>MKVL01000042.1 GCA_001899205.1 Mesorhizobium sp. 65-26 | reverse complement strand
ACCTCGAGCAGATTCGTGCCGTCCTGATCTTCAGTCACAGTGCCTCCCATCTGGCTTGCCAGATATGTTCTGTGTTCCCGCAGGCATGGTATGCGCGGCCTGCTCGCATCGGAAAGCGGCACGCATCTTGAAAGAGCTTCAAGAATTTCAGCGGAAACTCAAGAGGGCATTGGCCTTTTCGCTCGCTTGCCAGCTGACGCGCGCAAATGCCACCCAAATCTCCCGTGGCATTCTTCACGGTATGAGAATGGTGGTGCCAGTGGTGCGGCGTCCCTCGAGATCGGCATGGGCCCTGCTCGCATCCTTCAGCGCATAACGCTGATTGATCTTGATCTCGACAGCGCCGCTCAGCACGACGTCGAACAGCGCGGCCGCGGATGCTTCCAGTGCCTCGCGCTTGGCATTGTAGACAAAGAGCGTCGGCCGGGTCGCGAACAGCGAGCCTTTCTGCGCCAGCAGGGACATGGAGAATGGCGGGATCGGCCCGGAGGACTGGCCGAAGCTGACGAACATGCCCAGCGGCTTCAGGCAATCGAGCGACGCCGGAAAGGTGTCCTTGCCGACGGAATCGTAGACCACGTCGCATTTGGCGCCGCCAGTGATGGCGGCCACCCCTGCGACGAAGTCCTGCTCGCGATAGTCGATCACATGATCGAAGCCATGCGCCTTGGCGAGCTCGATCTTTTCCTTTGAGCTGGCCGTGCCGATCACGGTGGCGCCCAGATGCTTGGCCCACTGGCCGAGGATCAGTCCCACGCCTCCGGCGGCGGCGTGATAGAGGATCGTATCGCCTGCCTTCACCTTGAAGGTCCGGCGCAGGAGGTACTCGGCGGTCATGCCCTTGAGCATCATCGCCGCAGCCTGCTCGTCGCTGATGCCGTCGGGCACCTTGACCACCTGGCTGGCGTCGACCAGGCGCTGCTCGGCATAGGCGCCCGTCGATACGGCATAGGCTATCCGGTCGCCCGGCTTCAGCCAGTCGACGCCCTGCCCCACTTCGACGACAACGCCCGCAGCCTCGCTGCCTGGCGTCAGCGGAAAACCGCCGGGCGGCGGGTATAGCCCGGAGCGATAGTAGACATCGATGAAGTTCAGGCCGATCGCCGTGTGCCTGACCAGCACCTGGCCGGCGCCGGGCTGTTCCGTCTCGGTCTCCTCGTAACGCAGAACCTCAGGGCCGCCATTGGCGTAGATGCGGATCGCTTTGGACATGGTCGGTATTCCCGGATGAACGTTTGGGGTCAGGTCTTCTTGGCGCCGAGCTTCGGGAAGAACTGCATGATGCCGCCGATGCAGGCGAGGTAGAGCCCGGTGATGGTGATCCCGATCTTGGTAAAGTCGCTGACCTGTTCGCCGAGCACGCCGATCTGGTCGTAGAAGGCGGCCAGCGCCGCCTGCGCCAGCGCCAGTGCTCCGAACGCGCACCACAGCAGCGTCACCGTGAGGTTGATGGGCCGCAGCCGCACCACACGGACCGGATGGATGAAGTTGATCGGCAGGAAGGTGAGGATGCCCGCCGCCACAACCACGCCGAACGAAACCCATTGTCCCGGCTCGATGACGAACAGCGTGAACACCACCATATTCCAGACCACCGGAAAGCCCTTGAAGAAGTTCTCCTTCGTCTTCATGCCGGTGTCGGCGTAATAGATGGCGCTTGAAACGACGATGATCGCCGCCGCCAGGAACGACAGCTTCTCGCCCATGAAGCCGCGTTGGTAGAGCGCGAAGGCCGGGATCAGCACGTAGGTGACATAGTCTATGATGTTGTCGAGCAGTTCGCCCGACCAGGTCGGCAGGATCTCCTTGACCTCGAGCTTCCTGGCGATCGGTCCGTCGATGCCGTCCACGAAAAGCGCCAGGCCCAGCCACCAGAACATGGCCGTCCAACGCTGTTCGCTCGCCGCCACAAGCGACAGGAACGCCAGGAACGAGCCTGAAGCCGTCAGCAGATGGACCGAAAACGCCCTCGCCTGAGGCCAGGTGACTTTCTTCTTCGGCCTCGGAATCCGTTCGGCAATCCTCTTGGCCGTTGTTTTCTTGCTCACGGTCCGCGCCAGTCCAGTTTGCAGATCTCGGCCGATCGGCCGGCAAAATTCCAGTTGCGGCCGAAGGCGCGCATTTTGCTCTTCTCCGCTCGCGCGACGATGACTTCCGGCGCGATCCAGTATTCCGAATTGCTGATGGTTGTGGGTTTGTCGCGATCCTTGCCCTGGATCGGTGTTACGGCGCCGTCGATGATCTTCGGTATCTGGAAGACCCGCGTCGTATCGCGCGTCTCGTAGCTGATCGGCACCTGCTCAACGCCGAGGAACTTCCCAACCAGGATTGACAGCAGCGAGGTGGTTCCCCCCGCCTTACCCGTGAAGATCTTGGTCAGCGCCTTGACCGCATAGACGGACGCGCGCTTGTCGATGAACAGCCCCGCCGTCCAGTTGCCGCGGCTCATATAGCCGGGGATCTCCATCACCAGCCCGAGGTTGAGGCCTGACAGGTCGACGTCGCCGAAATGCCCGGCGTCGATACGAAAGCCGGCCCATGTCTGGCAGTAGCCCTCGGTTGGTGGATGATTGCCGAGCGACAGCACGCACGGGCAAAAAACCGTGCAATTGCAGGAGAGCACGAGCTCCCCCTTCATTGCCCAGCCTTGATCTGCCATTTGCAATTCCCCACTCAAGCCAAGACTAATATCAGCACGGCCGCCCATACAAGCAGTATCGCACCGGCGAGCCGGGTTGGAAGCCCGACGCCCCACTGTTTTTCGATCAGGGTGAACAGGCCGATGAGCGCCATCCAGAACACATTCATGATGCCGACGGCGAACATCACCAGCATCAGCGCCCAGCAACAGCCCAGGCACCAAAGCCCCTGCTCGAGGCCAAGCCGGAAGATACGAGCCGGGCGGGCGCTCCAGTTGGCGAATAGGATCGAGAAAGGGTTTCGGCATTTCTCCAGGCAGGCCTGCTTGAGAGCGCTGAACTGATAAAGGCCAGCCACCAGCAACGCGATAGCGCCGGCAACCCCTGTGACCGGTTCGAGTATTCCCGATGTCGGGGCAAGCCGATGCACGACCATGGTCAGCGAAGCAAACAGGACCGATGCCGCGAGCCATGTCGCGAGATAACCGGCAACCAGTACCAACGGGTGCACCACGGGCTCCCGCTTGAGGCGGGCGGTGTCGGCAATCTCGCAGTAAGTTCGGATCATCGGCGCCGCCGACGGCAGCATCGTTGCGATAGCCATCAGGAACCACATCAGCACCAGCGCCGCCATCTGCCCGAGGTCTCCGTTCGCGGAGACCGGTGACAGGCAAAGAACGAAGAACCTTTCGAGGAAAGCCGGCAGAGGCAATTGTGGCAGATGTTGAAGCAAGCGGTCGCCAGGTCCGCCGATCCCAGCGCCGTTGATCGCGGCGCCTCGGAGCGCCATCGCCCCGAGAACTGTCCAGGCCAGCAGGAAAGCGCAGCCGAGAACCAGAACGACCGTGGCGCGCGGACTGCGCGCGACATTGGCCGTGGCACGTCCAGCGCGGTCGAGATGGCGAAAATCGTCCTGCTGCCCGGTCATGGTAACCGAATGGGCTGAATCGCCGCGTTGATCAAGCCGCGGGACCAGACCTATATGGTCACTTATCGGCCGCAAGGCTGGACAAGCCTCGTGCACGTCGCCCAATAATGCGAACGATTTGGCGAGAAGACGTGTGCCGGGACACGGACTGAACGCGTGTGGCCGCAATTGGCGCGACGCGCCTCGTAATCTCGTAATATGGAATCGATCTTGGATCATCAGGAAGAAGCGCGGATCTTGGTGGCGGGTACCGGCCCAGCCGGGCTCATCGCCGCGCTTGGGTTCGCCGAGGCCGGCTTCCCGGTGACGCTGGCCGGTCCTCCCGCCACCGGAGTGGACGGTCGCACGACCGCCCTTATGAACCCGGCGCTCGCCGTGCTCGGTCGCCTGGGCGTTCTGGACAATCTCAGGGACGGCGCCGCCCCGCTCAAGGTGATGCGCATCGTTGACGTCACGGCGCGTTTGATTCGCAGCCCCGTGGTGACTTTTCGGGCCAGCGAGATTGGCGAACCGCAATTCGGACTGAACGTGCCGAATGGGCTGCTCGTCCCTGTCCTGGCGGAAGCCGTCGCCGGCCACGAAGCCATCGAATGGCGCAAGACCATGGTCGACGGCTGGCGTCCCGAAGCGGACGGCGTGAAGGCGGTCCTGGCCGATGGCGACACGATCGACGCGTCGCTCGGCGTGGCAGCCGATGGACGCCTTTCTCCCGCCCGGGAGGCCGCCGGCATCGCAACATCCAGTCGAACGTACCCGCAGGCTGCGCTTGTCCTCAACTTTGGCCACCGCGTCGATCACGCCTTTACGTCTACCGAATTCCATACCGAGACTGGCCCGTTTACGCAGGTTCCCTTGCCTGGGAGGCGGTCGAGCCTGGTCTGGGTGGTGGAGCCGGAAATGGCGAAGGAATTGGCGGCCCTCGACGACGAGACGCTTTCCACCCGGGTCGAACAGCGAATGCAATCCATGCTCGGCCGGGTAACGGTCGAGCCTGGCCGGCAGATCTATCCCCTGTCGGCAGTGACGCCTCGCCGCTTCGCCCGCAATCGGATCGCACTGGTCGGCGAGGCGGCGCACGTGTTTCCGCCGATCGGCGCACAGGGCCTGAACCTTGGCATCAGGGACATCGACGATCTCATTGGAATAGCGAGCGAAAATCGTACCGACCCTGGGTCGGAGAGAGCCCTGGCCGCGTATGACTGGCGGCGCCGCCCCGATATCCTTGCGCGCAGCGGGGCGGTCAACATGTTGAACATGTCGCTCCTCTCTTCGGCGCTGCCGGCGCAAATGGCGCGCAGCGCCGGCCTTGGCATGCTGGGCGGTTTCTCACCGCTTCGCGCGTTCTTCATGCGCGAGGGACTGCGCCCTGGCAGCGGCTTCGCCGCCATCGCGGGCGGCCTTGGGAAACAGGTCAACCGTTAGCGCGGTCTTTCCAGCGCATCGGCCAATCTGCCATGCAGGTTCCATTCTGCTTGCGAAACAGTTGCGCGGCGCGGAGGTTGACTGGACTGGCGCGTCCGACAGCGCGGGATTGAATTGACTTGGACTCTGCGCCAAATAGGTCCGAACAGGCATGTGCCCTAAAGTCGGGGTCGATTTTTGGTGGCGTGGTGTTAAGTTTCAAGATGTTAGGGCGTTTTGCCAAGACGGCGCCCAGTGGTGAGTACGATGAAGACGGCCAAATTTTCGATCGGACAGGTGGTTCGCCACCGGCTGTTTCCGTTCCGCGGCATCATCTTCGACGTTGATCCGCAATTCGCCAACACCGACGAATGGTATGAAGCCATTCCCGCGGATGTGCGCCCACGCAAGGATCAGCCCTTCTACCACCTGCTCGCGGAGAACGCGGAGACCGAGTACATCGCCTACGTGTCCGAACAGAACCTGCTGGAGGACCAGTCAGGCGAACCCGTCCATCATCCTCAGATCGGCGAGATGTTCGACAAGAAGCCGGATGGGCGTTACGAGCCCAAACGCCAATCCAGGCACTAGGACAAGAAGCGACGAAGCCAGGGTAGCTCCGGCGGCATCCACCACTTCATTCCTCGACAATTGCGTTGCCACACGGCACACAACACGTAGCCCGTTTCAACGTGGCCAGTGCCGCAATTGGTCTGCCACAAATTTTCCGCGCCACGGACGACGGCTATGTTGCAAAGTCGGGACTTGACCGTGAAGGTGCGCAGACGCGGACGCGTCCGGACTGCTGTGGTGTTCCGTGAACACGCAGAGCCTTCAGAAAACCAAAGCATCTCATGCACAGCTCTTCTGGGAAAAGTTCGCAGCAGAATCCGTCCGATTCAAATGCGCTGATTTCCGTTCTGATGCCGCTTGAGTTCCATCGCGATCAGGCAATCATCGCGATCCGCAAATGGCGGCAGGAGCAGACCTTGCCGGGCTCGGCATTCGAGCTGATATTGGTTGCCTCCCACGATGCCAATGCCGCCGACATGGATGAGATTCGCCATGTGCTTGCACCGCAGGACCGCCTCATCCAGACGGCAGCCAAACACGACATCGCCCAGGTTGCGGAAGCAGCGCGGCACGCTCGGGCGGATCTGCTGTTCTTCACCGAAAGTCATGTCTGGCCGACGCCCACCGTTCTTAAGCAATGCCTCGATGTTTTCAAAAGGCACCCCGAGTGGGCGGGATTCTCGTGCCGAACCCATGCCAGCGCACCCAACAGGCTGGCCCGTTCGGAAGCGAGGATGTACGAGGCTGATATCCAGCACGGCATGACAGAGAGTTCATGGCGCAAAATCCTCGACCAGTGTTTCGCAACGCGTCGCGAGGCCTACGAGGAGGCTGCAGGGTTTGACCTTGGCTTCGGGCATTTTTCGGAATGGCTGTTGGCTGCCCGCTACCACAAATTGGGATTGTCCATCGGCTACGTGCCGGAAATCGAGCTCGTGCATCATTACATCGGGCAATGGCCGGAACTACGCGACTTCACCGAGGATTTTGTCGATGGCGAGGCACTCTGGTTGGCGTGCGGCGGACCGCGCCAGGAGCCGATGATCGAAGTTCCCCTCGAATGGAGCAGTCGCGGCGAGCGCCGGAAAGATCTGGCGCGGCATATTCTGCAAATCGCCTGGCACCAGAAGAGATGGAAATTGCGCCCGCGCTTGAATGGCGGAGACATGATGCAGGTGCTTCGCCGCCATTGGGTCGCGGCCCTGCTGGGAGATCGTCTGGACACCGTCCGCGCGCGCGCAACGCTTTTGTGGCGGCACGTCGCGCTGATACTGGCGCGGGCATTCGCTTCGGACGCACAACTCGACAGAGCGTTTCGGGAAGCAATCGCCGCATTGGTGCACAAGAGGCGGCTCGATGCCTCATCTGACGTAGAAAAGGTTGCTGCCGACGGCTCGCTGTGGACGCCAGATGAATTAGACGCCGGCCGCGCTGCCGGGATCTATGCTGCGGAAGTCTATGACGGCGTAGCCTTTCGCTGGTCGAGCAATGTCGCGTCGGTCGAACTGAAATTGCCCGCGGGTGAACATCTGGTGCAGGTCCGGACGCTGGCGCACATATTGATGAAGCCCGTTGAGACACTTTTTTATCTGAACGGGCAAATGGTGCCCATCGAAGCGGCAACTGCCGCCGACGGGACTTTCGTCCTGAAGGTGGCGCGAGACAGCGAAAATCGCGCCACCCTTGGGTGGGTCTGTGAACATCAGCAGGCACCGAACGACAGTCGCATACTGGGCCTGCCGGTCACACGTATCTGCAGAGCATAATTTCAGGAAAACTGCGCGCACTTTTCCCGGTAAAAAGCACGGCGTGTTGCCAAAGAAATAGAGCGTCTCACGGGTTCCGTGAAACGCTCTGAAGTACCTAAGCCGTCAATCCACCGGATGGCCGACGCGATCGCCGGCCGATCAGTTGGCGGTCTTCGCCTTGTCCTGCTCTTCCTTGAGCTTCTTGGCGAAATCCTGGTTGTTCTTGGCGACGAAGTCCTGGACCTTCTTCTGCCGGTCCTCAAGGTCCGACTGCTGGAGGGGCGGGCCGTCATAGGCACCGCTGAAGCCCTGCAGGGCAACCTTGATCGGGTTCGGCTGATTCTGGAAGTTGATCGAGGTCAGCGTCAGCGCCTGCCCCTTCTTGAAGGCTCCCACGAGCTGGTCGGTCAGCGGAACTTCGGCCACGCAGCGATCGGGGAAGCAGACCACATATTCAAGCTTCTGCGTCTTGCCGGTGTCGATCTGGAGGCCGATGCCGGCGCCGATCAGACGGCCGCTCGGAACCGTAACCTGGAACACCTTGCGGTTCACCTTACCCTTCAGTTCGATCAGGCTGACGCCGGTGATGAGCTGGCCGTTGCCGGCGGTGGTGATGTTCTGGACGTTGCAGATGTCGACGTCTTCCTGCTTGGTACAGGCCTTGAACCAGCCCTGGGGGATCTGCTGCTGCGCGGAAGCAGCGGCAACCCCGACGCCCAGAAAGCCGGCCACGCCCGCGGCAATGACCGAAAGGCGGTACGCGTTGCTGCTCAGGCTCGTCATATCGTGCATTTCCTCTCAAAAAATCCCGGGAACCGGCTTATTCGCGCCGCGTGGTCCAGCTACCTGTTGCCCAAATGAGGCAACAGAATGACTTCGGAAGGCGTGTTACACTGACGGCGACGACGAATCCAGTCCGCTCCCCGCGAATCTTGAAACCCTGGCTCACCGGGCTCCGACCGGCCCGTGCTAGTGTGCGCGTCGAATCATTGAGCCGAGCCGGTATGGAGACGGTCATGGGCCGCGTTTTTGTTTGGCTGATCGCCGGGACATCGCTTTTGACCTTTGCGCCGCGGCCCGCGATGTCGGAGCCGAGATACGCGATCGCCATGCAAGGCGAGCCGGCACTGCCGGCAGACTATAAGCATTTCGACTACGTGAACCCCGACGCGCCGAAGGGCGGAAGCATCACCTATTGCGTCGTCGGCAGTTTCGACAATCTCAACCCGTTCATCCTGAAGAGCCTGCGCACGACCGCGCGCGGCATGATGGATCTGAACTACGGCAACCTCGTCTTCGAGCCGCTGATGCAGCGAAACTATGACGAGCCCTTCGGCCTGTACGGACTGATCGCCGAAACGGCCGACATGGACCCGGAACGCAAGAGCATCGAATTCCACCTCAACCCCAATGCCAGATGGTCCGATGGACAGCCGGTGACGCCCGAGGACGTGCTGTTCACCTATGATGTCTTCACCGAGAAGGGACGGCCGCCCTACAGCGATCGCATGAGCATGATCGCCAAGCTGGAGAAGACCGGCGACCACAGCGTTAAGTTCACCTTCAACGACAAGGCCAATCGCGAATTCCCGCTGATCATCGCGCTGACACCGATCATTCCGAAGCATGCCTTCGACAAGGAAACCTTCGATCGGACCACGCTGAAGCCCTTGATCGGCAGTGGGCCCTATACGGTCGCGCAGATATCGCCCGGCCAGCGCATCGTCTTCAAACGCAACCCCGACTATTGGGCCAGGGATCTTCCGGTCAAGCGCGGCTTCGACAATTACGACCAGATCACCATCGAATACTTCCTCAACGCCAACGCCAAGCTGGAAGCGTTCAAGAAGGGCCTGTGCGCCGTCAATGATGACACCGATCCGGTCAGGCGCGAGCGCGACCTGGACTTCCCGGCCTTCCACAAGGGCGAGGTGATCGCCGAGACCTTCGACACTGGCATTCCGCCGGTGGTGACGGGCTTCCTGTTCAACACCCGCTTGCCGAAATTCGCCGACCCCGTGGTGCGGCGCGCGCTCGGCATGCTCTACGACTTCGAATGGGCCAACAAGAACCTGTTCGGCGGCAAGTACTCGCGCACCATGAGCTACTGGCAGAATTCCGAACTCTCGGCCCTTGGCCATCCGGCCGACGACCGGGAGAAGGCTCTCCTCGCCCCCTACCCTGGCCGCGTTCCGCCAGATGTCATGGATGGCACCTGGCATCCTCCGGTCACGGATGGGTCCGGCCAGGACCGCAAGGTGCTCAAGGCGGCCTTCGATCTGCTGAAGGGTGCAGGCTACAGAATCGAGAATGGATCGATGCTCGACCCGGAAGGCAAACCTTTCGGCTTCGAGATACTGACCGCGTCTCAAGACGAGGAGCGCCTGGCCAGCATCTACCAGCGGACACTGGAAAAGATCGGCATCGCCGTCACGATACGAGGCCTCGAGGCCGACCAGATCCAGGCCCGCAAGCAACGATATGACTTCGAGGCGCTGATCGGTTCGAGCGGCTTCAGCAACTCGCTTTCACCGGGGATCGAGCAGCTTGGTCGCTGGGGATCCGTGGCCGCCAGGACAGAGGGCTCCTTCAACCTCGCCGGAGTGGCCGATCCCGCGGTCGATGCCGCGATCGAAGCCATGCTGCAGGCCCGTACCAAGGAAAATTATGTGGCAGCCGTGCGCGTCCTCGACCGCCTGCTGATCTCCGGCAATTACATGGTCCCGATGCAGTACAATACCCAGCAATGGGTCGCTTACTGGAATTATCTGGAACATCCGAAAAAGACGCCCATATTCGGGTATCAACTGCCGACCTGGTGGCGCAAGGTGAACTGAGCAGGCCGGCAATTCGCCCTGTGTCGCCCAGGGCGGGCTGGCTTTATCGGTTCGCGACAGGAGATCAGCAATGAGCCAAGACAACTCCATCACCGTCGACGTCGTGTCCGACGTCGTCTGTCCCTGGTGCTTCATTGGCCAGAAACGCCTGGACAAGGCGGTTGCAGCGGTAGGCGACGTGGACGTGCATATCCGCTGGCGGCCCTTTCAGTTGGACGGCACGATCCCACCGCAAGGCATGGATCGGCGACAGTACATGCTGGCCAAGTTCGGCAGTGAGCAGCGCATCCGTGAAATCCATGCCCGCATCGAGCCCCTCGGTGCCGCCGAGGGCATTTCCTTCGCCTTCGACGCCATCAAGGTGGCGCCCAATACGCTCGATGCGCACCGCGTTATCCGCTGGGCGGGCGCGGCCGGCGAAGACATCCAGAACAGGCTCGCGCGGCGGCTGTTCCAGCTGAATTTCGAGGAAGGCGCCAATATCGGCGATCATGCCGTGCTGATCGGCGCAGCGCGCGAAGCCGGCATGGATGCCTCCGTCGTCGAGACCCTGTTGCCGACCGACGCCGATGTCGAGGCCGTGCGCACCGAGATCGCCACTGCCTCGCGCATGGGGATTACCGGCGTGCCGTGCTTCCTGCTTGAGGGCAAATACGCGGTCATGGGCGCGCAGGAAGCGGACGCGCTTGCCGACGCCATCCGCCAGGTGGCCGCCGCCAAGGCGCGCGGCGAGTTGGAACAGGCCAACTAAAATCCGGAAAATCGACTTAACTGTCGGACCTTGCCGAAGGCTTCTTGAACTCGGCGAGCCAAGTCGTTCGAGCCGAGTTGCCCCCTCGCCCAGGGTTCCGCAGGCGCGCTTCTCTCTTCACAAAGTCGTGCGATAAACTTCCCCAAGGGAAACCGCCAACAGTTTCGAACATCACCCGTAACAGATTGAAATAGCAGTGTCTTTCATTGCCGATGCAAGGCGGATGGAAGGTGGCGCTACACAGGTTCTGTTGCCTGATCGCAACGGCCCGACAGTACAATCGGCCTGCGCGGTTTAAAAATTAATAGAAAATGATCAATTGGTGTTACTCTCCGTAACAAAACTGAAGAGGTTTGGACGGGATCGTGATTCGGGTCGGCAGACCACCGCGAGAAACCGCACAAGAAGGGACATCCAGCGACGCGACCAAGCGTCCGCTCCTGACGCCGGTTTCCTCGATGCGCAGCTTCTGGGGCCTGATGCGGGCCTACTGGTTCTCGGACCGGTGGAAGGAAGCTTGGGCACTGACGCTGATCATCGCGGCAATGACCGCGCTGTCCAGCAAGGCGGACGTATGGTTCACACGGGCGTCCGGCGAGCTGTTCAACTCAATCAGCTTTTTCCACGACGCGGCGAATGTGACCCCGGTCCAGACGCTTCTGACGAATGCCGCCCTTCTGGTCTTCCTGGTCATCCTCAAGGACGCTGGCATCACGGGAATCCGCAATCTCGTATCGACGACACTGCACCGGAAATGGCGCGGCTGGTTGAATGGTCGATTCAACGACGCGCTGCTCGATTCGAACCATACACACTTCCACACCCAGCACGGATCGCCCGTGGCGGCCCCGCCCGACAACATCGATCAGCGCGTCCAGGAATCGATCAAGGACATGACCGGTGGCGCGATCGGCCTGGCCATGGGTGCCTGGGGCGTTGTAACCGGCCTGTACTTCCTCGGTGGAGAACTGCTGAGAAACTCGGTCGCCGTAAAAGGGCTTGAGTTCCTCGGAAGCTACGGCACCGTGGTGCTGGCGCTGCTGGCTGTGGCGCTTTACGTGCCACTGAACACCTGGATCGCCGTCAAGCTGGGCGGCATGCTGGAACGCCTCAACATCCGCATGCAGAAGGCCGAAGGCAGCTATCGCGGCGAGCTGACAACGTTCCTGCGCCGAAGCTTCCACGTTGCGGCGTCGAACGGAGAAAGCGTCCAAAGATCGATGCACCGCCGGCTCTATTCCGAGATCGACAGCACATGGTCGAGCTTCAATGTCTTCAACAGCATCTATATGGGCTTCGAGCTGGTCTATAATTTCGTCGGTGCCCGCGTAGTCGCTTATGGCCCGGGGCTGGTCCCGTTCATTCATAACGGCATCGACCTGAAGGGCTACATAACCGGTTCGGAGCAGGTCAATGCGCTGATCCAGCGCTGTTCCTATTTCATCCACGTCATGCCGGCCATCGCCACGCTGCGCGCCAACAGCCAGCGTGTCACGCAGCTGGCGCAGGCTATCGAGGACGTCCAGCATCCGCGCGAATTCTACAGCCAGACCGGTCGTTCCGATTTCCGCTACGAGCGTCAGAACCCGGTCTTCGGCCTCACCATCCAGAGGCTGGAACTTGCGCATCAGGGCGAAGACGCGACCCCCTTCCTCAGCGCCGCGAACCTGCGGTTCCGGCGCGGTGAGTGGACCTTCCTCAAGGGCGAGTCAGGCAGCGGCAAGACCTCGCTCGTCAAAGCCATCAACGGCCTTTGGCCCTATGGACGCGGCACGATCGTATTCCCCGAGGGGGTGACCAGCTTCTACGCCGCCCAGGAAGTCAAGCTGCCACTTGTCTCGTTGAAGCAACTGGTATGCCTGCCAGGGTCGGAGGACGACCACAGCGATACGCAGGTGGCGGCCGCCCTGCACAAGGCTGATCTCGGCGACTTCATCGAGCATCTCGCCGAAGACAGCCGGGAAGGCAAAACCTGGGATCAGGTTCTGTCCGGCGGCCAGAAGCAGAAGCTGGTGGTTGCCCGCATCATCCTGCAGCGGCCAGGGCTGCTTTTCCTCGACGAGGCCACAGGCGCACTCGATCCCGAGGGAAAGATCGCCTTCCACCAGGCCATCAAGGACAATTGCCCCGACGCCACCGTCATCAGCATCATGCATGAAACCGCGCCGCCGCGTTCGCGCACCGGCGCCGAGTTCTACAACAGCGTGCTGACGATTGCCGACGGCGTCGCCACCAAGACGCAGTTGCTGCCCGCCCTGCCCGCCGAGCTCACCACCATTCTCTCGCAGCCGCGACCGGTGGAAGAAGGCTGGCTGCGTTTTCCACGCCGGATCAAGCAGAAATAGCGGAGCGCGGCCGGAACGCGCCGGCTGACCGCTCGGCTCTTGCAACTCCCTGTTTTCGCGAGCGTTCCTGCCTCGGGTGTCCACCGACGCGTTTTAGCGGGCGGTGGAATTCCGTGATCCCGATCACAGTCTCGCGATTTCACCCGGTCGCAGAATGTTTGCGCGCGCATCGAGGTTGACTCGGCCCGGCGCATTCCTATGGTGCGGCCGCTCGCGGCATTTCATGCCGTGTCCACAAACGAAAGGTCACCGCGCCATGCCTGGCGACAGTCTTAGTCGAACGCAAGAGCCGTCCGCCTTGATGTGACCTCTCCGGTTCACATCCTGCCGGACGGCGAGGAGTGAGCCATGAATGAAAATTCCCCTGTTGCGGGCGACGATGCCGTAGCCATTGCCCGCGTTCTCGCGAACGACCACGTCGCCGACATCGTCGAGGCCCTGAACAGGGAGCCTCGCGAGACGGCGTCGGAGCTTCTGTGCGAGATCCCCTTCGAGCGGGTTGTCGACATATTCGACCAGCCGGAGCTCGAGGGCGCGTCCGAACTGATCGAGGCGCTGCCGCGCGACAAGGCCAGCAAGCTGCTTGCCGCTATGTCCGTCGATCGGGCCGCCGACCTTGTGCGCGATCTCGACGAACCGGCGCGCTCCGAGCTGCTCGGCAACCTTGCCACGCCACTGCGGGCGACGCTTCTTTCCATTCTCGGCTATCCCGAAGGCAGCGCCGCCTCCATCATGACAACGGAGTATGTCAGCGTGCCTTCGAGCTGGACGGTCGGCCAGACGCTGGACTACATCCGCAAGGTCGAGCGCACACGCGAGACGGTTTACGCCATCTATGTGGTCGACCCGAAGACCAACGTGCTGCTGCGCGCCACGGGCCTGCGGCGCTTGATCGTCGGCGAGCGCGACGATCTGGTGATGGACATCGCTCCCGATCGCACGCCTGTCACGGTCTCACCCCTGACCGACAGCGAGAAAGTGGCGCAACTCATCTCCAAATATGACCTTCTCGCCGTTCCCGTCGTGGATCATGGCAAGATCCTCGGCATCGTCACCGTCGACGACATCATCGACATCATGACCCAGGAAACGACGGAGGACGTGCACCGCTTCGGCGGCATGGAGGCGCTCGACGAACCCTATATGAAGATCAGTTTCCTCGCCATGATCCAGAAGCGCGCCGGTTGGCTTTGCGCGCTGTTCGTCAGCGAAATGCTTACCGCCAACGCCATGCAGAGCTATGAGAGCGAACTGGAAAGAGCCATCGTGCTTACGCTTTTCATTCCACTGATCATGAGCTCGGGAGGCAATTCGGGCTCACAGGCGACCTCTCTGGTTATCCGCGCCCTTGCGCTGCGCGAGATCAGCCTCGGCGACTGGTGGCGCGTGGCGCTGCGAGAGCTGCCGACGGGACTCGTGCTCGGATCCATCCTGGGCGTGGTCGGCGTCATCCGCATCACGCTGTGGCAATATTTCGGGCTCTACGATTACGGTGAACATTGGCACCTGATCGCCGCCACTGTCGGCGCCGCGCTGGTTGGCATCGTCACTTTCGGATCGCTGGCCGGCTCGATGCTGCCGTTCGCGCTCAAGCGGATAGGCTTCGATCCGGCCAGCGCCTCGGCGCCGTTCGTCGCGACGCTGGTCGACGTCACGGGGCTTGTGATCTACTTCTCGGTGGCGCTGGTGATCCTGCGTGGCACGCTGCTCTAGGGCATTTTGCAGCCAATGGAAACAATTAGCGCCGCATAAATGAAGCAAAAACAAATAGATAGAGGGGTTCCGACGATTCCATCCTAACCGGAACCGCTCTAGGCGCTTCCGCGCGAATGGAAAGCCCGCGAGCCGCCTAGTCGATGCGTTGGCCGTTGCGTACCCTGTATGTCGGCTTGTACATGGTGACGAGTTCTTCCGCCGCAGTAGGGTGCACCGCCATCGTGCGGTCGAAATCGTCCTTGCTCACGCCTGCCTTCAGAGGAATGCCGAGCAACTGCGCCATCTCGCCGGCGTCCGGGCCGAGAATGTGTGCACCGAGTACCTTGCGCGACGCGCCATCCACCACCAGCTTGGTCAGCATCTTCTCGTCGCGCCCGGCCAGGGTGTTGCGCATCGGGCGAAAGGCGGCGCGGTAGATCTCGACATCGGCGAAACGTTGAACCGCCTCGTCTTCCGACAAGCCGACGGTTCCGATCTCGGGCTGCGAGAAGACGGCCGTGGCGATGGTCTCGTGATCAGGGGCGGTCGGATTGTTCCTGAAGGCTGTCTCGACGAAGCACATGGCCTCATGGATCGCCACGGGCGTCAGTTGCACCCGATGCGTGACGTCGCCGATTGCCCAGATGTTGGCGACATTGGTGCGCGAATACCTGTCGACATTGATGGCGCCGGCCGTGTTCATTTCGACCCCGACCTGCTCAAGTCCAAGATTCTCCGTATTGGGAACCCGGCCGATCGCAAGCATGACCTGATCGACCGTCAAGACCACGCCGCCCGTCACATGCGCGTCGAGCCGCCCGTCAGGACGCTTCTTGATGTGCTCGGACACCGACCGGCAGAGGATCCTGATGCCCTTCTTCACCATCGTTTCGTGCAGCATGCTTCGCAGGTCCATGTCGAAGCGGGACAGGATCTCCTTGCCGCGATAGACTAGCGTCGTTTCGACGCCGAGCCCGTGGAAGATATTGGCGAACTCGACCGCGATATAGCCGCCGCCCTCGATCATGATCGCCTTGGGCAGTTCAGGCAGATCGAAGGCCTCGTTGGAGAAGATGCAGTGCTCATGCCCGGGCAAGGCCGGATGTGAGGCAGGACGACCACCGGTGGCGATCAGAATCTGGTCGGCGGTGACGGTGCGATCTTGGTCGACGAGGCGCACCACATGCGGCTCCACCAGCACGGCGCGCGATTGGAACGTCTCGCCGCCGGCGCCCTGGACGTTCTTCTTGTAGATTGCCTCCAGGCGGCTGATCTCGCGCTCCTTGTTGGCGACGAGCGTCTGCCAGTTGAATTCCGCCTTGGGCACCGTCCAGCCATAGCCGGCCGCATCTGCGAAATGTTCCGGAAACTGTGAGGCATAGACATAGAGCTTTTTCGGCACGCAGCCGCGGATGACGCAGGTTCCGCCGAAACGAAACTCCTCCGCGATGCCGACGCGTTTGCCGAGCGCCGCCGCGACGCGCGCGGCCCTCACCCCACCAGAACCGCCGCCGATGACGAAAAGATCGTAGTCATAGCTGGCCATGGTTCCGGTCTCCTGAAATGGCGATGATGGCTGCGCCACAGGTAGGCTGCGAACCAGAAAAAGAAAAGCCCGGCTAGGCCGGGCTTTTCTGCTTGAAGCATTTCGGAACGATCAGTTCTGGGAGTCGTCCGCCGGGGCTGAACCGTCAGCAGGGGCGGAGCCGTCAGCAGGGGCGGAGCCGTCGGCCGGTGCCGCGTCGCTACCGGCGGCGGGAGCCGTGGCATCGGCCGGGGCGGCAGGCGCTGCGGCCTTCGCCGCAGCTAACAGCGTCTCACCCACTTGCTGCGCGAGGTCGCGGGCAATGCCGTTCTGCCAGATGTCGGCGGCCTTCACCAGTTCGCGCGTCACGATCGGGCCGCTTTCGAGCAGCTTCTTGCCGGCATCGGAGCTGTAGAAGGTCGCGATGTCGTTGAGGTCCTTCTCGGAGAACACCTTCGCATAGGCAACCGCTGCTTCCTTCTCCAGGTCGGAGCGTCGCGCGGCCAGCGCCATCGCCTTTTCACTGACGGTCTTGGCGATCAGCTCCTGCATGTCCGGGTTCTTCTGGATCAGCTGCTGCTCAAGCGCCGCGGCCGCCTGCGGCAGGATGTTGTCGAACGAATCGGTCGCATGGATCGCGGCCACCGCGGCACGCGCGGCCTTAAGATGCGACTCCGTCACGTCCTGGGAGAACGCTGGAGAGGAAAACGCAAAGACGGCCGAGGCCGCGAGGACAACGGAAAGCCGGCGGACCGTGCTATGCAACATCATGATCGGTAGAACTCCCTGGTTTTCGGGCGGCATGGACGCTCTGAATGCCATCGTCTCCCGCGACGATGGCCGCTGAGGCCAGCCCGATGAATAGACCGTGCTCGACCACGCCAGGTATGGCATGGAGAGCATTCGAAAGCGCTCTTGTATCCGGAATGCGGCCAAAAGATGCATCGAGGATAAAATGGCCGCCGTCTGTAACAAAAGGCTGGCTTCCCGTCATCCTCAATGTAATGGGGCCGGAAAGACCGAGCTCCGCCGCCGCCTTGCCGACCGCGATTTCGGTCGCGCGCAGGCCGAAGCGATTGACCTCGATCGGCAATGGAAAGCGGCCAAGCGTCTCGACAAGCTTCGAGCGGTCGGCGATCACGATCATGCGCGCCGACGCCGCTGCCACGATCTTTTCTCGCAGCAGCGCGCCGCCGCCGCCCTTGATCAATGTCAGCTCCGGGTCGATCTCGTCGGCGCCATCGACCGTCAGGTCGAGTTCCGGTGTTTCCTCCAGCGTCGACAGCGGCACGCCAAGTTCGTCGCACAGGGCCGCGGTGCGTTCGGAGGTCGGCACGCCGATGATCGTCATGCCGGCGGCGACTTTTTGAGCAAGCAACCGGACGAACTCCTCCGCGGTCGAACCCGTGCCAATGCCGAGCCGCATTCCGTCAGTCACATGCGCAAGTGCGGCCCGTGCGGCCTCGACCTTCAATTGCCTGGCATCCATGCCGTGCGTCGTCCCGAATTCGACTGTTTTGCGGCTCCTAGCATTTTTGCCCAGCCGGTCAAAGCCCCGGCGGCTATCATCAAGAACGCTTGCCTGAAAGGTCCGCAGCCGCTATCGCCTGCCGGCAAAGCAATCACCGCAGGATGGCCATGCCTCGCCCGATCATCGTGTTCGACCTCGACGGTACCCTGATCGATACGGCGCCGGACCTGCTCGACAGCCTCAACCACAGTCTCGCCGCCAGCGCCCTGACGGCGGTCGACGAAGCCGGCTTCAAGCGCTTTGTCGGCCATGGCGGGCGCGTGATGATCGAGCGCGCCCATGCCGCCCAGCAGCGATCGCTCGCCGTCGAGGAACACGACCGGTTGCTGAAGCTCTTCCTCGACCACTACACCGACAACATTCCGGGCAAGTCCCGCCCCTACCCCGGCGTCATCGAGGCGATCGCCCGTTTCGAGCAGGCCGGATACCTACTGGCCGTCTGCACGAACAAGTACGAGGCCAATTCGATCGCGCTCATCCAGGCGCTCGGTCTTGCCGGGCATTTCGCCGCGATCTGCGGCCAGGACACGTTTCCGTACCGCAAGCCGGACCCGCGCCATCTGACTGAGACCATTGCCCGCGCCGGCGGGGATCCGCACCGGGCGCTGATGGTTGGCGATTCGCAAACCGATATCGATACCGCAAAGGCCGCCGGCATCCCCGTCGTCGCCGTCGATTTCGGCTATACGGATCGACACGTCCGGGAATTCGAGCCGTCGGCGATCATCTCGCATTTCGACGAACTCACGCTAGGGCTGGCGCTGCGCCTGATCGCGGCCGCCGGATCCTGATCGAAGGCCGTCCGGCGGGGGCTGTGAAAAGCTTTGCCGGACATTCGAACATCGCCTTGACTTCGCGCTACGGCCTCCCTTATATCGCGGCGCGCTTGGCCTTCGGGCAACGAGCGGGCGATTAGCTCAGCGGGAGAGCACACCCTTCACACGGGTGGGGTCGTAGGTTCAATCCCTACATCGCCCACCATCGCGCTCGCCTGAAAATCCGCGCCAAACCGAACGCTCTGCCGTGCGCTCCTGATCGTGGTCAATCACTTCCATGGCCATAGACCGGCGGTTCAGCCCCGTCTTGCAGGGAGTATGCCTGCCGTAGATTCGCTTAAACCAGAGCATTTTAATCAAAAAATAAGTACGGCCGATTCTCCAGAGGGAATCCGATTGCCACTGCATGAGCGTCCGCTTATATTCCGTGGCGTCAAAGCACGTTCCTGCACTTGCCAAACCCTTCGGACTGAAGCGTCAGATGCATTTCTGCATGGCCATAAGCAACCTGTCTGCCTATGGCGGATTGCAGCGGGACTGTTACTCGATCGCCAAGCATCTCGTTAGTGCCGGCCACCGGGTTACGCTTATGACCACAGAAGTTCGTGGCGCGATCACCAATCCGGGATGGTCCGTCAACATCGTCAAAAGACATATCCCGACCAATCCCGGACGTGAGGCCGCGCTTGGACGCGCGCTCATGTCCCGTCGGAGAGAGTTCGACCGGATCGTCGGCTTCAACAAGCTGCCGCTTCTTGACGTTTACTACTCCGGAGACCGTTCCTATTCCGTGGTAAAGACGGAGTTCTGGCGACCATTCTCGCCGCGTTATCGATCGCAGATGCGCCTCGAGCAAGCCTGCTTCGAGCCGAAGAGCCAGACCCGGCTGATCATGCTGACCGCCGATCAGCAGTCCGAGTATCAAAGGGTGTGGAAGACTCCCGACGGTCGCTTTCGCCATGTTCCACCCAATCTGGATCCGTCCCGACGGCGGCCTGACCTTCGCGACGACGGCACGCGCGAGCGCATACGTTCGGAGCTTGGCATCGCGCGGGACGCGAAGGTCTGGCTGTCGGTCGGCTCCTCCCCCTGGGTAAAGGGTTTCGACCGCGTGGCCGCGGCGCTTCATGCCTATCCCGATGCCATGTGGATTGTTCTTGGCGTGAGCCCGGATGGCGGTATGGCGCGCTGGTTGCGCAGGCTCATACCGGCCCGAGACCGGTCTCGCCTTGTCTTGGGCGGCATTCGCAGCGACGTTCCGGCGGTGATGGCGGCGGCTGACGTGCTGGTACACCCGGCACGCACCGAGACGACCGGAACCGTCATTATCGAAGCGATCGCCAACGGTCTCCCAGTCATTGCCAGTGAAACATGCGGCTTCAGCTCCTTCGTACGGCAGGCAAAAGCAGGCATTGTGATCGAGGGAGAATACGAACAGCGGGCGTTGATCCATGCGCTCGACGCGGCGCGATCTGCAAGCCGGCTGGCCTCATGGTCATCCTCCGCCATCCGCTTCGGCGCGGATCCTGCCCTGTCCAGCGGACATGCCGAGGCCGCCAGCCTTATTGCCGGGAACCTCTGGTAGGGAGCGCATGAACGGGACGCGTGAAGCACGTCGCCGGTCGATCGACCATCACGATGATCACCACATCGGTATGCATAGCGACATTCCGTCGACCAACGGAGCTTGAAAGGCTTCTCGAGGCTCTTTGCGCGCAAAGAGGCGCACCGGATTTCGAGGTCGTCGTCGTCGACAACGATCCACAACAATCAGCCAAAGCCATAGCGGAACGGTTCTCCGCCGCGATCGCGCTCACCTATTGCCACGAGCCGGTTCCGGGCGTCGCCGCGGTGCGCAACCGTGCTGTCGTGACAAGCCGAGGCCAGTTCCTGGCCTTCATCGATGACGACGAGTGG
This sequence comes from Mesorhizobium sp. 65-26, assembly GCA_001899205.1. Classification (GTDB taxonomy): domain Bacteria; phylum Pseudomonadota; class Alphaproteobacteria; order Rhizobiales; family Rhizobiaceae; genus Mesorhizobium. Next base: position 267,311 of record MKVL01000042.1, on the reverse strand, counting down.
CCTATCCCCGAATGGCTGGCGCATTTCCACGACGCAGCGGTCGAATCCGGCGCGGATGGCGTCTTCGGCGGCATTGCCAATCAATTCGCCACGGATGTTCCGCAGCACATTCGCGGTTGCGGAGTCTTCGACGCGACGGAACTCGCCGATGGGGCGGATCTGCGATGGTGGCAGACCCGGACAGGAAACGCGTACGTCCGGCGGACGGCACTTCCGGATCAGGCCGCGCCATTCGACGTGAAGTACGGGCTGACCGGTGGCGAAGACACCCACATGTTCTGCGCCATGCTGCGCAAGGGATCACGGTTCGTATGGTCCACCAGGGCGCTCGTCCATTCCTTCCACCCTTTGTCCAGGGCGAATCTGCGCTGGCTTTTCTGGCGCTCACTCAGATATGGCGGCACCGGGACGGAAGTCGAATGGCTGCACCTTTCGCTCACCAAACGCTTCAAGCTCGGCACGCGCTCGATCTTGCGGGCGGTGAGGCTTTTCGGCCTGGCGGCCTTTCTCTGGCCAAGGGATAAGACGGCAGCGAGCCGGCTGGTTTTCGTAGCAGGCATGGATGCAGGGCGGACGCTGCGGTTGCTTGGCTGGCGCATCGAGATCTACCGGCAAGACCGGCTTCCGCGAGATGCCGGGAAGCCGGCGGCCGCGCATGCAGTCTTCGACCGGTATTGATGTCGACCATCACGCACAGCCCTGCGTATTTGTCCCGGTGAGGATGAGCACCGTGCCCAATCTAGCGCTTCCGCCTCTGAAAAAGAGACCGTCCGACATGCAACCGCCAAAGCATGTCTGGCTCACCTTGGACGATGGGCCGGACCCAGTGCACAGCGAACGCATATTGCGCGTTCTCGATCACCACGGGATCAAGGCCGTGTTCTTTGTCATCGGCAACAGGGTCGCCGCTCATGCGGCCACGTTGCGCCGTACCTTCGAGGCCGGACACCTGGTCGCCAACCACACGCTCACCCATCGCCGCCTGACTGAGCTGAGCGACGCCGAGGTTCTGCGTGAGATCGAGACCACTGACCAGCTGATCGCGGAACATGGCGGCGGCCAGAAGTGGCTCAGACCGCCCTTCGGAGCTTGTGACGACAGGGTTGTCCGCTTGGCGCGGAAACTCGGTCATCGTACGGTGCTGTGGGATGTCGACCCGAACGATTGGGATCCACGGCACCAGCCGAAGGCATGGATCGATCGCGCGCTGCGTGAAATGAGGCACAAGGCCGATTGCGTCATCCTCGCGCATGACGATCGCCCAACCACCGCCGAGCATTTCGACCTTTTCCTTCGCAGGCTAAAGGGCAGCGGCAAGGTCGTGTTCCAGGATCCCGCGACGTTGGAACAGGCCGGGGCTGCTTTCGCCAGGATCGCCGGCCCTCCCTGAAGCCAATCCTGGCGCCGTGCCACGACATCCATCACGCGAATTTCCAGAAGACCTTGATCCGGTAGCGCCAATAGCGCCAGCGCGTCCGCAGGTCCTTGGGCGCGGGCCACGCGAGCAGCAGGAATTTCCGCGCCATCCTGAAATCGCCCCGCCTGCAATGGACGCGGGCGATCTTGATCGCCACCAGCCCCTCGCGGCGCCGCAATATCGTCTCGCGGATATCGAATTTCGCCAGTTCCCGCAACGCCCTGCGCCAGGCGAAGAACCGGCTCACCGGCGAGACCATGAGGCGTTCGTCCGACCGATCCCGCGAAATGTTGTAGGCCATCACGGCGCGACCGACTTTTGCAACCGGCGACTTCGTCAGGAGCCGCGCCCAGAACAATGTATCCTCCTCATAGGGCAGCGTCTCGGCGAAGGTCTTATCGGCAACCGCCGAGGCGCGGATCAGGGCGCTGCCGATGTTGATGGTCTCGCGCCGATCGATCAGATAGTTTTCGGCGTTGTCCATGCAGGAAATGCCGTACCCGTCGGCGGCGTCGATGGTTCGAACTGTGCCCTCCAGCTTCCTGATATAGCCGCCGAGCACCAGGTCGGTATTGCCTGCCTGGAGAGCCTGCCGCAGAAGGCAGCGCAAACCACCCTCCAGGTGCAGGTCGTCCGCGTCGAGGAAATAGAGCCAGGGCGCCGCGGCGAGCGCCATTCCGGCATTTCGCGCGGCTCCGGCATTGAGGCGGCCGATCCGCGTGATCGTCACCGGCAAGCCATGATCACGGCCGGCCTTTTCGGCGAAATCTGCGGTATCGTCCGACGAACCGTCGTCGACGACCAGAATCTCGGCGATGATGTCCACCTCGGAGGCCAGCGACGCAATCGTCGCGGCGATCGTGCCCGCGGCGTCGTGCGCCGGAATTATCACCGATACGCTTTTCAGACAGTTCCCCCTTGCCCGCGTTGCGGCGTCGTTCTGCGCACCCGCCGATTGCCCTGCATGGCGCCCTTGACTAGCGTTAATTCGAGCAACGCGATATTGACTATTTCTGGGAGCATTTACGTCGCGCGGCGCTCCGTTTCGGATGGCTCATCATCATGTCGGTCACTGCCGCCTGCAGCGTGGTGATACCAACCTACAACCGGGCGGCTTATCTGCGCGACGCCCTGGATTCCGTGCAGGCCCAGACATTCCCCGATTGGGAACTGTTGGTCGTCGACGACCGACGACACGGCGCGGCTCGTAACTGAGATCGCACGGCGCGATCCGCGCGTCCGCCTGCTGCGCAACTCCGGCGCGAAGGGACCCGGTGCGGCCCGCAACATCGGGCTTCGGGACGCGCGTGGACGCTATGTGGCGTTCCTCGACAGCGACGATCGCTGGGAGCCTTCCAAGCTGTCGCATTTCATGGCGGCCGCTCACGCCCATCCCGAAGCCGTCCTCATCGGCAGCGACTACAAGATCCGTGACGTTGCCGCCGGCACCATCCGGACGATGAGCGACACCGTTTTCCAGACCATGCTGCCATGGTGGGAGGAATATGCGTTCACCACCGGGCTCATTCCGTGCGCGCGCCTGCGCGAAGACGTCTCGCTGCTTGCCGATAGCGGGATCGCGCTCTCCATGACGATTGCCGGTTTCCTCTGGATCCATACATCGTCGGCTATGCTGGAGCGGCAAGCGGCCCTCGACGCCGGCGCATTCGACGAGCGGCTCCTTCTGCACGAAGACACCGACCTTTGGCTGCGCATGATGGCTCGCGGGTCCATGGTGTTCATCGACCGCGAACTGGCGACATACGACGTCACGGGCCGCGACGACGCGAGCGGCGGGCGCTATGCCGGCCATGATCAGGCGCGACTGCATACGAAATACATGCTGTGGGCCGCCGACCTGATGCTTCTGGAACGTATCGGCCGAACCCATATCCTGTCCCCGGCGCAGCGCGCGCTGCTCGACGATCGTCTCAACTTCTTCCAGGGCGAGTGCGCCAACGCCGCCTGGCGCGCCGGAAAGAAGCACCGGTGGCTCGGTCATGCCTTGTCGGCATCGAGCCAACCACTTGCAAGGCTTGCCGGACGCGCTGTTCAACGATGGTACTCGAGCATCCGGCCATAGGGTGAAGGCAGGGCTGCGCCGGGATCAATATCGAGCGCCTCCAGCACGGCTCTGAGCCTGGTTTCGCGGGAAAACGCCCGCTGGATCGTGCTCGCCGCCGCGTCGCCCATCTGCCACCAGCAACGCCTGCCCGCGGCCAGCATTCTTCCCAGCGCCTCGCCGAGCAGATCGACCGTGGACAGATCGGCGACCACCCCGCTCCGCCCGTCCTCGATAAGCGCGCGGGTGCTAGACATCGGGTGGGCAAGGCAAGCAACACCGCTGGCCATCGCCTCCATGAGCGCCAGCGGAAAACCCTCCATCAGGCTCGGAAGAACGAAGACATCCAGCGCATCGAATATCTCGCGCGGATCGGCGCGCCAGCCGACGAACCGGATGTCTGCCTCCACACCGCAAAGGGCCGCCTGCCTTTCCAGCTTGCGCCGATACCAGCCGTCGCCCGCGACGACCAGGACGGCACCGGGATATCGTGGCCGGATATGGCGATGAAAAGCCTCCATCAGCACCTCCACGCGCTTTTCCGGCCCGTGCCTTCCCACGAAGCCAATGACTGTCGCGTCGGCCCCGACGCCGAGGCGCGAGCGAGCCTGCCGCCGGCGCTCGGTGTCGGCGGGCAGAAACATCGGATCCGGCCAATTGAAGCAGATCCTGATCTTGCCGGCCGAAACGCCGAACTCCGCTATCGCGGCATCCGCGATCTCCCCCGACACGGCCACGACCCGGCGAACGCAAGCGTTCATGATCGAGCCGTAGCGGCGCTTCGACGCCTTGAACGGCCACTCGTTCAGCCACTGTGAGTGCTCTATCGTATAGATGTTGCGGCCGAGCGCCCTTGCCATCAGCAATTCGACGGCGGGCGTCTCGGCGAAAGCCCCACGGCACAGCACCAGATCGTATCCGCGGTAGCGCGACAGGATTGACAGCCACGCGACCGTCCTGATCGCAAGATGTTTCAGGCGTCGACGCCTCAACCTCGACCAGGAGAGCCGCTCGTCGACGGCGAAGGGAATGCGGTCGCGAGGAAAGAGATTGGAGAAGAGATCGACCTCTCCGCTCACGATGGCGACCGAATGGCCAAGCGCGGCTGCGGCCTGGGCCACATCGGCCGTATGGATGTGCAGACCGCCCGGATCGGACGTGCCGCCGACGAAAAGGAGCCGCCTCATCAGAATGTAACCCCCGCCGAGCCGTCGATCCGCCCTGCGGACCGGAGCAGCGCCAGCCTTGCCTTGGAATCGCAGGCGGACCCCGTTCGTGTCGATTCACAAGGCCGCGAGCACCAGCCATATGGGTTGGTGCCGTGTGGCGCAGGCGAACCTAGCTTGCGTCGAAGCCCTGCAGCGCAGCCATTATTCGAGTCACGCGATGCCGGCTGGACTATTTTTGGTACGAGTTATGATGGGTTCACACGCCGCGGCGGAACAAACCGGCACATCAGCGAGTTTTTCTGCCGCCACGATCGTGAGGGAAATCGCATGTCCAGACTTATGTTGGCGACCGGTATCGCCATCCTGTTCCTCGGCGCCTCGGCTTTCGCTGCGGACGAGAAGGCGCTGCCTCCACCCAATGCCAAGCTGCTGTCCGAGATACTGGCCAAGGTCGAGAAGCGCGATGGCTTCCGTTATGTGAAGGAGGTCGACTGGAGCAGCGACGGCTACACAGTGACCTATTACACGACGGACAAGGCAAAGGTCGAAATCACCTATGATCCTGTAACAGGCGAGCCGAAATAACAGGTGTGGCTGAAACGTAGCCGGGCAATTTCTCCTGAAGTTGAAATGTCCTAAGCTGCCCACGTCGACGAAACGGGTGACATGGGGGGCAGAAAATGGTTTTCCTCGGCCGGACCGTCCTGGCTCTGGGCATGCTTGGCACAGCGGGCATATTCCTTCCCACGGCGGCCTGGGCGAATGGCCCATCCTTCGATTGCCGCAAGGCCTCGACGCCGACGGAAACTGCGATATGCGCCGATCCCAAACTGTCGGCCATCGACCTTCTGGTGGCAAAGGCCTTCAAGACTTTCCAGCCCTCCTTCGGCGGTGACAAGCACGCGATAGCGCGCGCGCTCATCACAGACAGGGATGCCTGCGGCGAGGACGATGCCTGTATCGTCAGCGCCCAGAACAATGCCCTGGAGACCTATGGCGATGCCCCTACCTGGGTGCAGGATTATAATCTCGCCCTCATCGGAAAGAAGGCTCTCGAAGCCGCCGCGCATACGCCCAGGGATGCCGATCAACCGCTACCTGCCGCGCTCGGCCAATGCGCGCCCACACGCATCGCCACGCTGACCGCGCGCATCGGCGACGACCCCTCGCTGGCAACAGCCCCGCCAGAGGCGGGCAGCGCAGCAACGTTCACCAATGGCGGCACCGGAGTGTCCTATGAGCGCGAAGCCGGTCTTGTCAGCTCAAAGGTCGGCGACCCCGTGATGTTGTGCCTCATCTCCATTCCCCGGGATTGCCCAGCCGGCGACTATCGCGGCCGGGTCTATTACGGCGTCAACCTCGCCTCGAAAGGCACATGGTTCCTGCCCGACTCGCAGCACATGTGCGGCGGCGCCTGACGCGGACGGGTTTCCTGGTCAGGCGACCTCTTGCGCATATTCATCTTTGATGGCTGACTGCGCCACGGGCGAGGCACGCGGGGCGCGGTGGGCATGTCTGCGACAAGGCACGTCTTGAAACGGGTCCTGATGGTGCTCGCTGGCTACTTCGTTGCCGCGTTTGCCGGGTTGTTTGCCGTCGTGGCGCTCTATGTGGTCCTTGGCGCCCTGCCCCGCGCGCCTGACTATTTCAGCGTCATGAGCGTGACGCCGGTCGAGGCCCTGCTGGTGCCGCCACTTGGCATGTTCATCTATTTTCTGACAATCGTGCTGACGGGACCACCGGCTCTTGGCCTGACGCTGGTCACGGAAGCCTTGTCGCTGCGTTCGGCCTGGCTGCACGCTATCATCGGCGCGGCATGCGCCGCGCTCGGCTTCTTCCTTTTTTGGCCGCACACCGCCGAGGAACTCAATCCGGACCGATGGGCCGACATGGGCATCGTTGCGGTGTCGGGCCTCTTCGCCGGATTTGTCTATTGGCTGATCGCCGGGCGGGAGGCGGGATTTCGCCGCCCACGCCAGGTAATTCGGCACTTTGGAAAGGGAAGCTGAGCCATCCGGGCACCAGCCCGGATGGCCGGTCGTCAACTTGCTGGCGACCGCACCGATTCCGTTGCGTCCAGAGCCTGCATCAGCTTGGTGTCGCGACCGTAGACGTCGTCGAAATACTCGACATTCCCCGACATATTGGGCCATGCCGTGAAATAGGCGACGTAGACCGGGATCTTGCGCGTCACGTTTTCCGTTGAGTGGCCATTCTTGAGCTTGTCGGCGACGTAGTCGACAGACGTTCCGAGCACCGCCGCGGCCATGCCGCGCGGGTCCTGCAGGCGGACGCAGCCATGGCTCAACGCACGCATATCACGCTGGAAGAACGCCTTCTGCGGTGTATCGTGCATGTAGATGGCGTGCTTGTTGGGGAACAGAATCTTCAGTTCGCCCAGTGCGTTGGCCTCGCTTGGCTGCTGGCGCACGCTATAGGGAATCTTGGAGCCATAGGAACCCCAATCGATCGATGACGAGGGAATCCGCTTGCCGCGGGCATCCGTCACTTCGTAGCCGGCGCGATCCAGATAGCCGGGATCGCTACGCAGCCTGGGCAACATCTCGTTGACGATGATCGACTGCGGCACGCCCCAGTAGGGATGGAAGTCGACCTGCTTGATCTGGTCGTAGAAGAAGGCAGTCTGGTTCGTGGTCCTGCCGATCACCGCGCGAGTCTTCAGCTTCTCCTCGCCATTGTCGATATAGCTTGCGGTGAAGGCCGGCTGGTTGATGAAGACACGGGGACTGCCGAGATCCGAGGGCAGCCACCGCAGTTCCTCGAGCGCAACCTGCACCTTCTGGATCCGGTCAGCCTTGGAAACGCCGGCCAGCGAGGCGACGGTGCGCGGCCCGATCACGCCGTCGTCCTTCATACCTGCACGCTTCTGCACAGCCTTGATGACGGGCACCAGTTCGGGAACGTAAGCCTCGCTTGTGCCGAGCCTGGCCAGCGTTTCGCCATAGGTTCCGCCCATCTCGTCATCGAGATTGCGCGCGATCAGCGACATCAGCTTCGGCAGTTCCGGGCTGCTCTCGCCCGGCTTCAACAGCAGTTTCGGATCGACGACAATCTCGTTCTCGGCGCTTGCCTGGAGCGATTCGAGTTCGACGCGCAAAGCCTGGTATTCCGCGTTCTGCGGATGCCGTGATTCGAGATAGGTCCGTACCTCCTGGGTATGGGCCAGGGTCTTCAGCACGCCTTCCATGTCGAGCGGCTTGGCCGGGAAGTCGTAGTAGCCAGTCATGCGGTTCGGATCGACCCGGCCACGCTGGGCGTCGCTGACGTAGCGCAGTACGCGCGCAGACAGGGCCATCTCGAAACGCATGAGCTGCTTCGAGCGAGCGCTCGAATCGGCCGTCGCATCAGGAGCGCCGGGCACATCGACCGTGTAGTCCGTCGGCGTAAGGCCATAGGTCGCCGCCTCGCCGAGCACGCGCACCGCGTCCTGAGCCCGGCTGTTTGCGCCGGTTCCGCTCACCCAGATGAAATCGGGATTGGCCGAGTAGTAGGCGACAAGTGCCTTGGCGATGTCCGCCTCGGCAAAAAGCTCGTAGTCGCCCAGGCTCGCAACGGCGTCCCGGAAGGCGTTGCTCGTCGCCGTCGGTGTGAAGGCCGCATCCTGCGGTGTCGCTGTCGGCTGCGGCGTCGCCATCATCGGCTTGAAGTCGATGCGGACGAGGCGATCTGCCTTGTACGTATAATAGCTCGGGCTGCTGATCCTGGCGCCACCACCTTCGGCGGACACGCTCGGCTTCACCTTGCGCGGCTTCGGCGGTGGCGGGAACTCGTCCTTCGGAGCGTGCCTAACACCGCCACCGAAGAGCATGTCGAACAGGCCCTGCGCGCCAGCCTGGGGCGCCCCGAGCGCCAACGTCGCCGCAAGCACGGCAAGCGGCATCACGGTGGTTTTCTTACAAAGGAAAGTCATCAATTCACCCGCTCCGGCTACAACCGGTTCCAGTTCCGCCCAGTTGGACCGTCTTGCCCGCCGCATGGCGGATGTAAGGCGCAACTATACCGATTCATACCGATTTCGTTAAGCTTTCATAAATTTCGGCAGCGCTGTTGCAGAACGGTTTCACAAGATCGTGACGCTCGGAAGCGCTTCGTTGCCTGACGACAAAGTGATCGTGCGGCCAGATGGCAAGTTAGAAGGCCAGACACTGATCCAGCGTGACAAAGATACGGCGTTGTGCTCGAAATTCAGCGGACCGCATCTGGTCGGGCCCGAAAGGAACAACGGTGAAAAAGGGATATCGCGAACTGTTGGACGAGGCCAATGCCGCGATCGAGGTGGTCTCACCGGAGGAAGCGGCGGCGTTGCTCGATGACGACAACACCATCTTCGTCGACCTGCGCGACCCGCGCGAGGTGGAGCGCGATGGCCGGATCCCAGGCGCGAAGCACGTGACCCGCGGCATGCTGGAGTTCTGGATCGACCCCGAAAGCCCCTACCACAAACCGTTCTTCGCTTCGGGAAAGAGCTTCGTGTTCTTCTGCGCCGGCGGCTGGCGCTCGGCGCTTGCCACCAAGACGGCGCAGGACATGGGGCTTGCACCGGTGAAGCACATCCTTGGCGGTTACACAGCCTGGAAGGCGGCCGGCCTGCCTGTCGAGCCTGGCGAAAAGCGCAAATAACCTCGACGGATCAGTGCAGCGCCGGGACCGGCTGCCCGACGACGAAGCCCACGGCGCGCTTCACCACGCCCTTGTCGGCGAGTATTCTTCGGTGTCCGAGGCCGTCGGCCCAGAACAACTCGACGTGATCGCCGGCGCCGGCATAGCTCCTTGCGTGGTCGGCCGACACCTCGCGATCGTCCGGCGCGTGTATGACCAATGTCGGCACTGTCGCCTCGACGAGTTGACGATCGCCAGTGAAATCACGCAACGGCCGGCCCGCGATTCGTTCGACCGTATCCGCCATCACCGATTGCGATCGCGGCCCCACATTCAGCGCTCGGCTGAAATCGGCGAAGATCGCCGGCAGTGAACTCGGCGCGGCGATCAGCACGAGGCGCGACGCGGCGAGCGGCGGGATGTTGCGAATGGAGCCGGCAACGGCATTCGTCGCGATCGCGCCGCCGAAGGAATGGCCAACGACAGCGTCGAACGGACCGAACCACTCGCCAGCGATCCTTGCCGCGTCCACCGCGCTCACCATCGTCAGCCGGCGGCCTTGCGACTGGCCATGGCCGGGAAGATCGAGCGAGACCACCTTGTAGCCCGCATCACGATAGCCTTCGATCAACGCGCGCATGTATTCGGTGCGCGAGCGCCAGCCATGGATAACGAGCACGCTGCCGATCGCCCTGCCCGGCCGTGGCCGAAATTCATGCACGGCCACGCAGCCGCCAGTCGTTTTCAACCGGTGATGCCTGGCTTCAGCCATGAAATCCGTGGCGCGTTCGACGGCGCGCCGTTCGCCATCGGTCATCGACCTGGGGCTCGGCGTGCGGCAAAACAGCTCGAACGCCGCGCGCCCGCCAAGCCGTGGCGAAATATGCTCCGCCGCGCCGAAGACGCGCCGGATGACCTTCATGCCGAATGATGCCATATTGACATTCCATCCATACGTTCAAGCATGAACATAATAGTTCAAAGATGAACAATAAACAAGAGTTACCCTGGGATAACCCGCGCTTTCGCAACTGGGTGGCGGTCGCGCGCGCCTGCCATGTGCTGGAGCGCACCCTGGCTGCGAAGCTTGCGCCGCTCGACCTGAAGCCGGCGCAGCTCGACGTGCTGATGAACCTCTACCGCCATCCCGGCATGTCGCAGCATGATCTGGCGCGCAAGCTGCTCGTCGGCCGCTCCAACATCACAATGCTTCTGCCGCAGCTCGAGACGCGCGGCTTGCTGCGCCGCGAGGGCGACGAGAAGGACAAGCGCGTGCTGCGGCTGAACCTGACGGAGGCCGGTGAGGCCCTGTTGATGCAGGCGCTGAAGGTGCACATGGCGCTGATCGAAAAAGCCATGAGCCAGTCGACACCGGAACAGTGCGACCTGATCGGCGAGCAGATGCGCAAGATCGCGGACGTTCTCAGGGAAGCATGAGCGGTGCCGCTTTCGCCGGCCTTCATTGCCCGTTAGGCAGGGATACTATGTGAGGTCGATCACCACATCGACTTCTTCGCCCGCTCCGGCCACTCCTTGTCATAGGCCTCGCCGTCTATGGTCTTGCGGCTGGTGATCTCCAGGATGCGGCCGGGAGTCGGCAGCGACTTGGGATCGACGTGCCTGGCCGGGTTCCACAGTTCCGACCGGACGATGGCGCGGGCGCACTGGAAGTAGACAGCCTCCACGTCGATGACAGTGACCGATCGCGCGGGCTTGCCGTCGACCGTGAAGGACGCGCAGAGCGTAGGGTCGGTGGTGATGTGGGCCCGGCCGTTGACGCGCAGCGTGGTACCGGAACCGGGCACGAGGAAGAGAAGACCGACACGAGGATCGCGGATGATGTTCTTGAGCGAATCCGCGCGGTTGTTGCCACGGCGGTCGGGCATCAGAAGCGTCTTCGCATCCTGCAGCCGAACGAAGCCCGCTAGGTCGCCGCGCGGCGAGCAGTCGAGGCCTTCTGGACCACTGGTGGCCAGCGCCACGAAGGGCGAAGCTTCGATGAAGGCGGCGTATTCGGGAATCACATGATCGAGTTCCTTGACCAGCGACGTCTCGCCGGGCAGGCCATAAAGCGCCTCGAGCTGCTCAATCGTGCTGATGATGGACATGGCTACTGCCTCCGAACCTTTGCCGGCGCTACTCCACATCCGTGACGTTTTGACGACAGGGATCGACTAGCGGTCCCGGCTCAGCCCCTTTTCAGCGAGCTCGGCCAGATAGGCACTCCAGCGCTGCTCCCTTTCATGGCCGAGCGTGTGCAGATAGGCCCAGGTGAAGATGCCGGTGTCATGGAAATCGTCGAAGGTGATGCGGACCGCGTAGTTGCCGACCGGCTCTATCTTGAGGATGGCGACGTTGCGCTTGCCGGGAACCGTCACCCGCTGTTCCGGCGAATGCCCCTGGACCTCGGCCGATGGAGACGCGACGCGCAGCAACTCCGCCGGCAGTTCGAAGGGCTGGTGGCCGGGGAACGTCACCGTAAGCAGCCTGCGGTCTTTTGAAACACGGAGTTCCTTGGGGGCGGTCATGCAGGGTTGTCCTTTGTCGTTTTCCCTTCCCTACGCTGCTTCGGACGGCGCGAAAAGATCGCGACGGGCCACCGACATCGGATGTCGGCCGGGAGATGTTACCAAAGATCAAGGCCGGCTATCTTGAATGCAGGGCCGGATCGTATCACATAGCAGTATATAACGATGCCGTTCGCGGCCACGGGAACGCAAAGCATGGACATGATCGACCCATTCGGTCGCGCGATCAGCTACCTGCGCGTGTCGGTCACCGACCGCTGCGATTTCCGCTGTACCTATTGCATGGCCGAGGACATGACGTTCCTTCCCAAGAAGGACCTGCTGTCGCTCGAGGAACTTGACCGGCTCTGCACCGTCTTCATCGAAAAGGGCGTCCGCAAGTTGAGGCTCACCGGCGGCGAGCCGCTGGTGCGCAAGAACATCATGCATCTGGTGCGCCAGCTCTCGCGCCACCTCGAAAGCGGCGCCCTGGAAGAGCTGACACTGACCACCAACGGTTCCCAACTGTCGCGCTTCGCGACCGAACTCGCCGATTGCGGCGTTAAGCGCATCAACGTGTCGCTGGACACGCTCGATGCCGACAAGTTCCACGCCATCACCCGCTGGGGCCATCTTGGCAAGGTGCTGGATGGCATCGACGCGGCACAGGCGGCGGGCCTCAAGGTTAAGCTGAACGCCGTGGCGCTCAAGGATTTCAACGACGTTGAACTGCCCGACATGATGCGCTGGGCGCATGGCCGGGGCATGGACCTGACGGTGATCGAGACAATGCCGATGGGCGAGATCGACGCCGACCGCACGGACCAGTACCTGCCGCTATCCCTGCTGCGCGCCTCACTCGAGCGCCAGTTCACCCTGACCGACATTCCGTTCAAGACCGGTGGGCCGGCGCGCTATGCCCATGTCGCCGAAACCGGTGGGAAGCTGGGCTTCATCACACCGATGACGCACAATTTCTGCGAAAGCTGCAACCGCGTCAGGCTGACCTGCACCGGCACCCTCTATATGTGCCTCGGCCAGGAGGACGCAGCCGATCTGCGCACGCCGCTGCGAGCCTCCGAAGGCAATGAACTCGTCGCCATCGCCATTGACGAAGCGATCGGCCGCAAGCCGAAGGGGCACGACTTCATCATCGACCGACGCACCAGGCGCCCGTCCGTCTCACGGCACATGAGTGTAACCGGCGGATGATTCACCGGCGGCGGCAATCCGCCGATGTCCACGGGGGACAAAATGGACTGCTTGCGCATGGGTCTGGCTTTTTGCGCCATGATCACGGCAACGGCCGCGATTGCCGCCCCGTCCACCTATGTCAATGACCGTTTTGGAACGGTCTGCACCTTCCCCGACGAGATTTTCACGGAGCGACAGCCCGAACCCGAGAACGGTGACGGGCAGAAATGGCTGACGGCCGACGGTGCCTCGCTCATCTGTTCCGGCATCTTCAACGCCGACGACGAGACACCGAAGGGTTTCGTAGCCTCGGAGAACGCCAGCACGGAGCCCAACTACAAGGTCACCTACAGCAAGACCGGAAAGAACTGGGCTATCCTTTCGGGGCTCAAGGGCGACCATGTCTTCTACGAGCGTCGGCTCTTCGGCAAGGACGGCGTCATCCGGACCGTGTGGATCGAGTATCCCTCCTCGCTCAAATCGAAATACGACCCGCTCGTCGGTGCCATCGCCGCGAGCCTGAAAGGGCCATGACGACCCGGCCGGGGCCGATGACACTCGACGATCGCAAGCAGATTTACGAGCGAACCGTTCCCGCCTACTCTCTGCCGCGACGATCTTCGTCGAGGGGGAAATCATGCGCAAAATCGCTCTTTCATACGCACTGCTCGTGCTTGCGGTCGCGCCGGCCGCCGCCCAGTCGATCGGCGGTACCTATACCGTTTCCGGCACCAATTTCGACGGCTCGCCCTATCGTGGCGAGGCAACGATCACCGAGACCGGCGGAACGACCTGCACGATCCACTGGGATACCGGTTCGAACGCGGACGGCATCTGCATGCGCAACGGCGACGCGTTTTCCGCCGGCTACGTGATGGGCGAAGACATCGGCCTGGTCCTCTACAAGATCGAGCAGGATGGCTCCCTGCACGGGCTTTGGACGATCGCCGGCAAGAAAGGCACCGGCACCGAGGTGCTCACGCCGAAGAAGTAGACCGGAACCGAGCCCTACGACAAAGGACGCCCTGGCTCAGTTCTTTGCCGTTGCTGTCCCGTCTTTGGCTGTTACAGGCTTCAGGCAAGCACCAGACGGGAAAGCCCTTGCCTCTTTCGCCCAACCTTCGTGGCGCGCTGTTCATGGTGGTGGCCATGATCGGCTTCACGCTCAACGACTCTATCACCAAGCTCTCATCGGAATCGATGAACATGGCTCAGGTGATGCTCGTGCGGGGCATGTTCGCCACGCTGATGGTCGGCCTGCTCGCATGGCGCAGCGGCGCGCTTGCCCTGCCGCGCTCCATGCTGCAGCCGATGGTAGCCGTGCGCGTCGCCGCGGAGGCCGGCGGAACGGTCACCTTCCTCATCGCCCTCACCCATCTGCCCATCGCCAACGTGTCGGCCGTGGGACAGGCCCTTCCGCTGGCGGTGACCATGGGGGCAGCGATGGTCTTCGGCGACCGCGTGGGCTGGAGACGGTGGCTAGCCATCGCCGTCGGCTTCGCCGGCGTGCTCATCATCGTGCGCCCGGGCTTCCAGGGTTTCAGCATCTATTCGCTGCTGGCGCTGGCGAACGTCACCTGCTGCGCCGTGCGCGACCTCGCCACAAAGCTGATCCCGCAAGCGATCCCCACCTTGCTGGTCTCGACTGCCACGACGTTCGCGATGACGATCCTCGGCGCGGCACTGCTTATCCCGATGGGAGGCTGGACGCCGATGAGCGTCGAGAGCACGGTGCTGCTCGCCCTGGCAGCGGTTCTTGTGCTGATCGGCTACCAGTTCGTCATCATGGCCATGCGTGTCGGCGACATCTCCTTCATCGCGCCATTCCGCTATACGTCGCTGCTCTGGGCCATCCTGCTCGGCTTCCTGATCTTCGGCGACGTCCCGGACCTGCTGATGGTGATCGGCTCCGCCATCATCGTCGGCTCCGGCCTCTACACGCTCTATCGGGAACGGACCGTCGGACGCCGCAGGATCGCCGCCGAAAGCACCAGTCCGGCCATGGCGCCCGATGGCATGTAGCGCGGTCGGGATACACTTGTGATTTCCGACAGGCAGCGTACAGGCTCGTTGGCATGAGACAGGACGTTGCAGGGATCATTCTGGCCGGTGGTCGCTCAAGCAGGATGGGCGGCGGCGACAAATCCCTGCTGCCGCTTGGAAGAGACGTGGTGCTCGATCACGTTCTCCGGCGATTCACCCCACAGGTCAGGTCGCTTGCGCTCAGCGCCAATGGGGACCCTGCACGTTTCTCCCGTCTCGCGTTGCCTGTGATTGCCGATACGGTGGCGGGGTTCGCAGGACCTCTCGCCGGCATTCTGGCTGGCCTTGAATGGGCCGCCGCCAACACCGGGTGCCGGGCAATCGCAACGGCGGCGGCGGACACGCCATTTCTGCCGTTGGATCTGGTGGACTTGCTGGCGCGCGCGGCGAGCGCCAACCCCGGCAAGATTGCCGTCGCACGATCGGATGGCCGGCGACATCCGACCTTCGCGCTGTGGCCGCTCGCCTGCCGCGACGCGCTGCGGCATTTCCTGATCGACGAGGACAATCGCCGCGTCTCGGCGTTCATCGACCGCATCGGCTGCGTCGAAGTCGAGTTTGCGTCGACAACCTCCGCCGGGGAAACACTCGATCCTTTTTTCAACATCAACGTGCCGGACGACCTCGTTCAGGCTGAACATCATCTGCGGGACATCGAACCATGAACGGGCGCGTCTTCGGCATCACTGGCTGGAAGAACTCCGGCAAGACGACACTGACGGAAAAGCTGGTGAGCGAGCTGGTGCGACGCGGCCGGGTTGTGTCGACGGTCAAGCACGCCCACCACGAGTTCGACATCGACAAGCCCGGCGCCGACAGTTTCCGCCATCGGCAGGCAGGCGCCACCGAGGTGGCCGTCGTGTCGGGCAACCGCTGGGCGCTGATGCATGAATTGCGCGACGAGGAGGAGCCGGCGCTCGAAGCGATCCTGTCTCGGCTGGCGCACTGCGACATCGTCCTGGTCGAAGGTTACAAGCGCGAGGCGCACAAGAAGATCGAAGCCAGGCGCATCGAGGCGAAGGATCGCGCGCCGCTGTCGGCTCAGGACCCGAACATCGTTGCCATCGCCGCCGACCATGCGGTCGAAGGCGAAAGTCTACCGGTGTTCGACCTAGATGACGTCAAGTCGATAGCAGACTTCATTGAACGCATAACCGGCCTCTCCGGTTGAAATCGCGCGGGTGGACTTGACGTTGCGGCAGATTGAGATCGCCGCGTCTGGTTGTTTTGCAGTTGCTTTTCTCTCGGAAAGAATGGGAGTATCCGGTCAGCGGGCGGTTAAAAGCACCGCCCCAAAGAGCCGTTCGGAACGACGGCCGGGACCTAAAGAGAGGACATCATGCGTATTGCACTGCGTATCGCGCTCGCCGCCTCGGCCGCGCTGCTGACGCTCGGCGTAGCCCAGGCTCAGGAAAAGACCCTGAGGATCGGCACCGAGGGCGCCTACCCTCCGTTCAACAACCTGACCTCTGATGGCCAGCTCGTCGGCTTCGACATCGATATCGCCAAGGCGCTTTGCGATGAAATGAAGGTCAAGTGCACCTTCGTCGCGCAGGACTGGGACGGCATCATCCCCGCCCTTCAGGCTGGCAAGTTCGACGCCATCGTCGCCTCCATGTCGATCACGCCGGAGCGGCAGCAGAAGGTCGACTTCACGCACAAATACTACAACACGCCTTCCGCGCTCGCAGTGCCGAAGGACTCTACCCTCAAGGGCGTGACCAAGGCTGACCTCGCCGGCAAGACGATCGGCGTCGCCACCACCACCACGCACTTCAACTACGCCTCGAAGACCTACACGGACAGCACCATCAAGGGCTATCCGAGCAGCCCCGAGGAGCAGGCCGACCTCGCCAATGGCCGTCTCGACGCCATCGAGGACGATATCGTCGTGCTCAGCCAGTGGCTGGACACGCCGGATGGCGCCTGCTGCAAGATCCTCGGCACGCCAGATCCGCAGCCTGTCGAGATCTTCGGCCCCGGCGCCGGCATTGCCGTGCGCAAGGGCGAGACCGATCTCGTCAACAAGCTGAACGCGGCGATCGACGCCATCCGCGCAAACGGAAAATACAAGGAAATCAACGACAAGTACTTCAAGTTCGACGTCTACGGTAAGTCTTCTTCCTGATGAAGGTCAGTCGGGGCGGTGGGCTTCCCCATCGCCCCGCTTTGGTTTCAGGACTATCGGGGGATAAGTCGGACGGATGCCAGGCCCAACCATTTGGACGCTTCTCAGCTGGGGACCTGATGGCTGGTCGGACGATATCGCCTATGGCGCGCTGGTCACCATCGCGCTCGCGCTCGCCACGCTTCCCTTCGGCCTCGTCATCGGCTTCTTCGTCGCCTTCGCCAAGCAGCAGGAAGAACCGTCGCTGCGGCTAGCCGCCAACATCTACACCACGGTGTTTCGCGGCCTGCCCGAGCTGGTGACGCTCTTCCTGTTCTTCTTCGGCATGCCCTTGCTGCTGCAGCACGTCATCCGTTGGTTCAATCCGGACGCGACAATCGACGTGAACAGCTTCATCGCCGGCATGATCGTGCTGTCGCTGATCTTTTCCTCCTACGCCAGCGAGGTTTTCCTTTCGGCCTTCCGCGCCATACCGAAGGGCCAGTATGAAGGCGGCTACGCCATCGGCCTGTCGAAATGGCAGACCATGCGCAAGGTGATCCTGCCGCAGCTGGTGCGCATCGCCTTTCCGGGCCTGGAGAATTGCTGGCTGATCCTGCTCAAGGACACGTCGCTGGTCTCGGTGGTCAACCTCGCGGAGACGTTGCGCAACGCCGGCGTGGCTGCCCGTGTGACCAAGCATTCCTTCCTCTTCTACAGCCTTGCGGCGCTGGTCTTCCTCGTGCTGGCCATCCTGTCATCGATCGCCACCGGCTTCATTGTGCGCTCTCTCGCACGCAAGGGGGCGACACGGTGAGCGTCACTGAAACCATCGTCGAGCCGCCACCGCCCCAGGCCCGCGGCTGGTCGCGCGCCCGTATTCTAGGATACGCGCTTGTCGGCCTGTGGATTATCTTCGGCCTCGGCATCGTCGCCTATCTCGTCTCCGCCTGGAATACCGACTTCTTCTTCCGCTATGCGCCGGCCTACCTCCAGGGGCTGGGGACGACGCTGTCATTGGTCGTGGTCTCCATGATCGCCGGCGCGATCCTCTCCCTGCCGGTCACCTATGGCCGCATGTCGAAGAACGGCATCTTGTCCGGGCTCGCCTATTGCTACGTCTACTTCTTCCGCGGCACGCCCCTGCTGGTTCAGGTCTACCTCGTCTACTACGGGGTGGGCTCGTTCCGGGTCGAGCTTGAAAGTGTCGGGCTCTGGTGGTTCTTCCGTGACGCCTTCAATTGCGGCGTCTTCGCTTTCGCGCTCAACACCGCGGCCTACCAGGCCGAAATCCTGCGCGGCGCAATCGAAAGCGTTCCCCGGGGCCAATGGGAGGGCGCCGCCTCGCTCGGCCTGCACAAGCTGCTCACGCTGCGCAAGGTGATCCTGCCGCAGGCGCTTGTCGTGGCGCTGCGCCCCTATGGCAACGAACTCGTCCTGATGATCAAGGCCTCGGCGATCGTGGCCATCATCACCGTCTACGACCTGATGGGCAACGCCAAGCTCGCCTATGCCAAATCCTTCGACTTCCAAGCCTATATCTGGGTGGCGATCGTCTATCTGGTGATGGTCGAGATCCTGCGTAACGGCGTGGAATGGATCGAGCGCCGCATCACCGTGCATCTGAAGCGGTGAGATCAAGGCGGCCTCTGGTCCGCCTGTCTTGGCTTGGCCCACAGCATTCCGGGACCCCGAGTGATTCCACTCGGCGGTAAAATGCTCTAAACCCTGCGCGGCATTTCATTTTTCGCGGAGCATTCAAACATGGCATCGGTGGCATTTCTCGGTCTTGGCGTGATGGGCTATCCGATGGCCGCGCACCTGAAGAACAAGGGCGGCCACGACGTCACCGTCTACAACCGCACCCGCGCCAAGGCTGAAAAATGGGCTGCCGAACATGGTGGCCATGTCGCTGCAACGCCGGCGGAGGCCGCGACTGGCAAGGATTTCGTCTTCTCCTGCGTCGGCAACGACGATGATCTGCGCTCGGTGACGACTGGCGCCAACGGCGCCTTCCAGTCGATGAAGAAGGGCGCGATCTTCATCGACAACACCACCGCCTCGGCTGAAGTCGCGCGCGAACTCTCCCAGGCCACGCAGGCGCGCGGCTTCTCGTTTCTCGACGCACCGGTGTCCGGCGGACAGGCGGGCGCGGAAAACGGCGTGCTGACGGTGATGGTCGGCGGCGAGCAGGAGGCATTCGACAGGGCCAGACCGGTCATCGACGCCTATGCCCGCATGGTCGGGCTGATGGGCCCCGCAGGGGCCGGGCAACTTACCAAGATGATCAACCAGATCTGCATTGCCGGACTGGTGCAGGGACTGGCCGAAGGCATCCATTTCGGCAAGAAGGCCGGGCTCGACATCGAGAAGGTCGTCGAGGTGATCTCCAAGGGCGCCGCCGGCTCCTGGCAGATGGAGAACCGCCACAAGACGATGAATGTCGGAAAATACGATTTCGGCTTCGCCATCGACTGGATGCGCAAGGATCTTGGCATCTGCCTCGCCGAGGCTGATCGCAACGGCGCCAAGCTGCCAGTGACCGCGCTCGTCGACCAGTTCTACAAGGATGTGCAGGAAATGGGCGGCCGGCGCTGGGACACGTCCTCGCTGCTGGCGCGGCTGGAAAAGTAATACGGCATGTCCCTGCCCGGTCCGGACTGGAGCGCGGCGGAAATCATCGCTCATCTGCGCTCGATCGGCACGGAAGCGAACCGTGCCGGCATGGCGCGTTTCGGCATCAACACGGCAACGGCCCTCGGTGTCGGCAATTCGGACCTTCGACCGCTGGCGCGCAAACTCAGGAAGAACCACGAACGCGCATTGCTGCTGTGGGAAAGCAACATCCGCGAGGCACGCCTGTTGGCGGCCTTCACCGCCGATGCCAGGAAACTCACACCCGACCAGTGCCGGCGATGGTCGGGTGATTTCGATTCCTGGGAGATTGTCGACGGCGTTGCCGACCTCTTCGCGGAGACGCCATTCTGGCGCGAACTGGTCGCGGTGTTCGCCGCCGACGAGCGGGAATTCGTCCGCCGCACGGCCTTCGCCATGCTGGCCTGGGCCGCGGTTCACCTCAAGAAGGAACCGGACGCCACCTTCATATCCTATCTTTCGCTCATCGAAACGCATGCCGACGACGAGCGCAATTTCGTCCGCAAGGCGGTGAACTGGGCGCTGCGACAGATCGGCAAGCGGTCGACATCGCTGCATGTCCCCGCCCTTGCGTTGAGCAGGAAACTTGCCGCATCCGCCGACAAGTCGGCGCGCTGGATCGGTAAGGACGCGGTGAAGGAGTTGACGGATGCCAGGACGCTCGAGCGGCTCGCCGCCAGAAAAGCCTGATCTCGCCCACATCCGCTTCGTCGACGTGACACCGTCGACGCGCGGCGCTTTCGAAAGCCTGTTCGAGCAGCCCGGCGCTCCGAAATACTGCTGGTGCATGGCCTGGCGTCCCTTGCCGAACCGTGGGCAGGCAGAGAATGACGATAAGAAACGCTCGATGATGGCGCTGATCGACGCGGGCACGCCGGTCGGCATCGTCGCCGAAGCGGAAGGACGCCCCGTGGGCTGGTGTTCGGTCGCGCCGCGCGACACTTACAGGAAACTGACGCCCAGGCAGGACCAAGGGGCAGCTGGCGTCTGGTCGATCGTCTGCTTCTACGAGCCCAGGGACTTGCGCGGGTCGGGACTGGCGACGGCGCTGCTGGATGCCGCTGTCGAGCATGCCTTCGCCAAAGGCGCCCACATCATCGAGGCCTATCCGGTCGAGAAAGCATCGCCAAGCTACCGGTTCATGGGATTCCGGGACATGTTTGTCGCGCGCGGCTTCGTCGAGACGGGTGTCGCCGGCTCGCGTCGCCTGGTAATGCGGCTGGCGGCGGAGAACCCTCCGCGATAACCGCGCCGAAAGACCGGCCGGGAATCACCACGGTTTTACTCGACCTGGCGGTCGGGGTGGTCGAAAGTGCGTCGCCATGAACGATCTTCTCAAATCAGCGGCGGTGTTCGCCAGTCTGCTTGCATTTTCCGGAGCGGCGGCGGCGCAGGACGTCGCGCATATCCTCTGGAAGGACCTGCGCCCCGCCACGCAGGCAGCGGGCGAGAATGTCGGTCTGCCCATGATCGCCGCCAAGTTGCCGGATCACGGCGAAACCCTGTCGACCGGCTTGCAGGGCAAGGCAATCACGCTGGCCGGCTATGCATTGCCCGTGGATCGCGAGGGTGACCTTGTCTACCAGTTCCTGCTGGTTCCATGGACCGGCGCGTGCAGCCATATGCCGACGCCGCCGCCGAACCAGATCGTCCTGGTCACGCCGGCTCACCCCTACCGCATGCCGGAAGCCTATCAACCGGTCGCCGTCACTGGGACGCTGCAGCCCGGCATGGAGAAAAGCCAGCTCTTCATTCTCGACGGCGTGTCGATCATTCAGTCGGGCTATACCGTGCGGAAGGCCGATGTCGTCAACGTCGACAGCGTGCCGGATACGGTCACGTTGCCGGTCAACTCGCCGTGGAATTTCCTGAACAAGAAGAAAAGCTGACCGGTTCCGGTTGAAACGGAACCGTCAAAATCCGCTCTATCTATTTGTTTTTGCCGCATTTGCGCGACGCCAGATGCTCCCATTTGGCCGCAAGATGCTCTAGGCAGCGTTGGCGCCGGACTCCTTCTCCAGGATCATGTAATCCAGCGGCATTTCGGTGGTGTACTTGATCTGCTCCATCGCGAAGGACGACGACACGTCACGAATCTCGATCTTGGCGATCAGCCGCTTGTAGAAGGCGTCATACGCGGCGATGTCCGGCACCACCACGCGCAACAGATAATCGACATCGCCGCTCATGCGATAGAACTCGACCACCTCCGGAAATTCCTGGATGACTTCCGAAAACCGCCTCAGCCATTCGTGACTGTGCGAATTGGTGCGGATCGAAACGAAGACGGTGACGCGCACATTGACCTTCTCGTGGTCGAGAATGGCGACGCGCCGCTTGATGACACCCTCTTCCTCAAGCTTCTGGATTCGGCGCCAGCACGGCGTCGTCGACAGGCCGACTTTCTTGGCGACGTCGGCAACGGCCAGCGTCGCGTCCTCCTGCAGCAGGCGGAGAATTTTGCGATCAAGGCGGTCCATCAATAGCTCCTAAGGAATAGTTTCCCTATAATCGGGCCTTCCATCCCCTTTCACAAGAAAAAAATTCTGCAAAATGCACGAATTACGAGTGATTGCTTGCTCTACGCTCAGGCAAGGCGATAGCGGATTTCCGACCTGAGGAAAGGCAGCAAATCCATTTCGAACCATGGATTCCGCTTCAGCCAACCCGTATTGCGCCATGACGGATGCGGCAGCGGCAGCACCCGTGGGATCACCGAAGCGTCCCAGGCGGCACGCCAGTTCATCACGGTTTCGGTCAGCGAAGAGCGGCGTGTCGAGCCCATGTGCCAGGCCTGCGCGTAGATGCCGATGGTCAGCACGAGGTCGATCCCCGGCATCAACGCCATCAATTGCTCGCGCCAAGCCGGCGCGCATTCGCGGCGCGGCGGCAGGTCGCCACCCTTTGCATCCTGACCAGGAAAGCAGAAGCCCATCGGAACGATGGCGAACTTCTCGATGTCGTAGAACTCCTCACTGGTCACGCCCAGCCAGTCCCGCAAGCGATCGCCTGAGGCATCGGTGAACGGCATCCCGGACAGATGGACTTTGGTGCCGGGCGCCTGGCTCGCGATCAGGATGCGGGCCTTCGACGACGGCCGCAGCACAGGCCGCGGCTCGTGCGGCAGCGGTCGGCCGAGCGGATGCTCGACGCAGATGCGGCATTTGCGAACGATCGCCGCGAAGTCATCCAGTTCCCGGCTCACGCAGCCGCGCTCGGCCTGCTCGACACAAGTTCGTACCAGCGCAGGACATTCGCGCAGTCCTCGGGGACCTTGATGCGCGCCGGCTTCATGAAATCTATGGCGATCAACCCGGTAATGTCGGCGATCGAGTAGGCCTCCCCGGCGATGAAGGGTCGATGCGCCAGTTCGTCATCGAGAAACCTTAGGAATTCCACGGCCTTCGGCTTGTTGGCCTCGCCCCATTCGGGGATCTGCGGCACCTCCCACTCCTTCATTGCCGGATGTATGTGGCGAAAGGCGGCGGCAACGCTGGCGAGCAGGTTGAGTTCGACGCGCCGCTGCCACATCTCGACCAGTGCCTTGCCGAGCGCGTCACGGCCGAACAGAGCGGGTTCAGGTTGCAATTCCTCGAAATAGCGGCATATGGCGACCGACTCGGTGATGATGGTGCCGTCGTCGAGCTCGAGCACCGGCAGCCGCCGCAGCGGGTTGCGCGCGCCGACATCGCCCCCGCGATGCTCGAGTGCCGCCATATCGACCGGCACAAGCGGAACCAAGATACCTTTTTCGGCGAGGAAGACCCGGACCCGCCTAGGATTCGGCGCCCGTCTGCCGTCGAAGAGTTTCATTGCACGCTCCCTGTTCGAACAAGCCTTGGACAATAGAGCACCTGCTACTGGAAACGGAAGAACTCGCGCAGCGCGTCGCCCACAGCGGCAAGAGGACTGTGCCGTGCCTCGACAGGCGCGCCGCGATGGTTCGCCCGCCAGTCCTGCGGCCTTTCGAAGGTGCCACCCCAGATGCCTACCTTGGCCGCGCGAGCGACGGCCTCCTCCGTTTCGAAGTCGCCATAGGCGACGGCCCAGCCGGCCACGACCTGCGCTCGGTTGAGGTCCTTGCCGCCCGCTACGCAATCCCCCAGCAGCCTGCCATAGCGGTCGCGCTGCCAGCCGCTGCAGCTAACGGGCTGTCCGGCGATCAGCCCGACCAGATACTGCCGGGAAAGCTTGCCGCAGGGATAGTCGACACCATCCTTGCGGCAAACCTGCGAATACTCGGGCGCGTCGATGCCGCGCATGCGGATGCGCTCGGCGCCAAGCGTTATCGAATCGCCATCGTTGATGATCGCAGCCCCCTCGGCCGTCCGTGTCGCGAAACGGTCGAGACGCGCGGCAAGCAGGATGAGAAGACCGAGCAGGATGACCGCCAACCCGTAGTCGGCAAGCCTGCGCAACAGCCCTCGCTCCGGCTGCGGCGCCGGATATCGCCGACGTGGCCCGCCGGTCCACGAACGGCTCATATGGCAAACCGTTGGTTAATCATTCGGCCGTAGATTAACACCTTGAACCCGCTGCTCGCATAGATTGAAGTTTCACGGCCTTGCAACGCTCGAACACAGCGGACAAGTTTATAGTGGACCGCAGGAAGCGACACCGCAACACGGATGTCGCCCGCGCGGTGCGTAAGACCCGTGACCGTCTTTCGCAGCAGGCCGGCAATCCCGAATTCGATCGTGAACTCCTGAAGCTGCATGCCCGCGCGATGACGAGTGGCGCGATCGCCGTGCCGCTTCTGGTGCTGGGGGTGGCGGCGCTCGGCCTGTTTGCCGGCATGGGCAAGGCGATCGGCGTATGGGCGCTGTTCGCCCTCATCTGCTACAGCATCGTTGCCTTCATGGCCCGCCGCGTCGAGCGCACCGAGGCCGCCGAACTCAACACCGTGCAGACGCGCCGCGAATTCCTGGTCGGCCATTTCCTGTGTGGCGTAAGCTGGGCGTATTTCGCCTGGCTAGGTTGCAGTGTCTGCGAGGTGGACCAGTTCCAGGTGGTCAAGGCCGTGGTGCTGCTGTTCGCCATGGCCGCGACCGCCGTCCTGGCCTCCTCGCTGCGCGGGGCACTGCTTGCCACCTTCACGATTCCGGTCGCCATCTACGCCTATGCCGGCGCCAGCCTCTGGAAGCCGGTCGAGGTGACGATGGTCGCGCTGCTGATCATCTCGCTGCCCTTCTTCGCATACGTGGCGCGCCACCTTCATCGCTCGTCCCTCATGCTGCTTTCGTTCCGCTCGGAAAAGGACGGGCTGATCGCGGAGCTGGAAACGGCCAAGGCCATGTCCGACGAGGCGCGCAGGCGGGCCGAGGACGCCAATCTGGCCAAGTCGCGTTTCCTGGCTTCCATGAGCCACGAGCTACGCACGCCGCTCAATGCCATCCTCGGCTTCTCCGAAGTGATGGCGAACGAGGTCCTCGGGCCGATCAACAACACGACCTATCGCGACTATGCCCATGACGTGCATGAGTCCGGACAGCATCTGCTGGATCTCATCAACGAGATCCTCGACCTTTCCCGCATCGAGGCCGGCCGCTACCAGCTCAACGAAGAACCGGTGATGCTGCTCTCCATCGTCGAGGATTGCTGCCACATGATGGAGCTGAAGGCACGCAACAAGGACATCCGCGTCATCCAGGATTTCGAAAGCGTCCTGCCGCGCCTGTTCGCCGACGAGCGCGCCGTGCGGCAGATCACGCTCAACCTGCTCTCCAATGCCATCAAGTTCACCCCGACCGGCGGCGAGGTGCGGGTGCGGGTCGGCTGGACAGCGGGTGGCGGACAGTACATCTCGGTCAAGGACAACGGGCCCGGCATACCGGAGGACGAGATCCCGGTCGTGCTTTCGGCGTTCGGCCAGGGCTCCATAGCCATCAAGAGCGCGGAACAGGGCACGGGACTGGGCCTGCCGATCGTACAGGGCCTGCTCGCCATGCATGGCGGCGAGTTCCAATTGCATTCCAAGCTGCGCGAGGGCACCGAGGCGATCGCCATCTTCCCGCTGAGCCGGGTGATGGAGGAGTTGCCGGCGTTGCCGACCAAGGCCGTCGCCGGCCGGCGCCGCTGACAAATCGCTGCTATCCGGCAGCCATTGGTCGGCTAGGCGCGTACCGCCACGGCCATGCCGGAGCTGGTGAGCGCCGCGGCCTTGACCAGCCCGGCGGCGAGCGCTGCTCCCACCCCTTCCCCGTGATTGATGCCGAGTTCCAGCAATGGCTGAAGGCCCAGCCTCTCCGCGACCATGGCATGCCCCGGTTCAGCCGACAGGCTGGCGAGCAGGCAATGGTCGAGCGCATGTTCGTTGACGGAATGCAACACGGCCGCCGCCGCCGTCGCGGCGAAGCCGTCGATCAGCACCGGTATCCCCTGCATGCGGGCAGCCAGTATCGCGCCGGCGATCGCCGCGAACTCGCGCCCACCGACCCGCCGCAGGGCCTCCAGTGGATTGTCGAGATGCGGGCCGTGCAGCGTCAAGGCGGCATCGACCACACCGGCCTTGCGCGCGCGCATGGCCTCGTCAGCGCCCGAGCCCGGCCCGACCCAATCCGCTCCCGTGCCACCGAACAGCGCCGCGCAGAGCGCGGCCGCGATTGTCGAGTTGCCCACGCCGAGATCGCCGAGGCACAGAAGGTCCGCGCCGCCGGCGATCGCCTCCATGCCGAAGGCCATGGTGGCGGCGCAGCCGCGCTCGTCGAGGGCTGCGTCCTCGGCAATGTCGGCGGTTGGGACATGCAGCGCGAGATCGAAGACCTTGAGGCCGAGATCGTAGGCGACACAGGCCTGGTTCACAGCCGCCCCGCCTGCCGCGCACAATTCCACCGCTTCGGCGGTGGCCGCGACGGGACGCGGCGAAATGCCATGACGGGTCGCGCCGTGATTGCCGGCGAACACCGCCACCAGCGGCCTCGTCACCACAGGCGGCGCGCGACCGGTCCATCCGGCGAGCCAGGCGGCAATATCCTCGATTCGACCGAGCGAATGCGCCGGCTTGGCCGCCTTGGCGAACAGTGCCTCCACCCGCGCCCTGGCGGCGGCGTCGGCGGCCGGCAACTTGTCGAGCAGGTTGCGGAAATCGTCGAAGGGCAAGGCGCTGGTCATGGGATCGGTGGCCATCCGTGAAACTTGCCAGCGGCATAGCCGCCTTGCCTCCTCCGCACAACCCAATGCGGCGCGGCAGGACGCCAAAGCGTCTGCCCATCGCGGAATCCGAAGGGCTTGCATTGACCCCGCCGTTGCACCATGTGGAGAAGGGCGTGGCTTTCGTGGCACGCTGCGGAAGGCACTGCCAAGAGAATGTCATGACGGCCATCGAATCCCCATGCATCCTGGTCTGCTCGATCGACATGAAGACCGGCTTCTGCTTCGGCTGCGGCCGCACCCGTGACGAGATCGGCGGCTGGATCGGCATGACGTCGGAAATGCGCCGCGCCGTCATGGCGGAACTGCCTGCAAGACTGGAAACAGTCGAGCGCCGCCCGCGCCGGGAAACACGCCGCAGCCGTATGGCGCGCGAACGCGGCGCACTCTCGTGAGGCCGCGCCCGCAATGAACCGCCTCTTGTGGATAGTGTTGCTGGTCATTGGCATCGGTGCGGCGCTTCTCGCCTTTAACGACTCCGCCGGCACCACGGCCGGCATCGACAATTACGACTTCAGCCGTTTGATCTGGCTGGGCACGATCGGCCTCGTCATCGCCGTCGGGATGCTGAGGTCTGGACGGTCGCTCGGCACGCTGGCGAGCAACCTTGGCGCGTGGGCGCTGATCGCCCTGGCGCTGATCGGCGGCTACCAGTACCGATACGAACTTCAGGATGTCGCCAGCAGGATCACTGCCGGGCTGGTTCCGGGCAGCCCGCTCAGTCTCAGCGTTGAAGGCGGTCGCGCCACGGTCACGCTGGACAAGGCCAACAGCGGTCATTTCGAAGCACGGGTGCTGGTCAATGGGTCTCCGATCCGCGCCGTGGTCGACACTGGCGCCACCAGCACCGTGCTGACCGCCGAGGATGCTCGTGCGGCGGGGATCGATCTCGGCGCGCTCAACTTCACCATTCCCGTCTCGACCGCCAACGGCATGGCGCGCACTGCGGCGGCCAGGACCAACGAGATCGCCATCGGCGGTATCGTGCGCAAGGATCTGCCAGTCATGGTGGCGGCGCCCGGGGCACTCTCCCAAAGCCTGCTCGGCATGAATTTCATCAGCTCGCTGTCCGGCTTCGACATGCGGGGCGACCGCATGATCCTGCGAGACTGACGGCTCGAGTCCAGGCAGCGATCCTGACGATGGCGGGCTAGGCCGCCTCTTCAGCCAGCGCGTCCAGATTGACGGCGGCCAGCGCGCTCTTCAGCACCTCGGGTCCGGCGTCGTGCCGCGTCGCGTCGGTGGACAGTATCTGCCTATAGCGCCGCGCGCCCGGCAGGCCGTGGAACAATCCCACCATGTGGCGCGTCACGTGGATCAGCCTGCCGCCCTCTGCGATGTGGCGGGCCGCATAACGCGCCATCTCGTCGATCAGCGCTTCGAAATCGAACGGTCCGGGCGCGTTGCCGGCAAGCATCGCGTCGACACCGGTCAGGATGCCCGGCGTGTGATAGGCGGCCCTGCCAAGCATGGCGCCGTCGACGTGCTCGATATGAAGCCGAGCCTCTTCCAGCGTTTGAACACCGCCGTTGATACCGATGAATTCGCTCGGCTTCCTGGCCTTCAAGCGATAGACGCGATCGTAATCGAGCGGCGGAATCTCGCGGTTCTCCTTGGGGCTGAGCCCCTGGAGCCAGGCCTTGCGGGCATGTACCCACAGCGCGTCGCAGCCCGCGGCGAACACGCCTTCGGCAAGCGTATCGAGCGCCGGCTCCGGATCCTGCTCGTCGACCCCGATGCGGCACTTGACCGTGACGGGCGCCTTGACGACGCCCTTCATGGCCGCCACGCATTCGGAGACCAGGCCGGGCTCCTTCATCAGGCAGGCACCGAAAGTGCCGGATTGCACACGGTCGGACGGGCAGCCCACATTCAGGTTTATTTCGTCGTAGCCGAAATCTTCGCCGATGCGCGCGGCCTCGGCGAGCTTGCGCGGATCCGACCCACCGAGCTGCAGCGCGACCGGATGTTCCGTGTCGTCGAAACCGAGCAGCCGGTCGCGCGCGCCGTGGATGACGGCATCGGCCACCACCATTTCTGTATAGAGCAGCGCGCGGCGTGTCAGCCGGCGATGAAAGAACCGGCAATGCCTGTCGGTCCAGTCCATCATGGGCGCTACGGCCACGATGGGAAGCCGCGCTTTCTCGTATATGTTCAATTCGTTAGCGCTGATTGATTTTGTCATTGCGGTTCGGCGTCTTGGCGGCGCGGCAGTGATTTTCGACCGGATATACGGCGCGGACCGTCAAAAAGCAAAAAGACGTGTCTCCGTGCCACTTTGGCAGCCCGTGACCAAATGGATGAGGTCATTGGCCGATGGTCCGTGCGCGTCCAGACGCCGATTGCGAACGAAACAGAAACGATGCTTCATGCCGGCATGAACGTCGCCTTCCGTGATTCGGCCAGCGAGGCTGGCTATCTCTCCAAGCTCAACGAAGGGCAGCGCGCGGCCGTCCTGCACGGCGATGGCGCCGTCGCCGGCCCGCTGCTCATCATCGCCGGCGCCGGTTCCGGCAAGACGAACACGCTGGCGCATCGGGTGGCGCACCTTATCGTGCGTGGAGCGGACCCTCGCCGCATCCTGCTGATGACCTTCTCGCGGCGCGCGGCGGCCGAAATGAGCAAACGCGTCGAACGCATCGCCGCCGAGGTGATGAAGGAACGCGCCGCCAGTCTCATGGAGGGCCTGACATGGGCCGGCACCTTCCATTCGATCGGCGCTCGGTTGCTGCGAGACTACGCACTCGAGATCGGACTGGATCCTTCCTTCACCATCCACGACCGCGAGGATTCGGCCGACCTCATGAATCTCGTCCGCCACGAGCTGGGATTTTCCTCCACGGAAAGCCGGTTTCCGGCCAAGGGCACCTGCCTTGCGATCTATTCGCGCGTCGTCAATGCGCAGGCGGATCTGGCGCTTGTTCTCGGCGACGCCTTTCCCTGGTGCGCGGGCTGGGTGGACGAGCTGAAGCGGCTCTTCAACGCCTATGTCGAGGCCAAGCAGCGGCACAACATCCTCGATTACGACGACCTGCTGCTCTACTGGTCGCAGATGGCCGCCGAACCGGAATTCGCCGAGCATCTGGGCTCACGGTTCGATCACGTGCTCGTCGACGAGTACCAGGACACCAACCGGCTGCAGGCGGTGATCCTGACGGCCATCAAGCCGGACGGCCGCGGCCTGACCGTCGTTGGCGACGATGCCCAGTCCATCTATTCGTTCCGGGCCGCCGAGGTCCGCAACATACTGGACTTCCCTTCCCTGTTTCCGGTGCCGGCCGATGTCGTCACGCTCGACAGGAACTACCGCTCGACCGATGCGATCCTGAATGCCGCCAACGCCGTCATCGCCGAGGCTTCGGAGCGATTCACCAAGAACCTGTGGACCGACCGCGCCTCGGCGGAGAAACCCGCGATCGTCACCGTCCGGGACGAGAACGAGCAGGCGAGCTACGTCTGCGACCAGATCCTCAAGGAGCGGGAAACCGGCATCCTGCTCAAGCAACAGGCGGTGCTGTTCAGGGCGGCTCACCATTCCGGTCCCCTCGAAGTCGAGTTGACGCGCCGCAACATACCCTTCGTCAAGTTCGGCGGCCTGAAATTCCTGGACGCGGCGCACGTCAAGGACATGCTTGCGGCGCTGCGTTTCGTCCAGAACCCGCGCGACAGGATCGCGGGCTTTCGTGTCATGCAGCTCATGCCCGGCATTGGCCCCTCCACCGCGACGCAGGCGATCGACAGCATGGAACAGTCGCTCGACCTGGAAATGGGGCTAGCGCGCTTCAGCCCGCCCGGGCGGGCGGCCGCCGACTGGCCGCTTTTCGTCGACCTGTTTTGCGATTTGCGGCGCGGCGCCGGCTGGCCAGCCGAAATGGAAAGAGCAAGACTCTGGTATGAGCCGCACATGGAGCGAAAGCACGAGGACGCCACCGTCCGTCGCGCGGACCTCCTGCAGCTCGAACAGATTGCTTCGACCTATCCCTCGCGGGAGCGGTTCCTGACCGACCTTACGCTCGACCCGCCAAGCGCCACCAGCGACGAAGCCGGTCCGCCGCATCTCGACGAGGACTATCTGGTCCTTTCGACCATTCATTCCGCGAAGGGACAGGAGTGGTCGAAGGTTTTCGTGCTCAACGCCGTCGACGGCTGCATGCCGATCGACCTCAGCGCCGGCGAGCGCAAGGAACTCGAGGAGGAACGTCGGCTTCTCTACGTCGCGATGACGCGGGCCAAGGACTCGCTCCACCTCATCACGCCGCAGCGCTTCTACACCTCCGGCCAGGCCGCGCGGGGCGACAGACACGTCTACGCTTCCCGCACCCGGTTCATTTCCGCCTCGATGCTCCAGCATTTTCACGTGACGTCCTGGGCCAGCCAGCTCCAACGCGAGGGCAGCGCCGCCAGGCCGCGGGCCGCCATCGACATCAAGACGAAGATGCGGTCGATGTGGAACTAGGGCATCCCCAGGGAACCATATTGCGCGACGCGGGTTACCTGTCGTCCTAACTTCCCCTTGCAGTCACCCGCCGGCCTTTGCCGGCGGGCTTTTTCCTTGGCAATCCGGAAAGTGATTGGCAGCCGCCAGCCGATGGTGCGACACTGCCCGCCATCGCCGGCCAATCTGATACGGGCGCCGACGGCTGTCAGCGAAGACCATGCTTTCGCCCCACCTCCACGAAAGGAGGCTGCGATGGGTCACGCGCACAAGGGCTATTTTTCACCCAGCGACTTGAAGGAAATGAGCGAGGAACTCGCTCGTGGTGACAGGAAGGGCGAGAGCGCTCGCGAGCGCGAGGAACGCGCGGTCGCGATCTTTCGCCAAAGGGAGAAGTGGCAGCCGCAGAAGGCCGCGCGTGACAATTTCCTCCCACGCCACTCAGGGCTCAACTCGTTTCACGTATCGAAGTGACGCCACGCGAACCCGGGCATCCCGCGATAGCGAAGCCGATGCGGTCCCGGCGCTTATATCGTCGGGAAATGACAGGCGACCTTCCGGCCGGTCTTATGCTCCTGAAGCGCCGGCCGTTCGGTGCGGCACCGGTCCTGCGCCACCGGGCAGCGCGGGTGGAAGCGGCAACCGGAAGGCGGCTTCAGCGGGCTTGGCACATCACCAGACAGGATGATGCGCTTGCGACGCCCGCTCGGCGTCGTCTCCACCACGGGAACCGCCGAGATCAGCGCCTGGCTGTAAGGATGGGCCGGCGTGGCGAAGACGTCTTCCGAAGCGCCCTCCTCCACGATCGATCCGAGATACATGACGGCGATCCGGTTGGACACCTGGCGCACGACCGACAAGTCGTGGGCGATGAAGATGTAGCTCAGCTTCAGCTTGTCCTGCAGGTCGGCGAGCAGGTTGACGATCTGCGCCTGCACCGAAACGTCCAGCGCCGAGACCGGCTCGTCCAGCACGACCAGGTCGGGATTGAGCGCGATCGCGCGCGCGATGCCGACACGCTGGCGCTGGCCGCCGGAGAATTCATGCGGATAGCGCACGACGTGATCCGGCAGCAGGCCGACCAGCTCGAACAGCTCCGCTACGCGCTGGCGGATGCCGGCGCCGCTCAACTTGGTGTGGACACGCAGCGGCTCGGCAACGAGGTCACCGACGCGGCGGCGCGGGTTCAATGACGCCGATGGGTCCTGGAACACCATCTGCAATCGACGGCGCAGCGGCCGCAGGCTGGCAAGCGATTTCGAGGTGACGTCATTGCCCTCGAACAGGAGCTGGCCGTCGGTGATGTCGTAGAGCCTGACCAGGCAGCGCGCCAGGGTCGACTTGCCGCAGCCGGATTCCCCCACAAGCCCGAGAGTCTCGCCGCGTCGAACCGTCAGCGAGACATTGTCGACGGCGTGCACGACCCTGCGACCTTCGGAAGAAAAGCGGGTGCCGATGGAAAAGCGCTTGCCCAGCGCGCGCGTCTCGAGAATGGGCTGGTCGGTGTTCATCTCTTCGCTCATGCCTGCGCCACCCGGAAACAGGCGGCGGCGTGGCTGCCGCCGGTCAGGACCGGTTTCGCGCCATCGCAGGGCTCATAGCGCGCCGGGCAGCGCGGCGCGAAGGCGCATCCCTTCGGTAACCGCAGGAGCGACGGCGGCGAGCCGGGAATGGCCGGCAGGCGCCGCGGCTTTTCACCGGTCAACGGCGGGATCGAGCCGAGCAGCGCTCGCGTGTAGGGATGCGATGGATCGCCGAACAACTCCGCCCGGCTGCCGCGCTCGACGATGCGGCCGGCATACATGACCATCACCCGGTCGGCGAGCTCGGAGACCACGCCCATGTCGTGCGTGATGAAAACCACCGCCGAGTTATGCGTCGCCCTGAGCTTGCGAACGAGATCGAGTATGCCCGCCTGCACGGTGACGTCGAGCGCCGTCGTAGGCTCGTCGGCGACAAGCAGCGCCGGGTTGCAGGACAGGGCCATCGCGATTACCGCGCGCTGGCGCATGCCGCCCGAAAGCTGGTGCGGATAGCGCGACATGGCTTCGCGCGGGTTCGGAAAATTCACCTCGGCCAGCAATTCCTCGACGCGCGCCAGCGCGACTGACCGGCTTACCTTGCGATGCGCCTGGATCTGCTCGGCGATCTGCCAGCCGATGGTGTAGACCGGCGTCAGCGCCGTCATCGGATCCTGGAAGATCATGGCGATCTCGTTGCCGCGCAGGCGTCGCAATTCGCGCGCTGGCAGGCCCACCAGCTCACGCCCCCTGTAGCGTATCGAACCTTCGATCACCGCGTTGGGGTCGGTGATGAGACCCATGACCGCCAGCAGCGACACGGTCTTGCCGGAGCCGGACTCGCCGACCACGCCCAGGATTTCGCCTTCCTCCAGATCGAAGGAAACGCCGTCGATGGCCCGCACCAGGCCGTCGTCGGTGCGGAAGGATACCTTCAGGTCGCGAACCGAGAGCATCATGACGTCTTCACTCGCGGATCGAGAAGGATGTAGACGAAATCGACCACCGCGTTGGCGATGACGACGAACATCGAGGCGTACATCACCGTCGCCATGATCATAGGCAGGTCGAGACTCTGCAGCGCGTCATAGGTCAGCTTGCCTATGCCCTGGAGGCCGAAGACGACCTCGGTCAGCAGGGCCGAGCCGCCGACCAGGGCGCCGAAGTCGAGCCCGAACAGGGTGACGAAGGCGATCAGCGAGGTGCGCAGCGCGTGGCGCAACAGGATGCGCGTTTCCGACAGGCCCTTGGCGCGGGCGGTACGGATGTAATCCTCCTGCATCGATTCGATGATCGCCGCCCTCAGCACACGGCCGTAGATGCCGATATAGAGGATGGCGAGCGTGACCCACGGGATCACAAGCGTCAGGAACCAGCCCTTCGGATCGTCGGAAAAGTTCTTGTAGCCGAGCGGCGGAACCCAGGAGAACAGCCAAGTATCGTGGTACCGGCTCTGGGTGAACAGGTTCATCACCTCGCCCAGCCAGTAGACCGGCATGGAGATGCCGAGCAGGCCAAGCGCCATCAGCAGCTTGTCCAGCCAGCTGTCGCGCGTGGCGGCAGCGACGATGCCGATGATGATCGAAACCACCACCCACAGCACCGCGGCGCCGAACACCAGCGACAGCGTGACGGGAATGGAGTCCAGCACCGCCGGAACCACCTTCCAGCCGCGATTGACGAAGGAGGTCAGGTCGCCGGTGACGAAGATCTTCTTCATCATCAGCACATACTGCACGTAGAGGGGCCGATCGAAGCCGAAGCTGTGGCGCACGGCCTCCAGGACTTCGGGCGAAGCGTTGCGGCCGGCAATGCGCGCAGCCGGGTCGGAGCCAGGCGTGGCAAAGAAGATCAGGAAGACGATGACCGAGATGCCGAACATCACGAACAGCATCTGACCGAGGCGGCGCAGGATGGGATAGATCATCAGTCGCGCCCCAGCCGTACCTTGGAGCGCGGATCGAGCGCATCGCGCAGACCGTCGCCGAAGACATTGAGCGCCATAACCGAGATGGCAATCGCGATGCCGGGCGCCAGTGCCACTATCGGACGGGTGTAAAGCAGCGCCTGTCCGTCCTGGATGATCGTGCCCCAGCTCGCGTCCGGCGGCTGCACGCCGATGGACAGGAACGACAGCGCCGATTCCGTCAGCATGTTCAGCGCCATCATCAGCGGCACGAAGACGATGAGCGTGGTGGTGATGTTGGGCAGGATATCGCGCCACAGGATGCGATGGCCGGGCACGCCGAGATTGATCGCGGCCAGGACGAATTCGCTGTTGCGCAGCGACAGCACCTGCCCGCGAATGGGCCTGGCCACATAGGGCACGTAGACGATGCCGATGATGATGACGGGCAGCCACAGGCTGCCGGACTCGATTGTTATCGGCCCTATGGAAATGCCTTGGGCAATCGTCACGATGGAAAGCGAGATCGCCAGGAGATAGATCGGGAAGGCCCAAAGAATGTCGAGGAAGCGTGACAAGACCGT
Source organism: Mesorhizobium sp. 65-26 (assembly GCA_001899205.1). Taxonomy (GTDB): domain Bacteria; phylum Pseudomonadota; class Alphaproteobacteria; order Rhizobiales; family Rhizobiaceae; genus Mesorhizobium. Next base: position 231,943 of record MKVL01000042.1, on the reverse strand, counting down.
ATCCGTCACGCCGCCGAAATAGCCGGCTACCAGGCCCGCCGACGTGCCGAGGATCAGCGTCAGCACCGTCGCCGCCGCAGAAATGAGCAGCGAGTTGAGCCCGCCATAAAGCAGTCGCGCCATGACGTCGCGGCCCTGATTGTCCGCGCCCAGGAAATAGTTGCCGAGCCGCCACGTCGGCCCGAGCGGCGTGTAACCGAGCCCCAGCCCCTCCGTCGACTGCTCCATCACGGGCACGTCCTGCCCGTCGATCTGGATCACGGCGTCGAGCGTCGACGTGAAGGGATCGACGCCGGCCCAGCGTGCGTAGAGCGGCGCGCTGAGGCAGGCGGCAACGATGAGGAGAAAGAGGATCAGGGCCGCCATGGCGGCCCTGTTTCTCGTCAGCTTCGCAAGAGCGAGAGCCCAGGGCCCTCGCGTCTTGCGCGGCATGGCTACGACGTCAGTCGACACGAACGTGATCCGTCAGTGCGTCATCACTGCACCCAGGCCTGGGTGACGATCCAGTAGAACTGGGCGTTGAACTTGAAGTTGCCGAGACGCTTGCTGACGAAATCGACATGCTTGGGCGTGAACAGCGCCACGGCGCCTGCCTTGTCGGTGACCTCCTTGTCGACCTCGGCCCACAGCTTGTTGGCGGCCTCCTGGTCGGTCACGCCAAGGTCCATCGCCTGCTTCATCTTGGCATCGATGTCCTTGTCGCAGAAGCCGGAGATGTTGACCGATGCGTCGGAGCCCTCGCGGAAGCTGTCGCAACCGAACAGGATGTTGAGGAAGTTCGAGGCAGCCGGATAGTCCTGGTACCACTGGCTGACCGACATCTGCACCTTGTTGTTGGTGTTCTGGATGTAGGTGAACTGCAGGTTCGGCGAGATCGGCTTCACGTCGGCCTGGTAGCCAATGGTGGTCAGCACGCTCTGCAGGTAGACGCCGATGGCCCGCGACACGGCGGTATCCTCGACGATCACCGTGACCTTCTGGCCCTTGGTACCGGATTCCTCGACCAACTGCTTGGCCTTCTCGACGTCGGTCCCGGACCACTTGGCGCCGGGGTTCTTGGTGAACGGGCAATAGTCCACATGGCCGGGGAAATCCGGCGGCAGCACCTGGCAGACCGGCGAGGCCAGCACCTTGCCGCCGAACAGGTTGACCAGCGTGTTGCGGTCCACCGCATAGGCCACCGCCTGCCGCGCCTTCTCGTTGTCGAACGGCGCCAGCCGCGTGTTGAGCGGCGCGTACCACCAGGCCGTCAGCGGCGAGATGTGCACCTGGTCCATGTACTTGGTGCCGAGCTCCACGAGACGGTCGGTCGGCGGCTGGTCGAACATCCAGTCCGCCTCGCCCTTCTGGATGGCGGTGACGGCGGCTTCCTCGGTAAGGCCGAAATCATACTGCACGACGTCCGGGTAGCCGTCCGGCTGGGCTTCCTCGCTCCACTGCTTGAAATGAGGATTGCGCACCATCGTCATGCCCTTGTTCGGGTCGTAGGCCGAAATCATGTAGGCGCCGGTGCCGGGAATCGGGTTGGAGCCGACATCTTCCGTCGGCGTGCCGGCCGGCAGGATCACCGCATGCGGCATGGCAAGCTTGTCGATGAACTCGGCATCGGGCTTGGTGATCTTGATCGTTACCGTGCCGGCGGCTTCGTCGCCGGTCACGCCGCCTTCCAGGGTGCAGCTCTTGGTGTCGGCGAGACATTTGTCGGCGCCCACGATGCCGGAATAGAAGGTGCCGGAAGTCGGACCGGACACCTTGAAGATGCGCTGGAACGACGCCACCACGTCCTTGACGGTCACATCCTGCCCGTTGGCGAACTTGATGTCCTTGCGCAGCTTGAAGGTGAAGGTTTTGCCGTCGTCGCTCACCTGGGGCATGTCCTCGGCGAGGTCGGCGACGATCTTGAAGCCGTCCTTGCCGTCGGCCTTGCGGAAGGCGACGAGCCCGTCATAGAGCGGCTGGAAGATCTGCCAGTACTGCAGGGTGTAGTTGATGTGCGGGTCGAGCGTTCCGGCCGCCGAGCGTGCCAGCAGGCGCATTGTGCCGCCCCTGTGCTCCTTGAGATATTCAGCGCTGGCAGGTGCCTGTCCAGCCCAGGTAAATACGGATGCGGCGACGGCCGCCAAGAGTATCTTCTTCATATCGTTCCCCTTTTCTAGAAATCGTGCTGGTCGAGGAAGGCGCCCACGACCTGCATGCATTTTTCCTTCTCCTCCACATGCGGCATGTGGCTGGAGTGCTCGAATATCTCCCAGCGGGAGCCCTTGATGCCGTCCTTGTAGGGTTGGACGGTCGCCGGCGTCGCCTCGTCATGGCGGCCGGAGATGATCAGGGTCGGCACCTCGATCGCAGGCAGACGGTCGATGATGCTCCACGTCTTCAGCGTGCCGATGACGAAGAACTCGTTCGGCCCGTTCATCACGTTGTAGACGGTGGGGTTGCGCGCCACCTGTTCGAAGGTCTCCGTGACCTCCGGCGGGAACGGCACGACGCGGCAGACATGCCGCTCGTAGAAGGCCATCGTCGCCTGCTGATATTCCGGGTCGCTGGTCGTGCCGGCCTTCTCATGCCGGTTCAACGCGTCCTGTATCTCCACGGGCATATCCGCGCGAAGCCGGTTGGCTTCCTCGACCCACAACTTCATCGAAGCCGGCGAATTGGCGATGGTCAGCGATTTCAGCCCTTTCGGGCGCGTCACGCCGTATTCGGCGCCCAGCATCCCGCCCCAACTCTGCCCGAGAACATGGAAGGCCGGGCGGATACCAAGGTGATCGACGAGATTCTCAAGCTCGTCGATGAAGAGCTGCGGCGTCCAGAAATCCGCCCCCTTTTCCGGCAGCAAGGTGGAATTGCCGCAGCCGATCTGATCGTAGTGGATGACGGCGCGGCCCTGCAACGCCAGCAACTTGTAGGAATCGACATAGTTGTGCGCCACGCCAGGGCCACCATGCAGGATCACCACCGGCGGCTTGCCCGCTCCCAGGTCTCCCGAAATCCGATACCAGGTTTCGTAGGCGCCGAAGCCGGCGCGCCCTTCCCTGCTGCTGATCGACGTCAACGTCCCACCTCACCAATCCGCTGATTGCCCGCTTCCACCGCGCCAACCCACCTTTCGAGCATCTGCACACCGAAGCCGACGCCACCCTGGCGCGCCATCGGACCGTCGGTCTCGGACAATTCCTTGCCGGCGATATCGAGATGCACCCAAGGCCTGTTGTCCGTGAAATGGCGCAGGAACGCGGCCGCGTAAGGCGCGTCGCCATCCTCGAGATTGCGCGCGTGCTGACGCAGGTCGGCCAACGGCGATTGCAGCCCCTCGTCATAGGCGTGGTCGAGCGGCATGCGCCAGAACCGCTCGCCGACCGCCTCGCCGGCGGCGATCATGCCGGAGGCGATGGTGTCATCGGTGCTGAACAGACCGGCAAAGATGCTGCCCAGCCCACGCATGACCGAATAGGTCAACGTCGCCAGGTCCACGATCGCGGACGGCTTGAAGCGCGTTGCCGTGTAGTAGAGGCAATCGGCCAACAGCATGCGGCCTTCGCAATCGGTGTCGAACACCTCGACCGTCTGCCCAGACAGGGTGGTGATGACGTCGCCCGATTTGTACGACTTGCCGGACAGCATGTTCTCGGCGATGCCGAGCACGCCGACGGCGTCGACCTTGCTGCCTTGCCGGGCGAGCGCCAGCAACAGGCCGGCGACGGCCGCCGCGCCGGCCATGTCACCCTTCATATCGAACATCTGCGGCCCGGTCTTGATGCACAGGCCGCCAGCATCGAAGCAGACACCCTTGCCGACGAAGGCAAGCGGCGCGTCGGAGCCGTTCTTTCCCCGATAGCGCAACACGACGATACGGGGCGGATGCATGGACGCGGACCCGACCGCCAGCAAGGCGTTCATGCCCAGCCGCTTCAACTCCGCTTCATCCAGGGTCTCGATCTCAATGCCGGCCTCGCGCAGGGGCGCGAGATGATCGAGGAAACTGTCGGGGTGCAGGATGTTTGGCGGCAGGTTCACCAGCGTGCGGGCGAATTCGACACCGTCGGCGATGGCGTTGATGCGCGTCAGCCCCGCACCGCGCGCCGTCTCCGGCAATCCGACAAGCCCGATGACCCAGCCAGCCTCGGAGGAGGCGCCGGGACGCGTGTTGCGCAGATCGAAACGGTATCGCTTCAGGCGTATGCCGAGCGCAAGCCGACAGGCGAGCTCTTCCTCCGAGACAGCCGCGCTGCCGACCGTGTCGAAGGCGATGACAGCGGCGCTCTCACCCTTCTTTTCCAGGAAGGCAGCCAGATCGGCGCCGGCGCGCGCAGCTGAAAGCGACGTCAAGGCAGCCGGATCGCCGAGCCCCAGGACGATGACGCGGCGCGACGCCAGCCCGTGCGGAGCAACGATGTCGAGGCATTCGCCGCTCTTGCCGGAAAAGCCGGGAGCGGCGCAGGCACGCGACAGAGCGCCCGCCGTCTTCGTATCCAGTGCCCGTGCCCTTTCCCCAAAACCCTGGCTACCCGCCTTGAGGATCACGATGACCGGAGCGTCATCGGGAAGATCGGCGATGGTTTCGAAAACGGTCACTGGAGTCTGGGGCATGAACAGCCTTTACCCTTGCCACTACTGGGACGGGCCCGGAAATCCGCTTCCGAGCCGCGCATTTTGCTGATTTCGATATTCAAAAAAGGGAGCGTCTGTTCAAACGCCAATTTCGTCCGCTTCGATTGACAAAAACTCAATCGATGGATCATGGTCGATCCATGATCCTGCCCTCACTCAACGGTATGCGCGCCTTCGAAGCCGCCGCGCGCCTCGGCAGCGTAAAGGATGCCGCGGAAGAACTGCATCTCACGCCCTCGGCGGTCAGCCGTCATATCCGCTCGCTCGAAACCAACCTCGGCCAGGAACTGTTCGAGCGCAGCTTCCGGCAGATAACCCTGACAGCAAGGGGCTCCTACTACGCGCACAGCCTGTCGGAGGCCTTCGAGGCGATCCGACGCGCTACCGAGGATGTCAGCCTTGTCGACGGTGCGAGCAGTCGGAAGGCAAGGCGCGTCAGGCTGATGTGCGAGCCCACCTTCCTCAATCTCTGGCTCGCGGATCGCCTGCCGGCCTTCCGCCGGTTGCATCCTTCGATCGATCTGGAAATTTCGGCGTCGGGCAAGCGCTCGAACTTCGACCTCGCCATCGTCGACGAATTCAACGAGAAGACCAGCCCGGCACTGAAGCTGGTCCTTCCGCTAATGCTCACCCCGGTCTGCGCGCCAACGCTTCTTGACGGGCCGAGGCCACTGGGGACGCCGCAGGATCTGCTCGGCCATCACCTTATCCACGAATGCGAGACAAGGAGATGGGAGCGGTGGCTGGCGCAGGCCTCCGTGGCCGGCGACATCAGCAAGCCGGGCACGGTTCTGCACGACTGCACGCTGATCATGCGTGAGGTGGCCAACGGCACCGGCATCGCGCTGGCCGACACCATCATGGCTCAGGATCTCCTGCACCAGGGCAAGCTGGTCGCGCCCTTCAACATCTACTACGACTATCCGGCCGGCTATTATCTGCATCAACGGCCAGGCGTCTCGAACAAGCCGGGGATAACCCAGTTCCTCGACTGGCTCTTCGCCGAGATCGACGAGCATCGCAGGCTGATGGCCGCCGCCTTCAACTGACGACCGACGGCGTCCTCAATCGTCTTTTTCCTGCATTAACAGCGGTTTGTGGCCGATGGATGCCGCATTCCAGGAAGCAGATTCATCCCGCCCCGTCCGCCTGAACGAAGCCGCCCAAGGTGTGGTGATCGACACGACCGGTCGCGTTCTGTGAGCGCAGGGGCGAGGCAAGGAGCCCAGCCGTGTAGTAGAACAGGAAGCCGCCCACGACGTAGGGCGTGAGGACGTCCACTTCGACGAAGGAGCGCACCAGGAACATGACGGCGATGCCAAAGGCAATGAGCGCTTCGGGATCGTTGCGCGCGCTGGCCAGGCGCCGAAGCAGGCCGAAGGGGATGCGCAGCATCAGGAAGGCGATCAGCAGGACGCCGACGGCGCCCAGTTCGACCAACACCTCGATATAGGTGTTGTGAAAATGAAAGCCGGTGCGCGTGTCGATATAGAACTCGGCCCACAATCTTTCGGCTTCCGAGAAGCCCTGCACCCAGTAGGCCTGGTAGCCGACGCCGAAGACCGGCGCGTCCGAGGATGCCGCCCACCCCTGGCTCCACAGATAGGTGCGCCCCGTCAGCGTCGAATCCTTGCCGAATGCGCCCAGAACGAGGTCGGACGCGCCGAGGCTGGCGGCGGCAAACACCGCCACCAGGGCCACCATCAGTCCGGCAATGAGAGCTCCCTTGCGAGCCGTCGGGGAGAACCACGTCGTGATCTTCAGGCAGATAAGAACGGCCAGAGTCGCGATGATCGCAAGCACCGAAGTCGCCGATTGCGCCTTGACGAGGGCCACTGCCGACAGGACGGCACACGCGAGCGCCAGCATTCGCCAGAGGCCGCGCTCCCGCAGGATAACGAGCGCGGCGAAGGCGAAAAGGATACCGAGGGAGGAAAACAACCCGATCTGGTTCTTCGACGAGAACGCGCCGACGAAGCTGTAATTACCGTCGAGCGGATCATAGCTGTATTGCCCGAACGCGAAGGAGAACATCAGCACCACGCAGATGCCGAGCATGGCGCCGAGGGTAAGCGTACGGGTGTTGACGGTGCGCGCCGCGATCAGCGCGCAGATCACGTGCGACAGAAGCTGCACCGACGCACGGGCCGTGACAGACGGCGCGGCCGACCAGAACACCGACAGGCAGGCAAGGACCGCGAAGGCGATCACCCACAGGTAATGCCAGTACCCGTCGAGGATGCGGCGGTGGTCGACCAGCAGAAGCGGCAGCCAGCACGCATAATAGGCAAGGATGGAAACCTGCCCGAACCGGGTCGAATAGGCGAAGACGAAAATGGATAGCGCGACGGCCGCGCAACCGTACAACTGGTTGCGCTGAGGATCGACCAGGATGGCCTTCGGTATCTTCATTTCGCCTTTCCGCGTCCCGGCCGGCGAACGTCAGTTCGAGTTCACGCGGGGCGCTGTCACCTCCACCTTGACGACGTCGCCCGGAAGAACCGCCGTATCCTCGGCGGCATCGCTCTCCGAGGACTTGCCGTTGGTGCTGCGCACGATCTTGTAGTGCACCATCGGCTCGGAACCCGGCGTCGCGCTGGCGGCGGCTTCGGGCGCCCTGCTGAGAGCCTCCGTCATCAGGCCGGAATACATGCCCATCTTGAGGCCCATCTCATTGAGATCGGCCTCGGTCTGCTGTCGATCCTGCGCAATCTCGGTGTCGCGGTCGTTCTGCAGCGTGGTGCCATCCTGGGTCGCCTTGGCAATGTCCTGCTTGGCGCGCAGGCTCGCCGTCTCCATGTCGAGGATCTTGCCTTCCAGCTCGGCGTTGCTCTGCTCCAGCGTCAGGACGCGCTGGTTTGCCACCAGCCCCTTCTCCTGCAGGTTGCCGAGGCCCTTCAATTCCTGGCGAGCCAGGTCGAGCTGCCGGTTCTGGGTGGCGATCTTCTGCGTGAGCGATTCGATCTCGGACTGCAGCAGCTTCTTCAAGTCATCGAGCCCGGAAAGCTGCAGCCGCAGCCGCTTTGCCCGTGCCTCCATCAGCGCGGTTTCGTCGCCCATCAGCTTGCGTCCGGCATCGGTCTTGCGGAGATCGTCGGGAAAATCGATCGCGTTCTTGCCCTCGGCCTCAGCGGTCAGCCGCGCGCGCCGGGCCAGAAGGCCGTTCCGCTGCGCCACCAGCAGATCGTAGTTGCCCTGCGCGTTGATGAAGTCGCGCGGACCACCAAGGCCGGCGGAGTCTGAGCGGCGCAGGCCGCCGGCAAGGCTCAGGGCCTTCAGCACGGTGAGTTGGGGATCGAACGGATATTTGCCGGGCGTCTGCACGTCACCGGCGATGAAGACGGGACGGAACTCGGCGATCTCCACGGAGGCTTCGGGGCTGTCGGACAGCCCGAGCTTCTGCTGGAGCTGTCCGGCGATGGCCGCCGAGAGCTCCCCGACCGTCTTGCCGCGCGCCTTCAGCTGACCGACGAAAGGCATGGAGATGTTCCCCGAGGGACCGACCACATAGTCTCCGTTCAACGTCGACCAGTCCCGCAGCGCCCCTTCCGCGCTTTGCCATTCGGCAATACGGATACGAAGCCGATCCATCGTATCGAGCTGATAGTCACCGTTCGTCTGGGCCGCGGTTGCGCCGACGGCCGCCATGAGCAGCAACACGGCGCCAACAAGGGCGCGCGCCGGCGAGGAAGAGGAATGCCGATGGAACAAGGTCTTCAACTGTCTGTCATCCTTCTTGCAGCCCCGGTCTTGCAGTGATCCCGCGATCGACGGTTCAATAGCTTCCGCGGGACATGAACACCGCAGGCACCGTCCGGATCAGGATCTTGAGGTCGGATACGAAGGACCAGTTTTCGACATAGTGACGATCGAAGGCGACGCGAGCCCCGTAGGAGACGTCATTGCGGCCGCTGACCTGCCACAGGCCGGTGAGGCCAGGCCGGGTGCTGAGATAGTACGGCGCGGCGGTGCCGTAGAGCTCGAGCTCGTCCTTCACCACCGGTCGCGGACCGACGAAGCTCATCTCGCCGCGCAGGATGTTTAGCACTTGAGGCAGTTCATCCAGGGAAAGCTTGCGCAGCACGACGCCGACTCGCGTGACGCGCGGATCGTTCTGCAATTTCCGGCTGGCGCTCCACTCTTCCCGCTCGGCGGGATTGGCGGCGAGATAAGCCATGAGGACCTCGTCGCCATTCTCGACCATTGTGCGGAATTTCCAGCATCGGAACACCGCGCCGTTCCGGCCGATACGACGATGGCCATAGAAGATTCTGCCGCCGTCGGAGAACTTCACCAATGCCGCCAGCATCAGCAGCAGGGGGCTGAGCAGCACAATGCCCGCCAGAGCGCCCGCTATGTCGAAGCCACGTTTGAATAGCCCTCCTGTCACGGGTGGGGTTCCAGCCTCGGTTCGAGGCGAGAACCTGTTGGCCAGTCTGTCGGCATACCGCATCTTATTGTTGCTCCGCAAAATGGTCAGGTCGCTGATGCTGCACTGCAGCGTGCGAACATTAGAGCGCTGGATATGGCATGTCTGTGATGAAAATCGGCCACAGCAGCGGACGGATGGTCATATTTTATGACAGTCAGAAATAATTCTGGCATCATTATAATAAATACGCACAAACTTACTTATACACTCGAAAGATACATTTATTTAAATCGGAAAAATATAGCATAAAACCTCACATCTATTTTATAAAGATCTAATTTTATCGTCATTCGTCACTCCTAAATTGCAGAACCATTTCGACCTTTGGCCGAGAGCGACAGACAGCATCTGACGGCAAGCCGAGCAAAAAGTGTCCGTTTAACCGTCCCGCCGTTCTTCTCGGTCTAGCTTTCTCCTGGTGTTGCGTCGGATCCGACAGGCGTCGTGTTGCGGAATGCTACCGAAATTCCTATACTTGGCGTTGTGCGGGCGATTGCGAAAATCGAAGGTCCGGACTCTGGATTTTAGGGTCCGGATGCGGTGGTGGCAGCGTGAAACTACGCCCGCGGCGGCGGGAGTAGGATTTTGCGCAAAGGACTTTTCATCGCGCGCCACGTCAGAAGTGCGAAGGGTTGACATGCCCTTTCCGCTTTTTCTCCGTGGCTTTGTCATCACCTTGGTCGTGTTCGCCATCGCGAACTACGCGATCACGCATTCGCTCTTCACAACGATCGTCAACACCGTGATCTGCGCGGTGCTGGTCCAGGTCGGCTATTTTGCCGTGATTCTCCTGATGGTTTGGCGCTCTGGAGCGCCAAACAAGAACAGCGCCGATTCGAAAGATCAGGAATCGACTCTCGCGGAAGATGGCAAGCCGAAAGGAAAAGCCGCGCCGCTGCCCGGCGTCGGCCGTTCACCGCTGCGCTGAACAGCCAGGTCCCCCCGTACGTCATCAAATCGCCTTGCGAAACTGAGAAGGCTTGGCCCGCCGGTCGACAATGTCGGCCGTGCATTGGGCATGGGGAATGATTCGCGGTCGCGGCAACGCGGCCGGTCCGCAATCAAGCGAACAGGACCTCGACATGCCAACATCCCCTACCCTCTGTGTGGTCATCGCGGCCAGGAATGCGCAGGCCACGATTGCCAGGGCGATCGAGTCGGCACTGCGTGAGGAACGCGTCAGCGAGGTCGTCGTGGTGGACGACGGCTCCGATGACGCCACCGCCCAGGCATCACGCGCCGCCGACGACGGCAGCGGCCGACTGGACATCGTCAGGCTCGACGAGAATCGCGGACCGGCGCATGCCCGAAACCTCGCCATCGCGCACTCGCGTGCGCCGCTCCTCGCTATACTGGACGCCGACGACTTCTTCCTGCGCGGCCGCTTCGCCACCATGCTCGACGGCGAGGATTGGGATTTCGTCGCCGACAACATCGTCTTCATCGACGAGCGCAGCGTCTCCCTGTCCGAGCCGTCAGTGCCTCGATTCGACCCCTCGCCGTGGTTCCTGGATGTAGCCGGCTTCATCGATGGCAACATATCCCGGCGCGGCGCTTCCCGCGGCGAGATCGGTTTCCTGAAGCCGGTGATGCGGCGTTCGTTCCTCGACCACCACCGCCTGCGCTACGATGAGAGCCTTCGGCTGGGCGAGGACTACGATCTCTACGCAAGGGCGCTGATAAGGGGCGCCCGCTACAAGGTCGTGCATGGCTGCGGCTATGGCGCCGTGGTGCGCGCCAACTCTCTCAGCGGTCGCCATCGCACGGAGGACCTGAAGCGTCTCTTCGAAGCCGACCACGCCATGCTGTCATCGGAGGAGCTGTCGACCGAAGCCCGCGCCGCGCTGCACAGACACGCGCGACACCTGCGCGGCCGCCACGAACTGCGCCACTTCCTCGACCACAAGAAACGGAGCGGGCTGCTCCCCGCCGGGCTGTCCGCCCTGGCGCGGCGCCCGGCATCCGTGCCGGCGATTGTGGGCGGCATCGCCGCCGACAAGCTCGAGACGTTCCGGTCACGACGCCTTTCGATCGCGGAGCCGGAGGCGATGCCTCCGCGTTACCTGCTTCCCGCGCGGGTCGGCGCACGGAAATAATCCCGCTTCACGCCCTCCAGCACGGCGCGCAGCCGTTCCTTCCTCTCGGCGAGTACATGATCCGCGCTGAGTTGCGGGCTGGCCTTGCGCGCCTGGCGCAGCGCCAGCGTGGCCGGCGCGGCCAGCACCTTCTTTGCCATGGAGCGAAGCCCTGATTGCGCGGGCTCATCGCTGGCCAGGACGAGCGTCTCGTCATGACCGGCCATGCCAGGAGATTCTGCCGCGCCCGTGCGCGTCTCGTAACTTATGCCCCAGAACCTGGCGCCCTTGGTGACGGCCTCGGCGCGCGATGAGATCGGGACCTGTCGCGGCTCGTAGCGGACGGCGAGCGATGTTGCCCAATCCTGCCATTTGAAGCTGTTGATGCTGCGCGAGGTCGTCACTGCAACCCACGGAACTCGAAAGGCATCGGCCAGGATGGCCGCGTGCATCGATTCGGCCACGACCAGTTCCGCCTGGGCAATTGCCCGGATCACTGCCTTGGCCTCTCCGCAGGGATCGACATAGCCGAGGCCCGCGTCCTGGCACACCATCGGCCAGAGGCCACCTACGGTCGATTCCCAATGCGGCACGAAGATCGGCCCGCCCGTTCGGGGCAGATCGCGGAATTCAGGCATGTCCGCCACCATCACGGCCGGATCAACGATGCCGAGGGCCTCGTCGAGGCCAAGCTTGCGCGCGGTCAGCGGACCGCGGACGGCTCGCACGTCCCATTCGGCGGGATCGGTAAACTCCGGCGGGCTGCCGTAGCCGAAGCCGCTGCCGATCACGAGCTTCCTCACGTCGGGGGGCAAAAGCACGTCGTTCAGCACCGTGCCGACGCCGACCAGCAGGATTTCGGGATGTACGTCCCGCAGGCCTGGCAGCAGAAAGTCCCAGAGCCAGAGATTGAGGTCGTCGCCGAAATTCCCGCGCGCGGATTCCCAGTGGAATGGCTGCATTGTCGGCCTCCTATCCGGCTATCTTGCGAACGGCGAGCTGCACCGCGCTCCGCAATATCTTCGGATCGCGCCACGCCCATTGCGCAAGCTGCCTGAACTGCGGAGCCCTGCGCGATTTCACCAGCCTCGCCTGCCCCCACAAAGCCTGGTTGCGCGCCGTCTGCTTGTAGGCCTCGATCGATGCGCGGTCCTCGGCCGGGTGCGGAAAGCGGCTTTCCAGATGGTCGAGCGCCACCCAGGTGTTGAACTGCTGCTTGAGGAACAGCGGCGAGTCGGCGCCCATGCCGTGGAAGATGTTGATGCCTTCCCCACGCTCGGCTCCGATGGCTTCGGAAAGCACTGTGCGATGCGCGTTGCGCACGCAATCGTAGAAGAAGAGCACATCCTCCGCCGCCAGCCTGAGGGCCGCTTCGAAGCGGACACCACGAAACAGTCGCTCGCCGATGACCATGCAGGACAGGTGCATGAAGCTCCAGTTCCTCAGCATGGTTCCGGCGAGATCGGGTATCTCGACGATGGGTGGCTCTTCGCTCAGCCGCACCGTTTGCGTGAGGTCGGCGAGATCGGCGACGCCGAAGTGGTAATAGAACGCCTCGCCACCCCGGATGGACGCCCAGTAACAGTCCGCATCAAAAAGTGACATGGCGGTCACGGCATTCCTGAGGTGGTCCGGTGTCCACTCATCGTCGGAATCGAGGAACGCGGCATAGGCACTGTCGGCCTGCACATGGTCGAGGCCGGTGTTGCGCGCGCCACCCGGCCCCGCATTCGCTTGTTTAATAACGGTAATTCGGGACCATTCCTCCGCGGAGAAATTCTGGAGGTCGTTTTCAGGGGACAACGGAGAGCTGTCGTCGACGACGATTATTTCGAAATCCGGGTGGGTTTGGGCGAACACCGAGCGCAGCGCTCGGGTCAGGATTCCGGGTTCACGCTGGTAGTAGGGGATGATGACAGAGCACTTCGTCATTTTTTCGCGCCTTCAGGAGTCTAGGGGCCACCTGGGCCCAATGAAATCCGTTCGGTGCCCCCCGCAGGGCTCGCTGACGAACTGAGTCCGATCTGGAAAGGAACGGCGCTCGTCCATGTCGACAACAGTTAATCTGAAAACCGTGACAAACAGTGTCGGCTGGAGCGTGCTCTCCAAGACCAGCACATTCGGGCTGAAATTTGTCACCGTCCCGATCCTGGCTCGTATCCTCACGCCTCAGGAATTCGGCGTCGTGGCTGTCGCGCAGACCGTGGTGATGTTTCTCACCATGATCGGCAGCGCCGGCCTGTCCGCCTCCCTCGTGCTCGAGCAGGAGGAAGACGAGGAGACGGTGCATTCGGTCTTCTGGGTCAATCTCGCCGTCGCGGTCGCCATGGCGGCCTGCATCTATATATGGGCCGTGCCCTTCGCAGGCTGGCTGGGTGCGGTGGACGCGGCCTACCTCCTACGGGTAATGGCGTTCCTGGTGCCGCTGCAACTGTGCGGCGACGTCGCCTATTCGCTGCTGGCGCGGCGTATGGCGTTCCGCAAGGACGCCGCCTGGAGCGTCTTTTCCGAATCGATTGGCGCGGTCACCGCCGTCGGATTCGCGCTGGCCGGATTTGGCGTGTGGTCGCTGGTCGCCCAGCTCTTCGTGTCGGCCATCGTGCGGCTGGGCGGGCTTTTCTATGCCACCGGCTACCGGCCGAGATTCGTGCTTTCGCTCGGGAAGGTCGTCGGCCTGACCAGATACAGCCTCGGCATCATGGGGTCCGAGCTTTTCAATTTCATCACCTTCCAGTCTCCGCTGGTGGTCGTGTCCCGGCAACTGGGTCTCGCCGATGCCGGCGCCTATTCGGCCGCGAATCGCTTTTCCAGCATTCCGAACCAGGTCTTGCTGGCCGGGCTCATGGGGGTGCTCTTCCCCGTCTTCAGCCATATGAGCGGCGATACGCGGCGCCGAACGGACGCGCTGATGCTCAGCACCCAGGTCACGACAGTCCTGCTGGCGCCGATGATGTTCGGCCTGTGGGCCGTGGCCGAGCCCGGCATGTTCCTTATCTTCGGCCCGCAATGGGCTCATGCCTGGCCGGTGCTTGGCTTGCTCGCAATATCCAAGGGCATCATGTCGCCCTGCAGCACCTACGTGCCTTTCCTCAAGGGCGCCGGGCGCTCCAGCGTGCTGTGGTGGGTGGCCATGCTGCGCGCTGTGCTCGTCTATGGGCTGGTCAGCTACGGTGTCATGACCGGCGGGCTCGTCGCCTCGATGGTCTGGCTCTGCGTCGCGAACGCCATCACACTCATCTTCTACTCGTGGGCGGTGTTCCGCACCAACGGCACAGCGTTCCTTTCCGGCCTCTATGCCACCACGCGGCCCATGATAGCCTCCGTCATCATGGCCGTTGCGGTCCGCCTGCTGCTCGATCACGTCAAGGCAGACCTGCCTGGCGGCGTGTGGGGAAATGCCGTATCGCAGGTCGCCGTGGGCGCGGCGGCCGGAACGGTCATCTACTGCCTTCTGCTGCTGCTCACCGAGCGCGACCTGCTGAGGAAGCTGCTCGAACTGCTGCGGCAGCGGAAGGCACGCCCGGCGAGCGCCGGCTGATCGGGATTCGCTGTACGGCGGAAAACGGCCGGCGAATGACATCACCGCATCGCGTGTGGCCGCGACGGCCGGTCCAATGATCCACGACGAAATGCGACCGGCGGCGCTCGGCCCCCGGTCGCGTTTCGTGACCGTGGCACCCGGCAAGTGACAGCGGGCTTCCCTTGAAAACGGGGCGATAGCGCATGCCGAAGCTTTCCCTTGGAAACAGTCGCCTTAACTCGCGATCATAAAAAGTGACCGTCCGGCCGCCCTAAAACCCGGCGGGCGCCACATTGCCATCCCCTGACCGCTTTATGTGCATTGCAGCATTCGCTCGAAATTGAAGCGGACCCCGGTTTGAGGTCCGAACAGAAAGTAGGAAGGCGACCATGTTGGTAACGCACACGCGCACCCCTCTGATGTGTCTTTTGTCAGGGGCTTTCGTCCTGTCGGCAGCAATGCTGCCGGCGCACGCGGAAGACGCCGGCAGGGCGACGGGAAAGTCCTTCGTCGAGACGTTCGACCGCCTCGACACGAAGCGGTGGTACATTTCCGACGGCTGGTCGAATGGCGACCACCAGAACTGCACCTGGTCGGCCAAGCAGGTTTCGGTCGAGGGCGGCAGGCTCAAGCTCGGCTTCGCCAAGCAGGATTACAAGCAGCGCCATTATGTCTGCGCCGAGGTCCAGACCAAGGAGCGGTTCGGCTATGGCGCCTTCGAGGTGCGCATGAAAGCGCTGTCCGGCTCCGGCCTGAACAGCGGTTTCTTCAGCTTCATCGGCCCCGTCGACAAACAGCCGCATGACGAGATCGACTTCGAGGTCCTGGGTAAGGATCCCTCCAAGGTGCAGATCAACCAGTACGTCAACGGCAAGAGCGTCGGCAGCGCCAAGCTGGCGCCGGTGGCAGGTGGCGCCGACCAGGATTTTCACGACTATGCCTTTGTCTGGCAGAAGGATCGCATCGCCTGGTATGTCGACGGCAAGCTCGTCGACGAGGCCACCGATCCGGCCAAGCTGCCCAGCCACGCATCCAAGATATTCGTGAGCGTCTGGGGCACCGACACGCTGACATCCTGGATGGGCGCATTCGCCGATCCCGGTCGGCCGATCGCGGCGGAGGTGAAGCGCGTCGCCTACACCGCTCCAGGTGACGCCTGCCAGTTCCCCGAATCCATCGTCTGCAAGCTGAAACAGGGCACGCAATGAAGACCGTGGCCCTCCTGCAATCCGCACCGGACCGGCGAAACGACTGCCGGTGAGGGATTCAATGCTGCACGTTCTGTACCTGGTCCACGATCTCTGCGACCCGGCGACCGGTCGGCGTGTCGCCATGCTGCAGGCCGGTGGCGCGCGCGTGACACTGGCAGGCTTCAGGCGTCATGATGTCGTGCCCGATTTCGACGGCATCGTGCCGATCGATCTCGGCATGACGAGCGACCGTGCTTTCGGCCAGCGCCTCCTCGCCGTGGCAAGGGCGGCGCTGACACTTGGCGCCAGGCTGAAGGGCGTCGCGCGGCCGGATGTCATCATCGGCCGAAACCTCGAAATGCTGGCGCTTTCCAACCGGGTCAGGACGATCTTCGGCGCGGATATGCCCGTCGTCTACGAATGCCTCGATATCCACCGTCTGCTGCTCGGGCAAGGCCATGTTTCCCGGGCCATGCGTGGCGCCGAACGATTCTTCGGACGCGATTCGGTACTTCTCCTGACCAGCTCTCCGGCCTTCATCCGCGACTATTTCGAACCCTATGGCCAGTCATGCGCGCCGGTGATGCTGCTCCCGAACAAGATGCTCGAACTCGACGGCGCGTCGACGACAGCCACGCCGCCGGCATCGTCGAAGCGGCCGGACGAACCATGGCGCATCGGCTGGTTCGGCGCGTTGCGCTGCACCAAATCGCTGGAGCTTCTCGCCGCGTTCACGCGCGCGACGCAGGGTCGCTTTGAGGTGGTGTTGCGAGGCAGGCCGGCGCGTGTCGAGTTCGATGATTTCGACGGCTTCGTCCAGGCCGAGCCGCATATGCGCTTCGAGGGCGCCTACAGGAACCCCGGCGACCTGCCCTCCATCTATGGCGAAGTGCATTTCTCCTGGGCCATCGACTTCTTCGAGGAAGGCATGAATTCAAACTGGCTGCTGCCCAACCGGCTCTACGAAGGCGGCCGCTTCGGCGTCGTGCCGATCGCGATGAATGGTACGGAGACAGCCCGTTTCCTCACCGAACGGCGGCTCGGGCTTCTGCTGGAAGAGGCAACGGTCGAGGCTCTCGTCGCGCGTTTCGGCAATCTCACTCCGGGCGGCTACGACGCCTTGCGCGACGCGATGACGGCGCAGGCCCCCGAGACCTGGATCTGCGGCCCGGCCGACTGCCGCCGGCTGGTCGAGAAGTTGCGCCGCGTGGCGAGCGGCAAATCCGGGGAAGTCCTGCTGGAGGCCGCGGCATGAACATGGAAATCCTCGACAGACCGGACACACACAGGCCCTTGGTATCGGCCGGGCGATGCATGGTGGTCATCCCCTGCCTCAACGAGGTGGATCACATAGGCGACCTGATCGACCAGCTTATCGAGCCCGCGGAGCAACTCGGCATGCGGATCGTCGTTGCCGATGGCGGCAGCACCGACGGCACCCGCGCGACGGTGCGCGAGATCTCGGCCCGCGAGCCGCGCGTCGTCCTCCTGGAGAACCCGCGCCGCCTGCAGAGCGCCGCGCTGAATCTTGCCGTTACCGAATTCGGCCATGAGGTCGACTATCTCATCCGGCTCGACGCCCATGGCGGCTATCCGGACGACTATTGCGAGAAGCTGCTGGAGGAAGCGCGTGAGACCAGCGCCGATTCCATCGTCGTCTCCATGATTACCACCGGCTTCGGCCCGTTCCAGAAAGCTACCGCGGCGGCGCAGAATTCGAAGCTCGGCAATGGCGGATCGCCGCACCGCGACGGCGCGCCGGGGCACTGGACGGACCATGGTCACCACGCCCTGATGCGCGTCGAGGCCTTCCGGGCGGTCGGCGGTTACGACCAGACCTTCAGCCATAATGAGGATGCCGAGCTCGACCATCGGCTCACGGCGGCCGGCTATCGGATCTGGATGACCGACAAGACCTTCATGACCTACTATCCGCGCGCGACGGCCCGGGCGCTGTTCCGGCAATATCTCGGCTATGGCCGCGGTCGCGCCAAGAACGTCCTCAAGCACGGCACGCTGCTGAAGCCAAGGCAGGCGCTGCCGCTGCTGGTGCTGCCGGCGGTGGCCGGCGTTTCATTGGCCGTGCTCAGCGCCCTCGCCCTCGTTCCTGCAGCACTTTGGGTGATCGCCTGCCTCGGCTACGGCGCGTGGATGGGGATAAGGCAACGCGACCCCTACGGGCCGCTGGCCGGTGTGTCGGCCATGATCATGCACCTGGCGTGGTCGACTGGTTTCTGGCTCGAATATCTGAAGGCCTTGAAGCAGCGGGCCTGGGACCAGCGCGGAGCGCCGGCCTCATGAGCTCCGCAACCGCCCATACGACGCGGGTCGACATCTGCGTATGCACCTACCGCCGGCCCTATCTGGAAGAGACGCTGCGCTCACTCGCCACGCTGGACCTGCCGGCCTGGTTGGTGGCGCGGGTGGTAGTGGCCGACAACGACGCGCAGCCATCGGCGCGCGCGCTGGTCGAGACGGTGTCGGCGGCGCTGCCGTTCGAGGTTCGTTACGTTCATTGCCCGGTCTCCAACATCTCGCTGGCCCGAAACGCCTGCCTCGACGCCGCGCAAGGCGATTTCCTCGCCTTCATCGATGATGATTCCACCGTCGCGCCGCATTGGCTGGCCGCTTTGGTCGAGGCGGCCCTTTCGACCGGAGCGGATGTGGTGCTGGGACCGGTCAAGGCCGTTTATGCCGAGGCCGCGCCCGGCTGGATGCGTCGGGGCGACTTTCATTCCACTGAACCTGTCCATGTCGAGGGCGAGATCCGCACCGGCTACAGCGGCAACGTGCTGCTCGACCGCTCGTCACCGCGTGTAAAGGGTCTGCGTTTCGACCTGTCACTCGGGCGCAGCGGTGGCGAGGACACCCAGTATTTTTCGCAGCTCCACGGATCGGGCGGCAGGATCGCCTACGCGGCCGAGGCTGTCGCCTTCGAGCCGGTCACGCGGGATCGCGCTCGCTTTTCATGGCTGGCGAAGCGTCGGTTCCGCTCCGGCCAGACGCATGGCCGCCTGCTTGCCGCGCAGCATGCTCTGTTGCCGCAGGCCTGCCTGGCCTCGGCAAAGGCCAGCCTCTGTTTCGCCATGGCTCTTGGCTTCGTTGCCCTGCCGGGCCGCCGCAACCGGCAGTTCCTGCGCGGGCTCATGCATGTCGGCGTGGTCAGCGGCCTGCTCGGCCTGCGCGAGATCCACCTCTATGGCGACAAAGCGACGAAAGGACGAACCCATGCAGCCTGACGTCAGCTTCGTCATCGCCGCCTACAATGCCGAAGGCGATATTACGCGGGCGATCGAAAGCGCGCTCGCCCAGCACGGCGTATCCGTCGAGGTCATCGTCGTGGACGACTGTTCGCGCGACCGCACGGTCGAGGTCGCGCGCGCCTTTCCGCCGGAACAGGTCAAGGTCATCGCGCTGGATCGCAATCGCGGGCCGGGCGGCGCGCGCAACGCCGGGCTGGACGCGGCGACCGGGCGCTGGATCTCGGTGCTCGACTCGGACGACACGGTCCGTCCCGACCGGCTGCGCCGGATGATCGATCGCGCGCAGGCAGCCGGAGCCTCCATCGCCGTCGACAACATCGAGGTGATGGAGGGGGAAGACGGCGCGCGCCAGGTCATGTTCGACCGCGACTTCCTCGACAAGCTGCCGGAAATCGACCTCGCCACCTTCATAGGTGGCAACATCATGTTCGAGGGAAGGTTCTCTTTCGGCTACCTGAAGCCGATCTTCGAAAGGGCCTTCGTCGAAAGCACGGCGCTTCGCTATGACGAGGTGCTGCGCATCGGCGAGGACTACATGCTGTTCGCCCGCGCCCTCGCCATGGGCGGCCGCTGCATTGTCGAACCGCGGCCGGGCTATATCTACCATATCCGCGGCGGCTCGATCTCGCGGGTGATGGAGCTGCGTCATGTGGAGGCGATGTTGGAAGCAGACGCCGCTTTCCTGCGCACGCATGCACTCGATCCACGCGCCTTGGCCGCGCAGGCCCGGCGCACCCGGAGCCTGCATCAGGCAGCCTCCTTCCTGCTCATGGTCAGCCAGTTGAAGGAGCGCGCGCCGCTCAAGGCGGCGGGCACCGCACTGCGTGATCCGGCGGCGCTCAAACATCTCAGGATGCCGATCGCAGCGCGCATGCGCAGGCTTGCATCCCTGCTGCAACCGGCGGGCGCGGCCACGCGGGCCGGATGAGGAACCATTTGAATCGGCGGGGACACCGATGAAAACAGGGAAGATGCGATGAAAAAGGTCAGAAAAGCAGTGATTCCGGTCGCAGGGCTGGGCACACGGTTTCTCCCGGCGACCAAGGCCATGCCGAAGGAGATGCTGACGGTGGTCGATCGTCCGGTCGTGCAGTATGCGGTCGACGAGGCGCTGGAAGCCGGCATCGAGCACATCGTCTTCGTCACCGGGCGCAACAAGCATGTCATCGAGGACTATTTCGACGTCCAGCCGGAACTGCTCGATACGCTGACCCGCTCCGGCAAGACGGATCAGCTTCAATCCTTGAACCGCCTGCAGCCGCAGCCCGGGACCATCAGCTTCACACGCCAGCAGGCGCCGCACGGACTCGGCCATGCCGTCTGGTGCGCGCGCGACATTGTCGGCGACGAGCCTTTCGCCTTGCTGCTGCCCGACATGGTTTCCTATGGCGAACGCGGCTGCCTATCCGGCGTGATGGATCTCTACCGCGAGACAGGCGGCAATGTGATCGCCGTCGAGCAATGCGATCCGATGGATACCGGCAGCTACGGCATCGTCGGCAAGGGTGACAGCACCGGATCTGGCTTCGTCATCACCGGCATGGTCGAAAAACCGGCTCCCGAGGCCGCGCCATCCAACTACTACATCAACGGCCGTTATGTGCTGCAGCCGGACATCTTCGACGTCCTGAGCAACCAGCGGCGCGGCGCTGGCAACGAGATCCAGCTTACGGACGCCATGGTGCGGCTGTCGGATATCCAGAAATTCTATGCCTCGCCGTTCGAGGGCCGCATGTTCGACTGCGGCTCCAAGGACGGGTTCATCCAGGCCAACGTCGCCTTCGCGCTGATCCGCGATGATATCCGCGACATGGTGCTCGATCCAATCGAGCAGTTGATCGCGTCGCGCAGGCGCCACATCCAGGCGGCCTGAGCCCACCCGGTCCAGCGCAACGGCCGCGGCACGCCGCCGCGGCCAATCCCTTTTCCCAGGATACGGCCGACAGGCAGGTTCATGAATCACGGTAGTTTTCCATTGAAGAACCAGGGCGTCATGCCCGGCACGCGCTCGGACGAGTTCATCGATCTCGACATGCTGCTGGCCGCGACCCGGCGCCAATTCAGGTTTGTCGGCCAGCTCGCAGTGCTCGGGCTGGTGCTGGGCGCCATCTATCTCGTCTTCACGCCGTCGCTCTACACGGCCTCGACCCAAATCCTGCTCGACGACAGCCTGACCAAATTCGCGGAGGACAACAAACAGCCCCCGGCGGCGGGCGCCCAGGCGGACGCAATGGTCCTCAGCGAAGTCGAGATCCTGAAATCCAACCGCCTTGCCCGGTCGGTCGTGCTGGCCCAGAAGCTCCAGGACAACGACGCTTTCCTGAACCCGCCGCGGTCTCCCGTTGCCTGGCTGAAGGCAGGGATCAAATCTCTCGCCGGTCTCTTCTCGTCGCGCCCGCAGTCATCTGGCGGATCGGTCGAGGACGCCAGGATCGGAAAAGCCGTCGCCCGGCTCCAGGACGGGCTCACGGCAGAACGCGTGGGCCGCAGCCTTGTCATCGAACTGTCCTTCGAGGACCACGATCCCAAACTGGCCGGCGCGATCACGCGCGCCTATGCGGACGCCTATCTTTCCGATCATCTCGACGCCAATTTCGACGCGACACAGCGCGCCACCATCTGGCTGCAGGGCCGGCTGGACGAGTTGCGCGAGAACTCCCAGAAGGCGGCGCTGGCGGTCGAACAGTTCCGGGCCAAGACGGGCCTTACCGCCGCGCGCGGCCAGTTGATGTCGGAACAGCAGCTTTCCGACCTCAACAGCCAGCTCATCCTGGCGCAGGCCGATACCGCCAACGCCTATGCCCGCTACAACCAGTTCAAAGCCATCGTCGACAGCGGGCCCGACAATGCGGTGAAGAACGCCACCATCCCGGCCGAGAAAGGCACCAGCAGCAACAACACCAACGCCATCAACGACATGAAGTCGCGCTATCTCGGCATCGCCAAGCGCGAGCAGGACATTTCGAGCCGCTTCGGCGAGGATCATCCGCAAGCAGTGGCGCTACGTCGCGAGGAGGCTGATCTCACCAAGCAGATATTCGCCGAGCTTCAGCGCCTGACCGAGAGCTACCGCAACGAATACGAGGTGGCCAAGTCGCGCGAGGATTCGCTGCGTGGCAATGTCGACCAGCTTGCCGGCGACAACTCCAAGACCGGCAAGGACCAGGTCGAGCTGCGCGACCTGGAACAGCGATCCCAGGCGCTGGCCACACTCTACCAGGCGTTCCTCGCACGCTACGAGGAGGCAGCACAGCAGCGCTCGTTCCCGATCGCCCAGGCGCGCGTGATCTCGCAGGCCGACGATCCCACCTCCCCCTCCAGCCCGCGCAAGACCATGGTGCTGGGGCTTTCGCTGGTGCTCGGCCTCTTCGCCGGAGCGGCTGGCGCCGCGATGCGCGAGTTCCGTGAGCGGTTCTTCCGCACCGGCGACGACGTTCGCGACGCGCTCGACCTCAATTTCCTCGGCTATCTGCCGCTGATCGGGAACCGCCTCATCAGCGCAGGGAAGAAGAACGGCGCGGATGGGGAAAACGGCAACGGCCATCCGGGATCCGAAACGGTGACGCCGCGCATGCTCCGGGTGGCGATCAACGCGCCGAGTTCCTCCTTCGCCGAGACGTTGCGCAACATCAAGCTCGCCGGCGACGTCGTCCTTCACCGCAATCCCTCCAAGGTGATCGGTTTCGTTTCGGCGCTTCCCCGGGAAGGCAAGACGACCGCGGCGGCGAATTTCGCTGGCCTGCTAGCCGCCAATGGCGCAAGGACGCTGCTGATCGATGCGGATTTGCGCAACCCGGGCCTGAGCCGCAACCTGCCGCTGCTGCCGGACAAGGGGCTGGTCGAGGTCATCATGGGCGAGCTGCCGTGGCAGAATGCCTGCCTGACCGATCGCAAGACCCGCCTGGCCATTCTGCCCACCGTCGGGCGCCGTCGGCTATCGCATACCAGCGAGCTCATTTCTGGGCCCGGCATGGCCGCCCTGCTCGAAGAGATGCGCAACGCCTTCGACTACATCATCGTCGATCTGCCGCCGCTCGGTCCCGTCATCGACGCCAAGGCGTTCGCGCCGCTGGCGGACGGCTTCGTGCTGGTGGCCAAATGGGGCGAGACGCCGCGCGTTCTGGTGCGCTCGCTGCTGCAGACGGAACGCCAGATCGCCGCCAAGACGCTCGGCATGGTCCTCAACAAGACCGATATGGCCAATCTGTCGCGCTATGGCCAGATCGGCGGCGCCGAACAATATCTCGACCGCTACAATTCATACTATGTCGAGGATGCGGCCGCAGGCGGCAAGGCCGGCCGGATGGAACCGGCCTGACCGGTCGCGCGTGGCGCGGAGCCAGCCGACATCTGGTTCCGCGCTGCGATCGGGCCGTTTTGTCATCGCGCCGCTCCCGCCCGGCGGCATGTGATCAGATATGGAGTGATACTGCGCCATAGGGCACCGGCGGCCGGCCGCATGTTAAGCCGGGTCGCATTTGTTGAATCGTCAGCAAGAACAGAATCCCATAGGTTCCGCCATATGCCCTGCCAGACGCAGGGCCACGCCGCGTCTCCGTGCTTCGCCTCCTGGGAGACGCCTACAGGCCGCCGTTCCGGACAATCGGGACCGACCCCAATCTTCAAGGAGACGAAGCTTGAAGGCCCTCACCGATTCCCTGTCGCAACCTGTCGTTTCCCGCGTCCCGCCCGATCTGTCCGACCGCGTGCGCATAGCGCGCTTCCTGTGCATCTTCCTGATGATGTTCGTGCATGTGGAGCCGGGCATATCCACAAACGTCTACGATCGCGACGCGGGGGGGTTCGACCTCATCTATTTCGTCTTCGCGCGACTGCTCGGATTGAGTTCGGTCTCGCTGCTCAGCGTCGTATCGGGGTATTTCGTCGTCGCCAGCCTGGGCAAGGCCGGTTTCGGTCGCTTCGCCCTGTCGAAGGCCCGCACGCTGGTCGTGCCGCTGATCGCCTGGAACCTGTTGATGCTGGCGCTGCTGGCCGCCTATGGCCAGTTGACCGGCAAGTGGCAGCAGATGCCGGAATTCACCCTTGTCGGCATGGCGGACGCCCTGCTTGCGCTGACCAAATGGCCGCTCGACGTGCCACTATGGTTCCTGCGCGATCTTTTCGTCTGCTGCCTGCTCTCGCCGCTTCTCTTTATGGGCCTGAAGCGGGCTCCAGTCATCGTGATGTTGGTGCTGGCCGCCTACATGGTCTTCGGCGAGAACTGGCTGATCCTGTTGCGACCGCAGCTCCTGCTGTTCTTCGCGCTGGGCATGTGGCTGCGGATCACAGGCCCCGACCTACAGGCCATCGATCGCATGGCGCGGCTGCTGACCGCAGGACTCGCGATCATGATCGCCGTCTTCGTGACGATCCGTCTGGAAAGGGTCCTGCTCACAGAGATGGAGGAGACGCTACGGCTTGCGCTCGACACCTTGCTGCGGGTCACCATGGCCGGAGGTTTCTGGCTGCTGACGGGCATGATGCAACATACAGTGCTTGCCAGCCTATGCATGCGGCTCGAGCCACACGCCTTCTTCCTGTTCTGTAGCCACGCCATTTTGTTCCACTTCGCGGCCATCCCTCTCCGCCGCGTCTTCGGCAACTATGGGTCGGACCTGTTTCCGATCACCTTCTTCTCGTTGCCGATCATTGCCGTCGTCGCCGCCATTGTGGGACTTCGGATGATCCGAGGCTCGCGAACGCTGCTTTTCCTCTTCAATGCCGGCCACGACGCGCCATCGGCGACGGATCGGAAACCCAAGCGCAGGCAGATCTCCCCGGCAATCAGACAAATGGCGGTGAACAGGGGCCGGGACGGTAGCGATTGACGAAGCTGTGGCTCATGAAACCGTCAACGGCCATGTCAAGTGACGAAGCCCACTCTGCCCCGCGTCGGGCCGGCGCGGGGCACGAGTATGTGGCTGGGACCGAACGTCTAGCGTCGCAACGCGTAGACGTGGAGCATGTTTTCGGGCACCACTGGCAGCGCCTGCTCGTCGTCGAGAAGGCGGGTTATCCGCGCAAAGCCGATGAACGCCTTACGTGCCTCCTCCGACGACATCTGTCCGGACAGGGCCGCCGAGCAGCAGTTGAGCGCGCAACGGTAAACCGGCCCGCGCCTTCCGATCGGCCATTTCCGCAGGAAAACCATCGCCTCGGCGACGCTTTCCACTTCTTCCGCTGGATATCCCTGCCCGCGCGAAATCCGCACGGGCGTAAAGAAATGCAAGCGATCCATCATTTCCTCCCGGTCGATCACGCGTGGCGCGATCGAACTCCATGAAACGGACCAGCAGCCGATTGGTTCCGGAGAAAAAGATGCTTTTTAAAAAAATTTTCAGACCTGCGCGGATCGCAGCTACCGACAAGGCAGCGAATCGGCCGAACGGCCGCAGTCACAACGATAACCGTCCTTTTCATTGAATATCTTTAAGCCGAAAGCCGGCAAATAGCTCGATTGCCGCTTCCCCTAGGTCAGGCCTACCCTGCCGGGGCACACGCGTGAGAGTGCGTGCCACGAAAAAAGGGGACATCGCAATGACGATACAAGGTGCATCGCCCGGCCTCTATAATGACGACCTCGCCCCGGCAACGGTCCGGAACTGGGGGCCGTTCTCCATCTTCAACGTCTGGACATCGGACGTCCACAGCCTCTGGGGCTACTACCTCGCGGCCAGCCTGTTTCTGTTCTGCGGCGGCTTCGTCAACTTCATCATCGCCATCGGCATCGGCTCGCTGATCATCTTTTTCCTGATGAATCTCGTCGGTTATGCCGGGGTGAAGACCGGCGTGCCTTATCCGGTGCTCGCTCGCGCCTCGTTCGGCATCTGGGGCGCGAACATCCCGGCGCTGGTGCGCGCCGTCGTTGCTTGCTTCTGGTACGGCGCCCAGACCGCGGCGGCATCGGGCGCGATCGTGGCGCTGCTGACGCGCCTGCAATGGTTCGACGAGTTCAACAAGACCTCGCACATGCTTGGCCACTCCACCCTGGAGGTGATCTGCTTCGTGGTGATCTGGGCGCTGCAATTGCTGATCATCCAGAAGGGCATGGAAACGGTGCGCCGCTTCCAGGACTGGGCCGGTCCTGCCGTGTGGGTGATGATGCTGGTGCTGGCCGTCTATCTCTGCGTGAAGTCAGGCACCTTCGCCTTCACAAGCGACATCCCGATGGAGGTGCTGCTCGAAAAGACCAAGGATGCCGGCGTTCCGGGCGAGCCGGGTTCGTGGACCGCGCTGTTCGCTGTAGCGGCGATCTGGGTGACCTATTTCTCGGCGCTCTACCTCAACTTCTGCGACTTCGCCCGCTACTCCCCGGACTATGCGGCGGTGCGCAAGGGCAACATCTGGGGCCTGCCGATCAACCTCATCCTGTTCTCGCTGGTCGCCGGCGTCACCACGATCGCCGCTTACGACGTCTATCATGAGGTTCTGCTCCATCCCGACCAGATCTCGGCCAAGTTCGACAACTGGTTCCTGGCGGCGCTCGCCGCGCTCACTTTTGCGGTGGCGACACTCGGCATCAACGTGGTGGCGAACTTCGTCTCGCCGGCCTTCGACTTCTCCAATGTCTTCCCGCGCCAGATCGACTTCAAGAAGGGCGGCTATATCGCGGCGTTGATCGCTCTGGTGCTCTATCCCTTCGCGCCGTGGGAAGGCAGCGCTGCATCCTTCGTCAACGTCATCGGCGCGACGATGGGGCCGATCTTCGGCGTGATGATGATCGACTACTATCTGATCCGCAAAGGCGCGGTCGACGTCGAGGCGCTCTACCGGGAAGACGGCGAATTCCGCTTCCAGGAGGGCTGGCACGTCAACGCCTTCATTGCCGCCGGCATCGGCGCGGTCTTCTCCTCGATCCTGCCCAACTTCACCAACTGGCTGCCGTCATGGTGGGGGGTCTACGGCTGGTTTTTTGGCGTCGCGATCGCTGGGACCATCTACTATGTGCTGCGCACCATGGCGCTCGGCGCCGGGGCACATACGGCAAAGGCCTGAAGACAGAAGGGGCGGCGAAAGCCGCCCCCTTCCATCATCTATCCGCCGACCATCTCGGCCAGCCGGCGCACGGTGTTCCAGTTGCGCGAGGTACCGACGCCGAAGCGCTTGTGATTGGCGGCCGCGAGCAACCGCGAACTCGGCCGCTCGCGCGAAAAGAAAAGCCAGATATCGCCGTCGACCCAGGTCACTTTCTCGTCGCCCGCGGCACGAGCCTGGAGTGCGTCGACAGCATCCGCTGGCACCGGCGCGCGCATGACGCGGACGGCAACCTGATCGGCCGTATCAGCGGATTCAGCCAGGAATGGATTGCCGGCGGCAAGTTTCAGCCAATCCCCGCCGCCGCGCACGATGATGTCCACATGGCGCCCGAAAGTTCGCGCGAAGGCCTTTTCCAGCCGTTGCTCGAGCTCTGGAATGTTCCCTGCCCGCGTCTCGAACACCAGATTGCCGGTGGCGACCAGAGTGCGGACGTTCTTCAGCCCGAGCTCCTCGGCCATCGCCTTCAGGTCGGCCATCACCACCCGCCGCCCCTCGCCCAGGATGATGCTGTAGAGCAGTGCGACGTAGGTTTGCATCACGGGTCCGCGGAGCCGACCCTACACGGAGAGCCGGAAGGTCAGCTTTCAGGCGAGCACCGGAAGCATGGGATGCCGGCCCTTGCAGGCCGACATCACCTGAATACCGAGCCCCTAGACGAGGCGCGACTGGTCCACCGCGGCTGAGATGAAGCTGGCGAACAGCGGGTGCGGATCGAGCGGCCGGCTCTTCAACTCCGGATGATATTGCACGCCGATGAACCAGGGATGGTCTGGATATTCCACCGTCTCGGGCAACACGCCATCGGGCGACATGCCGGCAAACACCAGTCCGCATGCCTCGAGCTTCTGCTTGTACTCGATGTTGACCTCGTAGCGGTGCCTGTGGCGCTCGGAAATCTCGGTATCGCCGTAAATCTCGGCGATCTTCGATCCCTTGGCGAGTTCAGCCTGGTAAGCCCCAAGGCGCATCGTGCCGCCGAGATCGCCGGTTGCCCTGCGCTTCTCCAGCATGTTGCCCTTCAGCCATTCGGTCATCAGGCCGACCACGGGTTCCTTCGTCGGCCCGAACTCGGTCGAGGAAGCGTGCTCGACGCCTGCCAGTGAACGCGCGGCCTCGATACAGGCCATCTGCATGCCGAAGCAGATGCCGAAATACGGCACCTTGCGCTCGCGCGCGAACTTGGCGGCGAGGATCTTGCCTTCCGAACCGCGCTCTCCGAACCCGCCGGGAACGAGGATGCCATGCACCTTTTCGAGCCAGGGCGCGGGATCTTCCTTTTCGAAGATTTCGCTTTCGATCCAGTCCAGCTTGACCTTGACGCGATTGGCGAGACCGCCATGGGACAGCGCCTCGATCAGCGACTTGTAGGCGTCCTTGAGGCCGGTGTACTTGCCGACGACGGCAATGGTCACCTCGCCTTCCGGATTGTGGATGCGGTTGGAGAGCGCCTGCCAGGGCTCCATGCGTGGCTTCGGGGCCGGATCGATACCGAAGGCGGCCAGGACCTCTGAGTCCAGCCCTTCCTTGTGATAGGCCATCGGCACGTCATAGATATGACCCGCGTCCAGCGCCTGGATCACGGCGCTCTCGCGCACGTTGCAGAACAGCGAGAGCTTGCGCCGCTCTTCCTTCGGAATGGCGCGGTCGGCGCGCACCAGGAGGATGTCGGGCGCGATGCCGATGCCGCGCAGCTCCTTCACCGAGTGCTGCGTCGGCTTGGTCTTCAATTCACCCGCCGTCGGGATGTACGGCATCAGCGTCAGATGCACATAGACCGCGTTGTTGCGCGGCAGATCGTTGCCGAGCTGGCGAATCGCTTCCAGGAACGGCATCGCCTCGATGTCGCCGACCGTGCCGCCGATCTCGCACAGCACGAAGTCGTAGTCGTCATTGCCCTCGAGGACGAAATTCTTGATCTCGTCGGTGACGTGCGGAATGACCTGCACGGTCGCGCCGAGATAGTCGCCGCGCCGCTCGCGCTCGATGATGTTCTTGTAGATGCGGCCGGTGGTGATGTTGTCCTGCTGGTTCGCGGATCGGCCCGTGAACCGCTCGTAATGTCCGAGATCGAGGTCGGTTTCCGCCCCGTCGTCGGTCACGAACACCTCGCCGTGCTGGTAAGGCGACATCGTTCCGGGATCGACGTTGAGATAAGGATCAAGCTTTTTGAGGCGCACGCGATAGCCGCGCGCCTGCAGGAGAGCCCCGAGGGCCGCTGCGGCAATGCCTTTTCCAAGGGAAGAAACCACGCCGCCAGTGATGAATACATATCGCGCCATGGGAGTCATCGCTTAACGCGGCCGAATTGATTCCGCCAGAGAAAAAACCGCCGCGAGAGCTTTTTCCCGAAATGGCACGATACCCGCACTGGGCGTTGTCTGGTCAAAACAAAAGGGCCGGCGGTGCCGGCCCTTTCGGCAGTCTGTGTCTAACTGTCAGATGATGACGACCTTGGTGCCAACCTTCACCCGGCTGTAGAGATCCATCACATGCTCGTTCATCATGCGGAAGCAGCCGTTTGAGGCGCTGGTTCCGATCGACTGCGGCGCAATGGTGCCGTGGATACGCAGATGCGTGTCCTTCTTGCCGTCATAGAGGTAGATGGCGCGCGCGCCGAGCGGGTTCTCGCCGCCGCCGGGCATGCCGTCCTTGTACTGGCCGTAGTGCTTCGGCTCGCGCTTCTGCATGTCCAGCGTCGGGATCCAGCGCGGCCACTCTTGCTTGTCGCCGACAGCGACCGTGCCCTTGAACTGCAGGCCTTCGCGGCCAACCGCGATGGCGTAGCGACGCGCCGTCGAAAAGCTCTCGACGAGGTAAAGGCGACGGGCGCTGGTGTCGATGACGATGGTGCCCGGCTCGTATCCGGTGAAGTTCACGTCCTGCGGAACGAATTCCGGCTTCACCTTGAACGGCCGCTTGGCGTCCTTCTTGGCAAGCGCCGCGTCGAGCGCGCGCGTTTCCGGCAGATAGCTGATCGACGTGGCCGAGGAGCCGCCGAACAGGCCGGCGAACAGGCCGCCGCTGCTGCTGGTCTGCTTCTGGCCGGGCGTCTCGCTGCGCAATTCACCGTTATTGCCCGTCTGAGTGACGTTCATGGCTTCCGCGGGAATCGGGTCGGCCGGCTGCACCGGAGCCATCGGCTCGGCGGGTTCGATGATCTTGGCGGTCTTCTTAGCGGGCTTGGCGTCGGCCACTTCGGTCTGCTTGGCGGGCTGGCCTTTCTTGGCCAGCCATGCCTGCCGCTCGGCGTCCGCCTTGGCCTTCGCGGCATCGCGCATGGCCAGCTTGCGAGCTTCGAGCGCCTTGGCCTGAGCGGCCTCCTTGTCGGCGGCGATCTTGGCTTCGAGCTGCTTGATCTCGGCAAGGTCCGCCGGGGTCGGGCTCTTCTTCCTCTTGAGTATCTTCAACTGCGCGGCGTCGCTTTTCGCGGCGACCTTGATGACATCGGTCTGCTCGACCGACTGCGGTGACCCCATGTTTGCCGGCATTCCGGCAAAGGCTTGGGAGCTCATGCCCAATACGGCACAGAGTCCCATGAAGATGAAGCTGCGAAGCTGCATGGCGAAGATCCGATCGTTCAATGCTTGTTGCCCACGGCGTCGCCCCGCGCCTCGAAAGACGCTGAAAATGCCGCACGCAATCTATAATCGATTAGCCGGAGATGCCTCAAGCGGGCTGTCCGGTCACGCTGGATCGAATCGACGTGATCAAACAGCATTTGTCTCAACTGTGTTCAAACAACAACAGGTTGTAGCGCAACCGAGGCCCAGAAACCGGCGACACGCCGGAATGCCGCCCGGAAAAGCAAAACAGGCGCCGGGAACTGCGGGTTCCCGGCGCCGTGTCGTTCAAGGCTCATCCTGGCTGCGGACGCCGAAATCACGTGGATTTCGGCCATAAGCCCGTATTTACTGTTTGGGGACCTGCGGCGCGGCCGGAGCGGTGTTCGTCGCCGGCGGAGTCGTCGCCGTTCCCGAGGCGGGAGCAGGCGTCGTCGTTCCGGATGCGGGAGCAGGCGTCGTCGCTGGCGGCGTAGCCGTCGCGCCATTGCCCGAGGGTGGGGTCGGCGCCGTGCTGTTGCCGGCCGGAGCGGCGGGCGTGGAACCGGGCAGCTGATCGAGAACGCCCTTGCCGGCGTTGTTGCCGCCCGCAGGCGCCGTGCTCGCCGGCGCGCGGTCGAGAATATCGATCGGCTTCTCGCCATAGCGCGCGACGATCGACAGGACCAGCGAGGTGGCAAAGAAAGCGGCAGCCAGTATCGCCGTCGCCCGGGTCAACGCATTGGCGGCGCCGCGCGCGGTCATGAAACCGGAACCGCCACCAATGCCCAGGCCACCGCCTTCGGAACGCTGCAGCAGCACCACGCCGACAAGGGCGAGCACGACCATGAGGTGGATGACGATAAGTACGGTTTCCATTGTTTATCCTGGCAATGCCTTGCGCGGTCGCGGGCACGACCGGTGACTTGGAGGCGGCTCAATACAATGCTTTGGCGGTATTTCCAAGCCCGTGGCCGGAATATGGGGATCGATGCGTCATTTGCAACGAAACGGCCATTCCCACCGGCGGCCGCCGCAATGCATCGACGGGACGAAGCCTCTCTCAGACGGCGCGGAGCGCTTCCGCTATGCCGAAAAAGTCCGCGGCCTTGAGGCTCGCGCCGCCGACGAGCGCCCCATCCACATTGGCGACGCCCAGCAGTTCGGCGGCGTTGGATGGCTTGACCGAGCCACCATAGAGAATGCGCATCTTCGCGGCGGCGCCGCCGAGCAGTTCGGAGAGCTTCTGGCGGATGTGCGCATGCGCCTCGGCCACATCAGCCACCGTCGGCGTCAAGCCCGTGCCGATCGCCCAGACCGGCTCATAGGCAATGACGGTGTTGGCAGCGGTGGCGCTGGACGGCACGGAGCCCGCGAGCTGACCCGACAACACGTCGAGCGTGGCGCCCGCCTCCCGCTGAGCCTTGGTCTCGCCGATGCAGACGATCGCGACGAGCCCGGCGCGCCAGGCGGCCTTGGCTTTTGCCTGGACGGCGGCGTCATCCTCGCCGCAGTCGGCGCGCCGTTCGGAATGACCGACGATGACGTAGCTTGCGCCGGCATCCCTGAGCATCTCGGCCGAGATGCAACCTGTGTGCGCGCCGCTCTCGTTGGCGTGGCAATCCTCGCCGCCGACTCGCACCGGCGTGCGCGACAGGATTTCCGCCGCGCGGGTGAGCAGCGTCGCGGGAACGCAGACGAGCGCTTCGGCCTCGGCGTCGAGGCCGCTCATGAAGCCATTGCCGATCATCCTGAGTTCGTTGAGGGAGGCACTGGTGCCGTTCATCTTCCAGTTGCCCGCGATCAGCGGACGAATTCCAGGTGTCATGGGATTTGCTTCTCCGGCAGTGGTCGGCTCCCGACCTCACTACCAAAATCAACCCACAAAGCAATCGACAGTGGACCTGAAGGGCGCTATTGCGCATGTTTCAGACTCCGCGCATGCGGGCTATGCGCATAAATCGGACGTAACGATGCTTGGTATATTGAGAAGCGCGGCGGGCACCTGGGTCGCGAAGGCGCTGCTTTCACTGCTGGTTTTGAGCTTCCTGGTCTGGGGTATTTCCGGGCGGATGATGGGCGGCTTCGCCGGACACGACGCGGTCATCATGGCCGGAGGCACCAAGGTGTCTCTCAACGAGTATCGGCTCGCCTACGACCGTCAGCTCAACCAGATGTCGCAGCAGTTCGGCCAGCGCCTGACGCATGAGCAGGCGACCGCGCTCGGCATTGACGGTCAGGTGCTCGGTCAGCTCGTTGGCGGCGCCGTTCTCGACGAACAGGCCCGCAAGCTCGGGCTCGGCCTCTCGAAGGACCGGCTGGCCGAGCTGACTCGCGAGGACCCGGCCTTCAAGGGACCTGGCGGCACCTTCGACCGACGCACGTTCGAATACCTGCTGCAGCAGGTCGGCATGCGGCCGGAAGACTATCTGAAGAACCGCGCCAACGTGGCGGTCCGCCAGCAGATCGTCGAGGCGATCTCCGACGGACTCAAGGCGCCAAACACATTCCTCAAGGCTGTCGCTCTGTACCGGGGCGAGGACCGCACCATTGACTATGTGAGCCTGCCCAAGTCGCTGGTCGAGCCGATCGAGGCGCCTTCGGACAGCGCGCTGCAGGCCTATTTCGAGCAGAACAAGAAGACCTACGCGGCTCCTGAATACCGCAAGTTCTCCTACGTCCGGCTCGAGCCGGTGGACATCATGGACCCGACTGCCATCACCGACAGCCAGGTCAGCGAGGACTACAACAAGAGCAAGGCGCGCTACACCACGCCCGAGACGCGCACCATCGAACAGCTCATCTTCAAGACGCCGGACGCCGCCAAGGCAGCGCTCGATTCGCTGAAGACCGGCGCCACGTTCGACAAGATCGTCGCCGCCGAGGGCAAGACCGAGGCTGACATCCTGCTCGGCACGCTTTCGAAGGACAAGATCGCCGACAAGGCGGTTGCCGAAGAGGCCTTCAAGCTCAGCGCCAACGAGGTCAGCCCTGTCGTCCAGGGTGCGTTTGGCCCCGTCCTGCTGCGCGTCACCGAGATCAAGCCGGAAGTCATCAAGTCGCTGGCCGAGGTTTCCGACGAGATCCGCAAGGATCTCGCGATCGGCGAGGCGAGCCGCATCCTGCTGGACGTGCATGACAAGTACGAGGACACGCGTGCTTCCGGCGCGAGCCTTGCAGAGGCGGCCGAAAAGCTGAAGCTGAAGCTGGTCACCATCGACGCCGTCGACCGCACGGGCCTCAGGCCGGACGGCAGCGTGGTCAAGGACCTGCCGGAATCGCCGGAGCTGATCAAGGCGGTGTTCACGGCCGAGCCTCAGGCCGAGAACGACGGCATCACGACCGCCGACAATGGCTACATCTTCTACGAGGTGAATTCGATCACGCCGGCCCGCGACCGGACGCTAGACGAGGTCCGCCAGAAGGTGGTCACCGACTGGACGGCCGCCGAAACGTCCAAGCGCCTCACCGCGAAGGCCGAGGATCTGGAGAAGCGGCTCAAGGCCGGTACGACGCTCGACGTCATCGCCGGCGAGCTCAAGCTGGACAAGCAGACCAAGCGCGGCCTCAAGCGTGAGACCGACGACGCCGATTTCGGCAAGGAAGGCGCTGCCGTGATGTTCGGCGTCGGCGAAGGCGGCACCGGGCTGATCCCCTCGCCCACTGGCGACGGGCAGATCCTGTTCAAGGTGGCGGAAGTGTTCGAGCCGGCCGGCGCGGATGCCAGCTCCGTGCCTGAAGACGCACAGAAGGGCTTCAACGCCGGCCTGTCCGACGACCTTCTCGACGAACTGGTGGCGCAGTTGCGGACGCAGTACGATGTCCGTATCGATCAGGCCGCCGCAACCCAGGCCCTGGCCAGATGAGCGCGCTGAAAACCCATATCGCCAAGATCGCCACGGGCACCGCGCTTTCCTTCGAGGAAGCGCGCGAGGCTTTCGACATCATCATGTCGGGCGACGCAACGCCCGGGCAGATCGGCGGCTTCCTGATGGCGTTGCGCGTGCGCGGCGAAGCGGTCAGCGAGATTTCCGGTGCCGTTGCCACCATGCGCTCCAAGATGCTGCGCGTGGAGGCGCCGGCTGGCGCGGTCGACATTGTCGGCACCGGCGGCGACAATTCGCATAGTGTCAACATCTCGACGGCATCCGCTTTCGTCATCGCCGCGTGCGGTGTGCCGGTTGCCAAGCACGGCAATCGCGGCCTGTCCTCGCAGACCGGCTCGGCGGACGTGCTCATTGCCCTGGGGATCAAGATCGATCTGACGCCGGAGGCGATCAGCCGCTGCATCAACGAGGCCGGCGTCGGTTTCATGTTCGCGCCCGCGCATCATCCGGCCATGAAGCATGTCGGCCCGACGCGCGTCGAGCTTGGCACACGCACCATCTTCAACCTGCTCGGCCCGCTTTCCAATCCGGCCGGTGTCAGCCGCCAGATGATCGGTGTGTTCCTGCCGGAATGGGTCATGCCAGTGGCCGAGACATTGAAGGCGCTGGGCGCGGACCATGCCTGGGTCGCGCATGGCGACGGTTATGACGAGATCACCACGACGGGCGAGACGCTGGTCGCCGAACTGGTCGGCGGCGAGATCCGCAGCTTCACGCTGACCCCTGAAGCGGTCGGCTTGAAACGCCATCGCAAGGATGAACTGCGCGGCGGTGACGCTGCGTACAATGCAAAAGCGCTGCGCGCGGTGCTCGGCGGCGAGGCCGGCGCCTATCGCGATACGGTGCTGATGAATGCCGGCGCGGGCCTGGTCGTGGCCGGAAAGGTATCGACGCTTGCCGAAGGCATCGCCGAGGCCGCGCGGGCAATCGACAGCGGCAAGGCGCTGCAGGTGCTCGACCGGGTTGTGGCCATTTCGAACGAGTAGAGCGTGTCAGACATTCTTCGCAAGATCGAGGCCTACAAGCGCGACGAGATCGCCGCCGCGAAGAGCCGTGTGCCCCTCTCCGACCTCAAGGCGCGCGCCAGGGATACCGACGCGCCGCGCGGCTTCCACGCCGCGCTGGAGGCCAGGCGCAAGGTGGGCCTTTTCGCGCTGATCGCCGAGATCAAGAAGGCAAGCCCCTCCAAGGGTCTCATCCGCGCCGACTTCGATCCACCGGCGCTGGCCAAGGCCTATGCCGAGGGCGGCGCGGCCTGCCTGTCGGTGCTGACCGACGCCCCCTCCTTCCAGGGCGCGCCCGAGTTCCTGACCAATGCACGCAAGGCGGTCGCCCTGCCCGCGCTGCGCAAGGACTTTCTCTACGACCCCTACCAGGTCTACGAGGCGCGCGCCTGGGGCGCCGACGCGATCCTGATCATCATGGCAAGCGTCGATGACGACATGGCGCGGGAGCTCGAAGCGGCAGCGTCCGAGCTTGGCATGGACGCGCTGATCGAGGTGCATGACGAGGCGGAGATGGATCGGGCGCTCGCCCTGTCGTCCCGGATGATCGGCATCAACAACCGCAACCTGCGGACGTTCGAGACCAGCCTCGATACGTCGGAACGGCTGGCGCCGATGGTGCCCGCCGACCGCCTGCTCGTCGGCGAAAGCGGCATCTTCACCCATGAGGACTGCCGCCGTCTGCAACGCAGCGGTATCGGCACGTTCCTGGTCGGTGAGAGCCTCATGCGCCAGCACGACGTGACCGCGGCGACCCGGCAACTGCTGATGGGCCCGGCCACGGCCGAGGCGAGCTGAGCCGTGCCGGCGCTCACCCATCTCGGCGCCCAGGGCGAGGCCAACATGGTCGATGTCGGCGAAAAGACCGAGACGACGCGTACGGCCATCGCCGAGGGTTTCTTGTCGATGCTGCCGGAGACACTTGCCGCGATCCTTGCCGGCAACGCCAAGAAGGGCGACGTCCTCGGCGCGGCCCGCATCGCCGGCATCATGGCGGCCAAGAAGACGCATGAGTTGATCCCGCTCTGCCATCCGCTCCTGCTCACCAAGGTTTCCGTCGAGATCGAGCCGGACCATGCCTTGCCGGGTCTTAAGGTGACGGCCCTTGCCCGCGTGACGGGCAAGACCGGCGTCGAGATGGAGGCGCTGACGGCCGCATCCGTCGCCTGCCTCACCATCTACGACATGGCCAAGGCGATCGATCGCGGCATGACCATTTCCGGCGTCCGCCTGGTGGAGAAGACCGGCGGCAAATCCGGCGACTACAAGGCGGCCGTCTAGATGGCCCTGGTTCCCGTGAACGAGGCGCTGGAACGCCTGCTCGAGGGCGCGACGCCCCTGGCCGGCGAAAACGTGCCGTTGCTTGAGGCGATGGAGCGCGTGCTGGCCGAGCCGGTCATCGCCCTGCGCACTCAGCCACCATTCGACGCATCGGCCATGGACGGCTATGCCGTCCGCGCCGCCGATGTCGCGTCGGTACCGTCAAAATTGTTGGTGATCGGCATGGCGCCGGCCGGCCGCGGCTTTGACGGTACGGTCGGCAAGGGCCAGGCGGTGCGTGTGTTCACCGGCGCGCCCTTGCCGAAGGGCGCCGACACCATCGTCATCCAGGAGAATGTCCGCACGCTCGGCGACGGCGCCATCGAGGTCGTCGAACCGACCCCGGTCGAGCGCAACATCCGCCGCGTCGGCCTCGATTTCTCCAAGGGCGACACGCTTCTTGAAAAGGGCCGTCTTCTCGACCCCGCCGCTCTTTCGCTGACCGCGTCGGGCAACCATCCGAGCGTCACCGTGGTCAGGCGGCCGCTCGTCGCCATCATCGCGACGGGAGACGAATTGCTGCCGCCGGGCAGCGAACTCGGCCCCGACCAGATCATCTCCTCCAACGCCTATGGCGTTGCCGCTGTGGCGAGGTCGGTCGGCGCGCGCGTGCTCGATCTCGGCATCGCTGCGGACCGCAAGGAGGCGATCGCCGCCCTGGTTCGCAGAGCCGTCGCGGCGGAGGCCAATGTCATCGTCACATTGGGCGGCGCCTCGGTCGGCGACCATGACCTCATCCATGACGTGCTGACCGGCGAAGGTATGACGCTGGGCTTCTGGAAGATCGCCATGCGTCCAGGCAAGCCACTGATGTTCGGCCGAATGGGCGAGACGCGCTGCATCGGATTGCCGGGCAACCCGGTCGCAAGCCTGGTCTGCTCGCAATTGTTCCTGAAGCCGCTGTTGGCCCGACTGGGCGGTCGCCAACACCGCCAGGATATCAGGAAGGCCAGACTGGGCGCCGCGATGTCGGCCAACGACCTCCGGCAGGACTATGTCCGGGCGTCGGTTCGCGAAGAGGATGGTACGCTGGTTGCGATGCCCTTCGGCATCCAGGATTCTTCCATGCTGAGAACGCTCGCCGACGCTAATGGACTGATCGTGCGCGCGCCGTTCGCACCGGCCGTGGCGGCCGGCGACACCTGCGACGTGCTGATGCTGCGCTGAACGCGCCGACCTATTCGGCGAGCAGGCGGCGTGTCAGCGGGTGCGCCGGATCCGCGAGCCCGTCCACGATGCTGAAATGATGGCGGTCCGGCTCGACCACCGCGCAGGTCGTGGCGCCGAGCCCCGTCCAGATGTTGGCGAGCAGCGCATTCTGGCGAAGGAACTCGGCCCTCTCGCTACCGCCAACCCAACAGGTTACGCGCGCCCCATCCATGGGCCGCAGCAAGGCCGGGCTGTGTGCCAGCGCCTCGGCTTCGTCGATCCTCAAGGTCGCGTTCATTTCGGCCCGCATCAGCGCACGCAGGTCATGCAGGCCCGAAATGGACACGACGTGGCGCACGCGCCTCGCCACCGCCGGCGACAGCGGCGTCGTGGCCGTCACCATGCAGCTCGCGAGATGGCCGCCGGCCGAATGTCCCGTCAGCACGATAGGCCCCTCGACCATCGTCGCGGCCTTCTCGATCGCCGCGCCGATCTCGGCAACGATGCCGCCGATACGGATTTCGGGGCAGAGCGTGTAGGACGGCATCGCGACCGCGTAGCCGCTTGCGACGGCACCCTCCGCGAGATGCGACCAGGTGCCTTTGTCGAAAGCCATCCAGTAACCGCCATGGATGAACACCACGAGCCCCTTCGGCGCAATGGCGGGCAGGAAGAGGTCGAGCGCATTGCGGGCGCCGTTACCATATCGGACGTCAAGGCGCGCCCTGCCCTCGGCCGCGCGCGCTTCGCGGTAAGCCTTGGCCGGCCCTGACCAGGCCGACGGCCAACGATCGCTGCCGGCGATATTCACGCCATTGGCGTAGGCTCCGTCCCAGTCCAGGACATGGCGTTCGATCACCGCTTTCCCTCCCGAAAGTTGCATCTCGTCGCTGGCAGCAATGGCCGCCGACGGAAGCGGCGTCAATGCTTCCGCCTGAATATTTTAGGCTTGAAACAAATTTGGACTGGTGCGATGCTGACACCATTGGCAGCCGGGAATGGGAGGTCTCGCCATGCCGTCTTCATATCCTGCCGACCCTCGCCGGGTGTCTCACAGCCGGCGTGTCGCGCGCGAATCCGCAGGACCTTCCAGGACGCTTTTCCAGACGCAGCCGGACAGGCCGGTCCGGGCTGAATGCCGGCCATGACGCAAACAGGGAGAACAGCCGAGATGCTTGGGCCGTCAGCGCACACCGACACGTTCACGCGCGACAACCTTCCTCCTCCCGAACAGTGGCCGGACTTCCTGCTCGAGGACTTCGACTATCCCGAATATCTCAATGCCGGCGTCGAGCTCACCGATCGGCTCGTCGAGCGGGGCTTCGGCGATCACACGGCGCTGATCGGCAACGGTCGCCGCCGCACCTACAAGGAACTGTCCGACTGGACCAACCGGCTTGCCCACGCGCTGGTCGAGAACTACGGCGTCAAGCCCGGCAACCGCATCCTCATCCGCTCGGCCAACAACCCGGCCATGGTTGCCTGCTGGCTGGCCGCCACCAAGGCCGGTGCCGTGGTGGTCAACACCATGCCGATGCTGCGCGCCGGCGAATTGGCCAAGATCGTCGACAAGGCCGAGATCACCGTTGCCCTGTGCGATACGCGGCTGATGGACGAGATGATCGCCTGCGCCAAGGAGAGCGTCTTCCTCAAGCAGGTCATCGGCTTCGACGGGACCGCCAATCACGATGCCGAGCTCGATCGCGTTGCCCTCGACAAGCCTGTTACCTTCACCGCCGTCAAGACTGGCCGGGACGATGTCGCGTTGCTGGGCTTCACCTCGGGTACGACAGGCGTGCCGAAGGCAACGATGCATTTTCATCGCGATCTGCTGATCATCGCCGACGGCTACGCCAATGAAATACTGGGCGTGACGCCGGATGACGTCTTCGTCGGCTCCCCGCCCCTCGCCTTCACCTTCGGCTTGGGCGGCCTCGCCATTTTTCCCCTGCGCTTCGGCGCCGCGGCGACGCTGCTGGAACAGGCGACGCCCCCGAACATGATCCACATCATCGAGACCTACAAGGCGACCATCTCCTTCACAGCGCCGACAGCCTACCGCGCAATGCTGAAGGCAATGGACGAGGGCGCCGACCTGTCGTCGCTGCGCGTCGCCGTGTCTGCCGGCGAGACCTTGCCGGCGCCCGTCTTCGAGGAATGGAGGCGCAAGACCGGCAAGCCGATGCTCGACGGCATCGGCGCCACCGAGATGCTGCACATCTTCATCTCGAACCGCTTCGAGGACATGAGGCCCGGCTCGACCGGCACCCCCGTGGGCGGCTATGTGGCGCGCATCGTCGACGACGAGATGCGCGAGGTGCCGCGCGGCACGCCGGGTAAACTCGCCGTGCGCGGCCCGACCGGCTGCCGCTACATGGCCGACAAAAGGCAGAAGGACTATGTCCGAGACGGCTGGAACCTGACCGGCGACACCTTCATCCAGGACGAGGACGGCTTTTTCCACTTTGCCGCGCGCTCCGACGACATGATCGTCAGCGCCGGCTACAACATCGCCGGTCCGGAAGTGGAAGCAGCGCTGCTGGCGCATCCCGATGTCGCCGAATGCGCGGTCATCGGCGCCGATGATGTCGAGCGCGGCCAGATCGTCGAGGCGCATATCGTGCTGGTGCAGGGCGTGGCGCCCGACGCCGTCACCGTCAAGCGGCTGCAGGATCACGTCAAGGCGACCATCGCGCCCTACAAATATCCGCGATCGGTGAAATTCATAGCCGCTCTGCCCAAGACGCAGACGGGCAAGATCCAGCGTTTCCGGTTGCGCCAGGGAGCGGTCA
The DNA here is from genome assembly GCA_001899205.1 of Mesorhizobium sp. 65-26. GTDB lineage: Bacteria > Pseudomonadota > Alphaproteobacteria > Rhizobiales > Rhizobiaceae > Mesorhizobium. The sequence continues at coordinate 191,124 of MKVL01000042.1, read as the reverse complement.
ATTGAGCGGCAAGCCCTACGATCCGGCCTCGGAAGGGGCACAGATGTCGTTCAAGGAGCGGATGTCCTACAGCGACTATCTGCATCTGGATCAAATCCTCGACGCCCAGGCGCCGCTCTCGACCGCCCATGACGAGATGCTGTTCATCATCCAGCATCAGACCTCGGAACTCTGGATGAAGCTCGCCGTGCACGAGATCAGCGCGGCGATGCGCTCGATCCGTGCCGACCAGATCGAGCCCAGCTTCAAGATGCTGACGCGCGTCGCCCGCATCTTCGAGCAGTTGAACAATGCCTGGGATGTGCTGCGCACGATGACACCCAGCGAGTACACCGAGTTTCGCGACGACCTTGGCCAATCCTCGGGCTTCCAGTCATGGCAGTATCGCGCCATCGAGTTCCTTGCCGGAAATCGCAACCTTGCCATGCTTGGTCCGCACAAGCATCGACCGGACCTTAGCGACAGGCTGGAAGCGATCCTCTCCGAACCGTCGCTCTATGACGAGGCGTTGCGGCTGCTTGCCCGCAACGGCTTCGACATCGGCGAGGATGCCCGGCGCAGCGACTGGCGCGAAACCCGCGCCGAGAACGAGCAGGTCCTCGCGGCATGGCAGACCGTCTATCGCGACCCGCAACGCTATTGGACCCTGTACGAGCTGGCCGAGAAGCTGGTCGATTTCGAGGACTATTTCCGTCGCTGGCGCTTCAACCACGTGACAACAGTCGAACGGATCATCGGCATGAAGCGCGGCACGGGCGGCACTTCGGGCGCGTCCTATCTCAAGAAGATGCTCGAGGTCGTGCTGTTCCCCGAACTCTGGCAGGTCCGCACGAAACTTTGAGCCGGGCCCTCGCCGTCCTTCGCCATTCAAGGCGACGAATTGCACCGTCGCCTTGAATTCGACCGGTAGCGCCAGGCTCCTTTGGGCCTTAGGCCGCCAAGACCTTCAGGTAACCGCGGTCCGGACACCGAAGCGCTCGTCCTTCCAGGCTTCCGTGCGCAGGATATCTTCCAGCACGGCAACCGCCGCCCAGACGTCCTTGTAGCCGACATAAAGCGGCGTGAAGCCGAACCGGATCGTCGAGGGCGCGCGGAAATCGCCGATCACCCCGCGCTCGATCAGCGCACGCATGATCCGGTAGCCGTGCTCGTGCATGAACGAAACCTGGCTGCCGCGTTTGGAACCATCCCGCGGGCTCTCCAGTTCGAGACCGTAGCCGGCGCATTTCGCCTCGACGAGCTGAATGAAAAGGTCGGTCAGCGCGATGCTCTTCTCGCGAAGAACGGTGAGGTCGACATCGTCCCAGAGGTCGAGCGCTCCTTTCAGCGCACGCATCGACAACACCGGCTGGGTGCCGCACAGGAAGCGGCGAATGCCGCTGCCCGCCGCGTAGCCCTGCTCGAAGGCGAACGGGCGGGCGTGCCCCCACCAGCCGCTGAGCGGCTGCCGCGCCTCGCCCTGGTGACGGGTCGCGACATAGAGGAAGGCGGGCGCGCCCGGGCCGCCATTCAGATATTTGTAGGTGCAACCGACGGCGAAGTCGGCATTCGCCTTGTCGAGTTCCACCGGCATGGCGCCGGCCGTGTGGCAGAGATCCCAGACGATCAGGGCGCCGGCGTCATGCGCCTTGCGCGTCAAAGCCGCCATGTCACGCAACTCACCCGACTTGTAGTTGACATGGTTGAGCAGGATCACCGCCACCTGGTCGTCGATGAGCTCCTCGACATTGGCCGCGTCGACGCCTTCCAACCTCAGTACGGCGCCAGGGCGCGTCGAGGCGACGCCTTCGGCCATGTAGAGGTCGGTCGGGAAGCTGTCACCTTCCGCAACGATCACATGCCTGTCCGGCCGCATGGCGAGCGCGGCGTGCAGAACTTTGTAGATGTTGATCGAGGTGGTGTCGCAAACCACCGTCTGGCCGGCGGTCGCGCCGATCAGCCGTCCTAGCTGGTCACCAAGGACAACCGGCATGTCGAACCAGCCGGCCGTGTTCCATGCCCGGATGAGATCCTCGGCCCACTCCTGGGTGGCGGCCTTCTGCAGCTCGCCGAAGACGGCCGGAGAGGCGGCGCCCAGGGAGTTGCCGTCGAGATAGATGACGCCCTCCGGGAGAACGAAGCGCTCGCGCATAGAGCGCAGGGGATCGGCCGCATCCATCGCCTCGACAGCGGAAAGATCGGGCAGTGCTTTCATGACGGTTCTCCCTGGACGGCCGCGCGGTTGACGTGCCGATCGATCATGCTGGGCTCGGCAATTGCTGTCAAACATTATATATAATTTCAGGAAATATCCCATTTGATATATACTGGAACCACGACATCCCATGGTTGGAGCACTTATGCCGGATCGCGAGACCGCGACGAAAACGGAAGCAGCCTACCGCCTGCTGCGCCGGGACATTCTCTCCACCAGGCTCTCGCCAGGAACACCGCTCAAGCTGAATGCACTGCGCGATGCCTATGGAGTCGGCTGGACGCCGCTGCGCGAGGCGCTCTCGAGGCTGGAGGCGGAGCGGCTGGTGACTGCAATCAGCAATCGCGGCTTTGCCGTCGCCCCCGTCTCGCGCGCCGAGTTGGAGGACCTCGCCCGGTCGCGTCTGGTTGTAGAACTCCCGCTCCTGGTGGAATCGATCGAACGAGGCGACAAGGCGTGGGAGGATGCCGTGATCGCGGCGCATTACAGGCTGTCGCGTTGCAAGACCGCGCTCGAGGACACGTCGACCGAGGCCGTCGACGAATGGTACGACAAACACGAGACCTTCCATGCCGCGCTGCTCGCCGCCGCAAGCTCAGTCTGGCTTCTGCGCTTCCACGCCACCATCGCCGACCAGTTGCGCCGCCATCACCGTTTCCTCGGGCTTGGTCCGGCCCTGCGTTCGGTGGCGGGAGCTGCTAGGGAAAAGGCGCTGGATGCCCTGCGCCAGGCCGTTGCGCTGGAAAACCACACAGCGCTCATGGAGGCGGCGCTGGATCGCGACATCGAGCGGACGAAGGCCCTGATGACCATCCATGCCGGCCATACGCTGGATGTCTACAGCAGCGCCGAGGACAAGTTCGCGCAAGCCTGAGCCAAGCTACGCCGGCTACGCGATGGACATCCCGGCTTCGCCATGCCGGCAGCCGGATTTGTGTCCGGCCCGTTAACGTCTTCACTAAACTTTAAACGGTTGCGGAACACAACTGGAACAGATAGGGTTTGTTCTGGGTTTGTTTTTATGATTCTGGTTCGAATCCCATGTCCAGAAGCCTTTGGGGGCCGCCATGCTGACGCGTAAGCAACATGAACTTTTGATGTTCATCCATGAACGGCTGAAGGAAAGCGGCATCCCGCCGTCATTCGACGAAATGAAGGAGGCGCTCGATCTCGCCTCCAAGTCCGGTATCCATCGCCTGATCACGGCGCTGGAGGAACGCGGCTTCATTCGCCGACTGCCGAACCGGGCGCGCGCGCTCGAGGTTCTGCGGCTGCCGGATTCGATCGCGCCAGGCCTCAACGCGGCAAAGAAATTCTCCCCGAGCGTCATTCAGGGGAGCCTTGGTCAGGGCAATCTCGGCCGACAGGCCAAGCCGGCTGCTCCCTCGCGCCCGATGACGGCTGGCAATGACGATGATGTCGCGGCGGCCGTGTCGATACCGGTCATGGGGCGGATCGCTGCCGGTGTGCCGATCGACGCGATCCAGCATCAGACGCACTCGATCTCGGTGCCGCCGGACATGATCGCGGGTGGCGAACACTATGCGCTCGAGGTCAAGGGCGACTCGATGATCGAGGCCGGCATATTCGACGGCGATACCGTGATCATCCGCAACGCCAACACTGCGAGCCCCGGCGAGATCGTTGTCGCGCTCGTCGACGAGGAAGAAGCCACCCTCAAGCGCTTCCGCCGTAAGGGCGCGTCGATCGCCCTCGAGGCTGCCAACCCCGCCTATGAGACCCGCATCTTCGGGCCGGACCGGGTCAAGGTGCAGGGTCGGCTTGTTGGGCTGATTCGCCGTTACTGATCGCAGGCTTGGCGGTGCGCGGGCGTTCTGGCTTGCTCGCCGGCGGAAGCCCCCTCGCCTCCCGTGAGAATTGCCTTTGCTCATGCCAGGGCCGGTAGGGTTGGCTGACGCTGAAGGCTACCGATGGTTGGCTGCTTGCCGCTTCGGGATCGAAGAAAATGGCGGCACTGCCTTGCCGTGCCAATTGCCGTTTCGTGATGACGAGCGCCAGCGGATCCCGGCAGGGATTGCGGGCGGTGGCGTCATCGATGACGATCAGATCGGCGAAGGCACAGGCCGTGCGGGCGGTTTTCCAGTCCTGCGCCAGTGCGACGATCGCCCCGCCGGGATGCCTGGCAAGGCAAAGTCCGTCCTTGCAATAGAATGGCGCGCCCGCGGGCAGATCCGCGGCCGGGTCCGACATGTCGAAAGCCTGGTCGGCCCTGTCGAACATTTCCGGCGGGACGATGGTTTCGGCCTTCAGTGCCCGCTTCCAGTTGTCTGTGGTGAATTCGTTCCAGCGCGGACGATTGATGGCGAGTTCTCCGGCGCCGATCGGCATCACGATCAGATGGGCGTCTTCCGAAATCAGGACGTCGGGCGTTCGCACCTGCGGCAGCGCCACGAGGCCGGCCAGCGCGAAAGGCAGCGCCGCCAGCCGGAACCAGGTGGTCGCCATGGTCGCAATGATGAGCGCGATGGTGCCCAATAGCACCGAATGCTGCGAGATCAGTCCGACCCCGTCGACCGGCGATCGCTCGGAAATCCATTGCGATATCTCGATCATCGCCGTCAGCCCCTTGCCCATGAGGTAGAGGAAAGGCGCGTCGGCGCCGAAAGGCATCGTCAGCGCGCTGGCGACGGCCAGGAACATGACGGCCGAGACGATCGGCATGACCGCGAGATTGGCGAACAGGCTGAGCGGCGCGACACGCTGGAAATGCCATACCGCGAACAGCGTCGTGGCGCTGCCGGCGACGATCGAGGTCATCGCCGCGCCGGCGGTCGTGCCCAACATCGTGTGCAGCACAACGCCGACCGGCGATCGGCGCGGCGGTGGCGCGCGGATCTTGCGGGCACGATGGTCGGTCCACGCCGCATAGGCCCCGACCAGGGCAGCGGTTGCCGCGAAAGACATCTGGAAACTCGGCCCGACCACCTCATGCGGCGACACCAGTATGACCGCGATGGCGGATATGGCGAGATTGCGCATGGTGAGCGCGGCGCGGTCGAACAGAACGGCGATCAGCATCACCGCCAGCATGATGAAGCTGCGCTCGGCGGCGACCACAAGGCCGGAGATGATGAGATAGGCCGCAATCGAAACCAGCGCGATGGCGGCGGTGTATTTCTTCACCGGACGGCGCGAGGAAAAATCGGGGAACAGGGCGAAGACGCTGCGCATCAGGAGCATGATGGTGCCGGCGACAAGCGCCATGTGCAGGCCGGAGATCGAGATGATGTGATAGATGCCGGTTCGCCGCATCGACTCATTGATCTCGTCGGGAATGCCGGCGCGCACGCCGACGATCAGGGCGGCGGCAATTGCCCCCTCGGGTCCGCCGATCGTGTCGCGGATATGCCGGGCGATGCTCTCGCGCGTGTTTTCGATCCAGGCGGAAAGGCTTGTCCGGGACGCACCTTCTTGATCCGCCGCGATCTTGGGATTGCCGAGGAAGAAGCCGCTGGCGCCAATGCCTGCAAAATAGCTGTCGAAGGAAAAATCGTAGCTGCCGGGCCGCACGGGGCCTGTCGGCGACAGCAACCGGGCGTAGCCTGTCACCAGCGTTCCGGCCGTTACGCCGTCCGGTATTGCGCGCGCCGAGAGCCTGACCCGATCCGGCGCATAGCGCAACTTGGGATAAGCGGTTGAAACCACGTCGAGCGTCAGCCTGACACGGCCGTTCGCCATCTCCTCGACGGTGACGACGCGGCCGGTCAGCCGGGTCTGTATCTCCGAACCGAGCATCTGTGTCCCGGCGCGCCAGGTTTCCACCTTGGCCGCGAGGAAGCCGAGCGCGCAGAACAACAGTGCCATGCAGGCGAGATGTGTCTTCAGCCATGACCGCGTGGCGGCCGCGCACACGGCAGCCAGCGCCGCGACGGCTGCGGGCCTGTAGAAATCAGGCTCCGTCGTCAGGGAAAAATAGGCAATCGCGCCGGTGGCCAGGAGCACCGGCACCAGCAGGAACGCCACGCCGCGGTCGAGCTCCAGGCTCGCGGTGGCCGCGATCTCCCGACCGATGGCAGGCAGCGAGACCCGACGGCGTAGACGGTTGAGACCGCCGGCGATCGGAGCCACGGCGATCGCGTCTCGCCGGGCTTGTTCAGGCAGGCGATGTCCTGGGGCGGATTGTGGCAGCGGAGGCGCAAGCGGCACCGGTTCGGCATGGCTGACGCCGAGAAAAAGCTCCCGTTCGCTGACGCCGGCCGCGACGTCAGCGCTCACGTCCGAGCCCCGGCCTCGTCCAGCCATTGGGTCTGCCCCTTGCGCCCTTGACCCCCTATGCTACATGAACGCGCGACGCGCGAAAGTCCGCGTCGCCGCAGCCGTTTTTTCTCCGCCTCCCGAGAGTCCCATGTCCGACAAGGTCGTCACCCGCTTCGCCCCATCGCCCACCGGCTTCCTGCATATCGGTGGCGCGCGCACGGCGCTGTTCAACTGGCTCTATGCCAAGCACACCGCCGGCACGATGCTGCTGCGCATCGAGGACACTGATCGCGAACGCTCTACCGAAGCGGCGACGGCCGCGATCCTCGATGGGCTGACCTGGCTCGGCCTGTCATGGGACGGCGATGCGGTCTCGCAGTTCGAGCGCGCGCCGCGCCACCGTGAGGTCGCCGAGGAACTCGTTCTGCTGGGCAAGGCCTACTACAGCTACGAGACGCCGGCCGAGCTCGAGGCGATGCGCGAGGCGGCGCGCGCCAAGGGCCTGCCGCCGCGCTACAACGGCCAGTGGCGCGACCGCGATCCGTCCGAAGCGCCCGCTGGCGTCAAGGGCGCGATCCGCATCAAGGCGCCCACCGAAGGCGAGACGATCGTGCACGACCGCGTGCAGGGAGAAGTGCGCTTTCCCAACAAGGATCTCGACGACTTCATCATCCTGCGTTCGGACGGCAACCCGACCTATATGCATGCCGTCGTCGTCGACGACCACGACATGGGCGTTACCCACATCATCCGTGGCGACGACCATCTGACCAATGCGGCGCGCCAGACCGTCATCTACAACGCCATGGGCTGGGCGGTGCCGTCCATGTCGCACATCCCGCTGATCCATGGCGCCGACGGCGCCAAGTTGTCGAAGCGCCATGGCGCGCTCGGTGTCGAGGCCTACCGGGCCATGGGCTACCTGCCCGAGGCCCTGCTCAACTATCTGGCTCGGCTTGGCTGGAGCCACGGCGACGACGAGGTGATGTCCATCAAGGACATGATCTCCTGGTTCGACATTGGCGACGTGAACAAGGGCGCCGCCCGGTTCGACTTCGCCAAGCTCGAGGCGCTGAACGGTGTGCACATGCGCCAGATGGACGACAAGGCGCTGCTCGACATCTTCGTCGCCACCCTGCCCCATCTCGAAGGCGGGCCGGCGCTGGCCGCCCACCTCGATGACAAGGGCAAGGCCAAGCTGCTCGCCGCCATGCCCGGCCTCAAGGAGCGCGCCAAGACCCTGGTCGAGCTGGTCGACAGCGCATCCTTCCTCTTCGCGCAGCGACCGTTGGCGCTCGACGAGAAGGCAGCCGGATTGCTTGGTGGCGAAGCACGTTCGATCCTGCGTGGCGCGCATGAGGCGCTGCTGACAATCTCAGGCGACTGGACCGCTGAGTCGGCGGAGGCGGCGGTGCGCGCCTTCGCCACGGCCGGTGGTCACAAGCTCGGCGCCGTGGCTCAGCCCTTGCGCGCGGCGTTGACCGGACGAAGCACGTCTCCGGGCGTCTTTGACGTACTTGCTGTGCTCGGCCGGGAGGAAAGCCTGGCACGCATCGGCGATCAAATCGATTAGGAGAACTGGCCCAAGAAGATTGGCATTGAAAGGCGCGTTTCGCAGTGCAACATTGGGTCTTGGCCCAATCTTGCCGCAATTCCCATTGCGGGCGCAACGCTTCCATTCAGCTGTCGCCGATATCAGGCGTTGCCGTTTTTTTGCCTTGCCGGCATGAGGAAACAAAAGGAGTTAGCTATGACCGAAGCTGCGACAAAACTGGAGTCGGGCGGCAAGAACCAGACGGCGAAGCTGGAGTTCGGCGGCAAGGCTCACGAGTTCAAGATCCGAAGTGGCACGGTCGGACCTGACGTCATCGACATTGCCACGCTTTACGGCACGACCGGCGCCTTCACCTACGACCCGGGCTTCACCTCGACGGCGAGCTGCGAGTCGGCAATCACCTTCATCGACGGCGATGCCGGCATCCTCCTGCACCGCGGCTACCCGATCGATCAGCTCGCCGAACATGGCGACTTTCTCGAGGTTTGCTACCTCCTGCTCTACGGCGAACTGCCGACCAAGGCGCAGAAGGACGACTTCGATTACCGCGTGACGCGCCACACCATGGTGCATGAGCAGATGTCGCGCTTCTTCACCGGCTTCCGTCGCGATGCCCATCCGATGGCGGTCATGTGCGGCGTGGTCGGCGCCCTGTCGGCGTTCTACCACGACTCCACCGACATTTCGGATCCGTACCAGCGCATGGTCGCCTCGATGCGCCTCATCGCCAAGATGCCAACCATCGCGGCCATGGCCTACAAGTATCACATCGGCCAGCCCTTCATTTATCCGAAGAACGAGCTGAATTTCGCGGCCAACTTCCTGCATATGTGCTTCGCCGTGCCGTGCGAGGAATACAAGATCAATCCGGTGCTGGCGCGCGCCATGGAGCGCATCTTCATCCTGCACGCCGACCACGAGCAGAATGCCTCGACCTCGACGGTGCGTCTTGCCGGTTCCTCCGGCGCCAACCCGTTCGCCTGCATCGCCGCCGGCATCGCCTGCCTGTGGGGCCCGGCGCATGGCGGCGCCAACGAAGCAGCGCTCAACATGCTGGGCGAGATCGGCCATGTCGACCATATTCCGGAGTTCATTGCCCGCGCCAAGGACAAGAACGATCCGTTCCGGCTCATGGGCTTCGGCCACCGCGTCTACAAGAACTACGATCCGCGCGCCAAGATCATGCAGAAGACCGCGCATGAGGTGCTGGGCGAGCTCGGCATCAAGGACGATCCGCTGCTCGACATCGCCATGGAGCTGGAAAAGATCGCGCTCACCGACGAGTACTTCATCGAGAAGAAGCTCTACCCGAACGTCGACTTCTACTCCGGCATCACGCTGAAGGCGCTGGGCTTCCCCACCACCATGTTCACCGTGCTGTTCGCGGTCGCCCGCACCGTCGGCTGGATCGCACAGTGGAAGGAAATGATCGAGGATCCGCGCCAGAAGATCGGCCGCCCGCGCCAGCTCTACATCGGTGCCCCCGAGCGCGACTACGTGCCGATCGCCAAGCGCTGAGATAGTCGCTGTGGCCATGCGGCGTCAGGTAAAGACACCTGGCGCCGCATGGCGACCGCCGATCGACATGACGGGACAGCGGCTTCGGCCGCTACTCGCTCACGCCTTCCTGATCAACCGTAGGACCACCTCGGCGGCAATCTCGCCGGAAGGCCGCGCCGTGGCCATGCGCCGGCCAATCTCGGCGAAACCATCCTTCTGCCAGGCCCTTAGCCCCGTGTCGCCGCACAATCCCTCCAATTGCCGGGCCAGATTTTCCGACACGATGTAAGGGGTGTAGAATTCCGGCACCAGCGCCCTGTCGGCAATCAGGTTCGGCAGCAGGGCCGACCACACCTTGACGAGGTGCGGCATCGCCACACGCGCAATCGGGTCGAGCGGGTAGCAGGATACCATCGGCACGCCCGCGAGGGCCAATTCCAGCGATACGGTGCCGGATGCTATCAACGCCGCATCCGCCTTGCCAAAGGCCTGCCATTTGCGCGCCGGATCGACGATGATTTCGGGTTTCTCGTCCCAGCTGACAACCGACGCCCTGACCATGTCGGCCACATGCGGCACAGTCGGCAAAAGCAACCGAAGGCGATTGCCGCGCGCACGCAGGACGGAAATCGTCCTGGCAAAGGAATTGATAAGCCGGCGCACCTCTCCACGGCGGGAGCCGGGCAGCACCAGCAAGGTCTTGACCCGGTCCGGCGACAGGTCGCGCGGCTGGGCCTGCGCGCTCGCGGCGGCCGCCACATCCGCGTCATGCGCGAGGCGGTGGCCGACATAGGTGCCGGGCGGTCCACCGAGGCGCGCCAGTTCCTTGGCCTCGAAAGGCAGGATGCAAAGGATATGATCGACATAGGGCTTCATCGCCGCCGCCCTACCCGGCCGCCACGCCCAGACGCTTGGGCAGACATAGTGGACGATCGGAATCGACGGGTTGGCGGCGCGCACCTTCCTGGCCACGCGCAGTGAAAAGTCCGGGCTGTCGATCGTAACGAGGCAATCCGGTCTTTCATCGGCAATCGTCTTAGCCGTCTGGCTGATCCGGCGTATCAGGCGCGGCAAATCTCGCAGGACGGCGCTAAAGCCCATCAAGGCAATCTCGCCGCCGTCGAAGAGTGACGTCAACCCGAGCGCCTGCAGATGGCGACCGCCGACGCCGACGAGCCTGACGTCGCGCCCCGTTGTCTTGCGCAGTGCCCGCACGATGTCGGCGCCAAGGATGTCGCCCGACTCCTCGCCGGCAACGATCGCGATCTTCAGCGGCTTCTCAACCATCGGCGTGCTCCCCCGCGCGCAATCCGACGATGAACAAGCCGAGCGCGTCGGCGCGTCCGATGGTGGCGGGACCGTCGAGAACCAGCGAACGTCCGGCTTCGACGGCGATACCCGCGAGCCCTGCCGCGTGTGCCGCCTCGACGGTCTGTGGCCCGATCGATGGCAGGTCCGCCCGCAACTCCTGACCGGGCTTGGCGCATTTGACCAGGACGCCACGGGTCTTGCCGGCAAGGCGGCCATGGCCACGCAGAAGCCTGCCGCGATCGAGCAAGCCAGCCGTTCCCTCGATCCCTTCGAGCGCTATGACCCTGCCGCCAACAGCAATCGCCGCCTGACCGATGTCCAGCGCGCCGATGGCCTTGGCGGCCCTCTGCGCCGCATGGATATCAAGCCAGTCCCGTTTCTCGGGGCCAGTTCGGGTCAAGACCCCTTCTGCGGCGGCGAGTTCGGGCACCACCTCATGAGCCCCCACGACCTTGATGCCACGGGCTTCGAACAGCTGTGTCATCATCCGCAGCAAGCCGTCATCGCCTCGCGCGAGCGCCACCACCGCCCGAGGTATCATGAGGAGAAAATCGGGAGTGAGCTGCATATTCCGCAGCTTGGGCCGGCGCCTTATCTCGCCGGCAAGCACGAGATGCGTGACATGGTTGCGCTTCAGCAGCGGGATCAGCGATGCAAAGTTCTCAAGCTTGAAGGGGCAATGCTCGTAAGCCGTGAGTTCCGCGGAGCGATCGGCCTCTCCCTCCACCAACACGACAAAAGGCCGATGCCCCTGGGCTGCCAGGCCTGTCGCCACCTCCACGGGAAGAACTCCACCGCCAGCAATGATGCCAACCTTGGCATTCGGCCCAAGGTCGAGCGCTGTCGCTGCCTCAGTCTTCGTCATCGGCAGCGCCACTGCCTTTGAGCGGCGGAACGGTGTACTGCCGCTTGCCGCGGCTGGCGATGAAGTCGATGATCTTCATGGCGATCGGCGAGGAGGAGAACTCCGCCTTGGCCAGTTCGATATTCTCCGCAAGCGTATGCGAACTGTCGAAGAGCTTCCTGTAGGCGCTGCGCAGCAGGTAGATGTCAGCGCGCGGCAATCCGGCGCGCTTCAGGCCGACGATGTTGAGGCCGCGAAGCTTGGCGTGGTTCCCCGAGACGATGGCATATGGAATGACGTCGCCCACAACGGCCGAACAGCCGCCGATGAAGGCATTGTCGCCGGCGCGCACGAATTGGTGAAGGGCTGTCAGCCCACCGATATAGACATTGTCGCCGACCTCGCAGTGGCCGCCGAGCGTCGCCCCGTTGGCGAAAGTGGCGTTCTTGCCGACCACGCAGTCATGGGCGATGTGAACATAGGCGAGGAAATTGCCATTGTCGCCGATCGTCGTCTCGCCACGGCTTGTATCCGTGCCGAGATGCATGGTCACGCTTTCGCGGATGGTGCAGTTCTGGCCGATGATCAGCGTCGTGCGGCCGCCCTTGTGCTTGTTGTTCTGCGGCGGTGCTCCGAGAACGGCCATGGGATAGACCTTGGTCGACGCACCGATGCTGGTTGCTCCCATGACCGAAACATGGCTGAACAGTTCGACTCTGTCGCCGATAACCGCTTCCGCGGAGACGTGGCAGAATGGTCCGATGCGAGCGCCCTGCCCGATCTGGGCACCGGCCTCGACCACTGCCATCGGGTGGATGAATGTCTCGGTTTTCATAAGCATCCGATCGTCAGTCGCCGGTCACCATCATCGCCGAAATATCGGCTTCGGCGGCCTTCGCGCCATCCACCATCGCCTCGCAGGCAAATTTAAGAAGGTTGCCGCGTTTCTTGATCTTCCTCACGTGGATCTTCAATTGGTCGCCCGGAACGACCGGCCTGCGGAACTTCGCATTGTCGATGGTCATGAAGTAGACAAGCGACGGCTTGTCTACGTTAAGCGTGCGAATACATATGGCGCCTGCAGTCTGCGCCATCGCTTCCACGATCAGCACACCGGGCATGACCGGCTGGTCCGGGAAATGTCCCTGAAAATGCGGTTCATTGATGGTCACATTCTTGATGCCGACCGCCGAATCGTCGCCATCGATATCGACGATTCGGTCAATCATCAAAAAGGGATAGCGATGCGGCAGGAGCTTCATCAACCCCAATATGTCGACCGCCTCGAGCGTCGTCGCCATGTCAGCCATTCCCATCGCCCTGTTTTCGCGTCCTGGCGAGCCTGCGCAAAGCCGCTATCTCGCGCATCGCTTCCGCCATCGGCTGCGCCGGATAGCCGCCCCAGATTTCACCAGCCGGCACGTTGCTCATAAATCCACTTCTCGCCGCAAGCTTGGCCCCCGTACCGATCGTAAGATGATCGGCAAGGCCGACACCGCCACCCATGGTGACATTGTCGCCGACGATCACGGAGCCGGAGATACCCGATAGGCCGGCCACGATGCAATTGCGGCCGATGCGAACGTTGTGGGCTATCTGCACAAGGTTGTCGATCTTCGTTCCCTGGCCGATGATCGTGTCGGACATGGCGCCACGGTCGACAGTGCTGTTCGAGCCGATCTCGACGTCGTCCTGGATGATAACGCGGCCGATCTGCGGAACACGCTCGGGGCCCTTTGCGCCGGCCACGAAACCGAAGCCGTCCTGGCCGATCCTGGCACCGCCATGGATGATGACGCGATTTCCAATCAGTGCGTACTGGATGCTTGTGCCCGGACCGATATAGCCGTCGCGGCCGATCTGACAGGATTGGCCGATGACGGCGTTGGGCGCAACGACGGTTCCTCTGCCGATCGAGGCGCGTGGACCAATCACGGCGCCAGCTTCGATGATGGCGCCCTCCTCGACGTGTGCGCTGGGATCGACATAGGCCCGCGCCGACACGCCGGTCTCGCTGGTCATTGGCCCCGGCATCGCCGCAGTCGGGAAAAGCAGCCTGCCGACATAGGCGAAGGCCTGTTGTGGCCTGGGGTGTGTCAGCACCGCTATGCCCGCCGGCGCCTTGGCGGCGAAGTCGGCCGGGCAAAGCACCGCAGCCGCGCGAAGCGACGGCATCAGCGCAACATTGCGGCTGCCGTCGACGAAGACGAGCGCGCGCTCGCCCCCTTCGCTCGCGGGAGCGAGAGCGTCGATCAAGACATCCGAATGGGCGGAATCAACGAGCGTCGAACCGGTCAGATTCGCGACTTCGCCCGCCGTGTACCGGCGTGAGGGCGCGAAGAACACCGGATCGGTCATTCTCGAAACAATATCCACTTATATCGCAACATTTCCTTCCGGACCCGTATGGTCCGGAAGCCCGGTCACCCGTCGATCAGAAGCGGGTCGATATGCCGAAGTTGAACTGCTGCACATCGTCGGTCGCTTCCTTCTTGACCGGGATCGCATAGTCGATGCGGATCGGGCCGAAGGGAGACGCCCACATCAGACCAACACCGACGGAGGCACGCAGCTTCATGTCAGCCGAACCGGCCTGGACCAGCGGCGAGTCGAGCGAGGTGCCGTACAGCGTCGCCGCATCGGCGAACACTGCGCCACGCAGGCCAAAGCTCTCCGGAACGACCGGAAGCGGGAACTGAGCTTCCGCCGACGCGTTGAAGTAGGTCGTGCCGCCCAGATGGTCACCGCTCGTGCCGGTAGCGACCGGACCGATGCCGTTGAAAGCAAAGCCGCGGATCATGCGGTCGCTGCTCTGGAACTGGTCGAAGATACGCAGCCCGTCATTGGAATAGCCACGGACGTAACCGGCACCACCGGAAAGGACCCCGACGAGATCCCACTGTTCGGAGATCGTCTGGTAGACGCTGCCGCGAGCGGTAACCTTCACGAACTTGGCGTCACCGCCAAGGCCGGCGACTTCCGTGGACACGTTGGCATAGAGGCCCTCGTGCGGGTTCTTCATGTCGTCGATGGTGTTGTAGACCAGACCGAGGCTGACCGACGACTTCAGCCAGGGGCTTTCCGCGACACCCTGCTGGATCGCCTGCGAAATATTGCAGGTCCCATTAAGATTACCGTTGCTGTCCAAGCAGTTGCTCGGATACGAGTACTTCTCCTGCGAGATGTTGTAGGCGAGCTGCGTGGTGATGCTGTTGGTGATCGGCAGGCCGAAGCGAACCGTGGCACCCAGCGTCTCGGTGTTGTAGTTCGTGTAGTTTCTGGTCTGGTTGTAGATATCGAAACCGGCCGATATGCGCCGCCCGAGGAAATATGGCTCGGTGAAGGACAGCCCATAGTCACGGGAGTTCTTGCCGCCACCCGCGGACAGGCGGATGAACTGGCCGCGGCCGAGGAAGTTGCGCTCCGTGATCGAGCCCTCGACCGACGGGCCGGGCGTGTCGCCACCAGTCGAGTAACCAGCGCCGATCGAGAATTCGCCGGTCGACTTCTCGACGACGTCGACCACCAGAACGACCTGATCAGGCTGCGAGCCAGGAACGGTCGAGATATCGACCTTCTGGAAGTAATCAAGAGCTTCCAGCCGCTTCTTGGCGCGCTGGATGAGAACCTGATTGAAGGCGTCACCTTCACTGACATCGAACTCGCGGCGGATGACATAGTCACGCGTGCGGTCGTTGCCGCGAATCTCGATGCGCTCGATATAGGCCTTGGCACCTTGGTCGATCGTGTAGACCACCGAAATGGTGTGATTCTCGAAATTACGATCGCCGCGCGGCGTCACCTGCGCGAAGGCATAGCCGGAGCCCGCCACCTTCTCGGTGAGCGCGATAATCGAGTCCTCAACCTTCTTGGCGCTGTAAACATCACCCTTGTCGGTCTGAACGACCGATTGCAGCGACTTCGAATCGACCTCGGGGATCGTGCTTTCGACGCTGACGTCGCCGAACGTGTAGCGCGGTCCTTCCTGCACCGTGATCGTCACGGTGTACTTGTTGGTGGCGCTATCCAGTTCACCAACCGCTGACACGACCTGGAAGTCGGCATAGCCGTGATTGTAGTAGAACCGCCGCAGCAATTCCTGGTCGGCTCGCAGCTTGTCTTCGTCATAGACGTCGTCGCGCAGGACGAACGAAAGCCAGGACGAACGCTTGGTGTTGATCACGTCCGAGAGCCGGCGACTGGAATAAGCGCTGTTGCCGACGAAATTGACAGCGGTGATCTGGGTACGACCACCCTCGGTGATGTTGAAGACCACATTCACCCGGTTGTCGCCGAGCTGCATGATCTGCGTCGCGACAGCCGCATCGTCGCGACCGATACGGCGATAGGCAGCCTTGATCGCCTCGACGTCCGAATCGAGCGTCGCCTGCGAGAAGGTGCCGCGCGGCTTGAGCTGGACCGCAGCAGAGAGCGCGTTGTCCTTCAGCTTCTTGTTGCCCTGGAACAGCACCTGGTTGACCACCTGGTACTCTGAAACCTTGACCACCAGCGTCGAGCCGACCTGGTTGATCTGCACATCGGAGAACATTCCCGTGCCGAACAGCGCCTTGACCGCGGCGTCGATATCGGAGCTGGAGAATGCCTTGCCCGGCTTGATCGAGATGTAGTTGCGGATGGTGTCGGCGTCGACACGCTGGTTACCGCTGACCTCGACGCGGCTCACGACCGCCGCTTCGGCGGCAGACATCGCGACCAGCTGGACTGCGAACGCCCCCGGCACGACCAGAGCGGCGGACAGGGCCGCCGCGGAAACGGCGCTCATAAACTTGGATGCTGCCTTCATCGGGCTTTAAAACCTTTTCTCGAAGTCCCCACGGCGAGAAAACCGGACGTGCGGTGAATTTCCCATACCGTATTAACCGGATTTTCCCTACACGCAAGGCTCCTGGTTAATTTGTATTTACTTAACCCTGTTGGCGTGGCTTTCGCGTCACGCATATCCCCACGCATGGTAAACGACGTCTCAACACGCTCGGCCTCCAGGTAAAATTCCTTCATGATTTCAGCACCCAAAGAGGTCGTTCCAGAAAACGAATCCCATGAAGCCGAGCACCAGCAGCAGACCAGCCCGATAGGCCATTTCCATCATCCGCTCCGACACCGGACGCCTTATGACCGCCTCCACGCCGTAGAACAAGAGGTGCCCGCCATCGAGAGGCGGAATCGGCAGAAGATTCAGGATTCCTATTCCGACGGAAAGCAGCGCGACCAGTTGAACGAGCCATTCGAATCCCAGCTTGGCGGCCTTTCCAGCCATGTCGGCAATCTTCACCGGGCCTCCGAGTTGGCACTTGTCCTCGCGGCCGACCACGAAGCGCTTCAGGAACTGGCCGGTGCGCTCGATGATATGGCCGGTCTCCTCGACCGCCGCCGTCAGCGCGCCCGCAGGGCTGTAGGTGACAAGGCGCGGCTGGCCGAGTTCGCGATTGTTGACGACGCCGATCACGGCAACCTTGACCTTGTTGCCCAGCGCGTCCTCCTGCTCCATCAGCTGCGGCGTGGCCGTAACGGTGACCTCCTTGCCGTCGCGTAGCATCACGAAGCTGATGGCGTCGCCGGCGCGACCGGAGACCAGGCGCTGCACATCGGCGAAAGTTTCGACCTTGCTGCCGTCCACGCTGACGAATCGGTCTCCTGGCTGGATACCAGCCTGAGCTGCGGGACTGCCGGCCGTCACCTCGGCCACCATCGGCTCCGAGACATAGCGGCCGTATGCCGAAAACAGCACGGCGAAGACGACGATCGTCAGCAGGAAATTGAACAACGGCCCTGCGACCACCGTCGCCGCCCGTTTCCAGACCGGTTGCGTATGGAAGGCGACCTTGCGTTCTTCGTCGGTCAGTTCTTCCATCTCGTCCGCGGTGGGCTGGCTCGAGGTGGCGTTCATGTCGCCAACGAACTTGACGTAACCACCCAGCGGGATGGCGCAGAGCTTCCAGCGCGTACCGTGCTTGTCGTTGAAGCCGAGGAGCTCCGGTCCGAAGCCGATCGAGAAGGCGCGCACGCCAATGCCGCACCAGCGACCGACGAGATAGTGCCCCATCTCGTGGACGAACACGACAACGGTCAGCACGAACAGGAATGGCACCAGTGTGCCAAGGATGAAGCCTTCAGCGCCGAACGTCGCCTGGATAATCTCGCTCAAACCACGCCCTCAAAATACTCGCCGCGCGCAGGCCGCGTCGCGACTGTGACATCAATCCTGGCAAATCCAAGGCATTGGCGCCAAGCCGGGCAAGAATGCGGCTCAGCCTGGAAACAGCCCTTGCGCCGGATGATCGGCGCCCGCCGAAATACAGCCAATGACGTACAGGGCAAGCGCCGCGGCGACAAGCCCGTCGACACGGTCCATGACGCCGCCATGCCCGGGAATCAGCGCGCCGGAATCTTTGCGGCCATGACGGCGCTTGACCCATGATTCGAAGAGATCTCCAGCCTGGGAGACGATGGACAGCACCAGCGCCACGAGGCCGAGCGTCCACAGCCCGACGACGCCCGCGGTCGCCGCCAGCAACACACCCGCCACGACGCCGCCAACGGCGCCGCCAAGCGCGCCGCTCTGCGTCTTGCCCGGCGATATCGACGGCGCGAGCTTCGGGCCGCCGACGGCGCGGCCGACGAAATAGGCAGCTATGTCGGTTGCCCAGACAACGGCGAACAGGAACAAGACGGCTATCAGCCCGGATCGATCGCCGTCGCGCAGCAGGGCCAGCGCCAGACCCGAAATCGCGGCATAGGCAAGCCCGGCGGCCTCCCAGCGCCCTGCCCCGGCCACCAGGGCCACGACGACGATGACGGCCACGAGGGACAACAGATAGGCCGCCGGAAGCCCGGCGATCAACGCGCCGATAAAGACCAGGATCAGCACCTCCGGCAGAAGACCGAAGGCCTTGGCCGGTGACGGCCGGCACATGCGCGTCCACTCGTAGAAGATTGCGCCAGCGATCAGCGCGCAGAGCAGACGGAACGGCAGGCCTCCGAGCCACGTAAGAACCAGCGTAACAGCGGCCAGGATGACGGCTGAGACAATCCGAAGCTGCAGATTGCTCATCGCGCGCCGTCGCTCACAGGGCGACGTTCTGCGGCGCCAGGCCGCCGAAGCGGCGCTCGCGGCCGGCAAAGTCACGCAAGGCGTCGGCGAGGTGCTCGCGGCTGAAATCGGGCCAATAGCATGGCAGGAAGACCAGTTCGGCATAGGCTGCCTGCCACAGCAGGAAATTGGACAGCCGCAACTCACCGCTGGTGCGGATGACCAGCTCCGGGTCGGGAATATCAGCCGTGTCGAGCGCGCCGGCAAATCGTTCGGCGGTGATGGCGTCACTATCGATCTCGCCGCTTGCGACCGCGGCCGCGAGCTTGCGTGCCGCGCGGACGATCTCGTCGCGCCCACCGTAATTGAAGGCTATGACCAGCGTCAGCGAGCGATTGTGAAGGGTAAGCTGCTCAGCCTCATCGAGCAGATCCCTGATGTCGGGCTGCAGCCCGGCCTTGTCGCCGATAATTCGCACCCGGACGCCATTCTGGTGCAGTTCGGCGAGGTCGCGGCGAATGAAGAGCTTCAGTAGGCCCATGAGGTCGCTGACCTCGGATTTCGGCCGCGACCAGTTTTCGGACGAAAACGCGTAGACGGTCAGGTAGGAAATGCCGAGGCCGGGCGCCGCGCGTACGGTCTTGCGGAGCGCCTCGACACCCGCGCGGTGACCGGCGAGCCGGGGCAGACCTCGCGCCTTGGCCCAGCGTCCATTTCCATCCATGATGATCGCGACATGCGCGGGCGTGGTCATGTTCTTGCTTTCGGGCCAGGCTCGCAGCCTAGACCTGCATGATTTCAGCTTCCTTGTCGGAAAGCAGATGGTCAATGGTGCTGATCATCTCATCCGTCAGCTTCTGAACCTGGTCGGAGCGCTTGCGCTGATCGTCCTCGCTGATGCTTCCGTCCTTCTCGGCCTTCTTCAGAAAATCCATGCCATCGCGGCGGACGTGCCGGATCGCCACGCGGGCGTTCTCGGCATAGCCATGCGAGATCTTGACCAGTTCCTTGCGGCGCTGCTCGTTGAGCTCGGGCAATGGAATCCTGAGCGTGGTTCCATCGACGATGGGGTTGAAGCCCAGATTGGATTCGCGAATGGCGCGGTCGACAGCGCTGACCATTCCCTTGTCCCACACCGAAACCGAGATCATGCGCGGCTCGGGCACCGTGATGTTGGCCACCTGGTTGATCGGCATCGACGTGCCGTAGGCCTGAACATTGACCGCGTCGAGCAGGTTGCTGGAGGCGCGGCCGGTCCGAAGCGAGGCCAGATCATGCTTGAACGATGCGATCGCACCATCCATGCGCCGCTTGAGATCCTCGTACTCACCACTCATCATCGTCTCCTCGACCCGTCTGGCCGGGTTCACTGCTTCTTTACCGTGGCTCACGCCTGCGCGCCGAACATGAGCTGCCCGGCAACTCCGCGATGCCCCGGATCAGATGTCCGCAACCACCGTGCAGTGGCCGCCGCCCCTCAGAATATCGCCAAATCCACCTTTCTCGTGGATTGAATAGACGATTATCGGAATGTTGTTTTCGCGCGCAAGTGCTATCGCGGCGGTATCCATGATGGAAAGCCCTCGTTTTATGACTTCATCATGACTGATGCGCTCGAAGCGGGTGGCGTTCGGATCCTTTTTGGGGTCGGCAGAATAGACTCCGTCGACCTGCGTGCCCTTGAACAAGGCGTCGGCGCCGATCTCGGCGGCGCGAAGGGCGGCCGCCGAATCAGTCGTGAAGAAGGGATTCCCCGTGCCACCGGCGAAAATGACGACCTTGCCCTGGTTCATGTAGGCGGTCGCCTGCCGCTGCGAGAAGCTCTCGCAGAGTTCCGGCATGGCGATCGCCGACAGCACCACGGCATCGACCCCGATCTTGTTCAGCGAGGTGCGAAGCGCCAGCGAATTGATCACGGTCGCAAGCATCCCCATGTGGTCGCCGGTGACGCGGTCGCCGCCCTTCGACGCCACGGCCACGCCGCGGAAGATGTTGCCACCGCCGATGACCACGCCCACCTCGATGCCGAGGTCCCGCGCCTCGGCGATGTCGGCGGCGATGCGGTCGACCACGGACACATCGATGCCGAAATGCTGCTCGCCCATCAGGGCTTCGCCCGACGCTTTCAACAGGACACGTCTGTAGAGGGGCTTGGCCGTCATCTGGTCCTCTTCAACTGGCATGGCGTGTCCCGGCCCATGAGCTCGCGGCGGCCGGAATTCAGGGTTCCGATACACGAAGGGCGCGGCGATGTCACGCCGCGCCCAAAGCCATTTTCCGCTTGTCATTGGAGCCAGGCTCCAAAAAGACTTTTTTGCAATCAATGCCTTGCGTGCAGGCCCTGGGTCGACCACGCGCTCAGCCGTGGTTCGATCCCGCCGCCAGGCGCTGCGAGGCCAACCGCAAATGCCCCCGGAGCGCCTCGACAACGGCTTCTGGTGGCTGGAGTGCCATGCAGGGTGGCTGCGCGTACCCCTTGGCGCATTGCGTCATCCAGGTCTTGTTGACCCACCAGCATCCCCCGCAGACAGGCGGAGCGACGTTGATGTTCCCCGGGTATGAGAAGTACTCGAGAGAGGTCGGACCGAAGACCACACAGGAAGGCACATCGAAGCACCGCGCCAGGTGAACAATCCCGGATTCGTTGTCGATGTTGAGGACCGATCTCGCGATGATGGCGGCGAGCTCCTTCAGGTTCGTCGCCCCGATCAGATCGATGTCAGCGGCATCGATTCTCTTGCTGGTCACGGTTCCGATCTGAACAACCAGAAATTCCGGAAATTCGTTCTTTATGGCCCTGACGACCTCGTCGAAGCGCGGATAGACCTTCGTCGATTCCTGGGAGTGCTTCTTGAACTCGGGATCGAACCCGTTGTGAATCGTGACGAAGGGGCGATCCAGCAAACCGAATTTCCGCAAGGCGCCGCCATCCACCTCGATCGGCAGGCTATCGCCGCCATAGCGGATATTGGCCATCCCCTGCAGGAAGGTCCGTCGGTCCAATCCCATGGATGTCGCGATGCGACCGAGTTGCCCGTCGAGGTCCGGATGCTGGATAATGCACGCATCGATCCGTGGCCTGAACTTCACGATGTTCTGGCTTATCTCAAAAAGCTTCGGCGAGGCATCCGCCAGACGCCGCCAATCCGCGATGTCGTCGGGAACCTCCACGAACTGCGTGAGATAGAGAGACAACGGATACGCCTTGTACACACGGTCCCAGAGCATCCATTCGTCGAACCACCTGACCGAAGCGTCCAGGGAACCGAAGAGCCACGCGGCGGCGCCTTTCTTTGTGGAGTAGATGTCAAGCGCCAGGGGGCCGATTTCGGCCAGAAGGTCCCTCAGGAACCTGACGGCGACGACATGATCGCCGATCCCGCCGTCGATTCGGATCGCGACGCGCAGATCGGACCGGGACTGCGATCGGATCGCCTTGCTGATCACACGCGCTTGTCTGGAGGCACGAAGGCGCTGGACGGAGCGTTCGGCCTCCCGAAAGGCCTTTTTCAAGGCATGGGTCCAGTCGTCGGTGCGACCGACCTTGCGAACCTCGGTGCTGGCGGGGAAAGTATCGAACATCATGCCGTCATGTCTCGCCGAGCGCCCGCTCAGGCCCGGTTCGATCTGGCGACAAGGCGCAGCGACGTGGAGCGCAGATAGTTCCTGAGCGCGGCCACGATGGCATCCGGCGGCTGGAGGGCCATGCAGGGCGCCTGCGCGTGGCCCTTGGCGCACTGCGTCATCCAGCTCTCGTTGACCCACCAGCACCCGCCGCAAACCGGCGGCGCAACGTTGATGTTGCCGGGGTAGGAATAGTACTCGATCGATGTTGGCCCAAAGACCACGCAGGAACGAACATCGAAGCACCGCGCGAGATGCACGATACCGGACTCGTTGTCGATGTTGAGAACGGACTGGCCAACGATGGCGCCG
This sequence comes from Mesorhizobium sp. 65-26, assembly GCA_001899205.1. Taxonomy (GTDB): domain Bacteria; phylum Pseudomonadota; class Alphaproteobacteria; order Rhizobiales; family Rhizobiaceae; genus Mesorhizobium. The sequence goes on along the minus strand of MKVL01000042.1, from coordinate 168,515 downwards.
AGCTCCCTCAGGTCCGTTATTCCAACCAGGTCAATGTCGACGCCATCGATACGCGTGCTCGTCACGGTGCCGACCTGGACGACGACAAGCTCCGGGAACTCGCTCTTTATGCGCCTTACCACCTCATCGAAGCGTGGATAGACCTTTGTCGATTGGGTCAGATACTTGTCGAATTCGGCATCAAACCCATTGTGAATCGTAACAAAGGGTCGGTCCAGCAGGCCAAATTTCCGCAACGCGCCGACATCCACCTCGATCGGGAGGCGATCGCCCCCATACTGGATCTTGGCCATTCCGTGCAGGAAGGTGCGCCTGTCCAGCCCCATGAACGTGGCGATGCGGCCAAGGTGCCCGTCCAGATAGGGATGGTGCGTGATGCACGCATCGATTCGAGGCCGAAACTTCAGGATGTTCTGGCAGATTTCAAGCAACCGTGGCGCCCTGTCCGCGAGCAGCCGCCAGTCGGCCGTGTCATCGTAAACGTCGGCGAACTGCGTCAGGTAAATGGATAATGGATAGGCCTTGCGCGCACGGTCCCACAGCATCGCGTCGTCGAACCACCTGGTCGAGGCGTCGAGCGAGCCGAGAACCCATGCGGCGACGTTCTTCTTCGGGGAGTAGATGTCGAGCGCCAAAGGACCTACCTCGGCCAGGAGGTCCCTCAGGAACCTGGCGGCGACCACGTGGTCGCCTATTCCTCCGTCGATTCGGACCGCAACGCGAACCTCTGGCCAAGGACCATTTCGCCGCTGGGACCGGATTGTCTTTCTGACGGAACGCACATGCCTCATCGCGCGAATGCGCCGGGAGAAGCGCTGGATCTCGCGAAACACCTTTTTCAGCGGAGGAGTCCGTTCCTTCGCGCTGCCCGCCCTGCGAGCCTCGGCATCATCGACCTGAAAAGTATCAAACATTAAGCGGCCACAGGGCATTTCCGGACGACGCGAGTCGTCCGTGATGTTGAATTAGACCGCAGCCGCACTCCGCGCGGCAAACCCGGTCGCCTCGTCTCGATGCCCTCGCCCAAGCGCGTAGATGCCAGGATCCTGGCCGCAACGTCGACGTCCGCCCGTCTTCGTTCGCCGCGCTTTGCAGATTCGATACACGAAGGCGGCTGTGATGTCACGCAGCGCGGCTCTCGCGCATCCCAACGCCTTCTTTTGCCAATGAACATCGCGCCGGTCGCGCCAAAGTCCCGCGCCAGAGCAGCCGCAAAAAAGAAATCGGCCGGACGTCCTTTGGGACATCCGGCCGACGATCGTTTCGGGACAGATCAGCTGCCCCCGGATTGCTACTTCTTGACCGCCGCGGCGACCTCGGCGGCGAAATCGCTCTCTTCCTTCTCGATGCCCTCGCCAAGCGCGAAACGCACATAGCCGGTGATTTTGGCCGGAGCGCCGATTTCCTTCTCGGCTTCCTTCAGTGCCTGCTCGACGGTGATGTCGGGGTTGAGCACAAAAGCCTGCTTCAGCAGGACGACCTCTTCGTAGAACTTGCGCAGGCGGCCTTCAACCATCTTCTCGATGATGGCTTCCGGCTTGCCGGACTGCCGCGCCTGGTCGGAGAAGATCGCCTTTTCGCGCTCGACCAGCGCCGGATCGACTTCACTCGCATTCAGCGCGACCGGATTGGAGTTCGCGACGTGCATGGCAACCTGGCGGCCGAACGCATTGGCGGCGTGCTCATTGCCCGTGGTCTCGATAGCCACCAGCACGCCGAGCTTGCCAAGACCGTCGGTAACCTTGTTGTGCACGTAGTTGGCGACGACGCCGTGCGGGACGACAAGCTTCGCCGAGCGACGGAAGCCCATGTTCTCGCCGATCGTGCCGACCGCGTCCTTGATGGTGTCGGCGACAGACTTGTCGGACCCGGGATACTTGGCGGCGGCCACAGCCTCGGTCGTGCCATAGGCCAGCGCGACCTTGGCGACGTTGGCGACGATCTCCTGGAAGGCGGCATTGCGGGCAACGAAGTCGGTCTCGGAATTCACCTCGACGACGGCGGCTTCACGAAGACCGGCATCGATACCGATCAGGCCTTCGGCCGCGGTGCGGCCGGCCTTCTTGTCGGCCTTCGAAATGCCCTTCTTGCGCAGCCAGTCAACGGCTTCTTCCATGTTGCCGTTGGTCTCGTTCAGTGCCGCCTTGCAATCCATCATGCCCGCGCCGGTCAAGTCGCGGAGTTCTTTGACCTGTGCAGCCGAAATGCTCATTGTCGCCTCTTTGTTTTAAAATGCGCCGACGCACCATCGAATCTCGACGGTGCGTCCGTTTAACGCGCCAGAATATTAGAAAGATGAAGGCCGGGACCGGCCTTCGCGATCAGGCCTCGGGAGCCTCATCCGTCGACGCGGCGTCGAGCGCCGGCTCGACCGGAGCTTCGGCCGAAGCGCCGATGTCCATGCCCAGCGCGCCCTGCTGACGGGCGATGCCGTCGATGGCGGCCTTTGCGATCAGATCGCAATAGAGCTGGATGGCGCGGGCCGCGTCGTCGTTGCCGGGGATCGGGAAGTCGATCTTGTCCGGATCGCAGTTCGAATCGATGATGGCCACGACCGGGATGCCCAGACGCTTGGCTTCCAGGATGGCGATCGCTTCCTTGTTCGTGTCGATGACGAACATCAGGTCGGGCGTGGAGCCCATGTCCTTGATGCCGCCCAGCGCCTTGTCGAGCTTCTCGCGCTCGCGATCGAGGTTGAGGCGCTCCTTCTTGGTGAGACCCTGGGCCTCGCCGGCCAGGAGTTCATCGAGCTTGCGCAGACGCTGGATCGAGTTCGAGATCGTCTTCCAGTTGGTCAGCATGCCGCCGAGCCAACGCGAATTGACATAGTACTGCGCCGAACGCTGGGCAGCGTCCGCGACGATGTCCGAAGCCTGGCGCTTCGTGCCGACGAACAGCACGCGGCCGCCACGGGCAACGGTGTCCGAAACCTGCTTCAGCGCCTGGTGCAGCAGCGGCACCGTCTGCGAGAGGTCGATGATGTGGATGTTGTTGCGGGCGCCATAGATGTAGGGCGCCATCTTCGGGTTCCAGCGGTGGGTCTGGTGGCCGAAGTGAACACCAGCTTCCAGAAGCTGGCGCATGCTGAAATCAGGCAGAGCCATTCTCATTTTCCTTTCCGGTTAGCCTCCACGGACACAGGCGTCGTCGGGCAAAGCCCTCGAACGCCACCGGAGGTCCCAGCCGGATTTCTCCCGGGCAGACACCAAAGTCCGTGTGTGGAATGAGCGGCCATATAGAGGGGATGAAAGGAAAACGCAAGCGGTTCGGCCAATCGCGCCCGCAAGGGTCTTCAGCGCGAGCGCGGCACCTTGCCGTTGGGCACCCTCACCCGGCGAAAGATCGCGACGATCTCCTCGCGGCTGCACTCGACGGCGCCAAGGCGCACCGCCCGGTCGCGTTCGAGGCCGGTAATGTCATAGTGCGGCGCCGACGTCTTCGGAGGGCCCTGGTAGGACGACAGCTTGACGCCGAGCTGGGCCGCGAAGCGATGCAGCTCGGCGGTGTCGTCGGCCATCAGGTGGCACCAGCGGTGCCCGGCCCATTTCCATATCGCCGCATCCACATAGACTGCCATGGGGTGCATTGCTCCCTCCATTCGGCGCCGATCCGCCGAACGCCCGACAGGTCAACAGATATGGAAACCGTTCGCGAAAAGAAGCCCCGGGCTCCGCCGGCCGCCGAGTCGCGCGCCAGCTTCCTCGCGCGGGAGAGCTATTTCGCCGGGCAAGGCTTTGTCTGATCGAAGAGCGACAGGTTGACCAGCTTGCCGGTCATCGAGAAGTCGCCGTAATCCATCACCAGATCGCGCGTGATGCCGTTCTCGTGCAGCTTGAAGCTGATCCTGTACTCCGGCACCTCTTCGCCACCCTTGGCGGTGTCGTCGAAATAGGCGATGTCGACCGGCCAGTACTGATCGGTCGCCAGCTTCGCCAGCGCCGGCGCCTCCGGATCGGTCGACGACCCGTCGGTCTTCTTGCCGACGATAACCGTGGTCGTCATCACCTTGTTGGCGTCTTCCGAACCATCGAACAGATTGGTCTCGTAGAACTTCTCCCCCTTCTCGGCCTTGCCGATCAGCTCCACGAGATGCTGGGTGGGGAATTGGGTGGCGGCAAGCTCCAGGCTGTTCTTCTCGGGCTTGTCGATGTCGACTTTCAGGCCGTTGCTCTGCTTCGTCGCGATGCCCTTGACCTCCTTGCTGAGGTTCTGGTCGACAAACGACTTGGTGACGAACGAAAACGTCTTGCCCTCGGGATCCTCGAACGTCGTCGTCTGCTGATCGGTCAGCCGGGTGCTCTCGTTGGTGACGATCTGGGTGACAAAACGGAATTTGACCGTATAGCCCTCACAGGCCGAGCCGTTGAATTCGTAGACCATGCGACCGGAAATGCCAGTGATGCCGGACTGATCGGAAGCCTTGTTCAGCGTCAGGTCGTAGACGGCGCGATGGGCCTGCAGTGCGGGTGCGGCGAAAGCCGGAGCCATCGGAAGTGCCGCCGACAACAGGACGGCGTGAAGTGCAAGGCGCGTTGCGCGCATGAGGTGCTCCGGTCATGGCGGCTGATGGCAGGCCGCGGGGAAAGATGGTCCAGCTTAAAAAAAGTCGTGGCGGAAGCGAGGCAAAAATAGCAATTTCGACCCGCCCTCGCGGCGCCTCCAAGCAATAGGGAAATACGATGAGCGAAACAATCGAAAAGCGGCTAAGCGATTTGGGCGTCGTGCTCCCCGTCGCGGCGGCGCCCGCCGCCAACTACGTGCCGTACTGCACCAGCGGCAACCTGCTGTTCACCGCCGGGCAATTGCCGCTCAAGGACGGCAAGCTGCAGGCGACAGGACTGCTCGGCCGCGACGCCGACACGGCGACCGGCAAGGAGGGCGCCAAGTACTGCGCGATCAACATCCTGGCGCAGGCCAAGGCCGCGCTCGGCGACCTCGAGAAGATTCGGCGCTTGGTGAAGATCACCGTTTTCGTCGCCTCCTCGCCCGATTTCGTCGAACAGCACCTCGTTGCCAACGGCGCCTCCGACTTCCTGGTGGCGGCCCTCGGCGAACGCGGCAAGCACGCTCGTTCCGCTGTTGGAACCGCTTCCCTGCCGCTCAACGCGGCGGTGGAGGTCGAGGCGATCTTTGAAATCGCATGAGCCGGACCGCGAGCATGACCGATCTGTCCTGGCTGACCGCCCGCCCGATAGCCCATCGCGGCCTCCACGACATGAACAAGACGCGCTGGGAGAACACGCTCTCGGCCTTCGAAGCGGCCGCCAGGCGCGGCTACGCCATCGAGTGCGATGTGCATCTGTCCTCCGATGGCGTCCCCGTTGTCGTCCACGACGACGACCTCAAGCGGTTGACCGGCCATGACGGTTTTGTCTGGCAGAGAACGGCCGCCGAACTCGGCGCGCTCAAGGTCGGCGGCACATCGGATCACGTGCCGACGTTGCGCGAAATGCTGGACCTCGTCGACGGCCGTGTGCCGCTGGTGGTGGAATTGAAGGGCATACCGGGCCGCGACCAGGGCCTGGTGGCGCGGGTAGGCGCCATGCTCAAGCGCTACAAGGGCAAGGCGGCGATCATGTCGTTCGACCACTGGCTGGTTCGCGACTTCGCCAAGGACGCGCCCGGCATTCCCGGCGGCCTGACGGCCTATGGCCGCGACAACAGCCTGATCGAGGCGCATTTCGCCATGCTGGCGCATGACATAGCCTTCACCTCCTACGCCGCCGGCGACCTGCCCAATCCATTCGTCAGCTTCGTACGCGACAGGCTGGGCATGCCCGTCATCACCTGGACGGTGCACGACCAGCCCGCGGTGGACCTGACCTTCCGATATGCGGACCAGATGACCTTCGAGGGCTTCGAGCCCGATCTCGTCAGGGTTGCCTGACCACGGATCACTGAAACAAACGTGACTTGTAGCGGCTTTGCCGAAGCTTAAATAAGCCTCATGGATCAGGGCGACGACGGCGATGGGCAAATGGCGACGGCGGATTTCGCGATCCGCGTCGCCACCGGTATAGGCGCCTTCACCAGGGACGAATGGGACAGCCTTGCGGGAACCGCGCGCAAGGAGGCAGGAACCAGCTACAACCCACTGGTTTCATTTGATTTCCTGACAGCCCTGGAAGATTCGGGATGCGCCGTTCGCCGCACCGGATGGCAGGGGCATCATCTCAGGCTGGAAACGCCCGAAGGCCGATTGCTCGGCGCCCTGCCCTGTTATCTCAAGTCGCACAGCCAGGGCGAGTATGTCTTCGATCACGGGTGGTCGGATGCGTTCGAGCGCGCCGGGGGACACTATTATCCCAAACTGCAATGCTCGGTGCCCTTCTCCCCCGTCACGGGCCCTCGCCTTCTGGTCGGCAGCGGCGAGAACGCTAGCCAGGTAAAGGCAGGCCTCGCCGCCGGCCTGAAGCTTGTCACCGAGAGGCTCGGCGTGTCCTCAGCGCACGTCACTTTCGCGACGCCGGACGATGTCGAAGTGCTGGAGGCTGCCGATTTCCTGCATCGCACCGACCAGCAGTTCCATTTCTTCAATGAAGGCTTTTCCAGCTACGACGATTTCCTCGCCACGCTCGCTTCACGCAAGCGCAAGGCGATGAAGAAGGAACGCCGCGAGGCGCTGGCGGACGGCATCTCCATCGACTGGTTGACGGGCAAGGACATCACGGAAAGCGTCTGGGATGACTTCTTCGCCTTCTACATGGACACCGGCGGCAGAAAATGGGGCCGGCCTTATCTCAACCGTGAGTTCTTCTCGCTGATCGGCGAGCGCATGTCCGACGACATCCTGCTGGTCATGGCCAAGCGGGCCGGCCGCTACATAGCGGGCGCCATCAACTTCATCGGCTCCGACGCCCTCTACGGCCGCAACTGGGGATGCATCGAGGATCATCCCTTTCTGCATTTCGAGGTCTGCTACCACCAAGCAATCGACTTCGCCATCGAGCGCAAGCTCAAGGTGGTCGAGGCCGGCGCGCAGGGCGAGCACAAGCTGGCGCGCGGCTACCGGCCGGTGACCATGCATTCGGCGCACTACATTGCCCATCCCGGCCTGCGCAACGCCGTCGCGGACTATCTCAGGCGCGAACGGCGGGAGGTGGAGCGAATGGGCGAATATCTCGAGGAACACACGCCGTTCCGCAAGGACCTGGCGGAATAGCCCGGGCCCTACGCCTGTTCAGTGCGGTTTTCGGGCCGCGATCGGCACCAGGAACGAGAAGCAGGCGACAAGGAAGAATATCCCACCGACGAGCGCCAGCAGATCGCCGGTGCGCCACGCCGCAGCGATAAAGAACAATGCCGACACTATGAACAATAGCCAGCCAGCGACAACCCACTTCATGGCCGCTCCATCTTGACGCTGCTCCCCCAGGCGACAAACATCGCCGACCATCAAATCAGCGAGGTACCATGACCGTCTACGACCCCAACAACATTTTCGCAAAAATCCTGCGCGACGAGATCCCCTCGCACCGCGTCTACGAGGACGACGCGGTCGTCGTCTTCATGGACGTGATGCCACAGGGACAAGGACACACTCTGGTGGTGCCCAAAGCGCCGTCGCGCAATCTTCTCGATGCCGATGCGGCAACGCTCGGCCCGCTCTTCCAGACCGTCCAGAAAGTCGCGCGCGCGGTCAAGCGCGCCTTCGCCGCCGACGGCGTCACCATCATGCAGTTCAACGAGCCGGCTTCCGGGCAGACGGTCTACCATCTCCACGTCCACGTCATCCCGCGCTTCGAGGGCGTGCCGCTGAAGCCGCACACCGGGCAGATGGAAAAGCCCGAAGTGCTGGCCGAAAACGCCAGCAAGATACGTGCTGCGCTGGCTGGCTGATACTGGACAAAGTCACGCTTCAGGGGGCGCCGGCCTGGGCCGGCCGCGTTCATCTCCGGACAATTCGCGTTCCGGCCACGGAGGTTGGACGGCTTCGACGGTCCGACCGAATTCAGCCGCCCCCAAAAAGAAAAGCCCCGTTTCCGGGGCTTCTCGATCGATGGATGGGCGTCAGCCCTTGCGAGGCAGTTGCGGCACCAGGCTGCGCTTGCCGCCATCCTTGCCCTTGGGCTCGGGCTTTTTCGCCACTGCCTTCTTGGCCGCCGGCTTCTTGGCCGCCGCCTTGCGCGCCTTCGGCGTGTCTTCCGGCTCTTCCTTCTTGGGCTTCACCGGCGTTTCGTCGGCGAGCGACTCGAGCTTCAGGCCGGTCTCGCCGGTCTCCTTCTTCTCGACGGTGACGCGCACCGTGCCGCCCTTCTTCAGCTTGCCAAACAGCACCTCATCGGCCAGCGGCTTCTTGATGTGCTCCTGGATGACGCGACCGAGCGGACGCGCGCCCATGCGCTCGTCATAACCCTTGTCGGCCAGCCAGGCGATCGCCTCGGGCGCCAGGTCGAAGGTGACGCCACGCTCGGAAAGCTGCGCTTCCAGTTGCATGACGAACTTCTGCACCACCTGGTGGATGACCGGCACCGGCAGCGAGCCGAACGGGATGATGGCATCGAGGCGGTTGCGGAATTCCGGCGTGAACAACCGGTTGATCGCCTCGACATCGTCGCCTTCGCGCTTGGTCGACCCGAAGCCGATCGCCGCGCGCTGCGCATCCGAGGCGCCCGCATTCGTCGTCATGATCAGGATGACATTGCGGAAGTCGATCTGCTTGCCGTTGTGATCGGTCAACTTGCCGTGATCCATCACCTGCAACAGGATGTTGAACAGGTCCGGATGCGCCTTCTCGACTTCATCGAGCAGCAGCACGCAATGCGGATGCTGGTCGACGCCGTCGGTCAGGAGACCGCCCTGGTCGAAGCCGACATAGCCGGGAGGCGCGCCGATCAGCCGCGAGACGGTGTGACGTTCCATGTACTCCGACATGTCGAAGCGGATCAGTTCCACTCCGAGCGAGGCGGCGAGCTGCTTGGCCACTTCCGTCTTGCCGACGCCGGTCGGACCCGAGAACAGGTAGGAGCCGATCGGCTTCTCCGGTTCGCGCAGGCCGGCGCGCGCCAGCTTGATGGCCGAGGTCAGCGCGGTGATCGCGGTATCCTGGCCATAGACGACGCGCTTCAGCTCGACCTCGAGGCCGGCCAGAACCTTCTCGTCGTCGGCCGAAACCGTCTTCGGCGGGATACGCGCCATGGTGGCGATCGTCGCCTCGATCTCCTTGATGCCGATGGTCTTCTTGCGCTTGGCCTCCGGCACCAGCATCTGCGAGGCGCCGGTCTCGTCGATCACGTCGATCGCCTTGTCGGGCAGCTTGCGGTCGTTGATGTAGCGGGCCGAGAGCTCGACCGAAGCCTTGATCGCCTCCGTCGTGTAGCGGACCTTGTGGAACTCCTCGAAATAGGGCTTCAACCCCTTCATGATCTCGATGGCGTCCTCGATGGTCGGCTCGTTGACGTCGATCTTCTGGAAGCGCCGCACCAGGGCACGGTCCTTCTCGAAGAACTGGCGGAACTCCTTGTAGGTGGTCGAGCCGATGCAGCGGATCGCACCCGACGAAAGCGCCGGCTTCAACAGGTTGGACGCATCCATGGCGCCGCCCGAAGTGGCGCCCGCTCCGATGACGGTGTGGATCTCGTCGATGAACAACACCGCGCCCGGATAGTCCTCGAGCTCCTTCACGACCTGCTTCAGCCGCTCCTCGAAGTCGCCACGATAACGCGTGCCGGCCAGCAGCGTGCCCATGTCGAGCGCGAAGATGGTGGCATCCTGCAGCACTTCGGGAACGTCGCCCTCGACGATGCGCTTGGCCAGGCCTTCTGCAATCGCCGTCTTGCCGACGCCGGGATCACCCACATAGAGCGGGTTGTTCTTGGAACGGCGGCACAGCACCTGGATGGTGCGGTTGATCTCGGAATCGCGGCCGATCAGCGGATCGATCTTGCCGGCCCGGGCCTTGTTGTTCAGGTTGACGCAATAGGCCGTCAGCGCGTCCTGCTGCTTCTTCTTGCCGCCGTCTTCCTGCGGCTCGGCGCTGCCCTGGCCGTTCTGCTCGTCATCGGCGCCACGCGGCGTGCGATTCTCCGAGGCGCCGGGCCGCTTGGCGATGCCGTGCGAGATGTAGTTGACCGCGTCGTAGCGGGTCATCTGCTGTTCCTGCAGGAAATAGGCGGCGTGGCTCTCGCGCTCGGCGAAGATAGCGACGAGCACGTTGGCGCCGGACACTTCCTCGCGGCCGGATGACTGCACATGGATGACCGCGCGCTGGATGACGCGCTGGAAGCCGGCGGTCGGCTTGGAATCCTCGTCATAACCGGTGACGAGATTGTCCAGCTCGGTGTCGATGTAGGTGAGGACCGTATGCTTCAGCTCGTCGAGATCGACGTTGCAGGCGCGCATGACGGCGGCCGCCTCGGTATCGTCGATAAGCGCAAGCAGCAGGTGCTCGAGGGTTGCGTATTCATGGTGCCGCTCATTGGCGAACGTCAGCGCTTGATGAAGCGCCTTTTCCAGGCCTTGGGAGAAAGCCGGCATGTTACCTCACTTCTTCTCCATCACGCATTGCAGCGGATGCTGATTCTGTCGGGCGAAATCCATGACCTGGGACACTTTGGTCTCGGCCACCTCGAATGTATAGACCCCGCACTCGCCTACCCCATGATTGTGGACATGGAGCATTATGCGTGTGGCGGCTTCACGGTCTTTTTGGAAAAAACGCTCCAGCACATGGACCACGAATTCCATGGGCGTGTAGTCGTCGTTGAGGATGAGAACCCGGTAGAGGCTGGGCTTCTTGGTCTTGGTTTTCGTGCGCGTGATGACGGCTGTCCCGCGGCCGGCCTCATTGCCGTCACCGCCGCCATTCTGCATCCGCGCCACTGACCTCGTGGCAGTCAAGCCGATCGTCACTTATTTCAGCCTCTTTCGAATCCCCATGCGAGCTCGACATGTAGGTGTTCGATGGACGATTTTAAGCCCTTCTGTTTAGCTGACAATATGGCTAGGTGGCCAAAGGTTGCCGATTTTCGCAATCGTGAAGGCGCTTAGGCGCCCGGTGTCGCGCGGACATGAAAAAACCCGGCCGCGCATCCGCGACCGGGTCCTGAAGGACGACCGACTGGCCGTATCCTGAAATATGCCGGCGAAATTACTTCGCCTTGGCGACGATCGATTCGAACGGCTTGTAGGCCTCCTTCGCGAGCTCGGCGTAAAGGTCACCGATCTTGGTCGCCTCGGCCACGAAAGCCTCGTAGGACTGCTTGGCGTAATCCGTCTGAATCTCGACCGCCTTGTCGAAGGACTTGGCGGCGAACAGCTTCTCGAAAGCGGCGGCGCCGGCTTCGAAGCTCTTCTTGGTGTAGTCGCTGGCCTCGGTGGCGATCGCCTGCGCACCTTTTGAGATCGAAGCGAAGCTCTTCAGGCCGGTGTCGGCGAACTCCTTGCCGTACTTGCTGAAATCCTCATAGGTCTGGGTCATGTCCTGCGCCTTCCCTTGAACGTTCCTTGCGCCCCGTCGAGGCGCCGTTGTGCAATGCACTCTTTATATATTGTGCAATGCACAAAAGTCAATCTTCAGCCCTTTCCGGGCCTTCGCTGGCGGTCAATCGCTAAGATTCGAATAAAGCAAGGCTCAAGCTCGACGAAATTGGTGAACGCGGCGGTTACCATAAACGGATTGGTAACGCTGGGCCGATAGCTTGTCCGAAAGCGAGGTCAGGGGCTCCCTTTGCCGCCCCCTCGCAACAAGAAACTCAAAGGACATACCAGTGCGTCAGGCGTTGTCGGGCATCATTTCCAGATCCGTGTCCCCTCTCAGAAAGATGATGATCCTTGCGCTGGCTATGACGTTTGTCGTCGCCGGTGGCGCATCCTCCTGGGCGGCGCGGCAGTCGGCCATCGTCGTCGACGCTAAGACCGGCAAGGTTCTGTATTCGTCGGAAGCCGACGGACGCCGTTATCCCGCGTCCCTCACCAAGATGATGACGCTCTACCTGACCTTCGAAGCCCTCGCCAAAGGCAAGTTCAGCAAGAACAGCCAGGTTCCGTTCTCTGCCAAGGCCTCCGCCGAGCCGCCGACGAAGCTCGGTGTCCGCCCGGGTGGCTCGGTCACCGTCGAGACCGCCATCCTGTCGATGGTCACCAAGTCGGCGAACGACTCGGCTACCGCGCTGGGTGAATTCATCGGCGGCAACGAAACCAACTTCGCCCGCATGATGACCGCCAAGGCGCGTCAGCTCGGCATGAACGGCACGGTCTTCCGCAATGCCAACGGCCTGCCCGACACCGGCCAGTTCACGACCGCGCGCGACATGGCCACCCTCGGCATCGCGCTGCGCGAGCACTTCCCGCAGTATTACGGTTATTTCTCGCAGCGCTCGTTCTTGTACGGACGCCAGCGCATCAACGGCCATAACCGCCTGCTGGGACGCATCAAGGGTGTCGACGGCATCAAGACCGGCTACACGCGCCTCTCCGGCTTCAACCTCGTCTCCTCGGTGGCCGATGGCGACCGCCGCATCGTCGCCGTCGTCATGGGCGGCACGTCGGGCGGCAGCCGCGACAACCAGATGGCGCATCTGATCACCACCTACATGCCGAAGGCTTCGACCCGTGGTGGTGGCGTGCTGATCGCCAAGGCGACGGGCGGCAACCCGATCTCGGCCCTGGCCAAGGTCCTCCTGCCCAAGCATGACGCCCCAACGCCTGACGAAAAGCCTGTGGCTGAGGCCCAGGTCGCGTCGGCGGACGACGATCAGTCCGATGCTGCCGACGACCAGTCGCCCGTCGTCGCGGAGACCGCTCCCGTCGTCGAGACCAAGAAGGTGAAGACCGTTGCTGTCGCCGCGGCGCCGCAGGCCGCCAGCACCCAGGCGGTGGCCGCCTATGCCGAGCCGGCGCAGACCGTCGACCCGGTCAAGACCGCGTCGCTTCCGTCCGGCTGGGCGATCCAGGTCGCCTCGTCGCCCAGTAAGTCCGAGGCGCAGGCCTTCCTCGACAAGACGAGCAAGCAGGCGCCCGGCGCCCTGGCCGATGCCTCCGGCTTCACCGTCGCTTTCGAGAAGGGCGGCGTCACCTACTACCGCGCGCGCTTCGGTGGCTTCGACTCGAAGACGGCCGCCTGGAGCGCCTGCACGGCTTTGAAGAAGAAGCGGATCGAATGTTACGCCGTCCAGCAATAGGACGCGCGCAGCCTCATCTCCCGGAAAAATATTGCGTCAAAGGAGACTAGTTGTGATTGGAGAGCAAGACGTCCTTGGCTTCGTTGATGCGCGCCGCCAGGAAAGACGAGCTGCCGACGCCGGGGTGCAGGCGCTGAATCAGGCGGCGGTGCGCCTTGCGGACATCCGCCGCGGCGGCCCCCGCTTCAAGACCAAGGACCTTGTAGGCCTCCTCCTTAGTCATGGCGCCAGGACTTGGCGCAACACGCAGCCCTATGCCGCCATTCGCCTCAGCGTCTTTGCGCCAGACGGGAAACCGGCCGTCAAGATACGTCTCTAGCAGTTGGCGGCTCTCCGGATCACTGGAGAGTTCGCTGTAAAGCCGGCGCAGTTCGACAAGGCCCATGGCGCCAAGCGCCCTGCCGTCATCCCGACCGGCCAGCACCAGCCCCTCGAGGGCGCCGGTATCGTGGTCGAGTTCCATTTCCAGCGCGGCGGTCCTGACCATCGAACGCATGCCGCGTTGCCTGGCCGTCGCCTTTCGCCCGGCGCGTGAAACGCCATACCAGACCGCCGCTCCGGCCAGCATGGCGCCGCCGAGCCCGACACGCCCCACCGCAAGCACACTGAAACCGGCAAGCCCCAGCAACACGGGGCCGAGCGACCTTGTCGTGTCGGCAAGCCCGGCCGGGTCGGCGCGCAGGAACAGCGCAAGCGCGCCAAGCAGCACCAACAGCAAAAAAGCGACGACGATCAGAACGCCCATCATGGTCCGCCGCCCGGCAAAAAACCCTGCCTTATGAAATTCCGCATCTGTGCCGGAATCATGGCCACAGCGAAGCCCAGGCCGCAGGGCTGCCAGCCGGTCTCAGCTCCGGCTCCTGGCGAGCGGCGTCGTTGCCGCCCGTTGGTTGAAGATGTGGCGTCACGGCCAGCTTGGCAAGTCCTGGCCGCCGGGCGGCCTTTGGACCAGCGCCGTGCACAGCCTGTCGCGTGGGCTCTAAAGCAGACCGAGGTCCGCCAGCTCTCGCCTCAGCTTCGGCGGCATTTCGAACAGCGCGGAATTTCCCTTGCCGATATCGGCTGGAGCGTCCGACGGCTTGAGATATCGCCAGCCCTGAAAGGCGCGGCGTGGCTGCCAGTCCGTTCGCACCACGACCGGATCGAGGACCAAGTGGCAGCGGCCGATGCCTTCACCATCGACGAATGGACGGATCTCGGTGATCAATTGGCGGCACTGCACGTTGCCCTTGATCACCCAGTACAGCGATCCGCCATCGGTGATCTCGGTGCCGCGCGTCGGCACCATGCGCGTGGTGTGCCAGTGTTCGGCGGGCTCCCCGGCGCGACGCCGCTCGTCGAGACGGAAGGCTATCCACTCCTCGAGGTCCTCGACACTGTCGCAGCCGACGCAGAGTTTTAGGAGATTGAGAGACATCGCCGAAGAATTAGTCGGACCGGACGAGGCGTCAATCGCCTGATCGACCTTCTCCACAGTGCCAGCCGGTACGCGGGCTCAGCACTCCACGACATTGACGGCCAGGCCGCCGAGGCTGGTTTCCTTGTACTTCTCGTTCATGTCGAGGCCGGTCTGGCGCATCGTCTCGATCGCCGCGTCCAGCGGCACGAAGTGAGTGCCATCGCCCTTGATGGCCAGCGAAGCAGCCGTGACCGCCTTGACGGCGCCCAGCGCGTTGCGTTCGATGCAGGGCACCTGAACCAATCCGCCGACGGGATCGCAGGTCATGCCGAGATGATGTTCCAGCGCTATCTCGGCGGCGTTCTCGACCTGCTCGGGCGTGCCGCCCATGACGGCGCAGAGCCCGGCCGCCGCCATCGCCGAGGCCGACCCCACCTCGCCCTGGCAGCCGACCTCGGCGCCCGAGATCGACGCGTTCGACTTGATGATGCCGCCGACGGCCGCGGCCGTCAGCAGAAAATCGCGGATGCTCGCCTGGTCGGCTTCGGGATGGAAATGCAGCCAGTAGCGCAACACCGCCGGCAGCGTCCCGGCGGCACCATTGGTCGGCGCGGTCACCACGCGGCCGCCGGCAGCGTTCTCCTCGTTCACCGCCATGGCGTAGATCGACAGCCAGTCATTGGCGAGCAGCGGGTTGGGCCGGTTCTGCTGCCACTGTTCCTGCAATTTGTCGTGCAGCTGTCTTGCGCGCCGGCGCACCTTCAGGCCGCCCGGCATGATCCCGTCCTGCGACAGGCCACGATCGATGCAGCCCTTCATGGCGCCCCAGATCGCATCGAGGCCGGCGTCGAGTTCGGCGCGCGGCATGTGCGTCTCTTCATTGACGCGCTTCATCTCGGCGATCGACAATCCGCTCCGGGATGCCATCTTCAGCATCTCCACGGCATTCTTGAAGGGATACGGCACCTTCTTGCCTTCGGTCGTTACCGAGCCCTTGGATTTCATGCGCTGCAGCTCTTCTTCGGAAACGACGAAGCCGCCGCCGATCGAATAGTAGATGCGCTTGAGCAACAGCCGGTCGGCCGCGTCGTAGGCGTAAAAGGCCATGCCGTTGGCGTGACCAGCGAGCGGCGTCTTGCGGTCGAGGACGAGGTCGCTTGCAGGGTCAAAGCGATAGGAAGGGTGACCGGGCGGCGAAATGCGCTTCACGGCCGTGATACTGGCAACGATGCCATCTGCCAGGTCAGGATCGACCGTCTGCGGCGTCTCGCCGGCAAGGCCGAGGACGACCGCGCGGTCGGACCCATGGCCTATGCCGGTGTAGGCGAGCGAGCCATGCAGGCTGGCGCCAATGCGATCGACATTGACGCCCGCCGGACGCGGCCAGTCGCCGCCGGCCACCTCGTCGAGGAAACGGCGTGCCGCCGTCATGGGCCCCATCGTGTGCGAGCTCGATGGGCCGATGCCGATCTTGAACAGGTCGAAAACCGAAAGGAACACGCGCCGCTGTCTCCTGGCTCGATGCATATATAGGAAAACCGCCACGATGTTTCCGCTGTTTTGCGGATCGCGGCGCGGCATCTGCCGACTTCGCCTGCTCCGGCAGCGACATCGACGCCTGCAAGGCGCTCGGCGACAAATGGAAAGGCCCTTGCCTGTGGTAAAACCATGGCATGGGCGATTCCCTTCACCTGTCGGCGGCAGACTTCGCCGCACTGGGCTTTTTCATCCTCGTCTGGGTGCTGCACACGCTCGCCTCCGACGGCAAGCTGGTCAGGCGCGTATCGCTGAACACGGCCATGAACGCGCAGCGCCAGGTGTGGATGCGCACCATGGCCGAGCGTGAGATCCGCATCGTCGACACCGCCATCATGAACGGGCTGCAGCAGGGCACCGCCTTCTTCGCCTCCTCTTCCCTGATCGCGCTCGGCGGCTGCTTCGCGCTGCTCGGCGCCTCGGAGAAAGTGCTCCCGGTCCTTGCCGACCTGCCCTTCGGCGCGCCCTCCTCGCAGGCCGCCTTCCAGGTGAAGGTGCTCGGCCTGGTGCTGATCCTGGCCTATTCCTTCTTCAAGTTCGGTTGGGCGTACCGGCTGTTCAACTACTGCTCGATCCTGATCGGAGCCGTGCCGCTCGCGCATGGCGAAGCGGCGTGCAACCCTGACAGCGAAATCGCCATATGGCGCGCCACCCGCATGAACATGCTCGCCGGCAAGCACTTCAACTCCGGCCTTCGCGGCGTGTTCTTCTCGATTGGCTATCTCGGCTGGTTCGTCGATCCGCTGGTGTTCGTCCTGTCGACGCTGGTGTTGACGGCCGTGCTCGTGCGGCGCCAGTTCTTTTCGGCCGCGCGCCAGGCGGTGATCGGTCAACCGCCGCCCGGTCCCGGAAACGGCTGATCGATCCGACCGGATAGCCAGTAGGCAAGAAGCCCTATCCATTCGCGTACGGCCGTGCTCGTGACCGATAGGGCGTTGAGCTGGTCGTCGTAGGCGAGACCGAAACCTTCCTTGCCGGTGGTGCGATAATCGACCGGCCAGGGGATGGTCTCGAACCCTGCCTTGTCGAACAGCGCCTTGGCGCGCGGCATGTGGAAGGCCGAGGTCACAAGCAGCCACGTCTCACCCGGCTTTGGCTGGATGATCTGCTTGCTAAAGACGGCATTCTCATAGGTGTTGCGCGACCTGTCCTCCAGAATGAGACGATCGGCGCTCACGCCGAGCGCCGTCAACAGACGAGGCGCCGTGGTCGCGTCACCCTCGTCACTGCCGTACAGGCTGGCGCTGCCGCCGGATACGGCGACCTTCGCCTCGGGAAAGCGGCGGGCCAGAATCACTGCTTCGACGAAACGGCCGCCGGCGGCATTCATCTCATAGCCGCCCCGTACCTTGTTGATATCGCCGTTGAGGCCGCCGCCCAGCACAAGGATGCCGTCAACCTTCGCGGGCAATGGCGGCCGCGGAAAGCGCTCCTCGAGCGGATTGAGCAGGACCGCGCCGAGCGTGGTCCAGGCAGACAGCACAAAGACCAGCAGCCCCAGCCCGCAGCCGCCGGCAGCAAGCCGGCGACGACCGAAAGCCGCCGCCAGCAGGCCTGCCAGCAGCAGAATCATCGTCAGGTTGAGCGGCTGGATGAAAAGCCAGAAGATCTTGGAAAGATAGAAGAACACTCCTCAGCTCCGTCCAAGATCCTTGTCAGCTAGGGAATACCCCTACCACCACTTTTCCGGCTGGAAGGTGCCAGCGGCGCGCTCGATGACCTCTGCGGTCTGGAACAGCGTTTCTTCCTCGAACGGCCTGCCGATGAGCTGCAGCCCGAGCGGCAACCCCTTGGCGTCGAGCCCCGCCGGCACCGAAATGCCGGGCAGGCCGGCCATGTTCACCGTGACGGTGAAGATGTCGTTGAGATACATCTTGACCGGATCGGCCGCCATGTCCTCGTCCGCCACGCCGAAGGCAGCCGACGGCGTCGCCGGGGTCAGGATGACGTCGACGCCGGCGGCGAAGACGTTCTCGAAGTCCCGCTTGATGAGGGTACGCACCTTCTGGGCCTGCAGATAGTAGGCGTCATAGTAGCCGGCGGACAGCACATAGGTGCCGATCATGATGCGACGCTTGACTTCGCGACCGAAGCCGGCAGCGCGCGTATTCTCATACATATCGACGATGTCCTTGCCCGGCACGCGCAGGCCGTAGCGGACGCCATCATAGCGTGCGAGGTTGGACGAGGCTTCGGCCGGGGCGACGATGTAGTAGGCCGGCAGCGCGTATTTGGTATGCGGAAGCGAGATGTCCACGATCTCGGCGCCGGCGTCACGCAGCCAGGCGATGCCCTGCTGCCAGAGCGCCTCGATGTCCTCAGGCATGCCGTCGACGCGATACTCCCGGGGAATGCCGACCTTCATGCCCTTCACGGATCTGCCGATCGCCGCTTCGTAGTCCGGCACGGGGCGATCTACCGAGGTCGTATCCTTCGGATCAACCGAAGCCATCGACTTCAGCAGGATCGCGGCGTCGCGCACGTCGCGCGCGATCGGGCCGGCCTGGTCGAGCGAGGACGCGAAGGCAACGATGCCCCAGCGAGAGCAGCGTCCGTAGGTAGGCTTGATTCCGACCGTGCCGGTGAAGGCCGCCGGCTGGCGGATCGAGCCGCCCGTGTCGGTCGCGGTGGCGCCGGCGCACAGGAAGGCCGAGACGGCGGAAGCCGATCCACCCGAGGAGCCGCCCGGCACAAGCTGCATGTTGTCATAGCTGCGGCTCTGCTCGACACCGCCGGGCGTAACAAACCCGCCGCCGCCATCATGGATGGTCGGCTTCACGGTCGTCTGCAGACTCGAACGCCGCCATGGGTTGATGACGGGGCCGTAATAGGACGTCTCGTTGGACGATCCCATGGCGAACTCGTCCATGTTGAGCTTGCCCAGCATGACCGCGCCATCGGCCCAGAGATTGGCTGTGACTGTCGATTCGTAGCGCGGCTTGAAGCCGTCGAGCACGTGGCTGCAGGCCTGCGTGTGCACGCCTTCAGTCGCGAACAGGTCCTTGATGCCGAGCGGAATACCCTCGAGGGAGCCGCCCTCGCCCTTCGCCAACCTGGCGTCGGAAGCCTTGGCCATGGCGCGCGCCTTGTCATCCGTGACGGCGATATAGGCGTTGAGCGCCGGGTTGGCGCGCTCGATGGCGCCGAGATACGCCTCGGTGATCTCGGTCGCGGTGATTTCCTTGGCGCGCAGCTTGGCGCGCGCCGCCGAAATGGTGAGGTGTGTGAGGTCGCTCATCAGGCAAGGCTCTTTTCGTAAAACACCGACCATTTGGAGTCGGGATAATCCAGCACCGGACCGCAACGTGAGAATCCGGCGCGTTCATAGACGGTCCATGCGGCGGGATGGCGATCACCGGTTTCGAGAACCAGGCGCCTGTAGCCTTCCTGCCGCGCCAGCGCCTCGACCCGCTCGACGATCCGTACGCCGATCTTCCGGCCGCGATGCGACGGCCGCGTATACATGCGCTTGACCTCGCCGACGGCGCCTTCGTGGCGCTTGAGCGCACCGCAGCCGACGGCAAGGCCACTGTCGCGAGCGATGAAAACGGTCGTATCGTCGCCAGCCATCTGCTCCACCGTCAGGTGGTAGCAATGTTCGGGCGGCGTCAGTTCGAGCAGCGTGGCGTTGAGCTCGGCGACCAGCGCGCGCACGTCGTCCTGCAGCGGCGTCTCGACGGCGATCTCAATGGCCATCGCGCCCTACTCCACCACCTTCGGAACGAGGAAGAAGTTCTCTTCGGTGGCCGGCGCGTTGGCGACGATGTCGGCGGCCTTGCTGCCGTCGGTGACGACGTCCTGGCGCTTCTTCATCTCCATCGGGGTGACCGACGTCATCGGCTCGACACCGGCGACATCCACCTCGTTGAGCTGCTCGACAAAGCCCAGGATGGCATTCAATTCGCCGGTCATGCGCTGGGCGTCCTCCTCGCTCACAGCAATGCGGGCAAGATGGGCGACGCGCTTCACGGTCTTGACATCAACGGACATGTTCGTGCCTCGGGAAAACCAGTGCGGGCTATAGCGGCGCCCGGCGCGCGGTGCAACATGCGCGTGCCCGCGAAGCGACGAATGATGCCGGGACCGTCGTGCTTTATGGCAACGCAACCCCGTCGCACAGATAGTAGCTGCCGCTGTTGCTGACGCTCTCGCCCTCGTCCTCGGCAGGTCGCACCGAAACCAGGTCGACCTGGGTCTGGTTGACCCGCGTGACCGAAAGCACGTCGGGGAAGACATAACCGGGCTCCTGGCAGATTGCGGTCACCGCCCAGCTCGGCGCCGTCTTGGCCTTCGTCACCTGGACGAACTCGCAATTGTATTCGACACCCTGCAGCCCCCGCGACGACAGCATGATGTTGCCGGCATCGATCAGCGTCTGGAGCGAATCCTTCCTGGCCTGCGCGCAGAGGTCCTCGGACTGCAGATAGACCCCTTCAATGAAATCCTCGCCCGCGAACGCGGGCGAGGAGGCAAACAGCACTGAAATGCAAAGCGATCGCCCCAGATGCATGATTTGATTCCGCTTTTTACAGGGTGATCGTTTCGCCGATGCGAGGCAGAGCCACTTTCACACCCGAACCGGCCATCCCAGTCTCGAATTTCTCCGCGGTCGCGTCGAGCATCGGGAACGTGCCGAAATGGCAGGGGATCGCGGTTTCGAACTGGAAGAAGCGGCGGCAGGCGAGGGCCGCCACCGCACCGCCCATAGTGAAGCGGTCGCCGATCGGCACGATGCCGATCCTGGGCTCGTGCAGCTCGTTGATCAGCGCCATGTCGGAGAAGATGTCGGTGTCGCCCATATGGTAGAGCGTCTTGTCCTCGGGGAAATGCAGGACCAGCCCGCCCGGATTGCCGAGATAGGTGTTGAGTCCGCCATCGCCGGCGAAGGACGACGAATGCAGCGCCTGCACGAAGGTGGTCGTGAAGCCGCCGCAATCCACCGTACCGCCGATATTGCCGGGGTTGATCTTCTTGTCGCTGACGCCCTTGCCGACAAGAAACATGCAGATCTCGAAATTGGCGACCAGTTGGGCGCCGCTCTTCTGCAGCACCTCCACGGCGCCGCTGACGTGGTCGTTGTGGCCATGGGTCAGGAGAACGTGGGTGACGCCCTCGGCCGGCCCTTCCCACCCACCCGTCCATGACGGATTGCCGATCAGATAGGGATCGATGAGGATTTTCGCGTCCGCCGTTTCGATGCGAAAGGCGGAATGGCCGTACCAGGTCAACTTCATGGATTGGTTCCTCGATTTTTGCTCGGCCAGAAGATAGAACGGCTGCGCTCCAAATCAAAGGACAGCCATTGAACATCATAGCGATAGAGGAACTGCCGGCCAGGCTCGATGCGGGCAAGACCTTGGCCGGCCTCGATCTCGGCGACAAGACGATCGGCGTGGCGGTTTCCGACAGGGGCCTTTCCTTCGCTCACCCCCGGCCCGTCATCATCCGCCGCAAATTCACGCTCGACGCGACGACGCTGCTGGCCCTGCTCGACAAGGAGAATGTCGGCGCCGTGGTTCTTGGCCTGCCGATCAACATGGATGGCACGGAAGGCCCACGCGCTCAGAAATCCCGCGCCTTCGCCCGCAACATGGCGGCGATGACCGCCCTGCCCTTCATTCTTTGGGACGAGAGGCTGTCGACGGTGGCGGCGGAGCGCACCCTGATCGAAATGGATTTTTCGCGCGGCAAGCGTGCGACCAAAATCGATTCGGCGGCCGCCGCCTTCATCCTGCAGGGTGCTCTCGACAGGCTTCAGGCGCTGGGCGTCGGTTCCTGAGTGGAATCGTCGCCGCGCAGGCCACGGATCCATGCGAGGATTGCCTTGCGTCGGCGGAAAGCCCACAGCGCCATCAGCAGCAGTCCGTCGAACACGCAGGCCTTCGCCACAAGACCGGGGATCGTCGCGGGGTCGATACCGAGCATCTGGCCGTAAAGCTGGAAGACGAGATCATGCAATTGCCGGCTCAGCATGATCGAGCCGAAATTGATGTCGTTGAGCGACAGGAAGAACCACCCCCAGAACAAGAGCATCGGTGCCGCCCAGAGCGCGAAGATGTAGCGCATCAGCGACTATCCTTCCCGTTCATGTCGGTGCGGCCGGAAATGCGCGAGAGCATGGAGGTATGCGCCGCCCCTCTTGCCATCGCCCGCGCCACGCTCCGGATATCTCGATTGGCGGCAACCGTGGCGGGTTCAGCCGCGCGTTGCTCGGTCTGCATCGCCATGTAGGACGCCAGCAACGCCGCCAACTGCACCGATACGATCAGGAAAAGGTCCTTCACGCCCTGCACGGTGCCGCCTACGAGCATGAGCGACAGCACACCGCACGCGCCGATGAAGGCGAGGCGCGCCACGCCTGCGGACGTCCCAGCGCCATTGGCGATGGTCTCGACCAAAGTCCAGCAGAACAACATGGAAACGACGAGCAGCGCCGTGGCCAACGGCGCGACGATCATCACATTGTCGACATCGGCGGCTTGGCCATGAAGCGATCCGCCAAGCACGCTCAACGCCGCCGCGACACCCCGGCTGCGGTCAATGCAGACGAAGGCCAGCAGGGCGAATACGATCGCCCAGTGCAAGGCCAGAAAGGAGCTCAAGAGGTGCCGCATGGCTTTCCTGCTTCGTGGGGCAAGGGAGTGGCATGGTTAACCAATCCTTAATCCGCCCAGGACAGTGGGCTTTACGGGCGCCCGCCGCAATGGAAACTATTTGTTAAGGTTAACGACAATCCACAGGCAGCCGACAGCGCGGCATGGCGATGGCCGCGCCCTCAAAATCCGGCTCAGCGAGCGTTCGGGATTGGTTGGCGAAGGGATCAGGTCGTCGGCGGGTAGAGCGTGTCGATGATCATGCGGGCGTCGTGCCGCGAATCGAGCATGCCATAGGTATTGCGCCACTGGCCGGCGAGCCTAGTCTCGACGAAGGCATCCGCGATGCGCCCTGCCCCGAGCCGCCGCAGCTCCGCGGCGGCCGCCGACAGCGCCAGTTGTTCGGTGAGGATCCGCGCCGACCCTTCGTCCGAGGCGGCGACCTGCATCGCCGCCTTCAGCACCCCTATCGTGCCACGTCCGCCGGCGCCGAGGTCGCGATCGATGCCGGCCAGGACCTCCTCGAACAGGCCCGGCGCGCGGCCGAGCACACGCAGCACGTCGAGCGCCATGACATTGCCCGATCCTTCCCAGATGGCGTTGACCGGTGCCTCGCGATAGTAGCGGGCGAGCGGCGCCTCCTCGACATAGCCATTGCCGCCCAGGCTCTCCATCGCCTCGTAAAGCAGCGGCGGCGCGATCTTGCAGACCCAGTATTTCACGACCGGCGTCATCGCCCGCGCAAACGCGGCCTCTCCGCGATCGCTCGCCGCCTCGTCGAAGGAGCGTGCCAGGCGGAAGGACAAGGCGGTCGCCGCGGCAACGTCCAGCGCCATGTCCGCGAGCACGCGCTGCATCAGCGGCTGATCAACCAGATTGGAGCCGAACACCTGGCGATGGCGGCAGTGATGGACAGCCTCCGCGAGGCCGGCCCGCATGATCGCCGAGGACGCGACCGCGCAGTCGAGCCGGGTCAGCGTTACCATGTCCATGATTGTCTTGACGCCTGCTCCAGGCTCCCCGACCATCTCACCGATGGCGTTGACGAATTCCACCTCCGACGAGGCGTTGGAGCGGTTGCCGAGCTTGTCCTTGAGACGCTGGAAGCGAAAGCCATTTCCAGAGCCGTCGCCCAGCAGGCGCGGCACAAGAAAGCAAGAGAGGCCTTCGGGCGCCTGGCCGAGCACCAGGAACGCATCCGACATCGGCGCCGACATGAACCATTTGTGGCCGGTCAGCCGGTGAAACCCGCTGCCGACACGCTCGGCCTTGGTGATGTTGGCACGAACATCCGTGCCCCCCTGCTTCTCCGTCATGCCCATGCCGAGCGTCAATCCGGTCTTCTCCACCGGCGGCTTCTGGCTCTGGTCATATTTGCGGGTGGTCACCCGGGGCGCCCATTCGCGGAACAGCTTCGGGCTCGCCATCAGCGCGGCGAGCGATGCGCTGGTCATGGTGATCGGGCACAGATGCCCGGTCTCCAGCTCGGCTGTTAGATAGAAGCGGGCGGCCCTGACCTGATGGCGGCGGCCGATCTCCGCCTCGCCATTTTCCCAGACCGAGGAATGAAGGCCACTCGCCACGGAACGGCGCATCAGCGCGTGATAGGCGGGGTGAAATTCCACGAGGTCGATGCGCCGGCCCTGCCGGTCATGCGTTTTGAGCTTCGGCGTCTCAGTGTTGGCGAGGCGGGCCAGTTCCTGCGCCTCCTGGGTCATCACGAAGCGGCCGAGGCCGTCGAGATCCTTGCGGACGGGATCGGAGAAGCGCTCGGCAAGCTGAATCAGCAACGGATCGCCCCGCCAGGCGTTGCCGCCCGTCAGCGGCGGCGGCTGGTTGATCACGTCGTCGGTCACGCCCAATCCTTCTGTTGGCAAGAAAGATCCTTACCATTTGCGGGGCACGGTCTCGAATCCGGGCCATCTGGGCCTTATAGCCCAAGCCAAGCAAGGCGCGCGACGAAAATACCGGGGAGAACGGCCGCAATCCAAAGCTGACGCTTGCGGCCGGAAAAACCGCACCCTATAGCAGCGCCTTGAGATGACCGACGCTTCGTCCCTGCCGCTCTTTCCTCACCGCCATCTTCTGGGCATCCGCGATCTTTCCCCCGGCGACATCGAGCTTTTGCTCGATCGTGCTGACCGGGCCGTGGCGATTTCACGGCAGCCGGAGAAAAAGACCTCGACGCTCCGGGGCCGCACCCAGATCAACCTGTTCTACGAGGCGTCGACGCGCACCCAATCGTCCTTCGAACTGGCCGGCAAGCGGCTTGGCGCCGACGTCATGAACATGTCGGTCGCGTCCTCCTCGGTGAAAAAGGGCGAGACGCTCATCGACACCGCCATGACGCTCAATGCCATGCGGCCGGATATCCTCATCATCCGACACCAGTCGGCGGGCGCGGCGGCTCTTCTGGCGCAGAAGGTCGGCTGCTCCGTAGTCAATGCCGGCGACGGCGCGCATGAACATCCGACGCAGGCCTTGCTCGACGCGCTAACGATCCGACGCGCCAAGGGGCCGCTGTCGAAGCTGATCGTCGCCATCTGCGGCGACATCCTGCACTCGCGAGTCGCCCGCTCCAACATCATGTTGCTGAACGCACTGGGCGCGCAGGTGCGTGTCGTCGCGCCCTCGACACTCCTGCCCGCCGGTATCGAGACGATGGGCGTCATCGTCACCCGCTCGATGGCGGAAGGGTTGAAGGACGCCGATGTCGTCATGATGCTGCGCCTGCAGCGCGAGCGCATGGAAGGCGCCTTCGTGCCTTCGGTGCGCGAGTATTTCCGCTACTACGGCCTGGATGCCGAGAAGCTGAAGGCCGCCAAGGACGACGCGCTGGTGATGCACCCCGGCCCGATGAATCGCGGCGTCGAGATCGCCTCGGCGATCGCCGACGGGCCGCAAAGCGTCATTCAGGAACAGGTCGAGATGGGCGTCGCCGTGCGCATGGCGGTGATGGAGGCGCTGCTCGACCCCCGCCGCAACCAGGAGGGTCGCGGCGCATGAGCACCACGGTTTTCGAGCGCGCCCGCGTCATCGACCCCGCGCGCGGCATCGACGAGATCGGCACCGTCATCGTCACCGACGGCAAGATCGCCGCCGCCGGCAAAGCCGCGCTGAACCAGGGGACGCCGCAAGGCGCCGATGTCGTCGACTGTTCGGGCAAGGCGATCATCCCTGGCCTGGTCGACGGCCGCGTGTTCATCGGCGAACCCGGCGGCGAGCATCGCGAGACGATCGCCTCGGCGAGCGTTGCGGCGGCGGCCGGTGGCGTCACCTCGATCGTGATGATGCCCGACACCAATCCGGTGATCGACAATGTCGCACTCGTCGAGTTCGTGCTGCGCACCGCGCGCGACACGGCCAGCGTCAACATTTTCCCCGCTGCCGCCATCACCAAGGGCCTCGATGGCCAGGAGATGACCGAGTTCGGCCTCCTGCGCGAGGCGGGCGCGGTCGCCTTCACCGATGGGCGGCACACCATCGCCAATGCCCTGGTGATGCGCCGCGCGCTGACCTACGCGCGCGATTTTGGCGCCGTCGTCGCGCATGAGACGCAGGATGCCGACCTCGCCTCCTCCGGTGTCATGAACGAAGGGCTTTATGCGAGCTGGCTCGGCCTTTCCGGCATTCCGCGCGAGGCCGAAGCGATCCCCCTCGAACGCGACCTGGCGCTCGCCAGGCTGACCCGTGGCACCTACCACGCCGCCAAGATCTCGACCGCCATGGCCGCGCAGGCCATGCGCCGCGCGAAGGCCGACGGCGCGAATGTCACAGCAGGGGTCGCCATCCATAACCTGTCGCTCAACGAACTGGACGTTGGCGAGTACCGCACCTTCTTCCGGCTGACGCCGCCGCTGCGCGCCGAGGAGGACCGGCTGGCCATGATCGAGGCAATCCGCGACGGCGCCATCGACATCATCGTGTCCTCGCACGATCCGCAGGACGTCGACACCAAGCGCCTGCCGTTCGCAGACGCCGCGGCCGGCGCGATCGGGCTGGAAACGCTTCTGGGTGCCGCGCTCAGGCTGTATCACAATGGCGACGTGCCCCTGCTCCGGCTGATCGAAACCGTGTCGACCGCGCCGGCAAGGCTGTTCGGCCTGCCGGGCGGCACGCTGAAGCCTGGCGCCGTCGCGGACCTCGCCCTCGTCGATCTAGACGAACCCTGGATCGTCAGCGAGACCGGTATCCGGTCCCGCTCCAAGAACACCTGTTTCGAGGGCGCGCGGCTGCAGGGCAAGGTCTTGCAAACGATGGTCGCGGGCCGCACAGTGTTCCGGGCTTGAACGTGCCGGCGCGGTTCGCGCCGATCACAGGGGGAAAACAATGAGCTACGGCATCGTCCTGGCGCTGGTGTTCGGCTACCTGCTCGGCTCGATTCCGTTTGGGCTCCTGCTCACCCGCGCGGCAGGACTCGGCGACGTTCGCAAGATCGGCTCCGGCAATATCGGCGCCACCAATGTGCTCCGCACCGGCAACAAGGGCCTCGCCGCGGCCACGCTGCTGCTGGATGCGCTCAAGGGAACGGCAGCCGTTCTGATCGCCGCCAGGTTCGGCCCGGATCTCGGGTTGTGGGCGGGCCTCGGCGCCTTTCTCGGCCATCTCTTTCCGGTCTGGCTCGGCTTCAAGGGCGGCAAGGGTGTCGCCACCTATCTCGGCGTGCTCATCGGCCTCGCCTGGCAGGCTGCCGTGGTCTTCGCCATCGTCTGGCTCGCCGTGGCGTTCCTGTTCCGCTATTCGTCGCTCGCCGCGCTGACGGCAGCGGTGATCATTCCGATCGCCCTCTATTTCCTGAGCACGCCGGCGGCCGCGCTGCTCTTCGTCGTGCTGAGCATTCTGATCTTCTTCAAGCATCGGGCGAACATTTCCCGGCTGCTTGCCGGCACCGAGACGAAGATCGGAGCGAAGGGGTGACAGCCCCACCGGCCGGGCCGCGCCTCAGCGACCGGCAGCGGCTGAGCTGGCTTCGCCTGCTCCGTACGCCCAATGTCGGACCTGCCTCCTTTCGCGATCTGATCAATCGGTTCGGTTCAGCGGAAGTGGCACTCGAGATGCTGCCCGAACTGATGATCTCGGGCGGTGCGAACCGTATCGTCCGCGTTCCCGCAATGGCCGAAGCCGAAGCGGAGATGGAGGCCGCCCGACGAGCCGGCGCCCGTTTTGTCGGCATCGGCGAAGCCGACTATCCCCCACTGCTGAAGAGCATGGACAACCCGCCGCCTCTGCTGGCGATAAAGGGCGAAGGAGCCGTCTTCCGGCTACCCGCGGTTGCCATTGTCGGCGCCCGCAACGCCTCGCTGGCCGGCATCAAGATGGCACGCATGCTGGCCGCCGATCTCGGTCGCGACGGATACGCCGTCGTCTCCGGCCTGGCGCGCGGCATCGACACGTCGGCCCACAAGGGTAGCCTCGCGACGGGCACGATCGGGGTGCTGGCCGGCGGCCTCGATCGGCCCTACCCGCCCGAAAACGCCGACCTTTGCGATGAGATTGCCGACCATGGCGGCGCCATCGTCTCGGAAATGCCGTTCGGCTGGCAGCCGCGTGCGCAGGATTTTCCGCGCCGCAACCGTCTGGTCGCCGGCATGGCGCTGGGACTGGTCGTCGTCGAGGCGGCGCTGCGTTCGGGCTCGCTGATCAGTGCCAGGCTTGCCGGCGAGATGGGCCGGCTGGTTTTCGCGGTGCCAGGTTCGCCGCTCGACCCGCGCGCGGCGGGCTGCAACGGCCTGCTGAAGGACGGCGCCACGCTGGTCACCGAGGCAGCCGACATATTCTCCGCGCTAGCGCCGCTCGCCGGGATACGCGCGCCGAGAGCAGCCGCGCCGGTGCAACCGCCCGATCTGTTCGCAAGTCCTCCGCCCGACGAAAACGAACGCGCCGAAGTCCTGGAGACACTCGGCCCGACGCCGATCGCCGTCGACGAGATCATCCGCCACACCGGCCTGGGCGCCGCTCAGATATCGATGGTCCTGCTCGAACTCGACCTCGCCGGCAGGATCGAACGCCACGCCGGCGGCAATGTCTCGCTGGTGTTTGGCAAGTCGTAGATGTGAGCGCTGGGATTCGAACCCAGGACCTGCGGAGTGGTTATGGAGTCGGCCGTTGGGGTGTCGGCGCGACACGCTCGGCAACGAGGCTACAAATCGCTATGTCTTCGTCCCGGACCACGCAGCGGTACTTGGCCTCGGAGAATGCCTTCACCTCGAAGCCGAGCCGTGCAAGCCACTGCCGGTAGATACCGCGCGACATATACCACCACGAATAACCTGGGCGGCCCGCGGTGAAGATTGCCGTCGGCTCCTCGGTATCCATCATGCCTTCGGCAATGATGATTGTCTGCTTGGCGCATCTGGCCGACTGCTCTATGGCGGCGATCGGATCGCGAAGATGAACCAGTATCTGGCCGATAAGGACGATGTCGTGAGGCTCGACAGCATCCGCCATTGAATACACATTCCCGTAGATGGCTCGGGCTCCCGAGCGAAGCGCGGCATGGGCATAGGAATAGCTGTTCCGCATCGCCTCGTAATAGGCGTAGTCGATGCATTCGCCGGGGCCGAGCTGCCAACGGTCGGCGCTGTCCGCGTCGAAACTGGTGACGTGTGCTCCCCGCTTTTCAGCCTCGAATGAGAGAAAGCCGCTGGCCGCGCCAACATCGAGCAACGTCCGGCCGCGAACCTGCACTTGGCCAATATATTCATCGAACCGTCCCCGCAGGTCCCAATCGCCGGAAACAGTGCGGTCCGGAAAGTCGAAACTGTGATAGAAGCGTTGGTTCGGTTGAGGGTTTTCAATCAGCATAGCTGCGGACAATGACCACATGCTGACTAGCCGTCAAGCTGACGCGAGAGGGTCGACCGCGCGCGGCGCGCGGATCGGTCTGCTCTGCATCGCCGGCGACAAGCTCGGCCAGGCTGGCCTAAACAGGAACACCGCGCGCGGTAAAACCTCGCACGAACCTCGCACACGTGAAACTCTTGATTTGTTGGTGAGCGCGCTGGGATTCGAACCCAGGACCTACTGATTAAAAGTCAGTTGCTCTACCGGCTGAGCTACGCGCTCCCGCGGGCTCGCGAAGACCGCCCCCGAAATTGCGCGGAACATAGGGAGAGTGCCTTTGCCGGTCAACCGGAAAAAGCAGGCGACGGACAACCTTCCGCGCCGAAGGGACAGGATAGCCGCGAAGCCCTCCTGCCCGACCAGATAAATCGACGGCATCGATCGGCCGGAGTTGGGCGGGAACGCCAAGAAGTGTTGCAAACCAAGAAGTTGCATTCCCAGCCGGAACTATTTGCACGATCGGGCCGTTGTTGCCCGACAAGGGACGTCAATCACCCTCTCAAGGAGAACATGATGAACAGGATTGCAACAGGTTTGCTCGCCACCGTTTTATCGGTGTCGTTCGCGGCCGCAGCGGCGGTTCCGGCGGATGCCGCGACCGTCTATGTCCCGCAGGCGCAGGCGCCCGGGCCGGTCGTTCAGACCGTTGACTACAAGCCGTGGATGAAGAACCGTGGCGGCAACTGGCGCAGGGGTGGCGACTGGCGGCATTTCGACCGTCGTAACGGCGGTGTCTACTGGAACGGCCATCGCGGCTACCGGGACTATCACCCCGGCTACCGTCGCAATGGCGACTACTGGTTCCCGCTCGCCGCTTTCGCGGCCGGTGCGCTGATCTCCGGCGCGATCGTCAACAGCGAGCAGAACCGTTACGAGGGTGGCAACGCCCATGTGCGGTGGTGCTACAACCGCTACAAATCCTACCGCGCGTCGGACAACACGTTCCAGCCTTACAACGGCCCGCGCCAGCAGTGTCGCTCGCCCTATTGATGTCATGAAGCGGCGGGCCTCGCACGGCCCCGACCTGAAGCCCGCGCCGGAAACGGTGCGGGCTTATTGCTGGCTCAGCGTGCGCCGCACGGCATCGCGCCAGCCTGCCAGCTTGGCCTTTCGCGTGGAAGCGTCCATCTCCGGCTTGAAGCGACGCTCAAGCGCCCAGCTTCTGGCAAATTCGGCGGATTTCGGCCACACCCCTGCTCGCGATCCGGCGAGCCACGCCGCGCCGAGCGCCGTGGTCTCCAAAATGGTCGGCCGGTCGACCGGAGCGTCGAGAATGTCGGCCAGCCGCTGCATCGTCCAGTCCGAGGCGACCATGCCGCCGTCGACCCTGAGTACCGTCTTCGCGGAGGCGCCCTTCCAGTCCCGGCGCATGGCGTCCAGCAGGTCCCGGGTCTGGTAGGCGACGGTTTCAAGCGCGGCGCGGGCGAATTCGGCAGGCCCTGAATTGCGCGTCAGCCCGAACATCGCGCCGCGCGCGTCGGCGTCCCAGTGCGGCGCGCCGAGCCCGACGAAGGCCGGCACGAGATAGACGTGCTGCGATGGATCGGCCTTGGCCGCCAGGGCGCCGCTATGCTCGGCCTTGCCGATGATGCCCAACCCGTCGCGTAGCCATTGCACCGCCGCGCCGGCAACGAAGATCGACCCTTCGAGCGCGTAGGTGGTCTTGCCGTTCAGCCGGTAGGCGATGGTCGTCAGCAGCCGGCTCTTCGAGTTGACGGGTTCCGCGCCCGTATTGAGCAGCGCGAAGCAGCCGGTGCCGTAGGTCGACTTCATCATGCCAGGCTCGAAGCATGCCTGACCGATGGTGGCCGCATGCTGATCGCCGGCGACGCCAAGGATCCTTATCTCCGCGTCGAACAGATTTTTATCCGTGATTCCATAGTCATCGGCGCAATTCTTCACGACAGGCAGCATCTGCGCCGGTATGCGCAGGATGCGCAGCAACTGCTCGTCCCAGGCATTTTTCCGGATGTTATAGACCAGCGTGCGGGAGGCATTGGTGGCGTCGGTGGCGTGAACCTTGCCGCCCGTCAGCCGCCAGATCAGGAAACTGTCGATCGTGCCGGCGAGCAGCTCGCCCTTTTCCGCCCGCTTCCTGGCGCCCTTCACCTTGTCCAGGATCCAGGCGATCTTGGTGCCCGAAAAATAGGGATCGAGCAGCAGGCCGGTCTTGTGCGTGAACGTCTTCTCGAGGCCCTGTTTCTTCAGCTTGCGGCACAACGGCGCCGTGCGCCTGTCCTGCCACACGATCGCGTTGTGGATCGGCTTGCCGGTGGCCTTTTCCCAGATCACGATCGTCTCGCGCTGGTTGGTGATGCCGAGGGCTGCGATCTCCGCGCCGCGCCTGCCGGCCCGGGCAAGGGCTGCCTTCACCGTCGCGAGCACACTTGACCAGATCTCTTCGGGATCATGCTCGACCCAGCCCGATGCCGGATAGTATTGGGGAAATTCCTGCTGGCCGATGCCGGCGACGCGCATGGCCCCGTCGAAGACGATGGCACGCGACGATGTCGTACCCTGGTCGATCGCCAGAACGAAACCGCTCATTGTTCCTCCCACAGTGCCGCGCCGCGCTGGAAGATCCCGCTCAAGGGCGTGTGGCGGCTTTCGAATGCCGGCACGTTCTATCCCTTTGATTTAGAGCCGGATTCGGACTTGATGTCGATGCGATGTGAAATCATCCGGCTCCAAGACGGCAGCGCTCCCCACGCGATACCACGGACGCAGATTTATTCAGCCGCGGCGATATGCTGGTGATCCAGGCCGCGCAGGAAATCGTCCAGCGCCGCGGTCTGCTCGCCGTTGAAATGCAGGCCACGCTTGGTCCGACGCCACAACACGTCCTGAGCGGTGACCGCCCACTCGTTGGCAACGAGATAGCGCACCTCGGCTTCATAGAGGTCGGCGCCGAAGTTGCGGCCCAGATCAACGATCGATTTCGCATTGCCCAGCAGCGTTTGCGCACGCGTACCGTAAAGCCGGGTCAGGCGGCGCGCCAGCCGCTGCTCCAGGAAGGGATAGGCGCTTTTGAGCTTGGCAACCTGGGCATCGAAACCCGTTGCCGGGAAATCGCCGCCAGGCAAAGGCGCATTGGCTGTCCACGGCTTGCCACGCTTGCCCAGGAAGCCCTCGATCTTTTCAAGCATGGATTCGGACAGCCGCCGATAGGTCGTTATCTTGCCGCCAAAGGCGTTGAGCGCGGGCGCGCCTTCCCCTCGCTCTGCCTTCAGGACGTAGTCGCGTGTCGCTTCCTGCGCCTTGGAGGCACCGTCGTCGTACAGCGGGCGCACGGCGGAGTAGGTCCATACGATGTCGGCGCGGCGAACCGGCTGCGCGAAATATTCGCTTGCCGCGGCGCAGAGATAGTCGATCTCCACCTCGCTGATCTTCACGTCGTGCGGATCGCCGGGATAGTCGCGATCCGTGGTGCCGATCAGCGTGAACTCTTCCTCGTAGGGAATGGCGAAGATGATGCGCCCGTCGCGGTTCTGGAAGAAATAGGCACGCGGATCATCGAACTTCTTCCTGATGACGATATGGCTGCCCTGCACCAGGCGCACATTGTGCGCGCCCTTGTCGCCAAGCGCTTCCGACAGGACATGGTCGACCCATGGGCCGGCCGCATTGACCAGCAGGCGCGCCTTCACCTCTTCGCTGGCGCCGGTCCGCTGGTCCGAGATCGTGACCCGCCACAGCCCCTCCTCGCGGCGGGCCGCGACCACCTTGGTGCGCGTCCGGATCGTCGCGCCCCGATCGGCGGCGTCGCGCGCATTCAGCGCCACCAGCCGGGCATCGTTGACCCACCCGTCGGAATACTCGAACGCCTTGCGGAAAAGCGGCTTCAGCGGCTTCCCGGCGGGATCTTTCGCCATGTCGAGGGTTTTCGTCGCTGGCAAGAGCTTGCGACCGCCGATGTAGTCATAAAGGAACAGCCCAAGCCTGATCATCCAGGCCGGCCGCAGGCCCTTGGCGTATGGCAGCACGAACCGCATCGGCCAGATGATGTGCGGGGCGTTGCGCCACAGCACCTCGCGTTCCATCAGCGCTTCGCGCACCAGGCGGAATTCGTAGTATTCGAGATAGCGAAGACCGCCATGGATGAGCTTGGTCGAGCCGGACGAGGTGCCGCTCGCCAGATCGTCCATTTCGGCGAGAAAGACCGAATAGCCGCGCCCCACGGCGTCACGGGCGATGCCGCATCCGTTGATGCCGCCGCCTATGACGAAGATGTCATGGATATCGGATGCGCCCACAAAGCCCTCCAATGATTTCGCATTGCACCATTCCGGTTATTTACGAAACCATGGCGGAATTATTTCGAAATAAGAACGCGTGTCAAACGAAATATCACAAGCCTGTGATGCGCGGGACGCATGGCTAGTCGCGGGACGTTTCGATCAACTGCACCTCTGATTCCTGGCAAATTCGCCGAATGGACGGGATGTCGCAGATATCGGTGATGAAGGTATCGACCTGGGAAAGATGACCGATGCGCACCGGGGCCGTGCGTTCGAACTTCGTGCGGTCGGCAACCAGGATGACATGCCGCGCATTGGCGATGATCGCCTGCGCGACCTTGACCTCGCGAAAATCGAAATCCAGCAGCGCCCCGTCATGGTCGATCGCCGATGAGCCAATGACGGCATAGTCAACCTTGAATTGCCGGATGAAATCGACCGCGGCTTCTCCGACGATGCCGCCGTCGGAGCCGCGCACGACGCCGCCCGCGATCACCACCTCGATCGAAGGATACACGCGCATCCTATTGGCAACATTTATGTTATTGGTGATGACCATCAAGCCGTCATGGTCGAGCAGCGCCGTGCTCACGGCCTCGGTAGTGGTGCCGATGTTGATGAACAGCGAGGCGTTGTCGGGGATCAGCTTCGCGGCCGCGCGCCCGATCGCATCCTTTTCATCGGCGGCGATCTTGCGTCTCGCCTCGTACTCCATGTTCTCGATGCCGGAGGGAAACAACGCCCCGCCATGGATGCGAGACAACAGGCGCTGCTCGCAGAGGTCGTTGAGGTCCTTGCGGATGGTCTGTGGCGTGACATTGAAATGCGACGCGAGGTCATCGACCAGCACCCGGCCATTGTCCTTGGCCATCTGGATGATTTCGGCGTGGCGCGGCGACAGATACATATGCTGGGTCCCTGCTTTCGTTTTTCCTGTCTATAGCTGAAAACGAAAATGAAGAACAGTCGGACATCGCTTCACGCCGAAGCGATGTCGAAATTCAAGGCTGCTCAAAAGAACGATGCCGAAAGCCGGAGCGCGGCTTTCGGCATCGGTTCTTTGTCTGTTTGAGACGATCGTTTCAGATTTCAGGTCGTCCGAACCTGAAATCCCGTGGCAGCCTACAGGCTCCGCGCGACCTCGACGATCACGTCGAAGGCGTCGTCAACGTCGGCGGCCGTCGCCTCGAACTGACCGGCCTGGAAACGGACGGCCACCCTGCCCTCCACGCGCGTCTGGGTCAGGTAGATGCGGCCATCCGAATTGATGGCGTCGACCAGGCGCAGATTGTGCTCAT
Organism: Mesorhizobium sp. 65-26; assembly: GCA_001899205.1. Lineage (GTDB taxonomy): Bacteria > Pseudomonadota > Alphaproteobacteria > Rhizobiales > Rhizobiaceae > Mesorhizobium. The sequence continues at coordinate 133,487 of MKVL01000042.1, read as the reverse complement.
CCGGATCAGCGTTTTCCGCGCCGCGATGCCGGAACGAAAACAGTGACAGCATCGGCGTGGTGACGATCTCGAAGTCCGCCTCCCGGCCGAGGCGAGCGGCAAGGCCCTCGCTCCAGGTGACGTGGTTGCGGATCATCGCGCGCAATCCCTCCAACCCGTGCGCGCGCAGCAGGAACCAGAGCTTGAGCGCCCGGAAGCGTCGGCCGAGCGGTACGGACCATTCGGAATAGTTGATGATTCCATCATGGCCGCGGGTCTTCAGATAGTCCGGCTTGATGGCCAAGGTGCGCACCAGATCGTCCGGGCTGCGGATGAACTGGATCGAGCAATCGAACTGGGCGCCAAGCCATTTGTGCGGATTGAAGACGATGGAATCGGCGCCTTCGATACCGGTCCAGAAATGCCGGTACTCCGGGCAGATCATCGCCGACCCTGCCCAGGCCGCGTCGACGTGCAGATAGAGCCCATGCCGCTTCGCGACAGCCGCTACTGCCGCGATGTCGTCCGTGCCGCCGGTGCTGGTGCCACCAACACAGGCGATGATGCCGGCTGGCAGCAGCCCCGCTTCGCGATCGGCCACGATCGCAGCTTCCAGAGCAGCCGTATCCATGGCGCGGTAACGGCCGGCAACGGGAATGCGCACGAGGTTTTCCTCGCCGATGCCGGCGACCCAGATGGCGCGGTCGATCGAGGTATGGACCTGATCGGAGGAATAGACGCGCAGCTTCGCCTGCCCGGCCAAACCCTTCTTGTTGCCCTGCCAGTCGAGCGCGCGTTCGCGCATGGTCAGCACGGCCGCCAGCGTGGCGGAGGATGCCGAATCCTGGATAACCCCGGAAAAGCCTTCGGGCAGGCCAAGCGCCTGCCGCATCCAGTCGACCACCCGCGTCTCCAACTCGGTCGCGGCGGGCGAAGTCTGCCAAAGCATGCATTGCGCGGCCATGGCCGAGACCAGATACTCGGCCACCACCGAAACCGGCGCGGCGTTGGCGGGGAAATAGGCGAAGAAACGCGGATGCTGCCAGTGCGTCATGCCGGGCAGGATCTTGGCTTCGAAATCGGCGAAGATCCGCTCCATCGGCTCCGCCGTCTCAGGCGGAGCCTCCTCGACACTTCTGAATATCGCGCCCGGGTTCAGTTGCGGCCGAACCGGCCGGTCGCGCAGGTTGGCACGGTAATCCACCCCCCAGTCGGCGGCGCGCCGCGACCAGTGCCGGAATTCGTCATTGTCCATCGCGTTCCTCCCGCTTCGCCGACATTGCCGGATCCGGCATCCCAGGCGATTTTATTTAACATGTGAAATAGATTTCGGCAACACTGGCGTATCGCGAGAGTGCGCCAGCCGACCACGCCTGTCGAACTGCTACTCCGGAAAATCCGGCAGGCTGGCAAAGGCGGCCTTGAGCGCATCCGACCATCCCTCGGAAATCCTGCGGTAATAGGGATCATCCTGGCCGATCCGCTTCTTCAGCTCGACCTTGAAGGCGTCCTTTTGGTAGAAGAGCAGATCGAGCGGCAACCCGACCGAGAGGTTGGATTTCAGCGTCGAATCGAAGGACACCATCAGCAGTTTCACCGTTTCGGCAAAACTCATCGCGCGGTCGTAGGCTCTGATGATGATCGGCTTGCCATACTTCGTCTCGCCGATCTGAAAGAAGGGCGTGTCGTCGGTCGATTCGATGAAATTGCCCTCGGGATAGATCATGAAAAGCCGGGGCTCGCTGCCCTTGATCTGGCCGCCCAGGATGAAAGACGCGTTGAAATAGGAATCCGCCTTCTCGCCTACCGGTGAGGAGTTGGCGATGACTTCCTTGACGGTGTCGCCGACCATGCGCGCCGTCTGGTACATGGAAGGCGTCTCGAGCAACGTCGTGTGACGATCGGAGACAGCCTTGGTGCGTTCGTCGAGAAGGCTCACCACGGCCTGCGTCGTCGCCAGATTTCCCGCCGACATCAGCACGATGACGCGTTCGCCCGGCTGCTCCCATACATGCATCTTGCGGAACGTCGATATCGAATCCATGCCCGCATTGGTTCGGGTGTCCGACATGAACACCAGTCCGCGATCGATCTTCAGCCCAACGCAATAAGTCATGGCTGCCCTTCTAGCGCATGGCTCCAAAAATCGGAATGTTTTCCCGGGAAATATCCCTCGACGAGGCGCCGCGCCGGCCGTGAGGAGGAATTATTGCTCCACCGTCACGGTAACCGCGAGTTGTTCCTGCGACTGGCCCAGCCGGATGCCAGACACCGGCATGGCATCGCGATAGTCGCGGCCGGCCGCCACCCTCACATAGCGCTCGTCCGGCGAAATGCCGTTGGCCGGATCGAAGGCGACCCAACCCAGGCCGGGAACATGCGCTTCCGCCCACGCGTGGCTGGCGGCCTGTTCGACGGCCGCGTCCATCATCAGGTAGCCACTTATATAACGGGCTGGAAATCCCATGGCGCGCGCCGCCGCGACGAAGATGTGGCTGTGATCCTGGCAGACGCCGGTCTTGAGGGCCAACGCCTCCTCCGCGGTCGTCACGGTGCTGGTGGCCCCGGGCTTGTAGGCGACCCGCTCGCCGATCGCGCCCATGAGCTTGTGCAACCGCTCGATCTCGCTGCCGCCGGCAGCGGCGGCGGCTAGGTCGCGTATCCCGTCGCCGATCTCGGTCAGCGCCGTTCCTCGGCTGAAAAGCCAGAGCGGCGTAAAACCCTGATGCGGACCGAAGACGCCGGAATTGTCGCGCGTCACCACCTCGCCGGCCGCCTCGACGGCGATGAAATCCGGCCCGCCCTCGACGCTCAGCAGCCGGGTGTCGTTGCCGAAATGATCGACGAAGCGGACTTCCTCGCGGGCGCCCTCGACATCGAGCGTCCAGGACATCACCGTCTGCGTCCGTCCGCTCGCCGGAAACAGCCGCAGCCGCTGCAGCAGATACGGCACCGGCGCGTCGTAGCGGTATTCGGTCCGGTGGGCGATCTTCAGTCGCATGTCACGTTCCGCCTTGAGCGCAATCCCCTCTGAAAGCCGGCTTCCATCATATCGGCCCTCAATAGAACTTATAGTCCTGCGCGATCTCGTCACCGAGCCTGGTGTTGTCCTGGATGAAATTGGCCAGGAATTCATGCAGCCCGGCGTCGAATATATCCTTGATCGAACCTGCCCTGAGCATAGCCTGCGTCCGTTCCGCCGTCGCGTGGCAGGCATGCCGCTCGCCATAATCGTCTGCGAGGAATTTCAGGTGTTCCATCAGGAAGCGATAGCAGAAGGTCAGCGAGCGCGGCATGCGTACGTTGAGGATCAGATAGTCGGCTATGTTCGTCGGCTTGTAGTCGGCGTCATAGACCCACCGGTAGGAGCGATGCGCCGAGACCGACCGCAGGATCGATTCCCACTGATAGTTGTCGAGCGTCGAGCCGACCCATGAGATCGATGGCAGAAGCACGTAATATTTCACATCCAGGATGCGCGCCGTGTTGTCGGCGCGCTCGACATAGGTGCCTATCTGCGAAAAATCGAAGATCTCATTGCGCAGCATCGTGCCGTAGAAGGAACCGCGGATCAGTGCCGTCTCGCGCTTGATGGCGTCGAGCACGTTCGGCAGGTCGCGCTCGTCGATCGGCCTGGCCAGCATCCGCTTCAACGACATCCAGGCTTCGTTGATGCTCTCCCAGGTCTCGCGCGTCAACGCCGTACGCACCATGCGGGCATTGTTGCGGGCCGTCTCGATCGACGCCATCGTGCTCGACGGATTGGAGACGTCACGCAACAGGAAATCGGCGACGTTCGCGGCCGTATAGTCCTGGTATTTCTGGGTGAAGGCGACATCGGAGCCGGCACTCAGCAGCACCGAGTTCCATTCCTCGGAGGCGCTTTGCGTGCGCGTCAGCGCCATGCGCAAGCCGGCATCGACCAGCCGCGCCATATTCTCCGCCCGCTCGATATAGCGGTTCATCCAGTAGAGCCCGTTGGCGGTGCGGCCGAGAAGCATGTCAAAGGCCTTGGGCTAGTGAAGTTCGGGCAACGCGCAGAATATGGCGGTTCGTTGAGTTTCGATCGGATACGGCATGGTTGTGTCCCCTCTGTTCTCTGCCGATCATTCGTATCTGCTAGTCGTCCAGCACCCAGGTATCCTTGGTGCCGCCGCCCTGTGAGGAATTGACGACCAGCGACCCCTCCTTCAGCGCCACTCGCGTCAAGCCGCCAGGAACGATCTGGATGCGGTCGGAGACCAGCACGTAGGGCCTGAGGTCCACATGGCGTGGCGACAGGCCCTTCTCGGTCAGGATCGGGCAGGTCGAGAGCGCGAGGGTCGGCTGAGCAATGTAATTCGAAGGCTTGGCCTGCAGTTTCTTGGCGAAGTCCTGGCATTCCTTCTTGGTCGCCGCCGGCCCGACCAGCATGCCATAGCCACCGGAACCGTGCACTTCCTTCACCACCAGCTCATGAATGTGCTCCAGCACATATTTGAGACTGTCCGGCTCCGAGCAGCGCCAGGTCGGGATGTTGCCGAGGATCGCCTTGCGGCCGGTGTAGAACTCGACGATCTCGGGCATGTAGGAATAGATCGCCTTGTCGTCGGCGATACCGGTGCCGGGCGCGTTGGCGATGGTGATGTTACCGGCCCGGTAGACGTCCATGATGCCCGGCACCCCAAGGACGGAGTCAGGCCTGAAGCTGAGCGGATCGAGAAACGCGTCGTCGACGCGCCGATAGAGCACGTCGATCTGCTTGTAGCCCTCGGTGGTGCGCATGGCGACGTGGCCGTCGACGACGCGAAGGTCCTGCCCCTCGACCAATTGCACGCCCATCTGGTCGGCGAGGAAGGCATGTTCGAAATAGGCGGAGTTGAAGCTGCCGGGCGTCAGCACGGCGATCGTCGGCGCGCCCTTGACGCCCTGCGGCCGCACGGCCGCCAGCGACTGCCGCAGGAGCTGCGGATAATTCTCGACCGGACGCACCTTGATCTGCTGGAACAGCTCCGGGAAGAGCTGCATCATCGTCTCGCGGTTCTCCAGCATGTAGGAGACGCCCGAAGGGGTGCGCGCATTGTCCTCGAGAACGTAGAATTCGTTCTCGCTGATGCGCACGATGTCGACGCCGATGATATGCGTATAGACGCCCGCTGGAGGCCGGATCCCGATCATCTCGGGCAGGAAGGCCTCGTTCGCGGCGATGATCTCCCTGGGCAGTCGGCCGGCGCGCAGGATCTCCTGGCGATGATAGATGTCGTCGAGGAAGGCATTCAGCGCCTGGACGCGCTGCTCGATGCCCTGTGTCAGCCGCCGCCACTCCTGGCCCGAGATGATGCGCGGGACGATGTCGAAGGGAATGAGACGTTCCGAGGCTTCCTGCTCGCCATAGACGGCAAAGGTGATGCCGGTCTTGCGGAAGACCCGTTCGGCGTCCTGCATCTTTTCGGTAAGTCGGGCGGGATCCTGCTCCTTGAGCCAGCGTTCATAGGCCGAATACGGCTTTCTCAATCCGGAGGTTTCCGGAAGCATTTCGTCGAACGCTGCCAATCGCATACTCCCCTGCAAGACCATTTCACTGGCCTCGCTGGAGAAAATCAAGCGCAATCGGTGATTTGCGGTGCCTTAGGCGGCTGGAGATGCGCGATTGCCCAAGTTTGAGGCAGCATGGACGGGATCGCGATCAGGCTTTGCCTCGCCTGCGGGCATGCCTCGGTTCAAGAGCCGGGTGAGTCTCACCAATCCGGCGCGCAAGAGCGTCTGGTCAGACCGAAAGCCCGGTGACGCGCTGGATGAGTGCGATCACCCAGACACCTGCAACGATGACCACGGAGATCAGCACGGCCAGCGAACCGCAGTCCTTGGCAAGCTGGATGTCGACGTTGAACTCGCGGCTGAACGCATCGCAGGCGGCCTCGATGCCGGTATTCAGGACCTCGACGATGATCAGCAGCAGGACGGCCCCGATCAACAGCGCATAGCCGCTCCAGGAAGTCGAAACGAACCAGCCCGCCGGCAGCGCCAGCGCCAGCAGCATCAGTTCCTGCTGAAAGGCCTTCTCGCTGGCGGCCAGTTTGCGAAACGCCCGCACCGAATTGAAGAAAGCATCGATCAACCGCTGCATACCAACGTCCCTTTCGAAATCCCCGCATGGGATAATGCATCGGCTGACGGGATGGAATAACGCGCCATGCCTGAACTTGCCCGGACGCTCTGTCCTGGATCGAGGCTCCGACGCTTACAACAGCACGCTGAACGCGGCCACACCCTGAGGTAGAGAAACCAGCGCGGTCAGGCGAAATTAATTAAACTTTAGCCCACTCGCATTTATGGTTGCGCAATGAAGGACGCGGTGGGGACGCGTTCTCCTGACGCGCTGTTACGGACAAGCAGAGACACGGCTTTCCGACAACGAAAATGGCACACGCAAATCGGCGACGGCTCCCTGGGAGAGAGTGGATCGAACATGCAGCCGGCGGCCATGCAGACCGAACGACACGCCGACATAGCGGCCACGGTGGTGGCAACCATGCGCCAGCTCGGCGTGCTCGGCCTGCCGCGCAACTATGAGATCTTCTACGAGGCTTTGAGCGGCACCAATCGAGAGCTCAGCCTTGCCGTGGTTTCGCTGAGCAACCGGCCGACCCAGGACGACCTCGACCGTATCGGCCGTCGCTTCTTTGCCCAGAACCATGGCCCGGGGATCGTCGAACATGCCCGCGACGTCATCGCGCGCGAACTCGAGGACATCGCCACGCTCCTGAGAAGCGAGCGCACCCACATCGAGAAATACGGCAGAATTCTCGACGAGACCTCAAGCGGCCTTGCGACCCGCAGCCTGCTGTCGCAGGAATTGTTGCAGAAGATCGCCGGCGCCATGTCCGCCGCGACCAATTCGACGATCGATCACGGCCGGCAGGTTGCCTCGACGCTCAGCGACAAGACGGCGGAACTCGAGAGCGTCAAGACGAAGCTCGAGGAATACAAGCGCCTCGCGGACACCGATCCGCTGACGCATATCTGGAACCGGCGCGCCTTCGACAAGGAAATCACCCGGATCTACAATTCGAACAAGGGTATCCTGTTCAACGCCCTGATCCTGGCCGACATCGACCGTTTCAAGGACATCAACGATCGATATGGCCACCCCGTCGGCGACAAGATCATCCAGATCATCGCCGACATCTTCCAGAGCAGCGTTCGCGGCGGCATGTTCGTCGCCCGCACCGGCGGCGAGGAGTTCGCGCTGATCGTCGAAGGCGCCAGCGAGGACGCGACCTACGAGATTGCCGAACGCATCCGCATGCTGATCGAGCAGACGCCGTTCAGCAGCAGCCAGACCGGCGCGAATTACGGCACGGTGACGGTTTCCATGGGCATCTGCATGGCCTCCGAGGCTGACGGCCCGGAAGATCTCTACACCAAGGCCGACCGCGCGCTCTATCGCTCAAAGGTGAGCGGCCGCAACCGCGTCACGCGGCATTCGACCATGGCCGGCCGCGCCGGCAAGAACTGGCTGCTTTACAAGAAGGACTGAGCGGCTCGACGCCGCCGATACCCGCCCAAACGAAAAGGAGCGCCGGATTTCTCCAGCGCTCCTTTTTCTTGCGGCCGGGGCTGGGATCAGCCGTTGACAGCCTGCTTGTGCTGCACCGGATGGCTCTTCTTGAGCAGGTCCGAAACGAGGAAAGCGAGCTCGATCGCCTGGTCGGCGTTGAGACGCGGATCGCAATGGGTGTGGTAGCGGTCCTGCAGATCCTCGGCCGTGATGGCGCGGGCGCCACCGGTGCATTCGGTGACGTTCTTGCCCGTCATCTCGACATGGATGCCGCCCGGATGCGTGCCCTCGGCGCGGTGCACCTCGAAGAAGGTCTGCACCTCCTTGAGGATGCGGTCGAACGGCCGCGTCTTGTAGCCGGCGGCCTCGATGGTATTGCCGTGCATCGGATCGCACGACCACACCACGCTGCGGCCTTCCTTCTGGACGGCGCGCGCAAGCTTCGGCAGGTGCTCCGCAACCTTGTCGGAACCGAAGCGCGCGATCAGTGTCAGCCGGCCCGGTTCGTTCTCGGGGTTCAGCAGGTCGATCAGCTCAAGCAGACCGTCCGGCGTCAGCGACGGCCCGCATTTCAGGCCGAGCGGGTTCTTGATGCCGCGGCAGTATTCGACATGGGCATGGTCGGGCTGGCGGGTGCGATCGCCGATCCAGATCATGTGGCCCGAGGTTGCGTACCAGTCGCCGGACGTCGAGTCGACGCGCGTCAGCGCTTCCTCGTAGCCCAGCAGCAGCGCCTCGTGGCTGGTGTAGAAATCGGTCTCGCGCAGCGCGAAATTGCTCTCCGATGTGATGCCGATGGCTTTCATGAAATCCATCGTCTCGGTGATGCGCTTGGCCAGCGACTCGTACTTCTCCGCCTGCGGGCTGTCGGACACGAAGCCGAGCATCCAGCGGTGCACGTTTTCAAGGCTGGCATAGCCGCCCTGGGCAAAGGCGCGCAGCAGGTTGAGCGTGGCCGCCGACTGGCGATAGGCCATCTCCTGCCGGGCCGGGTCCGGCACGCGCGACTTGGTATCGAATTCGATGCCGTTGATGATGTCGCCGCGATAGCTGGGCAGGCTGACGCCGCCCTTGGTTTCCGTATCGGAGGAACGCGGCTTGGCGAACTGGCCGGCGACGCGGCCCACCTTCACCACCGGCTGCGCGCCGGCGAAGGTCAGCACGACGGACATCTGCAGGAAGACGCGGAAGAAGTCGCGGATGTTGTCGGCGCCGTGTTCGGCAAAGCTCTCGGCGCAATCGCCGCCCTGAAGCAGGAACGCCTCGCCGGCGGCAACGGCCGCGAGCTGCTTCTTCAGCTTGCGTGCCTCACCGGCAAAAACCAGGGGCGGAAAGGTTGCGAGCTGGGCTTCGGTGCTCTTGAGCGCGGCGGCATCCGGATAGGCCGGAACCTGCTTGATCGGCTTTGCTCTCCACGAATTCGGCGACCATTTCGTCATCGTTGCACCCAAAACTCTTTCCGAGCACGTCCAGGAAACCGCCCAACGGTCTCCATCCGGACTTGCCTCAAACAACTGTCGAGCGCCCTCGCCCGCCATTCCGCCCCAACAGGAGGTGGCGGCTCCTTACACGAAGCCGATTTCCTATTCTAGCCGGGAATTTCAGCACTGGCGAACGGCTTGTGCCGCCCTGGCGCGGCTGGCAAAGCCGTTAGGCGGCTTTCTCCACCAGCCGGGCCAGTTGCGTCATCACCACCGCCGAGCCGGCCAGCCGCTTTTCGGGTGTTGGCCATTCACGGATGAAGACGATGCTGTGGTCGGGCCTGATCTTGGCCAGCGAACCCTGTTCGCCGATGAATCTCACCAGCCCCGCCGGTTCCGGGAATTCCTTCTTGCGGAAGTGGATGACCACACCCTTCGGCCCGGCGTCGAGCTTCTCGACATTGGCCTTGCGGCAGAGCGCCTTGATGAAGACGATCTTGAGCAGGTGCTTGACCTCCTCCGGCAACGGACCGAACCGGTCGATAAGCTCCGCGCCGAAGGCGTCGATTTCCTCGGTGCCCTCGAGATCGCCGAGGCGGCGATAGAGCGCCAGGCGCAGTTGCAGATCCGGCACGTAGCTTTCGGGGATCATCACCGCCGTACCGACGGAGATCTGCGGCGACCAGCCGCCATCCTGAACCTCGCCCGCATCCTTCACCTCGGCCACCGCCTCCTCCAGCATCTGCTGGTAGAGCTCGAAGCCGACCTCCTTGATGTGGCCTGACTGCTCCTCGCCAAGGAGATTGCCGGCGCCGCGGATGTCGAGATCGTGGCTGGCGAGCTGAAAGCCAGCTCCGAGCGTGTCGAGCGACTGGAGCACCTTCAGTCGCCGTTCGGCGGTATCCGTCAGCTTGCGATTGGCCGGCAGAGTGAAGAGCGCGTAGGCGCGCACCTTCGAGCGACCGACGCGGCCGCGCAGCTGGTAGAGCTGCGACAGGCCGAACATGTCGGCGCGATGGATGATCAGCGTGTTGGCGGTCGGGATGTCGAGGCCGGACTCCACGATGGTGGTCGACAGCAGCACGTCGTATTGGCCGTCGTAGAAGGCATTCATGATGTCGTCGAGCTCGCCCGGCGGCATCTGGCCGTGAGCTACGGCGACCTTCAGCTCAGGGACGGATTCCCTGAGGAAATCATGGATTTCAGCGAGATCGCTTATCCGTGGCACGACGTAGAAGGAATGACCGCCGCGATAGCGCTCGCGCAACAGAGTTTCGCGGATGACCAGCGGATCGAACGGCGAGATGAAGGTGCGCACGGCCATGCGGTCGACCGGTGGCGTCGCGATTAGCGACAGTTCGCGCACGCCCGTCAGAGCCAGTTGCAACGTGCGCGGGATCGGTGTTGCTGACAGTGTCAGCACGTGGACGTCGCTCTTCAGCTCCTTCAGGCGTTCCTTGTGCTTGACGCCGAAATGCTGCTCCTCGTCGATGATCAGCAGGCCGAGATTCTTGAACGAAATCGACGAGCCGAGCAGCGCGTGGGTGCCGACGACGATATCGACCTGCCCTTCGGCCAGCGCCTTTTTAGTCTCGGCCAGTTCCTTCGCGCCGACCAGCCGCGAGGCCTGGGCCACACGGATCGGCAGACCTGAGAAGCGCTGCGAGAAAGTCTTGAAGTGCTGCCGCGACAGGAGCGTGGTCGGCACCACGACGGCCACCTGGAAGCCCTCCATGGCGGCGATGAAGGCGGCGCGCAGCGCGACTTCGGTCTTGCCGAAGCCGACGTCACCGCAGATCAGCCGGTCCATCGGTTTGCCCGCCCCGAGATCGTCGCGCACGGAGTCGATCGCCGTCTGTTGGTCGTCCGTCTCCTCATAGGGGAAACGCGCGGCGAATTCGTCGTAGAGCCCATCGGCCGGCACCAGCGCCGGTGCCGCGCGCATCTGCCGCTCGGCGGCGATGCGGATCAGTTGCCCCGCCATGTCGAGCAGCCGGCGCTTGAGCCGCGCCTTGCGCGCCTGCCAGGCGCCGCCGCCGAGCTTGTCGAGCGTGGCTTCAGCCGAGTCCGAGCCGTAGCGAGACAGAAGCTCGATGTTCTCGACCGGCAGGAACAGCCGGTCGTCGCCAGCATAGTGGATTTCCAGGCAGTCATGCGGCGCGCCGACCGCCTCGATGGTGCGCAGGCCGATGAAACGGCCGATGCCATGGTCGGCGTGGACGACGATGTCGCCCGACGACAGGGCGGATGCCTCGGCGATGAAATCGGACGCGCGCTTCTTGCGCTTGGAGCGCCGGATCAGGCGATCGCCAAGGATGTCCTGCTCTGCGACCACCACCAGCCTGTCGGTCTCGAAGCCGGATTCGAGCGGCAGCACGGCAAGCGCCGCCTGCCCCGGCTCCAGCCTGTCGACATCGGCAAGGGTCGCGGTCGGCTTGAGATTGCCGAGATGGTGCTCGGCCAGGATCTGGCCCAGCCGGTCGAGCGATCCTTCCGTCCATCCCGCAATGATCACGCGCCGCCCGGCGGCGCGCTCGTCTGCGATGTGACGGACGACGACGTCGAAGACGTTGATATTGGGGTCGGCCCTCTCCTCGACGAAGGCCCGGCCTTGCCGCGACAAGGCATGGTAGACCTTCCGGCCACCGCCTTCCGGCTGGTCGAACGGCGTGAAGTCGATCACCTCGCGGGGCCCGAGCGACGCAATCAGGTTTTCCGGCGAGAGATAAAGCAGGTCCGGCGCCACCGGCTTGTAGGGCACCGCGTCCTTGAGCGCGCCATCGGCCTGCTTCCGGCGCGCCTCATAGTGGTCGAGGATCAGCGTATGGCGTTCGGCCAGCGCCTCATGCGCCAGATGATCGAAGACGACAGGCGCGTCCGGCAGATAGTCGAAAACGGTCTCCAGCCGCTCGTAGAAGAACGGCAGCCAATGTTCCATACCGGCGAAGCGGCGGCCTTCGCTGACCGCTGTATAGAGCCCATCATCGCGCGACGGCGCGCCGAAGGCCTCGATATAGGCCCGGCGAAAGCGGCTGATGGTCTCCGGCGTCAGCGCCACCTCGCTCATCGCCTGCAGCGCCATGGATTTGCGCTGGCCGGTGGTGCGCTGGGTAGCGATGTCGAACGCGCGGATCGATTCCAGCGTATCGCCGAAGAAGTCGAGCCGGAGCGCTTCCGTCCAGCCCGGCGCGAAGAGATCGAGGATACCGCCGCGAACGGCGAACTCGCCCACGCCGCGCACCGTCGGCACGCGCTCGAAGCCGGAATTCTCCAGTCGCGCGATGAGTGCGTTCATGTCGATCTGGTTGCCGGGCCGGGCATGGAACGTCTGCGCCTCGACCAGGGCGGCCGGCGGCACGCGCTGCAACAGGGCATTGGCGGTCGTCAGGATCACCGCGCGGTGCGGTTTGCGGGCCAGCGCGATAATCGCGGTCAGCGCGTCCAGGCGCCGGGCGGCCGCATCGGCGCCTGGAGAGACGCGGTCGTAGGGCAGGCAGTCCCAGGCCGGCAGTTCGAGCACCGGCAGGCCGGGTGAGGCGAATGACAGTGCCTCGATGATCGCCGGCAGGCGCTGACCGTCGCGGGCCACGAACAGCACGGGGCGGTCCGACGCGATCTCATGCGCGGCCTGGATCAGCGCGAAGGCTTCGTAGCCATCGGCGACACCGTCGACGATGAACTGGCCGGCGCGATCCTTCGGCAGGCCGATGGTGGGTATGAGGCTCATGAATATTCGTTTTTCAAGATGTCACGGTCCGACGCGAGGCGAGGATCTTTTGCAGCACGGCGCAATCGAGATCCGGCGGCACGGGGCGCTCGCCGGTGACCATCGGCAGGAAGTCGGTGTCGGAAATTTCGAGAAGCATCTCATATTGGTCGATTTCGTCGCCGGTCAAGGCGCCGATCTGCGCATCCGCGAAGGAGCCAAGAATGAGGTCCATCTCGCGCATGCCGCGATGCCATGAGCGAAACAGCAGTTTGCGGCGGCGGGCATCCAGCCCTTCGCTTGATCTGGTCGTTCCGGTCATCGTGTCGCACCCTTGCTTCAAGCGGCGCATATAGCGTGGATAGGGGCCGGTGTCAGCCTTGCAACTGCCCCCTTGGCGTCTAACATCCCGGTGTGCCAAACGCTCCTGACAAGATTGTTCCAGTCCGCTTCCTGAAGCCGGGATTTCCAGCATGAGACCCTCGGCCCTCGATCCGCTGTTCGTCCCGATCACGTCGCTCGCCGGTGTCGGGCCAAAGGTCGGCGCCCTCATAGAGAAGATCGTGCCCGCCGATCTCGGCGATCGCGCCGCGCGCGCCGGCGACCTGCTGTTCGTGCTCCCCCACAGCGTCATCGACCGCCGCAACCGCCCAGGCATCGCGGGCGCGGCCGAGGGAGCGATCGTCACCCTTGAGCTGCGCGTCGACCGCCACCAGCCGCCCCCGCGCGGCAATCGGTCGGTTCCCTACCGGGTTTATGCGCATGACGAGACGGGTGAGATCACGCTGACCTTCTTCCATGCCCACGCCGCATACCTCGAAAAAGCACTGCCGGAGGGTGAACTCGTCGTCGTTTCCGGCCGCATGGAATGGTTCAACGGCCGCCCGAGCATGGTTCATCCCGACCATATCGCGCGGGCCGACGAGGCCTGGAACCTGCCTTTGGTCGAGCCCGTCTACCCGCTGACATCAGGGCTTTCGGCAAAGGTCCTGCGACGCGCCATCAGCCAGGCGCTGGAGCGGCTTCCGGCATTGCCCGAGTGGCAGGACGGCGAGTTCATGCGTCGCCAGAGTTTCCCGGCCTTCGGGGACGCTCTTGGCCGCATCCACAATCCAGCCGATCCGCTCGACCTTTCGGTCGACGGCGTCGCCTGGCGCCGGCTCGCCTATGACGAATTGCTCGCCGGGCAGGTGTCGCTGGCATTGATGCGGGCCAGGGTGAAGCGGCTGTCCGGCCGACCACTGGTGGGAGACGGCCGCATTGTCGAGAAACTGTTGGCCGCCCTGCCCTACCGGCTGACCGGCAGCCAGGAATTCGCGCTCGCGGAAATCAACGCCGACCTCGCCGACCCCGACCGCATGCTGCGGCTATTGCAGGGCGATGTCGGCTCCGGCAAGACCGTGGTGGCGCTGCTCGCCATGGCTCGCGCAGTGGAAGCCGGCGGCCAGGCCGCGCTGATGGCCCCCACAGAAATCCTGGCGCGCCAGCATCTGGCGACCATCGCGCCGCTGGCCGAACGCGTCGGCCTTCGCCTCGCCATCCTGACCGGCCGGGAGAAGGGCCGCGAACGGCAGGATACTCTGGCTGGCCTGGCAAGCGGCGAAATCGATATCGTCGTCGGCACGCACGCGCTGTTCCAGGAAGCCGTCACCTTTCACGACCTCGTCCTTGCCGTCGTCGACGAGCAGCACCGCTTCGGCGTCCACCAGCGTCTCGCCATCACCGCCAAGGGCGATGCGCCTGACATGCTGGTGATGACGGCGACCCCCATCCCGCGCACGCTGGTGCTCACCGCCTTCGGCGACATGGATGTCTCGAAACTGACCGAAAAGCCCGCTGGCCGCCAGCCGATCCGTACGGTCACCCTGCCGCTGGAACGACTGGACGAACTGGTCGGGCGCATGCGCGACGCCGTCGCCGAAGGCCAGAAGATCTATTGGATCTGCCCGCTGGTCGAGGAATCCGAAGAGATCAAGCTGATGTCGGCCGAGGATCGCTTCGCCTCGCTGAAGCCGCTGTTCGGCGATCGCATTGGCCTTGTCCACGGCCGCATGAAGGGCGCCGAGAAGGACGAGGCGATGCGCGCCTTCAAGGAGGGCGAGACGCGCATCCTGATCGCCACCACCGTCATCGAGGTCGGCGTCGACGTTCCCGACGCCACGATCATGGTGATCGAACACGCCGAGCGCTTCGGCCTGGCGCAGTTGCACCAGTTGCGCGGCCGGGTCGGGCGCGGCAACCGACCTTCCTCCTGCGTCCTGCTCTACAAGGATCCGCTCGGCGAGACGGCGAAGCGGCGCCTGTCCGTCATGCGCGAGACCGAGGATGGCTTCCTCATTGCCGAGGAGGATCTGAAATTGCGCGGCGAAGGCGAATTGCTGGGTACCAGGCAATCGGGCACGCCGGGCTTCCAGGTCGCCCGCATGGAGGCGCACGCCGACCTGCTGGAGGCCGCGCGCGACGATGCCCGGCTGATCCTGGCACGGGATCCGGAACTGCAATCCGGGCGCGGCGAAGCCTTGCGGCTCCTGCTCTACTTGTTCGGCCGGGACGAAGCGGTGCGGCTCCTGCGAGCCGGCTGAACCGCTCCAAACGAAGGATTGTGCAGCGGCCCCTCGAGCGTCTCGCCGTTGAGCAGCTTCGGCTTCACTTCCGGCGCCACGAGGCCGGCAGAGACGATCAGCTTGGCGCCGTCCTCGATCGTCATGTCGAGCATGACGATGTCCGATTTCGGCACGTACATGAGGAAACCGGTCGTCGGATTGGGCGTACAGGGCATGAAGACCGCGATCAGCGGATCGCCTTCCTGGTCGAGCTTCTGGTTGATCTCGGTTTCCTTTTCACCAGCAACGAAAACCAGCGACCAGACCCCCTTTCGCGGATATTCGACCAGCCCGACCTGCCTGAACATGTCCCCCTTGTTCGAAAGCACCGTCTCGAAGATCTGCTTCAACGAGCCATAGATGCCGCGCACCAGCGGCATGCGGCCGAGCAGGCGCTCGCCGAAGCCGACAATGGCGCGGCCGACGATGTTGGCGGCCAGGAAGCCGATCAGCGTGATCATCACCAGCGCCACGATGAGGCCGAAGCCTGGCACCGGGAACGGCAGATAAGTGTCGGGGTTGTAGCGCGCGGGGATATAGGGCTTCACCCAGGAATCGACCCAGCCGATCACCGACCATGCGATGTAGGCGGTGATCGCCAGCGGCGCGCAGACGATAAAGCCGGTCAGGAAATAGTTCCTCAGGCGGGTCATGCCGGAGGTCTTCAGGGCATCGGACATGGATCACCGCGGCGGGGTTGCGGTGCAACATTAGTGAAGCGCAGGGCGGTTTGGAACTGCGAAGTTTTTAAACGACGCGCGACGCCGCGGCCCTACTCCACCGTCACCGACTTCGCCAGGTTGCGCGGCTGGTCGACGTCGGTGCCCATGAAGACGGCGGTGAAATAGGCCAGCATCTGGATCGGCAAGGCGTAGATGATGGGCGAGATGATTTCCGGCACGTCGGGCAGGATGATCGTCTCCATCGTCTTGACGCTCGACTGGGCCGCGCCCTTGGCATCGGTGATGAGGATGATCTTGCCGCCGCGCGCCGCCACCTCCTGCATGTTGGAGACGGTTTTCTCGAAAATGCGGTCATGCGGGGCAATCACGATGACCGGCATGTTCTCGTCGATCAGCGCGATCGGCCCATGCTTGAGCTCGCCGGCGGCATAGCCCTCGGCGTGGATGTAGGAGATTTCCTTGAGCTTCAGCGCGCCTTCCATGGCGAGCGGGAAGTTGGTGTCGCGGCCAAGATAGAGAACGTGCCGGTAGTGGGCGAGATCGCGCGCAACCTTCTCGATCTGGTGGTCGAGCTTGAGCACCTGGTTGGCGAGCCGCGGCGCCTCGGAAAGCCCGCGGATCAGGGCCTTTTCCTCATCCGGCGACACCGTGCCGCGCGCCACGCCAGCGCGCACGGCGAGCGATGCCAGAACCGACAACTGGCAGGTGAAAGCCTTTGTCGAGGCGACACCGATCTCCGGGCCGGCGAGCGTCGGCAGCACGACGTCGGATTCGCGCGCCATGGTCGATTCACGAACGTTGACCACCGCACCGATCTTCATGCCGGCCTTGCGGCAGTAGCGCAGCGAGGCAAGCGTGTCGGCGGTTTCGCCCGACTGCGAGATGAAGAAAGCGGCGTCCTTGTCCGACAGCGGCATCTCCCGATAACGGAACTCCGAGGCGACATCGATGTCGACAGGCAGCCGCGCGATGCGCTCGAACCAGTATTTGCTGATCAGCCCCGCCAGATAGGCCGTGCCGCAGGCCGAAATGGCCAGGCGATCGATCTTGGCGAAATCGAACGGCAGGTCGAGCGGCTTCGAGACGCCGCCGACGAAATCGACATAGTGCGCCAGCGTGTGCGAGATCACCTCCGGCTGCTCATGGATTTCCTTCTCCATGAAGTGACGGCGGTTGCCCTTGTCGACCATGAAGCTGGTCGAGAGCGACTGCTGGCGCTTGCGGTTGACCCTGTTGCCGGCGATATCGAAGATGCTGACCTCGTTGCGGCGCACGACCGCCCAGTCACCGTCTTCCAGATAGGTGATGGAATTGGTGAAGGGCGCCAGCGCGATCGCGTCCGAGCCCAGATACATCTCGCCGTCGCCATGCCCAACCGCCAGCGGCGGGCCGTTGCGGGCACCGACGATCAGGTCGTCGTCGCCCTTGAACATGATGGCCAGCGCGAATGCTCCCTCGAGGCGCTGCAGCGTCTTGTGCGCGGCCTCGACGGGCTTCAGGCCCCTGGCCAGCTCCCGCGCCACCAGATGCGCCACCACCTCGGTGTCCGTCTGCGACGTGAAGGTATAGCCGTCACGGATGAGTTCGGCGCGCAACTCGGCGAAATTCTCGATGATCCCGTTGTGGACGATGGCGACGCCGTGGGAGAAATGCGGATGCGCGTTGGTCTCATTCGGCACCCCGTGGGTTGCCCAGCGTGTATGGCCGATGCCGATGGTGCCGTCGAGCGGCTCTTCCTTCAGCCGGCGCTCCAGGTTGACGAGCTTGCCTTCGGCGCGGCGGCGGCCGAGTTCGCCGTTTTCGATGGTGGCGACGCCGGCCGAGTCATAGCCGCGGTATTCGAGCCGTTTCAGGGCATCGACGATGAGCGGCGCGACCTGCGAGTTGCCGATGATTCCGACGATACCGCACATGCAGAAAGTCCCCGATTCCGTACGGAAAACCTGGCGCTATTTAGGGATCGCCGGTCCACCGCGAAAGTCACATTGCATTTCGTCCCGTATCAGCCGGAACGTTGAAGAACCTTTGCACCATGAAGGATCGCCATTGCAATCCGGTTACCGCAACCGTCCAGGCGCAAGCGTAGTTGGGGCGCTCCCATACATGATATTCCTCGCTCGCCGTTTATGCGGCTGATGTTTCATGCAGAATGCCGGGACGGGGCGTAAAAGGATTACACGATGGAACGCTACTATGCGGTTGCTGTAGTCACACTTCTTTGCAGCTTTATGATATTCGGCATGGCGCTGAAGGTTGCCAAGACTCATTCCACGACCGGCATACTGGCGCCGACTATGACCGGTGATCCGCGACTGGAGCGCGCCGCTCGCGCGCATGCCAATACGCTCGAATGGCTGCCGATCTTCCTGCCGGCGTTGTGGCTGTTCGCGATCTACTGGAGCCCGGCCTGGGCAGCCGGGCTCGGTGTCGCATGGATCGTCGGTCGCATTGCCTATTTCGTCGGATATCTGGTCGACCCGATGAAGCGGTATCCGGGGTTCTTCATCCAGTCGATCGCGGCCTTCCTGCTGCTCTTTGGCGCGCTCGGCCGAATAGTCTATCTCTGGCTTGCCTGAACCATCTCCATTGAGTGCATTGAACCTATGAACGAAGCGCAGGACATCGTCACGCTATGGCGGCCGGTCGGACCGGCGGAGCTGAAGCTCATCGAGGCATCGGGCATGCGCGCGTTTCCACCGCGACTGCCCGACCAGCCGATCTTCTATCCCGTTCTGACGGAGGCCTATGCCACGCAGATCGCGCGGGACTGGAACGTCCCGGCCAGCGGCGCGGGTTTCGTGACCCGTTTCAGCGTGCTCAGGAGCTTCCTCGATCGCTATCCCGTCGAACATGCCGGCAGCAGGCAGCACCTCGAGTACTGGATACCCGCCGAGGACCTGGATGACTTCAACCAGGCGATCGTCGGCGCTATCGAAGTGACGGCGGCATTCGGCGAGGCCGCCGAACGCCCGGCCTGAAGGTCAGCCGGCGGCCTTCTTCTTGGCTGCGGCCGCCGAGGCAAAGCGTTCGCGCAATTCCTTGCCCTTGCCGGGCAGCGTCCGCTGGCGGGCGCGGCCGAAGGCCAGCGCGTCCTCTGGCACGCTTTCGGTGATGACGCTGCCCGAGGCGATGTAGCCCCCCTTGCCGATTGTGACGGGGGCCACGAGCGACGAGTTCGAACCGATGAAGGCGCCCTCGCCGATGTCGGTGAAGAACTTCGAGTAGCCGTCATAGTTGCAGGTGATAGTGCCCGCGCCGATGTTGGCGCCCGCGCCGACCCGCGCATCGCCGATATAGGTCAGGTGGTTGACCTTGGCGCCCTCCTCGATCGTCGCCTGCTTCACTTCGCAGAAATTGCCGACCTTGGCCTTGACCTTGAGGTCGGCGCCCGGCCGCAGCCGCGCGAACGGCCCGATGTCGCAGTTGGATGCAACGGTCGCGCCCTCGATATGGCTGAAGGCGTGGATCTTGGCGCCCGACGCGATCCTGACGCCAGGACCGAACCAGACATTCGGCTCCACCACCGTATCGGCGCCGATCTCGGTATCGTGGGAGAAATAGACCGTCTCGGGCGCGATAAGCGTCACGCCCGACAGCATCGCCTCGCGGCGGCGGCGCTGCTGCCAGATGCCTTCGGCCTCGGCAAGCTCAGCCCGGTTGTTGATGCCGAGAGCGCTCTCGAAGCTGGCTTCCGTGGCCACGACCTCCAGGCCGCGCGCGCCGGCGATCTCGACGATGTCGGTGAGGTAGAATTCGCCCTTGGCGTTCTGGTTGCCCACCGTGTCGAGCAGGTCCAGCGCATGCTTGCCGGCCACCGCCATCATGCCGGCATTGCAGAAGCCGATCTTCTTCTCGTCCTCGGAACAGTCCTTTTCCTCGCGGATGGCGACGAGACGGCCGTTCTTTTCGATCAGGCGCCCATAGCCTGTCGGGCTCGGCGGGCGGAAGCCGATCACCACCACAGCCGCGCCCTCGGCAAGCTTGCCGCGCGCCACCGCCAGCGCGGCCGGATCGATCAACGGCGTATCGCCAAACATCACCAGGATGTCGTCGTAACCCTTTGCTATTCCATCGCGCGCGGCGAGAACCGCATGCGCGGTGCCGAGGCGCTTTTCCTGCACGTAACATTCCGTCCCCGGCGCGAATTTCTGCGCCGCCTTGCGCATCTCCTCGGCGCCATGGCCGATCACCAGCGCCAGTCCGTCGGCGCCAGCCGCCTGTGCCGCCTTCACCACATGCGCCACCATCGGCAGGCCGGCAATCTGGTGCAGCACCTTCGGCAGGGCGCTCTTCATGCGCGTGCCTTCGCCGGCGGCGAGGATGACGGACAGGCAGGATCTCTTGGTCATGGAATGGCAACCGTTCAAAAGGGTTGGAATCAAAACATGCTAACAGTGGCGCAATGCTGCACCAATGCGGTTAAATTCCGGTGAGACGGGCCACGGACAGGCGACCGACTTTGATCAGTCGCCGCTGACAGCCCTAGCCCAGTTGCCCGAGCACGGGGAAATTCTCCAGCAGCCAGTAGGATACCGTCTGGACGCCGCCGGTCAGGAAGAAGATGCCGGCCACCACCAAGAGGGCGCCGATCGCTTTCTCGACACGGCCGAGATGGACGCGGAACTTTCCGAGGAATCGCATGAAGGCGCCGGAAAACACAGCCGCCACGAGGAATGGTATGCCGAGGCCGAGCGAATAGGCGGCCAGCAGCAAGGCGCCCTCGCCCACCGTCTCGCGCCCGCCGGCGAGCGTCAGGATCGGGCCGAGCACCGGGCCGATGCAGGGCGTCCAGCCGAAAGCGAAGGCCAGCCCCATGACATAAGCGGCAACGGCGCTGGCCGGCTTGCCTTGCGACTGGAAGCGCGCCTCTCGTGACAACAGCGGAATGCGCAGGATGCCGAGGAAGTTGAGGCCCATCAGGATGATCAACACGCCGGCCGCCATCGCCAGCGGTTCCTGCCAGACACGCAACAGCCTTCCAATGGTCGAGGCGCCCGCGCCGAGCGCGACGAACACCGTTGAGAAGCCAAGCACGAAGGCGAGCGATGCATAGAGCAGCGCGCCACGCGCGCCGGCCTTGGCCGCCGCGCCGGCATTGCCGCGAAAGTCATCGACCGAGACACCGGCCATGTAGCAGAGATAGGGCGGCACCAGCGGCAACACGCAGGGCGACAGGAACGAGATCGCTCCCGCCCCGACCGCGCTGACGTAGCCGATATCAAGTGCCATCATCCGAGCTCCAGGTTTTCGGCGTCGATATAGCGACGCCCAGGCGCCTCTGCCAATCACCATTGCGTGGCGGCCATGCGGCTTGTCGGCGCAACTATTCGGGAAGAACTGGCCGCTGGCCGGCGTTGACCTGTCCGGAGGCAGCGATATCGCGCGCCTCCACCACGCAGGGAGACTCTCATGAAATCGATCGCGATCGGGTTCGCCGTACTCGCTTTGGGCACCACATCGGCTCTTGCCGCCGAGGCCTGGAAGGAAGCCGAGGTCGGCGGCGTCAAGATATTCACCGACGCCAAGGGCATGACCCTCTATACCTACGACAAGGATGCCAAGGGCAAATCCAACTGCTACGACAAATGCGCCGCCAACTGGCCGCCGCTCAAGGCCGAGGCGGGAGCGAAGGACGAAGGCGAGTGGACCGTCATCAAGCGCACGGACGGCAGCAAGATGTGGGCCTATGACGGCAAGCCGCTCTACACGTTCGTCAAGGACAAGAAAGCCGGTGACACGGCCGGAGACGGCGTGGCCGACGTCTGGCACGTAGCCAAGGCCGACTGAGCCGGCATTTATGCCGCGCGATCCCGTGACGCAAGGCGGGATCCGTTGGCGCTCCACCCGGATTTCCAATGGCGCCGCTGCCTTTGCCACGGCGCCTCCCCTCACGTCATGATCGTTTTTTCGTGGGCTGCATTCGCGTGCCGGATGCGCTACACAGAACCGGCATTTTGGGCACATCCCCTTGACCGGATGCAAAAGCGCGGCCATGTGAGCGACGAACTGAATGTGATTTCGTCGCGCGCAGCGAATTCTTCTGCCGCATCGCAGCTGTATGAGACCTCATGGACGTCGTCGTCGTCGAATCGCCGGCCAAGGCCAAGACAATCAACAAATATCTGGGCAAGAACTACAAGGTTCTGGCGTCGTTCGGCCATGTCCGTGATTTGCCGGCCAAGGACGGTTCGGTGCGCCCGGATGAGGACTTCGCGATGTCCTGGGCCGTCGACACGGCCTCGGGCAAGCGGCTTGCCGACATCGCCAAGGCGGTCAAGGACGCCGACGGGCTGATCCTCGCCACCGACCCTGATCGCGAGGGCGAGGCTATCTCCTGGCACGTGCTGGAAGTGCTTAAGCAGAAGCGCGCGCTGAAGGACAAGCCGGTCAGCCGCGTCGTCTTCAACGCCATCACCAAATCGTCGGTGCTGGAGGCCATGGCCAATCCGCGCCAGATCGACGCGCCGCTGGTCGACGCTTATCTCGCCCGCCGCGCGCTCGACTATCTCGTCGGCTTCACGCTGTCGCCAGTGCTGTGGCGCAAGCTGCCCGGCGCGCGTTCGGCCGGCCGCGTGCAGTCCGTCGCGCTGCGCCTTGTCTGCGACCGGGAATCCGAGATCGAACGCTTCGTACGCGAGGAATACTGGCAGATCGCCGCGATCCTCGGCACGCCGCGCAACGAGAATTTCGAGGCGCGGCTCACTGCCTTCGAACGCAAGAAGCTGCAGAAGCTGGACATCGCCAACAAGGCGCAGGCCGACGACATCAAGGCCATGCTCGAGGGCGCGACCTTCAAGGCGCTCTCGGTGGAAGCCAAGCCCACCAAGCGCAATCCGGCCCCGCCCTTCACCACCTCGACGCTGCAGCAGGCCGCTTCGTCGCGTCTCGGCTTTTCGGCCAGCCGCACCATGCAGGTCGCGCAGAAGCTGTATGAAGGCATGGACATCGGCGGCGAGACCGCCGGTCTCATCACCTATATGCGTACCGACGGCGTGCAGATGGCGCCGGAAGCCATTACGGCGGCGCGCGATGCCATCGCCAGCGAGTTCGGCGAGAAATACCTGCCTGAGAAGCCGCGCTACTATTCGGCGAAGGCCAAGAACGCCCAGGAAGCGCACGAGGCCATCCGGCCGACCGATTTCAAGCGCACCCCTGCTTCGGTGCGCCAGTATCTCGATGCCGACCAGGCGCGTCTCTACGACATGATCTGGAAGCGCGCGATCGCCAGCCAGATGCAGCCGGCGGAGATCGAGCGCACCACGGTAGAGATCGAGGCCGTCAACGGCGCGCGCAGCGCCGAGCTGCGGGCGGTCGGATCGGTCATCCGCTTCGACGGTTTCATCGCCGCCTATACCGACCAGAAGGATGAGGATTCGGAGGACGAGGAGAGCCGTCGTCTTCCCGAGATCCGCGTCGGCGAGCAGCTGCGCCGCGAGGCCATCAACGCCACCCAGCACACCACCGAGCCGCCACCGCGTTATTCCGAGGCGTCGCTGATCAAGAAACTCGAGGAGCTCGGTATCGGCCGGCCTTCGACCTACACCGCCATCCTCAAGACGCTCGAGGACCGCGATTACGTCACCATCGACAAGCGCCGCCTGATCCCGCAGGCCAAGGGCCGCCTCCTGTCGGCGTTCCTCGAAAGCTTCTTCGAGCGCTACGTCGAATACGACTTCACCGCCTCGCTGGAGGAGAAGCTCGACGAGATCTCCGACGGCAAGCTCGCCTGGCGCGACGTGCTGCGCGACTTCTGGAACGACTTTTCGGCCGCCGTCGCCGACATCAAGGAGTTGCGCGTCACCGACGTGCTCGACGCGCTCAACGAAGAGCTCGCGCCGCTGGTCTTCCCCGCGCGCGAGGATGGATCGAACCCGCGCATCTGTCCGAAATGCGGCAGCGGCAACCTGTCGCTCAAGCTCGGCAAGTTCGGCGCCTTCGTCGGCTGCTCGAACTATCCGGAATGCTCCTACACCCGCCAGCTTGGCGATGCCGCCAACCCGAACGGCGAGAACGGCGGCGGCGAGGATGGCGTCAAGCAGCTCGGCAAGGATCCTTACACCGCCGAGGAGATCACGCTGCGCAGCGGACGTTTCGGGCCCTATGTCCAGCGCGGTGAAGGCAAGGAGGCCAAGCGCTCCAGCCTGCCCAAAGGCTGGACGGCGGACTCCATGGACCATGAGAAGGCGCTTGCCCTGCTGGCGCTGCCGCGCGATGTCGGCAAGCACCCCGAAAGCGGCAAGATGATCTCTGCCGGGCTCGGTCGCTATGGCCCGTTCGTGCTGCACGACGGCACCTACGCCAATCTGGAGAGCATCGAGGACGTGTTCTCCATCGGCCTCAACCGCGCCGTATCGGTGATCGCGGAGAAGCAGGCCAAGGGCAAGGGCGGCCGCAACGGCGGCACGCCGGCAGCGCTCAAGGAAATCGGCGACCATCCGGATGGCGGCGGCAAGATCGTCGTGCGCGACGGCAAGTACGGTCCCTATGTGAACTTCGGCAAGGTCAACGCGACCCTGCCCAAGGGCAAGGACCCGCAATCCGTGACGCTCGAGGAAGCGCTGGCGCTGATCGCCGAGCGGGAGGCCAAGGGCGGAGGCAAGAAGCCCGCCCGCAAGGCGGCGGCCAAGCCCGCCGCCAAGAAGAAGGGATAGGACGGCGTGGCGCGCAGGATCTCCGGACGAAGCCACGGCGATCCGCGCGGCGCCGACACCAGGACAAGGGACACGAGGGCCAAGGTCAAGGATGACTACCGGCCCTCGCGTGACGAGATTCTTCGTTATATCGCCGAGAATCCTGACCGCGCCGGCAAGCGGGAGATCGCCAAGGCCTTCGCCCTGCGCGGCGAGGACCGGATGTGGCTGAAGGACATGCTGCGCGACCTGCAGGACGACGGCCTGCTGACCAAGCAACGCAAGCGGCTCACGCGTGCCGGAACGCTGCCGCACGTCGCGGTGCTCGAGGTTTTCGGGCGCGACGCAGACGGACTGCTGCTCGCGCGCCCGGTCGAACATGACAGCGATGAGCCGCCGCCGGTCGTCTCGATCCGCGTTTCGCGCGGCAACGGCCAGGCGCCCGGCATCGGCGATCGCGTGCTGGCCAAGACCTTCCCGACCGAGGCCGTCACCGGCCCGGCCTATACCG
Source organism: Mesorhizobium sp. 65-26 (assembly GCA_001899205.1). Taxonomy (GTDB): domain Bacteria; phylum Pseudomonadota; class Alphaproteobacteria; order Rhizobiales; family Rhizobiaceae; genus Mesorhizobium. The sequence continues at coordinate 108,414 of MKVL01000042.1, read as the reverse complement.
GCCGGGTGATGAAGATATTCGAGAAGCGCGGCGATGCCGTTCTCGGTGTCTTCCGCGTTCTCAAGGACGGCAGCTTCCGCATCGAGCCGGTCGAGCGCCGGCAGCCCGAACTTATCGTCGACAAGGAATTCCAGAACGGCGCAAGGAACGGCGATCTCGTCGAGGTGGAGCCCGAGCGTGCCTCCCGCTACGGCCTGCCCCGCGCGAAAGTGCTGAGCGTGCTCGGCTCGCTGACGAGCGAGAAGGCGGTCTCCATGATCGCCATCCATGCGCACGACATTCCGCATGTCTTCCCGGCCGATGTGATCGCCGAAGCCGAAGCGGTGAAGCCGGCGACAATGGCCAACCGCGAGGACTGGCGTGACCTGCCGCTGGTCACGATCGACCCGGCGGATGCCAAGGATCATGACGACGCGGTCTTCGCCACGCCGGATCCGGACGAGAGCAACCCTGGCGGCGTCATCGCCACGGTGGCCATCGCCGACGTCGCCGCCTATGTCCGCTACGGCAGCCCGCTCGACCGCGAGGCGCTGAAGCGGGGCAATTCGGTCTATTTCCCGGACCGCGTTGTGCCGATGCTGCCGGAGCGCATCTCCAACGATCTCTGTTCGCTGCGCGAGGGCGAGGATCGGCCGGCGCTCGCCGTGCGCATGACCTTCTCGGCCGAAGGCCGAAAGATCAGGCACAGCTTTCACCGCGTCATAATGAAATCCGCCGCCAAGCTTGCCTACCAGCAGGCGCAGGCCGCGATCGACGGCGCTCCGGACGACAAGACCCGCCCCATCATCGAGGCGGTGCTCAAGCCGCTATGGGACGCCTATGCCGTGCTCAGGCGCGGCCGCGACTCACGCCAGCCCCTCGAACTCGACCTGCCCGAACGCAAGATCCTGCTGAAGGCGGACGGCACGGTCGACAGCGTGGTCGTGCCGGAGCGACTGGACGCGCACAAGCTCATCGAAGAGTTCATGATCCAGGCCAACGTCGCCGCCGCCGAGACGCTGGAAGCGAAGAAGCAGTCGCTGGTCTATCGCATTCACGATGCGCCGTCGCTCGCCAAGCAGGAATCGCTGCGCGAATTCTTACAGACGATCGGCTTGTCGCTGGCGCGCGGGGCGCAGATGCGGCCGAGCCAGTTCAACGGCATCCTTGAGCGCGTGCGCGGCGCCGACAACGAATCCCTCGTCAACGAGGTGGTCCTGCGCTCGCAGAGCCAGGCGGAATATTCGCCGAGGAACATCGGCCATTTCGGCCTCAACCTCAGGCGCTATGCGCACTTCACCTCGCCCATCCGTCGTTATGCCGACCTGATCGTGCATCGCGGGCTGATCGCCGCGCTCGGCCTCGGCCCAGGTGGCCTCACGCAGGAAGAGGAAGCCCGGCTGGAGGAGATCGCCGTTCAGATCTCGGCGACCGAGCGCCGCGCAATGGCGGCCGAACGCGACACCGTCGATCGCCTTGTCGCCGCTTATCTCGCGGAGCGAGTGGACGAGCGATTCGATGCCCGCGTTTCCGGCGTCACCAAATCGGGACTCTTTGTCCAATTGCCGCAATTCGGCGCCGATGGTTTCATCCCGGTGTCGACGCTGGGCGGTGACTACTACATATATGACGAGGCTGCGCATTCGCTGTTTGGCGAGCGCTCCGGCAAGGGCTACCAGTTGGCGGATCGCGTCGAGGTCCGTCTCGTCGAGGTGGCACCGATGGCCGGCGCCATGCGCTTCGAGATGTTGAGCGACCCGAAGCCGCTGCCCGGCTCGAAGCGGTCGTTCCACAAGTCAAAGAAGGGTCGGGCCCGCGCGTCGCAACCGCGCCCGCGCGGCAGGAGACGGTAGCAGATGGAACAGCAGGTTTTTGGTGGCGAGCATCATTCGGGCCGCGTTGCCCGCCCGCTGTGGACCGCCATCAAGCGCGGCATGCTGGGCCGCTGCCCGCATTGCGGCGAGGGAAAGCTGTTCCGGGCCTTCGTCAAGACCGTCGACAAATGCGCGGTCTGCGGTGAGGAAATGCACCACCATCGCGCTGACGATCTGCCCGCCTACCTCGTGGTGGTGATCGTCGGCCATATCGTGGTCGGCGCCTTCATGGGCATCGAGGCGGTGTCCAATCTGTCGACATTGCAACACATGTTGATCTGGATTCCGCTGACCATCATTCTGGCCGTGGTCCTGCTCCAGCCGGTCAAGGGCGCCGTCATCGGCCTGCAATGGGCGCTCTATATGCATGGTTTCGGTGGCCAGGAGGATGAAATCGAGCCTCATTCCGATACCTGAGCCGCCGCTGGCGCAACGTGCCGGCCCCGGAGACCACTTTCGCATTCTGGAAGTTTCCGCTAGGTCGTGCGCATGGACGTTATGACCAAAGTGGAAATCGACAAGCTCGAGCAAAAGATGGTCTCGCGTGACGGACCCAAGCGTCCGCGCGACGCGGCGACCCTCATTCTTCTCGATCGCCACGGCAACGACATCGTCGTGCTGATGGGGCGTCGCCACGCCGGCCACGCCTTCATGCCCGGCAAGTTCGTCTTTCCCGGCGGCCGCACGGACCCGGCGGACAGCCGCATCCCGGTGGCATCGCCGTTGAACGAGCAGGTAGAGGCAAAGCTCATGGCCGGCATCGGCCGGACCGGCCCTGCCCGCGCCCGCGCCATCGCCCTGTCGGCGATCCGCGAGACCTACGAGGAAGCCGGCCTGCTCATCGGCCGCAAGGGTGCGTTCGCCACGAAGAAGTCGGAATGGCAGGGTTTCGTCGAGCACGGCGTGGTGCCGTCGCTGGAGCCGCTGCGCTTCATCGCGCGCGCCATCACGCCGCCGAACCGCGTGCGCCGCTTTGATACGCGCTTCTTCAGCGCCTGGCGCAATGACGTCGCTGTCGAACTGCCTCAGGGCGGGCCGACCAACGAACTGGAAGAACTGGTCTGGCTCCCGCTCGCCAGGGCCAGGCAGGCCGACATACCCGACATCACGCGCAGGGTGCTGGACGAGCTGGAGGGGCGGCTCGCCGAGGATCCGCTGTTGCGTCCGGGCGGCGCGGTGCCTTTCTACCGGCTTGCCCGCAAAAGCTTCGTCCGCGAAATCCTATAAGACGCAGAGCCAGGCATTCATGACGGTTGATACCCAGGCAAAAGCCGAAGAGGGCGTACACTGGCTGTCGATGATCGCGGCGATCTCCTCGATCAGCGTCGTCGGCATCGCCATAGGCCTCGGCACGCCGCTGCTCAGTGTCATTCTCGAATCGCGCGGCCACTCGGCCTCGATGATCGGTCTCAACACCGCCGTCGCCGGCCTCGCCTCGATCGCCGGCGCTCCGCTCGCCACCCCGCTCGCCACGCGATTCGGCGTTGCCTGGACGATGTTCGCGATGATCATCGCCGGAGCCCTTGCCTTCGTCGGCTTCCATTTCGCGCCCGACTTCTGGATGTGGTTTCCGCTGCGCGTCGTGCTGCACATTTCGCTGACCGTGCTCTTTATCCTCTCGGAATTCTGGATCAGCACCTCGGCGCCACCGCACAGGCGCGGGCTCGTGCTCGGCATTTATGCGACGGTCCTGTCGCTTGGCTTTGCCGCCGGCCCCTGGCTGTTTGCCCATCTCGGCAGCACGGGTTTCATGCCTTTTGGCGTCACCATCGGCCTGGTGACGCTGGCCGCCATTCCCGTGGTCGCAGCCCGCAACGAGAGCCCCACCATCGTCGCCGACGGCGAGACCAGCAACTTCCTGCGCTACATCTGGCTGGTGCCCACCGCCACCGCCGCGGTGCTGGTGTTCGGCGCGGTCGAGACCGGCGGCTTCGCGCTGTTTCCTGTCTATGGCAGCCGCATCGGCTATTCCGAGGCCGACGCCGCGCTGCTGCTCACCATGATCGGTCTCGGCAACGTGCTGCTGCAGATCCCGATCGGCATGATCAGCGATCGCGTCTCGGATCGCCGCTACCTGCTGCTGGCCTGTTCGACGGTTGGCCTCGTCGGCACCGTCTTCATGCCTTTCTTCGCCGCCAACTGGCACCTGATGGCGGCGCTGCTGTTCGTCTGGGGCGGCGTGGTCGCCGCCATGTACACGATCGGCCTGGCCCATCTCGGCTCGCAGCTTTCCGGCCATGAGCTGGCGTCCGCCAACGCGGCCTTCGTGCTTTGCTACGGCGTCGGCATGGTTCTGGGACCGCAGGCGATCGGCATCGGCATGGATGCTTTCGGCCCCTCCGGCTTCGGCTGGTCGCTGGCATTCTTCTTCGCCGCCTATATCCTGCTGGTCGGCGCCAGGCTGCTGCGCAAGATCCTCTGATATTCGCCGCTCGGCCTGCTGACGCAACGATGTCAGCAGGCTTGGAGTTCGACCCGCCGTTCCGTCTTCCTGACCTTGCTGGCGCGCTGTAGCCTTTTCCGGCGCCTTCCCCGGCGCGGGCACGGCATCGTTGCGAGGGACGGATATGATCGAGCGCGGCTTCGAGACGACATCGGTGCGCATGACACCCCTGCTGCTGGTCACCTTCCAGGCACCCGGCGCGGATGTCGATCGCATCATGGAGGCGGTGACAGCGATCACGCCGCTTCCCATGGGCAAATACGACAGCAACGCCTACCAGTCGGCCTCGGGCATCGAGCGCTACCGCCCTCTCGAAGGCGCGGCGGCGGGCGCCGAAAGGGACCTGCGCCGGCGGCCGGGCACGGTCGAGATCTCATTTGAACTGCCTGACGACGAGGAGCTTGCGGCCCGAGTCGTGGAGGCGATTTTCCAGGCTCATAGCTATGAGGAGCCGGTCATCCGAATCCAGCGCATCCTCGCCAGCCGCTCCAAGGGCCTGGACGATCGCGCCAATCCCAACCGCTGGTGGAATACGACCGGGGACTGGAAGACGCAGGCACGGGACGCGGATCCCGCCGCCGCGCCTTGACGCAAGGGCCGCGCGGGCTTGACTTTCCGGGCGCGTTCTTTATGTGTCGCGGCAAGTTTCCCGCGTCCGGGTGTTTTCCCGTGCTCCAGCGGCCAAAACTCCACGAACACTAACGGACTGATATCATGGCCAAAGCCGCAAACATCAAGATCAAGCTTCTGTCGACCGCCGACACCGGTTTCTTCTACGTGACCAGCAAGAACAGCCGCACCAAGACCGACAAGCTGTCCTTCCGCAAGTACGACCCGATCGCCAAGAAGCACGTCGAGTTCAAGGAAACCAAGATCAAGTAATCTGGTTTCTCCGGAATGCCGAAACGCCGCCCATGGGGCGGCGTTTTCGTTTCCAGGCTCGGGCGAAGCGTCCGATTCGCCCTACCCTATCCGTTCGCCGCTCGCTTTGTCGAACAGATGCAGCGAAGCGGGATCGGCGGCGAGCCGCACCGTCTCGCCGGGCTGCACGCCGGCGCGCCCCATGGCAAAAACACAGATCTGCTGGTTCGCCAGCTTGACGTAGAACTGCGTCGAGAGACCGAGCGGCTCCACCACGACCACCTCGCCCGCCAGCGCGCCTTCTTCGGCCAGCCGGATATGCTCGGGTCGCAGCCCCACGGTGACCGCCGTTCCGTCCTTGAGCGGCAGCCCCTCCGCCAGCTTGAGCTGCTGGCCATCAGCGAGCACGGCGACAGGGCCGACATCCATCTTGACCGTCGCCGGCAGGAAATTCATCCCGGGCGAACCGATGAAGCCGGCGACGAAGACATTGGTCGGGCGATCATAGAGGTCCAGCGGCGCGCCGACCTGCTGGACGAAGCCGTCATGCATGACGACGATACGGTCGGCCATGGTCATCGCCTCGATCTGGTCGTGGGTGACGTAGACCGACGTCGTCTTGAGCTGCTGATGCAGCGCCTTTATTTCCGCCCGCATGTGGACCCGCAGCTTGGCGTCCAGATTGGACAATGGCTCGTCGAACAGGAATACCTTCGGATCGCGCACGATGGCGCGTCCCATGGCCACGCGCTGGCGCTGGCCGCCCGAGAGCTGGCGCGGCAGGCGCTGCAGGTAGGTGTCGAGCCCGAGGCGCTTGGCAGCGCCGTCGACGCGCGCTTCGATCGCGGGCTTCTCCTCCTTGCGCAGCATGAGGCTGAAACCCATGTTCCGCGCCACGTCCATATGCGGATAAAGCGCGTAGGACTGGAACACCATGGCGATGTCGCGATCCTTCGGCGCGACATCGTTGACCAGCCGCTCACCGATATGGATCTCACCGCCGGAAACCTCCTCCAGGCCGGCGATCATGCGTAGCAGCGTCGACTTTCCGCAGCCCGAGGGGCCGACGAGGACGACGAACTCGCCATCGCCGATGCTGAGATCGACGGCGTGCAGGACGCGCACGGCGCCATAATCCTTGCGGACTTTTTCAAGCGTGACGGAAGCCATCGATCTAACCTTTGACGGCGCCGGCGGTGAGGCCGGTGACGAGATAGCGTTGCAGGAAGGCGAAGAAGGCGCAGACCGGAATGAGCGCAAGGATGGACGCCGCCATCATCTGCCCCCAGTCGACCGCGAACTTGCCGATGAAGGTGAGCAGGCCAACGGCGAAGGTCTTCTTGTCGTCGCTCGAAATCAGCATCAGCGCGAACAGCAGTTCACTCCATGCCGCGGTGAAGACGAAGCCGAGCGTGGCGCCCATGCCCGGCAGCGTCAGCGGCACGATCACCCGCCGCATCGCCTGGGCCCGCGTGCAGCCGTCGATCATCGCGGCCTCCTCGAGGTCCTTCGGGATGCCGTCGAAGAAGGACTGCATCAGGAATGTCGCGAAGGCCGTGTTGAAGGCGGTGTAGATGATGACCAGCCCGGTCAGGCTGTTGATCAGGCCGATCTGCCCCATGATGCGGTAGATCGGCGGAATGACCATCACCAGAGGAAAGGTCTGGGTGAGCAGGAGCAGCAGCGCGAGCGCCGCTTTGCCGCGGAAGGTGAAGCGCGACATGGCGTAGCCGGCCAAGGTGGCTATGACCGTGACAAACGCGGCGGTCGCCACCGAGACGATGACGCTGTTGAGGAAGTAGCGGGGAAAGTCGGTCGCCCTGAGCACCGTGACGAAATTCTCGAACGTCGTTTGCGAAGGCCAGAAGGTGATGCCCTCGGAATAGAGCAGCCGCTGCGGCGTCACCGATATCTTCAGGGTCCAGAAGATCGGGAACAGCGCGAAGACCACATAGGCGCCGACCGCCACGTAGAGGCCGATGCCGCCGAGGATGCGCGAGGAAGAGGAGCGTCCGGCGATCATCAGACATGCCTCACGAGCGAGCGGCGGATGCCGATGAGCACGATCGCATAGGCGATCAGCAGCACCAGCAGCAGCACGGCCACGGCCGACGCATAGCCCTTGTCCAGCGACTTGAAGGCGCTGACATAGATGTAGACCGGCACGGTGTTGGTCGAGCCCGCCGGCCCACCCTCGGTCATGACGAAGATCAGGTCGGCGAAGGTGGCGATCCAGATCGTGCGCAGCATCACCGTGATGGCGATGGTCGGCGCCAGGAACGGCAGCGTGACCTTGCTGAAGCGTTGCCAGGGCGTCGCCCCGTCGATCGCAGCCGCCTCGTGAAGCTCGGAAGGAATGGATTTGAGCGCCGCCAGCAGCGTGATGGCGAAGAAGGGAATTCCGAACCAGATGTTGGCGACGATCGGCCCCCACATGGCAATGGCGGGATCGGAGAGCACGTTGGTCGGCTCCGCCTTCAGGCCGAGCGCGTAGAGCCAGTGCGGCAACGGCCCGATGATCGGGTTGAACAGCCATGCCCAGGTAAGGCCTGACAGGAAGGACGGCACAGCCCAGGGCAGGAAGACCACGGCCTGCACGATCTTTCGCCCTGCAAACGGCTTGTCGAGCAGCAGCGCAAGCCCGAGCCCGAGGAAGAACTGGAAGAACAGGCTGGCGGCCGTCCACCACAGCGTATTGATCAGCGCCTGGCCGAGCACCTGGTCGGAGAGCATCGCCTGATATTGCCCAAGCCCGACGAATTCCGACTTGAACGCCGAGAATTTGCGGAACGAGTAGCTGATACCGATCACGAGCGGCACAAGCAGCACGACAACCAGCAGGACGATAGCCGGCGAAAGATAAAGCCACGGCTCGATCGCGGCCTTGCTCAGCCGCTTCTTTCGCGGTCTGCCGGCGGATCGGATTTCGGACACTGCGTAGGTCATAAATTTGGCTCTACGGTGATGGGTTGGTGCTGGCGTAAGCGACGGCGTCCTTCTCCCCGTTTACGGGGAGAAGGCAGATGGGGGGCGGTGCCGGCTTTTCAGCGCTCGGCGCCGCCCCTCATCCGGTCATTCGGACCACCTTCCCCCGGGAACGGAGAGAAGGAAAAGCCTGCGCTTACTTCTTGTTCTTCGCCAGCCAGTCCTGCTGTTCCTTGGTCAGGAACGCGGCCCATTGGTCCGCCACATCCTTGGCGGTCTTCTGGCCGAGAAGCACCTCCTGGAAGTTCTTGATCGCCACCTGGTCGACGAAGTTGCCGAGGTTTTCCAGATGCGTCGGCGGTGTCACCATTTCATATTTGGAGCTGTCGCTGAGCTCGGTGAACCAGCCTTTGAACTGCTCGGTCTTGAAGTGCGCGTCCTGGTCGGCGCCATTGTGGATCGGGATCACACCGACTTCCTTGGCCCATTCCAGATTGTCCTTCGGCGACAGCAGGGTCGCCATCAGCTTCCAGGCATCGTCCTTGTGCTGCGAGTTGGCGAACATCGCCCAGCCGGCGTAGCCCAGGGTCGGATAGGACTTGCCGCTCGGCCCGACCGGCAACGGCGCGACGGCGAAATCGTCGGCGCTCATCTTGTCGGCGATGCCGAGCAGCGCGTCCGGATCCTGGTTGAGCATGGCGCAGGTGCCGGAATAGAAGCCGGTCACGGTCTCGTTGAAGCCCCAGCTCACGGCGTCCTTCGGCGCCAGGCCGTTCTTGTACATGTCGGCCAGCATCTGCAGGCCCTTGACGGAACCTTCGTCATTGATGGTCGATGTGCCATCCTCGTTGAAATAGCCACCCTTGCCGGCGGCAATGTTCATGAACATGTGCATGCCGTTGAAGGCGCCGGGGCCGCCGCGCAGGCAGTAGCCGTATTTACCGGGTATCGCCGAGATCTTCTTGGAAAACTCGACGAACTCATCGAGGTTCGCCGGCGGGCGATCGAGACCAGCTTCCTTGAACAGCTTCTTGTTCCAGAACAGCGCGTTCACATAGTAGCCGTAGGGAATCATGAACTGGGTGTTGTTGACGGTCGAGCCGAACTGTTTCGCGCGGTCGCCCAGGGTCTTGGCGTCGGCCCATTTGGCCATGTAGGGGCCGAGATCCTCGAGCTGGGCGTTGTTGGCGTAGAGGCCCATCCAGCGTTCCGGCATCTCGACCACGTCGGGCGTATCGCCGGCCTGAACCATGGTGAGGAACTTCTCGAACGCCTGCCCCCACGGCAGCGAAACCAGCTCGACCTTGATGCCGGGATTGGCCGATTCGAACTCGGCGATCTGCTTTTTGAGGAATTCGGTGCGCGGCGGGCTGGTGATGACCTCGACCATCTTGATGGTCGTGTCGGCCAGCGCGCTGCCGGCGGAAATTGCCAGCCCGGCCACGGCGGCAAGCAAGACGCTCATTTTTCTCATGTTCAGGACTCCCATTTTGAACCTGCTTGTTATTTTCTGGCTTTTTCGAAGGCCTGGGCGATATCGGCCCAAAGATCCTCGACACTCTCCAATCCGATGTTCAAACGGATGGTTCGGGGGCTGACGCCAAAGCGTGCCATCGAATTCACTCCAGGCGTCTGCTCGAGCGACGCCTTGGCCGGAACGACCAGGCTTTCGTGGCCGCCCCAGCTCACGCCGATGCGGAAATAGGTCAGCGCGTCGACGAAGACGGGGATGTCGATGTCGTCCGCAACCTCGAACGAGAACAGGCCCGCATAGCCCGCCAGCGTCGCCTTGCCCGGATGGTTGGAGTAGACGGGATGGTTGACCCGCTCGACATGGGCGTGCGCCTTGAGCCGCTCGGCGATGACGAGGCCGCTCTTCATGTGATGCGGCAGCCGCAGCGGCAGCGTGCGCAGGCCGCGCAGCAGCAGCCAGGCCTCGAAGGGCGACAGCTTGCCGCCGAGATAGGAATAGGTCTGCTCGTTGATGTGCCTGATATGGGTGGACGAGCCCGCCACCACGCCGGCCACCGTATCGCTGTGGCCGCCAAGGTATTTCGACGCGGAGTGCAGCACGAGATCGACACCGTGCGAGATCGGCTTCTGGAAGACCGGCGTCGCCCAGGAATTGTCGATGGTGGTGATGACGCCATGTTCCTTGGCAAGGCGCGTGAGATGCGTCAGGTCCTGCAGCTCGAACATCATCGATGTCGGGCTTTCCAGGTAGAGCAGCTTGGCGCCGGGAAGCGCGGCGGCCACGGCGTCGGGATCGGAACCGTCGACATAGTCGACCCTGACGTTGAGGCGCGGCAGGAGCCGCTCGAACAGCCTGTAGGCATCGCCGTAGCAGTTGCGCACCGCCACGATCCGCTCGCCGGCGCCGACGAAGGCGAGCACCGTGGCGCTGATCGCAGCCATGCCGCTGGAGAAACCGCGCGCCGCTTGCGCGCCTTCGAGCGCGGCCACCTTCGCCTCGAACTCCATGACGGTCGGATTGTCGCCGCGCGAGTAGATCGGCTGCCGTCTTTTGCCGGCGAACGTATCGGCCATTTCGGCATAGCTGGCAAAGGTGAATAGCGAGGTCTGGTAGATCGGCGGGACCACGGCGCCGCCCGGAAACGGCTCGTCATGGGCAAGCAGCGTCGCCGCCTCGGCCAGATAATCCCTGTCGATCCCCGTTGGATGCTCGTTCATGTCAGGTCCGCGAGTTTGAGTTTGGCGACGCCGCGCTTGAGGTCGTCCTCGACCGTGGCGATAAGCTTGAGCGCCTCGTCGCGGGCGCCCTGCGGATCGTGCGCGGCAATGCGTTCGTAGATGGTGCGGTGATAGGGAAAGCTGGCGTGGCCGAAGTCGCGCACACCGAGCGGATGCTCCCAGAAGCGGTGGAACAGTTCGTACATGGCGGCGATGATCTGCTCGAACAGCGGATTGCCCGAAACCTTGTAGATCGCCTGGTGGAACTCCCAGTCCTCCTCCGAGGACATGCCATCACGCGTTCGGAAGGCGTGTTCCATGATGTCGAGCTTGCGCGCGATCTCGGCAATGTCGGCCTCGCTGGCGCGTTCCGCGCAAAGGGCAGCGGCTTCCGCCTCCAGCGCGCGGCGGATCTCCAGCGTCTGCATCAGGCTGGTGAAGTCATTGCCGCCAGCCAATGTCAGCGGCAGATGCAGCATGTCGGGAGAAACGGCGGCCTTGAGATACGTACCGCTACCCTGCCGACGCTCGACAAGGCCGAGCCCTTCCCAACGCGTCAGCGCCTCGCGCACCGTGTTGCGGCTGACCCTGAGCCGCTCGGCCAGGATGCGCTCGGTCGGCAGCCGCCCGCCAGGCTTCAGCCCCTCGGTGCCGACGAACTCCGCCAGCGCCTTCAGCACGGCGTCGTCGCGGGCCGTCGTCTGTATCGGTGGCAGGCTGCGTTGGTCCACTTCTCCTCCAAATGGTCCAATGGTCCAACCAATTTCGGCACGGAAGCCCGGCGAGTGTCAAGGGCTCCTGACAAGAAAGCTTTTCGGGAAGGCTGATCGCAAGCCCCTGAGAAGGAGCACCGCAGCAAAGAGCCGAGGTCCGGCACGGCGATCCGCGCACTAGTCACATTGGGGGAAATGTTCGTCTTATCAGGGGATTGGCACCACGATCTCACGCGTTGGCGTGACCGCCGCCAGCTATCGGCTCAAGCGTCGATTTGGTGCAGGAAATGTGGCAGGGATCCTGGAAAAAGGGGGCCGGTCGGCGTTTGGCAGCGGTACGAGGAGGCCACTATGTGCCAATGCCGGCCGGCCGACCCCACGGACCCAGGAGATGCGGCGGACCTGAGATCATGGGGTATTTCGGTTAGACCCGGCTGGCTCTTCGCCGGGTCTGTCCTCGTCCATGGCCAGCACACTTGCGCAAGAGCTGATGGAAATCAACAAATTCTTAACCACGCGCAGCGAATCGCTTGGATTAAGGTAAACCGCTAACGATGTCGACTTTGACGGGCGTCGCGCCCAGCAGCGCGTCAAGCGGCCTTGGCAACCACGCGATTGCGGCCGCCGCTCTTGGCCTCATAGAGAGCGAGGTCGGCTCGCTTCATCAGCGCCGCCACCGAATCCTGCCCCTTCAGCACGCATGACACGCCGACGCTGACCGTCACCTCCACCGTCTGGGTCCCGATGACGAAGGGCTGGCTGGCGATCTCGGCGCGGACGCGCTCGGCGACTTTCTCGGCCACCGCCCCTTCCGTATCGGGCATCACCACGACGAACTCCTCGCCGCCATAGCGGCAGGCCAGGTCGATGCCGCGCACATTCTTGCGCAGGCGGCGCGCGAACTCCCGCAACACCTGGTCGCCGCCGTCATGGCCGTGCGTGTCGTTGATCGCCTTGAAGCGGTCGAGGTCGGTGATCATGACCGACAGCGGGCGGCGGCGCGCCACGGCGCGATCGAACAGCGTCTGCAGATGGCTGTCGAGGTAGCGGCGGTTGTGCAGGCCGGTCAGCCCGTCCGTGACCGCCATCTCGATCGTCTGCGTGACACTGGCGCGCAGCTGGTCGTTGTAGCGCTTGCGCCGCACCTGCGTGCGCAGCCGCGCGGTCAGTTCCTGCTGGTCGACCGGGCGGATAAGATAGTCGTTGATGCCGAGTTCGAGGCCGCGGATGATGCGCTCCTCCTCCCCCTCCTCCGCCAGCAGGATGATCGGCAGGAAGCGCGTGCGGTCGAGCGAGCGCAATTGCGAGCACAGACGAAGCGGATCGAAATCGGCAAAGCCGGTCGAGACCAGCACGCATTCATAGGGCGTTTCCGCCGCCTGGAAGAAGCCGGCATGCGGATCCGTCGCGACGTCGAGGTCGACCCGGTTGCGCAACATCTTCTGGACGCGCTCGACCGACGGACGACGCTCGTCGATCAGAAGGACCTTGGGCTTCAAATCATCCGCCGCGAGATTGCGGCTGAGCAGTTCCTCTATGCCGATATTGCGCGTCGTCGAGGCGCGCAGACGCAGTTCGTCGGTCAGCGTCTTGAGCCGGACAAGGCTCTTCACGCGGGTCATCAACTGCAAGTCGTTGACCGGCTTGGTGAGAAAATCGTCGGCGCCGGCCTCCAGGCCACGCACCCGGTCCGCGATCTGGTCGAGCGCGGTGATCATGATGATCGGGATATGCGAGGTCGCCGGATCGCTCTTGAGACGGCGGCAAACCTCGAAACCGTCCATTTCCGGCATCATCACATCGAGCAGCACCACGTCGACCTTGCTGTTCTCACAGGTCTCGATCGCGTCCGCTCCGTTGCTGGCGGTCAGCACCTCGAAATACTCCGCCAGCAGCCGGACCTCCAGCAGCCTCACATTGGCCGGGATGTCGTCGACGACGAGAATCCGCGCAGTCATTTCGAAAGGCTCCGGCTCTGCTTCGGGCGCATCAGGCGTCGCCCAGATAAGACTTGATGGTTTCGATGAAGCGCGGCACCGAGATCGGCTTCGAGATATAGGCTTCGCAACCGCCTTGCCGGATGCGTTCCTCGTCGCCCTTCATGGCGAAGGCGGTAACCGCGATCACCGGGATGACGTGCAGGTCGTCATCCTCCTTCAGCCATTTCGTCACCTCCAACCCCGACACTTCCGGCAACTGGATATCCATCAGGATCAAATCCGGCCTGTGCTTGCGCGCGAGGTCGAGTGCTTCCAGTCCGTTGCGCGTGCGGACCGTCTCATAACCACTTGCTTCGATGAGGTCCCGGAAGAGCTTCATATTGAGCTCATTGTCCTCAACGATCATGACCTTCTTAGACATCGATTTCCCGTCCCGGCCGTCCTCCTGCCCGAAGGATGCGGCCATGCGTCCTGTTCGAACGCACCAAACCCGATCTCACTCTACGGCAACATGATTGACGAAACGCAAACCCGCCGTGGGAAAATCGTTCGGATTCCGCTCCGCCCGTCGCTTTGGCAAAGCCAATGACTTGCCGCGCGCGGTGCTTGCCATTACTTGCGAGACGAGACTCATTCCCACAACCGGAAGGTAGTGATGGCAAACGCGGCGTCAATGCGCGAGGAAGCGGAAACCATTGCCGTCAAGGCACTGGCCTTCGTCGCGTCCGACCCGGAACTGCTGCCACGCTTCCTCGCGTTGACCGGGATAGAGGCACACTCGATCCGCCAGGCCGCCGGCGAGCCCGGCTTCCTGGCGGGTGTTCTGCAATTCATCCTCGCCCACGAGCCGACGCTGATGCGCTTCGCCGAGGAGACGGGCACCCCGCCCGCCGCTGTCGGCAGGGCATTGCGCGCCCTGCCCCTGGGCGACGACAACCACGAGCGATCCATATGAGCGACGATCCAGAGACAGCCCGCCAGATCGAGGAACTGGCCGCCGACGACCGCCCGCTGCTGGTGCTCGACGTTGACGACGTTGTGCTTGAGTTCATTCGGCCTTTTCCACATTTCCTGCGGGCACGCGGTTTCGGATTGACGCTCGCCTCCTTCCGCCTGACCGGCAACATCGCCGAGCAGGTCAGCGGCCGTCTGGCCGAGCAGGCCGAGGTGACCGCTCTCCTCGACGAGTTTTTCCACACCCAGGCCGAGTGGCAGAGCGTGACGGATGGGGCAGCCGAGGCGCTTGCGGCGCTTGGCGACCATGCCGAGATCGTCATGCTGACGGCGATGCCGCACAAGCACCGTGCCGTCCGCCGCGCGCATCTCGATACGCTGGGGCTTCACTATCCGCTGCTGACCACGGAAATGGCCAAGGGCCCGGCCGTCGCCAAGCTGCGCGGCCTGAAGAGCCGGCCGATCGCCTTTGTCGACGACCAGCCGCAAAACCTCGTATCGGCGCGGGGCTCCGTCGCGGACGCTCATCTCTTTCACCTGATGGCCGACAATTCGCTGCGCGCCCACCTGGCGCCCATTCCCGATGACATCATGGTGGTTCAGGACTGGCAGGAGGCGACGCCCAGGATCGCCAGGGCGCTCGGCATATAGCACGCGCCGGGCGCCCCTGCGGGCGCCTCCACACGGTCGAATGCCGCGCAGTCCCTGTCGAGACGCGCGGCATTTTCACGAGATCTATCCGTATGGTCTCAAGGCTGAACTGGCAGAGTCGCCGCCCTGCTCGCTCGCAGACCTCTCAGGGCGTCTGGTCGCTCTCGCCGCCATCGTTCTCGCCGTCGCTCTGGTCGGCGTCATCACCGCCCACCGGATCGGCCGGCTTCAGCATAACGCCGTTCACGGTAACCGAACCGTCCGGCGCGGCATTGACGATCCATTCGAGGCGTCCGTCCGGCAGCGTCTTGCCGAAGCCCTTCACGGCAAGGGCGACGGGCACGTATTGCGCCACCTCCGGCTCCGACTTCGCGGCCTCCTGCAGGCCTTCGACGAGCTTGTCGTAACCCGCCACGTCGAAGGTCACTGTGGCCTGCGGCTTCTCGCCGGGGAAGGTCATCTCGCCTTCCATGGCGATTTCGGTGCCGGCGTTCTTGACCGTGCTGTGGCTGATGACGAGCTTCGGCGTCTTGGCCATGAAATCGGCCACCAGCGCGTCACCGAAGTCAGGCGCCAAAGGCGGTTCCTTATTAAGATCAAAGGCTTCGATGGCTTTCCTCGCCATGCTGTCGAGATCGATGTTGGCGCCGCCGAAATTCAGGTCGATGTCGGTGGGCAGCAGCCCGGCGCTCCAGCTCGGCAAGGCCTGCATGGGCACCGTCAGCCCTGAAGCCTTGATCGCGTAGCTGACGGTGCCGCTCTTGGCGACGCCGTCCATGCCGAACGCGGCGTCGAACTGCGCAGCACGGAAGGGACCAAACGGGCTTTCGACCGTGAAGTCCTTGAACCCATAGTTTCCGTCAATGCGCTCCCACACTGGAAGCGCCGCCAGCAGAAGCGACTTGAACTGCGCCTGGTTCGCCTTCAGCGATGCTTCGTCCTCGTTCGCCACCCCGAATGCCAGGAGATCGAGAAGCGGCTTCGACTGGACGCCCTTGCCGCTGGCGCTCACGGAAACCTCCGGCGACTTGATGGTGACGGGAAACTTCAAGCCGCTTTCCGCATCGTCGAACTTCACAGCCTCCAGGAAATCCGACATCTTCTGGGACACGGTGAAATCGACGCCGCCATTGGCGGCCTTGGTCGCCGTCAAATTGCCGGTAGCCGCGCCGACGCTGGCGTCGACCGTCTGCTTGGCGTCCTTGGACGTCATCGTCATGCCGGCCAGGGAACTTGTAGCGCTGGTGAAGGCGGCCAGTGCCGGATCGAAAACGCCGGATCCCTTGCCGTCCTTGATCGAGAACTGCGAGCTTTGCAGTCCCTCCGGCCCGTTGATCTCGAAAGATCCGTCCTGGGAGAAGTTCGTGGCAACATCCCAAGTGCCGTCGGCGCGCGGCTTTACCGAGATCACATAGGGCTGCATATCGAATTTCAGCAGCTTCTGGTCGGGAAACATCTTGGCAAGCGTCCTGACGTCAATGGTGATCTGATAGACATCACCCGCCGCCGAAACCTTCAGCAGCCCCTTCTCGATCACCTGCTTGCCGACATAACGGGACAGATCCTCGGACAGTTTCGAGGCTCCCTGGCTGTCGACGGCCTGGCCGAAGGCAGGGACGCCCAGCGCGAGCAGGAAGGCGAATGGAAGGACACGTTTCACGCGAACTCTCCGTTTGAAGATGCGACAGGCGTTCTGTCGGTTGGTAAGGAATTAACGTTGCGGCCGCAAGACGGGACGCCTGCCTTTGCGCGGCGACCTCAAGCAGGCCTACAGCGCCAGCCGCATCAGGGGCCTTCCCGGCTTGCGCTCGACGACCCTCTGAAAGCCGGCCCGCTCGAACACCCGGGACGATCCCACGAACAGCCCGATCGAGCGCGAATCCTTCGACAGGTCCATAGGGCAGGCCTCTATTAGCCGCGCCCCGCTGCCGCGGGCGAACTCGATGCCGCCCTGTACGAGCCGATGCGTGATGCCCCTGCCTCGCGCCTTGGTGCGGATGAAGAAACAGGTGATCGCCCAGACGCCCGGATCGGTGGCGTCGCCCGGGTCGAGAGGCGCGGAGCCCCTGCCCTGGTTGTTCCATTCAGGCACGTCGGCCCGGGGGCCGACCTGCATCCAGCCCACCGCGGTTCCGTCGTCGAAGGCCAGCAGGCCCGGCGGCGGTCCGGCTTCGATTCGCTCCCGGATATGATCCTTGTTGCGCTGCCGGTCGTTTTCACGGCGCACCGCCGGCGGCAACCGGAAATGCGTGCACCAGCAGCCATAGCAGGCGCCCTGCTTGCCGAACAAATCCTCGAAATCGGCCCAAAGCTCGGGCACCAGCGGTGCAATTGTCGTGCTCATAGGCTCTCTCCCGGCACGCCGCTTGTCGCGGCCTCCGTCCTGACGTACCATTGCGTCCGTTCTCTTTATGTTCGCAGTGATGGCGGCCCCTGTCAACAATCCCGAACACGGTTTCTGCCGCGACTGCCTCGCGCTTCAGCGTGCCGAGACGCGTCGCTGCGAGCGTTGCGGCAGCCCCCGCCTCGCCCGGCATGCGGAGCTTTACCGGCTGCATGTCGCCCATATCGATTGCGACGCCTTCTACGCAGCGATCGAAAAGCGCGACAACCCCGCCCTGAAGGACAAGCCTCTGATCGTCGGTGGCGGCCGGCGCGGCGTGGTGTCCACGGCCTGCTATATCGCCCGAATCCAGGGTGTCCGTTCGGCAATGCCGATGTTCAAGGCACTGGAAGCCTGCCCGGAAGCGGTGGTGATCCCGCCCAACATGGAGAAATACGCCCGCGTCGGCCGCGAAGTGCGCGCCATGATGCAGGCCCTGACGCCGCTGGTGGAGCCGCTGTCGATCGACGAGGCGTTCCTGGACCTTGCCGGCACCGAACGCCTGCACGGCCTGCCGCCGGCAATTGTGCTCGCACGTTTCGCGCAGGCCGTGGAGAAGGAGATCGGCATCACCGTCTCCGCGGGCCTCTCCTACTGCAAGTTCCTCGCCAAGATCGCTTCCGACATGCGCAAGCCGCGCGGCTTCTCCGTGATCGGCGAGGCCGAGGCTCCGGGCTTTCTGGCCGGCCAGCCGGTAACCCTCATCTGGGGTGTCGGCAAGGCTTTCGCCGCCGCGCTCGAACGCGACGGCATCCGCACCATAGGCCAGGTCCAGCGCATGGAGCGCGGCGACCTGATGCGCCGTTACGGCGTGATGGGCGATCGGCTTCACCGCCTCTCGCGCGGCCAGGACGATCGCCGCGTCGACCCGGACCAGGACAGCAAGAGCGTGTCGGCCGAGACCACCTTCGATATCGACATCGCCGCGCTGGATGATCTCGTCCCGGTCCTGCGCGGCCTGTCGGAAAAGGTGTCGGCGCGATTGAAGAAAGCGGGCATCGCGGGGCGCACTGTCGTGCTCAAGCTGAAGACGCAGGATTTCAAGTTACGAACCCGCAACCGCCAGCTCGGCGACCCGACCCGCCTGGCCGACCGCATCTTCTCGACAGGGGTCGAGCTTCTGCGCAAAGAGGCTGACGGCACAAAATTCAGGCTGCTCGGCATCGGCGTCAGCGACCTCTCCGACGATGGCAAGGCCGATCCGCCCGATCTGGTCGACGTCCATTCGCGCAAGCGAGCGCTCGCCGAGGGCGCCATCGACGCGCTGCGCGACAAGTTCGGCGGCAAGGCCGTGGTCGAGACCGGCTATACGTTCGGGAGGCGTCGCGAGGCGCCGCCTCCCGAGCCACTCGACGACTAGGGCATGACCCCTGAAAATCGGAATCGATTTTCAGGGAGGACACGCGGCGCCCTGGGGCGTCACGTCCGGCGCAGGTCGATCTGGCTGGTGACGACATTCTTGCCGGTCTTCCGGTCGAGATCGATCACCTTCAGCCTCATGCCGTCCTGGCCGCGCTTTTCCACGATCAGTTGCGACTGGTTGTTGCCGTTGACCGGCTTGGCCCAGGAGATGACGAGGTCGATGGCATTGCCCGAGCGCCTGCCGTTCAGCCGTGCCGGCCCCGTGCGTGAACCGATGTAGGTACCGCTATACTTGGCGCCGCTTACCTTCAGGTTCGCACTGATGTCCCGCGTAACCAGAACAAACCCCCGGCAGCGGCCGTCAAGCGCCAGCGAACTCGCCGTTGCGTTGGAGTTGAAGTCACAGGTGACGTTCACGGTCGGGGCATCCGTGGAGATCTTGACCATGCCCTTCCCTGCAAATTTTCCCTGAAAGCCCGCCAGGAAACGGCTGTCGTCAGCGTGCGCGACGCCCCCTATCAAGAACGGAAGGCCGGCGGCGATCATCAGGCGGGCAAGTGCTTTCATCTCAGGTCTCCTTGACGATGGACTTCAGCGCGTCCGGCGAGCCGAAATCTGGATCATAGCCCCTGGAGCTTCCTAGCACGGCCTCCCCTCGATCGCATCGCCGGGGCGACCGACGCAATCGAAAGCCCGCCCGCTGGCCCAGTCGAATACATCGACTAACGGTTGCGGCACGGTTCGCGGCTTGCGAGATAGCGCCCATGGCACCCACACCTTCCATCCCAAAGGCCGCGTTCTGGATGGCGCTTTCGATCGCGTCCTTCCTGGCGATGTCGGTTGCCGGGCGAGCCACCACGAGCGTGCTCAACGTTTTCCAGGTGCTGGAGTTGCGCTCGGTCATCGGCTTTTTCATCCTTTTGCCGCTGGTCTTCACCAGCGGCGGCTTCGCCGCCATGCGGACCGGGCGTCCACTGGCGCATCTTGTCCGCAACGTCGTCCACTATACGGGCCAAGCCGCGTGGCTCTATGCGCTGACGCTCATCCCGCTGGCGGTTCTGATCTCGATCGAGTTCACGACACCGATCTGGACGGCGATCCTGGCCGTCACATTTCTCGGCGAGAAGCTGAACCGGCCGCGGCTGGCAGCGATCGCGCTCGGCCTGATCGGGGTGGTGATCATCGTTCGCCCCGGCGTCGGTTCCGCCGATGTAGGCCACATGGTCGTGCTCGGCGCCGCCTTCTGCTTCGGCGTCTCTCTGGTCCTGGTCAAGTCGCTGACACGCACCGACAGCGTCGTGCGCATCATCTTCTGGATGCTGCTCATCCAGTCGACGCTCGGCCTGGTTCCGGCCATCTATGTGTGGCGCAATCCGCCGCTCGAGCTGTGGCCCTGGATCCTGATGATTGCCTTCACCGGCATGTCGTCGCATTTCTTCCTGGCGCGAGCCTTGGCCTATGCGGACGCCACCATCATTTCGCCGATGGATTTCCTGCGGGTGCCGCTCTCTGCCCTGATCGGCTGGCTGCTCTACAAGGAGCAGATCGATATGTTCACGGCTGGCGGCGCCCTTCTGATCCTAGCGGGCAATTTGCTGAACCTGCAGCGCAAGGCGCCGCAGGCGGCGGAAGCCGCCACGTCATGATCCGACCGAGCGCGGGGATGGGCCATGGCGATGCGCCACCGCCCGCGTCCTTCAGGGCCGGATGACCTGACCGACGTCGATACGGTTGCCGTCCGGATCCTCGAAGACGAACGCACGCAGCCCGTATTCCTGGTCCTTCAACCCCTTGATGATGCGCAACCCATGCGCCTGGCAAAGCGCGTGCATCGCATCGACATCGCCGACCATCATGTGGGCGATGTTGAAGGGAACGGCACGATGGTTCTTCTGCAAGGTGAGATGCAGTTCCGCGTCGTCACGCCTGAGAATCATGAAGCCAACGGGCGATCCGTTCTCGAACGTGATGTCGAAGCCGAGCACACCGCAATAGAAATCGCGGGCGCGCTGCATGTCCTTGACGGGCAACATCGCCGCTATCCGGCCGAAACGGATGGTCTTGGTATCGCTCATCGCAAACCCTCTGGGTCTGGAACCTGCCTGCGGCATGGACGGTGCCATGCCAGCATTTCGGTTCCCGGTTGTCGTTACGATGAGACGGTGCCCACGCCGAGCTATAGAGGTTTTCCGCCGCAGGTAAATACCTCCGCCAGGCCGAGCGGGGTGGAGCTTTCGCGCGGTCGACAGCAGCGAAGATTTTTAGACCAGCTCCACTTCCACCACCCCCGGCACCGCGCGCATGGCCGAGGCGACCTGGGGGGAGATCCTGTAGCGGCTGGGCAGTTCGATCTCCACCTCGCCTTCGCCCTCGCCCTTGATCACCACGAAACTCACTTGCCCCTCACCCCTCACCGTAAGCTGGCTGGCGAGCGTGTTGACCGGCGAAGCGTCGCGCACGAAGACACGCAGGGCCTTCTGGATGCGGCTGGCTTCGTCCTCCAGCGACTGCACCGTCTGGATGCGCAGGTTGATGCCTTCCGGCCTGTCTTCGGCCGACACGGTGATCACCACCGAGCGACCGGGCTCCAGCATGTCGCGAAACTGCGCCAGCCCCTCGGAAAACAGCACGGCCTCATACTGGCCCGTGGTGTCGGAGAATTGCACCACGCCCATCTTGTTGCCAGTGCGCGTCTTGCGCTCCTGCTTGGTTGAGACCGTTCCGGCCAGGCGACCGGCGGAAGCGCCGCGCTTCACCGCGGCGGAGAATTCCGCCCAGTTCTGCACGCGCATCTTCTGCAGCGCCACCTTGTATTCGTCGAGCGGGTGCGCCGAGAGATAGAAGCCAACCACCTGGAATTCACGGTGCAGCCTGTCGGCGGCCAGCCACGGATCGGTCGGCGGCAGATTGAGCGCCTGCGACTGGCTCCCAAGCGAAGCACCGAAGATATCGGCCTGGCCGGACACGGCATTCTGCTGCGCCAGCGAGGCCAGCCCCATCATGCGCTCGACGCCGGCCATCATCTGGGCGCGATCGTGACCGAAGCAATCCAGCGCCCCGGCCGTGATCAGGCTTTCGAAGACGCGTTTGCCGACGATCTTGGGATCGACCCGCTCGCAGAAATCGGCAAGGTTCTTGAACGGCTTCTCGCCGCGCTTCTCGACGATGTGCTCGACGGCCGCGTCGCCGACGCCCTTGAGCGCCGCCAGCGAGTAGAAGATCTTGTTCTCGCCGACCTCGAAGGGGCGGAAGCTGGTCATCACCGACGGCGCGACCACCTCGATGCCCAGCCGCATCGCGTCCTGGCGGAAATCCGAGAGCTTCTCGGTGTTGCTCATGTCGAGCGTCATCGATGCCGCCAGGAACTCGACCGGATAATGCGCCTTCAGATAGGCCGTCTGGTAGGAGACGACGGCGTAAGCGGCGGCATGCGACTTGTTGAAGCCGTAGTCGGCGAATTTCGCCAGCAGGTCGAAGATGAAGTCGGCCTGCGGCTTTCCGACGCCGCGCTCGACCGCGCCCGAGACGAAGCGCTCGCGCTGCTTGTCCATCTCGGCGCGGATCTTCTTGCCCATGGCGCGGCGCAGAAGGTCGGCTTCGCCGAGCGAGTAGCCGGACAGCACCTGCGCGATCTGCATGACCTGTTCCTGGTAGACGATGACGCCTTGAGTCTCCTTCACCAAGTAGTCGATCTTAGGATGGATCGACGCCAGTTCCTCCTCGCCATGCTTTCTGGCGTTGTAGGTCGGGATGTTCTCCATCGGGCCCGGTCGGTAAAGCGCCACCAGCGCGATGATGTCCTCGACGCAGTCCGGCCGCATGCCGATCAGCGCCTTGCGCATGCCAGCACTTTCAACCTGGAACACACCGACCACCTCGCCGCGCGAGAGCATCGAGTAGGTTTCCTTGTCGTCGAGCGGAATCGTCGCGAGATCGATGTCGACGCCACGCCGGCGGATGAGCTTCACCGCCGTCTCGAGGACGGTCAGCGTCTTCAATCCGAGGAAGTCGAACTTCACCAGGCCGGCCTGCTCGACATATTTCATGTTGAACTGGGTGACCGGCATGTCCGAGCGCGGATCGCGGTACATCGGCACCAGCTCCGACAACGGGCGATCGCCGATGACGATGCCGGCCGCGTGCGTCGAGGCGTGGCGGTAGAGGCCTTCGAGCTTCTGCGCCGTGTCGAGCAGCGTCTGGACGATCGGCTCCTTCTCCGCCTCCTCGGCAAAGCGCGGCTCGTTGGCGATGGCGTCGGCGAGCTTCACCGGATTGGCCGGGTTCTGCGGCACCATCTTGGAGAGCTTGTCGACCTGGCCGTAGGGCATCTGCAGCACGCGGCCGACGTCGCGAAGCACGGCGCGCGCCTGCAGCGTACCGAATGTGATGATCTGGCCGACCTGGTCGCGGCCGTATTTCTGCTGGACGTAGCGGATGACCTCCTCGCGCCGGTCCTGGCAGAAGTCGATGTCGAAGTCAGGCATCGACACGCGGTCGGGATTGAGGAAGCGCTCGAACAGCAGCGAGAAGCGCAGCGGATCGATGTCGGTGATGGTGGTGGAATAGGCGACCAGCGAGCCGGCGCCCGAACCGCGCCCCGGTCCAACAGGGATGCCCTGCAACTTCGCCCATTTGATGAAGTCGGCAACGATCAGGAAGTAGCCGGGGAATTTCATCCGCTCGATGATGCCGAGCTCGAACTCCAACCGCTCGCGATATTGCTCCACCGTATAGCCGGGCGTCGGTCCGTGCGCGGCCAGCCGCGCCTCCAGCCCTTCGCGCGCCTGCCGGGCGAGTTCGGCTGCCTCGGCCTTTTCCGCCGCGTCCTTGTCGGTGGCATCGGCGCCAGTGAAGCGCGGCAGGATCGGACTGCGGTTCTTCGGATAGTAGGAACAGCGCATCGCGATCTCGACAGTGTTGTCGATCGCTTCCGGCAAGTCTGAAAACAGCCGCGACATCTCCGCCTGGCCGCGCAGGAAATTGTCCGCCGAGAGGCGTCGCCGGTTGTCGGCGGCGACCACGGAGCCCTCGGCGATAGCGATCAGCGCATCGTGCGCCTCGTAGTCCTCGCGCACCAAGAAAAACGCCTCGTTGGTGGCGACCAGCGGCAGGTCGTGGCTATAGGCAAGCGAAACCGTCGATTGCTCGACCAGCCGGTCATAACCCGCGACACGCTCGAGCTCGACATAGAGCCGGTCGCCGTACATGGCTTTCAGGGTCAGCAGCCGCGCCTCGGCGAGGTCGCGGCGATCCTCTTTGAGTGCGCTGCCGATCGGACCGCGCGGTCCGCCGCTCAGGCAGATCAGCCCCTTGGAAAGGCCTGCCAGCATGTCCGTCGTCAGGTGCACCAGCTCGCCGGTAGGCGTTTCGAGATAGGCGCGACTGACCAGCCGCACCAGATTGGCATAGCCGGTCTCGTTCGCCGCGATCAGCACCAGAGGCCGCATCTCTGGGCCCTGCCGCCGGCGATCGCGCGGCGTGTCGTTGCTTTCGCCTGAAAAGGCGACGGCGAGCTGGCAGCCGACGATCGGCTGTATGCCATCCTTCACCGCCTTCTGGGCGAACTCCAGCGCGCCAAACAGATTGTTGGTGTCGGTGACGGCGATGGCCGGGGCCTCGTCCTTCACCGCATGGCCGATGATCTTGCCGAGCTGCAGCGCGCCCTCGAGCAGCGAATAGGCCGAGTGAACGCGCAGGTGGATGAACGTGCGCGCCACCGGCTCGGGCGCCGCCGGCTTGGACGCGACCTCCCGCTTCAGCGGGTCGCGGGACAAAGTGTCATCGGCCATGGTTCTCGCGCCGTTCAAAAGGACTCAGCATCGCCAAGATGTATTGTCCGAGACGCGCCGATGCGAGTCCAGCGAAAGCTCATCCCCAGCCTTGCGAACCCAGGAATCGGGCCAGACGATCCCTCAGGCGAATTCCATGATCACCGCATCCACCGCAAGGCTGTCGCCCGGCTTGGCGTTGAGCTTGGCGACCGTCAGGTCGCGCTCGGCGCGCAGCACGTTCTCCATCTTCATGGCCTCGACGACTGCCAGCGTCTCGCCTGCCTTGACTTCCTGCCCTTCGACGACGGCGATCGACACGACCAGGCCGGGCATCGGGCACAGCAGGAGTTTCGACGTGTCCGGCGCGACCTTCTCCGGCATCAGCTTTTCGAGCTCTGCCGTGCGCGGCAGCATGGCGCGCGCCGTCACCGACATGCCCTGCCAGGCGATGCGGATACCGTTCGTCGCGGGACGCAGTTGCGCGGTGACCGCGCGATCGCCGACGGTGCCGCGCCAGACGATATCGCCCGGCCGCCAGTCGGACGAAACGGTGATCGCCTCGCCACCGTCGACCGAGAGGTCGACCTCGATCGGGATCGACACCATGCCTTCGATCACCGAGGCGGAGAGGTAGTCCTCGCCAATCTTGACCACCCAGTCCCGCTTGAGCGCGCCCGAATGCGGCGCAAGCCTTCCGGCCAGCCGGTCGAGCCGGTCACGCCGCAGCAGTTCTATCGCCAGGGCGACCGAGGCCAGCACGGCCTTCTCGCCCGCTTCGGGCGCGATCGGCGCGAACCCGTCCGGATATTCCTCGGCGATGAACCCGGTCGACAGCCGCCCCTCGCGCCAGCGCGGGTGCCGCATCAGCGCGGCGAGGAACGGAATGTTGTGTTCGATGCCGTCGACCACGAAGCTGTCCAGCGCGTCCGACATGGCATCGATCGCCTGCAACCGTGTCGGCGCCCAGGTGCACAGCTTGGCGATCATCGGATCGTAGAACATCGAAATCTCCGATCCCTCGGTGACGCCGGTGTCGTTGCGGATCACGATGTCGTTGAAACGACCCTCCTCCGGCGGACGGTACCGCGTCAGGCGGCCGATCGAGGGCAGGAAATTGCGGTAGGGATCTTCGGCGTAGAGGCGGCTTTCCACCGCCCAGCCGTTGAGCTTGATGTCGTCTTGGCCGAAAGCCAGCTTCTCGCCCGCCGCGACGCGGATCATCTGCTCGACCAGATCGATGCCGGTGATGAGTTCCGTCACCGGATGCTCGACCTGCAATCTCGTATTCATTTCAAGGAAATAGAAGTTCTTGTCCTTGTCGACGATGAACTCGACCGTGCCGGCGCTCTGGTAGTCGACCGCCTTGGCCAGGGCCACCGCCTGCTCACCCATGGCCTTGCGGGTGTTGGCGTCGAGGAACGGCGATGGCGCCTCCTCCACGACCTTCTGGTTGCGGCGCTGGATCGAGCATTCGCGCTCGCCGAGATAGAGCGCATTGCCGTGCGCGTCGGCCAGCACCTGGATTTCGATATGGCGCGGATCGACGACGAATTTTTCGATGAAAACACGGTCGTCGCCGAAGGAACTCCGCGCCTCCGACCGCGCCCGGTCGAAGCCGTCGCGCACCTCGGAGCGATCCCAGGCGATGCGCATGCCCTTGCCGCCGCCGCCGGCCGAGGCCTTGATCATGACGGGATAGCCGATCTCGTCGGCGATCTTCTCGGCATGATCGGCATTCTCGATGACGCCCAGCCAGCCAGGCACGGTGCTGACCTTGGCGGCGTTGGCGAACTTCTTCGATTCGATCTTGTCGCCCATGGCCGTGATGGCCTTGGGCTTCGGCCCGATGAAGACGATGCCCTCCTTCTCCAGCGCCTCGCAGAAGGAGGCCCGTTCGGACAGGAAGCCGTAGCCCGGATGCACCGCTTGCGCGCCCGTCGTCTTGCAGGCGGCGATGATCTTCTCGGGCAGCAGGTAGCTTTGCGCCGCGGGCGCCGGCCCGATATGCACCGCCTCATCGGCCATCTCGACATGCACCGCGTCGCGGTCGGCGTCGGAATAGACGGCCACCGTTGCAATGCCCATCTTGCGCGCGGTCTTGATGACGCGGCAGGCGATTTCGCCACGGTTGGCGATCAGGATTTTCGTGAACATGCGAGCGCGGATCCCTCCAGTCGGGCCTTCCTTTTATGGCCTGCGCGGGCGCGGTCAAGCCGGCTGCGCTTCCGACGTGTTTTCAATCGATTTGGGCCAGCGACCCTCCTCGCTGGCCCAAGCCCGTCACGCAGCTTTGCAGTTGATCGTGAAGGCAAAACCTGAAAACGTGAGGGCGATCATTGCATTGGAGGGATTGCCTTATGAAAACCCGCGCCGCAGTTGCCGTTGCCGCCGGAAAGCCGCTGGAGATCATGGAAGTCGACCTCGACGGCCCGCGCGAAGGGGAGGTGCTGGTCGAGATCAAGGCGACCGGCATCTGCCACACCGACGAATTCACCCTGTCGGGCGCCGACCCGGAAGGAATCTTCCCGGCGATTCTCGGCCATGAAGGCGCTGGCGTCGTGGTCGACGTCGGCAAGGGCGTGACCTCGGTCAAGAAGGGCGACCATGTCATCCCGCTCTACACGCCGGAATGCCGCCAGTGCCCGTCCTGCCTGTCCAGGAAGACCAACCTGTGCACCGCCATCCGCGCCACGCAGGGACAGGGCCTGATGCCCGATGGCTCGTCCCGATTCTCGATCGGCAAGGACAAGATCTTCCACTATATGGGCTGCTCGACCTTCTCCAACTTCACCGTGCTGCCAGAGATAGCGGTGGCCAAGGTCAACCCCGACGCCCCCTTCGACAAGATCTGCTACATCGGCTGCGGCGTCACGACCGGCATCGGGGCGGTCATCAACACCGCCAAGGTCGAACAGGGCGCCACCGCAGTCGTCTTCGGCCTCGGCGGCATCGGCCTCAACGTCATCCAGGGCCTCAAGCTCGCCGGCGCCGACATGATCGTCGGTGTCGACCTCAACAACGACAAGAAGGCGTGGGGCGAGAAGTTCGGCATGACGCATTTCGTCAATCCGAAGGAGATCGACGGCGACATCGTCCCGCACCTGGTCAACATGACCAAGCGTGGCGCTGACCAGATCGGCGGCGCCGACTACACGTTCGACTGCACGGGCAACACGAAGGTCATGCGCCAAGCCCTTGAATCGTCTCACCGCGGCTGGGGCAAGTCGGTCGTCATCGGCGTTGCCGGCGCCGGCCAGGAGATTTCGACCCGGCCGTTCCAGCTGGTCACCGGACGCAGCTGGATGGGCACTGCCTTCGGCGGCGCGCGCGGCCGCACCGACGTGCCGCGCATCGTCGACTGGTACATGGAGGGCAAGATCCAGATCGATCCGATGATCACGCATACGCTGAAGCTCGAGGACATCAACAAGGGCTTCGACCTCATGCATGAAGGCAAGTCGATCAGGAGTGTCGTGGTTTACTGATGTGTCGATCCGTGTCCGGATACGCTTCGTGGACTGGGAAAGATCGACGATCCACCGGATACGCAATTTCGGCGAAGACCTGTGGCACAGTTTTCGGGAGGACAAGCGGGTTGAAGTCGATTTGGAGGAGATCGACCGGGCGGTCAGCGAAATCGCCTATCTCGTTCGGCCCAGGTTCTTGAAAAGGAGTATGAGCGAAGTGCATCGCCCTGCTGCGAGTGCACTTCATGGAGAGTGAGGTGGTCATCGACACCGAGTCGATATGACCGAAACAGGGAGGAAGTACGAATGGCGGAAAAACTGCATCCAAAGATCGACAATGGCCTGCCTAAGGAAAAGGCAGGCTTTGCCGGCGGCACGCTGATCTGCGCCTGCGCGAGCAAGCCGGTCAAGGTTAAGGTCAAGGGCCAGATCGCCCACAACCACGCCTGCGGCTGCACCAAATGCTGGAAGCCGCAAGGCGCCGTCTTCTCGGTGGTCGCGGTTGCCGGCACCGGCGACGTCACGGTGGCCGAGAACGGCGACAAGCTGAAGGTGGTCGACCCGGCAGCGCTGATTCAGCGCTACGCCTGCACCGGCTGCGGCGTGCACATGCACGGCCCGGTCGAGCGCGACCACCCGTTCAAGGGGCTCACCTTCATCCATCCCGAGCGGTTCGAGGAAGACGGCTGGTCACCGCCAGGCTTTGCCGCCTTCGTGTCCTCGATCATCGAATCGGGCGTTGACCCCAAGCGCATGGACGGCATCCGCGGACAGTTGAAGAGCACGGGCCTTGAACCCTATGACTGCCTGAACCCGCCGCTGATGGACTATATCGCCACATGGACGGCGAAAAAGTCAGGCGCGCTGCCCGCCTAGAAAGCACCGGTTCGTGCATGAGGCCGGGCAAGTTCCGGCCTCATTTTTCTGGAGAAGCCATGTCCGCGCCAGCCATCTACGTCGATGCCGATGCCTGTCCGGTCAAGGCCGAGGTCGAAAAGGTGGCCGAGCGCCACGGCGTGGTCGTCACCTATGTTTCCAATGGCGGTCTGCGACCGTCGCGCGATCCGATGATCCGCAATGTCGTCGTCTCCAAGGGCGCGGACGCCGCCGATGACTGGATCGTCGAGAATGCCCACGCCAACGACGTGGTGATCACGGCCGACATTCCGCTGGCGGCGCGCACGGTTGCGCTTGGCGCGCATGTGCTCGGGCCTACCGGTCGCCCTTTCACGCCCGAGACCATAGGCATGGCGGTGGCCATGCGCGACCTGAAGCAGCATTTGCGCGAGACAGGCGAAAGCCGCGGCTTCAACGCCTCCTTTACGCCCAGGGACAGGTCGAATTTCCTGGGCGAGTTGGACCGCATCCTGCGGCGCGCCCTGAAAACGGCGGCGATCGAACCATGACGACCGAGGCGCCCCTCAAGCAGCCAATGCGGCACAAGCAGTTCATGGCGGCCGCCTGCGTCGGGCTGGCCGCCCTGGCGATCGCGCTGCTGCTGCGCGCCCCGCTGGCCTATTCCATCGGCGCCAACGCCTTCTTCGCGACCTTCATCGTGCTTGTCGTCGCCCAGATGCCGAAGCTTACCGGCCATTATCTCAGCAAGAACGCGCGTGCCGCCGACCTGCCGCTGATGGTCATCTTCGCCGTCACCTTGATCGTGGTCGGGGTCGCCATCACCTCCCTGTTCCAGTTGATCGCCAAGAAAGATGCCGCGCATCCGGCGGAACTCCTCTTCGCGCTGATGTCGATACCACTCGGCTGGTTCACCATCCACGCCATGGCGGCGCTGCACTATGCCCATGTCTACTGGATGGATGGCGACGCCGTGGACAGCCAGACCAAGAAGAAGATGCCCGTCGGCGGCCTCGAATTTCCCGGCGGCAAGCGGCCGGAGGGCTCGGATTTCCTCTATTTCTCGACGGTCATCGGCATGACGGCGCAGACCGCCGACACCGGCATCACCACGGCGCATATGCGCCGCGTGGTGCTCGTCCACTCGATCCTTTCGTTCTTCTTCAACACCGTCATCGTCGCCGCGGCGGTCAATCTGGCGGTGACGCTCGGCGGTCCGTGACGGGTTCTAATATTTCCGTGATCGGATGAAACATCGGTTTGGGTCGCGACGTATCAGGAGGACAATGATGAGCGGCGCGAGGCAGCGCCAGGTCGGGAGACGAACACGATGGAATCGGTTGCCGGGAGCATGTCCGAAGCCAAGCCGGGCGAAGCTCCTTCGCAAAAAGAGCTGGTCTATCGGCAATCGGCGTGGACGCGGCTGACGCACTGGCTTTGGGCCGTCTGCCTGTTCTTCATGCTGCTTTCCGGCCTGCAGATCTTCAATGCCCGTCCGCAGCTCTATCTCGGCAAGCAGTCCGGTTTCGAATTCAACAACACCGTCCTCCAGATCGGCGCCAAGGACACTGCGAACGGCCCGCGCGGCTATACCGAGATCTTCGGCCATCGCTTCGACACCACAGGCGTGCTCGGCTGGTCGGGCCCGCCGGGTGAGGAATCGGCGCGCGCCTTCCCCTCATGGGCGACCATCCCGTCCTACTATGACCTCGGCACCGCCCGCGTCGTGCATTTCTTCTTCGCCTGGCTGCTCAGCGGCACATTGCTCGTCTGGCTGCTCGCCAGCCTGATCAACGGCCATATCCGCAGGGACCTCGCGCCACGTGTTGAGGACCTGAAGCGCCTACCCGGCGATATCGCCAACCACGCCAGGCTCAAATTCCATCACACCCGCGAGTACAACACGCTGCAGAAGCTCGCTTATGGCGGCGTGCTGTTTGTGCTGCTGCCGCTGATGATCCTGACCGGGCTCGCCATGTCGCCGAGCATGAACTCGGTCCTGCCCTTCCTCAACGAGGTGCTCGGCGGCCGCCAGACGGCGCGCACCATCCATTTCACGGTCATGGCGCTGCTCGTCATGTTCTTTATCGTGCACATGCTGATGATCCTTGCCGCCGGACCGATCAACGAGCTGCGCTCCATCATCACCGGCTGGTATCGCACCGACGCGCCGGCCGATGGCGACAGCCACACCGGAAGGGATGCCTGAGATGTCGAAATTCCAGATCAGCCGCCGCAAATTCCTGACCTCGGCGACCCTTGGGGCCTCAGGCATCATGCTGTCGGGCTGCGATGCCTTCGACAACCAGCTCGGCATCGGCGACGGCCTGCGCTCTTTCCTGGAGAACGCCAACGGCCTCACCTGGCGCGTCCAGCGCCTGCTCGCCGGACGCGACGCCCTGGCGCCGGAGTTCAGCGAAGCCGACATACGCCAGCCGCAGCGTCCGAACGGCATCACAGCCCCGGATGACGACACCTACAAGAACCTTTTGGCAAACAACTTCGCCGACTGGCGGCTGGAGGTGACCGGGCTGGTCGAGAAGCCGCTTTCACTGTCGCGCGAGCAATTGATGAACATGCCCTCCCGCACCCAGATCACGCGCCACGACTGTGTCGAGGGCTGGAGTTGCATTGCCAAGTGGACGGGAACGCCGCTGTCGCTCGTGCTCGACCAGGCGGTCGTCAAGCCGCAGGCGCGTTACGTCATGTTCCATTGCCTGGACACGATCGACAAGAGCCTGGCTGGCGACGTCAAATATTACGGCACGATCGACCTGATCGACGCCCGCCATCCGCAGACGATCCTGGCCTATGGCCTCAACGGCAAGCCGCTGCCGGTCGAGAATGGAGCGCCGCTCCGCGTGCGCGTCGAGCGCCAGCTCGGCTACAAGATGCCGAAATACATCCACAAGATCGAACTGATCGACAGCTTCGCCGCTATCGGCGGCGGCCGTGGCGGCTACTGGGAGGACAATGGCTACGACTGGTACGGCGGCATTTGATCGGTTGCGGCCGGACAGATCTTGCGTCCGGCATGCGGCCTCGCCGAGCGACTAATCGTCCGAACTCTCGAACGTGGTTTGACCGGGCTCGGGCGGGGCGTCCTGCATGTCGTCCGGATTGTCCACTCTGCAGCCCATGCCGTGGCACCCCTGATAGTTGCCATGGGTATCGAAATTGGGATTACCGTCCCTGTCGAATTGCGGCGTCGGATCGATCCATTGATCGTCGCGGCGCGGCCTCGGCCTCGGGTAGTAATTGTCCGAATGGCGATTGTGCCTGTCGTTGTTGTCGAGGATTGCGCCGACGATACCGCCCACGATGATCGCGGCCGCCGCGTCGCCGGGAGACGGCCTGCGGCCGGTGCCGGCAATCAGGAACTGCGCCGAGCAGCCCTTGTCCACCCAGATGCCGCCGCCATCGTAGCCCCAGCTCGTACCGAGTTGACAACGTGCCTTTGACAGCCGGTTGGTCAATTGTACGCCGCCGCGCGTGTCGATCCCGCAATAAGAGTAGCGGTAGTTGTTGCTCGAGCAGACCAGACGCATAGGGCCTGCCGCCTGTGCCGCGTCGGGCAGTAACGAGAGCTGTGCCGGATTGCCGAGCGCGCAGGCCAGGAACGCAATTGAACCGGCCATCGCCGTCCGTACCGACATTGCCAATCTCCCTCAAGGCCTGCCTATCGACAGAATGGCACCTCTATGTAAATCTGACAACCAGAGGATTCCGCGACGAGGTTATATTCATGCGCGCTAAGCTAATCGCAGCGGCTATACTGTTTCTGTCTGTATGTATGGCGCTTGCGCCCGCTCGGGCCGATGATAGTTTCAAGCGCGTCATTGATCAGAAGACACTGACGATCGGCGTCGCACTCAACCCTCCATGGATCCTGAAGAACGCGGACGGTAAGTTTGCCGGCTACGATATCGATCTCACCAGCGCCATGGCGTCCGATCTGGGGGTCGACCTGAAGGTCGTCGAGGTTCCATGGAATGACCTGAAGCCGAGGCTGCTCAAGGGAGATTTCGACCTGATCGCCTCGGGCTATGCCAGCACGCCGGAACGTGCCCGGGACGTGGTGTTCTCGAACCCGACCGGCACGGCCGACATCCGGATGGTGGCGGCGACCGCCGGCCTCGGCAAAAAGCCGGGCAAGGTCCTGAAAGCGCCTGGCTACAAGATCGCAGTGCTTTCCAACTCCACCGACGAAGCCGCGGCTCGCGAAGCCTTCCCCAAAGCGACAATCATGACGTTCGACAGCACCGCCGGCGTTCTTGCGGCGGTCATTGGCGGCGATGCCCAGGCGATGGTCGCCACCTCCCCCACGCCGCAGATGGCCGCCCGGCTCTATGACGCGAAGCTGAGGATGATCGGCGGCCCGCTGTTGCGCACCCCTGAAGCCTTTGCCATGCGCCCGGACGACATCCGGCTGATCCAGTATGTCAACAACTGGATCGTCGCGCGGACGGTCGATGGGACGATCCCAGGCTTCCGCCGCTACTGGTTCGACGGTTTCAAATGGATGTCTCGGCTCGATAATGCCTCCAAGCCGGAAGCCGCCAAGCCGAAACAATAGACCTCAGGCGACCTTGTCCAGCAACGGCTTGAGCGCCGGATGGATCTCGGGCGACGCATGCTTGATCAGGGCAAGCAGCGCGCGCTCGTTGGCGTTGAGCGGCCTGTCCTTGCCGATGCGCTCGACCAGCCATTTCGCCTCGCCGGCATCGATCGTCTCCGCGCGACGAGCAAGCGCCTCGGTTGCCCGATTGCGCGATTCCCACTCGGCCTCGACGTCGCCCGGCGAGCGATAGGCTTCCAGTATGGCGGCCAGCCCGCCCGACACCATGCGGCCGAAGAAGCCGCCGACATCCACGTCCGGCCGCTCGACGAAATTCTCCTGGCGCAGCGCCACCGCACGCGTCGGCGCTTCGTATCCGGTCGAGCACATCAGGAAATTGGCGATCGCCTTGACGAACAGTTCGTTCCAGGACGGATCGTTGTCGGCGTTGGCGGTCGCCTCGTTGATCCGGAAGAGCACCTCGGCTTCCGCCTGCGTGATGGCGATGTTGCCGTCGCCGCCATAGGCGTAGAGGATGCGGCGCAGCAGATCGACCTCTGCCCTGGAGACGCGGCCGGGCTCCAGCCTGCCGCCCGACATCAGCGGCCCCTTGCCGTCGACAACCGCATTGGCGACCTGCTCCAGCGCGTAGGCCGAAAGCCGGTTGGGCGACGATTTCGCCTCCTCCAGACCGTGGATCAGCAGTTCGAGTTCGGTACGGCTGTCGACCATGCCGTCGCGCGAGATCGCGCGGATCAACCATGCCGCGTTCTCTTCCGAGATGTAGCCGGACGGCTTTTCCTGGTGGACGATGTAGTCCGTCACCGCCTCGACGAAGAACACCGGCCACTCCTGGCACTTGTCCCGCGCCGTGGCGTCGAGCGCGAACAGCGCCTCGGCCTCGCCGCGCGTCACCACGCCGTCCGAGAACACTTCTCGGCGCAACATCGTGACGTCCTCGGCGGTGATGCGATTCTTCGACGTCAGCCCCGCGACCGGCGCGGTCATGATTAACTCGCCCATCTTTCTCCCCGTCCACCACCGGTCGTTGCCGGCTGAAGAGGCCACAGCGTCCTGTTGCGCCCCAAGGACCCATTACGCGGCGGCTATCGTGGAAGGGACCATATCAGCCACCTCTTGAGAAACCGGCAAGCGGCGTGGTTAGCGAAGACTTGTCGGAACATGTCGCTCAGAGGTGACAAGCCGTCGCGCACAGGCTATGGATTGAGTCGTCGAGGGCTTTCACGAGCCCTACCTGTTTGCGGGAGAGAGCAGCGCGAGCTGCCGCCGAAGGGGAAATCGCCCGAAATCTCTCAGGCAAAAGAACCGTAGACGGGAAAGACACTCTGGAAAGTCGGGAAATGTTCCCGCGCCGAAGGTGTAAGCGCTGCCGACAGAGTTACGGGGCGCGAGTCTCTCAGGCTTCAGACAGAGGGGCACGGACTGGTCGCCATTCGCGACCGATTGCGTGCGACTCTGGAGAAGACATGACAGGCGACGACGGAAAACACCTCCCCCTTGAAGATCTGCATTTGGCCGCGGGCGCCCGCTTTGGAGCGTTTGCCGGCTGGTCCATGCCGCTGACCTATCCGGCCGGCGTCATGAAGGAGCATCTGCACAGTCGCGAACATGCCGGCCTGTTCGACATCTCGCACATGAAGCTGTTCGAGGTGAGCGGTCCCGGAGCCGTGGCGTTGCTCGACCGCGCCTGCCCGCTCGATGCCGGCGCGCTTGAAATCTCGCAGTCCAAATACACCTTCTTCCTCGACGATCATGCGGGCATCCTCGACGACCTGATCGTCACCCGGCTCGGCGACGCCAGGTTCATGGTGGTGGCCAATGCCGGCAACGCGGCGGCCGACGAAAAGCACATTCGCGCCCTGGCGGCTGATTTCGATGTCAAGGTGGACGCGCTCGACCGCGTTTTCCTAGCCATCCAGGGCCCGGACGCGTGGGCAATCCTGTCGCGTGCCGGCATCGAGACCGGCACCCTGCTGTTCATGCACGGGGTCGAACCGCGCGAGAACTGGTTCATGAGCCGATCCGGCTACACTGGCGAGGACGGTTTCGAAATCGGCCTCCCGGAAGCCGATGCACGCGATCTCGTCGCCAGGCTGCTGCAGGACGAACGCGCCCAATGGATCGGGCTTGCCGCCCGCGACAGCCTGCGGCTCGAGGCCGGGCTCTGCCTGCATGGCCAGGACATCACGCCTCAAACGGATCCGGCAAGCGCCGGATTGATGTGGGCCATCCCCAAGGAGGTGCGCGCCGCCGGCCGCTTCATCGGCGCCGATGCGCTGCGCGCCATCGTCGAAAAGGGACCGGCGCAAAAACGCGTTGGCCTCAAGCCCGAAGGCCGACAGCCCGTTCGCGCCGGCGCGGTGCTCGTCGACGCCGATGGCCGGCCGGCCGGCCACGTCACGTCAGGAGGCTTCGGCCCGTCGGCTGCCCATCCGGTCGCCATGGGCTACGTCATCACGGCGCTCGCCAAGCCCGGAACCAAACTGTTCGCCGATGTCCGCGGAACGAAGATCCCCGTCGACGTCGCGTCCCTGCCCTTCACGCCACACCGCTACCGCAAAGGATAAGTTCCTATGGCCAAGACCTACTTCACCGCAGATCATGAATGGCTCCGCGTCGAGAACGGCGTCGCCACCGTCGGCATCACCGACTATGCGCAGGAACAACTCGGCGACCTCGTCTTCGTCGAATTGCCCGAGAGCGGCCGCAAGGTCGCCAAGGGCGACACCGCCGTCGTGGTCGAATCCGTCAAGGCCGCGTCCGACGTCTATGCGCCGGTCGACGGCGAGATCACCGACACCAACGGCGCGCTGTCCGCCGATCCGTCGCTCGTCAATTCGGCGGCGACCAGCGACGGCTGGCTCTGGAAGATGAAGCTCGCCGACGAGGGCCAACTCGCCGGTCTCATGGATGAGGCCGCCTACAAAGCCCATATCGGCTGAAGACAGGATCGCATGAGATGACCGCAGCACCCTACCCCTTCGCCGCCCGCCATATCGGTCCGGGCCTTCCGGAAACCCGCGCTATGCTGGCCGCCATCGGCGTTCCGTCCGTCGAGACGCTGATCAGCCAGACCGTGCCGAAATCGATCCGCCTCGATCGTCCACTGGCCCTGCCGCCGGCCGCGAGCGAAGCCGAAGCGCTGGCCGAGCTTTCGGCGAAGATGGCCGGCAACAAGGTGCTGAAGAGTTTTATCGGCACCGGCTATCATGGGGTCGACGTGCCCCCGGTCATCCAGCGCAACCTGTTCGAGAACCCGGCCTGGTACACGGCCTACACACCGTACCAGGCGGAGATCAGCCAGGGCCGCCTGGAGATGCTGTTCAATTTCCAGACGCTGGTGACCGAGTTGACCGGCCTGCCGGTCGCCTCCGCCTCGCTGCTTGACGAGGCGACCGCCGTTGCCGAGGCCGTCGGCATCGCGCTGCGCCATCATCGCGACAAGCGCAACAAGGTCGCGATCGCGGGCGCGCCGCACCCGCAGACGCTGGACGTAGTCCGCACCCGCGCCGAGCCGCTCGGCGTCGAGGTCGATGGCGACAGCATCGACGACAACACGGCCGCGCTGCTCGTTTCCTGGCCTGACACCCATGGTGTCTATGGCGATCACAAGGCGGCGATCGAGAAGGCCCGCGCGGCCGGCGCGCTGGTCGTGTTCATCGCCGATCCGCTCGGCCTGACGCTGACGGACGCCCCGGCGAAACTTGGCGCCGACATCGTCGTCGGGCCGATGCAGCGCTTTGGCGTACCCATGGGCTTCGGCGGCCCGCACGCCGCCTATTGCGCCGTCTCCGACAAGCTGACCCGCCTGATGCCGGGCCGTCTCGTCGGCCAGTCGACCGACACCAAGGGGCGGCCGGGTTTCCGCCTCGCGCTGCAGACGCGTGAGCAACACATCCGTCGCGACAAGGCGACCTCCAACATCTGCACCGCGCAGGCCCTGCTCGCCAACATGGCGACCGCCTACGCCATCTGGCACGGCCCCGCCGGCCTGCAGGGGATCGCCGGACGCATCCATGCGCTGGCCAACCGGCTGGCGGCCGGCCTCAAGGCTGCCGGCGTCACGGTGCTGGGCGCCAGCCGCTTCGATACCGTAACGGCCGAGGTGAAGGGCCAGGCGGCGAAAATTGCCGCCGCCGCGGAAAAGAGCGGATTGCTGCTGCGCGTCGTCGACGCCGATCACGTCGGCATCGCCTTCGACGAGACCTCGACCGAGGCCGATCTCGAGGCGATCGCCGCCCTCTTCGGCGCCAAGGCGGGAGCCGAAGCGGCAAGCACCGTTCCGGGCAAGCCGCGCGGCAAGGAATTCCTCACCCAGCCGGTGTTCCACGAAAACCGGTCGGAAACCGAAATGATGCGCTTCCTGCGCAGGATGGCCGACAAGGACCTGGCGCTCGACCGCGCCATGATCCCGCTCGGCTCCTGCACAATGAAGCTCAATGCCGCCGCCGAAATGGCACCGGTAAGCTGGCCAAGCGTGGCCAACCTGCATCCTTTCGCGCCGGCGACCCACTCGGCCGGCTACCGCGCCATGATCGGCGAACTGGAAGGCTGGCTGTCGGAAATCACCGGCTTCGACGCGGTGAGCCTGCAGCCCAACGCCGGCAGCCAGGGCGAATATGCCGGCCTGCTCGCCATCCGCGCCTATCATCGGGCGCGCGGCGAGGGCCATCGCACGATCTGCCTCATCCCCTCCTCCGCGCACGGCACCAATCCGGCGAGCGCGGCCATGGCCGGCATGAGTGTCGTGGTGGTGCGCTGCACCGACGACGGCAACATCGACATGGACGACATGCGGGCCAAGGCTGCGGAGCATGGCGCCAATCTCGCGGCCCTGATGTTCACCTACCCCTCGACGCACGGCGTCTACGAGGAGGGCGCGCGCGAGCTCTGCGCCCTCATCCACGAGCATGGCGGCCAGGTCTATTTCGACGGTGCCAATCTCAATGCGCTGGTCGGGCTCGCCCGTCCCGGCGACATCGGCGCCGACGTCTGCCACATGAACCTGCACAAGACCTTCTGCATCCCGCATGGCGGCGGCGGTCCGGGCGTGGGCCCTATCGGCGTCAAGGCGCATCTTGAGCCGCACCTTCCGGGCCATGTCGTCGAGGGCTCGACGCATGCGGTCTCCGCCGCGCCTTTCGGCAGCGCCTCCATCCTGCCGATCACCTGGATGTACATCCGCATGATGGGCGCTTCAGGCCTCAAGCACGCGACGGAAACGGCGATCCTGTCCGCCAACTATGTGGCGACCAGGCTCGAGCCGCATTTCCCGGTGCTCTACAAGGGCAGCCACGGCCGCGTCGCGCATGAGTGCATCCTCGACACGCGCGTGCTGAAGGAGCGCACTGGCATCAGCGTCGACGACATCGCCAAGCGCCTGATCGACTACGGCTTCCATGCGCCGACCATGTCGTTCCCGGTCGCCGGCACGCTGATGGTGGAGCCGACCGAGTCGGAGCCCAAGCGTGAGCTTGATCGCTTCTGCGACGCCATGATCGCCATTTCCGGCGAGGCCGCGAAGGTTGCCGGCGGTCAGTGGCCGCTGGCCGACAACCCGCTGGTCAATGCGCCGCACACAGCCGCCGAGGCCTTGGCCAGCGAGTGGAGCCATCCCTACTCGCGCCTGGAGGCCGCCTATCCGGCTGGAGACGCCGACCTGGCGGCGAAGTACTGGCCGCCCGTGTCGCGCATCGACAACGTCGCCGGCGACCGCAATCTGGTCTGCTCCTGCCCGCCTCTGTCGGCGTATCTCGGCGCCGCCGAATGAATCGGGAAAGCCGGCGCGCTACGCGCCGGCTTTTCCTTTTGCGAGCGCAAGCGCCTGCCCCTGTCGCCTCGGCCTGAACCGTCCGGCCTTGAAACCGCCCGATCCGACGGGCTTGGTTCCGGCGCGGTTTTGCGATAGAAGCGCGCCATCCCCTGAACGTAACAGGAACCCAAGTCGCCCGCGCCGCAAAAGCGTGGCAGTATCCCTTGGGTGATTCGCAGCATCGGACGTATGGCGAGCATGGACGACAACAACGATCTTTTCGGCAGCCTGGAAAAGCAGCCGCAGCCGGTGAAGGCGCCGGCGCGTCCTGCCGATCCGCTGGTGCAGGCGGCCAAGCGCGTGGCCGCCCCCCGTGACAATGGCGACAATTACAGTGCGGCCGACATCGAGGTCCTGGAGGGGCTGGAGCCGGTGCGGCGCCGGCCCGGCATGTATATCGGCGGCACCGACGACAAGGCGATGCACCACCTGTTCGCCGAAGTCATCGACAATTCGATGGACGAGGCGGTGGCCGGCCATGCGACCTTCATCGAGGTCGAGCTGTCGGCCGACGGTTTCCTGACCGTCACCGACAACGGCCGCGGCATCCCGGTCGACATGCATCCGAAGTTCAAGAAGCCGGCGCTTGAAGTCATCATGACGACGCTGCATTCGGGCGGCAAGTTCGACTCCAAGGTCTACGAGACCTCCGGCGGCCTGCACGGCGTCGGCGTCTCCGTCGTCAACGCGCTGTCGGACCATCTCGAGGTCGAGGTCGCGCGCGGCCGCCAGCTCTATCGTCAGCGCTTCTCGCGCGGCATCCCGGTCAGCGGTCTCGAACATCTCGGCGAGGTCCACAACCGCCGGGGCACGAGGACCCGATTCCACCCCGACGAGCAGATTTTCGGCAAGGGCGCCGCGTTCGAACCGGCGCGCCTTTATCGCATGACGCGCTCGAAAGCCTACCTGTTCGGCGGCGTCGAGATCCGCTGGATCTGCGATCCGTCGCTGATCAGGGAAAAGGACGAGACCCCCGCGAAGGCAACCTTCCATTTTCCGGGTGGCCTCAAGGACTATCTCAAGGCCTCGCTCGGCGACGAGTTCCAGGTCACCCGCGAGGTTTTCGCCGGCAAGAGCGAGAAGCAGAGCGGCCACGGCTCCCTCGAATGGGCGGTCACCTGGTTTGGTGGCGACGGCTTCCTCAATTCCTATTGCAACACCATCCCGACGGCCGAGGGCGGCACCCACGAAGCCGGCTTCCGCAACGTGCTGACGCGCGGCCTGCGCGCTTATGCCGAGCTGGTCGGCAACAAGCGCGCCTCGATCGTCACCTCCGAGGACGTCATGGTCTCGGCCGCGGGCATGCTTTCGGTCTTCATCCGTGAACCGGAATTCGTCGGCCAGACCAAGGACAGGCTGGCGACCATCGAGGCGATGCGCATCGTCGAGACCGCCATTCGCGATCCATTCGACCATTGGCTGGCCGACAACCCGCAGGAAGCCTCCAAGTTGCTGGACTGGGTGATCGCGCGCGCTGACGAGCGCGTGCGGCGGCGCCAGGAAAAGGAAGTGTCGCGCAAGAGCGCCGTTCGCAAGCTGCGCCTGCCGGGCAAGCTCGCCGACTGCACGCAGAACGCCGCCGCCGGCGCCGAGCTCTTCATCGTCGAGGGCGACTCGGCCGGCGGCTCGGCCAAGCAGGCGCGAGACCGCGCCAGCCAGGCGGTGCTGCCGCTGCGCGGCAAGATCCTCAACGTCGCCAGCGCCGGCAATGACAAGCTGGCGGCAAACCAGCAGATTTCCGACCTGATCCAGGCGCTCGGCTGCGGCACGCGTTCGAAGTATCGCGACGAGGATCTCCGCTACGACCGCGTCATCATCATGACCGACGCCGACGTCGACGGCGCCCACATCGCCTCGCTGCTGATCACCTTCTTCTTCCAGGAGATGCCCAGCCTGATCCGCGGCGGCCATCTCTACATGGCCGTGCCGCCGCTCTACTCGATCCGGCAGGGCGGCAAGGTGGCTTACGCGCGCGACGACGCCCACAAGGACGAGCTTCTGCGCACCGAATTCACCGGGCGCGGCAAGGTCGAGATCGGCCGCTTCAAGGGCCTGGGCGAAATGATGGCCGCGCAGCTCAAGGAAACCACCATGGATCCGAGGAAGCGCACGCTGCTGCGCGTCGACGTGATCGACCGGGAGGACGCGACCAAGGACGCGGTGGACGCGCTGATGGGCACCAAGCCCGAGGCCCGTTTCCGCTTCATCCAGGAGCGCGCCGAATTCGCCGAGACCGAGGGGCTCGATATCTGATCGCGCCGCCCATGGCGCGGCCGCTTCGACATCCTTTCGCCACCGGGGCGCATAAATTCGAAAATCGGAATCGATTTTCGAGCAGGATCATGCGCAAAATCAAAGAGCTACGGCGTCCCTTGCGCATCCGAGGGGAAGCGCGGCGCCGTATGGCGGAGACCAACGCGTGATCCGGGAGCGGATGAGGGATCGTTTCGACGCGGCATTCCGGGATTTTGCCCGCCCGACGCGCTCGGACTGGATTTTCGCCCTGCGCACTGTATCGGCCGGGCTGATCGCGCTTCTCACCGCCTACGCGCTCAAGCTCGATCATCCGCAATGGGCGATGATGACCGTCTTCATCGTCGCCCAGCCGGTGGCCGGCATGGTCTTGGCCAAGGGTTTCTACAGGCTGCTCGGCACACTCGTTGGCGGCGTCGCCGCGATCGGCATCACCACAGTGCTCGGTTCCGACCCCTGGATGATGGTTTGCACGCTGGCCCTCTGGATCGGCCTTTGCACGTTCGTCTCGTCGCTGTTGCGCAATCCCGAGGCTTATGGCGCGGCGCTGGCCGGCTATACGGCCATGATCATCAGCCTTCCAGCCTTCGGGCAGCCGCACATCGTCGTCGATCTCGCGATCGCGCGCTGCGCGGAAATCGTGCTCGGCATCGTCTGCGCCGGCCTCACCAGCCGGCTCATCCTGCCGAGGCTGGCCAGCACCGCGATCATTGCGAGGCTCAAGCGCTGCATACTGGATCTGGCGGTCTATGCCGGCGGCGCCTTCTCGGGCGGCGATTCCGCCACGCAGGCCAGCCTGCATCGCAAGCTGGTCGGCGAAACGCAGACGCTGGCCGAGATGCGCTCTTATGCCCGCCTCGAGGCGCCGAGCTTCGCGACGCGCGCCCATCCGGTGCGCCGCACCATCGGCCAGTTCCTTTCCGCCCTGTCGGCGGCACGTGCCCTTTACCAGCATGCGGCGCCGAAGAACGCCGCCCTCATTCCCGTGCGCGCCGATCTTCATGCGCTGGTGACCGAGCTGGTGGCCAAGCCATCGGCTCTCGACGACACAGCC
The DNA here is from genome assembly GCA_001899205.1 of Mesorhizobium sp. 65-26. GTDB lineage: Bacteria > Pseudomonadota > Alphaproteobacteria > Rhizobiales > Rhizobiaceae > Mesorhizobium. Next base: position 65,847 of record MKVL01000042.1, on the reverse strand, counting down.
CCGTGGATCGCACGGCTCGACGCCATCGCGGCCAAGGCGCGGCAGGTGCCGGAGATGCCCCCAGGCCCGGATGGCGACAAGGTCGGCACCGTAACCCGGCTGACCATCGCCGCCGATTTCGCCGAGGCCCTGAAACAGGTGCTGCGCGGCCTGGATGCCTTGCGCTCGCCAAAACCCGGCCGCAAACGGGACCGGCAGCAGCCGGCCCTGGTCGTGCATCGCGATCATCAGGCAGCTGTCCGCAACGCGGTTCGCGCGACGCTCGCCACGCTGCTGGTCGCGGCTTTCTGGCTGACCACCAAATGGTCCGAGGCGGCGGGCACCGTCATCCTCGTGGCGGTCGTGTCCAGCCTGTTCGCCTCCCGGCCGGACCCGGTTCAGGTCGCCTGGGGTTTCTTCAAGGGCACGCTGCTGGCGCTTCCCTTCGCCTTCCTGGTCGGTCAGTTCGCGCTGCCCGCATTGCCGGGCTTCGGCTGGTTCATGGTCTTCGTCGTCCCCATCCTGGTGCCGGCGGCCCTGGCCATGGCCAATCCCCGCTATGTCGGCGTCGCCACGGCCTTCGCCATCAACTTCCTGGCTTTCCTCAGCCCGCACCAGGCGATGACCTACGACCCGATCCCCTTCCTGGCGGGCTCGGCGTCCATCCTCGTCGGCATATTGCTGGCGATCGGCGTCTTCATCGTCGTACTGCCGGCGGACCCCTGGGTCACCGTCAACCGCATCGTCCAGGTCATGCGCGAGGATCTCGCACGTCTGTGCCTGCACGAGCGCGTGCCGCGCCGAACGGCGTTCGAGAGCCTCGCCTACGATCGTGTCAATCAGTTGATGCCGCTGGTCCAGCAGGCCGGCAGAAAAGGCGACGCAGTACTTGGCGGCTCCGTCGCCGCGGTCACTGTCGGCCTCGAGATCCTGCGCTTGCGCACCGTTGGGCGGAATCCCGCCGTCCCGCTGGAAACAGCGCAATCGGTCGCGAACTTCCTTCGCGGGTTGGCGCGCGAGCTGCTTTTCCGTTCGCATGGCGAGCCGCCAAGCTCGACCGTCACTGTCGCCCGGCAATATGCGGCGAACCTCACCGAGCGCAACGATTCCCCCGAAGTGCTGCAGATCGCGGTTTCGCTGCGCATCATCGCGGCGGCAATGGAGGATTATCCCGATTTCTTCGCCAAGGAGCGTCGCTAGCGGACTCGGCACCCCTGTGTCGGTCAGCCTTGCCGCCCGAGCTGGCTCCAGTCCGTGTCAGGCGGCGGCGATCGCCAGCGCGTGACCACGCGCATTCTCGCGCAGCGCGTCGAGATGGATCGACTTGACGAGGCTCGCCAGATCGCCTTCCGCCGCCTGTCCGCCCAATTCCTTGAGCATCAGCCAGCTGACCTCCTGAACGCCGGCGACACGCTTGCCGTTGGCGACGTCGCGCCAGATCTTCAGCGCCCGCAGGATGATGGCATGGGTGGAGGCAGCGAGGCCCGCGCTGCGGAAGAGTGCCTGCAGCGCCACATAATGGCCACCGGCGAGCAGCGCCCTCACCCGCTGCTCCGACTGCTGGCTGAGCGCGACCAGCGCCGAGCCGAAGAAGTCGACCTTGCCGTGAGCGATGGTGCGGATCACGAAGCTGGCGGTAAGGTCGCCGCGTAGGCGCAGATGCTCGATCAGCGCCGCGTGTTCGTCCTGCCGGGTGCCCTCGATGAGGGTGACCGAAGCCTTGACGCAGGCGTCGCGCGTGACGCGCTCGGCGCGCGCCGCGCCCATCAGCGCCAGCACGAGCGGCGAGCCCTTCAGCGTCTCACCCAGCTTGACCAGCAGCATGTGACGGCAGTCGGCGGGCAGCCGGGCATCCGAGATCAGCGCCTCTCGCACCAGAGGCAGGTGCCCGTGGCGCTCCGCCATGCGACGGAAGCTCAGCGAGGCTATCTCGGCCCCGCTGTTGGCGAGCAGGATGGCGCAAGCCTCAGGCTCGCCGATCTCGGCAATGGCCGCCGACAGCGCCATGGAGATCGAGGGACGATCGGCGATGAGCTTCTGCGTGGCCTTCTGGCCGCAGGCGACGCGGTCGATCAGATCGGCATCGGTGAGCAGCGGCGAGCGCGCCAGCACCATGCCCGCGACTTCAGGCTGATCCGAGGCCAGCACGCTAATGATCTGTGGCGGCGCGTGAGGGCTCATCGAAAGGGTTTCGGCCAGCGCCAGCCGCACCTTCGACGACGCGTCGTCGAGCAGCAGCGTCAGCGCCGCCTCCGCCGCGCAGCGATCCTCGAACGGCAGATCGGCATTTATGTAGGCGCGGGCGAGAGCGCTCGCCGCCGCGGCACGCTCCGACACCTTCGCCGTGTAGATCCACTTCAGGAAATGCGAGACAACCATGCCTGCTTCAAGCCCCTGCCCGGGAGATTCCCGGCCCCATCGAGGACCGTAGGCAGAAATGGTTTACGAAGCGTTCACCATGTTCCTTAACCGGCTTGCTGGCGTCCCTCGCACCGCCTATCAAGCAGGCGGCAATCAGGAGGAGATCGACCATGGCCGGCCTTTATCTCGATGAATTCGTTGTCGGCAAGGTCTACAGCCACGCGCTGCGCAAGACCGTGACCGAGAGCGACAACATGCTGTTCTCGGTGATGACGCTCAACCCACAACCGCTGCATATCGATTTCGATTTCGCGGCCAGGAGCGAATGGGGCAAGCCCCTCGTCAATTCGCTGTTCACGCTCGGCCTGATGATCGGCATTTCCGTGCACGACCTGACGCTCGGCACCACGATCGGCAATCTCGGCATGAAGGAAACCGTCTTTCCCCATCCGGTCTTCCATGGCGACACGATCAGGGTCGAAACCACAGTGATTTCGGTGCGCGAATCCAAGTCGAAGCCGGATCGCGGCATCGTCGAATTCGAACACAGGGCCTACAACCAGAACGATGATCTCGTCGCCAAGTGCACAAGGCAGGCGATGATGATGAAGAAGGCGGCCTGACGCATGCGCTCAATGCTGTTTGTTCCAGGCGATTCGGAAAAGAAGCTGGAGAAGGGTTTTGGCGCCGAAGCCGATGTCGTCATCGTCGACCTCGAGGACTCCGTCGCGCCACATAACAAGGAGGCGGCGCGCGCCATCGCCGCTGCCTTCATCGCCGCGCGTAGGCAGGAAACCGGCCCGGCCGTCTATATCAGGGTGAACGACCTTTCGACCGGCTTGACCGACGATGATCTTGCGGCGCTGGTTCCCGCCAGGCCGGACGGCATCATGCTGCCGAAATCGAATTCCGGGCAGGACGTGCAGCGCCTCGCGGCCAAGCTCCGGGTGGCGGAGGCCGAAGCCGGCATATCGGACGGCACGACGCGGATCGTGCCGATCATCTCCGAAACGGCGGCGGGAGTGCTGGCCGGGGCAAGCTATGCAGGCGCGAGCGGCCGGCTGGCCGGCCTCACCTGGGGCGCCGAGGATCTTTCGGCCGCCATCGGCGCGCGCGCCGCGCGTGACGAGCATGGCCGCTACACGGATGTGTTCCGCCTTGCCCGCGCGATGACCATCCTTGCATCCGGCGCGGCCGAGGTCGCCGCGATCGACACCGTCTTCCCGAATTTTCGCGACATGGCCGCCTTCGAGGCCGAGTGCCGCGAAGCGGAGCGCGACGGCTTCACCGGCAAGATGGCGATCCATCCAGCGCAGGTTCCGGTCATCAATGCCGCTTTCACCCCCTCGCGGGAAGCTGTCGAGCATTCGGCGGCGGTGGTCGCCGCCTTCGAGGCGGCCGGCAATCCCGGCGTCGTCGGCATCGACGGCAAGATGTATGACCGGCCGCATCTCAGATTGGCCGAGCGGCTTCTGGCGCGAGCCCGCGCGGCTGGCGTGTTCGCCTGACGCAGAGCCTTGGAGCAGAAGCATCCCCGGGGAGCAGCTGACTTTTCCGCCGGTATCGACGATCGAACGGCTGGGCATTCCGCGGAAAAGTAAGCTGTCCCCTTGGATCTGGCGCCGCGGGGACGCTCAGCCTGCGAAAGGACCGGAATAATCGGTGTAGAGCTTTGCCGGGTCGGGGCGCGGCCGCTCCGGCGCGGGTGCCTGGGCGGTGCCGATATGCACGAAGCCGACGACGCGCTCCTGCGGCGCAAGTCCCAGAAGCGCCCTGCCCTCCGGCACATCCGAATACCAGTTGCTGATCATATTGGTGCCGTAGCCCAGCGCGTTGGCCGCGATGATCAGGTTCATCGCCGCCATGCCACCCGAAATGAACATCTCCCATTGCGGTATCTTGGGACTTTCCTTCGGGCTGGAAACAACGCCGATGACCAGGGGCGCGCGCGAAAACCGTGCCAGTTCCTGGTTGCGTCGCCCTTCCGGTAACGGCCCTTCGCGCTGCTCGGCGAGCGCTGCCAGTTTCCGGCCGATCTCGACCCTCGCCTCGCCGCGATAGACGATGAAGCGCCATGGCTCCAACCGGCCATGATCCGGCACGCGGCTCGCGGCGGCGATCATGGTGGCGATCTCGGCATCGCTCGGCGCCGGCTCTTTCAGGTCCGGGATGGGCGCTGAATTACGGGTCAGCAGAAAGTCGATGATCGGCGACGTCATGGGCGCGATTCTCCTGGATTTTGAGCTGAAGCGCGCCAGCGGGAAATCGGGCGGCTCGGGCAAGCGACGCAAAACGCGCCGTTGAGGCCTTCCGGCTGACGGAATGGACTCTTCAGCCTTGAAATTGCCACCGCCATGGGCTTCAACGCAAGGCATGTTTGAGGGGACTCGGCGCCTTTTCGCGATCTGGCTCATCGCCGCGATCTTCGCGGTGCCGATCTCGTATGCCCTCGCCCAGAACGCCAATAGCGTGAACGACCTCAAGCTGCCGGGAATTTCCAGCTACGCCACGCCGCGAGGCGAGAAGTCGCTGGCGCAGGGCGATGGCGGCGCGATCACGCTGTCAGCGCAACTGACGGACAAGGGCGCGGACATAACGCGAGGCCTCGTCTGGCGCGTCTTCAAGCCCGAGGCCGGCAGCGACGGCAAGCTGCCGCTAGTGGCCTCCTCCCATGGCGGGACGGCGGTCTTCCAGCTTGAGCCGGGCAGCTACCTTGTGCATGCCTCCTACGGCCGCGCCGGCGCCACCAAGCGCATTACCGTCAGCAAGGACACCAAGCGCGAGAGTGTCGTCCTCGATGCCGGCGGCCTCAAGCTCGACGCCGTTCTGTCAGGCGGCGCGCGCATTCCATCCAAGAAGCTGCGCTTTTCCATCTATGAGGGCCACGCCGAGCCCAATGGCGACCGCGCGCTGATCATTCCGGATGTCGAGCCCAACAGCGTGGTGCGGCTCAATGCCGGCACCTACCATGTGGTGTCGACCTATGGCGCGGTGAACGCGGTCATCCGCTCCGACATCCGTGTCGAGGCCGGCAAGCTCACCGAAGCGACCGTCGAGCACCACGCCGCCGAGATCACCATGAAGCTGGTGCGCGAAGCCGGCGGCGAGGCCATCGCCGACACGTCCTGGTCGCTCCTCAACGAGTCCGGCGATCCGATCAAGGAAACCGTCGGCGCCTTCGCCTCCATGGTGCTCGCCGAAGGCGACTACACCATCATCGCCAAGAACCGCGACCGCATCTACCAGAAGGATTTCACCGTCGTCGCCGGCCAGAACCAGGAGATCGAGGTGCTGGCCTCGGAAGCGGCGGCGATGGATCCCGAGGAAGGCGCCGACTAAACGTCGCCCGGTCGGCAGTTAAGCCGCGAGCTTCGTGCGCCCCGGCAGGAACGGCAGCTTCTTGCGCGGTGACGCCGGCGGCGCGAGGTCGAAGACAGCCCGATAGAGCCGGTCCAGCAGCGCCTTGCGGTCGCGCATCGGCTCCAGATCGCTCCAGCTCAGCACCTTGCCGACGCGCACGTCGATCGCCTTGCCGGAAAGCCGCGCGAATTCATGGATGAGCAGCGATATGCGCAGCGTCAGCGAAGCTTTCCCGACGAACTTGGCCACCCGGTTGTCGCGCTCGGCCATGTTCATCGGGCCGCTGACCAGATGGAACAGACGGCCGTTCTGCCCGGAAAAATAGACCGGTACGACGGAGGCTTTTGCATCCTGGATCAGGCGCGCGGGAAACATCTTCCACGGCAGGTCGCGCGCCCGGCCAAATCCCTTGGGAGCGGTGGCAACGCCGCCGGCGGGGAACACGACGATGGTCACCCCTTCCCGCAGCAGCCGCACCGCCTCGTGGCGCACCGCCATGTTGTTCTTCAGCGCTTCCTTCGTCTCCGAAAAATCGATCGGCAGCGAATAGGGCTCCATCTCGCGGATCTTGAGCAGATCCTTGTGGATCATCACCCGGAAGGGCCGCCCGAGCTGCTCGGCGAGGGACAGCGCGGCGATCCCGTCGCCGATGCCGAACGGATGGTTGGCGACGATCACCAACGGCGTGTCCGGCAGGCCGACCGGCGGCCACTGGTCGGCCGAGCGGACCCTGACGTCGATGAGATCGAGCATGCGGCTGAAGACGCGCTCGCCCGTCGGCACCACCTGGCGGCGCCACAGATCGTAGAGGGCGGCAAAGCGATCGCGCCCCGACAGCCCCTCGACCGAATGGATGAACCAGCGCGTCAACGCCGGCTGGCGCGGATTGGCGTAGGAAAGTTCCGGAAACGGTCTTTCGCGCGGCTTGAGCTTGAGCATTGCAGCTTGTTAGGCCCGTTGCGTGACAGGGACATGAAAATGGCGGTGGAGTACCACCGCCATTTGAGAAGGCAGGATCGGCCGATCAGGCGACCTTGCGCCGGCGGTCCGGCGTCATCGCTTCGTCGGCCAGCCGCTTGACGGCTTCCACCAGCGAAAGCGATTCCTGGTCGCGCGAACCGAGGCGGCGGACGTTGACCGTCTCCTCCTCGGCTTCGCGCTTGCCGCAGACGAGGATCACCGGAACCTTGGCCAGCGAGTGCTCGCGAACCTTGTAGTTGATCTTCTCGTTGCGCAGGTCGGCTTCCGCCAGCAGGCCGGCTGCGCGCAGCCGTTCGACGACCTTGGCTGCGTATTCATCGGCGTCGGACGTAATGGTCGCCACCACCACCTGCAGCGGCGCGAACCACAGCGGGAAGTGGCCGGAATAGTGCTCGATCAGGATGCCGAGGAAGCGTTCCATCGAACCGCAGATCGCGCGGTGCACCATGACCGGACGCTTCTTCTCCGAATCGGCGGCGATGTAGAAGGCGCCGAACCGCTCCGGCAGGTTGAAGTCCACCTGTGTGGTGCCGCACTGCCATTCGCGGCCGATGGCATCCTTGAGCACATACTCGAACTTCGGCCCGTAGAAGGCGCCCTCGCCCGGATTGATCGAAGTCTTGATGCGATTGCCGGAGCGCGTGCGGATCGTATCCAGCACGTTGCTCATGATCGCCTCGGCATGATCCCAGGCCTCGTCGGTGCCGACGCGCTTGTCCGGCCGCGTCGACAGCTTCACGCTGACTTCGTCGAAGCCGAAATCGGCATAAGTCGACAGGATCAGGTCGTTGATGCGCAGGCACTCGGCGGCCAGTTGCTCTTCCGTGCAGAAGATATGGGCGTCATCCTGGGTGAAACCGCGCACACGCATCAGCCCGTGCAACGCGCCGGACGGCTCGTAGCGGTGCACGTTGCCGAATTCGGCGAGCTTGACCGGCAGGTCGCGATAGGACTTCAGCCCGTGCTTGAAGATCTGCACGTGGCCCGGGCAGTTCATCGGCTTCAGCGCGAAGACGCGGTCGTCGTCGGTATCGTCGCCGGCCACCGTCACCTTGAACATGGCGTCGCGATACCAGCCCCAGTGGCCCGACGTCTCCCACAGGCTCTTATCGAGGACCTGCGGCGCGTTGACCTCCTGGTAGCCCTGCTCGTCGAGGCGGCGACGCATGTAGTTGACCAGGTTCTGGAACATCTTCCAGCCCTTGGCGTGCCAGAACACGACGCCCGGTCCCTCTTCCTGGAAGTGGAACAGGTCCATCTCGCGCCCAAGCTTGCGATGGTCGCGCTTCTCGGCCTCCTCCAGCATGGTCTGGTAGGCCTCGAGCTGCGCCTGGTCGGCCCAGGCCGTGCCGTAGATGCGCGTCAGCATCGGGTTGTTGGAATCGCCGCGCCAGTAGGCGCCAGCCACCTTCATCAGCTTGAAGGCGTTGCCGATCTGCCCAGTCGAGGCCATGTGCGGGCCGCGGCAGAGGTCGAACCAGTCACCCTGCGCGTAGATCTTCAGCTCCTGGTCTTCCGGGATCGCGTCGATCAGTTCGAGCTTGTAGCGCTCGCCCTTGTCCGCGAACACCTTGCGCGCCCTCTCGCGCGACCAGACTTCCTTGGTGAACGGCTTGTTGCGCGAAATGATCTCGCGCATCTTCTTCTCGATCACCGGGAAGTCTTCGGGCGTGAACGGCTCGTTGCGGGCAAAGTCGTAATAGAATCCGTTCTCGATCACCGGTCCGATGGTGACCTGGGTTCCCGGCCACAATTCCTGCACCGCCTCGGCCAGCACATGGGCCGTGTCGTGACGGATCAGTTCCAGCGCGCGCGGATCGTCACGGGTGACGATCTCGACATTGCCGGACTTGCCCAACGGGTCGGACAGATCACGCAGCACACCATCGAGGCTGTAGGCGACGGCCTTCTTGGCCAGCGACTTCGAGATCGACTCGGCAAGACCAGCTCCGGTCATCGCGGCGTCGTAGTCGCGAACCGAACCATCGGGAAATGTGAGGGAAACGGACATCAGAGTTCTCCTATCCAGTCCCGCAAACGAACGCGGGTGGTGAAAATGCATACCGCCGGGAGGCGGGTTGACGGCGTCCCAGGCGGCGCATGCACGGTGAATTGCCGGAGGCGTCCGGCGGCGGGCTGTCTTTTATGGCCAGTTTCCGCCGCCGTAAAGCATGTTCGCGTCAGGCGCTCATTTGAGGAGTTGCGGAAGATCCCTCAGGAACTGCGCCCGCGTCTTGAGACCCTTCGGCATGTCGCTGCGCGTGCCATCGACGTTCAGCCGCGCGAACACGATACGCTGCCCACCTTTTTGTGCCCAACCGACGAACCAGCCGAGCGAGCGCTTGTCCTTGGCGATCCTGGTGCTGCCGGTCTTGCCCTGCACCATCCAGTCGCCTGCCTTGAAATTCGGCAGGATGGCCTGCGTCATCTGATGCGCTTTCGCCGAAACCGGCATTTTGCCGGCAAGCAATTGGCGCAGGAACGCCGTCTGTTCGACAGGCGAGATTTCGAGCGAGGAGTCGACCCAGGAGTTCGTCAGGCCGTCATTCTTGCCGGGATTGCCCGAAACGTCCTTGTTGCCGTAGCCGAACTTCGACACATAGCCGGCAAATCGATCGGCGCCGAGGCGGCGCGTGATCTCGCGCGAGTACCAGATGATGGAATCCCGCTCCCAGATGGTGGGGTCCACCGTCTTGCGATCGCGCTTCACCGCGTTGAACTCCGGCTTGTAGTCCCAGCTCGGCGTGTGCTCGTCGGTCAATATGCCGGAATCGTAACCGATCAGCGCCAGCGGCACCTTGAAGGTGGAGGCAGGACTGACACGCTGATCGCAGACTCCGTCCTGGTACAGGGTCTTGCCGCTCTCGGCATCCTGGATCAGCGTGCAGTGGATATCTGCGAGCGGCGCAGATTGCGCCCGCATCGGCAGACCGAGCATCCACGCCAGCAGGAAAAGCGTTGCGGCGATGATGAAGGGAAGACGGTCGATCTGATGCATGGGACGCTCGCTGCGGGAGGGGAATTCACGAGCGGCTTAAAGGCACCTCTTGTCTCGAATTTGTCTCAAATTCGCAGTCTTTGTGCAGGCTGCCGTTAACCCTACCGGATCGTAAATATCCACTGCTGCGACCCGTGGAAAATTCAGAGAATGACGGGCTTTCGAACTCTATGACGCGTTTGCCGACAAGGCTCCGGGCTGTCTTTCGAATGCACGCCGGGTGCCCGCGGCTTCCCGTCGGCGATGGTCGGCGGGGCAAGAGGCTTCGATACCGCTCCGAAAAATTCGGGCCGCAGCCCGTCGCCCCGTGTGGCGGCATGGAGGTGAATGGCGCGAAACAGCGAAATCATATGAGAAGACCTCCCGTTCTGGAGGCCCAGTGTCGCTTCGACCCGCAGCCACCGCCACCCGTTTCCTGACCGGTCGCGACCAGGACGAAGAGCGACAGTCAGTTCTCGGGATCGCCGCGTTTCCGGCCAATCCGCCAGTAGCGCCAGGGTGTGAACCAGCGGTAGCGATCATCGAGCACCTTGGGCACGAGGTCGATGCCGTGCGTCCCGAACGGCCCGCAGCGCAAGACACGGAACAATCCCATCCAGCCGCCGGCCCACAGGCCATGACGGGCGATCGCCTCATGCGCGTATTCCGAACAGGTCGGCAGGTGCCGGCAGGAATTGCCGACGAAGCCGGACAGGGTGAGCTGGTAGAGCCGGACGAGCGACGTGCCGAACACGCGGCCCGGCGTCTTGCGCCACGGCCCCGGCCAGTTACGGCCGCGTGCACGCGGCCCGGCATGCCTGTGGCCGTCATTCATGCTTGGGATCGTCCCGGTTCGCTCATTTTGCATAGATGTCAACTCGACACCGTTTGCGCAATGCGGCGACTGCCTTGCGTCAACGGCGCAAGCCCGGCCGGCCTGCCTGACGTGGCGGACGATCGCCACCGAACACGGCTTCGTCGCGTGGAAACTCGGGATAATGGCGCAGCTGCTGGAACGTGACGAGCCGCAGCACGTCGGAATAGATCGCGAGGTAGTTTCTCATGGCAGGACCTCCTTTCCCTTTGGATTAGAGCGCCGCTGGCCCTGCCCTTCAAACGAGTATAATGTCGCCGTCGGATAACTTGAGATTATACGAATGAAGCGTGGCCGCCTGCCCCTGACAGCTTTGAGAAGTTTTGAATCGGCCGGACGTCACCTGAGCTTCAGCCGCGCGGCGGAAGAACTCTTCGTCTCGCAGGCCGCGATCAGCCGTCAGATTCGTGAGCTGGAGACGTTCCTGCACCGGCCGCTTTTCATCCGCCATCACCGCCGCGTCGCGCTGACCGAAGCCGGCGAACGTCTGCTCTCGCAGCTCGTCCAGAGCTTCGATGCCATCGACGGACTGCTCGCCGATCTCATCGCGACCCCGGCGCAGTCCGTCGTGCGCGTCAGCGTCGAGCCTTCGCTCGCCGCTTGCTGGCTGGTGCCGAGGCTGAACGGCTTCCGGGAGAAATGGCCCGGCATAGACATCTCCCTCGACGTCGATCCTCGACTGGTGGAATTCCGGGGTGGCCAGCCGGAGCTCGCCTTGCGCTTCAGCGCCCGGGACACGTCCTGGCCGCGCACCGAGGCGGAATGGCTGGCACCAGTCATCGATTCGCCGATCCTGTCGCCGGCCCTGCTTGGGTCCGGGCAAGCGCTTTCGGAGCCTGCCGATCTGCGCCGCTACACCTTGCTGCACGAGGAGAACCGCCAGGGCTGGGCGCGCTGGTTCGAAGCCGCCGGGGTCGACGACGACGTCCCCGTGCGCGGACCGCTTCTCGCCGACGCCGCGCTGTCCAAGCAGGCTGCGATGCTGGGGCACGGCGTGGCGCTCGGCGACCTGCTGTTGGTCAGGGACGAGCTCACGGCGGGCAGGATGATCAAGCCGTTCGACACCAATGTCGAATGCGGCGCCTACTGGTTGGTGGCGCGCAGCCTGGCCGATCTCAGCGAGCCGGCGCTGGCATTCGCGGACTGGATACGCGCCGAATTCGCGGAAAGCAGGCGCTACCTCGAAGAGTTCCGCTAGGGTTCCCGCGACAGGCCCAATCCCGTATCGGACGCCCCTAGCGGCAGATGTGCCCGACAAAGGTCGAGAACAGCTCCGATTGACCGCTGATGCGCAGCTTGGCGTAAATGTTCTTGCGGTGGTTCTTCACCGTCCCCTCGGCAATCCCCAGCGTCGAACTGATCGACAGCGTCGAGTGGCCCTTGAGGACCAGCCGGACGATCATCCGCTCGCGCGGCGACAGCTTGTCGGCGGCGAAGGACTCGAATCCCTGCTCCATCAGTTCGCCACGGCGCGACCAGACAGCCAGCCCCTGCGGCGGCTGGCTGATCACCAGCCCGGCCCAGTTGCGCGAGATCGCGCTGCAGACGATCGGCGCCAGCGCGCGCAAGGCGCCGAACTCCTCATCCGAGAATTCGACATTGCCGTTCTGCCGCATGACGGAATAGGCGGCGATGATGCCGTCCGTCAGGTAGGCCAGGTAGACGAGCTCCTCCGCCAGGGCCCCGCTGTTCAGCGATATGCAGGGGTGGACGAGATGTGAGTTGTTGTAATCCGAAATGAAGAACTCGTCCGGCGCCAGATCCCGCAACCGGTAGAGCCCTTCCGGGCGCCGGTCGACGCAGGCCTGATAGACGGAATCAAGAAGGTAGGTGCCGCGCAGGTACAGCTCCAGAGCGCGTGGGCTGCCATGGCCCCTGAAGCCGTTGTAGAGCAGCGCCGGGTTACCCTCGGGCGGATAGGCAGCGATTGCCGACAGATCGAACGGGCAACATGTTTCCATGAGGCCATCGAGCGCGAGCGGAAACGAATCCTGGCCGACGCGGGCAATGAGATCGGCGATCTGCTGATACGGCAAAGGTTTAGCCAAGGTCGTTTCCCCCGATCTGAATGGCGTTACCGACAGAGCCGCGAGGCTCGCTGTCAATAGCCCTTTCGGCACATGCTCTGTGCGGGATGGGCGAGCGCGTGGCCATCACTATCCTGTCGCCCAGCCTGAAAGAAGCGCTTGTTTCGGCGCGGGTGGACATGGGGTGGGGATGCTCGAGGTACGCGGGATCGGGAAGCAGTTCGGCGGCGTCAGCGCGCTGCGCGACGTTTCGCTGGAATGCCGCAAGGGCGAGATCCGTGGCCTTATCGGTCCGAACGGCGCCGGCAAGTCCAGCCTGATCAACGTCATCTCCGGCGTGCTCACCCCCGACAAGGGCGCGGTCGCTCTCGACGGCCGCAACGTCGCCGGCAAGGGACCCGAGGTCGCCGCGCGCGCCGGAATTGCCCGCACCTTCCAGAACCTGCGCCTGTTCGCCAACCTGTCGGTCGCCCAGAACATCGAGGTCGCGCTGACCAGCGCAAGGGCGTTGCGCCCCGACGCTGTCAGGGGCTTCGACCTTCACGCCGAAATGGTCGCCTTCTCGCTGATCGCGCGATCCGAGGATGCCGCCAGGACATTGTCCTATGGCGACCAGCGACGGCTGGAGATCCTGCGCGCCCTGGCGCTGGGCCCCAGCGTCCTGCTTCTCGACGAACCGGCCGCCGGCATGAACGACGTGGAATCGGCCGCCCTTGCCGAGCTGATCCGCGGCATCCGAGACCGCTTCGGCTGCGCCATCATCGTCATCGACCACGACCTGCACTTCATCATGAAGCTCAGCGAACGCATCACCGTGATGGATATGGGCGCCGTCATCGCCGAGGGACCGGTCGACGCCATACGCCGCGATCCCAAGGTGATCGAGATCTACCTCGGATCCACGCCCTAGGCCGGCCCTAACAACGCACAACGATAATGGGAGAAAAGATCATGCAAAGTCGCAATTGGTTGCTTTCGGCGGCCGCGCTCGCCCTCTGCGCCCTCGCCACGCCGGCCGGTGCCGAGAACACACTGGTCATCGGCCTCGCGGCGCCGCTGACCGGCAGCTATGCCCCTTACAACGAGGCGCGCGGCGTCCAATGCGAGGCCGACCGCATCAACAAGGCCAATGAGGGCATCACCGTAAAAGTCCTGATGGAGGACAGCCGCTCCGACCCGCAGCTCACGCTGTCGCTGGCGCAGAAGTACCTCGACGACAAGGCGGTCGTGGTTCATGGCACGCCCTTCCCCGACAGCCTGATCCCCATGGCCAAGATGGCGGAAGGCTACAACGCCCTGGTCTATTCCGCTCAGATCACCCAGGTCGAGATGCATGAAAGCGGCCTGACCAACTTCCTCGCCAATGTCGTGCCCGACGACGTCGGCGCCTCGGCACTGGCCAGCGCCGTCTACGCCAAGGGCGCGCGCTCGGTCGTGCTGATGACGTCGGACAGCGCCGGCTCCTGGTCGGCGAAGACGCCAGAATGGTTCGGTGAAGCGTTCGAGAAACTCGGCGGCAAGGTCGTCGGCCGCCTCAACCATACGATCGGAACCTCGGACTGGTCGCCGCAGGTCGCCAACATCCAGGCCATGTCGCCGCAGCCCGACGCGGTGGACATCTGCTCGGTCGTCCCCGACGTCGCGATCCTTGCCCGTCAGTTGACGGCGGCCGGGTACAAGGGCCTGGTGGTCGGATGCGACGGGTTCGACGATCCCTCGCTCGAGGCTACCGTTGGTGACAACGACGTGCTGTCGCGCATGATGTTCAACACCCATGCCGCCATGGTCGGGACACCGGCCGGCGAATTCATCGAATCCTGCAAGGCCGACGGCTACAAGGTGAACGGCATTTTCGACGCCCTGGGCGCCGACATGCTGCGGGTCCTCGTCGACGGCGCCAAGGACGCCGGCACCACGACCGACGGCGCCAAAATACTGGCCGCCATCCAGGCGCGCGACACCTTCGACCTGGTCACCGGCGGCAAGATCTCGTTCAAGAAGCGATTGACCTGGCCGGAGCGCAACGTCCCGGTCATCGGTTTCGCCGACGGCAAGCGGGTCCTGGTCCAGAACATCTTCCCGGACTTCATCCCCCATTCGAAGTGACATGGCCGCCCGCCGGGCGATCCCCGGCGGGCCTGTGCCCGCAGCCGACGAGAACACCAATGCTTTCGATCTCGAATCTGGTCGTGGCCTACGGCCCCGTCCTGGCCGTTCGCGGCCTGTCGCTGGAGGTCTTCAAGGGCGAGGCAGTCGCCCTGATCGGCCCCAACGGCGCCGGCAAGACGTCGACGATCATGGCGCTCGCCGGTCTCGTCCCCGCGCGGGGCGACATCCTGTTCGACAGCGCCCCGATCAACAGCCTTTCGACCGAGGACCGCGTGCGTCTCGGCATCGCGCTCTGTCCGGAGGGGCGGCGCGTCTTCGTCGGGCTGACCGTGCTGGAAAATCTCGTGCTGGGGGCAGCCTCGCAGCCGGACCGATCACGGCGCAAGCAGGATATCGACTATTGCTTCGACCTGTTCCCACGCCTGGCCGAGCGGCGCGACCAGGTGGCAGGCACCCTGTCGGGCGGCGAGCAGCAGATGCTTGCCATCGCGCGCGCCCTGATGAGCAGGCCACGCTTCCTCATCCTCGACGAGCCGTCCCTCGGGCTGGCCCCGCGCATCATCGAGGTCATTTTCGAGCACATCGCGAAGCTGAAGGCGTCCGGCATGACCATCCTCCTTGTCGAGCAGAATGTCGGCAAGGCGCTGGCCATCGCCGACCGCGCCTACGTACTGGCCTCCGGCAGCCTCCGCGCCACCGGCAAGGCCAGCGACCTCGCCGCCGATCCCGAAACGATCAGCGCCTATCTGGGAGGCTAGTCCAAAGATGGATTTCGTTCTTCAGCAGATCCTCAACGCGCTCGCATTCGGCTCCGAATACGCACTGCTGGCGCTGGGCCTTGCCATCGTCTTTTCCATCATGGGCCTGGTGAATTTCGCCCATGGCGAGATCATCACCATCGGCGCCTACACCATGTACATCATGATCGTCATGGGGCTGGGCTCCCCTCTCCTGGTGATCCCGCTTGCCGTGCTTGCCGCGGTGCTCGGCGCCCTCGCCTTCGAACGCGTCGCCTTCCGGCCGGTGCGCTATGCGCCGACCTCGACCGGCATGCTGACGGCATTCGGCGTCTCCATCCTGGTGCAGAATGCCTTCCTTCTCTTCATCTCGGCGCGTCCGCGCGCCGTCTCGGTGCTTGGCGGGCTCAACGTCACGGTCTGGGTCGGCCCGCTGCGGCTGCAATTGCTGCAGATCCTCGAACTCGGCGTCTCGCTGGTCGTCACGCTCGGGCTGATCCTGTTCCTGACCAGGTCTACCCTCGGCCTGGCCATGCGGGCCGCCGCGCGCGACTTCGCCATGGTGCGGCTGGTTGGCATCCGGGCCAACCGGGTCATCGCCACCGCCTTCGGCATATCGGGACTGCTGGCCGGCATCGCGGCCGTCTTCATCGTCGCCAGGCGCGGTTCGATCGAGCCGGACATGGGTTTCATGCCGGTGCTCAAGGCCTTCGTCGCCTGCGTCATCGGCGGCTTCGGATCGCTGCCGGGCGCAGCGGTGGGCGGCCTGCTGCTGGGCTTCATCGAGGTCGGCATCCTGGTGCTTCTTCCCCAGCAATGGGGCGGGCTGACCGACGCGATCGTGTTCGCCCTCATCGCGCTCATCCTGGTGACCCGCCCGCAGGGCCTGATGGGACGCAATGTCGAGCTGGGAGACAAGGAAAGATGACATCGACCAATCAAAGCAGGCGCAGGCCATTCCTGCGGCGCGCCGTCCTCGGCGGCCTGATGACGGCACTGCCGATGCTGCTCGTCTGCATCGCCATCATCGCGACGGGCGAGCAGTGGATGGTTCGCCTCGCCTATGCCGGCGTGGTGGCCGTGGTCGTCGTCGTCGGCCTGCAGATCCAGATGGGCAATTCCGGCGGCGTCAGCTTCTCGCACACGGTCTTCGTGGCGATCGGCGCCTACGCTGTCGCAATCCTGTCGGTGCCGGTGCAGATGAAGAAGCTCATCATCCCCAACGCGCCCTTCGGCCTCGCCGATCTATCCCTGTCTCCGGCGGCGGCGGTGCTCGTCGCCCTCCTCATCGTCGCCGTGCTCGCGGTGATCACCGGGCTCGTCATCGTGCGCGTGTCGGGGATTGCCGCCGATATCCTGACGCTGTGCCTGCAGATCATCGCCCATTCGGTCTTCATGTACTGGACCAGCCTGTTCCGTGGCAGCCAGGCCTTCTTCGGGATTCCGCAATTCATGACCCTGCCGGCCGCACTTGCCGTGGCGATGGCGGTCATCATCGGCGCGCGGATTTTCAGGGACAGCCCCTGGGGCGTGCAACTGCGCGCGAGCAGCGAGAACCTGCTGGCCGCGCGCTGCTTCGCCGTCAACGTCACGCGGCTGCGACTGCTGGCATGGATCCTGTCGGCGCTCGCCTGCAGCATCGGCGGCATGATCTTCGCCTTCTACATCGGCACGATCAACGCGCAGTCCTTCTACTTCCCCTACGTGTTCCTGACCGTCGCGATGCTGATCCTCGGCGGCATGAACTCGGTCTCCGGCGCCGTGGTCGGCGTGCTGATCATCTCGATCGGCATCGAGCTCATCCGCAATCTTGAGAACGGACCCGTCCTGTTCGGCATCGAGCTGCCTACCCTCTACGGACTGTCGGGCCTCGCGCTCGGCGCCGTCATCATCCTGGGGATGGTGCTGCGCCCGGCCGGGATCATGGGAACACGCGAATTCGACGACATCCTCTTTCCTCGCCGCCCAGAAACGGAGTGAATTTCATGAACATCAACCCAGCGTCGATGATCCATCCGAACCGCAGCCGGTTCGTGGACCGACATGTCCTGGTATCGGGCGGCGCCGCGGGTGTCGGCGCCGAGGCGGTCCGGCTGTTCGCCGCCGAGGGCGCCCGGGTCAGCATCGTCGACATTCAGGATGCGGCGGGCACGGCCCTGTCCGAGGAGGTGATGGAGGCGGGCGGTGAGGCGATTTTCGTGCGCGCCGACGTTTCCAGCGGCCAGGAGGTGAGCCATGCCCTGGGCGTCGCCAACGAACGATTCGGAACCGTCGATATCCTCTACAACCATGCCGGTTCCACGATCGTGAAGCCGTTCCTCGACACCAGCTACGAGGAGTGGCGGCGCCTGTTCGCCATCAACGTCGACTCCATGTATTTCATGACGCACGGCGTGCTTCCGGGCATGCTCGCCAAGGGAAAGGGCGTGATCGTCAACACCTCCTCGGTCTCGGCCGTCCTCGCCACGCCCATGGAGGTCCTCTATTGCACCAGCAAGGGCGCCTGCCAGATGTTCACCCGCTCGATCGCCACCGAGTATCGCGACCAGAACATACGCTGCAACGCCGTCTGCCCAGGTTTCATCCGTACCGCGCATGGCCTGCGCGAGATCGATGCCCTGAAAGCCTACGGCGTCGATGTGACAGAGGCGGCGATCGCCGAGTTGCAGGGCCGGATCTGCGAGCCGGTCGAGATCGCGCGCGCCGCCCTCTTCCTTGCTAGCGACGATGCCAGCTTCGTCAATGGCGAAACGCTTTATGTCGATAATGGCCTGATGGCCCGTACCTGAGCCCGATTCGGGAAAATGACGCGATGACGTCGGGCGGGCGCTCTCAGGCCGCCTGGCCGGCACTCTTCTTCTCGATCTGGCCGATCGCGTCGACGACCGCGTCGAAGGTCAGCATGGTCGAGGCATGGCGTGCCTTGTAGTCGCGCACCGGCTCCAGATATCTGAGGTCGGAGAAGCGGCCTTCCGGCGGCGCGCCATTCTCCTTCAGCATCTTCAGCATCGTCTCGCGGACCGAACGCAGTTCGTCCGCCGTGGCGCCGACCACATGCTGCGCCATGATCGAGGACGAGGCCTGCCCGAGCGCGCACGCCTTCACGTCATGAGCGAAATCGGTGACGACATCACCATCCATCTTCAGGTCGACGGTGACGGTCGAGCCGCACAGCTTGGAATGCGCCTTCGCCGTCGCATCCGGCTGGTCGAGCCGACCGATGCGGGCGATGTTTCCGGCGAAGCCAAGAATTTTCGCGTTGTAGACGTCATCTATCATATTTTTTCGGTCCGTCGCCGCCGAGCGAACAGCGATTGCCGCTGACGCGTCTTCCTTTCGCTCGTCACAACCATATATAATGCTGGCAGTCCGGTATCGACAAGGCGACCGCGAGCCGCTGTCTTTGCCTATCTGTTCACGCCGCTTGCGGGGCTGGAAACTGGGCGAGTTTCCGACACCCAAAAGTCGTGGTCCGTTCAACTCGTTCCTCCGGCGAGAGGAACTACGGGAGACGCCTTTATGGATGCCGTCATCAAGAAGATCATGCCCCAGTCAGCCTACATGGAAAAGCCGGTCACCGACCGCCCTAGCCAAGCCGAGGTCGAAGCCGCTGTGCGCACGCTGTTGCGCTGGACCGGCGACAATCCCGATCGCGAAGGCCTGGTCGATACGCCGACGCGTGTCGCCAAGGCCTATCGCGAAATGTTCGGCGGCTACGACATGTGCCCGGCTGAGGAACTGGGCCGGACCTTCGAGGAGGTCGCCGGCTACGACGACCTCGTCCTCGTCAAGGACATCAAGTTCCATTCGCATTGCGAGCATCACATGGTGCCGATCATCGGCAAGGCGCATGTCGGCTACCTGCCGGACGGCAAGGTCGTCGGCCTGTCCAAGATCGCGCGCGTGGTCGACATCTTCGCCCATCGCCTGCAGACCCAGGAGGCGATGACCGCGCAGATCGCCGGCGTCATCCAGGAGGTTCTCAATCCGCGCGGCGTCGCCGTGATGATCGAGGCCGAGCATATGTGCATGGCCATGCGCGGCATCCGCAAGCAAGGCTCAACCACGCTGACCTCCACCTTCACCGGCGTCTTCAAGGATACGCCGGAGGAACAGGTCCGTTTCGTCACCATGGTGCGGGGCGGCGGGCTCTGAGCGAGCCTCGCCGGCTCTTCTGGCAAAGGACCGGCTCATGTCGGCTGTCGACTTCCCAAAACCTTCCTTCGACAAGAAATTGCTGGAGGAAGGAAGCGACTTTTCGCCGCGCTTCGACGCGGCAGGCCTCGTTACCGTCGTCGTCACCGATGCCGATGACGGCATGCTTCTCATGGTCGCGCACATGAACGCCGAGGCCCTGGCGCTGACGCTGGAAACCGGCATAGCGCACTATTGGTCACGGTCTCGCAAGTCGCTCTGGAAGAAGGGCGAAACCTCGGGCAATTTCCAACATGTCGTGGAGATGCGCACCGATTGCGACCAGGATGCGTTGTGGCTGCGCGTCAAGGTGTTGGGCCACGATGCAACTTGTCACACCGGCAGACGTTCCTGCTTTTATCGGACGGTGGAGCTGATCGACGGCAAGCCAGGATTGGCTGGCGATGGCAGCAGCCCGCTCTTCGATGCCAAAAAGACTTACCAGAAGACCTCGTGAAACCATCAGCCTGAACCTTTCGCCGGATTCCCGCCACATAGATTCACGATTTCGATACGGCCAGCCTTTAGATTGGCCATGGGACAAGGGAGATCATGATGCTCGAATGGGCGTCATTGCGCGGCAGACCGGATGTCCGAGAGGCCAATGGCCTCTCCTCTCCAGGTGGCGCGCCCGATCCCAGGCCGACCAGGAAAACCGGTATCTCGCTTGCGCTTGGGGGTGGATGCGCCCGTGGCTGGGCCCATATCGGCGTCCTGCGCGCCCTCGACGAAGCCGGCATCGAGATATCGATGATCGCCGGCACCTCCATCGGAGCCCTGGTCGGCGGATGCTATCTGGCGGGCAAGCTTGACGAACTCGAGGAGTTCGCCCGCAGCCTGACCAAACGCCGTATCTTCGGATTGCTGGATTTCAACCTGCGCGGCAGCGGCCTGTTCGGCGGCATGAAGCTCGACGCCCGGTTGCGCGAACACATTGACGGCATGCGCTTCCAGGATCTGCCGAAGCCGTTCGTCTGCGTCGCCGCAGAGATCCGCACCGGGCACGAGATCTGGCTGTCCAGTGGCTCCCTGGTCACCGCCATGCGCGCATCCTATGCGCTGCCCGGCGTGTTCGAGCCCGTCACCTGCAATGGCCGCGTTCTGGTCGACGGCGCGCTCGTCAATCCCGTGCCCGTTTCAGTGTGCCGCGCCCACGAGCAGCAGCTCGTGGTGGCGGTCAACCTTCACTACGACCTGTTCGGCCGCGCCGCCGTCATCAAGCACGACGCTGGCGAACTGGCGCCGGAAAAGCCGGCCCGGAGCGATGCGGAACGGCAATCCACGGATATGCGCCTTGGCATTACCGGCGTGATGGTCGAGGCCTTCAACATCATCCAGGATCGAATCTCACGCGCGCGCCTGGCTGGAGATCCGCCCGACATGTCGTTGCAGCCCAAGCTGAGCCACATCGGCCTCACCGAATTCCATCGCGCCGACGAGGCGATCCGCATCGGCTACCAGACGACGATGGCGCAGATTGGCGAGCTGACCCGGCTGCAATCCGTCCTCGCCTGATATCCCTCAGGACGCCGGCGCGGCGTCGGTGATGCGGAACTGCACCGTCCGGTTACCGTTGAAATGATTGCCGGCGAGCGACCCCGCGACATGCACCGTCTTGCCGCGATTCCTGAGCAGGAACTCGCCAAGCGCCGTGTCCGCGGCGCGAAACGCTATTCCCTGGACACGACCACCGCTTTGCGACTGCAGCTCGACGCGGATGTGGTTGGTACCGACCGGCCGGGCATCGGCGATCCGGTGCCTCGGCAGAGCAAAGACCGGAGCGACGTGTCCGGCCCCGAACGGTCCGGCCTTCTCCAACGCGTCTACCAGAGCGAGCGTGGCGCCTTCAGCGGCCAGCGCGCCGTCGATCGCCAGGCTTTCCTCGTCCTGGAGGCGAAACACATCGGCGGCCGCGCGTTCCTCGAAAAAGGCCCGCAGCGCGCCCAGCTTGGCGCGTTCGACGGTGATGCCCGCCGCCATGCCGTGGCCGCCGCCCTTGACGATCAATCCGGCGCTCGCAGCCTCGCGCACAAGCCGTCCGAGATCGAAGCCGGATACCGAGCGCCCCGAACCTGTGCCGATGCCATTGGCGTTGAAGGCAATGGCGAAGGCCGGCCGACGCGCATGATCCTTGAGCCGCGAGGCGAGCAGGCCGACAATGCCCGGATGCCAGCTCGTGCTGGCGGTGACGACGACGGCAGGGCCATTGCCGCCGGCGAGCTCGGCGTCGGCCTCGGCCCGTGCGGCGGCAAGCATCTCCTGCTCCATCTGCTGCCGTTCCTGGTTCAATCGGTCGAGCGTCTCGGCAATGGTGCGGGCCTCGACCGGATCATCGGTGGCGAGCAGCCTGCTGCCGAGCGCGGCATCGCCGATCCGGCCGCCCGCATTGATCCGCGGGCCGATCAGAAAAGACAGGTGAAACGTGCTGATCGGCTCGCCGATACGCGAAACGCGTGCCAACGCGGCCAGCCCCTCGTTCTTCTGCTGACGCGCCACCTGCAGGCCCTTGACCACGAAGGCGCGGTTGACACCCGTCAGCGGCACCACGTCGCAGACGGTCGCCAGCGCGACGAGATCGAGCAGCGACAGCAGGTCCGGCTGCGGCGTACCCGGCAGATGCCCACGCAGGACCTTGGCGGTCTGTACCAGCGCCAGGAAGACGACGCCGGCCGCACAGAGATGCCCCTGGCCGGAAAGGTCGTCCTCGCGATTTGGATTGACCACGGCCGTGGCCGCGGGCAGCGCGCCGCCGACCTGATGGTGGTCGAGCACCACGACATCGGCGCCGGCCTCCTTCGCCGCGTCGACGGACGCGGCGCTGTTCGTGCCGCAGTCGACGGTGACGATCAGCCTGGCGCCGCGAGACACCAGTTCGCGCATGGCGTCCGGGTTAGGACCGTAGCCCTCGAAGATGCGATCCGGAATGTAGATCTCGGACGGCACGGAATAGTGCGTCAGGAAACGCTTGAGCAGTGCCGAGGACGCGGCGCCGTCGACATCGTAGTCGCCGAAGATCGCGACTTTCTCCCGCGCCAGCACGGCGTCGGCGAGCCGCGCGGCCGCCTTCTCCATGTCGGTCAGCGAGGCTGGGTCGGGCAGCAGTTCTCGAATGGTCGGGTCCAGGAAGCGCGCCGTCTGTTCGGCGGTGACCCCGCGCCCGGCAAGCACGCGCGCGACGATATCGGGAACGCCGTGGCCCTGCGCGATGGCGAGCGCCGTCATGTCCTGCCGCTCCGTCAGCCGATGCTCCCAGGAGACACCGCTGGCGGATTGCCGGACATCGAGGAAAAGACGTCTATCGCCCGTCATGCGAGGCGCCGTTCGCAAATTGTCATCTCTCACAATATGCGACGGCAGATAGAGTCGAAATCAAAACTTTTCCAGATCCTGGTGCCTGGCCTTGATCTCGCGCACGGTTCGCGACGAGGAACGCAGCACGATCGTGTGCGTGGTGATGTAGTTGCGGCCGAACTTCACGCCGGCCAGCATGTTGCCATCGGTCACGCCCGTGGCGGCGAACAGCACGTCGCCGCGCGCCATGTCCTGTGCCCGGTAGACGCGGTTCGGATCGGTGATGCCCATCGTCGCGGCGCGCTCGACCTTCTCCGGCGTATCGAGGATCAGGCGTCCCTGCATCTGGCCACCGGTGCAGCGCAACGCCGCCGCCGCGAGCACGCCTTCCGGCGCGCCGCCCGTGCCGAGATAGATGTCGATGCCGGTCTCTTCCGGGTCCGTGGTGTGGATGACGCCGGCGACGTCGCCGTCGCCGATCAGCCGGATCGCCGCGCCGGTCGCGCGCACCGCCTCGATCAGCTTGGCATGGCGCGGCCTGTCGAGAATGCAGGCGGTGATGTCGGACAAGGCGACGCCCTTGGCCTTGGCAAGCCTGGCGATGTTCTCGGCCGGCGACGCGTCAATGTCGATGACATCTTCGGCATAGCCGGGACCGACGGCGATCTTGTCCATGTAGACGTCAGGCGCGAACAGCAGGCTGCCCTTTTCCGCGATGGCAATGACGGCGAGCGCGTTGGGCAGGTTCTTGGCGCAGATCGTGGTGCCTTCGAGAGGATCGAGCGCGATATCCACGCCCGGGCCCCTGCCGGTGCCGACTTCCTCGCCGATGTAGAGCATCGGCGCCTCGTCGCGCTCCCCCTCGCCGATGACCACGGTGCCCTTGATGGCGAGCCGGTTGAGCTCCTGGCGCATGGCGTCGACGGCAACCTGGTCCGCCGCCTTCTCGTCGCCGCGCCCGCGCAGCCTGGCGGCGGCCACGGCGGCGCGTTCGGTGACGCGCACCAGTTCCATCGTCAGGATCCGGTCGAGACCGGCGGCCGGGTTATGAGCGACATTCATCGGTGGGAATCCTCGTTGACAGGTTGCCTCCCGCCGGAGGCGGGCCTCTTTTGTCAAACGTGCATGACAACGGCAAGACCTGACGACGCATTTATCGAAAAAGCAGAAATATCAATCGATTAAACAGCAATTGCATCGGGCGGCTCCTGTCTTGTGAACGGGTTGGCACGGCAGTTCGCCCTGGCCGGACACCGTCGCCGGTGACGGCTCCGCCTAGAACACCGCAAGATATTTCAGCAGCGAGATGATGCCGATGATGATGATGACAAACTGCGCGATCTGGCGCGCGCGGGCGTCGAGCGGAAGCCGCTGGACAAGGTAGAGAACCAGGATGATGACCAGGAACGTAATAAGAATGCTGGCAAGCATGGATAGAGCCAAAATGTCCTCCTAAATCCGGGCCGGGCGGCCGCCGATCCGGCTCGCCCGGCAAGATTGGTCTTAGCGTTCGTACCAGCGGCGAGGCGTATCGCTTAGCGCCTGCCCGACCACCAGGCCGGCGACGAAACCAAGCAGGCCGATGACACCGACGACGGCAGTCGCGGTGCCCGGATTGTCGCGCGCCACCTCCGATACGGCCTGCGCCTGGCTGCGCAGCTGCTGCGCCGCGCGCGTCGCGCGGGTCGACGCCGTGTCGTACATGTCGGATGCGTGTTCCCTGGCGTCCTCGACCAATTCGGCGCCCCGCGCCGAAACGGTCTTGTTGATCCGCGTGATCTCCTTGCGCAGATCGGCGATCTGCTTCTCGAGCGCCTTCTGGATATCGTCGACGTTGAGATCCGATTTGGTTGCGTCGGCCATGTGTGCTTTCCTCGGTTGGATGACGTCAGGAGAACGGCGCGAGCCGAAATTCGTTCCGCCTCCACATGCCCGGCTGGGCCCTGCCGCAAGGGAACCGGGCGTCAACACAAGCGTTGCGAACCGGCTGCGATGAGGGGCTCGAATATGTTCAAGCTTTGGTTCGATACATTTCTGCTTGGGGTCGAGGCGCAGCAGGTGATCTGGCTGCGCGCGATGAAGCTCGCCGCTGGCGGCAAGGCGGCGGAGCATGAAGCCAGGCGCATGGTCACGGAAAAGGCGGCAGCTGCCGCCGAAGCCGGCCTGAAAATCGCCGCGGGTGCCGGCGCCAAGAGCGTCATTCGCGGCTACCGGGGTAAGGTTCGGGCGAACCGGCGGCGGTTGTCTCGGCGGGGCCGATAGAGAAACCGCCTTGTGGCGCCTCCTGGCGCTCGCGGACACAGAGCCTCAGATCGAAACAGCTGAGCCGGCTGCCCCGCTCGAACGCCCGCTAAGCCTGGGATGGTCGCCCCCGTGGCGGCAGGAAACCGCCGGTACGCAATGCCGCCACGAGGAGACTTGAATGACCGAGTATGTAGGTCTTGGCCTGAAGCTGTAGCGGCAGGCTGGACCAGTTCGCGAGGGGTTCTATGAAGCTTGCAAGCGCGCCGTTGACCGTGCAGCTATCAACGGCAAGACCGCTCTTCTCCAGCGCCAGCACGCCGACATCGCCGCTTGTGAGCTGAATGCCGGCAACCCGCTGGTAGCTGAGATCGCCGTCGACCCGCACGTCGAACATCAGTTCGCCCGCGATCCGCTGCGCGACATCGACGGCTTTTTCGGTGAAGCTGACCGGGAGCGACAGGCTCGCCCGCACCGCCATCTCGAAAATCACCGAATCCAGTTCAACCACCGCCGCCATGGCACAAGTGTGGCGGCGGCCCCCTCGCTGGCAATTATCGACAGCGAGTTATGCACAGCCTACGCCGGCTCTAAATTAGAACGGCGCGCCGGATGTGGGGCTTGGCCTAGCCTGCCCGCTCGATGCGGATGACCTGTGGCTTGTCGGTGAGATGGCCATCCTTGGTGACGCCCTCGACGGCCTTGCGCACGGCGGCTTCCGTCGTCTCGTGCGTGACGAGGATCACAGTCTTCTGGGCTTCGGTCTCGGGGCCGGCCGCGTGCTGGACGATCGATTCCAGCGAAATGTCGTTGTCGGCCATGCGCTTGGCGATCGCTGCGAAGACGCCGATGCGGTCATGCACGGTGAGGCGGATGAAATAACCGCCGGCGTGGCTGCGCATCTGCGCCTTCTTGTAGGGCCGCAGCTCCTTGGCCGGCCGGCCGAACACGGGGCCGTGCTGGAAACCTGGACGGCTCTTGGCGATGTCGGCGATGTCGCCGATCACTGCCGAGGCGGTGGCGTTGCCACCGGCGCCGGGGCCGGAGAGCAGCAGTTCGCCCAGTATGTCCGTCTCGATCGCCACGGCGTTGGTAACGCCGTGCACCTGCGCGATGACCGACGCCGTCGGCACCATGGTCGGATGAACGCGCTGTTCGATGCCGCTCTCGGTGCGCTGCGCGACGCCCAGCAGCTTGATGCGATAGCCGAGATCGCCAGCGGCGCGTATGTCGGCCTGGCTGATGTTGGAAATGCCTTCCATGTAGATGTCGTTGGCCGCGATCTTCGTCCCGAAGGCAAGGCTGGTCAGGATCGACAGCTTGTGCGCCGTGTCGTGGCCCTCGATGTCGAAGGTCGGGTCTGCCTCGGCATAGCCGAGCCGCTGCGCGTCCTTCAGGCAGGCATCGAACGAGATACCCTCGGCCTCCATGCGCGTCAGTATGTAGTTGCAGGTGCCGTTGAGGATGCCGAACACACGGCTGACCGAATTGCCGGCCATCGCCTCGCGCATCGTCTTGATGACGGGAATACCGCCGGCCACGGCCGCCTCGTAGTTGAGCAGCACGCCCTTCTTCTCGGCGACCTCGGCAATCTGCACGCCGTGCTTGGCGAGCAGCGCCTTGTTGGCGGTCACGACATGGCGACCGGCTTCGAGGGCGGCCTTGACGGCCGAGCGCGCCGGGCCTTCGTCGCCGCCGATCAGTTCGACGAAGACGTCGATCGCCGCGGTCTGCGCCATCTTGACCGGATCGTCGAACCATTCGGCGCCGCCGAGATCAATGCCCCGATCGCGGCTGCGATCACGGGCGGAAACGGCCGAGACGACGATATCGCGGCCGCACTGACGGGTCAGTTCCGCCGCCTTGTCGCGCAGTACGCGCGCCACCGACGCGCCGACCGTGCCGAGCCCGGCAATTCCAACACGCAATGCTTCGGCCATATCCCGACGATGCCCCTCAGAAATTCGTTACGATGTTGCGAGCGACCAGACAGGCCCCGCAAAATGTCCCATGGTTTTGCGATTGGAACCCGCGAAACACAAGCAAATCCAAGCAGATATTCGTGAGGCCTCCCACGAATACCTGCTTAATTCAGCGACGGGCCGAAAGCGGCACGACGTTGTTCGGCTGCTTGGCGCTGGACGTCAGGAACCGCTTGATGTTGCGCGCCGCCTGGCGGATGCGATGCTCGTTCTCCACCAGCGCCACGCGCACGAAGTTGTCGCCATGCTCGCCAAAGCCGATGCCAGGCGCCACAGCCACGTCGGCATGCTCGATCAGCAACTTGGAATATTCGAGCGAGCCGAGATGACGGAACGGCTCGGGGATCGGCGCCCAGGCGAACATCGACGCGGCGGGCGGAGGAATGTCCCAACCGGCGCGGCTGAAGGAATCGACCATTACGTCGCGGCGCTTGCGATAGACCTCGCGCACCTCGGCGATGTCGGCGCCGTCTCCGTTCAGCGCATGTGTCGCCGCCACCTGGATCGGCGTGAACGCGCCGTAATCGAGGTAGGACTTGACGCGGGTCAGCGCCGCGATCAGCCGCTCATTGCCGACAGCGAAGCCCATGCGCCAGCCGGGCATGGAGAATGTCTTCGACATCGAGGTGAACTCGACGCAAACGTCGATCGCGCCCGGCACCTGCAGCACCGAAGGCGGCGGATTGCCGTCGAAATAGATCTCGGAATAGGCGAGGTCCGACAGGATGATGATGTCGTTCTTCTTGGCGAATGCCACCACGTCCTTGTAGAAATCGAGAGAGGCGACCAGCGCCGTCGGGTTCGACGGATAGTTGAGGATCAGCGCCAGCGGCTTCGGTATCGAGTGGCGGATGCCGCGCTCGACGGCAGGGATGAACCCATCGTCGGGTTCGACCTGCAGGGAGCGGATGACGCCGCCCGACATGATGAAGCCGAACGCGTGGATCGGATAGGTCGGGTTGGGGCATAGCACCACATCGCCCGGGGCGGTGATGGCCTGCGCCATGTTGGCGAAGCCTTCCTTGGATCCCAGCGTCGCCACAACCTGCGTGTCGGGGTTGAGCTTCACGCCGAAGCGGCGGGCGTAGTAGTTGGCCTGGGCGCGACGCAGGCCCGGAATACCGCGCGAGGACGAGTAGCGATGGGTGCGAGGATCACGCACGACCTCGCACAGCTTGTCGACGATCGCCTTGGGCGTCGGCAGGTCCGGATTGCCCATGCCAAGGTCGATGATGTCGGCGCCGCGCGACCGGGCGCTGGCCTTCAGCCGATTGACCTGCTCGAACACGTATGGCGGAAGGCGGCGGACCTTGTGAAATTCTTCCATGTCAGTTCCAGACATCAACGGGGAGCTCGGGCGCGCGATATACTCTCATTTGCAGGTGGGGTCGAGGGCGGGGTCACATTTGCCCTCGATCTGCTTCAGCGTATCGCCGCCGTGCTTCTTGGCCAGCGTCGTGAGCGAGGCCTGATTGGCGACCTTGACCGCGCCGCCCTTCGCGCCCTGCCCTTGCTTGGCCGCCTTGAGCTGCGCCAGCTTCGTCGCCGCCTCCTGGTCGGTGAGTTGCTGCGCGGCAACAGGCGCCGGCACGTTGAGGTTCGGGAATGTCGCGGTGTCCTTGGCACCGGTGCTCGGACCGGCGCTATTGCCCGTACTGGAGCAGCCGCTCAAGGCCGCGAGCGCGACCGCGGCGCCGATGCAACACAGAAGTCCCGCGCGCAAAAAAACCGTCCCACCGCTGTTGATCGTCATATTGCTTCCCTGGCAGCCGGGTTAGAGCGCATTGGACCCGGGCGAATGTCCCATGATAATATGTCAAGAAAACGCTTCGGGAGGAACCCCGCGAACCATGTCCAAAACAGCCGATTCGGGCGAAACGAAAGATGACGGCCCTTCGTCCGTCGAGCAATATCTCGTCAAGGATCCCGAGCGTTTCGCGCTGAACATGGCTCGCATGGTGGAGCAGGCCGGCAAGGCCGCCTCCGCCTGGGCCGAGCCGCGCGAAAAGGGCGAGATCCGCGACTCCGTCGCCGAGCCCGTCGTCGACATGGTCAAGACCTTCTCCAAACTCAGCGAATACTGGCTAGCCGACCCACAGCGCGCGCTGGAGGCGCAGACGCGACTGTTCGCCGGCTATATGAGCGTGTGGGCGAATGCCATCCAGCGCGTCGGCCCCAACAAGGAGAGCTACGAGGACATCGTCAAGCCAGAGCGTGGCGACAAGCGTTTCCAGGATCCTGAATGGGGCCGCAACGCTTTCTTCGATTTCCTGAAACAGGCTTACCTCGTCACCGCCCGCTGGGCGACCGATCTGGTCGACCATGCCGAGGGGCTAGATGAGCACACCCGCCACAAGGCAAGCTTCTACGTCAAGCAGGTGTCCAACGCCATTTCGCCGTCGAACTTCATCCTGACCAATCCGGAGCTGTTTCGCGAGACGGTCGCCACCAATGGCGAAAACCTGGTGCGCGGCATGAAGATGCTGGCCGAGGACATCTCGGCGGGCAAGGGCGACCTCAGGCTGAGGCAGGTCGATGCCTCCCCCTTCGAGATCGGCAAGAACCTCGCCGTGACGCCGGGCAAGGTGGTCGGCCGTAGCGATGTGGCGGAGATCATCCAGTATGCTCCGTCGACGGAGACGGCGCTGAAGCGGCCGCTGCTGGTTTGCCCGCCCTGGATCAACAAGTTCTACATCCTCGACCTCAACCCGCAGAAATCCTTCATCCGCTGGGCGATCGAACAGGGCCATACCGTGTTCGTCATCTCATGGATCAATCCCGATGAACGGCACGGGCTGAAAAGCTGGGAGGCCTATATCCGCGAGGGTCTGCAATATGGCCTCGACACGATCGAGAAGGCGACCGGCGAGAGGGAGGTCAACGCGATCGGCTATTGCGTCGGCGGCACGCTCCTGGCGGCGGCTTTGGCGCTGATGGCGCAGGAGGGCGACGACCGCATCAAGTCCGCCACCTTCTTCACCACGCAGGTCGACTTCACCTATGCCGGCGACCTCAAGGTCTTCGTCGACGAGGACCAGGTTGCCGCTGTCGAGAAATCGATGAACGAGAAGGGCTACCTCGAAGGCACCAAGATGGCGACCGCCTTCAACATGCTGCGCTCGGGCGACCTGATCTGGCCCTATGTCGTCAACAACTACATGCGCGGCAAGGATCCCCTACCCTTCGACCTTCTCTACTGGAATGCAGATTCGACCCGCATGGCGGCCGCCAACCATTCCTTCTACCTGCGCAACTGCTATCTCGAGAACAATCTGTCGCGCGGCCTGATGGAACTGGCTGGCCACACCGTGTCGCTCGGCGATGTCACTATACCAATCTACAACCTGGCCTCGCGGGAGGACCACATCGCGCCGGCGCTTTCGGTGTTCCTCGGTTCGAAATATTTCGGCGGCGAGGTCGAATACGTGATGGCCGGCTCCGGCCATATCGCTGGCGTCGTCAATCCGCCCGCGGCACGGAAATACCAGTACTGGACAGGCGCCAGGCCGGTCGGCGACTTCGCCGAATGGGTCAGCAAGGCAACCGAGCATCCGGGCTCCTGGTGGCCGCACTGGCAAGGCTGGATCGAGGCCAAGGACAACACCCGCGTGCCCGCTCGCATCCCGGGCAACCATATGAAAACCTTGGGAGATGCGCCCGGCAGCTATGTGAAGGTCCGAGTGTAACGGACTGTAACGTCTGGTGAGTTGACGCCCCGTGAAAAGCGGGCGAAATGGTGTCGTCAACCACGAAGCAGCCTTAATTCATCCGCGACTGCAGAATTCCTTCCGGGCTTGCGGATTTGACACAGGTATCGTTTCCGGGTCGGGGACTTGGCAGGTTTCGGCGTTGACGTCTCAAAGTCGCGCCGAAGACTCACCGGCCGGACAGCGAGGGGGAATTTAGCTTTGAAATCAGCAGGATCGCGCCTCGCGAAGGGAGAAAGCCACGCTATCGTGGCGGCACTTTTCTCCGTGCTTCTGGCGTCCTGCACCTCCACCAGCGACCCTGCCCTGCAGGTCGGCATGCCCGGCTACAACGTGTCTTCCGCCGAATCTTCGGCAGCGCCACAGCAACCTGCCGTTGTGAATTCGGCGGCCTCGACGATTCCCCAGCAGCAGGCGGTGGCGGTCACGGAGACTGCCGACTTCCCCCTTCCCGAGCAGGTCGCCTACGTACCGGTGCCCAAGCCCGAAAACGCTTTTCCGGTGAATGTCCCCGCGGGCGCCGACGCCATTGCCGGGCACACGCCGCAGACGCTGGAGCAACCCGCGCAGACGGCGCAGGAGACGGAAGCAGTCGCGGCGAAGATCGCGGCGGCCGATGCCAGCGTCACGACATCCAAGCCTGCCGCCAGCGCCGCGATCACTCCGGCGCCCTCCAACGAGGTCTATGTGACGGCCGGGGAAATGCCGTCGCGTGAGCCCGCGCCGAAGAAGGGTTTCCTCGCCTCGCTCTTTGGTGGCCCCTCCAACGCCGCCGCGCCCAAGCCGATCATCAGCACCCGTTCGGGCGAACAGCCGGCGGTCGCGCAGGCCAAGATGGTACCGACGCCCGCGCCGAAGCCGATCGTCACCCTGGCCTCGACGGAACCTGCGCAGAAGCCGGTGCAACTGGCATCCGTGGGTGGCGACAGCAGCAACTTCAGTAGCGACGCCCTGCCTGGCGTGCGCCAGACCGCTCTGTTCGAGATCAAGCGCAAATCCGGCCTCGACGACGAGAGCGACGTAGATCTGCACGAAGATGAGGGCCCAGGCTCCTATCAGGTTGCGTCCGCCGCCGGCATGGCCCGGCTGGCGCCGAACGGACTGCTGAAGCAGAACGAGAGCGTCGACGTCGCCTGCCTGAAGCCGTCGCTGGTGCGCGTGTTGAAGACGATCGAAGGCCACTACGGCAAGAAGATGATCGTCACCTCCGGCTATCGCGACCCCGCCCGCAACCGCCGCGCCAACGGCGCCCGGAATTCGCTGCACATGTACTGCGCGGCCGCCGACATTGTCGTGCCTGGCGTCTCGAAATGGGAACTGGCGAGCTATCTCCGCTCGATGCCCGGTCGCGGCGGCGTCGGCACCTATTGCCACACCGAAGCAGTGCACGTCGACGTCGGTCCGGAGCGCGACTGGAACTGGCGCTGCCGTCGGCGCGGTGGCGGTGGCGGCGAAGGCTGACGCCAGTACGGCGCCCGCATCCCCGCCTCTCGGATCGGCCGGAATAAAGATAGTGAAAAAAATCGTCGAGACCGCTCGAGATGGGTTGCCGGTTCGACACAACGCAATTATAAGCCGCCTCGTCTGAGCGCGCCCATCGTCTAGCGGTTAGGACACCGCCCTTTCACGGCGGTAACAGGGGTTCGATTCCCCTTGGGCGTACCAGTTCTTTTCAAGCACTTGGCTAATTGTTGAGGCGATGCGTCGAATACGCATCGAATATACACCCACGGACTCAGGCGAACAGCGCGTTGACAACGCTGCGCTATCGATCGCTTCATCGACGCTCGTTGAGGGGGATAGCGTGATTGGGTGGCTTTGAACACATAGGTAAGGCCGTCGGCAGGAGCCTCGCGTCGACTCCGACCAGGATGCCCGGCGTGTGGCAGGCCGCCTGCCGAGCATGGCACCGTTGGCGTGCTCCAAGCCTAGCCTCTTCCAGCGTTTGAATGCCGCCGTTGATCCCGATGAATTCGTTCGCAGCCGGCTGCGAACAGGCCTTCGGCGATCGTATCGAGCGCGGGCTCTGGATCCTACTTGTCGACGCCAATGCGGCATTTGACAGTAACAGCCCCCTCACGACGCCCTTCATGGTCGCAACGCAGTCGGAGACCAGTGCAGGCTCCTGGTGCCCCCGACGCCAGTATCTTCAGCAGGGAGCGCGAGACGAGGCCCAGGCGGCGTGGCGAGGGGCCCCAAGGTTGCTGCTTATTACCGATCCTGACGGTCCGGAGCGGGCTGACAGCCAATTGTCAGGTCTGCCGTGGGATATTGCACCTCAAGCGATCCGGACAGGATCCGCTGTTGCAAGAATCAGCAAGGATTGTAGTGCCGATGAAACAAATTGCGCTGTCGCTCGTCGTGATCGCCGGTTCCGGCGCTTACGTCTGGCAACAATCCACTTCGATGCCCGTTGATGACGTCCTTGGTCCGGCGGTGCCAAGCGATATGGCGGATCGACATTCCGGACCTCTTGCCATTCCAGCGACATCCGCCGACCCCGCTGCTTCTCCGGCGGCGGCCTTGCCCGACCTTCGTCCAAGGCTGGAACCGCGTGTCATGCCAGCCGCGATAGGCAAGGAAACCACCGCTTCCATAACCCCGCCGAAGCCTGATCGACAGAAGGTCGGGGTGCCTCGCTTCCCGCAGGCTTCCCCCAAGCCCGCGGAGTCGGCGCCGACAATAGCCACCGTCCAACCGAGCGCAGCCGTCGACAGGCAAGAGATATCATCGTTCGCCGTAACTCCCGCCGTGTACATCCCTATCCCGCAACCCCGGCCCGACTATCCGCAAGCGCCGGCGCGAGTCGTCCGAACGGGCATGAAGGCCGCGGCGGCAAACTCTGCTACGCAGCGCTTTAATGACGGAACGTATTCTGGCCCGGTTACGGACGCCTATTACGGACCCATGCAAATCCAGGTTTCCATCCAGGGCGGACGCCTGACCTCGCTCAAAGTGCTGAAATATCCGTCTGACCGCCGCACGTCCGTACGCATCAACAGAGAGGCGCTGCCCATGTTGCGTGACGAAGCAATCAGCGCGCAAAGTGCCGATGTGGACATCATTTCAGGCGCAACGCTGAGCAGCAGGGCGTTCATCCAGTCCCTCAACGGCGCCTTGAGGAAGGCGTCGTCATAATTCGATGCGCGAAACCCGCATTCTGATGGGAATGCCCATCACGGTGGATATTTGCGGAGCGTCCGGCGCTTTGATCGAGGATGTCTTCGGCTATCTGGACAGGATCGACAGGCGCTTCAGTACCTACAAGACCGACAGCGAGATTTCCGCCATCAACCGTGGCGACCTCCCGTCCAGCGGCTGGAGCGATGAGATGATCGAGGTGCTGGCACTCGCAGAGCGGACAAAAGACGAAACGGGCGGCTATTTCGACATGCGCAGGCCGGATGGCTACCTCGATCCCTCGGGGATTGTGAAGGGATGGGCCATTCATAATGCTGCGGGTCTCCTTCACGCGGCCGGAGCCAAGGATTTCCTTATCGAGGCGGGGGGCGACATCCAGTCGGCTGGCAAAAACGCCTCCGGCGCGGATTGGAGCGTTGGCATTCGCGATCCCTTCGATATGGATCAGATCATCAAGATCATCTACCCGCGCGGTCGCGGCGTTGCGACCTCAGGAACGTATGCGCGTGGACAGCATATCTACAATCCCTACGGATTCGACGAGCCGATCACCGAGATCGTCAGCTTGACGGTGGTTGGACCCGACGTGCTCGAGGCCGATCGTTTCGCCACCGCCGCCTTCGCAATGGGACGCGACGGCATCTACTTCATCGAAGGACTAGCCGGACTGGAAGGCTATGTCGTGGATATCAACGGCCGCGCCACCCTTACGACAGGCTTTGGAGATCTTTGCGCGCCATGATCAAGGCCATCGATCGGTTTCTCGACCACCTGACGATGTACAGGCTGGTCCTCTACTACCTGACGTCCCTGCTGGCCACTGCCCTCGCCTTCAGCCTCGTCAAACTTGTGCCATACGATCCACTCGCGCTCGCCTTTACGAGCGTGCTGACGCTCGCAGCTTGCTGGGTCACCAACAAAGTCTTCGAGTTGGTCTTCGAGGTTCCCGCAAACAGCGAGTCCGTCTACATCACGGCGCTCATTCTTGCGCTCATTCTCGATCCTGTAGCCGCCACGGATCTCAAGGGCATTGGCGCGGTAGCATTCGCGTCCGTCTGGGCGATCGCGTCCAAGTTCATCCTCGCCATCGGCAGAAAACATCTGTTCAATCCAGCGGCGCTGGGTGTGGCGCTGTCAGCGCTGCTTCTGGACAAGCCCGCCACATGGTGGGTCGGCGGTAATCTGTGGCTGCTGCCTTTCGTGCTGCTCGGCGGCATTCTCGTCGTGCGAAAGCTGCGTCGCCTGGATCTCGTGGCGACGTTCGTGACCGTAGCTCTGCTCACCATCCTGGCGACCACCGAGCCGTCTCTCTACGGCGCGACGCTCAACGAGACGCTTACTTCGTCGCCGTTGCTGTTCTTCGCCTTCGTGATGTTGACCGAGCCCTTGACGGCACCGACCACGCGTTGGCCGCGCCTGGCTTTTGCCGCCATAGTCGGCTTCCTGTTCGCCCCGAACGTGCATATCGGCTCGTTCTACCTCACACCTGAGTTGGCGCTGCTGGCCGGCAATCTGTTTGCCTACGCGGCAGGCCCGAAGGGGCGGCTCGTGCTGACGCTGGAGCGCGTGGAGCGTTCCGCCAGCGACAGCTATGATTTCATCTTCAGATCGCCTCGAAAGCTGGCATTCGAGGCAGGTCAGTACCTGGAATGGACTCTCGGACTCAACCGTTCCGATAACCGGGGCAATCGGCGCTATTTCACCATCGCCTCGGCGCCGACCGAGGAAGCTGTCCGCCTGGGTGTGAAATTCTATTCGCGATCGAGTGCCTTCAAACGCGAACTGATCGCCATGAAACCCGGCAGCAGGATCCATGCCGCGCAACTGGCAGGCAACTTCACCCTTCCCGCGAGGCGTGAAACCAAGGTCGCCTTCCTGGCCGGGGGGATCGGCATTACCCCTTTCCGGTCGATGTTGCAGTACCTGCTGGACCGTGGCGAGAAACGACCGATCATCGTTCTGTACGGAACTGAACATCAGAAGGATATCGCCTATCGTGACGTGCTGGACGCAGCCAGGCGCGAGCTCGAAATCAGGACCATCCATGCGGTGGCTCAGGGCGCGGAACGCGGCCAGTATCCCGGCTACATCGACAGGCGCCTGATAGAAATCGCCGTCCCCGACTACCTCGAACGGACATTCTACATCTCTGGCCCTCAGGCCATGGTCAAGCTTCTGGGACGTCAGCTTCGCGCCATGGGCGTGCGTCGATCGAGGATAAAGGTCGACTACTTCCCCGGCTTTGCCTGAGAACGGTCAGCCGTGGCGTGGAAACGAGATCGTCACGATGAGCCCGGGATTGGCATTGGTCATGGCCAGGCTCCCACCGTAGGCCTCCACGATGTCGGCAACAATCGCCAGGCCAAGTCCACTGCTGCCGCCCTTGCTGTCCAACTGGACGCCGCGAGACAAGGCGGATTTTCGGTCCGCGTCAGGGATCCCCGGCCCATCGTCTGCAACGTCCATGACAACGACATCCGCTGTCTCGGAGGCCACGATACGCACGGACGAGCGTGCAAAGCGCGCTGCGTTCTCAACGAGGTTGCCGAGTATCTCCGACAGGTCGCCTTCATCGATCGGCGCGACAAGACTGTCATCGACATCGATATCGAAAGAAAGACGTTTGCCGCCGGGCGTGCGTTCCACAACGCTGACCACACCGGCCACGGTCTCGGATACGCGGCACGTCGCCCTGCTGAAGAAGCCGGGGGCGAGACGGGCCCGGGCCAATTCCCTCTCGATGTGCCGCCGGATCGTGCCCGCGCTCTTTTCGATTTCGTCAGCCAACTCCGTCTCGCCCTTTCCACGCAGCGCCCGGATATCGGCGGACAGCACCTGCAATGGCGTCTTGAGCCCATGCGCCAGGTCTGTTGCACGCGAGCGAGCGCGCACGAGCGCCTTGTCCTGCGCTTCCAGCAGGCGATTTATCTCGTCGGCGAGTGGTTGCACCTCACGAGGCGCGGCGACGTCGAGCCACGAGGCACGCTGGGCAACCACGTTTCGAACCGCGACCCGCAGGCTCTCCAATGGAGCGAGACCGACAGTGATTTGGATGAAGAAGGTGGCCATAAGGGCCAGGGCAAGGACAACCAAGGCAGGCGCCAAATCGCGAACATACTCTCTGACAGCCACTTCCACGCTGCGGTGGTTCTCGGCAACGATGGCTCGAAATGATCGCCCGCCCGAATCGATCACCGTACGCGCGACAGCGATTGCGAGTTCCCCTTGCGGTCCGGTGAATTCCTTGATTTCCTTGAGTTCGCCATTACCGGTTTCGCCGCTGTGCAATGCCAGGGTCGCATCCCACAACGAGCGTGAGCGGACGAGATTGCCGGAAGCGATGTCCTCAACCTGCCAATAATGGCCGGACAAGGGGATGGAAAAACGGGGATCGGTCAGCGGCGCCTGGACGTAAAGCTGACCGTTGGCGCTGTAGGCAGTGGCACCGATAAGTTCGTTCAGATCGACAGTGAGCTCGCTGACGATACGGCGTTCGACATTGAGCTCGAACAGGTAGCGCAATCCAACTCCCGCGATGGCAAGGGCTACCAGAATTGAAACGGTGGCCGCCAGCCAAAGCCTGAATCGGATCGAGTTCCCCATCAGCGGCCATCGTCCGCCACGACATAACCAAAGCCCCGTCTGGTCTCGATGATGTCGTTACCGAGCTTTCTGCGCAAACGGGCGACAATGACCTCGATCGCATTGGGATCACGGTCATTGCCGGCATCGTACAGATGTTCCGCCAGTTCAGTCGGGGCCACGACACGCCCGCCATGGTGCATCAGGTATGCCAAAAGCCGATACTCGAGCGGCGACAGCGAAACGGGAGCGCCGCGGAGCGAAACACGCATTTGCAGCGTGTCGAGAAGCAGCGGCCCGGATCTCAGAACCGGTGCCGCTTGCCCCGTCGAGCGCCGCAGCAGAGCGCGAAGGCGCGCCAACAGTTCTTCCATCTCGAAGGGCTTGGGCAGATAATCGTCGGCGCCGGCATTGATGCCTTCGACCCGTTCCGTCCACATTCCCCTGGCCGTCAGGATGAGGACCGGAAACCGCCGGCCGTTGGCACGCCAGCGTTTCAGGACGGTGAGGCCATCGAGCTTGGGCAAGCCGAGATCCAATATTGCCGCGTCATAGTTCTCGACGTCGCCTGCGAACCAGGCTTGCTCACCGTCACGCACGACATCGACGGCCATTCCTGACGTCTTGAGCGCGGTAGCGACATCCGTCGCTATCCGAAGCTCATCCTCGGCCAGGAGGATTCTCATTCGTTGGCGCCTCCGCCGCTGACGATGACGCCGGCTCCGGCATCGACATCGACAATCCTGCGGCGGCCGTCGCCGCCGATCACCTGCAAGCGATAGATCCACCTGTCTTCCAGGCGCACAAGGTCGACACCGACAACGTCGCCCGGACTCTTGGCGCGCACCATATCCAGTATTCTGGCTAGACCCTTGATCTGGCCATGCTCGTAAAGGTCCCTTGCCCGATCGTGATCGCCGTCATCGTCCTCGCCCGCACGCGTCGCGAGCGGCTGCAAGACGGCAAGCACGACAAGGCCAGCCACAACGGGGCGCAGGATATCTACTCTCATCGACCAGGCATCTCGCACACAGAGGCTGTCAGTCCGCTGTCAGTAACGTCCGGAAGGCACCAGCCACGTCCTCTATCAGAAAACCGGCCTGGGTTCAGCGAACTGGCCACTCCATGCCCCCCTTACCATCTCATCAACGTGCAATCTCCGGCGATTTGGCTGCTGGCGGGTTCCGACCCAGGTGCTTGCCCGCCGCCAGTCCTGTCAGCCTTTCCCCGGGTCGAAGAGCCAATGTTTGGTGATCTCGGAAACAAGCACGTAGCACACGGTTATGGCGAGCAATCCGAGAAGCGGCAGCGGTACGAAAGCGAACCAGCGCGCTACAGGCGTATGCGGAATTGCAATGGCAACCGCGCCGACAGGAGATCGTGGGAACCAACGAGGTGCTTCGCCGAAAGTGCGTGATCTTCAGATCTCTTTCCGCGAAGGTGCCGGCCGATCATGACCGCCGACGACACCGGTCGAGACCAGCGTTTCGAAATACTCTACCTTCAGATCGAAGGATTTGAGCAGCTTCTGGGTGCTCGGCTTGACGACGGCGTCGTCGAAATCGCCTTTGACGAAATGCCCCGCGGAACCCATGTCCTCCCAGAAGCTCATCACGACCAGCTCGTTGTCGGTTCCCCTCACCTTGCGCGCCATGGTCGCGCCGAGATGGCCGGGAAGCTCGGCCATCTCGACAAAGGTGGTGCGCCGCAGATGATCCGCATAGGCGTCCAGCACGTCATCGGAGCCGGCGAAGGCCCGCCAGAAGCGAATGATCATGATGTCTCCCTCCAATCGCCATAGGCCATCTTCATCGGAAGCAAGGTCAATGGAAAGCGGCCACACCTAAGCGTGATCGCCTCCGCGTCAGTTGCGTGTTCGGTGCAAGCATGACGCGCTATTGGCGTATTCCAGTCGTTGCGACTTGCCTGGCGGTTTCCTGAAGCCAGAGCCGGCCAAGGCTAACGCTTGGCCTCCAGGACCGAATTGAGGCCGACGAGGGCATCGTGGCTGCCGGTAGCGGCTGCCGCCCTGAACAACTGCTCGGCGTCGTCGTATCGTTTCAGTCGCAGATAGGCGTAGGCGCGCAACACCATCAGCCCGGTGCGTTCCGGTGCAATGCGCGAGCGCTCGTCCAAGGCAAGGATCGCCTCGTTGTAGCGCCCGCGATTATAAGCCGTCGTCGCCTGCGACTCCAGCAGAGCCGTCTTGATCTCGATCCGGCGATTGGAGTCCAGCGGCGCCTT
Source organism: Mesorhizobium sp. 65-26 (assembly GCA_001899205.1). Lineage (GTDB taxonomy): Bacteria > Pseudomonadota > Alphaproteobacteria > Rhizobiales > Rhizobiaceae > Mesorhizobium. The sequence continues at coordinate 26,060 of MKVL01000042.1, read as the reverse complement.
GGTCGCGGAGACGGCAGCCATGTCGGTGAGGCCCGCTCGCATATAGGCCAGGCTTTGCCCATAGGCCGCGTCGGACTGTGTCTTGCCGGTCCCCCGCAAGGCGACATCGAAGGCAGCGGCAGCCTCGATCGGGCGATTGGCCTGCATCAGGCACCAGCCGCGGGTAAGGGCCTGTTCCGGCGCAAGGCCCGCGGGATCGAGCGTCGAGGAACAGCCGCTTGGCGCCGCAGCGCGACGCGGTCGCGCGGCCGGCCGCTCCGCTTGCCGCTCGGCCTGCGCGGGACCGGCGGCGGGCGCCGGCTCGGCATATATCTGCGGCTGGGGCGCGACATAGGTTTGCGGCTGGGGTGAGACGTATGTCTGCGATTGGGGAGCGGCATCGCGGGTCGGCGGCTGCCGAATGACCATACGGTTGCCCAGCGCCGACGTTTCGACACTCGGCAGGCCGACGGTGGGAATCCGTTCCGACCGGCCTGCCCATGCAGTCTGGATCTGCTTCACCCCGGCCTTGTCGCCGAGCTTCCACAGCGCCAGGGCAAGGCCGTAGGCGGACGGCTCGTCGTCCGGCTTCCAGTCGAGCGCGAGCTGGAACCACTGCGCCGCCGTCTGGACCTGGTTCAGCGAGTCCGCGTACCAGCCGAACTGCTGCGCCGATGCGGCATCCTTGGCGCCGGCAACCTCCTGCGACATGCGCTGGAGCACCACGGGGTCGAGTGGTGGCGGCGGCGTGATCGCGAGCAGGTTCGCCACCGCGGCGAGATAGACCTTGCGGACATCATCACTGGTCTCGCGCCATTTGTAGAGCACATCCTCAGCATCGGCGGGTCGGCCGAGGTTGACCAGCGCAAGGGCAAGCCCCTCGGCCGTGTCGGCCGTGTCTTCCTTGTCATGCGCCTTGCGGAACCAGGTTTCGGCGTCCTGCGCCTTGTCACGACGGACATAGTACCATCCCAGCAGCAGGTCGTCGGACACCAGGCCACCGTCGCTGGCAAGCTTCTGCACGCGGGCAATGTCACCGTCCGCGACCGTCAGCTTGGAATCGGCATCGGCGTTCGCCATGCTTTGGCGCGCGATATCACCCCGTATGGAATCGAACTCTCCCTTGCCGTCGGCGCCTTTGCGCTCCATCGCCAGAAGGTCGTCAATGGGTGCCCGCGCCAGCAGCGGCAGCGCTTTCTGCAGCGTAGCCACCCGCTCCTGGGGATTGTCGCAGTTCTTCAGGATGTAGCCGTAGGCATCCTTCGCGCGATCGGGTCTCTGCGTCCTGGCGAATGCCTCGGCCACGCGCCATAGGACATCCACATCGCCGCAGGTCAGCAGGCTCGGCGTCACCGAACCGATGCGGATGACGGCGTCGTATTGCTTGAGGTTCGATGCGTTGACGAGCTGCTCGCGCGATTCCGCGACCGCCAGCCGGTCCAGCAGGTCCGCTGGCGCCTGCCATCCTGGTTCAGCGGTCTGGCGATCCGCTATGGCCTTGCGCAGCTCGGTGAGTTTCCCGTCCGAGTAGAGCTTCCACATCGCGTCCAGCTGCGGGTCGTCGGTGTTTTCGACTGCCAGCGGATTGGCCGGCGGCGTCCATTGCGGATAGAGCGCGCGCAGCCTGGCGATTTCAGCATCCAGGCGCTTTGTGTCGCCCTTGGCCGCGAAGTAGCGTAGCGCGCTCTCATCGACCTTCACGGTGTTCCGAGGCAGCGCGGTGGCGGCGGACGGCACGGGCTGGGACGCCGGACCGGCGGAGGATGGCGTGCCTGCGGCTGGTTGGCTTGGCGCCGTATCCTGCAACTGCGCCGTCATGTTGTCCGCGACCAGCCTGGTGCCGGAACCCTGCGGCCACACCCAATCGAGATAGCCCGCCTGGCTCGCCGCGAACCCGCCAAGCAGCAAGGTGCCAGCTCCGATGAACACTGTCGCTCTCATAGGCACTCCGCGTGCCGACGGCGGGCGTATGACAATGCCAGCAGGTGCAACGTCGAAGGGTAATAGTCCGTCGGCGAAAAACTCTTCAGGTCGTCGGCGAGCTTGCGGCCATCCAGGGCGCAGGCAATCAGGGCGGGGATGATCCTGTAACCGGGGTCGGACAGCGCCTCTCGCTTCTCGCCGCTGGAAATATCCACGACCAGCAGGTTCCCGTCCTCGTCGGCCATGCGCTGGCGCAGGGTCCGCAGCAACGACCCATCGGCGTTGCCTGAGCGAAGAAGATACAGCGGCACGCGCAGGGCGTTGTAGCCGAAGTCGTTCGAGAGGTCTCCCGCGGTGCTGGGCTTGGCCCTCAGCGACACCCAGTCAGGCGGCAGGCCGGCCTTGCCGATACCCATCGCAGTCGCGATCAGCTTGCGGCCATCCTCGTCGAGGCGCGACCAGGTCTGATCGGGGACCTGCGCGGCAAGCACCGGGAATGCCTCGAATACCCAATAGGAGGGATTGACGACAGGACCGTCTTTCCTGTCCTTCGCGCCAAAGCCGACGCTTCCAGGCTTAAGCAGCAGGAGGCCCCCTGCCCGTTCGACGTCGGATGCCAATATGGCGATCGCCATGGCCGATGCCGCCGAGGTCAGGTCGGGGCGGTGCCATGCGGCACCGGCGAGCGACAGGCTGTAGGCCATGAGCAGATCGCCATCCGTCGCATTGTTGGTGTCGCTGACATGCGGCTTTGCCAAAGGGTCCCATTTCCACGCCGCCAGACCATCGTTGCGCACGAGCATCTCGGTGCGCGTAAACGACCAGATGCGGTCGAAGTCGCCGCGATCATCGGCAAGATACGAAAGCAGCAGTCCGTACCCCTGGCCCTCGCTATGACTGATATTTCCGTTCGCATTGTCGACGATTCGCCCGGCCGGGTCGAGGAACCTTGCCTTGTAGAGGTTCCATTCGGACGGCTGCACCGTCGCCTCCGCCCCCGCCGGCGTCGACGCGGCGGTCGCCGCGAGGACCGCGCTGCACAGCCAGAACAGTATCGCCGCGAAGCGTCTCACTGTTTGCGCCCCAACGATCCGAGCAGGCGCGCGGTGGCCAGCCCGAGGGCGATGGAAAGGCAGATCAGCACCAGCGCATAGGCCAACGCATTCGCCGATAGCCAGTTTGCGATGATGAGGCGGTAATTCTGCAGCGAGAACGGTTCGGTCTCCACGAACTCGAACGAGGAGACCGGAACCTGCGCGACCTTGCTGCTCGCGCCGTCAATCGTCGCGATTCGTCCTCCCAACTGACGCCAGACATCCTGCTGGGCAAGGGTGCGCATGCCTTGCTGCAGCGTCGCCGGGCTCGGCGCCGTCACCAGGGTCCAGCTTCCTTCCCCGGTCGGGCTCTTCTTCTGCGCGACGAGCAGCGTCGAGCCATTGCTCGGCGTGAAGTCCGGATCGCGACCCGGCAGCAGGCGGAAGCTGTTCATCGAGATGTTGAACGTCCGGTTCATCCAGTCCTCGAAGGAACTGACCTGCCCTCGCCAGCCGGAACCCCGGAGTTTTTGCCGCCATTCATCGAAGGTGGTGTCCGTATTGGGTTGATTTGACGCGACCGCCTCGCCCCACTTCGAAGCAACGTTCGACGTGATGCCGAGTTCGGCGAGCACAGCGGATGGTACGGTGGGGATCGCTCCGACGAATACGGCGTTCCTGTCCATCACCGCCGCTGGCGAAACCGCCGTGTCCACCGGGATCAGCCTTCCCGCCGCCACCGACATCTGCGCCATCAGGGTCGTTGCCGCCGACATTGCTTCCGGCTGGGTGCGCTCGAAGATCAGGGGCAAGGAATAGTCCGCACGATTATAGGGGAAGCCGGTACCGCTGACGGCCGACAGGTTTGGCGTACGGCCGATCCGCGCGAAGTCGGGCATCACCAGCTCCGAGCTGTCGAAAAGCACGAAGCGCTTGTCCTGCAGTCCGGTTGCGCCCGGCGCGCAGGTCGCATCCGCCTGCGTAAGCAGGACTGCCTCGATGGCAACGCTGTTATCGCCAGGCCGGAAGTGGCGCATGGTCACTTTGATCGGCAGGTGCCGCAATATCTCGCCGCCCGATGTGGTGATCGGCACTGTCGCGGCGATGTTGTCGTTGACGTATATGTCTATGTGGCTGCCCGGCAGGACGTCCTGCGAGTAGGCCGCGTCGAGCAGGATCATCGCCTGGCCATAGGCGTTGGCGTAGAAATCAGAAGGGATTCCCACGTTGAACTCCGTCCGCAATCGGCGGCCGGAAAACTCCTGCGTGCTGACGCCGAGGTCAGAGAACTTCAAATGCCTTGCGGCGAGGACCATCGGCGTCTCGGGCAATCGCCAGTTGCGCGTGGCAAGCACAACCCGCTGGCTGGCCACCGGTCGATCGACCGGCCGCGCTATATCCTCGATCGCCTGCTCGACAGCCTGCCAATTCGGACCCGTGATGACGACCGTGGAGGGGCCGAGCTTCGGATCGTCCACGATGGCGGATGTCGGAGACACCTGCGCGCCCTCTGGCAGCTTTTCCAGCTTTTCGGCGATTTCCGAAGCCGAGCCGACAACGACATTCACCGCGCCCGGGCGGGGCATGCCGCGTGCCTGCTCCGAAATTTCGAAGGACTGGTTCGGCATGTTGGCCATGAGAGCCAGCGCCTCGGCGAGCCGCACCAATGGGGCGGCCGAGCCCGTCTGCTCCATCGCCGGCACGATCAGGTTGAACGTCGTCGAGCCCTTGGCGTCGGCCCCGATCGCGCGGACGTCCTCTATCCGCCTCCACCGGCCGGCCTCGGGGTCCTCGAAGGAAAGATACGTCGAGGCCGAATCGATCTGCGTCCACAACTCGTACGTCGATTCGATGGTGCAGTCGGTTCGGTGCCGCTGGACCGCGCTCACGGCGACTTCATTCATTCCCGCATGAAGCAGGCCGGCGGGAACCGGAAACTTGAGAGCTGAAGGGTTGTCGGAAGACGCAATAGGAATATCGACTACCGCCTTGCCGTTGATCGTCAGCCGAAGCCGTGAGGATTCAGGGGCGACGATCACAGCGTTCTGGTAGCCTAGGTTGAGCGACGCCCGTGACGAAGCCTGCTCGGGGGTCAGATAGAGCGTCCAGGCGCGCTGGGTAGACTCTCCCGAGAACACCATGTTCTCAAAAGGCAGAAGGTATCGCCTGCTGATTGCCTGGGTCGGCGTTGGTTGCGCGGCAACCACCGCCGGCTGCGCACTCGCCGGCGCTGGCGCGGCAGGGGTTTGCGCGGGCTGAGCGGCGGGGGCCGGCGCGGGCTTGGTCGCTCCAGGAGCCGGCGCGGGCTGGACCGTCGCAGACCCGGGTTCGGGTTGCGCGGGCGCCGCGGCCGGCTTCTCGGTGGACATATTGAAGGGAGACGGTGCATCCGCGAAGGCCGACGACGTCGCCAGCAGAAGAACGGCGAGCACCCCACGGACGATCATGAGCGCTGCCCCGTGGTTTGGGCTACGGGTGCGATCCGCCCGGTACCGCGCCAATCCCGCAACAGATAGACAAGTCCACGGTAGGTCTGAAAGATCGCGAGCCGCAGGAACCACGCCGTTCCGCGAAGCAGCCCCGGATTGCCGCGTCGCGAGAGCTGGAACTGCTCCCATTGCTTGGAGTTGGCGAAGATGAGGTCCGCCACCAGCCGATGATGCTCCGCTTTCTCGGGCATGTAGAGACAGCCCACCGCGATGCCATCGCTGGTACGCTCGAAGTTGCGGATGGTGACGGGAAGGATTCCTTCCGCGCCGACAGCAAAGGTTTTGAACCGGATGCCCGCGCGGGCATCCTTCGCAAGATCCTCAAGCTCCGCGTCGATCACCTGTACGCGCGCGCCGTTGGCGGAGACGTTTTCGATGGTCGCCTGAAGCCATTTGCCGTTCAATTCGAAATCACAGCGACGACTGACCTTCACGCGCCGCGTCGCGGCCTTCTCGCCACGCTCGGAAACGACGCCGAGCGCACAGCCCGCCATGATCAGGTTGAGGAGGTTCCAGCCGCCAACCACCAGCGTGACGTCGGCCTTGTAAGGCTCGGCGTAGACCTTGTAGACGGTCATCGCCACCCCCACCAGAAGCAGCGCGAAGATGACGAAGAAAGGCCGGCTGATCTCCGAGAGCCTGCTCTTGTCTATCGATTCATCCTTGGCCGTGACCTTGAAGGTGGGCTTGCTGGGATTGAGGATGACGGACACCACGGCCGGCAGCAGGTGGACCGTCTGCACATACTCGTAAAGCTCGGATACCCACGGCCAGCGGAATGCGCCGTAAAGGTAGTTCTGCATCATCAGGTTCACGATCATGTAGGCGAGCGTGTAGGCCATGAACTCGCCGCCGGAGGCGGTGAATATCTGCAGGTCGAAGAAAAGGTAGAAGAGCGGCGCGAAGAGAAAGATCGTGCGCGGAAACGGAAACAGCCAGAACAGCGTCGAGGACATGTAGCAGAGGCGCTGCGGGAACGAGAGGCCGCGCTTCAGCGGGGGAAAGCGGAACCGCAGAATCTGCATCATGCCCTGCGCCCACCGACTGCGCTGGCCGATGAAGCTGGCGAAGGTCGCCGGCTGCAGGCCTGCGATCAGCGGCTTGTCGACGTAGACGCTGTTCCACCCGCGCGAATGCAGTTCGACCGCCGTCTCGCAGTCCTCGGTGATGGAAACACCGCTGAAGCCGTTCGTCTCGAGCAACGCCTGGCGCCGCAGGACGGCCGCCGAGCCGCAGAAGAAGGAAGCGTTCCACTTGTCCAGCCCGCGCTGGATGATGCCGTAGAACATCTCGTTCTCCGAGGGCATCTTCTCGAAGGTGCGCAGATTGCGCTCCACCGGATCGGGATTGAGGAAGAAGTGCGGCGTCTGCACCAGGAACAGCCGTGGATCCTCATCGAAATAGCCAACGGTTTCCTTGAGGAAATCGCGCGCCGGCGCGTGGTCAGCATCGAACACGGCAATCAACTCGCCCGTTGAATGCTGAAGGCCGTTGTTCATGTTGCCGGCCTTGGCATGTTCGTTGCGCTCGCGCGTCAGGTAGCGGACGCCCAGATCCTCCGCCAGCTTCCGCAGTTCGGCATGGCGGCGCTCGGCTTTGTTCGCATCGGCTATCTTCTCCGAATTGCGCTTCTGAACCGTGCCGCCATCGTCCAGCAGCCAAATCGTTACGCGGTCTTGCGGATAGTCCATGCCCTTCGCGGCGGCCATGGTGTTGGCAAGCAGTTCGGGCTCTTCATTGTAGGTCGGAATGAAGACGTCCACCGTCGGATGCCTGTCATTGGAATTCGCGCGGGAAGGCCGTGGCGGCAGCGGCTGGGCGACGACGAAAAGGCTGAGCGCCAGCATCATGACGCTGTACAGCTCCGCCAGGTAGAGCAGGAACCCGGGTATGAAATTCTCGGGCTGGTTCAACGGCGGCAGCGTGCTGGTGGTGCGCCAATAGACGTAGCGCATCACGATCGCCGTACCGAAAGCGAGCGCGATCAGTCGCCAGATTCCGTCCGGCCTGACGAGCTTAAGGATCATCATGGCGATCAATACGGACAGGCCCGCTATCAGCTGGGTGTCCAGGCTGATCGGCAGAGTCACAAGGCCCAGCACCGCCATCGAGCCCAAGGCCCAGAGAATGACCGTCAGAAACTTTCGCATCTCAAAGCACCTCGACGGAAAGGTCCGGCGCGGGCCGGATCAGGTCGCTCAACGCAAAATCGCGGTCATGCGCCGGAGACTCATGACCGGCATGGCAACACGAAATGACTGACGAGGTTTCCAGGGTTCTTGGGACATGGTTATTGTACCGTTACTCCCTGGTTGCAGCCTTTGGCCTCGCCGGTCGTGAGACATGGCGGAGGCGGTACCACCACCTGCTTCGCCGGGGCTTTCTGGACTGTCGCTGGCGAAGGAACAGAAACGGTTGGCGCAAGCGGGACGACCGGCTGCGCACTCAGGCCGGCCTTGCCCGGCGGCGGCGGCACGGTTGGGCCAATCGGCTCGGGCAGGCGCGGCGGCGCGACCTCCACGCTTCTCGGCTGCTGAACCGGCCGGCGCACCTCTCGCGGTCTCGACTGCGGGGCTGCCTGTGGAACCACCGTCTCGAACTTGGAGACGCCGACCGGATAGATCGGATTGCCCGCCTGACCTATGCCCTTTTCCGGCGCCATCACCGAACCGTATGGGTTCCAGTTGCGGCTCTTGAAGGAGGCGGTGATGGTGTAGCCGTACATCGTCTGCAGCAATTGCGCTTCGCTCGCATGCTGGTCGCACAGGCGAAGCCGGATCTGGACCGAGCCCTTGTTGCCGATCAGCGTCTGCGTCGCGCCGGTCGACGTTATGCGCTGCCACCCGTAGAGGCACAGGTCGCCCGACGGCGCGCGTCCCACGGCATAGCCGAACGGTCCGTACCTGTTCTGGACATAGAAGGCGGAGCGCTCCATGCGAATGCCCGGCAGCAGCGTCCGCATCTCCGAACCGACATCGCGGATCGGCAGGAAGCCGTCGCGCAGCCGCGACTCTCCCGCCTGGGCGGTGTTGACCGGTCCGTAGAGCTGGACCCTCAGAAGGTTCTGTCCCGGCGTGTGCGCCGAGGTGCCGAGCATGATGTCCTGTTGTGTGGCATTGGCGAAATGCTGTTCCAGCACGGCCGTGACCGCCGGCCCGCCGGGATCCGGCATGGCGAAGGCCGTTTCGGTGGGGACCATGCGCGTCGTCGAGCTCGAGCCGATATCGGTGATCGGCTGGGCGCAGCCGGCCAGCAGAAGCCCCGCGGCCAGCCAGGTTGCGCGAGACGCCATAACGGCCTTTCCGGACCGAACACGCTGTATCCGATCCTGACGGCGGCTCCGCAATCGGGCTACATCGGCAAACATCATGAGATGACGCTAAGAGATTCGGTGAGATTGACGAAGGGTTAATCTATCCATCGCGCAGTTTTTCCCATGTTCCTGAAGCCGTGCGGTTCCAGTCCCAACTATTGTCTAGAAGCGAATGCTTAGAGCGCCCTGGATCGTGTGCTGGCGCGTCCTGGAGCCGAGAAGGCCGGTGTAGGCGAGGCCGAAGGACGTGTTGCGATAGACCAGGCCCGCTTCGAGACCCAGAACGGCAACGCTGCGCTCGACCGGCACTCCTCCGATGAAGAACGGATCGCTGCCGGCGATGCTCATCAAGGTCTCGCTGTCGCCGATGGAAGACAGGCGCCAACCCGCTGTGGCCCCGAGCCGGGCAGCAACGCCGTGATCAAGCGCAACCTCCGTGCCGACACGCAGTCCGGCCGTTCCGACGAGGCCATCGACCGAACTCGATCGAGCCGTCAGGGCCGCGTCGCCGCCATGTTCGGAAAAACCGTCAGCGTCCCAGCGTGCGTAGGCCACGTTGAGGAAAGGATCGAGAATCCAGTTCGAGATAGCGACCCGGTAGTCGACCTGGCCGAAGATCTGCCCAGACCTTGCCCGATAATTGACGTCGGTGGCGTCTTCGAAAGTGCCGGCCGTGACAAAGCGGTTGGCGCTGATGTCATGCCAGGAATACAGGGCGCCAAACGCCCCTCTCCATCGCGCAGCCTCCCAGGAAGCGTATGCGGCGAGGCTGAGGGTGTCGATCTTGGCGCTCGACGCGCGGTCCGGAACATCAATGTTCGAGCGGCCATAGCCGGCGGCCACGCCGAGCTTCCAGATGTCGTCGATGTCGCCGTCGGCGCCGCCGATCACGCCCCATGTGCGCTGGTTCACATCGGCCGCATTGCCATTCGAAAGAAGCGTCGCGTTCAGCCTGTACGGCCTGCCCCACAGACCGTTGCCCCCGACGTCGGCAGGTTGCTCCAGCGCGCGTTCGATGAGTATGCCGCGCAGCATGGTGTCGGTTTCGATGCCCGCCGTCGCCAGGGAGGGATAGATCTCGCCGGAAAGCGAGTCGAATGACGCGCGTGCCGCCGCATCGCTGGCCGAAGCCACGACGGCGTCGTAGATCATGCCGCTGCCCAGCCCTTCCACGGCGTCGGCCACGGCGCGCTGATTGTCCGTGCGCGCGCTCGAGGCGAAAGCCTTGCCGTTGCGCGCGACGTTGAGGTCGACGCCCGTGCCGGAATAGATGACACCAAGGTCGATGAACGGCATCGACGTCGTCACAGTGTCGAACGTGCCGACGACCTCGGTCGCGCTGAGGATGTGGAAGGTGGTTCCTTCCAGGCTGAAGCCGCCAATCGGCGAGACAATCAGCGAGCCGCCGGTCAGCGTCGCCGTTCCGGCGACCGTCACCAGGGCGGCGGACGGCGTGGAATCCACCTTCACCGAGTAGACGCCGCCCTGCGAGAAGGAAAGGTCGCCTTGCACCGCCAGCGTGCCGCCGTCGTTCTGGCGGGAGAGCGTTCCGGCCACAGTCGTCGATCCTACCGTGCCGTGCCCACTCAACGTTCCGTCGCTGTCGACGAGAACCGACGATTGCGCGATCGAGCCGTTCACCTTGAGAATGCCGGCCTCGATCTCTGTCAGGCCGGAATATGTGCTGACGCCCGTCAGTTCCTGCGTTCCCGCGCCGGTCTTGGTCAGGCCGCCGGTACCGCCAATGCTGCCCGAAAAGCTGCTGTCCTTGCCGTTGACGCCCGTGGTCAGCCGGGCCGTCGCAAGGTCCACAGTGCCTGCGCCCGACAGCGATCCGATGCTCTGATCGAAACCGGCGAGATCGAGTTTGGCGCCGCTGTCGATCGTGACGGCCGACGCGGCGGAAAACGTGTTCGCGGCGCCGGCCTGCAGCACGCCGTTCTTTACCGTCGTCGCGCCTGTGTAGGTGTTCGCTCCTGAAAGGGTCAGCGTTCCCGTTCCGACCTTCGTCAGCGCGCCGCCCTTGCCGCCAGAGATTCCGCCATCGACGATCGCGCCATCGACAGTGGTGGAAAGGTTGTTGCCGCCGACACTGAGAACGACGCCCCCCAGGTAGAACGTACCGGGACCTTTGATGGAGCCGATGCTGATGGCGCCGTCGGTGACGCCGGAAAAATCGACGACGGCGCCGGCATCCGCTTCGAGAGCCGCCGTCCCGCCATCGCTGTTTCCGGTGAAGATGGTTCGCCCTTCCGGCCCGGTGACGATGCTGGCCGATCCCGCGGAGGCATTTCCCGAGAAGACGACATCGCCGCCATTGTTCACGCTGGCGCTGCCCAGCGTGGCGTTGCCCGAAAGCGCGACGGTACCCGTCGCGTTGTTGACGATCTCGGCCGAACCGGCGGTGCTGTTGCCTTCGAAACTTGTCTTGCCGCTGTTGGCGATGAAGGAAGAGCCGGCGGTGGACGTGCCGGAAAAAACCACGACGCCGCTCTCGTTGTTGACAATGCTGGATGTGCCCGCCGTGGCGCTGTCGGCGAAGCCAAGTTGACCGTTATTGGTGACCGCCGCCGCGTCGGCCGTGCTGTTGCCTGAAAAGTCCAGCGTCGCGCCCTCATTGTTGATGAGCAGCATCTGTCCGGCGCTGGCATCGCCGGAGAAGGCGACGGCGCCGTTGTTGGTTATCTGGCCGGTGCCGCCGTTCGCCTGGTCCGTGAAGGTCACGTTGGCGCCGGCATTGTTGACGATGTTGGCCTGATTGGCGCTGGTGCTGTCCCGGAAGCTGATGTCACCATTGTTGGCCACGGCCGCATTGCCCGCATCGGACGTGTCGGAGAAGGTGATCGTCCCTCCTCCATTGTTGGTAATGTTGGCGCCCGCCGCTGTCGCTTCTCCGCTGAAGCTGATGCTGCTTCCGGAATTGTTGGTCATGAAGGCGCTGCCGGCCGAGGCGTGGTCGGAGAAGCTCGCCGTGCCGCCGGAGTTGTTGACGATGGTGGCCTGTGCCGCGGTGCTGTGGTCGACGAAATCGACGCTGTCGCCTTCGTTGTTCGTTATGGCGGCGTCGCCCGCGGACTCCGTGCCCTGGTAGACGAGTTGTCGCCCGCTGGTCGCGGCGACATCGGAAGACGTGATCGAAAACGGTTCCGCGGTGTCGGTCCCAGGCGCCTGGGCGACGTCGCTCGGCGTTATCGCGAAAGGCGCCTCCTGCGCCGAAGAGCTAAGTCCCGAGGCCGCAATGGCAACAAGCATGGTCCCCAGCCGGAGCCCGTTGTTGCAAATGGAAAAGGTCTGTCGGGACAGGGCGACCTCGCTCTCGGCGGACCAAACGAATTCGAATCATCTGGCTGATGATGGGTGCCGGGCGCCGGCCTGTCCATACGAGGTTACGAGCGGAGGATATATTTAGGAGATGTTCAATGATCTTGCCGTGACTGTCATTTTCACCATCGCAACACTCGATGGAGTTCGTCCACATGGTACCTCACAGGCATGGCGGCGTATTCCGGAACGCGTGATGAGGTTTGGCATTACCGTCCCAGGGTTGCGACGTAGCGGCGTGCATCCGCGTCACCACTGCACGCGATGGACAGGTGGCGCCGGCTGCGGCGCCACCGAAGCGGCTCCCTGCCCTACCAGTTCAGCCGGAAGCCAACATTGCCGCCGTAGGCTTGGGTCCTGTCGCCGAACTTGCCGTTGAAGGCAGCGAACATCGACGTGCTGCTGTCGAAATCAAGCCTGACGCCGGCGTTTACGGCAACCGCGTCCTCGGGCGCGGCGGCGCCCTGCACGACGAATGGATAACCCGGCGCCGAGAGGAAGGTCGGCTCCACCGAACGGTCCGGCTTGAACTCATGCACCCAGGCGGCACGACCCCATGCCTGGAGAGACGTCGTATCGCCAAGCGCGATGGTCGTATCGAGTTGCAGGCCGAGCGACACTGGCAGCGAGTAGATCGTTCGATCGTCGAAGCTCAGTCCCAGCGCGTTGCCATTAAGCGAGCTCTCCGTGAAGCCGGCCATGTCCAGCCCGGTGAACTGCAATCCGGCGAAGCCGGTGATGGCGCCGGCACCGACGGTCTCGCGCCAGCCGGCCTCGACATTTGTGCTGAAGCCGCCGCTCATGAAATGTCCGGTCCAGTTCTCGGGCGCTACAGGCGGTACCGGATCGAGCGGCGCGTTGGTTCCGGGAACCGCCGTGTCGCGCGAGGTCTTGTTGTCATAGAGACCGAAGCCCAGTGCACCGTTGATATAGAACTGGCCCCATTTGCGCGAGAGATAGGCGCCCGCCTGGCCACCGATGAAATGGCCGGTGGTCGCACGATCCGGTACGGCGAAGGATGCCGCGGCGCCACCGACGGCGAAGCCCATCAGAATGTCGGGATCGCCCTGCGAATCCATGCCCGCGGCGAAGCTGCCGCCGCTATAAGCGAGGTTGGCGCTGCCCACCACCGGCTGACCGGACACCTGACCGGAATTGCCGCCGGCGGTCGCCCAATAGCTCCAGCGCCGTTCGTCCGGCACCTTCCTGGTCATCTCGGCGAACGGATCGACCGGCTTCCTCTTCGTCTCTCCATAGGCTTCCGGCGCCGCGGCGGTCGACTGGCTGAACGGATCCATCCGCACGCCGGTGCGCCAGGCGTCGGCCTGACGGTTCATGGTCGCCAGGAAGCTGTCGTAGATGTCGAACTGCGGCTGCTGGAAGCCGCTCACGCCCTCGCCCGAGAGCGAGTCGTAGACAGCGCCGAGTTGCCCAAGCGTCGGCACATAGAACAGCGCCGCCGCGATCTTGGTGAAGTTGGGCGAGGTCTGGTCGGTCTGGATGGCGTTGATCGCCGTGCCGACCGCCGTCTGGTTCTGCGTCAGGCCGATGCGGGCGTAGTTGATGTCGACGTTGAGCACGACATCGTCCGGGTTCGGGTATTGCAGCTTGTACTTCGCGACAGCCGTCGGGATGTAGTTCAGCGCCAGCCCCTCGTCGGTGACGCCGTCATCGGCATGGAGGATGATGTAGTCCTCATTGCCCGGCTTGGCCGAGCCCGGGTTCATGATGTTGATGTCGACGATACCGTTGACGATCGCGCTGCCGGACACGTTGATGCGATCAGCCTGAGGATCGAGGTCGAGGTCGAGAAGGTAAGTGCTGGTCGCCGACTGCGTCAGGCTGCCGGTGACGTCGGTCGTCATCACCCGGTCGAGGCCGCCCGGTGCGACATAGCCGTCATTGTTGAACTGGCCCTTCGAGCCGAGATCGACCGTATTGCCCATCAGGTAGATGGCTTTGGCCTTGTTGTTAAACGTGTTGAGGCCATCGCCGAGCGCAATCGAGCCGATCGTGCCGTAGTAATTGTCGTAGGTGTCGTTGCCGGCGCCGCTCGCGCGCATGGCATAGCCATCGATGAGCTGCACGGAGCGGACAACGCCGTAGTTGGTCAGCGTGTTGTCCTTGCCGTCGAGGAAGCCGATGCCTCCGCCATTGCCGGACCCGCCGGTGATCGTCACGCCCTTGGCGATGGTGACATTGATGTCGCCATTGCCGCTGCCGCCCACGCTCTGTTCGAGCATGGCGAAGGAGTTCTTGCCCGTCACCGAGAGGTCCGCGGTCTGGGTGAGGTTGATGTCGCCACCAGTGCCGTCGCCGCCATCCGTTCCGGAGAAGCCCTGCGGCGTCGGCGTGGAGAGCAGGCTCATCATCATCGGGCTCGGCGTCGGCGCCTGGCTGAGGCCAAGGAAGTTGCCGTCATAGCCTCCGACACCACCGCCGCCGCCGACGCTTTGCCCGAAGACGCCCACAGAATTGTCGCCGGTGATCGTCATCGCCACATTGCTGTTGATCGTCACGACACCGCCATTGCCAGTGCCGCCGCTGGTGGCCTCGACGATGCCCGCGGTGCCGGCCGTGACGACACCGCCGCCGCCGCCGACCGATTGAGCGAAGATGCCGACCGATCCCCTGCCGGTGAGCACGATCTGGCCGGTGTTGGTGACGGTGACGTCGCCGCCCTTGCCGGTGGCGCCGTCCTTGCCGCCGATGAAGGCGGGAACGCCGAGAGGCACCGCCAGCGCCGCGCCACCGGAACCGCCGCCGCCGCCGACCGACTGGGCGAAGATCGCCACCGAATTGTCGCCGTCGAGCTGCATGGCGCCGTTGTTGGTGACAGTGACCTTGCCGCCATCGCCGCCGGCCGCGCCCGTGCCGCCGAGCGCGATCGCGACGCTTGGCGTCAGGCCCGCGCCCGCCGCGTAGGCAGCGCCGCCGGCGCCACCACCGCCGCCGACCGACTGCGCCATGATGCCAGTGGATCCATAGCCCTTGGTATGGATGATGCCGGTGCTGTAGTTGGTGACCGTGACATCGCCGCCCTTGCCATTGGCGCCGCCGTCGCCGCCGATGCCGAAATCGAACGATCCGGCGCCCGAAAGCGCCGCCGCGACGCTCATGCCTCCGGTGCCGCCGCCGCCGCCGACGGATTCGGCGAAGATCGCCACCGAGGCCGCAGCGACCGTGGTGATCTGGCCGGAATTGTAGACCTTCACGGCACCGCCGTCGCCCGAGCTGCCACCGCTACCGCCGACGCCGATCGACACAGGCAACAGGCTGGCGGCGAAGGCGCCGCCGCCACTGCCGCCACCGCCACCCACCGATTGGGCGAAGATGCCGTGGGCGCCATAGCCTTCGACAGTGATCGTGCCGGCAGCGTTGTTGGTGACGGTGACGTCGCCGCCCTTGCCATGGCTGCCGTCCTCGGTGCCGTCGCCGACGTCGCCGCCCTTGCCGCCAACGGCAATGAAGCCGATCGCGCGGCCGCCGGAACCGCCGCCGCCACCGATGGACTGGGCGTTGATGGCATCGGCACCGGCGCCGTAGGTGTGCAGGATGTTGTTGTTTGTGACAGTGACGACACCGCCGGCGCCGGAAGCGCCACCATTGCCGCCGATGGCAACGAGCGCCGGGATCGAGCCCGTGACGCCACCGTTCTTACCGCCGCCCGAACCACCGCCACCGCCCACCGACTGCGCCTGGATGGCGTAGGAATCGATGCCGTGCGTCTCGATCATCGCATAGTTGGTGACGTCGACCTCACCGCCGTCGCCACTGGAACCACCGGCGCCGCCGACGCCAATGGCGGTGATGCCGAGCGAGCCACCGGCGCCGCCGCCGCCGCCGATCGACTGCGCGAAGATGCCGACCGAATCGTCGGCGTGGGTGAGGATGCCGCCATAGTTGTTGACGGTGACGAGGCCGCCCGAGCCGGACGCGCCGCCGGAACCGCCGAGCGACAGGAGACCGCCCGCGCCGCCGCCCGAACCGCCACCGCCGCCAACCGACTGGGCGAAGATGCCGGCCGCGTGGCCTTCTTCGGGGTCGGCGCTCGGGTTGTCGTCGCCAGGCGCTGTCGGCGTCGTGCCGAAGGTCTCGATCGTCGCCACGCTGACCTGGCTGAGGTCGGTCTTGCCGTTGGTGACCGTGACGCTGCCGCCATTGCCGGCCGCGTGCGACCTGCCGCCGATGCCGACGGTGCCGAGCACGCCGGCCTGACCGTCGCCACCATCGCCGCCGCCGCCGCCGATAGACTGTGCGTGGATGCCGTCCGACTTGGTGCCGTGGGTGGTGATGATGCCTTCGTTGGTGACGATGACCGTGCCGCCATTGCCACCGCCGGCGCCGTTGCCGCCAATGGCGACCGCGCCAGAGCGCGTCAGGCTGGACGTGCCGAGCGGCTTCAGCAGGAGCGTCGGATCGACCGGCACATAGGGTATGGCCAGCAGGCCGCCGGTGCCGATATAGGCGTCGCCGCCAATGCCGCCACCGCCGCCGATCGACTGCGCCACGATGCCGGACGACTTATCGCCATGCGTGGTGATGAAATCATAGTTGGCGACGTCAACGGTTTCGCCATCGTTGCCGCTTCCGCCAGCGCCACCCACCGTCGCCTGCAGGTTCCAGTTCGGCTTGCCGCCGGCGGCTTCGCAGACGCCCGGCAGCGTGCATTTGGCGCCGAGCTGCAGCGAGATCGAATTGGCGCGTCCGCCGGTGCCTCCGCCGCCGCCGATCGACTGCGCCAGGATACCGATCGAGCCCACGCCGGACGTTTCAATGCCGCCATACTGTCGGATGGTGACGTTGCCGCCCTTGTTGCCTGTACCGCCCGAACCGCCGACGGCGACACTGACATTGACCTGCGTGCCCTCATTATTGCCGTTGAGGCCGAGCACGCCGGTAATGGCGTTGCCGCCGGAACCGCCACCGCCGCCGATGGACTGCGCGAAGATGCCGTAGGCGCCATCGCCATTCGTCACCGTCTGGCCGGCCTGGAGCAATCCGGTCTGCAACAGGCCATGGTTGGTCACGAACACGTCGCCGGCATAGCCGCCGTCGCCGCCGAAGCCGCCGACGGTGAGGCCGGCGTTGAAATTGGTTCCTGTGCCGAGCGAGCCGATAACCGCCGACACGGCCATGCCGCCATTGCCGCCGCCGCCGCCGATCGACTGCGCCTGGATGGCGTGCGATTCCAGCCCATAGGTCGAGATCGCGCCCGTATTGTCAACCGTCACCTTGCTGCTGTTGGTGCCGTCGCCGCCAAAGCCGCCGACGCTGGCCGCGAGGCTCTTGGAGTCGGTGCCGGCGATCACGCCGGAAATCGCCATGCCGCCATTGCCGCCACTGCCGCCCACCGACTGCGCGAAAATGCCCACGGACTGGTCGCCGGTCGTGATGGTGGACCCGTGGCGGGTCACCTGGACCTCGCCGCCAGTGCCGCCGCCGCCGCCCTTGCCGCCAACGGAAGCGGTGATCTGGTTGCCGTTCTCGCCGAGGCTCAGGCTCGCCGAAACGCTGAGGCCGCCTGTGCCGCCGCCGCCGCCAATCGACTGCGCCAGCACGCCATAGGCCTTGTCGCCGCCAGTCTGGATGATGCCGGTCGAGTCGACCGTGACTTTCTCGGCATTGCCGGCTGAGCCCCCGTCGCCACCCAGCGACACCGAGACCGCGCCCTTCGTGCCCTGGCTCTTGCCGAGCGTGCCGTTGATCGCGGCGGCGAAGGAAAAGCCGCCACTGCCACCGCCGCCGCCCACCGACTGCGCAAGAATGCCGTTCGACCCGTCGCCCGCGGTCAGGATGTTGTCGACCGAGGTGACGGTGACCGTCTTGCCGTCGCCCGCCCCGGCGCCGGAACCGCCAACGGAAACGCCGATGGCCGCTTTCGCGTTCGGCCCGGTGACCGAAACCGCGCCGGAGAAGCCGCCACTGCCACCGCCGCCGCCCACCGACTGAGCGAAGATGCCGTTCGAATCCCCGCCGACCGTGTGGATCGTGGCGAGGTTGTTGGCGAGCGTAGTGCCGACATTGCTGTTGACGATGACCTGGCCGCCATCCTGGCCGGCTCCGCCGCCGCCACCGACGCTGACGCTGGCGCCGCCGGCGCCATCCACGGTCATATTGCCGGAGATCGAGAAGCCGCCCGTGCCGCCGCCGCCGCCGATCGACTGCGCGAGGATGCCGTTGGCCTGATTTCCCGAAGTATCGATGGTTCCGGTGTTGTTGACCGTCACCAGCTGCGACGTACCACCGCCACCGCCCTTGCCGCCGACCGAAACCGCGGCGCTGGCCTGCTTGCCGGCGCCACTGATGGTCACCGCCGCGCCGCCATTGCCGCCGCCGCCGCCCACCGACTGCGCAAGGATGCCGTTGGAGCCGTCCTTGAGGGTGACGATGTTGCCGACCGAGGTCACCGTCACCGTACCGGCATCACCACCACCTTTGCCGCTGCCGCCGACGCCGACGCCGACCGCGCCGCCTTCCGTGGAGATGGCCAGCGTGCCCGCGAAGCCGCCATTGCCGCCGCCGCCGCCCACCGATTGCGCCAGGATGCCGTCGGCCTTGACGCCCTCGGTCCTGATATCGCCATTGCTGACGACGGTGACCGCCTTGCCGTCGCCGCCATTGTCGCCGCTGCCGCCGACACCAACGCCCAGGCTGGCCTGGCCGGACAGGCTGGCGGAAACCGCGAAGCCACCATTGCCGCCACCGCCACCGACCGATTGCGCGAAGATGCCGTGCGACCCGTCGCCGGTGGTCTTGATGTTGCCATAGCTGTGGACGGTAACGGTGTCGGCATCGCCGCCGCTCGAACCGGAACCGCCGACGCCGACGCTGCCGGCCATGTCCTTGCTGGCGGAAAGCGCGATGGCAAAGCCGCCATTGCCGCCGCCGCCACCGATCGACTGCGCCAGGATGCCGAAAGAATCCTTCCCTCCGGTCAGAATGTTGTTGTAGCTGGTGACGTCGACCGTACCGGCCGTCGAGCCGGAACCCGCGCCACCGCCGACGCTGACGCCCAGCCCACCGCCGTTGACCCCGATGCCGAGGCTGCCGGCGAAGCCGCCGGATCCGCCACCGCCGCCGACCGACTGCGCGAAGATGCCGGACGAATTGTCGCCCTGGGTCCAGATCGTCGTTGTGCCCGCCGCCGGAGCCTGCAGCACCGGCTTGCCGTCAGTGCCGACGACGCCATAGCTCTTGACGGTCACATTGCCAGCCGTTGAGCCGCCGGCGCCAGAGCCGCCAATGCCCACGCTGATGCCGGCATTGCCGGTGGTAGCTGATCCCGAAACCGCGAAGCCGCCATTGCCGCCGCCGCCGCCAATCGATTGCGCCAGGATGCCATAGGAGAACTTGCCGGTGGTGATGATCGTGCCGGTGCTTGTCACCGTGACATCCTTGCCGACGCCACCCACGCCGCCCTTGCCGCCGATTGCAACGGCGCCGGTCGCCGCGTCCGGATCGCCGATCGCGCCCGCGATCGCCACCGCGAAGCCGCCATTGCCGCCGCCGCCGCCGATCGACTGGGCGACGATGCCGGAGGAGTTGTCGAAGTTGGTCGAGATGTTGCCGGTGCTGGTGACCTGGACGATGTCGGCGCTGCCGCCGCCGGCTCCGTTGCCGCCGAGCGAAACGCCGACCGCCATGGACATGCCCCCGCCCAGCGAGCCGCTGAACCCGCCATTGCCGCCGCCACCGCCGATCGACTGGGCAAGGATGCCGGCGGCGCCCGTGCCACGCACGTCACCAGCGGTGAAGCCTGCGCCAGTGGAGATATTGCCGGTCGACACCACGGTCACGCCAAGCGCGTCGCCGGCGGCGCCGCCCTTCCCGCCAAGGCCGACGGCAATGCCAGCGTCCTTGCCGAGGGCCAGCGCGACGGTCGAGCCGCCATTACCGCCGCCGCCGCCGACCGACTGCGCCAGTATGCCGATGGCCTGGTCGCCATAGGTGGTGATGTTGCCGGTCGACGTAACGCCGACCGCCTTGGCGCTGCCGCCGCCGGCGCCGTTGCCGCCAAGGCCGACAGCGGCGCTGACGCCCTGCAGCGTGATCGCGGCGGAGCCGGCAAAACCGCCATTGCCGCCGCCACCGCCCACCGACTGCGCCATGATGCCGATCGACTGGTCGCCATGGGTTTCGATGTTGCCGGTCGAGGTCACCGTGACGGGGCCGGCATCGCGCCCGGTGCCACCACCACCGCCGATGGCGACCGACGCGCCGAGCGCGCCCGTGGTGAACGTACCGGCGACGCTGAAGCCGCCATTGCCACCGCCACCGCCAATCGACTGCGCCAGGATGCCGTCGGACTGCTTGCCGTAGGTGGTGATGTTGCCGTAGCTGGTGACGGTGACGTCCATGCCGACACCGCCAACGGCGCCGTTGCCGCCCACCGACACAGCCGCCGCGCCGCCGGCACCCTCGTAGGAGCCGGAGCCGCTCAGGGTCACGGCGAAACCGCCATTGCCACCACCGCCGCCGATCGACTGCGCGAGGATGCCGGCCGAACCGTCATCGATGGTCAAGATGTTGTTCTGGGTGACGACGCCGGTGCCGCTGTCCTTCTTGCCGTTGTTGACCGTCACGGTGCCGGCATCGCCGCCGGTGCCGCTGGAGCCGCCTAGATTGACGCCGATGCCGACGAAGCCGCCGGCCGAGAGGCTGCCGGAAAAGCCGCCATTGCCGCCGCCGCCGCCGATGCTCTCGGCCTGGATGCCGGCCGCGTTCTTGCCTTCCGTGACGAGGTTCCACGTGCCGGCATAGTCGGCCATGGTGATCGCATGATTCGCGCCGTCGGCGTTGACCACGACGTCGCCGGCGCCGCCGCCGCCGGAGCCATGCCCGCCGAGGCCGACGCTGACGGCGCCCGCGCCCAAGGCGGCCGACAGCGTGAAGCCGCCATTGCCGCCGCCGCCGCCGATCGACTGCGCCAGGATACCGGTGGAATTGTCACCCCTGGTGTGGATCGAGCCGGAACTCGTAACGGTCACGTCCTTGCTGGCGCCGCCGGCTGACCCCGCGCCACCGACATTGACGGCAATGCCGACCGCACCGCCAATGGCGCCGCCGATCGAATAACCGCCATTGCCGCCGCCACCGCCGACCGATTGCGCGACGATGCCGCCGGCGTTCTTGCCGGATGTCGAGATATCGCTGAGGCTCGATACGGTAACGACGTCGGCCGCGCCGCCGCTGCCGCCATTGCCGCCGATGCCGATCGCCGCGGCGAACGTGCCCGTGGCGTTGAACGCCACCGAGATCGCCGCGCCGCCATTGCCACCGCTGCCGCCGATCGACTGCGCGAAGATGCCGCGCGATCCGTCGCCATAGGTGGTGAGCGTGCCGGCCGTCTCCACCGTCACCGTGTTACCGTTGCTGCCTGGGCCGGCGGCGCCGCCCATCGACAGCGCCAAGGGGCCTACGGCGCCGGAAACGGCAAAGCCGCCATTGCCGCCGCCGCCGCCGATCGACTGCGCGAATACAGCGTCGGACTGGTCGCCATGGGTTATGATCGAATAGGCGGTGTTGTTGTTGTCGCGCAGCACCTCGACGGCACCGGCCATGCCGCCGCCGCCACCGCTGCCCCCGAGGGCGACGGCAAAGCCAACGCCGCCGGAGAACGCGCCGCCGCCATTGCCACCGCCGCCGCCCACCGATTGCGCGAAGATGCCGGCCGAGCCGACGGCGTCCGCCGACGTGTAGCCGAGCTGGGTGGCGATCTTGCCGGTTTCGATGTTGCCGGCGTTGATGACCGTCACGCTGGCGCCATTGCCACCGGCGCCGCCCTTGCCGCCAGCGGAGAAGAGGCCGCCCGAGGTGCCGCCATTGCCGCCGCCGCCGCCGATCGATTGGGCGAAGATGCCGGCCGACTGCTTGCCGTCGGTACTGATCGAACCGGCCGCGGTGTTTGTCACCTGGACGATGCCGCCATTGGTGGTCGAGGAGCCGTTGCCGCCCAGGGAAACGAGGCCGCCGGAGTTGCCGCCATTACCACCGCCGCCGCCGATCGACTGGGCGAGGATGCCGTTGGACTGCTGGCCATGCGTGACGATGGCGCCGGAATTGGTCACTCCGACGGTAACGACACCCGCCGGGCCGCCATTTCCGCCGAGGGCACCGCTGCCGCCCGATGCGAAAAGCCCGAAGTTCGACCCGCCGTCGCCGCCACCGCCGCCGATGGTTTGCGCGAGGATGCCTTGCGAGTTGTTGCCCCAGGTGGTGATCGCGGCGTTGTTGGTGACCTGAACGATGCCGCCATTGCCGCCATTGCCGCCGCTGCCACCGGAGGATGAGAACAGGCCGAAGCCGCCGGCACTGCCGCCGCCACCGCCGCCGATCGATTGCGCAACGATGCCATGCGAATAGATGCCGTGCGTGACGATCGTCGTGCCGACGGCGGTGAAGACGGTCGCGTTGCCGCCACCGCCAGCAGCGCTGCCGCCGCCCGGGTTGAAGACGAGGCCGCCGCCACCGCCACCATTGCCGCCATGACCGCCCTGGCTGACGGCCGCGACGCCGACGGAGTAGTTGCCAAAGGTCTCGACTTTGCCGCCGTTGAAATTGACGACGGCCGTGCCGCCGATGCCGCCCAAACCACCATTACCGGCATTGCCCGAAATGCCCTTGGCGTCGCCGCCGTCGCCGCCATCGCCGCCGATGCTCGTGGCGGCGATGCCGGTCGCGTGGTCGCCGGTCGTCTGCACCGCGCCATTGACGTTGACGGTCGCGAGGCCGCCATCGGCGCCGTTGTCTCCGTCGCCGCCGTTGGAAAAGACATAGCCGTTGGAACCATTGCCGCCACGGCTGCCCTGCGAGGTGCCGAGGACGCCCGTGGTGCCGCTGGCGATCACTGCCCCGCTGTTGGGGGCATTGGCATCGGCGCCGGGCTGGTTGTAGTTGACCGTGATCTCAGGACCGGCATGGCCCGACGGCCCGTTCGCCGCCTTGGCCGGCGGCGCGACGCAGGTCGTGCCGTTGGGCGCACCATTGTTGACGGAGCAGGTCTCGGCGGTCGCCGGGTGCCCCTGGCTGGCGGGCGTACCAGGCGTGATCGTGCAATTGGCCGCGCCGCTGCTGCACGTATAGTGTTGGACTTCGGTCGCGGGCAGCGGGTCAGCCCCCGTGCCGATCAATGAGATCTGGCTCGGATTGCTGGTCAGCGTGTTGACATTGAGGGTGGTGACGCCGGGCGTATTGTTGAAGACTGCGGACGGCACGTTGCCCGTACAGGTTTCGACACCACCGGACGGTCCGGAGCATCCCGCCAAGGCTGGAGTCGACCAGATCGGAAACAGCAGACCCGCGAGGAACAGTGTCCCCAGAACGGATAGAACAGCGACAACCGAGCTGCCGACAAATCCTCGCCTTGGCCGGCCCATCACGGAACCAGCCACGGCGTCGTTAGCCCCCCGACGGCTCATGCCCCACCCCACTCGCGCCCCGACACGCGAATCTCGACATTTACCGAAGGATAACAGTTTGCTGTTTTAGCGCTTGGCGATTTTTGGGTGTATCTCGCCAGGCGGACTGCGGCCCGCCACCAGATCTATCGCAATACGATCCATCTGAATTCCAAGGACAATCCGCGTGAAATCGGCGTGGAACAGACTATCCGCCCCTTCATGGAATGCGCCTGTTCGCGAAGTCTTGATCAGCGGGCGACAGAAATCCTCGCATCCCCTGCCCGCGCGCCGCGCTTGCGCGGCAGCATCATGTCCCTGGCAAGCAGTCCGCTTACCCGACAGAAGGTCATGAAAGCACGGCACGCTTCCTCGGTGCCCACCACGTCGACGGTTGCGCCGAAACAGGCGTTGAACGCCTTCTGATAAATCGGACCCCGTCGGCGGCCAGGCCAGGCGTTCAGAAAATCGAGCGCCTGTTCGACACCATAGATTTCCTCCACCGGCATGCCCGGTTCGGGCGCTATGCGCACCGGCACTTCGAACTGCAGTCTGTCCATCGGATCGTTCCCTGTCGGCCGGCCGAACAACGCCACCAGCCATGAAAGGTTGCGTGACGCCTTTTTGCCTCGGGAATGTGTCGTCAGTGCGATGACGCGCGGCCACCGCGTCAAACGGCCCCGGCGGCGGCTGCCGCCGGGAATGTCGCGGGTGTTGACGCGCCGCGACGCGATCCTCGGCTACTGGTTCGCGGGATCGGTCTCGGCCTCGTAGCACATGCGTGAAACGATCATCAGCAGATAGAGCGACGGCACGAGGAAGACGCCGCCGAGGATGAGCGCCGGAATGGCGCCAAGCCCGAGCGTTTCGGCGGTTACCCAGTAGACGGTGCCGATGCAGATGACAGCCTGCACGGACAGGAACAGCGCCGCGGCCGCCGCGCGCGACAATGTCTTGAATGATTTGATGCGTTGCATTTGGAGATGCTTTCGAAAGGCACGCCACGCGTCCGCGGGCGGTCCAGGACCGCCACACGGATCGCGCGGAAAAACAGCGATGAGGGTTGGAGCGCGGCTCGCGGCCGCCGGGTCAGGCGAGCGGCGGCGCGCGTGGCCTGTGGGCACCCGCGCGGGAAGCCGGCGCGGATTCGCCGCCCGCCGCTTCGGCGGGCGATGGCGTAAGATGGAGGCCAGCAAGGAGAACGGCCGGCGGAACGATCGCGGGTTCGCCGCTTGCCGGCTTCGCCGGAAGCGGCCGATTGGAGCGGACCTCGACGGCCTGCGGCTTGCCGGCGAAGCGCAGCAGGGCCGCGACTTCGCCGCGTTGTTCAAGCCTGACGCTGGCGCCGGCGTCGGCGCCAGCGAGATCTGGCAGGTCCGGACGCGCCAGGCACAGAAGCGCCAGCAGCGCCAGGCCCATCAGCAATGAGCAGGCCGCCGCTATAGGCCGATCGATCGGTCTGGCGCGCTTGACTGTCGTCAAGAATGATCTCCAACGTTCAGCAAGTGCCCTACCGCAGAGCGGAGGCAAAGGAAAGCAACGGTTGTCAGGCGCCCAGACACCCTTCGATCGGGCCTGATGGTTCAGGCGCCGGGCGCAAGACGTCGGTTCTTCCTTGAACCTTTTGCTTTCCGGTGCCAAATCATGGAAGAATTCTCATATTGGCTCCGAGGAGCCCTCACCGGCAAAGAACCACAAGAAACAATGGTCACCTATCTCGACGCCGCCACCGCACCGCTCAGGAACACCGGCCAGATCCGCCTCTATGGCGAGGAGGGCTTCGCCGGCATGCGCAAGGCCTGCGACCTGACCGCGCGTTGCCTCGATGAACTTGCGCCGATGGTGCGCCCCGGCGTCACCACCGAGGCCATCGATCGCTTCGTGTTCGAATTCGGCATGGACCACGGCGCCCTGCCCGCGACGCTGAACTATCGCGGTTACACCAAGTCGTGCTGCACCTCGATCAACCACGTCGTCTGCCATGGCATCCCGGACAACAAGCCGCTCAAGGACGGAGACATCGTCAACATCGACGTCACCTACATCCTCGATGGCTGGCATGGCGATTCCTCTCGCATGTATCCGGTGGGAACCATCAAGCGTGCCGCCGAGCGCCTGCTCGAGGTGACCTATGAATGCCTGATGCGCGGCATTGCCGCCATCCGCCCCGGCGCTCGCACCGGAGCCATCGGCGCCGCCATCCAGACCTACGCCGAGGGCGAGCGCTGCTCGGTGGTGCGCGATTTCTGCGGTCACGGCGTCGGCCAGCTCTTCCATGACGCGCCGAACATCCTGCATTACGGCAGCGCGCATGAAGGCGTCGAAATGCGGCCTGGCATGATCTTCACCGTCGAGCCGATGATCAATCTCGGCCGGCCGCACGTGAAGGTGCTGTCCGATGGATGGACGGCGGTGACGCGCGACCGTTCGCTCTCGGCCCAGTACGAGCACACTGTCGGCGTCACCGACACCGGTTGCGAGATCTTCACCCTGTCGCCGAAGAACCTCGATCGGCCCGGCCTGCCGGCCTAGAGCATGATGCCGAAAAGTGCGAAGCGGTTTTCGGGCGACATCATGCTCTATCTCTTTGATTTAGAGGCGG
>MKVL01000041.1 GCA_001899205.1 Mesorhizobium sp. 65-26 | reverse complement strand
TGCGCTTGGCGGGGGCCTCGTGGGTGACGTCGCGGCCATCGATGGAGATGGTGCCGCCGCTGGTGTCCTCCAGTCCGGCGATCAGCCGCAGCAGGGTCGACTTGCCGCAACCCGACGGACCCACGAACACCACGAACTCGCCATCCTCGATGACGAGGTCGATGTTCGGGATGATCGTCGTCGCCCCGAAGGATTTCCTGACATTCTTAAGAACGATCTGTCCCATGGATCTCCCGATCAATCGCTGCGGCAACAGGTCCGGTCGAGCTAGCCCAGCCTGGTCCAGACGTTGCCTTCTTTCGACGACGTGACGGCGGCCTCGATGAAGCGCATGCCGGCCAGCCCGTCCTCGACGGTGGGGTAGACCACGTCGGCGTCCGGAGCCCTGCCCACGCGCGCGGCGCGGATGGCGCGCGCCGCCTCGGCGTAGATGGTCGCGAACCCTTCCAGATAGCCTTCCGGATGGCCGCTCGGCACGCGCGTCACGCGGGCCGCCTCAGGCCACTGGCCGTTGCCGCCGCGCGTGTAGAGCTGCTTCGGCTGGCCGAAACGCGTGAACCAGAGATAGTTCGGGTCGGCCTGTGTCCATTCCAGCCCGCCCTTGGTGCCATAGACCCTGAGCTTGAGGCCGTTCTCGTGGCCGACGGCGACCTGGCTCGCCCACAGCATGCCGCGGGCGCCGCCCTTGTAGCGCAGCAGGATCTGCACGTCGTCGTCAAGCAGGCGGCCCGGCGCGAAGGTGCTGAGCTGCGCCAGCACCGCCTCGGTCTCCAGCCCGGTGACGAAGGCTGCGAGGTTGTAGGCATGGGTGCCGATGTCGCCGATCGCGCCGCCGGCGCCGGACCGCTTGGGATCGGTGCGCCACTCCGCCTGCTTGGAGCCGGAAAGCTCGGCGCGCTCGGTCAGCCAGTCCTGCGGGTATTCCGCCTGGACGACGCGGATGTCGCCGAGCTCACCGGCGGCGACCATGGCGCGCGCTTGCCGGATCATCGGATAGCCGGTGTAGTTGTGCGTCAGCACGAAGACCTTGCCGGAGGTCTTAACCAGCTCGACCAGCTCTCGCGCCTCGTCGACCGTCGTGGTGATCGGCTTGTCGCAGATGACATGGATGCCGGCGGCGAGGAACGCCTTGGCGGCCGGCGCATGCATGTGGTTGGGCGTGACGATCGAGACGGCCTCGATGCCGTCCGGCCGCGCCGCCTCCGCCCTGGCCATATCCTCGAACGAGCCATAGGCCCGGTCCGGGGCGATGCCGATCTCGGCCGCCGACGCCTTGGCGCGGGCCGGATCGGAGGACAATGCGCCGGCGACCAGGTCGAACTGGTCATCGATGCGCGCGGCGATGCGATGGACCGCGCCGATGAACGCGCCCTGGCCACCGCCGACCATGCCGAGCCGGATGCGGCCGGCCTGCTGTTGCTGCTTGCTGCCTTCGATAGCCATCGTCGGTGCTCCTATGCCAGGCCGAGCATCTTGCGGTTCGCCGCATCGTCCGTACCGGCGCCGGCGAAATCGTCGAAGGCATGCTCGGTGACGCGGATGATGTGATGCTTGATGAACTCCGCGCCTTCGCGCGCGCCGTCCTCGGGATGCTTCAGCGCGCATTCCCACTCCAGCACCGCCCAGGAATCGAAGTCATAAGCCGTCAGCTTGGAGAAGACGCCGCCGAAATCCACCTGCCCGTCGCCCAGCGAACGGAAGCGGCCGGCGCGGTCAACCCAGCTCTGGAAGCCACCATAGACGCCCTGCCGGCCGGTCGGATTGAACTCGGCGTCCTTCACATGGAAGGCCTTGATGCGCTCGTGGTAGATGTCGATGTAGTCGAGATAGTCGAGCTGCTGCAGCACGAAGTGCGAGGGGTCATAGAGCAGGTTGGCGCGGGCGTGGTTCTTCACCCGCTCGAGGAACATCTCGTAGCTGACGCCGTCATGCAGGTCCTCGCCCGGATGAATCTCGTAGCAGATGTCGACACCATGCTGGTCGGCATAGTCGAGCAGCGGCGTCCAGCGCTTGGCGAGCTCGTCGAAGGCGGCCTCGACCAGCCCGGCCGGCCGCTGCGGCCAGGGATAGACATAGGGCCATGCGAGCGCGCCGGAGAAGGTGGCGTGCGCCTTCAGGCCGAGATGCTTCGAGGCGCGGATGGCGCGCTTAACCTGGTCGACGGCCCAGGCCTGGCGAGCCGCCGGATTGCCGCGCACCTGCGGCGCCGCGAAACCGTCGAAGGCGGCATCATAGGCCGGGTGAACGGCGACGAGCTGACCCTGGAGGTGGGTGGAAAGCTCGGTGATCTCCAGCCCATGGCTCGCCGCCACGCCCTTGATCTCGTCGGCGTAGTCCTTCGAGTCGGAGGCCTTCTCGATGTCGAACAGGCGCGCGTCCCAGGTCGGTATCTGCACGCCCTTATAGCCAAGCGAGGCCGCCCATTCGCAGATCGTGTCGAATGAATTGAACGGCGCCGCGTCGCCCGCGAACTGCGCCAGGAAGATGGCCGGGCCCTTGATGGTCTTCATCGAATTCCTCCAGGTGTTGGGTGGCGCGGGGACCCGCGCCTTTTTGACATCGTTCGCGAGCCGAGGTCGCGATCAGGCCGCTTTAGGCGGCATCGCCCTGATGATCGCGACGGCGAGCTCGAGGTCGTCCAGGCCGCCCTGCAGCGTGCTCCTTGGCGCCGCGCCATTGTTGACGCAGTCGAGGAAATGCAGCCACTGCTGGCGGAACGACGTGTCAGGCACAGTATCGATCACGCGCTCGCTGGTCACCCCTTCTCCGCCTGCTTCCTTCACCCGCACCGTGGCGGCCGTGTTGCGCACATAGGGGTTCTTGAAATCGATGCGAACCTCGTCGCGCTCGCCGTGCACGGCGAGCCATTCGTCCCACCATTCGTACTGCGCGCCGAAGGCGATCTCGACCTTGACCGGCACGTCGTCGCCGACCCGGATCACCGAAAGCAGGTGCGATGGGCCGATGGGGGCGGCGTAGTCGACGCGGGTGGCGGTGCCGAAGGCGCCGCGCAGGACCGACAAATTATGGCTGCCCAGCATCAGCAGCGTCAAATAGAGGTCGCGGTAGCCGGCATGGTCTGGGCCGAGCGCCGCCTCGATGGCGGCATTCACCGCCTCGCGCGAGCGCGCCAGCAGCGCCTGGTCGACATCGTCGCCGCGCACCTGCGTGTAGAGCTGCTGGTAGCGGTCGAACCGGCCGGCGAGATTGTGAAGATGGATGGTCTTGGGGCGTCCGATCCTGGCGATCTGCTCCAGCCCGGCGCGGTAGCCCGTGTCGTGTAGCTTCATGTAGCCGACCATGCCGACGAGGCCGCTGGCCTGGAGCTTGCCGACCAGCGGCCTGGCTTCCTGCGGCGTGAAGCCGAGTGGCTTCTCGACGATGAAATGCTTACCGGCGGCGATCGCCTCGTCGACGATCGAGGCGTGCTCGTAGGTGCAGATGACCACGGCGTCGACACCGGCATCGGCGAAAAGCTGCCGGTGGTCGGTGTAGCGCTGGGCGACGCCATATTCGTCGCCCAGCCGGTCGACCACCTTGCGCGACAGGTCGCACAGCGCGGCGATGTGGAGGCCGGGCAACTCCTTGAGGATCGGCAGATGCATGAGCTGCGCGATCTCCCCGCAGCCAATGATGCCGACGCCGATGCTCTTTGTGGTCATGTCAAGCCTTCACCGCGCCGGCGGTCAGGCCGGCCACAAACTGCCGCTGCATCAGCGTGAAGAGGATGATCACCGGCAGTGTCGTGATCATCAGCGCCGCGAAATAGAGGTTCCAGAGCGAATCGTATTGCTGGAAGAAGCTGACCAGGCCGAGCGGGATGGTCTGCACCGCCGGGTCCCGCAGCAGCAGGAAGGCGAGGAAGAAATCGTTCCAGATCTCGATGAAGGCGAAGATCGTGACCAGCGCGATGCCCGGACGGATCAGCGGCAGCATGATCAGCAGCAGCACGTTGAGACGGCTGGCGCCGTCCATGCGCGCGGCGTCCTCGAGCTCCACCGGCAGCGTCAGCAGGAAGCCGCGCAGGATGAACACCGACAGCGGCATGATGGCGGCGGCGTAGATCAGCGCCACGCCGAGGCGGCTGTTGATGAGGCCGAGGTCGCTCGCCACCGTGAACAGCGGTATGGTCATGACCTGCGGCGGCACCAGCATCGAGGCGACGATCAGCGCCAGCAGCGCGTTGCGGCCGGGAAAGCGCAGCCGCGTGATGGCATAGGCGCAAGGCGTCGCGATCAGCACCACCAGCGCCAGCGCGCAGGCGGTCACCACCACGCTGTTGGTGATGCGCGAGGCCATGCCCGCCGTCTTCCAGGCCTGGGTGTAGTTCTCCAGATGGATGCTGAGCGGCGGCCCCCAGATGTTGTTGAGCATTTCCGACTTGCTCTTCAGCGAGCCGAACAGCACCCACAGCAGCGGATAGATGGTCTGCGCCACGACCAGGAGCAGGATCGCGTAGGTCGAGAGCGCGCCGACGACGCGGCGGGTGGGCGAGATTCCCCTGGCCATCAGACGTCGAGCCTCGTGCGGCGCATCAGCGCCAGCAGGCCGACGCTGAGCAGGCCGACGATGAGGAACAGCGCGTAGCCCATGGCCGAGGCGTAGCCCATCGCGCCATCCTGGAAGGCGCGCTTCATCATCAGCGTCATGACGACCTCGGTGGCGTGGTTGGGTCCGCCCTGCGTCAGAACGTAGACGATGTCGAAGTTGCGCACGAACGCACCCGACAGCCCCAGTATGGTGTTGATGAAGATCACCGGCAGCATCAGCGGCAGGGTGATGTGCAGGAAGCGGCGGAACGGCCCGGCGCCGTCCATCTCGGCCGCGTCATAGAGCTCGCTCGGCAGCGCCTGCAGCCCGGCGAGGTAGATGACGGCGTGGAAGCCCAGCCATTTCCAGACGTCGACGGCTATGACCGCGTAGAGGGCGATGCTGGCGTCGCCCAGCCAGCGCTGCTTCAGGAAGGAGAGCCCGGCGGAATCGAGGAAGGCGTTGAGCAGGCCGAAGACCGGGTTGTAGATCCATGACCACAACAGGCCGGCGGCGACGAAGGACATGGTGACGGGCACGAAAACCGCACCACGGAAGAAGGCGCGGCCGATCACCGCCCGGTCGAGCAGCATGGCCAGCCCGAGGCCCAGCGCGTTCTTCAGCACCAGGATGGCGGCAACGAAGATCAGGTTGTTGCCGAGCGCCTTCAGGAACAGCGGATCGCTCGTCAGCCTCGCATAGTTGGCGAGACCGACGAAGACGGGC
The DNA here is from genome assembly GCA_001899205.1 of Mesorhizobium sp. 65-26. GTDB lineage: Bacteria > Pseudomonadota > Alphaproteobacteria > Rhizobiales > Rhizobiaceae > Mesorhizobium. The sequence continues at coordinate 12,965 of MKVL01000041.1, read as the reverse complement.
TGCGAGAACCCGTCCCATTTGTTGAGGCTCAGCCAGAAGCCGCGCGCGAACGGCCAGATGAAGAAGACGGCGAACAGGCAGAGCGCCGGCAGCACCATCAGCAGCGCGGGCAGGCCGTCGCCGTTGACGAACCGTTTCATGCGCCCGGGTGAGGAACTCATCGCCGTCTTCCCGCGCCGTCGTCAGGCCTTGCCGGGCGTCAGTTCCAAGCCGAGCGTGTCGCGCAGATAGGCGATGCTCTCGATGGTGCTCTGCTCGGCGGTCTTCTTGGAGGCGTCGAGCTCGACGATCGCCAGCCCGTCATAGTTGGCGTCCAGCAGCACGTCGACGAGCGCGGGCAGATCCACCACGCCGGCGCCGAGTTCGCAGAAGGCGGCGTAACGGTCGTAGCCCTGCAGCGCCGGATCGACATGGGTATCCTTGAAGTGCATGTAGCGCACCGCCGAGATGTAGGTGCGTACCGCGTCGACCGGATCCGAATTGGTCTGCGCCAGATGCGCCGGGTCGATGCAGAGGCCGGCATGTTTCGTGTCGAGTTCGTCCATCATCCGGTCGAGCTGGTCGCGCCGCTCGATGAAGGTGTCGAGATGCGGGTGGTAGACCGTGGCGATGCCGAGGTCGTTGGTGCGGCGGCCGATGTCTTCCAGCGCGCGGCAGAAATCCTTGTAGTCCTGCGCCTCGTGCCTGTTGCCGGACGCCTCCGAGGGGCCACCGCCGAGGACGAGCACCGGCGAGCCGAAGCCCTTGAGCAGGCGCGCCAGCGAAACCAGCACGTCGCGCTCGACCGGCCACAGCACCGGGTTGGTGAAGGTGGCGTTGACGTAGAGCGAGGACAGACGGATGCCAAGCTCGCTCTGGGCCTCCGACAGGATGGCGTAGCGGCGCAGTATGTCGGTGTCGGTCATGACTCCCATCGGCCCCTGGTGGCCGAGCTGCATGTACTTGCGCGCGAACTGGTCGGACAGGCTGGTGAAGGCCAGGATCTCGAACCAGCCGAAGCCCTGCTTGGTCAGGAAGTCAAGCGCCGGGCGCAGCGGCTGGCCGGTGAGGTCCCAGCTGTTCAGGTGATAGCCAATGGAAAAGCGTTGGCGGGTAGCGCGGGGCGTAGCCATGTCATGTCCGATCGTTGGAGAAAAAACCTGCGATGGCGGCCCGGAGACCGCCATCGCGCGCCTTGGGAGGACGCATCAGTCCTTGGGCGGCCAGTTGCCGTCGGCCACCAGGCTGTCATAGGCCTGCTGCACGGAATCGGCGGCTGCCTGCGGGGTGAGCTGGCCGCCGACGACACCGGCGATCGCCGAGGCGGTGGCGTTGGCCACTTCCGAAGGCCACACCCAGTCGAGGAACTTGATCGTGTTCGGGAAGGCGCTGGCGCGCAGATCCTTGGCGTAGGTGTCCTCGGCCACCGGCACGCCCTTGATGGAGGCAGCGATCGGCTGTTCGGGCGCCAGGTAGAGGGAGGCGACCTCGGGCTGGGTCAGGTAGGAGATGAAGGCCAGCGCCGGCGCGACCTTCGCTTCCGGGATGCTCGACGACAGGCAGATGCCGTTGTCGGCGCCGCCGCCATGCTTGGGCTCGCCAGGGGTGCCGGCCATCTTCGGGAAGGCGAACACGCCCCAGTGGAAGTTCTTCACGCTTTCCTGCAGCGAGGGCACCTCCCAGGTGCCGCCATAGTACATGGCGCTCTTGCCGCTGGCGAAGGCGGCGCGCATGCCGTCCTGGTCGACCGAAAGCGAATCGGCCGACAGGATGCCGTCATCCACCCACTGCTTGATCAGCTTGAAGGCTTCGACGTCGGCGGCATCGTTGAACTTGGTCTTGCCCTCGAGATTGGTCTGCGTCTTGCCGATCGCGTCGCCGGACGACTGCGAGAAGGCCTCGAAGAACCACATCGGCCACATCGGCGTGTTCGAGCCCTGGTGCAACAGCGGGATCACGCCGGCCTGCTTGAGCTTCGGCACCGCCGCCTTCAGGTCGTCATAGGTCGGCGGAACCGGGATATCGAGCTTCTTGAACAGCTCGATATTGTAGAAGATTGCCGAGGTCGACATGGTCGTGATCGGCACGCCGTAGACCTTGCCGTTGACGGTGAAGGCGCCGAGCGCGGCGGCATCGACCCGGTCCGCGAAGGGCTTGATGTCGTCGGTGATCGGGCGCAGCAGGCCGCGCCGCACATAGGCGCCGTTGGTCCAGAAGGCCGGGCAGGCGATCAGGTCGATCTCCTGGCTGGCGAGCTTGGCCGTCATCAGCCGCTGCAGCGAATTGGCCTGCGGCCCTTGCGCGTCCCAGTCGATCGCGGACACTTCCGGGTGCTTGGCGAGGAAGCCCTTGAAGACCTCGTCCTGGATCTTCTTCTGCTCCTCCGGCGTCTGTCGCGGCGCCAGCTGGTCCAGCGAGGAGCCGCCGAACACTTTCAGGGTGATACCTTCCGCGCTCGCTCCGGCCGTTGCCGACAGGGTCGCGGCCATGATGCCCGCGGCCATTCCGAGCCATGATTTTCGAGAAATTGCGCAGCCCATTGTCTTCCCCTTTTGGCTTTACCACGCTGGCCATCCCATCGGTTCGAGCCGATCGTTGATGGTCTAATGATTGAGTACCAACAATCGGTCCTTGTCAAGCCGGTTGGCGGGCGGCGGGATGTGGCGACGCTGTCGACCGGATGGAGCGGACGGAAGGGCCATCTGATGCCGGGAAAGCGGCGTATTCCGCTGTTTGCCAGGCGGCCCTTGGCTTCCAGGGCGGCGGGGTCTAGCTTGTCGCGGCGTGCGGCAGCTCAAGAAAATGTGCGGCGGTCGAAGCGCCTGGGAGGGGTCGATGGCATCGATTTTCACCGTCCACGAAGCGTCCGGATACGAGCAGCTCATGGGGCGCTGGAGCGAAAGGCTGGCACTGCCGTTCATCGATTTCGCGGGGCTGGCCGAGGGCGAAAAGATCCTCGACGTCGGCTGCGGCACTGGCAGCCTGACTTTCGCGCTGGCCAGGCACGCCGGACTGTCAGAGATCGGCGCGATAGATTTCTCGCCCGTCTTCGTGGCGGCGGCAAATCGGCGCAACACCGATTCGCGCATCACGATCCGGCAGGCGGACGCCTGCGACCTGCCTTTCGAGAACGGGCGCTTCGACCGCGCCATGGCATTGCTGGTGCTCCATTTCGTGCCAGAGGCCGGCAAGGCAGTGGCGGAAATGCGCCGTGTGGTGCGCCCCGGTGGCGTGGTCGCCGCCGTCGTCTGGGATCACCTTGGCGGCATGTCCGGCATGCGCATGATGATCGACACCGTGGCGGCCTTGAGCGAAGGCGGCCGGCAGCTCCGCAACCGCTATTGTTTCCAGCCGATGATGCGGCCAGGCGAGATGAAGCGGACCTTCGTCGAGCAGGGGCTGGCCGACGTGACGGAAACCGAGCTGATGATCCGCATGGATTATCGGAACTTCGACGACTACTGGGCGCCGATCGCGGCGGGCGAGGGGCCTCTCGGCAAGTACATGACCACGCTGGACAAAGGCGAGCATGCCCGCATGACCGCCGCTGTCCGCGACGCCTATGAGGCGGGCCAGCCCGACGGTCCGAGGTCGTTCGCCAACGTCGCCTGGGCCTGTCGCGGCGTGGCGCCCTGAGCGTCAGGCAAGCTCGAAGCGTTCGACGGCGCGCATGATGCCGCGCAGCTCGGCGAGCCCCTTCAGCCTGCCGATCAGCGAGTAGCCGGGATTGATCCTGGTCTTGCCGATGTCGTCGGCGAGCAGGTGGCCATGGTCCGGGCGCATGGGGATGCGCCAGTCGGCGCGCCCCTGTTTGTGACGGCGCGCCTCCTCCCGCATCAGCGCCAGTACCACCGCGGCCATGTCGGTCGACCCTTCGAGATGTTCCGCCTCGAAGAACGAGCCGCCGTCCTCGCGCGTCACGTTGCGCAGATGGGCGAAGTGGATGCGCGGCCCGAACTCCTCGATCATGGCGCCGATGTCGTTGTCGGCGCGGGTGCCGAAAGAGCCGGTGCACAGCGTCAGCCCGTTGGCCTGGCTGTCGACGGCGCCGAAGATGAAGCGCACGTCCTCGGCGGTGGAGACGACGCGTGGCAGGCCGTAGAGCGAGAAGGGCGGATCGTCCGGGTGGATGCACATGCGGCTGCCGACTTCCTCGGCGACGGGGACGATCTCGTTCAGGAACCAGGCGAGATTGGCCTTGAGTTCGGCGGGCCCGACATCGTCATAGTCGCGCAGCGCCTCCAGCATCGCCTCGCGGTCGTAGCGCCGCTCGGTTGCCGGCAGGCCGGCGATCAGGTTGCGCTCGATCTGCGCCATCGCCTCGGTGCTGGTCTCCTTCAGCCGGGCCTCGGCCTCGGCGATGCGGGCCGGGCTGTAGCTCGCCTCGGCATTCGGGCGTTTCAGCACGAACAGGTCGTAGGCGGCGAAGTCGATGGCGTCGAAGCGCAGTGCGTAGCCGGTCGTCGGCAGCCGGTAGGCAAGGTCGGTGCGGGTCCAGTCCACCACCGGCATGAAATTGTAGCAGATGGTGTGGATGCCGGCCTTGGCCAGCGCGCGGATGCTGTCCTTGTACCATCCGGCGTAGCGTTGCCGCTCCGGCGTGCCGATCTTGATCGAGTTATGCACGGGGATGCTTTCGACCACCGACCACGTCAGCCCGTTGCCCTCGATGATCCGCTTGCGCTCCAGCACCTCGGCCAGCGACCAGGCGCGGCCGTCATAGATGTGGTGCAGCGCCGTCACCACGCCGGTCGCGCCGGCCTGCTTCAGGTGATCGAGCGTGACCGGGTCGTCCGGCCCATACCAGCGCCAGCATTGTTCCATGATGGATTTTCCCCATTTGCAGCATGACCATATTGTTGGACCAAACGGGGTGTCAATCGCCAAGTTCAGCAGTGTGGTCCGGCAAATCACGCTGTTTCTGGCTGGGCCTATTGCGTTTTTCGCGTATTCGGATAGTTGTGGTCCAACAAATAAGGGAGGAAGCGGCTTGGTCGAGCATGCTCAACCAGCACGAGTGCGCGCCGGCCGCCAGGCGGGAGGTTCGTCCGCCGTCGACACGACGGTCAGCCAGATTCTCGACCTGATCCGCGTGCGTGGCCTCAGCGTCGGCGATGTGCTGCCTACCGAGCGTGAGCTGTGCGATCTTTTCGGCGCCAGCCGCAACACGGTGCGCGAGGCGCTGCGCACGGTCAGGACCTATGGGCTGATCGAGCCCAAGCCACGTGTCGGCGCCGTTCTTTCCGACGGCCAGGGCGCGGCGATCCAGAATTTCTTCGCCGCCCACATGGATGTGTCGCGGTCCTCGTTTCGCGACATCCAGGGCTTTCGGCGCATCATCGAGGTCGGCATCGGCGACCAGCTCGTGCTGCACGTGACCGACCAGCAGATCGAGGCGCTGGAGACCACCAATGCCAAGGTGCTGGGGAGCCGGTCGGCCGAGGAGGCGGCGCGGCACGATTTCGATTTCCACACCATGCTGATCGGCATGGCCGGCAACCGCACGCTGGCCGAGATGTACGCCTTCCTCGCGCCGGTCATCCTGCGCATCATGACGATCGGCAAGGAACGGCGTCCTGTGCTCAGTCACACCCAGCGGGCGCATGCCGAGATCATCGACGCGCTGCGCTCGCGCGACCGGCTGGCCTACGCCTACCTGATGAGCCGCCATCTCGATTTCGGCCTGCAGTTCCTGCCGGAAGAGCCGTCTTCTACGACAACAAAGGGAGTGAGTGCATGAAACGCAGAGCAGTTCTGGCGGCGTTTGCCGCGGTTTTGACGCTGTCGGCCGCCGGTGGCGCCATGGCCGCCGACAAGAAGACCATCGCCGGCATCGTCTTCCAGCAGGATCAGTTCTTCCGCACCATCCAGACCGGCATGGAGGCCGCCGCGAAGGATGCCGGTGTCGACCTGCTGATGGCCAATTCGGAGTCCAAGCCGGAGAAGGAAGCGAGCCTCGTCGACACCTATATCGCCCGCGGCGTCTCGGCGATCGTCATCTCGCCGATCAGCGCCAAGGCGTCGATCCCGGCGCTGAAGCGCGCCGCCGATGCCGGCATCAAGATCGTGACCTACAATTCCGGCATCGATGCCGACCTCGCCGTCTCCTATCTCAACTCCAGCCAGCTCGATCTCGGCCAGACCACCGGCAAGGCGGCGGCCGAATTCGTCAAGGCCAAGCTCGGCGGCAAGGCCAAGATCGCCACGCTCGGCTTCAAGGCCCTGCTGCCGGAGGTTTCCGGCCAGCGCGTCGGCGGCTTCCTGGACGAGGTGAAGAAGGGCGGCGACGTCCAGGTCGTCTCCCAGCAGGACGCCTGGCTCGCTGAAAAGGCGGTCGCCGTGGCCAGCGACATCATCACCGCCAATCCCGACGTCAACATCATCTACGCCGCCAACGAGGGCGGCACGGTTGGCGCCGTGCAGGCGGTCCGCAAGGCCGGCAAGCAGGGTTCGATCTATGTCTTCGGCATCGATGGCACCGACCAGCTCGCCGGCTATCTGCTCGACGACGACAATGTGCTGCAGTCGGTGACGGCGCAGCAGCCCTTCGTCATGGGTTCGGACGCGGTCAAGACGGCGGTCGCCGCCATCGACGGCAAGCCCGTCGAGAAGACGGTCGTTGTTCCGGTTCTCGGGCTCAGCCGCAACGATCCGGATGCCGTCAAGGCATTTCGCAAAGAGCTGAAGAAGAACCAGTAGGATCGATGAGCGCGGTCGGGAACATCACCGGCACTTCCCCCGTGCCTGGCGTCGGCTCGCTGGCGTTCAGCGGGCTGACCAAGGCCTATGGGAGCACGGTCGTTCTCGACCGCTTCACGCATGTGTTCGCGCCGGGGCGCGTGCATGCGCTGATGGGCAAGAACGGTTCCGGCAAGTCGACGCTGGTGAAGGTTCTGTCCGGCGCGGTGCAGCCGAGCGCCGGCACGATCCATCTCGACGGCGCGCAACTGGCCTTTGCGTCGCCGGCCGACGCGATGGCGGCGGGCATCGCCACCGTGCATCAGGAACTGTCCGTCATTCCATCGCTGTCGATCGGCGAGAACATCTATCTCGGTCGTTTGCCGACGAAGCGCCGCTTCGGCGTCGCGGTGGTCGACTGGGAGAAGCTGCATGCCGGCGCCGCGGCGCTGCTGCACGACATGGGGCTCGATCTCGATCCGCGCCAGCCGGCCAGTGCGCTCAGCGTCGGCCAGCAGCAGGTGATCGAGATCGTCAAGGCGATGTCCTTCAATCCCAAGATACTGCTGCTCGACGAACCGACCTCGGCGCTGGCCTCCCGGGAGGTCGAGCAGCTTTTCGCGCTGGTCCGGCGCCTGCGGGCGCGTGGTGTCACCATGGTCTACATCACCCACCGCATGAGCGAGCTGTTCGAGATCGCCGACGAATGCGTTGTGTTGCGCGACGGCGCGCTGATCGGCGCCATCGAGATGGCGGACGCGACGCCTCAGAAGATCGTGAACATGATGTTCGGTGACGTCGCCAACACCAAACGGCCGGCGCGCGTGCCCATCGATCGGACCGTTCGCCCGGTGCTCGAAGTGCGCAACCTCACCAGCGCCAATCGCTTCAGCGAAATCTCCTTCGATCTCTACCCCGGCGAGATCCTCGGCTTTGCCGGTCTGCTCGGCTCGGGCCGCACCGAAATCCTGCGCGCCGTGTTCGGCGCCGACAGGGCCGACGGCGGCACCGTCGCCGTCGACGGCAAGGTGGTCGACGGCGCCACGCCCCGGCGCATGAAGGCGCATGGACTGGGCTTCACACCGGAGAACCGCAAGGAAGTCGCTCTCGTCCAGATCCTGTCGACGCACGACAATCTGTGCATGGCCAACCTCGCCGGCATCGCGCCGCGCGGCATCATCAGCCGGGCCATGGAGGCGCCCTTCGTGCGCCGCCAGATCGACGGCCTCGGCATCAAGGCCGAACCCATGCTGCCGGTGGCGTCGCTCTCCGGCGGCAACCAGCAGAAGGTCGTCATCGGCAACTGGCTGAACACGGGGCCGAAGATCATGCTGTTCGACGAGCCCAGCCGTGGCGTCGACGTGCATGCGCGCCGGCAGATATTCGATATCATCTGGGCCCAGGCGAAAACCGGGCTGTCGTCGATCTTCGTCTCGACCGAGCTCGAGGAGCTACTCGAGGTGACGGACCGCATCCTTGTCCTGCGCCACGGCCGCATCGTTGCCGAGGTGACGCCCGAACACACCACGCTCGCCGAGCTCTATGCGCTGTGCATGAAGGATGGCGCCCAGGAAGGATTGGCCGCATGACCGAGCTTGCCGTTCGTCCAGCGCGTGGCGGCGCGGTGGTGGCGCTGCTCAAGCGCTTCCCGATGGAGATCATCTTCCTGTGCCTTGTGGCGGTGCTGGTCATGGTCGCGCCGGGCTTCGATTCCACCGGCAACCTGCTCAACGTGCTGCGCACCATCTCCATGCTCGGCATCATCGCCTTCGGCATGACGGCCGTCATCGTCGCCGGCGAGATCGACCTGTCCGTCGGCTCGGGCGCGGCGCTCGCCGGCTGCATCGTCGCCTGGTTCGCCGGCGCCTATTCCGACACGATCGGCGCCGGCCTGTCGGTCTTCCTGGGCGCCGCCGTCGCGGTCCTCGTCGGCTTCCTCACAGGACTGGTCACCGGCAAGGTGCGGCAGCACTTCAACGTTCCGACCTTCATCGCCACGCTTGCCATGTTCACCGCCCTGCGCGGTGCCGCCAACCTCATCACCGGTGGCTACCCGCTCGCCACCTTTCCCGGATGGTTCGAGTACTTCGGCGGCGGCTATCTGCTCGGCATACCGTTTCCAGTCTACATCTTCGCGGCCACCTTCTTCGGCATGCATTTCCTGATGAACAACACGCGCTTCGGCCGCGCCGTCTACGCGGTGGGCGGCAACATGGAGGCCGCGCGCCTGTCCGGCATCGACGTCTGGTTCGTCAAGACCATGACGCTCGGCCTGACCGGCGTGCTGACCGCCATCAGCGGCATCCTGATCGCCTCGCAGATCGGCTCCGGCACCGGCACTGTTGCGACCGGCATGGAGCTCGACGTGATCGCCGCCGTCATCATTGGCGGCACCTCGCTCTTCGGCGGCAAGGGCCGCATCTGGGGAACGCTGATCGGCGTGCTCTTCCTCGGCTGCGTCTCCAACGGCATGACCCTGATGAACGTCTCGGAATACTGGCAGTACGTGGTGCGCGGCGCGATCATCCTGGGGGCCGTGCTGTTGAACCAGATACTCGAACGTGTGCGGTGAGGCCCCATGACGACGGACATGCGTGAATTCGGCGGCAAGGTCGCCCTGATAACCGGCACCACGGGCATCGCGCTGGCGACCGCCAGGCGCCTCGCGGCGGGCGGTGCTTCGATCGTCGCCTGCGGCATCGTCGAGGACGCCAATGCCGCGCTGCGGGCGGAGCTTGAGCGCGGCGGCGTGAAGGCGCTGGTGCTGACGGTCGACGTGGCCGAACGGGACCAGGTTCGCGACGCGGTGGCTGCCGGCGTCGGTTGCTTCGGCGGTCTCGACATCATCGTCAATTCCGCCGCCGTGCACCCCTATGGCACGGCGACGACCACAGATTTCGAGACCTGGAATCGGGCGATGGCCGTCAATGTCGGCTCGATCTACCTGACCGCGCATTTCGGCATTCCCGAGATGATCAGGCGCGGCGGCGGCGCCATCGTCAACGTCTCCTCGGTCCAGGGTTTCGCCTGCCAGCAGGACGTTGCCGCCTACGCGACGACCAAGGGGGCGATCCACACGCTGACCCGCTCGCTGGCGCTCGACTACGCGCGTGCCGGCGTCAGGGTGAACTCCGTCAGCCCCGGCTCGATCCGCACACCGATTCTGGAAAGGGCCGCGCGCGCCGGCGCCGGACCCGACGTCGATGTCGAGGCGGCCTTCAGGCGCTTCGGCGAGGCGCACCCGCTCGGCCGCATTGGCGAGCCGGAGGAGGTGGCTGAGCTGATCGCTTTCCTGTGCTCGTCGAAGGCGAGCTTCTGCACCGGCGCCGACTACAGGATCGATGGCGGCCTGACCGCCGGCATCGGCGTGAAATAGGGGGTGGCCATGAAGATCGGACTGGGACTCTACCGGGAATCGCTGACGCCGGACAATTTCCGTTTCGCCAGGCAGGCCGGCGCCACCCATGTCGTGGCCCATCTCACCAATTATTTCCGTGGCCGCGACCCCTCGCTGTCGGCGGGCACGGAGAACGAGGGCTGGGGCGATTGCTCCACCGACGAATTGTGGACCTATGACGACTTCGCCGGGCTGGTGAAGACGGTGCGCGACAACGGGATGGAGCTGGCGGGGATCGAGAACCTCTCGCCGCGCTTCTGGTCCGACGTGCTGCTGGGTGGTCCGGACCGAGAGAAGCAGCTTGAAGGCCTCAAGCGCCTCGTGCGCGACGCCGGCCGCGCCGGCATTCCCTGTATAGGCTACAATTTCTCGATCGCCGGCGTCTGGGGCTGGTCCCGCGGGCCGTTCGCGCGCGGCGATGCCATGTCGGTCGGGCTCGACCTTGCCGCCATCGATCCGGACCTGCCGCTTCCGGATGGCGTGGTGTGGAACATGCGCTATCGCGCCGGCCGCGCCGGCGCCCGGCCGGTGACGGTCGACAGCCAGGAACTGTGGGAGCGGCTCAGCGTCTTCCTGCGTGAGATCGTGCCGGTGGCCGAGGAGGCGGGCGTCGTCATGGCGGCCCATCCCGACGATCCGCCCGCCGAGGCGCTTCGCGGCGCGGCGCGGCTGGTCAACCGGCCGGAAAAATACGACCGCCTCATGGATATCGTCGATTCACCATCGAACGGGCTGGAGCTTTGCCTCGGCTCGCTGCAGGAGATGCCGGGAACCAAAGACATCTACGAGCATGTCCGCCGCTTCGCCCGCCGCAAGCGCATCGGCTACATCCACTTCCGCAACGTGCGCGGCAAGGTGCCGAAATATCACGAGGCCTTCGTCGACGATGGCGACATCGACATGGCCGAGATCGTCCGCATTCTGCGCGACGAGGATTTTGCCGGCGTGATGATCCCCGACCATACGCCGGAAATGTCCTGCGATGCTCCGTGGCATGCCGGCAAGGCTTTCGCCCTCGGCTACATGCGCGCGCTGGTGCAGAACGCGCATGCGCTCGGTCCGTCCGTTAGCCGGACAATGATCGCGGCGGAATAGCGCCCAACACCGTCTCGCAACAGGCTGGCTGATCCCATGACGCAATCGAAACGACCCTATGCCGACGATGCCGAGCTGTTCCGGCTGCTGGAAACCGAGATATTCGTCGCCGTGGTCGGCGATGTGATGGACACGATCGGCCTCACGCATCAGTTCCTGCCGCCGGTCTTCCGCCCGGTCGACGAGCGGACGCGGCTGATCGGCCGCGCCATGCCGGTTCTGGAAACCGATATCTTTCCTTCCGGCGGACCGACCCGCAATCCACTCATGGAAAAGCCGTTCGGCCTGATGTTCGAGGCGCTGGACGACCTCAGGGCGGGCGAGGTCTATGTCGCCAGCGGGGCGTCGCCACGCTACGCCTTGTGGGGCGAGCTGATGTCCACCCGGGCCAGGCTGCTCGGCGCGCGCGGCGCGCTGCTCGACGGTTTCGCACGCGATATTGATGGCATCCGTGCCCTCGATTTCCCCTGCTTCTGCACCGGCTACTACGCGCAGGACCAGGGCGCGCGCGGCAAGGTCGTCGACTACCGCTGCGCGCTCGAGATCGGCGGCGTCCGCATCGTGCCCGGAACCTTGCTGTTCGGTGACAAGGAAGGCGTCCTCGTGGTGCCGCGCGAGGCGGAGGAAGAGGTCGTGCGCCTGGCGCTGGAGAAGGTGCGCGGCGAAAAGCTCGTCGCCAAGGCGATCCGCGAGGGGATGAGCGCGGTGGAGGCCTACCGCACCTTCGGCATCATGTAGCGCGACGCCGGCCTGGGCGGGTTGTCTCCCGCGCGCGCTCCTCCAGCCTCCTGAACGGTCTGTTCAGACTTTGCGGGATTGAGCGATCCGGATGGCTGTGGCACGTCGCGGCCGCAACCTTTCGGAGCTTCCCAAGAATGAAACTGTTCTACAGCCCGGGCGCCTGTTCGCTGGCCCCGCACATCGTCGCGAATGAGGCGGGTCTCGACGTCGACCTGGTCAAGGTCGACCTTGCCACGAAGAAGACCGAGGCCGGCGACGACTTCCTCGGCGTCAACCCGAACGGCTATGTGCCGACGCTCGCCCTGCCGGGCGGCGAGCCGATCACGGAAGCCTCCGTCGTGGTGCAGTATCTTGCCGACCAGAAGCCCGATTCCGGCCTCCTGCCGAAGCCGGGCGAAGCCGCGCGCTACCGGGTCCAGCAGTGGCTGGCCTTCATCTCCACCGAGCTGCACAAGACCTTCAGCCCGTTCTTCAAGCCAACGACGCCCGACGCGACCAAGGAAGCCAACCGCGCTCTGTTGAACAGGCGGCTGGGGTATGTCGACGCCAAGCTCGAGGGCCGTTCCTACCTGACGGGCGAGAGCTTCACCGTCGCCGACGCCTATCTGTGGACGATACTCGGCTGGTCGAAATTCGTCGGCTTCGACCTGTCGCCGTTCAAGAACGTGCAGCGCTTCATGGAAACCGTGGCCGGCCGCCCCGCCGTGCAGAAGGCGCTTCGGGAAGAAGGCCTGGCGTAAAGCTGGCTGACCCCGGCGGCCGACGCCGGATCAAAAGGATAAGCCCGCTCCGGCGGGCTTTTTCGTGGGCGCCGACAGGCGCGGCATCCACGCGGATGCCGCGTCTGTCTCTCTTTACTGCGCGCGTATGGCGTTTTCGATATTTTGCTTTCTGGCGTATAGGCCGAGGACCTGTCCCTGGAGGCGCAGGAGGGAAGCGACGATGTCGATTGTGGGCGTCGCGATGGCGAGGCGGCGGGCGAGTTCCTGCACCGAGGACACCAGCGGGTCGATCTCCATCGGCCGTCCGAGCTCCACGTCATGGCGCGTCGACGGCTTGTGGCCGATGATGTCGG
>MKVL01000040.1 GCA_001899205.1 Mesorhizobium sp. 65-26 | reverse complement strand
ATAGAACAGGTCGGCTCGCCGCTGGAGCTCTATCGCAGCCCGCGCAACCTGTTCGTGGCCGGCTTCATCGGCTCGCCGAAGATGAACCTGATCGAGGGCGAGCCGGCCTCCAGGCATGGCGCCAAGACGATCGGCATCCGGCCGGAGCATCTGCGCATCTCGACGACGGAGGGGACGTGGAAGGGAACGGTTGGGGTTGCCGAGCATCTCGGCTCCGACACCTTCCTGCATGTGCAGACCGATGGCCTCGGCACCATCAACGTGCGCGCCGACGGCGAGGTCCCCGTCAGGCATGGCGACACCATCTACCTCACGCCAGACCCCGCCAAGCTGCATCGCTTCGGCCCGGACGGGAAGGCGCTCTGAGATGCGCCTGAAGGGCAAATCGGCGCTGATCACCGGCTCCGCCCGCGGCATAGGCCGGGGCTTTGCGGAGGCCTATGTGCGCGAGGGCGCGACGGTGGCGATCGCCGATATCAATCTGGAGGCGGCGGAGAAGACGGCCTCCGAAATAGGCAAGGCCGCCTACGCGGTCCGACTCGATGTCACCGACCAATCGTCCATCGAAGCGGCGGTGAAGGCGGTCGAAATCAGGACCGGCGGCCTCGACATACTGATCAACAACGCCGCCCTCTTCGATCTCGCGCCTATCGTCGAGATATCGAGGGCGAGCTACGACAAGTTGTTCTCCGTCAACGTCGCCGGCACGCTGTTCACGTTGCAGGCGGCCGCCCGCTCGATGATCGCGCGCGGCAAGGGCGGCAGGATCATCAACATGGCGAGCCAGGCCGGACGGCGCGGCGAGCCGCTGGTGGCAATCTACTGCGCCACCAAGGCGGCCGTCATCTCGCTCACCCAGTCGGCCGGTCTCGACCTGATCAAGCACCGCATCAACGTCAACGCGATCGCGCCGGGCGTGGTCGACGGCGAGCACTGGGACCACGTCGATTCCCTGTTCGCCAGATATGAGAACCGCCCGCTCGGCGAGAAGAAGAAGCTGGTCGGCGAAGGCGTGCCCTACGGCCGCATGGGCACCGCCAAGGATCTTGCCGGCATGGCTGTGTTCCTAGCCAGCGAAGAGGCCGAATACATCGTCGCCCAGACCTACAACGTCGATGGCGGCCAGTGGATGAGTTGAGGGGGGCGAAGGCGCCCTTCTTCCCGTCCCTCCGCGGGGAGAAGGGCGTCGGCGCCGAAGGAGGAGGGACGGCGGGCATCCGTGGCGCGCGCCGTCCCTCGCCCCTCGCAGTGCAGGACGGGGAAATGAAGGCCCGGCCAAAAGGGTAAATCAGATGACCGTGAAACTCTCCTCCTCAAACCTCGCCAGGCTTCCGTCGAAGGTCAGCGGTCCGAAATACGACCGCGCCAGGCTGAAGGGCGGAATCCTGCATTTCGGCGTCGGCAATTTCCACCGCTCGCACCAGGCCGTCTATCTCGACGATCTGTTCAACGCCGGGCTCGGCCATGACTGGGCCCTGGTCGGCGCGGGGGTGTTTGAAGGCGAGAAGGCCGGCCGCGCCAGGCTCGAGGAGCAGGACTGGCTGACAACAGTGGTCGAGCAGGACGCCGGCCATATGAGCGCCCGCGTCACCGGCGCCATGATCGATTTCCTGACGCCCGGCGATGCCGCCGCCATCATCGAGCGCCTGGCCGATCCGGCGATCCGCATCGTTTCGCTGACCATCACCGAAGGCGGCTATTTCATCGATCCGGCATCCGGCGTCTTCAACCCGGCGCATCCCGACATCGTCGCCGACGCGCGGCCAGGCGCGACACCCAAGACGGTGTTCGGCCTCATCCTTGCCGGACTGATGCGTCGCCGCGCCGACGGCATCGTGCCGTTCACGGTCATGTCCTGCGACAACATCCCCCACAATGGCCACGTCACCTCCGACGCGGTGGTCGGCCTGGCGCGCCTCATGGACGAGGAGCTCGCCCTTTGGGTCGGCGATCACGTCGCCTTCCCCAACGCCATGGTCGACCGCATCACGCCGGCCACGACCGACCGCGAACGCGGCATCCTCGCCAGGGATTTTGACCTTGAGGACAACTGGCCGGTGTTCTGCGAGCCCTTCCGGCAATGGGTGCTGGAAGACAGCTTCACCGATGGCCGCCCGCCACTGGAAAAGGTCGGGGTGCAGTTCGTCAAGGACGTCTCGCCCTATGAGCTGATGAAGATACGCATCCTCAACGGCGGCCATGCCACCATTGCCTATCCGGCCGGACTGATGGACATCCATTTCGTCCACGAGGCCATGCAGGAGCCGCTGGTGAGCGGCTTCCTGAGGAAGCTGGAGCATGACGAGATCATCCCGACCGTTCCGCCCGTGCCGGATACGGTTCTGGAGGAGTACTACCAGCTCATCGAGCACCGTTTCGCCAATCCCAAGATCGGCGACACGGTGCGCAGGCTCTGCCTCGACGGCTCGAACCGGCAGCCGAAATTCATCATCCCGACCATTGCCGCCCGGCTGAAGGCGGGAAAGGGCGTCGCCGGCCTGGCGCTGGAATCGGCCTTCTGGTGCCGCTACTGCTTCGGAACGACGGATTCCGGCGCCGTCATCGAACGCAACGATCCGAACTGGGACAGGATGCAGGCGACCGCGAAGGCCGCGAAAGAGGCGCCGGCCACATGGCTCGCCATGGAAGACATCTACGGCGATGTCGGCCGCTCGACCACGTTCGCGCAAGCGTTCTCGCACGCGCTGGACACGATCTGGGGGATCGGCGCGCGCGCCACGTTGACACGCTATCTCGCTGGCGGCCTCTGAACACGGACCGGTGGGCGCGTGTCGCCTGAATTGGTCATCTTCGATTGCGACGGCGTGCTGGTCGACAGCGAGGCGCTTTCGCTGTCGGCCCTGCTGGGCATGATCAGGACGGCTGGCGGTAGCATCGCCGAGGACGCTGCCTACGAGCACTTCCTTGGCAAGAGCGTGAAGAGCGTCCGCGAGATTCTGGCGCGCGATTTCGGCCTTGTCGTCACCGATGCCCATCTGACCGACATGCGCGTCGAACTGATGCGCCGCTTTCGCGAGGAACTGCGGCCGGTGCCGGGCGTCAGCGAGATGCTGCCACGGCTCGGCCTGCCCTATTGCGTCGCCTCCTCGGGAACGCTGGACCGCATCCGCTACGCGCTCGACGTCACGGGGCTGCTTGGCCTGTTCGAGCCGCATCTGTTCAGCGCCGCCATGGTCGAGCGCGGCAAGCCCGCCCCGGACCTGTTCCTGCTTGCCGCCGAGAGGATGGGCGCCACACCCAACGCCTGCCTGGTCGTCGAGGATAGCCCGGCCGGCGTCGCCGCGGCGCGCGCGGCTGGCATGACCGTGTTCGCTTTCACCGGTGGCGCCCATGCCGGCAATCCCGCGCTCAAAGCGCGGCTTGCGTCGATCAAGCCGGACTCTATATTCGCCGACATGCTGCAATTGCCCGATCTGATTGCAGGCCTGGGAGCGAGAGTAGAATCGTCTTGACGAGAAATCTGGTTTGCGCGGTCGATGTCGGCACCGGGAGCGCCCGCGCCGGCATTCTCGACACGAAGGGCACGTTGCTTGGCCGCGCCGAGCATCCGATCGCCATGCACCGGCCGAAGCCCGATCATGCCGAGCATGACTCGCGCGATATCTGGGCGGCTGTCTGCGCCGCCGTGCGCGGCGCGCGCGAGAAGGCGGGCGTGGCGGCGGCCGAAATCGCCGGCATCTCCTTCGACGCCACCTGCTCGCTGGTCGTGCTCGACGGGCGGGGCGATCAGCTCAGCGCCTCGGTCACCGGCGAGAAGCGCTGGGACACCATCGTCTGGCTCGACCATCGCGCCATCGCCGAGGCCGACGAATGCACGCGAAGCGGCCATGCCGTGCTCGACTATATCGGTGGTGTGATGTCGCCGGAAATGGAAACGCCGAAGCTGATGTGGCTGAAGCGCAACCTGCCTGACACATGGAACAAAGCCGGCTATCTATTCGATCTCGCCGATTTCCTGACCTGGAAGGCAAGCGGCTCGCTTGCCCGTTCGCAGTGCACGCTGACGGCCAAATGGACCTATCTCGCGCATGAGGAACAGGGCTGGCGTCGCGACTTCTTCGACCTCGTCGGTCTCGACGACCTTTTCGAGCACGGCAATCTTCCGGAGAAGGCCAGCGCGGTCGGCGCCGATCTCGGCCCGCTGACGGCGCAGGCCGCGGCCGAGCTCGGCCTCACCGAAAAGTGCCGTGTCGGCGCCGGTGTCATCGACGCCTATGCCGGCGCGTTGGGCGTGCTCGGCGGTTTTGCCGGCGACGAGAAGAATATCGGCCGCCATCTGGCGCTCATCGCCGGTACGTCGTCCTGCGTCATGGCGATGTCGCCGGATCCGCAGCCCTTCCCAGGCGTCTGGGGGCCTTACTATGGAGCGGCACTGCCGAACCTCTGGCTATCCGAAGGCGGTCAGTCGGCCACCGGCGCCCTGCTCGACCACATCATCCGCTGGCACGGCGCCGGCGGCGAGCCCGACGCGGCCATGCATGCCCGCATCGCGGCGCGTGTCGCCGAACTGCGCGCCATGGAGGGCGAGGGGCTTGCCGCGCGGCTGCACGTGCTGCCGGACTTCCACGGCAACCGCTCGCCGCTCGCCGACCCGCATGCCGTCGGCGTCGTCAGCGGGCTGACGCTGGATTCCTCCTTCGACAGCCTGTGCAAGCTCTACTGGCGAACCGCCGTCGGCATCGCGCTCGGCGTTCGCCACGTACTGGAAGCGCTCAACGAGAACGGCTACCTGATCGACACGCTGCACGTCACCGGCGGCCACACCAAGAACCCGCTGCTGATGGAGCTCTATGCCGACGCCACCGGCTGCACGGTCATCGAGCCGCTGGCCGACGAGGCGGTGCTGCTCGGCACCGGCATGGTGGCGGCGACGGCCGCGGGATTGTTCCCGTCCCTCAACGCAGCCTGCCTCGCCATGCAGCAGGGCGGCAAGACGCGCGAGACGAACCGCCACTCGGCGGCGCGTTTTGACCGCGACTACCGCATCTTCCTCGAAATGCACCGCCAGCGGCAGGCGCTCGACGCTATCCGCTAGAGCATCGGACCGAAAAGTGTACTCGGTTCTCGGTTTATTCCGATGCTCAATAAAAATGTCAGAGCGTCCTTTGTGCGTCCGATTGGACGCACGGTGCTCTAAACATCTCGCAGACACTACTGCTTGCGCAGGGAGGCGCCGGACGTCGCGTCGAACAGGTGGATACTTTCCTCGTCGAATGTGTAGCGGACAGGGGCGCGCAGCGCCGGGCACTCGCGTGCCGGAACCAGCGCGCTGATCTCCTTGCCGCCGGAACCGAACGTCACCAGCGCGTCGTTGCCGTGGAATTCGATGAGATCGGCGGTGCCTTGCAATATGCCGGTGGCGCCGGTATCGGCCGTCTTCAGGTCCGGAGGCCGAATGCCCAGCACGGCACGGTCGCCTTGCTGGAGATGAAAGCCCGATCCGCCCATCGAAAGCACGGTGCCGGCGCCGGTCAGCGTCCAGCCGTTCGCGGCCCGTCCGACCGTCACGTCGATGAAGTTCATGTTCGGCGTGCCGATGAAGCCGGCCACGAACATATTGGCGGGCCGCCGGTATATTTCCGCCGGCGAGCCGATCTGCTCGATGACGCCATCCTTGAGCAGCACGATGCGGTCGGCGAGCGTCATCGCCTCCAGCTGGTCATGGGTGACGTAGACGGTGGTCGTCTTCAGCGACTGATGCAAGCGCGCGATCTCGACACGCATATGGTTGCGCAGCTTGGCGTCGAGATTTGAAAGCGGTTCGTCGAACAGGAACACTTTCGGCGTCTTTATCATGGCCCGCGCAATCGCCACGCGCTGTTGCTGGCCACCGGAGAGTTCAGCCGGCTTGCGGCCCAGATAGGGTTCGAGCCCGAGTGTCCCCGACACCGCTTCGACCCGCTTCCGGATATCGGCCGCCGGCACCTTCTGGCGCCGAAGGCCGAAGGCGATGTTGTCGAAGATCGTCATGTGCGGATAGAGCGCGTAGTTCTGGAACACCATGGCGATGCCGCGGTCGCCCGGGTCGAGATCGTTGACCACCTTGCCGCCGATCGAGACCTCGCCGCCGCTTATGTCCTCCAGCCCCGCCAGCATTCGCAGCAAGGTCGACTTGCCACAGCCGGATGGACCGAGAAACACGACGAACTCGTGTTCCTCTATGCTGAGGTTGAGATCGCGGATGACCGTGGTGGCGCCGTAGGCCTTGTCGACATGGGAGCAAACGATCGCCGACATCATCAGCCCTTTTCGCCGGTAAGCAGGATCTGCAGCTTGACGTCTTCCGGGTTGCCCTCGGCGGCCCGCTCGAACGCTCTTATGCTGTCGGAGAAGTCATAGGTGCCGGTGATCAGCGGCTTGAGGTCGACCTTGCCGGAGGCGATCAGCAGCAGGGCGCGGTCGAAGATGTTGGCGTAGCGGAACACCGTTTCGATGCGCACCTCCTTCGAGATCGCCGCCGGCACGTTGAGATCCACCGGCTCCACTGGAAGCCCGACGAGAACGACAGCACCGCCTGGCCTGACGACCTGGAACAGATTGGCGAAGGCCTTCGGGCTGCCGCTGGCTTCAAAGACGATGTCGGCGCCCCAATTGTCGGTCGCCGCCGCCACCGCGTCTGCCAGGGACTGCTCGCCGATATTGACCGGGACGATGCCGGGGTACCGCGCCGCGATCTTCAGCTTGGGGGCGGAAAAATCGGAGATCAGCACCTTCGAACAGCCGCCGGCCAGCGCCGCCAGCGCGATCATGATACCGATCGGGCCGCAGCCGACAACGACGGCGACATCGCCCGGAACGATCCGTGCACGGCTCGCCGCCTGCATGCCGATGGCGAAGGGCTCGACCATCGCGCCCTCGGCGAAGGAGACATTGTCCGGCAGTTTGTAGGTGAAGGCGGCCGGATGCACCGCATAGGGGGCCAGTACGCCATGCACCGGCGGCGTCGCCCAGAAGGTGACGTCGGGGTCGACATTGTAGATGCCGAGCTTTGTCGCGCGCGACGCAAGGTTCGGCACGCCCGGCTCCATGCAGACGCGGTCGCCGACCTTCAGCGTATCGACATTGGCGCCGATCTCGACAATCGTTCCCGAGGCCTCGTGGCCGAGCACCATCGGCGCCCGCACGACATAGCTGCCGATGGCGCCATGCGTGTAATAGTGCACGTCGCTGCCGCAGACGCCGACGGTGTGGATCGCTATCCTGACGTCGTCCGGTCCCATGTCGAGCGGCAGCGCGATCTCGCGCAGCGACAGTTCGCCTTTCTTCTCAAGCACCAATGCCCGCATCGTGTGGTCCTCACATCAAGTCTTTTTTTGCCGGAAAACGGAATTCAGGAAGCCGCTCAGCACGCCAAGGAACAGCAGCGGCGGCAGCGACAGGAGCACGACCGAGGCATTGAGGATTCCCCAAGGCACGTTCATGCCCTGCTGGGAGAGTTCCGAGGCGACGATCGGCAAGGTCTTGGCGTTGGAACTCGACAGCATCAGCGCGATCAGGAACTCGTTCCAGACCAGCACGAAACTGAAGGCGACGGCTCCGGCCAGCGAGCGCGCCGCGACGGGCAGCGCGATTCGCCAGAACACCGAATAGGCGCCGTAGCCGTCGACGAAGGCGGCCTCCTCGATTTCCTTCGGCACGCCCTGGAAAGCGGGAATGGCAAGCCACATGATCACCGAGATGGTAAGCAGCGAATAGGTGACGATCAGTGCCGGCAAAGTGTCGTAGAGCCCGATCTGCAGCCAGATCACCATCAGCGGGATGGCCACCGCGACCGGCGGCAGGAAGCGCAGCGACAGCACGAAGAACTGGATGTCGCCAGCCCACCGATTGGGATAGCGCGCCACGGCATAGGCCGCGGGCAGGCCGAGAACGATGCCGATCAGCACGGCCGCGCCGCAGGCGATGACCGAGTTGTAGAGCCCGGTGAGAACGCTATCGCGGCCGACGATGTAGCTGATGTTGGCCAATGTCGGCGTGAACACCACGCGCGGCACGCGGGTGATGATGTCGACATTGTTCTTGAGAGCGTTGAGCGCCGTCCATAGCAGCGGGAACACCGCCAGGAATCCGGCCAGCGCCAATATGGCCTTGCCGATCAGCCTGCCGGGCCTCATGCCTGCACCCGCTTCCAGAGCATGGTGAAGGTGATGACGGTGGCGATCATCATCAGTACCGCCATGGCCGATGCGTAGGAGACCTTGCCGGATTCGATGAAGCCTTGCGAGAAGGCGTACATGTCGAGCGTTTCGGTCGCCACGCCCGGTCCGCCGCGGGTCATGACATAGATCAGGTCGAAGGAGCGCAGCGATTCGATCATCTTGATGAACATCAGGCTGATCAGCGGCGCCTTCAGCATAGGCAAGGTCACGAAGGCGTGGATCTGCCACCGGCTCGCGTGGTCGAGCCGCGCAGCCTCGATCGGTTGCGGCGGCAGGGTTTCGAGCAGCTTCAGCACGATGACCGCGAAGAACAGGCCCCATTGCCAGACATCGACCGAGGCGACGGCGAACAATGCCGTCGAAGGCTTGGACAGCGGATCGAAGATCAGGCCACCGGTAATGAGCCTGTAGGGGTAGGTGGCGATGCCGTAGAGCGGATGGTAGGCGAACTTCCAGACGAAGGCCGCAGACACGCGCGGTAACAGCACCGGAATGATGAACAGCAGGCAGTAGACATTGCGCAGGCGCGGCGATGCCACCTCGAACATCAGCACGCCGAGCCCGATCGCCACAATCATGGTCGCCCCCACGGTGACGACTTCCCATTTCACCGATACCCAGACGGCGTTGAGGAAGCGGCGGTCGAGGAAGAGGTCGCCGAAGTTCGACAGCCAGACCCAGGAGTAGTCGGGCGAGCTCAGCTCGCGATTCTGCAAGGCGATGACAATGGCGTAGAGCGTCGGCACCATCGACAGAACCAGAAGGATGGCGATGGTCGGAACGACGAAGGTGACAGGGAGCGACGTGCGCCGGGCCATTGGCATCTATCCTCGCTTGCGTGCCGTTTGTGTCGACATGATTTTCTTCCCCTGGGGGCAAACATTCCCGCGGCGCGGGACCGGGCATTGCGGACAATGCCCGAACCGCGCGCCACGGGCGGAGGATGCTTCTACTTCTTCTTCACCAGCTCGTTGGCATAGGCCTCGAGCTCGTTGAGGCCGCCCTTGATGTCGGTGCGGGTGCCGGCCACCAGCTCCTCGAGGATGATGCCCCAGCGGTCGCCGAGATCGGGCCAGCGCGGATCCTGCCAGAAATTCACCGCCGTGACCTTGCCGGTCTCTGCCAGCGCCTGGCCGAGATCGGCGCCATAGATATCGGCGAACTCCTTGCTGGACAGGATGCTGGTGCGGTTAAGCTCGCCGAACTGGTGGGCGTCGAGCCGGCGTTTCTCGTTTTCCTTCGACGTCGCCCAGGCGATGAACAGGCCGGCGCATTTCTTCGAAGCCTCGTCGGCGTTGGCCTTGGCAGCGATGGCAAGGCCATGGCCGTAGCCGCCGCCGGGAAGCGGCGATGGCGGTGGCAGGAAGCCGATCTTGCCGATCACCTGCGAGGTCTTGGGATCGACCGCCATACCCGACAGCGGCGTCGATTCCACCAGGATGGCGACCTGGCCGGACAGGAAGGCGCCGGTCGATTCATCCCAGCTGCCGGTCTGCGTGCCGGGCGCCGAATCCTTGAACAGCTTGAGGTAGGTCTCGGTTGCCTTGACCGCGGCCTCCGAGTTGAAAGCCGGCTTGTCGCCGTCGAACCACTTGCCGCCATAGGCCTTGAAGAACGGCATCCAGCGCCAGACATTCGCACCCGAACCGCGCGCGCCGCGCAGCGCGATGCCATACATGCCCTTGTCGGCGTTGGTCAGCTTGGGCACGTCGGCGATCAGGTCGTCCAGCGTCTTCGGTGGCTGGATGCCGGCGGCCTCCAGCACGTCCTTGCGGTAGACCATCAGGTCGCCGCCACCGGTCAACGGCGCGAACCAGACCTTGCCGTCATAGGTGGCAACCTTCTGGCGGCCCGGATCGAAATCGGCATAGTCATAGTCAGCCGGATAATAATCGGCCAGCGGCACGATCCATTTCGACGAAGCGAACAGGGCGACGTTGGCCTCGTCGACATAGTAGACGTTGTAATTACCGACGGTGGACGCATCGGCGCGCGATTTCGCCCGGCGGTCGTTCTCGTTCAGATAGTCGATCTGGAAGCCGGCGCCGGCGAGCTTCTGGAACTCGGCCTTGGAGTCCTCCAGAAGTGTCAGGCCGTCGCGCGGTTGCGCCAGCACCTTGACCGGCGCCGAGCAGACCGGCGCCTGCGCCAGCGCGACGGTTGAAACAGTTGCGGAAAGCATGAAAGCTGCGCTCAAGCCCGCAGCGAGGCGAATTGGTTTCATTGATTTTCTCCTCCAGGAACATTCGCGGGAAGCGGAAATCCTCGGACTCTGCGATCCTCCCCATCGCCCGAGCGACAAGCCACCCGTCGCTAAGATGAGGAGTTCAATCAGGCCAAGCTAGAAGCCTCGTTGCAGCAAACCTGTACTTTTATGCATTGTGCAATGCAAAAACCGATGCCCCGTGACAAACTCCGTCACATGAGTATCGGTCGCCTGCAGGTCCTTGATTTTCAGTGTGTGCTTATGCGCGCAGCGCCAGCCGTTGCCGTGACAGCTTGCGATAGGACGACGGCGTCATCTTGTGCTTGCGCAGGAATGCGCGATTGAAGTTGGAAATGTTCATGAAACCGACCTGGAAACAGATGTCGGTGACCGGGATGTCGGTGTCGGCAAGCAGCTTGCAGGCCTGCCAGAGCCTGAGCTTGGCGAGGTGGTCGCTGAAGGAGTTGCCGGTGTTCTTCTGGAAGAAGCGCGAGAAGGTGCTTTCGCTCATGCCGGCCAGTTCCGCCATGTCGGGCAGCTTCAGATCTTCGGCGAAGTGCTGGAACAGGTAGGTCAACGTGCGCTGGATGATATCGAGCGAGGTGGCGTCGAGAACCGGTGAGAAATCCGGCGACGACAGCAGTTCGTACTCGTCGGTCCTGGCCAGCAGATCGACCAGCTCGAGGAACAGGCACAGGCGGGCAAGTCCATGGACGGTGCCCATCCGCTCCATCAAGGCGGCGCCTTCCAGCGCCGCGCGGCCGTGAAAGACCATCCCGCGCAACGACCGCTCGAGGAACGGCTCCAGTTCACGCAATTCCGGCAAAAGGCCGGCCGAGCCGCGCAGCCTCTCCGCATCGAACTGTAGGACGATGTCGCGGCCTTCGATGAGTTCGCCCGGCTGCACCGCCGTCACCCAGTCATGCGGCAGCCCACCGCCGACAATGGTCAGGTAGCCCGGCCCGAATTCACCGATGTGATCGCCGACCAGGACCACGCCGGAGGATTTTCGGAGCAGATGGATCTCGTATTCCGGATGGAAGTTCCAGACATTGCGCTCCCACGGATAGTCATCGAGACGCCACAGGAAACTGTCGCTCGCCTCTGTGACGATATGTTCGAAGGCCGGCGCCGTCCGAAGCGTGGCAACGGGGTCTTTTCTGCGCCTGAACTGCATCCCGCCTCCAGGAAGATAGTCAATTTGCGCCGTCACCTCGGTTCAATGAGGCATCCATAGCAGCCCTCGGTTCGCTTGTGAAATCGCCCTCTGCTTCCATCGGTTTTGTGTCTTGAGCACCCGGGCGGTCCGGCTGGCTCAATCGCTGCCGCTTGCTCGTCCCTTGCCTTCATGTCGCATTTCGTTCAAAAGACGCCGCAAATGGTGAACTTCATCGTTTGATGCGGCTTCCGGGGATTTTCCCGACGCGCCGCCGTTGGAAAGAGCGAACAATGTCCGCGATTGAAGCCGGCGCCTCAGCGCCGGGAAACCTGTGGCGTGAAGAGATCAGGGCGATGGTGGCGCTGGCCTGGCCGATGGTGCTCACCAATCTCGGCCAGACCGCCATGACCGCGACCGACGTGATGATGATGGGACGGCTCGGCCCCGAGACGCTGGCCAGCGGCGCGCTTGGCTCCAACCTCTATTTCATGCCGCTGATCTTCGGGCTCGGCCTGATGCTGGCCACGTCGCCGATGATGGCCACCGAACTCGGTCGCCGCCGCCACTCCGTGCGCGACCTGCGCCGCACGGTGCGCCAGGGCCTGTGGCTGGCGATCCTGATCTCCATCCCGATCTGGATATTCCTGTGGAACGGCGAGCGAATATTGCTGGCGATGGGCCAGGAGCCCGACCTTGCGCATCGCGCCGGCACCTATCTGCGCTGGCTGCAATGGGCGGTGCTGCCCTTCTACGGCTACATCGTGCTGCGCTCCTTCATCTCGGCGCTGGAGCGACCGGGCTGGGCGCTGGTCATCGTCTTCGTCGCGGTGGCCTGCAACGTCGTCTTCAACTGGGTGTTCATGTTCGGCAATCTCGGCTTCCCTGCGATGGGCATAGCCGGGTCCGGCCTCGCCACGTCGCTGTCCAGCATGTTGATGTTCGTTGGCATGGCGGCCGTGGTGATGCTGGAGCGGAAGTTCCGCCGCTACCGCCTGTTCGGCCGCTTCTGGCGCTCGGACTGGCCGCGCTTCAAGGGGCTGCTGCGGCTCGGCCTTCCGATTGCCGGTATCCTCGCCTTCGAGGTGACGATCTTCAACGCGGCGGCGCTGCTGATGGGCCTGATCGACGCGGATTCGCTGGCCGCGCACGCCATCGCCATCCAGATCTCGTCGATCACCTTCATGGTGCCGCTCGGCCTCAACCAGGCGGTGACGGTGCGCGTCGGCCTCGCCCATGGCGCCGGCAATCCGGAAGGCGTGTCGCGCGCCGGCTGGACGGCCTATGTCATCGGCGTCGCCTTCATGGCGCTGATGGCGCTGATGATGATCCTGTGGCCGCGCCTGCTGATCAGCGCCTTCATCGACCTCTCCGCACCGGCCAATGCCCGGGTGATCGGGCTCGCCGTGTCGTTCCTGGTCTTCGCCGCGCTGTTCCAGATCTTCGATGGTGCCCAGGCGGTTGCCGCCGGCATGCTGCGCGGCCTGCACGACACCAAGATACCGATGATCTACGCCGCGATCGGCTATTGGGGCATCGGCCTGCCGCTCGGCGTGCTGCTCGCCTTCCACTTCGGCTTCAACGGCGTCGGCATTTGGGCGGGCCTGTCGATCGGCCTCGCGGTGGTCGCGGCGCTGCTGCTCGGCCGATGGCTGAGGCGCGATCGCATCTCGCCGCGGCTGACCTTCGCGCATTGAGCATGCGATCCAGCGGCCGGGCGGTTCGCCCGGCCGCTGGATCGTCTTCCAAGGCTCAGCCCTTCGAGAGCGCCGGGCTGAACACCATCAGGCTCAGGATCTCGAACAGAACCTGGGCGCCGGCATGCGCCGTGTTGGTCGTGGCGTCATATTGCGGCGCCACCTCGACGACGTCGCCGCCGACGATGTTGAGGCCCTTGAGGCCACGCAGCAGTTCGAGCACCTCTCGGGTCGTCAGGCCGCCCACCTCGGGCGTGCCGGTGCCGGGCGCGAAGGCCGGATCGACGCTGTCGATGTCGAAGGAAATGTAGGTCGGACCGTCGCCGACGATCTTGCGGGCCTTCTCGATGATGGCCGGCACGCCAAGCCCGCTCACCTCTTCCGCATGCACCACCGTCATGCCGGATTCGTAGGTGAACTCCCACAGATATTCGGCCGAGCCGCGAATGCCGATCTGGATGGTGCGGGTCGGGTCGAGCACGCCGTCGAGCACGGCGTTGCGGAACGGCCCGCCATGGTGGAACTTGGTCATGTCGAACAGGCCGCTGGTGTCGCAGTGGGCGTCGATATGGATCAGGCCGACGGGAGCCTTCTTGCCGACGGCCTTCAGGATCGGATGGCTGATCGAATGGTCGCCGCCGACCGACAGCGGGATTACCCCGGCATCGACGATCTGGTTGATGCGGCGCTCGATGTCCTCATGGCTCGTTTCCAGCCGGTAGCGGCTCTGGAACGGCACGTCGCCGATGTCGGCCACCCGGAGCTCATGCGTGGGGGCGCATTCCAGCACGTGATTGTAGGGGCCGATGCGCTCGATCGCCCGCAGGGCGCGTGGTCCGAAGCGGGAGCCCGGCCGGTTGGTGACGCCGAGGTCCATCGGCACGCCGATCATTGCCACCTGCAGGTCGCCGAAATCTGGCTTGTCGGCGGCCACCTCCCGATAGGGCGCGGCGAGGAAGGTGGGAATCCCCGAATAGGGCGCAAGTCTCGTGCCGCTCTTGGAGAAGATCTTGTCGGCGACGCGCTGGAACTTCGGATCGAACATCTCGCCGCCATGGCTCTCGCCATATTTGCGGCGCAACGCCTCCAGCTTGCCGCGGTCGTATCCCATGTCGTTCCTCCTGCCTGTCGGTTGGCGCGCCGCCTCACTGTCCGGTAGCCGAAACGAAAAAGCAATTGCGCGCGCAGGAGGCGCTGGTCGCATGACGAGCCTTTTTGTCGGGCCAGCCGCAAAGCGGGCAGCACTTTCGCCGATTCGATGCTATGAGGCCTGTCGCGATTGGCACAGTTCAGCAGTGAAGGCGGTGTTGGAGCATGGCTAAGACCGATATTGCGCGGCGCGTCTACAACCACACCTGGAAGCTGGATCCGATCATCCGCAGCCTGCTCGATACCGATTTCTACAAGCTTCTGATGCTGCAGATGATCTGGGGTATGTACCCCAAGGTCGACGCCACCTTCTCGCTGATCAACCGCGCCACCTCGGTCCACCTTGCCGACGAGATCGACGAGCAGGAATTGCGCGACCAGCTCGACCATGCGCGCACCTTGCGCTTCAGCAAGAAGGAGATGATCTGGCTCGGCGGCAACACCTTCTATGGCCGCAAGCAGATTTTCGAGCCGGAATTCCTCGCCTGGCTGGAGAATTTCCGCCTGCCCGAATACGAGCTCACCAAGCGCGACGGCCAGTATGAGCTCTCCTTCCCCGGGCCCTGGATGTACACGACGCTTTGGGAGATACCGGCGCTCGCCATCATCAACGAACTGCGTTCGCGCGCGGCCCTGCGCTCCTTCGGTCCCTTCGCGCTCGACGTGCTCTACGCGCGCGCCAAGGCCAAGATGTGGGCCAAGACCGAGCGCTTGAAGGCGCTGCCTGGCATCCGCATCTCCGATTTCGGCACCCGCCGGCGCCACTCCTTCCTGTGGCAGCGCTGGTGCGTCGAGGCGCTCAAGGAAGGCATAGGCGATGCCTTCACCGGTACCTCCAACGTGCTGCTGGCCATGGACAACGACCTCGAGGCCCTCGGCACCAACGCGCATGAGCTGCCGATGGTGTTTGGCGCGCTCGCCAAGACCGACGAGGAACTGCGGCAGTCGCCCTACAAGGTGCTGCGCGACTGGCAGCGCTACTACGGCGGCAACCTGCTGATCGTGCTGCCCGATGCCTTCGGCACCGATTCCTTCCTGCGCGATGCCCCGGACTGGGTCGCCGACTGGACCGGTTTTCGTCCCGACAGCGCGCCGCCGATCGAAGGCGGCGAAAGGATCATGTCCTGGTGGCGCTCGAAGGGGAAGGACCCGAAGCAGAAGCTCCTGATCTTCTCCGACGGGCTCGAGGTCGAGACCATCGAGGAGACCTATCGCCACTTCAAGGGCAAGGTGCGGATGTCCTTCGGCTGGGGCACCAACCTCACCAATGATTTCGAGGGCTGCGCGCCGACCGCGACGACGAGGCTCGACGCCATCTCGATGGTCTGCAAGGTGACGGAGGCCAACGGCCGCCCGGCGGTCAAGCTCTCCGACAATCCGGCAAAGGCCACCGGCGACCACAAGGAAATCGAGCGCTACATCAGGATATTCGGCGAAAAGGGTCGCGTGGAGCAGTTGGTGAAGGTTTGAGGGTTTCGATGCCCAGGCATCGCCCGCGAGGGGACCGGGGTTTGGAAAGGTTGCGTTCCTTCACTGCGGAAAACCATGCTGGCAAGCTGGCCTTTGTTGCCGCCGCCCTTGCGCTCTTCCTGCCCGTTCCCGCCTTTGCCCACGCCTCGGATCGTGGCCATGTGCTTCTCCTGCCGACCGGCTACTATCTTGTCGGCGGCGCGTTCG
The DNA here is from genome assembly GCA_001899205.1 of Mesorhizobium sp. 65-26. Taxonomy (GTDB): domain Bacteria; phylum Pseudomonadota; class Alphaproteobacteria; order Rhizobiales; family Rhizobiaceae; genus Mesorhizobium. The sequence goes on along the minus strand of MKVL01000040.1, from coordinate 5,019 downwards.
CGGTCGCCGTCTCCTTCCTGGTGCTCGCCTTGCTGCCGCCGGCGGCGCTCGACCGGTTCTGGCGGCGGCGCCTGGCTCTTTTCACCCTCGGCGACACCGCGCGGACCGTCGTCAGCCTGCTGTCATTTGCCGGCTTCGCGGTGCTGGTGGCGGCCGGGCTTTTCGGCAGCCGCGATCCGCTGTCCAATCCGCTGCCGCTGGTCATCTGGACCTTGCTGTGGGCGGGGATGGTGTTGGCGCAGGGTGTCCTTGGCGATGTCTGGTCATGGCTGAACCCGTGGTACGGGCCGTGGCGCGTCGTCACCAGGCTGCTCGGCAAGGATGGCGGCGAGGGCAAGGGCGCATCGCCGCTCTCCCGACCCGGCTGCTGGCCCGCCGTCATCCTGTTCCTGGCCTTCGCCTGGTTCGAGCTCGTCTATCCGGCTCCGGATGATCCGGCGCGGCTCGCCTGGGCGGCGGGCCTCTACTGGCTGGTCTCCTTCCTCGCCATGCTGGCATTCGGCTATGAGGACTGGAGCCGTCGCGGCGAGTTCCTGACACTCTTTTTCGCCATGGTGGCGCGTTTCGCGCCGCTGGGGCAGGATGAGACGGGGAGGCTGTTCCTGTGCTGGCCGGGGGCCAAGCTGCTCGCCGCAGAACCGCTGCCACCCAGCGGCGTCGCCTTCCTGTTGCTAGCGCTGTCCTCGGTCTCTTTCGACGGTCTGTCGAAGACCTTCTTCTGGCTCGGCCTGTTCGGCATCAACCCGCTGGAATTTCCGGGGCGAACGGCGCTCGTCGGTATCGGCAGCTTCGGGCTGGTGCTGACCTTCATCCTGCTCGCGGCGGCTTTCCTGCTGGCCGTGCTGCTCGGCCAGCGCCTTGCCGGCGTCGCAAAGAGCGGCGGGGCGGGCCTGCTCGTCTGGTCCATCGTGCCAATCGCGCTCGCCTACCATTTCGCGCACTATCTGACGGTGCTGCTGGTCGACGGGCAATATGCGATCGTCGCGCTTTCAGACCCGTTCTCGTTAGGCTGGAACCTTTTCGGCACCGCCGACATGCAGGTGGAGGCGGGCCTGGTGGCGGGCGCTGCCTCTGCCCTGTGGCTCTGGAATTTCCAGGCCGGTGCCATCATCCTCGGCCACCTGTTGGCCGTCCTCGTCGCGCACGGGCTTGCCTGGCGGCTGGAGCCGAATCCGGGGCGCGCGGCGCTCAGCCAGTTTCCGCTCACCTTGCTGATGGTCGCCTATACGGTCTTCGGTCTGTGGCTGCTTGCCACGCCGACGGCGGGCTGAGGCTGTGCTGGAAATCCAAACCGCCCGACTGGCGTATCGTGTACGATCTCCGGCCGAAAATCGGTTCCGATTTTCGGGATCATGCGCTAGGGAATTATCGGACTTGTAGCCAGGCTATCGTTGATTTCTGCAAATGGGCGGCCACCGCCCGCAGCGCTTAACAAGGGAACGGCATATGGACAAGAAGCCTTTCGATCTTTCGAAATCCCGTCTCACCCGCCGCACGGCGTTGAAGGGCCTCGCCGCCGGCGCCGGTCTTGCTGCCGCGCCGGGTTTCGTCAGATACGCCCAGGCGCAGAGCTCGGCCCCCATCAAGATCGGTTTCCAGTCGCATCGTACCGGCATCGGCGCCGCCTATGGCCGCTGGTACGAGAAGACCACCGCCGCCGCCGTCAAGGCGATCAACGCGGCCGGCGGCATCAACGGCCGGCCGGTCGAGGTCGTGATCGAGGATGACGGCACCGATCCGGGCCGTGGCGCCGAGGTGGTCGGCAAGTTCGCGACCCAGCACAAGACCGATATCGTTTTCGGCACGCTGTTCTCGCATGTCGTGATCGGCTCGGCGCCGGCCGCCGGCGAGGCAAAGATGCCCTATTTCGTCGTTAGCGAGGGCCATCACGTCGCCTCGACCAAGCTCAACCGCTATGTCTTCCAGCCCGGCATCACCGATGTGAAGAGCCAGATCCAGTCGATGGCGCCGTGGATCGCGGCCAACGCCGGCAAGAAGGTCACGCAGATCTTCCCCGACTTCGCCTTCGGCTACGATCATCGCGATTACCTGCCGCCGGCGCTGAAGGCGCAGGGCGCCGACGTCATCGCCCAGATCGCCATTCCGCCGACGGAATCCTCCTTCACCAAATACTTCCCGCAGATTCCCGCCGAGACCGAGGTGATCTACCATGTCATGGTCGGTCCGGCCGTGCTCACCTTCGTCAAGGAACTCGGCGAGTTCTACGGCTCGAACCGGCCGCAGCTCTTCGGCTTCATCGATTCGCTCGAGGCCGTCGACATCAACAGCCCCGGCCTCGAATTCCTCGATGGCAGCCATTTCTGGGAAGGCTCGCCGCGCTACGCGCAGGCCGATGACTCGGCGGCGCAGAAGGCCTATCGCGCCGCCGTCGGCATCGACGACAACGGCGCCGCCGTGGGCGACCCCAAGGACGTCTCGACGGCCGCCCATATGTTCGGCTGCTGGGAAACGCTTTACGTCGTCAAGAAGGCTATGGAGGATGCCGGCTACAAGGGACCCGAGGACCGCGCCAAGCTGGTCGAGGCGACCGAGGCGCTGACCGAGTTCGCCGAGGGGCCGGAGCATCCGCAGGGCCCCAAGACCTTCAACGGCAAGATCCACCAGTGCTTCGGCATCCAGAACATCTCCAAGGTCGAGGGCGGCAAGCTCAAGGTCGTCCACAAGACCAAGATCGAGGACGGTCTCTACGAGCCGGAAGGAGACTATCCGAAGCAGGCGCTGTGAGGTTGCCGGTTCTGGCAAGCGTGAGCGCCACGACCCCCACTCCGGTCGGCTTTGCCGACCACCTCTCCCCCGAACGACGGGGGAGAGGAAGGGCGCTAGTTTGCCGAACCGGGCTTTCCTCTCCCTCCGGAGGGGGGAGAGGTGGCGCCGCGCAGCGGCGACGGAGCGGGGGACCGCCTTATGCGATTGCCCTTCCCCTGAAGGGAAAAGGGCCGGCAGGCCAGAGGGGGGTGCCTCGCGCATCCGCAGGCGCCTAGCCCATGCATTTCGGCCCCCACCTCCTGCTCGCCACCCTCGAAGGCCTCGTCACCTCGGCGGTGCTGGCGCTGACGGCGCTTGGCCTGTCGCTGGTGTTCGGCGTCATGCGCATCGTCAACGTCGCTCATGGCGAGTTCTTCATGCTGGGCGCGGTGCTCGCCTGGGCGATCTCTACGGCCATATCAGGCCATCCGGCGCTCGGCTTCCTGGCCGCGCTGGTTCTCGCGCCATTGGTCGTTGGCGCTGTGGCGCTCGTCGCCGAGCGACTGGTGCTGCGCCGGCTCAACTACAATCCGGAAGGCACCATCGTCGCCACCATCGGCATGCTCTACATCATCCAGCAACTGGCGCTGACCTTCTATGGCCCGGAGGCAAGGCCGGTCGAGGCGCCGTTCAGCTACCGCATCCTGCTGCCCTGGTTCGGCTATTCCGGCTACAAGCTCTCCGTCGTCGCCGCCTCGGCCGTCCTGCTCGTCGCGACCTGGCTGGTCCTGACCAGGACGAGGGTCGGCCTCATCATGCGCGCCACGCAATATGACAGCGAGACCGCGCAGGCCTTCGGCATTCCCGTCGACCGAGTCTATGGCGGCGTCTTCGCGCTCGGCGCCATGTTGGCGGCTGTCGCGGCGGTGCTGATCGTGCCGATCAGCCAGGCGCACTACCTGATGGGACAGGATCCGCTGCTGCTTTCCTTCATAGTCGTCATCATCGGCGGCCTCGGCTCGCTGCGCGGCACGGTGGTCGCGGCGGTGCTGATAGGCCTCTCCGACGGCATCATCTCGATGTTCTTCTCGCCGACGCTGGCCAAGATCATCGCCACGGCGGCGGTCGCGCTGGTGCTGGTGTTCCGGCCGCAGGGCCTGTTCGGAACGACGCCGCGATGAAGGCCTCGGCGAAGGTCTATGCGCTGCATCTGGGTGTCGTCGCCCTGCTCGCCGGCCTGGGTTTCGTGCTGCCGGAATATCATTTCGGGCTGCTGTCCCGCATCATGGTGCTGGCGGTCTTCGCCATGGGCTACAACATGCTGTTCGGCTATGTCGGCCTGCTCAGCCTCGGCCACGCCATGTTCTTCGCCGCTGGTCTCTATGGCGCCGGCCTCTCGGTGATCCATCTCGGCTGGAGTGTGCCGGCGGCGCTCGCCGCGGGCATAGGCTGCGGCGCCGTCCTCGCGCTGCTGGTCGGCCTCCTGGCGCTGCGCACCTCGGGCGTCGCCTTCATGATCGTGACCATGATGTTCGCGCAGGTCTTTTCACTCCTCATCCTCTATTTCTCGGCATGGACCGGCGGCGACCAGGGGCTGGTCGTGCCGCAGCCGGCGCGCAGCCTGGCATTGGGCGCGACGACGCTCGACCTCACCAATCCAGCCACGCGCTACTGCGCCGCGCTCACGCTGTTCACGCTGGCGCTGTTCGTCACGCTCGGCCTCGTGCGCTCCCGTTACGGCCGCGTGCTGGTGGCGATCCGCGAGAACGAGGAGCGCACCAGGATGCTGGGCTACGACACATTCTCCAACAAGCTCGTCGCAGTCGTCGTCTCGGGCGCCATCTGCGCCGCCTCAGGCGCGGTCTATGCCTTGCTCTTCGGCTATGTCGGTTCGAATTTCGCCTCGGTGCAGTATTCGATCCTGCCGCTTCTGTGGGTTCTGCTCGGCGGTGCCGCCGCCACGCTAGGGCCGCTCGTCGGCACGCTGTTCATGTACTATGTCACCGACATCACCAGCGGCTACACCTCGGCCTATCTGCTGATTGTCGGCGTCGCCCTCATCCTTCTGGTGCTGTTCTTTCCCAAGGGTATCCTCGGGACCGTCCGCCAGCGCTGGCTCGGGTGGCTGCCATGACGCCGCTGCTGACGACGAAAGCCCTGTCGCGCCACTTCGGCGGCCTGCGCGCCGTCGATGCCGTCGACTTCACGCTGATGCCGGGCGAAATCCGCGCGCTGATCGGACCCAACGGCGCCGGCAAGACGACCTTCGTCAGCCTTGTCAGCGGCCGGCTTCAACCTTCGTCCGGCGCGATC
>MKVL01000039.1:175615-238652 GCA_001899205.1 Mesorhizobium sp. 65-26 | reverse complement strand
TGCCGCGACCGCCGAACTGGCCGAGATGGCCGGGATCGCCGCCGGCATGTCGGTGCTGGACGTAGGCTCGGGTGTCGGCGGACCGGCGCGTTTCCTTGCGGAAAGGTATGGCTGCCAGGTGACTGGCGTCGACCTCAGCGAGCCGTTCGTGGCCGCCGCGCGCTATCTGTCCGAACGCACAGGGCAGGGCGGGCAGGTGTCGTTCCAGGTAGGGAGCGCGCTGGAGCTTCCCTTCGATGACGGGCAATTCGACGTGGTGTTGCTGCAGCATGTGGCGATGAACATTTCCGACCGCGCCGGGCTCTATCGTGAAATCCGGCGTATGCTGGCTCAGGGCCGCAGGTTCACCACCTTCGACGTGGTGTCGGGCGAGGGCGAGCCGCACTATCCGCTTCCATGGGCGCGAACGGCGCGGACGAGCTTCCTTCTCTCCGCCGAGGCGACGTGCGCGGCGATCGAAGGGGCTGGCTTCCGCACACTGGCGTGGCGCAGCGATACCGAGATCGCCAAGGCATGGTTCGCGCAGTTCGGCGCATCGAGCCCGCCGCCCGCGCCGAACCTCTCTGCGGTGATGGGGCCGGACTTCGGGCGGCTTGCCGCCAATCTCGGGCGAAATCTCGGGGAAGGCCGGCTCGGTGTCGTGAGCGCGGTTTTCGAGGCGGTGTGAACCGACGAACCACAGGAGGTCAGGATGTCCACGGAAACGGTGTTTCAAACGCATCTCGTTCTCGGCTATGTCGCGTGGCTGCTCTGCTTCGGGGCATACGGGCTGCCATGGCTCAGGTCGCTGGACCCGGTCGCGGCGCAGCGCGCCATCGCCACGCTGCACAGTTTCCGCTTCTTCGGGCTCGTCTTCGTCCTGCCCGGCGTCGTCGGTCCCGGCTTGCCCGCGAGCTTCGCCATGTTCGCCGCCTATGGCGATCTCGCAACGGGCGTGCTGGCCATGCTGGCGCTGCTGAGCGTGCGAAGCCGCCCATTGTTCTGGCTGTTCGTCGCCGCCTTCAACGTCGTGGGGACGGTCGACCTCGTCGTCGACTATTACCACGCTATCCAGGCCGGTCTTCCGGCGCATGCGCAGGAATTGGGCGCCGCCTATGCGATCCCGGTGATCTACGTGCCGCTGCTGATGATCACCCACATCACGGCCTTCTATTTCCTGATGCGCCCCCGGCGGGCCGCGGCGCGCGCCGCCGACCTGGCGGCATACTAGGCTGCCTTCGACGTTCCCGGTCGGCGGGCTTTGGGCTATGATTTGATTCCGGCGCGCCCACGCCTCCCCCCTCCGTCGGGAAAGCATCCTTCATGCCGGGCAATCCGATCATCGAACCGACTGTTCGAGCGCAAGGCATGAGGAGGGGTTGCGAAGTCTGCTCGCGATAGGAGGTTTGCCATGCGGCTGTCCGCGCCCATCCATCGTCTGAAGCGCCAGGCAAGGTTGTTGTCCCGGCAAGATGCCATACCACTGCACCTCGCGCTCGACCGCATCGCCGCCAGCGAAGGCTTTTCGAGCTGGAGCCTGCTTGCCGCCAGGGCCGCCGCGACGGCGCCGGCCGGCCGCCTGTTCCAGGAGCTCGCGCCGGGCGACCTCGTGCTGGTCGGTGCCCGGCCGGGCCATGGCAAGACCTTGCTCAGCCTGGAACTGGCCGTGGAGGCGATGAAGGCGGGCCATCGCGGCGTGTTCTTCTCGCTGGAATACACCGAGCGGCAGATGCTGGACCGGTTTCGCGCCATCGGCGTTGAGCCCGGCCGTTTCGACGGCCTGTTCGCGTTCGACAGTTCGGACGCCATTTGCGCCGACCACATTGTACGCAGGCTGGCATCTGCGGCGCGCGGTACGCTCGCCGTGGTGGATTATCTCCAGCTGCTCGACCAGAAGCGCGAGAACCCGGACCTGATGGCGCAGGTTCGCGCCTTGCGTTCGTTCGCGCGGGAAAGCGGCGTGATCCTCGTCTTCATCTCGCAGATCGATCGCTCCTACGACGCCTCGCGCAAGCCTTGTCCCGACATTGGCGACGTTCGGCTGCCGAACCCGCTCGACATGTCGCTGTTCGACAAGACCTGCTTCCTCAACGACGGCGAAATCCGCTTTCAGTCCGTGAACTGACGGCGCGGGCTACAGCGCCAGCCGCGCGGCCTGGCCGCGCATCTGGTCTGCCGACTGGCGCACGACCTCGCAAAGCTGCTTGAGCTGCTTGGCGAGCGGGCTCGTCCTGCGCCAGACCATGCCGATCGTGCGCGACGGCTGGGGGCTGTTGAAGCGGGCGACGGAAACCGCCGCCGAGCGGGTCTCCACCGCCACCGCCATCTCCGGGATGAGCGTGACGCCGATGCCGGCGCCGACCATCTGCACCAGCGTCGAAAGCGAACTGCCTTCGAGCAGTTCGCGCGGCCGCGCCGACTGGAGGTCGCAGAAGGACAGCGCCTGGTCGCGGAAGCAATGGCCTTCCTCCAGCAGCAGCAGCCGCATTTCGCGCAGCATCTCGCGGTTGGGCACCGGCTTTCCCTCGTCCTCGCCGGGGCGCACGAGAACGAAATTCTCCGTGAACAGCGCCACTTCGGTCAGCGATGGTTCCGATACGGGAAGGGCGACGATCGCCGTGTCGAGCCGGCCCTGCGCGAGTTCGTTGATGAGCTTGCCCGTCAGCGTCTCGCGCACATGGATGTCGAGGCCATCGTGCGTGCGCGACAGATTGCCGATAATCGCCGGCAGAAGGTAGGGGGCGATGGTTGGAATCACGCCGATGCGCAGCCGCCCCGCCAACCGGTCTCGCGAGGCGCGGGCCAGGTCACCGAGTTCGTCCACCGAGCGCAATATGTCGCGGACGCGTTCGGCGAACTCCTCGCCGAAGCCGGTCAGGCGCACCTGCCGGGCGCTTCTTTCGAAGAGTTCGGTGCCCAGCTCCTCCTCCAACTCCTTGATCTGCACAGAGATTGCCGGCTGGGAGATCGCGCAGGCGTCGGCGGCGCGTCCGAAGTGGCTATGGCGGGCCAGCGCCTCGAAATAGCGAAGCTGTTTCAGTGTGAGGTTTGTCATAATTCTATCTTATCGCTATGATCAGTAAATCCAACTTAAATTAATCGAAAGGCTTTGCTAGAACGCCGGAAGGGAGTTGAGGCACAGCCAATGTCACGGGCGTCCTTCGTCGTCGAACCCGGCGCCGCGCCGGTCGGGACGGTCGAGGTCGTGATGACCGGCGGTTCGCTTTTGCCAGCCTTGCCACGGGAGTATCATCGGAACTAAACCCGAGGCGGCGCGACGCCCCACGTCCCCGGCATCAGATGTTGGTGCCGGCCATGAAACGGACCGCATTCAAGGGCGTGCGCGCCCTTGCCCACGCAGCTAGTAAATGTAGCCACGATCGGAGACAAACATGGACGCAAAGACAGACGAAAGCGCCGGCAAATGCCCGGTCGTGCACACGACCGCCGCCAAGGCCAATCGTGACTGGTGGCCGAACCAGCTGAACCTTCAGGTTCTTCACCAGCATTCCAACCTCTCCGACCCGATGGGCGAAGCATTCGACTATGCCAAGGCGTTCGAGAGCCTCGACCTCGACGCGGTCGTCCAGGACCTGCGCGCCCTGATGACCGATTCGCAGGATTGGTGGCCGGCCGACTTCGGACATTACGGGCCGCTGTTCATCCGCATGGCCTGGCACAGCGCCGGCACCTACCGCATCGGTGACGGCCGTGGCGGCGCGGGCGCCGGCCAGCAGCGTTTCGCGCCGCTGAACAGCTGGCCGGACAACGTCAACCTCGACAAGGCCCGCCGCCTCCTGTGGCCGATCAAGCAGAAGTACGGCAACAGCATCTCGTGGGCCGACCTGATGATCCTGACCGGCAACGTCGCGCTGGAATCGATGGGCTTCAAGACCTTCGGTTTCGCCGGCGGCCGCGCCGACGTGTGGGAGCCCGAGCAGGACATCTACTGGGGCCCGGAGGGCAAGTGGCTGGCCGACGAGCGCTACAGCGGCGATCGCGACCTGGCGAACCCGCTCGCTGCCGTGCAGATGGGCCTGATCTACGTCAACCCGGAAGGTCCGAACGGCAATCCCGATCCGCTGGCCGCCGCTCGCGACATCCGCGAAACCTTCGCCCGCATGGCGATGAATGACGAGGAAACCGTGGCGCTGATCGCCGGTGGCCACACCTTCGGCAAGACCCATGGCGCCGGCGACGCCGCACTGGTCGGCGTCGAGCCGGAAGGCGCAGACATTGAACAGCAGGGCCTCGGCTGGGCCAACAAGTTCGGCACCGGCAAGGGCGGCGACGCCATCGGCAGCGGTCTCGAGGTGATCTGGACCACCACGCCGACCAAGTGGACGAACAACTTCTTCTGGAACCTGTTCGGCTACGAATGGGAACTGACCAAGAGCCCGGCCGGCGCGCATCAGTGGAAGCCGAAGCATGGCATGGGCGCCGGCACCGTGCCGGACGCGCACGATGCCTCGAAGCGTCACGCGCCCTCGATGCTGACCACCGACCTCGCACTGCGCTTCGACCCCGAATACGAGAAGGTCTCGAGGCGCTTCTACGAGAATCCGGATCAGTTCGCCGACGCTTTCGCCCGCGCCTGGTTCAAGCTGACCCATCGCGACATGGGGCCGCGCGCCCTCTATCGCGGTCCGCTCGTACCGAAGGAAGAGCTGATCTGGCAGGACCCGATCCCGGCGGTCGACCATGAACTGGTCAACGACGCCGATGTCGCCGCGCTGAAGGCGAAGATCCTGGCTTCCGGCCTGTCGGTCGCCGAGCTGGTCTCGACGGCCTGGGCTTCCGCTTCCACCTTCCGTGGTTCCGACAAGCGCGGCGGCGCCAATGGCGCGCGCATCCGCCTTGCGCCGCAGAAGGACTGGGAGGTCAACCAGCCGGCCGAACTCGCCAAGGTGCTGGAGAAGCTCGAAGCCATCCAGAAGGACTTCAATGCCGCGCAGTCGGGCGGCAAGAAGGTCTCGCTCGCCGACCTGATCGTGCTCGGCGGCGCCGCCGCGGTCGAGAAGGCGGCCAAGGATGCCGGCCAGGACGTCAAGGTGGCCTTCAAGCCGGGCCGCATGGACGCCTCGCAGGAGCAAACGGACGCGCATTCCTTCGCGCCGCTCGAGCCGACCGCCGATGGCTTCCGCAACTACTCCAGGGGCAGGCAGCGCCTGTCGCCGGAAGAGTCGCTGGTCGATCGGGCGCAACTGCTGACGCTGACGGCGCCGGAAATGACGGTGCTGGTCGGTGGCCTGCGCGTCCTGGGCGCCAATGCCGGTCAGTCCCAGCATGGCGTGCTCACCACGCAGCCGGGCAAGCTCACCAACGACTTCTTCGTCAACCTGCTCGACATGGGCACGGAGTGGAAGGCGACCTCGGACGACAAGACCGTGTTCGAGGGCCGTGACCGCAAGACGGGCGAAGTGAAGTGGACCGGCACGCGCGTCGACCTGATCTTCGGATCGCACTCGCAGCTGCGTGCGCTGGCCGAGGTCTACGGCTCGTCCGACGCCAAGGGCAAGTTCGCCCGCGACTTCGTGGCGGCCTGGAACAAGGTGATGAACGCCGACCGCTTCGACATCGCCTGAGGACGATCGAGCTTCGCCGTCATGGCCATCGCATGGCCGTGACGGCAGCAAACAACAAGGCCGCGTTTCCCGTGAGGGAAACGCGGCCTTGCCTTTGAGGACACCCTCCTGCTGGCGGCTTCCGCCGGCGCTTGCTACCCTGTCGCCACCGATCCGCCGGAGCCGGACAATTTCCGGCCGTTCGACCTGAACCCATCGTCCGTCTCTCAATCAAGGAGCGCATGACGTCAGCGAAAGCGCCGCGCGCTTTTCCTTCGAAAAGCCGCTTCAGGCTTTTCGGCACCTGTCCCAGATGCTGCATTCCCATGATACAGATCGTCAAACCAGCGCTTGAGCACCTTCCGTCCTACAGGGCGGCGCTCGAACGCGGCTGGTCACCGGACAATGTGCGGCTGATGACGGCGACGCGCGAGGAACTCGCCGCGATCAAGAAGGATCCTGAGGCCTTCCTCGCCGGCCTCGACGATCCCGAGGCCAAGGGGCCACCAATTACCCTGCCGGACGGCAGCAAAGTGCCGCGCCTTCCGGGTTTTCGCCGCTGGATCGGGGACGGCGAGGCGTCGGGCTCGATCGGCCTGCGCTGGCAGCCGGGCACTTCCGCGCTGCCGCCGCATGTCCTTGGCCATATCGGCTATTCCGTTGTCCCGTGGAAGCAGCGGCGCGGCTATGCGACGGAAGCGCTGCGGCTGATGCTCGCCGAGGCCCGCGCCGTCGGCCTCGACCATGTCGAGCTCACCACCGACCCCGACAATCCCGCCTCCGGCAAGGTGATCCTCGCCAATGGCGGCAAGCTTGTCAGGCGATTCAAGAAGGTCGCTGCCTATGGTGACGCCGAAAGCCTGCTGTACCGCATCGACCTTTAGGTTGAGACGAACGCCATCATCCGCTTGCGGCGTCGACCTGAAGCGCCGGGAATGGCGGTCAATGCGGCCAGTTGCCTGATGGCTATCGCCTTTCGGCCTGCCCATTCAGCCAGTCGGCCAGGGAGGCGCGGTGGGTGCCGGCGCGGCCGGTGAAGGCCTTGGCGCAAAGCATGGAATTCAGCACCGCTTCCTGGGTGGCCTCGACGGTCATCTGGAAGAGCCGGTCGATACGAGCCTCGTTGAGCGCCAGCCTTGGCACGAGATCGCGGCTTTCATCGTGATCGATGGTCGTGCCGGTGCTGATGGCGATGGCGATGTCGCCGCTGCCATGGCCCCATGACGAGCCCAGGCGGGCGATGCCGGCACCGGCGCGGCGCGCCACACGTTCGAGCTGCCGGTGCTCGAGTGGCACGTCGGTCGCCAGCACCAACATGATCGAGCCTCGTTCCTCTTGCGCCGGCTGCCGGGGATCGGGCCGGCGTCCGTCGGGCAGGATCAGGTCGCCGGCGCGGCCGAAATTCGACAGGACGAGGACGCCGATATGATGTTGAGCGCCGCCCAGCTTGAGTTTCCTGGAGGCCGAGCCGATGCCGCCCTTGAAGCCGAAGCAACTCATTCCAGTGCCGGCGCCGACATTACCCTGTTCCACCGGACCGTCATGCGCGGCGGCAAGCGCCGCGAAAGCATGCTCCTCGCCGATCGCCAAGGCCTGGATGTCGCTCAGCGCGCCGTCGTTGCATTCACCGACCACCGGATTGACGGTGCCGGTCGAGCGGCCGATGTCGGGATTCTGGCGGATCGCGTCGCGGATCAGCGCGGTTGCGCAGGTGCCGACGGACAGTGTGTTGGTGAGAAGGATCGGCGTTTCGAGGGCGCCGAGCTCCTGTATCTGCATGAGGCCCATGGTCTTGCCGAAGCCGTTGATGACATGGGCCGCGGCCGCGACCTTGGTGCGGAACAGGTTGCCGCCATGTGGCAGGATCGCGGTGACGCCGGTGTTGATGTCGCCGTCGCGCAGCGTGCAGTGACCGACGCGCACTCCGGGAACGTCCGTGATGGCGTTCAGGGCGCCGGCCGGCCACATGCCGCAGGTCAGGCCGAAATCGCCCGCCGTCCTGGCCTTGCCTGCTGTCACGGTCCGCTCCCGGAAGATGTTGTGTTCGGAACGCTGGCGATCACGCGTGATCGTCGGCGCAGAGCGCGTGGTCCGACAGGGCGCGGATGACGTAGCAGTCGCCCACCGTCTTGCCGTCGCAGCAGGTGGCTATGCGCTCGAGCTCCGTTTCCAGCCGCTTCAGCCGCGCGATCTTCTCGCGCACCGAGGCAAGCTGTTCGGCGGCGATGCTGTCGGCGTGGCCGCATGGCTGGTCGGGATGGCCGCTCAGCTCGATGAGCGCACGGATGTCGTCGACACCGAAACCAAGGTCGCGGGCATGGCGCACGAAGGCCAGCCGCTCCAGCTCCTGCCGGCCGTAACGGCGCTGGTTGCCGTCCGACCGTTCGGGTGCCGCAACCAGACCCATCTGCTCGTAGTAGCGGATGGTGGGCACCTTCACCCCGGTGCGACGCGAAAGATCGCCAATGGAAAACATGATTTTTTCCTCTTGAAGCTCTAGTGACTAGAGGAATTACAGTCTCCGTCATCAGGATTCAAGACCCGCGCGGCAGGGCCGCCCGGACAAGCAGACAGGTGATCGACATGACGGCATCCACCCGGCAGACACGTTTCAAGATAGGCGGCATGGACTGCGCCTCCTGCGCGGCCAAGATCGACACGGCAGTGCGCCGCCTCGACGGCGTCGCCGACGTCTCGGTTTCGGTGACGGGAGCTTCGATGACGGTCAGCCATGACGGGCCGCTCGCCGACGACAAGGTGCTGCGCCAGGTGGCTCGGCTCGGCTACGGTATCGTCAAGGACAGCGCGGCCGCGTCCAGGACGCATGGCCAACATGGCGACCATGAGCATGACCACGGCCACGATCATGATCATGACCATCACGATCATGCGGGCCACGATCATGGCAAGGGGACTGCAAGCCGGTCGGCCAGCGCTCCAGCGTCCGAGGCCCTGCACGTTCATGGCGGCGCCGAGCCCGGCCAGCCGTGGTGGCGTTCGTCGCGCGCGCTGCTGACGCTGGCCTGCGCGCTGGCGCTGGCCGTCGCCTATGTGGCGGGCCACGCCTTCCCGGCGGCGGAGCGCTGGCTGTTCCTCGCGGCGCTGCTGGTCGGCCTCGTGCCGATCGCGCGGCGCGCGCTGATGGCGGCGTTGGCCGGCACGCCATTCTCGGTCGAGACGCTGATGACCATAGCGGCGGTCGGCGCGGTGCTGATCGGCGCCACCGAGGAAGCGGCGGCCGTGGTGGTTCTGTTCCTGATTGGCGAATTGCTCGAGGGCGTTGCCGCGGGCCGGGCCCGGGCAAGCATACAGGGGCTCGCCGATCTCGTGCCGAAGATGGCGCTGGTCGAGCGGAACGGTGGCACGGCCGAGGTCCCGGCCGAACAACTCGCGGTCGGCGACGTCATCGTCGTGCGGCCGGGCGACCGCATCCCCGCCGATGGCGAGATCACGGACGGTTCGAGTGACATCGACGAGGCGCCGGTGACCGGCGAAAGCACGCCGAAGCGCAAGGGCGTCGGCGAGGCCGTCTTTGCCGGTACGATCAGCGCCGATGGCGTGCTCAAGGTGCGGGTGACGGCGGCCGCCGCCGACAACACCATAGCGCGCGTGGTGCGGCTGGTGGAGGAGGCGCAGGAGGCGAAGGCGCCGACCGAGCGCTTCATTGATCGCTTCTCGCGCTACTACACCCCCGCCGTCCTGCTGGTCGGCGCGCTGGTGGCGGTGCTGCCGCCTCTGCTCGTCGGCGCCGACTGGAGTGGCTGGATCTACAAGGGCCTGGCGATCCTTTTGATCGGCTGTCCCTGCGCGCTGGTCATCTCGACCCCGGCGGCGATAGCGGCCGGCCTGGCGACGGGCGCGCGGCGCGGCCTGCTGCTGAAGGGCGGCGCGGTGCTGGAGGGTTTTGCCGGGATCAACGCCGTGGCCTTCGACAAGACCGGCACGCTGACCGAGGGCAAGCCTGTGGTCACCGATGTGGTGGCTTATGGCCGCGACGAGGGCGGCGTGCTTTCGCTGGCGGCGGCGCTGGAGCAGGGCTCCAGCCATCCGCTGGCGGTGGCGATCCTCGGCCGGGCCAGCGCGGCCGGCGTGGCCGTTCCGCTGGCCAGCGGATCAAAGGCGATTTCCGGCAAGGGCGTCGAGGGCGATGTCGGCGGCGTCGCGGTGTTCCTCGGTTCCGCCAAGGCGGCGGCGGAGCGCGCCACGCTCACCGAGGCGCAGCGCGCGGCGATCGAAGGCCTGAACGGTCAAGGCAAGACCGTGTCGGCGCTGGTCGCGGACGGGGCCGTGGCGGGGCTGATCGCCATGCGCGACGAGCCGCGCGCCGATGCGGCCGCCGGCATCGCGGCGCTCAAGGGCGACGGCATCCGGACCGTCATGCTGACCGGCGACAACCGCAGCACGGCGGAGGCGGTCGCCGCTTCGCTCGGCATGGAGGCGCGGGCCGAATTGCTGCCGCAGGACAAGCAGCGCATCGTCGGCGAGCTGAAGCGCGAAGGGTTGAAGGTTGCAAAGGTCGGCGACGGCATCAACGACGCGCCGGCGCTGGCCGCGGCCGACATCGGCATCGCCATGGGCGGCGGCACCGACGTGGCGCTGGAGACGGCGGACGCCGCGATCCTGCACGGCCGTGTCGGTGACGTCTGGCGCATGATCCGGCTGTCGCGGTCGGTGATGGCCAACATCCGCCAGAACATCACCGTGGCCCTCGGGTTGAAGGCGGTGTTCCTGGTCACCACCATCGCCGGCATCACCGGCCTGTGGCCGGCCATCCTTGCCGACACCGGCGCGACCGTGCTGGTGACGGCAAACGCCATGCGCCTGCTGCGCTGGCGCGGCTGACGAGGAGGCGCTCCAGCCGGCAGGGCCGCAGGCGAACCAGCTATTCGCCCGGCCTTGCCAGGCGTCCCTGCTCGGCCTTGTGGTAGAACTGGCTGGCGACGAGCCAGCCCTTGAGCGGCCGCAATGGCGGAATGCAGGTGGCGAAGACCACCGGCAGCGAAACGAAGACGTGGAACCACATCGAGGGTTCGAACGCCACCTGCGCCCAGACGGCGAACAGGATGGAAGGCACGCAGGCAAAGCAGATGACGAAGAAGGCCGGGCCGTCGGCTGGATCAGCGAAGGAATAGTCGAGCCCGCAGACTTCGCATTTTGGCGCCAGCTTCAGGAAACCGTCGAACAGCCGGCCTTCGCCACAGCGGGGACAACGGCCGCGAATTCCAACCCGCCACGGTTCGAGCGGTGGATAGTGCGCGTGATCGTGCATGGTCATAACTCCAGGCTACCTGCTTGGTGCTCCGGCATCCGGCCCGATGGCTCATCCGGCTTGAGGTCACGGATACATACTTATATCATTATTGTATGCATACAATGCGACAAAGTGTATGGATCGTGCGAGATGAATGATGCGAGCAGGCCGGGCTGGCTGCCCGAGATGGGCGAGGGCGCCGGGCCGATCTATCTCAGGATCGTCGAGGCGCTGGCCGATGCGCGCTCCAGCGGCCGCCTCCAGCCCGGCGACAGGCTGCCGCCGCAGCGCGAACTGGCGCGCGGGCTCGGCGTCGACCTCACCACCATCACCCGCGCCTTCACCGAGGCCCGGCGCCGCAAGCTGATCGACGCCGCGCCGGGCAGGGGCACGTTCGTGACGCCGGGCGCGGCGGCGGAGGAGCCCATCCTCGACCTCGGCATGAACATACCGCCGGCGCCGGCCGGGCTCAGCCTGCCGACGCTGATCCGCAACGGCATTGAGGGGCTGCTCAGGCGATCGAGCGCGGAAGCGCTGCTTTCCTACCATCCGGGACCGGGCTCGCCAGCCGAGCGGGCCGCCGGTTCGTCATGGCTTGCGGAAGCGGGCAGCGAAAGGCTGCCGATCGACAGGATCGCCGTGGGGTCGGGCGCGCAGGCGCTGCTGACGGCCGTGCTGTTGTCGCAGACGCGCGAAGGCGACGCTATCCTGACCGACGCGCTGACCTATCCCGGCCTCATCGCGTTGGCCGGGGCTGCGAAGCGAAGGCTGGTCGCCGTGCGGCGCGATGGCGACGGGATGCTGCCGGACGATCTCGATGAGGCGGCGCGCCGAGAGGGCGCGCGCCTCGTCTACCTCAACCCGACGCTGCACAATCCAACGGCGATGATCATGCCGGAGGGGCGGCGCCGGGATCTGGCGCGTGTCGTGGACAGGCTTGGCATGACCATTGTCGAGGACGATCCTTACAGCCGCCTGCTTGCCCTGCCGCCCACGTCCTTCCTGGATATCGCGCCGGGGCGGACCGTGCATATCGCCACCATGGCGAAATGTATTTCGCCCTTCCTGCGCACCGCCTTCCTGGCGGGCCCCGACGCTGCGACGGTCGCGCGCATTGCCGAGGCAATCCGGGGCACGACAATGATGGCGCCACCGCTGATGACGGGGCTCGCCTGCGAATGGGTCCGAAGCGGCCTTGCCGGCGAGATCGCCCTTGCCGTGCGCGAGGAGGCGCTTGCCCGGCAGGAGATCGCCAGCGCGATCCTGCCGGACGTGGTCGCAGCGGGGCAGGAGGGGCTGCACGCCTGGCTTCGCCTTGGCGACGGGCAGCGGTCGGCCGATATTGCTGACATAGCGCGCCGCCGCGGACTGGCGCTGAGCCCGGCCGAAGAGTTCGCCGTCGGCCTCCGCACGGAGAATGCCTTGCGGGTGTCGCTGGGCGCCGCGCCGGGCCGGGACAGGCTGCGCGAGGGACTGCGTGGCCTTGCGGCGATCCTCGCCGAGCGCGGCGGCTCATCCGCCCCGGTCGTGTAGGCCGGAAATCTCTATCCGGCGGCTGCGGGCAGGGGCGGCGTGGCACGGCTGCGCCATTCATGGGCATAGGAGATACAGGCGACCACGGCGGCGACCACCATCGCGATGGCGCCAAGCACGGGCAGGGCGCGGTAGCCGTAGCCGCCGTTGAGCACCGCCGCGCCCAGCGAGGCGGCCAGCGCGATGCCGATGTTGAAGCCGGACGGGATCAGTGAGGAGGCGAGGCTCGAGGCATCGGCGGTCCAGGTCAGGATGCGCGTCTGGATAGGGGTGCCGATGGCGAAGTTGAGGCCGCC
Organism: Mesorhizobium sp. 65-26; assembly: GCA_001899205.1. Lineage (GTDB taxonomy): Bacteria > Pseudomonadota > Alphaproteobacteria > Rhizobiales > Rhizobiaceae > Mesorhizobium. Next base: position 226,029 of record MKVL01000039.1, on the reverse strand, counting down.
CCAGACGACGATCGCCGCGATCATCGGCAGGGGGTAGGGGCTGACGGCATAGATCACCGCCAGCGTCAGCGCTTGGAGGGCCAGCATGGTGATGAGCGACGGCATCATCTTCCAGTCGGCGAGCTTGCCGCCGAGGAAGACGCCGATCGTGGCGCCGACGCCGTTGAGGAGCAGCACCCAGGGCACGATGTTCTCGTCGAGACCGGTGACCTCGATCAGCGTCGGGGTGATGTAGGTGAACAGGCCGAACTGACCGATCATCAGCATCAGCATCATGATCAGCGACGTCCACACCTGCTGGCGCCCCAGCACGCGCACCTCGCGCGCCAGGCCGACCGGGCGGGTCGTGGCGCCCGCCGTCCGCGGCAGCAGGATCAGCATGGCGAGGCCGGCCAGGATGCCGAGCGCGCCCATCACCCAGAAGGTGGCGCGCCAACCCCAGAGATTGCCGATGGCGGTGCCCGCCGGCACGCCTATGACGTTGGAGACGGTGAGGCCGGAAAGGATGATCGCCACCGCCATGCCGCGCTGGTCCTCACGCACCAGGCCGACGGCCACCACCATGGCGACGCCGAAATAGGCGCCGTGGGCGACCGCGACGGCGACGCGCAGGGCGAGCATCGAGGCAAAATCCGGCGCCATGGCGCAGGCCACCTGGCCGAGGGTGAAGGCCACCGCCAGGCCGAGCAGCAGCGCCTTGCGCGAGAGCCCCTTGGTGGCGAGCGCCAGCAGCGGCCCGCCTATGGCGATGCCGCAGGCATAGCCGGAGACGAGGTAACCGGCGGTGGGAACGGACACGCCGAGGCCCTCGGCCACCTGCGGCAGCACGCCGGCGATGACGAATTCGGTGGTGCCGAAGGCGAAGGCGGCAAGGAACAGCGCCAGGAGCGGAAGCGACATGATGCGGGAATTCTCGATTGCAGCGCCTCAGACCATGAATGGAAGTGGCGGGCAATCCAGAAATTGTCGAAGCAGCTTTAGCTTTTCTTGACCGGGTGACTAGGCTCTCCGGCGTCCCCGGTCAGCCACTGGCCTTGCGTCCATAGGGAATGCGCAGCCAGGCACGTTCATGCAGGTAGTAGAGCACCGACTTGGTGACGACCTCTGTGAGCCCGATGGTGGCCGCGAGCTTGATGCTTCCGGTGACGATCATGGATATCACCATGGTGTCGACGGTCCCGGTCATGCGCCAGGAAAGCGCCTTGGCGAAGCTGCGCGAATGGGTGTCCACCGATGTCCTCCGAGTGGTTGAGCCTTCATGCTTAGCGCGACCGGTGGAACTGGAGCAAAGCGATTCTCGGGCGATATGCCTTTGTATCGAGGCCATGCCAGGGAGAGGAAGGCGCCGGGCGCCTGCCTTCGCGAAACGCCAGGCATCTGTCCTGATTCAGCTCGCCTTCAACCGGGAACCGCCGAGCAGGCCGCGTTCCTCGAGAACCGGATAGGCCATCGAGGCGAGCAGCGAATTGATCTGCTTCAGGTCGCGGATCGTGTCGAGGTGGATGGAGCTGGTCTCGATGCTCTTCGCGGTTCCGTCGCGCAGCCGCTCGAAATGGCTGGCGCTGGTTTCCTTTTCCAGGTCGCGCAGGCGGTCCTTCTCCAGCACGAGCTGCCGCGCCGTCTCGGGGTCGCGCGATATCAGCGCGTTGAAGGCGAGGCGTGCATTGGCGAGCACCGACGCATGGAAGGCGCAGAGCTCGCGCCAGCCCTCGTCGGTGAATTTCAGGCCGTGCTCGACCTTCTTCTTCACATGCACAAGCATGTTGCGCACGATGATGTCGCCGACCTGCTCGAGCTTGACGCAGGCGCCGATCAGTTCCTGGCAGCGCAGCGCCTCGTCCTCGGTAAGCGGGTTCTTGGTCACCTTGGCGAGGTACAGCTTGATCGCGGCGTGGCGCCTGTCGACGCGGTCGTCCAACGCCGCCAGCGCCTTGATCTTGTTGGCGTCGGCGCTCTCGTACAGCTCGATGATGCGCTTCAGCATGATCTCGACGGTCTCGCACACCCGCACCACCTCGCGCGTGGCGTTGGCCAGCGCCTGGCTCGGCACGTCGAGCGCGCTTTCGTCGAGCGCCGACAGTTCCGTGACTTCCAGCGCGTTGACGGGCTCGGGCTTGCTGGCGAGCGCGACGAGCCGTTCGGAGGCGCGGTAGACCAGGCCGGCAAGCGGCAGGCCGGCAAGCAGGATGATGACGTTGAACAGGATGTGGGCGTTGACGATCTGGTCCGACGCGGTCGCGCCGAGGAAGGCGACGTGCGGCCTGAAGATCATGAACAGGACCAGCATGATGAGCGAGCCAAGGCCGCGCATCAAAAGGTTGCCGATCGGCACGATCCGCACCTGCGGTCCGGCTGAGCGGGTCAGCATCGGGGCGATGACCGAGGAGCCGAGATTGACGCCGAGCACGAGGACGACGCCGAGTTCGGGCGTGATCAGGCCGCGGCCGGCCAGCGTCGCCATCAGCAGGACCGCGGCGATGCTGGACTGGAACAGCCAGGTGATCAGCGCGGCCAGCAGGTAGGTGGTGATGGCGTCGCCCGAGAAATAGTTGATGATGACCGGCAGGAGCTGGCTGTCGCGCAGCGGTTCCGAGGCCTGGCCGATCATCTCCAGCGACAGGATCAGCAGGCCGATGCCGACGAGGATGCGCCCGGACTGGCGCCATTCGCGCCGCTCGGTCGCCATGAACATCACCGTGCCGGCAATCATGCAGAGCGGCACCAGCAAGGTGAGGTCGAAGGTGAGCAGCTTGACCACCAGCGCCGAGCCGATCTCGGCACCGCGCACGGCCAGCTGGCCGGACATGCCCGAGACGATGCCGGCGCCGGCGAAGGAGCCGACCAGCAAGGTGACGGCGGTGGAGCTCTGCAGCGCGATCGACAGGCCGCAGCCGGCAAGCACCGCCATCAGCGGGTTGCGCATGGTGGCGCGCAGCTTGTGGCGCAGGACGTCGCCATAGGCGCGTTCGACACCGGTCTTGACCATGCGGGTGGCGAACAGCATCAGCGCCACCGCCCCGGCGAGGTGCAGCAGGACGACGGAGCCGCTCACGCCGACCGCCTGACGCCAAGGCGGCGCGCGTGCTGATTTGAGGGGAGAATCGGGTGGCGAATCATGGTGGGAAGAACATAGGGATTTTTGTGTCTGTATTTTAGCCGGATAATAAAAATCCGGCCTTCCGCGAGACTGTCGCGCCGCGACAGTCCGTGTCGGAAATGAAGGTAGGGGCCAGTCGCGGCCTTGCCGTCGCCGTGCCTATGCGCCGGTTCCGCCAGTCAAATCCGGCCAGGTCGGATTGTTGTTTAGCTGTACCTAATAACATTCTGATTCCATTACAGAATTGTAATGCCATTGTTCAGTTTCGGTTCATCGATCGGCGGATACATCTCCAGCCATTGACAACCAAGGAGACTGTCATGAAGCGTATTGTTCTTTCCGCCGTCGCCGCCGCGATGCTGGCCGCAACCGCCCTGCCGGGACAGGCCGCGCCGCTGAACACGCCGTCGCCGCAATCGAACTACACCCAGGTCGATTGGAAAAAGGACGAGTGGCGGAAGAAGAACGACCGCCGCGAGATGAAGCGCAGGCCGGACCATCGGGATTATCGCAGGGATCAATGGCGCCATGGCCAGAAGTATTCGGACTGGAAGCGTCATCGCCCGGTCAACGACTGGCGCAGGTATGGCCTGCGCCGTCCCGGGCCCGGCCAGGAATGGATCCGCGTCGGCAACGACTATCTGCTGGTCGGCATCATGTCGGGCGTGATCGCCGGCATCATCGCCGCGCAATAAGCGCGAGACACCTGGCAAGACAGGAGGGGCGGCCCGTGGGCCGCCCTTTTGCCTTGCGGGGGCTGTGGAAACCGGGCATGGACCCGGTTGGGAATAGTCCTTGCGGCCCGGCATGCTTATATGAGGGGCAAACGAGCCGTTTCCCATGCGCTTTCCACCCGCCTTCCTCGACGAGATACGCGACCGTGTGCCGATTTCATCGGTCATCGGCATGCGCGTGACGTGGGACAAGCGCAAGACCAACGCGCCGCGCGGCGACTATTGGGCGTGCTGCCCCTTCCACGGCGAGAAGAGCCCGTCCTTTCACTGCGAGGACAGGAAGGGCCGTTATCACTGTTTCGGCTGCTCCGTCTCGGGCGATCATTTCAAATTCCTGACCGAACTCGACGGCATGAGCTTTCCTGAGGCGGTCGAGAAGATCGCGGAGATGGCCGGCGTGCCGATGCCGGTGCGTGATGCGCAGGAAGAGCGCCGCGAGAAGGAACGCGCCAGCCTCACCGACGTCATGGAGATGGCGACCGCCTTCTTCCAGGAGCGGTTGCAGGGAGCGGAGGGAGCAAGGGCGCGCGCCTATCTGCGCGATCGCGGCCTGACGCCGGCCACGCAGCAGTCCTTCCGGCTGGGCTATGCGCCAGACAGCCGCAACGCGCTCAAGGAGCATCTGGCCGCGCGGGGCGTGCCCAAGGCCGATATCGAGGCCTGTGGCCTGGTGCGCCATGGCGACGACATCCCGGTCTCCTATGACTGGTTCCGCGACCGCATCATGTTCCCGATCCCGGATTCGCGCGGCAAGATCATCGCCTTCGGCGGACGGGCACTGGCGCCCGACGCGCTCGCCAAATACATGAACTCGCCCGACACCGAGCTCTTCCACAAGGGCAACGTGCTCTACAATTTCGCGCGGGCGCGAAAGGCGCTCGCCAAGGGCGGCACTGTGATCGCCGTCGAGGGCTACATGGACGTGATCGCGCTGGCTCAAGCCGGCTTCGAGAACGTGGTGGCGCCGCTCGGCACCGCCTTGACCGAAAACCAGCTCGAGTTGTTGTGGCGCATGGCGGGCGAGCCGATGCTGTGTTTCGACGGCGACAAGGCCGGGCTGAAGGCGGCCTGGCGGGCGGCCGACCTGGCCTTGCCGTCGGTGCAGCCGGGGCGGTCGGCGCGCTTTGCGCTGCTGCCGGAAGGCAAGGATCCCGACGATCTGGTCAAGGCCGACGGGCCGGACGCGTTCCGCGCGGTGCTCGCCGAGGCAAGGCCGCTCGCTGACCTGTTGTGGGCGCGCGAGACGGCCGGCGGCGTGTTCGAGACGCCGGAGCGGCGCGCCGAACTGGAGAAGACGCTGCGCGAACTGACCGGCCGCATCCGCGACGAAAGCACGCGCTACCACTACCAGCAGGAGATGCGCGAGCGCGTGCTGGCCTTCTTCGGCTCGCAACGCGGCAGCCGCCAGGGCCGGCAGGGCGGGCGGCAGGGCGAACGCGGTCAGGGCAGGCCGGCGGCTGGTGGACAATTCGCGGCCGGCGCCGGTGGGCGCACGGCCATCAGCGAGAGCCTCAGCCAGTCGGCGCTGGTCAAGCGCGGCAATGAGGGCATGTCGGTGCGCGAGGCGACCATCATCGTGGCGCTTATCAACCACCCGGCGCTGATCGACGAGAATTTCGAGCATGTCGAATTCCTCGACCTTGCCAATTCGGACCTGATGCGCTTGCACGCGGCAATACTTGATGCCATGGCGCACGACATGGCGGACGACCGCCACGCCGTGATCGCAACCATCGAGCGCGCCGGCTGCGGCGACATCTGGGAGCGCGCGGTTGGCCTGATCCGGCGGGCGCGGCAATGGCCGGCGCTGGAAGCCGCGGCGCTGGAAGATGCCCGCGACGCCTTCAACCAGGCGATGCACTTGCAGCGCAGCGCGCGCACCTTACATAAGGAGCTGAAGCAGGCGGAAGCGGCGCTCGCCAGTGATCCCTCCGATGAGAATTTCCGGCACCTGATCGAGATTCAGGCGCAGTTTCGCGACGTGCAGGCGACGGAAGCTTTGATCGAAGGATTTGGAGTGTCTTCAGGCCGGGCCGGGCGGAACTGATGTCGAGCGGGCTCCGGCCTGTTCGCGCAGGCTCGGTTCACGTCGGCGATTCGATCGAGTCTATGGCGAGTGCAAGGCGTTTCTGGCGCCGGGGCGAGTGCAAGGCGTTTCTGGCGCCGGGCAGGCGCGCGGCCGCCTAAGTCGGGTAATTGATTCGCTTTTTTAACGCGAATCATGCGAGAGGCGCTTGACCTTCCGTCGGATTGGCGGAATCAGGACGATTCGAAAATGTTAACGACGTTCAGCACCGACTGGGGAAAGCAGCAATGCGCGGTGCTGGTTACTGGACAGGCGGCGAACCTGCCACAGATATCAGGGTTAATCTGGACTTAACGAGAGATGCGGTTAGTGGCCCGGTGACGCGTTTCCCAGCAAGCGCATCCGAATAACGGTCCGGCATCATGTGCGGCTTTCATGCCAGCCGCTTGGAGAAGACAAAGAATGGCGACAAAGGAAAAGGAAGAGGTCGAAACCGAACGCGAAGGCGCAACCGATGGCCCTTTGCTCGACCTTTCCGATGATGCTGTCAAGAAGATGATCAAGGCCGCCAAGAAGCGCGGCTACGTGACCATGGACGAGCTGAACTCGGTGCTGCCTTCGGAGGAAGTGACCTCCGAGCAGATCGAGGACACGATGGCCATGCTGTCCGACATGGGCATCAATGTCGTCGAAGATGACGAGCAGGGCGAGGAGTCGGAGGCGAGCGACGCCAGCGCCGACGCCGATGAAGACGCCAACGAGCTCGCCGAGCAGACCGGCACGGCCGTCGCCACCACGACCACCAAGAAGGAACCCACCGATCGTACCGACGATCCGGTGCGCATGTACCTGCGCGAGATGGGCTCGGTCGAGCTCCTGTCGCGCGAGGGCGAAATCGCCATCGCCAAGCGCATCGAGGCCGGCCGCGAGACGATGATCGCGGGCCTGTGCGAAAGCCCGCTGACCTTCCAGGCCATCATCATCTGGCGCGACGAACTCAACGAATCCAAGATTCTGCTGCGCGAGATCATCGACCTCGAGGCGACCTATGCCGGCCCCGAGGCCAAGCAGGCGCCGGTGGTCGAGCGTGTCGAGGAAGCGCCCAAGCCCGAGGAAAAGCCTCGCCGCGGCGCCGCGCGCGACGAAGAGGACGACATCACCAATGTCGGTGGTGACACCCGCGGCATGGGCGAGGAAGAGGAAGACGACGAGGATGAGGCCAGCCTGTCGTTGGCGGCCATGGAAGCCGAGCTGCGCCCGCAGGTCATGGAGACGCTCGACGTCATCGCCGACACCTACAAGAAGCTGCGCAAGCTGCAGGACCAGCAGGTCGAGAACCGGCTCGCCGCCGCCGGCACGCTGTCGCCCAGCCAGGACCGCCGGCTGAAGGAACTGAAGGACCAGCTGATCAAGGCGGTGAAGTCGCTGTCGCTCAACACAGCGCGCATCGAGGCGCTGGTCGAGCAGCTCTACGACATCAACAAGCGCCTTGTGCAGAACGAGGGCAAGCTTTTGCGGCTCGCCGAGAGCTACGGCGTGCGCCGCGACGAGTTCCTCAGGGAGTATCAGGGCTCGGAACTCGACCCCAACTGGATGCGCTCGATCGCCAATCTGACGTCGCGCGGCTGGAAGGAATTCACCAAGAACGAGAAGGACGCCATCCGCGACCTGCGCGCCGAGATCCAGAACCTCGCCACCGAGACGGCGATCTCGATCCTGGAATTCCGCAAGATCGTCAATCAGGTGCAGAAGGGCGAGCGTGAAGCCGCGATCGCCAAGAAGGAAATGGTCGAGGCGAACCTGCGCCTCGTCATCTCGATCGCCAAGAAGTACACCAATCGCGGCCTGCAGTTCCTGGACCTGATCCAGGAAGGCAATATCGGCCTGATGAAGGCGGTCGACAAATTCGAGTACCGCCGCGGCTACAAGTTCTCGACCTACGCCACCTGGTGGATCCGGCAGGCCATCACCCGCTCGATCGCCGACCAGGCGCGCACCATCCGTATCCCGGTGCACATGATCGAGACGATCAACAAGATCGTGCGCACCTCGCGCCAGATGCTGCACGAGATCGGACGCGAGCCGACGCCGGAGGAACTGGCCGAAAAACTCGCCATGCCGCTGGAAAAGGTGCGCAAGGTGCTGAAGATCGCCAAGGAGCCGATCTCGCTCGAAACGCCGGTCGGCGACGAGGAGGATTCGCATCTCGGCGACTTCATCGAGGACAAGATGGCGATCCTGCCGATCGACGCGGCGATCCAGGCCAACCTGCGCGAGACCACCACGCGCGTGCTGGCCTCGCTGACGCCGCGCGAGGAGCGAGTGCTGCGCATGCGCTTCGGCATCGGCATGAACACCGACCACACGCTGGAAGAGGTCGGCCAGCAGTTCTCGGTCACCCGCGAGCGCATCCGCCAGATCGAGGCCAAGGCGCTGCGCAAGCTGAAGCACCCGAGCCGCAGCCGCAAGCTGCGCAGCTTCCTGGATAGCTGAAGCAACATGCTGACGAATTGCTAGAGTGGGTGCTACCTACGGGAACATCAGCATCACGGGATCAACGCGGGAAGCGTTGGTCCAATGGCTGAAGTCTAAGAACGTCGATGCCTTCGTCACGACGCAAGAGAGCGGTTGGACCACTTTCACCGACCGAGATACCGACCGGCTCGATCCGAACTGGATCGAATCCCTGCTTCAGAGCCTGACCCGCGATCTGTCGTGCACTGGCGTCGCGATCACCGTTTATGACGAGGAACAGCTCGGCCTCTGGGTGGCAAAGCACGGCCTTGTTCAATCACGCTACAATTCTTGCCCCGGCATGGAGATGAGCGATCCTCGTGACGAGGATATGCGTCCCCGGCTCGAAAATGCCCCGGCCTTGGTGGCAGCAATCAGCAAGCCGTCCGCTCCTGGCGATTTGCTTCAGATACTGGGAATGGACGACGCGCCTAGCCACCTATTTCCGCTCGAGATCCATGAGGAGCTCGCTACCTATCTCGGACTTCCAGAAAATTCTGTCGGCCTTGGCCACAGGTATATTCTGAGAGACAAGATCGATTTGTCCGAGCAGGGTTTGACCAGAACGACTGAAGGCTGAAATGGAGAGGTGGCGTTGGTCGGAACTTGAGCATCCAAGGGCGCCATCGGCGCCCTTTTTCGTTTCCGGGCAGCCACTCTTGCGGTGCCCATCCTTCGGGAGGATAATTTCCGCGTCGGATGCATTTTTCGGGCGACCAACCCGGAAGCCCGCCCCGGCCGAGGCCATGCTGACGGATCCATGGCCCGCGCCGCGCTCCGTGGCCCCGGAGGGAGGTGTGCCATGACGACCTACATCGTGCTGATGAACTGGACGGAGCAGGGCGCAAGGAACGTGCGCGAGTCGCCCAAGCGGCTCGATGCGGCCAAGAAGCAGCTCGGCGAGATGGGCGGATCATTCAAGATGTTCTTCCTCACCATGGGCGAATGCGACATGGTGGCGGTGGTGGAGGCGCCGGACGACGCGGTGCTGGCCCGCTTCGCGCTGATGCTGGGCGCCGGCGGTAATGTCCGCACGAGGACGCTCAAGGCCTTCCCCGAATTCGCCTATCGCGAAATCATCACATCGCTCGGCTAGAGCATGGTGCCGAAGAGCGGGAAGCGGTTCTCGGACGACATCATGCCCCGTCTTCTTGATTGAGAGCCGGAAAGCCTGGCCCTCGCGGGGAAGGCGGGCAAGGCTTTCCCAGCGCCGGGATCAGGAGGCGATGGTCCTCATCCGGACGACGAGGGCGACAAGTTCCGATTGCCGCCCCACGCCAACCTTGGCAAAAATCGCGCGAAGATGGGTGCGTGCCGTCTCGTAGCTGATCCCACGCATTTCGGCGGCGTCGCGAAGCGAGATGCCGTCGGCCAGCATTCCGGCGAGCGCGGCTTGCGTCTGCGTCAGGCCCAGCGCTCCGGCGATGCTCGTCGATTCCGACGCTTTCGGCGGGTCGAGCGTTTCCATCAGGCAGACGCCCACGGAGTGGGAGAAGACGTCCGGAAAATTGCCGCCGAGCCGCTGGATGCGCAGCAGAATCGGCCGCGCCGCCTCGCGGTGGATCTGGATCGGTTCGGCAAGGCGAGGGTCGAGCCAGCTTTCGGTGAGGATCGCCTTCATGCGCTGCCGGATCCGCACGGTCTCGGCATGGACCTTCGAGCGAAGTTCTCCGCCCGAAATCTGCAACTCGTTGCCAAGCATCCGTTCCGCGGCCGCGTTGGTGGATCGGACTTTCCCGAAGCGGTCGAAGAACACCGCTCCGATCCTGGCCATCTGAAAGGCCTCGAGCATGCCTTCGATCCTGTGCGCGCCGGCATTCCACATGATCTGGGCCGAAACCATCAGCCGGTCGCGCATCGCCCGGAACACCGTTTCGTCCTCGACGTCGAACGGGTCCTCGTCCAATCGGCGATGCAAGGTGAAGCAGACCAGGTCGCTGGGGCTGGAGAGGCCGACGATGCAGGTGCGGCCAAGCCCATATTTCGACTGCGCGCGATAATACTCCTCATCGGTGAACTCATCGCGGGTCGTGTAGTGCTGTTCGAGGACCGTTCCCTGCCTGGACAGCAACGGCAATCCCCGCCGGCGCCATTCATTCTTGTTCCAGCCGCCGTCGAAGTATCCCTCGAGGGCCGGTTGGAGACTGTCGGTCATGATCAGTCCACCGGGAAAGCTGCCCGCGATCGGCACGATGTTCACGCCGAAAGCACCCGTCGCCTCGGCGACGCGGTCAAGAACATCGCCCCAGAGCGACGGATCGACTGCGGCCTCCACGGCCCGGTCGAGGGCCATGTCGAGTTTGCCGATATTGATGCCCAAAGCCATCCCCCTTCGCGCCCCCGAAAATTATCGCTGCGACAGGGGAACAAGTGCAACCTGAATTCTTCCAGCCTCCGTTTTTGGGGGTCGATCCCCGCGTCAAGCTCCCGAAAAGGCGTTGTCAGGGTTGATAGGCGCTGTCGCAGCCGACCGTTCTTGGGTTAGCCAGGCAAATGCATGCCGGCAAGGAAGCGTTGGCTGGCAGCGAGCACGCATTGTCTGAACCGCCGCTTCGCCTCGTCGCATTGGCGACCAGGCCGCCAGCCACCCCACCGACGACGCCGGCCACCACGGCCCCGCTCACCACGCTGCCCAGCCCCGGGGCCGAGCCCGTGCCATCGGCGACCAGAACGGCGCCAGACTTCCTGCCGAGCTTGAACGTCTTGACGTGCGTGACGACCGGCGCGGTTCCGGTCTTGTCTGCGCCGATGGTGACGACGTCCTGATACCTTGATCCGTCGGCGAGCTGGTATGGCGCGAGCACCTGTGTGCCGGATGATGCGCAACCGACAAGGAGCGCCGCGGTCGCGACGCATGCTATGATGGACTTCATGTTCCCCCCCGCTCGTTGTCGAGCAAATTGCCTTCTAGGCTGAAAAAGGGAGCCGGTTCCTACTCCAATCGGGTGAGGTGACACCGCTATTCTCATGATCGGTGTCTTTGACGAGCATCGTGCCGCATGACAGGATGCATCGTGACAGGATGCGGCCAGGGAGATCGCGGTGAGGAAGGTCTCGATATTGGCCGGCAGCTTTGCGGCGGTGTTATCGACGCAAACCCTTGCCGGTGTCAGCCCGCCAAAGCGGGTCGGCATGGCCAATCCCGCGTCGGTCCATTGCAATGCGATTGGCGGCGGTTTCGTGACCAGGAAAGACAAGGCCGGCAATGAATACGGATTCTGTCGCCTGCCCAACGGGCGTCTGTGCGAGGAATGGGCGCTGTTTCGCGACAACAAATGCGTTGGGCCGAAAGCCGCCATGCGCCGGAAGTAACTGGAGACCGCGGGTGGACAGTCGTGTGAGTTCTGTCCGCGCGGATACCGGGCATCATCACGGCTGATCGATGCGCAAGCCGCACCTCACCGTCTGGTACAACACGCGATGCCCGGTCTGCGACGCCGGCATCAGCAGGCAGAAGCGGCGGCTGATCGAGTTGGTCAAAGCGGGTCGCGTCGAATTCCGCGACATCAATTTCGAGCCGGCGGCGCTGGCTGGCTTCAGCGCCTCGCTGGAGGATATCCGCCGCCGGCTGCATGCGGTTGATGCCGAAGGCCGGCTGCTCGTCGGCGCCGACGTGGCTATCGCCGTGTGGGCGATGACGCCAGGCGAGGGCTGGTTGGCGCGGCTTCTCGGCAATCCGGTGACGCTGCCATTCACGCGGTTCGCCTATGATCGCTTCGCCGATCTTCTCTACGCATGGAACCGCCGCAAGGGCCACTGGTAGCGCCATCGGCCGGCCACGCCGCTCGGTCGACCCGCCGAGTCGACCGATGCGCATCGCTTTTCGATACATCTTAAGATATATCTTGACAGACGGAAGGATGAGGTCTAATTAAGATATATCGTAAGATAGAACTCAAGGAGCAATTCATGCATCACAGACATCATCCCTTCGGCGATCGCGCCGAGCGCGCATTCATGCATATGGCTGGTCGTTTCGGCGGCCGTGGCGGCGGCTTCGGCTCGTTCGGCCACGGCGGACGCGGCGGCGGCGGTCGTGGCGGGGCGGGCGACATGTTCCGCGCCGGGCGCATGCTGGCCGACGGCGACCTCAAGCTGATCACGCTGTCGCTGCTGGCCGAGGCGCCGCGCCATGGCTACGACATTATCAAGGCGCTGGAAGAGCGCACCAGCGGCATCTACAGCCCTAGCCCGGGCGTGGTTTATCCGACGCTGACCTTCCTGGAGGAGGCCGGCTACGCTGTGTCCTCCAGCGAGGGCAACAAGAAGGTGTTCTCCATCACCGACGCCGGCAAGGCGCATCTCGAGGACAACCGCGAGATGATCGACGGCGTGCTCGACCATCTCGAGCGGTTCGGCCGCAAGATGGCCAAGGCGCGCGACTGGTTCGGCTGGAACGACGAAGGCGAGGAGCGACGCGGACGCGGCCGCTCGGAGGCGCGCGACCAGTTCCGCGCCGTCCGCCACCGCCTGCGGGCAGCGCTCGGCGACATGGTCGACGCGCCCCAGGAGAAGCAGGCCGAGGCGATCAGCATCCTCGAGGAGGCCGCCGAGGCCATCGAGGCACTGGCCCGTCGCTGAAGCGGCATCGCATTCCAGATCAGAAAGCCCGGAGAGATCCGGGCTTTTTCTTTGCTAGTTTCAGGATATTGCGGCAGATCGAGCTTCTCGTCGATGTCTTCATCAGGGGGCTGGAACGGGGTGGAACATTCGCGCATGCTGCGGCAATGGGTTGAACGAGGGGCGTTCGCGATTCAGGACGCCGGCAAAGTGGAGATTGAGCGATGTCTTTCCTGAAGCGTCTTTTTGGCGGCGGTGGCAGCGGCGAGGCAGCCGCGCCCAAGGAAGCCGCGCCGGCCAAGCAGGTCGAGCACAAGGGCTTCCTGATCAGCGCGACGCCCTACAAGGCCGAGGGCCAGTACCAGACCTGCGGCGTCGTCTCGAAGGAGATCGGCGGCGTGATGAAGGAGCACAAGTTCATTCGCGCCGACCGCTTCGCGGGGCTGGACGATGCCGTCGACATCTCGATCAAGAAGGGCATTCAACTCGTCGACGAGCAGGGCGAGCGTATTTTCGGCTAGAGCGCCGCGCGTCCTTTTGGACGCGCAAAGGACGCTCTACCACTTTGATTTGGCGCATGATCCTTTCCGAAAATCGATTCCGATTTTCGGGGTCATGCGCTAGCGATCCGATAGGGTTTCCGGCAAGGCCGGCCCGCAAAGCAGGCCGGCCTTGCTCTTTTTCAGGCTGGCTGCAGCCGCTGCCGGCTGGGCTGTGGCGGGAAGGCGATGGCGATGCCGGCCGCGCCCAGCCCGATCAGCGCCGAGCCGATGAACAGCCAGGAATAGCTGGCATAGGCGTCGTAGATCATGCCGCCGGCGAGCGGCCCGAACGCCATGCCCAGGCTGGACAGCATGGTGGCGGCGCCGAGCACCGTGCCGATGATGCGGCCGCCGAAATATTCGCGCGCCAGAACGGCGTAAAGCGGCATCACGCCGCCATAGGTGGCGCCGAAGATCACCGCCAGTATGTAGAAATGCTCCAGCCGGCCGGCGGCGAGATAGGCGGCGATCACCAGGCCCTGGATAGCGAGCCCGGTAATCAACACCGGCTTTACGCCCAGCCTGTCGCCGAGCACGCCATAGAGCACCCGCCCCCCGAGGCCGGCGAGGCCCTCGACGCTGTAGATCGAGACGGCCGCCATCGGCGCCACGCCGCAGGCCATGGCATAGCTCACCATGTGGAAGATCGGGCCGGAATGGGCCGCGCAGCAGGCGAAGAAGGTGAGGCCGAGCACCAGGAATTGCGGCGAGCGCAGCGCCTGGCCGACGCTCATGCCGGGATCGTCGGAGGCTGCCGCGGGCATGCTGCCGTCCGGCGCGGCGCGCGCCGCCGGCGGCTGGCGCACCAAGAGCACGGCGGGCACGAGCAGCACCCACGACAGGACGCCGATGTCGAACATCGCCGTTCGCCAGTCATAGGCCGATATCAGCCAGCGCGCGAAGGGCGAGATCGTCATGGGGGCCACGCCCATGCCGGCAGAAACGAGCGAGACGGCGAGGCTGCGGTGGGTGTCGAACCACGCGGTCGTGAGCGCGATCATCGGCGCGAAGAAAGCGCTGGCCGCCAGGCCGACGATCACCCCATAGCTCAATTGGAAGGTGAGCAGCGAACCGGCGCGGCTCGCCACGACGAGCGCAAGGCCGAGCAGGACAGTGCCGGCGAAGACGACGATGCGGGCGCCGACCCGATCATAGATCGCTCCCCAGGCGAAGCCGCCGAGGCCCATGACCAGGAAATTGAGCGTCATTGCGGTGGATATGCCGGCACGCGACCAGCCGGTGTCGAGCGCCATGGGCTCGAGAAAGATCGCCAGCGAGAACATCGCGCCCAGCGCCACACATGTCATCAGCGCGCCGGCCGCGACGATGACCCAACGATAGGAAAGGCTCATGGTGTTTCTCCCATGCCGAAAGGCATCCCTGTTCGAGGGCGCGATCCTTCCTGCTTCGTCGCGCCGCTTGCCCGCAAAGGACGTGGACGCCGACGTTCATCCTACAATCCGGTTGCATTTTTTATCCGGTCTGAAAAGCCATGCTCTCGACGGCCGATCCGCACGGCGATGGTCGCTACACCGGCAGTTCCGACGTGTGCTTGATCGTCTGGCTGGGCACATCGGTCTTGACGTTCTGCACGCCCCTGATGCGGCTCAGATGCTCCGACTGGAAGCGACGATAATCGTCGATATCGGCCGCGACCACCCGCACCATGGCATCGCAATCGCCCAGCATCAGGTAGCACTCCATGACCTGCGGCAGCTTGGCCACCTCGATCGCGAAGTGCTCGATCGTGTCCTCGTCCTGGGCGTTCAGCCAGATGCGGGTGAAGAAGGTGAGCCCCTTGCCGATCCGCGCCGGGTTGAGAACGGCGACATAACGATCGATGACGCCCGCTTCCTCCAGCAGCCGCACGCGGCGCAGGCAAGGCGAGGGGGAGAGGCCGACGGCCTGGGCGAGCTCGTTGTTGGGAATGCGCCCGTTGCGTTGCAGCGCCCGCAATATCCGTCGATCGATGTCGTCGAGCTTCATGGTCATCAATTTCACCATTTGGCAATTATGTAGCACTGGATGCCAAATTATGAAGCCAATCGACGAAGTTCGCAATCAAATTGCACGCCGGGCTGGATATATTGCCATGGAGCGGGTCGACGGCATCGGCATCCCGCTCCATCTGGACCGCCGACATCGGACACGAACGGCAAGGACGGCCGCAAGGCGCGCCCGAGAGGAAGACATGACGACTGCGGATATGACCTCGTCTGCGAGGGGTGGCTCCAGCGCCGAGTTATGGCGCGGCGTTACCTCGTGCGCGCCGGTGCTGTTCGGCACTATCCCCTATGCGCTGGTGCTTGGCGCGCAGGCTGCCCAGAAAGGGCTGAGCGTCGTCGAAGTGCCGCTGATGACGGGCCTGAACTTCGCCGGTGGCTCGGAATTCGCGGCGATCCAGCTCTGGACCTCGCCGCCGCACATCCTGCTGATCGTCGCCATCACCTTCCTGGTCAACAGCCGGCATCTGCTGATGGGGGCGGCGCTGGCGCCGTTCCTGCGCGAGTTGCCCCGCCGCAAGGTGTTTCCGGCGCTGTTCCTGATGTGCGACGAGAGCTGGGCGTTGGGGCTTGCCGACGCCAGGCGGCGGTTCGAAGCGGGCATCTTCCCGGCTTTCAGCCTGCGCTATTATCTGGGCGCGGCGCTGGCCATGTACGTCACCTGGGTGGTCTTCACCACCACTGGCGCGCTGCTCGGCCCGCTGCTGGGCGATGTCCAGGCCTAGGCCTTCGCCGCGGTCTTCCTGGTGCTGCTGCGCGGCATGTGGACGGGTTTCGCCGCGGCTCGGCCCTGGTTCGTCAGTCTCGTGGTCGCGGCGCTGACATACCTCATGGTTCCGGGCGCCTGGTACGTCGCTGCAGGCGCGCTATCCGGCCTGCTCGCGGCATGGTTCCTGTCGGGAGGCGAGGCATGATCGATCCCATGGCGCTGCTTACCATCGTCCTGATGGCCGGCGTCACCTATCTCACGCGTATCGGCGGCTATGTCGTGCTGCGGAACCGGGTGCTCAGCCCGCGCGCGACCGCGGTCATGGAGGCGGCCCCAGGCTGCGTGCTGATCTCGGTGATCGCGCCGAGCTTCGTGTCGCGCCATCCGGGCGACCTGCTGGCGCTGGCCGTCACCATACTGGCGGCCACGCGCCTTCCGATGCTGCCGACGGTGCTGGTCGGCATCGCTGCGACGGGCCTGCTGCGCCACATCCTGCCCCTGTGAAACGAAAAAGGCGGGCACCTCGGTGCCCGCCTTTCACGAAGCCGGCGCTGCCGTTACGCGGCGGCGGCGATCTGGTGGCTGCCGTCGACCACGGCATCGACCTTCGCGCTCGCCTTGGCAAGCGCCGCCTTGACCGCGTCCGGACCCATGCCGACGCCTTCGATGCGGATGACCTCGACATCGGTCATGCCCATGAAGCCGAGAACGCTGCGCAGATAAGGCACGGCATGGTCCATCTGCACGGCCGCGCCTTCGGAATAGATGCCGCCCGAGGCCAGCACGATGTAGACTTTCTTGCCGGTGACGAGGCCCTTCGGCCCGTTTTCGCCATAGGCGAAGGTCTTGCCCGAACGGGCGACGTGGTCGACCCAGGACTTCAGCGTCGAGGAGATGTTGAAGTTGATGAAGCCGGTGGCGAGGATCACCGTGTCGGCGGCGAACAGCTCATCGAGCACCGCGTCGGAAACGCCGACCACCTCGGCCTGGCGCGGGCTGCGGGCTTCGGCCGGCGTGTAGATGCCGGTGGCATAGTCCGGATCGATATGCGGCAGCGGGTTGGCGACGAGGTCACGCACGACCAGCTTGTTGGACGGGTCGGCGGCCACAAGCTTTTCGGCGAGTTCGGTGGCGATGTGGGTCGAATGCGAGGCGTTGCCGCGCGGGCTCGACGTAACGAGAAGGATAGACATTGGCGGGCTCTCCAGTTGCGGGAATGAAATTTCCCGCCTGATATGGGCCTACCGATCCATCAGGAAAACAGGTATATTTTCTATGATACCCATCCATTGATTGGATATGTCATGCAGCCAAATCCGACGCTCGACCAGCTTCAGGTCTTCGTGGCGGTGGCCGATACCGGCAGCTTCTCGGCCGCCGGCCGCCGGCTCAACCGCGCGCAGTCCGTCATCAGCTACACCATCGCCAATCTCGAGGCGCAACTCGGCCTGAAGCTGTTCGAGCGCGAGGGCACGCGCGAGCCGCAGCTTACCGAGGCAGGGCGCGCCATGCTGGAGGATGCGCGGCGCATGATCGCCGTGCTGCAGCGGATCCGCTCGCGCGTCGACGGCTACAGGCAGGGCCTGGAGGCCGAGGTCACCATGTCGGTCGAGATGACCTTGCCGTCGCAAGTTCTGGTGCGGGCGCTGAAGGCCTTCGAGGCGCAGTTCCCGGCCGTGACGCTGCGGCTCTACACCGGGTCGTTGGGACTGATCGTCGACCAAGTGGCCGAGGGCCTGTCCGATATCGGTATCGGCGGCGTTCCGGGCGAGGCGCAGGTCAAGCTGCTCGAGATAGGGTTCAACACAATCGTGCCGGCCGCCGCGCCGGGCCACCCGCTGGCGCTGCTGCCGGGGCCGGTGCCACTGGAGGACGTGCGCGAATTCACCCAGCTTGTGGTGACGGATCAGTCAGAGCGCACGCAGGGACGGGATTTCGGCGTCTTCGCCTATCACACCTGGCGGCTGACAGATGTCTATACCAAGCATGCGCTGATGCGCGCGGGGCTCGGCTGGGGCGGGCTGCCGCGCTGGCTGATCGCCGAGGACCTTGCGAGCGGCCGGCTGGTGGAGCTCGACCTCGAACCCTACCGGGCCGTGCGCTCACCGCTTTACGCCATGCACCGCACGGACCGCAGCCCGAAGCCGGCGGCCTCATGGCTGATCGATCAGTTCAAGCGACAGCTCGGCTGTTTCAACGAGTTCGAGCCGGGCCATGTGCCCGACGAGGAGCCGGAGGTGGCGGCTAATCCCTGAGCGACGCCGTTATTGTGTCACGCCCGGCCGAGGCCATCGATGATGGCGACCAGCACGGTGCGGTAGTCCTCGGGCGATCCGCCGGCCTCGACCGCAAGCGCCGCACGGTCGAAGGCGGCGGCGAGCAGGGCGGTGAGCGCTTCCGCCGGTAGACGTTGCATCGTGCGATCGCGCATTGCCGCCAAAAGGCCCTCGCGCAGCTCGCGATTGCCGTGGCGGTTGTCGATCGCATCCATCGCCGCGCGGCCGAGCACGGCAGGACCGTCGAGCAGCAGGAGCCTCGTGCGGCCGGGCGCGCGCATGGCGGCGAGGTAGGCATCGGATCCGGCAAGCAGTGCTTCGCGGGCATCGAGCGTGGCGGGCGCTGCCACCTCGATCTCATGCGCTACCGCCGCCGCCTCCTGCTCGACCACGGCGGCGAACAGCGCCTGCTTGTCGGCAAAGTGATGGTAGAGGGCGCCGCGCGTCACGCCAGCCGCCGTGACGATCTCCGGCGTGCCGGTTTCGGCATAGGATTTTTCCGTGAACAGCTTGCGTGCGGCGGCGATGAGGTCGCCGCGCGTCGCCTCGGTGCGGTCCCGATTGGAACGGCGGGCGGACTCTTGTTGCATACATACAGCCTGTATGTTAATTGCATTTACATGCAGACTGTATGTTATCTGGCAGGAGATGGAAAGATGAAGACCACAAGCTACTACCCCGTGCTGATGACCGGCGATGTCGCCGGCACGACGGCCTTCTACGTCGAGCACTTTCGCTTCGCGCCGCTGTTCGAAAGCGACTGGTACGTGCATCTGCAATCGGCCGAGGACAAACGCGTCAATCTCGGCATCGTTCAGGGCGACCACGAAACGATCCCCGAGGCAGGGCGCGGCCGGGCGGCGGGCCTGCTGATCAATTTCGAGGTGAGGGACCCCGATGCGGTCTACGAGCGTGTCGTTGCCGCGGGCCTGCCGATCCTGCGCACACTGCGCGACGAACCATTCGGCCAGCGCCATTTCATCACCCGCGATCCGAACGGCGTGCTGATCGACGTCATCAAGCCGATACCGCCATCGGAGGAATTCCTGGCGCAGTATGCGCAGGGCGCGGCAGGGGCTTGAGGATCGCCTGGCGGGTTGGAATGGCACTCGCCCCCATGGAGGGCCGCCGCGGCGTCTTCAGCTCCGCGCGACAGGCGTCACCGCGACCTGGCTGACACCGGTGCGACGCACCACGGTGCAGAGCGCCTCGCGGCCGATGCGCTCGGCATCAAGCAGGCGCACCAAGTCGTCGACGCCGGTAACGGGCCGACCGTCTATGGCGGCGATGATGTCGCCCTCCTTCAGGCCCGCATTCGCGGCGGGGCCGTTCTTCTCGACACCGCGCAGGCGCACCGCCGTGCTCGACGACACGCCCGCCAGCAGGGCCGCCCGGCGGGGCAGGTTGGTCGTATCGGCGGAGACGCCGATGAAGGCGCGCCGCACGCGGCCGAAGCGGATGATCTCGGAGATGACGAAGTTCGCCGTGTTCGAGGCGACCGCGAAGGCAATGCCCTGCGCGCCATGGATCATGGCGGTGTTGACGCCAATCACCTCGCCGGCCGACGACACCAGCGGTCCGCCGGAATTGCCGGGGTTCAGCGCGGCGTCGGTCTGGATGACGTCGTCGATCAGCCGGCCGGTCGAGGCGCGCATGGAGCGGCCGAGCGCCGAGACGACGCCCGAGGTGACGGTCCATTCGAAGCCGAGCGGATTGCCGATGGCGATCGCGATCTGGCCGCGCCGCAGCCGCTTGGAATCGCCAAGCGGCGCGACATCGGCAAAGCTGCCGTCGGCGCGCACCAAGGCGATGTCCGTATCGGGATCGCGCCCGAGCACGTGGCCGTCGCGCACGGCGCCGTCCGGCATCGTCACGCGCACGGCGCGCGCGTCGCCCACGACATGGAAGTTGGTGATGATCAGCCCGTCCTGAGCGATGACGAAGCCGGAGCCGTGGCCACCCTGGCCGCCGCCCCGCTCGATGCGGCAGACGGCGGGACCGATGCGGTCCACGGCATCGGCGACCGTCGCCGAATAGGCGTCGAGCAAGGTGTCGTCGGATTGGAGTTTTTCGGCGGCGAAGGCCATCGGCGGGCTCCTGCGTGATTCTGGCGAATGATGCTGGCGGTGTCCTTGTCCCAAAACCGCTGAGCACCTTTGGGCGACACGCACTCTCTGTTGGTCCGTGTCCTTGTCCCAAAACCGCCAAGCACTTTTGGGCGACACGCACTATATGTGCGGAGCGGCCCAGGGCGCCGCGACCTGACCACATGGCCAGTGACAGCGCCAACTAGCCGTCAGGCGAGTACCTCGCGGCGCCACGTCGAGCGATATCTGGGGCATGAGAAAACCCAGGAGACCATTGAGATGAGCGACTTCAACCTCAGCGCATTTTCGGATGCCGTCGCCGATGTGGCGGCGACCGCCGCGTCGTCCACGGCGAGCTTCGCCACGCACCACCATCGCACGGCGAGCGCCTTCCATTGGCGCGACGGCTTCTTCGTCACCTCGGAGGAAGCGGTGGAGGCCGGCGAGGAGATCGAACTGACGCTGGCTTCGGGCGAGACGGTCAAGGCCGAGCTCGTCGGCCGCGATCCGTCGACGGGCGTCGCGCTGCTCAAGCCCGCCTCTGCCGTCAGCAGCGCGCCGCTTGGCAAGGCCGGCGTCGTGCGGCCAGGCAACATCGCGATCGCGGTCGGCGCCAGCGAGGGATCGGGGCTGGCGGTGTCGGGTTCCGTCGGCGAGGTCGGTCCCGCCTGGCGCTCGATGCGCGGCGGCACCATCGACCGGCGCATCAATCTCGCCATCAACACCGGCGGCCGTTTCGAGGGCGGGCCGGTGCTCGACGCCAAAGGCGGGCTGATCGGCATGCTGCTGTTCGGGCCGCGTCGCCGCGCCCTGGTCATGCCCTATGAGACGATCGAGCGGGCGGTGGCGACGCTGCGCGAGAAGGGGCATGTCGCGCGCGGCTATCTCGGTGCCGGCCTGCATCCAATCCGCAATGGCGACGTGCAGGGCGCCATGGTGATGAGCCTCGACGAGCAGGGACCGGCGAAAGCGGCGGGCCTGCATGTCGGCGACATCGTCGTGGCCTGGAACGGGGAAGCCGTCCATGGCCCGCGCGAGCTGATCCGCAAGCTCGGACCAGACAGCGCCGGCGCGGCGGTGACGCTCGGTGTCATGAGCGGCGGCGAACGGCGCGATGTGCAAGTCACCGTTGGCGAGAAGCCGCTGAGCTGAGCTGAGAGAGGCGAATGGCGTACGGCGCAACACAGGCGATCGCTGAAAGCGAACTGGCGACCCACCGGCTGACGGTGCTGGTGGCGCTGGGCGATGCCGCGCGCGCCGAACGCCTGGCCGACTTGCTGGCGGCCAGCGACGACCTGTCGCCGGTCATGGCCGGCGCCGGCCGGATGGCCGACGTCGCCGTGATCGACGACGCGGCGCTGGAAAGCCACGCGGTCGACCCGGCAATTCCGGGCGTGCTGCTTTCACGGCGCGCCGGCCATCAGCAGGCTGCCAGCGGGCTGGCCGTGTTGCCGGCCTCGGCCGATGATCTGCTGGTCGCTGCGGCCGTCAGACTGGTCGCGGCCGGTTATCGGGTTACCCGGGAAGCCGGGTCCGCTGAAGCGCTCGACGATTTCCACGGTGATGCCGCGGAAGAGGCTTCGGACGAGGCTTCCGCGCGGCCGGTGCTGTCGCCGCGCGAGGCGGAGGTGCTGACGCTGCTGGCCGAGGGGGCGCCCAACAAGGTGATCGCGCGGCGACTCAACATTTCCGTCCACACGGCGAAGTTCCATGTTGCGGCGATCCTGGTGAAGCTTGGCGCCGCCAATCGCACCGACGCCATCGCGACCGCAATGCGCCAGGGACTGGTGCTGGTCTAGACAGGCTCTTCGTTCCCAATCCCGGGCCGCTTGCCCTCCGTTGCGTCACCGGCCTTTCGAGCGCCGGCCCCTTGTGTCCAGCCCCGGCACAGGCAAGGATCACGTCGACGAAACGCGCGCCGACGTGGAGGGAAGAGGATGTCGCTCAAGGGAAAAACGCTGTTCATCTCCGGCGGGTCGCGCGGCATCGGGCTGGCGATCGCGCTGCGGGCCGCGCGCGACGGCGCCAATGTCACGATCGCCGCCAAGACCGCCGAGCCGCATCCGAAGCTGCCGGGCACCATCTACAGTGCGGCGCAGGAGATCGAGCAGGCCGGCGGCAAGGCGCTGCCGGTGATCTGCGACATCCGCGAGGAGGGGCAGGTCGCCGAGGCGGTCGCGCGGACCGTCGAAGCGTTCGGCGGCATCGACATCTGCGTCAACAATGCCAGCGCCATCCAGCTTACCGGCACGCTGGAGACCGACATGAAGCGCTACGACCTGATGCATCAGATCAACACGCGCGGCACGTTCCTGGTCTCCAAAATGTGCATTCCGCACCTGAAGTTGGCGGCAAATCCTCATATCCTGAATCTGGCGCCGCCGCTCGACATGAAGGCCAAGTGGTTCAAGAACCACGTCGCCTACACCATGGCCAAGTTCGGCATGTCGATGTGCACGCTGGGCATGAGCGCCGAGTTTGCCAGGGACGGCATCGCCGTGAACTCGCTGTGGCCGATCTCGACCATCGACACGGCGGCGGTGCGCAACCTTCTGGGCGGCGCGACGGTGGCGGCGATGAGCCGCTCGCCCGAGATCATGGCGGATGCCGCGCATGCGATCTTCCTGCGTCCGTCGCGCGAGGCGACAGGCAATTTCTACATAGACGAGGAGGTGTTGCGCGCCGAAGGCGTCAGCGACTTCTCCGGTTACGCCCCCGGCGCCAAGGGGCCGCTGGCCGGCGACTTCTTCGTGCCGGACGAGGTGTTCGCCAGGACCGACACGAGCATCAGGAACCTGTACTGACGGCTATTCGGCCTCGGCCTTCTTGGTCTTGCCGAGCCCCATCAGCCGGTCGATATAGGCCAGCATCAGCGCCGAGACGACGAAGGCCAGATGGATGATGGTGAGCCACATCAACTGGTCGGTGGTGTAGGAGACCGAGTTCAGGAACACCTGCAGCAGGTGGATGGAGGAGATCGCCACGATGGTCGAGGCGACCTTGACCTTCAGCGAGCCGACGTCGATCGTGCCCAGCCAGTGCACCTTGCCTTCATTCTCGTCGAAGCGGCTGACGAAATTCTCGTAGCCCGAGATGATGACCATCACCACCAGCGAGGCGACCAGCGCGGCATCGATCAGGCCGAGCATCTTCAGGATGGTGTCGGTGTCGCCGAGGGCGAAGACCGTGCTGACGAACTCGTAGAGCTTCTTGCCGAACGAGAGCGCATAGACCGCAAGCGCCAGCCCGAGCCCGATGTAGAAGATCACCAGCAGCCACCGTGAGGCAAGGATGATCGATTCGATGGCGAGTTCGAGGCGTTTCATGCGGTATCCCGGTTCGAGTTCACAAAGGCTGGGGCTCGAGGAAAGAGCGAGGTGTCGGCCGAAGAGCGTTTCAGACGTTTCGGCTTCACGCGGCCCTCGTCGTATTTTGGTGAGGCAGCCGCGATTTGCAAGGTTCGCGGACAGCAAAACCCCGCCGGAGAGGGGCCGGCGGGGCTCATGCGTCCCGCTGGAGTCGGGACGGGGCAGGGAACGCCCTGTCCAGAATCTGGGGTAGGCAAGCCTCGGATTCAATGATCCCGCTCCCGCCCGGTTACAATTCTTGTTGAACCCGGGAGCCCGGCCGGAAAGAAAAAGCCCACCCCGACAACGCCGGGATGGGCTGCTTCTCATCCTGATTCTACCGATCAGGCCATGATCTTGAAATCATGGACTAATCGTTGCTGGCCGCCGGCGCCACCAGCGAGGTGATGCGGCGGATAGCGACGCGCCGGTTCTCCCGGTTCGGCGCCTGCGTGTTGATCTTCAGATACTCCTCGCCATAGCCCTGCGTTGTCAGGTTCTCCGGCGGTATGCCGAAGGCGTTGGTCAAGGCTTCCGCGACGGATTCGGCGCGCCGGTCCGACAGAACCAGGTTCGCCTGGGGCGTGCCGACGGCATCGGTATGGCCCTCGATCAGGAAGGTCTCGGCCGGGTTCTTCTTCAGGAGCTTTTCCATGGCGCTGGCGACGCCCTCCAGCTTCTGCACCTCGGTGTCCGAGATGGTCGCCGAGCCGAAGTCGAAGTTCAGCGTGTCGAGGTCGACGCGGCGGGCGATGTCGCGCACGCGCGCGGACCGCTTGACCTCGTCGATCGAATAGAGGCGCTGGACCCTTTCCACCGGCGGCTGCTCGAGGAAGGTGTAGTATTCGTCGGGATCGTCGACATATTGCGAGTCGAGGATGTAGTCCCGGCGCGGGATGGTCAGCCGCATCGGCGGCAGGTCGTCGCCCGGATCGCGCCAGTCGCGCACGTCGTCATAGTAACGCTCGTCGACGTAGCTCAGCACATATTCGCGCCCGTCCGGGGTGATGCGCGAGCGCTGCACGACGTCGCCGTTACGGTTGCGGATGGTGACGATCTGGTTGCCGTTGTCACGCACCACGATCTCGCGGGTGCGGCCGCCCGGCAGGTCCTCGTAGTAGATGTTCCTGGCGCCGCGGTTGACGCGCGGCGTGTCGGTGCTCTGCACGATCTCCTGATTGTTGAACTGGATAATGACGCGGTCGCCGAACTGCTTGACGATGTCGGCGCCCTCGGGGCGCGGGCGGCGGCGCCAGTCGTCGTCGCTGGGTCTGCGATCGATGCGCCGGCCCTTTTCCTCCAGCACCGGCAGGAGCTTCTCCGGCTTGATCTCCTGCTGGGCAGCCCGGTCGTCGGTCGGAGGCGGTCCCTGGTCGACCGGCGCGACCGGAGGCTTGCGGCCGCCATTCTGTTGGCCGTTGCCGCCGCCCTGGCCGTTGTCGTTGCCGGCGTTCTGTCCGCCTTGTCCCTGGCCACCCTGTCCTTGACCGCCTTCTCCCTGGCCGGGCCGGCGCTTGCCGCCGTTCTGGCGCTCGGCATCCTTCTGGCTGTCGAGGATCGGCGCCGCGTTCGGATCGACGGGCGGCTCGTTCTGCGCGCCTTTCCCGCCTGCAGGCTGTTCGCCCTGCGCGGGTTGTTCGCCATTGGCGGGCTTTTCACCAGGCTTGAGCTTCTTGGGCTGGCCCTGCGTCTGCTCCCCTTGAGCGGGCTGCTCGCCCTGCGCGGGTTGCTCGCCATTGGCGGCGGGCTTTTCGCCGGGCTTGAGCTTCTTGGGCTGGCCCTGCGTCTGCTCGCCCTGAGCAGGCTGTTCGCCCTGCGCCGGCTGCTCGCCATTGGCGGGCTTTTCGCCGGGCTTGAGCTTCTTGTGCTGGCCCTGTGTCTGCTCGCCCTGGGCTGGCTGCTCACCCTGCGCCGGCTGTTCTCCGGTGGCGGGCTGTTCGGCGACAGGTTTCTTGCCGGGCTTCTGCGGCTGTTCGCCCTGCTGCTCGGCAGGCTGTGCCTGCTGGTCCTGCTTGTGCTTCTTCTTGCGCGAATCCTGCTGGCCCGGCTGGTTGTCGTTCGCGGGCTGCGCTTCCTGGCCCTGCTGCTGGCCGGCGGGCGCGGTTTCCTGCTGCTGTTGCTGCTGCTGGTCGCGGTTCTTTTTACGCGGCTTCATCGGCTGCTCCTCGCCACCCGCTGGAGCCTGCTCGGCCGCGCCGTTCATCTGCTGCTGTTGCTGGTCGCGATTCTTTTTGCGCGGCTTCGTCGGCTGCTCCTCGCCGCCCGCCGGAGCCTGCTCGGCCGCGCCGTTCATCTGCTGCTGTTGCTGGTCGCGGTTCTTCTTGCGCGGCTTCATCGGCTGCTCCTCGCCGCCCGCGGGAGCCTGCTCGGCCGCGCCATTCATCTGCTGTTGCTGCTGGTCGCGATTCTTCCTGCGCGGTTGCTGCTGTTGCTCGCCACCACCCTGTGACTGCTCGCCGCCGCCATTGCCCTGCTGCTGGTCGCGCTTCTTGCGCGGCTGCTGCTGTTCGCCTTCTCCGCCGCCGCCCTGTTGCTGCTGGGCCTCGCCCTGCTGCTCCTGGCGGTGTTTCTTCTTGCCGGGCTCGCCCTGCGCGCATTCCTCAGCCGACTGGCCCTCGGCGCAAGCCGCCTGCGCCAGCACCAGGGGCGTCGTGGCGCGCGATGGCGCCATGCCCTGCAGCGGGGAAGCGCCCAACGGCGCGGATGCCATCAACAAGCCAAGCGCCGTGCCTGCCAGAATCGATGATTGGCGTTTCATTGAAAACTCTCCTTGTGGCGTCCCATCCTTGCCGAAACCGATAGTAACCATATTGGTTCCAATCGGGCAGTGGCCGCAGCAACCAAGGGTGGATGGCTGGCGTTTTGAAGGCGACTTCGTGTTATTCGTGTGGTCTGGGCTTCATTTCAGGCGGTAGCGAAGCTTGATGTTGCCACAAACCAAGGCCAGACCCCGGACGATGGAAAAGCCATTCTGGAAGACGAAGACGCTGGAAGCGATGAGCCCGCAGGAGTGGGAATCGCTGTGCGACGGCTGCGGCAAATGCTGCCTGTCGAAGCTAGAGGACGAGGATACCGGTGAGATCTACTGGACGAGCGTCGGCTGCCGGCTGTTCGATGCCGCCACCTGCCGATGCTCCGACTACGCCAATCGGCTGGCGCGGGTGCCGGATTGCGTCGGCCTCACCCCCAGCAATGTCCGCACCATAAGCTGGCTGCCCAACACCTGTGCTTACCGGCTGGTGGCCGAGGGACGGGACCTCTACTGGTGGCACAGGCTGGTTTCGGGAAGTGCTGAAACCGTGCACGAGGCTGGCATTTCAATGCGCGGCCGTGTCAGCGCCAGCGAGACCGACATGGCGGATCCGGAAGACTATTTCGACCATATGCTGAACGACGAGCCGTAGGCTCGCATCGAAGCGCCGCCCCCTCGCCTCCGCGCCCGCGATAGCCGAAGCGCCGGCCTTCGCCCCTGGAACCGGCCTGGGTCTGAAGCGTTTGGCCAGGCATTGTGAAGGGGCGGATCCATATGAACCGAAAATGAACGAAAGGTTCGCAAACAGTTCAGGCGGAAGGGGTCATTATCGCCACATCGGTTTCACGACAGGGCACGAGCCCTTAATAAGGAGAGTAGACATGTTCAGCACCCTCAAGACGGCGACGCTTTCGGCCATGATCGGCCTCAGCACGCTTGCCGCCGTGCCGGCCGCTCACGCCGACAACATCTATCTTGGTTTCGGCAACAATCAGGATCCGCGCGTGGGCGTCTATGTCGACGACAACAACTATGATCGCCGCGACTGGCGCCGTGACGATCGCCGTGACGAATACCGCCGCGACAACTGGCGCCGCTGCTCGCCGGAACGTGCCCTGGACAAGGCCGACCGCATGGGCATCCGCCGCGCCCGTATCGTCGACATGGACCGCTACACGGTCAAGGTCGCCGGGCGTCAGTATGGTGACCGCGTCGTGGTGGTGTTCGCCAACGAGCGCGGCTGCCCGATCATTCGCCGTTAAGGCACGGGGCCGAAAGAGCGACGCGGCTCTCGTACAGATCCGACGTCGAAAGCCAGTGATGTGGTGATGAAAAAGAAAACCCCGGAAGAGCAATCTTCCGGGGTTTTCTCTATGTGGCTTCGGCAGAGATGCCCGGTAGCCCCGCGATCAAAAGAGATCGAGGGGTACCGGAATGGCGCCGGTCACTTCAGTTCGAACGTGACCGTGACCTGTACGGAATAGGCGTTCTCGCCCGCCTGCACCGGCACCGCCGAGCGCGCGGCGTCGAAGGCCTTGGCGTTGATCGGCATCGGTGGCGGGGTGAAGCTCTGGTCGGAGATTTCCAGCACCTTGCCGAGGTTGACGCCGGCCGCTTCGGCCAATGTCTTGGCCTTGGCGATGGCATCGGCGACGGCCTTCTTGCGCGCCGCCGTCACCGTGGCCGCCGGGTCGTCATTGGTGAAGGTGATGCCGCCGCCCTGGTTGACGCCGAGGGAGACAGCCTTGTCGATGATCTCGCCGGTCTTGTCGAGGTCGCGCACCCTCACCGACAGCGTGTTGGTCACCTGGTAGGCGACGAGTTCCGCCTCCTGGCTGCCATCCGCCTTGTTGGTGTAGTTGTAGCGCGGGTTGATCTGGATGCCTGATGTCTGCAGGTCGCGATCCTTGATGCCGGCGGCCTTCATCGCCGCGATCACGGCGGCCATGGCGTCGTTGTTGGCATCGAGCGCGGCGCGCGCCGTCTTGGCCTCGCGCATGACAGCGAGCGACAGCAGAGCGAGGTCGGGCGGCGTGGTCGCCTGGCCTTCGCCGGTCACGATGATGCGGGGCGTGGGCGTGGTGTCGGCGGCCGCGGCCATTGCCGGGAAGGCTACCGAGGCGGCGAGCGCCAGGGGCAAAAGGTATCTGGTCATGAAATCTCCTTGGTCTGCGATCCGGCTGCTGCTCGTCTTCCGCTTCGGGCCGGGAACCGGAATCGGTCCAGACACGGCGCGTCGCGATTTTCCAAAACTGTCAGAGCGCAATCCGGGCGTCCAGAAGGGACGCTGGGCTGCTCATAGGGCGCGAATATGGGCTGATTTGGGCGATCTTGGCCAGCGCGCCCATAAGCCCTTGTGCCGGCGTGGGAAAAACACTAATCCAGCCGCGTGGGGCCTGTAGCTCAATGGTTAGAGCCGGCGGCTCATAACCGCTTGGTTGGGGGTTCGAGTCCCTCCGGGCCCACCAGAATGTTTCTATCAAAATCGTTCGTTTTTGATCCTGCCACCATGCTTGGGCTCGAGTCCCCTGGGTTTTGTGAATTAGGTCGCAAGAATCTCTGGCGGGGTTTCGTGATCAATCGGACCCTCAAGACCTCTCGGCCGGGCCTGACAATATGCCAGCGGCGCCGCCAGCATGTGTCTTGAGGGCGTGCCGGGTCGAGAGCGCCTCGGCAATTCAATTGGTCTTCAGGGGACCCGCCCGGTTTTCGGCGATCCACCGTGCAGCCAGCACCAGCGCTCCCATGCTGAAATCCTTGCCATGCCTGGCCACCATCTCTTGCGACAACTCGGCAAGCCGTTCGAAAAAGGCGTCCTTGCTCTTTTCCTCTGCAGTGAGCTCGGTTTGCATTCCATCCTCCTGTTATCGAGATTTGTCCTGGCTATTTGAAAAGCATCGCCGGGAAGGTGACGATCGCGGCAGTTCCATCCACCATGCCCACGGCCAGGTGCTGTCCATCGCCTGACCAGGCCAGCGCCGTGATCGCGCTGCCTGAAAATCTCACGACGAGTTCGTCACGCGATCCGATCCGGGCGAGGGTGATCCGGCCGTTGGCGTAGCCTGCGGCGATGAGGTCTCTCACCGGGTGCGGTGCCATTGTTTCAACAGGAACAGCCGCCGGGCGACCCGTTTCCAGCGCGCCGGCAGCTGCATGGTCAAATGGCGGGGCAGTCATCGACCAGCCTGCAATGCGGAAGGCACCCGATGCAAACAGCGTATTGTCCAGTGTGCTCCAGCACACATTGCGCACAGGCGAGGGAAAGCCGCCGACCACGCCGGATCGGCCATCTGCCAGGCGCACAAGGCCGAAGCCTCCTGTCTCAAGTCCGCAGGCCAGCCACGAGCCGTCGTAGCTCCAGCGGATGGAAGCCGGGCGTGACGGAGTGGAAAATTCGCATATCGGCTCCAGGCCGCCGTCGACCGCCCAGATCGACAGCCCGCTGCCGCAATCGAGCGCGAGCCGGTTCGCGTCCGGCGAGAAGGCGATTGCATGCGTCGATGAAGATGCCGCCTGCTCCAGCCTCAACCTTTCATTGTTGGTGCGCGACAGGAACACGTCATGCCCATCGCTGACGGCTGTCATACCTTTCAGGGCACCATGGGCGAGAGCGAGGATCGGTCCGTCGATCTTGATCGGCGTCGGCGCGATCGCGCCGTCGGGTGCCAGATGCATGACTTCCCCGGCATTCGTGCCGACGAGGAAGCCGGAACCGCGATAAGCGACGATCGGGACATCGCCGTCCCCAAGCGACGTGGAGGCGACCAAGGGTGCCGGCGGCTTCTCGCGGGGCCGGATCGTGGTCTGTCCAAGATCTCCGCTGACCCTGATCCTTGACTCCGGCGGTTCCTGATCCGCGACCTGGCTGATTGCGACGGATCCATCCACGGATGTGAATGCGACGGCGGAGCCGTCAATGGTGAAACACACATCCGCAATCGCGGCCGGACGGCGCCAAGAGCGCGCCAACAGGTCGAACAACGCCAAATTCTGCATCGTTTGCTGGTTCACGGCTTGTCTCCCCTGTTGTCGCTCGTTGCTTCGGCAAGCGCGCGGTCGACATCCGCGACCTTTGTCTCGATTGCCACGATACGATCCTCGCTTTCGGTGCATGCCTGCCTGATGGCCTCGGCATTCTCTTCAGCGTCATGCAAATCCCGCACCAGTTCAGCGCTGCGGCCGTTTCTCCCGATTTCGAGTTGCAGGCGCAGCACCTCGATCTGGATGCCGGAGAGCTTTTGATTGAGCCGCTGTAGTTCGGCGGTGAGCGCCGACATTTCGGCGACGAGAGCCAATCGTTGAGCGACCAGCGTGGCCAGTCCGACGTCGTGTTCCATGCGGCCGGTCATCTCTTGTTCTCAGTTGGCTTTTCGAACGCGGACAGCAACCCCGGGAGCCCATCAACCTGTGTCCGGAACTGCTTTTCCGCGGTCTCGATATGGCTCTTCAACTGGTCCCAGATGTCGACGCGGATCATGGACGTGCTGTCGCCGGTAAGATGCTCGATTTCGGCGATGCGAAACTGCCGTGACAGCGAAACGCCGGAAAACACGAAGTCGCGCAACAGGATTGCGTGGCTCTCGATGAACAGATGGATCAACGGATGCGTCTCGGCGGTGATACCGCCGGCGGCAAGCTCGGCCCGGATGAAATCCTGGAAATGACTTTGCAGACGGTGCTGGCTCTCCCCCATGAAACGCATGACGAAAACGAGGTCGCGCGGCATCAGCCTGACGAGCTCGGCGGTCACGTCGTCCGGCTGATTGGCCCTGGGAAGGCCTGGATTGTCATTATCGCTCGGCATCGTCTTTCCCGGCTCTGCCTCCCATCCGAGATCAGGCATCAAATAATGTATGAAGATACTGAAATGAATAGATGCCGATTATTTTATTTATATCGCGGATGCTAACTGTATATTGCGATGCACAAAAGACGTGCAAATATTACATGTGTAATATACAAATGTAAAATATCGTTACAGTCGCCCGGAATTCTCGGGCTAACCGGGTGTGAACATCCGCCCAAAGGGTGCACGTCAGCCCAAAATTCAAACTGGCACGGGGCTTGCTTTGTCTATTGGCATAAGAAGCCCATCGCGTTCTGACGCGGTGCCAAAAGAACGAAGGACCGGAGGAAGCCGCAACATATGCGCTTCGATACGCCCATCGCAGATGCGACTGGTGTGTCGCAGCGCCCGCAGCCCACCTCGAGAACCTTTGCCGCGATCCACTTGAAAGGCCGGACCCTGTGTCGCGCCTGACCGCGCAACCCTTTGTCATGCCGTTCGCAAACTCACTGGCGGCGTTGTGTGCCGTCTCATGCCCTGGATCGAGGGATCCATGGCTCAACCTGGTGGAGGCTTATGACGATGTCGTCGTTGACACTTAACAAGATTACCTCGCAGCGCGGTATTTCCGTGGGCGAGGCGACCAAGAAGATTTCCGACCTCGGTTGGAACCCGACCTATGTCCAGGAAGCGATGACGTTTCCGACCGACTACAAGATCGCCAAGGCGCCGCGCGATCCGATGAAGCAGGTGCTGCGCTCCTATTTCCCCATGCAGGAGGAAAAGGACAATCGCGTCTACGGCGCGCTCGACGCAGCCCTTCGCGGCGACATGTTCCGCAATGTCGAGCCGCGCTGGGTGGAGTGGATGAAGCTCTTCCTCGCCATCATTCCCTTCCCGGAAATTTCCGCCGCACGTTCGATGGCGATGGTGGCACGGCTGGCACCAGGCGAGGACCTCAGGACCGGCTTCACCATGCAGATGGTCGACGAGTTCCGCCACTCGACCATCCAGATGAATCTGAAGAAGTGGTACATGGAAAACTACATCGACCCGGCGGGGTTCGATATCACCGAGGAAGCCTTCGGCAAATGCTACGCGACCACGATCGGCCGCCAGTTCGGTGAAGGCTTCATCACTGGCGACACCATGACCGCCGCCTGCATGTACCTGACTGTCGTCGCCGAGACGGCGTTCACCAACACGCTCTTCGTCGCCATGCCCTCGGAAGCCGCGCGCAACGGTGACTATGCGCTGCCGACCGTGTTCCTCTCGGTGCAGTCCGACGAGAGCCGCCACATCGGCAACGGCCACTCGCTGCTGATGGCCGCGCTGAAGGAGCCGGAGAACCATCTCTTGCTCGAGCGCGATATGCGCTACGCCTTCTGGCAGAACCACGCCATCGTCGACGCCGCGATCGGCACCTTCATCGAATACGGCACCACCAACCGCGACAAGAACAAGGAGTCCTACGCGGAGATGTGGCACCGCTGGATCTACGAGGACTACTACCGCACCTACATGCTGCCGCTCGAGAAATACGGCATCAAGATCCATCACGACGACGTCCAGGCCGCCTGGGAGCGCATCACCAAGAAGAACTACGTCCACAAGGTCGGCCAGTTCTTCGCCGTCGGCTGGCCGGTCAACTTCTGGCGCATCGAAGCCCAGACCGACAAGGACTTCGAGTGGTTCGAGCACAAGTACCCGGGCTGGTACGCCGAGTTCGGCGACTTCTGGAAATGGTACGCCAAGCTCAGCCACAAGGGCGAGAAGGTGCTGCTGTTCAACAGCGATGTCGGCTACGTCTATCCGCACCGCTGCTGGTCCTGCCTGGTGCCTTGCCTGATCCGCGAGGACATGGTGGTCGACGAGATCGACGGGCAGTTGCACACCTTCGCCCATGAACTCGACCGCTGGACCGCCGTCGAAGCCTTCGCCGACGAGTATCAGGGCCGTCCGACGCCCGCGATGGGCCGCTTCAGCGGCAAGCGCGAGTGGGAGACGCTCTATGACGGCTGGGACCTTGCCGACGCGATCAAGGATCTCAACTTCGTCCGCTCCGACGGCAAGACGCTGATCCCGCAGCCGCACCTGCGCTTCGGCGCCGACGAGCAGTGGACGCTCGACGATGTGCGCGGCAACACCCTCGGTTCGCCGCTCAACGCGCTGCGCGCCATGTCTCCGGCAGACCGGGAGAAGCACCTCGCCGAATATCGGGCGGGCTTCACCATCACCCCCTGCAACTGACCATCCGTGCGCGGGGGTCGGATCTCCGACCCCCGCGACATTCCAAAGCAAGGCCACTTCCCGCCCGGCAGGGCGGGACACGGAGAGGAATTGGGAGGTTATCGATGACTGGTGCTCACACGGTGCGCCTGGAGCCGGTCGGCGTCGAGTTCGAGGTCGAAAACGGCGAAACGGTCCTGAACGCGGCATTCCGACAGGGCATCGCGCTGCCGCATGGCTGCAAGGAAGGGCAGTGCTCGGCCTGCAAATGCGTGCTGCTCGAAGGCGAAGTCGACATGCTCAAATACTCGACCTTCGCGCTCAACGACATGGAGAAGGAGAGCGGTCACGTCCTGTTGTGCCGGTCCATCGCCTATTCCGACATGCAGGTCGAGCTCCTCAACTACGACGAGGAGGTTCTGGCGAAATCAATCGCGGTGAAGACGTTCAAGGGGCGGATCTCGAAGTTCGAGCATCTCACCCACGACATCCGCGGCATCGAGATCGAGCTCGCCTCGCCGATAAAATTCTGGGCTGGCCAATATGTCGACATCACGGTCACCACGCAAAAAGGGGAGACGATTACGCGCTCGTTCTCCATGGCAAATACGCCGGACGAAACCCAAAAGCTCTCCTTCATCATCAAGAAATACCCCGAAGGAAAGTTCTCCGGAGAGCTCGATTCCGGAGGCATCCGCGTCGGAGCCGAGGTCACCGTCGCCGGACCCTATGGCACCTGCTTTCGGCGGGAAGAACGGCAAGGTCCCCTGATCCTGGTCGGCGCGGGCTCCGGCATGTCGCCGGTATGGTCGATCCTCAACGATCATCTGAAGAGCGGCGAGAAGCGCGACGTCTATTTCTTCTACGGCGCGCGGACGCCTGGCGACCTGTTCTATCTCGACAGGATCGCCGAGCTTGCCGGCCGTCACCCGGAGCTGAACTTCATTCCCGTTCTCTCGCACGTCAATGGCGAGGCCTGGGATGGCGAGCGCGGCTTCGTGCACCAGAGCGTCGACGCCAAGCTCAAGCAACTCGCGATCGACGGACAGGGCGACGTCTACGCCTGCGGTCCGCCGCCCATGATCGACGCGCTGCAGCCGGTTCTGTTCATGAACGGCTTCGAGACCGAACGGATCTTCTTCGACCGGTTCACCACATCGTCCAACGCCGCCCCGGCCCATTGAGGCGGGCCGGAGCCGACGACTTTAGAGCAACTGCAACAAAGGGAGTGAAGACAATGGTAGCAACGTCGAGTTCAGTAGGATCGGGAGCCGCGGGCGCCGCGATCTTCGCCGATTCGGACAGCCGCAAATATCGGTACTTCGATCCGAAAGGTCAGCGCGCAACCCACTACGAAGACGTCACGGTCGACGTGCAACCCGACCCCGAGCGCTATCTAATCCAGGACTGGATCATCAACTTCTCGAACGGCAACGGCGCCTACGTCAAGGACAATACGGCTGCCAAAAGCTCCAACTGGCACGCGTTCAGGGCTCCCGACCAGGAATGGGAACGCACGCACTACCAGCGCCAGTCGAAGATCGAGACGATGGTGCAGAGCGTCATCACCAATGCGCGCCGAGCCGGTGCTCCGAAGACCTTCGACAAGGTCTGGGCCAAGCTCCTGCAAGCGCATCTGGGAGCATGGAAGCACGCCGAATTCGGCCTGGGCACGTCGCTCATGCAGGCGCAGCGCTACGGCTACACGCAGATGATCAACAATGCCACGCTGACCAACTCCTCCTACAAGCTTCGGCTCGCCCAGGACATCACGCTCTACCTCGCCGAGATCGGCATGGACATCGCCGGCTGGGACGACGAGCTCGGCAAGAAGCACTGGCTCGAGGACGGCGTGTGGCAGGGCACTCGCGAGGCGGTCGAGACCATCATGGGCACGGCCGACTATCTCGAGCAGTATTTCGCCATCAACATCGTGTTCGAGCCGCTGGTCGGCGAATTGTTCCGCTCCGGCTTCCTCATGCAAGCGGCGGCGGCCAACCACGATTTCATCACGCCGCCTGTGATTTCGGCGGCCGAAGCCGACTACGAGCGCAACCTCGCCAACACCATCGACCTGATCTACCTGCTCGCCCATGACGAGAAGTTCGGGGCGGCCAACAAGAAGCTGTTCCAGGGCTGGGTGAACAAGCACGGCGCGCTCGCCGACAAGGCGGCCACTGGCCTCCAGCCGATCTGGTCGATGCCGCATTCCAAGCCGGTCGCCTTCACCGATGTCCGCGCCCAATCCGAGGAACGGATCGGCCGCATTCTCGGCGAACTCGGCCTCAAGCGCTGAACAGGGGAGAGAAGATCATGTCAGTAGCAGCACGCGACGCCTCGCAGTCCAACATCTTCAAGTCGATGAAGGACATCACCTTCGAACAGACGATCTCGCACCAGTGCGGCGTCACCATGAACGACTCGGTCGAGGCCCGCGCCATCGCCGAATTCATGGGCAAGAAGCCCGGGGTCATCGTCACCTATCAGCCGGCCATGATCCGCATCGACGGCGACGGCAAGCTGATCTTCAAGATGGACGAGATCAGCGAATATCTCGGCCGCGACATGACCGCCGAGATCTTCGAGGTCAACACCTCCACCCACTACGGCCGCATGGTGCGCATCGACGACAACACCGTGATCCTGTTCGGGAACATGGACGAGGTCTTCGAATACATCTGAGCAAGCCCCGGCGCGCTGCCCGGCGGCGCGCCGGCCCCGTGAACACCATCAACATGACGACTGCGGAGGCAAGACATGTACAGGACACCTGAAGGCAAGGACATCTTCGTGGTGGACGGCCACACCCATTTCTGGGACGGCAGCCCGGAAAACCAGAAGAACATCCACGGCAAGCAGTTCATCGACTGCTTCTATGCCTATCACACGGGCCTGAGCCCGAAGGAGCAGCTCTGGGAGAAGGGCAAGTTCGAAAAATACAGCGCCGACGATCTCTACCGCGACCTGTTCATCGACGGTCCGGACGACGTGGCGATCGTCCAGTCGACCTATCTGAAGGATTTCTACAAGAACGGCTTCAACACGATCGAGCGCAATGCCGAGGTCGCCAAGCGCTATCCCGAGCGTTTCATCGTCAACGGCGCCTTCGATCCGCGCGATGGCGAGAAGGCGCTTGAGTACATCCACTTCCTCAAGGAGACCTACGACGTCAAGGGCGTGAAGATGTACACGGCCGAATGGAACGGAGCTTCCAAGGGCTGGAAGCTCACCGATCCCGATGCCTACAAATGCTTCGAGCTGTGCGAGAAGCTCGGCATCAAGAACATCCACGTCCATAAGGGCCCCACGATCATCCCGCTGAGCAAGGATGCCTTCGACGTGCATGACGTCGACCATGCCGCCACGGATTTCCAGGGTCTCAACTGGATCATCGAGCACTGCGGCCTGCCGCGCCTCGACGATTTCTGCTGGATCGCGACGCAGGAAACCAATGTTTATGGCGGCCTGGCGGTGGCACTGCCCTTCATCCACTCGCGCCCGCGCTACTTCGGCGAGGTCATCGGTGAATTGCTGTTCTGGCTCGGGCCGGAGAAGATCCTGTTCGGCTCCGACTACGCGATCTGGACGCCCCGCTGGCTGGTCGAGAAGTTCTGGGCCTACCAGATCCCGCAGGACATTGCCGCGGAACGCGGTGTGCAACTGACCGATGAGATCAAGGAGAAGATTCTCGGCCTGAACGCCGCGCGCCTCTACAACATCGACGTCGAAGCGAAGAAGAAGGCGCTCGCAAAATCGCCCTTCAGCATCGCTGCGGAGTAGGGGCCATGGCAACCGCTAGTGTTTCCGGCAGCCGCGAGAAGGAACTCTGGCGGCGTCTCGGCGAAGTCAACGACCCGGAGCTCGACGAGCCGATCACCGAAATGGGCTTCGTCGAGCAGGCCGAGATCAGGGGCGACGGCAGCGTGGAGGTCGACTTCCGCCTGCCGACCTACTGGTGCTCGCCCAACTTCGCCTTCCTCATGCTCGACGGCGTGCGCAAGGCGCTCGACCAGCTCTCCTGGTCGCCCGCCTATCGTGTCAGGCTGCACGACCACATGTTCGCCGAAGAGGTCAATCGCGGCATCGAGGACGGCAAGACGTTCGGCGACATATTCGCCGGGCTCGCCGGCGATGAGGATATCGGCGCGCTGCGCGAAACCTTCAACATGAAGGCCTTCAAGCGGCGTCAGGAAGCCGTATTGCTCGCCCTGAGAAAGCAGCGGCTGACGGATCGCGAGATCCTCGGCATGGACCTTGCCGCATATGATGTTGCCCGGCTCGGGTCCGGCGACGCGGCAAGCCGGAAGGCAAGATACCGGGCGGCGTTGGTCGAGCGCTTTCCGGCGCGAAAACAAGGCGACGCGGTCTTCGTCACCTGGGAGGGGCGGCAAATTCCGTCCGAGGCCCTCGATGCTTATCTCGCCGAACTGCGTGCCGTGCGCATCAACATGGAGTTCAACGGCGCGCTTTGCCGTGGGCTCAAGCAGGCAAGATACAAGGAGCTGGACGTGATCGACGGGGAGCCGACGCTGGTCGACTTCATCATGGATCGCGTGCCGGAGCGAAACGCGCCGGCCACCTGAGCAGAACCGAAACAACGGCCTCCCTCGCACGAGGCCCCTAACCAACAACCCGCCCGTAAGGCGGAAGGAGGAGTCATGCCCAAAATTATGCTTCACAATTCCGAGGCCCGCCGTGCGCTGGCCCGTGGTGTCTTTCGGCTCGCCGCGGCCGTCGAGCCTACGCTCGGTCCCAAAGGCATGAACGCCATGATTGACCGGCCGATCGGCACGCCGATGGTGACCCGTGACGGTGTCAGCATCGCCTCCGAGATCGAGCTCCACGATCGCTTCGAAAACATGGGCGCCCAGGTCGTACGCGAAGTCTCGATGCAGACCAATGAGGTTGCCGGCGACGGCACGACGACCGCCATCGTGCTCGCCAACGCGCTGATCCAGGGCGGCATCGAGGCGAACGAGCGCGGCGCGAAATCAGTCGATCTGTGCAAGGGCATAGAGCTCGCCGTAACGGCGGTTGTGGATGCTCTCAAGGCTTCTGCCAAGCCTGCCAAGGGCAACGGCATCCTCGCCTCTGTCGCCAATATCGCCGCGACCGACGCCAAGCTCGGCGCGCTGGTGGCGGAAGCGCATCAGCGCGTCGGCGCCGATGGCGTCATCACCACTGATTTCAGCGTGACCACGGACACCACGCTCGACGTCGTCGAAGGCATGTCCTTCGACAGAGGCTACCTCTCGCATCACATGGTCACGGATCAGGAAAAGATGGAGGCCGTGCTCGAGCGGCCTTTCATCCTGATGACCGATCTCAAGATCAAGGAGCCGAAAGCACTCGAGGCCGCGCGTCGCATCGCCGACGAGGCCGGCCGGCCGCTGCTGATCGTGTCCGAGGAAGTGTCTCCGGAAGTCGTGGTGACGCTGCTCGGAAAGCAGGGGCCAGGCAAATACCTCGTCGTCCATCCGCCGGAATACGGCCATTGGCGCAAGGCGATGATGGAGGATCTGGCGATCATCACCGGCGGCAGGGTGATCGCCCGGGATCTCGGCGGCCGGCTGGAGGATATCACGGTCGATGATCTCGGGACCGCCGACCGGGTGAAGACCAGCTCTTCCTACACTTCGATCATCCGCGGTGGCGGCGATCATGACGCGATCGCCTCGCGGCGCGCGCAGGTGCAGCGACAATATGAGGCCGCCCCACCGAACATCGAGCAGGACAAGCTGCGCGAGCGGCTGGCCAAACTCTCCGGCGGCACCGCGATCCTCTATGCCGGCGGCGTCACGCCGGTCGAGCAGAAGCGGACCATCCAGCTGATCGAGGATTCGCTGAATGCGGTGCGTGCGGCTTCCGAGGAGGGCGTGGTCGCCGGCGGTGGTTCCGCGCTTGCCCAGATCGCGCCGCGGCTCGACAAGGTGGCGGCCAGTGTCGATGGCGACATCGCCGAAGGCGTGCGCCTGGTGCGCTCCGTGCTGACGCGGCCGCTTTGGCGCATCGCCGTCAACGCCGGCGCCGATCCCGAAGCCGTCGTGGCCGAGGTGACGCGCATCAATGGCGGCTACGGCTACAACGCATCCGCCGGCAGCTACCAGAACATGTTCGAAGCCGGGATCATCGATCCTGTCCGCGTCACCTACACGGCGCTCGCCAATGCGGCCTCCGTGGCGACGCTGATCCTGACCACAGAGACATTGATCGGCGATCTTGCCGAGGACGAGGACCCGACCGCCGGGCCCGCGCTCGGCGGCGGCGCCGAGAAGCTTGGCCGCGCCTGAAACAATTCCCCGGACCTGAGAGGACACGACGATGAAAGCTGCGAGACTGTACGAATACGATCCGAAAATGAACGTGAAGCTCAAGATCGAGGATGTCGCCGCACCGACGATCACCTCACCGGATGAGGTGATCGTGCGCGTCGGCGCCGCTGGCCTGTGCCGCACCGACCTCCATATCATCGAGGGCGTGTGGAAGCCGACGATGGACCCAGAGGGCACGCTCTTGCCCTACATCATGGGGCACGAAAATGCCGGCTGGGTCGAGGAGGTCGGCAGCGGCGTGAGGTCGGTCAAGCGTGGCGATGCCGTGATCTGCCATCCGTTCCGCTCCTGCGGCATCTGCCTCAACTGCCGCCACGGCGAGGACATGTACTGCGACAACGGCCAGTTCCCGGGCCTCGGCATGAATGGCGGCTTCGCTGAGTATTTCATCACCAGCGAGCGGTCCTTGATCAAGCTGAACGCCAATGTCACGCCAATCGAAGTGGCGCCGCTGGCCGACGCCGGCATCACCGCCTACCGGGCGGCCAAACGAGCGGCGAAGCTGCTGCGGCCGGGGAGTTATTGCGTCCTGCTCGGCATTGGCGGGCTCGGTCACATCGCGCTGCAGTCGCTTCATGCGATTTCAGGGTGTCGGATCATCGCCGTCGATCGTGAGCCGGCGGCGCGCGTGCTGGCCAAGGACCTCGGCGCCGACTTCGTTCTCGATGGCGGGCCGAATGTCGTCGAGGAGGTCAAGGCGATCACCGGCGGCGGCGCCCATGTGGTCATCGATTTCGTCGGTGAGCTCGGCGTCGAGAACATCTGCTGGAAGATGGTGCGCAAGGGTGGCCAGTTGTTCGTCGTTGGCTATGGCGGCGCCGTCAACGTGCCGACCGCGCATCTGGTCATCGAGGAGATCAACATCGGCGGCAGCCTGGTCGGCAATTTCACCGAGCTAGTCGAACTGATGGAGCTCAACGCCGACGGCAAGGTGAAGATGCATTATACCGAGTACAATCTCGCCAGCATCAACACCGCGCTCGACGACTTCAAGAACCGTCGCTTCACCGGCCGCGGCGTCATCGTTCCATAGGAAGTCCTGGACCGGATGCAGTGTGGAGAGGGCTGCTCCGGTCCAGACACTCACTATCTGGAGAGCGCAGATATTCTTCGGCTGCGTGACGATACCAGTCATGCGCTCCTAGGTAGGATTGCCCAACGTCACCATGGCCTTCGGACCGTTGTTGATCGCGATGGCCTGATTTCGGGCACGCATCTCAATCCGGCAACGGCCTGGGCGTTCTTGTTTCCGCCAGGATGAAATCCGGTGGTCCGATCGCCGATGTCATGGCGCAATTTCTTTGTTGCGACTGCTCAGACGAACCCGCGCCGAATGCCGTACTGTTCGAGTTTGCGGTAGAGAGTTGGCCGGGAAATACCGAGCCTGAGGGCGACTTTGCTCAGATTCCCGCCCTCCGCGGCAAGTGCGTTCCTGATTGCCTGCCGCTCGGCGTCCTCGAATGTGCAAACCGGTGCCTCGAGTATGGCTACGGGATTATCGATGTGCCTGGCTGTGCCATTGCCGATGCCCGTCGTGATTTCCCATGGGAGATGCTCGAGGTCGATGGTCTTGTCGCACGCCAGAATATGCAGCCGTTCCATCAGGTTTTTCAGTTCGCGTACGTTGCCCGGCCAGCGATAGGCAAGCAGAGCGTCGAGCGCTTGGTTTGAGAATTCCAACGGATCGTTGCCTGCCCTGGAAGCAATCTGGCGGTTGAAATGCTCGATCAGCAACAGCACGTCCTCGCCACGCTCGCGCAGGGCAGGGACGCGGATCGAGACAGCGCCGATGCGGTAGTAGAGGTCGCTGCGGAAACGCCCCGCCGCGACTTCCTGCTTGAGATCACGATTGGTCGAGGCGACGAGGCGGACGTCCACAGGCCGCCCCCTGCTGTCGCCAATGCGGTGGACGACACGCTCCTCAAGGACGCGCAGCAGGAACGGCTGGATCTCGAGCGGCAGCTCACCGATCTCGTCAAGGCTGAGCACGCCACCGTTGGCTTGTTCGAAAACCCCTGCCTTGCCGTCACGCGAGGCGCCGGTGAAAGCGCCGGCCACGTGGCCGAACAGCTCGCTCCCAAACAGCTCCCTGGTGATGGCGCCGCAATTCATGGCGATAAAGGGGTCGGTGTTCGTGCGCTGGCTGCCAGCATGTACGAGCCGGGCAAACAGCTCTTTGCCGACGCCGGTTTCGCCTTCTATCAGCAACGACGTCACACCGTTCGACCGTGCCACGCGGCATGCGACGTCGATGGCGCCCAAAAGCTTTTCGCTTTCGCCGACGATCATCGAGGTTGCTGCCTGGAGGTGTCTGTTTGTGTCCCTGTTGATCACCGCCACACCGGTGACGACCGGCGCGGCAGGGAAAACCAGAGCCGCGCCACTGAGATTGCCATCGAGCTTCAGCGGGGTGACGTGGCAGGACCGCAGGTGCGCCGGCAATGCCTTGGCCAGATCGCCTTCGGACCCGGATGTCGGCAGGTTCATGAGCCAACGACCGCGGCTTGGCTCCAGTGGACCGTCCGTTGTCTCGGTTGTCTCGCCGTTCGGCACATTGTTGCAGAAGATCGCCCGGCCGCGATGGTCGACGATCACCAAACCGTCCTTTCCGCGGTAGCCGGGAGCCGAGGAAATGAAGGCTTCGAGGAGCCGGGTGCGTTGTTCCTGCTGCTGCTCCGCCAGAGCCTTTTCGATCTGCCTGGCCGTGGCGGCGACAAGCGCCGTGTTGTGGGGCCGGAAGATCGGCGAATACCCCGAGAGGTCGACGACGCCTACGATCTTCCCATCCAGTGGGTCACGGATCGGCGCGCCGGCGCAGGTCCAGCCCTTGATGCCTGCGCAGAAGTGTTCGGCCGCGTGGACGAAAATCGGTTCGCCTGTCCAGAGCGCGGTGCCGATGCCGTTGGTCCCGACCGCCCCTTCATTCCATTTGCCGCCGATAGCGAGATGGATATCCATGCCATTGTGCAGGGTCTTCTTGTCGCCGATGGCTTCGATCAGCACGCCGTCGCTGTCGGCCAGCACCAACATCGCTCCCGTCCCCTCCAGCAGCGGGCCAAGGGAGGCGAATGGTCGCCGCGCCGCCGAAAGCAACTCGGCGTTGGCGCGGGTCAGATACTCGATCTCGTCGCGGTTGCTGTTGAGGGGCGCCTCGACGCCTTGCGCATTGATCCCGCCGGTGGCGCTGCGAGACCACGAATCGTGGATCAGCGAGCGGACCTGAACCGGATCTCGCGCGCATTTCGGAGGATCGGACAGGAAATTTTCCCAAGCGCGCATCGTGGCGCGCTCGTCATAGTCGAGGGTCTCCAGTGCCAACTGCCTGGTGGCCATCGGCGCACGCGCCGGAAGAACACCGGTCTTCATCTGGTTGGTATCGATCCCGCGTTTCATTCAGCCATCACAGAACCTTTGGGGGCATGTTATTTCTGTATGCTGTTGGGCTGCGCTCGAATGGTCGTCCGCTGATACGCTAGGCGATGCCGAGTTTTGCTCCGATGTCGGCGGCGAACTGCTGTTCGGTATAGGTGCCATCGAGCCGGGACCCATCCACTTCGGCGAGTGCTTGCGCGATGGCCTCATCGACGGGCGAGAAGAAACCATTCTGCTTCGTCGCCAGGACGAAAACCTGCACGCCATCGCGGTTGCGGATATCGCCGATATGATGGAGTTGCCGGCCCGTATTCTGGTCCACGGAGACCACACGGCCATTGATGGAGATGCGGATGGAAGGGGCTGCCTCGGCGGCGACGGACGAGCCGCCGCCAACATGGATGATCAGGCCTTCCGCTTGCGGCTTCGGGCACGGCTTCCTGGACGCGGAATAGCCGCCACCGCTGATCTGGTCGGCAAGCTGGACGATGGTCGAGCGGTTCTGTTCGATCAGTCGCTTGACCTGAACATCCTCACGCCGCGGGCCATCCCGCTTCGAGATGATTTCGACCATGAATCCTCCCAGATTCACCCGGCCTCTTCGTGCCAGGGTCGCACTTTGCGTTTTCTGACCCTACACGACTTCGGCGAGGTTCGCCATTCGTTCGTTGGCTAGCACGGAGCGTCGTGCGGCGGGTAGCAGGTGGCTGCTACAGACCAACAACGGTCTTAGGCGACAGCGGTTCGCCAAGCAGCGCTTGCGTGTCACGAGGCGCAGTTCGAGTTCTAATCCAGGCGCTTGAGCGGAATAAGCCAATCAGCGCGTTAGATTGTCTCAAAAAGAGTCTGGAAAACCGACAGACGGGTTAGACGGCGGGGAAGTTGGTGTCCACGAGACCGCTGGGTATCAAGTCCGCGTCACCGCCATCAGCCGACGCCCGTCAATCGACCAGCGGAATGTTGCCGAGCGCATAGCCGCGCTTGGGGCCATCGACCCAGCTCTCTATGTTTTCGAAGGTGAACAGCTTTGCCTTGACCACCAGTTCCTTCTGGGGAGCCGTGGGTTCCGCCATGGCCCGATCCATCGCCGTGGCGACGGCGAGTCCGGTCGCATAGGAGTCCGGATCCCAGGTTCCGGTGAGGCGGCCCTCCTTTATGGCAAGGATGGCGTCCTGGTCGCCATTGATCCCGAACACCATCGTGCCGTCTTCGTTCTTGCCGTCGTAGATCGTCTTGCCGGCCGCGATGATGGACGCCGAAATGCCGAGCGCGCTGGAGTCATTGTAGGCCCAGAAGGCCTGCACGGTCGGAAAGCGGATCAATTCGTCGGCCGCCAGCGTCGCCGCGTTGGCGATCGAATCCTTGGTGTTGTCGACATGGTCGATGACGTCGAGTCCCGCCGCCTTGGCCGCCGCGGTGAAGCACTTGACGTTGTTGATGATGGATTCGAC
Source organism: Mesorhizobium sp. 65-26 (assembly GCA_001899205.1). Lineage (GTDB taxonomy): Bacteria > Pseudomonadota > Alphaproteobacteria > Rhizobiales > Rhizobiaceae > Mesorhizobium. Next base: position 181,212 of record MKVL01000039.1, on the reverse strand, counting down.
CGGCGGACCGCCAAAGACGATGATCTTCGCCGCCGGCAGGCGCTTTGCGATCCAGGCCGCCTGCTGGTCGTAGGGGCCGCCGGGCTTGCAGGTGTTCGTCTCCCACCACACCGTGTTGGTGACGCCTTCGCCGACCGAGTTCAACCCGATGATGGGCACGTTCTGCGCCTTTGCCCGGTCGTACGCGGCCGCGACCGCATTGGCGTCGAGCGACCACGATCCGATCGCTTTCGCGCCGAGGGTGAGAAGCGTGTCTATGTGGGAGACCTGCCTGTCGGCGGAGAGGTTGGCATCGAGAACCCGGTAGGCCCAGCCTTTTTCCTTGGCCGCCTGCTCGATGCCGGCGTTGATCATCTGCTGGCCGGGCTGGCTGGCGATTGGAGAGATGTAGCCGATCAGGTCCTCGGCCTTCGCGGCAAGCGTCGCGGAGGACATCAGCAGCATCGTTCCCAGGACGCTTTTCAGAATCTTGCAGCGCATCCAAATCTCCCCTTTTTCTTGGTGCCTGTTGCGACTTTGAGCCCGGAATTCGGCGGTCTGCTCCCGGCTTTCGTATTGTTTTTGCCAATGCTGAGCAAAACGGAAACTCATCACCGCATCCAATAAAATAGGCGGGCGGTTTCAATGCCGATTTGCTATTGGTTCCGTGCCAAAAATGTCGTTGACGAAATTGGATGTAACGCTCTTCAATGTCGTCGGCCATTATGGGTGATCCGAAGGAGCGACGCCGCGAGGGGCTGCGACGTTCCGCTTGGAGTGCGATTGCGCAACGGGCCGAAGGCCGGGAGGATTGATGTCTGTCGCAAAGGCCGCCGAACAGACCGCGCCGCACCGTAGGCCGTCGCCATGCGAAGGCAAGCGGGCGACGATCCGCGCGCTGTTCCTCGAACCGATTGTCAGTGAGCTCGCGCGGCGACATGTGCCGATCGACGGGCTCCTGGCCCGGCACGGCTTTTCCAGGGCCGATATCCAGTCGCCCTACAGCCGGGTGTCGCTTTGCCTCTATGTCGAACTCATGGAGGATGCCGCCGCTCGCGCTGGCGACGGATTTTTCGGGCTCGACCTCGGGTCGCGGTTCAAGCTGCAGCAGCTCGGGCCATTCTATGCCCTGATGAGCAACGCCGAGAACCTGCGCGCGGCGCTCAGCATGTTTGCCCGCTTCCAGGGTGCCTGGCAGACCCGCACCAGCATGAATGTCCTGCGCGATGCGGAAACAACCAGCTACACCTACGGGATCGACGATCCAGCCATCTGGCCCCGGCGCCAGGATGCCGAGTTCACCCTGGCGGCTATGACGACCCTGGTGCGGCAGCTCGGCGCGCCGAGATGGTCTCCGCTACAGGTAGAGTTCGAGCATTCCGTCGCCGGGCGCGAGCCGCGTTTGCACGACTTCTTCAGGGCTCCGGTGCGGGGACAGGCGCGCTTCAATCGCATGACCATCTCCAACGACGACCTCGACCGGCCGTTCTGTCTCGGCGGCGCCGTTCCGGAGGCGGCCCGGGTGATCGAGCAACACCTGAGGGACCTTCTGTTTGACGAGGCGGACAACGATTCGACGCTCGCCGAGGCCGTCACGAACTGTGTCGCCAAGCGCCTCGGTCATGCCATCGTCGACGTCGACCTCGTCGCCAGGGAACTCAATCTCTCCACCCGCAGCCTGCGCCGCAAGCTGGACGAGGAGGGGACGTCCTTTCGTGAAATCCTGCAAGGGCAACGGCTGCTAAGGGCGCGCAAGCTGCTCGACGACGGCAGGCACCAGATATCCGAGCTCGCGGCTTTCGTCGGCTACTCCGACGTCGCGGTCTTCTCGCGGGCGTTCAAGGCATGGACCGGCGTGTCGCCGAGCGACTATGCATCGCACCGTCCGCTGGGCGCTGCCCGGCTCTGACGGAGCAGGCTGGCCGGTGGCGTGAGGTCGCGGCGCTGGCCGAAATTGCAAAACAAATGGCCGCTTCGGCCATCCAGCGACGGGAACAATTGGGACATTGTCTGATCATCGAAGATCAGCAGAGTGTCCCATGTTACAGCAACACGACAAATCCGCCTCGACCCTGAAGCCGCCCCATCCGCTCGATCCGCTGACCATCGGCGAGATCGACGCCGCCTGCGGGATCCTGCGCGCCGCGCGCGATCTGGGCGAGCTTCCACGCTTTCCGTTCGTCGAGCTCAAGGAGCCGTCCCGGGAGGAAGTCGCGGCATTCGTGCCGGGGGCGCCATTCGCCCGCATCGCCTTCCTGCTGGTGCTCGATGTCGCGAGCGGCCGTGCCGGCGAGGCGCTGGTGGACTTGCGGGAAGAGCGGCTCATCTCCTGGACCGATCTGGAAACCGACCACGAGCACGGCCAGCCGCCGATCATCGTCGAGGATTTCTACCGCGCGGCCGACATCGTCAAGGCGGATGAGCGCTGGCGCGCGGCCATGGTTCTGCGCGGGCTGTCGGACGGCGAGATCGACCTGATCCAGATCGATCCGATCTCGCCGGGCTATTTCGATTTCGAGCCCTACAAGGGGCGCAGGATCCTGCGCGCCGTCTCCTATTACCGGGCCTTCGAGCAGGACAACGCCTACGCTCATCCGATCGAGGGTGTGGTCGCGGTGGTCGACCTGATCGAGGGCAAGGTCATCGCCATGGAGGACGACGGCCGGCTCGTGCCCATTCCCAGGAAGCAGTACAATTATGACAGCGCTTCGCTCGCGCCTGCGCGCACCGATCTGAAGCCGCTCGAGATTGTCCAGCCCGACGGGCCGAGCTTCGTCGTCGACGGCTGGCACGTCACCTGGCAGGACTGGGAGTTCCGCGTCGGCTTCACGCCGAGGGAAGGGCTCGTCCTCAACCAGCTCGGCTTTCGCGACGGCGGCAGGCTGCGCCCGATCATCCATCGCGCCAGCATAACGGAGATGGCGGTTCCCTATGCCGATCCGACGCCGCAGCATTTTGCCAAATGCGCCTTCGATGCGGGCGAGTTCGGCCTTGGCAAGCTCGCGAACCAGCTCGAACTCGGCTGCGATTGCCTCGGGCACATCCACTATTTCGACGTGCCGGCATCGGACGATTTCGGCAAGGCCTTCGTCATGCGCAACGCCATCTGCATGCACGAGGAAGACTACGGCATCCTCTGGAAGCACAATGAATTCCGGTCCCGCGTCAGCGAGACGCGCCGTTCGCGGCGCCTCGTCGTCAGCTTCTTCGCCACTGTCGGGAACTACGACTACGGCTTCTACTGGTACCTCTACCAGGACGGCACCATCCAGTTCGAGGCCAAGCTGACGGGCATCGTGCAGACCTCCGCCCTCATGGAGGGCGAGCGATATGCCTGGGGCGGCATGATCGTGCCCTCGCTCGGCGGTCCCTCCCACCAGCATTTCTTCAATGCGCGCCTGCACATGGCGGTCGACGGCACCGGCAACAGCGTGACCGAGCACGACTATGTGCGCGTGCCCATGGGGCCTGAGAATCCGCATGGAAACGTCTTCAAGGTCAGCTTGAAGCTGCTGGAGAACGAGGCGGATGCAGCCCGCGAGGCCGATGGCGCCACGGGGCGCTTCTGGAAGGTCATCAATCCCAACATCAGGAACGAGGTCGACCAGCCGCCGGGCTACAAGCTGGTGGTCATGCCGTCGCCGACGCTGCTCGCCGATCCCGGCAGTTCCGTCTACCGGCGGGCAGGTTTCGCCGCGAAGCATGTCTGGGTCACCCGCTACGCGCCCGAGGAGCGGTTCGCGAGTGGCGACTACCCGAACCAGCATGGCGGCGAATGCGGCCTGCCGGTCTATGTCAGGCAGGGGCGGGCGATCGCCAACGAGGACATCGTGCTGTGGCACAGCTTCGGCCACACCCATGTGTGCAAGCCGGAGGATTTCCCGATCATGCCGGTCGAGTATGCGGGCTTCACGCTGAAGCCGAACAACTTCTTCACGACCAGCCCGGCCATGAAGATCCCAGCCGCGCCCGCTAGCGGGCATGGTTCGGCCAACAACGGTTCCTGCTGCGGGACGCACTGAGGGGAGGGGCAGGAACTGGCGGGCGCGGCATCGCCCGCCGCGACACGGCGGCGACCAAAACAAACTGATAAAAAGGGGAACAACAATGTCTTCAACATCGTCATCCATGGCCATCCAGCCACCCGGCGTCACCGACGCCGCCGATGAACAGCTCGAACGCGGCGTGCTGGGAACATCGGCAATCGTCTTCATGGTGCTTGCGGTGGCCGCGCCGCTCGCCGTCGTCGTCGCCCTGATGCCGATAGCGCTCGCCTTCGGCAACGGCGCCGGCGTGCCAGGCGCCTGGATCCTGGGCGGCATCGCCATGCTTCTCTTCGCCGTCGGCTATGTACGGCAGATTCCCTTCGTGAAGAATGCCGGCGCGTTCTATGCCTACATCTCTGCAAGCTTCAGCCGCTTGATCGGCCTGCCGGCCGCCTACGTCGCGGCTGTCTCCTACCTCGCGCTCTGTCTTTCTACACTGGCAGCGCTGGCCTTTTTCTGTGGCGATCTGTTCGCGCTGGTCAGCGGCGTCGCAACACCGTGGCAATTGTGGGCGGCGATCAGCATCGTCATCGTCTCGATACTCGCCTACCACCGCATCACGCTGGTGGCGACGGTGCTGTCGGTCGCGCTGGTAGCGGAGATCGCGATGATCATGCTGCTCAACGTCGCGATCATCGTGCAGAAGGGGCTGCCCGCCTTCGACCTTCATGATTTCGCGCCGTCGTCGGTCTTCGGGCCGGGGCTCGGTATCGCGCTCATCTATGCTTTCAACAGCATGATCGGCTTTGAAAGCACGGCCATCTACCAGGAGGAGGCGAAGAACCGCAAAGTGACGATTCCGCGCGCGACCTACATCGCCGTCCTGATCGCTGGGTCTCTCTACGCGCTGACTGCCTGGTGCCTGTCCACGGCGATCGGCAGCCTTGAGGTTGCCAAGGTCGCCGGCGCCGATCCCGGCCATTTTGTCACCGCGCGCGCCAATGATTTCCTCGGCGCGTGGAGCGCCCACCTGTTCAGCGTGCTCGTGGTCACGAGTTCGTTCGCCGCCGTCCTCGGTCTCTTCAACAACAGCGCCCGCTACGTCTATGCGCTTGCCCGTGACGGGGTGCTGCCGCAGCGCCTTGCCAAGACCCATCCGGTCTACAAGTCGCCGCATGTCGCGGCCGTCTTCCTCGCCGTGGTGCTCTCTATCGTCACCGCCGTCTCGGCCATCGCCGGCCTGGACCCGTTGCTCAACATCGCGCCGATGTTCGTCGGTCTCGGCTCGGTCGGCCTGATGACCCTGCTGGCGCTCACGGCGCTCGGTGTCCCGGTGTTCTTTGCCCGGCGCGGCACCTATGGCCTGGCCACGACGGTCGCGCCGGCCCTTGGCGGCATCGCCATCGCTGTCGCGACGTGGCTGGCGGTCACCAACTACAGCGCGCTCACCGGCGTCGATTCACCGCTGGTCAGCAGCCTGCCCTGGGTGCTGGTGGCCGTGGCCCTGGCCGGGGTCGCGCAGGCGCTGTGGCTGCGGTCCAGCCGTCCGCAGGCTTACGCGCGCATCGGCGCCTCGCGCATCGAAGACCCGCTGGAATAAGAAACCGCGATCGGCCTGGCGGTCCCGCCGCC
>MKVL01000039.1:0-175601 GCA_001899205.1 Mesorhizobium sp. 65-26 | reverse complement strand
GCCTTTCTTTTCTCAGCCGACTGCAACTGGGGCGGGCGGCCGTCTACATCCTTGCCGGTGGCATGGCTGGGAGTATCGGATACTATGTCCAGAGCCTGCTCTTTCTCGCCGGCCTCCAGGACATGCTGCGCTACGCGGCCGCCGCGATGATCGTCGCGACCGGGCTGTCGATCGCCAACATCCTGCCGCCGATCGGCCGCCTTGATCACCCCCTCAGGCAGATGGCACCACTTTGGCGTGTCATCGCGCGGCTGCAACCCGGATCGACCGTCGGGCTTGGCGCGGTCCTGGCGCTTGCGCCCTGCGCCATGGTCTTCAATGCGTTGCTCACGGCCATGCTGACCGGCGGCCCGGTTCCAGGAGCCGTCTACATGGCGGGCTTCGCGGCCGCGGCCCTGCCAGGCGTTATCTTCTCAGCCCTTGGCATAGCCACGCTCGCCGGGACCAGTCATGTCCACGGTCGTGGCGGCAGGCGCCTGCTCGGCCTTCTGCTCGCCGCGACGGGCGTGATGTTTGCCTTGCTGCCCGGTGGGTCGATCGCCCAGCTCTGCGTCGGCTGAGGGCGGCTGAGCCAGCCTCAGGCGGCGACCAGCGCCAGCACGCGCAGCGGGCTGCCGGAACCATGCTTGATCTTCAGCGGCGCCGCGATGACGATCGCGCCCTTGGGCGGTAGCTGATCGAGATTGGCAAGGCACTGCAACCCGTAACGGCCCGCGCCGTGCAGGAAATGATGCGCCGGATAGGGTGGGCTGAAATGGCCGGCCTGGCCCGCATCCGTTCCGATGGTCTCGGTGCCGAAGCCGATGATGTCGCGCTCCTCGACGAGCCAGCGGATGACATCCGCATCAGGCCCGGGCGTATGGGCTCCGTCGTCGAGAAGATTGGCGTAGTCGCGCCCCGTTCTTTTCGACCAGTCCGTCCGCATCAGCACCCAGCTTCGCGGCGCGATCGGGCCTTGCTCGCGCTCCCATGCCAGAATGTGTTCGACATCAAGCAGGAAATCCGCATTCGCCGCCGATTGCCGGGAGCAATCGATGACATTCGCCGCCGCCATCATGTCACGCGTCGGCAACGTGTCGACCGTGTTCAGCGGCAGGTCCTTGCCGGTGTACCAGTGGATCGGCGCGTCGAAATGCGTGCCGGTATGCTCGCCGAAGGAAATGTTGTTCCAGTACCAGGCCGGCCCGTCGCCGTCGTAGCAGGAGATGCGCTCCATGCGGAACGGCGCCGACTGGCCGAGCTCCGGCGGCATGACGATGGTCGGAAAATCCGGGTCGAGCGTATGGGTGAGGTCGACGAGCTTGAGGCCACCGTCAGCGACTAGCCCCGCCAGTTGGGCGAGAACGGCGTCAGGCGCACGGTCGTTCAGGCTCATAGGCTACCCTCCCGCTCCAGGGCCTTTGGATTGGCGGCCAGCCGTTCGCGCACATCCTTCGCGACGTCGCCCACATAGATTTCCTCCAGGCCCCGCCGCAGCCCGTCGACGACGGCTTCGGCCAGTTGTCCGGGCGCGACTTTCGGCGGCGGCGCGGTCTGGTACCACTCCGTGTCGAGCGGTCCGGAGAAGACATTCATCAGCCGTACGCCGCCGGCTCTAAGCTCCGCCCGCAGCCAATGGGAAAGGGAGAGGCAGGCGGCATGCGAGACAGACAGGGCGCCGAAGGCGGGCTGCGCCGCGAGTGCGTAGATGGACAGGAGGTTTACCCAGGCGACGGCGGCGTTCGTGCCGTCGGCGCCGCGGGCGAGCATAACCGGGCCGAAAGCGTGCGCCAGGCGCATCGTGCCGGCGAGCGTCGCATCCAGCGTCTCGGTCAGCCTGCGCGCCGCGCCCTTGTCGAAGACGTGGACCGGTCGCGTGTGGTCGGCGGTGTTGACGAGGATGTCGACCTTGGCACCGATATCGGCGGCGAGATCCGCGACCGACTGTTCGTCCGTCAGGTCGAGCGGCACGATCTGAGCGCCTTCGACGGCGCGGAGCGCCGCTTCGCCCGCGAAGGGCTTCCAGCCTTCGGCAACGCCGACAAAGACATGCGCGGCGCCTGCCTGCAGGAGTGCCCTGGCGAGCGCCGGAACAACCGGATTGCGGCCGTCGGTGATGAGGACGCGACGGTACTTGGGGTCCGCCGTCAGTTCCCGCCATTGCGGATCGTCATGCATGTTGGGCGTCTCCTCGACGGGGGTGGCGAAGGCGACGGCCTGGCCCGCCTTGTCGAGCCGCAGCGATAGCGTCACGCGCACGCCCTCCACGCATTCGCCGTGCAGGCTGGCGATGATGCGCGGGCCACAATCCGCCGCGACGATGCCCTGCCGCCACGGCATGCGCTCGCGAAAGTAGCTGTCGCTCGTAACGCGGATGGTGGTGCTGGAGACCAGCGTGCCGCCGACCGGTGCATCGATGAAGGGCAGGGCATGCGACAGGCAATGGGGACATGTATCGCGCGGAGGATAGAGAAATGCCTGGCAGTCCTCGCAGCGTTGCAGGGCGAAGCGGCCCTCGGCGGCGGCAAGCGTCAAACCGTGGGCCGTCCTGCTGCGCGCCGACGGCGGCAGCAGCGGGCGTTGCGTCCTGGCGAGAGGGTTCTTGCGCTTGGGAGGAGCGATGGGCCGGGTCACCGGGATTCTCCTGCCAGGACGACCGCGCCGGAGGACAGGCCGCGGTCGTAGTTGATCATGCCGAAGCCGGATGCCAGGCCGATCCGGGCGTTGCCGACCTGTGTCGGGCCGGCGATGCCCATGACCTGCCGCATGCATTCGACGATGCCGAGGTGTCCGCCAGCCGCGCCCGCCTGGCCGACGGAGAGCTGGCCGCCGCTGGTGTTGTGCGGGAAGGAGCCGTCGATCTCGAAGCCGTGGCTACGCACGAAGTCGGGCCCTTCACCCTTGCCGCAGAAGCCGAGATCCTCGAACTGCATCATCGAGATCACCGGATAGTCGTCATAGGTCTGCACGACATCGATATCATCCGCTTCGATGCCGGCCATCGCGTAAAGTTCGCCGACGTCATACGCCCAGCCGCCGCGATACTGCACGTCGTCCTCGGCGAAGGCGTGATGCCGCTCGATCGTGGACAGAATGCGCGCGAATGGAAGGCCGAGCGAACGCGCAGTTTCCTCGCGCATCACCAGGAAAGCTTCGGCGCCGGCGCAGGGCATGACGCAGTCGAACAAATGGATCGGGTCGGCGACTGGCCGCGCCGCCATGTACTGGTCGAGCGTCAGTGGCTTCTTCATCAACGCGTTCGGGTTGCGCAGCGCGTTGGCGCGCTGGGCGACGCAGAGCATGCCGAAGTCCTCGCGGCGGGCTCCGAACCGGTTCATGTAGTTGCGCGCGATGAGCGCGAAGCTCGCATTGGCGCCGCCGGCGCCGTGCGGATAGACGGCATCCTGCGCGAAGCGGGAGAAGTTGGCGAGCGTCCGGCGAAAGGTGTCGACATGGTTCGTATCGCCGGCCACGCAGGCGACAATGCTGGCATCGCCGGCCTGCACGGCACGCGCGGCCCGGCGCAGCGAGATGATGCCCGACACGCCGCCCATCGGCACGTGGTCGAGCCAGCGCGGCGACAGACCGAAATGCTGGGTGAGGCCGATCGCAGTGTCCGGCGCGGTCGTGAAGCTCGCCAGCGCGAAGCCGTCGAAGTCGCGATGGCTGATGCCCGCGCCCCGCGCCAGCGCGCGCAGCGCCCGGCCGAGCCACCACTGCGCGCTTTCGATCGAGAAACGCTGGTAGGGAACGGTCACCGGCATCGCGGCCACGATTCCCTGGTAGGGTGTCCGCTTCGCCGGTTCCATCAGCCGTGCCCCGTCTTGCGCCGGATGCCCGCCTTCATCTCGCGCAGGTCGATCGCCACGCCGCGCCGCACCATATCGGCGGCCATCGCCTTGATCTCGCCGCGCTGCGGCTTCTGCGTCGAGCTCAGCGGCAGATCGTCGATGAAGGCGACGTAGCCGGGGAGCTTGTGGTAGGCGAGGCGTTCGGCGCTGTCGCGAACGATGTCCTCGGCGAGTTCCCTCATTTCGCCCGATGCGGTGCCGTCCGCCCGGATCAGGAAGGCGAAGACCTCCTCGCCGCGCAGTTCGTCGGGTACCGGGGTCACGGCCACGGCCTTGATCGCCGTGTTTGCGGCCAGCGCCGCTTCCACTTCGAGGACGGCGATGTTCTCGCCGCTCCTGCGCACGATGCTCTTCTTGCGGTCGAAGAAATAGAGCAGGCCCCTGTCGTCCTCGTAGACCACGTCGCCGGTGTGGAACCAGCCGCCGGCCCAGGCTTCCTCGGTCGCCTGCTCGTCCTTGAGATAACCGCCGAAGAAGCCATGTCGCGGATCGCTGCCGCTGGCCCGCACGATGAGTTCGCCGGGCTGGCCGCGTTCGACCGGCTGGTCGCCGTCGCCGACGATCCGGTATTCCATGCCGGCGCGCGGACGGCCGATGCAGCGCCGGCCCGGCGTATAGTCGTCGCGGGCCGTCGTCGTTGCCGCCCGCCCGCCGGTTTCCGTCATGGCCCAGGCCTCGACGATGGGGATCCCGTATCGCCGCTCGAACTCGATCTTGTGTTGCGCGTCGACCCCGGGCCCGAGCGAATACTTGACCCTGTGATCGCGGTCATGGGTCGTTTCGGGCAGGCGCAGCAGGATCGCCGGAATGACGCCGAGGCAGTGCACGATGGTGGCGCCGGAATCGCTGACGCATCGCCACCAGCGTCCGGCATGGAAACGATCGAGGGGAACGATGGCGCCGCCGACCACGATCATGCCAAGCGCCGTGCAGCCAAGCGCGTTCATGTGGAACATGGGCAGCGGCGTCAGGGCAACTTCGCAGTCACGTTGGGTCTCGGCGATGCCGCCTTGCGTGACGTACCAGTCCGCCAGCGTCATGAAATAGGTGTTGGACAGGATGCAACCCTTGGGCTTGCCGGTGCTGCCCGAGGTGAACAGCAGGGCGCATTCGTCGTCGGCGTTGCCGAATTGCCGCGAGGCTGACGCGGTCGCTGGCGGGACCGCGTCCGCGACCTCCATCACCCGCAGGCCGGGCCTGACGAAGCCGTGTATGGCCGGCGCATTGCGGGAGCAGGTCACGACAAGGTCGGCATCCGCCATGTCGAGCTGATAGTCGAGCTCGGCCGGTCGCAGGTCCGGGTTGAGCGGTACGATCGAGATGCCGAGCGCGTTCAACGCCAGCCAGTGGCTGAAGAACTCCGGGCGGTTCTCCAGAAGCAGCGCGATGCGGTGTCCGGCGCCATAGCCCGCCTCGCCGAAACGGGACCGGATGCGGCCGACTTCGTCCCACACCTCGCCATAGCTGATCCGGAAGCCGTCCGGTGCATAGCTGAGCTCCGCGCTTGCCGGCGCAATCAACATCGGTGCGTTCGGCTGGGCGGTCGCCTGGACCTCGAATGCGGTGAAGGGCGAATGCATAGAGTATCCCTTTGCCGCCCCCGAGGCTGCTTGGCCGCCGCCGAGGACGAAGTTTTTTCAAAGGGATAGTGGGGCGGGGCTTTTCCGGTCCAATATTATCGCTTGTCGGAAAACATAGCGGCTTGTTATCAATCCACATGGATCTGAGACAAATTCGATATTTCATCGCGGTAGCCGAGGACGAGCATTTCGGCCGCGCGTCGGAGCGCATCCACATCGCCCAGCCGGCGCTGAGCCGGCAGATACAATTGCTCGAGGCCGAACTCGGCGTGACGCTGTTCGACCGGCTGCCGCGCGGCGTGAAGCTGTCGGCGGCGGGTCGGACCTTCCGCGAGCATTGCAGCCAGATCCTGCTGAACCTCAACCATGCGGTCAGCGAGACCCAGGCCGTCGCCCGTGGCGAGGCGGGCATGCTGAAGCTCGGCTTCATCGAGGTAGCGGCGTGGAACGGCATCATCCCGGAGACGATCATGGAGTTCCGCCGCGCCAACCCTGGCGTGCGGCTGGTGCTCAGCGCCATGACCAGCCTCAACCAGATCGACGCCGTTTATGACGGGCGCATCGATGCCGGCTTTCTCTACAATCCGCCGGTCGACGCCGCCCTGACCGTGCAGCCCGTCACCCGCCACGCCGTGTTGCTGGCGGTCCAGGCAGGCTCGGAGTTCGCCGCCAAGAAGTCGGTGGCCGTATCGGAGCTCGCCGGCAAGCCGCTGATTTCCTTCTACCGGCGCGAGAGCCCGACTTACTATGACGAGTTGCACAGAGGGCTGTTCCAGGCCGGCGTCGCGGTCAACATCGTCCACGAGGCGGAGAACGAAGCCGAAATGCTCGCCCTGGTGACGACGGGGCTGGGGATCGCCCTGGTCAACGAATGCCAGAGATGGCGAATGCCGGATGGCATAGCGCTCATTCCGGTGCGCGGCCTCGATGTCGGCTTGAATCTGGCGCTGGTCTATCGGTCGAACCATTCCGTCCCCGCGCTGAGCCGGTTTCTGTCCCTGCTCAGGCACTGACGCGTCCCTCCATCCAAGAGCAAACATGCCGATTTTGGCTGGTGAGCCATATCGTCCTGCTATCGGTCGGAGCCGTCGAAACTATTGGACCATCCGGGTTTCCCGGTGGTCATTTTCCAGGGCCGGATATCCTGAGGAAATCGAGGCAGTTCGGCGGCATCGGAGCGTATCCGAGGGCCGTCCGACACGGGAGTGAGGATTGAATGCTTGCATTGATTGAAAGGAATGGGGGCCCCGCCGTCCGCATTCCGGCCGGCCGTTTGATGATCGACGGCGCCTGGCACGATGCCCGGGACGGGCGCACGATCGCCGTCCACGATCCCGCCACGGAGGAGAAGATCGGCGAGATCGCCGCCGCCTCCCAGGCCGACGTGGACCGCGCCGTCCAGGCCGCCCATCGCACCTTCGAAAGCCCGGCCTGGCAGAAGATGCGGCCGCTGGATCGCGGGCGGCTGCTGGAAAGGCTCGCGCTGCTGGTCGAGCGCGATGCCGAGGAGTTCGCCCGGCTCGAAACGCTCGATAACGGCAAGCCCTATTTCGTTTCCCGTCACATCGACCTGAAGTTCACTGTCGACGCGCTACGTTACTACGCCGGCTGGAGCTCCAAGATGGCGGGCGAGTACATCGCCCTGTCGCCATTCTTCGACGACGGCGGAACCTATCGCGCCTACACTGAGCGGCGGCCGGTCGGTGTCGTTGGCGGCATCACGCCCTGGAACTTCCCGCTCGGCCAGGCCATCCAGAAGATTGCCCCGGCCATCGCCTTCGGCTGCACCGTCGTGCTGAAACCGTCCGAGGAGGCGTCGCTGACGACGTTGCGGCTCGGCGAGTTGATCCTCGAGGCGGGGATACCAGCGGGCGCGATCAATATTGTCACCGGTTACGGTCACGAGGCAGGGCAGGCGCTGGTCGACCATCCGCTGGTGCGCAAGATCGCGTTCACGGGATCGACCGCCACCGGGCAGAAGATCCTGCAGTCTTCCGCGTTGCAGATGAAGCGGGTCACGCTTGAGCTTGGCGGCAAGTCTCCCACAGTAATCCTGGCGGACGCCGACCTGGACAAGGCGATCCCGGGCGCCGCCAATGCCATCTTCCCCAATTCCGGCCAGGTCTGCACCGCCGGCTCGAGGCTCTTCGTCGAAGCCTCGATCTTCGACGAAGTCAGCAAGGGTGTGGCCGAGATCGCGCGCGGGCTGCGGCTCGGCAGCGGCTTCGATGCCGATACCGAACTCGGCCCCTTGATCTCGGCTCGCCAGGTCGAGCGCGTCTCAGCGCTTGTCGCAAGCGGCGTCGACGAGGGCGCCGAGCCGCTTTGCGGTGCCGCCCGCGATGACCGGAAGGGTTATTTCTACCGACCGACGGTCCTGACGCGAGCCAATGCCGGCATGCGGGTCGCGCGCGAGGAAATCTTCGGACCCGTGGTCCTCGCCATGCCGTTCGAAGACCTGCGGCAGGTCAAGTCCCTGGCCAACGACACGGTCTACGGGCTTGGCGCGAGCATCTGGACGCGGGACATCAACAAGGCGCACCTCCTCGCCAACCAGATCGATGCAGGCACGGTGTGGATCAACACGCACAACATCCTCGATACGGCCATGCCCTTCGGCGGCACCAAGCTGTCGGGCCTGGGGCGCGAGTTCGGCTCCGAGGTCATCCATGCCTATACCGAGCCGAGGGCGGTCTGCATGCGGCTGGAGGCGGCTGATCTCGGTTGAGGTGCCGCGCGAGCAGCCCTGCAACGCCTTGAGGGAGGAAACCGCATGAAGGAACGGCTGGACCAACTCGCACGGGACGTGGGTCACAAGGTCATTGCCTGGCGCCGCCATCTGCACGCCAACCCCGAGCTTTCGTTCGAGGAGCACAAGACGGGGCAGTTCATCGTCGAGCAGCTCCAGGCGCTTGAAGGCATCGAGATATCGCGACCTTCGGGGACCAGCGTGGTCGGCCGCCTGCGCGGCGCCCTGCCGGGTCCGACGATCGCGATCCGCGCCGATTTCGACGCCTTGCCGATCGACGAGGAAACCGGGCTGCCCTTTGCCTCGCGGAATCCGGGCGTCATGCATGCCTGCGGACATGACGGCCATACGGCGATCCTGCTCGGCGCCGCCACGGTGATGTCGCAGCTTCGCGACCGGATCGCCGGCGAGATCCGCTTCCTGTTCGAAAATGGCGAGGAGGCGCCTCCCGGAGGCGCCGCCGGGATGGTCGCGGCAGGCGTCATGAAGGGCGTCGACCGGGTGATCGGACTGCATCTGTGGGCGCCCTACGAGACCGGCCTGCTGCAGGTCAATGCGAAGCACGTGATGGCGGCCTGCGACATCTTCAGGATCGAGGTCCACGGCCGCGGCGGCCACATCGGGACGCCGCATACGGCGGTCGACCCGATCGCGATCGGCGCGCAGATCGTCACCAATCTCCAGCATCTCGTAGCGCGCGAGGTCAACCCGGTGCAGGCGGCGGTGGTCGGTGTCACCGAATTCCATGCCGGCCGGTCGGTCGGGGTCATACCCGCCGAAGCGACGCTGATCGGCGGCGCCAACACCTTCGATGCCGGCGTACGCGACCATGTCGAGCGCCGCATCGGTGAGATCGCCGCCAGCATCTGCGCAACACATGGCGCGACCTGCACATACGAATACACGCGCATCTACGACGCCGTCGTCAACGATCCCGGGACGGCGGCCATCGTTGCCGGCGTGGCAGGCGAGCTGTTCGGCACGGACAAGGTGGCGGAGCTGGCGCCGATCATGCCAGGCGAGGATTTCTCCGCCTTTGGCCATGAGGCGCCCTCGTGCTTCGTGCTGGTAGGCGCCGGCAACGCGGCCAGGGGCATCACTGCTCCCCATCACGATGCGCATTTCGACATTGACGAGGACGCGCTGGCGATCGGGGTCCGGTTGTTCGTGCATTCTGCCGTCGCTCTTCTTGAACGGACATCCGCGGCAAAGGCCGCCTGAGATTTTCCCTGCCGAAGCGGCGGCACGCAGCCGGCGCGCTTCGGCGAGACCAAGGTCCAGCGGACCAGAACGCATCCGAGGCATGGCCCGGCTGCGCAATGGCTGCGACCCTAACGATCGAGGTACCCATGAACGCGCTCAGCAATGACTTCAACCTCCTGGGCGCGGAAAGCCGCGCGTTCCTGGAACAGGAACACAGCCTGCGGATCGGCGGCAGGCGGGTCCCGTCGGCGGGCGACCGCAGGGTCGCGCTCGTCGATCCGAGCTCCGGCAGTGTCGTCGGCCATGTGCCGGAGGCGACGGCACAGGACGTCGACGCCGCCGTCGGCGCGGCGAGGCAGGCGCTGGAGGACGGCCCCTGGGCCCGGATGCGTCCCCATGAAAGGGCGCTGACCATGTCCAGGCTCGCCGACCTCATCGAGGAAAACGGCCGCGAACTCGCGGAGCTGGAGACCATCAACAGTGGGCGGCTCATCGCCAACACACGCCTGTTCGACGTCGAGTTTTCCGCGCATGTGCTGCGCTACATGTCCGGCTGGGCGACGAAGATTGAGGGCCGCACGGTCGATATCTCCGCTCCCTACATGCCCGCCGGCGAGTTCTTCTCCTTCACGCGGCGGGAGCCGGTCGGCGTCGTGGCAGGCATCGTTCCCTGGAACGTGCCGCTCTGCCAGGCCGTATGGAAGCTCGCCCCCGCGCTCGCCGCGGGCTGTACGGTCGTCCTCAAGCCCGCCGAGCCGACGCCGCTCACGGCGCTTCGGCTGGCCGATCTCGCGCTGGAAGCCGGAATTCCGGCAGGCGTGGTCAATGTGGTGACCGGGTCCGGCTTGGTGACCGGAGCCGCGCTGGTGTCGCATCCCGGCGTTGACAAGATATCGTTCACCGGTTCGACCGCCACCGGCAGGCTGATCGCCACCCATGCGGCGGCGAGTTTCAAGAAGTACAATCTCGAGCTCGGCGGCAAGTCGCCCGTGGTCATCATGCCTGACGCCGATCTCGACAAGGCTGTTCCCGGCGCGGCCTGGGCGATCTTCGGCAATCATGGGCAGAATTGCTGCGCCGGATCGCGCCTCTACGTTCACGAGGCGATCTTCGACAAGGTGGTGGAGGGCGTGGCGGATATCGCCCGTTCGCTGCGCCTTGGGCCGGGGCTCGACCCCGCTAGCCAGATGGGGCCGCTGGTCAGTCGTGCGCAGCAGGAGCGCGTGCTTGGCTATATCGAGGCGGGCAGGCGAGAGGGCGCGACGGTGTTGACGGGCGGCGGAGCGCTCGACCATGCCGGAAGCTATGTCGAGCCTACCGTGCTCGTGAACACGACGCAGCGCATGCGCGTGGTGCAGGAGGAGATATTCGGCCCGGTGCTGGTGGCGTCGCGCTTCTCCGACGAGGCGGAGGCGCTGCGAATGGCCAATGAGTCCGAATATGGCCTCGGCGCCAGCATCTGGACGCGCAACATCAGCCGTGTGCATCGCTTCATCAGGGGTTTCAAGGCCGGGAACGTGTGGGTCAACGTGCACAATGTCCTGGACAGCGCGCTGCCCTTCGGCGGCACCAAGGGCTCGGGCGTCGGCCATGACCTCGGCGAGCAATCGGTGCTCGACCATACGCGCATCAAGGCGGCGGTGATTTCGCTCTAGGCATGGTCATGGATGTATCGAGAAAAACGACGCCTCAGGCCGATCATCGCGCCTTTATCGACGCGTTGTCCGAGAGGTTTGCTCCGGGACGGCGGACCCTGCCGGAGATACTGGTCGAGCAGGCCGGCCGCTATGGCGAGCGCCGACTCGCGGTGTTCGGCGACGTCGGCTGGACGTATGGCGAAGCGCCCGGCATCGCGGCGCGGGCCGGCGCGACGCTGGCCGCGGCGGGGGTAGGCCAAGGCGACAGGGTTGCCATCTTCTGCTCGAACCGCAGCGAGTTCCTGGCGGTGTTCCTCGGCTGTGCCTGGATCGGCGCGGTCATGGTGCCGATCAACACGGCCTCTCGTGGCGCGCAACTGCGCCATGTGCTGGCGAACAGCGGTGCCCGCGTCCTGATCGTGGAAGCCTCGATCGCGGCCGCGTTCGACGATCTGGGCCAGCACTTGAGCGGCGTTGAGATCCTGTGGACGATCGGCGGCGAGACCCGGAGCACGATCGGTGGGAGAGACGCGTCCCCGATGCCGCGGGCCGCCGAACCGATCGTTCCCGCCAGGGTCAGGCCAGGCGACACGCTCGCTATCCTCTACACATCCGGGACCACGGGACCGGCCAAGGGCGTGTGCTGCCCGCAGGCGCAGTTCTTCTGGTGGGGCGTCAACACCGCGCGCGGTCTTGGAATTCGCGAGAGCGATGTTCTGCTGACGACGCTGCCGCTGTTCCACACCAACGCCCTCAACTGTTTCTGGCAGGCGCTGCTGACCGGCTCGACCTATGTCCTCGAGGCCAGGTTCTCGGCCTCCGCCTATTGGGCGGCGGTGGCAAGGCACAACGCGACTGTCGGCTACTTCCTGGGCGCGATGGCGGCCATCCTGCTGTCGCGGCCCGAGGATGTCTCGGACCGCGCCCATTCGATGCGCATAGCACTGGGCGGCGGGGTTCCCGAGCGTTTCCACCAGCCGTTTCTCGACCGGTTCGGCGTGCCTCTGCTCGATGCCTACGGGTCGACGGAAACGAATTTCGTTTTCGCCGGCGAGATCCCGTCGCGGCATCCCGGCACGATGGGTTATCTCTGCCCGGGGGCGGAGGCGCGGATCGTCGACGAGGACGACGCCGATGTCGCGCCGGGGGAGTCGGGCGAGTTGATCCTGCGGGCCAGCGAGCCTTTCGCCTTCGCCACCGGCTATCACGGCATGGCGGAGAAGACGGTCGAGGCGTGGCGCAATCTGTGGTTCCACACGGGCGACAGGGTAAGCCGAGACAGCGACGGCAACTACCGCTTCATCGATCGCATGAAGGACGCCATTAGGCGACGCGGCGAAAACATCTCCTCCTGGGAGGTCGAGCAGGTGCTCCTGTCGCATCCGGCGGTTGCCTCCTGCGCCGTGTACGCCGTTCCTTCCGAACTGGGGGAGGATGAGGTCATGGCGGCCATACTGCCCGAGGCCGGGCAGGCGATCGACCCGGCGGAGCTTCTGGATTTCTGCAGTGCCCGCCTGGCCTATTTCGCGGTTCCCCGCTTCGTCGATTTCGTGACGGAGCTGCCGCTGACGGAAAACGGCAAGATCCGCAAGGTGGTGCTGCGACAGGCCGGCATCACCGAAACGGCCTGGGACCGCGATGCAGCCGGCTATACGTTGAGGCGATAGGCCGGGCTGGATTCGTCTGTTTCCGAAAGACGCGTCAAAGGCCTGCGACCGATAGCGTTTCGGTATTGGTCAATATGTGTGTTTATATTGGAATTGTATCGGAACCTGCTGTTCATTTGGGTTGAGGGACGGCTCCACGTCCCCCTCCACGGTCCGACCGCGCGGGCCTTGTGAAACGGTTTGCGATTGCACGATTAGGCGACCCGGGCGCCGTCGTCCGGGTGTGAATATCGACATTGATGACCGACATTTCAGAAACGATCGAGACCGATATCGTCATTGTGGGGGCCGGTTCGGCCGGCTGCACGCTGGCGGGGCGGCTCTCCGAGGACGGCCGCACCTCGGTCACGCTGCTCGAGGCCGGCGGAAAGGACTGGAATCCCTGGATCCACATTCCGATCGGCTACGGCAAGACGATCGTCGATCCGAACCTCAACTGGCGTTATGAGACCGAGAAGGGCGCCGAGATCGGCAACAGGCCGATGTACTGGCCGCGCGGCAAGGTGCTGGGCGGGTCGTCCTCGATCAATGGCCTTCTCTACATTCGCGGCCAGGCGCGGGACTACGACCATTGGCGCCAGCTCGGAAACGAGGGCTGGTCCTACGACGACGTCCTTCCCTATTTCCGCAAGGCCGAGAGCCAGGAGAACGGCGCCGACGAATTCCATGGCGACGGCGGACCGCTCCGCGTTTCCAACCTGCGCGAGCGGAACCCGCTGTGCCAGGCGTTCATCGAGAGCGCCGTGGACGCGGGTATTCCGCGCAACGACGATTTCAACGGCGTCAGCCAGGAGGGCGTCGGCTTCTACCAGATCACGACCCGCAACGCGCGACGCTGCTCGGCGGCGGTCGCCTATCTCAAGCCGGCGATGAAGCGCCCGAACCTGCGCGTGATCACCCGTGCGCACAGCGAGCGCATCCTGTTCAACGGCAAGCGCGCCATCGGCGTCGTCTTCGATCGCGGCGGCCGGAAGGTGGCGGTCAGGGCGCGCCGCGAGGTCATAGTCAGTTCCGGCTCGATCAATTCACCCAAGCTGCTGCTGCTTTCCGGCGTCGGGCCGGCGGGGCAACTCTCCGGGCTGGGTATCCCAGTGGTCCACGACCTGCCCGGCGTCGGTGAAAACCTCCAGGACCATTATGGCGCGCTGGTCACCTACAAGAGCAAGCTTCCGCTGACTGTCAACGACATTATGCGCAGCCCGCTGCGCCAGGTTCAGGCAGGGCTCCAGTATCTGTTGTTCCGCCAGGGGCCGCTGACGATTTCTGCGGCTCAGGTGGGCGCCTTCGTAAAGTCCGACCCGCGATTGGAGACGCCGGATATCCAGTTTCTGTTCCAGACCTTCAGTCACGACGAATACGATGCCGGCCTGCACAAATTCTCGGGCTTCGCCAATGCCGTCTGCCCGGTGCGTCCGGAGAGCCGGGGCACCCTCAGGCTGCGCTCCGCCGACCCGCGGGATGTGCCCTCGATGCAGCCCAACTACCTCTCGGCGGAGAACGACCGTCGCGTCCTCGTCGATGCGATCAAGCTCACCCGCAAGGTTGCCGAAAAGGCCGCGATCGCGGCTCATATCGTCGCGGAATACGCGCCCGGTCCGCAGGTCGCCAGCGATGACGAGATTCTCGACTATGCCCGCGAGACCGGCCTGTCGATCGCGCATCAGGTCGGCACCTGCAAGATGGGCAAGGACGCGATGGCGGTGGTGGACCCGTCCCTCAAAGTGCATGGCCTGGAAGCGTTGCGCGTGGTCGACGCCTCGATCATGCCGACGCTGATATCGGGCAATACCAACGCCCCGACGATCATGATCGCCGAGAAGGCGGCGGAAATGATTGGAAGGCGCGCGGCGTAAGCGTGCGCATTTGTCCCTGATCGACATGAAGCACGAATAACAAGCGGGAACGTCGCGAGGGGATCAGGCAGGAAGGCAGCGGGCGCGGAGGCGCCCGGCCCACCAGGAGGAGATTTGTGCTGGGCGCGAAAGAGTTCGACTACATCGTCGTCGGTGCCGGCTCGGCCGGTTGCGTGCTCGCCGCGCGGCTGACCGAGGGCGGCAAGCATTCGGTGCTGCTGCTGGAAGCAGGCGGTCGCGATTCCAGCTTCTGGATCCACATTCCCGTCGGCTACGGCAAGACCATCACCGATCCCAGCGTCAACTGGAAGTTCGAGACAGAACCCAATCCGGCGCTGAACGGCAGGCGGATCTACTGGCCGCGCGGAAAGGTGCTTGGCGGCTCGTCCTCGATCAACGGGCTGATCTACATTCGCGGCCAGGCCGAGGATTACGATCACTGGCGGCAACTGGGGAATGTCGGCTGGTCGCACGAGGACGTGCTGCCCTATTTCCGCAAGGCCGAGGACCAGGAGAACGGCGCCGACCGGTACCACGGGGTCGGCGGGCCGCTGTCGGTGACCAATCTGCGCGAGCGCAATCCGCTTTGCGACGCCTTCATCGGCTCCGCGGGCGCTCAAGGCATTGCCCGCAACGACGACTTCAACGGCGCGACGCAGGAGGGGGCCGGCTATTTCCAGGCCACGGTCAGGAACGGACGCCGCGCCTCCGCCGCCACCGCCTATCTGAGGCCGGCCATGCGCCGGTCGAATCTTTCGGTGGTCACCGGCGCCCATGCCGAGCGGATCCTCTTCGATGGCCGGCGGGCGAGCGGAGTTCGCTACCGCCACGACGGCATGCCGGTCGAGGCCAGGGCGCGCCGCGAGGTCATCCTCGCCGCCGGATCGGTCAAGTCGCCGCAACTGCTGATGGTTTCAGGCATCGGCGACGCCACGGCGCTTGCCGGGCATGGCATCAGCCCGCTGCATAACCTGCCCGGTGTCGGCGGGAACCTGCAGGACCATTATGGCGGCCAGATCACCTGGAAGTGCAACCGCCCCATCACCATGAACGATGTGATGGCAAGCCGCCTGCGCCAATTGCAGGTCGGCATCAAATGGCTGCTCACACGAAAAGGGCCTCTCTCCGTGCCCGCCGGCCAGGCCGGGCTGTTTACCAGGGTGTTGCCCGAGTCAGGCTCGGCCGACCTGCAATTCCTGTTCCAGACATTCTCCGGCGGCTATTACGAGGACGGCCTGTTCAAGTTCTCCGGTTTTGCCAATTTCCTGTGCCCCGTCAGGCCGGAGAGCCGTGGCGAGATCGTGCTGCGGTCCGCCGATCCGCACGAGGCGCCGCTGCTGCGGCCGAACTACTTCTCGCATGAGCGGGACCGGCGCATCGCCGTGGAAGGGCTGAAGCTCGCCCGCCGCATGGCGGCGAGCAGACCCTTGGCCGATTTCGTGATCGATGAGCATCTGCCGGGCTCGAAGACGGCCAGCGATGCCGAGATCGAGGCCTATCTGGTCCAGAATGGCGGTTGCGTTTCGCATCAGGTTGGAACCTGCAAGATGGGCACCGACGCAATGGCTGTCGTGGATCCGCAGTTGCGTGTCCACGGCGTGGATGGACTTCGCGTGGCCGATGCGTCGATCATGCCGACGCTGATTTCCGGCAACACCAATGCCCCGACCATCATGATCGGGGAAAAAGCGGCGGATCTCATAAGGAGGCAGGCGGCGTGACCGTGGTGATGCTCGATCCCGGCTCTCGGGCCGAAGCCCTGCGTGACCGGTCGGCGGTGATCGTCCAGCTCGAAGGAATATCCAAGAGTTTTCCCGGGGTGCGCGCCCTCGGCAATGTCGACCTGACGATCCGGGCAGGCGAGGTGCATGCGCTGACGGGGGAAAACGGCTCGGGAAAGTCGACGCTGTCGCGTGTCATCGCCGGCCTCATCCAGCCCGACACCGGAAAGATCATCATCGACGGCAGGGAAAGCGTGGTGGAGAGCCCTGCGCACGCCCTCGATCTCGGCTTCGTCATGATCAGCCAGGAGCTGACCCTGGCGCCGACGCTCACCGTTGCCGAGAACATCTTCCTCGGCCGCCTGCCGAGAACGCGTCTTGGGCTGGTCGACTGGGCCCGCCTGGAGGTCGATGCGACGAAAGCGCTTTCCCGGCTCGGCGTTCACGTCTCGCCGCACGCCATCGTTTCCGAACTCAGCGTCGAGCTGCGCCAGGAAGTCGAGATCGCAAGGGCCCTTTCTTCCAATGCGCGGCTGTTGATCCTGGACGAGGCGACGAGTTCGCTGTCGGAAGCCGCCACGGCGAGGTTGCTCAACCTTGTTCGCCAGGAACGCGACGCCGGCATGGCGATCCTGATGATCACTCATCGCATGCCGGAAATCTACGCGGTCGCTTCCGTTGCCACCGTGCTGCGCGACGGCAGGCTGATCGCCACCGTGCCCTTGCCTGAAACCGGAGAAGCGGATCTCGTGCGTCTGATGGTCGGCCGTGAGATCAGCGACTTCTACGGAAAACGGGAAATCCCGGCGGGTGAGAAGGTTCTGGAGGTGCGCGATCTTTGCTCGCCGCTTGGCATTCTGAAGCCGACATCGCTCGATGTCCGCCGCGGCGAGATCGTCGGCGTGGCGGGGCTTGTCGGCTCCGGCAAATCCGAGTTCGGCATGGTGCTCGGCGGCGCGATCCCCGGGACAGGGTCGGTGAAAGTCGATGGTCGCCCGGTCCGACTTGGCGATCCGCGCCGGACGATCGGGGCGGGCATCGGCTATGTTCCGGACGACCGCAAGGCCTCGGCCCTGCTCCTGGTTCGCAGCGTGGCTGAGAACTTCTCGCTCGCCTGGGCGGATCGACTGTCGAGGGCCGGTATCCTCAACACCCGGCTGGAGCGTTCCGAGGTCGGCGACGCGATAAAGCGATATCGCGTGGCAACCGCATCCGCCGGCGCATCGATAGCCACCCTGTCTGGCGGTAACCAGCAGAAGGTGATCCTCGGACGGACGTTTCGCCGCAAGCCGGACGTGCTTGTGCTGAGTGAGCCGACACGCGGGATCGACGTCGGCGCCAAGAGCGAGATCTACCGTATGCTGCAGGACGCGGCCCAGGACGGCGCGGCTGTGATCGTCATTTCATCGGAGCTGCCGGAACTCCTCGGCATATGCGACCGCATCCTCGTGTTCTTCGAGGGCGCGGTCCTGGCGGAGTTCGACCGCGGAGAAGCCACGGAAGAGGCGATCGCGCAGGTCGCCGTCGCCGGAAGCCGCCGCCAGCCACAAGCCAAGGATTTGTCCGGAGAACCCCAATGACGGTTACACATCTGGAAAAGCGGGATACGGTCGGCCGCCATTCGCCCCGATCATCGGTCATCGGCCGGATCTTCCAGAACAGATATGCGGGCGCGCTGATCAGCCTCGTGCTTGTCGGCGCATTCCTGGCGGTGACGCAGCCCGTATTCCTGACGTGGCCCAACCTGATGAACATCGTCAAGTCGAACAGCGTGGTGTTCATCCTGGCGCTCGGCGCCACCTATGTGGTCATCTCCGGCGCCGTCGACCTTTCGGTCGCCAGCGCGACCGCCGCCTCGGCGATGGTGCTCGGGCTGCTGTTGCTGGCCGGTATGCCGGCGCCGCTCGCGGTGGTCGTGGCGGTCCTGTTCGGCGCCCTTCTTGGCGCGATCAACGGCACGCTGGTCTCATACTTCAAGATCTCATTCTTCGTCGTAACCCTGGGCACTCTCTCCGTGTTCCAGAGCTTCGCGCTCATCGTCAACGATGGCGCGAGCGTGAGCGTCTTCTCGACGGCAGGGTTCAAGCCGATCAACGCCTTCGTCAACGGCAGCCTCGGGCCGTTCCCGAAGATCCTCGTCTTCGACCTGGTTCTTCTGCTGCTCGCCGGGGGCATCTTGCGCTACACCGCCTTCGGCAGGGCGCTCTATGCCATCGGCGCCAATCCGGAAGCGGCGCGGCTGAACGGCATCGACGTTCGGAAGGTCATGCTTGCGGTCTTCATTATCGCCGGCCTGATGGCGGGTCTGGGGAGCGTCGTGCAGGTCGGGCGCCTCACATCCGCCTCGGCCGAGGTCGACCCGACGCTCCTGCTCACCGTCCTGGCGGCGGTCCTAATCGGCGGAACGGCTTTCACCGGCGGGGAGGGCGGCGTGTTCGGAACCATGATCGGCGTGCTTTTCCTGGGCGTCATCCAGAACGGGCTTACGCTGAGCGGCGTGTCCTCCTTCTGGCAGGGCATGGTCAGCGGCCTCATTCTGATCATGGCGGTCTGGCTCGGCGGACTAAGGCAGCTGCTGCGCCGGCGGCGCCTGTCCGACACCTCAAAGCAGCATTGAGTGGAACGCCGGCTTGGTATCGCGCCGGCGAGAGCGCATTCGCTGAGGAAAAAACGACTGGTACAGCAGGCGGTCGAGGCGTGAGAATCGCAATTCCCACGATTCCTGGCTCGGTACCGCACCAATACCTATGGGGTTGAGGCTGCCAACGCTGGCAGCCGATGACACCGCGCTCTCGACCCGTGAGGCAGTCAGCATTTTCCCTGACTGCCTTGGGATCTGAAAAACTGCATACAGTTTGTTGACTGGTCAATTGGCGCGCGATACAGATTTCGACATCGCAATATCGCTGGTGCCGTGTCGCCGGGTTGGGAGAGGTGTCGAAGCCAATGGCCCCCGATTTGGCAAGGGACGGCGCTGTCATCGACGAGGAGTCGACGGGCGCTCGCATGCTGGATGCATATGAGAAGATCCGGATGGCCATACTGGACGGTGTGTTCAGGCCCGGCAGCCGTTTGTCCCAGGTCAAGATTTCCGCCGAACTCGGGCTCAGCCGAACCCCCGTACGCGAGGCGCTGCGGCTGATCGAGAAGGAGGGTCTGGTCACCTCCGAGCGCGGGCGTCAGGTCGTCATCTCGCCGACATCCATGGCTGACCTCGATGAACTGTATGCACTTCGTATAAAGCTCGACACAACCACTGTGCGCTCCACCGTACCGGATCTGACCGACGCCGATATCGAAGAGATGCGAAATTGCCTCGCCGTCATGGGGGAAAACGAGGCGCCCGCGCAATTCAGCGATTTCGACCGGGCGCACCGCTCGTTCCATATGATCGCGATCCGGGCGGCCGGCCCGCGTCACGCAGACTATTCGGCGCAGCTCAACGAGCACGCCGAGCGCTACCGCCGGCTCTATCTCACGCACGCCAGTTCCTACCAGCAGTCGCGCGACGAGCATCAGGCCATCATGGACGCCTGCGCCGCGCGCGACGGCGACCTGGTCGCCTGCCTGCTGGCCGAGCACTACGCCCGCATCGCGCTTACCATCATCGCCCAGATCGAGCCGGTGTTCGAGCCACGGCTGGTGCGGGCCGCGGTCAGGCTCGCCCTGCAGGACCGCTCCGGCCCAAGCCGCAAGGACCAGTTCGAACGCCGCGTCGCCGGCGGCGAGCCGCGCTCATGAGCGGGGACGAGAGGCATCCGAGCCGAAGAATTCCGACGTCGAGGCCAGGTTGAGGCCGGCGGGACCGAGTGTGGAGGTTGGATTATGACACGCCGCAAGGTTGCGATCATCGGATCGGGCAATATCGGCACCGATCTGATGATCAAGGTTAAGCGCCTTTCCGAGGTGCTGGAAATGGGGGCGATGGTGGGCATCGACCCAGCGTCGGACGGACTGGCGCGCGCCAGGCGGCTCGGGGTTCCCGTCAGCGACGGCGGCGTGGAGGGATTTCTCGCCATGCCCGAAGCCGATGAGGTCGTTCTGGCCTTCGACGCGACCAGCGCCGGAGCGCACAGGCACCACGACGCGCTGCTCGGCGCGCGCGGCATTCGGCGCGTCGATCTCACCCCCGCGGCGATCGGTCCCTTCGTGGTGCCGAGCGTCAACATCGAGGATCATCTCGAAGCGCCGAACGTCAACATGGTGACGTGCGGCGGCCAGGCGACGATCCCGATCGTGGCCGCCATCTCGCGCGTTGCGCCGGTCCGCTACGCCGAGATCGTCGCGGCGATCGCATCCAGGTCGGCCGGGCCAGGTACGCGCGCCAACATCGACGAGTTCACGGAGACGACGTCGCGCGCCATCGAAAAGATCGGCGGCGCCGATCACGGCAAGGCGATCATCGTCCTCAATCCGGCCGAGCCGCCGCTGACCATGCGCGACACCATGCTATGCCTTTGCGAAGATGCCGATCCGGCCGCCATACGCGCCGCGGTTCGCGCCATGGTCGAGGAGGTGCGCCGCTATGTGCCGGGCTATCGGCTCAAGCACGAGGTGCAGGTCGAGAGGGTGCCGGCCAATGCGCCGCTGATCCTCGCCGACCATGACATGCGTTTCTCCGGGCTCAAGGTGTCGGTGTTCCTCGAGGTCGAGGGCGCCGCGCACTACCTGCCGTCCTATGCCGGCAATCTCGACATCATGACGTCGGCGGCGCTGCGCACCGCCGAGCGGCTTGTCGGCCTTTCGGGAGGGCGGGGATGACACAGGTCTACATTCAGGACGTCACGCTCAGGGACGGCATGCATGCCATCCGCCACCACATGACGCCGGAGCGCCTCGGCCAGATCGTGGCGGCGCTGGACGCCGCCGGCGTGGACGCGATCGAGGTCGCCCATGGCGACGGGCTGGCCGGTTCGTCGCTGAACTACGGGTTCGGCTCCAACAGCGACCATAGCTGGATCGAGGCCGCGGCCGAGAACTGCCGGCAGGCCAGGCTGACCACGCTGCTGCTTCCCGGCATCGGCACGATCGAGCATCTGCGCGAAGCGGCGAAGCTCGGCGTGCGGTCGGTGCGCATTGCGACGCATTGCACCGAAGCCGACATCTCGCGCCAGCATATCGAGGCCGCGCGCGCGCTCGACATGGATGTCTCCGGCTTCCTGATGATGTCGCATCGGGCCGAGCCGCGCGAACTGGCGGCGCAGGCCAGGCTGATGGAGAGCTACGGCGCCCATTGTGTCTATGTGACCGATTCCGGCGGCGCCTTGACCATGAAGGGCGTGGTCGAGCGCATCAGGGCCTATCGCGATGCCCTGCAGCCCGTCACGCAGATAGGCATCCACGCCCACCAGAACCTGTCGGTCTCCGTGGCAAACAGCATCGCGGCCCTGCATGAAGGCGCGGTGCGTGTGGATGCTTCCCTGTGCGGCATGGGCGCCGGCGCTGGCAACACGCCGATCGAGCCCCTGGTCGCCGTGATGGAGCGGGAAGGCTTCGTGCACAGGGCGGATCTGTTTGCCCTGCAGGACGCCGGCGAGACCCTTGTGCGGCCGCTGATGGATCGGCCGGTTCAGGTGGACCGCGAAACCCTGTCCCTCGGCTATGCCGGTGTCTATTCGAGCTTCCTTCGCCATGCCGAACGGGCTGCCGCGCAATACGATGTCGACGTCCGCTCCATCCTGGTCGAGCTCGGCAGTCGCGGCATGGTCGGCGGCCAGGAAGACATGATCGTCGACGTCGCGCTCGATATGGCGGAGAAAGCCCATGGTTGACGAGAAACGCCCGCTGCGGTCCCGCCAATGGTATGGCGGCAACAGCAAGAGTGCCTTCATGCATCGCTCCTGGATGAAGAACCAGGGCATGCCCGACGATGCGTTCGACGGCCGTCCGATCATCGGCATCTGCAACACCTGGTCCGAGATGACGCCGTGCAACGCGCATCTGCGCGGACTGGCCGAGCGGGTGAAATTCGGCGTCTACGAAGCCGGCGGATTTCCAGTCGAATTCCCGGTCCTGTCTCCCAGCGAAAGCCAGACCCGTCCCACGGCGATGCTTTATCGCAACCTCGCCGCCATGGACGTGGAGGAATCGATCCGCTGCTATCCCATCGACGGCATCGTGCTCATGGCCGGCTGCGACAAGACCACGCCGGCGCTGGTGATGGGCGCCGCGAGCTGCGACATCCCGACGATCCTCGTTTCGGGCGGGCCGATGCTGAATGGCGTCGTCAAGGGCGAAAGGGTCGGCTCGGGCACGGCGGTGTTCCGCTGGGTCGAGGAGCTCAAGGCCGGCACGATGACCGAAAGCGATTTCCTGGCCGCCGAGGCCGGGCATTCCCGCTCGGCTGGATCATGCATGACCATGGGAACCGCTTCGACGATGGCGGCGATGGTCGAGGCGCTGGGGCTTGGACTGTTCCAGAACGCGGCCATTCCCGCCGTCGATGCGCGACGCAACCAACTGGCGCAGCTGGCGGGACGTCGCATCGTCGATCTGGTTCGTGAAGACGTCAAGATGAGCCGGATCCTGACGCGCGAAGCCTTCGAGAACGCGATCCGGGTCAACGCGGCGATCGGTGGGTCGACCAATGCGGTGCTGCACCTGATCGCCATCGCGCGGCGCATCGGCGTCGATCTGACGCTCGACGACTGGGACAGGCTCGGTCGCGGCGTGCCGACCATCGTGGACCTGATGCCGTCCGGCCGCTTCCTGATGGAGGATTTCTACTATGCCGGCGGATTGCCGGCTGTGATGAGGGCGCTGGCGGAGCACGATCTGCTGCATCGCGACGCGCTGTGCGTGGCCGGGCGCACGGTCGGGGAGCAGGTGGCCGACGCCGAGGTCTGGAGCAGGGAGGTCATCCGCGAATGGTCCAATCCGCTGCGGGCGGAGGGTGGCATCGCCGTGCTTCGCGGCAACCTTGCCCCGCGCGGCGCCGTGCTCAAGCCGTCGGCTGCCTCGCCGGAGCTGTTCAAGCATCGCGGCCGGGCGGTCGTCTTCTCGTCCATCGAGGATTATCACGCGCGCATCAACGATCCTGATCTCGACGTCGACGAACGCTCGATCCTGGTGCTGCAGAATTGCGGCCCGAAGGGATATCCGGGCATGGCCGAGGTCGGCAACATGGGGCTTCCCAAGAAGCTCCTGGAGAAAGGCGTGCGCGACATGATCCGCATCTCGGATGCGCGCATGAGCGGCACGGCCTACGGCACGGTCATCCTCCATGTCGCGCCGGAAGCCGCCGAGGGAGGGCCGCTGGCCTTCGTCAGGACCGGAGACTGGATCGAGGTGGACATCGATGCCCGGCGGCTGCATCTCGATGTGAATGCGGACGAACTGGCCCGCCGCGCGGCCGGCTTCACGCCGCAGGTGCCGCCGATCAGCAGCGGCTATCAGCATATCTACCGCACGCATGTCGAACAGGCGGATCTGGGCTGCGATTTCGATTTCGCGAACATGTCGCGCGAGCTCTCCCTCCAGCGCGTCAGCCATTGATGGCGGGGATGGGCAAGGTGCTTCTCGTCACCGGCGGCTCGCGGGGTATCGGCGCGGCGACGGCGCTGCTGGCTGCGCGCGACGGCTGGACGGTGGTGATCAACTACCGGTCCGCCAGCGCCGCCGCCGAGGCCGTGGTGGCCGGTATCCGTGCCCGGGGCGGCGAGGCGGAGGCCCTGCGCGGCGACATTGCGCGGGAGGCCGACGTGACGGCGATCTACGGGCATATCCGGTCGCGCTACGGCCGGCTCGATGGCCTGGTCAACAATGCCGGCATCCTGCCGCGAATGGGACGTTTTGAGGATATCGATCCGGCGCGCTGGAACGAAACCTTCGCGATCAATGTCACCGGCACCTTCATGTGCAGTCGCGAGGCGGTGCGAATGATGTCGCGTCGCCATGGCGGGGAAGGCGGGTCCATCGTCAACCTGTCTTCCATGGCCGCGGTCTACGGGGCGCCGAACGAGTTCCTCGACTATGCGGCGACGAAAGGCGCGATTGAATCGCTGACCATCGGTCTGGCGCGGGAACTGGGACCGGAAGGCATCCGCGTCAACGCCGTGCGGCCGGGGCTTATCGACACCGAGATACACGGAAGCGCCGGGGATGCGGGGCGGGCCGAGCGGCTCGCCGCCACCGTGCCCCTCGGACGGTCCGGGACAGCGGAGGAGACGGCGGAGGCCATCGTCTGGCTGCTCTCGGACGCCGCGAGCTACGTCACCGGAACCACCATCACCGTCAGCGGGGGCAGGTAGCCTCCGGCCGGCGTCACTTCATTTCATGAACGCATGAGGTCAACTATGCCCGTCACAGTCAATCACACTGGTATCACCGTTTACGATCTCGATCGCTCGGAAGAGATGTTTCGCGAGCTGTTCGGCTTCGAGAGTTTCGACCGCGCTCCCCGGGATCCGGCCATCATTTCGGCGGTTACCGGCGTGCCGGGCGCGAAGGTCGAAATCGTCTATATGCGCAACGGCGCCCAGGCGATCGAACTTCTTTGCTATTCCGGTCCGGATGACAGGAAGGATTTTCGCCCGCGCCCCTGCGATCTCGGATCCCTGCACCTTGCGTTCAATGTCGATGACATCGACGATATCATCGCCCGCGCCGCCAAGTGGTCACTCAAGCTGGTCGGCGACGTCGTGGTTATAGACCAGGGACCGAACACCGGCTCGCGTATCGCCTATCTTCGCAACCCGGACGACGGACTGATACTCGAAGCGATCCAGAAGGCGCCCGCACGGAACTGAAACGCGCTCGAAATTCGATCCTCGCACGATGAGGAGGCACGTCCGCCAGCAATGGCTGACGCGCCTTTTATCGCGTGGAATCAGGCTGTTACACCGGCTTCTCCCGCACATCTAATCGCAGGTCAAAGCGCATAAATCCTCTGTTCAAGTCGTCGTTTGTATCGTATATTGAGTACAAGTCGCATTATTTGGAAAAACGCCGTGACGCCGGTATGCATCCCCGAATTGGCGCTATCGGCACGCCTGCAAGGAGCTTGCCTGACAGATGACTGAATCGAATGCGCGATACCGCCTCGGCGTGGACATAGGCGGGACGTTTACCGATGTGCTCCTCTTCAACGAAACCACGGGCGCGCTGACGTCGCTCAAGGTGCCGTCGAACCGCCAGGAGCCCGAGGAGGCCATCGTGATCGGCCTCGAGACGCTGCGCGACAAACACGGCGTGTCTCCGGAAGCCATCGCCTACTTCTCCCACGGAACGACGCTTGGCGTGAACACGCTTCTGGAGCGCGACGGCGCCGAGGTCGGCGTGCTGGTCACGCAGGGCTTCCGCGACATACTGGAGTTGCGACGCCTGCGCCTGCCGCAGGCCAACAACCTCTACGCGCCGCGGCCGCAGGCGCTGGCGCCGCGCAGGCGCGTTGCCGAGATCCGCGAGCGTGTCGGCCACGACGGCAATGTCATCGTGCCGATTTCGCGCGACGACGTCGTGGCGCAGGCCCGAAGGCTGATCGAGGCCGGTGCCGACAATATCGCCATCTGCTTCATGCATTCCTACCGACATGACGGCCACGAGATGCAGGCCAAGCAGTGGATACTGGAGGAATTCCCGGACGCGTATGTGATCGCCTCGGCCGAGCTGTGGCCGCAACAGCGCGAGTACGAGCGCTCCCTGATCAGCGTCATCAACGGCTATATTGGCGCGCGCATGCGCCGCTATTTCGAAACGCTGCAAAAAAAGACGGCGGCGCGCGGCGTCAAGACGCGCATATTCTCCACCAAGTCGAACGGCGGCGTCATGGGGCTCGAAGCCGCCGGCGCGCGTCCGGTCGAGACCTTGCTGTCGGGGCCGGCGTCGGGCGTCATCGGCGCTGCCTTCATCGGGCGGCTGATCGGGGACCAGAAGCTGTTGACCCTCGACATGGGCGGCACTTCGGTCGACATGGCGCTGATCGACGGGGCTGTGCCCTATTCGAACGAGAACACGGTGGGCGACTTCCCGGTGCTGTTGCCGGCGGTGGACGTGTCGGCAATCGGCGCCGGCGGCGGCTCCATCGCCTGGCTCGACGCCGAGGGCGTTCTCAAGGTCGGTCCGCGCTCCGCTGGCGCGCGCCCGGGGCCGGCCTGCTATGGTCGCGGCGGCACCGAGCCGACGGTTACCGATGCCTATGCCGCCCTCGGCATCATGACCTCCATTCTCGGCGGGGAAATGAAGCTTCACGTCGACAAGGCGCGCGCGGCGCTCGCGACGATCGGCGACAAGCTCGGACTGTCGGTCGAGCAGACCGCGGACGCCATCCTTCAGGTCGCCACCGCCAACATCTATGCCGAGACCGTGCCGCAATTGGCGCGGCGCGGCGTCGACGCGCAGGAGTTTTCGCTGCTGTGCTATGGCGCCGCCGGCCCGACGCATTCCTTCATGCTGGCGCGCGAGCTGAACCTGCGCCGCGTGGTGGTGCCGCCGATGCCCGGCCTGCTTTGCGCGCTAGGCTGCCTCGTGGCCGACCTTCGCGCCGACTTCGTGCGCAGCCTCTGGCATGATTCCCGCGACATGACCGACGAGCAGGTGAACGCGACCTACCAGCAGTTTCTGGTCGAGGCGGAGAGCTGGCTCGACACACAGCAGGTGGAGATCGAGGAGAAGCAGATCATCCGTTCGGCCGACATCTGCTACCATGGCCAGTCGTTCGAGCTGAACGTGATCCTGCCCGATGGCCCGCTGACGGTCGCCCAGGTCGAGAATCTTTTTCACGACCGCTATGAGCAGGTCTATGGCTACGCCGACCGGTCGAGCCCGCTGCGTATCCTCGAGGCGCGGCTTCAGATCGTCGGCAAGACGAAGAAGCCCGATTTCTCCTACCTGCGGCCCTTCGCCGATGCGGAGCAGGCACCCATCTCGGAGCGCCGGCTCTACGAAAACGGCAAGGACGGCATGGCGACGGTCTACCGGCGCGCCCTGCTCGAACCGGGCTTCAGCTTCGAGGGCCCGGCCATCATCGAGCAGTACGACACCACGATCTATTTGCCGGCCGGCTTCAGGGCCACGATAGACCAGTGGTACAATCTCATCGGGGAGCGCGTGCAATGATCAAGGACAAGATCGGACTCGAGATCATGTCCAATCGCTTCCAGGCGATTGTGGACGAGATGGCGCAGGCGCTTTTCCGCACGGCGCACACGGTGTTCATCAAGGAAACGCAGGATTACGGCGCTGCCCTGGTCAGCACCAAGGGCGAGGTCTTTGCCGCTTCCCGCCGCTACGGCGTGCTGATGATGGTCGGCAAGCCCATGGATGACGCGATCCTCGCCATGGGCGACGACGTTCGCGAGGGCGACGTCTTCATCACCAACGATCCTGAGGCGACGCGAGGCATGGCGACGCATCTGTCCGACGTCTACCTTTGGACGCCGGTTTTCCATGAGGGCAAGATCGTCTGCTACCTCTGGAGTTTCGTCCATATGACCGACGTCGGCGGTCGTGTGTCCGGATCCATCGCCCCGTCGAGCTACGAACTGATGCAGGAGGGCATCCGCGTGCCGCCGCGGCGACTGTTCCGCGAGGGCGTGCTCGACGAGACCTTCCTCAAGATGTTCCTGGTCAACACCCGCAGCAGCAACCAGAACTGGGGTGACATGAAGGCCTGCATCGCCGCCCTCAACACGGCGATGCGGCGCATGCGCGAGATCATCCAGCGGTTTGGCGCCGACACGATCAGCCATTCGATCGACGATGTGCTGAACTACGCGGAAGCCCAGTCGCGCCGGGTGATATCCACGGTGCCCGAAGGCACCTACCACTTCTCGGATTTCATCGAAGGCGACATGGTCGGCCTCGGCCTGCTGCGCATCAATCTGAAGCTGACGGTGAAGGACGGCGAGTTCAACATGGACTTCGCCGGCACCGCGCCGGAGGTCCGCGCCGCGCTCAACCTGCCGAGCTTCTCGAAGGACGGGCACTGGATGCTGACCACCGGCGTCGTCAACTGGCTCTGCACGCGCGAACCGTCGATCGCTTACAATGCCGGCATGGTGCGTCCGCTGAAGATCACCATTCCGCGCGGCACGATCATCAATCCGGAGCCGGGCGCGGCCGTCGGCGCGCGCTACTCGACCTCGCACAAGGTCTGCGACGTCATCATCGGCGCGCTCGCGCAAGCGGTGCCGGACCAGTTGCCCGCGACCGATTCCGGCCAGGGCGGCATCCTGATGGTGGCCATGCCCGATCCGCACACCTCCGAAACCCGAGTCTCGGTGATCCAGCCGGTCGTCGGCGGTTCCGGCGGCCGGCCGATGGCCGACGGCGTGGACGGCACCATGGTGATCCTCAACTTCCTCAAGAACGTTCCGACCGAGCTGCTGGAACGCGAGATGCCGGAGGTGCTGATCCGGCGCTATGGCCTGCGCGAGGATTCCGGCGGCGCCGGCAAGTACCGTGGCGGCACGGGCGCGGTCATCGAGTTCGAGACGCATTCGCCATTCTCGACCGTCACCGCGCGCAACCTCGAACGCTACGTGTTCCCGCCGGCAGGCCGCCAGGGCGGTCAGCCAGGTACCACCGGCTATACGCTTCTCAACCCCGGCACGCCGGAAGAGAAGGACATCGGGAAGATCGACATCCTGCAGGTAGGGCTGGGCGCCGTCATCCAGATGGGCACGCAGGGCGGCGGCGGCTATGGCGATCCGCTCGATCGTCCCGTCGAGCAGGTCCTCTCGGACGTGCTGGACGGTTATGTCTCGCGCGCAAGCGCGCGGGGCTCCTATGGCGTGGTCATCGGCGAGGATGGCTCCCTGGATGCGGAGGCCACGCGCGAGCGTCGCGCCGAAATCATCGCCGCGCGTCAGGGACAGCCGCTCAAGTCGATCGACTACGGCCCGGTGCGCGAGGCCTACAACACGCTGTGGCCAACGGAGCTGCACGACGCCATCAGCGCGCAGATCGGTCATCTCTCCCGCGTCCAGCGCCAGACCGGGCATCAGGCGCTCTATGCCGAGATCGGCCGCAGGCTCGACAGCGGCGAGAAGGTGCTCCCTGAGCAGGTTGCCGCGATCTACAAGGAATTGCGCGAGCACAAGCTCACATCGCGGCGGCTGGCACGCCCGCTTTGACCGGAGCCTCCCCTGGGAGGCTCCCTCCGCATTGTGAAGGAGGACGCATGGCCGATTGGCTGATCGAAACCGAGGAACTCGCGCGGCTCCTGAAAACGGAGGGCGACGCCGACCGCGTCGTCCTGGACTGCTCATGGTATCTTCCCGACGCCGGCAAGCATGCCATCGACGACTTTCGCGCCGGTCATATACCGGGGGCGCGCTTCGCCGACCTCGAGCAGATCTCTGATCCGGATTCACCCTATGTGAACATGCTACCGGATGCGGCGCTGTTTGCCGGTGTGGTCGGCGCGCTCGGTATCGGCAACGATACCGACGTCGTAGTCTATGACGCCGGCTACGTGTCCGCCCGGCTCTGGTGGATGTTCCGCATGTTCGGACATGGCAGGATACGCATCCTGAACGGCGGCTGGCGGAAGTGGAAGGCCGAGGGCCGCTCCATCGAGACCGGAGAGGCGTCGGTCGCAACGCCCCGCGAATTCGTCGCCCGTCCGGTACCCGGTCGTGTCGCTTCGCTCGAGCAGGTGCGCACGGTGGTCGAGCAGGGTGGCGCCGCCATCGTCGATGCCCGAACGCCCGCGCGCTTCCAGGGGGCTGAAGGTTCCGGTTATCCGGGGGTCGCGTCGGGGGCTATGCCCGGCGCCGTCAATCTGCACTGGGGGCGTTTCTTCGATTCCGCCAACAATTTCGTCTTCGTTTCGCCTGAGAGGGCGGCGGAGATCTTCGCCGAGGCGAAGGTCGATGTGAACGGTCCGATCATCACGACCTGTGGATCCGGTGTCACTGCGGCGATCCTGGGCTTCATGGTCGAGCGGCTCGGCAACAAGGACTGGCTGCTCTATGACGGGTCCTGGCACGAATGGGGCCAGCGTCCGGATACGCCCAAACTGGTGCACGCTTCGCCGAAATGACCATTGCCGGCATGATCACAGGCACGCCGGCATTGCGCATGCGGTCCGTCGAGGACGGCGGCGTGCTGCCGGGCGAGGCCGATGCCGTCGTGATTGGCGGCGGCCTCGTGGGTGTCTGCGCGGCCTGGCACCTCGCGCGGCGCGGCTTGAAGGTCGTCCTGTGCGAAAAAGGCATCATCGGCGGCGAGCAATCCGGCCGCAACTGGGGCTGGTGCCGCAACACGACCCGCGACCCCGCCGAAATACCGCTGATGATCGAGGCCATGCGCGACTGGCGCGATCCGAAGGTCTTCGGTGCGCTTGCCACCGGGTTCCGCACCACGGGTATTGCCTATTTCACCTATCCCGACAACGAGGGCGAGCAGGCAAAATGGCTGCGGCAGGTCAGCGGCGCGGGACTGGACAGCCGGATGCTGTCGCGCCGCGAGATGGATGCGCTGCTGCCCGGCAACAGGGGCGATGCCACCGGCGCGCTTTATACGGCGAGCGACGGATGCGCAGAGCCCGAACTCGCGGCGCCGGCAATCGCGGAGGATGCGCGCCGGCTTGGCGCCGGCATCTTCACCAACTGCGCGGCGCGTGGCATCGAGACGTCGGCGGGCCGGCTGAGCGCCGTGGTGACCGAGCGCGGCACCATCCGCACGTCGGTCGCCATCGTTGCCGGCGGGATATGGTCCCGGCTGCTCGTTGGCAGCCTTGGCATGGATTTCCCGCAGCTCAAGGTCCTCGGCTCGGTCTCGGTGACCTCGGCGCTGCCCGAAGGCCCCGATGTCTCGGTGGCCGCCCGGCGGTTCGGCTGGCGCAGGCGGCTGGATGGCGGATACGTCCTTTCGCGGGCCAATGCGACCTATGTCGACGTCGTGCCGGACAGTTTCCGCCTGGCCGGCAACTACCTGCCGCTGCTGCGTCGAAGCATCCGCGAATTGCGCTTTCGTGTCGGACGGCGCTTCCTGACGGAAGCCATGCTGCCGCGAAAATGGGAGCTGGATCGGGCATCCCCGTTCGAGGCCGTGCGCATTGCCGACCCGGCGCCGGTGGAGCGCGTCCTGTCCCTGGCGAGAGAAGCCGCCTATGCGGAGTTCCCGTTCTTTGCCACGGGCAGGGTCACCAGATCGTGGGGCGGTTTCATCGATGTCACCCCGGACGCCATCCCGGCTATCGGCCCGTTGCGGTCCGTCCCCGGGCTTGTTCTCGCATCCGGGTTTTCTGGCCACGGTTTCGGCATAGGCCCGGGTGGCGGCAGGCTGGCGGCGGATTTCGCCGCCGGTACCGCGCCGGTCGTCGACCCGACACCGTTCGCGCCCTCCCGTTTCGGCATCTGACAGGCGGCAGCGACCCCATGTTCCTCGGCTATGACCATACGATCTTCTATGTCCCGGACCCGGCCTTGCTGGATGAAACCTGCACTGCCTTCGAGGATGTGGGCTTCCTGATTACGGATCGCCACGACGAGGATCGGGAGACTGCCGCCGCGCGTCAAAGGCTGATCTGTTTCGCCGACGGTTCCTATATCGAGATCCTGACCATACGCGACGCAGAGGCCCGCGCCCGGCATCGCCTGGCCCGCCATATGGACGGCAGAGCCGGCTGGGCGGATTTCACGCTGGTCACCGATCGCCTGGACGAGGTGATCGGCCGCCACTCCGCCGCCGGATTCCCCGTCAACGGTCCGCTCACGCATGAGCGGCGCCTGATCGACGGGCGTCCGTGGAAGGTTTCGCTCGGCCTGCCCGGGGTGGGTGTGGGGCATGTTGCCTTGCCCTTCGTCCTGAAGGACGAGGTCGGGCGCGACCTGCGCATCCCGTCGGGAAGGACGAAGCATCCAAACGGCGTCACCGGAACGCTGGGCGTGGTGGTGTCGACACCGGATATCGCTGATGCCGCCGGTCACTACCGGCCGATGTTCGGCGAGCCGGCCCAGAAGGGAAATGCACTGCGCTACGCCTTCGCGCCCGGCCAGTGGATAGACATGGTCGAGGGGCCGGCGCGGATCGAGTGCGTCGTGCTGTCTGCCTCCGAAGGCCTCGAAGCATCGGCGGGAATGCGGGCTCTCGGGCTCAGCGTGCTGACACAGCCGGCCTGACCGCGCCGGCGGCGCGATCAGACCGCGAGCGCGGCAAGGTCAGAGCAGATCCAGCGCCTGCTGCAGGTCCTCGACGATGTCGTCGACCGTTTCCAGGCCGATGGAGAGGCGCAGCAACCCGTCCGAGATGCCGTGCTTCTGCCGATCCTCCGGGCTGTAGACGGCGTGGGTCATGGAAGCCGGGTGCTGGATCAGGGTTTCGCAGTCGCCGAGACTGACGGCGCGGGTGATCACCGACAGCTTGTTCATCAGCGCCATGCCCTGCTCCATTCCGCCGTCCAGCTCGAATGAGATGAGGCCGCCGAAACCCGACATCTGGCGCTTGGCCAGTTCATGGCCGGCGAAGCTCTGCAGGCCAGGATAGGATATGGTGGCGACGCGCCCGTGGGTCTCCAGCATGCGGGCGACCGTGAGAGCCGAGCTGGAGTGACGCTCCATGCGCAGTTCCAGCGTCTTCAATCCGCGCAGCAGGAGGAAGCAGTTCATCGGCGAGAGGGTCGCGCCGGTGACCCAGCGCAGTCCTATCTGACGGATCTTGGTCAGCATCTCCGCCGGGCCGACCACCAGGCCCGCCAGCACGTCGCCATGGCCGCCGATATATTTCGTGGCCGAATGCACGACGATATCCGCGCCGAGCGAGAGGGGCCGCTGCAGGGCAGGCGTGGCAAAGGTGTTGTCGACCACGACCTTGGCGCCGAAGCCGTGAGCGATCTCGGCAATTCTGCCAATGTCGACGACGCGGAGATTGGGGTTGGCCGGCGTTTCGAAGAACACCAGCTTGGTGCGCTCGCTGATCTGGGCCTCCAATGTCTCAGGCCGGGTGAAATCGGCCAGCCGAACGACGATGCCCCAACGCGGCAGGGCCTGCGTGAAATAGGCGAAGGTGTTGCCGTAGAGCGTGCTGTCGATGACGATCTCGTCGCCGGCATCGAGAAGGGACAACATGGTGCTGGATGTCGCAGCCATGCCGGAGCCGAGAGCGATTGCCGTCTCGCCGCCTTCCAGGTTGGCGATGCGCTCTTCCAGGATGGCCTGGGTCGGATTGCGCGTGCGGCCGTAGATATAGCCCGCGCGCTCGCCGCGGAACATTTCCGATCCGGCTTCCGCCGTCTCGAACGCGTAGGTCGACGTCATGTAGATGGGCGGGTTCAGGGCGCCCTTTTCACTTGCCGGATCGTAGCCGAGATGGATTGCCCGGGTCGAGAAACCCATATGCCGGTTGGTCTTTGAGATATTTGTCATCATGCACTCCTGGAGGCTACGTGGCCGCGCTTCGCTCGGCGGCCGTCAAGGTTATAGGGTGTTGGCAAAACGGAGCCCATCGTAGATCGCGGCGTGGCAGTCGCGCGAAGAGACCGCGTCGCCGATGCGGAAGAGGCGGAACGTTCCGGCCGGATTGCGGACGATTGTCTGCGGGCGCTGTTCGACCAGCGCCTCATAGTCGACTTCCCCCAGATTGGCGGAAAGCGGTCGAAGCGCGTGGTAGAGATCGTCCGCCGGGGCGGTGCCGTTCTCTATGATCACCGCGTCCACAACGCGCTCGCCGACTATGTCGTCGCCATAGTCCGATCCGATGGTTGCCAGAAGGCGGTTGTTCGCGCGCTCGATGGACAGCAGGCGACGAGAGGTCGTGACCGTCACGCCGTTGCGCTGGAAGCTCCTGAGATAGGGGACGTGGG
This sequence comes from Mesorhizobium sp. 65-26, assembly GCA_001899205.1. Classification (GTDB taxonomy): domain Bacteria; phylum Pseudomonadota; class Alphaproteobacteria; order Rhizobiales; family Rhizobiaceae; genus Mesorhizobium. The sequence goes on along the minus strand of MKVL01000039.1, from coordinate 141,615 downwards.
TGAGGCTGCCGACATCGGGCGCAAGCGCGCGTTGCGGGGTCATGATCTCCACCCGCGCGCCGGACTCGGCGATGATCTCCGCCGCTTGCAGCGCCTGGTGGCCGCCATGGTCGTCGAAGATCAGGACATCGCCGGCCGGCGCGACCGAGCGCCCCAGCACATCCCACGAGGAATGGGCTAGGTCCGAGCCGCTTTCGATGCAATCAAAGTTGGGCACGCCGCCCGTGGCGACGATGACGTCGTCTGGTTCCAGCCTCAGGACGTCATCGACTTCCGCATAGGTGTTGAAGAGAATCTGGACGCCGTGGCGTTCAAGCCGCGCCATGCGCCAATCCACGATGCCGATGAGCTCGCGCCGCCGCGCATGCGCCGTGGCCAGCCGAAGCTGTCCGCCCGCCGCGTCCTGGGCCTCGAAAAGCGTGACCTTATGGCCGCGCTCGGCCGCGACGCGCGCTGCTTCGAGACCGGCAGGGCCGGCTCCGATCACCACCACCTTGCGGGCCTTCTCGACGTCACGGACGATCTCATGCCTGAAGGTGGCTTCGCGCCCGGTGGCCGGATTGTGGATGCAGAGCGCCTCGGCGCCGACATAGCCACGGTCGATGCAATAGGTCGCGCGCACGCAGGGCCGGATGTCGTCTTCGCGGCCTTCCATGATCTTGCGGGCGATATGGGGATCGGCGAGATGCGCCCGGGTCATGCCGACGAGGTCGAGCTTGCCGGTCTCGATGGCGTGGCGCGCGGTGGCGACATCAGGGATTCCCGCCGCATGCAGCACGGGCATGCCGGTTGCAGCGCGAATGCCGGCCGCGAAATCGAGATGCGGAGCCGTCGCCATCCCGTGCACCGGGATCACCTTGACCGTGGCAGCCTGCGTGTCGACATGGCCACGGATGACGTTGAGGAAATCGACCAGCCCCGAGGCCGCGATGCGCCGCGCTATCTCAAGTCCTTCCTCGGTCGAAATGCCCTTCGACCAGTCCTCGTCGCAGACCATGCGGATGCCGACGATGAAGTCGGCGCCAACGGCGGCGCGAATGGCCTTCAACACCGCCCAGGTGAAGCTCAGCCGGTTGTCCAGCGATCCGCCGAACGCATCCTCACGCTGGTTGGTGGCTGGCGACCAGAAGCTGTCCATCAGATGGCCGTAAGCCTCGATCTCGATACCGTCGAGACCGGCCGCCTGCATCCGCTGCGCCGCGGAAGCATAGTCGGCGACGATCCGCTCGATGTCCCAGAGCTCCATGATCTTGGGCGCCGCGCGATGCGCCGGTTCGCGGCGCGGCGACGGCGCCAGGATGGGAAGCCAGTCGGAATGGTCCCAGCCTGTCCGGCGGCCGAGATGGGTGATCTGGATCATGACCGCCGCGCCGTGCTCATGGCATTCGTCGGCCAGGCGTCGCATCCAGCCGACGATGTCGTCACGCCACAGGAGCAGATTTCCGAACGCCGCGGGCGAATCGCGGGAGACGACGCCCGATCCCGCCGTCATGGTCAGGCCGATGCCGCCCTTGGCGCGTTCGACATGATAGAGCCGGTAGCGATCCTTGGGCATGCCATCCTCGCTGTAGGCAGGCTCATGGGCAGTGGAGACAATCCGGTTCCGCAGTTCCAGATGCTTGATGCTGTAAGGGCGGAGAAGCGGATCGTTCTGCATACTGTGTTGCTGACGGGCTCTCGGATCCGGGGAAGATTTCCAGAAAGCATCTAGCGCTCGTCTCCAAAAAGTGTCAATATGCATGATATGATTTCAGTATGCAGAACAAATCAATTGCGTCGCGAGATCGGCCCGCTTTGCGTCCCTCGTTTCTGCGGAGTCGCGGCTACGGGTGACGCATGATGACGTGCGCTCCCCACCCTGAAAGATTCTCGGGCCGATCCGCCATCGTATCGGGCGGTGCCGACGGCATGGGCGCCGCCTGCGTGCGCCGGCTTGCGGCGGAAGGCGCGCGGGTCGTCATCACCGATGCCAAAGCGGAGATGGGAGAGGCACTTGCGGCGCGCCTGCGCGGCGAAGGGCATGACGTGCTTGCCTTGCCTGGCGACGTCATGGACGAGGCGGGCTTCGACGATGCCCTCGACAGGGCGATCGCCCATCTGGGTTCGGTCGATGTGCTGATCAATGTCGCGGGCGGAAGCTATCACGCCTACATCGCCGACATTGCGCTGGATCAGTTCGACCGGATCTACCGTCTCAACGTCCGCTCGACGGTCCAGGCCTGCCAGAAGGTGCTGCCGGCCATGCGGCAGGCGGGGCGGGGCGCGATCGTCAACATGGCCTCGATTTCCGGCATTGCCTCCGATCCGGGCTGGTCGGCCTATAATTCCGCCAAGGCCGGCATCATTGCCCTGACGAAAGCGCTCGCCTGGGAAGAGGGGCGCAACGGCATCCGCGCCAATGCGATCTGCCCGGGTACGACCGCGTCGGAGCGGCTTCGCAATTTCCTCACGCCGGAAAGGATGCGGGAGTTCGCATCGGCGATTGCATTGGATCGGGTCGGTACGCCCGACGAACAGGCGGCGGCCATCCTTTTCCTGGCATCGGACGATGCATCATTCATTACGGGGGCGACATTGGTGGTGGACGGCGGACTGACCGCGCGCGGCTGGCAACCCACGGACTTCGATCGCAATCACGGACTGGTCCGGGGTGGCTGAGCAGGGCAGGACGATGGTCGCTACAGCAAATTACGATGCCGTCATCATCGGCGGCGGTCACAACGGCCTTGTCTGCGGCGCCTATCTGGCCAAGGCCGGCAAGAAGGTGCTGGTGCTCGAGCGCCGGGACATACTCGGTGGCGCATCGGCCACGGAGGAGATCTGGCCGGGCTACAAGGTCAACACCGCGGCCCATATGCTGAGCCTGATGCAGCCGAAGATCGTCCTTGATCTGGAGCTGCAGAAGTTCGGCTACGAGGCTGTCCCGGTGCCGCCGGGCGTGCATCTTGTCGAAGGAGTCGGTCCCGTCGTCCTGTGGAAGGAGCAAGAGCGGCTTTGTGCCGAGTTTGCCCGCTTCTCCAAGCGGGACGCGGAGGCCTATCCGAAGTTCCAGGCGCATCTGGCCCGGATGGCGCCGATCTTCCGGCGCTTGCTCTGGCAGGTCCCGATCGATCCGAGCGACATGAGCCCGCGCAACCTCCTGCGCCTGGCCGGTCTCGGCTGGCGCAACAGGGATGCGTTGCCCGTTTTCCACGACCTGATGGATCTCGTCTCCATGAGCGTGCACGATTATGTGGCGCGCTGGTTCGACAGCGAGGAGGTCCGGATCATCGTCGGCTACTACCCCGCCGGAGCGGCGGGCCAGTCGACCTCGATCCACACGCCCGGCACCGCCTATCTGCTCTTGCGCAACCATATGCGCGACGGCAGCAATCCCGCCGGGGGCACAGGCCTGTCGCGCGGCGGCATGGGTACCATCCCGACGGCCATCGCGGCCTCAGGCGCCCGGTTCGGCCTGGAGACACGGACCGGCGCCGAGGTCGAGGAAGTCATTGTCGAAAACGGCCGCGCCGTTGGCGTGCGAATGGTCGGCGGCGAGGTGATCCGTGCCCGCGCGGTGATCTCCAACGCCTCGTCACAGCACCTCTTTGCCGATCTCGTGCCGAAGTCCGCGGCGCCGGAGGATTTCCGGCGTGCCGTGACGGGAATCCACGGCACGGTCACCAACTTCAAGATCCATCTGGCGGTCGAGAAGCCGATACCGTTCGCGGGCCTGAAGGAGGCCGGCTATGGCGACAGATATCCTGTCCAGGTGACGCTCGCCCCCAGCCTCTCCTATGTCGAGAAGGCCTATGCCGACATGCGCAGCGGCCGGATCTCGGAGCGTCCCTATATGACGGTGCAGACCCCGACGCTTGCCGACAGGACGCTGGCGCCGGAGGGCAAGCATATCATCAGCATCTATGGCGGCCATTTTCCCGCCGGCGCCGGCAGCGACCAGACCGCCGCGGCCCGCGAACAGCTGTTCGAGCGGGTCATGGACACGATCGCCTTGCATGCGCCGGACTTCGATCGCCACTGGCTCCATCGCCAGATCATGCTGCCAAGCGACTATGAGGAGATATTCCGTCTCCCCGGCGGGAGCCCGCATCACGGCGACCTCACCTTCGATCAGTTGTTCTTTCGCCGACCCGTGCGGGGATATGCCGATTATACGACGCCGGTTCAGGGTCTCTTCCTGTGCGGCGCCTCGGCGCATCCGGGCGGCGGGGTGACGGGCGTACCCGGTTTCAACGCCGCGCGCGTCGTGCAGAGGTCCCTCTGACGACAATCGCTGGTTCTTCACACCTATATCGTTTCACATATTGGAAAAATGCTTCGCGTAAGCTAAGCAATATTCCATATGTCGAAGTGATCAGTGTGAGAAATGGAAACCACTGTCGTCAAAGGCCTCAAGGTTCTTGAGAACCTGGTTCAAGGAAACGGCTCGCGATCCTTGACCGATATAGCTATCCAATGCGGGATCAGCAAAAGCAACGCGCATCGGCTTCTTGGCACCCTCGAAGCCTGCGGTTACGTGAAGCGGTCGCAGGATTCGCGCAACTACGAGCTTACTCTCCGGCTTTGGGAGATGGGGCAGCGTGTGTTCTCGCAGGTCGACATACGCAGCGTGGCGATCAGCTATCTGCGCGCGCTTGCGGCCGAGACCGGAGAAACGGTCCATCTTTCCGTGCTGGACAACAACCAGACGCTCTACATCGACAAGGTCGACAGCACCCATGCGGTGCGTACCTATGTGAATATCGGCGACCGTTCGCCCGCCTATTGCTCGGCCACGGGCAAGGCCATGCTGGCCTATGCTCCCGACGAGGTGGTGCGGGCCGTCGGCGAAACCATCCAGCGCTTCACGCCACAGACCGTGGCCTCGACCGATGCGCTGCGCCGGCAACTCGCCGATATCCGGGAGCAGGGTTATTCGGAGACCTGCGGCGAGTGGCGCGAAGGCGTTCTCGGGTTCGGCAGGGCGATCAGGACCCCGTCCGGGCGCGTCGTGGCGGCGATCGGCGTGGCCGGTCCGGAAGAAAGGGTGCGCCAGAACGACGTCAACAAGTTCATCTCCGCGCTCATCAGGACGGCCGATTCCATCCAGGATGCGCTGGGCTTCGGCACTCCGGCCGTGGACATGGAGGTGAAGGCGCCGCGCAAGACCCGGGCGCCGGCGAAGGCGAAGCTCGCTCGCGCCTAGAAGCCGCGAGCCGCAAACAAAAGCCGCCGGATTCCGGCGGCTTTTTTGTGTCGAGTGGCGGATTGAATGTTTCGAATAATAGGATAGAGTATTGATATACAGAAATATAAGGCGGTAACTGGTTTTGTCCAAGAACAGCTTCACCCATATCGTCATTGGCCTGGGCGGCCTCGGCAGCGCCGCCGCCTACTGGCTGTCACGCCAGGCGGGAAACGAGGTGCTGGGGCTCGAGCAATTCGAGCTCGGCCACGTCAGGGGTGAGTCCCAGGACCATTCGCGCATCATCCGGCTTACCTATCATAACGAACAATATGTCCGTTTCGCCCAGGCCTCCTACCGGACATGGGCCGAAATGGAGGACGACGCCGGTGAGCAGGTCGTCGTCAAGACAGGCGAACTGAATTTCTGGCCCGAAAAGACGACGCTGGTCGAGGACGACTACAACAACAGCATGGCGGCATGCGGCGTCCCCTTCGAGCGGCTGGATGCCGTCGAGATGGCGAAGCGCTTTCCGCAGTTTCGCTTTCCCGACGACATCCACGGCATCTACCAGCCCGATGGCGGGCTGGTCGGCGCCATCAAGGCGAACGATGCGCATCGGCGCATGGCACGGCGCAATGGCGCCACGCTGCTCGACAACATGCCGGTGACGTCGATCCGGCAGGTGAATGGCGGTTACCGGGTGGTCGCCGGCGGGCGCGAATTCGAGGGCGAAAAGCTCGTCATCGCCGCCGGGCCGTGGACCAACGAGGCGCTGAAGCATTTCGGCTTCCAATTGCCCTTGCAGGTCACGCATGAGCAGGTCAGCTATTTCAGCAGCCCGCACCTGGACGAGTTCCGGCCAGATCGCTTCCCGGTCTGGATCTGGATGATCCTCGACAATTTCTACGGCTTTCCCGTCTACGGAGCGGAGGGCGTCAAGGTTGCCAAGGACCGGTTCGCACCGGTCGACCCCAACAACCGCAGTTTCGAGCCAGACGCTCGTAACGAGAAGGAAGTGAGCGATTTCGTCGCCAACCACATTCCTCGGGCACATGGCCCGGTGCTCTATACAAAAACATGCCTGCTGACACACACGCCCGACGTCGACTTCGTGCTGGACAAGGTGCCGGGGCATCCCGGGGTCGTCTGCGCCGTTGGCGCGACCCATGCGTTCAAGTTCGCCTCGATCATAGGCAGGACCCTCAGCGACCTGGTGCTGAAGGGGAAGACCGAGCACGACATCTCGCTCTTCCGGTTCGACCGGCCGGGCCTGCAGCCGGATGGCAAGGGCTTTGCGATCCACGGTTTCGGCGACCATCCCGCCGAAGGCTGAGGAAAAGGCAACTCCGGAATGGAAAGGGGCCGCATGCGCGGCCCCTTCGTCGTTGGGATCAGCCCTTGGAGAGCTTTCGTTCGGGATCGAGGAACGGCATCTCGACCACGGTCGCCGTTGCCGATCGATCACCGAAGGCCACGGTTACGGACGTCCCGGGAGTGGCCGCCTCGATATCCAGCCAACCGATCGCCAGCGGGCAATCCAGCGCGGGCGAGCCGGTAGCCGAGGTGATCACGCCGCGCTCCTTGCCGTCGACGACGATCCTGTCGCCGATCAGCGGAATCTCCCTGCCATCGAAGCGAAGACCGGCGAGCTTCTGCTTGTAGGGATGCGCCTCGGCGGCCATCAGGGCTTTCTGCGACTTGAACGGTGCCTTGGTCTCCGAGACCATCCAGCCGAGGCCGATCTCGACCGGGGTGTGCTGCCAGTCGAAGTCCTGGCCAAAGTTCAGGATCGCAGCCTCGATGCGGCGGATACCGAGCGACTTGCTGCCGCAAAGCGCGCCTCCGGCTTTCTGCACGGTGCTCCAGAGATCGGCGAAGAAGGCGGCCCCATGAGCAACATCGACATAGATGTCATAGCCCAGTTCGGCGGTGTAGCCGGTGCGGGTAATGGTGACAGGCACGCCGCAGACCTTGGCCTGGATCATGCCGTAGAACGGCACCGGCGTCAGGTCGGCGTCGCAGACCTGTTGCAGGATCTCGCGCGACTTGGGGCCCTGCAGGCTGGCGACGTGGATACGGTCGTTGAAGCTCTCGATCGAGACGTTGCGGGCGACGCCGTTCGCATAAAGGCATTCCTCGGAGTTGCCGGGGCCGCCGATCCACCAGAACAGTTCCTTGTTGAAGCGCACGAGGATGCCGTCCTCGACGATTCCGCCGTGGTCATGCAGGAGCACCGAATAGTAGCAATGCCCGTCCTTCATCTTGCGGACGTCGCGCGGCATGATGTCGTCGAGCAGGGCCTCGGCGTCGGGGCCTTTCACTTCGACGATCTCCTCCCCGGTCACGTCGAGCAGTCCAGCCGTGCGCCGGATGGCCCAGTATTCTTCAACCGGATCGGTGAAGTAATCGGGCTTGAGATAGGTGTTGTGCAGCTTGAAGTCCGTGGCGATGGCGCTGATCGTCGGAAAAAAGGCGGTGCGCTTCAGGCCGCTGCGCGAGCGGATCGGCGTCGCGGCATAGGGCGGAGTCCCGATGACGCTCGCAAACTCTGTTCGGACGAAGCGTTCGTCCTGCCGGCTCTTCATTGATTGCACTTTCGGTTCTCCATTCGCTCAGTGCCGCCAGGCTGGTTGCCGCGGCTCGTGCTTCGCTTGGCTCTTCGCGCTGAACGCCAGCACTTCCAACGAACGAAGGCTTGCATCCGAACGAAATTGGTGTCAAGATTTACAATACAGTTTCGCTATTTGGAAATTTGTACGACTGACCGGAGCGTCATGAATGCTGGGAAATGCGGCTATCAAGGAATATTCCTTCAAGACGACTGTCGGCGTGCCGCCCTATGCCGCGGGCGAGCTCAAGTTTCGAAAAGGCATAAAGCAGACGGCGTTCCACGGCGTCATCGGCTCCAAGGGCGCCCTCCTTAAGGTTCACAACACATTCCTCAAACCCTTCTTCATCGAGGACCTCATCGGCGAATACTGGCAGATGCGCAAGGTCGCCGGTCTCTTCGATGTGACCGGCGAGGAGATCATCGAGATCGCCGGTCCCGACGCCCTGGGCTTCATGAACGAGATGGTGACCCGAGACCTGCGCAAGGCGGTTGATGGCCAGTGCCTGTATGGCATCATGTGCTACGACTATGGCGGCATCGTCGAGGACGCGGTCATCGTGCGCTTCAGCGCCGAGCGCTTCTGGTGGGTCGGCGGCCTCGGCTACTCCGAGCAGTGGCTTTACGCGAATTCGCTGGGCCGCAACGTCACCGTGCGCAGCCTGCTGGACCGAAAGGCGCTGGCCAGCATTCAGGGACCGCGGTCGCGCGACATATTGCAGAGCGTCTGCGGATCGGACATTACCGGCCTGCCTTTCTATCATTCCGTCGAAACGGATGTCTGCGGCGTGCCCTGCGTGGTCACCCGGACCGGCTACACCGCCGAGCTTGGCTTCGAGATCATCGTCGATCAAGAGAAGGGCGAGGGGGTCTTCGGCGGCATCTGGGAGAAATGCGCCGCCGCCGGCGGCGCCCTGTGCGGCAGCGGCGTCATGGACCTGCGCCGCGTCGAGGCGGGACTCATCGATTTCAGCACGGATTTCGATTGGCATCACACGCCGCACCAGGTTGGCCTCGGCTGGATGCTGAACATGAACAAGGGCTTCTTCCACGGCCGCGACGCGCTTGCGACGCAAGAGGCGCGGAACCCGGCCAGCAAACTGGAGGGGCTACGCCTAGCCGGCCAGCAGTCGCCTCTCAAGGGCGACGCCGTACTGGTTGACGGAGTGTCCGTCGGCGAGGTTACCAGCGGTATCGTCTCGCCGACCCTGCAGGTGCCCCTGGCGATCGCCCTGCTGGCGGTCAAGGCCACGGGCATCGGGCAGAAGGTCGAGGTCGCTTCGCAGGGACAGAAGATCCCGGCCGAAGTGGTGGCCATGCCGTTCCTTGATCCGGAGCGGAAGCTGTCCAAGGTTTGAGCCGGACTTATTTTCGTCCGGACGTATTTCATGAGGAGCCGTGATGTCCGCAAGCCAGCGTTTCAAGAATAAGGTGGTGATCGTCTCCGGCGGCGCCGATGGCATGGGCCGCGCCTGTTCCATCCAGCTCGCGTCGGAAGGCGCGTGCGTCTTCATCCTCGACGTGAAGGAGGATGCGGCGAAGGATCTCGCGCGGGACCTGTCGAAGGATGGTGCGCCCGTCGAGGCGCTTCGTGCCGACGTGATGAACGAGAGCGAACTGCGCCGCGCCATCGCTACGGTGCTGGAACGCACGGGAGGCCGTGTCGACAGCCTGATCAACATCGCCGGCGGCAGCGCCTCGGGTTTGACCGCCGACATCGACCTGGCCGTCTGGGATCGCCTGTATACGCTCAACCTGCGCAGCACGCTGGTCGCCTGCCAGGCCGTCATTCCCGCAATGCGCGAGCATGGCGGCGGCAGCATCGTCACCATGTCGTCCATATCGGGCCTGCGCGGCGATCCGGAATGGGCGCCGTACAACGCCGCCAAGGCTGCGATCATCTCGCTGACGCAGTCGCTCGCCTGGGAAGAGGGCGGCTACGGCATCCGCGTCAATGCGATCTGCCCGGGTCCGGTCGCATCGGAACGGATGCTGGCGACGATCGCCGAGGAGGAGCAGCGCGAATACAATGAATCCTGCGCGCTCGGCCGGATCGGCAAGGCGTCCGAACTCGCCGAGGCAATCCTGTTCCTCGCCTCGGACCAGTCATCCTTCGTTACCGGCGCATCGCTTGTGGTCGATGGAGGCCTGACCGCCCGCACCAGCCAGCCGACGCGTTTCTATCAAGAGCGGCGGCAAGGCAAGCATCGCGGCAAGTCCTGAGGACGTATCGGGAATGAACATGGAGTTCGACCATATCGTCGTTGGCGGGGGCGCGGCCGGGGCGATCGCCGCGCGCCGGCTCGCGGAACTCACGAGCGGATGGGTAGCGCTGCTGGAAGCAGGCCCCGACGCGGTCGCGCGCGAAGAGGTGAGGGATTTCCGTCGGTTCAAGGAAGTCAAGGAAAGCGGGCTCGCGCGGCTGCTGCCGATCCTCCAGCCGCCCGTCGGGAATGGGCGTTTCCTCTATCCGGTCGCCCGCATGCTGGGCGGGTCGACCTCGCAGAATACCTGCATATGGTTTCGCCCGCCGGCAAGCGACTACCAGGACTGGGTCGATGCCGGCGCGGCCGGCTGGGGCGTGGACGCCGTGCGTCCGCATTTCGAGGCGCTCGAGCAACGCATCAACATCGAGACCGTGCAGCCGGAAGGTCCTGCGCATCATGCGCTGGCGACAGCCGCGCAAGAAATGGGTTTTCCGCCGATCGATTTCGCCACCGGTTTCGACGCCGGCTGGGGCTCCTATCGGATGAGCAAGCGCGGCGTGGCGCGCGAATCCACGGCGCAGGTCTTTCTCAGCCCGCGCTCGGCGCTGCCGGACAATCTGGCGATCTTCACCGATACGCCCGTCAGCAGCCTGATCTTCGGCGCTGATCGTCATGTGACCGGCGTGATGACACCGCGCGGCGCTTTCGTCGCCCGGCGCGAAGTCGTTCTGTCCTGCGGCGCGCTCGACACTCCCCGCATCCTCATGCTTTCCGGCATCGGCCCGGCGGACGAACTGGCTCGACTTGGCATCCAGCCGCGTCATGCGCTCGCTCAGGTCGGGGCGCATCTGCTGGATCATCCCGCGGCCTGTGTGAACGTAGCGTCGCGCAGGGCTGTTACGCCGGACGAACTCTGGAACTACTCCGGCGTGCTTTTCGCGCGGGTCGAGAATGAAAGCGCGGCATGGCCCGATATCGAGATCCAGCTGGGGCCGGAACTGTTCGAGCAGCAGACCGCGCCCGCCGGCTTTCCGTCGGCTCCCGATGGGTTCACCGCCTACATGACGGTCAACCGGGCCCGCAGCGAAGGGTCCGTGCGCTTGCGTTCCGCCGATCCCGATGAGGCTCCGCTCATCGACGCGGCCTATTTTACCGATCCCGACGGATACGACATGCGGGTCATGATGGAAGGCATTCGCTTCGCGCGGCGGCTTTTCGGGATGCCTGCCTTGAACGGCTGGCTGGGTGACGAGCTGGCGCCGGGCTCGCGGCTCGCTTCCGACGACGAACTCGCAAGCTATATCCGCGAAACCGCCACCACCGGTTACCACCCCGGCGGCACCTGTCGCATGGGGGCCGCCGACGATCCACTGAGTGTCGTCGATCCGCAGTTGCGGGTCGTCGGCATGGGTGGTTTGCGCCTCGCGGACGCTTCGATCATGCCGACCATGGTCAGCGTCAACATGGCGGCCGCCTGCATGATGATCGGCCATCGGGCAGCCGAACTGATCGCGAGGGAAAAGAGCTGAAAATGCTCCATTTGGTCAGCAGGTTGACAAAAAATTGCCTTGCCTGCTGTGCCATATGTAGCGATATTGGTTCAACAAGTGGAACAAAAGCGCCGTCAAAAACTCCGTGAAGTGACTCCGTACTAGAAAAAGAAACAACTGTTAGGGGAAGTTACGATGCATGCTTCAGACAACAAGGACGCCGGGATCATCGGCTCGATAAATCGCCGCGGTTTGATCAAGACTGCCGGTGCCTTCGGCCTGGCCCTGGCGGCGGGTTCTTTCTCCCTGGCGGGCAAGGCCAAGGCCGCTGTGAAGGGCGGCAATATGAAGGTGGGCTGCTCGTTCGGCCAGACCACGGACTCGGTCGAGCCGGGCACCTATGCCCACGGCTTCTCCATCATGCTGTCCTACACCTGCCATGCAAAATTGACTGTCGTCGGCAGCGACAACAAGCTGCAGGGCGACATCGCGGAATCGTGGGAGGGTTCGGACCAGGCCCGCAAGTGGGTCTTCAAGCTGCGTTCGGCGCAATTCCACGACGGTTCGGCGGTCACCGCCAAGGATGTCATCGCCTCGATCAACCATCATCGTGGCGACAAGACGACCTCCAACTCCAAGTCGGTCGTCGCGAACGTCAAGAACATCACTGCTGACGGCGACAAGACCGTGGTCTTCGACCTCGAGACCGGCGACGCCGACTTCCCTTATATCCTGACCGACTACCAGCTGGCGATCTGCAAGGCCAAGGACGACGGCACGATCGACTGGCAGAACGATGGAAGCAGGGCGGGTCCCTACCAGCTGGCCGAGTTCGAGCCCGGCGTGCGCGCGCTTTTCAAGAAGGCCGACAACTACTGGAACCCGGATGTCGGCCACCTCGCTTCGGCCGAGGTGCTGATCATCACGGATGCCACGGCGCGGCAGAACGCGCTGCTCACCGGCGACGTCGACATCATCGATCGCCCGGAAATCCGCACCCTGGCGATGCTGCAGGGCGCCCCCGGCGTCAAGGTCGAGGAGATGGCGGGCTTCCGGTTCCACGGTTTCACGATGTTCTGCGACACCCCGCCCTTCGACAACAACGATGTGAGGATGGCGCTCAAATACGGCATCGACCGCGAGGCCGCCTTGAACGTCGCGCTTGCCGGGCATGGAAAGATAGGCAACGACCATCCGATAACGCCGGCCTATCGCTTCTACGATCCGGAAATTCCGCAGATCACATACGATCCCGACCGGGCAGCCCATCACCTCAAGAAGGCGGGCCTGACCTCGTTGAACGTCGATCTCTCGGCTTCGTCGGCCGCCTATGCGTCGGCGGTGGACTGCTCGCTTCTCTATCAGTCGAACCTCAAGCCGATCGGCATCAACCTGAACATCATCAACGAACCGGCGGACAGCTACTGGTCGAATGTGTGGCTGAAGAAGCCTTTCATCGCCACGGACTGGGGCGGCCGGCCGACCGAGGATCTGATGTTCTCGGTGGCGTTCAAGTCGGGCGCGGCGTGGAACGACACCCACTTCAACAACCCGAGGTTCGAAAGCCTGCTCCTGTCGGCTCGCGCCGAACTCGACGAGGCCAAGCGTCGTGAGATGTATGGCGAGATGCAGCGCATCGTCCATGACGAAGGCGGCCTGATCGCGCCGATCCTGCCCAACAACATCTGGGCCTACCGGTCGCGCGTCAAGCACGCGGAGAGCATCTCAAAGGCCTGGGAGCTGGACGGCTGGCAGTTCATCTCCCGCTGGTGGATCGAGGATTGACGGCTCGGCCATGTCAACCGCATCCTGAGGCGATCATGCCGCTCAGGATGCGGCCTTCCATCGAGGCCAGGGTCGGGATCACATAATGACTGATGTCGCCGAAGTTCCCGGTCGGACGGGTCCGGGGAGGCAGCGGGCCATCGTGCCCCTGCTAGGCACTGTTTTGCAACGGCTCGGGCTTGGACTGGTGACGCTGTTCATGGTGTCGATCGTCATCTATCTGTCGATCGAAGCCCTGCCTGGCGATTTCGCACAGTCGATCCTGGGGCGTTCGGCTTCTCCGGAAACGGTGGAGGCCTACCGCCAGATGCTCGGCTTCGACCGTCCGCCGATCGAGCGCTACCTGAGCTGGATGGCGGGCGCCGTCCATGGCGATTTCGGCAGTTCGCTGACCAGTCGTCCGGGCGCGGTGCGTGCCGTCAGCGCCATCATCGGACCACGGCTCTACAACACCTTCTTCCTGGCGGCGATGACGGCTATCATCGCCGTGCCGCTGGCGATCCTGCTCGGCGCCCTGACGGCGCTCTATCGCGGCTCGTTCTTCGACCGTGCCGTAAACGGGCTGACGCTGATGACGATCTCCGTGCCTGAATTCTTCATCGCCTACATCCTCTGCTATCTGGTGATCTCAAAGGACATGTTCGCCATGACGCAGCTCGGCCAGCTCCTGCCGAGCTGGCTCAGTTCCGGCATAGGCTCGGTCCTGTCGCTGATGCCCAAGCTCCCCACGCTCGCCGCCATCAACGAGAGCACCACGATCGGGGAGCGTATCTGGAAGCTGCTGCTTCCCTCGCTCACCCTGACGCTGGTCATCATCGCGCATATGATGCGGATGACCCGAGCTGTCCTGATCAACGTGCTGGCCAGCCCCTATATCGAGATGGGCCGGTTGAAGGGCCTTTCGTCGGCGTGGATCGTCTTCAAGCACGCGCTGCCCAATGCCTGGGCGCCGATCGCGACCGTCGTCGCCTTTAATCTCGCCTACCTGATCGTCGGCGTCGTCGTTGTCGAGGTCGTCTTCGTCTATCCGGGGATCGGCCAGCTCATGGTCGACGCGGTCCGCTCTCGCGACATGCCTGTCGTGCAGGCCTGCGCGCTCATCTTCGCGGCGACCTACATCGTGCTGAACCTTGTTGCCGATGTCATCGCGATCGTGACCAATCCACGACTGATGTATTCGCGATGAGTTCTCCAGACATGACTCCGGCGGTCACGCGCCGCCGACGCTCCTGGTTCAGCCGCCTGCTGAAAGAGATGCGCCATGCGCGTTTCACCGCCTGGTTCGGCGTGCTGGTGATCCTTGCCTATGCCATCCTCGCGCTGTTCGCGCCGCAGATCGCCCCGTACAACGAGGCCACGGTCGCCGGGCAACCCTATATGGCCTGGGGCGGGCATTTTCTGCTCGGTACCGACCAGCTTGGCCGCGATGTCCTGTCGCGACTGATCTACGGCGCGCGCAACACGGTGGGCATCGCCGTGATCACCACTTGCCTGGCCTTCCTCCTCGGTGGCACGCTCGGCATTGTCGCCGCGCTCTATGGCGGCTGGCTCGACCAGCTCTGCTCGCGCATCGTCGACGTCTTCATGTCGATCCCCAGCGTCATCTTCGCCTTGCTGTTCCTGTCGGCTTTCGGTTCCTCGATCCCCAACCTGATCGTGACGCTCGCCGCTCTCGATGCCACGCGGGTGTTCCGCCTGGCACGGGCCGCGGCCGGCAATGTCGTGGTGATGGACTTCATCCAGATCGCCCGCGTCCGTGGCGAGAGCGCCGTCTGGCTGATCCGTCGCGAGATACTGCCCAACATCATGGCGCCGCTGATCGTCGAGTTCGGCCTGCGGTTCTGCTTCGTGTTTCTGTCCATCGCGGCGCTGTCCTTCCTCGGTGTCGGCATCCAGCCGCCGACAGCGGATTGGGGGTCGATGGTGCGCGAGAACGCGGCTCTCATCTCCTACGGCAACATCACGCCGCTGCTG
The DNA here is from genome assembly GCA_001899205.1 of Mesorhizobium sp. 65-26. GTDB lineage: Bacteria > Pseudomonadota > Alphaproteobacteria > Rhizobiales > Rhizobiaceae > Mesorhizobium. The sequence continues at coordinate 126,384 of MKVL01000039.1, read as the reverse complement.
CCGGCGGCGGCTATCGCGTTGCTGACGATCGCCATCAACTTCGTGATCGACTGGTATCTCTATCGTACGAGCGGGCTTCGGGATGAACGCTAGCAAATCCGAGCCCCGCCAGAAGGGCGCGCCGCTCCTGCAGATAGCCGGCCTCAAGGTCGACGGCTTTTCCGACGATCGCTGGCATCCGATCGTGAAGGGCGTCGACCTGCGGCTGGAACGCGGCGAGATCCTCGGTCTCATCGGTGAATCCGGCGCCGGCAAGTCAACCCTGGGCCTTGTGGCGATGGGATACGCCAAGCCCGGTTGCCGCATCACCGGCGGCAGCGTCACCTTCGACGGCAAGGACATGCTGAGCCTCCCGGAGGAGGAACTCCGGCTCATGCGCGGCTCGCGCATCGCCTATGTGGCGCAAAGCGCCGCCGCGTCGTTCAACCCCAGCCATCGCCTGCTCGACCAGACCATCGAGACTGCCGTTCGCCACGGGCTGCTCGGCCGTCGGCTGGCGGCGGCGCGGGCGGTGGAGATGTTCGGCAAGCTGCGCCTGCCGCGCGCGGCCGAAATCGGTTTCCGGTTCCCGCATCAGGTGTCGGGCGGCCAGTTGCAGCGCGCCATGACGGCGATGGCGATGGAATGCCGCCCCGACCTGATCATCTTCGACGAGCCGACAACCGCGCTCGACGTAACGACCCAGGTCGAGGTGCTCGCCTCGATGCGCGAGGTGGTGCGCGAGTTCAACACAGCCGCCATCTATATCTCGCACGACCTGGCCGTCGTCGCGCAGATGGCCGATCGCATCATGGTGCTGCGCCACGGTATCGCGGTCGAGGAAGCGCCGACGCGGAAGATGCTGGCGGAGCCCGAGACCGAATACACCCGATCGCTATGGTCGGTGCGGGCCATGTCGCAGGCCGAGCGCCCGGAGACGGATACCCACCTCTCCATCGAGGGCCTGTCGAGCGGCTACGCAAAATCCGTCAAGGTGCTGGATGACGTCTCGCTGAAGGTGCAGCGTGGCCGCACGCTGGCCATTGTCGGAGAGTCGGGCTCGGGCAAGTCGACGCTCGCCCAGGTGATCTCCGGCATGGTTCCGGTCTGGTCAGGCAAGATGGTGTTCGAGGGACAAGTGCTGCCCTCCGGGTTCCGCGGCCGCTCGCGAGACCTGCTGCGCAAGATCCAGATGATCTACCAGTCGCCCGACACGGCGCTCAATCCGCGCCACACGGTCGAGGAGATCATCGGTCGTCCGCTGGAATTCTATCTTGGCCTGCGGGGCGAGGAGCGGGATCGCCGCGTGGTGGAACTGCTCGACATGATCGAAATGGGGTCGCAATTCCTCGACCGGCTGCCGGGGGAGCTTTCAGGCGGGCAGAAGCAGCGCGTCTGCATCGCGCGGGCCCTGGCCGCCAAGCCCAGCCTGGTCATCTGCGATGAGGTCACGTCGGCCCTCGATCAACTGGTGCAGACGGAAATCCTGAAGCTGCTCGACACGCTGCAGCAGGAACTGGGCATCACCTACGTCTTCATCACCCATGATATCGCGACCGTGCGGGCCATCGCCGACCAGGTGGTGGTGATGAATGGCGGCAAGCTGGTAGAACAGGGTTCGCGCGCGCAGGTCCTGGAAACCCCGCAGCAGGACTACACCAACCTGCTGCTCTCGTCCGTTCCGGAAATGGATCCCGACTGGCTGACGCGGCTGCTGGCCGAGCGGCGCGGCGGCGCTATCGCCGCGGCAAACTGAGACGCCCCTTAGGCGTCAGGCCCAGTGGAATGGCGCTGCTTCGGGCGCAAGCAGCGGGCGTCCCCGGATCATGTCGCAGATCCGCTCCGCCATCATGATGACGGGAGCGTTCAGATTGGCGTTGGTGATCGCGGGCATCAGCGAGGCATCAATGACGCGCAGGCCGCCGATGCCGTGGACCCTGCCGTCCGGGGCGGCGACACAGCCGTCGCCTTCGCCCATGCGGCAGGTGCCGGCCGGATGCCAGTTGCCGGATACGGTCTGACGCAGCCAGGCCTGGCGATCGGCGACAATGGCCCGATGGTCCTGCATGGGCCTGCCGCGCAGGTCACGGAAGGCCGTGTCCTCGACGATATCGCGCGCGATGTCGATGCCATCAGCGAGAATGGCGAGATCCATGGCGTTGGACAGATAGCGGGGGTCGATCAATGGCGCAGCCAGCGGATCGGCCGACGCAAGGCGCAGATGCCCCGTGCTGCGGCTGCGGTTCAGGTTGATGCCTATGCCGAAGCCGTGCGTGCGCGGATCCGGCCGGTTGTTCTCGATCAACGCTGGATAAAGAAACATCTGCAGGTCCGGCGTGCCATCGGCATACGAGGATCGCAGCATGGCGCATGTTTCCAGTCCGGTGGTCGCGGCAATGCCGTCGCGCCGCAGCAGCCAGCGTCCGCCTGCCGTCAGCCGCCGGTGCCCACTTGCGTAAAGCGAATGGCTGAGCGGTTGGGTTGCCTGCCATGACAGGCGTGTCGCGACGTGGTCCTGCAGGTTGGCGCCGACGCCTGGCAGGTCGAGTACGGGGGTGATGCCCACTTTCCGCAAATGGTCGGCCGGTCCGACGCCCGACAGCATCAGCAACTGCGGCGTGCGCAGCGCGCCCGCGCTGAGAACGACTTCCCTGCTCGTCCTGAAGGTCATTTGCCGGCCGTTTCTCAGGGCGCGCACGCCTTCGACCTTGCCGTCCTTCACGATGAGGCCGGTGGCGGTCGTCCCGGTCAGCACGGTGAGGTTCGGCCGCTTCATCGCCGGTCGTAGATAGGCGCGGTCCGTGCTGGCACGCAGGCCGTGGCCTATCGTCTGGTCACAGGTGAAGAAGCCTTCCTGGCGAAAGCCGTTGGGATCGTCGGTAACCCCCGACGGATGCGCGCTGCCCGCTTCCAGGAACGCGTGCTGGAACGGACCGTGCGGATGTGCCTTCGTGACCTGAAGCGGTCCCGCGTCGCCGCGATATCGCGCATCTCCCGCGGGAATGCGCGTCTCGCCGCGGCGAAAATAGGGGAGGGTGGAGGCATAGGACCAGCCGGTCGCCCCCATCGTCTCCCAGAGGTCGAAATCCAGGGCGTGACCCCGGAGATAGCACAGCGAATTCACCGCCGAGCCGCCGCCCAGCGTCCGCCCGACTGTGATGGCGTCCTTGCGTCCCGCCAGGCCGGATTGCGGAAGCGTCGCGAGGCTCTGGGCGTAGCGCTGGCCCGACATGGCGATGAAGGCGGCGGCCGGCATGCGGACCGTGGGACCATGCCAGGCCGGCCCGGCCTCGATCAGCAGCACAGTGGCGTCGGCGTCCTCCGACAGGCGCGATGCCACCACGGCGCCGGCCGAGCCGCCGCCCACGATGATGTAGTCGTATTGGTCGCGTTTGCGCGCGGTGTTCAGCACCGGTTCTGTCCTGCTGCGCTTGCAGGATGAGTTGTTTCATATATTGTGTCAATGTTCCTGATATTGGAATAATCGCGCAGGTGGCGAAACTTGATCGGAGGGACTGCCCATGGACAGCAGACGCATCGGTAGATCCGATCTGACGACCGCGCCCATTGCGCTCGGCTCCAGTGTTTTCGGCTGGACGGTCCCGGAAGGAACAGCCTTCGACATACTGGACCGCTTCGTCGCGCGCGGCTTCGATCTCATCGACACGGCCGATGTCTATTATCTCTGGGCCAACGGCAACAGCGGCGGCGAATCCGAAACCATCATCGGCAACTGGCTGAAGTCGCGCGGCGGGCGCGATCGCGTCAAGATCGCCACCAAGGTCGGTGAAAGCTTCGGCGACGAGCGGCAAGGGCTGAAGCGCGACTACATCATCGCGGGCGTCGAGGCGTCACTGAAGCGGCTTCAGACCGACTACATCGATCTCTACCAGGCGCATATAGACGACCCGGAAACGCCGCTCGACGAAACGCTGGAGGCGTTCGACCGCTTGATCGAGGCGGGAAAGGCCCGCGTGATCGGCGCCTCGAACTACGAAGCGCCGCGGCTGGCGGCGGCACTGGAGACGAGCGCAGCCAAGGGCCTGCCGCGCTTCGAGAGTTTCCAGACGCTCTACAATCTCTATGACCGCGCCGTGTATGAAAAGGAACTGGCCCCGGTCTGCCAGAGCCAGGACCTGGGTGTGCTGACCTACCGTTCGCTGGCCCAGGGCTTTCTCACCGGCAAATATCGCGCGCTGGCCAGCAGCGGTCAGAGCCCGCGCGGCAGCACCGCCATAAATTACCTGAACGAGCGTGGCCTGCGTATCCTGGCCGCGGTCGACGCGGTGGCGGAAGCGCAAGCGGCCACGCCGGCCCAGGTCGCGCTCGCCTGGCTGATCGCCCGGCCAACCGTCGCCGCCGCCATCGTCAGCGCCAGCCGGCCGGAGCAGATGGATGCCGTGCTCGACGCGGCAACGCTGGCCCTCACGTCCGAACAGGTCGCTGCCCTGGATGGAGCATCGCAAGAGGCCTGAGGTGAGTCGGGCGAGGGGCTAGTGCCGGCTCAGCCCCAGGGGGCTGCATCGAACAGTCCGAGCGGGATCTTCATGTAGCGCTGCCCGTTGGGTTCGCGCTCCGGCAACCGGCCGGCGTTGATGTTGATCTGCATGGCGTGAAGAATGAGCTTCGGCATGGGCAGGGTCGCATCGCGCGCCTCGCGCATGGCGATGAAACCCGCCGCGTCGCGGCCACCGCCGAGATGGATGTTTCCAGCCTTCTGTTGGGCGACCGTGGATTGCCACCGTGGCTCGCGCCCGCCGGGCTGGTAGTCGTGGCCGGTGAACAGGCGCGTTTCGTCCGGCAGGGCGAGGATTGCCTGGATCGATGACCACAGGGCGGCGGCGCTGCCGCCCGGAAAATCTGCGCGCGCCGTGCCGCCGTCCGGCATGAAAAGCGTGTCATGGATGAAGGCCGCGTCACCGATGACGTAGGTGATGGAGGCCATGGTGTGGCCGGGCGAGAACATCACGCGCGCATCGATGTCGCCGACCTTGAACGTATCGCCGGCGGTGAACAGCCGATCCCATTGCGAGCCGTCGGCGCGGAAATCCGGCAGGTGGTAAAAGTCCTTCCACAGCTTCTGGACGCCGACGATGTTCTCGCCGATGGCAATCGGCGCGCCGGTCCGCCGCTTGAGGTAGTCGGCCGCCGAGAAGTGGTCCGCGTGCGGATGCGTATCGAGGATCCAGTCGATCGCATAGCCTCTGTTGGCGACAAAGCCGAGGATCGCGTCGGCGTTTCGGGTCGCGATGGTTCCGGCCTTCTCGTCGTAGTCGAGCACGGGATCGATGATGGCGCATCTGCCGGCCTGCGTATCGGCGACGACGAATTGGACCGACCCGGTGCGCGGGTCGTGGAAGCCAGTCACTTCCGGCTGATGCTGCATCGCTGTTCCCTTCGAAAATCCAATTCTGCTCATTTCGTGCGCGCGTCGTCACCGGGCCTTTCGCCCTGCGAACGGAGTGTACGGTCTGCGGCGCTCTGCAAAAGTTCTGTATAATAGAATTGATTTCTATTTAATGCAATGATAGGCAGGAGCTACATCGATTTTCGCCTGCCATGCGGGCGTTCGCGGAACGACGTTCAGGGGTGCCCACATGGCGATCGCGGAGTACATCCTCACCCTCAGCTGCGCGAACCGTCCGGGCATCGTCTCCGTGGTGTCGACCGCAATCGCCAAGCATGGCGGCGATATCGTGCAGGCTGCCCAGTTCGACGACGCCCAGACCGGTCGCTTCTTCATGCGCATCCGGTTTCGGCTGGCTGGCGATCCAGCCCCCTTGCGCGCGGACGTTTCCGCGCTCGCGGAATGGATCGGATCGGACTGGCGGCTGCGGCCGGCGCTGGAGCGCTGCAAGGTCCTGGTGATGGTCTCGAAATTCGACCATTGCCTGCAGGACCTTCTCTATCGCGCGCGTATAGGCGAACTGGCGGTCGATTGCGTGGGTATCGTCTCCAACCATCCCGTCGGCGCGCTGGCGATCGCGCCCGATCCGTCGATCCCGTTTCATCACCTGCCCATCACCGCGGCGACCAAGCACAGCCAGGAGGCGCGCATCGGCGAGGTCATCGAGCGGAGCGGCGCGCAACTGGTGGTCCTTGCCCGATACATGCAGATCCTGTCGGACTCGTTCGCCAGCAGGTTGTCGGGCCGTTGCATCAACATCCATCACTCCTTCCTGCCTGGCTTCAAGGGCGCGAAGCCCTATCACCAGGCGTTCGAGCGAGGCGTGAAGATGATCGGGGCGACGGCTCACTACGTGACCTCCGATCTCGACGAAGGCCCGATCATCACCCAGGATGTCGAGCAGGTCAGCCATGCCGACACGCCGGACGACATGGTCCGCAAGGGCCGCGATATCGAGCGGCGCGTTCTCGCCAGCGCGGTCGCACTCCACATCGAGGATCGCGTTCTGCTGAACGGCCGCAAGACGGTGGTCTTCTCGTGAACCGCGCCGTCCTGTCCGGTACCGACGGGCGAGTGGACCAGCGCCTGCCGGCATCGATCGAGATGCTGCCGCGCCATATTTCGGATCTCTCAAGTTTGGCGCACCGGGTGCCGACCGGCACACGCATCTACATTCCCGACCTCGGCACCGACACCGATGACGCGCTGGTCGCCGCGGCACGCATCGTGCGCGAACGCGGCTTCGCGGCCGTCCCTCACGTCGCCGCGCGGCGGCTGTCCAGCCACGGGCAACTCGTCACGCGCATATGCCGGCTGGCCACGGAAGCGGGCGTCGAGGACATCCTGGTGATCGGCGGCAGTCCACGCGAGCCGCAAGGGCCTTTCGGGTCCGCCTTCGACGTCCTCGATACGGGGCTTCTCGTCGATCATGGCATCCGCAGGCTGGGCGTTGCAGGTCATCCAGAGGGCAGTCCCGACATATCGCGCGACGACCAGGCGCTGGCGCTACGCCGCAAGCTGGATTATGCGCGCCAAACCGGCAGCGAGCTTCGTATCGTCACCCAGTTCGGCTTTGACGGCGACGCGTTCGGACAATGGGCGAAGACCCTGCGCGAGGACGGGATCGACGTTCCCGTCCATATCGGCGTCGCGGGGCCAGCGCGGTTCGCCACGCTGGTCAAATATGCGATGGCCTGCGGCGTGGGGAATTCACTGGACATGCTGCGCAAGCGCGGCGGCGGACTGATGTCGCTGGCGCGAAGCCAGTCGCCCGAGATGTTCGCCGAGCCGCTCGAGCGCTACATTCTTCAGGCGCAAACCGGCATCTCGCACCTCCACGTCTATCCCTTCGGTGGCATAGAGGCCTCTATCGACTGGTTGCGCGCGCGAGGCTCCTGGGTGTGAGCCTGACATCTTTCAGGTCGAACTCCAGCCGATCGACGCCCAGCCGACGGTAAGCAGGCCGTCGCCGATACGGAAATGATCGCCAGTACGACACCTAATGGGTCGTCGAGAGGGGGCGCCCTGTCGTCGTGACACTGGTCCGTTGGTCAGGTCGAGCCAGCAATATTTCGGCCAGGGCCTCGGGTTTCAGGTCGAGGCGTAGGTCCCGATCCTGCACTGCCGCCGGCCGCGGTCGCTATGCCCCCACTCCCGTCGCTGGCCCGAACTACCCGCTCACTGACCGGGAGTTCCGGCACGTCGAGTGGCCGCAATGGCCGGAGACCTCGAACCGCGGGTGTTCGGAGGTGCTCAGGGGACGCTCAGGGGACGCTGATCACGGAGAACATCCAGAGAGCCTCGATTCGTGTGAGCGGGCTTGTCGTTACAGGCGCGCGAAACGGCTTCGTTGAGCGTTTGCCGCGGCCATTGGAAATCGGGGAGCCTCAGTTTGTCGAAAAAATGCTCATTCAACGTGCGCGGGATGCTGTCGATCCTGAGCGCGAGCTCGGCCCTTGGGCTTCTCATGCTGACGCCAAGCCTGGCGCAAACAGCGACCTATGATGGCAGCACCGTCAATCCCAATCCCGCCGCGGGCACGACGATTGACAATGGCAGCGGCGACTCCGCGTTTTTCCGCCGGGCGGCTCCGCCTTCCAACACGACCGGCAACGCCGGTGACGCGACGATCGACAACCACGATGCCGGCGTAACGCATTTCCTGGACGACAGCACCGCGAACGAGGCCACCATCAACAACAGCAGTGATGGGGTGACGTTTTTCGAGAATGACGCCACGGCCGGTCGTGCCACCATCAACAATGGTCCGGACGGCGGGACGGTGTTCGTTGACCGGAGCACTGCCGGAAATGCGGCCATCAGCAACCTCGGTTCAGGAGCCCGCACGATTTTCAGGGGCGGCGCCACGGCCGGCGACACTGGCCCCGGCCCGGTCGGCGGCGCCACCATTACGAACCGCGGCGGCGGGTCGACGTCATTTTTCGATGGCAGTACGGCCCGCTTTTCCGTCATCACCAACGAGCAGGATGGGGCGACGCATTTCACTGACCAAAGCACGGCCGATGGTGCACTTATTGTCAATGATCGAGGCACGACGACATTCTCCGGCACAAGCGGAGCCGGGCAGTCCACCATCAGCAATCGCAATGGCGGGTCGACGGAATTCGGCGACGCCAGTTCCGCCAACCTTGCGACGATCACCAACGTCAATGGGCAGACCTCCTTCAAAGGTGACAGCACGGCCGGAAGCGCCACAATCGCGAACTTCGGCAACGGATCGACGACGTTCTCCGACCGCAGTTCGGCTGGCGTCGCCATCATCAATGCCGACGGCGAGGGCGTCTTCAACAACAAGACCGGGGTCTTTTTCCAGGGCACCAGCACGGCTGGAGCGGCCGGGATCAGTGTCAGCAATGGCGCCATCGCGGCTTTCGATGGCAACAGCACAGCTGCCACCGCCACGATCAACAGCGATCGGAGCACAATCAGTTTCGCCGGTACGGCCAAGGCCGGAAGCGCGGCCATCAACATCACCAATAGCGGGTCGGTGCAATTTTTTGAGGGCAGTACGGCCGACAACGCCACAATCGACCTTAGCAGTGGGGCTGATGCAGGCTTCCACGCCAACAGCACCGCCGGCAATGCGACCATCATCAACAACGGAGAACTGGTGCTGTTCCAGGGTAGCAGCACGGCCGGGAATGCGCGCCTGATCAACGGCGAGGGGAATCGGCGGTTCGACTTCTCCGGCACGACCGGGGCGGCCGGCGACGGCAGGATCAGCGCCGGATCGATCGCTGGCGGTGGCACGTTCTTTCTCGGTGGCAACCAGCTCACCGTCGGCGGCAATGGCGATTCCACGACTGTCAGCGGCGTGATCGCGGATGGCGGCCTCAGAGGGGGCGCTGGCGGCAGCCTCGTCAAGACCGGGAGCGGAACGCTGACGCTCACCGGTGCGAACACCTATTCGGGCGGCACCGAGCTGAATGGCGGCGTTCTGTCGGTGTCGGCCGACGCCAATCTGGGTGCTGCGTCAGGGGATCTGATTTTCAGTGGCGGAACCCTGGCGACGACAGCGAGCTTCACGACGGCGCGCGACGTTCTGCTGCGGCAGGCGGGCACGTTCGATGTGGCCGGCGGCACCGTCCTGGGGCTCGGCGGCGTGGTTTCGGGGTCTGGCAATCTCGTCAAGAGCGGCACGGGGGCACTTATCTATGATGGCAACGGCGCCGGCTTTGCCGGTAACACCGAGGTTGGTGCCGGCGTGCTGGTCGTCGGCTCGACGGCCGGCCATGGCGATGCAGTGCTGGGCGGATCGCTCAATGTCGCGCGCGGCGGCGCACTTGCCGGCCATGGCACGGTCGGCTCGGGCGCCGGCTCGCTGGTAACCATCGCTTCCGGGGCTACCCTGTCGCCCGGCAACTCCATCGGCACGCTTACCGTCAACGGCGACCTTGCCATGGCGGCCGGTTCGCATCTCGTCGCAGAGATCAGCACCCCTGGTGCATCCGATCGTGTCGCCGTGTCCGGCACAGGTGACATCTCCGGCTCGGTGCTCGATGTTTCCGGGCAGGGCGCGAAGATAGGGCACTATGCGATCGTGACCACCACTGGCGGCCTTACGGGAACGTTCGGCTCCGTCACCGGGATCGGCCCGATCTCGGCCTTCGTCGGCATGACCGATAGCTACGACGCCAACAATGCGTATCTCGATGTGCTGAGAGTGCGCGACTTCGCCGATGCCGGGGTGACCCGCAACCAGAAGTCGGCGGCGGCCGGCGTCCAGAGCCTGTCGGGTGGAGATCCGTTCTACGCGGGCAGTCCGCTCTATGACGCCATCCTGCAACTGCAATCGGACGCGGCTGCCCGCAATGCCTTCGACCAGGCATCGGGTGAGGTGCATGCTTCGGCCAGGACCGCGCTGATCGAAGACAGCCAGTTCGCCCGCAACGCGGTCAACGACCGCATCCGCGCCGCCTTCGACGGTGTCGGGAGCGGGAATGGCGTGGTGACGACCTATGTGGATGGCAAGCCGGTGCCCGTTGCCGCGACCACGGATCGCGCCGCGCTCTGGGGCCAGGGTTTTGGCTCCTGGAGCCAGACTGGCAGCGACGGCAATGCCGCGCGGCTTACGCACTCCACCGGTGGCTTCCTCACCGGTCTGGATGCCCCCGTGTTCGACGGCTGGCGCCTTGGCGTTATGGCCGGCTACAGTCACACATCCTTTGAAGCTAACGACCGCCGCTCGTCCGGGTCGAGCGACAACTATCATGTCGGTCTTTATGGCGGCACGACTTGGGGTGGTCTCGCCTTGCGCACAGGCGCAGCCTACACCTGGCACGAAATCGCCACCAGCCGCAGCGTAGCCTTCCCGGGCTTCGCCGACAGTCTGAAGGGCGACTATAGCGCCGCGACGGCGCAGGTGTTCGGTGAACTCGCCTATGGCTACGACGCAGGTCCCGCGCGTTTCGAGCCCTTCGCCAATCTGGCATATGTCAATCTCAGCACGGACAGGTTCACTGAACAGGGCGGCGCGGCGGCGCTGACCAGCGCGTCGACCAGTACCGATGCGACCTTCGGCACGATCGGCCTGCGCGCATCGACCGGCTTCGAACTGGGCGGCGCTCGCTTCACAGCCAAAGGCGTGATCGGCTGGCGCCATGCCTTCGGCGATACCACGCCATTGGCGATACAGCGCTTCGCCGCCGGCGGCGATTCCTTCTCGATCTGGGGCGTGCCGATAGCGCGCGACGCTGCCACCCTCGAAGCTGGGCTCGACTATGCCATCACGCGCGATGCTGTCCTCGGCGTCGCCTATAACGCCCAGCTCGGATCAGACGCCGCCGACCAGGGTGTGAGGGCAAACTTCAACGTGAAGTTCTGAGGAGCGAGGCCTATTGTACGAACACGGATGTCGCACGACCTCCGTGAAAAGCCGACCCATCGAGCCAGTCGCAAGGGCGCGCTCCGCACGGATCAAAATGTCGACCTGGGGCACCTTGCCGGCCTGTTCAAGTCAATCACATGTATCCGCGGCCTTCAGTGCCTCGGATCGGGATGGCTGGTGCAAATTCGCGATCCGTCGGACTGAGGCGTAGAACCTGGGATAGTCGCCCGAGCACAAGTCGAACAAGTGAAGAAACGCCGGAACCTGCTCGCCGTAGACAGCGGTCGCGGCGAGCTTTGCGTTGTTGATCGGGGAATCGAACCAGGCGTCGTATCCTCGATACCCACCCCAGCGCTTGTCGCGAAGCTGCCGGTAGCGCATGCGCAGCCGGTCGATGGCTTCTGCCTTGGCGGCAGCCATCTGCTCCGGAGCTCGGGGACTCAGATAGATCTGCCCCAGTTCGTCCCTGGTCTTCGACACCAGCCCGAGAAAATCGATCCTGCGCTTGCGGTCGGCCTCGTAGCGGCGCAATCCGGCGCGATCGCCGTTGGCGCGGAGCCATTTCCTCACACCGCTGGTTTCGACTGCCACGGCGAAGGCTTCGTTGAACGCGGAGTCGCCGTTTACATAAAGGCGCTGATGCGCAAGTTCATGAAAAATGAGGCTTGCGAGATAGGAGTCGTCCTGGGTGAGCATCGTGCTCAGCAGCGGGTCGCTGAACCAGCCCAGGGTGGAATATGCCGTGATGCCCGTGACGTAGACGTCCAGCCCCTGTCCATGGAGTTCGACGGCGGTTTCAGTCGCGGATTTGCGATCGAAATAACCCCGGTACGGAACGCAGCCGAAAACCGGAAAGCACCAGGTTCGTGGCGCGAGCGAGAATTGCGGCGCTGCAAAAACGGCCCACGTCACAGCGTCCCGATGGATGTCGACATAGCTGCGGTAGCTGCTGTTTTCGGGCAGCGCCAGTTCATCCGTCGCGAACCGTCGTATGGCGCTTGCCGACGTCAACTTGCCCCGCAATGCGGCCGGCGTCGAAGGATCGTGGATCAGTTTTCCGACATCCTGGCGCGCCGCCATGATTCGCGCATGGCCTTCCAGCGACTGCGCATAATAGGAAATGCTCGTGCAGCCGGTCGCCCCGCCGGACGCCATGATCATCACAGCGAGCAATCGAAAAATGCGCCTCACAGCTTGGCCATGGCTTGCTCGTTTCCCCCGGGAGCAAATGTCCCGATTGCATCTGTCTCAAACAGGCGCGCCGATTTTCGTCAAGATACGAAGATTGGCAGCCCAGTCCGGAAGCTCGCCCTTCTATTTGCGCAAGGGCGGCACGAACCCGTCGACATTCGGCGCGCCGAGATAGATCGGAACGGTGCCGGTCCGAGGCAGTCGCATGTCTTCCCGGTGACGTAGTCCTGTTCGATCGAATTCTCGACCGCGAGGCAGTCATTCCGGTTGAATTGATCGTCCGTCCGGTCGAAGGTCCGGACGCGGGATTATGATGCGGGGCGTTCGTCCATGACCATTTTGAACCATGCCTTTGGCGAAACGCCTGCTTCCACCGAGCGGTCCTTCGTCAAGATGCATGGCCTGCGCAATCACTTCGTCATCTTCGACCGGCGCCGGGATCGCCGTGCCTTCCGGCGCGCCGATATCGTCAGGATCTGTGATCCGCAGGTCGGCGTCGGAGGCGATCAGGTTCTGACCATCGAGCCGCCTTCACCCGAGGGCGTCGCCGCGGGCGCCACGGGGGCCATGCGCATCTTCAACATCGACGGCCGCGAAGTCTCGGCCTGCGGCAATGCCACACGTTGCGTCGCCCACCTTCTGATGGAGGAGGCCGGCGTGGACGCGCTCGTGCTCGAGACCAAGGGCGGGATGCTCAAATGCCGTCGCACCGGCGCCATGGATGTCAGCGTGGAACTTGGTCCGATCGGTTCGAACTGGCGTGACTTTCCGCTCTCGCATGAGGTCGACATGCTCGACCTGCCGGTGGCGAGCGGAGCGCTGCGACATGGCATGGGCCTGTGGATCGGCAACCCGCATGCAGTCTTCTTCGTTGACGATCTCGCCGCCGTCGACCTGGCGCGGGATGCCGCGCCAATCCACGATGACCCGCTGTTTCCGCAAGGCGTGAATGTCGGCGTCGCGGAACTGGTTGACCCCTCGACGATCCGGCTCGCCGTCTGGGAGAGGCCGGGTATCGCCACGCAAGCCTGCGGCACGGGCGCCTGCGTCGCCGCCTTCGCCGCGCGCCTGAAAGGCCTGACCGACAGCACGCGCTTCACGGTGCATCTGCCGGCCGGCCCGTTGCGGATCGAAATCCGGGGCACCATGGCCCTCATGTCGGGTCCGGTCGCCTATTGCTGCCGCGGATTCGTCGCCGCCGAGACGGTTTACGACTTCGACTGACGCCGGATCAGGCGGCCGCCTCAGGAGATCCTGCGCCCGCCTTCATCGAGCAGAATGCTGTCGCTGGGATCGAAGCCGACCTCGATGGCCTCGCCCTCGCGAAAGACGCGGCCGCTGATCGGCATGTTGGCGCGGATGGTGACGCCTCCGCCAATGTCGATCTCGTAGATGGCGCTGCCGCCGAGATAAGACGTCGAGACGACGCGCCCTGACAGCTTGTTGCCGCTCGCAGCCGCACCCGTGGACAGTTTCTGCGGCCGCACCACGACGGTGACCTTGCTTCCCGGCGCGAGCCGTGCCGCCGAGGCAACATTGACGGCCTGGCCGGCGGCAAGCGTGATGGCGGCCGCGGCACCGGGCTTGCCGACCGTGCCGGCCAGCATGTTGGCCTTGCCGAGGAAATCGGCGACGAAGGCCGTGGCGGGCGTCTCGTAGACCTCCTCCGGCGTGCCGACCTGCTCGGCGGAGCCTGCGTTCATCACCACGATGCGGTCCGACATGGAGAGCGCTTCCTCCTGGTCGTGGGTGACGAAGATGGCGGTGATGCCGGTTTCCTTCTGGATCTTCTTGATCTCGACGCGCATCTCCTCGCGCATGTTGGCGTCAAGCGCCGACAGCGGCTCGTCGAGCAAAAGCACTTGCGGCTCGAAGACGATGGCGCGGGCCAGCGCGATGCGCTGCTGCTGGCCGCCGGAAAGCTGCGAGGGCAGTTTCTTCTCGCTGCCGGGCAGCCGCACCATGGCAAGCGCCTGGCTGACCTTGCGGGCGATCTCGGGCTTCGGCACGTTGCGGTATTTCAGCCCGAAGGCGACATTGTCGAAGACCGTCTTGTGCGGGAACAGCGCATAGCTCTGGAAGACCAGGCCGATGTTGCGCTTGTAGATGGGCACGTCGTCGACACGCTGCCCGCCGATCATGATCTGGCCACCGGAGATGTCGACGAGCCCGGCGATGGAGCGCAGGATCGTCGTCTTGCCGCAGCCGGAAGGTCCGAGCAGCGTGACGAAGCTGCCCTTTCGGATCGACAGCGAGAAGTCGCGCACCGCGACGAACTTGCCATAGGCGATTTCAATGCTGCGGAACTCGACCGCGGGGCTGCTCGCCCCGGCGGCCGCGTCGGCTGCCCCGGCCGAAACCGGCCGGGGACTGGCTATCGTGTCCTGGGTCTCAGGCACCTTTCGAGATCCTGTTCCACTGCTTGGTCCAGGCGTCCTCGTTGTTCGCCCAGTAGGTCGGATCGGCGAAGGTCAGCGACTTCATCGTGCCGGTCTTGTCGAAGGCCGGCAGCTTCTCGATCTTCTCGGTGAGCTTGACCTTGGTCGGATCGAGCGACGGCGGATAGCTCTGGCCCTCTGCCACCGCGATCGAGGTCGCGGGGTCGAGCATGAAGTTGATCAGCTCCTCGGATTCGGCCATGGGCGAGCCCTTCAGGATCAGCATGTCCTCCATCCATGCATAGGAGCCGGCCGGATCGAGATAGCCGATCGGATGGCCCTGGTCCTGCAGTGCCGCGACGCGGCCCGACCAGGCGTCGGTCACCACGATCTCGCCCTTTGACAGCAGGTCCATCAGCTCGGCGCCCGAGCTCCAGAACTTCTTTGCCAGGTCGCGCGTCTCGCGCACCTTTGCCCAGATCGTGTCCATGTCCTTGATGTTGTTGGGATCCTGCCCGGTGGCGAGCGCAGCGTACCAGACGCGCGTGGTCATGTCGGAATAGCCGCCGACCTTGCCTGCATATTTCTTGTCGAGCAGCAGCGCGGCGCCCTTTTCCTTGGCTTCCTCGGGCGAGATCACCTTGGTGTTGTAGGCGATGCCCGTCGTGCCGTAGTCGTACGGCACCGCCGAAAGCTTCGGTGTCAGCTTGCGGAACGGCTCGATCATCGGCTGCAGCACATTCGCCATGTTGGGAATGTTGGCCTCGTTGATCTCAGAGGTCAGGCCACCATTGACGTATTTGATGTAGTAGTTGACGCCGGAGGAGTGGATCACTTGGTAGTCGCCGGGCTTGGCGGTCTTGATCTTGGTGATGATCTCGTCCTCGTCGCCAAACGTGCCCTGGACCACCTTGATCTTGGTCTTGGCCGTGTAGGGCTGGAAGGCGTATTTATCGATCGCTTCCTGCACAGTGCCGCCCCAGCCGTCGAAGCGCACTTCCTCGACGGCGGCGAGCGCCTGTCGCATCCAGGGCATGTCGAGGCCGGCCGCTGCCGCCGCCGCCGCCGTCAGCGTCAGGAATGTGCGGCGGCTGAGATCGCCGTTGGCATATCTGTCCTGCAGCCGTTCCAGCCGCGTTGTGGTTGTCAGTTTCATGTCGTCTCCTCCTTTGGTTCGCCACGTCTTTTCAATCGGGTCAGGCTTTGCAGGATCAGACCGCCGAGCAACGGTATGCCGACGGTCACCAGGATCATCACGGTGCCGAGCGCGTTGATCTCCGGGCTGATCGAGATCTTGAGCATCGACAGGATCTGTGTGGGCATGGTCTCGACGCCCGCCGGCCGCCAGAACAGGCTGGCCGAGGTGTTGTCGAACGAAATGGTGAAGGCGAGCAGCGCGCCGCCGACGACGGCCGGAATGAGCAGCGGCAGCGTGATCTCGCGGAAGGAGGCAAAGCGCGAGGCGCCGAGCGAAAGCGCCGCCTCCTCATAGACGCGCCGGATACCGACCATGCGCGCCTGGGCGATCAGCACGACGTAGGGCACTGCGAGCATGATGTGGCCGAGCACGAGCAGCAGCATGGTGCGGGGCTGGTCCGCCGCCTTGATCAGCACCAGCAGGCCGACGCCGAGGATGGTTTCCGGCACCAGCGCCGGCAGGATCACCAGCGTGCTCAGCGCCTGCTTGCCGGGGAATTCGAAGCGGACCAGCGCGAACGCCGTGACGACGCCTATCGCGGTGGTGATTGCGGCGGTGACCAGCGCGATCCACAGCGATGTGCGAAAGGCGGAAAGCACCGCGTCGTTGTTCATCAGCTTGGCGTACCATTGCAGCGAAAAGCCGGTCATCGGGAAGCCGCCGAACATCGAGGCATTGAACGACAGGATGACGGTCGCCAGGATCGGCGCGAACATGAAGATGTAAACGCAGAGCGTGACGAAGCCGGTCAGCCGCCACGCCCACCGACCCTCTTCCTTGCGCGCCGTCATTCGCCCGATCCCGTCATCCACCGAGTCCTTTGACGATCTGCGACATGCCCATGTAGCGGGTGTAGATGGCGGCGAAGAAGCCGAGCACGACGAACAGCACGATCGACAGCGTGGCGCCCATCGGCCAGTTCAGCTCGCCCATGATCGTGTCGTAGATCAAATTGCCGAAGAGCGCGTCGCGGCCGGAGCCGAGAAGCTGCGGCGTCACGTAGCTGCCGGCGGCGAGCACGAAGCAGAGCAACAGACCAGCCGCGAGGCCAGGCAGCGACAGAGGCAGCGTCACCTCGCGGAAGGCCTGCGCGCTGGTGCAGCCCATCGAGCGCGCCGCCGAGATCAGCGTGCGGTCGATGCCCTCCAGGCTGACATAGACGTTGAGGATCATGTAGGGCAGCAGGAAGTGCAGCAGCCCGAGGATCACCGCGCCCTCGTTGTAGAGCATCGGCAAGGGTTCGCTGATGATGCCCAGCTTCAGCAGCGCGACATTGATGACCCCCTGTTCGCCCAGGATGTTGATCCAGGAGAAGGTGCGGATGGTGAAGCTGATCCAGAACGGTACGATGAGGAGGAGCAGCAGCAGCCATTTGTGCTTGAACGTAGTCGCCCAGATGAAATAGGCGGGGAAGTATCCAAGCACGCCGCACAGCAGCGCCGTGATCGCGCCGACCCTGAGCGTCTTCAGTAGGAAGCCGGAATAGTAACTGTCGGTGAAGAATTCCTGCCAGTTGGCGGTGGTCAGCGTGCTGGTTTCGACGCCGGCCGTGACGAAGGTGAAGAACGTATAGGCGGCCATCACCGCGATCGGCAGCACCAGGAAGAAGATCAGCAGCAGAAGCACCGGTGCAATCAGCATCCAGGCCAGGCGTGGATCGTACAAAGTCCAGCGATTGTTCATGCGCACCCGAAGGTAGGCGCCTTCTTCGAGGCGCTCGTGTTCCCTCAGGCAGATTGGGTGATTGACGACGCGATGTCTACAGGCGGTGGCCTAAATTCGATTCAGCCAGGCGAGGAGGGTCGTCGTTTCTGCCCAGGGGCACTGCATGGGCACGGGGTCGGGGAAGGCCACGTCCCGCGCCCACATGGCGGTGAGCGCGGGGAAGATCATGCAACGGCGCCGTAGTCGATCGGCTACGGAATTCAGTGCCGGCTAAAGGACAACGACGCGGGCGCCGTTTCGAACCGTGCCGTAAAGCTCGAAGATGTGCTCGTTCAACATCCGGATGCAGCCGGACGACGCTGCCTTGCCGATGCTCCACGGCTCATTGGTCCCATGGATGCGATACAGCGTATCCCGGCCGTTGCGATACAGATAAAGCGCCCTTGCGCCCAGGGGATTGTTGGGGCCGCCCGAAACGCGCTGAGGCAAGCTCGGATTGCGGCGCCGCATGTTGGCGGTAGGGGTCCAGCTCGGCCATTGGGCTCTTCTGCCGACCGTCGCCTCTCCATCCCATCTCTGTCCGTCCCGGCCGACCGCGATGCCGAAGCGGATCGCCCTGCCGCCGTCTTCGACATAGTAGAGGAACCGTTCCCGTTTGTTGATCAGGATTGTCCCGGGGGGCTCCCTGCCGGAATAGGGCACGTCCTGCCGGCGGAACTGCTCCGGAATGCGCGCCTTGTCGACCAGAGGAATGTCGAAGGGCTTGTCCGGGATTCTCCCGATATACCAACCCTTCTGGGAGGCCTCCGCGCGACCGAACAAAGCGAGGAACGATATCCCCCTACGATCACGGCCCGTCTATCCAAGCAGTTTACCAAGTCTGTCCCCCATTCTCGATCAGATAACGCCGGCCGGTGCCGGCAATTGTTTTCCACTAGAGCATGATGCCGAAGAGCGTGGAGCGGTGTTCGGATGTCATCATGCTCTATCCCTTTGTTTTTACGCAATTCCGGACGCAAGACCGCCGCGCAGTTTTGCTGGCTTTGCTCTAGAGCTGGCGACCAAGATAGTTGTTGGCCAGCAGGCCGCTCAGCGAGGATACGCTGTCGCCCTGTCGCTCGGACAGAGGCGCATGCTTGATCCCAAGCCAGCCGGCTTCGCGCGCCTCCTTGGGGGAAATTCCGAATTCCCTCCGGAATGTCCGGCTGTAGGTGGACGGGTCGACGAAGCCCCATTCCTCCGCGATGCTGGAGATCGGACGACCATCCGTGCTGTCGCCCAGGACATCCCTTGTCTTCAGCAGTCGCTGGCGCCGGATGTAGTGCGAAATGCCCCCGGCCGGCTCGAAGATCCGGTAGAGGCGGGAGCGTGAGATGCCAAGCTCCTGGCAAAGCTTTTCCGGGGTCAGGTTTCGATCGGCAAGCCTGGCGGAGATGAACTTGTTCGCGCGCGACATGATGACGGCGTCGATCGGCTCCTGGGCTTCGAAAATGTGGTTCCGGGATGGAGAGACGCAGGCGGCGAGCAGGCTTGCGGTCGCCGCGCCGATATAGGCAACATCGTTCTCCGTGCGATCCGGAAGAGAATGGTAGAGCAGGAGGATGTAGTCCGAAACGAACGCCGCCATCTCTGGACGGATATCCAGCGTCAAGGGCTGGGAGAACGCGAAATCCCGCGGAAGGAAGAGGCAAAGGACGCCATCATCCTCGCTCTCATCCTGATGTGGGACGGCCAGGCAATGCCAGCGCAACCGTCCTGTCCGGGGGCGTCCGCCGCCGGGCGGGATCGTTTGCGGTACGCACAGAAGCCAATGATCGAAGACCGGATGCTTCTTGCTGCTCCAGCGACGGTGATAACCGGTTCCAGGATATTCCACCGAAGCCAGAACGAGGTCGCCCAACTGCCACGCTCGCTCGCGCGCTGCAAACGAGCTGAACTCGCCGCTAAGCAGGTCGACATCAACGATGTCCGCGTGCCAGCTCTGAAAAAGGTCGAACTGCTCGGCGGGCGGTGCCTCCGACGTATCCACGTCGACAACGCATCTCAAGGGCGGCGCCGCGAAGGAAGTGATGGGGAGGCTGGTCGAGATTACCCCTGTGTCCATGACGAACTCCTATCCCCCCGCGAGCGCACCATAATATAGAAGATACCTTTCGCAACAGGCTGATTCTTTTACTTGGAAAATAAGAGTAAAATTGACGTCATTGGCGCTTCGAAGGGCAGGCCTCAAACGGCAGAATCCTAGGTTGGCGGCAAATTTTTAGAATATGCGAAGAATCCAAAATATGGGTCTGCCGTATATTTCTCGCGATTGCGACGGCTAATAATCTCGCGTCTTCCGTTCGACTGAGAGAGCCGGCCTGCAAGGAGTACTTCATTGGACGAAACCGGGCGCGCCAGGCGAAGCCACTTCTCGACGTCTTGGCGATAGCGATAGACCCAGGGAATTGTTGATCAAAACACTGCTTAGGCTATCACTGCCCCCGCCAGCCGGCTGGTCGATGGTGAGCCAGGTGGCATGTTTGATGCCCTGCCATCCGAGTTCGCGCGCTTCCTTGGGAGAGATGCCGAACTCGAGCTTGAACATCCGGCTGTATGTCGAGGCGTCGGTGAAGCCCCATTCCTCGGCGATGCTGGAGATGGAGCGCCGGTCCGAGCTGTCCGCAAGCACATCGCGTGTCTTGAGCAGCCGCTTGCGACGGACATAGTTGGATATTCCGCCCGCCGGTTCGAACATCCGGTAGAGACGGGATCGCGACACGCCGACGGCGCGGCAGAGCTTGTCAGGCGTCAAAAGAGGGTCGCGGAGTCTTTCGGTGATGATCCTGGCGATGCGCGCCGTGGCGACGGCGTCCGTCGGTCCCTGGGCCGCCATGTCGCGATCGTTGGACGGCGCAAGGGCGGCCGCGAAAAGATTGGTCGTCGTCGCCACGATAAGCGGCAGGTCTCCTTTCCGGAGGTGGGGAAGGGAGCGGTGCAGGAGAAGCATGTAGTCCGCCAGGAAGCGCAACGTCGCCTCGCCGATTTGAAGGCTGGACGCGTTGGTTGCCGGCATGGTGTTCGGCAGGAAGAGCGCGACGAACAGGTCATCGTTGGTCAGCCCTCCATCGGGTAAGGCGAGGCAACGCATACGGGCCTTTCCCGCCTTCATCTCGCCTGAAGGGGACCTGGAAAACGGCACGGACAATACCCAGTGGTCCAGCAACGGCCGCTTCCGGTGCTCCCACCGAAGGTCGTAGCCGAAGCCGGGGCATTCGATCGTCACGAGCGCCATATCGCCCAGTTGCCACACCTGTTGCCGGGCGGCAAAGGAGGAGCGTTTCGCGCCCAGAAGCTGCACGTCGGCAAGGTCCGCGTGCCACGTTCGGTAGAAATCGAACTGCTCGGGGGGCGGCACGGATGCGGTGTCCATTGCCAGCGTCCACCGTAGCGGCTCGTCGGCGAAAGGATCGGCGGGAATGCCGAACGAGCTTACCTTTGCGTCCAAGGTCTTTCAATCGCCTGTCTGCTGGATACACTCGCGCCAAAGCTGTTCTGGAACGGGCGACGGCGATGCGGCCGTGTCGTCAGAATCTCCCGAGAGCCGCCCAATCTCTATCCACTTTCCGACACCACACCTTGGCAGGCACGGACGGGCGGCGCCGGACAAACCTTTCAGGGCAGGCCTTCATTTCGAAAGTCGCGCCGGGCAAGGGGCTGGGAGTGTCGGGTGAGAATGCACTTCATGCTGGCAGGTCGACGGAATCGGTCAGTCCTGCGCCACCAAGCCCCAAATGCGTCGCCGCATCTCGCTGGGCGGGCATCCGAAGAGCGCTGCGTAGGCGCCTGCGAAGCGGCCCAGGTGCCAGAAGCCAAAGCTCATGGCGATATCGGTGATCGAAAGGCGATCCCCCCGCGTCAGGATGAGGCCGTGCGCCGCCCGCAACCGCCGCTCCCGCTCATAGGCGCGCGGGTTGACGCCCAGGCACTCCTGGAAGGCGCGCTCCAGGGTGCGCTCGCCGACACCAAGTATGCCGCAGACGGCACTGACTGAAACAGGACTTTGAGGCTTTGCCTCGAGGATGGCGAGCGTTGCATCGACGATTTCGCGCCGGTCGTGGAAGCCGAGATTTCGGACCGGCGGCGCGTGTGTGCGGGCAAGAACCTGCGCGAGCGCGGCGCCGGCCTCGCTCGCCGCCACCGCAAGGCCGGCGCTGAGGTCGTAGCCACGCCGCGCGGCGGCTTCCGCGAAGCCGACGGTCCGCAGCAGCTTCTGCTGAAGCTCCACTTCGGCCCCCGGTGCGACGCGCTGCTCGTGCACGCCCGGTATCAACCAGCCCCGATCGCCCGCGTCGGAGTTGGACGCCGCACGCAGGGATGCGAGCGTGGGTCCCCGCAGGCCGATCCGCATGAGGCGATAGCTGCCCGGCATCTCCAGTTTGAATTCCGTTCCCGGGCCGATGATCCGCAGCCGCGGGGTTTCACTCCGTTGTCCGTTGAAGGTGGTGCCTTCGCCCCAGAGGAACACTGCCGTCAAAGCATCGTCGTTGATCGCACCCGACATTGCGATGCCGCCCTTGTCCTGCAGGTCGAGCACAAAAGCATCGCCATAGTCGATGGTTGCCAGGCGCGATGCATGGCGCTGCGCGCCGATCTGCTGGATATGGAATTCCGCATCGGGATCGGACTCGCGGGTGCGGGCGACCACCGAGTTGTACCTACGGGCGTACCAGTTCGGTGCGTCCAGCATCCAGGGCCTCTACAAGTGTCGTCCGACATGGGAGATATCGGGCGCGATCGGTTTGCCTCGCTCGGCCATGGACGTTTCGTGCTTGCCCATCGGATGTACCGGTACAACTGACCGATTTCCGGCGATAGCAACCTTCCGCCGCAGCTGAGGTCAAATCAAGATTACGAGTTGTAACGTCGGATCACGCAACTGTTGTTGGGGGCGGCGGCAACTGAATCCATCTGTCGTCGAGAGCGTTTTCGAAACACGCAGACCATGCGTCGGACAGTGCGCCGGAGGATGAGTGGCTGGAACGGCAGCGGGCGTAGGGGAGCCCGCTGCCGCCGGGGAGCGGAACACAATGACTGACCGACGTATTCCGCCCCTTTCCCCCGACTGGCGCCAACCATGATCGGGGGAAGGTCGTTGGCGGCGCGCGCGCCTAGCCCTTGCTGACCGGCAGGGCGACGAAGCGGTTGCTGTCGTCACGGGTGACCTGCATCAGCACCGCCTTGCGGCCCGCCTTGGCTGCGTCGGACATGGCCTTGGTGACATCGCCCGTGGTGGTGACCTTGGCCGAATTGATCGTGGTGATGATGTCGCCGGGCTGAATGCCGCGGTCGGCCGCATCGCTGTTGGGATCAACATCGGTAACGACCAGCCCCTTGCCATCGTCCGACTTGGCGATGGTCAGGCCAAGATCGGCCAATGCGTCGGCCTTGGCGGGCGCTGCCTGCTTGCCGTCATCGTTCGAGGCCTGCTTGTCGCTGGACGGCAGCGTGCCGAGATCGACCTTGATCGTCTGGCTCTTGCCATCGCGCCAGACGGTGACGTCGACCGACTTGCCCGGCGCATAGGCGCCGATCGTGCGGGCGAGTTCCTTGGGCGAGTCGACATCCTTGCCGTTGACCTGGGTGATGACGTCGCCGGCGACGATGCCGGCCTTCTTGCCGGGACCTGCTTCCTGGGCGTTCGAAACCAGCGTGCCCTTGTCCGACTTCAGACCGAGCGAGTCGGCGATCTCGGCGGTAACCGGCTGGATCCCGACGCCGAGCCAGCCGCGCTTGATGGAGCCGTCCTTCATGAGGTGCTCGACGACTTGCTTGGCGGTCGAGGCCGGTATGTCGAAACCGATGCCGACGCTGCCGCCCGACGGCGAGAAGATGGCGCTGTTGATACCGATCACTTCGCCATTCAGGTTGAAAGTCGGACCGCCCGAATTGCCGTGATTGATCGGCGCGTCGATCTGGATGAAATCGTCATAGGGGCCGGCACCGATGTCCCGGCCGCGGGCCGAGACGATGCCTGATGTAACCGTGCCGCCAAGGCCGAACGGATTGCCTACGGCCACCACCCAGTCACCGATGCGAACCTTGGAATCGTCGGCGAAGCTCACATAGGTGAACTTGTTGCCGCCATCGACCTTCAGCACAGCCAGGTCGGTGCGGGGGTCGGTGCCGATCAGCTTGGCGTCGAGTTCCTTGCCGTCATTGGTCACAACCGTGAAGGACGAGCCTTCCGAGACGACGTGATTGTTGGTGACGAGGTAGCCGTCCTCGGAGATGAAGAAGCCCGAACCCTGGGCGACCGGACGCGGTTTGCCGCCCTGTTTGAGGCTGGGCTGCCGCGGATTGTCCGGAAGGTTGTCGAAGCCGCCTTGATCGTCGGAGCCGTCGTCGGCCGTGGGCTGGACCGTCGACTTGACCTTGACGCTGACGACCGCCGGCGAGACGCGTTCGACGATGTTGGCAAAGCCCGTCGACTGGGGTGCTTCGACATGCACGGCATCCGCCAGAACGGGAACCGTTCCGGAGAAGATCGCGATGGCGCCGACAGCGCCAACGGCAGCCACTGCCGCCGCCAGGCGTCGACGTGTGCTGGAATATGAATTGGGGGCAATATTCATGGGTTCGGGTCCTTTTGAAAGAGATGCAGTCGGAAGAGCATCCTTGTCGGCAGGACTAGAAGAGCGCACATTACGGCGCCATTTCCGTTTCATGAAAGTTTTGTCATTCGCTCAATATCTGCGGCAATATGTATTTGAAAACGATCAAGCTCATTTTTGAAAAAAGATTGCAAAAGTTTAACTTGGATGGCGTAAGAATCTGGAATTAAAAGACATCGAAAAGCGATGGCTATTCGATGTCCCAAAAATCAAAGTCGAAACCGGAAAAGGTGAACATACCCTCCGATTTATTCGGAGTGTACGCGACGCTGGGCCGAGGCTTGCGGGGTGGCGATTTCAGATCAAACTTCATCGCCAGCTCCCTGTACGTCGATTGCATGGCGGCACACTTGAAGGCGGCGCGCACGGCGTTGTCCACGCCTTCGGCACTGCCCCTCAGGGACGCCAAAAAGCCGGCCTAGGCGTCCCGTTTGCTCGTTCTCATTGACCACGACCTCGCTGTCAGGCCTGCCGCGTCAATCCCAGATCATCGCGGATGACCGTCATGGGCCGATGGGCAGAATCCCCCACCGCACTCACGTCGAGTTTCACGAAATCGACCTTCTGCCTTCCAGACCGTGCGAAGGAAGTCCTCGAAGGCAGTTATGGTCCGGGACAACCTTCATGGAACGGCAGCCTGGTCGGCTGGTGGCGACAGGCGACTCTAAGGTGTTGGCGTCTTCGAATCGATCGCCTCCTCCACGAACTCGACGCCAAGCTCCTGGCTGCCGTCTCGCAGGAGCAGGTGCTGCGGTATCCCATCGGGGCGCAGCCTCGTTTCGACCAGGGGCGAGACGTATTTCCGGCCCGCCTTGCGGCGATCGAAATCGGCCCGCGCGGCGGCGCGCAACTTGGCGTCAGTCATCAGATCATAGCCGACGCCGGCCATGACGATTGCCGAGTAGATCGATCCCTTGTCGCCGATGCTCATACCACCGCAGGCGGTCACCGGCCAAGTATGCAGACCGACGCCGATAGGCATTGTAGCGATGGCGAAAAGACCCGTAGGCGTGTTGAAACTGACATCGCCGACATCGGTACCGCCGCCGGTGGTGATTTCAGGGAGCACCGGCATGATGACCGGCATGAGGCCGGCTTCGGGCAATTGCATTTCACGCTGACAGGCCTTGGCGAATTCCTGCTCCTGGGCCGTCCACTCCAGAGGGAGCTTGGTCATATGGGCGTGGATACGGTTCACCAATGTTTCGTTTGGCAGCAAATCGTGCAATCCGAAGAAATGATCGATGTCGACCTCGGTTTGCGTCGAGGTGGCGGCGCCCCTGGCGGCATCCTTGACCCATTCCGTGACAGTATTGACGTCATCTCGGTCCTGGTCGCGGATCACAATAAGGATTTCAGCCGAGGCGGGGACGACGTTGGGCGCAGAACCTCCATCCGTGTACACATAATGCAGACGTGTGGTGGGCTTGATGTGCTCGCGCATAAACTGGATGCCTATGCCGAACATTTCGGCGCCCTTCAGCGCGCTGCGTCCTTCCCAGGGATCGACGCCAGCGTGGGCGGTGCGACCGGTGTATCTGATCCTGAGCATGTTCACAGCCGCGGTTCTCAGCAGGCCCGTGGCGTTCATCGGCCCCGGATGCCAGGCGAGGCAGGCGTCGAGGTCATTGAAGAGTCCGTCGCGAGCCATGTAGACCTTGGCGCCTTCGGTCTCCTCCGCCGCGCAGCCATAGACCATAATGGTGCCGGGCACCTTCCCGTCGATCATCATCTTCTGCAACGCGAACGCCGCGCCGGTGCAGCCCGCGCCCAACATGTTGTGGCCGCAGCCATGCCCGACTTCGATACCAGTGGGGCCGGGCGCCTGGCGTGGCTCGGCCGCGTTGCCCAGATTTGGGAGCGCGTCATATTCCGGCAGGAAGCCGATCTTCGGCCCGCCCTCGCCTTGTGTCCATTCGGCAACGAACGCCGTGGGAATGCCGGAGGTGCCGGTACTGACTATCTTGAAGCCTGCTTCTTTCAGTTCTCGCAGGTGAATCTCGGAGGATTTCTCCTCATGCAGCGAAAGCTCCGGGTTCTGCCATACCTCGCGAGATATCCGCAGGATCGCCTCGCGAACCGCCTCGACAGCGTCACGCGCGGCCTTGGCGGACGCAGCGACATCGCCACCCTCTGCCGCGGCGAGGGAAGGCGGCAGCATGAGCGTTGCCGACGACGCCAGCGCCCCGATCAAGAGAGTTCGACGGGAGATTTCATCGATCTTGGTAAACGATTCATTCCACATGCTTCTGAACCTCCTGTAACCCTCATCCATGCACGCAAATCATAGGCCAGAGCATGCTGAACCGGCAATCTTGCTGTGAATGATGCAACGAGCAGAACGACTATAATCCGACGCGTGACGTCCGGAGCCTCCGGCATGCCGGAACCAGCTTGGAGGGCTCTCTCTTTATTCGCTGCTCAGGCGGTAGAGTCCGGCTTGTTCCTGCGGACGATCTTCAGGATCAGGAGAATGACGCCGATGGCAAAGAGCAGGCATCCGACCGTCACGCTCAGCGAGGAGCCGTAGCGATAGCCCGAGGCGAAGACCAGAAAGCCTATGACCATGAGGCCAATGGCGACCAGTTTGTTTGCCATGATGTTTCCTTCCATGTCGCTCTCCTTGAGGTGTGGGACAAAGGTTGGTCCGGAGGCACGGGCCTCCGTCTATTCTTCGGTTTCCTGCGTAATCTCCCAGACGACCGAATGGACATTCGGGTCCAGCGCGAGATGGGTGGCGACGCGTTCGACCGACTGCGTTTCGTCCCGGCCGCTGAACAGTGTCGCTTCAATCTCCATCTCCTTCTCGTCGTCGACGGGATGGCTGCCGAGCGAGCGGAACCGAAGCAGGTTCGTGTTCAATGCCTGCAGGAAGGTTGCCCGGATCACGGCCATGTCCTGCCGCGCGCATCTGATTTTCACGACGTATCTGTGCTCGACGGTCGGCAGCGCCGGCGAGTACCTGTCGAAAAAGCGCGAAAAGGTGGGAAGAAACGAATTCAGCACGAGGATGAGCATTGCCGTTTCGGCGGCAAGCAACAGGAAGCCAAAGCCTATGAACACGCCGACCGAGCCGGTGCTCCAGATTGTCGCCGATGTGCTCAGTCCCTTGATGCTGGACCCGTCCCTGATGATCAGTCCGGCCCCGAGGAAGCCGATGCCGGTCACGACCTGGGCGCCCATGCGAAGATCGAATTCCAGCCCGAGCGCCCCCGGCAGCGAGGAATAGGCGGCCGCGCCCATCGCCACCAGGGCGTGGGTGACAAGCCCGGTATATTGCTGCCGATACTGGCGTTCGGCCCCGATCAGCGCGCCGAGCAGCAGCGCCAGCACGAGCTTCAGCAGGATCGAATGCGTTACCGCGACTTCAACGTCCAAGGCTCAATCCGTCCGGTTCAACAAGCATGACCTTTACTGCGTGGCGCCGCCATCCGATGCCGTCTGCCGGGGAAGCAGCGGTTGCGGGCCGGTCGTTCGTTTCAGGATGCGCAGCGGCAGATGCAGGACGAGGGAGGCGTTGTCGACGATGAGCTGCCGCGCCTCGGCGGCCTTGTCCTCGCCGGGCGCGTCCTGGTTCGCGACGAGCTGGCGAAGAAGGCGGCCGGACCCCAAGAGCTTCATCAGCGTTCCCGACGTCGCGAAGCCGCTGTGTCCGCCGCCGTCGACGTCGGAAATGTCGATCACCTGGATGTTCTTTTCCTGGAGGAGCGGAATTTCGAAGCCGCTCCCGACCCGTGGTCGGCCGCCGGTGATGCGTCGCGACACGCTCAAGGCGCGATCGCGACGCGAAACGACGATCGTGAATGGGTGCGGCAGGCTGGGAATGTCCCGGACCTGGCTGCTGAACACATCGGGGTCGATGTCCGGCGCGGCGAGGACGACACCTCTGATCCTCGACGTGACGTCGGTCTTGCCTCGCAGGGCCAGCGTGCGAAGCGCCTCCATCACCACATAGGCGCCCATCGAATGGCCGACGACGAAGACGCCATTGGCATCGGATCGCGCCGCGATCGCGATGGTCTCGGCCAGGCCATCGCGCGCCTGCAGCGCGCTGTCGCGGTCGAAGACATAACCGCTGAGGGAGCCGGCGGATGCCCAGGAGAAATGGATCGGCACGGAGGTGATGTCGTAGTCGTGCACGACCTGGGCGTTGCGAAACAGGCCCTCGGCAAAGTTGTTGTTGTAGCCATGCACGAAGATGAACACCTCGCGCTGGGACGGCGGGCGCTTTGCCAGCATGGCGTTCAGCTGGCTCGAGAACGCGTTCCTGTCCTTCAGGCGGACGAGATCGCGAGCCGAAAACTGGCGTTGCGGATCGGGTGTTGTCGACGAGGTCTCGACCGCGCCGGGCTGATGTGTCGCCGGCACGACGACGGTCAGCTGCGAGAAATTCAGCATGGAGGAGCGATCCCGCGAGTAGGGCGGTTCGGTGGTGGGGGACTTGGTGCGCGTGGTGGCGATCAGGAAGGGGATCGCCGGCATGTCTCCATTCGTCTGCACGGGCGAGGCAAGCCCGGTAACGGCTCTCGGCCCGGCACAGCTTTGCGTAAGCATCGCCGCCAAGATGACCAGTGCAAATCGTCCCGCGGGGTTCTTCATGCTGCCGGCCGCGCCCGCTTATTTTCGCAAACTCACCAGTCTTTGCCCTTCATGGTCGAGGAGTTGCACGTGTCCCTCCTGTGTGACCTCGAAACGCTGGACCGCTTCAAGAGCCTTAAGAAGATTGCGCTCCTGGTCCATCAGCGGTTGCTCGCACATCATCATGGACGCACCGGCTTCGGAGATGGTGAGACCTTCGCCGGTCAGGGTGAAACTGCCGAAAAACCTGTTGCACGAGCCATTGCCGTGAATTCGCCCATCCGGGTCGAAGGCGAGGGTGGGTTTCGAATTCCCAACCGGGGCCTTCCCCCGAATCTCGGCCACCTGCCAGTCGCCGTGAAGCAGCTCTGCCGGCTGTCCCGCGCATCCCGCCAGCTTCTGGTCACCCAGGACGACAGTGGCGGTTTTGGGGTATGGCATTCCGCTCATCGTATCGACGCATGTCCTGGCCGCGATGGTCAGCGCGAATTGCCGGCCGTCGACAGTCGCCTGATAGATGTCGGCGTCGCCCTGCCTGGTGAGTTGCGGAGCGGGTTTGATCTCGAAGCTTTCGCCCCCCAGGGCGTTGAAGCTGAGCACGTCGTCCGAGATCCTGATCTGCCAGCCGGGTTCATTGCCGCGCGCGGTCAGCGGGGCTGTCTCTGCCGCATTGCTGATGGTGGCGTACAGCGATAGCGCCGCGAACGAAGCGGCCAGGAGAGGGAACCGGTGGTGATCTGCGCGCACGGTTGCTGCCTCCGGACAATCGCGTCACTGAATTCGAAGGCCGGGTGGAAACTGGCCTCTGGCGAGGCAATTTCGCCAACTGTTGCACGGAATGTACTTGGATCGCCGCAACCGTCTACCGCCCTGGTCCGGAGAAGGGGCCGCGATCATGAGAAATGGACGCAGAGCCAAGGATTGGGATTCTGGGAATATAAATGGGGCGGCGGACCGGCTCCGCGGACAGCCGCCCCAGACGAGGGACCAATCAGCTGGGTGGGCCAATCGTATCCATATGCTCGGCATCTTCCACGCGATCTCCCGAACCTCGGGACGACAGATACTCGGTCGTCTTCTGGACAACGAAGTAGAGCGAGGGAACGATCAACAGGCCGATCGTCGTCGCGGCGGTCATGCCTCCGAAGATCGTGACGCCAACGGCCCGCCGCGCGCCCGCGCCGGCGCCTGTCGAGACGACGAGGGGAATGATGCCGAGGATGAAGGAAACCGCCGTCATCATGACGGCCCTGAAGCGCTGCTCGGCCCCGGTTCGCGCGGCCTCCATCACGCTCAGGCCTTCGCTACGCCGTTCCTTGGCGAATTCCACGATCAGGATGGCATTCTTCGCCGCCAGCCCGATCAGCAGCACGATGGCGATCTGCACGTAGAGGCTGTTCTGCAACCCGAAGAGCCTCAATGCCGCCACGGCGCCGAGCAGGGCGGCTCCCAGCGAAAGAATGACGACCAGCGGAAGTGACCAGCTCTCGTACTGGGCGACAAGGAAGAGGTAGGCAAACAGGAACGCCAGCGCGAAGACTAGTCCTTCCTGACCGCTGCTGCGGCGCTCCTGAAACGACAGTCCCGACCACTCGAAGCCATAGCCGTTCGGCAGGACCTGGGCGGCCGTCTTCTCCATGGCGTCCATCGCGTTGCCGCTGCTGCTGCCGGGCGCCGTAAGGGCGTTGACCGGAGCGGCGACCGACAGGTTGTAACGCTGGATGGCGAATGGCGACAGGATGGTCGTCAGCGACGCCAGGTTGCTCAACGGCACCATGGTGCCGTTCCTGCTGCGGACGTGCAGCTTCAAGATGTCCTCCGCATGGCTGCGGAAATCGGCATCGGCCTGCAAATTGACCTGGAACACGCGGCCATTGAGCGTGAAGTCATTCACATAGCGCGATCCGAAGGCCGCGCCGATGGTGGAATAGACGTCCGACACGCTCACCCCAAGCGCCTCGGCGCGGGCCCTGTCGACGTCGACATAGACCTGCGGGACATTGGCGCTGAAGGTGGTGGCGGCTCCGCCGAGTTCCGGCAGGCGATTGAAGGCGCCGAGCAGCGCCCCCACCACCTGCGCGATCTCTTGCGGGGGCTGCCCTTCGAGTGCCTGCAGACGGAAGTCCAGGCCACCGACCGAACCGATGCCGGCAATCGCCGGGGGAGCAAAGACCGCGACGTTCGCGCCGGGAATCTGCGAAAACTTCATCCGCAGCGTCTGCAGGATACCCGCAAGCTGCAGTTCCCTGGAGGTGCGCTCATCCCACGGCTTCAGCGCCGCGACCGCCATGGCGCCGCTTGGCGAACTCGTCGACTGAAGGATGCTGAACCCGGCAACCGTGATGACGTCCTGCACGCCGTCCGTTTCGGCGAGTGTCTTGCGCACATCCTCCACGATCGCCTTCGTGCGATCGAGCGAGGCGGCATTCGGCAACTGGATGTCGACGAACAGCGCCCCCTGGTCCTCGTCGGGCAGGAAGGTTGAGGGCAGTCCGGTGAAGATAAGATAGGCCGCGGCAAAACACGCAAGCAATCCCGCCAACGGCACATACCAGTGCCGCACCAGAAACCCGACCAGGCGGCCGTAGCCGTCGCGCGTCTTGTTCATGAATGCGGTGAACCAGGCCAGCGGGCCGCTCTTGAAATGGCCTACGTCACGTCGCAGCAGTAGCGCGGCCAGCGCCGGGCTCAAGGACAACCCGACAAAGGACGAAACCACCAGCGCCGAAGACAGGGTCACGGCGAACTGCCGATAGAGCTGACCGCCTATGCCGCCGAGAAACGCCGTCGGCGTCACCACGGCAAGCAGCACCAGCGTCGTGGAAATGATCGGCCCGGTGATCTGGTGCATCGCCTTGCGCGTGGCGTCGGCAACGCCGATGCCGGGCGTGTCCTCCAGCACATGCTTGACGTTTTCGACGACAAGGACGGCGTCGTCCACCACCAGGCCGATCGCCAGCACAAGTGCCAGCAGGGAAATCATGTTCAGCGAATAGCCGGCGGCAAACAGCACCGCCACGGCACCAAGCATCGAAACGGGGATGGCAAGCGCCGAGACGAACATGGCGCGCCAGTCCTGCAGGAACAGGTAGGTGACGGCGAGGACGATCAGAAATGCCTCGATCAGCGTTCTGGTGGTCAGCGATATGCTGGCGGTCACGAAGCGGGTCGCATCGTAGACGATGTGATACTGCATGCCCTTGGGAAAGCGTGGCGATAGGCGCTCCAGCTCGGTGCGGACCGCGGTGGCGGCCTGAATGGCGTTGGCGCCGGGAGACTGGTTGACCTGCATCATCGCCGAGGCGTGCCCGGCGAAGCTGGCGTTCGAGGCGTAGCTTTGCGCGCCAAGCTCGATCCGCGCTATGTCGCGCAGATAGACCTTGGCCCCCGCCGCGCCGGTGCGCACGACGATGTCGCCGAACTCCTCGGCGCTCCTGAGTCGCCCCTGCGCGACCAGCGTGTATTGCAGTTCCGAGCCTTGCGCCTGCGGCGGCGCGCCTGCCTGTCCGAGCGTCGCCTGGATGTTCTGCCGCTGGATGGCGGCCGATACATCGTCCGGCGTCAGCCCTAGCGCGTCCATGCGCTGCGGATTGAGCCACACCCTCATCGAATACTGCGAGGCCCCGGCGACGGAAGCCTCGCCGACGCCCGGCACGCGCGATATCGCGTCGGTTACCGTCGTGGTGACGAAATTCGTGATCGCCAGCGCATCGAGGCTGTCGTCCGGCGAATAGAAAGCGATGCCGAGGACGAAATCCGGCGAGCGGGCGCGCACGGAAACGCCCTGCTGGACGACGCTGGCCGGGAGCCGGGAAATCGCCAGCTGTGCACGGTTCTGCACGTTTATCTGAGCCGTATCCGGATCAGTCCCGACCTCGAAGGTCACCGACAGCGTGTATTGGCCGGCATTGGAACTCGTGGACGACATGTACATCATGCGGTCCACGCCATTGATGGCCGTCTCGAGCGGGCCGCCGACCACGTCGGCGATGATCTCGGCGCTTGCGCCGGGATAGACGGCCGACACGGTGACCGTCGGAGGCGTGATCTGCGGATATTGCTGTATGGGCAGCGAGAAGATCGCAATCGCACCGGCGATCGAAATGATGATCGAGATGACGATCGCGAGCCGGGTGCGGCTGATGAAGACGTCCGAGATCATTGCGCGCTCTCCGCTTCCCGCGGGGAGACCTGCTGGCCATCGGAAACGCGCTGCAATCCCTCGACGACGATTGTCTGGCCATCCTTCAGTCCGCTCGTTACCGCCCAGCGATTGTCTATGCGGGCGCCGGTCGTGATCTGCTGCCTGGTCACGGTATTGTTGTCGTTGAGCACGAAGACGAACTTGCCCTGGCGGTCCTGGAGGACGGATGCCATCGGCACCATCGGCAACTTCCCGGCTTCCTCGTCGACGATGGTGAGCCGGACGAACTGGCCCGGCGTCAATATGTGGCCGGGGTTGGGAAACAGCGCGCGGACGGTCACGGTGCCGGTCTGCGGATTGACCTCGTTGTCGATGAACTGCAACTGCCCCGGTGAAGCGAACTGCGTGCCGTTGGCGAGCGACAGGCTGAGATGGAACTTGTTCGGATCGATCTTCTGGCCGCCGGCGAGTTTCTGCCTGATGTCGACCAGAGTGCTGTCGGCGATCGCAAATGCGACGCGGACGGGGTCGAGTTGCACGATGCGGGCCAGCGGTCCGGAGCCAGGCCCCACGAGGTTGCCGGCCGTCACCAGCGAACGGCCGATTGTCCCGGCGATCGGCGACTTGATCTGGGCGTAGGAAAGATTGAGTTTGGCCGTATTCAAGGCTGCATTGGCGCTCTGGACGTCAGCGGCCGCGACGTCGAACGAAGCCTGCGCGTCGTCCAACGTCGCCTGCGGAACGGTCCTGCGGTTGAACAGCTCCCTGGTGCGTGACAGGCTCTGTCGCGCGGCGTTCTGAGTGGCTTCCGCCCTGGCCACCTGCGCCTCGGCGGACATGACGACCGCCGACAGTTGATCCGGCTCGATTTCGAAGAGCAGGTCGCCTTGCTTCACGCCCTGGCCTTCCGAGAACCTGACCTGTTTCAGCAGGCCGGACACGCGTGCTTGAATATCGACGGCATCGATCGCTTCGACCTGGGCGTTGTATGACAGCGGCGCGCTTGCCGGGCCGGAAAGGACTTTCTGCACCACCACGGGCACCGCTGGCGCGGATTGCGCGGTCTGCGCATATGCCGTTCCGGTGAAGCCGGCCAAGCCGACCAGCAGTGCCGCCGCGGCGACCACGGGTCGAAAACCGAAACTGCTGCTCATGGTGGCTCCTCGCATCCGTCTCAAGACAAAATCCTCGTCCGGCGCACGCTCAGCGCGGTGACGAGATAGGCCAGTCCGGCAATCATCAGGGAAAACCCGGCCACAAGGCCTGTCGGCATTTCCCTGACCATCGGCCACTTGAGAATTATGGCAAGGCTGGCCAATAGAGAGAATATTCCGGAAAAAACAAACCAGTTCCACCTGGTTACTTTTCTGACTTCCATGGCGACAATGATGTGAAGGATCCCATGGATGAACAGAATAAACGCTATGAACAAGGATATCGCGGCCGATGCTTTCATCGGATTGAAGTAGAGCATGATGCCGCCGATGAGCTCGAAGAAGCCGGTCAATTCCTGCCATACGAAACCGGCCCAGCTCTTGATCCACAGGGACTGTATGACCTTGATGATGCCGACCGCCATCAAGGCCACGGCGAGGACGACATTCGATGCGAAGTTGGAAACGGCGGGAACGGCGACGGAGAACACTCCGCCCGCGAGCAGGAGGAGGCCAAAGAGCAGAAACCTGCGCCACTTGCGCTGCTCGATTTCCGCCCGTTCATATGGCGTTGCGGCCATTTGCTCCGTTTTCCCCGCATATCCCCGTTCAACGCACGTTCCAGATGTCGACCTTGCGCCCTGCGGACTGGGAAGATGAGGGCCACCCGTGACCCTCGTGCTTAATGACGAAATTTCAGGACTGATCTCTCCGGACGAAAACTCAGCTGTCGACCTGGCGGCCAAAAGACGAGATCCTCCGGCAACGGTGGCTCACAGCACGTTCTTGTGGGGCCGCCCGTCCTTCATGATGACGACGAAGTTCTTGTGCGGATCCTCCATCAGCCGGATGTCGTCGAGCGGATTGCCGTCCACGACCAGAAGGTCCGCCAGGGCTCCTTCCTCGATGACACCGAGCTTGCCGGGATAGGGGTTGCGGAGATTGGAAAGGCTGAGCAGTTCGGCATTTCCCGAGGTCGCCATCTGCAGCACTTCGGCGTTCTTGTACCAGTTGGCCAGATGCGTGAGAATGACGTTCTGGCGCGGACCGATGGCGGGCGAGAACAGCACGTCGGAACCCCAGGCGGTCTTGATGCCGTGCTTGCGGACGAATCCGTAGATCTTCGGCGTGCCCGCGAAAAGCTGCTGGGCTCGGTCGGCGCTCGGTCCCGTCAGCGGTCCGGTGTCCTCCATCGACAGGAATGGCTGGGTGCTGAGCCAGGCGCCTTTCTCGGCGAACATCGCCGCCGTCTCGTCATCCATCAGATGCGCATGCTCGATCGACTGCACGCCGGCCGCCAGCGCGCGTCGTATCGCACGAGACGTATAGGCGTGCACGGTAACGTAGGTGTTCCAGTCCTGCGCCACCTCGACGCCGGCGCGCAGCTCTTCCTCGCTGAAGGTAACGATGTCCAGCGGACTGCGCGGCGACGACACGCCACCGCCGCCCACCAGCTTTATCTGCGACGCGCCCTGGAGAAGCTGCTCGCGGATCCGCATCTTCAGGTCGGCGATGCCGTCGACGATCGCCGCTCCACCCAGCAGTTCACCCTTGCTGAGCTTGCCGCCGTCGCGCGGAATCTCGCTCGGCAGCCGAAGGTCGGCGTGGCCTCCGGAGGTGGTGATCATCGCGCCCGAGGGATAGATGCGCGGGCCGGGGATCAGGCCTGTGTCGATGGCCTGCTTGAAGGAGAAGGAAGGGCCTCCGAGATCGCGTATGGTCGTGAAGCCGCGGCTGAGCGTGCGTTCGGCCTCGGCGGTGGACGATGCGAAGATGATCCCCGGGTCGCCGTTGAGCAGGACGTTGATCGGGACCGCCGCGAAGATCGCGTGCCAATGCGCGTCGATGAGGCCCGGCATGAGGACGCCATTGCGGCATGAGACGACGACTGCGTCGGCGGGAGCGGGCGCGTTCGTCATGTCGACGCCGGTGATCCTGCCGTTCTCGACCAGCACCTGGGCGCCGCTCTTGACGTCGCCGGACTTGCCGTCGAACAGGCGCAGTTCCCGAAACAGCGTCTTCGACGGGCCTGCGGCGGTCTGGGCGAAGGAAGGCCCGGCCAGCGAGCCTACGACCGCCGCCGCGCCAAGGCCCGAAAGGAAGCCACGCCGGGAGAGCGCCTCAAGGCGCAGCGATGCCTTTTGCAGCTCGGGGCTGAAACAGCGGCAACCGTCGTCGTGAACGAGGTGACTGTATTTCGAGCCAAGCCTTAGCATGTGTTTCATTCCCTTGCTCGAGGATGAATTGGGAGCTCACTCGACGATCACGTCGCCTCCGGAAGGGGTTGCGCTGTCGAAGAGGGCGAACAGGATCGGCGTGCCCGGCTCGGCCGTCGCATCGGTGCGTCGCGCGCCGATCTCGCCGTCACGCGGAGCCGTGTATTCCGCGACGATCTCGCCGAACGTATTCCTCTGGATGGCGAGTTTCTGGCCGGCCTTGACGGCCTGGTTGAGCTCGACCAGCAACTCGACGAAGCCGCCATGGGTGGCGATCACCGGAAACATCGCGTCGGCGACCAGCACGCCGGAATCCTTGCCCGTCCTGCCCATGGGACCGGAAAGGATGCCATGATGCTTGATGACGTTCATCGTGCCTTCGACGAACAGTCCGATCATCTCGTGATCGAGAATCCGGGGGCGGCCGATCTCGGGCGTCAGGGCCGGGATCCCGGCATCGATGAGGGCGTTTGCCAGCAGCCCGGGATAAGCCGCATTGTCGAAGATCTGGTCGATCGGATAGAGCTCGGCCATAACCCGCACCTCCGGCAGGTCCATGCGCGCGAGGTGGAACGCCGTCGCATCCATGCCGGTCGCGGCCGTGTGGAAATCAAGTCCATAGTCGAGGTTCGGCTTCAGCAGCCTGTTGAACACCAGGCCGGCATGCCTGGTCGGCGCGTCGGGGGCGTTCTCATTGCCGGGGAATAGACGGTTGATGTCGATCAGGTCGATGCCGCGCCCTGAATTCGGCCACCGTCGTGCCATGCTCTCCACCGCTGGACGCGAGACGTCGAACACGGCGATCACGGTTCCCGACATCGCCGCGGGATCGAGCGCGTTCATCACCGATTGGATCATGTGGATCGGGCTCATCTCGTCGCCATGCACGCCGCTGATCAGTCCCAGCCGTTTGCCCGGAGAGGCGCCCTTGGCCACCATGACGGCCACGTACCAGTGCTGGCCCGTCGGCATTCCCACACCCTGGAAGTAGAAGCTGTGCTTCTTGCCGGGCTCCAGGTCCGACACGTCGAGCGCGCTGATCACCCGCTTGCCGTCGATCACGTCGCCCGTGAAGACGGTTCCCTTTGTCGCCGTGGCCGTTGTACTGGCGGATGTCGTGGCGGTTTGAGCCTGCGTGGATGTCGCCAGCAAGGTGGCGGCGCCGCCGACCGTGGCCATGGATCCGATCATGAAGCCACGACGATCCAGTTTTTCGTTGCTTCCGTTCGTCATCGCTGCGTCCTTCGGCCGTCGATCGTTCCCGAACCTATGGCGAGCGCGGAATATGGCGATCGCGCTCGATGCGGCGAGCTCATTTGCATCCGCTTCCAAATGAATGAACCATGTCCGGATGTTAGTCCACGTTACGTTTGGAGCCGTGCAGTTGCCGGCTGAAAAAAGGGACGCAATGTCAAGGTTTGGGATAATGGGCACAAAGTGAATGGATGGATGTTCGGTGATTGAGCTTGGTGATTACCGGCTGGTCGCCAAGGCAAGCTTTTCGCCCGGCGATATAGAAAAATCCGACGAGATTTCATGAAGGGGGTGTCTTCGGATTTCGAGCAACGTGACGATCTCGAAGAAGGTCCCGTCTGTACCTTGCCAAAGGCGAAGGCCTGCAATTTTCAGGAGAATGAAAATCCAACCATGTCCGTGAAATATTTACTTAAAAAGTGTGATTCCATCACATGTTAAGGCAGGCCGATCAGAAAACGAAGAGACCGGTGGCGATGCCGTAGATCGCCGCTACCGCCCCGAGTGCGACGACCGCGAACACCAGCTTTTCGACTGGCGTGAATACCGTCCGCCGCTGCTCCATCCGCGCCATGAAAAACAGGATCGTGCTCGGTCCGTAGAGCGCGGCGGAAAGCAGAAGGTGCTTGGTGCCGGCGGCGTAGACGAGGCCGGCCGTGTAGACCAGGGCAATTGCCGCCCTCGTGAAATCGACGCGACGCGAGGCTGGCTCGTTCCGGTAGCTCTCGCCCGTCCATGCGAGCTTGAACCCATAGGCGGCGACGAGGAGGTACGGGATCAGGATCATGGAACTCGTCAGCTCGAGCGCCAGCCTGAATGCCGACTGCGTAAACAGCGTGAGGATCAGGAAGGTCTGGACAAGGGCATTGGTCAGCCAGAGCGCATTCGATGGCACGCCGCTCTTGTTTTCATGAGAGAGAAAGCGCGGCATGGTTTCGTTATGCGAGGCCGTGAAGAGGATCTCGGCGGCCAGCAGCACCCAGGACAGGTAGGCACCCGCGACGGAGATCAGCAGGCCGAAGCTGACGAACTTGGCGCCCCACGGGCCGACGACCGCCTCCAGCACCCCGGCCATCGACGGGTTGCGCAGCGCCGCGAGGTCGGGACGCAGCATCACGCCGTAGGACAGGATGGTGACCAGCACGAGGAGGCACAGCACCCCGAGGAAGCCGAGGAGCGTCGCCAGCCCGACATCGCCCCGGTTGCGGGCGTAGCGCGAATAGACGCTGGCGCCTTCGATCCCGACGAAAACGAACACCGTGACCAGCATCGTGCCCCGGACCTGGCTTGCGATGCTTCTGAAGCTGATCTCTTCCCCGCCCCAGAAGTTCGCCCTGAAGACGTCGGCGTGGAAGCCATAGGCGACGAAGACGATGAACAGGAATATCGGGATGATCTTGGCGAAGGTGACGATGGTGTTTATCGCCGCCGCCTCTCTCACGCCGCGCAGGATCAGCGAATGCACGATCCACAGGAGCGCCGACGAGACCACGATGGCGGTGATCGTATTGCCGTCTCCGAACACCGGGAAGAAGAGCCCGAGCGTCGACTTTATCAGTACGAAATAGGAAACGTTGCCGAGCAGGGCGGCCGACCAGTAGCCGACCGCCGACAGGAAGCCGAGATAGTTGCCGAAACCGGCCTTGGCATAGGCGTATATGCCGGCATCCAGATCCGGTCGGCGCAGCGAAAGCGTCTGGAAGACGAAAGCCAGCATCAGCATGCCGACGCCGGCGATGGCCCAGGCGATCATGGCGCCGAACGGACCGGTTTCGCGGGCGAAGGTTTGCGGCAGCGAGAAGATGCCGGCGCCCACCATCGATCCAACGACCATCGCCGTCAGGGTCCAGACCGAAAATCTCTGCTGGAGGACGGTATTTGGGGATTCGGTCATCTCTAGTTGCATCGGGTGGTGGCCGGCCGGAAGTCTTTCTATTGTCAGTGCAATCTAGTCCGAGTTCGACGCCGACGTGATGGGTCAAGAATCCCAACAATATACCCCGCGTCCCAAACGTTGATCCCAGCCTGTTTCACCTGTTGCCCCCTCGCGGATTTGCTGCTTCTGATCATGCCAGGCGTATGTCGACAGGGCTTCTGATCGCGAACTCAAGTTCGCTCAGCCAGGGAGAGGACTATGGCTTCAAGCGAGAATCAGAAGCTGTCGCTGTTTGCGCTCACATCCATGGTCGTCGGATCGATGGTGGGCGCCGGCATCTTCAACCTGCCGGGCCGTTTCGGCACCGCGACCGGGCCATTCGGCGCCATAATCGCCTGGGCCATCGCCGGCACCGGCATGTACATGCTGGCGCGGGTTTTCCAGTCTCTCGCCGAAAGGCGGCCGGACATCGATTCCGGTGTCTTCGCCTACGCCAAGGCCGGGTTCGGCAACTACATGGGCTTCCTGTCCGCCTTCGGCTACTGGTTGGGAAGCTGCCTCGGCAACGTGTTCTACTGGGTGCTGATCGGCTCGACGCTCGGCCGTTTCTTTCCCGGGATCTTCGGTGACGGCAGCAGCGCCACGGCGATCATCGTGTCGCTGATCGGCATATGGGCGTTCCATTTCCTGATCCTGCGCGGCGTCGAGCAGGCTGCCTTCATCAACACTGTGGTCACCATCGCCAAGATCGTGCCCATCCTCGTCTTCATCCTTATCCTGCTCTTCGCCTTCCACTACACGCAGTTCGCCGAGAACTTCTTCGGCGGCGTGGGAATGCCTGAAAAGCCGCTGCTCGCGCAGGTGCGCGACACCATGTTGATCACCGTCTTCGTCTTCCTCGGAATCGAGGGCGCGAGCGTCTATTCGCGCTTCGCCAAGCAGCGCTCGGATGTCGGCACGGCGACGATACTGGGCTTTGTCGGCGTCACCGGCCTGATGGTGGCCGTGACCTTGCTGCCCTATGCCGCGCTGCCCCGGTCGGCGATCGCCGGCGTCCAGCAGCCTTCACTCGCCAGCGTGCTCGAACTCGTCGCCGGTCACTGGGGTGCCGTGTTCATCTCCATCGGCGTCCTGGTCTCGGTTCTGGGCGCCTATCTCGCCTGGTCGCTGATCTGCGCCGAAGTGCTCTTCGCGGCCGCCAAGTCGGATGACATGCCGCGAATCTTTGCCAAGCAGAGCGGCAACAGGGTGCCGGCCAACGCGCTCTGGCTGACCAACATCGTCGTCTCGCTCTTCGTCATCTCAACCTACTGGTCGCGCGACGCGTTCAACCTGATGCTCGACATGACCAGCGTCACGGCGCTGCTGCCCTACCTGCTCGTCGCGGGATACGGTATCCTGCTGGCGCGCAGCGGCCAGGGCTATGAGAACGCGCCCGGAGAGCGCGGCCGCGATCAGGTCTTCGGCTGGATAGCCGCAGTCTACACCATCTTCATGTTCATCGCGGCCGGGCTCAAATACGTGCTGCTGGTCGCGGTTCTCTTCGTGCCGGGAACCATCCTCTACGTGTGGGCGCGGCGCGAACAGAAGCTGCAGCTGTTCACCCCCGTCGAAATCGCCGTCTTCGCCGTCACGCTCGTCGCCGGCCTGGTCGGGGCCTATGGCCTGCTGACCGGCATCATCACACCCTGAACGAAAGGCTTGAGATCATGACAGGAGAAACTCCTTTCGGCGTGCACTCCGAGGTAGGCCAGCTTCGCAAGGTCCTGGTCTGCGCCCCCGGTCGTGCCCACCAGCGACTGACGCCGAGCAATTGCGACGCACTGCTGTTCGACGACGTGCTGTGGGTCGACGTCGCCAAGCGCGACCATTTCGACTTCATGACCAAGATGCGGGATCGCGGCGTCGAAGTGGTCGAGATGCACAACATGCTCGCCGAGACGATTGCAAATCCCGAAGCGAAGAAGTGGATTCTCGACCATCAGGTGGTGCCGAACCAGATCGGCCTTGGTCTGGTTGACGAGGTCAGGTCCTACCTCGACGGGCTGTCCAACCGCGAGCTTGCCGAAACGCTGATCGGCGGCTTGTCCACCTACGAATTCCCCGAGGCCATCGGCGGCGAGCAACTGGCGCTGATCCGTGACGCGGCAGGCGTGAACGAATATCTGCTGCCGCCGCTGCCCAACACGCTCTACACGCGTGACACCACCTGCTGGATCTACGGCGGCGTGACGCTCAACTCGCTCTACTGGCCGGCGCGCCACGAGGAGACGATCCTCACCACCGCGATCTACAAGTTCCACCCCGACTTCGCTGGCAAGGTCAATGTCTGGTGGGGCGATCCGACCCAGGATTGGGGGCTGGCCACGCTGGAGGGCGGAGACGTCATGCCGATCGGCAAGGGCAATGTGCTCATCGGCATGAGCGAACGCACCTCGCGGCAGGCGATCAGCCAGGTGGCCGCTTCGCTGTTCGAGAAGGGAGCCGCCGAACGGGTGATCGTCGCGGCCATGCCCAAGCTGCGCGCGGCGATGCATCTCGATACGGTCTTCACCTTCGCCGACCGCGACTGCGTGCTGATCTATCCGGACATCGTCAACAGCATCGACGCGTTCTCCTATCGCCCGGACGGGAAAGGGGGCGTCGAGCTGCACAAGGACAAGGGCAGCTTCGTCGAGACCGTGCGGGACTCGCTCGGCCTCAAGAAAATGCGCGTCGTCGAGACCGGCGGCAACGACTACATGCGCGAACGCACGCAGTGGGACAGCGGCGCCAATCTCGTCTGCGCCTCGCCCGGCGTGGTCTTCGCCTATGATCGCAACACCTACGCCAACACGTTGCTGCGCAAGGAAGGCATCGAGGTCATCACCATCTCGGGCGCCGAGCTCGGTCGCGGTCGCGGCGGCGGTCACTGCATGACCTGTCCGATCATTCGCGACGCGGTCGACTACTGATAGCCGCGCCACGTGCGCCACGCGCCCACGCGAAGGGCCGCGGCTCTGCCCATGATCGGGCGGGCCGCGAAGCGGTTTATGATGCGACCGGCATCGAAAGTCGTGCAAGCATTCCCTGCTTGTCGTAACGTCTCTGACGAATATGTTGCTTCGGGAACTTAGAGATCTGACGCACATTTTCTGGATGTATTGCGAATTGTACCCAAGGCGCAAAGGGCAAAATATCTGGATGCAAGTCTTGTTCTTGAATTCATCCGATACATCCAGGAGATACCATAATGCGCCAGATCGCCATGATTGCTGCGTTGGCTTTGCTGACGGCGGGCTGCACGGCCACCGAACAACGGACAGCCGGTACGGCAGCGGTAGGAGCGGGAACGGGCGCGATCATAGGCGGGCTTGCGAATGGCAGCCGTGGTGCGCTCGTGGGCGCGGCGATCGGTGGTGGCACGGGCGCGGTCGTGGGCGCGGCAACGGCGCCGCGCGAGTGCTGGGTTCGCGATCGCTGGGGTCACAAGATACGCGACCGCCACGGACGGCCGATCAAGGAACGCTGCTGAGCGGCAGCGCGGTCCCTGGAGCAGTTCATCGCTTCACTGAGACGTCGAACTGCTCCAGTCATTTGTCTTTGCGCAAGGATGCAGCGAAGTCGAGGTAGAAAATCGATGAATATTGGTCCGAAAGCAGGTTGCGTTTCCGGGCCAATACCGGAATTGTGTTTGTAACGCCATCCGGACGGCCGGGGACAAACCGTATCATGACAGAGCGAGCGCTGTTCGCGCCTATCTGTATCCTGGCGGCCATAGCCGTCGTTTGGGCGCTGCAAGCGGCGGCGTCCATTTTCGCGCCCGTGGTGGGCGCCCTTTTCCTCATAGCGCTCGTCTGGCCGCTGCAGCGCGGCCTGCAGCGGGTCCTGCCGAAGCTGCTCGCATTGGCGATCGTGGTCTGTGTCGTCGTGCTGGCGTTCTTCGTCTTCGCGTCGATCGCGAGCTGGGGCTTTGGCCGCATCGGCCGATCGGTCCTTGCCGACAGCGCGCGCTTCCAGCTGCTCTACAGCCAGCTTGCCGATTGGCTGGAGGGGCACGGCATCGTGGTCGCCGGCGTCTGGGCCGAGCATTTCAACGTCGGCTTCTTCGTGCGCATCGCACAGGGCGTGACCGCGCGGCTCAACACCATGATCTCGTTCTGGATCGTCGTCGTTGTCTATGTGCTTCTGGGGCTTCTCGATACCGAGGCGGTTGCCCGCAACGCCCGCCTGGCGCTGAGTGGCCCGGCGGCGGACACGCTGATCAATGGCAGCAGCCTGACGGCGTCGAAATGGCGGCGCTACATGCTGGTCCGGACGCTGATGAGCCTCGCGACGGGCTCGATGGTGTGGGCGCTTTCGGCCGCCTTCGGGCTGCGGTTCGCGGCCGAGTGGGGCGTCATCGCCTTCACCCTCAACTACATACCGTTCATCGGCCCGTTCGTCGCGACGTTCCTGCCGACGCTCTATGCGCTGGCGCAATTCGGATCGCCGCAGGCGGCCATCTCCATATTCGCCGGCCTCAACGTTATCCAGTTCATCATCGGCAGCTACATCGAGCCGCGCGTGGCCGGCTACGTGCTGGCGATGTCGCCCTTCGTGGTGCTGTTTTCCGTGTTCTTCTGGTCGTTCCTGTGGGGCCTGTTCGGCGCCTTCATCGGCGTGCCCATCACCATCGCGCTGCTCACCTATTGCTCGCAATCGCCGTCGACGGTCTGGATCTCCCAATTGCTCGGGTC
Source organism: Mesorhizobium sp. 65-26 (assembly GCA_001899205.1). Lineage (GTDB taxonomy): Bacteria > Pseudomonadota > Alphaproteobacteria > Rhizobiales > Rhizobiaceae > Mesorhizobium. The sequence continues at coordinate 82,125 of MKVL01000039.1, read as the reverse complement.
GCCGACCGGCCCGCCTCAGGGCGAGCAGCCTCGCTGAGGCAGGCCTGAAGCGGGGCCCGAAACCGGGACCACTTTCGGGAGATGCTTTAAGCCGGATTTCTGGTGAAACCGACGAGGCAGATCAATGCGATGCCGCCGAGCAGGCCGGCCACGCCGACACCGGCCAGCAGGCCGGGCGTAAGGCCGCCCGCGCCGCGCGCGGTGGCGTCGATCGCGCTTCCCACATGGCCGACGAAGCCCGCCAGGCCCGGGACCTGAGCGGCGAGCAGCGTCAGGGCGAGACCGCCCACCACGCCGATGGCCGCGGCGGACTTCCACTCCAGGGCCGCCCTGCGCCAAAGCCGCGTGACGGCCAGCGCGCCGCCGGCGCCGCAAACGGCTTCGATCAGAAGCAGTATCGCTATCTCAAGGCCGAACATGCGAACCTCACGAGGCCAGCATCTGGCTGTATGCCGCCCGGGCGGCATACAGATCGTCTCGCACCCGGTAGCCGCGCTTCCGCGTCCCGGACGCGTAGCCCAAGGCGATCAGGCCGTCGGAGCAGCCGTCTGGCCGGCGGGTGCCGACGCGCGCTGAAGCGCGTCGCGCAGCACCTGTTCCTTGGTTTCGTCGAGCGAGGTCTTGAGCACCACGCCGCCGAATCCCTGGATTTCCTTGAGCACCTTGTCCGCCGTCATTTCGTGTGCAAGCACGAAGAGGGCGGCGTCGCCGGGCTGGATGCTGGCCGACAGTTCCTTCATGAACGCGTCGTTGATGCCCACATCGGTCAATGCACCACCAAGGGCGCCGGACGCGGCGCCAGCGGCAAGCCCGATGAGCGGGTTCAGGAACAGGACGCCGATCAGCAGTCCCCAGAAGCTGCCGGATACCGCCCCGGCGGCCGTCGTGTTGACAAGCTGGTTGAGCTTGACCGCGCCAGCTTCGGTCTTGGTCGCGATGACCGCGTCGCCAAGCTTGATGATGTATTCCTTCTGCAACCCGATAAGGCGCTGGCGGACCTCTTCAGCCTTGGCCTCGTTCGGATAGACGATGACGATCAGGTCGGACATGTGGGCTCCCATGCTGAGACTATCTCCGCGCAGCTATCGCACGGGCGTGGACATCAGAGATGAGCAGTAAGTCCGAAGACTGTGCTGTAAGTCCCATTTTTGCCCGCGAGCACGGTCGGCGCGCCGATCCGTTCACGGCCAACGAATGCCCGCCGGGCTCAAGCAGGCTCAACGTCCGCTTCGACGGATCAGGTGCTCCTTCAGGCGCTGCAAGCCTTCGGGCGACCAGCCCTTGGGATCGGTGACGGCGACCCAGGCGTCGACATAGTGCTCGGGTGCGTAGACGTGGCCGTAGCCCATTGGCGTGGAGGTCGCCACGGCCATGTCGAGCCCCAGTTGCAGCATCGTCACCACGGGATACCAGCGCAGCAGCGGCGACACGTCGGGACCGCGCGGCGCGTTCAGCCACTCAGGGGGGCGATAGAGATCCCTGTAATCGAAGAAGGTGATCGCATCGCTGGCATACTGCAGGTAGACGACGCGCATCGGCCCCCAGGGGCGGTCCGCCGGGACCGTGGCGCCGTTCTGGTTCATGAAGCGGATGATCGAGCCATCGCGGAATTCCGGCAGCCAGGCGGGCGAGCCGGCGTTGCGTGCGTCGGTCGCCCGACGCCAGATCCTGCTTTCGAAAGGCGGTCCGCTCCACATGGCGCCCTGGATCGGGTCGCCGAGTGTCTCGAAAAGCTCCGCCGAGCGTTCTGAGTTGAGGGCGCCGAGGCTCAGGCCGTGCAGGTAGAGCTTCGGCCTGTGGTCCTTCGGCAAGGTCGTCCAGTAGCCATAGATGGCGGCGAACAGAGCCCTTGAAGCTTCCGCGCCATATTCCGGCTGGACCATGAGCGACAGTGGGCTCGACAGGTAGGAATACTGCATGGCCACGCTGGCGATGTCGCCATTGTGAAGATATTCGACCGGGTCCATCGCTGAAGGGTCGACCCAGCCGGTTCCGGTCGGCGTGATGACGATGAGAACCGAACGCTCGAAGCCGCCGACGCGGATGAGTTCGTTCAGCGCGAGCTTCGCCCGCTGTTCAGCAGTGTCGCCCGCGCGCAGCCCGACATAGACCCGGATCGGCTCGAGCGCCGTCTTCTGGGTGACGGCGCCGATCTCGGCCGCATTCGGTCCCGTCGCGACGAATTCTCGCCCCGCCCGCCCCAGTTCCTCCCACGTGACCAGCGACGCCGCGCTGCCGGTCTTGAGCGGCGAGGTTGGCCGATCCCTGTCAGGCTCGATGAGCGCGTCGAACTCCGCGAAGGACGAATCAAGCATGTGAAGCGTCGCGCGGACCAGCACGCCGTTGGCGATCGACCAGAACAGGACGAAGCCCACCGCAAGGCCGACCACTCGCGCGACACGCGGCGGCATGACCCGGGCGGAAACGCCGGACGCCCAGGACACGACCATGGTGAAAAGACGCGCCAGCGCGATGACCACCAGGAAGGTGACGATCGAGACCAGGCAGACCTCCACCGGGTGCGCGCTGGTCACCGGTTCGAGCCGCATCAGGCCGCGGATCGAATTCTGCCATTCCGTCGTGCGCCAGAGGAAGGACAGGGCGACCGTGGCGCAGATCAGTGTTGCGGCCGCATTGAGCGCCCGCTGCAGCCGCCTGCCCGGTACGGGGAGCTCCATGTAGCGCCACAGCCATCGCCATGCGACGCCGATGCCATAGCCGGCCGCGAAACAGACGCCCGAGAGGCCCCCCTGGGTCAAATAGGTGCGGGGGATAAGCGTCGGCGTCAGCGAGGCGATGAAGAACAGGGTGCCGAGAAGAAGCCCGCCCACGGAGAGCGAACGCCAGAACCGCACCACCATGCCGGCGGATAGTCTGTCCGCAACCAGAATTGCCATGCCGCTCTCATCCGCTAGCCCGGCGCCGGGCGAAATCCCCCACAGCCAGGGCTGCAGGCGGAAGCCGGCCGCAATGGCTGATTGATATCATGGTACGAGCGCAGCCGGCCTCCAGGCAACAACCAGCCAGCCCAATCCGTGAAGAAGAAGGTCAATGCCGAGGAAGGCGCCGATAACCCATATGCCGGTGGCCGGCCAGCCGATGAGTATCAGAAGGCCGGCCATGAGCGCGAACAGGCCGGAAACGAACATCATCCATTTGTCGCCTGGCAGGTAACGCAGGCTGAAGAATATCCGGCCAAGTCCCGAGATCAGCAAGACAACGCCGAGGATCCAGGTGAATATTGCCGATGCCATCGCCGGGAAGCTGACCAGGAGGAAGCCGAAGACGACATAAAGGATGCCGAGCATCGTCTGCCACAGGAAGCCGCGCCACCCTCCGGTCCAGATGGCGAAGGCGATCTCGATGAAGCCCGCGCATATGATCGCCAAGCCCAGCACGACCGTGCTGATCGCGGTGGCGAGCGCCAAGTCGCCCAGGACGAATATGCCGGCAAGGATGAAGACGATCCCGATGGCCGAACTCGTCCATGCGAACTGCGCCGGCTGCCCGGCGTCGGACAGGTCCGTCATGCCAGCTTTCCAGATCCGGCCCGGCCTACCAGCGGATGCGGCGGAAATCCGAGACGCGGCCGGTGCGCGCGTTGATCGTTATCTCGAAACGACCGCCGCCGCGGCGTGCGTGGTAGACATAGAAGCGTCCACGGCAGTCCACGCGGCGGACATCGCGAAATCCGCGATTCTGCAAGAGCCTCTGGCCCTGGGCGCACGTAATCGCCCGGCCGTGGTTGAGGCTGGAGCCGACATTGATGTTGACGGTCAGCGCTTCCGCGGGGGTCACCGCTGTAAGCGGCAGGCTCATGCCCATGGTGAGACTGAACAGGCAAGCCAAAACATATTTTCGCATGGTCGTCCTCGTGCGCAGGAACTGCCGCAGGACCTCAAACCCGCTGGGATGGCTTGTCAAGAATCCGGGGCGCGGGCGCGGTCAATTGGAGACGCGGAGCCTAGAGTCTGGATTCCTGGCCTATGGGCTGGTCGGTTCCTGGTGACCCGAATTCGAGGTCGCGGTTCGCTCTCGGTTATTCGCGCGCGGCGTCGAGCAGCAGCGGCCCCGTCGCCTCGAGGCGAATGCGGCCCCTGCCCACGCGAACGATCTGGATGGGGGCCTGCTTCTCTTCGAGCCGGCGGCGAAGGAGCAGCAATCGGGTCTCGAGATTGTCCTTGATCTCGGGCATGCGGCCGCCCAGGGCCAGCCGCATCTCCCGGTTGGTGAACACCTCGCTTCCGTCCTTCAGGTGCCATTCGAGCATCAGGCGAAGCAGCGCGCCGGCAATGCCCTTTACGATGTATGTGCCGTCGACGAACACACTGTCGTCTACACGGTGATGGACGACGCGGATTTCCCCGCCGCCGGAGGCGAGGCGGGGCGGGGGCGGAACCTGCGTCGGCTGGGCCGCGGCTGCCTCCCGTTCGCTGGCGCGCAGGGCGCCGGCGGCCTGTCCGGCGAGGATTTCGAGGGCGGCCTCGTCTTCCTCGCGGAAGGCCAGCCGTTGCGTGCTTTCGATGAAAAGCACCCCTATCAGGGTGTTACGCGCCACCATGGGAACGGCGATCTGGCTCACCACCCTGGGCAATTGCGGGAAAGTGACGACGCGCGTCGCGTTTTCCGAGGCCTCGGCTTCCAGGCTGATGGCCTCGCCGAGTCGCCGCACGCGGCTCATGTCGTTGACCTTGATCGTCTGCCCGTTCGTTGCCGCCGAGCCGATCAGCCCCTCGCTGCTGGCGATCTCCGATCCCAGACCCGAGCGCTCGTAGCCGATGCTCCCGGTCGTGACCAGGGAGCCGCGATGGCTGTCGTGGATGAGCACGAGCGCGTTGTCGTAGCCGAGCACGCGCTGGACGCCACCCAGAAGGCTGTCGATGATCTCGTCCGCGTCGGCCTGCCGCTCGAGCGCCTTGATGGCGTCGGAAAGAGCAGGCAGGCTGACGGAATCTCTGCCGACCACACCCGGCGCCGTCTCCACCGGGGAGGGTACTTTCTCGATCCCGTGCACGCGAAAGACATCGGCGCTCCGCAGCCGCATGACCTCGGACATGCCCACCTGCGCGCTGCTCGCCTTGAGCTGGAGCGCGATCCTGTCGAACAGCGGGCCGGCATCGACGGAACGCATGAAGCCGATGTCGAGCAGGAACTGGTCGCCCGTAAAGCCGTCGACGAGGATAAGCGTCACCTTCGGGTTGGCGCGCACGTTCGCCGCCGTCTTGGCGAAGAACTGGTTGGACAGCGCGACATGCTCCTCGTCGATCCGTACGACATGGGAAAGATAGGAGATGTTCGGCATGCCGTCGGCCGAGGCGGTGGCGATGATGGAGGGGATGACGCCCTCGAAACAGGCCGAGAGATCGGAAAGACGCAGGCTCATTGCGATCTCGCGCCGGCCAGCATGCCGGCAAGCGGGCCGGGTGTCTGGACATAGATTTCGCGGATGTCGAGCCGGGCGACCCGCGCCTCGCGGGCGGTCAGCCAGGGCGCGATGAGCGGCCGGGGCACGCCGAGGGATTCGAGCTCGTTCGTCGCCGCCGTCATGAAGCGTTCGGCGCGATCGAGGTCCGGCGCCCCGGTGTCCTGCATTGTGGCGGCACCCTTGAGCTGGAAGCTGACATAGTCCGAAGGGCTGACGAAGGTGGCGGCGACCCGCCCCGTCTGCCGGATGTCGGCCTCCAGGCGCGGCCATTGCCAGGCGGAGAAAATGACGTCCAAAGTCTCGCGGTCTGCCAGCACGTCGAAGCCGACACCGCGTCCCGCCGAGGGGCGGCCGGCGGCGTCGGCTCCGGCGATGATGCACATCAACGGCCGCCTGAAAAATTCGAGAAGCTTGTCGTCGAGCCGCACCGCCGTCCCCGTCTCCGCCCCAGCCCTGCTTAGCAAACTTTTAGGATATCGGGCACGCCTTGCACATTCATTTAGGAACGCCCGGTTTTCCGGAGCGCTATAGAGGCGCCGTACCGGCCGGACGGTGTGGAGAACGAACAATACCCATCACGGGTGGATGCACGCCAAGCGCGGGCGTCCGCCAATGCAAGGTCGTCCGAGACGGCGACCAGCCACTTCGAAACACAACATCGAGAACCCTCGACAACGGTCCATCGAAAGGAGACCGAAGGATGACGCACGCGCCTTCAAACGAAAATGGAATGACCCTCAGCGCCGACCAGCTCGACGCCTACCTCGCACGTATCGGAATGGAGCGGCCGGGCTCTCTCGACGTCGACAGCCTGTCGAGGCTTCACCGGGCGCACCTCATGGCCTTCACCTGGGAGGCGCTGGATGCCTTCATGGGATGGCCGTCCTCGATCACGCCGGCGGCTGCCCACGCCAAGATGGTAGCGGGCCGGCGCGGCGGCTGGTGCTACGAGATGAACGGCCTGCTGGGCGCCGCTCTGGCAGGGCTGGGCTTCCGGGTGACGCGCCTTTGCGGCGGGGTCGATCGTGAAAGGCTCGGCGACCTCGCCATCGGCAACCACCTGACCCTGCGCGTCGATCTCGACCGTCCCTATCTGGCCGAAGTCGGCGTGGCGGATGCCATCGTCGAACCGGTGCCGCTGGCCGTCGGGCCATTCAGCCAGCGCGGCTTCGATTTTTCGATCACTTTGGAAGAAGGCGGCTGGCTGCGCTTCAACAACCATCCGCGCGGCATCGCGAAAAGCTTCGATTTCAGGCCGGACCATAGCGACGAGGCCACCATGGCCGCGACGCATGGCTGGCTGATGCACGATCCCGGCTCGCCCTTCACGAATGCGCTCGCGGTGCTCCGGCACACGGCGGACGGCTACATCTCGTTGCAGAACGACTGCCTGCGCCGCGTCAAGGCGAACAGCCTCACCGAGCAGTTCATAACGAGCACCGACCATCTCGCCGAGACGTTCGAAACCGTCTTCGACCTCGACGTTCCGCAGCCCGGTCGCGTCTGGGAGAGGGTCCAGGCCGTCGGCCGCGACAAGGCCGCCTGACCGGGCGCCGCTTCACCAATACGGATTCAAGGAAACATCCATGCTTCGCATAGCTGCACTCTCCCTCGGTCTCGCGTTGAGCACGACCTATGCCATTGCCGCCGCCACCGATCCGGCGCCAGGCGGCGCCTACAAGACCGATCCCTCGCATTCGAGCTTCAACTGGTCGTTCAACCATTCCGGCCTGTCGCACTACACCGCGCGCTTCACCAAGGTCGATGCGCGGCTCGACTGGAACCCTGCAAAGCCGGAGGCGTCGACACTGTCGGTCGCGATCGATCCGCTTTCGGTCCGCACCGACTATCCGTGGCCGGAGCGGGTCAATTTCGACGCCGAGATCGGCGGCGAGGAGACATTCCTGGCCGCCAAGCCGATCACCTTCGTCTCGAAAAAGATCCACGTGTCGGGCGAGAAGACCGGCACCGTCGAAGGCCTGCTCACCTTCCGTGGCCAGACGCATCCGGCGACGCTCGACGTCACCTTCAACGGCTCGATGGCCGAACACCCGATGATGGGCGTGCCGAAGATCGGCTTCTCGGCAACGGGGAGCATCCGGCGCAGCGAATGGGGACTGGACTTCGCCATACCCGAGCTTGGCGACGAAGTGACCTTCGCCATCGAAACGCAGATGGTTCCCGCCGACTACCAGTTCCAGTGAGGCGGAAAGCCGTGAGGCGTTTCGCCTGATGGCATGGCAAGGATCACACCATCGATGATCCCGGATCATACCATCGATGATCCCGGCGTGAGCGTAGCGCCAACCGCGCTGCGCTCAGTGCTCTCCGGCCAATGCCGGCGCCGCATCGCGTCGTCCAACGGGCTGCGAACGACCTTCCGCCCGGTCAGGAACTAGCTCCGGCGAAAATCCGCGATTGCCGCGGCGACTGCTTCCGGATTCTCGAGCGTCGGGAAATGCGTCTGCCCGGGAATATGGACCGGCCGGAACCAGGGGTGTTCGGACGAATAGTCCTCCTGGAATTTCCGGTAGTCGGCCGACAGAGGCTGGGAATAGATATGGATGAGCCGGGGCTGCTTCTTCAGTCCCTCCATGCGCTTCAGGGGCGAGCCGTATTTGTCATACGCCCTCAGGATCTCGCGGCAGGCGCGCATCCACATCGGCCCTGAGAACCAGGCCATTTCCTTCTTCATGTGGTTGATGACGTCGACATTGTCGGTCGCCGCTTCCCACTCGTTGAAGAAGGAGTCGCGGCCTTCCTTGTAGCGCTGAGGGTCCTGCCCATCCTCGAGCTGCTTGACGAAACCCGGATGCGGCTGCATCAGCCAGTCGATCAGCACGGTCTTCTCGAAACCCAGGCGCTCGCACACGCCGATGTTGACCCAGCAGCCATGCGAGGTCGAGACCAGCAGCGGGTTCTTCGGCGCCTTCAGCTTGATGAAAGCCGCGATGTCGTCGATCAATTCCTCGGTGCCGAAATCGCCATGCACGGTCTCGTTGGCGTCGTGCCCGCGGTAGTCGGGCACGAGCACGTGGAATTTTTCGGCCAGCAACGGCGAAAGATATTTGAAAAGGCGGTTGTCCTGCGCCCAGCCCGACAGGAGGACGATGGCCTCCGCTTCCGGATTGCCGAATTCGAGATAGTCGATCGGGTGGTCGTTGATCCGCAACGTCGGCATTCTGCTTCTCCCTTTTTGCTCGGTCCCTCGATGATCCAAGCCATTGGCCATCGCTTCCGCCATGGCCAGCTTCGTGCTCATTAGCGAATGATATTCTCTTATGAAGGTATCCTGCGGGATCGATGTCAATAGCGAATATTGTTCTTTTTAGATTTCAAATCCCGTCGTATCATCCGAAGGCACGCAGCATCGGCTCGCCTGTTTGAGCAACGGCGAATTCACGCTAAAGCGTGGTAACTCAGTGTTGTTCGAGGGGGCGGTCTTGGCTCGCGTTAAGAATGAATCGGTCAGGCAGGCGATCCTGACGTCGGCCGCGTCGCAAATCGCGATGACGAGCTACATGGACACGACGGTCGCCAAGATCGCCAAGGGGGCGGGCATCGCGCCGTCCAACGTCTACGTCTATTTCGAGTCCAAGCTGCAGATCTATTTCACCATCTACGAACCGTGGTTCCGCTCGCAGATCACCGCGCTCGAGCGCGGCGTGTCGCGGGCAAAGACGCCGGAGAAGAAGATACAGCACCTCGTCCATGGCCTTCTCGACGGGATCGCGGACGACAAGACCGGCTACACCTCCGCCTTGATGGAGGGCCTTGCCATCGTCATGCCCAAGGACAAATACAAGCCCGACCTGCTGCATTGGGCGGAGAAGAAGATCGTCCAGATCGTCAGCGACGCGATCGATGGCTACACGCCCGAGGATGCGCGCCTGCAGGCCTTTGCCAGGCTTCTCATGCTCACGTTCGACGGCGTGGCGCTGCGGGTGAAAGCCGTGCGCGCGGGCAGCCAAGACAGCACCGACATAACCGACGTGGAGCAGGCTCTGGTCGCGATGCTGCTCGACGGGGCTCGTCACTAAGCCGCCGCAACCGCGTCTCCGCTCCGCCTGGCTGGACAAATCCCGCCGCAGCGACCACCTCCTTCATCGCGCGCTTGATAGCTATGCCCGGGTGAGCCTGCATCGCCGGGGAGGGCGGCGCCGTGTGTCGAGGGTCGCCGCATTCCAATTTATAAAAGAACGTAATTCGCTATTGACACTGCCCGCGATGCTGGCATTCTTTAAAGAACATCATTCGTTCAAGAGTGCCACAAGGCGCCAGGAAATGATGTGGGAACAGCTCCCAACTCGATTTGTGGAGCCACGACAGGGATGCGCGCCGACGCGCCGGAGGAGGTACCATGGCATTCGTCATCAACCGCAGAACGTTCCTTGCCGCAGCCGCGCTGGCGCCCGCGACGCGCCTTGCAGTCGCCGCCGACAATCCCGTGCGCATCGGCTATTCGATGTGCCTCACGGGGCTGTTCGCGCAGGCGGCTCCCTCCCAGGTCAACGCCTATGAACTGTGGAAGGATCAGGTCAACGCGGCCGGCGGGCTCGAGATCGGCGGCCAGCGCCGGCCGGTCGAATTCGTCAGCTACGATGACCAGTCCAACCCCGCCAATGCCGTCCGCATCTACGAGAAGCTGATCACCGAGGACAATGTCGACCTGCTCGCGGCCCCGTGGAGCACGCCGATCCATCTTGCGATCGCGCCGGTGCTGGCCAAGCACAAATTCCCCATGGTCGGAAACACCGCCGCCTCGGTGAAGCTGCGCGAAGTCAAGCCTGGCTATATCTGGTTCCCGACGGCCGTCATCCCCGACAAGGTGGGCGAGGAACTCGCCGCCTTCATGGCCAAGGAAAACGTCAAGACAGCCGCCGTCTTCGCCAACGTCCTGCCGCTGGCGCAGGAGATCAAGGCCTATCTGCTTCCGGCGTTGGAGAAGAACGGCATCAAGCTGGTGGCGAATGAGGATTTCCCGCCTGATATCAAGGACATGACGACGCTCATCAGCGGCGCCAACCAGTCCAGTCCGGATGCGTTCATCGTGCTGAGCTATCCGTCCGATACGTTCCTGTTCGCCACGCAGGCCAAGCAGCTGAACGTGAAAGCGCCCTTCGTGCTGTCGCTGATCGGCGCGACCATTTCCGCTTACCAGCAGGCCTTCGGCGCCGGCGTGGACAATATGGTGACGGTCGGCCACTGGTCGCCCAACCAGAGCAAATGGCCAAGGGCCCGGCCGTTCTATGACGCCTATCTGGCGAAGTACAAGGAGGCGCCGGACGCTCTGGACAGCGTGCTCTCTTACATGTCGATGGAGATACTTCAGCAGGCGGTGGCGACCGCCGGCCTGGACAAGGAAAAGATCCGTGAGGCGATCGCCTCGCAGACCTTCGATACGATCAACGGCCCCGTCAAATTCGATGGCGTCCAGAACACCATGACGCCAACCTCGTTCCTTCAGATCCAGGACGGCAACCTGGAACTGGTCTGGCCGGATTCCATCAAGACCAAGGATTTCAGACCCAAGAAAGGCTGGTGAGGACAGCCAAGGCACCGATTTCCCACAGGCGTCTGCACGGGTTTCCATGTTCCAGCAATTGTTGTTCGCGGCCATCGTCTCGGGCTCGCTCTACGCGCTCGTCGCCCTCGGGCTCAATCTCGTCTATGGGTCGCTCAGGCTGCTCAACATCGCTCATGGCGACCTGGTCATGATCGGCGCCTATATCGCGTTCTGGTCCTTCACGCTGCTCGGCATATCGCCGATCATCTCGCTGTTCACCACCACGCTGCTTTGCGGCGGGCTCGGCTTCCTGGTCTATGTCGTCTTGCTGAAGCGGCAGCTGAACGCGCCGGCGCTGGCGCAGCGCCTCGAGGCGAATTCCCTTATCATCTTCTACGGGCTGTCGGTGATCCTGCAGAATGCGACGTCGCTGGCCTTCACGGCCACGTCGCGCGGCTATCAGTATCTCGGTGGCGTCCACACCTTCGCGGGCGTTTCGGCAACCGGGAACATGCTGCTGCTGCTCGGCGTCGCCGCGCTCATCACGCTGGGCGCGCTTGCCTTCCTGCGGTTCCATATCGCCGGCTGGAGCCTGCTTGCCGTCATCGAGCGCAAGGACGCGGCGGCAGTTGTCGGCGTCGACGTCGATCGGGTGCAGATGACCTCGATCTGCGCCGGCTTCGCCATAGCCGGCGTGGCGGGCGTGCTGGTCAGCATGACGCAGCAGATTACGCCGTTCATGGGCTTTCCCTTCACGATAGCCGCCTTCGTCGTCGTCATCATGGGCGGACTTGGGAACATCCTTGCCGGCATCGCCGCGGGCTTCGTCCTGGGCTTCGTCGAGACCTTCGGCGTCGCGCTGACCTCGGCCACCTACCGCTCCATCCTTATCTACGGCATCTTCGTCGGCGTGCTCCTGCTGCGCCCGCAGGGCCTGTTCGGCAAGGCTGTGCAAGCACGATGAGCGGCAAGGTTCTTTCGATCTCGGCCTATGTCGTGCTCGCCTGCCTGCTGGCGCTCGTGCCGCTTGTGCGGTCGGACTACTGGCTGGGCGTGGCTTTCATCGTCGCCATGTGGGTGGCTCTCATCCAGAGCTGGTCGCTTCTGTCGGCGACGACGGGCTACATCTCGCTCGGCCACGCCGTGTTCTATGGAATAGGCGCCTATGTCCTGGTCGTCAGCCTGGACTGGATGCCCGTGCCCTTCGCCCTACTGCTCTCCGGGGCGGCGGCCGGCCTGCTGGCGCTGGTCGTCGGCCTGCCGGTCCTGCGGGTCAAGGGGCCGTATTTCGTCATCCTGACCTTCGGCTTCGCCGAACTGGTGAAGAACCTGGTCATGCTGATCGAGACGCGGCTGGGGCAATTCAGCCGGCTGATCTTCGACACCCCTTCGCTGGAAGAACTCTATTACGCGATGCTGGCCCTTGCTGTCATCGCCACGGCGATGGCGGCCTGGACGGCGCATTCCCGCTTCGGCCGCGGCCTGGCTGCCATTCGCGAGAACGAGGTCGCCGCGGAGGCGATCGGCGTTCCCGTGACGCGGCTGAAGCTGATCGCTTTCGTGGCCTCGGCGATCATTCCGGGCATGGTCGGCGGCCTTCTCGTGCTGCGCACCAGCTATTTTGCCGCCGACCAGGCATTCGACGCGACGGTGTCCTTCACCATCGTCACGACGGCGATCGTCGGCGGCCTCGGAAGCATGTCCGGACCGCTGTTCGGGACGTTGTTCCTGGTCATCCTGTCGGAGCTTCTGTGGGCGCGTTTTCCGCAAGCCTACATGATGATCCTGGGCGCGCTGCTCATCGTCTTCATCCTGTTCGTCCCGCAAGGGCTTTCGGGGCTGCTGCGCAGGGGCTTGAGACGCGCATGACCATGCTCAGGGTCGACAACGTCTCCAAGCAGTTCGGCGGCCTGAAGGCGCTCCAGGACGTCTCCTTCAGCGTGGATGAAGGCACGATCTTCGGCCTGATGGGCGCCAACGGAGCCGGCAAGACGACGTTGTTCGGCGTGATCGCCGGCCAGATACGGCCGAACGGAGGCACCATCACCTTCGACGGCCGGCCGCTGGCCGGGCAACGGCCCGACCAGATCTGCCGCATGGGGCTCGGCAGGACCTTTCAGATCGTGCGTCCGTTCGCCAATCTGTCGGTGCTCGAGAACGTCATCGTCTCGGCCATGTACGGGGCGGTGCGCGCGCACCGGCTGGAGGCCGCCACCCAGGCCGGGCGCAGGGCGCTGGATGAGGTGGGGCTTGGCCACCTTGCGGACCAGGCTGCCGGAAGCCTCACCCTGTCGAACCAGAAGAGGCTGGAGATCGCGCGTGCGCTGGCGACCGGCGCAAAGCTGCTCCTGCTCGACGAGGTCATGGCGGGGCTCACGGCAACGGAAGTCGCGCAGATGAGCGAGACGCTCTTCCGGTTGAGGCAGGAGCGCAAGCTGACGATCCTGATCATCGAGCACGTCATGGGCGCGCTGATGAATTTGTCCGACCGGATCCTCGTGCTGGATCATGGTGTGCCGATCGCCATGGGACCGCCTGAGCAGGTCGTCGCCGACGAGAACGTTATCAGGGTGTATTTCGGATGACGCCGCCTGTCGCCCCGAGCGGGCCGCTGCTCGACATTTCCGGCCTGTCCTCGGGCTATGGACCTGTCGTCATCCTGCGCGACATCGGCCTTCGTGTCGAACGCGGATCGATCACGGCCCTCGTCGGTCCCAACGGCGCCGGCAAGACGACGTTGATGAAGACCATCCTCGGGCTGATCAGGCGCGGCGCCGGAAGCATGGTCTACGATGGAGCCGACATATCCGATATGCCGTCGCACCGGCGCGTGGACGCGGGGATCGCGCTGGTGCCCGAGGGCCGCATGGTGTTCACCACGCTGACTGTCGAGCAGAATCTGCGGCTCGGCGCGGTGGTTCCGCGCGCGCATGGCGGTACCCAGGAAAGGCTCGAGGAAATCTTTCGTCAGTTTCCCAAACTGCGCGAGCGGCGCCGGCAATTGGCCGGCAGCATGTCCGGCGGCGAGCAGCAGATGCTCGCCATCGGCCGGAGCCTGATGGCGAAGCCACGGCTTGTCCTGCTGGACGAGCCAACGCTCGGGCTGGCGCCCATCATGGTCAAGAAGGTCTTCGAGATCATCGGCCAGCTGCGCGCCGACGGCTATACGGTGCTGCTGTCCGAGCAGAATTCGAAACTGGCGCTGGAGACCGCCGACCACGGATACATCATCGAGAACGGCATCGTGACGCTGTCCGGGCCGGCGCACCAGCTGGTGGATGATCCCGAAGTCAAGCGCCGCTACTTCGGCATGTGACCGGCATGGCCAGCCCGCTTTTCAGATTTTGCAGGGGTCGAGAGGAGTAGGACCGATGACAGGCAAACCGACGGCACTCATCGCCGGCGCCGGCTTCGCCGGATTGACGGCGGCCACCGCGCTGGCGCAACGCGGATGGAGCGTCACCGTCCTCGAACGCCAGCCCCAGTTGAGAGCGTCGGGGGCCGGCATCTACATCTGGGAAAATGGGCTGCGCATCCTGGAGTCCCTCGGCCTGGGAGGGCTGGCGAAGAACGCCTATCGCGGGCATGCGATGGAGCAGCGCGGCCACGACAACAGCATCCTGGACGATGGCGGGTTGCCTCCGGCCGTGCGGCTGGTGACGTTGCACCGGCGCGATCTTCTGGAGGGCCTGAAGGGCGCGGCGGAAAAGGCCGGCGTCGAAATCCGCACCAACCATGAGGTGATCGGCGCCAGCGCGCAGGGAGAGCTTCTTCTCCCCGGCAGGCGCTCCTTGCGCGCGGACCTGGTGATCGGGGCCGACGGCGTATGGTCGCCGATCCGCAAGTCGCTGGGGCTGGAGCTGGGCCACCAGCAGACCACCGAAGGCGCTATCCGCACGATCATCGAGGGTGGAACGGACGATCTCGGTCCGGGAGGCGAGGACAAATACATCGAGTGCTGGTCCGGCATGCGGCGGTTCCTGATCACGCCGCTTGCCTCGCGTCAGATCTACCTGGCCCTGACCTGCCAGGAGACCGACGAGGAGGGGCGGGCATACCCGTTGAACAAGAGCAGCTGGCGCTCTTCCTTTCCGCATTGGGCGCATCTCATCGACCGTATCGACGACGTCTTGTCGTGGAGCCCCTACAGCATCGTCACGGTGAGGTCGTGGTCGGCCGGACATGCCGCCATATTGGGCGATGCCGCCCATGCCCAGCCTCCGAACCTGGGGCAGGGTGGCGGCATGGCCATGCAGAGCGCGCTGGCACTGGCCGCCTACATGGAAGGTGTCACCGACAGTCGCGACATTCCCGGCCGGCTGGCACAGTGGGAACGAAACGAGAGGCCGCTCGCGGAGCATTGCCAGCACTGGTCGTGCCTCTACGGCGAAGTGTCGACGCTCCCTGACGATGTGCGCGCGCGGGCGATCCCCAAGGCCATGGCCGATCCGTGGGTTCGCTCGGAACTGCTGCGGGCCGCCAACAGCCGCCCGACCGGCGCGGTGGCGTAGCGGCCGGGAGAACATCCCCAGGCAGGCTTGCAAATTGCTTTAGCCCGGAACTTTTCCCCGCCATTTGCGCAAGCGCGTGCCGATATATGAGCGTGGCCCGAACGGCATGGTTCGCCGTCCGGTCCTGTCCGCCGGCCGAAGCGCGGCCTGTTGCTCAACAAACCGCAGCAACCGGATTCCAAGAGGAGTTTCGATCCGTTTCAAGCGCTCGACGAGCAATGGAGGAAGCGGTTCCTTCTTCCACCGGAAATAGCTTTCGTATGCTTCGGGCGTCTCGCAAAGATGTCGGATGTAGGCCGCCAGTTCGGCCGGGGTCCGGAAGTCCGCCGCGTTGACGTAGGAACCGGGTGGCGCGAACTCGTCGATATTCGGCGCGCCAAGATAGATAGGCACGGTGCCCGCGCCGAGGCAGTCGTAGATCTTCTCGGTGACATAGTCTTGTTCGATCGAATTCTCGACCGCGAGGCAGAATCTGTAGCGCCCGATCGTCTCGAGCTTGGTGACCTTGCCAAGGTCCGGCCCGGGCAGGTTCCGGTTATGCCAATAGCGACCGTAGGAATCGATCCTGAGGTGCTTCGACAGCTCTTCCACGAGGTCGAGGCGTCCGCTGTAGTTCAACCTTGCCGAGACGAACAGGGCGACGGGGGCCTCTTCGGTCTTGGCTGGCGTCGCGCGCGCTCTCGCATCGCGCCACCAATCCGCTTTTGGCAGATAGGGGCACCAGACGTCCGAGCGCGTCTCATACGACATCATGAAGTCGAAATGCCTCATGATCCTGGGGTTTGCCTGGATCCTGTAGTTCTGCTCGCATTCCAGCGACCAGCCGATCCAGAGCTGTCCGGGATAGCGGAATGCGTCGCCCATCTCGCGGAAATTGGGCAGGTGGAAGACGACTGCCGCGACCTCCGCGATGCGCTTCTTGTCCAGTGTCAGGCGTGAGGCGGCTTCCATGTCGCCGCCTGTCAGCCTGGGGATGTCGACCGGCTTGCTGAAGAAAGTCGTGTAGAAAAGAACGAGTGGCGCGCTCACGGCGACACGATCTCCGACGTTCCTTCCATGTCTTGGTCAGCGCGAGGCCGAAATCAACGCCTTTCTACTGGGCCACGCGGCGCTTGCCGGCTACGCCGGCAGGGACGGGCTGGTGTTGGGCGGCAACGCTTCCTCCGCCTCATCGTCGTCCGTGAGGATATCGCCATGCACGTCGAGCGGCCGGCCGATCCAGAGTGGATCGACGAGGTGGTCGCGCCGGGGGTTGGTCGTGTTGGGATGGATGAGGATACTTAGCCCGCGATGGTTCAGCATCAGCCACGGGACGAGCGAGGCGAAAACCTCTTTCGCGAACGAGACCTGGTACATTGCCTGGTCATGCGGTCCGACCTTCTGGTCGTGCCAGCTGCCCAGGCGCACGCGGAAGCGTTCCCCGATGCGAAGGCGCAGCCATTCGGCATCCTGCCGCTCGGCCTGCCCATTGTAGTAGATGTGAGCGTGGTAGCTGGCGATCTCGGCCAGCGGCCTTGGCGCAGCGGCGTCTTCGTTCATCTCGATGTTCTCCTCGATGATTGTCGAAGTTGCGGAATTGTAGCCGAAGCCCGGACCCGTTGTCTGCATTCTGTATGGCAACGCCGGCAGATTGTGTCTCCACGAGCGATGTGATGCGCATGTTAGTTTTTCAACTTCAATGTTGACTGATGTGTAAAAAATAACATAGCCTTTCGAAGCTTGATCGGGGCCCTGGCGGGTTTCGACAACGTTCGGGAGGAAAACCAAGATGGATTTGTCGGCCGGAAGGCGGAAGAAAAGCAGTTGCGGGGCATTCGGCGGGGCAGCCTTGCTCGCGATGGGACTGATGGTTGCGACGCCGGCCCTGGCCGCTGACGTGATCCGCGTCGCCTCGCCCTACCAGACCACGACACTCGACCCGATGCGCTCGGCGGCCGCCGGCAACATCGAAACCTACGGCCAGATCTATTCGCGCCTGCTTCGTCGCGACCCGGAGACCGGCAAGCTGGAGCCGGGCCTGGCCGAGAAATGGGAGGTTTCGCAGGACGGCCTGACCTACACGTTCCATCTGCGCGACGCGCAGTTCTCGGACGGCTCGCCGATCACCGCGGCCGACGTCGCCTTCAGCCTGGAACGCATCCACAGCGACAAGAAATCGGCCTATCCGGCGCCGCTCGGCGCGGTCGACAGCATCAAGGCCGGCGATGACAGGACCGTCGTCGTCACGTTGAAATCGCCCTTCGCGCCCTTCCTCGGCAATGTCGAGATCTGGAATATGGGCATCGTCTCGAAAGCCGATGTCGAGAAGCGCGGCGAGGATGCCTTCGTCAAGGCGCCGCTGACCTCCGGGCCTTACGCGGTGAAGGAGTGGAAGCCGAACGAGAAACTCGTTCTGGAGCCCAACCCGCACTACTGGCGCAAGGGTTACCCGAAGTCGGACGCCACCGTGGAACTGATGGAGATCGCTTCGCCGGAGACCCGCCAGGCGATGATCAAGGCGGGCGAGGTCGACGTCATGCGCTCGGTGCCGTGGGCGCAGATCGACGACCTCAAGAAGGTCGAGACCATCGACATGCGGCTGGAGCCGTCGACGACCATCTACATGACGTTGCTCAGCGAGAAGCGCGAGCCCTTCTCCAACCTGAAGGCGCGGCAGGCGGCGGCCTATGCCATCGACAACAAGGCCATGACCAAGGCTGTCACCCATGGTTACGCGCAGCCGGCCAACACCACCTTGCCCGGAAGCATCGAATTCCATGACAAGGACAATCCAGGCATCCCGCAGGACATCGCCAAGGCCAAGCAACTGCTGGCCGAATCCGGCATGCAAGGCCGCGAGGTGAAGATCCTGGCCACGGCCGATGCCGCCGCGCAGCAACTGGCGCTGCTGCTGCAGGCGCAGTGGCAGGCGATCGGGCTGAAGCCCGTGATCGTGAATGTCGATTCCGGCGCCTGGTGGGACGCCACCGGCAAGGGTGACTACGATGCCGCCGCCAACTGGTGGTACAACGAGACCCCTGATCCGGATCTCGCGGTGCGCTGGGCGGTCTGCGGCTCCTGCGGGTCGAGTTCGTACAACACTTTCTATGAAAACCCGAAGGTGGATGAACTGGTCGAGCAGGGTACGAAAGAGGCCGATCCGGCCAAGCGCGCGGAGATCTACAAGGAGATCCAGAAGATCACCACCGACGAGGTGGCGCAGATCCCGCTCTACTACGCACCCAATGCGGTCGCCTACTCGAAACGACTGCAGGGGATCAAGCTCACCCCGTCGCTGCAATGGACGCTGGAAGACACGACCATCGCCAAGTGAAGACCGACCGGCGGCGTGCCCGAAACGGCGCGCCGCCTTCATGCGATGCCAGGTATCCAGCCGGTTGCAAATGCAGTTTGATATAGCCGTATTCATGCGATGTCCGGCGACGCCGTCCGGATGCACAGGCGTTTCGCGCCCCGGTGGAGGACGGTCTTGAATCTCCTGTCCATCCTGGCGCGCCGCCTGCCTCAACTCGTCGCCGTGCTGGCCGGCATCACCATCGTCACATTCCTGCTGCTGCGCCTGGCGCCGGGCGATCCCGCCCGTCTGCTGGCGGGTGACCGGGCAAATGCCGAAACCATCGCCGCGATCCGTCAGCAATATGGGCTGGATCTGCCGCTCTGGCGCCAGTTCCTTGTCTATGTCGGTAACCTCGTCACGGGCGACATCGGCCGTTCGCTGCGGTTTCAACAGCCGGTCGCCGACATCATCCTGCGCTTCATGTGGCCGACTCTGTTTCTAGCGGGCTATGTGGTCTGCCTGGCCGTGCCACCGACGATCGTCCTGGCGATCGTCGGCGCGCGCCGGCCCGGAGGCCTGGCGGACCAGGTCATACGAACATTCGGCATGGTTGGGCTGGCCATCCCGGTGTTCTGGTTGGGCATCATGATGTCACGTCTGTTCGGCGTCACGCTGGGCTGGTTTCCCGTGTCCGGATACGGCGTCGGCTTCGTGGGGCACCTGCACCATCTCTTCCTGCCGGCGCTGTCCACGGCGATCTGGATGGTGCCGGTTCTGACGCAGAGCCTGCGCGCCGCACTGATCGATCGCGCTGGGGCCGACTTCGTCACCGCGGCCCGCGCGCAAGGCGCGAGCGAACGAGAGATCTTCTGGAAGACCATTCTGCCCAATTCGGTGCTGCCGACGCTCAACCTGCTCGGCGTCATGGTCGCATTCCTGGTCGGCGGCACCATCATCGTCGAGACGGTCTACGCAGTGCCCGGTCTCGGTTCGCTGATGGTCGCCGCGCTGCTGGGGCGGGACTATTACGTGGTGCAGGGGCTGACGCTGGTCTTCGCGCTGGCCACCGTGCTGGTCACGCTATTGGTCGATCTGCTGACGGGTCTCATCGATCCGCGTGTCAGGACGTGAGAAGGCGACATGTCGAACCAGGGCCTCACCGTTTCGGACACTCCCCTCAGCCGGGCGCGCATCACGCCGTCGATGGTCGTCGCCATCGCCATCCTGTGCGCCTGGCTGGCCGTCGCCATCGCGGCGCCATTGCTGGCGCCTTACGACCCCGATGCCGTCGACATCATGAACATGCTTGCCCCGCCCGGAGCCGACCATTGGTTCGGCACCGACCAGGTCGGCCGGGACGTCTTCTCACGCGTGCTGTTCGCGGCGCGCGTCGACCTTTTCCTCTGCGTGATCGGCGTCCTGCCGCCGCTCGTCATCGGCACCACGGTGGGTCTGGCCAGCGGCTATTTCGGCGGCCTGGTCGACACTTTGTTCATGCGCGTCTACGACCTCTTCGTCGCGTTTCCGTTCTTCGTGCTGGTGCTCGCCATCGTCGGCGTGCTGGGGCCGGGGCTTGTCAATTTCGTCATCGCGCTCGCGCTGGTCGGCTGGGTCAGCTACGCGCGGCTGGTGCGGGCCGAGGTGCTGACCATCCGCGAAAGCGAATATGTGCAGGCCGCCCAATGCCTCGGCTACCGGCCCGGCGTGATCGTGCTGCGCCATGTGCTGCCCAACGCGATCGGGCCGGTCATCGCCTATGCCGTCAGCGACGCCGTCCTGGTCATGCTGGCCGGGGCCAGCTTCGGCTTTCTCGGCATGGGCGCCCAGCCGCCGACCGCGGAATGGGGTGTCATGATCGCCGACGGCCAGGCTTTCGTGCAGCAGGCCTGGTGGATATGCCTGTTCCCCGGCCTGGCCGCCGTCTCGCTCGGGCTGGGCTTCGCCTTCCTGGGTGACGGGCTCGGCCAGATGCAGCGCCGGCAGGTGACGCCATGAACGCGCAAGCCCAGACGCAGCCGCTGCTGCGGGTCGAGAACCTCGCGATTTCCTTCGCTTCGATCGAGGCCGTGAAAGGCATTTCCTTCGACCTGCTGCCGGGAGAAATCCTTGGCATCGTCGGCGAAAGCGGGTCGGGCAAATCCATCACCTGCCGCGCCTTGATGGGCCTGCTGCCCGGTACGGCCAAGGTCGGCGGCAGCGTGAGGCTCGACGGCGGCGAACTGCTCACCCTTTCCGAAGCGGACTGGTGCGCCATCCGTGGCCGGGAGATGGGCATGATCTTCCAGAACCCGGCATCCCATCTCGATCCGCTGCGCCGTATCGGCGCGCAGGTGGCTGCGCCCATGGTGCGCCATCTCGGCATCAGCCGGGGCGAAGGGCTGCGGCGCGCGGCGAGCCTTCTGGAGGCTGTCGGCATCCGAGAGCCGGAAAAGCGCCTGCGCTCCTATCCGCACGAGTTTTCCGGCGGCATGAAGCAACGCGCCATGATCGCCGCGGCCATCGGTTGCAGCCCCAAGCTGCTGATCGCCGACGAGCCGACCACGGCTCTCGACGTCACCGTCCAGGCGCGCATCCTGCGGCTGCTGAAGGACCTGAACCGTGAGCGCGGGCTGGCCGTCATACTGATCTCGCACGACCTTGGCGTCGTGGCCGACATCTGTTCGCGGGTGGTGGTGATGCGCGGCGGCGAAGTGGTGGAGCAGGGCCCGGTAGCCGAGGTGATCGACCGGCCTCGTCACGCCTACACGCGGCTGCTGATCGACTCCCAACCGGGCCGCAAGGTGCTTCCGCAACCAAAGGCGGCACCGGAGGCCGCTGCCCCGCTGCTCGGCGTCGAAAGGCTGTCCGTTTCCTTCCCGGCGAGGCCGGGCTCGATAGCTGGCTTCGGGACGCGGACCGCGGACGTGCTGGCGCTCGATGGCGTGGACATCCACGTCAACGCCGGCGAGACGGTTGGCATCGTCGGCGAAAGCGGTTCGGGAAAGTCGACGCTGGCGCGCGCGATCGTCCGGCAGAACCGGCCGAAGAGCGGCTCCCTGCGTTTCGATGGAGAGGATGTGCTGGCGCTTTCCGGCGAGGCGCTGACGCGCTTCCGGCGCCGCGTGCAGATGGTGTTCCAGAATCCCTACGATTCACTCAATCCACGCATGACCATCGCCGAGGCCGTGGCCGAGCCCATCTGGCGTCACGGCCTCGCCGATCGCAGGGCGGCGGCGAAACAGGCGGACGAGCTGCTGGAGATGATGGAGCTGCCCGCCCATCTCAGGAATCGCAAGCCGCGTCAGCTCTCCGGCGGCCAGTGCCAGCGTGTCGGACTGGCGCGCGCACTGGCGCTGAAGCCGCAACTGCTGATCGCCGACGAGATCACCTCGGCGCTCGACGTGACCACGCAGGCGCAGATCCTGGAGTTGCTGATGCGCCTGCAGCGCGAACGGGCGCTGGCGCTGCTCTACATCTCGCACGACCTGTCGGTCGTCGGCAGCATTTGCAAGCGGGTCTATGTCTTCAAAGCCGGGCAGGTCGTGGAGACAGGCCCGGCCCGGCAGGTCCTTTCGGCGCCACGGCACGCCTACACGCAGGAGCTTGTCGGCTCGCTGGCGCATCTCCCTTCCGCCGCGACGACACATGAGACCGGAGCGATGCCACACCATGCGCCTTGACGAATATGCCGCCCACGACGCCACCGGTCTGGCGCGGCTGCTGGCAAGCGGTGACATCGCGCCGAACGAGCTCGGACGATGCCTGGTCGAGGCCACCGCCAGGGTCAACCCAGCGCTCAACGCCGTGCTGGAGCTCTATCATGACGCGCTGGAGGCGCTGCCCGGCGCGGCCGGCCCGGGTCCTTTCCACTGCATCCCGACGCTGACCAAGGATTTCCCGATCGAGGCGGGGCGCCCGGCGGGGTTCGGCAGCCGCCTGGCGCGAGGGTTCCGCGCGCGTGCCGATGCCATTTACTGGAAGCGGGCCCGCGTCGGCGGCGTGGTCAATGCCGGCCGCACGACCAGTTCCGAATTCGGCATTCCGGCGGCCACGGAAACGCTGCTGCACGGCGCCACGCGCAATCCGTGGGACCCTAGCAGGGGCGTTTCGGGGTCGAGCGGCGGCGCGGCCGCGGCGGTTGCCGCCGGCATCGTTCCCTTCGCGCAAGGCGGCGACGGCGGCGGTTCCATCCGCAACCCCGCTTCCTTCTGCGGACTGATCGGTTTGAAGCCATCCCGTGGCCGCATCACCGGTTCACCCAACGCCAACGCGCCGCTGCTGGGCCTGGCCACGGGCTTCTTCATCACACGTTCGGTCCGGGACACGGCAGCGCTGCTCGACCTGTGCCACGGCCCCGATGCCGGCGATGGCTACGAGATAGCGCCTCCGGAGGACAGCTACGGGCGCGCCATGAACACTCGGCCCAAGGGCCTGCGCGTCGCACTGTGCACGCAATCCTGGTCCGGCGTGCCGATCGACGCGGAAGTGCGAGCAGCCACCGTCGCCGCCGCCGCAAGGCTGGAGGCACTGGGCCATATCGTGCGGGAGGCGTCTCCGGAGTTCGACTACGAGGCATTCCTGGAGGCGCAGAAAGTCATATGGGCGGCCGACGCCGCCGCCAGCCTGCCGGCGATGGCGTCATTGACCGGGCTTCCGATGGATGAAAGCTCGCTCGGGGCTTCTGTGCTCGCCATGTATAGCCATGGCGCCACGCTGGGCGCCGCCCGGCTCATCGATGCACTCGCCGTCTACGATCGCGTGACGCGCCAACTGGGCCGCTTCATGGCCGGTTACGACCTGCTGCTGACGCCGACGAGCACGATCCTTCCCGAGCCCGTCGGAACCTTCGACCCCGACAGGGAAGGCATTGATCATGATGACGTGTTCGACGACCTTGCGCCGAAGGAGACGTTCACGGCGCTGTTCAACGGCACCGGCCAGCCGGCGATTTCGCTGCCACTCGGCCGCAGCGCTTCCGGCTTGCCCATAGGCGTCCAGCTTGTGGCGCGTTTCGGCCGCGAGGATGTGCTGCTTGCCGTCGCGCGCCAGTTGGAGGAAGAACTGGAAGACGGCGAGGGCGTCTGGGGCCAGGGCAGGCCGCCGGTCCATGCCGGCTTGCTGGCGGAGGGCTGACTTTTGGCGAAGAAACGAAACGTCGCGAAGGACGAACCGCCGGGCGAGGAACAGAAGATCGACCTCGAGGCAATGCTGCGCGCGCGCATGACGGAGCTGTCGCCATCCGAGCAGAGCGTCGCGGGCTATATGCTGGACAATGTCCAGATGCTGCCGTTCGAGACGGGAGGGAGCATCGCCCAGGCGGTCGGCGTCAGCGAAATGACGGTATCGCGTTTCGTTCGCAGCCTCGGCTTCGACAATCTGCGCGACCTCAAGAACAGGCTGCGGGTTTCGGTCGTCGACAAGGACAGCGACATCGACGACTACATGGCCCGATTCCAGACGCGCGCCGGCCGCAGTCAGGCACTGCAGGAGAGCCTGCGACTGGAGCTCGACGCCATCGTCAAGGCCTATGCCCTGACCACCACCGAGTTGTGGGACGAGGCCACGGCCGCAATCGTCAAGGCGCGCACGATCTATGTCGTCGGCTTTCAGTCATCGAAGGGGCTGGCGCTGGATTTCGCAAGCCGACTCCTCTGGGCGCGGCCCAACGTCGTCTTCGTCGAGAACACCACCGGCACGTTTGGCGAGATCATCCTGGCGGACCCCCGCCATAGCCTCGTGGTGCTGATCGATACAGCCGCCTATGCGGCCCGTGGCGTCAAGCTGGCGGAGAAGCTGAAGGCGCAGCAGATGCCTCTCATCATCGTGACCGACAAGTTCAGCCACTGGGCGTTCTCCTACACCCGCTTCGTGTTCGAGGCGCACACCCATGTGAAGACCTTCTGGGACTCCTCCGCCGCGCTCAGTGTCGTGCTCAACCTGATGATCGACGCCGTCGCCACGCGACTCGGTCCCGCCGCGCGGGACAATTTCGCCAGGATGAGCGACATGGGCGGCATGCTCGGCGAATTCGTTGGCGGCTCCTATCTGCGCCGCAAGGACTGAACGCTCGAAATTCCTACCGGAAGAACCATACGCAATGAACAGTGCCATGCCGTTTCGCGACCCGACCACTCCCGGCGCGCCGATCATTCCCCGCCCGGATTGGGACCGCGCGCCCTGGAACCGCTGGACCTTCCAGCATGTGCGCGAGATGGTCCCGACGACGCAGGTCTGGCGCGGGCTGGGGCCAGCAAGCCCGCTGCCGGAGAACCTTCAGGACATCGACGCGATCGGCTTCGAAGTCGACGGTCGGAGCGACACGATCGGCGGCTTCCTCCAGTCGAGCTATGCCGACGGCATGCTCGTGCTCCACCGCGGCAAGGTCGTCGCCGAGCGCTACCTGAACGGCATGACGCCGCGCACGCCGCATCTATCCCAATCCGTGGCCAAATCGGTCGTAGGCACGGTGGCGGGCATCCTGATCGGTCGCGGGCTTGTCGATCCCGCGGCGCCCGTTACCCACTATCTGCCGGAGCTGGAGGCGACGGCCTATCGTGGCGCGCGCGTGCAGCACGTGCTGGACATGACCAGCGGCGTGGTCTTCGACGAGACCTATACGGCGCTCGATTCCCATATGGCCCAGATGGATGTCGCCTGCGGCTGGAAGGAGCGCATGGACCCGAACTGGCCAGGCCATGTATGGGAGCTGATCCTGTCGCTGAAGGCCTCCGAATGCGCGCACGGCGCCTCCTTCCGCTACCGCTCGATCGAAACGGATGTCCTGTCCTTCGTCCTGCAGCGGGCCGCGGCGACGCCGCTTGCGGAGCTGGTCAGCCGCGAATTGTGGGCTCCGATGGGCGCGCAGGAGGATGCCTACTTCACCGTCGATCCGGCAGGCTATGCGCTGGGCGACGGCGGCTTCAACGCAACCCTGCGCGACTATGCCCGTTTCGCCCTGTTGCATCTCGGCGGCGGCGTGATCGACGGGCGGCGCATCGTTCCAGCCGCCTGGATCGGGGAGACGCGCACAGGCGCCAGGCCGGACCTGTTCGGCGGCGTCTATCATGAGGTCCTGCCGGAAGGCGCCTATCACAATCAGTTCTGGGTCGAGGACAGCAAGCGGCGCGCCTATATGGCGCGCGGCGTCTTCGGGCAACTGATCTACATCGATCCGGAGGCTGAGTTCGCCGCTGTCATCCTGTCGAGCTGGCCCGAATTCATCAACGTGAGGCGGACGCGCACAGCGCTGGCCGCCGTCAGGGCCATACGCGAGGCGCTGAGCCGGTAATCGGCGGGACCAAGCCTGCCATATGCAAGACCGGCGTCCGGGCTCTCGGGAGCCGGGAAGGCGGCATGCGCCTTCCCGAATTCGCGTCAAGCGATGCTCATGCGGTGCGATACGTTCTTGACGGTCATGTAGTGCGTGAGGCCTTCGATGCCGCCCTCGCGGCCGTAGCCGCTTTCCTTGACGCCGCCGAACGGCGTCGCCGGCACGGAGGCCTCCAGCGTGTTGATCGATACGGTACCGGCCTCGATCCCCTCGGCCAGCCTGTCGGCATTGGCGGCTGAATGGGTGAAGCCGTAGGCGGCGAGGCCGAAGGGCAGCGCATTGGCTTTCTCGATGGCCTCGTCGAGCGACGATACGGGGTTGATCAGCGCCATCGGACCGAAGGGTTCCTCATACATGGCGCGCGCGTCGCCGGGCAGGTCGGCCAGCACCGTCACCGGGAAGAAATAGCCGCGATTGCCCAGCCGCTCGCCACCGGCCATGACGCGGGCGCCCTTGGCGCGCGCATCGGCGACCAATGCCTCCATCGCCTCGATGCGGCGATGGTTGGCCAGCGGTCCCATCTGCGTGGCCGCGTCGAGGCCGTTGCCGACGACGGTCGAGCGGGCCTTCTCGGCGAATGCCTTGACGAAGTCCTCGTAGATCTTCTCCTGCACGAAGAAACGCGTCGGCGAGGTGCAGACCTGCCCGGCATTGCGCGCCTTGCGCACGGCCGAGGTGATGGCGGCCGCGACCGGATCGACATCGTCGCAGACGATGACCGGGGCGTGGCCGCCAAGCTCCATCAGCACCGGCGTCATGTGGCGGGCTGCGATCTCCGTCAGATGCTTGCCTACCGCCGTGGAGCCGGTGAAGGCGACGAGGCGCACCTGCGGCTTGGGGATGAGATAGCTGGAGATGTCGGCCGGAACGCCGAAGACGAGGTTCAGCACACCCGCCGGCAGGCCGGCATCGTGGAAGGCGCGGGCAATATGGAAGGCGCCGGCCGGCGTCTCTTCCGCCGCCTTGATGATGATCGAGCAGCCCGAGGCGACCGCGCCGGCGATCTTGCGCGACGGCTGGCTCATCGGAAAGTTCCAGGGCGAGAAGGCGGCCACGGTCCCGATAGGCTGGTGGTGGACGATGTAGCGGATGCCCGGCTCGCTCGGAATGACACGGCCATAGGTGCGCTGCGCCTCGGCGGCATCCCATTCGAAGAACTCGCAGCCGCGGACGACCTCCAGCCGGGCCTGGGCGAAGGGCTTGCCGTGCTCCAGCGTGATCGAATGTGCGATGTCGTCAATGCGCTCGCGCATCAGGGCGGTCGCCTTCAGGATGATCTCCGAGCGCACCGCGGGCGAGGTCCGGCTCCACACACGGAAGCCCTGTTCGGCGGCTGCCAGCGCGTCGTCGAGGTCGGAGCGGGAGGCCACCGGCACCGCGCCGATCACGCTCTCGTCGGCCGGATTGATCACCGGCAGCGAGTCCGCGGTCTTGCGCCAGGAGCCGCCGATATAGAGCATGAGATCGGGATAGTGCTTGGTCATGATGGTCTCCATTGTCCGCGACGGCTAGTGCGCAAGGGGCGCGAGCTGGTTCTCGACCAGCCGCACGAGGTTGAGCGCCGTCATCTCCGACGATTTCGGGTTGGTCTTGAGCGGTTCGTTCTCGAACAGCATCTCCATGCGGCCGAACGCGCCCGACGCGCTAAGCCGGTGGCAATTGCGGGAAACGGCGGGGTCGGCCACCAGCTCGACGC
Organism: Mesorhizobium sp. 65-26; assembly: GCA_001899205.1. Lineage (GTDB taxonomy): Bacteria > Pseudomonadota > Alphaproteobacteria > Rhizobiales > Rhizobiaceae > Mesorhizobium. Next base: position 54,401 of record MKVL01000039.1, on the reverse strand, counting down.
GCGTGCGGTCGAGCCCGATGCCGGCAAGCGCCGAGATGACGGCGACGTTGGCGTTCTGCGGAAAGCGGTCGGCGGCCTCGCGCGCCGTGCCGGAAAAGAACACAGCGCGCGTTTCGAGCGCGCCGAGGTCGAGCAGGGCCTCGGCGCCCGTGCCGCGCCAGGCTAGCGGCGGCTTGACGATGGAATGCACGACCGTGTCCAGGGGCAGGGTGGAGGCTGCTGTCAGCGCGTCCATGCCGCCGAGCGCGCCGGGAGGCACGACGATCTGGCTCCCTTGCTCGCGCGCGATCTCGACAAGGCGCGCGAGCAGGGCGTCATCGCAGAAGGCGCTGGTCGAGGACACGACGAAACGCCTGGAGTGGCGCAGCGCAGCCTCGGCCCAGACCGGAACCGAAGCCCGTCCGGCGGCCTCGATCACCATGTCGAGGCCGAGCCCGGCGAGTTTGGATGGGCTGGAGATCAGCCTCGCGCCGGTCGGCACATCCGGCCGCGCCTTCGCGGCGTCGCGTACGGCGATGGCAACGATGTCGATGGCCGCCTGGCGCTCAGTCAGCAGTTCGGCGACGCGGGTGGCAATCGCGCCCCAGCCGACGAAGGCGAGGCGCAGGCGGCGGCTGGTCTCAGATGCCGACATAGCGATGCACCAGCTCGGCATTGGCGGCGAGATCGGCGCTCGAGCCCGACCAGACGGTGCGCCCCTTCTCGAGGATGTAGTGGCGGTCGGCGAGCCGCTTCAGCACCTCGACATTCTTGTCGATGAGCAGGATCGACTGGCCCTCGGCCTTCAAGGCTTCGATGCAGCGCCAGATCTCGGCACGGATGACCGGCGCAAGGCCCTCTGTCGCCTCGTCGAGGATCAGCAGCCGGGGATTGGTCATCAGCGCGCGGCCGACGACGAGCATCTGCTGCTCGCCGCCCGAAAGCGTGCCGGCCGCCTGGCCGGCGCGCTCGCGCAGGCGCGGGAACAGCGCGTAGACGCGCTCCAGTGTCCAGGGGGCCTTGCGGCGCAGCCGGTTGGCGGCTGTAGCGACCAGGTTCTCGCGCACCGTCAGCGTGGCGAAGGTCTGGCGCCCTTCCGGCACAAGCCCGACGCCAAGGCGCGCGACCGCTTCCGGCGCGGCGCCGAACACGTCGCGGTCGGCGAAGCTGATCTTGCCGGCATGCGGCTTGAGCAGGCCCATGATGGAGCGCACCGTCGTGGTCTTGCCCATGCCGTTGCGCCCGAGCAGCGTCACCACCTCGCCCTCGGCGATGCGAAGCTCGACGTCGAACAGGACCTGGCTTGGCCCATAGGCGGATTGCAGGCCGCTTACGCTCAGCATGCCTCGTCTCCCTCGCCGAGATAGGCGGCGCGCACTTCGGGGTTGTCACGGATCTCGCCGGCGGTGCCGGTGGCGATGACACGGCCGTAGACCAGCACCGAGATGCGGTCGGCCAGCGCGAAGACGGCATCCATGTCATGCTCCACCAGCAGCATGCTCACCTGGCTCTTCAGCCCCTTGAGCAGTTCCACCATCTGGCGGCTCTCGGTGTGGCCGAGACCGGCCATCGGCTCGTCGAGCAGAAGCAGGCGCGGTTCCGTGGCCAGCGCCACGGCAAGCTCGAGCTGCTTCTGTTCGCCATGCGACAGGTTGGCGACCTGCTCGTCGGCGCGCGGGGCGAGCCCGATCGTGTCGAGGAAGCCGATGGCGGCCTCGCGCAGGGCTTTGTCATGGCGGACATTGCCCCAGAAGCGGAAGCTGTGGCCCTGCCGGATCTGGATGGCGATGGCGACGTTGTCGAGCACGCTGTACTCGGGAAGCAGGCAGGTGATCTGGAAGGTGCGCGCAAGGCCGAGGCGGATGCGCCGCGCCGTCGACAGCCCGCCAATGCCGCGTCCCTCCAGCTCGATCGTCCCGGCATCCGGCCGCAGCTCGCCGACGAGCTGCGAGATCAGCGTGGTCTTGCCGGCGCCGTTGGGGCCGATCAGCGCATGTATCTCGCCGGGGCGCACGTCGAGCGTGACATTGTCGGTCGCGACGAGGCCGCCGAAGCGCTTGACCAGGCCTTTGACGCTGAGGATCGGTCTGCTCACGGGCGCCTCCCGCCGATGCGGGCGAACAGCGCCTGGATGCCGCCATGGGTGTAGAGCACGACGAACAGCAGGATGAAGCCGAGGCCGAGCTGCCAATACTCCGTCCACGATGCCAGGACGGCTTCGAGGATGGTGTAGGCGGCGGCGCCGATCAGCGGGCCGAACAACGTGCCGACGCCGCCGAGCACGACCATGACCATCAGCTCGCCGGACTTCGTCCAATGCACCATGTCGGGGCTGGCGAAACGCAGGAAATTGGCCATCAGGCAGCCGGCGAGGCCGGCGCCCATGCCTGAAATAACGAAGGCCGCCAGCTTGTAGCGGTAGGCGGGAAGCCCCAGTGCCGCCATCCGCCGCTCGTTCTGGCGCAGGCCCACCAGCACATTGCCGAAGCGCGAATTGACGATGCGCCAGAGCAGGAAGAAGAAGATCGCGGCGATCGCGAGGTAGACGTAGTAGATCGTCTGCTTGTCGCGCATGTTGAGGCCGGGCAGTTCGTTGGCGCGCCGGATGATGAGGCCGTCATCGCCGCCATAGGTCTTGAGCGACACGAACAGGAAGAACAGCATCTGCGCGAAGGCGAGCGTGATCATGATGAACTGCACGCCGCCGGTGCGCAGTGACAGCGCGCCAATCAAGGCCGCCGCCAGGCCGCTGACCAGCAGCGTCGCCGGCAGCGTGACCAGCAACTGATTGGTGCCGGGGATGAGCCCCAGTAACATGTCGTCCTGCGTGTAGTGTTGGTAGAGGATGCCGACGACATAGCCGCCGAGCCCGAAGAAGGCGGCGTGGCCGAAGCTGACCATGCCGCCATAGCCGAGCACCAGGTTGAGGCTGGCCGCGGCGATGCCGTAGATCAGCGCGCGCGTGGCCAGCGACGTCAGCGCGGGATAGCCGGCCGCGTTCGCCAGGAACGGCAGCGCCACGAGCACGATCAGCACCCCGGCGAGCAGAAATGGTTTGTTGATGGATTTGTCCATTGGAGCCGAGCGACGGGGTCAGGAATTGGGAGCGAAGAGCCCTTTCGGGCGGATGAGAAGCACCACGGCCATCAACAGGTAGATGCCCATGGAGGAGATGCCGGCGCCGAGCGCGTCGGCGTCCGAACCGATCATGACGTGGCGCAGCATCGACGGCAGGTAGGCGCGCAGCATTGTGTCGACCACGCCGAGCAGCAGGCTGGCGACGAAGGCGCCGCGGATGGAGCCGACGCCGCCGATGACGACGACCACGAAGGTGGTGATGAGGATCTGCTCGCCCATGCCGACCTGCACGGCCAGGATCGGCCCGGCCATGACGCCCGCCAGTCCGGCAAGCAACGCGCCGAGGCCGAAGACGATGGTGTAGAGCATGCCGACATTGACGCCCAGCGCTCGCACCATCTCGCGGTTGGTGGAACCGGCGCGCACCAGCATGCCGATGCGCGTCCTGTTGATCAGCAGATAGAGCCCGAGCGCCACCAGCAGTCCGACGAGGATGATGGCCAGGCGATAGATCGGGTAGGTGAGGCCGGGCAAAAGCTCGACCGCGCCGTCGAGCAGCGAGGGCATCGAGACGAACAGCGGCTGGCGGCCGAACAGCAGCGTCACCACCTGGTTGAAGATCAGGATCAGGGCGAAGGTGGCGAGCACCTGGTCGAGATGATCGCGCTTGTAGAGCCGGCGCACGACCAGGAATTCCATGGCCGCGCCGACCAGCGCGGCCGCGACGAGAGCCGCCGGCACGCCGAGGAAGAATGAGCCGGTCTGCGCCGCCACATAGGCGCCGGCATAGGCGCCGATCATGTAGATCGAGCCGTGCGCCAGGTTGATGACGCCCATGATGCCGAAGATCAGCGTCAGGCCGGCGGCCAGCAGGAACAGCATGACGCCGAACTGCAGGCCGTTCAGCAATTGCTCCAGGAAGAGCGACATCGAGATGCGCCTCGGTGGGTTCGATGGATCAGGACAATTGCGGCGAAAAGAACCGCCGGTATTGCTCTATCTCTTTGTTTTTACGCAATTCCCGGCGCAAACCGTTGCGCGCTTTTGCTGGAATTGCTCGATGAAGCGGGCGCGGACGGTGCCGCGCCCGCGGCGATAATGCTACATCTTGCACTGGTCGGCGTAAGCGTCGCCGTGGTCCTTGAAGACCTCGCCGACCGTCTTCAGCACGGGCTTGCCGTCCTCGCCCTTCTCGACCTTGAGGGCGTACCAGTCCTGGACCGGATGCTGGTTCGGGCCGAAGCTGAACTTGCCGCGCACGGACTGGAAGTCGGCCTTGCGCAGTGCCGCGCGGAACGCGTCGGCATCGGCCAGGCTGCCGTTGGTCGCCTTCAGCGCCGAGGCTATCTCCAGCGCGGCGTCGTAGGCCTGGCTGGCATAGTAGGTCGGCATGCGGTTGTAGGCCTTCGTCCAGGCTTCCATGAACTTCTTGTTGGCCGGATTGTCGAAATCCGAATTCCAGTGGCTGGAGACATTGAGCCCGATGGCTGCCTCGCCGATCGACTTCAGCGTCACGGCGTCGAGCGAGGGCTCGGCCAGGACCATCGGAACGGTCTTCAGCAGGCCGGCCTGTTCGTACTGGCGCAGGAAGCTGATGCCGAGGCCGCCCGGATGGAACTGGAAGACGACTTCGGGATTGGCGGCGCGGATCTGCGCCATCTCGGCGGAAAAGTCCGTCTGGTCGAGGCTGGTGTAGAGCTCGCCGACGATCTTGCCCTTGAAGTAGCGCTTGAAGCCGGTGATCGCGTCCTTGCCGGCCTGGTAGTTGGGCGCCAGCACGAAGGCGCTCTTGTAGCCGAGGTTGGAGGCAAGCTGGCCCGCGCTCTCATGCAGGCTGTCATTCTGCCAGGACACGACGAAGTAGTTCTCGTTGCAGCCCTTGCCGGCCATATTGGAGGGCGCGGCGTTGGGGCTGATGTAGAAGGCGCCCGCGTCGACGATGTCGGGAACGGTCGCGCCGGCGACGTTGGAAAAGACGATGCCGGTGAACAGCTTGACGCCGTCATTGGTCAGCATTCGCTCGGCGATCTGCTTGCCCTGGCCGGGCTTGAGCGCGTCGTCCTCGACCATCAAGTCGACCGGGGCGCCGCCCAGCTTTCCGCCTTCCATGTCGACCGCCAGCTTGAAGGCGTCACGGATGTCCTGGCCGATATAGCCTCCCGGGCCGGACAGCGTGGTGATCAGGCCGATCTTGACCGGCTCCTGAGCGAAGGCGGGCAGGGCGGCCGCAACCGAAACGGCCAGCGCCAAAAATGTCTTCCGATACATCCAGTCGTTCTCCTCTCTTGGGCGGCCTCCGGCCGCGTCTGTCGGCATGCACCGCTGCCGCTTGCCCCTCCTCATGCAGAAAAGCGGCGGCCCGGAAGGGTCAAAGAACCACCCAACCTTCCGGCGGCTTCTTGCCGGGATGGATGCTACCGCATTTCGGACAGGTGCGCGCTTTCTCGTCGGCATAGAAGGCCTGGTAGAGCGGCGGCAGGTCGCGCACGATGCTCTTCAGCGACAGCTCGATGCGGTGGACGAGCGAGTTGCATTCGAAGCAGTACCATTCGAAGGCGTCGTGCTGGTCCGGCTGGCGCTTCGGCTCAACCACGAGGCCGATGGAGCCCTCCTGCGGACGCTGCGGGGAGTGGCGCACATGCGGCGGCAGCAGGAATATCTCGCCCTCGCGGATCGGCACGTCGTAGAAATTGCCGTTGTCCACCAGCTTGAGCACCATGTTGCCCCTGAGCTGGTAGAAGAATTCCTCGACCGGATCGTCGTGATAGTCGGTGCGCTGGTTGGGGCCGCCGACGACCGTCACCATCAGGTCGGCGTCTTCCCAGATCTGCTGGTTGCCAACCGGCGGCTTCAGCAGATGCGCGTGCTCGTCGATCCATTTCGAGAAGTTGAATGCCGAAAGGCGTCTCTGCGTGCTCATGACTTCCTCCTCCTTCTTGCGATGTGGCGGTCGGTTTAGTTTCCGGCGGTCCTGAGGCCGCAGCTCTCGAAGGCCGCCCGGGTTGCCGCCTTTTCCGCTTCCGTCAGCTCCAGCAGGGGCGGGCGCACGGCGCCGCCGGCCTGGCCGAGCAGGTGCTGCCAGTATTTCTGGTGCGAATGGGGTTTTTCCGGCGGGCGCGTGTTCTTCAGCGCGGTGCGCACCGGCTCCAGGCTGTCACGCACCCGACGCGCCTCCTCGGCCTTTCCGGCGAAGGCGAGGTCTGTGTATTCACGCATGCGCCGATCGACCTTCGACTGGATCAGGTAGGGCGGCGAGGAACACAGATAGAGCTGCCAGTTCAGCTCCAGAATGTTGTCCAGCCATTCCTCCTCGGAAGCGGTGCTGACCAGGATGCGGTCGCCGGCGAGCCGGGTGAGCTCGGCGTACATCGGGCGCGGCACGCTGTACTTGATCGCCACGACGTTCTCGATGTCGGCGAGCCTGTTGCAGAGCTCGGGGCTCATCAGATAGCCGCTGTCGGGGTGGCTCCACAGTGCGATGCCGATGTCCACCTTCGCGGCGATGGCGCGATAGTAGTTGAGCAGCGTCTCGTCCTGCTGCTTGAAGAAGTGGAGCACCGGCGCGTGGACGACAATGTAGTCGGCGCCGACCTTCTGCGCATGACGGGCGAGGTCGATCACCACGTCCATGTTCTGGTCGGAGCAGGACATGATGGTCTGCGCGCGTCCCGCGCAGGCCTCGACCGCCAGCTCAAAGCTGCGCTTGCGCTCTTCGATCGACATGGAGAAGAACTCGCCTTGCTTGCCGGCGACGAAGAAGCCGTCGATGGCGAGGTCCTCGATCCAGTGGTCGTAGTTGCGGCGCACGCCGTCCTCGTCGATGGCCAGGTCCTGTGTGAACGGCGTCAGCGCCGCCGCCCAGATGCCCTTCATGGTGCCGCGCGAGTAGGCCTTTGCGTCTTTCTTGGCGTATTTCATCTTGCGTCCATTGTCTCCGTCGCCGGGCTCAGGCGGCCTTGCCGCCGACCAGGCGCAGCAGCGCCCGGGTCAGTGCCGTGTCCTCGTCGGCGAGGTCGAGGATCACGTCGAAATGGTTGCGGTCGGGAATCTCCATCAGCGTCGAGGGAAAGCCGGCCTGCCGCCACAGGTGGTCATATTCCCGCGACTGCCGCTTGAAGCCTTCCGCTTCGCTGTCTGCATAGGCGACGACGATGGGGCACCCGCTGGCGGGCAGGTTCTCGAACGGGCTGAGCGTCCTGATGGCCTGCTCATCCAGCGACACCCAGTCGCGCACGAAAGACTGCGAGATCGGGCCGAGATGGAACAGGCCGCTGATCGGCAGCGCGCTCTTGACCACGTCTTCCGGCACGCCGAAGGCCTCGTGCCAGCCGCCGGAGATCACGGCGCCCGTCAGATGTCCGCCGGCGGAGCTGCCGCCGACATGAATGCGATCGGGATCGATGCCGTAGCGGCGGCCGTTCTTCCACAGGAAGGCGATCGAGGCGCGCACCTCGCGCACGATCTCGGCCAGCGAAACCTCTGGCGCCAGCCGGTAGTCGACGGCGACGGTGGCGATGTCATGCCGCGCCAGTACGCCGGCCATGAAGGCGGAATCGCGCTTGGACAGCATGCGCCAGTAGCCGCCATGGATGAACACGAAGACCGCGCGCGGCTCCGCGCCGGTGCCGAAAATATCCAGCGTCTGTCCGCTCTCTTCGTCATAGACCACGTCGAGATGCGTCGCCCACGGCCCACGCACGGCATCCGAGAGGGCGCGGTAGCGCACCATCTCGGCCTCGAAACGCTCTGGCGTCACGGTGGCGCGCGCGCTGTAGTCGCGGTCCAGCCGGTCGCGCGGCCATGTCGTTTCCTCGGCAAGGGTGCTGGTCATCGGCGCCATCCTTGCAGGCCTATAGCAGGAAGGCGCGAATGGCGTCGGCCACCGCCTTCGGCTGCTCGAGCGTCGGGAAATGCGTGCGTCCGGGCAGCTTGTTCGGCCGGTACCAGTCATGGTCCGCCGCGAAGTCGAGCTGCGCCTGGGTGTATTCGGGCTCGAAGGGCTGCGAGTAGATATGCGTGATCGGCCTGTGTTGCTTCATCGCCGCCATGCGCCGCATCGGGTTGCCCCATTTGCGGTAGGCGCTGGCGATCTCGCGACCGGAACGCGCCCACATCTCGAAACTGTAACCCGCCATCTCCTTGTTGACGTGGTCGATGATGTCCTGGTTGTCGGTGTCGCCGATCCAGTAGGCGAACAGGTCACCACGGCCCTTCTCCCAGGCCGAGCGCTCCTGAAGCTCCTCGATGGCCTGGAAGAAACCTTCGTTCGGCGTGGTCTGGATCCAGTCGATGACCACCGAGCGCGGGATGCGGCCAGTGTCGACGCGGTCGGTGATCTCCATGTTGGCCCAGCCGCCATGCGAGGTGGAAACCGGCACGAGCCTTTCGATGTTCATCCTGTCGAGGAAGGCCACGACATCGGATGCCTGGTCGTCGACGGTGAAGTCGCCGTCATGCTCGCGATGCTCGCCATGGCCGCGCCAGTCGAGACGCAGGACGCGATGCGTCTTCGCCAGTTCCGGCGCCAGCGTCTTGAACAGGCGGTGGTCCTGGCACCAGCCCGAAAGCAGGAGCAGGGCCTCGCCGCCGGCAGCCTCGTCATGCGGGCCGGCCTCGTCATAGGAAAAACTGTTGGCGCCGATCTGGATGGATTTCATTTCAGACTCCGAAAGCAAGGATTGCGCGGCGGCGCGGTCAGACGGCGAAGGCTTCGGTGCCGGTGGGCACGTGCCGGGCAGTCCTCATGCGCTCCATGCCGAGTTCGCGCGACTTGCCGACGATCTTCAGCACCTGCGAGCGCACGTCGTCGGGCCAGTAGTTCATGCTGCCGAGGTTCTCGGCGGTGTCCTGCGTATGCTCGGTCATCGGCCGCTCTCGCGCTTCCCAGTCGCGCAGCGCCTTGCCAATGTCGCTTGCGTCGGCGACGGCAACGGCAAGGCCGAGGCCGTTCATCAGCGCGCAGCCACCGCCCTGGCCGAGATAGGGCGGCATGGCGTGGGCGGCGTCGCCCACTATGGCGACGCGCCCCTTGCTCCACTGCTTGAGCTTGGCGACCTCGAAGACGTCCCAGCGGCCGGCGTCGCCGAAGCGCGCGACGAGATTGGCGAGGTGTGGGAAGGAGGCGGTCCACAACGCCCGGTCGGCCGGCACGGCGAGCGCGGCGGCGTCGTCCGAGCGGCAGCACAGCGCGACGTAGAGATCATTGGCGCTGGCCGGCGTGTAGAGGATGCGGCGCGTGCCGGTGAAATACTCGACGTAGCGGTTCTCGTCCGGCGCGGGCACGTCGCCCTCGGCGCGCGGGATCAGCATGCGGATCGCGCCGTAACCGAGGCTCTTGCGGTATTGCAGCAGGTCGAGCGAATCCCGCACGCGGGAATTGATGCCGTCCGCGCCGACCACCAGATCGGCCTTGCGGCGGGCGCCGTCGGCGAGGATCAGCTCACCTTCCGGCGTCGCGCCAACGGCTTCCGAATTGGTCAGGATCTCCACGCCGCTGTCGCGGCAGACTTCGACCAGCGTGTTGATCAGGGTCTCGCGCAGGATGGTGATGAGCCGCGCGTCGTCCGGACCGTTGATGGGGATTTCCTCCATCGTCTCGTCATTGTGGTCGCGGGTGTGGAATTGCGGGCCGACATGGGCTCCGACGGTCGCCTTGTCATAGGCGCCGATCGCCTTCAGCACGCGCAGGCCGTTGCTCCAGATGTAGATGCCGGCGCCAAAGGTGCGCAGCGTCGACGCCCGCTCGTGCACCGTCACCGACCAGCCGCGCTGCGCCAGCGCGGCGGCCGTGGTCAGCCCGCCGATGCCAGCGCCGGCGATCTCGGCGCGACGGCCCGCTTTCGTGTTCTGCATCATCCGCCCTTGTTCCTCCGTCCTTGCGAGTTTCCAGTCCGTGGAAATTCTTGCAAGTGAATTCTCTGGATGTTTCTATGAAGCTATGGAATATCAGGATCGATGAACGATCCGCGCGCCAAACCCCTCACAGCCCATCTGACCATGCGTCATCTGCGCATGGTGGTGGCCATCGTGGAGGAGGGCAATCTGGTGCGCGCGGCCAAGCGCCTGAACATGACGCAATCGGCGGTGACCAAGGCGCTGCAGGAGGTGGAGGCGCTGACGCGGGCGCGCCTGTTCGACCGCACCAACCGCGGCGTCGTGCCGACCCTGTTCGGCGACACGCTGGCCGAGCATGCCCGGCTCGTCCTTGCCCAGCTCATGCACGCGGAGGAGCATCTTGCCGACCTGCGCGACGGCAAGGGCGGCCGGGTGGCGATCGGCACCTTGCTCGCCGCCTCGGCCGAACTGCTGCCACGGGCGATCGCGCAGTTGCGCCGCGAGCGGCCCAAGCTGGTGGTGAAGGTGGTGGAGGGCACCGACGACGTGCTTATCCCGGCGCTCAGGGCGGGCGATCTCGACCTCGTCATAGGCCGCCTGTCGGAACGGCCGGAAACGCTTACCCTCAAGCAGGAGGTGCTGACGGAGGATTTCGCCTGCGTCGTTGCCCGGCGCGACCATCCGCTGACCAGGCGCAAGACGCTTGCCCTCGCCGAGTTGACCGAGTGGGAGTGGATCCTGCCACCGCCCGAAACCAACATGCGCCGGCAGATCGACATCGCCTTCCTGGAGGAGGGGCTGGATCCGCCGGCGCACGCGGTCGATTCCGTGTCGCTGCTCACCAACCGGCAATTGCTGCTGGCGGCCGACTATCTCGGCGTCTTTCCAGCGCAGGTGGCGCGGCAGGAGGCGGCACTTGGCGGCATTGTCATCCTTCCGGTGGCGTTGCGCGCGACCGCCGGGCTGATCGGCATCACCACCCGCGCCAATGTACGCCTTTCGCCAGCCACCGAGGTGTTCCTGCAGATGCTGCGGACGATCGCCTCGCAGCTGGCGTGACATGACGTGTCATCAATCTCCGGCCGCCCGCTATTCCCGGGCATCATAGCTGGATGACGAGTTTTCCATTTACGCGATTGCCGATTGTGTGAAGCTTCGGCCCGTCCGGCACATCCAGGGAGGAGCAGCCTGCCGGAGCCATTCGGCGTGGCCGGATCGCGCAGCAAGGCGGCCATCAGGCGCCCGCGAGACCGCCTGCCGCGCCAGTGTTGCGCCAATCCATTCACAAAAAGGGGAACCCGAAACATGCATTACAAAGGTCTCGTCCCGGCGGCCGTTCTGGCCTTCGCCATGACAGGCGCGATCGCTTCGGCCGAAGAGCCGCTGAAGATCGGCATGATCACGACATTGTCCGGTCCCGCCGGCTATCTCGGACAGGACATACGCGACGGCTTCCAGCTCGCCATCGACCAGAACAAGGGCGATCTCGGCGGCAAGCCGGTGCAACTGGTCGTGGAGGACGACGGCCTCAAGCCCGGCAACGCCAAGCAGATCGCCGAGAAGATGCTGAACGAGCAGGGCATCAAGTTGTTCACCGGCGTGGTGTTCGCCAATGTCGCCTTCGCCGCCGTGCCCGAGATCCTGGACGGCGACGCCATCTACATCAGCGCCAACACCGCCTCCTCGACCTTCGCCGGCAAGGAATGCAATCCCAACTATTTCGTCAGCTCATGGCAGGACGACAGCCAGGGCGAGAGCGCCGGCGCTCTGGCGCAATCGCTCGCCTACAAGAAGGCGTTCCTGATCGCGCCGAATTACCAGGCCGGCAAGGAGACGATGGTCGCCTTCAAGCGCTTCTACAAGGGCGAGATCGTCGGCGAGACCTATACGGGCCTCGACCAGACGGACTTCGCCGCCGAAATGGCGCAGATCCGCGCCGCCAAGCCCGACGTCGTCTACGAGTTTGAGCCGGGTGGCCTCGGCATCGCCTTCATGCGCCAGTACCAGCAGGCGGGACTGCTGAAGGACATACCGATGGTGGTGCATCCGGCCTCGCTCGACCAGGCCATCGCGCAGGCGGTGGGCGATGCCGCCGTCGGCGTGCAGGTGACCAGCCATTGGAACGACGATTTCGACAATCCGGTCAACAAGGCCTTCGTCGCCGCCTGGAAGGCCAAGTACGGCGACAGGCCGATCACCTATTACGCGGCGCAGGGCTATGACGCCGCGCTGCTGGTCGGCGTCGGGCTGGAGAATAGCCCGAGCGGCGTGGAAGACCTGGCGGCCTTCCGCAAGGCGCTGCTCACCTCCGAGATCCCCACCGTGCGCGGCAAGTTCAAGTTCGGCGCGAACCAGCATCCGGTCCAGGACTGGTACGCGCTGACCGCCGAGAAGGGCGCGGACGGCAAGATGGTCCTCAAGACCGAGAAAAAAGTACTGACCGACCACGGCGACGTCTACGCCTCGGAATGCAAGATGGCGAAGGACTGAGCGGCAAAGGCAGGCAGCCTGGAAGACTGATGCTGGGCGGGAAGCGATTCCCGCCCAGCTTTCGTGTCGGGCAAGGGCTCGTTGCCATCGCGCTTGCGGCTCGATCCCGTTCCAACCGAAGCGACGCAGGCGCTGGCCCCGATTTTCGGGACCACGCCGGCGCGGAATGCGTTATTGCTGGGGTGGAATGGAGGAGACGCATATGACGATCCCGAAGACGCTCGGCGTGATCGGTGGCGGCGGATGGCTGGGTGGCGCCATCGTCGGGTCGATCCTGGCGGCCGGCCTCATCCAGCCCAACCAACTGGTGCTTTCCTACAGGCGGGCGAGGCCCGATCGCTTCGAAGGGGCGTTCTGGACGCGGGACAACCGGGAGCTCGCGGCGCGCTCGGACATCATCATCGTCTCGGTGCGGCCCGAGGACTGGCCTGCGCTCGACATCGATGCCACGCGCAAGCTGGTCATCTCGGTCATGGCGGGGATTGGGCTTGCCGACATCGCCGGGCGCCTCGGAACGGACCGGGTGATCCGGACCTTGCCCAACGCCGCCGCCGAGGTCGGCAAATCCTACACGCCCTGGATCGCCAGTGGCGCAGCCACCGCGGAGGACCGCGCCATCGTGCGCGCGATCTTCGATGCCTGCGGCACGCAGGACGAGGTGCCGAGCGAGCGCGATCTCGACTATCTCTCGGGGTTCTCCGGGACAGGCCCGGCCTATCCGGCCCTGCTGGCGGCCGCGATGATGCGGGATGCGATCGCCTTCGGCGTGCCGGCTGACGTCGCGCGCCGCGCCGTCAACGCGATCCTCGTCGGAACCGGCAGGCTGCTGGAGCGCGAGGATGCACTTCCCTCCGATACGGTCGAGGCGTTCCTGGCTTATCGCGGCGTTACCGCCGCCGGGATCGAGACGATGCGGGCGTCGGGCTTCGACGACGCCGTATCCAGGGGACTGCGGGCGGCTTTCGACAAGGCGGTCGCGATGGGCGGCGGATGAGGCCTGCGCCAAGCGCGGTCCGGGACCTGCCGGTCATTCCGTGTCGTCGAGTTCCTCGTGGATGCCGCTGATGATCTCCAGCCGCTGCAGGGCGGTGTCGCCGGCATAGGCGGCGAAGGCAATCGACAGCAGGCGAAGCGCGCTGGCCACGGATGTGTGCGAGGGGCCGAGCCCGAAGCTCGACACATGGCAAGGCAGCACCACGGCCGAATATCGCTGCGCCTGCAGCAGGTAGTTGCGGTCGGTGATGGTGATGACGTTCATGCGCGTCGTGCGGGCATAGCTCAGGATCGGCTTGAGGATGCGCGGCCTGGGCTCCAGTGTGACCAGCACCAGCGCGTCGCGCGGACCGGTCATGGCGAGGTCCTCGGCCCAGGCATTGCCGTTCATGCCGAGCATCATCACATTGTGGCGCAGCCGCGCCAGCAACAGGCGGGCATAGCGCGCCAGCCCTTCCTCGGCGCCAAGGCCGAGCAGCCAGACTCGCGGCGCCTCGCCAAGAAGCTCGGCGGCGCGGGTCAGGCGGTCCGAGCGCAACTCCTCGAAGGTCCGGGTCAGGTTGGTGATCTCGAGCTCGAGATGGCTACCGATCGCGCGACCGAGCGCCACCTTCTCCGATCCCACCACGGAATAGCGGTAAGGCTCGGTGCGGTTGCGCTCCTCGCGCGCTTGGAGACGCACCTCGTTGAAATCGGCATAGCCGAGCGAGCGGAAGAATCGCGCCGCCGTCGCCTTTGAAACGTCCGCCATGGCGGCGAGTTCGGTCGCCGAATGGGTCAGCAGGTCGTCCTGCCGCTCAAGAATCATGCGCGCCAGCTTCTGCTCGCTGGTGGTGAGGCGCGCGAAGCGCTCCTGAATGCGTAATACGAGGCGGGAAGCCATCTTTTGCCCGAAGAGTCCTCTTGCAATTTTGAAACGATCGTTTCAGAATTATGAAACACTGAAACACATAGGAGGGGTCACGTTGTCAACATCTAAGCTCGTGCGTCAGCGTATATGGTCGAAGCTGAAGGACGTGGCCCGGCCGGACACACGTTTCCACCTGAATTTCGCGGAGGTTATCCCGGATTTCGACGGCTCGGAAGCCGCGACCGACCGGCTGGTCGAGCTGGATGCCTATCGCGACTGCCGCTATGCCTTCATCACCCCCGATAATTGCCTGGTCGACCTCAGGCGGCGGCTGATCGAGGCCGAGGTGCCCTTCGTGATGTCGACCTACGGCATCTATCGCGGCTTCCTGATGATCGAGCCCGGCATGGTGCCGAAGGGGGCGGAACTCTACGCCGCCTGGCTGGACGGCATGGAGCATTTCGGCCGCCCGGTCACGCTGCGCGAAGTCGCCGAGCGCGGCCGTTTCGACTTCCTCGTCACCGGCGCCTCGGCGGTTTCGGTCGACGGTGTGCGTTTCGGCAAGGGCCACGGCTTCTTCGACCTGGAATGGGGCATGTTCACCGACATGGGCATCGTCGACGACGAGACGCCCGTCGCAGCCGTGGTGCATGACTGCCAGGTGGTCGAGGACAAGCTGCATCCCAGCGAAACCGACATCCTCGTCGACTACATCGTCACCCCGACGCGCGTCCATACCGTCGACAAGCGCGGCAAGCGCCCGCGCGGGGTGAAATGGGAACTGCTCGATCCCGAGCAGATCGCGGTCACGCCGCCGGTGCAGGAGTTGCAGCGGCTGCGCGGGCTGGCCTGAAGGCCGGAAAAGCAAAGCAGAATCAAACAAGAAAAGGGGAACGACATGAACAGGAATATCGACCGGCGCCATTTCATGGCGCTCATGGGCGCGGGTGCAGCCGCGCCGTTGCTGGCGCGCCACGCCAGTGCCGCCGCGCCGCTGACCATGCAGGCGGCGTGGATCAACGACGCCGAATTCACCGGCTATTTCACGGCCATCGACAATGGCTACTACAAGGATGAAGGGCTCGACCTGACCTATCTCTCGGGCGGGCCGGACCTCATCCCCGAAAGCTCGATCATCGCCGGCAAGGCCGATCTCGCGCTGACCACGCCCGACACCACCATCAAGGCGATCGTCGACCAGGGCGCCAAGTTCAAGATCATCGGCGCGCAGTACCAGAAGAACCCGCACGGCATCATCTCGCTGGCCAAGAACCCGATACACAGCCCGAAGGAACTGGTCGGCAAGACGCTGGCCGTGCCGCCGGTCAACGTCATTTCGGTCGAGGTGATGCTGCGCGCCAATGGCATCGAGCCGTCGCAGGTCAACATCGTGCCCTATGCCTATGATCCGACGCCGCTGATCAAGGGCGAGATCGACGCCTCGCTCGATTTCACCACCAACGTGCCCTTCACCATCAAGCAGCAGAGCGCGGAGGCTGTCTCCTTCCTGCTCTACGATTTCGGCTACACCATCTTCAACGACGCGATCGTCGTCACCGACGACACGCTCGCCGCCAAGCGCAAGGAACTGGTGGCGTGGCTGAAGGCCAGCCGCAAGGGCTGGGAGGAGAACCTCAGGGACCCCTCTGTGTACCCGCCGAAATTCGCCGACACCTGGTTCAAGGGCACCGGCCGCTCGATCGAGAACGAGGTCTATTTCAACACCGCCCAGAAGCCGCTGATCGAAAGCCCCAAGGGCATCCTGTCGCTGACCGAGGACAGCATCGCCAAGACCATCGACGCCCTGTCCAAGGCCGGCATCAAGGCAAGGCGCGACATGTTCGACACCACCCTTCTCGAGGAGGTGTGATGTCGGCGCAGCGCGGCATTCGCATCGACAACGTCTCCAAGACATTCTCGGCGCGAGGCAAGCGGATCGAAGCGCTGAAGAATGTCTCGCTGGACTGCGCGCCGGGTTCGTTCACGGCGCTCATCGGTCCTTCGGGCTGCGGCAAGTCGACGATCCTGCGGCTGGCGCTGGGCCTGGAGGTTGCCGACACGGGCAGCGTCGAGATCGGCGGCGAGGCGCCGCGAAACGCCACGTCGGCCGGCGTCACCGGGGTGGCGTTCCAGGATGCCGCGCTGCTGCCATGGCGCTCGGTCGAGGCCAATCTCGCCCTGCCGCTCGACGTGCTGGGGCTGGAGCGGGCCCGCTACGCCGGCAAGATCGCCAGCCTGATCGAGCTGGTCGGGCTTGCCGGTTTCGAAAAGGCGCTGCCGGGCGAACTGTCCGGCGGCATGCGGCAGCGCGTGGCCATCGCGCGGGCGCTGGTCACCGATCCCTCGGTGCTGTTCCTCGACGAGCCGTTCGGCGCGCTCGACCAGATCCTGCGCCGGCAGATGAACATCGAGCTGCAACGCATCTGGACGGAAACGAAGGCCACGGCGCTGCTCGTCACGCATGGCATCGACGAAGCCGTGTTCCTCGCCGACAAGGTGGTGGTCATGCAAAGCAGGCCGGGCCGGATCGCGCGCGTCATCGACGTGCCGTTCGAACGGCCGCGCCGCACCAACCTGTTCTCCGATCCGCGCTTCCACGCGCTCAACGACGAGATCGCGACGGTGCTGCATGGCTGACGCGGTCGACGGCTCCCTCGCGGATGGCGGCCGGCGCGGCTGGGCTATCCGGCACTGGGCCGGGCTTCGCAACGGCGTCGTCATCCTGGTGGTGTGGGAATTTCTCGGCCGTTTCGGTCTCGTCGCCGGTGGCGCGCTGCCGGCGCCCAGCGCGATCCTGGCGCGTTTCTGGCTGGATCGCGGCGACTATCCCGAGCATGTGGTGGCGACGCTGTGGGGCGCGTCGGCCGGCTTCCTCATCGGCAATGCCATCGCCGTCCTGGCGGGCATGCTGTTCGTCCTGTCGCCCGTCGCCTCGCGGCTGTCGCGCGGCATCAACATCGCCATCTTCTCGGTGCCCTCGATCGCCATCTCGCCGATCCTGGTGCTGACGCTGTCTGGCATGGCGCCGCGCATCGTGCTGGCGGCCATCTCCTGCTATTTCGTCACCATGACCGCAACGGTCATCGGCCTGACGCAGATTGACCAGCGCACTGCCGACGTCATCCGCGCCTATGGCGGCGGCCGCTGGAAGGTGATGCGGCTGGTGCGGCTGCGCAGCGCCATGCCCGTCATCCTGGGCGGGCTGCAGGTGGCGGCGCCCAACGCCGTGCTCGGCGCCATCCTGGCCGAGTTCGGCGGCGGCGGGCGATGGGGGCTGGGCAACTACCTGCTGGGCTCGCTGGGGCGCGCCGATCCGGCGCGGCTGTGGGGCATCGGCCTGGTCGCGACAGCCATTGCCGGCCTGGCCTACCTGGTCTTCGCGCTGATCTCGCAAAGGGTGACGGGCGCCTCGCGGGCGGTGACGGTGACAACCTCGGTGCCGCCGCTGCGCGCCGCAGGCGGCGACAACACCGTGGCCAAGGTGCTGCTCGTGGCCGGCTCGATCGCGCTGCCGCTGATCCTGTGGTGGGTGTTCGTCAAGGCGCTGGGTGTGCCGGAACTCATCGCCCGCACGCCCTATGGCGTCTTCGAGCATCTCTTCCTGCTCGACAGCTCTCCCGCCGCGCGGGCAAAGCTGCTGCAGGCGCTGGCGCAGACGCTGCCCATCACGCTGGTCGGCATGGCCGCCGGCCTCGCGGCGGCCTTCCTTCTCGCCGTCTCCAGCCGCCTCTATCCCGGCGTGACGCGCGCCTTCATGCCGATCGCGCTGTTCACGCAGACCATGCCGCTGATCGCCACCATCCCGCTGCTGGTGCTTCTGCTCGGGCGCGGCTGGTCGGTGACGCTGTGGATCACCATCTCGGTCACCTTCTTTCCGGCCTTCATCACGCTCGCGCAGGGCATTTCCATGGTGCCGCGCGCCGCGCTCGACGTGCCGCGGGCCTATGGCGCGTCGGCGTGGAAGGAGATGCGGCTCGTCTCCATTCCGGCCTCGCTGCCCTATCTGTTCGCGGCGACGCGGCTGACGGTGCCGCGCGCGCTGCTGGGGGTGATGATCGCGGAATGGCTGGCGACCGGAAAAGGTCTGGGAAACCTGCTGAACCAGTCGCGTGGCTACCTCGACTACGGCATGATCTGGACCGTGGCGACGGTTTCGGTTCTGGTATCGATCGCCTTCTACCAGCTCGTGGTCGTCGCCGAGCGTCGGGTTCTGGGCCGGCTCGGCATGCAGACGGCGGAGTGAAGATCAAGCGTCGGGGGCAGGGCATGGGTGTCTCGGTTGAGCGGATGATCGATCAGGGCGCGGGGCGCGAGCCGGCCGACCTGGTGCTGAAGGGCGGTCGCTTCCTCGATCTCGTAACGGGCGAGTTGGTGGCCGGCGACATCGCCATCTGCGGCCAGCGCATCGTCGGCACCTGCGAAAGCTACAGAGGTGTCGAGGAGATCGACATTTCCGGCCGCATCGTGGTGCCGGGTTTCATCGACACGCATCTGCACATCGAATCCTCGCTGGTGACGCCGCATGAGTTCGACCGTTGCGTCCTGCCGCTGGGCGTCACCACGGTCATCTGCGATCCGCACGAGATCGCCAACGTGCTCGGCGCCGAAGGCATCCGCTATTTCCTCGACAGCGTCGCCGAGACGGTGATGGACATACGCGTGCAGCTCTCGAGCTGCGTGCCCGCCACGCATCTTGAAACCTCGGGCGCCGAGCTGCGCATCGAGGATCTCCTGCCTTTCGCCGGCCATCCCAGCGTGATCGGCCTCGCCGAGTTCATGAATTTCCCGGGCGTGCTCGCCAAGGACCCGGTCTGCATGGCCAAGCTGGAGGCCTTTCAGGGCCGCCACATTGACGGCCACGCGCCGCTGCTGCGCGGCATCGGCCTCAATGGCTATCTCGCCGCCGGCATCCGCACCGAGCACGAGGCGACCACGGCCGGCGAGGCGCTGGAGAAGCTGCGCAAGGGCATGCACATACTGGTGCGAGAAGGCTCCGTGTCGAAGGACCTGGCGGCGCTGCTGCCTGTGATCACCGAGCGCAACTCGCCTTTCCTGGCGCTCTGCACCGATGACCGCAACCCGCTCGACATCGCCGAGCAGGGGCATCTCGACTACATGATCCGCACGGCGATCGCCGGCGGAGCCGAGCCGCTCGCCGTCTACCGCGCGGCCTCGATCTCCGGCGCGCGCGCCTTTGGCCTCGCCGATCGCGGGCTGGTGGCGCCGGGCTGGCGCGCCGACCTCGCGGTGATCGACAGCCTTGAGGGTTGCCATGCCGAAACCGTCATCGCGGCGGGCCGCGTGGTGACGGACGCGCTGTTTGCTGCGCGCCGGACTGTTGCTCCGGTCGGCCGCGACAGCGTCAAGGCACGCACTGTCACGGCGGCCGACTTCCGGGTGCCGGCGCGCAACGCCGCCACCACGCCGGTGATCGGTGTCGTTCCGGGCCGCATCGTCACCGAAAGGCTGGACCTGTCGCTGCCGGTGCGCGACGGGGCCTTCGCCGTCGATCTCGGCCGCGACCTGATCAAGGCGGTGGTGGTGGAGCGCCATGGCAAGAACGGCAATGTCGCGGCGGGCTTCGTACGCGGCTTCGGCCTTAAGAGCGGTGCTATCGCCTCCACCGTCGGCCATGACAGCCACAACATCTGCGCCGTCGGCGTCTCGGACGCCGATATCGCCGTCGCCGTGGCGCGGCTGGGCGAGATCGAAGGTGGCTTCGTGGTGGTGCGCGATGGCAAAGTGCTGGCCGAGATCGCCTTGCCGATCGCCGGGCTGATGAGCCTCGAGCCTTACGAGACGGTGCGCGAGAACCTGCATCATCTGCGCGAGGCCGCCACCGAGCTCGGCTCGCAACTGCAGGAGCCGTTCCTGCAACTCGCCTTCCTGCCGCTGCCGGTGATCCCGCACCTCAAGCTCACCGACAGGGGCATGGTGGACGTCGACCGCTTCGAGCTGATCCAGTCCTAAAACCGATCCGCGCGGAGCGGCGCGAGCCTTTCAGGCGTGCGGCAGCGTGCCCTCATACATGTGGCCAAGCAGCGCCAGCACGTTCTTCTCGGTCAGGGGAACAGGATTGCTGCCGGCCGTCGGGTCGACCACCGCCAGCGCCGCTATTTCCTCGAAGCGGCCGGGCTCGACACCGAGCTCGGCGATGGTCGAGGGCATGCCGATCTCGCCGCGCAGCTCGATGATCCAGTCGCGCACGGCCGCGACGGCGGCCTGTTCGCCCTGGCCGCGCGCGCCGAGGCTGAGATGGTTGGCAAGCCGCTGCATCTTCTCGCCGATGACAGGCGCGTTGAACGCCAGCACGTAGGGCATGGCCGCTGCGTTGGTGCGCCCGTGATGAGTGTTGTAGAGCGCGCCAATCGGATGGCTCACCGCGTGCACCGCGCCGAGACCCTTCTGGAAGGCGGTGGCGCCCATGGCGGCGGCGCTCATCATATGGCCGCGCGCCTCGATGTCGGTGCCGTCGCGCACAGCGCGCGCCAGCCAGTCGCGCACCAGGCGGACGCCTTCGATGGCGATCGCGTCAGCCATCGGGTGATAGCCCGGTGCGCAATAGGCCTCCAGCGCATGGGACAGAGCATCCATGCCGGTAGCGGCCGTCAGCGAGGTCGGCAGGCCGACCGTCAGTTCAGGGTCGGCGATGGCGATGGCCGGCATCATCGCCGGATGGAAGATGATCTTCTTCACATGGGTTTCGGCGTTGGTGATGACGGTCGCGCGGCCGACTTCGGACCCGGTGCCGGAGGTGGTGGCGACTGCGATGATCGGGGCAATCGCACCGGAGGCCCGTCGCCAGTTGTCGCCGATATCCTCGAAATCCCAGACCGGGCGGCTCTGCCCGGCCATGAATGCGGTGGTCTTGCCGACATCGAGCGCGCTGCCGCCGCCGAAGGCGATGACACCATCGTGGCCGCCGGCGCGGTAGGCGGCGAGCGCGCCGTCAAGGTTGACCGACGTCGGATTGCCCTGGACCTTGTCGAAGACCTCGACGGCGATACCGGCGTCGCGCAGGAGGCGGGCCGTCGCGGCGATCATGGGCAGGGCCGACAGGCCGGGGTCGGTTACCAGCAACGGGCGCTTCATGCCGGTCTCGCGGCAGGCCGCGGGCAGGTCGGCGATGCGTCCGGGGCCGAACCATACCTTGGTCGGATAGCTCCAGTTTGCTTTGGAAATAGTCATGGTCTCAGCTCTCCTGAATGGGGGCGACGAGCTCGCCGGCGGCGAAAGAGGCCGCGAGCGTGCGGGCGATCTCGATCAGGGCGGCGCGCGCCTTCGGCAAGCCCCCCGACATGGCGGTGAATGCATGCGGCAGGGTCGGATAGTCGAGCCGCAGCAGCGGCACCGCCTCCTGCTCGAGTCGCAGCGCGAAAGCCGCGCCCTCGGCATGCAGCAGATCGTGCCCGGCCTGGACGAGCAGCGTGGGTGGCAGGCCGGCAAGCCGTTCGGCGCGGGCGACCGAGCATCTCGGATCGGCGGCATCGCCGATGTCGTTCATGTAGAGGTCCGAGAACCAGATCATGTCCTCGCGCGTCAGCGGGTAGTTGTGGTCGAAGGGCGTCGGCGGCATGTCGCGCCGGTCCATCTCCAGCACGGGATAGATCAGCACCTGCAGGAAGGGCAGCGCGGCCTTCTGGTCGCGCAGGCACAGCGAGGCCGCCGCCGCCAGGTAGCCGCCGGCTGAATCGCCGCCGATGGCGATGAGCGACGGATCGGCGCCGATATGTCCGGCATTGGCCTGGACCCAGCGGAAGCTGGCGAGCGCATCGTCGACGGCGGCGGGGAAGCGATGCTCGGGCGCCAGGCGATAGGCAACCGAAAGGACGAGGCAGCCAGCCTTTTCGGCGATCAGCGCGCACGCCGTGTCGCAGGTGTCGAGATCGCCGAGCACGCAGCCGCCGAAATGGAAATAGATGAGGATCGGCGCGTTCCGCGCCGGCGCCGAGGCCGGCCTGTAGAGGCGCGCGGGTAGGGGGCCGGCCGGGCTGGCGACCGTGGTTGGCCGGCACGTCACGCTTGCCGGCGGGCGCGCGTCCAGCAGCGCCAGAGACAGCAGGGAAGGGAGCCGCTTGTCGGCGGGCGCGTCTCCGTTCGACCGACCGAAACGGGTGACGAACCAGGCATGGAAACGCGCCCGCACGTCGAGCGCGGGTATGCCGGGCTTGAGCATCGAGCGGCCGGCGAGGCCGGACAGCACCGGTTCCGGCAGGCTGAGGGCGAGGCGGAAGAGCCGGCGAAAGATGCGCCAACTCGGCTGCTCCCATCCGGTGGGCCGCGCCTGTGGTGGATTGCCTGCGTCCTGGGTGGCGACCATGCGTCGGAGGCTCAGCGCTGCCCGGGAACAAGTGCTGGGCTGGCATCGCCGGCACGGTTCGGAATGGCTTCCAGAAGGGTCTTCATCTCGCCTCCTCGGGGCGGGCGGAAAGGGCCTTGTCGAGCCTATTCTGTGAAAGACAGATATATTGTCAATATATTTTTGACGACGAAATGCCGGAGTTAAGCCGTTTCCTTATGTCTGATGGCCCGCAGATTTTTTCGCCGAACGGCCACCATAAAAATATTGACAATATATCGTAATCACGCCTTACTGGCCTGAACGACCCCGTGAGACAGAAGTCGAGGACGGCGTGAGCAAGGCTGAGAACAAGCCAAGGGAACCCTTTCGGTTGCCGCAGGAGGAGGGGGAGCGCGAGACGCAGGCCACGCAGGCCTATCACGCGGTCCGCGCCATGATCCTGCGCTGCGAATTGCCGCCGGGGTCCGGCATCAACGACCGGCTGCTCATCGAAAAGCTGGGCTTCGGCCGCACGCCGCTGCGCGAGGCGCTGTTGCGGCTGGCCGGGGAAAGGCTGGTGCTGTTCCAGCGCAACCAGGTCATCGAGGTGGCGCCGGTCGGCCTGTCCGAGATCAACGATCTCTACACGCTCCGCCTCCATCTCGAGCGCCTTGCCTGGCGGCTGTGGCTGGACCGTGCGTCCAACCAGCAGGTCGCGCGCCTGTCGCGTGCCTTCGACACGGTTCCTGCGCTTGTGCGCGAGGGCGACGTCCAGGGGCTGCTGCATCTGGACTTCGAGTTCCATTCGCAGGTCTACCAGGAATGCGCCAATCCGTTCCTGACCCAGTCGCTCTACAATCTGTCCGGTCTGACCTACCGGCTCTGGTTCATGACCAACACCAATGACGTGAAGGCCCAGGCCGCCACGGCCCGCTCGCACGGCCCGATCATCGAGGCCGTGCGCCGGCGCGATGCCGCCACGCTCGATGCCGAAATCGCCAGGCACATTTCCGAGGCCTACGACGCCATCATGGAAAAGTTCCTGGTCAATACGGTCAGTCGGATCGGGGAGATTCCGATCCAGTTGCTAAAGAAGGAGGAGAGAAATGGAGTGGGCGCCAGGTAGAATAAGAAATGCGCTCGCGGCGACCGTGATGGGCGCCGCCATGTTGGGCGCAACCGCGGTCAGGGCCGAAGGCCAGCTGACGATGCTTGTCTGGGAGGGGTATGCGGACAAGAGCTTCGTCGAGCCGTTCGAGAAGGAAACCGGATGCAAGGTGGATGCCGTCTATGTCGGCTCCAATGACGAGATCGTTTCCAAGGTGATGAGCGGCGGCGGTACCGCCGACCTGATTTCGCCATCCAACGACACGACGATGCGGCTGATTACGGCTGGCGCCGTGTCGCCGGTCGACACCAGCAAGGTTCCCAACATGGCGGAATACTTGCCCCAGTTCCAGTCGCCGGCCTGGCTGAAGAAGGACGACGCGATCTATGGCGTGCCGTTCGGCTGGGGCATCGTGCGCGTCATCGCCAACCCCGATGTGGTCGATGCGTCGACCGATACGCTGGGCTTCCTCTGGGACAAGAAATACGCCGGCAAGTTCGCGGTCTGGGATGATATCGAGACCGTCTACATGGCCGCCCGCTATCTCGGCTTCAAGAACACCTACAGCCTGAGCGACGAGCAACTCGAGCAGGTGAAGGCCAAGCTGATCGAGATGAAGCCCAACATCCGCAAATACTGGTTCACGACTGGCGAGATGGGCAACCTGATGGCCAGCGGCGAGGTGGCCGGCGGCAATTCGTGGGAATCGACGCTGGTCGAACTGCGCGCGGCGGGCAAGAAGGTGGTCGACCTGAAGCCGAAGGAGGGTCGCGGCGGCTGGAGTGACAGTTGGATGATCGTCAAGGGCGCCGAGGACAATCCTTGCGTCTATCCCTGGCTCAACTACGTGGCTTCGGCCAAGACGCAGGCGCTCGCCCATGCCGTCAACGGCTTCGGCTACCCGAACCCGAAGATGGTCGAGCATCTCGAGGGCACGGCCAAGGCCAACTACGCGGAGCTCGGCATGTCCGATCCCAGCACGTTGCAGAACGTCGACTGGTGGCAGCCGGTCGAGCGTCGCGCCAAGTACCTGGAAATCTGGAACCAGGTGAAGGCCGCCTCGAACTGATCTTGCGACCCGCGCGATAGCGACGCCGCGCCCGGCCGGGCGCGGCGCAAGGAAGATCGTGCCTGGAGCGGATGGCCTGACGGAGACGATATCCCGCTCCAAGGCCTTGTTTTTGAACCATGATCCCACGGAGAAGGCCGCGGCTTTCGGGATCGTGCCCCGATTGAAGAAACGGCGGACGCTATGACGACTGGAATCGAGCTGAGGAAGCTGCGCAAGCTTTACGAGGGGCACGGTCAGGGTGCCTGGGCGGTGGACGGCGTCGACATGACGATCGGCGCCGGCAAGTTCATCACCCTGTTGGGTCCGTCGGGCTGCGGCAAGACCACCACCTTGCGCATGATCGCCGGGCTGGAGGTGCCGACCTCGGGCCAGATCCTGCGCGACGGCCTCGACATCACCGACCAGCCGGTGACCGACCGCGACATGCGCATGGTGTTCCAGGATTTCGCGCTGTTCCCCAATATGACGGTGGAGCAGAACGTCACCTTCGGCCTGCGCGTGCGCCGGATGAGGGGGCGCTATTCCGAGGCCGAGATCAAGAAGCGGGTCTTTCAGTTCCTCGATCTCGTGCACCTGGCCGACCATGCCCACAAGAAGCCGCACCAGCTCTCCGGCGGCCAGAAGCAGCGCGTGTCGCTGGCCCGCGCGCTGGTGACCGATCCGCAGGTGGTGCTGTTCGACGAGCCGCTCGGCTCGCTGGATGCGAACCTGCGCAAGATCATGCAGATTGAGCTGATCCGCATCCACCGTGAGCTCGGCAAGACCTTCATCTACGTCACGCATGACCAGGACGAGGCGATGGCGATGAGCAACGCGATCGCCGTCATGCGCGGCGGCAAGGTCATGCAGTTCGGATCGCCGCGCGATATCTACGATCGTCCTGCCAACCGCTACGTCGCCTCCTTCATCGGCCACGCGCATATCGTGGAAGCCAAGGTCGCGGGGCGTGATGGGCAGGGGCTGGTGGTCAGCCTCGGCAATGGCGAGAAGGTAAGGCTGGAGAATGAGAACAGCGCCGCAACCGGCGAATCCGTCGGACTGATGCTGCGCGCCGAGGACCTTGCCTTTGGCGAGGCCGGTCCGGGCATGGTCAGCGGAAACGTCGCCGACAGTCTCTACCGGGGCGAATACATCGAATACGTGGTCGAGCTGAATGGCGGCGCCGGCGTGGTGCATGTCCATGCCCGCACCGATCTGCCGGCGATCGATCAGGGAGCGGCCGTGGCCGTGCGGGTCAATCCGCACAAGGCCCACGTGCTGGCGCATTAGGGATGGCTTCCGTGAGCTCGATCGCCCTGTCCGCCGGCGAGAATGCCAAGACCATCCGCAGCGCGCGCCGCCTCGACCGGCGCCGGATGCTGTTCTGGGTGGTGCCGCCGGTGGCCTGGTTCACCGTCTTCATGCTCATACCCTACGCGATGCTGCTCTACACCAGCCTCGGCAGGGTCGAGGACATGCGCTTCATACCGGGCTTGTCGCTGCGCAACTTCATCCAGGTCTTCACGGTCGACCCCTATCTCAGCGTCATCATCAAGTCGGCGAGGATCGGCCTGATGACCGCGGTGCTCTCTGCCATCGTCGCCTATCCGCTGTCCTTCTTCCTCGCCTTTCACGTGCGTTCGTCGCGGCTGAAGTTCCTGATCTACCTGCTGGTGATCGTTCCCTGGTGGGCGAGTTACCTGGTCAAGGCCTATGCCTGGAAGACCATCCTCGGTTCCGGCGGCATCCTCAACGCGCTGCTGCAGAAGGCGGGACTGACGGACGAGCCGGTCAGGATATTCCTCTACAACGAGTTCAGCGTGGTGGTGACGCTCACCTACATCTTCACGCCCTTCGCGGTGCTGTCGATCTACGCGCAGCTCGAGCGCATCCCGACCTCGCTGATCGAGGCGGCGCGCAACCTCGGCGCCGGCGGCTGGATGATCTTCTGGCGCATCATCGCGCCGATCAGCGTGCCCGGCGTGGTGGCCGGCGGCATCATCACCTTCTCGCTGGCCTTCGGCGACTTCGTAGCGCCCGTGCTGGTGGGCGGGCCGGACTCGGTGATGATCTCCAACATCGTCATCAACCTGCTCGGCGTCGCCTTCGACTGGCCCATGGCGGCGGCCATCGGCCTCGTCATCATCACGCTCGGTCTTCTCCTCATCTCGGCCTCCGGCTGGCTCGAGGAAAAGACGCAGATCCGGTTCTGAGGTGGCCCCATGCGTGCTTTCGGCAATCGACCCCTGATCATCACCATGGCCATGTGCGTGCTGGCCTTCCTCTACCTGCCGATCCTGGTGATGATGCTGTTCTCGTTCAACGACAGCCAGTACACCGGCCTGCCGTTCAACGGCTTCACGCTCGACTGGTACCGGCAGGTGTTCGCCGACACGCGGCTGCTGAAGTCGATCTGGAACAGTATCTACGTCGCCGGCGGCGTGGTGATGCTGAGCGTCCTGTTCGGCCTGCCCGCGGCCATCGCGCTCGATCGCTACGAATTTCCTGGCAAGGGCCTGTTCCGGCGCATCGTGATGCTGCCGATCGTGCTGCCGGGCATCATCACCGGCATCGCGCTGCTCGGCTTCTATCTCGTCATCCACATGCGCCTGTCGCTCTACACGATCATGCTCGGACAAGGCACGGCGCTGATGTGCATCACCATCACCGAGGTCTTCGCGCGCCTCCAGCAGCTCGGCAAGAGCCAGATGGAGGCGGCCGTCAACCTCGGCGCCAACGAGTGGGAGGTGTTCCGCCACGTCATCCTGCCGGCGGTGCGCTCGGCGCTGGCGGGCGCGATGCTGATCGCCTTTTCCATCTCCTTCGACGAAATCGCGGTGACGTTCCTGCTCACGGGCCGCGAAAACACCTTGCCCATGACACTGTGGTCGCTGCTGCGCCGGGAGGTCACTCCCGAGGTGAACGCGGTCGCCACACTGGTCGTGCTGATGTCGGTCATCCTGATCGTCGTCGGAATGTATGCCTCGCGCGGTCAGGCCGCGACCCCCAGGGAGAATTGAAATGCAGATCGAAGACGTCCGCCGGATCATCGAGGATAACGATGTCCGCACGGTCATCATTGGCGGCACCGATCCGGCCGGCATCCTGCGCGGGAAGCGCCTGACCGTACCGTATTTCTACCATGCCGCCGAAAGCGGGGCGAACTTCGCCTCCTACATACTGGGCACCACGACGATGGACGAGGTGCTTCCGGGCCTGTTCGACACCGGCATCCCCGACGTGCACGGCGTGCTCGACCTCTCGACCTTCCGGCTGGCGCCGTGGGAGCCGAGGACGGCGATCGTGCTGATGGACTGGGAGACACCCGACGGCAAGCCGCATCCGCTGTGCCCGCGCTCCATGCTGAAGCGCAAGGTCGCCGAGGCGGCCGCCATGGGCTATCGCGAGAGCGCCAGCCTCGAGCTCGAATTCTACCTGCTGCCGGTCCCGCTCTCGGAGATCAGGCTCGGCAAATGGTCGGGCATCGAGCCCGGCTCGCGCGACATCCATTGCTATTCGGTCCTCGAAGGCCATTTCTGGGAACCGGTGATCGGCAAGCTGCGCGATTGCTTCCCGCAGGAGATCGAGGCGTGCCTGCCCGAATGGGGGCAGGGTCAGTTCGAGGTCAACCTCCACCATTCCGACGCGGTCAGGATGGCGGACTCGGCCACGATGCTGAAGCTCGCCACCAAGCAGATCGCGGCCCAGGCCGGCGCCACGGCAACCTTCATGGCCAAGTGGCGCGAGGACATGTCAGGCAGCTCCGGCCACATCCACATCAGCTTGAGCAAGGCCGACACCGGCCAATCGGCCTTCCATGACCCGCAAGGGCCGTTGAACCTCAGCCCGGCCTTCCACCAGTTCCTGGCGGGCAACCTTGATGTCTTCGCCGCCTCCACCCTGTTCTATGCGCCCAACATCAATTCCTACAAGCGGTTGCAGTCGCTGAGCTTCGCCGGCACGACACGCAACTGGGGCGTCGACAACCGCACGACCGGTTTTCGGGCGATCAACCGGACCCCGAAGCAGACGCGGCTGGAGATCCGGCTGGGCGGCGCCGATGTCAACGCCTATCTGGCGCTCGCCACTGGCATCGGCGCCGGGCTGCGCGGCATGCGGCTCGGGCTGGAGCCGCCGCCGGCATCGACGGGCAACGCCTATGGCGAGACTGTCGAGCGCGTTCCGTCGACGCTCGCGGAAGCCGTCGCGGCAACCGAGCCCTGCCAGGCGATCCGCGAGGTGCTGTCGCCGGAACTGGTGGAGAACGCGCTGCGCATCGCCCGTTTCGAGCTCGGCGTGTCCCGCACCGTGGTCACCGACCTCGAACGCCGGCGCTACCTGGAAAGCGTCTAGAGCCGGCCACAAACCGAACGCTCCAGGCGCCAAGAACCATCGAGAGAACCCGGCCCATGCAACATCAGCTCGATGCCGCCTTCGGCACTTCATCCGATGTCGAGTATTTCGACGTCATCATCGTCGGCGCGGGCATTTCCGGCATCGGCTGCGCCTGGCAGCTGAACCGCGATTGCCCCGACAAGAGCTATGTCATGCTCGAAGCGCAGGAGACCTTCGGCGGGACCTGGCACACGCACCGCTATCCGGGCGTGCGCTCGGACAGCGACCTCTATACATTCGGCTACAGCTTCCGGCCATGGACGGAATCGCCGATCGCCACCGGCGCGCGCATCCGCGCCTATCTCACGGCGGTGGTGGAGGAGAACGATCTCGAACGCCGCATCCGCTATCGCCATCGCATCCTGACGGCGGACTGGGACAGCGGGCGCAAGCGCTGGTCGCTCACCGCAAGGCGCGAGGATACGGGCGAACTCAAGCGCTTCGAGACGGCGTTCCTGTGGATGTGCCAGGGCTACTATCGCCACGAGCAGGGCTATACGCCGCAATGGCCCGGCATGGAGAGCTTCAAGGGCAGGATCGTGCATCCGCAGAAATGGCCCGATGATCTCGACTATGCCGGCAAGCAGGTGCTGGTGATCGGTTCCGGCGCCACCGCAGCGACGCTGATCCCGGCCATGGCCGACAAGGCGGCGCACATCACCATGCTGCAGCGCTCGCCGACCTTCTTCAACCCGGGCACCAACGCCGATGCGCTCGCCGACCAGTTGCGCGAACTGGAGATCGACGAGCACTGGATCCACGCCATCATCCGCAAGAAGCTGCTCGGCGAGCAGGCGGAGCGGCTGCGGCGCGCCAAGGAGGAGCCGCAGGCAGTGGCGCAGGAGATGATCGGCGCGGTCCGGGCCAATCTCGGCCCCGGCGTCGACATCGAGAAGCATTTCACGCCGCGCTACCGCCCCTGGCAGCAGCGCGTCGCCTTCATTCCCGACGGTGATTTCTTCGAGCCGTTCCGCAAGGGCAAGGCCTCCATCGTTACCGACGCCATCGAGTGCTTCACGCCCAACGGCGTTCTGCTCAAATCGGGCGAGGAACTGCGCGCCGACATCATCGTCACCGCGACCGGCTTCAGCCTGTGCGTGCTGGGCGACGTCAAGTTCACGATCGACGAGGTGCCGCTCAACCTCGCCGATACTGTGACCTATCACGGCATGATGTTCACCGGCGTTCCCAACCTTGTCTGGATCTTCGGCTATTTCCGGTCGAGCTGGACGCTGCGGGTCGAACTCGTCGCCGAATTCGTCTGCCGGATGCTCAATCACATGAGCGCCAGCGGCAAGCAGATGGTGACGATGCGGTTGCGCGAGGAGGACAAGGCGGAGCCGCAATTGCCCTGGATCGACGAGGAGAATTTCAATCCGGGCTACCTGGCGCGCGACATGCACCTGATGCCGAAGCGGCTCAACAAGCCGGAATGGCAGCATACGCAGGATTTCTTCTCGGAGCGCGAAAGCATCCCCGCCATCCGCTTCGACGATCCGGCATTCCTGTTCACATAACCCCTGACTGCCGGCGTCCAGGCCCCATGTTAATCGGCGGCGAGTAATGCAGCCCTGATGCGCCGCCCGCATGGCGGCGCCTTTCGCGCCTGCCCGGCGATCGGCCTCTGGCCGATTGCAAGTTCCTGCAGCGTCGGGGGCACGGCCTTCAAGGCCCAGACCGTGGATCGCCATATCTTGGCGATGCTGACCGGTCGAAACAGCCCGTTGGCGACCATCTTCCCTGAAATCCCCTATCGGCTCCGTGTGTCGAGCCACGCGTCTCCCGTTTTGTCGGGCGATCACAGCCTGCCGCCGCATGTTCCGATCGTTTCGAAAATTGTCCAACAACGCCCTTGCCTTTTTAAATATGTCCGAATAAAGAACATATACGTTCATTTATCGAACATATTGAAAAGGAGATCCGCCGCATGGAGGTACGCGTTGCCAGGCTCGGCCACATCGGGCTCACGGTGCGGGATATCGACCGCACGATCGAATTCTATTCGACCTATCTGGGCATGCGCCTGACGGAGAAGTTCGAGTACGAGGAGAACAGGATCGGTCACGGCGTGGCGGTGGCCGCGGGTGCGTTCCTGCGTTGCGACGTGACCCATCACGAGATGTCGATCTTCCGCATGCGCAAGAGCATCCTGGGCGACGACGCACCGGATGCGCCACGCCACGGCTTCGGCTTGCACCACATCGCCTTCGAACTGAGCACGCCGGAGGATCTTAAGCGCCTCTACACGAAGATGCGCGACGGCGGGGTCGAGATCGTCGACGCGCGCAAGGGTGGCCCCGGCAACCAGCCGCGCTTCTACGCGCGCGACCCGGACGGCAACCTGCTCGAATTCTACTGGGGCATCGACAAGATCGGCTGGGAAGGCGCCGCGCGCGGCTACGATCCGATCGAGGGCATCGACCTGCTCAACTTCGATTTCGATGCCTATGTTGAGCAGCGGGAGCGGGACGCCGTCAGCGCACGCGAGGGCATCCGCGGCGGTCCGAATGCGTGAGGGGCGGATCGCGCGACGCGAGCGCTACCGCGCGAGGACTGGACGTCAGCCGAGATTCTTCGAAATCTCGGCGGCGGCATTGAGCAGCGGCTTGGTCAGCGAGGGCAGGAGGGCGGCCCTGATGCTGGGAACCAGGACGCCGACGCTCGCCTCGCAATGGCCGCTGCTGTCGACGAGCGGCGCGGCAATGCCATGAACGCCCATCTGCAGCTCGTCATGGGAGATCGAGTAGCCGTCGACCTTGGTCAGTTCAATCCGTGCGAGAGCGTCGGCGGGATCGTCAGCCTTCTTCAGGATGCGGGCGACGGCCTTCTCGCTCTGGAAGGCGAGGATCGACCAGCCGCTGGCGCCCTTGTAGAGGGGGTGCCGCGAACCGGGGCGATGCTCGACACGGACGAGGTGCTGCTGGCCGACGGCCTGGTCGATGACGACGGCTTCCCAGTTGTCGAGCCCGTGCAGGACGACCGTCTCGCCGATGGCGGCCGCCAGCTTTTCCATGGTCGGCTTGGCGACGTCGCGCAGGTCCGGCTTGGTCTGGCGCGCCAGGTTGAAGACGGCCGGGCCGATCGTGTAGCCGCCTTCGCTGCGGCGCACATAGGCGCGCTGCGAAAGCGTGACGAGAAGCCGGTGGGCCACGGTGCGGTTGATGTCGCACAGGCGCGCCACGTCCGACGCGCTCACCGGGCCTTGCCTGGCGACGGTTTCGAGAACCGTCAGCATCTGGTCACCGGTCGAAGAGAATTCGGCCACAGTCAACTCCTGTCAATGTCGGGCGTCGGGCTCGACGCACGCAGCTATAGCGGATTCAAGCCCGCGACTTCCAGATGTCCCGTTTTCGTCGCGATGACTTGTTGACGAGCATGGCACGTCATGATCTAAATGTGAACACAATTGTTCGAATATCGGAAAAGATATGAAGCTTGTCACCTATAGGGAAAACAACGCGCCGCGCTTCGGCGCCCTTGTTGGCGATCGCGTCCTGGACCTTGCGCGGGCGAGTGCCGCCTATCGCGCCACCGACGCGGCGATCGAGGCGATCCCGGACCGAATCGAGGCCTTCTTCGAGCGTTCCGAGGCGTTGCTGCCTTCGCTGCGCAAGGTGGTGAAGCGCTTTGCCGATGCGCCCGACGAAGCCCTCTCCAGCAAGCTGGCCGCGGTGAAGCTGCTCGCGCCGATCCAGCGGCCGCCGAAGATCGTCTGCGTGGCGCGCAACTACGCCGAGCACGCCAGGGAGGCGGGTCTGGAGATCTCGCCGATCCCGATCCTGTTTCCCCGCTTCGCCAACACGCTGGTCGCGGATGGCGATCCCGTCGTGGTGCCTTCGGTCTCGACGCATCTCGACTGGGAGGGCGAGCTCGCCGTCATCATCGGCAAGAACACCAACGGCCGGCGGCTGACCAAGGCCGAGGCGATGGACTATGTCTTCGGCTATTCGATCTTCAACGACGTGACGGTGCGCGACTATCAGTTCCGTGTCACCCAGTACACGGCGGGCAAGAATTTCCGCGCCTCCGGCCCGTTCGGCCCGGTCATCGTGACAGCCGACGAGATCGCCGACCCGCACAAGCTCGACATCAGGACGACGCTCAACGGCGCGGTGATGCAGTCCGCCAACACCGAGACGATGATCTACGACATTCCGACGATCCTGGAGCACATTTCGGACTTCATCGACCTCGAGGCGGGCGACGTGATCCCGACCGGGACGCCGGCAGGCGTCGGCTTCAAGCGCAAGCCGCCGATCTTCCTCAGGGATGGCGACACTATCACCGTCGACATCCCTTCCATCGGAACGCTTTCCAACCCTGTGGTGAACGAAGGAGCCGTCCTGTGACGAAAGAAGTCTTTGAGCGCGGACTTGGCATCCGCAAGGCGGTTCTCGGAGCCGAATATGTCGAGAAATCGCTGGGGGCGGCGGACGATTTCAACCGCGATTTCCAGAACCTGGTCACCGAATATTGCTGGGGCGCAGGCTGGGGACGGACGGCGCTCTCGCTGCGCGACAAGAGCCTGCTCAATCTGGTGATGCTCGGCACGCTGGGCCGCAACGCGGAATTCAAGCTGCATCTGAAGGGAGCGCTGACCAATGGCTGCAGCCGCGAGGAGATCAAGGACACGCTGATCCAGCTCTCGATCTACGCCGGCATTCCGGCCGGCGTCGAGGCCTTCCGCCTGGCCCGCGAGGTGTTCGCTGAAGTCGAAGCCGCCGGCAAGGCGGACGCCGCCAAGTCCTGAGGTGGTCGTGGTGGATACAGCCAATCCGGGCGGCGCCGCGCCAGCTCTTCTGGCGCCGGGCAGGCTACTGATCGACGGCGCATGGGTCGACGCGGCCGATGGGGCGACGCTGACGGCGTTCAATCCGGCGACCGGGGCGCCGGCCGCCGTGGTGGCCGAGGCCGGACCCGAGGACGTCGACCGCGCGGTCAGGGCCGCGCGCGCCGCCTTCGACGAGGGCCCGTGGACACGAATGCAGCCGGCCGCGCGGGAGCGCCTGCTGCTCAGGCTTGCCGACCTCATCGAGGCGGAAGCCGGCGAGATCGCCCGCATAGAGACGCTCAACCAGGGCAAGCCACTGTCGATATCGAAGGGCGATGCCGCGCGCGGCGCGGCGACCTTCCGCTACTTCGCCGGCTGGATCACCAAGGCGGGCGGCCGGACGCTCCCGGTGTCGCCGCCCAACGGCCATGCGCCCCTGGTCTACACGCGTCCCGAGCCGGTCGGCGTCGTGGCTCAGATCATTCCTTGGAACTTCCCCTTCGCCATGGCGTGCCGGATGCTGGCCCCGGCGCTGGCGGCGGGATGCTGCGTGGTGCTGAAGCCGGCGGAACAAACGCCTCTCACCGCGCTGCTGCTGGGGGAACTTCTCGTCAAGGCCGGCATCCCGGCCGGCGTCGTCAACATCCTGCCGGGCCATGGCCGCAGGGCGGGCGAGGCACTCGTGCGGCACGCCGGGGTCGACAAGATCGCCTTCATCGGCTCCACCGCTGTCGGCAAGCAGATCGCGGCCGTCGCCGGGGCACAGATGAAGCGGGTCTCGCTCGAACTCGGCGGCAAGAACCCGGCCATCGCCTTCGCGGACGCCGATCCGCGCAAGGTCGCGGCCTGGGCGGCGAACGCGATCTTCTTCAATGCCGGCCAGGTCTGCACCTCGGCCTCGCGGCTCTACGTGCACGACGCCGTCTACGAGCCGGTCATGGAAGCATTGGTCGAGCTTGCGGGCCGTCTCGTGGTAGCGCCCGGCAACGAGCCGACGGCGGCCATGGGGCCACTCGTCTCCAGGGATCATCTCGCCCGCGTGTCGGGATATGTCGACCAGGCGAGAGAAGCCGGCGCGCGCCTGCTGGCCGGAGGCGGAAGGCCTGGCGCCCTGCCTGCCGGAACGGAGGACGGCTACTTCTTCGCGCCGACCATCTTCTGCGACGTGCCGGAATCGGCACGCCTGCTGCGCGAGGAGGTTTTCGGACCCGTGCTGGCGGTCTCCCGCTGGAGCGATGAAGGCCAGGTCATCGCCGCCGCGAACGACACGCAATACGGGCTCGCCGCCGGCATGTTCACGCAGCGGCTTGCCACAGCCCACAAGGCAGCGGCGGCGCTCAAGGCGGGGATCGTCTGGGTCAATGCCTTCAACATCCTCGATCCGTCCGCGCCGTTCGGCGGCATGAAGCAGTCGGGCATAGGGCGCGACCTCGGCGAGGAGGGGCTGCTCGAATATCTGGAAACGAAGACCGTCTGGGTCGACCTGGATCAGTAGGCGCAACGCCCGCCAGGGCGTTCGTGCCGCGGCCCGGCAAAGGGTCGTCGAAGGAGTGAGTGTATGATTTCGAACAGCACCGGCCGCTATCTCTGGCATCCGATGATCGAGCCGAGGGTGACCGAGAACAATCCGCCCGTGGTCATCGAACGCGGGGAAGGGGTCTATGTCTATGACGGCCAGGGCCGGCGCATCCTGGACTGCAACGCGGGCATGTGGTGCGTCAATGTCGGCTACGGGCGCAAGGAAATCGCCGACGCGATCGCCGCGCAGCTGAGCCGGATTTCCTACGCCAGCATCTTCGGCAATTCGGCCACGCCGCCTTCGCTGGAACTCTCCGAGCGCCTGGTGCGCATGCTGGAGCCGGAGGGCATGGCGCGCGTCATGTTCGGTTCCGGCGGATCGGACGCGGTCGAAACCGCGCTCAAGCTCTCGCGCCAGTACTGGAAGATCCAGAACCGAGCCGACAAGACCAAGGTCTTCTCGCTGAAGAACAGCTATCACGGCCTGAATTTCGGCGGCCTCTCGGCCACCGGCGGTCCGATGTGGCGGCGCGCCTACGAGCCGCTGCTGCCCGGCTTCCATCAGGTCGACGCGCCGGACCTCTATCGCGGCGCCGAGGGCGAGACGCCGGAGGCGCACGGCCTGCGCATGGCCGCGCTTATGGAGCGCGAGATCCTCTATCACGGCGCCGATACGGTCGCCGCGGTGCTGGTCGAGCCGGTGCAGGGCGCCGGCGCGGGCGTCAACGTGTTTCCGGCCAACTATTTCGCCGCCATCCGGGCGATCTGCGACCGGCACGACATACTGATGATCGCCGACGAGGTGATCACCGGCTTCGGACGCCTGGGCTCGATGTTCGGCTCCCGCCACTGGCACACGAAGCCCGACATCATGTGCTTCGCCAAGGGGATCAACTCCGGCTATGTGCCGCTCGGCGCGACCGTCGTCAGCGAGAAGGTCGCCGCGGCATGGCAGACGGATCATCCGCTGGCCGCCATCACGCACGGCTACACCTATAGCGGCCATCCGGTCGCCTGCGCGGCGGCGCTGGCCAATCTGGACATCGTCGAGAAACACGATCTGCCGGCGAACGCGGCCGCCGTCGGCGGCTATTTCCTGGAGCGCCTGCGGGAGCTGACGAAATATCCCACCGTCGGCCAAGTTCGCGGTGTCGGGCTGATGCTTGCGATCGAGCTGGTCCAGGACCAGGAACGCAAGACGCCGTTCACCGCCCAGCAATCCTATCCGAAGCGGCTCAACCAGGCCGTGATGAGCCGCAACGCCCAGGTTCGCCTCAACGGCAACCGCTTCATCATATCGCCGCCGCTGGTCTTCACGCGCGCCCATGTCGACGAGGCGATGGACGCGTTGCACCAGTCCTTCGCGGCGACACCGATCGAAGACTGACCAATCCGCGAGATGCCGCCCAGTGTGAAGACCGGGCGGCACCAGCGAACCCCGCCGATCCGGTTTCCGGTTCCGGGGTTGCCAATGGCAAGGAGGATGCCGCCGGCATGCGAAATGAACCAACCATGAAACTGTCCGACGTGACGGTGTCGTATCAGTTGAAGGCCGGTCCGCTGATCGCGCTGGACAACGTCAACCTCGACGTATCGGAAGGCAGCTTCGTTTCCCTGATCGGCCCCTCGGGCTGCGGCAAGAGCACCATCCTCAATCTCATGGCCGGTTACATCAAGCCGACCCGGGGACAGGTCCTGATGATGGGCAAGCCGGTGGAGGGGCCTGGTCCCGACCGCATGGTCGTCCACCAGTCTTCATCTGCGCTGCTGCCGTGGCTGAGCGTCGCCGACAATGTCGGCCTGGGGCTTCGCGCCAAGGGTGTGCCCAAGGCAAAGCGCAAGGAGATCGTGCGCAATTACCTCGACCTCGTCTCGCTCGGCGGCTTCGGCGATCATCCGATCTATCACATCTCGGGCGGCATGCAGCAGCGCGTGGCGCTGGCCCGCGCCCTGGCGACGGAAGCGCCGGTCGTGCTGCTCGACGAGCCGCTGGGGGCGATCGACGCGCTGCAGCGCGAGGTCATGCAGGACCTGCTGCTCGACATCTGGAACCGGACGCGGCGCACCTTCGTGCTGGTGACGCATAGCGTCGAGGAGGCCGTCTATCTCAGCACCGACATCGTCGTCATGTCGGCCAGGCCAGGCCGCGTCCTGCGACGGTCCTCGGTGTCCTTCGGCGCGCAGGCCGTCGCGGAAGGGTCCTCGAAGGTAAAGGCCGAGCAGCCGTTCGTCACGGCTCAATCGGAACTGATGAACCAACTGATCCACGGATAATGGGAGGAGAAAGAGCATGAAACAGCATTTGAAATACCTGTCGGTCGTGGGGGCGCTGGGCCTCTTCGCGGCCCTGTCCAACACGGTCGGCCAGGCGGCCGAGCGCGTGTTGCGCATCACCAATTCGCCATGCGTCTGCTACCTGCCGATGCTGGTGGCGGTGAAGCAGGGCTGGCTCGAGGAGGACCTGAAGAAGGCCGGCGTCAAGCTCGACGTGCAGTCCTACCAGGACGGCCCGTCGCAGAACGCGGCCTTCCTGTCCGGCTCGCTCGACGTCGCCCAGATCGGTCTTCCCGGCCTGGCACTGATCGCCAAGGGCGCGCCGGTCAAGATCTTCATGGTTTCGGACGAAGAGGTCAGCACCGAGGGCCTCGTCGTGCGCAAGAGCGCCAACATCGGGTCGGTTGCCGACCTCAAGGGCAAGACCATCGGCGTAACCGCGGGGTCGAGTTCGGACTACGCGCTGCGCGCCACCCTGAAGGCGGCGAATGTCGACATTGGCGACGTCAAGGTGCTGCCGGCGCCGCCGCCGGCGCTGAGCGCGGCGTGGAGCCGCGGCGATGTCGACGCGGCTTACACCTGGGATCCGTTCCTGACCCAGCTCGCCCGCAATGACGGGACGGTGCTGAGCACGATCGGCGGGCTGTCGAAGTCGACCAACGGCGCCTATTCGATCCAGAACTTCTACATGGTCGGCGCCAAGTTCGCCGAGGAGAATCCCGACATACTGAAGGTCGTCGCGCACACCATCTCGCGCTCGGTCGACTACATCGCGGCCAATCCTGACAAAGTGGCCGCGGACTTCCTGCAGGAGTTCGGCGTCGACACCGCCGCCGAGGCGCTCGTCCAGATCAAGGGTGAGAAATTCTACGACGCCAAGATGCAGCTCGGCGCGGACCTGCTCGGCGAACCCGGCAAGCCGGGCAAGCTGGTGGATTCGCTGATGGGCGTCTGGCAGTTCAACTTCGATACCGGAAAGGTGACCACGCCGCCGAACCGGGACACCATCGTCAAGGCCATCGACACCAGCGCGCTGGTGGAATGAGCCTCGACGTCTGAACCGGCGTGGCAGGCGCCGGGGCGGCGGGAACCGCAAACCAGGTCCCGCCGGTCCGCGCCGGTCATGCCGCCATCTGCGAACAACGGGAAGCCACTATGCGGGTCGCGTCAGGTTCGGCGGAAGCCGGGACGGCTGGTGCTGGAGCGCTGTCGTTTTATCTCTCCAGATATCACTTCACCCTGGTCAGCCTGGCCTCGGTGGTCGCGGGCGTCGTCGTGTGGGAGCTGCTCGCGCGATCGGGACGCTTCTCGGAAATCCTGTTGCCATCGCCGGGCGCGGTGTGGGTCGAATTCCTCAGGCTGTCGGCGGGACCGGACCTATGGCCCAACTATTTCGTCACGCTGCGGCGGCTTTTCCTCGGCCTGGGCGTGGCTGTCGTGGCCGGCGTGCCTATCGGGCTGCTGATGGGCATGTCGCTCGCGGCGCGCGGCCTGCTCAACCCGCCGATCGAGCTCTACCGGCCGCTTCCGGCGATCTCCTACTTCGCCATCCTGGTCATGTGGTTCGGAGTGGGCGAGCAGTCGATCGTTACAGTGCTGGCGCTCGGCGGGTTTCCGCCGATCGTGCTCGAAACCCTGCACGCGGTGGCCAAGGTTCGCAAGGAGCGCATCGAGGGCGCCCAGTCGATGGGGTTGTCGACGCTTGGCCAGATCATCCATGTGATCCTCCCGTCCTGCCTGCCGCAGATCCTCACCGGCATCCGCGTCGGGCTGGGCCTGGCCTATTCCGTCGTGGTGGCGGCCGAGATGGTCGCCTCGACGTCGGGGCTCGGCTGGATGGTCTACAACGCCAGCCAATTCGTGGAATCCGGAACGGTCATAACCGGCCTCATCCTGATGGGGCTCACCGGCCTTGCCCTGGATGGCATCATGACCGTGGTCCAGAGACGGCTCGTTCCCTGGGTCGCATACGCCTGAGGAAGACGAAGGGATCCGCCAATGCCGACCAGTCTCAAGCTTCTCTGCTACAACGCGCTCTCGATCCTCGTGCTGCTGGCGGTGTGGTGGAGCCTCACCCACGCAGGCAAGCCGGGCGCCTCGGTTTCCCCGCATGCCGTCTGGGCGCGGCTGAGCGATGTCGCGACGAATGGCTACATGGGGGCCAGCATCGGTGAAAGCGCCGGCATCAGCGCCGTTCGCGTGGTGACCGGCTGGCTTCTGTCCGGGCTCATCGGCGTGGTCCTCGGCCTGATTATCGGGCTCAATCCCTATGGCCGCGCGATCGTCGATCCCTGGTTGAACTACGGCCGCTGTGTGCCGCCGCTCGGATATCTGAGCCTCGTCGTCCTCTGGTTCGGGGTCGGCTCCGCCTCCAAGCTGGTGCTGCTCCTGCTCTCGGGCGTGCCGCTGGTGGCGGTTGGTACCGCGGCCGCCGTGGCGGCCGTGCGCCGCGAACGCATCGAGGGCGCCTGCTCGATGGGATTTGGTCCGCTGGGGCGGCTGCGCTTCATCATCCTGCCCTCGGCATTGCCTGGGATACTGGTCAGCCTGCGCATCGCCTTCGGCGCCGTGTTCGCCGCGCTGGTCGGCGCCGAGATGGTGGCGTCGTCATCCGGCATCGCCTGGATGACGATCACGGCGGTCAACCGGGGCGACATGGCCCTTGTCATCGGCTGCATCCTCATCATGGGCGTCTTCGCCCTGTTCGCGGATGCCTGCCTGCAGCGCCTGACGCGGGTTCTGGTTCCTTGGGCGGGACGGGCCTGATGCGACGGAAGGCCTGAGACATCGCCCGAGGCAGATCCCGCGCGACGAGCGCGGGAGGGCCTCACGGCGCGGACGCGAAGCGTCCGGAACGGAAACTCCTCACCGCGCGGACGAATGGCCGGCGGCCTGGCGCGATCGTTCGCCGATCGCCGCCAGCGGCATGGAAGAACACGACAGAACATCAAGGGAAGGGCACCAATGACGACAGCACCTATGACCGACGTGATCATCGTGGGGGCCGGGCCTATCGGCATGACGCTGGCCCTCGACCTAGCCTCGCGCGGCGTGCGCAGCACGATCATCGAGAAGACGGACGGAGGCATCGAGACGCCGAAGCTCGGTCTGGTCAGCATCCGCTCGATGGAGGTCCTGCGGCGGCTGGGCCTGTCGGACTATGTCCGCAAGACGGTGTTCAAGCGTGATTACGGCCTCTCCATGGTCTATTGCACGAGCATAGCCGGCTATTTCCTCGGTCGCATACCCTATCCGTCGCTCAACGATCAGCCGACAGTCGAGGAAAGCCCGGAGACCAAATGGCGATGCTCGCAGATATTCCTCAATCCGATGCTGCATGAGCGGGTGCGCGCCAACCGGCTGATCACGCTGCGCAAGCTCACCCGTTTCGACCGCTTCGAGGAGAAGGAGGATCATGTCGTCGTCCACATGACGGACGAGGCGAGCGGCGAGGCCGGCAGCCTGAGCGCGGCCTACCTCATCGGTTGTGACGGGGCTGGAAGCAATGTGCGCCGCCAGCTCGGCATCGAGATGTCCGGGCGCAAGAAGCTGGACTATTCGGTGGCGATGTTCTTTCGCTCGGCGGCTCTCTCGTCCAGCCACGGCATGGGCGACGCCGAGCGCTATTTCGTCATGGACGACAAGGGCTGGTGGGGCAACATCAGCGCCATGGACGGCTTGGAGCTTTGGCGGCTCACCGTGGTGACCAATTCCGAATCCGAGGTTCAGGCCGTCGTCGCGGATGCCGACAACTGGATACGCCGGGCGCTTGGCACGGATGCCATTGCGTTCGAGCTGATCTCGGCCCTGCCATGGCGGCGCAGCGAGCTGATCGCCGACAATTTCCAGAGCGCCCGGGTGCTGCTTGCCGGAGATTCCGCCCACACCATGTCGCCCACTGGCGGCTTCGGCATGAACACGGGGATCGGCGACGTGGACAATCTCGGCTGGAAGCTCGCCGCCGTCCTGCAAGGGTGGGCCGGCCCGGCGCTGCTGGGCTCCTACACCGCCGAGCGCCATCCGATCGCCGTACGCAACTCGGCCGCCTCGACGCACAATTATCTGCAGCTCAAGTCGGTTTCGCAGTGCGAGGGCATCGCCGAGGATACCCTGGAGGGCGAGGCCACGCGCGAACGCGTCGGCGCGATGATCACAGCCGCGACCGAGACGGAATGGGAGACGCTGGGCATCCATCTCGGCTATCGCTACGAGGACTCCCCCGTGATCGTCGCCGACGGTTCGGGCGCTCCCGAGGACCACAGTCGCTGGTACACGCCCACGGCCAGGCCCGGCCATCGCGCGCCGCATCGCTGGATCAGCGGCGGCCAGCCCAACGGCCTCTCGATCCTCGACCTGTTCGGGCGCGGCTTCGTGCTGCTGCGGCTCGGCAAGGAGCCGGTGGCATGCGAGCGCCTGGCGGATGTCGCCCTCAAGCGCGAGATTCCCCTGCGGGTGATCGACCTCGACGATGCCGAGACAGCCGCGCTCTACGAGAGGCGGCTCGTACTGGTGCGACCCGACGGCCATGTCGCCTGGCGCGGCGACGTCCAGCCGGCCGACCCTGAAGCGATCTGGGCCGTGGTCACCGGCCGCTCAGGGACGGCGTAAGCGGCACGCGCCGCTCACAGCATGAACAGGCCGAGCCCCTCGACGATCTCGCGCCTGGTCGCGTCGGTGCGGCATCGCGCCTTTTCCGTTCCCCGGCGGATCATCTCGATGACGTGAGCCGGATCCCTGGCAAGGGCCGCGCGCTTCTCGCGGATGGGGCCGATCAGCGCCTGGAGGATGTCTTCCAAGCGGCGCTTGATTGCGCTGTCGCCCAGCCCACCGCGCCGGTAGCGCGCCTTCAGCTCGTCCAATGTGGCGCGGTCCTCGTCGAAGGCATCGAGATAGTTGAAGACGACATTGCCCTCCACCTTGCCGGGGTTCTCGACCCGCAGGTGGTTGGGGTCGGTGAACATCGCCTTCACCGCAGCCGAAATGGTGTCGGGCGAGGCCGAGAGCGCGATCGCGTTGCCGCCGGACTTCGACATCTTCGCCTTGCCATCGACGCCCGGCAGGCGGCCCGAGCGCGGGATGACGGCCCGCGCCTGCGGCAGGATGTTGCGGCCGGCGACGGCATTGATACGGCGCGCGATCTCGTTGGTCTGTTCGATCAGCGGCGCCTGGTCCTCGCCCACCGGAACCACCGTTGCCTTGAAGGCGGTGATGTCGGCGGCCTGCGCGGCGGGGTAGCAGAGAAAGCCAGCAGGTATGTCGCGGCCGAAGCCGCGCGCGTGGATTTCGTCCTTGATCGTCGGGTTGCGCTCCAGCCGCGCCACCGTGACGAAGTTGAGGTAGAGCATTGAAAGCTCGGCCAGGGCGGGAAGGTGCGACTGGAGGCAGATCGTGCTCTTTTCAGGGTCGATGCCGACCGCCAGATAATCCAGAGCGACTTCGATTACGCTGTCGCGTACCCGGCCCGGCGCATGGGCATTGTCGGTGAGTGCCTGGGTGTCGGCGAGCAGCAGGAACTGCTCATGGCTGTCCTGGAAGCGCAGGCGGTTGCGCAACGATCCCGCGTAGTGGCCGATGTGAAGCGGGCCGGTGGTGCGGTCGCCTGTCAGGATGATGGGTCTGGTCATGGGTATCCTCTTGAGATGAGGGGGACACCGCACGGGGGATCGTCAAAACAAAAGGCCGCCCTTGCGGCGGCCCCAGATGGCATGAAACGTCTGGCCGCCCTGTCAGCAGGCCAGCCACCAGAGGTGGGCGATGATGATCGTGCGCTTCATGATGGTGTCCCTAGCCGTCGTGCGCGGCGCGGTCAACCGGGCGCAGTCGCGGGCTCAGCGCAGCGCCCTGAAGAAGGCCTGGGTGCGCTCCTGCGCCGGCGCGGTGAAGATCTGGCGGGCTGTGCCGATCTCGACCACGGCGCCCTGGTCCATCATCACGACGCGGTCGGCCACCTCGCGCGCGAAGCCCATCTCATGCGTCACGACGATCATCGTCGTGCCGGCCTCCGCCAGCGCCTTCATGACGTCGAGCACTTCGCCCACCGTCTCGGGGTCGAGTGCGCTGGTCGGTTCGTCGAACAGCATCACGGCTGGCTTCATGGCGAGAGCGCGGGCGATGGCGACCCGCTGCTGCTGGCCGCCGGAGAGCTGGGAAGGGTAGTTGCCGGCCTTGTCGGAGAGCTTGACGCGGGCAAGCAGGTCGCGCGCCTCGGCCTCGACATCGGCGGGCCTGCGCCCCTGAACGCGCACGGGCGCGACAGTGACGTTCTCCAGCGCGGTCAGGTGGGGGAAGAGGTTGAAGCGCTGGAAGACCATGCCGATCCTCTGGCGCTGCGCGGCGATGCGCTTTTCCGAATCCTCGACCAGCCGGCCCCTGTGCTCGCGGTAGCCGATGAGCTGGCCGTCGACGAGGATCCGGCCGGAATGGATCTTCTCCAGGTGGTTGATGCAGCGCACCAGCGTCGTCTTGCCGGAGCCCGAGGGGCCGATCAGGCAGACGACCTCGCCGCGCTGGACGTCGAAGGAGACGCCGCGCAGCACTTCCCAGTTGCCGAAGAACTTCCTGACGTCACGCAGCGATACGAGTGGGGCGGTTTCCATGCTCATGGCTCAGCGCTGTCCCGACAGGAGGCCGCGGAAGCCGGACGGCTTGATCTCGGCGTTGGCCGGCAGGTCGTGGCGGCCGTAATGGGCCTCCAGGCGTTTCTGCACGAAGCCCATGATGGTGGTCAGCACCAGGTACCAGATCGCGGCGATGACGAAGAGCTCGAAGGTGCGGAAGGTGGCGGCGTTGAGCTGCTGGATGGTTCCGAACAGCTCGCGGATGCCGATGACGGCGAGCAGCGAGGTGCCCTTGATCATCAGCGTGAACTCGTTGCCGAGCG
This sequence comes from Mesorhizobium sp. 65-26, assembly GCA_001899205.1. Taxonomy (GTDB): domain Bacteria; phylum Pseudomonadota; class Alphaproteobacteria; order Rhizobiales; family Rhizobiaceae; genus Mesorhizobium. Next base: position 9,899 of record MKVL01000039.1, on the reverse strand, counting down.
GCGGAATGACGATGCGCGCGGCCTGCGGCAGGATGATCCAGCGCATGGCCGTGTAGGGCCGCATGCCGAGCGCGCGCACCGCGTCGAACTGGCCCTTGTCGATGGAGGCGAGCGCGGCGCGGAAGATCTCGGCCATATAGGCGGCCTCGTTGAGCGACAGCGCGATCAGCGCCGCCTGCAGGGGACCGGTGAAGGTGAAGGGACCGATCTCGATATCGGGATATTTGTAGAAACCGGCGGCGGCGACGCCGGTGTAGATCAGCACCAGTTGCACCAGCATCGGCGTGCCGCGCCAGATCCACACATAGAACCTGCCGAACCAGCGCAGCCAGCCGTGCTTCGAGCGCATGCAGAGCGCGATCAGGAGACCGATCGCAACGCCGAGCGCCTGCGCGACGACGGAGATCCAGATCGTCAGCCAGAGGCCGCGCCAGACGATGGCGGGCGGATTGAACAGGTACTTCAGGAAGAAGGCGCTATCGATGTTTATGTCGCCGGTCATGGGCAGGCACTCGATCTGGAGCAATTCCGGGAAGGTCTGAAACGGCTTTCCCGGGAAAGGCGCCCGGCCTCTTCCCTGAGGAATTGCTTAAAAACAAGGAGATGGAGCAATGAGGTGAAGTCGTCCTCTGCGCCAAAAAAGGCCGGCCGGCGACGCGAGGTCACCGGCCGGAGGGGTGTCACTGGATTCCCATGGCCTCGAAGCCCCAGGCATCGAGCACCTTCTTGTATTCGCCCGAGTCCTTCATCTCCTTGAGCCCCGCTTCGAAGGCGTCATGGAGTTCCTTGTCCTTCTTCAGCGTGGCGACGCCGATGGTCAGCGAGAAGAGCTGTGGGCTGGCGAGCTTCAGCAAGCCCGGCTTCTGCTTGTTGAAGTAGCCCGCCTGGTCGGTCGAGCCGAGATAGACGTCGGCCAGTCCGGCGGTAAGCTGCTGGAAGGCGTCGGTGCCGCTCTGCAGCGAGAGGATGTTGATCTCCGGCTTGCCGGCCGCCTTGAGCGTCTCGTTGGCCTTCTTCAGCTCGCCCTCGAGCGCCGAGCCGACGGCGACCGACACCTTGCGGCCGGAGAGGTCCTCCAGGGTCTTGAAGGTGGCGTCGTCCTTGGCGCGCACGATCAGCGCGTTGCCGGAAACGGCATAGTCGACGAAATCGACCACTTCGCGCCGCTCCGGCTTGTCCGCGAGGCCCGAGATGATGGCGTCGCACTGGCCCGCCTGCAGGGCAGGGATCAGGCCATCGAAGGCGATGTTCTTGTGTTCCGACTTGACGCCCATCGTCTTGGCGAGCGCCGCGGCGATATCGATGTCGAAGCCTTCCGGCGCCTGGGTGTCGGGGTTGACCATTTCCCAAGGCGCGTAGGCGAGCTCGGTGCAGAACACGATCTTGCCGGCCTTGGCGATATTCTCGGGCGCCTTGGACGCGGCCTGCGCCCCAGCGGCCATCATCACGCCCAGGGCGAGGGCGGCGATGCCTGCGCCGCGGCCGCGTAACCTGTCAATTCTTCCGATAGTCCACATTTTCCATCCTCCCATGGCCGCCGCCCTTTGGCGGTCGGTATTGCTGGTTTCGTGATGCCTGCCGCTTCCGGTCAGTCGGCGGCGGCCTGGCGGCGTTTGTAGTTGTGCATGACCTCCTTGCCGGCCTGGGCAACGAGGTTCCTGATCTCCTTGCCGGCACGGCGTCCGTCGCGTGCCTCGATCGCGTCGAGCAGCGACTCCTGCGCTTCGACGGGGTAGCCGGTCTCGTCCAGGTTGACGCCCAGCACGGACAGGATCTGGCGCACCTCGACCGTCATCTCGTCGAACAGGCGCAGGAGCCTGGCATTGCCGGAAAGCTCGCAGATCGAACGGTGGAACTCGATGATGGCCTCTATCAATTCGGACTGCTGCCCCGACTGGGCGCGGGCGATCAGGTTCTTGTGCGTGGCGCGCAGCGACTGGTGCTGCTGGGGCGTGGCGCGCTTGACGGCCGATTCCACCGCCGCCGCCTCGATCCACTCACGCAGCTCGTAGAGATCCTCAATCTCGCGCGCCTCGAACTGGCGCACGAAGAAGCCACGCCGGGGCAGCGAGATCAGCAGCCCGCTCTGCTCCAGCAGCCGCGCGGCTTCGCGCACGGGGCCGCGGCTGACACCGAGCTTCTGGGCGATTTCGCCCTCGACGAGACGCTGGTTCGGCAGCAGCTCGCCATTGGTGATGGCGCGCTGAATCTGCTCCTTCACCTGGGTCACCAGGGTGAGCGTCGGGACGGCGTGAAAACCCTGCTCCAAGCAATTCCTCCATGGCGCGGGCCACTGAATGGCGTTTGACAGCGCAGGGGAAATGAACCACAATCCTCTGAAGACTGTCAACAGTTTACAGAAAACAGAAATGAAACTGGTCGAGACCACACGACGGCACTGGCAACCTTTGCGGACGGATATCGTCAGCAAATTCAATGCATTGTGGTCGAATCCGGAATTGGGGAACATGGAGTTCGCCGCCAGCGGCATCCTTTGCGACTGGCTCGAAGAGCACGATTTCAAGGTCGAGCGCGGTGTCTGCGGCCTGCCGACCGCCTTCCGCGCCGAGGCCGGCGAGGGCGGGCCGGCGATCGCGCTGCTGGCGGAGTATGACGCGCTGCCGGGCACCGACAACGCGGCGGTCGCCCATCGCAGCGGCACCGGCAGGGCGGCTGGACATGCCTGCGGCCACAATCTGATCGGCCCGGCCAATTGCGGTGCGGCGATCGCGGCCGCGCTGGCGGCGCGGGAGGCAGGCCTCGCCGGTCGCGTCGTCGTGCTCGGTACGCCCTCGGAGGAAATCGTCTGGGGCAAGATCGCGATGCTCGGCCTCGGCGCTTTCGAAGGCATCGACGCGATCCTGACCTCGCATGGCGACTACCAGAACGGCGCAATCTCACGCCCGTGCCAGTCGGTGATGAATGGCGAGATCGTCTTCCTGGGCGAATCCGGCCATGGCGGCGGCACGCGCCGCCGCAACGCGCTCGACGCGGCAGAACTAGCGGTGCAATCGCTCGAAAGGCTGCGCGCCCATCATTTCCCCGATGCTTCTCTGGAACATGTGCTGCGCGTCGCCGGCCATATCCCCAACGTCACGCCGGACGAGGCGCGGCTGTGGTTCACCGCGCGCCATGCCGATTTCGAGCGTGCCAAGGCGGTGTTCGATTTCGCAATCGGCGTGGCCGGGCAGGCGGCCGAGATGACGGGCGTCGCTTTCCGTCATCAGTTCATCGCCGGTACGCGCGGCTATCTGCCCAACGACACGCTCGCGCAGGCCCTCCATTCGGCGTTGGAGCTGGTCGGACCGCCGCGCTGGACGGGTGAGGGGCGCGACTTCATGCGGGCGCTGGCGAAGGCCTGCCGTCCGGAGGGCGACTTCACGCTGGATGACGGGATCAGGCTCCATACCGAAGGTCTCGATCCCTATGGACAGGACGATGGCGAGGCGAGCTGGCGCATCCCGCTCGGCCGCGTCAACTGGGCCTTTCCCGAGCAGGTGCCGCTGCACAACTGGGCGCTGACGGCGCTGTCGGGCCATGAGGCCAGCCATCCCGGCCCGCTGATGGCGTCCGAGGCGCTGGCCATCGCCGCCGTGCGGCTGCTGGCTGATCCCGCAGTCATCGAGACAGCGAAGGCGGAACTTACCGGCCGTGTCGGCGGCAAGGCGCTCGGCGAGCCGGCCTTCGGCGCTCTGGAAACGATGCGCCACCGTCCCGGCAGTTTCTGGAACGCGAGCTGGGTGGAATGAGCGCGCTGCCCGACCCGAAAAGCCTGCGTCTCGCGCGCGAGGAGACGGTTCCGGTCGCGGTGCTGACCGGCTTCCTCGGCAGCGGCAAGACCACGCTGGTGCGCCGGCTGCTCACGCTGCCGCAGGCAGCCGACACGGCCGTGATCGTCAACGAGTTCGGTGAGATCGGTCTCGATCACCTGCTGGTCGAGAAGGTCGACGAGAACATCGTCGTGCTGCCGGGCGGTTGCCTGTGCTGTCAGGCGCAGGGCGACATGGCCCGCGCGCTGCGTTCGCTGGATCAGGCCGCGGCGGCCGGCGGGCTGCCGCCGTTCCGGCGCGTCATCGTCGAGACCAGTGGCCTTGCCGATCCCGCGCCGCTGCTGCAGGCCTTTCTTGCCGATCCGCTGCGCCTGTCGCGCTACCGGCTGGCGGCGCTCGTGGCCACCGCGGATTGCGTGCTGGGTCCGGACGGGTCGTTCGGGCATGCCGTCGCGCAGGCGCAACTGGCGCTGGCCGACCGGGTGGTGCTGACCAAGCTGGATATCGCCGGCGCGGAGGGCGAGGCGCGCGCCCGCCGCGCCCTGGATGCGCTTGGCGTGACCAGTGTCGGGCCGGCCGCGGCAGGCGACGCGCTGCTCGCCCAGCTCTTCGCGGCAATGCCGGCCTTCCGTGCCCGCTCCGCGTCGTCCGCCGCGCCGGCCGGGCATTCCTCTGCTTTCGCTTCGTTCGCAATGGATGTGCCGGCCAGACTCGACCTTCAGCGTCTGCTCGCCGGGTTGGAGGCGATGGCCAGCCGTCATGGCGAAAACCTAGCGCGGCTGAAGGGCATCGTCGACACGAACGACGATCCGAGGCCGGTCGCCATCCATGCCGTGCGCCACATGGTGGCGCTGCCGCGCTTCCTGGACGTGGTGTCGCCGACGGCTCCGCGCGCCATCGTCGCCATCTTTCCGGTCGATGCGGGCGCCGCGATCCGCGCGGATCTCAGCGCCCTTGTCGCGGATGCCGGGACGCCGCGCGGCATGCTCGCGGCCTAGGAGTTTTCGATGAAGCTGATGGGGCTCGACCATATTTCGCTGGCCGTCGCGGATTTCGATCTTTCGGTCGATTTCTATCGCCGCGCATTCGGCTACCAGCTCGTTTTCGAGGAGCGCGACATGGCGCGCGAGATCCAGAGCATGATGGGCATGGAGCGGCTGTCGTGCCATCTCGCGCAGCTCACGCTTGCCGATGGCCCGCGCCTCGAACTGATCCAGTTCCTGCATTCCGGCGCGTCGCCGCAGGCGCGGCCGTTGTCGGCCGGCTCCGGCCATGTCGGCCTGACGGTGGAGAATGTCGACGAGGCGCTGCGTGAGGTCGCGGCGCTCGGCGCCGTCGCGATCGGCGACGTCACCGTCTTTCCCGAAGGGCGGTCGGCCTATTGCCGCGAGCCCGGCGGCTCCTTCCTCGAACTGCTCGAATTCAACCAGGACGGCGGCTGAGCGTGGCCGGCCAGGACATCGGAACAAGACACATGAAGCTGAACCCGATCTCACTCTTCCGGACCATGACGCGCATGCGCGCCTTCGACGAGGCCTGCCTCGAAGGCGTGCAGACATTCGAGATCCATGGCGAACTGCACACGGGCATCGGCCAGGAGGCGATCGGCGTCGCGCTGGCGCAATCGCTGACGCCGAACGACGCCGTGGTGAGCACGCACCGCAATCATTTCCATGCGCTCGCCAAGGGCGTGCCGCCGCGCGCGCTGATGGCGGAGATCTTCGAGAAGGAGACGGGGCTGTGCCGGGGGCGGGGCGGCCACATGCATCCCTTCGACCCCGAGCATCACTTCTCGGCCACGGGCATCGTCGGTGCGTCGCTGCCCGTGGCGCTCGGCTATGCCTACAAGTTCAAGATGATGGGCCTGCCCCACATCGCCGTCGGCATCTGCGGTGACGGCGCCACCAACCACGGCACCTTCCATGAATGCCTGAACATGGCCGCCGCCTGGAGCCTGCCGCTGGTGTGCCTTGTCGAGAACAATGAATACGCGATCTCCGTGCGCTTCCGCGACGTGACGGCGACGCCGACCATCGCCGAGCGCGCCAGCGCCTATGGCATCACCGGCCGGCGCGTCGACGGGACGGATGTCGAGGCGGTGACGCTGGCCTTCGCCGAGACCGCCAGGCATACGCGCAAGGGCGGCGGCCCGTCGCTGCTGGAGGCGACCTGCTATCGCTTCAGGGGCCATTACGAGGGCGACCACGACAATTACCGCGAACGGGCCGAAAAGCAGCGCATGCGCGTCGAGATGGATCCGATCCTGCGCTATCGCCGGGAGTTGCTGGAGCACGGCGCGGCGACCGAAGCCGAACTCGACGCCATCGGCGCCAAGGCCAGGGAGGAGATGACGGCGATGCTGGCGGATGTGCGCGCCGACGCCATGCCCGATCCGGCCGGCGCGATGGATTATGTCTTTGCCGAGGTGATGTGATGACGGTACGCAAGATCAACGCCTCGCAGGCCGTCGCCGAAAGCCTGATGCAGGAAATGGCGCGCGACGAAAGCGTCGTGCTGCTGGGCGAGGATGTCGGCCGCTCGGGCGGCGTGTTCGGCTCGAGCCGCGATCTGCTCGAACGTTTCGGCCCGATGCGCGTGCGCGACACGCCGATATCCGAGATGTCGTTCACCGGCATGGGCGTCGGCATGGCGATGGCGGGGCTGCGGCCGGTGGTCGAGATCATGTTCGTCGACTTCATGGGCGTCTGCCTGGAGCAGATTTACAATGCCATGGCCAAGATCCCCTACATGTCCGGCGGGCGGGTGAAGATGCCGATGGTGATCAAGACCGCTGGCGGCAACATCGGATCGGCCGCGCAGCATTCGCAGTGCCTGTGGGGAACCTTCGCGCACCTGCCGGGAATGCATGTCGTGGCGCCGGCTTCGGTGCGCGACCACAAGGGCCTGATGGCCGCCGCCATACGTTCCGACAATCCGGTGGTCTTCATCGAGCACAAGGGGCTGCTCCTGAAGAAAGCCAAGGATTTCCTGACCGGTTCCGAGGTGCCGGAAGATGCGTTCGTGACGCCGATCGGCAAGGCCGAGGTGGCGCGCAAGGGCAATGATATCACCCTCGTCACCCTCAGTGCCGGCGTCGAATACGCCATGGAGGCAGCCGCCGAGGTTGCCGCCGAGGGCATCGACGCCGAGGTGATCGACCTGCGATCCATCGTTCCGCTCGACACGGAAACGGTCGCGGCGTCGGCTGCCAGGACAGGCCGGTTGCTGGTCGTCGACGAGGATTATCTTTCCTTCGGCCTGTCGGCCGAGGTGGTCGTGCGCGTGTTGGAAAAGCTCGGGCCGACGGCTTTGCGCCAGATCCGCCGCCATGCGGTGCCCGACGTTCCGATCCCCGCCGCGCTTTCGCTCGAGGAGGCGCTGGTGCCGGGGCCGGCCTCGATCGCGCGCGTGCTGCGCGAAATGGCGGCGGCATCGTGACGGCGAGGTTGGCATGAGCACGACAGCAAACATCCTGCCCGAGGGGCATGTCACGGTGGTCATCGGTGGCGGTGGCGCCATCGGCGCGGCCTGTGTGCGCGCCTTTGCCGAGGCTGGCGCCACCGTCTGGTCCGTCGATCTTCACGAGCAGGCCGCGGCTGGCGCCTTGACGGGCCTCGCCGGCGCGCATCACGCCGCCGCTTGCGATGTCACCGATCCGGCGTCGGCCGAGAGGCTGGCCGGGGTTGTCGGCAAGGCCGACAGCGTCGTCTACGCAGCCGGCCTCAACGCGGACGGCAACGTCGTCGACATAGACTGGAGTGCCTATCGCAGGGTGATGGCGGTCAATCTCGATGGCGCCTTCCACATCGGTGCGGCGTTCGCCCGGCGCATGAGCACGCGTGGCGGCGGTGGCGCCTTCGTGTTCCTGTCTTCCACGGCCGGCCTGCGTGGCGAGGCCGGCGCTTCCATCTATTGCGCCAGCAAGTTCGGGCTGATCGGCTTCGTCGAGAGCATGGCGTCGGAGCTTGCCGGCGACCGGATCAGGGTGAACGCGGTGTGCCCCGGCAATGTCGACAGTCCGATGCTCAGGGATGTCGCGCGCCGCATCGCCGAGCGCACCGGCGCCGATGCCGGGGCAATCTGGCTGGACATGGCCCATAGCGGCGCGGCGCTGCGGCTGGTGACGCCGGCCGAGGTGGCGGCGCTCTGCCTGCATCTCGCCTCGCCCGCCAGCGCGGCGATCACTGGAACCACGGTGCGCGTCGATGCCGGCGCCATGCTCAGCGCCTAGGAGAGAAAGCTTGGCGACCATGGACAAGCCCATCGACGACGCCGCCGGCGGCATGCGCAACAACACTTCGCCGGTGCCGAACATCTTTCCGCCGCCGGAATCCATGCGGCCGACGCTCGTCGGCGAGCACTATTCGGTGGTCGCCGGTCATCCGCTGGTGGCGATGATCGCCGCCGACGTGCTGGAGCGTGGCGGCACGGCGATCGATGCCGGCGTGGCGGCGGGGCTCGCCAGCAACGTCATCCAGGCCGACATGTGCAATCTTGGCGGCGTGGCGCCGATCCTCGTGCGGCAGGCCGGGTCCGACCAGGTCTGGTCGATCAGCGGCGTCGGCACATGGAGCGAGAGCGTCACGCTTCAAGCCTATCTGGAGCGGCACAAGGGCGACATGCCGCTCGGCGCGCCATGCTCCATCGTGCCGGCGGCGGCCGATGCCTGGCTGTCGGCGCTGTCGCGCTTCGGCACATGGTCGTTCGCCGATGTCGCGGCGCCGGCCATCCGCTACGCCAGGGAAGGCTTCGTGCTCGACCGGCGCACGGCGCTTGCCTACGAGCTCATGGGCGCGACGTTCCGGAACTGGGACAGTTCGCGCGCCATCTACTGGCCGCAGGGCAGGGCGCCGCGCGAGGGGGATCGCCTGAAGCAGACGGACCTGGCGCTGCTCCTGGAGCGGCTCGCCGCCGCCGAGCAGGGCGCGAACCGCGAGCAGGCGCTGGAAGCCGTGCGCAAGGCTTTCTACGAAGGCGAGGTCGCCGAGCGCATCGTGGCCTGGGTGAACGGCAATGGCGGCTGGATGACGCTGGAGGACCTTGCCGGTTTCCGCAACGAGGTCGCGCCGGCGAAGAGCTACGACTATCGCGGCTGGCGCATGTTCACGGGCGGCACCTACAGCCAGGCGCCGGTCATCCTGCAGGCCCTGTCGGTGCTCGCCGGCTTCGATGCCGCCGCGCTCGCCGGCCGCGAGGATGGCTACCTTCATTTGTTGACCGAGGCGATGAAGCTAGCCTTTTCGGATCGCGAGAAATTCTATTGCGACCCGAATTTCGCGGCGACGACGATCGAGGAATTGCTGTCGGACGAGCATGTCGCCCGCTTGCGCGCGCTGGTGAACGCCAGCAAGGCGCTACCCGACCTGCCGACGCTGGACCTGCCGGCGCCCCCCGCAACCTCGCCCGGCAAGCGCCGCGACACCACCAATTTCACTGTCGTCGACGCCAAGGGCAATGCCTTCAGCTGCTCTGCCAGCGACACGATCGACGGCAACCCGATCGTGCCCGGCCTCGGCATCATGGTGTCGCCGCGCGGCGTGCAGTCGAGGCTCGACGCGGCGCATCCGGCCGCGCTCGGTCCGGGCCGCCGGCCACGGCTGACGCCATCGCCGGCGCTCGCGCTCAGCATCGGCGAGGCCGACAGCCGGGTCATGGCGTTGTCGTCGAGCGGCGGTGACGTCATTCCGCAAGGCATATTGCAGACGTTCCTCAACATCGTCGATCGCAACATGTCGCCGCAGCAGGCGGTGGAGGCGCCACGCATCACCTGCCTTGCCTTCCCGGACTCGTTCTTCCCGCATTTCCACGATGTCGGGCGGCTCAGCGTCGAATCCCGCATCAGCGAGAACACGCGCGCCAAGCTGGCGGCGCGAGGCCACCGGATCCATCCCTGGCCGGACTATGAGTTCGACGCCAGCGGCGTCGCCGTATCCCTCGACCTGGCGCCGCCTTCGTCCGACGGGCGCGTGCTGGGTTCGGGCGCCGATCCCCGGCGCAGCCATTACGCCATCAGCCGGTAGCCGCGCCGCCAATTGCCCGTGACACCGCCAAGCCAATGGGAAACATCGACGTGAAGAACACAGTCCTCACTCTCCTTCGCCGCGCGCCGGATGCATCTCTTGCACTGAG
>MKVL01000038.1:1937-376873 GCA_001899205.1 Mesorhizobium sp. 65-26 | reverse complement strand
TTGTACCACCAGCCAGATGGCAAATCGAGCGACGGGCCATCCTTGCGCATGCCTGCGAGACATAGCGAACGGCTTACTTCTTCTTATGCTTGAACAGGCGCGCCTTGCAGGAAGCCGACAGATCGTTCTTGTGATCCGTCAGGCACTTGGGAGGAGCCCCCGTGGTGAGGACGCCGCCGCCGCAGAAGCGATTGGCATCGGTCGCGCAAGGCCCTTGCGAACTGGTATAGCGTGCGAAGGCCTCCCCTGAACCCAAAAGCGCCGTCGCGGCTATCACAACAAAATAGAGGGCTTTCATTGCATGGCTCCTGATAGAGCACTGGTTCCCCCCAGTGCAGGGTTGGTTTGCGGACGAGCCTTGGTGGTGCTGTCGATCCGCGTCTTCGTTTGACGTCGACAGCAACACGCGCCTTTCGGTCCGGAGCTCTAGAAGGTCAGGCTAAGCTTTGCGTCGAGCGCGCTGTCGTTGAGTCCGTTGCCAAAGTATCCGGAATAGCCGACGCCTAGTTTTGACCGATCGCCCAACGCCAGGTCGAAGCCTGCCTCGACGACCGCCGTGTCCCTTGCGATCGGCGTACCCGCGATCTCGAACGTGTCACCGCCGGCGAAGGTCAACGCCGACATTGGCGTCGTGTCGCCGAGGACGTGGCGCCAGCCGAGAGTGCCGTGCGCAGCTGCCTTGAGACCGTCCAGCGTAAAGCCGCCCCCTGCCCGGAGGCCCAGCGTAACGAATGTGGTGTCCATGTTCGACGCGGCCGCGGTCAGCGCAGCGGCTCCGCCCGTTTCGGCAAAGCCATCGGTATGCAGGCTCGTATAGGCGAAATTGGCGAAGGGCTCGAAGGCAAGCGGCCCCGAGCGGACCTTGTAGGCGAGTTCACCGAAGACCTGCGCGGTGCCTGCACGATAGCCTGCTGAAAGGGTATCATCGAAGCCGTTGAAGGCAATCCGGCGCCCGGTCGACAGATCGTGCCACGTGTAGGCGAGGCCGGCATGCAGAGCGAGCGAGTCCCACTGGGTGCCGCCATAGAGGCCGAGATGGAGGTTCTCGCTATCGCCGTGGGATTGGCGTTCGGTGGCGTCCAGGGTGGCGTGGCTGTAGCCGCCAACCATGCCAAGGCGCCAGTCGCCAAGGCGGCTGTCGGCTCCGACCAGCAGTCCGCCTGTAGAGCGATCGAAGCTCGCCGCGTTGCCGTCGCCAGCCATCCTGCCCCATGAGCCGAAGGTCTGGGTCCAGAAGGCTACACGGTCGTTGTCGGGCGGGGCTATCCCGGGTCCACCCTCGCCGTAGGACATTGCCGGGATTTGGGCTTTGCCACTGTCGTCAAAGGCGGCGAGCATACGATCCGTAATGGCCTCGCGGAGAAATCTGCTGTCCTCGAGCAGCATTCCCTTGATCGACGCGTGGACTTCACCCGAAAGCTGATCGAACGCGGCTCGGGCGCCGGGTATATCGAGCTGCTCCACCGCGTCATAGATCACATTGCCGGCGCCCAGCAATTCAACCGCGTGCCCAGCCGCACGCTGGTTTGGGGTGCCGCCCACACTGTCGAAGTCAATGCCGTTGCGGACGAGGGTCAGGTATACATCGTCGTTGCCATAGCTCAGGCTCGGCGTCAGAAAGGCGAAGCTGCTGGTCACACCGGAGAACGTGCCGCTGACGCCATCGCTCGCGGTCAAAATGGTGTAGGAGGTGCTTGGCGCGTAGGCACCCGCACCCGCCAGCACCTTGACCGTGCCGCCATTCAGCGTGGCCGTGCCGCTGATGGCAAGGGTGCCGCTGGTTGTCGGGGTGACTCCTACCGCCAGAATGGAGCCTGCCTGGCCGGTGTAGCTGCCGGTGACCGAGAGCGTGCCGGACGACGCCAGCATCGTGCCGGAATTGTTCACGGCTCCGATCAGGGTCCCGTTCCCGGTAAGTGTCGCCGTCGGCAGTATGGTGATCGTCGGGCTGGTGAGTGTCCCCGCCACCGTCAGCGTGCCCGATTTTGCTTCGGCACTGGTCGCGAATGTGCCGGCACCCGTGAGTTGCCAAGCCGTGCCTTGCATTGAGACGGTCTCGAAGGAGAGGAATTTCGCCGCGTCTTCCGTCCCGGAGCCGAGCAGCACCAGGCTGTCGACGCCGGTGCCGCCCTGGACGACGCCGTTGAGGACGGAGCCCGTGTCAAGATTGAGCGTGTGAGCAAAGTTGCCAGAAAAGGTGATCGCCCGCACGGCCCCCGAAATAGTGCCGCTGTTGGTCACCGTGGCTGCGCGTGCCGCGTACAGTCCATCGCTGGAAGCGGACGTGATCGTCCCCGTATTGACCAACGTGCCGCCACCGTCCGCCTCGACGGCATAGGCATTGGCTTTTGATCCGGTGGATTCGATCGTGCCGTCGTTGGTGAGGGTGAGCGGGGCGCTGGAACTCGCATAGACCCCGTTGAACGTGCCGCTGATATGTCCCGTTGCGTTGTTGGTGACGGTGCTGGCGCCACCTTGAACGAGCACGCCGGTGGCATAGCCCGTTCCGGTGTTTTCAATTGTGCCGGAATTGACGACGGTGCGCGCGACACCCTGGCCGACGGAAACGGCGTTGCTCGAATTGCTGGCGCTGATGGTGGCGCCCGCGAGATTCGTTACCGTTCCGCCAAACCGTAGCGAAACGAGATCCCCTGACGTGCCTGTCTGCCTGATGGTTCCCGCATTGGTAACCGTGCCGGCGCCGCCGGCCGGAGAAGACTTGCCAATGATGATCGCGCTCAGGCCAGACGATATCGTCGCGCCTTGTTCGTTCTCGACGCTTCCGCCACCTGTCAGCACGATGGCATTGCTGACCGAGCCGGCTGTAATCGAGGAATAGTTTGTCACCGAAGAGCCGGCTGCCGACAGGGATATCGTATTGGCGTAGCTGGACGAGATGGCCCCGCGGTTGGTGAGGCTCCATACGCTCGTCGTTGCATTGATTGCCGTGCCGAAGGGCGCGTTGCTCAGCGAAACTCCGGACAGGATCTCGGCGGTCGTTCCGGACTGGGCGTCCAGGTTTAACCCGGTGCTTATATCGCTCGAAATGGTCAGGTCGGCCGCTTGCAATCTCGGCGGTAGCAGAAACGGCACGAGTGCCGCTGTCGTCAGCCAGATCGCCTTGCGCCGACGTGTCCAGCGCTCGCGGCCTGCATCGCAACAGACAACGATAGTCGTGCTTTCGCCCATGGACGACCGCCCCCGCTTCCCACAAACGCACCGCCCGGCGCGATTCCTGTCTTGATGCGGGAATGAGTAAGGCAGTTGAGATGCCGGCGCATCCTAGCTGAAAAGCGGAGGTGCCGGGCGCGGGGGCGTGGACATTCGGAACAGGTCGATCTGGCCGGCCGAAGGCCTGGGATTTGTGATCTAAACCGATCCGGCCAGCACCAGCAAAGCGACGGCTTCGCTGCGGCTGCGCGTACCAGCCTTCTTCTTGACGCTCTCGACATGGTAGTGCGCCGTGGCGGGCGCTATGCCCAGGATGATGCCGATTTCCGCATCTGTCTTGCCCGCCGCTACCCAACGCATGCAATCCGCCTCCCGGGGCGTCAGCAAGATCGGAGACCGATTGCTGAGACCGAAACCGACCGATTCGTAAGCCTTGTCATGGACTGCAACCGCCATGGAGCGAATGAGCGCCCTTTCAGCCCCTGTCATCTTCACGGGCATCAACGCGGCCACGGAGATCAGTCCTTGGTAGCTGGAAGGTCCATGGATCGGGATGCCCATGACTTCCGCCCAGCCATAGGCTTTGGCCGCGGCAATGACCGTCGCGCCTTCAATCGCAAAGGTTCGCGCGTCCACCATTTCGGTCCACAGGAATGGCGTCATACGACGACGCGCCTCCAGGATCATGGGGTCGATCTCCATGAACCCGTTCTCCATGTAGGTATCGAACCAGTCTTTCGGCCAATTGTTGAAATAGAAGCGATAGGACCGAGAACCTCCGGCGCCCGCCCACGCACCACCCGCCGAGGCTACGAAGCCAAAAACCCCGATCGCTTCGATAAAGTGCTCGATGACCTTGCTGACATCGCTTTCGGCCGCACAGAATTCGAGGAAGTCGTGCCCTGCTGCAGTCCGCATACGCGACTCCAAAATGACGCCGCAATCTCGGAGATCAGGCGCAGCGGCACAAGTGGATTCTTGTCAAATCGGGACAGGTGAACTCGTCCAAGAAGGCCGCGTCACGCGACAGGTTCGTCCCGTCAGCCGAGCTCACTCCCTCTTGGCTCACACGACATGCACCTTTACACCGGCATGCCGGACCTCATCAGGAAGCGAGCCGTCCCCGGAGCCGTCCGTAACCAAATCGTCGACAACATCAAAGCCGCACACACGCGTCATCGCAGAACGGCCCAGCTTCTGATGGTCGCATAGAAGGATGCGCTGGCGGGAATTCGATATCATCGCCCGCTTCACCCAGGCGAAGTCCGGGTCGACTTCGTAGACGCCGCCATCCGCGATCCCGCCGGCGCTGAAGACGAACTTGTCGGCGTGGAAGTTGGACAGGAACTCGGTCGTCTCCGGCCCGGAGACGCCGCCCTGGCTGTGAGAATACTCCCCCGGGCAAAGTATGAGCCTCAGGTTCGGTGACGCGCCGGCGATCGTCGCGAAGTTCCAGCTGTTGGTGATGATGCGGGCTTCGCAGCCTCGCGCGGCCAAGTGGCGGGCGAAGTGCGCGGTCGTGGCGCCGACGTCGACCATCACCACATCGCCTGGCTCGATCATCGCGGCGGCGTGCTCTGCAATGCGACCTCTCTCCTCGACAAGCAGAAGATCGCGCTCGGCCACGCTCGCCTCGAAGCCCATGGTGGCCGGAAAGGCGCCGCCGTAGGTGCGGTTGATCTTGCCAAGCTCGTGCAACTCGTCGAGGTCGCGGCGGATGGTCTGCACATGCACGTTGAGCCGCTCGGCGATCTCGGAGGCGCGGATCGCCGGCCGGATGCCCAGCTCCGTCAGGATCTGCTGGTGCCGATCCGCCTTGCGCCACACCTTCTGCTTGCTCATGACCGCCCTCCAGTTGGAGCTGCACTCGTTTGATCGAGTTCAAACATTTGTCACCATAGCTATCCCGAAAATGATGCAACTGCAACGATATGGAACCGTCTCAACCCTTGTTTGTACCAATGGCAACATAAAATGAGCGTTGTGCGAAAAAAAATGTTGCACATGATACATCATGGTGTAACAGTGGCGCATCGATCGGCGCGACCTGGACGGCTCGGCGTCGCGAGAATTGCCATCCAGGGAGAGGGTGTCGCGTGGCTGACGTCGTATTCAACAACGTTTCCAAGTCCTATGGGGCGGTAAGCGTCGTCCGCGACCTGAACCTCAATATCAAGCACAATGAATTCGTCGCCCTTGTCGGCCCCTCCGGCTGCGGCAAGTCCACCACCTTGCGCATGATCGCGGGGCTCGAGGAGATTTCGAGCGGCGCGGTGTCGATCGGCGATCGCGTCGTCAACGATCTCAAGCCGCGCGACCGCAACATCGCGATGGTCTTTCAGAACTATGCGCTCTATCCGCATATGACGGTGCGGGAGAACATGTCGTTCGGGCTCAGGCTGACGAAGACGCCGGAAGCCGAGATCGCGGCCCGGGTCGGCGAGGCGGCCCGGATTCTCAACCTCTCGGACAAGCTCGATCGCACGCCGGCCAAGCTTTCCGGTGGCGAGCGTCAGCGTGTCGCCATGGGGCGGGCGATGGTGCGCCGTCCCGACGTGTTTCTGTTCGACGAGCCGCTGTCCAACCTCGATGCCAAGCTGCGCACGACGATGCGCACCGAGATCAAGCGCCTGCACCGCCAGGTCCAGACCACCATCGTCTATGTCACGCACGACCAGGTCGAGGCGATGACGCTCGCCGACCGCATCGTCATCATGCGCGACGGGCTGATCGAGCAGGTGGGTACGCCCGACGACGTGTTCTCCCGCCCGGCCAACGTCTTCGTGGCCGGCTTCATCGGCTCGCCGCCGATGAACTTCATCGACGCGGTCGCTGTCGACGGTGGCGTCTCCGTGCCGGGCGGCAAGGTGCTGCCGCTGGACGAAGGCAGGTTCAAGCCGATCGCCAGGGGGACCAGGCTGACGCTCGGCGTTCGGGCCGACGACATCGTGCCGGTCGGCCATGGCCAGGCTCCGTCGCGGTCGCTGGATTTCTCGGCCCCGATCCAGTTCTCGGAGCCGCTGGGCAACGAATCCCTGCTGATCATGGAGTTCGGCGGGCGCGAGGTGGTGGCCAAGATGCTGGCGCCGGTGCCTGTTGCGGCCGGCCAGGTCATGCCGTTCCAGCTCAATCTTCAGAAGATCCATCTTTTCGACGCGGCAACGGGCATTTCGCTCGCCGCATCCCGGCCCTGATTGCGTGGAGGTAGACCAATGTCGCGCTTCATATTCATGTTGACGCACAACGATGTCACGGTGGCGGACGCGCGCGGCGTCTTCGCCGAGGTGGCCGACCTCAAGATACCGTTCGTCGGCTTCAAGGATATCGGGCTGCCGGTGCCGGAGCTGAAGGCGCTTGCCGCCGACATCCGCGCCAACGGCCAGGAAGTGATGCTCGAGGTGGTCAGCCAGACCCGCGAGGACGAGCTCCGCTCAGTGCAGGCCGGCGCCGAGATCGGTGTCGACTACATCCTCGGCGGCACGCATGCGCGGGAGGCCGGAGAGATTCTTGCCGGCACCGGCATCAAATACATGCCGTTCCCCGGAAAGGTCGTCGGCCATCCGAGCAAGCTTACGGGCACCGCGGCCGAGATCGTCGAGAGTGCGCGCTCGCTCGCGGCCATGGACGGCGTGGCGGGCCTGGATCTGCTCGCCTATCGCTTCTCCGGCGATGTCGAGAGCCTGATCGCCGATGTCGTCAAGAGCATCGACGCGCCGCTGATCGTGGCCGGCAGCATCGCCAGTGTCGAGCGCGTCAAGATCGTCTGCGGCCTGGGCATCTGGGGCTTCACAGTCGGCGGCGCCGTGTTCGACCGCAGCTTCGCGGGCGAGAAGACGCTGCGCGGGCAGATCCAGGCCATTCTGGATGCCGCGCGGGCGGCGTCCGAGATGTCGCTCCCGGTCGCCTAGGAGCAAGCCATATGAGCGGCGCAGCGGGGCGTACAGCCAAATTTGGGGGGTACATCTGGCTAGCGCCGATGGTTGCTTTCCTGCTCATGTTCGAGATGTGGCCGTTTCTGATCATGCTCGATCAGAGCGTCCACGCCTTGAGCTACACGCAGCCGACGATGAACGGGCAGTTCGTCGGCCTCAACAACTATCGCAAGCTCGTCTTCGACAGCGATTTCTTCCACAGCGTCGGGCTGACGCTGCTGTTCATGCTTGTGGCGCTCACCATCGAGTTCGTGCTGGCGCTCGGTTTTTCGGTGCTGCTGTCCTACCATCTCAGGCTGAAGCGCATCGTCCTGTCGCTGCTGCTGATCCCGATGATCCTGGCGCCGATCGTGGTCGGCCTGACGGCGCGGCTCAACCTCAACCCGGATTTCGGCCTGATCGGCATCCTGCTGCGGAAATGGGGCCTGTCGCATAGCGGCGTGCTTGCCGACGGCACCAGCGCCTTCCTCACCATCGTCGCCGTCGACATCTGGCAATGGATGCCGTTCCTGGTGATGATCTTCGTGGCCGCCATCATCTCCATGCCGCGCGAGCCCTTCGAGGCGGCGGAGGTCGAGGGCGCCAACCGCTGGCAGATTTTCCGCCACATCACCTTTCCGCTGCTGCAGCCGATCATCATCGTCGGCTTCCTGCTGCGCCTCACCGACAGCTTCAAGATATTCGACCAGATATTCATCATGACAGGCGGTGGCCCCGGCGCCTCAACCGAGCTCGCCACTATCTTCGCCTACAAGGTCAACTTCGTGTCCTGGAACCTTGGGTACGGTTCGGCGGTCGTGGCCGTCCTGTTCCTCATCAGCTTCATCCTCACCTTCGTCCTCCTGAAGCTCATGACCCGCTTCACGCGCGGAGCCGTCGCATGACCGCCACCACCAAGGACTCACTGCTGCGCCGGTCGCTGCCGGCCCTCGAGGTCACCTTCATCATCGCGGTCACCGCCCTGGCGCTGATCCCGTTCATCTGGTTGGTGCTGACCGCCTTCAAGGAACGCACGGACATCCTGTCGCCCGACCCGAAGCTGTTCTTCAGCCCGACCTGGAGCAATTTCTACGAGGCTTTCGTGGCGGGCGAGTTCGACCGCTTCCTGCGCAATTCGCTGATCGTCGCGTGCGGCTCGGTGGCGATCTGCCTGCTCACCGGCCTGCCGGCGGCCTATGCCTTCTCGCGTTTCCGGGTGTTCGGTGAAAAGCATCTTTTCTTCTATGTGCTGACCACGCGCATGGCGCCGGGCATCGCGCTCGTTCTGCCGCTCTACATGTTCTTCCAGACGATCGGCCTGCTCGGCACCGTCTGGGCAGTCATGATCTCGCACACGACGTTCAACCTTGCGCTCGTCATCTACCTGATGCGCAACTTCTTCGACGACATACCGAAGGCGCTGGACGAGGCCGCCCTCACCGACGGCGCCACCGAATGGCAGGTCTTCTGGCGCATCGTGCTGCCGCTGGCGCGGCCTGGCATCGCCGTCTCCGCCGTGCTCGCCTTCCTGTTCTCGTGGAACGAATTCCTGTTCGCGCTGATGATCGGCGGCGCCGGTGGGCAGACGCTTCCCGCGGGCTTCCCCGGCCTCGTCACGCCGCTTGGAACCTATTGGGGGCAACTCGCCGCCGTCTCGGTGGTGGTGAGCCTGCCGGTGCTTGTTCTCGTGTGGTTCGTGCAGAAGCACCTGGCGCGCGGCCTTACCTTCGGAGCGGTGAAATGAAGACGCTCGAATTCGGCGACATGATTTTCTACGCCATCGTGAGCCTCATCCTCATCCTGTTGTTCTGGCTGCGCTTTCTGGAGCCGAGCATCGGCCTGTGGGGGGCGTGGCTGGTGTGGGCCGCGTGGGCCTGTTTCCTGGTGCGCAGCTACCTGAAGGCGCGGCGCGCCAGGCTTTGAAAGACTGGAGAGGAGCAAGGACATGAGCATGCTGGAAATTCACAGACGTCAACTTCTTGCCGGCATCGGCGCGGCCTCGCTGGCGGCGATCGTCGGACTGCCCGCAAGGGCCGGCGACTGGTCGCTGAAGAGCGCGGCCGAACCCTACAAGGGCATTACCATCCGCGTCATCGGCGAGGCGCTCGCGCCGCTGGAATCGCTGAATCAGCAGAAGAAGGCTTTCGAGGACGAAACCGGCATAACGGTGATCATCGAGCAGCACGCCTTTGACCAGGTCATGCAGAAGACCACCGCCGACTTCGTCGGGCGGACCGGCTTCTACGACGTGATCCTCAATCCGCATGTCCGGCTGCCGACGCTGATCGCCAACCAGTGGGTGCAGCCGATCGCCAAATATGTAAGCGACCCGAAGCTCGCCGATCCGACCTTCAAGCTGGAGGATGTCGTCCTCAGCAAGGACTGGCTGAACGCGGCGCTGAGCAACAAGGGCGAGCTTTACGGCGTGCCGTTCTCCAGCCACACCATCTACCTCAACTGGCGCGTCGACGTGTTCGACAATGCCGAGGAGCAGGCGGCGTTCAAGGCCAAGTATGGCTATGAGTTGCCGTCGCCCGTGCTGACCATGCAGCAGCTCTGGGACACGTCCGAGTTCTTCACGCGCAAGAGCGGCGAGAAGCTGGCGGGCCAGACGCTGACGGAAGACATCTACGGCATCACCCTGTCGGGCAAGCGCCACATCTCCATGCTGTGGAATTTCTACAACGTGCTCTACGCCTTCGGCGGGCGCGTGGTGGAGAGCGAGACGGGTGCCGACTACGGTCCGGTCGTCATCAATTCCGAGGCTGGCGTCAAGGCGCTCACCTTCTACCGCGACCTGATCACCAAGTTCGGGCCTCCCGGAAGCCTGGGCTACACCTGGGACGAGCAGCTCGCCGCCATGCAGAGCGGCCTGGCCGTGCAGGCGCTGCTGTGGGCCGATGCCTCCTATGCGATCTCCCATGACGAGAGCCAGTCGAAGGTCGTCGGCAAGGTCGCCTACAGTGGCACGCCGATCGGCGAGCGCAAGATCGTCAACCTGCACCAGTGGGGCATGTTCGTTCCCACCACCTCGCAGCATCCGGAAGCCGCCTGGCTGTTCCTGCAGTGGACGCAGCGCCCCGAGGTGCAGGAGAAGCTGATGTCGACCGGCAGCATCTCGCTGACGCGTTCCGCCTATGAGACGAAGTCGGTGCAGGATCTGGTCTATTCCTCGACCAACTATTTCCTGCTCAGCGGCGACGTGCTCGACATCGGCGGCAAGCCGGCATACCGGGACGCGAACTCGCCGCACGGCCTGCCGAAGAGCTATGCCGAGGCGCTCGATCCGGCCACGAACTCGCCGAAGGCCGTGCCGTTCAAGCTCGAGAACTTCCCCGAATACGCCACTGTCGAGGAAATCCTGCAGAAGAACATCAGTGCGGTGCTGGCCGGGCAGATGGAGCCGAAGGACGGGCTCGACCAGTCGGTGGAGGAGATTTACCGCGAGGTGCCGGCCCTGGCGGCGTTCAAGAAATAGCGGCGGTCACGCGCCGTCTCCGATTGGGGACGGCGTGCCTTTTCCTTCATGGATCTCGCGTCGCGCAAGCCGCGACGCCGGGGTGATGTCATGCGTCCTTCAAGGCAGATCATTCTCGCGGTCGACCAGGGCACGACCAACACCAAGGTCGTCGCGATCGACGAAAACGGCCGCATCCTTGCGCAGGCCGAACGGCCGCTGGCCACAATGGCGGCGCAGCCGGGATGGGTGGAGCAGGACCCGCTGGCGATGTTCGCCAATGTCGTCGGCGCCGCCAATGAGGTGCTGCAAATGGCAGGCGTGCGTGCCGCCGACGTCGCCGGGCTGGGCATCGCCAACCAGACCGAGACGATCGTCGTCTGGGATCGCCACACCGGCGAGCCGGCCATGCCGGCAATGGTCTGGCAATGCCGGCGCGGCGCGGCGGAGATCGCCCCGCTCGCCGGCTCGGCCGACATGGTGCGCGCCAGGACCGGCCTGGATCTCGATCCGACCTTCTCGGCGGCCAAGCTCAAATGGCTGTTCGCCAACCGTCCGGAGATCGCGCGCGGCCTGAGGGAGGGCAACCTTCTGTTCGGCACGGTGGACACATGGCTGGTCTGGAAGCTGACGGGCGGCTCCAGCCACGTCACCGAGCCGGGCAACGCGTCGCGGACCATGCTGTTCGACATCGACCGCCTGGCCTGGGACGACGACCTCTTCTCGCTGTTCGAACTGCCGATCGCCGTGCGCCCTGAATGCCGGCGATCGAATGCCGGTTTCGGCTTCACCGAGCCGTCGCTGCTTGGCGGCGCGATCGCCATCACCGGACTGATGGGTGACCAGCAGGCTTCGCTGCTCGGCCATGGCTGCCTCAAGGAGACCGAAGCCAAGGTCACCTATGGCACCGGCGCGTTCCTGTGGATCAACGCCGGCTCCGCCCCGCGCCAGGGCGTGCCGCAAGGCATCATCCGCACGCTCGCCTGGCAGGTGGACGAGCCCTGCTACGCCTTCGAGGGCTTCGTCATCTATGCCGGCCGTATCCTGGACTGGCTAGCCGGGCGCCTGTCCGTTTCAGGTGGGGTGCCGGCGCTGGTCGGCGAGGCCGAGCGCGCCGGAACCAGCGAAGGCGTGAGATTGGTCCCGGCGTTCCAGGGGCTCGGTTCGCCCTGGTGGGCGCCGGACGTGCGGGCCGCCATCCTCGGCTTGAGCGAGGCGACCTCCGTCGGGCACATCGCACATGCCGGCCTGGAGGCGGTCTGCTTCCAGATCCGCGCCATCCGTGACGCGATCGCCGCGCGTTCGGGTCTGGGCATGGCGAACCTGAAGGTCGATGGCGGCATGACGCGTTCCGCCTGCTTCCTGCAACTGCAGGCCGACATCCTCGGCCTGCCGCTTCGCCCGTCCGCTTCAGGCGCGGCAACGCCGTTCGGCGCGGCGCTGATGGCCGGGCTGGGCGCCGGCGTCTGGGGCTCCCTCGACGAACTGTCGGGCCTCTTCCAGCACCGCGATGCGATCGCCCCGCGCGGCGAGCCCAGGGCCTGCCTCGACAAGGATTACCGCGACTGGCGGCATTTCATCGACCTTCTGGTCGCCGGCGAGGCCCGGCGCGCGAGCTGACCGAACCAACGAGAAAACGACCTCCGGGACATGGACTGGAAACAAGAACGATTATGACGACATCCGCCAAGCTGCATTTCGATCTCTTTGTCATCGGGGGAGGCATCAACGGTGCGGCCGTCGCCTGCGATGCCGCCGGCCGCAACCTGCGGGTTGGGCTGGCCGAGATGCAGGATTTCGCCGAGGGCACATCCTCGCGCTCCTCGAAGCTGATCCATGGCGGGTTGCGTTATCTCGAGACCTATGATTTCCGGCTGGTGCGCGACGCGTTGATCGAGCGCGAGATCCTGATGCGCAAGGCGGCGAACCTGGTCTGGCCGCTGCGCCTGGTGCTGCCGCATGTGAAGGGACAGCGGCCGCGCTGGATGATCAGGCTCGGCCTGTTCTTCTATGACCATCTCTACAGGCGCAAGCTGCTTCAGGGATCCCAGGCGATCAACCTGCACCGGCACGAGGCCGGTCGTGCGCTGAAGCCGTCGTTCCGCCATGCCTTCATCTATTCCGATTGCCATGGCGACGATTCACGGCTGGTCATCGCCAACCTGCTCGGCGCGCAGCGGCATGGCGCGACCATATTGCCGCGACACCGCTTCCTTGGCGCCGAGCGTTCCGGCAAGGTCTGGCGCGTATCGCTGAAGGACCTGCGGTCCGGAAACGAATTCGACGTCACCTGCGATGCGCTGGTCAACACCGCCGGCCCCTGGGTCATCGACGTCGCGCGCTCCATCGCCGGCGTCTCGGTCAGCCGTCGGCTCCGCATGGTGCGGGGCTCCCACATCGTCGTTCCGCGCCAGTGGGAGGGGGAGCATGGCTACTTCCTGCAGACGCGCGACGGCCGCCTGATGGAGGCGTTCCCCTACGAGCGCGACTTCACATCGATCGGAACCACCGACGAGCCGTGGGAGGAGGCGCCGGAGAAGGTGCGGATCTCCGACAAGGAGATCGACTACATGCTCGCGGAAGTGAATGCCTTCCTGCGGCGGCCGGTCACGCGCGCCGACATCGTCTGGAGCTATTCCGGCGTGCGTCCCCTGTTCGAGGTTGGCGGCGGCCGCGACAACGACCTTTCGACGCTGACGCGGGACTATTCCTTCGAGATCGACGCGCCTGAGGGCGCTCCGCCGGTGCTGACCGTCTTCGGCGGCAAGCTGACCACGCACAGGAAGCTGGCCGAGCATGCGATGAAGGAACTGCACGGTCTGCTCGGCTGGTCAGATATCTGCCGCACGCGCACCGAAGTGCTGCCCGGCGGTGACTTCGGCGCGGCCGGCAAGGCCTCGTACGAGGCGACGGTCAGGAAGCGCTTTCCGTGGTTGCCGGAGGCGCAGGTGGCGCGCTACGTCCAGCAATATGGCACGCGCGTCGAGGACCTGCTTTCGGGCGTGCACGCCGCCAGCGATCTCGGCGAGTGTTTTGGCGCCGATCTTTACAAGCGCGAGGTGGATTTCCTGATCGCCACCGAGTGGGCCGAAGCATCCGCCGACATCATATGGCGACGCACCAAGGTCGGTCTGCGGCTGGACCGGGAGGGCTTGGAGCGGCTGGATCGCTACCTGGAGAAGGCTAGCGCCTGATCGAGCAACCCTAGAACCAGATCAGCCAGACAAGCTGCAGGATGACCAGCACGATGGCGTCCCAGAAGATGAGTTCGCCGATCGAGAACCAGCGCCTCGGCCTGTTGAATCGATAGAACAGCCACCAGATCAGCGCGGCGGCGATCAGCGGCACGAGGGCGAGCAGCGTCGTCACGGCAGCCGCGCTCCGGAGGTCGCGTCGAAGACATGCAACGCATTTGCCGGAAACCGCAGATGCAGCGGCTGCCCGGGCTTGAAGGCGCGATCGTCGCTGGCGGTCCTGACGATCAGCTTGCTCGCCTGGCTTCTGGCAAAGATCAGCACGTCCGGTTCGACGGCTTCCACCACGTCGACGGCAAAGCGCGCCGAGTCGCCGGCGGACGCGTCGACGATCTGGATCTGCTCCGGACGGATGCCGAGCACGACGGGACCATC
Organism: Mesorhizobium sp. 65-26; assembly: GCA_001899205.1. Taxonomy (GTDB): domain Bacteria; phylum Pseudomonadota; class Alphaproteobacteria; order Rhizobiales; family Rhizobiaceae; genus Mesorhizobium. The sequence continues at coordinate 362,705 of MKVL01000038.1, read as the reverse complement.
CGGCCTGCCGGGAAGCGGGCAGGTGAAGCCATCGGCGTGGAAGACGCCGCCGCGCACCGTGCCGTCGAAGGTGTTCATGGCCGGGCGGCCGATGAATTCGGCGATGAAGCGGTTGGCGGGGCGACGATAGATCTCGCGCGGGTCGTCGAACTGGATCAGCGAGCCCTCGCGCAGCACGGCGACCCGTGTCGCCAGGGTCATCGCTTCCTCCTGGTCGTGGGTGACGAAGACGAAGGTCTTCTTCAGTTCGCGATGCAGCCGCTTCAGCTCGGTGCGCATGTGCAGCCTGAGCAACGCGTCGAGATTGGAGAGCGGCTCGTCCATCAGGCAGAGGCTCGGCTGCCACACCAGCGCGCGGGCGACGGCGACACGCTGCGCCTGGCCGCCCGAAAGCTGCGAGGGGCGCCGGTCGAGATAGCGGCCGATCTCCAGCAGTTCGGCCATGGCGCGTACGCTGCGGTCGATTTCGGCGCCTGCCATCTTCCTGATGCGCAGGGGATAGGCGATGTTCTCGTAGACGCTCTTGTGGCTGTAGAGGGCGTAGTTCTGGAACACCATGCCCATGCCGCGCAGGCGCGGCGGCAGGTTGGTGACGTCTTGATCCTCGACCATGATGCGCCCCGCCGTCGGCCGTTCGAGGCCGGCCAGAAGCCGGCAGGCCGTGGTCTTGCCCGAACCGGAAGGGCCGAGCAGGACGAGGAACTCGCCGGGGTCGAAGGCGAGGTCGAGGGCGTGCAGCGCCACCGTTCCGTCCGGAAAGGCCTTGGTGACGCCGTCGAAGACGATAGCCATGCGAACTCCTGCGATCAGCCCTTCACCGCGCCGAAGGTGAGGCCGCGGACAAGCTGTTTCTGGACGAGGAAGGTGAAGAGGACGATCGGCAGCGTCGCCACGATGGCGACGGCGGCGACCTGCCCCCAGAGCGTTCCATGCGGTGTCACCAGCCCGGGTATGCCGACGGTGAGCGGGCGCCCCTCGAAGGCGACGAGGATGAAGGCGTAGAGGAATTCGTTCCACGACAGGATGAAGCAGAGCACGGCCGTGGCGCCGATGCCGGGCGCGGCCAGCGGCGCCACCACGAAGAAGAAAGCACCCAGCCGCGAACGGCCGTCCATCATCGCCGCTTCGTCGATCTCCTTCGGGATTTCGGCGAAGAAGCCGCGCATCATCCAGACGACCAGCGACAGGTTGAAGGAGGTGTGGGCGATCACCACGGCATAGATCGTGTCGATAAGGCCGAGCGCGGTGAAGAACAGGAACAGCGGCACGGCGATCGAGATGGGCGGCGCCATGCGCGTCGTCAGGAAAAAGAAGAACAGGTCCTCCTTTCCCGGGAAATCGGCGCGGGCAAAGCCATAGGCGGCCGGCGCGCCGATGAGGATGCACAGCACGGTCGAAGAGACCGAAATCAGCACGGAATTGATCGCCAGTGGCCAGTATTCCTTGTCGATGAAGACGGCCGGGTAATTGGAGAGCGTCGGCGTGAAGACCCATTTCGGCACCGAGGAGAGCAGATCCACGCGATTCTTGAAGGAGGCGAGCAGCATCCAGACGTAGGGCGTCAGCGCCACCACGACGGCGACGAGCAGCACCGCCCAGGCAAAGCGCCTCCAGGCACGGTTGGTCGATTGGTCGATCATCGCGCCGCCCTCAGAAAGCCGATGCCGGCTTGCTGTTCGACCAGTAGACGGCCTTGTAGAAGACCGAGCACAGGATCAGCACCACCAGATAGATCATGAAGGCGACGGCCGCGCCGTAGCCGAGGTCCCAGTTCCGGAAGTTGACGCGGTAGGCGTAGATCGACACCAGCTCCGTCAGCGTGCCCGGGCCGCCGCCGGTCATCAGGAACACCTTGTCAAATTCCTTGAAGGCGTCGATGCCGCGCAGCAAAAGCACCAGCGCGATGACCGGGCGCAGCAGCGGCAGCATGACGTCGCGAAAGATCTGGAAAGGCCTGGCGCCATCCATCATCGCCGCCTCGAACGGCGCCCGTGGCAGGCTCATCATGCCTGCCAGCATGACCAGCGTGACGAAGGGCGTCCATTGCCAGACGTCGATGGCGACGATGGTGGGAAACACCAGCTCCGGAACGGAAAGCACGGCGCCGTTCTGCGCTAGCAGGCCAACCTTGCGCATGTAGTAGGTGAGCATGCCGAAATCGCCCTGCAGCAACAGGCGCCAGATCAGCCCGACGGCTACCGGGGCTATCATCATCGGAACCAGCAGCAGCGTCGTCAGCAACCGCTGGCTGGCGACGAAGCGGAAGATCAGGAAGGCGAGCGCGAAGCCGAACAGGAATTCCAGCAGCACGGCGATGACGACGAACTTCAGCGTCAGTCCGAAAGACGACCAGAAGAACGGGTCGCTGCGCATCAGCTTGCGGAAATTGTCGAAGCCGACAAAGGCGCCGGCATGGCTGGCATCGGCGAAGCTCAGGTCGGTCAGGGCCGTGTAGACCATGTAGTAGAACGGGCCGACCAGGAAGACGACGACCAGCAGCGTGGCCGGCAGCATCAGCAGCGGTCCCACCCCACGGTCAAGGAGCGGCATTCCGCGCGGCGATCGAGTGCGGTTGGTCACTGGCATTTACCTGGGTTCGAGAGCGGCTGCCCGCCAATGCGGACAGCCGCGGCGCGATGCTTGGATCCGGATCCCCTGGACCTATCGTGCAGGATAGGTCATGGGCGCGCAAGAACCGAGGAGCTTGGAGATGTCGGCGGCGGCCGTGTCGAGCGCGGCCTGCGCCTCCTTCTCGCCCGCGAGGTAGGAAGAAAGCTCCCGCACCAGTATGTCGGTCATCTCCGCCGATTGCGGCAGCGTCGCCTTCGGCTTGCCGTGCTCGTTGGCCGCCATCGACGCCTTGGCGTAGGGCAGCTTCTGCACCTCGGCCGCCGCATAGACGTCGGGCCGACCGGACGCGCCACCATTAAGGTGCTGCTCGAGCTGGCGGTCGTGTCCCATCATCCACTGGACGAACAGGTAGGCGGCCTGCGGGTTCTTCGAATAGACCGGGATGAGGTAGGTCCAGCCCTCGACCTGGCCGATCTTGCCGCCTTCACCCTGCGGGACGAGGTCGAAGCCGACCTTGCCGACGACCGTCGAGGCCGTCGTGTCGACCGAGACGGCGTAGGTGGCATCGTTCCACATGATCAGCTCGGCGACCTTGCCTTGCTGCATCAGCGCCATGACGTCATCCCAGAAGTAGTTCAGGCTGTCGGGCGGCGAGAATTGCAGCAGGCTCTTGTAATATTCGAGCGAGGCGACCGCCTTCGGGCTGTTGACGATGACCGGGCCGCAGGCCGAGCCGCTCTTCACATCGAGCACGTCGCCGCCGAAGGAGTAGAGGAAGTTCAGCCATTCGTACCACAGCGCCTCGTGGCGCTTGCCCTGGAGGGCGGTACCATAGAAGCCCTGGTCCGGGCGGTAGAACCATTCGGCGATGTCGCGATACTGCTTCCAGTTCTGGGCGGGCGCGAGATCGTAGCCGTATTTGGCCTTGAAGCCCTCCTGTTCCTTGGGGTCGGCCAGCAGGTCCGAGCGGTACCACATGAACATGTTGAGGACGGTGAAGGGGAAGCCGTATTCCTTGCCGTCGTACCAGGAGATCTCGTGCCAGGCCGTCTGGTAGAGTTGTTTGTCCGGGTCGAAGCTGGGATCGCGCAGCGCCGGATCGGCCATCATCTTGGAAATCTCGACAAGATGATTGTTGGTGGCGAACTTGCCGAGCTCGCGATGCGGCTGGATGATGACGTCGTAGCGGCCGCGATGCGAGTTGAGGTCGAGCTGCACCTTGTTGACGGCTTCCGAGTGCTCGTACATCTCGACTTCCACATGGATGCCGGTCTGCTTCTCGAATTCCGGCGCCATCTTCTTCAGCGCCTCCAGCGGCGGCAGCGCCTCGCCAACCATGCGGATGGTTGTTCCGCTGTAAGGCTTGGCCGCCTCTTCCAAAGTCCACGCCGCCGCTTGTGTAACTTGCCACATTGAGGGCCACACAAGGGCGGCGGCGATAAGAATTCCAGATGCGGTGCTCCCGCGTGTCAGCAGCTTGAGCATTCTTCTCTCTCCCCTGGAGCGTGCTTGTCGAGCCGCGCCCGTTTTGTCACAGAATGTGTGGTGCTGCAAATAAAAATGTGGCACCTTGCAAAAAATGGTGGAGAGGTGCTAACAGACCGGCAGGCAAGCCGGCGCATCGCCGGCCAGGAGGGTTCGGATGGATTTCATCTTCATGCTGACGCGCAACGACCGCACGGTGGAGGATTGCCTCGACCTGGTCGATCTGATCGAGCCGGTCGGCCTCAGGCATGTCGGCTTCAAGGATGTCGGCGTCCCGGCCGATGTGCTGCGCTCGCTGACCCGCGCCATCCACAAGGCCGGGGCCACGTCCTACATGGAGGTGGTGTCGACGACGCCCGAGGCGTGCCTCAACTCGGCCCGCGTGGCGCGTGAGCTCGGCGTCAACAGGCTGCTCGGCGGCACGCAGGTCGATGCCATCATGGAGGTGCTCGACGGCAGCGACATCGAATACTATCCCTTTCCGGGCAAGCCGATCGGCCATCCCACCAAGCTCCGCGGCAACGCCGTCGATGTCGAGGCCGATTGCCAGGACTTCGCCGGCAAGGGGTGCGCCGGCTGCGATATCCTCGCCTATCGCGCGACAGAGGCGGATCCGGTCGAACTGATCCAGGCGGCGCGGCGCGGGCTCGGTCCGGCGCGGCGTCTCATCGTTGCTGGCGCCGTCGCCTCGGCGGAGCGGATCAGCGCGATCAAGCAGGCCGGCGCCGATGCGTTCACCATCGGTACGGCCGTGTTCGACGGTTCCTATTCGCCGACGAAAGGGTCTATCCTGTCGCAGCTGCGGGATGTGCTCGCGGATTGCGAGCGCGTCTGATGGCTGTCGTCGGCATCGATCTCGGCACGCAGAGCCTGAAGGCTGTCGTCGTCGACGACGGCCTTCGCCTGCGCGGCGAGGCAAGCATGCCGTACCAGCCGGCCTTTCCGGCGCCAGGCTGGGCCGAACAGCACCCCTCGCTCTGGCTCGATGCGCTCTCGCCGGCCATCGCCGGGGCGCTGGACAGGGCCGGGCTGAAGCCGTCCGACATCAAGGGCATGGCGATCGCCGGCCAGCTCGATGGCTGCGTTCCCGTCGACGCCAGTGGCCGCGCGCTGGCGCCCTGCATCATCTGGATGGACCGGCGCGCAGATGACGAGGTCGGCGCGATCGACGCCGGTTTCATCCGCGAACGCACGGGTCTCGTCCTCGACGCAACCCACATGGCGGCCAAGATATGCTGGGCCGCGCGCAACCTGCCGGAGGCGCGCAAGGTCACGCTCTGGCACCAGCCCGTGTCCTTCGTTGTCGCCGCCCTGTGCGGGCGCGCCGTGATGGATCACGCCTTGGCCTCGACGACCATGCTCTACGGGCTGAGGGAACGCGGTTACGCCGGAGACCTGCTCGACACGTTCGGCATCGACAGAGCAAGCCTGCCCGCCATCGACGAGGCCTCGGCCGTGGCCGGAGGTCTCACAGCTGCCGGCGCCGCGCTGACCGGCCTGCCCGTCGGCACGCCGCTGGCCGTCGGCACGGGCGATGACTTCTCCGCCGCGATCGGCGCCGGCGCGGTGGTGCCCGGCGTCGTCGCCTGCAATCTCGGCACGGCCGAGGTGGTCGGGGCCATTTCGGACGAGCTTCGCCTCGATGGCGAGGGCATGGTCGAGACGCACGGCTTCGTCGACAACCGCTACTTCATCTCCAATCCGGGCTGGCTCTCCGGCGGCGCGGTGACATGGTTCCTGTCGACCTTCGGCGTCGGTTCGCCGGTGGCGATGTCGGATCTGGCGGCGACGATCGCGGCAGGCAGCGACGGGTTGCTGTTCCTGCCGGCGCTGTCGGGCGCGATGGCGCCGCGCTGGATCGCCAATGCGCGCGGAGCGTTTTACGGACTCACCCCTTTCCACGGCACGGCCGCCTGTGCCCGCGCCGTTCTCGAAGGCTGCGCCTTTGCAATGCGCGACGTGATCGAGCGGCTGGACGAACTTGGCGTCGAGACCCCGCGCATCAGGCTTTCGGGCGGCGGCGCGCGCAGCCGCGTCTGGGCGCAGATGCGTGCCGACATCAGCGGCAGGCCGGTCGAGGTCGCGTCCGTGGCGGATGCTTCCCCGATCGGCGCGGCGATACTGGCGGCCGCCGCCGTCGGCCTTTCCACCTCCGTTCGGGAGGCGGCGGAGGCGTTGTCCGGCGACATCGAGGTCTTCGAGCCGGACCCCGCCGCCCTGGAAACCTACGACCGAAGCCACCGGCGCTATCGAACCCTGTTCGAGGCGCTGAGCCCGCTCCACACCGACTGACCGCGGATTCCATGTCCAGAGATATGCTCGATCGCCTCATCGCCGGTACGCTGCCCGATCCGGATGGCGGCGGCATGCTGTCGACACCGCTGAAGACCATCGTGATCGGGCGCGGCCTCGGCGATGAGGCCGCCGCCCTTGTCCGGCCATTGCCGCTGGGCCGGCGGCTCGCCGTGGTCATGGATCCGGATACACGGCTCGCGCTGGGCGAGCGCGTGGCAGTGGCGCTGCATGGCGGTGGCCTGGATGTCGACAAGATCATCCTGCCGCGCCATCCGCATCCCGACATGGACGCCGTGCGATCGGTTATCGCGCGGACGCAGGGCGCGAGCGGCCTTGTCGCGGTCGGTTCCGGCTCCATCAACGACATCACCAAATATGCCGCCTATCTCTCCGACAGGCCGTATGCAGTGTTCGGCACGGCGCCGTCGATGAACGGCTACACATCGGTGTCGGCCGCCATCACCGAGGACGGGCTGAAGAAATCGCTGTCGGCGCGCCTGCCGGTCGGCGTCTTCCTCGACCTGGAGGTGATGGTGCGCGCGCCGCATCGGCTGGTCGCGGCGGGCTTCGGTGATTCCATGGCGCGCCCGACCGCGCAGACCGACTGGCTGATGGCGCATCTCCTGCTCGGCACACCCTACAGGGAAGCGCCGTTCATGCTTCTGGCCGAAGACGAGGAGGCATTGGTCGCCAAAGCCGGCGACTTGCGCAACGGCGACATTGGCGCGATGGAAGTCCTGGTGCGCACGCTGGTCATGTCGGGCCTCGGCATGACACTCTGCGGCGGCTCTTATCCGGCGAGCCAGGGCGAGCATCTCATCGCCCATTACATGGACATGCGCGGCAAGGATCTGCCGGAGGCGCACCATGGCGAGCATATCGCGGTCACCACGCTGACGATGGCGCGGCTGCAGGAGCGCGTGCTGGCTCTGCCCGGGCTTCGGCTGTCGCCGACCCGGGACACGCCGGAGCGGTTCGAGTCGATTTTCGGCAAAGCGCTGGGACGGTCGTGCTGGGAGGCATTTCGCCCCAAATTGCTAGGCGAGGACAGGCTCGACGCCATCAATGCGGTGCTGGACAGGCAGTGGCCTTCATTCCGTGAACGCCTCTTGTACGTACACAGGCCGGCAAGCGAGATTGCGGCCGCGCTGAAGGCGGTCGGCGCGCCGACCACGCCACAGGAGGTCGCGATCCCGCCCGCTTTCTACGAGGAGGCGGTCGCCAATGCGCGGCTGATCCGTGACCGCTTCACGATGCTCGACGTCGCCGCGGCCATGCCCGGTTTCGCCAAGGTGGAGGCCTGACAGCCATGCCGCGCGCCCTCACCGAGTTCGCGCTGGAGGCCCGCCGCAAGGTGACGGTCGTGCTCACCGACATCGATGATACGCTGACCGAGGAGGGCCGGCTGCCCGCGCGCGCCTATGCCGCGCTCGAAAGCCTGAAGCAGGCGGGTTTCATCGTCGCGCCCGTCACCGGCCGGCCGGCCGGCTGGTGCGACCTGATCGCCCGACAATGGCCGGCCGACGGGGTGGTGGGCGAAAACGGCGCCTTCTATTTTCGGCACGACGATTCCAACCGGCGGCTGGTGCGCCACTATGCCAAGAGCGCCATGGAGCGGCAGGCCGATGTCCTGCGGCTCCAGCAGATCCGCGAGGCCGTGCTGCGCGAGGTGCCGGGCGCCGCCGTCGCCGCCGACCAGGCCTACCGCGAGGCCGATCTCGCCATCGATTTCTGCGAGGACGTGCCGGCGTTGCCAAAAGCGGATGTGCTGCGCATCGTCGATATCTTCCAGCGCCACGGGGCGACGGCGAAAATATCGTCCATCCATGTCAACGGCTGGTTCGGCGGCTACGACAAGCTGTCGACCAGCCGCCTGTTCCTCGATCGCTGCTTCGGCATCGATATCGACAACGACCGCGAGAGCATCGTCTTCGTCGGCGACAGTCCAAATGACGCGCCCATGTTCGGCTTCTTCCCCAACAGTGTCGGCGTCGCTAATGTCCTTGATTTCGGGGACGAACTTCCCGCTTCGCCTGCTTTCGTGACCGCGGGGAGGGGCGCGGACGGGTTTGCCGAGGTTGCGAGCGCGCTGATTGCTGCAAAGGGGTAGGGAAATCATGGAGCCAGGCCGTCTGACCAAGAAGGAGCGGCACGAACTCATCCTCTCGGAAGTACGCAGGTCGGCATCCATCCGTATCTCGAAGCTCGCCCGCCGCATCGGTGTCGCCGGCGAGACGATCCGCCGCGACCTGATCGAACTCGGCGAGGCCGGGCTGATCAACCGCACATACGGCGGCGCTACGATCTCGCTTGTCACCTCCGAGCCGGTCATTTCCGAACGCGGATTGACCCTCGTCGAGGAGCGTTCGCGCATCGGCAGGGGCGCGGCGGGCCTCATCGAGAAGGGCCAGATCGTGATGATTGACGGCGGCTCCACCACTTACGAGGTGGCGCGCAACCTGTCGCAATTGACCCGCGACCTGACGGTGATCACCAATTCCACCGGCGTGGCTTCGGTGGCCGGCGCCAATCCGACCTTCCGCGTGATCCTGTGCCCGGGCACCTATGACGCGCGCGAAGGCAGCGTGCTCGGCGAGGACACGGTCGAATTCGTTCGCCGCTACAATGCCGACGTGGCGATCATCGGCGCGTCGGGCATCAACGCCGACGGCGCCAACGACATGATCTCGGGCGCCGCAGCGGTGAAGCGGGCGATGATGGCGCGGTCGCTGTCGACCGTTCTCGTCGTCACCCGGGACAAGTTCGGGCGCAGCAGCCTCGAACGCGTCTGCGCGCTTGGCCAGCTTTCCGACATTGTCACCGACACGGAGCCGCAGGCCGCGTTGCGCACCGCCATCGAGGAGGCCGGAGCCGAGCTGCACGTCTTCGCGGGAACCTGACGGGGCCTGTTCAGGAAGCTGTTCGCGCCGGCGCTGGCAGTTTCGGCGCCGCCGCCACCAGCGCCTTGCCGATGGCCGAGCGCGGCACATCGATCACGGCGCGCGCGTCGCCGCTTTCGGCGATCCGTCCACCGTCGAGGATGGCGACGCGATGGGCGATGGCACGGACCACGCCGAGGTCGTGCGAGATGAAGAGATAGGCGATCCCTTCCTCGCGCTGCAGGTCGAGCAGCAGCTCCAGGATTTTACCACGCACCGAGACATCGAGCGCGGAGACGGCCTCGTCGAGCACGATCAGCGACGGCTTCGTGGCGATGGCGCGGGCTATGGCGACGCGCTGGCGCTGGCCGCCGGATATTTCGTGGATGGCGCGCTGGGCCAGCTCCGTCGGTAGCCCGACACGCTCCAGTAGCGCGGCGATGCGGCGCGGCCGCTCGGAGCGCTCGGCGATGCCGTGGATGCGCAAGGGGTCGTCGAGCACCCGCGCCACGGTGGCACGCGGGTTGAAGGCAGCGAGCGGGTCCTGGAACACCATCTGCAGGCGGGCGCGCCGCGCTCTCAGGGCGGCGCCGCCGAGCGCCAGGAAATCGGCGTCTTCGAATCGGATGTTTCCCGCATCGGGCTCGATCAGCCGCAGCACCAGCCGCGCGATGGTCGACTTGCCGCTGCCGGAAGGCCCGGCCAGCGCCAGGGTCTGGCCGGGCTGTATATCGAAGGCGACATCGTCGGCGGCGGCGACCATCTTGCCGGCGCGCCGATAGTGCTTGGAAAGGCCGGAAACCGCGAGCAGGGGGCCATTCATGCCGGCACCGGTGGCGTCAAGTCGAGCAGCGGCGCGGCATCGAGGCCGAGATGCGCATCGAGCAGGCTGCGGGTGTAAGCGGTGCGCGGCTTGGTGACGATGTCAGCCGTTTCGCCGACCTCGACCAGCTCGCCATGACGGAACACGGCGACGCGCTGGGCAAGTTCGGCGGCGAGCGCGATGTCGTGGCTGATGAAGATCAGCGTCATGCCGTCCTCGGCCACGAGCTGGCGGATTAATGTCACGATCTCCGCCTGCACGATAGTGTCGAGCGCGCTGGTCGCCTCGTCGGCGATCAGCAGTTTGGGGCCGGCCGCGATCGCCGCCGCGATGGCGACGCGCTGGCGCTGGCCGCCCGAGAGCTGATGCGGATAGGCATTGAGGACCGCCCGGGGATCGGGGAGGCGCACGCGCTCTATCAATTCCGCGGCCCTTGCCCGCGCGGCTCGGCGACCGAGGCCGAGATGGGTGCGGATCACTTCGCCAATCTGCTTCCCGATCGACATCACCGGGTCAAGGCTGCCCGACGGGTCCTGGAAGACGAAGCCGATATCGCGGCCGCCGAGGGGAGCCTTGCCGTCCAGGGGGAGAAACCAGTCGATGCTTCCCTGGATTCTTGCGGGCCTCGGCAGGAGCCCGGCAATGGCGAGCGCCAGCGTGCTCTTGCCGGAACCGCTTTCACCGATGATAGCGAGCCGTTCGCCGACGGACACATCGAGGCTGGCCGAGCGCAATGCAGGCGCCTTGTCGTGGCGACTGTCATAGCGCACCGTCAGGTCGCGGATGGACAGGAGCGGGTTCACGACAGGCCCCGCCGCGTCGCCGTGGTTTCAACGACGCCCTCGCCGGCGAGATAGACGCCGAGTACGGTCAGCACCAACGCGATGCCGGGAACGATCGACAGGAAAGGCGCGGTGCGTAGAACCGTGCGGCCTTCGGCGATCATGCCACCCCAGGTGACGCGGTTGGGGTCGCCGAGCCCGAGGAAGGAAAGCGCCGCCTCTGTGAGGATGGCGGCCGCGACGATCACCGAGGACAGGGCCAGCACGGGCGGCAGCGCGTTGGGCAGGATTTCGCGGAAGGCGATCTCCAGCGGGTGCATGCCGATGACGCGGGCGCCCGCCACATAGTCGCGCTCGCGGATGGAGAGCACTTCGGCGCGCGCGACGCGCGCCGGACCGGTCCAGGTGCCGAGCGCGATGGCCGCCACGACGACTCCCAGCGAGGGACCGACGACGCTGACGAAGGCCAGCGCCAGCAGGAAGCCCGGTACGGTCTGGAAGGCATCGGTGACGCGCATCAGCACCTCGTCGACGAGGCCGCCAGCGAAGCCGGCCAGCGTGCCGACCACCGCGCCGATCAGGAGAGCGGCGGCCGCCGCCGCCAATCCCACAGCCAGCGAGGTGCGGGCGCCATGAAAGAGCTCGGCCAGCACGTCGCGGCCGAGCCGGTCGGTGCCGAGCGGCAGAGACCAGTCATGGAAGGGCGGCAGCAGCGGCGCGCCGGCAATCGCCTGCGGGTCGCCGGGAAAGAGCAGCGGCGCCAACAGCGCCATGGCCAGCAGCAGCGCCAGTATGAAGGCTCCGGCCGTCGCCTCGGGCACGCGCAGGAAGCGGCGGATTGCGCTCATGCGCCAACCTCGCTGGCGCCGACCCGCGGGTCGAGGATGGTGTAGGCGAGATCGACAAGGAGATTGATGACGACGACCAGCACCGCGCTGACCAGGATGATGCCAAGCAGCAGCGGCGTGTCGCGACCGGCGACGGCTTCCTGCGCGAGGCGGCCGAGGCCGGGCACGGCGAAGACGCTTTCGATGACGACGCTGCCGCCCAGCATCTGCGCCGATTGCAGGCCGAGCATGGTGACCAGCGGCAGCAGCGCGTTGCGGGCGACATGACGAACGATCGCGCGGCGGCTCAGGCCCCGGGCGCGCGCGGCGAGGATGAAATCCTGCCGCCAGACCTCGGCCATGCCGGCGCGCATCATGCGCAGGTAAAGGGCGAGATAGATGAAGCCGAGCGCCGATACCGGCAGCAGCAGGTGGATCGCGATGTCGCCTGCGCGGTCGAGGCCTGTCTTGCTGGAAGCGAGCGTCTCGATGCCGCCGATGGGCAGCCAGCGCAGATCGACCGCGAAGACCACGATCAGCACCAGGCCGAGCCAGAAGCCGGGTATGGCGTAGAGCGCGAGCGAGCCGATGGAGAGCACGCGGTCACGAACGCTGCCCGGCTTTGCGCCGGCGTAGATGCCGAGCGCCGAGCCGAGGCCGAAGGACAGCGCTGTGGCGCTGACCATCAGCAGCAGCGTGGTCGGCAGGCGTTCGAGGATAACGTCGCGCACCGGACGCGAGAAGGTGACGGACTGGCCGAGATCGAGATGCAGCAACGCCCAAAGATAGTTGGCGAGCCGCGTCAGTTCGCTCTGGTCGAGGCCCCAGCGATGGCGAAGCAGCTCGATCATGCCGGCGTCGCCGCCGGTCGAGACTATGTAGGCATCGACCGCGTCGCCAGGCGCCGCCTCGAGCAGGAGGAAGGTGCCGATCACCACGATCAGCAGCACGAAGATGCTGCCGACGAGGCGGCGACGGAGCAGGGTGAGGGCGCGGTTCATGCGCGCCTCTGCGGGGGAGCGGTATGCTGGAAATAGAAGATGCCGAGCCCAGGCGCCCCCCTCTGTCCTGCCGGACATCTCCCCCGCAAGGGGGGAGATTGGCTGTCACCAATGGCTTCGCCAATCTCCAACGTTGAGGAATTGGCGAAACGGATAAACTGTTGATCTCCCCCCTTGCGGGGGAGATGTCCGGCAGGACAGAGGGGGGTGTGAAGGAACTCTGTCTCTGGCCAAGTTCCCGTTGTCTCGCGAATTTTCATCCGCGCGAGTGTGTCACGATTCCAAATAAGTGTCCGCCCAGTTCGACACCGCCCAGCGCGGGTTGTTGGCGATGTTGCCGACGGTGTCGCGCGCGACGCTGATGAAACTCCATTCGGCGACGTTGATCAGCGGCAGGTCCTCCACGACCTTCTTCTGGAATGTCTTGTAGAGCTCTGTGCGGGCGGCGCTGTCCAGCGTCTCCGACGCCTTGGTGATGAGGGCGTCGAGGTCTTCGTTCTTGTAGCCACCCTGGTTGGAGAAGGGCACGCCGTCCGGAATGCCGCTCTGCACGAGGATGGTCGTCGAGATCGCCGGATCGCCGCGGAACACTGGCGGGCCGACGGCAAGGTCGAAGGCATGGTCGGTGTAGACGGCCTTGATGTGCGCGGCCGAGTCGTTGTTGACGAGTTGGGCGTCGATGCCGATGGCGGCAAGCGCCTGGCGCAGATAGTCGCCGAACTGCTTGGTCTCGTTGAAGTAAGGCGCCGGCAGCAGTTTCAGCGAGAAGCGCTTCCCGTCGGCTCCCTTCTTGTAGCCGGCTTCGTCGAGCAGGGCGTTGGCCTTGGCGACGTCGAAGGCGTAGGTCGGCACGTCGGCGGTGTAGAACTGCGGATCGTTCTTCGGCACCGGACCGGTGGAGGCGGCGGCATAGCCAAGGAACACCGTCTTGACGACGAAGTCCTTGTCGATGGCATGCGCGATCGCCTGGCGCACCTTGAGGTCGGCCAGTTCCTTGCGGCGGTGGTTGATCTCGACGACGAGCTGGTAGGTCAGCCCCTCATAGCCCTTGGTGACGACCTTCAGGCCAGGCACTTTCGAAATGCGGTCGAGGTCGGCGAGCGGCACGGCCGAGAAGGCGGCGAGATGGATCTCCTCCGCCTCCAGCGCGGCGGCGGCGGACGTGCGGTCCGGCAAGACCTGGTAGATGATCTCGTCGAGATAGGGCTCGTCCTTGCCCCAGTAGTCGGTGTTCTTCGTCAGCCGATAGTACTGGCCCTGCTTGTATTCCGCGAACTTGAACGGCCCGGTGCCGACGGGCGCGATGTTGGCCGGGTTGTCCTCGATCTTGCCGGTCTCGTAGACATGCTTGGGCACGACGCTGCTCAACGCCGGCAGCGCGTTACGGATCAACTGGAAAGGCGTCGGCTTGGAGAATTTGAACACGGCGGTGAGAGCGTCTGGGGTGTCGACGGCCTCGAGATCCCTAAAGACGGTGCGGCCGAGATTCTGCAGCGGCTTCCACACCTGGAGCGCCGAGAAAGCGACGTCGGCCGAGGTGAAGGGCTTGCCGTCGTGCCATTTGACGCCATCACGCAGCTTGAAGGTCGCCGACAGGCCGTCGTCGGCGCCTTCCCATGAAAGCGCCAGGCGCGGCGCCAGCCCGTCCTTGCCGTCGAAGGAGGCTTCGGCCAGCGTTTCGACAACCTTGCTGGAAATGAAGAAGACGCCGTTGGAGGCGACGATTGCCGGATTGAGGTTGCGCGGTTCGGAATCCGCGGCCACGACCAGGCGTCCGCCCTTTTTCGGTGTCTGCGCCCGTCCGATGGTCGGCAGGGCCGTGGATGCCAGCAGCATTGCCGAACCCGCAAGCACCGCGCGGCGTGAAATCGTGAACTGCGACATCGCTCAACTTCCTCCATCGACCGTTTTGAAAGCGACCTGACCCGGCAGGTACAGGAGACGGCCCCCGCCGTCATCCTGGCGGGGCGATTATGATCCAAGCCAAGGGTTTCGCCAGAGACGGAATTGGCGCATGCTGGCTTGGCTTTGAAATTTCCGTCCGCTGGACCAGTTGGCGACGTCCCGGTTTAATTTCCAATCTGGTAGGACCAGATTGGAAATTAAACCTCGAATTCAAAGTATTTCTTATATGGTATCGCCGGATTTGTCGTTTCTGGCTGTACCAGATTGCGGAAAGTGTTACTGATCTGACGGATAGCCGGGCTCAGAGCCCGAGAGGGTGCGCCTGTTTGACGGGCGGGCAAGGACATCAGGGAGAGGCAGATGAACATCGTTCCGGGCAAGAATGCCGTCAGCAACATCCCCTTCGACCATGCAAGGGTGGATCGGCTGATGGAGGAGGCCGGCATCGACGTGCTGCTCGCCACGTCGAAACACAACACGCAGTACCTGCTCGGCGGCTACAAATTCATCTTCTTCGCCGCGATGGATGCGATCGGCCACAGCCGGTACCTGCCCATCGTCGTCTATGAGAAGGGCGGCCCTGACCATGCAGCCTATATCGGCAACCGGATGGAAGGCGGCGAACATCAGAACAATCCGTTCTGGACGCCGAACCTGCACACGGCCTGCTGGGGCACGCTCGATGCCGCCAATCTTGCCGTTGAGCATCTCGGGAAGATCGGTAAGCAGGCCGCGCGTATCGGCATCGAACCCGGCTTCCTGCCGTCCGACGCCTATGCCCTGATCCGGCATGCATTGCCGGATGCGAAGCTGATCGATGCGACCGACATGCTGGAGCGGATGCGGGCGATCAAGACCGACGCCGAGCTCGAGAAGCTGCGCATCGCCTCGGAGTTGATCACCGATTCGATGCTGGCGACCATCCGCTGGGCACGCGAAGGCTCGACCAAGGCCGAGATCATCGAACAGCTCCGACGCGAGGAAACCAATCGTGGCGCGCATTTCGAGTATTGCCTGCTGACGCTCGGCTCGAGCCACAACCGCGCCGCCTCGCCCCAGGCCTGGAAGAAGGGCGAGGTGATGTCGATCGATTCCGGCGGCAACTATCATGGCTATATCGGCGATCTCTGCCGCATGGGCGTGCTGGGCGAGCCGGACGCGGAGCTGGAGGATCTGCTGGCCGAGGTCGAGGCCGTGCAGCAGGCGGCCTTCTCGAAGGTGAAGGCGGGCACGCTGGGCGGTGACATGATCGCCCATGCCGAAGGTGTGCTGAAGGCCTCGAAGGTGGCCCCCTACACGGATTTCTTCGCCCATGGCATGGGACTGATCACACATGAGGCGCCGTTCCTGATGACGAACCATCCGGTCGCCTATGAGGGCACCTATGCGGCAAAGCCGCTGGAGAAGAACATGGTGCTGTCGGTGGAGACGACGATGCTCCACCCGACGCGTGGCTTCATCAAGCTGGAGGATACAATGGCGGTGACCGATGCCGGCTATGTGATGTTCGGCGATCGGGGCAGGGGCTGGAACAGGGGCGGCGTGGCCTAATTCCGCAAAGGGCGCTGCTGCCCCTCACCTGCCTGCCGGCATCCTCTCCCCGTATAGAGACGGGGAGAGGGCAGCTCTCGCCAGCGATTTCGCCAATCTCCAACGTTGCTAGAAAGAGGCGACGCTGCGGCCAGCCCTTTCTCCCCGTCCCTATACGGGGAGAAATGTCCGGCAGGACAATGAGGGGCAGCGCTTTCCCGGCAGAGAAAATCAGTTCATCATTGACCCGGCGGCAACAGCCTGAAATCCGGCAACTCGCGCAGCAGCAGTTCCGGCCCGGCGGGTGAGTAGACGACGAAAAGCTGCATGGGCCGGTCGCCGGTGTTGAGGGTCGAATGAAAGCGGCTCTCGGGCACGAAGATTGTGCAGCCGGGGCCGACCTGTTCGACCATCGGCTCGCCGGTCTCGTCCTCGACCATCTGCTCGCCATTGCCGGAAATGACGAAGATAATCTCCTCCGCGCCCGGATGGTTGTGGCGCGAATGGCCCTGGCCGGGCGGCAGGTCGACGACGCCGCCGGAGAAGCGGGCGGCGCCGTTCACTTCCGGAGCGACCGTCAGCGAGAGCTTGCCCCAGTCGAAGCCGAAGGCGCTGACGTCCTTCGGGTAGACAAACACGTTGTTCCTGTCGGTCATCGTCTTATCCCTTCTTTTTCTTCGCGGTTGCCTTGCCGCCGCCGATCGCGACGGCCTTGAAATCCGCCGTCTGCCTGGCGATCGCCGCCTCGGCCGGCAGCCGCTCCATCGAGCTGGCGCCATAGAAGCCGTGCAGGCACTTGCTGCGCTCGAGGATGTAGCGCGCGTCGTCCGGCATGGAGATCGGCCCGCCATGGCAGAGCAGGATGACGTCCTTGCGCACCGAGCGGGCGGCGTCGGCGATGGCGTTGATCGCCACGACGCAGTCGTCGAGCGACTTGGCCGATGTGGCGCCGATCGAGCCGCCAGTTGTCACGCCCATATGCGCGACGACGATGTCGGCGCCGGCCTTCGTCATGGCGCGCGCTTCCTCGGGATTGAAGACATAGGGCGTGGTCAGGAGATCGAGCTTGTGGGCCTCGGCGATCATGTCGACCTCGAGCCCGAAGCCCATGCCGGTCTCCTCGAAGCTCTGCCGCATGGTGCCGTCGAAGAGGCCGATGGTGGGGAAGTTCTGCACGCCGGAAAAGCCCATCGTCTTCAGCTCGGCGAGGAAGAGCGGCATGATGACGAAGGGATCGGTGCCGTTGACGCCGGCGAGCACCGGCGTCTTCCTGACCACTGGCAGCACCTCGCGCGCCATGTCCTTGACGATCTCGTTGGCGTTGCCATAGGCGAGCAGGCCGGCGGCCGAGCCGCGCCCGGCCATGCGGTAGCGGCCGGAATTGTAGATGATGATGAGGTCGATGCCGCCTGCCTCCTCGGCCTTCGCCGACAGGCCGGTGCCGGCGCCGCCGCCGACGATCGGCACGCCCTTGTCGATCATCCCCTTGAACTTCTTCAGTATGTCCTTGCGCGGAATGGCGGGCATGCGGTGACCTTTCACTGTCTGGCGATATCGAGGAAGGCCGCGACCGCGGCCCTGGCGAATGCGGGGTCGTTGATATGCAGCGGCAGCCGCTCGATGCGGCGCCCGGCGTTCGGCTTGATGGTTCGCTCGATCGCCTCGAACAGCGCGGCGTCGGCCTCCGGGTCGAAGAAGGCGCCGCCTTCGATGTCGAGGGCCGAGACCCCCTTTTCCGGGATCAGGAAGCGGACCGGCCCTTCGCACAGGCTCAACTTCGTTCCGATCCATTCGCCGATGCGGCGGTTCTCCTCGGCTGTGGTGCGCATCAGCGTCACGTTCGGGTTGTGGTGATAGAAGCGCCGTCCGGAAAACCGCTCCGGCACCGTGGGTGGCGCCCAGAAATTCACCATGTCCACCGCGCCCACCGAACCGACATAGGGCAGGCCGCCGCGGGCAATCGCGCCGAAGCGATCCTGGGTGGCCGGCAGCACGCCGCCGACCAGAAGGTCGCAGACCTCGGTGGTGGTGATGTCGATTATGCCGGACAGGAGCCCGCTGTCGGCCAGCTTCTCCATGCTCCGGCCGCCGGTGCCGGTGGCATGGAAGACCATGCAGTCGTAGTCTTGGCGCAATTGGTCGGCGATCGCCGTCACGCACGGTGTGGTGACGCCGAACATGGTGAGGCCGATCGAGGGCTTGCCGCTTGCCTGCGGCGCCGGCGCGGCGGCCATGCCCGAGATCGCCTGCGCGGCGTTGTGCAGCACGACGCGCGACAGCCGGTTGAGGCCGGCCATGTCGGTCACCGACGGCATCATGACGATGTCGGAGACGTCGACGAAGGGAGCCGTGTCGCCGGAGGCGAGCGTCGAGACCATGATCTTGGGCAGGCCGAGCGGCAGGGCTCGCATGCCGGAGGTGATGATCGAGGTGCCGCCGCCACCGCCGAGGCCGACGATGCCGGCGATGTCATCGCGGGTCTGGATGAAGCGCGTGAAGGCAATGCCCATCGCCATCACGGCGGCGCCGCGGTCGTCGAGGCCGAGGACGGCCTCGGTCCCGTCGGGATGGTGGGCGGCGACCTCGGCGGCCGTGACATCGACGCGCGTGGTCGAAGGACGCGTGCCGACGTCGACGCGGGCGACCGTCGCGCCGGTGGCGGCGACCGCGTCGGCGAGGAAGGTCAGTTCCTCGCCCTTGGTGTCGGCCGTGCCCACCACGTAGATGCGTCGCATCGCGTTCCCCGCCCCGGCGCGCTCGCGCCGTTCTCTTGCTGGCCGCCGGTGACGGCATTGCAATTTTTTGAGACGCGCGTATCGTATTGATATGAACGTCTCACGTCAACGCGCGATGAAGGATGCTGGCGAGCATGCGGCCGAGCGTGGTCCCCGCGCGCGTACCAGGCGGCTGATGCTGGAGACGGCGACGCGGCTGATGCAGTCTGGCGCCACGCCTTCGGTCAGCGAGGTCGCCGAGGCCGCAGAGGTGTCGCGCGCCACCGCCTATCGCTATTTCCCAAGCCAGGCGGCGCTCGTTCAGGCGGTGGTCGACGAGGGGCTGGGACCGATCCTCACCTGGAAGTCCGGCTCGCAGGATCCGCGAAAGCGGGTGTCGGAACTCTTCGCCACCTCGATGCCGCGGATCGAGGAATTCGAGGCCACGTTCAAGGCGGCGCTGAAACTCTCCCTCGACCAGTGGGCGCGCCGCCAGGCCGGCACGCTGGGTTCCGAGCCGGCCTTCACGCGCGGCCACCGCGTCGATCTTCTCAGGGATGCGATAGCGCCGCTGGCGGGCAACCTGCCGCCGCGCGATTTCGACCGCCTGGCGCAGGCGCTGTCGCTGATCTTCGGCGTCGAGGTGCTGATCGTGCTGAAGGACATCTGGGGCCTGGACAGTGCCGGTACGATATCCGTCGCGCAATGGGCGGCCGACGCGCTGGTGCGCGCGGCGGTGGCGGAAACGACGTCCGTCGGAAATGGAAGCATGCCGGCAACGGCATCGAAATAGGCGATATCTGGTTCTACCAGATTCGCCTGTCGATATCCTACTGTAGCCCGGACGCAGAAGCGCTGCCAAGCGCGAGCTATATCAATCAGTAGGAAAATTTAGCAAAAACAGGCAGATAATGCCGGAATCCAGTCGCGCTGCCCGAAATCGCGGCCTAAGAAAGAGCTTGACGCGGCTCTGAAATTGGTAATACCAGATTGGGAAAGAAAAGCGGATCAGGGCGAGAGGGCCCGGGGTCCGTTTCCGGCAGGGCGAGGAGGCCCGGAACCGGAAGGTGCGATTGCGGGAGGAACTACCAGGGCCGGCCCCGTCGCCGGTCCGCGTGACACGGTAGAATGCGCACAGGGAGGAGATCATTATGCGCAAGATAATGACCAGCGTGCTCGCTGGTATCGGTTTGACGCTTGCCTGCGGGACGTCGGTCTACGCGCAGGAAAAGGAACTCACCATCTTCTGGGCGGAGTGGGATCCGGCCAACTACCTGCAGGAACTGGGCAACGAGTACGAGAAGGAAACCGGCGTCAAGATCACGGTGGAAACCACGCCGTGGGCCGATTTCCAGACCAAGACATTCACCGAATTCAACGCCCATGGCGATGCCTACGATCTGGTCGTCGGCGACTCGCAGTGGCTCGGCGCCGGATCCACCGGCGGGCACTATGTCGACCTGACCGACTTCTTCAACAAGCACAAGCTGAACGAGGTCATGGCGCCGGCAACCGTCAAATATTATGCCGAGTACCCCGGTAACAGCGGCAAATACTGGGCGATCCCGCTCGAGGGCGACGCCGTCGGCTGGGCCTATCGCAAGGACTGGTTCGAGGACCCGAAGGAGAAGGAAGCCTTCAAGGCCAAATACGGCTACGACCTCGACGTGCCGAAGGACTTCAAGCAGCTGCGCGACATCGCCGAGTTCTTCTACCGGCCCGACCAGAAGAAGTACGGCATCGCGATCTACACCGACAATTCCTACGACGCGATGGCGATGGGCTTCGAGAACGCACTGTTCTCGTATGGCGGCGAGCTTGGCGACTACGCTACCTACAAGGTGGATGGCCACATCAACTCCGACAAGGCGGTCGCCGCGCTGGACGCCTACAAGGAACTCTACAAGTTCACGCCTCCGGGCTGGGCCAAGACCTTCTTCGTCGAGGACAACCAGGCCATTACCGAGAATCTCGCGGCGATGAGCATGAACTACTTCGCCTTCTTCCCGTCGCTGATCAACGAGGCCTCGAACCCGAACGCCAAGAACACCGGTTTCTTCGCCAATCCGGCGGGGCCGCATGGCGACCAGTTCGCGGCGCTTGGCGGCCAGGGCATCTCCGTCGTCTCCTACTCCAAGAAGCAGGACGAGGCGATGAAGTTCCTCGAATGGTTCATCAAGGACGAGACCCAGAAGAAGTGGGCGGCGCTGGGCGGCTACACCTGCAGCCAGGCGGTGCTGAAGTCGGAGGAATTCCAGAACGCCACGCCCTACAACAAGGCCTTCTACGAGACCATGTTCAAGGTCAAGGACTTCTGGGCGGTGCCGGAATATGCCGAACTGCTGCAGCAGCTCAACCAGCGCATCTACCCCTACATGATTGGTGGCGAAGGCACCGCCAAGGAGACGCTGGACGCGCTTGCCGCGGACTGGAACGCGACCTTCAAGAAATACGGCCGCGTGCAGTAACCGACATGCCGCGCGGAGGAGGCGCCGACGCCTCCTCCGTTTCCTTTTGCAAAACCGGGAGCAGGGTCTTGGCGACCTCGATGATCACCACGCTGGATCAATCCTCGCGGGCCGCCGCGCGCGGCTTCAGCGACATTTCGATCCGCAACCTCTTCATCATCCCGACGATCCTGTTCCTGATCGTCTTCAACATCTTCCCGTTGATCTACTCGCTCGGCTATTCCTTCACCGATTTCCGTGCCTCGACCAATGCGCCGGCAAACTTCGTCGGGCTGAAGAACTACCGCGACCTGCTCAACGACCCCTATGTGTGGTCGAACTTCGCCATCACCGCGAAATACGTCATCATCTCTGTCGCCGGTCAGCTTTTCGTCGGCTTCGGCGTGGCGATGCTGCTCAATCGGGACATTCCGCTGAAGGGGCTGCTGACGACGCTGCTGCTCTTGCCGATGATGCTGTCCATGGCCGTCGTCGGCCTGTTCTGGAAGCTGCTCTACGACCCCTCCTTCGGCATCATCAACTACGCGCTCGGCCTCGGCACCTTCGAGTGGCTCGCCGATCCGAAGATGGCGCTCTACGCCGTGGCGCTGACCGACATCTGGATGTGGTCGCCCTTCGTCATGCTGCTGTCGCTGGCCGGCCTTTCCGCCGTGCCAAAGCATCTCTACGAGGCGGCCGCGATCGATCGCGCCGGCCCGTTCTACACCTTCTTCCGCATTACCCTGCCGCTGGTGGCGCCCATCCTGATGATCGCGGTGATCTTCCGCACCATGGAGGCGTTCAAGACCTTCGACCTCGCCTACATCCTGACCAGCCAGCCGACGACCGAGCTGATCTCGATCCGGCTCTACAAGATGGCGTTCCAGGAATGGCAGACGGGGCGCTCCTGCGCGCTCGCCTACATCGTGCTGATCATGGTGCTGGCGATCACCAACATCTACGTCAAATACCTCAACAAGGTGAAGGAGCGCTGAGATGGCCGCCGTCCGCACTTCTTCCGAAGTCGCCGCCAACCGCCTGGCGATCGTCGCCGTGCTGGTGGTGACGATCATCTTCCTGGCGCCGATCTACTGGATCGCCTCGACGGCGTTCAAACCGCGCAACCTCGCCACCACGATCCCGCCGACGGTGGTGTTCCAGCCGGAGATTTCTCCCTTCGTCAAGCTGTTCACCAAGCGCTCGCAGCTGCGCACGCCGCCGACGCCGGAGGAATACGCGGCCGCGCCATGGTGGGAGCGCGTGGTGTTCGACGGCGGCGAGAAGATCGTGCGCGACGGCCAGGGGCAGGTGCAATGGTCAGGCTATCCGAGTCGCTTCCTGAACTCGCTGATCGTCGCCATAACCTCGACCATCCTCGCCGTCGGCATGGGCACCTTCACGGCCTATGGTTTCTCCCGGTTCAAGGTCAAGGGCGAGGCCGACCTCCTGTTCTTCATCCTGTCGACGCGCATGCTGCCGCCCGTGGTGGTGGCGATCCCGATGTTCCTGATGTACCGGGCGGTGGGGCTGAACGACTCCCATCTCGGCCTGATCATCCTCTACACCGCCTTCAACCTGTCCTTCTCGGTGTGGCTGATGAAGGGCTTCATGGACGAGATCCCGAAGGAGTACGAGGAAGCGGCTCTCGTCGACGGCTACACCCGCATGGAGGCGTTCTTCAAGATCGTGCTGCCGGAGGCCGCGACCGGCATCGCCGCAACCGCCGTGTTCTGCTTCATCACCGCGTGGAACGAGTACGCTTTCGCGCTGATCATGACCAACCGGCGCGCGCAGACGGCGCCGCCCTTCATCCCCAGCCAGGTCGGCTCCGGCCTGCCCGACTGGACGGTGATCGCGGCGGGCACCTTCCTGTTCCTGCTGCCGGTCGCGATCTTCACCTTCCTGCTCCGCAACCATCTCTTGCGCGGCATGTCCTTCGGAGCGATCCGCAAATGAGCTTTCGCGCCATCAACCGCAGATATCTGGAACCCGGCTCGCAGGTGCTGATGGTGCTCGGCATCATCGCGCTCTGCCAGCCCTGGAGCATGCTGCTGCACAGCTACGGCCTGACGATCATCCTCATCGGCCTGATCGGCTTCAACATCACCTCCAAGATCGCCCCGGAGGAGCAGGCCGGCACCGGGCAGACGGGAAATCCGGGAGCACGCCATTGACCCAGATCGAACTTCGCGGCGTGCAGAAATTCTTCGGCGCCGTCCAGGTCATCAAGGACCTCAACCTCAAGATCGAGGACAATGAGTTCATCGTGCTGCTCGGGCAGTCGGGCTGCGGCAAGACGACGACGCTGCGCGCCGTCGCCGGGCTGGAGACGATCGACGAGGGCGACATACTGATCGACGGCAAGCCGGTGCAGCACCTCAAGGCGGCCGACCGCGACATTGCCATGGTGTTCCAGTCATTCTCGCTCTACCCGCATATGAGCGTCTACGAGAACATCGCCTTTCCGCTGCGCGCGACTCGCAAGAGCCGGGGCGAGATCGATTCCGAGGTGCGCTCGGTGGCCAAGACGCTGCAGATCACCGACCTGCTGGCGAAGAAGCCGTCGGCGCTGTCGGGCGGCGACATGCAGCGCGTGGCCATCGGACGGGCGCTGGTGCGGCGGCCTAAGGCGATGCTGATGGACGAGCCGATCGGCGCGCTCGACGCCAAGCTGCGCGAGGAGATGCGGGCGGAGATCAAGCGGCTGCACATCAAGCAGGGCTCGACCACCATCTATGTCACCCACGACCAGATCGAGGCGATGAGCCTCGCCGACCGCATCGTCATCATGCATGAGGGCGTGCTGCAGCAGGTGGGCTCGCCGGACGAGGTCTATTCGCGCCCCGCCAACCTGTTCGTCGCGCAGTTCGTCGGCAGTCCTGTGATGAACGTCGCCGATGCCGCGGTCGCCGAAAAGGCAGGCTCAGCCTCCGTCACCGTCGGTGGCGCCGGAGCCGGCTTCGACTTTCCGAAGACGCTGCTCGCTAAGCTCAACGGCCATGCCGGCGGCGGCCTGACGCTCGGCATCCGACCGGAAGGCGTCCTCATCCGCCATGAGGCGACGGAAGGCTTCCTGCCGGTCGAGACGCAGATCGTCGAGCCGCTCGGCTCGTTCGACATCGTCGACCTCAAGGTCGGCTCCAAGATGCTGCGCGCCCGCACCAAGAGTGGTTTCGTCGGCGGACCGGGCGAAAGGGTGTTCGCCAGGATCGATCCGGCGCAGGCGCATTTCTTCGACACGGCAAGCGGCAGGTCGCTCGGGGTGAGTTTGTAATGGCCCATATCCAGCTCAAGAACATCTCGAAGACGTTCGGAAACCACACCGCGCTGTCGGGTCTCGATCTCGACATCGCCGATGGCGAGTTCTTCGTGCTGCTCGGCGAGACCGGCGCCGGCAAGACGACAACGCTGCGGCTGGTCGCGGGGCTGGAGAAGCCGACGCAAGGCCGTGTGTTCATCGACGGCGTCGATGTCGCCGACTGGGGCGCGGCCGAGCGCGACGTGGCACTGGTGCTGCAGCAATATTCGCTCTATCCGCGCTACACCGTGCGCGAGAACCTCGAGTTCCCGCTAAAGTCGAAGCTGCGCCGGCTGCCGGACGCCGAGATCAAGGATCGCGTCGCCCGTGCGGCGAAGACGTTGCGCATCGAGCACCTGCTTGACCGCAAGACGGACCGGCTCTCTGGCGGCGAGATGCAGCGCGTCTCGATCGGCCGGGCCATCGTGCGCAAGCCACGTGTCTTCCTGATGGACGAACCGCTGTCGGCGCTCGATGCCAAGCTGCGCGAGGCGCTGCGTACGGAGCTGAAGAACCTGCAGATCCAGCTCGGCGCCACTTTCCTGTTCGTGACCCACGACCAGATCGAGGCCATGTCGATGGGCGACAAGGTGGGCGTGCTCAACCACGGCCGCATCGTGCAATCAGGCACGCCGCACGAAATCTACAGCAATCCGCGTGACACCTATGTCGCGAGCTTCGTCGGCTCGCCGCCGATGAACCTCATCGACGGCAAGCTTGTGGGAGGCCGCGCGGTGATGGCGCCGACAGCATTCGAATTGCCATTGGCGGGGGGCACGAAGGCGGGCGTGGCGGCCGAGGGCCGCCCGCTCGTCTTCGGCATTCGGCCGGAGGACGTGCATCTCGAAAGCGGCGCGCCGGTGGAGGCGCGCGTGCACGATGTCGAGAACCATGGCGTCGAGAAGATCCTGACGCTGCGCGTCGGCGACGCCACGCTGCGTGCCACCGTGCCGGCCAGGACCGACGTGGCGATCGAGCAGGCCGTGCGCTTTGCCTGGAATCCGGACAAGGTGGTGCTGTTCGACAAGGGCAGCGGCATCAACCTGCGCCACGCGGGGTAGCGCGGGCGGGCTCGGCGGAATCCGCTCAACCGGCCTGGCGGAGCTCGGCCTGTTCCTCGGCGCGGAAATGGCTTGGCGGCGATCCGATGACGCGCTTGAACGCCCGACTGAAGGCCGCATCCGATTCATAGCCGAGACGCGTCGCGACGACCGATATCTTCATGCGGTCGCGGACCAGCCATTGCCGGGCCTGGTGCATGCGGACCTGGGTGACATATCGTGCCGGTGTCTCGCCGACGATGGTCGCGAAGCGCTCGGCAAAGCCGGACCGCGAGGCACCCATCATCCTTGCCAGCGTTTCTACCGTCCATTCGCGGCTCGGGTCGAGGTGGATCGCGGCCAGCACCTTGCCGATCTCGCGATCCCTGACCGCTGCGATCCATCCGGACGAGTCGCCGCAGCCACGCTCGACCCAGGAGCGGATGACCGTGGCGGCCAGCACGTCGGCCAGCCGCGCCAGGATGCCGCCGGAACCGACGCGTTCCATCGTCACCTCGCGCGCCATGGCCTCCAGCAGATGCGGGATGGCCGGCTCGTAGGCTTCCAGCTCATGCGTGCGCATCACGTCGGGCATCATGCCGAGCAGGGGGTGCAGGCTGTCGATGTTGAAATACATGCTGCCGAAGAACAACAGCGTGCCGGGCCGGCCTTCGCCGCACATGGCTTCGTTCGACATGCAGTAGACGTTCTTGCAGACTTCCTCGGCTTCAAAGCCCTTTACAGGCCAGACCTTGGTTTCCGGTTCGCTCGCCAGCACATGCGCAGCCCCGCGCGGCAGCAGCACCGCGTCGCCCGCCCTGAGCTGCACCCATTCGCCGGAAGGCTCCATCAGCCAGCAGTCGCGACGGCCGATGAAATGGAACCATGCCGCCGCGCGCGCCGGAAACTGGATGCCCCAGGGCTCGCGCATCTCGCAGCGCGCATAGTCGACGCCGTCCAGCCGCAGGCCGCGCAAGATGTCGGTCAGCGGATCACCAGTCGTTGGAATTTTGGACGAATGATCAAGCATGATGGGTTTTCTAGCATGGAAACTCCAGAGCGTCACTCCCTATGTTGCAGTGCAGCCAATTGTTGCGCTGCAACCAGATCGGAGACTGACCATGGCCGAACCCGTGACGGGTACCCTTGACGGTGCCCTGCTGAACCCTGCCGTACCGGAGGAGCGAACGGAGCCTGCCTGGGGTGCGGTGGTATCCCTGGCACTCGGCGTCTTCGGCCTCGTAACCGCCGAATTCCTGCCGGCAAGCCTGCTGACGCCGATGGCGCGCGACCTCGGGGTCAGCGAGGGGCTGGCCGGGCAGGCGGTGACCGCGACCGCTGTCGTCGGCGCCATCGCCGCCCCGACGATGGCCATCATCACCCGGCGCCTGGACCGCAGGCTGGTGATGTGGATGCTGACAGCGTTGCTCATCGTTTCGAACCTGCTGGCGACCTTCGCCTCGTCGCTGTCGCTGCTCCTGCTCGCCCGTGTCGTGCTCGGCGTCGCGCTGGGCGGTTTCTGGGCAATGTCGGCGGCGATGGCGCTGCGGCTGGTGCCGATGCGGCTGATGCCGCGCGCCATGTCGATCATCCTGACGGGTGTCTCGGTGGCGACCGTCTGCGCCGCGCCGATCGGTGCCTATGTCGGCGATGTCTGGGGATGGCGTACAGCCTTCATGATCGCGACCGTCGTCGGCGCGCTGGCGCTGCTGGTGCAGGTGGCGACGATCCCGAGACTGCCGCCTGATGGCGTGGCGAGCTTCCGCACGTTGCTCGAGGTGCTGGAGCGGCCGATGATCCGGATCGCCCTGCTGGTGGTGCTGCTGGTCGCCTCGGGACACTTTGCCGGTTTTACTTACGTTCGCCCGTTCCTGGAGAAGGTTCCGATGCTCGACATCCAGACCATCTCGCTCGTGCTCCTGGCCTATGGCGTCGGCGGTTTCTTCGGCAATCTCGCGGGTGGCTTCATGGCTGAACGCAGCCTCAAGACGGCCGTTGCCCTGGCGCCGTTGCTGATCGCGCTCGCTGCGGCCTCGATGCTGACGCTGGGGGCATCGGCGACGATCGCCGCCGCGGCGGTTGCAGTCTGGGGCTTCGCCTTCGGGGCGGTGCCGGTCGGCCTGCAGACCTGGCTGGTGCGCGCGGCGCCCGACCAGGCGGAGAGCGCCGGCGGCCTGATGGTCGCCACGTTCCAGATCGCGATCGCACTGGGCGCGGTCTTCGGCGGCCTGCTGGTCGACCACGCCGGCGTCGCCAGCGCCTTCGGCTATTGCGGCGTGGCAACGCTGCTCGCGGCGCTGGTCGTGTTCGCGAAGGGACCGAAGCGAGTCGAATAGGCCGCCATCCGCAATCCAGGAACCGATCACGGTTCGGGGCTTCAGCGGCTCCGGGCCGAGGCTGTGATGGCCGACACGAAACGCTTCAGGCTTTGCTCGACATAGCTCGTTAGTTCCATGCTGTCGGGATCGAAACTCCACCATAGCAGCGAGCCCTGCCAATGCGAGGCCATCAGCAGGCCGATGTCGTCCGGCATGCCCTCGACCCCGGCAAAGCGGTCGGCGAGCATCTTGCTCAATGTCGCCTTCCATGCTGCGCCGCGCGCCCGCAGGACCGGATCACGCAAATCTTCGCGCAGGACAAGCAGCCCCTCGGCATAGGACGCGATGTCGCCATAGCCGCTTGAAAGCGCGACCAGCAGTTCGATCGCGCCTGCCGGTGTGCCTGGCGTGGAGCGCGCCAGTTCCTCGGTTCTGCTGTCGAGCCCATCCCAGGCGTAAAGCAGTGTGCGTTGTTTCAATTGCGCTTTGCTCTTGAAGCGTTGCACCAGCGTCGAGCCCGATAGGCCGGAGGTCCGTGCAAGCCGTTCAAAGGTCAGGGCTTCCGGTCCCTCCGCATGCATCAATCGATAGGCCGCCTCCAGGACCTGCTCATCGGATTGGGTTTTGGGTCGGGTCATATTGACATCCATTTATAAACGAATGATCATTTATAAATGACAACAAGGGCGAATGCCAGTGTTCTCTTTGTGTGGTTGGTTCGGAGGTTGTGATGTTGCTTGACGGAAAGATTGCGCTTGTCGCCGGCGGCACCCGGGGGGCCGGGCGCGGCATCGCTGTCGAACTCGGAGCGGCCGGCGCTACCGTGTATGTCACGGGGCGGACGACACGGTCCCAACAATCCGAATATGCCCGACCCGAAACAATCGAGGAAACAGCCGAACTCGTCACCGCGCAGGGCGGCAAGGGCATTGCCGTTCAGGTCGATCACCTGGTCGCCGAGGAGGTGCGCGCGCTGGTCGAGCGGATACGCGTCGAGCAGGGCCGGCTCGACATACTGGTCAACGATGTGTGGGGCGGTGAGAAGCTGTTCGAATGGAACAAACCGGTCTGGGACCATGATCTGGAGAACGGTTTGCGATTGCTTCGGCTCGGGATCGATACGCATCTCATCACGGCGCACTATGCCCTGCCAATCATGATCGAGAGGCCGGGCGGGTTGCTTGTCGAAGTCACGGACGGCACCGCCGAATACAATGCCGACCACTATCGCCTTTCGCCCTTCTATGACCTTGCCAAGGTGGCGGTGAACCGCATGGCCTGGGCGCATGCCAGGGACCTGGAGAGACATGGCGCCACTTCGGTGTCATTGACACCGGGCTGGCTGCGCTCGGAGATGATGCTGGAAGCCTTCGGCGTGCGCGAAGAGAATTGGCGCGATGCAACCGCCAACGTTCCGCATTTCGTCATATCCGAGACGCCGCGCTTCGTCGGCCGCGCTGTGGTGGCGCTGGCCGCCGATCCGGGGCGCTCGCGCTGGAACGGCCAATCCCTGTCCAGCGGCGGGCTTGCGCAGCTGTACGGCTTTACCGATCTTGACGGGTCCCGTCCGGACGCCTGGCGCTATGTTCCCGAGGTTCAGGACGCCGGCAAACCAGCCGACGCCTCCGGCTACCGGTAGATCGGCATGATGTTCGCTCGAATCGTCATCCTGTTCTTGTTCTGAAAACGGGTTCCGCCTTTCGGGACCTATGCAGAGCGGCCATCGAACTCGAAGACCTCGATGGCGGCCAGATCGACATCGTCGAGGCAGTTGACGTTGACATAGGCGCTGCGACCTTTGCCCTTGCCGCTGTCCTCGGCGAAGGGATGAATACCGCATGTCCTGCAGAAGCGATGCGTTATCGCGCCCTTGCCGAAGGTGTAGTGCCCAAGATCGTCGCCCCAGGCGACCACCTTGAGCCGATCGCGCCCGACGGCCCACAGCAGCGCGCCCTTGCGCATGCAGATCGAGCAGTTGCAGCGTACCGCGCCGTCAAGTTCGCCCTCGACCTCGAACGCCACCTTGCCGCAATGGCAACCGCCTCTGTAGAGCATCGATCTTCCTTTCGCTTCGGCAGGTGCATCAGCATCCGTTTCGCACGATTCTCCTGAGGAGCTTTACGGCTCCCGTCCGGGAAATCTCCGTGCACCTTCCCGGGAAAATCGCTGCGCGACTTTTCCGGAACTGCTTTAAAGACGTTGCAGCCTTTCGGAGTCCGACATCGACATGCAATCCGTTCGTGACCGTCTCGAAGCCATCCTTTCCCGCCTTGCCGGACGCGCGTCCGACGAGACGGTCTACACGCGGCTTTATCCCGAAGCGGCGCGGGCGGCCGCGGATGCCGCCGACGCCCGCCGCAAGGCCGGTGTCAGCCTCGGACCGCTCGACGGAACCATCGTCTCCATCAAGGACCTGTTCGACGTCGCTGGCGAGCCGACCACGGCTGGATCGCTGTTGCGCAGGACCACACCGCCGGCGATGCAGGACGCGGCGATCGTACGCAGGCTGCGGCAGGCGGGTGCCGTCATCCCCGGCAAGACCAACATGACCGAGTTCGCCTTCACGGCGGTCGGCTTCAACATGCATTACGGCACGCCCGGAAACGCGGCCGATGCCAGCCGCATTCCCGGCGGTTCGTCCTCGGGCGCCGGCGTCGCCGTCGGCGAGGGAACGAGCGATATCTCGATCGGTTCCGACCCCGGCGGTTCGATCCGCATTCCCGCCGCGCTCAACGGCGTCGTCGGCTTCAAGCCGACGGCGAGGCGCGTGCCGCTGGCCGGCGCCTTTCCCCTGTCGGCGACGCTGGATTCAGTCGGGCCGCTGGCCCGCAGCGTTGCCGACTGCGCGGCAGCCGACGCGGTCATGGCGGGTGACGACCATTATGCGCCGTCGCCGCGATCTCTCGCGGGGTTACGCGTGGCGATACCGCGCGGGCTCCTGTTCGACGGCACCGAACCCGAGGTCATGGCGGCATTCGAGCACGCTCTGGCCGGGATGGAGGGCGCGGGTGCGCGGCTTGCCGACATCACGATCGACGATCTCATAGCGCAGATGCGCGCGGCCACGAAGCGTGGTTCGATCGCGGCGATGGAAGGGGCGGAAGTCCACGCCGACTGGCTGGCGGAAGGCGCGCCCGTGCCCGTCGACCCGCGCGTCAGCGAGCCATTGTCGCGCGCCGCTACCATCCCGACGCCGTTCTACATCAGGGCCATGCGCCGGCGCGTCGAACTCGCCAGGGCGATGAATGGACGTTTCGAAGCGGTGGATATTCTGGCTCTGCCTGCCTCGCCTGTGTTGGCGCCGACGATCAGCGCGCTGAAGGCCGATGATGCGCTATGCGACCGCGTCGAGGGGCTGATGCTGCGCAACACGCAGGTGGCCAACCAGTTCGACCTCTGCGCGATCTCGCTGCCGGTACCGGGCACGGCGCTGCCCGTGGGTTTGATGCTGGTGGCCCGGCATGGGCATGACCGTCATCTCTTCGATATCGCGGCGGGGGTCGAGGCCTTGCTCAGGCGTTGAGATGGCGCGAAGCCTTTCGGGAAGTCCGCGGCTTTTCGGGAGCGTGGGCTCAGTGAGCCGAGCAGTGCCTGCGTTCGCTGTCCCTTGACGTGCGCTCGATGCCGGTCGCGACCAGCGTCGGCAGGCTGTATTTCCTGCCGTTGAAGGTCTGCTGCCGGTTCACGATGGCGCCGTCAACCACAAGCTTGCCCGCATAAAGCTTGTCCTGCAGATCGAGCGCCTTGTCCTGCTGCGACAGGCGACTGGTGTCGATCGATACGCCCTTGACGATCTTGCCGCTGGCAAGGTCGAGGGCGCTGTTCGAAGGGCAGGGCGCTGTAAGGCAGCGTAGGCCGTTGTCGCAGAAAACGTAGGCGCCCTGGCCGCCCGCGTCGGCCTGAGTCGCCGTCACGCAGATACCGGCAGCCGCGATAATCAATCGTACGAACCTGGCCATCGAAACAGGCTTGCCGTGAAATCCGGGAAAATTGAGGCGTCCTTCGTCTGAGGATCAGCTCGCGGGAAAGCGTCGCCGATAATGCCCAACCACATCCGGGTTGCGCAGGTTGACCGGCAGCTTGCCATCGAGCACCAGCAACGCCTCGCCTGCGGCGCCGACGCCCATGCGCATCATCGATTCCTCGGTGATGCCGGCCATGTGCGGCGTGACGATCACGTTGTCGAAGCTGAAATAGGGGTGATTTGGCGGCAGCGGCTGGGTGGAGAACACGTCGAGCGCGGCGCCGCCGATGCGTCCCCTGCGCAAGGCCTCGATCAGCGCATCGTCGTCGACCACCGGCCCCCGCGAGACGTTGATCAGCAGTGCGTGTGGCTTCATCAGGGCGATGCGCTCGCGGCTGATCAGGCCACGCGTCTCCTCCGTCAGCGGGCAGCAGAGCACGATGATGTCACTCTGCTCGACCAGGGCGTCGATGGACAGGAAGCCGATGCGATCCGGCGCCGGGCGCATGCTGCGGGTGGTCGCCACGACATTGAGGTCGAAGCCATGCGCCGCGATATGGCCGACCGCCTGGCCGACTGCGCCGAGGCCGACGATGCCGATCGTCTTGCCGGCGAGTTCGCTGGCGGAATTGGCGTGCTCGCGGCCGGCGAGCCAGCCCCTGGCGCGAAGGTCGCGGTCCATGGCGCGAAACCGCCTGAGCAGCGCCAGCGCGGTGAACATCACATGCTCGGCGACAGAGCGGGCGTTGACGGCCGGCACGTTCGCCACCAGCACGCCGGCGGCGGTCGCCGCTTCCATGGGAATCATGTCGAGGCCGGCGCCGTGGCGGATGGCCGCCCGCAATCGCGTGGCGCCCTCGAACAATTGCGGCGGCAGCGGCGCGCGCACGATGACGATGTCGGCGTCCCGCGCCTCGGCGGCCAGGGTCGCGGCATCGATAGCTGGCGCGATGGCCAGCCGGCCGGCGCTGGCCAGCATGGAGGTGGCGCGCGGATGCAGCGGGTGGGTCGACAGGATCTTGCGCATGATCAGGACGGCATAGGGCTGGATCTGGTCATCCCGCCCAGCTCCCTGGATTCCCTGGAGCGCCGCGCGTCCTTTTGGACGCGCAAAGGACACTCTGACCCTTTTGTTTGGCGCATGATCCTTTCCGAAAATCGATTCCGATTTTCGGGTTCATGCGCTTGCGCGAGCATAGTCGACCCCCGTCTCATCCTGCTCCCGTTACGCCTGGCGATGTCGCCGCTGCGTGCCAAGCGATGGCGCTTGGCCGTATGTGCTCAAGCCTTCTCGAGCGATGTGTCTTTCGCTTCCATCCCACGGCCTTCGATAAGGCCCTTCCAGTAGCTTTCGGCGCCCTGCAGATGCGCGTTCATCAACGCCTGGGCGAGGTTGCCGTCGCGGCGCAGCAGCGCCTCGTAGATCTGCACGTGCTCGGCATGCGAGCGCACGCTGCGCTCCGGGTCGTTGAAATAGATCGGCAGGCGCTGTTCGCCCATCAGGTAGTAGACGCTGCAGATGTTGTGGAAGACGCCGTTCTTGGTGGCGCGCACGATTTCGAGATGGAACTCGCGGTCCTCCTTGGCGAGGCCTTCACCGGCGGCGATGCGCGCCTCGGAAGCCTTCAGGATCGCCCGCAGGCGTTCGAAATTCTCCTCGGTGGCGCGCGAGCAGGCAAGCTCGGCCGCCTTGATCTCATGGATCTTGCGCAGTTCGACCGTCTCGTAGATCTGCACCGGGTCGAGCGGCAGGCCGGCGCGCGCGAACAGCGCCAGCGCCTCCACGCTCGCCTGCTTGGTGTCGATATAGATGCCTGACTTGGCGCGGCGCTCGACGATGCGCATGGCCTCCAGTATGGCCAGCGCCTCGCGGATCTGGCCTCGGCTCACGCCGAAATGCTCGGCCAGCTCACGTTCGGAGGGTGTCCTGCTGGTCTCCTTGTCGGAATGGGAGAACAGGTAGGCGGCGAGTTCGGCGAGAAGGTTCTTTTCTTTCATTGTCAGCCGTGTTGCGCGTGCGCCTCCAGGAATCGCTCGGAAATGGTGAACCCCAATCCGGGCTTTTCCGGGATCGCTATCATACCGTCCTTTGCTTCGACAGTCTCCTTGATCAGATCGTGGATCATCGGATTGGCGCCGAGCGAGTATTCCACCGTAAAGCTAGCCGGCGAAGCCGCGCAGACATGCAGTCCGGCGAAGAAGCAGGGGGCGCCGGCCCACAGATGCGGCGCCAGCCGCAGGTTGAAGGCGCTGGCGATGGTGCCGATCTTCATCGCCTCGCTGATGCCGCCGCAGAAGGCCGGGTCCGGCTGGAAGATGTCGGCGGATTTGAGCACCGCCAGATCGCGGAAGGCATAGCGCGTCGCCTCGCTCTCGCCGGTGGCGATCGGGATCGAGCCGGCGGCCCGCACCTCGGCCATGCCCGGCTTGTCGTCGGCGACGATCGGTTCCTCGAACCAGGCCAGGTCGAGATCGGCGGTGAGGTTCATGAAGCGCTTGGCCTCGGCGACCGTGTAGGTGCCGTGGGCGTCGACCATCAACTCGATATCGGGGCCGATCGCCTGCCTCGCGGCGCGTACGCGGGTAGCCGAGACATGCGCGGCGCCATCCATCGCCCCGACCCGCATCTTGAGCGCCTTGAAGCCGCCTTTGGCGAGATAGGATTTCAGTTGTTCTCCGATGGCATCCG
Organism: Mesorhizobium sp. 65-26; assembly: GCA_001899205.1. Taxonomy (GTDB): domain Bacteria; phylum Pseudomonadota; class Alphaproteobacteria; order Rhizobiales; family Rhizobiaceae; genus Mesorhizobium. The sequence continues at coordinate 328,137 of MKVL01000038.1, read as the reverse complement.
CCGAGGCCCAGCCGCCGGAGGCATAGGCCGGCATGCGGTCCAGCTTGCGGCCGCCCAGCAGCCGCCACACCGGCTGGCCGAGCGATTTGCCGAGGATGTCCCAGAGCGCGATGTCGACGGCGCTGATGGCGGCGGTGGTGAGGCCACGCCTGGCAAGTTGCGGCATGGCGTGGCCGGAACGGGCCGCGCTGTCGTGCCGCACGCCATTGTAGAGCATCTCCCAGATGATGCCGAGATCGGCCGGGTCGCGGCCGATCAGTTGCGGGCCGATCTCGTGGTTCAGCAGATGCACCAACGCGCCATAGCTGCCGGCACTGCCGGCGGCGTTCTTGCCTTCGCCCCAGCCGACAAGCCCGTCATCGGTGTCGATGCGCAGGATGGCGGCATCGAAGGTGGTGACCTGGCCGAAATCGCTACGGTGCTGACGCGCCGTCTCGATCGGAATGCGGACCCACCAGGCTTGGACGCTTTTGATGCGCATGTTCATCCCCGGCCCTGCCGCCGACCAGGGCGGAAGGGCAAATTCCAACAGACGATCGACTAGAGCGGGATGAGCTGAAAGGGAGTCGGCTATCCCGCTCTAAGGCTTTGTTTTTGAAGCATGATCTCATCTGAAAAGTCTGCAACTTTTCAGGATCATGCCCTACTTGATCAGCGGCAGCAGCGTTTCGGCGTTGATGCGCATCTGGTCGGTGTAGAATTTCTCGGTGAGCAGGCTCGAGCCGTGGTCCTGAATGAACTTGAGCTGCTCGGGGGAGATGTCGACAGGATTGCGTTCGACCATTTCCGGATAGGGCGCGGCGGGCGTGCGATCCACCGGGGCGACGAATTCGTTGGTCAGCGCGCCGTCGTAGCCGACCTCCTTCAGCGTGGCGACGATCTTGGGCCAGTCGATCTGCCCGAGGCCGGCGGCGAAGCGGTTGTTGTCGGCGACATGGAAGTCGTAGAGGCGCTTGCCGATCTTACGGATCGCGTCGTAGACGTTAAATTCCTCCATGTGGATATGATAGGCGTCGAGGCAGACGCCGCATTCCGGGCTTACCGCGTCGGCCAGCGCCAGCGCCTGGGCGCCACGATTGAACAGATAGGTCTCGAAGCGGTTGAGCGGCTCGATCGCGATCCTGACGCCGACCTTCTTGGCGTGCGTGAAGCACTCCCGCGTGGCGTCGACCACCCATTCCCATTCCTCGGCCTCGGTGCCGTCCGGCACCACCTTGCCGACCGTGGCGGGAACCAGCGTGATGATCTCGCCATCGAGTTCGCTGACCATCGTCAGCACGTCCTTGACATATTGCACCGAGCGTTCGCGCTGGCCCTGGTTCTTGGCGGCAAGGTTGCGCTCGCCAAGCATCAGGGTCACCGCGCCCCAGCAGCGGATGCCATGCTCCTTCAGCAGCGCGCGCGTCTCCTTGGTCTTGTACTGTTCGGGCTCGCCGGAAATCTCGATCGACTCGTAGCCGAATTTCTTGATGCGCTTGAGCGTCGTCTCCAACGGCTCGGCTCGCATCCAGTTGTGCGTCGAAAGATGCATCGTCAGTCCTTCCCAAATTCGCCTGTACGGCTCGCCTGCTACCTGCGTCGCCGCCTGGCCACGCATGACTCCTCCCCCTCAGGGCGCCCCAGCGTTTCTCCTCAATCTGGTTCGACCAATTGGGCCTGTTTCGACCTCTACAGCAATTTCCCCGGATCGGCAAGAAGTTCGCATAAGGAACTTCATTTGATGTCTATTTGATTGATTATATTGAGCTATAATGAGAATTTGTGAAAAGGCCCAGCGCGCCTGGCAATGATTGCATGGCTTGACCAATGCTGCATATTTGGTAATACCAGAATGGGAGGCAAGGCGCGGACGCGCCATGCATGAGACCGTGGCGGGCCGGCCGCAACCTGTGCCGGGCGCCACGTTCGGTCGCGCTAAGGGAGGATGCGAGAAATGCCGACGACGATGAAGGGTCCGGGCCTGTTCCTGGCGCAGTTCGCGGGGGATGCCGCGCCGTTCAACTCACTGCCGTCGATCGCCAAATGGGCGGCCAGCCTGGGCTACAAGGGGGTGCAGATCCCGACCTGGGACGGGCGTCTGTTCGACCTGGAGAAGGCAGCCTCGTCGAAGGCCTATTGCGACGAGGTGAAGGGCATCTGCGCCGACGCTGGCGTCGAGATCACCGAGCTGTCGACGCATCTCCAGGGGCAACTGGTCGCCGTGCACCCGGCCTATGACGCGCAGTTCGACGGCTTCGCGCCGGCCTCGGTGCACAACAACCCGAAGGCGCGACAGAAGTGGGCTGTCGAGCAGATGAAGTTCGGCGCGAAGGCATCGAGGAACCTGGGCCTCAAGACCTCGGTTACCTTCTCGGGTGCGCTCGCCTTCCCCTATCTCTATCCCTGGCCGCAGCGGCCGGCGGGGCTCATCGAGGAAGCGTTCTCCGAGCTCGGCAAGCGCTGGAAGCCGATCCTCGACGTCTACGAGGATAATGGCGTCGACGTCGGCTACGAAATCCATCCCGGCGAGGACGTTTTCGATGGCGCGACCTTCGAGATGTTCCTTGACGCGGTCGGCGGCCACAAGCGTTGCAACATCAACTACGATCCGTCGCACTTCCTGCTGCAGCAGCTCGACTATCTCCAGTTCATCGACATCTACCACGAGCGGATCAAGGCGTTTCACGTCAAGGACGCGGAATTCAACCCGACCGGCCGGCAGGGCGTCTATTCAGGCTATCAGGGCTGGGTCAACCGGGCCGGCCGGTTCCGCTCGCTGGGTGACGGACAGGTGGATTTCAGCGGCATCTTCTCCAAGCTCACGCAGCACAACTACGATTCCTGGGCAGTGCTGGAATGGGAATGCTGCCTGAAGCACCCCGAGGATGGAGCGGCGGAAGGCGCACCCTTCATCCAGCATCACATCATCCGGGTGACGGAAAAGGCGTTCGACGACTTTGCCGGCGGCGCCACCGACAAGAAGCTGCTGCGCGCCATGATGGGGATTTGATGCTTGCTTTCCCTCCCTCTTGAAGGGAGGGTCGATCCGCGCAGCGGACAGGAGAGGGGCGCGGGCCGTGCGGCTCCGCGTCATTGGCCATCCGGCGCTGCGGCTACCCTTCCCACGAGGGCGAGGGGGATCCAAGACAATGGAGGAGAAGAATGGTCGGCGCATCGAAATCGGAAACAGCCGGCGGGCCGATCCGCTACGGCATGGTTGGTGGCGGGCAGGGAGCCTTCATCGGCGGCGTGCATCGGATCGCGGCGCGCATGGACAATGATTTCGTGCTGGTTGCTGGCGCGCTGTCGTCCGATCCCGCCCGCGCCAAGGCGTCCGCCGCCGAGCTCGGGCTCGATCCCGAGCGCAGCTATACGTCCTATGCCGAGATGGCCAAGGCGGAAGCGACGCGGCCGGACGGCATCGAGGCGGTTGCGATCGTGACGCCCAACAACGTCCACGTTCCTGCCGCCAAAGCCTTTCTCGAGGCCGGCATCCACGTCATCTGCGACAAGCCGCTGGCGACATCGCTGGCCGAGGCGAAGAAGCTTGCCGCGGTTGTCGAGAAGACCGGCAAGGTCTTCGTGCTGACGCACAACTACACGGCCTATCCGATGGTCCGGCAGGCGCGCGAGATGGTCGCCAAGGGCCTGCTCGGCAACATCCGCATCGTGCAGTCCGAATATCCGCAGGACTGGCTGACGGAAGACCTGGCGGCCACCGGCCAGAAGCAGGCCTCGTGGCGCTCGGACCCCAAGCAGGCCGGCGCCGGTGGTGCGCTTGGCGACATCGGAACCCATGCCTACAACCTCGCCCGCTTCGTCTCCGGGCTGGAGCTGGATTCGCTGTCGGCCGACCTCGACGCCTTCGTGCCGGGGCGCCAGCTCGACGACAACGTCAACGTGATGCTGCGGTTCAAACCGGTCGGAAAGACGCATCCGGCGAAAGGCATGATCTGGGCCAGCCAGGTGGCGCCCGGCCATGAGAACGGGCTGAAGCTGCGCATCTACGGCTCGAAGGGCGGCCTGGAATGGGTGCAAGCCGACCCGAACTATCTCTGGTACACGCCGTTCGGCCAGCCGAAGCAGTTGCTGACGCGGGCCGGCGCCGGCGCGATGCCGGTCGCGGCGCGGGTCAGCCGCGTTCCGTCCGGCCATCCCGAGGGCTACCTCGAGGGTTTCGCCAACATCTACCAGGAAGCGGCCCGCGCCATCCGCGCGGCGCGCAGGAAGGGCGGCAAGCCGGGCAAGGACGTGGTGTTTCCGACGATCGAGGATGGCGTCGAGGGCATGGCCTTCATCGAGGCCTGCGTGAAGTCGTCGAAGAAGAATGGGGCGTGGACCAGGCTTTAGCAAGCGACGGCGCCCTTTCGCCCGGATTGCCAGCCGAATTGCAAACGCAATTCGGGGCAATCCGACCTCTCTCCGAGGGGGAGAGGAGTGACAGGCGCTGACGCCTCGCTTCTCCGCAGTGGGGAGAAGGTGGCCGCGAAGTGCCGGATGAGGGGGAGTGTGGCCCGCCTTCGCAAGTGGTGGCTGGCCGCCAAACCGGGGGAGGGATGTCGATGAAGATCGGCATGTGCATGTTCTTGTGGACGACCAGCGTTTCGACGAAGCACGAGGCGCTGCTGAGGGACATCAAGGCAACGGGCTTCGACGGCGTTGAAATACCAGTCTTCGTCGGCAAGCCGGACGACTACAGGAAGCTCGGCGACCTGCTGGATCGCATCGGCCTGGAACGTACTGCCGTGTCGGCGATGGGCGATCCGGCGATGAACCTGATCTCGCCCGACGCCGCGACGCGCAAGGCGGGCGTCGATTACATGAAATGGGCCATCGACTGTGCCGACGCGCTCGGCGCCCGCACGCTCAGCGGCCCGCTGCATTCGACGCTCGGCGCCTTCTCCGGCGGCGGGCCGACCGCGGCCGAGAAGAAGCGCTCGGTCGCCTCGCAGCGAGCGATCGGCGACCATGCCGGCACGAAGGACGTGACCATCGGGCTGGAAGCGCTCAACCGCTTCGAATGTTACCTGCTCAACACCATGGCGGACCTGTCGGCGCATATCGACGCGATCGACCGGCCGCATATCAAGGCGATGTACGACACCTTCCACGCCAACATCGAGGAGGCCGACCCGATCGGAGCCTATACGCGCCATGTCGGCAACATCGCCCACATCCATATCTCCGAGAATGATCGCGGCGTTCCGGGACGCGGCAACATTCCGTGGAAGGAGACTTTCGCCGCGATCCGCAAGAGCGGCTACGATGGCTGGCTGACCATCGAGGCCTTCGGCCGCTCGCTCAAGGATCTGGCGGCGGCGACCAAGGTGTGGAGGGATTTCGCGGAGACACCCGAGGCGGTCTACCGCGACGGATACAAGCATATCCGGGATGGGTGGAAGAAGGCGGCTTAAAGCCACTCACTTCGTCATCCTCGGTCAAGCCGAGGATGACGAAGTCTGGGCTAACTCCGCTCGGCCTGCAGCCTGTTGTAGTCGTGAATGGTGCGGCTCAGCCTGCGGCGCAGGAAGCTGGAAATGTTGTCGAAGATGAAGACGACAAGCAGGATCAGCAGCACCATGTAGAACACGTTGGCCCAGTTGGAGTTGGTGCGCATCGCCTCCCACAGCTTCAGGCCGATGCCGCCGGCGCCGACCGCGCCGATGATCGTGGCGCCGCGCGTGTTGGATTCCCACTGGTATAGCGTCTGGCTGATGAACACCGGGATCACTTCCGGCAGCACGCCGTAGCGCTGAACCATGAGGTTGTCGGCGCCCGTCGAGAGCACGCCCTCGCGCGGCTTCTCGTCGATGTTCTCCAGCGCCTCGGAATAGGTTTTGCCGAGCGTGCCGATCTCGGTGAAGAAGATCGCGGCACTTCCCGCCAGCGGGCCGGGCCCGAAGGCGCGGGTGAAGAACAGCGCCCAGATCAGCATGTCGATGGAGCGCATGAAGTCGAAGAAGCGCTTCAGCACCTGGTTGGCCAGCCGGCTCGGCGTGATGTTGCGCGCCGCGAAGAAGGCGAGCGGGAAGGCGACGATGCCGCCGAGCAGCGTGCCGAGAAACGCCATGACGATGGTCTGCAGCAGTTTCGTCCAGACGTCCCCGTGCTGCCACTGGCTGTTGTACCAGATGTTGTCGATGGCCAGGGCGAGGTTGGATGTGCCGGGCTTCAGCTCAGGTCCCGAGACGATCAGCGAGATCACCTCGCCGGCCGATTTCTCGAAGAAGGGCGAACGCGGGTCGAAGACGAAATTCGCCCATCCGAGGAAACGCTTGCGCACCTTGACGCGATCGGCGGCGACGCGAACCTCGCCGGCAAAGCCCATGTCGGCGACCACTTCCTCGTCATGCGCCGTGATCCAGTCCGGAACCGGCCCCGAAACAACCGGTTTGCCCGACGCCATCGAGACCGGCACCGTCATGCCGTTGGCAATGATCGTCGCCTCGGTCCTGGTGAAGGTGACGGATCGGGTCTCGCCCGCGACCAGTACGGTCACGGAGCCGTCGGCGTTGGTCTTCACCCAGTCCGGGTGCGGATCGGCGCCGAGCACAGAGAAGCGCGGGTACTTGGCCGTGATCTGCGGGGCGTCGAGCGGGAAGATCGGCTGCACGTCATAGCTGATCCATTGCGTCAGGAAGAGCGGCAGGCGCTCCCAGTGCGATTCCCGCAGAACCTGCGGCAGGTTGAAGAACCACACGGCATAGACGAGGTAGAGAAGCGTTCCGGCCAGCATCAGCAGCGGGCCGAAGCGCTTGTGCATCGGCCGCTGGAACACCTGCGGGAAGCGTTCCTCGATGGCCTGGATTTCGTCGGCTGTCATCGTCGCCATGATCACGCCCCCGTCGCGAAGGCCTGCTCGCCGACGAGCTTGCGGCGCAGCCAGGCGGAGAACTGGTCGATGAGGAAGATCGTCGTGAACAGGAGCAGCACCAGCGCCAGCGTCTTGGCGCCGAAGCCACGCGAGATGGACAGCTTCAGCTCCTCGCCGATACCGCCGCCGCCGACGGCGCCGATGATGGTCGAGGCGCGAACGTTGATCTCGATGCGCAGCAGCGTATAGGACATGAAATTGGGCAGCACCTGCGGCAGGTCGGCGAAGCGCACGCGCTCGAACCAGTTGGCGCCGACGGCCCGAAGGCCCTCCTCGGCGCGCATGTCGATGTTCTCGTTGATCTCGTAGAACAGCTTGCCCAGGGCGCCGATCGAATGCAGGCCGATGGCGATGATGGCGGCGATCGGGCCGATCGAGACGATGGCCGCGAACAGGCCGGCGATGACGATCTCGGGAAAGGCGCGCAGCAGTTCCATGAACCGCTTGACGATGAGCCTCAAGACGGGATGCGGCGTCAGGTTGCGCGCGGCGATGAAGGAGAAGGGTACGGCGAAGACGAAACCGATGAAAGTCGAGACCAGCGCCACGTTGAGCGTGGTCAGCATCAGCTCGAAATATTCGGGGATGTAGAAATTGCCCCAGACATAGGCTCGTCCGAGCGGGAAATTATATTCCTGGGTGCCGTTGTCATGCGGGGAGGCGATGTCGAACAGGGCCCGCCAGACGTCGTTCCAGTCCTTGGGGACGAGCCAGCTCAGGAAGTCCAGTATGTGGGGCAGCCGCTCGAAGAAGTGACCGGCATTGGCTTCGTCGGCGAACCACATGGTTCCGGCAAGGGCGACGAGCAACAGGCCGACCCCGAGGGTCGTGTAGAGCCGGCGCAGGGATGTCTGGCGTCGCCAGGCGTCTGCCGCCTGGTTCGTCGCGTCGGAATGGACTGTCGCGGATAGGGTCATGATCGCGGATACAAGAAGGGCGGCGCTGGAGGTGTCGCCGCCCTTCCTGGTTTGCCTTAGCCGCCGATGGCAGCTTTACGGGCTTCAACGATGACGTTGTAGAAGTCCGGCTTGACCGGGACGTAGCCGGTAAAGTCGCCGCCTTCCACGCCTTCGAAGCAGGCCTTGTCCTTCTTGGGCAGGTTGGTGAAGAAGTCGGTCAGCTTGGCGGTCATGTCGGCGCCGATCGCGGTGCGCACGACCAGCGGGCCGTTCGGGATCAGGCCCGAGCGCCAGACTTCGACGAAGTCGTTCGGGTCGACAGCGCCCTTGGCGGCGACCTTGTGGAAGGTGCCGGAGGTGTAGCCGTCCTTGAAGTTGCCGATGCCGGAGGAATCGTCCACCGCCACGTCGACCTTGCCGTCACGCACGGCCAGGATGTTGTTCTCGTGGCCGCCGTTGAACTGCGTCGAGGCGAAGAAGGCTTCGTTCGAGGCGCCGGTGTCCTTCGGAATCTGGGTCAGCGGGATCAGATAGCCTGAGGTCGAGTCCGGGTCGGCGTAGCCGAGCTTCTTGCCCTTGGCGGACTTGATGTCGGTGATGCCGGAGGACTTCAGCGCAAGGCCGATCGAATAGTAGCCGGTGGCGCCGTCGGTCTGCTGGGTGGTGAGGATCGGGGTGACCGCCTTGGGGTCCTTCAGGACGACGCTGGCGTAGCCGGAAGCGCCGAGTTCGGCGAAGTCGAGCGTGCCGCCGAGCAGGCCCTGGATGACGCCGTCATAGTCGGCGGCGGGGAACAGCGAGACCTTCTCGAAGCCGAATTCGGCCTTCAGGTGGTCGGCCAGGCACTGATAGTTGCGCAGGCGGTCGGCTTCGTTCTCGCCGCCGAGGATGCCGACGCGAAACTCCTTGATGTCAGCGGCGTGAGCCGCGTTGGCGGCCATCGCGAGCAGCGATACGGCGCCGAAAACCATCTTCCTGAACATTGGTCTCTCTCCTGTAGGTTCCGGCCACGCGCCGGCTGCGTTCTGATTTTGACAAGTGCCCTAGACTTGGGTGGCCTTGACTTCGGGTGCCCTTGACGCGGGCTGACGATCCCGGTCGCGCCGATCAGGCCATGATCCTTGCGGATCCCGACGTCCGCCCCACTCCGGCGTGGACGCCCGGGTCCGGGTCATGGCCTAGTAGCCCGGGAATGCGGGTTCGAGCGGTCCGGCGGCCGCGATCTTCTGCCTGAAGCCGGCGCTCGTGGAGGTGATGGCTTCGGAGATCTCGGCGCCGTTGGCATCGGCGCCATAGACCAGGCGCACGGCATCGCGGTTGAGTTCCTCCGGCGGGCCGTCGAAGACCACCTTGCCGCCGGCCATGCCGATGATGCGGTTGCAATAGGCGCGGGCGGTATCCAGCGTGTGAAGGTTGGTGACGACGGTGATGCCGTCGCGCAGGTTGATGTCCTGGAGCGAGTCCATCACCACCTTGGCGTTGAGCGGGTCGAGCGAGGCGATCGGCTCGTCGGCGAGGATCACCCTGGGCTGCTGCATCATGGCGCGGGCGATCGCCACGCGCTGCTGCTGGCCGCCGGAGAGCGTACCCGCGGGCTGCAGCGCGGTACGGGCGATGTCGAGGCGCTCGAGCGCGGCGACCGCCTCGGCGCATTCGCCGCGCGAGAAGATGCCGAGCAGGTTCGACATGGTCGAGCGATGATTCAGCCGGCCGAGCAGCACATTGGTCAGCACGTCGAGGCGCGGCACGAGATTGAACTGCTGGAAGATCATGGCGCAGTCGCGCTGCCAGCGCCGCAGCGGCGAGCCGCGCAGGCTGGAGACCTCCGCGCCGTCAAAAAAAATCGACCCCTGGCTGGGGTCGATGAGACGGTTGATCATGCGAAGGAGGGTCGACTTGCCGGCGCCGGAGCGACCGATGACGCCGACCATCTGACCCTGCGGAATCGAGATGTTGACGTCGCTGACAGCGGTGTTCTTGCCAAATCGGCGCGTGACGCCGCGGATTTCGAGTGTGGCAGACATGACGAATTCCAGTCCAGTCGCTGTTGAAGCCTGTCGGTTTTTCGCTAGCGCAGGCGCGTGAAGCTGGGGTGTCGGAATGATGTCAGTTTTGTTACCGCCCACAGCCACTGACGTGACCGGCTCTCAGCCGAGAACCAGCAATTCCTCGAAGTGCTTCATGTCGCGAAAGGCGCAGAAGGCCGGCGCCTTGAGCTCGATGACAGGAGCTTCGCGCGCCAGAAGGTCCATGCAGTCGTCGAACAGCGCCTGCCACTCTGGCGCCCTGTCGTCCGCCAGACGCCGGATCTGATAGGCGAGGGTGATGTGGAAGACGTATCCGTCATGGTCGGGATGGCGGTAGCCGAACGGTACCGTCAGAGCATCGCGCCAGGCGCGCATGACGCGTTCGTCTTCCGGCGTGGCGCCGGCGACATTGAGGCCGTTCGGCGTCACGCCGGTGGCCTTGATCCGAAACGCGCCAAGCCCCTGGAAGCCTTCAAGCCGCTCCAGAAGGAGGCGCGTCATCTCGTCGATGCCGGTGTCGAGCGCGATGTCGTGGGGCCAGAAGGGCAGGCGGCGGCGATATTCGATGATGCCCTGGAAGAGCGTCATATGCAGGCTGGAGACCGGGGTGAAGGCCAGCCGGTCGGCATCAGGCATGGCCCGCATGCGCCCGCGTATCGCGACGATGGCGCCCTCGGACGGCGAGCCCTCGACCAGATGGCAGACAACCGTGTTGCCGGGCTCGGCGAGGAAATTGCCCGACGCGTCGTAACGGGTGCCGAGGTGGACCGGCGGCGTCGGGTTGGTGCCTTCGAAAAATCCGGCAAGCGAAGGTCTGGTTGAATCGGACATGGCGATCTCCTTGGGACGTCGCGTCTTGTCCCAATCCCATGTCAGGGGTGTGAATGCCGGCGGTGCTCAGCCGTGGCGGGACAGCCCTTCGTATTTCTCAAGGAAGGCTTCCGCCTCCAGCTCGCGGAAATCATCGAGCGCGGCGCGCAGCCGGGCGTGGTCCCAGTCCCACCAGGCGAGCGCCTGGTAGCGCTCGGCGGTGCGGCGGTCGAAACGCTCCCGGATCGGTTTTGCCGGTACGCCGCCGACGATGGTGTAGGGCGCGACATCCTTCGAGACGACAGCGCCGGCGCCGACAGCGGCGCCATCGCCGACGGTCACGCCCGGCAGGATGGTCGAACCATGGCCGAGCCAGGTGTCGTGGCCGATCGTGACGCGCCTGGCGCGGCGTTGGGCGAAGAACTCGGTCTCATGCTCGGCGTCCTCCCAGTAGTCGGACGCGCGGTAGGTGAAGTGATGCAGCGTCGGCCGCCATGTCGGATGGTTGGTCGCGTTGATGCGGACGCTCGCGGCGATGTTGGAGAACTTGCCGATGGTCGCGCACCAGACGGCGCAATCCTGCATCATGTAGGAATAGTCGCCGAGTTCGCTTTCCGAGACGCGGCTGCGGTCGGCGATCTCGGTCCAGCGGCCGAGTGTCGAGTTCTCGACCTGTGCCGTCGGATGGACCAACGGCGTTTCCGACAGCTTCAGGCTCATGCTGCGATCTTTCCGGCGGCGAAGGCGGTGACGTCGATGACGCGGTCGGCCACGGCCTCGCGCACATCGTGGTCGTGAAAGATGCCGAGCAGCGCCACGCCGGCCGCCTTCTTGGCGGCGATCAGGTCGATGACGACCTCGCGGTTGCGGGCATCGAGCGAGGCCGTCGGCTCGTCGAGCAGCAGGATCGGATGATCGGTTATGAAGCCGCGCGCGATGTTGACGCGCTGCTGTTCGCCGCCGGAGAAGGTCGCCGGCGGCAGCGACCAGAGTTTTTCAGGCAGGTTGAGCTGGGCAAGCAATGTGCGCGCCTTCAGGCGTGCCGCCTCGCGGTCCTCGCCGCGCTCGACCAGCGGTTCGGCGACGACGTCGAGCGCCGTGACGCGCGGCACGGTGCGCAGGAACTGACTGACGTACCCGATGGTCTGGCGGCGCACGCCGAGCACCGTGCGCGGGCTGGCGGTGGCCAGGTCGATCAGGCCGCCATCGTGGTGGACGATGATCTGGCCTTCATCGACGGCATAATTGCCGTAGAGCATCTTCAGGATGGAACTCTTGCCGGCGCCGGAGGGGCCGCCCAGCACGGTGCATTCGCCGGCCCGGATCGAGAAGGAAACGCCGGCGACGACCGGCAGCCTTATGCCGTCGCGCAGATGCATGGTGAAGCTCTTGGCGACGTCGGAAACAACGAGTGGCGTGGCCATCAGTGGGGTCTCCAATTGTCATTCGTCGGCGGGACAGCATCAAGCGTCATCGTCAAACCTGCAGGATCGAGGAAACGAGAAGCTGCGTGTAAGGCGCGCGCGGATCGTCGAGCACGCGGTCGGTGAGGCCGCTTTCGACGACGTGGCCGTCCTTCATCACCATCATGCGCTGCGACAGGAGCCGCGCCACGGCGAGGTCGTGGGTGACCACGATGGCCGCGAGGCCGAGGTCGGTGACGAGGCCGCGCAGGAGATCGAGCAGGCGCGCCTGCACCGAGACGTCGAGACCGCCGGTGGGCTCGTCCATGAACACCAGCCGCGGGCCCGTCACGAGGTTGCGGGCGATCTGCAGGCGCTGGCGCATGCCGCCCGAAAAGGAGCGCGGCTCGTCGTCGATGCGGTCCTCGTCGATCTCGACGCGCGACAGCCAGTCGACGGCGGTGGCACGGATGTTGCCGTAATGGCGATCGCCCACCGCCATCAGCCGCTCGCCGACATTGGCGCCGGCTGAAACCGTCATGCGCAGGCCGTCCGCCGGGTTCTGGTGGACGAAGCCCCAGTCGGTGCGCATCAGGAAGCGGCGCTCGGCCTCGCTCATCCGGTAGAGCTCGCGCCACTGGCCGTCGCGCATGCGGTAGCTGGCGGTGCCGGAGGACGGCAGCAGCCGGGTCGACAGGCAGTTGAGCAGCGTGGTCTTGCCCGAGCCGGATTCACCGACGATGGCAAGCACCTCTCCCGGCCAGAGATCGAAGGTGATGTTCTCGCAGCCGACGCGCGAGCCATAGAATTTGGAAAGCGCGGAGACGCGCAGCAGGGGTTCGTCGGTCATTGTGCCTCCTTACCCTCCCCCTCGTGGGGAGGGTCGGCGCGCAGCGCCGGGATGGGGGTTGCAGGGGTCGCTGCCTGATCACCCGCACCCGCGCCTCCGGCGCGACCTTCCCACAAGGGGGAGGCAGGGTCAGCGCGGCGCTTCTCGCAATGGTCGGTGTCCGAACAGACGAACATGTGGCCGCCGTGGTCATCGAGGATCACTTCGTCGAGATAGACGTTCTCGGCGCCGCAGAGCGCGCAGGGCTGGTCGAAGGTCTGCACTTCGAAAGGGTGATCCTCGAAATCGAGGCTGACGACGTCGGTAAAGGGCGGCAGGGCATAGATGCGCTTTTCGCGACCGGCGCCGAAAAGCTGCAAGGCCGGCGAACGATGCATCTTCGGATTGTCGAATTTCGGCGTCGGCGAGGGATCCATCACATAGCGGCCCTCGACCTTGACCGGATAGGCATAGGTCGTGGCGATGCGGCCGTGGCGGGCGATGTCCTCGTAGAGCTTCACATGCATCAGGCCGTATTCCTCAAGCGCGTGCATCTTGCGCGTTTCGGTTTCTCGCGGCTCGAGGAAGCGCAGCGGCTCGGGGATCGGCACCTGGAAGACCAGCACCTGGCCGGCCGCGAGAGGATGCTCGGGAATGCGGTGGCGGGTCTGGATGATGGTGGCGCTGGCCGTGTCGGTGGTGACGGCGACATTGGCGACCTTCCTGAAGAAGGCGCGGATCGAGACCGCGTTGGTCGTGTCGTCGGCGCCCTGGTCGATCACCTTCAACACATCGTCCGGGCCGATGATCGAGGCTGTGACCTGCACGCCGCCGGTGCCCCAGCCATAGGGCATCGGCATCTCGCGCGAGGCGAAAGGCACCTGGTAGCCGGGAATGGCGATGCCCTTGAGGATCGCCCGGCGGATCATCCGCTTGGTCTGCTCGTCGAGATAGGCGAAATTGTAGGTGGCGATGTCGGTCATGATGCGACCTCGAGTCCCTTTGCATAGCGCGCCAGCCGCTCGGCAAGCGTGCCGGTGTGCAGCTCGAACATGTGGTTGTCGTCGTCATAGAAGTAGATCGAGCGACCCTCGCCCTCGACGCGTGGGCGCGGCGGGCGCATGTCTAGGCCCAGTTTCCGGACGCGCTCGACGTAGCGGTCGAAATCGGCCTCATCGATCTTGAAGGCGATGTGGTTGTAGCTGCGCTGGGGCAGCGGCTCGCCTTCCATCACAGCGATCCAGATATCGCCGACCAGGAAGAACTTCTCCCGCGACAGCGAGAACTGCGCGCCGCCGCTGTCATAGACCTCGCGGGCGTCGAAAACGCTGGCGAGGATATTGCTCATCCGCATGAGGTCACGGACGATGAAGGTCATGTGGGAAAGGCCCTCGATCATTCGGCGGCCTCGCGCTTCTCGTCGACCGGGCCGGCGTTCGCACGCGCGTCGTATTCGGCCCGCATGCGGCGCACGAGATCGAGCTCGGCCTGGAAGTCGACATAGTGCGGCAGCTTCAGATGCTCGACGAAGCCGGTCGCCTGGACATTGTCGGCGTGCGAGATGACGAATTCCTCGTCCTGCGCAGCGGCGACGACGTCCTCGCCCAGTTCGCTGGCGCGCAGCGCCCGGTCGCACAGCGCCATGGCCATCGCCTTACGCTCGCTCTGGCCGAAGACAAGGCCGTAGCCGCGCGTGAACTGCGGCGGCGCCTTGGCCGAGCCCTTGAACTGGTTGACCATCTGGCATTCGGTGACGCGGATGGAGCCCAGCGGCACGGCGAACGGCAGTTCTGGCACGTCGAGCTCCAGCTCGACCTCGCCGATCCGCACTTCGCCGACGAAGGGATGGTTGCGGGCATAGCCGCGCTGGGTGGAATAACCGAGCGCCAGCAGGAAACCCTCGTCGCCGCGTGACAGCGCCTGCAGACGGATGTCGCGCGCCATGGGAAATTCCAGCGGCTCGCGCGTGATATCGCCGGCCACATGGTCGCGCGGCATGTCGCCGTCCGGTTCGATCAACCCTTCGTGGGCGAGGATCGCCGAGACGCGCGGCATGGGTTCGGCCTCGCTTTCGCGCCGCGCCGGCTCGGCGACGTCGGCACCCGCGGCCAGCTCGGGATCGAGCAGCCGGTGGGTATAGTCGAAGGTCGGTCCCAGAAGCTGGCCTCCGGGAAGGTCCTTGTAGGTTGCCGAGACACGGCGTTCGACGCGCATGGCGCCGGTGTCGACGGGATTGCTGTAGCCGAAGCGCGGCAAGGTGGTGCGGTAGGCGCGCACCAGGAAGATCGCCTCGATGAGGTCGCCGCGCGCCTGGACCACGGCAAGCGCGGCAAGCTCGCGGTCGTAGAGTGAACCTTCGCTCATGACCCGGTCGACACCCAGCGCGAGCTGCTCGACGATCTGGTCGAGGCGCAGCGCCGGCACCGAACGATCGCCGCGACGCCGATCGGCCAGGAGGCGATGCGCGTTGGCAATAGCGGCTTCGCCGCCTTTCACAGCCACATACATATCAGGCCTCCATCGTCTTGACGCGGGTGGTGCGCGGCAGGCAGGCGATGCCGTTCGGGCCGGCGAGGATCAGGTCGACGCCGCGCGGGAAACGCTGGCTGTTCTGCTTCCACTGCTCGACGAAATGGCGCGGCATGCGCGCCGGGGCGATGGTTGCGGTTGTCTCGATGCCGGGGCCTTCGAGCAGCAGCGGCGTGCCCGAGGTGAAGTCGCCGACCTGCAGGACAAGCGTCGTCGAGCGGTCCGGATATTCCTGCGTGCCCTGCGAGAAACCGTCGAGCGCCATCATCTCGGCAGGAGCGGCCACCAGCGCGAAATGCGCGTCGGCCGGCGTGTTGGCGAGCGGCGCGCCCGAATGGAAGCCGAGCCAGGCCTTGATGGCGGGCGCCGCCTGCAAGGCGTGGTCGAGCCAGACCGGGGTGTCGTTGTCGCACAGCGTCAGGGCAACCGCCCCGGCGGCCGATGCCAGCGGCTCCGGCGGGCGGGCGAGGCCTGGCATGGGCTGGATGGTCCCGGGACGGGCCATCGCATCCATCACGGCTCGAAAGACCGTCTGGGCGTTGAAGACCGGGTCGGCGAAGCCGCCGTCGATTGCGTGAGCCGTGACGTCCATCAATCCTCTCCGCGAACCATGGTGAAGAAGTCCACCTTCGTTGCCGCCGTTTCCGCGCGGCGCTGCTCATGCGCCTTCTCGTGCTCCGCCCGTAGCGGCGCGATGATGCGCGCCTCGATCTCCTCGCGGCGCGCAGGGTCCTGCCACAGCGCGTCGGCGATCGCCGCAAGCCTTGCCTTGCGCTTATCGCGACCCAGCGCGTAGCTGTGACCGACATGGCCGGAAGGCAGCCTGACCGTGGCGCGGGTGACGGTCGCCTCGCCGACGTTGAAGGGCGCGCCGCCGCCACCGATGCGGCCACGCACGGTCACCAGGCCGGTTTCCGGTCCGCGCAGCATCTCGGCGTCCTCGGGCAGCCCCGCGTCAGCCCATAGCCGCAGCATCTCATCGCCGCCGGCCCGCGCCAGCGTCGCCATCGCCGCCTTGCGGCCGGCCTGCTCGCGGGCTTCCTGTCCTCGCATCGCGGTCACTCCTGTGCGTAATATTTGTCTATTGATATAGACAACTATACAAATTATAGTTCCTATCTAGCGCGAGTCCATGACGGATGCGTGACACGGGCGGCGACGAATGGCGGGGGCCATGAGCGGACAGGCAAACAGCATCGAGCGGCGCAGCGGCGTGTCGCTGTGGCGGCAGATCGCCGACAAGATCCTGCAGGCGATCGCGAGCGGCGATTTCGCCGAGAATGCCGCGCTGCCGCCTGAAATGGCGCTGGCCGAGCGCTACGGCGTCAACCGGCATACGGTGCGCAGTGCCATCGCCGCCCTGGTGCAGGATGGCGTGCTCAGGGCCGAA
Organism: Mesorhizobium sp. 65-26; assembly: GCA_001899205.1. Taxonomy (GTDB): domain Bacteria; phylum Pseudomonadota; class Alphaproteobacteria; order Rhizobiales; family Rhizobiaceae; genus Mesorhizobium. The sequence continues at coordinate 311,397 of MKVL01000038.1, read as the reverse complement.
CAGGGGCGCGGCACCTTCGTCCTGTCACGCAAGCGGCTCTCCTATCCCATCGGCGCGCGCACACGCTTTTCCACGGGCCTGCAGGGCCAGACGACGGAACGGCATATCGCGCTGCTTTCCTCATGGACCGAACCGGCGACCCGGCGCATAGCCGAGGCGCTGGGCATCGCCAGGGGCGCCGCCGTCATCCGGCTCGAGACCCGTGGCGAGGCCGATGGCCATCCGGTGTCGCGCGCCTCGGCCTGGTTCGAGGCCGGGCGCTTTGCCGGCATCGAGGACGCCATGGCCGAAACCGGGTCCATCACCGCTTCGCTCAGACGCTTCGGCGTCGATGACTATCTAAGGCAGTCGACAGTGTTGTCGGCGCGTCATGCCGATGCCGACGATCTCGCCGCGCTCGATCTGCAACCGGGCGCCATTGTGCTGGTCACGGTGGCGATCAACGTCACGCCGGATGGCCGGCCGATCCAGTTTTCCGAGTCGCGCTTTCCCGCCGAGCGGGTCGAGCTGAAGCTGTCGGCAAGCGAATAGTTCTCCCACGTCGTCATCCCCGGGCGGAGCGGCGAAGCTCCGTCGCGGAGACCCTGGAATCCATGCTGTGACCTCGCGAAGAGTTACGGTGGATGTTCCGGTTCATCCCAAAGTGTCCGCGAACCGATGTCTCACCCGACCTCGATGACAGCCTTGATCAGGCCGGACTTCTCGTGCGCCCAGCGGGCTAGGTTGCGTGGGGTGTCGTCGAGCGTGGTCCGGTGGGTGACGAGTTTGGCGATCGGCACCGCGCCGTTGCGGATCGAGGCGGCGACGTGGTCGAAATCGGCACGCAGGGCGTTGCGGCTGCCGACAAGCATCATCTCGCGCTTGTGGAATTCGGGGTCGGAAAACACGATGTCGTCCTTGACCACGCTGACCAGCACCAGCGTGCCGCCATGCGCGACATGGGCAAAGGCAGCCTGCACGGACTGGGTGTTGCCGGTGGCATCGAACACCGTGTCGAAACCCTCGCCCGACGTCGCGTCGCTGACCAGGTCAGGCACCGGCTTGCGCGAGCCATCGAGAGTGGCGAAGCCGAGCTCGCCTACGGCAAAGGCAAGCCTTTCGCTGCTCATGTCGAGCAGGCTGACGTCGAGGCCGGCGATGCGGGCGAAGATCGCGGTGCCGAGCCCGATCGGGCCGGCGCCGATGACCAGCGCGCGGGCGCCCGCGTCGGCGCGGGCGCGCCGGACGGCATGCGCGCCGATGGCCAGGAACTCCACCGCCGCGGCATCGGCCAACGACAGGCCGTTTGCCGGGTAAAGGTTCCCCGCCGGGACGAGGATCTGTTCGCACATGGCGCCGTCGCGATGCACGCCCAGGACCTCGATGCGCACGCAGCAGTTCGGCTTACCGTGCCGGCAGGCGATGCATTTGCCGCAGGACAGATAGGGATTGATGATCACCGGCGTGCCGACGGGGATGTCGACGCCTTCCCCTTGTTCCGTGACGATGCCGGAGACCTCGTGACCCATGACGCGCGGATAGGCGAGGAAGGGGTGCTTGCCCTCGAAGATGTGATAGTCCGTGCCGCAGATGCCGACATGGCTGACCGCGATCCGCGCCCAGCCAGGCGGTGGCGAACCGGGGGCGGGGCGATCGTCCATGGCAAGCTCGCCGGGCGAACGGCAGACGATGGCCTTCATGCTTGGGCTTTCATTCTGGTTCCAGTCGGTTCACGACAATGCCGGCGCATCGGATCGAACGCGCTCGCGTCGTGAGCTCATTTGCCGCCGCGCCTGCGCAGGCCGTCGAAGTAGACGATGACGATGATCAGCGCTCCGGTGATGACGCGCTGCCAGAACGTGTTGACGTTGAGCAGGTTGGCGCCGTTGTTGATGGTGGAGAGGATGAACGAGCCGATCAGCGGCCCGTGCACGGAGCCTATGGCGCCGAACAGCGAGGTGCCGCCGATGACCGACGAGGCGATGGCCTGCAGCTCGTAGGTGTCACCCTGGGTCGGGTTGCCGATGCCGATGCGCGAGGCCAGCAGCACCCCGACGAAAGCGGCGCACAGGCCGGACAGCACATAGGCCATGTAGATGGTGCGCGGGACGTTGACGCCGGAAAGGCGCGCGGCCTCCGCGTTGGAGCCGACCGAGAAGAGGTAGCGGCCCCAGCGCGTGTGATGGAGGAAGACGTAGGAGGGTATGGCGACCAGGATGACCATCCAGAAGAGATAGGGGATGCCGAGCAGCGAGCCGCGCGAGAAAGCCTGGAACGGATCGCTGTTGATCGAGATCGAGTTGCCGTTGGTCATCAAGAGGCCGATGCCGCGCAGCGATGTCATCGTCGCCAGCGTGATGATGAAGGGCGGCAGGCCCATCCTGACGATGCCGAAACCGTGGAACAGGCCGATGGCCACGCCGACCAGAAGCGTGATCAGCACCGCTGCCCAGATCGGCCAGCCCGCATTGATGAGCAAGGCGACGATGACGGTGGTGAAGCCGACGATGGCGCCGACGGAGAGATCGATGCCGCCGGTGATGATGACGAAGGTCTGACCCACGGCGAGGATGGCGATCAGCGAGCCCTGGCGCAGAAGATTGGTGATGTTGAGCGCGGACGCGAAGGATGGTGTCGCCACCGCGAGCACGATCCACATCAGCAGGAGCAGCCCGAGAAGCGTCAGGCCGAACAGGGCGTTGTAGTTGCGCTTGCGCTTTTCGGCGGGGATAGCCTCGGTGCTCATGTCTGTCCTCCCGTCTTTTCTTGTTTCTCGGCCAGCGCCTGGCTCAGTATGTCCTCGTGGCTCGCGGTACGGAAACCGTGCGTGGCCACCAGCTTGCCACGCCGGAACACATGCAGCGTGTCGGCAAGCTCATAGACCTCCGGCAGATAGGACGAGATCAGGATGATGCCCGCGCCGTTGGACAGAAGCGTCGAGAACAGCCGGTAGATCTCTGCCTTGGTGCCGACATCGACGCCGACCGTCGGCTCGTCGAAGATGAACAGCTTGGCGCCATGCGCCAGCCACTTGCCGATGACGATCTTCTGCTGGTTGCCGCCGGACAGGGAGGAGGCGAGCGCGTTGCGCGTCGGGGTCTTGATCCTGAGGTCGGCGATCTGGCGGTCGGCCTCGGTCTTCTCGCGCGCGCCGGAGATCAGCAGGTTGCTCGAAATGCGCTTGTAGATCGGCAGGTTCAGGTTGAGGCCAACCGGCAGGTTGAGGCAGAGGCCCTGGTCGCGCCGGCTTTCCGGCGCCAGCGCCATGCCGAGCCGGATCGCGTCGTGCTCGGAGTTGACCTCGACTTCCTTGCCTTGCCAGAAGATCTGCCCCGCCGACTTGCGATGGCGGCCGTAGAGCGCGGTGACGAACTCGCTGCGTCCGGCGCCGATCAGGCCGTAGAGGCCGACGATCTCGCCGGCGCGGACCGACAGCGAGACGTTCTCGAAACCCTTGCCGGTGAGCGCGCGGGTCTCGACGATCGCGGCGCCCGGCGTGAAATGCTCCTTGTGGTAGATCTGCTCGATCGAGCGGTTGATCATCAGCTTGACCAGCTCGGGCTCGCTCGTCTCGGCGATGTCGCGGGTGCCGACGAGCGTGCCGTCGCGTAGCACGGAGACGCGGTCGGCAAGCTCGAACACTTCCTCCATGCGATGGCTGATGTAGATGATGGTGACGCCTTCACCCTTCAGCCGGCGGATCAGCTTGAACAACTGGTCGGCTTCCTTGCGGGTGAGGTAGGCGGTCGGCTCGTCGAAGATCAGGAACTTGGTGCCGCGCACGGTGGCGCGGGCGGCCGCGATGAGCTGCTGCTGGCCGATGGTGAGGTCGCCGAGCACGACATGCGCCGGCAGGTCGAAGCCGAGCCCGTCGATGATCTTCTGCGCTTCCCTGATCATGGCGCGCTGCTGCAACAGGCCGAAGCGCGAGCTCTCCTCGCCAAGGAACATGTTGGCGGCGACCGTCAGATGGCGGCAGAGCACCACTTCCTGGTGCACGGCATTGATGCCGAGCGCCATGGCTTCGTGCGGCGTAGCGAGCGCGGTTGGCTTTCCCTCCCAGATGACCTCGCCGGAGGTGCGCGGCATAACACCGGTGAGAAGCTTGATGAGCGTCGACTTGCCGGCGCCGTTTTCGCCGACGATGGCATGGATCTCGCCGGCCCTGAAGGCGAGGTCGACCGGCTTCAGCGCATGGGTGCCGGGATATTTCTTTTCCAGCCCACGCAGTTCGAGGATGGTTCCGCCTGGCGCCAGATCCGGGCCGGGATGCGTCTGTTGCGCCGTCGACGTCATGACAATCCTCCCAGATCGATCTCAGTCGTGGGTACGCGGCGATGCGTCTTGAGCGCGCATCTTGAAGCGAGGCATGGGGCAGGATGAGGGTTCGTCGAACCGGTCATCCCCGCCCTGGAACTATCTAACCATGATCCCTATCCGGGAAGTCCGCAACTTTTCGGGATCATCCAAGCCGCGCATGTCGGAGCCGGCCGTTTCCGGGGCCAGCGGCCCCGGAAACAGCTCTGCCTTGCTCAGTTGAGCTTGGGGTTGAGAAGGGCGTCGATCTTGGGCTCCTTCATGTTGGCCTTGGTCACCAGATTGGCGCCGGTATCGACATTGGCCTCGACCTTCTCGCCCTTGGAGGCTGCGAGCGCGGTCTTGATGCCGTCATAGCCCATCCGGTACGGATCCTGGACGACGAGGCCGGAGATGACGCCGTCGTTGAGGAACTTGATCAGCTTCTCGTCACTGTCGAAGCCGATCAGCGCGACCTTGCCGCCAAGGTTGTTCTCGGCGACTGCCTGGCCGACGCCCTGCGCCATGATCAGGTTGGACGCGAAGATGCCCTTGAGATCGGGGTTGGCGGTGATCAGGTCGGTGGCGATGTTGAGGCCGGTCGTGGCCTGTCCGTCGGCATATTTGTCGGCGACGAGCTGCAGGCCCGGATATTTGGCCTTCAGCTGTTCCTTGAAGCCCTGCGCGCGCTGCTCGAGGGAGCCCGCGCCGGGAAGAGCGGTGATGAGCGCGACCTTGCCTTCGATCTTGCCGCCATTGGCGGCGCCGATCGCCGCGGCGAGGCCGTCGGCGGCGACGCGGCCACCCTGGACGTTGTCGGTCGTCAGGAAGGAGGTGAAGGCCTTCGAGTCGGCGCCGGAATCGATGCCGATGATCTTCACCTTGGCCGCGGCCTCATCGATCGGCTTGCCGAGCGCCTTGAACTCGGTCGGCGAGATGACGATAGCCGCCGGATTGCCGGCCACGGCGTTCTCGAGGATCGAGATCTGGCCGTTGACGTCGGTTTCGGCCTGGGCGCCGAGCTCCGGCACCTTGACGCCGAGGTCCTTGCCGGCCTTGCGGGCGCCGGCGAGCACGATCTGCCAGTAGAAGGACGTCGTGTCCTTGACGATGATTGGAATGGTCACATCGGCGGCCCAGGCTGGCGCCGCCTGCATCACGCCGGCGAGCATCGAAGCGGCCGCGAGCGCCATGACGGCGCGGCGATTGAGCATGCTGGTCACGATCTTCATAGGTTTCCTCCCTAGGTCGCCCGGTGAACGCGGAAGCCCCGTCTGGACAGGCGTGGCCCAAACAGAACTTTATCAATAAAAAACATTTACCGCTTTTTGATAGTGCATCGATCCAGGTGATGCAAGCGGAAGTCTCGGGCTGGCTCCTCCTGTGCTTCGACGGCGTGGCGGTTCCTCCGTCGCCGCGCCGGCATTTGGTTGCGAAATGGAATGTTAGTTCCGGTATTTAGTCAATATGGAACGTATGTTCTCTGTCTCGGGTCGCGCAATCGTGAAGCCGTTGCACAGCCGCCAGACACATCAAAGCTGCTGCACGACAGTGAGCGGATCGTATTTGGCGAACTCTGCTTGCGGCACCTGGATATCCAGCAGTTCGAGATTGCGCGACAGGTTGGTTGGCTTGGCGGTGCCAGTCAGGACGCTGGCCACGACAGGGTCGCGCAACGGGAACTGGAAGGCCGCCGCCGGAAGCGGATAGCCACCCTCGGCCGCGATCTTCTCCATGGCGGTGACCCGGTCGAGAATGTCCTCGGACGCCGGCAGATAGTCGAAATGCGCGCCTGTGGTCGGGCCGGTCGCAAGGATGCCGGAATTGAATACGCCGCCGACGATCAGCGAGGTGCGCTGCTCGCGGCACAGGGGCAGGAGTTCGGCCTCGGCGCTGCGGTCGAGCAGCGAATAGCGGCTGGCCAGCAGGATGCAGTCGAGCGGAGCGCGGCGCATGACATCGAGACAGATACGGACTTCGTTGACGCCGAGGCCGTAGGCCGAAATCGTGCCGGAGGATTTCAGCTCCTCGAGGGCCTTCAGCCCGCCGTCCATCAGCTGACGGAAATGTAGTTTCGTCTTCTCGACGCCATGCGTGTAGACGCCGATGTCGTGCACGAACAGGATGTCGATCCTGTTGAGGCCGAGCCGGGCATAGGAGAAATCGACGGACCGCATGATGCCGTCGTAGGAGTAGTCGTAGTCCAGCGCGAAGGGCAGCGGATCGACGTAGGAATGGTCCGGAACCTGGTCTTCCGGCACGGGGCGGAACAGGCGGCCGACCTTGGTGGACAGCACGTAGGAGGAGCGCGGCTTGTAGCGCAGGAAGTCGCCGAAGCGCCGTTCCGACAGGCCGAAGCCGTAGAAGGGCGCCGTATCGAAGTAGCGCAGGCCGAGGTCCCAGGCCGTCTGCAACGTCTCCATGGCGGCCTCGCGCGGACAGGCGCGGTAGAGACCTCCGATGGCGGCGCCGCCGAAGCTCACCTCCGTCACTTCGAGCGCGGTGTTGCCGACGCGGCGTTTGTCCATGCGGTGGTGCCTCCCTGGGGGTCGAGGCGGCTCAACGCCTCAAAGCGTTGCTCCGAGGTGCCACGGAACGAATTCGTTGTCGCCGTAGCCGAAGTCCTCGCTCTTGGTCTTGCGGCCCGAGGCCGTCTCGATGATCAGCTCGAAAATTTCGCGCCCCATGCCGGCGATCGTCTTCTCGCCGGAGGCGATGACGCCGCAATTGACGTCCATGTCGTCTTCCATCTGGTGGTACATGGTCGAGTTGGTGGCGACCTTGATCGAAGGTGTCGGCCGGCAGCCGAAGCACGAGCCGCGCCCGGTGGTGAAGACGATGATGTTGGCGCCGCCGGCCACCTGGCCGGTCGCCGAGACGGGGTCGTAGCCGGGCGTGTCCATGAACACCAACCCGTTGCCGGTGACCTTTTCGGCATAGCCGAAGACGCCGTTGAGCGGCGTCTGCCCGCCCTTGGCGACGGCGCCCAGCGATTTCTCCAGTATGGTGGTGAGGCCGCCGCGCTTGTTGCCGGGCGAGGGGTTGTTGTCGATCGAGGCGCCATGCTTGGCGACATGATCCTCCCACCATTTCACATAGCCGTCGAGCTTGGCGGCGATCTCGGGTGTGGCGGCGCGATAGGCCAAGAGATGCTCGGCGCCGTAGATCTCAGTCGTCTCCGACAGGATGCCTATGCCGCCGACGCCGGCGAGGATGTCGACGGCGGCGCCAAGCGCCGGATTGGCCGTGATGCCCGACATGCCGTCCGAACCGCCGCATTGCAGGCCGACGACGATCTCGCTGACCGGGATCGGCTCGCGCTTCAACTGGCCGATCTCCTCGGCGATCTCGGCAAGCACGCCCATAGCCTTCTCGACCGCCTTGCGCGAGCCGCCGGCGTCCTGGATGTTGAAATGCCGTTTTCCCGCGGCAACGCCCTTCTGGCCGTAAAGGGTAAGCTGGTTGACCTCGCAGCCGAGGCCCACCATCAGCACGCCGCCGAAATTGGGGTGGCGGGCGTAGCCGGCGAGGGTGCGGTGGAGCACCATCATGCCGTCGCCGGTGGCGCTCATGCCGCAACCCTGGCCATGGACGATCGGCACGAAGCCGTCGATGCCGGGATAGCGTGGCAGAAGCGTACGGTTGGCTTCGTCGGCGATGGCGTGGCAGACGGTCGCCGAGCAGTTGACGCTGGCGATGATGCCGATGAAGTTGCGCGTGCCGGCGCGACCGTCGGGGCGGCGGTAGCCCATGAAGGTGCGCTTGCGGTCGGCTTCGGTGGCATGCTCGGCTTCGCTCGGCGGCACCACGGGCAGGCGTCCGCTCTCGAACACCAGATTGTGCGAATGGACGTGTTCTCCCGGCGCGATGTCCTGCGTGGCGCGGCCGATGGCCTGGGCGTATTTGACCACCGCCTCGCCCGTCGCGATCGGCTTGATCGCCACCTTGTGGCCGGGCTCGATCACCTGGGTGGCCGTGGCGCCACCCGGCAGCGCCGTGCCGATCTCGATGCGGCCGTTGGCGACGGCGACATTGTCGGCGGGCGACAGAAGGATGCTGTTGGAGGGGTTCACGGGCAGTTTCCTGGGTACGGTCCTGGGAGGCGGGGGACGGATTGACACGCGGCAGTTAACGGGTAATGTCTTTTATCGGGAAAAAACATTTTAGCGTCAATTGTTTTTTCAAGCGCTTGGTGCGTCCCCGGGGCGGTCGCGCCGCTGATGACCTTGAAAATCATACCCGATTTTCGGAAAGGAGCATGCGCGAAAGCAAATCGTATCGCGTGTCGGGCAAGCCGGCGGGCACCAGCCTGCAACGAGGCAAGGGATGTCGAAGAGCAACAACGTCTATAAGGACGCCTATAATCGCTGCCTGCGGCTGCTGGGCGAGACCAGGAACCTGCCTTCGGAGCCGGAACTCGGAACGTTGCTCGGCGTCAGCCGCACCACGGTGCGCAGCATCCTGACGCGCATGGAGGAGACGGGGCTGATCGCCTGGGCCAAGCGCAGCAAGACGGTGCTGCGCGACCCGACGCCGGAGGATTTCTTCCCCGAGGAGGAGACCGACACGCTGGCGGAGATCATCGAGCGCTCCTTCATGCGCCGGCTGCTCGCCGGCGGCGCCGAGGCCGGCATGCAGATCAACGAGCTGGAGCTGGCGCGCGAGATCGGCGTCGGCACCACCAGCGTGCGCGAATTCCTGATCCGCTTCTCGCGCTTCGGGCTGATCGAGAAACGCCGCAACAGCCACTGGGTGCTGAAGGGCTTCACGCGCGCCTTCGCGCTGGAGCTGACCGAGATCCGCGAGATGTTCGAGCTGCGCTCGGCCGCCGCCTTCGTCGCCCTGCCTCCGGACAGCCCGGTCTGGGCGGACCTCGAGCGGCTGGAAGCGGAGCATCATGTGCTGGCGGGTGAGATCGCCACCCGCTTCAACGCGTTCTCAGAGCTCGACGAACGTTTCCACCGGTTGATCCACAGTGCCTCGCGCAACCGTTTCATCGTCGATTTCTATGATGTCATCGCGATGATCTTCCACTATCACTACCAGTGGAACAAGGCACAGGAGCGCGAGCGCAACGAAGTGGCGATCGGCGAGCACCTGGTCTACATCGCGGCCCTGAAGTCGCGCGATCCGGGCAAGGTCGACGCGGCCTGCCGCAAGCATCTGAAGTCGGCGCGTCAGACACTGCTGAGCTCCATCCCGGAGGGCCGCCAGCCACAGCCCTAGGGGCGAATTCTTCAGTCGGACGCATCGCGCCGCGTTGCCGCAGCGCTGATTTGGCGATTTGCCGTCCGCCATGCTCGTGATAGGTATCACGACCGTTGCCGCAAGAGGCTGGGTCGTGAGGAAAGCGGGGAGACAGTGGAGCATGCCGGTCGCGCTTGTCGCGGCCTATCTGCTGTTGCTCCAGTCGGTTCTCGGCGCCTTCGCCTTCGGCATCAGCCCGTCCGCCTCGCAGCTCGACGCGTTCGGCAACGTCATCTGCACCCATGACGGGGCAGGCCAACTTCCCGACAGCGACCAGCATCCATCGCATCTGCCGACATGCTGCATGCTCGGCTGCAGCATGCTGTCGTCCGCTCATGCGCCGCCGCCGAGCGCGGTGCTGGCGCTGGCAAATCGCTCGATCGAGATCCTCGCCTTCGTGCCGGCGGTCTCGCCGCACCTGGATTTCCCGCGCGAACGCAGTCCGTCCAATCCGCGCGCACCGCCGCTGGTGGCATAGCGCCATTCGGCCTGCCCGCGGAACCTTTCCCGGGCGTCATCATCCAACAGCAAATCACTTCGCGACCGGCTCCCCGGCGCGACTCCCTGTTCATGGAGCAATCATGTCTCATTTCCTCAACGCAGCTTTCGGCCGCAATGGCCGCCTGCTGCGCAGTTTCGAAGAGCGGCTCGGCATCGCCGTCCTCGTCTTCGCCCTTTTGTTCGCCAGCGCCCAGGCGGTGATGGCGCATGAATTCAAGGTCGGCGATCTCGAAATCGGGCATCCGTGGTCGCGTGCCACGCCGGCTGGCGCCAAGGTCGCCGGCGGCTACTTCACCGTCACCAACAACGGCACTTCGGCCGACAGGCTGGTGTCCATTTCGTCAGACGTTTCCGACAAGGCGGAACTGCACCAGATGGCCGTCAAGGACGGCGTCATGTCGATGCGCGCAGTGACCGAGGGGCTGGAAATACCCGCCGGCGGCAAGGTCGAGCTCAAGCCGGGCGGCTACCACCTGATGTTCATCGACCTGAAGCGGCAACCCAAGCAGGGCGAGAAATTCTCCGCGACGCTGACCTTCGAGAAGGCCGGCAGCGTCACCGTCGATTTCGCCGTCGAAGGCATGGGCGAGATGGGCATGGACCATGGCGACTGAGCGCAAACGCGGTTCGATTTTCGGAGGGATCATCATGAGAAAGTATCTTCTGTCCGTCGGCGTCCTGCTGGCATTCGGAACGGGCGCCGCGTCCGCACACATCACGCTGGAGACGCAGGAAGCGGCCGTTGGCTCGACCTACAAGGCGGTGCTGCGGGTACCGCATGGCTGCGACGGCAAGGCGACAACCGGCGTGCGCGTGCAGATCCCCGAGGGCGTCCTCTCGGTCAAGCCGATGCCGAAGCCCGGCTGGACGCTGCAAACCAAGAAGGGCAAGTACGACAAGTCTTACCAGCTCTGGGGCCAGGCGGTTTCCGAAGGGGTGAAGGAAGTGGACTGGAGCGGCGGCAACCTGCCGGATGAATTCTATGACGAGTTCGTCTTCCGCGGCACGCTGGCGGCGGACCTGCCAGCCGGCCAGAAGCTCTATTTCCCGGTTGTGCAGGAATGCGAGGGCGTCGCCGACCGCTGGATCGAGATTCCGGCGGCGGGGCAGGACGAGGACGCGTTGGAATTCCCGGCGCCCGCTATCAACCTGCTGCCCAAGAAGTAGTGTCCCCGGAGCGGCGCGCCCCGCGCGGGCGTGCCGCTCCGTACGCAGGATTCCGAAAGAATGCCCCACGGCTTTGCGATCGGACCTGCCCAGGCAAGGATGTGAGCCAGATGTGCGCAGTGCAGCCGTTTCCCGTCTTTGGCCGAACCGCCTGCCGGTTCGCCGGCGGACTGGTCGCGATCCTTCTGCTGCTCGTCCTTGCGCTGCCCAATGCTGCCCTTGCCCATGCCGCGCTTGTCAAGACCGATCCGGCTGACGGAGCGGTGCTCGCGGACAGCCCGCAGCGTTTCTCGCTGACCTTCAGCGAGCCGGTGTCGCCGCTGGCGCTGACCCTGGTGCGGCCCGACGGGACACCGCAGGCACTTACCTCCTTCAGGCTCGACGACCAGACCGTCGAGATCGACAATCCGGGCAAGCTGGTGTCCGGCACGCATGTGCTGAGCTGGCGCGTCATCTCGGCCGACGGCCATCCGGTCGGCGGTTCGCTGCTGTTTTCCATCGGCGCGCCCAGTGCCGCGCCGGCTGTATCCGAGGCGACCGACTGGAGCCTCCGTTCGGCGATCTGGGCGGCAAAGGTTCTGCTCTATGTCGGGCTTTTCATCGGTGTGGGCGGGGCCTTCGCGCTGGCATGGCTGGCTGGCGAGGCGCGCGCCGGACAGAGGCTCGTGGTCGCGGCGCTGCTGTGCGGGCTGGCGGCGGCCGTGGTTTCCTTCGGCCTGCAGGGGTTGGACGCGCTTGGAGCGCCCTTGGCGCGTTTCGCCGACCCGGTGATATGGCGCACGGCGGCGGGCACCAGCTTTGCCTGGACCGTGCTCATTGCCCTGATATCACTCGGCCTCGGCCTGCTTTCGCTTGCCGGACCGCGAGCCATCGCGAAGCCGCTCGCGCTGCTTGGACTGGCCGGCGTTGGCGCGGCGCTCGCCGCCAGCGGCCACGCCAGCGCGGCGGCGCCGCAATGGCTGACGCGGCCGATGGTGTTTCTGCATGGCGCCGGCATCGCTTTCTGGGCCGGGGCGCTGGCGCCGCTCGGTCTCGCCCTGCGTCGCCGGGCGACCGGTTCCGTGCCGTTCCTGCATCGCTTCTCGCGCGCCATCGTGCCGGTCGTTGCAGTGCTCGCGGTCGCCGGCGTCGTGCTCGCGGTCATCCAGGTGCAGGCGCCACAGGCGTTGATCGATACAGCCTATGGCAGGCTGCTGCTGGTCAAGCTGATGCTGCTCCTGCTTCTCTTCGCGCTCGCCGCGCTCAACCGTTGGCGGTTCACCGTGCCGGCGGAAGCGGGCGACGGACTCGCTGGGCGCAGCCTCGTGCGTTCGATCGTGCTGGAGATGCTGATCGTACTGGCAATTCTCGGCGTTGCCGCCGGTTGGCGCTTCACGCCGCCGCCACGCGCGCTCGCCATTGCCGCCGCCCAGCCTGTATCGGCGCATATCCACACGCTGAAGGCCATGGCCGACCTCAGCATCACGCCCGGCCACGCCGGACCGGTCACCGCGTCCATCGTCATCATGACGGGCGACTTCGGACCGCTCGACGCCAAGGAGGTGACGCTGGTGCTGTCGAAGCCGGATTCCGGCATCGAGCCGCTGAAGCGGCCGGCTACCAAGCCCGGCGACGGCACGTGGCGGGTCGACGGGCTCGTCATTCCCGTCGCCGGACGCTGGACGGCGCGGCTCGACATCCTCGTCTCGGATTTTGACATGGTGAAGATCGAGGCGCCGATCGACATCCGCGCCGAGTGACGTCGCGAGATCCAGGTAGGCCGGCCGGCAAATGCCGGTTGCCTGTGTTTCCAGTCCTGGCGCGCTCCTTTGGCGCCACAATCGGCGAGGCGGTTGACGCCGCGACGAAGCGTCGTCAATCATCGGGTCAAAACACCACCTCCAACAGAATTCGAAAGCAGGGATGAAACGATGGAAAAAGCCGAAATCGGCCTGATCGGCCTTGGCACGATGGGCTCCAACCTGGCGCTCAACATCGCCGAAAAGGGGCACCGCATCGCCGTCTTCAACCGCACCCGGGCCCGAACCGACGCCTTCGTCGAAAGCGCGGGCGCCCTGCGCGACATGGTGGTGCCCTGCCATAGCCTAGAGGAACTGGCCGCCGCCATCCGGCCGCCGCGGCCGATCATCATCATGGTTCTCGCCGGCAAGCCGGTTGACGAGCAGATCGCCGCCTTGCGCGGCGTGTTGTCCGGCAACGACATCGTCATCGATGCCGGCAACGCCAATTTCCGCGACACGATGCGGCGTTTCTCCGAGCTTTCGGGCTCGGGCCTGACCTTCATCGGCATGGGCGTGTCGGGCGGCGAGGAGGGCGCGCGTCACGGGCCGTCGATCATGGTCGGCGGCACGCAGGATTCCTGGAAGCGCGTCGAAAAGGTGCTGACGGCGATCTCGGCCAAGTTCAAGGGCGAACCCTGCGCCGCCTGGCTCGGCCCCAATGGCGCCGGCCACTTCGTCAAGACCATCCACAACGGCATCGAATATGCCGACATGCAGATGATCGCCGAGATCTACGGCATACTACGCGACGGGCTGGGCATGGGGCCGAAAGAGATCGGCGCTGTGTTCGCCGAATGGAACAAGGGGCGGCTGAATTCCTACCTGATCGAGATCACAGCCAAGGTGCTGGCCGCTGACGATGCCAAGACCGGCAAGCCGGTGGTCGATATCATCCTCGACCGCGCCGGCCAGAAAGGCACGGGCAAGTGGTCGGTCATCGAGGCGCAGCAGCTCGGCATTCCGGCAACGGCGATCGAGGCCGCTGTCGCGGCCCGCGTGCTGTCGTCGATGCGTGATGAGCGGCTCGCCGCGGAGAAGGTCTATGGCGGCGGCGTCACCAGGATTTCCGGTTCGCGGGATGCGCTGCTGGAGGATCTCGAACTGGCGTTGTTCGCCGGCAAGATCGCCGCCTACGCGCAGGGCTTCGCGGTGATGAGCGGCGCCTCAAGGGAATTCGACTGGAACCTGCCGATGCCGACGATCGCCAAGATCTGGCGGGCCGGCTGCATCATCCGCTCGCAGATGCTGGACACGATGGCGGAAGCCTTCGGCAAGGGAAACGCGTCGGTCAACCTGCTGATGGCGCCGGCTTTCGTGGAAATGATGCGCGAGGCGCATCCGTCGCTCCGGCGCATCGTGGCAAGGGCCTCGGAGGCAGGCTCGCCGGTGCCGGCGCTTTCCTCCGCGCTCGCCTATTTCGACAGTTATCGCCAGGGTCGCGGCACCTCGAACCTCATCCAGGCGCAGCGCGACTTCTTCGGCGCGCACGGCTTCGAGCGGATTGGCGAGCAGGGGGCGTTCCACGGGCCGTGGGGCAGCGGGGCGGCAGGATAGGTTCGGATTGACTGCCAGTAGCCGAGGTTCACCCTGTCGGTGAATGATCGCAAATGTTCGAGATTGGCCGAAGCCTACGAACCTCGTCATCCCGGGTCTCCGCGTCCGCTTCGCCCGTGGATGACGAAGGGAACCAGCACTAACCCCGGTAGGACAAGACCTCGCTCGGCTTGCTGAGCGACTGCAGCGAGCCGGGCTCCTTGCCGCCGATCCAGCCGAGGACGGCGCGGGCTAGCTCGGAACCGGCGAGCCTGAAGTTCTCGTTGACGACGAGCAGCTCCCTCCGGAACAGGTGCAGCAGTTCCGATGACTGCTTGGAAACGACGTCGACATCGCGGCCGAGCTTCAGCCCGGCATCCTCGATGCCGGCGACGATGGCAAGCGTCGCCGCGGCGGCGCTGCTGACGAAGCCGTCCGGCCTGACGTCACGGCGCATGAGCTGCGCGGTGCGCATCCTGATCTGCTCGATCGAGTGATCGATGGAGACGGTGTTGAACGGCACCTCGCTGGCGCCGACCTCGCTCAGCGCATCGGCGAAGCCATTCACCGTATGGCCGTGATAGGTCAGCCCGACCGGCGGCGTCAGCAAGGCCAGTCTCTTGCGGCCCATGCCGGCCAGCCGGCGCACGGCTTCGGTCGCGAAGGCATAATTGTCGAAGTCGTGATAGGGATGGACCAGCCCCATCTCGGTGCGGCCGTGCGTGGCGAACGGTATGCCGCGCTCCAGCATGTAGCGCGCCCTCGGATCGTTGGGCTGGGTGCGCGAGATGATGACACCGTCGGCCGAACCGGTTTCGGCAAGGTAGCGGATGGGCTCCAGCGGATCCTGCGCCCTCGAATAGGGCGTGACGATCAGGTGGTAAGGCGTGTCGGCGATCACCTCGGACACGCCGTAGATGATGTCCGAGACGAAGCTCATGATCTCCTGCTCGGTGTTCAGCACCAGGGAGATGACGTTGGTCTTGCCGGTCCTGAGGCGAACGCCGGCGCGGTTGGGCCGATAGCCGATCTGCCTTGCGACGAGCTGGACGCGGCGCCTGGTTTCGGCGCCGATCTCCGGCGCGTCCTTCAGCGCGCGCGACACGGTGGTGACGCCGAGCCCCGTCATGAAGGCCAGCGTCTTCAGTGTCGGCCGCTGGCGTGAGGCCGTGTCGTCTTCCTTGTCGGTCTGTCGTTCGTCCATGGAATCCCGCCCGTCAGGCGCGCTTAGCAGTCGCCGGCCGGGCCGGCAATCGCTGTGCCCGCGACAAAGACAACGCCACGGGGCAGCGAAGCCTAGATATACTGAAACGTTACAGATTGCCAACGCCGACGGATTTTCAGGCCGTTCACCATCCTGTTACGGGGCCTGGCGAGGTCCATTGTCTAAAACCGTTGAAAGTCAAAGACATCTCGCTTGCCTACGCGTCTTGCAGTGTTTGTAGCTAATTTTACCGTTTTGCGCTGCAACAGAGGCTTTTGCAGTGCACATGTCGATCTGCAGGCCTGTCGAATTTGTTCGCGCTTCGAAAAATATCGGCGTCGCGCCGACATCCCGGGGTTGCGCCGGTCACTCAATTGACGTATCGAAAATCTGTAACGTTTCAGATTCTGGGAGGAACCGAAATGCGATACAATTTGATGGCCGCCGCGCTGGCGGCCGCGACCGCGCTGTCGTTCGCCGGTCCGGCCGCGGCCACCGATCTGGAGGTCACCCACTGGTGGACTTCGGGCGGCGAGGCGGCGGCGGTGGCGGAACTCGCCAAGGCCTTCGACGCGACCGGAAACCACTGGGTCGACGGCGCCATCGCCGGATCCGGCGGCACGGCGCGGCCGATCATGATCAGCCGCATCACCGGCGGCGATCCGATGGGCGCCACCCAGTTCAACCATGGCCGGCAGGCGGAGGAGCTCGTCCAGGCCGGCCTGATGCGCGACCTCACCGATCTCGCCACCAAGGATAAATGGACCGAGATCGTGCGGCCGAAGAGCCTGCTCGACAGCTGCACCATCGGCGGCAAGATTTATTGCGTGCCCGTCAACATCCATTCCTGGCAGTGGCTATGGCTGTCGAACGAGGCCTTCGCCAAGGCCGGGGTGCCGGTGCCGAAGGACTGGAACGAATTCGTGGCCGCCGCGCCGGCGCTGGAGAAAGCGGGCATCGTGCCGCTCGCGGTCGGCGGGCAGGCCTGGCAGGCGTCCGGCGCTTTCGACGTGCTGATGGCCGCGGTCGGCGGAACCGACACCTTCCTCAAGGTTTACAAGGACAAGGACGCCAAGTTCGCGGCCGGGCCGGAGATCGCCAAGGTGTTCAAGGCGGCCGATGACGCCCGCAAGATGGCCAAGAACACCAATGTGCAGGACTGGAACCAGGCCACCAACATGGTCATCACCGGCAAGGCCGGCGGCCAGATCATGGGTGATTGGGCACAGGGCGAATTCCAGGTCGCCGGCAAGACGGCCGGCAAGGACTACACCTGCCTGCCCGGCCTCGGCCTGAACGAAGTGATCGCCACCGGCGGCGATGCCTTCTACTTCCCGCTGCTCAAGGATGCCGACAAGGCCAAGGCGCAGGAAGTGCTGGCCGAGACGCTGCTCGACCCCAAGACGCAGGTCGCCTTCAACCTCAAGAAAGGCTCGCTGCCGGTGCGCGGCGACGTCGACCTCAACACGGCGAACGACTGCATGAAGAAGGGCCTGGCGATCCTCGCCAAGGGCGCGGTCATGCCATGGACCGACCAGCTCCTGTCGCAGGACAGCCAGAAGCAGAAGGAGGACCTGTTCTCCGAGTTCTTCGCCAAGCCCGAACTGACCGTGGAAGAGGCGCAGAAGCGCTTCGCCGCCATCATCGCCTCGGCTGACTGACGATCAGCCCGCAACGTCCTGTCCCCAACTCCGCCGATGCGGGGTGGGGGCGGGAGACCGGCGCCCTTACCCGATCCAGCATGGCTGTAGCGATGAGCAAGAGCGAACGCCCGACACGGCTTTTCCGCAACCTCAATGCGAAGGTGGCGTCGATCCCGATGATCCTGACCGCGCTTGTGGTCTTCGTCGGTGGCACGGCCTGGACGGTTCTCTACTCCTTCACCAATTCGAAGCTGCTGCCGCGCATGAGCTTCGTCGGGCTCGATCAGTACTACCGGCTGTGGGCGACACCGCGCTGGCTGATCTCGATCGAGAACCTTCTGATCTACGGGGTCATCTCGCTGGTGTTCTCGCTGGTCATCGGTTTCCTGCTCGCCGCGCTGCTCGACCAGAAGATCCGCTTCGAGGATGTGTTCCGCACCGTCTTCCTCTACCCGTTCGCGCTGTCTTTCATCGTCACCGGGCTGGTCTGGCAGTGGCTTCTCAATCCCGATTTCGGGGTGCAGAGGGTGGTACGCGACCTCGGCTGGACGAGCTTCGCCTTCGACCCGCTCTACAATTCCAGCATCGTCATCTACGGCATCTCGATCGCGGCGCTGTGGCAGGGCACGGGGCTTGTCATGTGCCTGATGCTGGCCGGCCTGCGCGGCATCGACGAGGATATCTGGAAGGCCGCGCGCGTTGACGGCATTCCCACCTGGAAGACCTATCTCTTCGTCATCATCCCGATGATGCGTCCGGTGTTCATCACCACGCTGGTGATCATCGCGGCCGGCATCGTCAAGGTCTACGACCTAGTCGTGGCGCAGACCAGCGGCGGCCCTGGCATCGCCTCCGAAGTACCGGCCAAGTATGTCTACGACTACATGTTCTTCGCCCAGAATCTCGGCCAGGGCTTCGCCGCCTCGACGATGATGCTGCTGTCGGTGGTGATCGTCATCGTGCCGTGGGCCTATCTCGAATTCGGAGGCCGCAAGCGTGGTTGACCTTGTCGCCTCTCTCCCGGACGCAAGGGCGCTCCGGAGCGCCGCCAGCGGGCCTAGCGGGCCGAAGCCACGGCACGCGCTGTCACGCCGCAACATCTTCCTCTACGGGACGCTCATCCTGGTGGCGGTCTACTATCTGCTGCCGCTCTACGTGATGGTGGTCACCTCACTGAAGGGCATGCCCGAGATCCGCCTCGGCCACATCTTCTCGCCGCCGCTCGAGATCACCTTCGAGCCCTGGGTCAAGGCCTGGTCGAGCGCCTGCACGGGTCTCAACTGCGACGGGCTTTCGCGCGGCTTCTGGAATTCGGTGCGGATCACCGTGCCTTCGGTGATCCTGTCGATCGCCATCGCCTCGGTGAACGGCTACGCGCTCGCCAACTGGCGCTTCAAGGGGGCCGACACCTTCTTCGTCATCCTCATCGTCGGCGCCTTCATCCCGTATCAGGTGATGATCTACCCGATCGTCATCATCCTGCGCGAGATCGGTCTCTACGGCAGCCTGACGGGTCTCGTCATCGTGCATTCGATCTTCGGCATGCCGATCCTGACGCTGCTGTTCCGCAACTATTTCTCGTCGATGCCGGAGGAGCTTTTCCGGGCGGCGCGCGTCGACGGTGCCGGCTTCTGGGGCATCTACCTGCGCATCATGCTGCCGATGTCGCTGCCGATCTTCGTCGTCGCCGTCATCCTGCAGGTGACCGGCATCTGGAACGATTTCCTGTTCGGTGTCGTCTACACCCGTCCCGACACCTATCCGATGACCGTACAGCTCAACAACATCGTCAATTCCGTGCAGGGCGTGAAGGAGTACAACGTCAACATGGCGGCCACCATCCTGACCGGGCTTGTCCCGCTCGTCGTCTACTTCGTGTCCGGCAAGCTGTTCGTGCGTGGCATCGCCGCCGGCGCGGTGAAAGGATGACGATGCTGCAGCCCGCCAATCCCAGCGTCTCGATCCAGGACCTGTCGCTCAATTTCGGCGCCGTCTCGGTGCTGCAAACCCTCAACCTCGACGTCGCTGACGGCGAGTTCATCGTGCTGCTCGGGCCATCCGGCTGCGGCAAGTCCACCCTGCTTAACTGCATTGCCGGCCTGCTCGACATTTCCGACGGCCGCATCTTCATCAAGGGCAAGAACGTCACCTGGGAGGAGCCGAAGGATCGCGGCATCGGCATGGTGTTCCAGTCCTATGCGCTCTATCCGCAGATGACGGTGGAGAAGAACCTCTCCTTCGGCCTGCGCGTCGCCGGCGTGCCCAAGGACGAGATCGCCAAACGCATCGCGCGCGCCGCCGAGATCCTGCAGATCGAGCCGCTGCTGCAGCGCAAGCCTTCGGCGCTTTCCGGCGGCCAGCGCCAGCGCGTGGCGATCGGGCGCGCGCTGGTGCGCGATGTCGACGTCTTCCTGTTCGACGAGCCGCTGTCCAATCTCGATGCCAAGCTGCGCTCGGAACTGCGTGTCGAGATCAAGCTGCTGCACCGCAGGCTCAAGAACACCATGATCTACGTCACCCATGACCAGATCGAGGCGATGACGCTGGCCGACCGCATCGCGGTGATGAAGGGCGGCGTCATCCAGCAGCTCGACGCGCCGCAGACCATCTACAACCGGCCGGTCAACCGCTTCGTTGCCGGCTTTCTCGGTTCGCCGGCGATGAACTTCCTCAACGGCGGGCTGGAGAAACGGGACGGTGACTGGCACTTCGCCGCCGAGGATTTGCGCATCCCGCTCGCGACCTATGCTTTCGAAAGGCAACCGGTCCCTGGGCCCGCCGTCCTCGGCATCCGCCCGGAGCATGTGGCCGTGAACAGCGGCATGGACTGGCCGTTCACCGCCACGGCCAATGTCGAGGTCGTCGAGCCTATGGGCTCCGACACGCTGGTCTGGCTCAAGCTTGGCAAGCAGAACTTCACCGTGCGCGTGACCTCCGAACGCACGCCGAGAAACGCCGATGCGGTCGGCATAGGTTTCGACCCGATGCGCGCCTCGCTGTTCGATGCGCAGACCGGCAACCGACTTTGACTCCCAGGAACCACCCCAGCCAGAACGGACAATCGAAATGAAATGGTCATTCCAACTCTACAGCGCCCGCAATTTCCAACCGTGGACAGATGTGCTCCAGATGCTGGGCAAGCTCGGCTATGCGCAGGTCGAGGGTTTTGGCGGCGTCTATGACGACCCCAAGGCCTTCCGCGCCGAGCTCGACAGGAACGGGCTCGCCATGCCGACTGGACATTTCTCGATCGAGGCGCTGGAAAAGGATTTCGACGGCGTGCGCAGGACGGCCGACGCGCTCGGCATTTCGCTGCTGATCTGCCCCTATCTGGTGGCGGAGGCGCGGCCGGGAGATGCCGCCGGATGGCGCGGCTTCGGCGAACGCCTGGCCAAGGTCGGCGAGGCGGCGAAAAAGGCCGGCTACGGCTTCGCCTGGCACAACCATGATTTCGAGTTCAAGAAGCTCGCCGACGGCTCGGTGCCGCAGGACCATATCCTGTCGGCCGCGCCCGACATCGGCTGGGAGATGGACCTTGCCTGGGTCGTGCGCGGCGGCGCCGATCCGCTGCCGTGGATCGAGAAGCACGGCAAGCGCATCGTCGCCGTCCACGTCAAGGATATGGCGAAGCCAGGCGAGGGGCTGGACGAGGACGGCTGGTCCGATGTCGGCCACGGCACGATCGACTGGGCGGGGATGGTGAAGGCCTTGCGCGCCAAAAGCGCCACCCAGTACTACGTCATGGAGCAGGACAATCCCAACGACATCGAGCGCTTTGCCCGGCGTTCGATCGCGGCGGCCAAGAGCTGGTAGGAGCAGGCAAGATGGCAAGGAAACTTGGCGTAGGTGTTATCGGCTGCGGCAACATCTCGAAGGCGTATTTCTCGCTGGCGCCGCTGTTTCGCGGCATCGAGATGCGCGCCTGCGCGGACATCAACATGGACGCCGCGCGGGCGAGGGCGAAGGAGTTCGGCCTGCGCGCCGAAACGGTCGACGCGCTGCTCAAGGCAGACGACATCGACATCATCGTCAACCTGACGATCCCGGCGGTGCACTACGAAGTCTCGAAGGCGGTGCTGGACGCCGGCAAACACGTCTATTCGGAAAAGCCGTTCGTGCTGTCGGTCAAGGAAGGGCTCGACCTCAAGAAGCGGGCGGAGAAGAAAGGACTGCGCGTCGGCTCGGCGCCGGACACCTTCCTCGGTGGCGCGCATCAGCTGGTGCGCAACCTGATCGATACCGGCCGCGTTGGCCGGATCACCAGCGGCACCTGCCATGTGATGAGCCATGGCATGGAGAACTGGCACCCCAATCCGGACTTCTTCTTCCAGCCGGGTGCCGGGCCTGTGCTCGACATCGGGCCCTACTACGTAACCAACCTGATTCAGTTGATCGGGCCGGTGAAACAGGTGGCGGCCTTCGCGTCGACGCCGGCCAAGGAACGCACCATCGGCTCGAAGCCGCGCGCGGGCGAGAAGATCCCGGTCAACACGCCCACCACCATCCACGGCGTGCTGGAGTTCGAGAACGGCGCGGTGGTGACGCTCAACACGAGCTGGGACGTCTGGAGCCACGCCCACTCGCCGATGGAGCTCTATGGCGAGGCGGGAACCGTATACGTGCCGGACCCGAACTTCTTCGGCGGCGAGGTGGTCTTCACCGACGGCCCCAAGGTGGTGAAGAAGCTGCCGAAATGGCAACACCCATTCGGCGTGCCCAACGAGATGCACGGACACGGCATGATGGCCAACTACCGCACCGCTGGTCTCGCCGACATGGCGCTGGCGATCGGGGAGGGCAGGCCGCACCGCTGTTCGATGGAGCTCGCGCTGCATGCGGTCGACGTCATGACCGGACTGTTGCGCTCGGGCGAGACCGGCAAGTTCGTCGCCATGCAGACGACCTGCGAGCGGCCGGCCGCGCTTGGTGTCAAGGAGGCGAAGGACCTGCTGGCGAAGAAGAAATAGGCCGCGTCGTCGAGCCCTTACACAACGACCCCTCTCCCCGTTCTTTCGGGGAGAGGGTAAGGGTGACGGGCAGCATCGACTCACGCGTACGGCGGATCGATGCCACGTCGTTTTGCTTCGAGGATTTCCCATGCCCTATACGCCCGCCGAGAACCGCTACGAAAACATGATCTACAACCGCTGCGGTCGCACCGGGCTGAAGCTGCCCGCGATCTCGCTGGGGCTGTGGCACAATTTCGGCAACGACACGCCGCACCAGACCAAGCAGGCGATCGTGCGCAAGGCGTTCGACCTCGGCATCACGCATTTCGACCTCGCCAACAATTACGGCCCGCCTCCCGGTTCCGCCGAGATCGCCTTCGGCGATATATTGCGCACCGACTTCGCCGGCTATCGCGACGAACTGATCATCTCGACCAAGGCGGGCTACGAGATGTGGGCCGGGCCCTATGGCGAATGGGGCAGCCGCAAATACGTGCTGGCAAGCCTCGACCAGAGCCTGAAGCGCATGGGGCTCGACTATGTCGACATCTTCTACTCGCACCGCTTCGATCCCGAGACGCCGCTGGAAGAGACGATGGGCGCGCTCGACCATGCGGTGCGCTCCGGCAAGGCGCTCTACGCCGGCATTTCCTCCTACAATTCGCAGCGCACGCGCGAGGCGGCCGACATATTGAAGAAGCTCGGCACGCCCTGCATCATCCACCAGCCGAGCTATTCGATGCTCAACCGCTGGGTCGAGGAGGACGGGCTGCTCGACACGCTGGAAGGACTTGGCGTCGGCTCCATCGTGTTCTCGCCGTTGGCGCAGGGCATGCTGACCGACAAATATCTCGGCGGCATTCCCGATGGCAGCCGCGCTTCCCAGGGCAAGTCGCTGCGCCCGGCCTTCATCAACGAACACACGATCACCAACATCAGGGCGCTCAACGCGATCGCTTCCCGGCGCGGGCAGACGCTGGCGCAGATGGCGCTTGCCTGGGTGCTGCGCCGGGGCCGCGTGACCTCGGCGCTGATCGGCGCCAGCCGGCCCGAGCAGGTCGAGGATTGCGTCGGCGCGCTGAAGGTCCTGGATTTCAGCGATGCCGAGCTCGCCGAGATCGACGGCTATGCCCGCGAGGCCGACATCAATCTCTGGGCCGCCTCCTCGGAGCGCGCCGGCCCGGCCCGCAAATAGGGCCACAAGGCCAGAATGCGCCGCGCCGGGTTTTCCGCCGCGGCGCCCCTGTCCATAGCGGGCAGTGGCAAAAACGTTCGTTCGTCGCTATCTCAGTGGAATTGTAACCGTTTGCATGCGCAAATGGCGCGAGCGACGATCGGAACGGAACGATGACTGCAAGGACTGCGCTGACGAAGAACCAGCTATGCGTGCTCGAGAAGCTCGAGGCCGCCAGCGGGCCGCTCAGCGCCTACACCTTGCTCGACCAGCTTCGCGAGCGCGGCTTCCGCGCTCCGCTTCAGGTCTATCGCGCGCTCGACACGCTGGTGAAGTCTGGGCTGGTGCACCGGCTCGAAAGCCTGAACTCCTTCGTTGCCTGCGCCGAGCCGCATGATCACAGCCATTCGATGACCGCCTTCGCCATCTGCGACAGCTGCGGCCAGGTCACCGAGATGTCCGACCACGACATCGATCACCGGCTCAACGAGTGGGTGCGCTCCAACGGCTTCGCCGCCAAGAAGGCGGTGATCGAGTTCCGCGGCATCTGCGCCAAGTGCCGCGCTGAAGCGGCCTGACGCTCGGAAAGACGCGGCGAGCGACGCGACCGGGCGCCAAAGCATACTATCGTTTGGTCGACCAGGCGAACCACAACGCCACCACGGCGAGCATGGCGGATAGCAATCGCCGGCTGATCCGTTCGCGGCGGGCATCGTTGAGGAATGGTTCCAGCGTGCCGGCCAGCACCACGATGACCGCATGTATGACCGTCGCGATCGCCACATAGATCGCCGTCAGCAATGCGGTCTGGGCGAGAACCGGGCGGCTGTCGTCGACGAAGGTCGGCAGCACGGCGATGTAGAAGATGGCGGCCTTCGGATTGAGCAGGTTGGTGAACAGCCCACGGGCAAAATACCTGCCGTCGGCCTCGCCATCGGCCGAGACGGCTTCGGTTTGAGCGGTCCAGCCTTCCCATGCGAGATAGAGCAGGAACAGCACGCCGGCCCAGCGAAGACCCTCGTACAGCAGCCGTGACGCCTGAATGAGTTCGGCGACGCCGAAGGCGGCAATGGCGCCGACTATGGCGAGCCCCAGCGCTATACCCGCCACGGTGGCGAAGCCGACGCGACGGCCGTTGCTGGCGGAGACCAGCGCCAGGTAGGTCATGTTCGGCCCTGGTGTCAGCTCGATCAGCAGGCTTGCGACCATGAAGGACAGGAACGTGCCTGCGGGGAGCGGAAGCAGCTCGCTCACATCAGTGGGCCTCGTCCCAATTGTCGGCGGCGCGCGCGTCGACATGCAGCGGCACGGACATGGCCACCGCCGGCATGGCGGCGTTCTCCATCACTTTCCGCACCACGGGAATCGTCGCGGCGACTTCCGCCTCGACTGTCTCGAAGATCAGTTCGTCATGCACCTGCAGCAGCATGCGCGCCGACAGCTTCGCCGTGTCTAGCGCCTCCTCGATGCGCACCATGGCGCGGCGGATGATGTCGGCCGCGGTGCCCTGCAGCCGGGCGTTGATCGACGCGCGTTCGTTGAAGGCGCGGATCGAGGGGTTGGAGGAACGGATTTCCGGATAGTGGATGCGCCGCCCGAAGATGGTCTCGACGAAACCGTGCTCGCGGGCATAGGCCTTGGTTTCCTCGATGTAGTCGCGAATGCCGGGAAAGCGCTCGAAATATTTCTTGATGTAGTTGCCCGCCTCTTCGCGCGGAATGGAGAGCTGGTTGGCAAGGCCGAAGGCCGAGATGCCGTAGATGATGCCGAAATTGATCGCCTTGGCGCGGCGACGGATTTCGGATGGCATGCCCTCGACCGGCACGTTGAACATCTCCGAGGCGGTGATGGCATGGATGTCGGCGCCGTCGGCGAAGGCCTGGCGCAGTTGTGGGATTTCCGCGACATGAGCGAGAACGCGCAGCTCGATCTGGCTGTAGTCGGCCGAGACCAGCTTGTGGCCCTTCTCGGCGATGAAGGCCGTCCTGATCTTGCGGCCCTCGGCGGTACGCACCGGGATGTTCTGCAAATTGGGGTCGGAGGACGACAGGCGCCCGGTCGTCGTCGAGGCGAGCGCGTAGGAGGTGTGGACGCGCTTTGTGTCTGGATTGATGAAGCCGGGAAGGGCGTCGGTATAGGTCGACTTCAGCTTGGTGAGCTGGCGCCAGTCGACGATCTTGCGCGGCAGTTCATGGCCTTCGGCGGCCAGATCCTCCAGGAGCTGGGCCGTGGTCGACCATTGCCCGGTCTTGGTCTTGGTGCCGCCGGGCAGGCCCATCTTGCCGAACAATATGTCGCCGAGCTGCTTGGGCGAGCCGATGTTGATGCGCTCGCCGACGAGCTGGTAGATTTCCTCCTCGAGGCGTGCGGCGCCCTGCGCCAGCTCGCCCGAAAGTCGCGACAGGATCTGGCGGTCCACCGAGATGCCGCGCTGTTCCATCCGCGCCAGTACCGGCACCAGCGGCCTTTCGAGCCGCTCGTAGACCGAGACAAGGCCCTTGGCGGCCAGCCTCGGCTTCAGCACGCGCCACAGCCGAAGCGTCACATCGGTCTTCTGGCCGACAAAGGCGGCTGCCTTGTCGATCTCGACCTGGTCGAAGCCGATGGCGGACTTGCCGGAGCCGGCAAGATCCTTCAGCGGCGTCAGCGCATGGCCGAGCCACTTGTCGGCCAGCGCGTCGAGGTCGTGCCCGCCCGACGTGCCGGCGTCGAGCACGTAGGAGATCAGCATCGTGTCGTCGTGGGACGAAATCTCGATCCCGTGCCGGCTCATGACCACAAGCGCGTATTTCACATTATGCCCGACCTTGAGAACCGAGGCGTCCTCGAGCAGCGGCTTCAGCAAGGCCAGCGCCTCGCGGATCGGGATCTGGTTCTCGACGGTTCCGCCGCCGAGCAGGTCGCCGCTGCCGCTGCGATGGGTCAGCGGCACGTAGGCGGCACGCCCGGGCGCCGTCGCCAGCGAAAAGCCGATCGGCTCGGCCAGCATCGGGTCGCCCGAGGTTGCCTGGACGTCAAAGGCGGCAATGCCGGCTTCCAGCGCCTCGGCCACCCAGGCCTTCAGCCCGGCCGCGTCGCGGACGATCTGGTAGGCGGACGGGTCGATCTTGCGCGAGGCGGCTGCCTCGAGGCGGATTGCCGAAAGCAGGGAGGGCGTGTCGCCCGCCTTGGCGGGACCGTCCGCGGCATCAGCCGCCGGCGTCGTCTCTGCCGATGCGGCCTCCGCCGCCCGGGGCGCGCCCGCACCGACATCGGGACCATGCGCAGCATCGGCGCGCTCTATGGTCACGGCGACGGCCTGGACATCGCCGGCCTCGGTGCCGGTGGTCTCGGCGACGCGCCGCGTCAGCGAGGAGAATTCCATGGTCTTGAGGAAGCCGATCAGCTTTGGACCGTCCGGCGCCTGCAGCACGAGCTCGTCCAGGCCTTCGGCCACCGGCACGTCGTTCTTGAGTGTCACCAGCTCGCGCGAGATGCGCGCCTTGTCGGCATTGGCGATGATCGATTCCCGCCGCTTTTCCTGCTTGATCTCGCCGGCGCGCGCCAGAAGCCCGTCGAGGTCGCCGAACTGCTCCAGCAGTTGCGCGGCGGTCTTCGGCCCGATCCCCGGCACACCGGGCACGTTGTCGACGGAATCGCCTGTCAGCGCCTGCAGTTCGACCATCTTCTCCGGCGGTACGCCCCACTTCTCGATCACTTCGGGAATGCCGATCTGGCGATCCTTCATCGGGTCGTACATGCCGATGGATTCACCGACCAGCTGCATCAGGTCCTTGTCGGAGGAAACGATGGTGGCGTCGGCGCCGGCTTCGCGGGCCAGGCGGCAATAGGTGGCGATCAGGTCGTCGGCCTCGAAGCCTTCCATTTCGATGCAGGGCAGGTTGAAGGCCCTGGTCGCCTGCCGGATCAGGCCGAACTGTGGAATCAGGTCCTCCGGCGGCGCCGAGCGGTTGGCCTTGTATTCGGGGTAGAGGTCGTTGCGGAAGGTTTTCGAGGAATAGTCGAAGATGACCGCGAAATGCGTCGGCACGACGCCGACATCAGTGTTGCGGGCATCCTTCATCAGCTTCCAAAGCATGTTGCAGAAGCCGGAGACGGCGCCCACCGGCAGCCCGTCGGATTTTCGCGTGAGCGGCGGCAGCGCGTGATAGGCGCGGAAGATGTAGCCGGAACCGTCGACAAGGAAGAGATGATCGCCTTTTTTCATGCCGGCAGGGATAGCGCGGCGGCGCTTCGCGGTCCATGGCAAAGGCGCCCGTTTCCGCTGACTACGGCAAGCCCCTGACATTCCTGGCGGGCGCCTCGGCGGACGAATGCTGTATCCACGGGTTTTGCCGGGAAAGCCCGGGACAGTTTTCCGAAGCCTGCCTGGGATAACCGGGAAATACGTCGCGGGCGCCATCCTTCGATATGTCGTGGATACTGTATGCCAATGTCGCGCGAGCCGCGTGCCAAGGGTTGCGGTCGCGTTCCAATTGGTATTAGTTTGGTATTGCTCTTCAGGCCTCGAAGGTGGCTCCCCTGGACATATTCGACCCCCGGCGTTTCGATACGGGCGATCCCGCGCCCGCCTATCGGCGACTCTACCTACTGGTGGCCGAGGCCATCGGCACCGGGGAGTTGCTGCCCGATGCGGCGCTGCCTTCGGAACGCGACATGGCCGCCGCGCTCGGGATTTCGCGCGTCACTGTGCGCAAGGCGCTGGCCGAACTGGTCGCCAAGGGACTTGTCGAGCAACGGCACGGCAGCGGCAACTACGTCTCGCGCCAGCCCAAGCGCTATGCGCAGAGCCTCAGCCGGCTCTATTCCTTCACCGAGGACATGACGGCGCGGGGGCGCCGGGCCGGTACGCAGTGGCTGTCGCGGGAGCGGGGCCTCGCCGACGCGGGCGAGGCGGCGCTGCTGGGCCTGATCGAGGGCGATCCCGTTGTGCGCCTGCGGCGACTACGATTGGCCGATGACGAACCGATTGCCGTGGAGTGGTCGCTTTCGCCGGCAAACATGCTTGCCGATCCCGGACAGGTCGGCGCGTCGCTCTACGAGACGCTGCGAGCCCTGGGACATAGTCCCGTCAGCGCCACCCAGCACTTCACCGCCATCAATGTCGATGCCGAGAACGCGCGCCTGTTGCAGGTTCCTGCCGGTTCGGCGGCGCTCGACATTCACCGCACGACCCGGCTGCAGGACGGCCGCATCGTGGAATTCAGCCATTCCATCTTCCGCGGCGACGCCTACGACTTCGTGGCCGAGCTCGGTCTCGGAGCATAGCATGACATCACCCGAACCGTCGAAGCCCGGCCGGGCTTGCCTGTCCCTTGCGCAAACCTGCGTAGGAATTGCGCGATGAGCCGCTACCTGCTTGGCATCGACGCCGGATCTTCTATCACCAAGGCCGCCATATTCGACGACCGGGGCCGCCAGCTCGGCGCCGGCATGCACCGGATCCGGCTGCAACGGCCAAATCCGGGATGGTCGGAAATCGACCCTGATTCCGCCTGGGATGCGATGGTGTTCGCCATCCGCGCGGCGATGCAGGATGCCGGCGTGACGGGCCGGGACATCGCCGCCGTCGGCCTTTCGGCCGCCATGGTCGGCGCATGGCTTTCCGACGAAGCGGGCAATGCGCTTCGCCCTGGCATCGTCTGGGAGGACAGCCGCGCGCAGGAGATGTTGGAGGCACGGGCCGCCGAAATCCCCGACTTCTACCATCGCATCTTCCTTTCCGATGGATGCGTGCTGCAGCAGGGCTGCACCTTGCCGCTGCTGATGTGGCTGAAGGCGCATGAGCCCGACGTGCTGGGGCGGGCGGCCCATGTGCTGTGCTACAAGGATTTCCTCAGGCTGAGGCTGACGGGCAGGGTCGCCGCCGACCGCACGGAAGCCGCGGTCGCGCCGGGCAGCGCGCTCTTGCGGGACCGCAGCCAGGAGATGCTGGATTTGTTCGGCGTCTCGGACCTCGCCGGCAAGCTGCCGGCTGTCGCCGAATCCGAATCCATAGGCGGAACGATTACGCCGGAGGCGGCGGAAGCGACGGGCCTGCTGGCCGGCACGCCGGTGGCCATCGGGGCGGGCGACGTGCCCTGCACGGTCACCGGGGCCAGCGCGCTGGAGACCGGGGCGGCGATGGCGGTGCTGGGCACCACCTGCATGATCGGCGTGGTGCACGACCGGCCGGTTTTCACTCCGCCAGACCTCGGGCTGCTTTTCACCATGCCCGGCGAGCGCTGGTACAGGGCCATGGTCAATGTCGCCGGCACGCTCAATCTCGACTGGGCGGTCGAGACGCTGCTGCCCGACCTTGCGTCGAAGCCGGATCTCTACCAGCGGATCGAGGCCATGATCGCGCCGCTGCCCATCGGCAGCGAGGGCGTCACCTATCTGCCCTATCTCAGCGAAAGCGGCATCATCGCCCCCGTGGTCGATGTCGAGGCGCGCGCCGGCTTCCATGGGCTGACGCCACGCCATGGCCGGCCGCACATGGTCCGCGCCGTCTACGAGGGCGTGGTGCTGGCCTTGCGCGACCTTTACCGCGAACTCGACGGCGGGAGCCGGGAGATCCTGCTTACCGGCGGAGGCGCCCGCAGCCCGATGTGGACGCAGATGGTGGCCGACGCGCTTGGCGCCACGGTGCTGGTTCCGGAGGGAACGGAATTCGGCGCGCGCGGCGCGGCGCTGCTGGCGGCAACCGCCATCGGCCGTTTCGGCTCGATCCGCGAGGCTTCCGTGTCGACCCGCGCCATCCAGCGCCGGCACGAGCCGGACGCCGCGCTCGCGCCGCAATGGGACCAGGCCTTTGCCGCCTACCGCAGGCATCGCGACAAAATATTGGCCCGATAGCCGCTTTACAGCTCCGGGACACATGGTACATACCACGAGTAGCTAAGGTATATACCATCTGATGAACAACACGGCCGGTCAGCCTCTCTACCAGCGCATCGCCAACGACTTCACGGCGCAGATCACATCCGGCGCGCTGAAGGCCGGCGAGCGGCTGCCCTCGGAACGCCAGATGGCTGAGGAGCTGGGCGCCAGTCGCATGACGGCGCGGCAGGCGCTGAAGCTGCTGGAAAAGCGGGGGCTGGTGGAGACGCGCGTCGGGCGCGGCGCCTTCGTCGCGCAGTTGCAGATCGAGCAGCAGCTCAGCACGCTGACCGGCTTCACCGAGGACATGCAGCGCGGCGGCCGTACTGCTTCCAGCATCGTCCTGGACGCCGGCATCGGCGTCGCCGACCGCGAGACCGCCGACGCGCTCGGCCTGGCGGAGGGCGCCGCCGTGCACAGGCTGGTGCGGGTGCGCATGGCGGACAGCGAGCCCGTCGGGATCGAAAAGACGGAGATACCGCTGGAGCTGGCGCCCGGCCTGTTCGACCGCGCCGACTTCCGCACGGCATCGCTCTACCGCGTCCTGCGCGACATCTACCACCTCTATCCGACATTCGCGGAACAGGGGCTTCGGTCCGCTCACCCCGACGCTGCAAGCGCGGCGGCGCTGGGCATATCGCTGCAGAGCCCGGTTCTGATCCTGACCCGCCGCACGCTCGACGCGACGCGACGCCCGCTCGAATATGTCCGCTCGATCTATCGCGGCGATTGCTTTGTCATGCGGGCCAATCTGACACTTGGAAAGGACGCATGAGCAAGACACCCACAGCCGCCGCCTACCTGGCGGAACTGACCACCCGCATCGGCCGGCTGATCGAAGACAATGCCGAGGCGATCGCGGCCTCCGCGGATGCGGTGGAGCGCACGGCGCGGGCCGACGGGCTGGTCTACATCTTCGGCACCGGCCACAGCCATACCATGGCCGAGGAGGCCCACTACCGGGCCGGCGGCCTCGCGCTCACCGTGCCGATCCTGTCCACGCCGCTGATGGTGCACGAAGGCGCGGTGGCGAGCACCGCCTTCGAGCGCATGTCGGGCGTGATCGTGCCGGTGTTCGAGCACTATCCGATGGACGCCAACGACGTGCTGATCGTCGTCTCCAACAGCGGTGTCAACGCGGCCACGGTCGAGGCGGCGCAGCTCGGCAAGCAGCGCGGCGCCACCGTCATCGCCATCACCTCGCAGGAGTATTCGCGCCAGGCCGCGCACGGCCGCACCCGGCTCGCCGACGTGGCCGACATCGTGCTCGACAATGGCGCGCCTCCCGGCGACGCGATCATGAAGGTGCCCGGCAGCGAACTGCGCGTCGGCCCGATATCGACCTCGATCGGCGCGGCGCTGATGAACGCCATCTTCGCCGAGGCCGCCGTGCGCCTGCAGGCCTCGGGCACCGACGCTCCGGTCTATCTCAGCGCCAACATGCCCGGCGCCAAGGAAGTCAACGAAGGGCTCATCGCCCGCTATCGCAAGCGCAACCGCCATCTTTAGGGAAGCCGGCCAGGGGGCCGCAAAAGGGAGAACAGCATGAAGCCTACCAGACTTTTCACCGCAGCCGGGTTCGCCGCGCTGCTTCTTTCGGGTACGGCCCACGCCGATCCGGTCAAGCTCACGCTCTGGCATATGGAGCAGCCGCCGCACCGGGTGCAGCGCATGCAGGAACTGCTTGACGAGTTCAACAAGGCCCATCCCGATATCCAGGTGCGCCAGGAACCGCAGAGCTGGGGCGAGGTCTACGCCAAGGCGCCGGCCGCCTTCGCCGCCGGCAACGGCCCGGACCTGCTGTTCACCATTCCCGATTTCACCACCGTGCTGAGGAAGATCGACGCCGTCGTGCCGGTGGACGACCTGGCCAAGGACCTCGACGCCAAGCACGGTTTCGTGCCGGCAACGATCGCGCCCTACAAGTATGACGACCATGTCTGGGCGGTTCCGGCCTACAACATGGCGATCTCGCTGTGGTACCGCAACAGCGCCCTGAAGAAGGCCGGCATCGAAGTGCCGAAGACCTGGAGCGAATGGCAGGCGGCCGCCGAGAAGCTGGGCGGCGACGGCCGCTACGGCATTGGCCTGCCGGCCAACAAGCAGCTCTACACGGACCAGACGGTCTACGGCTTCATGGTCAACAGCGGCGCCGCCGACATCTACAAGGATGACGGCTCGATCGACTTCGACAAGCCCGGGACGGTGAAGGCCTACGACTTCTACAGCAAGCTGGCCAAGCTCTCGCCAGCCGACAACGCGTCCTGGACCTGGGGCGAGGCGGAAGCCTGCTTCGCCAGCAACACCTGCGGCATGATCCTGCAGTTCAGCGTCATCAACACCTATGACACGCAGGCCGAGGGCGATGCCGCCGACCTCGGCGTCGCCGCGGTCCCGCATGAGGATGGCGAGAAGGAGTCGGCGACGATTTCCTACTCCAACGCCATCATGCTCACCACCAAGGACAAGGCCAAGCAGGATGCCGCCAAGGTGTTCCTGGCCTGGCTTCTCGAGCCGGCCAACTACGGCCGCTTCCTGACCATGGAGCCGGGCCTGTTCCTGCCGGTCACCAATGACGGCGCCAAGGCGGACTCGTTCTGGAACGACAAGGTCGTGACCAAGTACAAGCCGCAGATCGAGACGATGATCGCCAACTCGCAGAACGGCAAGCTGTTCGGCTTCACCACCGGCAAGGTGTTCCCGTCGATCGGCGCAATCTCGGCGCAGAACGTGATCGCCGAGACGCTCCAGCACATCGTCGTCGATGGCCAGAGCGCGGCCGACGCCGTCAAGGCGGGCGAGGCGAAGATGTCCGAGATCGCCAAGAAGTAACAACGGGCAGGGCAGACGCATGAAGAACACGACGCTCGCCTTCCTGTTCGTTTCGCCTGCCCTGCTGTTCCTGCTGGCCGTGCTCGGCTGGCCGCTGGTCCAGGCCGTCATCCTGAGCTTCCAGGATGTCGGCGTGATCGGCTCCGAAGGCCACTTCATCGGCCTCGACAATTATGCCGCCGTCCTCGGGGGCGGCGGCTTCTGGTACGCCTTCGGCCGCAGCATCGTGTGGGTGCTCGGCAATGCCATTGTGCAGACCGCGCTGGCGCTCGCCACGGCCCTGATCCTCAATCAGAAATTCCCGGGCGTGAAGATCGCCCGCACCTGGGTCATCCTCACCTGGATCGTGCCGACCGTGGTGGTCGTCATCATCTGGCGCTGGCTGCTCTCCACCTCCGGCGGCATGATCAACCCGCTGCTCGTCCAGGCAGGCATCGTGGAGCGGCCGGTTGGCTTCTTTTCCGGGCGCGACAGCGCCATGGCCTCGCTGGTGCTGATCAATTCGTGGCGCTGGTTCCCGTTCACCGCGCTGATGATGCTGGCCGGTTTGACGCGCATTCCCGGCGATCTCTACGAGGCGGCGCGCATCGACGGCGCTGGCACGTGGCAGCGCTTCAAGCGCATCACCTGGCCGCTGCTGCAGCCCACGCTGATGGTGCTCGGCGTGGTCGGAACGCTGCTCTCCTTCAACGTCTTCGACGTCATCTGGCTGCTGACGGCGGGCGGTCCTTCCGGCGGTACGCAAACGCTGCCGGTGCTGATCTACGAGACCGCATTCAAGGGTTACCGCCTGAGCGAGGCGGCCACCATCTCGGTACTGACCAGCATCCTGCTGATGGGCTTTGCCTTCCTCACCACCCGGGCCATGACCGCCACGGAGGCCTCGCGATGAAACGAAGCTGGCGTCAGGCAAGCGCGCTCTATGGCGGTCTCGCCGCTCTCGCGCTCATCATCGGGCTTCCGTTCTGGTGGGTGGTGACGGGCTCCATCAAGCTGCCGCGCGAGATCATCCAGCGCGAACCGACGATGATCCCGCACTCCTTCACGCTGCAGCATTTCGAGAAGCTGCTGCAGGCGTCCGACTTTCCCGTCTATCTGCTCAACAGCGTCATCGTGGCGGTGTTTTCGACGGCCTTCACCGTGCTCCTGGCACTGCCGGCCGCCTATGCTTTCTTCCGCATGGAATTTCCAGGCCGCAACACGCTCTACCGCACGATATTGCTCGCCTATGCGTTTCCCGGCGTGGTGGTGCTGATCCCGCTCTACGGGCTGTTCGCCAAGGTCGGGCTGATCGACAGCCCCGTGGCGCTGGTCATCGTCAACGTGGCTCTGGCACTGCCTTTTTCGATCTGGATGATGCGCTCCTTCCTCGCCACCGTTCCGCGCGAGATCGAGGAGGCGGCGGTCGTCGACGGCGCCCCGACGACAACCATCCTCCTGCGCATCCTGATGCCGCT
Source organism: Mesorhizobium sp. 65-26 (assembly GCA_001899205.1). Lineage (GTDB taxonomy): Bacteria > Pseudomonadota > Alphaproteobacteria > Rhizobiales > Rhizobiaceae > Mesorhizobium. The sequence goes on along the minus strand of MKVL01000038.1, from coordinate 276,773 downwards.
GATCGCGCCGGGCATCGCCAGCGTCGCGATCTTCGCCTTCATCTCGTCCTGGACCGAATATCTCTTCGCCTCCGTGCTGATCGTGTCTGACGCGCGGCGCACCATTCCTGTCGGCTTTGCCGGCATCATCGGCCAGTACCAGATCGACTGGGGCCTGCTGCTGGCCGGCGCGACCGCCGCCATCGTCCCCGTCGTCGCCCTCTTTGCCTTCATCGGCCGTTGGTTCGTCTCCGGCCTGACCGAAGGCGCCGTCAAGTAAGGAAGAACCCATGGCGGGCCTGTCGCTCAAATCGGTGAAGAAGCGTTTCGGCGAGACGGAGGTGATCCGCGGCGTCGACCTCGACGTCCGGGACGGCGAGTTCGTCGTCTTCGTCGGTCCCTCCGGCTGCGGCAAGTCCACGCTGCTGCGCATGATCGCCGGGCTGGAAACCACAACATCGGGCAGCATCGAGATCGGTGGGCGCGACGTCACCGGCGAGGATCCGGCCAAGCGCGGCATCGCCATGGTGTTCCAGACCTACGCGCTCTATCCGCACATGACGGTGGCGACCAATATGGGCTTCCCGCTCGAAATGGCGAAGCGACCCAAGGACGAGATCGACCGCAAGGTGCGTGATGCGGCGAAGATCCTGCATCTGGAACAGTATCTGGAGCGCAAGCCGCGTGAGCTGTCCGGTGGCCAGCGCCAGCGCGTGGCCATCGGCCGCGCCATCGTGCGCCAGCCCGGCGTGTTCCTGTTCGACGAGCCGCTCAGCAATCTCGACGCTGAACTGCGCGTGCAGATGCGCATCGAGATCGCCAAGTTGCACCAGGACCTCGGCACGACGATGATCTACGTCACCCATGACCAGGTCGAGGCCATGACGCTGGCCGACAAGATCGTGGTGCTGCGCGCGGGCCGCATCGAGCAGGTCGGCGCGCCGCTCGAACTCTACGAGAACCCGGACAATGCCTTCGTCGCCGGCTTCATCGGCTCGCCACGCATGAATTTCGTGCCGGCGACCGTCAAATCCGCGCAGGGGAACGTCGCGGTGGTGACCGCGCCGAAGGTCGGTCTTTCCGAAGTGGCGGTGACGACACGCGGTACGCCGCCGGCACCGGGCTCCGATGTCAGCATCGGCATCCGGCCCGAGCATTTCGTGCCAGCCGAGGGCGCGGCGGCGGTGCTTTCGGGAAAGATCACCATCGTCGAGCGGCTGGGTGGTGTCGCCTATGCGCATGCCCAGATCGAGGACGGCAACACGATCACGGTCGAGAGCCGCGATGCGCGCGAATTCACCGCCGGCGCGACGACGCGCTTCGGCATTGACCCCAAACGGGCCTTCCTGTTCGACAAGGACGGCCGACGCGCCTGAGCCCTCAGACGCGGCTCTAACGGGGCCAATTTCCAGGTTTTCCACGGCGTTCGCGGGACTTCAGGCCCGCGCGATCGGCACACTCACGCCTATGTTACAAAAGTGTAATTTTCGTGCCCTTGAATCGCCACGTTCCCAGACACAAATACACGTCATCGGCAGTTTTCGCCGAAGTCCGGAGCAAGGCCCGTCCCCCGCCTATACCGGACAACTGCGGCAGCCTATCCCCCCTCTCCGGGCTGCCGCATCGTTTCGAGTAAAAGGCCGCCGTGGTTCCCCCTCCACCACGGCGGCATTTTTTTGCCCTCAGCCTTTCCCGCCTTGGTCCAACGCTCACGGCTTTCCGTTTCCGCGCGCTGCCGCTACGGTTCCCGCAAATGGAGCGTGATACATTTCCCGAATCGTCATCGCGCTCCATGTTCTTGCGTGGGCGCGATCCGGCGGAAGACCGATATTTCGCGGTCGCGGATCATGCTCTCAATCGAAAGGCCTCAAAGACATGTCCGCAATTTCCCCCGTTCTCGATCGCCTCGACAAGAATCTCGACCAGAGCCTCGAGCGCCTGTTCGGCCTGCTGGCGATCAAGTCGATCTCCACCGATCCCGCCTATGCCGCTGACTGCCGCAAGGCGGCGGAATGGCTGGTCGCCGAGCTCAGGCTAATAGGCTTCGATGCCAGCGTGCGCGACACGCCCGGTCATCCGATGGTGGTTGCGCATCACGAAGGCCCGGCGGGCTCGCCGCACGTGCTTTTCTACGGCCACTACGACGTCCAGCCGGTCGATCCGATCGAGCTTTGGGACAACGATCCGTTCGCGCCGTCGGTCAAGGAAATCGAACCCGGCCGCAAGGTGATCACCGGGCGTGGCTCCGCCGACGACAAGGGGCAGTTGATGACCTTCGTCGAGGCCTGCCGCGCCTGGAAGCAGGTTCATGGCAACATGCCGTGCCGGATCACCATCCTGTTCGAGGGCGAGGAGGAATCCGGCTCGCCGTCGCTGAAGCCGTTCCTCGAGGCGAATGCCGAGGAGCTGAAGGCCGATTTCGCGCTGGTGTGCGACACGAGCATGTGGAACCGCGATACGCCTTCGATCTGCGTGACGCTGCGCGGGCTGGTGGGCGAGGAGATCACCGTGAAGGCCGCCGACCGCGACCTGCACTCCGGCCTTTACGGCGGCGCTGCCGCCAATCCGATCCGCATCCTGGCGCGGGTTCTGGCAGACATCCATGACAAGGACGGCCATGTGACCATCCCCGGCTTCTATGACGGCGTCGAGGAGACACCGTCGCAGGTGCTGAAGTCGTGGGAAACGCTCGGCGAGACCGCCGAAACGTTCCTCGGACCGGTCGGCCTGTCGATCCCCTCGGGCGAGAAGGGCCGCACCGTCCTGGAGCTGACCTGGGCGCGGCCGACGGCCGAGTTCAACGGCATCATAGGCGGTTACACCGGCAAGGGCTTCAAGACGGTGATCGCGGCCGAGGCCTCAGCCAAGGTCTCGTTCCGCCTCGTCCACAAGCAGGATCCGAAGAAGATCCGCGCCGCGTTCCGCAAATTCGTCGAGGAGCGCATTCCGCGCGACTGTTCGGTCGAGTTCCACCCGCATGGCGGCTCGCCGGCGATCCAGCTTTCCTACGACTCGCCGTTTCTCGCCAAGGCCAAGGACGCGTTGTCCGACGAGTGGCCGAAGCAGGCCGTGACCACGGGCAGCGGTGGCTCGATACCGGTGGTCGGCGATTTCCAGACCTATCTCGGCATGGAGTCGCTGCTGGTCGGCTTCGGGCTGGACGACGACCGCATCCATTCGCCCAACGAGAAGTACGAGATGAGCTCGTTCCACAAGGGCCAGCGGTCCTGGGCGCGCATCCTCGACGCGCTGACCCGCTGAGCCGGGAAAGCTCGAGAGGCGGGAAAATCAAGTTTTTGTTGATTTTTCCGCCGATCGCGGCAAGGACGGGCTGATAATGTAAACGCGCCGTGGCGTTGCCGACCGGCGCCACGGACCCGTGACCCGGAGAAGATGATGGCTGCCGACATCCGTTTCCACAAGAACGACCTGCCGGACCTGTCCCACTACAATGTCGACGCCGTCGCCATCGATACCGAGACGCTCGGCCTCAATCCGCACCGCGACCGGCTGTGCGTGGTGCAGATCTCGCCCGGCGACGGCAGCGCCGACGTTATCCAGATCGCGCCGGGACAGAAGAAGGCGCCGAACCTCGTCAGCCTGCTGCGCGACCGCAAGGTGACCAAGCTCTTCCATTTCGGCCGCTTCGACCTCGCCGTGCTCTACAACGCCTTCGGCGTCATGCCGGAACCTGTTTTCTGCACCAAGATCGCCTCGCGGCTGACGCGGACCTATACGGACCGCCACGGGCTGAAGGACATCTGCAACGAGCTGCTGGGCGTCAGCCTGTCGAAAGCGCAGCAATCGTCCGACTGGGCGGCGGAGACCTTGTCGCCGGAGCAGCTCGAATACGCGGCCTCCGACGTCCTCTACCTGCACCGGCTGCGCGAGGTGCTGTCGACGCGCCTGGAGCGGGAAAATCGCACCAGGGAGGCCGACGCCTGCTTCCGCTTCCTGCCGACGCGTGCGAAGCTCGACCTCATGGGCTGGGGCGAGGAAGATATCTTCGCCCACAGCTGACGGCGCGGCTGGTCGTCGGGAACCAGACGCCGCCAACCGGCGTTTCGTCGCCTCGGGATCGTTTCCGGTTTGGCGCGATCCAGCGTGGCATGCGACAGGAGGGGATGATATGGCCGACCGCAAACCGATAGCGACCGCTCCGACCGATGGATCGAAAGTAACCGTCTACTGGAAGGACGGCGACGGCGTCATCAACGAGTCGATCGCGCAATACCGCGACGACGGCTGGTGGACCTACACCGACAGCAACACGCAGAAAAAGGTCCAGCCGATCAGCTGGCGGCCCGCGTCCAGCGACGATGACGAGTGACGCGCTTCGCGCCGAATTCATGGGTGCTCTCGGCTACGTCCGATGAGGCGGCCGCTGGCGGCTCCAATCACTTTCGCATAGCCTCAAGCTGTTGACATGGAGGGCGATTCGGAGCCCGGAGGCTTCGCTGTCGCTTCCTCGCGGAGGAAACGCCCAATGGGTATCGAAAGCCTGCTTATCTTCATCATCATCGGCGCCGTGGCCGGCTGGCTCGCCGGCCTCATCGTATCCGGCTTCGGCTTTGGCCTGCTCGGCAACATCGTGGTCGGCATCGTCGGCGCGCTCATCGCCGGCTGGCTCTTCCCCATGATCGGTTTTTCGATCGGCGGCGGGGTGCTTGCATCGATCATTCACGCCACGATCGGCGCCGTCATCCTGCTGGTGCTGATCAAGGTCTTCAAAAGGGCCTGATTTCCACGGGAGCCGGATGATTTCAGGCTCCAGATCGAAGAGATCGCGCATGGTGCCCGCGCGGACCGTTTCACCCGTTTCGGCATCGTGCTCCAGACGAGGCGCGCCCATGAAGCAGAACATGCTCTATCTCATCATCGGCGCGCTCGTCGTCGTGGTCATAGCGCTCGGCGCCTATGTCTATCGCGAGCAGACCAAGCCGAAGGGCGTCGAGCTCAAGATCGACGACAAGGGCATCTCGATCCAGCAGAATTGAGGCGCGGGGCCGGGGCCGGCAAGACGACGAGGCGGGTCTCGGTCATCGTGATCTTGGGGTCTTTCCTAGGGGCTTGATTCCATGCGGCTATCTCGAGCCCGCGCGTGCCGTTCGCAGCGCGATATGCAGCCAATCTCGCGACAGCGTGTCTGGCGGCGATCGCGAATCCGGATGACGTCAGGGCGCTTCGGCGGTATCATGCGGACATAGGGCGTTTGGGGCCAACCAACCTAGCCAATAGGAGGTTGCCATGAAACACCAAACACTGGACCAGCTGCACGCTGTAGCCGAGGTCGACATCACACAACCGCTCATGAGCCGGACTCAGCGCCTTGTGCGCTGGGCGGAGCTCCTAGAGCGGGAGCCCAGCCGGCTCCTGACCGCGCTGACCGGGACCGAATATCGTGCGCCGGAGCAACGTGATCTTATGCGCGGCGACGGCTCGCCGATCTCGGTCGCCGCGGCGGACCCGATCCTGCGCGACGAGGGCCTTGCCGACGACAGCTATGGCGAAGCCAAGCGTTTCTTCGAGCTGACGGACAACCAGCTGCACGAGATCGTCTGCTACTGCCATGTCGGCGAAGTGATGCAGTCGTCGAGGGCGGCGCTGTCCGTTCGCGCCGCCCTGGGCTAGCGCCTGATCGGCCAAGCCTCGAACTTGGCGGTCACGAGCACAGGCCGGCGTGGCCGGCGATGAATTCGCCGGCCACGCACTTGCAGACATGACGGCCGCTGCGGCCCGGCCTGCCGAAAATGCGCTGCCTCCCATCCTCTCCGGCGGGAGGCTTTGGCATGTCGCGACTCACCTGTCTAAAGAACTGATTTCATTGGGGCGTTGCCGAGTTGGGGCGCGCAAAATTTGCCCGTTGTGCCGATCGACAAGGCACACAACAGCATTATCTGACATCGCCTCGATGCAGGTTGACACAGGATGGTGCATGTTCAACTGTTTCCCGTCGACCGACTGTTCCGGTTCGATCACAAGTCCCGCCTCGACGGATTAAAGCTGCCCTGAGGGCTTGGGACAACAATTGTCGCGGAGTTTCGCGTGAAGGCCTGAACGGAACAGCACGATGATTGTCTGGTTGGCGTCCTATCCACGGTCGGGAAACACGTTGTTGCGGATCATTCTGCGCAACTGCTTTGACGTATGGAGTTACGGGGATGTCGCCACCAGCGGGACAGGTGATCCGGAATTCAGCAATCTCGGTGGGCTCCTGCATTACTCTGGCGAACGGGGCGCTCTGATAAGTCGCCTGCGAGGAACATCCGGGTTCCATTTCGTGAAGACCCACGCCGAAACGCCTGAACCCAAGGATCGGGCTATCTACGTTGTTCGCGACGGCCGCGCCGCGGTTCATTCCTATCAGCGGTTTCTGCGAGATCTCGAGAATCTCGACTTCACGCTGGAGCAAATCAGCGTGGGTTGGCCGCTTGCCATGACCTGGGCACAGCACGTCAGCAACTGGATAGACAATCCCAATGTCCTCTTCCTTCGCTTCGAGGACCTGACGGCCGAGGGTTGCCCGCCTCTGGAAGCTATCAGCAAGTTCATCGACCGGCCAATCCTGCGTCCTTTTGAGATCGCCTTTTCCGATCTGAACAAGATACGACCGCAATATTTCGGTGTTGGCCGAAACGCGCCTGGCATCGAGCGGGTGGAGTGCGAAGCTGGCGATACTTTCTGGCGGGCCAACGGCGAGATGATGAGCCGCCTCGGATATGAGAAGCGCTCTTCCTGACGACCCGAGGTATTACGCAAAACAGCCGTTTGCGCGGCCGGTCCGGACGAACGGCAGCGCATTTAGAAATTCGTAATAAAATTCAACGTGCTGCTGAAACCCTGCTTTAACCCGCCTTTAAACCGCCGCATCTAGCCTCGAAGCCGAGCGCCATAGGCACCGGAACAGACAGCGAGCGCATGGCGAACCGCAGAGACAGTCGCATCGAACCCAGTTTCGAGGGCTCGCCGAAGGCGAAAACCCCGGCTGGTCTTTCGGTGAGCGAAGAGGACCGCGTCGTGCCAAGCCGCAAAGCCTCAGCAAGGCGCAAGCCCGCAAAAGCAAAATCATCACGCGGTGGCGGCCGGAGCCGGAGCGGCCGGGGCCTGTTCGGCGTGCTCGGACGGCTGGTCTACTGGTGCTTCGTGCTGGCGATCTGGGGCGGGATCGCGGTGGCAGGCGTGGTCATCTACTACGGCGCCAAGATGCCGGCGGCCACGACATGGTCGGTGCCCGATCGTGCCCCCAACATCAAGATCGTCTCCGTCGACGGCAACCTGATCGCCAATCGCGGCACGAGCGGCGGCGAGGCGGTCAGCCTGCGCGAGATGTCGCCCTATATCCCCAAGGCCGTTGTCGCCATCGAGGACCGGCGCTTCTATTCGCATTTCGGCATCGACCCGATCGGCCTGTCGCGCGCCATGGTCACCAACCTGCTCGGCCGGCATTTCTCGCAGGGTGGCTCGACGCTGACGCAGCAGCTCGCCAAGAACCTCTTCCTGACGCCCGACCGCACGCTTGAGCGCAAGGTGCAGGAGGTGCTTCTGGCGCTGTGGCTCGAACACAAGCACACCAAGGACCAGATCCTCGAAATGTACCTGAACCGGGTCTATTTCGGCTCGGGCGCCTATGGCGTGGAGGCTGCCTCCCGGCGATATTTCGGCAAGAGCGCGCGCGACGTGACGCTCGCCGAGGCCGCGCTTCTGGCCGGCCTGCTCAAGGCGCCGTCACGGCTGTCGCCGGCGCGCGACCCGAAGGCGGCCGAGGATCGCTCCCAACTGGTGCTCGCGGCCATGCGCGACGAGGGCATGATCAGCGCCAAGGAACTCACGACGGCGATGAGCGCGCCGGCAACGCGCGCGCCGTCCTACTGGACCGGTTCGGAGAACTACGTCGCCGACACGGTGATGGAGGAACTGCCCGACCTGATCGGCGACGTGCGCAGCGACATCGTCGTCGACACAACGGTCGACCTGACGCTGCAGAAGCTGGCCGAGAAGTCGATCCGCAGGCTCATCGACGAAAGCGGCAAGAAGCTGAACGTGACGCAGGGCGCGCTGGTGTCGATCGACGATTCGGGCGCGGTGCGCGCGATGGTCGGCGGCTACGACTATGCCACCAGCCAGTTCGACCGCGCCTCGGAAGCCCGCCGGCAGCCGGGCTCCGCCTTCAAGCCGTTCGTCTACATGGCCGCGCTCGAGGCCGGCCGCACGCCGGACAGCGTGCGCAATGACGCGCCGATCAAGATCGGCAACTGGACGCCCGACAATTACGGCGGCAAATACTATGGCAAGGTGACACTGGCGACGGCACTGGCCAAGTCGCTGAACTCTGTCGCCGCGCAGCTGACCATGGAGGTCGGGCCCAGCGCCGTCATCGAGGCGGCGCACCGCATGGGCATACAGTCCGACCTGCAGACCAATACCGCCATCGCGCTCGGCACGTCCGAAGTGACGCCGCTTGAGCTGACATCAGCCTATGTTCCGTTCGCCAATGGCGGCTACCGGCCCGAGGTCCACTTCATCCGCCGCATCACGACCACCGCGGGCAAGGTGCTCTACGAGAACAACGGCGGCAGCGCGCCGCGCGTCGTCAAGCCGGAGGTCGTCGGCATGATGAACGCGATGATGACCGGTACCGTCGAGACGGGCACGGCCAAGAAGGCCGCCTTCGCCTGGCCCTCCGCCGGCAAGACGGGCACCAGCCAGAACTCGCGCGACGCCTGGTTCGTCGGCTACACCGCCAATCTCACCACCGGCGTCTGGTTCGGCAACGACGACGGCAGCCCGATGAAGAAGGTGACGGGCGGCGCCCTGCCGGCGCAGGCCTGGCATGAATTCATGGTCGCGGCGCATGAAGGCGTGCCCGTGCGGCCGCTGCCTGGAACCTGGAAATCGACGCCGGCCGACACGATCGTCCCCGACGAGATACCGTCCGCCGACGCATCGCCGGCACCGGTTCCCGCAACCCCGGTCGGTCAGTCGGCGCCGGCGGCTCCGGCCGCGCAGCCGGCCGCTCCCGTGCGCCCGTCACGTCCGGCGCAGACGGTCGATGCCGACGGCTTCGACATGCCAAGCGACAACGGTTCGACCGCATCGGTCAAGCATCCGGTACCGCCCGGCAACGTCGGCGGGCCGACGAAGCGTCGCAACACCTCGATCCTCGACATCCTGAGCGGCGGCTAAGAATGTGACCGGCGAACTGGCCGAGCCGGTTGATGTGAAAGCATACAAGCGTCTGAGCGCGTGGCAGTGGCTTTTGTTGCTCGGAATGACTGTTTGTGTCGTGGTGATACGACATCTGCCATATCTCTATTTCCCCAATCCGGCATATCTGGATCACGAGAGAATCGGCGCGATATTCGGTTCCGTTATCATGGGGCTTTTGCTGCCTTATGGAGTGGCTTGGGGGGTGGCGCGCCTCGCCAAGCGGTCGCGCAGCATTTTCTTGAGAGTTCTCTGGACGTTGGCAGGTCTGGTTTTTCTTCTCAACCTTGGCCTGCATGTGCAGTGCCCGACCTGCTACTGAACCGCGATAGACGTGTCCCGCTACCGGCCTGCAATCTCTAGTGACCTCTCGCCACTATAACCATATTCGGCTAGACCACGCGCCGGAGACCAAGCCATGGCCGAAGCCGACACCAGAAAGACCATCGTCCTCACGGGCGCCAGCCGTGGTATCGGCCATGCGACCGTAAAGCGCTTTTCGCGCGAGGGCTGGCGCGTCATCACCTGCTCTCGTCAGGCCTTCGCCGAGGATTGTCCATGGCCGGCTGGCCCGGAGGACCATATCAAGGTCGACCTCGCCGATCAGGAGGACGTCGGTATCGCCGTCGCCGAGATCCGCCACCGGCTGGAGCCGCATGGCGGGCAGTTGCACGCGCTGGTCAACAATGCCGGCATCTCGCCCAAGCTCAAGGAAGGCGAGCGCCTGAACTCCATCGACACGCCGATGCATGTCTGGCGCGACGTCTTCCAGGTCAATTTCTTCGCCCCGATCATGCTGGCACGCGGTCTGTTCAAGGAGCTGGCGGCGGCGAAGGGCTCGATCGTCAACGTCACCTCGATCGCCGGCACCCGCGTGCATCCTTTCGCCGGCACGGCCTACGCGACGTCGAAGGCGGCGCTCGGCTCGCTGACGCGCGAAATGGCGCATGACTTCGGTCCGCATGGCATCCGCGTCAACGCCATCGCGCCGGGCGAGATCGACACCGCGATTCTCTCGCCGGGCACGGACAAGATCGTCGAGGCGATCCCGTTGCGGCGCCTCGGTACAACGGCCGAGGTCGCCGACATCATCTTCTTCCTGTGCTCGGGGCAGGCCGCCTATGTGAGCGGCTCGGAGATCCATATCAATGGCGGTCAGCACGTCTGAGTCGGCCGCCAGGTCGGATCGCCCGGCTTCGCGCAGACCGGGTGGGATGCCCGATGCCGCTAGAGCAACCCCGGCGAAAATTGAATCGCCGGCATTGCTCTAACTCTTTGTTTTTAGAAATTCCCAAGGGAAAGCGCTACGCGCTTTTCCCGGCAAAACCGCTACGCACTTTTGCTGGAATTGCTCTAGCTCGCGGGCTCCGCGGCTTCCTGCGCTGAAGCCGCTTGCGCTGGCGGAGAGGGGGGCATCGCGCCGCCCAGCACCTCCTCGACGATACCCCGCGCGATCTCGCGCTCGCCCATGATCACCGTATCGGCGCCGAGACCCTTGAGATGCTCGACCTCCGCATCTGAGTGAGCGCGGGCGACAACGTTGATGGCGGGGTTCGCGGCGCGCGCCCGCAGCACGATCTGGCCGGCCTCGAACGCGTTGGGAATGGCGAGGATCAGCCGTTTCGCGCCTTCCGGATTGGCGGCGGCGAAAACCTCCGCATTGGCGGCGTTGCCGGCCACGGTCTCGATGTCATCGGCCTTGAGCCGGGCAAGTGTCTTGTCGGCATCCTCCACGACCAGGAAGGGCATGCCGGCCTGCTTCAGCGCGGCGCCGACGAGACTGCCCACCCGGCCGTAGCCGATCAGGATGGCATGGCCGTCCAGCGTCGTCCTGGGTGGCGGTCCGTCCTCCTTGGGCGCGGCGGCGACCGAAGCCACCTTGCCTGGCTCCGTGGCCGGGCCAACCGGCTTTGCCTCCGCCGGCGGGACGCCTTTTCCGGTCCGCTTTTCCAGCCAGGGCTTCATCCGGTCAACTGCCAGGAACATCAGCGGATTGAGCACGATCGACAGGATGGCGCCGGCAAGGATGAGATCGCGGCCCTGCTCGGGCAGCAGGTTCAGGCCGACGCCAAGTTCGGCCAGGATGAAGGAGAATTCGCCGATCTGCGCCAGGCTTGCGGAGATCATCAGCGCTGTGGCGATCGGGTAGCCGAAGGCGATGACGATGACGAAGGCCGCCAGCGACTTGCCGACGAGGATGATGGCCAGCGTCGCCAGGATCGGCCAGCCATTGTGGACCAGGCTGAACGGATCGAACAACATGCCGACGGAAACGAAGAACAGCACGGAGAAGGCGTCGCGCAGCGGAAGCGACTCCTCCGCCGCGCGATGGCTGAGCTCGGATTCGCTCATGATCATGCCGGCGAAGAAGGCGCCCAGCGCCAGCGACACGCCGAACAGCTTGGCGGCGCCGAACGCGACGCCGAGCGCGATGGCCAGCACCGCAAGGCGGAAGAGCTCGCGCGATCCGGTGTGCGCGACATAATGCAGAATCCAGGGGATGACCCGGCGGCCGACCACCAGCATAACGACGACGAAGGCCACCACCTTGGCCAGCGTGATGCCGAGCACCCCCCATATGCCGTAGCTGGCGGGCAGGGACATCACGCCGCTGATCTGGGTCTGCGGCTGCTGATCGCCGCCAAGCACGCCGGCCAGGGCTGGAAGCAGCACCAGCGCCAGCACCATGGCCAGATCCTCGACGATCAGCCAGCCGACGGCGATGCGCCCCCGCTCCGTCTCGATCAGGCGGCGCTCCTGCATGGCGCGCAGCAGGACGACCGTTGAGGCGACGGATAGCGCCAGGCCGAAGACGAGGCCCGCGCCCATCGACCAGCCCAGCATCCAGGCAAGGCCGACGCCCAGGAGCGTCGCGAAGCCGATCTGCACCACGGCGCCGGGCACGGCGATCGCGCGCACGGACAGCAGGTCCTTCAGCGAGAAATGCAGGCCGACGCCGAACATCAGCAGGATCACGCCGATCTCGGCCAGTTCGGTGGCCAGCCCGCCATCGGCGACGAAGCCGGGCGTGTTCGGTCCAACCAGCACGCCGGCAATGAGATAGCCCACGAGAGGCGGAATGCGGAAACGATTGGCTAAGGCGCCGAGCACGAATGCAAGCCCCAGACCGGCGACGATGGTTGCGATAAGGGGCGTGTCATGCGGCATTGTCTATGGAGCGCCTTTCTGTGATTGCGATGTCGGATGAGCGCTGCCCGAAAGGCCGCCGCTTTTTGCAATATGGTGGAGAGTGCGGCGGTGTTGCAACCATCGCGGCGCAGAAATCGGCCCCAGGGACAGGCTTGAGGCGAAGAAAATCGCGGCCGACCTCTATGAGACCGGCCGCGACGTCTGGCGCGGGCGTCCAAGGTTTGGCTCAGACCGACTGGAGCAGGGTCTCGATCTCGGCGATCGTGTGGTTGGTCAGTGTCTTGGGAATTTCCGCTCGCACCTTGTCGCCAACTTCCTGGTGCAGCTTCTGCCGCATCTCGCCCAGCACGCGCGGCGGCGCGATCAACACTACATCGTCGAATTCACCCTTGTGCGCGAGCCTATAGAGCCGCCCGGCGATCTCGTTGGCGAACCTGTCCTTGTTCAAGCGATGCCAGTCGGTGTCCTGGACAGCGCTGCGGTGAACCGTGGGGCCATCATTATAGCGGCCCGGCCTGTCGCTTCCCTGCTCCCGCGTCGGCGGGTTCTCCTGCGCCATTTCCTGCACCACTTCCAGGTTGGGAAACCTGGAGTCGCCCTGGTTGCGCAGGAAAAGCGCCTTCTCGCCGTCCGCCACGATGACCCAAAGGCCATGTTTAAGTTTGATGCTCATCGCGTTCCTCCTGGCTTGCAAGGTATGCCGATCGAAGTTCCAACCGGCGGTATGGATAGCTGGAGCCGGGTGCATTCGAACGGATCGAACATTCCTGTTCCAGCTGTTTTCAACCGCGTTCGCGCGATGCCAGTCGATGCCGCCCGGCATGCGGAATGCAGCAACCAAACGTGTCGCGAAGCGCGATAGTTCCAGTCGACCGGCGCTTGCATGGCCATGACCTTCAGGGGCGCGCCACGCGCCGCTGCGGCGGCGGACGCTTTAATCTAGTAAATTAGTAGAAATTAGAAAAATCTGTTTTGCGAGCGGCTGCGTTGCCCGCTAGAAAGCCGCGAAATGGGGCTACAAGCGCCAACTTCCCTTCGCTTTGCGCGTTGGTGTGGAATTTTTTTCTCCGGCCCCTCGCGCTTTCAGAAAAGCGATTGCATCCCGCAATGCGAAGCGCGAGTGCGTTTCTTCTGGTTTTTCGCCCTGGTGGGTAGAACTGGCGGTCTGTTCAGGATTCCGCTCGCCATGCCGCATGCCGCGCCAAAGCTCAACGCCTTCCCCGTCTTCGCGCGGGTAGAAGGCGAAGCCGTGGCCATCGTCGGGAACGGCGAGGAAGCGCTGGCGAAGGCCCGTCTGATCGACCAGTCGAGCGCGGTGCTGCGCATTATCGCTTCGGATGCCGGCGAGGAGTTGCTGGCCTTCATCGCGGGCAGCGGCGCAACCCATATCCGCCAGCCCTACGATGCATCGCAGCTTCATGGCGCGGTGATGGTGTTCGCCGCCAGCGGTGACGAGGCGCTGGACAGCCGCGTCGCCACCGATGCGCGCCGGCTCGGCATTCCCGTCAATGCCGTGGACCGGCCCGAGCTGTGCGATTTCTTCACGCCGGCCCTGGTCAACCGCGCGCCTGTCGCGATCGCGATCGGCACCGAAGGCGCCGGCCCCGTTCTGGCGCAGATGCTGCGCGGGCGCATAGACCGCATGCTGCCGCCCTCGCTCGGCCGGCTGGCCGCTCTGGCGGCCTCGCTGCGCGCCGCCGCCGAGCGGCTGCCGAAGGGCAACCGCCGCCGCCGTTTCTGGAGCGATTTCTTCGCCGGCACCCCGGCGCGGGCCATCGAGGCGGGCGAGTACGACAAGGCGCGTGACGCCGCGCTGGACCTGCTTGCCACCAACGCTCCGGCCGCCGGGCACATCGCGCTGGTCGGCGCGGGCCCGGGCGCAGAGGATCTGCTGACGCTGCGCGCCCATCGCCTGTTGCTGGAAGCGGATGTGATCGTTCACGACGCGCTGGTTCCTGAAGCCATCGTCGCCATGGCCCGCCGCGATGCCGAGCGCCTTCCGGTCGGCAAGCGCAAGGGATGCCATACAAAGAGCCAGGCCGAAATCAACGCGCTGCTGGTCGAACTGGGCCGCCAGGGCAAGCGCGTGGTGCGGCTGAAGTCGGGCGACCCCCTGGTGTTCGGCCGCGCGGGCGAGGAAATGGCGGCGCTGCGCGAGGCCGGCATCGCCTACGAGGTGGTGCCGGGCGTCACGGCGGCCTTCGCCGCCGCCGCTGATTTCGAATTGCCGCTGACGCTGCGCGGCGTGACGTCGTCGATGGTGTTCACCACCGGACACGACCTCAAGGGCAATTCGCTGCCGGATTGGGCCAAGCTCGCCATCTCCGGCGCCACCGTAGCCGTCTATATGGGCCGCTCGGTGGCCGCCGAGGTTGCAGGGCGGCTGATCGAGGCCGGGTTGTCGCCGGACACGGCTGTCGCCGTGGTAGAGAACGCCAGCCTCGGCAACCGCCGGCGCTTCCACGGCACGCTCGCCGACCTGCCGTCGCTTGAGGCGCGCGTCGATCTCGACGGGCCGGTCATGACCATCATCGGCGATGCCGTCGCCGGCGCGAATTTCGACCATTCCGAGCCGCTCGCGGCCCGCAAGCACGAAGGCAGGGCCGTCCGGGCCATCGAAGGAGTTGCATCATGAAGGTCCTGACCGCGAACCGCCTCGGGGATGGCGAAGTCGTCTGGTACGCCAACGGCGCCTGGGCCGAGACGATCGAGGCTGCCGACACAGTCGCCGACAAGGCCGGCGAGGAGCGCCTGGAGGCGATCGGCGCCAAGGCGGCGGCCGACAATCTCGTGGTCGACGTCAACCTGATCGATGTGACGATCGTCGCTGGCATCGTCGAGCCCGTGCGGCTGCGCGAAAAGATCCGCGCCGCCGGGCCGACCAACCGCAACGATCTCGGCAAGCAGGCGCGCCCGCAAACCGCCAAGGCTGCCTGACGAACTGGAATTTGCCGGCGCTGGCCGGCCTCGATGTTCAAGCGGGCGGATGCGCCCGGAAAGACGATTTGATGTACCGTTACGATGAGTTCGACCACGATTTCGTCAAGGCCCGCGTCGCCGAGTTCAGCGACCAGGTCCAGCGCCGGCTTGCGGGTGAGATCACGGAGGACCAGTTCCGTCCGCTACGGCTGATGAACGGCGTCTATCTCCAGCTTCATGCCTACATGCTGCGCATCGCGGTGCCCTACGGCACGCTGAACAGCCGGCAACTGCGCATGCTCGGCCACATCGCGCGCAAGTACGACAAGGGCTACGGCCACTTCACCACGCGGCAGAACATCCAGTTCAACTGGCCGGCGCTGTCGGACATTCCGGCGATCCTCGCTGACCTCGCCAGCGTCGAGATGCACGCCATCCAGACCAGCGGCAACTGCATCCGCAACGTCACCGCCGATCATTTCGCGGGCGCCGCCGCCGATGAGGTCGCCGATCCCAGGCCCTATGCGGAAATCCTGCGCCAGTGGTCGTCGGTGCATCCGGAGTTCTCGTACCTGCCGCGCAAGTTCAAGATCGCGGTGACGGGCGCCGAGCGTGACCGCGCCGCCATCCAGACCCACGACATCGGCCTGCACCTGAAGAAGAACGCGGCCGGCGAACTCGGCTTTGCCGTGTATGTCGGCGGCGGCCAGGGGCGCACGCCGATGGTGGCCAAGAAGATCCGCGACTTCCTGCCGGAAGCCGATCTGTTGTCCTACTGCACGGCGATCCTGCGCGTTTACAATCTCAACGGCCGCCGCGACAACAAGTACAAGGCGCGTATCAAGATCCTGGTCCACGAGACCGGTGTCGAGGAGATCGCCAGCCAGATCGAGGCCGAGTGGGAGGCGCTCAAGGATGCCGGCCTTCGCCTGCCCGAAAGCGACATCCACGCCATCGAGGCGTATTTCGCGCCCCCGGCGCTGACCGATCGGCCGGAAGGCGACGCCGCGGTCAAGCGCGATCGCCTGGATTCCAGGAGCTTCTCGGAATGGCTCGACCAGAACGTGGTCACGCACCGCCATCCCGACTACGCAGCGGTTACGATCTCGCTGAAGGGCATAGGCGAAGCGCCTGGCGATGCGACTGCCAGCCAGATGGAAGCTGTGGCCGACATCGCCGAGAAATATGCTTTCGACGAGCTGCGGGTCAGTCATGAGCAGAACCTGATTCTGCCGCATGTGGCGCGCGCCGACCTCAGGGTTGTCTACGACGCGCTGGTCGAGATCGACCTGGCCACCGCCAACTCCAATCTGATCTCCGATATCATCGCGTGCCCCGGGCTCGATTATTGCTCGTTGGCGACGGCCCGCTCCATTCCGGTGGCGCAGGAGATCTCGCGCCGCTTCGCTTCGCTGGAGCGGCAGCGGGAGATCGGCGAACTGAAGCTGAAGATCTCGGGATGCATCAACGCCTGCGGCCACCATCACGTCGGCCATATCGGCATCCTCGGGGTCGAGAAGAAGGGCAGCGAGCTCTACCAGGTGACGCTCGGCGGTTCGGCCGACGAGAACACCTCGGTGGGCGAGATCATCGGTCCCGGCTTCAGCTCCGAGGAGATCACCAACGCCATCGAGCAGATCGTCGAGACCTATCTCGGCCTGCGGCTCGGTCCGTCCGAACGTTTCATCGACGCTTACCGCCGTGTCGGTCCCGCGCCGTTCAAGGAGGCGCTCTATGCTGGCGAAGCCAAGGCCGCTTGATCATATTGCCGATGTCGAAGCCGGCGTCGCCGCCGAGGCGGCGGGGCTGGACGCGCTGCACGGCCATCTCGATCCGCTGCGGATCATCGAACGATCGGTCATGGACATCTTCCATGGCGAGGTCGCGGCCGTGTCGTCGTTCGGCGCGGATTCGGCGGTGCTGCTGCACATGGTGTCCGAGATCGACCGCTCCCTGCCGATCATCTTCCTCGACACCGGCAAGCATTTCGAGGAGACGTTCGGCTATCGCGACGCGCTTGCCGCCGATTTCGGCCTGACCAACATCCAGGTGATCAAGCCTGACGAAGCGGCGCTCGCGCGTGTCGATCCCAAGGGCAATCTGCACGAGAGCAGCACCGATGCCTGCTGCGACGTGCGCAAGGTGCAGCCTATGGCGCGGGGCGTCGAGCCCTTCCGGGCTTGGTTCACCGGGCGAAAGCGGTTCCAGGCATCGACGCGCGCCGCGCTTCCGGTCTTCGAGGCCGTCGGCTCGCGCATCCGCATCAACCCGCTGGCCCATTGGACGACGGCTGACCAGGCAGCCTACATGCGCGCGCATGCGCTGCGGGAAAACCCGCTGGTCGCCTATGGCTATCTGTCGATCGGCTGCTTCCCCTGCACGCAGCCGGTGCAGCCCGGCGAGGACGCGCGCAGCGGCCGCTGGGCCGGCCACGCCAAGACCGAATGCGGCATCCACCTTTCGGGGTTGGAGAAGTCGCTCACCGACGCATCGCTTTAGAGCCATTCAGCGTTTCATGGAAATGTCGAACAGCTCCATCTCATTGTTTCCGCGCAATTCCCAAGGGAATGCGCTGGTGCTTTTCGCGGGAGAGCCGTCAGGCCCTTCCGCGGAACTTGCCTTCAGTCAGGATATCGCATGACCGAGAACACGATCCGCCTCTGGACGCCGCAGGGTTTCCGCGACGACGAATGGACCCATGCCGCCGGCGCCGAGGCGCTTGCCGGCAATGGCCGTTTCATCCTGCCGCTGCAGGTCTTCCTCGATCTCGACGCGGATGTGCGCCGCTCCGCCAGGGAGCGGCTGGGTGTCGTGCTGCAGCCCGGCGACCAGCTCGACAAGATCGCCGGCCTGCTCGACCAGTTGTCGCTGGTGGCGCTTGCCTTCCCGGCGTTCAATGATGGTCGCAGTTTCTCCAAGGCGGAGCTGCTGCGCGGCCGTCATCACTTCGCCGGAGCCATCCGCGCTGTCGGCCAGGTTCTGGTGGATCAGCTTCCGCACATGCTGCGCCTCGGTTTCGACGAGTTCGAGATATCGAACCCGGTGCTCCTGCGTCGGCTCGCGGAAGGCCGCACCGGCCTTTTGCCGGTTCACTACCAGCCGGTCGCGAGGGTCGAGCCCAAAGGTGAGAAATATTCCTGGCGGCGCTCGCGCGCCGTCTGAGCCTCGCGCCAGGTTCGATCCGCAAAATCCTTTGGCGAGTCGATCGATGTCATTCTGGTCCTGCCAGGATGGCAATTATTGATTGTCCGCTTGTAAGATCGGCTAGGAAAAACGCCATCTCGTAAAAACTGGTAAGACCAATTTTACGATTGCGGCTTTCCCTTCGGGCATCCTCCGCCTAGGATGGGCTATTATTTTGTCACTCAAAATAAATAGCCGCGAAGGGAGGAATGGGAATGGCCGGCAAGAAGATATTGATGCTCGTTGGCGAGTTCAGCGAGGAGTACGAGATTTTCGTTTTCGAACAGGCCATGCATGCCGTCGGCCACACGGTGCATGTCGTCTGTCCTGACAAGAAAGCTGGCGAGATCCTGAAGACCTCGTTGCATGATTTCGAGGGTCACCAGACCTATACCGAAAAGCTCGGCCACGACTACATTCTCAACAAGACCTTTTCCGAGGTCGATCCGGCCGATTACGACGCGGTCTACGCGGCCGGCGGGAGGGGGCCGGAATATATCCGCATCGACAAACGCGTTCAGGGGCTGGTGCGGCACTTCCATGAAGCCGGCAAGCCGATCTTCACCATCTGCCATGGCGTGCAGATCCTGATCGCCGTCGACGGCGTCGTGCGCGGCAGGGAGGTCGCGGCGCTGCAATATTGCGAACCGGAGGTGACGCTCGCCGGCGGCATCTATGTCGATGTCGCGCCGACGGGCGCGCATGTCGACGGCAATCTCGTTTCCGCCAAGGGCTGGCCAGGCCTGTCCAACTTCATCCGTGAATGCCTGAAAGTTCTGGGCACCGAGATCCGCCACGGCGAGATCCTGATGCGCAACGAGCGTCAGGCGGCCTGATCCTGTATATCGACAGTTCCGCCGCGCCGTGTGGCGCGGCGGAAGCCGCCCAGACTAGAAGTAGCGCTTGAGATTGGCGCGGACGCGATCGAGCACCGTGTCTACCGAAAGGTCGGGCAAGAACGTCTTGCCGGTGATCGCTTCATAGGCCTGCGCATAAACCCGAGATGCCTGGTTGACGATCTCGTCGGGAATCGTCGGGATCGGATCCTTGTATGGATCGCATCGCGCCGTGACCCACGACCGGATGAAATCCTTGTCGAAGCTCTCTGGACGGTCGCCGGCCTCGAAGGCCTTTTCGTAGGTCGCGGCGATCCAGTAGCGACTGCTGTCGGGCGTATGGATCTCGTCGGCGAGCAGGATCGCCCCGTCCTTGTCGACGCCGAACTCGTATTTCGTATCGGCGAGGATCAGGCCGCGCTCGGCGGCCCGCGCCTGCCCGCGGGCAAACAACTTCAGGGC
Source organism: Mesorhizobium sp. 65-26 (assembly GCA_001899205.1). Taxonomy (GTDB): domain Bacteria; phylum Pseudomonadota; class Alphaproteobacteria; order Rhizobiales; family Rhizobiaceae; genus Mesorhizobium. The sequence goes on along the minus strand of MKVL01000038.1, from coordinate 257,040 downwards.
ATAGTTCGACACGGTATGCCATTGCGCCGGCGTCAGAAGGCCTTGGGCGAGTATCTGGGCCTCTGACAGGGGCTCGTCGTGACCACCGTCAAAGGCCTTGCTGGTTGGGGTGATGATCGCTTCGCGAAGCTTTTCATTGGCCCGCAATCCATCCGGCAGGACCGTGCCATACATTTCACGCTCGCCGTTCCTGTACTTGGTCAGGATCGAGGTGCTGGTGGTTCCCGCCAGGTAGCCGCGAACGACGATTTCGACCGGCAAGATTTCGAGCCGGGTACCCACGACGACGTTGGGATCGGGATATTCGAGGACGTGGTTGGGACAGATATCCGCCGTCTCCTCGAACCAGTACCGGGCAATCTGGGTGAGGATTTCTCCCTTGAACGGGATGGAGGTCAGGATGGCGTCGAAGGCGCTGATGCGGTCGGTGGCGATGATGATGCGCCGGCCATCCGGCAGGTCGTAATTTTCCCGCACCTTGCCGCTGTAACGGTTGGGAAGTTCGGGGATGAAGGCATCTGAAAGAACGCGCGGATGGCTCATGGGTCCATGTCTTTTGCTGGTGGTCACGGCACGTCAGGGGATCGCGCCAGGATATCGATCAGCCCTGGAGCGCCATTCGCGCCTCGCGGAAGGATACCAGCTTGCCACGGCTTTCGTCCCACAGCGCGAGCTTGACGCAGCGCAGGCTGTCGAGAAGCGTCACCCGGCCGATGCCGCGCAGTTCCGGATAGTCCCTCAGCACTTCCGGAAGCCGGTAGCCGGGCACCTTGGCGGAGAGGTGATGGACGTGATGCACGCCGATATTGCCTGTGAACCAGTTAAGCACCGGTGGCAGATCGTAGTAGGAGGAGCCGTGCAACGCGGCTCGCTGGAATTCCCATTCGGTGTCGTTCGCCCATTCCGTCTCCTCGAACTGGTGCTGGACATAGAACAGCCAGACGCCGGCCGAGCCGGCGAGGATGACGATGGGCAGGTGCACGATGAGGAACGCGCCCGGCCCGATCAGCCAGATGAGTGCGGCCGCGGCGAGAGCGATCGCGACATTGGTGGACATGGAGGACATCCATGGCGTGAAGCCACCACGCATCATGCCGACGGGCAGTCTTTGCGAGAAGATGAACAGCCAGATCGGCCCGAGACCGAACATGACCAGCGGGTGTCGATAGAGCCGGTAGGCGAGGCGGCCTCGCCAGGAGAGCCGCCGGTATTCCGCGACGGTCAACGTCCTGATGTCGCCCATGCCGCGCGCGTCGAGATTGCCGGCCGTGGCATGGTGGGTCGCATGGGCGCGACGCCAGCAATCATAGGGGGTCAGCGTCAGAATGCCGAGCGCGCGGCCGATCCAGTCGTCTGCGGCGCGATTGGCGAAGAACGAGCCATGGCCGCAATCATGCTGGATCATGAAAATCCGCACCAGGAAGCCTGCCGCCGGCAGTATGAGCACCAATCCCCACCAATGCCCGTAGGCATAGGCCGCTGATGACAGCGCCCAGAGTGTCGCGAAGGGAATGAGGGTGATGGCAAGTTCGACGGCGCTGCGTCGCCTGTCCGGCTTCTTGTAACGAGCCAGGATCTTCAGCCATGCGCGCCTGCTGTCGGCGGCTGCTTCGGGGGAAACCGTGTTCATCAAGGAGCATAGGCAGAGGCGTTCGTCCGCCGCAAGCCTGACATCACGCAAAATTACTGCGCGTAATTGACGCGCGAATGTGTCTATCGGCTGCGCCTGTCGCCGGCCGGGCTGGTTTCCACCCCTTCCAACTCGTCGAGCAGGTCCCGAAGGTGATCGGGGATATCGGTTTCGGCGCGAAATGTGGGCATCGAACGCGCGAAGCGCTTGATCGCCTCGCTGCCGAATTGACGCCTGATCTCGCTGGCGAGTCCGTCCTGTATATCGCCGTTGTTGCGGGTCATCATCTCAAGTCCTAACTCGGCTTCGAAACGCCCCCGGTTGCCGAATGGTTCCAGCACGGCGGCCCGCCCGCAAGCAGAGTCAGCCGTTAGAGTAAAATTTGAATTAAAGTCGATTGATCGGGCGAGGCGCGGGCAAGGCGGCTTACCCCTTGATTTTTGAGTGCCAAACCTCGATATCGGGCTCAAAATCCAGATCATTCGAAGACGGGAAATTGCGATGAGCGACCAGGCCAGAAACGAACGCGCGCCCGATGAAATCGAGGCGGCCGAGGCTGCCGCGGAACGCACGGAAGGCAGCACCGACGATTACGAGGCGCTGGTGCGCCTGCTCAAGGAAAACGAGGAACTGAAGGACCGCGCGCTTCGCGTCGCGGCCGAGATGGAGAACCTGCGCCGGCGCACGGCGCGCGACGTGCATGACGCGCGCACCTACGCGGTCGCCAATTTCGCGCGCGACATGCTGTCGGTGTCGGACAATCTGCAGCGCGCGCTCGACGCCATTCCGGCCGAGGCCAAGGCCGCCGGTGATGCCGGCTTCAAGGCTCTCATCGAAGGCGTCGATCTCACCGAGCGCGCCATGCTGTCGGCAATGGAACGGCACGGCGTGAAGAAGCTGGCGCCGGAGGGCGAGAAGTTCGACCCGAACTTCCACCAGGCGATGTTCGAGATACCCAACCCCGACGTGCCGACCGGAACCGTGCTCCAGGTGGTGCAGCCCGGCTATTCGATCGGCGAGCGGGTTCTGCGGCCGGCCATGGTCGGCGTTTCCAAGGGCGGTCCGAAGCAGGCCGCCGAGGCGCCCGTTGAGCCCGGCCCGGTGAATGAGCAGGCCGAGAAGGACGCTTAGCTGAGGGAGTAGGGCAGCAAGGCAATATGTTAGCCAGTAGGCAATTGTGTAGGTTTGGCTTACACATTTGCATCTTCCTACGGCCCTACTGCCCCTGCCATGAACCCGATCGCGCTGCTCGACTATGCCGGTGTCGCCGTCTTCGCGGCGACCGGCGCGCTTGCCGCATCGCGCAAGCAGCTCGACATCATCGGCTTTCTGTTCCTGGCCAGCGTCACCGGCATCGGTGGCGGCACGTTCCGCGACCTCATCCTCAACGTTCCCGTGTTCTGGGTCGTCAACCGTGACTATGTGCTGATCTGCGCGGTGGTGGCGGTCGTCGTGTTCTTAGCCGCACACCGTGTCGAATCCCGCTACAAGCTTCTGCTCTGGCTCGACGCCATCGGCGTTGCCGCCTTTTCGGTGATGGGCGCGGCCAAGGGCATGGCCGTCACCGGTTCGCCGGCGGTTTCCATCATCACGGGAATGCTGACGGCCACCTTCGGCGGCATCCTGCGCGACCTTCTGGCGGGCGAGCCCTCCGTGCTGCTGCGCCCGGAAATCTACGTCAGCGCGGCGCTGGCGGGCGCTGCGATCTTCACCCTCGGCGACGTCGCCGGCCTGCCGCAGCCGGTTTCCGGGCTGGCCGGTTTCGCGGTCGCCTTCGCGGTGCGTGGCGGGGCGCTCAAATTCGGCTGGTCTTTCCCGTCTTACAGGAGCCGGCCCGGCCGGCGGCCGGAAGACATACCATAGTCCACCGCAATTCCGGACGGAAAACCGTTACACACTTTTCCTGGAATTGCTCTAAGACGTCAGTTCTTCGCTGCCAGCCAGCCCGTCACCGCCTTCCTGGGGGCCTGCCGCTGCCATATGCGCTCCAGCCGCTGGCGCAGTTCCTCAGGCGGGATGGCATGCACGCGCACCAGGATGGCGGGCCAGCCCTTGTAGTGGTCGGTCTCGAAATAGATGTCGGGCGCGGCCTCGAACAGCATTTCCTTCTCGTCGAGCGGACACATCAGCACGACCGTCCCGGCGTCCTTGACCCGCGCGAGCAGTTTCGTGCCGACCTTCAGGGCCGGCGTGCCGTAGGATGTGGTTTCCACGATATCGGGCAGGTGGCGCGCCGCCGCCCGCAATGCCTCGAAGGCGCCAGAAAGGTCGCCTTCAGGCGGCGAAACGCTGGCCTTCGCCGCCATAGTAGTTGACGTAGCGGGCGCCGATCTCCTTGACCGGCATGACCACGAAAACGTCGACGGTCGAGAATTCGTGATCGATCACGCAGCCGTCGCCGATGCGCGCGCCGACACGCAGGTAGCCCTTGACCAGCGGCGGCATGGCGGCGATCGCGGCCTTGGTGTTGACCGCTTCGATCGGCATCAGGTCCATGGAGCAATAGCGGCCGGCGACCGCGCGCACGTCCCAGGCCGACTTGGTGCGGCAATGGTGGGCGAGATAGGTGAGGGCCTCGGCATGCGCCGCCGGCACCGTGCCGTGGAAGGAGGCGCAGCCGGTCATCACGCCGATTTCGTAGTGGTTGATGTAGGCCCAGATACCCTGCCAGAGCGCCTCGATGGTGCGCTTGGAGCGGTATTCCGGCAGGACGCAGGAGCGGCCGAGCTCGAGGAAGCGCTGTCCGGGATGCCGGGCGATCAGCTTGGTCAGCTCGAACTCGCCTTCCGAATAGAAGCCGCCCGCGGTCGCGGCGATCTCCTGCCGCAGAAGCCGGTAGGTGCCGACGATGCGGCGATGCTCCGGACCGGGAAGCGACATGTCGAGAACCAGAAGATGATCGCACAGCGGATCGAATCGATCCGAATCGCGCCGGTCCTGAGCCTGGAACAGGTCCTTGCGGGCGCCGAGCTCGTCATAAAACACCCGGTAGCGCACTTCCTGGGCCGCGGCGATCTCCGATTCGTTGCGGGCAAGCCGCACCTCAAGATTGCCGATCCGTCCCAGTGGTGCCCCATTTGCAACAGCGCCGACAGTCCGCCCAGCGAGCATGGCACCGCTGGCATTCGGCCGAGTGTCGCATTCCGGCATGACTGTATGCACGAGTGATTCTCCTTCGAGCCATCCCTCTTGGCACGGGGATACGGTGTAGGTGCAACAGGATTGTGACAGTACCGTGATACGCCGCCGCGAGCAATACTTCGTCGGCTGGGGAATGCGGTCAACCGGCTAGGTTCCGGATTTCGCCGACAGCCAGGATAGCACCGCGTCAGGCGGCGACCTGGCCCTCGACGGCGTCGACCAGCGCCTCCGGATCGAGTGGTTTGGTGACGAAGCCGCTGGCGCCGTGGGCCAGCACGGCATGCCGTGTCTTCTCCTGGCTGTCGGCCGACAGCACCATGATCGGAACCGGGGGCACGGCCGTTTCCTCTTCATGGCGACGAATGGCCGCGATGGCATCCAGCCCGTCCATGACCGGCATGTGCAGGTCCATCAGCACCACGTCGAAGCGCTGTTTCTGGCCGGCGCCGGTCACCGCCTCGACCGCCGCCTTGCCGTTGCCGACCACTTTCACCCTATGTCCGGCCTTCACCAGCGTGGCGCGGGCCAGCATGGCGTTGATGTCGTTGTCCTCGGCGATCAGCACGGACAGGCCCTGCCGCCGGCCGTTGCCGGCACGCGGCGAGGGCGTCCCGCGTTTCTCGACATGCGGCTGGGCAAGCGTCGTCGCCTGGCTGAGCAGGACGCGCAGCAGGGTCGCGCCGCGCACAGGGCGCGCAAGGAAGGTCGCATAGCCGTTGGCGCGGAATTCGCCCAGCATGCCGCGATCCGTCGGCGCGATCAGCGTGATGGCCTCGCAATCGGCGAAGCCGTTGTGACGCAGGCGCTTGAGCAGCCTTCCATCGCTTTCCTCCATCGCGGCGTCGACCAGCAGAACATCGCAGCGAGCCGCCAGCGGAATGGCCTGCGCGGCGGTCGCCGCCAGCTCCGCCACGCCGCCATGGGCGCGGATGGTGCGGGCGATCGCGTCGGCCTCGACCGCGTTCTTCGAAACGATGACCGCGCGCCGGCCGGACAGTATGTCGAGGCGGCCTTGCGGTGGCTCGGTAGCCGCCACGGCGGGGATTTCGAAGACGAATTCGGAGCCTTGGCCGAGCCGGCTCGACACCGAAATGGTGCCGCCCATCGCCACCACGAGGCGGCGTGAAATGGCGAGCCCCAGCCCGGCGCCGCCATGGGTGCGCGTCGACGTGCCGTCCGCCTGCTCGAAATCCTCGAAAATGCGCTCCAGGTCCTCCTCGCGCAGGCCCGGCCCGGTGTCGGCGATGGTGAAGCAGATGCGGTCCGTGCTCTCCGTCCTGGCGCGCGCGATGCTGAGCGAGACGCCACCGGTGTCGGTGAACTTGATGGCGTTGCCGATCAGGTTGAGCAGCACCTGCCTGACCCTGCCCGGATCGGCCGTGATCATCTGTGGCACGTCGGGTTCGACATGGCAGGCAAGGCCGATGTCCTTGCCGAAGGCGCGAGCGGCCAGCAGTTCGATGATGTTGTCGGCGATCTCGCGTACCGACATGGGCTGCGGCTCCGGATCGAAGCGTCCCGCCTCGATCTTGGAATAGTCGAGCAGGTCCTCGATAAGGGCGAGAAGGGCGCTTGCCGATGTCGAGATGGCGCCGACATAGGTCTGCTGCTCGGGCGAAAGGCTGGTGTCGGCGAGAAGCCGGGCCATGCCCATGATGCCATTCATCGGCGTGCGGATCTCGTGGCTCACCGTGGCAAGGAAACGCGATTTGGCCTGGCTGGCGTATTCGGCGCGCTCACGAGCCGTGATCAGCGAGGCCTCCGCGCGCTTGCGCGCGGTGATGTCTCGGGCGATCGCCCGGTGCGAGACGGTGCCGCTCTCGCTGTCGCGCACGGACAGCTCGATCCAGGAGAACCAGCGCGGACTTCCCTTGGCGCGGATGGCGACGTCGGTAGAGCTCAGGCATTCGTGATCAGAGAATGCGGCATCCGGAACGACGCCGACATCGATGCCGAGCTCGGCAAGGGTCTTGCCCGCCAGGTCGCGCTGGTCGGTCTCGACAAGATCAGCGAACACCTTGTTGGCGTAGACGATGTGGCCGTCGCGGTCGCGGTGCACGACGAGGTCGCCGAGGGCGTCGATCAGGCCGTGGAAGCGCTCCTCGCTCTCCTGCATCTCCCACATGCGGTCGGCGAGCGTCTCGATCTCCGCGCGATTGCGGGCCGTGGTCTCGTCGAGCAGGGCCGCCGCGCGGCGTTCGGCGCGCCGGGAGCGCAGATGCATGAAAAGACCGGCTATGCCGGTGGCCAGCAGGCCGACCGTGATGAAGATCGGCGCGCCCGTCAGATGCGCCATTCCGGCCAGTACCGCGATGGCGACGATGGTCAGGAAGGACAGGCCTTCCCGATTGCCGGCCGGTGGCATATCAGGCACCAGCGGCGGCGGCGCGACCTGCCGCCTCGGCGCTCGCGCAACCTGTCCGTCGACGTTTTCGCTGCGCTGTTCCTCTGCGAGGCGGGATTCCACGATCATGCGGAAATCCATGCCAGACAGAAATTATGGAAGACTGCGGCGGATCGTTCGAATTTTAGCGGTCACGCGGATTCCGCTGGACAGCCGACCCTCGATCGGGGGCCTGTGCGCGACGCCAAAGCAAGAGGCACTGAAACGGAGCAGGCAATCCCGCTCCGTCCATCTCATGCCGCGTCTCGGCGACGCTCGCCGGACATCGCCCGGCGGCGGAATGCCCTACATGTCGGCGACGACGCGGCCGCGGATCTTGCCCTCGACGATGTCGCGCGCGGCGGCGAGAATGCCGTCGAAACCGATGGTGGTCGACAGGCTGGCCAGCTTCTCATGGTCCAGTTCGGTGGCCAGGCGGCGCCAGGCCTCCAGGCGCAGCGCCTTCGGCGCCATGACCGAATCGACGCCGAGCAGCGAGACGCCGCGCAGGATGAAGGGCGCGACGCTGGACGGCAGGTCCATGCCGCCGGCCAGCCCGCAAGCGGCGACCGCGCCGCCATAGGACGTCATGGAAAGGACATTGGCCAGCGTGTGGCTGCCGACGGCATCGACGCCGCCGGCCCAGCGCTCCTTGCCCAGCGGCTTAGCCGGCTGCGTCAGCTCTTCGCGGGCGATGATCTCGGCGGCGCCGAGCTCGGTCAGGAAGGCGCTCTCGGCGGGGCGCCCTGTCGAGGCAATGACATGATAGCCGAGCGTTGAAAGGATCGAGACGGCGACAGAGCCGACGCCGCCGGCGGCGCCCGTGACCACGACCGGGCCGCGGTCGGGCACGATGCCATGCCGCTCCAGCGCCATGACGCAAAGCATGGCTGTGTAGCCTGCGGTTCCGATGGCCATCGCCTGGTGCGCGCTCATCCTTTCCGGGAGCGGTACCAGCCAGTCGCCCTTGAGCCGGGCGCGCTTGGCATAGGCGCCGAAATGCGTCTCGCCGACACCCCAGCCATTGAGGATCACCTTGTCGCCCTTGCGCCAGTCGGGGTGGGTGGAGGAGGTCACCGTGCCGGCAAGGTCGATGCCAGGGACCAGTGGCCAGCGGCGCACCACGGGCGCCTTGCCGGTAATGGCGAGCCCATCCTTGTAGTTCACCGTCGTCGCCTCGACCTCGACGGTGACGTCGCCGTCCATGAGGTCGGCTTCGGTCATGTCGACGACCGCCACCGACTGCTTCTTTTCCTCATCGCGGGAAACCAGGATGGCTTTGAAGGTCTCGGACATTGTTTCTCCTCGGTTGAAGCTGCGGACTGTGCGGTCCGCCAGGCGACTGGTCAATGGTTCCGGGTCGGCTTCGGCGCCCGCCGCCAGCCGATCAGTTCGTCGAAGACGACCAGCGCCGCGCCCACGGAAATGAAGGCGTCGGCGAGATTGAATACGGCAAAGGACCAGACGGGCGTATGAAACAGGATGTAGTCGATGACATGGCCGTAGGTGGCGCGATCGATCAGGTTGCCCAGTGCGCCGCCTATGATGAGCGCAAAGCCCACCCGGGTCAGGACTTGTCCGGCCCCGGTACGCGTCGCCAGGAACAGGACGAAGGCGATCACCGCCACCGAGATGACGATCAGGCCGGTGTCGCCGAAGGACGAGAACATCGAAAAGGCGATGCCGGTGTTGTAGGTCCGGAACAGCGCCAGGAAAGGCACCAGGTCGACCCGTTCCTGAAAGGCGAGGCCGGTCTCGACCAGATGTTTGATCCACTGGTCGAGCGCGATCGCCACCACGGCGAGCAGGACGTAGGGATACCAGGATCTCACGGCTTGGCTGCCTCCATCATGATGCGGGGTCCAGTTTCAGCGCGCCGCGCCGGATCTCGAACAGCATCACGCCCGTGGCGACCGCTAGGTTGAGCGAATCGGCGCGGCCGGCCTGCGGGATCCTGAGCAGCCGGTCGCAGCTCTCGGCCAGCGCGTCGGGCAGGCCCTGCTGCTCGTTGCCCATCATCAGAAGCACGGGGCCGCGCGAGAAATCGACCGTCCGGTAGTCGACAGCGCCCTTGAGATGCGTGCCGACGACCAATCCGGGAAAGCCGTTGCGCCAGGCGAGGAAGGCGTCCTGGGTGGCCTTGGCCACCGGCACGGCGAAGATCGAGCCCATCGTCGCCCGCACCGTCTCGACCGAGAACGGATCGGTGGTTTCCCCGACCAGGATGATGCCGCGCGCGCCGACAGCGTCGACGGTGCGGATGATGGTGCCGAGGTTGCCGGGGTCGCGAACCCGGTCGAGCGCCACCCAGACGTCGCCATTGCCGGGGCGCAGCTCCTTCAGCGGGAGGAATTGCTGGGTGAAGACGCCGACCACCATCTGCGGATTGTCGCGGCGCGTGATCGCCACCAGCACCTTCTCGGAAACCTCGAGCACGGTGCCGCCGGCCGCAACGGTTCGGGCGGCAACCTTTTCCACCGCCGGATTGCCGCGCCCCGCCTTGGCGAAGACGAGCGTGCGGATCGACCAGCCGAGGTCGAGGGCGTCGATGATCAGCTTGAGCCCCTCGGCCATGAAGGCATTCTGCTGGTCGCGGAATTTCTTCAACGACAGCGCCTTGATGTCCTTGATCAGCGGATTGGCGAGGCTTGTGACCTCCTTCACCTGGCCGACGATGCGAGGATTGTCGTGTCCGTTCATCTCAGGCCACCCAGCGCGAGAACAGCGAGGTCGACAGTGCCCGGCCGGCCGACTGCTCGCGGATGATCAGTTCGCCGGACTCCACCGTGCCGCCCATGCCGGCAAAGGTGTCGCGCATCAGGGCGTGGACGGCGAAGAAGGAAGAGCGGATCGAATAGGCGGTCAGCACCACGGCGAGCGGCTTCGGCGTCAGGATCGAGCGGCATAGGTCGGTCAGGGCGGGCAAGTCCTCGAACAATTGCCAGACCTCGCCCTTCGGTCCGCGTCCATAGGCGGGCGGGTCGAACAGGACGATGTCGTAGCGGCTGCCGCGCCGTTCCTCGCGCTCGGCGAATTTCATCGCGTCCTCGACGATCCAGCGGATCGGCTTGCCGGTGAGGCCGGCCATCTCCTGGTTCTCGCGCGCCCAGCCGATTGCCTTCTTCGAGGCGTCGACATGGGTGACCTCGGCGCCCGCGCGGGCGGCAACCAGCGAGGCAAGCCCGGTATAGCCGAACAGGTTCAGCACCTTGACCGGACGTCTGGCGGCCGTGATCAGCCCGGCCATGTGATCCCAGTGCGAGGCTTGCTCGGGAAAGACGCCGACATGCCGGAACGAAGTGAAGCGGCCGAGATAGTCGATGCCGTCATGCTTCATCGGCCAGGTCTCGCCGAGCGGCGTCCTCGGGAAACGCCAGCGGCCGATGCCTTCCTCGTCCGTGTCGCCGGTGAAGATGGCGTCGGCGCGGTCCCAGTCCTTCGCGGGCAGCGCCTTCTGCCAGATCGCCTGGCCTTCGGGGCGCACGATGCGATAGGGGCCGTATTGCTCGAGCTTCTGGCCGGAGCCGCTGTCGAGCAACGCATAATCGGCGTTGGGGGCGACTTCCAGGATCAGCGGCAGGCGCTCGGCGGGCAGGGCGCCCTCGCGACGCGCCAGGACGCGCGGTGGCGCCGGCGTGGCAACCACGCGGTCGGCGGCCGCGGTCTCATGGCGGGGGGACGGTCGCGTCCGCGTGTCGTCACGATCGTCGCGCGGACGCGGCTTTTGGCCGTCGTCCCTGGCGGGTCGATGCGGGCGGCTGTCGCGGCGCTTGTCGCGGGGGGATTTCAATGGCGGAACGTCTCCGGCGGCTCGGCCCGCTTCTGCCACAGCTATGCCCGCCGGTGCAACAAAGCGTAGGAAGACTGCGGCGTCTTGGTTTTGAAAATTTGGCGGATGCCCCGTTGCAGTCGTCGGCCATAGCTTTCACACTGGTTCCAGCATGACGGCCGTTGAAAACCTTGAGAATCTGGAACGTGAATTCATGTCTGGCAGTGGCTTCTTCGCGAAGCTCCGTCAGCGCGAATTCGATCCTCAGGCAGCAACGCGGTTCACTGCCCTTTTAAAAACCCTAAGTCTCGGTGGTGACCACGAAGCCAACTATCGACTTCTTTGGTTTTTGTGGGGAGCGCAGATTGATCTTGAAAGTGCTGTTGCCCACGGCATCGGTGGGGCCGAACTTACAGAAACGCGGGATGGCTTGTTTCCTGAATTCGCCGGCATATTCGATGCAGAACTTCACATTCTATGGAACGGCCAAGGGCGATCAACCTAGCGGCGGCGCCAAGCTTGCTTTCGGCACGCGATTCCTCTACGAGGGCCGCCTTGTTGTTCTGGATAGGGAGCGAAAGATGACCAGCATCTTCACCGCGCGCCCCTTTGGGGTTTCGGCGTAAGCAGCGTTTCTCGCTGGTTGCCGCCGGTCGGCCGACGCCTGACGGTGTCGGATACCTGATCCTATCCAGAAGTGTTCCATCATGGGCAAACAATCGGGGGGCATCGGCTCCCCTTCACCTTGCGTCGCCGAGGCGGCGCGGATCATGCATTGCTATTCGTCGCATAGCTGGATCGAGGGCGCGGCGCTCGAGCAGTTGAGGACCGTCGCTGGTCTTCCGGGCGTAACCGCCGTGGCAGCCTTTCCGGACCTGCATCCGGGCAAATACGGCCCAACCGGCATTGCCGTGCTTTCGGAACGGCTGTACCCGCAGCTCATCGGCAACGATATCGGTTGCGGCATGTCGCTGTTCGCGCTCGACATGCCACCGCGCAAGCTGCGGCTCGACAAGGCGGTCGAGCGCCTGCGCGAAATCGAGGCGCAGCATGTCTTCGACCCGGTTGCCGCGCTTGCGGCGGCTGGCCTGCCGACGGACCTGTTTCCGCAGGCTTTGGGCACGATTGGCGGCGGCAACCACTTTTGCGAGTTGCAGGCCGTAGATCACGTTATCGACGCCTGCGCGCCGCAGGCCATCGATCGCCAGGGTCTCTACCTGCTGGTGCATTCCGGCTCGCGCGGTCTTGGCGCGCGGGTCTTCGGGCAGGTGCTTGACCTGCCGGGCGCCGTCACCACCGGGCTTGACCCGGAATCGGCCGCCGGAAAGGAATGGCTCGGCTGGCACGATGCCTGCGTCGCCTGGGCATCGCTCAACCGCCGGCTGATCGCCGAGCGCGCGGCCGCGGCGCTGCGTTGCGAGGCAAGGCTGGTGACCGACGTGCCGCACAACCTCGTCCGCGCGCGGAACGATGGGTTCGTCCACCACAAGGGATGCGCCGCCGTCAGGACGGGGGACATCGCACCGATCGCCGGCTCCCGCGCAAGCCTTAGCTATCTGGTGCGCGCGCTTCCTGAAACGGACGCCATGCTGGGCGGCATCTCGCATGGCGCCGGCCGCAAATATGACCGGGCGACCATGCATGGCCGCGCCGGCCGCAACAGGTCGGAGCGCGATGCGCTGCTGCGCAACGCGTGGGGCGGGCAACTGATCTGCGACGATCGTAATCTTGTCATCGAGGAGGCCGCCAGCGCCTACAAGGATGCCGGTCAGGTGGTCCGCGACCTTGCTGACATTGGCCTCGTCGAGACTTTGGCGGCGATGAAGCCGCTGGTCACCTACAAGAAGGCGATCGAAGGTCCGCCCGACCGCACGCGTGGCAAGCCGGGGCGGGAACGGCGTGAAAGGCGTGAAAGGGGAGGTGGCCGTGAGCACGGTTGATCTCCTCCTCACCTCCGGCAACGGACCGGCCGAATGCCGCATCGCGTTGATGGCGCTCGTCGGGATCATCGAGGCGCATGGCCGTCGCGAGGGCTGCTCCGTCGAAGCCGCCCTCGGCCACGCGCCGGACAGGCATGGCGCGAAATCGGCGGTGCTCAGCATCGAGGGGCAAGGGGCCGCGGCGCTGGCGCGACAGTATTGCGGAACCATCAAATTCGTCTTCAAGAGCCCGGTCCGGCGTGGCCACAAGCGCCAGAACTGGTTCGTCGGCGTCAGCGAGGTGGATCTGACGGCGCCGGCGGCGACATCGCTCGATGCCGCCGACGTGCGGTTCGAGACGCTGCGCGCGGGCGGGCCCGGCGGGCAACATCAGAACACCACCGACAGCGCGGTGCGGGCAACCCACCTGCCGACCGGCATCGTGGTGACGGCGCGCAACGAGCGCTCGCAGCATCGCAACAAGGCCATCGCGCTTGGCCGGCTCGCGGCGATGCTGCGCGTCCTGGCGGTACGGGAAGCCGAGACGTCGAAGGCCGAGATGTTCATGGCCAACAAGTCGCTGGAGCGCGGCAACGAAGTGCGGGTGTTTCGCCTGTGAATGAGCGGGCGCGGCTTCCGGCCGCGCCCGCTCGGTTCTATCGTGGCCAGCGACATGTCCCGTTCAGAACGCCTGCTCGACCTGATCCAGATCCTGCGCCGCCACCGCCGGCCGGTCAGCGGGCGCACGCTTGCCGCCGAGATGGGGGTCTCGATCCGGACGCTCTATCGCGACATCGCCACGCTGCAAGGCCAGGGCGCGCCGATCGAGGGCGAAGCTGGGCTCGGCTATGTGCTGAGGCCCGGCTTCATGCTGCCGCCGCTGATGTTCACCGACGAGGAGATCGAGGCCATCGTGCTCGGCTCGCGCTGGGTGGCCAAGCAGCCGGACAGGCGATTGTCGCAGGCCGCCACCGACGCACTGGCGAAGATCGCCGCCGTCCTGCCGGATGATCTGCGCGAGGATCTCGACGCGACGGCGCTGCTGGTCGGGCCGCGCGCGGAACCGGTCGAGGACGTCGATCTCGGTGTCGTGCGGCAGGCGATCCGCAACGAGCGGAAACTCGGCCTCCTTTATCGGGACGCCGGCGGCGTGGCGTCCGAGCGGGTGGTGTGGCCGTTCGCGCTCGGCTTCTTCGACAAGGTGCGGGTGGTGGTCGCCTGGTGCGAGATGCGGCAGGATTACCGTCATTTCCGGGCGGATCGCATCGCCGCCCTCACCGCCACCGACATCCGCTATCCGCGCCGCCGCCAGGCGATGCTCCGGGAATGGCGGGGGACGCTCGGCACGCCGGGCTCCAGGGCCGAAAGTGGCAAGCTGTCTTCGGGCGGCGCCTCGTGATCGCTGCTGTCAGAATCTGACAGTGGCATCGCCTAGGGTCTTCGAGGTTCAAACAAGCCGGAGATCTGAGATGACCACCCCCAACTTCGTTATCCTCTATGTCGACAGCCCCGAGCGGAGCGGCGCCTTCTATCGCGACCTGCTGGGCCGGGAACCGGTCGAAGCCTCGCCGACCTTCGTGCTGTTCGTGCTGGACGGCGGCTTCAAGCTCGGCCTGTGGTCGCGCCACACGGTGCAACCGGCGGCGGCATCCGCTGGAGGTGGAGCGGAACTGGTCTTCGCGCAGGAAACGCCGGCGGCGGTGGATGCGACCCATGCCGACTGGTCGGGCCGAGGCCTGAAGATGCTGCAGGCGCCGACCGACATGGATTTCGGCCGCACCTTCGTCGCGCTCGATCCCGACAGCCATCGGCTGCGCGTCTACTGGCTGTCCGACGGAGCGCAGTGATGGGCGCCTGCTGGGTCGCGGTCGCATCGGCCGCGCATGTGCGGATCGGCCGCCAGGGCGGCTTCATGCAGGTCAACCACGGCAAGGCGGCGCCGCTGCGCCGCATCAGGCCCGGCGACGGCATCGTCTACTATTCGCCGAACACGGTGTTGGGCGAGAAGGATGGCCTGCAATCCTTCACCGCCATCGGTACTGTGCGGCAGGGTGAGCCCTACCAGGGCGAGATGGGTGGCGGCTTCAAGCCGTCACGGCGCGACGTCGACTGGGCAAGGGCCGATGAGGCGCCGATCCGGCCATTGCTCGAGCGGCTGGAATTCACCGCCGGCAAGCCGAACTGGGGCTATCAGCTCCGCTTCGGCTTGTTCGAGATCAGCGAACGCGATTTCCACCTGATCGGCGAGGCGATGGGCGCCTAATACCCGATGATTTCAGGTCCGTCCGACCTGAAATTTGAATCCGTCTCCGAATCAAAGAGATAGAGCATGATGTCAGGGAAAGCGCTTCGCGCTTTTCGGCATCATGCTCCAGGCGCGGATCAGCGCTTGAGCGCCTCGTAGACGGCGATGCCGGCGGCAAGGTCCTCGAGGGCGGCGCCGACCGACTTGAACAAGGTGATCTCGTCGGCGCCTTGCCGGCCCGGCTTCTCACCGCGCGCCAGTTCATGCAGGTCGGCGACGATCGCCTCAGGTTGGAGCACGCCGGAAGCGAGCGGCTGAACGATGTCGCCGGCTTCCTTGGTGGCGCCCGCACGGGTGTCGACATAGACACGGGCGCGCCGGATCGCGTCGTCGTCGCTCTCGCGCATCGTCGGGGTAAAGCCGCCGACCAGATCGACATGGGTTCCCGGTCTCAACAGGGCGCCCTTGACGAGCGGTGTGGTCGAGATGGTGGCCGATGAAACGATGTCGGCCTCCGCGAGTTCGGCATCGAGACTGTCGGCGGCGCTCGCCGGCAGGCCCTGGGCGCTGAGGTCGGCGGCCACTTTCTCGGCATTGGCCCGCGTGCGGTTCCAGATGCGGATGGTCTTGATCGGCCGTACCGCGCTGTGGGCCCTGGCAAGGAAAGACGACAGCGCGCCGGCCCCGATCACCAGAAGCCGCGACGCGTCCTGGCGCGCGAGGTAGGACGCGGCGAGCGCGGAGGCGCAGGCGGTGCGCCATTGCGTCAGCCGCTGGCCATCGATCAG
Organism: Mesorhizobium sp. 65-26; assembly: GCA_001899205.1. Classification (GTDB taxonomy): domain Bacteria; phylum Pseudomonadota; class Alphaproteobacteria; order Rhizobiales; family Rhizobiaceae; genus Mesorhizobium. The sequence continues at coordinate 241,165 of MKVL01000038.1, read as the reverse complement.
TGCCTGAGGTTCGCCAGTCACGCCGTCGAGCAGCAGATAGAGACCCATGACGGCGGGCTTGCCGATGGCATTGTTGTCGGGCGAGACGGTGACGATCTTGACGCCGACATGGCCGTCCGCGCCGCCGCTGGCGTGGAAGTCCGTCCAGGCCGGCATCAACAGCAGCGTCGAGGCCGCGCCCCGCGGGCGCTCGATGTGATGGTGGTGGCGGACCGGCTGCACGGCGCCTTCGCGGAAAGCGGTCCGCAGCGTCTCGACGAGGCCCGGAAAGGTCAGCGCCTTGTCGACCTCGGCGGCCGAGATGCTCAGCATGGCAGTCTCCGTCTGGACTGGGGCATGCCTGCCGAAAGCCAGGACAAGGACATGCAAAAATCAAAGCCCGGAGCGTAAGGAGCGAATCCCGGGGATCGCGACATGCTTCAGGCGCCGGCGGTCAGTTCGTCGGCTTGGGAAGGCTCGATCCCTGCGGCGCTGCCGGAGGGCGGCTCACCGCCTGACGCAGGTTCTCGGCTTCCATGCCGCGCTGGCGCGCCAGCTTGCGGTAGCGGCCCTGCTTGACCCAGGTCGCCATGCTGCCGACGATCATGCCGAGCCCCAGGGCGAGGAACAGGAAGACGAACAGCGGCAGGTTCAGCGTCAGCGCCGGATTGCCCGGGTTGAACGGATCCAGCGTGAAGGCGACCAGTTCACGGTTGGCGACCGCCAGCGCGATGAGAACGACGGCCAGCGGCACGAAGACGACGACGAGCACGAAACGATTGAGCATGACGATTTCCGTGGGGATCGGCGCAGGCCGCAGCCTACTTGCCCCCGTTCAGCCTTTCGCGCAGTTCCTTGCCGGTCTTGAAGAAAGGCACCCACTTTTCCTCGACCTCGACGGATTCGCCGGTGCGCGGATTGCGGCCTGTGCGGGCGGGACGGTTCTTCACCGAAAAGGCGCCGAAGCCGCGCAGCTCGACCCTGTTTCCCTCGGCGAGGGCATCGGTGATCTCATCGAAGATCGCGCCGACGATGTTCTCGACGTCGCGCAGAAAGAGGTGCGGGTTGCGCGCGGCAATGATCTGCACAAGTTCGGATTTGATCATGTCAGAGGTTCCCGTGAAAGCGTGCGGTCAAAATATCAGGATGATTTTATTGCGTTTTTCACTCGTCCCAACGGTTTTTCAAGGGTGCCAGACGGAAACGAGACCGTCAAGAAACAAGCGGTCGGCGCCAAGCTCCTTCAGGATGCCGCTGCCGGCGTCCGACAGGCCGAGCGCCTTGCCGATGTCGGCCATGGCCCTCGGCAGCAGGAAGCCGCTGCGTTGCGTGCTCTTCCACTCGACAACGCTGAGCTTGTTGTCGACGCCCTTGGTCGCCAGCCAACTGACAGCCTCCGTCTCGCCGCCGACAGCGTCGATCAGGTGATTGGCGAGCGCCTGCCGGCCGGTGAAGATCGAACCATCTGCCAGCGCCAGCGCCTGCTCGTGGCTCATGCCGCGCCGTTCCGCGACAATGCCGACGAACCAGTCATAGCTGTCGAGGATGAGCTTGCGCACCATGGCGCGCTCGTCGTCGTTGGTGGGCTTGAAGGGCGAGGGCGCGGCTTTCAGCGGCGACGACTTCACCTCCTCGAGCTTGATGCCGAGCTTGTCCATCAGGCCGCTGACGTCGGGATACTGGATCAGCACGCCGATCGAGCCGACGATCGAGGTCTTGCGGGCGACGATGTGGTCAGTCGCGCTGGCGATCATGTAGCCGGCGGAGGCGGCAAGCGTGCCGACCTCGGCGACGACCGGCTTGTCCGCCGCCAGCTTGCGCACCGCCTCGTAGATCGATTCGCCGCCGACCGTCGTGCCGCCGGGCGAATCGATCGACAGGATGACGCCCTTGACCCTCGGGGACGTGCGGATCCTTTCCAACCTGGCGAGCAGTTCCTCGTCCTCGGTGATCGTGCCTTCGATCTTGACCTTGGCGATATGGTCGGCCGCGGCGCCACCGAAATCGTTGCCGTACAGCCAGGTCGCGAGCGTTGCCAGGCCAAGCGCGGCGATCAGGATCGCGGCGACGCGCCAGAAGGTCAGCTTGCGCCGCAGGCGTCGGCGGTCGATCAGGTCGTCGGCTCTCAGTGCCATGGGTCAGCCTCACGGTCGGGGGAATTGACGCTTTTAAAGCAAGCGCCCGCGCCCGGCTACCGCTTTCCTGACGGTCCCCGCGCTTGCCCGCGTGCCTGCCATGTCCTTGAAATCGGGGGCAGTTGCGTCAGCCTGCCGTTCCCCTGTACAACGGAAATGTCATATTTTTGCGGTTTTCGTAGGCTTGTGCTTGCTTGAGGGCGTCGGCACCCCATCTTAAGGCGGCGCCGGCGGGCAGGGATTCAAAGAAGGCAGATGTTAGCGGGATCGATCGAAGCGCCCAGCACCGATAAGGAGTTGGCTTCCCCGGCTGTTGGCCGCACGCGGGATGACGCCTTCGATGTTGCCCAGCGCCACTCCCGCCGCGTCCGGATGCTGAAGTTCGTTGTCCCGCTCATCGCCCTGCTGATCGCCGTGGCCTTCCCGGTCTATTCCTATCTCGCGGCGCCGACTTCGTTCGCCGTGTCGGCCGATGGCGGGGCATTCGTCAACGGCAAGCTGGTGATGGCCAATCCGAAGCTCAACGGCTTTACCAAGCAGCAACTGCCCTATTCCATGACCGCGCTGCGGGCGATCCAGGACGTCAGCACCCAGGGCGTCATCGAATTGGAAGGGATCGACGCCAAGCTGCCCGTGTCGGCCGAGAATGTCGCCTCGATCAAGGCCGAGCGCGGCACCTACAATCGGGACGGCAACACGCTGAGCCTCAACAGCGAGGTGACGGTCTCGACGACCGACGGCATCATGGCAAAATTGAAATCCATCTATCTCGACATGGGCAAAGGCACTATGAAGACCACAGAGCCTGTCGATGTCAGCCGTGGCGGATCGCGGATCACCGCAGATTCGATGTCGGTGCAGGACAATGGCAAGGTTCTGGTCTTCGAAAACAAAGTGCGCGTCAACATCGATCCCGCCAGCCTGAAGGCGGCAGAGGACAAGAGCGGAGAATCCAATGCGGCCCACTAGTTCGGCACGGCTCGCGGTCGCGGCCTCGGCATTGATGTTGCTTGGAATGGCGCCGTCCTGGGCGCAGTCCGGCACCACCAGCCAGCTGTCCGGCCTGAAACTGTCCGGTGACAAGCCGATCCAGATCGAGAGCGACAAGCTGGAGGTCAGGCAGGCCGACAACGTCGCCGTGTTCAGCGGCAACGTCAACGTGGTGCAGGGCCCGACCCTGCTCAAGGCCGGCAAGATGACGGTCTACTACGTCAAGGATCCTAAGGCGGCCTCCAACACCGAGGCAGCGGGCGCCGCTATGACAGGTTCAGCCAACATCGACCGTCTTGAGGTTGCCGACAAAGTCTACATCAAGTCGGACAATCAGGTCGCCACCGGTGATCGCGGCACGTTCGACATGAAGACGCAGGTGCTGGTGCTCTCGGGCGAGAAGGTCGTCCTGTCGCAGGGCGACAATGTGCTGGTCGGCTGCAAGCTGACGGTGCAGATGAAGAGCGGCCTGGCGCAGGTCGATGCCTGCGGTGGGCGCGTCATGATGTCGATCACGCCGCCCAAGGATTCCCAGCCCGGAGCCGCGAAGCCCTGATGCTAGGCCTTTCGTCGCTGAAGGCGCGCCTGCCCGGGCGGGCCGACAGCAAAATTGCGGCGCCGGCCACGGTCACCGTCGATGCGATGAAGTTCAAGGGAACGCTCATCGCCAAGGGGCTGACCAAGAGCTACAAGGGGCGCAAGGTGGTGAGCGGCGTGACGCTCGGCGTGCGCGCCGGCGAATCCGTCGGCCTGCTCGGTCCCAACGGCGCGGGCAAGACCACCTGCTTCTATATGGTGACCGGCCTCGTCCCCGTCGACGAAGGCACGATCGAGATCGATGGTTTCGACGTGACGTCGATGCCGATGTACAGGCGCGCGCGCCTCGGGATCGGCTACCTGCCGCAGGAAGCCTCGATCTTTCGCGGCCTCAGCGTCGAGCAGAACATCCGCGCCGTGCTGGAGGTGGTCGAGAAAAGCCGCAAGGTGCGCGAGCGCAACCTCGACGAACTGCTCGAGGAATTCCACATCAGCCACCTGCGCAAGGCGCCGTCCATGTCGCTGTCGGGCGGCGAGCGCCGTCGCCTGGAGATCGCGCGCGCGCTTGCGACGCGTCCGGCATACATGCTGCTCGACGAGCCGTTCGCCGGTATCGATCCGATCGCCGTCGCCGACATCCAGCAGCTTGTGCGCCATCTGACGGCGCGCGGCATCGGTGTGCTCATCACTGACCACAATGTGCGCGAGACGCTCGGCCTCATCGACCGGGCCTACATCATCCATGCCGGCCAGGTGCTGACCCATGGACGCGCCGACGAGGTCGTCGCCAATCCCGACGTCCGCCGGCTCTATCTGGGCGAGGGGTTCACGCTCTAACGCGCTTGGCTGTTGCCGGGCGTGATCCTGGCATCGGGCAGCGTTGCCGGGCTTCTCGCTATTTTGTTATCGGATAACGCTCCGGTAAGCGGAGTCTGCTAGTCATCGCCTTGACAAGCAAAAGCCGGGCCAGTTTCATGGGGATAAAATTCTTTTTCCGATGTCCGGATGCGTAGACAGGGCGTTTGAGACCGACCATGGCACTGGCGGCAAAACTACAGCTACGACAGTCGCAGTCGCTGGTCATGACGCCGCAGCTGATGCAGTCGATCCGGCTGCTGCAGCTCACCCATGCCGAACTCGAGCAGTTCATCGACGACGAGATCGAGCGCAATCCGCTGCTGGAGCGGGCCGAGCCGCAGGACGACGCGGCGAGCGACCAGGCGCAGAAGGCCGAACCCGCGCCGGAGGCATCCGCGGCGGAAGGCGACTGGTTCGAGAGCGAGGCGGCTTGGAGCGCCGAGGCCATCTCCGACAAGCTCGATACGTCGCTGGAGAACCTGTTTCCCGACGATCCAGGCACCAGCGAACGGCTGGGACCGGATCTGAGCGCGCAGTGGAAATCGGCCTCCGGCCACGGCGCCGGCCCAGCAGCTGAAGGGTTCGATCCGGGCGACATGGCGGTGGCCGCAGTTACCCTGCGCGACCATGTCGGCGAGCAGATCGCCTTTGCCTTTACGGATCCCGCGGCCCGGCTGATCGCCGGCGAGCTTGCCGACGGCCTCGACGAGATGGGCTATCTGCGCGCCGATCCAGGCGAGATCGCCGCGCGCCTCGGCGCCGACGCCGGCCAGGTGGCCGAGGTGCTCCGGACCTGCCAGACATTCGAGCCTGCCGGCCTTTTCGCCCGTGACCTTGCCGAATGCCTGTCGCTCCAGCTCGCCGCGCGCGATCGGCTGGACCCCGCCATGAAGGCGCTGGTCGCCAATCTGGAACTTCTGGCGCGCCGCGACTTTCAGTCGCTCAAGCGCATCTGCGGCGTCGACCAGGAGGACCTGCTCGACATGCTGGCTGAAATCCGCGCGCTCGACCCCCGGCCGGGAGCGGCGTTCTCCGGCGGCGCCAGCGACGCGGTGGTGGCCGATGTCGAGGTGCGCGCGGCTAATGACGGCAGCTGGGTGGTGGAACTCAACGCCGAGACGCTGCCGCGCGTGCTGGTCGACCAGATCTACTACGCCCAGGTCTCGCCGCATGCGAAGAGCCAGGAGGAGAAGGATTTCCTGGCCGAATGCCTGCAGAGCGCCAATTGGCTGACGCGCAGCCTGGACCAGAGGGCCAAGACGATCCTCAAGGTGGCCTCCGAGATCGTGCGCCAGCAGGATGCGTTTCTCGTCCATGGCGTGCGCCACCTGAGGCCACTCAACCTGCGCACCGTGGCTGATGCCATCGGCATGCACGAATCGACCGTCAGCCGCGTCACCGCCAATAAATACATGCTGACGCCGCGCGGCGTGTTCGAGCTGCGCTATTTCTTCACGGCCTCGATCGCGGCGGCCGGCGGCGGCGACGCGCATTCGTCGGAAGCGGTGCGCGATCGCATCCGGCAGATGATCGACGAGGAGAAACCCGACGACGTTCTTTCCGATGACACGATCGTCGACATGCTGCGCGAGGGCGGCGTCGACATCGCCAGGCGCACCGTGGCCAAGTATCGGGAAGGCATGAACATTCCCTCCTCGGTCCAGAGGCGGCGCGAGAAAAGGGCGCTGGCAAGCGCCGGGCGTTGAGCAAGGCCGGATTTCCACAGGCGGCGAGCTTGATTGACAAGCCGCGGTTAACTGTCTAGAAGCCCGCCCGCATGAGACGGGCTGGATGACCCGTAGGCGAATGGCCCGTCACGACATCGGCTTCGGGACGGCCAAAAGGCAGCTTGTGATCAATCGGAAAGTTCGGATTTAAAATCGGCGCGAATGTCGCCGCGAAGCTTGTGCGCACCGACCACGAGTATAAACTCTGGACAGTTTGAAGCCTGAGCAGGGAAGGTCAGTTTTCAGATGAATCTGCGCATATCGGGAAAACACATGGATATCGGCGATGCGTTCCGTACGCGCATCACCGATCGGGTCGGCGAGGCCATCGAGAAGTATTTCGACAGGGGCTTTTCGGGGCACGTCACGGTCATCAAATCGGGTTCGCGATTCTCGGCCGATTGCATGATCCGGCTGGATTCCGGTGCCTCGCTGCAGGCCACCGGCGACGCGCAGGATCCGACGGTTGCCTTCGAGGCGGCCGCCGACCGCCTGGAAACCCGGCTGAGACGTTACAAGCGGCGGCTGAAGTCGCACAATTCCGGCAACGGCAATGGCGAGCCCACGGATATCGCCTATGCGGTGATGGCGCCGCTCGCGGACGACGAGGAAGAGATTCCCGAGAATTTTGCGCCGGCCATCGTGGCCGAATCGACCATGACGCTGCGGACCATGTCGGTCGCCTCGGCGGTCATCGAGCTGGACACCAAGGACAGCCCGGTCTTCGTCTTCCGCAATGCCAGGAATGACCATCTCAACATCGTCTATCGTCGACCCGATGGAAACATCGGCTGGATCGATCCGTCGACGACAAAGGTCGCGCAGGGATAAAAGCCGGCCGCTCGAGGGGGAACTTGGAGCGGCTGGCTAACAAAGGATTTTCAAGAATGGATCTGAGCGATCTGATCAGCGTCTCGGCTATCATGCCGGCGTTGAAGGCGAACTCCAAGAAGCAGCTTCTGCAATTGCTGTCCGAGAGAGCCGCCGCGATCTCCGGCATTCCGGAGCGCGAGGTGTTCGACACCATCCTGCAGCGCGAACGGCTGGGATCGACCGGCGTCGGCAACGGCATCGCCATCCCGCATGGCAAGCTGGCCGGAGTGAAGCGCATCGCCGGCGTTTTCGCGCGTCTTGAAACGCCCGTCGATTTCGAAGCCCTCGACGATCAGCCTGTTGACCTGGTCTTCCTGCTCTTGGCTCCAGAAGGGGCGGGCGCCGATCATCTCAAGGCTCTGTCGCGCATTGCCCGGGTGCTGCGCGACGCCGATACGGTGGCGAAGATCAGAGGCACGCGCGATGCCTCGGCGATTCACGCCCTGCTGTCGGACACGCAGGCCTCGCACGCCGCCTGAGGCGTCCACATGGGTTGAATCAAAAGGGCCGCCAGTGGCGGCCCTTTGTTTTGGGAATATCGTCCTTGCAAAGCGCTGCCCGCCCGAACAAGGGCGGATGGCGCACTTCAAGCCTTCGCGCGTGCCTTCCTCAGTGGATGGCGACGGTGACGAGGTCGTTTTCCATGGCGCCGGCCAGCGCGCGGTCGCGCGCGTCGGACAGCAGGATCGGCTGGCCGTTGGCGGCAAACAGGGCCCACAGCTCCATGCCGGGTTGGATTTCGCTGAGGCCCGGGAAGCGTCCGCGCAGATCGTCGCTCGACACCTTCCTCAGATAGGCAACGGAACCTTCGCCGAGATGGGCGAGTTCACCGCTGGTCATGGTGGGAATCTGGTCAGTTCTGGTCATTTCAAGCCTCCTTGGCGCGGAACGCCACTCGGGCCGTCCCGCATGAGAGCCATCGGCAAAGTTCAGTCTTTCACCGATATGTTTATTTTCCGTACCAGTCGTTCGGCCTCCGGTCGGTCGAGATCGATCGACAGAAGACCGTTTTTCAGTTCCGCCGCGATCACCCGCATGCCGTCGGCCAGCACGAAACAGCGCTGGAACTGACGCGCGGCGATGCCGCGGTGCAGGAATTCGCGCTCGGTGTCGTCGCTTTGACGACCACGCACGACGAGTTGGTTCTCCTCCGTGGTGACGTCGAGATCGCTTTCCGCGAAGCCGGCCACGGCCAGCGTGATGCGCAGCCTTTCGGTCTTGCCGTCATCTCCGCGCAGGCGCTCGATGTTGTAGGGAGGGTAGCTGTCGCCCGATTTCGCCAGACGCTCGAGGGTTTTCTCCATCGCGTCGAAACCCAGCAGAAGCGGGCTGGAAAAGGGCGTCATTCGGCTCATGTTACACGGTCCTCTCAAGAGCGACACAAAGTGGAAAAACCCGGATGGCATTTTTCCCGATGGTGTTGATATGGTCCGCCTCGCGGCCAAGTTCAAGCCGTCGCAAGGCCCGCCCAAAAAGACTCCCCAGACAAGGAATTGAAATGCCCCAGTCCCGTAAGATCATCATCGACACGGATCCCGGCCAGGATGATGCCGTCGCCATTCTGCTGGCGCTCGGCAGCCCGGAGCTCGACATCGTCGGCATTACCGCCGTCGCCGGAAACGTGCCGCTGAAGCTGACGCAAACCAATGCCCGCAAAATCTGCGAGCTTGCCGGCAAGCCCGAGACCAAGGTCTATGCCGGTGCCATCCGGCCGCTGGCGCGCACGCTCGTCACAGCCGAGGAAGTGCATGGCAAGACCGGCCTCAACGGGCCGCAGTTGCCCGAGCCGACCATGCCGCTGCAGGAGCAGTACGCGGTCGACTTCATCGTCGAGACGCTGATGCGCGAAGAGAGCGGCACCATCACGCTCTGCCCGCTCGGGCCGCTCACAAACATTGCCCTGGCGCTGATTCGCGAGCCGCGCATCGCGCCGCGCATCAAGGAAATCGTGCTGATGGGCGGCGGCTTCTTCGAAGGCGGCAACATCACCCCGGCGGCCGAATTCAACATCTATGTCGATCCGCAGGCCGCCGATGTCGTGTTCAAGTCGGGCATCCCGATCGTCATGATGCCGCTCGACGTCACCCACAAGGCGCTGACCACGGCCAAGCGCACCCAGGCCTTCCGCGCGCTTGGCACCCGGGTCGGCATCGCCACCGCCGAGATGCTTGAGTTCTTCGAGCGCTACGACGAGGGCAAATACGGGACGGATGGCGGCCCGCTGCACGACCCCTGCGTCATCGCTTATCTGCTGAAGCCGGAGCTGTTCAAGGGACGCCATTGCAACGTCACCATCGAGACCGGCTCGGAACTCACCATGGGTATGACCGTTGTCGACTGGTGGGGCGTTACCAAGCGGGAGAAGAACGCCCTGGTGATGCGCGACATCGACCATGACGGCTTCTTCGCGCTGCTGGTGGAGCGCCTGGGGCGGCTTTAAGCCATCCTGAGGGGCATCGTCGCGACATGTCCGATGCTGCCCCTCGCAGACCTACCGCCGACGAGACAAGTCAGAGTCGCGTGGCCACGGGCGCCGGTTGCAATCCCTCAATCGGCAAACCGATAGAAGACGAAATCGTTGGCGCGCGTGACACGCTCGATGCCGACGCGTGAGCCTATGAGACGAGGACGTTCGTCCTCGACAAGAACCAATGAACCGTCATCAAGGGCCAGGACGTAGATAACTGGGCTTTTGTCCCATTGGACGCTTTTGACCGTCGCGCCCACCGCATCGACCGATCGGATCGGGATTGCGTCATTCGTCCATTTGTTGCGGGCCTGCACGAGGAGTATCGCCAGCAAACCGCAACAGAAGATGACGCTTGGCGCGTTCTTCTTAAAACCTTCATAAGTTGGCAGTGCAGACACAGTGCCCCCGATGTCAAATCATGTAATGACAAACGAAAGGACCTTCAATCGCCGACATGTCGTTACCGGCGATCGCGCCCCTGGCAGATGATCGTTGCTGTTATTTTGCCTTCGAGAATGCCAGCCACAGTCCGCCGCCGACCAGGAAGCTGCCGCTGATCCTGGACATGAGCTTGATGCGACTGGCCGACAGCAGGCGTCCGGCCCGACCGGCGGCCAGCGCATAGGTGGAATCCGACATGGCGGCAAAGATCATCGCCGTCAGGCCCATGACGACGATCTGCAGCGTGTAGTTGCCCTGCGGCGTGATGAACTGGGGAAAGAACGCGCCGAAGAACACAAGCGTCTTCGGGTTGCTGATCGCCACCAGGAAACCCTGCAGGAAGAAGCCGCCGCGCGGTTTCCTGGCCGATCCGTCGGGGTTCAGGGCGCCCTTGGAACGGAACATCTGCACGCCCATCCAGATCAGGTAGGCGGCGCCGATCAGCCGCACCCATTCGAACCAGTGGCCCATGCCAGCGATCAGCGTGTTGAGGCCGATGCCGACGATGGCGATCATGATGGCGAGACCAGCCTGGGTGCCGACGACGTTGGCAAGACCAGCGCGCGAGCCATGGCGGATGCTGTTGGCGATGATCAGCGTGACCGTCGGTCCGGGCACCAGGATGATGACGATGCAGGCAAGGACATAGGCGGCATAGAGTTCGAGCGACACGGCTTGTTTCCTCCAGCAAGGCGCGGCTTTGACGCGGCGGCGCCATCAATGCATGGCGCTCATTCCGGCGCAAGCCGGTGTCATTTCCATCGGCGATCGACCATGGGGCGCCCGTCAGGGGGGATGCCAGGAGTGTGGCCGGCAAGGAAGCCACGGGCTTGACTTCGACGCCGGCTGGCCGATCCTGCGCCACCCTCATGGAGCCGGCGCAGAGGCATCCGGCGCGGCAGGCGGAGACGGCGGACGCATGAGCCCTTCGGTCAAGCGCTTCCTGGAAGAGTGTGGCGCGCGATACGCGGTCGAGACGCATGCGCCGCTTATTTCATTCGACGACGCCAAGGCGATCCTGTCGCTGGACCCCGCCAAGATGGTCAAGGGCCTGACATTCGCAAGGCCGGGCGGGTTTGCCATCGTCGCCCTGCGTGCGGCCGATCGGGCCGATTACAAGAAGATCGCCGACGCGCTCGGATTGCGCCGGGCCGACCTGCGGCTGGCCGAGGCGGAGCATGTGCGGACGGAGCTGGACATGGAGCAGGGCGGCATCGTGCCCCTGCCGATCGGCAGCGCGCGTGTCCTCATCGATCGCGCAGTGTTGAAACTCGACGAAATCGTCTGCGGCACCGGCCGCAACACCTCGACGCTGATCATCGGCCGTGACGCATGGCTGGAAGCGGCCGAGGGCGAGGTCGGTGACTTCGCCAAGGCTGGTTAGGCCACATGCCGGAAACGGCTTCGCGCCTGCCGGGATAAAGCTAGCTTGCCCCTGCATCCCATGGCAGGGTGGTCTCATAGGCGGCTCCCGCCCGCAGCACCGCGAGGTCGCCGCGCGGCCGGCCGATCAGTTGCATGCCCATCGGCCGTCCCTGTCCGTCGAAGCCGACCGGAACGTTCAGCGCCGGGCAGCCGCCCAGGGTGGCGAAAGCCGAAACCTGCATCCAGCGGTGATAGCTGTCCATTTCGCGGCCGGCTACCTGGCGCGGCCAATGGGTGGCGACGTCGAAGGGAAAGACCTGCGCGGTGGGCAGTGCGATGAGGTCGAAGCGATCGAAGATCGACAACAGGGTCTTGTGCCAGGCGGTGCGCCGCACCGTGGCGGCGTGGATTTCCTGCGCGCCAAGACGCATCGCCCCCTCGACTTCCCAAACCGCTTCCGGCTTGAGCAGCGCGCGTTTGGCGGGATCGTCGTGCAGTGTCTTGAGGGCGCAGCCGCTCGTTGCCTGGCGCAGGACGACGAAGGCCTGCCAGAGCCCCTCGACGTCGATGTCCGGCGCCAGCGCCTCGCTGTGGAACGAGGCGCCCTCGAAGCGGCCGAGGCCTGCCTCGCAAAGATCGAGAATGCCCGGTTCCATCGGAAGCTGGCCGCCGAGATCGCCGAGCCAGGCGACGCGGCCACCCGCGGCCGCCCGTTGAAGTCCCTCGAGAAAGGAGCCTTGCCCGTCGAGCGAGAGCGGCGCGGTCGGATGATAGCCCGCCTGTTCGTCAAGCAGCAGCGCGATGTCACGCACATTGCGGCCCATCGGTCCCTCGACGCCCATCTGCGCGTGAAAGACATCGAAGCTCGGACCGGCGGGCACCAGGCCTTGCGAAGGGCGCAGGCCGTATACGTTGTTGTAGGCGGCGGGATTGCGCAGCGAACCGCCGAAATCGCTGCCGTCGGCGACCGGGACCATGTCGAGCGCCAGCGCGACCGCCGCGCCGCCGCTCGACCCGCCCGCGGTCCAGGCGGGATCGAAAGCGTTGAGCGTCGGGCCGAACACGGGATTGTAGGTGTTGGAGCCGAGCCCGAATTCGGGAACGTTGGTCTTGCCGATGAAGATCGCTCCGGCCCGGCGCATGCGCTCGACGAAGATGTCGTCCTCGTCGGGCACGAAATCAGCGAAGATCGGCGAGCCGAAGGTCGTCTTGAGCCCCGTCGTCAGGGCAAGGTCCTTGATCGCGATGGGCAGGCCGAACAACGATCCTGTCGGTTCCCCACGCACCAGGCGCGCGTCGGCCGCTTCGGCTTCGGCGAGGACGTCGGCGGGATCCCGGAGCGAGACGATGGCATTGACCAGCGGGTTGACCGCCTCGATCCGTTCAAGGAATGCGGCGGCCACCTCGCGCACGGAAAAATCCCGGCGCCGGATGCCGGCCGCGAGATCGGTGGCGGACTGGCGGCAGATGTCGCCGGCGGGCGGGATCGGCAGTTTCGTGCGCGGCCGCGCCGTCTCTTCCGTTCCGTCCGGCGCTGGATTCCGCGTGCTCATGCTCGGCTCCGATCTCATGTCCCGCCGCGCCCGGGCGATTAGGCCTGGCGCATCGCCTGCTCGACGTCGGCCGCCAGCGGGATGGCGGGCTGCGCGCCGGGCTTGAGGCAGGCCAGCGAGCCCGCCGCGGCGGCGCGGGCCAGCGCCTGCTCCAGCCCGAGGCCGGTCGACAGGCCGGCGGCGAGATAGCCGCAGAACGTATCGCCGGCGCCGACCGTGTCGACCGGCGTGATCTTGAGCGCCGCCACCTGGAGGAAATCTGTCGGGGTTGCCGCCAGCACGCCATCGCCGCCGAGGGTGACGACGATGGTGCGGCCGGTCTGGGCGGCGAAATCGCGCATGCGGGCTGGCCGGTCGGCGCCCTTAAGGGACATGGCTTCCGCATAGAGGTCGAACTCGGTCTCGTTGGCGACTACGTAGTCGGCCTTGCCGAGGAAAGCGGCCGCATCGCGGCTGAAGGGCGCTGTGTTGAGCACGGTGACGGCGCCAGCGCCTCTGGCGGCGTCCAGCGCGGCGCTGACCGTCTGCAGCGGGATCTCGTGCTGCAGCAGCACCACGTCGCCCTTCCTGAGGAAGGCCTTGGAAAGATCGCCCGGCAGCACAGAGCCATTGGCGCCCGGCACCACGGCGATGATGTTCTCGCCATCGTCGCCGACCATGATCAGCGCGGTTCCGGTGGAGGCGAATGTCTCGGCAACCCCGGACAGATCCACCTTGCCGTCGCGCAACAGGGCCAGCGCCTCGGCGGCGAAGCTGTCCTTGCCGACCGCGCCCACCATACGCACGGCAACGCCGGCACGGGCGGCGGCTAGCGCCTGATTGGCGCCCTTGCCCCCCGGCGCCGTGGCGAAGCCGGAGCCGTGGACCGTTTCGCCGGGGGCCGGCAGACGGTCGACATTGGCAATGAGGTCGAGGTTGATCGAGCCGATAACGATAATCAAGAAATAGCCTCCAGCAAATCGCGCGGGAAGCTACTCCGGAACGTCACGGCTTGCCAGCGTTGAAAGCGGGACGCGGGTTCCTCTCCCAACATCTGTCCAATGGTGGCCGGAAAGGGGACGGATCAGCCGGTGACCTGTCCCGCTTCCCAGCCGAGAATGGCGCGCTTGCGGGTCAATCCCCAGTGGTAGCCGGTGAGCGCGCCGGATTTGCCGATGGCGCGGTGACAGGGAACCACGAAGGAGATCGGGTTGGCGCCGTTGGCGGCGCCCACGGCGCGACTGGCGCTCGGCGCGCCGATGCTGGCGGCGATCGAGGAATAGGTGCGGGCCTTGCCCATCGGGATTTTCAGCAGCGCCTCCCAGACGCGCACCTGAAAATCGGTGCCGATCATGACGGCGTGCAGCGGCTGGTCCGCCCGCCACAGCGTCGGATCGAAAATCCGCGCCGCGTAGGGACCCGTCGCGGCCATGTCCTCGACATAGGTCGCGTTTGGCCAGCGCGCCGACATGTCGGCGAAGGCATCGCGCTCGCTGCCGGGATCAGCGAAGGCAAGGCCGGCGAGGCCCCGGTCGGTGACCATGATCAGGGCGAGGCCGAAGGGCGAGATGTGATAGCCGTAGCGCATCATCAGGCCGGCGCCGCGCGTCTTGTAGTCGCCCGGCGACATCGCTTCATGGGTGATGAACAGATCGTGCAGGCGGCCGGGACCGGACATGCCGAGTTCGAAGGAGGTTTCGAGCAGCGGCATGCCGGAATCGAGCAGCCGCCGCGCATGGTCCAGCGTCACTGCCTGCAAAAAGGCCTTGGGCGACAGGCCGGCCCAGCGTGTGAACAGTTTCTGCAGGCCGGTCGGTGTTTCGCCGACCTCATCCGCCAGGTCCTCCAGTGAGGGCTGGTCGCGATAGTCGAGGCTGATCTTTTCGATCACTCGGCGCACGATTTCGTAGTCGCCGCCTTGCGGCGTGATGTCCTTCTGAAGAATAGCGGTCTGCGCGTTCATGGGTTTGTCTCCTTGGTGGCGAATATCGCCCCTCGGACGCTGCTTCGCCACCCGAAACTTGCTTTGTCCAGCAACCTGCCCACATACGGGGGGCGGGCGCGCCGAACGGAGATACGCATGACCTTGGAGAAGGTAAAACTCAGCAAGGAAAAGGAAACTCTTCTGATCACTCTTTACGGCAAGGCCCTGGAAAGCCGCATACCCGACTCACTGCTGAAGGACAGGTTCGCAGAGGCGGCGGTGAGCCGGATCGACTATGATTTCTCTAGGCTCAAGGTCGACGGCAATCTCGCCGCCGGGCTCGCCATCCGCGCCAGCGTTCTGGACCGATGGACGTCCGACTACCTGGCGAAGCATCCGGAGGCGATCGTGCTGCATCTGGGATGCGGGCTCGACACGCGGCCATGGCGGATCGATCCACCGCCTGGCGTGGACTGGTATGACGTCGACTATCCCGAAGTCGTCGAGCTAAGGCGCAAGCTCTATCCGGCGCGTGATCGCCATCATCTGGTGGCGTCGTCGGTGACCGATCCCGTCTGGCTGGCCGCAATCCCGAACGATCGCCCCGTCTTCGTCGTGGCGGAAGGGCTGACGCCCTATCTCACCGCCGACAGCGGGGTGGACCTGCTTTCAAGGCTGGTCCAGCATTTCCCCAACGGCGGCGAACTGGTCTGCGACGTCTACAACCGGCTCGGGTTGAAGCTGCTGCGGCTCAACCCATCGTTCCGCGCGACCGGCGCAGAGGTCGAGTGGGCCATCCAGGAACCGCACGAACTGGAAGACAAGGTGCTAGGCCTCCTGCTGATCGAGGACGAGCCGGCCTACCGGCCGGAGCACGCCGCGCGCATGAACTGGCTTTCGGGGCTGTTCGCGCGGCTGTGGGGCCGCATCAGGCCGCTGCGCGGCGTCGGCAGGCTGTTGCGCTACCGCTTTTGAGGAGCAACGAACTCAGCGCGCCTTGGCGCTGGCCAGGGCACGCGAGAAGGCGGTGGCGAAGCTCTCGCGGTCGTCGGGATTGAGGAAACCGCCGATCGGCACCTGTTTTCCCTGTCCCTCGACGATCATCCGGGTGATGCCGATCTCGGCATGGCGCGAAACCGAGAAGCGCGCCCAGAACGGATTGAAGCGATGCGCTTCCGACTTGCCCGAAGGCGCCGTCTTGCGAATGTCGAGGCTGGTGCGCGAGACCGACACCTCCTCGCGGGCGCGCGCGGCGCGATAGTTGACGCGAAAGGCGATGTAGACGGCGACCACATCGAGGCCGAAGAAACCGAAGACCGGCCAGGCGCCGTGCGCCAGGAAGATCGCTCCGGTCACCATCCACCCGAACAGCAGCGCGCCCATCAGAATGGCGAAGCCGGTGCGGCCAAGCGACCGGTGCGGCGTCAGCAGCGCCTGGAAAAACGGCTCGTCGGCCTGAAACGTAGCGTTTGTCTCGCTCATGGAGGAATATTATAGGAAGGCGATGGCGCCTCCCAAGTCCAAAAATCACTCCGCATCCGAAAATAAGCCGACGCAGGCCCTTCGCGGCTCGCCGTCAACGCCTCGCCGCAAGCCGGCAAAGCGCAAATCGCTCTACAGTCCAGCGGAAGTGCACGAGATATTCCGGCGGTTTTCGGTCCAACGCCCGGAGCCGAAGGGCGAACTCGAGCATGTCAACGCCTTCACGCTGCTGGTGGCGGTCGTGCTCTCGGCGCAGGCCACCGACGCCGGTGTCAACAAGGCGACGCGCGCCCTGTTCAAGGCCGCCGACACGCCGGCGAGGATGCTGGCGCTCGGCGAGGACAAGGTCGGCGAGTACATCCGCACCATCGGGCTCTGGCGCAACAAGGCCAAGAATGTGATCGCGTTGTCGCAGGCGCTGATCGATGAACATGGCGGGGAGGTGCCCGACGACAGGGACGAGCTGGTGAAGCTTCCAGGCGTCGGACGCAAGACCGCCAATGTCGTTCTGAACATGGCTTTCGGCCAGCACACGATGGCTGTCGACACCCATATTCTCCGCATAGGCAACCGGCTCGGCCTGGCGCCGGGCAAGACGCCGGAGCAGGTCGAGCAGGGGCTGCTGCGCATCATCCCTGACGAATACATGCGCCACGCGCATCACTGGCTGATCCTGCACGGGCGCTATGTGTGCAAGGCGCGCAAGCCGGACTGCCCGGCCTGCGTCATCGCCGACATCTGCAAGGCGGCGGAGAAGACGACCAGCATTCCCGCGCCGCTGGTGCCGATCGCGCCGCTCGAGCCGGCGCAGGACGTGGCGGCTCAGTAAGCTCAGTAGCCACGCGCCATGGCCGCGGCGAAGACCGGGATCAGCAGGAAAAGGAAGGCTTCGGCCCTGATATAGGTCCGCACGGCGGCAAGCTCGGCGGCCGGCACGGTGAAGGACGGATCGGCCCCGGCCTGCCTGTTCCAGGACAGGAAGCGCACGGTCGGCACGATCGACAGCAGGCCGACCACGGCGAAGATCGCCATCTTCACCCAGAACGTCCAGCTATGGACATAGAACTCCCAGCCCTTGAGCCCGTAGAGGACGCGGCCCACGCCGACGATGATGACGAGCGCGGCGATGATTCCGTAGTGGCGGTCGATGCCGACCAGCCGGCGTATCGTCGCCGCCGGCAGATCGCCGCGGATCAGCACGAATTCGGCGCCGATGATCCCGGCCAGGGAAAACACCAGCAGATGGTGGAGGATGGCCAGCACGAGGTCCGTGGTATCCATGATGCGTGCTCCCTGCTGGTGCGGCGCCGCAAGGCTGCCCGTTGGAATCCCCCTGTCAGACTAGCATCGTCGGGGCAAAACCCATAGCGGCCCGCGAGCATGCGCGATGGTTGCCTGGCACGGCTGAACGGAAACCCGCCGCCCTCCCGGCTGGCGAGCCCCGCATGGGGCGCTGGCCCTTGTGCGGCCCGGCCGATCTGGTAGTTGGCGCCACATGGATATTGCCAGGCAAGCCGGTGCTCCGGTCATCGAGACGGAACGAACCATCCTGAGAGCGCACAGGATGTCGGATTTCGACGCCTATGCCGAGATGTGGGCCGATCCGCTCGTCACGCGTCACATCAGCGGCAAGCCGCGCACACGCGAGGAGAGCTGGCTGCGCTTCCTGCGCAATGCCGGCCTCTGGTCGCTGCTGGGCTACGGTTTCTGGGCCGTCGAGGAAAAAGCCAGCGGCCGCTTCATCGGCGAGGCCGGTTTCCATGACATGAAGCGGGACATGCAGCCATCGATCGAGGGCGTTCCGGAAGCGGGCTGGGCGTTCGCCCCGCTGGCGCATGGCAGGGGGCTTGCCACGGAGGTCGTCAGCCGTCTCCTGGCCTGGGGCGACGAGGCCTTCGGGCGCGGCCGGATCGTCTGCATCATCGCCCCTGAAAACACGGCGTCGCTGGGCGTCGCGCTGAAATGCGGCTTCGATGAAATCCTGCGCACGCATTATCACGACGCGCCAACCGTCCTGCTGGAGCGTCGGCCGGGATAATCCGGCTCAGGCCACCGGCGGTTCGGCTACCGGGGTTGGCGGAACCCGAATGGTCTTCACCAGCGTCGAAAGGTCTGGCTCGTCGATGAGCATCGCCGCGTCCGCCGGCGCCAGCCAGGCGCGCTGCCGTCGCTTGGCCTCCTGCCAGTTGGCAAGTTCCTCGGTTACGGTCAGCAGATAGACGATGACGTCGACGCGCACGAAACGATTGGAGAGGCGTTTCCAGTAAGTGTAGGTGCCGGCGGGCTCCTTCAGCGTCTTGCCGAGCACGCCCGCCTCTTCCTGCGCTTCGATGGTGGCCGCCTTGCGCGCGCTCTTGCCTTTCATGGGCCAGCCTTTTGGCACGATGAAACGCCGCGTGGTGCGCGAGGTGACCAGCATCACCTCGATCTCGCCCCGTTCGTTCAGACGATAGGGAATAGCCGCGACCTGGCGAATCCTCTCGCCCTTCTTGGCCTTGCGTACTTCCTTTTTCCGGGTGGCAGCCATCAGTCGATAATCCAGTCCAGTGATGCTCCATACAATCGAAGCGGCACCACTGCAAAACCCAAACCCTCCCGATGCGATTTGCGCATCGAATCCGTAAGTCGGCTAATAGATAGAAATTGCCGGCTTGTCAGCGGCAAGTGCTCACAAAACCGCTGCCGGAGGGCAGAAGCTGGCAGGTCTGCCTGGCGCGCGGCACCACCGGTTGCGGCAGCGGCGCTATCTGACGATCCTGGGCGCGGTACTGCTGTTGCTGCTGCTGGTAGATCTCTCTCTGCAGCCGGTTTTCCAGGTTCTGCATCTGGCCCTGCTGGATCAGTGCATTGCCGGTCACTGGATCGACCGCCTGCGCCCGTGCATGTGAAACGCCGCCGGCCACCACGCCCGCCGCCAGCATCGCCGAAAGGAAGAAAGTCGATGATGGCATGGGTTCGCTCCCGCGCGGTTCAGGACACTGCCTCAGATATAGGGTGCCGGCCCGACAATACCATCCTCGAACTGTCCCACGGGCCGCCCCGAGGGTGCCCGCGCAAAGTCGCGCGGCGGAGTCGGCGAGGCCCCCGTAGCGGCGATGCATCACCCTGAACCCTATCGCCCGCATGGTCGTCAAATGACGACTATGAAACATCTTGGGAGTTGGACAGTGTCCTTGCGTAAGGTTCCGATTCCGCCCGAAGAAAGTTGATGCATCCTGGTGAAACTGGCGTCGCCTGACTGATTTTCGCAAATACTGGCCAGTTTGCCCCGGAATGTAACTGCTCGCTGCCTGCTTTTTTATTGGACGATCGGACGTGGCTACGACGCCGAACTCAAGGAGGGTTGAGGGCGTCGTAAACGGGGGTAGATTTGTCCATGACCGTGCTCTCAAAGCAGTCTTTGGGAACCAGAGTTTTCTGTTGCAGAGAGGGCCAGGGCCCCGAGGGGCCTCATAAACAGGGGAAGGACGCAGCATCGGATGCGGGGCAGGCGAGCGACCGGCGCGCCCGCCGCCCGGCGGTGATCGCGGCGCGCATTGGCATGCTTCTCGGCGCGACGGCGCTGACGGGGCTTGTCGACACAGCTTACGGTCCAGCTTTCGCGCAGGTCGTGATCAATCATGACGGCACCAAGGGTGACGATGGCGCGAGTGCCTTTGGCAATGCCAATGGCGATCCGGGCAATCCGCCTTCCGGGCCGGTGGTCGACACCAACAACGTTTCCGGCGGCAGCCAGTATGGCGGCACGGCCAATGGCGGCCGGGGCGGTGACGGCGGCACGGTGTTCCAGGCCCTTCCGCCCAAGCTCGAGGGCGGCGATGGCGGCAGGGGCGCCGATGGCGGCGTCGTCGATGTAACCAACAATGCGGCGCTGACCGGCTTCGGCATCATCGGACAGGCCAATGGTGGCAGGGGCGGCGACGCGGGCTGGGCTGCGGATTTCGGCTTGTCCAGTGGCGGTACCGGCGGCGCCGGCGGCAATGGCGGCAACGTCAAGGTGACGAACGCGCTTGGCGCAAGCGTGATAACCACCCTCGATAACCGTAACGGCATCACCGCCGAGGCGAGCGGCGGCCGCGGCGGCAATGGCGGCACCGAGGTCGGCGCCATTGGTGGCGGCAAGGGTGGCAATGGCGGCACCGGCGGCAATGGCGGGGTCGCCGAGGCGACCAACGCCGGCGACATCAGCACCCAGGGCGCGTTCTCCAAGGGAATGCTCGTGCGCGCCGCCGGCGGCGTCGCGGGTGACGGCGCCGGCGGCTATGGCATTCTTTCGGGGCAGGGCGGAAATGGCGGCCAGCCGACCATCGGCGGCAGCGCCACGGGAAGCAATTCCGGCCACATAACGACGACCGGCAACTATGCCAGCGGCATGGTGGTGCAGTCGGTCGGCGGTGGCGGTGGCGACGGCGGCAACTCGTTCGGCGTCTGGGGCGGTGGCGGCGCGGGCACGAACGGCAATGACGGGGCGACCGCCACCGGCACGAATACCGGCGACATCAAGACCAGCGGCGTCGGCGCGATCGGCATGCTCGTCGAATCGATCGGCGGCGGCGGCGGCGATGGCGGCGGCGCGGTCGGCGTCGTGTCCGTCGGCGGCACCGCCGGCGGTGGCGGCAAGGGTGGCACCGTCAACGCCAATGTCGGCGGAACGATCAGCACCGGCGTCAATCAGAGGGCGGACGGCGCCCATGGCGTGCTTGCGCAGTCGATCGGCGGCGGCGGCGGCAATGGCGGTTTCGCGCTTTCGGCGGGCGCCAACATAGCGGTTGCCGTCGGCGGCGGTGGCGGTACGGGCGGCAATGGCGGGGCGGTGAACGTCAACCAGGCCGGAAACGGCGCCGTCGTCAGCACCAACGGCAATTCGGCGATCGGCATCCTGGCGCAGTCGGTCGGCGGCGGCGGCGGCAATGGCGGCGGCAGTTTCGCGGCCGGCACCATCGCCTCGGTCGCCATTGGCGGCAGCGGCGCGGCCGGCGGCGACGGCGACGTGGTGACCTACGACATCGCCAACGCGAAGGTTACGACGAACGGCACGGATTCCACCGGCATCCTGGCGCAGTCGGTCGGCGGCGGTGGCGGCAATGGCGGCTTTGCGCTGAGCGGAGCGGGCGTGGTCGCCGTCGGGGTCGGCGGCAAGGGCGGCGCCGGCGGCGCCGGCAAGAAGGTCGACGTGACCTCCGGCGGCAGCGTCGAGACATTCCAGGACCGCTCGGCCGGCATCATCGCGCAATCGCTCGGCGGCGGTGGCGGCAATGGCGGCTTCGTCGTCGCCGGCAGCTTCGGCGCCGCGGTCGGCGTCGGCGGCTCGGGAACCAAGGGCGGCGATGGCGGCGAGGTCTTCTTCCGTTCGCCAAAGGGGGGGACACAGTCCATCACGACCCACGGCACGGATTCGGCCGGCCTGATCGTGCAGTCGGTCGGCGGCGGCGGTGGCAATGGCGGCTTCGTCGGCACCTTCGCCACGGTGGCGAACCTGGGCATCGGCGGCGGTGCCGGCGCGGCCGGGGCCGGCGTGGCCGTGAACACGACCTATAACGGCTCGGTCGAGACATGGGGCGAGCGTTCTGCCGGCATCATCGTGCAGTCGATCGGCGGCGGCGGCGGCAATGGCGGCGGTGTCATCGGCGTCGGCCTCGGCCTCACCGTCGGCATCGGCGGCAATGGCAAGGGCGGCGGCGGAGCCGGCGCCGTGGAATACCACTCCGCGAGCACCACGATCACCACCCATGAGGCGGATTCGGCCGGCCTGATCGTGCAGTCGATCGGCGGCGGTGGCGGCAATGGCGGCTTCTCGTTCAATCTTTCGGCCGGAGCTTCCGTCGGTGTCGGCGGCCAGGCAGGGGCCGCGGGCGGCTCCAACACCGTCTCCGTCACCATAGACGACGGCACCATCCACACGATGAAGGACCGCTCGACGGGTATTCTCGCTCAGTCGGTCGGCGGCGGCGGCGGCACCGGTGGCGGCACCGTCGCGGGCAGCTTCGGGCTCAATGTCAGCATCGCCGGCAAGGGCGCCGGCGGCGGCGACGGCAACACCGTCGACGTGACAAATGGAGCCGACGTCACCACGGACGGCGTCCAGTCGCACGGCATCCAGGCGCAATCGATCGGCGGCGGCGGCGGTTCGGGCGGCTTCTCCATCGCGGTCGGCGGACCTTCGCTGGCGGTCGGCGGCGCGGCCTCGGATGGCGGCAAGGCTATGAAGGTGACGGTCAAGAACACCGGCACGATCAAGACCAATGGCGACCTGTCGGTCGGCATCCTGGCGCAGGCCATAGGCGGCGGCGGCGGCGATGGCGGCCTGGCCGGGGCGGGCGGGCTGTTCACCGCGGTCGGCGTCGGCGGCAAGGGCGGCGGTGGTGGCGATGGCGGCGAAGTCGTTGTGACCAACACCGCGAACATCACCACCAAAGGAGCGCTGGCGCACGGCATCCTGGCGCAATCGGTCGGCGGCGGCGGCGGCAATGGCGGCAATGCGGGCGCCGTTTCCGTGGGCGCCTTCGTGGGCGTCGGCGTCGCGGTCGGCGGCGATGGCGGGCCTGGTCGTGACGCGAACAACGTCACGGTCGATCACACCGGCGATATCACCGTCAGCGGCATGGATGCCAAGGGCATCCTGGCGCAAGCGATCGGTGGCGGCGGCGGCAATGGCGGCAAGGCCGTTGCCGGTGCCTTCAGCGCCGGGCTCTATGCGTCAGCGGCCGTGGCCGTGACCGTTGGTGGCAGCGGCGGCGATGGTGGCTCGGGTGGCGAGGTCCTGCTCAAGGCCAACGGCAAGATCACCTCGGATACGGACAATGAGGGTTCCGGCGGCATCGTGGCGCAGTCGATCGGCGGTGGCGGCGGCAATGGCGGCCGCGCCACCTCCATCGCGGGAGCGGTCAGCGACGAGGTCGCGATCAACCTGGGCGTCGCCATCGGCGGTGGCGGCGGTAATGGCGGGCAAGGCAAGAAGGTCACGGTGGAGGCAGGGCTCGTCAGCGGCGGCCAGATTGTCACGCACGGCTTCCAGGCCGTCGGCATCCTGGCGCAGTCGATCGGCGGCGGCGGCGGCAACGGAGGCGACACGCTCGGCGGCGCGGGTGGTTTCGGCAACAGCGTGACGGTGAGCGCCTCGGTCAATATCGGTGGCACCGGCGGCGGCTGCGTCGACAACGATCCGACCAAGTGCAACAGCGGCGGCGACGTCCACGTCACCAATGCGATGACGATCTCGACCGACGGCGATTCCTCCAGCGCGATCGTGGCGCAGTCGATCGGTGGTGGCGGCGGCAACGGCGGCACCAGCGCCGGCGGCACCGCCAGCCTGGGCGGCGGCAGTGGCGTCAACATCGCGGCAAACTTCGCCATGGGCGGCGGTGCCGGCGCCGGCGCGTTCGGCAACACGGTGGACGTAACCAATACAGGCAATCTGACGACCACCGGCGCCTTCTCCTCGGGCATCGTGGCGCAGTCGATCGGCGGCGGCGGCGGCATCGGCGGTTCCAGCACCGCCAAGTCCTACAACATCGGCGGCACCAGCCAGACCAGCGTCAGCGTCAATATGGGCCTGTCCGGGCATGGCGGCACGGGCGGTTATGCCAGCAAGGTGACCGTCGACAATTCCGGCATCATCTCGACGCAGGGCTTCGGCTCGAACGGCATCATGGCGATGTCGGTCGGCGGCGGCGGCGGCGCGGCGGGTGCCGCGTCCGCGTCCGACGAGACGGTCGGTGGCGGCGACAGCAACGGGGGCAGCGGGGGTGGCAGCGGGTCGACCTCGGTGTCCATCGGCTTCGCCCTTGCAACGGCGGGCGGCACGGCCGGCAATGGCGGCGCGGTTTCGGTCACCAACAGAAGCAGCATCACGACAGATGGCGGCTTCTCCTACGGCATCAGCGCGAGTTCGATCGGCGGTGGCGGCGGTGTCGGCGGCTCGGCGACGGCTGGCGCGCAGGCAACCTATGCCATTGGCGGCGCGATTGCCGGAAAGGGCGGCAGTGCCGGCGATGGCGCGCTGGTCGAAGTCACCAACGAGGCCTCCGGTCAGATCTGGACCAAGCAGGAGAACTCGATCGGCATCTTCGCACAGTCGATCGGTGGCGGCGGCGGCGCCGGGGGCGCCGGCAAGAGCACGGGCAGCGGCGACGCCACGACCGTGGATGTGAAGTTCTCGATGGGTGGCGCCGGAGCCGGCGGCGGCAATGGCGGCGAGGTGCACGTCACAAACAGCGGTCTCATCGAGACCGACATGGCAAACTCGCACGGTATCATGGCCCAGTCGATCGGCGGCAGCGGCGGCGTGGGTGGCGCGGCGGGTTCCTCGGCGGCCCAGGCGAAGGTCACCATCGGTGCCTCGCTCGGCGGCGAAGGTGGCGCGGGCGGCTACGGCCAGTTCGTGCATGTCATCAACAACGCGAGCGGCACCATCCTCACCAACGGCGACAATTCCTACGGCATCTTCGCCCAGTCGATCGGCGGCGGCGGCGGCGCTGCCGGCGCGGGCTCGACCAAGACGGCGGCCGCCGAGGAAGTGGCCGTCAACCTGTCCATTGGCGGCATCGGCGGCAACGCAAGCAGGGGCGGCGATGTCACTGTCGAGAATCACGGGCAGATCACGACATACGGCTACCTGTCGCACGGCATCTTCGCCCAGTCGGTCGGCGGTGGTGGCGGCGCGTCGGGCGCGGCTGCCAACGCCACGGAGGGAGACAGCGAGATCGGCGGCAAGGTGCTTCTGGCAGGCGTATCCCTGCCTGCCGGCGAGGGCGCCAATGGCGGACACGTCATCGTCAAGAATGACGGCGTCATCGAAACGATGAAGGCGGGCGCTATCGGCATCTTCGCGCAGTCGATTGGCGGCGGTGGCGGCTACGGCGGCACTGTCTCCACGGATGCCGCCAGCGACAGCGCTTTTGCGCTGCAGATCGGCGGCTTCGGCGGCAATGGCGGCGATGGCGGCGCGGTGGAGGTTACCGTCTCAGGCGCCATCATCACGCATGGCGCTCGAGCGCACGGTGTCGTTGCCGAGTCGATCGGTGGCGGTGGCGGCTATGGTGGCGATGCAAACGGCAAGACGTCCAATGCGCTCGCCATTGGCGGTGTCGGTGCCAATGGTGGCAATGGCGGCGACGTCACTGTGATCCGCACGGGCACGATCACCACCTACGGCGTCGATTCCATTGCCATCATCGCGCAGTCGATCGGCGGCGGCGGCGGCTTCGGTGGCGCCGGCTTCGGGCGCTTTGGCGCTGACGACGATGGTGGTGGGCCCAATGCGGTCGGGTTCAACTCGCCAGGCGGCAGCAAGGGCAATGGCGGCAAGGTCACGATCGTCCAGTCCGGCGCGATCGAGACCAATGGTGACCGCTCTCATGGCATCGTGGCCCAGGCGGTTGGCGGCGGCGGCGGCGCGGGCGGCAATTCATCGCTCGACCTGAACCAGTCTGCGGCCGGCTCCCAGGGCGGCATAGGCGATGCCGCGGCGGCGGAAGCGAGCACCGACAGCCAAGTCTGGGTGAAGGGCGCCAGTTCCTATGCCATGTTCGGCCAGAGCGCGACCGGCCAGGGCAATTCGAGCTTGGTGCACCTGACCGCCGGCGGAAGCCTGTTCGCGCAGGGCTCGGACTCGGTGGCCGCCTACGGCGAGAGCACCGCGCAGGGCACGAAGGGCAACATCACCATCGACCTGCAGGGCGAGTACACGATCGGCGGCGCCAACACCGGTGTCGCCGTGATGGTGGTCGGCGGCGCGACGAACACGGTCAACAACAACAGCCTGCTCTACGCGATGGGCGCCAACCCCACGTTCAGCATCATGAAGTCGAGCCTCGCTGCCTTCAGCGCCTCGCTCGCCGATCCCGGGCCGGTCGTTCCCAAGGACGCGATCCTGCAGTCGCTGCTCGGCCAGTTCAGCCCGCTGTCGATCACCGGCACGTCGGGCGACGACACGGTCAACAACGAGAAGAGCACCATCGGGCTCGGCCGCGTCATCGGCAATATCGATCTTGGCGGCGGGACCAACGCCTTCAACAACTTCGAGGATTCCTCGATGGTCGGCCTCAAGAGCATCAATCTCGGCGGCGGACTGTTCAAGAATATGGGCCTGATGACCAACCAGGGCATCGGGGTGGTCGCCACCATCGACATCACCGGCGGTTACACCCAGACCTCGACGGGCGATTTCGTCACCGACATCGATCTCAACAACCAGATCACCGACAAGCTCGTGCTGACCGGAGCCGGCAGTTTCGACGGCACGGCGCCGCTGAACTTCCTGTCGATCGACAAGCTGTTCACCCACTACACGCTGGCGACGGGCGCCTCGATGACGGATGCCTATCTTACGCCGAAGACCTTGCACCCGGCGGTCGGGTTCAACTTCCTGACCAGGGTGGACAACGGCAAGGACCTCGTCATCTACGCCGACAACCCCACCTTCCTGCAACTGGCGCAGAATCCGGCCTCGGGCACCACCGATCCGGGCGTCTACCAGATGGCGCAGTATCTCGACGACGTGGAAGCCTCATCGAGCCCGGACAATCCGATGGCGCGGCTGATCAACATGCTTCGGTTCTCGCAGACCGAGGCTGAACTCGGCGCGGCATTGACGCGGCTTACCCCGCATTACGCGGTGCATACGTTCGACATGATCAACCGTTCGGCCGACATCCTGCTGGAATCGGCGCGCGAATGCACGCGCGTTCCCGCCTATGCCAACCCCGACGGCCGCTGCGTGTGGGCCAATATCAGCCCGCAGGCCGAGTACAAGCGCAATACGGGCGCCGGAACGACGGACCGGGACGACGTGCTGAAGACGATGTCGCTGGGCGGCATCGGCGAGGTCGGCCAGAACTGGTCGCTCGGCGCCACATTCGGCCGCACGGAGTTCGATTCCAAGATCCACTACAACCAGGACCTGCTGTCGGAGACGACGGGTGAATCCTGGCAGATCTATGGGCTGGCGAAGTACGAGAACAAGAACTACTTCGTCGATTTCGCGCTCGGCGGCGGCACCGGCTCGTTCGAGGGCAAGCGCGACACGCATGTCGACCAGGTCGGCTACATCCCTGGCGAGACGCTCGAAGGCGTCTACCTGCCGGAACTGCTGCTGGACGGTATCGGAAACAGCGTCAGCTACACCCAGAAGACCGCCCAGTTTGGCGGATCGGCAAGGCTCGGCGTCACCGAGAAAGTGGGGGCCTTCTACGTTCAGCCGACGCTGCAGCTGGATGCCCGCTGGCTGCGCGTTTCGGGCAGCGAGACGGGCTCGGTCGCCGCCTTCACCTTCGATGGCACCTCCAACGCCTACTATTCGGCGACGCCGGGCATCGAGATCGGCACCGACATCCCGCTCAGCGACATCGCCACCCTGCGTGTCTATGGAAAGGCGGGCGTCGAGTTCTCCAACAAGGAATGGGAGATCCAGGGCCAGTTCACGGCGGCGCAGAATCTGCCCGGAAGCCCGGCATTGCACTTGACGGAAGCGGTGGATTCGCCGCTCTATCGGGTCGGCGCCGGACTTGAACTCAACGGCGTGAACGGTGTTGGCCTGTCGGTCAGGTACAATGGCGCGTTCGGGGAAACGGTCAAGCAGAACGCCGTCAGCGCGGCCCTCAAGGTCAGCTTCTAGCTGCCTCGGGCCGGCTCCGGGCAAGAGGGGCTTTATGAATATCAGACACGCATATATCGGGCTGCTGTTGGGCGCGGCCCTCGGCATCTGCCACCCCGCGATCGCCGCGCAGGGCAAGGGCGACAAGGTGGCCCCGGCCGCCGACAACAACGCCGGCACCAGCACCTCCCTGTTGCCGGGCGGCGCCTCCGCGCTCTCCGAGACGCATGGCGACTGGACGGTGAACTGCCAGGCCACGGTAACCACCAAGACCTGCACCCTGTCGCACCAGCAGTTCAACAAGCAGAGCGGCCAGCGCTTGCTGGCGATCGAACTGGCGTCCAAGTCGGGCGAAGATGCCGCGGGCACGCTTGCCCTGCCGTTCGGGCTTGCCTTGTCGAACGGGATTACCCTCGAGGTCGACGACAAGAAGCTCGACGGCAGCCTGCAGTTCAGCACCTGCCAGATGGTCGGTTGCCTGGTGCCGGTCTCGTTCGACGGCGACGTCATGCCGCTGCTGAAGGCTGGCACGACGCTCAAGATCAATGCCGTCGCGGCTGACACGCAGCAGCCGGTGAATTTCACGATTTCACTCAACGGCTTCGGAAGTGCGCTGGCACGCACGGCCGCGCTCTCGGGGGACTGAGGCTATTCCGGGAGAGCCGGCGGCTACTCGCCTTCGCGCAGGCGGTAGCCGACCCCGGTCTCGGTGGTGATGTAGCGCGGCTGGTCGGGCGTCTTCTCGATCTTCTGCCGGAGCTGCCGGACATAGACCCTGAGATACTGCACGTCGGTGGTGTCGTTCCAGACCTGCTTGAGCAGGAAGTGGTGCGTCAGCACCTTGCCGGCGTGTTGCACGAGGATGCGCAATATGTCGTATTCCTTGGGCGAGAGCTTGACCTCCTTGCCCTCCACCTTGACGATGCGCTTGACCAGATCGACGCTGAGGTCGCCGCTGTGGAACACGGGCTTTTCGCCCTGTTGCTGAAAGCGGTGCCGCAGGGCCACCCGGATGCGCGCGACGAGTTCGTTCATCCCGAAAGGCTTGGTCACATAGTCGTCCGCGCCGAGCTCGAGGGCACCGACGATACCCGCCTCGTCGGTGCGACTGGAAATGACGATGACCGGCATGGTCAATCCATCGGTCCGCCATTGGCGCAGCAGATCGTGCCCGCTCATGCCGGGCAGGCCGAGATCGAGCAGGATCAGGTCCGGGCTTTCCTGCGCCATCGCCTCCTGGGCAAACCTGGCGCTAGGCGCTTCGCTGATGGCGTAGCCCTGGCTGCCAAGCCCGACACGCAGCAGCTTGCGGATGGCCGGCTCGTCATCGACGACGAGGATCCTGACGTTCGAGGTGCTCATGCATGGCCTTCCGTGCCGGGACCGTCCACCGGGGGCGATTCGGCGGATACCGGCATGCTGATGGTGAAGACGGCCCCAGGGCCATCGCTGCGATTGGCCGCCGAGATCGTCCCGCCCATGGCTTCGACGAAGCCGCGGCAGATCGACAGGCCGAGCCCGGTGCCGGCGCGCACCTGGTCCCCCTTGCGCACCCTGTAGAACGTATCGAAGATCCGTTCGAGGTCTTCCACCGGAATGCCCGGTCCCTCGTCCATGACCTGGAGGATGACGAAGCCGTTGTCGGTCCATGCCCGCAGGCGGATGGTCGAGGCGGCGGGCGCGTATTTCGCGGCATTGTCCAGGAGGTTGAAGAGGACCTGCTCGAACAGTACCGGATCGAGCCGCAGCATGGGAAGGTCGGCGGGAATGTCCACCTCGGTGCGGTGTCCGGCGATGATCTTGCGGGCACGGTTCAGGGCGCTGCCGACGATGTCGCCGACATAGTGGAGCGCGGAGTTCGGCTCCATCGCGCCGGATTCGATCTTGGTCATGTCGAGCAGGTTGGCGATGAAGCGGTTGAGACGCTCGGCCTCGTCGAGCACGGTGGACAGCAGCTCCGCGCGATCCTGTTCGGGCAGGGCCGGCGAGAATTCCCGCAAGGTTCCGGCCGCGCCCATGATGGCGGCGAGCGGCGTCTTGAGATCGTGCGAGATCGACGTCAGCAGCGCCGAGCGCAGCCTGTCGGCCTCGACGGCGAGCTTGGCGCGGTCGACGTCGGCGACAAGCTGGATGCGTTCGATGGCGACGGCGGCCTGGTCGGCCAGCGCGTCGAGAAGCCGCTGCTGCTCGGGCGTCAGCAGCGGCCCCTGCTTGTCGTTGTCGAGGCCGACGACACCAACGGCGGTGCGTCCGGTGCGCAACGGAAGGTAGAGGCGCTTGGCGCCCGGCAGCGTATCCGCGCCGCGTCCAGCGGCGCGGTTGTGTTCCCAGGCCCAGAGGGCGGCCGCGATGTCGGCCTCGGCCAGCGTGTCGTCCGGCGGGTAGCCTGCCTTGACCGCGATGGTGCCGTTCTCGGGCAGGAGCAGGACGACGCGCAGCTTCAGCATCGAGGCGATCTGGAAGGCCGTCGCCCACAGCACGTCGTCGAGTGTGGCGGTGCCGGCCAGCTTCTTGGAAAAGAGATAGAGATCCTCGGTGGTGCGCGCCCGCGAGCGCGCGGCGAAGGCCTGGCGCTGGACGCGCGCCGTGAGATTGCTGGCGATGACGGCGACGCAGAAGAAGAAGCCGAGGGCGACCGCGCTTTCCGGGTCGCTGATGTCGAGCGTGTAGAGCGGGTCGAGGAAGAAGAAGTTGTAGGCCAGCGCGCTGACGATGGAGGCAAAGATCGCCGGCCAGAGCCCGACGGTGACGGCGGATGCCAGTACCGCCATCAGGAAGACCAGCGCGATGTTGCGCACATCCAGCACGCGCGACAGCAATTCGCCGAACAGCAGTGCCACCACGACATAGGCCGTGACGACCAGATAGGGCTTGGCGTCGAAGCGTGGCGCCTCGATGCGGGCCGCCGATCTCGGCGGCGGCAGTTGGTCGTGCTCGTCGCCGGATACGACGTGCACGCTGATGTTGCCGGCGATGCGGATCAGCTCATGCGCGACGGAACCCTCGAAGAGTTCGCGCCAGCGCGATTTGCGCGGCCGCCCGGTGATGATGTGGGTGACATTGTTGGCCTTCGCATAGGCGACGATGTCGGCGGCCACGTCCTGGCCCGGAATGGTGACCGCTTCGCCACCGAGCTGCTCGGCCAGGCGCAGCGTCGCGGCCAGCCTGTCGCGGTCCTTCTCGCTGAGCCCGGTCGAACGCGGCGTCTCGACATAGAGCGCGAGCCAGGGTGCGCGCAGCCGCTCGGCCTGGCGGCGCGTATAGCGCACCAGCGCGGCGCCCCGGGCATCCTCGTCGATCCAGACCAGCACGCGATCGCTCGCCGCCCATGGGCCTGAAATCGCGTGCGCCTGCATGTGGATCAGCAACTGGTCGTCGACGCGCTGCGCCGTGCGCCGCAGCGCCAGCTCCCTCAGCGCCGTCAGGTTGCCGGGCGAGAAATAGTTATCGACGGCGCGGCGCGCGGTGTTGGGGAAGTAGACCTTGCCTTCCTCAAGCCGCTTGATCAGGTCGTCGGGCGTCAGGTCGATGATCTCGACATCGTCGGCCTGGTCGATGATGGAGTCCGGAACGGTCTCGCGGACCCTGACGCGCGTGATCTGCGCGACCACGTCGTTCAGGCTCTCGACATGCTGGATGTTGAGCGTGGTGTAGACGTCGATGCCGCGCGCCAGGATTTCCTGGACGTCGAGGTAACGCTTGGGATGGCGGCTGTCCGGCGCATTGGTATGGGCAAGCTCGTCGACGAGAACGAGCTGCGGCCGGCGGTCGAGGATCGCGTCGAGATCCATTTCCTCCAGCACGCGGCCCTTGTAGTCGACCTGGCGGCGCGGGACGATCTCGTAGCCGTCGACGAGGGCCTGGGTCTCCTTGCGGCCGTGCGTCTCGACGACGCCGATCACCACGTCGACGCCGTCGGCCAGCCTTGAACGGCCGGACATCAGCATCTCGTAGGTCTTGCCGACACCGGGCGCGGCGCCCAGGAAGATGCGCAGGCGGCCGCGCGCCGCGCGCTCGGCATGGTCGAGCAGCGCCTCGGGCGAGGGTCTGTTCTGCGTGGTGCTTCGGTCGTCCGCCATTGTCTCGATCATGAATGGCGCCGGGGAATGTGTCGATCCCCGCGGCGCCACCACCTAGGCTAGGGCGGCATTCCCGCGACGGCAGGCAATGCCTCCCGGCTGCAAATGCCTATTTTCCGGCGGCCGCGTCCAGCGCCAGGTTGAGTGCCAGCACGTTGACCACCGGCTCGCCCATGAAGCCGAATTCCGGCGCCTCGATATGGCTGTCGACCAGCGCCTTGAGCTTGGCCTCGTCGATGCCCCTGGCCTTGGCCACGCGGGGGAGCTGGAAGTAGGCGGCCTGCGGGCTGATGTCCGGATCGAGCCCGCTGCCCGAGGTGGTGACGAGGTCCATCGGCACGGGCGCGTTGGGGTTTTCCGCCTTCAGCTTCTCCGCGTCGCCCTTGATGCGATCGATCAGCTTGGGGTTGGTCGGCCCGAGATTCGTGCCGCCGGACGACGAGGCATCGTAGCCGTTGCCGGCGGCCGAGGGACGGCCATGGAAATAGCGATCACTGGAGAAGGCCTGACCGATGAAATCGGAGCCGATGACAGTGCCGTCCTTGACGATCAGGCTGCCATTGGCCTGGCGCGGGAACAGGGCCTGGGCGATGCCGGTCATGCCAAGGGGATAGGCCAGGCCGGTCAGCGCGGTGAAGAAGACGATCATGATGATCGCGGGGCGTATCTGCTTGAGCATCGGAGCGGTCCTTATGCGAGGCCGAGGGCGGTGATGGCGATGTCGATCGCCTTGATGCCGACGAAGGGCACGACGATGCCGCCCAGGCCATAGACGAGAAGATTGCGGCTGAGCAGGGCGCCGGCGCCGATGGCGCGGTATTTGACGCCCTTCAGCGACAGCGGGATCAGCGCGATGATGATGAGCGCGTTGAAGATGATGGCCGACAGGATGGCGCTCTGCGGCGTCGCCAGGTGCATGACGTTGAGCGCCTGCAGGGGGCCTGTCGTCTGGCCCGGCGCGACGTAGAAGACGGCGAACATGGCCGGGATGATGGCGAAGTACTTGGCCACGTCGTTGGCGATGGAGAAGGTGGTCAGCGAGCCGCGCGTCATCAGCAGCGCCTTGCCGATCTCGACGATCTCGATGAGCTTGGTCGGGTCGCTGTCGAGGTCGACCATGTTGCCGGCCTCGCGGGCGGCCACCGTGCCGGTGTTCATGGCGACGCCGACATCGGCCTGAGCCAGCGCCGGCGCGTCATTGGTGCCGTCGCCGCACATGGCGACGAGCTTGCCCTTGGCCTGCTCCTCGCGGATCAGCGAGAGCTTGTTCTCCGGCGTCGCCTGGGCGAGGAAGTCGTCGACGCCCGCCTCGGCCGCGATCGCCGCCGCCGTGACCGGGTTGTCGCCGGTGATCATGACCGTGCGGATGCCCATGCGGCGCAATTCGGCGAAGCGCTCGCGGATGCCACCCTTGACGATGTCCTTGAGGTGGACGACGCCGAGCAGGCGTCCGTCGCGCTCGACCGCAAGCGGCGTGCCGCCGGACTTGGCGATGTCCTCTGCGATCTGCTGCAGGTCGCGCACCGCGTCGCCACCCGGGCGCGCGCCATGCGCGGCGGCGGTGGACTGGTTGACATGGGCAAGCACGGAATCAACGGCGCCCTTGCGCACCGACGAGCCGTCGACGTCGACGCCGCTCATGCGGGTCTGCGCGGTGAAGGGCACGAAGGTGGCGTGCAGGGTTGCCATATCGCGGGCGCGGATGCCGTATTTTTCCTTGGCGAGCACGACGATCGAGCGGCCTTCCGGCGTCTCGTCGGCCAGCGAGGCGAGCTGCGCGGCATCGGCCAGTTCCTGCTCGCTGACGCCCTTGACGGGACGGAACTCCGTCGCCTGGCGATTGCCGAGCGTGATGGTGCCGGTCTTGTCGAGGAGCAGCGTGTCGACGTCGCCGGCGGCCTCGACGGCGCGGCCGGACATGGCGAGCACGTTGAAGCGCACCAACCGGTCCATGCCGGCGATGCCGATCGCCGACAGCAGCGCGCCGATGGTGGTCGGGATCAGGGTGACGAACAGGGCGACGAGCACGGTGACCGAGATGTAGCCGCCGGAATAGGAGGCGAAGCTCGGGATCGTCGCCGTTGCCAGCACGAAGATCAGCGTCATGCCGACGAGAAGGATGTTGAGCGCGATCTCGTTGGGCGTTTTCTGGCGCTCGGCGCCCTCGACGAGCGAAATCATGCGGTCGAGGAAGGTGTGTCCCGAGGCGGCGGTGATGCGCACGCGGACCCAGTCGGACAGAACCTGCGTGCCGCCGGTGACCGCCGAACGGTCGCCGCCGGATTCGCGGATGACCGGCGCCGATTCACCGGTAATCGCGGCTTCGTTGACCGAGGCGATGCCTTCGACGACCTCACCATCCGAGGGGATGATGTCGCCAGCCTCGACCAGCACGATGTCGCCGACCTTCAGGCTGGTGCCGGGCACCAGCTTGAACTTGGCGCGGTCTTCGCCGGAGAGCAGCTTGGCCTGGGTTTCGGTGCGCGCCTTGCGCAGCGAGTCGGCCTGCGCCTTGCCGCGGCCTTCCGCGACGGCCTCGGCGAAATTGGCGAACAGCACGGTGAACCAGAGCCAGATGATGATCTGCAGCGAGAAGCCGAGATTGCCGCCGCCGGTGACAAGATCGCGGACGAACAGGACTGTGGTGAGGGCCGAGACCACGGCGACGACGAACATGACCGGATTGCGGATCAGCGTGCGCGGGTCGAGTTTCCTGAAGGAGGCGCCGACGGCGGGCCAGAGGATGCGGGCATCCAGGATGCTCGCGGATTTGGAATGGCTCATTTTGAAGCTCCAGCTTCACTGTTGTTGGGTGGCAGCGGTTGATCCGGTGCCGAAAGGAGATGCGGCAGGCCGATGGCCAGCAACCAGAGCACCAGCATGACGGCCGCGAGGCCGAAGAAGGTGGCCATGGTGGGGAAGGGAGGTGGTCCCTCCCTTCCGTCCTCGGCGGGGCGCAAGGCCCGCCGCATCCTGTCGAACCAGCGCATGGCGGTCTCAGAACGTCTGCCCGTGGATCATGGCCAGGTGCTCGATGATCGGGCCTACGGCGAGCGCCGGGAAGAAGGTCAGCCCACCGACGATCACGATCACCCCGACCAGCAGTCCGACGAACAGCGTGCCGTCGGTCGGGAAGGTGCCGGCGGAGGCGGGCACGGTCTTCTTGGCCGCCAGGGAGCCGGCGATGGCGAGCGCCGGAACGATGACCAGGAAACGGCCCATCAGCATGCCGATGCCGAGGGTGATGTTGAACCAGGGCGTGTTGCCGCTGAGCCCGCCGAACGCCGAACCATTGTTGGCAGCGGCCGAGGTGTAGGCGTAGAGGACCTCGGAGAAGCCGTGCGGACCGCCATTGCCCATCGAGGCGACGGCGCTCGGCAGCACCACCGCGATCGCGGTGAAGACCAGCATCGCCAGCGGCAGGCACAGGATGGCGAGCATCGCCATCTTGACCTCCTTGGCCTCGATCTTCTTGCCGAGATATTCCGGCGTGCGGCCGACCATCAGGCCGGCGACGAAGACGGCGACGACGACGAACATCAGGATGCCGTAGAAGCCGGCGCCGACGCCGCCGACGATCACCTCGCCAAGCTGCATGTTGATGAGTGGGATCATGCCGCCCAGTGCCGTGAACGAGCCGTGCATGGCGTTGACGGCGCCGCAGGAGGCCGCCGTGGTGACGACGGCGAACAGTGCCGAGAGCGCGATGCCGAAGCGGCTTTCCTTGCCCTCCATGTTGCCGCCATCGATGCCCAGCGCATGGACGAGCGGGTTGCCGGCGGCTTCCGCCCAGTAGCAGACCGCGACGCCGGCGATGAACAGCACGCCCATGGCCGACAGGATCGCCCAGCCCTGGCGCTGGTTGCCCACCATGCGGCCGAAGACGTTGGTCAGGCCGGCACCGATGGCGAAGATCGACAGCATCTGGATCAGGTTGGAGATGGCATCCGGGTTCTCGAAGGGGTGCGCGGCGTTGGCGTTGAAGAAGCCGCCGCCATTGGTGCCGAGCATCTTGATGGCGACCTGCGAGGCGACCGGGCCGAGCGCGATCGTCTGCTTGGCGCCCTCCAGCGTGGTGGCGCCGACATACGGGCCGACCGTCTGGGGCATTCCGAGCCAGACATAGACAAGGGTCAGGACGATGCAGATCGGCAAAAGCACGTAGAGCGTGGCGCGGGTCATATCGACCCAGAAATTGCCGACCGAGCGCCCCGAAGCTCGGGCAAAGCCGCGGATCAGCGCCATGGCGATGGCGATGCCGGTGGCGGCGGAAACGAAGTTCTGCACCGTCAGGCCGGCCATCTGCACCAGGTAGGACATGGTGCTTTCGCCGCCATAGTTCTGCCAGTTGGTGTTGGTGACGAAGCTCGTGGCGGTGTTAAACGCCAGGTTGGGGTCGACCGAGGCCATGCCGGCCGGATTGAAGGGCAGACCGCCCTGCAGCCGCTGCAAGACGTAAAGTACGAGAAAGCCGGCAAGATTGAACAAAAGCATCGCGGCCGTGTAGGACGTCCAGTGCTGTTCCTCGCGATCGCTGGTGCCGGCGATGCTGTAGAGGCCTCGCTCAAGCGGGCCGAGCAGCGGCGACAGCGGCGTACGCTCGCCGCCGAAGACGCGGTGCATGTAGCCGC
Source organism: Mesorhizobium sp. 65-26 (assembly GCA_001899205.1). Classification (GTDB taxonomy): domain Bacteria; phylum Pseudomonadota; class Alphaproteobacteria; order Rhizobiales; family Rhizobiaceae; genus Mesorhizobium. The sequence goes on along the minus strand of MKVL01000038.1, from coordinate 204,549 downwards.
CGAGTGGCTTCACGAGCAAAATCAGGATCCCGCAGAAAACGAGGATCTGTATCCATCCGAAGAGTGTCATGGCTTTTCGTGCCTCGCGCCAATACGATCAGAAACGTTCCGGGCGAACGAGGGCGTATGTGAGATACGCAAGCAGGAACAGCGTCACGCCGCCGCCGAGAATGTAGTCGATAAGCATCGATTTCTTCTTTCCTTAAAGGTTCTCGCAAGCCCTGATGTAGGCAAAGGCAAGTACGAAAAACAAAACTCCGATTCCTATAACAACGAAGTCCATCGCCTTCGGTCCTTGTTCTGGTATTCTATATTTCAGCGCAGGATTCTTCGGATCATTGGATGATCGTCCACCGGACCGGGGGCGCGGTGGGCCTGGCGCTATCGCTCAGACAAAATATGGCCCGGCTCGCCATAAAGGTTCGAGATGGAGCGGATAGGGAAGAAATAGGAATCTTATAAAGGTTTTCGCGCCCGGCCGGGCGGGAGCGGCGGCAGCGCAAACCCTCGCCGCTTCAGGGCTTTTGCTGGAATTGCCCACCCGGAGATCCGGAAAATCCAACCAGCGCAACGGGATGCGCATGACGCTTCCCCTGCGTGCAGGCGGTGGGACGAAGTTCATGTCTTCGGCCCGATCGAGGCGGTCGTCCGGCTTTCGGGGACGCGCTCGGAGCTCGATATCGAAGATCAGTCGAATGCGGACATAAAGGTCCGGGGTTCGTTTTTTCGTCCCGCCGACGTGCTCATCGGCGTCAGCGGGGGCCGCCGGATTGCCGACGGGCCGTGAAAGGCCTCACGGGTTGGTCCTCAGAACTCCGGCCTCTTTGGCCGCTGTCTTGGGCACGCCGCCCGTCGCGACGCGTGCCCATTTCTGGTAGGTGTAGGCGGCCGAGTAGGTCGCAACCATTGCACCGGTCGAGCCGTCGAGAAAGCCCAGGCGAAACACGTAGCTGTTGAGATAGGCCCAGAAGGCACGCGAGGTTGCCTTGCCGATGGAGCTTTTCTTGCCCATTGCCAGAAGGCGGGCGGCGGAGGCCTCGGCGTAGCGGCCGATCTTGTCGTGCGCATCGGCGAGGTCGGTGATGCTGTCGTGCTCCATCGCCTCCGACAGGCGTCCCTTGGCTCCGGAGATCTCGATCTTCTCGTGGACCGTGTCGTTGCTGAAGCGGCCGCCCCCACGACGAAACAGCCGCAAGACGAGATCCGGCGACCAGCCTCCGTGATGGACGACGTGGCCGCAGAATCGCGAGCGGCGCGGAATCTCGAAGCCGTCCTTGCCGCCGGGATGTTCGATGACGCCTCTGATTTCGGCGCCGAGCGCCGGCTCGACCCATTCATCCGCGTCGAGGGAGAGCACCCAATCGCCGCTCGCTGCCGCCAGCGCGCGGTTCTTCTGCTGGCCGAAGCCCGGCCAGTCCAGTGTCGTCAGGACGATTGCGCCGAATTCGCGGGCAATGTCGCGCGTCCTGTCGGTGCTGTTGTTGTCGACGACGACGATTTCGTCAGCAAAGTCAACGGAGCGCAGGCAGCGCGCGATGCAGGATTCCTCATCACGGGTGATCACGATGACGGAAAGTTTCGGCGCTGGCTGTCGGTCGCGATCCGAACCGTTGCCTCGTGCCTGCTTGTCCAACTGATCCCCCCTTCGCTTGGCGGAACGAATGCCCCTCGAACGGTGCAGATGTTAAAGCGCATTCTAATGAAGGACGATACGATCGCCTAGCCCTGTCATAGGATTGATCGTGAGAGTTTGAAGTCTTTGTGCGGCCACGGAGCGAAATGCCGGTGGTTTCGGAGCCGGGGCGCACTCTAATGCGCAGGCCGGAGCTTGGCCAGCGGGAATGGCGCGGCTGACGGGCATTTTCCAGCCGTCGGCCTGCCGCCTGCCCACTAGCGAAAACGCAGCGTTTCCACCAGAAGGCTGAAGGCCGACGAGGAATGGCGCCTGTGCGGATAGTAGAGATGATAGCCCGGCAGGTCGGGCGTGAAGCGGCCGAGCACCCGTAGCAGCCGCCCTTCGTCGAGATGGAACTGGACCTGATCGAGCGGCAGATAGGCGAGGCCGTGACCATCGAGCGCGGCGTCGAGAATCAAGTCTATGGAGTTGAGGACAAGCGGCCCTTCCACCCTTACCCGCGTTTCGCGGCCGCCGCGCATCATCCTCCACCCGTTGAGCATGCCCGATGTGGGCAGCCTCAGATTGATGGCTCGATGGTCGATGAGCTGGGCGGGTGAAGCCGGCGCGGCGTGGGCGCGGAAATAGTCCGGCGAACCGACGATCGCCATCGGAATGTCAGGCCCGATGCGCGTTGCGATCATGTCCTTGGCGATTTCTCCGCCAAGCCGGACACCGGCGTCGAAGCGCTCGGAGACCACGTCCGAAAGGCTGTAGTCGACGGTGATCTCGACCTTGATGTCGGGGTGGCCCGGAAGCAGCCGCTTCATGGCGGGAACGAGGATCGTCCTGGCGGCGTGTTCGACCGTCGTGAGGCGGATCGTTCCCGCTGGCCGGTCGCGCAATTCGCCAAGCGAGGCGATCGCGGCGTCCAGGTCGTTGAGCATGGGGCCGAGCGTCGCGATGAGCCGCTCGCCGGCATCCGTCGGCGCCACGCTGCGGGTCGTGCGCGACAGGAGCCGCAACCCCAGCCGCTGCTCGATACGCCGCACGATCTGGCTGAGCGCGGACTGGGCCATGCCAAGCCGGGCAGCAGCCTTGGTAAAGCTGCGCTCCTCGGCAACGACGACAAAGGCGGCCAGATCGGCGATTTCATCCCGTCGCATTTATCACCTGATTGATAAGCCCAAGACGAATATCCCATCTAATCGAGATAATCTTCGTGGCCTAATTTATCGCCATCAGCAAGCGGGATCGCTTCGGAACGGTAGGACCGGCATCCCCCAAAGGGAGCAGAAAGATGGGCAAGATCAGCTTTGTGAACTCGAACAATCCGGCCATCACCATGTCGGCCGTCATCAACTTCCCGGAGGGGTTCGACGGGACGCGTGTCTATCCGGCGATCGTCGTTTCTCATCCCGGCGGGGGCGTGAAGGAACAGACTGCCGGCACTTATGCAAGAAAGCTCGCCGGACAGGGTTTCGTTACCATTGCCTACGATGCGTCGTACCAGGGTGAAAGCACCGGCGAGCCGCGGCAGCTTGAAAACCCTCATATCCGTACCGAGGACGTCAGCGCGGCGATCGACCATCTCACCACACTGCCTTACGTCGACAAGGACCGGATCGGCGCGATGGGCATCTGCGCCGGCGCCGGCTACACGGTCAATGCTGCGATCCAGGATCGGCGCATCAAGGCGGTCGGCACCGTCAGCGCGGTCAACATCGGTTCGATGTTCCGCAATGGCTGGGAGAACAACGTCAAGTCGATCGACGCATTGCCTTATGTCGAGGCGGGCTCCAACGCCCGCACCGCCGACGCAAGCGGCGCCGCGACAGCCACCATGCCGCTGGCGCCGATGAAGGAAGCGGACGCACCCAACGAGGAACTGCGCCAGGCCTGGGAATATTATCATACGCCACGCGCCGAACGCGCCACCGCGCCCGGTTTCGCGACCTTGCGTAGCGTCAACCAGATCATCACCTATGATGCCTACCACATGGCGGAAGTGTATCTGACGCAACCTCTACAGATCGTGGCCGGCAGTGTCGCAGGCAGCAAATGGATGAGCGACGACCTGTTCGACCGCGCCGCCAGCAGGGACAAGGCCTTCCACGTGGTCGATGGCGCCAATCACATGGACCTTTATGACGGCCAGAAATTTGTCGACGAGGCGGTCTTGTACCTGGCCGCTTTCTTCCAGCGGCATCTCGGCGCCGAGGCCATTGCCAACCGCCACGGCATCGCCGCGGAATAAGTGGATGGTGCCTGGGCCGGATGCGGTTTGGGCACAAACCGAGATGAACCGAACAGCCAGGAGCTTGCGATGACCAATGTACTCATACTCGGGGCAAGCGGACAGATTGCCCGATGGGCCATTCGGATGATGGCGGATGACAAGGCCATGCACCTGACCTTGTTCGCCCGCGATCCGGGAAAGCTGGCGGGCATGACTCCCGCCGGCGCTCGGCTCGTGCAAGGCGATGTGCTCGATAGTGTGAAGCTGAACGCAGCGGTCGCCGGCATGGACATCGTCTATGCAAACCTCACGGGCGAGGATCTCGATATCCAGGCTAAGGCGGTGGTCGCCGCCATGAAGGCCGCTGGCGTGAGGCGGCTGGTCTTCGTACTGTCATTGGGCATTTACGACGAGGTTCCCGGCAAATTCGGCACATGGAACCGCGAGATGATCGGTGAGGACCTGAAACCCTTCCGGCGCGCCGGTGATGCCATCGAGGCCTCGGGCCTGGACTACACCATCTTGCGTCCGGCATGGCTGATGGACGACGACGTGGTCGACTACGAGACTACCGAGCGCGGCGAGCCGTTCAAGGGCACCGTCGTCTCGCGCAAGAGCGTGGCCGACCTGATCGTCAGGCTTATCCGTTCGCCGCGACTTCACCTGCGCGGCAATATCGGCGTCAACAAGCCGGGTTCGGAGGCGGACAAGCCCTACTTCATGTGACGCCGGTGGAGAGCCGCGCTCGTCGCGCCCGGATCATTGGCTCCGGGAACGCGCCCGCGCCTGGAGCCTGCGGATGAAGTCCTGCATGACAGCGTTGCGGTTTATCGATCCGACATAGCGCATCAGGTGGCGCGACCGGTCCTGGCTGTAGCGCAGCTCGCCGGTCAGCACCGGCGCCGTCATCAGCGTGCTCGGCGCCCATGCGGGATCGAGCACCCATGCCACCGCCCCCATGTCCCAGATCTCCTTCGCCCAACCGACATGGTCGTCGCAATAGCCTTTGAAACGCATCGTCAGGAAGCGGCCGATCTCTCCGTACGGTTCCACGTAGCGCTCCATTTCGGGCACGGTGCTGTGCAGGATCGAGGTCACGCCCTCGCAGGGAACGAGCACCAGCGGCACGCCGCAGTCGAACAGCACCTGGGTGCCGCCGACATCCTGCTCGAGGTTGAATTCGGCCTGGTGCTGCCAGTCGATGGCATGGCCACCCAGCCAGACCACGACGATCCGATCGGCTATGTCGGGGGCGGCGAGCAGGGCTGAAGCGACATTGCTGATGGCGGCGATCGCGATGACATAGAGGGGGTTTTGCGGCGAGCCGCTCCTTGCCCTGGCGATCAGGTCGTCGACGGCGGCGGCCGCGAGAGGCGCCTTGTCCGCGCCGACATAGCCGGTGACGCCACGGTGGACGAGCCCCTCATGCGCAATCCCCAGGCGGGCGAGCAGGGCCAGTATTTCCTGGTAGCTCAGCTCCATGCCGCGGCCGGGATCGTCGCAGGTCTCGTTGACGAAGGGGGCGGCATAGATCGCCTCGACATCCAGTCTCTCCGGCGACAGCAGCGCATGGACGATCGCGAACTGGTCGTCGATCTCGTTGAAGGTATCGGTGTCGATCACCACCCTCAGCCTGCCCTCGCGCGGCTGAAGCAACGCCAGACGATCGCATTCGCTCAAATGCACTTTTGGTTTTCCTCTTCGGTTGTCGTCAGATGCTGCGCAGGTGGCCGGCGGCGGCGCGCAGCATCCGATCGAGATTGATGGCGGTCAGGCAGAAGACGATGCCGGCGGTGATGCCCATTCCGGCGTCTGCCTTGCCGAGCGAGATGTAGATCTGCTGCCCGAGTTCGGACGTGCCGACGGTCGCGGCGATCGGCAGCATGGTGATGGCGGCCATCACGGTCTGGTTGAGGCCTAGGAGCAGCGCCGGACGCGCCAGCGGGATCTGTACGAACAGATTGCTTTGCGTTGGCGTGCAGCCGAGCTGCCTGGCGGTCTCGAGGATCGCGGGCGACACGTTGCGCAGGCCGGCCTCCGTGTAGCGGATCGCGGGCACCACGGCGTAGAGCGAGATGGCAATCAGGCCGGCGAACTCGCCGACCTTGAAGAACATCAGCGCCGGGATCAGGAAGACGAATTGCGGCATGGTCTGCAGGGCGTCGTTCAGTGGCCGCAGCATGGCGGAGAACCAGTTGTTGTGCGCGGCCAACAGGCCGAGCAGGCCGCCGATGAATGCGCACAGGACAACCGAGACGCCGACGAGGTAGAGCGACTTCACGAACGGCACCCAGAGGCCCGATATCAGCACGAAGGCCAGGCTTGCCGTGGCAAGGAGCGCGAGCTTCGGTCCGGAAACGCGCCAGGCCGCCCATGCCGTGACCAGGATTGCCGCCGGCCACGGGAATGCGACCATCCCGACATAGAGGAGCATCGCCACGCAAAGGGTGGCGGCCGCCTTGCCGGGGCCGCCCTTCGCCAGTTGGCGCGCCGCCAGGGCGGTGGCGAGAAGCGCATAGGCCGAAGTGATGGCCGGCGTCATCGCGAAGCCCCAGGTTGTGGGCAGCACGGCGCCGGCGAGGCCCAGCCGCAGCGGCAGGACGAGGTAGTAGAGCACGCCGCTCTTGATGGCGTCGAGAACTCCGCTGTAGCGGCCGACGAAGCCCAGCAGCGCACGGTTCAGCAGGCCGAAGTCAATGATCCCCGCCATCTGGTTCAAACCTTGCGGGAAGCCCGGCGCAAGTCGCAGCAGGGCGCCGGCTGCCAGCACGATGGCTGCTCCCGCCAGCACCTTGCGCATTGCCGGCAACCGGCGCCGGGTGGCATTGCCGCGCGGCTCGGCGAACAGGCTGGCGGTGAGCCGGTCGACCACGATCGAGATGACGACGATGACAAGGCCCGACAGCAGGCTCTTGCCGAGGTCCGCCTGACGAAGCCCGCTCAGCACCGCCCAGCCTATGTCGTCGAAGCCGCCGATGATCGAGGCGGTGATGACCATGCTGAGCGCCGCCATGGTGGTCTGGTTGATGCCGACCATCACCATCGGCCTGGCGGCCGGCAGTTCGACCCAGAAGAGGCGCTGCGCGGGCGTGCAGCCGGCCATTTCCCCGACCTCGACCAGTTCGCGCGGAACCTGCGTCAGGCCGCTCAGCACGCAGCGCGCCATGGGCGGTATCGCGTAGACCGCCGTTGCCACCAGGCCAGCCACCGGCCCGAAGCCGAACAGCAGGAGCAACGGGATGAGATAGGCGAAAGCCGGAAAGGTCTGCATGAAGTCGAACAGCGCTTCGACGGGACGGCGCAGGCGCGGCACGAGGTAAGCGCCGAGCCCGAGCACAAAGCCGCCGAGCACCGACATCGGAACGGCGAGCAGGACCAGCGCGACGGTTGCCATGCTCTGACGCCAGAAGCCGGCGAGCACCACATAGGCGACGGCGACGACGCACAGACCCAGCAGGCGTGGTCCACCGGCCCGCAGCCCGACCATCATGAGGGCGATCGCCGTCGCGGGCCACGGTATGAACTGGAGGACGAGGACCAGTGCGGTCAGGATCGCCGCCAGCGCCCGGCTGAGTGCCGCCGTCACCGGCAGGATGGCGGGAATGATCCAGCCCAGGGCGGCGTTGATGGCGCCGGCGATGGGCAGCGTCCAGTCCTGGGGGAACGCGGCGATCCAGCTCCATTGCGCCGAGGCGGCGATGCAGGCCAGGACGGCCGCCGGCACGGCAAGCGCGCCAAGGTCAGCGAATGAGAACGGCTTTCCAGGCAGGTTCATGACGGCATCAGGCCCGGCCATGACGGGCGAGTTCGGCGATCCGGCCGGTGGTGATCTGGCCGGCCAGGGTGCCGGCCGCGTCGAGGACCCCGATCGGGGAGGCATCGTCGAGGATCATCGGCAGGATCGCCTCGACCAGTTCCGTGGCGGGGACGGTCCGGGCCGGTCTGCCCGTGTCGGACAGCGGCTGCATGACGTCGGCTGCCTTGATCGCTCTCAGGGTCGGGATGTCGCGCAGAAATTCCGCGATGTAGTCGTTGGCGGGCGACAGGGCGATCTCGGCCGGCGTTCCCATCTGGACGATGGCGCCGTCGCGCATGATGGCGATCCTGTCCGCCAGGCGGAAGGCTTCCTGCACGTCGTGGGTGACGAAGACGATGGTCTTGCGCAGCATCTTCTGCAGGCGGATGAACTCGTCCTGCATCTGCCTGCGGATGAGCGGGTCGAGCGCGGAGAACGGCTCGTCGAGGAACCAGACCTGCGGGCCGACCGCCAGCGAGCGGGCAATGCCGACCCGCTGCTGCTGGCCACCGGAAAGCTGGTTGGGGAAACTGGCTTCGAGCCCGCTCAGGCCGACGAGTTCGGTCATTTCGCGGGCACGGGCGTAGCGCTTCTCGGTATCCACACCCTGCACGCGCAGCGGAAAGGCGACGTTGTCCAGCACGTTGAGATGCGGAAGCAGGCCGAAATTCTGGAACACCATGCCCATGGCGTGGCGGCGCAGCTCGATCATCCGCTTGCGGCCGGCCTTCTCCAGGTCTTCCCCGTCCAGCAACACGCGGCCGCTGGTCGGCTCGATGAGGCGGGTGAGGCAGCGCAGCAGCGTCGACTTGCCTGAGCCGGACAGGCCCATCAGCACGAAGATCTCCGCCTCGTGCACCTCGAGGCTGACGCCGGCGACCGCTGCGACATGCGCGCTCCGGGCGAGCGCGGCGCGCTGGCGTTCCCGATCATTGCCATGGGACAGGACGGCATTCATCGCCCGCCGTGGGTCCGGCCCGTAGAGTTTCCACAGGTCGTGGCAGGCGAGGGCGACCCGCCGTTGAGAAACGGAAGAACTGGCCATGGCTGATCGGGAACTTTCGCGTGGAGTGGACTGGTGTGGCGCTTACTTCTTGGCGTCCTCGACCCAGCCGCTCCACTTTGCGCTGTTGGCCTCCAGCCATTGTCCCACCACGTCGTCGATCGGCTTATGGTTCTGGTCGATCTCGAACATCATCTTCTGCTGGTCGTCGGCGGCGAGCTGGTACTGTTTCATGAGCGCGTAGGCGGCGGGCCATTTCTCGCCGAAGCCCGCTCTCACCACCTTGATGACCGGGGACGGCAGGATGCAGCGCCCGCCGTCCTTGGGGTTGCACGGCGGCATGTCGACCCAGTTCAGCTCCTTGGTTTGCGCGAGCAGCCAGTGCGGCGCCCAGAAGCGCAGGAGCAGGGGCTGCTTGGCGGCGAGGGCCGATTGCAGCTCGGCCACGAGCGCGCCCTCGGAGCCGGCCGGCACGGCCGTGAATGGCACCTTGAAATCCTCGATCTCCTTGGCGGAAGCGGTGTCCCAGTCGGCCGGATAGTCCACCAGGCGGCCGTTCGGCAGGGTTTCCGCCGTCGCCAGCGCGGCGGCGCATTCCGGCTTCAGCAGCGCCTTCCAGTCGGGAAGGCCCGGGCAGACGGCCAGCGTGGCGCTGGTGTAGGCCCAGCCGTCGCGGGCATTGAGGCCAAGGTCGCCGACCGGCTCGACCTTCTTTTCGGCGAGAAGCTTCGGATAGATGTCGCCGAGGTTGTTGGTCCACAGCTCCGGCGTCATGTCCAGCGAGCCGTCCTCCATGCCGATCCACTGTGGAAAGCTGCCGGCCGTCACGTACTGGACATGGTAGCCGAGCTTTTCGAGGAGATGGCCGGCGACGTGGGCGGTGACGTTCTGCCCCGTCCATTCGTTGATGGCGATCTTGATCGGGGCGGCGCCTTCTCCGAGCGGGGCGGCCTGGACATTCGCATTCCAACCACCCAGCGCCGCCAGCCCCAGGCCCGCCGTCAAACAGATCGACCGAAAATCGCGCACATCGTCCTCCTGTGAATTGTGCTGCAAGGCGCTATAGTGCAAACCGTCCAGCCGGTCTATAAAAAACCGTCCGGACGGTCGGAAATTTCGTAGCCCTCTTTTGTGCTTCGAAAAAACGGATAGATGGGAAGGGGGAGCTCGAATCCATCATGATTGAAAAGCAGCCAGGCAAGAGACGGAAGACCGGCGACGAGATCCGCGCCATGATCGTCGGCGCGGCGACCCGCATTGTCATGGAGCGCGGCGTGGCGCGCATGACGCTGGCCGATGTCGCCAAGGAGGCCGGGATCAGCAAGGGGGGTCTGCTGCACTATTTCGCGTCCAAGGATGCGCTGATCCGCGCCATGATCACGGCGGGGCTGGATTCCTTCGAGGAAAAGACTACGGCGATGGTCGCGAGCGACCCGACACCGGGTTCCTACCTGCGCGCCTACATCACCACCAGCTTTCCGGCCGAGCGCGCCGACGACATCGCGGCAGCGATGATCGCCGGCGTCGCCACCGATCCGGACCTGCTGGCCGACTACGCGCAGGAGAGCACCAAGTGGTCGGATCGCCTGAAGGCGGACGGGCTGGACTATCTGCACGCCGAAGTGATCCGGCTGGCCGTCGACGGGCTCTATTTCAACGAGGCGATCGGGCTGCCGCCGCTCAGCCTGCCGGACCGCAAGGCGCTGCTGAAGCGACTGATGGAGATGACCCGGGGACCGGCAACGACGCCTGCCGGCGCCCCCGTCGTTCCGGCAAAGTGATTGCCGCGAGGGGCCACCTCAGCCGGATAGGCCGCCCCTTGGTGATCCCGATCAGCCGAGCAGTCGCCTTGCCGCTATGGCGAGGCACTCCTTGAAGCCGGTCAGATCGGTGTAGAGCGCGTCGGGTGCTGCCGCGTGGCGCACGATCACGCCGCCACGGTTCTCGATTCCACCGTCCAGCATCAGGTTGTCGACCATGTCGTAGGTCTCGAGTTCCAGGCTGTCAGGCCCCCGGACGGCCTTGTGCGCGTCCTCGGCGAGCTCTCCGCCATAGTAGTCCCTGACCCGCTCGAAATGGCCCACCGCCACATTGGTGAAGCCATAGGCCGGGCAGCCCCTGCCGCACATGAAGCCCAGCTCGTAGACCGTGCCGACGTCGGCGGCGATGCCACGGAACGGCGTCAGGTTGGCGATGATGAAGTCGGAACTCAGCATCAGGCGCTCGTTGACCTCGCTGGTGGCGAGGCCGCGCGCCTTGCCCCTCAATGAGGCGGGCGCCTCGAGGTCGCCAGGGCAGACCGGCACGAAGCCGGCAAGGCGGGTGAGCTCGATCTTCTCGTCGAGTATCGCGCGAGCGTTGGGGAGGAAAACCTCCGGTCCTGCCAGATAGACTTTCATGATGCTCCTCTGCGTGGCCGACGTAGGCGCGGACAACCGCGCCGATGCCCGCGCATCGGACCATCGCGGGCATCGCTGTGGATTTCAATCCAATGAATATTGGAACGGCGGTCTGGCCTACCGGTCCAGCCACACCTTCTCGAAATGCTGCTCCAGATTGGGGTGTGCGGGATTGTCCTTCACCGCCGCCACCGAATGCGTGAAGAGCGAGCGCCAGTAAGGCTGGATGAGGATCCCCGAATCCTGGAGGATCTGCTCGACATCCTTCATGATCGCCTTGCGCTTCTCCGGATCCGGGACGGCCAGCGCCTCGTCCAGCTTCGCGTCGAATGCCGGGCTGGCGAAGCCGGACTCATTCCAGGCCTCGCCGCTGCGGTAGGCGAGCGCGAGGTTCTGGACGCCGAGCGGCCGCATACCCCAGGAGGTCATCGAGAAGGGATATTTCGTCCAGTTGTTCCAGAAGGTGGAGCCCGGCAGCACCGTGCGCTTCACCTTGAAGCCCGCCTCGCGCAACTGCGCGGCGATGGCGTCGCCGGTGTTGCGGTGCCAGTCCTCGTCGCCGGTGATCAGCTCGTGCTCGAAATCCATCTGGCCCGCCTCGGCCATCAGCTTCCTGGCGCCGTCGAGATCCCGCGTCTTCTTCGGCAGCGCGTAATACTCCGGATGCAGCGGGCAGACATGGTGGTTTTCGGCGACCGTGCCCCTGCCGCCATAGCCGAGCTGCAGCACGGCCGAATTGTCGGTCGCCATCTGCAACGCTCGTCGCACGCGCTCGTCGTCATAAGGCTTGTTGGTCACGTTGGCGCGAGCGAGAATGGTGGCCGCCGTCACCACTTCCGACTTCACCAGGCCGAGCTTGTCCATGATGTCGACATAGTCGGCCGTGGTCTCGAAATTGGTGTCGATCTCGCCGGCCTCGAACGCGTTCACCCAGGCGGCCGGGTCCGTCCCGTAGTCGATGAACTCGATGCCGTCCAGATAGGCCTCGCCGCCCCACCATTTGCCGTTATCGCGCCGCTTGACGACGGCCTTGGTGCCGACGTCGTAGGAGACGAGCTCGAAGGCGCCGGTGCCGACCGGATGAGCGACGAGATTGGCGCCGGATTTTTCGTAGTCGCGATGAACGATCAGCGACGAGTATTCCGTCATCGACGGGATGATCGAGATGTCGGACGACGACAGTTTGAGGACCACCGTATGGTCGTCCGTCCTGGTGATGGCGCCGGCGCGGGCCTTGCCGGTCGCGGCGTCGATCAGCGCGGTCATGCGGCCGGCCATGGAGTTGCCCTCTGCGGCCTTGTCGCACCAGCGCTCGAGGTTGAAGACGACGTCCTCGGCGGTGAACTGGTCGCCATTGTTCCAGGTCACGTCACGCCGCAGGTGGAGCGTGTATTCGGTCGCGTTGTCGTTGACCTGCCAGCTTTCGAGCAGCGAAGGCTTGAAAGTGTAGTCGACGTCGTAGCGCACCAGCGTATCGAGGACCTGGCGCGCGATGTTGGCCATCTCGGGCCAGTCGAAGGCGCGCGGGTCCTTCTGTTCCTTGACGAAGGTCGAGACGCGCAGCACGCCGCCCTTCTTCGGCTCGGCGGCCCTGGCGACCGTCGGCGCCGCGAGCCCGATCAGGCCGTAGGCGGCGGCCGCCGATGCGCCGAAGATGCTTGCCATCGCCAGGAATTCCCGGCGGTCGAGGCGCCCGGCGCCGACCTCGTCGGCAAGGCCCTTCACCAGCTTGCGGTGGCGGTTGAATTCGCCGTCCGAATGCAAATTGTCCTGTCCCATTATCCTGCTGCTCCGAATAGATCGACGAACCAGTTCCAGAAGCCGTCGACGTCGATATCGACGGCCACCCGCGCGTTTGGCGGCCTCTTTGAAATGTTGTTGAAGTCGGCGACGGTCATGCCGCGCGTGACCTCGCCGGCGGTTTCGAGATGCACGTAGTAGGTCTCGAACTTGAACAGCGACGGCCGCACGATCGCCGCGAGCGCGATGACGTCGTGCAGGTTCGGATCGTCGGCGCCGAACTCGTCCTTGCGCCGCATCATGAAATCCAGCACGCGGCCCACCACGTCGGCCTGCGGGCCGGGCGCTGCCCGGATCCGGTCGAACACCGAGAGCGGCAGCTCGGGCTTCAGCGTGACATCGAGCCCGACCATGGTGAGCTCGCATCCGGATTCGAACACCAGCCGCGCCGCCTCGGGATCGCAGTAGAGATTGAACTCCGAAGCGAGCGTCATGTTGCCGCCGCGCAGCGCGCCGCCCATGATTGTGATGCGCTTCATCATCGACGCCAGTTCGGGGTGCTCCGACAGGGCGGTGGCGATGTTGGTCAGCGGACCGACGGCGAGGATTTCGAGCGTGCCGCGATGCCGTTCGGCGGCGCGGCGGATAAGCTCCGTGACGCCGCCTTGCGCATAGTTGCGGCGCGCGGCGGGCAGCACCACATCGCCCAGACCGGTCGCGCCATGGCTGACCGCCGTGCAGAGCGGGCGTGCGAGCGGCTGCGCGGCGCCGACATGGACCGGTATGTCGCAACCCAGGAAGTCGACGAGATCGAGCGTGTTCCTGGCCGTCTTCCCGATTTCGACATTGCCGCAGACCGCCCCGATGCCGACCAGCTCGATCGCGTCGGAACAGAGTGTCGCCGCGGCGATGCAGACGGCGTCGTCGGTGCCGGTATCGACATCCATCACCAGGGGAATCCTGGGTGGCTTCGTCACGTCGTGCACACCCTCGTTGCCGGTCGCCATTGGATCACGGGAGCCTTGAATTCAGCTTAGGTAAACGTTTACTTATGAGTATTGTATGCGGCTGTCAACAGGCTGTCCGCGCGTGGCGCGGGCGCCATGACGGTCTTGTCCCAATCGACTTTGCCGTCGCGAGAGGCTAGGGGATCAGGCGAGGGGCGTGACGGAGGCGGAGGGCGCGTGGCGACCACAATCAAGGATATTGCGAGGCGTGCCGGCGTGTCGGCGGCGACGGTATCCAAGGTCCTCAACCGCAAGGACGCCTTCATCGGCGAGGAGACGCGCAACAGGATCTGGTCGCTTGCGCGCGAATTGAACTATACGCCGAACTCCATCGCGCGCTCGCTGGTCACCCGCAGGTCCAACGTCATCGGGATCGTCGTTCCGGACATCCTCAATCCGTATTTCACCGAGTTGGTGCGCGCCTGCGACGACGCGGCGCGCCTGCGCGGCTACACAACGATCCTGTGCAATTCCGATGGCATTGCAGAGAACGAGGAAGCGCATCTGAGCTTCCTCGCCGGGCACGGCGTCGACGGCATCGTGCTTTCGGCAAGCGACGTGGTGCCGAATGCCGATCTCCTCCGGGGGCTGGGCATTCCGTTCGTGTCGATGGACCGCGAGATCCCGATGCTGGACTGTCTCGCGGCCACCGTCGACACGGATTGCCGTGGCGGTGCCTTCCAGTCGGCCAGCTACCTCATCGGCAAAGGCCACAGGCGCATCGCCTTCCTCAGCGGCTCGGCGGAAAGCTCGAACACCCGGCTCAGGCTGGAAGGCTTCCGCGAGGCCCACCGCCGGGCGGGTATCGCGGTCGATCCCGAACTCGTCCGCTGCGGCGAGTTCCAGCACAGCTTCGGCCACCAGGCGACGCTGGCGCTGCTGGCCGGAACCCGCTTCTCCGCAATCTGCTGCATGAGCGACATGCTGGCGCTCGGCGCGACAGTCGCATTGCGCGAAAGCGGCCTCCGCGTGCCCGACGACTGCGCCGTCATGGGCTTCGACAACATCTACCTGGCGCCGCTGCTCGACAGGCCCCTGTCGACGATCGACCGGCGCATCTTCGAATCCGGCCGGATCGCCATCGACGCGCTGGTCGATTTCCTGGACGGTCCCGAACGGCAACGCTCGGCGATCGTGCTGGAGACCAGCGTCGTCGAGCGCAAGACGGCTTAGGGGTACATGAGAATGGGCATGATGCGGACCTTGCTGGCTCTGGCGGCCTTTCTAGCCGCACAATTCGCCTGTGCTGCGGAAGAGTTGCCTTTTCCAGATTTGGATACTGAGGGCTATTGCACTGCCTTGGTGTCGAAGATGCTTGTCAAGACGGAGCAGCAAGTCGAGAAAGACAAGTGCCTGACATACGAAACGGCAATGAAGGCCAAACTCAAACCCTTCTGGGATCTAGTCGAACCAGCCGAACGGGAAAGGTTGAAGAGAGACTATATCAAGGAGGTTAGGTTCCAGACTTATAGAACTGTTGGGTTCTTCGTTGCATCAGCCTTGGGGATGGCTTGCCTTGACGGTCGTGCATTTTGCAGCCCTGGTAAACCAACGGCGGATGCGGCATTTTTAGCACTCAGAAGTGACCACTACTGCTATTTGAAAAACCCCGATCCGAAGGCGATGCAATTTCAAAATTGCCTCAAGGAGGAGACGGCAAGAAAGTCGCAATTGGCCAATTACTGGTCAACGCTGCCAAAGGATAAGATGGACTGGTGCATTAGCACTGCATTCCGCGTGAATCGCGAGTTTCCTCCTTTCCAAATATTATCCACCTGCTTTTCCGAAGACATCGGAACGCAATGCCTTATGAAAACGCGTCAGTGTCGTCGCGGCCAGCGGAGTTAGCGCACTGGAAATCTAGGTCTTTCTGACACACCTGCTGCTACGAATGACGAGCCGCACCATACGGACCTTTGCCAGCTACCTCGGGAAGCCCTTTGCCAGCTACCTCGGGAAGCCCTTCGCCAGGAGGCATCACGGTCGCTCCCGAACTCGTCCGCTGCGGCGAGTTCCAGCACAGCTTCGGCCACCAGGCGACGCTGGCGCTGCTGGCCGAAACCCGCTTTTCCGCCATCTGCTGCATGAGCGACATGCTGGCGCTCGGCGCCACAGTGGCCTTGCGCGAAAGCGGCCTCCGCGTGCCCGACGACTGCGCCGTCATGGGCTTCGACAACATCTATCTGGCGCCGCTGCTAGACAGGCCCCTGTCGACGATCGACCGGCGCATCTTCGAATCCGGCCGGATCGCCATCGACGCGCTGGTCGATTTCCTGGACGGTCCCGAACGGCAACGCTCGGCGATCGTCCTTGAGACCAGCGTCGTCGAGCGCAAGACGGCTTAGGCCGGGAGCAGGCTTGGCGCGACGAGGAGCGATCTATTGGGTTGTTGCTGAAGAACTGGCGGAGAGAGCGGGATTCGAACCCGCGTTACGGTTTCCCGTAAACACACTTTCCAGGCGTGCGCCTTCAACCACTCGGCCACCTCTCCGTCCTGATAGTCGCGTCGGCCGGTTTCGCCGCGCGGGTTGTGGAGACGAGGTCTCCTGGAAGCCGGTTTCGCCGGTATGTAGGATGCCGCCAACCCGCGGGCATCCCTTCCTTCATCTGAGCCGTCAAAGCACCAGACGCGGGCTCATCTAGTCGATCCCGAGACGAATGCCAAGCCATAATGGCAAGCCATCGCGCCGTGGAGGCAAAGTCCCCACCGAATGATGTGCAGGAGGTGGTCCGGAGCGGGGCCGGCGCTTGACTTTGTCCGGGCGTGCCTGTCGACTGGCTTCGAAGGATCATGCGTGGCCCGGGCGCCATTGTGCAAGCCGTCAGGGGCCAACGGGGGCGTCGTCCGGACATGTCATCACCCGACAACCAGCATCGAACAGGAGCCGACAGCGGCCTCTCCTACGTGCCGCCGGCATGGCTCATCCTCATCATGGGCCGGTCGCTCTACGGCCTGTCCTCGTTCTGGACGGTCTTCAGCCTGCAGGACCTGCCTCCCGGCGCTGCCTTCCTCATCTATGGCGGCGTGATCGCGGGGGTGGTGACCGTGCTCTGGGGGCTCTATTTGCTCGGCCTCGCCATCGGCCGCTCCGCCCGCTTCCCGCGCCAGTTCACCATCTGGCAGGCGGCTTTCATCCTCTGGCTGCTGGTCAGGCAGGCCTATATCCTGATCGTGCCGGATTTCGTCTTCTCGCCGCAAGGCCTGCTCATCACCGGCGGTGAGATCGTCATCGGCCTGCTGTGCATCTATCTCCTGCGGCCCGGTTCCGGCGCCGAGGCTGTCTACACCAGTCCGCAGGCTGGCGGCGCGCCGTCGGTGTTGTCCTCGGTGATCGCGGCGGTGCTCGGCATCCTGCTCGGCGGGACCATCGGTGCCTGCATTGGCCTGCTTGCCGGCTCGGTCATTGCCGATGTCACCCATGTCAGCTGCTTCGAAGGCGGCTGTGGCTATTTCGCGCTGTTCATCGGCATCGCCGGTCTGGTCGTCGGCGCCATCGCCGGGGGCATTTTCGCGATCTGGTGGGTCAGCCGCCGCAAGCGGGGCGCGAACCAGGGCAAGCGCCAGGCATGACGTCGCGCGAAAACCGCCCCATGTTTTTCGGCATCACGCTTCGGGCCAAGCGGTCTCAAATTCATGTGTCGCGATTGCGAAGGCGGCCCCGGCATCCTATCTGTCGGTCCTGAACAGACATTGGACAGTCTTTGGGAAGGGTGCCCGGAGCGACGTGCCGGGGAAAGGTCTGGATGATCCGCTTCTTGTTCCGTCTCGCGGCGATGGTCGCCCTGTCGGTTTCCGTGATCATGGCGGTGCTCGACGCGACGCGCACCGTGGCGGCATCGGCGGTCGTGCTGACCCCGCTCAACGCGAGCTGGCTGGCGGTCTCGCCGGACACGCGCAATGCCTTCGAGACCTTCGTCAGGGCAAAGGCCGGCCCGCTGGCGTGGGATGGCGTGATCGCCTGGGTGCTGGCGCAGCCCGGCTTCGCCGTGTTCGCCGCGCTTGCCTTCCTGCTCTACCTCGTCGGTTACCGCAGGCAGCCGCGCAACCAGTTCGCGCCGACCTGAAGACTTTTCCAGCGTCGCCAAAGAGAAAGGGAGACAGCGCATGTTTTTCCTCAGCGATATGCTGAACAAGAAGCTCAATCTGCCGAAGCCGTCGGAGGCCCTTCCAGGCCGCGACCGCGCGATCCCGACCGCCGCCAAGCATTTCGTCTCGAAGCGTCCGCTCAAGGGGCCTTATCCCGAAGGGCTGGAAACGGCGCTGTTCGGGCTGGGCTGCTTCTGGGGCGCCGAGCGCCTGTTCTGGCAGGTCGAGGGCGTGTGGGTCACCGCGGTCGGCTACGCCGGCGGAATCACGCCCAACCCGACCTACCAGGAAACCTGCACCGGGCTCACCGGCCATGCCGAGGTCGTGCTCGTCGTCTACGATCCGAAGATCGTGTCCTACGCGGAGCTGCTGAAGCTGTTCTGGGAAAGCCACGACCCGACGCAGGGCATGCGCCAGGGCAACGATGTCGGCACCACCTATCGCTCGGCGATCTACGCTTTTTCGGACGCGCAGCGCCAGGCGGCGCTCGCCTCGCGCGATGCCTATGAGGCTTCGCTGCGCGGTGCCGGGCGCGGCAAGATCACCACCGAGATCGAGCCGGCTCCGGAATTCTACTTCGCCGAGGAGGAGCACCAGCAGTACCTGGCGAAGAACCCTTATGGCTATTGCGGCCTGAAGGGCACGGGCGTCGCCTGCGCGATTCCCGCCCCCGCCTCGGCCTGAGCAAGGGATTCCATGGCGTCGCTCGGGCGGCGCCATGCTTTTCCAAAAGGTCAAAATTCCGCGTGAATTTTGTTTCGGGGCGTGCCAGATTGCCCCGGAGCGGGAGGGGCATACACTCCTGCCGGATGTCGCGGGCGTGCCGGAGAACCGGGCGCGCAAGCGGCGCGTAACGGAAAAAATAACCGACAGGGTGTGGATCACATGAAACGTATCGTTCTCGGCCTGCTGGCCGCTACCGCAATGGTTCTTCCGGCTTTCGCCGCGGATGTGCAGCCGGCGCTCCTCTACGATCTCGGCGGCAAGTTCGACAAATCCTTCAACGAGGCTGCCTATCACGGCGCCGAGAAGTTCAAGACCGAGACCGGCATCGCCTATGTCGAATTCGAAGTCTCCAACGCCTCGCAGCGCGAGCAGGCGCTGCGCCGCTTCGCCGAGGACGGCCGCAACCCGATCGTCATGGCGGGCTTTGCCTGGGAAGATGCGCTGAAGAAGGTCGCGGCCGAATATCCCGACCTCAACTTCGCCATCATCGACGACGCGGTCGACATGCCCAACGTCCGCTCGCTGGTGTTCAAGGAGAACGAAGGCTCCTACCTCGTCGGCATCCTCGCGGCGATGGCGTCGAAATCGAAGAAGGTCGGCTTCGTCGGCGGCATGGACATCCCGCTGATCCGCAAGTTCGAATGCGGCTATGTCGGCGGCGCCAAGTCGGCCGGCGCGACCAACGTAATCCAGAACATGACCGGCGACACGCCGGCCGCGTGGAACGACCCGGCCAAGGGCGGTGAGATCGCCAAGACGCAGATCGACCAGGGCGCCGACGTGGTCTATGCCGCGGCCGGCGGCACCGGCGTCGGCGTGCTCCAGGCAGCGGCGGATGCCGGCAAGCTCGGCATCGGCGTCGATTCCAACCAGAATGGCCTGCAGCCCGGCAAGGTGCTGACCTCGATGATGAAGCGCGTCGATGTCGCCGTCTACAACGCCTTCATGGACGGCAAGAACGGCACCTTCAAGGGTGGCGTCGAGAATCTCGGCCTCAAGGAAGGTGGCGTCGACTACGCCATGGACGACAACAACAAGGCGCTCGTCACCGACGAGATGAAGGCTGCCGTCGAGAAGGCAAAGGCCGATATCATCGCCGGCAAGATCCAGGTGCACGACTACACCGCCGACAACGCCTGCCCGTACTGATCGGGCTGTCGCGGATTTTTCGGGACCGCCGGGCACAAGCCCGGCGGTCTTGTTTTTGACAGGCTTTTCGACCGATGGCGCAACCAGCAATCGAACTCATGACCGAGCGGGACGTCGAGGCTGTCGCGCGGCTGCGGCTGGCGACCTTCTTTGCCGGCACCGCGCGCACGCTCGAGGATGATGTCGCGGGGTTGCGCGGCCTGCTCGACGGCGACGGTTTCGAGGCTGCCTTCGTCGCCCGCGACGGCGGCAAGCCGGTCGGTTCATGCCTGCTGGTACGCCACGAGATCGACGAGGCGCACGACCTTTCGCCTTGGCTCGCCGGGCTGGTCGTCGAGCCGGCGTGTCGCGGACTTGGCATCGGCGAAGGGCTGGTCCGGACCGTCGAGGCCCATGCCGCTGCCGCCGGTGTCGACACGCTGCATCTCTACACCTGGGAGGCGCGCCGCTTCTACGAAAGGCTCGGCTGGAGCGCGGTGGAGATCTTCATGGAGGAAGGCGAACCAATGCTCCTGATGCGCCGCGCCCTCTAGCGCTCTAAAGCCTGCCGGCGAGATAACCAAGGGCGAAGGCGGCGGCAATCGCTATGGCGACGATCGCGCCGCGCCGGCCGCCGGACGAATGAACGCCGATGCCGGCCGGAGGACGTGAAGGTTGGCGGATCACCGGCCGAGCGGCCGCGACGCCGCTCCGCCGCATCTGCGGCAGCGCCGCGATGCGCTGGGCAATCTGCCGCCAGCGATCTTCGCCGTCGTCCTCGCCGCTTGCCGAGCGATCGAAAAGGCGCATGCGCTCGGCAAGCGCCATGACGGCATCGCGGAAGGCGGGATCGACCTCCAGATCACGCTCGGCGCGCTCGCGATCCCTGTCGCTCATCAGGCCGAGCACATAGTCGCCAGCCCGCGCCATCCGTTCCCCCTCGCTTGCCACGCGGCGCTCCCCTCACCAATGCGGCGGCTTGGTCACCGGAACGTCGGGAGCCGCTTGCTCCTCCAGCGCCAGGAACCGATCGGTCAGCGCGTCGAGCTTGCGCTGCATGCGCTCGATCACCTTCCATTGCTCGGCAATCTGGTCGGAGAGCTCCTCGATGGTCTTCTCCTGCTCGGCCGCGCGGATTTCGAGCGCGGTCAGCCGGTCGTCCTGCATGGTCATGGGCGCTCCCCGATTTTGCCCGGCAAACATTTTAAGGCGCCGGTTCCCCAATATCCGGCTTTGCGCCAACCGCCCCCCGGCATTTCCCATCCGCCTCAGCGAATGTGAAGATTTCGGCGCGCTTCGAAATTGACAAGCGTCGGCGGATTTGTCGAGAGTGTTTGCGGCCCGGGCCGATTGGCACATGCGGGCCGCCATGCTAGGGATTTTGACCAAGCGATAAAAAAATAAGAGTGGGACACGCTGCATGGCGCAAGCCGCTATCGAACTGATCGGCATCAACAAGAGTTTTGGTGCCGTGCGCGCCAACCGCGACATCAACCTGGAAGTCACGCGCGGCACCATCCACGGCATTGTCGGCGAGAACGGCGCCGGCAAGTCGACGCTGATGTCGATCCTCTACGGCTTCTATCAGGCCGACAGCGGCGAAATCCGTGTCGGCGGCAAGCCGGCCTCGATCAAGACCTCGAACGACGCGATCGCGCTCGGTATAGGGATGGTGCACCAGCACTTCATGCTGGTCGACAATTTCTCGGTGCTGGAGAACATTATTCTCGGGGCCGAAAGCAACGCGCTGCTGAAGAGCAGCATCACCAAGGCGCGCTCGGAGCTCGACCGGCTCGAACGCGAATACGGCCTGGAGGTCGATCCCGACGCCCTCATCGAGGAACTGCCGGTCGGCCTGCAGCAGCGCGTCGAGATCCTCAAGGCGCTCTATCGCGGCGCCGAGATCCTGATCCTGGACGAACCCACGGGCGTTCTCACGCCGGCCGAGGCCGACCATTTGTTCCGCATCCTCAAGCAATTGAAGGAGCAGGGAAAAACGGTGGTGCTGATCACCCACAAGCTGCGCGAGATCATGGCCATCACCGACACGGTTTCGGTCATGCGCCAGGGCACGATGGTGGCGACCAGGGAGACCAGTAAGACCACCGTCGAAGAACTGGCGGAGCTGATGGTGGGCCGGCGCGTGCTGCTCAGGGTCGAGAAGGGCGAGGCGGAGGCCGGCGCGGTCAAGCTTTCGGTCCGGAACCTGACGGTGAAGGATCAGCGCGGCGTCACGATGGTGGACGACGTTTCCCTCGACGTGCGCGCCGGCGAGATCGTCGGCATCGCCGGCGTTGCAGGCAACGGCCAGTCGGAACTGCTCGAGGCGATTTCCGGCATCCGGCGCGCCGTCTCCGGCACGGTCATGCTCGACGGCAAGCCGATCGACGTCACCGGCGTGGCCGACCCCGGCGAGCTGCGCGATCGCGGCCTCGCCCATGTGCCGGAGGACCGTCATCATGTCGGCCTGGTCCTGGCCTTCGAGGAGCATGAGAATTCGATCCTCGGCTACCACGACAAGCAACGCTTCCTGAAGGGACCGTTCCTCAACGTCGATGCCATCATGGCCGATGCCAAGGACAAGATCGCGAAGTACGACATCCGGCCCGGAAATCCACGCCTGAAGACGGCCAATTTCTCGGGCGGCAACCAGCAGAAGATCGTGCTGGCGCGCGAAATCGAACAGGATCCCGGCGTGCTCATCGTCGGCCAGCCGACACGCGGCGTCGATGTCGGCGCCATCGAGTTCATCCACAAGCGGCTGATCGCCATGCGCGACCAGGGCAAGGCGGTGCTGGTGGTGTCGGTCGAACTCGACGAGATCCGTTCGCTCTGCGACCGCATACTGGTGATGTTCGCCGGTCGCATCGTCGGGGAGCGGGGACCGGATGCCACCGAAGGCGAGCTGGGCCTGCTGATGGCCGGCGTCGAGCAGCAGGAGGCCGCGCAATGAGCACGCCCTATGCAAAGCTGCCGGCCTGGGCCGACTATGGTCTCATCCCGCTGATCAACCTGTCGGTGGCCTTCATCGTCGCCGGCCTCGTGGTCGTGCTGGTCGGCGAAAATCCCTTCCGTGCCGCCGTCATCCTTGTCGAGGGCGCGTTCGGCAAGGGCACCGGCATCGCCTTTACCCTGTTCTACGCCACGACCTTCATCTTCACCGGGCTCTCGGTGGCGGTGGCCGCCCATTGCAGCCTGTTCAACATCGGCACGGAGGGGCAGGCCTATATTGGCGGCCTCGGCATCGCGCTGGTCTGCCTTTCCTTCGACGCCACGCTGCCCTGGTGGCTGATCTTTCCGATGGCGATCGTCGCCGCCGCGGCGTTCGGCGCTCTCTGGGGCCTCATTCCGGCCTATCTGCAGGCCAAACGCGGCTCGCACATCGTCATCACCACGATCATGTTCAACTTCATCGCCGCGTCGGTGATGGTCTACCTGCTGGTCGGACCGCTGAAGCCGGCCGGATCGCAGGCGCCGCAGACGCGCAACTTCCTCAGCGGCGCGGAGCTGCCGAAACTGAACTGGGTCATCGAGTTGTTCGGCGCCAAGATCCGCTCCGCGCCGCTCAACGTCTGCTTCCTGCTGGCGCTGGTGATGGCCTTCCTGGTCTGGCTGCTGATCTGGCGCACCCGGCTCGGTTACGAGATGCGCACCTATGGCCACAGCCCCAAGGCGGCGCGCTATGCCGGCATTTCCGAGACGCGCATCATCATCACCGCGATGATGATCTCGGGCGCGCTCGCCGGCATGATGGCGCTGAACCCGGTCATGGGCGACCAGCACAACGTCGCGATCGATTTCGTCTCCGGCGCCGGCTATGTCGGCATCGCGGTCGCGCTGATGGGCCGGCTGCATCCGGTGGGCATCGTGCTGGCGGCGATCCTGTTCGGCATGCTCTACCAGGGCGGCGCCGAGCTTGCCTTCGAGATGCCAGCCATCAGCCGCGACATGATCGTCATCATCCAGGGCCTGGTCATCCTGTTCGCCGGTGCGCTCGAACATATGTTCAGGCCCTACATCCAGGCGCTTTTCGCATCGGTCAGCCCGAAGACGGTCGGCATGGAAGCGGTCAAGGGGAAGGGCGCCTGAGATGGATCTGTTCAACGCCATCATCCAGGTCCTGGACTCCACCATCCGCCTGTCGGTGCCGCTGCTGCTGGCGTGTCTCGCCGGCCTCTATTCGGAGCGGGCCGGCATCTTCGACATCGGTCTCGAGGGCAAGATGCTGGTCGGCGCCTTCGCCGGGGCGGCGGCCGCCGCCGTCTTCCACTCCGCCCTCATCGGCCTCGGTATGGCGATCCTCATCTCGGTCGCCTTCGCCATGGTGCACGGCTTCGCATCGATCACGCATCGCGGCAACCAGATCGTTTCCGGCGTGGCCATCAACTTCATCGCCTCTGGGTCGACCGTGTTGCTCGGCCAGGCCTGGTTCAAGCAGGGCGGCCGCACGCCGGCGCTGCAGCCGGGCGAACGGTTCGAGGCGATCACATGGCCGGGCGCGGACGCCGTTCGTGACGTGCCTATCCTCGGGCCGATCTATTCGGAGCTCATCTCCGGCCATTCCATTCTCGTCTATTTCGCCTTTGCCATGGTGCCGTTCACCTGGTGGGTGCTGTTCCGCACCCGCTTCGGGCTGCGCATGCGCGCGGTCGGCGAAAATCCGGCGGCGGTCGACACGGCCGGCATTTCGGTCACCTGGCTACGCTATCGCGCGCTGATCTGCACCGGCGTGCTCACCGGCGTCGCCGGCGCCTATCTGTCGATGGTGCAGAATGGCGGCTTCGTGAAGGACATGACGGCCGGCAAGGGCTATATCGCGCTTGCCGCGCTGATCTTCGCCAAGTGGAAGCCTGTCAACGCCATGTTCGCCTGCCTGCTGTTCGGATTCCTCGACGCGGCCGCGATCCGCCTGCAGGGAACGCCCCTGCCGGTGATCGGCAAGGTGCCGGTGCAATTCATGCAGGCGCTGCCCTACATCCTCACCGTGATCCTGCTCGCCGGCTTCATCGGCAAGGCCATCCCGCCGCGCGCCGGCGGCGTGCCCTATGTCAAGGAACGCTGAGGTCGCGTCCGAAGCAGTTGGGCCGACGCCGATTTTGAACAAGATCGTGGGAGAGAAGAACTGAATGTCGCATGATCTGTTCGAGGCGGCCAGGGCCGCCATGGCGAAGGCCTATGCGCCCTACTCGAAATTCCCGGTGGGCGCGGCGCTGCGCACCGAGGACGGCCGTGTCTTTACCGGCGCCAACATCGAGGTGGCATCCTATCCCGAAGGCTGGTGCGCCGAGACCACCGCGCTCGGCCACTACATCATGGGCGGCGGCGGCAGGATCACCGAGATCGCCGTCATCGCCGAGCGCATGGCGAAGTGCTCGCCCTGCGGCGGTTGCCGGCAGCGGCTGGCCGAATTCTGCCGGCCGGAAACCAAGCTGTACCTGTGCGACGAGACCGGCGTCGCCGAAACCGTGACGATGGGCGACATGCTGCCGTATGGCTTCCGTGGCGACATACTGAAATGAAAGTGGCGATCGATCATCTCGTGGAGAGGCTGGACGGGCTGGCCCCGTCAACGGCGCTCGTGCTGGGCTCCGGCCTTGGCGGCCTCGTCGACAAGGTCGAGGACGCCGTCCGGATATCCTATGCCGACCTGCCCGGCTTCCCCAGAAGCGGCGTCAGCGGCCATGCCGGCGAGGTGGTGGCGGGCCGGCTTGGCGGCGCTCCAGTGCTGATGCTTTCGGGTCGCGCCCACTATTACGAGCACGGCGATGCCGCAGCGATGCGGCCGGCGCTCGAGACGCTCGCAGGCATCGGCATAACCAGGCTGCTGCTCACCAACGCCGCCGGCTCGGTCGATCCGGCCATGGGACCGGGCTCGGTGATGCTGATCACCGATCACATCAATTTCTCCGGCACCAATCCGCTGATCGGCGAGCCGAGCGACCGCCGCTTCGTCGGCCTGACGGAGGCCTACGACGCCGGACTGCGCGCTTCCATAGAGCGCGCCGCCGAGGCCACCGGCACGGCGCTGCACAAGGGCGTCTACATGTGGTTCTCCGGACCCTGCTTCGAGACGCCGGCGGAGATCCGCATGGCGCGCATCATGGGTGCTAACGCCGTTGGCATGTCGACCGTGCCGGAGGTCATCCTTGCCCGTTTCCTCGGTCTCAAGGTGGCTGCCTGCTCGGTCATCACCAATCTCGCCGCCGGGATGACCGGGGCGGAGCTTTCGCACCAGGAAACCAAGGACATGGCGCCGCTCGGCGGCGCGCGGCTGGCCAATGTCCTGCGGCGCGCCTTCCAAGACGGACTAACTGAGAACTGATGCTTCCGCAGGAGATCATCCGCCGCAAGCGCGACGGCCACAGGCTGTCGGCGACGGAGATCGTGACCTTCATCGACGGACTGACCACGGGCGCGGTTTCCGAGGGCCAGGTCGGCGCCTTCGCCATGGCGGTTTTCCTCAACGGCATGAGCCGCGACGAAGCTGTCGCGCTGACTTTCGCCATGCGCGATTCCGGCGACGTGCTCGACTGGTCCGACCTGCCGGGGCCGGTCACGGACAAGCATTCGACAGGCGGCGTCGGCGACAACGTCTCGCTGATGCTGGCGCCGATCGTGGCTGCCTGCGGCGCCTATGTGCCGATGATTTCCGGCCGTGGCCTCGGCCACACCGGCGGCACGCTGGACAAGATGGATTCGATCCCCGGCTATGCCAGCCAGCCCGGCATCGACCTGTTCCGCAAGGCGGTGCTGGAGACGGGCTGCGCCATCATCGGCCAGACCGGGGATCTCGCGCCCGCCGACCGCAGGCTCTATGCGGTGCGGGACGTGACCGGGACCGTTGAATCGGTGCCGTTGATCACCGCCTCGATCCTGTCGAAGAAGCTCGCGGCGGGCCTGGGTTCGCTGGTGCTCGACGTCAAGGTCGGCAACGGCGCGTTCATGGAGAGGTCGCGCGATGCCACCGCGCTCGCCAACAGCCTCGTTGAGGTTGCGAACGGCGCCGGCCTCAAGGCGTCGGCGCTGGTCACCGGCATGAACGAGCCCCTGGCATCGGCGGCCGGCAATGCCGTCGAGGTGCGCAACGCCGTCGATTTCCTGACCGGTCGGCTGCGCGACCGGCGGCTGGAGGAGGTGACGCTGGCGCTGGCCGCCGAGATGCTGCAGGCCTCAGGTCTGGTGGCCTCGAACCAGGATGGCATGCGGCGCGCCGGCGAGGCGCTTTCCAGTGGACGCGCGACCGCTGTCTTCTCGCGCATGGTGGCAGCGCTTGGCGGGCCGGCGGATTTTGTCGAGAAGGTTGAAAGCCACCTGCCCAGGGCCGACGTGGAACGCGCGGTCAGAGCGCCGGCAAACGGTTTCGTCACCGGCATCGCGACACGCGATATCGGGCTTGCGGTGGTCGGGCTGGGTGGCGGGCGCACGCGCCCCGACGACAAGGTGGACCATGCCGTCGGCCTCAGCAGGTTGCTGCCAGTCGGGGCGGAGGTGAGGGCGGGCGACGCGCTGGCGCTGGTTCATGCCCGCACGGCCTCGGACGCGGACGCCGCCACCGCCACCGTGCTGTCCGCTTATGTGATCGGCGCGTCGAAACCTTCGGCTGACAAGACGGTGTTGCGGCGCATCCTGCCGCGCGATTGAGCGCCGGCGCGGGGAATTTCTCTTCCCCACAGTTTCGTGAGATGCGGGGTGTGCTGGCCGGAGGGTTACTGGACGAGCAGCAGCGAGCCGTTCTGGACCTCGTATTTCGCCAGCCGCGTCAGGAAGCTCATGCCGATGAGGTTGGTGCTCAACGCCCTGTCGTCGAGCACCACGGCCTGCACGCCGTTGACCGTGATCTTGCCGATCTGCAGCCGGTCGATGGTCACCACGGCCGCCTTGATCGAACCGTTGGCCGTGTTGACGTCATGGCTGAAATCCGACGGGTTCAGCGAAATGCCGATGCGACGCGCGGTCGAGCTGTTGATAGCGACCAGCGTGGCGCCCGTGTCGATCATGCCGTCGACCTGACGTCCGTTGAGCTTGAAGGCGGAAGTGAAATGGCCGCGCTCGTCGGCTGTCACCATCACCTTGCGGCCGAGTGGCTGCAGAGGTGCCGGGTCATC
Source organism: Mesorhizobium sp. 65-26 (assembly GCA_001899205.1). Classification (GTDB taxonomy): domain Bacteria; phylum Pseudomonadota; class Alphaproteobacteria; order Rhizobiales; family Rhizobiaceae; genus Mesorhizobium. The sequence continues at coordinate 176,704 of MKVL01000038.1, read as the reverse complement.
CGACGTAGAGGCAAGGCTGACTTCGGTCGGCGCGGTAGCGTTCCTGCCCGCGCCTGACGCGGTCTTCAACAAGGCGTCGACCAGCTGCGGATTCGACTGATAGAGGATCGGGACCGAGGCCGATGCACCGGCGAGCGCGGCGAGGACGACAAGTGTACGCAGCATGGTTCATGCCCCGGCGCAGGGACCCGAACCGGACCATGCGCGACCAGACCTTACAGCGTTGCCGCGTCCGCAAGACACGGGTGGCGCTGTCGTGAGGCCCATGCATAGGCCGTCATGGTGTTTGCCGGTTTAACGCGCGCCGAAACCGCGCGGCTTCGTAAACGGCGGGTAAAATCCTACTTGGTGCCGTACATGCGGTCGCCGGCGTCGCCGAGGCCGGGCATGATGTAGCCCTTCTCGTTGAGCTGCCGGTCGATGGACGCGGTGAAGACCGGCACGTCCGGATGCGCCTTGGTGAAGCGCTCGATACCTTCGGGCGCTGCCAGCAGGCAGAGGAAGCGGATGTTGGTCGCGCCGCGGCCCTTGAGCTTGTCGATCGCCGCGATGGCCGAATTGGCGGTCGCCAGCATCGGATCGACCACGATTATCAGCCGGTCGGCGAGGTCGCTCGGCGCCTTGAAGAAATACTCGACCGCTTCCAGCGTGTCGTGGTCGCGGTAAAGGCCGATATGGGCGACGCGCGCCGCCGGCACCAGGTCGAGCAGACCTTCGAGCAGGCCGTTGCCGGCGCGCAGCACCGAGGCGAAAACCAGCTTCTTGCCCTCCAGCGTCGGCGCCTCCATTTCCTCGATCGGCGTCTCGATGGTGGTCGTCGTCAGTTCGAGGTTGCGGGTCACCTCATAGCCCAGCAGCAGCGAAATCTCGCGCAGCAGCCGCCGGAAACCGGCGGTGGAGGTCTCCTTCTTGCGCATGATGGTCAGCTTGTGCTGGACAAGCGGATGGTCGACGACGGTGACGCCCTTCATGATGCTCTCCTGAAATTTCGCTTGAGCGACCCTAGCTTCTATGCGCCGGGCAAGGAACCGTCCGGCGGGCGCCGGCCACAGCTTTTGCTCCCAACTGGCCGTAAAATGGCTCGGGCGTCCGCGTTTATCTGCTTGTTGAGCCGTTGAGGCGGGCAAGAAGGGCGGTTTTGGTCTTGCGGTCGACGAAGGCTGCCTCGATGGCGACCTTCGTGACGCCGGCGAGCGCCTTGTCTGACATGGCGAAATGCTCGGCGGCGATGTCGTATTCACGCTTCAGCGAGGTCCAGAAATAGGGCGGGTCGTCGGAATTGAGCGTCATCTTGCAGCCGGCAGCCAACAGCGCCGGAAAGGGGTGGTCGGCGAAACTGTCGAAGACCTTGAGCGCGATGTTGGATCCTGGGCAGCATTCGAGCACGACGCCCTCGTCAGCGATGCGCCGCACGAGGTCGGGGTTCTCGATGGCGCGGACGCCGTGGCCGATGCGCGACGGGCGGATGTGGTCGAGCGCGGCCTTGACGCTTTCCCAACCCATCAGTTCGCCGGCATGGACGGTGATGCCGAGGCCGGCCTCGCGGGCGATCTCGAAGGCCCTGACATAATCCTCCAGATCGCCCATGCGCTCGTCGCCGGCGACGCCGAAGCCGGTGACCAGCGGGTGGCCGCAACGCGCGGCGAAACGCGCCGCCTGCTCGATCGCCTCGACGCCGACATGGCGCACGCCGGTGACGATCATGCGGCCTTCGATGCCGGTCTTCGCCTTGGCCCGCGCCATGCCTTCGCCAAGCGCGTCCGTGTAGGCCTTTGGCGACAGGCCGGCCTTCACGGCATGGTCGGGCGAGGTGAAGACCTCGGAATAGATGGCGCCGTCGCGGGCGAGGCTGGTCAGGTAATGGTCGGCCAGCCGCGCATAGTCCTCTTCGGTGCGGAACAGGTCGGAGGCGAAATCATAGGCGGCGAGGAAGGAGGTGAAATCGTGCCAGACAAAGGAGCCGTCGCGGATGTAGGGCGAGGCGTCCTTGCCGTATTTCTGTGCCTGGCGGATGACGAGTTCGGGCGCTGCTGCCCCTTCGATGTGGCAGTGCAGTTCCGCTTTCAAAGCCATTCAACCATCCCGTCAGGTCTTTCTTCGCGCGGCGCCGGAAGCCGTGGCACGCTTCCGGAACCGAACGAAGCGCGGCTGAACACCGCGCCTTAAACAAATAGCGCCCGCACCATCGATCGGCTATGGTCCCGCCGGTTTTATGACGGATCAAAAAAATGTCAGTTGAGAGAGCCACGGCCGCCGGCGGCATGGAGACCTCCTACGGGTTCAAGAGCGTCGGCGAGGGCGAAAAGCAGCCCCTGGTCAACGACGTCTTCCACAAGGTCGCCAAGCGCTACGACCTGATGAACGACCTGATGTCGGCGGGCCTGCACCGGGTATGGAAAGACGCCATGGTGGCGTGGCTCAATCCGCCGAAAAGGGCGGGCTGGCGCGTGCTGGACGTGGCCGGCGGCACCGGCGACATCGCCTTCCGCATCCTGGACGCGAGCCAGCACCAGGCACATGCGACGGTGCTCGACATCAACGGTTCGATGCTTGCCGTCGGACGCGACCGCGCCGAAAAGAAGGGCATTGCCGAGCAGGTGGAGTTCGTCGAGGCCAATGCGGAGGAACTGCCCTTTGCCAACGGCACGTTCGACGCCTACACGATCGCCTTCGGCATCCGCAATGTGCCGCGTATCGACCATGCGCTGAGCGAGGCCTATCGCGTGCTGAAGACCGGCGGCCGGTTCCTGTGCCTCGAATTCTCCGACGTCGAGATGCCGCTGCTCGACAAGGTCTACGAGGCCTGGTCGTTCCATGCCATTCCCAAGATCGGCAAGGCGGTCACCGGCGACGGGGAGCCCTATTCCTACCTGGTCGAATCGATCCGCAAATTTCCCGACCAGCGCAATTTCGCCGCCATGATCGAGCGCGCCGGTTTCGGGCGCGTCACCTTCCGCAACTATTCCGGCGGCATCGCCGCGCTGCATTCGGGCTGGAAGCTTTGAGGCAGGCGCGGTCATGAGCACAGTTGGCGCCGGGTTTCGGCTGGCGCGGGCCGGCTGGGTGCTGGTCCGCGAGGGCGTCGTCGCGGCCTTGCCGGGCGAGGAACTGTCGGGCCTGCCCAAATTCGGCTGGCGCCTCGCCCGGCTGTTCACCCGCCGGCGCGCGCTCACCTACGAGCGCGGCGACCGCCTGACCAAGGCGGTCGTCCGGTTGGGGCCTTCTTACGTGAAGCTCGGCCAGTTCCTGGCGACGCGGCCCGACGTCGTCGGCAACGCCATGGCGCTCGATCTCGCCCTGCTGCAGGACAAGATGCACACCTTCCCGAAGGGGGAGGCGGTCGAGGCGATCGAGGCGTCGCTCGGGCGCAAGGTCGACGATCTGTTCCTGCGCTTCGGCGACGCGGTGGCGGCCGCGTCCATCGCCCAGGTGCACGACGCCGAGGCGCTGCATGACGGCGTGCCCGCCAAAGTGGCGGTGAAGGTGATCCGTCCCGGCGTGCGGCGGCGCTTCTTCCACGATCTCGAAAGCTATTTCCTGGCCGCCCGGCTGCAGGAAAAATACATTCCCTCCTCGCGGCGGCTGCGGCCGGTCGAGGTGACGGAGACACTGGCGCAGACCACCAGGATCGAAATGGACCTGCGGCTCGAGGCGGCAGCCCTTTCGGAGCTCGGCGAGAACACCAGGGGCGACCCCGGCTTTCGCGTGCCGTCCGTGGACTGGGAGCGCACCGGACGCGATGTCCTGACCATGGAGTGGGTCGACGGCATCAAGATGAACAACATCGCCGCCCTCGAGGCGGCCGGCCACGACCTGAAGGCGATCGCCGCCAACCTGATCCAGTCGTTCCTGCGCCACACGCTGCGCGACGGCTTCTTCCATGCCGACATGCATCCCGGCAATCTGTTCGTCGAGGCCAACGGCACCATCGTCGCGGTCGACCTCGGCATTGCCGGCCGGCTGGGCAAGAAGGAGCGGCGGTTCCTGGCCGAGATCCTCTACGGCTTCATCATGCGCGACTACCAGCGCGTGGCCGAGGTGCATTTCGAGGCCGGATACGTGCCGCGCAAGCACAATGTCGAGGCCTTCGCCCAGGCGATCCGCGCCATCGGCGAGCCGATCCATGGGCAGCCGGCCGAGACCATTTCCATGGCCAAGCTGCTGACGCTGCTGTTCGAGGTGACCGAGCTCTTCGACATGGCGACGCGGCCCGAGCTGATCCTGCTGCAGAAGACGATGGTGGTGGTGGAGGGCGTCGCCCGCACGCTCGACCCGGCCTTCAACATGTGGAAGACGGCGGAGCCGGTGGTCGGCGACTGGATCGCCGGCAATCTCGGCCCGCGCGGGCTCTTGGTCGATGCCCGAGACGGCGCGAAAGCGATGCTGGCGCTGGCCCGCCAGGCGCCGGACCTCGCCGCCCGCGCCGAGCGCCTGTCGCGCGAGATCGACCTGATGGCCGAGCATGGCCTGCGCTTCGACGAGGTGACGTCCCACGCCATCGGCAAGGCCGAGGCGCGCTACACCCGCTCGGGACGGCTGGCGCTATGGGTGATCGCGCTGACCTTGATCTATATCGCCTGGAAGCTGCTATGAGTGACTGCAATGACAGCACTGCTGTCATTGCAGTCAGACGCTGAAGCCACTACATTCGGGTTGTGGGAGTGCTGCCATGGCCAGGATAACCGTGCGCAATGTCGATGAAGACACCATGCGGTGGTTGCGCGAACGCGCCGCCGCGCGGGGCGTATCCATGGAACAGGAGGCGAGGGATGTGCTTGCCGCGTCGGTTGGCTTCCCGACCACGAAGGGATTCGATTATCGGGGTCTGGGGCGGGGGAATGAAAGCAGTCCCGCGCCAAGAGCGGATGAGCGAGCATAGCCATGGCTACGCTGACCATTCGCAATCTCGATGAAAATCTGAAGCAGAAGCTGCGCGAGCAGGCAGGGAGCCGCGGCGTCTCCATGGAGCAGCAGGCGAGGAGCCTCCTGGCCCGGAATGTAGTGAGGCCCCGCGAGAAGAGCAAACATCCGCTGACGGTCGAGGAGATCCTGGACTTCGGTCGTCGACTTGGGAAGGCGGATTTCGACCAGAAGAGTCTGACTGATGATCTCTGGTCCTTCGCTGAGGACGACTGACTGTGGTTGTGGATTCCTCAGCGATCCTGGCAATCCTGAAACAAGAGCCTGACGCGCCGGCGATCGCGCAGTGCCTTGTCGAAAATCAGTTGCTATTGATGAGCGCCGCGACATTCATGGAGTGCGGCACGGTCGTCGCCCGACGCTACGGTGCCGCAGGAAAGACCGAACTGGCCGGGTTGCTGGACAGGCTGAACGTCAGGATCGTGGAGTTTTCGGCCGAGCAGGCGCAGATAGGTATCGAAGCCTACGAACATTATGGCCGTGGCTCTCGCCACCGCGCCAACCTCAATATGGGCGACTGTTTTGCCTATGCCCTCGCCAAGGCGCGCAATCTGCCGCTGCTTTTCAAGGGCGATGATTTCATCCATACCGACATCGAGCCGGCGCTGAAGCCGGTGTGACAGTGGACTGGTTTCACTCATGAGTCTTTCGGGCAAGCGCATCCTGCTCATCATCGGCGGCGGCATCGCCGCCTACAAGGCGCTCGACCTGATCCGGCGCCTGCGCGAGCGTGGCGCTTCGGTCCGTGTCGTCATGACCGCCGCCGCCCGGGAGTTTGTCACGACACTGTCGGTCGGCGCGCTGTCGGCCGACCATGTCTTCACCGAATTGTTCGACCGCCATGACGAGCACGATGTCGGCCATATCAGGCTGTCGCGCGAGGCTGACCTTCTGGTGGTCGCGCCGGCCACCGCCGACCTCATGGCGAAGCTCGCCAACGGCCATGCCAACGATCTGGCTTCGACGGTGCTGCTCGCCACCGACAAGCGCGTGCTGATGGCGCCGGCGATGAATCCGAAAATGTGGTCGCACCCGGCGACGCGACGCAACCGCGCGACGCTGGAGAAGGACGGCATCGCCTTCATCGGCCCGGCCAGGGGCGAGATGGCCGAAAGCAACGAGGCGGGCGAAGGCCGCATGGCCGAGCCGCTGGAAATCGTGGCCGCCGTGGAGGCCATGCTGGATCAGCGGCCGAAGCCGCTCGCCGGCAAGAGGATCATCGTGACCTCGGGGCCGACGCATGAGCCGATCGATCCGGTGCGCTACATCGCCAATCGCTCTTCCGGCAAGCAGGGCCATGCGATCGCCGCGGCGCTGGCGAAGCTTGGCGCCGACGTCCGGCTCGTGTCCGGTCCCGTTACCATCGCTGACCCGGCCGGCGTGACGACCACACATGTCGAAACGGCTGCCCAGATGAAGGACGCGGTCGAGAGCCTGCTGCCAGCCGATGCGGCGGTGTTCGTGGCGGCGGTCGCCGACTGGCGCACCGCGAGCGCGGCCGGCGAGAAGATCAAGAAGGTGGCCGGCGAGGGGCCGCCGGCGCTGCAGATGGTCGAAAATCCCGACATACTTGCCGGTGTCGGCCACCATAGCCTGCGCCCCGGCCTCGTCGTCGGCTTTGCCGCAGAAACGCAGGATCTGATCGGCAATGCCGAGGCGAAGCTGCGCAAGAAGGGCGCCGATTTCATCGTCGCCAACGACGTTTCGCATGAAAGCGGCATCGGTCCCACCGGCGTGATGGGCGGCGATCGCAATCGGGTGCGGATCGTCTCGAAGGCCGGCGTCGAGGAATGGCCGGAAATGGGCAAGGACGAGGTCGCAGAGCGCCTGGCCGCGCTGATCGCGACGCGGCTCAGGACCGTGGTCGTCTAGAGCCCCGTTCAGCTTTTCACGAAGCCGCAGAACGGCTCTATCCCCTTGTTTTAGCGCAATTCCGGACGCAAATCGCTCCGCACTTTGCTGGAATTGCTCTAGCCCATCGCCTCGCGGGGCTGGCCGAAGGTGGAGGCCCGCATGGCCGCCAGGCATCCGACGATGCCCAGCGGTATGAAGGCGAGGAACAGCAGCCCCGCGACATGGCCGGCGGCCTCGCGATTCAGGCCTTCCGAAAAGCCGCTGGCATTGGCGACGATGCCGGCGACCGCCGCGCCCACGGCATAGCCAATGCGTTGCATGGTCGGCACCGCCGCCGAGGCTATGGTCTGCTCATCGCGCGGCGCGGCCGCCACGATAAGACGCGTGACGAAGGGCCAGGCGACGCCGAAGCCGCCACCCTGCAAAAGCGCGCAGAGCAGGATCAGCGGGATCGAACCGGCCGGAATCGTGTAGGCGAAGCCCGCCAATCCTGCCGCGATCATCAGCGCGCCGACGACGATGACAGGTCCGTCGCGTTCCAGACGCATGCCGGCGACGGCGATCGACAGGATCGACCAGGCGATCGATTCGGCGGCGATGATGTAGCCTGTGGTCAGGATCGGTATGTCGTGCAGGCTGGTCAGCAGCAGCGGCCCGTAGATGGTGAAAGAGCAGGTGGCGACGGAAAGAGCCGCCACCATCGTCATGCCGGCGCCGACCGGTGTACGCCACGAGAACAGCCGCGACGGGAAGAGGCGTGAGCGCGGCTTCAGCGCATCCATGCCGAAGAACAGCGCCAGTCCGGCGAGGCCGGCCGCGACAAGCAGCGAGGAGCGCAGTGGCGCGATGTCGACGCCGGCCGATGCGATCAGCGCGACGCTGAGCGTTAGGCAGCCGAGCGCCGCGAAGGGGAAGGGCGGGGCCTTGCCGTCGCCGGCGCGCGGCCGCGTCGCGACCGGCGTGTTGAGCACGATGAAGCTCGCCAGCGCCATCGCCACGCCGCCGAAGGTGAAGATGCCGAAGGCCCACCGCCAGGACAGAAGGCCGGTCATGATGGCGCCCAGCATCGGCCCGCTGAAGGCGGCAACGCCCCAGACGGCGGACATGATGCCGAAGAGCTGTGGCCATATGGCGCGCCAGAACAGCCGCTCGACGGAGACATAGGCCAGCGACACCAGCGCGCCGCCGCCAAGGCCTTCGACCAGCCGGCCGGCGAGGAACAGTTCCATCGACGGCGCCGTGGCGCAGAGCAGGGCGCCGGCGGCGTAGAGCAGGGCGGCAACCACCATGTTGGTGCGCAGCGCCACGTAGCTGACCAGCCGTCCCGCCGCCGCGCCGGCGACGATGGCGCCAAGCTCGTAGACGGCCAGCGACCAGCCGACCAGTTGGACGCCGGCCAGTTCGCCCACCATGGCGGGCATGACGGTGGCCACCATCGTCTCGTTGGTGGCATGCAGCAGGATGCCCAGGCTGATGAAGCAGAAGCGCGCGAGGTCGCCGCTCGCCCACAAAGCGCGCCAGTCGACCTTGCCTGTCTCGGTGTCAGCCATGTTCCTGCCTTCCTATCGCGATGCCGATGCGGGCCACCAGAAGCCAGTGAGGACTTCCGGTCGGGCCATGCGCATGAAAGGCTGGAGCATGCATTGCGCCGACCGGCGCAACGATTCCAGCCGGGGCAGGCTTGTAGAACCTCAAGCCCGGTTGAGCTCAAGCGGCTTTATCGAGATGAAGACGAAAATATTGGCGGGCAATGCCGGATTGCGAGGCGCGGTGTGTGCGGACACCACAAAAGAAACCGGCGGCCTTTCGACCGCCGGTTCTGTTCGTGCCTATGCCGCGATCACTTCAGCGAGTGGATCAGCTCCAGCGAGGTGACGGCGACCGCGAGGTTGACGCCGGTCTGCGCCTGGACGCTCAACGGCTGCAGCGAGAAGGCGCTGTTCAGGCCGCCGACCAGCAGGTTGGCGCCGCCACCAGTGACGACGCTTGCCTCGGCGTTGACGCCATAATAGCCGCCGGCGAGATCGCCCTTGGCATAGTTGGGCGTCGCGGCGAGCACGGCCCAGATCAGCTTGCCCTGATGGGTCACGCCGAGATCGACGCCCAGCTTGGAGATGACGCCGGTGTAGATTTCCGGCCGGCCGCCATGGTGCGGACGGAAGGCGCAGGAGACGCCCTTGTTGGAGGCCACCACATAGGCCGTGCCGCCTTCGATCGTGCAGTCGAGCACTCCGAGCTGGAGCTGGGCCGCGCTGGCTGGAATGGCGAGGAGCGTCGTGGCGAGAGCGGCGGCGCAGGCGAATGTCTTGATCATGGGAGCTCCTTCTTCGCGAAAAAACGCGCCGCTTCCCTCATGTTCGTGCGGCACGCTTCAAGTCTCTGTTCTCACCCGCGTCGTCCGCCCGAACCCGCTCTGCGTTTCTGGGCGGCGCACATGGATGGCCTGCAATAAACGGCCGGCGGCCATGAGCGTTCCGCCGAAAACTTGGCGCGATCATGGCAATGGTTACCGTCAGATTGACATGATTGCGTGACCCGCGGGCTGCAACCTGCCGCGCGGGGGGAAATGTGCCAGGACTGGAAGACGCGAACGTCTTTAACGCAGCGGTGGAACCGGGGCGAAAGCCCCGGTGCAGCCGGTCAGCTGACGCGCGCCAGGCCGTCCTTGGCAGGCTGGTAGGTCGGGTTGAGGCGGATGGCTTCGCGATAGGACTTCGCCGCCTTCGCCTTGTCGCCGCGCCGCTCGTAGATCAGGCCCTGGTTGGCCCAGGCCTCGGCGTTCTTGCCATCCAGTTTGATGGCCATGTTGAAGTCGGAGAACGCATTGTCCTCGTCGCCGGTCGCCAGGTAGGAAAGCCCGCGCCCGTTGTAGGGCTCGGACGCATCCGGCGCCAGCGAGATGGCGGTCGAGAAATCCTCGATGGCGAATTTGTGCTGGCCCTGGCTCTGATAGATCAGGCCGCGATTGTGATAGGCACGCGCGTCGGTCGTATCGAGCTGGATCGCCTTCTGGAAGTCGTTGAAGGCATCCTGGGTGCGCCCTGCCTTGCGGTAGAGGTTGCCGCGGCCGATATAGGCGGCGTCGTAATTCGCGTTGATCTGGATGGCGCGATCATAGTCGGCCTGCGCGGCCTGCTGGTTGCCAAGGAAACGCTGGATGAGCGCCCGGTTCGAATAGGCCTGGTAGAAATTCGGATTGAGCTGGATGGCGGTGTTGAAATCCTTCAGCGCCGCCTGGTACTGGCCGCCGCGGCCGTAGGCCGAACCGCGGACGTTGTAGCCTTCGGGATCCTGGGGGTTGCGCTGGATCACCGCGCTCAGCGACGAGATGTTCTCGCTCGAACCCTGCGCCTTGTCGATGTTGTTGAATTCGCCGGCAGGACCTGAAGTCTGGCAGCCGGCGAGCGCGAGCCCGCAAAACAGGGCGGCTACGGCGAAACCACGAAATGCGGTCCGGCGTTCCACGGTGATTGCGTTCATGTCCCGACTGTCCTCACTGCCGCAGCGCCGTCAGTCCGTTCCCCTCCGAACCGGCTCCGAATACAAACAAAAAGGTGGCGGCGATTCCGCATCGCGCCACCCTGTTATCCTTCGAAAAGGACGAAAAATTGGCGTATCAGCGCGGCGAGCGCGAAGCGCCGGCGGCACCAGCCGGAGCCGGGCGCGGGGTCATCGGCAGGAGGCCTTCGCGCTGTGCGCGCTTGCGGGCCAGCTTGCGGGCGCGGCGAACGGCTTCAGCCTTTTCGCGGGCGCGCTTCTCGGACGGCTTCTCGTAGTGTCCGCGCATCTTCATTTCGCGGAAAATGCCTTCGCGCTGCATCTTCTTCTTCAGCGCGCGAAGCGCCTGGTCAACATTGTTGTCGCGGACGAGTACCTGCACGTGCAATCCTGTCTTCGAGTTTGATAGAAACAGGCAAGCGGCCATAGCCGCTAACCCTCGCGGCGAAGCGCACCGCGAATTTGTTGGCGGCTGATAGCAGAATCGAGCCGCCCTGTCCACTGCCGAATGCAGATGTCGGCTTTTAAAACGACGTCAGTCCGAATCCGCGACCTTTTCCACTATGCGGTGGCGAGATGAAGACGGGCGAAATCCTCGAAGAACTCACCATAGTCGCAGGTGATTTCCTCGCCCGCCGCGATATCTCGGGTAGCAGTGGCGCCGCCATATTGCGAGAAATCCGTGTTGGGTTCCTCGGCATGGTTCATGAAGCGACCGTTGTCGACCTCGTAGACCATGAAGCCCGGTTTGTCCGGGCTTGGATAGGCGTAGCGGTCGAGCAGTTCCTTCAGATGGGGTGCTGCCGCCTCGTACGTCTCCATCGCGATCAAGCGGTCGAAATCGGGTTCGAGCCGCCAGATCGATGCGCCTTTCCGGATCGGCTCGGCGGCGAAAACGCCGACGCCCTCGATGGCGCTCTTGGCGACGTAGGTTCTGATCAGCAGCATCTTTGCGGTCCGTTTTCGAGGAGAAAACGAAATCGTCAATTCAGCGTGAAATGCAAGACGGCATCGGCATATTTCAGCGACTGGCCTGCTCGATCAGCCCTTCGCCGGATCACGTCCGGTTGATCGAGACGCCGCCGTCGGCGAACAGCGCGGTTCCGGTGGTGAAGCTCGACGCGTCGGAAGCGAGGTAGAGCGCGGAGCGCGCGATCTCTTCGGGTTGCGCCATCCGCTTCAGGGCGTGGATGCCCTCCACGAAAGCACGTGCCTGCGGCGTGTCGGTCGTCGCGCCGGGGGTGTCTGTGCCGCCAGGCAGCAGCGCGTTGACGCGCAGGCCCTTCGGTCCATACTCGGCGGCCAGCACCTGGGTCAGCCCAATCAGGCCGGCCTTGGCGGCGGCATAGGCGGCCATGCCGGGGATGCCGGCGGTGCGGCCGACGAAGCTGGAGGTGAAGATCAGCGAGCCGCCGCCACGCTCCAGCATCGCGGGGATCTGGTGCCTGGCGCAGAGGTAGGCGCTGGTAAGATTGGTGTCCATCGTCTCGTGCCAGGCCGTCACAGCCAAGTCAGGCAGCGGCGCCATCGCGCCCACCGCGCCGGCATTGTTGAAGGCGATGTCGAGGCCGCCGAACCTTTCGACGGCGAACTCGACCATTGCCTTGGCGTAGGCCTCGTCCCTGACGTCGCCGGCAAGCGCGGCCGCAACGCCGCCTGCCTCTTCGATCTCGCCGACGAGCGTATCGAGTTCCGCCTGCCGGCGCGCCGCCACGACAAGACTGGCGCCCTGCTCGGCGAACAGCCTGGCAGTGGCGCGGCCGATCCCGGAACTGGCGCCGGTGACGATGGCGACCTTGTTGGTGAGTGCGAACATGTCCATGCATCCTTCTTCATGCCGGCGAACCGGCGGTGGGATGCTGGTCGCAAATGAACACGCCGGCGGCCACCCGAAAGCTGCGCGTCGGACCGATGCCCCTTGCCATGGCGCCCTGTGAGGTTCCTGCGCAAAACGGCAAGCGCCGTCGCAAACAGCGCAAGGATGGCAGCGCGCTTTCGCTAGTGATACTCCTCGCGCGCCGGGACATGCCCGGCCGAGATGCGCGAACTTTCTTGGCGCGAATTTTTTGACGCGAATTTTTGGCGCGAGGCTGGAACGTGAAGAAATACTCGGTATTCGCCATCGCACGCGAGGCCATGCGCGGCCACAAGGGCTGGGAGGAGCAATGGTCCTCGCCCGAGCCCCGCAAGGAATATGACGTCATCATCGTCGGCGCTGGCGGCCATGGCCTGGCGACGGCCTACTATCTCGCGGCCCAGCACGGCATCACCAATGTCGCGGTGCTGGAGAAGGGCTGGCTGGGTGGCGGCAACACCGGGCGCAACACCACCATCATCCGCTCCAACTACCTCTATGACGAAAGCGCCGGCATCTACGACCACGCTCTGAAGCTGTGGGACGGGCTCAGCCAGGAGCTCAACTACAACGTCATGTATTCGGCGCGCGGCGTCATGATGCTCGCCCACAACGTGCACGACATCCAGGTGCTGAAGCGCCATGTGCATGCCAACCGCCTCAACGGCATCGACAATGAATGGCTGACGCCGGAGCAGGCCAAGGAATTCTGCCCGCCGCTCAACATCTCAAGGGATGCGCGCTATCCGGTGGTGGGCGCCGCGCTGCAGCGTCGCGGCGGCACGGCGCGCCACGACGCGGTCGCCTGGGGCTATGCCCGCGGCGCCTCTGCCCGCGGCGTGCACATCATCCAGAATTGCGAGGTTACCGGCGTCAAGCGCGCCGCCAATGGCGCGGTGACCGGTGTCGAGACTTCACGCGGCTTCATCGGCGCCAAGAAGGTCGGCGTGGTGGCGGCCGGCCACTCCTCCGTCATCATGGATATGGCCGGCGTGCGCATGCCGCTGGAGAGCTACCCGCTGCAGGCGCTGGTGTCGGAGCCGGTCAAGCCGGTGGTTCCCTGCGTCGTCATGTCGAACACGGTGCACGCCTATATCTCGCAATCAGACAAGGGCGAGCTGGTGATCGGCGCCGGCACCGACCAGTACGTCTCCTATTCGCAGACCGGCGGCCTGCACATATTGCAGCACACGCTGGATGCCATCTGCGAGATGTTCCCGATCTTCACGCGCATGAAGATGCTGCGCTCCTGGGGCGGCATCGTCGACGTCACGCCCGATCGTTCGCCGATCCTGGCCAAGACGCCGGTCAAGGGGCTCTATGTGAATTGCGGCTGGGGCACGGGCGGCTTCAAGGCGACGCCAGGATCCGGAAATGTCTTCGCGCATACGATCGCCAAGGACGATCCGCATCCGATCAACGCGCCTTTCACGCTCGAACGTTTCCGCACCGGCCGCCTCATCGACGAGGCGGCGGCAGCGGCGGTGGCGCACTGATGACGATGGCCGGGATCGCCGTTGCCGTACCGCTGGTGCTGGCCGGCGAGCAGGGGATGTTCCACCTGCCGTCGCCCGACGAGGTACGCTTCCAGGCGATCAGCCGCGAGGACAACGAGAAGGATTGGCCGTTCTCGGTCGACAAGGGAATGCTGGCCTGCGTCTGGAGTGCCGGACGCAAGGTGGTGATGTTCTTCGAGGACCGGCCGAAAGACCTGGGCGAGGATGAGACGTTCCATCCGCGCGGCGTCATCGTCACCACCGATCCGCTCCAGCTCACGCTGGGTAACATGGCCAATCGCGCGCTGTTTCGCGAGTCCGCCAGCGTCGAGGAGCGTATCCGCCTCGTCGCGCCCTTCGTCGGCCTGGGGCAAAGGCTTTGCGATCAACCGGCCGGCGCGCATGTCCGTCACGGCGAACTGTAGGAACCAAGCAGCATGCTTCTGATCCGCTGTCCCTATTGCGAGGAAGAGCGCCCGGAGCTCGAATTCCGCAATGCCGGCGAGGCGCATGTCGCGCGCTCGGCGAACATTGCCGGCGAGAGCGACGACGACTTCGAGAAGTTCTTCTTCATCCGCTCGAACCCCAAGGGCATCATCTATGAGCGCTGGCGCCACATCCATGGCTGCGCGCGCTTCTTCAACGCCGTGCGCGATACCGTGACCGATAGATTCATCATGACCTACAAGGCTGGCGAGCCGAAGCCCTCGAAGCTGCCCAAGAACTCCAACGACGTGGTTTCCAAATGAGCGCGGCTTTCCGCATTCCCGGCGCCGGGCGCCTGAAGCAGGCGAGGACGGCTTCCTTCAGCTTCGACGGCAAGTCCTATGCCGGCATCGAGGGCGATACGCTGGCCTCGGCGCTGCTTGCCAACGGCGTCCACCTTGTCGGCCGCTCGTTCAAATATCACCGGCCGCGCGGCTTCCTGTCGGCGGGCGCGGAGGAGCCCAACGCGCTGGTGCAGATCGTGCGCGACGACGCGCGCAAGACGCCGAACGTGCGGGCGACAGTTCAGGAGCTCTATGACGGGCTCGCCGCCAATTCGCAGAACCGCTGGCCCTCGCTCTCCTTCGACGTGGGCGCGGTCAACGACATCGCCTCGCCGATGTTCTCGGCCGGCTTCTACTACAAGACCTTCATGTGGCCGAAGGCGGCCTGGAAGAGCCTTTACGAGCCGAAGATCCGTGCGGCGGCAGGTCTCGGCGTCTCGCCCGACCGGCCGGATCCGGATCACTATTCATCGCGCTACGCCCATTGCGACGTGCTGGTGCTCGGCGGCGGCGCCGCCGGCATCGCGGCCGCGCTCGCCGCGGCCGAGACCGGCGCCAGCGTCATCATCGCCGACGAACAGGCGGATCTCGGCGGCAGCCTCCGCTTCGAAACCGGCGCCCGGATCGAAGGCAAGGACGGCTTTGCCTGGGCGCAGGCAGCAGTGGCGAGCCTGAAGGGCATGGACAATGTGCGCGTGCTCTCTCGCGCCACGGCGTTCGGTTACTACGCGCAGAATTTCGTCGGCCTCGTCGAGCGTGTCAGCGATCACCTGAAGAGCCCCGGCGCCGACCTGCCGCGCGAGCGGCTCTGGCAGGTCCGCGCCAGACGCGTGGTGCTGGCCACCGGCTCCATCGAACGGCACATGGTTTTCGCCGACAATGACCGGCCGGGCATCATGCTGGCTTCGGCGGCGCGCACCTACCTCAATCACCATGGCGTCGCCGTCGGCAGGAATGTCGGCGTCTACACCGCGAACGATTCCGCCTACGCGGCCGCCGTCGACCTCAAGAAGGCCGGCGTCAACGTCGCTGCCATCGTCGACTTGCGCGACAACCCGACCGGTCCGGCGATCGAGGAGGCGAGGGCGCTCGGCATCGAGATCAATTTCGGTCGCGCGGTGGTCCGCGCCGGCGGCAAGTTGCGCGTATCTTCCATGACCGTGCAGCCGAAGAACGGCGGCGGCGAGCGCACCATTCCGGTCGATGCTATCCTGATGTCGGCCGGCTGGACGCCGTCGGTGCACCTGTTCTCGCAGTCGCGGGGCAAGGTCGCCTTCAACGACGAGACGAAGCGTTTCGTGCCCGGCACCTATGCGCAGGACTGCGTCTCGGTCGGCGCGTGCAACGGCACCGACGGGCTGTCGGCGACCATCGACGAGGCTTACGCGGCCGGCGCCAAGGCGGCGAAGGATGCCGGCGCCAAGGCGACCAAGGGTGCCAAGCCGAAGGTCGATGCCGGCGAGAACTGGTCGCGCGGCATGCTGGGCGCGGCGCCGGGCGCTGGCCCGGACACGACGGTCAAGGCCTTTGTCGATTTCCAGAACGACGTCACCGCCAAGGACATCCGCCAGGCCGTGCACGAGGGCATGCGCTCGATCGAGCACGTCAAGCGCTTTACCACCAACGGCATGGCGACCGATCAGGGCAAGACGTCGAACATGCACGGTCTTGCCATCGCCGCCGAGACGCTGGGCAAGCCGATCCCTCAGGTAGGCCTCACCACCTTCCGCGCGCCCTACACGCCGGTCACCTTCGGCTCCATCGTCAGCCATGCGCGCGGGCCGCTGTTCGACCCGACGCGCCGCACCGCCACGCATGGATGGGCGGCGCGCCAGGGCGCGGTGTTCGAGGATGTCGGCCAGTGGAAGCGGGCCTGGTATTTCCCCAAGACCGGCGAGGACATGCATGCCTCGGTCAACCGTGAATGCGCCACGGTGCGCAAGACGGCCGGCCTGTTTGACGCCTCGACGCTCGGCAAGATCGAGGTGGTCGGGCCCGACGCGGCGAAGTTCATGGAACTGCTCTACACCAACCCGTGGGAGAAGCTGGAGCCGGGCCGCTGCCGCTACGGCATCATGCTGCGCGAGGACGGCTTCATCTACGACGACGGCGTCGTCGGCCGGTTGGCGCCTGATCGCTTCCACGTGACCACCACGACGGGTGGCGCGGCGCGGGTGATGAACCATATGGAGGACTACCTCCAGACCGAGTTCCCGCATCTCAATGTCTGGCTGACGTCGATCAGCGAGCAATGGGCGGTGGTCGCGGTCCAGGGACCAAAGTCGCGCGAGATCATCGCGCCGCTGGTCGAGGGCATCGACATGTCGGACGAGGCGATGCCGCATATGTCGGTGCGCGAGGGCAAGATCTGCGGCGTGCCGACCCGGCTGTTCCGCATGTCCTTCACCGGCGAGCGCGGCTTCGAGGTCAACGTGCCGGCCGACTATGGCGAGGCGGTGTGGGAAGCGCTTTGGGCGGAAGGCCAGAAGCATGGCGCCACCGCCTACGGAACCGAGGCGATGCACGTGTTGCGCGCCGAGAAGGGCTACATCATCGTCGGCCAGGACACCGACGGCACGGTGACGCCGAACGATGCCGGTCTCGACTGGGCGGTGGGTAAGAAGAAGGCTGATTTCGTCGGCATCCGCGGCCTGACGCGTCCGGATCTCGTCGCCAAGGGCCGCAAGCAGCTCGTCGGCCTCAAGACCAAGGACCCCAAGGTGGTGCTGGAGGAGGGCGCGCAGATCGTCGCCGACCCGAAGCAGCCTGTCCCGATGAAGATGATCGGCCATGTGACCTCCAGCTACTGGTCGGAGAATTGCGGGCGTTCGATCGCGCTGGCGCTGGTCGCCGGCGGCCGGGACCGGATGGGCGAGACGCTCTACGTGCCGATGCCGGATGGGACGATAGAGGTCGAGGTGACCGGCATGGTGTTCATTGACGAGACCGGAGGGCGCCTCAATGGCTAAGGCTGCTGCGAAGACAACCGCCGCCGCATCGTCCGCCACGGTCGACCGCCGGCAGGCCCTTGCCGGCCGTTCGGTCTCGACTGCCGGCGCCAGGCTCGAAGTGCTGCCGCCGGCGGAGCGCATCTCGCTGCGCGCGCCGGAGGCTTCGGTCGCGGCGCTGTCCAAGGCGCTCGGCGTGGCCTTGCCGGGAAAGCCGAAGACATCGGCCACCAAGGGCGGCCGCACCGCGTTGTGGCTCGGGCCCGACGAATGGCTGGTCATCGACGAAGGCGGCAACGACCCGCTGGCGGATTGCGCCAAGGTCACGGCGCTGCACTCGTCCGTCGGCGTATCGCATCGCAACGTCGCGATCGCCGTCAGCGGCCCCGGCGCGGCGGCGACGATCAATGCCGGCTGCCCGCAGGACCTGTCGCTCGAGGCGTTCCCGGTCGGCGCCTGCTCGCGCACGATCCTGGGCAAGGTCGAGATCGTCCTCCTGCGCACGGCCGCGGATGCCTTCCGGGTGGAATGCTGGCGTTCCTTCTCGGATTATGTCTTTACTTTCCTCAGCGAAGGCGCGCGCGACGCCGGCAACTGATCCCGGAACGTTTGCCGCTCGCTTTCGTTTTGCGGCAGCACGTCAAGGGAGAATGCCGATGTCGAAGTCCGCGCCGAAGTCGCCGAGGAAAACTCCGGCCGTGCGCTCCCTGGAGCACGAGCGGCAGCATGGCGCCGACGCCGAAGAGGAACTCGAAGAAGGCCTCGAGGATACGTTCCCGGCCAGTGATCCGGTGTCGATCACCGGCACGGCCATTCCCGGCGCGCCCGCCAAGCCGGGAAAGGCGAAGACCGTGCCGGGGCGGAAAAGCCGCAAACCCTGATTTCCCGAGTTTCGCGCGAAAGGCATCTTCTCAGTATCCCTTGATATGCGCTATTTAAAGCGCTTTGGGAGAGAAAAAATGCCGATAAATGCCGTTGTGTGGGGCGAGAACGTCCACGAACAGACCAACGCGGCGGTCCGCGAACTCTACCCCCTGGGCATGCACGGCACGATCGCCGCGGCTCTCAACCAGGACGAGGCTATCCGGGCGACCACCGCCACCTTGCAGGAGCCGGAGCACGGCCTGAGCGAAAAGCGGCTGGCAGAGGCTGACGTGCTTCTGTGGTGGGGACACGCGGCGCATGGTGACGTCCGCGACGAGATCGTCGAGCGTGTGCAGAAGCGTGTCTGGGAGGGGATGGGGCTGATCGTTCTCCATTCCGGCCACTACTCCAAGATCTTCAAGCGGCTGATGGGCACGCCCTGCTCGCTGAAATGGCGCGAAGCGGGAGAGCGCGAGCGCGTCTGGGCGATCAACCGCAGCCACCCGATCGCGCAGGGGCTCGGCGAGTGCATCGAGATCGGCGAGACCGAAATGTACGGCGAGCCATTCGCCGTGCCGGAGCCGCTGGAGACGGTGTTCGTGTCCTGGTACGAGGGCGGCGAGGTGTTCCGTTCGGGCCTGACCTACCAGCGCGGTGCCGGGCGTATCTTCTACTTCTCGCCGGGCCACGAGACCTATCCGATCTACCACAATGAAGGCGTCCAGCAGGTTCTGCGCAACGCCGTGCGCTGGGCGCACAATCCGGCGCCGGCATGGTCCGGCATCACCAATGCGCCCAACGTGCCCGTCGCTTCGGCCAGGGAAAAGATCGTGCAGAAGGGCGCCCGGCTGCATGCCGACGGCGACAAGGGGTTGGCTTGAGGGGGCTGGCTTGATGCGTCGTCTGCTCCTGGTCGGCACCGGCGGCATCGCCGGCCATCATGTCGAGGAATTCGCCGGTTTTCCGGATTGCCGGATCGTGGCCTGCGTCGATCAGGCGCCGGGCCGCGCGGCCGCGTTTGCCGCCGCCAACAGGCTGGAGCATGCGTTCGAAAGCCTCGAGGCGGCGATAGGCTGGGGCGGTTTCGACGCGGCCATCAACGCGACGCCGGACGGCGCGCACAAAGTGACGACGCTGGCGCTGCTCGCGGCTGGCAAGCACGTCTTCTGCGAAAAGCCGCTGGCGCCGAACTATGCCGACGCGCTCGCCATGACCGAGGCAGCCGAAGCGGCCGGACTCGTCAACATGGTCAATCTCACCTACCGCAATTCGCCCGCCATCCAGGAAGCTCGCCGCATGGTCGAGGCGCGCAGGATCGGCGAACTGCGTCATGTCGAAGCGAGCTATCGGCAAAGCTGGCTGGTCAGCAAATCCTGGGGCGACTGGCGCGTCGAGGACAAATGGCTGTGGCGGCTTTCGACACGGCATGGCTCGACGGGCGTGCTCGGCGATGTCGGCATCCACATCCTCGACTTCGCCACCTATGGCGCGGCCGACGAGATCGTCAGGCTGCAGGCCGATCTCGTCACCTTTCCGAAAGCGGAGGGCGAGCGCATCGGCGACTATGTGCTGGATGCCAATGACAGCATCGCAATGACGGCCCGGCTCAAATCCGGCGCGCTGGCGACGATCACCGCGAGCCGCTACATGACCGGCCACGCCAACGATCTGTGGCTTTCGCTGCACGGCACGAAGGGGGCGCTGCGGGTCGAAACCGACGGCAAGACGTCACGGCTTTCGGGTTCCTTTGGCGGCGATATCGACCGCCAGCGCTGGCGCAAGCTTCCCTTGCCGGAGGTCAAGCGCAACGCCCGGCGTTTCGCCGATGCGCTCGACAGAGGACACAATGGCGATCCGTCGTTTCGGCGCGCCGCCGACATGCAGAAACTGATCGACGCCGCCTTTGAAAGCGCCGCCGCGCAACGGCCGGTCGCAACCTGAGCTACGGTTCACCGAGCGCTCCACCGCTGCGGTCGCTAAAATCAAACGCCCGGCCGCTGCGAGCGCCGGGCGATGCGAAAACCACCTGGAACTGCCTTCAGAACGAGGTGGGCATGATCCAAGGGTTGATCGAGATGCCGATCTTCGGGCCATTGCCCTCGGTCGAGCGAGTTCCGTTTGTCACGTTCTGCTTGTCGAGCGATCCGGTCAGGCCGCAATCGAGCTTAACGTTGCCTTTGGTCTCGACGCAGGCTGTTGTCTTGGTTTGCTTGGCCGGCTGCGTCGTTCCGGCGAATGCTGCCCCCGTGAGTGCCAGAACCGCAGCGATGGTGAGGACTGTCTTCTTCATGACGATCTCCGCTGGTTTTTCCGTACATGTACAATACGGCGTACATATACGCCCGGCTGGCACCCCATTCAAGCGGATTCGTACTTGTACGGAAACTTTTTGGTAACCATGTCGGAAGGTGAACGTGTCCGGTGCCTGCAATTCGAGTTGGCGCAGGCCGATAGCTGCCACCGAGAATCCCGGCAGGCGCGCCGTGCGCTTCTAGCGGGCGGTCTTTCTTCATAGAGCTGCTGGGATATCGTCGAAGCGGCCCCGGCCGGTCGAGACAGGCTCTACTGTTCGGCGTACGTCAGCAGGTGGCCGGCTCGTCGCTCAGCGGAGCAATCTCGTGCGCGGCGATGGCCTCCAGCATCATCTCGCCGACCCGCGTGACGAAGACCTGTTGTTCGCCGAACGGATAGAAGGGGAACGTGATCAGCAACGAGACCGCTCCATGGCCGACCGTCCACAGCATGGTGGCGATAGCACGCGGGTCGCCTCTCAGCTTCCCGGCCCGCACGCAGGCCTCGACCCTCTGGATCAGCACCTTCATCGCCGGGTTGTCGTCCTTGGTGTCGAAGGTCGGCGGCTTCTGCTTCTCGGTCATGAAGACCGTGCGATACTCGTTTGGATTTTCCAGCCCGAAGGTAGCGTATTCGACAAGCACGGCGCGCAGGGCTTCGACCGGATCGTCGGCCGGGTGCTCCTCGATGCGTCGCGCCAGCGTCGCGAAGGCATCCTCGGCCAGGGCAAAGAGGATGTCCTGCTTGTCGGCGAAATAGGAATAGACCGACATCGGCGCATAGCCGACCCGCTTGGCGAGCTTGCGGATCGTAAGCCCCTCATAGCCTTCTTCCTGGACGAGCTTGTGAGCCGCCGCGACCAGCTCCGAGCGCAACTCGGCCTTCTGCTTCTCGCGACGTTTTTGGACGTTCAGCGCCAAATTCCGACTGCCTTCCCTGATTCCCGCAATTATATACGCTGTACGGAAACGAACAAGGAGTGGTCTGGTTCCATAGTTCGGCTGGACCGGCATCCAAGCACCGATGGTGGCCGTCTGATACGTTCAAACTATCCGTTGGATCGACCGTCGGTCCGGTCGTTCAAGCCGTTTCCGGCTCGCGTTCGATGAGCGTGAGCGTCAGCCAGCGCGCCGTCAGCGCGGGCTTCTTCGAACCTTCGATCTCGATGGTCACGTCATGGGCAGTCTGCACCCAGCCGGATGGCCTGACCTTGACGTCGGCCAGCACGAAACGTGTGCGAATGCGGGAGCCGGTCTTCACCGGAGCCAGGAAGCGCAGCGAATCGAAACCGTGGTTCACCCCCATCTTGCTGTTCTCGACCGGCGGCATGGTCTCGAAAGTCATCGCCGAGAGCAGCGACAGCGACAGGAAGCCATGCGCGATCGTGCCGCCAAACGGGGTTTCGCGCTTCGCGCGCTCCGGATCGCAATGGATGAACTGGTGGTCGTCGGTGGCATCGGCGAACTGGTCGATCATGCGCTGCGTGACCACACGCCATGGTGAGACACCGACTTCCTTGCCGACACTGGCCAGAAGCGTATCGAGACTAATCGGTTCCACGCTCGTGTTCTCCATTCGCCCGCTATCCCCCCGGACGCGTCATTCCTTGAACAGCGTCAGCCCGTGCTGCACCGACTGGCCACCATCGACGGGCAGGATGGCACCGGTCACATAGCTGCCCGCACGGCTGCACAAATAAAGGGTTGCGCCGGCAATGTCATCCGGTGTCCCGATGCGACCGATCGGAACATGCGCGCCGACATTGCGGGCCTGTTCGTCGTTGCCAGTGGCGAAAGCGGTCATGCGGCTGCGGAAGGGGCCGGGCGCGAAAGCGTTGACCGTGATGCGGCGCCCGGCGAGCTCGATCGCCAGCGTGCGCGTCAGGTGATGCACCGCCGCCTTCGAGGCGGCATAGGAATAGGCGTCGTCGGCCAGCGGCTGCGTGCCCATAACAGAGCCCAGGTTGATCACGCGGGCGGGGTCGGCGTCGCTGGCCGCGGCCTCGAGCAATGGCAGCAGCTGCCGCGTCAGATGGAAGACGGCGGTGACGTTGACGCCGAACACCTTCGCCCAGGCATGGTAGGGGAAGGTTTCCAGCGGCGCGCCCCAGGTCACCCCTGAATTGTTGATCAGAATGTCCAGCCGGCCGGTTCTTGCCTTTACGGCCGCGACGAGGGCCTCGATTCCGGCCTCACTGGAGATGTCGGCGGCGAAGCCTTCCGCGCGGCCGTCCGTGCCGAGGCCGTTGAGTTCGTCGGCCACGCGCACGCAGTCCTCGCCCTTGCGCGAGGCGATCATCACGCTGGCGCCGGCCCTGACCAGCGCCGTCGCCGCCATGCGACCGATCCCGGTCGCAGCGCCGGTGACCAGCGCCGTCTTGCCGGCCACGGAAAACAGCTCGTCCAGATAACTCATCGCAAGTCCCTCGACGCCTGCCGGCTGCCTGGCCAAGGCTAACCGATGTACGGTCGTTCTTGCCACGGGGAATATTCCCGGCATTGTGACAGGGTAAAGAGCGATGGCCGGCATTCGAATTTCGAAGGTGTGCCGGTGCTCGAAACGATCCCAGGGAGTTGCCCGATGACCATTCCGTCCGAGATGAAAGCACTGCTGCTCGTGGGCGACGGCTACACCAAGGTTCCGTCCGGCACCGTGCTCGAGGCGATGCAGCCTTATCTGCGGCTTGGCACCATCGCGGTGCCCGAGCCGGGTCCGACGCAGGTGCTGATCAAGGTCAGCCTCGCCTCGATCAACCCGTCCGACGTCATGTTCGTCAAAGGCATGTACGGCCAGCCGCGCGTCCAGGGCCGACCGGCCGGATTCGAGGGCGTCGGAACGGTCGTGGCCGCCGGTGGCGAAGCCGGGCCGCTGATGGGCAGGCGGATCGCCTTCGCCACCGGGCTTTCCAACTGGGGCTCGTGGGCCGAATACGCCGTCGCCGAGGCCGCGGCCTGCATTCCGCTTCTCGATACGGTGCAGGACGAGGACGGTGCGGCGATGATCGTCAATCCGCTGACCGCGCTCGCCATGTTCGACATCGTCCGGCAGGAGGGCGAGCAGGCCTTCGTCATGACGGCCGGCGCCAGCCAGCTCTGCAAGCTGATCATCGGACTGGCCAGGGAAGAGGGGTTCCGGCCGATCGTCACCGTGCGCCGCGACGAGCAGATCGGGCTGCTCGAAGGGATCGGCGCCGCTCACGTCCTCAACGAGAAGGCGCCCGGCTTCGAAGCCGCGCTGCGCGAGGTGATGAAGGCCGAGCAACCCCGCATCCTGCTCGACGCCGTGACCGGTCCGCTTGCCTCGACGATCTTCGATGCCATGCCCAAGCGCGCGCGCTGGATCGTCTATGGCCGGCTCGACCCGGAGGCCACGATCATCCGCGAGCCGGGACAGTTGATCTTCCAGCACAAGCGGATCGAGGGTTTCTGGCTGGCCGAATGGATGCGCGCGCACCGCGATCGCCTGGGACCGGCGGTCATGGAAGCGCAGAAGCGCTTTTCCGACGGCCGCTGGTCGACCGATGTGACAGCCGTGGTGCCGCTGGACGAGGCGATGGCGCTGGTGCCGGCCGAATTGGCGAGGCCCAACGGCAAAGTCTTCATCAAGCCCTGAACCGTTACGGATTGCGACGAGGAGAACCATCTCGATCGCGAATGGCGCTCGCGCCCCGTCAGGGTTTCTCGGGAATCCGGCACAACCCCGACGACGCATGATCGAGGCCGAACACTTGCCTACGAGTGATAGCGCCGTGACAAAACCGACATCGGGGAACCGATGGCCGCGCGGCGCATATACCAATCAACCCCTATGCCGGGCCGCTTGCTCCGTGATATGCCGCCGCCGATGTTGCGAATTCGGGGGTGACGTCGTGACTATATCCAAGCAGCAGCTATTCGACCGACTGGGGCTCATCCTGTGGTTCGGTTCGTTCCTGATCATCATGGTGATGGTCTGGGTGTCGCCAAACACCCGGTCCGTGGTTGGCGTCTACAGGAACGGCAGCGAGGCCTTCGTCAACCTGCAGCCGCTCTATCACGTGGAGATGGCGATGGGCTATCTCTACGCGCCCGCCTTCGCCGCGCTCTACGTTCCCTTGCTGAAGCTAGGGCCGTATGTCGGCGATACGCTTTGGCGTCTGCTGTGTTTCGGCGTGCTCACCCTGGCCGCCGTGCGGCAAGTTCGCAAGATCGGCGGGACGAACCAGGTCTGGCTGCTTTCGTTCGGCCTCTTCCTTGCGTTGCCGATAGCCCTTGGCGCGATCCGCAACGGCCAGTCGACTGTCTTGATGACAGGCGCATGCTGGCTACTGACCTTCTCGGCGCTCGAAGGACGGCGCGCCGAAACCTTCCTGTGGGCAACGCTTGCCATCCTCGCCAAGCCCACGGCGATCATCATGCTGCTTCTGGCCGGCGCGTTGCGGCCACGGTGCATCCCGGTCCTGGTGCTGTCCGTGCTGTTCGTGCTGGTCGTCCCCTATGTCTTCGCGCCTGCGGCCTATGTCAGCGACCAGTACCGCGACTTCTTCCATATGCTGACGTCGATGGCCGTCGATCCGACAGGCCCGTTCGTGGCGACCGATTTCACGGCGCCGTTCGCGACGCTGGGATTCCCTATCCCGGAGTTCGACGCCACCATCGTGCGCACAGTGGCTGGATTGCTGGTGCTGGGCGCGGTGCTGTGGTTCGACCGCAAGCTTGAGCCCAATCTCGGCAGCCTTGCCATCTTCCTGACGGCGGCATTCTACATGTGCGTGTTCAATCCGAGGGTCGAGCCGAACACCTACGTCACGATCGCGGTTCCAGCCGGTCTTTCCATTGCGCTGCTATGGAGCGAAAAGGGCGAGGGCGTGCTTCGCTGGGTGCTGGCGATCCTGATATTCATCACCGGGTTGACCGGTATCGACCGCCATGTGCATGAGTTCTTCCACCCCTGGCACCGCTCGATCAGCGCCACCATCTTCAGCTGTGTGCTGATAGGCTGGTTCTTGGCCAAAACCAGGGCCGGGGAAAAGTTGCCGAATACCGGATCCGTTCCGCATGGCTAAGACAATCGACGTCATCGCCCCGTTCCTCAACGAGGCGCAGTCGGCGTCCGCTTTCGTGGGCTTGCTGGAGAAATTGGAATCGGCCGTCGCCGAACGCTTCGGCATGAAGATGCACAAGATACTGGTCGACGACGGCAGCCGCGATGACAGTGTCGAGAGGTTCTCGGCCACGCTCTCCGGCTCATGGGAGATCGTTCGCCTCAGCCGCAATTTCGGCAAGGAGGCCGCCGTGCTCGCCGGGCTCGACCATTCGCGCGGCGACATGGCCCTCATCATGGATTCCGATCTCCAGCATTCGATGGAGATCAGCCTGAAGATGATTGCCGAGCTGGTGGCCGATCCGGAGATCGATGTCGTCTACGCCCAGAACGACCGGCGCGAGGCGAGCTGGCGGCGCAGCCAGCTCGCGCGACTCTTCTACAAGCTGATCAACAGCAGCCAGCGCTTCGACATTCCGCAGAACGCCGGCGATTTTCGCGTCATGCGCGGCGCGGTGGTGAAGGCGCTGACGCAGGTGCGTGACAAGCGGCGCTTCAACAAGGGCCTGTTCGCTTGGGCCGGCTTTCGCCAGAAGGCGGTGCTCTATACGCCAGACAACCGTGCCAGCGGCACCTCTAAATGGAGCCGGCTCAACCTGCTCGCCTTCTCGCTGGAGGGCTTCACATCGTTCTCGGTCATCCCGCTGCGCATTATCAGCCTGTGCGGGGTGCTGGCGGCGCTGGCCGGCGCCGTCTATGGCGCCAAGGTGTTCTTCGAAGTCATCTTCTACGGCATCGCCGTGCCGGGTTATCCCAGCCTGCTGGTCGTGGTCGTCCTGCTCGGCGGCCTCAACCTGACGCTGCTTGGCCTGATCGGCGAATATGTCTGGGTGACGCTGAGCGAGAGTAAGGACCGGCCGGTCTACATCGTGCGCGACATCATCGCGGCCAAGGACGGCGAGCCGGGCCAGGGCGCCACGCGGCCATGACGCGACGGCTGCGCCTGATCGCCGATGATTACGGGCTGGCGCCCGGCGTTTCGGCGGCGATCCTTGAGCTCATCGAACGCGGCCGTCTCACTGGCACCAGCTGCATGGCGGGCTTTCCGGAATGGGAGGCGGAGGCCGAACGCATCAGGCCGTTCGTGGGTCGCGCGGCGCTCGGCCTGCATCTCACCCTTACGGATCAGCCGGCGGTCACCGGGCGTTCCAGCCTGGCGCCCGAGGGCAAGCTGCCGCCACTCGGCGCGCTGGCCCTGCCGATCCGTCGCGGCCAGATCGCCAGCCGAGACGTCGAGGCAGAGCTCGACGCCCAGCACGACCGTTTCGTGGCGGCGCTGGGGCGCGAGCCCGATTTCATCGACGGCCACCAGCACGTGCATTTCCTTCCCGTCTCGCGGGCATGGCTGCGCAAGCGTTTCGCGGGGAACGCCGACAAGCCGGCCCTGCGCGGCGCTCCCGCGCGTGCCGGTTCGCTCGCCACGGCGCTCAAGGTCGCGGCGGTCGCGGCGCTTGCAGCCGGTTTCGACGGCTCCATGCGGCAGGCCGGGTTCCCCGTCATGCGGCCACTGACCGGGCTCTACGACTGGCGCCATCCTGATCGCTTCGCGCCGACCCTGCTGGCCGCCGTCGAGACGCTGCCGGAAGAGGGGCTGTTCATGTGCCATCCCGGCCATATCGACGAGACGCTTCGGTCGCGCGACGCGATGCTCGCTGCGCGTGAGGCCGAGTTCGCGTTCCTCGCCTCCGACGATTTCGGCGTGCACCTGTCGCGCGCGGGGGCAGAGGTCATGAGGTTCGCGGGATGAGCGCCCCCGGTCGCTCTACAGGCAGCAAGGTCGCCCGCTTCGCCATGGTCGGCGTCGCCAACACCGCCATCGACATGGCAAGCTTCTCGCTGCTGCTGTGGCTCAAGGCGCCGCCACTCGGCGCCAATCTGGGCGCCTGGTTCGTGGCGGTGCTGTTCTCTTTCGTCGCTAACGGCTTCTGGTCGTTCGAGCGCGACGCTGACATCCCGATCCACAACGCCTTCTTCCGGTTCGTGTCGCTTGGCGCGCTGATCTCGCTCGGCGTTTCCAGCCTGTTCCTCGCCGCTCTCGCCGGCGTCATCGGTGTGTGGCCTGCCAAGATCATCGGCGTCGTCGTCGCCGCCGTGCTGAATTTCCTGGCGGCGCGCTGGTCGATCGAGGGACGGTTGGTGAAGTAGCGGCCCTATTCCAATCCTGAAAAATTCCTGGAATTGTACTGCGCAACAACGCAAGGTCAGATCCATGAGAGCACTGGGGTTTGCCGCAGCCATCATCGTGTCAATGGCCAGTATGTTTTGTGCCGAGGCCGCTGACAAGTTTCCGCCTTTTTGGCTGAAGTCGATGACCAACGATCCGGCCACGAACTATCCCCTCAAAAAATATTCGGCTTCTTTGAGCGATCCGGCATCGACGGCGATTAGAAACATAATGCTGGCGCGCGTCGTCGCCTCGGAATGCCAGTCAGCGCGGCTCAGCAAAGCCAGGGTCAAGGCCTATCGCGACAGTATGCTCGGCTCGCTTTCGCCGGATGAGATGAAGGCCGCATCGTTCATGGCGGGCAGCGAACTGCGCAGCTTCAACTATGAAGTGCTCGCGCATCTTTGTGCCGGTATCGACTATCAGTTCGGACCAAAAGGCGTGCTGATAGCGGGAGCCGTTTCGCCTGGTAAGGGCGAGCCACGATATCCGTACGACCCGAACAGGCCATACTTTCATTTGCCCGATTTCACCGGCGAGTAGTGAGCCGCGCGGTTCCGGCCGACTACTCGGCCGGCTCGACATTGGTGTAGGCGGCTTCTTCCAGCTCACGCTTGAGCCGTGCCTGCTCATGCGCCTTGGGCGTGACGAAGCGGCCGAGAAGCAGGTAGGCGACCGGCGTGAGAAACAGGGTCGAGACGGTTGCGAGGCCGAGGCCGCCGACGATGACCCAGCCCAGCGCGATGCGCGCCTCGGCGCCTGCGCCGCTCGCCAGAACCAGTGGCACGCCGCCGAGCACGGTGCAGATCATCGTCATCATCACCGGGCGCAGGCGGATGATGGAGGCCTGCTCGATGGCCTCGCGCACCCCGAGCCCGCGATCGCGCAGTTGGTTGGCAAACTCGACGATCAGGATGCCGTTCTTGGCCATGACGCCGACCAGCAGCACAAGGCCGATCTGGCTGTAGGCGTTGAGGCTGGTGCCGGTGGCCATCAGCGCGAAGATGGCGCAGGCAAGTCCGAGCGGCACCGTCGCCATGATGATGATGGCGCTGACGAAGCTCTCGAACTGCGCCGCCAGCACCAGCAGGATGATGACCAGGGCGAAGCCGAAGACGGTGGCCATGGCGCTGTTGCTCTCGCCGAGCGTCGCCGCCTCGGCCAGCGGTATGACGCGGCTGCCCGGCGGCAGCAGCGGCGCGGCGATCGTCTGTGCCCGCGACAGCGCCTCGCCGAGCGCGAAGTCGCCGGCAAGGTTGGAGGTTATGGCGACCGAGGGCTGCCGCTGCTCGCGGCTGAGCGAGGGCGGGACGGCCCTTTCGGTCAGCGTGGCGATGGTCGACATGGGTACAAAGCGGCCATCCTCCGTCTTGAGGAAGATGTTTTCCAGGTCGGTTGGGTCGTTGATCGGGCTGGTGGTGGAGACGAGCTTCACGCCGTATTTGCGGTCGGCGATGTAGACATCGGTCACGTCATTGCCGTCGAGCATCGCCTGCAGCGTGTTGGCGAGGCCTGTTATGTCGATGCCGAGATCGGAGGCGCGCTCGCGGTCGATCGCCACCGAGAGCTGCGGCTGGGTCGGGTCGATGCTCAGCCGCGGCTGCTGGAAGCGCGGGTCCTTCTGCATCTCGGCGATGATCCTGGCGGCGGCCGCGCCAAGGGCCGCGCGATCGTTGCCGACAAGCGCGAACTGGAGGCCGTTGCCGGCGCCGCGAATGCCAAGGCTGTTCGGCTGGATCGGGAAGACCCGCACGCTCGGCACCTGGCTGGTGAGGCGACTGATCTCGGCCATGATCTCCTGTTGGCCGCGCTCGCGCTCGGCCCATGGCGCCAGCGTCATCACCATGAAGCCGGAATTGTAGCTGCCGTTCTGGCCGGCGCTTTCGAAGGTGCTGACGATCTCGCCGGAATCGCGCATCGGCTGAATCAGCCGCTCGATCTTCTGCATCTGCTGCGTGGTGTAGTCGAGGCTGACGCCTTGCGGCGCGCTGATGCGCAACAAAACTGCGGCGCGGTCCTCGCTCGGCGTCAATTCCTGGCGGATGGTGCCGAACAGCGCGAATGCCGTGGCCGCGAACAGCAACGCGACCATCACCACGATCCATGGCGCACCCAGGCAAAACCGCAGCGAGCGGCGATAGGCTTCGTTCAATGCGGCGCCAATGCGCGCGCCGACGCCGGTGCCGCCTTCATGATGGAGGGAGGACGTCGTCAGCATGCGCGAGGCAAGCATGGGGCAGAGCGTCAGCGCCACCACGCAGGACAGAAGCACCGCTATTGCGAGCACGAAACCGAACTCGCGGAACAGGCCACCGGTCTGCCCCGGCAGGAAGGAGATCGGTACGAAGACGGCGACCAGCGTAAGCGTGGTCGCCACCACGGCGAAGAACACCTCCTCGGCCCCAAGCACGGCGGCGGCGCGGGGACCCATGCCCTCGTTGCGGCGGCGCACGATGTTTTCCAGCACGACGATGGCGTCGTCGACGACCAGCCCGGTCGCCAGGACCAGCGCCAGCAGCGTCAGGATGTTGATCGAGAAGCCGGCGAGATAGATGGCGGCGATGGTGCCGATCATCGCCACGGGCATCGAAAGCCCCGGTATGAGGGTAGCGCGCCAGTCGAGCAGGAAGGCGTAGATGACCAGCAGGACGATGGACACCGAGAGCACCAGCGCGATCTCGACCTCGTGCACCGCGCCCTGAACGAAGACGGCGTCGTCGCTGGTGACCTTGATCGCCATGCCCTCGGGCAGGTTCTGCTGCAACCTGGCGACGGTCGCCCTGACGCCGGTCGAGATGTCCAGAGTGTTGGATTCCGCCTGCCGGATGATGCCGATGCCGATGCCGGTCTTGCCGTCCGAGCGCAGCGAGGTCTGGCCGATATCGGGACCGAGCGTAACGGTGGCGACATCGCGGATGCGCGTGTCGCCGCCGATGACGATGTTGCCGAAGGCTTCCGGCGTGGTCACGTCGGCCGTGGTGCGCACGACCAGGGCCTGATTGGTGGTGGTGATGGAGCCTGCCGGCGTGTCGAAGGCGACGGAGGCGAGCGCGTTGCGAAGGTCCGCGACGGTGAAGCCGAGGCTCGCCAGCCTGTTCTGGTCGACGTCGATACGGAAGATCTTGTCGCGGTCGCCATAGACCTGCACGTCGGCGACGCCCGGCACGGCGGCGAGCTCGTCCTCGATCTGATCCTGCACCACGACGGTCATGTCCTGGACGGACATGCTGTCGGAGGTGACAGCCAGCCGCATCACCGGATCAGAATTGGCGTCGGCCTTGACGATGCGCGGCGCGTCCGCCGTGTCCGGGATCTGGTTGGCGATGCGGCCGACGGCATCGCGCACGTCGGAGGCGGCGACGTTGAGGTCGACGCCATCGTTGAACTCGATGGTCACCCGGCTCGAACCGAAGGAGGAGGACGACGAGATCGACTTGACCCCGGAGACGCGCGCCACCGCGCCCTCGATGGGATCGGTGAGCTCGCGGTCAACCGTCTCCGCCGCGGCGCCGGTGAAGGTGGTGGAGACGGTGACGACGGAGCGATCGACATCGGGCAGTTCGCGGACCTCGACGCCGTAGAAGGCGGCAAGGCCGGCCACGGCGATCAGCGTGTTCAGCACGAAGGCCATGACCGGCCTGCGGATGAACAGCGCGGTGAAGCCGGTCTCGCTTGTGTTGCCGGTGGTGCTCACGAGCCGTCGGCGTCCGTGGCGCGCCGCTCCTTGCCCGCGACGCGGACGTCGCCACCTTCGCTGACGCTCTGGGTGCCTTCCGTGACAACCAGATCGCCGCTGACGATCGCTGCGTCAACCAGCACGCTCTCGTTGTTGCGCTGGATGATACGCACCGGGACCCGCTTGGCCTTACCCTGCTCTATGGCCCAGACATAGGCGCCGTCGGAGCCCCACAGGATCGCCAGCGGACTGACCGCAGGATAGGCTTGGCCGGGGAATTTCATGGTGATCGCGAACGACATGCCGGCACGCAGCGAATCGGCGGGGTTGGCGATCGTCGCCTTCACCAGAAGCGTCCGGCTCTTCTCATCGATGTGGTTATCGACAGCCGAAACCGTGCCGGAATAGGCCTGGCCCGGATTGGCGATCAGCGTCGCCGACAGCGGCTGGCCGACCTTGATGGCGGCCGCGAAGCGCTCCGGCACCCAGAAGTCGACCAGAATGCTGGAACGGTCGTCGAGCGTCGCGATTGCCGACTGGTTGGTGACGTAGTTGCCGGCCGATATCGGCAGGATGCCGACCGTGCCGGAGATCGGAGCGGTGACCGAACGGCGCGCCAGGGCGAGCTCAGCCTCGCGCTGCGCCAGCTTGGCGTTGGCGAGCGTCACTTCCGCGTCGGCGACAGCGACAGGTGTCGCCGCGTTGGAGGCGCGGAGCGACTTGACCCGGTCGAGCTTGGCCTGCGCGTCCTGGATGGCGACATGGGCGCGGTCCTGCGCGATCACCTCGGTTTCGGAATCGAGGGTCGCGATGACCTGGCCTTTCTCGACATGGACGCCCGGCTCGACGAGCAGTTCGGTGAGGCGGCCGGCGCTGTAGGGATTGACCGTGACCGAGGCGTTGGCGCGCCCGGTGCCGATCGCCTGCAGGCGGTCATTGACGGTGACGGCGACAGCGGGCTGGGCAACGATCGTCACCTGTCCCGGTCCGCCGGCGCGACCGCCTGGCCGGGCGGTAGCCGCAGCCGTCGATGATGGCGTGCCGGCATCAGGGCCGCCGATGCCCCAGCGGGCCAGCATTTCGGGAGCGCCTGGGTAGAATCGCATCCAGCCGGCGGCCGCCGCGACGAGAATCACCAGTGCAACTACGGTCTGTTTCCAGGCGGCCATCGACACTCCGGTTGGCAAGGATGCTCACCGCCACCACCGCCAGAAAGGCGAACGCGGCAAATGACGCAACGCGTCAGAGCATTTCACAACCAAGTGGAATCACCTGGCATCCTACAAATTCGGCTGAACGAGACATGAGGCTTGCCCCAAAATTCTCTGACTCCCCGCTTCGGGCAGTGCTGATACCATGGCTTTATGGCAATTGTGCCGCGAGCATGCACATTAAATCTGTGTAACATTGACGCGATGGCGCGCGGCGCGCGGGGCTGTTTTCAGCGCAGGTCTTCCATGGCGCGGATGCGCCGGGAACCCTCGACCTCGAGTTGTCGCGTCACAGTGGCGATCAGCATCTCGGCGACGACGAAAAGCGCCGCTGACGAATCCCAGGCCGATGGCACGGCGGTGCGCCCGGCGATGACGTGGCGGGCGAAGCGGGCGATCGGCGACAGCCATTGGTCGGTGAAGAGCACGATCTGCACGCCGCGCTGGTGCGCCTTCTCGGCGAAGCGGATGAGGCTGTCCTGATAGCGCCTGATGTCGAAGATCACCAGGACGTCGCGCTTGCCCATGTCGATCAGACGGTCGCGCCACATGCTCTCCTGTCCGGCAAGGTGGAAAACCTCGGGCTGGACGATGGCGAGGTGGGCGGCCATGTAGCGGGCGAGCGGGTCGGTGAAACGACCTCCGATCAGGAACGTCTTGCCGCGCCGGCCGGCAAGCTGGGCGGCGATGTCCGCGAGCTGCCGGTCGGACAGGTGCCGAAAGGTCTCGCGCATGTTGTCGAGGGTCGCTTCCAGCATCGGCGGCGTGGCGCCCCCGCCGGGGGAGGGCGGGTTGAGCGTGCGCGTCGCCGGCGATTGCAGCTGCGCCGCCAGTTCGTCCTGCAAGGTCGACTGGAATTCCGGGTAGTTCTGGAAGCCGAGCCGGGCGACGAAGCGCAGGATGGTGGGCGAGGACACGCCGGCAGCCGCGGAGAATTCGGCAACTGTCTTCAGGCCGATCAACGGATAGTTGGCGATCAGGGTCTGCGCCGCGCGGCGTTCCCCCGCCGGCATGGCGTCCATGCGCTCGGCGATCAGTTCGGCAATGCTGGAAATCATCTTTTCCCCACCCCTTCGCCCGGTCGCTGCGGCTTTTCCCAAATCGCGTTTGACAAAGGCCGACAAACTGTATGAAATCATCCATAGGGACGCAATGAGGCAAAATACGTAACATACGATACAGCGCTCCCAAGGGAACAGCGGGACTATGGAGACAGCGCGGTCGACCAGCGTCGCGGAGTCTGATTCCGTCGGGGTGATCAACCCCGGTGGGACGAGCCCCTTCGTCCTGACATGCGACCATGCCTCCAATTTTCTGCCGCCCGAATTCGGCACGCTGGGCCTCGCTCAGGACGATCTTTCCCGGCATATCGCCTGGGATCCGGGTGCGTTGCCGGTCGCCCGCCAGATGGCGGCGGCGCTCGACGCCACGCTGGTCGAGACCCGCATCTCGCGCCTCGTCATCGACTGCAACCGCCCGCTCGACGCGCCCGACCTGGTTCCGCCCGTCAGCGAGACGACGACGATACCCGGCAACACGAACCTTTCCGACAAGCAGCGCGCCGCCCGCGTCGCGATCTCCTGGCAGCCCTTCCACGACACGATCGAGCGGATCGTGGAAGACCGGCTGGCGCGGGGGCTCAAGACCTGGCTGGTCTCGGTCCATTCCTTCACGCCCGTCTACAAGGGGCGCAAGCGGCCCTGGCACATCGGGATCATCCATGATGACGACCACCGCCTGGCGGCGCCGCTGATCGCCGCGCTGCAGCGGCTTGCCGGCGTGACCGTCGGCGTCAACGAGCCCTATTCGCCGGCCGACCGTGTCTACTACACGCTTGAGCGCCACGCGCGTTCGCGCGGGTTGCCCTGCGCGATGATCGAAATCCGCAACGACGAGATTTCCGGCGAAGCCGGGCAGCGGAGATGGGCGGATCTGCTTACGGGGATTTTCACAGGCCTGGAGCCGGCCGAGGAGACGGCGCGTTCCAGGTCGCATGCAGTCGGAAGGTCAGTTCAATCGGCCAGCTAAGAAACCAATAGGGGACTTCCACATGGCGCCACAGAACTACTCTGATACAGACAAGGCGGAGGACGTAAAAGTCCTCCACAACATGGGCTACGCCCAGGAACTGGAGCGGCGCCTGAGCCGCTTTTCGAATTTCGCCGTCTCGTTCTCGATCATCTGCATCCTGTCCGGCGGCATCAACTCGCTGGCTCAGGGAACCGCGGGCGCCGGTGGCATCGGCATCGGCATCGGCTGGCTGGTCGGCTGCTTCGTCTCGCTCACCTTCGCGGTGGCCATGTCGCAGATCAGTTCGGCCTATCCGACGGCCGGAGGCCTCTACCACTGGGGCTCGATCCTCGGCAATCGCGGCACCGGCTGGGTCACGGCATGGCTCAACCTGCTTGGTCTCATCACCGTGCTGGGGGCCATCAATGTCGGCACCTGGACATTCTTCATCGGTGCCTTCGGCCCGGCGCTCCACATCGACGGGTCGCTGACCAACCAGATGATCTTTCTGGTCGTCATCACCGGCGCCCAGGCATTGATCAATCACCTCGGCATCAAGCTGACGGCGAAGCTGACGGACTTCTCCGGCTATCTGATTTTCTTCGGTTCCATCCTCATAGCCGTGGTCTGCCTCTTCTCGGCAGAGCATTGGGACTTCGCCCGTCTGTTCACGTTCCATAACTATTCAGGACAGCCGACACTGGCAGCGGATGGTTCGCTTACCGGCGATCCGGTCTGGCCGGCGGTTTCGAATGCCTGGGTCTTCGCGCTCGGCCTGTTGCTGCCAATCTACACCATCACCGGTTACGACGCTTCCGCGCATACTTCGGAGGAGACCATAAAGGCGGCCTCGTCCGTACCGCGCGCGATGGTGATGTCGGTCGTCTGGTCGGCGCTGTTCGGCTACCTGTTCCTGGCCGCCTTCGTGCTGATGATCCCGAACATGGACGATGCCGCCAAGCAGGGCTGGAACGTGTTCTTCTGGGCCTTCGACCAGCGCGTTCCTTCCGGTCTGAAGGAGTTCGTCTATCTGGTCGTGTTCATATCGCAGCTCCTCTGCGGCCTCGCCACCGTCACCTCGGCTTCGCGCATGATCTTCGCCTTCTCGCGTGACGGCGGCCTGCCGGGCTCCGCATCGCTGGCTAAGGTCAGCCCGACCTACCGCACGCCGGTGGCGGCGATCTGGACGGCGGCGATCCTGTCGGTGCTGTTCGTGTGGGGATCGTCGGTGGTTTCGGTCGCCGGCACCTCTGCCTACACGATCGTCGTCTCCTGCACGGTCATCTTCCTGTTCCTGTCCTTCACCGTGCCGATCGTGCTCGGCATGCTGGCCTGGGGAACGCCGAAGTGGGACAAGATGGGACCGTGGAACATGGGGCGTGGCGTGTTCATGCTCTTTGCCTTCCTGTCGCTGGTCTCGATGATCCTGATCTTCGTCATCGGCATCCAGCCCCCGAACGACTGGGCGCTCTACATCACCGTTGGCTTCTTCGTGCTGACGGCGATCGTCTGGTTCGCCTTCGAGAAGCGCCGCTTCCAGGGTCCGCCGCTCGGCGAGATCATCGCGGCGCGCCAGGCGGCGATCAAGGCGGCCGAGCAGGCCGTCGGCGAAACCGCCGGCCACTGAGGCCGATACCCACAAGCCATGGCCGGGATCTCCTGGCCATGGCTTTCCGCATGGTTCAAATGAAGTCCGAAACGACAAGCGCTGGAGTGCCGATAGAATGGCCGGAAATTTCTCGTTCGATCAGTTGAAGAAGGCGGTCTCCGGCGGCGAGATCGACACGGTGCTCGCCTGCATCGTCGACATGCAGGGGCGGCTGGCGGGGAAGCGCTTCCTTGCCCAGTATTTCGTGGATTCCGCGCATGACGAGACGCATGGCTGCAACTACCTGCTGGCGGCCGACATCGATATGGAGCCGGTGCCCGGCTACAAGGCGGCAAGCTGGTCGAAAGGCTATGGCGACTTCGTCATGAAGCCGGACCTGTCGACGCTGCGGCGCATCCCCTGGCTGGAAAAGACGGCTCTGGTGATCTGCGACGTGCTCGACCACCATACCCATGACGACCTGCCGCACTCGCCGCGCGCCATCCTCAAGAAGCAGGTCAAGCGACTGCACGATCGCGGCTATATCGGCTATTTCGCCTCGGAACTGGAATTCTACCTGTTCAGCGAAACCTACGATTCCGCCCGCAAGAAGCACTGGCAGGGGCTGGATACGGCCTCGCCCTATATCGGCGACTACCAGATCGGCATCACCACCAAGGAAGAAGGCGTCATGCGCCGGCTTCGCAACGAGATGGAGGCCGCCGGCATCCCGATCGAGAACTCGAAGGGCGAATGGGGGCCGGGCCAGGAAGAGATCAACGTGCGCTATGCCGAGGCGCTCGACATGGCCGACCGCCATGTGATCCTGAAGAACGGCGCCAAGGAGATCGCCGAATCCGAAGGCAAGTCGATCTCCTTCATGGCCAAGTACAATTACGGGCTCGCCGGCAATTCCAGCCACATCCACAATTCGCTGTGGAGCGCCGACGGCAAGACGCCGCTGTTCTTCGACAAGAAGGCGAATTGGACGCTGTCGACGCTCGGTCAGCAGTGGGCGGCCGGCCAGCTCAAATACGCCAAGGAGTTCACCTGGTTCCTGGCGCCCTACATCAACTCCTACAAGCGCTTCCAGGCCGGCACCTTCGCGCCGACCAAGATCATGTGGAGCGAGGACAACCGCACAGCGGGCTTCCGCCTGTGCGGCGAGGGCACCAAGGGCATCCGCATGGAGTGCCGTATCGGTGGCGCCGACCTCAATCCCTATCTCGCCTTCGCGGCGCTGATCGCCTCGGGTCTCGCGGGCATCGACGAGAAGCTGGAACTGCAGCAGCCCTTCGTCGGCGACGCCTATCAGGCCTCGCGCCTGCCGGAGATCCCCAAGACGCTGCGCGACGCCACCGAGACGCTGGCCAAGTCGAAGATGCTGAAGCAGGCCTTCGGCGACGACGTGATCGAGCACTATGTGCACACGGCGCGCTGGGAGCAGTTCGAATACGACCGCCGCATTACGGATTGGGAACTGCACAGGGGCTTCGAGCGGTACTAAGGTAAGCCGCGAACGTCGGCGCCGTGGCTGGCGCTTGTCCTTTCGGGGTGAGCTGCTTGCCAACCTTCGGGCCTCGGCAAGAAGGCCAGGGGCGCCGACGTTGGAGCTTCATCCTTCTTCCCGTCATCATGCGGGAAAAGGTGCCGGTCTGGCGCATGAGACAGTGCCGGCCACATGAATTTCGATTGTTAGAGAAGTGCGAGGACTTAAACGATGACCGAGACGGTCAAACTCAAATCCCCCATCGACGGCTCGATCTATGCCGAGCGGCCGGTCGCGACGGACCAGGCCGTCAACGCGGCTGTCGAGCGCGCCAAGGCGGCGCAAGAAAAATGGGCAGGGACGCCGATCGTCGAACGCGGCAAGTATATGCTGGCGATGCTCGAGGCGCTGGTCGCGATGACCGACGAGATCGTCCCGGAGATCGCCTGGCAGATGGGGCGGCCGGTGCGCTATGGCGGCGAGTTCGGCGGCGTCAAGGAACGCACCAACTATATGGTCGAGATCGCCGAGGCCGCGCTCAGGCCGGTGCCGGCCTCCAATCCGAAAGACGGGTTTCGTCGCTACGTGAAGAAGGATCCGCTCGGCGTGGTGATGGTCATCGCGCCCTGGAATTATCCTTACCTCACCGCGGTCAACACCATCGTGCCGGCGCTGATGGCCGGCAACACGGTCATCCTGAAGCACGCGGCGCAGACGCTGCTGGTTGGCGAGCGCTTCCAGCAGGCCTTCGATAAAGCCGGACTGCCAAAGGGCGTGTTCCAGAACATCGTGCTCAACCACGCGCAGACCGAGAAGCTGCTCGGCTCCGGCAAGATCGACCATGTCAATTTCACCGGTTCCGTCGCCGGCGGCCGCGCCATAGAGAGGGCAGCGGCCGGCACGTTCATGTCGCTCGGTCTGGAACTCGGCGGCAAGGATCCGGCCTATGTGCTGCCCGACGCCAAGCTTGACCACGCGGTTGCCAATCTGGTCGACGGCGCCTTCTACAATTCCGGCCAGTGCTGCTGCGGCATCGAGCGTGTCTACGTGCACGAGAAGGTCTACGACGCGTTCGTCGAGGGCTTCATCGCGGAGACCAGGAACTACGTCGTCGGCAATCCGCTGGAGCAGGCGACAACGATGGGCCCGATGGCACAGGCGCGCTTCGCCGACCTTATCCGCGAGCAGAAGGCGGAAGCCCTGCGCAAGGGCGCCACGGCGCACATCAACATGAAGGTGGAGAACGACAAGGCGGGCTCGCCTTATCTTGCGCCAGAAGTGCTGACCGGGGTCGATCACCAGATGAGCGTCATGCGCGAGGAGAGCTTCGGCCCGATCGTCGGCATCATGAAGGTGCGCAACGACGAGGAGGCGATTGCGCTGATGAACGACAGCCCTTACGGCCTGACCGCCTCGATCTGGACGCGCGACACCGAGCATGCGGTGGCGATCGGCGATCGCGTCGAGACGGGCACGGTATTCATGAACCGCTGCGACTATCTCGATCCGGCGCTGGTGTGGACCGGCGTCAAGGACACCGGCAAGGGCGCGGCGCTGTCGGCAATCGGCTACGACAATCTGACCAGGCCGAAGTCCTTCCACCTGCGCGAAGCGATTTGACGCGGCTGGAAGCGCGATCGATTTGGATTTGAGGAGGAGGGATGGCGGAGACGCAACAATCGGCTGCCTTACCGGCGCGTGAAGAGCCTGAGGGCATCGGCGGTTGGCTCGTCCTGCCCATGCTCGGGCTGGTGCTCACGCCTATCGTCGGGCTGATACAGCTCTACGATACGGACTATGTCGGCATCTTCCAGAACTGGCGTGCTCTCAGTGTTCTGCAAAACGTGCTGATTGCCGCGGAGCTCCTGGTCAGCGGCATACTGAACCTCACCGCCCCGGCCTTACTGCTGTTCTTCATGTTCAAGCGTTGGCAGATTTTTCCTGGCTGGTACATCATCTGGGCAGCGGTTACGCCGGTCTATCTGCTCCTTGATCCGTGGGCCGCGCACGTGATCTTCCCCGACACCTTTCCGACGCTGGCCGACGCTTACGACAAGGACACGGTCCGGTCGATCTCCCGAACGATCTGGGGTGCGATTATCTGGATCCCTTACATGATGCGGTCCGTACGCGTGGCCAACACCTTTGTGAATTAACGGCAGACCAAGAATCCAAGCAGTCAAGAAGGTCGAAATGTCCAAGCTTATTTCGAAATGGAACTACCCCACCACCGTCCGCTTCGGCGCCGGCCGCATCAAGGAACTTCCGGAGGTACTTACGGCTACCGGCATCAAGCGACCGCTCTTCGTGACCGATCCTGGCCTGGCCAAGCTGCCTGTCGTCGCCTCGACGCTGAAGATCCTCGACGAGGCCAAGGTGCCTTATGGCGTGTTCTCGGAAGTGCGGCCGAACCCGGTCGAGTCGAACCTCACCGCCGGCATCGCCGCCTTTAAGAAGGGCAAGCATGACGGCGTCATCGCCTTTGGCGGCGGTTCCGCGCTCGACCTCGGCAAACTGATCGCCTTCCAGGCGGGCCAGACACGCCCCGTATGGGACTTCGAGGACGTCGGCGACTGGTGGACGCGCGCCAATTCGGACGCGATCGCGCCAATCATCGCGGTGCCGACCACGGCCGGAACGGGGTCCGAAGTCGGCCGTGCCGGCGTCATCACCAACGAGGCGACCCACACCAAGAAGGTCATATTCCACCCCAAGTTGCTGCCGGCCATCGTCATCGCCGACCCGCAGCTCTCGGTGGGCATGCCGCCCTTCATTACCGCCGGCACGGGCATGGACGCGCTTGCCCACTGCCTGGAAGCCTATTGCGCGCCCGGCTATCATCCGATGGCCGACGGCATCGCGGTCGAGGGCGTTAGGCTGGTGTTCGAAAACCTGCCCAAGGCCTTCGCCAACGGCAAGGATCTCGTTGCCCGCGCGCATATGATGAGCGCGGCGGCCATGGGCGCCACCGCCTTCCAGAAGGGCCTCGGCGCAATCCACTCGCTGTCACATCCGGTAGGTGCTCTCTATGA
The DNA here is from genome assembly GCA_001899205.1 of Mesorhizobium sp. 65-26. Lineage (GTDB taxonomy): Bacteria > Pseudomonadota > Alphaproteobacteria > Rhizobiales > Rhizobiaceae > Mesorhizobium. Next base: position 135,955 of record MKVL01000038.1, on the reverse strand, counting down.
TACGCATCACGGCATGACCAATGCCGTGTTCATGCCCTATGTGCTCGATTTCAATCGCGAAGCGATCGAGGACCGCATCGAGCGGCTCGCCGCCTATTGCGGCATCAAGGGCGGCTTCGACGGCTTCGCCAAGGCGATCCTCAAGCTGCGCAAGGAACTGAAGGTGCCGCACACGCTGCCCGGCCTGATCAAGGGGCTGGACATGGACAAGAAGCGCAAGAACCTGATCGCCGACATGGCGGTGGTCGATCCGACCGCCGGCGGCAATCCGGTCAAGCTGACCAAGAAGGCGGCTCTGACACTGCTCGAAAATTCTATCGCCGGCTGAGTGTGGCGATCGGATCGTGATGGAAAAGGGTAAGCGAAAAAGGGGGAAAGGGATGAGAAACGAACTGGAAAGTAGTTAGCCGGAAAAACACCGGAAGGGTGATTGCTACAACCGGTTAAAAAGAGTTACTTTTTCGTCCTGCGGGCCGCCGGTTTCACAAAGGTTTCATCTGGCTGTCACATGAAAACGATAGCGCATCGCAGGCGTCCAATGGCGTCAGTTCAACGGAGAGAACAAATGTTCAAATTCACGGGGAAAATGCTTTCCCTTTCGGCCGCGGCGCTCTTCGCGTCGACGGTGATTTCGTCCGCCGCTTCGCTGGACGATCTCGTCAAGGCCGCGAAGGCGGAAGGCCAGCTCACAACCATCGCGCTGCCGCATGACTGGTGCGGTTACGGCGACGTCATCGCCGGCTTCAAGGCGAAGTATCCGGAAATCACCATCAACGAACTCAACCCCGATGCCGGCTCCGGCGACGAGGTCGAGGCGATCAAGGCCAACAAGGACAACAAGGGTCCGCAGGCCCCCGACGTGATCGACGTCGGTCTCTCCTTCGGCCCGACCGCCAAGGCCGACGGCCTGCTGATGCCTTACAAGGTGTCGACCTGGGATTCGATCCCGGACAGCGCCAAGGATGCCGACGGCGCCTGGTACGGCGACTACTACGGCGTTCTGTCGTTCATGGTGAACAAGGACCTCGTCAAGGAATCGCCGAAGGACTGGGCCGACCTGCTGAAGCCGGAATTCGCCAACTCGGTGGCGCTCGCCGGTGACCCGCGCGTTTCGAACCAGGCCATCCAGGCGGTTTATGCCGCCGGTCTTTCGGGTGGCGCCGCCGCTGGCGAAGCCGCCGGCACCGCTGGCCTCGACTTCTTCAAGAAGCTCAACGCAGCCGGCAACTTCGTTCCGGTCGTCGGCAAGCCGGCTACGCTTGCCCAGGGCCAGACCCCGATCCTGATCAACTGGGACTACAACGCGCTCGCCGGTCGCGACACGCTGAAGGGCAACCCGCCCGTCGACGTCATCGTTCCGAAGACCGGTGTCGTCGCCGGTGTCTACGTGCAGGCGATCAGCGCCTTCGCGCCGCACCCGAACGCCGCCAAGCTGTGGATGGAATACCTCTACTCCGACGAAGGCCAGATCGGCTGGCTGAAGGGCTATTGCCACCCGATCCGCTTCAACGACCTCGCCAAGAACGGCAAGATCCCGGCGGACGTGCTGGCCAAGCTGCCGCCGGCGGAAGCCTATGCTTCGGCCGCGTTCCCGACGCTCGACGAGCAGGCCAAGGCCAAGGAAGCCATCAGCAAGAACTGGGACTCCGTTGTCGGCGCCAACGTCAAGTAACAGTTGAAATCCACCGGGCGGCGGCGAGGCCGCCCGGCCTTCCCTCGAAGACGGTAGCAGGCGCATGACCGATCTCTCGCTTTCAAATCAGGCACTTGCCACCAAACCCGCGCCGCCCAGCCAGGCGACTGCCTTCCGTTTGCCGACGCAATGGATCGGCGTGGCGCCCTTCTTCGTCTTTGCCCTGATGTTTCTGATCATGCCCACGCTCTATCTGGTGATCGGGGCGTTCCGAAACACAGACGGCCAGTTCACCCTCGACAACATACTGCAATTGGTCACCGATCCTTCGATCAGCAGTTCCTACTGGTCCTCGATCAAGATCAGCTTCTGGTCGGCCATCCTCGGGGCGTTTGCCGGGCTGGCCATAGCCATTGCCATCGTGCGCGGCGGGCTCCCGCGCTGGACGCGTTCGGCGACGCTGACCTTTTCGGGGGTTGCCTCGAACTTCGCCGGCTTGCCGCTGGCCTTCGCCTTCCTGGCAACGCTCGGCCGCGTCGGCATCGTCACGACACTCCTGCGTGATGTCCTCAACATCAACATCTACGCGATGGGCTTCAATTTTCTTACGACCACGGGCCTGATCGCGGTCTATCTCTTCTTCCAGATCCCGCTGATGGTGGTCATCATCGTGCCGGCGATCGACGGGTTGAAAAAGGAATGGAGCGAGGCGGCGGCCACGCTCGGCGCCACCCAGGCGCAGTATTGGCGCATGGTGGTCATTCCGGTGATATGGCCGAGTTTTCTCGGCACGGTTATCCTGTTGTTCGCAAACGCCTTCGGGGCGATCGCCACCGCCTATGCGTTCGCCGGCCCGACGCTCAACATCGTTCCCATCAAGCTATACTCGCAGATGAATGGCGACGTGCTGCACAACCCGCAGCTCGCCTATGCCATCGCGTTCGGCATGATCGCCATCACCGGGATTGCCAATGTCTTCTACATCTGGTTCCGGACTCGCTCGGAAAGGTGGCTCAAATGAAGTCGGGTAAATTCTGGGCCTGGGTCGTCTTCATCATCGGTGCGGCCTATTTCTTCATTCCACTGATGGCGACGGTCGAGTTCTCGCTGCGCATGCGCCGCGGCGTGCACTCCTTCGATGCCTACCAGGTCGTGCTGGGCGACCCGCGCTTTCAGTCCACCTTCCTCTATTCCGTCGTCGCGGCCATCTGCACCATTGTGCTCGGTGTCCTGATCGTGGTGCCGGCCGCCTATTGGATCCGGCTGCGCCTGCCGCAGTTGCGGCCAATCGTCGAATTCATCACCCTTCTGCCGCTGGTCATTCCTGCAATCGTCATCGTTTTCGGCTATATCAGGATGTACGGCTCGAATTCGCCACTGCCGTTCCTGGGAAGCAATTGGGGCGCGAACGCGTTGCTCGTCATCGGTTATACGACGCTGGCTCTGCCTTACATGTACCGGGCGGTCGACACAGGTCTGCGCACGATCGACGTGCGCACGCTGACCGAGGCCGCGCAGATTCTGGGCGCGGGCTGGGGCACGATCATCGGCCGTGTCATCCTGCCCAATGTGCTGATCGCTGTGCTCTCCGGCGCCTTCCTGACCTTCGCCATCGTCATCGGCGAATTCACCATGGCCAGCCTGCTCAGCCGTCCGGCCTTCGGTCCGTATCTGCAGAACATCGGCGCCAACCGCGCCTATGAGCCGGCGGCGCTTGCCGTCATCGCCTTCGCCATCACCTGGGGGTGCATGTCGCTGATCCAGATTCTGTCCCGCTTCGCGCCGAAATCGGCGAACCGCCCGAATTGATTGAAAGAACAACACCATGGCCGACCCGTTCCTCTCCATCCAGCACGTCCGAAAATCCTTCGGCGCCACCACGGTGGTCGAGGATTTCAACCTCGATGTCGAACGTGGCGAATTCGTTTCCTTCCTCGGACCGTCGGGTTGCGGCAAGACCACGGTCCTGCGCATGGTGGCGGGCTTCGAGGAGCCCAGCGCCGGCAAGATCGTCGTCGGCGGCAAGGACATCACCCGGCTGAAGCCCAACCAGCGCAATGTCGGCATGGTCTTCCAGGCCTATGCGCTGTTTCCGAACCTGACCGTGGCGCAAAACATCGGCTTTGGCCTGAAGGTCGCCGGCATGCCCAGGGCGGATATCGATGCCCGCGTCGCCGAGATGCTCGGCATCATCAAGCTGCCGCAGATGGCTGATCGCTATCCCTACCAGCTCTCGGGTGGCCAGCAGCAGCGTATCGCGCTGGCGCGCGCCATAGCGCCGAAGCCGAAGCTCCTGCTGCTCGACGAGCCGCTTTCGGCGCTCGACGCCAAAGTGCGCATCTCGCTGCGCGAGGAAATCCGCTCGATCCAGAAGAAGCTCGGCATCACCACCATCTTCGTCACCCACGACCAGGAAGAAGCGCTTTCGATCTCGGACCGCATCGCCGTGATGTATGGCGGCAAGGCCGAGCAGGTCGGCACGCCGTTCGAGATCTACAACCGTCCGGCGACCAAGTTCGTCGCCAATTTCGTCGGCACCCTCAATGTGCTGGAGGGCAAGGTCACCGACGCCGCCTCCGGCAAGGTGCAGGTGGACACCCAGGAAGTCTCGCTGAAGGGCAAGCTCAACGGTTCGAAGTCCGGCGACACACTGTCGCTGGCGCTACGGCCTGAAGCCATTTCGCTCGGTCGCCAGCCCGGCCGCGACTCCAGCCTGTTGGGCGAAATCGCCGAGGTTCATTTCCTTGGCTCGGTGATCCGCGTCCGCGTCGGCATCGGTGGCAGCATGGTGTCCCTCGACACGTTCAACAATTCGGCGACGCCACCGCCGGCCGTCGGTGAGAAGGCGGAGATTTCCTTCTCGTCCGGCGACATGCTGGTGCTGCACTAGCTCTTGATTTTTCGGAGCCTGTCCGCTCGGCCTCGATGAGGAAGAACGGGATTCTTGACGCTTTCGGATCGAGCTGCCTGAGGGGCTTCGTGGTGATTTGCAAGGTCACCGCGAAGGGCCGCCCGCAATTGGCGAACTAGGCGATCGTCGCCAGGCGTGGCCCCGGTCATTTAGCTGAACCGGAGCCGTGACAAAGACCGGTCGGGCGGCTATAGAGCGACTCGGTGGGGCTCGGAAGTTTGTTCATGAGCACAAGATGCAGGCGGATCAAGCAGAGCGTTCGTCAAGAGCAAGATTTTCTAGCCGGCTTGCCTAGTTATTGGGCTTTCCAGCGAGCTGGTTACTCGAAACGCGAGGGGTCTTGACTGATGGCCGATAGCCAATTGCTCAGCTGGGAAGATGCCGTACGCTGGCTGCTCGAGCAACCCGATCAGGCCGAACTCGCGCGCGCGGCCTATTTCGACCAGCCGACCTCCGTCTCGGCGCGCCGCTATCACGAAAGCGCTGAATTCGCCGAGCTGTGCCGCTACCTGCCCAAGCGACCCGGGCGCGCGCTCGATCTCGGCGCTGGCAACGGGATTCTCGCTTTCGCGCTGGCGAAGGACGGCTGGCAGGTGACCGCTGTCGAACCAGATCCCAGCGATCTGATAGGCGCCGGTGCAATCCGGCAGCTTTCCAGGGATACCGGTGTGGCGATCGACGTCGTCGAGGCGTTCGGAGAGGCGATCCCGCTGGAGGCCGCGAACTACGATCTGGTTATCGCGCGGCAGGTGCTGCATCACGCCCACGAGATCGGACAGTTCTGCCGCGAAATGGCGCGACTAACGCGGCCCGGCGGCCTCGTCATCACGCTTCGCGATCATGTCATCTCCGGTCCGTCGCAACTCCCGGCGTTCTTTGAGAAGCACCCGTTGCATCATCTCTATGGTGGCGAGAACGCCTTCGAGATCGGGCAGTACAGGACCGCGCTGACGGACGCCGGCCTGCGGATCAAGCATGAGCTTGGATCGCTCGCCTCGGTGATCAATTACGCTCCGATGACCCAGGATCAGATTCGCAAGGGAATCGCCGATCAGGTCGGCGGGAGGCTTCCTTTCCTCGCGGGAACGCTGCGTCTCGGCCTGGCATGCCTGCCCTTTGGCGCTATCAGCGCCGTCGCGACCTCCGTCGACAGGCGTCCCGGTCGTCTCGTGTCGTTCATCTGCGAGAAGGGAGATCGCAGTGGCGGCTGAACGGCTGCCCGGACGATTTCCTCCACGCTATTTTGACTGACCGGATCAGCGTCCGGCTGACACGGGCGTGAAACCGATATCGAAACCGCCGCGCACTTCTCGTTCGAGAAGACAAATCGAGACATAGACATACGCGATGATCACCGCCGGATTCACGCTTATCGGCAGAGGTAACTGGTCGGGTGGGGAAACTTACCTGCGCAACATGCTCGGCGTCATTTCCGGCGAGCTCGCCGGAAAGATGCAGGCCAAGCTGTTCCTGACCCCGGAGCAGGCGGAAAAAATCGGCGCGTCGATGGATGCGTTCCTGGCCGCGCCGCCGATCGTTGACGAGAAAGTCGCGGGTTTTGGCCGCGGCCGCAACGCCATCCGCGCACTGGTTGGTGGCAGTGACGCCGACGCGGCGCAAATGATGACCCGCGAAGGTGTCGACGTGGTCTTCGAGCCGGCGCAGTTCTACGGCAACCGGTTCCCGATTTCCGTCGTGTCGTGGATACCTGACTTCCAGCATCGGCATCTGCCGCATCTGTTCTCGCGCGCCGCATGGTGGCGCCGCGACCTCGGCTTTCGCCTGCAGACGTCGGGCCGGCGCATCATCCTGCTGTCGAGCGGGGATGCCGGCAAGGATTGCGAGACGTATTATCCGGCGTCACGCGGCAAGACGGCGGTCGTCCGGTTCGCGATCGATCTCGATCCGGCGCCCCACATCGCGCGACAGGCGGAAGTCATTGCCCGCTACGAGTTGCCGCAACGCTATTTCTACCTGCCGAACCAGTTCTGGTCCCACAAGAACCATGGGCTGGTCGTCGAGGCGCTGGCGCACATATCGGCGAATGGCGGGCTCGATAAGGTCGCCCCCGTGGTCCTGACCGGGCGCACCGAAGACCCGCGCGACCCGCAGCATTTCGAACGTTTGATGGCAAGGGCCAAGGCCGCCGGCGTGTCGGGGCATTTCCGCCATCTGGGCCTCGTGCCGTATGCGGACGTGTTCGGCCTCAATGCTGCCTCCGATGCCCTCATCAACCCTTCGCTGTTCGAGGGCTGGTCGACCACCGTCGAGGAGGCCAAAGCGCTGGGCACCCGGATGCTCCTCTCCGATATCAGCCTTCACCGGGAGCAGGCGCCCGGTGCGACGTTCTTCCCGACCGACAATCCCGTGGCGCTGGCATCGGCCATGGTCGCTCTGTCCCAAGGGCCTGCGCTCGAACGTGAAGCCTCGGAGAAGCTCCGCGCCGATCACGTGGCGCGCCGCCAGATGTACGCGGATGCTCTTCTTGAGGCCTTCCGGCGCGCCAAGGCGCTTCGCTGACCGTCAGGGCGCCGGCGGCCGGCGACCGGCCCCGGGGATCAATGGCCAACAAAGGGTCGCCGTCGCCCGCACCGATCATGTGCTTGCCCCTGCCGACCATCGCGTTTCGCGGCTATAACAGGCCATGGCGCTTTTCGAACTCACCCTCATCCTGCTCTTGATCGCCGTCGCCCTGACGGCGTTGTCGCGTTGGCTGGAGGTTCCGTATCCCTCGCTGCTTGCATTGGCCGGGGTTGGGATCGCCTTCCTGCCCGGCGCGCCGACGATCGAGATCGACCCCGAACTGGCGCTTGCCCTCTTTATCGCGCCGGTGCTTCTCGACGCGGCCTATGACACATCGGTGCGCGATCTCAAGCGCTACCGCCTGTCCCTGGTTCTGCTGGCGCTTGGCGCCGTCGTCTTCACCACGGCGGTCGTCGCCCTTGTCGGCTGGAAGATGGCCGGTCTGCCGATCGCTGCGGCAATCGCGCTTGGCGCCATCGTCGCGCCGCCGGACGCCGTGGCGGCGGGCGCCGTGCTTGGCCAGTTCAAGGTGCCGCACCGCATCATGGCAATCCTGCAGGGCGAAAGCCTGCTCAACGATGCCACAGCGCTCTTGATCTACCGGATATCGGTTTCGGCCGCCATCGGTTCGCTGGTGCTGCGGGATGCCTTGCCGGTTATCCTGCTGTCGACTGTCGGCAGCGTTGCCGCCGGTTATCTCTTCGGTCGTTTTTCGCTGCTGACACTGTCACGGATCGAAGATGCGGCAAGCGGCACGGTGGTGCAGTTCGCCGGAACATTCGCCGTCTGGATCATCGCCGACAGGATCGGCCTTTCGGCCATCATCACCATCGTCGTCTACGCCATAACGATCGCGCGCACGGCTCCGCGCAGAATGTCGGCCAGAAGGCGAGTCAGCAGCTATTCCGTCTGGGAACTGGCGGTGTTCGTGCTCAACGTGCTGGCTTTCGTGCTGATGGGCCTGCAGGCACGGTCGATCGTCGGCCGTCTGTCCGGGGAGGGGCAGGGCGAGGCATTTCTCTTCGCGGCGACGGTGCTGCTTGCCGTCGTGGTAGCGCGCCTCGTCTGGGTTCTGGGTTACGTTGCGGTCATCCGGCGGTTCGGCCGCTTCGACGGCGAAGGACGAAGGCGAGACGCGCCGACGTTTCGCGGCGCCGTGCTCGTCGGCTGGTGTGGCATGCGCGGGTTGGTGACGTTGGTGGTGGCTTTCGCGTTGCCCGCCAATTTCCCTGGTCGTGACCCAATCGTTCTGGCCGCCTTCGCGGTCGTCCTCGGCACGCTGGTGCTGCAGGGCATGAGCCTGAAGCCCTTGCTACGCCTGCTGAATTTCGAGCCGGATACGACCGTCGACCGCGAAGTCGCCCAGGCGCGCGTTGCCGTCATGCAGGCCGCGCTCGACGTGTTGAGCCGCAAGACCTCGGCCGCCGCCGCCGTCGTGCGGGAACAGTACGAAGCCCAGCGCCTGGTCGCGGAAAGCCCTGGGGATGCGCAGGCGGCGACGGAGTACGACCGGTTGCGCCTCTATGCCATCAACCGGCAGCGCGACACGCTCGAAGAGTTGCGCCGCAACGGCACCATCGGCGACGAGGCCTATCATCGGCTGGAGGAGGAGATCGACTGGCAGGAACTCGCGGCTTCGCCGCCGGGCCGGTTCCAGCCGCTCACCACCTGATCCCGATCGTAGCCGCGGACGTCGCGAAAGGCGCTCCTCGCGCCGGCAACAGCAGTAAAAAATGAACCGCGTTGGCCTATGCTTGTCGTGGACCCGGTCCATTGCAAGCCCGGGGCGAAGCCGCTACTGCCATCACCAAAATTGAGCCGGTTAATCAATGAAGCTCGTCAGCTACAACATCCAGTACGGGTTTGGCGGCGATGGCCGCTACGATCTTGCGCGCGCCGCGCGCGTCGTCGCGGGCGCCGACATCATTGCGCTGCAGGAAGTGGAGCGGCACTGGCGCCGCACCAATCTCGACGACCAGCCGGAAATCCTGTCGCGTCTCTTGCCCGACTACCACTGGGTGTACGGCCCGGCCTTCGACATGGATGCCAGCGAAAGCCGAGATGGCCGCGTCGTCAACAGGCGACGCCAGTTCGGCACCATGGTGCTGTCGAAACTGCCGATCGTCTGGTCGCGGCTGCATGCGCTGCCGATGCGGCGTACGGTGCGTCCGCTCAACACCCGCAACGCCGCGCTCGAATGCATGATCCGCACGCCCGCCGGCCCGGTGCGCGTGTTCTCGCTGCACCTTGCCCACATCGCGGCCGAGGAACGGCTCGAGCAGATCGACTATCTGCTCGACGAACATCGCCGGGCTGTCTCGGAGGGCGGTCCATGGAGCGGCGCGGACGACGAGCCCTCGCGCGAGTGGACGCATGGCGAGCCCGAGCCGGAGAATCCGCTGGCGGCGATCTGGATGGGCGATTTCAACATGGAGCCGGGCAGCGCCGAATACCGGCGCATCGTCGGCGGCACGCCCTACCATCGCGGCGCTGCCTATCGCGACGGCTTCGTCGATGCGGCTGCCTTCGCGGCCGAACCGGCGGCCGATTTCCACACCCATGAGAAGATCATAGACGGTCGGCTGGCGAAGCGCCGGCTCGACCACTGCTTCGTCGGCGGCATGCTGGCAGATCGCGTGCGTTCGGCCAGCGCCGATATCGGCGAGATCGCCTCGGACCACTTCCCCGTGCGCGTGGATATCGATCTGGAGACGCCCGGCCTGACCGGCAGGCACGGAGGCGGATGAGCCTGACATGACGCCTTTCGTCTTCATGGCGGTGCTCGCCGCCGCGGCCATGCACGCGATCTGGAACGCACTGGTCAAGGTCCATCTCGACCGCTTCATGTCGATCACGCTGATGACGCTCGGCATGGGCGTGGCCGCGTTGGTGTGCCTGCCGTTCGTCGAGGTGCCCAAGGCTGAGGTGTGGCCCTATATCATCGCCTCGGTGATCTTCCACATGGGCTATCGCACCTTCCTCATCGGCGCCTATCAGGCGGGGGATTTCGCGCAGACCTATCCGCTGGCGCGCGGCACCGCGCCGCTGCTGTCGGCGCTGGGCGCCATCTTCCTCGTCGCGGAGACACCGGCGCCGGTCGCCATCGTCGGCATCGTGCTGTTGTGCGCCGGCACGCTGGTGATGTCCTTTCGCGGCGGCGCGCATCTGGAAAAGCTCAACCTGCGCGCTGTCGGTTATGCGCTGGGCACCTCCATCTTCATCGCCAGCTACACGCTGTCCGATGGCAGTGGCGCGCGCATGGCCGCGACTGCGTCCAGCTATGCCGCCTGGCTGTTCGTCTGCGACGCGGCCTGGGCGCTGGTGCTGTGCGTCATTTTCCGTGGGCCGGGCTCGCTGCCTGTGCTGGCGCGTGACTGGAAGACGGGGCTGTTCACCGGCGTGCTCAGCGGCGCCGCCTACTGGATCGCCATGTGGGCGATGACCAAGGCGCCCATCGCCTCGGTGGCGGCGCTGCGCGAGACGTCGATCCTGTTCGCCATGATGATCTCGGTCTTCGCGCTCGGCGAGAAGATGACCGGCTGGCGCGGCGCCGCCGCGCTCAGCATCGTGGCCGGGGTCATCGCGCTCAGGATGGGCTGATCCCGGACAGCGCCGCAGCTAGCCCAATGCGGTCATCACCTCGCCGCGGCGTTCCGGACTGAAGCGGATGACGACGATGATGCAGACGGCGACCACGCCGGCAAACAGCGCCAGCGCGTAACCGTAGCTGCCGCCCGGAGCCTCGGCTATGCCGGCCTGGTAGGGCCCGCCATAGGACGCCGCCAGGTTGCCGGCCTGGTAGATGAAACCGGGCAGGGTCGCGCGCACGGCGCCGGGGGACAGTTCGTTGAGATGGGCCGGAATGACGCCCCAGGCGCCCTGCACGGCGATCTGCATGACGAAGGCGCCGACCGCCAGCAGGAAAGGCGTTGTCGAATAGGCCCACAGCGGGATCGCCGGCAAGGCGATGATGCAGGCGAGCGTGATCGCGTTGGCACGCCCGATCCTCTCGGACAGCGCGCCGAACGCCAGGCCGCCGACGATGGCACCCAGATTGGCGACGATGGTGATCCAACTCACCGTATGCGGATCGAAGCCGTGCTGCTTCTTGAGGAAGGTCGGGTAGAGGTCCTGCGTGCCGTGGCTGAAGAAGTTGAAGAACATCATCAGCACGACGGCATAGAGGGCGATGCCCCAATGCTTGCTCAGTGTTTCGAGCAGGCCAGGCTTGACCGTCTTCTGCGCCTCGATGAATGCCGGCGATTCCGGCACGTGCGAGCGGATGAACAAGACGATCAGCGCCGGCACGAAGCTGAGCAGGAACATGGCGCGCCAGCCGATCGTGTAGCCGCCGATCGTGTGGCCGTAGACGAGCCCGTAGACCACGGCCGCGAGCAGGTAGCCGGTGGGATAGCCGCATTGCAGGATGCCTGAGACCATGCCGCGCGCCTTGGGCGGAATGGACTCCATCGCCAGCGAGCTGCCGAGCCCCCATTCGCCGCCCATGGCGATGCCGAACAGCGCGCGCAATGCCAGGAAAATGCCGAGATTAGGCGAGAAGGCAGCGAGCGCGCCGATCACCGAATAGCTGACGATGTTGAGCATGAGCATGGGCTTACGCCCGTATTTGTCGGCCAGCATGCCAAAGAAGAACGCCCCGATGAAGCGCGTTGCCAAAGTCAGGAACAGCGCCTCGGAGACGGCGGGCACGTCAGTATGGAATTCAGCCGCAATATCGGTGAGGAGGAATGTCAGAAGGAAGAAATCAAACGCGTCGAGTGTCCAGCCCAGGAACGATGCGACCACCGTTTTCTTCTGTTGAGCGTTGAGGTCCAAGGTCGTCCTCCTTTGCATCCCCCAAAGGAACGATATCTCGCCCTTTTTGCAAAAGAGAACAGGCTGTTGGCCGGTTTTCGGGGACTGCCGGTCACATTTGCGTAACCTCGAGGTCGAACACCATCAAACCCTCGATACCACCCTCCAGCGCCGCGACCAGCCGGGCGCCGGCGCGCTGGTGCGCCTCGTGGACGAGGTAGGCGTCACGCGACGCGGCATCGCGGAAGTCGATGGTGAAGCCATGGGTGAAGCCGCGGCCGAAAGGCTCCGGGCTGACGTTGGCGCTGAGGTGGACATGGTCCATGCCGTCGATGAACTGTCGCAGCGCTTCGAGGTCGGCATGGATGGCCTTGCGTTCGCCGATGCCGACATCGTTGCGGAACTTGACGAAGACACAGTGTCGGATCATCGGATTGTTTCCCCCGGATCTATGCCGCGCGATTGCCCGAGAACACGGCCGGCGGCAGCGGCTCGCGACCGAGGATGAGGTCGGCGCCCTTCTCACCGACCATGATCGTCGGAGCGTTGGTGTTGGAGGAGGGGACGCGCGGCATGACGGAGGCGTCGCAGACGCGCAGGGCTTCGATGCCGCGCAGCCTGAGGTCCGGCGTCACCACCGCCATGTCGTCATGCCCCATGCGGCAGGTGCCGACCGGATGGTGGTCGGTCTTGGAACTGCGGCAGGCGTAGTCGAGCAGCTCGTCGTCGCTCGCCAGCGACGGGCCGGGCAGCACCTCGCGCAGCACGTAGGGCGCGAGCGCTCGCTGCCGCATGATTTCGCGCGCCAGCCGCAGGCCCTTGATCGACATGGCGCGGTCATAGGGATCGGACCAGTAGTTCGGGTCGATCAGCGGATGGTCGGCGGGATCGGCGCTCTTCAGCCGCACGGTGCCGCGCGAGCGCGGGCGCAGGAAGGCGGAGTTCAGCGTCACGCCCGGGTTTTTCAGCTTCTCGACGCCGGCTTCGATGCCGGAGCCTAGGCCGAGGTGGAACTGGATATCGGGGGAGGCGGCGGTCGGGTCGGCGTACCAGAAGCCTCCTGTCTCGAACAGGCTGGAGGCGACCGGGCCCTTCTTCAGCAGCAGGTACTGCAGGCCCGCCCAAAGGGTGCGGTGCAGCTTGGCGTAATTGTCATAGGTGTGGTCGCCGGTGCATTCGGCGATCACGAACAGGTCGAGATGGTCCTGCATGTTGGAGCCGACGCCGGGCAGGTCGTGCACCGGCGTCACGCCGACCGCTTTCAGATGGTCGGCGGGTCCGATGCCCGATTGCATCAGGAGCTTCGGCGAGCCGATGGCGCCCGACGAGATGATCACCTCGCGTTCGGCGCGCAGGATGGTTTTCTGTCCGCCCGGCTTGTCGACGATCTCGACGCCGACGGCGCGGCCCTTTTCGACGACGATGCGTGTGACCAGCACGTCGGTTCTCACCGTCAGGTTCCCGCGCTCGCGAATCGGCTTCAGATAGGCGACGGAGGCGGACGACCGTCTCGCGTCCTTCTGTGTCAGCTGGTAGTAGCCGAGGCCTTCCTGGCGCGCGCCGTTGAAGTCGGGGTTGAAGGGAATGCCCATCTCCTGGCCGGCGCGGAAATAGGCCTCGCAGATCGGTAGCGGCGCGATCGGATTGGAGACGCCGAGCGGACCCTGATCGCCGTGGAAGTCGTTGGCGTAGCGCTGGTTGTTCTCGGCGCGCTTGAAGTAGGGCAGCACGTCGCGATAGCCCCAGCCGGCAAGACCTTCTTCTTTCTCCCAGGCGTCGTAGTCGCGGGCGTTGCCGCGCGTGTAGATCTGCGCGTTGATGGAGGAGCCGCCGCCAACCACCTTGGCCTGCGTGTACCAGAAGACGCGGTCCTTCATGTGCTTTTGCGGCAAGGTCGACCATCCCCAGGACGCGATGCCCTTGGTCATCTTGGCGAAGCCGGCCGGCATGTGGATCAGCGGGTGCCAGTCTTTGCCGCCTGCCTCGAGCAGGAGAACGCTGTGCGAGGGGTCCTCGCTCAGCCGGTTGGCCAGAACGCAGCCGGCGGGTCCGGCACCGACGATGATGTAGTCGCTCATGATCCTGTCCGTCTCAAAGGCGCGGCACCGAGAGCGCGCCGTCCACGTCGATGACCGAGCCGGTCGAGAAGCCGAACTTGCCGGAGGCCAGCGCCGCCACCACGGCGCCGATGTCGGACGCTTCGCCCCAGCGCCTGGCCGGCACCAGACCGCCGTCGATCAGCCCGTCATATTTGGCGGCCACGCCCGCCGTCATATCGGTGCGGATGATGCCAGGCCGCACCTCGAACACGCCGATGCCCTCGGCGGCGAGCCGCAGCGCCAGGTTCTTCACCCACATCGAAAGACCCGCCTTGGAGACGCAGTAGTCGGGCCGCTCAGGCGAGGCCATGCCGGCGCTGACCGAGGTGATGGTGACGATGGTCCTGGCATGGCCCGCCGGCTTGCCCAGCATCGCCTTGGCGACGGCTTGGCTGAGGAAAACCGTGCCGCGCAGGTTGATGCCGAGCGTGCGGTCGAAATTCTCGGGTTTCAACTCCAGCAGGTCGCCCCGCACCACCGCGCCGACCCCGGCATTGTTGACCAGGCAGTCGATGCTGCCGAAGCCGGTCATCGCCGCATCGACCAGCGCCGCGTGGCTGGGCAGGTCGGCGATGTCGCAGCGCTGGTAGATCAGGCTGGCGCCGCGCTTGGCGATCCGCTCGGCAAGCCCTTCAGGCGCTGTCTCGGCAAGGTCGGCGATGAGGATGTCGAAGCCGGCGCCGGCCAGCGCCTCGGCGCAGGCAAGGCCGATGCCACGCGCGCCTCCGGTGATGATGGCTGCGGGGCGGGTCATAGGCGATCAGCTTTCTGGACGTTGGCGCCGCCCCTCATCGCCCTGCCGGGCACTTCTCCCCGCATGGTGACGGGGAGAAGGACGCTCTCGCCGGTGCCTTCGCCAATCGCCAAAGAAACGGCGGGGTCTCGGCGAGCATGCTTCTCCCCTTTTACGGCAAGGCAATCGCATGTGGCCACGACCCCCACTCCGCTCGGCTTTGCCGACCACCTCTCCCCCGAACGACGGGGGAGAGGAAGGGCGTGAGCCTGCCAGACCGGGCTCCCTTCCTCTCCCTCCGGAGGGGGGAGAGGTGGCGCCGCGCAGCGGCGACGGAGCGGGGGAACCCCATATGCGATTGCCCCGCCGTCTGTGGGGAAAGGGTGCCGGCAGGAGGATGAGGGGCGGCGTCGGCCTGTCATGAGGAAAGCTCCGTCCTGCGGATGTAGTCGGCCACGCGCAGCGCCTGCGCGGCGATCGACAGCGCGGGGTTGACCGCGGCCGAGGTCGGCAGGAAACCGCCGTCGACGACGAACAGGTTGCGGTGGTCGAAGGCGCGGCAGAAGGTGTCGAGCGGTGCCGTCGCCGGATCGTTGCCCATGCGCACGGTGCCGCACTGGTGCGAGGGGGTGCGCTTGTCGAAGGGCCGCGACAGCACGATGGGATAGCCGCAGGCGCGGAAGTTCTCGCGCATTACCTTGGTCAGGCCATCCAGCGACTGCATATTGGAGCGCCGCCACTGCATGACGATCTCCTTGCCGTCGACCATGATGCGGCTTTCCGGATCGGGCAGATCCTCGCACATCAGGTACCAGTCGACGGCGTGGCCGGCCATGAAGTCGAGCGCGAATTTCGGCATCGTCTTCACATTGGCCTTGAGCATGTTGCCGTCGATCTTGCCGAGGAGCTGGACATTGCCGAGCGGCTTGCCGCCCTTGCCATCCGACAGGTAGTAGTCGTTGAGCATAAGCGTCTTCTGGTAGACGCTGTCGTTGCGGCGGCGTGGGTCGATGGCCAGCATCGCGCTCGAATTGTGGTTCATGAAGTTGCGGCCGACCTGGTCGGAGCTGTTGGCAAGTCCCTTGCCCCCCGTCCTGCCGTTGGTCCCGGAGGGCGAGCGCAGCAGGATCGCCGCGGAGTTGATGGCGCCGGCCGACAGGATCACCAGCTTCGGCGACAGCGTCTTTTGCGAACCGTTCTGGGTGTAGCGGATGGCGGCGATAGACTTGCCGTCCGGCGACGTTTCCAGCCAGTCGACATGAGCGCCGGTCTCGATGCGGATGTTGGGATCTGTGAGTGCCGCCGCGAGCGGTCCGGTCTGGGCGTCGACCTTGCCCTGGCCGGTGTTCGGGAAGGCATCCCAGCCGGTCCTGCCTTCCTTCAGCCAGGTCTCGATATCGACGCCGAGCGGCAGCGAGGCCGGATGCAGGCCAAGGCTTTTCAGTTCGGCGCGGGCACGTGCGATCGGCGGTTCGTCCGGTACCGGCCGGAAGGCGTAAGGGATCGAATGAAACGGTTCGGTCGGGTCTTCGCCCAACGTGCCACGCACGCGAAAGAGTTGTTCGGCCTTCGAGTACCAGGGCTCGAACTCGTCGTAAGAGAAAGGCCATGCCGGTGAGATGCCGCCGAAATGCTCCATGGCGGAGAAGTCTTCCTTGCGGTAGCGGATCAGCACCGCGCCGAAGAATTTCGAATTGCCGCCCACGTAATAGTAGTTGCCCGGGTTGAAGGACGCGCCACCGGCCTCGCGCCACATCTCCTTCGGCCGGTAGTGCTCGTCGACGAAGATCGAGCGTGTCGAGCGCGCATGCGGCGTCGCGGGCAGGGGCTCGCCACGCTCCAGGATCAGGATCGAGGCGCCACTGCCGGCCAAGCCGGAGGCGATCGTGGCGCCGCCTATGCCGGAGCCGATGATGACGATATCGGGGTTTGTCATAATCTAAAGGTCTTGTTTTGATGCATGTCGTCGCCCCAAAACCGGAGCCGTTTCTGGACGACATGCATCAGAAGATGCGCTTCTCGGTCGCCGGGTCGAAGAACACCGCCTTCGTCAGATTGAAGGCGAGCGCCGTGTTGCTGCCGGGCTGGATGTTGGCGTCGGCGCGCAGGCGCGCCACCACGCCCTTGCCGCCGAGATTGGTGACGGCGAACGTGTCCGAGCCGGCGGGCTCGACCACTTCGATGTGCAGGTTGGCGGTGGCGATGGCGGAAGCATTGCGTTCCGCGCCCTCCGGGTCGGTCAGGGCCTCGGGACGAACGCCGAAGATGACGGGCTTGTCCTTGAACTCGGAGAGGCCGGCCGGCGCGTTGGCCAGCGGCAGCGAGATGGGCTCGCGCGCCTCGCGCTGCATGACCACGGCAAGCCCGTGGCCATTGACGCCGACCGTGGCGGGAATGAGGTTCATTGCCGGCGAGCCCATGAAGTCGGCGACGAACATGTTGGACGGATTGTTGTAGATCTCAGCCGGTGTGCCGAACTGCTGCACCTCGCCGTCGCGCATGACGGCGATCTTGGTGGCCAGCGTCATCGCCTCGATCTGGTCGTGCGTGACGTAGACGATCGTCGTGCCGGTCGTGGCATGCAGGCGCTTGATCTCGATGCGCATGTCGACGCGCAGCTTGGCGTCGAGATTGGACAGCGGCTCATCGAACAGGAACAGCTTGGGGTCGCGCACAAGGGCGCGGCCCATGGCGACGCGCTGGCGCTGGCCGCCGGAAAGCTGGCTGGGCTTGCGCTGCAGCAGGTGGCCGATCTGCAGCACCTTGGCCACCTTGTCGATCGCCTTCTGGCGTTCGTCGGCTGGCACGCCGCGCATTTCCATGCCGAAGGAGATGTTTCCTGCCACCGTCATGTTCGGGTAGAGCGCGTAGCTCTGGAACACCATGGCGATGTCGCGCTTGGACGGATGCAGATCGTTGATCGCCCGGCCGTCGACGCGGATCTCGCCGGCGGTGATCGTCTCCAGGCCGGCGATGGTGTTGAGCAGGGTGGACTTGCCGCAGCCGGAGGGGCCGACCAGCACCAGGAAGCCACCCTTCTCCAGCTCGAGATTGATCCCCTTCAGGATCTCGACATTGCCGAAGCGCTTCCGCAGACCATCAATTTCCAGAAAAGCCATTGGATTATCCTTTGACGGCGCCAGCCATCAGACCGCGCACGAAATAGCGGCCGGCAAGCACGTAGACGAGGAGTGTTGGCAGCGCGGCAATCATCGCGGCGGCCATGTTGACATTGTATTCGACGACGCCGGTCGAGGTGTTGACGACGTTGTTCAGCGCCACCGTCATCGGCATCGCGTCGCCGGTGCCGGCATAGGCCGAGGCGAACAGGAAGTCGTTCCAGATGTTGGTGAACTGGTAGATGACGGTGACGACGAAGATCGGCATCGAGTTCGGCAGCATGATGCGCCGGAAGATCTGGAAGAAGGAGGCGCCGTCGACCTGGGCCGCCTTGACCAGTTCGGTCGGGAAGGCCTCGTAATAGTTGCGGAAGAACAGCGTGGTGAACCCTATGCCGTAGACCACGTGGACGAAGATGAGGTTGACCGTCGGATTGCCGAGGCCGAGGCTGGTGCCGATCGAGTTCTGCAGCGACACGCCGAAGCGTCCGAGGCTGCCCAGGATCGTCGCCATCGGCAGCAGCACCGACTGGAACGGGATGAAGCAGGCGAACAGCATCAGGCCGAACACCAGCGTGTGGCCGCGGAAGCGCCATTTGGTCAGCACATAGCCGTTGAGCGCGCCGAGCAGCGTCGAGATGATCACCGCCGGCACCACCATCTTGATGGAGTTCCAGAAGTAGCCCTTGATGCCGGCGCAGGTGAGGCCAACGCAGGTCTGGCCCCAGGCCTTCAGCCACGGCTCGAAGGTCGGCGCCTTGGGCAGCGACAGCATGTTGCCGTTCTGGATCTCGTCCATCGTCTTGAAGGAGGTGACCAGCATGACGAAGAGCGGCATCAGGTAGAACAGCGCGAACAGCGCCAGCAGTCCGTAGATGACGACCCGGTTGAGGACCTTGGTGCTGGCGCCGCTTTGGCGGCTGGAGGAAGCTATGGCGCTCATCGCGGCTTCTCCCTGAGTTCGGAATAGAGATAGGGAACGATGATGGCGACGATGGTCATCAGCATGATCACGGCGCTTGCCGAGCCGACGGCCATCTCGTTGCGCTTGAAGGTGTACTCATACATGAAGTTGGAGGGCAGCCAGGCCGAACCGCCAGGCCCGCCGCTGGTCAGCGCCACGACAAGGTCGTAGGACTTGATGGCCAGGTGCGCCAGCACGATGAAAGCCGACAGGAAGATCGGCCGCAGCAGCGGTATGACGATGCGCCGGTAAAGCTGGAAGGTGGTGGCGCCGTCGATCTGCGCCGCCTTCATGATCTCGCCGTCGATGCCGCGCAGACCCGCCAGGAACATCGCCATGATGAAGCCGGAGGCCTGCCAGACGCCGGCGATGACCACGGTGTAGATGACGAAATCCTTGTTCTTGATCCAGTCGAAATGAAAGCTCGACCAGCCCCACTGATGCAGCGTCTGCTCGAGGCCAAGACCGGGATCGAGGAACCATTTCCAGGCGACGCCGGTGACGATGAAGGACAGCGCCATCGGATAGAGGTAGATCGGGCGCAGCATGCCTTCGCCACGGATCTTCTGGTCCAGCAGGATCGCCAGGAACAGGCCGAGCGCCAGGCAGATAAGGATGTAGAGGAAACCGAAAATGCCCATGTTGGTGATCGAGGTGTACCAGCTGGAGGGCGGGTCGGTGTCGAAGGTCCATCCCCACAACCGCTGGTAGGCGCGCGCGCCCGTTATGGCGTAGGAAGGGAAGGTCTTGGAATTGGTGAAGGACAGATAGATCGTCCACAGGATGAAGCCGTAGACGAAGACGATCGTGATGGCGAAGCTCGGCGCCAGGACGATCTTCGGCAGGGCGTCCTGCAGGTGCGAGCGGATGGAGGCGCGCGGACGCACGTCATGCTCCGCAGCTCGCTTGACCTGGCTTGTCGCGACTGTGCTCATGGGCTTCTACCCCAGCTCTTGCTCATTGGACCGATCCTCGACACGGATGCGGGCCGGCCTCGCGGAAAGGAACCTTCCCCGCCGGAGCGGGGAAGGTCTCTCGCGAGCGGTGCTTACTTGGCGTCGTCGATCGCCTTGACCAACTCGGTCACGGCCTCGTCGGAGGTCTTGATCTGACCATGGACGAACTTCGAGACGACGTCCTTGTAGGCGTTGGCGACGGCCGGCGGGGCGCCATAGCCCTGGGCCAGCGAGCCGAACAGCGTGCCGCCTTCATTGGCCTTCTTCAGGTCAGCGATGCCCTTCTTGCCGCAGGCGTCGAAGTCGGTGTCCGGCACGTCGGTGCGGGCGGGAACCGAACCCTTCACGACGTTGAAGGCCGACTGGAAGCTCTTCGACAGCGTGGCGGTGGCAAGCGCGATCTGGGCGGCCTTGCGGTCTTCCGGAACGTTGAACATGCCGAACATGTCGGAGTTGTAGATCACGGAGCCGTCGGTACCCGGGAAGCGATAGCAGAGGAAGTCGGTGCCCGGGGTCTTGTTGGCGGCGTGGAACTCGCCCTTGGCCCAGTCGCCCATGACCTGAACCAGCGCGTCGCCCTTGATGACCATGGCGGTGGCGAGGTTCCAGTCGCGGCCTGAGAAGTTCGGATCGACATAGGTCACCAGCTTGGCGAGGTTGTCGAACGACTTCTTCATCGTGTCGGACTTGAGCGAGGCGTCGTCGAGGTCGTTCATCGCCTTCTTGTAGAATTCCGGCCCGCCGGTCGACAGCACGACGGAATCGAACATGGTGGCTTCCTGCCAGTTCTGGCCGCCGAGGGCGAGCGGGATGACGCCAGCCGCCTTGGCCTTGTCGAGCAACGCGACGAACTCGTCGAACGTCTTCGGCTCGGTGCCGCCGATCTTGTCCATCACCGCCTTGTTGATCCACAGCCAGTTGACGGAGTGGACATTGACCGGCGCCGCGACCCACTTGCCGTCATAGACCGAGAACTTCTGCAGGGCCGCCGGAACGGACTTGTCCCAGCCTTCCTTCTTGGCGGTCTCGGTCAGGTCGCCCATGACGCCGGCCTGGGCATAGTCGAGCACGGTGTAGCCCAGCATCTGCGAGGCGGTCGGGTAGTTGCCCGCCGCGACCATCGCCTTCAGCGCGGTCATCGCGGCGTCGCCGCCGCCGCCGGCCACCGGCACGTCCTTCCAGGCATAGCCTTCCTTGGCGAGATCCTGCTTGAGCACGTTGAGGGCGGCAGCCTCGCCGCCCGACGTCCACCAATGCAGCATCTGCACTTCCTTGACGTCGGCGGCATGCGCCGAGAATGCGAAGCTTGTGGCGAGAGCCGTTCCAATAAGCAGTTTGCGCAACATCGAGTTCCTCCCTTGTGTTGCAACCAATCGGCCGGCGGTTGTCCGCCGGCTTTCCTCCCAACTCAGCCGACCCACCATCCGGTGCGCTGGCCGCGATGAAACTGTATCGTCTTCTCTTCGGTATAATCCTCGACGGCGCGCTTGCCGAGTTCGCGCCCGAGGCCGGACTGCTTGTAGCCTCCGAAAGGCAGCTCGGGATAACCTTCCATGAACGTGTTCACCCAAACGGTTCCCGAACGCACATGACGCGCCACCGACATGCAGGTGTCGATGCTGGCGCTCCAAACGCCCGCTGACAGACCATAGGGCGTGTTGTTGGCGATGTGCAACGCCTTTTCAATCGATTCAAAAGTCAGCACGGAAAGCACCGGGCCGAACACTTCCTCGCGGGCGATCGCCATGTCCTCTGTAACGTTACGAATGATGGTCGGATCGAGGTACTGACCGGCATTGGAGGCGATCCGCGCACCGCCAGAAAAAACGTTGCCACCGTCGGTTTTTGCCGCCGAAACATAGCCGGCTACCTTTTCCATATGGTCGGTCGAGATCATGGCGCCGACCTTGGTGCGGTCGTCGAGCGGATCGCCGACCTTCACCTTCGCGGCGAGCGCCTTGACCGCGGCGAGAAAGTCGTCCGCGATCGCCTCGTGCACGATCAGCCGGCTGCCGGCGTTGCAGCATTCGCCGGCATTGAAGAAGCCGCCGAACACGGCGGCGTCGGCCGCGGCTTCGAGGTCGGCGTCGGGGAAAACGATCTGGCCGTTCTTGCCGCCGAGTTCCATGGAGACTTTCTTCAGCGAGTCCGAGGCGGCTGCCATCGTCATCTTGCCGACGCGCGTGGAGCCGGTGAACGACACCATCTCGACCAGCGGGTGGCTGACCATGGGCGCGCCGACGTCCGCGCCGAAGCCGGCGAGAATGTTGACGACACCGGCCGGCAGGCCGGCCTCGAGCAGGATATCGCCCAGCAGGAAGGTCGAGGCCGACGTCATTTCGCTGGGCTTCACCACGGCCGTGCAGCCGGCGGCGAGCGCGAAGGGCAGTTTCTGGCTGATGATCAGGAACGGGAAATTCCATGGCGTGATGAGCGAGACGACGCCGATCGGCTCGCGCACCACCACGCCCAGCATGGTGTCGCCGAGATTGGCATAGCTCTCGCCGTGAAGCGTGCGGGCGAGCGAGGCGGCGTAGCGCCAGATATCGACGGCGCCGCCGATCTCGCCGCGCGCCTGGGCGATCGGCTTGCCGGATTCCAGCGCGTCGAGGCGCGCGATCTCCTCCAGCCGCGTTTCGATGAGGTCCGCCGTCCTGAGCAGGATCGCGGCGCGTTCAGAGGCCTTCATGCGCGGCCAGGGGCCGGTCTCGAAAGCCCTGTGCGCGGCCTGAACGGCGGCCTCGACCTCGGCGGCCCCGGCCTGGGCGTAGCGCGACACGACGAAGCCGTGTCCCGGGCTGGCGCGCTCGATGACACGGCCGTCACGCGCATCGACATGCTTGCCGTCGATCAGCAGCTTGTAGGCCTTCGGCGCCTGGGATGCCTCGGCCGGCATGGAAATGTTGAGCGGTGCGTTCATGCGACGTCCTCTAGGATCTCGTAAAGGCCGGCTTCTGCCTGGCCTTGAAGGCGCCGACGCCGGCCTTGAGATCGCCGGTCAGCGCGATGAAGGCGCTGGCCAGCGCCTCGGTCGCGGCGGCATCCTCCTCGCCCTCGGCAACGCCGATCATCAGCTTGGCGGCCTCGGTCGCCAGCGGACCGCGCTCGGCGATCCTGTCGCCCCAGGCCCTGGCCTCATCGAAGGCCTTGCCCGTCTCGACGACGCGATCGACGACGCCAAGCGCCAGCGCGTCGGCAGCCAGCAGGACCTCGCCGCCCAGCGCCATGCGCCGCACCACCTGCGCGCCGAAGCGCCGCACGGCGCGCTGGGTGCCGGACCAGCCGGGCACCACACCGATCGATGTTTCGGGGAAGCCAAGCTTGATCTGAGTTTCCGCGACACGAAGGTCACAGGCGGCAGCCAGTTCCAGCCCGCCGCCCAGCGCGTGGCCGGAGAGGACCGCTATCGTTGGCTGGCGCAACCGGGCGAGCCGGTCGAAAACGCGATGGCCGTAGCGGACCCACTGCACCTGGAAATCCGCGGCGCTCATGGCGCCCCAGGCCTCGACGTCGCCGCCGGCGCAAAATCCCTTGCCTTCGCCGCGAACGAGTACGACGCGCGCGCCGTCAGCCAGTTCCGCCTCGTCGAGCGCCGCTTCCAGCGCACGCAGCATGGGGATGTCCAGCGCGTTGAATTTCTCCGGGCGCCGCAGCGTGACGATGCCGATGGCGCCGTCCTGCTCGAAGCTCACAAGGCGTTCAGCCATGCACGCCTCCCAGCGAGGCGCCGCCATTGAGCGACAGGCCGATCGGCCGGTCCTGGTAGAGCGCAGTGGGGGTGACCTTGAGGTCGTTGGCAACGCCAAGCGGAATCTCGGCCTGAGCCAGCACGTCGCGCTGGAGATCGACGCCGGGCGCGAGCTCCGTCACCATCAGCCCGTCCGCTGTCAGCTTCATCACGCAGCGCTCGGTGACGTAGGTGATGTCCTGTCCCTGGGCGACCGCGCGCTTGCCGGAGAAGGAGATGTGCTCGACCTCCTCGACTATCTTCTTGACCTTGCCTTCCCCGTCGATGCGGAGACGGCCATCGGCCAGGGAAAGCCTGGCGCCGGCGTTGAAGAAACCGGAGAAGACGATTTTCTTCGCCCGTGAAGTGATGTCGACGAAGCCGCCTGCGCCGGCGGTGACATGCGGTCTTGCCGAGAGCTTCGACACGTTGACCGAGCCATGCCGGTCGATCTGCAGGAAGGAGAGAAGCGAGGCGTCGAAGCCGCCGGCCTGGAAGTAGATGAACTGATGCGGCGAAGGCATGATCGCCTCGGCGTTGGAGGCGCAGCCGAACTTGAAGTCGAGCAGCGGCACGCCGCCGACCGCGCCCTGCTCGATCACCCAGGTGACCTTGCCGTGCTGGCCTTCCTCCAGGAGGATGCGCGGCACGTTGGCGGAAATGCCGAAGCCGATGTTGACCGCCATGCCGTCGCGCAGTTCCATGGCGACGCGGCGCGCGATGACCTTCTGGATGTTCATCTCGGGCGTGCGGAAGGTCGACAGCGGCCGGAAGATTTCGCCCGATATGGCCGGATCGTAGGGAGTCTGCGTGGTCTGCAACTGATCGGGCGCGACCACGATGTGATCGACGAGCACGCCGGGCACGCGCACGTCGTGCGGCTTCAGCGTGCCATTCTCGACGACGCGCTTGACCTGCGCGATGACGATGCCGCCATTGTTGCGGGCGGCCAGCGCCTGCTCCAGCCCGCCGAGATAGGCGCCCTCATGCTCATAGGTGAGGTTGCCGCGCTCGTCGGCGGAGGTGGCGCGGATGATCGATATATTGGGAACGATGGCGCGGAAATAGAGCCATTCCTCGCCGTCGAACTGCTGCACCGAAACGATCGGCTCGGCGGCCGCCGCGTTCATGGCGCAGCCCTGGTGGCGCGGATCGACGAAGGTGTCGAGGCCGACCTTGGTGAGAACACCCGGCCGTTTGGCGGCGGCCTCGCGGTGCATGTCGAACAGGATGCCGGAGGGCACGTTGTAGGCGGCGACAGAATTGTCGCCGATCATCTTCCATATCCGTGGCGGCTCGGCGGAGGAGGGGCCGGACGGGTAGGAGCCGCACAGTGTGCGCTTCAGCAGTCCGGGCTTCGCCAGATGATCGATGCCCTTGATGCCGTACATGTCGCCGGCGGCGATCGGATGCAGCGTGGTGATGCCCTTCGGGTGGCCCTCCGTCTCGAAACGCGCGCCGATCGCGGCGAGCACGGCGTCGGGACAGCCGAGGCCGCTCGACGAGGACACGGAAACGACCATGCCGTCCTTGATCAGGCTGGCCGCTTGCGCGGCGGAGGCGACCTTGCTCACTGGGCACTCCCGAGTTCGGGGTCGATCGAAACCGCCTTTCCGGACTTCGCCGAAAGCAGCGCCGCCTCGGCCGAAGCCAGCGACCAGACGCCATCCTCGCCGGTGGCGGCCGGCCTGCCCTGGCCGGCGAGCGCGGCATGGAATTTCCGCACCGAGCGCGTGTAGAGGTCCTCGCGGTCGAAGGCCAACTCCTCTTCGCCCTTCGCGGTGCGCAGCAGCACCGAGCCCACCGGCTTCTGCGTCATCACGCCGGTGGCGATCAGCGAGCCTTCCGAGCCGTGCACCTCGAAGCCGGTGCCGGCATATTTGGTCGTGAAGCCTTCATGCGATTGCGCGATGACGCCCGAGCCGAAACGCCAAAGGCACATGGCGCCGTCTTCCAGGCCTTGACCGGAAGCCATGCCGGCCGACTGCGTGAAGGCGGAAACCTCGACGGGGTCCTCGTTCAGCACGAAGCGAAGCGTGTCGGCATCATGCACCGTTATGTCGAGCACCGCGCCGCCTCCGGCGTCGGGCCTGGTGATGCGCCAGCCCTGCAGGTGTTCCGGCAGGTAGACCGCATGGAAGACGCGAGCCGCGATCGGCCTGCCGATCCGGCCGGCGGCGATGGCCGTGCGCATGGCGCGATGGGCGCCGGCATTGCGCAGATGGTGGTTGGTGCCGAGCACGACGCCAGCGGCCTTCGCGGCAGCCACCATCCGGCGGGCATCGGCGCTGGTCAGCGCCAGCGGCTTCTCGCACAGCACGTGCTTGCCGGCATTGATCGCGGCAAGCGCCTGTTCGAGGTGCAGCTCGTTGGTGGTCGAGATGTAGACGGCATCGATGCCGGCGCCCAGCAAGGCGTCCAGCGTGGAGACGCCGTCGGGGATGCCGTGCTCCCGCGCGAAGGCGGTTGCGCGCTCGGGGTCGGCGCTCATCACCGCCACGATCTCGCCGTCGCCACGGGCGCGTATGGCATTGATCATGAACTGCCTGGCGATCGTGCTGGCGCCGATCAAGCCCCATTTCACGCTCATGCCACGCCTCCCATCGCCGCGCGGCGGACTTCCTGCGAACGATCGGGGCCGCAGCTTTCCCTGACCACGAGATTGACGGCGCCGATGTGGTCCTCCGCGCGGGTGGTGCGCGACTGGATCATCTTCAGCACCACATGGGCGGCGCGCTCGCCGAGGCCGGGCGTGTCGACGGCAACGCTGGTCAAGGCAGGCATGTAATGTTCGGCCTCGACGACGTCGTCGAAACCGACGACGGCGAAGTCGCTGCCCGGCTCCAGGCCGCGCTTGCGCAGCGCCAGCATGGCGCCGAAGGCGACCGCGTCGTTGAAGCAGAGCGCGGCCGTCGGCGGCTCGGCCAGGGCAAGTGCGGCCTCCAGGCAGGCGATGCCGCCCTTGCGGCTGGTTTCGCCTTCGAACACCAGCACGTCGGCGGGAGCGATGCCGAGTGTCTCGCAGGCCTCGCGGAAGCCGCCCAGCCTCTCGTGATAGACGACGAGGTCGGCCGAGCCGCCGAAGAAGGCGAGCCGCCTGTGTCCCTTGCCGATGAGATGGCGTGTGGCGAGGAAGGCACCGCGATGGTTGTCGGGCGCGATGACCGGGATGCGGCTTTCGGGCAGCCGGCGCATGGCGAAGACGACCGGGACGCCGGCCGCCTCCAGGCGCCGGAAGGCGTCAGGCGTGCTGCCGCGCGCCGGCGAGACGATAAGGCCGGCGACGCCCTGTTCCATCAGCGACTTCAACACCTCTTCCTGGCGGACCGGGTTCTCAGCCGTGTTGGCGATGAAGGGCACGATGCCGGCCGACTGGAAGACCCGCTCCATGCCGACCGCGAGCTCGGCGAAGAAGGGGTTGGTGAGGTCGTTGATCACCATGCCGATGACGTTGGAGTGCGCCTTGCGCAGGTTGGCGGCGCCGCGATTGTAGACATAGCCGACGTCCTCGATTGCCTTGCGCACCTTGGCCGCCGTGTCGGGGCGGATCAGCCCGCTGCCCTGGAGCACGAGCGAGACCGTCGACTTGGACACGCCCGCCGCGCGGGCAATGTCGAGGATCGTCGCCTTGGCCCGGCTGGCCATCCGCTTCTTCCTTTTCTGGGGTAAATTTATTGGAACGTTCTAATCGTCGGCCGCCGCCAGAGTCAATCCGCATTTTTCCAGGATTCGAAAAATTGATCGGCGGGCCATGAACACGATGGTTTGCAAGGTTTTCCGTGTTGCGATGCAGCAAATGGTGCTGGAGATGTATTGATTTTAAAGTTTCTTGATTTATTGGAACGTTCCATTTATAGGCTTCGCCGAACGGAGGGTTCCATGGACATAACCTTGCCCGCGCGGAACGGCGGCCGCGAGTCTTACCGGATGGTGGGTGTGCCCGCGCAGGCACGGATCGGCGCCAGCTTCCCGCGCATCGCCTACGCCGCCGCGCATGTCGTGGCCGACCGTGTCGCGATGATCGATCCGTGGTCGCGGCCGGCCGTCGACTGGGAGCGGACGATGGCGTTCCGCCATCATCTGTGGCGGCTGGGCTTCCGCATCGCCGAAGCCATGGACACTTCGCAGCGCGGCATGGGCTTCGACTGGTCCAGCGCGAAGGAATTGATCCGGCGTTCCATCGCCGAGGCGCGCACCGTGCCTGGCGCCGACCTTGCTTCGGGTGCAGGCACCGACCATCTGGCGCCGGCGATGGCCCGGACGCTCGACGACGTCGTCGGCGCCTATGAAGAACAGTTCTCCTTCGTGGAAGGCGAGGGCGGCAAGGCGATCATGATGGCGAGCCGCGCGCTGGCGGCAGTCGCCAGGGGGCCGGACGACTATGCCCGCGTCTACGACCGCATCCTTGGCCAGGCCTCCGGCAAGGTCATCCTGCACTGGCTGGGCGACATGTTCGACCCGGCGCTGAAGGGCTATTGGGGCAGCGAGGACTTCGAGGCCGCGCTGGACACGGTCGTTGCCATCATCGAGCGGCATGCCGGCAAGGTCGAGGGAATCAAGATATCGCTGCTCGACGCGGACAAGGAAATCGCGCTGCGGGACCGGCTGCCGGAAGGCGTCGTCATGTTCACCGGCGACGATTTCAACTATCCCGAACTGATCGCCGGCGACGGCAGGAAGCACTCGCATGCGCTGCTGGGCATTTTCGACGCCATCGCCCCGGTTGCCAATGCGGCGCTGGCGAAGCTCGCCGAGGGCGACCGCGCCGGCTACGACGCGCTGATGGCGCCGACCGTGCCGCTGTCGCGCAAGATCTTCGAGGCACCGACCGAATACTACAAGGCCGGCATCGTCTTCATGGCCTGGCTGAACGGCCATCAGGACCATTTCTCGATGATCGGCGGCATGCAGTCGGCGCGCGGCATATGCCACTACGCCGACGTGTTCCGGTTGGCCGACCAGGCGGGTTTGCTGGCCGATCCGGATCGCGCCGTCGCCAGGATGAAAGGCCTGTGCGCTGTGGCGGGAATCTAGGCACCCGGCCACGCTGCATCGGCCGGAAAATTGAAGCCGATTTCCGGGAAGGCCGGTATCGATCTTCGGCAAGCACCATGCGTCGGTCCAAAAGTACTGGAACGTACTTTGCGCGCCCAAATGGATGCACGTCGCTATAAACGCCGAATTCCGATTTTTGACTTGTCTGGGCAAATCCCCTTGCGGTAATCGTCCGGGCGACAACGGGTTCGGCGGCAACCACGAAGCCCGGCTGAACGGTGCCCGGCGGCGCCGTGCCGGCCTCGCGCGAGGAACAGTCTGATGAGCGGCACTTTCGAACTTCGTGGCAAGCGTGTTTTCGTCGCCGGCCATCGCGGCATGGTCGGTTCCGCCGTCGTGCGGCGCCTCGCCAGCGAGGACTGCGAGGTGCTGACGGCGGGGCGCGACGAACTCGACCTGCTCGACCAGCAGGGCGTGCGCCGCTGGATGGCGGACCGCAGGCCGGACGCCGTTGTGATGGCGGCGGCGAAGGTTGGCGGCATCCTCGCCAACGACACCTATCCGGTCGATTTCCTGCAGGACAATCTGGTCATGCAGACCAATGTCGTCGACAGCGCCTTTCGCAACGATGTCGGCAAGCTGCTCTTCCTCGGCTCGTCCTGCATCTATCCCAAGCTTGCCCCGCAGCCGATCCCGGAGGACGCTCTGCTCACCGGTCCGCTCGAGCCCACCAACGAGTGGTACGCGATCGCCAAGATCGCCGGGCTGAAGCTGTGCCAGGCCTACCGCCGCCAGCATGGCGTCGACTATATCTCGGCAATGCCTACCAACCTCTACGGGCCCGGCGACAATTTCGACCTCACCTCAAGCCATGTCGTCCCGGCCCTGATGCGCAAGGCTCATCAGCTGAAACTCCAGGGCGGCAAGGCGCTGAGCGTCTGGGGCTCGGGCAAGCCGATGCGCGAATTCCTGCATGTCGACGATGCGGCCGACGCGATGGTGTGGCTGCTCAAGAACTATTCCGGCGACAGCCACGTCAATGTCGGCTCGGGCGAGGACATCACCATCGCCGACCTTGCCCGCACCATCGTGTCCGTGGTCGGCGCCGAGGCGACGATCACGTTCGACGCGACGAAGCCGGACGGTACCCCGCGCAAGCTCATGGACGTATCGCGGTTGTTCGCGACCGGCTGGCGTCCCCGTTACGGGCTCAGCGACGGGTTGGAACAGACTTATGGCTGGTTCCTCCGGCACATCGACAAGGGCGATATCCGCCTTGGCGCTGCATAGGCTCGCCCGGTTCCATGCCGTGCGCTCCGGCGTGGCCGGAGCCGCATGGCCGGCGCAGGCAGTTGCTCGCGGCGCTGCAAGGCGTGACGGGTGCGGCTCCCCTTGAACGCGCTTTCGGAAAAGCTGTTCGTTGCGACCAGAATCGATGGGCTGGGCGGTCGCCTGCTGGCTATGCTCGGCGCGAAATTCCTCGCCGACCGGTTGGGCGGGCGGTTTGGCTTCACCTGGCGGCCGGTCGAGGAGCAGTTCCATCTCGTCGCTCCCGTCGGAAAGATCTTCTCGGCCGGTTTCATCGAGCGGCATTGGCTCGGCGAGAGGATCGACGAGGCGGAATTCGACATGCTCGGCCGCGAGCGCTTCACGAGCGCTATCCTAGAGCGAAGGGCTGAGAGTGGCCGTGGCTGGCTCTGCAACGATTTCCAGATGCTCAAGCGGTTCCGCGAGGGATGGCCGAAAGATTGGCTTCCCGGCGACCGCATGGTCGAGCGTCGGGCGCAGGCCTTCGCGACGCTTGGCTTTTCGGAACCGGTGCGGGCCGCGCTCGATGCCGCCGCAGGCTGCCGGCTCACCCGTCCCATGGCCGCGCTGCATCTGCGCAGCGGCGATATCGTGCATGGCAGGTTTCGCTCGACGCTCGTCTTCGAGGACAAGGTCATCCCTTCGACGCTGGCCAGGGCCATCATCACCAGGCTGAAGCGAAAAGGGCTGGCAACGCTTCTGGTGGGGCAGGACCGCGCCACACTCGACTACCTCAAGGCCGAGACCGGGGCATTGCTGACCACTGATTTCGGCGCCGACGCCTTCGCCGACCAGACCGAGCGGGCCTTCTTCGAGATGGGGTTGATGGCGCGCTGTCCGCGTATCTATGCCGGCACCAGCGTTTTCGCCACGATAGCTGCGGTGATAGGCGGTGTTCCGGTGCTGAGGACCGGTGCCCTGTTCGGGCGGCGGCGGACGGGCAGGCTGATCCTGGAAGAGCTGAGGGAGTACGAGGCCGACTATGACCCGCTGGAGGCGGCGTTCGGGTACCAGGCGGCCTTTCTGAAACTCGAAAACCGGATAGGCGTCAAGCACGCGAAGTCGATGCTGGAGCGGGCGCTGGCGCTCGATCCGCGCAATGACGCCAATGTGTTGAAAATGGCGGCTATCTGCTTCCGCTCGAAGGACTTTCGCGCCGGCGAGGCCGTCCTGAAATCGGCCATGATGGCCCAGTTCGAGGCGCGTCCGGATCTTCCATTGCCGATCATGAAGGTGCTGACCGGCAAGATGTGGCGCACCCATGCGATGGCTGCCGATTTTGCGGCCTTTTTCGACGCCGCCAGGGCCGGTTGTCCCTACGCGGCCGCATGCTCAGCCCACATACTGCATGCGGCGCTGGGCCGGGCGAAGTCGGCCCGGGCGATGATAGAGCGAGCGCTGGAAGCCGAACCGGCGAACGGACTCTTCGTGAAGATAAGATCCGGCTTGCGGCCGGGTTGAACACGCCGGTCGCGATGCAGGCGCCGATCGTCGAATAGACTTTCGGTCAGTCGGCTGATATTCGCGAAGACATGTCGACCAGCCCGCCTTCCGATTGGGAGCCGCCTCGACGGACCCTCATCGTCGCGAGCATGCCGCGAAGCGGGAGCAATCTGCTTTGCGGCAAGATGCGCACTACGGGTGTCCTCGGTTATCCGACGGAGTATTTTCGCCATTGGGACACGCCGGAGATGGCCAGCGCGGAGCGCTGTGTGATCGCGGCGACGAAAGGCAGGACCCCGAACGGCGTGGTGGCGTTCAAACTGTTTCCGGAACATTTCGACCGGCTGCAGGCCGAAATCCGCCTCACGCAATGGTTTCCCGACCCGGTATGGGTGCTTCTCGAGCGACGCGACCTGCTCGGTCAGGCGATTTCGCTGGCGAGAGCCATGCAGGACGGCAAGTGGAGCAGCACGGGGACGGCCACCGGCGTCGCCGAGTATTCCCGCGAGCAGATCGAGGCGTCGCTGCGCAAGATCGTGGTCGGGAACGCCCGCTGGGCGTCGTTCTTCGCGCGAGCCGGGATCGAGCCGTTGCGCTTCGTCTATGAGGATATCGACGGCGACTTCGACAGCGTCTGCCGGGCCATCGCCGCGCGTCTCGGCCTCGATGAACCGATGCCACCGACCACCGATGTCAGCATCAAGCCGCAGCGCGACGTGCTGAACGACGAATGGCGGGCGCGTTTCGTCGCCGAAACCGGCCCGTTGGACGACCTGCCCGAACTGACGCGACATGGCGGGCGCGGGCGCCGCCAATCGAGGTGGAAGTTCTGGAAAGGGTGAGGAGCCCAGGAGCCCGCCTCAGGGTAGCTTTCGTCCACATATGTGGCGTCCAGGGACACAAAAAGACCCAAATTGATTTCGGAACGAGACGATTTCTCCCGGCATTTGTCCTTTCGGCAATCGTGCCCAGAGGAGAATATCATGAAGACGCTTCTTCCGATCTATGCCGTTTGCGCGATCATTGCTGGTGCCAGTGTTGCAAATGCTGGGGACACCGTTGTCGTACAGCAGCCAGGCGCAGTTGTAGTCGAGCCCGGACAGCAGACCGTCATCAAGGAATATGTCCACAAGAACCCGGTCGCTTCGATCAACATCCTTGGCCTCGAGTTGAACCTCGGCTCGAAGGTCCCGGATACGGTGGTGCTGCACGAGGTACCCAACGTCAAATACCGCTACGCGACCATCGACAACAGGACAGTGCTGGTGGATCCCGAGACCCACGAAATCGTGCAGGTCCTGAATTGATCCGGCAGCAACCTGGGCTTTTCGACAATTCGGCCCAGTGCAATTTTCAGACAAAGTGGCCCGCTTCGGCGGGCCTTTCGTCTACGAGACATGAGGGGCTGGTCGGCTGTTTGATTTGGTGAGCCGGCACCTCAATGCGCGTGGAGGCTTCGCGCCCACACATGAAGCGGCAGGCTTATACGCGCTTTCCGCCGCAGGCGTTCAAGGCCATCGCCGGCAGCGTGCAGATGCCGCAAGCCCTTGATCTTCTTTTAGGGTGGATGGTGGGCGTGACAGGGATTGAACCTGTGACCCCTACGATGTCAAGGAACCCCCGAGCGCAAGAAAGCGCGGAAATCCGCCGTTTTCCGCTACGGTAGACACCGGAACCTCTGCTGAACCAACCCCGAACGAAGGGGGCACTGCGCGCAAGCGGCGCGCAAGAGACGGGGAGCGGGGCGAATGAGAGCCGATCCTCTCCCGCCGTCGTTGCCAGTTGGTGGAACCACCGGACTTTGCCATCAGTCGAGCGCGGCAATCGAGATCGCGGCGGCCTGGTACCGCGCCCATGGTGCGACCTGTGAACACCCGGTGATTCCCGCTCTTCGTCGCCGCTTCGGCCTGACGCCGCTTCAGGCAATCGCCGTTCTCCGCGAGGCGCAGCGGTGAGCATCGATGTCATGACCAAGGTCATACAGCGGGCGCCTGTGGCCGGCAGCAAGTTCACATGCATGCTCGTGATGGCCAACTGGTGCAATGACGACGGTGAGAGCCTCTATCCTTCGATGGATTTGCTTGCGGAGGCAATGCGCGTGAGCCGGTCGCAGGCAAAGCGGATCCTCCGTTCCCTGATGCCTCTGCGGCCCGAAGACGAAGCCTCCGGCAATTGGTGGTTCCGAGTTGTGGGCAACGAGAACGGCGGCGCACCGGGGATGACCAGGCGCTACGAAATGAACGTCGCGCGGCTCGATGCCTTCCCCAAGTTGCCAGAGTTCGAAAAGGCGGATGAGCGGCGGCGAAGCAAGGGGGAGACGGGGCGCACCCATGCACCCCGTAGACATGGTGAGACGGGGTGCGCCCATGCGCCCCGTGACGCAAAGGTGACGGGGCGCATCCATGCACCCCCACGGGGCGCACCCATGCGCCCCGACTCGTCAGAAGAACCATCAGTTGAGAGAGAGAGCGCGATGGACGAATTCGATCGAGCACTGAAACGTTGGCCTGTCCCTGACAGTCCGAAGGCAGCGAGGAAAGCCTGGAATGCGCTGTCGCCAGCCGATCGGATTGAGGCGGCCAGCGAGATCGATAGGTTCGTGAGCGTCAACCGGTCAGCCGGCCGGAAGCTGATCTGCAGCTTCACCCGCTATCTCGCCGAACGAATGTGGCTTGCACTTCCCGAGCGACCCAAGCCGACACAGCCGCGACCAGCGGCGCCAGCTAAGCCGGCAGGGCCGTCGCCCTTCGAACGCAAGCACGGCTGGAAGCCATCGTCGGCCGAGGCGAAGCCATGACCGGGGGGGCGGGGTGAAAGTCTGGAAGGCCTCCAGCTGTGGACCGGCCTCCCCCACATTCGCAGGTTTTTTCCTCTCCGAGGCGAAATTTGGACGTCATTTTCGGGTTTAGCACTCTGGTTTGAAAAAAATGGATAAGAAAATCAAAGGGATAGAAAAGGCCGACGTCAATGGGCCTGACGAAAATGGGTTTTTCTTCCCGTTTTTGAGCCAGCTCGATTTGCCGGGGGTTCCCCTGCCGGAGCGCTCTTGTCTGCGGTGCGGCAAGGCGGTTCCGGCGCCCAAGCGTACCGGCCGGCCATCCATGTTCTGTTCCGAGGCCTGCCGCGTCGCGCAAGCGGCGGCGCAGCGCGCCGCCTGGTGGCGATCGGAGAGCCCGGCTGAAGACCGTGAGACCGGGATAGCCTGCCGGGCCTGTGGGCAACGTTTCGTGGCGGATCGCGTCATCGCAGGGCGGCTGCCTCACTACTGCGGTAGCGATTGCCGGCTCATGGGTAGGCGCGGCCTCGCCGCTGGCTATCGCAAACGTCGCCGACAGGTGAAGGCGGGGGGCGGGTGAAAAGGTCAGGCACCCGCCGCCATGGACCGGCGCCCCTCTAAGCGCGCATCGCCGCGAAATTACCGGAAAAGTTTTTTCTGCCCCTAAACAGGAGATCACATGCCCGATCCAACTGAACTCCACGACCGCCAGGTATCCGCCGTTACGGACGCGGTCGCCAAACTCCTTGTGCGGCTCCAGCCGGCGGGCTTCACCCCGGAGGCGATCTTCGAAGGCGCGGTCAAGGGTGGGGCGGTTGCGCTGATGGCCGGGACGCCGGCAACAGCCGTCGATGTCGCAAACCTGTTGATGGATGTGGCGCGCAGCTTCGACCGCCTTGACAAACCCGCCCTCCGCATTGTCGATTAGGCGCGATCCTTGCGGATCATCCTGACTGGATGTTCGTGTTGCCGTCGCTGGTGCGCGCGATGCAGCCTGAGACGGCAACCGAATTTCAGTCCATGTGGCGGCCCCGCGAGATGCAAGCCGCCTTCGCCGCGCGAGATGCAGGCGCCTCGATTTCCAACAATTTTCACCCGCTTTGAGGGTGTATTGGTGCGTCTTTGCGCGCACCTCCCCCATCGAAGCGAAGCCCGAGAAAGGAACGCGCCATGAGTGCGCATTTTCGTCTTCGTCCGCGCGGCCTGGTCGCCGCTCTCAACAACTCCAGCCCGGCCGCCATCCTCAACGAACTGTCGACGGCCTTCGCTGATTTCCGCACCCGGAACGACAACACGATCCGGGATATCCGCGCATCCATCGACGAGATCAACGCGGCCTTTGCCGCGCACCGCATCGGCGGGGGTGCTGGCGATAATCCGAACGTTCAGCGCGCGCAGGCGGCCCTTGTCGACTTCATGCGCACCGGCCGCGCCGATGCCATGGCGGCGCTGCTGCCACAGAACCGGTCGATGTCGTCGGACTCGGATCCAGACGGTGGCTACACGGTCCCGGAGCAGATCGATTCCGTGATCCAGAACCAGCTCATCGAACTGTCGCCGATGCGGGCTCTGGCCAGTATCGTGCGGACCAGCACGGCCGACTACTCCAAGCTGATCAACCGCCGTGGTGCGACCTCCGGATGGGTCGGGGAACGGAGCGACAGGCCTACGACCGATACGCCGATGCTTGGCGAGATCAAGCCGCCCATGGGCGAACTGTATGCGCAGCCGGAAATTACCGCTCGCCTGATGGACGACTCGGCCTTCGACCTCGCCGCCTTCCTTCAGGAGAACGTGAGCGACGAATTCAGCATGCAGGAGGCCGGGGCGTTCGTTTTCGGCGATGGCGTCGAGAAGCCGCGCGGGTTCCTGTCCCTGCCGACTGCGCCCACGGCGGACGCAACCAGGCCTTTCGGCACCCTCCAGTACAAGGCCACGGGCGTTGCCGGCGACATTTTCGACGGCACGCACAACGGCATAGACGTGCTGATAGACCTGGTGCACTCGCTTCGGCCGTCCTACCGCGCTGGAGAGGGCGTCGGCTGGCAGATGAACAGCACCACCGCCTCAATCATCCGCAAGCTGAAGTCGCTCGGCGATACCGCGAACTATCTCTGGCAGGACTCCGCCATTGCCGGTCAGCCGTCGATGCTGCTCGGCTATCCGGTCTACGAAAACGAGTACATGAACGACGTCGGCGTCAACACCTATCCGATTGCCTTCGGCAACTGGAAACGTGGCTACACGATCGTCGACCGCTCGGAGTTGCGTCTGCTGCGCGATCCCTACACCAAGAAGGGATGGATTCGCTTCTACTTCACGAAGCGCGTAGGCGGCGCGCCGACGGACAGCAACGCGATCAAACTGCTCAAGGTCGCGATCAACTGAGGGGACGCGCGCCCGCAGTAGCGGCTTTCCGTCCCGGCGAAGGCGACGCCACCGGGACGGTACGCGGCCAAGGGAGGGCCGTCCTTTCCCTTCCCTTGGCCGCCATTTGTTCCCTGTTAATGCAGTATCCTCAAGAAACACGGAGGTCAGCATGGCTGGCGAGATCAAGGCGGCGTTCAACACCGCGTTTCGTGACTATGTCACCGATGGCATACCGATGAGCGGCAAGAACCCGCCGAAGAAATCCGAGATCCGTCTGGCTGGTGCCATCGTGCAGGACGCGATCGACACGGAAATGGCGGCGCGCATTGCCGACAAGGCCGAACTCAGCGCGCAGATATTCAGCAATGCCTCGCCGCCGCTGGCGGAAGTCGCCGCGGCACAGACGGTCGCGCTGCCGTCGAATGTCTACGCCAACGGCACGGCCGGCGTCGGCGCCACCATCACGGCGTCGGCCAACGGTGCGCTGGCCGGCAGTTATTTCGATTCCGCCACGATCGCGGCAGGCAAGCGTCTGTTCGTCGGACTCGAGGGGACGAAGAACGGCGTCTATGTGCTGACGCAACTCGGCGATGGCACAAAGCCCTGGATCCTGACCAGGGCGACGGACGCCGATACGGCCGACAAGCTCGGCCTGTGCAATTTCGCGGTGATCGGCGGTGCCACGCTCTATGGCAAAAATTATAAGTGCCAGCAGAAGCCGGCCGACATTACGGTCGGCACCACGGCGCTGACCTTCGCCGTCATCAAGGATGATAGTGCGTTTTCGGGTGAGGTTGTGGCGGCAAGGGGGCCGGAGTCCAGTCTTGCCGTGCGCACGGACAAGGCTGCGCTTCAGCTGGGCATGTCGGTCAAGGCGTCACGAGTGGCCGTTGCAAGCGGAAGTGTCACGCCGGCTTGCTACAGGAATTTTGCCTACAGTTCCGGGGTGACCTACGAGCATGTGGCGCGGATCAAGGCCGACGGACTTCCCTACGGCCAGTTGATCTGCAACGGAGCCGGCGCAGCCTACACTGTCGATTTTGACCTCGCGAATGGGAGAGTTGTTGGGCAGACCGGTGCCAACCTGGTTGCGGCGACAATTACTGCACTGGGGTCCGGCGTCTTCGAATGCGTGGCAAAGCTCACCACGTCGGCAGGAGGCAGCGCCAACATTCAGTTCAGACCTTCGCAGGCGGCCGGGACGTTCCCCTTCACTGGTGATGGAGTTGCCGGCGCCTACGTTCTGGGGCTGGAGTGGCGGGTTTCCGGAACTGTCACGAATCTCTTTCCGTCGAACGATCCGGCCGACGCGACTTTCACCAAGGTGAGCCTTACCGCCACAGCCAACCAGGTGATCCCGTCCAGTTCGGCTCTGCCATCCCTGCAAGCGACCGTCGCGGCCCTCGATCTTCTCGTCAATGGAAAGAAGGTCGCTTCGAAGATCGTCGAGGGCACCGGCACGGGCGTTGATGTCCGTCTCTACAAGGGCGTCACCGTCACAGGCGGCAAGACCTATGAGTTCGGTGTCGATATGAAGAAGGGGGAGCGCTCCCGTTTCGCTCTCTTTTCCAACGCGGGTGTCGCCTTCAATTCCGTCTTCGATCTCAGGTCGGGCTCTGGTTCGGGAACGGGATCACCAGCAGCCAAGGTTCTTGGCAACGATTGGGTATCCGCCAGCGTCTCGGCGGCGGCGTCATCGACGGCCACCACGAACCTTCAGGTCCGAATCTATCCGGACGCCGGCGGCCCGACTTACAACCCCGACGGCGTATCGTCGATCGGCTTGGCTAGGGCCTGGCTGAAAGAGGATGGTGTGCTGATATGGGAAGAAACTGACTTTAGCGCTTGGACGAAGAACAATCTCACCGTCACTGCCAATTCGCTTCTCTATGTCGGCGCTCTGGCAAATCCGACCGTCACCTTCGATAGCGGCGCAGCAAAGCTGAAGGGGAAGAAGACCGTCTTTCTCGGAACGTCCATCACGGCGCAGGGGAATTATACCGGAGCTCTGGCGATTCTTGCGGGCCTGTCCGCCACCAACCTGGGCGTGAGCGGGGCTTCGATTGGCCAGAATAGTCACTACGGATCGCTCGGCATCTACAACCAGATACCCAATATCCCGGGCGATACCGAGATCGTCATCATCGAGGCTGGGACAAACGACTTCGGTGCCGGAGCCAATTCGGGGGAAAACACCCCCTTAGGCGTGCTCGGCGACACGTCAACGGCAAGCTTCTATGGCGCGCTCTATGCCGCTGTCGTCGCCATCCGCGCGCAGGCGCCTAACGCGGTAATCGTGTTCCTGTCGCCATACAGTTCCACCTCTGCTTTCGCGTCGCATGCGATTGGCACTGTCAATTATCGAGGCAACACGCTGGTACAGTTCCAGCAGGCAGTCGACGAGGTGTCGAAATACACTGGATACCCAATGATCGACGTTGGGCGGCGATCTCGGATCGGCTATTTCATGCCGGCAGCATGGACGAGCGATGGCCTGCACGTCACTGCTACCGGTGGCGCCATTTTCGCAGCCTACGTTTTTGAGGGGCTTCTTGCCCTCGCGCGTGCTGGACTGTTCGGCTAGTCCATGGCAGTTGATTGGGCATGCGCCCTTTTTCGTTTTTCCTTGCTGTCCGTCGCCGCTTTGAAATGTGGATTGCCACACGCGCAGCGCGGGAAAATGCTATGATTGGCCCCCGAACCACCTTCGGCCCGGGGGCTGAGATCTACAACATTCACGGCGAGCGCTCGCGTGTTAAGATTGGCGCTAACTGTCATATCGGCGGCCATCTGCAGATTTTCGCCCACGAAGGCCGCATCGAGATCGGCGATTTCTTCGTTTTGCAAGATGGCTGCAAGGTTTGGTCATCCGACCCCGTCGGGATCAAGATCGGCAAGGGTGTTATCGTAGCCTCCGGCGCGATCATCCACGACACAAACTCTCACCCGATGGATGCCGAAAAGCGCTTTGCCCAAACGGTGGCTATTATGAAGACCGGGCACCCGAGGGTCGACCCGGGAATTCGGTCGGCACCTGTGATCATCGGCGACTATGTTTGGATCGGGACCGGCGCGAAAATCTTGAAGGGTGTTACGATCGGAGACGGCGCTATCATCTCTGCGGGCGCTATTGTACGTTCAGATGTTCCGCCTGGCACGCTGGTACGCGCCTAGGAGGTGTGCTCCTCGAGGATGCGATCGCCATCATACAATCGGATATGCAGATGGGGCATTGTCTTCGATATAGCCTTGTATTCAGCACGCATCTTTCGCAGTGACTGCGACGTTGCCATAGGCATTTCCTCAAGGTTCCTGACTGCGCGAATAGTGAACCGCAGCGGCAGAACGTTGGCGGGCGCGGCATTTTCGTAGGATGGCATCATCGACAGCGACCTATTGAGCGGGGGCGTTTGCAGTCTCGCGTATGCCGGCCCCGCGCGCAAGCTTCTCCCTTTGGCGAGGGAGCGCTTGACGAATTTGGCGAATAAGTTCAGCGTGACCGTGGGCTTAGCAACCCGGACCGCGATAAGCAGGAACCTCGATTGGCGTCGAAGGTGCTGCTGAGGCGCAGGAGCCTTGGCGGGCTCTGAGCGCCGGTAACGCCTTGGCGGGCGTTCCAACTCGACCTTTATGGCCGGGGGCGAACGCTATGTCCAGAGCGAAAGCTTAAAATCGTTCGGCCTGTCTCGCGGCAGGTTGCTAACCCCCGGCTTTCGGTCCGCCACCGATGATGGAGAACGTTTCCGAAACGGAACGGTTTCCGCCGGCCGTAGCAAGCCGGTTCGAACCGCGAGGCTCAACCCTTGAAAAAGTACAATTACATCACGCTGCTTTCGCAGTGGCTATCTGCCCCTGAGAGTGTCCAGCGCGAGGTTCCGTCTGAAGCGCGCCGGCTGGCAGGCCCGGCCGTCTCGCGCCGCGCGCTGATCGGCGCGCTCGCCGTGGCGCCGGCCGTCACTTTGCCGGACGTGGCCGAGTCGTCGAACATTATTCCAGACGGGAACATTGTTCCGTCCAATACTCTGACCGCCTACAGGCTCGACTATGCTCCGCTCGAACGGCTGAAACATCACATGCTGATGGCTTCACTGGCTTTGCAGGAGATCGCGGCGAAGAGCGATGCTCCGAATTGGGCGTTCGTCGTGGGAGGCAACAAAAACGGCATCGAGTTTGCCAGCGCGACCACCGCAACAGAACTCGTCACCGAAACCGTGTGGTTCTGGCGTGTCTAGGTTCATCCCTTTCCGCGACATGAGCGCCGCTCAGGTGGTCCAGTGCGGCTATGATGCCATGGCCATAATCTCGCTTTGCAGTCGGGTGGCCGGTGATCTCAGCAGCCACGACAACGCCAAGAAGTTGGGCGGCGACATCGCGATCGCATTGGACCTGGCCGGCGAACTGCTTGGCATAGTTCACGACACGGTCGAGATGCACGAAGGCGCTGGCTAATTTCGCCACCACCAGGGTGCGGAAAACGCACCCTGGTGGGGAATTTCCCCACCGTGCGGGTCAGCAAATTTGCAGACCCGACCCCTGCCGGTATGTTGGGGTCTAAATGCGATCTAGCATTTTAACTTGCGAGATGTCCGCCCGACTGCTAAATGTCGTTGCACATTTAAGCTGCGGGGGGCACTACAAGATGGCGAAGAAGGGGGCTTTGGTTGCTGGACTGGCGAGAGCACTTGGTATGCCCGAGGGGCAGATCAGCCTCTTCTACCGGTTCTTGAGTGAGGCGGAGCTTATCACGTCCACTGGGGCCAGAGGTGTCAACGCCCCAGATCTTACCGAACTGGATTGCGCGCGAATGGTGATTGCACTGCTGGCAACCGAGCGGCCCAGTTCGGCTCCTCAGGCCGTTTACGATTTCGCGCGGCTTCCGATGACAGGAAGCTATCACTTTCCTAACGATGGACGAGAGGCCATCGTCGAGGATCCGGCGACGCCTACAACGGCTGTCGATTTCCTCGCCGCATTCATTCGGGAATTGGCATCTCTGCCGGCGAACGAAGCCGAACGTCGCTGTTGGCTTGCTTGGATAAGGTGCACCCCCCGGGTGGTGCAGATCGAAGTTTTTCCGGGCAACGGCAAGACCGTCTGTTTCGATGATTCTGCCGCTTTTGAGACTCCCGATGGCCAAGCCAGGATGTCGCGATACTTCCGTCGGCTTGATGTGACACGGTCGGTCATAGGACCGACCATCGCCGACATAGCCGCTATTTTTAGGGCGCAGCCGAATGGCTAGGCAGGGGCTAGATCGCTACTCGCAGATGATGACCGAGAAGGAGGTTTGTAGCGATAAACGGCTTGGCCTCTTCATCGGTCCGTCAGAATTGCGAGCGGCGCGGAAGAGGGGGGATATCGCTTTCCTACAGGGTAAGCGCAACGTGCATCTCTACCACCCCGACGACCTCGCGGCGTACCTGCAGCGAAAGGAAAAACCCGCATGTCCGAACGCCTCTGGGAATATCGGGGATACTGGATTCGGCGCCTCGGCAACTCCACCATGCTTTACGCCTGCTGGTACGACGGCAAGCGACGACGCGAAGCACGCCGCTCACTTGGTACGGAAGTTCTCGCCGACGCCCAAGACCGGCTTATCGAACTCGTCGGATCGGCAAGCGCCTCCGGGAGCCGATCGCCGGACAGCGTGATGATCCTGGCCGTCTGCGACCACTATTACGAGAACGACGTGAAGGCCAAGCCGTCCTCGGCGCCGGCTAAGCGCGCGATCGGTATCATGACCGAGTTTCTGGTCGCCAAGAGCGTTCCCGGAGCAACCGTCTCGACCTTCGGGCCGGTGCAGCAGCGCGCCTATATGAAATGGTGCCGTGAGGAATTCGGCCACAGCCCGTCAACGATCGCGCGGAACCTGTCGGTGGTCTCTTCCGCCTTCCGCTTCTCGAAGCGCCTGACGGTCGTCCTTGACGGGTTGGGCAACGAGCGGGAGGTGCAGCTGCTGGACAGCGCGCCGGACGTCGTCAACCAGGCTTCGGCCGTCGCCAAGTATTTGGGCCTGCCAGAGCCGCGGGCCAGAGAGTGGACGCCGAGCCTCGAGGAATTCGGCCGGTTCATAGATGCGATCGAT
Organism: Mesorhizobium sp. 65-26; assembly: GCA_001899205.1. Classification (GTDB taxonomy): domain Bacteria; phylum Pseudomonadota; class Alphaproteobacteria; order Rhizobiales; family Rhizobiaceae; genus Mesorhizobium. The sequence continues at coordinate 93,498 of MKVL01000038.1, read as the reverse complement.
GCGCGGAAAGAGAACCTCTTCCGCTTCGTGATCATGGCGCTCAATACCTGGGCGAGGCCCGAGGCGATCGTCGACCTGCGCGTCGATGCCCAAGTCGACTTCACCAAGAAGCTGCTCGACCTCAACCCGCCCGGCCGGCGCCAGAACAAGAAGTTCCGCCCGCGCATTCCTCTGACCGACAACCTGGCCGCCTGGCTGAAGCACTGGAACATGGATTCGCCGCTTGCGTGGGACGGACAGGCAATCGGCGTCATCAAGAAGAGTTTCAAGCGGCACGCCGTGGCCTGCGGTCTCGACCGGTTCACCCAGGGAACGATTCGCCACTTCATGGCGACGCAGGTGAAGGCGATCCGCCGGCCGCGCGTGACGGCCGAGCAGCGCGACGAATGGCTTGGCCATGTCGACCAGCGCACTGCAAATTTCTATGAGGCGTTCGATCCGGATTTCCTCCGGGAGTGCCGAATCGCCACAGAGAAGGTGATTGAAGGCCTTCAGAAACACACATCCCGCCCGCTTTCTGCGCGCAAGTTGCGCGCAAGCGTGGCGGTAAGCAGTGACAGGCGGACAAAGCGCAACGTGCGCAAAGCCTTGCAAACCAAGAGGTCGGATGGTGGGCGTGACAAGGATCGAACTTGTGACCCCTACGATGTCAACGTAGTGCTCTCCCGCTGAGCTACACGCCCATCCGACGCCGCGCATACACCACTTTTGATCCATCGCGTCAATAGCGGTTAGGCGAAGAAAAAAGCGCATTCCGCGGCGCGGGCGGGAATGCGGCGCGGCCTGTGGAAAACGTCAGGCCGCCTGCAGCATCTTTTCGACCTCGTTGACGAGGTCGCGCAGATGGAACGGCTTCGAAAGCACCTTGGCGTCCTTCGGAGCCTTCGAATCGGGGTTCAGCGCAACGGCGGCGAAGCCGGTGATGAACATGACCTTGAGGTCGGGATCGATCTCGGTGGCGCGGCGCGCAAGCTCGATGCCGTCCATCTCGGGCATGACGATGTCGGTCAGCAGCAAGGAGAAAGGTTCCTCGCGCAACCGCTCGTACGCGCTGGCGCCATTGTCGAAATCGCTGACCTGATAACCGGCGCGCTCAAGCGCCTTGACAAGGAAGCGGCGCATATCGTCGTCGTCTTCCGCCAGAAGAATGCGTGCCATCTTATCCCGTCCGAATCACCCGCCCGATCATGCCGCGGGCAAGCCCGTTAACCATCCTGTATATGAATAGCGGAGGGTAAACATCAAGTGAACGGCGCGTTTGCCGGGCGCCAAATCAACCATGGTCCGGTGCGCCGAAATGCTGGACACGCGGCCATCGAGGTGGCACTTTCATTCCATGATGCACTGGCGTTTCCGGGTTCGTTCAAATTGAAGACGGCAGCCGAGGATTTTTCGGTCGTTCCACCCTTCGAAATCCGATCGGGCGCCGAGCAGCGTGTTCCCTTCGTCTTCAACTCGCCGCACAGCGGCCGGCACTATCCCGAGCGCTTCCTGGGGATGACGCGGCTGGACAGCAGCGCCATCCGCCGCTCCGAGGATTGCTATGTCGAGGAACTGTTTGGCGGCGCCGTCGCGCTCGGCGCGCCGATGCTGGTGGCGCATTTCCCGCGCGCCTATCTCGACGTCAACCGCGAGCCGTGGGAGCTCGACCCGCGCATGTTCGCGGAACCGGTGCCGCCGTTCTGCAACATCCGCTCGGCGCGGGTGGCCGGAGGGCTGGGCACTGTGCCCAAGCTCGTCGGGGAGGGGCTCGACATCTATGCCGGCCGCCTGCCGCTGTCCGAGGCGGTGCTGCGCATCGAGACCGTCTACAAGCCCTACCACGAGACGTTGAAGCGGCTGCTGACCAGGACGCATGCCCGCTTCGGTTTCGCGGTGCTGATCGACTGCCACTCCATGCCGGCGAGCATAAAGGTCGGCGACAGCGGCCTCAGGCCGGATTTCATTATCGGCGATCGGTTCGGCATTTCCGCTTCGCCGGCGCTGACCGAGGCCGCGATCGCCCTGCTGGGCGGCATGGGCTACACTGTCGCCCACAACAAGCCTTACGCCGGCGGTTTCATCACCGAGCACTATGGCCGCCCGGCGCGTCCCCTCCATGCCTTGCAGGTCGAGGTCAATCGCGGGCTCTACATGAACGAGCGCACGTTCCAGAAGTCCGCCGGGTTCGACGCGCTCGCCGACGATCTGACCCGGTTCAGCGCCGATCTCATGGCACTGCCCGATCATCATTTCGTCGACCTGCCGCTCGCCGCGGAATAAGCGCCGCAGCCTTCCGGTGCCTGGCAACGCTCTCGGCGTGGATATGTTCGGCTGCTTGGCCTGGCGGCATTCGCGAGATACCGGCTGATCCCGCCGGGCCGCGAAACGCTCCAAAAAAAGACCGCATCGTTTTCACGACACGGTCGAAGTCTAGGGAGGAAACGCCCAAGGAGGGCATGGACAGGAAAACCTGTCCGAGAACAAGCGTATTGTGCGATGCACAAATGTCAAGCCGTGATTGTGCCGGTAAATAGAAACGAAGCGAAAACCGGCCGCGAGCAGGGCCTGCGTGGCATTGAGGCAACAGTTTTCGCCCGTATTTCCCTGTGTGTCAGGCACTCCCACGGGCCGTCTCCGGCGTTCTCTTCTTTGGACCGCAGGTCCGGCGGAGCGAAGCCGACTCCGATTTCCGAAGCCCGCATCGAGCGGCTGCGTCAAAATGGGATCGGACATGCCGGACCATCTGTCCGATATAGCCGCCTCGTGCCGCGCCAGGTGATTCCACCTGATGGCAAAATGCTTTAGAGCCATAGCGGGCGGCAGTGGCCGCCGGACAGGCCGCAATGCGGGAGACACAATTGGACATCAGCATCGACTTCATGCGGCGCATGGCCGCCGCCGCGGCGGCCGAAACCCTGCCGCGTTTTCGCGCCCAGGGCGCGGTCGCCAACAAGGAGGCTGCCAGCTTCGACCCGGTGACGGAAGCTGACCGCGAGGCGGAGCGGGTGCTGCGCGCGCTGATTTCGGCGGAATATCCCGGCCATGGCATCCTCGGCGAGGAGCATGGCAGCGAGAACATTTCCAGCCGGCACGTCTGGGTGATCGATCCGATCGACGGCACGCGCGCCTTCATTTCCGGGCTTCCGGTATGGGGAACGCTGGTTGGCCTGACTGAGGACGGCGATGCCGTCGCCGGCATGATGTCGCAGCCCTTCACCGGCGAACTTTTCTACGCCAACGCTTCCGGCTCGCACTATGAGGGGCCAGGCGGCCCGCGCAGGCTGGCGACGCGCAAGACAACGAGCCTTGCCGAGGCGACGCTTTTCACCACGACGCCGCATCTGTTCAAGGGGGAAGCCCGCAAGCGTTACGACAAGTTCGAGCAGCAGGTGCGGCTCGCTCGCTACGGCACCGATTGCTACGCCTTCGCCATGGTCGCCTCGGGCAGTGTCGACATCGTCGCCGATCCGGGGCTGAAGCCCTACGACATCGTGGCGCTGATCCCGATCATCGAGAAGGCGGGCGGCGTGGTCACGACTTTCGATGGTGGTCCGGCCGAGAAGGGTGGCGACGTGCTGGCCGCCGCCACGCCCGAACTGCACGCGGCGGCAATGGCGGCGCTGCGCGGCTGAGGCGCCAGGCCGATGTTCCCGCTCAGGCCGTCGGGTCGTCGCTGCCGGGAATGAAGGCGTCGAAGGCGGCGAGGAACGGTTCGCGGTAGATATCGGCTTCCTGCAGGATCTCGTGGCGGGCGCCGTCGATCATCAGCATGGAGCCGATCCTGAGCTGCCTGGCATAGGCCTCGATGGCCCTGGTGGAGACAACCCTGTCGGCGCCGGCGGCGATGATCAGCAACGGGACCTTGATCCGCGCCATGAAGTCGGGGTCGCTGACAATTTCGGCGGCCTCGGCGGCGGCCTTCAGCCAGCGCACGGTCGGCCCGCCCAGCGCGAGCTGCGGATAGGCCTGGTAGATCTGGGTGTTGCGCGCGAAACGGACCGGATCTGTGGTCACCTTGTTGGTCGCGAAGGGTGGAGCGGTTTTCGGCCGTGCGCCCCAGGCGGCATAGAGCCGACCCAGGCCCAGGAAACACAGCGCCGAGCAAACGCGCCGGACCGCCTTCATGGAAACCGACGTATCGGGCAGAGCCAGGAAGGGCGCGATCAGCACCATGCGCCGCACCCGGTTCACCATTGACGGCGCGGCGAGCAACGCCACCACGGCTCCCGCCGAGTGAGCCAGGATGTAGTAAGGGCCACGGCAGTCCGGCAGCACCACTTCCTCGAAGAACTGTTCGAGGTCGCCGGCATAATCCCGGAAGCTCCTGACGTAGCCGCGCTGGCGGTCGCGGATCAGCCGGTCGGAGTCGCCCTGGCCGCGCCAGTCGAGAATGGCGACGCCGAAGCCGCGCTCGGTGAGGTCGCGGGCGGTTTCGAAATATTTCTCGACGCATTCGTTGCGCCCCGGCAGGACGACGACCGTGCCCCTGATCGGCCTGCCGACCGCGGCGAAGACACCATAGCGGATCTTCTTTCCGTCGCGCGTGGTCAGGAAGCCGCCCGCGGTGTTCTGCGGGCGTGGATTATCCGGAATGTCGTGGAAAAGGTCCGTCATTCGGCGTGGGGTCTCGGATGCTGTCGTGGTGATAGAGCATTTTGCAGCCGGGTGGAAACACCCGGCGTCGCACAAATGCGACTAATCAAACATCCGCATTTTGCAGCCGGGTGGAAACACCCGGCGTCGCACAAATGCGATGGAATGAATGAGGATGGCGGCCTGTTCCGGAGGCGGGGAAGGCCGGAAGCCGCTTCTCGCGTGCTTCCGGCCTTCTGTCGATCCGGGAGGAAGGGACGTTGCACCCCGGTTCGGCCTCGTCGTGGCGCCTTGTCGGCGCCACCTGTCCTGATTGTGAAGGCATGGTAGCGCCGGCTCCCTGAACGCAGGCCGAAGTGCCGGTTCATCTGCCGTTCATCCGGGTGGGCAGCCAAAATTTCTTGCCGGGGGCACCAATCTTCCAGGCGCCGACGTGGCTTCATCGAATTGGTTTCGGATACGCCCGCGAGCTTTCAACCAGTTGTTTTAACTCGGCTTTATGGCCCGGGAGCAGGCAATTCCGATCGGTCATCGAAGCTGGCTGAAACTTCCGGAGCGCGGCATTCCCCGCAATCTTGAAATGGCTTCAGCGGCTCCCCAAATGTCCTTTGCGGCCGCCAATGTCGGGGTCGCTGGTCGATCCGGAACGCCGTTACGGGTTCCCAAGCGGCCATACGCAAACATTGTTGCTCAACAGGAGAACACCCTATGCGTCATGTCGATTTTTCCCCTCTGTATCGCTCGACCGTCGGCTTCGACCGGCTTTTCACCATGCTTGATTCGCTTGCGCAGCCCGATGGCGCGCAGACCTATCCGCCCTACAACATCGAGCGTACCGGCGAGGATTCCTATCGCATCTCGATGGCTGTCGCCGGCTTCTCGGAAGACGAGATTTCGATCGAGGCCCATCGCAACGTGCTGACCGTCAAGGGTGAGCGCAAGGAAGAGAATAACTCCGAGGGTTCGGAGCTGCTCTATCGCGGCATCGCCTCGCGCGCTTTCGAGCGCCGCTTCCAGCTTGCCGACCATGTCGATGTCGTCGGCGCCGCGCTGAAAAACGGCCTGCTGTTTGTCGACCTCAAGCGCAACATTCCCGAAGAGCTGAAGCCGCGCAAGATCGAGATCACCTCGGCTCCGGCCAAGGCCAAGCAGATCGAGGCCAAGGCGGCCGCGTAACAGCGACGCCATCCAATATCAGTTAAGATCAGTCTCCTCCCGAGACGAGAGCGGCGCCGAAAGGCGCCGCTCTTTTTCGTGCCATCGGGTCTGCCGACGCTGGCAATGGGCTCGCCCTGCGCAGTAATCTCGCTCTAAAGCCTTGTTCTTGAAGCGTGATCCTATCGAAAAGTCTTCTAACTTTTCGGGATCATGCTTTAGCCGGCCAGCAACTGGCCGAGGCGGTCGATTTCCTCGGTGCTTGTCGCGAAACTTGCAACGAAGCGATAGATCGCTTCCTTGTCGCCGAGATGGCCGTCGAAGCCCTGGGGAACGCCCCATTCATAGAATTTGGCGCCCGCCGCCTGGAGCTTTTCGGCCGTCGGCTTGTCGAGGATCGCGAACACCTCGTTGGCCTGTGGCAGCCATGCGAGCCTGCCCGTCGGCGCGTCCTCGATCGTCTCTGCCAGATGTGCGGCCATCGCGTTGGCGTGGCCCGCCATCCTCAGCCACAGGCTGTCGGTGAAGTAGGCTTCGAACTGGGCCGAGATGAAGCGCGCCTTGGAAAAGGTCTGCCCGGCGCGCTGGCGCAACAGGCGCAGTTCGCGTCCGACATCGGGGTTCAGGATCACGACCGCGTCGGCCATCCAGCAACCGTTCTTGGTGCCGCCGAAGGAGATCAGGTCGACACCGCTCTTCCAGGTCATCTCGGCCGGGCTGACGCCAGTCGCGGCGATCGCGTTGGCGAAGCGCGCGCCGTCCATATGGAGGGGCAGGTTGTGACGACGGGCAACCTCGGCGATAGCCTTGACGTCGTCGACGGAGTAGACGGTGCCGACCTCGGTCGCCTGGGTAATGGTCACCGCCATCGGCTGCCCGGCTGGGGCAAGGTCCTGCGAATAGCGCTTGATGGCCTTGTCCAGGGCCTGCGGGTTGATGCGGCCGAGAGGCCCGGGCACGGGCGCCATCCGCGCGCCGCCCGTGTAGAAGCCTGCGGCGCCGAACTCATCGACGTTCATATGCGCTTCGGAGTGGCACAGGGCGACGCCGCCGATGCGGTTGCATGCCGCCATGGACAGCGCGTTCGCCGCCGTGCCCGTCGCCACGAAGAAGACGCTGACGTCGCGCTCGAAGATTTCGCTGAAACGCTTGTAGACGGCGCGGTCCAGATTGCCGTCGCCATAGGCGGTCGCGACGCCGGCGGCATGCCGGGACAGGTTCGCCGAAATGTCGGGGTGAACACCCGCCCAGTTGTCGGAGGCAAAAAACATCGAGAGATCCGTGTCTGATTGGAAAAATGTCTGATGGGAAATCCGCGGCGACTTGACCGCTTCGGAGGTCGAAGCGCAAGGGCCAATCGTTCCCAAAGCGGTGGAGCCAGCCGGCGATCACGGGCCGCTGCGACCAAAGCTTACGTTTCCTCGCACTTTCACGAAATTTTGTGTCGTGGCGCGGCCAGGTTTTTTGTGAATCGGTCTTGTACAGGCTCCAGAATTCTGCCATAAAAAATTTAGGACAGCAGTGCTGTCTTATTTTGTCGCACAAAACAGGCTGGATTGGCGTATCATCGGGCCACTCCGGCCGTCGCCGTGAGCGACGGACAGATGGCTCGGCCTGGCCTGTACGAATACCAGATGCGAACCAGACGGAAAAAGCCGCCTGGTCCGGCGAGGATTTCGCTAGACGTGCCGCAAGGATCGGGGTGAGCGACGCGCTCGCCAATGCAAACCGGCGCCCGCTGGGCGCGGAACGGAGGGAATGGACGATGACGGAAATGACGCCATCTGTGACGACGGTTTTCGCACCGGCCGCGCAGACGAAAGCGGCGGCCGTCAAACGTGCGCTCCGAACCGCCACCGCTCCCGCCGCGCAGGGCATGTACGATCCGCGCAACGAGCATGACGCCTGCGGCGTCGGCTTCGTCGTCAACATGAAGGGCGTGAAGTCGCACCAGATCGTCGATGACGGCCTTGCCGTGCTCGAAAACCTCACCCATCGCGGCGCCGTCGGCGCGGATCCGCTCGTCGGCGACGGCGCCGGCGTGCTCGTGCAGATCCCGGACCGCTTCTTCCGCGAGGAAATGGCCGCCCAGGGCATCGAACTGCCGCAGGCGGGCCAGTACGGCGTCGGTCACTGGTTCATGCCGCAGGACGCGGCACTGCGCGCCCATATCGAGGACATCATCGCCGAATCGGCACAGTCCGAAGGCCTGCCGCTGCTCGGCTTCCGTGACGTGCCGGTCGACAATTCATCGCTGTCGAAGGCGCCGGAGATCGTCGCGGCCGAGCCGTTCCACCGGCAGGTCTTCATCGGCCGTACGCCCGACATCACCGATGACGAGGAGTACGAGGCGAGGCTCTATCTGCTGCGCAAGGTGATCTCGGGACGCATCTACGCCGAGAACGACAACAAGGACATCGGCTCCTATTGCGTGTCGCTGTCGGCGCGCACCATCGTCTACAAGGGCATGTTCCTGGCCTATCAGGTCGGAGCCTACTACAAGGACCTGTCGGACCCGCGCTTTGAAACGGCGCTGATCCTCGTCCACCAGCGTTTCTCGACCAACACCTTCCCGTCGTGGAAGCTGGCGCATCCCTATCGCATGGTCGCGCACAATGGCGAGATCAACACGGTGCGCGGCAACAACAACTGGATGGCCGCGCGCCAGGCGTCGGTCGATTCCGAGCTGTTCGGCAACAACATCTCCAAGCTGTGGCCGATTTCCTATGAAGGCCAGTCGGACACGGCCTGCTTCGACAACGCGCTCGAGTTCCTGTTCCAGGGCGGCTACACGCTCAGCCATGCCATGATGATGCTGATCCCGGAAGCCTGGGCCGGCAACAAGCTCATGGATGCCGACCGCAAGGCCTTCTACGAGTACCATGCGGCCCTGATGGAGCCGTGGGACGGCCCGGCCGCCGTCGTCTTCACCGACGGCCGCCAGATCGGCGCCACGCTCGACCGCAACGGCCTGCGCCCGGCACGCTACATCGTCACCAACGACGATCGCGTCATCATGGCTTCGGAGGCCGGCGTGCTGCCGGTGCCGGAGGAGAGCATCGTGCAGAAGTGGCGGCTGCAGCCCGGCCGCATGCTGCTGATCGACCTGGCCAAGGGCCGCATCGTCTCCGATGAGGAGATCAAGTCGGAGATCGCGACCAAGCATCCCTACAAGACCTGGCTCGCCAACACGCAGCTCATCCTGGAAGACCTCAAGCCTGTCGAGCCGCGCGCGCTGCGCAGGGACGTCAGCCTGCTCGATCGCCAGCAGGCCTTCGGCTACACGCAGGAAGATACCAAGCTCCTGATGGCGCCGATGGCCACCACCGGCCAGGAAGCGGTCGGCTCGATGGGAACCGACACGCCGATCTCCGCCATGTCGGACAGGTCGAAGCTGCTCTACACCTATTTCAAGCAGAACTTCGCCCAGGTCACCAACCCGCCGATCGATCCGATCCGCGAGGAACTGGTGATGAGCCTGGTGTCCTTCATCGGCCCGCGGCCGAACATCTTCGACCTGGTCGGCACGTCGCGCCGCAAGCGGCTCGAGGTGCGCCAGCCGATCCTGACCAATGGCGATCTCGAGAAGATCCGCTCCATCGGCCATACCGAGGACCGGTTCGACACCAAGACGATCGACATCACCTATGGTTCGAACGAGGGCGCGGCCGGCATGCAGGGCGCCATCGACCGGCTCTGCGAGCGGGCCGAGGCGGCTGTTGCCGGTGGCTACAACATCATCATCCTGTCCGACCGCCAGGTCGGGCCGGACCGCATCGCCATCCCCGCGCTCCTGGCGACGGCGGCTGTGCACCATCACCTGATCCGCAAGGGCCTGCGCACCGCGGTCGGCCTCGTCGTGGAATCGGGCGAGCCGCGCGAGGTGCATCATTTCTGCTGCCTCGCCGGCTATGGCGCCGAGGCGATCAACCCCTATCTCGCCTTCGACACGCTGCTCGACATGCACAAGCGCGGCGAGCTGCCGGAAGAGGTCGACGAGTACGAAGTCGTCTCCCGCTACATCAAGTCGATCGGCAAGGGCATCCTCAAGGTGATGTCCAAGATGGGCATCTCCACCTACCAGTCCTATTGCGGCGCGCAGATCTTCGACGCCATCGGGCTGAAGTCGGATTTCGTGCAGAAGTATTTCACCGGCACGGCGACGCTGATCGAAGGCGTCGAGCTGGACGAGATCGCGACCGAGACGCTCAGCCGCCACACGGATGCCTTCGGCAACGACCCGGTGCTGCGCAACAGCCTGGAGGTCGGCGGCGAATATCTCTTCCGCATGCGCGGCGAGGCGCATATGTGGTCGCCCGATGCGGTCGCCACCTTGCAGCATGCCGTTCGCCAGGGCTCGTGGGATACGTTCAAGGACTATTCCGCGCAGATCGACAGCGAGACGGCGCGCGCCCAGACCATCCGTGGCCTGTTCAAGATCCGGATGGCCGACGAAACCGGCCGCAAGATGGTCGCGCTCGAGGACGTCATGCCGGCGGCCGAGATCGTCAAGCGCTTCTCGACCGGCGCGATGTCGTTCGGCTCGATCTCGCGCGAGGCTCATACCACGCTGGCGCGCGCCATGAACGCCATCGGCGGCAAGTCGAACACCGGCGAGGGCGGCGAAGAGGCGGACCGCTATCTGCCGCTGCCGGGCGGTGGCGCCAATCCCGAGCGCTCGGCGATCAAGCAGGTCGCGTCTGGGCGTTTCGGCGTCACGGCGGAATATCTCGTCAACTCGGACGTGATGCAGATCAAGGTCGCGCAGGGCGCCAAGCCCGGCGAGGGCGGGCAGTTGCCCGGTCACAAGGTCGACGCGACGATCGCCAAGGTCCGGCATTCGACGCCCGGCGTCGGCCTGATCTCGCCGCCGCCGCACCATGACATCTACTCGATCGAGGATCTGGCGCAGCTGATCTACGATCTTAAGAACGTCAACCCGGCGGCCGACGTGTCGGTCAAGCTGGTGTCTGAAGTGGGTGTCGGCACGGTCGCGGCCGGCGTCGCCAAGGCGCGCGCCGACCACATCACCATCTCCGGCTATGACGGCGGCACCGGCGCCTCGCCGCTGACCTCGCTCAAGCATGCCGGCAGCCCGTGGGAAATGGGCCTTGCCGAGACGCACCAGACGCTGGTGCTCAACGGCCTGCGTTCGCGCGTGGCGCTGCAGGTCGACGGCGGCCTGCGTACCGGGCGCGACGTCATCATCGGCGCGCTGCTTGGCGCCGACGAGTTCGGCTTCTCGACCGCGCCGCTGATCGCGGCCGGCTGCATCATGATGCGCAAGTGCCATCTCAACACCTGCCCGGTCGGCGTGGCGACGCAGGACCCGGTCCTGCGCAAGCGCTTCAAGGGCACGCCCGAGCATGTCATCAACTTCTTCTTCTATGTCGCGGAGGAGGTGAGGGCGCTGCTTTCCGAAATGGGCTTCACGCATCTCGACCAGATCGTCGGCGATTCCGACCTTCTGGAGAAGCGCGAGGTGATCCAGCACTGGAAGGCGCGCGGGCTCGACTTCTCGAAGATGTTCTTCAGGCCGGACGCGCCGCGCGAGGCGATCCACTGGACCGAACGCCAGAAGCATCCGATCGACGACGTGCTCGACCGCAAGCTGATCGAGCTCGCCAAGCCGGCCCTGGAAGCCAAGCAGCCCGTCGCCATCGAACTGCCGATCCGCAATGTCGACCGTTCAGCCGGCGCCATGCTGTCGGGCGAGGTAGCCAAGCGCTTCAGGCACAAGGGCCTGCGCGAGGACACGATCCAGGTGAAGCTCACCGGCACAGCCGGACAGTCGTTCGGCGCCTTCCTGGCGCGCGGCGTCTCGTTCGAGCTGGTCGGCGCCGGCAACGACTATGTCGGCAAGGGCCTGTCGGGCGGCCGCATCGTCATCCGTCCGCCGGAGGAAGCCAGGATCGTCGCGGCTGAATCGATCATCGTCGGCAACACCGTGCTCTACGGCGCGACCGAGGGCGAGGCCTATTTCGCAGGCGTCGCAGGCGAGCGCTTCGCGGTGCGCAATTCGGGCGTCGTTACCGTCGTCGAGGGTGTCGGCGACCATGGTTGCGAGTACATGACCGGCGGCATCGTTGTCGTCATCGGCAAGACGGGGCGCAACTTCGCCGCCGGCATGTCGGGCGGCGTCGCCTATGTGCTGGACGAGGCGGGTGATTTCGCCGAGCGCTGCAACATGGCGATGGTCGAGCTCGAGCCGGTGCCGGAAGAAGACGACCTGATGGAGAAGCTGCTGCATCACGGCGGCGACCTCGATCACAAGGGCCGCGTCGACGTTTCGGACGACATGACCAGCCACGACGAGGAGCGGCTCTACCAGCTCATCTCCAACCACGTGCATTTCACGGGTTCGGTGCGCGGCCGCGAGATCCTCGACAACTGGGCGGCGTTCCGGCCCAAATTCCGCAAGATCATGCCCGTAGAATACCGACGCGCATTGATCGAGATGGAGCGCATGCGCATGGGCGTTGCGGCGGAATAGGCTTCGGCGTTGCCGGGGGGCGATGCTGCCCCGGCAAACACCATCTTCAACAAATCCTGACCTCGATGAAGGTTGCCACGGTGGCCTTCGGAGGTTAACGGGTGCGGCGGCAAGTCAGATCTTCCGGCAGCACCATCTGGACAGCAGGGACTGGACCATGGGCAAGGTAACTGGGTTTCTTGAGATCGACCGGCAGGTGCACAAGTACCAGCCGGCATCCGACCGCATCCGGCATTTCCGCGAATTCACGCTGCCGATGTCCGACAAGGAGGTCGAGAAACAGGCCGCGCGCTGCATGGATTGCGGCATTCCGTTCTGCCATGGGCCGACCGGTTGCCCGGTGCACAACCAGATCCCGGACTGGAACGACCTCGTCTACAAGGGCGACTGGGACAACGCGATCCGCAACCTGCACTCGACCAACAATTTCCCGGAGTTCACCGGCCGCATCTGCCCCGCGCCTTGCGAGGAGGCCTGCACGCTGAACCTCGAGGACATTCCGGTGGCCATCAAGACGGTCGAGCAGGCGATCGCCGACAAGGCCTACGAGACCGGCCACATCCGGCCCTATCCGCCGGAGCGGAAGACCGGCAAGCGGGTCGCCATCATCGGTTCCGGCCCGGCCGGCATGGCGGCCGCCCAGCAACTCGGCCGCGTCGGCCATGACGTGCATGTCTACGAGCGCGAGAGCCGGCCCGGCGGGCTGATGCGCTACGGCATTCCCGACTTCAAGATCGAGAAGCACTACATCGACCGGCGTATCGAGCAGATGCAGGGCGAGGGCGTCACCTTCCATTGCGGCGTCAATGTCGGCGTCGACAAGAAGGTCACCGAACTGCTCGATGAATACGATGCCGTGCTTTATTGCGGCGGTTCCGAGAGCCCGCGCGCGGCCAACATCCCGGGCGACGACCTCGGCGGCGTGCATGACGCCATGCCCTATCTGGTGCAGCAGAACCGGCGCGTCGGCGGCGAGCCCATCCAGTCGGTGGCCTGGCCTTCGCATCCGATCATCGCCAGCGGCCAGCATGTGGTGGTCGTCGGCGGCGGCGACACCGCGTCCGATTGCGTCGGCACGGCATTCCGCCAGGGCGCGGTGCGCGTCACCCAGCTCGACATCCGGCCGCAGCCGCCGGAGAAGGAAGACAAGCTCGCCGTGTGGCCCTACTGGGCAACCAAGATGCGCACCTCCTCCTCGCAGGCCGAAGGCGCCGAGCGCGAGTTCCAGGTGGCGACGCTGGAGTTCATCGGCGAGGAAGGACAGCTCACAGGCGTCAAGTGCTGCGAGGTCGACGAGAAGCGCAAGCCGATCCCCGGCACCGAATTCGTCATCCGCGCCGATCTCGCCTTCATCGCCATCGGCTTTGCCGGTCCGGCCGCGACGGGCGTCGTTCCCGAACTGGACGGCAAGCTGAAGATCGCCACCGACAGCCGCCGCTCGCGCAATGTCGAGGCCAACGACCGCGACTACCGGACGAGCGTCGACAGGCTCTATGCCGCCGGCGACGTGCGGCGTGGGCAGTCGCTGGTGGTGTGGGCGATCCGCGAAGGCCGCCAGGCTGCGCGTGCCATCGACGAGGCCCTCATGGGATCGAGCGTGCTGCCGGGCTGAGGCGGGTATCCGGCCCCTGGCGGCCGACATTTTCCCGATCGTGAAAGGCTCAAGGCGCGGCGCGCCTTGAGCCTTTTTCTCATGTCATCGAACGCTGGACGCTCATGCGTCCAGCCAGACCTTCTCGAGGAATATCTGGTCGAGCGGGTGGGCCCGGCGGTTCTTCACCGCCTTGGTGGAGTGCGTGTAGATCTTGCGCCAATAGGGCTGGATGATCACGGCTGAGTCCTGCAGGATCTTCTGGATGTCCTGCATGACGGCGCGGCGCTTCTCGACGTCGGCGATCGACAGGGCGTCGTTCAGCTTGGCGTCGAATTCGGGGTTGGAGAAGCCGGTCTCGTTCCACGCCTCGCCCGAACGATAGGCAAGGGCCAGGACCTGCACGCCGAGCGGCCGCATGGTCCAGCCAGTGAGCGAGAAGGGATACTTCGTCCAGTCGTTCCAGAAGGTCGATGTCGGCAGGACCGTCCGCTTGATCTTGATGCCAGCCTCGCGCAATTGGCCGGCGATCGCGTCGGCCGTGTCCTTGTGCCACTCGTCGTCGTCGCTGATCAGGTCGTGCTCGTAGTCCTGCTGGCCGGCCTCGACCAGCAGCGCCTTTGCCTTCTCGATGTCGCGCGCCACTTTCGGCAGGGCGAAATATTCCGGGTGGATCGGCGCGACGTGATGGTTTTCCGCCGGCGTGCCGCGATCGCTGTAGGCCAGGGTCAGAACCGCGGCGTTGTCGACGGCCAGTTGCAGGGCCCTGCGCACGCGCTGGTCGTCGTAGGGCTTGTTCTTGACGTTGAAACGGGCGCAGGCCGTTGCCGCCGTCTGGGTCTCGCTGCGCTCAAGGCCCATGCTGTCGAGAAGGTCGACCTGGTTGCCTGTCGTTTCGAAATTGCCGTGGATCTCGCCCGATTCAAAGGCGCTCGATATGGCGTTGGGATCGGTGCCGTAGTCGATGAACTCGACACCGTCGAGATGGGTCTCGCCGCCCCACCATGGATGCTGCTCGCGCCGCTTGTAGACGGCCTTCACCGATGTCTCGTGCGAGACCAGCTCGAACGGCCCGGTGCCGATCGGGTGCTTGACCAGGTCGGAGCCGGTCTCCTCATAGCTGCGGTGCACCAGGAATGACGGGAAGTCGGCGAAATTGGCGATCAGCGAAATGTCGGACTTGGAGAGCTTCAGCTTGATCGTGTGATCGTCGACCTTGGTGATGGCGCCTTCACGCGCCTTGCTGGTTGCCGGGTCGACGAGGGCGGAAAGGCGCCCCGCCATCGAATTGCCCGGCGCCTTCTTCTCGCACCAGCGATTGAGGTTGAACAAGGCGTCCTCGGCGGTGAAGTCGTCGCCATTGTTCCATTTCACGCCCTTGCGCAGGTGCAGGACATATTCGGTGGCATCGGCATTGACGTCCCAGCTCTCCAGCAGCCTTGGCTCGAAGGTGAAGTCGGACGTGTATTCGACAAAGCACTCGAGGAACTGCCGGCCGAGATTGCCCATCTCGCCCCAGTCGAAGGTGCGCGGGTCCTTGAGTTCCTTGACCGGCATGGCGATCTTGATGACGCCGCCCTTTTTGGGCTCCTCGGCCCGGGCCGGCACCGGCGCCGACACGCCGATCAGCGCGTAGGCCGCGGCCGCGCTCAGGCCCATGGTGCTGGCGATGGCCATGAATTCGCGCCGGTCCATCCGGTTGGCGCGGGTCATTTCCGCCATCCGCGCTACAGGGGCGGGGACCGGTCTTTCGTTGTCGTGGGGGCTGCTCATCCGTTTCTCCTCTGACCGGCCAGGCCGCCGGGCTTGAAAAGCCTTGCGGAACGGGCCGTGCCGTCCCGCGATCGATGTTCAGGTGAACGACACGTCGAGCGTGCCGTATTGATTGAAGTCGGCCACGAAGGCGTCGCCGCCCGCAACCGGGATGGCCCGCGCGAAGGCGCCGGACATGACGATATCGCCCTCGGCCAGGCGTTCGCCGCGCTCAATCAGCGTGTTCGCCAGCCAGGCCACGCAGACGGCCGGATGGCCCATGCCGATCACCGAGACGCCGGTCTCCTCGACGGTGCCATTGCGCGAGAGAGTGGCGCCAACCCAGCGGCTGTCGATGTCAGCCGGGCGGAAACGCTGCCCGGCGAGGATCACGCCGGCGAAAGCGGAGTTGTCGGCGACTGTGTCGGCCACGATGCGTGGTGGCGCCAACCTGTGGTCGACAAGCTCCAGCGCCGGCACGATGGCGTCGGTGGCCGCCAGCATCTCGTCGACGCCGTTGATCGGCCGGTCGATGTCGCGGCCGATGATGAAGGCAAGCTCGACCTCGACATGGGGCTTCACCAGGAGCGCGGCGGAAAGGCTGGCGCCGCTCTGGTGGACGGCCTGGCGCAGGATGCGCCCGTGGATCGGCGCGTCGAGGTCGCAGGCGATCTGCGTCGAATGCCAGGTGAGGCCGATCTTGTAGCCGGCAAAGGCGATGCCCTGTTGCCGGCGCATCCCGTTCAACTCGTCCTGGACGCGGTAGGCATCGCCGAGGCTGAGCCCGCCATGCGTGGCGCTCAGCGGCGGCATCGCCTTGCCGTCGCGCTCGGCCCGCAGGATCGCTTCGGCCGCTTCGCGGATTTCAACGTCGTTCAACGCCCTGTTCATCATCAGCCTCGGATCAGATCCACCACCACCTTGCCGGATGCCTTCCCGCTTTCCAGCAGGCGAAACGCGTCCGGAAGCTGCCCGAGCGTGAAACGCGCGGCATCGATGAGCGGTCGCAGCTTGCCGGCTTCGGCCAGCGCGGCGACTTCCCGCATGATCCGGCCGTGGTCTTCCCGACCGACATTTTCGAGCAGCGGGATGAGCATGAAAACCACATGCAGCGAAAGCGCCTTGGCATGAAGCGGCGAGAGGTCGTGCGTGCTGCGCGCCGCGGTCGCCGCGACCCGGCCGCCAGCGGCCGCCGCCTGGAAGGAGCGATCCAGATTCTCGCCCCCAACCGTGTCGACCACCACGTCGAAGCCGCGGCCGCCGGTCAGGCGGCGCACATAGTCGGCGACGCTCTCGCTTCCGTAGAGGATGACGTCGTCGGCGCCGAGTGTCCGCGCGATCTCGGCCTTCTCGGGCGACGAGACCGTGGCGGCAACGCGCGCGCCGCGCGCCTTGGCCAGTTGCACCGCGACGTGGCCGACGCCGCCGCATCCGGCATGGACGAGCACATGATCACTGGCGCCGACGGCGGCCCGCGACATGCAGTTCGCGGCGGTGATCGACACCAGCGGCAGGGCGGCTGCCTCGCGCATGGAAAGGTTGCGTGGCTTGAGGGCGAGAAGACGGGCGTCGGCGGCGATGTAGTCCGCGAAGCTGCCGCCCAGCCCCCTGACGCCGCCGGCGCAGCCATAGACTTCGTCGCCCGGGGCGAAGCCGGTAACGCCCTCGGCGACGGCTTCCACGGCGCCGGCGAGATCGGCGCCGAGCACCGCCGGCAGCGCGGGACCGATCGGCAGGCCGGTGCGGATGCGCATGTCGACGGGGTTGAGCGAACAGGCGTGCACGCGCACCAGCACTTCGCCCGCCCGTGGCTCGGGCCTGTCGATCTCGGCGGGCTGGAGATTGTCGGGCCCGCCGAAGGCCTTCAGAACCATTGCATGCATGCGATATTCCCAGGACTGCGAAAGACGTGGCGAGTTTGCCCTCTCCATCGCTTTGACGGAAACGCATAAATCGAATGGGATCGATCTGGAACGCTTCTAGCTCGCAACGTCTAGCGGCCGAGTCCGCCACGTCTTGTGCTTTAAGCCCTTGTTTTTCCGCGACTCCCAAGGGAAATCGCTACCCGCTGGCGCCGGAATTGCTCTAAGGTCGCCTTTCCGCTCCGGTGACGGATGACGTCTCTTTGGGTCGCCAGCTCACGCCGGGCGTTCGTTTTTGAGGCACGATCCGCCGCGAAAAGTCCGCAGCTTTTCACGGGCATGCTCTAGAGGAAGCCAATGCGGTACCCCGACCTGGAAATCGACCTTCTGCGCGCGTTCACCACCGTGGCGGAGACCGGCAGTTTCACGGCCGCCGCTGACGTGGTCGGGCGTTCGCAGTCGGCGGTCAGCCAGAAGATCATCCGGCTGGAGGAATTGCTCGGACGGCCGCTGTTCAACCGCACGAGCCGTTCGCTGGTCCTCACCGGCGAGGGCGAGCGGCTGCTTTCGGCGGCGCGCCGCATGCTCGAGTTCAACGACATGGCGGTGCGCACCCTGGTCGAGCCGGCCGACGTCGAGCGGCTGCGCATCGGCATTTCGGAAGATTTCGTTCCACACCATCTGCCGGCGCTGCTGGGCAAATTCGCAACGCTCTGCCCTGATGTGCGGCTCGAACTGATGACGGGCCTGAGCTGCAACCTGCTGGCCGCCTATGACGAGGACCGGCTCGACGTCGTCATCGCCAAGAAGGATGGCCGCGCCCAGCGCGGCCGGGTCATCTGGCGCGAGCCGCTGGTCTGGATCGCCTCGGCCGGCTACGACCATGAAACCGCAGAGCCGGTTCCGCTGGTATTGCTGCCGACGCCCTGCACCTATCGCGGCGTCGCGATCCGGGCGCTCGATTCCGTCAGGCGCGACTGGCGCGTCGCCTGCACGGCCAACAGCCTTGTCGGCGCGCGCGCCGCCGTCGCCGGCGGCTTTGGGGTGACGGTGCTGGGCCGCTCCTTCGTCCAGGACGGGCTGCGGATCATCCCGCCATCGGATCTGTGGCCGGTGCTACCCATGACCGAGATCGTCGTCATCGGCGAGGAGACGGTCGAAGCGCGGGTCGTGCATCCTCTGCTGTCGTTCCTGACCGAAACCCTGTCCCGGGGGCAGGGGGCGCGTGCCCTCGTCGGTCCGTCTGACTGACTCACCGCTCCAGTCTGGAAGCTCGGGCGGTCAGGGATTGGCGGTCGCGGAACTCGCGTCGGCCGCCGTGGGTTGTGGCCGGGGCGGCACGGAGAAATCGTCGGCCCGGCCGGGCGCGGCGGCGTCGGCCTTGCCTTGCTTAATCAGCTTCTCGCCCGGAAGGTTGACATCGGCTTTCGCCGTGGGCTTGGCGCCGAGCAATTCCGAGCCGCCATCGAAAGCCGGATCGCTGAGCAGCATCGGCGGCGTGCGGTCGACGACCACGGGCGCCGTGGCGGCTTTCGGCGTCTCCGCCGGTGCTCCGGCCGGCGCGGTGGTGGTCACGGCGCTGCCGGGGGCCGCAAGGCCGAGGATCTTGAGCAGCGGCTTTTCGGTGTAGAAGGCCAGCTTGCGCTTGCCGGCCCGCGAGACGTTGATGCCGTCATCGGCGCGCAGCCGCACCGGCTGGCCGTTGATGTCGGGCCCGTTGGTGACGAAGGCGCCATTCTCATCGACGAAGCCGTCCCAGACATCGACGAACTCGCCGCCATTGCTCTCGGCGGCGGCGCGATAGATGTCGTTGAAGGCCAGCATGTCGGAGGTCATCTTCGGAACCCGGAATGCCGGCATGCCAACCCACAGGAAAGGTACCTTGGTCGTCGCGATCACCTTGCCGAAGGCACTGGTGCGGCGCTCATATTCCTTGGTCCAGTTGTCGGAGCGCGGTGGCTCGCGAACGTCGCCGACGCGCATCGACTGGCGGTCGTTGGAGCCGAGCATGACCACGACGACGGCCGGCTTTTCGGTCTCGATCAGCGACTTGACCTGCTGGGGCCAGTTGTAGAAGTCCTCGCGCACGAAACCCGAGGAGCCGTTGCTGCGGACGACGACCTTGACCCCGGTGTTGTCGGCGAAAGTGGTGTCGAGCCCTTCGGCCAGGCCGGACGCCATGAAGTCTCCGACGACCAGGATGACGCGGGCGTCCTGGGCCTTTTCGGCGACCGGCGGCGGTGCCGGCTCGGCGGGACGGCGCACGACAGGGCGGGGCTTGCGCGGTTTCGGCTTGACCTGCTCTATCGGCGGTTCAACGCGTTCGCTGCGGCGCGGGAACAGCAGATCGCGCAGCGACCAGCCGTGGCTCGGCTGGTCCTGCGCCATGGCCTGGCTGACCAGAACGCCGCCCGCGCCGGCGGCCAGCAACACGATCGCCAGCAGGAGGATCGGCGCGCGACGAGCGAAGGTCCTGATACGCGTCACCGAAACCAATCACGCACTCCGTTCCGCCGGATGGGCGGACCTGAAATTCCCGTCGTCCAGCGGTAACCGCACGCGGAATATTCAGGAACCCGCCATGCCGGGATCAATGTGTCAGGCAGTTTTTACTGCTTCCTGAGCCATTTGAGCACTTCCAGGCTCGGATAGCCATCCTGGGCCAGGCCGACCTTGGCCTGATAGGCCATGATGGCCGTCTTGGAGCCGTCGCCGATCTTGCCGTCGAACTTGCCGTCGTAGAGGCCGTGCTGGGACAGCCGCTTCTGCAGTTCCTGGCGTTCCTCGAAGGTCAGCTTGGTGAACGGGCGCTTCCAGTCCTGGACGAGGCCGTTGGATCCGGCGATCTCGTCGGCGAGCAAGCCGACGGCGAGCGCGTATTTGTCGGCATTGTTGTAGGCCTTGATGACCGAGAAATTCCTGATCATCAGGAAAGCCGGCCCGCCCCGGCCGTCCGGCACCTTGAGCGTCGCCTTGTCGGAGAGGTTCTTGAACGGCTTGCCGTTCGCCCTGACCACGCCCAGCGCCTGCCACTGCGCAAGCGTCTTCGAGCCGGCGGGCAGCTTGCCGGGCGGGAGCGCCACCTCGTAGCCCCAGGTCTTGCCCGCCTGCCAGCCGTTCTTCTTCAGAAGATTGGCCGCGGTAGCCAGCGCATCGGGAATCGAGTTCCAGATGTCACGCTTGCCGTTGCCGTCCATATCGACGGCATAGTGCTGGTAGCTGGTCGGGATGAACTGGGTCTGGCCCATGGCGCCCGCCCAGGAGCCCATGAGATGGCTTTCGTCGATATCGCCGGTCTGCAGGATCTTGAGTGCGGCAACGAGCTGCGTGCGGGCATATTTCGACCGTTTCGGATCGCCATAGGCCAGGGTCGAGAGCGAGCGGATGACATTGCGCATGATGTCGTCGCGCTTGAGGATCTCGCCATAGTTGGATTCCATCGACCAGATGGCCAGCAGGATGTTGCGGTCGACACCGAACCTCGCCTCGATCCTGTCGAGCCATGGCTTCCATTTGCGCGCCATCTGCTTGCCCGTCGCAACGGACTGATCGTGGACGCGATTGTCGAAATAGTCCCATGCGGGCGCGGTGAATTCAGGCTGGGTGCGGGCCTTCTCCAGCACCACCGGATCGGGCTCGTTGATGCCCCTGAAGGCCCTGTCGTAGACGGCGCCGGAAACACCGTCCTGCACAGCGGTGGCACGGAAGCCTGCCACCCACTG
Organism: Mesorhizobium sp. 65-26; assembly: GCA_001899205.1. Lineage (GTDB taxonomy): Bacteria > Pseudomonadota > Alphaproteobacteria > Rhizobiales > Rhizobiaceae > Mesorhizobium. The sequence continues at coordinate 72,348 of MKVL01000038.1, read as the reverse complement.
GCGGAACCCTGCGTCGGCGAAGGCCGGCCCGGTCGGCATGAGCAGGGCGAGCGTGACGCCGGCCGCCGTCATGACGCTGGTGAGACGTTTTACGGCGCTGAGAACGGACATCGTTTCCTCCTTCTTCATGTCAGAAAGACCCATTCATCACCGAACCAGGTTAGGAATTAGTTTACCATAGGTGCCGCCGGGAACGAAAAGACACACCGAGACTTAATACCTGCTGGCTTTCATAGGCCGTTGTGTAATCTTTAAATTCGGCGCGAAAATGTCTTGGATGGGATTGCCGACCCTCCCCTGAAATGGATAATTGGGAACATGAAGAAAGTTCGCAAGGCGGTTTTCCCTGTTGCAGGTCTCGGTACCCGGTTTCTACCGGCCACCAAGGCTATTCCCAAGGAAATGCTTACGGTCGTCGACCGGCCTGTCATCCAATACGTGGTTGACGAAGCCCGCGAGGCCGGCATCGAGCATTTCATCTTCGTTACAGGCCGCAACAAAGCTGTGATCGAGGATCATTTCGACGTCCAGTTCGAACTCTATGACACGCTCGCGCAGCGCGGCAAGGACGACCAGCTGGCCCGCCTGCAGCGGCTCCAGCCCGCGCCTGGACAGACGAGCTTCACGCGCCAGCAGGTGCCGCTCGGGCTTGGCCACGCCGTCTGGTGCGCGCGCGAACTGGTGGGCGACGAGCCCTTCGCGCTGCTGCTGCCCGACATGATCATGCAGTCGGAGAAGAGCTGCATGAAGGATATGGTCGATCTCTACGCCGAGACCGGCAACAACATCATTGCCGTCCAGGAATGCAATCCGGCCGAGACGCATAAATACGGCATCGTCGGCCGCGGCGAGACAACGCATAACGGCTTCCGGATCACCGGCATGGTGGAGAAGCCGAAAGCCGGCACCGCGCCCTCCAACCTCTACATCAATGGCCGCTACATCCTGCAGCCGGAGATCTTCAAGATCCTCGAAGGCCAGGAGAAGGGTGCCGGCAACGAGATCCAGCTTACCGACGCCATGCTGAAACTGGAAAAGCAGCAGCCCTTCTACGGCTATCACTATCAGGGGCGCACCTTCGACTGCGGCTCGCCGGAAGGCTTCGTCGAGGCCAATGTCGCCTTCTCGCTGTGGCGCAACGACATGAATGCGAGCATGGCCGGCGTCATTCGCACGCTGCTCGAGGAAATGGCGCCTTCGGAACGTCGCGGCGCGGCCAACTGAGCACGAGTCGCGCGGCCGAACGGACGCGCAGATCTCCCGATCATGGATAGCAAGGACGGCTCCCTGTCGGGGGCCGTTTTGCTAGCGCTGCACCTTCATGCCAACGAAGATACTGTTGGCCACATAGGCACGGCCGGCAATAGTGCTGGTCTGATGCTCGGTCCTCGCCCTCGTCGTAAGGCCAAGATAGCGGTTCACCCACCAGGTCAGCCCCGCCTCGGCACTCAGCACCATGTCGTGGTCGCTGGAGCCCATATAGTCGCGCCAATCGAGGCCAAGCGTGGCGTTGCCCGTCAGGTTGGCGCGGATCTGCCGCTCCCCCGTCAAGCGTGCGGAGTAGAGAATGTCGCCGCTTTGGCCGGCGGTGGTCGAGCTCTCGACTGTCGTCGTGCCGGTGAGGCCGATGTTGGTGCCGCGCTCCGGCGACCATTTCAGATTGGCGTTTATCGATGGTCCGCCGACGGTCGGAAGCCGATCGTCGTCGAGCCGCTCGCGCAGCCAGCCGGCCGAGAATTCGCCCGACAGTTTCTCGCCCAGATCGAGCGCGATGCCGGCCCGCGCGCCGAGCCTGGTCGAAGAACGCTGGTACTGGAAGCCGCTGTTGTCGAAGCGCTGGTCGTAGGCCCTGCGGCCGGCTTCGAGCTCGGTGAAGGGCGTAAGCGCCGGCGAGACCTGGTATCCGGTGCGCAGCGTTGCGGTATAGAGCGTCGAATCGCGGTCCTTCTGCGATAGCGTGGTGCCGTCCGAAAGCTGCGCGTCGGCATAGGCGTCGTGCGAGACGGCGCCGGTAAGCGCAAGGCGCAGCTTGCCGATATCCTTCTCTATGCCGAGGCTGCCATCGATCGTCTGGCGCAGCGGTTGCGATGTGATGCCGGCGATAGCGTCTGGCGACGAGGCCGATTCCGGCGCCGCCTCGTAGCCGAGCTTGGCGATGGCGCGCCATTCATGATCGAGATCGACATTGAGAGTGCCGTCGATGCGGCCTTGCGTGGTCTTGGTTTCCTCGCCCGAAATGGATCTGCGGAAGGTGCCATAGCCGTCGATCACGGCCGAATTTTCCCGCCAGTCGGACGTCGCATTGAGGCGCAGCGTCGTCTCCGAAAGCAGGGCCGGCGCGCCGCCAGCGCTCGAATCGGCGTTCGATGAATAGGTGAGGCCCTGTTCGAGCGTCGGCCTGATGGTGAAGGAGCCTAACTTGATGCCCACCGCGGCGAAGGGGTCGGCCTCGGGCGTCTTCCTTGGTGTTTCGATCGCGCCTGTGCGTTCGGCGCCGGTGTCGAGCTTCTGCAGGTCGGTGCTGTCGATCGTCACGGCGCGGCGGTTGCCGGTGTCCTGCTGGTCGGCTTGCGTGGATGCATCCGCCGAGACCGCCTTGGCGGCGGCGTCCTTGGTCTTGCCGGCCTTCGGCTTGGACTTATCCTGGTCGGTAGTGTCGGATGCCGCCTGATCCTGATCGACAAGGTTGCGCCTCGTCGTCCGCTTCGACTTGCGAGGCGGATTGCCGGTCGCGGCGTCGGCGCCCGATGGCGGCAAGTCGAATATACTGCCGGTGGCGGCCGTGCCGGTACCGCCGGTCGTCGCGCCCGGACTGGTGGGATCGGGGGTGAGGGGAGATTGAAGCTGTGTCGTCGGCGTGGTCGAATCCTGGCCGGCAAGCGTCATCTGATTGGTCTTGCGTTGCTGGTCGGCCAGGATGGCCGATTCGGAGACCTCGCCGCGCAACTGCGTTTCCTGCGCGTGTGTCGACGCCGGTCTCAGAAGGGCGAACGCGCTTGTGGCCAGCAGCAACGCGCACAGCGCCGCTCTGCCCCTGCGTCTTTCCCTGCTCTCAGACCGGGTCCGGATCATTGCCACCACTGCTTGCGCGGCGCCTGAACGCCATACTTACCGAACCGTAAATGCGGATGGTTAATGGAGGGTTGAGGCAGCCTCGGCGTTGCCTCGGGAAAGCGATCCCGTGCAGACTTTCCCAAGCCGCGCCAAGGCGATGGTTGCGCGGCATCGCGCGCCCTGACGCAGGGCGCTTACCGCGGAACGCGGAACAGTTTTGCGGAACCCTTCACGTGGCAAAGCGGTGGACAGGTCGCCGGCAAAGCGCTAAGCGCATTTCCATGCATGCGGGATCGCTCTTGAAGACGCCGCTCGACCGGCAAGCTTCCCTCGCGTCGGCGCTCAGGACCGTCGCCACGGAGCAGGCGGGTGTCGCCGCGCTGGCGAACGCGCTGGAAAACGGACTGGCCGAGCCTTTCGCGCGCGCCGTCGACCTGGTGTCCGGGATCGACGGACGCGTCATCGTCACCGGCGTCGGCAAGAGCGGGCACATAGGCTCGAAGATCGCTGCGACGCTCGCATCGACCGGCACGCCGGCCTTCTTCGTCCATCCCGCGGAAGCCAATCATGGCGACCTCGGCATGATCGCCAAGGACGATGCCATCATCGCCATGTCCTGGTCCGGCGAGAGCAAGGAACTGCAGGGCATCATCGCCTATTCCAGGCGCTTCTCGATACCGCTGATCGCCATCACTTCCGGCGAGAGTTCGGCCCTGGCGCGCGCCGCCGATGTGGTGCTGCTTCTGCCGCCCGCGCCGGAGGCTTGCCCGCACGGCCTGGCGCCGACGACGTCGGCGCTGCTGCAACTGGTGATCGGGGATGCGCTGGCCATAGCGCTGCTGGAGGGGCGGGGGTTCACGCCCGACCATTTCCGCACTTTCCATCCCGGCGGCCAGCTCGGCGCGAACCTGATGCAGATCCGCGAGATCATGCATGTCGGCGACAAGCTGCCGCTGGTCGTTTCCGGCACCGGAATGCGAGAGGCGATCCTGGAGCTTTCACGCAAGGGTTTTGGCTGCGTGGCGATCACGGCGACCGACGGCGATCTGGTCGGCATCATCACGGACGGTGACATTCGACGCCACATCGGCAGCAATCTGCTGGAGATGACCGTCGACGAGGTGATGACGCGGTCGCCGAAGACGGCAAAACCGGAGACGCTGGTGGCGACCGCGCTGCAAACGATCAACAGTTCGGCCATCACCAGCCTGATGGTGGTGGACGGCCGGCGGCCGATCGGCCTAGTACATCTGCACGACCTGTTGCGGATCGGCGCCGCGTAGCGCACCCGGCTAGAGCAATTCCGGCGAAAATTGAATGCCGGCATTGATCTAACTCTTTGTTTTTATGCAATTCCCAAGGGAAAGCGCCATGCGCTTTTCCCGGCAAAGCCGCTACGCACTTTTGCTGGAATTGCTCTAGGCGCGGGCGCTTATCTCAGGCCGCCTCTAGACTGCTTCCACCGTCAGCTCCAGATCCGTATCGGCCGCGCCGGTGACGCGCACCTGCGTGCCGGCCGGCAGGTCCGGACCGGAAACCCGCCACAGCGTGTCGCCCAGCTTGACGCGGCCGCGGCCGTCCTTGATCGGCTCGGCGAGCGTCGCCATGCGGCCGATCAATTGCTGGCCGCGGCGGTTGAGCAGCGGCTGATCGCTGAGGGTGCGGCGGCTGCTGGCCAGCGTCTTGCCGATGACCGCCGAGATCACGGACAGCACGAGGAAGGCGAGAACCTGCACCTGCCACGTCCAGATGGCGGCATCCCAGATCGCCAGCGACAGCGCGCCGATGATGAGCGCCGCAATGCCGATCCAGAGCATGAACGCGCCCGGCGTTATGAGTTCCATCACCAGAAGGACGAAGCCCAGGACCATCCAGTTCCAGGGCCCGAGTTCGAAGAAGATGCGATCGATCATGATGTGCTCCTAGCGGAGACGTCAGTTGTCGTTGGGCCTGACCACCGGAGGCCGCGCGGCCTGCCGTGGCGAGTTCGACGGGCCGTCGCCCCTGAAGACGTCGCGGGCGATCTCTCCGATGCCGCCCAGCGTGCCGATCAGTGACGATGCCTCGAACGGCATCAGAACGACCTTGTTGTTGCTGGACGAGCCGATCTTGGCCAGGGCTTCGGTGTATTTCTGGGCGATGAAGTAGTTGATCGCCTGCACGTCGCCCTTGGCGATTGCCTCCGACACCACCTGCGTGGCCCGCGCTTCCGCCTCGGCCGAGCGCTCGCGCGCCTCGGCGTCGCGGAAGGCGGCTTCCCTGCGGCCCTCGGCCTCCAGGATCTGCGACTGCTTCAGGCCTTCGGCGGCCAGGATCTGCGCGCGCTTGTTGCGTTCGGCCGTCATCTGCCGGCCCATCGATTCGATGAGGTTCGCCGGAGGATTGATGTCCTTGATCTCGACGCGGGTGATCTTGATACCCCATGGATGCGCCGCTTCGTCGACGACGCGCAGCAGGCGCTCGTTGATGGCATCGCGGTTGGACAGGAGCTCGTCGAGGTCCATCGAGCCCATCACGGTACGGATGTTGGTCATGGTCAGGTTGAGGATGGCGTTCTGCAACCCTGAAACCTGGTAGGCGGCCTGCGCGGCGTTTAGGATCTGGAAGAAGGCGATGCCGTCGACACCCACGATGGCGTTGTCGCGGGTGATGATTTCCTGGCTCGGGACGTCGAGAACCTGCTCCATCATGTTCATCTTGGCGCCGATGCGGTCGACGAACGGCACGATGATGTTGAGGCCCGGCATCAAAGTCTTGGTATAGCGGCCGAAGCGCTCGACGGTGTAGTTGTAACCTTGCGGGATTGTCCTGATGCCCTTGAACAGCACCAGCAAGACCAGGGCGACAAGAACAATAATCGCGATATCGAAACCACTGAAGTCCATTCGGCTCTCCCTCAGACGCCAGCGGCGAGGGCCATCCCCCGCGGCCGACCTCACCAAAGACTTAAGTGTGTTTCAACCGCGTTACAATCAGGCGACGGCGATTTGCATCGCCAGCGCCGTGGACGTCCCAAGCCGGACGGGGGAAGCAGATTGGCTATTCCGCTCAGCTATCCAGGTGCGGCGGAGGCATTCTCGCAGGCGGGTGGCGGGGATATTCAGACCCATCCCGAGAGTTCGCGCCGCACCATGGCCTCGATGACGGCCATGCCTTCATCGCTGTCGTTGAGGCAGGGGATGTGCGAGAATTTCTGGCCGCCGGCGTGATGGAAGGTCTCGGCGACCTCGCGGCCGATCTCGTCCAGCGTTTCGATGCAGTCGACGGAAAAGCCGGGATTGACGATGGCGATGGATTTCACGCCCTCGCGGCCAAGCTTTTCGACGGTGACGTCGGTGTAGGGCTGTAGCCATTCCTGCGCGCCGAAGCGGGACTGGAAGGTGGTGATCAGTTTCTTCTCGTCCCAGCCGAGCCTGGCCCTCAGCAGCCGCGTCGTTTCCAGGCAGTGCGCCTGATAGGGGTCGCCCTTGTCGGAATAGGGTTTTGGGATGCCGTGGTAGGAGGCGACGACCACTTCGGGCGTGAAGTCGAGCCCAGCCAGATGCTTCTCGATCGAACTGGCAAGCGCCTCGATGTAGACGGGTTCGTCATAATAGGGCGGCACGGTTCGCACCGCCGGGGCGTTGCGGATCTTCATCAGCGCGCGGAAGAGCTGATCATTCGCTGTCGCCGTCGTGGTCGCCGAATATTGCGGATAAAGCGGGAAGGTGAGGATGCGGTCGCAGCCTTGCGCCAGCAGTCTGTTGACGACGCTCGACGTCGACGGATTGCCATAGCGCATCGCCCAGTCGACCACGATGCCGGGCATATCGCGCAGCGCCTCGGCCAGTTTTTCTGCCTGGGAGCGGGTATAGGTGCGCAGCGGTGACTCGTTTCTGTCGCGGTTCCAGATGCGGGCGTAGTTGGCGCCCGACTTCTTCGGTCGGCTGGTCAGCACCAGGCCGTAGAGGATCGGATACCAGATCGCCTTGTTGAGCTCGATGACGCGCGGGTCGGACAGAAACTCCCGGAGATAGCGCCACATCGGCTTGAAATCGGTGCCGTCGGGCGTGCCGAGATTGACCAGCATGACGCCGACTTTGCCAGGGCGGGCCGGGGCCGCCCCAGGCGTCAGCGAGCCGATGGCCCGGGGCTCTGGATCGACGGGTTTGCTAAGCGTCATCAGGCATCTCCAGAGCGGTTCGTGCCGCCGCTCCAATCGTTCGTCTTTGCGCAATCCCAAGAGGAAAGCGCCGCGCTTTTCCCGGGAGAACCACTCGGCGCCGTCCTTGACCGCTTTCGCCGGCGGCGCGGCGGAAAGTAGCGATGCGGCGGCGGTTTTCAATGCTGCGTCTGGCCGCACCTTATTATGCTTCCTCCAAAAGCGAAAAGCCTGCCCGGTTGCCCGGGCAGGCCATGAGACGAGTGCCTTCGTGGCTGGATCAGTTCGCCGGCGGAATGGTCAGCGTCGCGCCGACCGGTAGCCTACGCGGCCGGAATTCCTTGTTGGCGCCGGAGATCAGCCGCCATTTGGCGCCGTCGCCGTAAGCCTGCTTGGCGAGATCCCAAAAGGTGTCGCCGGCGACGACGACGTGGCTGCCCGTGGCGGCTTCGGCAGGCTTCGCCGGCTCGGCCACCGCAGCAGGTGTTGCTTCCGCCGGCTTTGCCGCCTCGGCGGGTTTCGCGGGCTCGGCCGTCGTCGTGGCAGGCGCTGTCTCCGCGGGTTTCGCGGGTTCGGCCGTCGTTGCCGCGGGCGCGGTTTCGGCCGGCTTCGCGGGCTCCGCCGTCGTCGTGGTTGCCGGCGCCGCCGGGGTGGTCTCGGCTGGCACGGCCGGCGGGGTGTTGGCGATGTCGCCCGAGCCGGCCGGCAGGGCGGGCATAGCCGGCTCCGTCGGCTTGGAGGTTTCAGCCTGGGCGGTCGTCGTATCCGCCGGCTTGGCCGGCTCGGCGGGCTTGGCCGGGGCGGCCGCGACGGTGGCGGCGATCTCGGTTATGCGACCGTCGAGCTTGGGCGTATAGGGCCTGTGGGCGCCGAGGTAGTCGGCAACGACCTGCTCGAGGCCGGGGCCGTAGTCATAGGCGTTCTTGGCCTTGTCGGCAAAGACCTTGTAGCCGTCGCCGCCCTGGCGGACGTAGTTGTTGGTGGCGACCAGATAGTCCTTGTCGGGATTGAGAGGCACCCAGGCGCCGCCTTCCATCACCTCGACGGACTTGACGCGGCCAGCATTGGGCGCGCCGGAACGATCGAAGCTGTACTTGATGCCGGCGACCTGCGGGAAGCGCCCGGCGCCGTCTTCTATCTGGCTGAGCCCGTTCTCAAGTCCGGCCAGCAAATCCTTGCCGGAGATCTGGAAGGTGGCCAGCGTGTTCTGGAAGGGCAGGACGGTGAGCACCTCGCCCATGGTCACCGTGCCCTTGTCGATGGAGGCGCGCAGGCCGCCGCCATTCGAAATGACGATCTCCACACCCTGACCCTTCACGCGGTCCAGTATGGCGTCGGATACGAGATTGCCCATTTCGCATTCGCGGGTCCGGCAGCTCTCGCGGCTGCCGTCGATCGGCTGCGTCGTTTCCGACACCTCCTTGTTCTTCAAGGCCTCGATCGGCGCGCCGAGCTCCTTGATGCGGGCAAGCACGGCGGGGTCGGGCGTGATCGACTTGTCCAGGTAGATCGGGCTGCCGCTTGCTTCCTTGACGTTGCCGTTGTCGTCGAACACCACCTTGAGCTCGCCGAGATATTTCGAATAGGAGGCTGCCTGGACGACCGGCACCTTGTAGCCGCCGGGGTTGTCGACCATGGTCGGGTACGGGCCTTCCGCCTTCGGGTCGGTGTTGGAAAGCAACGAGTGGCTGTGGCCGCCGACGACCACGTCGATGCCTGGGATTTTCGCGATCACGTCGCGCTCCCTGTTGTAGCCGATGTGGGTGAGCGCGATGATCTTGTTGACGCCTTGCGCCTTGAGCTTCTCGACTTCCGCCGTGATCGACTTGACGTCGTCCTCGATGGTGACGTTGGGGCCGGGAGAGGCCAGCTCCGGCGTGTCGTTGGTGACGGCGCCGATGATGCCGATCTTCTGCCCTCCGACCTCGACCACGATCGACGGCTTGACCCGGTCGCCCAGCTTGGATTGCGCGTTGGCCTTCACATTGGCGCCCAGCACGGGGAATTTGATCATATCGAGGAACGGTGCCAGCGCCGTCTCGCCATCGTCGAATTCATGGTTGCCGACGGTCATGGCGTCGAACTTGATGTCGTTGAGGAACTCGCCTTCGACCTTGCCCTTGTAGGTGGTGTAGAAGAGCGAGCCCTGGAAATTGTCGCCGGCGTTGAGCAACAGCACGTTCTGGCCTTCGAGCTTCATGCGCTCCTGGGCGATCGCCGTGACCAGGCGGCCGGCGCCGCCGATGCATTCGCCCTTGGTCTCCTCGTCGGCCGAACAGGTGCTTTCGTACTTGTTGTTGCCTTCGATGCGGCTGTGCCAGTCGTTGATGTGCAGAATGTTGAGCGTGTAGTCGGCAAAAGAAGCGCCCGCCGAAAGGCCAAGCGCCGACGCCGACAGGGCGGCAATCGCGGCAATCTTCTTCATCTTGCTCTCCCGTTACTTGATCACAGGCGTTTACCGCCCTTGCTTGACTGGAGTGTAACAACCGTCCTCACGGCATGTTCACATCAGGTCAGGATCGATGCAAGCGGAATCCCGGTTTGCTTTGCCGGCACAAAAAAGGCGGCGCCTCGCGGCGCCGCCCGATGAAGGCCGTCGGCTGCGACGATCAGGTGCGCCGGGTCAGCACGAAATTCTGGCCGGTGCCGCTGGTGCAGTTGAGCTGGCTCGTCGAGACCAGCAGGCAGTTGAAGCTGACCGGCGTCTGGCGGATCAGCGAGGTGCCATGGATCTCGACCGATGTCGGTCCGGTCATGGTGTAGCTGCCGTCGGCGAGTTTCTGGCCAGTGTCGGTTGCGACCGTCCGGAAGCTGCCGGCCGCGAAGGTCGACAGGCCGGTGCCCTTGGCATCGATCCAGGAGCCTTCGACGCCCGTCGCGGCGGGACGCCCCATGCCGCCGGAAGGACCGCCGACGTCGCCACTCGTGGAACAGGCCGCCAGCGCGGCAGCGAGCAGGCCCGTCCCTGCCGCCGAAAGAAATTTGCGTGAAATGCCCATCAGAAAGTCCTCATCCTCGGTCCGCCTATCTTCCATTGCTCGAATTGGGATCGAAGGCAAGTGCCACTGCAACCTCGCGTGGTGAAGGGTGGTCGTGTGTGGCCCAACGGTCAATCGGCCGTCATCCTCAGAAACCTCGACCGGCTCGCATTGACAGACTCATCAATCGTTGCAACTTTCGCCTTTTATGAAGATCAAATGTTCACCGGTGAGGCCGGTGGCATCTTTTAGAGCGCCTGAGGGAGGGGCACATCATGGATACGTTTTTGACCGGCCTGAAATCGGCCGTGGACACGCTTGGGCCAACGGTGCTGTTGCCCATCGTGATCTTCATCATCGCGCTGGTGCTGGGGGCCAAGGCGGGCAGGGCTTTCCGCGCCGCGGTGACGATCGGCGTCGCCTTTATCGGTATCAACCTGGTTCTGGGCCTGATGCTCGGGTCCATCGGCGACGTTGCCAAGGCCATCGTCACCAACACGGGCATCCACCGCGACATCGTCGACGTGGGCTGGCCATCGGCGGCGGCGATCGCGTTCGGCTCGTCAGTCGGTCTGTGGGTCATTCCGATCGGCATTGCCGTCAATATCGCGTTGCTGCTCCTGCGCTGGACGCGCACGCTCAATGTCGACGTCTGGAACTTCTGGCATTTCGCCTTCGTTGGCTCGCTGGCGACGGCGGCAACCAATAGCCTCGCCTATGGCCTGGTGATCGCCGCCCTGGTCGCGGCGCTGGCGCTGCTCTTTGCCGACTGGTCGGCACGCGCGGTGCAGCAGTTCTACGGCATTCCCGGCGTGTCGGTGCCGCATCTGGCATCGGCGCAGATCCTGCCGATCGCCATCGTGCTGAACTGGATCATGGATCGCATTCCCGGCATCAACCGCATCAACATCAGCACCGAGACCATCGAGAAGCGTTTCGGCGTGTTCGGCGAGCCCGTGGTGCTCGGCCTGATCATCGGCCTGGTGCTCGGTCTCATCGCCTACTACAACGCCGGCGATTTCGGCGTCGTGCTGTCCAAGGTGCTGGGCACCGGCATGACGCTGGCGGCGGTGATGCTTCTGCTGCCGCGCATGGTCAAGGTGCTGATGGAAGGCCTGCTGCCGATCTCGGACGCCGCGCAGGAGTTCGTGCGCAAGCGGACCGGCGACCGTGAACTGCTGGTCGGCCTGGATTCCGCGATCCTGATCGGCCATCCGGCCGCGATCTCTTCGTCGCTGATCCTGGTCCCGATCGCCATCATCCTGTCGGTCATCCTGCCCGGCAACCGCGTCATCCTGTTCGCCGACCTCGCCGTCATCCCCTTCATCGTCGCGATGACCGCGCCGCTGCTGAAGGGCAACGTCTTCCGCATGGTGATCGTCGGCACGGTGACGCTGGCCGTCGGCTTCTACGTCGCCAACGCGCTCGCCCCGCTGTTCACCAGCACGGCGGTCTCATCAGGCTTCCAGTTGCCGGCCAACGCGGTGCAGATCACTTCGGTCGTGGACGGCTTCCTCTGGGTGCCCTACGTGATCATCGAACTGGTCAAGTCGCTGGCGGTCATCGGCCTGGTGATCCTGGCCCTGGTGATCGGCGCCGCCTTCTTCCTCTATCGCCGCAACACCGCCGCCTGGGAACGGGCGGCAGGCGCCGAGGACGAACCGGCCGAGGCGAACGCGGCATAGCCCACTTTCGCGTGTATGTCTTTCCGGCATCGTTCTCGGAGACATGCCCAACGCCGTGACAAACCGGAGCCGGCAGCATTTCGCGGCCGGCTCCTCTGCTTGAGGAGACAACCATGGCGACAACGCTCATGGAATTCATCGATCCCGCGGCCATCGTGCTCGGGGCGGAGGCTGGCGACAGCGAGGCCGTCATCCGGCTGCTCGGCGGCAAGCTGGAAGCGCTGGGCTATGTCAAGCCGAGCTTCGTCGAGGCGGTGCTGCGTCGCGAGGCTTCGCTGCCGACCGGATTGCCGCTGGGCTATGCGCGCAACGTCGCCATTCCGCACACCGATCCCGAGCATGTCATCAAGCCGGGGATCGCCCTCGCTGTCCTTTCGCAGCCGGTCGGCTTCGCCAACATGGAGGATCCGGACGAGACTGTGCCCGTCGGCTATGTGTTCCTTCTTGCCATCAACGACAAGGACAAGCAGATCGACATGCTCCAGCAGATCATGGACACGATCCAGAGCCAGCAGGCGCTCGACGCGCTTGCCGGGGCAAAGAGCGTGGACGAGGTCGTCTCGGTGCTTGGCGGCAAGGGCGACGTGGCGGCCTGAAGACCGCTTAGCCTCAACCAGCGTCCCGGCTTTCCACGGGGCAGCCAACTCGTTACGAATGTTTGTTTTTTCGCGGTCGCCTGACGGGAACTCCGCTTGCAATCGCCTGGTTCAAAGGGAAGGTTTCAACAATGGCCAAACAGAAGACCATTCTTTTCGCCTGCGGCACCGGCGTCGCCACCTCGACGGCCGTCAATGCCACCGTCACCGAGGCGATGAAGGCGAGGGGGCTCACCTTCAACGCGCTTCAGTGCAAGGCGACCGAAGTGCCCAGCATGGCCGACAATGTGGATCTGATCGTCGCGACGACGCCGATTTCCGCTTCCGTCAAGGTACCCGTCATCAAGGGGCTCGCCTTCCTCACCGGCATCGGCAAGGACAAGGCGCTGGACGAGATAGAGGCCGCGCTGCGCAAATAAGAAAGGGCGCTCAGGCGCCCTTTCTCGTTTCGGAATATCGAACCCCGGCGGCTGTCCTGCCGCATTTTGCGAAGCCAGGTGTCTGCACCTGGCTTCAGGTGCTTCAGCGCACCAGGATGTTGCGGAACTGCCAGGGGTCGTCCCTGTCGAGGTCCTCCGGGAACAGGCCGGGCCGGTTATCGAGCGGCGTCCAGTCCGTGTAGTAACCCTTGATCGGCCCGAGATACGGGCTCTGCACTTCGAGGCAGCGCTGGAAGTTCATCTCGTCGGCCTCGACGATGCCCTCTTCGGGATTTTCCAGCGCCCAGACCATGCCCGCCAGAACGGCCGAGGTGACCTGAAGGCCAGTGGCGTTCTGATAGGGCGCGAGCTTGCGCGCCTCGGCCAGCGAGAGCTGCGAGCCGAACCAGTAGGCGTTCTTCTCATGGCCGTAGAGCAGCACGCCGAGCTCGTCGACGCCGTCGACCAGCTCGTTCTCGTCCAGCACGTGATGGACGGCCTGCGGCTTGCCGGCGGCGCCGAACATCTCATGCAGCGACAGCACGGCGTCGTTGCAGGGGTGGTAGGCGTAGTGGCAGGTCGGGCGATAGTGCACCTTGCCCTTCTTGCCGCGCACGGTGAAGAAGTCGGCGATCGAGATCGCCTCGTTGTGGGTCACCAGGAAGCCGTATTGCGGGCCGGGCGTCGGGCACCAGCTGCGCACGCGCGTGTTGGCGCCGGGCTGCTCCAGATAGATCGCCGCCTTGCAACCATGCTTGTAGGTCTTGGCGTTCTTGGGCATCCATTCCTCGTGTGTGCCCCAGCCGAGTTCGGCCGGCTGCAGGCCCTCGGAAATGAAGCCCTCGACGGACCAGGTGTTCCAGAACACGTCCATGGGCTTGGGCTTCTTGGTGCGCTGGGTGTCGCGCTCGGCGATGTGGATGCCCTTGACGCCGGCCTTGCGCATCAGCTTGGCCCAGCCCTCGCGGTCCTGCTGCTGCGGCGTCTCGAATTCCAGGCCGAGGTCGGTGGCGAGGTTGACGAGCGCCTGCTTGACGAACCACGAGACCATGCCCGGGTTCGCGCCGCAGGTGGAGATCGCGGTGGCGCCGCCGGGGTTCTTGTGCTTCTCCTCCAGAAGGTGCTCGCGCAGCGCGTAATTGGTGCGGCTGGCATTGTCGGCGCTGGCATCGAAATAGAAGCCCAGCCAGGGTTCGATCACGGTATCGACGTAGAGCACGCCGAGCTTGCGGCAGAGCCGCATCAGGTCCACCGAGCCGGTGTCGACCGACAGGTTGATGCAGAAGCCTTGGCCGCCGCCATTGGTCAGCAGGGGGGTGAGCAGCTTCTTGTAGTTCTTCTCGGTGACCGCTTCCTGCAGGAAGGTGATGCCACGCTCGTCGAGCAGCTTGCGGTCGTTGTCGCGGGGATCGATCACGGTCATGCGCGACTTGTCGAACTTGAAATGGCGCTCGATGAGCGGCAGCGTGCCGCGACCGATCGAGCCGAAGCCGATCATCACGACAGGGCCGGTAATCTCACCGTAGACGGGCCAATTTTCATTCGCCATTTTATCGAGTACTCCTTCAAACAGGCACAAAAACGGGCATTTTTGCCCGACGGCCACTGGCTACATCACAGATCAATGTCACAAACCAGCGAAAAGAGCCAACCGCCGGGCAGGCTGGCTTGGCTGTGTGGTTAAGGATCGGCCGCGTGGTTAAGGATGGGCCATCTGGTTGAGGACGGCGACCAGCCGGTCGCGGTCGGCGGTCAGCCCCTTGTAGTCGAGTTGCTCGATGTCGAGCGACAGCAGTTGCTCGGTGAAGGAGGCGGCAAGCGCCGCGCGGTCGGGATGGCGCTGGAGCACGCGCAGCGGATCGAGATGGATGCGGATGGTGAACAGCACGTCGCGCGAGGCAGGAAGCTTGCGCAGCGTCTGACGCTCGACCCGGATGAAAGCGTGGGCGTTCACGTCGCCGTCGGGAAACTTCGAGGGGCGGCTGGTGGCGCGGTCGACGCGCTGGCGGTCGGAGAGCGGGTGGTAGAGCGCGTCGCCCGACTGGATCGACCAGTTGTAGCGTTCGACGGCCTGGCCTTGAAGGCCATCGAACATGCGGTTGATCAGCTCCGCCGGGCGCGTGCCGGGTCCGAAGCCGGGCACCGGTGCATGGATGTCCTGCAAGGCGCGGCCGAACTTCTCGGTCAGCTTCCAGGATGAGGGAAAGCAGAGCGAGCCGGCGACCAGGCGCCAGCCGCTCTCGTCACGCCGCATGAGGATCA
This sequence comes from Mesorhizobium sp. 65-26, assembly GCA_001899205.1. Taxonomy (GTDB): domain Bacteria; phylum Pseudomonadota; class Alphaproteobacteria; order Rhizobiales; family Rhizobiaceae; genus Mesorhizobium. Next base: position 57,213 of record MKVL01000038.1, on the reverse strand, counting down.
GGTCCTCCTGCACGAGCAGCGACGCGGCGACGAGCGGCGCCTCGGCCAGCCCGGCCAGCGCGTCGTCGTAGGGTGCTCCAACCACGGTGACGACTTCGCCGGAATGGCGATGGGTGGCCGGGAATTTCGCCGGCAGGTGCGAGGCCAGCATGTCCAGCACCTCGCGCTGGGCGTCGCGCGACGCCTCTTCCTCGACGAAGACGCTGCCGGGAATCTCGGCGTAGAGACGCCGCTTCTCCGCAAGATGCGGCAGAAGGTTCTCGTCGACCTCGATCCAGCGATCGAGTTCGAGTGGCTTCAGCCCGATGGCGAAGAGCTTCGAGGAGCCGTCATAGGGCGTGTGGGTTGGCAGTTGGTCGTCGCTGGAGGTCATGATTTCCCGTTGGACGGCCCGACGATGGGCCGATGCCGCCCTGCGTATCAGGCGAGCCGCGCCGGGATCAAGCCGCGCAGCGAATTGCCGACGAAGACCGCCCTGGCCGACGCCAGGTCGCTCCAGGAATAGACTGCCTCGCGGGCGCGGCCTTCATCCAGCAGTTCGCCGCGCAGCACGCCGGGCAGCAGGCCGCAGTCGAGGCGAGGCGTCGCCAGCACGCCGTCGCCGAAATCGGCAAAGACGTTGGTGATCGTTCCCTCGCACAGTTCGCCGCGCTCGTTGGCAAGGATGACCTCGTCGGCTTCTCCGGCCGGATATTCGGCGCGTGCCTGCACGTAGCGTTCGCGGCGGCTGGTCTTGTGGCGCAACAGCGTGTCGCCGGAATCGAGTTCAGTCAGCGCGAGCCGCAGCGTCCACGTCTTGTCAGCCGCAAGCGGCACAAAGGGCTGGATGGTGATCGTCGCCGAGCCGTCTCGCGCCAGCGCCAGGCGCACGCGCATGGCGTCGCTTGCCCCCTCGACCGCGTCGGCAAGAGCATCGGTAGTCTTCTGGATGTCGCAGGCGAAACCCAGCTCCGCGGCTGAGCCGCGCAGACGCGCCATGTGGCGGGCAATGCGCGCAAAACCCGAGCCCGGCTGCCAGCGCATGGTCTCGATCAGCTCGAGGCCGGCGGCGTTCCCGTCGCGAAGCGGGCCTTCAGCAGACACTCCTGATACTCCTCCCGGGCGGTCGAATCGAAGACGATGCCACCGCCGACATTGTAGATCGCCTCACCGCCGGAAAAGAGCGAGATGGTGCGGATGGCGACGGAAAAGCGCATCGTGCCGCCGGGCGCGATCCAGCCGATCGCGCCGCAATAGACGTCGCGCGGCACGCCTTCCAGCTCATGCAATATCTCCATGGCGCGGATCTTCGGGGCGCCGGTGATCGAGCCGCACGGAAACAGCGCGGCGAAGATCCGGCGGATGTCGAGGCCAGGCAGCAGGCGGGCCCGCACCCGGCTCACCATCTGATGCACGGTCGGGTAGGTCTCGATGCGGAACAGTTCGGGCACGTCTAGCGTGCCGACCTCGCTGATCAGCGAGATGTCGTTACGCAGCAGGTCGACGATCATGCGGTTCTCGGCCTGGTTCTTCTCGTCGTTGCGCAGAAAGTGCTTCTGCTGTTCGTCCTCGGCCCTGGTGGCGCCGCGCGGCGCCGTGCCCTTCATCGGATGCGTCTCGATGGTGCCTTCGGCATCGATATCGAAGAACAGTTCGGGCGAACGCGACAGCACGACCGGATCGCCGAGCGCCACCAGCGCACCGTATTTCACCGGCTGGCGCGTGGTCAGCGCATTGAAGGCGGACAGCGGATCGCCGGACCATTGTGCGCGGACGGGGAAGGTGAGGTTGGCCTGGTAGCAGTCGCCGGCGCGCAGGTGATCATGGAGGCGCTTGAAGCGCTTTTCATAGTCCTTGAACGACCAGGCGGCGCGAGCATCGAAGATCGGCCCGTTCGTCGCGGTCGTGTCGGGATGGACATCTTCTTCGGCCGGCGGTTCGTCGAAGACGCCCAGGCAGAGCAGCGGCGCGCGGCGGCCTTGCGGCAACAAGGGAACGAGCTTGGGCTCAAGCAGGTAGCCCGCTTCGTAGGAAAAATAGCCGGCGAGCCATTTGCCGGCGTCATGCGCCGCCTGCGCGGTCTCCAGCGCCGGCAGGAAATCCTCCGCGGTCCAGGCCGTGATGATTTCGGACGGGCCGTCAAAGACGAGCTGGCGCGCGCTCTCGTCGTTGCGAAAGATTGCGGAGGGCAGTGACATCTGAACTCAATTGCTATGGTCGGTTGGCGCCATCGATCGCTGTATATGGGGGGCCGCTCAGGCGCAATCGAGGGAACGGCGTCCCGCCGCTCAAAGCCGACTATCCGATGCAAAGGGCGACACGCATCCGCGAATGCCGCGCCGTGGCTTGCGCTACAGCGCCATTGCGTCCGTTCGGACACTCGGGGGCGCTGTAGCTGTTTGCTTTCCGTGCATGATCCCGCCCGAACTCAGGGTCCGGGGAGGGCGCCGGAGGTCAGGTGTTGCTCGACGTTCCCGCCGTCGGGAAACGTTTGGCGAATTCCGCCTCGTTGCCCGCGGCCAGCAGCGTGGCCTGTTCGACCCAGCGCTCGCGCTCGACGCGGCCGCCGAACTGCAGGGCATGTTCTATGCGTTCGATGTCGGCGGCCGTCCAGGCGGCGATCTGAGCATAGGTTGTGACGCCCTGGCCCTTAAGCAGCTTTTCGTTCACCGGGCCGATGCCGATCAGTCGGCGCAGATTGTCGCCCTTGGCCGCGGGGGCCTTCTTCGGCGCTGCTGCAGCCTTGGCGGGTGCCGCTGCCTTTGGCGCGGGCTTGGCCGCCGCGGCTGTCTTCGGCACCGGGGCGGTTTTCGTAGCGGCCGGCTTGGCGGCAGCGGGCTTGGCGGCCGTGGATTTCGCCGCAGCCGGCTTTGCCGCGGGCTTGGCTGGCGCCGGCTTTGCCGGTGCTGGCTTGGCCGCTGCCGGCGCCGACGAGGCTGTGGCCGGCACGGACGCCAGGGCGGCGGCAGGCTTTGGCGCGGCGCCGCCGGAGGTGGCCTGTCCATCGGCCAGTCGACGCTCGAGATCGGCGCGCGTGCGGCCGCACGCCTCGAGCTCCCCGGTCAGCCGATCGTTGTCGACGCGCAGCCGGTCACGTTCGCTGCGCGCGCGGTCGAGGTCGCCGCGCACGCTGTCGAGTTCGCCGCGCAGCCGTCCCCAGATGAACCAGCCGACCAACACGCCTACAACGAACGCCAGGAGCATGTAGAAAAAAGTGCCCATTCTCTCTCTCCAGTCCGATCCGCCCGCCGGGGCATGGACGCAATGACCTTCGGCGAAGGACCATCCGATGGTGGTTCCGCGCTGTGCTGAACAGCCTCGATGCAAGCTGCTGGCCATCGGCCTGCCGGCGATGGTCAACGGCCATTGTCGCGTCCGCCGGGACATCACAGCCGGGCCGGGCGATGCCCGGTACGGCCCGTGCGCCACGGCCGAGCCAGGGGCGAAAGCTATCATAGAGGTCGGGGAAAGCTATCGGAAAACGTCCGCGCGCGATTTCCAAGAACAGATGCCGGCCGCAAGAGTAGAGCGGCCGGCAATTCAGGGCGGCTAGACTGTCCTGTCCTTGCGCATGGCACGCGCAAAGCGGCGACGCGCGCTTACCTGTCGAGCGCCTCGAGTTCGTCGATGAGGCCGCTGATCACACCAAGCCCGATCTGCCAGAAGGCGGGGTCGGTCGCGTCGAGGCCGAAGGGCGCCAGAAGTTCGGAATGATGCTTGGTGCCGCCGGCGCGCAGCATCTCGAAATACTTGTCCTGGAAGCCGCGCTCGGCGTTCTGGTAGACGGCATAGAGCGAGTTCACCAGGCAGTCGCCGAAGGCGTAGGCATAGACGTAGAAGGGCGAGTGGATGAAGTGCGGAATGTAGGTCCAGAAGACCTCGTAGCCTTCGCGCAGCTTGATTGCCGGCCCGAGGCTTTCGGCCTGTACCTCGAGCCAGAACTCACCCAGCCGATCCGAGGTGAGTTCGCCATTCCTGCGTTCCGTGTGCACCTTGCGCTCGAATTCGTAGAAGGCGATCTGGCGCACCACCGTGTTGATCATGTCCTCTACCTTCTGGGCGAGCATGGCCTTGCGCTCGCGCCGGTCGGTGATGCGCTCGAGCAGCGAGCGGAAGGTCAGCATCTCGCCGAAGACGGAGGCCGTCTCGGCCAGCGTCAGCGGCGTCGGCGCCATCAGCGCGCCCTGGCCGCCGGCCAGCACCTGGTGCACGCCATGGCCGAGTTCGTGCGCCAGCGTCATCACGTCGCGCGGCTTGCCCATGTAGTTGAGCAGGACGTAAGGGTGCGCCGACGGCACGGTCGGATGGGCGAAGGCGCCAGGCGACTTGCCGGGCCTGACCGGCGCGTCGATCCAGTTGCGGTCAAAGAAGGTCCGGGCGATCGCCGCCATGTCGGGCGAGAAGCGCTCGTAGGCCGAAAGCACGGTGTTCCGCGCCTCGTCCCAGCGGATGATCGCCTGCGGCGTCTCCGGCAGCGGTGCGTTGCGGTCCCAGTGGTTCATCACATCCATGCCCAGCCAGCGCGCCTTCATGGCGTAGTAGCGATGCGACAGGCGCGGATAGGCTTCGCGCACGGCCGCCGCCAGCGCGTCGACCACGTCACGCTCGACGCGGTTGGCGAGGTGGCGTGAATCGGCGATGTCCTGGAAGCCGCGCCAGCGGTCGGAAATCTCCTTGTCCTTGGCCAGCGTGTTGGTGATCAGCGTGAAGGTGCGCACGTTCTCGCGGAAGGTCGCGGCGAGCGCCTCGGACGCCTTGCGGCGCACATCGCCGTCGGCGTCCTGCAGCCGGTTCAGCGCCGGCTCCAGCGTCAGCTCCTCGCCGTCGATCCGGAAGCGCAGGTCGGTCATCGTCTCGTCGAACAGGCGGTTCCATGCGCCGCGTCCGGTGACGGACTTCTCGTGGAAGAGCTGCTCGACGCGGTCCTCCAACTGGAAGGGCTTGTCCTTGCGCAGGTCGAGCACCCACGGCCGGTAGTGGCCGAACACGGGATCGGACGCCAGCGCCTTCTCCACCACGGTGTCGTCGACGAGGTTCAGCTCGAGCGCGAAGAACAGGAGATGCGCGCTGGCGTCGGTCATCTTCTCCTGGATGTCGCCATAGAGCTTGGCGCGCTGCGGGTCGGCGGTGTTTCCGGCGTAGACGAGGCCGGCGTAGGAGACGATGCGGCCGATCAGTTCCTCCAGCCCCTCATAGGCGCGCAGCGCCTCGCCCAGCCGGCCTTCTCCGGCGCGCGCCGCTTCCGCGGCAAGGGTTCCCTTCCAGCGGCTTTCGAAGGCGGTGGCATCGGCGACGGCCTTGGCGATGTCGCGCTTCAACTCTGGCGCGTCCATGCGTGGGTAGAGATCGGCAAGGTTCCATTCCGGCAGGTCGCCGAGCTCGGTCGCGCCCTGCCCGGACGATGCCGCCGAAAGCTGTTGACGACCAAGAGAAATGCGCATTGCCATACCTTCCAGAATCAGGGGCGGGGGGAGAATCAAAGCCGGCCGGTCAAATCCTAAGGAATTCGTTCACCGGGTTTTTTGAAACCTTGTTTAGAACCCTGTGCCAAGATGATCCACAGGCGGATTTCCTTGGGCGGGGCGTCGTTCAATCAGTCATGACAGGTTCCATACTCATAGTCGATGACGATCCCGTGCAGCGCAGGCTGCTCGAGGCGACGGTGACGAAATTCGGCCATACCGCGATCGTCGCCGATGGCGGCCGTGCCGGCCTGGAGGCGCTGGAGGGGCGGCGCGAGATTTCGCTGGTGATCCTCGATCTCTCCATGCCCGACATCGACGGCATCGGCGTGCTGAAGGCGATGCGTGAGCGCGGCCTCGAAGTGCCTGTTATCGTGCAGACGGCGCAGGGCGGCATCGAAACGGTGGTGCTGGCGATGCGGCATGGCGCCTTCGACTTCGTCGTCAAACCGGCGTCTCCGGACAAGCTGCAGACGTCGATCGCCAACGCGCTGAAGGTCGAGGCGGTCGAGGGCGAGTTCAAGCGCAGCGCGCGGCGGCGCGGCGGCCATCTCACCTTCAGGGACCTGATCACCCATAGTCCGGCGATGGACAAGGTCATCCGCCTCGGACAGAAGGCGGCGGCGTCCAACATCCCGATCCTGATCGAGGGCGAGTCCGGCGTCGGCAAGGAGCTGGTCGCGCGGGCGATCCAGGGCAGCGGCGAGCGACGTTCGAAGCCCTTCGTCACCGTCAATTGCGGCGCCATTCCCGACAATCTGGTCGAATCGATCCTGTTCGGTCACGAGAAAGGGTCCTTCACCGGCGCCACGGAAAAACATGCCGGCAAGTTCGTCGAGGCGAATGCGGGCACGCTCTTCCTCGACGAGATCGGCGACCTGCCGCTCGACGTGCAGGTCAAGCTGCTGCGCGCCGTGCAGGAGGGCGAGGTCGACCCGGTCGGCGGCCGCGCAACCGTCAAGGTCGACATCCGGCTGATCTCCGCCACGCATCGCGACCTGCTGCAGCAGGTCAAGGACGGCAGGTTCCGCGAGGACCTGTTCTACCGGCTCAATGTCTATCCGATCTTCGTGCCGCCGTTGCGCGACCGGCGCGACGACATTCCGCATCTCGTGCGGCATTTCATGGACAAGGTGGCTCCGGCCGACCCGTCGCGCCGTCTGCGCGGCATCTCGGCGACGGCCCTTGCCATGCTGCAGGCTTACGACTGGCCCGGCAACATCCGGCAGCTCGAAAACGCCGTGTTTCGCGCCTCCGTCCTATGCGACGGCGAGGTGCTGACCGAAGAGGAGTTTCCGCAGATCCGGGCGCAGGTGGAGGGCACCATCGACCTCAATGCCGACCTTGCCTTGCCCGAGCCGCTGCCGGCAGGGGAAGGGATGGTCGCCGAGGTCGATCCGGCAGCCTTGCCTGCTCTCCGTCCGGGCATGCTGCGGGCGCTCGACGAACGTGGCAATGTCAGGGCACTCGCCGATGTCGAGCTGGAGATGATCAAGCTGGCCATCGACCATTACAACGGCCAGATGAGCGAGGTGGCCCGCCGGCTCGGCATCGGCCGGTCGACGCTCTACAGAAAGCTCAAGGAATACGGCATCGACCCCGAAACCGGAAGGATCGACAGGCTGGCTTCCTAGGCGCGGAGCCGACTCGAAGCGGGTTGGTCAATCCTCTCCAAGGCTTTGTTTTCACACCTGATCCTTTGCGGAAGTCCGACGATTCTCGGGATTGTGTCCCGAGCGCAAGCCCGGCAAAAGCTTGCTGTTGCTAAATGCATTTGCGTGGCTCGGCCAGGGCGCGAGGCGAAGATCTCAGCATCCTTTCGATGTTCACGGATTGAAGCAGACGGTAACAGATCGTGTCCGCGGTAAACGCCGAAATCATGATCTAAACCAGCGGTTTACCAAGAAACCCCGTGAACCATTTTTGACGGGATATCGCCACGGTGTTACCGCATTTCGGCTTCAATAAGCGATGATTAACCATTAGGATGGATATTCGGATGTGAGTCACACCACATCCGTTTGGGCAAATCCGGGGACAAACGGCAGCCTGCAGGGCCTTTTGATTTGAACAGAATCGAACGACACACAAACAGGCAGCACGATCGCATGGGCACCTGGCCGAAATGGCTGGCGGCGGTGATCGTTGCTTTCGGCTTTGTTGCCGCCACGGCGACCGTTGCGCGCGCCGAGGTGCGTACGCTGAAGCTCTATCATCTGCATACGCATGAGAAGGCCGAGATCGTCTACAAGCGCAATGGCCGCTACGATCCCGAAGGCCTGCGCAAGATCAACATCATCCTGCGCGACTGGCGCCGCAACGAGCCGACCAAGATGGACCCGCGCCTTCTGGATCTCGTCTGGGAAGCTTATCGCGAGAGCGGCGCCACCGATTATATCCAGGTGGTCTGCGGCTACCGTTCGCCGGCGACGAACTCGATGCTGCGCAGCCGCAGCCGTGGTGTCGCCAAGGAAAGCCAGCACATGCTGGGCAAGGCGATGGACTTCTACATTCCCGGCGTGCCGCTGAAGAAGCTGCGCAACATCGGCCTCAAGATGCAGGGCGGTGGCGTCGGTTATTATCCGTCTTCCGGTTCGCCCTTCGTCCATATGGATGTCGGCAATGTGCGCCATTGGCCGGGCATCAGCCGCCAGGAACTGGTCAGCCTGTTCCCCAATGGCAAGACGCTGCATGTGCCGAACGACGGCCGTCCTTTGCCTGGCTATGACCAGGCGCTGGCCTCCTACAAGGCCCGCAAGGGCTCCGGCACGCCGAACATCGAACTGGCCAGCGCCGGCGGCTCGACCAAGCGCTCCGGTGGCCTGCTTGCCGCATTCTTCGGTGGCGGCGGGGCCGACGAGGCCGACGACAGTGCCGACGTCGCGTCGGATGTCCCGGCCGCCAAGGCCAAGCCCGTCAAGCCGCTGCTTTCGAACGCCAAGAGCAACAACCAGCCGAGCATAGCCATCGTGGCGCCGGAGAACGCCAAGCGCGCCGAGATCCCGCAGATCGCCGAGGCCGACGCCGCGCCTGAGCCGGTGAAGGACACGCCTGAGACGATCATCGCGGCGCTGCCGGCGCGCAGCATCCCGGTGCCAGGCTTCGCGCCGCGCCCCAAGGTCGACGTTGGCGCCACGACGCCTGACAACGTTCCGTTCGCCATGGCCGACGCGTCGGCGGCGAAGCAGCCTGCCAGCGCGCCCGTGCCGTCGGACGTACCGTTCGCCACGGCCGACAAATCGGCGACGGATGACACCGCGCCAGCGGATGCCCCGCAGGTGGCGATCAACAACATTCCGCTGCCGACCTGGCGTCCCGACCGCTCGCTTCCGGCCGATCTGGCCCAGAAGCAGGGCAAGGAGCCGTCCAAGGATGTTCTCCTGGCGCTGGCCGAGACGCCAGACAGGAAGACTGCCTCCGACGCGTTCTCGGTCTTGCCGACGGCGCGGCCTGATCCGGCGCGCCACGACGAGGTCAAGGCAGTGCTCGACGAGGCCAATGCGCAGGTCGATCCCGCCAGCCAGGCCGAGCCCGCCAATGGCGACTATCAGGTCGCGTCGCTCTCGCAGCCGCCGCGTTCCGCCTTCAGCGATCCTTCGGGTGTCGATGCCGCCTCGCCGCGCCAGGCGGTCGTTGCCAGGCCCGCCGGATCCGATCCTGCCGCCGCGATCGGCGCTGGCGTGAAGACGACGCGCAAGGAGGCCAAGCCGACCGCCCGCGACCTCAAGCCCGAGGCGAAGCCCATGGTGGTTGCGGCTGCGCCGCAGGCCGCCCGCTGGGCGCTCGCCAGCGGCGAAACCATCTCGACGGTTTCCAGCCCGACCACCGCGCCGCGTTACGCCTACAACGCCGTGCACACGCGGCCGAGCGAGGTCTATACGGCCGGCTTCCAACCGGACAACCAGGTGCCGGACGCCAACCGCTTCAGCGGAAACGCGGTCAAGTTCCTCTCGGTCGCTCGCTTCCCGGCCAACTGATCGGGTGGCCGGCCGACGTCAGATCAAGCCGCGCCGGGCGACCGACGCGGCTTTTTCGTGCCGTGGATTCGAAGGCCGCGTAAAGCGTTCGCTGCTTCTGTCACGATGTCCTGACATTGCCGTGATGCAGGAACTCGCGCCGCCGCCGGCCCGTTTTATCCCCGTTCACTCAAACGGGGAAATCCATGAAAAACATACTTTTGGCGTCGATGCTGGCGCTCGTTGCCGCATCGGCTGGCGTCGCTCCGTCCCAGGCCGAGACCATTGTCGTCAAACATGGCAGGCATCACTGCGTCACCAAGCTGGTCACGCATTGGCGGCACCATCATAAGGTTGTCGAAAAGGTCAAGGTCTGCAGGTAAGCGCGCCTGATGGCCTGGGCCGGTCGGCGCGAGCCAGCCGGCCCCTTTGACGTCTGGCGACAGGCTATTTGCGCAGCGTGCTCGCCGCCCGCGCCAGGGCCTCGATCTCATCCCACTTGCCGGCCTTGACCAGTTCGTCCGGCGCTACCCACGAGCCGCCGACGCAGATCACGTTGGACAGGGCGAGATAGTCGGCGGCGTTCTTGCCGGAGATGCCGCCCGTCGGGCAGAACTTCACGTCGGCGAGCGGCGAGGCGAAGGCCTTCAGCGAGGCGATACCGCCTGATTGCTCTGCCGGGAAGAACTTCAGGAAGCGCAGGCCGGCTTCCCGCGCGGCCATGATCTCGCTGGGCGTTATAGCGCCCGGAAGCAAGGGAACATTGCTGTCGTCGGCCGCGCTGAGCAGCTCGCGCGTGATGCCGGGGCTGACGATGAAGCGCGAGCCGGCAGCGGCGGCCTTCTCGAACTGCGCGGCATCGAGAATGGTGCCCGCGCCAACAATAGCCTCCTCGACCTCGGCAGCCACCTGCCTGATCGCTTCCAGCGCCGAGGCGGTCCGCAGTGTGATCTCGATCGCCGGCAGGCCGCCGCGCGCCAGCGCGCGGGCCAGCGGCACGGCGTCAACCACATTGGCGATCTTGAGAACGGGGATGACCGGCTGGCCATCGAGGAGCGACAGGAGTTTCTCGGTCTTGCGGGTCATTCGCTTTTCTCTCGACGGGATTGATTTCAACCGATTAGCAGAAGGGGTACCCCAAGTCCACGAAAGCGGGCGTGTCGCGATGTCACGCGGGTTGGAGCGACGTGGGGACAAGGCCGTCATGCCGGCACGGTCTTGAAACGCCTTCCACCACGGTCTAGTGGCATGGGCATGACAACCGCAACCCAGGCTCGACCGTTCCGCGTCGCCGCGCTTTACAAATTCGCCCGGCTCGACGACTTCGAGGCATTGCGCGCGCCGCTCGCCGCTTTCTGTTGCGGACATGGCATCAAGGGCACGCTGCTGCTTGCGCATGAAGGCATCAACGGCACCGTCGCCGGCAGCGAGGAGGCGATCCCGGTCCTGATCGACCATCTCCAGGCGATCGAGGGGCTGGCCGGGCTTGAGGTGAAGTACAGCAGCGCGGGCGAAATGCCGTTCCACCGCATGAAGGTGCGGCTGAAGCGCGAGATCGTCACCATGGGGGTCGAGAACATCGACCCGACCAACAGCGTCGGCACCTATGTCGCGCCGTCCGAGTGGAACGCGCTGATCTCCGATGCCGACACCATCGTCATCGACACGCGCAACGACTACGAGGTGGCGCTCGGCACTTTCGCCGGCGCGGTCGACCCGGCGACGAGCAGTTTCCGCGAATTTCCAGCTTGGGTGGAGCAGCACCGCGCCGAACTCGACGGCAAGAAGATCGCCATGTTCTGCACCGGCGGCATCCGTTGCGAGAAGGCGACTGCCTATGTCCGCTCGCTCGGCTTCGACGACGTGTTCCATCTCAAGGGCGGGATCCTCAAATATCTGGAAGATGTGCCGGCGGCGCAGAGCCTATGGCAGGGCGAGTGCTTCGTCTTCGACGAGCGTGTGTCGGTATCGCACGGGCTGGCCGAGGGCGAGGCCGAGCTGTGCCGCGCCTGCCGTCGCCCACTGACGCCGCGGGACCGCGCTTCGCCCGCATACGCCGAGGGCGTGTCGTGCCCGCATTGCGTCGAGGAGCGCAGCGACGGGGATCGCGCGCGCTACGCGGAACGGCACCGCCAGGTCGAGCTGGCGCGCTCGCGCGGCGAGGCGCCGCATATCGGTTCCTGAGCATCGCTCCTGGTACCTTCGTCGACCGCATCCACGCGACGCAATCACGGCCGGCCCCATGCCATGCACCGGTAAGCAATTTTCGAAGCGGTCGCGCCTGCCGGCGCTGATGTCCGCGAAAAAATCAGCCGCCGGGCATGGCCGGCGGCTGATTGTGAAATCGCGTGGCTCGAGTTTCAGAACGGTATCGCCGGCAGGTCCTGGGTACCCTCCAGCTTCACGGCCTGCAATTCGCTGGCGTCATAGCCCAGGGCACGCAGGATGGTGGGTGCTACCTGCGCCGTCTGTACCAGTGCCGGCACCGATCTCGGCTCGATCGAGGGACTGCTGATCAGCAGCGCCACGTTGCGATCATTGGCGTTGGCGCCGCCGTGCTCCGCTATTTTCGAACCGGAAGTATAGACCACGCCCGGATTGACCGTCGCTATGAAGTCCGGCGTACGGCTGTCTGTAGCTGGGTCCTGATAGGCCAGCGCGAGAGCGTTCGGCGTTTGGATCTGGGCAATGCCTTCGGCCTTGCTCGACTTTTCGAGATAGTCTTGCGCCGCGGCGAGGTTCTTGGTCCGGTCTTGCGGTTTGAGCCAGATCAGCGCGGCGTCGTCGGCTATGTGGAAGGCATAGCCCGGCGTCTTCGTATAGGGATCGTCGTCCAGCGGCTGGAACGTCGCCGGGTCGATTGGCGATTGGCCATGCTTCGAGGCAAGTATGATCAAGGTGGAATCGGCGAGGCGGTTATCCCTGAGCGCGGCGATCAGTTCGCCGAGCGCGCTATCGACATAGGCGAGTTGACCGGCGAGGCCATTGGTCGGCGAGCCGCTGGCGTCCAGATAGCCGCCGACCAGGCCCTGTTCATCGCCTGGGCCAGCCTTGGGCAGCTTCTGGCCGACGCTCACCGCCTGGAAGTTCATGCCGAAAAGCTCGGGAACCGGAGCGGGATGCGAACCGGTGCTGTCGAGGCCCTTGATCTCGTTTATCACGGCCTTGACGCGCGCCTCGTCGAAGGCCTGTTCGGCCTTGAAGCTGCCCGTCGTCTTCACCTTCGTTCCGGGAATGAGGCTGTCCTGCTCCAGCGCATAGAGGTCGTCGACGCCCTTGCCGGAAGGACCGTTCAGCCATTCATAGGCTGGATGCTTGTCGGACCAGGCCGTGCGGCCGCCATGAGCCCGCACGATCTCAAAGACATTGTTCACGCGTACGAAATCATGCGGATAGACGACGGAGCACTTGCCGTTGATCAGGGTCATCGGCAGCTTTGCCGGGTCGATCTGGCTGCGGAAATCGCCCGGCTTGCCACCGGCGTCAAGGCGTGTCGAATCGACATCGATGTTCTCGGCAAACGCCACCTCGGCACCCGGCAGCCCCTTGCAATCGGAAGCCGGCGCGAAGTAGGTGCGGTCGTAACTGTCATCATAGAACACGCCTGTTGATTTCGGCGTACCGCCGGTCACTTGCGCCACAAAGCCCGGGAACGAATCGGAAGGCGCGCTGGTGAGCGCGTTCGGATAGAAAATGCCGGTGTGGACAAGCGCGGCCAGGGAACTCGCCGGATTCCTGGCGGCATAGTTTGCCAGGTCGAGAGCGTGAAGACCGTCGACGCTGATGAGCAGCACGTGCTTGTAGGGCGCCGCCATAGCGACGGAAGTCGACAATGTGCCAGACGAAAACGCTGCCAGCGTGCCCGCTGCCAGTGCCAAAACATGCCTTTTCATCGGAGTGCCTTTCGTTTCGCAACCCTGCGGACGTACAAGAATATGCAGGGGCGCATGACAGGTTCATGAACACTGTCCGGCTAAGATTTCCGGCCGTCGCCACCTTGTGTCGGTCAGCAGACACGCCGCCGCGCGTTGTCGCCCGACGTGTGCGGTAGCACCTACGGGCCGGTCATATGATAGCCAGCGGCCGGCAAGCCTGGGACGAACGATCTCCTACCGACGTCGCGGAGTTTTTCGGTTGCGTCGCAAGCCCGCGATGAATGCGGGCTTTCGATGGATGCCGCGCCAGGCGAGGAATGCCCTGGATCGCGCTTGACGATCGGGTGGGTCGGAACGTTCCGACAGGGGCACGCCATGCCGTCCGTCCCGTCATTGTAATGTCGGGGTTCGGGACCTACGTCTTCGACGTTCGCAACCAGCCCGTTCGGCCGGGCCAATTCTGGAGACATTGATGCTCGACCCCAAGAAGCTCCTCGACGATCTGCTTGGCTCGCAAATCCCCGGAACCGACGCCACCGTGCGTGACAAGGCGGGGCAGGCGGTGCAGATGGCCAAGGACAATCCTCTTGCCGCCGGCGCCATTGCCGCCGTGCTGCTCGGAACCGGCGCGGGACGCCAGGTCACCGGCACCGCGATCAGGCTCGGTGGCCTCGCCGCGATCGGCGGTCTCGCCTACAAGGCCTACCAGAACTACAAGAACGGCGCCGTGCCGGCCCAGGCACCGGCCGGCGAGCCTGAACTGCTGCCGCCGCCCGCCGACACCGGCTTTCATCCCTCGCAGGCGCCGCAGGGCGAGGACGCGTTCACGCTGACGCTGGTGCGCGCGATGATCTCAGCGGCCAAGGCGGACGGCCATGTCGACGCCGACGAGCGCAAGAAGATCGCCGACAAGCTCAGCCTTTCGGGGATCGGGCCGGAGGCGGAGAAATTCCTGATGGCGGAACTGGAGCGGCCGCTCGACCTGGACGAACTGGTGGCGGCCGCCCACACCGAAGCGCAGAAGCTCGAACTCTACACGGCGTCGCGACTCACCATCGATCCCGACACACGCGCCGAGCGCGGCTATCTCGACCTGCTGGCGGGGCGACTCGGCCTGCCGGATGCGCTGGTCGACCATGTCGAGGCGACGGTTTCCGCGGCCAAGGTGCCCGCCGCGAAGGCGGGAACCGCGCCCAATCCGCGCTGGTAGCCTTCCTCGATGGAGCGGGACTTTTGGGCGTTAACCATTCGTTAACCTCGGAAGCGCATGATTCTAACAGTCGGATCGGCTTTCCTCCTCCCAAGCCCGGTTCAGATGAGGGCGGTCGCCAATGACCGCCCTTTTTGTCGGAAGCGGCCCTTGAAACGCCGTGCGGCCAACTGGACGCACAAGGGACGCTCCAACACTTTGATCGAGCGCCGGAACAATCCGAAAACCGGGCACACTTTTCGGTCCGATGCTCCAGGCATCCGGCTTGCCATCTCCCTCGTCACCTGCATTTACTGCCTCGACCTTTCATCCCATCGCCGGATGACGTCGAACGTTTTGGACATGCACGGGAGAGAATTTCGATGACAGTTGAACGGACAGCCGTCGTCACCGGCGCGGGCACGGGCATCGGCAGGAGCGTCGCCACGGCGCTGCTGAAAGCGGGCTGGAACACGGTGTTCTGCGGCCGCCGCAAATCCGTGCTCGACCAGGCGGTGGCGGAAGCGGTCGCCGAGGTGGGCCAGACGCAGGCGCGGGCGCTCGCGGTCGCCTGCGACATCAGCAAGGCCGACCGGGTAGACGACCTGTTCGAGACGGTGCTGGCCGCTTTCGGCCGCGTCGACCTGCTCTTCAACAATGCCGGGATGAGCTACAAGTCGACGACGATCGACGAGATCCCCGTCGAAGTGTGGAACGATGTGGTCGGCGTCAACCTCACCGGCTCGTTCCTCTGCGCGCGCGCGGCGTTCGGGGCCATGCGCAAGCAGCGGCCGATGGGCGGCCGCATCATCAACAATGGCTCGGTGTCGGCCTATGCGCCGCGCCCGGGTTCGGTGCCATACACAGCCACCAAGCATGCCATAACGGGCCTCACCAAGACGCTGGCGCTGGACGGCAGACCCTATGACATAGCCTGCGGCCAGATCGACATCGGCAACGCGCTGACCGAGATGGCGCAGCCGATGACGGTCGGCGTGCCACAGGCCAACGGTTCGGTGGCCGCCGAGGCGGTGATGGACGTCCAGCATGTGGCCGATGCGGTCGTCCACATGGCAGGCCTGCCGCTGGATGCCAACGTGCTGTTCATGACCGTGATGGCGACGAAGATGCCGTTCGTCGGCCGTGGCTAGCGCATGAACCCGAAAACCGGAATCGATTTTCGGAAAGGATCATGCGCCAAATCAAAGTGTTAGAGCGTCCTTTGCGCGTCCAGAACGACGCGCGGCGCTCTAATGCCGTCGGCAACCGCTCCGGGCTTACGTGCCGGAAAGCGCCACGCCGGGCCGGAAGAGTACGATCGGCCTGATCTCGTAGACGGCGCTCGGATTGACCCGGCGAAGGTCGCGCGCGATGGCGACGGCGTCGTCGCGCGTGGCGCAGTCCACGACATAGAGGCCGAGCAGCTGTTCCTTGGTTTCGGCAAAAGGCCCGTCGACGACGATGCCGTCGCCGGGCCCGCGCAGGGTGCAGGCGGTCCGCGTCTCGTCGAGACGCGCGGCCGGGCCGAGCGCGCCCTCGCGGTAGAGGCGCTCGTTGATCTCCAGAAGATCCTTCATCAGCGCCGCGTCCTCCTGCTGCGTCATCTTCTGGATCGTCTGTTCGACGTGATAGGCAAGGATCGCGTAAAACATGTCACTCCTCCCGGCGCGTATCCCGGTGACGGGCAACGCGTTTCAAGTTGATGCTTCCTTCGCAGGTCTCGCGGGTTGTCACCCCTTGGCCAGGAACGCCGCGATGCGTTCGAGGGCGCGCTGGATGTTCTCCTCCGAATTGGCGTAGGAGAGCCTGATATAGCCTTCGCCGAGGATGCCGAAATCGGGGCCGCCGATCAGTGCCACGCCAGCGTCCTCGAGCAGCGCCGAGGCGAGCTTCTTCGCCTTCCAGCCGGTTTTCGACACGTTGGGAAAGGCATAGAAGGCGCCCTTCGGCGTGATGCAGGAAACGCCGGGCAGCGCATTCAGTCCCTCGACCACCAGCCGGCGGCGGCGATCGAAAGCCCGCATCATCGCCTCCACCTCGTCCTGCGGGCCATCGATCGCGGCAATGCCGGCATATTGGCTCGGCGCGTTGACGCAGGACCAGCAATTGACCGCCAGCTTGCGCACCTTGTCGTAGAGATGCCCGCCCTTGTCGCCGTTCGGCCAGATCGACCAGCCCATGCGCCAGCCGGTCATCGCCCAGGTCTTCGACCAGCCGTTGAGTACGATCAGCCGGTCGCGGATCTCGGGGAAGCCGAGCAGCGAGCAGTGGGTTTCGCCGTCATAGGTCATGACGTCGTAGATCTCGTCGGAGAGGATGGCGACGTGCGGATACGCCTCGAGCCCCTTGACCAGCTTCTCGACCTCGGCGCGCGGCGTGACGCCGCCTGTCGGGTTGGCGGGCGAGTTGAGGATGAGAAGCCTGGTCCTAGGCGTGATCAGCGCCAGCGTCTCCTCGGCGGAGAAGGCAAAGCCGTTCTGCTCGCGGATCGGCACCGGCACGGGCGTCGCGCCGGTGAACTCGATCATCGAGCGGTAGATGGGAAAGCCGGGATCCGGATAGAGGATCTCGGCACCGGGCTCGCCGAACATCAGGATCGCGGCGAACATGGTAGGCTTGCCGCCCGGCAGGATCATCACGGTCTCGGGCGATACCTCGACGCCGGTGGTGGCAAGCGTGCGGCGCACGACAGCCTCGCGGGTGGCGAGCAGCCCGTTGGCGGGCGTGTAGCCATGGTGCCCGTCCCGCAGCGCCTGGATCGCCGCCTCGACGATGTGCCCTGGCGTCTTGAAGTCAGGCTGGCCTATGCCGAGGTTGACGATATCACGTCCCTGTTGGGCCAGCGCTGTGGCCCGGGCGAGCACCGCGAAGGCATTTTCCTCGCCGAGCCGGTCGAAGGCGGCAATCGTGTGGAGCATTTTTCCCGTCCCTGTGGTTCTTTCTGTCGGCGAGCGTTTTTGTGAGCGTCCTTCGCTAAAAGTCAAACGGATTGGAGCCCCAGGTGACGGAAGATCTGAAGAACTGGCAGCCGCGCCCGCGCCCGGAGCGCAAGGTGCTGGAAGGACGCTATGTCCGCCTCGAACCGCTCAGCGCGGCCAGACATGGCGACGGACTGTACGAGGCGTCTTCCGTGCCTGATGTGGATGGCCGCTTCGCCTGGCTGCCCGATTATCCGCCCGAGAGCCGCGCCGCCTTCCAGCCGTGGCTGGACAAGGTGGAAGCCAGCGAGGATCCGCTGTTCTTCACGGTCATCGACAAGGCCAGCGGCAAGGTCGCCGGCCGGCAGACGCTGATGCGCATCGATCCGGCCTATGGCGTGATCGAGATCGGCAACATCTATTGGGGACCGGTGATCTCGCGCAAGCCAGCGGCGACCGAGGCGCAGTTCCTGTTCGCCAAATACGCCTTCGACGATCTCGGCTACCGGCGCTACGAGTGGAAGTGCAACAACCGCAACGAGCCGTCGAAGCGCGCGGCGGAACGGTTCGGCTTCAAGTTCGAGGGCATCTTCCGCCAGCACCTCGTGGTCAAGGGTGAAAATCGCGACACCGCGTGGTATTCCATCATCGACAAGGAGTGGCCGGCGCTGCGGCAGGCCTATGAAGCCTGGCTCGATCCGGCCAATTTCGACGGCGAGGGCCGGCAGCGGCAGCGGCTGGAGGATTTCCGCGCCAGGTTCGGCGCGTAGCGCCGCAACGGCGCACGACAGGAGCTTGACCATGGCTCAATCCCATGCCCCTGGGCATGGCCACAGCCACGATGCCGGTCACGTCCATGGCGCGACCGACAAGAGACGCGTCCTCATCGCCACCTGCCTGACCGCGGGCTTCATGGTGGCGGAGGCGCTCGGCGGCCTGCTGACGGGTTCGCTGGCCCTTCTGGCGGACGCCGGCCACATGCTGGCGGATGCGATCGCGCTCGGCCTTGCCTGGTATGCTTTCCACCTAGCCGAGCGGCCCGCGACGGGCCAGCTCACCTACGGCTTCGGCCGGGTCAAGACGCTGGTGGCCTACACCAACGGCATTGCCATTTTCGTCATCGCGCTGTGGATCGTCTATGAGGCCTGGCAAAGGCTGCGCGCGCCGTCCCCGGTGCTGGCCGGGCCGATGCTGGTCGTTGCCGTGCTCGGCCTGCTGGTCAACATCGCCTCTTTCCTCATCCTCAATGGCGGCGACCGCGAGAGCCTCAACATGCGTGGCGCGATCCTGCATGTGATGGGCGACCTGCTCGGCTCGGGCGCTGCGATCGTGGCCGCGCTGGTGATCCTGGCGACGGGCTGGACACCGATCGACCCAATCCTCTCGGTCGTGGTCTCGCTGCTCATCCTCTCGACGGCATGGTCGCTGATGCGCGCTGCTGCCCACGTGCTGCTGGAAGGCGCACCGCCGGAGCTCGACCGGGACGTGATCGCCAGGGACATCGAGGCGTCGGTCAAGGGCGTGCGCCAGGTCCATCACGTACACGTCTGGTCGATCGACGGATCGAACACCATGGCGACGTTGCACGCCTGCCTGCGGGAAGGGGTCGATCCGCACAGGGCGGTGGGCGCCATCAAGAAGCGCCTCGCCACCCAGCACGGCATCGCTCATGTCACCGTCGAGCCCGAATTCGGCCTGTGCGCGGACGGCACGCCCGAACATGATTTCCTGCACGCCACCCCGCCGCATCACGGGCACTACCACTGACCGCCGCAGGCCCGACACCATGCCTGCTCGGGGAGGGCGAATGCGGCTTTGCGTTTGACATCGGCGATGTCGGTGGTGTCAGAGGGGACGTGAACCATCGACGTCGAAACCATCGGGAACCAGCATCGTGACGCAAAGCTCCATCATTCTCCTGCGCGGCGAGACAGCCTGATGCAGCGCGAGACCAGGAATGCGGTCATTGCCGCGCTGATCATCCTGCTGTTCTTCAGCCTAGCGGGCTTCTATCTTCCGAAAGTAATGCTGGCGCTCGGCAGCATCTCGCCGGTGCTGGCCGGCGTCTTCGCCGTGCTTTTCGTGCTGGCATTCTTCCTGGTCTTCTGGCTGCGCGGCCGCCAGCGCCGCGGTGGGGGAAACTGAGATGCGCATCCTCGTCACCGGCGCGGCCGGCATGATCGGCCGCAAACTGATCGCCCGGCTGGCGAGAGACGGACGCCTGCGCGGCGAGAAGATCACCGCGCTCGACCTGCACGACATCGTGCCGCCGCAGGCACCCGACATGCCGGGCGTCGAGATCTCGCCCCATACCGGCGATCTTGCCGCGGGGGGCGCCGCGGAGCGCCTCGTTGCGAGCCGCCCCGACGTGATCTTCCATCTGGCCGGCATCGTGTCGGGCGAAGCGGAGGCGAATTTCGACCTCGGCTACCGGGTCAATCTCGACGGCACGCGCGCGCTCTTCGACGCGGTGCGGCTGGCTGGCTTCAAGCCGCGCCTGGTCTTCACTTCGTCGATCGCGGTGTTCGGCGCGCCGTTCCCGGATGTGATCCCCGACACCTTCCATCCGACGCCGCTCACGTCCTACGGCACGCAGAAGCTGGTTGGCGAGGCGCTGCTGGCGGACTACACGCGGCGCGGCTTCTTCGACGGCATCGGCATCCGGCTGCCGACCATCTGCGTGCGGCCGGGCAAGCCCAACAAGGCGGCGTCGGGCTTCTTCTCGGGCATCATCCGCGAGCCGCTTGCCGGCCAGGAAGCCATCCTGCCGGTACCGCGTTCCGTGGTGCATACGCATGCCAGCCCGCGCTCGGCGGTGAATTTCCTGATCCACGCCGCCGGGATCGACGGCGATGCCGTCGGCCCGCGCCGCAACCTCAGCATGCCAGGGGTGGCTGTTTCGGTCGGCGAGCAGATCGAGGCGCTTGAAAGGGTTGCAGGCGCCGAGGTGGTGAAGCTGATCCGCGAGGAGCCGGACGCGACGATCTGGGCGATCGTCAAGGGCTGGCCGACGCGCTTCGACGCGAAGCGCTCGAAGGAACTGGGCTTCTTTGCCGAGACGAGCTTCGACGACATCATCCGCGCCCATATCGAGGACGAACTGGGCGGCAAGATAGCCGGCTAGCCGTCCAGGGGACCCCCCGAAGCGTCAGACTCGACCAGCCAGGCTCGCCGACAAGAGAAGCAGGCCGAACAGGAAAACAAAGGCCGCGCCGCCGATCTCGACGATCGAGTGGATGCGGTTGCCCATGCGGCCGTCGCCGGCGAAGTACACGGCCCAGTTCTTGGCCGTCACGGCCATGGTGGCCAGCGCCGAGACGGTGATCGCCGTGCCGATCGACATGGCGAAAACCGACAGCAGGCCGCCGAGCCACATGCCGTTGAGCAGTGCGAAGCTGAGCACGATCAGCGCTCCCGAGCAGGGCCGGATGCCGACCGCCACCACCGCCGACCAGGCGGTGCGCCAGTCGAAGCGATCGCCCGAAAGCAGGGCCGGATCCGGCGCATGCGAATGGCCGCAGGTCGCGCAGACCTCGCCGGCGGCATGGTCATGGTGGTCGTGAGCGGCATGGTCATGCGCCGCGTGGGCGTGATGCCGGTGCGCCCCGTGATCATGATCGTGGTCGTGCGCATGATCGTGGTCGTGGTCGTGGTCGTGGTCATGAGCATGGTCGCCATGCGCATGGAGAGCGGCATGGCTGTGCCCGGCATGGGAATGCCCGGCATGCGAATGGGAATGTCCGGCATGCGAATGGCCGCCATGCGAGTGCCCGGCATGGGCGGCCGACAGGCTGTAGGCGGGGCTGGCGCCGAACCAGCGCAGAACGATCGGGCCGAGCTTGCGCCACAGCAGCCACGCGCCGAACAGGGTGACGAAGACGAAGCTCATGATCTCCATGAACCAGGCGGCGTCGGTCATCGAGATGGCGGTGCCGCGCAGCACGAAATAGGCGAGCAGCATGACCACGACGGCGGTCAGCCCCTGCAGCAGGGCCGAGACGAAGGAAAGCAGGATGCCGCGCCGCAACGCCACCTCGTTGGCCACCATGTAGGACGAGATCACCGCCTTGCCGTGTCCCGGACCAGCGGCATGGAAGATGCCGTAGGCGAAGGAGAGGGCAATCAGCAGCCACATCTTGCTGCCGTCCTCGCGCATCGCCTTCATCGCGCTGGCGAGCGCGCGGTAGAACTCCTGCTGGCGCAGGTTGATCCACATCAGAATGTGGGCGAAGGGGCCGGTGGTTGGCGCCATGCCGTCATTGACGCCGATGCCGAGCGAGCTCTGTGCATGGGCGGCGCTAGCGAAATGCGCCATCACCACAGTCGCGGCCAACAGGGCGAATGCCAAACGCAGGGACGGTTTCATCACCGGATCTATCCTTCTGGCTGACAGTCCAATTCGAGCTTGGTGGCGAAGATCTTGCTCATGTCGGTGCCCGTCGGGTCGTTGAAGAAGGCGTCCGTCAGGGTCTTCTGGTTTTCCTTGATCGCCTCGTCGGGATCGGGTCGTACGACCTTGCTGGCGCAGCTCGAGGGCAGACCCTCGACCTTGAGGTTGGCATCCTCGGTGAAGTCGATCGCGGTGTAGAAGGTCGGGTCGTAGACGCCGATGTCGATCTTGCCGGTCAGCTTGATCGGTTGCGCCGGCTGCGATTCGAACAGGACGATCAGCTGGTCGTTGTCGAAATTGGCCATCAGGTGCGGCGGTGGCACCATCTTCACGTCCTTGCCGTTCTGGGTGACGAGCTGGAAATAGTTGAACTCGGCCAGCGACGAATGGATGGTGTCGGCGACGTCCTTCAGTTCCTTGTCGTCCAGCTTGAGGTCGGAGTTCTTGTCGAACTCCATCATCACGGTGCTCGAGAACAGCTCGTCGAAGCGCCAGAGATGGCGCAGCGCAACGATGCTCTGATGGTCCGGGGACAGGATCACGTCGAGGCGCGCCTCGGCGAAGACGTGCGGGTGCACTTCGGCGGGGCCGGCCGCGGCAAGCAGCGCCGCCAGGGCCGAAGCCAGCACGATTGCCCGTCGTCTCAGCTGCATTCTGCCTCGTGATTCCATGGCCTCGGGAAGGTCTCCGACAGTGGGCACAAAGGGGGCGAAATTGGGACCGCGCCATGACTGGCGCTGTCCAGGCCGATCCCGTTTTCGTGACCGCCGGCGATTTGCGTCGTCGACGGCGATCCGTGGCGGGAAAGCTTCAGGCGGCTTCCCGTGTCCGGAACCACTGCACGAGGTAGTCGACGAAGACGCGGACCTTGGCTGGCAGATAGCGGCGATGCGGGTAGACGGCGAAGATGCCGCCGCCCGACAGGATACGATCGTCGAGCGCGGTCAGCAGCCGGCCGGCGGCAATGTCGGGCGCGGCGATGAAGTCCGGCAGGATGGAGAAACCGAGCCCCGACACGGCTGCGGCGCGGGCGGCCATCGGGCTGTTGACCTCGAGCGGTCCCGAGACGGAGACGCTCACCGCGTCGCCATTGTCGCCCTTGAAAGGCCAGTTGGTCATCCAGCGGCCGTTGGTGTCGATAATGCAGGGCACGCGGGCAAGATCCTGCGGCCGCGTCGGCATGCCATGCTTGGCGATGAGTTCCGGCGAGCCGCACAGAAGCACGGAGAACGGCGCCAGGCGCCTGGCGATGAGCGATGAGTTCTCCAGCCGCGAAATGCGCACGGCGAGGTCGAAGCCTTCCTCGACGAGGTCGACGAAGCGGTCGTCGAGATGAATATCGAGCACGATCTCGGGATGCTGCTTGGCGAAGTCGATGAGCGACTGCCCGATGGGTGCGTCGGCGAAGGTACGTGGCGCCGACAGCTTGATGCGGCCGCGCACGTCGCCGGAGGATTCGCGCACCGCGTCGGCCAGGCTGTCGATCTCGCGCACGATCTCGGAGGCGCGGCGATAGTAGGTGTGGCCGGCCTCCGTCATCGAGAACTGCCGCGTCGTGCGGTTGAGCAGAAGGGCGCCGAGCTCGTCCTCCAGCTCGCGCACATATTTCGACAGCAGCGCCTTGGAACGGCCGATCTTGCGCGCCGCCGCCGAAAAGCCCTCGGCCTCGACGACGTCGATGAAGGCCCGCATGCGGGTCAGTGTGTCCATGTCATGCCTCTCCCGTGCTGGCGGCGAGGATGCTCGCGCCAAGCGCGATCAACTGCCGGTCACTGTCTTTCGGCCCGAGCAAGGAGAGGCCGAAGGGTGCGCCGTCGACGGATCCGATCGGCAGGGTGATCTGGGGGAAGCCGGACAGGCCGGACGAGCACAGCAGGCGCAGCGCGCGTTCCCGCCAGCTCTGCAGGTCGTCGAAAGGAGCGGCCTTGAGCGGCGCCGCGCCCGGTACCGTCGGCAGCACCAGAACGCCATCGTCGCCAAGGAGGTCGCCGAGTTCGTTGCGGAAGGCGTTGCGGCGCCCCGTCTCGGCCTCGGCTGTCGCCGCGTCGATCGTGGCGCCGTGCTCGAAGCGTTCCTTGACGAAGGGGCCGAGCTTGTTGCCGCTGGCCGAGATCCAGGCGCCATGGCTTTGCCAGGCCTCGCGGCCCTGCAGCGTGCGGAAGCACCAGTAGAGGTCGTCGATGCCGTGCGACAGCGTCGGCGCCCGCTTCGGCGCACCCATCAGCGCCGCGACGCGGCGGACCATGCCGTCGTAAGCCTCGGCCTCGGCGGGGCCGATCAGAAGCTCGTCGAGCACGGCAAGCGAGAGCGGCCGCCGAAGCGCGTGGCGATGCCTGTCCTCGCCAAGCTCGATGGCGCCGACCTTTTCGTAGGCCGCCATGTCGGTGGCGAACCAGCCGAACGTGTCGAAGGACGGCGCCAGCGGCATCGTGCCCGCAAGCGGAATGCGGCCATGCGTGGTCCTGAGGCCGATCAGGCCGCAGAAGCTCGCCGGCGCGCGCACCGATCCGCCGGTATCGGAACCGGTGGCGATGTCGGCGAGGCCGCCGGCGACGGCGGAAGCCGAACCCGAGGAGGAGCCACCAGTGATGCGGTCGGGCGCGGTCGGGTTGACCGGCGTCGGAAAGTGCGCGTTGAGCCCCATCAGCGAGAAGGCCAGCTCGTCGGTCTGCGTCTTGCCGACGAATCGCGCGCCCGAAGCAAGCAGCATCTGGACGGCCGGCGCGGTCGCCGCCGCCGGCTGCGCCTCGTCGTGCTTTTGCGGATTGCCGCAGCCGGTGCGATAGCCGGCGACGTCGAAGATGTCCTTTACGGCCAGGGTCAGCCCCGCCAGCGGGCCATTCTGCGCGCTCGGGACCGGGATTTCGGCGAGGTCGAGGAAGGCATTCAGAGGGCCGCGCGTGCCTGTCATCGTTCGATATCCGGATGCGTTTTTCGTTACATTGTTCGATGCCAGAAATTTTACAACCGCGGATACGATTTTTATTGATTGTGACGGACGCCGGCCATATATCGCGCTTGCCCAAAGTCGCACGTGCCTGTGGGTGTCCGCCGATCCTCGAATGGTGAGGGAAATCGGTAAGGTAACTGGAGCTAACCCCTCCAGTCGGTCTAGTGGCCAACCGCCAGACCGAGGACACCTTGAAGCAACGACGGTGCGGGCCTTTCTGGTTCTCTGCCGGTCGTCCAAAGACCGGGGTTACTGAAGAGGCACACCTTCATTGCCGGCAGTGCGGAACGGGGTTCTCCCAATCCAAGCCAAGGCAGACAAAGCGAACCGAAGCCGGGCAAGGCTAGGTTCATCGCCGCGAGACGGCGTTTCATGGTTCCGGGGTCTCCACCGGCTGGTTCCATGGAATTTTCGTCCCGCCTTTGTTTGATCGCGTTTCGCGAGGCCGACGGCCCGCGTCCGCACCCTTGTGCGCGCCGTAAGGCGTGATGGAGAAACCCGATGGCTACTCAGCGCATCCTCGACTTCCTCGCCACCCGACGTCCGAGCGGTCCGTGCCTTGTCGTCGACCTCGATGTCGTGCGCGACAATTTCCGCGCCTTCGAGAAGGCGTTGCCCGATTCCAAGATCTACTATGCGGTGAAAGCAAACCCGGCGCCGGAAATCCTGCGTCTCCTTGCTGCGATGGGCTCGTCCTTCGACACCGCATCGGTTGCCGAGGTCGAGATGGCGATGGATGCCGGCGCGCCGGCCGACCGCATTTCCTTCGGCAACACCATCAAGAAGGAGCGTGACATCGCACGCGCCTACCAGCTCGGCATCCGCCTGTTCGCCGTGGATTGCGTCGAGGAGGTCGAGAAGATCGCCCGCGTCGCGCCCGGCGCGCGTGTCTTCTGCCGCGTGCTCACCGACGGCGAGGGCGCCGAGTGGCCGCTGTCGCGCAAGTTCGGCTGCGTGCCGGCGATGGCCGTCGACGTGCTGCGCCGCGCCAGGGAGCTCGGCCTCGACGCCTATGGCGTGTCGTTCCACGTCGGCTCGCAGCAGACCGACCTGACCGCCTGGGATCGCGCGCTGGCCGATGCCAAGAGGGTGTTCGCGACGCTGGCCGAGGAAGGCATCGTGCTGAAGATGGTCAATATGGGCGGAGGCTTCCCGACGCGCTACCTGCGCGACGTGCCGGCGGCGCAGGCCTATGGCCAGGCGATCTTCTCGGCGCTGCGCAAGCACTTCGGCAACGCGCTGCCCGAGACCATCATCGAGCCGGGTCGCGGCATGGTCGGCAACGCCGGCGTTATCAAGTCGGAAGTCGTGCTGATCTCCAAGAAGGCCGACAACGACAATGTGCGCTGGGTGTTCCTCGACATCGGCAAGTTCGGCGGTCTCGCCGAGACGATGGACGAGGCGATCCGTTACCCGATCGTGACGGCGCATGACGGCGGCGAGACGGCACCTTGCGTGCTCGCCGGCCCGACCTGCGATTCGGCCGACGTGATGTACGAGAAGACGCCGTACCCGCTGCCCCTGTCGCTGACCATCGGCGACGAGGTGCTGATCGAGGGCACCGGCGCCTACACGACCACCTATTCGGCGGTCGCGTTCAACGGCTTCGAGCCCCTCCGATCCTACGTGATCTGACCGGCTCGCAAGAGCCGTTCAGATCATCCGGCGCGGGCGACTTTGTCGCCCGCCTCGGCTCGCTTGTGGAACAGATCTCCGCTCGCAAGGGATCGCGGATATGGAATACCTGATCAAATCGGCCGTTGCGGCCACCGACATTGCCCCCTCATCCGGCCTTTCGGGCGATCTTGCTCCCGTTTGGGACAAGAGCCTGGAGGCAACGCTTCCTGGCGCATTCCAACAGGGCGAAGCAGCCTTTGCTTCGTCCGGGATCGCGCCGGCGCCCTCCTCTCCCCACCGGGGAGAGGTTGGCTCGCGCGGCGCGCCGGGTGAGGGGGCCGTCCCCGCTGTCATCGTCGTCGCCGAGGCCGAAGGCGACGTCGACGCGCGCGAGGCGTTGCTCGACCTGTCCATGGGTCCCAAGCGCAAGACGAAGTCGTCCGAGAAGCTCCGGCGTGGCCGCCGGCCCTCGGAAGGGCTTGCCTTCGTCGCGCGCGACGGGGCGGGCGCCGTCGTCGGTACGGTGCGGCTGTGGGATGTGAGGCTGGGCGAGGGGGGCGGCGCCGCGCTCCTGCTCGGCCCGCTCGCGGTCGACCCGTCGATCAAGAATGCCGGCATCGGCTCGGCGCTGATGCGCCACGCCATTGCCGAGGCCGAGCGTCTCGGGCATCGCGCCGTGCTGCTGGTCGGCGACGCGCCCTATTACGAGCGCTTCGGCTTCTCGTCGCTAAAGACGGGCCGGCTGGCCATGCCCGGCCCCTACGAGCGCCACCGTTTCCTGGCGCTTGAACTGGTGCCCGGCGCGCTCGATGGCGCGGCTGGCACGCTGAAGGCGGCTGGCCGCAAGCAGCGACCGCTGCCGCTGTAACTGGATAGGGCGAGGTGAGCTCCAACGAGGCGGCTCATTCCGCTCCATCGGTGATCCAGCCGCATCCTCGCGACGCATCGTAAAAAGAAACGCCGCCCGATGGGCGGCGTTCTCGTATCGTGGGATCGGCGATCAGCCGATCAACTGGCTGAGCGCCATGGCGACGGACATGTCGCCTTCGATCTTTATCTTGCCGGTCATGAAAGCCATGGTCGGGTTGAGGTCGCCGGCGATCAGCGACTCGAGGTCGTCGAGCGACAGCTTGATCGTGCAATCGGTCGGCGCGTCGGTGTTGGACACGGTCGCGCCATCGATGACGATGACGCCGTCGGCGCCGGTATCGAACTTCACCGAGCGATCGAACCCGGCGCTTGCCACGCGCGACCTGATCTTGTCGGCAATCTCCTGAACGCTCACGCGATTCTCCTTTGTCATTGTGTTGTCGCGCGCCGGCCTCGATCGGTCGAAGACGCCGCCCGCATGCTGGCCATGGATGCAACCCCGGGGGCATATAGTCTTGCGTTGACGTTTACGTCAACGATATTCCGGCGTGAATGTCGGAGGCCGTTGCCGCGCATGCGAAGCAACGGCGATAGGCGGAGCCAGGGCGGCAGCCGCGCGGCGCCCCAGCGGAAGCGGTCAATGCTGCTTGAAGGCCTTCGACATCTCGGAGGCGGTCGTGCCGCCCTGACGGCGACGCAGCCAGTTGTCGCGGATCTCATCCTTGGCCAGGAAGTTGATCTGGTCGATCAGCACTTCGTGCACCAGTGGCGCGCCGACGCGCGCGTTGATGGTGTCGCGGATGGCGGAGCGGAAGGCGTCGAGGTCGACGGTCTCCTTCCGGGTGAAGTCAATCTGCGGGTTGGCGTAGAGATAGGAATAGACCTGATCGGTGATCAGCGCCTCGGCGGGAATGGAGAGCTTTTTGATCTGCTCCGGCTCGACGGTATAGACGAGCTTGGTGAGGAAATAGCCGTCGATCCTGGCATCGCGAACGAGCGGCACCGAGATGATGTCGGTCTTGACGTAGTCCAGGCCGCCCAGCATCGGCTTCGGCTTCTCACCCACGCCATGCGCGCCGGCGATCTGGAACGAGTAGAAGACCGCGCCGAGGGTAGCGGCGCAGATCCAGACGGCCGCGGCGATGAACTTGATCACCGGTCGGTCCCATGCCGTGCAGCGGCCAAGCCGATGGCGGCCTGTCCGGTCATGACCTTGCCCAGCCGAATTCGCCGGCCGAATAGGTGCCGTCCGCCTCGGAGTTCTGGATGGCGTCCTTCAGCAGGTTGGCGATTTCATTGACGGCATTGAGATGGGCCAGGATCGCCGCCTCGTTCGTCGCCAGCTTGTGGCGCAGCCTGATCAGGCCCTCGCGATGCTGTTCGAGGAACTCCGCCTCGCTGCCGCCCTTCATGGCGCGGTTGAGCTCGTAGAGGTAGCGGCTCTTGCGCGCGTTCGAGGCCTTGAGATCGTAGTCCGTGCCGCTGCGGATTCCGGCCGTTTCCTCGTCGACCACTTCCTCGATGCGGCCGATGATGGCGGCGAGGTTGCCGGGTCGCGCGGGCGATACCTCCGCCATGCCCATGCGTGCCGGCAGGTTCGACGTGAATTCCGAATAGTCGGCCATGGCTAGATCTTCACCTCGGTTTTGACAGGCGTTTCGTCGCCGGTCATGGAGTTCGCCGCCTTGCGCTGCAATTCATGCACCAGCGAGGTGGAGAGGCTGGTCTGCAGGTCGAGAGCGGCCTTGTCCGGTCCGCCCGAGACCGGTCCGATCGGCACCGTGCGCTCGCCCTTGCGGTAATGGTCCGCGAGCAGCGACTTGGCGATGCCGATGCCGCCGCGCGTGGCCATGGCGTCGGCCATGCGCTCGGCGAGCTGCGATTTCCACATGTCGCCGGCAAGCCCCTTGCCGTAGACCTGCTCGGTGTCCTTCGGCAGCATGTTCTGGATGAAGGTCTGCAGCACCATCGCCTCGAAGCGCTTGAACTTGTCGGCGGAGTTGGCGTCGGTCTTCTGGGCGGTGGCGCGGGACAGGATCGAGCCGGCATCGACCGAGGCCGCGGTGTCGACGGAAAAGCTCCCCGACGGGGCGCCAGCGCGCTTCGCGAGCGCCATGCGGGCGGCCTCGATGTCCGTGGGTTCAGCGGCGCGCGCGACATCCAGAACGATGTCGCTGGGTGGAGAAATCGCCAAGAAAAGCCCGCCCTTTGTCGGTTCCAGCTCGACGGATCATGCCGCAACAAGCTTGCCGCAGGCTTGCGGGAAATGCCTGTTGCATGGCCGCGTCGGCCGTGCCTATTCCTCGCTCCGCTTCTGCTCGATCAGTTCCAGGCGCTCGCGGTCGGAGCGTTCACGCTCGTCGCGGCGGCTCGCCTCCTGATAGGAGCGTTCGACCATGTCGACGCGCGCGGTCGCGGCGGCGACGAGGGTTGCCTCCTGGCGCGCGCTTTCCAGGCTCGCTTCCTTGCGGGTGACGGCGTTGACGATGCGACGGTGGTAGAGGTCGGGAAACTGGCTCGACAACGCATCGCTCGAGCCGAAATGCTCGACCAGCGCCTTCGCTTCAGCCTCGGCGCTCGCGGCATGGGCGAGGAAGGTCGCGTGGCGGGTCTCGTGCAGCGCCTTCAACTGCTCCTGCACCTTCACCAGCTTGCCCAGGCGTTCCTTGCGCGTGCTCATGGGCTACCGTGCGAGCGTGAGGTCGGCAAAGCCGTTGGCGAACAGTGACAGCAGCGTGCCGATGGCGAAGTAGAAGATCACCAGGCCGCCACCGATGACGAAGGGCAGCGAGATGAAATAGACCGGCACCTGCGGGGTCAGCTTGTTGACGAAGCCGATCGTGAGGTTGACGAGGATGGCATAGGCGACGAACGGGCTGCCGAGGCGGATGACCAGGAAGAAGGCGTCCGACAGCGTATCGGTGACATCGACGAGCGCGGCCTGCGGGTTGAAGACGACGTTGACCGGCGCCACCGTATAGGAGGCGACCAGAGCCTTGATGATCTCGTGGTCGAAATCGAACACGAAAAGCAGGAGCAGCGCCGAGAACGAGATGATTGCAGCGAGCGCGGCCTGCGGCTCCGGCTCCTCGATGGCCGGGCCGCCCGAGCCGCCATAGCCGATCATCATGGCGATCGCCGAGCCCATGAAGCGCAGCGCTTCCATGTAGAGCCGGGTCATGGCGCCGATCAGGCCGCCGACGAGCAGTTCCGAGACGATCATCGGCGCCAGGACCTGCGGACGCTGGTCGACGAAGGGGTAGATCCTGTCCCACAGGAAGGCGAGCAGGCCGCCGGTCGCGGCGAGCGCCACGAAGAGCCTGACCTGGACCGGCACGCGGGCGCTGGAGAGCCCAGGCATCAGCATGAAGCAGGCGCCGATGCGGCAGAAGGCGAGGAAGGCGGCTATGACGACGCCTTGCGAGAGCTCGGTCACGATATGGTTCCGAGAACCCTGATTTCGACGCCCTTGGCGATCTCGACATGGCTGAGCACGGGCAGCGTCGCGAACAGCCGCTCGATGATCATGCGCACATAGGGACGCGCGTCCGGCGCGGTGACGAGGACGAAGCGCTCGCCGGCCTCGAGGTGCTTCTTGATCGCCTTGGTGGCGTCCTGGCCGAATTCCTCGAGCTGGCGCGGGTCGATGTCGAATTCGCGGATCTCGCCCTTGGCGTCGCGCTTGAGGCTCTGGTGGAAGGCGAGATCCCAGCGATTGCCGAGCCGCAGCACCTTCAGCACGCCGCCTTCCGAAAGGTCGCCGCAGATCTGCTGCGCCATGCGGATGCGCACATGCTCGACGATCTGCTCGGTGCGGCGCACATGCGGCGCGATCTCGGCGATGGCCTCGATGATCAGATGCAGGTTGCGGATCGAGACGCGCTCGGCGAGCAGCAGCTTCAGCACGGCCTGCAGGCCGGGATAGGAGATGTGCGAGGTGCAGATCTCGTCGGCCAGCTTGCGATATTCCTGGTCCTGGCGCTCCAGCAGCGCCTTCATGTCCTTGTAGGATAGGAGCTGCGGCAGGTTGTTGCGGATGACCTCGGAAAGGTGGGTGAGCAGCACCGACATGTTGTCGGCGAAGGTGTAGTTCTCGCGCTTCAAATCCTCTGCGAAGGTCTCCAGCACCGAATAGGCGCGCATGCCGAAGGCCGGCTCGCGGATTTCCTCGCCGGGCATGTCGGGCAGGTCGCGGTTGCCGAGCAACACCATCAACTCGCCGACCCGCATCTGGTATTCGGCCACCACCGTGCCGTGCACCTTGATCTGATAGCTCTTCGGCGGAATGGCGAAGTCGTCGGCGACGCGCACCTCCGGCACCACGAAGCCATATTGCGTGGCGAACTTCTTGCGCATCTTGGACATGCGGAAGATCAGCTCCTGATGCGAGGTCAGCAGCCGCGTCGAAAGCTGTTTGCCGATCAGCAGCTCGATCTCGGCCGTGGCGAGCGAGGCCTTGACCGAGTTCTTCTCTTCCTCGACCTTGGCCGCCTGCTCGCGCACCTTGACGGCCTCCGCCTCGGCGGCGGCGCGGTTCTGTCGCATCGGGATGACGTAGCCGAGGCCGGCCATGGCGCCGGCAAGCGCGAAGAAGGGGAAGAGGGGCAGGCCGGGCATCAGGCCCAGGATGACGAGCAGCGAGGCCGCGACATAGAGCGCGCGCGGATGCGCGCCGAGCTGGCCGAACACGGCCTGGTTGGCCGAGCCACGCGTGCCGCCCTTGGAGACCAGCATGCCGGCGGCGAGCGAGACGATCAGCGCCGGGATCTGGGTGACGAGGCCGTCGCCGACCGACAGCTTGATGAAGACGTTGGCTGCCTCGCCGAGGCCCATGCCATGCCTGAGATAGCCGATGGCGATGCCACCGACGATGTTGATGGCGGTGATGATCAGGCCGGCGATGGCATCGCCGCGCACGAATTTCGAGGCGCCGTCCATGGAGCCGAAGAAGGAAGATTCTTCTTCCAGCTCGCGGCGGCGAAGCTGCGCGGTCTTGTCGTCGATCATGCCGGCGGAAAGATCGGCGTCGATCGACATCTGCTTGCCGGGAATGGCGTCCAGCGTGAAGCGGGCGCCGACCTCGGCGATGCGGGTGGCGCCCTTGGTGATGACGATGAAGTTCACCACGATCAGGATCATGAAGACGATGAGGCCGATGACGAAATCGCTCGACATCACCAGCTTGGAAAAGCCGGCGATGACATAGCCGGCGGCATGCGTGCCTTCGTTGCCGTGCGACAGGATCATGCGCGTGGTGGCGATGTTGAGCGACAGTCGCAGCATGGTGGCGATCAGCAGCACGGTCGGGAAGGACGAGAAGTCCAGCGGCCTCTGGATCCACAGCCCGACCATCAGGATCAGCACCGACAGCGCGATCGAGAAGGCGAGGCCGATATCAATCAGGAAGGCCGGGATCGGCAGGAACAGTACCGCCAGGATGATGACGATGCCGAGCGCGAAGAAGACGTCGCGGCCGTTCCTGGCGGCTGTGCCGGCCGAGATGCTTTCGCTGATCGCCATGTCGTCCTCGAATCCACATTTGCCGGGCAAGGCCAGGCCCCCGACCGTAGCGAGCCAAGCTTGCGCGAGGGTGGGAGAGGGAGAGAGCTAGCCTGAGCCGGCGTCCGCCCCCTGACCGGAGATGAAAGGGAGGCGCAACCGTCGAAGTTA
The DNA here is from genome assembly GCA_001899205.1 of Mesorhizobium sp. 65-26. Classification (GTDB taxonomy): domain Bacteria; phylum Pseudomonadota; class Alphaproteobacteria; order Rhizobiales; family Rhizobiaceae; genus Mesorhizobium. The sequence continues at coordinate 24,337 of MKVL01000038.1, read as the reverse complement.
GCAACTCTGAGGACGACAGTCTGTTTCAGCGAATATTAGCACTAGCTTGATGATGTGACCGGCCGCGCTAGGGTCATGGCATGTCGAGGGGCTTCTGAAGCTTGCCCTCTCGCCCTCTGCGGCAGGTTGATTGGTCAGCGCGGATTTTCTGCGAATAAAGACCTAACACGCGGCGAAAGGCGCGCCAGCATTGCTGAGCTGTCTATTTAACTATGTGGGGATGGATCGTGATCCAGCACTACCGCCGGCTGGCAACTAATTGCTTTTGGAGATAGATTTTGCAACACAAAGGCAGACAGCTTCATCGCTCCTGCCTTTGTGTTGGGGCGTCGAAGCCTACTTGGCTCTGACTATATTGGTGGGCGTTGGGGGCAACGTTGGGATTTGTGACCTTGGTACCGAAACGGAGGGCAGATTGATGGCCTCTGTACTTCCATCATGTTTGAGCCAAATAGAATAATATGCTCCGCTGCGCTCGATTAGCCCATCGATATATTCGGATGTCACCACTGAGACGCTGTCCTTTACGCCAAGCTTGCCGTGCATGGTCGTTCCTCCGGTTTGGGGAATCATGCTACCAGAATTTTAAGGGGCTGTTAACGTGCAGAACGCACTAGAAAAACTTGATTCCCCGGAAATATTTATAGGTCTCGTTTCGCCTGTAGGCGTCGAAACGTCGGGAGTTATATCGAGTATATCTCGATTCTTTATCTCTTCTGGATATGATGTATTTGATATTAAGGTAACAGATTACTTTGACATTTTAAAGAAATCTCTTTATATTGACCTTCCGCTTACAAAGAAGCCCATAGATCGGAGAATTTTCAGTTATATTGATTTTGGAAACAAAATTAGAGAAGAATTTAATGATGACTCTGTGTTGGCCGCTCATGCGGTATTTCGTATCGCGAAGATACGTGAGAGGGAATTTAAGAAAAAGCAACAAATATCGTACCAAAAGCGTGTATATATAATACATCAATTCAAAAGAAAGGAAGAAATAGACCTGATGAGATCGGTATACGGAAGATTATTCTTCCAGATATCAATCTATTCAAGCAAGAAATCGAGAATCGACTACCTCAGCCATCGAATCGCACACGATAGAGGAACGGCAGACCAATCAGAATCGCGGAGCATAGCGCACGACCTTGTGGCCAGAGATGAAAATGAAAAGAAAAATCTTCATGGTCAGAGACTCACAAAGATATTTCACGACGCAGATTTTATCGTAAATTGCGACGCAGTTGAGCACGACGGCGCTGATAAACAAGTCACTCGGTTCCTCGAATTAATATTCTCTTCCAATTCAATTTCGCCGACCAAGCTTGAATACGGTATGTTCGCTGCAAAAGCGGCGGCTTTGCGCACGCTTGATCTTTCCCGTCAGGTCGGTGCGGCTATCTTTCGCAGTAGTGGTGAGGTAATCAGTCTGGGCTCAAACGAGGTGCCAAAGGCTGGAGGCGGTACATACTGGTGTGACGAGGCGCCCTACGACGCCAGAGAGTACACGATCGGCTTCGACTCCAACGACGGCAGGAAGCGAGAGATTCTTGCCGAGATATTTGCTGCCGCAGAATCCCCACTGAGCTTCGATGAATTCGCGAAGAAGGAGGCTGTCAGGGAATCCCAGTTTATGGATGCTTTGGAATACGGCCGGATTGTCCACGCTGAAATGTCAGCCATTTCTGACGCGGCTAGGCTGGGCTTATCCGTTGCTGATGCCACCCTTTTTTGTACCACTTTCCCGTGTCATATGTGCGCCAAGCACATTGTCTCTGCGGGGCTCAAGAAAGTTGTCTTCTTAGAGCCTTATCCCAAAAGCCTCGCCGGCGACTTGCATTCCGATTCCATCCAGATAGAAGGAGCCTCACGCGGGCGCTACGAGACGTATGAGGCGGTTAAGTTCGAGCATTTCCACGGTGTCACCCCTAGACGGTACCGTGAGCTCTTCGAGAGAGGATCTCGCAAATCCGATGGGCAATTCGAACCGTATATAAGAGACCGAAAGCGTCCAAATCTTAGCTTGATAGCGCCCTTCTACACCGACTTCGAGGCGAAGGTTGTGAGAAGCGGATTTGCCGCATTTGAAGAGATTGTCGTACGCAAAGCTGCGGCCTCGGAAAATCAAAAAAAGTTCAATGCTCCGCGTTAGGTAGGGCTACAGATTACCCATCGAACCCGGAGGAACACTTAGCAGCGGAGGCCGCCGTGCTCATCTGGCTATTCGCGAGGACAAGAGCATGCTGCTGATCATCGGCACCATTCGCATGCCGGCCGAGCGGCTAGCGGAGGCCAGGCCGGTTATGGAAAGGATGATCTCGGCCAGCCGCGCCGAGCCGGGCTGCCTTGCGTATTCCTATGCGCAGGATGTGCTGGACGCGGGCCTGATCCATGTCTCGGAGGCCTGGAGCGACAGGGCCGCGCTCGATGCGCATTTCAAGTCGGCGCATATCGCCGAATGGCGCGCGCGCTGGAGCGATCTCGGCATCGGGGAGCGGAACCTTTTGCTCCACGAGGCGGGCGAGGGCGCTCCGATCTAGAGCAATTCCGGCGAAAACTGAATCGCCGGAATTGCTCTAGCTCTTTGTTTTTACGCAATTCCGGACGCAAAACCGCTACGCACTTTTGCTGGAATTGCTCTAGGTCTAGGCCGTCGCGATGCCGACCAGCCAGCGCCGCACGGCACGTTCCTCCTCGGCGGCAAGGCCGACGGTCAGCTCCCTTTCCAGCTTCTGCACCCTTTCGCGGCATTTGCCGAGCAAGGCGCGGCCGCTGTCGCTGAGGTCGAGATGCTGGATGCGGCCGTGCACGGCATGTGGCTTGCGGACCAGCGCGCCGGCCTTTTCGAGGTTGCCGACGATCACGCTCACGGTCTGCGGCGTCAGCACTGCCAGGCGGGCGAGGTCCGCGTTCGATAGGCCGGGATAGGCCGACAGCATGGTGAGCGTGGCAAATTGCGGCGGCGTCACGCCGAGATCGGACAGAGCCCGCTCGACCCGCAGCCTGTAGGCGCCGGCGGCCTGCCGCAACAGATAGCCGAGATAGCCTTCCTCGCCGCGCTTGCCTTCGCCGGGGGCGGGGATGGCGGCCGTTGGATTCCGCTTGCGCATAATATCAGAGCTCTTATATGTTGTTCGAGTTCTGATATTATCGCGACACGGAGCGAATGACGATGGGCCATCGCATCTTTCTCGCCGGCGGTTCCGGAGCGATCGGACGCCGCCTGATCCCGTTGCTCGTCGGTGCCGGCCATCGCGTCGCCGCAACCACGCGCCAGTCCGGGAAGGTCGATGAACTGCGCGCGTTGGGCGCCGATCCCGTTCTTCTCGACGTGTTCGACGCAGCCGGGCTGCATGACGCCGTCGCTTCGGCGAAGCCCGAGATCGTCATCCATCAGCTCACCGACCTGCCGCCGGGTCTCGATCCGGCCCGCATGGGCGAGGCGATCGCGCGCAACGCTCGCATCCGCGAGGAGGGGACGCGCAACCTCGTCGCGGCGGCGAAATCCGCCGGCGCGCGCCGGCTGGTCGCACAGAGCATCGCCTGGGCATATGCGCCAGGCCCCGAGCCGCATGACGAGGCGGATCCACTCGACGGCGGGGCCGAGGGCAACAGGGGGATCACCGTGGGCGGTGTGATCGCGCTCGAGACGGCCGTCCTCGGCACGCCGCGACTGGAGGGCATCGTGCTGCGCTACGGCAATCTCTACGGCCTGGGCACGGGAGCGGACGCGCCGGGCGGCGCGGCGCCGGTCCATGTCGATGCCGCCGCCCACGCCGCCCTGCTCGCCATCGACCATGGCAAGCCGGGCGCGTTCAACGTCGCAGAGCCCAACGCGCATGTCTCGACGCGCAAGGCGGTGGCGGAACTCGGCTGGAGCGCCGGGTTTCGCCTACCTGCCTGATCGCAGCAAGGATATCTGGCATGGGCGCGAGCCATTCCGGGATACGATCGGCCTGGCCTCTTGTCCTGGTCGGCGCGGCCGCCGGTGCATCGGCCATGCTGGCACTGCCGGCGGGCTATCGGACGTTCGCGGCCTTCCCCGACGGGCAGGCGCCGGCGCACATCCACATGATGGCCGACGCCGAAGCGGGCGGCGAGGCGCGGCCGAAGACCACGGTGAAGGTGCTGTCGTGTGAAAGACTGCCCAATGTTCCGGGAAAATCGATGACCACCGCGCTCGTGGACTTTCCGCCCAACGCCTATACGCCCCGGCACCGCCACCCGGGTTCGGTCATGGCGTTCGTGCTGAACGGCACGCTGCGCTCCCAACTGGAAGGTGGCCCGGTCGGCAGCTTCACCAAGGGCCAGACCTGGTTCGAGCCGCCCGGCGCCATCCATCTCTTTGCCGAGAATCCTTCGGCGACCCAGCCCGCGCAGTTGCTCGCCGTCTTCGTCGCGGATGATGACTGCGGTCCGCTGACCATTCCCGACTGACGAAATCTCCGGCCCGCCGCCACGGCGCGCCCCTTCCTCGCGTGAATGATCCGGGCAGCGCCAAAATGGCGCCACAAGCGGTCGGCATTGCGGTTGCCACGCAATGCCGCCGGGCGTATCAGGCACGGCAGCTTTCAACTTATTCGCATATCGGCGAGCCGCTTCCCGTGCTGTCCAGGAACGAACCGCAAGTCTACGCCCGCCGGTTGCGCGCGGTGCTTGTCAGGTCCCTGCCGCTGATCGAGGCACGCGGCATCGGCGTGGTGCTGCTCGCCGGCATTGTCGGTGTCGTCGCGGGCATACTGGTCACGGCGATGAGCCAGATCGTGCAGGACATGCACACGCGGCTTTTCGGGGTGCAGCCCGGTGGCCGGCTTTCGGCGATGTTCTCGCTTGGCCATCCGATGCAGGCGCTGATGCCGGCGATCGGCGGCGTCCTGCTGGGCCTCACGGTGATCTGGCTGCGCAAGCGCAAATTCCGCACACCCGTCGATCCGATCGAGGCCAACGCCCTCTATGGCGGGCGCATGTCGCTCACCGATACCTTCATCATCGCCGGACAGACGATGATCTCCAGCGGCTTCGGTGCTTCGGTGGGATTGGAAGCCGGCTATACGCAGGTCGGCTCGGGTCTCGCCTCGCGGCTGGCGCGGCTGTTCAAGCTGCGTCGCAACGACGTGCGCATCCTGGTTGGCTGCGGCGCCGCCGGCGCCATCGCGGCCGCCTTCGACGCGCCGCTCACCGGGGCCTTCTACGGCTTCGAGCTGGTCATCGGCATCTATTCGGTCGCCAATGTCGCGCCTGTCATGACAGCCGCCATCTGCGCGTCGCTGACGGCGGAAGTGTTCGGCGGCGTGCCGTTTCCGCTCGAGCTGACCGGCCTGCCGCCGCTTACCGCAAGCCAGTACCTGCCGTTCCTGTTGCTTGGCCTGCTCGGCGGCGGCGCGTCCATCGCCATCATGCATCTGGTGACGCTGATCGAGCGCGGCTTCGCGCGGCTGGCTGTCGATGCCTCGCTGCGCCCGGCCATCGGCGGCGTGTTCGTCGGCCTGCTCGGGCTGATCACGCCGCAGGTCCTGTCCAGCGGTCATGGCGCGCTGCACCGCGAGTTCGCGATGAACTACGGGCTTGCCGTGGTGGCGAGCGTGTTCGTGCTCAAGCTGGCCGCGTCGGCGATCTCGCTCGGCTCCGGCTTTCGTGGCGGCCTGTTCTTCGCTTCGCTGTTCCTTGGCGCGCTGCTCGGCAAGACATTCGCCGGGGTGATGGCCATCACCTCGCCGGCCACGGGCATCGATCCTTCGGTGGCCGCCGTCGTCGGCATGACCTCGCTGGCGGTCGGCGTGGTCGGCGGCCCTCTGACCATGACCTTCCTGGCGCTGGAATCGACACGCGACCTGACGCTCACCGGCGTCGTCCTGGCGGCCTCCATCATGGCGGCTATTCTGGTGCGCGAAACCTTCGGCTATTCGTTCTCGACCTGGCGTTTCCACCTGCGCGGCGAAACGATCCGCAGCGCTCATGACGTCGGCTGGATGCGCAGCCTCACCGTGGGCTCGATGATGCGCGAGGATATCAAGACCATAGACGCCTCGACGACGCTGGCGGCATTCCGCAAGGAGTTTCCGCTAGGCTCCGCGCAGCGCGTCATCGCCGTCGATCCGGGCGACCAGTATGTCGGTGTTCTTATCGTGGCCGAACTGCACAGCGATCCTTCGAATGGCGAGGTGCCGGTCCGCGACGTCGCCCAGTACAAGGATGCCGTCCTGGTGCCCAGCATGAACGTGCAGGCCGCCGCCGAGACGTTCCAGCGCGCCGGCGCCGAGGAACTGGCCGTCGTCGAGGACTTCGCCGACCACATCGTGCTCGGTCTGCTCACCGAGGGCCACCTGATGCGCCGCTATGCCGAGGAACTCGAAAAAGCGCGTCGGGATCTCTCTGGAGAGGGGTAGGGCCGCCCGATTTCCATCGGAACCGCGTGAGCGTCAGCCCGGGGACTTCGCGCGCCGTGCCGATGCCGTCTTCTTGGGGTGGGCCTTTGCGGGTGGCTCTGCTGTCGCCAATTTCGCTTCGTTGTCGAGCCGGGCTTGCCGGAGTCTCGCGGTCTTTGCCTCGCGCCGCGCGGCCTCATCTCCAATGATGGACCGTGCGGCATGATCGGTCAGGTCGGCCCTGGTATCGGCCTTGGACGACTTGGGTTTGAACAGGCTGTTGGCGATATTGTTGCCCATGGTTCTGTCCTTCGGTTCAGAAAAGCAAAAAGGCCGGGCGAACCCGGCCTCTCCTATGCGCCTCGATGATCAGTGCCAGTACATCCGTGGTCAAAGACCAGAAGCGCAATCTCTTTATGCGGCCTGCAGGTTCTCGGCAGCGCTCTTGCCGCTGCGATTGTCCTTGACGATGTCGAAGCTGACCTTCTGGCCCTCGACAAGCGATCGCATGCCGGCACGCTCCACCGCGGAGATATGGACGAACACGTCGGTGCCACCATTCTCGGGGGCAATGAAGCCAAATCCCTTGGTCGCGTTGAAGAATTTAACGGTCCCAGTATTCATGACGATTTTCCTTCAATCTGTCATAGAAATTTGCTCGCCGCGCGAGGCGCGGTGCGAACGGTTTATTCGACTTTGAGAGGAATATCGCCAGCGGCGTTCTAGGCGCCAAAAACAAAGTTCGACAAGCAAGATCGATGCATCACATCTATACCTTGGTGGTGTTCAAAACAAGGCGCGATCGAAAAATAAATATTATCGGGAAAGCTGAGTGATTTCTGGCCGAACGACGTTCGGGCCTCTGGCTAGTGCTCGATAGGCCCCTTTGCCATCACCAGTGTCGTGGCGGCGGTGGCCGGGCGCTCGATCACGCGACGCACGCGAGGCGGCTCCGTCCCGCTGTGCAAAGCCCGCAGGCGCTCGCCGACGACCGCGTCGGCATGCGTGGCGCGGCCATTGTGCCTGACATATTCGAGCCAGGTCGGCGTGTGGTAGTGCTCGATCCAGATCGCGGGGTCTTCCAGGTCGCGCGCCAGCGTCCAGTGGCGCGCGCCGTCGCGGCGGCGGATGCGGCCGCGCTCGACCATTGTGGCGAGGAATTCCGGTACGTCTTCCTCACGGATGATGTACTCGATCATGATGGCGATCGGCCCGCTGCGCGGCTTGAGATCGAGCGCGAGATGCGGCTCCTTGAAGCGGTTGAGCGGGTCGAGGTTGAGGATGGATTGCTGCGGCAGCGGCAGGAACAGCCCGATCGCGCCGCCGGCGAGCATGGCGATGGCGGCCGCGATGAGCGCTGTCTCGGCGCCGTGCGCGTCGGCGACCACGCCCCAGATCCAGCTGCCGAGCGCGATGCCGCCAAAGGTCGCGGTCTGGTAGACCGACAGCACCCGGCCCACGACCCAGCGCGGCGTCGACATCTGCACCGTGACGTTGAAATGCGACAACGCGATCACCCAGCAGGCGCCGCCGACGAGCAGGCCCAGCGAGGTCTGCCAGGCCTGCTTCGAAACCGCCGCATCCAGCGCGCACAGCGCGAAGCCGACGAAGGCCAGGCGCACCATCATCTCGCTCGACAGCATCTGCCGCAGCCTGACGCTGATCAGCGCGCCGCCGACGGCGCCGATGCCGAAGGCGCCCAGCATGATGCCATAGGTCAGCGCGTCGCCCTTGACGACATCGCGCGCCACCAGCGGCAGCAGCGCCAGCACCGCGCCGGCGCTGAAGCCGAAGGCGCAGCCCCTGACCAGCACCTTGCCGATGTTGGGCGACATGGCGACATAGCGCAGTCCGGCGCCCATTGCGGCGCCCAGCGACTCGCGTGGCAAGGTGGGCGCCGGCGTTTCCGGCTTCCAGCGGAACAGCACCACGATCAGCCCGACATAGCTGAGCGCGTTGGCGGCGAAGGCGGCCGCGGCGCCGAAAGCGGCGACGATGACGCCGCCGATCGCCGGTCCGACGCTGCGCGTCAGGTTGAAGCCCATCGAGTTGAGCGCGACCGCCGCCGGAACCTTGGCGCGGGGCACGATATCACCCACCGAGGCCTGCCAGGACGGGCTGTTGAGCGCGGTGCCGCTATCGATCAGGAAGGTGAAGGTGAGGAGGATCCATGGCGTCATCCAGCCGAACCAGGTGAAGACGGTGAGCAGCACCGAGACCACCAGCATGAAGACCTGCGCGAACAGCATCACCTTGCGCCGGTTGAAGCTGTCGGCGATGGCGCCGGCCACGAGCGCGAACAGCATGATCGGCAAGGTGGTTGAGGCCTGGACCAGCGCGACCTGGTAGGACGAGGTGGCGATCGACGTCATCATCCAGGCGGCGCCGACGCCCTGGATCAGTCCGCCGAAATTGGAAACCAGGCTGGCGCCCCACACCGCGCGGAAGATGCCATGCCGGAAGGGCGCCAGCGCCGAGGCGCTCTCGCTTTCCGACCGTTCCTCGTTCATGGGTATCCCCGCCTGCGTCGTCGTGTCTGCCGGTGAATCGATCACCTTTCCCGAAGCTAGGGCATTGCGCCGTCGAGGGCGAACGCCTTGTCCGGGAAGATTCATGGTCCACGGCGCCCCGCGTCCTTTCGAACCGTTACGTCGTGGCATTCCGATGTCGCGCGTGGTGCTGACCGGAATCGATTCCAGTTTGTCACGCGCGAGACGCCGGACAACGAAACCCCAAATGTGGTCCGGAGATGGCAGCCGGCAAGATTTACCGCGGGCTTGCGGCTGGGACCGACGAAGCGTTCAGCGCTTATCAGCGATGGCGCCGCGCAGCGCCTCGCTCAACTGGCCGGTCGTCGCGCCGCCGGTATAGAGGCGGAGCAGAAGCTCCATCCCGACCAGCCGCATCCTCGACGTCTCCTCGCGCCGGGCGAGGTCGACGAGATGCTCCACCGACGAAGCGGACCATTTCATGGCGTCGCGCAGCAGGCCGTCCCGCAGCAATCCCTGCGTGCCGGCCGTGAAGCGGCCCGATATTCCGAAACCGTTCTTGGGAGCGTAGACGTTCTCGCGCGGAATGTGGCGCGCCGCCACGCTCTTCAGCAGCCATTTCCCGGTGCGGTCGCGGTATTTGTGACGCCTCGGCAGGTGCATCGCGAAATCGATCAGATGGTTCTCGACGAACGGCACCCGCAGCTCCACCGAAGCGGCCATGCTGAGCCTGTCATGCCTGTGCAGCAGATCCTGCAGATGCGAATAAAGATCGTAGAGGCAGCTTCCGAGAAAGGCGCGGTCGCCGAGCGGCCGTACCGGCTCGAGCCGGTCGAAGATCTCGGTCTGGAGAAAGTTCAGCTCCGGCGACAACGCTCTGAGGACGATGCTTCGATCCGAGGCATGGCTGTTGGCGATCGACGAGCGGAACGGCGCGAGGCGCTGGCGCCGGAACCTCTGCTCCAGCGCCTGCCGTGAGCGAAGCAGCCGCCGTGGCCAGGTCCAGGGACGCCAGAGCCGCATGGTCGAGGCCTGCCAGGGATAGCCGCCGAAGAGCTCATCCGCGCCCTCGCCGGTGAGCAACACCTTCACGCCATCGGCCCGGCATCGTTCGGCGAGCGCCAGCAGCGCGACATGGCTGCCATGGAAGCCGTCGCTTTCCAGATGCCAGACGGTCCTCGGCCAGAGGTCGAGGAACTGGTCTGCCTCGAGTGATACCCTGCGCAATTCCACCCCGGCGTGCTGGCAGGTCCGCGCCGCATTCGCGGCCTCGCTGGCGCCGATCCTGGGATCGATGACATAGGCCGGCATCTCCGGTCTCGTCTGTTTGGCGAGCGCGGTGATCAGGCCTGAATCGACGCCGCCGCTGCAAGCCGCGGCGATCGGCGTATCGGCGACGCAATGAAGCCCCACACTGCCCCTGATCAGTGCCTCGAGCCTTGCGGCCTGATCCACGTCGGATGTCGTGTCGCGCATGATGCGCGCGGGGTCGAGCATATCGAGGACGTGCCAGAACTGGCGTTTCTCGATGCCCTGATCGGTGATCCGCCAGACGCCGCCGGGCGGCAGCCGTTCAATCCCGGCAAACAGGCTGAAGCTCGAATCGCGGTTTTGCGCGGCCAGCCGCAAGGTGATTTCCCGGGCGTCGACGGCGCAGGGAAAACCGTCGCAGGCGAGGATGGCCTTGTCCTCGGACGCAAACAGGATCCGCTCGCCGGTGTCGGCCACCGACATCGGCTTGATGCCGAGGCGGTCGCGCGCCAGCCACAGCGCGCCGTCACGGGCATCGAAATAGGCAAGCGAGAACATGCCGTCGAACAGCGGGATGGCCTTTTCCGGACCCCAGCGGTGCAGGGCATGCAGCACGACCTCGGCGTCGGACGCCGTCTGGAAGGCGATGCCTTCGGCGCGCAAGTCCTCACGCAGAGAGCGATAGTTGTAGACCTCGCCATTGTAGACCAGCACGCCCCGGCCGCACGGGGTGAGCATGGGTTCGCGCGCGGCGGGTGAGGGATCGATGATGGAGAGCCTGCGGTGGCCCAAGGCAAGCCGACCATCGCTCCAGCTTGAGCGGTCATCCGGGCCGCGATAGGCGATAGCCTCGGTCATGCGGGCGAGGTCCGACAGGTCGCGCTCGCCGATCGGGTTTCGCCTGCGCCAGACGCCCGCTAGCCCGCACATGGTTCGCCTGCCGGCCTTGCCCGATCCATGGTCCCCCAACGTCACAGAGAGAAGAACGACGCGGCACCCCGAAGCGCCGCCGGGGCAGTAGACCACAACGGCTCGACCGGAAACAGGCCGTGTCGCGACGCGCCGCCTCAGAAACCGTTCTGGATGCGCTCGAAGATGACGTTGGTGAAGGCCGATATCTGGCTGCCGATGAAGGGCCCGGTGAGCGCGACGACCAGCATGATGGCGACGATCTTCGGCACGAAGGTCAGGGTGATTTCCTGGATCTGGGTGAGAGCCTGGACGAGGGCGATGCCGATGCCGACCACCATGGCGACCAGCACCACGGGGGCGGAGGCGGTAAGGACCGTCCAGATTGCATACTGGACGATGTCGAGGGCGTCGGCTTCGTTCATGGCCAGGTCTGCGTCCGGTCGAGGCCGCTCAGGCTGCCGGCTTGATTGACACGCCCGGCCCGACGGCTATCTCCGTGCCGTTCTGGAGCACCGCGATCAGGCCATTGCTGGCGAGGCGCACCGACGCGACGGTGCCGGTGGTATTGCCGTCGGCCGAGGTGATAGAGCGCCCGATCAGCGCGTCGGCCTGCGAAAGTGCGGAGGACTGCATGATCTGGTCGAGCTTGGTGTTGGTCTGCACCGACTGCTCGACCTGCGAGAAGGTGGCGAGCTGGGCCACGTACTGCGTGGAGTCCATCGGCTTGGTCGGATCCTGGTTCTTCATCTCGGCGATGAGGAGCTTCAGGAACGACTGATAGTCTACGGCGGTCTTCGAGGTCGACTTGGTGGTCTGGTTGGCCCCGACCGGTATCGTCGTCGTCATGTCAACGGTGGTCATGATGTCAGGCTCCAATCGCAAGCGGACGCTGGGCGCCCGGGACGTCGTCATTGCCGCCGAGGGCGCGGCGCTCGGCCGGGTACAGCGCGCGTATCGCCTTGAGCGCCTCGTAGATTTCACCTTCGCCGACCATGCGGTCGACCTGCTTGAGGGTGGCGCAGATTTCTGCGTCGTCGAAGCTCACCAGCAGGAGCGGCAGCGACCGGCGGAACATCTCGCGCGCCTGGGCCGCGTCGGAAGGGTTCATCAACATGACCTGAACGATGAAATAGAGCTGCTTCAGCGGCGTCGAGGCGTCCTCCGCCTGGATGACGTGGTTCTGCAGCAGGAACTGGACGTCGTTCAGCAACTCGACGGTGACCTTTCGATCGACGCGGATGACCGCCCCGTTGATGTAGATCTTCTCGTTCGGCTTCATCGATATCTTCAGTGTATTGGTCATTGGATGCCATCCCTGATGATCTGGGAAACCTCGATCAGTCCTTCGAAATTGTCGGCGCGACCCTGGCGGATTTCCTCCGTCTCGCGCAGCAACCAGAGGCCGATCGAGATCAGGTTGGCGCGAAGTTCCTTGGGCAGCGCGTTCTCGCTGGAGCCAAGGTCCTCGACGAAGGCGGTCCACACGCGGTTGGTGAAGTGCAAGGCCTCGATCGCTTCCATGGAGTCGCGGCCGACAGCGGCCGCCGCCGACAGCATGTCGATGGAGCGGGTAAGGAGCTGCTTCTCGCGATCCTTCGCGTCGGCGACGGAGGTCGTCTGGATGTCGGCGTATGAGAATTGGTACATCGTCGAGGCTCTGCCGTTCCGTTGAGGGTTGTCAGGTCAGGTACTTCAGCAGGCTGAGCTGCTGCAGGCGCGCGGTGAGCGCCAGCGAGGTGTTGATGTGGTCGGTGAGGTCTGCCACGCGCGTCGCCGCCTCGGTCGGGTCCACACTTTCGAGGTCGACTATGTGTTTCTCGAACAGGTCGACCTGCGTCTTCATGCGGTCGCTGGCGTCGGCGACGCGTTTCTGGATGATGCCGGTCTGTGACTGGAGCTGCCCGATTCCGCCGAGCGTTTCGCCAACCAGCGATACAGAGCGGCTGATGACCGTGCTCCTGGCTGCCTCGCTCAGATTGCCGGAGAGCAGGCTGGTGACCATGGCGGCGGCCATGGCGAACTTCTGGATGCCCTCCTGGTTGGCGCTGATCGATGTCGGCGTGTTCTCGTTGAGGGCGATGCGGCTGACGATCTGCTGATCGGTCGCATTCGACCAGTTGGCCTGCCAGCCCGAACCGAGGAACTGCGGCTCGACGTCGTTGGTGATGAAGTCGTCCATCTGCTGGGCGGTGATGCTGGCCGCGGCCGGATCGTCCTGCGTAAAGCCGAAGCGGGCGACGAAGGCGGCGTCGAAGGCGGCCTTGGCGGGTGACCCGCTGGCGGTGAAGTCGTTGATCGGCTTCACGTCGGTGTTGGTGCCGGCGAACAGATATTCGCCGTTGACGCTGGTGTTGAGGATGGAGGTGAGCTGCTGCAGGGCGGCCTGTCCCGCCGACTGCGTCAGGCCTGCGGTGGAATCGCCCGACGTCGCGGCGGTGAGGCTGGACAGCAAGTTCTGCGCGAAGCTCGACAGCTGCCCAAGCGACGTCTGGGTGGACGACAGCCTGGCGGCGACCAGCCCGTTGGAATCGATGATGACGTTGAGCCGGTCGAGATCGCGCGAGAAGGTGACGGACTGCGCCGTCCGTGAACCCAGCGCCAGCCCGACATCCGCCACCTTGCCGGTGGCGGCCTCCTTGCTTGCCTTCACGAGATCGGACTGCATGCGGGCCTGCGCGTAGCGCAGCGCGTTGGAAAGGGCGGCTGTGGAGACGGAGCTGGTTTTCATCGGCTATCCCACGGCGGCGAACAAGGCGGCCATCATGTCGTCGACCGTCTTCATCATGCGGGCGGATGCCTGGTAGGTATGCTCGAGGTCGAGCAGCAGCGACATCTCCTGGTCGACGTTGACGCCGGTGTCGTTGGACAACGCCTCGGCCGTGCGCGTGGCCAGCGCCTCCTTGGCGTCCGCGGCGGTCGAGGCCTGCTTGCGCACGCCCTCGAACCAACCGATAGCGTTGGCCGAATAGGCGGTGACGCTGGATGAGGCCGAGATGCCGGCCGCGGCATCGAAGCTCATCGGCTGGTCGAGCTTGTCGCCATAGGCGATAAGCAGGCTGGAATAGGAGGAGCCGCCGCTGGTGTTGGCGACATAGGCCGCGCCATTGGCGCCGCCGTCGCGCAGCAGCGTCGGATTGCCGCCCGCGGCCGGGTCCATGGCGGCGTTGACGCTGATGGAACCCGCGAGCCCGTTGACCAGCGTGCCGGTGGCCGGAACGGCTGGCGCCCCGGACCAGGTGAACAGTCCGGTGGCCGCCGGCAGCGAGGGCGCCGTCTCGGCAAAGGCGGTGATCAGCCCGCGGGCGATCTCGTCGAGCTGGCTCTGCATGGTGCCGGCCACGCCATCGCGAAGCTGCAGCATGCCGGCAAGCTTGCCGTCGGCGGACGAATTGGCGGCGCCGCTCGCAAGCGGCACGTTGTCGATGTAGATCCTGCTGCCGGCGGCGCCGGCCGTGTAGCCCGAGGACGGGGTGAAGCTCACCGTGCGCGGTATCGTCTCGAACAGCGTCGTGCCATCGCCGGTGGTGATGACCATGTCGTTGTCACCACGCGTGAAGGTGGAGACCGGCACGTATTCGGCGATCTTCTTCAGCAGCGCGTCGCGCTGGTCGAGTGCGTCGGAGACATCGGTGCCCGAGCGCGTGCCGCTGATCACGGCCTTGTTGGCCTCCTGGAACTGGGCGAGCAGGTTGTTGAGGTCGTCGACCGCGGTGGCGATCTCGCCGTCTGTCTGGGTGCGGAAGTCCTGGATCGCCTTGGTGCCGTCATTGAGCGAGGCGGCGACCTGCCTGGCGGCGTCGATGACGTTGGAAGCGAGGTTCTGGTTCGACGGCGAGGTGGCGTAGAGTTGCAGCGCCTGTTGCAGGTTGCCGATGGCGGTCGAGGGCGAGGATGCATTGTCGACGCCGTTTACGGCCAGGCCGAGTCGGTCCATGCCACCGGAGACCGTGCTCTGGCCGCTCCAGGCCGACAGGGCGACGAGATTCTGGCGAAACAGCAGGCTGTTTGTCGCCCGCTGTATTTCCACCGTGCGCGCGCCCGTCGAGGTCACGCTGGTGACGGCATAGCGGCGCGCGTAGTCGGGGTTGGAGGCATCCGCGACGTTGCGGGAGACCACGCTGGTCTGCCGCGCCGTGTTCAGGAGCGCCGACTGGGCGATGCTCAATGCGGATGTCAGCGACATGCGGGTCTTTCAAGGGGACGACGCGGCCGGGCCGCGCGCGTGCCTATCTCTTCAGGTTGACAAGGACGTCCATGAGGTCGGAACCGGTCTGGAACACTTTCGAATTGGCGGTGTAGCTGCGCTGCGCCGCGATCATGTTGGTGAGCTCCTCGGCGATGTCGACATTGGAGTTCTCAAGCGCGCCGGAGACGATGCTGCCGAGCCTGCCTTCATTGGCGAAGCCGATGCGCACGGCGCCCGAATCCGGGCTCTGCGCGTAGACGTTGCCGGGCAGGGCGGTGAGATTGTCGGGGCTCTGAACGTCGGCGAGCGGAATCTTGTAGATCGGCTTGGTCGAACCGTCCTGGTATTGGGCGTAGATGACGCCGTCCTTGCCGATCTGGACCTTCTCGATGGCGCTCGGCGCGTTGCCGTTGACGACGGCCTCCGAGACGGTGAAGCCGGTACCGAGCTGGGTCAGCTTGGACAGGTCGAGTGTGAAGCTGGCGCCATTGGGAACGGTCAGCGACACGCTGGTCGGCGTGCCGGTGAGCTTACCCGTCGTGGTGTCGAAGGTCAGGTTGGCTGTGCCCAGCGCGCCGCCCGCATAGGGGAAGGAGGTGCCGGGCGTGGCCTTCGATTGATCGAAGACCGATACTTCCCAGGTGCCAGAGCCGGTGTTGGTGAAATAGACGTCGAGCAGGACCTTGTTGCCGAGATTGTCGTAGGCGACCAGGGAGGACTTGGAGGTGTAGGTCGAGGTGGCGCTGTTGTCTGACGGAAGGCTGCCCGGGGCGACCGGGCTCGCGCCGGCGGACAGGTTGCCGTTGAACGTGCCGAGCGTGCTGGGCGTCGCCGATATGTCCATCTGGGAAATCTGGACCGGCACCAGCCCCTCGAAGCCGTTGGCGGTCGCGGCGGGGATGCCGTTGGCGTAGCTGTAGGCCATCAGCTGGTAGCCGGCGGCATTGGCGAGGCGGCCCTGGGCATCGGGCACGAACGCGCCGGCGCGCGTCAGGTATGGCACGCCGCTCGGGTCCTGCACGACGAAGAAGCCATCGCCGTTGACGGCAAGGTCGGACACCGAGGTGGTGTACTGCAGCACACCCTGGGCACCGACGGCGGTGCGGATGGTGGTGTTGACACCACCTGAGCTGTAGGAGCCCGCTGTGCTCGGCAGGACCAGCGTGGAGAACTCCGCCGAGCTTCGCTTGTAGCCGGTGGTGTCGGAGTTGGCGATGTTGTCGGCCACGGCGGACAGGCGGTTGGCCTGTGCGTTCATGCCGGAAACACCGGTCCGCATCATTCCGTAGAGGCTCATAGAAATGTCTCCCCAATGCCAATGCCCTTGGCGGCGAGGATACGGGTCGTGTCTTGCGCGAGGCTGGCGCGGGCTTGTCCGGAGGATCTCGTCGACCGGGTCTTCGATGCCTGGCGCGGTCGCCGACCGCAACGGCGTGGCGCCGAATGGACGAACTTCAAGGCCGATTGAGGATCGCTGGCTTCGAGCGAGCGCATCGCGCCCTAGCACACGAGCCGATAGCCGAGGAAACGCTTGGAATCGATCGGGTCGCTGCCGAGCCGCTCGCGCAGCTTCTTGCGCAGCTTGCTGATGTGGCTTTCGACGACGTTCTCCTCGACCTCTTCGTCGAAGATACCGTAGATGGCGTTGAACACCTGGGTCTTGGTGACGCGACGTCCACGGTTGCTGGCCAGGAATTCGAGGATGCGGCGCTCCCGGCGCGGCAGCGGCAGCGGCTGTCCATCGATCTCGGGGTCGCGACCATCCATGAAGATGCGCATGGCGCCGATTTCCGTGAAGGCGACGTCTTCGTTGGCGCGGCGGCGAATGGCGGTGATGCGGGCCAGGATCTCGCGGATATGGACCGGCTTGCGGATGACGTCATCGACGCCGCTCTCGAACAGCCGCAGCGTGTTCTCCAGCGAATGCTGCTCGCTCAGAGCGATCACCGGCGCGCCGGTGCGGTCGCGGATCTGGCGCGGCGAGATCGTGCCTTCGCGGCAATCGCCGATCAGGAAGGCGCGCACCGACTTCAGATCGGTGTCGGCCGCCGAATTCACCCACTCGCCGAATTCGGTAGGCGCGAAGCCCGTGCAGGCGATGCCCTCGCGGTCGAAAAGAGAGTTATAGCCCTCTGTCACGAGCTCGCGCTCGTCAACGATCACTATCATTGGCCCCCGCCTGCGAATCAGCCTGTCTGCCCCTGAGGGAAAGGCCTAACCGCTGGTGGGAATCCTGACCAACCACCAATTCTTATAGCTAGTTTCTTGGGAGTCTCCGCAGCGCAGGGCACGATCGACGGCGACGACATGGTCCCTCGCGAACCTCGCAGTGGCTCGCGGGGATCAGCTGGGGGTATGCACCTATGGGTTGCAGAAGCCGCGCGCGTTCGAGGTCCATTTACCGAAGCCCGTCGCCACCATGTTGGCGATGACACGGCAGACATAGACCTTCTGGGCAGGGTCGTTGTCGGGGCCAGCATGGTAGCGGGCGACAGCCATCGACCACGTCTCGTGGCGGGCATGCAGGCTGACGAGGAAGCGGGCTGCGTAGTCGACGTTCTGGCGCGGATCGAGCATGTCCTCGACGCTGCGGAAGTGCGATGCATGGTAGCGATGGTTGATCTGCATGCAGCCGAGATCGATCAGCGTCTTGCCCTCGGCTTTCGCACGGCTGAAGGCCGCCAGGGCCTCCGCGCGGCTTCGGGGGAAAACGGCTTTTCCCTCTATGTTCAAGGCATTAGGCTGCAGGCTGCCTTTCTGCCCGGTTTCCGCCAGGCCGACGGCATAGAGGATGCCGGCCGGTATGCCATAGCGGTCGGCGGCGCGCAGGATCTCCGGCTCGCACGGATTGGCGGCGGCGAAGGCCGGGCTCGGGGCAAGGCTAGATGAACAGATCGTCGCCAGCAGGCCCGCGAGCAGGCGAAGCGCCGCGACCGAAATCCTGAGCGTCATCGTTGCGGCTCCTTCCCTGTGCATGCCCGCCGGCGCCGCCACCGTTGCCGCCCGATTGTCCCGGCTGGAACGAGGGCTGGTCACGACCGGCGGCGGGCGGCGATCCCGCCGCATCCGTCCGACTGGCCGCCGATATCGCTATCGATGGTTGCAGGATGGTGACCTGGTCGACATCGAAACCGAGGCCTCGGAGCGACTTGACGATCGCCTCGCTGTCGGCCGCGAGGCGGCGGTGAGCCTCATGGGTTTCGGGCTTGAGCTCGATTGAAAGCTGCTCTCCGGACAGCCGCAGGCTGGCGGTGACGACACCCAGCTCGGCGGGATGAAGCTCTATCTTCAGCACGTGTGTCGGAACGGCAACGCTCGCTGTCGAGGCGATGCCGGCCGAAGGCGCGAGCGATGCCGCCCGAGCCGTGCCATCGGCCGCGATCGCGCCGACCACAGTGGCCGCCGCCGGGCTCATCGCCGACGGGGCGGGAGCCGGAAAACTGCGTTCGGAAACCACGTCGATACGACCGCCGCCCGCCTGGGGCTTGTCGAGTTGATGGCGCGCCGGCATGTCGGCCTCCGCCCTGGTCGCCGAAGCCATCCCATCCGGCCTTGTCGGGCTTTCGAGCGAAGGTCCGTCGACAAGCGATCGCGTCGCGGAACCGTCTTCTCCAGCAAGCAGCGCGCGAAGCGGCATGTCCGCCATCCGTGTCTCGCGCGACGTCTCGATGTCCGCACCGTGGTCCGTGGCAAGGGCAGCGCGAAGAGCCGAGGTGCGAGCGGGCGCCATGTCGGCCTTGGGCGCATCGCCGGCACCATTGCCCCGATCCGTCCGACTGGCCGCCGAGAAATGCCGCAGATCGTGAAATGCCATCAGCAGCGACATATCCTGCGGCGAGGCGGCTTCGGCGCCATCCTCGGCGACGGCCTGCGCATCCGCTTCCGGCGGTTTCGCGGCGGCCTGTTTCGGATCGAGGGATGGCGCCTGCCGCGCGACGCCCTTGGCGACAGGCTTTTCTCCAATGGGATTGTCAGCGGCTTTCGCCGAACGCGGCGAGCGTTGCGGATTTTCAGGCGCTGCATGCTTGTCGGGCTGCGGCTGTTTCGAACCGCGCTCGACCAGCCTGCCGAAACCCGCTTCATCATGGTCGGCGCCTGCCTGCTCCGTGCTTGCGCGCGTGGAGGGGGCGAACCCCGGCAGAGCCGGGCCGAGGCTGGGGGTCATTTCGGGGCGGCTCCAAGCATCTGGTCGATCAGGTCAAGCTGGCGGCGGGCCTTGATCATGGCGGCGTCCGTTGGATCGGACGGATTGAGGTCGGGCGCGGGCTGGTTCGATTGACGGGCGGCGGACCTGACCAGAGCTGCGGGTTCCGCCTGCCTTGCCGGCTCGGGGCTCGCGGCAGTCTGCGTCGCCGGGCGTTCCGAGATCGCGCCCTCGACAGGTGGCAGGCCAGAGTCGTCGGCCGGCAGGTCGGCCTCCGGCGCGGCGACGGCAGCCACTGGCCGCGGGGCGGGTGGCGGCGCGACGACTTCGCCGGCGATGGTCCTCACGGCGTCCAGCAGGGCTCGGTCGCCCTCCGACAGTTTGTCGCGGTCGATCGCGCCCAGCCTTGCGCGAACATCGTCGACTGCATCGGAGGTTACGGTGGAAAGGCTTGCATAGAGCAGTGCGCGTGGATCGTCCTGATTGTGCATGCCGTTACGGCCCTTTTCCGCCCGCGCCGAGGCGAAGGCGGAAAGGTCGGTCAGGCCATCGATCGCGGCGCGCCGGGCGATCCTGAGATAGATCACCTTCTCGCGCTCCGGATCCATCATGGCGGTGATGTCGGCGAGCTTGTCGAGGCTGATGGCCATGTGCAGGGCGACGACGCCGGAAACGAAGGCGTCGGCGAACTGGCTGGCATAGGGCGAATAGAGATAGCGGGCGACATATTGCGTCGAGGCCAGCGCGAAACGCCCGGCGTCTGCCTGCACGGCCGCAATGCCGATCGAACGGCGCAGCGCCGCCTCCTCCACCAGGGTGCCCGGGCTGAGCAGGCGGGCGTCGTCGAGCAGCACCAGCGCCTTGGTCGGCTCGTCGGTGGCGAGCAGCGAGCCCTTGACCAGGGCGACGAAGGCGCCGAGATCGGCCGGCAGCTGCATCGGGTCGACCGGGTCCAGGGCCGCGATGGCGCCGGCCGGCCGGCCGTTGAGATAGTTGATGACGCCCTTGGCGATGGCAAGGTCCTGCCCGTCCAGCTTGAGCCGGGAGATGGCGGCCTGGACGGTGACCGGATTGCCGCCGCTCATGCCGTAGACGAGCAGGGCGCGAAAATTCCTGGCGTCCTTGAAGTCGTCGGCGCCAGCGTCGCGAAGCCGGGCATCCACCAGTTCGAGGAGCTTGGCCTGCATCGGCATCGCTGCCTGGTCGCCGGCGGCGATGCGGTCCTGGATGAGCTGCAGCGAGCGCACGAACTGGTAGGGTTGCAGGGCTTCCTGCGCCCGCGCCACCGGAGCGCCGGCGGCCAGCAAGCCGATCGCGAGACCGATGGCGGCAAGGCGTATCATCCGCCGGTCGCCATCAGGATCTCGATCCGGCGATTCACGGCGGAGAGAGGGTTCGCCGGGTCCTTCGGCTTACGGTCGGCGAAGCCGGCAACCTCCGATATGCGGCGCTCGTCGACCCCGCCGCGCACCAGCATATAGTAGGCGGCATGGGCGCGCGCGGTGGAGAGGCGCCAGTTGTCGTAGGTCTCGCTGCGGAACGGCCGCGCGTCCGTATAACCCTGGATGCTGATGGTGCCCTTGCTGGCGTTGACGATGCGGCCGATCTTTTCCATTGCCAGAACCAGCTCGCGGCGCGGCATGGCGGAGCCGACCTCGAACATGCCGAAATCGAGTTGGTCCGTGACGGAGATCACAACACCCTTGTCGGTAGCCTCGACGGAGACGCCGTCGTGCAGCTTGTCACCGGGCTTGAAGGCCTCGGCTAACTGCTGCCTGATGGCGGTGGCTTCCGCCAACGCCGCGGCGCTCGGCGCTTTTTCAGCCGCGTCGGTTTTCGGCATATCACCGGCCTTGCCGGTGTTGTCGGCGGTTGTCTTCGCGGCCGGCTGCGGTTTGGCGTCGGCCGTATCCTTCGCCAGAGGCTCCAGCGGCGCGGCCGTGATGCGCGGGGCGGGCGGAACAGCCTTGACCTGCGCCACCTCGGTTTCCGCGATCTTGTCGCCAGGCCTCGCGGGATCGCCCTTTATCTTGGGCCGTTCGGCGCTGGCCTCGGCGCCCGGCGTGGCCACCTGCTGCGACCAGAAGTCGGGCTCGAAGGGATCGCGATAGGAAGCGCCGCCGGAGGCCCCGGTCGCCGGTCCGGCGTTTTGCGCGCCGCCATCGCCCTTGGCGCTGACGTTCTGCATGACGCCGGTGTCGGTGGCGATCTCGGACAGCACCGCGTAGGGATCGGCGAAAAGATGCTCGTCGGAGCGGTCGCCGTCCTGCGTCGACTGCTTCTCCTGCGTCTTCTCGGAAGAGCCCGCGCCGCCCTTGCCGTTCTGCCCGGCGCGGCTGGCCGCCTCCTGGGGGTTGTCCGCGGTCAGGCCGACCGCGCGCGGCCCGTCGCCGATGTCCTCCAGTCCCTTGCGGCTGGAGTTGCGGTCGATCAGCTTGACGGGGTTGAAATAACTGGCGACGGCGGCCTTGGTTTGCTCGTTGGCGGCGTTGATCAGCCACATCACCAGGAAGAAGCACATCATGGCGGTCATGAAGTCGGCGAAGGCGATCTTCCACACGCCGCCGTGATGTGCTTCGTCATGGTCGTCATGGCCACGGCGCACGACGATGATCTCGTGCCGGCCGTGGCCAGCGTCGACAGCGCTCATGACAGCACCTCGGACAGGGTCGACGACCATTCAGCGATGCGCGTTTCGAAGACGGTCTCATCGATGGTCACGGTGAGATCAAGGCCGGCGGCCTCGACGAAGTCGAGATTGGCGGCGCGGCTGCCCAACGCTTCCCTCAGTGTCTCGAACAATGACGAGGGACCGCGCACGACGATGCGCACCGCATCGGAATCGCCAGTCGCGTCGCGCACTGCGCGGGCGAGCGCGTCGAGGGAGCGCTTCTGCAGGTCGTCGCTCAGCACGCCGCCGACGATGCGCGCAACAGTGGCCGCGACGAGATCGGTAACGCGGCTTTCCAGAGCGTCGATGCGCCGCGCGATCGCTGCGCCGACGTCATTGCCGAGCCCGGCGAGAAGCGCCCGCGAGGCTTCCTCGCTGG
>MKVL01000038.1:0-1915 GCA_001899205.1 Mesorhizobium sp. 65-26 | reverse complement strand
GCGCCGAAATCGGGCAGGAGGTCGAAGAGCGCGGCGGCCGACGGCATGGCTTACCCCGCCAGTTCCTGGGCAGCTGCCCATTTGCGCAGGATCTGCGCGGTGCGTTCCTCATTGAGATCGACCATCCGGGCAAGCCGCTCCTGCGGCGCCGGCCTGATCTTCTGGCGAAGGTCGTCGAGCGGCGTGGGTCGCGCGCCGGTTCCGGGCAATGCTCCTGCCACGCCGGTGGGCCCTTCGACCGCGGCCGTCACGTCGGGCGTGGGAAGCGAGCGCTGCACGTCGTCGAAGCTCGGGCCGGCTATGGCCGGGGTGGCCTTGGGCGCGAGCGCCGCAGCCATCGGCCGCAGGCCGAAGAACGCCACCAGGAAGACGACAACGATGAAGGCGGCGGCGTTGATCAATGTGCCGGCATGGCTGCTGATCGCATCGAACATGCCCGGCTGTTGGATCACCTCGCCGTCCAGCCCGTCTATGAACTCGACTGCCGTGACGTCGACGACGTCGCCGCGTTTGGTATCGAAGCCCGTCGCGGAGGAGACCATCTTCTGGATGTCGGCGACGCGGGCCGCCACCTGCTCGGGGGTCGCGTCCTTGCCGAGGATCGTCATCAGCCGCTGCCGATTGACGACGACGGCGATCGACATCTTGGTGACGGTGTAGCCGTTGGAAACCGTGGCGATCTTCTTCGAGTTGATCTCGTAGTTGGTGATCTCTTCCTTGCGGTCGTTCTGCGAGGACGATTGCTGGCCGCTCGAGGTCGACGTCTGCGTCTCGGGCAGGTTCTGCTCGACGCTGGCCGGCGCCGCGGCCTGCTTCTGGTTGTTGTTCTCGTTGGCGCGCACGGACTGCACCGACCGCTCGACGCGGGAATCCGGATCGAAGATCGTTTCCTCGGTCTGGCGCGTGTCGGTGTTGACGTCCGCCTTAACGCTGGCGCGGAAATTGTCGGGGCCGAGATAGGGGGTCAGCGCGCGGCGGATGTTGTCGCCGATCTGCGATTCGACCGTCTGCTCGACGCCCAGCGAGCGGGCGGCGCTGGTGTTGGAGGGATCGTCGCCGGCGGCAAGCAGGTTGCCGCTGGAATCGAGCACCGTGACCTTGTCGGCCGAAAGGCCCGGCACGGCGGCGGCGACCAGGTGGCGGATCGACATGGCGCTCTTCTGCGCGTCGATGCCGGAGTAGCGGATCACGACCGAGGCGGAAGGCTGCTGTTCGTCGCGGCGGAAGTTTGCGCGCTCCGACATGACGATGTGGACGCGGGCGGCCTTGATGCCCGAGATCGACTGGATGGTACGCGCGATCTCGCCTTCCAGCGCGCGCACCCGCGTGATCTGCTGCATGAAGGAGGTGAGCCCGAGCGAACCGACATTGTCGAACAGTTCGTAGCCCGCATTGGCGCTGGTCGGCAGGCCCTTCTCGGCCAGCAGCATGCGCGCCTTGGCGGTGGTGCCGGCCGGCACCAGAACCGTGGTGCCGTCGGAGCCGATGTCGAAACCTATGCCGGCCTCGCCCAGCGCCAGGCCGATCTGGTTCACGTCGGAGCGCTCGAGACCGACATAGAGCGTCTCGTAGGCGGGACGGTTGAGGTAGATCGAGGCGACGGCGATGACGGCGAGCACCAGCACGGCGATGCCGCCCAGGAGCGCCAGGCGCTTGGTGCCGAATCCCTGCAGGTTCGAGATGATGGCCTGGATCTGTTCGGGCACGTTTCGGGCACTCCCGGCATGACTTGTCCGCCGGAACACTAGACCCCGAAGCTTGTGCGAAAATGAAATCGGGCCACGCCTGAGGCGCGGCCCGGGAAGCGGATTGAAATCTGAAGCGACCGCGCGGGGCGGGGCTCCTCGGCGCGATCAGCCCTTGAACAGCGACAGGATCGACTGCGAGGAGCTGTTGGCGATCGACAGCGCCTGGA
>MKVL01000037.1 GCA_001899205.1 Mesorhizobium sp. 65-26 | reverse complement strand
GCTCATCGAGCACAACATGCCGGTCGTCATGCGGCTTGCCGACCGCATCACCGTCTTCAATGCCGGCAGGATCCTCGCCGAGGGCTCCCCGGAGGCGATCCGCGCGGACGCGAGCGTGCAGGAAGCTTATCTCGGAGCGGTCCATGGCTGAGGATCGCGCCGACGTCCTGACAGTCTCCGGGCTCGACTGCTTCTATGGCGAGGTGCAGGTGCTGCATGGGCTCGATCTTGCGCTGCGCAAGGGCGAGGTGCTGTGCCTGTTTGGCCGCAACGGCGCCGGCAAGACCACGACGCTGAAGGCGATCATGGGCCTGGCGCCGGCCCGCAGCGGATCGATCCGCCTCGACGGGCGGGAGCTCAAGGGGCTTCCGCCGCACGAGGTGCCGAAGGCCGGTGTCGCCTATGTGCCGCAGGGTCGCCGCCTGTTCGCCGAGATGACGGTGGCCGAAAACATCGAGATCGGGCTCATGGCGCGCGGCAAGGGCGAGGCGACGCGCGAGAGTGTGCTCGATCTCTTCCCGCTGCTGCGTGAGCGTCTTCGCCAGCGTTCCGGCACGCTGTCGGGCGGCGAGCAGCAGATGCTGGCGATGGCGCGCGCGCTCTGCCTCGAGCCGCGCGTGCTCCTGCTCGACGAGCCGACCGAAGGGTTGATGCCGTCGATGATCGAGAAGATCCGGGAGACGGTGACGAAGCTGCGTGTATCAGGCGTCTCGACCATCCTTGTCGAACAGCGCGTCGACGCGGTGCTGCCGGTCGCCGATCGCGTAGCGTTCATCGAGAACGGCCGCAATCGCGAGACGGTCGGCGTCGAGGAACTGCGCGCCGACCCTTCGGCGGTGCGAAGATATGTCGGGGTGGGATAAGGGCTGCCCGCCCCACAGGGGAAGGCAATCGCATGTGGGCACGACCCCCACTCCGGTCGGCTTAGCCGACCACCTCTCCCCCGAACGACGGGGGAGAGGAAGGGCGCGAGCTGGCCAAACCGGGCTCCTTTCCTCTCCCTCCAGAGGGGGAGAGGTGCGCGCCGCGCAGCGGCGACGGAGGGGGTACTCGCCTCACCCGAAAAACAAAAACCCGGCGATCAGGAACGTTGGGATCAACACCAGGCACGACCATGCCATGTAGCCGAAGAAGCCGGGCATCTTGACGCCGCCATGCCGGGCGATGGCGTAGACCATGAAGTTCGGCGCGTTGCCGATATAGGTGTTGGCGCCCATGAACACCGCGCCGGCCGAGATCGCCGCCAGCGTCGAGGCATATTCGCTCATCAGGTGCCTGGGATCGCCGCCGGCCATCTCGAAGAAAACGAGATAGGTCGGGGCGTTGTCCAGGAAGGATGAGAGCGCCCCCGTCAGCCAGAAATAGGCGAGGTCGTTGGGCGCGCCAGAAGGCTGAGTGACCAGCGCGACCAGCGGCGCCAGCGCGCCGGACTGGCCGGCCCTCAGGATCGCGATCACCGGCACGATGCAGATGAAGATGCCGGCAAACAATTTGGCCACTTCCGCGATCGGCCCCCAGGAAAAGCCGTTCGCCGCGCGATACTCCCTGCGCGACACGGCAAGCGACAGCAGCGCGCTGGCCAGGATGAGGCCATCGCGCACGAGGTTCTGCAATTCCAGCGTGACGCCATGGACGGAAAAGCCGATGCCCGGCTTCCAGGCAGCGGACAGCAGGATCGCGCCGATCACCACGCCAAGCAGCGGAATGTTGGGCAGGCCCCGGATGCGGATCCTGGAATCCGGCGTCGGATCCTTGATCTTCGGCGCGCCCTTCTCCAGCCGATGCACCAGCGTGTCGAAGGCAAGGAAGGCGGCAAGCACGACGCCGACGACGAACAGCGTTTCCCGGTAGAGATGCGTGGTCGTCCAGAAGAAGTCGACGCCGCGCAGGAAGCCGACGAAAAGCGGCGGATCGCCGAGGGGCGTCAGCGAGCCGCCGATGTTGGACACCAGGAAGATGAAGAAGATGACGACGTGGGCATTGAGCGGCCGGTTGTCGTTGGCGCGGATGACCGGGCGGATCATGATCATCGAGGCGCCGGTGGTGCCGATGACCGAAGCAAGCAGCGCGCCGGTCAGCAGCAGGCCGGCATTGACCAGCGGCGTGCCGTGGATGTTGCCGGCCACCAATATGCCGCCCGAAATGGTGAACAGCGCGAACAGCAGGATGATGAACGACATGTACTCATTGAGCACCGCGTGCAGCACCGCCTCCGTGGCGACGGGAAGACCGAAGGCGAGCGTCAGCGGCACCACGACCAGCGCCGACCAGAAGGCCGCGATCTTGCCGTAGTGATGTTCCCAGACATGCGGGAAGAGCAGCGGCCCCGTGGCGATCGACAATAGCAGGCCGGCGAAGGGCAGGGCCCACCAGAGCGGCATCGCGGCGCCAGGCAGCCCTTCGGCTTCGGCCGCGAATGCCATTTCCGGGAACAGCAGCGTCGCCACCGCCGCCCCGGCCGCCAGGATTGTCGCGAACCGCATGGCCCCTCTCATGCACCCGGAGCGCGTCCGGAAACGGTATTGGTCTGAGCTACCAAGCCTAGGCCAGCGTCACACCCGCCTCGCGCATGCGCGCCAGCATGGCGTCGAGCGAGCCGTTGAGATCGATGCCCCGGCAGGCGTCGAGCCGCACCGTTGTCGCAAAGCCCTGGCGGACGGCGTCGAGCGCGGAGAAGGCGACGCAGAAGTCGGTCGCCAGGCCGACCAGCGTCAGCGTGCCGATGCCGCGCTCGCGCAGGTAACCTGCCAGCCCCGTCGGCGTGGTGTGGTCGTTCTCGAAGAAGGCCGAGTAGCTGTCGATCGCCGGGCGGAACCCCTTGCGTATGACGAGCTCCGCCTTGGTCCAGGCCAGCCCCGAATGGAAATCCGAGCCGAGGCTGCCCTGGATGCAGTGGTCCGGCCACAGCGTCTGCTGGCCATAGGGCATGTCGATCGTTTCGAAAGGCTGCTTGCCGGTATGGCTGGACGCGAAGCTCGAATGGCCGGCGGGGTGCCAGTCCTGGGTCAGCACGACATGTTCCGTCCGCCGGATCATGTCATTGACCAGTGGCACGATCTCGTCGCCGCCGGTTACCGCCAGCGCCCCGCCGGGGCAGAAATCGTTCTGCAGGTCGATGACGACAAGCGCTTCGTCGGCCATGGGTCCCTCCATCTCGCCAGCGCATGATCCGGACCGACGGTCCGCTGGATCCCGCGCAAATCAAAGTGCTCCAGCGCCCCTCGTCTATCCCGGGGGATGCACGACGCTGCAGTCGGAGGCCGAGCGCCCCCGCGAAAAAAGTCGCCGCTGCGACCGGGACGCAGAACCTTGACCAGATGAAAGGCCACGTCAACCTCGAACGGGTTCGAATTGGCCGCATTCATGCGTCACGATTGCGTTGCCGCGCCGCTTGCCCATGGATGCGCGTCCGGGAACTTCGCCTTTGACAATTATCGGCGGCTTGATATCATTTGTATACGAATGAGTTTGACCGTCCGGCGCGGGTGTGAGCCCGGGCTCGGGAGTGGCCCTTTCTGGAAGGCGAAGCGTGATCCGTTACGCGAAACCCACCACGGTCGACGAGGCGCTCGCCCTGCTGCGCGAAGGCCCGTGGCGTATCCTTGCGGGTGGCACCGACGTCTACCCGGCGCAGGGCAGCCGGCCATTTCGCGATGACATTATCGACATAAACGGCCTCGCCGAACTCGACGGCATTGGCGAGACCGAGACGCATTGGCTGATCGGCGCCCGCACCAGTTGGACCTCCCTCGTCCGCCACCCCTTGCCGGCGGCCTTCGACGTGGTGAAGCAGGCCGGGCGCGAGGTGGGGTCGGCGCAGATCCAGAATGTCGGCACCATTGCAGGCAACCTCTGCAACGCCTCGCCCGCCGCCGATGGCGTGCCGGCCTTGCTCGCGCTCGACGCCGACGTCGAGCTGCGCTCCGCCGTGACGACACGCCGCCTGCCGCTGCGCGAATTCGTGCTCGGTGTCAGGCGCACGGCCCTGCGTCCGGACGAGATGGTGACCGCCATCCGCGTGCCGAAAGGCGCCTGCCGGGGGGCGTCCGCCTTCCTCAAGCTCGGCGCGCGCCGCTATCTCGTCATCTCCATCGCCATGGTGGCGGCGCGGCTGGTGGTCGAGCGCGGCGTGGTCGTGGAAGCGGCCGTCGCGGTGGGGTCCTGCTCCGCCGTCGCCACGCGTCTTCCCGCCGTCGAGGGCGCCCTGCATGGCCGCGAGGCCGACGCCTCGCTCGTCGATGCCGTCATGGCGGCGCCGATGGACGAGCTTTCCCCCATCGCCGACGTGCGCGGCAGCGCCGGTTATCGGCGCGACGCCGCGCGAGAACTGGTGGCCCGCGCCGTCAGAGCCGCGGCCGGCGGCGGGAGGGTGGCGGCATGAGCGAGGCGCGGTCATTCCCCGGCGAAGCGCGGCCCAACGCGAATGGGGCCACGTCGGACACGAGTGCGGCTCGGTTGGGCGCGGGCATGCAGGCGGCCGATATTGCCTTCCAGGTCAACGGCATTCCGGTTTCGGTCTCGGCGCCGCCGCTTCGCCGCCTCTCCACCATCCTGCGTGACGATCTCCGGCTGATCGGCACCAAGGTCGGCTGCGATGCCGGCGATTGCGGCGCCTGCACCGTGCTCGTCGGCGGCAATCCTGTCTGCGCCTGCCTTGTGCCGGCGGCTTCGGTGGCGGGCGCCACCGTCACCACCGTGGAAGGTCTGGCCAACGGCAGCCTCTCGGCGCTCCAGGCGGCCTTCCTGCATCATGGCGCCGCGCAATGCGGCATCTGCACGCCCGGGCTGCTCGTTGCGGCAACGGCGCTGCTGGCGCGCAACCCCCGACCGACCGAAATGGAGACCCAGGACGCGCTGGGCGGCGTGCTGTGCCGCTGCACCGGCTATCGCAAGATCATCGCCGCTGTCATGGACGCCGGAAGGTTCGCTGAACAACCATCACACGGCAGCGCCGCCCCTCATCCGCCTGCCGGCACCTTCTCCCCGTATAGTGACGGGGAGAAGGAAGAAGCTCCGGCACTGGTGACCGCCTCTTCACAGCAGGGCGATCGCGTATGGGCTTCCCCCACTCCGTCGCCGCTGCGCGGCGCCACCTCTCCCCCCTCCGGAGGGAGAGGAAAGGAGCCGAGTTCGGCAAGCGCGCACCCTTCCTCTCCCCCGTCGTTCGGGGGAGAGGTGGTCGGCAACGCCGACCGGAGTGGGGGTCGTGCCCACATACGATTGCCTGGCTCTTCACAGGGCGAGGGGCAGCGCCAGCTTGATCAACCCGATCGCGCCCTCGATCTCAGGATGCCAGCCTCGGGCAATGCCGTGGGGGCCTCTCCGGTCCGTCTCGACGGCATCCCGAAGGTCACCGGTGGCGAGCGGTTCGGCGGCGATTCCTTCCCCGCCGACGCGCTTGCCGTGCTGGTGGTGCGGTCGCCCTTCCATCACGCCACCTTCGCGTTCGGCGACCTCGATGCCTGGTCGAGCGCGAAGCCCGGCATCGTGGCGGTGTTCACCGCCAGCGACATACCCGGCCGCAACTGCTTTGGCGTCATAGCTCCCTTCGCCGACCAGCCCGCACTGGCCGAAGGGCACGTGCGGTTCCGGGGCGAGGCGGTGGCGCTCGTCGCCGGTGAGCGCGCGGCGATCGCCGATCTCGATGTCGCCGATTTTCCGATACGCTGGAACGAGCTGCCGCACCATCTCCAGATCGGCGAGGCGGACTTGGCCGGCGCGGCGCTGGTCCACGACAACAGGCCGGGCAACCTTCTGACCAAGGGGCTTGTCGAGCGCGGCGATCCGGAAGCGGCCCTTGCCGCCGCCGCCCACACGGTCACCGGCGCCATCGAGACGTCCTATGTCGAGCACGCCTATATCGAGCCGGAGGCCGGCCACGCCTATATGGACGGCGACACGCTGGTCGTCGTCGCCTGCACGCAGGCGCCCTATATGGACCGCGATGATACGGCCAAGGTGCTCGGCCTGCCCGTCGAGAAGGTGCGCATCGTGCCGACCGCCACCGGCGGCGGCTTCGGTTCCAAGCTCGACGTGTCGCTGCAGCCGCTCATCGGCCTGGTGGCGCTGAAGACGGGCCGGCCGGCCGCGCTTGCCTACACCCGCGCCGAATCCATGATGTCGACCACCAAGCGCCATCCGGCGCAGATGAAGGCCACCATCGGCGTCGATGCCGACGGCCGGATCACCGGCATGGTCTTTGCCGGCGACTTCAACACCGGCGCCTATGCGAGCTGGGGGCCGACAGTGGCCAATCGCGTGCCGGTGCACGCGTCCGGCCCCTACGCCACGCCGAACTACCGGGCCGAGGGGCGCGCCATCCACACGCACGGCCCGATCTCCGGCGCCTTTCGCGGCTTCGGCGTGCCGCAGGCGACGATCATGCAGGAGACGCTGTACGACGAACTGGCCGATGTGCTGGACATGGACCGGCTCGAATTCCGCGTGCTGAACTGCCTTCGCGACGGCTCCGAAACCGTCACCGGCCAGCGCCTGGATTCCGGCGTCGGCATCGGCGCCTGCCTTGAGGCGCTTCGGCCTCACTGGGCACGTGCCGGCGCCGAGGCGGAAGCGTTCAACGCCGTCAACGCGGACAGGAAACGCGGTATCGGCGTCGCCTCCTGCTGGTATGGCTGCGGCAACACTTCGCTGCCCAATCCATCGACCATCAAGGTGGGCATCTCGGCCAATGGCGATGTCGTCCTGCATCAGGGCGCCATCGACATCGGCCAGGGATCCAACACCGTCATCACCCAGATCTGCGCCGACGCGCTCGGCCTGCCGCTGGAAAAGTTCCGCCTCCGGAGCGCCGACACCGCCATCACGCCGGATGCCGGCAAGACCTCGGCCTCGCGCCAGACCTTCGTCACCGGCAAGGCGGCCGAGAAGGCCGGCCGGGCGCTGCGCGAGGCCATCCTGCGCTTCGCCAACGTGTCCGGCGAGGCGCGGCTCGAACTGCAGGGCACCACCCTGCTCATCCGCGAGGGCGAGGCGGCGCGGCGCGTCGATCTCGCCACGCTCGAGGCGTCCGCCGATGGCCTCGTCTTCCTTGCCGAGGCGACCTACGATCCGCCGACGCTGCCGCTCGACGCCAAGGGCCAGGGCAAGCCCTACGCCGTCTATGGCTACGGCGCCCAGCTCGCCGAACTCGAGGTCGACCTCAGGCTCGGCACGGTGAAGCTGCTGAAGATCACCGCCGCGCACGACGTCGGCAAGGCGATCAATCCGGTGCTCGTCGAGGGCCAGATCGAGGGCGGCATCGCGCAGGGCATCGGCATGGCGCTGATGGAGGAGTACATACCCGGCCGTACCGAGAACCTGCACGACTATCTGATCCCGACCATCGGCGACGTGCCGCCGGTCGAGACGATCCTGGTGGAGGTTCCGGATCCGGAAGGGCCCTTCGGCGCCAAGGGCCTCGGGGAGCATGTGCTGATACCGACCGCGCCGGCGATCCTCAATGCCATCCGCCACGCCACCGGCGTGCTGATCACCAGGCTGCCGGCAACCCCGTCCCGCATCCATGCGGCAATCCGCGAGAAGGAGGCGCGCCGATGAGCGAGCTGGCCGAACGTTTCGAGACCCACGAGCCCGGCGAGAAGCTGGTGGCCGAGAAGATCCGCTGCGATGCCTGCCCGGTGATGTGCTACATCGCCGACGGCCGCACCGGCGCCTGCGACCGCTATGGCAACAGCGGCGGCCGGATCGTGCGCATGGACCCGCTGACCATCCTCGACCATGCCGCCGAGACGGGCGCCTCCGTGGTGCCTTTCCTGGCCGAGGGCGAAGCCTGGGAGGGGGAGCTGGTCAACACCGGCCGTCGCTTCGTCACCGCCATCGGCGCCGGCACCACCTACCCCGACTACAAGCCTGCCCCCTTCATCGTCAGCCAGGAGGTCGAGGGTGTCGATCTCGTCACCATCGTGACCGAGGGCATCTTCTCCTATTGCGGCGTCAAGGTGAAGATCGACACCGACCGCCATCTGGGACCGGAGACGGCGGCCGTGCGGTCCGCCGGCGAGGCGATCGGCCATGTCACGACGGGCGAATACGGTTCGCAGATGCTGTCGCTGGGCGGGGTGCATCATTTCACCGGCGGCTCCAAGGCCGAGGGGCGCGCCACCTGCGACGCGCTGCTCGCGCTGTGCAACCGCAAGCCGGTCGAGCTGACCATCGATGGCGGCGCCACCATCATCGTCGAGGCCGGCAAGCCGCCGGTCATCGACGGCAAGGCGGAACGGCGCATGCGCGTCGGCTGTGGCTCGGCCACCATCGGCATGTTCGCCACCCAGTGGCGCGGCCTGGTGGACGAGGTCGTGGTGGTGGACGACCACATCACCGGCGTCGTCTCCGAACACCAGGCCGGCAAGGTGCTCGGCTGGCAGGAGACCGGCATCAAGATCATCGGCCGCCGCTCGACGCCCGGCCGCTACTTCAAGGTTTCCGAACCGGGCCTCGGCTGGGGCGGCACGACGATCTCCGACCCGCTCGCCATCCTCGGCGAATGGAACCCGAAGAAGGGCGCGCGTCCCGGCCTGTCGCTGCTGATGGTTTCGACCACGGGCGAGCAGTTCGCCTATTACGAGCTCGACGATCAGCTGAAGCCGGTCGAAAAGCCGTTTCCGGACCGGCTGCGCAAATCCGTCGGCCTGGTCGAGGAGAATTGCGAGCCGGCGCTGTGCACCGTGCTGTTCGTCGGCGGCGCCGGCGGGTCGCTGCGCGCCGGCGTGACCGAGAACCCGGTCAACCTCACCCGCTCCGTGCATGGCCTCAGCACCTATGTGACGGTGGGCGGCGCGCCGGTCTATGTCTGGCCGGGCGGCGGCATCACGCTGATGGTCGACGTCACCAGGGTTCCCGAAGGCGCCTTCGGCTATGTGCCGACCCCGGCGCTGGTGGCGCCGATCGAGTTCACCTTGCGCCGCGAAGACTATATCAGGCTGGGCGGCTACGAGGCCGAGATCCGCACCGTCGAGGACATCGTCGCCAGCGGCGGCGAATATCTCAATGCGCGGCGCGGCGCCGGCGCGCCGACCATCAATCCGTGGCCGCCGCTGGCGCAGATGCGCCGTGCCGCGGCGGGTATCGGTTGATGGACACGCCGCAAGCACACTGGCTGGAAGACGGCAGGCGGCTGCACCTCAACCATGGGCCGATCGACCTGGTGGTCGAGGCCTTCGGCACGCCGGCCGAACGCGCCGCCGCCTACTGGCAGGCCGTCAGCCGCTTCCAGACGATATTGGGCGAACTGGTCGAGGAACTGCCGGAGCTGCGCCGGCCCGCCGCGTCGCGGCCGCGCCTTTTCCTCGGGCCGACGGCCCGTCGCATGGAGGCTGCGGTCGTTCCGCTTGCGGCTGATTTCATCACGCCGATGGCCGCCGTTGCCGGATCGGTAGCCGACGAAATTCTTCACGCCATGCTGGCCGGGCGCGTGCTCGACCGCGCCTATGTCAACAATGGCGGCGATAGCGCCCTGCATCTCGGCCCGGGGCAATCCATCACCATCGCCATCGCCGGCACCGGCCATGGTTTCGGCGACCGCATCGTCATCCGCGACGGCGACGGCATTGGCGGCGTCGCCACCAGCGGCTGGCGCGGCCGGTCTTTCTCGCTCGGCATCGCCGATGCCGTCACCGTGCTGGCGCGCACGGGCGCGCAAGCGGATGCTGCCGCGACCCTGATCGCCAACGCCGTCGACCTGCCCGGCCATGCCGCCGTGCGGCGCGTGCCCGCCAGCGCGCTGGCGCCGGACAGCGACCTTGGCGAGCGGCTGGTGACGCAAGGCGTCGGCCCGCTCGACGGGCGCGACATCACCGCGGCGCTGGAACGTGGGCTGGCCGTGGCCGAGGAGTTCCGCCAAAGAGGCCTGATCGCCGCCTCGGCGCTCTTCCTTGCCGGGCAGGCTCGCCTTGCCGGGCAGGCGCGCCTTGCCGGGCCGCTCGGGCTGACGACGCCTGAAAACAGTCCCCGGAAGGACCTTGCCCATGCCTGAGGGGTGCCCGCCATGAGCGGAGAAGACAATCTGCTCAAGCTCGTCGAGGCCGACGTCGCCGACGAGCATGACTATCACCTGCAGGAGCAGGTGGGCTTCATCCTGCGCAAGGCGCACCAGCGCCATGTCTCGATCTTCGCCGCCCGCATCGCCGACCTGACGCCGCCGCAATTCGCGGCGCTCGCCAAGCTGCACGATGTCGGCCAGACCTCGCAGAACCAGC
>MKVL01000036.1:9527-51446 GCA_001899205.1 Mesorhizobium sp. 65-26 | reverse complement strand
ATCGCTTCCTCGACCGCGATCTCGTCAAACGGGTTCATCGCCATCTTGACGTTCGCAAGCTCGACGCCCGAACCGTCAGACTTGACGCGAACCTTAACGTTCGCGTCCACAACCCGCTTTACGGGCACCAAGATCTTCATTTGCCTGTCACCTCTTCAAGATCGTCGGGCGCGCTATAGCAGCGTGTGCCCTTTCAGAGTTGTCGAAAGCCGACATTTCCGGCGGAAATTGTGGTCTTCGGCCGCCGCGGTGGTAGCGAAGAGCTTCCGTAGTTGCGGCGATAGCGCTCGTCAATATCCGCAAGCCCATCAAATCGGTTCAGTCGGAACCGGGCGCGCTCCCCCGACCCCAGCGGTGCGGCGGCGGCGCGGCCGGCCGTGGGTCCGGCTCGGCCACGCCGGGCGTGGGATCGGAAGGGGCGTCCGGCTCGACGTCGGCCGGCGCCAGAAGAGGCACGCCGCGGCTGCGCAGGACGACCACCAGCACCGCTCCCGCGATGATGCCGCCGACATGGCAGGCCCACGAGATCTGGTCCTCGCCTCCGGCGGCGAACATGACGATCTGGAACACGATCCACAGAAGAAGCGGGATGAAAGCGGGGATACGCAACGGAATGCGGGCGAGAAAGAGCACCCAGACCTTCACCCGGGGATAGAGGATCAGGTAGGCGGTGACGACGCCGGCTATGGCGCCGGAGGCGCCGATCAGCGGCACCTGTGAATCCCACGCCACCAGGCCCTGGAAGAAGGCGCCGGCGACGGCGCAGGCAAGGTAGAAGATGAGGTAGCGCAAGTGGCCGAGCGCATCCTCGACATTGTCGCCGAACACCCACAGGAACAGCATGTTGCCGCCGAGATGGAAGATGTCGGCGTGCAGGAACGAATAGGTGAGGTAGCTCAGGCTCTCGGGGATGACGACGAAGCGCGGGTCGAGCTGCGCGGTGTGGTGGACCACGGACGGGATGTAGCCGAGGCCGAGCACGGCGGCATTGGTGAACTGCTCGCCGCCCACCGTCGTGGCCAGATAGGCCAGCGCGTTGACCACGATCAGACCGATGGTCACATATTGCAGCCTGATATGCCGCAGTCTGTTGGTATCGTAGAGCGGGATGAACATCGGCGGCCTGCTATTTCCGCCGCACGGCAGCCGTCAGCGGTTCTTGCCCGGAACCCATAACACGTCGGCGTTTCCATTGTCATTGACCGCCCTGGCGGCGACAAACAGGAAATCCGAGACGCGGTTGATGTATTTCAGCCCGTCACGGTTGACGTGCTCGCCGGGATCCTGCGCCAGTGCCACCATCAGCCGTTCGGCGCGGCGGGCCACGGTGCGGGCAAGGTGAAGCGCCGCCGCCGCCGGTGTGCCGCCGTTCAGCACGAAGGACCTCAGCGGCTGCAGGTTCTTGTTGAGCAGGTCGATGTCCTTTTCCACGCGGTCGGTCTGCGCGGCGGTGATGCGAAGCGGCTCGTATTCCAGCGGCTTGCCGTCGTCGGGCACAGCAAGGTCGGCGCCGAGATCGAACAGGTCGTTCTGGATGCGCGACAGCATGGCGTCGATCGCAGGGTGGGTGGCGCCGGTGTGCAGGCGGGCCATGCCGATGCAGGCATTGGTCTCGTCGACCGTGCCATAGGCCTCGACGCGCGGATCCGATTTCAATCGCCTTTCGCCGGTGCCGAGCCCGGTCGTGCCGTCGTCGCCGGTGCGGGTGTAGATCTTGTTCAGCTTGACCATGCGTGGCTTTCCTTCCCGGCAGTGGTCACTTGCGGGTCAGATACACGACCAGCAGGATCAGCACCAAGGCCACGAACTGCAACAGCACGCGCGCCTGCATCAGCTTGTTCGAGGTGACGCCGGAGCCGCCGCGCATCATGTTGATAAGGCCACGGATCAACACCACCACCACGGCGAACATGGCGATGATGATGAGGATTTTCAGGGCTGTGACCATGGGTTCTGTCCGGTTCGGTTGTGTTCAGGCGCTGCTGTGCGAGGGATGGCAGCCACCGGTTCGAAAGGCGTGCGGGCGAGTGCGGCGACGACACCGAGCACCAGCGTTAACACATAGCGCGCATCGCCGCGCCGCGACAGAAGCGCAACTTTTCCGACCGAAGCAGCGTTAGTCAGTCCAAGGGTTGCCATTTCCCGCATTCCCTTCCCATATTCGCCGCACCGAGACAATCGAAGGGAGCGCGGGTCCTTGCTGCGGAATATCGTTGCCCTGCGGCGCGTGCTCTATGACGCTGTCGGCCATTTCAACACCGACGACGGATGGGCGATGGCCAGTCACCTGGCGATCACCTCGCTGATGGCACTGTTTCCGTTCCTGATCTTCGCCACCACGCTGGGCAGTTTCCTGGGCGCCAGCGCCTTCGCCGACACCGCGGTGCACCTGGTCTTCGACACCTGGCCGGAACAGATCGCCAAGCCGATCGCCATCGAGGTGCAGAACGTGCTGACAGTCAGGCGTACCGACCTTCTGACCTATGGCGTCGTGCTTGCCGCCTACTTCGCCTCGAACGGCATCGAGGCGCTGCGCACCTCACTCAACCGCGCTTATCGGGTCACCGAAACGAGGGGCTTCATCCACCGAAGAGTGCAGAGCATCATCTTCGTGCTCATCGCCACGGCCTGTTTCCTGGCGATCAGCTTGCTTCTGGTGTTCGCGCCGCTGCTGGGAAGGCTGGCGGAGGCGCGTTTCGAGTGGATAAAGCCCTACATGGGAACGATCACCATTTGGCGCTACGTCATCGCCTCGACGGTGATCGTCATCGGCCTGTTCGCGGTGCACATCTGGCTGCCGGCCGGCAAGCGCCGCTTCGTTTCCATCGTCCCCGGCATCATCTTCACGCTGGTCGCCTGGCTGGTCGGGTCGACCATCTTCGCCACCTATCTCGACCATTTCTCGTCCTATGTGACGACCTATGCGGGGCTGGCCTCGATCATGATCGCGGTGGTCTTCCTCTACATCATTTCCGCCATCTTCATTCTCGGCGGCGAGCTCAACGCCGCGATCAGCCGCTATCTGGAGGCGCGCGCCAGAGTGGGGTGAAGCTTTCCGCCGAGGCGCCCTACCGGGTTCAGGCCTTGCTCGGCTGCAGCCTCTGCTGGCGGTTGGTCGCCAGGCCGACGCCCAGCGTGGCGATCGCCATGCCGGCGATCTGGACGAGGTTGAGCTGTTCGCCGAACAGCGCCCAGGCGATCAGCGCGGTTACTGCCGGAACAAGGTAGAACAGCGAGGCGACCTTCGACATCTCGCCGTCTCGGATCATCAGCATCAGTAGGAAGATGGCGCCGATCGACAGCACCAGCACCAGCCACGCCATGGCGAAGATGAGCTCGCCATTGATGACGACCGTGCGGGTCTCGAAGGCAAGCGAGGCGAGGATCATCACCGCGCTGCCGCCGACATACTGCCACATGGTGGCGGCCACCAGGTCGCCGCCGGACGCGAAGCGCTTCTGCCAGATCGTGCCGGCGCTCATGCCGAGCACCGAAATGAAGGACGCGGTCAGCGTCGCCGCCGTCACGCCGCCGCCGAGCGCGCCGAGCTTCGGCCACAGCACGATCACCACGCCGATCAGGCCGACGGCGAGCCCAGCCCAGTGGCGCGGCAGGATGGCCTCGCCGAGGATCTTGCCCGCCAGCACCGCCGTGATCAGCGGCTGCAGGCCGACGATCAGGGCCGAGAGCCCGGCCGGCATGCCACGATGGATAGCCCAGAAGACGGCGCCCAGATAGACGCCGTGCATCAAAACGCCGGCGCCGGCCGCGTGCAGGGCCTCGGACCGGGTCGCGCGCGCCGGCCCGCGCAGCAGCATCAGCCCCGCCATCAGCAGCGCCGCGATGACGAAGCGCGCCGCCAGGAAGGTGAACGGCTCGGCCCAGGGCATGGCATAGCGCGCGCCGATGAAGCCGGTCGCCCACAGCACGACGAAGGTTGCGGGGATGAGCCGCTTGATGTTGTCCATTCCAGCCCGACCGATCGCCCAGCGTTGTTCGAGCGATGCTCTAGTCCGGTTCGGGATGGCGTGCAAAACGAAACCGTTGATCCATGCATCACCGGAATTCAACGATCGCGACCGTATCCGAGGTCAGAGGTCGACCATCCGCCGCACCTCCTGAGGCGTGACGCCTGCCTGGCGCAGGGCGAAAAGCCCGGTGTCCTTCAGGCTTTTGGAGAGCTTGCGCCCGTCCGGCCCGAGAACCAGGCGGTGATGGTAATAGCCGGGCGCCGCGAGGCCGAGCAGTTCCTGCAGCAGGCGTTGCACCGCCGTGGCCAGATAGAGATCCTGGCCGCGCACGACATGGCTGATCTCCTGCAGCGCATCGTCGAGGACAACGGCGACGTGATAGCTGGTCGGGATGTCGCGTCGCGCCACGATCACGTCACCCCAGGCCAGCGGATCGGCCTCGACGGTTCGCGTCGCCGAAAGCGTCTCGTCCGTGAATTCGCGCCAGGA
This sequence comes from Mesorhizobium sp. 65-26, assembly GCA_001899205.1. Classification (GTDB taxonomy): domain Bacteria; phylum Pseudomonadota; class Alphaproteobacteria; order Rhizobiales; family Rhizobiaceae; genus Mesorhizobium. Next base: position 46,986 of record MKVL01000036.1, on the reverse strand, counting down.
CAGAGCCCTGCCGACGCGCGCCAGGGCGGCGGCGGTGTCCAGCCGCCAGGCAAAGGGCTCGTCCGCGGCGATACGGCGCTTGCGCTCGCTCGACGGCAGCGCCTTGTCGGCGTCGGGGTAGAGCGGCACACCGTCGGGGTCGCGTGGCCAGTCGCGGCCGCGCCGTTCGCTCTCGGCGATCAGCGCGCGGATCTCGCCACGGCTCATGAAGGCAGGATAGACGAGCTCCTCGCGGATGAGGCCTGCCAGGGCTGCCTCATAGGCGTCGAAATGCTCGGACTGGCGCCTCACCGGCCTTTCCCAATCGAGACCGAGCCATTCCAGATCACGATAGATGCCGGCTTCGAGCTGCGGCGTGCAACGCGTGGTGTCGATGTCCTCGATGCGCAGAAGCAGGCGCGCGCCCATGGCCTTGGCCAGGCGCTGATTGAGCAGCGCCGAATAGGCATGGCCAAGGTGCAGCTCGCCATTGGGGCTCGGCGCGAAGCGAAATGTCAGGAGCGTCATCTTCGGGCGGCAATCATGCTGTGCGGCTCTTTCGGCCGTTGCTACTGTGCGGCGCATTCGCGCTTGAGCCCGAAGATCGGGATCGATTTTCAGAAAGGATCATGCGCCACATCGATGTATTAGAGCGTCCCTTGCGCGTCCGAAAGGATGCACGGCGCGCTCGTCGGCAAGGATATCATGCAACGCATCGCGACACTGGACGACATAGGGCGAGGGCTGGATGCGCTCTGCATCATCGACCCGCGCCTGGCAAAGGTGCGCGACATGGCTGGCGAGGTGCCGCTGCGGCTGTCCGAGCCGGGCTTCCGCAGCCTGGCCTCCATCATCGTCTCGCAGCAAGTGTCGCGCGCCAGCGCCGACGCCATTTTCGGCCGGCTGGTCGGTCTCGTCGACCCGCTGACGCCGCAGGCGATCCTGGCTGCCGGGGAGGACGTCTTCCGCGAGGCGGGGCTGTCGCGGCCGAAGCAGCGCGGGCTGCTCGCCGTTTCGCAGGCCGTGGTCGACGGGCTCGACCTTCACCATCTGTGCTCGCTCGACGCCGCCGACGCGATCACGGCGATGACGGCCGTTTCCGGCATCGGGCCGTGGACGGCCGAGGTCTACCTGCTGTTCGCGGCCGGCCATCCCGACATCTTCCCCGCGCGTGATGTCGCGTTGCAAACGGCCGTCGGCCATGCGCTCGGCATCGATCCGCGCCCGCCGGAGAAAACGCTGATCCGGCTGGCCGAATCATGGAGCCCGTGGCGGGGTGTCGCATCGCGGCTTTTCTGGGCCTACTACCGCGAAACCCGGGGCAGGGACGGCGCGCCGCCTTCCGAGAGCCTCGAAAAAGCGTGAAAATCATGCATTTTTGATGCCTCGCTTGTTAGACAAGCCGCTTCACATCCCTGTCATGTCGGGCTTACAGTATCCGCGCCAATCGGTTGCTGCGCCGCGCATGCATTTTTGGACAGGCACGGAACGCTGCAGGACTTTTTGAAGTTGCGCGTGATCCTCGCGAAGATCGGTCGATTTTCGTGGTCATGCGCGGGACAAGGAGGTCAACGACGTGACGGTTGCCGTATCTCCGGATGGGCTTCCAGCACTGGTGCTGAATGCGGACTACCGTCCGCTCAGCTATTACCCGCTGTCGCTCTGGTCATGGCAGGACGCCATCAAGGCGGTCTTCCTCGACCGGGTCAACATCGTGGCCGAATACGAGCAGGCTGTGTCCTCGCCGACCTTCTCCATGCGGCTGCCGAGCGTGGTCAGCCTCAAGGCCTATGTGAAGCCGTCTCGGCATCCGGCCTTCACGCGTTTCAACGTCTTCCTGCGCGACCGCTTCCAGTGCCAGTATTGCGGCACGCCAGACGACCTGACCTTCGATCACGTCATCCCCCGCCATCGCGGTGGCGCGACGACGTGGGAGAATGTCGTGGCCGCCTGCTCGCCCTGCAATCTCAGGAAGGGCGGCATGATGCCGTCGCAGGCCAAGATGTGGCCGCTGCAGAAGCCGTACCAGCCGACGGTGCACGACCTGCACAACAACGGCCGCCTGTTCCCGCCCAACCATCTGCATGAAAGCTGGATGGATTATCTGTACTGGGATGTCGAACTGGAACCTTGAGATCGTCCGATAATTCGGGAGGCTGGCCACCTGAAGCGATTTCCTGCGCTTCCGGTGCTCACGTACTGCACGTACGCTCCGCTCCGGTTCTCGCAAATCACTTCATCCGACTCAGTTTGCCGAATTCTTGAACGACCTCACGCGGTGCCGTGATGTGTTCAGTCGCGCGACAGCGCGCCACGGAAGGCGACCACCGCGAGCACGAAACTAGCGATGGCGTTCCAGCCTGCCAGCGACAGGCCGAGGATGCGCAGCGCGGCCTTGTCGCAGGAGGGCGGCACGAACTTGTCGAGCGCGTCGAGCACGCCCTTGCCGCCGGTGTCGACCGGGCCGGCGCCGGCCGTGCAGTCGGTCGGGCCCGGCCACCACGCCCATTCCACGCCGGAATGATAGACGCCGAGATAGAGGCCGTAGAGCATCAGCAGGCCACCGATCGCCAGCAGGCCGCGCGTCACCCAGACAGGCGCGCGCAGGGCCGACGCCAGCACCGCCAGCAGCATCAGGGGCACGCCGACATAATAGGGGGTGCGCTGTTCCAGGCAGAGGTGGCAGGGGATGTAGCCGCCAATGTACTGGAAGCCCAGGGCGGAGCCGACCGTGGCGGCCATGGCCACGGCGAGGAACAGGGCGGTCATTGTCCGCTGGCGGCCGGTGTTGGCATTCATCGTCGCTGTCATCGATCTCTTCCGCGTTTAGCTGGGCGCGTTCAGTGGGCGTATTTGACGACGATATAGAGCAAAATCAGGGCAGCGGCGGCGGCTCCCGCGATGAGGCCGAGACGCTTCTCGATGAACTCGCGGATCTGTTCGCCATAGCGGCGCAGCAGCCAGGCAAGGAACAGGAAACGCGCGCCGCGCGCCACGATCGCCAGGCCGATGAACAGCAGCAGCGGAACGCCGATGACACCCGACAGGATGGTCACCACCTTGATCGGCGGCAGGTGGGCGAGACCTGATGTAACCAGCATCAGGACGATGAAGCCGACACCCGCCGAGGTGCGCAGATGTTCGAATTCGTCGTACTTGCCGTAGAATTCGAGGATCGGCTTGGCCAGCGCGTCGTAGGCGTAATGGCCGATGAACCAGCCGGCGATGCCGCCGAGCACGGAAGCAACGGTGGCGACCAGGGCGTAGCGATAGGCCCGCTCGGGCCGTGACAGCGCCATCGGCAGGTAGAGCACATCGGCGGGCACGAGGAACACCGAGCTTTCGACGAAGGCGATGAAAGCCAGCCACCACTCGGCCGATTTTCTTCCCGCCAGCGACAGGGTCCAGTCGTAAAGTCCGCGAAGCATCGGTTCTCCTAGTGCATGTCGTGCGGAACGGCGCAGCGGTTTTCGGGTACTGGCATGCATGAGACAAGGCCTCAAAGCGCCGCAGCCCGGCTTTTCGGCCGGCGCGCTTCAAGATGCCGCCTGTCCGAGCCTGCTTAGAAAGATTTTCCGCGCCGCACAATGGCGGCGCCTTCACGAAATTGAATGATCGGGGCTGATCATGAGCGGAACCCGAACTGGCCAGTTGACGAACCGGCCTCCAACCGTATAGTCCGCGCCCATCCAGGCTGTCCGGCCTGAGCCCCTATGGCGGAATTGGTAGACGCGCTCGACTCAAAATCGAGTTCCGCAAGGAGTGCTGGTTCGATCCCGGCTAGGGGCACCATCAGCCTTTGATTGGCTGACCGGTTTTGCTGGTGCCGGAGCCGGCTCTAATCAAAAATGAGATAGCCCGAAGGGTATCCGTAGCTGCAAAACGGCTTCTTGATTGCGGGCGGTTCCGAAGCTGGTATCTCTTGCGGATGGACAGGGACACAGCGGGGCGCACCGCCCTCATCAACGCGACTATTGACCGCGAGAGGGTGAAAGCGCAGCGCTTGCTGGAGAGCGGTGCCGATCCCAACGCGGTCGACAAGGCAGGTTGGTCCGCCTTGCACTTCGCGGCCCAGAATTGCGATGCGGAGCTGGTTCAGTTGCTTGTCCGAGCCGGAGCTGCGCTGGAAACGCAAGATGGCAACGGCAACAGCCCTTTGTGGCGCGCGGTAATGTCTTATCGGGGTGGTGCCGAAGCCATTACGCCTCTGTTGAACGCCGGGGCGAACCCCGATGCGGCGAACCTCCACGGCGTAAGTCCACGGTCCTTGGCGTCTACCGTCGCAAACTACGACACCGCGAAGTTCTTTGAGGCATAGGCTCCCTCGCCGTCCGGGAACCTCAGTGCTTGTCAGTCGTCCCGGGCATAGGGAGAAATCCGCTCAGTTGGTGAGGCCGGCGAGCAGCCCTTCTTCCTGGTAGATGGTCACCCAGTGGCCGGTGTTGTCGATCGCCTGGCGCTTCAGGTAGTGGTAGGGCGTCTTGGTCCAGTTCTTCACGTCATCCGTCAGATTGTCGAGGATGAAGTCGCCCTTGTCGGTACGCACGGTGACGATCGCGTGGCCTTCGCCGTCGGGCAGCCGCACCACCGTCATCAGGAGGTCGGCGAGCGAGATGCCCTTGCGCATCAGTTCGCGCCGCTTTTCAAGCGCGTAATGCTCGCAGTTGCCCTTGTTGTCGTCGGGATAGTTCCAGTACTGGATGACGCCGTAGTGGTCCATATCGCTGACCGGCTGCACCCGGTGGTTGACCGAGAGGTTGATGCCGACGATCTCGTCCCAAAGCTTGCGGGTCATGTGCAGCGGCTTCAGGTCGGTCGGCCGGATCGAGCATTCGGCGGGGCGCCGCTTGCAGAAATCGTAATGGCCGATAGGCTGCGACGTGATCCCGCCGGTGGCCATCGAAACGCCGGCAAGAGCGCCGGAAATGCTCCAGCCCGATGCCAGCAGGCAAAAGGCGATTGCGCTACGCAGGACAATCCGGCGCACGACCGAGAAGGTTGCCATTGCATCCCCGTGTCAGGTTGCGAGTGTTAACGAAACGTTAAAATGCCACCGATCCCGGAGTCAATTCGTGCAAGGGCACGCGCTCGGAATTGTTACTGGAGATGGTTAAGAAGCGGCTGCGACGTTACGGGCAAGGCTCGCGTGTGCACTGGGCGCGGCCATCGGGCCCCCTGTCAAGCCTATGAAATCATTTGACTATTCGCGCCGTTCTTATCATGGCGAGCGTCTCGCGACAGCGCGTCTCGACGTTGTCGCGCGGCTGCGCCGTCAGCGCATGTTACCGGTATGGCCCTGCGAATAGCGCCCCGGCTGCGGCCAGACGGTGAGGCCGTGCGGCTCGACTCCGACCCGGATCTTCGTCACCGCGCCGGAGGTGGTGTCGACCATGTAGACCTCGCTGTCGAAGCGGCCGGACAGCCAAAGCTGCTTGCCGTCGGCGCTGACATTGCCCATGTCCGGGCTGCCGCCGCCGGGTATCGGCCACTGCGCGACGACCGAGCGGGTGTCGAAGTCGATCACCGTCACGCTGCCCGGCCCCCTGGCGCGGCCCTGCTCCATCTTGTGCGAGCCGCGGTTGGAGACGTAGAGCCGTTTGCCGTCGCGGCTGACGACGAAACCGTGCGCGCCGATGCCGGTGGGGATGAAGCCGATCTCCTTGAAGCTGTCGCCATCGACGAGGAACACCCCGTCATTCATCATGTCGGCGACGTAGAAGACCTTGCCATCGGGCGACAGCCTTATGTCCTGCGGCATGCCCATCTTTGAGAAGTCGAGATGGCCGAGCACCTTCTGGTTCTTCAGATCGATCTTGGCGAGACCGCCCATGCCGTATTCGCAGGTGAAGATCGCGTAGGAGCCGTCGACCGAGAAGTCGGCGTGGTTGATGCCCGGGCAGGTCGGCGTCGGGATGGTCGCTTTCAGCGCCATCGTCTGCGGATCGCGCAGGTCGAGCTGCTTGTAGGCTTCATCGACAATGATCGCCGAACTGCCGTCCGGCATGAAGTACATGTTGTAGGGGTCCTGCACGGGAATGGTCTTCCCCGCCTTGGCGGTCAGCGGGTCGATCGGCGTCAGGCTGCCATTGGTTCCCGTGCCGTTGTTGGCCACCCAGAGGGTCTTGAGATCCCAGGACGGCACCACGTGCTGCGGCTTGCTGCCGACACTGAGCCTGTCGACCTCCTTGAGCGCGACGGGATCGACGACCGAGACGCTGTTGGACGATCGGTTGGGAACGTAGACACGCGACAGCGCGCCAGCGGTGGCCGGGCTCAGATGATCCGCTCCGGTCTCGGCATAGATGTTGACCGGCTTCGGCCCGGCGGCGGGTGGCGGGGCCACGGCAGGCGGGGGCGCGACGGCCGGGGCCGCCGCCGGGGCGGCGGGTGGGGCGCTGCAGTCTTCCGGGCACGTTCCGGCTCGGGCCTGCGACGCCGAAAACGCCAGCAGCAGGGCAAGCGGCGCCATGAAACGGATGGAATGCAAGGAAGGCCTCTTCATTTGGGCTGTTTCGCGACGAAGCCGCGGATAGCGTCGACCGTGCCGTCGACGATCAGGTCTATGCCGAGCTGGCCGAATTCGGCGGACGAACGCGCCGGGTCGCCGCCATAGACGCCGTCGGCGGCGCCGAGCTTCGGGGGAGCCGAAAGTCGCTCCTGGCGCACCATGGACGGATCGACGGCGAGCATCAGCGACGTGTCGGCGAGGCCCGCATGCGTGCCGATCTCGGACTCCCTGGCGCCCGCAGCCAGTAGTTTCCGCGTATAGGGGGCCTGCGCCAGCCGGTAGTAGTCGAGCGCCGCGAAGACCCGCACCGGGGTCTTCTTCCACTCGGCGTTGAGACGATCGGCGACGTGGCTTTCGTCGGCCTGGTAGCCGCCATGGTCGCCGATCAGCACGATCGTCGTGAAGCCATGCAGCTTGAAGCTCCTCGCGGCGGATTCGAGCAATTGTTCGAACAGCTTGTCGCTCACGGTGATGGTGCCGGGAAAGCGCATGTGCTGCGTCGGCGGATCGATCGTGCCTTCCGGAACATAGGCAATGACCGGCGCCACGAGCGCATTGCCCAGCCGTTCGGCGATCTTCTCGGCGAGAAATTTCACCCGGACATTGTGCTTGCCCAGCGCCATGGCCGGGCCGCTCTGCTCGGTGCCGCCGATCGGCACGATGATGGTTGTGGCTCCCCCGGCGATGCGGTCGCGCAGTTCCGTCCAGGTCTGGTCCTCGAGGAAGACCGATGCATGGGCGGGAGCAGCCGCCATGACGAGCGAGAGGGCGACAGCGACCCCCGTCACCACTGCCCGCCAACTGTCCCCGCCCGGCTTGTGCATCCGTCAGCGTCCCAGCAGGCTTTTCATGCGATTGCGCAGGATGCGCGCCATGTTGCGGGTCTCCCGGTAGAGATGCAACTGCGAGGCGGCCTGCCGGGCGAGGCGGTCCGCATCCGGCAAAAGGCCGATGACCAGAGTGCCGACCGGCTTGCGCTCCGACCACAGCCTGCTCATCACCGGATGGTCGGGCACGGCACAGGAATCGCTCATGGTGATGTTGGGGTCGTCGAGGTGCTGCTTCGTCACCTCGATCATCAGCAGCGTGCCCGGGGAGTACGAGGCGAGCGTCTCGTCATAGGCCGTCTTCCAGGTGTAGGCGACACCCGCCTCGACGAACACGATCAGGCTGGCGATGACGCGGTCGTCGAGCGTCAGGGCATGGATGCGGCACATGTCCTGTTCGGCCAGGCGGTGCACGGCTTCGCGCGCGAAGGCGGCGCGATAGCGGTCGATCGCCATGGCGGTGCGTTCCCGCCCCTTCCAGCCGGCCGCCTCCAGGGTGAGGAAGCTCTCGATGGCGTGGCGGATGTCCTCGGGGCCGCGTGCCGTGGTGTGTTCGAGCCGGCCGAGATCGCCGAGGCGACGCTTCAGGCGACGGAATTCGCGATAGTGGTGGGCGCGCAGCGACTCCTTGAGATAGGCGTCGCCGTCGAGCGGGCTTTCCAGGGTGGGCCGCTCGACCTGGCCGGTGGTCACCAGCGTCAGGCCGCGCGTGTCCGCCATGCTGGCAAGCAGGCTCGCCACGGGACCGTCGAGCCTGAGATCGGGCAGCACGAAGACCTTGGGCAGCTTCAGATGCGGCCTCGACAGCATCGAGAAGAAATCCTCGATGACGCCGACCGGGTCGTCACGGTCGATCAGCGGCGTGCCCAGCGGTCCGAACGGACTTGCCCAGGTGCGCATGACGGGGACGCCGAGCGGCACGGCGGGCCGCTCAACCGAGAAAGGCACCAGCAGGCGAAGGCGGTTGCGGTATTCGTCGCCGTCGCGAATGACGGCGAGCCGCACCTCGCGGTCCTCCAGCCTGGGCATGGCCGGGGCCAGGAAGCGCGGATTGAAGAAGACGTTGGGCTCGATCGTGCGGGCGCAGAGATAGTCCAGTTCCTCGACCAGGTCGAAGCCCGCCGAGGCCGGGTAGACGGCAAGCTTGCGCTCCGGCCGGTTGTTGGCGAGGAGCTCGAGATGGGCGGGGTCGGGTTCGCGGGCAAGGCCGGCGAGGCCGGACACCATGGCGCCGGCCGGACCTCCGCTGGTTTCCTCGATCAGCGGAACGGCGGCCATCACGCGGCTCCCTTCGCGGGCGGCGTGCGGCCGGCCATGCCGCGTGGCATGGCGCGGAAACAGTCGAGCAAAAGCGTCGCGCGCAGCGCAAGACGCTGCGGCATGAACCGCCCGGCTGTGGTCGCCGCGGAAAAGCGCACGCAGTACTCTCCGTTTTCCGCCTCTTTCTAGACGGTTGTGTCTATCTAAAACACATTAAAAAACGGTTGGGCGAGGCTTTGTGCAAGCGGACGGAGCAGGATGGAAATCGCTTTCCATCGCCGTCGCCTGTGTCCGGCGCGTTTCTTCGGCAATTGTCATGTTGCGAAGTGCGGCCGCCGTCGCGCGGCAGCGCGCGATCCCGGGATTACTGTTTGAGGGATCAGCGAAGGCCGGGCTCTCGCCCGGCCTTGCAGGTCACATTTCCCCGCGAAAGCGGAGAAGGATCAGGCGAACGCGCCGTGGCAGTGCTTGTACTTCTTGCCGGAGCCGCAGGGGCATGCCTCGTTGCGGCCGACCTTGCCCCAGGTCGAGGGGTTCTTCGGGTCGCGATCCTCGGGCGCCACGACCGCGCCTTGCTCCTGGCGGACCAGAAGCGCGGTATCGCCGCCGAAATCGTCCTCGCCCGTGCTGCCGTCGATGTGGCTGCCGAACATGTCAGGCGCTTCGGGAGGCGGGGCCTCCGCCGCCTGGCGGACCAGCTCCACGCGCATCAACTGCGCGGTGACGGCCTGGCGCAGATTGCCCAGCATTGCCTGGAACAGTTCGAACGCCTCGCTCTTGTACTCCTGCAGCGGATCGCGCTGGGCGTAGCCGCGGAAGCCGACCACAGAGCGCAGATGGTCGAGGTTAACGATGTGCTCGCGCCACAAGTGGTCGAGCGTCTGCAGCACGACCGAGCGCTCGACATAGGCCATGACCTCGGGGCCGAAGCGCTCGGCGCGCTCCTTGGCCGCGGCATCGGCTGCCTCTGTGATGCGTTCGCGGATGTCGTCCTCGGCGATGCCTTCTTCCTTGACCCATTCCTCGATCGGCAGGTCGAGGTTGAGATATTCGGCGACCTCGCCCTTCAGTCCGTCGACGTTCCACTGCTCGGCATAGGCGTTCTCGGGAATGTTCTTGGCGACGATTTCCTCGATGACGCCTTCGCGCATCTCATTGACCGTCTCGGTCAGGCCCTCGCCGTCCATCAGTTCGATGCGCTGCTCGAACACCACCTTGCGCTGGTCGTTCGACACGTCGTCGTATTTCAGGAGGTTCTTGCGGATGTCGAAGTTGCGCGCCTCGACCTTCTTCTGCGCCTTCTCCAGCGCCTTGTTGATCCAGGGATGGATGATCGCCTCGTCTTCCTTGAGGCCGAGCTTCTGCAGCATGCCGTCCATGCGGTCGGAGCCGAAGATGCGCATCAGGTCGTCCTGCAGCGACAGGAAGAACTTCGAGCGGCCCGGGTCGCCCTGGCGGCCGGAGCGGCCGCGCAGCTGGTTGTCGATGCGGCGCGATTCATGGCGCTCGGTGGCGAGCACGTAGAGGCCGCCGGCGGCGAGCGCCTTTTCCTTCAGCCGCTCGACATCGGCCTGGATTTCCTTTTCCCGCGCCTCGCGCTCGGGGCCGGCCGGCATGTCGCCCAGCTCCTCGGCGATGCGCATCTCGGCATTGCCGCCGAGCTTGATGTCGGTGCCGCGGCCTGCCATGTTGGTGGCGATGGTGATGGCGCCGGGCTTGCCGGCCTGCGAAACGATGGCGGCTTCGCGCTCGTGGTGACGGGCGTTCAGGACCTCGAAGTCCTTGAAACCTTCCTTGCGCAGGCGATCGGCCAGATATTCCGACTTCTCGATCGAGGTGGTGCCGACAAGAGTGGGCTGGCCCCGGCTGTGGGCTTCCCGGATCTCCTTGACGATCGCCTTGTACTTCTCGTCAACCGTCCGGTAGACCTCGTCGTCCTCGTCCTTGCGGGCGACCGGCAGGTTGGTCGGGATCTCGGTGACCTCGAGATTGTAGATGTTGCCGAATTCCTCGGCCTCGGTCAGCGCCGTGCCGGTCATGCCGGCGAGCTTCTTGTAGAGGCGGAAGTAGTTCTGGAAGGTGACGGAGGCGAGCGTCTGGTTCTCCGGCTGGATCTGGACGTGCTCCTTGGCCTCCAGCGCCTGGTGCAGGCCTTCCGAATAGCGCCGGCCAGGCATCATGCGGCCGGTGAACTCGTCGATGATGACGATCTCGCCGTTGCGCACGATGTAGTCCTTGTCGCGCTGGAACAGGCGGTGCGCCTTGAGCGCGTTGTTGACGTGGTGGACGATGGCGACGTTCTCGACGTCGTAAAGCGCGGCGCCCTTGAGCAGGTTGGCCTGGCGAAGCATGCCTTCCAGCTTCTCGGTGCCTTCCTCGGTGAAGATCGCCGTCTTCTGCTTCTCGTCGACCTCATAGTCCTGCGGCTGCAGCTGGATGATGAAGGCGTCGATGGTGTTGTACATTTCCGAGCGGTCCTCGAGCGGACCGGAAATGATCAGCGGCGTGCGCGCTTCGTCGACCAGGATGGAGTCGACCTCGTCGACGATGGCGTAGTTGTGTCCGCGCTGCACCATCTGCGCGCGCTCATACTTCATGTTGTCGCGCAGGTAGTCGAAGCCGAGCTCGTTGTTGGTGGCGTAGGTGACGTCGGCGGCGTAGGCCTCCCGGCGCTCCTCGTCGGAAAGACCGTGAACGATGATGCCGACGGTAAGTCCGAGGAATCTGTAGACCCGGCCCATCCATTCGGCGTCGCGGCTGGCCAGATAGTCGTTGACGGTGACGACGTGGACGCCCTTGCCGGTCAGGGCGTTGAGGTAGACGGGCAGTGTCGCCACCAGCGTCTTGCCCTCGCCGGTGCGCATCTCGGCGATGCCGCCATTGTGCAGCACCATGCTGCCGATGAGCTGGACGTCGAACGGGCGCATGCCAAGCACGCGGCGGGCCGCCTCGCGCACGGTGGCGAAGGCCGGTATCAGCAGGTCGTCGAGATCGGCGCCGTTGGCGAGTTGCTCACGAAACTTCGCGGTGCGTCCGGTAAGCTCCGCGTCGGAGAGCGCCCGCATCTCGTTTTCCATGGCGTTGATCGCCTGGACCCGCGGCCTGGTCGATTTGACCCGACGGTCGTTGGAAGAGCCGAAAACCTTACGCGCCAGAGCGCCGAGACTGACCATCCAATGGTCCTTTCGATAGCATTCCTGATCATGTCGACGGGCACCGGCTGGTTCCGTCACTTCCACGTGAACGCGGACAAACGCCAATAGCGCCCGGAAAACGGTTCTGGACGCAAAGTCGTTGGACAGATAAGAGGGGCCTCAACTGATGTCAACGCCGCGTTGGCCCAGCCGGACGCGCCAAATTCCGCCACAATCAGGCTGATTTGAAGGCGTTCCGCCCCTGTAATCCCTCACCGGAGTCATCTTATGTCCCTGTTGTTCCGCCGCGCGTCGCTCGCCAGCCTCGGCCTGGCCTTCGGACTGTCGGCATTTTCGCTGTCGCCGCTGATGGCGCAGGAAACCGCGCCCGCCCAGACCGACGCGGCCGCGCCGGCGGCAAAGCCGGTCGATCCCAATGCCGTGGTGGCCACCATCAACGGCCAGCCGCTGACCGAGGCCGACCTTGCGATGGCTGAAGGCGAGCTGTCGCAGCAGTTCGCGCAGTTGCCGCCCGAGCAGCGCCGCGCCGCCGCGCTTTCGGCGGCGATCGAGATCCGTGTCATGGCGAACCAGGCTGTCGCCACCGGCCTCGACAAGGATCCCGACTTCCAGCGCCGCATGGCCTTCCTGCAGCAGCGCGCGCTGCATGGCGAGATGGTCGAGAAGGGCGTGGTCGACAAGGTGACCGACGCCGAGGTGCGCGCCCGCTACGACCAGGAGATCGCCAACACGCCGCCGGTCAACGAAGTGCATGCCCGTCACATCCTCGTGAAGACGAAGGAAGAGGCCGAGGCGATCATCAAGCAGCTCGACGGCGGCGCCGATTTCCAGAAGCTCGCCAACGAGCACACCAGCGATCCGAGCGGCAAGAGCACCGGCGGCGACCTCGGCTGGTTCGGTCCTGGCCAGATGGTGCCGGAATTCGACAAGGCCGCCTTCGCGCTCGAGGTCGGCAAGTACACCAAGGAGCCGGTGCAGACGCAGTTCGGCTGGCACGTCATCAAGCTCGAGGACAAGCGCGCCAAGCAGCCGCCGGCGTTTGACGACGTCAAGGACCAGGCCCGCCAGGCCGTGGTTCGCGACAAGTATTTCGAGCTGGTGAAGTCGCTGCGCGCCGCGGCCAAGGTCGAGATCCCCGACGCCGGCCTGAAGAAGGCGGTCGACACGATGGAAGGCGGCAAGTAGTCCGCCGCGACCAACCTGAACATGCAAGGGCGCCGCGCGGCGCCCTTTCGCTATCTGGTGCCTGCTCTAGCGATAGTGCGTCGAGGCCTTGAAGGTCGCCGGATCGCCGGCGGCGAGCGCGCCGCTGAATTCCGGCAGCCTGACCAGCAGCATCATCATCCAGAACAGCGGCCAGTCGACGCGGCGGCAGAACTCGCCGCCGACCGCCTGCGCGGTCTGCCGGTTCTCCTTGAACGAGGTCGCCACGGCGCGCAGGGCGAGGCCGATGCGCGAGCGCCGGCGCGGTTTTCGCAACTCCATGCGGGCGTACTGATAGCCCTTGTTGCGCCTGACGTCCCAGATGAAGGCCAGACCCTCATAGGCGTGAACGGAGACAGCCTCGGTGGCGATCTCCATTCTCACGCCGTCGTCGAGCATGGCGTGTTGGCGAAGGTGCGAGCTGACGAACGGGCCGTGATTGGCCTCGAAGCGATAGCGTTCAAGCACGGAGCGGCGATAGAGCGCGCCGTTGTTGGAGACATGGATGATCCTGCCGTGCCGGTCGCGGCGCTCGATGAAGCCGCGATCGAGCAGCGACATCACCCGCAGCATCATGCTCTCCTCGCCGTAGCTGGTGCGTCCGGAAATCGCCTCTATCGCCGGCGTCCGCTCGACAGCCTCGTGGAGGATGGCCAACCAGCCCGGGCGCGGCATGCAGTCGGCCTCGACCACCGCGACAAGATCGAAACGGCAATAGGCCAGCGCGGCATCCTTCAACTGGGAGGACTCGTCGCTGTCGTGCGTCGCCACGATCACCGAGGGGCACAGGAACGCGCTTTTCCCTCCGAATTCGGCGGCAATGACGGACCCCGTGCCTTTGGGCAGCATGATGACGATCTCGCCAGGAGAGCCCCGTGGATCGTCCGCGTAGGCCCGCAGCGAACGGCGCAACTCCTCGTCGCCGTCCGGCGTGAGATAGTCGGAAACCATGATCAGGCTGACAGGCAGCACTGGTGATGCAGGATCGATCAAGCCGCCGTTCCCCCCGGAGCTATGCGCGATGATCAAGGATGCCTTGTAATATATAGCGGACGGCGCCGCGTATAGCCGCCTCCTCGCCATTCAGCCGGTTGGTCAGGAGGTGGGTCCAGGCGAAGGAGGCGACCATGTCGGCGACGAGAACGGCGTCGACGTCAGACCGCACCTCGCCACGCGCCTTGGCGCGCTCGATCATCCGGCCAGTGGTCACCCGGCGGCCGGCGGCATAGTCTGCCAACGCTGCCGCCGCGCCGTCATCGGATTGCGCCTCGGCGATCAACGAACGGAAGATGTTGCCCGAGGGTGTCGAGCGCCAATGCTCGAACAGGCTGTCGAGAAAGCCGACCAGGTCCTTTTCCAGGTTGCCCGTATCCGGCGTGTCGACGCGCTTCTGCCGCTGGTAGACGTCGAAAAGCAGCGCCGCCTTGCTCGGCCACCAGCGGTAGATCGTCGGCTTGCCGGCCCGCGCGCGGCGCGCCACCGCCTCGATGGAGAAGCCGGAATAGCCTGCCTCGACCAGCACTGCCTCGGCGGCGTCGAGGATGGCGTCCGCGCTGGCGGGGTTGCGTCGCGCGCCGATCGACTTGCGCGCGGTATCGGCGGGCTGGGCCATCGACGTCCTTTCTCGGCAAAGAATCCGCCTATCCATACACCGCCTCTTGACGAAACGAAACGGGTCGTTTTATTTAACGAAACGTTCCGTATCGATGAGGTGCACCATGTCGTCCCACCGTCTCGCCGCCACCCGTTTCTCGCGTCCACGCTTCGCGCTGCTGGTCCTGGCCGGCGCCTATCCGCTGATCACGGGGATACTCTATGTGGTCCTGCCGCTGACCGGGGACTGGCCGATCTGGCAACGCACGCTGGTGGTAGCGCCGGTCATGGTCACGATCATGATCTGGGGCCTTATTCCCGGCGTGCAGAAGGCATTTGCGCGTTTCATCAACCCGGTGATCGGGAAGTGAGGGGGCGGAACCGGGGCCTTCCCACCGGCGTGGGCACCGAAAACGCCTTGCGCCGACGCTCCGTATCAGGCAAATCGGCGCTTCCCCTGCGATTTTCGCCGCCCCGAGGTTCCTGATGTCCGCTACGATTTCGCCGCTAGCACCCAAGAAATATCCCAAGATGCCGGCCATCGAAGGCGTGCGCATCGCCACCGCCGAGGCGGGCATCAAATACAAGAACCGCACCGACCTGCTCGCCATGGTCTTCGAACCGGGCACCGCCGTCGCCGGCGTCTTCACGCGGTCGAAATGCCCGTCGGCCCCAGTCGATTACTGCCGGCAGAATCTCGCGGCCGGCAAGGCCCGGGTTCTGGTCGTCAACTCCGGCAACGCCAACGCCTTCACCGGCAAGAAGGGTCGCGAATCCACCGCGCTGACCGGCGAGGCGGCGTCCAAGGCGGCGGGCTGCTCGGCCGGCGAAGTCTTCCTGGCCTCGACGGGTGTCATCGGCGAGCCGCTCGATACCGGCAAGTTCAGCCATCTGCTCGCCGGCATGGTCAAGGACGGCAAGTCCGATTTGTGGACCGAGGCCGCCAAGGCGATCATGACCACGGACACCTATCCCAAGGTGGCCACCGCCACGGTGAAGCTCGGCGATACCGACGTCACCATCAACGGCATCGCCAAGGGCGCCGGCATGATCGCGCCCGACATGGCGACGATGCTTTCCTTCGTCGCCACCGACGCGCCGATCGCCGCGCCGGTGCTGCAGGACCTCCTGTCGCGGGGCACGGCCAAGACCTTCAACGCCGTGACCGTCGACAGCGACACCTCGACCAGCGACACGCTGCTGCTGTTCGCCACCGGCAAGGCGGCCAAGCGCGGCGCGCCGGAGATCACCGATCCCAAGGACGCCCGCCTAGGCGCGTTCCGCCGCGCGCTCGGCAAGATCCTGAAGTCGCTGGCGCTGCAGGTGGTGCGCGACGGCGAAGGCGCGCGCAAGCAGGTCGAGGTCACCGTGACCGGCGCCAAGTCGGCGCGCTCGGCAAAGCGCGTCGCGCTGTCGATCGCCAATTCGCCGCTGGTCAAGACGGCGGTCGCCGGCGAGGACGCCAATTGGGGCCGCGTCGTCATGGCCGTCGGCAAGTCCGGGGAGCCCGCAGATCGCGACCTGCTGTCGATCTGGTTCGGCGACAATCGCCTCGCGCATCAGGGCGAGCGCGATCCCGCCTATTCCGAGGCAGCGACCTCGGCCTACATGAAGCGGGACGATATCCGCATCCGCGCCGATCTGGGCATCGGCCGCGGCAAGGCCACGGTATGGACCTGCGACCTGACCAAGGAATACGTCGCCATCAACGGCGACTATCGGAGCTGAACGGGAAATTGGTGTCCAGGCATCCCGCAAGCGTTCTGGCGATCGTGCGCCGCTACGAGGCGGCGGGTTTCCGCGCATGGCCGGCGGCGGCGGTCCACTATGACGGCACCTGGGTGGTGCGGCTGACGGCCGGCCATCCCGCCAAGCGTTTGAATTCGGTCAATCCGCTCGACCCGGGCGATATCCAGCACATGGCCGACCGCATCGGCCGCGCCAGCCGCCGCTTCGATGCCTATGGCCGGCCGCTGACCTTCCGCATGTCGCCGCTCTCCGGGCCTGATCTTGCCGCCTATCTCGACCGCGAGGGCTGGAGCCGGTTCGATGAATCCCTGGTCATGCGCCTGCCGCTGGCCGACGCGCAGCTCAGCGGCGCCATGGACCAGATTCCGCTGAAGGATATCGGCCGCTTCATCGGCGCGTCGCTGAAGGTGAGCGGCTCCGACGTCGCGCTTCGGCCCGGCCTGTCCGAGATCATCGGCGCCATCCAGCCCGAGGCGGGCCTGTTCGTGCTCGAGGAGGGAAGCGAGCCGCTGGCGACACTGATCTGCGTTCATGACGGCGACCTGGCAGGCCTGTTCGAGGTCGCCACCGCGAAGGCGGCGCGCAACAGGGGTCATGGCCGCAACCTCATCCTGTCGGCGCTGAAATGGGCCAGGCTGCGCGGCGCGCGCGAGGCCTGGCTTCAGGTCGAGGCGAGCAATGCTCCGGCGCTGGCGCTCTACCGGTCGATGGGCTTCGAGGAGGTCTATCGCTACCACTACAGACGGCCACCGGGCGCATGAGCGAGATCAAGTCACCCAAACGCCTGCTCCTGGTCGCGGCCTGCGCCCTGGTCGACACCGATGGCCGCGTGCTGCTCGCTCAGCGTCCGCCGGGCAAGCAACTCGCCGGCCTCTGGGAATTCCCGGGCGGCAAGGTCGAGCCCGGCGAGACGCCGGAACAATGCCTGATCCGCGAACTGCAGGAAGAGATCGGCATAGAGACCGAGATCCCGTGCCTGGCGCCGCTTACCTTTGCCAGCCACAGCTATGACGACTTCCACCTCTTGATGCCGCTCTTCGTCTGCCGCCGCTTCCGCGGCATCGCCACGCCCAGGGAAGGGCAGGCGTTGAAATGGGTGCGGCCGAAGCAGATGCGCGACTATCCGATGCCGCCAGCGGATGCGCCGCTGATCCAGTTCCTGATCGACCTCCTGTAAGGCGCGCGCCGCCCAAAGGCGCCCGGCACCTCGCCTCGGCACGCGCCCGATCTCAGCGTTAACAGAAGATTTATCTAACCATGAAAAATTGAAGCAACGCGGCATTGTGGCCACAGCGCCGATCGCAGGAGCAGCTTCATGAGCCTCGAAAGGGATTGGGACTCGATCCGGCCGGACCGGTTTCGCGCCGTGGAGGCCGGCATGGGCGTGCTGCGCGTCACGCTTCTGTTCGGCTCCGCCGCCGTTGCGCTGGCCCTTGTGGCGACGCCCTTCCTGGACAGCCAGACACGTTCCAACCGTAGTTTCGCGGTCGACCTCGACATGACGACGACCGGCTCCATTGGACACGCCAGCACCTATACGGTGCGCAAAAGCGTGTTGCAGCCGCAGCCGACATCGGTGTGCATCATCCGCTCCGACGGCCGGGCCAGCGGCGACTGCTGACGCCAAGCCACTCGTTTATTCTCCGTTAAGCCTGTGCCATTAACCTTTCTTAACGGGTTGGCGCTATCATTGCCGGCAAGAGGGGTGGTGGTCATGGCGATGTTGCTGAAACGGTTCCTGAAAGACGAGAACGGCGCCACGGCCATCGAATATGGCCTGATCGTCACCGTGCTGTCCCTGGCGATCGTGGCGGGCGTCGGCCAGGCCGCTGGCGCCATCCAGTGGCTGTTCAGCGACACCAACAGCAAGCTTGTGGAAGCCTTCGCCCAGCACTGACCTCGAGGGGCCGCGAAATGGCGGCTCGCTTCAGTGGTTGCCGGGGTTTTCCAGGATCGTCTTCAGCGACACCTTCGCGGATCCCGGTTTGAGCGGCTTCTGCTGCGAGGCATCCGGCGCCCAACCCGACAGCCATACGATCGAGAAGCTCGCCCGCACGCGGCCGTCGGCATCCACGAAGCGCTCCGCGTAGATTTCAGCGGCGCGGGCAAACAGATCCCGCGTCCCGGGTCGCCGACTGCGGTCGGCGAGCGCGCTGGTCTCGCCCATCGCCCGCAGGTCGGCCATCAGTCCGAACATATCGTCATAACGCACCGTGACCGTTTCGACGTCGGCCACCGGCAGCGCAAATCCGGCGCGCTGCAGAAGGGCACCGGCATCGCGCACATCGGTGAATGGGGTGACGCGCGGGCTGGCGCCGCCATGAAGTTCCGTCTCCGCCGCCAGCAGGCATTCGCGCAGTTCGGCCAAAGTGCCGGCTCCGGCAAAGGCGCCGAGGAAAAGGCCGTCCGGCCGCAACGCTCGCCGGATCTGCACCAGCATGCCCGGAATGTCGTTCATCGCCTGCAGCGAAAGCAGCGAGACCACGAGATCGAGGCTTTCCGGCTCGAAGGGCATGGTCTCGGGCGTCGCCACCTGGCCGAAGCCACCGACGAGGAAGGCCGCGTCGGCCTCGACGCGCACGAATTCAGCGACTTTGCCGCTTGCCGCCACCACGTCCGCCGCGGCCGGTGTCTGGCAGAACAGCACGGCAGCCTTTTCAAACCTGCGCTCGACGGCGCCGAGGCGGTCGGCAAGATCCTCCGCCGTCCGGCGCATGAGGAAATCCGCGCCGGGCACGGCCTGGACGAGCGCCCGCCGCTTGCGGGCCAGCCATAGTGCGGTATCAATCAATGGCTGCAACGGAAGCGTTCCTGTCTGTTGGGCCTATGCTATCGAAGGGCAAGTCCATTAATGTTGGAATTGCTCGCAAGGACGATCCATCAGGTGGCCGATCCGATCATGGAGATCAAGGGGCTTGCCCGAACGGCGTTCAGATGGCCGGCCCGGTTGCTGTTTCCGCCGGTCTGCGCCGGCTGTCGGCGCTATGTCTCGCAACCCGGCGTGTTGTGTGGCCAGTGCTGGCCGAAATTGCGGCTGCTGGAGCGGCCGTGGTGTCCCGTGATGGGCACACCCTTCTCACACGAGATGGGGGAGGGTTTCCTGTCGGCGGAAGCGATCGCCGATCCGCCGCCTTTCCAGCGCGCGCGGGCGGCCGTGGCTTATACGGGCGTTGCCCGCCAGATGGTTCAGGGGCTGAAATACCAGGATCGCACCGACCTCGCGCCATGGATGGCGCGCTGGATGATGCGGGCCGGCGCCGAGCTGGTGGCGGATGCAGACGTGGTGGTGCCGGTGCCGCTGCACTGGCGACGCTTCTTTCAGCGCAAGTTCAACCAGTCGGCCGAACTGGCGCGGGCGGTGTCGAGCCTCGGCGGGCTGCCTTTCGCGCCGGCCGCGGTGCGCCGCGTCAAGCTCACCCGCCAGCAGGTCGGGCTCGAGCGCAAGGAGCGTGAGGAAAACGTCCGCGCCGCCTTCCGCGTGCCGGCCGAGGCGGAAATCGAGATAGCTGGACGGCGGGTGCTGCTGGTCGACGACGTCTACACGACCGGCGCCACGGTGCGCGCCGTGGCCAAGGCGCTGGAGAAGGGCGGCGCCGGCGCGGTCGACGTGCTGACCTTCGCGCGGGTGTTGCCGGGGGACTTTCGGCCCGACGACTCCGCGATTATATAAGTCGGCAACGGACAACGGAATTTCGTCATGGTCGACGTCACGATCTATACACGCATGATGTGCGGCTACTGCACGGCTGCCAAGCGGCTGCTGGACCGCAAGGGCGTGACCTATACCGAGCATGACGCATCCTTCTCGCCGGACCTGCGCCAGGAGATGATCTCCCGCGCGCATGGCCGTGCGACGTTCCCGCAGATTTTCATCGGCGACACCCATGTCGGCGGCTGCGACGACTTGCACGATCTGGACGCCGCGGGCAGGCTCGACGCGCTGCTCGCCGGTCCGACAAGCTGAGGATTTTGACGATGGGTTCTTTCAAGGTAGCCGCTGTCCAGATGCGCTCGGGCACCAGCCCGGAGCGCAATGCCGTCGACCTCGACCGGCTGGTGCGGGAGGCCGCCGGGCAGGGCGCGCGCTATGTCCAGACGCCGGAAATGACCGGCGCGCTGGTGCGCGACAAGAAGGCCGCGGCCTTCACCTCCGAGGACAAGGACATCATCGTCGCCACCGCGCGTCGACTGGCGAAGGAACTCGGCATCTTCCTGCATATCGGCTCGACCGCGATCCTACGCGCCGACGGCAAGCTGGCCAACCGCGCCCTGCTGTTCGGACCGGATGGCGAGCTGCGCGCCACCTACGACAAGATCCACATGTTCGACGTCGACCTCGACAACGGCGAGAGCTGGCGCGAGTCGGCGACGTACGAGCCGGGAACCAAGGCTGTGGTGACGACCGTCGAAGGGGCGACGCTCGGCTTCGCGGTCTGCTACGATCTGCGTTTTCCGCAACTGTTCCGAGCCGAGGCGCTGGCCGGCGCCAACCTTTTGTCGGTGCCCGCCGCGTTCACGCGGCAGACCGGCGAGGCGCACTGGCACGTGCTGCTGCGCGCCCGGGCCATCGAAAACGGCGCCTATCTGGTGGCGGCCGCGCAGGGTGGCGTGCATGAGGACGGCCGCGAGACCTATGGCCACTCGATGATCGTCGATCCATGGGGACGCATCCTGGCCGAAGTCGAGCACGACGCCCCGGCCGTGATCGTGGCTGAGGTCGATCCGGCGCAGTCGCAGGCGGCGCGCGGCAAGATACCCAACCTGAAGAACGCGCGGGAGTTCGCCGTCAGCGCCGAAACGGTCGGAGCATCGCTCCTCAGAGGTGCGGCATCTTGATACGCTTTTCACTGATCTGCGAGAACGAGCACGAGTTCGAAGCCTGGTTCCGCAGCAATGACGACTTCGATACCCAGAAGAAGCGCGGCTTCGTCGATTGCCCGTCCTGCGGCTCGCACAAGGTGGAGAAGGCGCTGATGGCGCCGGCCGTCTCCACGTCGCGCAAGCAGGAAAAGATCGCGCTTGCCATGGGCGAGGCGCAGAAGCAGGCGATTGCGCAGTTGAAGGCGCTGGCCGAAAAGGTGCGCGAGAACGCCGACTATGTCGGCGACAAATTCGCCGAGGAGGCGCGGAAAATCCATTTCGGCGAGACCGATGCGCGCGGCATCTACGGCGAGGCGACGCTGGAGGAGGCGAAGAGCCTCGCCGAGGACGGCATCGAGTTCCTGCCGATCCCGAATTTCCCCGACGATCGGAATTAACGCGCGGCTCTGTTTTCGCCTTTGTCAGTATCCGGCAAACTCTTCGGCGTGGATGTCTTCCGGTTTGATGCCTGCATCATTGAGCAAGATTGCCATCGTGGCGACCATAGCCGGAGGGCCGGCGAGATAGAAGACCGGGCTGGCGATGTGGCCGATATGCCGTTCGATCATCTCGCGGGTGATATGCCCGTGCTCGCCCTGCCAGTTCGCATCATCGGTCATTGTTGCCACTAGCTTGAAGCCCGGATTCTCCCGCGCAGCCTGCTCCAGCTCGCAGAGGAACGCGGCGTCTTGCGCGCTTCGATTGCTGTAGAAGAGATACAAGCCATGGGCGCGTGACTGCGTGGCAGCGTCACGGATCATGCTGCGAAACGGCGTGATGCCTATTCCGCCCGCAAGGAACACCGCCGGGCGCGTGACATCGTCATGCAGTGTCAGATCACCATAGGGGCCCTCTATCTCGACAGCCGATCCAACAGGCAGGCTTTCAAGACCGCGCTTTAAGGCAGAGTCGGTGAGCCTTGTCGCAATCACCAGATCAGCGTCGTCCGGCGCGCTTGCGACGGAAAAGGTCCGCATGCGGCCCTTGCCGTCCTCTTCCTTCAATGCGGGCAAAGTCACATAGACTGCCTGGCCGGCCTTGAAGGTGAAACCTTTTGGCTTTTCCAAATGAATCCTGACCGTGCCGTGAGCGACCTCTTCCTTGCCAATGAGGCTGGTCGTGTAGGCGATGCCTCGCTTGAGGAAACTGGCACGCCGCCACTTTGTCAGCTTCATGCCGTCCCGCATCTGTAGACCAAAAAGCATGATGTTGATCGCTCCGGCGATCAGTTCGAACGCCTGCACGACGTAGAACGTCGTGTCGAACTCTGCCGCCCGAGCCTTGGAGGCGAGAAACAGCGCGGACGGAATGAGCACGAGAAGGCCGTTCGCCGCGATAAACGGCATGCGCTTGAGCTTTGTTCCGATAAGTCCCCGGCGCTGCCCCTTCGACCAGGCGAAGCCCGAACCGCCAGTCGCCGCAATGGCTGGGAACAGGATGAAGAAGCCCCATGGAATAGCCGTCTTCACCGCGACTGCGGCTGCTTCGGACCCGAAAAGTTCGGATAGCGCGGTTGAAAGCCAGAAGGTCGTGATGGTGAGGAGGGCAATCAGGCCCGCGACGGGATGGATGATCTTGAGCATCGCGACCTCCTTTAGCGGCTGTCCGGCTCGTCGGTATCGAGCGTACGGAGGTTGATGAACGTCTCGTCCAGGGGTTTCAGAAGGAGCATGGTGGCTCTCCGGTCAATTTGTCTCTATGATGTCAATTTGCAGCAATGGACACATAATGAATTGACATCATGATGTCAATAAAGATGGATGATGACAGATGAACGATGCCGCTCGCAGCCCGGAAGGCGACGCCCTGACCGATATGATTCTCACCATGTTCCGGGTGAACAACCTGGCGCTGACGTCAGGCGATAGGCTTGTCGCCCCGCTCGGGCTGACCAGCGCGCGATGGCAGATTCTCGGGGCAATAGCTTTGGCCGACCGTTCGCAGCCGGTGGCGTGGCTCGCCCGGGATTTCGGTGCGAACCGCCAGAACGTCCAGCGCATCGTCAACGATCTGGCAAAAGACGGGCTGGTCGAGTTCCAGCCCAACCCACACCATCGCCGGGCGCACCTCGTCGTACTGACCGAGAAAGGGCAGCGGACCTATGACGCTGCAGTCAGGTCCTACAATCCGCTCGCCGACGCGCTCGCAGAAGGGCTTTCGCTCGAAGAGATCAAAACCGCGCACCGCGTTATGCTGGCTCTGCGGCAAAAGCTCGAAGGAGAGTATGATGCCGAACAGGACGGCTGATCGCAAAAACGGTGTAACACTTTTGCGGAACCTTGCTCAGCGCAGGCTGCCGATCAGTTTTCCGAGCAAGCCGGCGAGCGTCTCCCGCTCATCGGGCGTGAGGCCGGACAGGATTTCATGCTCGTTGGCGAGATGGGCGACAAGGGTGTCGTCGACGAGCGCGAGGCCTTTCGCGGTGAGCTGCACGACGACGCCACGCCGGTCGGCGGGATTGGGCGCGCGCTGGATCAGCCCGGCCTTCTCCAGCCGGTCGAGCCGGTTGGTCATGGCCCCCGATGTCACCATGGTCGCTTCGTAGAGCGCGGTCGGCGTCAGTGCATGAGGCGCGCCGGAGCGGCGCAGCGTCGCCAGTACGTCGAATTCACCGGGCTGCAGGCCGAAGCGCGCAAAGACCGGCGCGAGCCGGTCGCGCGAGACCAGAAAGGCGGCTTCGCTCAGCCGGCCGAGCACGGCCATCGGCGAGACGTCAAGATCCGGCCGCTCCCTTCGCCATTGCTCGATCGCCCTAGCCGCGCGGTCCATGTCTCTCACCATGATATCTTGACGTTAAGTATCTTGCCGTTATCATAATCCAGAATGCAATGACGGCCAAGCGCCGGATACCGACGGCAGGACCAATCGATGACATTTCTCTGGGATTCGGCACTCGGCCTGCTGGTCGTCACGGGCGGGCTGCTGGGGCTGACGCTGCCGTTCGGCAAGCTCGCCACAAACGCCGGCGTTCCCGCGATGCTCTGGGCCTTCATCATCTCGTTTGGCGCCGGTGGTGTGCTGCTGCTGTCCCTGTTGCTGCGCGGCCAGAAAATCCGGCTCTCCGCGCATAAATTGCGTTATTTCTTCGTCACCGCGGCTGTGTCCTATGCCGTGCCGAATCTCCTGATGTTCTCGACCATCCCGCATCTCGGCGCCGGCTACACCGGCATCATGTTCACCCTCTCGCCGGTCATCACGCTGGTCTTCTCCATCCTGTTGGGGGTCCGGCGACCCAACATGCTCGGTGTGATCGGCATCGCGGTCGGCTTCATAGGCGCGGTCATGGTGGCGATGACGCGCGGCGAGGCCGGCCAGCCCGCCGATCTGTTCTGGGTGGCGATGGGGCTGCTGATTCCGGTGTGCCTCGCCACAGGCAACATCTATCGCACGGCCGACTGGCCGGAAGGCACCGGCCCGATCGAACTTGCCGTCGGGAGCCACCTTGCCTCGGCTGCAATGCTGCTGGTCGGCATCCTGGTTTTTCTCGGCGGAAGCTCGCTGGCGCTGCTGGGGAGCGTGCCCCTGGTGGTCGCCGCCCAGGTCGTTTCGGCATCGGCGATGTTTGCGTTCTTCTTCCGGCTGCAGGCGGTGGGCGGCCCCGTCTATCTCAGCCAGATCGGCTATGTGGCGGCCGCGATCGGCCTCTTCTCCGGCACGATCTTTCTCGGCGAGCATTACCGGCTGCTGACCTGGGCGGGTGCTCTCATCATCACCGCCGGCGTCTTCATCACCACCAAGGCACAAAGCCGCGATGCCTGACCGAGGCATGACACGCAAACCGTGAAACGGTTTCCCGGCAGGCATCGGGTTTCCGGCGGCGATCAGCCTTTCCCGGGCCCATCCTCCCGCGCGGCGCGTGCCGGCTCCGGGCGCGGATGGCGGCGGCGATGCGTGGCCGCGGCGCGCGCGGCCTGCTCGTATATGCCGGTCATCAGTTCCAGCGTGCGCGCCACGTCTTCCAGCTTGTCGGCCATCTCGGGAATACGGGTGACGGCCTCGATGAGCAGCACCGAGCGGATGTCGGCATAGCGCTCGGTCACCCGATAACCGAGCGGCGTGACCTCGTAGGTGACGCCGGCCCGGCCGCTGCCCATGCGCTTGACCAGGCCGCCCTTCAGCAGCTTGCGCAGGCTGTACTGGATGTTGGGGACATCGTCGCGGTTGGTCATCTGGGCGAGGTCGCGCACGCTCTTGGGGCGATCGTTCATCCTGATGATGTGGAGCAGCGCGTTCTCCGGCCCGCTCGCCGAGAACTCGATCACCGCGGCGAGGCATTCTGCCTGCCAGCGGCCGAACGCCTCGTAGGAGCGCATCAGCGCGTATTCGACCTCGGTGACGTCGATTTCCAGCGGCGTGCGGGCGAGGTGCCAGCCGCGATCCAGCAATTCCGCCTGTGTTTCCTGTGACTTGCGCCGATCGTTCATAGCCTGCTCCATTCGCGCAGCATGCCCCGATCCTGCCGATTGCGTCCACATGAATTTATGATAGACTTTCTATTATAAATTATAGCTGAATATGAGGAGAACATCATCGTGAGCATGCTCGACAAGACCGCCGCCGACGCGCAGCCCTTCTTTCTCGGCACCTTCGCCTCCAACTGCTCGGGCGGAATGACCGTCACCAAGGTGCCCGAGCGCTGGGTCAGTTCCTGGGACAACAATCTTCGTCTGGCGCAACTGCTCGACGAGGCCGGCATCGATTTCATGCTGCCGATCGCGCGCTGGATCGGTTACGGTGGGGAAACCAATTTTCACGGCAATGTGCTGGAGACGATCACCTGGGCGGCGGGGCTGCTGGCGCTCACGCGCAACATCACCGTCTTCGCCACGACCCACACGGCGGCGAACCATCCGGTCGTCGTCGCCAAGCAACTGGCCACCATCGACCAGATCAGCCGGGGCCGCATCGGCCTCAACATCGTCGCCGGCTGGAACAAGCCGGAATACGAGGCGCTCGGCCTGACGCTGCCGGACGACCATCTGACGCGCTACGGCTACGCGCAGGAATGGTTCGACATCGTCCGCGCGTTGTGGAGCCGCACCGAGGCCTTCGACTGGGATGGCACCTGGTTCAAGCTCAAGAACGTGCTCGGCGACCCGCGTCCGGGCTCGCGGCTGCCGATCCTCAACGCCGCCGGTTCGGAGGAAGGGCGTAAGTTCGCGGTCCGCAATGCCGATTTCCTGTTCACGCCGGCGATCGACCTGACGCGCTCCAGGGACGAGATCGCGGCGCTGAAGGAACAGGGCGCGGCTGCCGGCAAGGACGTCGACGTGCTGACCTTCGCCCATGTCGTGTGCCGGCCGACCGAGAAGGAGGCGAAGGACTATCTCGAGCATTTCGGCCGCGCCAATGCCGACTGGGCGGCGGTCGACAATCTGGTGCGGCTGCAGTTCGCCCATGCGCAGTCGTTCCCGCACGATCTCCTGGCGCTCATCCGCGACCGCATGGCTGCGGGCCATGGCGGCTTTCCGCTCACCGGCACGCCGGAGCAGGTGGCGGACGGCATCACGGCGCTTCACGAGGCCGGCTTCCGGGGCTCGACGCTGTCCTTCGTCGACTACGCGGAGGAGTTTCCCTATTTCCGCGACACCGTGCTGCCCATTCTCGAAGCGAGGGGTATCCGCCTTGCGCCGAAGGCAGTGCAGTCAGCCGCCTGAGCGGGGAGGCGAGCTGTGACTGAGCAAGCTATGCCGGTCAGCGTGGCGGATTTCCGCGCCGCCATGCGGCTGATCGTCGGGAATGTCAGCGTCATCACCGCGGGGGTCGACGAGGACCGATCAGGCCTCGTTGTCATCTCGATGGTGTCGCTGTCGGCGGAGCCACCCAAGGTGATCGCCTGCGTCAACCGGTCGTCATCGACCTGGCCACTGATCGAGCGCTACCGGCATTTCGGCGTCAATTCGCTCGGGCCAGGGCACCAGCGTGTCGCCGAGCGGTTCTCAGGCTTCGGCGGCGTCAAGGGCAAGGATCGCTACGACGGCGCGGAGTGGACGACGCTGAAGACAGGAGCCGCGCTGCTGTCCGACGCGGTCGCCGCGTTCGATTGCAGTCTTGACGAGATGATCGACCGGGGCACGCATTCGATCGTGATCGGATCGGTCGAGGCGGTCAGGACGCAGGACGCCGGCCAGGCGCTCGCCTATTGGCGCGGCGGCTACCGGCCGCTCGACGCCTGACATCTCTCGATACTCCCTCCGGGTCCATCACCCGGAGTGAGTCCGTGATGGCCCAAGGGATCAGACCGATCCCTTTTCCGCCAGCACCATGTAGTTGACGTCCATGTCGTTCGACCGCTGCCAGCGGTCGGCGAGCGGGTTGTAGGTGACGCCGACGCGGTCGATGATCGAGAGACCGGCGCCACCGAGGGCCTTTTCCAATTCCTCGGGGCGGACCAGCTTGCCGAACTGGTGGGTGCCGCGCGGCAGCCAGCGCAAGACGTATTCGGCGCCGATGATGGCGAGCCCGAGCGCCTTGAAGGTGCGATTGATGGTGGCCACGAACATAATGCCGCCGGGGTTCACCATCTGCGCGCACTTGCCGATGAACAGATCGACGTCGGCGACGTGCTCGACCACTTCCATGTTCAGGATAACGTCGAACTTCTCGCCAGCGTCCGCCAGTTCCTCGGCGGTCGTTGCCCGATAGTCCACGGTCACGCCCGCCTCGGCGGCATGCAGCCGGGCCACCTCGATGTTGGTCGCAGAGGCGTCGGCGCCAACCACATCGGCGCCGAGGCGCGCCATCGGTTCGCAAAGCAGGCCGCCGCCGCAACCGATGTCGAGGAAGCGCAGCCCTTCGAACGGGCGCGCGGCGCGTGGGTCGCGGCCAAATCGAGCCGCCACCTGGTCGCGTATGTAGGACAGCCGGATCGGATTGAACTTGTGCAACGGGCGGAACTTGCCGTTCGGGTTCCACCACTCGGCGGCAAGGGCGGAGAAGCGTTCGACTTCTCCGGCATCGATGGTCGACCGACGGGGCTCGGGCATGGGCGGGTCTCCTGGAACGGTAGGAAGTCGGGTGCCGGGAGACGAAAGTCAAGGCAGGTTTTTTACCTGCCGCCATGAGGAAGCCGATGCTGGCCGTGAACGTCTCGCTTAATATCAAATTTACGAGCTTGATGATCTAG
The DNA here is from genome assembly GCA_001899205.1 of Mesorhizobium sp. 65-26. GTDB lineage: Bacteria > Pseudomonadota > Alphaproteobacteria > Rhizobiales > Rhizobiaceae > Mesorhizobium. Next base: position 18,726 of record MKVL01000036.1, on the reverse strand, counting down.
CGGCGCGCAGCAGGAATTTGGCATATACATTGCCATCCGAGTATCGAGACGGCCTTGTGCGCATCAGAACCCAGATCATCGCGACATTGTCCAGCGCCGCGGCCCTGATAGGCCTTGTCGGCGGCATCGCGATATTCTCCCATGTTGCGCTGACCCGATCGATTGTGCTCGCCGAGGCCGCCGATGTCGGACGGCAACTTGCGGAGACGATAGCCTTCAAGGCGCCCGATACGCCAGGCGCGCTGTTCGAGAGACCGGCGGCGTTGCGCGAGTTCGTAAGGCTGCAGCATGCCGGTTCGAAGCGCGACCTTGTGGTGGTGGACCGCAACAAGGTCGTTCTCGCGGATGTTCCTGGCGAGGAGCAGAATCTCGGCAAGACGTTCGATCACGACGCCGGCAACGAAATCGGCCGGACGATGATCGATGGCGAGCCGCGCGCCTTCGTCGAGAACAGCAAGGACGTGTCGCGTCCGACCAACCTGGTCGCGGTTCCAATCGAGGACAGTCCCGGCAAGATCGTCGGCGCCGTCCTGTTCGAGTACACGCCGCTGCTGGCCGCGGCCCAGGAACGGACAGACAAGCTGCTGCTGCTGGTCGGTCTCAGCACCCTTGTCGCGGTGCTGATCGCGGCGATTTCCGGTTTTTTGCTGTTGCGTGGCTTCGGCGCGGGCCTTTCCGGCCTCAATCGGGGCATCGAATCGCTGACGCGCGGCGATGCCGGTGCCCGTATCGGGCGCACCTCCAACGACGAGTTCGGCCAGGTGGCGAAGGGTTTCGACGCCATGGCCTCGGAGCTTGAAGCCTCGCGCCGGCAACTGGTCGAGCAAAAGGCCTATATCGAGGACATCGTCCACACCGTGGCGGAGGGGATCGCCGTCATCGACGGCGAGGGCCGGATGGTGAGCGCCAATCCGGCGGCGGCGGAAATAGCGGGGCGGCGCAGCGACAGGATGGAAGGCAAGGACTGGCGGTCCGTGCTGGACATGCGGGCGGCTTCGGGAAGCGAGTTCACACAGGGCGCCTCTCCTGTCGAGCTGGCCCTGTCCACGGGCCGGCGGCATCAGGCCGAAGTCCGGCTGGTGAAGCCGGGCGGGTCGCAATTGCCGGTGATCGCGAGCTGCAATCCGCTCAACCGCGCCGGCGGCGGCATCGTGCTGACGCTGAGCGACATCGGCGAGTTGCGCAGCGCCGAACAGGCGGTGAGCGATCGTGCCGAGGAACTGGCGGTGCTGAACCGCGAGCTTCGGGTGACCTCGGAAGCCACGACCCGTCTGGTCAGGCTCGGCGAACTGCTGCAGGCCTGCGTCACCTTCCAGGAAGCGTTTTCGGTGGTCGGGTCGGCGATGCCGGATTTCTTCACCGGCTTGAGCGGTTCCGTTCATCTGACCAGCGCCTCGCGCAACCTCGTCGAGGAAATGGCGAGCTGGGGTCCGGTCCGGTCTAGCGTCGGCCAGTTCGCGCCGGAGGATTGCTGGGCGCTGCGGCGAGGCCAGCAACATGTCGCCGGTCCGGGCATGCTGACGCCGCGCTGCAATCACATCACCGATGATGGCGACCGCGGCTATGTGTGCATGCCGCTTGCCGCGCAGGGCGAAACGCTCGGCATCCTGCACCTGTGCGAGCCCAACGCCGCCGAAAGGCCGGGCTGGCTCGTCGAGCGGGAGCAGGTGCTGCGCGGCGTCGCCGACACGCTGGCGCTGGCGCTCGCCAATCTTCGCCTGCGCGAAACGCTGCGGCAGCAGTCTATCCGCGACCCGAACACCGGCCTCTACAACCGGCGTTACCTGGAGGAGACGAGCAGTCGCGAACTGAGGCGCATGGAGCGGTCCGGTCAACCGATGGCGTTCATCATGCTCGACGTCGATCATTTCAAGCAGTTCAACGACACGTTCGGCCACGAGGCGGGCGACCTCGTGCTCAAGCAGGTGGCCGGCACGCTGCTCGACCATGCCAGGGAAAGCGATGTGGTGTCGCGCTACGGCGGCGAGGAATTCGCGCTGATGATGCCCGGGACGTCGCTCGCCGACGGCGCCGAGCGCGCCGAAGCCCTGCGCAAGGCGATCAAGCAGCTGCATCTGACGCATCGCGGCCGCACGCTGGGCACCATCACGGCGTCCTTCGGCGTCGCGGCTTTTCCGGAATTGGGGGCCACCTGGACGGAGATCGTCAACGCTGCCGACCACGCGCTCTACAAGGCCAAGGCGGAAGGGCGCGACCGCGTCGTTACCGGGCTCGAAATGATCGACATCGGCCGGCGGCGCAGCGGCGGCGAGAGCTGACCCCGCCGCACCCACGGATGGCCATGCCGGATGCGGTCCGCAGGCTCGTCTCGATTTCGTGAAATCGGCGTTGGCGAGCGTCAAACCCGCAGCCTTGCGAAATGATGATCATTTGGCTAAGGAGGCCGCGCGTTCAACGGCCGGCACAACCGGTCGTTTCCCATCTTCCGCCCGTATTCGGGCATTCAGTCAAAGGCATCTCGCTTCCATGGCGCGCATCGTGATGAAATTCGGCGGAACATCCGTCGCCGACATCGCCCGCATCCGCAACGTGGCGCGCCATGTCAAACGCGAGGTTGACGCCGGCCACGAGGTCGCGGTCGTGGTCTCGGCGATGGCCGGCAAGACCAACGAGCTGGTGGCCTGGACCCGCGAGGCTTCGCCCATGCATGACGCGCGCGAGTACGACGCCGTCGTCGCCTCCGGCGAGCAGGTCACGGCCGGCCTGCTTGCGATCGCGCTGCAGAACATGGGCATCCATGCCCGTTCCTGGCAGGGCTGGCAGATTCCGATCAAGACCGACAACGCCCATGGCGCGGCGCGCATCCTCGACATCGACGGCGCGTTCCTGATCAAGCGCTTCGGCGAGGGCCAGGTGGCCGTCATCGCCGGCTTCCAGGGCATCGGACCGGACAACCGCATCGCCACGCTCGGGCGTGGTGGTTCAGACACCAGCGCCGTGGCCATCGCGGCGGCGGTCAAGGCCGACCGCTGCGATATCTACACGGACGTCGATGGGGTCTACACCACCGATCCGCGCATCGAGCCGAAGGCGCGGCGGCTGAACAAGATATCCTTCGAGGAAATGCTCGAGATGGCCTCGCTGGGCGCCAAGGTGCTGCAGGTGCGCTCGGTCGAGCTTGCCATGGTGCACAGGGTGCGTACCTTCGTGCGATCGTCCTTCGACGATCCCGACGCGCCCGGAATGGGGGATTTGCTCAATCCGCCCGGAACGCTCATTTGCGACGAGGAAGAGATCGTGGAACAGCAGGTCGTCACCGGAATTGCCTACGCCAAGGACGAAGCGCAGATTTCGCTGCGCCGCGTCGGCGATCGCCCAGGCGTCGCCGCCGGCATCTTCGGCCCGCTGGCCGAGGCCAACATCAATGTCGACATGATCGTCCAGAACATTTCCGAGGACGGCAAGCTGACCGACATGACCTTCACCGTGCCGTCCGGCGACGTCGACAAGGCGCTGGCCGTGCTGGAGCGGCTCAAGCCGGAAGTCGGCTACGACGTGGTGCAGCACGAGGCCGGCATGTCGAAAGTATCGGTCATCGGCATCGGCATGCGCAGCCACGCCGGTGTCGCGGCCACCGCCTTCAAGGCGCTGGCCGAGAAGTCCATCAACATCCGGGCGATCACCACGTCCGAGATCAAGATTTCGATACTGATCGACGGTCCGTACACCGAACTCGCCGTTCGCACTTTGCATTCCGTCTACGGTCTGGATAAGCAGTAAGAGACTGAGTCAGTTGTTGCGTTTGTGCCGGTGCGCGAGGAAGCTGCACCGGTTCAGAAGCCATTGGAGATGAAGCCGTGATGCGTGATACGGCCAGCGGCCCGCGCGTTCTGCTGAAACGGCTCCGCGAACTCATGCAGGAGCCGCTGGAGCCGCAGGAGCGGCTCGACCGGATCGTGCGCGACATCGCCTCCAACATGGTCGCCGAAGTTTGCTCGCTCTACGTGCTGCGCGCCGACTCGGTGCTGGAGCTCTATGCCACCGAAGGTCTGAACCCGAACGCCGTCCACCTCGCGCAGTTGAGACTCGGACAGGGCCTGGTCGGCACCATCGCCGCCAGCGCGCGGCCGCTCAACCTTTCCAACGCGCAGGAACACCCCGCCTTCGCCTACCTGCCAGAAACCGGCGAGGAGATCTACAACTCCTTCCTCGGCGTGCCGGTGCTCAGGGCAGGGCGCACGCTCGGCGTCCTGGTCGTGCAGAACAAGACCATGCGCCACTATCGCGACGACGAGGTCGAGGCGCTGGAAACCACGGCGATGGTGATCGCCGAGATGATCGCCACCGGTGATCTCGCGCGGCTCACGCGGCCGGGCCTGGAACTCGACCTGCGGCGCCCGGTCAGCTTCACCGGCCTGTCCTTCAATGACGGTGTCGGCCTCGGCCATGTCGTGCTGCACGAGCCGCGTATCGTCGTCACCAACCTGTTCAACGAGGACAGCGAGGAGGAGGTCCGCCGGCTGGAGGCCTCGCTCGGCTCGCTCAGGCTCTCCATCGACGACATGCTGGAGCGCCGCGACGTCGCCTTCGAGGGTGAGCATCGCCAGGTGCTGGAAGCCTATCGCATGTTCGCCAACGATCGCGGCTGGGTGCGGCGGCTGGAGGAGGCGATCCGCAACGGCCTGACGGCCGAGGCGGCGGTGGAGAAGGTGCAGAGCGACATGCGCGCCCGCATGCTGCACATGACCGATCCCTATCTGCGCGAGCGGATGAGCGACTTCGACGACCTCGCGAACCGGCTGCTGCGCCAGCTGATGGGGCGCGGACCGGAGGATGTCGCGGCCGCGCTGCCCAAGGACGCCATCATCGTCGCCCGCTCGATGGGCGCGGCCGAGCTGCTCGACTATCCCCGCGACAAGCTGCGCGGCGTGGTGCTGGAGGACGGCGCGGCGACCAGCCACGTCGTCATCGTGGCGCGCGCCATGGGGATCCCCGTCGCCGGCCAGATGAAGGGCGCCGTTTCCATGGCGGAAAACGGCGATGCCATCATCGTCGACGGCGAGGAAGGCACCATCCATCTGCGACCGCAGGCCGATCTCGAGGCGGCCTATGCGGAAAAGGTCCGATTCCGGGCCCGCCGGCAGGAAGTCTATCGCGAGTTGCGCAAGAAGCCGTCGCTGACCAAGGACGGCATGCAGGTCGACCTGCTGATGAACGCAGGCCTTGCCGTCGACCTGCCGCAGCTTGCCGAGGCGGGCGCCGCCGGCATCGGCCTGTTCCGCACCGAATTGCAATTCATGGTCGCTTCCACCTTCCCGCGCGCCGAGGCGCAGGAGAAGCTCTACCGCGACGTGCTCGACGCGGCGCGCGGCAAGCCGGTCACTTTCCGCACCATCGACATCGGCGGCGACAAGGTGCTCCCCTATTTCAAGGGCGCGCTTCAGGAAGAGAATCCGGCGCTGGGCTGGCGGGCCATCCGCCTGACGCTTGATCGGCCGGGCCTGCTCAGGACGCAGATCCGCGCCCTGCTCAAGGCGGCCGGCGGGCGTGAACTCAAGCTGATGCTGCCGATGGTGACCGAGCTCGGCGAGATCGCGCAGGCGCGCGAGATCATCGACCGCGAGGTGCGGCATCTGTCGCGCTTTGCCCATCATCTGCCGAACACCCTTAAGGTCGGCGCGATGCTGGAGGTGCCGTCGCTGCTGTTCCAGCTCGACGAGCTGATGAAGGCGGTCGACTTCGTTTCGGTGGGCTCCAACGACCTGTTCCAGTTCGTCATGGCGGTCGATCGCGGCAACACGCAGCTCGCGGATCGTTTCGACCCGCTATCTGCGCCGTTCCTCAGAGTGCTGAAGCAGATTGCCGATGCCGGGGCCCGCAACAACACGCCGGTGACGCTGTGCGGCGAGCTCGCCGGCAAGCCAATCTCGGCGATGGCGCTGATCGGTCTCGGTTACCGGTCGATTTCCATGTCGGCCGCCTCGATCGGCCCGGTCAAGGCGATGCTGACGGAGCTGCGGCTTGAGGAATTGCAGGCATTCTTCGCCGACAACCTCATGGCGCCGACGCAGCGGGTGCCGATGCGCGCGCTGCTGCAGGCCTTTGCCGACGACCGTTCGATCCCATTGTAGAGCGGGACGCGTTGAAAATGGTGTCGGCCGTTCCACTCTATCTATTTGATTTAGCCGCATTTGCGCGGCGCCAGGTAGTTTCACCTGGTTGCAAGGTACTCTAGCGTTGCGCCATGATTAACCTGCCCCGCGATCGTATGGATCAAGTCGTCAAGCGTTTCGACATGCTCGAGGCGCAGATGTCGGCCGGTCCTTCCGCCGATGCCTATGTCAGGATGGCGTCCGAATATGCCGACATCCAGGATATGGTCGGCAAGATCAGGGCGCTGCGCGCCGCCGAGCACGAGATGGACGATCTCGAGGCGATGCTCGCCGACAAGGGTACGGACGCCGAGATGCGCGATCTCGCGGAGGCAGACCTGCCCGGCGTCAAGGATCGGATCGAGGCGCTGCAGAAGGACATCCAGATCCTGCTTCTGCCCAAGGACGCGGCGGACGAGAGAAACGCCATCCTGGAAATCCGCGCCGGCACCGGCGGCGACGAGGCCGCTCTCTTCGCGGGCGATCTGTTCCGCATGTACGAGCGCTATGCCGCCGGCCGAGGCTGGCGGTTTGAGGTCGTCTCGGCCAGCGACGGCGATGTCGGCGGCTACAAGGAAATCATCGCCTCGGTCTCCGGCAAGGGCGTGTTCGCGCATCTGAAGTTCGAATCCGGCGTGCACCGCGTGCAGCGCGTGCCGGAGACGGAGGCGGGCGGGCGCATCCACACCTCGGCCGCGACGGTCGCGGTGCTGCCCGAGGCCGAGGAAGTCGACATCGAGATTCGCGCCGAGGACATACGCATCGATACGATGCGGGCGTCCGGCTCCGGCGGCCAGCACGTCAACACCACCGACTCGGCGGTGCGCATCACCCATCTGCCGACCGGCATCATGGTGGTGCAGGCCGAGAAGTCGCAGCACCAGAACCGGGCGCGCGCCATGCAGATCCTGCGCGCCAGGCTCTATGACCTCGAACGCAGCAAGGCCGACGAGGAGCGCTCGGAATCGCGCAAGTCCCAGGTCGGCTCCGGTGATCGTTCAGAGCGCATCCGCACCTATAATTTTCCGCAGGGGCGCGTCACCGACCATCGCATCAACCTCACCCTCTACAAGCTCGACCGGGTGATGATGGGCGAACTCGACGAGGTCATCGACGCGCTGATCGCCGATCACCAGTCGAAGCTTCTCGCCGACATGGGCATCGATGGCTGACCATCTGCCAGCCGCGCTCGGGCCGCTGTTGCGAGCGGCGCGGTCACGGCTCGAGGCCGCGGGCCTGCCGGACGCGGCGCTGGATGCGCGGCTTCTGGTCGAGCATTTCTCGGGCACCACGCGGACGCAGTCGATCACCGAACCACAGATGCCGATCGCCCGGCCAGTTGTGGAGGCGGTGGAGTCCGCGCTGGCGCGGCGTCTCGCCGGCGAACCGGCGCATCGCATTCTCGGTTACCGTGAATTCTACGGGTTGCGGCTGTTCCTGTCGGCAGAGACGCTGGAACCGCGCCCAGACACGGAGACGCTGATCGACGCCGTCCTGCCCTTCGTGAAGGGAACCGCCCAACGCCAAGGCCAGTGCCACATCCTCGACCTAGGCACCGGCACCGGCGCGATCGCGCTGACGCTGCTCAGCGTGGTCGCAAACGCAAGGGCCACCGGCGTGGACCTGTCCGAGGAAGCGCTCGCCACGGCGACGCGAAATGCCCGGCATCTCGGTCTTGCCGACCGGTTCACGGCGCTGCGTTCCGACTGGTTCGAAAAAGTTTCCGGCCGATACCATTTAATTGCCGCAAATCCTCCCTACATACCGTCTCAGGACATTGGAAATCTGCAGGACGAGGTCCGCGATTTCGACCCGCGCCTGGCCTTGGATGGCGGCGCTGATGGATTGGATCCCTATAGGGTCATAGCCGCCAGGGCGGCAGGTTTCTTGGAAAGCGAAGGCCGCGTGGCGGTCGAGATCGGATACAACCAGCGCAGCGACGTCGCCGGCATTTTTGTCGATGCCGGCTATCGTGTCGGCGGCGCGTTTGCCGATCTCGGAGGAAACGACAGGGCTCTGATCTTCGAACGGTGAAAGCCTTGACGCAGCGCAAAAAAGCGCTTGGCAAGGTCAGGGAATGCCGCTAGGGTCGCCCTAACCGGATGAGACGAAGCAGGCAGTGCTCTTAGCGATTCGGTCTTCCTTGGAAATAGCTGCCTTCTTGCGAAAACGACGCCCAAGCTTCGTGCGGGAATCGTCCGGCAAGTGATGTAACCGGAACAGGATGACACGTGGCGCCAGCGCAATCGATGCGGGCGAACGCCGGTGAAGAAACGAAACGGCTGGCCGCATGAGCGCCTCCGTCCGTGTAGGGCTTTTCGAAAATTTCAAAATGAAGAGAGTTTGATGAGGCCACAACAGCAGAACAGGCGCATGCGCGGTCGCAACAACAATGGCGGCGGTGGCAATAATAATAACAACAACAACCGCAAGGGCCCGAACCCGCTGACCCGCAACTATGAGAGCAATGGCCCGGACGTGAAGATCCGCGGCTCGGCTCAGCAGATCGCCGAGAAATACGCTGCCCTGGCACGTGACGCGCAAAGCTCCGGCGACAGGGTGATGGCTGAAAACTACCTTCAGCACGCCGAGCACTACAATCGCATCATTGCCGCCGCGCAGGCGCAGATGCCGATCCAGAACGTCCAGCACAACCGCGATGATTTCGACGACGACGCCGATGAGGATCGCGACGAGTTCGATACTGTCGGCAATTCGGTCTCCGACGCGCCGGCCCAGGCCGTCAACCATGGCGCGGGGCCGCAGCCGGTGATCGAAGGCATGCCGGCGGAAGTCTCGCTCAACCAGGACGGCAACCGGGAAAACCGTGGCAACAACGGCCGCGACGGCAATGGCGGCCGGCACCGCGAAGGGCGCCAGAATGGCGGCTACGGCCAGAATGGCCATCGCGGCGAGCATGGCGGGCAGCGTGAGCGCCGCAACGAGCAGCCCCAGCCGCAGGCCGAACCCGCACAGCCGGCCGAGCCGACCTTCGCCGTCGAGCCCGCGGCCCAACCTCCCCAGTTTGATCTCTCGCCGGCCGGGCTCGCCGCCCAGGCTGAGCTGAACGAGGCCGCGGCCGAGGC
>MKVL01000036.1:0-9488 GCA_001899205.1 Mesorhizobium sp. 65-26 | reverse complement strand
AATCCCCGCCATTTTCATTTTTGGGAACAAGGCTATTCCCGAAAAGCAGGGAGGCGCCTCGCCGGGGGAATCGCGTAAAAACAAGGCGGTACGACAAGGGGGCGATCCGGCCTTGGCTAAAATTCGCCCGTCTCGAATATTATGCTTCCACGGTGCCCGGACGTCTTGAGGGATCGCGCTTTGCGCACCATATCAGCCTCAATTGGATCCGGCCCGGTCGGGCGGGTCCGTCACCGCAATCGGATCCGGTGCCGCAAAGCGGGCCGGTGATGGAAGGAGACAGGCATGAATCTTGAAAAGTACTCCGAGCGCGTGCGCGGCTTCATCCAGTCCGCGCAGACCATGGCGCTCTCCCGCAATCATCAGCAGTTCACTCCCGAACATATTCTCAAGGTGCTAGTCGACGACGACGAAGGCCTGGCCGCGTCGCTGATCGAACGCGCCGGCGGTCGCGTGCGCGACGTCAAGCTCGGCGTCGAGAGCGCGCTGGAGGCGATGCCCCGGGTGGAAGGCGGCAACGGCCAGCTCTATCTCGCCCAGCCGCTGGCCAAGGTGTTCTCGACCGCCGAGGACCTGGCCAAGAAGGCCGGCGACAGCTTCGTCACCGTCGAACGGCTGCTCACCGCGCTGGCGGTGGAAAAGTCAGCCAAGACCGCGGACATCCTGGCCAAGGCTGGCGTTACCGCGCAGGCGCTCAACCAGGTCATCAACGACGTGCGCAAGGGCCGCACGGCCGATTCGGCGAATGCCGAGCAGGCTTATGACGCGCTGAAGAAATACGCGCGCGACCTGACGGCGGATGCCCGTTCGGGTAAGCTCGATCCGGTCATCGGCCGCGACGACGAGATCCGCCGCACCATCCAGGTGCTGTCGCGCCGCACCAAGAACAATCCCGTGCTCATCGGCGAGCCCGGCGTCGGCAAGACGGCGATCGCCGAGGGCCTGGCGCTGCGCATCGTCAACGGCGACGTGCCGGAATCGCTCAAGGACAAGCAGTTGATGGCGCTCGATATGGGCGCGCTGATCGCTGGCGCCAAGTATCGCGGCGAGTTCGAGGAGCGGCTCAAGGCCGTGCTCAACGAAGTCACCTCCGCCAACGGCAATATCATCCTGTTCATCGACGAGATGCACACGCTGGTCGGCGCCGGCAAGGCAGACGGCGCGATGGATGCGTCGAACCTCCTGAAGCCCGCGCTGGCGCGCGGCGAACTGCACTGCGTCGGCGCCACCACGCTCGACGAATACAGGAAGCATGTCGAGAAGGACCCCGCGCTTGCCCGGCGTTTCCAGCCGGTCTTCGTCGAGGAGCCGACGGTTGAGGATACGGTCTCGATCCTTCGTGGCCTGAAGGAGAAGTACGAGCAGCACCACAAGGTGCGGATCTCCGACTCCGCGCTGGTGGCGGCCGCGACGCTGTCCAACCGCTATATCGCTGACCGGTTCCTGCCGGACAAGGCGATCGACCTGGTCGACGAAGCCGCCTCGCGGCTGCGCATGCAGGTCGATTCCAAGCCGGAAGCGCTGGACGAGGTCGACCGGCGCATCATGCAGCTCAAGATCGAGCGCGAGGCGCTGAAGGTCGAGAAGGATGACGCCTCCAAGGACCGGCTCGCCCGGCTCGAGAAGGAGCTTGCCGACCTCGAGGAGGAATCGACCGAGCTGACCACCAAGTGGCAGGCCGAAAAGCAGAAGCTCGGGCTTGCCGCCGACCTGAAGAAGCAGCTCGACGAGGCCCGCAACGAACTGGCGATCGCCCAGCGCAAGGGCGAGTTCCAGCGCGCCGGCGAGCTTGCCTATGGCAAGATCCCGGAACTGGAGAAGAAGCTGAAGGACGCCGAGGCCCAGGACGGCAAGGCCGGCATGGTCGAGGAAGTGGTCACGCCTGACCACGTCGCCCATATTGTGTCGCGCTGGACGGGAATCCCGGTCGACAAGATGCTGGAAGGCGAGCGCGACAAGCTGCTGCGCATGGAAGACGAGATCGGCAAGCGGGTCGTCGGCCAGGGCGAGGCGGTTCAGGCCGTGTCGAAGGCCGTGCGGCGTGCCCGCGCCGGGCTGCAGGATCCGAACCGGCCGATCGGCTCGTTCATGTTCCTCGGCCCGACCGGCGTCGGCAAGACCGAACTGACCAAGGCGCTGGCGAACTTCCTGTTCGACGACGAGGGCGCGATGGTGCGCATCGATATGTCGGAGTTCATGGAAAAGCACTCCGTCGCCCGGCTGATCGGCGCTCCTCCCGGCTATGTCGGCTATGAGGAAGGCGGCGCGCTGACGGAAGCGGTGCGGCGCCGGCCCTATCAGGTCGTGCTGTTCGACGAGATCGAGAAGGCGCATCCCGATGTCTTCAACGTGCTCCTGCAGGTGCTCGACGACGGTCGCCTGACCGACGGCCAGGGCCGCACTGTCGATTTCCGCAACACGCTGATCATCATGACGTCCAACCTCGGCGCCGAATATCTCGTCAACCTCGGCGAGGACCAGGATGTCGATCAGGTCCGCGACGAGGTGATGAGCGTCGTCAAGGCATCGTTCAGGCCGGAATTCCTGAACCGTGTCGACGAGGTGATCCTGTTCCACCGGCTGCGCCGGCAGGATATGGGCCGCATCGTCGAGATCCAGCTCAAGCGGCTGGAGAGCCTGCTCGCCGACCGCAAGATCACGCTCGACCTCGACCCCGAGGCGATCGAATGGCTCGCGGCCAAGGGCTACGATCCGGCCTATGGCGCACGGCCGCTGAAGCGGGTTATGCAGAAGGAACTGCAGGATCCGCTGGCCGAGAAGATCCTGCTCGGCGAGATCCTCGACGGCTCGACCGTCAAGGTCACCTCTGGTTCCGACCGGCTGAATTTCCGGTCGAAGCCGACGATGGTGCGGACCGAGGCAGCGGCCTGACCGCGCAGCCCTCAGCATGATATCAGGGCGCGCCGCATCCGATCGATGCGGCGCGCCCTTGTTTTTTGGACCAGCCTGCTTCCGCGTGCCATGCCGCCGATCCGGGATATGGTGGAGGACTTCGATGAAGCTTGCCGACTACAATGGCTTCTGCGCCTCGCTGCCGGCCGCGACGCATGTCGTGCAGTGGGGCGGCGCTCATGTCTGGAAAGTCGGCGGCAAGGTCTTCGCCATCGGCGCGCAGGACGGCGACGGACAGGTTCTCGTCACCTTCAAATGCTCCGAGATGGCCTATGACATCCTGAAGGAGCAGCCGGGCTGCAGGCCTGCTCCCTACCTCGCCTCGCGCGGCATGAAATGGATCCAGCGCCAGACAAGCCAGAGCATGGATGATGCCGCGCTGAAGGACTATCTCGGCGAAAGCCATCGCCTCGTGGTGCTGAAGCTGACGAGAGAAACGCGCGGCAATCTTGGCCTTTGAGTTTGTCGCGTCGACGAACGCGTCAGACGCCAGAAAGCCGCCATCTTCATGCCCGGTTCATGTTGCAACCTTAAGCATGGGGTAACTGATTTGCTGGCGAAGGGGTTCGCCGGACGTGTCGGCCTGACGATCGGATGCGGTTGCTCGGGAAGCGCGATGCGGAAGTTCCAGGTGTTAGAGTAGCAGTAAGCCCTTCGCGCCATCGTGGCGCGGCGTTTCAGGAATCAATGCCGGCGGCGGCAGTCACGGTCCGGAGAGTTTGGCCACCATGTTGCGCACGATCTTCATCCTTTCGGCCCTCGTCGCCTGGCTTTTCAGCTTTGGCGCCATGGCGGCGCCAAGCAGGGACGAAGCGCCGGTGGCGCGCGCCAGCACCGGTGCCATACTGCTTGCCCAGGAAGGCAACGTCGATGTCTACTACGATGCTCGCGGCAACCGCGTGATCGTCGACGCCGACACCGGAAAGGTGATCGCCATCCAGCCGCCGCAGACCCGGTTCGACCGCCGAGCGCTGCGTCGCGACCTGCGGGCCCGCGAACTCGACCGCGAACCGGCCAATGACGATCGCTACTATCTCGACGATCCGCAGGACATGGCGCGGCTGCGCCGCCGGCAGATGCAGGAAGACGGCCGCGTTATCGTTCCGCAGGACGACGGTTATGATCCCTATGGGGACAATTCGGTTGACGCCTATCCGCCGGCACCCCGCAACGACGGTTATGCCAACAGCTATCCGGATGCGCCGAGGCAGCCTTCCACGCAACCTCAGATAAAGCGTCAGTCGCTCAAGGAGGCGTCGATCGATCCGGCCCAGCCGTCAACCACGCCGTCGCTGGCGCAGCCGTCGGCACCAAACGAGCAGGCGGCTCTTCCGCCGGCAACGGGCGGCAAGGCCAATGTCGACCCCTCGCTATCGCTCGGCGCGCGCGAGGACGTCGCGGCGCTGCAGGTGCTGCTTGATCGCGGCGGCGCCTCGCCCGGCGTCATCGACGGCCGCTTCGGCTCCAATGTCGACAAGGCGCTTGCCGCCTACAACCAGATCAACAACACCAATCTGAAGTCGACCGATTCAGTTGGCATCCAGGCAGCGCTTGCCCAATCGGGCGGCGATGCCTTTGCCTCCTATACGATCACGCCGGAAGATGTCGCGGGCCCATACGTGGCATCGATTCCGGAGGACTACAGCGAGAAGGCCAAGCTCGATCGCATGAGCTACACTTCCGTCACCGAGGCGTTGGGGGAACGCTTCCATATGGATCAAAACTATCTGAAGGCGATCAACAAGGGGCTCGACTTCAATCGTCCGGGCACGATCATCAAGGTTGCCAATTTCGGCAAGCTGGTGACGACGCCCGTCGCCCGCATCGTCGCCGACAAGGGCAAGAAGGAAGTCTACGCCTATGATGCCGGCGGCAAGCTGGTCGCAGCCTATCCGGCAACCATCGGTTCCTCCGACACGCCGTCGCCGACGGGCATACATACGGTTTCGCGCGTCGTGCTCGATCCGAACTACACCTACAATCCGAACATCAATTTCAAGCAGGGCAACAACGACAAGATCCTGACCATCCCGCCGGGGCCGAGAGGGCCGGTGGGCTCGGTGTGGATCGCGCTCGACAAGCCGACCTATGGCATCCACGGGACGCCGGATCCTTCGAAGATCGGCAAGACTCAAAGCCATGGATGCGTGCGCCTGACGAACTGGGACGCGCGCGAGCTGGCGAAGATCGTATCGCCCGGCGTGACGGTCGAATTCGTCGAGTAGCTCGACCCTCCGAAGCGCGGACGGATCCTGCGGGCTCGGCGTCGCCGTGAAGGATGTGGCGCTGTTTCTTCCAGCCAAAATGGGCGGTCCGTTTTAGTTCTGGTTTCAGCCAGGCGACTGCCGTGGCCGATTGCCCGCCTGGACAAGCCGGCCTAGAACCGGGTGATTTCAGGCCGAACCGACCTGAATCCGAATCCGGTTCCAAATCAAAGAGATAGATCATGCTGTCGTCCGAAAGTCGCTTCACATCTTTCGGCATCATGCTCTAGGCGCGGCGCCCATGCCCCCACCGAGCGACGCCGCCATCCCCAGGATCAATCCCACGCCGAACGGCGCGTTCTGCTCGCCCTCGCAACGGCGCTTCGTGCTGGTTGCGGCGATACTGGCCTCGGCGCTCGGTTTCATCGATGGCTCTATCCTGGCCATCGCCATGCCGGCGATCCGCGTCGACCTCGGCGCCTCGCTCGCCCAGGCGCAATGGATTTCCAATGCCTACGCGCTGACGCTGTCGGCCCTCATTCTCGCCGGCGGCGCCGCGGGCGACCGGTTCGGGCTACGCCGCGCCTTCGTCGCCGGCATCGCGCTGTTCGTGGTCTCGTCGCTCGCCTGCGCGATGGCGCCGGGGCCGGGCGTGCTCATCGCGTTCCGGGCCATACAAGGCATCGGCGCCGCGATCATGGTGCCGGGCAGCCTGGCGATCATCGCCAAGGCCTATCCAAAAAGCGAGCGCGGCCGGGCGATCGGCATCTGGGCCGCTGCCTCCGCGTTGACCACCGCGCTCGGCCCGGTGCTCGGCGGCCTGGTGCTGTCGGCGTTCGGCGACGGTGTCTGGCGAGCGATCTTCGCCGTCAACCTGCCGCTCGGCCTGGTGTCGATCTATCTGCTTCTCGCCAGGACGCCCGCCGATGCGCCGGCCGACAAGCGACGCCTCGACCTTGGCGGCGCGGCCATCGCCACGGCAGCTTTCGGGGCGCTTGCCTATGGGTTGACGGCGATGAACGCGGAGGGCGGCGGCCGCATGGCGGGCCCCAGCATCGTCGCGGGAGCGCTGCTGCTCATCGTCTTCATCGTCTTCGAGCGACGCCAGCCGCAGCCGATGATCGATCTCGGACTGTTTCGGATACGCGCCTTCGCCGGCGCCAATCTGGCGACGTTCTTCCTCTATTTCGCGCTGTCGGCGAACCTGTTCTACCTGCCGATGCTGCTGATCGCGGGATGGGGGCTGAGCACCGCCGAGGTCGGCTTCATCTTCCTGCCGCTGTCGGCGTCCATCGCGCTCCTGTCCGGGCCGGTCGGCAAATGGTCTGACCGAATCGGCTCACGCTTCCCGATCGCGGGTGGCAGCATGATCGTCGCCGTCGCGTTTGCCGGGCTCGCGGCGCTCTCCCATGCCGGGGTTCACCGGTTCTGGAGCGGCACTTTTCCGCTGATGGCAGTGATGGGCCTGGGCATGGCGCTCGTCGTGTCACCTTTGTCCACCGCCGTCATGACCGCGGTCGACGACAAGGACACGGGCGCGGCCTCCGGCATAAACAACGCCGTCTCGCGAATCGGCGGCCTGATCGCCGTGGCGGCGATGGGGTCGCTCGCGGCATGGATCTATGCGACATCGTTGCGAGCCAGCGGCGTGAGCGGAGTTCCGGGATTCGGCGAGCCGGCGCCGGCGGGACTTGCCGCCGGCCTCGACGCCGCAAGGGTCGCGGCCGGCGACACGGCTTTCTCCGGGGTGGCCATCGTCACGGCGCTGCTGTGCGTGTTGTCGTCGCTGACCGCCTGGGCGACCGTGCCCGGGCAATCGCTGCCCTGGGGGCGTGGGCGGGAAAGTCGGGAAAGCTGATCCGGAAACGCGGAGGTCAGCCCTCCGCCTTTGCGCTCGCAACCTTCAGCGTGTCGCTGTCCTGCTGCTTCATCAACTCGTCGATGCGCTCGCGTTCACGCTTGAAGGCGACGAGGTCGTCGCCTTTCAGCACCTTGCCGACCGGCAGGCGCACGCGCATCGGGTCGACCTTGGTGCCGTTGACGATCAACTCGTAGTGAAGATGCGGTCCGGTGGCGAGGCCGGTCTGGCCGAGATAGCCGATGACCTGGCCTTGGCGAACACGCATGCCCGGTTCGATGCCTTTGGCGAACGCGCTCTGGTGATTGTAGGAGGTTTCGTAGCCATTGGCATGGCGGATGATGATCTGCTTGCCATAGCCGCCGGCCCAGCCGACCTTCTCGATGACGCCGTTGCCGGCGGCGATGATCGGGGTGCCGATCGGGGCCGCCCAGTCGACGCCGGTATGCATGCGCACGTAACCCAGGATCGGGTGACGGCGTGCGCCGAAGCCGGACCGGAACTTGCCGGCGGGCAGCGGATTGCGCAGCAGGAACTGCCGGGCGCTCGATCCGTCCTCGTCGAAATAGTCCGTGCTGCCGTCCTGCATCTGGAAGCGGTAGAAGTTGCGCGTCGTGCCGCCGAAGGTCGCCGAAACGTAGAGCAGCTGCGAATCGTCCGACGTCTGGTCGTTGCCGTCGGGTTGCGAGAACAGGACCTCGAGGCGATCGGACGGGTTGAGGCGTGACTGGAAATCGACGTCCGAGCCAAGCAGCTTGATGAGCTGCTGTGTCATCGACTTGGACATGCCGTAGGAGAAGGCGGCGCGGTAGATGCCGTCATAGATATTGGGCAGGTTGCCGCGCGCCACGACCGGCGCCGAGGAATCGTCGAAAGCGGTCAGCAGTTCGGGGTTCGGCTCCGGCTCCTGGGCCGGCACGTATTGGCCGCGATCGTCCAGTGCGATGGTCACGATGTGCTGGGTCTTGTCGTAGACGCTGGTGCGCACGACCTTGGCGGCATCGCCGCGTACTTCCAGTCCGACCCGCAGCACCGTTCCGGCCTTTAGCGCCGGCGCGTTCAACAACTTGGCGATCGCCTCGGCCATGCCGGTCGCGTCATCGCCCGTGTAGCCCGAATCGGCCAACGCGTCCGTTATGTTGCGATCCTTGGTGAAGGGGATGATTTCCTCGGCGAAGGCCGGCGCCTGGTCGTCAACCGCGGCACGCGGCGTCACGGAGACGTTTTCCGGCACGATCTTGACGTCGTAGGAGCCGGCCATGCTCTCGGCGAACGCCTCGCCGAACCGCTGCGGGTCCACATAGTGCAGCGACGCCACCTGCACGGCGCCGTCGCTGAGGCCCGTGCTGGCCTCGCGCACCACCTTCTCCACCTCGTCGGCGGAAAGGTCGCTCTTCTCGTCGAAGGACGCCGTCTCCATCGGGAACTCGACCGTCTTCAGGCTCATTTCGCTCTCGACCTTGGCGCCATAGATCTGGCCGGCGCTGGCGATCGCGGGAGAGGCGGGCTGGCTGTTGCCGCTGTCGTCGCCATCGTCGGCGAAGACCTGCATGGGATCGAAAGGCGGGTAGGGCCGGTTGGTGGTGTGGCCGGCCGCAAGCGCCATCTTGATCTGCACGAAGGGCATGGTGTGAATGACGTCGCGGTCGCCGACCTTGGTGACCATCGACACTTCCATGCGCCGCCGGTCCTTGGCCTTGGCGACCTGACGCGGCGCCACCAGCCTGGTCGTCTTGGCGATCTCACCGGAATCGCCGTTGCCGGCGAGGCTGGCGAGTTCGGCGATCTCGGGCGGCGTCGCCAGTTGCTGGCGGCCATCGAGGGCGGCAAACAGCGCCACGCCCATCAACACGCTCGATGTCACGCCAGTCAGGAATGTCCCGGACAGCCAACGCGCCGAAACCTCGCGGCGGTCCGGAGGACCGCTGCGGCCGTTCGCGATCAGCGGCGGCTCGTTGCCGAGTTCGGCTATGACATCTTCGGCGTCTGGCATCCAGAAAGGCTGCTTTATCCCCGGGCGGAACGGCTTATCGCTTTTGTTGTGGCCATGACATTTGCCTGTCGTGGCGGGCGAAGTCAACGAAGCGCCAGGCGCTTGCCGAAATCCCCCTTGCACTTGGTCGTGTGGAATCTCATGCAGGAAAAGGCCGGACGCCTCATATCCACAAGGCTATCGCATATTCCTTATAAGACGCCGGAAGAAGGAGCCGCGGGATTGGCGCCGCGCCTGCTTCGCTGGCTTGGTGTCGAACGGCAATGCGGCGGCAATAGGGCTCTCTTGGGGCCGCTGGGCAAGGTCTCCCCCACCTTCCCTTGAGGCAGTTGAGGGCCGGTTTCGGGCCGCGCGAAACCTCTGTCGCAAAAAGTTCAAAAACTTCGATTTCCTCTGTTGACAGTATCGGCCGCTGCCGCCTATATACGCCTCACCAACGACGGTGGCGACGCTGCTGGCGACCAAGAAGCTCGCTTCTGTGTTTCGCGAAGTTGGACGAAATTCAAGAGAGCCGCGCGAG
>MKVL01000035.1 GCA_001899205.1 Mesorhizobium sp. 65-26 | reverse complement strand
AGTGGAACACCGCCGCTGTCGGCCCGACCAAGCGCGAGAAGGCCGACGCGCTGATCCGACGCCTGCGCAACCGTTTCGCGCCGGGCGGCTTCCTGCACTACGGCCAGGGCAAATGGTATCCGGGGGAGAGCCTGCCGCGCTGGACCTTCTCGCTGTACTGGCGCACCGATGGCGAACCGGTGTGGAGCGATCCGTCGCTCATCGCGCGCGAGAAGAGCGAGGCAAAGGTCGGGCCGGCGCAGGCCCAGGCGCTGCTCACGACGATCGCCGAGGAACTCGGCATCGACCGCGCCATGGTCAGCGAGGCCTATGAGGATCCCGGCGAGTGGCTGCTCAAGGAGGGCAAGCTGCCGGATAATGTCGATCCGTCCAATTCCAGGCTGGAGGACCCGGAGGAGCGCAGCCGCATGGCGCGTGTCTTCGAGCGTGGCCTGACGAGCCCATCCGGCTATGTCCTGCCGGTGCAGCGCTGGAACAGCCAGGCCTCCGCGCACCGCTGGCGCTCCGAGAAATGGAAGACGCGCCGCGGGCGGCTGTTCCTGGTGCCGGGGGATTCCCCGGTCGGCTACCGCCTGCCGCTTGGCACGCTGCCTTACGTGCCGCCGGCCCAGTTTCCCTACATCGTGCCGGTCGACCCGTCGGTGCCGCGCGGCGCTTTGCCGGCGCATGGCTCGATCCTGCCGTCGCTGCAACCAGGCGAGAGCGCCGAGGATGCGGCGCATCGCCAGCAGGCGGCGTCCTTCACCGCCGCTTCCGGGGCGCAGCAGGACCGCGTCGAGCAGGAACTCACCGAGATCGGCGGCGCCGTGCGCACCGCGCTCTCCGTCGAGCCGCGCGACGGGCGGCTGTGCGTGTTCATGCCGCCGGTCGAGGCGTTGGAGGACTATCTCGAACTCGTCGCGGCGGCCGAGAAGGCGGCACGGGCGCTCGGCCAGCCGGTCCATATCGAGGGCTATGCTCCGCCCCACGATCCGCGCCTCAACGTCATCCGGGTGGCGCCGGACCCGGGCGTCATCGAGGTCAACATCCACCCGGCCGCCAGCTGGCGGGAATGCGTGGCCACCACGACGGCGGTCTACGAGGAGGCGCGCCAGGTGCGGCTCGGCGCCGACAAGTTCATGATCGACGGCAGGCACACGGGCACCGGCGGCGGCAACCATGTGGTGGTCGGCGGCGCGACGCCCAACGACAGCCCCTTCCTGCGGCGGCCGGACCTCCTGAAGAGCCTGGTGCTGCTGTGGCAACGGCATCCGTCGCTGTCCTACCTGTTCTCCGGGCTGTTCATCGGCCCGACCAGCCAGGCGCCGCGGATCGACGAGGCGCGCCACGATTCGCTCTACGAACTCGAGATCGCCATGGCGCAGGTGCCGCGCCCGGGGCAGGGCCACGGGCCAGCGCCATGGCTCGTCGATCGCCTGTTTCGCAACCTGCTGACCGACGTCACCGGCAACACGCATCGCTCGGAAATCTGCATCGACAAGCTGTTCTCGCCCGACGGCCCGACCGGCCGGCTCGGGCTGGTCGAATTCCGCGGCTTCGAGATGCCGCCGGACGCGCGCATGAGCCTTGCGCAGCAGCTTCTCGTGCGCGCCATCATCGCGCGGGCGTGGAAGGTCCCGATGGAGGGGCGCCTGGTGCGCTGGGGCACGGCGCTGCACGACCGCTTCATGCTGCCGCATCATGTCTGGGCGGACTTCCTCGACCTGCTCGACGGGTTGAAGCGCGACGGCTTCGAGTTGCGTCCGGAATGGTTCGCCGCGCAGCTCGAATTCCGCTTCCCGTTCTGCGGCGAGGTGCGGCACGCCGGCGTCACGCTGGAACTGAGGCAGGCGCTGGAGCCCTGGCATGTGATGGGCGAGCAGGGCGCCATCGGCGGCACGGTGCGCTTCGTCGATTCCTCGGTCGAGCGGTTGCAGGTGCGCACGCAGGGCCTGAATCCCGAACGCCATGCCGTGGTCTGCAATGGTCGCGTCGTGCCCATGAAGGTCACCGACGACCGCGAGGTGGCGGTGGCTGGCGTGCGCTTCAAGGCCTGGCAGCCGGCATCCGGCCTGCACCCGACGCTGCCGGTCAACGCGCCGCTGGTGTTCGACATCTACGATCGCTGGTCGGGCCGGGCGGTGGGCGGTTGCGTCTACCACGTCGCGCATCCGGGCGGCCGCAACTACGACACGTTTCCGGTCAATGGCAATGAGGCGGAGGCGCGACGGCTAGCCCGGTTCCAGCCGCATGGACACACGCCGTCGGCCTATGCGCCGCCGCCGGAAGAAGCCGCTGGAGATTTCCCGATGACCCTTGACCTGCGCCGGCCGGCAAGCCTCTGATCGGCGATGGCCAAGAGGAATCAGAACAGGGTCGAAGAGGGGCCGGTCGCCGACGGGCTGCTGGCCCGCTACCGGCCGATCGCTGGCGTGTTCGACGAGATGGTCGATGCCGCGGGCAAGGCCCGCCCGGCCTGGCGGCATTTCATCGCCGCGCTGGAAGCAATGGGCGCCGAGCGGCTCGGCCAGCGTTTCGCGCGCGCCGACCAGTATCTGCGCGATGCCGGCGTCTACTACCGCGTCTATGACAAGGCCGGCGCCAACGAGCGCGAATGGCCGTTGGCGCATGTGCCGCTGCTCATCGAGGAGCAGGAATGGGCCGGCATCAGCGCCGGGCTGATCCAGCGCGCCGAGCTGTTCGAGGAGACGATCGCCGATATCCATGGGCCGAACCGGCTGGTCGACAAGGGCATCCTGCCCGCGGGACTGATCGCCGCGAGCCCGGAATACCTGCGCCCGGTCATGGGCACGCGGCCGGCGGACGGCCATTTCCTGCATTTCTGCGCCTTCGAGCTCGGCCGTGGTCCGGATGGCGGCTGGTGGGTGTTGGGCGACCGCACGCAGGCGCCCTCGGGCGCCGGCTTCGCGCTGGAGAACCGGGTCGCCACCACTCGGGCGCTCTCCGACATCTATGGCGAGATGCATGTGCACCGCCTCGCCGGCTTTTTCCGCCGCTTTCGCGACGCGCTGATCGGCATGGCGAGACAGTCCGGCGGCCGCGTCGCCATACTGACCCCCGGCCCGCTCAACGAAACCTATTACGAGCACGCCTATATCGCCCGCTATCTCGGCATCATGCTGCTGGAGGGCGAGGATCTCACCGTCTCCGACCGCGAGCTGATGGTGCGCACGGTCTCAGGGCTGATGCCGGTCAGCGTGCTGTGGCGGCGGCTTGATGCCGCCTTCGCCGACCCGCTGGAGCTCCGGCCGGAATCGCAGATCGGCACGCCGGGTCTGGTCGAGGCGATCCGCCATGGCTCAGTAACCAGCGTCAACGCGCTGGGTTCCGGGCTGATGGAGACCCGCGCGCTGCTCGCCTTCCTGCCCAGGATCGCGCAGGCGCTGGGCGGCGAGGACCTGCTGCTGCCCAGCGTCGCCACCTGGTGGTGCGGGCAGGGTGCCGAGCGGGCGCACGTGCTTGCCAATCTCGATCGCATGGTGGTCGGGCCGGCGCTGTCGACCCGGCTCGCCTTCGAGGACGACCAGTCGACCCGGCTCGGCTCGACGCTTTCGGCCGGCGAGCGGGCGGCGCTAGCGGCGCGCATCGAGCAGGACGGCGCGGCTTTCGTCGGCCAGGAGGCGGTGACGCTTTCCACGACGCCGGTTTTTGTCGACGGCCGGCTCGAACCGCGCCCGGCGAGCCTGCGCGTCTACCTGGCGCGCACGCCCGATGGCTGGACGGTGATGCCGGGCGGCTTCGCCCGCGTCGGTTTCTCGCTCGACCCGACGGCTCTTGCCATGCAGCGCGGCGGCCAGGCGGCCGATGTGTGGGTGGTCAGCGACAGGCCGGTGGAACGCGAGACGCTGCTGCCCAGCGAACAGGACGCCTTCAACCGTACCATGCCGGGCAGCCTGCCCAGCCGCGCCGCCGAGAACCTGACATGGCTCGGCCGCTACATCGAACGGTCCGAGGACACAGTGCGGGTGCTGCGCGCCTATCACGCGCGGCTGGCCGAGACGTCCGATCCCGAGATGCCGCTGCTCGTCGACATAAGGGATCATCTCGAACCCTTCGGTGTCGATGTCGGGGTGGCGATACCGCCGGCCCTGATCGGCACGCTGGACAGCGCGGTCTACAGCGCCGGCCAGATACGCGACCGCTTCTCGCCCGACGGCTGGCTGGCGCTGAAGGACTTGTCCAAGACCGTGCATCGCTTCGCCACTGTCGTTGCGCCGGGCGATGATGCCACGCGGGCGATGACTGTCCTGCTGCGCAAGCTCGCGGGCTTCTCCGGCCTGCTGCACGAGAACATGTATCGCTTCACCGGCTGGCGCTTCCTGGAAATCGGCAGACGGCTGGAGCGTGGCATCCAGATCGCGCGCATGCTGGCCAGGCTGACGCGGCCGGACGCCTCGGATGGCGCGCTCGACATGATGCTGGAGATCGGCGACAGTGTCATGACCCATCGACGCCAGTATCCGGTGCAGGCAAGCAGGCACACGGTCATAGACCTGCTGGCGCTCGACCCGCTCAATCCGCGCTCCATCCTGTTCCAGCTCGAGCGGCTGAAGGCCGAGATCGGCCTGCTGCCGGGCATTGGCGGTGGGGGGCACCTGTCGCCGGCCGCCAAGGAAATCCTGCAACTCACCACCGCCATCGCCGTCCGGGAGCCCGCCGACATGACGCCCGAGGCGCTCGACGGCCTCGCCGACGACATCGGCAATCTCTACACCAGCCTCGCCAGGGCCTATTTCGGGTAGGCCGCATGCTTTACGACATCAGGCTCCACCTCCATTACGACTATGCCCACGCCGCGGGTGGCGGGCGCCATCAGGTGCGCGTGATGCCGTTGACGATCGGAGCCACGCAGCGCGTCGTGGCGGCATCGCTGTCCTTCTCGCCGGGGCCGGCCGAACG
This sequence comes from Mesorhizobium sp. 65-26, assembly GCA_001899205.1. Classification (GTDB taxonomy): domain Bacteria; phylum Pseudomonadota; class Alphaproteobacteria; order Rhizobiales; family Rhizobiaceae; genus Mesorhizobium. The sequence continues at coordinate 195,190 of MKVL01000035.1, read as the reverse complement.
CTCCGACTTCAACGACTTCTTCGGCAACAGCGTCACGGCCATAGCCTTCCGCGAGGCGCATGACACGCTCGACATCCGCATGAGCGCGCGCGTTTCGGTCGCCCGGCCGGAGCCCGGGCTCGACGTCTCGTCCGATCTTCCCCGCCTGCGCGAGGAGATCGGCTCGGTGCGTTCGCTGGCGCCGTCCTCGCCGCATCATTTCCTTGCCGCCAGCGACCATGCCGGCATCGATGCTGACATCACCGCCTATGCGCGGGAGAGCGCCGCCGGCTCGACCTTCGCCACGGCGATGGACCTTTGCCGGCGCATCCAGCGCGATTTCACCTATGACGGCGACGCGACCACCGTGCAGACGCGAGCCAGCGATGCCTTCGCGCTGCGGCGCGGCGTTTGCCAGGATTTCTCGCACATCATGATCGCCGGCCTGCGCGGCCTGGGCATTCCAGCGGGTTATGTCAGCGGCTTCCTGCGGACCATTCCGCCGAAGGGCAAGCCGCGGCTAGAAGGCGCCGATGCCATGCATGCCTGGGTCAAGGTGTGGTGCGGCCGTGATGCCGGCTGGCAGGAGTTCGACCCGACCAACGGCATGCGGGCGAGCAACGACCACATCACCGTCGCCTACGGCCGCGACTATTCCGACGTCGCGCCGATCGTCGGCGTACTCAAGACCACCGGCGGACAGGTCGCGGAGCAGGCGGTCGACGTCATCCCGGTCGTGCTGGAGAAAGCGTAGGGCGGGCCGCCAACGGTGCTGCGGCCTCGAAAGCATGGAACCATAGGCAGGGCATGAGGCTTATTCCCGGAGTTTTCGGGGAGCCGCCATGCCGCATCCATCGCGATCGTCTCCAGGTCCCGCGCCGGCGAGGCGCCAATCATCCTTCCCGATGTGCGGAAGGCTGCTCTGAACCCGTGGCCGCCCGTATGACCTTTTCCGGACATGGATCCCCGCTTTCGGGAGAATGCGCCGGACGGGAGGCCCGGGATTCCGCCGATCGCGCATCGCTCAGCTATGTCAGCGACAGCGAGCCCGGGATTCGCCGGATTCGGCGAGGCAAGGGGTTTTCCTACGCCGGTCCGGACGGGCGCGGCGTCAATGCGGCCACGCTTGCCCGCATCGAGGCGATCGTCATCCCGCCGGCATGGACGGATGTCTGGATCTCACCTGACCGGGACGGCCATATCCAGGCGACGGGGCGCGACGATCGCGGGCGCAAGCAATATCGCTATCACCCGCAATGGACCGAGGAGCGTGACGAAGCCAAATATTCGAGCCTCGTCGCTTTTGCCGAACGGCTGCCTGAACTTCGGCGGCAGGTCGATGCGGACCTGCGCCGGCACGGCCTGCCGCGGGAGCGCGTGGTGGCCGCCGTCGTCTGGCTGCTCGACAACACCATGATCCGTGTCGGCAACACGGCCTATGCCCAGGACAACAAGAGCTTCGGGTTGACGACGCTGCGCGACCGCCATGTCGAGATTGAAGGAGCCCGCCTGCGGTTCGCCTTCAAGGGCAAATCCGGCAAGGAGTGGAGGCTGAAGCTGGTCGACCGGCGCATCGCCAGGATCGTGCGTGGCGCGCAGGACCTGCCGGGCCAGAAGCTGTTCCAGTATCTGGACGAAGACGGCAACCGGTGCCCGGTAGGCTCCGACGACGTCAACCGCTACATCCGGGACGCGTGCGGCGAACGGTTCAGCTCGAAGCATTTCCGCACCTGGGGCGGCACCATCCATGCGGCCTCGCTGTTTGCGCGCGCCGAACCGCCGGAGAGCACCGTCGGGCAGAGGCGGGCGGTCAACGCGGTCATCGACAAGGTTGCGGAGCGGCTGGGCAATACCCGCGCCGTCTGCCGCAAATGCTACATCCATCCGCTGGTCATCGAGGCGTGGTCGGACGGACGGCTGCGTGACGAGATGGCGTCAGCCAACGGGCGCAGGCGGCCTATGAAGGGCCTGGACGAGGAAGAAACGCCGGTGTTGCGCTGGCTGCGGGCGCATGGCGCCTGAGCCGGCGGACGGGCCGCGCCGCGTTTTCGAAATGACCGGATTTTTTTATCGACCTTGTGTCGGCATCGGCCCTACTGTCGCGTCCTTTGACAGAACAAAGGACGTTCTCATGCTCTATGCCATCCTCTGCTACGCCTCCGAAGACGTCGTCTGCTCCTGGAGCAAGGAACAGGATGACGAGGTGATGGCCAAGCTCCTCAATGTGCAGGAGAAATACGCCAAGGCCGGTCGGCTGGGGCCGGTCGCGCGGCTGCTGCCGACGACGGCGGCAACGACGCTGCGGAAGGTCAAGGGCGAAGCCGTCGTCATCGATGGTCCGTTCGCCGAGACCAAGGAGCAGTTCCTCGGCTTCTACACGCTCGATTGCGCCGATCTCGACGAGGCGGTGGAATTCGCGCGCGAGCTTTCGGAGGTCAATCCGAGCGGCGGCTCCTATGAGATTCGCCCGGTCTCGTTGTTCAACCCCGCGAAGGTCCCGGCATGAACGACCTCGGCTGGATCAGTTCCGCGATCAGCGCCGCCCGTCCGCAGGCGATGGGCGCCCTGCTGCGCTATTTTCGCGATCTCGATACAGCCGAGGAAGCCTTCCAGGATGCCTGCCTCAGGGCGCTCAAGAACTGGCCGCAGAACGGTCCGCCGCGCGATCCGGCGGCCTGGTTGATCTTCGTCGGCCGCAACAGCGGCATCGACGCGGTGCGCAAGCGCGCCCGGCAGGCGCCGCTGCCGGAGGAAGACCAGATTTCCGACCTCGACGACGCCGAGACGGATGTCGCGGAACGGCTCGACGGCGCGCACTACCGGGATGACATATTGCGCCTGCTGTTCATCTGCTGCCATCCGGATTTGCCGGCGACGCAGCAGATCGCGGTCGCTCTGCGCATCGTTTCCGGCCTCAGCGTCAAGCAGATCGCGCGCGCCTTCCTGGTCGGCGAAAGCGCCATGGAGCAGCGCATCACCCGCGCCAAGGCGCGCATCGCCGATGCCGGCGTGCCCTTCGAGACGCCCGGCGCCGTCGAGCGTTCCGAGCGCCTCGCCGCGGTGGCCGCCATGGTCTACCTGATCTTCAACGAGGGCTATTCGACCAACAGCGGCGAGGCTCCGGCGCGCGCGCCGCTGTGCGAGGAGGCGATCCGCCTGGCTCGGCTGCTGCTGCGACTGTTCCAGACCGAGCCCGAGATCATGGGGCTGACGGCGCTGCTTCTGCTGCAGCATGCGCGCGCCCCGGCGCGTTTCGACGACAAGGGCGAGATCGTGCTGCTCGAGGACCAGGATCGCGGCCTGTGGAGCCGCAAGATGATCGACGAAGGTCTCGCCCTGGTCGACAAGGCGCTGCGCCACCGCAAGCCCGGCCCCTACCAGGTGCAGGCGGCGATCGCCGCCCTGCATGCGCGGGCCGGCAAGGCGGAAGACACGGACTGGAACGAAATCGACCTGCTCTACGGCCTGCTGGAGCAGATGCAGCCGTCGCCCGTCGTCACGCTCAACCGCGCCGTCGCCGTCGCCAAGGTGCGCGGGCCGGAAGCGGCGCTGGCGATGATCGAGCCGCTGGAGCAGCGGCTTTCCGGCTATTTCCACTTCTTCGGCCTCAAGGGCGGCCTCTTGATGCAGCTCGGCCGGAGCGAAGAGGCGCGGGTGGCCTTCGATCGCGCGATCGCGCTTGCCAACACCGCCGCCGAGGCGGCGCATATCCGCATGCATATCGACCGCCTGATCAAGGAAGGCGCCTCACCGACGGGGCAGCGGTCGGCGCGCTAGCCGGTTACCTTGCGCAAGGCCCTGGCCCACCAAGCCGGGGTGGCGGTTTTCCCCCGAAACGGGTAATTCCACGTCATGACAGTGGCCTGGCCGACGTGCCGGCAGGCCGGTGCATGTCGCAATTCCAGAGCCGCTTGCCGCGGGCGACGTGTATTGTGAGCGACGGGATCTGAAAGGGATATAAATGACGATAGCAAAGGAAACGGCCGACCTCCTGGCCAAACTCGGCGTGGCCAAGGACGCGCTTTCGGGCGGCGACCTCGTCGTGCGCAGCCCGGTCACGGGCGAGCAGATCGCGGCGTTGAAGTCGATTTCGCCGGCTGATGCCGACAGGGCCATCGAAGCTGCCCACAGGGCCTTCCAGACCTGGCGGCTGGTGCCGGGCCCCAAGCGTGGCGAACTGGTGCGCCTGCTCGGCGAGGAACTGCGCGCCCACAAGGCCGAGCTTGGCCGCCTGGTGTCGATCGAGGTCGGCAAGATCCCGTCTGAGGGTCTCGGCGAAGTGCAGGAGATGATCGATATCTGCGATTTCGCGGTCGGTCTCTCACGCCAGCTCTACGGCCTGACCATCGCCACCGAGCGCCCCGGTCACCGCATGATGGAAACCTGGCATCCGCTGGGCGTCGTCGGCGTCATCTCGGCCTTCAACTTCCCGGTGGCGGTGTGGTCGTGGAACGCGGCGCTGGCGCTGGTGTGCGGCGATGCCGTGGTGTGGAAGCCGTCAGAGAAGACGCCCCTGACCGCGCTTGCCTGCGAGGCGATCTTCGCCCGCGCGGTCAAGCGTTTCGGCGCCGACGCGCCGGACGGCCTGCTGCAGGTGCTGATCGGCGACCGCGCCGTCGGCGAGGTCCTGGTCGACCATTCCAAGGTGCCGCTGGTCTCGGCCACGGGCTCGACCCGCATGGGCCGCGAGGTGGGTCCGCGGCTTGCCAAGCGCTTCGCCCGCGCGGTGCTGGAGCTTGGCGGCAACAATGCCGGCATCGTCTGCCCCACCGCCGATCTCGATATGGCGCTGCGCGCCATTGCCTTCGGCGCCATGGGCACGGCCGGCCAGCGCTGCACCACGCTGCGGCGCCTGTTCGTTCATGACAGCGTCTACGACGCGCTGGTGCCCCGGCTGAAGAAGGCCTATCAGAGCGTTTCGGTCGGAAATCCGCTGGAAGGCAAGGCCCTGGTCGGTCCGCTGATCGACAAGGCCGCCTTCGACCACATGCAGAAGGCGCTGAAGGAGGCCGAGGCACATGGCGGCAAGGTGACCGGCGGCACGCGGGTCGAGAACGGCCACCCCGACGCCTACTACGTGCATCCGGCGCTGGTCGAGATGCCGAAGCAGGTGTCTCCGGTGACGGAAGAGACCTTCGCGCCGATCCTCTATGTGATGAAATATTCCGATTTCGACGCCGTGCTCGACGAGCACAATGCGGTCGGCGCCGGCCTGTCGTCGTCGATCTTCACGCGCGACCTGCAGGAGTCCGAGCGCTTCCTCGGCGCCGACGGTTCGGACTGCGGCATCGCCAACGTCAACATCGGCACCTCGGGAGCCGAGATCGGCGGCGCGTTCGGCGGCGAGAAGGAGACGGGCGGTGGCCGTGAGAGCGGTTCGGATGCCTGGAAGGCCTATATGCGCCGCGCCACCAACACGGTGAACTACTCCAAGGCGCTGCCGCTGGCGCAGGGTGTGTCCTTCGACATCGACTGAGGGGCGCATCGCTCAAGGCGGATCGGGTAGGCCCGATCCGCTCTGCCGACCTGTCAGGGGGGCGTGCGTTCAGGCGCCTGGCGCCGGGCCGAGGGCCTCTTCGAAGGCAGCGTCGATGATGGCGAGCTTGACCGCCTGCGCGGTCATGTACTCGCGGTGGAAATCGCTCGACACCCACATCACCGAATGACCGCGCTGGCCGAGCCAGCCGAGGCTGCCGAGTTCCTCGGCATCGCGCAGTTTGCGGGCGAGATGGGTGCGCGACAGCTTGAGCCAGTTGGCGAAGTCGCCGATCGAGACGACGCCGGTCGGGATGCGATCACGGCCGGCATCGTCGGGATCGACGCCCGAAATGAGCCAGTCCATCACCACGCCGCCACTGTTCAACCAGGTGAACAGGGAAAAGGTCTTCTTCGGCTCGCGCACCGGATTGGACGAAAGCAGGCCATCGGCGACCAGGGGCTGCACCCTGGCGAGCGCATCGGGCTGCTTCAGGTACATGGCCAGGCGGCTCGCGCCGTCGAGGCTGTCCAGCGTATGAAGATGCGCCATCATCCAGCCGCTGACCGGCTCCAGGGCGGACGCCACCGGCCGCAAGGGGCGGATGCGGCCATCCTGCGTCGTGGGCATGAGCTCGATGAAGTTGTAGTGCAGCATCTCCTTGATGAAGGCGTCGGCGGTGTTGCGGCTGGCCACTGAATTCTGACGGATCACGTCGATGAAACGGGCCGCGGTAAGCTCCTTGCGGTAGTCGTCGGGTTCCCGCCTGAAATGCAGGGCGAGGCCGATATGCGCCATCAGCCAGCGTTGCTGGCTGGCGAACACCGCGGACAGCCGCGGGTTCGTCTCATAGAGCTGGTTCATCGACTGCGCTTGCGCCCGGACGCTGCGGTGCAGCGCCGGATGCCCAGCGATCTGGTCCTGCTTAAGCGCCATGCCCTGTTTTCCCATGCCCCGGTCCGGCGATCGGAAATCTCATACGCAGCCTTGGCGTTCGATGTCCAGTCACCCCGGCAAGGATAGCCGGCGCCAGTCCCTCAGCCTCGCCGGGGCGCGTCGAGGCATGCCTCGAAAGCGGCGGCGACGACCGCGAGTTTCGCGGCCTGCACCATCATGTACTCCTGATGGAAAGCCTTGGAGACCCACATCACGGAATGGCCGCGCTTGCCCAGCCAGCCGATGCTGCCCAGTTCCTCCGCGTCGCGCAGCTTGCGCGCCAGGTGGGTGCGCGAAAGGTGCAACCAACTGGCGAAGTCGCCGATCGAGACGACGCTTGTCGGGATACGGTCGAGGTCGGCATGGTCGGGATTGATGCCTGACATCAGCCAGTCCATGACGATTCCGCCATTGTTGAGCCAGATGAACAGGGAGAAGGTCTGCTTCGGCTCGCGTACCGGAATCGAGGCAAGCAGGCCGTCGGCGATCAGCGGCTGCAACCGGTTCAGCATGTCTGGACGGTAGAGAAAGATGGACAGGCGATCACCGCCATCGAGATCGTCCAGCGTGCGCAGATGGGCGATCACCCAGCCGGAGAAGGTCCTTATCGTGGCGGCAGTCGGCCGCAAGGGCCGGGCGCGCCCGTCGCGCGCCGGCAGATATTCGGCGATGTTGTAGTGCAGCATTTCCTTCAGGAAGGCCTCGGCCGTATTGCGGCTGGCCACCGCATTGTCGGATACGACCTTGATGAAACGGGCCATGGTCAATTCTGTAAGGGGATCGCCAGGCACCTGCCTGAAATGCATGGACAGTCCGACATGGCCCAGCAGCCAGCGCTGCTGCGTGGCGAAGATCGAGGCAAGGCGCGGGCTCGTCTCGTAAATCGCGATCAGCGCGCGAGACTGCGCCTGGACGCTGCGATGCAGGGCTGGGTAGGTCAGTATTTCTTCGGCAGTCAGCGCCATGGTATTCCGATTCAGCCTACGGGCTGCGAGGCGGCGCAATGTTCAGCCTTCGTCGGCCATTGTCCAGAGGGTTCCGACGAAAATCAGGATTGCCCGCGAGGGGCTATCTTCTTGTTTTTACGCAATTCCGGACGAGAAACCGCTTCGCACTTTCCTAGAATTGCTCAGGCTTCATTTCGTTCCGGTTTTTGATGGGGCAGCCAATTGCCCTGAAGCCAGGAGCTTCCGCCGCCACGCGCCGCGTTTGGCGGGCCTGGTCAGCGTCATGTCCGCGACACGGAACGGTCCGGCATCAATGACCGGGCGCGTCGTCATCCTCGCTTTCGGTTTCGCTGCCCTGGTCGTGCAGCCTTTGCCAGGCGGAGATTGCCCTGGAAAGACGATCGTCGCGCAGATGGTCGGCAAGCCGCGCCTGCTGGCGGAGCGCCAGCCGCGCCGCGGCGCGGGCAAAGCGGCTTGCCGGCATGACGAAGCTCTCGGGCGGGTCGCCCGCCGCCAGCCCGGCAACGACAGTCTTCTTTGCCGCGAGAAGCTGAGGGTCGCCGAAGTTGTCCAGCATCGCCTGGAAATCGTCGAAGAGGCGCAAATCGAAAGGCTGGTCCTCGCCCTGCGCGCCGATCACAGGATTGCCCGGATGCATGGAGCCGAGCGGCAGCAGCCCGTCCGGGATTGGCGTGTTGGCCGAATGCGTGCGTCCGGCTCTGAGGAGTTTCGGCAGCAGGTGGGTGTGCGGGCCGGGTGGCGAGACGCCGCCGGTGTCGGGGCCGCCGATCTTCTGAAAGACTTCGACGCGGCCGAGATTGGTGAGCGCAACGCGGTGCGGGTGGCCGGCCAGTATCGACATCATCACCGGATTGTCGTGTTCAAACAGTGAGCGGCCTGCATGGGCGCACAGGCTTTCCAGCAAACGCGGATCGTCGGTGCGGACGCAGAAGTCGCATTGGGGCAGCGACAGGCCCATGTCGAAAAGGATGGCCGCGCGGTCCTGCCCGCGTATGGCGTGCTGGTCGGGGCCGAGCTCGGTGAGGACGGACCGCGCGGAACGGCGCGCCTCGGCCTCCGGCAGGCAGAGCGCCACCGCCTGGCTCCAGCGGTGGCGTTTCGGGCTGACGGTTTCATAGGCGACGGCCCGGATGCCCGCCAGCCGATCGATGCGGACGGCGCCCCTGGCTGTCGCGCGCGTCAGCGCACCGGCCTCGTCGACGACGGCCGGCTCGCCCTCGTCGTGGTGGAACTCGGCTATGGCGCCGAACGTCCCCATGCTCCACCCGGTTCGCCAGTTCGTCAGGTGTCGTGCAAGGAGGGGGCCAAGATCATCCATCGTGCTGCTCCTTGCCGCTTTGCGTTGTCGCCGCGTCAACGCCGGCGGCGATGTCTAGAGGCTGCACGATCATGCCGTCAGCCGCCTCGCCGAGATGGGCCTCGATGCCATAGACGGATCGCAGGCGTTCCGCGGTCAGCACCGCGCGCGGCGCCCCGTCGGCGACGATCATGCCATGGTCGAGAAGGATAAGACGCGAACACCAGCGCGCCGCCATGCCGAGATCGTGCATAGAGGCGACGACGGCGCGGCCCTCCGAGGCGAGTTCGGCGAAAAGGCGCATCAGCACGATCTGGTGCGATGGATCGAGGCCGGATGCGGGTTCGTCGGCGAGCAGCAGCGGTGCATCCTGCGCGAGCGCGCGGGCGATGAGCACGCGTGCCTTCTCGCCACCCGAAAGCTGCGTCGCCTGGCGATCGCGGAATGCCGCGATCTCCATGCGCCGCATGGCCTGCTCGATGATGCGGCGATCCTGCGCGGCCGCGTTCGAGAAGGCGGAGCCGTGCGGCGCTCGCCCCAGCGCGACCACCGCCTCCACCGAGACCGGCCAGGCGATGTCGCGCTCCTGCGCGAGATAGGCGATGCGAAGCGCCCGCTGGCGGGACGACAGGCCTTCGTCGCCGCCGATGGCGATGCGGCCCCGGGACGGCGCGAGGCCGAGAGCAGCGCGCAGTAGAGTGGACTTGCCGGCTCCGTTGGGGCCGATGAGGCCGACGAACTCTCCGGCAGTCACTTCGAACGAAACGTCCTTGAGCACCGGCCGCGCGCCCAGCGCGACGTGCAGGTTGGAAACCGACAGCAGGCTCACAGCAACTGCCTCCGTGTCCGGTAGACCAGCCACAGGAAGAACGGCGCGCCGACGATCGCGGTCAGCACGCCGAGCTTGAGGTCGCGGCCGGGCGCGATGACGCGCACCAGTATGTCCGCCGTCAGCAGCACCGCCGCACCGCCCAGCGCGCTTGCGGGCAAAAGGCGGGATGGGCGTGCGCCGACAAGCGGCCGCAGGATGTGCGGCACGACGAGGCCGACAAAGCCGATGGCGCCGGCGACCGCCGTCGCCGCCCCGACCGAGGCGGCGGTGCCGAAGACCGCGAGGAACTGGACGCGCCGCAGGTTGACGCCCATGCTGGCGGCGGTATCGCTGCCCAGCGTCAGCGCGTCGAGCGCGCGGCCGAGGCTCGCCAGCATCGCCCAGCCGACGAGCATGAATGGCGCCGCCAGCCAGACATGCGTCATGGAGCGATCGGTGAGAGAACCCAGCATCCAGAACATGATCTCGAGGGCGGCGAAGGGATTGGGCGAAAGGTTCAGCGCCAGCGAGGTCATCGCGCCGGCAAAGGCCGAGACTGCGACGCCTGACAGGATGATGGTGAGCGTGCCGCCGCGCAGGCCGGCCATGGCCTGCACGACGAACACGGCAAGCACAGCGCCACCCAGAGCCGCCAGCGGCAGGCCGAGCGGGAAGAGCGCCGAGAAGCCGGTGTAGATGGCGATGACGGCGCCGAGCGAGGCCGAGGCGCTGACGCCGAGCAGGCCGGGTTCGGCCAGCGGGTTGCGCAGCCAGCCCTGCAGCGCGGCGCCCGACAGGCCGAGGGTGGCGCCGATCATCAGGCCCAGTATCGCGCGCGGCAGTCGGATTTCGCGCATGATGAGGGCGATGGCGTCGCGTTTGTCGGAGAACAGCGCTGACAGACTGTCGCCGAGGCCGATCGCGGCCGGCCCGACCGTCAGCGACAGGAGGAAGAGGACGACGGTTGCGGCCGCGAGGATGGCGAGCACGACCCGATAGCGAGCGGTGTCAGTCATGGCTGTCCGCCGTGGTCAGTCGCCGCGTCTTTGAGGATACGCGCCGCCTCCAGCGTGAAGGGCGCGCCGCAGATCATGTATTTGCCGGGCACGGCGACCTTGCGTCCCGGCAGCGCCCGATACGCCGGATGGACGAAGTTCTCCTGCGCCAGCGCGGGTGTGTCGTAGCGATCGATGCCATCGGCGATGATGTCCGGATTGGCGATCAGCAGCATCTCGAGCGGCAACTTCGTCGTGCCGGCCAGGCCGAGCGTGTCGCCGATGTTGACCAGCCCGGACGCCTTGACGATGGCGTCCGCCAGCGTGCCCGAACCGGACGTATAGCTGTTGGCATAGTAGAACGCGACCGTCCTGGCTGGCGCCTTGCGCGCGGCAAGCTCGTCGAGCCCGACATTGAATTCCGCGATCAGTTCGGCGGCCCGTTGCTGGCGTCCCAGTATCTCGCCCATGCGCTTGAGATTGGCGCGGATGTCGTCGAAGGAGTTTTCCGGCGCGAATTCCTCGACGCGGAAGCCGAGCCGCCGCAACAACGTCACCGTCGACCGAGTGGTATAGGTGCCGGCGATGACGAGGTCCGGCTGCATCAGGAATATCTCCTCGGCAAGGCCGTGATTGACGGCGTAGCCGCCCGCCTGGGTCGCAAGCACGGACGAACCCGGGTCGGCGGCGAGGTACGAGACGGAGTAGAGCTGTCCGGGCGCCGCGATCAGCATCGCCAGTTCGTCGGTGCACAGGTTCATCGAAACCACCCGCTTCGGCGGTTCGGCGGCCCATGCGGCGGAAGCGGCCGGCAAGAGGAGGGCGGCGAAAACCGCTCCCCTCGACAATTTGCGCAGGATTCCCGCCATCGATCAGTAGGTTCCTTTCAGGCCGATGAAGGCCGTGCGCCCCTGTGTGCTGTAGCCGAACACTTCCTGGTGCTTCTCGTCGAACAGGTTCTCGATGCGGCCAAAGGCTTCGAGCCGCTCGTTGATCTTGTAGCTGCCGCCGATGTTGACGACGGTGTAAGCCCCAAGCGCCACAGGCTGATACGTGGCGAAGTCCGTGTCCAGCATCTTGCCGTTGAAGACGATGTCGGTGAAGACGCGGGCCTTTTCCTCGGCGAAGACATAGGCGGCGCCGAGCGATCCGGAGTGTTTCGGGCGGCGCACCTCCTCCTGGCGGGGGCCGCCCGCAAGCTTCTGTTCGGTCGAGTCCGTATAGGTGTAGGTCGCGGTTGCGGTGAAGCCGTTCGAAAGATCGAGCGTGGCGGACAGCTCGACGCCCTGCCGCTTGCTCGTTCCGCTGAGATTGACCGGCGTCGGCAGCGAACCGCTGTAGTCGGTCGAGATCTCGTTGATCAGGTTCTGGTTGAAGTATGTGGCGTCGATCACCAGCATGCGGTCGAAGAAACCGTGCTCGATGCCGATGTCGAAGCCGGTGCTCTCCTCGGGCTTCAGGTTGGGATTGCCCTGGAAACTGCCGGGCAGGTAGCCGAACTGCTCATAGAAAGTCGGGTTGGTGATGCCGGTGCCGACCGAGCTGTGCAGCCGGGTTTCGCTGTTGGGAATCCTCCACGAGCCGCTGAGGGTCCAGGTGGTGGAGTCCTCGAAACGGTCGTTGAGGTCGCGGCGGATGCCGGCATTGACGTTGAACTGGTCGAGAAACTCGCCGCGATACTCGCCGATAAAGGAATTGCTGTCGCGGCTGAAGGTGGCGCCGGACAGGTGCGAGGGCGAGAAGGTCTCGCGCTGCCAGTCATAGCCGGCGGTCAGCTGATGATGGGCTTCCAGCATTCCGGGCGTATCGAACTGATAGCTCGCCTGGTAGCTGCCCTTGTAGCGATTGCCATCGTCCCAAGTATTCGGAGCAAAAGTGTCGAGGCTCGAGAAATTGTCGCGATGGGTGCTGCTGCCGGTGAAACGCGCCTTTTGGGTCAGCGCTCCATCCATCGACACATAAGTGGCGCCGACGGAGCCGAAGAACTCGCGGGTGGCGGTCCAGTCGGGGCCTTCTATCACCTGCCCGTAAGTGGGGCTGCCCCACCTGAAATCCTGCGGATCGGTATCGCTCTTGCGGTCGACGTAGCGTAGCGTGCCATCGACCGTCAGATCGGGCGTGAGGTCGATCGTGAACTTGCCGTTCAGCGTCGTGTTGCGGTCGCCGTCCTTCTCGGTGCCGATCGGCGAGATGTCGAAGCCGTCGGTGCGCCGGAACGCGGCCGAAAGGGAAAGGTCGTAGTTGCTGCCGCCGCCGCGCAGCGACACGCCGCCGAGGAAGGTGCCGTCGGTGCCGGCCTCGGTGCGCGCGTCGACCTTGAAGCCGTCGCGGGTGCCGCGCTTGGTGATGATGTTGACCACGCCGGCCATGGCGTTGGAACCCCAGAAGGTGCTCTGCGGCCCGCGCAGGATCTCGATGCGATCGACGTCGTCGACCAGCAGGCTGCCGAAGTCGAATTCGCCGCTCGAAGTCTCGGACACGTTGACGCCGTCGACCATCACCAGAAGCTGGTTGGCCTCGGCGCCCCGCACGCGCACCTGCGTGAAGCCGCCGAACGATCCGGTGCGCGACACGGCGAAGCCCGGCACCTGACGCAGTGCATCGGCGACGTAGCGCACCTGGTTCTTTTCGAGTTGTTCCCCGGTGATGACGGTGAAGGCGCGGCCGGATTTTTCCTGTTCGACCGGCGTGCGCCCGTCGGTGATCAGGATCCTGTCGAGCAGCGTCGGTTTTTCCTGGTCATTCTCCTGCGCGCAGGCGCTGCCCGTGAATGCCAGCGCCAAGGCGCCGGCCAGAATGGTCGTCTGATGCATGTCTGCCCCCGAATGTGCTGGGCGGGGCAAGCGAATTCGCCCCGGGTTTTCCTGAAAAACCGCAGGCGGAAAAGATCATCAGGCAGACTTCTGGCACGTACATCCCACCCCGACCCGTCCCCGGCATGCGGCAACACTTTTGCAAATGTCACCGCCACGGGCGACCGCGCGTGAGCACCCCTCGTGCTCAAGCATGGGTGACTGGAACAGGCAGGTCTCCTGACTTCCGTCTCCTCGCCGGTCCTCCGCCTTCCCGACCCCTATCGGCGGTCAGTGGCATCATGGAAGATGGCTCAACGGTTACAGTTGCGGGGGCAGTCATGGCTTTGGCCCGATGTGCCGGCCGCACCATGTTCCCTTTTCATCCGCCTCGCGGCGGAACCAGTTCCGGAGGGCACGCTAACGAGCGAATCCAGCTGCGTCAACGTGCAATGCCGTGCCCTGTGGAAGCGGCTGGAATGTCGTGGCGCGGGCTGGCCCGCCCATGCCGATGCCTGTCATGCTGCCGTGCCGGCCGCGCTTTACATATCCGTAAATTGCGTTCTCCGAATCGTGACGCTAACGCTGCTCGCGAGGCGGGGCGGAATCAGTCATTGCTGTTATTCTCACCTCTCTACACGGAAGGCCCGATATGGCTGAAATTTGCACGCAAGGCGTCGACACCGGCTTCGTTGGGCTGGGATACGCCAAGGTTGCGTTCCTCGGCGTGGTGCAGGGCATCACGGAACTGCTGCCGATCTCGTCCACCGCCCACATGCGCATCGTTCCGGCGGTGCTCGGCTGGCAGGATCCCGGCTCGGCCTTTTCCGCCGCCATGCAGCTTGCCGCGCTGGCCGCGGTGGTGAGCTATTTCTGGGCCGACGTGCGCGACATCACCGTGGGCTCCATCGGCGCGCTGGTACGACGTGATTTCGGCAATCCCTATCTTCGGCTGGCGCTGTGGATCGTGCTGGCGACGGTGCCGATCGGCATTGCCGGCCTGGCACTGTCCGGCCTGCTCAACGCCTGCAATTCGCCGCTGCGCGGCATTGCCGTCATCGGAGTCGCCTGCCTAGTCATGGCGGTGCTGCTGGCGCTGGCCGAAATCAGGGCGCGGCACCAGCGCATCATCGCCGAGGCCACCACGCGCGACGTGGTGCTGATCGGCCTGGCGCAGGTCGGCGCGCTGATCCCCGGCGTCTCGCGCTCCGGCTCGACGCTGACCGCCGCCCTGGCGCTCGGCTTCCGACGTTCGGAAGCGGCGCGCTTCTCGTTCCTGCTCGGCCTGCCCGCCATCGCGCTCGCCGGCCTCAAGGAATTGTGGGAACTGCACAAGGTGCATCTGGACGCGCATGGCTGGTCCGTGCTGATCGTCGGGCTGGTGGTCGCCTCCATCTCCGCCTTCTTCGCCATATGGGGCCTGATGCGGGTCCTGGAGCGCTTCTCCGCCTGGCCCTTCGTCATCTATCGCGGGGTGCTGGGTGTCGTGCTGCTGCTTTCCGTCGCGATGGGCTGGCTTGCCTGAGGCCGGCACGGGAGCGGGATCTGGCATCCCGCTCCGCCAGCTGGATTCGCCTGCGTCAGGGATTGCGTTCGCCGTTGATTGACGGGCCGGGAATTCCTCCTTAACTTTCCTTTAACAGGAACGACTTGGGCGGCGCCGCATGGCATCCTCGATAAGTTGGCGTTTGGCGGCGCGTTGTTTCGGCCTTGCCCTGACGCTTGTCGGCTTCGGCGCGGCATGCGGAGCGGCGAAGGCGGCGGGAGCGTCGATGACGGTCGGCGGTCCGACGACCCAGCCGGTCGGCCACTTCGATTTCTGCAAGACCCATGCCGGTGAATGCTCGATCCGCTCGCCCAACAGCAAGCCCGAGCATCTGACGAACGTGCTGCTGCGGCGCATCAGTTCCGTCAACAAGTCCGTCAACACCCGCGTCAAGCCGATGGAAGACATCGACCATTACGGTAAGGACGAGGTTTGGGCCTATCCCGACGACGGATACGGCGACTGCGAGGACTATGTGCTGGAGAAGCGGCGCACGCTGGCGAAAAGCGGTGTCGCCGTGGCCAACCTGCTGATCACGGTGGTGCGCAAGCGCAACGGCGAGGGCCATTCGGTGCTCACCATACGCACGGACCGGGGCGACATCGTCCTCGACAATCTGTCCGACAAGGTTCTGCTCTGGAACCAGACCGGCTACCGCTACATGAAGCGGCAATCGAGCGAGAACACCGGGCGCTGGGTTTCCATAAGGGGCGGCGACGAGGCGCTGGTCAGCTCCGTCCAGTAAGCCGAGTGGTGTCCGGCGAACTCCGCTATCTGCGGGCGCGGCCCTAAGGCCTGCCTGTAACGTTCGCGCGGCGGCGTCGCCCGCCGCGGCGCTGCATCAGGCGCATACCGATGATGGCGAACAGAATCCCAGCCACGACCAGTGCCGAGCCGATGGCGACGATGCTCGTGGTGTCGAACGCCGCCAGGCTTCCGGCGCCCTTGGCGACGAGCCAGCCGGGGAAAAGCACGATCGGCCCCCATACGATGGCGGAAAGCACGTTTGCGATCTGGAACTTGCGCCGGCTCATCCCCAGCATGCCGGCGACCAGGGGCACTGTCGCCCTGACCGGGCCGAAGAAGCGGCCGACGAAGATCGCGGCGAAGCCGTAGCGGCGAAAGAACAGCCGCGCCCGGGCGACGTCGTGCCGGTACCGGCTGAGCGGCCATTTGTGCACCACGCCGCGTCCGAGCCATGCCCCCAGATAGTAGGAGACGACATCGCCGAGCGCCGCGCCGATGATGGCCGCGACAACGATCGGGACAGGATGGACGATGCCGGAGCCGACGAGGCCGCCGACGATCACCAGCACGGTGGTGCCGGGAATCAGGATGCCGATCAGGATCAGCGATTCACCGAAGGCCAGCAGGCCGACCACGACGATGGCCCATATCTGGTTGTTCTCGATGAGGCGCACGCACTGGTCGACGAAGGATTCCACGCGAACTCCTGCTGGTGACAAAAGGATCGCTTGGGTATGACGTCAGAGGCGGCGGCTTGTCCACCTTTGCCAGCCATGTTGGCTGCCATCGCGACGGACGGCCGCATAGCGCATGACCCCGAAAATCGGCATCGATTTTCGGAAGGGATCATGCGCCAAGTCAAGGTAGAAGAGCGTCCTTTGCGCGTCCAAAAGGACGCGCGGCGCTCCAGGCAAAACAGGGAGAGATGACGCGCGGATGCTTCTGAGATCTTTGCTTTCCCATCGTCGCGGGCGCAAATTCACCGTGCCTCTTTCCAGCCGATGCTTCGGTGTCCTGCTGCTCGTCGCTGGCGTCGCGCTGCCGTCCGCCGCGCGCGCCGACTGGCAGGCGATCGAGAAGGTGGAGAGCTATGCCATCGAGGGCCGGTCAGGTCCCGAGCTCTATGCCTCGATCGGCCAGCGGGGGCCTGTCATCGGCAAGGGCAAGCGCACCATCGCCTACACCACGTTCACCCTGACATGGCAGCGCGATTACAGGCCGCAAGGCAATGCCTGCGTGCTGGTGTCGGCACGCCCGAAGCTGACCATCATCTACAAGCTGCCCAAGCCGAGCGGTCCTCTCGGAGAGGCCGCGCGCAAGACATGGGAAGTCTTCTTCACCGGCGTGCGCGACCACGAGCGCGTGCATGGCGAGATGATCAAGGAGATGGTGAAAGCGATCGAGGCCTACAGCGTCGGGCTGACGGTGGCCGACGATCCATCCTGCCGCAAGATCCGCGAGCAACTCACGGCACACCTCTCCGAATTGTCCCAGGCGCAGCGCCAGCGCAGCCGTGACTTCGACAAGGTCGAGTTCGGCGAGGGTGGCAACCTCCAGAGGCTGGTGTACGGGCTGATGACCGGCGGCTGAGCCGCCGCCATTTGCCGGCCCGGACCCAAACCATCCACGATCCATAGCTCCGGAAATCAGCCCCTGGAGAGGCGGGAGAAACATGCTGTCGGCGATTTACACAACCGATTTACAAAACCGCTTTACTAAACCGATTGCGTTAGCTATCCCTGATCAAGGAAAGGGAGGCCGATGAGCACGATCCAGGATGTGGCGGCAGCGGCGAAGGTCTCGGCGACCACCGTGTCGCGCTACCTCAACAACCGGCTGGAACTGCCTGCCGATACGGCCGCCCGCATCGACGCGGCTATCGCCCGGCTCGATTATCGCCCCAACGCGCTCGCCAAGCGACTGAGCCTCGGCCGGTCCGAGGCCATCGGCCTGGTGACGCCCGAGATCGCCAATCCGTTCTTCGCCGAGCTGGCGGCCGCCGTCGAGGACGAGGCCGACAAGCACGGCTATGCCGTCTTCATGGCCAGCACCGGCGGCCGGCGCGAGCGCGAACTCGCCAGCCTTGGGCGCCTCAGGGACCGTCATGTCGACGGGCTCATCATGATGACCAACCAGCCGGACGACGGCACGCTGGCCGCGGCGGTCAACCAGCACCGGCAGGTGGTGCTCATCGACGAGGACATTCCTGGCGTCAACGTGCCCAAGGTGTTCGTCGAGAATCGGCAGGGCGCCTATCTGGCAACCCGCCATCTCGTCGAGGCCGGCCACCGCCGCATCGCCCATATCGGCGGCCCTGCGGATCTGTTCAGCGCCAAGGAGCGGCGCCAGGGCTTCCTCGACGCGCTGCGCGAGGCCGGTATCGAGGCGGAGCCCGGCTTCATCCAGCATGGCGCGTATGCGCGCGAGTTCGGGCTCGAGGCCATGCGCGGCGTGCTCGACGCGGGCGACGCGCCCACGGCTGTGTTCGCCGGCAGCGATTTCATCGCACTCGGCGTCATGCAGGCGATCAAGCAGCGCGGGCTGTCGGTGCCGGGAGACATCTCCCTCGTCGGCTTCGACGACATGCCCTTCGCCGATCTCCTGGCGCCGGGGCTCACCACCGTGCGGCAGCCGACCGCCGAGCTCGGCCGCGCCGGACTTCGGGCGCTGCTCGCGCTGTTTGAAAAGAAAGCGCCGGAGGCGCTCACGCGACTGCCGGTCACGCTCGTCGAGCGTCAGTCCGTGGCGGCTCCGCGCCAATAGGGAACAGGTCAAGCAACTCAACAATGGGAGTACAGTCATGACGATAAGAGTATCCTTGAAACGCGCCGCCGCCGCGACGGTGATGGGCCTTGCCATGCTGACCGGGGCCGCCATGGCCGCCGACCAGTTCAGCGCCGTCTACGTGATGAGCGACAACCTCGGCGACATGGGCTTCAACGACAATGCCGCCACCGGCTTTGCCCGCGCCGAGAAGGATGGCGCGCGCACCCGCCTGCTGCAGGCCTCGCCGACCGATCCCCAGCTCTGGCGCCAGAACCTCGAGGCGGTTTCCAACTCCGGCAAATGGAGCGTCATCTTCACCGGCCCGAACATGCACGACAATCTCGCCGCCGTGGCGCCGCAGCATCCCGACCAGAAGTACGTCTTCTTCGACGACGAGCTGAAGGAGCCGAACGTGCTTTCGGTGAAGTACGCGCAGAACGAGGGCTCCTACCTCGCGGGCGTGCTGGCGGCGATCGCGGCCACCGACAAGAAGGACTTCCCGCTTTCGTCCGGCGAGCCCAAGATCGCCGTGGTCGCCGGCATGGACCTGCCTGTGATCCAGGACTTTATCCTGGGCTTCAAGCAGGGCGCGGCGACGGTCACGCCCGACATCAACGTCCAGGTCATCTTCATCGGCAATTTCAACGATGCGCAGAAGGCCTATGACCTGACCAACACCGCCATCAACAACGGCGCCAACGTCGTCTACAACGTCGCCGGCCCGGCCGGCCTCGGCATCCTCAAGGCCGCCGCCGACGCCAACAAATACGCCATCGGCGTCGATTCCGACCAGAACGGCCTGCATCCCAAGAACGTGCTCGCCTCGATGCTGAAGCAGATCGGCAACTCGATCTACGATTCCATCAAGCAGATCGAGGCCGGCAAGGCCGAGTTCGGCAAGCTGAAGATCTACGGCCTTGCCAATGACGGTGTCGGCCTCGTCTACAATGACGGACTGGTTCCCGCCGAGGTCAAGGCGCGGGTCGACCAGGCCAAGGCCAAGGTGGTCGACGGCGAACTCAAGGTCGAGACGGCCTTCAAGTAAAGTCCTCCCAGGACGGGAGTGGGCGGCCATCCGCCCACTCCAAACCTTCCACGGGCGCCATGACCGACAACGACACCATTCTCAGCCTTCGGGGCATCGCCAAGACCTTCGGCGAAAAGGTCGCGCTGAAGCGCGTCGACCTCGACGTAAGGCGGGGCGAAGTGCACGTCATCTGCGGCGAGAACGGCGCCGGCAAGTCGACGTTGATGAACATACTGGCCGGTATCCATCAGCCGAGCGCCGGCGAGATCGTGCTCAACGGCGAGCCGGTGCGGATCCCCGATCCGATCGCGGCAAGCGCGCACGGCATCGGCATGGTGCATCAGCATTTCACGCTGGTTCCGTCGATGACGGTCGCCGAGAACCTCTTCCTCGGCCGTCAGCCGCGGCGCCTCGGCCTGTTTTCCGACAGGGCGGCCATGGTCGATCGGGCGCGGGAACTTTCCCTACGCTACAATTTCGGCCTCGATCCGAACGCACCTGTCGGCCAGCTCTCGGTCGGCCAGCGCCAGCGCGTCGAAATCCTCAAGGCGCTCGCCTTCGACGCCAAGCTGCTCATCCTCGACGAGCCGACGGCGGTGCTGACGCCGCCGGAGGTCGATGAACTTCTGCAGGTGATCGACGGCTTGCGGGCGAGGGGCCGCACGATCCTCTTCATCACCCACAAGCTGCGCGAGGTGAAATCCGTTTCCGACCGCGTCACCGTGATCCGCCACGGCGAGAGCATCTCGACGCATCGCACGGCCGATGTCAGCGAGGCCGATATCGCCCGCGACATGGTGGGCCGCGACGTCTTCCTGGTCGGGCGCAAGGGCGATGGCGCTGCGCGCAGCTTCGGCGCGCCGGTGCTGAAGCTCGACAGGGTCAGCATGACCAACTCGCATGGCCGACTGCTGCTCGACGCCATCTCGTTCGACGTGCGCGCCGGCGAGGTGATGGGCATTGCCGGCGTCGACGGCAATGGCCAGACGGAGCTTTCCGAGGCGATTGCCGGCCTGATGGCGATCCAGGGCGGCGCGATCGAGCTCTGCGGCCGTGACGTGACGCGGGCGAGCGTCGCCGAACGCCAGGAGGCCGGTCTGGGCTTTATCCCCGAGGACAGGCTGGACCGCGGGCTCGGTGTGACGATGAGCGTTGCCGAGAACGTCGCCGCCACCAATTATTCGCGCGCCGGCATCCTGCGCCATGGCTTTGTCGACCGTGGCCGGCTCGATGCGTTCGCGGCGAGCAAGATCAAGGAATTCGACGTTCGCGGCGCGCAGGCCTCGACCCCGGTCGGCTGGCTGTCCGGAGGCAACATGCAGAAGGTGGTGATCGCGCGCGAACTGGAGCGCGATCCCGCGCTGCTGGTGGTGTGCCAGCCGACGCGCGGGCTCGACATCGGCGCATCCGAATTCGTTCACGAGCGCATCCTGGCGGCGGCCGATCGCGGCCACGCGGTGTTGCTGATCTCGTCGGAACTGTCGGAGATCTTCGCGCTCTCCGACCGCATCGGCGTGATGTATTCCGGCCGACTGATGCGCGTGCTGGACCGCGCCGTGGCCGACGAGGCGACGGTCGGCACGCTGATGAATGGCGGCGAGGCGGTGGCGGCATGAACGAGGCGGCACGTTCCTTCCTGCGCGCCATCGGCGCTCCGCTCGGCGCCATCGCGCTGACCATGGCGCTCGGCTTCCTGCTCGTCGCCTCGATCACCGACGAGCCGGTGCAGGCCTATCGCGATCTTCTGTTCGCCAATTTCGACTCGCTCGGCAATTTCGCGCTGTTCCTCAACCGGGCGACGCCGCTGACGCTGATCGCGCTCGGCGTCATCTTCTCGTTCCGCGCCGGCGTCTTCAATGTCGGCGGCGAGGGCCAGCTTTATGCCGGCGCGATCGCCGCCACGGTGGTCGGCGTCTTCTTCGCCGATCTGCCGGCGGTGATCCTGCTGCCCCTGGCGGTTGCGGCGGGCATCGCCGCCGGCGCCTTCCTCGGCTGGATCCCTGGCGTGCTCAAGGTGAGGCTCGCCGTCGACGAGGTGGTGACGACGCTGATGCTCAACACCATCGTGCTGCTGTTCACTTCCTATCTCGTCAATCAGGTCATTCGCGACACCAGCGCCTATGGCGCGGTCAGCCGCATGGTCGCGAAGTCGATCTGGCTGCCGCCGATGCCCGGCGTGCCGGGCGCGACCAGCGGCTTCCTTGTTGCCGTCGTGCTGGCGCTTGTGACCTGGGTTGTGCTGTTCCGCACGGAGTGGGGCGCGCAGCTGCGCGCCGCCGGCATCAACCTGCGGTTCGCCAATGCGGTCGGCGTGCCAGCGAACCGCCGCATTATCAGCGCCATGCTCGTGGCGGGCGGGCTGGCGGGGCTTGCCGGCGCGCTCTACGTGCTCGGCATCGGCCATCGCTTCGAGCAGAATTTCTCGCCGGCCTACGGCCTGGTCGGCCTCACCTGCGCGCTGCTTGCCCGCATCCACCCGATCGGCGCGCTGGCGACGGCGCTGTTCTACGCCATGATGCTGAACGGCGCCGCCTACATGCAGATCTCGACCGACGTGCCGCGCTCGCTGGTCAACCTGCTGACCGGCCTGCTGGTCCTGCTGATGACGGCGCGGCTGCGCAAGAGCGGACTGAGGGGCTGACCACGATGGACATCCAGTCGCTGCTTGCCTCCGTTCTCGAACAGTCAACGCCGATCCTGCTCGCGGCGCTTGCGGCCATGATCACGCTGCGCGCCAACATCCTCAACGTCGCGGTGGAAGGCATGATGCTTGTCGCGGCCTTCACGGCCATCGCCGTCGGCAACGCCACCGGCAGCGCTTCGCTCGCCTTCCTTGCCGCCGTGGCGGCTGCGATCCTGATGTCGCAGCTCCTGGCGCTGCTGACGCTGCGCTTCTCGGCCGATTTCATCGTCGCCGGCCTCGGCATCAACCTGCTCGCGGCCGGTGGCACGCTGTTCGCGCTCGAGCGCTTCTACAACAGCCCCGGCGGCCTGCGGCCCCCGTCCTTCCCTGATGTCTGGCATATCCCGGATGGCTCGCTGTCCTTCGTGCCGTTCCTCGGCCGCATCCTCGAGGGCCAGAGCTTCATCGTGATCCTGGCGCTGCTGGCCGTGCCGGCAACCGCCGTCTTCCTCTACCAGACGCCAACCGGCGCCAATCTGCGCGCCGCCGGCGAGGACGAGCACGCCGCCCGCTCGGCCGGCATCCGGGTCGGCCTGATGAAGGCGCTCGCCGTCGGCATCAGCGGCCTGCTTTCCGGGCTCGCCGGCGCGCAGCTCGCCATGGACAAGCTGCATTTCTTCCTGCCCGACATGACCAGCGGCCGCGGTTTCATCGGCCTCGCGGCGACGCTGTTCGGCGGCGGGCTGCCGTGGATGACGGCCGCCGCCTCGTTTCTGTTCGGTTTCTTCGGCGCGCTCGGCGACAGGCTGCAAGCCTTCGCCATCCCATCGCAGTTCGTGCTGATGCTGCCTTACATCGCCGCCATACTTGGCCTCACCTTTGCCCGCTGGCGCGCCCACAGGCGCAACCGGCCGGCCAGACTGCCCGGACACCAGACGACATGACGCTTCCCATCATCCACGATTGCGATCCCGGCAATGACGACGCGCTGGCGATCCTCGTCGCCGCCGGCCATGCCGGGCTCGACCTGCGCGCGGTCACGACGGGCGCCGGCCACCTCGCTTTCGACCGCACGGCGCGCAACGGCGCCATCGCCGTGGCGCGTACCGGCCGTCGCGACATTCCGGTCGCTTCCGGCGCCGAAGGCCCGCTGGTGCGCGAGCGGCTGGTCGCCGGCGTGCTCGATTTCGACAGCGCGCTCGACCCGGAGCGTCCCGACCTCGACGCCGTTTCGCTCGATGCGCGACATTCCAGCGAGCTTATCGCGGAGGTCGTCGCGGCGGGTGAGGCCGCCACCATCGTCACCACGGGGCCGCTCACCAACCTCGCCATGGCGCTGCAGCGCCGGCCGGACATTGCCGGCCGCATCGCGCGCGTGGTCACGCTGGGCGGTGCCTGGGGGCTGGGCAACAAGACGGCGGCCGCGGAATGGAACATATTGTGCGATCCGGAGGCCGCCGCGATCGTGTTCGGCGCCGGCATTCCCGTCACGCTCATTCCGGTCGACGGCGCCGCCGGCGCCGGCATCACGCCGTCGCTGATTGCCGGGGCGGAGGCGCTTGGCGGGCCGGTCGGCGCTTTCGCCGCCGAGCTCCTGCGTTCGCTGGTCACCACCTTTCGGCCGGGCCTGTTCGGGCCGTCCCATATGCCCCTCAACGATCCCGTGGCGCCGCTCGTGGCGGCCGATCCGACGCTTGCCCGCATCGTGCCGGCGCGCGTCGATGTCGAGCTGGCCGGGCGGTTCACCTATGGCCGCACCGTCATCGACTTCGCCGGCAAGTCGGGCCTGCCGGCCAATGCCGAGGTCGTCATCGGGCTCGACGAGGCTAGAGTTCACCGCGCGTTGCTGGATGCGATCGCGCGGCTCGTGAAATAACCAAAAGCAGAAAGAGGAAACGATGGCTGACAAGCGCCGCGTACTGATCGCCGGGGAATCCTGGACGGTCCACTCCATCCACCAGAAGGGCTTCGACAGCTTCACCACCACCGAGTACGCCGAAGGCGTGCAGTGGCTGCGCGACGCGCTGCAGGCCGGCGGCTGGGAGGTGACTTTCCAGCCGTCGCATGTGGCGGCGACCGACTTTCCGTTCGATGCGCAGGCGCTGTCGGCCTATGATTGCGTCATGCTGAGCGACATCGGCGCCAACACGCTGCTGCTGCACCCCGACACGTTCAGGAAGTCGCAGGTGCTGCCCAACCGCCTCGACGCCATCCGCGACTATGTGCGGCAAGGCGGCGGCCTGGTCATGATCGGTGGTTACCTGACTTTCCAGGGCATCGACGGCAAGGCCCGCTATCGCGGCACGGCGGTGGAAGAGGCGCTGCCGGTGCTGATGGAAGCGAACGACGACCGCGTCGAGCGGCCGGAAGGCGTTGCGCCGCGCGTCGCGGCGAAGGATCATCCCATCGTGCGCGGGCTGGAGGCGAGCTGGCCGAGCCTGCTCGGCTACAACCGTTTCCAGGCCAAGGCCGACGGCACGGTGGTGGCGACGGCGGGCGAGGATCCGTTGATCGTCGCCGGTTCCTTCGGCAAGGGCCGGTCGGTCGCCTTCGCTTCGGATTGCGGACCGCATTGGGCGCCGCCGCCCTTCGTCGACTGGAAGGGCTATGCGCCATTGTGGCAGCAGATCGCAAACTGGGTCGCGGGAGACTGATATGACGACGCTCAATGTCATGCGCTGGGGGGATCGCGGCGCGGCGAAGACGGTGGTGGCGCTGCACGGCATCACCGCCAATGGCGGCGCGATGACCGAGCCGGCGCGGGTTCTGGCCGAGCGCGGCTGGCAGCTCATCGCGCCGGACATGCGCGGCCATGGCGAGAGCACGCGCGCCGATGGCGACTTTTCCTTCGACAGCCTGCTTGCCGACTTCAAGGCCAACGTGCCGACAGAGCCGGACGTGCTGATCGGCCATTCCTTCGGCGGCACGCTGGCCCAGCTCGGCGTGCTGTCGGGCGTCTTCCGGCCGAAGGCGCTGCTGCTCGAGGATCCGGTCTCCTATTTCGCCGACAAGGCGACACCCAAGGGCATGCTCGACTGGGACGAGGCCAACATGCCGCGCGATATTGAGGGGCTGCTCAAGTTCAATCCCGGCTGGTCTCGGCGCGACGCGGCGTGGAAGGTGGTGTCGATGCAGCAGATCGATTTCGACGACGCGCGCGCCGCCTTCGCCGGCAACGCGCCGTGGGACCTGCGCCCGCGCGCCGCCGAGATCGCGGCAAGGCAGCCGACCGTCTGGGTGCTGCCCGAGGAGAGCCGCTTCGTGCCGCCTGACGACACCGAGAGGTTGAAACGCGAGGTTGGCGAACGCGCGGTCGTGGTCATGCCCGGCGTCGGCCACAGCATCCACCGCGACGCGACCGAGGCTTTCGTCGACATCGTCGAGAAGCTCGGCGCCGGCACCTGGTTCACATCATGAGCGACAGCGGCGATTTCGTCTTCCATTTCGGCGGCCACGCGCCGAAGCGGACGGTGGCGTCGGGCAAGCCGTTCACCGTCTTCACCGAGGACTGCTTTTCCGGGAAGCTGACCTCTACCGACGGCAAGCCGCGCGAGGTCGCGCCGTTTCCCAAGGTCAACCCGCTGACCGGCCCGATCGCCGTCGAAGGCGTTAAGGCCGGCGACATTATGGCCGTGCATCTCGTTTCGCTGCAGCCGGCGCGCGACTGGGGCGTGGCGACGATCTCGCCGAATTTCGGCCTGCTGTCCGGCACGCGCGGCGCGCCGAATCTGCAGCCCGAGCAGGAGGAGCGCGTCTGGATCTGGCGGTTCGAGCCGGATGGCCGCACGCTGGCCACCAAGGCGGCGAACGGCGCCAGGCTGGCGGTGCCTTTCCGGCCGTTCCACGGCACGCTCGGCGTGGCGCCGGCACATGACGAGGTGCGGCTCGGGGTCAACCCGGGCGACTTCGGCGGCAATCTCGATATACCGGATCTCGGGCCCGGCGCGACGCTCTATGTGCGCGCCAACCGCGACGGCGGCCATCTCTATATCGGCGACGGCCACTACGCGCAGGGCGACGGCGAGATCGCCGGCACCGCCATCGAGGGGGCCTTCAACACGACGCTGGCCGTCGAGCGGCTCGCGCCGGACGCCGGCTTCGACTGGCCCCGGCTCGAGACCGACAGCCATGTCGGCGTCGTCGGCGTGGCACGGCCGCTCGACGATGCCGTGCGCATCGCTGTAGCCGGTCTCGTGTGCTGGGTCTCTGGCATGACCGGCCTTGACCTGGCCGACGCGCACCAGCTCGTCAGCCAGGCCTGCACGCTGCGCATCGGCAACATGGTCAACCCGGCCTTTACAGTCCTCTGCTCGATCAGCAAGGACCTGCTGGGCGAGGTCTCCGCCCATGGCGGCGCCCATGCGAGGCTGCGCGGAATCCCGGGATAAAACCTAAGGAGCGCGGGCGCCAGGTCTCCCTGCTTCGTTATTGATAAGCCGGCTAATATATCGTCTTCCCGGCTTTCAATGTGCCGGGCGGTCCTGCCCCCTTCATTGCGCCACACAGCCTTCATGACCGATCCAATTAGGTCAGCAGTGCTGACTCTGGTTGCGATGGGGGCTGCCGTCTTTTATGCCGGTGGCGCATCTCAACAACCAGGAGCCATGATGCCTGAAGACAGTCTACTTCATCACGCACTTGTCCGTCTTGACGAGGCCGCCACCCACCTCAGCATCGACCCCGATGTCATCGAAAAGCTGAAATACGCGCGCGAGACCACGAAGGTCCGTCTTATGATCCGCATGGATGACGGGTCGCGAAAATCCTTCCTCGCATGGCGATGCCGGTATGACGATACGCGCGGCCCGACCAAGGGTGGCATCCGCTTCCATCCCGACGCAACCGCCGATGAAGTGGAGACGCTGGCCTTCTGGATGACGTTCAAATGCGCGGTGATGAACCTGCCTTACGGCGGCGGCAAGGGCGCTGTCCAGGTCGATCCCCGCAAGCTGTCCAAGGCCGAGGTCGAGCGGCTCTCCAGGGCCTATATCCAGGCCTTCGCGCGCATCCTCGGGCCCGACCGGGACATTCCGGCGCCGGACGTCTACACCAATTCGATGATCATGGGCTGGATGGCCGACGAGTATGCCCAGATCGTCGGCCAGGCGGAGCCCGCTGTCATCACCGGCAAGCCGATCGCGCTCGGCGGATCGCTGGGCCGCGGCGACGCGACGGCGCGCGGCGGATATTATCTGGTGCGCCACCTTGCCGGCGATCTCGGCCTCGCCTCGACGATGCGCGTCGCGATCCAGGGCTTCGGCAATGCCGGCCAGCACATCGCCAGGCTGCTTGCCGCCGATGGCCACAAGATCGTGGCGGTCTCGGATTCCGAGGGCGCGGTTGCCTCCCCGGCCGGCCTTCACGTCGACATGCTGCTCCAGGCCAAGGAGGCCGGCCGTTCCGTCACCAGCACGGTGGGGCAGGGCGGACATGAGCTCCTGTCGGCCAGGGACCTGGTCGGCGTGGACTGCGACCTGCTGGTGCCGGCGGCGCTCGAAAACATGGTCGACGCCGCGAACGCCGCTACGGTCAAGGCAAAGCTGGTGCTGGAGCTCGCCAACGGCCCGGTGACCCCGGAGGCCGACCGTATCCTGGCCGACAAGGGCGTCATCATCCTTCCCGACATACTGGCCAATGCGGGCGGCGTCACCGTCTCGTATTTCGAATGGGTGCAGAACCGGCAGGGCTTCTACTGGGCGGTCGAGGAAATCCACGACCGGCTGCGCGCGATCATGGAGCGGGAAGGCCGCGCCATCTGGAACGTCTCGCGCGACAAGGGCGTGACCATGCGCACCGCCGCCTACGTCCACGCGCTCGGCCGCCTCGCCGAAGCCATCGAGGCGCACGGCACCCAGAGCTTCTTCACGAGCTGAAGCCTGGACGACCAACGAAGCGGCGCGCCGAAAGGCGCGCTGCTTGCTGTTTTGAGCAGAAGACGCCGCGTCTCAAAGGCGTCATCGCTGGCCGATGCCGCCATCTGGTTGTCGCGACTGGCCTCTCATGCAAATCACATACAGGCTCGCCGCCTCTGGAGCCCCATATACTCGCCTGGGTGTATCGTGAGTTGCGTGACATTTGAGCAGGCAGTGCTCGCACCCCTGTCTTCAGGTCAGAGACTAATTTCAGAGGTGTCGGAGTGGCCCTTTTGGCGAATTTCTGTTTCTCTCTGGATCCGAAGGCTCTGACTTCCAGGTACTGATCGATATTGTCGATCCTACCAAAGACTGGGGACATTAGCGGTGGTCGAGAAAATCTCGGTGTCGGACATCCGTTTCCTGGGTGAGCAAAACGGAGCGGCAGAGGACCGACTGAAGCGGGATATCTCTGACTTTTTCAGGCAGCAAAGCGGGGCGCTGCGCGCTTACCTGGTTCAGATGCAACCAGGAGCAGATGACTGGTCGGTCGCCTTGTGCATTGCTGGTGGTCGGAACGATCAGGCGCATATCGTTCAAAGTGTATCGAGTATCTTTGCGGCGGCCTTCAGGTCGGACAACCACCTCGACATCATGTTTGTTGAGCGCGATACCGAGGACAAGATAAGGCGGGTTTGCCCGCCTTTCTTCGAACAATGACGACCCGTTCGGACGCGCGTGACGCAAGGGGGTAGGGTCGCGCCGCCCCTCACAGCACCCGGGACAGGAACTCGCGGGTGCGTGGCGATTGCGGGTTGGCGATCATTTCGCGCGGGGCGCCCTGCTCGACGATGACGCCACCGTCCATGAAGACGAGCTGGTCGCCGATCTCGCGTGCGAAGCCGATCTCGTGCGTCACCACCACCATGGTCATGCCGCTCTCGGCGAGGTCCCGCATGACCTGCAGCACTTCGCCCACCAGCTCCGGATCGAGGGCCGAGGTCGGCTCGTCGAACAAAAGAACCTTCGGCTTCATCGCCATGGCGCGGGCGATCGCGACGCGCTGCTGCTGGCCGCCGGACAGTTCGCGCGGGTAGCGGTTGACCTTGTCGAGCAGGCCGACGCGGCGCAGCAGCACCTCGGCCTCGGCCTTCGCCTGGTCGACCGGCACGCGGCGTACCTGCGTCGGCGCCTCGATCAGGTTCTCCATCACCGTCATGTGGGCGAAGAGATTGAAGGACTGGAACAGCATGCCGATCTCGGCGCGACGGGCGCAGAGCAGATCGTCCCGCACCTCGTGGAGCTTGTCGCCCCGGAGGTCGTAGCCGACGAACTGGCTGTCGACCAGAAGGATGCCGCCGCTGATCTTCTCGAGATGGTTGATGCAGCGCAGGAAGGTGCTCTTGCCCGAGCCGGACGGCCCGATGATGCAGGCGACCGAGCCCACGGGCACGTCGAGGTCGATGCCCTTCAATACTTCGAGCTGGGCATAGGACTTGCGCACGCCGCGCGCGAACACCATCGAATTGTCCGGCACGCTGAACCGGGCGCGGTTCTCGGTCTTGATGTTGCTCATCAGCGGGTCCCCCGCAGGCTGAAGGCATTGCGCAGGGCACGCAGCGGCATCGCCTCGGTGCGGACGTCGCTGCGGCCGAAATGGCGCTCGAGGAAATGCTGGCCGACCGACATGATGCTGACAACGGCGAGGTACCAGAACGCCACCACGATCAGCAGTGGAATGGTCTCGAAGGTGCGGGCATAGATGCTCTGCGCGGAGTAGAACAGGTCGTCGACCGCGATGAAGGTCACCAGCGAGGTCATCTTCAGCAGGTTGATCGCCTCGTTGCCGGTGGGCGGCAGCACGAAGCGCATGGCCTGCGGCAGCGTGATGCGCTTCAGCGTCATGCGGTAGGGCATGCCGAGCGCGCTCGCGGCCTCCGCCTGGCCCGAAGGCACCGACTTGATGCCGGCGCGGATGATCTCGGCCATGTAGCCCGCCTCGCACAGCGACAGGGCGACGATGGCCGAGACGAAGGGTGTCATGAAATCGTTGGTGCGGGCCGAGAAGACCGTGCCGATGAAGGGCAGGGTGAGCGAGATCTCGCGCACCAGCAGCGACAGGTTGAACCAGAAGATGAGCTGGATCAGCGCCGGAACGCCACGGAAGAACCAGACGTAAACGGCAGAGAAGCCGCGCAGCACCGGGCTCGGCGAGACGCGCATGATGGCGATCACCGTGCCGATGACGATCGCCAGCAGCATGATGACCACGGTGAGGATCAGCGTGGTGCCGAGACCGCGCATGATAGAGGGGTGAAACAGGTAGCCGGCTGCAGTATCCCAGGCAAAGGCGGGATTGCTGGCGAAGGCCCGGAAGATGACCGCCGCCAGCACGAGCGCCAGCGCGGTGCCGATCCAGATGCCGTAGTTGCGGCGCGGCACGACGGTCAGTCGCGAAGCAATATCGGCCGCGCCGGGCTCGGCGCGAATTTCGGCCGGGACGCCTGCCTCCATTGTCGGTCTCCTGCTTAATCGGAAACGGCGACCGACAGGAAATCGGTCGCCGATAAATCCACCATCATGGCCGGATGCGATGCGCCTCAGTCGGCGCGCAACGCGTCCATGCTGTTGACGAAATACGGTTCCTTGATCGTGTAAGCGCCCATGCCGTATTTGTCGAGGATCGCCTTGTAGGTGCCGTTCTTGAACAGTTCGGAAAGCGCGGCGACCATCATGTCGGCGGTTTCCTTGTCGTCCTTGGCGATCGCCATGCCGAGCGGCGCGACCTCATAGAGCTTCGGCAGCACGACGAGCTGGCCCTTGCTGGTGACCTCGAAGTAGCTCGACGCTGTGGCGTCGTCCATGCGGGCGTCGATGCGGTCGGAGAGCGTCGCCTGGGTGCTGTCGGCGGTCGAGTTGAACAGCGACTTCTGGATCGCCGCCTGGCCCTTGTCCGTGCACTCCTTGCTCAGCGTGTCGATCAGGAAGTCCGAGGCGCTGCCGCCGGTGGCGCCGATGCGCTTGCCGCACAGGCCGTTGTCAGCGGACAGGCTGTCCTTCTTGTCGGGCGTCGTCGAGACGGCGATGCCGGCCTTGAGGAACATGATGAAGTCGACCTGCTTCAGGCGCTCGGGCGTGGCCGAGAAGGTTTCCCAGGCGACCTTGAAGCGGCCGGCGGCAAGGCCGGGGATCATCGACGGGAAGGGGATGCGCTGGACGTCGAGCTTGGCGTCGAGAGCTTTCGCCACCTCGCCGGCGAGATCGATGATGATGCCGGTCTGTTTGCCGTCGGCGTCGAGATACTCGAACGGCGCGAAGTCGACCGTGTTGGCGATGGTGAGCGTGCCCGACTGCTTGACCTCGGCCGATTTCGGCAGGTCGGCCGCGCCGGCGAGGCCGCTCCAGACGGTTGCCATTGATGCCAGCGCCAGGCCGGCCACGCGTGTAAATGCTGTCATTGTGGTTCCCCTTTTATTTGAACGTCCATCCCCGGAGCGCGACCATCCTGCATGGGATGCGTTTCGCGTTCCAGGGTATTTTTCGCAATCCCCGGAGCGAAGTCGACTGCTCGTTCTCCCCGGAATTGCTCTGCGCGGCCGTTCAGGACCGGCGGACGGCTCTCAGGCGCCCGCTGCCTCGGCGGCCTTCTTCTTGCGGTAGTGGTAGTTCTTGTCGATGCGCTCCATCAGGTAGTCGCCATAGAGCACCGGCTCGTATTTCGGGCTGGTGCCGGCGGGCACGCAAACGGATAGCGCCTCGATCGTCTCGTCCATCGACGGATCGAAGAAGAAGGGCTGCGAGTAACGCTCGCGCCCGGAACGGTTGATGACGCGGTGCGGCGTCGAGACGAACTGGTCGTTCGACCAGCGAGCCAGGATGTCGCCGACATTCATCACGAAGGAGTCCGGGACGGGCGGCGCGGGAACCCAGTCGCCAGCCTTGTTCTTGACCTCGAGGCCGCCGACATTGTCCTGCGCCAGCAGGGTGATGAAGCCGTAGTCGGTGTGCGGGGCGGAGCCGAACAGGCCTTCTTCCTGCGGCTGCGTCGGATAGTGCAGCAGGCGAAGGAAGGTCGTGGGCTGCTCGAAATAGCGGTCGAGGCTGTCGGCCGGCAGGCCGAGCGAAAGCGCGATCGCGCCGACCATCTTGCGGGCGAGCGTGCTCATCTCATCGACATAGCGCTCGATGGTGGCGCGGAACTCCGGCAGCGCCTCTTCCTGCGGCCACTGGTTGGGGCCCTGCAGCGGCTTGTCGGCTTGCGCGCGGGGGTCGTCCGCGGCGACCTCATGCATGAAGAAGATGGATTCGCTCTGGTTCGGCTTGCTCACCGCCGCCACCGACGAGGTGACGATGGTCGAGCCGGCGAAGGGCAGGAAGCCGCGGAAGTTCTTGTCGATCTTCAGCGTCGCCTTCTCTTCCTCGGGAAGGGCGAAGAAGCGCTTGCTGGCCTCGCGCACGGCCTCGACGTCGGCGCGCGGGATCGGGTGACCGACGACATAGAGGAAGCCGATCGTCTCGAGGTAGCGACGCAGCGTCGCCGCCGTCGCCCGGACCGCCTCCTGGTCGTCGCCATAGAGCGACGAGACGTCGAGGATCGGAATTTCGGAAAAATCGCCGCGCTGGCTTGCGTCCATTTTCAAACGCCCCGTGTTGAGCATATCGACTTGAACATAAGATACAGTACTGTATTCTACACATCCAGCCGGCTTCGGCAATAGAGCTTTTTGCAGCCGGTGGACAGGCCGGCTCCGCACAGGCGCGGGCCGCATCGGACAGAGAGGCGCTCGCCGCCGAAATCGTAGACGGGGACATGAAGGAATTCATGCCCTCGAGCAATTCCAGCAACTGCGCTGAGCGGTTGCTGGCCTTCCATTCGCAAGGGGTAGACGCGCCGCCATGGCACCACGCAAGATCATCATCGATACCGATCCCGGCCAGGATGACGCCTTCGCCATCCTCTTCGCGCTCGGCTCTCCGGCCGAGCTCGACGTGGTCGGCATCACCACCGTCGGCGGCAACGTTCCGCTGGCGCTGACGTCGAAGAACGCGCTCAAGGTCGTCGAGCTGGCGGGCCGGCCCGACGTGCCCGTCTATGCCGGCTGCCCGGCGCCGATGGTGCGCAAGCTGATCACCGCAGAGTATGTGCATGGCGAGACGGGCCTCGACGGCGCCGACCTGCCGGAGCCGGTGACGCCGCTGCAGGGCGAGCACGCGGTGAACTACATGGTGCGCACCATCATGGACGCGCCGGAAGGCGAGCTCACCGTCTGCACGCTCGGGCCGATGACCAATCTGGCCATGGCCATGACGATGGAGCCGAGGATCGTGCCGCGCCTGCGCGAGGTGGTGCTGATGGGCGGCGGCTTCTTCGAGGGTGGCAACGCCACGCCGGCGGCCGAGTTCAACATCTTCGTCGACCCGCACGCCGCTCACAAGGTGTTCGACAGCGGCGTGCCGGTCACCATGGCCGGCATCGACTGCACCTACAGCGCGCAGATGACGCCGGAATGGCTGGGCGAGCTTCGCGCCACCGGCAGCCGCGCCGCGATCGAGGCCGCCAATCTGGCGGACTTCTATCGCCAGTATGGCGACCACAAGTTCCCGACGGCGGCACGTCCGATCCACGATGCCTGCGTGACCGGCTATCTGCTGGCGCCGCAGATCTACGAGCAGCGGCAATGCGCGGTGACCGTCGACATCGTCTCGCCCGAGACGATCGGCATGACCGTTGTCGACTGGTGGCACGTCACCGGCCGTCGCAAGAACTGCAACGTGCTGAGGCGGATCGACCCGGCGCCCTTCTTCGCCCTGATGCTAGAGCGAATCAGCGCGCTACCCTAAGCTGAAGGGGCTGATATCGATGGTAGCGGCCGCCAGCGCATTCCGCGCGCGGCCGGTACCTGGAACAAGCTGAAAGCGAAAGGCGTCTTGGCCAAAGCGAAGCGAGCGACCAAATCCTCAGCGCGCCCCAAGGCGGCGCGGCGCACCTTGAGCCGGGAGGCCTGGATCGCCGCCGCGCGCAAGGTGCTGGAGAAGCGCGGCATCGGCGAGGTCAAGATCGACCATCTCGCCCTTCAGCTAAAGGTCACGCGCGGCAGTTTCTATTTCCACTTCACCAGCCTGGCCGATCTTCGCAACAGCCTTCTGGAGGAATGGCGGACCAGCAATTGCGCGCCATTCTGGGCCATGCGCGGCACCGAGACCGTCGACGGCCTCCAGTTCTTCACCGACATCGTCCACGCCTGGGTCAACGAGGACCCGTTCAGCCCGCTGCTCGACCTTGCGGTGCGCAACTGGTCGCGCACGTCGAAGAAGCTCGCCCAGGAAGTCAAGGAGATGGACGACCTGCGTATCGATCTCCTGGTGCGGGCGTTCCGCGCCATGGGCTATCCGGAAGACCAGAGCATCGTGCGCGCCCGCATCACCTATTTCCACCAGATCGGCCAGTACGCGCTCTCCTTCAAGGAGGACCCGGCCGTGCGCCGGCACTACCAGCCGCTGTTCGGCGAGGTGCTTCTCGGACCGTTGGTCCAGGAGCCGGACCTGCCCACGAGAGCGGCCGCCGGCGCCTGAGCGGGCAGATCCCTTTCGCGCCATCGCCGTCCTGGCCTTTGGCTGCCTTCGACCGCGCCCTTCGCCTCTCCTCGCCAAGAAACGAAACCGACGATCTCCTGTTGCCTCAAGCGAGGGCGCCGGAGGAGAGGCCTGCGGCGTCTGTCGACAGGTTGCTCTTTTGACTGTATAATCGTATATTGACATAAAGATATCTTTATGTGACATGGATTCTCGTGTCGCATCGAGAATGAAGAGTGTCGCTATGTCCTCAGTCGATGAACTCTTCGGGCCGGTCGCCGCCAAGCCGGATGGTTCGGAGATTCTGGCCGCGCTGCGGGAAGCCGCGCGTGAGCGCATCCTCGTCCTCGACGGCGCCATGGGCACGCAGATCCAGGGGCTCGGTTTCCAGGAGGACCATTTCCGTGGCGACCGGTTCGGTGGCTGCGCCTGCCACCAGCAGGGCAACAACGACCTTCTGATCCTCTCGCAGCCGAAGGCGATCGAGGACATCCACTATCAGTACGCCAGGGCCGGCGCCGACATCCTCGAGACCAACACCTTCTCCTCAACCTCGATTGCCCAGGCCGACTACGGCATGGAAGACATGGTCTACGAGCTGAACCGCGACGGCGCGCGGCTTGTCCGGCGCGCGGCGATCCGCGCGCAACAGGAGGACGGCAGGCGCCGCTTCGTCGCCGGCGCCCTCGGCCCCACCAACCGCACCGCTTCCATTTCGCCCGACGTCAACAATCCGGGCTACCGCGCCGTGACCTTCGACGATCTCAGGATCGCCTATGGCGAGCAGTTGCGCGGGCTGGTCGATGGCGGCTCCGACCTCATCCTGATCGAGACGATCTTCGACACGCTGAACGCCAAGGCCGCGATCTTCGCCTGCGAGGAGATCTTCGCCGAGAAGGGCGTGCGCCTGCCGATCATGATCTCCGGCACGATCACGGACCTCTCGGGGCGCACGCTTTCCGGCCAGACGCCGACCGCCTTCTGGCATTCGGTGCGCCACGCCAGGCCGATGACCATCGGATTGAACTGCGCCCTCGGCGCCGCCGCCATGCGCCCGCACCTGGCCGAGCTTGCCGGCGTTGCCGACACGCTGGTCTGCGCCTATCCCAATGCCGGCCTGCCCAACGCCTTCGGCCAGTATGACGAAAGCCCGGAATTCATGGCGGCGCAGGTCGAGGGCTTCGCGCGCGAGGGGCTGGTCAATGTGGTCGGCGGCTGCTGCGGCTCGACGCCGGAGCACATCGCTGCGATCGCCGAGGCCGTTCGCCGCCATCCGCCGCGTGTCGCGCCTAGGCGAACGCCGCTGATGCGGCTGTCGGGCCTGGAGCCGTTCACGCTGACCAAGGACATACCCTTCGTCAATGTCGGTGAGCGCACCAACGTCACCGGCTCGGCGAAGTTCCGCAAGCTGATCACCGCGCAGGACTACGCCGCCGCCCTCGACGTCGCACGCGACCAGGTGGCCAATGGCGCGCAGGTGATCGACATCAACATGGACGAGGGGTTGATCGACTCCAAGAAGGCCATGGTCGAATACCTCAACCTGGTTGCCGCCGAGCCCGATATCGCCCGCGTGCCGGTCATGATCGACAGCTCCAAATGGGAGGTGATCGAGGCCGGGCTCAAATGCGTGCAGGGCAAGCCGATCGTCAACTCGATCTCGATGAAGGAGGGCGAGGAAGCCTTCCTGCATCACGCCAGGCTGTGCCGCATGTACGGCGCCGCCGTCGTGGTCATGGCGTTCGACGAGGTCGGCCAGGCCGACACGAGGGCACGCAAGGTTGAGATCTGCACGCGCGCCTATCGACTGCTGACCGAAACAGCCGGCTTCGCGCCGGAGGACATCATCTTCGATCCCAACGTGTTCGCGGTCGCAACCGGCATCGAGGAGCACGACAATTACGGCGTCGACTTCATCGAGGCGACGGGCGAGATCATCACGACACTTCCGCACGTCCATATATCGGGGGGCGTGTCGAACCTGTCCTTCTCGTTCCGCGGCAACGAGCCGGTGCGCGAGGCCATGCACGCCGTGTTCCTCTACCACGCCATCCAGCGCGGCATGGACATGGGCATCGTCAATGCCGGCCAGCTCGCGGTCTATGACACGATCGACCCCGAACTGCGCGAGGCCTGCGAGGACGTCGTGCTCAACCGCCTTCCCAAGGCCGGTGGCACCGCCACGGAGCGCATGCTGGAGATCGCCGAGCGCTTCAAGGGAGCCGGCGGCAAGGAGGCGAAGGAAAAGGACCTCGCCTGGCGCGAATGGCCGGTGGAGAAGCGGCTGGAGCACGCCCTCGTCAACGGTATCACCGAGTTCATCGAGCAGGACACGGAGGAAGCGCGGCTGCAGGCCCAGCGCCCGCTGCATGTCATCGAGGGGCCCTTGATGGCCGGCATGAACGTGGTCGGCGACCTGTTCGGCGCCGGCAAGATGTTCCTGCCGCAGGTGGTGAAATCGGCCCGCGTGATGAAGCAGGCCGTGGCGGTGCTGCTGCCCTACATGGAAGCGGAGAAAGCCGCCAACGGTGGCGGGGCGGAACGTGAGAGCGCCGGCAGGATCGTGATGGCGACGGTGAAAGGCGATGTCCACGACATCGGCAAGAACATCGTCGGGGTCGTGCTCGCCTGCAACAATTACGAGATCATCGATCTCGGCGTGATGGTGCCGGCGACGAAGATCCTCCAGGTCGCGCGTGAGCGGAAGGTCGACGTCATCGGCCTGTCCGGCCTGATCACCCCCTCGCTCGACGAGATGGTGCATGTCGCCTCCGAAATGGAGCGCGAGGGTTTCGATATTCCGTTGCTGATCGGCGGCGCCACCACCAGCCGCGTGCACACGGCGGTGAAGATCCACCCGCGCTACAATCTGGGCCAGGCGGTCTATGTGACCGACGCCAGCCGCGCCGTCGGCGTGGTCTCCAGCCTGCTGTCGAGCGAAATGAAGCCCGGCTATGTGGAGACCATCCAGGCCGAATACAGCAGGGTTGCCGAAGCGCACGAACGCTCGGAGCGCGAGAAGCAGCGGCTGCCGCTGGCGAAAGCGCGCGCCAACGCGCACAGGATCGACTGGGCTAGCCATGTTCCGCCGAAGCCGTCCTTCCTCGGTGTCAAGGTTTTCGAGGGCTGGGATCTCGCCGAGCTTGCCCGCTACATCGACTGGACGCCCTTCTTTCAGACCTGGGAGCTCAAGGGACGCTATCCGAAGATCCTTGAGGACGAGAAGCAGGGGCCGGCCGCGCGCCAGCTCTTCGACGACGCCCAGGCGATGCTGAGGAAGATCATCGACGAGAAATGGTTCGCGCCGAGGGCGGTGATCGGGTTCTGGCCGGCCAACGCGGTCGGCGACGACATCAGGCTGTACTCGGATGAGGCGAGGGAGGTGGAGCTCGCGACCTTCTTCACCCTGCGCCAGCAACTGGTAAAGCGTGACGGCAAGCCCAATGTCGCGCTGTCCGATTTCGTCGCGCCGCGCGAGAGCGGCAGGGCGGACTATGTCGGCGGCTTCGTGGTCACCGCGGGGATCGAGGAGGTGGCGATCGCCGAGCGTTTCGAGCGCGCCAACGACGACTACAACTCCATCCTGGTCAAGGCGCTGGCCGACCGCTTCGCCGAAGCCTTCGCCGAATGCCTGCACGAGCGGGTGCGCAAGGAATTCTGGGGCTACGCCCCTGACGAGGTGTTCGTACCGGACGATCTGGTCGGCGAGCCCTATCAGGGCATCCGCCCCGCGCCCGGCTATCCGGCGCAGCCCGATCACACCGAAAAGGTGACGCTGTTCCGACTGCTCGACGCGGAGGCCAATGCCGGGGTCAGCCTGACGGAAAGCATGGCCATGTGGCCGGGCTCGTCCGTCTCGGGCCTCTATCTGTCTCACCCTGAGAGCTAC
Source organism: Mesorhizobium sp. 65-26 (assembly GCA_001899205.1). Lineage (GTDB taxonomy): Bacteria > Pseudomonadota > Alphaproteobacteria > Rhizobiales > Rhizobiaceae > Mesorhizobium. The sequence continues at coordinate 156,913 of MKVL01000035.1, read as the reverse complement.
TACTTCGGCGTCGCCAAGGTGGAGCGCGACCAGGTCGAGGACTATGCGGCCCGCAAGGACATGAAGGTCGCCGAAGTCGAGCGCTGGCTCGGACCGGTCCTGAACTACGTTCCGGCGCCTTTCGCCGAGGCGGCGGAGTAGCCGGGTCTTTCGGCCAGCCGACATAGCGGGCCGCGAAGGCCCGGGCTGGCGGCGTCAGCCCGTTCCGATCCGGTCGCGGAGGGTCTGGACCTCCGGCGCGGAGAGGATGGCGACGCGGGTCGTGTAGACACGGCGTTCGCCTGGCGCGAGCACGATCAGCTCGCCCGCCTCGGCGACCGCCTTGCGGCCGAAGCCGTTCGTGCAGGGCTCTATGCCGACCGCGTATTGCCCTTCGCCCATCATGCGCCATTCGATGTAGTTCGGCATCACGCGGCCGTCGTAGCGCACGCTGAGCGCCGTGCCGGCGAACAGGCGCGGGTTGAAGATCGCTACTTCGACATCGCCGTCAGCATCGGGCTTCATCCGGTGCTGGAACGTCTGCTGGACCCAGTTGCGCTGCGGCGCGATGAAACGCGACCAGCTTGCCCTGTCCTCGACGTCGGCGGTGCCGAAGAGCAACCTCGGCGCGGCCGCCACCGGCGCGATCAGTTCGGAGCCCTCGTCGACGAAGGGGTAGCCGGCGTTGATGTGGTAGAGCAGCATATGCTCGGTCGGCAGGAAGCCGGCGTTCTCGACCACGTCCTCCATGGTGAACCACGAGGCGCCGAGCTCTGCCCTGTAGGTGCGGGTGACGACGAGGTTCTCGCCATAGGCCTGGGCCTGCGTGATGCGGCCGACCGCTTCGAGCATGTAGCGATCGCCCTCCCATCGCCCGCCGAACGAGACGATCTCGGCCGGGATCAGGGCCGCCCTGTCATGAACGCCGTAGCGTTCGGTCGGCCGCGCCGGGAAATTATAGTGGGCGACCGACGCCTCCTCGGGATTGCCGATGTGGATGAAGCCGCAGGTATTGTTGAAGCCACCGAGGCCGGCGCGCAACCATCCGAAGTTCGCCTGGTCCTCGAAATACCACGGGCCCGGCATCAATGTCGGCGGCAGCCACCCGAGCGAGGCGCCGCGATAGTCGGCGCGGCCGACGTCGAAGCCGCGGTCGACGCCGATCTCGAAAGAGAAGCCGGTTCCGGTGCGGATCTCGATCAGGCGCACGCCGCGCGAGGGACCATCGTCGGAGGTCAGCAACCGGACGCCAGCCACCTGCGACATGTGGCCGACCCGGCGCCGTATCTCGGCCGCCGTCAGGTCCGCTCCGAAGAACTCCATAAATATCCTCCCGTGTTACCGGTATCCTATTGTATCGCGCCCACTGGACGCAATCGGCCGCTTCGTTTCTAATTTGGCATCGATATCTCGATCCATGAGGACAGGGTGGCAGCGCGCGAGAAAACCTCCAGGCTTGGGGCCGGCACGACCATGGCCCAGGTGGCGGAGCGGGCGGGCGTGACGAAGATGACCGTGTCGCGCGTGCTGCGCCACCCCGAAAAGGTCAATCCGGAGACGCGCGAACGCGTCTCCGCGGCGATGGCCGAACTCGGCTATGTCGCCAACCGGCTGGCTGGCAGCCTCAACGCCGGTACTTCGGGCCTCGTCGCCGCGATCGTGCCGACGCTGCGCCATTCCCTGTTCGCCGATACTCTGGAGGGCATTTCCGACGTCATCTCGCAGGCCGGACTGGGTCTCTTCGTGTCGTCGAGCGATTACCGTTCGGACGTCGAGGAGAACCAGATACGGTCGATCCTTGAACGGCGACCCGACGCGCTGGTGCTCACCGGCCTCACGCATACCAAGGCGGCGCGCGACCTCTTGCGCAATTTCGGCATTCCGGTGGTGGAAACCTGGGAGACCGACGACGATCCGGTCGACATGATTGTCGGCTATTCCAACCGCGAGGCGGCGCACGCCATGACGGTCGAACTGATACGCTCCGGCTATCGCCGCATCGCCTTCGTCAACGGGCCGATGGAAAGCAACGAACGCGCACGCCATCGCGCCGAGGGCTACCTTGCCGCCATGCAGGAAGCGGGACTGTCGGCGCCGCCCATCCACGTCGTGCATCATGACGCGGTCATCCAGCCGGAAACCGGGGCGAAGGCGATCCGCGTCCTCAGGCAGCAGCCGGGCATCGACGCCGTGTTCTTCACCAGCGACGTCTTCGCCGTCGGTGCCATCCTTGCCTGTCGGGAGCTTGGCATAGACGTGCCAAGCCAGCTCGGCATAGCGGGTTTTCATGATCTCGAGGTCGGGCGCGTAGTGTCGCCCACGCTGACCACAGTCCAGGTTCCGGCAATGGAAATGGGACGCAAGGCCGGTCACATGATCCTCGCGCGCCTGGCGGGCCGCAAGCTGCCGAGCCGGCGGCAGGATCTGGGCTTCAGCATCATTTCGCGGGAAAGCACCCGACGCGGGCACTGAGCGTGTGGGATCGCGGCGGCGGCCCTCGGCATCGAGCGCGTCAGGGCCGGCTCGTGACGCGCTCGGTCCAGTCCTAAGCAGCCGTCCGGGCAAGGCGTCTTTCCAGCCGCCGGCTGGCCAGCGACAGAGGCCAGCAGAGCGCGAAATAGATCAGCGACACCACCAGGAAAACCATCAGTGGCTCATAGGTGGCGTTGTTGACCAGTTGCCCGGTCCGGGTGAGCTCGGTGAAGCCCACGATCGAGGCGAGCGAGGTGTTCTTGATGAGCTGGACGAGGAAGCCGATCGTCGGCGGCACGGCAAGGCGCAACGCCTGCGGCAGCACGACGAGCAGGCTGGCCTGCCATGTGCGCAGCCCCAGCGCCTTCGCGGCCTCCCATTGGCCGGCCGGCACGGCCTGGATACAGCCGCGCCAGATCTCACCGAGGAAGGCGCTGCCGTAGAGCGTCAGACCGATCGAGACGGCCGTCCAGGCGCTGATCTGGAAGCCCAGCACGTTGGCACCGAAGAACACCACGAAGAGCTGCATCAGCAGCGGCGTGTCCTGGAACAGCTCGATGTAGAAGGTGGCGAGATAGCGCGGGATTCTCGCGCTCGATGTCCGCGCCAGCGCGACCAGCAGCCCGACGGCCGATCCGCCGACGAAGGCGATCACGGAGAGCGCGATCGTCCAGCGCGCCGCCAGAAGGAGGAGGACGAGGTCTCCCGTCGAGAAGTCGCGGATCATCGCACGCGTATCCAGCGTTCGTGGATGAGGTGGAAGGCCACCCGAAAGGCCAGCGACAGGGCCATGTAGATCAGCGTGACAATGAAATAGACCTCGAAGGTGCGGAAGTTCCGTGACTGGATGGAGTTCGCGGTCGCCGTCAGCTCCTCGACCGCGATGGCAGAGACGATGCTGGAGCCAAGCATCAGCAGGATGAACTGGCTGGTCAGGGCCGGATAGATGGCGATCAGCGCCTGCTTCAGGATGATCAGCCTGAATATCTGCAATGGGCGCAGGCCGAGCACCTTGCCTGCCTCGACCTGCCCCCTGGGGATCGATTCGATGCCGGCCCGGATGATCTCAGCGCCATAGGCGCCGACATTGATGGTCATCGCTAGGATCGCTGCGTATTCGGCCGGAAGCCGGATGCCGAGGCTCGGCAGGCCGAGATAGACGAATAGCACCTGCACCAGGAACGGCGTGTTGCGGATGAACTCGACATAGACGAGCACGCCACGTTGCAAACCCTTGCCGCCATAGGCGGACGCGAAGGCGCAGGCCGTGGCGATAGCCATGCCGAAGACCATCGAGACGATGGACAGTTTCACGGTCAGGAGAAGGCCGTCGAGCAGCAATGGCCAGTCGCGAAGGACGGCGCCAAACTGAAAGGTGTAATTCAGCACCGGCCCCCTCCCAACAGAACGCGATATTGACTTGTTACCGATAACATGCACAGTCGGCACGCCTTTGACAAGCCTGTGGGGAGGAAACCATGAGATGGCTCGCATTGTTCTTGATGGCGTCGCTGACCATGCTGGGAGTGGCGCATGCGCAGTCGGTCGACGAGATAATTTCGAAGGGGAAAGTGGTGGTCGCGGTCGACCCCACCAGCGCGCCGTTCGGCGTCACCGGAACCGACGGCCAGCCCGACGGCTATGACGTGGACGTGGCCAGGCTGCTGGCGAAATACATGGGCGTCGACCTGGAACTGGTGCCGGTCACCTCGACCAACCGCATACCCTATCTCCTGACCAACCGTGTCGACCTGGTGATCTCGCTGTTCTCGATCACGCCTGAGCGAGCGCTGCAGGTTTGGTTCTCCGATCCCTACGCCGCCGTCGGTACCGTGATTACCGCGAGAAAAGACAAGGCGATCAAGGGCTTCGACGATCTCAAGGGTCTGAAGATCGGCGTGCCGCGCGGCACCATTCCCGACATCATCCTCACCAAGAAGGCACTGCCGGACGTCGAGATCATGCGCTTCGACGACGAGGCCACCTCGATCCAGGCACTCGTGACCGGCCAGGTCGATGCGCTCGGCAGCAGCACCACAGCGCTGATCGTGCTCAATCGCGGCAAGGCCGAGAAGGAGTTCGAACCCAAGATCACCCTGGTCGAGAATCACTTCGGCATCGGCATGAGACGCGGCCAGCAGGATCTGCGCCAGTGGGTGAACACCTTCATCTACGCCATCAAGACCAATGGCGAACTCGATGCGATCGCGCGCAAGTGGACGGGCGACGGGCTCAAGCCGCTGCCCACCTTCTGACGACGGATCGGCGTCTTGCGGGAATGGTCGCCAATCCCGGCGGAACCCCGAGGAGAGGCGCCATTTCCACAGCGTCGCGGGCATTGACGCAAATTATAGTTACCGGTAACATAATGCCGGCCCGCAAAGGGCCGGCGCCAAGCAACCAGAGCGCTCCAGGGAGGAAGACATGCTGAAACTATTCGCGGCAGCTCTTGCGGCCGCCGTCATGGCGGGCAGTGCCGCCCACGCACAGGACAAGCCGAAGATCGGCCTGGTCCAGATCGACCTGTCGAACCCGTTCCACCTCGGCGAGGTCGACGGCGCCAAGGAGGCGGCGCGGCGCGCCGGCTTCGATCTCGTCGTCACGAGCGGGGAGGGCGACGTGACGAAGCAGATCCAGGCGATGGAAAACCTGATCAACGAAGGCGTCAGCGCCATTTCGATCAACTTCATCGACGCCGCCGCCTTCGGGCCGACGATGGCCAAGGCGGCCGCGGCCAAGATCCCGGTGATCTGCCTGCATTCCAAGATCGAGGGGTGCGCGGCAACGCTGGGCTTCGACGAACGCTACACCGGCAAGATCGTCGGCGAATACGCCGTCGAGCTGCTCAAGAAGCGCTACAATGGCGAGGTCAAGGGTGAGGTCGCGAACCTCCAGGGCCTGCTGGGGCAGGGGCTCAACACCGACCGCTCCGGCGGCTTCACCGACGTCATGGCCGCCTATCCCAACGTCAAGGTGGTGGCGCAGGAACCCACCAGTTGGGATCCGACCAAGGCCGTCTCGATCACCGAGAACTGGATGACGGCGCACCCGAACCTGGACCTCATCTACGGCAACAGCGACAGCCTCACCGTTCCGGCGGCGGGCGTGATCGAGCGCGCCGGCAAGCAGGACCAGGTGATGCTGGTTTCGGTGGATGGCACGGAGCCCGGTCTCAAGGCCGTGAAGGATTCCGTGATGAAGAGCACGGTGCTGCTGGCGCCGCAATATTCGGGCTTCTGGAAGGCCTACTTCCCGTATCTCGTCGCGACGAAGAAGGACGACCGCAAGGAGGTCCTCATCAAGGGCGTGCTCGTCACCGCCGACAATGTCGACGCGGCGCTGAAGCTGGCCAAGGACCAGGTCGAGAACATGCAGAAGTTCCCGTTCGAGAAGCCGCTGGCCGACATCGTGGCCGGCTACTGAGGTCAGGTCCGGTTCCCGCGTGCGCTCCGGCCCGCGGGAACCGGATGTCGATCCGCGAAAGCTCCCATGAAATCCGCATGACGACGAACGCAACCACGAACATGACGGCCGAGGCGCCCGCCGCGCCGCTGCTCGAGATACGCGGGCTCGGCAAGCGCTTCCCGGGCGTGGTCGCGCTCGACGACGTGTCGCTCGACATACGCGCGGGCGAGGTCCACGCCCTCGTCGGTCAGAATGGCGCCGGCAAGTCGACCGTGATCAACATCCTGTCGGGCATGCTGCAAGCCGACGCGGGCACGATCCGGCTGGATGGCGTGCCCGTCGCCATCCGCGATCCCCAGCATGCGCTCGCACTCGGCATCGCGATTGTCTACCAGGAACTCAGCCTGCTGCCGAACCTGACGGTGGCGCAGAACCTCGCGCTGGGGCGAGAGCCATCGTGGCGCGGCCTGCTCGATATCGGCGCGATGAACGCGCGGGCGCGCATGGCCCTTGGCCGCCTGGGCCTGGAGATCGCGCCCGGTACGCCGGTGAGCCGTCTTTCGCTCGCCGAGCGGCAGATGATCGAGATCGCCAAGGCGCTGGCTTCGAATCCCAGGGTACTGGTGCTCGACGAGCCGACCGCACCGCTCGGGCAGCGCGAGGCCGAGCAATTGTTCGCCGCTGTCCGGCGGCTGCGGGCGCAGGGCGTGGCGATCGTGTATGTGTCGCATCGCTTCGCCGAGGTGCTGGCGCTCTGCGACGTGGCCACCATCCTGCGCAATGGCCGCAAGGTGACCACCACGAGCCTTGCCGGCTGGTCCGAGGCGCGGCTCACCGATGCCATGGTCGGCGCCCAGGCCGAGCGCTATGTGGCCTCGGCGCGCACTGCCGGCGCGGTGGCGCTCGCCGCGCGCGATTTGCGGTTCGGGCATCGCGTGCGCGGTGTTTCGCTGGAGGCGCGTCGTGGCGAGATCCTGGCGCTCACCGGCATGCTCGGCAGCGGCCAGAACGAGATTGCGCGCATGATGGGCGGCGATCTGCGCGCGGATGCCGGAACGATCATGCGCGGCGACCGCCGGTTGCGTCTCGGTGGACCGAGCGACGCGGTGGCCGCCGGCGTCGCGCTGCTCACCGAGGAGCGCAAGCACGAAGGCATCCTTCCCAACCGGTCGCTGCGCGAGAACATCGCCGTGGCGTCGCTGGGTGATCGCGGCGGGCCGGCGGGCTTCGTCAGGGCAGCCAGCGAACGCGCCGAGGTGCGTCGGGTGATGTCCGACTTCGGCGTGGTCGCCGCCTCGCCGGAGGTGCCGATCCGAACGCTGTCCGGCGGCAACCAGCAGAAGGCGCTGATCGCCCGCTGGGACCTTGCGGACGCAGATGTGTTCATCCTGATCGAGCCGACGCGAGGCGTCGATGTCGGCGCCCGGGCCGATATTTACCGCCGCCTCGACGCGCTTGCCCGGGGCGGCAAGGCTGTGGTCATCGTGTCCAGCGACCTCCCAGAGGTGCTGACGCTGGTCGATCGTATCCTGGTCGTTCGCGACGGCGTCATCGCTGCCGAGACGACCCCGGCGGCCGTCGACGAGGAAAAGCTCAACCTGATGATCCAGGGAGCAGCGGCGGCATGATGGCTCTCATCGCCAATCGTCAGCCGGTGGATGGACGCAAGGGCTCGGGACTCGGGTTCCTTTCTCGCAACCCGATGCTTGTCGCCGCCATCCTGCTCCTGATCGTGTTCGCCGCCACGGCGCCGGTCTTCGGCACGCCGGGCAATGCCGTCAACATCATGCGGCAACTGGCCTCCGTGCTGGTGCTTGGCCTCGCCATGGCGATCGTGGTGCTGGTCGGCGGCATCGATCTTTCCGTCGGGTCGGTGGTTCTCGCTTCCGCCAGCATTGCCGGCATCGCCCTGGCCGAGGGCCTGCACCCGGCGCTCGCCATGTTGGCCGGCATCGGCATCGGGGCGGCTATCGGCGCCATCAACGCCGTGATGATCGAGGGATTGCGCCTCAGCCCCGTCATCGTGACGCTGGGCACGATGATCGCCGTGCGTGGCTTCAGCCTGGTGATGCTGGGGCGCTACAATTCCTGGGTCGATATCAAGGGGCCGCTGTTTTCCGATCTCGCCCGGCGCACGGTCGTCGGCCTGCCGCTGGACGCGCTGGTGGCCTTCCTCCTCTCGCTGCTCGTTTGGCTCGTGCTTTCGCGCACCATGCTAGGGCGCGCCTGGCACGCAGTGGGGGATGCACCGGTGGCCGCCCGACTCGCCGGGTTGCGCGTCCGCAGGCTTCGCGCCGGAGCCTATGTCGCCTGTGGCGCGCTCGCGGGCGTGGCCGGCGTGCTGGTTGCCGCGCGCACCGGCCTGATCAGTCCGTCCATCGGCCAGGGGCTGGAGTTCTTCGCCATCGCTGTGGTGGCGCTCGGCGCCGGCGGCCTGCCCGCTGGTCGCGTGCGGGTATCGCAGGTGCTGGTCGGTACGCTGATCCTGATGGCCACCTTCAATTACATGACCATCCGTGGCGTGCCCGGCACCTGGCAGACGACGGTGACCGGCCTGCTGCTGCTCGGCGCGATGGTGGCCGGCCGCCTGCTGCAACGCGATGCCTCGGCGGATGTCGCGACGGGCGAGGCCGTGGCCGATGACTACGCTGGAATGTCGCGCACCGGCGCCGGGCTGACGCGCGGCGCGCTGGCGCTGGCCACGGTGCTGCTCGCGGCGGTCTTCGTCTTCGTCAATCCGCGCTTCGCGACCTGGCCGAATCTGGTTGCACTGGTCGAGCAGAACGCGACTCTGGCCATCGTCGCCGTCGGCGCGATGATCGGCATCGTGTCACGCTCTGTCGATATCTCGCCCGGCTCAGTGATGGTGCTCGGCGCGGTCGCTGCGGCCCTTGCTGCGAAGGCCGGCGTGCCGGTGCCGCTGTCGCTGCTGGCAGGCATCCTGGCCTGCTTGGCGGTGTACGCGGCCAATGGCGCGATCGTCGGCCGCCTCGGTCTCGACCCGCTGATCGTCACGCTGGCGGCGTGGATCTGGGCGCGGGGCCTTGCCGTCTCGCTCACCGGCGCGACCACCGTCGCCTTCGACATGGGCTTCGTGACGTTCATGAACACGCCGCTGGCCTTCGGCTTCACCATCTCGGCGCCGCTCGTCGCGCTCACCTTCCTCGCGGGCTGGATCATCATGCGGCGAAGCCCGCTCGGCATCCGCATCCATGCCGTCGGCGGCGATCCGCGCATGCTGCGCCAGGCCGGTGTCGGCGAAGGCCGGCTGCGGCTGGTGATCCTGATGGTGATGGGCTGCTTCACGGCGGCGGGCATGCTGGTCATGCTCGGCCGTCTCGGCGCGGCCGCGCCAACGGCGGGCTTCGGGTTGGAACTCGATGCCATCGTTGCCGTCATCCTGGGCGGCGCGTCCTTCCGGGGCGGCACCGGCAGGCTGCGCGACACAGCGGTCGGCGTCCTGTTCCTGGCGATCCTGAACAACGGTCTTTCCGGCCTGCAGATGGGCGATGCCCAGTTCTTCCTCATCAAGGGAACGATCATCCTTGCGGCGCTTGCGCTGCGCGCGCTGGCACAGCGCTACTTCTCGCGAAGGGGGGCCGCGCCATGAAGTGGCCGGCGATCGACTTCGGCCACACGCCCTACGAGGCGGCGTTCGCGCGTGGCGACGTCTATGGCATCGGCGCCGATGACGCCCGTGCCCGCAAGCGTGCCCTGTCCGTCGCGATCGCCGGCGCCGGCGGTGTCGCGCAGGCGAAATGGCTACCCGCCATCCGCTACCTGCAGACGAGGGGCGAGCCCGTAACGCTCGTCGCCGTCGCCGATCCCCGGCCCGAGACCGCGGCCAAGGCAGCGATGCTCGCGCAGGCCGAGCCCTTCGCCGACGTGGCGACGATGCTGGACCGGGCGCGGCCCGACCTGCTGCTGGTGCTTGCCGCCGATCCGGCGCACGTGCCGATCGCGGACGCGGCGATCGCGCGCGGCATAGCCTGCCTGATCGAGAAGCCGCTGGCGCGCGATTTCCGGGAGGCCGCGGCGCTGGTCGGCAGGGCGGCGCAGGCCGGCGTTCTGCTGGCCTCGGTGGCGAACAAGCGCTTCTCTCCGCCCTACGCCATGGCCAAGGCCCTGGTCGACGGCGGCGCGCTCAAAGCGGCGCCGACCGTCTTCACCGGCAAGTTCACGCTCGGCTATCCCTATGTCGACCTGCTGGAGGGCGGAACCGTCCACCTGCTCGACCTCGTCCAGTGGTTCATGGGACCGGTCACGCGGCTGCACGCGCGCGGCGTCCATTGGGATGACGGCCAGCCGCGAAGCGTCGTGATCTCGTTCGCCTTCGCGTCCGGCGCGATCGGCACGCTGATGACCAGCGCGGCCGGCATGAGCTTCAAGCCGTGGGAGCGTGTCGAGATCGTCGGCAGGAACGCCTTCCTGATCGTCGACGACCAGGTCGAGACGACACTCTACGACGACGAGACGGGACCGGCCAAGAGCTGGCGCCCGGCGGTTCCCAACACGCTGATGTTCGACGAGGCGTTCGGTGGTTACGCCGGCCTGCTGGAGAACACGCTCGACGCCGTGCGCGGTGTTGCGCCGCTGGCTGTGCCCGCACGCGACGGCGCTGCCGCCGTTGGGTTGATCGAGGCCATCCGCCGGTCGATCGCCGAGGACCGGGATATCGACATTGCTGCTGAGGGGCTAGCGCCATGAAGATCAAGAAGCTCGAAACGTTCATGGCCAATGCCGGACAGCGAAACTACCTGTTCGTGCGCCTCACCACGGACACCGGCGTTACCGGCATCGGCGAAGCGACGCTCGAATGGCAGGAGAGGGCCGTGGAGGTGCTCGTCAACGAGTGGGTCGCCTCGCGCATCATCGGCAAGGATCCTTTCGACATAGAGCATGTCGTCGGCGGCATGATCCGCGACCAGTACCAGGGCGGCTCCACGGTGATGACCGCGATCTCCAGCGTCGAGATCGCCATGTGGGACATTATCGGCAAGGTCACCGGCCAGCCGGTCTATCGCCTGATCGGCGGCCAGGCCAAGCGCGAGCTCAATGCCTACGCCAATGGCTGGTATGGCGGCTGCGAGAGCCCGCGGGACTTCGCCGCCCGGGCAAGGCAGGTTGCCGCGGGTGGCTACCGGGCGCTGAAGTTCGATCCGTTCTCTACCGCCTGGAAGCAGCTCGATCCGGCCGAGGAGGACCACGCTGTCGCCGTGGTCGAGGCGGTCGCCGACGCCATCGGACCCGACATGGGCATGCTGATCGAGGTGCATGGTCGCCTCGGCGTCAGCGACGCGGTCCGCTTCATCGATCGCCTGGACGGGCTGCGGATCCTGTGGTGCGAGGAGCCGGTGGCGCCGGAGAGCGCCGAGCTGTTGCGCGAGGTCAAGGATCGCTGCCGGCTGCCCATCTCGTCGGGCGAACGGCTCTACACGCATGCGGATTTCGCGCGGCTCATCAATCTGCGCGCCGTCGACGTGGTGCAGATGGACGTCGCCCATTGCGGCGGCATCGCGATGGCCAAGAAGATCGCTTCCATGGCCGCCGCGCAGGATATCGGCATTTCTCCGCATTGCTCGGTCGGGCCGGTCGCCTTCGCCGCGGCGCTCCATGTCGCCTGGTCGACGCCCAACATGCTCCTGCTCGAGAGCTTCGCCGAATTCGACGTCGACTGGCGCAACGACCTGGTGAACGGCTGGAATCCGTTGAGCAACGGCAGGCTTGCCTTGCCCGAGGCCCCGGGGCTCGGCATCGAGCTCGACGAGCCCGCGATATCAGCGCATCCCTACCGCCCGCTCGCCTTCCCCTCGCTCTGGGACACGACCTGGCGCGACGAGTTCACCGGCACTGCCAAGCTAGCGCCCGTGCGGTAAGCCGGGCGACGGTCGAGGCGCGCAAATCTTGTCGCGTGAGGCTCAGATCCCGAGGAACTTGAAAGGCTTGGCCTGCTTGAACTGGTCGTTGGCCATGCCCGCGTAGATGTGCGTCTGGTTCGGGCCGAGGTCGAGCTTCATCACCTTGCCGGTCGCTTCCGAAAAATCCAGCTTCGTCAGATCGACCCAAAAGACGTTCGGCGTGAGCGCGGACTCGAAGAAATAGAGTTTGCGCTTCTGGTCGGACACGGTGCGCCAGCGCGTCGAGGAGATGTTGGGCTGGTCCGGTGTCGTGATGCCGAAGGGAACCGAGACATTGCGGATCACGGAGAAAACGCTGGCGATCGCCTCGACCGGGTCCTCGCTCTTGGGAATTGCGTTGACATAGAAGGAAGCCCGCGCAAACCGATCGGAGGCGCGGTTGGTTCCTGGCAGCATCACGGTGCCGCCGATCTGCTTCCAGTACTCCTCCATCGCAAGCTGCTTCTCGAAGATCGGCGAATTGGTCATCACCTGGTAGTCGCGGCTGTGGTGGATGACCTGCTTGCCGTCGATGTATTCGATGATGGCGCTGTCGCCGCCGGCATCCGAAAGCGACAGATGCAGGGTGGCGAGGCGGTCTTCGCCCGGCACGTTGTCGGTGACGATGGTGAAGGGCTCCTTCGCCAGCGCATCAACCGCCTCCCGCACGGTCGCGAAATTGTCGAGCGCATATTGCGCCCAGGCCGCGAGCGTCAGGCCGGGCGCCTTGCCATCGTATTTGGGGTAGGAGGACTCGACCAGCCACAGGACGTTGGCGACCAGCCCGGCCTCGTTCATGCCATCCGTTGTGGAGATGTCATAACCAGATGCGATAACGCTGCCATATTTCGACGTCCATTCGATCGAATTCGGCCCCGCCTCTCCGGATCGCTTCATACCGCGCGGAAAGACCCACAGATTCGTGCCGACATCGGTCTTCCAGTCCATGGAACGGGCGGTGATCACTTCGTCGCCAGCGCCAAGATAGACGAAGCGAGTACAGGCTTCGGCCGCCGAAGAAACCATTATGCTTGCCGACAGAAGCATGGCTGCGAGCGAACGTCCGTTGATGATCACGATCGCCTCCTTCTCTAGTGTGAAAATTGACGCTCTGAACACTACAGGCGTTATCTTTAGAAGAATATACCCTGACAACGAGTTGATTTATTCTTGTTCGGTTGGCACAAGAGGAAATGAGAGGAAGAGGGGGCTCATCTTGCGGCTGGATCTTGGTCAGAAATACCAACACCTGACACGCGGCTGGGCCTGTGCTTGCCACAGCCCGCAAGCGCAACAATTGTTCGCACGTGTCGGCGCGGGATTGTCGCGCCGTTCCATCCTCAAGGGGATAGCGGCAAGCCTCGCAGCTCCCGCGCTTGGAATCGTCAATTCGGCTTTCGCGCAGACTTCCGGCAAGCCGCTCCTGCTCAGGAACGTGAAGATATTCGACGGCACGAACGGCAAGCTCGTCGAGGGACAAGGCGTCCTGGTCGAAGGCAAGCTCATCAAGGCCCTGGTGCCCGCGGCGGACGCGGTGGCCGATGCGGATGTCGTCGACTGCGGTGGGCGCACGCTCATGCCGGGCATGATCGATGCGCACTGGCATTCGATTCTTGCCGGGATTTCGCAGGTCGCCGCGATGACGGCCGACATTCCCTACGTGCATCTCGTCGCTGCGCAGGAAGCGGAGCGCACGGTGCTGCGCGGCTTCACCACGGTTCGGGACGTCGGCGGTCCTTCGTTCGCCTTGAAGCGCGCCATCGACGAGGGGCGCATTGCGGGGCCGCGCATCTATCCTTCCGGAGCCATGATCTCGCAGACCTCGGGCCATGGCGACTTTCGTATGCGCACGGAACTGCCGCGAACGGCGCAGAGCGATCTCAATGTGGCGGAGCAGGCGGGGATTTCCGCGATTGCCGACGGGGAACCGGAGGTGCTGCGCAGGGTTCGCGAGCAGCTCATGCTGGGCGCCAGCCAGATCAAGATCATGGGCGGCGGCGGCGTCTCGTCCGCCTATGATCCGATCGACGTGTTGCAATATTCGGAAGCCGAAATGAGCGCCGCGGTCTCCGCGGCAGCAGATTGGGGAACATACGTCTGTATCCATGCCTACACCTCCGCGGCCGTTCAGCGCGCGCTGAAGTGCGGCGTTAAATCGATCGAGCACGGCCAGCTTGTCGACGAGGATACCGCCAAACGGATCGCGGATTCAGGCGCCTGGTGGAGCCTTCAGCCGTTTCTGAACGACGAGGACGCCAATGAAAAGCCGACGCCGGAGGCGCGCGCAAAACAGCAACTGGTTGCCGAGGGCACCGTCCAGGCCGTGGAATGGAGCCGCAAATACAAAGTGAAGGTGGCGCTTGGTACCGACATATTGTTCAGCCCCAAGGGCACGGGGACGCAAGGCAGGCAACTCGCCAAGTTCGCCCGCTGGTATGACAATGCCGACGTGTTGCGGCTGCTGACCAGCGGCAACGCCGAACTCGCGGGTCTTTCCGGGCCGCGCAACCCCTATCCGGGCAAGCTCGGCCGTATCGAGACCGGTGCCTATGCCGATATTCTCGTGGTCGACGGCAATCCGCTCGAGGACATCTCCCTGATCGCCGATCCTGAGCGCACGATGAAACTCGTCATGAAAGACGGGCGCATCCACAAGAATACGCTTTCAGCCTGAAGGGGGCTTCCTTGAACAGATTTGCCATTGCCGTCGTCCTAGGCCTTTGCGGCGCTCAGGCCGCGCACGCCGCCGACGCGCTTCCCGACCAGACGGAAGAAGCGGCGCCGACCGCGGTCGAACGGCCGAACTGGGCGTTGCAGATTTCCCCCTATATGTGGGCCGCCGGCCTCAACGGAAACATCTCGCCGTTCCGCCGCGGGCCGACCATCGGCGTCGACAAGTCGTTCTCGGACGTTTTGGACAACCTGAACTTCGGCGGTTTCGTCAATGTGTGGGGGCGCTATGATCGGTTCGTCTTCTCCGGCGACATTATGTATGTCGATACTACCGACGGCCACGGCGCCGGACCGCTGCCCGCGTTCCAGCTTCCGGGGGGCATTGTCGTGCCAGCCGGCACAAGCATCGACGCAGCAGTTGACACGAAGCAGTTCACGGCGACGTTGCAGGGAGGCTATCGTGTCATCGACACGCCGAGCTTCACGCTCGACGCCCTCGCCGGCGCGCGTTTCTGGCACATTTCGAACGATGTGACGCTGACCGTCGGCCTGGGCGGCGGCAGTATCACCCGCAGCTATGGCGAGAGTTTCGGTTGGATTGATCCGGTGATCGGCGCGCGAGCATTCCTTCCCGTGACGGAAAAGCTATCCGTCCAGGCCCAGGCGGATATCGGCGGTTTTGGCGCCGGCTCGAAGCTTACATGGTCGGCGCTCGCGACGGTCAACTATCTCGTCAACGATCACCTCTCCGCCTCTGTCGGATACAAGGTGCTCGATGTGGACTACGAACGCGGCGGCCATGTCTATGACACACGGCTGTCAGGCCCCGTTCTGGGGATGACCTACCGATTCTGAAGAGTGGAGGAAGAATGGTAGCGGGAGACCGCTACATCGCGAGACCCACTATCGAAGAAGCGCTGTTCTGCTATCGGCGACGCTCCGCATAGACCGCAACGTCGCCAATGATCGCTCGAATTTAGGTGGCCGTAGCCCACGGTCGCGATCGGCTAACTGCCCCTCACGGCACCCGAGGTTTGACACACCGACAGCCGGGATGTTCTAAGCCCTAGGCTTTCGTTTGGTAGGCATCTTCTGGGCCGGGGATGGTTGCGGTTTGCGTCCGAGCCCCGCCGCCTTCGCGAGCGTAGATCTTTGGGCCGCGTAGTTCGGTGCAACCATCGGGTAGTCTGGCTTCAATCCCCACTTTTCGCGGTATTCGTTCGGCGTGAGTCCGTAGTGTACCGCGAGATGGCGTTTCAACGATTTGAATTTCTTCCCGTCTTCCAGGCAGATGATGTAGTCCGGCGTTACCGATCTTTTCGGATTGACGGCGGGTTCCTGTTGAGACGGCTCGGGCATATTCGGCTGACCAAGGCCTGTAAGCGACGAATGGATCGACGCGATCAGGTCTGGCAGCCCGGCGACGGGCAGGGGGTTTTGGCTGACATAGGCAGAGACAATGTCTGCCGTCAGCCCGATCAGATCAGCTGTCACGGCTTCGTTTTGATCACTCAAGTATTCGCTCCTGGTATGGGGGTCAGATCCGCATCGCCCATTTTCCGTATATCGCAATTTGGAGCGATGCCGAGATAAATCCACCAGCCGCTTCTTTCCCCCGTCAGTCCAACGCTCAGCTCGATGCTCGTTAGAGCATGAGTTCCCAAAGGGTCCCAGTTCGCCGTCACAATGAGTGCGGGCGGTTACCGTCTTCGCACTACGTTCGCCGGTTCAGTGTGTTTGCAGTCCGGAAACTGATTGCACCCACGAAATATCGATCCGTCTTTGTTGCGTCGCTCAACCAATTGGCCGACGAGGCAAGCCGGACATTGGCTCAATTCGGCCCCCTCAATCGTCTCGAAGCGAACTTCGTCGCCAGCGATCTCGCAAAGCTCCTGGATATAGCGCGATGGCTGACGGCGATTGGTGATCATATAGACGCCGCGGCTGGCACGCGTCAGCGCCACGTAGAACAAGCGCCGTTCTTCGGCGTAAGCGAAGGTCTCGGGGCGGGGAATGACCAGATTTAGCAGCTCATCGTCTTCGATGCGGCTTGGTACGCCGTAATTGCCCTCGCTGACGTTGAGCAGCACCGTGTAGTCGGCCTCAAGGCCCTTGGCCCGGTGAAACGACAGCCCGGCCACCTCGATGTTTGCAAAGGACGGCGGCCGTCCTTTAAAAGGATCGAGGACGTTGTAGCGCCACAAAACCAGAACCTTAAGCTTGTCGCGCTTTTCGTCGCGCCACCGGTTGGCAATGCCCCCCAGAGCGCCATCAAGCCGTTCGAGCAGGCGATGACATGCCACCGCAAAGTCTGGATTGTCGCGTTTATCATCGATGGGAATGACGCGGATTGATCGCGAGACGGCTGGGCGCGTCGAGCGGACTGACTTCTTGATCTGTTCAGGATTGCGCTGGACGAACTTAGCGGCTGTCTCGGCAATAAGCTGGTTACAGCGATACGTCTGCTCCAGGCGCCCCTGCCAACTGGTCCCGAAGTTCGCTTCGAACCGTGTAAAGATCGTGATGTCCGATCCGGCAAAGCGATAGATCGACTGCCAGTCGTCTCCGACCGCGAAGACCTTGCTGAACGCTTTCTGCTGTTTGAGCGCCTTGATCAGGTTGGCGCGCGGCTCGGAAATGTCCTGAAACTCGTCCACGAGAATGAGGGAATAGGGACTTCGATATCGGCCAGTCTCGACCAGCCGGACCGCATCCGCGATCATCGAATCGAAGTCGATCCGTTTCGCTTCCTCGAGCTTTCGGGAATACCCTTGAGTGATCAGCCAGACCGCGCGCGCGAACAGCCTCGCACGCTCCTTGTCGTGCAAGGTCTTGGCACGTTCGAGCAACATGTCGAGCGTGAGGTGGCTGGCACGTATGTGCTTTAAGCAGGTGGATATCAGCTGATGATAGTGCTTGATAATCACCGGATCGAGCGCCTTGGTGATTTCGGCGTAGCTCTTGCGTTCGAAAGGTATTGAGCGACGCGTCAGTTCGGACTCGAGCGTGCTGAGCAGCGTCTCGTCGCTGGCTTGAGCGGAAGTGGTCTCGAAGAAATCGATCTCATTGCGGCGATATGCCTGCCGCTTGTTCTCGGCGTGTTTGGCGTAGTCCGCAAAGGGTGAGCTTCCGTCCGCATCGAGCGCGAAATGCTCATGCACGGTTTCGGTCTGCGGATAGTAGAAATCTGGATGCAGATGGCGGACGCTGCCATCGTCTTCCTCCACCGGAATTTGCCGTTCGTATTCGAAGGCGACTGAATGCAGCCAAAGCCAGTTGGCGATCTTCTTCTCCTGCAACGACTTTACGATCACTGCGGACAAGGAACCGATCGTGGCACTACCCTTTCTAAGGGTGTCCGATACGTAGCGCCGGTAGTCGGCCTCCCCGTCAAATACCTCTATCGGGATGTCGGCCTTGGGATGCACGACGAGAAGCTCGGCCCACATCCGGGCAAATTCCGGATCGCTCTCGACAAGGTTCTGGATTATCGCCTCGATGACCCTGGTTTCGCCAGCGGGATGATCCACCCAGTTGGCGAGCTGCGGTGGCCGACCTTCGACCTCCTCAATGATTCCGCGTCCGAGAGCATGAAATGTAGTGACCCGACACTCCAGGGCGTCCTCCGCGACCTGTAACTGCGCTGCGATCCTTGTCCTGAGTTCATCGGCTGCGTTTCTATTGAAGGCCAGGAGTAGAATCTCGTCGGGCCGATAGAGTTGCTTTTCCAGGACGTAGGCGACCTTGCCGACCATCGTCGCGGATTTGCCGGAGCCTGCCGAGGCCACCAGCAGGTTGTTGTCCTCCAGGCGAATACAGGCCTCGCGCTGCTGGTCGGAAAACGAACGCCGGTCGAGGTCGTCGAAAAAGGACTGGAACCTGCTCAATTCCGAGCTGACGAAAGCCTCGTTGTAGGCATGACGAACGCCCGGGTCCGTTATCATGGCGAACGAGGCCGGAAGGGAGGCCTTCAGTCCTGCCGGCATCATGTCTGCGTTTAGAAGCGGGTGAGATAGGGCCGCCGCTGCGGCGCCAGGGACTCCGGCAACAGCCCTGGCTAGATCGGCCTGTGCAAGATACTGTCTGTTGCCTTCAGTAAGCTCGCGAAGCCTTTCGTCGACATCGAGCAGGCGATTCTTCTCGGTGGCGATCAACCCAAAGAGGTGAGTGTTGATGAAGGAATGAAGGTCTGCGGCCAGTTGTGCGGCCGCTTCACCCGATAGTGCCGAAAGAGTGTTTGTTCTGCCGCGAGCTCGTATCTCAACGGTGTGCCACAATAGGGCCTTGCTTACGGAAATTGACACAATATCGAGGCAGCTAAGCTCTACATCGCTATCTTGAGCCAGCCGGAAATGCCCCGAGATTTTCGGGTCTAGGGTCAGCTTCCATTTTCCTGCCGGAAAGAACCGCGCAAAGAAGCCAGGGCGGTAGGTGCGCGAGCGGCCAGATAGCAATTTGGTCAAAGCCACGTTTCGTGCGCCCAGTAAGCAAATGGTGCCGAGGAGCCGACTATCATGAACAGATTGAGATGTTCCAAATTATCCCGGTACTCATGCTGAATAGGGCCTGGTATTTCTCAACGGTCGCTGCAGCGTGATGCGCACTTATCATGTCCGTCGGCGCCTGCAAGCATGTCATCGAGTTGGCGATGGAAGCAGAGAGGGGTGCTGGATCCTGGCCTTGAATCTCGTCGGTAGGCTAAGCCAAAGTCTGACGCTGTAGTTCTCGTGTGGCCGTCTGCCTGCATCTTCGCTACGGTCGATGCAGCAGCGATTTTGGATTCAAGCGGTGCCTATGCCCCAAGATCTATTGCCTCGAATTTTTCAGGCCGACATCCACCGTTTCTACACGCGCGTCTTGCTGCCTGCGCTGGACAACCTGCCACTCCATAGCGGCGTAAAGACCAGCGGGCTTGCGGCATCTATGGCGGAGTTTCTCGAACACGCCCAAATGCACACGTCGAACATGCTTGCTTTCGAAGCGCGGCGCAGCTTCGCGCTCACACTTGACGGTCTCTTTGAGCGCCAACTCCGGATTTGGGCCAGGGTGCATGTCTCAGAAGATCGGCGTGCAGGTATTGCCACCGTGGAGATCAATAAACTTGTCCGAGGCGTGGGTTTACGTCATGGCCTCGACTTGGAAACCGGCCAGGTAAGAGTGACAATCGAGGAATTGCACCTGTTGGGAAACGCCGTGCGGCATGGCGACGGAGGTTCTCTGACCAAGTTGCGTGACCGTGCTCCGCACCTTTGGCGCTATGCGGACAACACCGTCGCTGCAAAGTCTGAAGAACACGCCATTCTCAGCGAAGGTATCCAGCTCTCCGACAACGACTTTATGCGTTACATGCGCGCTGTAACGCGCTTTTGGGGGCTTGTTGACCGGGAGCCGGGCGCCATGGTTGACATGCCAGACTGAGGGGTTGGCTTGACGCCATAACAATCTGCTAGCGCGAGTGCGAACTTGGCTTTGCCAAATTCCCTTGAATCAGGCAGCACACGATATACACGGGGGTGGTGCCGGTATCGATTGGATACACACACAACCCGTCTTCTATCGGAAAAGGCACCTCTTTTTTCGGGCTGCAATCCAGAACACTTAGCACGGCCACCCGTCGGTTGGTTCCAACTGCATAGCTTGCCGGCTGCGAAGCGTAGTGCTTGCAGTCATCCGGAAGCAATCTCTTCGCCGTTTCCGATTTGAGTTCTATGCGGACGCCTCTGAAAGATAAGTCGGTTCGGCCCCCCGTCGAATGGGCTTGCTCCTCAAGCCCTGCGCCAATGGTTGCTTCCCGCCGAAGCCATTCTCGCACCTGCCGTTGAAACTCGGCTTCAGAAATGACCTTCGGAAACAGGTTATCTTGCACCGCTTGCCCCACCAGGTTGGCAAGGGGAACGAGAACGGTAAGCAGATCCTCAAGATCGCTTTCGGGGATAAGCGGCTCGAGGCGTAAGGAGTCCCGTATCGCGACAAGCTTTCTGTCGATGCCGGGGTATCCGGTTATAGGTTGGCGGCTGGGCTCAGACCCATCCAGCCGAAGGGTTCTTTGTCCGGCAATCGAGACAGGCCTTTCCGAAGACGTCGGTTGAAACTCCGCCGAATACATGAATTCGAACGGGCGCGCTTTGAGGTTCTGCGGCGCGTGCAGAATCATCCTACCGTGTTGCTGGAAGAAGTGGGGAGGCTCGCCGGACGGACGCAGGAACCGGAAACTCGGAAGATCGTAGCTGTCGCGCGGTTCCAGGGAAACCGGACTTAATACCAAGCTGCTTGCCGTTTCCGGCCAGCGTGAGACCCGCACCGCGATGTCGAGATCGTGGGTTTCTCGCGGGCGCAGGGTTTGAACGCGCTCGGCAGTGGTTCCGTTGATTTTAAACTCAACGAAGGCAACGGTGAGATCGGGCTTTTCGTCCTTCGGTTTTTGCTTTTGCTCGCGCGCCCAATCGGGCCGCTCGAAGGGGGGATCGGAAAAAATACCAATCGGCAATGGAATGCCGGCAATTTGCTGCCGCAAATGCCCGATCATCGACATGTTGAACGCGCCATCGATGACGGAGAGGACTTCGATAAGGCGCGCGACGAATAAATCGGGATCCGGCGTTTCTCGAAGTTGGCTCAACCGCAACCGCGCTGTACGCAAAAAGCGATCAGCGTCGATACCGGCGGTAAGCAGCGCTTCTTGCCATTCGACCAGAAAGCGCACGATCTCAAGCGCGGTCGATAAGGCAATCCAATGCTTCGCCGCAGGCGCGTCTCCGAACGCCACGGCCACGCCTTTTGCATCCTGCGCGAGCGTCTCAAACGCCGCCGCATCTTCACGCGATCCCGCTGCCTGCAGGGCAAGAACCGCCTTAGAGCGGATGGGAAAAACGTGATCGAGAATTGCGTTTTTCGACATCGGCCTGGAATTCCTTGTCCTGTTGAGCGTTCTCTTCCCACCGATCTGCAAGGGCCTGCAAATCCCCCCGCCGACCCTCCGCGATGGCCTGCTCGAACGCCGTAGCAATTTCCACGGACTTCATTCTTATTCGCTGCCATTGGTTGTGAACCGTCGCATCTGGCCGGGTGACATATGCTTCGGCAATTTTGTGTGCTTCGGCCAGCGCGCCGGCCCGGCCAAGCACCTCGACAATGTGAAGTGCGATCCATGGACGGTTCAGCCCGATATCCACGCCTAATTTTTCAAGAGCGGCTTTGCGGGATAGGATTGCTTCGTTCGGCAATTCTGCCAGAAGATGCAGCTCGTCGCTTCGATGGTCGCGGTCGTCGCTCTCCGGAATAAGCTTGATTAAAAGATCGACAAAACCTTCGGTCTCGCCAAAAATTCTGCCCATCGAACGCAGGCTGCTCCTTAGGTAAAGCGGTTCAATACCCAGCATTACCTGGACGAGGTATTTTGCAACTCCGCCAGTTGTGTCGTCAACGCGGCGGAGTTCATAGGCCAGGCGTTCCACGCAATCGATCAGGAAATCATCTTTGCCCGTTTTTTGCGAATAGTGGTGGATCAAATTCAGCAAGGCTTGTGCCGCCCGGTTCTGAACGCTCTCCGGAAGCTGGAAGTAACCGAGCGCTCGGACGGCCGCCTTGTGGACGGCGACATATTGATCCGACAACAAAACCGAGAAGGCTTCGTAGACAAGCGGCGGAACGTTTTCTTGTGGCGCTTTGCCCAGTGCCGCTGCCGCGTAGGCCCTTACCGCGACGGAATTCCCAACAAGGCCGGAATAAAGGTGGGGCAGCACCAAGTTGAGCCCTTCGACCGTCTGCCCGACATGCTCGATGCAAGTCAGCATCATGCCTTTGAGATGATCCCGGCCGTCAGGGATTTGGTCGAAAGATCCGACGACTTTTTTGACCAGCACGGGATCGCCCTTGGCAGCAACGCTTGCCCATTCAATCAGCGACGTAATGAGGGATGTGATAGTGCTACGCCGATGGTCTCGCTGCATAGCTCCCAGAAGATTTTCGTCTTTGGGTACCGCCGTTTCGTCGTGGCGACGCAGCCGGTCGTCAAGAAGCAGGATAGCTCCAAGTAATCCGTCCAGTTCCACGCGGGCAATATCAGTCATCTCATAAGGGCGGCCCCGGAAAACCTCACGCGCGCATTCCAGGATTTTTTCGCTCTCCTCTGTCGTGGTTGCCCACAGAAGGCGCTTAAAACATAGACGGTGCACCCGTGATTCTGGCGAGATCGGCGGCTCGTCATGGCGATGACCGCGCAACGGCGCCTCATAGATTTTGTACGCACGATCCTTCGTGTTGCGATCCGAATGGGCGATGAATTCCTGCACCAAAGTGTCGATTTCATCGGGAAAGGCCGCGAAAGCCATTGCCAGCGCGTCACGCAGATGCCGAAAAGCTCCGTGGCGTTCGTCAAAATCGTCCAGCAGCAATTCGGCACGAGAAAATTTCGACACCATCGTCCGCAAGAAGCCATGCATGGCGTTGGGGTCGTCTTGCTGCAATACCATCAAGCCGCGGGCGGCCAACTCGGCCGAATACGTTTGCCGGGAAGAGAGCAGCCTATCCAATCCCTCCCGAACAGCCGCCTGATGCGTTTTCCAGGCGCCAAGCAGCAGGCCGGGTTCCGGCGACGGAAGCGCGCGGCCAAATCCATAGTGATCATAAGGGGAAGCGCGCTCGATGACGTTGGGTAGTGCCTCGGTCACCAGATTGGCGTCTGCTATCGAAAGCCTGCTTAAAATCACGCGCGCCGTTTCAGCTGTTGGCTTGGCGCGGGCGATGGATGACAGGGCTATTTTCGCAATGCGGGCCGGATCGGCGTTCAGATAATCGAGAACGGTTAGCCCGGCTTCGACAAACCATGGTTCCTGCTCGGCCAAGGCGAAAATGTATTCGATAATCGGCTGGCTAAAGTGTTCCGGCGCGAGCCGCGCGCTTTCGCAAAGCCGCTCGCGGTGTTCATCGTCGCGGTGGTCATCGTATTCGTCGATGTTGTCGACAATCGTATTGGAAAGCGAGCCCAAATCTGCGCGCAACTGCGAGCGAACCAGCCGTCGGGCGTTCTGCACTTCCACACGCCGTGCTTCGGCTTCGGCGGCGTCTTTGGCTTCTTGTGCCCGTCGCTCTTCCCGCTCCTTGACCAGGCTCAACAGGTTGGGGATGCCGACGGGCTTTCGATTTTTACAATCGACGCAATTCCGGTCGTAGAAATCCAGCGCCGCTTCGTGCAAATCCCATGTGAACGTGCCGCCAGCATTGGCATGGTCGCATTTCAAACCATGAAGACCGATCGGCAGGCCCGTGGCCTCCTCGATCATGCCGACGCCGCCATATTTTTCGATTTTCGCATGCGCGCACCAGTTGCGCACAAGCTCCACGGCCGCGCGGTTCCGTTCGCCGGCCTTGATCGAATCTTGAATGTCTTTGTCCACGCGGCAATTTCCTGGGGCGAAATTCAAGCGCCTACTTTATGTGGGAAAATGCGAACATAACTAGAACTAACAATAGAATCCATAGTATTACATCCCCTGCGCTTGCCGCCTTCCATTTAGGATTTTTCCGCAGGTTTTTAATTTGAGGGCCAGATGCCGGCGGATTTCGACATCATTCAGCTAGGAATAGACCCCAAGCGCTTCGCAAACTGCCGAATCGCCAGCGCGGCCAACTGGTCGGCTGTATGCACGCGCATAAAACGGTGAGCGGGAATGCCAGATAAGTTCATTGCCGATTTTCTTGTTCGATCCACTGTTTCCCTCACAGGGGAGAGCAAAAAGCTGTCTTATTCCGCTCCGGATGGCAGCTACGAGGTTCATATTTCCGATTCCGCCGCGAGCGACGACGCGGACGCCAATTTGAAAATACAGGTCATTTTTCAGGCGGAAGATATCGACCAAGCCGAAGAATTGGCACGGCGAACGCTGAGAAAATTCCTGCATCTCCTAAGCTTCGTCACCAACAGCCAGTTTCGGATTCATCGGCTGCTGCGGCTGATCAACTGGACGCCTGGCCTTGAGCAACGCGACGCTTATTTCTATTCCTCGGCGTATGGCGAACCGCCGATTGAAGCCTTAAGCGCTGGTCTTCTGAAGACCGTAGAAAACCTTCAAAAGGAAGGCCCTAATGCGCTAGCCGAGGCCGCGCTGATGTGGTTTGCCAACGGGGTAGGCGCCTCGACGATGGAGGATCAGTTCCAATATTTCTGGTTCGTGGTTGAAACGGTAGCGGTCGCCACGAAATCTACCGCCAAAGTAACCGATAAATGCCAGAAATGTGGGGGCGGTCTGGTTTGCAGTTCATGCGGCAAAGTTTCCGAGCATCGGCCGTTCGAAAAGCAGGCCATCCGGGCTTTGTTTGAACGGCTCGGTTTTAGCGAAGAAGTGATTGAGTTCTTCTTCCATATTCGGAACGCGCTGATGCATGGCGAGGCCAGAGAAGCGATTGAAGAGACACTGACGGCAAGGCAGCCGAAGTTTTCTTTCGCAAAGGCTGTGGACTTCATTGGCAAGGCCGCTTTCGGCGCAGTTCAGATCGCTTTCACCAACGGTGGCAAATCGTTGCAGCCTGGGGAAATGCTGTTTCCTAGCACCTACGTGCCTCAGAAAATGACCGGCAAATTTCGGATGACGATAGAGGTTCCGGGCGACATCAACGATCCGAAGATCGAGGACGTAATGATGCCGACAATCTCGCTCGTTCCCGCCGAAGGCGTAGGGGCAAAGCCCAAACAGTAAAATTGGCCCCTTTGTCCGACTGTGTGCGGGTTCCGAGCCTATTGTGTAGGCAGCGCTTAGAGGCGCGCCCGCGAAACGATAGCGTTGCGAAATCATTGGTCGCGATACTCGGAGGCTTAAAATCCCGGCTTTCGCCAATGTTGTAGCAAGGCGGGCTGAAACCTATGTTTATGGCATCACCTCGATCACCAGAGATGCCTTTTCCCATGCGCTATTCCATGCCGCATTTTCCGTGCGATTTCGAAATCCCAGACGAGTGGATTTCTGAAGCAGGGTTTTCGGGTTTCAGTCCCGGCCAGGAATCCTACCGCTCCTTCGGCGCAACCAGGGTTCTGCTTACCGAAATCGAGCCGCCGTCCCGGCTGATTAGTCATCCCCTGACGTGGCGCGGCTTTGATCGCGGGCGGTTTGTTGAAATCTTAAAAGGCGTTGTGCAGGGACACGAAATTCCGCCCGTGCCGGTGACAGAGATGCCGGTCATCGACCTCACGCGTTCGCCTTATCGGTATCGTATCCTCAACGGCGTCCACCGTTTCTATGCGTCGGTAGCTGCCGGCTTTTCCCATTTGCCCGTGGTGACCTAGTGCCGACACGCAACGAGAGATGTTTTTGCGGCAGCGGAAGGCGCTTCAAGCACTGTCACGGGGCATGGTCGGTGCACACATTGGATTCGCCGATTGAAAATTGGCATACCACGCCGCAGCATGTGCGGGATGCGTTTGACCGGCAACAGAAGGCGCGCGCCGAGCATTACGCAATCCATGGATTGCACCGCCCACCGCTTGTTACGGGCGAGGGCGGCGGCCGGTTGGTTGTCCGTGGGGAGAAGGTCATCCATTGGGGCGGCGGGCCGCACTTTCTGAATTTTCTCGAAAGTGACCTGTTGCGGGAAATGGGCGAGGCATTCGGGCAAAATACCCAGCACCCTTTGCACGTCTGGTGGACAGCGATGCGGGCACAGGCGAAGGCCAGGCAGCATCTGGGCGCGAACCGCGGGCTTGCCTCGACGGTTGCCGTTCTGAATTTCTTGACCGTGGCCAACGACCTTTTCGTTATCGCCGACAATACCAATCAGCGCGACCGGCTGGTGAAGTCGTTGCGCGTCGCGGATCAGTTTCACGGCGCGCGTTACGAATTGATGATCGCGGCTTGCCTGGTACGCGCCGGGTTCACCTTCGAGTTCTCCGATGAAGAGGATTCGACTTCGGCGCATTGCGATGGGCTTGCGGTACACAAAAGAACCGGCAAGCGGTACGCAGTTGAAATGAAGGCCAAGGGCAGGCCGGGGCTCTTGGGAAAACCCGGGGAAAGGCCCGCCAATGAGAGCATGAAGGGAAAAGTTGATCGCTTGCTGCGGGAGGCCCTTGCCAAGCCCGCCGACGACGACCGGTTGGTATTTATCGATATGAATCTGCCGCCCGCACCGGAATGGCCCGGCGAAGGTGTTTGGTGGCAAGAAGATGCCGTCGCTTCAATCCGCGCCGTGGAGGCGCAGCCAGGAAAATTGCCCGCCGGAACCCGTGGGCTCCTTGTTTTCACAAACCTGCCTGCAAACCACATGATGCTGGATGACTACTATGTCGGGCCGGAGACCGCTTTCACCGGGTTCAATCGGCCTGAGTTCACCCCTGACATGCCCGTGCTCAGCGAATCTCATCCAGACATTGCCGATCTGTTCAATGCTTTCAAAAACCATGATCGGATACAGGAGACGTTCTAGCGTCGCTGCGTCTGTTGCCGATGCTTCGATCCTGGTTGGTTTCGTGTTTGCTTGCCCGCAACCGTTCGCGGGTGCGATACTCGATAAGCCGAAAAACCGGCTTCCCCCAACGTTGTTGCGATCCCATGACCGCCGCCGCCGACGTACAAACTTTCATCAGCCAGCATCTCCATAGCCTGCTGTTTCTGGAGGAATTCACTTTCGCCCGGACGACGTTCAAGCCGCCGGCATCGAGCGAAGTGGAATTTGCCGACGCCGTCGTCATGCTGGGCGATGTGTTGCTGATCTATCAAATCAAGGAACGCGCGAGCGCTGATGCTGGCGACGCAGAGGCCGAGCGCCGCTGGTTCGAAAACAAGGTGCGCGGAAAGGCCGTGAAACAGGTGCGCGAAACGCTGCGCTACCTGCGAAGCTGCCCGGATATCCCTGTTCCGAATGAACGCGGCCGCATCTTCAATCTGGCGGCGACTGCCTTCAAGGATGTCTTGAAAGTCGTTATTTATCTACCGTCTCCGAATCTACCCGAGGATTGCCGCCGCCTTCGCCATCACGTCAGCAAGACCGAGGGCTTTATTCACATCATCGATGCAGGCGACTACCTCGAATTATCGCGCTTGCTTCGCGTTCCCGAGGAGGTCGTGCGCTATTTCCGCTATCGTGAAATGGTTCTTACAGAATTTGCGAACAGCGCAGCGCTCAGCGAAGCGGCTATCGTCGGCCACTTCATCGGAGGCGACCCCAACCTGGCTCCCACGGCGTCGTCTGCGGATTTCGTTCGCCGGCTTATTGACGACGAGCATGAATGGAACCTGGCGCCGTTCTTGCGCGGGCTGCATAACCATCTTTCGGTGCCGGAGCTGAGCGACGACTATTACGACATTCTCCTGGAGTTTGCGAAGCTTCCCCGGTCGGCCTGGCGTGCTGTAAAAGAGCGGATAAAGCTTTGCGTCGAGAAGACGCAAAAAGGCGAATTTGCACAGCCTTACCGGTTCACCTTTCCCGCGACCGGTTGCGGCTTTGTTTTCATTCCGGCTGATCCGGAATGGGTCGCACACCAGGATTGGCCAGTGATGCGGGTTCGCGGCTTACGGCAGCTTGTCGAGGCGCACAAATACGACCGGCGCCTATCGAAGTGCGTCGGAATCCTCGTGGCCAAAGACGGTGAGTATTTCGATATCCTTTGGTGCCTCGTCGCCCATGCGTGGATGGAAGACCCGGAGTATCAACGCATCCTCGAAAGCAATTTTCCGTTCCGCGAAGTGAAAGGGCGTGACCTCCACGGCTATCAAATCGCCGACGATCGGACAGACCCCTGACCTTCGCTCGCGCGAAGATCAGCCAAGCCGCAAGGTGAATTTTGGCATCCGGTACAGTGTCGATTGCGAAACGGGGATGGTGCATCCGGCGGCCATGATTTCCGACTTAAGCGCTGCAACACCGGCAGCGTCGAGCCGGGGATCTACTGTAACCTCGTCGCAGATGGCGTTCACATCAAAATCGAAGCGAACTACATTTCCCGTGCTTCGCCTGGGATCGGTGTCCTGGAACAACAGCCGAACCTCACGTTCATGCTCGAAGGCTTCGCGCTTCACGCACAAGAGCCTCGCAAAGCCTGTCGCCTGGCCGCCGAAGGCGATATCGGTGAAGCTGGTTCTTCCCATGAAGTTAGCGATCTCAGCTTCTTTTTGATATTTCACCATGCCGATGAAGAACTTCAGAGCCGCATAGTGATCGGTGGCATCGTAGAAGCTCTCGAACAGCTTACGGATCGTGGTTCGGACTTTGATGCCATTCTTTTCATGGCTGTAAATCCGCCACATCGCATCGGTGTCTTCGTTTAGAGTCCAGCACTGGCCGTACCAATCCTCGGCGAGCCCCTCAATCGATATTTTGTTGCCGCTGGGATCCGATATTTCAGAGCGTAGAAAAAAGTTCTCGAAAGGATCGTCCCACAGGCGCGGCTTTACAAGTGGGTTCTGTCGATCCTGAACCACCTCTAGAAACCGCTTCTTGGAAAAAATGCGGTAAAGCGGTGCGTCAGGATCGGGGATATCCAACATATTATTCGAATTCATAAAACCGTGCCTTCTTCACAATGGGAGCCCACATCTCAACGCGAAAGCCGCCTATCCGGCAAGATGAAATTGCGCGCAGCGACCGGGCGGTTCACCTGACGATTTTCTTGTTGCTTCCCCTAACCGGGTCTCTAAAAATTTCGACACCGAGGCTGCCGGCGCACCGGCTGAGGTATTGTTCGGAGCCTTCGCACCGCCCGCCGCTTGCGCCAAACACCGCTACGGTCGATGGCTCATCTGCTCTTCATGGCGTTCAGCATTGAACGCCTGCTTTCCCTTCGTGGCCCATAGGTCTCGCGCATGCCCGCCTTCATGGCTCTGGAGCTTGCCGGCGATCCAAAGCATCGCGCCGTAAATGATGGCGCGATCATCATTTGTCAGCTCGACGATGCCTGCCTTGACGACGAGACCGCCAAGTTCGATGAGCTGCCGTGTGCGCTTGCGACGCTCGACCTGCCAGGTGCGCATGTCATTGCGAGCCAGAGCCGCTTGCCGGCGATTGTGAGCCGCCCGGTTGCGCTGGAGCGCCGCGAGGGTTGCGCTGAGATTCCGGAGCAGTTCGCCGGGACCCGCTCTCGAAAAACATCACCCCACGCTTAGCCCACGCTTCACGCTTTGTGGCGTCGTTCGCCTCGGCGATTGCAACCAGCGCGCCGGCCAGTTCGTCAGTGCTGAGTTGATCGGCGCCGGTGGCGATCACCAGCTCGCCAAGCTGCTGCACCTTTCTGTTTTTGAGCTCTCGCGCCTTGTCTTCCAGCGCCTTCAGTTCGGCGTCGAAGTCCCGCGGTTTGCGCATGACTGTCTCCATTGATTGTCGATCTCTGGATGATAGTTGAGCGTCCGCCGGAAGGCTTTAGGGTTGCCGAGACAGCCCGGGACGGGCTGGTCCATCCCGAGAATTTTTGGAGGGAGGGCGCGCTTATACGTCGTGCCGACGTGCGCTTTGACGTGCAAATGATCTGGTCGCGATGGCGATCTATCATCTTCACGTCAAGGTCATTGGAAGGAAGGCAGGCTCGAGTGCTGTGGCGTCGGCCGCCTACCGCTCGGCTTCGCGATTGCGTGACGAGCGGATCGAACGCAGCCACGACTTCTCCGCCAAGCGCGGTGTCGTCCATTCCGAGGTGATGCTGCCCGAGGATGCACGCGAAGCCTGGCGCGACCGCGAACGGCTGTGGAACGATGTCGAGGCCTTCGAGGTGCGGAAGGACGCCCAGCTTGCCCGCGAGGTCGAGTTCGCGCTCCCGCGTGAACTCAGCCAGGGGCAAGGCATCGAACTGGCGCGCGACTTCGTTCAGGCAGAGTTCGTCATCCAGGGCATGGTCGCCGATCTCAATGTGCACTGGGACATGGCGGATGATGGCAGTCCCAAACCGCATGCCCACGTCATGTTGACGATGCGATCCGTGGACGAGAATGGGTTTGGCGCCAAGGTTCGCGACTGGAATGCTACCCAGCTGGTCGAACGCTGGCGCGAGCGATGGGCGGAGCTGGCCAATGAACGTCTGGCCGAACTAGACATCGACGCCCGCATCGATCATCGCAGCCTGGAGGCGCAGGGCATTGCGCTGGAGCCACAAACCCAGATTGGTGGACCGGCTCAACGCATCGAGGGCAGTGGCCTTGCTGCTGGCGACATTGAAGCAGATCGCAGCGAACTGCATCGCGAGATCGCGCGCAACAATGGTGCGCGCATCATTGCCGATCCATCCGTGGCGCTGGATGCCATCACCCATCAGCAATCGACCTTCACCCGAACAGACATTGCGAAGTTTGCGCATCGCCATAGCGAAGGAATGGAGCAGTTCAACGAGGTGGTGGTCGCGATCGGCAACGCACCCGATCTGGTCGAGCTCGGCAAAGACGGACGTGGCGAAGATCGCTTCACCACCCGGCAGATGATCGATACCGAACAGCGCCTTCACCGCGCGGCGGACCGTATCGATTTGGACGAGCGCCACGCGGTGAGTGAGGTCCATCGCGAGGCCGCTCTGGCGCGGGCTGCGCAACGCGGTCTTGTCCTTTCGGGCGAGCAGAGCGATGCGCTTGCGCACATCACCGATGGACGCGGTCTTGGTGTCGTTGTCGGCTTTGCCGGAACGGGCAAGAGCGCCATGCTGGGCGTTGCGCGCCAGGCATGGGCAGCGGCGGGTTATGAGGTTCGAGGCGCGGCACTTTCCGGCATTGCCGCCGAGAATCTGGAGAGCGGATCAGGCATCGCGTCACGCACCATCGCCAGTATGGAGCATAGCTGGGGACAGGGCCGCGATCTGCTCACCGCGCGCGATGTCCTGGTGATCGACGAGGCCGGCATGGTCGGCACGCGCCAGTTGGAGCGCGTGCTCTCCCATGCGGCCGACGTTGGCGCGAAAGTCGTCCTCGTCGGCGATCCACAGCAGCTGCAGGCAATCGAAGCCGGCGCTGCATTCCGCTCCATTCACGAGCGGCACGGCGGCGTCGAAATCGGTCAGGTGCGCCGGCAGCGTGAGGACTGGCAGCGCGATGCCACGCGCGATCTGGCAACCGGCAGGATCGGCGCCGCCATCAGCGCCTACGACGCGCAAGGCATGGTGCATCAGGCTGCAACGCGCGACGAAGCGCGAACTGAACTCGTCGAGCGCTGGGATCGCGACAGGCAGGCGCATCCAGAGGCAAGCCGGATCATCCTCACCCACACCAATGACGAAGTACGCGCGCTCAACCAGGCAGCGCGCGAGCGCATGCGCGCTGCCGGCGATCTCGGCGACGAAGTGCAAGTGAATGTCGAACGCGGTGCAAGGGCCTTCGCCCGCGGCGACCGGGTCATGTTCCTGCGCAACGAGCGCGGGCTAGGCGTCAAGAACGGCACGCTTGGCATTGTGGAGGAGCTCAGCCGACAGAGCATGACCGTGCGCACCGATGACGGCAGGTCGGTGCGCTTCGACCTGAAAGACTACGCGCACATCGACCACGGCTATGCCGCGACCATTCACAAGGCGCAGGGCATGACCGTCGACCGAACCCATGTGCTCGCCACGCCGGGCATGGATGCACATGGCAGCTACGTCGCACTGTCGCGACATCGCGACGGGATGGACCTGCATTATAGCGGCGATGACTTCGCCACTAGAGAGCGGCTGGACCGTACGCTGTCACGGGACCGCGCCAAGGACATGGCTTCGGATTACGAGCAGATCGACCCGGCGCAGACCTATGCCGAGCGGCGCGGCATCACGTTCCGCGAGCGCGTGGTCGAGATCGTGCGCCGGATCATTCCGGAGAAGTTGCGCGACAGGATCGGCGGGATGCTGGACGGATTGCGCTCGCCCGCCGACGCCGAGCCCGGCCAGGACCGTGGGCGCAGTCCGGGAAGGGAGAATGTTGGGGCGGAGATCGGAGATGCAGGCCCAACGCCCGGCAGAGGATATCTCGCCACTGGAGTGCCGCGCGACACGAATGTTCCGGAGGACGCGGAAGCGGCATTGCGCAGCGCTCGTACGAAGGCGCTTGTGCGTCATGCGCGCGCGCTCGATGCGATGTTGCACAACGCAAATGCGGACGGGCAGGGCAGTCCTGACCAGATGCGCGAGTTGAGGGATGCCCGTAGCGCTTTCGAGAAGGTGCGGCCGCATGGCTGGCGCGATGCCGAAGCGGCTTATGTGAAAAATCCCAAGCTGGTTCGTGAAGCGAGCGCCGGCCGGGTCAATCGCATCGTGCTGGCTCTCCAGCTTGAAACGGAAATCCGCACCGGACTGGACGCAGATCCGATCCGCCGCGCCGACCGTTTCGTGGAACGTTGGCAAAAGCTCGACCGGACGGGACAGGAGCAATATCAGGCCGGCGACATGTCCGGCTACAAGTCAACGCGTTCGGCCATGTCCGATATGGCCAAGAGCCTCGAACGCGATCCTCAACTTGAATCGCTCCTCACCAACCGCAAGCGCGACCTTGGGATCCACAGCGATTCTGGCCGGCGCCTCGGCGCGGAACTCGCCTTCAGCCATGGCATCGGTAAGGGGCGCGGCATTGGGATCTAAGGCATGTCGATTTGCCGCCGTTTCCACGCCCCAAATCGATGAGGTGACAAATCTGATTGCGTTCGAGCCTTGGGTTGTCCTGCCTTGATCCAGTAGGTGCCAAATGCTCTCAGCGAAAGCAACGCTGCCATGCCTGAACCGGACCGTATCATCCGTCTTAAGACCGTCCTCGCGCGGACCGGGTTGTCCCGCTCAACGATGTACCGCAAAATCGCCGAAGGCACGTTTCCGGCTCAGCTGAAAATTAGCGTCAACGGTGCGGGATGGAGGGAATCCGACATCAACAGATGGATCGCTGATCCTGTCTCCTGGCACACCAGAGCGGGACGAAAACACAGCGATTGATGGCGGTCTAACCCCGAGCGGCCGGGTAGACACACACACCGGACAGGGGGATCTTATGCGGCGAACTCTAGAAGACGAATTCAAAATGATCGACTGCGTGCTGGGGTCCGGTCTGGAGACCCGCGGTGTCGATGCGTTTTGCCTCGCGTGGATCAAATACGAGCGACAGCAACGGAAGATCTGCTCTTTTCTGATATTCCAAGCCTCGGTGATCAAACCGGATCAGGCCTCGTCTGTGCGCCAAGCGCTCGCTAACAACAAGGGCATAGCCCACACAGGCTTTCGCGGTGGGATACAGCGGCTGACCGGCCTTCGCTTCAAGGACGAATTCGGGGATCGCTATGGGCCACTCAATGCCGCGCTCGATCAAGCTTGGAAAGCCCGCGATAAGATTTTCCACGGCCAGCAGACCGGGCAAGGCTATTCGAGAGAGCAGCTACTCGCAAAGGTCGATAGCATCCGCGAATGGTGCGGGCTACTCTCAGCACTCGGGGCTGCCAAATTCGGCTATGACGGCTTTTCCGCCACGAATTCAATGTTCAAGGTAAAGAACGCGCAGCTGACGTCCACCGTCGACAAGGCACTGGGGAAGCTCGGCTGGCAAGCCTTCATCAACCAGCTTTAGGCGGGCGCCGTGCGTCAGACGAATAACGACGATCCTATTCAATCGCCACGTAAAATGGCTTGCTCACGCCCACCAGCGTTCGGTCCTGCTTCCTTATGACGAATGCCTCGGCGATGTGCACACCCCGGTATTGCAGGGTTTCCCAGCGCTGGCCGTGGGTGGACGAATCTTCGAAGCCGCCCCGGAGTTGCCCTCTCTGCTTTGCTTCTTCGTCGGTATTGGTGATGCGCCACTGAATCTCAAAGTCAGTTGAGAACGGCAGGCCGGTCGAGGTTACGGCACGCAACTCGATTTCGCGGCCTGCTGGCAACAACTCAAGCGCCTGCACATCTCGTATCTTGTTGTACCCTCGGGACTGATACAAAGACGCCCTGACAACTACTGGCAAATTTTGCCCCGGTGAGCGTCGCCATTTCGGCTGTCGCATATATGGAAAATGCGGGAAGTCTGGCGTGATCACCCTCCTCCCAAAACGCTTAAGAAGGGCGATCAAATCGCCTCCTACATCCGCCAACGCACCTGCTGTTTCGGTGATCACGGTGACAGCGGCCTTGGACACTGAAACTGCTGCCTCGGTGTCGACGTTCTTCGCAAATTTTTCGCCGAAGACGCGGCGCCATTTGCTTATGCTCTCGTTTTGATTCTCTTCATTGTAAGCCTCGTCGATCCACTGCCTGTAGGTATGGATTTTGTCACGTAGATTCGTCCACTGGTCCTGGGTCAGTCCGGCGGCGAAGTCTTCGCTCTGAAGGTACGGGTTGCGCACGGCAGGCTTGATGGCATTGATCTGGAGCCAATCGTCCCAACGGCCGAAAATCGTCTTCAGCGCGGCCGGGACATCCGCCACATAGGCCTGACCCTGGTCCTGGCTTGTCACCCGGTCCCCGACCATCGTCGTTAACAGCACGGAAGAGCAGGTGAATCTGGTCTTGATATCCCTCATATATTTGAGCAGTCGGGTCACTTTTCGAAACGTATTCGATCCCGTCCATTTGTTTCGCTCTATCAGCCAATCAGTATACAGCTTCGGCTCGGACCGCTCGAAGGTGTTGGCATCGCGGTTGCAGACCTCGAGCTGATCGCTGACGATCCGGCCGACCACGCATGGCGCGACATCAATCTTCTTATCGTTGGCGTACGTCACGGTGACGCAGTGCGACCAACGCTTGACTTTGTCTCGATAGGTGTCGGTAGCCCGGAACTGGGCATACAGGTCGTTGATGTAATCCTTTGCTTCCCACCCTTCGACAGGGCTTACATAGACGAGAAGGTCGGCATCGAATTCGCCCTTGTCGACAGGCTTGATGATGGTTTTGTGGGCCCATGATCCTTGCGGGACCCAGTCGACAATAATGTCGCCCCATTCGGATCCGTCGAGATAGTCTTCGATAGCCTGGATACTGGTCTCCAAGCTATCGACACGGGTCTGGTTGAGGTTGACTTCGTCTTTGAGAAAATCATTGAAATGGCTTAGCAATTTCACGCGTGCACCTCGACCTGATGCACGTTGGAAATGTACTCCGCCCACAGTCGGTTCAGTTTGGGCGCTGTCAAGTCGTAAGCCCAAGGGACAATCTCAGGCGCGCTGCCCACGGACGCGTTATAGTCGCCCATGATCATCATCACGTCTTCGAGGGGATAATTGTCCTTGCGTGCGATCTGCAGCCGCGTCTTGACGCGCTCGATCTCGGCAGCGGCACTGAGGTGGGCAAGACAGGCACCGAGGACGTCTGTTGACATCCAAAACACCATCAGCGCGAGGAAGATCCGCATAATGATCAACGCCGTCGCGTGCTCAACGTAAGGAAGTGCCGCGAAGGCCACGGCAGCGAACGCGACGACGAGCACGACAAACAAGGCCATCATCGCGAACGAGCTGATCTTTTGAAGGGCAGCCGTATAAAATGCCGATTCGTGAAGCATTTCGGCGAGTCGCGCAGGGCCGGCTGGGATCTGCGTGTTATAATAATCAGCCTTTATGGAAGCCGCAGCCTCTTCTTCGCTAACCGTCATCTTAGCGCGGAACGCCAGCGTTTCTTCAGGGGACATCTTGTACCCCAAGCCGTCGACAAGCAAAGCAGCACGCCTCGCTGCCTCAGCCGCCTCACGGGTGCGCTGATAACGACTGTAGGCCAACCACCAGATGACCAGCAGCACCAGAGCCCCGATGGCGAGGAAATAGGTGAGCGTTTCATTGATGGTGATGACTGATATCGCGCCAGGCAGCGCGACAAAAAGCTGGAGCCAGAACAACAGCACACGGTGGCTTGCGGCACTCTTGTATTCTTTTCGAAGGTATCCGACGAGTATTTCAGGAGTCAGCGACATTGCTTCCCTCGGCAATAGATAAATCAATGCCGTAGATTTGGTGGTTGCTACGAAAGAATGTAAGGGTAAACGAGCCGTTAAGGGCAGAAAATTTCCATTGCGGGCCGCCACTTGGAACTTTGCTTCATTTCGAAGCGTGGTGGACAGAGCGCAAGGGACGCCCAAGAACCCTCGCGCGCCTCTCTCTCGCCCTCGCGGCGTTAAGGGATTTCGATCTATGCGCTCGGCGACATTAGACATGGGATCTTCCGCGCAATATCTGGGTGAGGGCCGCGCAGGGATTCACATTTTTGCTGACGTGGGGCGCAAAGCCGCCGCTCGCTCACTACAGCGCCGTCTGGAAGCGCGCTCGCGAGCGGCTACGCGCCGGTTCAAGTCTAATGACCGCTCTTTGATTTACGAATTAGAGCTTCCGGCTCCACTCCTAGCGCGTCGGCGATGCGTCCGAGAACCGTGACACTGGCCGAACGTCAAGCTACCAAACCCTCTTCGATTTATCGTCGGTCAGGGCCGCCGCAATCTGACGCCCGGATGATTGCCGTTAGTGAATTCCACACCCTCTGCCTCAAGAACGACACGGATTTTGTCCTGGGTTTCAGCAGAGACTGCGGCGACGCGCTCGCTGTCGCTCTCACAGCGTTTTACAGTCGGGATTGAAACGCCGGCCCGCTTGGCAAGCTCCGATTGTGATAGGCTAATCAAAGCTCGTGCCGCCCGCATTTGTGCTGCTGTCACCAATTTCTGTTGATCCCTTTAGATCATTGCGCTATGATCCAAAGGTATCAGTGGATACCCTTGGCCGGTTGTCGAGGGTGCGGC
The DNA here is from genome assembly GCA_001899205.1 of Mesorhizobium sp. 65-26. Classification (GTDB taxonomy): domain Bacteria; phylum Pseudomonadota; class Alphaproteobacteria; order Rhizobiales; family Rhizobiaceae; genus Mesorhizobium. The sequence continues at coordinate 119,865 of MKVL01000035.1, read as the reverse complement.
TAGACGCAGTGTTGACGCACCGTGCCTAGCCTGACCACGCCAAAGCTGTCTGGAGCTCGGATCATGGCTGATTCCGACAATACCACGACTTTGCCTTTCGTCATCGACCGGCAAGGCGATAAGCTGAAAGGTTCCGAACGGCAAGCAATAGACCCGGCTTCAGGCCTCTGGAACGAGTGGCGACAAGCTCGATATGCCTCATTGCTATTATGTCGGGTGCAGCAACGTTTGGAGACGCGAATGATGGCCAATACCGGAATTCCGGTATTGACCTCAGGCGAATCCTTGTCCTCGCGGATTCCGGTGGCCGCGTCGGAGGCGAGCGCCGAATATGCGGTGGCTCGCGAGGCAGAGGTGTTTGCCATGACCGAGGCACTCAAATTTCAAGATGCCGTCCCCAGCGTCGCTGCTCTGTCGCTCGCTGGGATCATCGCAAAGCTGGATATGATTGTTGGCGCCGACCGGGACATCGGCGATCCGACGGATTTCCCATGGCCGCACATTGCGTCCGTATTGCTCGACCTGAAGGCGCTTGCGGGCGATCTGCCAGCCTATCGACCGGACCGCACCATTACCCGTGCTGACGTGGCGCGACATTGGAGCCAAGCCATCAAGCTCGTGACGGCGCTTTCCGACGAGGATTCCCAGCGGAATGCGCCTGTTTTCTAAACCTCTCGTAGCGACGCCCCGCAACGAGCTTCGTGATATACGCGGTGGCGAAAACACATCGCAGTCGAACCTCGTTCAGTTGACCCCTGTCCGATTTATACGCTGCGGCGTGCCAATTGCACGATTGATGGGAGACGTCGCTTTGCTCGTCGCCGGTCTTCGCGATGTTAGCATTCGTGAAACAGGCACCAGACACAAGCGATGGTTCTTTCCTCCCCAAAGCCGCCGTTGGGCTAACGACGGAAGCGCGTCGCAAGGCCATGGTTGAGTTCGTCGAAGCGCTTGCCATCGCTGATGCCAGGCGCGACCATTTCATCGCCAGCGACTCTTCCATTGACCGAAGTTCCGTGAGTGATTCTGATCATTCTCAGAAGGCTCAGAAGATATGACGCGAGCCGCTATCTACGCTCGTTTTTCGACCGAGCTTCAAAACGAAAAGTCCACCGAAGACCAAATTGCCCTCTGCCGTGCTTATGCAGTTCGCAATGGTCTAGATGTCGTTGCCGTCTATGAGGATAAGGCGCGCTCCGGAGCGTCGATGTTCGGTCGCGACGGGCTCCTGACTTTGCTGGAGGCGGCAGGCCAAAAAACGTTTGACGCGGTAGTCGTTGAAGCGCTTGACCGCCTTTCACGCGACATGGCGGATCTAGCGGGTCTGCACAAGCGGCTCTCTTTTCTCGGTATCGAAATCCAGGCAGTTCATGACGGTATCGCCGATGCGGTCCTCATCGGTATTCGTGGACTGGTCGGTCAAATGCAGAGGGAGGATGGCGCCAAGAAAGTGCGGAGGGGTATGGCTGGTGTTGTCCGTGATGGTCGTCACGCCGGAGGCCGGGCCTATGGCTATCGACCTATCTTGGGTCGCCCTGGCGAACTTGAAGTCGTCGAACGGGAGGCAGAAGTTGTTCGGCGCATTTTTGACGCATATTCTGCCGGTCGAACCCCACGAGACCTGGCTGGTGATCTCAACCGCGATGGGATAGCGCCACCGCGAGGAACACGCTGGAACGGCTCCACCATCAATGGAAATGCACAACGCGGGGTGGGTCTGCTCTTTAACGAACTCTACGTTGGTCGGATCATTTGGAACAAGGTCCGAATGGTGAAGAACCCCGATACTGGCAAGCGCGTCTCCAGGCCAAATCCGAAGGACCAGTGGCAGACGAAACAGGTTCCTCATCTTCGCATTGTCGACGACGACGTTTGGCAAAAGGCACAGGCACTCAAAGTCGCTAGGGTGAACGCATCCTCTCATTTCAAGCGTCGCCCGGCGCACCTGTTATCCGGCCTACTTCGTTGCGGCATCTGCGGATCGGGAATGTCGGTTCACGATCGTGACAAGACGGGCAAAACGCGTATCAGGTGCTCCGCCGTTCGTGAAAGCGGGAGCTGCTCCAATCGGCGCATTATTTATCTGCCCGAGATAGAGAGGGCAGTCCTCGATGGCATGCGCGAGCAGCTGAAAGCGCCTGATCTGATCGAGGCATACATCCGCAAATATAACCAGGAGCGCCGAGAATTGGCGGCACGGGCGAACTCGATGCGCTCAGCGCTAGAAGGCAAGCGCGAACGGGTAAAAGGCGAACTTCAGCGGACGATCGACCTTGTGATCAGGGGCGTGATTGCTGAAGAGGATGCCAAGCAACGGATCGCAGAATTCAAGACACAGCTTTCTCTGATCGAGGGGCAATTCGGTGGTCTCGATGAGCCGCCATCAACTGTGGCTCTCCACCCGGCCACCTTGCAGCGGTATGTCCAAACCGTCGATGATCTTTCAACCGCGTTGGCCGACCACGCGACTGCTTCAGATGATCGTGGCCCGCTAATCCAAAATTTTCGGCAGCTTGTTCACAGCGTTACGGTGCACCCAAAGCCTGCACGCGAAGGTTTCGAGATCGAGGTCAAGGGCAAGCTTGCCGCCCTTATTGGCGGAGCAGCGTTCCCTACAGCACGGTACACTGGAAAGCCCACGCCAATAAGCGGCCGCTGTGATGCGGCCGTCGGACACGATAGTGGGTTTGAAGTGGTAGCGGGAGAGGGACTTGAACCCCCGACCCCAGGATTATGATTCCCGTGCTCTAACCAACTGAGCTACCCCGCCAAGGCGGCGAAGAGCCTGAAATCCACCTCAAGATCGGAAGGCAATTCCAAAGCATTCGCCAAGGTCGCGGCGATATAAGGTTTGCGGGGTGAGCCTGTCAAGCTTCGATGCGCGTCGGTTGCCCGCATATTTCCAATGGCAAAAAAGCATAGCGGGCTAGCGAAGCGCTTTCACGATCCCGAGCCCTGCCTCCGGCGCATTTTGAAGGGTCTCATAGGCTATCGACACGCAAATCGGAGCCGTTACACGCACTTGTGGCACGCTCCACGCATATGGACGCCGACAGCGGGGTTGAGTTCGAAGGGGCACGTCGCTATGTCATCGGCGATGAAAATCTAGAGTCCGGCATCAATGAAACCGCGCATCGCAGTCCTCGGTTGCGGATACTGGGGCAGCAACCATATCCGCACCCTCAAGGCCCTCGGCGCGCTGCACGCCGTCTCCGACCTCAATCGCGCCCGTGCCGAAGGCTTTGCCAGCGAACAGGAGTGCCTGGCGATCGAGCCCGAGCAACTGTTCAAGCGCGACGATGTCGACGCCATCGTCATGGCGCTGCCGCCGCAGTTTCACGCCGAAATGGCGATTCGCGCCGTGCAGGCCGGCAAGGACGTCCTGGTGGAAAAGCCGATCGCGCTCACCGTGGCGGATGCCGAACGCTCGGTGAAAGCCGCGAAGGACAATGGCCGCGTCTTCATGGTCGGCCACGTGCTGCGCTTCCATCCGGCCTTCGAGACGCTGAAGGCGCTGATCGACAATGGTGAACTCGGCGAGGTGCGCTACATCCATTCGCATCGGCTGGGCCTCGGCAAATTCCACACCGAGAACGACGCGCTGTGGGACCTGGCGCCGCACGATCTGTCGATGATCCTCGCCATCACCGGCACCGAACCGGTCGAGGTGCGCGGCGAGGGCGCCGCCCTGCTCGACAATCTCAGCGACTTCGCGCATCTGCACATGCGCTTTCCCAACGGGTTGCGCGGCCATCTCTTCGCGTCGCGCCTCAATCCCTATCGCGAGCGGCGGCTGACCGTGGTCGGCACCAAGGCGATGGCGGTGTTCGATGATGTGGAGCCGTGGGAACGCAAGCTTGCCGTCTATCGCCACGCCGTCTGGCAGGACAGCGGCCAATGGGCCTTCACGGCGAACGAACCATCCTATGTGACGGTGGGCGAGGGCATGCCGCTGACGCGGGAACTCGCCCATTTCATCCAGTGCATCGAGACCCGGGCCGAACCGCGCACGGACGGCGAGGAAGCCATCCGGGTGCTGCGCATCCTGACCGCCGGCACCGTCACCCACAGCAAGTCCAAGGCCTGAGCCACGCCCGGCCGGCCCCGGAGGCTCTCCCGGACAGCGTTCAGCGCTTTCCGGGTATCTTCACAGCCGGAGAGGCGCCGGCATTTTTCATGGCGTTGCATCCGGCGGACGTAATGCCGGCCGGAATCGCCACAGCTTTGCTGAAATTGCCTATTCGGCCGCGACGCTCGCCGGCTTCGGCGCAAGCCGCTTGAGCATGGCCTCGGCCTCGGCGCCCCGCTCGGAGCGGGCGATGAAGCCGCCGCCGAAGACTCGGGCTTCGTTGCCGTCATCCGAATAGAGCACGCAGGCCTGTCCGGGCGCGATGCCGGATTCTCCGTCGACAAGCTCGACGGAGGCGACGCCATCGACATGCCGCAGCACGGCGGGCCGCGGCGGCCGCGTCGAGCGCACCTTGGCGAACAGCTCGACGCCCGATGCGGGAATGTCGGCAAGCTCGCCGTCGCCCAGCCAGTTCATGTCGCGCAGGAAGACCTTGTGCGTCTCCAGCGCCTCGCGCGGACCGACAATGACGCGGGCACGGTCGGCATCGAGATGAACGACATAGAGCGGCTCGCCGGAAGCGACGCCGATGCCGCGCCGCTGGCCGATCGTGTAGCGCAATATGCCTTCGTGGCGGCCAAGCACGCGGCCGTCGATATGGACGATGTCGCCCGGATTGGCGGCGGTCGGCTTCAGCTTGGAGATGATGTCGGAATACTTGCCCTGCGGCACGAAGCAGATGTCCTGGCTGTCCTGCTTGGTGGCCACGGAGAGGCCCATCGCCTCGGCGACGGCACGGACCTCGGGCTTGGACATGCCGCCAAGCGGAAAGCGCAGATAGTCGATCTGCGCCTGCGTTGTGGCGAAAAGGAAGTAGCTCTGGTCGCGGTCGGCATCCACGGGCCTGTACAGCGCGCGATGGGCGCCATTGGCACGCGAGCGGATGTAGTGGCCGGTTGCCAGCGCGTCGGCGCCGAGTTCCTTCGCGGTGGCGAGCAGGTCGGCGAACTTGACCGTCTGGTTGCAGGACACGCAGGGGATCGGCGTCTGGCCGGCGACGTAGCTTTCGGCGAACGGGTCGATGACCGCCTTGCGGAACCGCTCCTCATAATCGAGCACGTAGTGCGGAATGCCCAGCGTTTCCGACACGCGACGGGCGTCGTCTATGTCCTGGCCGGCGCAGCAGGAGCCGGCGCGGTGCGTGGCCGCGCCATGATCATAGAGCTGCAGCGTGACGCCGACGACATCGTAGCCCTCGCGTTTCAGCAGGCCGGCGACGACGGACGAATCGACGCCGCCCGACATGGCGACGACAATGCGGGTCTTCTCGGGGCGTCCTGGAAGGTCGAGGCTGTTCATCATGGCTCGTTCTGCATGCGCTCAATACCAATGGCCTGAATGTCGGGCCATTGGGCGGAATATAGGTCAAGCGTCCAAAGCGCGCCAGCTTTGCCGGCAGGCGGATTTTCCAGGCGCTTGAGGCGGTTTTGCGGCGATCGCTCAAATGCCGAAGAAAAGGCTAACGTGACGTTCACGAACCTTACCTAGCTATTAGGGTCTGCTTAGGCAATTTTTAAAGCTGCGGCAGTAATGTGGTGGGGATTGGGTCTGTGAGTTTTTAGTAGAGAGTACGATGACCGATCTGGTTAGACCGCGAGTCAAGTATGTTATCGGGCCCGACGGCAGCCCTCTTACCGTTGCCGATCTGCCACCTTCGAATACCCGCCGGTGGGTTATCCGGCGCAAGGCGGAAGTTGTCGCAGCGGTGCGTGGCGGCCTGCTCAGCCTTGAGGAAGCCTGCCAGCGTTACAAGCTGACGACCGAGGAATTCCTGTCCTGGCAAGCGTCGATCGACGAGTACGGCCTTGCCGGACTGCGCACGACGCGCATTCAGCAATATCGGCATTGAGATCCATGTAATCGAAAAGGGCGCGGGATTCCGCGCCCTTTTCGTTTTCAGCTGGCAGCAATGCCCATTCCGGCGTCGAGCCGGTTTCCCGCGATGCCGATGCGGCGTCAGGGTGTCAGCGCCACCTTGCCCGTGGGCCTGGCCGCCAGAAAGGCGTGCGCCTCGCCGGCCTGTTCCAGCGGAAAAGCCTTGGCGACATGGACCCGCAGCTTGCCCGCGTCGACCAGCCTGGCGAGCTCGACCAGGCCATCGCGATCGGGGACGACAGACATCCGTTCCACGCGGATGTCCCGTTCGCCCGCCTTCTCCCGCGTGCTGTCGTTCACGTTGAGCAGCGAGACCAGCACGCCGCCATCCCTCAGCACGGCCAGGGAGCGGTCGGCGTGGTCGCCACCGATGGGGTCCAGGACGAGGTCGATCTGCCGCGCCTTTTCGGTGAAGTCATCCTTTGTGTAGTCGATCACCTCGTCGGCGCCGAGCGAGCGGACGAAATCAAGCTTGGCCGGGCTGGCGGTGGCGGTGACATGGGCGCCCAGCGCCTTGGCGATCTGCACCGCAAGATGGCCGACCCCGCCGGCGGCGGCATGGATCAGCGCGCGTTGACCGGGTTTCAGGCCGCCATGACGGACAAGGCCCTGCCAGGCGGTGAGGCCGGCCAGCGGCAGCGCGCCGGCCTGGACATGATCGGCTGCCGCCGGCTTGGGCGCGAGATCGCCGGCCGGCGATACCGCGAGTTCCGCATAGGCCGCCGCCTGCCCGGGGAAGCGCGGCATGCCGAACACATCGTCCCCGACCTTGAAGCCGCTCACGCCCTGGCCGAGCGCCTCGACCGTCCCCGAGATGTCCCAGCCCAGGGTGAAGGGCGGTTCGCCGAGCAGCGGATAGTAACCGGCGCGAACCGCGGCATCGACCGGGTTGATGCCGGCCGCCTTGACCCGGACCAGCACTTCGCCGGCCGCGGGAGATGGGGAGGGACGATCGGCCAGGACAAGAACATCGGGACCGCCGACGGAGGTCTGTGTAACGGCACGCATGGGATCACTACTCCTCGTTGGTTGGTGCCGCTATCATTTGGATAGTAATATCCCATTGTCTAGTATGTACCTTGTCGATATATAGGTACCTTATGGATAGTGATGATGACTCCCCCTTCGGCTACGATGCCTTCCAGCGCACCTGTCCCTCGCACACGGTGCTGGAGATGCTTGCCAGCAAGTGGGTCTACCTGGTGGTGTGCGCGCTGCGTCGCGGGCGAATGCGCAATGGTGAGCTTGCGCGCAAGCTCGAAGGCATCACGCCGAAAATGTTGACGCAGACATTGCGTGTGCTGGAGCGCGATGGGCTGGTGCGGCGGGAAGTCTTTCCGGTGATCCCGCCTCGGGTGGAGTATGAACTGACCGGGCTGGGCCGCAACCTGGCGGGTCTGTTGATCCAGATCCGATCGTGGGCGGAAGAGCATGCTCCCGATATCAAGGAGGCCCGCGCGCGGGCGACGGAGCATCAGGACGCCTGATCGCAACTGGCCGTGGCCGGCGAATCAGGGAGAATTCCGGTATTGAAGAATGAGCGCCCGACGTGTCGGGGGCAAAATGTGTGACCGGGGCTTGGCGCTCAGCCGATCATGGCGCTGCGGCCGCCGGTCTCCGCCTCGCGGATCTTGGAATCGCGCGATTCCAGCATCTCCGCCTTGGAAAGCTCCGCTTCAGCTTCGCTGAGTACTGATTCGGCAGCGCTTCGCTGCTGGGCGAGGTCGTTCTGCGAATTCCTGATGTTGTCGCGGCGCAGACGCGCTGCCTTGGCGAAGGTCGGATAGGCGAAATGGTTGATGTCGGTGATGCCGGCTTTCTTCTCCTCGGCGGTGATCTGAAGTTCGAGTTCGACGGCCATGCGCTCGAATTCAGCGATCATCATGTCGAGCTGCAGCAACTGGCGCCGCTTCTCATTCACCTGAAATTGCTTCAGCCGAACGAGGTTTTCACGTGACTTCATGATTCGGTACTCCCGGAAACGCACACCTGCACATATCGCCCATCCCGCTGGGAAAGCCCCAAGCGTCGCCCGCATCCACCGCCTTTCCCCGGACTATGGGAAACAGATTCCTAAAGATTTTTACCGGCGGTAACCATTCGTTTACGGGCATTGTTAATCATACGCCCCAGGACTTAAGGCGGGGTAAAAATTCCGACATGCCACGCAGAGCGCAGCCAGTGAGTCCCTGGAGTCACTTAGGCTGGCTTATTAATGTGTTGCATTAGGAGTTTGGTTCTGCGATTCATCATTAGATTCAAGTGTGTGTAGAAAGGGGTTAAAAAATCTGATACCGTCAAGGACGCGGAATTAGGTTTTGTTAACCATTCGATGGCAGCCTCTGCACTAGGCAATCACTGCTCCGGACCAGGACGGGCCGTGACGTGGTCCGGCAGCAGAAAAGGGGAATGAAATGCGTGTTCTGCTGATAGAAGATGACAGTGCAACCGCACAGAGCATCGAATTGATGCTGAAATCGGAAAGCTTCAATGTCTATACGACAGACCTTGGTGAAGAAGGTGTCGATCTAGGCAAGCTCTACGACTACGACATCATTCTTCTCGACCTCAACCTTCCCGACATGTCGGGTTATGAAGTCTTGAGAACGCTTCGCCTGTCCAAGGTGAAGACGCCGATCCTGATCCTTTCCGGCATGGCCGGCATCGAGGACAAGGTGCGCGGCCTCGGCTTCGGCGCCGACGACTACATGACCAAGCCGTTCCACAAGGACGAACTGGTTGCCCGCATCCACGCCATCGTGCGCCGCTCCAAGGGGCATGCGCAATCCGTCATCACCACCGGCGACCTGGTGGTCAATCTCGATGCCAAGACCGTCGAGGTCGGCGGCCAGCGCGTGCATCTGACCGGCAAGGAATACCAGATGCTGGAGCTGCTCTCGCTGCGCAAGGGCACGACGCTGACCAAGGAAATGTTCCTCAACCACCTTTATGGCGGCATGGACGAGCCGGAGCTGAAGATCATCGACGTCTTCATCTGCAAGCTGCGCAAGAAGCTCGACGCGGCGTCGGGCGGCCAGAATTACATCGAGACGGTCTGGGGCCGCGGCTATGTGCTGCGTGAGCCGGAAGACATCCGCGCCAGCGCCTGAGCAAGGCCTGTTTCGCGGCATGAAGACCCGGCTCCGGCCGGGTTTTTGCTTTCTGGAGCTGCCTTCAGGCTCATCGAAACCTGTATGGCGTCCGTGACGGTTAGTTCCAGTCGAACAATCGCGCGCCGTTGGGTGATCCATCCGCCGAAGGCGACGCGAATCAGGCAGCGACCTGAAGGGAGCGGAAACGTTCCAGGAGTTGCGGCCTGTTGAAGGGCTTCAATAGGTAGCCCTGGGCGCCGGCCCGCTTCGCCCGCATGACGGCGGCGACGTCGAACTCGACCAGGGAAATCAGGATTTGCGGCTTGACGGCGCTTGGCATGCCCCGCACCTGGCGGATGAGATCGACGGCCTGCATGTCGGGCAGCGCGGCATCGACGACGATGATGTCAGGCATGTCGGCGGCGCACATGTCGACGGCGTCGAGCCCGCTTGCCGCCTCGATGACCATCATGTCGAAACTTCCCAGGATGCGCTTCGCGACCTTCCGGATGACGCTCGAATCATCGACGAACATGCAGCGTTTCATTCCGGTCCTCTTCACGGCGTCGCGTTTCGTCAGCATCGGGGATTGCCGGCCTGGACCATAGGCCGATCCGGTAAAGAACCGGAAAAGTCATTAGGTAAAATTTTCGCAAATGCGTAATCGGCGTGATTCGTCTTGCGCGCGCTCCGTTTCATCTAGCCGCGCAAGTGAAATCATCCGCCGGCGCGGATTTCTGTAGATATTATTACTAAGACGACTTTGCTACGATCCCGGAATACCAGGAAAAATCATGCGGCCGAGAGGACAATTTCCTCTGGGGTGGCGTGGATCGATATCGTCATGTTGGCCTCGCGCGCGAGGAGCAGCGTGTAATAGGGCTGCACTGAATGCGCGTCGATCGGCTCCTCGGGTTTGTTGCCCGAATGGAGTTCCAGGAACTTTGGCGGCACGCGCAACATCGGACCGCTGGAGGAGAGCGCGAAGCGTGGCTCGGTGTCCAGGTTCTCCAGCGTGACGACCAGCCGGCCGCCGCGCGGGATGGCGGCGTTGGCGACCAGAATGAGGTTGAGCAGCAGCTTGACCTTGTTCTTCGGCAGCAGCGCGCGCGCGCCGTTCCAGGTCAATTCCGGCTTCTCGTTCTTCAGAAAGGCAATGGCGACGGCTTCGGCATCGCCGGTGTCGATAAGCATGCCCGCCGAGCCGGCGGCGCCAAAGGCGATGCGGGCGAATTGCAGGCGGGCCGAGGCGTTCCTGGCGCTCTGCCGGATGAGCCGCATGGCGTCCTCGTCGGCGCCGCCCTCATCGAGCAGTTCCAGCCCGTTGTTGATGGCGCCGACCGGCGAAATGATGTCGTGGCAAACCCGGCTGCACAGCAGCGCTGCAAGATCGGTTGCGGAAAGGGTGAAAAGGTCGGCCATCGGCGAAAAATCCCTGTCAGCTTCAAATGGATGACCGGGCGATGCAGGCCGCGCGGTCCACACGAATCACATTTCTCCCAAGGAGTTCTTGAATACACAGCGCTTGTGCGAGCAGCAACAAATGCGAGACCGTCGCCAAAGCAAAATGGTGTGTTCAGGCAGGATGTGAAGCCGCCCGTTGGCACGAAAACCGGCCTTCGAACCGCCATCTTCATGTGGGAGCTTAATGGTTGAAAAAGGATTACGGCATAGTTTGCGCGTAAGAGTCACCCTTGGCGGCCGGCAAGAGCCGTACGGGGACGAGGCGTCGGCGAAAGTGCTCCCTGACGGAGATTTGGAAGCATGTTTTCCCGATTAAACGGCCGGAATTTCTTCCGTGTCATCACAATGGCGGTTGCCCTGATGGGCGTTCTCGTCTTTTCAACCTCCGCCTTGCGGGCACAGGAGTACACCGCCCAGGAAATCGTCGATTCCGGCCACAAGTTCTTCGGCGCCACGTCGGGAGGGCTCGCCACGGTGGTGGAGAAGATCTTCGCGTCCTACGGGTTGCCGAACGGCTACCTTCTGGGCGAGGAGGGATCGGGCGCGCTCATTGGCGGCCTCACCTATGGCGAGGGCACGCTCTACACCAAGAATGCCGGCGACCATAAGGTCTATTGGCAGGGCCCGTCGCTTGGCTGGGATTTCGGCGGCGAGGGTTCGCGGGTGATGATGCTCGTCTACAATCTTGACGACGTCAGCAATCTCTACAACCGCTATGGCGGCGTGGCCGGCTCGGCCTATGTGATCGCCGGCATCGGCTTCAACGTGCTGAAGAACAACAATGTGCTGCTGGTGCCGATCCGCACCGGCGTCGGCGCCAGGCTGGGCGTCAATCTCGGCTACCTGAAGCTCACCGAGAGCGCGACCTGGAATCCGTTCTGAGGCTCTATCGCGACACGGTTTGATCGAGCTTCGATCTTTTCCCGACGAATCTGACCGCGGCAGACTTGCCGCGGTACTGGATTTCCGTCATGCGGACGTGGCACAGTCTGGTTTAGGGTTGGACGCCAGCCACAACGGATAGTCGCTTTGGTTCAGTCAGTTCTGTTCTTTGCCCTCGGCGTCCTGTGCGCGGCCTTCCTGGTGGTGTTGATCGCACCCTCGGTCTGGCGGCGGGCCGTGGTGCTGACCCGCAGGCGGGTCGAGGCTTCGATCCCGCAGACGCAGGCCGAGATCCAGGCCGACAAGGATCGCATCCGCGCCGAATACGCCATGACGACGCGCCGGCTCGAGATCAGCGTCAAGGGTCTCAAGGAGAAGGTGGCCGAGCAATTGGTGGAGATCAGCCGCGGCCGCGAGGCCCTGAAGGGGCTGGCGATGGTGCGGCAGGACAAGAACCAGGCGCTTTCCGAGCTCGAGGTCAGGAACGAGATGCTGCGCGAGCGCGAGGAGCAGCTCCAGCGGCTGCACGAGCGCCTGACCGAGAACGAGCGCAAGCTGGACAAGCGCGCGCTCGATCTGGAGAAGCTGGAGCAGATGTATGACGACGCCAGCTTCGCCTCCAGTAACCGTCAGATCGAGTTGGTGGCGCGTGAATCGGAATTGCAGAAGCTTGCCGATGACATCACCGCTCTGCGCGCACAGCGCAAGGAGGCCGAGAAGCGCAGCCAGGAAGCGGCCACTGAGATCAAGCTCGCCCGCGAGGCGCTGAAAGCCGAGAAGAAAAAAACCGGCGAGCTTGAGAAGAAACTGGAGCGCCTCACGGCGACTTTGGCCGACCGCGAGGACAAGCTTGCCCGGCGCGAGAAGGACCTGGAGCGGTCTCGCACGGAGCGGCCGAAGAGCGGGGCGGACAATGCACCGGCCCTGCGGCTCGTGGCCCAGGAACCTCCGCATCGCAATGGTGCAGCCGATGAAAGCATCGAGAAGGCTATCGCCAGGCTCGATGGTGATCGGGAGCGGCTGGAAAACAAGCTGTCCGCGCTGGCGCGCGAAAACAAGCGCCTGAAAACCAGCCAGGCAGCGTTCGAAGCCGCGCCGGGCGAAGCCGTGCGCCAGACCAGCGCCGCGCTTCGCGAGCAGATGAACGAACTGGCGGCCGAGGTCGTAAATCTCACGGCGAGGCTGGAAGGGCCGGATTCGCCGATTGCCAAGGCGCTCGCCGCCTCCCAGGAAGCCCGGCCTGCCGGTGATCGCGCCGTCAGCCTCGCTGACCGCGTTCGCGCCCTGCAGAAGGTGACCACGGCGGATTAGAGTCTTCCGCAATCGCCGGAAGCTCGCGGACCTGCATGAGGATGCAGCGCCATGCTGCAGGTCATGGCGCTATGTGGAGATCGCGCGTATCTAAGACACTGTCCCCAGGCGCTTGGCGGACCTGCGGCCGATCACGCGCTTCAACGACGCGAGAAATGATGCAGGGCGATGGCGGACGCGGCGGCCACGTTCAGGCTGTCGAACCCTTCCGCCATGCCGATGCGCACGGTCTGCAAGCGTTCGAGAAGGGCGGGGGGCAGGCCCTCGCCCTCGGTGCCGAGATAGAGCGCCAGGCGGCCGGGATGCCGGGCGTCGCGAATGTCGGTCTGGCCGCGTGGCGACAGCGCGAACTGGCCATAGCCTTGCCCGTCGAGCATGACGGTGAAGGCTGCCGCGTCCGGGAACGAGGCAAAGGGCACCTTCAGCGCCGCGCCCACCGAGACGCGTATCGCCTTGCGGTACAATGGATCGCAGCAGGTCCGGTCGAGCAGCACGGCGTCGACGCCGAAGGCGGCGGCGTTGCGGAAGATCGACCCCATATTGTCGTGGTTGGCGATGCCGACCAGCACCACGACGAGCGCTGTGGCCGGCAGCGTGGCCAGCAGTGCGTCGGCTGATGTCGCCGCGCCCTTGCGGCCGATGGCCAGGATGCCGCGGTGCATATGGAAGCCGGCGATCCGATCCATGATCTCTCCGGTCGCGACATAGACGGGGACGTCTGATCTTGCCATGCGCAGCGTGTCGGCAAGGCCCGGCAGCCGGTTTTCAAGCACAAGGATCGATTCCGCCTCGAAACGAGACGAGGACAGCAGCATGCCCAGCACGACCTTGCCCTCGGCGATGAAACGACCCTGCCGGCCGGCAAGATCGCGTTCCCGAATGTCCAGGTAGGCCGCGACGCGCGGATCCTGCGGATCGTCTATGCGAATGGGATTCATGGGCTCCGGAGCATCGGACCGAAAAGTGCGAAGCGGTTTTCGGACAAATCCGATGCTCCAACAAGAGGATCAGCCGGCATCGGACCGAAAAGTGCGAAGCGGTATTCGGACAGATCCGATGCTCCAACAAGGGGATCAGCCGGCATCGGACCGAAAAGTGCGAAGCGGTTTTCGGACAGATCCGATGCTCCAACAAGGGGATAAATCGGCATCGGAGCGAAAAGTCGTGCTCGGAGCGGATGTCCTGCCGCGTCATGGGAGCGGCAGGAACGGACGCGTCATTGGTGCCTGGGTTCGACGCTGCGGGTTAGAGCAATTCCAGGAAAAGTGTGTAACGGTTTTCCGTCCGGAATTGCGTAAAAACAATAAGATAGAGCTGTTTAGCGATTCTATGAATGCTGTACGGCTCTACCGCGCTCAGGCACCGGCCTGGCGCAGGCGATAGGCCATCTGCGGCAGGTTCACTTCGCCGAAAATGCCGTCGAGCATGGACAGCAATTCGTAGACGGCCGGAGATTTGCAGGAATAGTAGATCATCTGACGATCGCGGCGGGTGTCCACGAGGTCGAGCGCACGCAACTTGGCCAGGTGCTGCGAAAGGGCGGATTGGCTGAGCATCACCTTGTCGGCGATGGCGCCGACGGACATTTCGCCCTCGGCAAGATAGCTCATGATCAAAAGCCGCTTCTCATTGCCCATCAGCGTCAGGAAGGCGGCAGCCGATTCGGCGTTTGCGATTAGCTTCTCAGAGACCATCGATCCCCCATATGTCCTTCTCGCTCCGGCGCCATGGGGGCAAATAGCGTTCGGATTCCACAACTTGATCCACGTCGATGATTCAACGCAGCGTGGAAAAGGGTAGAGCATTTCGCTTAAATCTCAAGCATTCGTTTGAGCGGTCGCAGGATGAATGATGGGCCAGGGCCTATGCGCCGCTCGCAAGGCCGTCAGAGCGGCCGTCTCGTCTGATCGTTTGCGGGCTCGAGCCGAGCCTCGAGACCCGTTTGCCACGGCGTTTTCGTGGCCTGGGCCTTGACCTATGTTGCCGCGCGCCCGGCCTTGGCCATGTCGACCAGGATGGGGCGCAGTTCGCGAGCGCTTTTCAGCGGCTCGGCGAAAAAGACGCGGCAGACCTCGTCGCCCGCCACCAGATCCATGCCATCGGCGTCGAAGCCGGTGAGGGTCCAGCCACCGCCTGAAGCTTTGGCGAAGTGACGGGCATAGACGGCGACCGCATCGAGATGTTCGGCGTTCATGTGGTCGAGCGCCGATTGCTCGCTGGCCGCGAGTTCCGCCACCACCGGCCCTTGCGTGACAAGGTCGGCGCTGGTGAGTGCATAGGCCTTGCCGAAGCCGCCGTTGAGGCTGGCGCGCTCGGGTTCCAGCCGGAACAGCGAGAAATCGCCCAAGCCGGCATAGAGCGTGGCCTTGGGATTGCGATTGAGGTAGCGGCGTTCGGCGCGGGCATGATCGTCCGATCCGCGTTCCAGCCGCTTCGCGTGGCAGAGGATCGTCATGCGCGGATGCGCCAGCGCATCGCCCTTGCCGGGTTCGCCGACCAGCAGCGAGCAGCGCGGCTCGGCAAGGATCGCGCCGGTGTGGGCCGACAGCATCGACACCAGGATGAGGGGCGTGCCGTCGATGTCGGTCGCGACGCCCACCCGGCTGGCGAGCGGCCAGCCGGTGTCGCGTTCGATCGCGGCCAGCGCGCCGAAGCGCGCGCCGCGCAGCAGCGTGCGCGCCAGCCTGACCGCTGCGGCATCGGTCTCGCGGATCACGTCCTTCTTGCGGTCGTCCAAGGCATTCACCTATCTGGCTATAAGTGGAATATTATAATCCACTTATTCCGTGACCGCCCTGTTTTGCAAGGCCCGTTCGCCGGCGCATGCCGGCAATAGTGGCGCCAACCTATTTCGGCGCCATGCGGATGGCGCCGTCGAGGCGGATGGTCTCGCCATTCAGCATCTGGTTCTCGACGATGTGCAGGGCAAGGGCCGCATATTCCGAGGGCTCGCCGAGGCGCGGCGGGAACGGCACGGCAGCGCCGAGTGAATCCTGCACTTCCTGCGGCATCGCCGCCATCATCGGCGTCTTGAAGATGCCGGGCGCGATCGTGCAGACGCGGATGCCCGAACGGGCGAGATCGCGCGCCACCGGCAGCGTCATGCCGACGACGCCGCCCTTGGACGAGGAATAGGCCGCCTGGCCGATCTGGCCGTCATAAGCGGCGACCGAGGCGGTGTTGACGATGACGCCGCGCTCGCCGCCTTCGAGAGGCTGCAGCTTCGCGGCGTGATCCGCGACCAGGCGGATCATGTTGAATGTGCCGATGAGGTTGACCTCGATCACCTTGCGGTACTGGTCGAGCGGATGCGGCCCATCCTTGCCGATCGTCTTGACGCCGATGGCGATGCCGGCGCAGTTGACCAGGATGCGGGGGGCGCCAAGCTTCCCGGCCACCTCAGCGATTGCGGCTTCCGCGCTTTCGGCGCTCGAGACGTCGCAGCGCACGGCGATGCCGCCGATCTCTTCGGCAACCTTGGCGGCGCGCTCGATGCCGACGTCGAGAATGGCTAGCCGGGCGCCCTTCGCGGCGAGCGCGCGGGCGGTAGCCTCGCCAAGGCCGGAGCCGCCGCCGGTGACGATCGCTATCTGGCCGTTGGGGTTCATGTCATCGTTCTCCTGCGCGTGGCTTGGGCGGCGATATGCCGTGGCCGGCATAGCAGCATTCGAACGGTCAGGCCATCGCCGGAAGATGGGCGGCCACGCGCGCCTGGCTGGCATGGCAAACCTCGCCGGTCAGCCTTGCCACGGCGCCCGGCACGATCTCGTGCGCCAACAGGCGGTCGAAATCGACGGGGCGTGGCATGGCAAGCTGTCCGCGGGGGATCTTCTTGAAACCGAGCGGCCCGTAGTAAGGTTCGTCGCCGACCAGCATGACGGCGGGCGCTCCCGCCTTGGCCGCTGCCTCCAGCGCGATCGCGACGAGCCGCCGGCCGATGCCGAGATTCTTGTAGGCGGGTCGAACAGCGAGCGGTCCCAGCATGATGGCGCGGCCGGCGCCGGCGGCAATGCGCGTCATGCGCACCGAGGCGATAACCGTGCCGTCCTTGACCGCGACAAAGGACATCGAGCGGTCATGCCCGCCGGATTCGCGAATCTTGTAGGCGGCCAGCACGAAACGGCCGGGGCCGAAGGCTTCGTCGTTGATGGCTTCGATTTCAGGATCGTGCGCCGGATCCTCCGGCAGATACAGCACATCGGCCAGGGGTTTTATGTTGGCCGGATGTTTCACATCGGCAGGGTGCTTTACGTCGGCAAGGCTCATGGTCGTCGCGTTCCGGTAGACGAGGAAGGGTGCCGCATGCGGCGGCGTTCGCCAGTCAGCGCTTTCTAGGCGCGGGCGTCCTTTCGTCGTCGGTCGAACCGGATCAAGGCAAAGTCGAACATGCGGATCGTCCGCTAGCATCAATTTCCGGTCGCTGCAATCGGCCCTTTCACAAGTACCGGCCCCAAGGTGACGATCTGTTCAACCCCTGGCGATTTCCGCGCGGCGCGGTCTCGCCCTACATGGGTGGCGAAGCACTGGAGACGGATCATGGGATTGCTGGTCGAAGGCAAATGGCAGGACCGCTGGTACGATACCAGCAAAAGCGGCGGCGCATTCGTCCGCTCGCAGTCGCAATGGCGCGACTGGGTGACGCGTGACGGCGCCCCGGTCGAAGGGCGCCAGCGTGGCTTCAAGGCCGAACCCGGCCGCTATCACCTCTATGTTTCGCTTGCCTGCCCGTGGGCGCATCGCACCTTGATCTTGCGCAAGCTGAAGAAGCTCGAGGACATCATCTCCGTGTCGGTCGTGCACCATTTCATGGGTGAGCATGGCTGGACCTTCAGAACCGACGACGGCGCCACCGGCGACACGCTCTACGGCCTCGACTTCCTGCACCAGATCTACACCATGGCCGATCCGGCCTATTCAGGCCGGGTGACGGTGCCGGTGCTGTGGGACAAGAAGGAGAAGACGATCGTCAACAACGAATCGTCCGAGATCATCCGCATGCTGAACTCGGCCTTCGACGAATGGGGCGACGCCGGCCTGGATTTCTATCCCGAGGACCTGCGCGGCGACATCGACGCGATCAACGCGCTGGTCTATCCCGCCATCAACAACGGCGTCTACCGCGCCGGCTTCGCCACGACGCAGGCGGCCTACGAGCAGGCCTTCAGCGAGCTTTTCGCGGCGCTGGACACGGTCGAGCAGCGGCTTTCCGGACAGCGCTATCTACTCGGCGGGCGCATCACCGAGGCCGACTGGCGGCTGTTCACGACGCTGGCGCGTTTCGATCCGGTCTATGTCGGGCACTTCAAATGCAATCTGCGCCGCATCGCCGACTATCCGAACCTGTCGAACTATCTGCGCGATCTCTACCAGGTGCCGGGCGTGGCCGGCACGGTGAACATGCACCACATCAAGGCGCATTATTACGGCAGCCACAAAACGCTCAACCCCACGGGCATCGTGCCGGTCGGGCCGGAACTCGACTACGCCGCGCCACATGATCGGAGCAGGTTCGGGACGGCGTGATCATCCTCCTTGCTCGAAAGCCCGAGACTATCGCTCACCGGATAGTGTCGGCACCTTCCTAACACCAAACCCGAAACCTACCAGTAGGCCGAAGCCTCCTGGCCTTCAAAAACCTCGGCGATCCTGCGCAGCGTCGCCGGCGTCGTGCCTTCGGGAAGCCTGTCGAGCGGAAAGAAACCGGCCTCGGCGATCTCGTGGTCAGCCAGTTTCGGAGCCGTCTGGCGGAAATGCTCGATCAGATAGAGCCCGACATGGTCGCGCCGGCTGGCGCGGCGGTTGAAGTGCATCGACTTCAGCACCGGCGGCGCGGTCAGCACGATGTTGCCCTCCTCGGCGAGCTCGCGCTCAAGCGAAAGGGCCATCGTCTCGCCGACCTCGACGCCGCCGCCCGGCAATTGCCAGCCCGGGACATAGGTGTGGCGGATGAGGAAGATCGAATTCGACGCGGCGTCGTGGACGAGCCCACGCACGCCGAGTGTCATCGGTCGGCGCAGCATGAAGTATAAATGGAACAGCCTTCCCCGCAGTCCGGGCCAGCCCGTCTGGCGCAATGCCTGATCCGGATCGGAACCGCCGGTCATTCGCCGTTCCGCGCATGGACAGCAAACGGTGAGTGGAAAGCCGGGATCGCCTCGCCTATGAAGAGGGCATGTTCAGGCTCGCGCATATTTCCGATGTCCATCTGGGGCCGCTTCCGGATGTAACCTATCGCGATCTCGCCTCCAAGCGCGTGGTCGGCTACGTCAACTGGCAGCGCAACCGGCGTCGCCACATGCACGACGCCGTGATCGACACCATCGTCGCGGACATCAAGGCGAGCGCGCCGGACCACATCGCGGTCACCGGCGATCTCGTCAACCTGGCATTGGACGGCGAGATCGAAATGGCCAGGCACTGGCTGGAAACGCTGGGGCCGCCGGAAGACGTCTCGGTGGTGCCGGGCAATCACGACGCCTACGTGCCGGGCGCGCTCGACAAGGCATGCCGGGCCTGGGCGGCGTGGATGACGGGCGACGGTGTCAACAGCCCGGTCGATCGCAATTCGTTTCCCTATCTGCGGGTGCGCGGCAAGGTGGCTCTGATCGGCGTCTCGACGGCGCGGGCGACCGCGCCGTTCATGGCCAACGGCTTCTTCATGGAAGGGCAGGCGAAACGGTTGGGGCGTATGCTCGACGCGACCGCCGGGCGCGGCCTTTTCCGGGTCGTCATGATCCATCACCCGCCCTTGCGCGGCGCCGTCCCGCAGCACAAGCGCCTGTTCGGTATCGACCGCTTCGCCAAGCTGATGCGCCGGCATGGCGCGGAACTCATCCTGCACGGTCACTCGCACCTGCCGACGCTTTCCCTGATGGATGGGCGTGACGCCACGATTCCCGTGGTCGGCGTCGCCGCCGCCGGGCAGGCGCCGGGCGGCAAGCATCCGGCGGCGCAGTACAACCTGCTCGGGATAGACGGCGACCCGGCCAACTGGCGCATCACGCTGACGCGGCGCGGCCTGACCGGCCCCGCTACCCAGCCGACCGATCTGGAGACGCTGGAACTCGGCGTGGCAGGCGATCTGGTTACTGCCTGAGGGCCGGAAGCATCGCGACGATGCGGTCCCAGAACAGCACCAGCGAGACCGCCAGCCCGGCGAAGGCGCCGGCGGCGATCAGCCCGAGCCCGGACAGGATCGCCAGCCAGGTCGCGCCGGGTTCGGCGGCCCGCAAGGGTGGCTCGGCTTCCGGCACGGCCGGGCGATGCGTGCCGGCCGCCGCGGGTTCGGCGCCGCCCTCCATCATGCGCTGGCGTTCGACGATGCGCTCGGCCACGTAGCGCGTCACCTGGTCCGCAACGACCTTCATGTCGGTCGATTCGGCCAGCACGACGCGGCCGATGCGCGTGTCCCTGAGAAATCGGTAGGTGCGGCGGTCGCGTCCCATCGCGACATGGGCGACGGCATCGATCCAGAGCCGCGGCTGGAGGCCCGAGGAAATGGCGAAGTCGAAATTGTCCATGTCGGTCGGCACGTCGGCAAAGACCGGCGCCAGTTCGCCGGCCAGCAGCTCCAGCCGCATGCGGTGCGCCTCGCGCAGGTCGACAACCACGTCGTCGCGGTCGGCGAAGGCGTTCTTCACGTCGCGGACGGCATCGGCCAGCTTTCGCGACGGATCGGATGTCTTCTCGGCTGTGTCCTTCATGGGCATTGCCTCACGCCTTGGTTAGCAGCGGGTTAACATAGGGTCGCTGGCTTCGATACGGAAGGATTCCGCCAAAGAAGGGGCAGCGCCGGATGTCGTGGAAAAATGCCGGCGGGCTCGTCGCCGGGTAGAGCCAGGGCATGAGGTCGCGCCGAACCGGCTGGAGGCTGTCAGCTGGCCGCTGCGAGCCTTGCCCGCGAGGGGCGCCGGCGGCGCTTCATGTTGCGACGGATGGCCTCGGCGACAAGGTCAGGCGCCTCCTCGACCAGCATGTGCCCGGCGGCCAGGACATGATGCAGGTGGAAATGCGTTGGCAGGTCGTCCGCCTGCGTGACGGGCAGCACCGGATCGTCGGTTCCCCACAGCACCATCACCGGCATGTCCAGGAGCTCGAGCCGTTCGCGCGGAATGACGCCCTGGCGATCGTCCCTGGTTATGGCGGCGGCAATCTCGACCAGCTTGCGTGTCTGGCCGGGGCGTGCCCGCAAGCCGACGAGCGTCGCGACGCTCCTGTCCGAAGGTGGGCTTAGCGGAACCGCCATGGACGCGAGGCTGGCCCTGATTTCGGATTTGTCGGTGGCGGCAGCGAAACGGCGAAGCAACGGGCCGTTGATCTCGGGCCCGAAACCGCCGGGCGCGATCAGGGTCAGCGACGCGACCCTCGCCGGTTCGATCAGCGCCATCAACGTGGCGACGGCGCCGCCCATCGAATGCCCAACCAGATGAACGCGCCTTATCCGGCGCGCTGCGAGATCGGCAAGCACGGCGGTAGCCGCCAGCTTTACCGGCCCGGCATTCGGGAAATCCAGCGAGCGCCCGTGGCCCGGCAGATCATAGGCAAGCACGCGCGTTCCTGTTGCCAGGGAAAGCGCGACATCGTTCCAGGCTGCGTGCGACCCGCCGAAACCGTGCAACAGGACCACGGCCTTCGAGCCACCGCCCTGTTCGACGGCATGGAGTGATGAAGTCATGAAGATGAAATAACTTTACTACCGGACGACACCAAATGTGGCTGGATTGCTCCTTGTACATCGGTATCGCCAGTAAAATTTTCGCGATCGGCAGCGCCTGGTGGTCAGCTCGGGTTGCCAAGCCCGGCAGCGCGCAGGGCTTCAACAAGCCGGTTGGTCAGGTCGGCCGGATAGCGCCTTTCGACGAAGGTCGCGCGCGGATCGGCGACGAACTTCGGAAATTTGGTGTTGAGCTCGCTCAGCAGCCTGGTTGCCAGCCTTTCCTGGCCAACGGCCTTGGCGCTGATCAGGCGCGCCGCGAGATAATGCGACTTGGTGTCGGTGGTTCTGAGCGCGATGCTGGCGGCCATGGCCTTGCCCATGTCGCCCAGCATGAACTCCCCGGCGAAGAGACCGAAATCCCACCATGTCGGATGCCCGCTGGAGGCCTCTACAGCATGGGCCATGATCGGCGTGCCCTCGGCATATTTGCCGGCGAAGATCAGGCCGTAGCCGTAACCCGCGGCCATGGCGAGATCGTAAGGGTTGAGTTCGTAGGCCTTGCGCATCCAGCGGATTGCTTCGTCCGGGTTGCCGAGGCGCGAGTTGATGTAGCCGTAGGTACGGTGGGCGTAGGGGCTGGTCGGCCCCATCTGCACGCCGCGATGGGCGTACATCATCGCCTTCTCGATCGTCGGATCCGGCGGATAGGCGTAATGGTCCGTGATCGCCTCCAGGTGCAGCGACGCCAGCTCTGAGTAGACCAGCGAGGATTTCGCGTCGTGAGCGGCCAGGTCCTCGAGGCAGCGGTAGGCGGCCAGATGCGTCTTGGCATTCTGGTCGAGATAGTACTTGTCGTTCAGGAGCAGGCACCTGGTGAGGCCGGTTTCGAGGTTGCCCTGCTCGATGTAGCTGTAGATCGCGCCCGAGGCAGGCAGTGCCGAACTCAAGAGGCTGGCGATGCTGTCCTCGACAGCGTCGGGCGCGCTGTCGGACGGCGTCAGGTTGCGCGACAGCAGCACCCGTCCGGTGCCGACGCTCTGGATTTCGATGGTGATGTCTCCGGTAGCGGGTCCCGGCAACACGTCGAAAAGGAAACTCGTGGCGTCGGTCGCCGGATTGGCGGCCTTCACCGCGTCGCGGCCGATGAAGTCGATGGTGTCGAAGGCGCTCAGCCCGGCCCGCAGCGAGGCCGCGACACGTCCGGCGCCATCGCCACTTGCCTTCACGACGATATAGGCCTGCGGTAGCGACTCGCTTGATGAAGGCGCAATGCTTCCCGTGGCCCCGGCCGTCTCCACGCTGGAGGGAGCATCGCCTCCCGCCAGCAGCGTGCCGCTGCCCTGCCGCAGGATAAGGACGGCAAGCATGCCGACGACCAGCGCGATCGCCAGCCAGAACAGTTGCAACTGCCGCACCACGGAAGGAACGGGCGCGGTCGCCGGCGATGGCGCCGCCTGGGCCGCGGCCGCTTCTTCCGTGACAGGCAACGGCTCGGACGGGTCGATGTGCTCCGCCCGCCCCTCGGGAAGACGGATGGCGTTGAGTTCATAGGCGGGGACATAGCCGCCGCGCGGAATGGCAATGCGCAGCGGCTCGGCTATGCCTTCATTGGCGAAATACTGCTGGAGAAGTTCCCGCAGCCGCCCGGCCTGCACCCGCACGACCGCGTCGGTCGACGGATCGAAATCGCCGTCCTTACCGAACACGTCCATGGCGATGGAGGAGCCCTTGAGCCTGTCCGCTTCGCCGGCCTGCTCTCGCTCGACAAGATAGCGGAGCAGTTTACGCGCACGTTCGGACCGACCGAACGTTTCGCTGGCAAGCAGTCGCTCCAAGGTCTCGCGCACTGCGGGGGCGGCAGGCGTGAAAGGCTGCAAGTGTCGATCCTCTCGAAGTCGGCACAGGTTAGTGCTCAATAATATAGGGCTTGCTTCGTCGCACAAGCATGCAGATTGCGTACAACCATCCGGCCACCGGATATTTCTTCGGTGGTTAACGTTGCAACGGACCGCCAGGCGTGGATCGCCACGGCAATGTTGGCATCCGCGCGTGCCACGCACTCGCGATCCGAAGCAAATCCAGCTTGCCGGAATAATCGGTAGTTATTGATTTTCTTGGCCGTTTTGACTTCGAAAATCGGATATGGGGTGCCTCGCGGCGAAGTTGATCTCACGCCACGGACCAATATGGGCCGACGGAGAAATGAATTGGCCTTTTTTCGCCAGGAATTTCGAAAAAGCAAGAACAATTGGCGTTTCATCGATTCCGATGAAACGCCAGAAGCGGACCATTCTCCATTCCGCGATCGCGCGGAAATTGTCTAGCGCGCGATGATGCGGTTCGCGGCCGACACCACTGCCTCGAGCGAAGCGGCCACGATGTTGGTGTTGATGCCCGCGCCGAAGAGCTTGCCGCCAGGATATTCCATCTCGACATAAGAGATCGCCGAGGCGTTCGAGCCGCGCTGCATGGAATGCTCGGAGTAATCGAGCACCGACATATCCACGCCTACATAGCGGGAGAGGGCATCGACGAAGCCGTCGATCGGACCCGTTCCGGTGCCGGTGATCGTGACTTCCTTGCCCTTGTCGAGGATCACCGCCTCCACCACGCGCCGTCCCTTGACCGCGGTGTCGGGGAAGGTCTGGTGATCGACGAACTTCAGCCGACCTTTCGGCTGGTCGACATAGGTTTCGAGGAAGCGCTCGTAAATGCGCTTGGCAGGCACTTCCTTGCCCTCGGCATCGGTGATCGCCTGGATCGCCTGGCTGAACTCGATCTGCAGGTTGCGCGGCAGGTTCAGGCCGTAGTCCGCCTGCAGCACATAGGCGATGCCACCCTTGCCCGACTGCGAGTTGATACGGATGATCGCCTCGTAGCTGCGGCCGACATCGGCCGGGTCAATCGGCAGATAGGGCACTTCCCACAGGCTGGTATTGGCCTTCTTCAGCGCTTTCATGCCCTTGTTGATCGCGTCCTGGTGCGAACCGGAGAAGGCCGTGTAGACGAGCTCGCCGACATAGGGGTGGCGCTCCGGGATCCTCAACTGGTTGGAATACTCGTAGACATCCTTCATCCGGTTGATGTCGGAGCAGTCGATGCCCGGATCGACGCCCTGCGTATACATGTTCAGCGCCAGCGTGACGATGTCGACATTGCCGGTGCGCTCGCCGTTGCCGAACAGCGTGCCTTCGACGCGGTCGGCGCCAGCCATCAGGCCGAGTTCGGTGGTGGCGATGCCGGTGCCGCGGTCGTTGTGCGGATGCAACGAGATGATCAGGTTTTCGCGATTGTCGAGATTGCGGCACATCCATTCGATGCGGTCGGCATAGACGTTGGGCGTCGACATCTCGACCGTCGACGGCAGGTTGATGATGAGCTTGTTGTCGGCCGTCGGCCTGACGATCTCGGTCACGGCGTTGCAGATTTCCAGCGCGACCTCGAGCTCGGTGCCGGTGAAACTCTCCGGCGAATATTCGAAGCGATAGCCGCCGCCGGCCTTGGCGGCCATGTCGGTGATCATCTTGGCCGCGTCGGTAGCGATGCGCTTGATGCCGCCGACGTCCTTCTCGAAGACGACGCGGCGCTGCAACTCACTGGTCGAATTGTAGAAGTGCACGATCGGGCGGTGCGCGCCCTGGAGCGCCTCGAAGGTGCGCGTGATCAATTCCGGCCGGCATTGCACCAGCACCTGCAGCGAGACATCGTCCGGCACGCCGCCTTCCTCGATGCACCAGCGGGCAAAGTCGAAATCGGTCTGCGAGGCTGACGGGAAGCCGATCTCGATCTCCTTGAAGCCCATGTCGAGCAACAGCGCGAACATGCGCGCCTTGCGCTCGTGGCCCATCGGGTCGATCAGCGCCTGATTGCCGTCGCGCAGGTCGACCGAGCACCATATCGGCGCCTTGTCGATCACCTTGGAGGGCCATGTGCGATCTGTGAGATTTACGGTCGGGTAGGGCTGATACTTGTGGACCGCTTCCGGCATGTGTCCGGCCGCGTGGTTACCGCTCTCGGCTTTGCCGGCGCGGATTTCTTCTCGTGCGTTCATCGTCGTTCTCCCGGCGGCTCGTCGGACCCTGTGGCGGACTGAGGACGAGCGGCGCCTTTACCAAAATTTCGTTCGCGTGATGTGGGTTGCCAAGGAGCATGCGCCTTACGCGGCGGCTATCGACCGCCGGGCGCTCCTTCAGCGAACCCGGCGATCGCCGATAAGGCCGAGAAGAAGCAGGGTCGAGGCGAGCGCGCGCACGGTCTCGCCGGCGAAGCCGGGGCGAGGAGAAGCGACGGTGCGGGCACGCGTGGTCATGGCGGCTCTCTTACAGGAGCGGCCTTTTGGAGGCAAGACCCAGCCTGCGCTCGAAGGGAAGGGCCCTTTCCCGGATGGGGCAAATGCGCCACACTCCCCGCCAGGGCTGGGATTCCCGGATCGGATCCCAGGGGAGGTCGCGCATGAATTTCGTGTTCTTCTCGCCGCATTTTCCTGCCAACGGAGCCGATTTCTGCGACCGGCTGAAGAAGGCCGGCGCCACGGTGCTCGGCATCGGCGATGTTGCCTTCGAGGCGCTCGACGCCAAGCTGAAGTCGGCGCTTTCGGAATATTACCGGGTCGCGGACATGGAGAATTATGACCTGGTGTTCCGGGCGATGGGGCATTTCATCCACAAATGGGGCCGCATCGACCGCTTCGAATCCCTCAACGAGCACTGGCTGGAGCTGGAAGCCAACATACGCACCGATTTCAACATCTACGGCACCAAGCTCGACTTCGTGAAGAACCTGAAGCGCAAGAGCCGCATGCGGGCCTTCTTCCGCAAGAGCGGCGTCGAGACCATCGCGCAGCGCAAATGCTCGGACCGGGCCGGCGCAATGACCTTCATACGACGGGTCGGCTATCCCGTGGTGATCAAGCCCGACAGCGGCTCGGGCGCCTCCAACACCTTCAAGATCTCCAATGCGAGGGAGCTCGACCAGTTCTTCCGCGACAAGCCGGAGGACGTCACCTTCGTCATGGAACAGTTCATCGAGGGGCTGGTGGTGACGTATGACGGGCTGGTCAACCGCGACGGCGTCGTCGTCCTGGCGGCCAGCCACCGCTACGACCAGAGCGTCATGGAGGTGGTCAACCGGGACCGCCACATGAGCTACACCTGCTTTCCCACGATCAGCCCGGCGGTCGAGGAGGCCGGCCGAAAAATCCTCAAGGCGTTCGACGTGCGCGAACGGTTCTTCCACATCGAACTGTTCGAGACGAAGGACGACCGCGTCATCGCGCTGGAGGTCAACATGCGTCCGCCTGGCGCCTGGATGACCGACGCCATCAACTACACATTCGACACCGACGTCTATGCGGCATGGGCCGACATGGTGGTGAAGGACGCCACCGGCGCCCCGCGCGAGGGCAAGTATTTCACCGCTTACGCCAGCCGCAAGCGGCACCTCAAATACGTGCATAGCCATGCACAGGTGCTGGCCACCCATGGCGACAAGATCGTCCACCACCAGGCCATAGAGGAGGTGTTCAGCCGCGCCATGGGACATTACGCCTACCAGATGCGGTCGAAGGACCCCAAGGCGCTGCGCGAGGCGGTGGCCTACATCCACGCGGAAGAGGCCTGAGCGATGGACATCTCCTACCACAAGGATTTCAGCCGCAATCTGGGGCGCGACATCGAGCACAAGCGCTACGGCCATGCCGGGCGGCCGGTGGTGGTCTTCCCGACGTCGCAGGGGCGGTTCTACCAGTTCGAGGATTCCGGCGGCGTCGGCGCGCTTGCCGATTTCATCGATACGGGCCGCATCCAGCTGTTCACGCTCGACGGCATCGATTCGGAGACCTTCTTCGACAAGCGCGCCGATCCCGCCCAGCGCATCGCCAGGCACGAAGCCTACTTCCACTATGTGCGCGAGGAAGCGCTGCCGGCGCTGCGCTCGACGGCGGCTTCGGCCAATGGCGGACGCGACCTGAAGCCGCTGTTCTGCGGTTGCTCGATGGGGGGCTACCACTCATCGAACTTCGTCTTCCGCTTCCCGGAACTGGCAAGCGGCGTGATCTCGCTGTCAGGCGTCTATTCCACCCGCGACTTCTTCGGCCCGGTGCTGGAGGGCAGCCTCTTCTACAATTCGCCGCTCGACTACCTGCCGGGCATCGTCGACCAGAAGCTGCTCGGCCGGCTGCGGGCGCTGAGGCTGATCTTCTGCTGCGGGCAGGGCGCCTGGGAGGAGCGGATGCTGGTCGAGACACGGGCGCTCGAACAGGTGCTGCGCGACAAATCAATACCGGCATGGGTCGACTACTGGGGCGGCGACGTCAGCCATGACTGGCCGTGGTGGCACAAGCAGCTCGTCTACTTCTTTGGGCGCTGGCTGGACGACGACCTGATGCACCGGCTGGATTGATACGTCGCCTTCGCCGTGGATCTCCGCGGAGGTGGTGACAAGGGGTGCCCGACACATGCAATGGATGGATTTGGTCTCCTATCTGTTCGGCGGCGCGTTCCTGGCGAACGCCATCCCGCATGTCGTCAGCGGGCTGATGGGCAGGTCTTTCCAGAGCCCCTTCGCCAAGCCGCGTGGCGAGGGCCATTCCTCCTCGACCGTGAACGTCCTGTGGGGATTCCTGAATGTCGCGATCGGTTATCTTCTCGTGCTTCGGGTCGGGAATTTCGATCCGCGCTCGACGGCCGACATCGTCGCCCTGGGATTGGGCGCCCTCCTGATCGGCCTGTTTCTGGCGCGCAGGTTCGGGCAGTTCAACGGCGGCAATTCCCCGGGCGATGGCTGATCGGGCGGGCGAGCAATTGCCCCAGAGTTCCCAAGAATCTCAGGCGGTCTTGCCGTCCGGCAATCCGAAGCCTCCGGCGGGCTGCGTCTCGACCTGGAACTCGAAACCGGCGATGAAGGGCCTCGCCTTGGCGATCGCCGCCTGCACTTCAGGCAGTTGCAGCGAGGCCTTGTGGCTTTCGGCGTCGGTCCACACCTCAGTCACCCAGATGGCGTCGACGTCGGCGGGATCGCGAGCAATGATATAGCTCAGGCAGCCCGGCAGGGCGCGGGTGCTGTCGAGCAGCACTTCCATGATCGCGTCGCGCTGGCCACGCGTCGCCCGCATCTTGCCGATCAATCCGTACATTGCCCGTCTCCCTTCGAGTTCCGCGGCAAGGAGTATGCAGATGGACGCTCAAGGCATCAACTGGCCGCCATTGACCTCGATGACCTGGCCCGTGATGTAGCCGCTCAGCAGGTCCGAGGAAAGAAACAGATAGGCGCCGACGCAATCCATCGCCGTGCCGGCGCGCCCCTGTGGAATTGTCGCGACCATCGCCTTCATCTGCTCGTGGGTCGAATAGCGTTCGTGGAACGGCGTGGCGATGGTGCCGGGCGCGACCGCGTTGACGCGGATGTTGAAGCCGATGAGTTCCTTGGCGAGCCCGCGCGTGACGTTGGAGACGAAGGCTTTGGCCGAGCCATAGAGGCCGGCGCCGCCGCCGGCGCCATTGCGCGCGGCGATCGAGGATGTGTTGACGATGAAGCCGCCCTGCTTCTTCAGCCATGGAATGGCCTTGCGCGAGGCGGTGAGGACGGAGCGGGCGTTGAGGTCCATCACGGCATCGTAATGCGCTTCGGTCTGTTCGGAGTAGGGCACGCGGCCAAGCATGCCGCCGGCATTGTTGACGAGGCCATCGAGCCGGCCGAAGGCGCGTGCGCTATCCTCGACGACGCGCTCGACATCGGCGGTAACCGAGAAATCGCCCTGCACCAGGAACACTTCGCCGCCGCGCCCGCGGATCGTCGCGGCAAGGTTTTCCGCGGCCTCGCGGCTGGCATTGTAGTGAAGCGCGACACGGCATTTCTGCTCGGCATAGGCGACGGCAAGTGCCGCTCCGATACCGGTCGAGGCGCCCGTGACCAGCACCGCCTTGCCGGCGAGATCGGGAATGACGAGGCCGGTCGGGGCGGCAGCAGGCGTCTGAGGTGTCGGCATGATTGCTCTCCGGGATTTGCCGGCCTCGCCGGCGGGGGCGCTGTCACGGCCTCAGATAGGCGTAGCCCTGGCGCTGCAGTTCGACGAGCTTGACGACGCCGCCCTTGTCGGCGGCGTCGAAGCCGTCGAGCAGATCGGCAAGCGAGATGTTCATGCCATGCATGGTGTTGGCGCACGCATGGGCGGAGAGCCCAAGGCTGACGAGACCGGTGAAGCGTCCGGAAATCGCCGCCGATACGCCTCTCGACCGGAAGGCGGCGAGGGCCGGGCCGTGGACGACCAGCACGATGTCGGCATTGCCGCCGGTGCCTTCGTAATGGTTCTTGATGTTGCCGAGGACGAAATTGACCTTGTCGACGTCACTGAGGTGATAGACGACCCTCTGCCGATCGGGATCGGCGGTGGCGGCTTGCGCGGCGCGCAACCCGAAGAGTGCCGCCGTCGCGGCGAGGGTTGCCCTGAAAACATCGCGGCGGCGCATCGCTCGTCCCTCCGCGGCCGACCGTGTCGCCGCTGCCCGACAGTAGAGCAAGTTCAGCACGACTGTGTAGTGCTTTTCCCTCGGGCGATGAACGGGAACGAAGACTTGCCTGGGCCAACAGGCATTGCAGAGGGCGATTTCACCTGGCGGCGAAATGGTCTAACCTCGAAACGGTCATTCTAGCGAGGAGGGGCGAATGGCTCGGACGGGGATCACAGGCGCGGTGCTCGGCATTGCGCTGTTCGGGGTTGCCTGCGGTGCTGCCCGCGCCGACGACACCACAAAGCTCAAGGAGTTGAGCCCGACGGGGGGCGATGCCTGCTTTGGCCGTGTCTACGACGCCGCGCATCTGAAGGCGCATCCCGGCCAGAAGGTCGCCCGTATCTTCTTTCTCTACGGCCGCGATCCGGTGAGCCGCCCGAACGAGGAGCCGCCCAGCAATTCCGGCGGCGCCTACAATGCCTTCCTAACGACGACGGTGCGCGGGGCGAAGGCGCCGGAGTGGGCGGGCGGCTGGTGCAACAGGAACGACCCCGAGGACGCGGCCAGCGGCATCCGTTGCGGCATGGATTGCGATCGCACGCTGGCATCGCTGAAGCTCGACGAGAAGGGGCGGCTGACCCTGTCCGACGTGCAGCCCGACGTTTATCTCGATGCCGGCTCGGAGGAGGACCTCGGCAAGGCCGAGTACAACAGGCAGGCGCTTGGCAAGGAGGACGACAACTTCCGTCTCGATCCCATGCCGGTGGCTGCCTGCACGGCAGAGTTTGCCCGCATCGATCCGGTCGATCCGGCGCTCGGCCCGCCATTGCGCGAGCGCTTCAAGCCCGATCAGGCCTTCTGCTTCGGGCGGGACTACGACGCCGCGCATCTCGGAACCCATCCGGGCCAGGTGACGCAGACGATCCGGGTGTTTCGCGGGCCTGTCGAGCTTGCGTCCTTCGCCGCCAATGGCGATCCCGCCTATTGGCCGAACGACGCCGACATCGCCATCTCCGTCACAACGCGGCAGAAGTCGGCCAAGGTCACGCAGACCTATTCATGCCAGGGCGAGGCGGATCAGTGGCGTTGCGCTGCAAGCGCGAAGATGAGCGACTTCAAATGCGACCTCGCGCAGAAGGAGGTTTTCCTCAGGCGCGGCGCCAACGGCACCATGATGCTGGCCAATCCCAATGGCGGACTGCCGATCGCCGATCTCTGCGCCAAGAGCGAGGAAGGCAAGACCCGCTCGGACGACAAGGTCTTCCGACTGCAGGAGATGCCTCAGTCGGCTTGCGCGCCATGAGTAGATTTTGGCTGCGGGTCAAAGTGTGATGCAGCGCAAGGTGTTTCCACCTGGCTGGAAGATGCTCTAGGCGAAAGGCACCGCCGTGGTGCCCTTCGGCAGCTTGGCCTCGTCATCCGGCTCGACATGGATGGTGACGCGCACCGAGGGGATTTCCGCCTTCAGCGCGTCCTCTATGCGGTCGCAGATGACGTGGCTGTCGCCGACCGTCATGCCGGCGTCGACGACGAGATGGAACTCGATGAAGGTGGCGCGGCCGGCGATGCGCGTCTTGAGGTCATGTACCTCGAGCGCGCCCTTGCAGTTGGACGAAATGAGGTCGCGGATGCGCATGTGCTCCTGCGTGTCGACGGCGCGGTCCATCAATCCGTTCATCGACGAGCCGATGACGTGCCAGCCCTGCCACAAGATGTTCAGTGCCACGATGACGGCGAGCGCAGGGTCAAGGATGCGCCAGCCGGTCAGCACGGCGCCGACCAGGCCGATGAACACGCCGATCGAGGTCACCACATCGGTCATGATGTGGCTGCCGTCGGCCACAAGCGCCGGCGATTTCTCGGCCCGGCCGACGCGGATCAGCAACCAGGCCCAGACGGCGTTGATCACCGTCGCCACGCCGTTGATGGCAAGGCCGGTCCAGGGCTGTTCCAGCGGTGCCTTCGCCTGCCACGACGACCAGACTTCGTTCAGGATCAGCAGCGCCGCGACGACGATCAGCACGCCTTCGAGAACGGCCGAGAAGTACTCGGCCTTGTGATGGCCGAAAGGATGGTCCTGGTCGGCAGGCTTGTAGCTGACCTGGATCGCCCAGAGCGCGGCCGCGGAGGCGATGACGTTGACGATCGATTCCAGCGCGTCCGAATAGAGCGCCACCGAGCCGGTGATGTACCAGGCGGCGAACTTCAGCGCGAGCACCACCAGGGCGACCACGATCGACCAGAAGGCCAGCCGGGCAATCTTCTGCCTGGCGACCGCCTTGGCATGCACGGACGACATGGTGGACGCGGATTGCACCATCGAACCCTAGGCTGCCTTTTCCCGGGCCTTGCGTGGCAGATGCGCGACCACGTTCTCGATCATGCGCATGCCGGCATCGTGGCCGAGCGTCATGATCGATTCCGGATGGAACTGCACCGCGGCGATCGGCTCCTTGCGGTGCTCGAACGCCATGATGACACCATCCTCGGTCTCGGCGGTGACGAGGAAATCCTCCGGCAGCCGCACCGGATCGGCGAAGATCGAATGGTAGCGACCGACGGTCACTTCCTTGGGCAGGCCGGAAAAGATGATGCCCGGCTTGGAGACGCGGATGCGCGACGGCTTGCCGTGCATGGGCACGCGCAACTGCCGGAGCTCGCCGCCATAAGCCTCCGCCAGCGCCTGCAGGCCAAGGCAGACGCCGAAGATCGGCAGGTCGCGGGCGCGCGCCTTCTTGATGGTGGCGGCGCAATCGAAGTCCTTGGGCATGCCCGGTCCGGGCGACAGCACGACGAGATCCGGCTTCAGCCGGTCGAACATCTCCTCGGCCACCGGCGTGCGCACGGTGGAGACATTGGCGCCGGTCTGGCGGAAATAGTTGGCCAGCGTGTGGACGAACGAATCCTCGTGGTCGACCAGCAGCACGTTGACACCGTCGCCGACGCGCGCCGTGGCGCGCTCGGTACTCGCGGAGTTGCCTGATTTGGCGTCGCGGATGGCGGAGAGCATGGCGGATGCCTTCAGTTCGGTTTCGGCTTCTTCTTCCTCGGGAATGCTGTCGAAGAGCAATGTGGCGCCGGCGCGCACCTCGGCGATGCCGTCCTTTATGCGGATGGTGCGCAGCGTCAACCCGGTGTTCATGTCGCCGTTGAAATTGACCATGCCGATGGCGCCGCCATACCAGGCGCGCGGGCTCTTCTCGTTCTGCTCGATGAAGCGCATGGCCCACAGTTTCGGCGCGCCGGTGACGGTCACCGCCCACGCGTGCGACAGGAAGGCGTCGAAGGCGTCCATGCCCTCGCGCAGCCGCCCTTCGATATGGTCGACCGTGTGGATGAGGCGCGAATACATCTCGATCTGGCGGCGGCCGATGACGCGCACGGAACCCGGTTCGCAGACGCGCGACTTGTCGTTGCGGTCGACGTCGGAGCACATTGTCAGTTCGGATTCGTCCTTCTTCGAGTTGAGCAGCTTCAGGATCTGCTCGGAATCGGAGATGGCATCCTCGCCGCGCTTGATGGTGCCGGAGATCGGGCAGGTTTCGACGCGGCGGCCGTTGACGCGCACGAACATCTCCGGCGAGGCGCCGATCAGGTACTCGCCTTCGCCGAGATTGATGAAGAAGGAATAGGGCGAGGGGTTGATCGACTTCAGCTTGCGCGAGATGTCGGAGGGCTGCGTCTCGCAGCGCTCGTAGAACATCTGGCCGGGCACGACCTCGAACAGGTCGCCGCGCTTGAAGCTCTCCATCGCCCGGCGCACGAGATCGGCATATTCGCCGGGCTCGTGATCGCCGCGCGGCGGGATGCGGTCGGCGGTCCGGAACGGTTCGGCCTGCGCGTCGCGCGGCAGGCCACGGGTCGAGAAACCGTCACCAGAATAATCGTAGCGGTCCGTCCATGCCTTGGCCGAATAGTGGTCGACGACCAGGATCTCGTCCGGCAGGAAGAGCACGAGGTCGCGCTGGCCAGCCTTGCGCTCGAGCTTGTAGTCGACAGGGTCGAACTGGAAGGCGAGGTCGTATCCGAAGGCGCCGTAGAGGCCGAGATTGGCGTCCTCATCGGTGCGGAACATGGCGGTGATGGCGCGCAGCACCGTGAACACGGAAGGGACGCGGCTGCGCTCCTCCTCGGTGAAGACGCGTCCAGGCCTCGCGACGTCGAGACGGATCAGCGTCTTCGACGTCTCGGCGATCGTCACTTCGGCAAGGGCGCCGAGCATCGCGCCGATCGGCGCAAGCAGGGCCTCGCCACGCTTGTTCAGCGCTTCGATGCGCATGGCGCGGCCGCGTGCCGAGATCACCAGCGGCGGATCGATGATGGCCGTGTCCCAGCGCGTGTAGCGGCCGGGATACTCGTAGTTGGAGGAGAACACCGCGCCACGGCGGGAATTCAGCCCGTCGACATAGGCATCGATAGCGCCTTCGTAGGGCGTATCATGGCGTTCGCGGGCGATCGTGACGCCACCCGCCGTGACGAAGCTTTCCGCCCCGTTTTCCAGAACCTTCACCGTCATTGCCGTCTCCATCAGCGTCTGGGCATTTCAGCTTCTTGGGGCAACGGACCCGGGTCTGGCGTGAAAAAACAAATGGCCGCCCGGACATTCCGTTGCGGCCACCCTCTCTTTTTCACGCGCACGCGTTCGAACAGGCCGCTGTCAGCAGGCCCACCACCAAATGGTCTTGTTCGAGCGCATGTTCATACAGATTCCCATAGCGGCGATTGAATCGTTGAGCAAGCGGATTCGGACCTGGCGGCCAAGGCGCAGCCTGCTCGTGACCGACCGCGGAGCCTGGCCTTCAGTCCTCCAGCGTGCCGGAGCGGGCGTCGTCGCTCTTGTGGTCGCCGACCAGTTTCAGCAGGTCCTCGCCGGCTCGGATGATGCGGCGGGAGCGGCGCGTCAGGATGAGGCCGGCCTGCGGGGCGATCACCTCGGTGCGGCCGCCTTCCTCGCCAGGCGTGTGTACGATGGTGGCGAGACGGTCGCCCTTGGCGACGCGGTCGCCCGGCTTGACGTCGTAGAGGATCGCGCCGGCCCTGGGCGCGGGCATCATGTCGATGTTTTCCAGCGGCGCCACGACGCCGGTGAAGCGTCCGGGCGCGGGCAGGGCGGTGTCGACGACCGTGCCGCGCGCCACCAGCAGGCGATAGAGCCCCTCTGCGTCGGATTGCGCCAGGGCGCCGTCGACGTCGAGTATGCCCCGGTATTCCACCGTGGTGACGACGCGACGGTCGAAGCGCGCGACCTCGGCTGGCGCGTTCTGATAGGGCATGATCGAGGCGCCCTCGAAGGTGCCGCTGGTGTCCTCATCCCACAGCAGCACGGCATCGACGCCCATCGCGGCGGCGCAGTCGGCCATGGACGGCCACAGGCTGGTGTGGATGTAGAGATAGGCGAGGCCTTCGTCGTCGCAGTGCAGGTCGAGCACGATGTCGTGGCCGAGCGAAAGCTGCACGAGCCGGATTTTCAGACGCTTGTCGGCCGCACCATGCGCGGGAAGCAGCGCGGTGTCGGGCGCGGCGAGTAGCGGGAAGCCGCGGTTGAAGTTGGTGCGTGTGCCGAGATGGAAGCGGCCCTGATGTTCGCCAAGGTGATACTGGGCGCGGCCGATCGGGTTGGCCCAGGGCACGATGGTGATCGAGCCCCTGATGCGGCCTTCGGCCTCGGCTTTGTTCAGCATCGGCATCAGCGCGTCGATGGCGACGACACCGGGCAGTTCTCCGGCATGCAGCGCCGCCTGGAGATAGGCGCTCGGCGCGGACTTGTCCGACCCGCTGAAGCGCAGCACGGGAAATTCATAAGACACGCCTTCACTGTCGCCAGTGACACGCTCGACCGACTTGCGCATGGATACCTCCGCCGCGATGGACTGCGCCATCTTTGGCGATTTGCCGTCGATAGGTCCAGCCTTGGCCTCCAAAAGATTGCCTAGACACTTACTCCTATTCGCAACAAGAAACTGCGTTAGAGAACTCTTGATAACTTCGTGAAGAATGATCCTGCGAGCTTCATGGCAAGCGGATGCCGAGTAAGAAATCTGGCTGCGAAAGGACTAAAATAATAATATGATCGGATCGCAAATCTCCCGATCGCGTACGGGGCGATCCTGTGATCTCTAAAATCGAGGTACTTCTGGATAGGGTCTTCTCGGTATTTGCCGCACAAAGCGGTTGCAATGAAGCAAAAACTCGTCGAAATATCGCTCATCTCAATTCTCCCCCTGTTGGTAGGTTTGCTTGTCTGATTTTTCATCAGTGATAGCAGCATCGTCCTTGATATTTGCATTGTTAAGTGCAATTGCCGCCCTAGCGGGAGCTTGGTATGTCAAAAAAACGATGGAAGCTTCTATCCGTGCAGAGCGGCCCCATGTCAGGTTATTTACAACTATTAAGCGTAAATATCAGAACGGCCATATCATCGAAGTTCAGGGTGTAACTTTCAGAAATTATGGAAGGACACCTGCGCTGATCCGTAGCTTGAGCATATCATATGTATTGGCAGATAAGCCGCCGGATCCAGAGAAATGTACTTACAAAAGATTCTATCCCGACGATTCTGTCATAACTCAAGACGAGCCTTGGCCGTATAAAGGGTTCATTCCTCAGTTCGAAGGAGCCTCAGTCAACGAACTTGTTGAAGTACACCATCGAACCGGAAAGCGGCTTTTTGTCTACGGGAAGATCGTCTATTCCGACGCTTTTGGAAAGGAGCGGTTTACGCGTTTCTGTCGTGAGTTTACCGGCCGTAGTTTCACCTACAACCTTTCGGACGTCAACGACGACAAAAGCCTTAACTTCGCTACCTAATCGGCGATGGCGGATAATTACTCGGCGGGATGCGGCACCAGCGTGGAGCGGTCGAGCGCCTGTGAAACCACCGCCACGGCGACCGCGAGCAGGGTGATGAAGGCGGCGACCAGCGGCAACTGGGCGTAGGAAAGCCCCCAGGAGAGCGCCAGCCCGCCCACCGAGGCGCCCAGCGCGTTGCCGGCGTTGAAGGCGCCCTGGTTGAGGGTAGCGGCGAGATTCGGGCCTTCGGACGCTGTCTCGACGACGCGCATCTGCAGGGGTGGCACGATGACGAAGACGAGCAGTCCCCACAGGAAGACGATGGCGACGGCGGCGAGCGGGATGGTGCCCAGCGCGATGAAGCAGCCGAACAGCAGCACGAGCGTCAGCAACGTTCCGATCACCGTCGGCATCAGCTTCCAGTCGGCCAGCCGGCCGCCGATGATGTTGCCGATCGTCATGCCGCCGCCGAACAGCAGGAGCACCCATGTCACCGTCGACGTCGACAGGCCGGAGACCTCGGTGAGATAGGGCTTGATGTAGGTGAACATGGCGAACAGGCTGGCGGAAGACAGCGCCGAGACCAGCATGGCGAGCCAGACCTGCAGCTTGCCAAGCACGCGCAGCTCGCCGCTCAGGCCGCCGCCGCTGGGTTCGGCGACGCCGGCCGGAACCAGCCAGGCGATTGCCGCCACCGACAGCAGGCCAATCAGCACGACCGCCAGGAATGTCGAGCGCCAGCCGAAGGCCTCGCCCAGCGCGGTGCCGCCGGGAACGCCGAGGATGTTGGCCAGCGTCAAACCGGCGAACATCAGGGCGATGGCGCTCGCCCGCTTGTTCCTCGGCACGAGGCCGGCGGCGACGACCGAGCCGATGCCAAAGAAGGCACCGTGGCCGAAGGCGGTGATGACG
Organism: Mesorhizobium sp. 65-26; assembly: GCA_001899205.1. Classification (GTDB taxonomy): domain Bacteria; phylum Pseudomonadota; class Alphaproteobacteria; order Rhizobiales; family Rhizobiaceae; genus Mesorhizobium. The sequence continues at coordinate 82,308 of MKVL01000035.1, read as the reverse complement.
CGCGCCGCCATCAGCGTCCAGTAATTGGGTGCGATGGCGCAGAACAGGTTGCCGACGACGAAAAGCGAGGCCAACGCCACCAGCACCGGCTTGCGCGGCATGTGAGCGGTGGCGATGGCGATGACGGGAGCGCCGAAGACGACGCCCAGCGCGTAGCCGGTGACCAGCAGGCCGGCCGAGGGGATCGACACGCCGAGATCGGCCGCGACTTCCGGCAACAGCCCCATGATGACGAATTCGGTGGTGCCGATGCAGAAGGATGCAATGGCAAGCGCGAGGATCGGCAGCGGCATGGGATGTCCAGAATGGATCGATTCAAATGCAAGAGTGCGCGAGGCCTGGAGAGGCGACAAGCGCCATTGCTGCAATGCAGCAATGCAAAAAGCGGGGAGCGGAAAACGGGGCGCCGAAGCGCCCCGCTGTTCGATCACATACGCCAGACCAAAGTGTCAGAGCGTCCTTTGCGCGTCCAAAAGGACGCGCGGCGCTCTGGTAGCGAGCGATCAGGAGCCCTTCTTCGGCAGGGCGTAGGCGATGATGTAGTCGCCGCGGTCCGGGGACTGGCGCGAGCCGCCGGCCGAGATGACGATGAACTGGCGACCGCTTTCATGCGAGACATAGGTCATCGGCGTTGCCTGCGCGCCGACCGGCAGCCGGCCCTTCCACAGTTCCTCGCCGGTGGCGACGTCGATGGCGCGCAGATAATAGTCCTGCGTGCCGGCGTAGAAGACGAGGCCACCCGCCGTCGTCATCGGCCCGCCGAGCGAGGGCATGCCGATCGGGATCTGCAGGCGGGTCTTCATGCCGAGCGGGCCGGTGTCCTGGAGCGTGCCGGCCGGAACCTGCCAGACGATCTGGCGCGACTTCAGGTCGATGGCGCTGATCGTGCCGTAGGGCGGCTGGTGGCAGGGCACGCCGAGCGGCGACATGAAGCCGTTCTTGAGCGCACCGTAGGGCGTACCGAGCTGCGTTCCCAGCCCGTCATGCGCGGCCGAGGGACCGTAATTGTCGGCCTCGGCGCGTGGCAGGAGCACGACGAACTGGGGCATGCGGATGTCGTTGACGATCAGGTAGCCATTGGCCTCGTCGATCGACGCGCTGCCCCAGTTCATGCCGCCGTAGTAACCCGGGAATTGCAGCGAGCGGGTCGGGCCGGGAGGCGTGAACTCGCCCTCGTAGCGCATCTTGCGGAAACCGATGCGGCAATAGAGCTGGTCGAGCGGGGTGGCGCCCCACATGCGCGCCTCGGTGAACGGCTCGGTGCCGATCGAGGGCATGCCGACCGAATAGGGCTGGGTCGGCGACAGGAAATCCTCCTTGGCGCCGCCATCCTGCGGCACCGGCTTTTCCTGAACCTCGGCGATCGGCTTGCCGTCACGGCGGTCGAGCATGAAGATCTGGCCGCGCTTGGTGACCTGGATCAGGGCAGGCGTCTTGCCGCCCTTGCCGTCGGGCACGTCATAGAGCGCCGGCTGCGAGGGGATGTCGTAGTCCCAGAGGTCGTGATGGACAGTCTGGAACTTCCAGCGCTCGCGACCGGTGGCGATGTCGAGCGCGACGACCGAGGCGGTGTAGTCTTCCGCCGCCTTGCTGCGCTCGGCGCCGAAGAAGTCGGGCGTGGCATTGCCGGTCGGCAGATAGACGAGGCCGAGCGCGTCGTCATAGGCGGGCGTCGACCAGACGTTCGGCGTGCCGCGCGTGTAGCTCTGGCCTTCCGGAGGCAGCTTGGTGATGGCGGGGTTGCCGAGGTCCCAGGCCCAGACCAGTTCGCCGGTCTTGGCATTGAAGGCACGGATCGCGCCTGACGGCTCGCCGGTCTCGACATTGTCCCAGACCCAGCCGCCGACCATGACAAGGTCGCGCATGACGGTGGGCGCCGAGGTCTGGAAATAGAAGCCGGCCTTGACCTCGCCCATGCCCTGCTTGAGGTCGACGATGCCGCCCTGGCCGAAATCCTGGCAGGGCTGGCCGGTCTTGGCGTCGATTTCAATCAGCCTGGCGTCGATCGTGGTCATGACGATTCGGCCGGCGCAGGCCGTCGCCGGCTGGTCGGCGGGCTTGGGCGCTTCGGCCTCGTAGTAGCTGACGCCGCGGCAGCGCTGCCAGAGCGGCGAGGAAGCCTTGGGGTCGAACGTCCAGCGCCGTTCGCCGGTCTCGGCGTTGAGCGCGTTGATGATGTTGTGCGCCGAGCAGGCATAGACGGTGTCACCGACCTGCAACGGCGTGTTCTGGTCCTCGGCGCCCTTTTCGGGGATGTCGCCGGTGCGGAAGGTCCAGGCGACCTCCAGGCCCTTGACGTTGTCCTTGGTGATCTGATCGATCGGCGCGTAGCGGGTGCCGGCCGGCGTGCGGCCGTAGTGGCGCCAATCGGTGGCCGACGCGGCCGCGGACGGCACGGCGGGAGCCGGCGCCTCGGCGGCGACCGCGTTGCGGATCACGCCATGCGGCTGGAAGGCGTAGGCGGCCGTCGCGATCAGCCCCAGCACGAGAAGGCCGGCGGCGGCGAAGGGCGCGCGCCTGCCCCGCGAGGCGGGGAAGAGCGGCGCCAGCAGAAGGGCGACCACGGCGATGACGGCAGGGGCCACCAGCCGCGGAACCAGCGGCCAGAAGTTCAGCCCGGCCTCCCAGAGCGCCCAGACGATGGTGGCAAGGAAGATGAGGATGTAGAGCCACAGCCCGGCGCGACGGCGCAGGGCAAACAGGAAGCCGGAGACGATGATGCCCGCTCCCGCCAGCGCGTAGTACCACGAGCCGCCGAGTCCGATGAGCTGGACGCCGCCATAAAGCAGCGGCAGGCCGATGATCATCAGGACGAGGCCGAAGAGGACAAGCAGCCAGACGCCGCCGGATTGTGTTGAATTCTGTGCTGACATCGTGTTCCTCGCGCTTTCCGGATGCGATGTCTCGCGATCACGCCGGCGTAGGGCGCCGCGCGATCTTTCGAGAGGTTTGTTGTCGGACTTCCGATTCCGGCGGCGGGGGCAATCGCTTAAACGGAAGAATTCAATCGTATCCTAATAGATAGTATGTTATCTTTTACATCATGTCCAAGCAAGACCCTGATCGTATCAGATTTGGCCAGCTCGTCATATCGGTCGCCAGGCTGTGGCGCCGCGCGGCCGACAAGGCGCTCGACGATTGCGGCCTTTCGCATGCCACGGCAATGCCGCTGGTGATGCTGTCGAGGCTGGGCGACAATCTGCGCCAGGGCGTGCTTGCCGACCATCTCGGCTTCGAGGGGCCCTCCGTCGTGCGCATCGTCGACCTCCTGGTGGAGGAGGGGCTGGTGGTGCGCGCGGGCGATGCGGCCGACCGGCGCGCCAAGATCGTGTCGCTCACCGATGCCGGCCGCCAGCGCGTGATCGAGATCGAGCGCACGCTGACCAGGTTGCGGGCGGAACTGCTCAGCGAGGTCGACCAGGACGAGCTCGCGGGCGCGGTGCAATTGCTCGGACGGCTGGAGACGACGCTGCTCGGGTTCGACGCGTAGCGCCGGGGGCATCGTCTAGGCCAGCGGCTTCAGTTCCTGGGCGATGGTGGGCAGCAGCTCCGAGACGTTCGGATGGATGTGGACGGCGCGCGCCAGCGTGTCCACCGGAGCCTTGGCGTACATCAGGTCGAGCACGCAATGGACCGCCTCGTCGCCGCCTGGGCCAAGCACCGAGCAGCCGAGGATTTCCCTGGTGTCCGCGTCGACCAGTATCTTCATAAAGCCTTGCGTCTCGCCTTTCTCGACGGCGCGGCCGACGCGGGTCATCGGCCGTTGGCCCACCAGAGCGCGGCGGCCGGATCTGCGCACCGCCGCCTCGGTCATGCCGCAGCGGCCAAGCGGCGGGTCGATATAGAGCGCATAAGCCTCGATGCGGTCGCTGACCCGGCGCGGATCGCTGTCGAGCAGGTTGGCGGCGACGATCTCATAGTCGTTGTAGGAGGTGTGGGTGAAGGCGCCCTTGCCGTTGCAGTCGCCCATGGCCCAGATGCCGGGCACGCTGGTGCGCAACTGGTCGTCGACCACGACGAAACCGCGCTTGTCGACCGCGACGCCGGCCTTGTCGAGGCCGAGATCGTCGGTGTTGGGCACGCGCCCGAGCGCCAGCAGCACATGCGAGCCGACGGCGGGCGGCTTGCCGGTGCTAAAGGTGACGGCGACGTCCTTGCCCTGCCTGGCAAAGCCGATGTCGTCGGCGCCAAGATGGACCGATATGCCTTCGTTCTCGAGGATCGACAGGATGGCGGCCGAGGTGTCCTCGTCCTCGCGCCCGGTCAGCCGCGGCGCCTTCTCGATCACCGTCACCTCCGAGCCGAAGCGGCGGAACATTTGCGCGAATTCGAGCGCGATGTAGCTGCCGCCGACCACGACGAGGTGACGTGGCAGCACGTCGAGATCCATCATCGAGGAATTGGTTAGGTACTCGATGTCGTTGACGCCGGGCAGGTCCGGCACGGAAGCGCGGCCGCCGGTGTTGAGGAAGATCCTTCCGGCCGTCAGCAGCGCATCGCCGACGCGCACCGTGGTGGGCGATTCGAAGCGTGCGTGGCCGCGATAGAGGGTGCAGCCCGCCATGCCGGCGATCCACTTTTCAAGATTGCCACGGGCGTCGTTCGTTACCTTGTCCTTGCGCGCCTTGATGCGTGCGTAATCCACCCCGACGGGGCCGGAGAGCGTCACGCCATAGTCGGCCGCGCGGCGGGCGAGATGCGTGGCATAGGCGCTCGCCACCATGGTCTTGGTCGGCATGCAGCCGGTGTTGACGCAGGTGCCGCCGATGAATTTGCGCTCGATCAACGCGACCTTCATGCCGGCGGCCTCGAGCCGGCCGACAAGCGGTGGCCCGGCCTGTCCGGCGCCGATGACGATGGCGTCGAAGGCCCTGGCCGTCACGCGACCGCCGCGACGATGAGCAGGCCGCCGATGATCGCCACGGCGTCCTCGATGAAGGCGGCGGGCGGGTCCTTGCCGAAGGCGGCCGCCAGCCTGGCGCGGGCCTCCGCGCCACCCAGCGTGCCGATCACCGCGCCGATCGCTCCGGCGATCAGGCCGCCGGTCGTGTTGCCGGCGGTGGCGCCGAGAACGGCGCCGCAGAAGGCGCCGACGACGATGCGCGCGCCGAATTGCTGCGGCACCTTGCGGCTGGGCGTCGACGGTAGCTGGTCGGTGATGAGCTCGACCACCGCCACGATCGTAAGGATGCCGACGGCTATCCAGTGGCCCATGAAGCTCGCCCAGGTGCCGCCGACCGGCAGCCAGCCCAGCCACGCGCCCCAGGCGGTAACGGCAAGCGCCGTCCCGACACGCAGGCCGGTGACGACGCCGATGAGCAATGCAAGAAGGTAAAGCATGATCGACCCCCGCAGATCAGGAACACGCATGGTTTCGGGCGACAGGCTAGCACAGACCGGCGAATTGGCCACCGGACTTTCCGCAAGCCTCCGATTGTGCTTTGGCAGAAACCGGCTCCGGAGGCGGATATGGCGACAAGCGAACGCGTGAAGATGGCTGCGGGCGAGTGGTACACCTGCATCGACCCGGAGCTTGAGGCATTGCGCGTCGCTGCCCGCGATGCCGTGTTCGAACACAATTCGACACCGCCAGGAGAGCGCGGCGACATCGCGCCGGGGCTGCGGAAGCTGCTCGGCGGCGCCGGAGCTGGAAGCCGCATCGAGGCGCCGTTCCACTGTGCCTACGGGTTCAATCTGTTCCTGGGCGAAAACGTCTTCCTCAACGTCGGCTGCACCATCCTCGACACGGCGCCGGTGCGCATCGGTAGGAGAACCCTGCTTGGCCCCAACGTTCAGATCTACTGCGCGCAGCATCACAAGGAGGCCGCTGGCCGCGCCGCCGGGCTGGAGATCGCGAAGCCGGTCACGATCGGCGACAATGCCTGGATCGGCGGCGCGGCCGTGATCCTGGGCGGCGTGCGGATCGGCGACGGTGCGATCGTCGGGGCGGGGGCCGTGGTGACAAAGGATGTGCCGGCCAACACGACCGTGGTCGGCAATCCGGCGCGGCCGGTCGCGGGGCGGTAAGCTCAGCTTGCCGCGAAACGCACCAGCGCCTCGAAGCCGTCCGTGCGTCCGGTCGCTGGCGAGTTGAGCGTCAGCGTCGCGTCGACTTGCTGCAGGATCCTGGCGACGATGGCGAGGCCGAGCCCCGATCCGCCTGACCGTGTCGCGCCGCGTTCGAAGCGATTGAAGAGGTCGTTCGGGGCCGGGACGGCAGGTCCGTCATTGCTGACGCTCAATGTGGAGTCGGCGCCGACGCGCACAGTCACCTTGCCGCCCTCGGCGCCATGCCGCAGCGCGTTCTCGACCAGGTTGCGAAGCACGATGGCCAGCGCGTCCGTGTCGATGGCGGCCTTCACCGTGCCTCGCGCCGGAAGCTCCAGGCGAAGACGGCCGCGATTTTCCTCATGCTGCTCGAAGTCCGCGACCACGAGCTTCGCCACGGCGCTGGGATCGGTCGGGCCGCCGGTCGCCATGCCGGCGTCGGCGCGCGCGAGCTGCAGGAGCTTTTCCGACAGGTTGGCCAGGTTGGACAGTGCCGTCTTGACGCGGATGGCGCGTGCTTGCGCGGCCTCGTCGCGGGTTTCGGCGATGAGACGTTCCGTCTGCGCCAGGGCGCCCGCCAGAGGCGTGCGCAATTCATGCGCGGCGTTCGCGGTGAATTCCTTCTCGGCATCGAGGGCCATGCGCAGGCGTCGCATCAGACTGTTGACGGATTTCGCGATTGCCGCCAGTTCGGAGGGCAGGTCCTCGGTGCGGATCGGCGCCAGGTTGTCGCCATGGCGGGCGCTGATTTCCCCACGCAATGTCGTCACCGGCCGCAGGAAGCGCACCAGCACAAGCCAGGCGACGAGCGCGCTGAGCGGGGTAAGCACGACCATCGGTATCAGGAAACCGGTGGCGGCCTCCAGTGTCTCCTTGCCGCGCTGGGTTTCCCGTTCGGCGACCTGGACGACGATCGTGCCGCTGACCGCGGCCTCGGTGTAGATGCGCCATCCGGCCTCGTCCGAGAAGCCTGGCGTCAATCTCGGGGTGAGCGGCTCCGGTGGCGCGTCGTAGGAATGGATCAGCACGTGGCCATCGGCATTGCGCACCTGGAAGATCAGTTGCGCGCCTTCGTCGTCCGTCACCGATTCCGCCAGCCGCCGTGGTGTCTGGAGCGGGTCCCGACCAAACAGATCGTCGACGACGACCGGCAAAAGCCGTCGCGCGGCCTCCCGCATCGAACTGTCCATGGCCTCGTTGATCTCGCGGCGAAGCGTCATGCTTCCCCATGTCGCCGCGGCGATGCCGAATGCCACCGTGACCAGGATCAGCGAGGCGACGAGCCGGCCGGCGAGGCTGCGGAAGAGCCTCATCGCGGCGTCAGGCGGTAACCCAGCCCCCTCACGGTGGTGATGGCCTCACGCCCGATCTTGCGGCGCAGGCGGCTCACATAGACTTCGACGGTGTTGCTCTCGATCTCGGCGCCGAAGGCATAGAGCGCGTCCTCGATCTGATCCTTGCCGATCGTGGCGTCCGGCCGGCGCAGGAACTGCTCCAGGACGGCCCACTCGCGCGCGGTCAGCGCCGTCTCCACGCCGTCGACCCGGACGTGACGGCGCGCCTGGTCGATCTCGACCGGTCCCAGGCGGACGAGCGGGTTTGGCCTGCCGGCGTAGCGGCGCGCCACGGCGGCGAGGCGTGCCGAAAGCTCGCCAAGATCGAACGGTTTCACCAGATAGTCGTCGGCGCCCGAGTTCAGCCCCTCGATGCGGTCGGAAAGCTGGTCGCGCGCCGTCAGGATGACGACGGGCGTCTCGGAGCCTTGCCGTCGCAGTGTCCTCAGCAATTCCAACCCCTTGCCGTCCGGCAGATGGAGGTCGAGCAGGATCAGGTCGTACGGCACAACGTCGAGGTGATCGCGGGCGTCGACCAGGGTTGTGCTCCAGTCGACGGCATGGCCATCGGCGGCGATATGATCGCGCACCGCCTCGCCCAACACATCGTCGTCCTCGATCAGCAGTACCCGCATTTCATCTCCATGGGACGGGCAGTCGGCAGACGCCGTGATCTTTCAACCACGCCGCATCGCTCCGGGGGAAGGGAGCATGCACGGCAGCAAAATGCCACGGCGTTTTTGCGCGCATGGCGCGCGATGCCGTAGGGCGCGAAGCTGACAGTGGCCTGAATGCTGGTGGGTGCCGCCGATCATGGCGCCACGTGCCCGGCGTGGCCGTTCAGGTCAGTGTCAGGTTTCAACGCCAGCCTGCCCGCATCGGAATCAGCCGATGGAGAAAAACCACATGAAGACGATCATCGCCGGTGCCTTGCTTCTTGCCGCGGCCGCTCCGGCCCTGGCGGGCAATAAATGCGACGTGCCGACCGACCAGTGGCAGCCGCGCGAGGCGCTGCAGAAGAAGCTCGAGGGCGAGGGCTGGAAGGTGCGCAGCATCAAGACCGAGAACGGCTGCTACGAGGCCAAGGCGGTCGACGCCAACGGCAAGCGCCTGGAAGGCGTGTTCAATCCCAAGACGCTGGAGTCGGTCGGCGCCGATTCGGACGACGGCTGAGCGTCATGGATGCCACCGTTTCGGCAGAGGCGGCTTCGGTCAAGGTCTGGAGCCGCTACATCCGCCTCTTCCACTGGTCGCTGGTGCTGTGCGTGGCGGTAGCCTGGCTTTCCTCGGGACAGATCAAGCAGTTGCATGAGCTGGCTGGCTACAGCGCGGCCGTCCTGATCGCATCGCGGCTGCTCGTCGGGCTGGCGGGGTCGGGCTATGCGCGCTTCAGCCAGTTCGTGCGCGGTCCGAGGACCGTCGCCGGGTATCTCAGCGACATGCGGGAGGGCCGTGAGAGGCGCTATCTCGGGCACAATCCAGCGGGCGGCCTCATGGTGATAGCCTTGCTGGCCTGCGTGGCGGGAATTGCGCTGACAGGTTGGATGCAGACCACGGACAGTTTCTGGGGCGTGGCCTGGGTCGAGGATACGCACAAGATCCTCGGCAACGGCATCCTGGTCCTTGTCGGGCTCCATATCGCCGGAGTCCTTCTGGCCAGCATGCGCCATGGTGAGAATCTTGTCCGCGCCATGATCAGCGGCCGCAAACGGGCGCCAGCGCCGCAGGACGTCGCCTGACTGCGATCATCCAAAGGGCGCCGCGATATCGCGACGCCCACAAGGGCCAAGGCGTCGGGAGCGCGGCGGCTCAAGCGCTCGCGGCGATGGTCCCGCGCGGGTTCTCCGCCCGGTCCTGCCTCGAGAATTCACGCCGATATTGCACCGGCGAGGTCCTGAGCCGCGCCGCGAAATGCTGGCGCAGCGACGTGGCGCTGCCGAAACCGGCGTCGAAGGCCACGGCGTCCATCGATTTGTCGGTCGTTTCCAGGAGCCTCTGGGCAAGCGCAACGCGCTGTTCAGCCAGCCAGTCGCCGAAGCTCGTGCCGATCGTCTTGTGGAAGCGTCGCGTGAAGGTGCGGCGGGTGAGGCCGGCGGCCGCGGCGACCTCGTCGAGGCCGTGGGCCTCGCCCAGCGTCGCCCGCACCTGGTCGAGCGCCCGCGTGAAACGGTCTGTTGTCGCCGTCGGCGCGACGGGGCGTTCGATGAACTGGGCCTGTCCGCCCTGGCGGTGTGGTGAGAGCACGACATGCCGGGCGAGCCGAAGCGCCGCCTCGGCGCCGTAGCGCGCCCGCACGATGTGCAGGCAGCAATCGAGCCCCGCGGCGACACCTGCCGAAGTGACGATGTCGCCCTCGTCGACATAGAGCACGTCGGCGTCGACGGCGATGTCCGGATGGAGCGTCCGCAACTGGTCCGTATAGGCCCAGTGGGTCGTTGCCTTCCTGCCGGCAAGCAGGCCGACGGCGGCGATGGCGAAGGTGCCGAGGCACAGGCCGACGATCAGGGCGCCGCGCCGATGCGCGCGCGTCAGCGCCTGCGCGAACGTTTGCGGTAGTGGAGCCTCCAGATCCTTCCAGCTCGGAATGATGACGATGTCGGCATCATCCAGCGCGGAGAGGTCATGCGGGACGAGGATGGCGAGGCCGGCGTCGGTGTGGATCGGACCTTCCTCCATCGCGCAGACGCGGAAATCGAAACGCGGCAGGCCGAGCTGCGTGCGGTCGGCGCCAAACACCAGGCACGGCACGGAAAGATGGAAGGGGCTGATGCCGTCGAAGGCGACGGCGGCAACAATCGGTTCGCGCATGACACTTCTCGCTCGGCTGATGTGAAAGTGTCCCAATTCTTTCGATCTATGTCAATCGGGTCACTTTCTGCCGACAGACGATGGTCCTAGCGTCAATCCGGTTCAACGCAAACGAAAGGAAGCCGCCATGTCGGCATCAGCAACACAGCCCCGCCGCGCGCTTGTCATCGTCGACGTCCAGAACGACTATGACGGCGGCAATCTCGCCATCCAGTATCCCCCGTTTCGGGACAGCGTCGTCAATGTGGCGCGGGCCATGGACGCGGCGGCGGAGGCCGGCATCAAGATCGTCGTGGTCAAGCAGATGGCGCCGGAGACCTCGCCCATCTTCGCCAAGGGCAGCCATGGCGGAGAGCTTCATCCGGAGATCGCCAGGCGCAAGCGCGACCATTATGTCGAGAAGGTTCTACCTTCCGCCTTCACCGGTACCGACCTCGAGGCATGGCTGCGCGCCAACGACGTCGATACGATCGTGGTGGTCGGCTACATGACGCACAATTGCGACCTGTCGACGATCATCCACGCCGTCCATATGGGATTTGCCGTCGAGTTCCTGTCGGACGCCACCGGGTCGGTGCCCTACGCCAACAGCGCGGGCTTCGCGTCCGCCGAGGAGATCCACCGGGTGGTGACGATCATCCTGCAGTCGCGCTTCGCGGCGGTGCTTGGCACCGCCGAATGGATCGACTGCCTGAGAACGGGCGCCCTGCCGGAGCGCGATACGATCCATGCATCGAACCAGAGGGCGCTGGCGCGCGCTGCGGCCTAGGGCAGGCGACAGGTCTTCCGCTTGCAAACAAAAAGGGCGCCTTCGCGGCGCCCTTTTCCATGTCTGAGGAGCAAGCGCTCAGAACAGGCCTTCGATCTGGCCGGCCTCGTTGAGGAAGATCTTCTCCGAGGACGGCGCCTTGGGCAGGCCGGGCATGGTCATCACCTCGCCGCAGATGATGACGACGAAGCCGGCGCCGGCCGAGAGGCGCACTTCGCGCACCGGCACGGTGTGGCCGGTCGGCGCGCCGCGCAGGTTCGGGTCGGTCGAGAAGGAGTACTGGGTCTTGGCCATGCAGACCGGCAAATTGCCGTAGCCGGCTTCTTCCCAGGCCTTGAGCTGGTCACGCACCGACTTGTCGGCGATCGCCTCCGAGCCGCGATAGATGCGCTGGACGATGGTGTTGACCTTTTCGAACAGCGGCATGGCGTCGGGATAGAGCGGGGCGAACTGCGAGGCGCCGGATTCGGCCAGCGCCACCACCTTGTGGGCGAGATCCTCGATGCCGGCCGAGCCGTTGGCCCAGTGCTTGCACAGGATTGCTTCTTCGCCCATCGAGGCGACATACTCCTTCATCGCCTGGATTTCCGCGTCGGTGTCCGAATAGAAGTGGTTGATCGCAACCACGGCCGGCACGCCGAACTGGCGGATGTTCTCGATGTGGCGGCCGAGATTGGCGCAGCCCTTCTTGACCGCCTCGATGTTCTCCTTGCCGAGGTCTTCCTTCTTGACACCGCCATTCATCTTCATGGCGCGCACGGTGGCGACGATGACGGCCGCCGCCGGCTTCAAGCCCGCCTTGCGGCACTTGATGTCGAAGAACTTCTCGGCGCCGAGGTCGGCGCCGAAGCCGGCTTCGGTGACGACGTAGTCGGCGAGCTTGAGCGCGGTGGTGGTGGCGACCACCGAGTTGCAGCCATGCGCGATGTTGGCGAACGGGCCGCCATGCACGAAGGCCGGGTTGTTCTCCAGCGTCTGCACCAGGTTGGGCTGCATGGCGTCCTTGAGCAGCACCGCCATGGCGCCGTCGGCCTTGAGGTCGCGGGCATAGACCGGGCTCTTGTCGCGGCGGTAGGCGACGATGATGTCGCCGAGGCGCTTCTCGAGGTCCTTCAAGTCGGTGGCCAGGCACAGGATCGCCATCACTTCCGATGCCACGGTGATGTCGAAGCCGGCCTCGCGCGGGAAGCCGTTGGCGACGCCGCCCAGCGAGCAGATGATCTCGCGCAGCGCGCGGTCGTTCATGTCCATGACGCGGCGCCACACCACGCGGCGGGTGTCGATGCCGAGGTCGTTGCCCCAGTAGATGTGGTTGTCGATCAGCGCCGAAAGCAGGTTGTGGGCCGTGGTGATGGCGTGGAAGTCGCCGGTGAAGTGGAGGTTCATGTCTTCCATAGGCACGACCTGCGCGTAGCCGCCGCCGGCCGCGCCGCCCTTGACGCCGAAGTTCGGGCCGAGCGAAGCCTCGCGGATGCAGACGATGGCCTTCTTGCCGATGCGGTTGAGGCCGTCGCCGAGGCCAACCGTGGTGGTGGTCTTGCCTTCGCCGGCCGGGGTCGGGTTGATGGCGGTGACGAGGATCAGCCTGCCGTCCTTGTTGCCCTTCACCGACTTGATGAAGTCGGCCGAAACCTTCGCCTTGTCATGGCCGTAGGGCAAGAGATGCTCGGTCGGGATGCCGATCTTGGCGCCGATCTCCTGGATCTGCTTTTTCTTGGCGGCGCGCGCGATCTCGATGTCGGTCTTCACTTCGGCCATGACGACTTTCCTCTGGGGTTCCGGGGTGTTTGACGGCGGTTCGCGGGCCGCCATATTTTCGCGGCCATACAAACGCGACATCGGTGTTTCCCGCCGTCTCAAAACAGCCGCGCAATGCACGAATTGCGACAGGCTTAGGCGGTTGCGACAGGCGCGATCGTCAGCCGATCGCGCCGATGATTGTTCGAGCCGTCCGCTCGACTAGAGCGCCGCGCGTCCTTTTTGGACGCGCAAAGGACGCTCTAGCACTTTTGACTTGGCGCATGACCCCGAAAATCGATTCCGATTTTCGGGGTCATGCGCTAGCGGTCCAGCACGCCACGGATTTCCACGATCTGCGAACGTGCGCGCAGAAGATTGAAACCCATGGTGGCGAGGTGCGAGGGGAAGATGAAGCTCGATTCGTTGCCGTTGGAAATGATCCAGGGCTGCATGTTGAGCGCATCGCGCATCTGCGTCTGCATCGTGTCCCAAACGGTGGCGAGGTTGCGTTCGCGGATCACCGACGTGAAGTCGGAACGGGTCGCGCTGAGGATGCCGTAATAGGCGTAGAGCTGGCCGTAAGCGAACCAGAACCGATCGTCGGCGCGCGGATCGAACCAACCGGCGTCGGAAGCCTCGATCTGTCCGCGCAGGATGTCGGAGGTCGAGCCCATGTCGCCGGCGATACGGTCGAGGAACTGGAGAAGATTGTCGGCGCGGGCGTCGAACGTCGCCTGGCATTTCGCCAGGTCGTCGTTGAAGGCGCCCAGCTTGCGGATGGCCTCCCGGTAGACACTGGGGGTCGGACGCGTGGGCCCGCGCACGCCGATATACCAGGCGCTCTCGTCCCAGGACATCGCCGTGCGGGCATCCTGCAGGTTCTGGTCGATTCGCGAGGTGCCGCGAGCGCGACCCAACGTGTCCACCAGTTCGGTCGTCGTGCGGCGCAGCACCTGGTTTATGCCGAGCTGGAAGGCCGCCTTGTTGTCGAAGAACGGGGTGTTGCGCCAGGGCATGCCGAAGAAGCCGAGCTTCGACACCAGCATGGAGGAAATCCAGGCATTGCGATTGACGTTGAAATCGATGAGGTCCGCCGTCACCGCGGCGATCTCCGAGCGTTTGCAGCTCTGCGGCGCCGGCGCGGCTTGCCCGGTTCCGCCCGAAGCGTTGCCGCCGGCCTGTTGCGTGGCCGGCGCAACTGGGTCGCCGGCCAGCGCGTTGGCCATCTGCGGGCTGTTCGAAGCCGCAAGGATCCGGGCCGGGTAGTCGGGATCGAAATCCCGCCAGAACTGGGTCACGTAGAAGAAATAGGCGTAGAGACCAATCAGCACGACCAGCGCGACGCCGACGACCGCCCTGAGGATCAGGCCGCGCCGGCCATACCAGCGGCCGACCCACATGAACGGCCACAGGATGATGCCGATGACCAGGCCGATGCCGCGGCCGATCCGCTGGAAAATCCAGGTGAAGAAGTTCACGATCGGATCAAGCATGACGGAAATCACCCCTCGGTCGGTCCATGCGCGAGCCCAGGTGCCAGAGCCGGCCTCCGGCTGGGATCATGCGCAACATCAAAACGTTACATCGTCCTTGGAACATGATGCCGAAAACCGCGAAGCGATTATTGGACGACATCATGCTCTAGTCCACCAGACCATACAGTCGGGCCCGCAGCGCGGTCTTGTCTTTCAGATATGTGGTTTTCAGAACGTCCACAACATGCGCGCGCCAGCCTTCGCTGAAGCCTTCATAGTCCTTGTAGAAGCCTTGTTTGTTGAAGATGTAGCGCGACACGAAGTCGCTCGGCACGAAATCCGAGATCAGCCGGTTCGTCAGCCAGGCATCGGGATGATCTGGCCTGGCGCGGATGACCAGGAAACGCTTGTCGGCGGCCACGTCTTCCAGCCGGAGCTGGCCGAGCTGGGTGATTTCGCGCTTGGCGGCGTTGAGGAAGGGGAAATTGCCGTCCCTGGCGATGAGGTCGGCATGGCCGTGAATCCAGGTCTGCAGCCAGACCTTGTCGACGTCGCTCAGATTGCGCTCCGGTTCGGCGTCACGGATCAGCGCCCGCACGATCATCTCGGCGCGGTGCTCGAGATAGCCCGAAGATTCGATCCAGGAGGCGCGTGGCAGTTCGATGCGCCCCGTCGTCGCCAGGAACTTGAACACCCTGTCGGCGTCATGGATTGAAAGGTAGCTCACCTGCCATGGCCTGGAGCGACGGAAACCCGGCGCGGCCGGATCCGAGATCACGGTGGTGACGTCGGGATCGACGAACACGTAGAGACCGCCGAAATGGCTGGTCCAGTAGGCGTTGTGGCGGAAGATCACCTGGTCGGGCACCAGCGCGTTCTCGCGGATGTCGCCGCAGACCTTGGCCAACTCGACCATGCGCTGGAGCATGGCGTCGTCGCGCCACGCGTCCGGTTCCTGTTTCAGGCGGTCGACGAGCTTGCCCAGTTCCGCCGCCTTGCCCAGCACATCCTCGGCGGACAGCACCTTGAACTCGACCTGGCTGATCGACAGCAGGTCCTCGATATCATTGACCTTGGGGACGGAGTCCTCGATCTCGCCGTAGATCACGTCCTTGATGGTCAGCGCGTCGATGGCGCGCTGGTTCTTCGTCATGAATTCGAACATCAGCTGCGAGGTGTTCGAGAAGGCCGTGTGCACCACCGGCAGCTCGATCTGCGACGGCGTCAGGATGATGAATCGGCGGTTGACCTCGTTCGGGTCGAGATAGTCGTAGTCGCCGCATTCCTCCGCCACCTGCGGCGAGAAGCCGGTGCGGTCGATCTCGAAGCTCTTCAGCCGGGTGGGCTTCAGGCCGAAAGCGGCAAGCGCCTTGTTGTAGCGCTGGATGAGATGCGGCTCCTCCACGGGCAGCAGGCGGCCGTAGATCAGCGCATTGTCACGCAGAAGGTCGGACTTTTCAGCCATTATTCCTTCTCCCCGTTTAGGGGGAGAAGGTGCCCGAAGGGCGGATGAGGGGCGGAGCCAACGTTCATCGTCTTTCTCCCGACGAGGCGGGCAGAAATTTCGCATCGATACCGATCATCTTGCGATTGAGTCGGCCCTCCAACGCTGCAACAATCGTCTCCAGCACGCTGGTGCGGCTCGTCAAAACATCCGCGTGCCAAATTCTCAAGACGGACCAACCGTTGCCGTTCATTGTTTCATCCCTGTATCGATCCCGGGGTTGACCTGCGTGTTGGCTGCCGTCGACCTCCACGACGAGATTGACTTCGCGGCAGGCAAAATCCGCGAAATAGGGGCCAATCGGCAGTTGCCGAACAAACTTGTGGCCGTTCAATCGCCGCGCCCGCAATTCATGCCAAAGTCGCTCCTCGGCATCATTCTCCACCTTTCGCAGCTCACGGGCTCTCGCTACCTTCGGCTCATTTCGGCCACGCATGACGCTGCCCCTCATCCGCCCTTCGGGCACCTTCTCCCCGTAAACGGGGAGAAGGAAGATCACCACAACCCCTTCTTCTTCAACTCCTCCATCTCGCGGGCGGCGCGCTCGCGAAGCCGGGCGTCACGCAGGAGCTTTTCCACCGCGGCGTCGTCCGATTTGTCGGCATAGCGGAATTCGCTGTCGGCGTAGCGGTTCACCTCCTGCATGACCATCTCCATCGAGAACGGGCCGCGCAGATCCTCGATCATTGCTTTCTTGTCGTCATATGCCTTGTGCATGAAGGTCTCGGGCGTCTCGAACCACTCGTCTGGCAACTCGATGTCCATGGCGCGCATCTTGATGGCGTCGGTGACGTTCTTGATGGCGCGGCCGGTGAAGCGGGGCTCGGCCTCCTTGATCATGTGCAGGTAGGTGCCGATGTCGGCCAGCGTCTTCGGCGCGCCGTTTTCCTTCATGAAGCGCTCGTGGACCCTGATCAGCCCGTCTTCGCCGGGCTTGTCATGCTGTTCGTAGGCTTCCGACACGGCGCGCTGGATCTCCTGCGCGGCATAGAGCTTGTGGTCGCCCAGCGGGATCTTGTGATTCTTGCCGGCAAGCAGCACGAAGATGTCGATGTAGTCGTCCCGGGTCTGCGGGCCGTCGACCAGCCAGCGGGCGCCGGCGCGCTGGCGCAGCGCGTCGTCGACATTCTCCGGATAATTCGAAAACATGCCGAAAGCGCAATTGCCGCGCACGACCGTCGCGGCGCCGGCGAATGCGTCCATCAGCACGCCGGTGATTTCCTGCTGGCCGGCAGAGGCGCGGTCATCCGAGCGGCGCGCCGCCACCTGATCGATGTCGTCGATGGTACCGAAGCCGATGACCCGCGGATTGA
Organism: Mesorhizobium sp. 65-26; assembly: GCA_001899205.1. Lineage (GTDB taxonomy): Bacteria > Pseudomonadota > Alphaproteobacteria > Rhizobiales > Rhizobiaceae > Mesorhizobium. The sequence continues at coordinate 65,317 of MKVL01000035.1, read as the reverse complement.
GCACGTTGTTGATGAACTGCCGGCAGTTCTGGCCCGACTTGCCCTGGTAGGACGAGATCTGGTCGACGCCGAAATTCTCGTAAACGAAGGGATAGCCGGCGATCCCGCAATAGCCGTTGACGAGGCCGGCGATCATCTGGATCAGCGTCGTCTTGCCGGTGCCGGGCGCGCCGTCGCCGATGAAGGTGAAGAGGAAGCCGCCGAGTTCGACGAAGGGGTTCAGCTCGCGCTGGAAGTCGTAGGCCATCAGCATCTTGGCGAGCTTGACCGACTGGTACTTGGCAATGTGGTTGCCGACGACCTCTTCCGGCTTCTTGAAGGTCATGACCAGCGGCTTGGAACGCTTGCCGGGCGCCACGTCGAAGCCGTCGAGGGTGAAGTCGTCGACATCGATGCGGATATGGGCGTTCTCGAACGGTCCCAGGGCGTCGAAACGCCCTTTCCTGGCCAGCAGCCCGTCGATGGCGACACGGGCGAAAGCGCGCGCCCGCGTCATCAGGTCGGTGTCATCGGAAGCGCCTGATATCGTCTTGTCGAGGCCTGCCAGGATGGATTTCACCGCATCCTGCGGGGTGTCGAACAGGAAGTCCGGTTCCGGCACGTCGTTGGGGGCTTCGCCGTCGCTTTCGATGAGCTGGAACAGGTAGGAGGAAAGGCTGAAGGCGGCGATATAGGCCGAGGCCGACAGGAGCTTCTTGAAGGCGGCGGCATCCTCGCCTTCCAGCGGCGCGCGCAGGTTCCTGGCCTGCAGAGCCTCCAGGTCGCAGCCTTCGGCGAAGACGTCGGAAACCGCGAGCGCGATCGATGCTCCCCGGCGGGCGCGGAAAAGCAGTGTGTGCTGGGGAATGGTCAGCAACTGGTCGTCAGGGTGAATGGCGGCGACAGTCCTGGTGAGCTCGACCTCGCGCGTGCGCCTGACCGAGCCGACGGAAACCGTCGAGACGAAGCGGCGATTGGTGCCGGCGAGCGCCGTGCCGGATTCGCGCGCCGGGTCCTCCAGCACGACGATGCGGGTGATGAAGCTCTGCGCCACGGCGCGGTGCTTCTCGATGGCGGCTTCCGGAATGGTGGTCAGGCCGGTGTCCATGAAGGCGTGCTCCGCGTTGGCGATCAGACGTCGCTGATCACCTGTCCGTTGGACAGGATGTGGACCTTGTAGCCAGCGAAAATCTTCTGCGCCTCGCCGGCGGCGTAGAGCGCCTGATAGGCTTCATGCGGGATCAGCGCGTGGTTCTCGTAGCTCGACACGCCCTGGCGCGCGGCCTCCAGGTCGTCGGTGTCGATGAAGAATTCCTGCGTCGTCTTCTCGCTCGAGAACAGGCCCTTGCGGCCGGGCTTCTCGCCCTTGGAATAGATCTCCTGGATCGTCCACGTCAGCAGCCAGGCGTTTTCCGGCTTGCGCACCCTGGCCAGCACCTCGGTGACGGTCGAATTGTTCTCGGTAATGCCGGCCGAATAGAACGGGCCGAGCACGACACGCCTCAATTGCTTGGGGTGCAGAGGCTCGAAATCCTTGTCGAGGTTGACGGCGATGGTGGCCGGCGACAATGCGTAGGCGGAGTTCTTCTCGGTGAAATCGTCGAAGCGATGGGCAAGCTCGGGATTGAGCAGTCCATCGACCGGCAAGGGGATGTCGACCTTCTCGTTGAGGCGGCCGTCGCGGTCGACGAGCTGGCGGACCATCGATTCAGACGAATCCTCCACCGTCACCATGTAGACCAGCGGCAGGTTGGCGGTGCCATCGAAGGTCGCCCAGTGGACGAGATAGTAGGGTCTCGCCGTCTTCGGGTTGACCGACACCTTGGCAGTCTGCGCCAGGATGAACGGGCCGAAGGTGTTCTCGCTTTCTATGTCCTCGAGGTAGAGCCGCTCGGCCATCGATTTCTGCAGCGCCTCGGGGAACTCCTTGCGGCGCAGGATGAAGTCGGCCATCTCCGCCCGCAACTCGTCGGGCTGCGGGATGTTGGCGAGCCGCGTCCCGGCCTGGCGGCGGTCATTCTCAAGCTCGAGCAGGTTCTGGTAGACCGGGAAGCCGCTCTCGGCGCGCGAGATGCGGAAGCTCTGCGTGAATCCGAGGCGATTGCGCCAGCAGGCGAAGGATTTGTCGAGCCGGGCGATGTATTCGGCCACGATCGCGGCGACGATGCCGTGCCGGTAAAGCGGCGAACGGTCGTCGCGCATGAAGATCTCGAGGCCGGCGAGGGCCGCGCCGATCGCCGAGAAATAACGGGCCGCGGCGTCGTTTTCAGGGGTCATATGGCTGCCGTGCGGAAGAGGTCAGGCGCCACCTAGGACTGCACGTAGTTCGCCGCATTGTGCTTCTTCATCACATCATCGAAGCGGCGGGCAAAGGCGTCGTCGGCAAGCTTCTTGCGCCGCTGGATGTCGGCGGAGGCGACCATGTTCTTCTCGTGCATCTCCAGCAGGTCGCCAATGTGCTTCTGCGCGGCCGCGCCGATGCCGGCCATGGTCTCCTCGGCCGTGTTGTCGACCTGGCTGCCCAGCGTGTTGATCTTGTGGGCGACGTCCTGCTGGGCGGCGGTCTTCAGCGAATCCTCCAGCGCCTTGTAGAGGACGATGCGCTGCTCGGTGTCGATGGTCAGCTTGTTGATCAGCGTCGACTGGGCGGCGATCTGGTTGTTGAGTGAATCGACGAAGGTCTGGAACATCGAGGTGTAGCGCTCCAGCGTCTGGCTTTCGGCCAGCAGCTCCTGCTCCTTGGCCTGCTTCTCGTTGTATTCGGTCGCCATCTTGGAGCGCTCGCCCTCGAGCTCGGTGCGGTCCTTCTGGGTCGTGGAGGCGGCGATCCTGTTCTCGATGTCGAGCAGCAGCGGATTGAGCTCCTCGATGCGCTTCTGCACCGTCTCGAGATTGGCCATGGTGGCCTTGCGGCGTTCGATCACCTGCGACAGGCTGGCTTCCGAAGTCTTGTAGCGCTGGTCGAGGATCTGCTTCTGCGATTTGAGGATGCCGACGATGGTGTCGGATTTCGCCAGCAGTTCCTGCAGGTTGCCGGCAAGCGACATGTTGCGCACGCGGTCGGTGCGCAGGCGCTGCTGGCGCTGCTTGGAGAAGATGCCGACGAAGTTTTCCCAGCCGGTGTAGTTCTTCATGCTCTCGAACTCGGCGCCGAAGACGTTGGTGGCGTCCTCCAGTCCGATGATGAGGTCGGCGATGTTGGCTTCCATCACCTTCTGCTGCTTCAGCACATCCTCGATGCGGGCATGCTCGATGTCGAAATTGGCATCGCCGATCTTCTTGTCCGCCTGGGCAAGCGTGTCGAGCACCGTGCCCGACTGCTCGATCCTGGCGCGCATGTCCTTCACGACCTGATTGGTCTTGGCGATCTCGGCATCGAAATTCTGCAATGTCGCCATCATGGCCTCCCCGCTCGGCATCAGGTCGCTTGTTGCGAACCGCCGCGAATATATGTGGAGGTCCGGACGATTGAAAGATGTGGGACCCGAGGCGAGGCGAAAACAAAAAGACGGGCTTCGACCTTGAAGGATAGTGCAACCATGATCATGGCGTGACTAGCGCACCGCGCGGCGGTAGCCGAGACTGGAACGCCCGGCGATCAGATGGTGCGCGTATGCCGCTCGCTCGGCTTTGTTTAGCCGCTACTGTATTACATCTGCCGGTTCCACTTGGCGCTGATCTAGTGGTGCCGCGAAGCCGGCTCAGGACCTGCCCGTGGGGCTGCCGCTCGCGGGGGTGATGGCGCTGACAGCCTGGCGGATGCCGGCCTCGATCACCTCCGGCATGTGGTGCTCTTGAACGAAGGCGCGGCCGGCGGTCGCCATTTCGACGGCCTGTTCGGGCCGCGCCGCGAGCGTCACAATCTGCCCGGCCAGGTCGTCAGCGTCGCGGCCGGCCAGGTAATGCAGGCCCGATTGCAGCCCCAGCCCCTCGACGGCCTTGGGCGTGGCGCAGACGACGAGGCCGGCGGCCATTGCCTCCAGAGCCTTGATGCGCGTGCCGCCGCCATAGCGCAGCGGCATCGGCGCGTAGCCAGCGGCCGCCAGCAGTTCGGGCAGGCGCGGCGGGTCGGCCACCAGGCGCAGGCCGTGGCTGGCGCAGAACTGCCGGACCGTTTCGAGCGGGTTCTTGCCGGCCACGGTTATCGACCATTCGCGGCCCGCCGCGGCGAGTCGGGGAACCATTTTGCGGCCGAGTTGCCGGACCGCGTCGACATTGGGGAAGTAGCCGAGATGGCCGATGAAGCAGAGGTCGAGCCGGGCGTAGCGCGCCGGCGTGATCGGCAGCGAAAGCACCGTCTCATCCGGGATCGGATTGGCGATGATCCTGATGTCGGCGACCGGGCCGAGCAAAAGCAGCGCCGCCCTGTCGGTTTCTGAGCAGACCCAGACCTGGTCGGCCAGCCTGCCGGCGACGATGTCGGCCTGGCGCGCCAGCGCGTTCTTGTGGCGATGGGTATGGAAGCGCCGCAGCCTTCGCCACAGCGGCATGGAGCGGAGCCGATCGGCGGTGGTGCGCGAATCGATGTTGTGCATGTCGATGACCGTGCGCCCGCCATGCTTGGCCGCCAGGGTCAGGAGCTGGGACAGCGCGATGTCCTCGACCATCACGAGGTCTGGGGCGAAGTCCTTCCAGATGGTGGTCGCCTCGGCCAGTTCGTCATCGGGAAGGACGTGGATGGTCGGGTGGGGGCTGCGCCGCTGCCACGGCACGCGGCCGCGCGCGGCTTCGATCAGCCGCTGCCGGACGTTTGGCGGCAGGGCTGTTGCAGGCCGGCCGGCGAAGTGGACGTTCAGCACCTCGCCCAGGCCGGCCAGTGCCCGCGCGTTGAGGGCGTTCCTGATCTCGCCGCCGGAAATGGGCGGGAACGGGTTGTCGAGGGTGAACTGGAGGATCCTCATCGCCGGCCACGCAGTCGATCGCCGGCACCGGGCGGATCGTGGCCAGGGATGGGAGCGATCGCCATCGGCTCAGCCCCGCGCGAAGCCGATGAAGTCGTCGGGCGCTCCTCTGCCCATCTCGTCCTCCCAGTGGCGACGGCATAGAGAGACATAGACATCCTTGCCGATCGCCACCTGTTCGCCCTGCCTTGCCACCTTGCCGTCGGCGCCGAGGCGCACCACCATGGTTGCCTTGCGGCCGCATCGGCAGATCGTGCGCACCTCGCGCAAATCGTCGGCGATGGCCAGTAGTGCCCGGGACCCGGAGAACAGCTTGCCCTGAAAGTCGGTGCGAAGCCCATAGCACATGACGGGAATGTTGAGGCGGTCGGCGATGCGGGCAAGCTGCCAGACCTGCTCCTCCTCGAGGAACTGCGCCTCATCGACGAAAACGCAATGCACCGTCGTGTGCTCGTGGTGCTCGGCGACCCTGGCGAAGAGATCGTCGCCATCCCGGAACATCTCCGCATCCGATTCCAGGCCGATGCGCGAGGAAATCAGGCCAACATCGTCCTTGCGATAGTGGCCGGCAACGAACAACATGGTGGTCATGCCGCGCTCACGGTAATTGTAGGAAGCCTGCAAGAGCATCGTGGTCTTGCCGGCGTTCATGGTCGCGTAGTTGAAGTAGAGCTTGGCCATGGCGCTCTTTTAAGCCGACATGTCATCGAGGGGGGAGGGGGCGCCGCCTCCGTCCACCAAAAAAGCCGCCCGGCAGGAAAGAACCGGCATGTCGCTGGCTGACCAGTGCGCGCCGTTGATCGTGATGTGGCGCCGCTTGAAACCGCATCAAAATGGTGTTTGGCTGACGAAACAAGGCGGGCGCAAGAACCGTGACTTCGCTTTGCCGCAGAAATCGCAATGGGAGAAAGTTCATGTCGCGTATGAAATCCTTCGTCGCCGGCCTTGGCCTGGCGGCGCTTCTGTCCACGACCGCTGCCTATGCCGGCGATGCCGCAAGCTGCAAGGCGGTGCGCCTGTCCGACGTCGGCTGGACCGACATCCAGGCCACGACCGGCCTGGCCTCGGTGCTGCTCACCGCGCTGGGCTACGAGCCGAAGGTGATCCAGCTCTCCGTGCCGGTGACCTACGCTTCGCTCAAGAATAAGGACCTCGACGTCTTCCTCGGCAACTGGATGCCGTCGATGACCAACGACATCAAGGACTACACCGCCGATGGCTCGGTCGAGACCGTCAGCCAGAACCTCGCCGGCGCCGGCTACGGCATCGTCGTGCCGACCTATGTGGCGGATGCCGGCGTCAAGACACTGACCGATCTCGGCAAGTTCAAGGACAAGTTCAACGGCAAGATCTACGGCATCGAAGCCGGCAATGACGGCAACCGCATCATCCTCGACATGATCAAGAACCCGAAGGACAATCTCGCGGGCTTCGAGCTGGTGGAATCCTCCGAGGCCGGCATGCTGACGCAGGCCGAGCAGTCGATGAAGAGCAATGAGTGGATCGCCTTCCTCGGCTGGACGCCGCATCCGGTGATGGGCGCCATGAAGATCACCTATCTCGACGGCATGGGCGACAGCGGCTTCGGCGCCGCCACCGTCTCGACCAACGTGCGCAAGGGCTACATGACCGAGTGCCCGAACGCCGGCAAGTTCATCGCTAACCTGAAGTTCAACCTCGACATGGAAGGCCAGATGATGGACGCCATCCTGAAGGGGGGCGACCCCAACACGGTGGCGACCGACTGGCTGAAGAAGAACCCGGACGCGGTCAAGCCGTGGATTGCCGGCGTGACCACCTTCGACGGCGGCGACGCGGCGGCGGCGGTCAAGACGGCGCTCGGCGGCTGAGCCGGCTTCGCATCCGGCATCGCCGGATGGAGGAAGGGCAGCACCGTTGAAAGGGCTGCCCTTTTTCATATGCTGTGACAAGATATGCTTGCGTCGGCAACGTGCCGGGCGAGGGGCGGCGGCAACAGAAGAGGGGCGAGATGGATCCGATTTCGCAATTCATGGTCGATCACAAGATTCCGATCGGCCTTTGGGGGAAGGCCTTCTTCGGCTTCCTCACCGATAATTTCGACACCATCTTCCGGGCCTTCTCCAACGGCCTGAATTTCATCCTCGACGGGCTGGTCAACATCCTGCTCATGGTGCCGCCGGTGCTGCTGGCGTTGGTCATCGCCGTCGTCGCCTGGCTTCTTCAGCGCTCGCGGCCGCTCGCCCTCGGCGTCTTCATCGGCCTCATCTTCATCATCAACCAGAACCTGTGGAAGCAGACGGTGCAGACGCTGGTGCTCGTCGTGGCCGCCGCCGCGATGGCGATGGCGATCGGCGTGCCGCTCGGCATCTGGGCGGCCCACAAGCCGAAGGTCTACCGGGTGATGCTGCCGGTGCTCGACCTGATGCAGACGCTGCCGACCTTCGTCTACCTGATCCCGGTGCTGACGCTGTTCGGCCTCGGCAATGCGCCGGGACTCATCGTCACCATCATCTTCGTCATCCCGACGGCGGTCAGGCTCACCCATCTCGGCGTGGTGTCGGTGCCGAAGGCGATCATCGAGGCCGGCGAGGCGTTCGGCGCCACCAAGCGGCAGCTGCTGTGGAAGGTGGAATTACCGTCGGCCCTGCCCACCATCATGGCCGGCCTGACGCAATCGATCATGCTGTCGCTGTCGATGGTGGTGTTCGCCGCCCTGATCGGCGCCGGCGGCCTCGGCACCGAAATCAACCGCGCCCTCGGCTCGCGAAAGATCGACCTCGGGCTCGAAGCCGGCCTTGCCATCGTGGTGCTCGCCATCGTGCTTGACCGCATGACCCGCATCGGCGTTGGAGGCAAGAAATGACCGTCGCCGTCGATTTCAGGAATGTCGATATCGTCTTCGGCGCCGACCAGGCTGGGTCGCTGGCGCTGATAGACGCCGGCGCGACGCGTGCCGAAATCCTCGAGAAGACCGGCAATGTGCTGGGCTGCGCCGGCGCCAGCCTCACCGTGCACGAGGGCGAGATCTCGGTGCTGATGGGGCTGTCGGGCTCAGGCAAGTCGACGCTGCTTCGGGCCGTCAATCGGCTGAATATCGTCTCGCGCGGGCAGGTGCTGGTGAAGGACGGCGATCGCACGGTCGACGTCGTCACCTGCGACGACGCCACCTTGCGCCGGCTGCGGCAGAAGCAGGTGGCTATGGTGTTCCAGCAGTTCGGCCTGCTGCCGTGGCGCACGGTCGAGGAAAATGTCGGCTTCGGCCTCGAGCTCGCCGGCGTGCCGGATGCCGAGCGCAAGGAGCGCGTGCAGCGTCAGCTCAAGCTGGTTCATCTCGACCAGTGGTCGAAGAAATACGCGCACGAGCTGTCGGGCGGCATGCAGCAGCGCGTCGGCCTTGCGCGCGCCTTCGCCACCGAGGCGCCGATCCTGCTGATGGACGAGCCGTTCTCGGCGCTCGATCCGCTAATCCGCACCAAGCTGCAGGACGAACTTCTGATGCTGCAGGCCGAGCTGAAGAAGACCATCATCTTCGTCAGCCACGACCTCGAGGAAGCGCTCAAGATCGGCAGCCACATCACCATCATGGAAAGCGGGCGCATCGTGCAGACGGGTGCGCCCGAGGACATCGTGCTGCGTCCCGCCAACGACTATGTGCGCGACTTCATCGCCAATGTGAATCCGCTGTCGGTGCTGACCGCATGGAACGTCATGCGCGACCGCCGCGACCTGGAGCAGGGCGAGAACGGCTGGGTGTGGCTCGACCGGCGCAAGACGACGCGCTTCAAGATCGACGACCATGGGCTGGTGGCGGCGGCGGAGCGCGACGGCAAGCCTGCCGTGTGGGTCTCCTGCGCCGACGTCGAGGCCCAGTCCGAGGAAGCGGCGCAGGTGTTCTGGGCCAATCCCGGCACGCCGCTGAAGACGGTCATGCTGGCCATGCATCGCTCGCAGACCGCGCCGGTGGCGCTGTTCGACGACCAGTCGCGCTTCGTCGGCGCCATCGGCATCCGCGATGTGCTGTCGGCGGTGCTGCGGCGGTAGGCGTTCTCCGCAGCGTTGCGCGAATGATGGCCGCGATCCACCGGCCATCGGACCGGGCAGTCCTGAAGTCGGCGGGAAATGAGGTGTTGCTAATAATCCACAGTGGCAGGCGCGCATGAGAGCGTGGCTGCCGCAGCCTTGCCTTTGGCCTGTGCCGGGCGCAGAATCCTAGCGTTGCCTATTCGGGCGCAAGGGGCGGAATGAAACCCACGCCATACAAAGGGACCCAGCTGGCGGCCACGGTTTTCGCGGTCGCGCTGTCTTATGGCGGTCCCGCATTTTCACAGAGTTTCACCATCGGCAATGGCCAGACCGCCGGCCAGCAGACGATGAACAATGCCGGTGACGTTGGAACTGTCACATCGGGCGGGACGATCGAGACATTCAACGCCGGCGAAAACGCCGTGCAGATGCTCAATGGCGGCCAGCACCTGACCAATTCCGGAAGGATAGGGACATTTGGCGGCAATGTCTCTGATGTGAATTCGCAGGGCGACGACGCAACCATCATCAACAATGGCTTGATCTACGGCGCGGGCAGCGGGTCGATCGGCGTTCAGTCCAGCGGCGCCGATGCGAACATCGTCAACAACGGTTCTTTCCTTACGATCGGCGACGGGTCGATCGGCATCGTGGCGGCCGGTAACAACGCCAGGATCGTCAACACCCAGTCGATCGAGGCCGTGGGCAATAATGCAACGTTCGGCATCATCAGCGATGGCGTCGGCGCCAATGTCGACAATCGTGGCTTCATCGGTGTTTCCGGCACGGCGTCAGTGGCCATAATCGGCGACAAGTCCGACCTGACCGTTTCAAACAGCGGCTCCATAGAGGCCATTGGCGAGGCCGCCTCGGGGATTTTGTGGGGAAGCAACGGGCCCCTGAACGATGGCCTGCAACTGACCAACTCAGGATCGATAGCGGTTTCCGGGTTGGCCGCCACGGCCATCGGTGCCGGCGGCAACGACATCGTCATCGTCAATTCCGGCGCGGTCAGCGCTTCCGGTACCGCCAGCACCGGCATCGTCACCCTGTATGGAAACGCGACGATCACCAACACCGGTTCGGTCATCGTCAGCGGCGCGGGTTCCGTCAGCATCACGGCGCAAGGAACCAATGCTGTCATCACCAATTCCGGCCAGGTGTTCAACGATCAGGGCGCGGCGATCTCTTTCGGTTCGTCCAACGGGACGCTGAACCTCCTTGGGGGCACGGCTATCCAAGGTTCCATCGCCTTTACCGGCTCCTCCAACACGGTGAGCTTCGGGCCGGGGCTGAACGCGATCATGACCTTTTCGGGAAGCGGGCTCCCGCAGACCATCCTGACCGGAGGGCGCCCCTTCGTCACCAGCGGCAACACCGTTGCGGTGGTCGACGTCACCGGCTTCGCCAGCGCCGCGCCGTTCGTCGAAGATCTGACGGACGCTGTGGCCGGCGTCGTCGAGAAGCGCCTTACCGTGCCTCATGACGATGTACTCGGGCAGCGTTCCGGGCCGGATGCGTGGCTGGCGGCATTCGGCGGAGTTCGTTCCCAGGGCGCTTCGGGCGCGGCGGCCGGTTTCAGCCAGGCGCTTGGCGGCATCGCCGCCGGTGTCGAAAAGCGCTCGGATGACGGCTTCCTGGGCGGCGTGTTCGTGGGGGCCGCCACCGGGACGACCGAGGTTGACGACAACGCGCAGGACATCACCCAGCACGGCGTGTTCGCGGGCGGCTATCTCGGCTATGACTCAGGGCAGCACTTCGCCAATCTGTCCTTCACCGCTGGCGTGCTCGAAGAGCGCAGCAGTCGCCGTGTCGCCAACAATCTGGTGCTCGGCGGCATCGAGACGGCGCGGGCGGACTTCAACGGCACCTTCATCAGCCCGGCCCTGACGCTCGGCACGCGGCTTCCGGTTTCCCTGGGCACGCTGATGCCGAGCGTAAGGCTGCGTTACGCCGGCCTGTTCCTCGGCGGCTACACGGAAGAGGGTTCCGATGCCGATCTCACGGTCGCGCGGCGCAACGTCCATGTGTTCGATGTGCGCGGGCAACTGGCGCTGGCGATGCCCACTGTGACGACGCCGACCCAGGCCTGGCAGACCACCTTGCGGATTGGCCTGGACGGTATTGCCCAGACCGGCGGCGACGTGTCGGCCACGCTGCTGGGACAAGACATCTCGTTCGCCTCCGGCGGCCAGAAGACGGCGCTGCGCGGCTTTGCCGGCGCCGACGTCACGGCGGCCCTCGGCCATGCCATGACGCTGGATACCGGTTTCGAGGTCGGCTACGGCAGTGACAACGCCTTCACCGCCCGAGGGCAGGTCAGGCTGAGCAAGGCTTTTTGAGGCCGCACAGCGCGACGTGAAGTCCATTTCAACGCGGGCCTGATTCCCAAGTCGAATTTCCTGGAGCGGCTCTGTTCTGACTGAATTGTTGGAATCGCTCTATCTATTTGCTTTTGAAGCAGTTTTGCGACGCCAAATGTTCCTGTCAGGCTGCGGAGTGCTCTATGCCGCGAGCGGCAGCGTGAGCTGGGTCAGCAGGCCGCCCTCGGGGTGGTTCTTCAGGCTGATCTCGCCGCCGGCGGCACGAGCGATCGAGCGGGCGATGCTGAGGCCGAGGCCGAGCCCACCGGTCTGACGATTGCGCGACTGCTCCAGCCGCACGAACGATCCGAAGACCGCGTCGATCTGGGCGGCGGGTATGCCGGGGCCTTCGTCGCGTATGGTGAGGGTGATGGTGTGATCCGACTTGCCGAGGCTCAGATGCGCGCGCTTGCCGTAAGTCACCGCGTTCTGCACCAGATTGGTGACGCAGCGCTTGAGCGCCACTGGGCGGGCGATGCAGATCAGGCCGCGCGAGCGCGTCTCATCGTTCTCGAAGGACACCTGTTCGAAGCCGTCGGCAATCGATTCCACCAATGACCAGAAATCGATCCGCTCGGCCTTCTCCTCGGTCACCTCGAAGGTGGCGAAATCGATGACGGAACTGGCGATGCCCTCGACATCTGCGAGGTCATGCGCCAGCGCTTCGCGCACGGCCGAGTTGCGCAGCAGTTCGAGCCGCAGCCGCATCCTGGTTATCGGGGTGCGCAGGTCGTGTGCCAGCGCCGCCGCCAGGTGCTCGCGATCCTCCACATGTTCGAGCAGACGCGCCTGCATCGAGTTGATCGCCTTGGCCGCGGCGCGGATCTCGCGGCTGCCGGTCTCGGGTATAGGCGGGCTCTTCAGGTCGTTGCCGATCCGCTTGACCGCCGTTTCCATCATCCGGTAGGGCGCGGTCACGCGGCGAAGCGACCAGATCGACATAACCACGATCAGGCCGGCGATGAGCGAATAGAGCGGCACGCTGTTGAAGCTCAGGATCGGTCCTGCCGGCGTGATCGGCTCGGTGAAATTCAGCCACTGGCCGTCGGCGAAACGCAAGGAGGCGGTCAGCTTGTCGCTCTGCGCGAAATCGGCCGCCAGCACCAGCAGATCGCGCTCGACCTGGCCCGCGTCCGGGCCGTTGGTGAAGCTGCCGGGCTCGTCGGTGTCCTGCGATGCGGGATCGCGCCGCACGCGGGCGTCGGTGACGCCGAATTTCGACAGCCGGCCGACGAGGATATCCTCGAGTTCGGCCAATTCGTCGTCGCCGGCGATCGAGGAGGTCACGGCCGGCGTGTCGGAGACGGTGACTGCGTAGGTCGGGTCGAACAATCCCGATGCGGTGAGCTTGCGTTCCTCCGGCGTTGCCGCGTGCATGAGCTGCACCAGCGAATAGGCACGGTCGTTGAGCCGGTAGAGGTCGACGACGTCGTTGGCGGCGGCACGGTCGCGCGAGACGATATAGAGGGTCGCGACCTGGCTGATCAGGAGGCCGGCGATGACGATGAGCAGAACCCAGACGGGCAGGGTTTGCGGCAGCAGGCGTCTCATTCGGAGGTGGTCTCGGGCAGGAACTGGTAGCCGCCGCTGCGCACCGTGAGGATGAGTTTCGGGGTCTTTGGGTCATCCTCCATCTTGCGCCGGAGGCGGCTGACGAGGATGTCGATGCTGCGGTCGAAGCTGTAGTCGGCGTCGCCGCCCGACAGCTCGATCAATTGCTCGCGGGTCAGCACGCGCTGCGCGCTCTTGACGAAGGTCTGCAGCAGGTTGAACTCGGCCATGGTGAGCTCGACTCGCACGTCGTCCGGCGCCGTCAGCCGCCGGCGCGCGCAGTCCATCGTCCAGCCTGCGAAACGGTAGATCTGTTTGGTGCTCGGGCGCTTGGGCTCGGCGGCGCCGTTGCGGCGCAGCACCGCGCGGATGCGGGCGAGCAGTTCGCGCGGATCGAAGGGCTTGGGCACGTAGTCGTCCGCGCCCATCTCAAGGCCGACGACTCGGTCGGTCGTCTCGGTGACGGCGGTCAGCATGATGATCGGCGTCGAATATTGGGCGCGAATGTCGCGACACAACTCCAGCCCGCTCTTGCCGGGCAGCATGACGTCGAGAATGATGAGGTCGACCTGCGTGCGGCGCAGCAACGTCTCCATTTCGGTTCCGTCGGCCGCTACCGAAACGCGCATGCCTCGCTTCTGGAAGAATTCCTGCAGCAGGTCGCGAATTCCCTTGTCGTCGTCGACGATCAGTATGTGCGTATCGGATTTCACAAGGACCCTGTCATTCTCGTTCGGCGCCACAATCTCGATTTTTCAGGCCGGCACCATCTCCATATCACGCTCAAGCAAAGTTCGAAATTGAAACGATACTAGAAATCAATGGGTTGCGGAGGCTGGCCGGCCCGTCCCTCATGGCACCCTGACGATAGAATTCGGGCCGTATCTTGACCGTTCGCGAGCGGCCATCCGGGCCCGCCCACCCGGAAACACTCCGGAAACAATTTTCTATAATCGGGAAAAACTCCCGAAAAAAAACAGAGGCATAAGTGGTGTCGTGGCGGTCAGGTCATCGGTCGCGACACAACCTTCCGGGAGCACGGATACACCGATGCGCAGGTTTTCGATCAGTCTGATGAGTGCGCTGCTCGGCGTCTCGCTCGTCACTGTCGCGATCGAGCAGTCGGATGCGAAAGTGCTCACGAGAAGCGAACGTTGCACCAATCTCAGCCACCAATTTGACGAAGCCCTCGAAACCCATGCCACGGCAACGCAGGTCGCCGCGGCAAAAGCTCTCCAGAGAAAGGGAAACCGGTACTGTGCCGCCAAGAAACAGGCGCAAGGTATCCGGATGCTCGCCAACGCTCTGAAGCTGCTTGGAGTTACGCCGATCGACCCGGTTCAGTAGCTCGAAACCGACCTGCACAAAAAGGAAATGAAGTCATGAACAAGTCCCTCCTCTCCGCCCTCGGTCTGGCTGTTGCCCTCGCTTTCTCGGCTCCGGTCATGGCCAGCGCCGCCGCCACCGCCACGACGACCACCGCTCCGGCCGCGACGACCACGACCGCTCCGGCCGCGACCACCGCCGCCCCGGCGAAAGCTCCGGTGAAGAAGGTTGCCAAGGCCAAGAAGGCCTGCAAGGCGACCAAGAAGCACAAGTGCCCGGTCAAGCACCACGCTGCCAAGAAGGCCGCCGCCGCCAAGCCGGCTGCCAAGAAGGCGTAATCCGTTGGCAGGTTGACCTGCTGCAACAAGGCCGCTTCAGCCCGACATGGTTGAGGCGGCCTTTTTACGACTGCGAGCGCTGTTCCGTCCGCCCGGCTTAACCCATTCGCAACGCGGTCCGGTTAGAACGCGATGCGCTCGCGGGACCGAGCACACCATTCCAACTGTTTGATCTAGCCACATTCGTGTAATGCCGGGTGAACTTGCCCGGCCATGAGATTCCATAGGACCGTCCGCCATGAAGAAGCGGCTTTCGTCCACCTTGCGTTCGATGGTTCTGGCGGGCCTCGTGGTCTCCGCGGTCGCCAGGGTGCTCTTTCTGCTCACGGCCAGTCCGGTGCCGGATCCCGCCAGCGGCCGCACCGAGCCGTCGCTTTTCGCGCCGGCGATTTCCAGCAGCTGGAACTATATCACGCCGTTGCAGGCCTGGGTGCTGATCGCGCTGACGGGGGCAACGCTGATCCTTCTCGCCGCGTGGATCGTCGTGGCGTGGCGCGAACGCCGGCTCGACACGAGCCCGATACCGCCCCGCCGGCTGTTCGGCCGCCAGGGCCGCTGAGCTTTCCACGTCGGCGGTTTCGGGCGCCGTATCATCTGCCGCGCCGACGAGCCGCGGATTCATCTTGCCGTTGCCATTTGCAACCCGGAGCAATACTGCCCACATAGGGTGGTGCCGTCCGTGCCGGAGCGGGGTGCCGAAGAGCCCGAAGCGGCTTCGTCAGCCACCATGTTCCGAGCGCAGTTCGATTGGACGACGATTTCCGTTCATGGCAGCATGCGCGAGGCCATGGTTCGCGCGGAGTGCAGGTCCGATGCCTGAAACCATCAGCAAGTCCACGCCGAAGACAGCGCCGAAGACGGAGCGCCCGAAGCTCTACAAGGTGATCCTGCTCAACGACGATTTCACGCCGCGCGAGTTCGTCGTGACCGTGCTCAAGGGCGAGTTCAAGCTCAGCGAGGATCAGGCGCACAGGGTGATGATCACCGCCCATCGGCGGGGCGCCTGCGTGGTCGCGGTCTTCACCAGGGATGTCGCCGAGACCAAGGCGACTCGCGCCACCGATGCCGGCAAGGCGAAGGGCTATCCGTTGCTGTTCACCACCGAACCCGAGGAATGATCGAGGCTGGGGATTGAGCTGGCCAGCAGGCTAGCGGCCCTCGCGATACCACATCGAGCCCATGGCCAGCAGCAACAGCCCGAGGCCCAGGAAGCCGCCGAACAGCGGAACGCGCGACACCGCCTTGAGCACGCTGTCGTCCGTGGTGCGCAGGCCGATCCAGTCGGCGCCGGCGGCATCGGCCGAAGCGCGCACGGGCACGATCGAGGGCAGCACCACCGGGCCTGGCTGGTCGCCGGAAGCGGACGGCGACGCCAGCCTGCGAACGCTGCCGCCGGTGGCTTCGGCGGGTGCCTTCAGCCTGTCCTCGGTGGAAACGACATCGGCGAATTCCGGCGCGTTGATGGGGCCGACATGGGCGAGCGTCGTCAGGTCGCCATTGGCCACCTGGTAAAGGCCGATCTCACTGGTCTGCACGCTGCCGAGGAAGATGCCCGGCTCGGACTTGTCCAGCTTCACCGTCATGGTCTTGCCGGACGGCGTGATGATCTGCGCCGGGCCGGGATCGTCGCTCATCGTCTGGCGCCTGATGTCGAGCGTCATGCCGCGGCCGTCGGCCGTCAGGCGCTCTTCCTCCAGTTCGGGCTCCTTCATCAGCCAGTGAGCGATGCGCCGATAGAGCTGCACATGCGGGCCGCCGCCCTCGAAGCCGCGCGCCCACAGCCAGCCCTGGTCGGACAGGAGCATGCCGACACGGCCTTCGCCCTTGCGGTCGAGCACGAGAAGCGGGCGGTTGTCGGCCCCTTTCATCACCACCTGGCCTTCGGGATTCTGAACGCCGATGGTACGGAACCAGCGGCTCCAGCGGGGCGGCTCGCTAGACGAACCGTCGAGGCCACGGGTCACGGGATGGCGCTGGCCAATATCTGTGAGGCGCGGGTAGAAGGCCTTCTCGACGATCTCGCCGGAGGGCATGGCCGGCAGCGCCGCCATCAGGGGCGTGCGCGCAATGGAGCTTTCGCCGGCATATTCAGGCCCGGCGGCGATCAGCAGCGCGCCGCCCTTTTCGACATATTCGGAAATGTAGTCGTAATAGAGGATCGGCAGCACGTCGCGGTGCTGGTAGCGGTCGAAGATGATCAGATCGAAATCCTTGATCTTCTCGACGAACAGTTCGCGCGTCGGGAAGGCGATCAGCGACAATTCGTTGATCGGCGTGCCGTCCTGTTTCTCCGGCGGGCGCAGGATGGTGAAGTGGACGAGATCGACCGAGGCGTCCGATTTCAGCAGGTTGCGCCAGGTTCGCTCGCCGGCATGCGGTTCGCCCGAGACCAGCAGCACGCGCAGATTCTCGCGGATGCCGTCGACCAGCGCTATGGCGCGGTTGTTGGTCTCGGTCAGTTCGCCCGGCTCGCGGTCGATGGCGAGTTCGATGATGTTGCGGCCCGCGGTGGGAATGGTCACCTGAAGCGGCGTCGCCTGGCCGATAATGGCATGTTCGACCGACACCTGCTGGCCGTTGACGGAGACGCGAACATCGACCGGGCCGGTCTCGCCGCCGGTGGCGATGACGCGGTAGCTCATGTCGAGCGGCTTGCCGACCAGGCCGAAACGCGGCGCGTTCTCGAAGCGGATGCGCCTGTCCTTCTCGTGCTCGTGGCCGGTGATCAGCGCGTGCAGCGGCGCATGAAAGTCCGGCGCCCCGGTCGGGGCGTCATGCACCTGGCCGTCGGTGATCATGATGGCGCCGCCGATACGGGACGGCGGCACGTCGCGGAAGGCGCCCTCCAGGGCGCTGAACAGGCGCGTTTCGGTACGCTCCTCTGCCGCCTCCGGCTTTCCGGCCTCGACGACGCGCACGTCGAACTGGTTGAAGCGGCCGAGGCGCTGTTGCAGCCCGGCCAGCGCCTCGTCCGTCTGACGGGTGCGCTCGCCGATATCCTGGCTGGGGCTGCGGTCGACGATCAGGGCGACGACACTTTTCAGCGGTTCGCGTGACTCGTCGAGGAACACAGGGTTGAACAGCGCCGCCGCGAGCGCGGCAAGAGCCACGAGGCGCAGCACCGCGCCACGCTGTCCGAACCACAGGCCGGCGAGCGCCAGCAAGGCGAGCGGCACCAGCACCGCGGCAAGCAGCGGCCAGGAAATCAGGGGCTCGAAGGATATCGACCAGTTCATGCTACTGCCCCAGCCGTTCGAGCAGCACCGGCACGTGCACCTGGTCGGATTTGTAGTTGCCGGTCAGCATGTACATCATGATGTTGACGCCGGCGCGCAGCGCATAGACGCGCTGCATCGGGTCGTTCGGCACCGTCGGCAGCAGAGGGTCGCCATTCTCGTCGACCGCCCAGGCGCCGGCGAAGTCGTTGGCGGTGATCATGATCGGCGAAACCCCGTCGCCGACGCGCACGGGGCGGTTGTCGGCGTTGCTTGCCTCAAGCGATGCCTCGACCCAGAGTGGGCTGCCGGCGAAGCGGCCGGGAAATTCCGGCAGGATGAAGAAGGACTTGGTCAGCACATGGTCGGACGGCACCGGCTCCAGCGGCGGCACGTTGAGATTGCCGAGTATGTCGCGCAGGCGCTCCGTCGCCGGGCTGGTCGAATCGGCGCCGATGCCGTTGGAGAACTGGTCGCGCGTGTCGAAGAGCACCGTGCCGCCCTGCTGCATGTAGGCGTCGATGCGGGCAATCGCTGCCTGGCTGGGCATCGGCGCGGCGGGGTCGATGGGCCAGTAGATCAACGGATAGAAGGACAGTTCGTCCTTGGCGATGTCGACGCCGGCGGGTGGGCCGGGTTCCAGCGCGGTCTTCTCGATCAGGAAGCGCGTCAGGCCCTCGAGGCCGGCGCGGCTGATGGAGTCGTCGCCAGGCACGCCGGTCAGCACGTAGGCGATCCTGGTCTTGGTGATGGCGGCAATCGCGGCGGCGTCGCCGGGCTTGGAATCGTCGGCGCGGACAGGGTCGGCATGGCCGACGAGCGCGCCAAGGGCGATCAGCAGCGCGGCCGCGGTCGCTCCGGCGCTCGAAGGCCGCCTCGGCCGGCGCGAAAACAGCCCGCCCATCCACAGCACCGCCAGCGTGTCGAGCGCCATCAGCGCGAGAGCCGCCGCCACCAGGGCGCCCTTGAGGTTGCGCGATTCATCGAAGGCGTAGCGGATGGTGGTTACGGGCACAGACACTTGCGGACGGATCAGGGGGGCGAACGTGCTGCCCGCGTCGAGCAGGTTGTGCGCGAATACGCCGGCCTCAGAGCCATAGAGGCCGGGCGGGTTCTCGAAGGTCACGGGAAGCGGCCCGGCGCCCGGCACCAGTGGCCGCGCGTCGGGCGTCGGCGGTACCATGGTGCCGTCGGCGCCGATCATGCGATAGGGGGGTAGCGACTTCGCTGCCGCCTCGGCATTGGCCACGGCCTCGCCCTGGTTGCGCGACAATTGCACGATGCGCCGCAGCATCTCGACGAAGCTGCCGGAGATCGGCAGGTTGGACCAGGTCGCCTGTGGCGCGACATGGAACAGCACGAGTGTTCCCTTGCCCTTCTTCAGACCGGTGACCAGCGGCGTGCCGTCGGCAAGCGCGGCCCAGGTGCGCTCGACGATATCGGGTGTCGGTTCGGCCAGCACTTGCCGGGTCACCGTGACCTCGGAGGGCGGCGGCAGGTCGGCGAAGGGGCCGCTCTTGGGAAATTCGGTCACTGGCTGCGGCGTCGTCCAGGACAGGGCACCGCCGAGCGCGCGCTCGCCGCTGCGCAGGCGCACAGGCAGGAGATCGTCGTCATTGCCGGCCGCGGCCAGACGCGAGCCGGCGAAGCGGACCAGCGTGCCGCCATTGTCGACCCAGTCGACCAGCCTTTGCCTGACCTGCTCGGGTATGGTGCCGACATCGGCCATCACGATCATCGCCGGCTTCTGGTCCAGCACCTGCGGAATGCCGTCGGCGAGGTCGGCGCTGGAAGGCTCGACAAGGTCGGCGAAGGGCTGCAAAGCGCGCCTGATGTAGTAGAGCGGCGACAGCAGCGGCTGCGCCTGGTCGGCCTCGGCTTGCGAGAGCAGCCCGACGCGGCGGCGCTTGGAGCCCTCGTCCAGCACGCGGACGGCGCCGGCGTGATGCTCGCCATCGAGAGCGATCGAGGCGAAATCGTTGCGCAGTTCGAAGGGCACCGCCATGGTCGTGGTGGCGGTCGCCGCGCCTGGCGCGAAGGTCAGCGTGGCGTCGGCGATGCGGCGGCCCTTATCGTCGAAGGCGCCGGCGGTGACGCGCGCGGGTGCCGGATCGTCCGGGGCGCGAATGGCGGTGAGCGCGAAGCCGTCGACCTCGTTCTCGGCGCCGGTCAGGCCCGTGACGTCGAGGCGGTCGGACGCGGCCCAGACGATGCGGCCGGCATTGCGCGACAAGAGCGTGTTGAAGGCGGTCTCGTCACCTTTTTCCGCTAGGCCGTCGGCCAGTACGGCGACGGTGGCGCCGGGATGCGCTTCCAGCGCGGCGGCGACCCGGGCATACACGGCCGGCCGGTCGGTCGGGATCGGACGCGGGTGGGCCGCGCGCAGCCGATCGAGCGCGGCGGCGGCATCGAACGGACCGATCTCGGCATTGGGCTTCTCGGCGGTGAAGGCGACGATGACAGGCACGCCATTGGCGCCTGCATCGGCGACCAACCGCTCGGCGGTGGCGATGCGCCTGCCCCAGTCGGCCGCGCTCGCCCAGCCATTGTCAACGACGACGGCCAGCGCCGAGCCCTCGGCCGGCAGCTTTTCGCGCGGATTGAACACCGGTTCGGCCAGGGCTGCGACGATCAGCGCCGCCATCAGCAGGCGCAGCAGCGTCAGCCACCACGGGCTGCTGCGCGGCGTTTCCTCGCGCCTTAGCACGCGCGCCAGGATGCGCAGCGGTGGGAATACTTCCGCCTGCGGCCGGGGAGGGGTCAACCTGAGCAGCCACCAGATGACCGGCAGCGCAAGCAAGCCCCACAGCACCATGGGCGCCCCGAAGGAAAGCGGCAGCCAGCTCATGCGCCAGCCTTCCCACGCTGGCCTTCGGCCATGCCGGGCTGGCCTTTGGCCATGCCAGGCTGACCCATGGTCATGCCGGGCTGGCCCGTGGCCAGTCCGGTAAAGGCGCCTTCGGCCGTCATCGCCATGTGCAGGCGCACCAGGGCTTCGGAGGCAAGGCGGTCGGTGTGGTTGACGGTGAAACTCCAGCCGAGCCGCTTGCACCAGGCGGCGAGTTCCTCGCGGCGGGCGAGATAGAGCCGGCGATAGGCGTCACCCAGCATCTCGGCGCGGCCGGCGGTCAGCTTCTCGCCCGTCTCCGGATCGGTGAATTCGGTTCGGCCGGCGTAGGGGAAGTTCTCCTCGGCGGGATCGGCCACCTCGACCAGGTGGGCGCGCGCGCCCCGGCGAGCAAGCACATCCAGCCAGGCGATCGTCTCCTCGACCGGATCGATGAAGTCGCTGACGAGGACGATGTCGGCGAAGCGGCGGATGCCGGAAAGATCGGGGCGCGCCGGCAGCGTGGCGGCATGGGCGAGCCGCGTCGCGATGCGTTCGGCGCCGTCGCGGGCGGTGAACGGATCGGTGAGGCCAGGCCAGGCAATGCGTTCGCCGCTGCGCGACAGAAGCTCGGCCATGGCAAGCGCCAGCACCAGCGCGCGCGATTGCTTGGAGACGCCGGCACCGGTCGATTTGAAGAGCATCGATGGTGACGGATCGGCCCACAGCCAGACCGTGTGGGCGGCCTCCCATTCGCGGTCACGCACGTAGATATGATCGTCACGCGCCGAGCGGCGCCAGTCGATGCGCGAGGAATCGCCCTCGACATAGGGGCGGAACTGCCAGAAATTCTCGCCGATGCCGCGCTTGCGGCGGCCGTGCCAGCCGGCGATGACGGTGTTGACGATGCGTCGTGCCTCGACCAGCAGGTCCGGCACCAGCGAAGCCCGCACGCGGCCGCGGGCGAGCGCGTCGCGCGTCGCCGCCGGTGCCTGGACTTCGCCTATGCGAGCCATCAGATAGCCTTGGCCAGTTTCGCCACCACGTCGCGCACGGTGGTGCCCTCGGCGCGGGCGGCGAAGGTCAGCGCCATGCGGTGCTGCAGCACGGGCTCAGCCAGCGCGCGCACGTCGTCGACTGACGGCGCCAGGCGCCCATCATAGAGCGCGCGCGCCCGGGTGCACAGCATCAGCGCCTGGCTGGCGCGCGGGCCGGGGCCCCAGGCGACATGCTTGTCGGTGTCGGCGTTGCCCTGTCCGGGACGCGCCGCGCGCACCAGCTTCAGTATGGCCTCGACGACACTCTCCGGCACCGGCATACGGCGGATCAGCGTCTGGATATCCCGCAGGCGCTCGGGCAGCGTCACGTTCACCGCCTTCGCCTCTTCAACGCCCGTGGTTTCCAGCAGGATGCGGCGCTCGGCTTCCAGTTCGGGGTACAGGATGTCGATCTGCATCAGGAAACGGTCGAGCTGCGCCTCGGGCAGGGGATAGGTGCCTTCCTGCTCCAGTGGGTTCTGCGTCGCCAGCACATGGAAGGGCGCCGGCAGGTCATAGCGGTCGCCGGCGACCGTGACGTGGTATTCCTGCATGGCCTGCAGCAGCGCCGACTGGGTGCGTGGCGAAGCGCGGTTGATCTCGTCGGCCATCAGCAACTGGGCGAAGACAGGCCCGGGAATGAAGCGGAACGAGCGCTTGCCGGCCTCGTCCTGTTCCATCACCTCGGAACCCAGAATATCGGACGGCATAAGGTCAGGCGTGAACTGGATGCGGCGCGCGTCGAGCCCCAGCACGATGCCCAGCGTCTCGACGAGCTTGGTCTTGGCGAGGCCCGGCACACCGACCAGCAACGCATGGCCGCCGGCCAGCAGCGCCACCAGCGTGCGCTCGACGACGCTTTCCTGGCCGAAGATGACCCGGCCGACGCCTTCGCGGATCCTGGAAATGTCTGCCAGCGCCGATTCGGCCTGCGCGACCATGTCCTTTTCGCTGATGGGACTTTCCTTGACCATAACGCTCATATGGCATCGATCCTTTTGGGTGGAAACGCCGGCCCGCACTATGCCCGTATCGGGCCGGTGCCGCAGAATGGCGCGATTCGGCCTCGCCTGGCGCTTCGCTGGAGCTTAAATCACAGACTTAGGCTGACAAGCGAAACAACAGTGACTATTTCGTGACCATGACGCAACGCGACGAACATCGTGAACAAAGCCTGACGGCAGCCACCGAGACGCGCGGGCTCGAGGCGCTGATCCAGCGCGCGACGCGTGCCGGCAAGGGGGCGGCGCCCGTGGAGCGCTGGAATCCCGACTTCTGCGGCGACCTCGACATGGAGATCCGGGCCGACGGCACCTGGTTCTATCTCGGCACGCCGATCGGCCGCATGCCGCTGGTGCAGCTCTTTTCGTCCGTGCTGCGCAAGGACGCCGACGGCAAGACCTATCTTGTGACGCCGGTCGAGAAGGTCGGCATCCGTGTCGAGGATGCCCCCTTCGTCGCGGTGGAGATGAACGTCTCCGGCGAAGGCGACAACCAGGTCATCACGTTCCGGACCAATGTCGGCGACGTGGTCGAGGCCGGCCCCGACAGGCCGCTACGTTTCGTCGACGAGGATGGAACCGGCGGGCTGAAGCCCTATGTACTTATACGGGGCAGGCTCGAGGCGCTGCTGGCGCGTCCCGTCATGTACGAACTGGTCGGTCATGGCGAGGAGATCGAGGTCGCCGGGCGGACCATGTTCGCGGTCCGCTCGAAGGGCGCGGTCTATGCGATCATGCCGGCGGACCGGCTCCAGCAGCTGAGTGCGTGACGGATTGGCGACAATGGATCAAACCAGGCCATTCTCGACCGCGGATTTTCGCCACCGTGTCGTTGCGCGATCCGGTATCGATGACGGCGACTATGGCGACCACCGCTTCAACCCGGGCCATCCGCGCCTGACGCTGGCCAAGCCGTTGCGCGACGCCGCGGTGCTGATCCCGGTCGTGGATCATGCCGACGGCGCCACGGTGCTGCTGACCAAACGGGCCGAGAAGTTGCGCAGCCATTCCGGACAGGTGGCATTCCCCGGCGGTACGATCGATCCGACCGACGACAGCCCCGAGGCGACGGCGCTGCGCGAGACCTTCGAGGAGATCGGTCTCGGGCGCGATCGCGTCGAGATCATCGGGCGAATGCCCGACTATGTCGCGGGCAGCGGCTATCGCATCGCGCCGGTGCTCGGCATCGTGCGGCCGGGCTTTTCCCTGACACTCAACGCCGATGAGGTCGATGCCGCATTCGAGGTGCCGCTGCGCTTCCTGATGGACCCGGCCAACCACAAGCGCGACAGCCGCATGTGGAACGATCTGGAATGGTTCTTCTACGACATGCCTTATGGCGACCGACGCATCTGGGGCGTCACCGCCGGCATCATACGTACCCTCTATGAGAGGCTTTACACGTGACCATCTCGATTGCCGGCAAGGCCGGCTGGCTCGGCGAAAGGCATCTGCAGCAGCTGCTCGCGCTGCTTGCGGAGGATGGAGAGGCGGCGCGTGTCGCCGGCGGGGCGGTGCGCAACGCGCTGCTCGACCAGCCCGTGGCCGATATCGACATCGCCACGACCTGCCTGCCGCAGGAGACGATCCGCCGCGCCGAGGCCAACGGCTTCAAGGCGGTGCCGACCGGCATCGAGCATGGCACGGTGACTGTCGTGGCGGGCGGCAAGCCCTATGAGATCACCACCCTGCGCGCCGACGTCGAAACCGACGGGCGCAGGGCCAGGGTGGCGTTCGGACGCGACTGGAAGCTCGACGCCGAGCGTCGCGACTTCACCATCAACGCCCTCTATGCCGAGGCCAATGGCAAGGTCGTCGACCTGGTCGGCGGCCTTGCCGACATCGAGGCGCGCAGGCTGCGCTTCATCGGCGATCCGGAAGCGCGCATCCGCGAGGACTACCTGCGCATCCTGCGTTTCTTCCGCTTCTTTGCCTTCTATGGCGAGGGTCGCCCGGATGCCGAGGGCCTGAAGGCCTGCGCAAGACTGAAGGAAGGGCTTGGCCAGCTCTCGGCGGAGCGCGTCTGGTCCGAACTGAAGAAGCTGCTCGGCGCGCCCGACCCGTCGCGCGCGCTGCTGTGGATGCGCCAGGCCGGCGTGCTTACCGCTGTCCTGCCGGAGAGCGAAAAATGGGGCATCGACGCCATCCACGCGCTGGTCCAGGCCGAGAAGGATCTCGGCTGGGCGCCCGATCCGCTGCTCAGGCTTGAGGCCATCGTGCCGCCGGACGCCGGGCGCATGAAGACACTGGCCGACAGACTGAAGTTCTCGGGCGTGGACGCCGGGCGCCTGCGCGATTGGTCCTTGGCCGTGGTGGTCGAAGCGAAGGCTACCGAGGGCGAGCTTGCCCGCAAGCTCTATGCGGGCGCACCGCAGGGCATCATCGACCGCTTGCGGCTGGCGCTCGCCGCAGCGCGGGGGCGGGCGCGGGACGACACGCCGGCACTGATGGAAGCCGGCGGCTATTCGCGTCTGCTCACCTTCGCCATGAAATGGGAAAAGCCGGTCTTTCCGCTGAAAGGCACCGACCTGACCGATATCGGCGCCACGCCGGGGCCCAAGCTCGGCGCCATCCTGAAGAATCTCGAAAAGGAATGGACGGATTCGGGCTTCACGCTCGGCCGCGACGCGCTGCTCAAGCGCGCCGCCGAAGCCCTGGAAACCTAACCTGGGCCTGGATCGACACCGCCTCCGCGAGGCGTCGGCTCATCGGATCGAGACAGGGGCCAGGGCGCGCGAAAGGCTCGCCTCGCCCTTGCCGTAGACCGAGGGACTGTAATTGACCAGCGTATCGGTGCGCGCCGTGTTGAGCAGATCGTTGGTGATCTGGATCGGCGTCGCGCTGGTGAACTTGCTGCCGATGATCGCGGCGTAGCCGGAGATGATCGGCGCGGCGAAGGACGTGCCGTAGAGGCCGGTCGTATCTCCCGCGACACCGACCACGAGGAAATGGCTCTGCACGCGCGGGTCGGACCCAGCATAGTTGGAATACCAGGCAAGCTGGGCGGGGTTGGACGTCGTGCCGTTGGACGACAGGGCGCCGACGAAGATCGCCGAGGGTTTGCCGATCAGGGCAAGGTCGAGATAATCCTGCTTGCCGCCGGCCGCGCCGCCCACCGCGACCGAGTCATTGCCCGCCGCCTTGGAAACGACCGCCAGTCCACGACTGGCGTAGGAGATGATCGAAGACTCCTCCGGAGCCCATCCGATCTGGCTCACGCTGTAGCCCTGCGAGGCATACATGCCGTAGCTGAGGTTCAGGACGTTCAGGCCATAGGCCAGGCTGACGGCCGAACCGGTCGTGAAATCTTTCGACCGGATGTACGCGGAAGGAGCAATCATGCTGGCTTCCTCACGGGTCCATTCGCCGTGCCGCTGGTATTGCAGACCGATGCCGAAATTGCCGTAGAAGCGCGTCGCGCTGGAGAAGTCGTCGACCATGGTGATCGTCGCGCCCTTGCCCTTGTAACCCTTGGCCCACGCTGCCCCGACATCAGGGCTCATCCAGCTCTGCAGCGCCTGCGTTCCGATGGTCGGGATCGTCGCGCTGATGCATATGGACTGGGCCCCGTGGCAGAGGGCCGCCAGTTCATCGGCGTCGGGCGCCTGTTGCGCCGACGCGAACGGTGCCGACAGGATGGCCATGGCGGCGGCAAGGCCGAACTTCCAGCAATTACCTTTCATGTTCCTACTCCAGACAAGAACCAGAACGGGGTGATCGCGGATTTTCGGGAGCTGGACGTTCTCATCTTCCACCCCCTGCGATCAGAAAGTGACACGGTAATTCAGCCAGAGATGCATGCTCTCCGGCCTGACGTTGACCAGGTATTTCAAGGTTTGCTCGGGCGACAATTCGCCGGCGGCGAGCCGGCAGTTGACGGCATAGGTGCCGAAATCGCCGTAATCGGCCTGGCACGGCTTTTCCGCGAGGCCGCCGCCGATTGTCGAGGTCAGCGAGAACGACAGGATGCTGTTGGCGCTGGGATGCGTCTGCGTGAGAAAGCCGAACTTGAAGCTTGGCTGGATGCGGTACTTCTCGCCTTCTTCCCCGGTTCCGAATCCCCACAGGATACCGGTGTCGTCCGTGATCTGGGTGAGCAGGTCGACATGCATGTCGATCCAGTTCGCGCGATACCACTGGTCGAACGACACCCAGCTTCCGTTCTGCAGCTCGTAGCCACCCTGCGCGAGAGCTCTCGCGCGGTCGCTGAGGGGCGAGCCTTGATGGATGTCGACGAACGACGTTGTCATCTCCTGGGCGATGGCGGGGCACGCGCCGAGGACCGCGGACAGCAGGAACGCCGCCGTGCGGAAGCCGCCTCGTTTGCCGGACTTTTCGCGCATGCGCGAAAACACCTCGCCCACCCGTTCCGGCGCGGTGCGCGATGGTGAAGGGCTTCCAAGGGACGCCCGCAGCCGGATTATCCGTGGGACTGTTCCACGGGTACCGTTACCGCCAGGTTTATTTTAGAAGGTGTGAATATAATTTTTTCGAGCACAGCGACGCTGAACTCCGTACGCGCCGAACGATCAAACGGGGCGCATTCGCATGGGCACCCCGTTCGTCTCGTCTGGTTCGCGGTGGCCCGCCAAACCTCAGGCCGCGTCGCGGACCTTCTCGATGCGCGAGCGAATGGCCTCGATCATCGTTTCGCGAATGACGCTTTCGCCATGCGTCTCGCGCATGTGCTCCACGGCGCGGCGCATCACCTCTGCCTCTTCCTCGGCACGGGTATGCCAGTCGCAACCCGGAACAAGCGATCCGCAATGGAATTGCTTCATTGGAGTTCTCCTTTCCTCCTAAAACACGACGCCGAGGCGACTTCCGGACGACGCCATGCAAGGCGTGGGGTAACCATAACACGGACATGCCGGTTTGGTTGCTCCGGCAGAACGAGAAAAACGCCTTCCGCATTTTTCCCGCTCAACGACAGGCACGAGATGGCGGTGGGAAACGCCTATGGCCAGCGGACTTCAGGCGGCAGTGAGGACAGGATCGACAGGACGTTGCCGCCGGTCTTCAATCCGAAGATGGTGCCACGGTCGTAGAGCAGGTTGAACTCGGCGTAGCGGCCACGGCGCACGAGCTGCTCGTCGCGGTCGCCATCGGTCCAGTTCTCGTTGAAGTTGGCGCGCACCAGATGACTGTAGACGACGAGGAAGGTGCGCCCGACATCCTGCACGAAGTTGAAGTCGGCATCCCAGCCGCCCTTGTCGGCGTCGGAATGCAGCCAGTCGAAGAAGATGCCGCCGATGCCGCGCGGTTCGTTGCGGTGCGGCAGATAAAAGTACTCGTCGCACCAGGCCTTGTACCTGTCGTAGTCGGCCACCGCGGCGTTCTTCTCGCAGCAGAACTGCATGGCGCGATGGAAGGCGACGGTGTCCTGGTCCTCCTGGTTACGGCGACGGTCGAGCACCGGCGTCAGGTCTGCGCCACCGCCGAACCACTGGCGCGTGGTGACGACCATGCGGGTGTTCATGTGTACGGCCGGCACGTTGGGATTCCAGGGATGCGCGATCAGGGAAATGCCGCTCGCCCAGAAGCGCGGATCTTCCTCGGCGCCCGGAATCTGCTTGCGGAATTCGGGCGAGAACTCGCCATGGACGGTCGAGGTGTGGACGCCGACCTTCTCGAAGACCCGGCCGTGCATCATCGACATGGTGCCGCCACCGCCCCGGCCTTCGTCGCGCTCCCATGGCGTCTTCTCGAAGCGGCCGGGCGACCAGGAGGCCAGCGGACCCTCGAGATCCTGCTCGATCTGCTCGAAGCCGGCGCAGATGCGCTCGCGCAGCGCCTCGAACCAGAGCCGCGCCTTCATCTTCTTCTGCTCGATGTCGGCGGGCAGTCCAGCCGGTATTTCGGGTCGTTCCAAGGTATGATCTCCGGTTTCGGGATGCCCCGATATGCAATGGCGGCCACGCGCCCGCTTTGATCTAGAGCAATGATCCAGGGCGATTCCGGAAAGCCGTTGCACAGTTTTCCGCGACTTGCTCTAATCCGCAACGAGCAGGGGTCAAGTCCTGTCTGGCCAAAGTGGGATGCGTTGAAAGGAAATCGTGCATCCTTCCGGCCGGTTCGATTTGGCCGCATATGCGACGGCGGGCGCCCGCGCCTGGCCGCAAAATGCTCCAGGTGCAAGGAGTTCTTTCGTGCGCACCCCGGCAAGACCGCCGCTGGATGGCTTGAAGAAGAGGCTGGAGCGTTCGCGCGCCGAGCGGGAAGGGCAGTCGCGCGACGGCTTCTTGCGGGAAACTTTCGTTCTGCCGCGCCCCGCGGCGCGCCTCAAGGCGAAGGAATGGTTCGATCGCTTTCCCAAGCAGGCCTACTGGACCGAGATCGAAAGCTGGTTCGAACGCCCGGGCGACATCATCGAGTTCACCATGCGGCGCCTGCCGGCAGCTGACTGAGGCCGCGCGCCGGACCGGGGCCGGCGTATCTCGCGCCCGCCCCTTGTCGTTCGCCACCGCACCATGGCGCGGCGGACCAGGCCTTTCAGACCTGAAACACGGAGCTCCCGGGGCTTACCGGCCCTGGATGATCTTGATGAATTCGCTGCGATCACCGGATTGAAGGCGCATGCGCCGGGCCTGTTCGTAGGTAAGCCGCCCGTCGGCGAAAGCGCGGACCGCGCGCGTGCACCAGATACGCGTAACCTTGGCGGTACTGACATTCATGATCTTGGCCCATTGCTGCCTGGCGGCGGGCGAGGCCCGATCAGACGTCGCTATGCATTGGGCCACCATTTCCCTGTGCATGGCGGGACTGCCTTGCACCATCGCGCGGGCTGTATTCCATTCGCCTTCGCTGGGAGCACACCCCGACAGAAGACCGGCGGCAAGAAACACCGCGCCCATGACACGCTTAGACATCGCTCCCCCTCACATAAATTAGAACTAATTAATCTATGTCTTCGACTTAGATTGGAGGGGTGCTTTGTTCCTCAACAATGTACCAACACTTCGAAAGTGTTGTCTCAGCGGGCCACCAGCCTTCTCGCGCCGGTGCCTTCCCGCGCCAGCCGATCGTCCTTGTTCCTGAGGGGACATTTGTCGATCGACATGCAGCCGCAGCCGATGCAGTCGGTCAGGCCGTCGCGCAGCTTCTTCAACTGGTTGATCTTGTCGTCGAGGCCGTCGCGCCAGGCGGTCGAAAGCTGGCTCCAGTCCTCGCGCGTCGGCGTGCGGCCCTCGGGCAGGGCGGCGAGCGCCGCGGCGATCTCGGCCAGCGATATGCCGACTTCCTGGGCGATGCGGATGACGGCCACCCGGCGCAGCACGTCGCGGCCGTAGCGCCGCTGGTTGCCCGCCGTGCGGTGGCTGTGGATCAGTCCGCGCGCCTCGTAGAAATGCAGCGCCGACACCGCCACGCCGCTGCGCGCGGCCACCTGTCCGACCGTCAATTCCCTCACCGGAGCCATCTGGCACTTTCCGCTTGACCTCAAGTTAAGTTGAGCTTGTAGCGAGGTGGGCGTGATATGGCAAATGGTGGAGAAAGGCGATGTGCGCCTGGGTGAGGCCGACGGACTATCAACCTTCGTGCAGGGCGTTGACCGACGCGCTTCGCGGCGACGCGGCTGGAACGCCCGGGGTGCCTCGGCTCATTCTCCCGGCACCGGCCTGGGCCGGGCGCTCATCCGATCTGGCGGATGGCCTCGCCGACGGCCATGGCGACCGAAAGAGCGACATTGATGCTGCGGGCGCCGTTCCGCATCGGGATCGTCACCCGCGCATCCGTCGCTTCGTGAACTTCCTCCGGCACGCCTGCGGATTCGCGCCCGAACAGGAGTATGTCGCCGCTGGCGAACGAAAAGCGCGTATAGGGCGTGACGGCCTTGGTGGACAACAGCACCAGGCGACGGGCGTTGGCCTTGCGCCAGTCCTGGAAGGCGTGCCAGTCGACGTGCCGGGTCAGGGCCGCCATTTCGAGATAGTCCATGCCGGCGCGTTTGAGCGCCCTGTCCGAGAGCGGAAAGCCCGCCGGTTCGATGATGTCGACGCCAAGCCCGAGGCAGGCGGCCAGGCGCAGGATCGTCCCGGTGTTGCCGGCGATGTCAGGCTGGTAGAGCGCGATGCGGAGACCGTCGTTCACTTCCGCGTCCTTCTAATAAGTGGCAGATCGGCCACAGGCATAGCCAGGCTTTGGCGATTGCTGGACAGCCGGGTGGTCATTTTCTGCGAAGTCGAGTATATGCCGTTCGTCGTCAACCCGAACCGAAGGAGGGGAAACACATGATGACCATGCACATCCAGATCCTCTCCCAGGGCCCCGTATGCCCGCTGGCGGTTTCGGTACGACGATTCTCCTGACACTTTAAGTCTCCATCGCACCGATTCCCGCCGAACCAGTTTTCGGCTTTCCAAGGAATCTCGCGATGTTTTTCAAGCTGACAAAGGGGCCGATGGCCCCGTCTCAAAGCATCTCCGATGACCCGCCGCTGATCCCGCGGCAGGACATCGAACACCCTTTTTATCTGTATTTCCACACGGAGGACGGACCCATGTTCGATCCCTACAGGATTCCAGGCTCGAGAAGCCTGCACACACACAGGCTGCCGACCTGGGCGCTGCTCATCGGCGAAACCTATTCGTCGGCGGTGCACGCCGAGGTGCGGCGGCGCCCGCATCGTGGCATGCTGCCGGATGTCGATTTTTCGCGCGCGGTGCCCGACCCGGGCCGGCCGTCGCTGGTGCGGCGGCTGATCAGGGCGATCCGGCCGGGCCGGAAGGGGCGCTCGGCCGACGCCGTGTCGGCGCGCGAACCTGTCGGCGAAATGCCGTCGGCGCCTTATATAGAGCGAAGCAGGTCCGGCGACTCGGGTGATTCCGGGGCGCCGGACCTTGTAGTCGTGCGATCACGCGCCGCGTAAGGCGGATACGAGCCAAATCAGAGAGTACCGAAGATCATGTTTGCCTGGTTCGAAAAAAGGCTCGATCCGTTTCCCGCCGCGGAACCCGTGGAGCCACCCAGGACGCTGGTGGCGTTCTGCATGCATTATACGCGCGGGGCGTGGCCCTATATTCTCGTCGACGCCGTGCTGGTGGCGGCTATAGCCATCGCGGAAGTCTGGATGTTCGGCTTCCTAGGCCGCATCGTCGACTGGCTGTCGGGGCAGAATCGCGAGACCTTCCTGCAGACCGAAGCCTGGAAGCTCGCCGGCATGGCCTTCGTCGTGCTGTTCGCGCTGCCGGGCACGGTGTGGCTGCACTCGCTGCTCAACCAGCAGACGCTGATGGGCAACTATCCCATGCGCATCCGCTGGCAGGTACACCGCTACCTGCTCAAGCAGTCGATGAGCTTCTATCAGGACGAGTTCGCCGGGCGCATCGCCACCAAGCTGATGCAGACGGCGCTCGCCGTGCGCGAATGCGTCATCAAGCTGATCGACGTCCTGAACTACGTCGTCGTCTATTTCCTCGGCATGCTGCTCATCGTCGGTTCGGCCGATCTGCGGCTGGCTGCGCCACTCGCGGTCTGGCTGGTCGCCTACATGCTGCTGCTGCGCTTTTTCATCCCGAGGCTGGGCAAGGTCGGTGAGGAGCAGGCCAATGCGCGCTCGACCATGACCGGCCGCGTCGTTGACAGTTACACCAACATTCAGACGGTGAAGCTGTTTTCCCATGCGCGCCGCGAGGCGAGCTTCGCCAGGGAGGGCATGGCCGGCTTCCTGGAGACGGTCTACCGCTCGATGCGGCTGGTGACGCTGCTCTACGGCACTCTCTACATCCTGAATTCGCTGCTGCTGTTTTCGGTCGCGGCTCTGTCGCTGTGGCTGTGGCTCGACCAGGCGGTGACGATCGGCGCCGTGGCCGTGGTCATCGGACTCGTGCTGAGGCTGTGGGGCATGTCGCAATGGATCATGTGGGAGATGTCGGGCCTGTTCGAGAACATCGGCACGGTGCAGGACGGCATCGCCTCGATCTCGCTGCCGCGCCTCGTCGAGGACAAGCCGGGTGCCCGCGAGATCGCGGTGAGCGATGGCGAGATCCGTTTCGAGGACATCCGCTTCCACTACGGCAAGCAGAAGGGTGTCATCGAGAACCTGTCGCTGACGGTGAAGCCGGGCGAGAAGGTGGGCATCGTCGGCCGCTCGGGCGCCGGCAAGTCGACGCTGGTCAACCTGCTGCTGCGCTTCTACGACCTTGAGGCCGGCCGCATCATGATCGACGGCCAGGAGATCGCCACGGTGCGGCAGGATTCGCTGCGGGCGCAGATCGGCATGGTCACGCAGGACACCTCGCTGCTGCATAGGTCGGTGCGCGAGAACATCCTCTATGGCCGTCCCGATGCCACCGAGGAGATGCTCATCGAGGCGTCGCGGCGGGCGGAAGCGCTGGATTTCATCGGCGGGCTCTCGGACCACAACGGCCGCAAGGGCTTCGATGCCCATGTCGGCGACCGGGGTGTCAAATTGTCCGGCGGCCAGCGGCAACGCATCGCCATTGCCCGCGTTATGCTGAAGGACGCGCCGATCCTGATTCTCGACGAGGCGACGTCCGCGCTCGATTCCGAGGCCGAGGCGGCCATCCAGGAGAACCTCTACAAGCTGATGCAGGGCAAGACCGTCATCGCCATCGCCCACCGGCTGTCCACCATCGCGGCAATGGACCGGCTGGTGGTGATGGACGGCGGCCGCATCCTCGAGGAGGGCTCGCACGACGAGCTGGTCGCCAGGGGCGGGCTCTACGCCCAGCTCTGGCAACGCCAGTCGGGCGGCTTCCTGCTGGAGGACGGCCCGCTGGAAACGGCCAAGGATGCCGCCAACGACGTTGGCGCAAAGGGTGAAGCCGCCGAATGATGAAGGCCGTCTATCGCTGGTTCGAGAATTGGGTCTACCCGTTCAGGGAGCCGGCGAACCTCAGGCCTCCGGCAAGTGTCGGCGGATTCCTCTGGCATTATGTCGGCCAGGCGAAGGTCGCCTTCTTCGCCATGCTGGTCATCGGCGGCATCGCGCCGCTGGTCGAGGCGGGCCTGTTCTATTTCGTCGGGCGGCTGGTCGACATACTCGACCAGCTTCCCGGCGGCGAACGCAGCTGGCACGCGCTATGGACCGCCGCCGGACCGGAACTGGTGTTCATGGTCGTGGTGGTGCTGGTCATCCGCACGCTGATCGTCGCGCTCTCGGCGCTGGTCGACGAGCAGACGATCACGCCCGGCTTCTACAATCTCGTGCGCTGGCAGGCGCACCGCCACGTCTCGCGCCAGTCCTACGCCTTCTTCCAGAACGACTTCGCCGGCCGTATCGCCACCAAGGTCTGGCAGGCCGGCCAGGCGACCGGCGACCTCATGGAGAGCTTCATCGAGGTGGTCTGGTTCATGGTCGTCTATACGGTGACGACGCTGGCGCTGGTCGCCGGCCTAGATCTCAGGCTGGCCGTCCTGGTGGTGGTCTGGATCGCCGCCTTCGGCTGGCTGGCGCGGCTCTACCTGCCGGCGATCCGCAAACATGCCGAGGCGACCGCCGAGGCCGGCTCGATGATCAACGGCCGCATCGTCGATTCCTATTCCAACGTGCAGACTCTGAAGCTGTTCACCGCCGATGGCGACGACCGCTACATCAGGAACGGCTTCGACATCTATCTCGACGCGCTGCGCCCGTTCACGCGCCGGCTCACCGGCGTGCGCATGGCGCTGACGGCGCTGTCGGGCGTCATGATCACGGCGATTGCCTGCTTTGCCGTCTATCTCTGGGTCGAGGGCTCGATCACCGTCGGCGCCGTCGCCTTCACGCTTTCCCTGGTGCTGCGGCTCAACATGCTGCTCGGCCGGCTGATGATGCAGCTCAACGGCATCCTCAGGAACCTCGGCGTGCTGGAGAATTCCAAGGCGCTGATCTCGCAGCCGCTCGGCCTGACCGACGCGCCCGGCGCCGGCGAACTCGTCGTCGCCGGCGGGCGAATCGACGTCAAGGACGTCACCTTCCACTACGGCAAGGGGCGCGGCGTCCTCGACCACATCGACCTCGTCGTGCGGCCGGGCGAGAAGGTCGGATTGGTCGGCCCCTCCGGCGCCGGCAAGACGACGCTCGCCAATCTGATCCTGCGCCTCTACGACCTCGAGGGCGGCAGGATCCTGATCGACGGCCAGGACATCTCGATGGTGACGCAGAACTCGCTGCGCGCCGGCATCGGCGTCGTCAGCCAGGACACCGCGCTTTTCCACCGCTCGTTGCGTGACAACATCAAGCTTGGCATGCCCGACGCGACCGATGCCGAAGTGGTGGCCGCCGCCAGGCGGGCGGAAGCGCACGAGTTCATCCTCGGCCTGCGCGACAACCGCGACAGGGCGGGCTACGACGCTTATGTCGGCGAGCGCGGCGTGAAGCTGTCGGGCGGCCAGCGCCAGCGCATCGCCATTGCGCGCGTGTTCCTCAAGGATGCGCCCATCCTGATCCTCGACGAGGCGACCTCGGCGCTCGATTCCGACATCGAGGCGGCGATCCAGGAGAACCTGACCAGGCTGATGGAGAACAAGACCGTGATCGCCATCGCGCACCGGCTGTCGACCATCGCCGCGCTCGACCGGCTCGTGGTGCTCGATGGCGGCCGCATCGTCGAGCAGGGCACGCATGACGAACTGGTGGCGCTCGACGGCCTTTATGCCCGGCTGTGGAAGCGGCAGTCCGGCGGTTTCCTGTTCAACGAAGAGAGCGCGCTGGAAGAGACGCGCCCGGCGGAATAGAGGCCTGGCGATATGGCGCGGGATGACTATGTGCTGAAAAAACTCCGGCCGAGCGCAGCGGCTTTCCAGCTGTTGAAGGACGAGAGCCGGCTGGAGGGCTACTGGATGCTCGTTACGCTCGCGGAAGGCTGGGCGAGCGGCAGCAACAGGTTCCTGAAGCGCGGCGAGGTTCTCTACGGCGCATGGCAGGGACGGGACCTCGTGGGCGTTTGCGGGTTGAACATCGATCCCTATCTCGACGACAGGAATCAGGGACGGGTGCGCCACCTGTTCGTCAGCGCCGCGCATCGCCGCGACGGGCTCGGCCGAATGCTGATAGAGACGGTCATCGACCGGGCGCGTCAACATTTCGCCGTGCTGAACACCCGCGCGCCGAGGGAGGCCTTTCCGTTCTATGAAAGACTTGGATTTGAGCTTGTGAAGGAGCAAGAATTCGTCACCCACCGCATGAAGCTGCGGCACAAAGGAGAGTGAGATGTCATTGCGTCCGCCGTCCTATCTTGGCGGCGCCTCGGCGACCGAAATCGCCTTCGATGCGCTGGGCCATGAAATCCTCGCCGAGAAGGCGACGGCGCTCGGCCGCGCCGGCCAGCGCGTAGAGCAGACGCTGGCCGGTCTCCGCGCGGCCGGCGACGACGCCGCCTTGCGGCCCCGCCTGCTCAAGGAGGCCGCCGCCGCGGTCCACGCCTATTTCATCCAGCGCGAACTCTGTGGCCTGCGCAGGCACGACGCGGTGATCCGCGAATATGCGATACCGCGGGCGGTTCTGGTCAGGCTCGGCGCGCAATAGAGCGCCGCGCGTCTCTCAGGACGCTCTAAAGCATTGATTTAATGGTGCGATGTCGCGCCACGAGGCGGCTATTCGAGCCACTGCGTGATGAACGTGCCGTTCTCGTGGATATCGATTGTCTCCAGCGCATCAGGCCCCGGATTGGTGAACTTGTGCGGCGTGCTCGGCGGCACGATCACGATCTGGCCGGCCGAAGCCTCGATCAGTTCGTCGCCGATGGTGAACAGGCCGGTGCCTGCGCGGATGATGAAGATCTCGCAATAGGGATGCGAGTGCAGGCGCGGCCCGCCGCCGGTGGCGGGAAGATGGTTGAAGATCAGGCAGGACCTGGCGCCGTAGGCGCCGCACTGCAACTCGCCCTGCCAGCGGTCGGGCCGTCTGGCCCATTCCTCGCGGTCAATCACATGCGCCATGGCCGAGGATAGACCCGGCCGGTCTATCGAGTCGAGGTGAGGAAGCGGCCGGTTTCGGGTCGATTTCCCATGATTCCGTGCTGTTCAAGGCACAATGGACCCCGCGTTGCCCAAGCTCGTAAATTGTCCCCGCGACAATCTGCCCTTGTGCGGTCACCCGTCTGGACAAAAACTGGCTTCACGCATAAACCGAAATCCAAATGCCGGAGGAAGTTCGCTAGCCTGTTGCCATGCGCTGTCGGGTTGGCGTCAACGAGCGGGGACAAGGGCTCGGCCACCGGCACGGAAGAGGCGAAAGGATCAGGCACACGTGAGCGCAACCGATATCCACGATCCCAACCGTCGTGACTTTCTCTATGTCGCCACCGGCATGGCGGCAGTCGTCGGCGCCGGCGCGGTCGCCTGGCCGTTCATCGACCAGATGCGTCCCGATGCCTCGACGCTCGCCCTTGCCTCGGTCGAGGTCGACGTTGCCTCGCTGCAGCCGGGCAGCTCGCTGATCGTCAAGTGGCGCGGCAAGCCGGTCGTCGTGCGCAACCGCACCGAAAAAGAGATGAAGGACGGCGAGGCGGTCAATCTGGGCGATCTCAAGGACCCGATCGCGCGCAACGCCAACCTTCCGGCGGACGCCCCCGCGACCGACGCCAACCGCACCACGCCCGGCAAGGAAGCCTGGATGGTGATGGTGCAGGTCTGCACCCATCTGGGCTGCATCCCGCTTGGCCAGGAAGGCGATTTCGGCGGCTGGTTCTGCCCGTGCCACGGTTCGCAGTACGATACGGCCGGCCGCATTCGCAAAGGTCCGGCGCCCGAGAACATGGCGATCCCGGTCTTCAAATTCATTTCCGATACCAAGATCCTGATCGGTTGAGGCAGGGGGATATTTCGATGAGCGCCGGACACTCCACCTATACGCCTAAAACCGGTATCGGACGCTGGTTCGATGCGCGCATGCCGCTGCCCAGGCTGGTCTATGACAGCTTCATCGCCTATCCGGTGCCACGCAACCTCAACTACATGTGGACGTTCGGCGGCATCCTGTCGATCATGCTGGTCTCGCAGATCCTGACCGGCGTCGTGCTGGCGATGCACTATACCTCCGACACCGGCCTCGCCTTCGGCTCGGTCGAGAAGATCATGCGCGACGTCAACTCCGGCTGGCTGTTGCGCTACATGCATTCGAACGGCGCCTCGTTCTTCTTCGTCGCGGTCTATCTCCATATCTTCCGCGGCCTCTACTACGGCTCCTACAAGGCGCCGCGCGAACTGCTCTGGATCCTGGGCTGCATCATCTACCTCCTGATGATGGCGACCGGCTTCATGGGCTACGTTCTGCCGTGGGGGCAGATGAGCTTCTGGGGCGCCACCGTCATCACCGGCTTCTTCAGCGCCATTCCGCTGGTTGGCGACTGGATCCAGCAGCTGCTGCTGGGCGGCTTCGCCGTCGACAATCCGACGCTGAACCGCTTCTTCGCGCTGCATTACCTGCTGCCGTTCATGATCGCCGGCGTCGTCGTCCTGCACGTATGGGCGCTGCACGTGGTCGGTCAGTCGAACCCGACCGGCATCGAGGTGAAGTCGAAGACCGACACCGTCGCCTTCACGCCCTATGCCACCATCAAGGACGCGTTCGGCATGATCGTGTTCCTGTTCTTCTTCGCCTATTTCGTCTTCTACCTGCCGAACTTCCTCGGCCACCCGGACAACTACATCGTTGCCAACCCGCTGAAGACGCCGGCCCACATCGTGCCCGAATGGTACTTCCTGCCGTTCTACGCGATCCTGCGCGCCATCACCTTCAACATCGGGCCGATCAACTCCAAGCTCGGCGGCGTGCTGTGCATGTTCGGCGCTATCGCCATGCTGTTCCTGGTGCCGTGGCTCGACACCTCCAAGGTGCGCTCGGCGGTCTACCGGCCCTGGTACCGGCTGTTCTTCTGGCTGTTCGTGGCTGACGCCATCCTGCTCGGCTGGCTGGGCTCGCAGCCGGCGGAAGGCAGCTACGTGTTCATGGCGCAGATGGCGACGCTGTTCTACTTCGCCTTCTTCCTGATCGTCATGCCGGTGCTGGGCCTCATCGAGACGCCGCGCCGCCTGCCGAACTCGATCACCGAGGCGGTTCTGGAGAAGAACAAGGGTGGTGGCGGACATCCCGCCGGGGCGACGGCCGCGCCGGAAACCAAAGGCTGAGCGGTAGAGAATCCAAGGGGATTTGGCATGAAGAAGATTCTCACCTCGCTGGCGCTGGTCGGTCTCGTGGCCGTCGGCACCGCAGCGTTCGCGGCCGAAGAAGCGCACAATGCGGCCGCGCCGACGCACTTCCCGATCAACGAGCCGAAGGAACTGAGCTGGAGCTTCGCCGGCCCGTTCGGCACCTATGACAGGGCGCAGCTCCAGCGCGGCCTCAAGGTCTACAAGGAAGTCTGCTCGGCCTGCCACTCGATGAACCTGGTGGCGTTCCGCTCGCTGGCGGACCTCGGCTACTCTGAGGCACAGATCAAGGCGTTTGCCGCCGAGTACACCATCCATGACGGCCCGAACGACGCCGGCGACATGTTCGACCGTCCCGGCAAGCCGTCGGATCACTTCCCGGCGCCGTTCCCGAACGAGGAAGCAGCCGCGGCCGCCAATGGCGGTGCCGCTCCGCCCGACATGTCGCTGCTGGCCAAGGCGCGCGGCGTCGAGCGCGGCTTCCCGCGCTTCATCTTCGACATCTTCACCCAGTACGCCCAGGGCGGTCCGGATTACATCCATTCGCTGCTGACCGGCTACGACGAGAAGCCGCCGGAAGGCATGGTCATCCCCGAGGGCACGCACTTCAACCCGTTCTTCATGTCGGGTGTGTCGCTGAAGATGCCGAAGCCGATCTCCGACGGCCAGGTGACTTATGACGACGGCTCGCCGCAGACCGTCGACCAGTATGCCCGCGACGTCTCTGCCTTCCTGATGTGGGCCGCCGAGCCGCACCTCGAGGACCGCAAGAAGACCGGCTTCCGGGTGATGGTGTTCCTGCTGCTGTTCGGCGCTCTGGTCTACATGACCAAGCGCAAGGTCTGGGCCGACGTGGCGCACTGAGCCGCGCAAGCTTCGAGACACAAGGATGGGCGCCGTTAGGCGCCCATTTTCGTTTCAGCCCCGCCGAGCCGCGGATGCTCGCCTGTGCGAGTTGGTCTATGGTGCCTCACCTCCCTGCCGTCGTCACCGGCCGGGAAGTGAGGCGGGACGGGGATGGAACCATGAGCCAGCACAATGCCGACGAGGAAGCGATCAGGGCGATTATCGCCAGGCAGTTTGCCAGCCTGAGCTGGCATGAAGGCGCAGGCCCCGACACGACGGGCTTCGCAGGCGATTTCCTTCCGGGAGCAGGCCTCTACCCCGCCGCACGGCCGGCCCGGCGGATCGAGGTTGCCGATTTCGCCGAGCGGATGCGAGGACTGTCCGGCACCACGCTGCGCGCATTTCAGGAGACCGTGCTCGGTGTCGAACTGCTCATTTTCGGCTCGATCGCCATCGCGGCGGCGGGTGGCGAGATGGTGGAGAATGGCGGCGAGACCAGCCGCTCTGTCGAGATGCTGCTCCTGGTGAAGAGCGGGGGCGCGTGGAAGATCGCCGCCCAGGCCTGGGACAAGGCCAGTGACGCCAATCCTTTGCCGGACGCGCTTGTCTCCGACGCCACATCGCGGTAGCCGTTGTCGGTCGCGCGGGCTCCTACGAGTCACGCGGCAAAGCAAGGATCACCCGGAGAGCCGCCCATGAAACCGTCGCTGGAAGACACGCTGCTCGCGGCGATTCGCACCATTCCCGACTATCCCAGGCCGGGGATCCTGTTTCGCGACATCACCACGCTGCTCGGCAATGCGCGTGCGTTCCGCCGGGCGATCGATGAACTGGTGCATCCCTATGCCGGCCAGAAGGTGGAGAAGATCGCGGGTATCGAGGCGCGTGGCTTTATCCTCGGCGGTGCCGTTGCCCACCAACTCTCCGCCGGTTTCGTACCGATCCGCAAGAAGGGCAAGCTGCCCTACGAGACGGTGCGCGTCGCCTACAGCCTGGAGTACGGGCTGGACGAGATGGAGATGCACAAGGACGGCGTTTCGCCGGGGGAAAGGGTCATCCTGATCGATGACTTGATCGCGACGGGCGGCACGGCGGAGGCTGCGGTGAAGCTGCTGCGCCAGATCGG
The DNA here is from genome assembly GCA_001899205.1 of Mesorhizobium sp. 65-26. Taxonomy (GTDB): domain Bacteria; phylum Pseudomonadota; class Alphaproteobacteria; order Rhizobiales; family Rhizobiaceae; genus Mesorhizobium. Next base: position 24,710 of record MKVL01000035.1, on the reverse strand, counting down.
CGCCGACATCATCGCCGCCTGCTTCGTCATCGACCTGCCGGATCTCGGCGGCCGCGCCAAGCTGGAAGCGCTCGGCGTGCCGGTGCGGACGCTGATCGGCTTCGAGGGCCACTGAGCGTTTTCCGCGCTTCCTGTCAGATTTCCTACCAGCCCAGGCGGCGGCAAAGGCCGATCGCTCGAAACAATTTCAGGAAAATGCCGAGCAGTTTCCCGTGGACAAGCGCGTAGCGCTTTCCCCTGGGAATCGCTCTAGTCGGTTTTCACCAGCACGGCGCTTTCGAATTCGATGACCTTGTCGCCCGTCGAATCCGTGCCCGCGCAGATGATCGTCAAAAGCCGCCAGCCAGGCCGCGAAGCGATCGGACGGTGAGCAAGCGCGGTGCGGGTGAAGGTGACGGTCTCGCCGGCGTAGACCGGCTTCAGCCATTTCAGGTTCTTGAAGCCGGGCGAGGGGCCGAATTCGGGCACGGGGCCAGGGCCGGTCCAGCGAACGCCCTCGGTCTCCATGCGCTTTTCCAGGTTGTACTTCATCCAGGTGGCCGCCGTGTGCCAGCCGGAGGCACAGAGGCCGCCGAGAACGCTGTTCTTGGCAGCCTCCTCGTCGACGTGGAAGACCTGCGGGTCGTATTTGCGGGCGAATGCCTTGATCTCCTCAGGCGCGAATGTGTGCGAGCCGAGCGTGACCGTGGTGCCGATCAGGAAGAATTCGTCGAGCGTCACGCTGCGGCCTCGCGGGTCAGGAACATGGCGGTATTCTCCAGCTCGAAGACGTTCTCGCCATGCTGGTTGAAGAGCTCGGCGCGCATCGAGACGAGACCGACCTCGGGCCGCGACCTGGATTGGCGCTTGCCCAGTATGGTGAGCTTGCCGCTCAGCGTGTCGCCCGCCAGCACCGGCTTCTTCCACTTGACGTGATCGACGCCCGGCGCGCCTTGCGCCGTCGAGTCGAGCAGGAAGGCGTCGCACATCATGCGCATGAACATCGCGCAGGTGTGCCAGCCGGAAGCCGAAAGCCCGCCGAGAATGCTTGCCTTGCCTGCAGCCTCGTCCAGGTGCATGGGCTGGGCATCGAACTCGCTGGCGAATTCGATGATCTCGGCCGCGCTTACATGCTTTGTTCCGAGGTCGAGCGAGGCGCCCTCGACGAAATCCTCATAGGCCCAAGTCTTTCCGGTCATGTCGGCAATCCGGTTGTCGAATGCGTGATCCCCAAGGTCGGGCATCCCGGATGCAGGCCCAAGCCAATTTGGTCAAGTCATTTCTGGTAAGCCAGTGACCGCGCGCTCTGTCGGGATTGCGCCCTCGGGCGTGACGTCCGTGAAGCCGTCAGGTTCTAGAGCCAGCCGCGACGGCGGAAGTACCAGAAGGGCAGGATCGCCGAGGCGATCATCAGGAAGACGGCGAAGGGATATCCGAACTCCCATTTCAGCTCGGGAATGACGTCGAAGTTCATGCCATAGACAGAGGCGACCAGCGTCGGCGGCAGGAAGATCACCGCCGCCACCGAGAAGATCTTGATGATCGCGTTCTGCTCGATCGAGATCATGCCGAGCGTGGCGTCGAGCAGGAAGGAGATCTTCTGCGACAGGAAGGTGGTGTGGTCGGCCAGTGACAGGACGTCGCGCGACAGGGTCTTGATGCGCGCCCGCTTGTCCTTACCCATCTTGGTCTGCGTCGCGGCATGGGTGAGGAAGCCAGCCAGGCGCTGCAGCGAGATCAGGCTGTCGCGGACCGAGGAGGCGATGTCTTCCTTGCGGCCGATGCTCTTGAGCAGTTCCTGGAAGTCGCGGTTGCGCTTCGACACCTTGGTCGAGCGGGCCTCGAAGATGTCGCGCGAGATCGCCTCGACGTCGCGACCGGCGCGCTCGAGGATATCGGCAAGCCGGTTCACGATCGCTTCGAGCAGGCCGATCAGGACGGAATCGCCCGTCGTGCAGCCTGTCGCCACCTTCTCGGCGCGCTGCGGAAAGGTCTTGAAAGCCCTGGGCTCATGATAGCGCACGGTGATCAGCCGGCTGCCGGCCAACACGAAGGTGACCGGCGACATCAGCGGGTCGTCGATCTCGGTCTGGGCGGGCAACGTCGCGGTCATGAAGTAGGCGCCGTCCTCAACATAGAGGCGGCTGGAGATTTCGATCTCCTCCATCTCCTCGCGGGTCGGTATGGCGACGCCGAGCAAGGTCTCGATCGCGACGCCTTCCTCCTTGGTCGGGTTGAGCAGATCGGCCCAGACCACCCTGTCGCTGTTTGCCAGCAAGTCGTCGGCCTGGCGCAGGCGATCGTTTTCCACGACGAATGACTTGATCATCGCCGGCCTCCCTTGCTGGAACCAAACTGCATCGCGGGCGCGTCCGGCACGGTGGCCTGCACGAGAGTCGGCGGCGCCACCACCTTCGAAAGCAGCCGATTAGACGCGGTATATGACAAGGTCAAGACAGTGGAAGCCTCGCCGGCCAGCCGGGCCGGCAGGCGTCGCGGCATCAGAAAATTCGTCGAGCAGCCGGTAGTAGGAAAGGTTTGCCGGCATGGATACCGGCCCCACCATGGTGCCGAAGAAGGGGCTTTGGACCGCAGGCGCGCCGCCGAGGCGAGCGGGCCTGGCGGGTGCTGAGGGGCAGGGAGCGGGTGTATTCCCGCAGGCAGGAAGGGTGGAGCGGGCCCGCCGGGGTGGCCCGCTCCTGGTCGTCAGCGGGAGTTCGGCAGGATCTGGTGAAGCACGATCGCCCAGACGGCGCCGAAGGCGATCGACGAGCCGAGGATGTACTGCACGAGGTCCGGCAGCGTCTTGACGAAGTCCGGTGGCGCGAGCGTGGCGAACAGCGCCATCAGGATCGGCAGGCCGATCACCAGCATGTTGCGCTCGGTCAGCGGCGTGCCGCGCACGACGCGAAACCCGTTCATGGCAATGACCACGCAGAGCACGCCGAAGACGCCGCCGATGACAGGTCCGGGGATCGACGCGATGACCGCGGACAGCTTGCCCACCAGCCCGAACAGCACCAGGAATATGCCGGCCGCCGCGAAGGCGGCGCGGCTGGCGATGCCGGTGATGGCGATGATGCCGGCGTTCGAGGAATAGCCGGTGACCGGGGTGCTGCACAGCAGCGCGCTGATCAGGCAACCGAGGCCTTCGCCGGTCGCGCCCCTGTCGAGCTGCTCGTCCGAAAGTGGCTTGTCGATGACGGCGCCGACCGCGAACCACGTGCCCGTCGTCTCGGCCAGCACCACGATGTAGACAATCAGCATGGTGAGCATGGCGGAGAAGGAGAACGTCACGTCGAGGTTGAGGAAGGCGATGCGCGGCATGGAGAACCAGGTCGCCGCCGAGACCGCCGACATGTCGAGCTGGCCCATGAAGGCGGCCGCCACGCAGCCGGCGACCAGGGCGATGATGACCGACAGGAGCCGCAGCCACGCGCCTTTCGCGCCCATGGCCATCCCCGTCAGCATGCAGCCGACGAGGAACAGCGCCGCGACGAAGGCCAGGATGATGTTGCCGCCGACGGTGGCGCTGCCGTGCACCGCGAACACACTTTCCTTCAGCGCCACGGGCATCAGCGCGACGCCGACGACGATGATGATGGCGCCACCGACGATGGGCGGCACGAAGCGGTTGACCAGGCGGTGGAAGATGCCGGTGGGCGAGCCCAGCAGCATGACCAGTATGGCGCCCGGAATGAGCGCGCCGATGACGGCCGAAAGGCCGCCGATGCCGCCGCCGGCACCGAAGGCGATGGCGAGCACCGCGCCGATCGGCACGAAGGACGGTCCCTGCACGACCGGCAGGCGCATCAGCAACTGCGACTGGATGAGCGTTGCGACGCCCGCCGCGACGAAGGCCGACTGGATGAAGGCACCGGCGTCGCCGACGCTGAAGGCGAGAACCGAGGCGATGATGAACGGCACGATGTAGACGTCCATCGCCAGCACGTGCTGCAGCCCGAGCAGGGCCGCCTTGCCGATCGGCAACGGATCGTCCGGTTGTGCGGTAAGCGTAATCTCTGGCGCGGCTTGTTGCATGTGGTCCCCTCTGGAAATCCCCGCGGGATCATGTGATCAGTCGCCGGCAAAGGACAGCGGCCAGGATGTTTGCCAACTGTTTTCTTGTGGGCCACGCGGCGAAGGCGGCGCGCGCCAGTCGAACCGGGAGCGACCTATGACGGCACAAACCCTCGCCCTGACCGGCACCGCCTTCCACACGCCGGAGCGCGGCAGGCTGGAGGTGCTGGAGGAGCATCTGTTCTGCGTCGACGCGCAAGGCCGCATCGACGCCGTCCTGCCGCCGAACCACCCGCAATACGGGGCACGGAAAGAGGCCGCCCGGCAGGCGGGAGCGCTCGTCGAGCTCTCCGACGGGCAGTTCCTGCTCCCCGGCCTTGTCGACCTGCATATCCATGCGCCGCAGTGGCCGCAGATGGGCAAGGCGCTGGACGTGCCACTCGAGGTCTGGCTGCAGAAATACACGTTCCCGCTCGAGGCCCGCTACGTCGATGTCGGCTATGCGCGCGAGGTCTATGCAGACCTCGTCGACAATCTGCTCGCCAACGGCACCACCACGGCGCTGTATTTCGCCACCGTTCATGTCGAGGCCAGCCTAGCGCTGGCTGAGATCTGCCTGGAGAAGGGCCAGCGGGCTCTCGTCGGCAAGGTGGTGATGGACGATCCCGAGCAGTGCCCGCCTTTCTACCGCGACGCCGACGCCATTTTGGCTGTGTCGGACACGCGGCGCTTCATCGAAGCAGTCAGGGCGCTGGATGGCGGAGAGCGGCCGCTGGTGCTGCCCGTGATCACGCCGCGCTTCATCCCGAGCTGCACGGACGAGGCGCTCTCGGGGCTCGGCGAGCTGGCGCGGGACTATGGCTGCCACGTGCAGACGCATTGCGCCGAGAGCGACTGGGCGAAGGCTTTCGTCGAGCAGCGCTTCGGGCGCACCGATGCGGCGAGCCTCGATGGTTTCGGCCTGCTCACCCGCCACACCATCCTCGCGCATTCGAATTTCATTGACGGAGAGGACATGGACCTGATCGAGCGGCAGGGCGCCGGCGTGGCGCATTGCCCGCTGTCAAACTTCTATTTCGCCAACGCGGTGTTCCCGCTGCGCGAGGCGCTCGACCGGCATATGCATGTCGGGCTGGGCACCGACATTTCCGGCGGCTACAGCCCGTCGCTCTTCGATGGCTGCCGGCACGCGCTCTCGGCCTCCAGGACGTTGCAGAGCGGCGTTCATGCCGGCCTGCCTGCACATGAGCGTGGCGCGTCCGGCGAGCCGATCACGCATCTGGAGGCCTTCTGGCTGGCGACCGCCGGCGGGGCCGAGGCGCTGGACCTGCCGACCGGCAGTTTTCGCGTCGGGCACGACTTCGATGCGCTGCTTATCGATACCAGGGCAAGCGCCTCGAACGTCCATGTCGGGAAGGCCGAGGACACGCTGGAGGATGTCTTCCAGAAGATCGTACTCAACGCCGCGCGCGCCAACATCGCGAAGGTCTGGGTCCGGGGCCGCACGGTAGTGGGGCGATAGCTGGCTTCGCGCCGGAAGCGTGCCTGGATTTAAACACTTTCAAGATTTTGAGTGGCTGCGCAAAATTGGCACCGGCGCGCGCCGTGCTATTCTGCGGGATATAACGAACGGCATAGGCAAGCCACATGACCGGAAAGCTGATCGCGGCGATCGTCGGTGCGGAAAGTACGGTAGTCCAGAAGCTCCTGGCCGAGGCCGTGTCGGACTGGCAGCATGCGGGGCTGAAGGTTTGCGGTCTCGTCGAAGAAGCACACGGCTTGACGGGTCGCTCATGCAGTTCCGGCCTGCTGCGGAATCTTCAAACCGGCAACATTTTCGCGATGTATCTGGAGGAAGCGCCCGCCCACACCTCCTGTCGCCTGGACGAGCTGGGCGTGGTCGATGCCTGTGCCAGTGTCGTCGACCAGATCGCGGCCAGCGATCTCGTTGTGTTGAGCAAATTCGGCAAGGTCGAAGCCGTGGGGAGCGGGCTGTTCGAGGCGTTCGAGATCGCCGTCAGGCTCGAGAAGCCGATGCTGACATCTGTCGCGCCGAAACATCACTACGCATGGAAGCGTTTCGCGCCCGACGCCGCTTTCATCAGCCCGGACCGGAACTCGATCGAGACTTGGAAACGGGCCGTCTCGATCGCATCCCATGGCCAAAGGCCGGTTATGGTCCCGTCCAACTGAGCGTCGGTCGCTCTTTTTGTCCGCGACCAGCCGTAGCGCTGTCAAGTGTTGAACTTGAACAGCATGATGTCGCCGTCCTGGACGACATACTCCTTGCCTTCGTCGCGCGCCTTGCCGGCCTCCTTGGCCGCCACTTCGCCGCCCAGCGTGACGAAGTCGTTGTAGGAGATCGTCTGGGCACGGATGAAGCCGCGCTCGAAGTCGGTGTGGATGACGCCGGCCGCCTGCGGTGCCTTGTCGCCCTTGTGGATCGTCCAGGCGCGCGTCTCCTTCGGTCCGACGGTGAAATAGGTGATCAGGTGCAGGAGCTCGTAGCCGGCGCGGATCACCTTGTTGAGGCCCGGCTCGTCAAGGCCGAGCGAGGCAAGGAACTCCATCTCCTCTTCGTCGGAAAGCTGGGCAACCTCCGCCTCGATCGCCGCCGAGATCACCACCGTGCCGGCGCCCTGCGCGGCCGCCATCTTCTCCACCGCCCTGGTGTGCTCGTTGCCGGTGGCGGCGTCCGCCTCGGCGACATTGCAGACATAGAGGACCGGATGCGAGGTGAGCAGGTTCAGCCCCTGCAGGATGCGCAGGTCCTCCGGCGCGATACCCTTGAGCAAGAAGCGCGTCGGCTTGCCGGCCTGCAGCAATTCAAGCGACGCCTCCATCATCGGCAGGACGGCCATGGCTTCCTTGTCCTTGCCGGCGGCGCGCTTGCGGATCTGGGCGATGCGGCGCTCGAGGCTTTCGAGGTCGGCAAGCATCAGCTCGGTCTCGACCGTCTCGGCGTCCGCGACGGGATCGATGCGGCCTTCCACATGGGTGATGTCATCATCCTCGAAGCAGCGCAGCACATGCACGATGGCATCGACCTCGCGGATGTTGGCCAGGAACTGGTTGCCCAGCCCTTCGCCCTTCGAGGCGCCGCGCACCAGGCCGGCGATATCGACGAAGGAGATGCGGGTCGGGATGATCTCCTTCGACTTGCCGATCGCCGCGATCTTCTGCAGGCGCGGATCCGGCACCGCCACTTCGCCGGTGTTCGGCTCGATGGTGCAGAAGGGATAGTTGGCCGCCTGCGCGGCGGCCGTCCTCGTCAGAGCATTGAAGAGCGTCGACTTGCCGACGTTGGGCAGGCCGACGATGCCGCATTTGAAACCCATTTTCTTACGGTCCTATCGGGAATTCGAGATTTGCTGAGGGCTATGGGCGAAAGGGCGGAGCAACGTCAAGGCGCAAATCAGTTCAGGTGATGCGCGACGTCGTCGGTGCCGATCGCCACGGACTCGACCCCGGAGCGTTTCAACGTGTCCAGCAGGTGCCAGAAGGCGTCGACCTCGGCGGTTCCGAAATCGACGATCATGCGCCCGTCGAGCAGCTGCACGCCGTGAACGATGTTGCCGACGACGTCCTCCGTCGCACGCTCTTCATCGACGTCGAACCAGCTGTCGAACCACTCGTCGAAGAACTCGTCGTCCAGCGTCGCCATGTCCAGTTCGAGATGGGCCTCGTCCCACTTGAACGGCGAGATCGAAACGCGCATGTCGCCGATGCCGAGGTGGATGTCCGGGGAGAACCTCAGATAGGTTTCACTGTTGATGAAATGCGGCTCGGGCTTGCCGTCGTCAGCCACGAAATCGACGGCGATGAAATTCCGGTAGAAGCCGTCGACGTTGGCGAACTTGACCTCGGTCGTATGCGGACCCTTGCTGGCGGCGGCGAGCTCGTCGGCCTTCGAAACGAACTGGTCTATGTATTTCTGGCGGATACTCTCGATCAGATCCTGGACGTCATCGATGTCCATGGGCCTATTCCCGCGAGCCGAACAGCTTCTTCAGCATGGCGGCCATCGGACCGCTCTGCGGCAGCTTGGTGGCCGGCTGCTGCGGCCGTGCCTGGCGAACGTGGCTCTGCGCCTTCGGAGCCTTGGGTGGCGGGCGGTCGTCGTCTCCGGTCGGCTGCAGCTTGTCGCGAAGGGCCAGCGTCACGCGGTTCATGAAGGAGCTGTCGTCGCCCTTGGCAAGCAGGCCGGCATCCTCGGCGATGGCGTCGAGCAGGGCGTCGAGCCATTCGCGATCGGCCTTGGCGAAATCGCCGAGCACATGTCCGTGCACCATCTCCTTGGCGCCGGGGTGGCCGATGCCGATGCGCACACGGCGGAAATCCTTGCCGACATGTTGGTCGAGCGAGCGGATGCCGTTATGGCCGCCCGAGCCGCCGCCGACCTTGATGCGAACCTTGCCCACCGGCAGGTCCAGCTCGTCATAGAAAACGGTCACGGCGGATGAGGGAAGCTTGTAGAAGCGAAGCGCTTCGCCGACCGACTGGCCGGACAGGTTCATGAAGGTCTGCGGCTTGATCAGCAGCACCTTCTCGCCAGCGAGAGTGCCTTCGCAGACAAGACCCTGGAACTTCTTCGCCCAGGGCGAAAAGGAATGGCGGCGGGCAATCGCGTCCGCCGCCATGAAACCGATATTGTGCCGGTTATTGGCATATTTCGCGCCCGGATTGCCGAGGCCTGCAAAGACAAGCATCGTCGCCTCCGGACGCGGAAAGTCTTACTTCTCTTCGCCGGCCGGAGCCGCCGCTTCGGCGGCAGCCTCGGCGGTCTCTTCCGTCTCGGGCTTCATCGCGGCGGAGCCGGCGATGGTCGCGATGGTGAAGTCGCGATCCGAGATGACCGGCTTGACGCCAGCCGGCAGCTTGACGGCCGAGATGTGGATCGAGTCGCCGATTTCAGCGCCGCTGAGGTCAACGGTGATGAATTCCGGGATCGCATTGGCCGGGCAGTGGAACTCGACTTCGTGCCGCACGATGTTCAGCACACCGCCGCGCTTGAGGCCGGGCGACTTCTCTTCGTTGACGAAGTGGACGGGCACGTCGACATTGACCTCGGTGTCCTTGCCGACGCGCAGGAAGTCGACGTGGATCGGGAAGTCCTTGACCGGGTCGAGCTGGAAGTCCTTCGGCAGAACCTGGATCTTCTTGCCGTCGACGTCGATCGTGGCCACGGTGGTCAGGAAGCCGCCGCCGTGAATCTTGTAGAAGATGTCCTTGTAGCCAAGCGCGATAGCCAGGGGAGGCTGCTTGTCGCCGTAGATAACGGCAGGCACTTTACCGTTGCGGCGAACTGCACGGGCGGACCCCTTACCGACCTGTTCGCGCGCTTCGGCCTTGAGCTCGTAAGTATCGTGGCTCATGGCATTTCCTTTCGCGTGTTGTGGAGCGTTCACGGCCGGCATCATGCCTGCGCTGCAAACGTCGAAAGCCGCCACGGCCTTGCACGCCCGGTCCAATGCGTTTGGTGGTCCAAATGCCTGGGGATCATGCAGGCCTAGCCGGCCTTCCGCCGCGTTGCCTCCAAGGGTGTCTACGCGGGTGGCGGCTCTATAGCGGAAGGCGGGCAACGGCGCAAGGGCGGCGCGAAACCAGGCCTGCCGGCAACGCCACTCCCATGCCGCGTGCCACGGGTTCCAGCGATCGGGCCCGTCTTCCGGCATGGCCGATGCGTTGTCAACGCGGGTCGAGAGATTTCCAGTCCAGCCGCATCGTGGCGCTCGTCGTCGCTCCGGGGGCGAGCGGCACCAGGCCCGCCTGGCCGGCTGTGATGTGCGCGTCTACGGGATGCGAGACCGGCTCGAAGCAGAAGAAGCCGGCGTCGCGCGAGGGCGAATAGAGGATGTAGATCCCGAGCGCCGCCGAAGCAGTGAGCGAGATCGCTATCGCCTCCGCCGGCTGGAAGATGGTGGCGCGCCCGTCCCAGCCGGAGAAGCCGTTGTTCACCCAACCTTCCGGCAAGGGCGAGGGGCGTGCGAAATCCCAGGACGGATGGCCGGCGACCGGCGCCACGCCACATGGCAAATGGCGCGCATCCTCCAGCCAGACCCGTTTGGCTTTCGCCTCCAGCATGGTGCCGGTGGCGCGCGGGAACCATGGGTGGAACCCGAGGCCATGGGGCAGGCGCATCCCGGCTCGGTTCTCGACCGTCAGCCGCGCCTCCAGGGCGCCGTCACTCAATGAGTAGGCAATGGAGGCCGCGTAGCGGAAGGGGCCGATCGCGCCGTCGTCGAGCGCCAGTTCCACTTCGGTCGCCGTCCGGCCGGCAAGCCGCCAGGGTTTCTGGAAGCCGTCGCCGTGGATCGGAAAGGCCTCGCCCGGCACGTTCGGTTCGATGGCATGGAAGCGGCCTTCGAAGGTGAAACCGCCGCCGGAGATCCGGTTGGACCATGGCACCAGTACCTGGCAGCCGGAGGCGCCGCTGCCGTCGCCGGGGCGCAGCAAGGGAATTGGCGCGCCGCCGGCGGGCAGCGCGTCATAGCGCGCGATCGCGCCGCCGTTCCGGGGCGCCAGCACGAGCCTGGAGCGGCCGTCGCGGAGCTCCAGCATTCCCGTCACGGCTTTTACCAGCCGCCGTCGACGGCGATGTTCTGGCCGCTGATCATGTCGGAGGCGGGCGAGACGAGGAACAGCACGGCATCGGCGATGTGATGCGGCTCTATGCGCGCCTTCAGGCTCTGGTTCTCGAGTATCCAGTCTTTGTACTGCTGGAGCCGGTCGCCGAAGACGCGCGCCTCGGCCTCCGAAACCACAGCGCCCGGCGACACGGCGTTGACGCGGATGCCATGCGGCCCAAGCTCGCGCGCCAGCGATTTGGTGAGGCCCAGCATCGCTCCCTTCGACGCCACATAGGGCACGTAGCCATCCCAGCGGCCATTGAGGGTGATCGAGCAGAAATTGACGATCTTGCCGTAGCCCTTCGCCTTCATGCCCGGCGCGCACGCCCGCGCCAGGGCAAAGGCGGCCGAGGAATTGACGCGGATCTGGTCCTCGTACTCGGTCAGCGAGAACTCCTCGAAGGGCCGGTTGATGATAAGGGCTGCGTTGTTGATCAGTATGTCCATGCCGCCTTGTGCCGTCGCCAGAGAGGCAACAGTTGCCTCGGCCTCGGCGAGCCTGTTGAGGTCACAGCCGACGAAGGAGACATCGCCACCGGCCTGGCTCGCGAGCGTGGCCGCCGTATCGGGGCCGTGCGCCATATCGGGCCGGTCGAGCACCATGACACGTGCGCCGGCCCGCGCCAGCGTCACGGCCTGCGCCCGGCCGAGGGAGCCAAGCCCACCCGTCAGGAGCACGCTGCGCCCGGAAAGCACCTTCATTGCCATTTTGCTCCTCGGATAGCTGTTTCAGCGTTGGGGATCGCCGAACGTGAGACCGTGCCCTAGAGCACGCCGTGCACTTCATCGATCGACGTTTCTTCGATGCGCTTGTCGAGCACCACCTCGCCGCGCGCCATCGCGACGATACGGTCGCAGCATTCGAAGACGTGGTGCATGTTGTGGCTGATGAAGACGCCGGTGACGTTCTGTTCCTTCAAGCCACGCACGAAGCCGATCACCTTGCGTGTCTCCTTGACCGACAGATGATTGGTGGGCTCGTCGAGGATCATCACCTTCGACTTGAAATGCATGGCCCGGGCAATGGCGACGCCTTGGCGCTGGCCGCCGGAAAGCTCGCCGACAAGGGCATCCGGCGAGCGCAGGTGCAGGTCGACATTGGCGATGGCGCGCACGCTTTCGCTGGCCATCTTCTTCTGGTCGAGGACGCCGATGCCGAAGACGGAGAACCGGACCGGCTCGCGGCCGATGAACAGGTTTCTGGCGATCGACATGGTGGGAACCATGGAGTTGTACTGGTAGATCGTCTCGATGCCGAGATCCATCGCGTCGCGCGGGTTGGCGATGCTGACCGACCGTCCCTCGACCTGGATCTCGCCCTGGTCGGCGCGATGCACGCCGGAAAGGATGTTGATGAGGGTGGACTTGCCGGCGCCGTTGTCGCCGACGAGACCGACCGCCTCGCCACGTCTGAAATCGAGGCTGACACCCTTCAGCGCGTGAACGCCTGAATACCATTTGTGGAGATTGCGCACGGAGATGATGGCGTCGTCCACGGCGTCAGCCCTCCATCTTAATGGCCTTGGCGCGCTTGCGCATCCAGGCGTTGGCGACAACGGCAAGAATGGTCAGGAAGCCAATGGCGAACTTGAACCAGTTGGCGTCGACATGGCTGAGCACGAGGCCGTTGTCGATGACGCGGATAAGCGTCGTGCCGATGATGCCACCCATGACCGTACCTATGCCGCCGGCCAGCGAGGCGCCGCCGATGACGGCTGCCGCCACCGCCTGCAGTTCAAGCCCCTCGCCGATCGAGGGCAGCGGCGAGCCCAACCGCAGGACCTGCAGCATGCCGGCGAAGCCCGACAGCATGGAGCACAGCATGAAACAGCCGATCTTGACCCTCGCGGTCGGAATCCCCATCGCCGCCGCTGCCGGCAGGAAGCCGCCCGTGGCCTTGATCCAGTTGCCGAAATTGGTGCGCGAGAGCATCAGCGAGGTCAGCAGGGCGGCGCCGGCGAACCACAGGAACGACATGCGGAACATGTTTCCCGGGCCGACGAACGAGGTGAACAGCCAGGTCGGCAGGTCGGCGGGCAGCAGGGGCGGGAAACCGCCAGAAACGACGACGGTCAGTGAGCGCGCCATGAACAGCATGCCGAGCGTGGTGATGAAGCTCGGTATCGCGAACCGTATGGTGATGTAGCCGTTGATAAAGCCGACCGCGGCGCAAACCAGCAGGCCGGCCAGCAGGGCCAGCGGGAAGGGCGCGCCATGGACCATCAGGACGGCCATGGTCATCGGCATAAGCGCGAAGACGGAGCCGACGGAGAGGTCGAACTCGCCGCTGATCATCAGGATGGTCACGCCGATGGCGACGAGGCCCGCCTCGGGCAGGATGCCGAGGATGCCGCGCAGATTGTCGGCGTTCAGGAACACGCCGTGCGAGCGGACCTGGAACACGATGACGAGCAGCACCAGCAGGATCAGCCCGGCGAGCTCCGGCTTTTCGAGATAGGTCTTGAACAGGCGCTTCAAGGCGGGCTCCAGGATTTCGAAATGGATGAGGCACCGGCGGCACGGGCCGCCGATGCGGGCCGGTCGGTGCAGCCGAACCCCTAGCGAAGTCCCTGGGCTGAAAGCGCCATGATCCCGTCGGCCTCCTTCGGCCGCACGATGCCCTGTCCGGTGTCGATATCGGCCGGAGCGATGCCGACCTTCTTGTTGAGATAGACTTCCATCACCGGCATGAAGCCCTGCATGTAGGGCTGCTGGTCGACGAGAGCCTGGACGTAGCCCTTCTGCATCTGCTGCAGCACCTCGGGTACCAGGTCGAAGCCGCCAAGCAGGACCTTGCCGGGCGCCACGCCGCGATCGGCCAGCACGCGCGCGACACCGGCGCACCAGAAGCCGGTATCGAAATAGGCGGTCGTGTCGGGATGCGCGTTGAGGTAGGCACCGACGCGGTCGGAGGTGATGGCGAGGTCGGTGCCGCTGTCGATACGCTCCCACGAGACGTCGCGGTCGGCATGGGCGGCCTTATACTCCTCGAGGAACTGCATCACACCGGCGCCCCGGCTTTCCGACCAGTTCTGGCCGGGAGCGGAGATGCCAACCAGCACCTTGATCGGACCTTCCTTCGGGAAACTCTCGGAAACCGCCTTGGCGAGCGAGTAGCCGGCGGGCTTGAAGCCCTGGCCGATGAAAGCCTGACGCGCATTGCCCTTGGCGCCCTCCGTATCGTCGACATTGACGGCGATCACAATCACGCCGGCATCGCTCGCTTCCTTGATGACATCGTCGAACGCATGGTCATCGACGATCGAAGTCAGCAATGCGTCCGGCTTGGCGGCGAGGGCGGCGCGCATATTGGCGACCTGCTGCTCGACCGAGCCTTCGGTCTGGGTGAAGATCATGCTGCAATTCGCCTCGACCTTGGCGCAGGCATCGTCGAAGCCCTTCTTGACGGCCTGCCAGAAGGTGTTCGAGGCCGACGAATGGTGTGTGAAGACGATGTTGAGGCCGTCGGCGCGGGCAACCGACTGTCCGCCAATCAGCGCCGCGCCAAGTAATAGCATTGCCGTGAGTTTTCTCATTTCCATTCCTCCCTTTGGATTTGTCAGGTGTCCGCCAGGTCAGTGACGCGGCGATGGACGGTGTAGGCGCGGCCGAGATCGGGATTGAGCGCCAATCCCAGGCCGGGTCCCGGCGGCACGGTGATCATTCCGTTGCTGACCTCGGGCAGCGCCGTCACCAGGTCGCGGTACCAGGTGCGGTAGAAGGCGCGCACGCTTTCCTGGACGAGCGCGTTGGGCGCGTTGAGCGACAGGTGCGTCGATGCGGCGAGCACGACCGGACCCGTGCAATCGTGGGGGGCCACCGGCAGTCGCCACGCTTCGGCCATCGCGGCGATCTTGCGCGCCTCAGAGAGGCCGCCGCACCAGGAAATGTCCAGCATAACAATGCCTGCCGCGCCGGTTTCAAGGAGGTCGCGGAACGCCCAGCGGCTGCCCAGCGTTTCCGACGCCGAGATCGGCGCGGGGCTGGCAGCGGCATAGCGCTTCAGGTCACCGAGGCTGTCCATGCGGATCGGGTCCTCGTGCCAGTAGGTCGCGAAAGGCCGCAGCGCCTCGGCGATCTTCATCGCCGGCAGCAACTGCCACATGGAGTGGAACTCGACCATGACGTCGATCCTGTCGCCGACGGCCTTGCGTATCTTTTCAAAGGGTTCGAGGGCCGCCTTCAGGTCTGCTGCCGAGATGTCGTTGCCGCGCGTCTTCTCCGCCGCGTGGTCGAACGGCCAGATCTTCATCGCCGTGATGCCGTCTTCCAGCAGTTCCTCGGCCAGTTCTCCGGCGCGCGTGAGGAAGGCGTTGAGGTCGTCGTAGTCGCGCGCGGCGCCGATGCCGTAATTGGCCGTGGTCTGGCCCTTGGCATCCTTGATGTATTCGGTGCCGGCGCAGGTGTTATAGGTGCGGATGGACCGGCGGCTGAAGCCGCCGAGCAACTGGGCGATGGGCTGGCTCGTGGCCTTGCCGAAAATGTCCCACAGCGCAATGTCGAAGGCGGAATTGCCGCGCACCTCGACGCCGCTCGAGCGGAAGCCGAGATAGCCGACCAGATCGGCCGAGAGCAGATCGATCTGCAGCGGATCGCGACCGATCACCCTCGGCGCCACATATTCGTGCAGGTACTCCTCGACGGTGCGCGACAGGAAGAATGTCTCGCCGAGCCCGGTGATGCCTTCGTCGGTGTGGACCTCGACCCAGAGCAGGTTGGGTCGTTCTGCGATGCGGATGGTTTCGAGGGCGCGGATCTTCATGTCAGGCGATCCCGGCGTCGATCAGCGCCTTGACGCTCTTGTCGAAGTGCTGTGCCATGTGCTCGGCGGCCAGCCGCGGATCACCCTTGAGGATCGCATCGGCTATGTCCTCGTGCCCCTGTATCATCTTGAGCTGATCCTCCTCGGACGAACGGGTGCGCCAGCCGATCACCCAGGTGCTCCGGGTGACGCCGCTGAAGGCGGTGACGATCAGCGAGAAGACCGGGTTGTGCGATGCCGCCGCTATCGCCTCGTGGAAGGCGATGTCGTGCTCCATGACGATTTCGGGGCTCCGGTAATTCTCGCGCATCAGCCTTGCCGACCGTGCAATCGCCTCGGCCTCGCCGTCGGTGCGGCGCAGGGCGGCGAGCGCGACCGTGCGCATCTCGATCGTGCGCCTGACGTCGTAGACCTGCTGGACGCTGATCTGCTGGGTGGTGACGCCGTGCTCGATCACCATGGACATGGCGCCGGTGTCGAGCTTGGCGACGGTGGCGCGCCGACCTGCGCTCATGTCGATCAGACGCATCGCCGAAAGCGAACGGAAGGCCTCCCGAACGACGGTGCGGGAGACGTTGAGTTGCCGGGTCATGGCGGCTTCGCTGGGCAATGGGTCGCCCGGGGCCAGCCCCTGCGAGCGGATGTGCTGGGTGATCGCCTGGATCGCCGTGCTTACCAGCCCGGGATTGGCTTCACCTGAGGTTTCCGTCTGCTCCTGCATCATGCTCCCTCAAAACCTGTATGACAGGTTGTTATTTAATTGCTCATATTTCAGGCTAAAGCTATATGTCAAGCGGATTCGAAAACGGGTGCCTGGAGGGGGACAATATGCGGGAAACGGATGCTGCCCTGATCTTCGATGCGCGGGACGTGGTCGGCGAGAGCATCGTGTGGGACGATCGCCGCCGCAGGCTGGTCTGGGTGGACATTATCGGCCGCAGAATCCATCGGCTGGACCCTGAGAGCGGGGCGCATGAGGGCTGGCCGATGCCGGGCCTTGTCACCTCGGTCGGCCTTCGCAGGGATGGCGGCGCCGTGGTCGGCCTGTGCAAGGAGATCGCCTTGTGGGATTTCGGCGGACCGCCGCGAACGGTGGCGACGATCGAGGCTTACAAACCGGGGACAAGGCTCAACGAAGGCGTCGTGGCGCCGGACGGGTCTTTCTGGGTCGGCACGATGGCCAACAATATCGGGCCTGACGACGCGCCGCTCGACATTGCCGGGGATGAAGGCCGCCTCTACCGGCTCGGACCGGACGGCGGCGTGACGAGCCTCAGCGATGACCGGTTCGGCATCACCAACACGATGGTATGGATGCCGGACGGACGCTTCGTCACCGCCGACACGATGAAGAATGTGCTCTACAGCTATCGCTGGAACGACAGCGCTCGACGCCTCGACGACCGGCATCGGTATTTCGAAGGCTTCGCGCGCGGCCTGCCCGACGGTTCCTGCATCGATGCGGAAGGCTTCGTCTGGAACTGCCGCGTGGTGGGGGGAGGCTGCCTTGTCCGGATCGCGCCCGACGGTACGCTCGACCGGGTCGTCGATCTGCCCTGCAGCTGGCCGACGAGCTGTACCTTCGGCGGCGCCGACCTCGACACGCTGTTCGTCACATCCGCACGCTTCACCATGACGCCGGAGCATCTGGCGGCCAATCCCGCCGAGGGCGGATTGTTCTCGCTGCGACCGGGCGTGCGGGGCGTCGCGGCAAACCGGTTCGGATAGAAGAAAGGCGCCGGCCCCGTTGCGGGCCGACGCCTTCAGCGCCGATCGTGCGGGCGCCTGCTTCCGATACGTCGCGTATCAGGCCTTCCTGGCTTCCTTCATGTTCGGCAGGAACACCGTCAGCAGGCCGAGGAAGGGCAGGTAGGAGCAGATCTGGTAGACGAAGTCGATGCCCTTTACGTCGGCGATGATCCCGAGCACGGCGGCGGCGATGCCGCCGATGCCGAAGGCGAAGCCGAAGAAGATGCCGGCGATCATGCCGACCCGGCCCGGCACCAGTTCCTGCGCGAAGACGACGATGTTGGAGAAGGCCGACGACAGGATCAGGCCGATCAGTACCGTCAGGACCATCGTCCATTCGAGGTTGGCGTAGGGCAGGGCCAACGTGAAGGGCAGCACGCCGACGATCGAGAACCAGATCATCGCCTTCTGCCCGTAGCGGTCGCCGAACGGGCCGCCCAGCAGGATGCCCAGCGCCGAGGCGCCGAGGAACAGGAACAACATGACCTGCGACATCTGCACCGACACGCCGAACTTATGGATGGCGTAGAAGGTGTAGTAGCTCGAAAGCGAGGCGATGTAGGCGTTCTTGGTCAGCACCAGCAGCGTCAGCACCGACAGGGCCCACATCACCTTGCTGCGCGGGAAGGGTGAGACGAAGGTGGCGGCCTTGCGGGTGGCCATGGAGGCGCGCAGCCGGCTGTACCAGCCGCCGACCCGCCAGAGCACGACGATGCCGATCAGTGAGCCCACCGCGAACCAGGCGATGCTGGTCTGGCCGAAGGGCACGACGATGAAGGCCGCCAGCAGCGGTCCCATCGCTTGGCCGAAGTTGCCGCCGACCTGGAACAGCGACTGCGCCAGTCCGAAGCGACCGCCCGAGGCAAAGCGGGCGATGCGCGAGGATTCCGGATGGAAGATCGCCGAGCCGATGCCGATCAGCGATGCACCGGCGAGCAGCAGCCAGTAGTGCCCTGCATAGGCGAGCACGATCAGGCCGATCAGCGATGCGGCCATGCCGTAGGGCAGGGAGTAAGGCATGGGCTTCTTGTCGGTCACCATGCCGATCAGCGGCTGCAGCAGCGAGGCCGTTACCTGGAAGGTGAAGGTCAAAAGGCCGATCTGCCAGAAATCGAGGCCGTAATTGTCCTTTAGAAGTGGATAAATGGCCGACAGAAGCGACTGCATGATGTCGTTGATGCCGTGACAGAAGCTCACGGCCAGAATGACGGTGAAGGCCGTCGCCTGGGCGGAAACGTGGCTGGTGGTCGCCGGCGCCGTGCCGGCGGTGGCTGTCGTGTCGGTCAAGGTAGGCTCCGAAGTCTAATGCGTTCAACGGGCTTGCCGGCGTGCCCAGGCTTGGTCCTGAGGCATGCCGCCGCCAAAAACCAACGTGCCCGCGGGCGACGCTGGCGATGTTTCTGGCTGGTCCCGCGGGCAGTCTTATAGGCCTGTTGCCAGGATACTTCTTTCGTGGTTTGGTCCAATAGTTTCGCAAGTGGGCCATACCGATGTCTCAGGGCAAGGAAATCTTCATGGCGGCGGATGCCGCTCTCGGGCTTCTGCACGAGCGCCGGTGGCAATGGCTGGAGCGGGTGGTCGGGCCGGTGGTGGTGTTGCCGACCGAATATCCGGACGGCTATCACGTGCCGCAGCACCGGCACAGCCGCAGCCAGCTGTTGCACGCGCTGGTCGGCGTCGTGCTGGTGACGACACGGCACGGGCGCTGGATGGTGCCGCCCGACCATGCGATGTGGATCCCCGCGGGCACCGAGCATTCCGTCGAGATGCTGGGCGATGTCTCGATGCGCTCGGTTTACGTCTCGCTGGGCGCCATAGAAGGGCTGCCGGACGGCCTGCGCGTGGTCGGCATCACCAATCTCATGCACAGCCTGATCGTCGAATCCGGAAAGCTGCCGCAGGGCGGCGAACTGGATGGTCGCGGTGGGCTGATCATGAAGCTGCTGCTGCACGAGATCCCTTATCTGCCGGAGCGGCCGCTCGGCCTGCCTTTCCCGGCCGACCCGAAACTGGCGGCGCTGTGCCGGCGTTTCGTGGAAGCGCCGACGCCACGCGCGACGATCGACGAATGGGCCGACATCGTCGGCATGAGCCGACGCTCCTTCACGCGCGCCTTCCACCGCCAGACGGGGCTGTCGCTGTCGACATGGCGCCAGCAGGCCTGCCTGTTCGCGGCGCTGCCGAGGCTGGCCGATGGCGAGCCGATCACCAGGGTGGCGCTTGACCTCGGTTACGACAGCGTTCCGGCCTTCATCACCATGTTCAAGCGCATGCTGGGCGCCTCGCCGCGCGGCTACATGCGCGGCTCGCGCGACGGCGGCGCGGAAGGGCCTCGCCGCCTGAGTGCCTGAGGCCGACAAATCAGCCTTGCGTACACAAAAGTTGATGAGCGCGGCCGACACTGCTGGCTCCATCGAAGCCGGGTTCCTGGCGGGAACGGAGCCCGGAGCGAGCATTTAGGCTTGAGGGCCGCCTTGTCGAACGAGATGGCAAGGCATAGCCTGTTTCAGTCCATCAAGCCCTTTGCCAGACGGATGTCACATCATGCGCAAGATTTCCTCAGCCATCATCCCGCTTTCCCTGTTGTGCGCCGGCACCGCCTTCGCGGCCGGTGATCCCGCGGCGGGTCAAGCCAGCTTCAAGGTCTGCCAGGCCTGCCATGCGATAGGACCGGGCGCCGTCAACAAGGTCGGACCGGTTCTCAACGGCGTCGTCGGGCGCGCGGCCGGCAGCGCGGAGGGCTTCAACTACAGCGCCGCCATGAAAAGTTCCGGCCTCACCTGGGACGAGGCGACACTGACCAAGTACCTCACCAGCCCGCGCGACGTGGTGAAGGGCAACAAGATGGCGTTCGCCGGGCTGAAGAAACCGGAAGACGTCGCCAACGTCATCGCTTACCTCAACAGCTTCAACGCCGACGGCTCTAAGAAGTAAGGCTCAGCCGGAAGGCGCGGCGGCGAACCTCGGTCCGCGAGCCGCCGCTACGATCGGTGCGAGATGGCGTTCGTCGTATCGCCGTCTCGCCGCAAGGTTTTATTGTTGAGGCGGGGTCTTCCCCGAAAGCGCGCGGCTTGTCGGGGCGTGTTCCGTGCGGATCAGTCGAAGAGGCTCGACACCGATTCCTCGGTCGCCGTGCGCGAGATCGCCTCGCCCATCAGGTCGCCGATCGAGATGACGCGGATGTTCTTGGCGTCGAGCACCGCCTGGGTCGGCTGGATCGAATCGGTGATCACCAGCTCCTGCAGCTTCGAGCCGCTGATACGGGCGATGGCGCCGCCCGAAAGCACGCCGTGGGTGATGTAGGCGGTGACGCTGGTGGCGCCGCCGGCCAGGAGCGCGTCGGCGGCATTGCACAGCGTGCCGCCGGAATCGACGATGTCGTCGATCAGCAGGCAGTCCTTGCCACGCACGTCGCCGATGACGTTCATCACCTCCGACTCGCCGGGACGCTCGCGGCGCTTGTCGACGATGGCGAGCTGGGCGTCGAGCCGCTTGGCCAGCGCGCGGGCGCGCACCACGCCGCCGACGTCGGGTGAAACCACCATGACGTTGGCGAGCTGCCGGTACTTGGCCTTCACGTCGCGCGCCATGACAGGCACGGAGAACAGGTTGTCGGTGGGGATGTCGAAGAAGCCCTGAATCTGGCCGGCATGCAGGTCCAGCGTGAGCACGCGGTCGGCGCCCGCCCGGGTGATCATGTTGGCGACCAGCTTGGCCGAGATCGGCGTGCGGCCCGAGGCACGGCGATCCTGCCGGGCATAGCCGAAATAGGGAATGACCGCCGTGATACGCCTTGCCGACGAACGCATGAAGGCGTCCATCATGATCAGCAGTTCCATCAGGTGGTCGTTGGTCGGATAAGAGGTGGACTGCAGGATGAAGACATCCTCGCCGCGCACGTTTTCCTGAATCTCGACGAAGATTTCCTGATCGGCGAAGCGCCTGACGCTGGCCTTGCCCAGCGGGATGTTGAGATAGCGTGCCACCGCTTCGGCCAGCACCCTGTTGGAATTGCCCGCGAAGAGTTTCATGCACCGTTCCTGGTGGGAGATTTCAACGGGCTTTTAGCGGCCCGTGCCGGTATTGCAAGCCTCGTGATCGGAAATCCGCCGGCTAAATCCCCGAAATATTCACGCTTGCGCGAGCAGGCGCGGGTTGAGGCGCCCAGCGATCCCTCCGACACGCCAACGCGCTTTTGTCTTTCCCGCGCGCCTGTTCTGGTTCCGAAACCGGTGCGCGCTTCTGCGGGCATGCCCTTAGCCGGCGCTGCCGCCGAGCCACGCGGCGAACTGGTCGATGGTCTGGTCGGCGATCGTCTGCATGGTTGCCGGCGCCACGCCCTTCCAGCTGTCGCCGCCGTTGACGGAGGGCGCCTTCTGCTGGCCGTTGATGCGGTGCAGGCGGTTGCCGGCCGGGTCGTATACGTCCCAGACGTAGATGACCGTGGTGTCCTTGCCTTCGGACATCGCCGAGAAATAGCCCTTGAGCACGTGGGTCGCGGTCTGGTCGGCGCTGCCGGCCAGGGTGATGCCGCGCTGCTTGGCGCGCGCCTGGAGCTCCGCGGTCAGCGGTGTGGCGGCCTCCACTGAGGCGCCGACGATCGGCGCGATCTGTAGCCGTGTCTTGGACAGGATGGCGGCCGCCTGGGCCGGGTTTGCCGGCGTCGCCGGAGCGGCTGGCGCGGCAGGCTGTGGCGCCGGAACGGTGGCGGTCGTGGTGGCACCTTGGGTCGTCGTCTGTGCCGCCGTGGCGGGCGGAGTTATGGCCGACGGCTCCAGCACATCCTTGGCATTGGTGCACGCAGCCAGCGCAAGCGCGGCGAGCAATGACACGGTCGTCGCGTGCGATCGTCTCATTTTGCCTGAAAACTCCTTGGCGATGCGCACCCCCATTATGGATTCACTGTACGATCAAGTCGAGATCATGGCGGGAGAGCGGGGTGGGCTGCGATTCGGTGGTGAGGTATGTGCGGCCAAGCGTCATCGCCGTTTCGGTGTCGGAATCCATGATGATCATGTGGGCGAACAGCGTCATGTTGGGCGCGATCGGCTCGGGATTGCCCTGGTAGAACATCGGCATATCCATCCAGGATGGCGTGAAGCGGGCCCCCACCGAATAACCGCAGGCATTCAGCCGGTGCTTGGTCAGTCCGTGTGCCTCCAGAGTGCGGGCATGGGCGTCGAAGACGTCGCCGAAGGTGTTGCCCGGCGTCATCGCCTTCTCGACCGCCAGCAGCGCGGCGCGGGAGGCATCGAACAGCTCCTGGTGGCGCTTCGATACCTTGCCGGTCAGCACCGTGCGCATCATGGGCGCATGATAGTGGTGGAAAACACCGGCCCATTCGAGCGTGAGCTGGTCGTTCTTGGTGAGCTTGCGGCGGCCTGCCTTGTAGCGGCACAGAAGCGCGTCTGTGCCGGAGCCGATGATGAACTCGTTGGCCGGATAGTCGCCGCCGCCGGCGAACACGGCGCCCTGCATGGCGGCCAGGATCAGCGCCTCGTCGCCGCCCTGCCTGATCAGCGGCAGGGCCGCGTCGAGCGCGTCGTCGGCAAGCGACGCCGCCTTCTCCGCCTTGGTGATCTCGGCCGGGCTCTTGAACAGCCGCAGCCGGCCGACAATACCCGAGGCGTCGGCGATCTGGCCGAAGGTCTGCAACTGCTCGTCCAGGCGTCGCCCGTTGTAGGCGGTCAGGCCATGGGTGTCGTATTCGACGCCGATGCGCGCGCCCAGAAGGTCGAGGTCGTTGAGCAGGTTGCGCAGGTCGATCGCCGGGTTGGCGCCGTCGCGGTCGGTCCACAGCACGATGTTGTCGATGATCGACGTGTGGCGCGCCTGGCGCAGATCGGCCGAACGGGTTAGCAGCACCATCGAGCCGTCGGCCTTCACGACCAGGCACTGGAAGAAGCAGAAGCCGAACGTGTCATAGCCGGTCAGCCAGTACATGCTCTCCTGCGCGAACAGCAGCACCGCATCCAGTTTCTTTTCCGCCATCTCGATTATCAGCCGGTCGCGGCGGGCGTCGAATTCCGATCGTTCGAAATGCAGGGCCATCAGTCTTTCTCCAGAACGATTGCGGAAACCTGCCGGCCGTAGTCGGGCTCGCCGCGGTGAGTCGTGCGCCGGTAGGAGTAGAACAGATCCCCTTCCGCATAGGTGCAGCGGTCTAGCCCCTCGGCGATCACGCCGGCCTTGCGCAGCCGGTCGACCGTGTAGCGGTTGAGGTCGAACATGGCGTGCCCGTCCCTGGCGGAGGGCGCGAAATAGGCCGCGTTGGCGGCATCCGCGTCGACGAAACGGGCGACGAATTCAGGGCCTACCTCGTAATTGGCCGGACCGATCGAGGGGCCGAGCACGGCGAGTATGCGCTCGCGCCGCGCCCCCAGCCCTTCCATGGCCACGATGGTGTTCTCGAGCACGCCTGACAAGGCGCCTTTCCAGCCGGCATGCGCGGCGCCGACGACACGCGCCTCGGCATCGGCGAACAGGACGGGGCCGCAATCGGCCGTCGAGGCGCCGACGGCAATGCCGGGTCGGTCGGTGACGACGGCGTCGGCCTTGGGCCGCTCGCCGGCGAACGGCCCTTTGGCGACGATGACATCGGGCGAGTGGATCTGCCAGGCGGTCAGCAGATGATCGGCGGGGACGCCCATCCAGTCGGCGACGCGGCGGCGATTCTCGGCCACCAGCGTCTGATCGTCCTTCGAGCCGGTGCCGATGTTGAGGCCTTCGTAGATGCCCGTGGAGACGCCGCCGACGCGGGTGAAATAGCCGTGTCGAATGCCCTGCGCGCGGGCTTTTTCCAGCAGCGGTGACCGGACGGGGTCCGGTTTGGCGTGATCAGGCATGGAGCGTTGTTGTCCGTATGCGAGGCGACTGCGAAGGCGGGAGATTGGAAGGGGCGGCGACGAAAAGTCAACCGGTCGCCGCAAACGGGGCGACGGCGACGCCGGCCGGCAGCACCGCCAGCACCTTGAAAAGGTCGCCCATAGCCTGCGGGCCGGCGAGCCGTTCGACGGCGTCGCTGATCCGTTCGCGCTCGGCTTCGTCGGCGTTGGCGCCCAGCCGCCCGGCGCGCTCCAGCAGGCCCATGCCGAGCAGGAACTCGCCTTGCGTCGCCATATGGGCGCCGAGGCCGTGCGAACGCGCCACCGCCGCCAGAACGGCGAAATCCACATGTGTGGTGAGGTCGGCCTCGCCGGGATTGGCCAGCACGTCCTCGTGATCGTGGCGGCGAACGGCCTGCAGCGTGTCGCCGACGCCGGAACGCAAATGGCCATAATCGATAAAGAGGCCCGCACCGCTATTACCGGCAAGGCGCTCGGCGATCGCGGCCATCAGGGCCGCGCGCGCCGGGGCCACTTCGACGATCGCTCCCTGGGGCGCCTCATCGGCGCCTTCGGGCAGCAGGCCGGCATCGACGGAGCCGGCGCCGGCGAAGAAGCGCAATGCGCCGTCGTCGTCGAGACCGACCATTCTCTCGCGCCAGCCGGCGCCGGCGCGCACGAACTGGCGCACCGGGATGGCATCGAACAGCTCGTTGCCGACGATGAGAAGCGGCTGGCGCGGCAAGG
>MKVL01000034.1 GCA_001899205.1 Mesorhizobium sp. 65-26 | reverse complement strand
GGCCTCACAAATGCACGATGATTGCAGCGGCAACGAGACAATCAGGACACTTCTTGGAAATGCATTCTAACCGCTCGTCCTTGACGCCGCAGCGGCGGGTGCAAAATTGGCAGTCAGAGAGAGGTAAGCACGGCCCCAAGGGGGCCGTGTCCGCTTCCGGCGACCAGCCGGCTTTGCGTCCTCTCCGCGCCTGCAACTGATCGGTCGTCAGCGAACCATAGCCCCACACGAGGCGGAGGCCGCGGAGCGGGCTCCATAAGAGGTGGTCGGTGTCGCAAGTTGGGCCCGCCCATAGAAGGTCGGCGCGCTCAATGACATCTGTGCACAAGCCGCTCGCATTGATTGCAATCGGCATGTTTTTGCGAGCAACTCGGTTATGGCGGAAGAGTTGGATGCGGCGGTGTTCCGGATGGCGGTCGAATGCGTCCGCACACTTCCTCTCAGCTTCAATGAAAAAACCATGGAAATCGCCGCCAGGAGCCGAGGCCTGCTGCTTTTCGACGTGCGGATCGATGGCGATATGGAAATCCAGCGCGCCGCGGCCATTCGTTATACAAGCGATCAGACAGGTGTCCTCATGTTGGACAAGAATGGCCTCCTGACCCACTACTGCATGGTCGATGGTGCCTTCTCAAGTTTCATCGCGCCATTGCAGAATTGGACGAGCATGCCGCTGTCTTTGCAGGCCAAGATGGATATCACTGGCCATGCAAGCCTCTTCATCGGCGCCCTACGCAGCGCTGGATATCTGCTGCAGAGCAGACAATCTTGAAGATCTGAATCTGGTTCTGGCCGCTTGCGGCCGCCTGGTCTCGGCAGCTCATGGCAATGCCACCGCTATTGAAAAGCTGGCATAGCCAATATATATTCCGACACATCGGAAGATTTACTGGGAGCGTCTGATGCCTGGGGTAGCCGAAATGCTGAAGGCAACCGAGGCCGCCGTGGTCTCGCGTGTGAGCCTGCGCGACGTCAATCGCGCCATCGACGAGCGCATCCTGCCGGACGCCTTTGTATCGGTCGATAATGGCCGGCACATCTTGGCCGGCGCCTGCTCGTTCATCAGCTTCTATTTCGAGACCGCAAAGCGGCTGACCTCGGAAGAGCGGTTGTTCGCGATCAGGACTGCGGGACCGAAGCTCACACGCTCGCGCGGGCTCGCATGGGCTGCGCTGCTCCGGGAGGACTGGACGGTCCGAGACGACTTTCTTACCATCGATCTGAGGCCATTCCTCAAGAGTGCGAGCGACCGGATGTCTGATCTCGAGGCTGCCCGGGAGGTAGTTACTTCGTCGGACGATGTGCTCGGCGGAGCGCCTGTTGTTCGTGGCACTCGGGTCCCAGTTTATGACGTCGCCGCATCGGTTGCGGCCGGTCAGCCGATCGAACGGATTCTCGAGGCCTATCCGAGCATCGATGCCGAGAAGGTGCGGCTAGCGGGGATTTACGCGGAAGCCAATCCGCTCCGTGGACGTCCTCGTACCATCGGCGATCTCCCAGAAGGCTCTGTCATCATCAGCGACCGGCGCGCTCCACGGCTCAGGAAATCAGGATGAAGTTCCTGATCGATGAATGCCTGAGTCAGGAGCTGACAAAGATCGCGCATGAAAAGGGTCACGAGGAGGCCAGCCACGTCGTGTGGCTAGGACTCGCTGGGCTCAAGGACTGGGAGCTCAAACCCGTCATCCTGGATGGCGACTGGACCTTCGTTACCAAGAACTCCGTCGATTTTCGGGGAGCAAAAGACAATCCGGGCGCCAAGGGACAGTATGCGGATGTTGCAATTCATGCGGGGCTGGTCTGCCTCAACGGGCCACCCGGCATGGATCTCGACATGCAGATCGAGCTATTCGAACAAGCACTGCTTGAGCTCGATCACAACGATGATCTGGTCAACCAGGTGCTGGAAGTAACCCTCGATGACAAGGAGACGCTGCGCATCGTCCGCTATGCGCTTCCGAAAGAGTGACATGCCGCGCTTTTGGATTTCTGATTATCATTCAATATCAACAGCTTAGTTCCATAAACCTGATTACGCGACTTTGACATGACATGACATGGTAGGGGCCGCAGTCACTGAACGGCGGCGCTGCCGCGGCGGCAGGACAAATAGAAGGAAAGTCGAGATGAAAGAAGATAAGGCCGTCGCTTCACGCGCCGCGATCGAGGGAGAGATCGGCATCCTCGCCCGCCGCAAGATCGAGGCCGGCATCATCGCACCGATCTACGAGGTGATGTGCGAGAAGTTGGGCGAGGAATTCGCGCAGTCCATTCTCGATACCGCTATCCGGCGTGCGGCCATTGCCACCGGCAAAGCCTTCGCAGCCAAGACGCCCGGCGGCACGACGCTTCGAACCTTTGAGGAACTGCAGGAGTTGTGGACGCAGGACGACGCTCTAACCATCGAGGTGATCAAGGCCACCGACGAGGAGTTCCACTACAACGTCAAGCGCTGCCGCTATGCGGAGACCTACAGAGAAATGGGGCTCGGCCATATCGGCCACCTGCTCTCCTGCAACCGTGACGGCGTCTTCTGTACCGGTTACGACCCACGCATAGAGCTGGAGCGCACGCAGACCCTGATGCAGGGTGCCAAGCATTGCGATTTCAAGTATCGCTTTGACGACAAGACGCCGTCCGACTCCAAATGACCTTCCTGCACCCCGCGCTGCGCGGAGCCGCTACAGCCCCCTAGGTGGTCACAGTGAGCAGGCTCCGGAGATGTGCGCGTGCGGTTCTGATTGGCAATCCATCACGAAAATGAATCGTTGCGCGACAAGCGATTCATAAGTGTCGTTGGACGAGGATTTGTCGATCGGCGATCCTCGCGCCATGCTCGCTCAGCCCTATCGACTTTATGTCGAACGCACAGACGCCACCCGAAATATGGCGCGGTTCTACGCGCTTTCCGTCGAAACGACTCTGTTCGGTACGCCCTGCCTGACACGCCGGTGGGGACGTATCGGCTGCGGCGGACAGTCGATGGTTCATCATTTCGATCGGGAGGAGGAAGCCGTGTCGATGTTTCTCGAACTGCTCCGGGCCAAGCGGGCGCGTGGATATAAGACCAGACCGCCTGCGCAACTGCCCATCCTCGCCTGCTGAAGCCTCCTCCTTCTTCAGGGCATAAAAAAGAGCCGCCGTGGGAGTCTCCCTGCGGCGGCTCTTCTAGCCTTTCTGCTTAGTCATGGTTGTCGAGATGCTTCCGCGACTTCGCTATCGGCTTCAGCCGCTTCGCCCGCCCGTCGCCAGCGGCTTTGTCCGCGGCAATCTGCACGGCGACATCGTTGGGGAGCGGCATGAAGTCGTATCCGTCCTTGAGGGTTGCCGCATGCAGGGCGGCGAGCGTGTCGTACTCTCGGTCGTAGGTGCCGAGCCACAGTGCCGGATCGTCGGTGACCTCGTGGGGGAAGGCCTGAAGGAAGAAGGTCCGCAGCGGCGGATCGTAGCCGATGATGGCGTCGGAGTCTGAACGGCCCTTGCCGGTGACGGTGATGGTGTAGCGGCTCATGAAAACCTCCTGATTTTTTGGAGAGGAAGGGGCCGGCCTGGTCGACCGGCCCCTTGAGCTCACTGCGGGTTATTCCAGAGGATGACCTTCTTGTTCTCGTCGCCGCCGGGCGCGGGAGCGAGATTGCCGAAGATCACGCCGATCTCGGGGGCTTCCAGCTTGACCGAGAGGTATTCCTCGCCGGAGCGCTGCGAGACGCGGTTCCAGCCAGCGCCGATCTCGAAGCCCGTGCGCTTGTTGACGATCCGGTAGTCGGGGGCGTCCTCACGCGACTTGTTGGTGTTCGGGATCAGGGTGATCGGGGCGTTGACCCGGAGCGTGGCGAAGACGCCTTCCATCGAGCCGTCGGACTTCTGGGTGAGGTTAGCGATCGTGGTGGCCATAGTGCTTCTCCTTAGGTTGCATCGGGACCATTCCCGATGGCGCCAAAGGAGAGGGCCGTCCTGCTGCGGTCATCTCGGCGAAAATTCTGGAAAATTCTATTTGCCGAAAAACCGCGGGCAGGCCCTTCGCCTGGCCGCAACCAAAAAACCGAAATCGAATTTTCCTGAATATTCGCCGAGTGTACCCCCAACGGGGGTTGACCGCACAAAGCAGGCGGTCGTCCACAAAGGCGACATGAAACGGGAATGGTCCGGATGCGGCCAACGGAGAAACGCCCTGCGCCGCCATCGCTTGCCTGCACCACGGCGACCAACGTCTCGCTGGAGGGTGCCGCAACTGCCGCTCCGGTCACCTCCTGAAACCAGCCGTATCGCCCAACTCCAACAAGTCGCGTGAGGGCGCCGGCCACAAGCGTATGGCCGGGATGCGCTCGGGAATCGGATCGGTGCTGGCCGCAACCCGGATATTGTGACGCTCCGGCGAGGAATACCTCTCGATCAAGCTGGAAACGCCAACGTCGCGGGCTTTTCAGTCCTCGGTTCCGCTTTAGCGGCAAGTTAACACGGCAGGCTCGTCCTCCGGAGCGTCCTGCGACGAGCGTCAGGGGATCGGTCGAACAGGCCAGCCGTGCCTTCGTCAGACATCAGGG
This sequence comes from Mesorhizobium sp. 65-26, assembly GCA_001899205.1. Taxonomy (GTDB): domain Bacteria; phylum Pseudomonadota; class Alphaproteobacteria; order Rhizobiales; family Rhizobiaceae; genus Mesorhizobium. Next base: position 26,080 of record MKVL01000034.1, on the reverse strand, counting down.
GTCTGCAAGCGCGAACGCACAGCGTCCTTCATACCGGCAATGCCAGCCGCTCGTCCGGTGTCATACGAGCCTCGATCTGCCGGCGAACATCCGGGCCGGCATGACGAAGCATCGCGCGCCAATCATCCGTGCCGTAGGCTGTGGCTATGCTACCTCTCGCCATGTCGTAGATCACGCAAGGCTTGTTCACCATCGCCAGGCGCAGCACATTGAGGCAGGTGCCAGGGCTCATCCCATCCCAGACCATGAGCCCGAAGTCGGCTCGTCGGGCCATCTCGCGATCCTTTGGCGCATGAGCTTCGAATCCGCGAGCGCCGGCGGGTGGTGGAACCGGGTACACCGCCCAGTCGCCGAGATTGTTGCGCGGGGTATCGGCGGCGCAGAAGACGCCGACATGCTCGTAGTTGTAGCCCGCAAGCAGCCCCTGCATCTCGGCGTCTGCTCCCGGCGCATCACCGATCAGCACGCCGTGCTCGGCAGTGACGATCGCGCCGATGCGGACGATCGCGGGTTCGGGTAGTTCGTAGATGTCGTGTGAGCCGCCCAAAAATATCATCGCCATGGTCGCTCCCTTTCCCTCATATCAACCGCCCGGCCCCAGCTCTCCTCCCCCTCTCCCGCGCGCGGGATCGTCACCGAAGGCCGAGACGGCGCTGCCGGCTCGGGGAGCGGCGGCAAGCCGCGACTAGAGCCCGGCCGGCCGCAGGCCGGCGCGCCCGGGGTCCCACTGTTGCTGGCGCGGCTACGCGTCGCGAGCTAGTGGCTTATGTCGGCCAGCCAGAGGCGTACGTCCTCGATCGAACGCATGAGCACCGACGGATTGTCCCGCGCGGGAATGAAGCCCCAACTCTGCCAGTAGCGTTCGGCCTCCGCGTCGATGGCCCTGACGATGATGGCGCGGCCGCCGACGATGTCCGCGCCGGCGATGCAGCGATGGAGCGCATCCTTGACCAGGCCGCTGCCGATGCCTTGCCCGGCATAGCGGTGATCGACGGCGAGTTGGCCGATCAGCAGGCAGGGGATCGGGTCGGGTGGCCGCCCGGTCCGGACCGCGCGCGGCGCGCTGTTCGGCTGGATCACGCTCGGCGCAAGGCCGTAGTAACCGACGACCGTTCCTTCGTCGTGAACGACCAGGACGCGCGTGAAACCGCGGGCCTGGTTCGTTCGCGCAAAGCCCACCAGCCATGCGTTGAGCGCCGGCTTGCCGCAATCGAAGGCGTCGAGGCGGTGCGCGTCGTGGAGAAGTTCAATGCCGGAAAGCGCCACCTAGCGGTCCCAGGGCGCGGAGCGGCGCAGCCGCTCGGCCGCCTTCGGCGGCGGTGGGGCCGCGGGGGCGGAGATCGCCTGCATGAAGGCCTCATGGGCATCGGGCGAAAGGCGGATGACGGTTTCGTTGAGGATCGCCGCCTGCGCCTCGTGGAGTGCTGCGCGGCGCATGAACTCGGTACGCGACAGGCCGACCAGCTCCGCGCCGCGGTCGATAATGGTGAGATCATCGTTGCGGAACCGCATCGACACGGGTGTCTCCTTCTTCTGGATGGTGGTGGCCATGGCACGCTCCTGTAATGCAGTGATATATACGTCGATGTAACGCGGACAGCAATACACCAGAGTGGGTGATGCGATTTCGCCGTGTCGATGCGATCATGGACGCGGACGGCGCCGCATCGCGCGTGGGCGAAACCGGCCGCGAGCGGCCGGGTTCGATGACGTAGGAAGGATCGGCGCTCACGCGCCAGCCTCCATGAAGCGCCAGACCGGGATGCCGAGGCGGCGGGCCTTGTCGGCGAGATTCTGGGTGATGCCGGAGCCAGGGAAGACGATCAGGCCATAGGGCATCACCGAGAGCAGCTGGTCGTTGCGGCGGAACGGCGCTGCCTTGGCGTGCCGGTTCCAGTCGGGCTTGAAGGCGATCTGCGTCACCTTGCGGTTCTCGGCCCAGCAGGCGGCGATGCGCTCGGCGCCGCGCGGGCTGCCGCCGTGGAGCAGCACCATGTCCGGGTGCTTTTCGTGAGCCTTGTCGAGCGCGTCCCAGATCCGGTCGTGCTCGTTGCACTCAAGCCCGCCGGCGAAGGCGATCCTGGTGCCAGTCGGGACAAGCACTTCGGTCTCGACGCGGCGGCGCGCGGTGAGGAAGTCTCTGGAGTCGATCACCGCCGACGTCATCGCCTGGTGGCTGACCTTGGAGCCAGTGCGCGGGCGCCATGCCGAGCCGGTCTCCGCCTCGTAGAGGTCCGCGGCCTCATCGCGCATGATTTCGAGCACGTTGCGGCGCTCGATATAGGTGATGCCTTCGGCCGTCAGCCGTTCCAGCTCGACGGACTTCACCTCGGAGCCGTCCTGTTCGTTCTGGCTCGATCGCTGCGCCTCCTCGTTGCGGTCGAGATCGCGCGCGATGCGCTCGGCGGCGCGATGGAAGACGTTGGTGAAGGACCAGAGCAGGTTGTCGAGGTCGGGCTCGAGCCTGGTGTCGCCGAGCATGCCGGCGAAGGTCTCGACGATCCCGGCGAGGCCGGCCCGGACGACCTCGTCGTCGGGCAGCGGCCGGGGATCTGGCTCGTCCTGATGCGGGCGGTGGCCGTACATCTGCAGTTCCAGGATGACACGGTCGGTCGGCGAGGAGGCGTGGTAAGGCTCGTAGGCGTCATCGAAGGGAAGCTCGTAGGTCATGGCGGTCTCCGTCGGCTGTGGCCGCGCCGATCGCGGCCTGACAGCGAAACCCGGCCGCGCCGCGGGCGCGGCTGCACCGAAGGCCGGAGCGAAGCGGAGGACGGCGCAGCCGTTGCGGCCGTGACCGCGGGGTGGCAGGGATCGCCTCTCGGGCAGGCCGCGGGCGCGGCCTCTCCGCCGGACCACCGCCGTGCCTAGCGACTTTCGAAGACGCCGCCCTGCCCGCCTGCCGGCCCCGGCCGTTCAGCTAGACGAAGGCAAGAGACCTGCATCGTCCCAGACGAGCTGGCCTCGTAGCCAAGCTACGAGCGAGTCGGACCGAGACGGCAGCGTCTGCGTCGGCCGCGATGTAGTGGCGACGGCGGCCAAGTGGGAAGGACAGGCCCGCCTGGTGATTGACCGAGGGTGGTGGCGGCCAGCGGCAGCGCCGGCATCGCCGCCCTGAGCGACGTCATCCTCTCGAGACCTTTGCCGGCGCCCGCTGCGCCACCCTCCGTCTGGTGGGTTGCGCTCCGGGGAAAGTCATGACTCAATGCGCGGACAGGGGATGCGGCGGCGACCTGGAGCTTTGGAGGTGCGGCAGTTCAGGATCGGCGGTTCGCTCTACGGTGAGGAAGCGCCCGAGCTTCAGGAAATTGTGGCGGCCGCGTACGAGCGGCGCGAGCGGCCGTTGTGCATGTGCCGGGGCGATGGCCTGCCGATGTACATCGCGCGAATGGGCGGCCTTTACGCAATCAAGCGCATGCCGCTCAGCGGTGGTGAGCACGATCCGTCCTGCGCATCCTACGAGTCGCCCTACGAGTTTTCGGGGCTTGGCGCCCTGATGGGCAGCGCCATCCAGCTCGATCCGCAGAGCGGCATGGCGGCGCTGAAGCTGGATTTCAGCCTGTCGAAGATCGGCCGCCGCGCGGCCTCGACGCAATCCGGACCCGAAGCGGACAGCGTTTCGGGCGAGGCACGAAAACTGTCGCTGCGCGGGCTGCTCCACTATCTGTGGCATGAGGCCGAACTCACGATCTGGACATCGCTGTGGGCGGGCAAGCGTCATTGGTGGAATGTGCAGTGGCATCTGCGCGAGGCCGCCAGGCAGATGATCGTCAAGGGCCGGCCGCTCGCCGAGACGCTCTATGTACCGGAAGCGTTTCGAGCCGAACAGAAGGAGGCGATCGAGAAGCGCCGAGCGGAGGCGCTGGCGCCTTTAGCGTCATCCGGGCCGGGGCCGCGCAAACTCATGATCGTCGTCGGCGAGGTGAAGGATTTCGAGGCCGCCCGCGTCGGTCAGAAACTCGTCATCCGGCACATGCCGGGATTTCCTTTCATGGTGGACGAGGACCTCTATCGTCGCCTGCGGACGCGCTTCGAGCGGGAGTTTTCTTTATGGGAGGCCGACGATCGCTCCCATCTCATGGCGATCGCCACGTTCGGGCTCAATCCGGCTGGACTGGCGGTGATCGAGGAGATCGCCGTGATGGTCGTCAACGAAAACTGGATCCCCTACGACTCCATCCAAGAGTGAAAGCTCGTCGACGCGCTTGCAAGAATGCGGGACAAGAGTGTCAAGGGTCTGCGATACAACCTTGCGCCGGACCAACCCATCGCAAACGCGGTGGTGCAGCACCGGGGCCAGTCAACTGCGCTCTACATCGTCCCGACCGGAGCCGATGACAAGTTTGAGCTCACGCTGAAGGACATGATTCTTACGCGCCCGGAGATTGGTGCCTGGGTGTGGCGGGTCAGCGAAGGCGAGATGCCACCGCTCCGGCTTTAGACCCAGCGCGATGAGCGACGTGATCTATGCAAGACCCAGCCTGCTCTTCAGTTCTGCGTTTTCCTTGCGCAGGTGTTCGGCGAGCATCTTCTTGAGGCGCTTGTTCTCTTCCTCGAGCGCGACCAGGTCTTTCAACGCGTCGCTTTCTGGCGCTGGTGCCGCAGCCTTCTTCCACTGATAATAGGTCTGCTCGGATATCCCGGCCTGGCTGACGGCACTCTTGCTGCTGGCGCCGCCGGCGATCGCCTTCTCGATTTGCGAGAGCTTTTGAGCACGTTCCTTCTCGGAATAGATCTTTCGCGGTGCCTTGGCCGGAACAGGTGAGATGGGTTCCGAGATGGCTACTTTGGCGGCTTCCTTTGCAGCCGAGCGTTTCGGTTGCCCTTTTGCCGTCTTATTTTGCCGCGGGGCATTTTTCTTTGGTTCGGCCGGCTCTGCTTTCGTAGATGTATCGGTCAGAGCCTGACCGGATTCAGTCTCGTGAGGATTGGCCATTGGAAGCACCACTCGCGGTTTGTTGACATCCTCAGCATCGTTGCGGGGTGGATCAGAGTCAACAAGCCGACGATCTGCAAGCTGCGCCTTCTCGGACTCTTTCGCTGCTTCGGCGGCAATAGTGGCGAGGTCGATATCACCCCAGATCGAGCGGTTTTGCTTCGCAGCGCCCCTCTTGTGCTTGACCTCAACAATGAATGGCCTGGTCTGGCGCATCATGATCCCTTCGATGGCGGGCAACGATATGTGGCATCGGGCGATTGCCCTCAAGCTATTGCGAACTGCTGAGCGGCAGTGCTGCAGCTTTGGCGCGACCAGCCGTGCTCCGGATTTTCTTGTCGTAGTTCGGTCGCTGAAGCCGCATACCGGAATGCAAGCTACCTGCCAACCCATCATGCGGTTGACCCCGGAGCTTGATCGAGGGCGGTTGCTGCGAAACCGCGCAGCTTGGACTTTCGCGCGCTAGATCGTCACCGAAGGCCGAGACGGCAAAGCCCAGCTCGGCGAACGGCAGAACGCCACGAGTAGAGCCCGATCGGCTGTCGCGCCCTGCCCCTCGCTCTTTTGGCGCGCTCACGCAGGCAGAAAGGCCTCGGAATCTTTAGGAGCGAGCTGTGCCCTTAGCTGCGCGGTGAACCGGGCCGGTCCGAGCCTGCGCAGGTCCTCGTTGAAGTCGCCGAGTTCGGGGGTAAGCACCAGCGGGAGGATTCCAAGCGCCTGCGCGCGGCGGCTCAATCGCTCGATGCCGTGCCGACCTGCCGCGTCGGCGTCGGCGGCGATGTAGAGACGCTCGCACCTGGCCGGCAGCAGGAAGGCAGCAAGGTGATTGGCGGTCAGCGCTGAAACCATCGCCATGCCGGGCATGACATGCGACAGCGACAAGATGCTCTCGAGCCCTTCGCCGGCGGCCATGACCGGCACCGGGCCGTGGGCGGGAAAGCGGAAGCGTACGGCGTTGCCGAGCAGCCCGCCGAGCGCGCGGCGGGGATCGTCGACCTTTGCTTTCCCTTCGCCCTCCGGATCGAGCCAGGTACGATGCACACCGGTGACGGCGCCGAAGCGGTCGGTCACGGCCGCGATCAGCGCCGGATAGCTGCTCGTCCGGCCTGTCACGAGATCCCGATAGTAGCAGGACGTGTGGAAGCGCAGGGCTGGATGCAAAGATGCCCGCAGGATGCCGCGCTGGCGCAGGTAGTCATCGGCCAGCGTGCCTGCGAGCGGCTGCGTCATGCGGAGCAGGCGCCTGGCGCGTTCGGCGGCCGGTCTTTCGACCGATGGGGTGCCACAGGCATCGCCGTCGCCGGACGGCGGGCTAGGCCGGGGCTCGTTGAGGAAACGCCGAGCTTCATCGGCAACGTCGCGGAAATCGACCAACCCGCTGGTTTCCCGCACGAGATCGAGGAGGTCGCCGAACTGGGCGGTCGCCGCGTCCGCCCACCGGCCCTTCCGGGGACCAGAGAGATGGACGTAGAGGGACTTGCCCTTGCTGTTGGCGACGTCGCCGACGATCCAGTAATTGCCGGCGCGTCGGCCGGCGGAGAGATAATGGCGGCAGACCGCCTCGGCGTCTCGCGCGAGACGGTCCGCCAGTTCGGAGGCGGACAACATGGCGGTCAGGTCCGACCGGCGACGTCGACGATGCGATGCTGTTCGATGAGACGCGAAAGGATCGCAGGGCCTTCATCCGACGTCGGGATGAAGAACCTCAGCTTCCAGGCGATCATCTCGCAGAACAGGCCGATCGATCTCAGCCTGTCGCGCATCCCGTCGGTGAAGCCGGAGAGTTCGACGCGATAGTCGTTCATCACCCGCACCCGGCGCAGCGTCATGTTGCCGGCGAGCCCAACGACGGAGGACCCGCCGAGCAGCGATTGCCAGACCTGGTCGACGCTGATGACCTCGGTCCGGTCGAGCCCGAAATTCCTGCACAGCCGGGCAAGCCCCTCGGCCGAGACCAGGCGGCCGACGATGCGCTCGCCCTCATCCGTCTCCAACCGATAGACGCGGCAGAAATCCTGCGGCAGCAGTTTCCAGATCGGCAACAGCAGTCCGGAGACCATATGCATGGTCGAGACGGAAAATTCCGGGAGATTGGCGATCTCGGTGTTCCAGGCGGCGGAAAAGACCTGCTCGTCCGCCTCCGCCCAGTTCGTTTCCTCCAGCTGACGCAGCTCGAAGCGGATTTCGTCCATCGGCCGGATGAGCGCGACGCGCGGCTGGACCGAACCGTCGTCGAGCATCACCGAGCGCGTCGGAACCTGCACCGCCGCGCGGCCGGACTTGCCGTTGACCATCAGCCTCGCCCGTGGATCGTACGTCGCCAGTTTCAGGGCGTCTGGGAGCGGCATCGGCCGATTGCGATCCATGCGTTCGATGGTCAGCAGATGCGACTGCGCGCCGGTGACCGGATGCGTGTAGACCAGCCTGCGCTCCTTCACCGTCATGCGGTCCGCGACAAGCGTTTCCAGCCCCTTGTCATAGACGCCGGCGGAAATGGCGCCCTCGATGCGGGCGGCCAGCAATTGCTCGAAGGCGTCGAACAACAGGTTTTGCATGGCGATCGTCAGCGCCAGCATGCGGTTGAGGAAGGTGTGGATCGGTGGCAGCTCGTCCTTCAGCCCTCCTTCTTCCGCGGTCAGCGACAGGCCGGTGATCGCCTCGAATTTTTCGAGCGAGCAGCCGGCAATGTCGCCGCGGTGGATGAGCCTGTAGAATTGCCTGAGCGCATCGCGGGCATATTGGGATTCGAGATTGTCCTCCGAGCGGAACATGCCCTGCCCGCCGGTCTGGCGTTGACCTCGTGTGATGGCGCCGAGCGTGTCGAGGCGCCGGGCGATGGTCGACAGAAAGCGCCGTTCGGCTTTGACGTTGGTGGCGACCATCCTGAAACGAGGAGGCTGCGCCTGGTTGGTACGATGACTGCGCCCAAGCCCCTGGATCGCCACGTCGGCCCGCCAGCCGGCTTCAAGCAGGTTGTGTAGGCGCAGGCGCTGATTCTTCGCGCCGAGATCGGCGTGATAGGATCGTCCCGTGCCGCCGGCTTCGGAGAAGATCAGGATCGGTTTCTCGTCGTCCATGAAGGCGCGGGTCTCGTCGAGATTGGCGCTGCCCGGCCGGCTCTCGACGGCGAAGCGGGCGATCGTTCCGCCATCGTTGCGGCGCACGATGCGGCGCGACCGGCCGGTGATCTCGGCGACGCGATCCGTGCCGAACCTCTGGACGATCTGGTCGAGTGCCGTCGGGACCGCGGGCAGACTGCCGAGCCGTTCGAGCAGCGCGTCACGGCGCTCGACCGCTTCCCGGCACAGGACCGGGTTGCCGTCGGCGTCATAGACCGGCCGCGACAGGAGATTGCCTTCGGCGTCGGAATATTCCTCGAAGAGTTGGGTCGGAAAGGAGTGGTGCAAAAACTCCGCGACGATCTCGCGCGGCGTGACGTCGACCTGGATGTCGCCCCATTCTTCGGTCGGGATTTCCGAGAGCCGGCGTTCGGTAAGCGACTGGCCGGTAGAGATGATCTGGACGATCGCCGCATGGCCGTCGTCCACGTCCTTGTCGATTGCGCCGATCAGCGCCGGCGTCTTCATCGAGGTCAGCAGATGATTGAAGAAGCGCTGCTTCGAGCTTTCGAAGGCGGAACGGGCGGCGGCCTTGGCTTGTCTGTTGAGCACGCCCTTGCTGCTGGTGATGCCGGAAGCTTCGAGGGCCGCGTTGAGGTTGTTATGGATGACCTGGTAGGCCTCGGCAAAGGAATCATAGATGCGTATCTGTTCCTCGCTCAGCTCGTGTTCGAGGATGTCGTATTCGACGCCCTCGAAGGACAGGGATCGCGAGGCGTAGAGCCCCATCGCCTTGAGGTCGCGGGCAAGCACTTCCATCGTCGCGACGCCGCCATCTTCGATCGCCGCGACGAATTCGGATCGGGTCGAGAACGGAAAATCGGTGCTGCCCCACAGGCCGAGGCGTTCGGCATAGGCCAAGGATTCGACTTGGGACGCGCCGGTGGCGGAGACATAGACGACGCGGGCATCGGGCAGAGCGCGCTGCAGGCGCAGACCGGCGCGGCCCTGTTGCGAGGCAGCCTTTTCGCCGCGCTCGGTTCGACCGCCGGCGGCATTGGCCATGGCATGGCCTTCATCGAAGATGATGACGCCGTCGAATATTCTCGCTTCGTCCGTCGGGATTCGATCATCGCCTTGGCATAGCCAGTCGACGATCTGCTGGACGCGCGAGCGTTTGCCTTCGCGCTCGTCGGTGCGCAGCGTGGCAAAGGTGACGAAGAGGATGCCCTCTTCGAGCTTGATCGGTTTGCCCTGCCGGAAGCGGGACAGCGGCGTGACCAACAACTTTTCCTGGCCGAGCGCGCTCCAGTCGCGCTGGGCATCTTCGAGCAAGGTCTCGGATTTGGAAATCCACAGATGGCGGCGACGGCCCTTGAGCCAGTTGTCCAATATGATCCCGGCGGCCTGGCGACCTTTGCCGGCGCCGGTGCCATCGCCGAGGAACCAGCCGCGACGAAAGCGAACGGCTCTCTCGGTCTCGGGCGCGACTGCTTTCAGATTGTCGAATGTGGCATCGACGGACCAGTGTCCGGCAAGATAGCCGGAATGCGCTTCGCCGGCATAGATCACGCTTTCGAGCTGGGCATCGGAGAGGTCGCCGCTGGCGATGGCATGCTTCGGCAGATGCGGACGGTAGCTCGGTTTAGGTGGCGCGACCGACGCCATGGCGACGGATTCGACAAGCCTGTCCGGGTGTGGTGTCGCGCCTGGAATATGAATTGCCTGCAGCCGATATGGCTCGTAGATGCCGTCGGCGACATCGACGCGGGCTTTTGGCGCTGCCTCGCGCAGTTCGTAGTCTAGTTCGACGACCTCGTCGACGCGAACGGGTGGCGGAGACACCGGTCGCGGTGCACGTACAACGGGTGACGAGCGACTTGCCGGAGCGGTCACCGCTGAAGAACGCATCGTTCCGGCGGCCTTGCGAGCAGCCATCTTCGCCGCGCAGCCGCGCAGGATGCCGTTGGACAGAGTGCCGATGGAGTTGGGCGCCGTGGACGGCCAGCGGGGCGGTAGGCTGGAGATCCAGGTGAGAAGCGTTTCCAGATCGGGAGCGGCGCCGTGCGAGGCGACGAGCTTCGCCGGATCGGCGGCGGCGATCTTGTCGACCACCGTCAGGCGGGTTTCCATCGTCGTGCCGTGCCGGGCATAAAGAGAACCGTCGATCGCGGCACTGAACAGCACTGTGCCGCGGTCCTGGAGACGGGCGAAAGCGTCGCGCCATTTGAGATTGTCGGGAGAAAGGCTCGAGCCGGTGATCGCGACCAGCCGGCCGCCGGGAGCGAGGCGAGCGAAGGCGGAGGAGAGGTGACGCCACGCGGCGTCGGCGACGATGCCGTCGACATGGATGCCGGCCGAGAACGGCGGGTTCATCAAGACGACAGTCGGACGGATCGAGTGGTCGAGATAGTCGTCGATATGGGCCGCGTCGTGCCGCGTAACCGTCGCCTTGATGAAGAGCGGCTCCAGAAGCGAGCGGCGGACTGGAGCGTACTCGTTGAGGGCCAGGCGCGCGTGCGCAAGCTCGGCCCAGATTCCGAGCAAGCCGGTCCCGCCCGATGGTTCCAGGACGGTGTCGTCGGCCATGATTCTTGCGGCGCGGGCCGCGACAAAGCCAAGCGGCATCGGCGTGGAAAATTGCTGGAGGTGCTGGCTTTCCTCAGAGCGCCGTGTGTGGCTCGGGACCAGGCCCGCGACCTTCGTCAGCATTGCCAGTGCGGCCTGTGGCGCGTTCGCGCGTGCGGAAATCGCCGTGCCGAACTTGCGCAAGAACAGGACCTGCGCGACCTCGGTCGCCTCATAGGCGTCCTTCCAGGCCCAGAAACCCTCGGCGTCCGAGCCGCCGAAGGCCTTCGTCAGGGTGATGCGGAGATCGGTCGCGCCAATCGCCTGGCCGCGTTCGAGAAACGGCAAAAGGTCATGGCCAGCATGAAGAATCTTGGCCGCACGATCGGTGCAATCAGCGTGCGCAAGCGAGGTGGCGGTCGCCTTGGCGGTGCCGGATGTGATCATGTTCATTGGAATAGCTGTCTCCAAAATGAGAAAAGCCCGGCGCGATGGCCGGGCACTGAAAGGAAGGATGGGAGGATCGCGTGTGGTGGTCCGCGGTCAGGCAGCACTTTCCAAGAGCTTTCGAGCCTTCCCCTCGAGTTCTAGTCGCGTGTCCTGATGCGCCTTGCCGCGCGCCAGCGCGGTGATGCCCTGCACGAAGTCAAAGATCGACTCAGGCCGCCTCCCCTCTTCGGACAACACCGTTTCGATGATCTTGCCGGTTTCAGCTTTCGAGAAGCCGCGCTTGCGCAGAAAATCGGAACGATCTTCATCGTTTCGCGCAACGACCCGTTCACGGGCGGCCCGAATGCCGGCAATGAAGGGAGCCGGCGAGGAATTGGCGAAATTCGTCAGCGCTGGTGCCGCTTCGTGGGCGAAACGCTGCGCTGCAAACTTCGAATGCCGGATGGTGATTTCCTCGAAATTTTCCGTGCCCCACAAATTGCGATTGGCACAAACGGCCCGCAGGTAGAATGACGCGATGCCGAGCGTCTTGGATCCGACTTCCGAGTTCCACGCATAGAAACCGCGGAAATAGAGATCCGGTTCACCGTTGGGCAGACGGCCGGCTTCGATGGGATGTGTGTCGTCGACCAGGAAGAGGAAGACGTCGCGGTCGCTGGCATAGAGCGTCGTGGTATCCTTGGTGATATCCACGAACGGATTGTGGGTCATGGTCGACCAGTCAAGCACGCCTGGGACCTTCCACATCGTATCGCCCGTCCCGTTGCCGGCGATGCTCATCACCGCTTCGATGAGAGTCCTATCCCAGATGCGCCCGTAGTCCGGGCCCGTCACAGCCCGCAATTCGACACGGCCATCGTCCATCTCCAGCGTCTTGACCATCTCGGCATCGTGATTGAGGAGGCCGTGCTGAAGGTTGATCGCCGCGAGCGGCGCGGGCAACTGGCGCATATAGCTCGCCGGTGCCCCAACCAGGCTGCAAAGCTGCCCATAGCTCCAGTGCGTCGGCGCGACGGGCTCGCGGCCGCCGGGCATGACGAGGGAAAGGCGCTCAGCATTGTCGCGGGTCGCCTCGACGCGGATTTCAGCAGTTTCGACGGTTCCGACACGGGCACGCTCGGTTCGGGCGCTGACCGCGCGATGGAGGTCGGAGAGCGAGAGATAGCGCTCGTCGTCGGGCCGCGAAAACCATTCGGACGAGACGCGGCCGACGCGTTGACCGCGCGAGATATCGACCTTGAACCCGGCCGAGACGGGGTGCGTGTTGGTGATCATGGTGTTCATTTTGGTGGCTCCTGAAACGGGATAGCCCGGCGGCCACTTTTCGTGATCACCGGGCTGGTTGAGGTGGATGATGGATCGCCCCGCGCCAGACGACGCGGCCAGCGGAGTGAAGCCGGCGAGCTCGGCGCTGGAAGGCGACGGCGGGGTATCGATCAGTCGATCGCCTGAAAAATCTCCGAGGCCTCCGGATGGTCAGCTGAGTAGTTGTGGAGGCGGCCGTAGCCTTCCGGGAGGCGGTCGGACCGGTACTGGAAGGAAAGATGGGAGAAGGTGAAGAGCGTGGCGATGATGCCCGCGGCCTCGGCCGAGACCTCGCCTTGAAACCCGGTGATCTCGCCGGTGATCCGGAAGCGCGATTTTGATTTCGGAGCCATGAACAACGGCGTCCCGTCGTGTTCGTAGAAATCCCAGAAGCCGCCGCGATAATCGAGCGGGCTCAGGCGTTCCATGAAACTGTAAACGGCGTTTTCGGCCACGATCAGCAGCGAGCGCCCGAACAGCGTGGGCAGGAAGTCCAGGCGCCGCTCGTCGGGTACAATGATTGCGCCTTGAGCGACGTTCTCGGATATCGACATCGATCTGATCTCCAGAGAGGCGACAGGGTTCAGGCCGGGCAACCCTCTCTCCGCCGCCTGGCTTCCCCCTTCACCGGCCCCACCTCTCCCTCTGTCACCGACCACGGCCGCGCCTTCCGCGCGCAGCGCGTTCTCATACGTGTTGATGACGGACATGCATTTTTCTCCGATGCCAAAAGCAAGGCCCGGCGTTGGGCCGGGCCTTGGTCAGGCTTTTTCGGAAGGGCTATTCCGCGGCGTCGAGGTGACGACGCTCCTCGATGTCGGCGTCCTCGGATGCGGTCCCCTCGCCTTTCGCCTCCTCCGTCAGGAATGCCGGCAGGTCGGCGTCGGCGTTTTCCACGACGTTGTCGTCGACAACATCGGCAGCGTCGTCGCCCTGTCCTACAGGCGTCTGATCGAGGGCAAGACGCAGCGGCTCGGGCAGCCATCCGCTACCTTCGAGCAAGCGAGCTGCTTCGCGGGCCATGTCAGCCTTCTTGAGGTGATCGATGAGCTGTGCGGACTGCTCGCCCTTCGCCTCCCGGACCGCCTGCAGGATATGCGCCTTTGTCACGCGGCCGAGATAATTATCGACCGTCGGCGTCCAGCCCGCGTCGACCATGTCGAAGCCGATCGAACGGGCGAGCTCCTCGGCATGGGCGATCGCCGCGGGCCGCCGGTTCCACGGCTGGACGACGGCATTGAGCGACAGCGAGACGCAATGCGCAAACAGCGCCTGCCGGCTGGCCTCGTCGAGAGTGACCAGATAGCCCCAGAGCTCCGCTGGGTTCTTCGGCAGATCGTGGCCCCAAGCTTCATGACGCTGTTCGATCTCCTTCGCCCAGACCGTGTCGCCCAACCCTTGCGTCTGACCGAACTTCGCGCTCTGCATCGTGACCTCGAGGCAGGAGTCGGAGCCATAGACAAAGAACGTCTTCAGCACGAAGACGTGCAGGGCGGCGACGAAGGCCATGACTGGATCACCGGCAAGCGCGTTCCTGAGCGCGATCGTGCGGGCCGCCGTTAGGTCCTCGATAACGCGGTCGGAGAGCGGACGAACCTTGTCGTCCTCCTCTTCCGGCGTCTCGACGGCAACGGGCTTGCCGTTGACCGAGATGCCGCCAGATTCCGAAGTCCCATCTGCATCGCCATCGTCATGATCGTCGGCATCGACGTCGCCGACCGGCTCGTCTTCCGGCCGAACGAAGCCACGCTCGATCTTCAGCTCCCCGCCGGCGCCGAGCGAGATGAAGGCGCCACCGTGCGCGACCTCTTGCCGGTCGAAGACATGGCGCCGATCATTCAGCCGGTCCAACTCGTTGCCGAGCTCTTCGAGCCGGGTTTCCGTTTCCTCGGAATAGTCTTCTGCCTCGGCATACTCCGCGTCGAGCTTGTCGTATTCCGCCTTGACCTCGTCATGGCGGGCAAGCTCATCGGCGTTGAACTCCGCGCGCTCGCCATAGAAGCGGCGCAGCCCCGATGTATGGCCGTATGGGAAGTCGATTGCGGCATCGACCCACTTCCAGCCCTCCTCGGCTTTCAGCGCCTCGGCGTCGGACTTCAGCTTCTCGAACACGAGCTGCTCGAGAAGCGCCGGATCCTGGAGCCATCCGCCCTGGTCCTGTTCGAACAGGTCTCGCATGACGACACCGCCGGCGTCCTCGTAAGCCTCGATCCCGACATAGACCGCGCGGCGATCGGCGGCACGGATCGCTGTTTCGGTCAAGAGCCGGCGGATGTAATACGGCTCGCGGACAGGCGATCGCGAGACCGTATCCCAGACCTGTTCCTGGCGAACGTGATCGTTGGTGATGGAAAAGGCCATCACCTGCTCAAGTTTCATTTCGTCGTTCTCGTAGAGATCGAGCAGGCGCGGCGAGACCGACGCCAGCCGCAGGCGCTGGCGCACCGTCGAGACCGACACGAAATAACGTGCAGCGATCTCCTCCTCGCCAAGACCTTGCAGATGAAGGGTCTGGAATGCCCGGAACTGATCGAGCGGATGAAGCTGGAGGCGATGGATGTTTTCGGCAAGCGAATCGTCCTCGGCCGAGGTCGTCCCGCCGCGCTTGACAATGCAGGGGATCGGTTCCGTCTTTGCCATGCGCTTCTGCTTGATCAGCAATTCGAGCGCACGAAAACGCCGGCCGCCGGCGGGCACTTCGTAGCGGCCGGTTTCCTTATCCTCGTCACCGAGGATCGGCCGCACATTCAGGCTCATGAGAAGCCCACGAAGGGCAATGTCGTTGGCGATATCCTCGATCGAGACGCCCGCCTTGATGTTGCGCACGTTCTTCTGCGAGAGTTCGAGCTTGTCGAAGGGGATGTCCTGCGATCGGTCGAGAGTTATCTTCTGAATGGCCTTTGCCATATCGTTTCTCCGTAGCGGGCCGGCCGGAGCCTCTCTCCGAACCTTAAAACCCGCTACGAACGCCCTCTCCCCCCTCTCCCTCCTTGCTGCCCGCCGCACCTCCTGGTTCGCGCTGTCAGCGGAACTGGTGCCCACCTTCGTAAGGCTCTGAGGGGACGTGGCAGCTTGCGCTTATCATTTCGACGCGGGAGCGCTTCGAAGCGCACAAGTCCCCTGACTGCAGATGGATAGCTCTGATCCAGCCGACCAGCATCGGCAGGAACGCTGGCCGGTCTTCCCTTCAGTTGCCTTCAGCGAAGTCGACCCAGCCGGATTTGCGGAGCGGATCGAGCATCCTGGGGTGATCCATCGGGATGTTGATCAAGCGTCTGGCGCCCGACCGTTACGGTCTTGCCGGTGCTGCGTGTTCGGTCATGGCGCCGATGAAATTCTCCGAACTGCCGCATCGTCGTGTAAAAGCTGGAGCATGGGCCGGGCGCTCATTGGACCGCCCCCTTCGCCTGTCCTACATGGGTGTAGCTGTAGCGATTTCCGGTATGTTCCAGAATCTCGGCGCTGGCGGCAGCATATGCCGCAGCGAGCTCGCGGAGCGGAGCATATGATAACGCGCTCCAGAGCCGGGGGTCCGGTCTGCGGCCAACGGCAACCATCGGGCCGCCCACCGGAATATCGGCGACGCGCTCGACATTGACGCCGCCGCCCGACGCACCCTGTTTGAAAAAGGCCGCCGTGAAGTCGATACCCGCCATCCGGCACGAGGTGCCGGTCGTCGGCCCATATCAAAAAGCTCGCCGTCGCTCGGAGCGCCCTTGCGGCCATCGCCGCTTCGTGACTCAGCTATCGTCGCGATCCAAGACGCCGGAGATCGGCGAAAGCCGTCGCGGCGTTCCGACTTCCCCTTGCGGTGGATGTCCGGCAGGGCCGAGGGTGGCGCCGTGTTTTCAATCTCGTGAGGACAATGTACGCGGGGCGACCCATTGGAACATCCTGCGACCGAACAAGCCTCCCAACAGGACGAGCAAGACCGCCACGCCGACGTTCCACATCAGGATCATTACAGTGGCGTCGATGGTGTGGAACAACGACAGCGCCGTTGCGGTGATCGCGGCCACGGCCAGGCTGCCCATCACGGCAACCACTGTCGGTCGCAAAGTGGCCGCGTGGCGCAGCATCACGAGCATTGCGAGCGATAATGGCAGGCTGGTCAGCACCAGGGTCGCGAAACACCGGGCTGTTTCTCCGAAGCTGACGCCGGCCGGGCCGATGCCGATCCACCGAGCCAGGCACTGGTAGCCAATGTTCGACAGCCAGACGATCAGCGTCGGCGCCGGCAGCAGAAGCCAAAGCCGCGACCGATCGGGGAGGCTGACCAAAAAGGCCGCAAACGCCGCCAATATGCCTGTCAGGAGCGAAGCCGCCATGCCGGTGGCAAAGGTAGGATCCCGCAGCCGCTGAACAAGGTCGGGGCGAATTCCCTGACTTATGGCAAGCAGCGTCAGAACGGCAGCCGCGAGCAGAAGCCAGCAGGTGGCGCGCGTCAGCGGCGGCCGCAGACGCCGTACCGGCGCCAGGTTCGTGGCAAGCGATGCAATGAGATCAGGGGTCTTGATCACGTGTCGCTCCGATTGGTCAGCATCTTCCGAAGGCTTATCAAGGCGCGGTGTGTCGCAACCTTGAGAGACGCGATCGACGTACCGCTCGCCGTCGCAGCCTCCTTCAACGACATCTCTCTGAGCTTGAGCATTCGGATAGCTTGTCTCTGTATCGGAGGCAGTCTGTCGACGGCGCCCAGCAATCGATGTCGGTTCGATATTTCTTCTAAGTTCGCTTGAGGCTCTGCAAAGGTTTCGTGCGCTGCCGTAAAGGGCGTCTCGCGCGCTCTCGTACGACCTTGACGGCGTAGCCTGTCGACAAGGCGACGGTTTGCGATCGCTCCCAACCACGGCCCGAACGGGCGCTTCGGGTCATAGGTGTGTCGAATCGAATGCACGGTAAGCAGGACATCCTGGACTGCGTCTTCAATGTCGCTCGCGTCGCGGTGCCGCCGTTCGGCGGTTGAGCGAAGATACGGCGTCATTTCCTCCAGAACCCAGCGATAGGCTGCTGCATCACCATCTTGGGCCCGGGCCATGAGGATGGTCCAATCGGTGCCGGGATTGCTGGTCCCGTTTGATCAATGCCGCGCGCGCAGTCTTGGTGACTCGCTCGCAGGGTTCAGCGCTCGACACGAGTTCGGCATCGGTACGCGGCTACATGGTTCTTGAGACATCACCAGCGGGCTCGGCGCGCGGATGCGGCAATGATGCGCGCCGCACGGAGTTCAACGTGCCTTTCGGCCGAGCAAGCAGACATCATGTTGTGCCATGCGGTTTGCGAGGGGACCAGCCGGTCGATCAGGAAGTCCAGCGAGAGTCGATCTGGCCCGAGCGCCAGGGCGGCCCAGTGCAGATGGAAGTTCGCCCAGCTATTCGCCACGACCAGTTGGATCACGCTGGTAATGATCAGAAGCGCCAGCGCGGCCAACCGCATCGCGACCTCGATCACTGCGCCTTGCTACCGTTGTTTCGATAGGGCGACTGCTCGAAGCGATCAGTGAGGCAGTATCGCCAAGGCGGTTGTTGTCTCACTGTGTCGGGCCATCTGATGACGTGATCAGGCCTGCGCCTGCTAGAAACGCGCGGACTGCCGTGCGAACCTCCTGCGTCCGCCCAACCAGAAGATGTCCGCCGGTATCGTAGACCACCAACTTGGCGCCGGGGATCCTGGCCGCCGTGAATTTGGCTGACGGGAGCGTGTTGAACAAGTCGTCGCGCGCAGAGATGATCATTGTCGGTGCAGTGATTTCATCTAACGGAAGTCTATCTAACTCGGGGGCGCTGTCGATGTTGATTCCGGAGAAGCGGAGCGACAGCGGTTCAACGCTTCTGACGAAGCTCATGACGCGGTCCCTCTCGGCGTCGGGCGCAGCGGCTACCAGCGCCGGCCGAACGCCAACGAAGCGAATGAGTATAGACGGTGCAACGTTCTCAGCTGCCCACCAAGCGAAATCGCCACCAACATTGACGGCCCAGAATGCGAACTTGTTGCCGCGGCTGACGTCGATCGCGACCGGACTGGTAGGCGGATAAAGGGCTGGGACGATCAGAATAAGAGCGGCGACCTTGTCCGGGTGACGGAGTGTCAACTCGACCGCTGAACGGGCGCCGGCCGAAACGCCGACAACCACCGCTTTGGGAACGTTCAGTTTAGAGAGCAACGCCGCGTGCGCGTCGCCCTGCGCGGCTGGAGAGGGGTCTCGCGGAACGGGTGTACGGAGATAGCCGAAGCGCGACGGCGCGATGACCCGAAAGCCCTCACCCACAAGATCGGCTGCAAGGGCAAGGCCTTGGTCAAAGCCGCCGCCGGCGCCGTGGATCGACAACAGCGGAATACCCACACCGCTGTCGGCGTATTCGATCGGACCGATGTCGAGGTTGGCGACCAGACTGCCTCGGCTGACGGCGTCGCGCAGACGACCAAGCTCGTTCCTGTAAAGCATGAAAGCCGCACCGGTCGTAGTCGCTATGGCGATAAACATGACCAGCAGGAAACCAATTCGACTCATACAAGGCCCCACCAAAAGATGAGCGACTGTTTTCCGTTGGCATCAGCCGTATTTGTACTTTTCCGGTGTCTGGTTCACATCCCCCCGCCACAACCGTCGGAAAGGTTCCACACATCCACGATTTGCTCGCCGGCAAAACGATGCTCGTGGATCAGGTATTTTGCCAGTCCGCCATATACCTTCCAACGCCAGCATTGGCAGCAGCACGGTCCCTTCTCGTTGGAGTTCGCCATAGCGTAGTCATAGGCCATCTGCTCGTCGCCGGTGAGTTGCAGGTCGTAATAGGCTATCGCCTGCCGAGCGGTCCCCGCAGATATGTCATACGGATCCTGCGGGATAATGGGGATGGCGTGGTATTTCGCCAGGCCACTTACCTGCTCGCCATAGCGCTTCAGTTCCATCGGGCTGCAGCACGGACCCTTGATGCGCGACATCGCCGGCATTGTCGCGATCGACTCCGTGAACTTGGCCGAGCAGGTGCTGTTGCCGTTCTGGCTGAGCTCCTTGAAGCGGGCCGCCAGGTCGGGGTCTTCACCGCTCATCGCCAAATTCGGGCGCCCGAGGATTCCAACCACCGCCACCGCGCCAAACAGACCGTCCAGGACAATGGATCGACGATTCGGACAAAGTGTTCGCTTCACAGCGAATCCCTTTCTCGGCTCAGCCGATCCTCGTAAAAATGGGGAACTGCTCAAGTAGCCAGTACGAGAGCGTCGACATCTGTCCGGCGATCATGGCGAGTCCCATGACAACCATGATTGCGCCGGCAGCGGGCTGTAGCATCTGGCTGGTCTTGCGCAACGACGTCAGCCTCTGCGTAAGACTGTCAGTGAACATGGCGGCGAGCAGGAACGGAACGCCAAGCCCGAGCGAGTAGATCGCCAGCAAGGTGATGCCGTCGGCCACCGTCGCGGAAGCGGCGCCCACGGTCAGGATCGAGCCGAGGATCGGGCCGATGCAGGGCGTCCAGCCGAAGGCGAAGGCAAGGCCGAGAGTGTAGGCTGACATCGCATGCCCTCCTGGTGCGGTGGCATGGAAGCGCGCCTCGCGCATCATCCAGCCCGGGCGGATGAGCCCGGTGAGAAACACGCCGAACAGCACGACGACGGCGCCGCCGACGAGATTGAGCTCGAAACGGTAGCTGAGCAGCAACCGGCCGAGCGCGGTGGCGCTGGCACCAAGCGCGATGAAGACGGTGGAGAAGCCGAGCACGAAGAATAAGCTCAATGCCGCTGCCGACAGACGAGCTGTCCGATGCACAGACCCATCCGCCGGCGCCCTGCCGGCAATATAGGAGATATAGCCAGGCACCAACGGCAGCACGCAGGGTGACAGAAACGAGACGATACCAGCCGCGAACGCGGCCAGCACGCTGATGTTGGAGATTTCGGGCACCGATTAGATATCCACGCTCGCCGGCATCATTTCTGCGCTCCTCTTGCCTGCTCGACAAATTTCTTCAGGGTCGCAAGATTGGTGGCACCGGGATAGATCTGGTCGCCGGCGACGAAGCCCGGTGTTCCGGTGATCCTCAGCGCCTGGGCCAGTTCGGCATTGCGATCGATCAGCGCCTGGATGTCGGGCTTCTGCATGTCGCTCTTCATGCGCTCGACATCAATGCCGGTCTCTGCCGCGATCTTCAGCACGACCGCATCGGTCACCCTGGTCTTCGCCCCATACAGTGCCTTGTGGAACGCGCCATATTTACCCTGCCGCTCGGCCGCGAGCGCCGCCTTAGCCGCGAACACCGAATCCGGGCCGAGGATAGGGAATTCCTTGTAGACGATCTTGAGCTGCGGATCGTCGGCTACGGCCTGGTCCATTATTGGTGCCATTAGTCGGCAATACGGGCAATTATAATCGAAGAATTCGACCAAAGTAACGTTGCCCTGTGCATTCCCCCCGACGGGACTCTGCTTGTCGCGGAAAATGTCATCCGCGCGCGCCTTGAGTGTCTCCTTAGCCTGCGCGGCCTCCGCCTCGCGCTGGCGTTGATCCAGGCTTTGCAGCGCCTCCATGAGCACTTCCGGATGCGCGAGGATATAGTCATGGATCCGCTGGTCGAGTTGATCCTGGGACATCTCGCCTGCCGCAAAGGCCCGGATACCCTGAACGCCTGGATTGAGCAGGAACCATCCTGCCAGTAAGGCAAGCAGTAGCCTGCGGAGAGTCCCTCCAACATACTGACCTGCCAGTCGCGCGCTAGTGAACATGTATTTTCCCTCTCTCGGTCGATTGAGCCATGTAATGATCCTGCCTCAAAGCAGGTTCTTCAATTTCGCCAGCCAGCCTTCGTCCTGCCCATGGTGCGGGCGCTCGACATTGTTGGTGAGCGCATTGACCAGGGTGACGAGATTGATCGGGTCGAAGTCCATGCCGTGGAAATTCGCCCGCCACCGGCCTTCCTTGTCGATCACATGTGTGACGATGCCGTGCATCTGGTAGCCGTCATCGGTCAGCGTGAACTTATGACCGAAGGCTTCCGCCAGCTTGCGGGTCGTGTTCTCGGGCTGGTCCTGGGTCGTGGTCAGGAACAGCCAGTTGACCGGGTCAAGGCCATGCGCCGGCCCATAGGCCTTGAGCACGTCGGGCGTGTCCTTGCTTGGATCGGTGGTGATGCTGGTGAAGACGACCTGATCTTTCATCGGCGTGCTGTTCACCATCTTCTGGATCTCGGCGATCTTCTCGGCATGCAGCGGGCATACATCAGGGCACGACGTGTAGATGAAATGGAGCACCACCACCTTTCCGACGAGATTTGCCAACCGCACGATGCGGCCGTCTTCCGCACGCAGTGTGAAATCGGGCGTCGGCTTATCGATCTGCTGGAAATATCTCTCATCGCTTTGCAGCATCGCGTCGACGTCATCCAGCGAATGTGCCCGCGCGCCATGCGCGAAGCCGATGGTCAACGCCGCCAGCGCAACCAAGTCGCGCAGCAAGAATGTCCATAGGCTCCAGGTCGATGAAACGCCTCGAGCCGCTGGCCCGCTTTGCATTCGGACGAGCATCAATCCCCACCTCTCGTATCAACGGATGGTGCTTTCGGAATGTCGGCGCGTTCCTCTTTGGAAACATCCCCTGTCGAGCATGAGCGACCGGTCATCCGGTTCATGCACAGGCCAAGTGCGCACATAGCGGCACAGGGCAGGAGGCTGAGCAGCACCGGCGCGATGCCGACGGCGACTAGCCACGACCAGTTGAAGGCAATGCCGAGAATGGCGACGGCCGCGCCAGCGGCGATCAGACCGCGCGGCCCGCTCAGAGTGGAACGAACGAAGGACTGGATATCGCGGCGCGGTGACGCCTGCCGGCCCTGGCTCAGTTCTGTCGAGGTCATGTCATTTCCCTTTCTCATTTGGCGACGATGCGACCGCGGATGAAGTCGACCATGTCGGGAGCATCCCACTCAACCGGCCCGATCAGGCGACCGACCTCCTTGCCCCGGCGGTCGATAAGCAAGGTTGTCGGAAGGCCTACGGTGCCGAGCGCGAACATGGCCTTGGCCGAGATATCGATGTTCAGCGAAAGGTGGGTGACGCCGGTTTCGGCGAAGAATTTCGTGACCAGCTCCGGGCCGCCACGATCCACGGAGAGTGCGACGGCCTCAAAATCGGGCCCGCCGAGCTTTGCCTGCAACCGGTCCAGAGTCGGCATTTCCTTGCGGCAGGGTGAGCACCATGTCGCCCAGATGTTGAGCAGCACGACCTTGCCGGAATAATCGGCGAGCGTCTTCGGCTGGCCGGTTGCGTCCGTGAAGCTGATCTCCGGCACGGCGGCAGGGGTATCGAGAACGGCGAAGTTCTGCGGGGCCTGCGCCGCCGATGCGGGCTGCCATGCGACGATTAGCGCCCCGAACAGGACGGTAGCGAATGGCTTCATGGTCTCTGCTCCTTCGCCTCGGCCCTCAACCGCGCGACGAGCGGCAGGATCGTCTTTTCCAGCGCCTCATCTGTCACGGCGCCGATGTGCTTGTAGACAATGCGGCCGTCAGCACTCACCACGAAAGTTTCCGGCACGCCATAGACGCCCCAGTCTATGGCGACGCGGCCGGTGAGGTCCGCGCCGGTACGCGTATAGGGATCGCCATCCGTGTCGAGCCATCGTGCGGCATCGTCAGGCTGATCCTTGTAGTTGAGTCCAT
The DNA here is from genome assembly GCA_001899205.1 of Mesorhizobium sp. 65-26. GTDB lineage: Bacteria > Pseudomonadota > Alphaproteobacteria > Rhizobiales > Rhizobiaceae > Mesorhizobium. The sequence goes on along the minus strand of MKVL01000034.1, from coordinate 3,110 downwards.
GCAGCGGCACCGTCCCGCTCTTAGCCAGTTGCATGAACACGGGGTGCTCCTCGCGGCAGGCAAGGCACCACGACGCGAAAACGTTGACCAGCGAGACTTCGCCACGCAGGTCGCCGCTCGACAGGCCAAGCGTGCGCCCTTGGACCGGCGGCAGGCTGAATTCTGGCACCGGCTTGTTGATCAGCGCCGATGGAATATCAGACGCGTTGCGCGTAAGTCCCCAGCCGAGCAGCACGGCGAGAGCGACGAAAACCATCACAGGTAATAGGACCGCCAGTCGGTGCAGCACGGCGCGCCGGACAGTCGGCGCATCGGATGGGACGGTGCCACTGTTGTTCATTCGTCACCACCCAGTGACGGCTTGACGACCGATCAACACTGATTTCACTCCGTCGCGTAGACGGTCGGCGCCTTGCCATCCTTGGTGAAGGCATAGACCGTCCAGGTTTCGTCCTTCCGGCCACCCATCCCGGGCGCGCCCGCAGGCATGCCGGCGAGCGTGATGCCTGTGACGGCCGGCCGTTCGGCGAGAAGCTTCTTGACGATGTCGACCGGCACCAAGCCATCGACGACATAGCCGTCGACCATCATCGTGTGGCAGCCTTCGAGATCGGTCGGCACGCCTGCATCGCCGCTGATTTGCGAGAGATTGTTGACCGGTTTGATGTCGACCTTGAAGCCATTCTTCTCGAGATAGGCGGCATAAGCCTCGCAGCAGCTGCATTGCGGGTTCTTGTACATCACCGCGTTGATCGTCGCAGCGAGTGCCGGCAGCGGCGCTGCGATTGCGAGGCCAAGGGCAGTGAGCGCGTAGGTTAGTTTCATTTTGTTGTTCTCCTTGGTTGATAGGTTGGATTGAACATCAGGTCACCCGAAAGACGGTCATCAGGCCGGCCATCTGGTGATCGATGACATGGCAGTGCAGCATCCAGTCGCCGGGATTGTCCGCAACGAAGGCGCATTCGACGATGTCCTTTGGTGCCAGCAGAACCGTGTCCTGCCATTGCCGGTGCGGCACCGGCGCACCGTTGCGCGAAAGTACCGACAGACTGAAGCCGTGGACATGCATGGGGTGCCACCAGGCGGTTTCGTTGCGGATGATAAGGTGACAGGTAGCGCCCCGTTCGAGCGCGAATTGCGGCGCCATGCCGGCATGGCCGTCGCCGGTCATCGACATGCCGTTGATCGCCCACGCAGCGCCACCGTTCATGCCGGGCATTCCCATGCCCATCATGCCACCGACGCCGGCAAGCTTGCCGCCGCCCGTCATGCCACCCTGGAGCACGATCTCCCAGCGGATGGTTCGAGCGCGATCGGGCTCGGGCAATGGATTGCGTGGCAAGGCAAGCGGCGCGTCGAGCGGATTGGCCCTGAGCGGCGGCGCTCTGTCATAAGCGAGCGTGGTCAGCGGGTATGCAAGGCCGTCGTAGACGTCGTCCATCACGTCATGCCGACTACCGGGGTCACCCTGCATGTCGATGGCGACATCGATGCGCATCGCCGGCGCCAGCACAAGACGGCCGTCCTCCGGCTCATGTGGGTCGCACGGCTGACCGTCAATTGCTACTATCACCGGCCTGTGACCCTCGAAACGCAGCGCCATTATGCGCGCAAGTGATGCGTTGACGAGCCGCAGCCTGACGCGCTCGCCGGCTCGCACAGGCTGGTTCGTCGGCGCCGATCCGTTGATCGTAACCTCGTTGCCAACGCGGCCGGACATCGCGGCATCCATCGTGCTGCCGAAACCTCCAGCAATCTGCTTGTCGCCCGAGAGGCGCCAATCCTGCAACATCCACAACAGGTCGCGATCAACGGCAACGGGCTCCGCCTCCTCGACGATCAGCGGACCGGCGAGTCCACGGCCCATCTGCACCAGGCTGCCTGCATGCGGATGGTACCAGAAGGTGCCGGCGTCTGGTGGCGTGAACTCATAAACGAAGCTTTCGCCCGGCTTTATCGGCGGCTGGGTCAGACCTGGCACGCCATCCATGGCGTTCAGCAGACGGATACCGTGCCAATGTACCGTGGTGTCCTCGTCGAGCCCGTTCTCGACCGCAATGCGGACCGGCCGACCTTGTTGTATGCGCAGGATCGGTCCTGGAACGGTCCCATCGTACCCCCAGATGGAGGTCCATGGACCCTCAGGGCCAGCGAGATTTGCGCGGCCGTGCATCGCCTTAAGTTCGCGCTCATCAACCTCGGATGCCTTTGATGATCTCGCCTTCAAAAGGCTTGTTGAGACAGCACCCGCTACAGCAACGAGAAATCCTCGGCGCGAGATTGAGAAATGGTTCACCCTTGTAGCCCTTATGACCTCAATCGATGCTGGCGCATCGAATGATTGCTGCATGTGCCCGCAACGCGACCACGCGCGATGTGGGCGAGCGGGCGCCGTTATCAGCAGTTTTGTGGCTGAAACGGCGTCAGGCGCTGGGTCTGGGAGGGAGTGGATCGGGCAGGAAACCCCGGCCGCGCAGAAATGGGGTCGGCAGAGCTGTCGGCTGCTCTAGCCGAGGAACCGCCGTCACGGCCAGGTCTTGTGGCAACACTGCCACCACGGGCGCGATGCAGACCGGCTGACACTGCTTCGAGCCTGTGTCCTTGAGGCACGCCTTGCAGTCGCCCTTCATGGTGCTGTCGGCCATTTTGCCCATGCCAGCGCCGGTTATCCAGACGGGCATCACCCCGACCTGAGCAGCAGACAAGCTGAAGCCCGCAGTCAACAGAACCGCGAGCAGCACTAGGATGAAATGCTTTGGCGACAGCCGTGTCATTATTCGCTTAGGCTGATCGCAAAATGCGGCTTTTGCAAGTGCCGAGCCCGTGACCGCCGGGCGCTGCGACATTCGGGCACGGAAGATTGCGGACTGTTGATAATTCCGGCCACCCGACGCTGGGCTGCCTCACCAGCAGTCGCCGTGGCCCGATGCCGCTTAGTCCGAAAGCCAGTATGCGTGTTAACTCCAAGCCAATTCTCGCCACGGTATTACCGCATTTCAACTTCACGTAAGCGATGATTAACCATTAGGATCGGTATCGGATGTGAGAACCACACATCCGTTTGGGCAAATCCGGGGACAAACGGCAGCCTGCAAGGCCTTTTGATTTGA
>MKVL01000033.1 GCA_001899205.1 Mesorhizobium sp. 65-26 | reverse complement strand
GCCCATCGGCGCGGCCGCGATCGTGCCGCCGACCAGCACCATCTCCGGCTTGACGCCGAAGAAAGCGGGGTTCCACAGCACGAGATCGGCGCGTTTGCCAACGCTGATCGAGCCGATCTCCTTCGACAGGCCGTGCGCGATCGCCGGATTGATCGTGTATTTGGCGATATAGCGGCGGACGCGGAAATTGTCGTTGTCGCCGGTCTCCTGCGGCAAGGATCCGCGCTGCCGCTTCATCTTGTCGGCGGTCTGCCAGCAGCGGATCGCCACCTCGCCGACACGACCCATGGCCTGGCTGTCGGAAGAGATGATGGAGAACGCGCCGATATCGTGGAGTATGTCCTCGGCCGCGATCGTCTCCTTGCGGATGCGGCTTTCGGCAAAGGCGATGTCCTCGGGGATCGACGGCGACAGGTGGTGGCATACCATCAGCATGTCGAGATGCTCGGCCAGCGTGTTGACCGTGTAGGGCCTGGTCGGATTGGTCGACGATGGAATGACGTTGGGCAGGCCGCAGACCTTGATGATGTCGGGCGCGTGGCCGCCGCCGGCGCCCTCGGTGTGGAAGGCGTGGATGGTGCGTCCGCCAATCGCGGCCACCGTATCCTCGACGAAACCCGATTCGTTCAGCGTGTCGGTGTGGATCATCACCTGCACGTCATAGACATCGGCGACGGAAAGGCAGCAGTCGATCGCCGCCGGCGTCGTGCCCCAGTCCTCATGCAGCTTCAGCGAACAGGCCCCGGCAAGCACCATCTCTTCCAGCGCCGCCGGCTTCGACGCATTGCCCTTGCCCGAGAGCCCGATGTTGACGGGAAAGGCATCGAAGGACTGGATCATGCGCGCCATGTGCCAGGGTCCCGGCGTGCATGTCGTGGCCAGCGTGCCATGCGCCGGGCCGGTGCCGCCGCCGAGCATGGTGGTGAAGCCGCTCATCAGCGCTTCCTCGATCTGCTGCGGGCAGATGAAATGGATGTGCGCGTCGAAGCCGCCGGCGGTCAGGATCCTGCCCTCGCCGGCGATGATCTCCGTGCCGGGGCCGATGATGATGGTGACGCCGTCCTGCGTATCGGGGTTGCCGGCCTTTCCGATCGCCGCGATGCGGCCATCCCTGAGGCCGATGTCGGCCTTGACGATCCCGGTCAGCGCGTCGATGACCAGCGCGTTGGTGATGACGGTGTCGACCGCGCCCTGCGCCCGTGACACCTGGCTCTGGCCCATGCCGTCGCGGATGACCTTGCCGCCGCCGAACTTCACCTCCTCGCCATGAACGGTGAAATCCTTCTCGACCTCGACGAACAGCTCGGTATCGGCGAGCCGCACCTTGTCGCCAACGGTCGGACCGTACATGCGGGCGTAGGCATCGCGGGAAATCCTGGCCATCAGCGGTTGCTCCCGAAACTGGAGGGGATTGAAAACGAGCCGCACATTGTCGCCATCCAATGGTCACGCAATGACCCACCCGGCGACACTTTGCATACCCATTTGGGCGTTCCGATCAGGCGGCGCGCGGGGTCAGACGACCGTTTGCCAAACCGATGGAAGGAATATCCATGCGCAAGACGATACTTTTCGCCACGGCCGCCACGCTGATGATGGCGGGCGCCGCCGGCGCGCAGCAGCAGCCCACGCTTCAGCCCGGCACGCCGCCAGCCGCTCCCGCCCCGGCCACGCCGAAGGCCGAATCGGCCGCGCCCGCGATCCAAAGCGTCACCATCGTGGACATCAAGGAACTGCCGGAAGCGACGCAGACCCAGGTCAACCAGGTGGTCGCGCAGCGCGGCGACGCCGGCCTGCAGAAGCTGCGCAGTTCGATCGATGCCACGCCCAAGGTGAAATCGGCCCTCGAGGCCAAGGGAATGACCTCGGCGCAGGTGATCGCCGCCAGCATGGAACCGAATGGCTCGCTGACCCTTATCACCAAGAAAGCGAGCTGACAGGACGCGCTGGCGGACCCGTTCCGGGTCCGCCAGCGGCGTTGCCGGGCAGAGCCTCGGCCAGGAGCCATCATTTCGCGTCGCCAAGTCCGTGCGACCGCCAGGCCCCTCAAGTGATTGAAGCGCGCAGGCTTGCCTCACAACTTCCCCATCACCTTGCGCTGGAAGCCATAGACCTCCCGGCCGCCGCCGAGCGGCACGAGCGTCACGTCGCGCTCCTGCCCCGGCTCGAAGCGCATGGCGGTGCCGGCGGCGATGTCGAGGCGCATGCCACGCGCCAGTTCGCGATCGAACTTCAGCCCCGCATTGGTTTCGTAGAAATGGTAGTGGCTGCCGACCTGGATCGGACGGTCGCCGCTGTTGGCGACCTTCAACGTCACGGTCCGCAAGCCCTTGTTGAGCTCGATCTCGCCCTTGGCGGCAATGATTTCACCGGGAATCATCGCGCCCTCACAACATACCGAAGGCAAGGCCGACGCCGACCGCCGCGCAGGCGGCGCCGGCGGCCCGCGCAAGGCCACGGAACCGAAGCCCGAGGCCGAGCGCGGCCGCGATGCCCACGGCATGGAGAAGGGCCGTGGCGACGGCAAACCCCGCCATGTATTCCAGCCCGCCTGCATTTTCCGGCACTTCCGTGCCATGCGCATGGCCATGGAACAGGGCGAAGAGGCCGATGATGGCGACGCCGGCCGAGACGGGAAGGTCGATGGCCAGCGCCACCAGCAGGCCGAGCGTCACCACGGAAGCGAGAATGGCAGGCTCGACGAACGGCATCGGCACCTGCAGCATGCCGAGCGCGCCGCCCGCGAGCATGACGCCGACAAAGGCAAGCGGCCAGGCCCACACGGCCCTGCCGCCTTTCATGGCCGCCCACAGGCCGACGGCGATCATCACGGTCAGGTGGTCGAGGCCGGACAGCGGATGGCCGAAGCCTGCCGTGAAGGAAGAGGTGACGCCGGCGCCGACATGGGCATAGGCCGGCATTGCCGCCGCAAGAAGCAGAAGCGCGGCAAGGGCGGTGCGTTTCGTCGAGGCGGAAATCATGGCAGTGCCTTTCCTTTCAACAGGCTGGGTCTGGTTCAAAAAGGCCGGGTCTAGGCGGCGCGGCGCGGGCCGCAGCCTTCGGCCTTGAGCACGCGCCGGGTCGAGGCTGGATATTTCTTCAGCATGGCGGCGGGCCGGATCGGGCGCGCCGAGAAATTGCCACCGCAATTGGGGCAGACGCCGCCCAGCACGGTCTCGGCGCAATCGGCGCAAAAGGTGCATTCGAAGGTGCAGATAAGGGCGTCCGCCGCCTCCGGCGGAAGATCCTTGTCGCAGCATTCGCAATTGGGCCTGAGCTCCAGCATCGGTCCTTCTCCTCACCTGATCGGCTCGTGGACGGTCACCAACTTGGTGCCGTCGGGAAACGTCGCCTCGACCTGGACGTCGTGGATCATCTCGGCGATGCCCTCCATGACCTGGGCGCGTGTGACGACATGCGCGCCCGCCTCCATCAGCTCGGCGACGGGGCGGCCGTCGCGGGCGCCTTCGACGACGAAATCGGTGATCAGCGCGATCGCTTCGGGATGGTTGAGCTTGACGCCGCGCTCCAGCCGCTTGCGCGCCACCATCGCCGCCATGGCGATGAGCAGCTTGTCCTTTTCCCTCGGCGTCAGGTTCATGCGTTTTCCCGCGAACTCACAGTGACCACAATTTGGGCAGGCCCGCCCGTCCGTTGAGCAATTCGACGAGCGGCACCAGCCGCTTGCGCAGGCTGTAGCCGTCCCCAGCGCGGAGCCTCGCAAGAAGCTTGCCAGATCCGCCGACACTCCAGGCGCTGACCCCGCCATCGTCGCCGACGATGCCGCGAACCCGGTCGAGCAAGTCTTCCGCGCGCGGCGAAACCAGCAGCACCGTCGCCACAGCGGCAGCGCCATCGGCGACGGCCGGACGACCGAGCGTCCCCGCGATATCCGGCCCGATTCGAAAATCCTCGGCGTGGATCAGTTCGCCGCGCCGCCGCACGCGCCAGCGGTCATGGAACCGGCCATGCGTCGTGCGCTCGCCCATGGCGAGGCGACCGAAGACGGTGGCTTCAAGCAGCAGCGCCTCGGCGCCTGGCGCGAGATCGACGTCGAGCGTGCGCGCGAAGGCCGAGCGGTCGAACACAATGGTTTCCTGCGGCAGCCAGGCGATCCAGGCGCCCTCGCCGACGTTCAGCCCGACCCGCACCCCGGCATGGCCGGAGCTGGCGCGATAGACCTTCTCGCAAGCCTGGGTGGTGATGACGGCCGCCGCGCCGGCGCCGACATCCACCTCCCAGGCGAGACGGTCACCGCCGGTCAGGCCGCCGGCTGTGTTGATCAGCACGGCTTCCAGCGGATCGCCATTGACAGCCGGCATGCGAATCTTGGCCGAGCCGTCCTGGTAGAGCCGGCGGAGCCGTGTGCGGCCGTCGATTTCCCCGCAGGCGAGCCGGGCCGTACCGGCAACGCGCTGCGCCGCCTGGGCCAGAATCCCGTCATGCATCGTCATGTCCACCACCCAACGTTAAGCTCTCCGGCAGCATTGTCGATATATAGCTTGTTGCTTGAAAGCGTTTCCGTTTCTATAGAGGGAGCCACCTTGGCACGGTCATGCACGCCTGACGGAGGTTCAGAGGCGACGATGGCGGCTTGATACCGAGGTCGAAGGGCGCTGCGCAGTTGGCGTCGGAGAACGACAGATTTGGGGAAGAAACCGAATGGCTGACCAGCTGGCGGACGACATCATCGCGAAGATCAAGGCCCACGCCGAACCGGGCGGCGAGGCGATCACCACCAGCACCGAACTCGGGGCGCTTGGCATCCATTCGCTGGAACTGACCGAGATCATCTTCGATCTCGAGGAAGAATATGGCATCGAGATCGAGATGAACACGGTCGACGCCTGGGCCAACCTGAAGAACGTCGGCGACATGGTCGAGGCGGTTCGCGCTCTGATCGCGAAGAAAGCCTGAATGAGCAGACGCGTCGTCATCACCGGCATTGGCGGTATCTGTGGGCTTGGCACCGATGCTTCCGCGATCTGGGCGGAAATGCGCGCCGGCCGTTCCGCCATCGGCCCCGTCACCTCGGAACTCCACGACCTGAAGATCAGGGTCGGCTCGGAGATCAAGGCGCTGCCCGATCACGGTATCGACCGCAAGCGACTTGTGTCGATGGACCGCTTCAGCCTGCTGGCGGCGATCGCCGCGCGGGAAGCGGCCGCACAGGCCGGCCTGCAGGTCGATGACGCGAACTCGTTCCGTACGGGCGCCATCGTCGGCGTCGGCGTGTGCGGCTGGGAGGCGATCGAGGAAAACTATCGCGCCATCCTGCTCGAAGGGCGCAACCGCGCCGGCATCTTCACGGTGCCGAAGGTGATGCCTGGCGCCGCCGCCGGCCAGGTGTCGATGAATCTCGGCCTGCGCGGCCCGGTCTTCGGCGTGACCTCGGCGTGCTCGTCCTCGAACCACGCCATCGCCTCCGCTGTCGACCAGATCAGGCTCGGCCGCGCCGACGTCATGCTCGCCGGCGGTACCGACGCGCCGCTGGTGTGGGGCATTCTGAAGGCATGGGAAGCCCTGCGGGTGCTGTCGCCCGATACGTGCCGCCCCTTCTCGGCCGACCGCCAGGGCCTCGTGCTCGGCGAAGGCGCCGGCATGGCCGTGCTGGAAAGCTACGAGCATGCCAGCGCGCGCGGCGCCGAAATCCTCGCCGAGATCGTCGGCGCCGGCTTTTCCGCCGACGCTTCCGACATCGTGGCGCCGACCATCGAAGGGCCCGAGGCGGCCATGCGCGCCTGCCTCGCCGATGCCGGCCTCAATCCCGAGGACGTCGACTACCTCAACGCGCACGGAACCGGCACCAAGGCCAACGACCAGATCGAGACCGCGGCGATCAAGCGCGTGTTCGGCGAGCATTCCGGCAAGCTCTCGGTGTCGTCGACCAAGTCGATGCATGCCCACTGCCTCGGCGCCTCGGGCGCCCTGGAGCTGATTGCCTGCGTGATGGCCATCCGCGAAGGCGTCGTGCCGCCGACAGCCAATTACCGCGAGCCTGATCCCGATTGCGACCTCGACGTGACGCCGAACGTGGCGCGCGAGCGCAAGGTGCGCGCGGCGATCAGCAACGGCTTTGCCTTCGGCGGCACCAACGCGGTGCTGGCGTTCAAGCCGGTCTGACCACGAGCCGCTCCGCGTTGACGGAGCGTGCGCCGCCGCCATGTTGATCGCGGCGGCTGCGCCAGCCTAAAGTGCCCCTGATCGGGGTTCGATGCCCAGGTCCTCGCCCCGAACCCGCCAGCCCACGCAATCCCATCGAGATCGCAGCGGCCCAAGACCCCACCCGATGTCGGCCGACAAACCCGCCAGGAGTTCCCATGCCAGACCTGTCCGCATTCCCGATCACGAAGCGCTGGCCGGCAAGTCATCCGGACCGGCTGCAGCTCTACTCCTATCCGACGCCGAACGGCGTGAAGGTGTCGATCGCGCTCGAGGAACTCGGCCTGCCCTACGAGGCGCACGCCGTGAACATCGGCAAGAACGAGAGCTGGACGCCGGAATTCCTGTCGCTCAACCCGAATGGCAAGATACCGGCGATCGTCGATCCCAACGGGCCGGACGGCAAGCCGATCGGCCTTTTCGAGTCCGGTGCTATCCTGCTCTATCTCGCCGAGAAGACCGGCAAGCTCATCCCCGCCGATCCGTCGCTCCGCTACGAGACGATCCAGTGGGTATTCTTCCAGATGGGCAATGTCGGCCCGATCTTCGGCCAGCTCGGCTTCTTCCACAAATTCGCCGGACGCGAGATCGCCGACAAGCGGCCGCTGGAACGCTACCGCGATGAATCGCGGCGCTTGGTCGGCGTTCTCGACCAGCGGCTGAAGGGCCGACGCTGGATCATGGACAAGGACTACACCATTGCCGACATCTCGCTGCTCGGCTGGGTGCGCAACCTCGTCGGTTTCTACGAGGCGCGCGAGATCGTCGGCTTCGACGATTTCACCAATGTCGCGGCATGGCTGGAGCGTGGCCTTGCCCGTCCGGCCGTGCAGGCCGGGCTGACCATTCCGTAAGAAGCTTGGCCGGCCGGCTTCGGGGCGCGCTACTTGGCCTTGCCCTTTGAACCGCGACGGCCGACAACCGACGCGGCGAGCGAGGCAACACCGCGCGCCGTGACAACGACGGCGCCTACGGCGATGCTCGCTGCCGAGCGAACCGCGCCGCCGGAATTCTTGTCGGCCACCGGCTTGCGGGTCTTCGCGACCGCCCCGGCCGCCTTCGGCGTGGCTGCGCCCGCAACCACCTTCTTTGGCGCCGCCTTGCCAAAGGTGGGCTTGGCATCCCTGACGGCAGTGGCGGAGTTCGCTTCAGCCTTGGAGTGGATGCCAGGTCGCGCCTTGCCCTTTACAGGCGCGGGCTTTCTTGCCTTGAGTGCCATCGTCAATTCCACATCCGGCAACGCTGCCGGTCCATAATGCCGCGCCCTTGCGGGCGCGCGGAAAAATCAGGCGCACGATCCTTCCGAACCGGGGGCGGCGGAGCGAAAACCGGTTCCGATTCCTTGGGGTCGCGCATGCGCATAACGACCTGAGAATCTTAAGGTTCCCCTCGCAAAAACAATAGAATCAGACGTAATCGCCGACCACCAGATCGGCCGGGCGTCGGCGGCCCAATACGCGCTCTATGTTCGGCATGTCGTTGGAGGCTATCCAGGCGCGCGCATCCTCTTCGCTGCGGCCGTGATCGTGCCAGCGCTGCCGCAGGCGGCGCTCCAGTTCGTTGCGCGGCACGTCGACGAAAATGGTGAAATCGAACAGAGGCGCGAGCCGCGCCCAGGGCTCCTCGTCGAGCAGGAGATAATTGCCCTCGACAAGCACGAATTTGGTGTCGGCGGCGACGATCGCCGCCGCCGCACGCGACAGCTCCATGCCGCGGTCGAAGATCGGAATCGCGATATCCGGCTCGCCGCTGCGTATGCGCCGCAGCAGCGCTTCGAATCCGGCGAAGTCGAAGGTTTCCGGAGCGCCCTTGCGGCTGCGCAGCCCCCGGCGGTCGAGAATACCGTCGTCAAAGTGGAAGCCGTCCATCGGCACCACCTCGGAAGCGCCTTCCGGCAGCACGGCATTCAGCTTGGCCGACAGCGTCGACTTGCCGGCGCCCGGAGGGCCGGCAATGGCGACGATGAAGCGTCGCGCGCCGCCGGCACGCTTGAAGATAGCCGCTGCGATGTGAGCGATCTCGGACATGGGCGCCTCCAGCGTGGATGTCGCCACCATCTTGTCGCGAGACGGCCGGGATTTCAAATGCAAGGCGCCGAAATGAGCGCTGATCGCCGCTTGCACCTCTCGGACGTGGTCACGCCGGCCGATAGATCAGTGCCACCGCACCGCCTGGAAAGGCCATCGAGCCGGTCCGTTCGAGACGCCGTGGCGCGGCGACCTCGGAGAAGATCGGCAAACCCTTGCCGAGCACCACCGGATGCACGAGCAGCATGTATTGATCGACCAGTCCCCGCGCGACGACGCTGCGCGCGAAGGCGGCGCCACCATGAGCGACGATCGGCCTGCCGTCCCGCGCTTTCAGTCCGGCGATTTCCTCGGCCAGGTCGCCGCTGGCGACATAGGTCTCGCCCCAGCTTTCCGCGCCGGGCTGCAATGGTCCCGTCGAGGTACCTCCCGCGTCAGCCTGGGCGTCCTTGAGCCCCCTGGTCGTCCCGGTTGCCTTGAGCACCGCTGGTCCCTGCCGCGAGAAGACCGCCTTGGGAATCCGGTTCATCGGCGACGCGAACACGCCCGTGGAGGTCGGCCAGAAGGCGGCCATATCCTTGAAGGTGCGGCTGCCCATGATGTGCAGGCCGGCGTTCGACACGACATCGAGTTTCCAGGCGATGGCCTGCTGGTCGCCGCTGAATATCCAGTCGATTTCGCCGTCGGGGCCGCTGACGAAGCCGTCGAGCGACATGGACATGGTCAGGATCAACTCTCTCATCGCCTTTTCCTCTCGCTGCTCGGCCCAAGGACGAGCCGGATCGATCGGTTCCGACAATGCCTGTCTACGAAAACCCCGAAATCGCGACAGCGCCGAGGGACGGGTCAGGGCGCGACGGTCCGCCCGATGCGCAGGAACGCGCCGTCGAAGGGGATGTCGCGGGTCGCGCCGTCGGCAGCCGAGAGACGCATCCGCCCGGCCTCGGCGGCCAGCGAAGCCGGCGGTTCGCGACCGGCCCGCGGCACGGCGCCAATGACGTGGCGGAAGGAGACGGCGCGGCCCTCGGCGAGCGTGAAGGCGGTGGGCACGCTCTCTCGCTTCAGCCAATTGTCGCCCAGCGAGGCGGCATGACCGACGGCGCTGCGGCCGTCCTCGATGCCGAGCACGCCGATATGGCGGCCGCTCCAGGGTGCGTAGTCGCGACCGCCATTACTGAACCACAGCATGGTCACGGGCAGCTCGGCCGGGTTCTTCAGCACCAGCACGAGATCGTCCTCGGCCTCGCGCGCCAGCGCGGTCCAGCCCGGCCCGCCATGATCTTCCTCGATCAGGGTGATGAAATCCTCGCGCCGGTCTTCCATGCGGTAGGCGGTGAGGTCAGTGGTGGCGCCGGCCGCGGTCGGAAAGCGCGTGAGATCGGTGCTCCGCGCCGGATAGGCGAACAGGAAACGGCCACGCGCCGGATCCGGCTCCAGCGGGTCCTGTAGCGTTGCCGCGAGGCGCTTGGGCGAGAAGGCGAGCCTGCCGCCAGCCTTCATGACCGTCATCGGATGATGCGCGACCGAGATCGCGCCGGCGCCGCCGGAAAAGACATGCTCCTGGTAGAGGAAAGGGTGGCCGTCGCGCAGCGTGAGGATCTTGTCGACGCTGGCTCCCATGATCTTGCGCCGCAGGCGCAGCACTGCGCGCCAGCCATCGGCGGTCGCCTGGCTGTCACGCACCTCCCAGGCCGAATTCGCCGACCAGCCATGCAGCGGGGCGTCCTCGACGTCGCTCGCCGAGAACGGCGCGCAGAGGAAATCGCCTGACAGCCGGACCGTGCCATAAGGCAGGTTGGCGGGCAGCGTCTCGCGCGGATCACCGACCCAGGGTGCGCGGTGCAGCGGCTTCAGCCGCCGACCGCCGGCCTCGATTTCCATATCGGCGAGATGCCCGACCGACAGGTCGACCGACACCGTAATGCCTTCTGCCTTGATCGTTAGTGTATCCATCGCACACCCGTCGGATCCCTGGAGCATTGCGCGGCGAGGTGGAGACCCTATGCGGCGCGAATGCTGCTGAACAAACACCTCGCCAGCAAAACCCGCTTCGCGCGGTTTTCGCAAGCGCCGGCTTCGGCAATTCGCATCAGGCGCGCCGGCCCTCGTGGCCGTTTCCCGACCCGGGCAACGCCGAAAATCCTGGGCAGAGCCGTGTTAACCAAATGGACGCGCCGGATGGGTTACGTTAGCTTCGCCCCCATCAAGCAACAGAACAGACCAGCCTTGCCCAACCTCCGTAGTCTTTCGCTGCTCCAGCGATGCTTCGCCATCCTTGCCGTGCTGATGCTCGTCGCCGGCTGCGCCACAACGGCTCCGCCGGAGAGCGTGCTGGCCGTTCCGGCGCCGGCGCAGAAATATGCCGCCATCGTGGTCGACGCGAAGACCGGCAAGCAGATGTTCGAGGTCAATTCCACGGCGCAGCGATACCCCGCCTCGCTGACCAAGATGATGACGCTCTACCTGCTGTTCGAGGCCATGGAGTCTGGCCGCGTCAGCAAGGAGACGCAGATCCCGGTTTCCGACTACGCCGCCTCGCAGCCGCCGACCAAGCTGCGGTTCCGCCATGGCGAGACGATCGACGTCGATTCCGCCATCCGCGCGATCGTGGTCAAGTCGGCCAACGACGTTGCGGTGGCCGTGGGCGAGGCGCTGGGCGGCAGCGAGCAGCAGTTCGCCGCCACGATGACGGCCAAGGCACGGCAGCTCGGCATGACGAGCACGGTGTTCCGCAACGCCTCGGGCCTGCCCGACGACGGCCAGTACACGACGGCGCGCGACATGGCGGTGCTCGGCATGGCGCTGCGCTCGCGCTTCCCGCAGCATTTCCACTATTTCTCGGAAAGCGACTTCATGTTCCGCGGCAAGCTGGTGCGCGGCCACAACGACATGCTCGGCCGCGTGCGCGGCGTCGACGGCATCAAGACCGGCTACATAAGGGCTTCCGGTTTCAACATCGTGACATCCTACAATGCCGACGGCCGCCAGCTTATCGTGGTGGTTATGGGCGCCGACAGCGCGCGCCAGCGCAACGACCATGTCGAGGCGCTGATCCAGCGGAGCCTCGCGCCGGCATCCGCCGACACCAAGACGAAGCTGATGTTCGCCGACCAGCAGTGACGGTTTCAGCCCGAGGCGGCGCCAGCTCCCTTGCGGATGTCGGAGGGCGCCACGCCATAGCGCTTGCGGAACGCACGGTTGAAATAGGAGATGTCGCCGAAGCCGACCTCGTAGGCGGTGACGCTTATCGGAGGCATCCGCGTGCCCTGTAGCAGCAGCTTCCGCGCCTCGGCCAGGCGGCGCTCGAGCAGGTATCTCGAAAAGGTCGTGCCCTCGCGCTGGAACAGCTTCTGCACGTATCGCGGCGTCACGCCGAGGACGGCGGCGACCGCGGATACGCTCAACGCACCGTCGCGCAGATGATCGTCGATGTAGCGCCTGACCGGCGACAGCCTGTCCGCGGGCTCCTCGGCCGGCGCTTCGAGATAGGCCACGACCAGCGGCAGTATCTCGTTGAAATGGGTGTTCGCCATCTCCGCCTCACCGGCTGAATGCGGGCCACGCATCAGCAGGTAGGCGCCGTAGGTAATCAGCAGCTGAAGCGGCGGGAACGCCCTTGGGATCGGCCGCAGCATGAGGCGGGAAAGCGCCGGGCCGCCGAGCCGGAAAGCCCCGGCGGGCAGGCTGCCGCAATCCAGCCTGCCGCCTTCCGGCAGGCGCCAATCAAAGGGCTCGCCGCCGGAGACGAAGAGGAAATCACCCGCATCTGTCTCTATCCTGCGGCCGCCTTGCTCGACGACGAGCGGTCCTTCCATGCTGCGCAGCATGAGCACCTTGGCCTCACCCACCATGCCGAAGCCGCGCAGGCGCAGCGGCGCGGCCGGAAAGAAACAGGTCATCACGCTGAGATTGGCGATGTCGCATTTGACCCCGCGCAACCCTGCCAGCGCGCCCGGTGGTAGCAGCAATTCCGTATCTCCAAGCACCGTGCCGAAAAGGCCGGCGCACAGGCGCAGGGCCTCGGCGTCATCCCTGCCAGCCATGTCGAAATTCAGCGGGCTGATGACGGCGGGGCCGGCGGGCCTGTGATCAAAGTGCAACATCTTCAAATGCGGTTCGCCGAGTTCGTTCTGAGCAGTGCCGGCTTCGCTTCACCCCAAGCGCCCCGTCCCGTCAGCCTATAACATGAGTAATTGAGACATGTTTTAATCGATCCGGGCAAGGGGAGCCACCGATTTGTGGCGGCCGCCGTTTCCAAAGCGCCTGGACGGCACTTTTTGGGGGTATCACCGATGCGTAACCGACTGCGGGCAGGCGTTTGCCTAGCGCTTGTTCCAACCATGCTGCCGGCCTATTCGGCGCAAGCGCAGGATGCGAGCACGCCAACGCTCCTGGAAACGATCCTGGTGACGGCCACCCGCACCAAGCGCCCGATCTCCAGCATCCCGGGCTCCGTTCAAGTCATCGAGGGCGAGGAACTCGCCGAGCAGCTCAAGCTGACCAGCGATCCGGCGACGGTGATCTCCAAGCTGGTGCCCGGCTTTTCGGTCGCCAACCAGACGATCTCAGGCGCTTCGGAGACGTTTCGCGGACGCGGCGTTCTGGTGCTCGTCGACGGCGTTCCACGCAACACGCCCTTGCGCGACGTCTCGCGCACGCTCTCGCTGATCGACCTGAGCAAGGTCGAGCGCATCGAGGTCGTCAACGGCGCCAGCAGCCTCTACGGGTCGGGCGCCACGGGCGGCACGATCAACTTCATCACCCGGCGCGACGCCAGCGAAAAGCCCACCGTGACCATCGAAACCAAGGTCAAGGCCTTCACCGCGAACCCGGGAACATCCGCGGCGCCGGAGCTTTCGATCTCGGCGACGCAGAAAGTGGGCAAGTTCGACTATTTGTTCTCGGCGAGCGGCCAGCGCACGCGGCGCACCTACGACGGCGACGGCCGCGAGCTGCCGTCCGACGCCATGCTGGGACAGGGCGGCGGCGACCGCGCCGACTTCGGCAACCTCTACGCAAGGCTTGGCTACGAGGATGAGAGCCGGCGCTTCGAGGTCTCGGGCGAACTGGTGCGCATGGAGCAGAACCCCGACTGGTTCACCAATTTCCAGGCGACACCGGCGGTGCCGGATTATACCGCCCCCTACACAGGCCGGTCGATCGCCGAGAACTCCAAGCATTTCAACGCGCGTTACACCGACAGCGCCTTCGCTCTGGGCTCGCTCGAGGTGAAGGGCTTCTACAGCGACATGCAGAAGCGCTTCCCGTTCACGCGCTTCGATACGCTCGTCAACAACCAGGTCTACTACTCCGGCAATCCGGCCAATCCGCAGGCCGACTTCGCCCAGACCACGCTGTACAGCAAGCGCGCCGGCATCACCGCCACGGTGGAAACGGCGCTCGACGTGCTGCGCGAGGGGTCGACGCTGACCTGGGGCGCGGATTTCGTCCACGACGACACGTCGCAGCGGCTGGAGAACGGCTGGGACGTCATCAGCCCGATGACGCAGAACTCGATCGCCGGTTTCGCCCAGCTCGAGGTGCCGGTGACGGAGCGGCTGCAGGTGCAGGGCGGCGTTCGCTACGAGCGCTATTTCCTCAACATCGAGGACTTCAGGCGTCCGGCCATCTACTACATCAACCGGCCCTACCCGGCGATCGACGTGCTGGGCGGCTCCTTCGACTACGACAACTGGACTTTCAACCTCGGCGGCACGTTCGAACTCAGCCCCGGCCTCCAGCTGTTCGGCGGGTTCTCGCAGGGCTTCTCGCTGACCGACATAGGCGGCTTCACCCGCCGTGCCGGCGCCAACAGCAGCTCAGAGCTGTGCGATGCCTATGGCAACCTCGCCTGCCCCGGCGCCGGCGCCCCGGACTACACTGTCAGCTACGCCGACATCGCGCCGGACCCGCAAGTGGTCAACAACTACGAGATCGGCATACGCGGCAATGGCGCGGCCTATGGCGGCTCGCTTTCGGCCTTCCTTTCGACCTCGGACAAGGGCGTCAACTACGACATCGCGTCCAACCGCGTGTCGCAGCAGAAGGAAAACATCTGGGGCGTGGAGGCCACGGCCTGGTGGAGCCTGACCAGCAATTTCACCGTCGGCGGCATCATCGGTTACATCGAGGGGCGCTACGACAAGGATGGCGACGGCCATATCGATTCATGGCTGCCCAACAACAGGATCGCCTCGCCCGTGCACGGCACGGTCTACGGCACCTATGTGTTCGACAACGGCCTCAACCTGCGCGGCGAGGTGCAGTTCTTCTCCGGTCGCGACAAGATCACCACGGCACCCGAGATCAAGGGCGCCGCGCTGGTCAACGTGCTTGCCAGCTACAAGCTCGGCAAGGGCGACCTGAGCATCGGCATCGAGAACCTCTTCGACACCACCTACATGAACCCGACCGCGAGCGCGACGCGCAACAACGTCGTCAACGGCTTCGGCCGCACCGTATCGCTCGGCTACAAGGTGACCTTCTGACATGGTGAGCTTCGACCTGCGCGACGGTATCGTCGACCTGCGGCTTCAGCCACCCTACGCGGAGACCGACGAGGGGGCCTATCTCGCGGCTCTCGACAGGATCGGCGAACTCGACGCGCCCTACGCCATCGTCGTCGACATCGCCGGCGGAGCGCATCTTTCCCGCGAAGGCGAGATCCGCCAGGCGGCATGGGCCAAGGCGACCCGGCAGCGTATATCCGGCGCCTGCCGCGCGCTGGCGATGGTTCGCGAAAATCCCAATCCGCGTTCGCGCCAGTCGTTCGAGCGGCTGTGGTCGATCCCTGTGCATGTGACGAGGGACCGGGCGGAAGCGCTCGCCTTCGCCTCGCGGCATCTGCATCGGGCGACGGCACCATGACCGACATGACACCGGGCATGACGGGGGCTGCCACAGGCGAAAGCTGGCGGCGGGCACGCCTCTTTGCCGTGCTGGCCGGCCTTTATCTCGCCCAGGGCATTCCCGGCTATCTGCTGGTCGCGGCGGTGCCGCCGATCATGCGCGATCTCGGCGTGTCGCGGACCGCCATCGGCATGCTGGCCATCCTGATGATCCCGCTGACGGTCAAGTTCCTGTGGGCGCCGCTGGTCGACCGCATCCAGCCAATGGCTATCGGCCACCGGCGCGGCTGGATCCTGCCCACCCAGATCGGCACGGTCATAGCTATCGCGACACTCGCGCTGGTGGAGCCGACCGACATCAAGGCAATCTTCGCCATCGGCTTCGCCATCGCCATATTCACCTCGACGCAGGATATCGCCACCGACGGCTACGCCACGCTTGCCTTGCGGCGGGAGGAGCGCGCCGTCGGCAACGCCATTCAGGGCGGCGCGGTGGCGCTGAGCGTCATCGTCGGCGGCACGCTGTCGCTGCTCCTCTATGATTGGGTGGGCTGGCGGGCCATGGCGCTGACGATCGCCGCGATATCGGCGCTACCGCTTCTGGCCATCGCCTTCATGCCCGACGACGCCGCCACGGCAGGCCAGCGCCCCGCACGGCGGCCATCGCTGTCGGCCTTCCTGAAGCGACCGGAAGCGGTGACCGTGCTCGTCATCGCCCTGACCTACCGGGCGAGCGAGGGGCTGGTGAAATCCATGGAGGGATCCTACCTGGTCGACGCGGGCCTGCCGCTGTCGGCCATCGGCTACCTCAGTGGCATATCGGCGGCCACGGCTGGCATAGCCGGCTCCTTCATCGCCGCGCTGCTCGTGCGCCGGTCGGGCGCCGGTGGCACGCTGTTGCTGCTCGGCGGCCTGCGCACCATCTGCTTCCTGCTGTTTGCCCTGCACGCGGCCGGCCAGCTGACCGGCATGTGGGCCATTCTCGGAGCGGCGGGCTTCCAGACCCTGATCCGCTACATGGAGATCGTCGCGCTCTACAGCCTGTTCATGGCCGTGTCGTCGAAGGAGCAGCCCGGCACGGACTTCACCATCCTGTCCTGCGCGCAGATCATCGTCTATCTCGTCGGCTCGATGGCGGCCGGCGTGATGGCCGATCGGATGGGCTATTTCGCGCTGTTCATCACCGCCACCGTCATCTCCGGCGCCGCGGTGTTGCTGACGGGGCTTCTCCTGTCGCGGCTTCACGGAAACCGCGCCGCCATGGCCTGACGGCCTGGGGCGCGCCAGGGGGCCGTGCCCGGATCAAAATACCGGCATGCGGGAAGAAATCCGTTTTCCGCGGTGGATATGCGGCGCCGCGTTGTCGTATCGTCCGATGCGCGACAGC
The DNA here is from genome assembly GCA_001899205.1 of Mesorhizobium sp. 65-26. Lineage (GTDB taxonomy): Bacteria > Pseudomonadota > Alphaproteobacteria > Rhizobiales > Rhizobiaceae > Mesorhizobium. The sequence goes on along the minus strand of MKVL01000033.1, from coordinate 29,379 downwards.
AGGAGCCCGCATCATGAGCACCAAGTCGACAGATACCAAGCAGGCGGACAACCAGAACGACAGCGGCGGCGAGTATTTCGAGGCGTCCACGGTCGAGACCGACGGCGCGGACCATATTGCCGAGGAACATCTCGAAGCCCCGGAAGTGCCGGACTCCGAACCGCCGGGCCTTGGCGGCACGCGCGGCAAGGCCAAGAAGAAACCGTCGGCGATCAGCGGCAGGAAATTCCGCAAGCGCGATCTGGTGCGCATCGACGATCTTCGGCCGAGCCTCGCCGACCGCATCCGTTCCGACCACCCCGGCCTGCCGCGCGGGGCACGCATCAGCCGCGAGGAACTCGGCCGCTATCGCATGCGCTACATGGAGGAGTTGCTCCAGCAGGAGCACGGCGAATTCTCCGAACTGGACCGGCAGGTCGTCGAGAGCATCGCCAGGCAGGACACGATCTCGGAAAACAGCGAGGAGGAATTCGAGGAGCATCGCACCTTCGGCGAAAGGGTCTCCGACGTGCTCGCCGCCTTTGGCGGAAGCTGGTGGTTCCTGACCTCGTTCTCCGCCGTGCTTTTCGTCTGGATCGGCATAAACCTGCTGGAAGGCCAGACCAGCGCCTTCGACCCCTACCCCTTCATCCTGCTCAACCTGTTCCTGTCCTGCATCGCCGCGATCCAGGCGCCGGTGATCATGATGAGCCAGAGGCGGCAGGAGGCGAAGGACCGCCTGCGCTCCTTCAACGACTACCGGGTGAACCTCAAGGCCGAGCTGGAGGTGCGCCACTTGCACGAGAAGCTCGACTACCTGATCTCGCGGCAGTGGCAGCGGCTGGCGGAGATGCAGCAGATGCAGCTCGACGCCATGCACGAGTTGACGGCGAAGAAGCCGAAGCGCCCCGCCCGCGCCGCAAGCCGGCGCGGCGCGAAGCCAGCCGCCCCGCAATAGATTACTCGGGCATGCCAGTTGCCGGGGCCCCGGCCAGCCCTTGAGCAAGGTGGGAGGCGGCAGGCTGCCGGACGGCGGATGTTGGTTGCGGGCAGTTCCCGCGAGGACGCCTCGCTCAGCCTCCGTTCCGGGTCGATAGCCTCGTCAGACGACCGCGCGGAGGCGCGCAAATGTCAGAATAGGATCACTAGCCCGTTGAAGCCCGCCCCGGCTTCCGCTAAGAAGCCGGGACTTGCCGGTTCACCGGCCGGTTCGTTTTCGGATTTCGATCCTGAAAGCACCCGTAGCTCAGCTGGATAGAGCGCTGCCCTCCGAAGGCAGAGGTCACAGGTTCGAATCCTGTCGGGTGCGCCATTGCCGCGATAATTCTCCACATATCGTCTCCATGTCGGGCGGGCTATTCGACGAGCGTGGCGCTATACTCAAGACTCTCGCGCCGACCCCATGAGGTCGTGTCGATCCATTGGAGAGGAGTCTTTCGATGGAAACGCCGCTCAGAGTCAGGAACGTCCTGTTCAAGGCCTTCATCATCAATCTGCTGGCCATCATTGCAGTCTGGTTGATGTCGCTCGGCGGCGTCACGACAAATTTGATGTCCACGTTTTTCGGCTTCAGCGTCGATCAAACGCATACGTACATGGCCAACATCATCGGGTTCTGGAAGGTTCTGAACGTCGTCCTTTTCCTGATCCCGGCAATAGCCATCCATTGGGAATACCGCACGAAGAAATAGCCGGTGAAATCGCCTGACGGCACCAAGCCCGGAGTCGCCCCCAAGCGACGGGCTACCCAGAAAGTCGTTGTCTTTCAGGCTCTTTGACGATTCGCTGCCGTTGGCCGCGCCGGTTCCTTCTCAGCCCCAGCTGGGCGGGGCGGGCATCTGGGTGACGGCTTCCACGGCGGCGGCGGCGCGGAACAGTGCGGCTTCGTCGCCATGGCGGGCCACGAACATCAGCCCGACCGGCAGTCCGTCGGCCAGGCCGCAGGGCACGGTGATCGCCGGATGGCCGGTCAAGTTGAAGGGCGCGGTATTGCCGGTGGTTTCGACCGCGGCGTCGAAACGCGCCTGGAGGCTGGCCTCCGGATCGGGCAGCCTGCCGGCCAGACCGGCCACCGTGGGCATGGCCAGAACATCAACCTCTTCCAACGCGGCATCGTAAGCGGCGCGCAGGGCGCGGCCCTCGGCATGGCCCTGGAAATAGGGGGTGAAGCCATGCTTCCGCCGCGCCACCTCGGCTGCCAGCAGCAGCACGCGCAGCACATCCGAAAGTTCACTGCCGCGCGCCTGCCAGCCCGAGAGGTGCTGCCCCATCGTCGCCATCTCGTCGCGGGTCAGCCCGGCTCCGACGCCATCCGTCCAAAGCCCGGCAAGGGTGCCGTAAAGGATCACGGGCATCCAGATGTCGATGCCTCGGGCATGAAGCGGGACCTGGATCTGCCGCACCTCTGCTCCGATTCCGGCCAGGCGATCCAGCGCCGCGCGCACCGCGGCCGCTACTTCCGATGTGGCGCGGCCGGGCGCCATGCCCTCGCGCACCAGCGCCACGCGCAGCCCGGCGGCAGGCAGGTCGCAGGCTGCTTCCCAGTCGGCGGCGGGCAGGTCGGGGCTGCCGCGCGGGTCGCGTGGATCATGGCCCGCCATCACGGACAGCATCCGGGCCGCCAGCCGGGCGGTGCGGGCCATCGGGCCGATATGGTCCAGCGACGGATCGACCGTGGCCACGCCCAGATAGGGAATGCGCCCGAAGGTGGGCTTCAGCCCAACGATGCCGCAGAGGGCCGCCGGAACGCGGATCGAGCCGCCCTGATCGCCGCCCACCGCCAGATCGGCCTGTCCCGTGGCCACCGCCACGGCGCTGCCTGAGGACGATCCCCCGGCCGAGCGGGTCGGATCCCATGGATTCAGCACCGGTCCGTTCACCCCGGTGAAGCTTGCCCCCGAGGCGCAAAGACATTCGCAGTTGGTCTTGCCGACGATGCGCGCCCCTGCAGCCAGCAGGTGGGTCACCACCGGCGCATCCTCGGACGGGGTGAAGCCGTCCAGCAGGCTGGTGCCGTTGCCCATCGGCACCCCGGCCAGCGCGATGGTATCCTTCAGCGCGATGCGCAGCCCGACCAGCGGCCCCGTGGCCGCACCCTCGATTCCGGTAAGCGCGGCAAAGGCGTTCAGCGGGTCTTCGCCCCTTGCCGGACGCGACCAGGACCGGATGGGGGCATCGGGCCGGGGCAGCGGCGCCAGCGCCGAAAGACCGGCCATCAGCCTGCCGACCAGAGCAGGCATGGCCTCGCGCTCCGCCGGGGTCAATGTCATGCCAAGACTGGCGGCAGCTTGCAGGAGATCTTCGGATTGCATCGGGGTCTCGGGGATCTGTCGGGTCAGGGCCAGGCGGCGGGGTGAATCTCGTGATGGCTGGTTCCGCACTGATACCGGTGGGCCAGCCGCAACAGCACCTCCTCGGTTTGCGGCAGGCCGATCAGTTGCATGCCGACGGGCGCGCCCGCGCTGTCGAAACCGGTGGGAAAGGTGATGGCGGGCAGCCCGGCCAGCGAGACGGGACAGGTGAAGCGGTGCAGGTCGAGGATCGTAGCCTCGTCCATGGCGGCGACATCGGACAGACGGGGGGCGCGGAAAGGGAAGACCGGCAGAACCAGTGCATCCACCCCCGCCAGTGCGCGGATCAACCGCGACGTGAAATCCAGCCGCCGTTGCAGCGCCGCCTGCAGGTCCAACGCGGAGAGGCGAGCGCCCTGCTCTATCAGTCCGGCCAGCGCCTGGCCGTAGTCATCGCGGTGGCGGGCGAAACTGTCACGGTGTGCCAGCGCCGCCTGCGCCGCGCAGATCCGGTACCAGGCGGCAGCGAGACCGCGCCAGTCGGGCAGGCGCAGCTCCACCCGCTCAGCACCCTCGGCCGCGAGATCGGCGCAAAGCCCGGCGTGGCAGGCGGCCACCTCCGGATCGACCTGCTCCAGCCAGGCGGGATCGAAGCCGAAGCGCAGCCCGCGCAGCGGCAAGCCGAGGTCGCGTAGCGCTCGGGTCGCCGGCAGTGCGAGGCTGGTCGGATCCTGCGGATCGTCGCCCGAGATGACGTCCATCAGCAGCGCCGCGTCACGGGCCGAGCGGGCGATGGGACCAACGTGGTCCAGCGAGGCCGCCAGTTCAAAGACACCGTGCCGGCTGACCCGACCCCAGCCGGGTTTCAGCCCGGTCAGACCGGTGACCGAACTGGGCATGCGGATCGAGCCGCCGGTATCCGAGGCGATGCTGCCGAAGCAAAGTCCCGCCGCCACGGCAACCGCGCTGCCGCCCGAGGACGCCCCTGGCCAGAGACCTGCATCCCACGGATTGCGGGGAGTGCTGCCCGGCGGCAGGTATTCGCCGAAGACGCCCTCGGACAGGCGTAGCGTGCCCAGCAGCACCGCCCCGGCCGCCTCGAGGCGACGGATCACCGTGGCGGTCTGGGTCGCGATGGCGCGGGAGCGGATCGGCATGCCGGCGGTATTGGCCACGCCGGCAATGTCGAAGAGATCCTTTACCGCGATCGGCACGCCGTGCATCGGCCCAAGCCGCATGCCGTTGGCCAGCGCCTCGTCGGCCCGCCGCGCCATGTCCAGCGCGCGGTCGGCGGTGACGGTGACGAAGGCCCGTAACTGCGGATCCAGCCGCGCGATGCGGTCCAGCAGCGCCTCGGTCAGCACGACCGCGCGCAGGTCACCGCAGGCAAGGTGGTCGGCGGTCTCGGCCAGACCCTGGTAATGCAGCATGGCGACGCCCGCGGTCCGACATGTTCGGATGGCGACGCCCGTGCGGGCGGCACCATCATTCAATGGCCTTTGCGCCGGATCACTTCACCAGGGGAACGTTGTCCTGCGTGTAGCTGCGCTCGGCCGGGGGTATATAGTCCTTCACCGTCTCGGCGGTGACCAGGGTCGATGCCACCGTCAAGTTCTGCCGGGCCGCGCCGGGGTTGCCGGCCAGTTCCTTGGCCAGCCTGGCGATCACGACCCCAACGCCGTAGGTATCGGGATCCCAGGTACCGGTCAGGCGGCCGTCGCGCACAGCCTCGATCGCCTCGGCATCGCCATTTGCTCCGAAGATCATGATGCCATCGGGAGAGTCGGCCGTGTAGGTCTTTCCGCCCGAGTTGACGACGGCCGCGGAAATCCCCAGGGCGCTGGCATCGTTGTAGGCCCAGAAAACGGATGCATTGGGGAAACGGATCAACTCGTCCGCGGCCAGTGTCGCGGCATTGGCCGAGGAATCCTTCGTGTTATCAACCCGGTCGATTACCTCCAGGCCAGCGGCTTTGGCGGCCGCGGTGAAGCAGTCCACCATTCCGCGGATCGAGGGAGCGGGCGGACCGCCCATCACCACCACCTTTGCGCCCGGGCGGCGCTTGGCGATCCATTTTGCCTCGGTCTCGAAGGCACCGCCGGGATTGCAGACATTGATGCCCCACCATACGGTGTCGGTGACGCCTTCGCCCTGTGAGTTGATGCCAATGACAGGGATGCTCGCCTGATTGGCGCGGGTCAGGGCACCGGCCACAGCGTTCGGGTCCAGCGACCAGATGGCAATGACCTTCGATCCCAACGTGATCAGCGTATCGACATGACCAACCTGCCGGTCCGCCGACAGATTGGAATCCAGCACCCGCATCGTCCAGCCGTTGGTTTTGGTGGCCTCGGTCACGCCGCGGATGGTCAGCTGTTCGTTCGGCTGCGAGGCGATGGGAGAGATATAGCCAAGCAGATCCTCGGCCTGGACGGCTGCGGTCATGCCGAGAAGAGTGGCAAGGGCGACAAGGGAAAGTCCGGGTTTCATGTGTCTATCCTGTGTTCAGGGTCGCGGGTACAAGGGCGTGGATCTCAGTTGGAGATGGACTGGCGGAGGCGCATCGGTTGGCGCGGACCGGCTTGCAGCACGACGATCGGGCGGGCGGATCTCATTCCCGTGCCCACTCTGCCCACACCATGGGGCGGGGCATGGCAGGTTCCGCAAGCGGAACGGCACAACAGGGAATTCGCCCCCGCAAGCCACGGAGAACAGAAGGCAGAACACGCACCGGAGTGCCTCGATGTTGAAGATTGCAAGAGTCTTGCGAGCTCTTGCTGCGATTAGGCCGCGCTGAGCCGGCAAAGTCTAATACAATCTGGGCGGACAATGCATAGCGATCCGGTATCTGTCCGGATCAGGCCAGCTCCCCACTCCCTGGCTTGTTATTGTAAGGTACCCACGCCGACGTCACTCCCGGGGGGATTTCCGGGCCGTCGCGGGAAGATGCTCAAGCCAGCGCATAACCACGTCGTCCATGGGAGGTACTCACATTTGTGTCAGCGTGCCATCCGCTCCATCGTTCTTGCATCCCGGCCCAGGGGCGCGCCTGTCGCCGAGAATTTCCGCCTGGTCGAGAGACCTTGTCCCGAGCTGAGCGACGGACAGGTTCTGTTGCGCACCCTCTGGCTCTCTCTCGACCCCTATATGCGGGGCAGCATGGATGCGGCGGCATCCTATGCGCCAAATGTCGAGCTGGACCAGCCGATGCCGGCTGAGCTCGTGAGCGCCGTGCAGGTGTCTCGACATCCGGACTGGCAGGCAGGCGATATCGTCGTGCACGACGCCGGCTGGCAGGATCGAACAGTAACCGACGGAGCCGGCCTGCGACGCCTCGATGGCCGGCTTGCGCCTGTTTCCACCGCGCTGGGCGTGCTTGGCATGCCAGGCATGACCGCCTTTGTGGGGCTTACCAACATTGCCGAACCGAAGCCGGGTGAAACGCTCGTTGTCGCGGCGGCGGCAGGTCCGGTGGGGTCCGCCGTCGGACAGATCGCGAAGATCAGGGGTTGCCGCGTCGTGGGAATTGCCGGAGGAGAGCGCAAGTGTCGCTATCTGCTCGATGAACTCGGGTTCGATGCCGCGCTCGATCATCGGGATTCCGGCTTGGCGGCCCGGTTGGCCGACGCCTGCCCGGACGGCGTCGACATATACTGGGAGAATGTGGGCGGGCGGGTATCCGAGGCTGTGCTGCCGCTGCTTAACAGCTTCGCCCGCATTCCCGTCTGCGGGCTCGTTTCGATCTACAGTGAAAGCGACACCACAGCCTTCCCCGGGCAATCGCCCAGCCTGATGCGCGCGATATTGACGAAACGTCTCCGTATCCAGGGCTTTATCGTCGACGACCATGCCGAGTTGGCCGAGACGTTTCGGAGAGAGATGTCCAACTGGCTCCGCGACGGGCGCGTGCGATATCGCGAGGATATCACGGAGGGGATCGAGCAAGCACCTTCACGATTTATCGCGATGCTGCGTGGAGAGACTTTCGGAAAGACGCTTGTCCGGGTGTCCCACCCCTAAATGCCCGCCAGCGCTCAGCGGCCCTTTTCCAGCAGGCTTGCGATCTCCGTATATCCCCGGGCGCGAGCGTGGGCGAGCGGGGTTACGCCGTCACGATCGGCGATCGACCGGTCGGCGCCGGCTTCGACGAGCAGGCGTACGACCTGCCGGTGGTTCGGGCCGCCATCGCCCAGGACGACCGCTTCCATGAGCGCGGTCCAGCCAAGGTTGTTGACGTGGTCGAGCGGCGCGCCCGCAGCGATCAGGCGGCGCACAACCTCGACATGGCCGAGATGCGCGGCGGCGATCAGCGCCGTTCCGCGATAGGGGCTCGTCGTCAGTCCCGGATCGTTGCCGAGCTCGATGGCGAGCGACATGAGTTCGGGATTGTCAGCGACGGCGGTGATGGTGACGACATCGTAGGCCTGGGCGTCCAGCGCGTTCATATCGGCGCCGGCCTTGGCCAGAGCGCGCAACGCCCCGGCCTGGGCGGCGAAGGCCGCGACATGGGCAGGGGTGCGGCCATTCCGGTCGCGCCCGTCGAGCGGAGCGCCAGCCCTGGCGAGACGATCTATGTCGTCGACATTTCCGTTTTGGGCCGCCCGATGCAGGCCATCATAGGCGGCAATCTCGGCAGGCGACGGCGCGGTCTGGGCATGCACAATGGAGGTCGTGGCAAGCAGGCCGCAGACGAAGATCACGCGCAACATCACAGCATCTCCTTGAGAGGGCGGCCCGCCTGTTGCAGGCCGCCCGTTGTGTCCGGAGCGGGACGCGTTCGAAGGGAACCGACCGTCCCGCTCCAAAGTTCTGTTCCTGAATAGGCTTACTCGGCCGCACCTATCGCCTTGAGGCCGGCCGCCGCGCAGCCGGCGTCGATGTCGCCCGAGGGCGCGCCGCCGACGCCGATGCCGCCGATCAGCGCCTTGCCGAACTTGATCGGCAGGCCGCCGGCCTGGACCACCATGCGCGCATCCATGTCACGCATGCCGGCATTGGCGGGCTTGGTGGCAATGAAATCGGCGAGCCCGGCCGTGTCGCGGCCCAGCGCGGCCGAGGTGAAGGCCTTGCCGGTGGCGCTCGTCACGGTATGCGGACCGGAATTGTCGGCCTTCAGCAGCACCTTGGTCGAGCCGTCGCGCGCCACTATGGCGACGCTGACATTGTGACCCTGGGCGACGCAGGCCTTAAGGGCCGCATCGGCTGCCTTGGTTGCGAGGTCGAGCGGCAGGTAGGGCGCGGTCGGCAGTTCCTGCGCGAGGGCGGGAAGCGGGGCCAGAAGGGCGGCTGCGAGCACGAGTTTGCGGAACATGATGGTCTCCTTTCCAATTGATGGAAAGAAGCTAATCCGACCGCCGACCACGCGGTATTCGTAGGACTTGCGGCCGCCTCCGTAGTTCTACGGATAGCGCTGGGCCACGGAACGCCTAGCGCCCGTAGAGCCAAAGGCGTGTCATCTCCGCTTGCGAGGTGGTGCCCAATTTGGCGCCGATAGCGGCGCGGTGGCTTTCCACCGTGCGCGGCGACAGGCCGAGCCCCTCGGCGATCTGGCGCGTCGTGAAACCTTCCGCGATGCGGTCGAGCACTTCGCGTTCGCGCGCGGTCAGCGCGGCAAGTAAGGCCAGCGCCTCGGCCTTTTCGGCGCGGCGGCCAAGCGTGCGTTCCAACGCTTCCTGCGCCTTCTGGATCGCCTCGATCAGGTCCTGCTCGTCGACCGGCTTGGACAGGAAATCGACGGCGCCGTTGCGAAAGGCGCGGCGGCAGGCCTCGATGTCGCCATGGCCGGAAATGATGATGGTCGGCCAGTCGATGCCCTGCCCGGTCAGCCGCTCCTGCAGCTTCAACCCGGAAATCTGAGGCATGCGGATGTCGAGGATCAGGCAGCCCGGCTCCAGCTTCGGCACCTGGGCCAGGAACGCCTGCGGATCGGCAAAGCCCACGGCCTTGATGTCGACCGTGGAGAGAAGCAGGGCGAGCGCGCGGCGCACCGCTTCGTCGTCATCGACCAGATAGACGGGGCGGGTCATTGCGCGGCCTCGGCGAAACCCTTGTGGCGCGGCAGCACGACCCGGAACGTCGCGCCTGGTCCGCCCTCCATCAGCGCGATCTCACCACCGGCCCGTTCCACCAGACGCTGGCTCAGCGCAAGGCCGAGGCCGGTGCCGTCCGCGCGCGTGGTGGTGAACGGCGTGAAGAGATGCGGGCGCAGCGCCTCCTCTATGCCGGGTCCGTTATCGGCAATTTCCAGCACGGTCAGGCTTCGATCCTGCGTGAGCGTGATCTTGATGCGCCCCGTGCCCTCGGCCACCGCTTCGATAGCGTTGCGCATGAGGTTGAAGACGACCTGTTCCATCTCGACGGCATCGGCGACGACGGAGACGGGTTCTGCCGGCAGGTCGAATTCCAGCCGCGCGCCGCGCGCTGTCGCCTGCGGCGTCAGCAAGGACCGCACATTGCCGACGACCTCGCGCAGGTCGCAGGCCGAGGCCGGCATTTTCTGCGGGCGCGACCAGTTGCGGAACCGATCGAGAATCGCCGACGCCCTCCGCGCCTGCGTCACCGTATCGTCGAGCACCGGCGCCAGCGCCGCCGTGTCTCCCTTGCCAAGCATGCGCCGCCCGGCCTGCGCCTGCGCGAGGATGGCTGTGAGCGGCTGCGTCAGTTCATGGGTGAGGCCGCTCGCCATCTCGCCCAGCACATTGACGCGCGAAGCATGCGCGAGGCGCGAGTCCAGCGCGCTCAATCGCGCCTGCTCCACCGCCGCGCGAACGCGCGTGCGCTGGCGCAGGGCAGCAAGCATGGCGAGGTAGGCCAGGCCGACGGCGAGAAGCGTCAGCACGGTTGGCACGGGCGGAAAGAGATCGGCAAGGCCGATCGCCATTCCCGTCTCCAGCAGCAGCGGCTGCGACGCGCTGCCGAGCGCCTTTGAGAAGCGGATCGTCTCGGGCACCCTGCCCTCATCCAGCAACGGATGACCGTCCGGCAGGGACAGGTGGAGCGCCACGTCGGGACGCGACCAGAACGGCGTCACCTCGCCAACAAGCTTCCCGGCATCGATGCCCAGCATCAGCCCGTAGCGCGCCGCATCGGAGTTGGGGCTGCGCTTGATCATGATGTAGTGATGCGGACGCGTCGGATGCGGCAGCAGCGCGATCTGTCCGTTGGAGGCCCTGGCCGCCGAGCGCACGAGCTGCGCCATGGCCGGATCGAGCGGCGCGGTGCCGATCGTCTCGGCGGCCGGATCGAGCGGCACCAGCTGCACCTCGTCGATGCGCGGATAGAAGCGCGTGATGGTCGCGGCCACATCGAGAAACAGGTCGTGGCGCTCGCCCTGCGCGGCAACCGCGATCGCCGACAACGCCGTCAGATGCGCGTCATGCTGGTCGGCGCGCTGGGAGGCCAGCCGATGCAGGATGGCGCTTTCCTGCTCCAGCCCGGCCACCAGGGCGTGGCGTTGAAAGACCGCGAGCGCCGATGCCGCGGCAAGTAGGAGAAGGCAGCCCACGATCGCCAGCTTGAGCGGGCTTTCCAGGAACGGGCGGTCGTTGCGCATCATCGCGGCATTCTTGCAGTTTGCGGAGCCAACGCAAATCCATGCCGCGACTTTTGTCCGGCGCACGGATCCGGGACCGCCGCGGCCCTCACTCGATGGGCACCGCCAGGCTCACCTTGACCCGGTCCATGACGACCAGAGTGTTGAAGCGCTTGATGTTCTTGTTGTTGAAGAGAAAGTCGTTGGTGAAGGTCTCGTAGTCGCTCATGCTCTTGACCGCGACGATGAGGATGAAGTCGACTTCGCCGGTCACATAGTAGCACTGGATGACTTCGGGCGTCATGCGCATCGCCTTCTTGAAGTCGCTCATGATGTCGGGCCGTTCGCGTTCCAGCGACACTTCCACGACCATGGTCAGCCGGTGTCCGACCGCCGCCGGCGAGACCACGGCGATCTCGGCCTCGATGACGCCGGTCTCGCGCAACCGGTTGAGGCGGCGCAGGCAGGCCGATGGTGACAGGCCGACCGCCTCGGACAACTCCTGGGCGGTGCGCCGCGTGTCCGTCTGCACCAGGTTGAGAAGTTTGATATCGAAACTGTCGAGCAAGGCGACGCTCCTTTTTTGCGTGTTCCCGATTCTTTTGCGAATCTTTATCACAAATGACGCGCGTTTGATAAATTCACGCGCGACCTGCCTTCTATCGTAGGCCTGCTAGCCGCCTTCAATCCAGATGCCCATCCTGTGGCCGTACCGGAGTTCGATATGACCGGAATGCAACTTTCACGTGAAAAGCTGCTGGAGGCGTACCGCATGATGCGGACGATACGCGTCTTCGAGGATCGCGTCAGCGCCGAGATGGCGAGCGGCGACATTCCGGGCAACACCCACCTCTACGCCGGGCAGGAAGCCTCGGCGGTGGGCGTGTGCATGAATCTCGTCCAGAGCGACAACATTGCCTCCACGCATCGCGGCCATGGGCACTGCATCGCCAAGGGATGCGACGTGCACGGCATGATGGCCGAGATCTTCGGCAAGGACACCGGCATCTGCCGCGGCAAGGGCGGCTCGATGCACATCGCCGACCTCTCCAAGGGCATGCTCGGCGCCAACGGCATCGTCGGCGGCGGTCCGCCGCTGGCCTGCGGCGCGGCGATGACCGCGCAGGTGCTCGGCCGCGACGACGTGGCTGTCGTCTTTTCCGGCGACGGCGCCATCAACCAGGGCACCACGGCCGAGAGCATGAACCTCGCCCAGGTCTGGAAACTGCCGGTGATCTTCGCCGTCGAGGACAACGGCTTCGGCGAGGCGACGGCGAGCTCCTTCGTCGTCGCCGGCGAGATCGTCAAGCGCGCCGACGCGTTGGGCATGGCCTTCGCCAAGGTCGACGGGGTCGATTTCTTCGCCGTGCACGACGCCGCCGCCGAAGCGGTGGCGCGGGCGCGCCGCGGCGAGGGACCGACGCTGCTGCACATCGAGACGCCGCGCTACTACGGCCATTTCAGCGGCGACCCCGACAATTACCGCACCGCCGAGGAGAAGGCGGCGATGCGCCGCGACCGCGACTGCCTGACCACCTTCCGTCGCCGCGTCGGCGAGGCGAAGCTGCTGGCCGAGAGCGATCTCGACGCGGTCGACGCCGAGGTCCAGGCCGTGATCGACAGCGCCGTCAAGGCCGCCAGGGCCGCGCCCCAGCCGCCGCTCGATAGCCTCACCACCGACGTCTACGTCCGTTATCCCTGAGCGAGAAAGACATGCCGCAAAAATCCTTCCGCCAGGCCCTCAACGAGGCGCTTCACCACGAAATGGGCCGCGATCCGACGGTGATCGTGCTCGGCGAGGACATCGCCGGCGGCGCCGGCGCGTCCGGCCAGCAGGATGCCTGGGGCGGCGCCTTCGGCGTCACCAAGGGCCTGCTCGGCGCCTTCGGGCCGCTGCGCGTGCGCGACACGCCGATCTCCGAAAGCGCCTTCGTCGGCGCGGCGGCTGGCGCCGCCGTCACCGGCCTGCGCCCGGTGGCCGAGATCATGTTCGTCGACTTCCTCGGCGTCTGCTTCGACCAAATCTTCAACCAGGCCGCCAAGTTCCGCTACATGTTCGGCGGCAAGGCGGTGACGCCCTTCGTGCTGCGCGCCACCTATGGCGCGGGCACCCGCTCGGCCAGCCAGCACAGCCAGGCGCTCTACCCTATCTTCACCCATGTGCCGGGCCTGAAGGTGGTGATCCCGTCGAGCCCCTATGACGCCAAGGGCCTGCTGATCCAGGCGATCCGCGACAACGACCCGGTCATCTTCCTCGAGAACAAGCTGCTCTACGACACGGTCGGCGAGGTTCCGGACGGCGCCTATGCCATACCGTTCGGCGAAGCCAACGTGCTGCGCGAGGGCGGCGACGCCACCATCATCGCCTTCGGGCGCATGGTGCATTTCGCGCAGGAGGCCACCGCCATCCTCGCGGCGGAGGGCATCGACTGCACGGTCGTCGACCCGAGGACCACCTCGCCGCTGGACGAGGACACCATCCTCGAAACGGCGGAGGAGACGGGCCGGGTGGTCATCGTCGACGAGGCCAATCCGCGTTGCGGCATGGCCGCCGACATCTCCTCGATCATCGCCGAGAACGCCTTCGGCGCGCTGAAGGCGCCGATCATGAAGGTGACCGCGCCGCACACGCCGGTGCCTTACGCCCCCAATCTCGAGGCGGCTTACCTGCCGGATGCCAAGCGCATCGCCGAAGCCGTCCGCAAGACCATGGCCTACAGGAAATGACGACGATGGACGCGCAACTGCAGCCGATCACCATGCCTAAGTGGGGCATGACCATGACCGAGGGCCGCCTCTCCGCCTGGCTGGTCAAGGAAGGCGAACGCATCGCCACCGGCCAGGAGATCATGGAAGTCGAGACCGAAAAGATCACCAACGTGGTCGAGGGGCACGTCAGCGGCCTGCTGCGCCGCATCGTGGTCGAGGAGGGCGCGACCGCCCCGGTTGGGGCGCTGCTGGCGGTCGTCGCCGAGACGAGTGTTCCCGACAGCGAGGTCGATGCCTTCGTGGCGGGCTATGCCGAACGGGCGGGAGCAGCCGGCGACGATGCCGATGCCTACCCGACGCCGCGCGTCGTCGAGGCTGGCCCGCACCAGCTGAACGTGCTGAGCATAGGTGACGGCGACGCCACGCCGGTGGTGCTGATCCACGGTTTCGGCGGCGACGGCGGGACCTGGCTGTTCACGCAGGACGCGCTCGCCAAGGACCGGCCGGTCCACGTCCTCGACCTGCCCGCCCATGGCGGTTCGGCGCCGACGGTACCGTCCGGCAAGCTGGACGAGCTCGCCGAGGCGGTGGTCGCGGCGCTGGACGCGCTGGGCATCGCCAGGGCGCATCTCGTCGGCCATTCGCTCGGCGGAGCCGTGGCACTGTCGGTCGCGGCCTCGGCGCCCGACCGGGTCGCCTCGCTCGGCCTGCTGGCGCCCGCCGGCCTCGGCGGGGAGATATCGAGCGACTACATCGACGGCTTCCTCGCCGCCGACCGGCGCAAGCCGATGAAGGAAGTGCTTTCCAGGCTCTTCGCCGACCCGGATGCGATGAGCGCCGAGATGGTGGAGAACGTGCTGCGCTTCAAGCGGCTGGATGGCGTTCCGGAAGCGCTCGGCGCCATCGCGCGCAACCTGGCGAGCGGCGGCAGGCAGGCGATCGACCTGCGCGACGCGCTGGCGGCGACGCAGGCGCCGGTGCTGGCCGTCTGGGGCGAGAAGGACCGCGTCATCCCCGCCGCCCAGGCCGACGGCTTGCCGGCTAACATAAAGGTCGAGCGTGTGGCCGACGCCGGCCACATGCCGATGATGGAAGCAGCGGCGGCCGTCAACCGTATGCTTGCCGCCCATCTCGCCGGCGCGGACCGCTGACCATGGGCAAATCCGGCGGACTGCCAGGACTGCGGGGCGCCGAGCATGTCGGCATCACAGTGCCCGACTTCGATGCCGCGATCGATTTCTTCGTGCGCGTCATCGGCTGCGAATTCATCCTCGACGGCGGCGTCTATTCCGATCCCGACTTCATGGAACGGCAGATCGGCGTCGACCGCCGTTCCAGCTTCCGCTGGGGTTTCGTGCGTTGCGCGAACGGCCCGAACTTCGAGGTCTTCGAGTATTCGGCGCCGCAACAGTCTCCGGAGCCGCCGCGCAACAGCGACATAGGCGGCCACCACATCGCCTTCTATGTCGACGACATCGAGGCGGCGGTGGCGCATCTGCGCGCCGAGGGCGTGACCGTGCAGGGCGAGATCCAGCGGATCGACTCCGGCCCGGCTAAAGGCTCGCTCTGGGTCTACTTCCTTTCGCCCTGGGGCATGCAGTTCGAGCTGGTCAGCTATCCGGCCGGCAAGGGTGAGGCGGATTCGCCGGCCCGGCGGCTGTGGCATCCCGGCTTTCCCGGACGCTGAAGGGAGCGAGCGGCCATGATGCGCGTCCCAGGTCAACCGGTCGAGCAGCGTCGATGATCGACTACGCCTTCCTACAGTCGCTGGATTTCTCGGTCGCGTGGACCTACCTCCCGGTGCTGCTTGGCGGGCTGCTCATCAACGTCCTGCTGACCGCCATTGGCTTCCTGTGCGGCGGCATCGTCGTCGGCACCACCCTGGCGCTGGCCAATCTCTCCTCGCATCGCATCATCCGCTGGCCGGCGCTCGCCTTCGTCGAGTTCTGGCGGTCGACACCCCTGCTCGTCCAGGCGATCTGGGTGCATTTCGCCGTGCCCGGGCTCACCGGCATCGCCACCTCGCCGTTCCAGAGTGCTTCCATCGCCCTGATCTTCAACGTCGCCGCCTATTGCAGCGAGATCATCCGGGGCGGCATCCTCGGGGTCGGCAAGGGCCAGTTCGAGGCGGCGCGGGCGCTGGGCATGCGCCCCTACGCCACCTGGCGCAAGGTGATCCTGCCGCAGGCGATCCGCCTGATGCTGCCGCCGCTGGTCGGCACCATCATCAGCATCTTCAAGGCCACCACCATCCTGTCGATCCTGGCCATAGACGACCTGCTCAGGACGGCAAGCAGGCTCTCCACCTTCACCTTCCAGCCGGTCGAGATCTACACCACCGCGGCCATGCTCGCCTTCGTGGTGGGCGCAGTCATCAGCACGGCCGGCTACTATGCCGAGCGTGCCCTCAAGCGGGGGACCGCCCATGGACTTTGAACTCGTCCTGCGCAACAGCGACGCGCTGTTCGACGGCGTCAAGGTCACGCTGGCAATCGCGCTGGTCGGCGCCATCATCGGCATCGTCTTCGGCAGCGCGATCTGCGCGCTGCGCATCGGCCGGCTGCGGCTGCTGCGCGGCATGGCGCGCGGCTACATCCTGTTCTTCCGCATAACGCCGGAAGTGATCCTTATCTTCTGGGCCTATTACTGCATCCCGCTGATCTTCGACGCCAGCGTGTCCGGCTTCTGGGCCGGCTCGGTGGTGCTCGGGCTGATCGCCGCGGCCTATCTGGCGGAGATCTTCCGCGCCGGCATCGAGGCGGTGCCGAAGGGCCAGCGGGAAGCGGCGGAGTCGCTGGGGCTCAGGGCCTTTCCGAAATGGACGCTGGTGATCCTGCCGCAGGCGCTGCGCCTCGTGATCGCGCCGCTGGTCAACTACTTCTCCGAGTTCCTCAAGAACACGACCCTGCTGTCGGCCATCGGCGTCATGGACCTGTCGCTGCAGGCCTACCTGCTCGGCGGCAAGACCTACCAGTACATCTCGTTCCTGTCGGCGATCGCCATCATCTACTTCGCCCTGATCTTCCCGGTAACGCTCTATGCCCGTCGGCTCGAACACCGATTGGGTGACCGCAATGCGCTCCCACGCGTTGCGAAGGCCAGCTTCTTCAGCCGGCTGAAACTTCCACGGGGAGCGGCCTGATCCGCGTCCCGTGCCAACGAACCAACCAAAGGGGAATGAAAAAATGAAAACACTGATATGCAGATTTGGACTGGCAAAGCTTCTTCTGGCGCTTGTCGTCGCACTGGCCGCCGCACCGTCCTTCGCGGCCGACCTTCTCCAGGAAATCAAGGACCGTGGCGTGTTCCGCGTCGGCATGGCCGAAAGCCCGCCATGGCAGTCGCCGAACCCGACCAGTGGCCAGTATGAGGGTTTCAACGTCGACCTCGCCCAGCAGGTGGCGAAGGTCCTTGGCGTACGCCTCGAGATCGTGCCCGCCAGCTGGGCGACGATCATCCCGGGACTGCAGGCCAGCCAGTACGACGCCGTGTTCGCCAACCTCTTCGCGACGCCGGAGCGGGCGGTCGTCGTCGACTTCACCGAGCCGTACTTCACCTATGGCTTCCACATCGTCGCCAACGCCAAGTCGGGCCCGACCTCGCTCGACGCGCTCAACTCTTCCAAGGTGACCTTCGTCGGCGAAAGCGGCACCGTCGAGGAAAGCTACCCGAAGGAGCTCTACCCGCAGGCGAACGTGCGCGGCGTGGTGACCAATGACATCGCCGCATGGATCGGCGAGGTGGCATCCGGCCAGGCCGACGCCGCCTTCATCGATCCCGGCACGCTGAAGCTCCTGCAGTTGCGCAGCCCGGCGCTCGCCAAGCGCATCAACGTCCTCAACGGCGAGGACGCGCTGGTGAAGCCGGTCGGCCTCGCCTACGCGATCCGGCCCGGCGACCAGCATTTCCTGAACTTCCTCAACACCTTCATCCGCGACGTCGTGCGCACCGGCGAGAACGTCAAGTTGCGCGACAAGTGGTTCGAGGAACTGGCGAAGCGAAAGTAATCGAGACCCGGGGCCGGGCATCGACCTGCCCGGCCCATTTTTCGGAGGAATGAAATTCATGGAACTCAAGCGCTTCGTCGCACGGGCCGTTCAAAATGCCCACTCAGACCGTTCTCGTCCCTATGGCGAGTGCGAGCGACGCGTTCTGAGCCGGGAGGGCTTCCGCAAGGCCCATGCCGAGATCTCGTCCTGGCCTGGCTATGAGAAGACCCCGCTCGTGGAGCTCACGGGCCTGGCGCGCCAGCTTGGCGTCGGCGAGATATTCTACAAGGACGAGGGGCAACGCCTGGGGCTGAAGAGCTTCAAGGCCATCGGCGGCGCCTACGCGGTGCTGGCGATCCTGCAGGAATACCTGGCAGCCCAGGGGGTAATCGAGCACGTGACCGCCGCCGACCTGATCGCCGGCAAGCACCGTGCGCTGATCGAGAAGGTCATCGTCGCGGCGGCTACGGACGGCAATCATGGCCGTTCGGTCGCCTGGGGCGCCCAGATGTTCGGCTGCCAGTGCATCATCTACCTGCACGAGCATGTCAGCCTTGCCCGGGAGCGCGAGATCGCGCGCTTCGACGCCCGCATCGTGCGCGTCAAGGGGCACTATGACGACTCGGTCCAGGCCTGCGCGGCGGATTCGGCCGCCAACGGCTGGCACCTCGCCGGCGACACGTCAGGCGAGGCGGACGCCCATGTCCCGTCCCTGATCATGCAGGGCTACACAATCATCGCTGACGAGATCCTCGCCCAGCTGGGCGCGCAAAGGCCGACGCATGTGTTCGTCCAGGCCGGCGTCGGCGGCCTCGCGGCGGCGGTCGCGGCCCATTACTGGGACCTGCTCGGCGCCGAGCGCCCGAACATCGTCGTGGTCGAGCCGCAGCGGGCGGACTGCGTCTTCCGCAGCATAGCCGCGGGCCGGCCGACGCCGGTGCCCGGGGACACCAACACGGTGATGGCCTGCCTGGCGGCGGGCGAGGTTTCGGCGCCGGCCTGGGTCATCCTGCAGCACGCCATCGACAGCGTCATCGCGCTGCCCGAGGAGGCTGCTCCCGAGGCAATGCGGGTGCTGGCCGAGGGCGTTGCCGGCGACCCGGCGATCGTCGCCGGCGAATCCGGCTGCGCCGCCGTGGCCGGCCTGATCGCGGCGGCGCTCGATCCGCAACTGCGCGCGGCGCTGGGCATCGGACCGCAATCGCGCATCGTGACCATCGGCAGCGAGGGAGCGACCGACGAGGATGCCTACCAGCGCATCGTCGGCCGCGCCTCCGAGAGCGTGGCAGCCTGAGAAGGAGACAGGAAATGGAAGATCACGGCAATTCCCTGCTCGCGGGCAAGACCGCGTTCATCACCGGCGGCGCCCAGGGCATCGGACTGGCCGTGGCGGAAGCTTTCCTGCGGCAAGGCGCCAGGGTTGTCGCCGCCGACATCGACGCCCGCTCGCTGGAGGCGGCGCGGGGGCGCCTGGAGGCGCTGGCGCCGGGGCGGGCCGAGCTCGTCGCCCTCAACGTGACGGACCTCGACGCCACCGAGGCGCTTGCCGACAGGCTGTTCTCGAACGGCGGCGTCGACATCGTGGTCCCCAACGCCGGCATCCTCGTGCTGAAGCACGGCATCGACACCGACCTCGCGACCTGGCGCCGGGTGCTCGACGTGAACCTGACCGGCGCCTTCATCACCGCGACCTCGTTCGCGCGGCGCATGGTGGCGGCCGGCACGCCCGGCCGCATCATCTTCACCGCGTCGCTGTTCGGCGTGCGCGGTGGACGCGAGAACAGCGCCTATTCGGCATCCAAGTTCGGCATGATCGGCCTGATGCAGAGTCTCGCGGCGGAGCTGGCGGAGAAGGGAATCCTGGTCAATTGCGTCTGCCCCGGGCAGATCGACACCCAGATGATCCAGTCGCTGTTCAGCGAACGCGCCGTGCTGCAAGGCACCAGCGCGGAAGCCCTGCGAAGCGCCTTCGAGGCGCGCATTCCGGTCGGCAGGCTCGGCCCGCTGGAGGAACTGGCCGGCGCCTATGTCTACCTGGCGTCCGAGCTGGCGCGCTACGTCGTCGGCCAGTCGCTGGTCATCGACGGCGGTTGGCAGGTCGGCTGATGATCCTGGCCGGAGGGGACATCGAGGCCGCGAGGCATTTCGCGCAGGCCGGGCGCGAGCGCCTGGTCGACCTCTGCGCGCGGTTGGTCGCGGCGCGCAGCCCGCAGCCGGTGGGCGACACCACCGCGCCCGCGGGGGTGCTAAGCGCCTTCCTCAGGGAAACCGGCCTGCAGGCGCGGATCGTCGCCGCCACGCCCGGCAAGCCCAATCTGGTATGTTCCTTCGAGGGCGCGGAACCCGGCCCGCATCTCGTCCTCAACGGACATCTCGATACGCTGAATCCCGGCGACGCCAGCGCCTGGTCGGTGCCCATCTTCGAAATGGGCCGCCGCGACGGGCGGCTGACCGGCCTCGGCATCGGCAACATGAAGGCTGGCGTGGCGGCGCTCGCCATGGCCTTCACCGGACTGCACGGATTGCGCTCCAGGCTGCGTGGCCGGGTCACGCTCACCCTCGTCGCCGACGAGGTCGTGTTCGGCCCGGACGGCGCCGCCTATCTGCTCGACCGGGAACCGGATCTCGCCGGCGACCTGCTGATCAACGCAGAGGGGCCTGGGCACATGAACGTCGCGGTCGCCGAGAAGGGCCTGCTCTGGGTCGAGGTCGAGGCTTCGGCGCCCGGTGGCCAGGGCATGCTGACCGGTGCCGGCACCTCCGCCACGGCGCGGCTGGCGAAATTCATCGGCGCGATCGATGCCTGGAACGAGGAGCAGGTGGCTCCGCCCGCCGCCATGGCGCGCCTTGCGCAAGGTGCCGGCGAGCATGGGTTGAGGCTTTCGGCGAACGTCGGGACCCTTCGCGCCGACGGCTTCGTCAGCCAGGTCGCCACCCGCGCCGGCGCCGAGATCGATTTCCGCGTGCCGCCAGGCCTCACCATCGAAGCCGTGGAAGCGCGGCTGACGGCCGAGGCCGCGCGTATCGGCGGCATCGCGGTGCGACGCATCAAGGGCTGGAACCCCAACTGGACGGCCATCGACCATCCGCTCAGCCAGGCCATGCTCGCCGCCAGCGAGGGCGTGCGCGGCAGGCCGGCCCTGCCGGTTGTGCGGCTGCCGGCCAGCGACGCCGCCCGCTGGCGCGCAAGGGGCATTCCGGCGATCTGCTACGGGCCGCAGGCGGAACTCGCCTCCGGCATCGACGACCATGTTTTCGAGGACGACGTGGTGGATTGCGTGGCCGTCTACATGACCGCCGCGCTCGGTCTCTGCGCCCTCTCCAGCCACCATCCGAAGGAGTGATCGATGGGTGTCGTTCTGATCGCGGGCGGATCGTCCGGCATCGGCCTCGCGGCGCTGCGCGCTTTCCGCGCGCAAGGCGACAGCGTGCTGCTCGCCGACATTGACGGCGCGCGCGCCGCGCAGGTGGCGGCGGAGCCGGGCAAGGGCGAGGCGCGCGCCTTCGCCTGCGATCTTTCCACCGATGACGGACCGCGCGTGGCTGTCGAAGCCGCGCTGGACGCTTTCGGCGGGCTGGACTGCGTCTTCGCCAATGCGGCGATCCTGGAATCGGCTCCGCTGCAGGATTGGACTCCGCAGCGCTGGAACAGGTCGCTCGCGCTGAACCTGTCGAGCCCCTTCTTTCTTGCCCAGGCGGCGGCGCCGGCCCTGGCGCGCTCGAACAATGGCAGCATCATCTTCACCGCCTCGACCGGCGCGCTGCGCGGACATGCCGGCATGCCCGCCTATCACGCGACGAAATCGGGGCTGCTCGGGCTCTGCCGCGCGCTTGCCGACGAACTCGCCGCGCAGGGCACCCGGGTCAACTGCCTGCTGCCGGGCTGGATCGACACGCCGTTCAACAGCTCCTTCTGGTCGTTCCAGGCCGACCCGGCCGCGGCCGAGCGGGAGTTGCTGCGGCAGATACCGATGCGCCGGCAGGGCGTGCCGGAGGATGTCGCGGGAACGGTTCTGTTCCTGGCTTCGCCGGCTTCGCGCTACGTGACCGGCACGTCGATCGTCGTCGATGGGGGATACACAGCGGTATGACGAGACCTTGGGAGGACACAATGCTTGCCGATGCTTTCGCATCGAGGGAAAGACCGGTACTGATCGGGCGCGGCGGCGCCGTTGCGGCGGCCGACCCGTTCGCGGCGGCGGCGGCGCAGGAAATCCTCACCGCCGGCGGCAGTGCGGCCGACGCGCTGGTGGCGGCGCAGGCCGTGCTGGCCGTTGTAGCGCCGCAGGCCTGCGGCCTTGGCGGCGACATGCTGTGCCTGGTGCGGGAGCCCGGCGGGCGCACCCGCGCCTTCAACGGCACGGGCGCGGCGCCCGGCAAGCTCAAGTCCGTCTCCGACGATGGCGGCGCCAGCGTGACGGTGCCCGGCATGGTCGGTGCC
Source organism: Mesorhizobium sp. 65-26 (assembly GCA_001899205.1). Taxonomy (GTDB): domain Bacteria; phylum Pseudomonadota; class Alphaproteobacteria; order Rhizobiales; family Rhizobiaceae; genus Mesorhizobium. The sequence goes on along the minus strand of MKVL01000033.1, from coordinate 7,440 downwards.
TGGTGCGCGGTGCTCGACGACTATGGCCGGCTGCCGCTGCATCTGGTGCTGCAGCCAGCGATAAGGCTGGCGCGGCTGAAGATGCAAGTGCCACCCTCGCTGGCCGCCGCCGTGCAGAAGCATCGCGGCAGGCTGGAGCGCAACGGCGCGGCGGAGTGGGTCCTGCTTTCGGCGTCGGCGGGCGACCTCGTCGTCCAGGAAGAGCTTGCCATGACGCTGGACCGCATCGGCAAGGAGGGCGACCACGCCTTCTATTCCGGCGTTTGCGCCGAGGCCATCGTCCGGGCCGTGCGGGCGCATGGCGGGGCACTGGCCATGGAGGACCTGCAGGCGCACCGCACCGTCGTCGACGATCCGGTCGCCGTCGAGTTCAGGGGCATGCGGCTGATGGTGCAGCCGCCGATCTCACAGGGCCTGCTGCTGGCCATGTCGGCCAAGGCGCTGTCGGCGCTGGGCGACATCCCGCGCAACAGGATCGACCATGCCGGCATTGAGCTGACGGAGGCCAGCTTCGCCTTCCGCGACCGCATCGCCGAGGGCGAACGCCTCTTGTCGGAGCCTCTGACGCTCGACCTCGACAGGGCGTCGAACCGCGGCGGCCCACGCGCCTATCTCCACACCGCCGGCGTCTCCGTCGCCGATCGCCATGGCTGCTGCATCTCCTCTCTGGTCAGCGTTTTCGACGATTTCGGCTCAGGCGTGTTCGTTCCCGAATGCGGCTTTACCCTCAACAACCGCGCCGGCGGCTTCACCGCCGCGCCCAACGACGCGGCCCCCGGCAAGCGGCCCGTCCATACGCTGGCGCCGGCGATCCTCGAGACGCCGCGCGGCCCGCTCGCGCTGTCGACGCCTGGCGCCGACGGCCAGGTGCAGACGCTGCTCCAGGTGATCAGCGGCCTGGCGATCGAGAAGGTCGACCTTGCCAAGGCGATCGACCGTCCGCGCTGGCGCAGCGAGAACGGCAAGCTGCTGGTCGAGAAGAGCCACCCCCACAAGGCGGAGCTGGCGGGGCTTGGTCACGACGTGGTCGAGATGCCGGATGGCGACATGCGCGCCGGCGCGGTGACTGCAGCCGGCATCGTCGACGGCGCACCGATCGCCTGCGCCGACTGGCGCCGCACCACCTGGGCCGGCATCGTCTGAGGGAGGCAAGAATGGCATCGATCCTGAACGAGACCCTGGCGCGACGCGCCTTCGACAAGATCCGGCCGGCGCTGGAACTGATGATGCGCCAGGCGATGCCGGACCGTGCCGGCTGCGCGATCGTGGTGGCGGCGACGCCGGCGATCGACCCGGCGCCTGGCAAGGATGCGGCGCATTTCCGAGAGCGCTGCCACCTGGTGACCTCGATCGGCGATCTGTCGCGTTCTCCCTACCCCAACATGGAGATCGCGCTGAAGAAGGCGGAGATGTCGGCGCGGACCGGACTGCCGACCGCAGCACTTGCCGCGCATCACCTGCTTGCCGGCGACACGGTCTATTCGGGCAGTGCCGTGCTGGAGGGCATCGTGGTGGCCTGCGCCGGGCTCGAGCCACGCGACGACGAGATGTTCTCCCACTGGATCGCCGCGGCCGTGAAGGCCGAGGCGTCGCGCGCGCTGGCCGGCTATCTAGCGGACAAGAGCGACGCTGATTTCCTGGATTGATCCCAGCTCGGACTATAACTTCGCCGGCTAACGTTTTTCATCGAGCCAGACTCGGAGACCGTCGCCCTATCGGTGCTCGGCGTCGTAGGGCTGCATCAGCGCCGCGGGGCCGACGGCGCGCTTGGCGTTGAGGATCATCGCCACGAGCGTCGCGGCATAGGGTAGCGCCAGGAAGAGCTGGTAGGGCAGGTCGACCGCGCCGCTTGCCTGCAGGCGCAACTGGAAAGCATCGACGGCGCCGAACAGCACCGCCGCCGCCGCGCAGGCGATCGGGTTCCAGCGGCCAAGCACGACGAGCGCCAGGCAGATCCAGCCGCGCCCCGAGACGATGCCGAAGGTGAAGGAACCGAAGGCGGCAAGGTTGAGATAGGCGCCCGCGAGCCCGGCAAGGCCGCCGGCGACGACCAGCGCCAGGATGCGCGCCCGGATCGGATCGATGCCGGCCGCCGCCGCCGCCTGCGGGTTCTCGCCGACGGTGCGCAGGGAAAGCCCGGCCGGCGTCCGGTAGAGGAAGAAGGCCAGCGCCGGCACCAGCAGATAGGCGACATAGGTCAGCGCGTACTGGTTGAAGAATACCTGGCCGATCACCGGAATGTCCGACAGGAACGGCAACGGGATGGTGCTGAAGGGCGTGATAGAGGGCGGCGTGCTGCTTTCGCCGAAGCCCAGCCGGTAGCTGTAGAAGACGAGCCCCGTGGCCGCCAGGCTGACGCCGAGCCCGGTCACTGTCTGGTCGAGACGAAGGTTCACCACCAGCACCGCCATGACGGCGCCGATCGTCATGCCGATCGCGATCGCCGCGAGTACGCCGAGCCACAGCGAGCCGGTGGCGGAGGCGGTGCCGAAACCGGCGAGCGCGCCGGACAGCATCATGCCCTCGATGCCGAGATTGAGGACGCCGGAGCGCTCCGCCGTAAGCTCGCTCAGCGTCCCGAACAGCAGCGGGATGGCAAGGCGAACCGCCGCCGCGAAGAAGCCTGTATCCAGGACGAGGTCGACGATGCTCACGGTGTGGCCCTGCGTTCGGGGGAGGTGCGGAAACGTATCTGGTAGCGCGATAGCGTCATCGCCACGAGCACGGCGATCAGGCAGATTCCCTGCATGGCGTCGGCGATGAAGAAGGGCACCCCGGTCTGGCGCGACATCTCGTCGGCGCCGGTGGTGATGGCGGCGATGAACAGCGCCGCCGGAATGATGCCCGCAGCCGAGAGGCGGGCAAGCATGGCCACGACGATGCCGGCATAGCCGTAGCCGGAAGAGATCGAGGCGATGACCTGGAACTGGATGCCGCCGATCTCGCCGGCGCCGGCCAGTCCGGCCAGCGCCCCCGACAGGAGCGCCGCGGCCAGCGTGACGCGGGTGACGTCGAGGCCTGCATGGCGCGCCGCCCTGGGGTTCTCGCCGACGATCTTCATCGACAGGCCAAGCGTGGTGCGCTTCATGATCACGCCGACCACGCCGACGGCGAGGAAAGCCACGAGCACGCCCAGATGCAGCCGCGTGCCCTTCCAGAACACCGGGAACTCGGCCGCCCTCAGGATGCTGGGGCTGTTCGTCCAGCCGGTGACCGGATCCTTCCACGGCCCCGAGAGCAGCGCCTGCATCAGATACATGACGATGAAGTTGAGCATCAGCGTGCTGACCACCTCGTCAACGCCGAGCCGCGTCTTGAGCGAGGCCGGGACGGCGGCGAGCGCTGCCCCGGCAAGCGCCGCGCCGATCAGCATGAAAGGGATGAGGAGCGGCGTGGGCAGGCTCGTCAGGGCCCCGACCCAGGCGGCCGCCATGGCGCCGACGATGATCTGCCCCTCGCCGCCGATGTTCCAGAAGCGCGTCCGCAACGCCACCAGCGCGGCGAGACCTGAAAGAATCAGCGGGGCGGCGCGCGCCAGGGTCTCGGTCAGCGCGAACTTTCCCCAGAAGGCGGCCTTGGCCATGATGCCGAAAGCGGTGAGCGGATTGGCGCCGGCGAGCAGGATGAGCACGGCGCAGATGAGCAGGCTGGCGGCAACCGCCGCCACCGGCATCATGGCATCGCGCAGGGGCGAATTGCGGTTCGGCCGGGCGACCAGTCTCATGCGGCGTTTCTCCCGGCCATCCTGCCTTCGGTCATCGCAAGGCCGACCGTCGGGACGGTCGCTTCCTCGACGGGCGTGTCGCGGACGATCTCGCCCTCGTACATCACGGCGATGCGGTCCGAGAGCTGGAAGATCTCGTCGAGATCGTCCGATATCAGCATGATGGCGCAGCCCTCGTCGCGCAGGTTCATCAGGGCGCGGTGGACGAAGGCGATGGCCGAGACGTCCAGGCCGCGCGTAGGCTGGGCGATGACCAGCACGCGCGGCGAAAAGGCGAGCTCGCGCGCGATGATGGCCTTCTGCTGGTTGCCTCCCGACAGCAGGCCGACCGGCAGGTGCGGATCGGTCGGGCGCACGTCATAGGCGGCGATCTGGCGCCTGGCGAAATCGAGGATCGCCTGCCAGTCCAGCCAGCCACGGCGCGAGAACGGCGCCTCGACATAACGCGACAGCACCATGTTCTCCCGCACCGGCATCGAGCCAACGAGGCCGGCGCCGATGCGGTCCTCGGGGATGTAGGCCAGGCCATGCGCCTGCATGCGCCGGGGCGAGGGATCGCGGACGATGTTTCCGTCGAGGCCGATCTCGCCGGCAGCCGCGGCCTCCACGCCGGCGACGGTTTCAGCGAGCCGCACCTGACCGTTGCCGGAAACGCCGGCGATGCCAACGATCTCGCCGGCGTGGATGTCGAGGTCGATCGGCGCCTTCGCCGCGCCGCCATGCCTGGTGTCGGTGAGTCTCAGGCCCCGCAGCGACAGCCTTGCCTCGCCGCGCTGGCGTGGCTGGCGCACCACACGCTCGGGTTCGTGCCCGCACATCAGCGACGCCAGTCCGACATTCGTCAGCTTGCCGTCATTGGGCACGTCGGCGACCACCTCGCCGCGACGCATGACGACGATGCGGTCGGTGATGGCGCGCACCTCGTTGAGCTTGTGGCTGATGAAGACGATGCCGACCTTGTCGTTCCTGAGCGCGCGCAGGGCGGAAAACAGACCTTCCGACTCCTGCGGCGTCAGCACGGAGGTGGGCTCGTCGAGGATGAGCACGCGGGCCTTGCGGAAAAGCGCGCGGATGATGTCGAGCCGCTGCCGCTCGCCCACCGCCAGTTCGCCCACCGGCCGGTCCGGATCGAGGCGCAGGCCATAGGCGTCGCCGATCTCGGTCAACCTGCGCAGGGCGGAGCGGCGATCGAGCAAGCCCTTGCGGCCGGGCAGGCCGGTCATCAGGTTCTCGAGCACCGTGTGCCGCGCCACGGCATGGCTGTGCTGGTGGACCATGCCGATGCCCAGCGCGATGGCATCGGCGGTGGTAGCGATGCCGACCGGCTGGCCATCGATCCGGATGATGCCTTCGTCCGGCCGGTAGAGGCCGAACACCACGTTCATCAGCGTGGTCTTGCCGGCGCCGTTCTCGCCAAGCAGGCCGACGATCTCACCCGGGGCGAGATCGAAGTCGACGGCCTTGTTGGCCGTCGTGCCGCCGAAACGCTTGGTGATGCCCGCCAGCGACAGGATCGGCGTGTCTGTGGGCATCGCCATGGCCTTCGCGGCGCTCGTCAGTCTGACTTGGTTTCGGCGGTGTCGTAGGCGACCTTGACGGCGCCGCTGGCGATCTCCTTGGATTTCGCCTCGATCGCCGCCTTCAGTTCGGCGGGAACCTTGTCGTCGAACGTCTTGTAGGGCGCGAGATAGTTCACGCCATTGGCTATGTTCTCGATGGTGCTGTAGTCCTTGGCCGCGAAGGTGCCGCCCCGGACCGCGTCAACGGACGCCTTGATGATCGGATAGGGATCCCAGATCACGCTGCTGACGACGGTCTTCGGGTTGATCGCCGACTGGTCGGTCATGTTGCCGATGGCGATCATGTTGCGCTCGGTCGCCGCCTCGATGACGCCGATGCGTTCGGCAAAGACCACGTCGACGCCCATGTCGGCCATGGCGATGGTGGCTTCCTTGGCCTTGGGCGGATCGAACATCGAGCCGATATAGGCCGCCTTGAGCTGCACGCCGGGCTTGGCCACCTTGGCGCCTGTACGGTAGGCGTTGAGCAGGCCGTAGGTGGTGGGAACGGCGATGCCGGCGACCACGCCGATCTTGCCGGATTTCGACAGGCCCGCCGCCAGCATGCCGGCGAGATAGGCGGCCTCGTAGTTCTGCCCGTAGAAGGTCGAGACGTTCGGCCCCGTCGGCCCCATGGCCGAGCCGAGGGTGAAGGCGGTCTCGGCATAATCGCCGGCGACGCGGCGGCACATCTGCTCCGTGCCATAGGCATCGCCGACGATCAGCTCGATGCCTTCCTCGCACCACTGGCGCAGCACGCGGGGGAAATCGGCGGCCTTGACCGATTCGGAATATTTGTAGTCGAGACCGTCTTCCTTGGCGATGCGCGTCATCGCCAGATGAAGCTGGGTGACGAAGGGCTCCTCCATCGGTGTCTCGAAAATGGCTCGGATGCGCGGAGTGGCAGTCGCCGCCCTGGCAAGCGGCAGGCCCGTTGCCCAGGCGCCAAGCCCGAGCGCGGTGATTTTAAGTAGTTCGCGACGCTTGTGGTCCATCCGTTCCTCCCGATTGTCCCACCCTGGATTATCTTATTGATGAGAGGCTATCGGCAGGCGGATGCAAAAATTCCGTGAACATGCGCACCAATTGACAAAAAAACGCGCGAGACCGGAAAATTTGCAAAAAAACGCCAACGCCGTCTGTGGCAGACTGGAGCTCTTGGCGGATGGCCACCAGGAAGCGCCGGCGCATGCGAGGAGAATGTAGTGACGCTTGCCAGAAAGATCACCGTCCTGCTGCTGGGCTATGAAGTCATACCGAAAACCGTCTCGACCCGCGACCGTGGCGCCCGTTTCGTCATGGCGGAGCCGATCTGCGCCTATTTGATCGAGACCGAGCGCGGCCTGGTGCTTTTCGACACGGGCGTCAATGTCGACAACATCCGCGATCCCGTCCGCCGCGAGAGCCTTTTCATGAGCCGTGGCTGGCTGGCGCCGCCGATCGTCCTGCCGGAGCACGATTTCCTGGCCCAGCTCGCCGCGATCGGCGTCTCCCCCGCCGATATCGGCGACGTCGTGCTAAGCCACGTACATTGCGACCATACCGGCAATCTCAAGCACCTGCGGCACGCGCGGATCTGGATCCAGCGGCTGGAGCATGAATTCGCCTTCTCCGACCACAACAGCCCGGCCGTGTTCAACGACGACTTCGACTTCCCGGACATGCGCTGGCAGATCGTCGATGGCGACTGGCAATTGATGCCGGGCATCGAGGGCATCTTCACGCGCGGCCACATGCCCGGGCACCAGTCGCTGGTGGTGACCTTGCCGAAGGGTGGCGTGAAGGTGCTGACCGCCGATGCCGGCGACCTCTGGGAGAATTTCGAGGACGAAGTCATCCCGGGCGAAAGCTGCGACGACGTGGCCGCGCTCGCCTCCATCCGCAAGCTGAAGGCGATCGCGCGGGAGCGGGCGGGCGAGCTGATCCTGCTGCACGACCCCGTGCGGGTACAGACGCTGCGGCTGGCGCCGGAATTCTACGATTGATCCGCGACGGCAGGGCGCACCCTTGCCGCCACGCTTTCGTCCAAAGCGATGGTTCTGATCGGGGGGTGGCCCTCCCCACGGAACGATCCCGATCGAAATGAAACAACGGAGCTGACACGTGCCCAACACCGTTCTGGATCTCCTTCGCCGCGCGCCGGATGCATCTCTTGCA
>MKVL01000032.1:250301-435268 GCA_001899205.1 Mesorhizobium sp. 65-26 | reverse complement strand
GGCCAAGCTGCCGACACCGTTCCGGCAGGGCGGCACGGTGACGGCCGGCAACGCTTCCGGCGTCAATGACGGCGCGGCCGCTCTCGTTGTCGCCTCGGAAGCGGCGGCCCGCAAATACGGTCTGACGCCGATCGCCCGTATCCTCGGCGGCGCCACAGCCGGCGTCGAGCCACGCATCATGGGCATCGGGCCGGCTCCGGCGACGCAGAAACTGTGCGCGCGGCTTGACCTCAAGCCGAGCCAGTTCGACGTCATCGAGCTCAACGAAGCCTTCGCCTCGCAAGGCATCGCCGTGCTGCGCCAGCTTGGCATCGCCGAGGATGCCGCGCACGTCAATCCGAATGGCGGCGCCATCGCGCTCGGCCATCCGCTCGGCATGTCCGGCGCCCGCATATCGGGCACGGCGGCGCTGGAACTGCGCGAACGCGGCGGCCGCTATGCGTTGGCCACCATGTGCATCGGCGTCGGCCAGGGCATCGCGATCGCGCTCGAGCGGGTCTGATCGCTCCGTTCGCGAGTTCGGCGCCGTCAAATTTGACCATGTGGACAAAAGTCCGGCGCCGATCCATAGTTTCCCCGTCTGATTTTTGGAACGGCCGGCTCGACACGGCTGTCGAACAGAGGGGCAAGCAATGGAAGATCGCAAGCGTAACATGCGCGACGGGCTGTCGCGTCGCAACGTGCTGGAACTCGGCGCGCTAGGGCTGGCAGCGACTGTCATGCCGAACGTCGCCTTCGCCAAGGACAAGAAGCTCAAGGTGGCGGCGATCTTCGCCACGCCCATCGAGGAGCCCTGGGACAACCAGATCCACGTCGCCCTGCAGAAGGCCGAGAAGGAGCTGGGCATCGAATACAAATGGTCGGAGAAGGTGCAGACCGCCGACTTCAGCCGCGTGATGCGCGAATACGCGCAGGGCGGCTACGAGCTGGTGCTGGGCGATGCCTTCGCGGCCGAGCGTGAATCGCGCCGCACCGCCAAGCAATTCCCCAAGACGGCCTTCCTGTTTGGTTCGGGCGCCGGTCCGGCCGAGCCCAATTTCGGCGTCTTCGACAACTGGATCCACGAGCCGGCTTACCTTTCCGGCATGATCGCCGCGAAGATGTCGAAGACCGGTACCGTCGGCGCCGTGGCGGCAATGGGCATTCCGGAAGTGAACCGGCTGGTCAATGCCTTCTTCGCCGGCGCCAAGGAGGTCAATCCGAACGTCAAGAAGAAGGTCACCTTCATCGGCTCCTTCTTCGATCCGCCCAAGGCCAAGGAAGCGGCCGTGGCGCAGATCGACGCCGGCGCCGACGTGATCTACGCCGAGCGCTTCGGCGTCATCGAGGCGGCGGTCGACAAGAAGGTCTACGCCATTTCCAACATGTCCGACCAGTCGAGCCTCGGCCCCGACACGGTCATCACCGGCCCGGTGTGGGATATGTACCCGACCGTCCAGCAGGCGATCAAACTGGTCAAGGCCGGCGTCTTCACGGCGCAGGATTATGGCGATTTCTCGCGCATGGCCAAGGGCGGCTCCTACCTCGCGCCGTTCCACAAGTTCGACAAGACGCTGCCGGCCGATGTGAAGGAGTTGGTCGAAAAGAAGAAGGCCGAGATCCTGGAAGGCAACTTCCGCGTCGACGTCGACGAGAACACGCCCGTTTCGGATTGATCTTTACCCTCCCCCTTGTGGGGAGGGTCGATCCGCGAAGCGGATCGGGGTGGGGGTCTTCGGCGCCGCACACCGCATCCCGTCTCACGATCTTCGCCTCGATCGTAAGCCGACCCTCCCCACAAGGGGGAGGGTAAAGAATCGCGCCATTGTCACCGGGATTTGCCCTTTGTCCGCCCCTCTCATCGAAATGCGCGGCATCACCAAGAGCTTCGGCGCCGTCAAGGCTAACGAGGCCATCGACCTCAGCGTCGCGCCGGGCGAGATCCTCGGCCTGCTGGGCGAGAACGGCGCCGGCAAGACGACGCTGATGAACGTGCTGTTCGGCGCCTATGCGCCCGACTCCGGCGAGATCCTGGTCGAGGGCAGGCCGGTTTCCATCCACAATTCGGCTGATGCACTGGCCGCCGGCATCGGCATGGTGCACCAGCATTTTCATCTGGCATCGCGGCTGACGGTGCTGGAGAACCTGCTGATCGGCATATCGGGCAAGGCGGGCCGGATCGATCGCGCCGGTGGCCTGCACAGGCTTGGCGAAATCGAGCGCCAGTACGGACTGAAGCTCGATGCCGACCTGCCGGTCTCGGCGCTTTCGGTCGGCGAGCAGCAGCGGCTGGAAATCGTCAAGGCGCTGTTTCGCGGCGCCAAGCTCCTGATCCTCGACGAGCCGACCGCCGTGCTCGCGCCCTCGGAGGTCGACGGCCTGTTCGCCGCCCTGCGTTCCATGGCGGGCCAGGGGCTGGGCATCATCTTCATCTCGCACAAGCTCAACGAGGTACGGGCGCTGACGCATCGCTGCGTGGTGCTCCGCCATGGCAAGGTCGCCGGACGTGTCGACCACCCGGCAAGCACGACATCGGCCGAGATGGCCAAGCTGATGTGCGGCCATGAAATCGTTCCGCCCGCCAGGGGCGCGTCGACGCCCGGCGCCGAGGTGCTGACGCTCGCCGGCATCTCGACCTCCGGGCACGCCGGCATGGCGCTGCGCGACGTGTCGCTGTCGGTGCGTGCTGGCGAGGTGCTCGGCATCGCCGGCGTCTCGGGCAATGGCCAACGCGCGCTGGCCGACGTCATCTCCGGCATGCTGTCGCCGCGCTCGGGCACGATGATGATAGCCGGCAAAACGGTGTCGCGGTTCTCGCCGGTCGAGGTGCAGGCGCTCGGTCTCGGCCGCATTCCCGAGGACCGGATGACGACTGGGCTGGTCACCAACCTGCCGCTCGCCGATTCCATGGTGCTGCCGCGCATCGGCACTGAAGCCTTCAGCCGCAAGGGGCTGTTGAAGCCGGACGCCATCCGCGCCTTCGCCGAGGAGCAGATCAAGGCCTACGATATACGCTGCCCCGGTCCGATGGCGCGCGCCGGCGCGCTGTCCGGCGGCAATCTGCAGAAGGCGCTGTTGGCGCGCGAACTGGCCTTCGACCCGAAGGTGCTGATCGTGGCGCAGCCGACGCGCGGCCTCGACATCGGCGCCGCCCGCTTCATCCATGAAAAATTCCTCGCCATGCGCGCCAGGGGCTGCGGCCTCGTCGTGATTGGCGAGGACCTCGAGGAACTGCTGATGCTCTCGGACCGCATCGCGGTGATGTACGAGGGCCGCATCGCCGGCACGCTCTCCGGCGCTGACGCCACCGTCGAGCGGCTCGGTCTGATGATGACCGGCGCGGAGGGGCACGCCTGATGTTTCGCCTGGAAGTCCGCACCTCGACGCCCGCCTGGTTCAACCTCGCGCTGCCGCTGGCTGCGATCGCCGCCACGCTGGTGCTGTGCAGCGGGCTGATCGCGGCGGCTGGCGCCAGCGTGGTCGAGGCCTATGGCGTGATGCTGTCGGCCTCGCTCGGTGACAGCTATGCCATCACCGAGACTTTGGTGCGCGCGGCGCCGATGATCTTCACCGGCCTTGCCGTCGCGGTCGCCTTCCGGGCCAAGTTCTGGAACATCGGCGCCGAGGGGCAGTTGCTGGCCGGAGCGGTGGCCAGTTGCGCCGTCGGCGCCATCCCCATGCCCGGGCCGCTCGCCATGCTGCTGATGGCTCTGGCGGGCGCGGCGGCCGGGGCGGCGGTGGCGCTGGTGCCGGCAACCTTGCGGGTCCGGTTCAAGGTCGACGACGTGGTCAGCTCGCTGCTGCTCAACTCGGTCATCTACTACGCGCTGATGGCGCTGATCGAAGGACCGTGGAAGGACAGTTTCAGTGGCTATCCGATCTCGCCGCCGATCGAGGACTCGGCCAATTTCCCGGTTCTCATCGAAGGCACGCGGCTCCATCTCGGCGTGATCGTGGCGCTGATCGCCGCGCCGCTGTGCTGGTTCCTGATCGCGCGCACCACGCTCGGCTTCCGCATCCGCGTCACCGGCGAGAATCCCGAAGCGGCGCGCTATGGCGGCATCAATGTGCAGCGCGTGCTGCTTTCCACCGCGCTGCTCTCGGGCGCGCTGGCGGGGCTCGCCGGCGTGGGCGAGGTGGGCGGCGTGCATTTCCAGGTGATGAGCGACATCTCACCGGGCTACGGCTATTCCGGCATCGTCGTCGCCATGCTCGCCCGCCTCAACCCGCTCGGCGTGGTGCCGGCGGCAATCTTCCTCGCCGCCGTCATGACCGGCGCCGAGGCGATGTCGAGGGCAACGGGCGTGCCGGCCTTCCTCAGCGACGTCATTCAGGGGACCGCGCTGCTCGCCATGCTGGTGGCGCTGCTGTTCACCGCCTACCGCATCCGCCGCGTCGGAGCCTCCTCATGAGCGCGGTGCTGGAACAGATCTTCCAGGTCGGCTTCCTCGCCGCCATCATCCGCATCGCCACGCCGCTCGCCTTCGCCACGCTGGGCGAGATGTTTTCCGAGCGGGCGGGCGTCCTCAACCTGGGCATCGAGGGCATCATGCTGCTGTCGGCGATGGCTGGCTTCACCGCCGCCAGCCTCAGCGGCAGCCTGTGGCTGGGCGTTCTGGTGGCGGTGCTCACCGGCGCGCTGATGGGGGCGCTGCATGCGCTGTTCACGGTGGCGCTGGGCCTCAGCCAGCACGTCTGCGGCATCGGCGTGACGCTGTTCTCGTCTGGTCTTGCCTATTTTCTCTACCGGCTGATCTTCGGCCAGCAATCGGTGCCGCCGAGCATCAAGGGGTTCGAGACGCAGCCCATCCCGTTGCTGTCCGACATACCAGTGATTGGGCCTGCCGTGTTCAATCAGTTCACGCTGGTCTATTTCGCCATCGTCGCCATCCCGCTGTCGGCCTTCGTGCTCTACCGCACGCCATGGGGGCTCTCGGTGCGCATGGTGGGCGAAAACCCGCGCGCCGCCGATTCGGCCGGCGTCAGCGTGATCGCGACGCGCTTCCAGGCGGTGATCCTCGGCGGCGCGCTGATGGGGCTTGCCGGGGCGTTCCTCACGATGGCGCAGTTCAACGCCTTCACCTTCGGTGTTGTTTCAGGGCGCGGCTGGGTGGCGATCGCGCTGGTCGTGTTCGGCCGCTGGGATCCATGGCGCTCGGCGGGAGCGGCGCTGCTTTTCGCCTTCGTCGACGCGCTGCAACTGCGCATGCAGGCCAGTGGCCTCGGGCACATCCCCTATGAGGCGTTCCTTATGCTGCCCTTCATCTTCACCATCGTCGCCATGGCCTTCATGTCGCGCAATGCGGTCGCGCCATCGGCGCTGCTGAAGCCATTCCGACGGGAAGAGCGGTAGGTCGGAGCTTGTCGGGTCGTTTCCGTTTGTAGCGGCGAGCTTGTCAGCGTCGCGCTGCCCCTCATTGCCCTGCCGGGCATTTCTCCCCGTATAGTGACGGGGAGAAAGGACGCCGACATCAATGGTTTCGCCAATTGTCAGCGTCAGAGAACGAGTGTCGGCGTTGCGACCATCTCTCTTCTCCCCGTCTCTATACGGGGAGAAGGTGCCGGCAGGCGGATGAGGGGCAGCGCCGCCCTCGAGATGGTCGCGCTAAAGCTACCGCCTCACATTGCCGTAAAGCCGTTATCGACGAAGAGGTGCGCGCCGTTGACGAAGCTCGAATCGTCGCTGGCCAGGTAGAGCGCGGCCTTCGCCACCTCTTCCGGCTCGCCGATGCGGCCCTGCTGCGCGGCCAGCGCCGCGTCGGAGACGTCGACGCCGAGCTTGCCGAGATCGGCCACCTCGCGCAGCCCGTGCGGCGTGCGGATGAAGCCGGGGCAGACGGCGTTGCAGCGGATGTTGCGATCGCGGAACTCGACCGCTATGGCGCGGGCGAACATGTGGCAGGCGCCCTTGGTGGTGTCGTAGAGCACTTCGTTCGGCGTCGCGGCCACCGCCGAGATCGAGGAGGTGCAGACGATCGAGCCGCCGCCGGCCGCGATCATGCCGGGCAGCACGGCGCGCGTCATCAGGAACATCGAGCGCACGTTGACGGCGTGCAGCCAGTCCCACTCCTGCAAGGTCGTTTCCAGGAATGGTTTGATGACGATGGTGCCGGCATGGTTGAACAGCACGGTGACCGGTCCGAACGTCTCAGCGGCAGCCCTTGCCGCCGCCTCGACCTGCTGCTCGTCCGAAACGTCGGCGACGAAATGCTCGGCGACATGGCCTCGGGCGCGGATCGCCGCCGCGGTCGCGGCGGCAGCCTCGCCGTTTCGATCGATGATCGCCACCTTGGCGCCTTCCGCGGCGAACAGCGCCGAGGCCGCTCCGCCCATTCCCGTCGCGCCGCCCGAGATGATGGCGACCTTGCCGGCCAGTTTTCCTGCCATTGTCGAATTCCTCCCTCTCTCGCCACGGCGGCATCGCCGCCTGGAGCGCCGATGCTATCGCCGGCTTGGCCCGGGGCCAAGCACGTCGCGTGAGGCCAGCGCGGACCGGCGCTGCCTGGCGAGGCGGCCGGCTGTCTTACCCTTCCGGGCATATGTGACTATCATGCTGATTCGGGTCATCCAGGCTGGTCAATGTGAGAAAGATCCCCGTTGCACTCGCTCTGATTGGGTTCATGGTCGGCGGACTGCTCTTCCTGCTGCCCGCTTTGGTGTCGACCGATTGGGTTCGTTCCGAACTGAGCCGGCAACTTTCGTCCGCCACCGGGATGGCCATCCGACTGGATGGACCCGTCAGCCTGTCACTCTTTCCCAATCCGTCGGTGGTTGCCGAGAATGTGTCCCTGTCGACCGGCGCCGGCGATTTCTCGATGGTCGCGCCGCGCTTTTCGACGTCGATAACGCTGTCGTCTTTCTGGTCGAAAAAACTGGAGATTCGGGCCGTCTCGCTGAAGGACCCGAAAATCGTGGTCACGGCGCCAGAGGGCGCGGCGCCGTCCACGGCGGCCTCGCAGGGGGCCGCGGTTGATCCTTTCGCGTCGATCGTCGATACGTTCGAGCGGCTGGCGATCAATGAGTTGACCATCAAGAACGGCACGCTGACCTCCGGCAAGGCGACGCCGATCACCGCGATCGACGCTGACCTGCGCATTCCCGACCTCGACCGGGAAGTTTCGTTCTCCCTGGCCGGCACGACCAATGGCCGCCGTCTCGAAACGAGCGGCACGTTGTCGGCGTTGCGGCCGATCCTCAAACGGCAAGCCGCCGATGTCGCGATTCAGGCGCGGCTGGACCCGGCGCCGGCGCCCAGGTTCTCCTCGGTGCGCGCAAGCGGACAGGTTCAGCTCAACCAGAACGGCAGCTACCAGATCCGGGGTGGAAAGTTCGATGTCGGCGACCAGAGCTTCCAGATGGACGCGCTGTTCCAGCCGGGCGTGCGGCATCGCTTCTTCGCCGACCTGACGGCAAAGCGTATCGACATCGATGCGCTCAGCGACGTTGGTGGAAGCGGTTCCGGCGGCGGCAAGGCACAAGCCGATGCCGGCGAAGCCAACCTGGCCATGCTGGCGGCCTTCGATGCCGACATCAGCGTTGCCGCCGACGAGCTGGTCAGCGGCAAGATCAAGGCTTCCAACGTCCAGTTCAGTGCGACGCTGCGCGACGGGCATCTCGAAGCCAGGCTCGAGAATTTCGGGCTCGACGCGGGAAGCATCACCGCGCAGGCCTCGACCGATGTCAGCCAGACGACGCCCACCGTGCAGGGCCGGATCGCGAGTTCCGGGCTGGACATAGGCTCGATGGCGAAGCTCGTCGGGCAGTCCGTCCCCCTTTCCGGTAAGCTGACGGCCGACCTGGGATTTGCATTTCGCGGGCTGAGCGAGAAGCGCATACGCGGCAGCGCCAATCTGCAGGGCACCGTCGGGATCCGCGACGGCAGGGTTGCGCTGGCGGCATTCTCGGAGACCAAGGACCGGGCGGCCAACGACATCACCGGGCTCAACCTGGATGTGAAGGTTCGCGATATCGCCAAGCCGGTCGACCTCTCCGGCAAGTTCGCCTGGCGGGGACAGGCCGTGACGTTCCAGTCCCAGGTCGCGCCGGCCTCATTCCTCTCGGCCGCGTCCATCGCCGATGCATCGGGGCCGATCAGCCTGTCGATCGCCTCCAAATATCTCGAAGGCAGCGTCAATGGCGTGGCGGGCGGTGGCGGCACCTTCAAGGGCCAGGTCTCGGTCACGTCGCCTTCGGTGGACAGGCTCATGCAATGGCTGGGGCAGGGCGCTTCCCGCAGCCTGCAGGATTTCGCCTTCAAGGGCGATGTGGACGCCGGCCCCGGGCGGCTTTCCTTCGACAAGGCAGCCCTTGCCCTCAACGGGGTCAAGGCATCGGGGCAAGGCTCGATGAAGCTCGGAGAGCCGCTCACGGTCCGGACGTCGCTCAAGTTCGCGAAACTCGACTTCGCTGCGCTTGCCGGCGGCGGGGCCACCGCGCCCGCCGCCGACGGCAAAAAGAAGCCGGCGGGGGCGACGGATGCGCCGATCGATCTTTCCTTCCTGCGGGGCATCGACGCCAAGATCGAGATCCAGGCCGACAAGCTGGGCTATGGAAAGGTCTTCGCCGGACCGGTGGCAACCACGCTCACTGTCGCTGACGGGAAGGCGCATCTCACCGTGCCGCAAAGCGCCTTCTATGGCGGCACGATCGCGGCGGAAATGACCGCTGACGGTTCTCGCGACGCCGCCGCCATCGAGCTTGGCACGACAATCGCCGGCGCGGCGGCAGCTCCACTGCTTGCCGATGCGGCGAATTTCAACCGGCTCGAAGGAACGCTGAACGCCAACCTTGCCGTCACCGGCGCGGGCAAGTCCACGAAGACGCTTACCCGTTCGCTCAATGGCAAGGCGGCGGCGAAATTCAGCGACGGCGCGTTTCGCGGCATCGATATAGCCGAGGTCTACAACAACCTGGTCGGACTGCTGGCCAGCGGCTTCAAACAGGACCAGAACAAGAAGACGACGTTCACCGAGCTCGACGCCTCGTTCACGATCGAGAACGGCGTCGCCCAGACAAAGGACATCAACCTGGTCGGGCCGCTGCTGCGCATGGACGGTTCGGGCAAGATGGACCTTGCCGACCAGACGCTCGACGTTCGCCTCAATCCCCGCCTCGTCGCTTCGCTCGCCGGGCAAGGCGGCGACGTTGCCGTGAAAGGCATCGGTGTGCCGGTCGTGGTCGACGGCTCGTTTTCCGCGCCCCGGATCTATCCGGACCTCAGCGCGCTGGCGAAGGACCCGCAGGGCGCGCTGGACATGTTGAGCCGCCTTGGGCTGCCGACCGGAAAGCTCAATCTCGACAAGCTGCTCTCCGGCCAGACGGGAGCGAGCGGCAATGACCCCGCCAAGGGCGCGGCCGACCTGATCGGCGATCTTCTGGGGAATGCCAAGCCACGAGTAAAACCGTCGCCCGCCGATCCGGTCGCGGCCCCTGCAGCGGGTAATTCCGATGGCAATGCCGAAGCGGAAAGCCAAACGCCGGCGCTCGCGCCAAAACCGGCCAGCGAAGCGGAAGCCGAAGCGCCCGCGCCGGTCGCGGAACCTGTTCCAGCCGACCCGCAGGCTCCCGCCGAGTCACCGGAAGCACCAAAGAAGGGTGAGATCGACACGCTTCTCGATCAGTTGGCAAACTGATGATCAAAGATCAGGCAGTAAGGCCCGTTTTGTCGATTTTTGGAAAAAACACCTAACCATTACCGATCTGGAGGACGTTCATTCCGGAATCGGGCCGAAAATAGCAATCGACAAAGTCTACTGAGTTTATAGATTAATGGCCGTGATGGAGGCCAAGATGACCTATATCCAGAATGCTCAGTCCGCCCGCAAGGGCTCGACCGGCGACCAGGCGTGGCGGCCCGCCTATGGCGGAACCTTTGCCTATATCGTCTTTGCCCTGGCATTCGTGTTCACCGGCGCGGTCGTGCTGGGCATCATTCCCTGACAGTTTCGCGCAGGCCTGAACAGGCCTGGCGTTTTTAGTTCGAGTTTTGAGAAGCCGAGCCGGCGCGTTTGCGCGCGCCTGGAGGAAAACGCAGCGCGTTTTCCCCGGGGAAATTGCACGCATTTTTCCGGGGAGGTCGACGTCCGCTTTCGCTTCCGGAAAGCCGCTTGGTGTTTTGCACGGATCGCTCGATGACATGATGGAGGAGATGGCAATGCCGATCGAGTTCACGCATGTTCCAGCCGCAACATGGCGCAATGAGGCCGGAGCCCCGTTCTTTCGCGATGTCGCCGAGGCGGCGAGGATGCTGTCTCGCCTGGAAGACGCAGGTTTCAACAAGGTCGTCGTCGATGACCCGAAGGGTCTGCCTGCCAATATCGAGGGCGCCGCGAGCGTGCTTGACAGCGCGTCGCCGCTGGACATCGCCGTCAGCCATCGCGTGACGAGCCTGGAGCCGACAGCGGCCGCGCGTCAGCTCGCGGCGCTCGACGCCAGAGGCAAGGGGCGCGTTGCCTTGCGCGTGCTCGGTGAGACCGCCGGCGACGACGCGGCAGGCCACGTGGCCGCCTGGCAGCGCATCGACGAATATCTGGTACTGCTGAAGCGGTTGTGGTCGAACGAGCGTCCCTTCGACCATGAAGGCGCCTTCTACAGCGTCAAGGGCGGTTTCGTGCCGCGCAAGGGATCGCGCGGCGTTTCCATCGACATCCGCCTTGGCGGCCCTTCCGGAACGGCGCTCAAGGTCGCGGGGCGCCACGCCGACGTTTTCGAGCTCGCGCCGGGTTCGATCGATGAAGTCGGGCGCCTGATGGCGCGTGTGCGGGCCGTCGCCGCCGAGCACGGCCGCGCTGGCAAGCTGCGGTTCGCGCTGCCGGTGCGGCTGGGCGCCAGCGGTTATTCGGCCTTCGAGCGGCCGGCGGTCGAGCTGGCGGATCCGCCCGCGCGGGCGGCGCTGACGCTGCTGTCCTACGCCACGCTCGGCATCGAGGAATTCATGGTTGCCGGGCTCGACAGCCCGTGGGCGATCTCCACCGCCGGCCGCGAGACGATCGCGCTGGTGCGCAATTCGGTTTCGCGCCGGGAAGCCGACAGGCCCGGCCTCCCGGCGTCGGATCCCGAGCGGCTTTCCCGCGTCGCCGGTTAGACACCGCTACGGCGGCAAAAAGGTCCGGGCGCTATGGCGTCCGGACCTTTGCAGCACTCAGGAGCGCTGCTGCTTCTTCTTGCGCCACGGCGCGTTGGCTTCCCAATCGCCGGCCATGATGCAGCCGTAGGGCAGCACCTCGTCGACGATCTCCGCCAGGCCGAAATGCTCGATTTGGCGGCGCATCGACGCGGCGTTCTTGTAGGCGCTCGGCAGCTCCGAAATATCGGTCACCCCGCTGAAGAACCGGGCATCGATACCCTTGGTCTCCTCGGCGAAGATCTCGGCGTCGCCGCGCCCGGCCTGCATGCGCCGGTGCTGGGTGCGCGAGAAATTGCGCCCGGCGCCGTGCGGCGAGAAGCCAAGGCCGTTCCCGGCGTTCTTGCCGCGCACGATCAGCACCGGTTCCGCCATGTTGAGCGGGATCAGCGTCAGATCGGTCGCGTCGTGGGCCCAGTCGTCGAAGGCCGGCGTGGCGCCCTTGCCGTGGTAGAACAGGCCGTCCGAACGGCGGAAGACGAAGTTGTGCTCGTTCCAGAACCGGTCCGAGACCTTCGCCGACAACTTCTCGGCAGCGAGATCGTGGATGAGCAGGTGGTTGCCCTTGGTCCATTCGCGGATCGCCTGCAGAGCCTCCCAATACTCATCGCCTTCCGGCGTGTCGGCCGGAATCCAGGCGTTCTGCGGCAGGGTCTCCGGCGACAACGTCCGGCGCACGCCTTCCGCGATCCTCATGCCCTTGGCGTAGAGCCGCGCGCCCGGCGCGCGCGACCCGTGATGGGTCACCAGCGCCGTTTCGCCGCTCGACTTCAGCGTGCCGACATAGGCGAAATGATTGCCGTCGCCCTGCGTGCCGAAATGCTCGATCGCCGCGCTCTTCAGGTCGCGCAGCAAGGCGTTCGCGTCGAAGCGCTCGAAGAGGTCCGCCGAAGGCCGGAACTGCTGGCCGCGCTGGCGCCCGCCGGGCCCGAAATGGGTCACGGCATGCACGGCGTCGAGCAGCGCGGCAGGCGCCACGCCGGGAAACACCGAGATCGCCATCGAGCAGCAGATGTCGGCCGAATGCATGCCGGGATGGATGCCCTCGGACACGGCCACGCCGCCAACCGGAATGGTGCCGGGCGAACCCGCCGGGCAGGCATCCGGCATGATGGCGCCGGCCCGCACCACGGGTGTACGCATCAGCTCGATCATGCTGCGCGTGACGGCTTCCACGTTGGCGGCCTCGTGCGGGTTTTCGGCCTGGATGTTGAGGTGCAGCGGCAGCGCGCCGCTCGCATGGAGCGGCATGGCCGGCGGCGGCGCGAAGCCCCGCGCGGTCTCGATCGCATCCTCATGCGACCCGCCCTTCTCCAGCACGTCGTTGGCCGCCACGAGCGCCCGGGCAAACCACTTGCCCTGCTGCATTCCGGCGTCGATCAAATCCTGTCCGCTTACAATCTCGGTCATGTCTTTCACTTTCGGTCGGTCGTCATTTCAATCGACGGACGACAAGAGTCACGAGACGCTTTTCCGCCACTTCGCAGTTTCTTGCGAAGGAGGGACACGAACCCTCACGCCTTTCGGCACCCGCTCTCGACATTTCACTTTGAGCAGGCTGCGTCTACCTGTAGTCCCGTAGCATTCGTCCTCGATCCGGTCTGGCGACAACGGGCGGCAAGACAATTTACTGAGCTACTTTCCACCCTGAAGATGGAAGGGGTGGCTTGAACACCCGACCTTCCA
The DNA here is from genome assembly GCA_001899205.1 of Mesorhizobium sp. 65-26. Taxonomy (GTDB): domain Bacteria; phylum Pseudomonadota; class Alphaproteobacteria; order Rhizobiales; family Rhizobiaceae; genus Mesorhizobium. The sequence continues at coordinate 422,481 of MKVL01000032.1, read as the reverse complement.
CGACATCCGTCGCGGACGCTCTATCCCTGTAGTCCTGCCTGCATTCGCCATTCGTCTTTCAATGTCTCAACTGCATTTCACGCGCGGGCGACAAGTCGATGCGAGAAACCGATCGATCCTGTGATCGACGGTGGATTCGAACCACCAGATCCCAATGTATTCCCGCAGGCATTCGCCCTGTTCAATCGGCTGGCGACAAGGATTGGCAAGACGGTGACTGCGCCACCCCGCTCCGCAGAGCGAGGGAGTGATTTGAACACCCGACCTCCCGCCTTCCGGCGGGCGCGCTACCTGTAATCCTGCCTGCATTCGCCATGTCCCGCGCATGATCCCAAATGGATTTCCGGTATCATGCTTTGATCCATTCGCCGCGGCGACAAAGGAAGATGAAACCCGGGAGTCCCGCTCGTGCCAGAGAGCGCCGCCAAGGTGAGGAGTCGAACCTCACGGAGCATCCCGTTCTTGGAGCTGTAGTTCCATCATGCATTCGCCGCGGCTTCGTGAGGGGCATGGCGGCAAGGTGTTGGTGAAACGTTTCCCGCCTAACCACTCGGCCACATGCCCGATAGAGCACGGCAGGAATCGAACCTGCGTATGGAGCACCTGAAGCTGTAGTTCCACCGGCATCCGCCATGCCTCGTATCTGGTTCTTTTCTTCTCAAGTCTCGGCCGAAGCCGCGCATAAGTCGCCGGGCATGACGACAAGGTTTGACGAAACGTCCTGCTCTATCCGCTGAGCTACGGGTCCAAATTGGCGGACCCGACGGGATTCGAACCCGCGACCTGGAGGGTAACAGCCTGTAGTTCCATCGGCATTCGTCATGCCCTGAATTCCGTTCCGATGGTCCCGGCGGACGCGCCGCCGGGACCCGATGTCTAGAGCTCCACCGCCTCGATCGTGCGCACCCAATGGTCCGGGTCCCCGTTCGAGGACAGCATCGTCCCGACCACGTCGAAGACGCGGTCGGAGAAGCCGCCGACGTTCAGGACGTCGGCCCGCGGCTTGGCCTGCGTCGTGGCGTAGGGCTGGATGTCGATGCAGACCAGCCTGGCCTTCGGGTTGTTCACCTTCAGCTTCTGCCATTCCTGCATCGTCGCCGTGCCCTGATGCGCGTTCTGCGTCGCGTCCACCCAGGACTGGTTGTCCGAAACGAACACCACCAGGTCGACATCAGCCTTCTCACGCACCAGCTGCGCCAGCGGCGCCGAGCAGTTGGTCCCGCCGCCGCCGACGGCCGCCAGCTTCGCCGCGTTGGTCATCACCGTGTCGCGAGCGTTGAGATGGACATCCACCACATCGTTCTCGAACGGCAACACCCTCGCCGTCGGGTTGCGGCGCAGCAGCGCGGCAGCCACCAGGGCAGCCACGTCGATGCAGCGCACCGCCGAGGTCGCGCCCTTGCGATAGCCGGTCGCCGGCGAGGACATCGAGCCGGACACGTCCGGGCAGACGACCACATTGCCCTTGACCCTGGGCACGTTGCCGAGCGCGACTTGCATCGCGTCCTGCAGTGCGTCCCTGACCATTTCCGGCACCTGCGCGCTGGTCATGGTGAAGGCCACCATGAGCTGGTACGGAAACACCCTGGCGCGCCGGACTTCCTCCGGGTCTCGCAGACGCGCCGCCAGCTTTTCGGCAAAGCCCTCCACCTCGAACACGCCGTTGCGGCCGAAGGTGTTCAGATTCTGCCGCAGCATCTGCCAGCCGGCCGTCTCCGCGATCTGCACCCAATGCTCGCGCGACAGCGGCATCGAGGTCAGCATCTGGAATGGCACTTCCGGCACGGGCAGCGACGGGTCGCGCTTGAAGGCCTCGAAAGCCTTCACCACCTCCGGCAGCACGGCGACGTCATGCGGCTTGCCTATGAGGTAGCCATAGAGTGCTTCACGCGAGGCCGAGGCCGGCTTCGGGTGAACCATCCTGACGACATCGGCCAGCGACGGGTCGTTGCCGACCGCGGCGCGCATGATCTCGAAGTCCGACGCATGCTCGAGCCAGGCCTGGACGAGCCGTTTCGGCCGCGTGCCGAGCGACTTGCGACCGGTGGCACCGGAGCGCATCACCTGCACGAAGTTGCGCAGCATCTTGCCGTTGCGCACGATCCGGGCGAAGGCGCGGTTGAACTCGTCGCCCTGCATTGAGGACAGAACGGCAAGCAACAGCGCCGGCATGTCCTTCATGTAGCCCTGCTCGAAAGCGTGGACGGCGGTCTTTGCCAGAAAAGCCGGCTCGACCTGCCAAGCAAGCTTCAGCACCTCGTCGAGCTGCTCGCGCGGCTCGGCGTAGAATGTGGCGTTGAACGTTCCCGTCGCCGCGAGCTGAGCCAGGGCCTGTTCGGGCGACAGGCTGTAGGCCTGGGCGCCGTGGTGGTTCCTGGCGTCAGCTCGCGGGAGCAGCTTTCCTGCTATCGTCGCAAACACGGATTTGTTTGCCATTGTCCTGATCCTTCTTGTCAACGCCAGGATCATTACAAGCCGCGTGCCAGTCTGGGCTGGTAGCGCCGGCCGGCTACTTGATTTTTCGTAAGATATTGTTTTTGAACGAATAAAAAATGGACAAGAATCCCTGTCGGCGTTTGACGGGTTCTGTGTCGTCTGAAATTATGATAGCAATGGATCAGACTTTATAAATTGGGATAAAAATGAAAAGGCGCGTAGCGATCGGCATTCTGGGAACGACGCTCGACGCAAGCGGCCGCGAGGACCGTTGGAAGAAATGGCGCCCGACCGTCGCGCTTTGCCAGCAGCCGGGATTGTTCATCGACCGGCTCGAGCTTCTCCATGACGATCGTTCGGAGCGGCTGGCGAGACAGATCATCTCCGATATCGAGGTGATATCGCCGGCGACGGAGGTCAGGCGGCATATCATAAGCATGAAGGACCCATGGGATTTCAGCGAGGTCTATACGGGCCTGCGCGAATTCGCCCGCGCCTACAGCTTCGATCCCGAGAAGGAGGATTATCTCGTCAACATAACCACCGGCACGCATGTGGCGCAGATCTGCTGGTTCCTTCTTACCGAAGCGCGGTTCATACCGGCGCGGCTGCTGCAGCTTTCACCACGCAAGGAGGGCGGTGATTATCCCGCCGGCAGCTACTCGATCATCGATCTCGACCTGTCGCGCTACGACGCGATAGCTACCCGCTTCGCGGCCGAGCGTGACGAGGCCACCTCCTTCCTGAAATCGGGCATCGCGACCCGTAATCCCGCCTTCAACCGGATGATCGACCAGATCGAGAAGGTGGCGATCCGCTCGCGCGCGCCTGTGTTGCTCACCGGCCCGACCGGCGCCGGCAAGTCGCAGCTGGCGCGTCGTATCTATGAGCTCAAGAAGGCGCAGCGGCAGGTGTCGGGCGACTTCATCGAGGTCAATTGCGCGACGCTGCGTGGCGATCAGGCGATGTCGACGCTGTTCGGGCACGTCAAGGGCGCCTTCACCGGCGCGCAGGGCGAACGCGCCGGGCTGATGAAGTCGGCCAGCAAGGGCGTGCTGTTCCTCGACGAGATCGGCGAGCTCGGCCTCGACGAGCAGGCCATGTGCCTCAGGGCCATCGAGGAGAAACGCTTCCTGCCGGTCGGAGCCGACCGGGACGTGACGTCGGACTTCCAGCTTCTAGCCGGCACCAATCGCGATCTGTCGATCGACGTGCGTGCGGGCAAATTCCGCGAGGACCTGTTCGCGCGGCTGAACCTGTGGACATTCCAGCTGCCGGCGCTTCGCGACCGCAAGGAGGACATCGAGCCCAATCTCGAGTTCGAGCTGCGACGCTATGGCGAGCGCGAGGGACAGAACGTGACCTTCAACAAGGAGGCCAGGGACCTCTACCTCAAATTCGCGGTGGCGCCGGAAGCGTTGTGGCGGGCGAATTTCCGCGACCTCTCCGCTTCGATCACACGCATGGCGACGCTGGCGCCGCTCGGCCGCATCAACGAAGAGGCCGTGCGTGACGAGATCGGGCGGTTGGGTTTGCTCTGGGGCGCGGGCCCTGTCGAGGGCGGCGATGGAGACAGCGTGCTGCGCGAGGTGCTCGGGCCGGACGGCGCGGCCGGTATCGACCCGTTCGACCGTGTGCAACTCGCCGCCGTCATCCGGGCCTGCCGCGACAGCAGCTCGATCAGCGCCGCGGGGCGAAAACTGTTCTCGGTTTCGCGGCTGAAGAAGGCGAGCGGCAACGATGCCGATCGCTTGCGCAAATATCTCCAGCGTTTCAGCCTGAGCTTCGACGATGTTGCCAGGGCCTGATTGAACCGCTCGCGCTTACCTGGGCACGCCCACGCGGCGCGGCGCGGCGATTTTGCGTGCCGACGGCGGAACCTCAGGCGAGGGCTTCGACCTGCTCCAGGTAGAAGCGGCAGCGCGCGCGCAGATCTCCGACGCCGGCATCGTCGGCGCCCTTGAGGTCGATGGTCCGCATCAGCAGGTCGAAATGGTCGTGAAACGCGTCCACCGCGCCCCACAGATTGTCCGCCTGGCAGGTATCGGCGATCGCCAGGTCGACGAGCCGTCGCGCCTCGGCGCAGGCCTCGCGCGGCGATTGCGGCCGTCCGGCTATCAGCCAGTCGAGCTGGCCGTACAGGCTGTCCCGGATCTCGAGCCCGGCGATGGGCGTAATCATGTTCATGGCGTGGTCTCCCCCTTGAGCGGCGCGGCGGCCGTAAGCTTGCGCGGGCTGGCCGCGATCAGGCCTGGCAAGGCGCCGACGTCGCCCTGCCGGCCCTTGACGATGTTCCTCGCCTCGATTTCGGCCCGTTCCAGCCAATAGGCGAGTTCGGCGTGGCCGAGGCGAGCGGCGTTCTTGCGCAACTGGGGCAACATACCCTGCAAGGCGCAAAGTGTTTCCCACCGGTTCGGGCGGGGCAGGGCGTCGATCCTGCAGTTCAACGCCAGCATGTGCATCGCCTCAAGCCCTTCTGGGCTGCGGGCGGCTATCCCCGGACGATGCCTTGCGCCGGGCGCCCGGCGCCGCCTGCCCCTGCCTCGACGGGCGGGCGCCGCGAAGGATGTCGAAGGCTTCCGCGTAGGCCATGCCGAGCAGATAGGAGATCATCGGAAAGCGGCTGGCCTCGGCCATCTGCACGAGTTCGTTGGTCATCGACGAGATGTACTGCAAACTCTCGATTTCTGACTGGCGTAGGGATTGGTTTGCCATTGGGCTGATCCTGTCATTTGATTTCTGTACTCGTGGAACGCTTACTGACAAAACTAAGTCGACTAATTATTTCTAGTTGATGGTCCGGCTGGCGCCGTCCATTTCCGGTACTGAAAGGGTCAAGGCGTAGACGGGGGCATCGGTCACGCGGTCGAGGCCGAGCAGGCGTTTGATCGGTGAATGGCACAGTGCAGCCGTCGGGCATGCCGAAAGGCCATGGCTTGTGGCCGCCAGCATGATGTTCTGGCCGATATGGCCGGCCTCGATGAGCACCACGCGATAGGCGTTGGCGTCATCGTATTTCCACATCGTGCGCTCGAGCCTGGCGCACAACAGGATCAGGCACGGCATGTCATCGGCCCATTCCTGTCCGCCGACCAGTTCCGAGAGGTTGGGCAGGTGGTTGGCCGCGACGCGGCCGAGATCATGATCCAGGGCGGAATAATGGTAGACCCCGGGGTCGAGACCTTCGACCGCGCGTGCGACCACATAGGCTTCGTAGGGGTTCCGCGCGCCGCCGGAAGGCGTCATGCCGAGCGGCAGCGACCCGACGCAGTTGCGGGTTTCGCCCGTGAGGCCAAGTCCCGCAAACAGGCAGTCCGCCAGTTGGCGCACCGTGATCGTGGGGGCGCCGGCCTGGCGGTTGGTGCGTCGCCTTGCCATGAGGGAGAGAAGCTCGTTGCCTGCCAGCGGATCGGGCAGGCGGATGGCGCCGGGCGGGTTCCTCAGCATCAGCTCCGGCTGCGGGGCGTGGCCCGCGCGCTGCTTCTGCTTCTCCTCGGACTGCTCGATGCTGATGTAGGCGCTGTCCTAGACGCAGAAGTGCATCAGGGCGGTTGGAATGCCCCAGCTCCATTGTCCCGAAAACCGCGCTTCTTCCTCGGCCAGCGACGAACCGGCCGTCACCAGGGCGGAAAAATCCAGCAGTTGCGGGACGATGGCTTTCAGCTCGGAGCGCGGCCAGCCGCGTGCGCGGGAAATATCGGCGGGCGAAGCCCAGTCGTCCCAGGAGGCCAGCAGGCCGACCACTTCGGGGCTGCATTCGAACACGTTCCTGGTCAGGAAATTGCAGGCCGTGACCTTGTCCGGCCCGGGGTAGAAAACCAACGTTTTCGAGGAGCGCATCTTCATGGGAGCGGACATCTTAGCTAACGGGAGGCGCCGACACGGGATCGCGACGGCGCCTCGCGTAAATCAGCGCTTGTTGTAGTGCATGCCCTGCGTGAAGAACGCGGTCTGCGTGCCGGCGGCGATCGTCAGCTTCGGAGCGGTGGTCACTTTCTTGGCCATCTGTAGTCCCTTTCTCCGACCCCCCAGTGGGATCTGCCCAAGAAAGGTAGAAGCTGAGATGCTAACAGCCTGTTAAAATTGTAGTAAATTTTCAACTAATCACGATGGCAATCACGAGTTGTTGTTGATGTTTATCGACAACAACATAAGGATGCTCAAATAGAGAGACAGCGTCGTCTGTATTATGCTTTTTTAGAGTATGTTTGTTCTATTTTAGCGTCAGATTGCGCTGGATACGCTAGGTGCGAGAATCCAGAGAGCGTTACCGGACCTGTTTACCCGAGCACAAATGTGTTCCCCGGCTTCCGCCGGCATGCCGGTTCCTGGCACGGCTCCCGAAGTTTCTTCGAGCCTCTCTCCGCGATGCTTTGAGATGCCTCAGGCAGTGCGCATCAGGCGATGCCGTCGCGGGTCACGCTGACCACCAGTTGGTCCACGCTCGGGTCATCGAGGCTGATGACATGCGCCATGCGGATCGCCTTTCTCGCGCTGATGTTGGAAACATCCTGCCGCATGATCACTGAAACGAAGGCCGGCCCGGTCTCCGTGAGAAGCATGGCCTTGCCGGTGAGTATCGGATCGGAGATCGGCGCCCATTGCACCGAGATCAATGACGGCTCTCCCGTCTGCCGTCGGTTGATGCCGCTGAAATAGATCCAATTGAGGCGCGAGATGGCAACGCCATAATGGTTGCCGCGCGCGCGGGCCCATGTCGATCCGCGGCGCTCGGACCATCCGGTCACGCGCCTGAAGGTGACAAGGTCGGTCTCCCGGCGCACGAACGTCACCGACCGCATCAGGAGGTCGTTCCGGTTCGGGATCGAGAAGTAGGTGAAATATGTGCCGCCGGCGATCGAAGGGCTCGGCGGACGAATCATCTGGCCGAACAGGATCTCGGAAACCGGCGGCAGGCCCGGCGTCATCGATTCGGCGGCGTCGTGATCCTGGTAGAGCTCGGCCTCGTCGATCTTGAAATAGTCGCATATCAGCTTGGCCGTGGCCTTGTTGGGCACGGTGCGCCCCTGGAGGTAACGCTCGAACTGGGTGCGGTTGATATGGAGCTCGCGGCAGACCGCGCTTACCGAAGCATGGTCCTTGCAAAGTCGCCTGAGATTGGCTGCGAGATTCTCGCGAATGGACACGTCATCACTTCCGCGGGCGCATTCAAGTTTTTGTTCGAATTTTGTTTAATGCTTTCAGTCGCCCCAAAGGGAACGTTTTGGCGCAACCCACAGAATAAAACCGACTTTCAGATGTGTCAGTCTAAAGGGCTCGTCGCCGAAAAAAACAGCACGATCCCCGTCGCAACCTTGCCTATAAGTTCAATTGACAGGCGCCAAATGCCAAGCCGCCGCCTATCGACGACACGCGCTAATATATGTGGCTGCGACATTGCTCGCGCCGGCTGTGCTGGCGAACCGCGCCGAGCCTCCGCTGGCTTCGGCAAGACCACTCAAACGCACCCGCCGGGCAGGAACGTCATTGTCCCGGCGTGGTTCCCCAATCGCCCTCACGGACCGAAGCGTTCATGACGATTGCGGGAAAATCCGCTGGTGGAGCTGAGGGGAGCGTCCACCAAGGTTCGCAAAGCCTTAGGTGCTATAGGTCTGTAGCGGGAAGTGGGACGGGATGTCCCACCTTAGTGTCTCACCTGACAGCAACACGATAATTTGCAAGCGATGGACAGGAAAGGGCTATCCACCATCGCCTTGACGCCCCGTGCTGCTGAGCACGTTGGCAAGGACGAGAGACGAAATGCCTCCCCTTTGACGTCACCTGCGATTGGCTTTGCCCGTCTGTCGCGATGAAGAATTTCACCGGCGCTAAATCTCACCTCGCTGCCTCTTTGTCTCAATGAGAGATTTCAAACATGCTGAGAACTCCCTCTCTGGAGAGCTTTCGTGAGATATTATGGAGTTCTTCAACAATTCTCTCATCTGATTGTCAGCAATATTCGCGAGCCTATCCAAACTCGTCAACAGGCTTTTGATTTTCTCATGACGACGCTCCAGAAGTTGCGCTCTATTCAGTTCAAGCTCTATGTGAGTTATCTCAGCAACGTCACTTCCAGGGCTATGTGAAATCATCGGACCGTAGAATCGAAAGTCTAGCTCAGGATTGCTGCCGTACGGATCATAGATTCCGATCTTTGCGGCCTTATACGTATTACATTTGTCACACGCGAGTGTTAGATTCGGCCAGGCGAATGTCAGCTTTATGTCGGTGCTCTTTGGAACTATGTGCTCGATATCACCGTAGGTGACATGTAGTAATTTAGATTCACAGTAAGCGCATTTACCGTTTACCTCTTCTTGCAGTGCCGATTTTATTTCTTTCGTATTATACTTAGATGTTCTATAGGAGACGTTGTCGCCGCCATTCAGTATTTCGGCCTCCAACTCAGTTGTCCATTTTTCCGAATTTTTCGCCAGGATGGCGGGTTCCGCGCCCTTCGTCAGCATGATCATTTACGTTCGCCTATAAGCGTGAGCGCCTCTGAGAACATCTCCTCCAAGCCTGCCTTATCGATATCCGATTTGATAGCCTTGATGACTTCTTCAGTTAAAGCGGAATTCTGGTATTTCTTTACGATCGTTTCCAAGTCTGCCTCGACCCATTGTGGGAAGGTAACAGTTACGCCGAGTACTTCGCGGAGGATCTCGCTGGCATTTCCTGATCGATCAAAACTCTCAAGCTTAAGGCTCTCAATGCGGCGGTTCGCGATCGGTATCAAATCTTGGCCCGACAACGATTTTTCACTATCCATGTATCTCAAGACATAAACCGAGGAGTCCTTGAGTGAGGAAACAACGAAAGGACTGTGCGTTGCGACAATGAACTGGACGTCGGGGAATGTGTTAACGAGAGTCGGAAGTAGAGATCGTTGCAAGGACGGGTGTAAATGGTTTTCCGGCTCATCGAACGTCACCACAAATCGCTTTCCAGTCACGTCATCTCGAAGTGAGCAGGTATATATCAGGGCGGCTATTTCGATCATCGTAAGTAAGCCGCCAGAGCACGAGTCTATAATGAACGTTCCTGTATCGGTTTTGACAAGGATATCCGGAGGCTCGATTTCTATCCCTTGGAAGCCTATTTCTTTTGGAATGACTCGCCTCAGGACATCTATGAAGCCATTGTAAGCTGCCAGTTGATTGGAGCGTGGCCTAAGGGATGAATTGCCTTCTCCAATTGCTGCCCATGAGGCTAGAATCTGCTTTAGTTGGTATAGAAGGGAGTTTCCGGTATTTTGACCACGGAATCCGGAATAAGTCTCTCCAATCAGCATTTGAAAACTTACGTTTGGTTCGATGCCGGAGAATGATAAATTAGCAACCGGCTGATAATGGGGTAGCAATCTATGAGATGGCATATGAAAACCGACGATGTTTTGCTGATTTTCGAGAGTCACATCATAGGCCAGGCCGGGACTTGTTGGTATCACGATTTTTGAAGTAATATCATTGCTATAGGAAATTTCGCCTAGGTACTGTTGAAATGGAGTTCTGTCTGGCACTATCCATTTGAAAAGCTTCTTCGGAATATTGAAAATTCCAGGTAGATACGACAATATGTTTCCGCGTCTATGAGGTAGTGCATAATACTGCCTTGATATGCCAACGTGCATCGATAATATATTCAGTATCGTGCTTTTTCCTGCGCCATTTGTCCCGGTTATAACGGTCAATCTTGGATGAAAATCAATGTCTATAGATTGAAACTGTCGCCATCCATTGATTTTGAGCGACTTGAATATCGTTCCACCTTTGGCCACTTTTGCCCCTCCGCAGTACAAGAGACTTAGATTGGTATCATGGAAGTTATAGTCTGGCATTCGTCTGTTGTGTGAATCTGCGCTGGGTGGCGAGGCATGCGGTGATCGGGCAAGTCGCTACGGTTCAGTTTCCGCAAACGCCACCTGTATCCTCCAAGATTGCATGGTTGGCACATGCGGTCCTCTGCCTCAAAACCGTAAAATTTTGTTCGGGTATCTTACCCCCGCCGTCTAGGGGGAGCCCCGGTCAGGGTGCTTGGCTGTAGGTCTTCGGTAGCGGAGCCGTGTCCTCTGCGCGCCCGTACCCTTTTGTATAGGTCTTCAGACGGGCCTGCATGGGGTCTGTGGTGGGAAATCGTGCCTCCGCCACGTCACGTTCGAGGCAATGCACCTCAAGCGGTGCTAGCGATCCGCCTGCCAATCGGGTGCAGCCTTCGCGGGAGCGGATATCGAAAGTAGAAAGACGGTGACGGGAGACGGACAAATAGGCTGGAACGCGCATAGCAATGTCTCACTTGGTTGTCCCACCAACGAGTACCCATTGCTAACGCTTTGTTTCAAATCCGTTGGTGGAGCTGAGGGGGATCGAACCCCTGACCTCATCATTGCGAACGATGCGCTCTCCCAGCTGAGCTACAGCCCCGTCCAGCGGATGGCGCATTTATCGGGCGCGGCCCTTTCCTGTCAAGGCGGCTGTGCTGGGCCGATGCGATCTCCGCGAGGCATTGCGCAAGCGCAGGCCTTGCCGGTTCGCCGGGCAATGGCTACATCTGCGCGAAATCCTCGAGCGGGATGCGCCAGGGTGGACCGGGCATGCCGCTCAATCCGTGTGACTTGCCGCATTTGTGCGAAGCCAAGGCGTTTTCGCTTGGTGGCAAAATGCCCTAGGAGCTTGAATGGACGCGCTTATCAATACGCTGATCTACGCGCTCAGCCTTTACTGGTGGGTCATCATCGCCTCGGCGATCTTCTCCTGGCTCTATGCCTTCAACGTCGTCAATCCGCGCAACCAGGTGGTCGGCACCATCGGCAACATGCTTTACCGGCTGACCGAGCCGGTGCTGCGGCCGATCCGGCGCTTCATGCCGGACCTCGGCGGCGTCGATATCTCCCCGATCATCGTGCTGCTGGTGATCTTCTTCCTGCAGCAGTTCCTGAACAGCACCGTCAGAAGCCTGTTCTACTGATTCCGTGGCCGCGCTCGGTTATTTCAAGGCTGGGCCGGGCGGCATCGACCTCTACGTGCGGCTGACGCCCAAGGCGGCCTTCGACCGGATCGACGGCGCCGAGACGACGGCCGATGGGCGCAGCCATCTCAAGGCCCGGGTGCGGGCCGTGCCGGAAAACGGCGCCGCCAACAAGGCGCTGGAGCGCCTGGTCGCCAAGGCCATCGGAGTGCCGGCTTCTTCAGTCTCGGTCGTCGCAGGCGGCACGGCGCGGCTGAAGACACTGCGCGTGCTCGGCGATACGGCGACGCTGCTGGAAAGCGCGGCGGCACTTTCCCGGTAGATCGCGAGTCGAGATACGTGGCGCGCCATGCTGCCACGTGTCCTGCCGAATATTCCTCTCGCGCGGAAAGATGCCTCAGTCGCCCAGCGGCAGGCGCGGGTCGTCGACCTTCAGCGTGTTCACGCTCTGCTTGATGCGGCGCAGGTTCTCCAGCACCTTGGGGCCGCGCGTCTCGGCGACCGTGGTGGCGATCATGTCGACGATGGCGAGCAGCGCGTAGCGCGACGAGGTCGGCTTGTAGATGTTGCCGTCCTCGAAAGGCTGCAGGAGGATGACCGTGTCGGCGGCCTTGGCCAGGGCCGAATCCGGTGCTGTGACGGCGACGGTGGCCGCGCCATATTGCTGGGCGACCTCGACCGCCTCGATGACCGAGCGCGCGTAGCCGGAAACCGAGAAGGCGACCAGCGTCGTCTCCGGCGTCGCCACGGCGGCGTACATGCGCTGCAACTGACCGTCGACCTGGGCAAGCGCCGACAGGCCGAGCCGGAAGAGCCGGTTCTGCATCTCCGTCGCCATCATCGAGGATATGCCGCCCGAGCCGACGCACAGGACATTGCCCGAGCTGGCGATGCGGTTGGCCACCGCGACCAGCGTTGTCATGTCGAGGTTCTCGCTGGCGCGCTGGATGGCGGCAATCGCCGCCTCGGTGATGGCGGAGGCGATGCGCTGTTCGCGCGCGTCGCGGCTGAGCGGTTCTGGCGACAGATATTGCCCGCCGATGGCGATCGCCTGCGCCAGGTAGAACTTGAAGTCGCGCAGGCCTTCGCAGCCGAGGTTGCGGCAGAAGCGGGTGACCGTCGGCTCGCTGACCCCGACGCGCGCCGCGATCTCCGAGATGGCGGCCTTGGAGGCGAAATCGAGATCGGAAAGCACGAGCCCGGCCAGCCGGCGATCCGACTTGGTGCCGTCCTGCGCCATCAGTTGCAGCCGCGTGATGATGTCGGCCGGGGTTTTCATTCGCGTGTCGTCACAGGGGCAGGCCGGTGGCTTTGTCGAAGAGGTGAATGTTGGCGGGGGCGACGCTCACCGGCAACCGGTCGCCGGGCTTCACGGCGATGCGGTCGCGAAACACGGCGCGCACAGTATCCTCGCCGACGGAACCATAGACGTGGGTTTCCGAGCCTGTCGGCTCGACGACGTCGACCTTGATGGCGATCGCGTCGTCGACCGCGCCGATCACGAAATGCTCGGGGCGGATGCCGGCCTCGACCGCGTCGTCACCTGAAGCGGTCTTGCCGGCAAGCGCGAGGCGGCCGCCACCCCTGGTCTCGAACCATGCATTGCCGTCCGCCGCCTTGAGCGCGCCGGAGACGAAGCTCATCGACGGCGAGCCGATGAAGCCGGCGACGAACTTGTTCGCCGGCCGGTCATAGAGCTCCAGCGGCTGGCCGACCTGCTGGATGCGGCCGCGATCCATCACCACGATGCGGTCGGCCATGGTCATGGCCTCGATCTGGTCGTGCGTAACGTAGACGATGGTCGATTTCAGCCGCTGGTGCAGCGCCTTGATCTCCGTGCGCATCTGCACGCGCAACTGCGCGTCGAGGTTCGAGAGCGGCTCGTCGAACAGGAAGACAGAGGGTTCCCGCACGATAGCGCGGCCCATGGCGACGCGCTGTCGCTGGCCGCCGGACAATTGCCGGGGGTAGCGGTCGAGATAGGAGAACAGGTTCAGCACGCCGGAGGCCTTCTTGACCTTGTCGTCGATCGCGGCGCGGTTCTCGCCGCGGATCTTCGGGCCGAAGCCGATATTTTCGGCGGCCTTCAAGTGCGGGAAGAGCGCGTAGGACTGGAAGACCATCGCGATGTTGCGCTTCTGCGGCGGCAGTTCGTTGGCGCGCGTGCCACCGATCAGGAGATCGCCTGATGTGATCGTCTCCAGCCCCGCCAGCATGCGCAAGAGGGTGGACTTGCCGCAACCCGAGGGGCCGACCAGCACGACGAATTCGCCGCTCCTGATGTCGAGGTCGATGTTATCGAGGATCTTGTGATGGCCGAAGGATTTCGACAGGTTGCGAAACTGGACGTCGGTCATGGTCACGCTCCCAATATGTCGTCGATGAAGGGCAGGCAGCCGGCGGTCAGGCCGGCATCGACCGGCATCACCACGCCTGTTACGCCCGATGCGCGGTCGGAGGCAAGGAAGGCCACCACCTCGGCCACCTCATCGGCATCCACGATACGGCCGAGCGGATAGAGCCGTTTCAGCTTGCCGAGGATCTCCGGATCCTTGGCGAGGCGATGGTCCCAGGCGGCGGTGCGGATCGACCCCGGGCAGACGACATTGGCGCGCACGCCGCTGCGACCGAGCTCGACGGCGATCGATTTGGCATAGGCATTGATGCCTGCCTTGGCCGCGGCATAGGCGGGATTGCCGAAATGCGCGATGGCGTTGACCGAGGAGATGAAGACGACGCTGCCGGAACCGCGCGCCGCCATCGCCTTGATCAGCGGGTCGGCGAACGTCATCACGCCGGTCAGGTTGAGATCGAGCTCCCGCTCGATCGTCTCGGAGGTCAAGGCGGGCAGCGTCTCGGCGCGTGTCCAGCCGGCATTGTTGATCAGTATGTCGGGGGTGCCGTCCCTGTCGAGCAAAGCCGGGATCGCGGCCTTGATCGCGGCCGGATCGAGCAGGTCGAAGACGTGGCGCGAGGCGATATGCGGGCTGGCGAGCGCCTCCTCCGACAGGTCGCAGCCAATCACGCGCGCGCCCCTTTCAGCGAGCAGCGCGACGATCGCCGAGCCGAGGCCACCGCCGGCGCCCGTCACCACGACGGTCCTGTCCTCGAACTCGGTTCTCGAAACCACGCTACGCCCCTCGTCTTGTCCGGTTGATACCCCGCAGGCTAATCAGCGAAATGTAATTAAGCAACAGAATAAATCTGCTTGCGCGGCTGTGAATCCTCGATAATGTAGGAAAGTAACATAAATCTCGTGCCGATCGTTCGGCATGGAAGCGCGAATGCGCGGGTCAATGGGAGAGATCGGATGAGCCTTGCAAAGTGGACTGTCGGCCTGTTGGCCGGAATGAGCATGCTGGCGCTTGCGGCGCCGGCCGACGCCGGCGAGGTGCGCGTCACCGTCGCCGAATACAGCGCCAAGACCGGCCCCTATTTCGACGAGGTCAAGAAGGAGTTCGAGGCCGCTAATCCCGGCATCACGGTCAAGTTCGAAGTGGTGCCGTGGGACGTGCTGCTGCAGAAGCTGACCACCGACATCACCGCCGGCACCAATGCCGACCTGTCGATCATCGGCACGCGCTGGCTGATCGACTTCGTGCAACAGGATGTCGCCGAGCCGCTCGACAGCTACATCACGCCTGACTTCAAGGGGCGCTTCATCGACACCTTCCTGTCGCCCTCGATCATGAACGGCAAGACCTACGGCCTGCCGATCGCCGCCTCGGCGCGCGCCATGTACTACAACAAGGAGCTGTTCGAGAAGGCTGGCATCGCCAAGCCGCCGGCAACCTGGACCGAGCTGCAGGAGGACGCCCGCAAGATCAAGGCGCAGGGCGCCTTCGGTTTCGGCCTGCAGGGCAAGGAGATAGAGACCGACGTCTACTATTACTACGCGATGTGGTCGCAGGGCACCGAGATCCTCAACAAGGACGGCACGTCCGGCCTCGGCACGCCGGGCGCGCTCGAAGCCGCCAAGCTCTACAAGTCGATGATCGACGAAGGCCTGACCCAGCCCGGCGTCACCTCCAACAACCGCGAGGACGTGCAGAACCTGTTCAAGCAGGGCAAGGTCGGCATGATGATCACCGCGCCCTTCCTGTCCAACCAGATCAAGGAAGAAGTGCCGAACCTGAAATACGGCGTTGCGGCGATCCCCGCCGGGCCGACCGGCGCGCGCGGCACTTATGGCGTCACCGATTCCATCATCATGTTCAAGAACTCCAAGAACAAGGACGAGGCCTGGAAGCTGCTCGACTTCCTGTTCACCAAGGAGCAGCGCGCCAAGTTCACCCAGGGCGAAGGCTTCCTGCCGGTGAACAAGGAAGAGGCGAAGATGGACTACTACGTCAACAACGCCGACCTCGCCGCCTTCACCGCGCTCTTGCCCGACGCCCGCTTCGCGCCGGTCATCCCGGGTTGGGAAGAGATCGCCCAGATCACCTCGGACGCCATGCAGAAGATCTATCTCGGCGGCGACCCCGAGGCCGGCCTGAAGGACGCGGCCGCCAAGGCCAATGCGGTGCTGAAGAAATAGGGCGTATCTCCCGGCGCCCGTGGCGCGCCCCACCCTCCTGGGGCGCGCCACAGCTTTCTTCTTCTCAACTGCGTGACGGTCTTCGAATTCCGAAGAATGGCCACGTTGGCGATTGGCGAAATCGCTGGCGACATCGTCCCTCTCCCCGTCACTATACGGGAGAGGATGCCGTCAGGCAGGTGAGGGGCAGCGCCGACGCCGGGGAAGAGTACCAAACTGAGTGTAGAACAGGTCAGAATTGGCGGCCTGGCAAGTCAGCGCCACGAATGCTTCGCAACGCGGTACAAACCAGCCGATGCAAAATCGTCTCCTACCCTATCTCCTGACGCTGCCGAGCCTTTTCCTGGCGGCGGTGGTGATCTTCTGGCCGGTCTGGGATCTTCTGCAGATCTCGACGCACGATGTCAGCCGCTTCGGCCAGTTGCGCGACTTCACCGGCCTCGCCAATTTCTGGACGCTGCTCGACGATCCGGATTTCATCGCGGCGCTCTGGCGCACCGTGCTGTGGACCGTGCTGGTGGTCGGCGGCGCGCTGCTGGTCTCGATCCCGGTGGCGATGATCCTCAACATGGATTTCTACGGCAGGGGGCTCGCCCGGGTCATCATCATGCTGCCCTGGGCGGTGTCGCTGACCATGACGGCCGTTGTCTGGCGCTGGGCGCTCAATGGCGAGAGCGGCATGCTGAACTCGGCGCTGATGAAGCTGGGGCTGATCAGCCAGAACATCCAGTGGCTGGCGAGCGCCGCCACCGCCTTCCCGATGCAGGTGCTGATCGGCATATTGGTGACGGTGCCGTTCACCACTACCATTTTCCTCGGCGGCTTGTCGTCGATTCCCGACGACCTCTACGAGGCGGCCGCGCTCGAGGGCGCCACGCCGCTCCAGCAGTTCCGCGAGATCACATTCCCGCTGCTGAAGCCGTTCATCAACATCGCCATCGTGCTCAACACCATCTACGTCTTCAACTCGTTCCCGATCATCTGGGTGATGACGCAGGGCGGGCCGGCCAATTCCACCGACATACTGGTGACGCATCTCTACAAGCTCGCCTTCCGCATCGGCAAACTCGGCGAGGCCTCGGCCGTGTCGGTGGTGATGTTCGTGATCCTCCTGGTCTTCACCATGATCTATGTGCGGCTGGCGATGCGGGAGCAACGCGCATGACGAGCAAGCTCAGACGTTCCGTCATCGCGTGGCTGCTGCTGCTGCCGCTGATCGTGGTGACGCTGTTTCCGTTCGCGGTGATGTTCCTGACCGCGGTGAAGCCGCGAGCCGAGGTGCTGTCACCCACCTGGTGGCCGAGCGAGTTCCGCTGGTCGAATTTCTCCGACATGTGGGTGGCGACTGGTTTCGGACGGGCGCTGCTCAACTCGCTCTATGTCTCCATCATCGCCACAGTCGGCGCCATCCTGCTCTCGGTGCCGGCGGCCTACGCGATGTCGCGCTTCCGCTTCGCCGGCTATGGCGCTTTCCGCCAGTTCCTGCTCGTCTCGCAGATGATCTCGCCCATCGTGCTGGTGCTCGGCCTGTTCCGGCTTATGGCCGCCTGGGGCCTGGTCGAGAGCACGACGGCGCTGGGCTTCATCTACATGGCCTTCAACGTCGCCTTCACGGTGTGGATGCTGCAAAGCTATTTCGACACCATCCCGCGCGACCTGGAGGAGGCAGCGTGGATGGAGGGCGCCGGTCGCTGGCTGACATTGCGCAAGGTGTTCCTGCCGCTGTGCCTGCCGGCCATCGCGGTCACCGCGATCTTCACCTTCATCAACGCCTGGAACGAATTCGTGGTGGCGCTCACCATGCTGCGCAGCCAGGAGAGCTACACGCTGCCGATCCAGGTGTTCTCGCTGGTCGCCGGCCGCTACACGATCGAGTGGCACCATGTCATGGCGGCGACGCTGCTCGCCACCCTGCCGGTGGCCATCCTGTTCATCTGGCTGCAGCGCTATCTGGTCCGCGGACTGGCGCTGGGTGCGGTGAAATAGCGGCGAGGCGTTCGAACATGCAGTCTTCTGCGATGCCACACCAAAATGTGTCCGGGCGCCCGCGCGCGCCGCGGTCGACACGTCGAGCGCCTTGGTCCAAAGGCCTGGAGTCGTTCAGCGTTTCACAGAAACGCCGAACGCCTCGGCCTCTTTGTTCTTGCGCAATTCCGGATGGAAAAACGTTGCACACTTTTCCTGGAATTGCTCTGGCCGCAACGAACTGAATCGAGCGAAGCGGAAATCCCGACATGCGCATCTTCACCGCCTCGCTGGCGACCGAAACCAACACCTTCTCGCCGGTGCCGACCGATCGCGCCTCGTTCGAGATGGCCTTTTACGCCGGGCCCGGCAAGCACCCCGATACGCCGACGCTGTGCTCCTCGCCGATCGTCGCGCTGCGACGCCGCGCCGATGCCGAGGTGCTGACCGTCATCGAAGGCACCGCCACCTGGGCGGAGCCCGGCGGGCTGGTGCAGAGGCAGACCTACGAGGCGCTGCGCGACGAGATCCTCGGCCAGTTGAAGGCCGCCTTGCCTGTCGACGCCGTCATCCTCGGCCTGCACGGCGCGATGGTGGCGCAAGGCTATGACGACTGCGAGGGCGACCTGCTCGAACGCATGCGCGCGATGGTTGGGTCCGAGGTGGTCATCGCGTCCGAGCTCGATCCACACAGCCACCTGACGCCGAAGCGCGTGGCCGCCGCCAACATCCTCGCGGCGTTCCTCGAATTCCCGCACACCGATTTCTACGAGCGCGGCGAGCATGTCGTCGAGCTCGGTCTCGCGGCGGCGCGCGGCGAGATAAAACCGGTCATCTCGACCTTCGACTGCCGCATGATCCAGGTGCTGCCGACCAGCCGCGAGCCGATGCGCTCCTTCGTCGATCGCATCAAGGCGCTGCACGGCACGGACGGCATCCTGTCGGTCTCGGTCATCCATGGCTTCATGGCAGCCGACGTGCCGGAAATGGGCACGCGCATCATGGTCGTCACCGACAATGACAGGCCACGGGGTGACGCGCTGGCGGAAAGGTTGGGGCGCGAGCTCTACGATCTGCGCGAGAAGACGGCGATGACGATGCTGTCGGCCGCAGACGGCATCGAGCGGGCGCTCGCCGTGCGCGCCGCGCACCGGGACAAGCCGGCCGTCATCGCCGATGTCTGGGACAATCCCGGCGGTGGCGTGCCGGGTGACGGCACCGTCGTGCTGAGGGAGTTGCTGGCGCGCGGCGTCGGCAATGTCGGCGTGGCGACGATCTGGGACCCGATCGCCGTGACCTTTTGCCTGGCGGCGGGCGAGGGCGCCGTCATCGACCTGCGCTTCGGCGGCAAGGCGGGTCCGCAGGCCGGCGAGCCGGTCGACGCACGCGTCACCGTGCTGAAGGCGGTCGAAGAGGGCTGGCAGAGTTTCGGCCCGAGCCGGGTGACGCTGGGTCCGTCAGCGGTGGTGCGCATCGAGGGGACAGAGGTCGACATCATCCTCAACACCAACCGCACGCAGACCTTCGAGCCGGATATCTTTTCCAATCTCGGCGTCGACCCGATGAGCAAGGACATATTGCTGGTCAAGTCGACCAACCATTTCTACGCCGGCTTCGCGCCAATCGCCGCCGAGATCATCTATGTGACGGCGCCGAGCTCGTATCCGAGCAGCCCGGCGAAGACGGACTACAGGAAGCTCAACCGGCCGATCTGGCCACGGGTCGCCAATCCGTGGAGAGATGCCGGAGGTTAGGGTTGGCGCGCGCGGTGCCGGCTCTCTGCCTTCCATTGCCCGGCAAGCCGAGATGGTTGTGCGGGGCGTCTGTTTCTCTATGGTGTGCGTAGGGTTGGCTGGCGAGGCCGGAACAGCCATACGGGGCATGCGCCATGACCGAGCTCAGGGATATCGATGCAAGACAGTTGCGCGTGTTGCGGACATTGCTCGAGGAACGCAGCGTCACCAAAACAGCACAGCTCCTGGAACAATCCCAACCCTATGTAAGCCTGGTGCTCAGGCGGCTGCGCGAAGTCGTCGGCGATCCCATCCTGGTCCGCAGCGGTTCGAAGATGGTGCTGACCGAGCGCGGCGAAACCATGATCGAGCCGACACGCGCGGCTCTTGCCGGTATCGAGAAGATCGTCTCCGTGCCAAGGGCATTCGACCCCAAGCTCGACGAAGGGACATTCCGCATTGCCTCGGCGGATTGTCTTGAGGCTTTCCTGCTGCCGCAACTTGTCGATCGGCTGCGGGCGGCAGCCCCACTGTCGCGCATCGTCATCCGTGCTGTCGATCAGGCCTACGACTATGCGGGGGCGCTGGAGCGCGATGAACTGGATGCACTGATCTCCAATTGGCCAGGCGCGCCGAACCATCTGAAGACTGCGCGGTTGCTTGGCGAGGAAGTCTCCTGCCTGTTCGCTTCCCATCATCCGTTCGCCTCGATGGAACGGATCTCGATCGAGGACTATCTGAGGGCGGAGCATGTCGCGCCGGTCGCGCGGTCAAAAGCCGACCCTGGCCCGATCGACAGCCAATTGGCAACGCATGGCCTGAAACGCGACATCCGGGTCATGTTGCCGGAATTCACGCTCATTCCCTATATCCTGCAGTCGTCCAATCTGGTGTTCACCAGCAGCCGTCATTTCGCGCAGCATTTCTGCTCGCTGCTGCCGTTGCGAAGCTTGCCGGCGCCGCGCGAATGCGGAAGCCTCGGCTTCCACCTCCTCTGGCATGAACGATCCCATGTCACCGGGCGCAACGTCTGGCTGCGCAACCAGATCATGTCCATCGCGCGAGGACTGTAGAACACGCGCGCTGGACGTGGTTCATCATATCGGAATCGATATAGACTCCTTAAGCCCTAGCGCACTGACGTTATTATCGGCCCGCTGTTAGCGTCCTCATGAGAACGCGGTCAACGGTTGGGACGAGGTCGGGCCTCCTTCCTTCAGTGACAATCCAGAAGGACGACGCCATGCATTCCACAATGCAATCAACACTAGAGTCGACGGACGAGGAAAAGGCTGGCCGCTGGGCCGGGCGCAATGTCGACAAGGACCAGCTACGCAAGGAAATATGGGAAGGCCTCGAGACGTCCGGCATCAATGTCGGGCCGGTCTGGAGCCGCATCTCAAACTGGGTCGGCGCCGACGAGGCAGCCAGGCGGCTTTCTGAATTGCAGATCTGGAAAGACGCCAAGGTCGTCAAGTGCAATCCCGACCCACCGCAAATACCGGTGCGGCTGCGCGCGCTCTATGACGGCAAGCTGCTCTACATGCCTGTTCCGGAGTTCGGCTCCGGCGAGCTTCCATGGGTTCTGCTCGATCCGCACAAGCTGGCCCAGGATGGCGTGCAGTTCGAACTCGCTGCGACATCCGCCGGCGCCGTTCAGGTCGGCCAGAAGCAGACCTTCGAGGAAATGCTGCCGCTCGACATCGTCGTGTGCGGCTGCATCGCGGTAACCAATGCCGGCGGACGCACCGGCAAGGGTGGAGGTTTCGCCGATCTCGAGCTCGGTCTTTTCCGCGAGCTGGGCAAGATCAATCCGCAGACGCCAATCGTGACGACCGTCCACTCGAGCATGGTCGTCGCCGATGAGCGTCTTCCGATCATGGAACATGACTCGCTTCTCAACGTGATCGTGACGGAGAGGGATGTCATCTACACCAAAACGACCAAATCGCAGCCAAAGGGCGTGGTTTGGAATCTCGTTCAGCCCGACCAGTTCGACGAGATCTGGTTCCTCAGGAAGCTGAAGGAGGACATCCTCGCAGGAAAGGGAGAACGATAGCCGGGAGAGCCCCGGCGGCGTGAAGGAGCATGCCAACCGGCCGGCGCCCGTGCGGGCCGGCCATCGCGATAAGAACCGGCGAAAAGCCAACTGACAGAGGGATACAAGAAATGTTCAATCGTCGCACTTTCCTGAAGGTTTCCACGCTGGCGATTGTCGCCGGCGGTGCTGCCGGCGCGGGCTTCAACCGTGCATTCGCCGCCGGCAAAAGGGTGGCCTTGATCATGACGGGCTCCGTGACAGACGGCGGCTGGAACCAGTTCGCCTATGAAGGCCTGAACGATCTCAAGGCGGGTGGATTTGAAACCGCCTACGCCGAGAACGTCACCCAGGCGAAGATCCCCCAGGTGGTGCAAGGCTATGCCGATGATGGCTATGATCTCATCATCGGACATGGCTTCGAGTTCGGCAGCGCCTTTATCGAATTGGCGCCGCAATATCCGGAGCAGAGGTTCTTCGCGTCCACCTTCAAGCCGCAAGACGAGCTTCCGCCCAACGCACGCTATATCGACCTGGCCTATTTCGACGCAGCCTACGGCGCCGGCGCCCTGGCGGCGATGATCTCGAATTCGGGAAAATCCGTCGGTTTTGTTGGCGGCGGCGACAACCCGACCCAGCAGCGGATCATGAAATGCTTCATCGCCGCCGCCGAGGCGACCCGGCCCGGCCTCAAGGCCAACGGCATCGTGACCGGCGACTATGACAATGCCGCGCGTGGCAAGGAGGCGGCTGAAACCATGGCCGCCAACGGCGCCGACGTGATCTGGCATGCCGCCAATGTCACGGGCCTCGGAGCCATCCAGGGCGCGGCCGCGGCCGGCGCCAAGGTCATCGGCTGCTACTCGGATCAGACCGACCTGGCGCCAGGCAAGATGGCGACGAGCCTCGTGCTGAATCTCGGCTGGATGGTGAAGGAGGTCGCCAAATCGATCGCCGACGGGACATTCGAGGGCGGCAAGGAATGGACGCCCAAGGTGACCGAGATGTGGTCGCCGAAATGCGGAACGAATGGCGATCACGATCCCTCGGTTGCCGACGCCGATGCCTGGAAAAAGTTCACCGAGGTCTGGAACGGTCTTGGCGAGAAGAAGATCGACGTGGCCAGCCTGGTTCATTGACGGGTGTCGCTCACGCCGCAGCGCTTGCGGCCGGCATTCATCAGGAGCGCGTGCTGCAACGCTTCGTTGCGGCAACGCGGCCGAACCAAAGACAAGGCGGGGTGCCACGTTCAAGCCGGAAGGCACCCCGCACCAGTAGCCTGGCCCTGAAAGTCTGTTGCGCGTCGAACCGAGTGACGGCGGCAGTCCTTTTTCGCCGCGGTTTTCTCAGTTGGCGCACTGGGGCGTGCCTAGGTGTTCTTGAGGCGCGGGGTCAGCCAAGCGAATGCACTTCAGGACGCGAGCGCGTCGGACCATTCGGAACAGTTTGATGGCGGCACAAAACGAAGAAGGCGACCCGGCCTACAGCTTGAGACAAATCGTCAAGCGATTTCCGGGCGTCGTGGCCAACGACCACGTGAATTTCGATGTCAGGAAGGGCGAGATCCATGCGCTTCTTGGCGAAAATGGCGCGGGCAAGTCCACGCTTATGCAGATACTCTATGGGCAATATGGCCGCGACAGTGGCGACATTCTGGTCGATGGCCAGGTCTGTGCCCTCGACAGCACCCGCGACGCCATCCGTCTCGGCATCGGAATGATCCATCAGGAATTCATGCTGGTGCGGCGGTTTTCCGTGGTCGAGAACGTGATCATGGGCATCGGCGACGACAAGAGGTGGACGGTCGATCTGAAAAAGGCCGCGGACCGGTTGCGCGAACTGTCGCTTCAGCACGGTCTTCATGTCGAACCCGACGATATCGTCGAGCAGTTGCCCATCGGTGTCCAGCAAAGGGTGGAAATCCTGAAGCTGCTTTACCGCAATGCCCGACTGCTGATCCTGGACGAGCCGACGGCAGTGCTCACCCCTCAGGAAACCGCCGGTCTGTTCGTCGTGTTGCGTCATCTCGCCAGCATGGGGCATTCGATCGTCATCGTTACGCACAAGCTCCATGAGATCATGGAGATCAGCGACCGCGTGACCATCATGCGCGACGGGCGGGTTGTCGGCGCCGTCAAAACCGCGCTGAGTTGCAAGGATGAGTTGGCCCGCCTGATGGTCGGGCGCGATGTGTCGCTGCGCGCCGAGAAGGCGCCGCGCCAGCCCGGCAAGCCGTTGCTTCAGCTTGAGGGGCTCAGCGCGTTGGACGCGCGCGGCGCGCGCGCGCTTAACGCCGTGGCGCTGACGGTTCACGAGGGCGAGATACTGGGTGTCGCTGGAGTGGATGGCAACGGCCAGTCCGAACTTGCGGGCGCAATCATGAACCTTGCCTCGATCACCGGCGGGCGTGTCCTGTTCGACGGCGAGGATGTGACGCGACTGAGCCCGGCCGCCCATCATGAGCTGGGACTGGCCTATGTGCCAGCTGACCGGCGTCATGTCGGCTCGCTCGGTGAACTGCCCATCCACCGCAACGCAATTCTCGGACGGCATCGCCAGTTTGCGTCCGCCTGCGGCCTCATGGAAGAGCCGAAGATCGGTCAGTTCGCCGACGCGTTGATCGAGCGCTTCGGCATTCGCCCGAAACGCCCGGACTATCTCGCCGGACGGCTGTCCGGGGGTAATCTGCAAAAACTCATCCTCGGTCGTGAGGTCATGCGCGATCCGCGCGCGATCGTCATCGAACAGCCGACACGCGGCCTCGATGTCGGGGCGATCGAGGTTGTCTGGCGCGAACTCATCGCGCAACGCGATGCCGGCAAGGCAATCCTCCTGATCTCCGCCGAGCTGGAGGAGATCTTCAACCTCGCCGACCGCATCGCCGTCATCTACGAGGGTCGCATCATGGGCATCGTCAAAACGTCGGAGGCGACGATCGAGCAGATCGGCCTGATGATGGCCGGCGAGGCACATCCTGCAAACAGCGGAGCGCCGCAATGAAAGGCTTTTCTGTCGAGCGCCGCCTGATGCCGGTGGACACGTCGCTCTCGCTGGCGCTGATCACGCTGCTGTCAGTGGTCGCCGCGCTCGTCATCGGCGGCGTGCTGATGATGCCGTTCGGGGCCAATCCGTTCCTGGCCTACTGGCAGTTGTTCGAGGCGGGTTTCGCAACCTGGCGCGGCTTCGGCTTCACCCTGGTCAAGGCGGCGCCGCTGATCATGGTCGGACTGGCGACGATTTGTGCCTGGCGCACGGGCTTTGCCTATCTCGGCTTCGAGGGTTGCCTCCTGATCGGTGCCGCCGCCGCGACGTGGACGGCCATGCAAGCGCTGCCGGGCGCCGTGCTGGAAGGCGTGCCCTTCTTCATGTTCCTGCCGATGGTGATCGCCGTTTCAATGCTTTCAGGTGCGATCTGGAGCGGTATTGTCGGCTATTTCAAGAGCCGGTTCGGCGGCAACGAGGTCATCACTTCGCTGATGATGAACTACGTTGCGATCTTCCTCGTCCAGTATCTTGTCTCAGGACCGCTTCGCGCAAAGGGCGATTTGCCGGTCAGTCCCCGGCTGCCGGAAAACACGTGGCTACCCTATCTGTTCGACGGGTCGCGAGCCCATCTCGGCATCGTCATGGCCCTGGTCGCGACATTGCTGGTCTGGGTGCTGCTGCTGAAAAGCCGCGTCGGCTACGAACTGATCGTCACCGGGCTCAATCCCAAGGCCGCCCGCTATGGCGGTATCAATGTCGGCACGAGGCAGTTGCTGGCTTCGTTTCTCGCCGGCGGCCTCGCCGCCATGGCCGGCACGGTCGACATTCTGGGCGTGCATCACCGGCTTGTCGACGGGTTGGCGGAGGGCACCGGCTTCGTCGGCATTGTCGTCGCGCTGCTCGGCAAGCTCAATCCGATCGGCTGCGTGATCGCCGCGATCCTCTATGCCGGCCTGACCGTCGGCGCGGATGCCATGCAGAGACAGGCCGGCCTGCCGGCCTCGGTCATCTTCATCGTGCAGAGCCTGATCATCCTCTTTGTGCTGGCAAGCGACATCCTGCGCTATTATCGCATCAGCCGGGTCGGCCCGGCCAAGACGACCCCCGTCGAAGTGAGCGGCTGACATGGATCAAGGTTTTACCTTCTCGGTCTTCCTGGTTGCCTGGCTGACCGCCGCCATCCGTCTCTCCGGGCCGCTGTTGCTGGCCGCGCTGGGCGAGACGTTCTCGGAACGCTCCGGCCTGCTCAACATCGGTATCGAAGGAACCATGTTGCTCGGAGCCATCACCAGCTATCTGGTGACGCTGTGGACGGGTAGTCCGTGGCTCGGCTTGCTTGCCGCGATGCTGATCGGCCT
Organism: Mesorhizobium sp. 65-26; assembly: GCA_001899205.1. Classification (GTDB taxonomy): domain Bacteria; phylum Pseudomonadota; class Alphaproteobacteria; order Rhizobiales; family Rhizobiaceae; genus Mesorhizobium. The sequence goes on along the minus strand of MKVL01000032.1, from coordinate 396,462 downwards.
CCTGGCCAATACGTTTCTCGCCTGGATGTATGTGCAGGTGCAGGCCAACCAGGTCGTGGTCGGCATCATCTTCAACATCCTGGCGCTTGGCGTCGCCAGCTACACATACAGGCTGTCGATGGAAGGGGTAACCGGACCGCAGAAAGTCGCGATGTTCGAGCCTATTCCGATCCCGGGGCTGGCAGCCATCCCGATTGTCGGCCCGATCCTGTTCACCCATTCGATCCTGCTCTACCTGACGGTGGCGCTGGTCGCTGTCGCCGCTTTCGTTCTCTACCGCACGCGGTTCGGGCTTCAGCTACGGGCCGCCGGTGAAAACCCGCGGGCCGGGAGCGCGGCCGGCATCGACATCGTGCGCATGCGTTATGCCGGCGTCTTGATTTCCGGAATCGCGGCGGCGGCGGCCGGGGCCTATCTTGTGCTTGTGCAGGTGGGCCTCTTCCGCGAGACGATCGTCGCGGGGCAAGGCTTCATCGCGCTGGCGATCGTCATCTTCGGGCGCTGGGATCCGTGGAAGGTGGCGATTGCCGCCTTCGTGTTCGGAGCCGCCGACGCGCTGCAGCTCTCGCTGCAACTCTTCCAGGTCGGCTTGCCGCCGCAATTGCTGCTGAGCCTACCCTATTTGCTGACCATCCTTGCGATGTCGGGCATATTGGGCAAGACCCATCAGCCCGAAGCGCTGATGGCGTCCTATCGCCGGGAGTGACGGCGGCGCGGGATCCACGACGCCTGATAGTGGGCCTGCCCCGACGAGCTTCAGACCAGTCCGCGCTTCACCATCATCGCCTCGGGCGAAGGCATCTTGCCGCGGAATGCCGTGTAGAGCTCTTCCGGGTCCTTCGAACCGCCGGCGGCGTAGATGTTCTTGCGCAGTCGCTCGGCGAGCGCCGGATTGAAGGGGTCGCCCGTTTCCTCGAAGGCGGCGAAGGCGTCGGCGTCGAGCACTTCCGACCACATGTAGGAATAGTAGCCGGCTGAATAGCCGTCGCCGGCGAAGACATGGCCGAAATGCGGGGTGCGGTGGCGCATGGCGATGGTGTCGGGCATGTGCAGCGTCTCGAGCGTTTCGGCTTCGAAGCGAAGCGGTTCCGCCGGCGCGTCGGACCGCGCGTGATAGGCCATGTCGATCAGCGCCGAGGCGGTGAATTCGACGGTCGCGAAGCCGGCGCCGAAGGTCCGGGCGGCAAGCATCTTGTCGAGCAGTTCCTTCGGCATCTGCTTGCCCGTCTTCACGTGTAGCGCGTGCTTTTCCAGCACGGCGGGCACGGTCAGCCAGTGCTCGTAAAGCTGCGAGGGCAGTTCCACGAAATCGCGGCTGACGGAGGTGCCGGAGACCGACGGCCAGGTCACGTCAGTCAGCATGCCGTGCAGGGCGTGACCGAATTCGTGGAACAGGGTCTTTGCCTCATCGACCGACAGAAGTGCCGCCTCGCCCGCCGGCGGCTTGGCGAAGTTCATGATGTTGTAGATCACCGGCCTGGCGCCGTGGCCAAGCTTGTAGCCGGATTGCAGCGCGCTCATCCAGGCGCCCGAGCGCTTCGAGGGTCGGGCGAAATAGTCGGCCAGGAACAGGCCGCGTTCGCTGCCGTCGGCGTTTCTCACCACGAAGACGCGCGCGTCGAGGTGCCAGGCGGCGATGCCCTTCCTCTCCTCAAAGGTGATGCCGAACAGGCGCGTGGCGACGTCGAAGCAGGCCTCGATGACGCGTTCGAGCTGCAGGTAGGGCTTCAGCTCCGCTTCGTCGAAGGCGAATTTCTCGGCGCGCAGCTTTTCCTGATAGAAGCGCCAGTCCCAGGCGGCGAATTTTTCGTTGCTGCCGGCTTCCGTGGCGAGCCGCTCCAGATCCTTCTGGTCGGCGGCCGCCTTCTCGAGCGCCTTTTCCCAGACCGGATCGAGCAGCGCGTGCACGGCCTTCGGCGTCTTGGCCATGGTATCGTCGAGTTTCAGCGCCGCGAAGGAATCGTAACCGAGCAGCTTCGCCTTCTCGGCGCGCAGCTTCAGCATGTCGCGCACGACATTGGTGTTGTCGGTGGCGCCGCCGTTCTGGCCGCGCATGGTGAAGGCGCGGAAGGCGATCTCGCGCAGGTCGCGGCGCTCCGAGAAGGTCGAGAACGGCTCATAGATCGAGCGCGACAAGGTGACGGCGTAACGGCCTTTCTGCCCGCGCATCTCGGCGGCTTCCGCCATCGCGCTCTTCAGGAAGTCGGGCAGGCCGGCAAGGTCGCCCTCGTCGAGGAACAGCGCCCAGTCGCGCTCATCGGCCAGGACGTTCTGGCCGAAATTGGTGCCGAGCGAGGAGAGTTCCTCATTGATGGACGCAAGTCGCTTCTTGCCCTCGGCGTCGAGCTTCGCGCCCGACCGCACAAAGCCTTTCCAGGTCTTCTCCAGCACGCGCAGCGTTTCGGGGTCGAGCTTAAGCCCGTCGCGACGCTGGTAGAGGTCGTCGATGCGGGCGAACAGCTTCTCGTTCATCGAGATCGCCGAGAAATGCCTGGACATCTTCGGCGAGACCTCGCGCTCCAGCGCCTGGATGGTGTCGTTGGTGTGGGCGCCGGCCCGGCACCAGAAGATCGAGGACACCTTGTCGAGCGCGTCGCCCGCCAGTTCCAGCGCGGCGAGCGTGTTCTCGACCGTCGGCGCCTCGCCGTTGCCGGCAATGGCGTCGATCTCGGCCGCATGCGCCTTCAGCGCCGCGTCGAAGACCGGGCCGAACTGGTCGTCGCCGATGACGGCGAAATCGGGAAGGCCAAGCGGTCCCTGCCAGGCGGTCAGAGGATGAGCGGCGAGGTCGACGGCTTTGGTGGCGGACATGAAGGATCTTTCGCTTGGAACAAGGGCGGGTCGGCTACCGATGTAGGGCGGTGGCAGGGGCCGTGCAATACGCTCGGGCAGGCGAGCCGCCTTGCCTGTTTCGATCGGCCGAAATCGCGCGGCGCATGCCCTGCGCGATCAGAAGGCTTCGCAGCTCTCGGCGATGGTCGACTGCGAACTGGCCGAGATGTGGCCGCCGGCAATCGCGAAGGTTTCCTGCATCAGCATCTCGTTGCTGGGAAAATCATAGCAGGCGATGACCGTGACCGTGCCGCCCGCGGTCTTCTCGATGCGATGGCGGATCGCGGCGCCCGAGACCGCGCCCTGCCATTCGTCCATCGAAGCGATGAATTCCTGCTTGCTCTGTTCGATGCCGAGGTCGCCCAGCCGGATGCGGGCATTGTCGGCGAGCAGGTCGGACAGTTCCGTGCGGTCGGCGACCAGCAAGGCCGAGTACCAGCGTCCGATGACCGCCTCGTCGTCGGCGGACGCCGGCGCGACGCCCAGCAACAGGGCGGCGGCCAGGACGAGGGCGCGCCGGTCCAGCATCCGATCTAGCCCAGATCCGGGCGCTCGAAGTCGCCGGTGTCCTTGTTCATCACCCAGAGCTCGCCGGTGGAAATGTCGAACCAGGCGCCATGCAGGGTGAGCTTGCCCTTGCCCTCGAGAATCGAGATGCAGGGGAAGGTCTTCAGATTGGCGATGGAGTAGCGGATCGAGATGCGCTCCAGCGCCGTCTGGCGCTCCGTCGCCGTCATCATCGTGCTGGCCGCCACGGTCTCGGCCGCCGGCGCGATCAGGCTCATCCATTTGCCGATGAAGTCGCCGGGCGACAACGGCGCGGAATTGGTGTCGAGCGCGGCGCGGATACCGCCGCAGCGGCCATGACCCATCACGACGATGTTCTTGACCTTGAGGCTCTGCACGGCGAATTCGAGCGCGGCGGAGGTCGAGTGGAACTCGCCGTCGGGCTCATAGGGCGGCACCAGGTTGCCGACGTTGCGCAGCACGAAGAGCTCGCCCGGACCGGCGTCGAAGATCGCTTCGGGGGCCGAGCGCGAGTCGCAGCAGGCGATGATCATCGTTTCCGGCGACTGTCCCTCGCGGGCGAGCGAGCGATAGCGGCCGCTCTCGGCGACGTAACGTCCGTTCATGAAGTTGCGGTAGCCGGTCAGCAGATGTTCTGGCAGGTGGGGCATGGCGGCCAAAGCCTTTCCGGGGTTGGAGGCGGCAGGTCTTCGCGGTCGAGAAAGGCTCTAGCGGCAAAAGCCTGTCGCGAGCAATGCAGAATTGCGAGGTCGGCCGCAAAAGCCATGCATCCGGCGTGAAGGCCGGGCAGATATCCTCAGGCCCAGATCGCCACCGTAATGCCGAGGCGATCGAATTCGGGCGGGTCCGGATAGGGCCGCGCCTCGCCGCCGGCGATCCGCCCGGCGATCAGCATCATGGCCGCGGCGTCGAGGAAGTCGTCGCTGGCGGCGCCCTTCGGTGGCGGCTGATCGAGAAAGACCTTCGCATAGCCGTGCCGGCGGAGCAGCGCTTTGCGCTCCTCCATGCCGGCCGGGTTGACCGCGCCCTTGATCTTCTTCGGCAGCGTCATCGCCGTGCCGCCATTCAGCCGGCAGAAGGCGACTTCCGGATGCGATTCGAAGATGCGGCCGCGCAGATCCGGCCGCGCGGCCAGCAGGGCGTCGACCTCGCGGATCTTGGCGAAAATGCCGAAAGCCTGGATCGACACGCCGCGCGGCGGGTCGGACGTGGCCTTCGCCACCGCGCTGGCGCGACGATGCGCGGCATACCATGCCTCGATGGACGTGAAATCGCTGGTGTCGGCATAGAGCGCCGCGCGCGACGGGATCGAAAACACGCTGGACTGGCGCGCGCCGAGCATGGGCCGCACCAGTGCCTCGGGCCCACGACCGCCGCGCCGGGAAAAATCCGGCAGCCCGATCGGCATGTCGACGGCAATGATGACATCGGCAGGCAGGGCATCGAGCAGGGCCGCGAAGGTGGGAAAGACCGTCACCGAGGGCGGCGCGCCCGGCTCGCCGTGGACGGCGATCCAGCCGGCCTTGCAGCCATCGACGCCGGCAAGGACGCGGCCGTCGCCCGAAGTCACGCCCGCTTGTCCCGCCCCGGATGCAGGAGGTGGCGAAGCTGTACCATGGCCATCGGGTGCGACAGGCTCTGGGCGTCGGTTTCGAGTTGCAGTTCGTCGCCGCCACGCTTCGCCGTCCGCGCCAGGATCTCGTAGACCGCGGCTGTCGTCGTCTGCAGCGCCTTGCTCGGCGGCTGGCCGGACATGATGCGCGCCAGGTAGACGGCAGCCGTCAGGTCGCCCAGCCCATTCGGCGGCCTGTCGATCAGCCGGTGCTCGGCGAGCAGCGCTTCCCTGCCGTTGAGCAACAGGTTGCCGGTGCCGCCGGCCATCATCGAAGGCGCCGACGTCACCAGCATGGTCGAGGGGCCGGCATGGAGCGCCGCCGCCATCACCGACTTGAGGTCGGGCAGCGGCGCCCCGGCCATCCAGGCCAGCTCGTAGCGGTTGGGCGTGGCGATGTCGGCGATCGGCATCAGCAGGTCGCGCATGGCGACCGCGGTCGCCTCCGGCACGTAGAGGCCGCCCGAATCGCCCATGACCGGGTCGCATATGTAGAGCGCGCCGGGCGTCCTGGCCCGGACGGCGGCGACCAGCGAGGCGACGGCCTCGGCCTGGCCGGCCTCGCCGAGATAGCCCGAATGCACCGCGCCGACCTCGCCCAGCCATGGCGCGCGCTCGAGATCGGCCATCATCGCCTTGAACTGGTCGAGCGGCGGCACGATGCGCGTCGCCCTGCTGTGGCCGGGGTGCCAGGGCAGGATGACGGTCGGCACCGCCCAGACGGGAAAGCCCAGCGTCTCCAGCGCGAACACCGCGGCGCGATTGCCGACGGAGCCGCGAGCGACGTGGCTGGAAATAACGATGACCGCGCGCGGCTTGTCGGCGTGTTCGGCACTCATGGATGTCTCGGTCCTGGATCTTTCTGGCGTTTTAGGGGGCGGTGGAGTTCTACAGGTTCTTGTCTTGCAGGGTTGCCGGCATCGCCCTATCCGCCCCGGGAAATGAACAGCACGAGCCAGACCATCAGGCCAAGCGCGATCAGCAGGCCGAGCGCCCGGCCGATGCGGGTGCCCCAATATTCGATCGGGTCGGACCTGTCTGCATCGGCGGCCGTGACATGGTCGCGCGCGTTTCTGGCGGCGCGCGTGACAGCCGACGTACCGCCGGGCGTGGTCTCGCGCTCGACCCGCTCGAGGATGCGCCGCGACTCCAGATCCCTGTCCTGACGTGCCGCCATGATGGTGTCCCGTTCGGGCGGCGACACTACAGCGTTCGATCGCGCAAGCACAGGGCCCACGTTCTCGCACCAGGAATGCCCGCCATGCCACCGTGACGGGAAGGCGGGGTCATTTTCTTGCGCGTGGATTGTGCTAATGCTTGGCACCAACGTCCACCGAGGGAACCCAAGACATGTTTGCCCAGCGCCTTTCCTCCCCGCGCGCGTTCCGCCTGCCTGCGATCATGACACTGTTTGCCATCATGCTGCCGATGCTGGCCGGCTGCGGCTACAACACCATTCCGACAGCGGAAGAGAATGCCAAGGCAGCATGGAGCGAGGTGCTCAATCAGTACCAGCGCCGGGCAGACCTGATCCCGAACCTCGTAGAGACGGTCAAGGGCTACGCGACGCACGAGAAGGACACGCTCGACGCGGTGGTCGAGGCGCGCGCCAAGGCGACGCAGATCACCGTGACGCCCGAGACGCTCAAGGATCCGGAAGCGTTCAAGAAATTCCAGGATGCCCAGTCCGGCCTGACCAGCGCGCTGTCGCGGCTGATCGCCGTCTCCGAAAGCTATCCCGACCTGAAAGCCAACCAGAACTTCCTCGCGCTCCAGGCGCAGCTCGAGGGCACGGAGAATCGCATCGCCGTGGCGCGCCGCGACTACATCCAGGCGGTTCGGGATTATAATCTGACGCTGAAGACCTTCCCGTCGGTGCTGTGGGCCACGCTCTGGTTCCGATCCAACCAGCCCTTCGCCAACTTCACTGTCGACGAAGACAAGATGCAGGTGCCGAAGGTGGACTTCGGCACGAGCACGAAGCAGGGCGGGTGAATTCAACAGGGCCTGTCGACCTTGAGTTCCTTCGCACCCCCCTCTGTCCTGCCGGACGTCTCCCCCGCAAGGGGGGAGATTGGCAGCTTCGCTGCCGCCGATCTCTTTGAGAGGGCGAAAATTGACGGAAGGGCTGGTGACATCCAATCTCCTCCCTTGCGGGGGAGACGTCCGGCAGGACACAGGGGGGTGGGACGGAGCGCCTTCGTCGGTGTTCTGTTTAGCCTCTTCTGCCTCCTTTTTCCGCTCGCCGCGCTCGCCGCCGACCTGCCGGCGCTTACCGGACGTGTCGTCGACGACGCCAACCTGATCGACGCCGCGACCAAGGTGCTGCTGACGCAGAAACTTGCCGATTTCGAAGCCAAGGGATCCGACCAGATCGTCGTCGCCACCATCCCCAGCCTCGACGGCGAGGAGATCGAACCCTACGCCAACCGCCTCTTCCGTTTCTGGAAGCTAGGCCAGGCGAAGGAGAACAACGGCGTCCTTCTTCTGGTGGCCAAGAACGACCGAAAGATGCGCATCGAGGTCGGCTACGGGCTGGAAGGCACGCTGACCGACCTGCACACCAAGCTGATCATCGAGAACGACATGGTGCCGGCCTTCCGCGCCGGCGACTTCTCCGGCGGCATCGAGAAGGCCGTCGACGACATGATCATGGTGCTGCAGGGCAATCCGGAAGAGCTGGAGGCGCGCGGCAAGCGCAACGAGCAGGCGCCGTTCAACTCCGATGACCTGTTCTTCGCCATATTCATCACCATCTGGGTGCTGATCTTCTTCGGCGGCATCGCCATGTCGGTGCTGCCGCCGATCTTCGGCCAGAAGATCGGCCCCGGCCGTTATCGCTGGCTGGGCATGACGTTCGAGCCGGGCCGCGGCTCGTCCTCCGGTGGCGGCTGGTCTTCCGGCAGTGGCGGCGGATGGTCGTCGGGCGGTGGGGGCGGGGGATTTTCAGGCGGCGGCGGCTCGTCCGGCGGCGGCGGCTCCTCGGGAAGCTGGTAGAGGCATCGATCATGGCGACACGACCGATCAGCCCGCAAGACCATGAGCGCATCGCCGAGGCGATACGCGCCGCCGAGAAGAAGACTGACGGCGAGATCTACTGCGTCGTCGCCCACGCCAGCGAGGGCTATTTCTTCCCCGCCGCGTTCGTCGCGACGCTGTCCATGCTCGTCGTCAGCCTGGTGGTCGCTTTCGGGATCGAGAGCCTGTGGCTGTCGATCCGTCTGCCGTATTTCGTCATCGCCCAGTTGCTGGCGCTCGGCTGCCTGCTGGCGCTGCTATGGGCCTTCCCAGCCCTGCGCATGCATCTGGTGCCGAGGCGGCAGCGCTACAAGGCGGCGCATGCCAATGCGATGAAGCAGTTCCTGGCCCGCAACGTCCATCGCACGGCATCGCGCACCGGCGTGCTGGTGTTCGTGTCGATCGCCGAGCGTTACGCCGAGGTGGTGGCAGACAGCGGCATCAACGGCCGTGTCGGCCAGCATGTCTGGGACGGCGTGGTGCGGGAACTGACGGCGCATGCGGGCGACGACAGGCTCGCCGACGGCTTCGTCAAGGCGATCGAATCGGTCGGTGTCGTGCTGACCGAGCATTTCCCGGTTTCACCCGGCGACATCAACGAACTGGACGATCATCTGGTCGAGATCTGAGCGCCGGCGGCCCATCATGCGCGGGCAAATCGCCTGGTTGTGAGAAAGCGACCGGGCGCCTGTCGCCGACTCTTGCAATCAGCCGAAGCGGGTTTATGGTTAACAAATCATGAACACGCTGACGATCGACATCAGGAAAGCCGAACCACGCGACGCGGACGCCATCGCGGACGTGCATCAGGAGGCATGGCGCGGCGCCTATAGCGGCATCATCCCGCATCGGGCCCTGACGACGATGATCAACCGGCGCGGCGCCGACTGGTGGGCCAATGCGATTCGGCGCGCGGCAACCGTCCTGGTCGTCGAGATCGGCGGCCGGATCGCCGGCTATGCCACGATCGGCAAGAACCGCGCCCGCGAACTCAAGCAGCAGGGCGAGATCTACGAGCTCTACATGCGGCCCGAATATCAGGGCATCGGCCTTGGCAGCCGCCTGTTCAAGGCGGCGAGGAGCCGTCTGGCCGACCACGGCCTCAAGGGCATGGTGGTGTGGGCGCTGGAAGACAACCAGAACGCGCTTTCCTTCTACACCGGCATCGGCGGCCGCGACGTCGCCGAAGGTATCGAGATCTTCGAGCACAAGGCGCTGAAGAAGGTCGCGTTCGTCTGGGACTGACCGGTCTTACAGATCTCCAGTCTTCATTTGTCGTTCCGGTGCGCGGCGCCTGAATCGCGTCGCGGCCCGCATTCGCGAAGAGATGCGTTCGAGGCGAGGGTTCGCACCATTCGCCGCATTGCGTCTCGCCACGCCTGCCGCTATCGGTCGCGCAACGGGGGCGGGCCGATTTGAGCGGTCCGGTCTTTCATCAATTTTGAATTGCATTGTGCAACCCCAGGTTAATCATCTGGCCACACAATGCTCGCAGAGAGGGTCAAGCCATGCGCATCGAAGCGATTGCCACCGGGAAGAATCCGCCCGACGACGTCAACGTCATCATCGAGGTGCCGATCGGCGGCGAGCCGATCAAGTACGAGATGGACAAGGAGGCCGGCACGTTGTTCGTCGACCGCTTCCTGCACACCTCGATGCGTTATCCCGGCAACTACGGCTTCGTGCCGCACACGCTGTCGGGCGACGGCGACCCGATCGACGTGCTGATCTGCAACACGCGCGCCCTGGTGCCGGGCTGCGTCATCAATGTGCGGCCGATCGGCGTGCTGATCATGGAAGACAATGCCGGCCAGGACGAGAAGGTGATCGCGGTGCCGTCGCCGAAGCTGACGCTGCGCTACGAGAACGTCACCGAATACACGCACCTGCCCGAGATCACCCGACACCAGGTGCAGCACTTCTTCGAGCACTACAAGGACCTCGAGCCCGGCAAGTGGGTGAAGATCGAGGGCTGGCACGATTCCAAATACGCCAAGAAGATGATCGTCGACGCGATCGACCGCGCCAAGAACAGCAAGTAGGCGAGATCGACTCCGAGGGGGACGCCCTGTCGGCTCCCCCTTGTCCGTCCCGCGCGCGGCGGTGCGAGCTTAGTTATCCACCCGGCCGAAGTCCGGCACCTTGCCGATTACCTCGCGCTTGTCCTTGCCGCAGGCGAAGGCCCGCGCCTTCTCGTCGGCGATCCTGCGCGCCTGGTCGTTGGCATCCGGGTTGCCTGTGGCCATGACCAGCGCGACGGTGCAGCCATCGCGTTTGTCCATCTGGCCGACCTTGGCGACGACCAGTACCTCCGCCGGCTTGTCCGGGTCCTCGGCATTGCTGACGGAACGGCGGTGGATCGCGGCAAAGGGCACGGCGACGTCGCCATTCGTCTCGATGCGCCATTCCACCTTGGGGCCGGCGGAGTTGAAGCCGGAGAAACTCTCCCAGACAGGCGTCATGTCGCCCGGCGGAAAGCCGTAGAACAGCGATTCGCGCGCGTCATCATAGGCGATCAGCACGGGATAGCCGCGATAGCCGGCGCAGGCGAGGTCGGCCCAGTCGCCGTCGCTCTCGCCCGATTGCGCGTAGGTCACGCAGTCCTTCTTGGCGTCGAGATCGGTGTAAGCACTGGAGATGTCGCTTGCCTGGGCCGCGTGGCCGAGGGCGACGAGGGCAATCGGTATCAAAAGCGCGCGCACGGCCTTCCCCCTTTTCGATGCGCCACACGGTAGCGTCAAAGGAAGCGCGTGCCCAGACTCCCGACATTTGCGGGCTGGCGATCTGGAAGAGGCGGGCGATGGCCGGCCTCCTCCAGTCAAATCATGAGGTCTGCCGGGGCCTCAGGCCTCGTCCAGCCAGACCTTGCCGAAATCGTGCTCGTAGGTCGGGTGCATGCGGTGGTTCTTCACCGCGGCGGTCGAGTGGTTGTACAGCTTGCGCCAGTAGGGCTGGATAAGGATGCCCGAGTCCTGCAGGGTCTTCTGGATGTCGGCCATCAGGGCCTTGCGCTTGGCGACGTCGGAGACTGACAGCGCCTGCTTGATCAGGGTGTCGAAATCCGGATTGGCATAGGCCGATTCGTTCCACGGCTCGCCGCTGCGATAGGCGGTTGCCAGCACCTGCACGCCAAGCGGCCGCATGTTCCAGTTGGTCATCGAATAGGGATACTTGGTCCAGTCGTTCCAGAAGGTGGAGCCGGGCAGGACCGTGCGCTTGACCTTGATGCCGGCGCTGCGCAACTGGGCGGCGATGGCATCGCCCGAATTCTTGTGCCAGCCCTCGTCGACCGTGATCAGCTCGTGCTCGAAATCGAGCTGGCCGGCTTCCTCCATCAATGCCTTCGCCTTGGCCGGATCGTGGGCGACCTTCGGCAGCTCGGCATAGTCGGGATGGATCGGGCAGACGTGGTGGTTCTCGGCAACGGCGCCCGCGTCGTCGTAGCCGAGCTTCAGCACGACGGCATTGTCGACCGCCAATTGCAGGGCGTTGCGCACGCGCTGGTCGTCATAGGGTTTGTTGCGCACATTGGTGCGCGCCACGATGGTGCCCGCCGTCAGCACTTCCGACTTTACCAGGTCGAGCTGGTCGAGCATCTGCACGGCCTCGGCCTGGGTCTCGTAGTTGGTGTGAATTTCACCGGCCTCGAAGGCGCTGACGAGGGCGGTGTTGTCTGTGCCGTAGTCGATGAACTCGACACCGTCGAGATAGACCTCGCCCTGCCACCACTTGCCGTCCTCGCGGCGCTTGAAGACGGCCCGGTCGCCGACCTGGTAGGAGACGAGCTCGAACGGCCCGGTGCCGACGGGGTGAGCCAGGAAATCGCCGCCCGCCTTGTCGAAGCCGTTGTGGACGACCAGCGCCGGGTAGTCGCACAGATTGGGAATCAGCGCGATGTCGGAGGTCGTCAGCGACAGCTTGATCGTCCAGTCGTCCACCTTTGTGACGGCGCCTTCGCGCAGCTTGCCGGTTCCGCCGTCCACCAGCGTGCCCATGCGGCCGGCCATGGAATTGCCCTCGGCGTGCTTGTCGCACCAGCGGGTGAAATTGTAGATCACGTCGTCGGCGTTGAACGTTTCACCATTGGTCCAGGTCACGCCCTTGCGGACATGCAGGACGTATTCGGTCGCGTCTTCGTTCACCTCCCAGCTTTCCAGCAGGTAGGGCTCGAAGGTGAAGTCGTTGGTGTATTTGATCAGCGGCTCCAGCGTCTGGCGCTCCGCCGTGGTGATCTGCGACCAGTCGGCGGTACGCGGATCCTTGGGATCCTTGACGTACATCGCGACCTTGATCACGCCGCCCTGCCTGGGCTCCTCGGCGCGTGCCGGCGTCGGAGCTGCCAGGCCGGCCATGGCGTAGGCGCCAGCCGTCGTGGCGCCGAAGGCGCTCGCCAGCGCCAGGAATTCGCGACGGTCCATGCCGCCGGATCGCGCCTCCCTTGCCATTTCCCGGATAAATGCGGGAACGCGATTCCGATTGCTTTTGTAGACTGTCACGAGCTGCCTCCCCTTCATGGCTGTTCGCCGCAAAACCTAAAGCCCGGCCGCGCAAGCCCGGTATGCTGTGCGTGGCCTGAAGCCCTAGCTATCTTTGGGTTGAATCTCGTTGTGTCGCGGAAACGCGACAATATTGGCAACAAAAACGCGCGCCGGCCTCCCCGGGAGCCGACGGCAAGAACCGGCAAAACGGAAGATACGTGAAGGATAGAGCCTCCGATCGACAGAGCGACCAGCGGGTGATGACCTTCCTGCTGGTGGATCGTTTTCCGATGTTCAGCCTGGCGTCGGCGGCAGACACCATGCGCACAGCCAACGAGACCTTCGATCGCGAATTCTACAAATGGACGACAGTGTCGGTCGATGGTGAGCCGGTCATGGCCTCGAACGGCATGAAGCTCAATGTCGATTGTTCGCTCAGAAACCAGCCACGCCCCGACATACTGTTCGTCTGTGCCGGCACCGCGATCGACTTTCCGGAAAAGCCGGCAGTCCTTTCGGCCCTGCGCCAATGGGGCCGGCTGGGCTGGACGCTCGGCGCGCTGACGCTCGGCAGCCATGTGCTTGCCGAGGCCGGACAACTCGCCGGGCATCGCTGCACCATCCACTGGCAGAATCGCGCCGGGTTTCGCGAAACCTTCCCCGACATCGAGTGCACCAGCAACGTCTACGAGATCGACCGCAATCGCTACACCTCGGCGGGCGGCACCACTTCGATGGACCTCTTCCTCGAGATCATCCGGCGCGATCTCGGCCTGGCGATCGCCAACGAGGTGGCGGGGCAGTTCCAGCACGAGCGCGTGCGCTCGCCGGCGGACAGGCAACGCCTCGGACCGGGCCGGGATCTCACCAGCAAGCCGGTCGTCCTGCGCAGGATCATCGAGCTGATGGCGGAGAATCTGGAACATCCCGTCTCCGTCGTCGAACTGGCAAAGGAGGGCGGGCTTTCGGTCCGGCAGATGGAGCGGCTGTTCGCGAGCCATGTGGAGACGACGCCGGGCCGCTACTACGTTGTCCTGCGGCTCGAACGGGCTCGCGCGCTGTTGCGCCAGACGCCGATGTCGATCCTGGCGGTGGCGCTGGCGACCGGCTTTGCCTCGCAATCTTATTTCGCGCACAGTTTTCGCCAGAAATTCGGCTACCTGCCCTCGAAGGAGCGCCGGCCGGCGCGCTGAAGCCCCCGCCAAAGGCGAATAATTCGCCAATCCTGGCGAGAAACTGGCGTCGTCTCGCGATCATCAAGAGGATCATCGAGAGAGATCAGCGAGCAAGGGCGCATTGATTGCGCACGAGACATCAGAGCTTTCGACATGACCGTGCTTGAGCAGGCTGCGGCGGCGGTGTTGCCGGCCGGCAGCGTCAATTGCGACATCCATCACCCCAATCCGACGATGAGGGAGCTGATGCCCTTCATGGACGATGTCTGGCGCGACCTCATCGCCGCGCGCGGCATTACGCAGCTCGACAGCATCGCCTATCCCGGCAACGCGCCGCTTTCCTGCCGGCCCGACTGGCGGGATCCGGCGGGGGGCTTGTCGGCCACGCCGGAGCGGCTGGCGGCGGAGGCCCTCGACCGGTTGGGCGCAAGGCTGGGAATCCTGAACAATCTGTGCGGCGTCCACATGTTCTACGACAGCTACATGGCGGTCGCCGTGACCAGGGCGCTCAACGATTGGACGCGGGTGGAATGGCTGGACAGGCATGACGGCCTGCGGGCCTCCATCGTGCCGCCCCTGCAGGATATCGGCGCGGCGGTCGCCGAGGTCGATCGCTGCGCCGCGGATCGCCGCTTCGTGCAGGTCCTGCTGCCTTCCGCCGCGCACCAGCCCTACGGCCATCGCGTCTACTGGCCTCTCTACCGGGCGGCGGCGCGGCACGGCCTGCCGATCGGCATCCATGCCGGCAGCGCCTATCATCACCCGGTGACGTCGCTCGGCTGGCCGAACACGATGATCGAGGACTACGCGGCGCAATCGCAGATCATGCAGACGCAGCTCGCCAGCCTGGTGTCGGAAGGCGTGTTCGCCGAGTTCCCCTCCCTCAAGGTGGTGCTGATCGAATCGGGCGTGAGCTGGCTGCCGGCATTCCTATGGCGCTTCGGCAAGTTCTGGAAAGGCCTGCGCTTCGAAACGCCATGGGTCGACCGGTCGCCGACCGAGATCGTGCGCGACCATGTACGGCTGACAACGCAGCCTTTCGACCTGCCCGACGATCCGGGGGTGTTGCCCCGGCTGCTCGACCAGATCGGCTCCGACGAGATGCTGTTGTTCTCCTCGGATTACCCGCACTGGCAGTTCGACGGCGACGCCGTCCTGCCGTCGGGACTCGATCCCGCGCTGGTGCGCAGGATCGCCGTCGACAATCCGCTCGCCACCTATCCGCGTTTGATGGAGAGGCACTCATGACGATCCACGCCGGCTCGCCAACGGCCGAGGCGGCCGTCTCGCAGAAGATCATCGACTGCGACATTCACCCCAAGCTCAGCTCCGCGAACGATCTGATGCCGTTCCTCAGCCAGCGATGGCAGGACCATCTTAAGACCTATGGCCTGCGCTATCGCATGGGCTACCAGGATGGAAATCCCTATCCGAAGGCCGCGCCCGCCTCATCGCGTCGCGATACCTGGCCGGCCGGCGGCGGGTTGCCGGGCTCGGATGTCGGCCTGCTGCAAAGCCAGCTCCTCGATCTCTACGACATGGAGTTCGGCATCATGAACCCGCTCTGGCCGACGGGGCAGGGCGTGCTGGGCGACGAGTTCTCGGCCGCGCTCTGCCGGGCCACCAATCTGTGGCAGCTCGATCTCTACAACGCGCCGGAGCCGCGGCTGAAATGCTCGATCTGCGTGCCCTATGAGAATGGCGAGCTGGCGCGCGACGAAATCCGCCACTATGCCGGCGACCGGCGTTTCGCCCAGGTGCTGCTGCTCAGCCGCACCGCCGAACTGCTCGGCCAGCGTCGCTACTGGCCTATCTTCGAGGCCGCGCAGGAAGCCAGGCTGCCGGTCGGCATCCATGTGTTCGGCTATTCCGGCCAGGCGATCAGCGCCGCGGGCTGGCCGTCCTACTATATCGAGGAAATGACCGAGCATGCGCCATCGGCCCAGGCGATGCTGGCCAGCATGGTCTTCGAGGGGCTGTTCGAGCGCTATCCAGGCACACGCATCGTCCTGCTCGAGGCTGGCCTTGCCTGGATGCCGGCTCTTGCCTGGCGCCTCGACCGGCTCTGGGCGCGCATGCGCGATGAGGTGCCACACGTCAAACGGCCGCCGTCGGAATATCTCAGGCAGCATGTGTGGCTTGCCACCCAGCCGATGGAAGAGCCTGACAACAAGCGTCACCTCGTCGATGTCCTGGATTGGATCGGCCATGACCGCGTGGTCTTTTCCTCCGACTATCCGCATTGGGATTTCGACGATCCGCGACATGCGCTGCCGCCGCATATCGGGCCCGAGCTCAAACGCGCCATCCTCCACGACAACGCGGCCGCGCTCTATGGGGCCACAGGATGAAACAGCGCTACGCGGTCGCGGCCGCCGACGACATCACCGAGGGCGGCCGCCTCAAGGTCGACGTGGCGGGGCGCTCGATCGTGCTGTTTCGGGTGGACGGCGCCTTCTACGCGCTGGCCGATCGCTGCCCGCACCAGGGCGGGCCGCTGTCGGAAGGCGACCAGATCGGCGAGCTCAGCGCCGCCCGGCCGGGCGAACACCATTACTGCCGGCGCAACATGATCATCCGCTGTCCCTGGCACCATTGGGAGTTCGATATCGATACCGGCCTGTCGCGGATCGATCCGGCGCGCGTCAAGGTGCGCAGATACGAGACGTCCGTCGGCGGCGAAAACGAATGCGGTGAAAGGCTGGTGGCGACCACGTTCGAGACCAGCCGCGAGGGCGAGATCGTCTACGTCTCGATGTGAGGCGTGAGCCGAGCCGCGGCCTGAAAAGCGACCGGACGTTCGACGACCCGCCTAGGCAAGGCTCGCGGCGATCAGAAGATCGGCGTTGCGGGCGACCGAGGCCGCCGGCCCGCCCTCGCCGAACAGTTGCCCGCTGATGTAGGCGCCCTCGATGAGGAGCAGCAGGCCGTCGCCGAGCGTGTCGGAATTGGCGGCGCCCATGGCGGAGGCCATGGCGCGCAGCCGACGGCGCAGCTCCTGCTTGTTGGCCTCGCTGACGATGCGCGCCGGATGGTCGCGTTCGGGATATTCGACCGCGGCGTTGGTCATGCCGCAACCACGATATTCAGGCCGCTGCGTGCGCTTCCCGACGCGTGTCAGGAAGGCGATGATCTGCGCGCGCGGATCGCCGGGATGGGCGTCGACCGCCTCATTGAAACGCTCCCAGAACTCCAGATCGTACTGCCGCAGATAGGAAGCGGCCAGTTCGTCCTTGGAGGGAAAGCTGCGGTAGAGGCTGGGCTTGGTGACGCCGGCGCGCTTGACGATCTCGTCGACGCCGATGGCCCGGATGCCCTGTCGGTAGAACAGGTCGCGCGCCACGCCGAGGATCTTCTCGGCGGCCCTGGGCGGCGTCGATCGATGAGCGTCGCTGATGGATGTTTCAATTTTTTTGTCAGTAGGCATCAGGCGGTTCGCTTGACAATGTTACCGATCGGTACGTATGGTCCGGTCCATCCGAAACGTACCGGTCAGTAACATGATAGCCCAGTCCCGCCCGTTTGGCCAGCGCTACGCTTTCGTCGTGGTCGGCGTCATCTTCTTCTGCCTGCTGATCGCGGCGGGGCTTCGCTCCGCGCCGGCGGTGATGATGCTGCCGCTGGAAGAGAGCTTCGGCTGGCGGCGCGACGTCGTCTCGCTGGCAGCCAGCGTCGGCATCCTTCTCTACGGCCTGACCGGGCCGTTCGCCGCCGCGCTGATGGAGCGCATCGGGCTACGCAGAACGCTGCTCGCGTCGCTGGTGGTGATGTCGGCCTCTACGGTGCTCAGCCTGCTGATGACCAAGCCGTGGCATTTGTTCATCACATGGGGCGTGTTCTCGGGAATCGGCTCGGGCGCCGTCGCCTCGGTGCTCGGCGCGACAATCGTCAATCGCTGGTTCAAGACCAATCGCGGCCTGATGATGGGCCTGATGTCGGCCTCCAGCGCCACGGGCATGCTGATCTTCCTGCCGCTGATCGCTTCCCTGGCGCAGGCCGGCGGCTGGAAGCCGGTCGCCATCGCCGTCTCGATCGCCACCGCCGCGTTGATCCCGCTGGTGTTCTTGCTGGTGCCGGAGCGTCCGGCCTCGATCGGCCAGGTGCGCTATGGCGCCGATGCCGACGATGTGCCGCCGGTATCGCCGGCCTCGCAGGGCAATTTCCTCACCCACACGCTTTCCACCTTGCGGCGCGCCGCCGGCACGCGGGTGTTCTGGTACCTGTTCGCCACCTTCTTCGTCTGCGGCTTCACCACCAACGGGCTGGTGGGAACGCATCTCATCGCCTTCTGCGGCGACATGGGCATAGGCGAGGTGCAGGCGGCCGGGCTTTTGTCGATGATGGGCATATTCGACCTGATCGGCACCACACTGTCGGGCTGGCTGACCGATCGCTACGACCCGCGCAAGCTGCTCGGCGTCTATTACGCGGTGCGCGGCCTGTCGCTGATCTACCTGCCTTATTCCGGCTTCTCGGCGACCAGCCTGATCGTCTTCGCCGTGCTCTACGGTCTCGACTGGATCGCCACCGTTCCGCCGACGCTGCGGCTCGCCAACGAGGCATTCGGCGACCGCAGCGGGCCGATCGTCTTCGGCTGGATCGTCGCCGGCCACCAGGTCGGGGCGGCGGCCGCGGCGGCCTTCGGCGGCACCATGCGCGAGATGCAGGGCAACTACGAACTGGCCTTCCTCATCGCCGGCATGACGGGCATCGCGGCGGCCTGCATCTCGCTGCTGATCGACACCAGCAGGCCCGCCTTCGAGCCGGAGCCGCAGGCGGCATAGCGCCAGTCTCCCCCTCGGGGGGGGGAGATCAGCCGTGGCTTGTTATCAAAACTTCATGGTTTCGAGATGCCCCTGAAACACTGAGGCGTGACCGTGCTGGCGATGTTCAACGCCATCCCGGAGACAGCCATGAACAAGATCTCATTGACCCGCCGCGCCTTCGTCACCTCAGCGAGCGCATTCGGCCTTGTCGGCGCGTCCGGCCTCGCATTGCCCTATTATTCGCGCGCTAACCAGCGCCCGAGCTTTACGCACGGCGTGCAGTCCGGCGATATCGATGCCTCAAGCGGCATGGTGTGGACGCGCACGGACCGGCCGTCGCGCGTGATGTTCGAAGTGTCGTCCACGGAGAGCTTCGCCAACGCGACAAGACTCGCGCCGCTCGATACCTCGTCCGCCAGCGACTACACGGTGAAGCGGCTGCTCACCGATCTCGCCTCCGACCAGGACATCTTCTACCGCATGACTGCTGCCGATCTTTCCGACATCAACGTGGTTTCGGAGCCGATCGTGGGGCGTTTCCGCACCGCGCCGGCCTCGAAGCGCGACGTGCGCTTCGCCTGGTCAGGCGACACGGCCGGTCAGGGCTGGGGCATCGACGAGGCCGGCATGAAGACCTATGCCACCATCGCCCGGCACACGCCGGATTTCTTCCTGCATTCGGGCGACACCATCTATGCCGATGGCGTCATGAAGGACGAGGTCGACCTGCCCGGCGGCGGCAAGTGGAAGAACGTCGTGCTCGTCGATGAGAAGCGCAAGGTGGCCCAGACGCTGGACGAGTACCGGGCGCAGTGGAAATACAACATGATGGACCAGCATGTGCTGGGCCTCAGCGCCATCTGCCCGACCTTCTACCAGTGGGACGACCATGAGGTGGTCAACAACTGGTCGGATTCGAAGGACCTGACCGCCGACGACCGCTACAGCGAGAAGTCGATCCACGTTCTGGCCGCCCGCGCGGCGCGCGCCTTCCACGAAATGACGACGATCCGCTACGAGCCGTCGGAGCCGGGCCGCGTCTACCGCAAGATCGCCTATGGCCCGTTGCTCGACGTGTTCTTCCTCGACATGCGGTCCTATCGCGGCGCCAACGGTCCCGACATGGAGGACACGCTGACGCCGAAGTCGCGCATGCTGGGCGAGCAGCAGACGAAGTGGCTGAAGCGCGAGCTGACGAATTCGAAGGCGACGTGGAAGATCATCGCCGCCGACATGCCGCTTGGCCTCGTCGTCTGGGACGACGCCGCCAGGAAAGCCGGCGCGGAGGCCGTCAGCAATGGCGACAACGGCGCGCCGAAGGGTCGCGAGCTCGAATTCGCCGATCTGCTGCGCTTCATCAAGAACGCCGGCATCACCAACACAGTGTGGCTCACCGCCGACGTCCACTACACGGCGGCGCACTACTACAATCCCGACAAGGCGCAGTTCCAGGACTTCAACCCGTTCTGGGAATTCGTGTCCGGTCCGATCCACGCCGGCACGTTCGGCCCCAACGACCTGGACATGACGTTCGGGCCGGAGCTGAAGTTCATCAAAGCGCCGACCGCCGAGCAGGGCCAGAACCTGCCGCCGTCGGCGGGCCTGCAGTTCTTCGGCCTCGTCGATATCTCCGGCGCCAGCGAGCAGCTCACCGTGCGGCTGATGGATCGCGATGACAACGAACTCTACAAGGTGACGCTCGATCCCGTCCGGTCGGCGTAACAGGCACGGGAATAGATGCGCGCGCATAAAGCGGCCTGTCTACTCAGGCCGCGCCCGGCAAAGGCCCTCCCGCTGGGGGAGGGCGAGGCGCGATCAGTCGGGATAGCAGACCAGCGGAATGTTCGGCCAGGAGGCGGTTTCGCAGCCGGCGGCGGCCTGGCGCTGCTTGAAGGCGGTGCTGACCGGACCGGTCACGATAGGATCGACCCCGTCGGGCGCGTCGGCATAGGCCTGCTGCGCCGGGGTGGCGTCCGTCGGCAGGAGGGTGTGCGTGTCGGTACGCGTCGCCGCGGACTGCGCGGCGTTGACGGCGAGCAGCACTGCGAACGACGCCGCCGCGATGAGCGGCCAGAAACGGGTTAGTCTATCGGTCATGATGTCGAACTGTCCGGCACCCCTGAAGGTCCCGCCTTGGTTAACGGTTTCATTTCACATCAGAAGGTTTAAGAATCGGTAACCGTCATTTGGGGGGTGGCGTCCCCTTTCGCAAATGCGAAAAAACCTGTAAGAGCCGCGCAACCGAAAGAGGCGGCGCCGTTTGGCCTGCCGCCCGCAACGCTCCCGAGACCAGGACATGAACCTCCGTAATATCGCGATCATCGCGCACGTCGACCATGGCAAAACCACCCTCGTCGACCAGCTTCTGAAGCAATCCGGCGCCTTCCGAGACAACCAGCGCGTCGCCGAACGCGCCATGGATTCCAACGATCTCGAAAAGGAACGCGGCATCACCATCCTTGCCAAGGCGACTTCGGTCGACTGGCACGGCACCCGCATCAACATCGTCGACACGCCCGGCCACGCCGATTTCGGCGGCGAGGTCGAGCGCATCCTGTCGATGGTGGATTCGGCCATCGTGCTGGTCGACGCCGCCGAAGGCCCGATGCCGCAGACCAAGTTCGTGGTCGGCAAGGCGCTCAAGGTCGGCCTGCGGCCGATCGTCGTCATCAACAAGATCGACCGTCCCGACGCCCGCCATGTCGAGGTCATCAACGAGGTGTTCGACCTGTTCGCCGCGCTCGACGCCACCGACGAGCAGCTCGACTTCCCGATCCTCTACGGTTCCGGCCGGGATGGCTGGGTGTCGGAAAATCCGGAAGGCCCGAAGGACCAGGGCCTCGCGCCGCTGTTCGACCTCGTCGTCAAGCACGTGCCGGCGCCGACCGTCCATCCTGGCCCGTTCCGCATGATCGGCACCATCCTGGAAGCCAACCCGTTCCTCGGCCGCATCATCACCGGACGCATCGAAAGCGGTTCGCTGAAGTCCAACCAGGCCGTCAAGGTGCTGCACCATGACGGCACCCAGATCGAGACCGGCCGCGTCTCCAAGATCCTCGCCTTCCGCGGCCTCGAGCGCCAGCCGATCGAGGAAGCGCAGGCGGGTGACATCGTCGCCATCGCCGGCCTGTCCAAGGGTACCGTCGCAGACACGTTCTGCGATCTGTCGGTGAGCGAGCCGCTGCACGCGCAGCCGATCGATCCGCCGACCGTCACCATGTCCTTCCTGGTCAACGATTCGCCGCTCGCCGGCACCGAAGGCGACAAGGTGACCAGCCGCGTCATCCGCGACCGCCTGCTGCGCGAGGCCGAAGGCAATGTCGCGCTGAAGATCGAGGAATCGCCGGACAAGGATTCTTTCTTCGTGTCGGGCCGTGGCGAACTTCAGCTTGCCGTGCTGATCGAGACGATGCGCCGCGAAGGCTTCGAGCTTGCCGTGTCGCGGCCGCGCGTCGTCATGCAGAAGGGCGAGAACGGCGAAACGCTGGAGCCGATCGAGGAAGTCGTCATCGACGTCGACGAGGAACATGCCGGCGTCGTCGTGCAGAAGATGTCGGAGCGCAAGGCCGAGATGGTCGAGCTGCGTCCTTCGGGCGGCAATCGCCAGCGCCTGGTCTTCCACGCGCCGACGCGCGGCCTGATCGGCTATCAGTCGGAACTGCTGACCGATACGCGCGGCACCGCCGTGATGAACCGGCTTTTCCACGAGTACGGCCCCTACAAGGGTGAACTCGCCGGTCGCACCAACGGCGTGCTGATCTCCAACGAGCAGGGCGAGTCCGTTGCCTACGCCATGTGGAACTTGGAGGATCGCGGCCCGATGATCATCGATCCGGGCGTCAAGGTCTACCAGGGCATGATCATCGGCATCCACTCCCGCGACAACGACCTCGAGGTCAATGTGCTGAAGGGCAAGAAGCTGACCAACATCCGCGCCGCCGGCAAGGACGAGGCCGTCAAGCTGACCCCGCCGATCCGCATGACGCTGGAGCGCGCGCTGGCCTGGATCCAGGACGACGAGCTGGTCGAGGTGACGCCGAAGACCATCCGTCTGCGCAAGCTCTATCTCGACCCGAACGAGCGTAAGCGCTTCGAGAAGTCGGCCAAGGCCGTCGGCGCGGCATAAGATAACGCTACAGGTCGCATTTTTCGAAGGGAGGAAGCATCGGCTTCCTCCCTTCTTCGTTTCAGCCGCCGGCCGCGGTGAAAATGGCCGCCCGGTCGGATTCTCCGGCAAGGTCGATGCGAACGACCGTCCCATGCCGCACCGGCTTGCGCAGGGCCTTGCCGCCTTCCGGCGCGATCGCCAGCCGGCCTTTCTCGTCGAGCGCCTGAAGGCGCGAGCGCGACATGCCGAGTTCGCCGGCCAGCATCCGATCGAGGCGGGCGGAGACGGGAAGCTCGAGATCGAGCCGCAACTCCAGCACGGTAGCCGCTTCCGCTCCGTCGAGGCCGCGCTTGCGCACGGTCACCTCGGGGAACTCCTCGACATGGCCGACCCTGCAGCGTAGGGCCGCCGCGTCGAAGGCATGGCGGCGGGCAAATGCCGGGTCATTGCTTTCCAGCGCGGCAAGCATGGTCGGCTCGATGTCGCGGCGGTTGCGGCGCTCCAGAATGGTGAAGTTCCAGGAATTGTCGCAACCGATGCAGCGGTAGATCAGCCAGACGTCGATGCGCTTGCCGTTGGCGTTGACGCGGAATTTGTCGCTGCACCGGTACGGCCTCGGGCCGCCGCAGCGATTGCAGTTGATAAGGGGTCGAGGCGCGGTGACGGGCGCGATGGCCCAGTGGGTGCGCAGAAGTCCAGACATGCCGAAAAGCCCTTCCCGTTGGGAAGTTCGTCAGGACGGCAATGTCGAGATGCCCTTATCTGTCGGGCATGATCGCTTCCGAAAACCGGGTACCACTTTTCGGGATCATGCCCAGGCGGGCGCGGCGTGGAACTGCGTCTGTGAAGATCGGGCCTCGCGGCGAGTTGGCGCGCGGCAGCGGTTCAGCAATGCCAAACCGGTCTCGAACCGCCGCCTGAAGAACACGTGAACAATGCAGGCGCCGCCACTGCGGAGCCTTGCGGTGCATTCAGAGGAGTTGACGAGACCGGCGCTTACTGAGGCAAAGTGAAGCTCGAAATGGATGTCGGGGCGGCCCTTCTAGCCGCAAGGCGGCTGCCGGGCAAGGGCAGCGACCGGTGGAACGGCACGGCACGTGTAATCCCCGAAAGGCTGATGCGACCCATGGCAAAGGCCATCAGCCGGTGCGGGATGCCAAATGTCCTTCGATCGGGTATCGTCGAGAACATTCCGGACGCTGGAATTGCTCCGGGCGCACCGCCGCAGGACGGACCATGCCATGCAACTCACCTCGCTGATGATCTTCGCCGCCGCGCTGTTCGTCGCCGCCGGCTCGCCGGGGCCTTCGATCGCCGCGCTGGTCGCGCGGGTGATCTCGAAGGGTTTCCGTGATGTCTTTCCCTTCCTGCTCGCCATGTGGATCGGCGAAGGCATCTGGTTGTCGCTGGCGGTCTTCGGCCTGGCAGTGGTGGCGCAGACCTTCCATCTCGCCTTCGTCATCGTCAAATGGGCCGGTGTCGCCTACCTGGCCTATCTCGCCTGGAAGATGTGGACCGCGCCGGTCGAGGCCAGGACGGGCGAGATGCCGCGCGAGGACTCACCCCTCAAGCTGTTCTTCGCCGGCATGGCGGTGACGCTCGGCAACCCCAAGATCATGATGTTCTACCTGGCGCTGCTGCCGACGATCATCGACCTCGCCAAGGTCACGGTGGTGGGCTGGGTCGAGCTTACGGTCACGATGGCCGTGGTGCTCATCGCCATCGACCTCGCCTGGGTGCTGGCCGCTTCCCAGGCGCGCAAGCTGCTGCGCAGCAAACGGGCGATGCGGATCGCCAATTGCGTCAGCGCGACCACCATGGCCGGAGCGGCGGCGGCGATCGCGGCGCGCTGATCAGCGGTCGGAGCGAAGATCATTTCGTACCGAAAAGTCCGCGACTTTTCGGGATCAAACTCTAGGACAGGAAGCGCATCGGCGCGCCGATCTCGACGCGCGCCGGGCGGTCGACGGTGCAATAGACGCCGATGTTGTGGGCGTTGTGGCGCACCAGATTGCGCAGGATGCCCGGATCGTTGTCGAAGCCGTCCTGGGCGATGATGGTGAAGCCGCAGCGGCGGCATGGCTCGGATACGGTCACCAGAAGGTCGCCGATCGCCAGCTTGCGGCCGATCCACTCGGTCTCGGGGAAAGAGCCCTCGACCGGGTCCATGTCGACGAGGATGTTGGGGCGGAAGCGCCGCGGGTCCGGGGTGCCTTCCGGATGCAGCGCCTTGAGCCGCGCCAGCGATGCCGTGGTCAACAGGTGGATCGGCGCCCTGTTGTAGCGCTCTGTCGTCAGCGGGCCAACATAGTCCGGCGTCGCGTTTTCCTGGAAATAGGGCCGGATGGCGGCTCCGAAGCCGAGGAATTCGGAAATGGCGCGATCGCTTCGCGGGTCGGGCGCCGGCATCCAGTCGCCGCCCGGCACGGCCACCTCCAGCCGACGATCCTCGCTGAGCCGGGTGCGGATCAGCGGCACCTTGTGCCATTTCGGTCCGCGATCCGGCCGGGCGATCTCGCCATCCGAGGCATCGACCAGCCCGAACAGCCGGTCGCCATCGACGGTCGCCGTGTCGACGGAAATGGCGTCCCGGCGCTCGCCGGCGAGCGAACTCGCCGGATAGCGCCAGAGCTGGCTGACGGAGCCGAGTGCCGCCGCGCCGGTCATCCTGCGCTAGGCCTTCTTGTTCTGCCGGTTGGCGACGAGATCGTCGACGACGGCGGGATCGGCAAGCGTCGAGGTGTCGCCCAGCGCACCGAAATCATCCTCGGCGATCTTGCGCAGGATGCGGCGCATGATCTTGCCCGAGCGGGTCTTCGGCAGGCCCGGCGCGAACTGGATCTTGTCGGGCGTCGCGATGGCGCCGATCTCCTTGCGGACATGGGCGACGAGTTCCTTGCGCAGTTCCTCGCCCGTCGCCACGCCGGACATCAGCGTCACGTAGCAGTAGATGCCCTGGCCCTTGATGTCGTGCGGATAGCCGACAACGGCGGCTTCCGAGACCTTGTCGTGGCTGACGAGCGCCGATTCCACTTCCGCCGTGCCCATGCGGTGGCCGGAGACGTTGATGACGTCGTCGACGCGGCCGGTGATCCAGTAGTAGCCATCCTCGTCGCGGCGGCAGCCGTCGCCGGTGAAGTACTTGCCCTTGTAGGTCGAGAAGTAGGTCTGCACGAAGCGGTCGTGGTCGCCATAGACGGTGCGCATCTGGCCGGGCCAGGAATCGGTGATGCACAGGTTGCCGTCGGCCGCGCCCTCGAGCACCTTACCCTCGCCATCGACCAGTTGCGGCTTGATGCCGAAGAAGGGCCGCGTGGCCGAGCCTGCCTTGAGGTCGGTCGCCCCCGGCAGCGGGGTGATCAGGATGCCACCGGTCTCGGTCTGCCACCAGGTGTCGACGATCGGCACCTTGCTGTTGCCGACCACCTTGAAATACCACTCCCAGGCTTCCGGGTTGATCGGCTCGCCGACCGAACCCAGCACGCGCAGCGACTTGCGCGAGGTCTTGGTGACATGGCTGTCGCCGGCGCCCATCAGGGCGCGAAGCGCCGTCGGCGCGGTGTAGAAGATGTTGACCTTGTGCTTGTCGATGACTTCCCAGAAGCGCGACTGCGAGGGATAGTTCGGCACGCCCTCGAACATCAGCGTGGTGGCGCCGTTGGCCAGCGGCCCGTAGAGGATGTAGCTGTGGCCGGTCACCCAGCCGACATCGGCCGTGCACCAGTAGATATCGCCGTCATGGTAGTCGAAGACATACTGGTGCGTCATCGAGACGTAGACGAGGTAGCCGGCGGTGGTGTGCAGAACGCCCTTCGGCTTGCCGGTCGAGCCCGAAGTGTAGAGGATGAACAGCGGGTCCTCCGCCTTCATCTTCTCCGGCTTGCATTCGGCCTTAACCGTGGCGACCTCGTCATGGTACCAGATATCGCGGCCCGGCGCCCAGCCGATCTTGCCGCCCGTGCGCCGCACGACCAGCACCTTGCTGACCATCACATGCTGCCGGGCGGCGATGTCGATGGCCTTGTCGGTGTTCTCCTTCAGCGGGATGGGCTTGCCGCCGCGCAGGCCCTCGTCGGCGGTGATGACGAAGGTCGATTCGCAGTCGACGATGCGGCCCGCCAGCGCGTCGGGCGAAAAGCCACCGAAGACCACCGAATGGATGGCGCCGATGCGCGTGCAGGCCAGCATCGCATAGGCCGCTTCCGGGATCATCGGCATGTAGATGGTGACACGGTCGCCCTTCTTGACGCCGTGCTTCTTCATGACGTTGGCGAGCCGGCAGACGTGCTCGTAAAGCTCGGTATAGGTGATCTTCTTGTCGTCGTAGGGATTGTCGCCTTCCCAGATGATGGCCGTCTGGTTGCCGCGCTTCTTCAGGTGGCGGTCGATGCAATTGTAGGAAACGTTGGTCTGGCCGTCCTCGAACCACTTGATCGACACCTTGCCCTCGAAGGAGGTGTTCTTGACCTTGGTGAACGGCTTGAACCAGTCGATGCGCTTGCCGTGCTTGCCCCAGAATTTGTCCGGCGACTTCACGCTGTCGGCATACCATTTGAGGTAGGTGTCGTTGTCGATCAACGCGTTCTTCTTCCACGCCGGCTGGACGCGGTGGACATGAGCATCGGACATTCTTCGCATTCCTCCCAAACCTCGCCGCCGGTCTGAATGCCGGCGCCGACGCGGCCAGACAGCCGCGAATTCGGGGGCATTATTATCAGTTCCACGCGGACGGCAACATTAGACGTTGGATTTGCGTGGCGGGATGCCGCAGGGGCATCCAGAAAGCTTGTCAGCACTCATGCCGAGCCGCTGCTAACTTCATGTTTTGGAACGGGAAATGTCGTCCGCGATAAGAAAAAATCAATAGACGATTAAGCAACGGCGCGCACAATCCATGCCTGGGAGGACAGGAGAATCAACGCGAGGGGATCGCCATGCGCGACCATTCGGAAATGGAGCTGATGCTCAAGGGCTATGGACTGACCACGGCCAAGATTCTTTATCACTATCCCGACCATCCGCACCTCCTGCAGGCCTATATCTGGCAGGACTACGACATCGCCCCGAAGTTTCCGGTGCTGATCCGCTTCATCGAATTCTGGAAGACCAAACTCGACGGACCGCTGCATTCGGTCACCTACACGCACCAGAAGCTGATCGCGCCGAACGAGTGGCGGAAAGTGGACGGCGAGTTCGTGCTGCATTGAATGCCGGTTTGTTGACGGCCTGTTTCCATTCCGGGCCGGCGACAGCGGTTCCTTGGTTGAATAACCTTTGCGTGGTGGCGCGGCGAGGCAAGGGGCCGACCGCAGCGTCCACGATGTGGAGAACGGTCATGACCAGTGTCGACTATGCCGCGCTGCTGCTCCGTGTCAGCGTCGGTGGATTGTTTCTTGCGCATGCCTATCTGAAATACGCTGTCTTCACGCCAAAGGGCACGACCGACTATTTTCAGTCGCTCGGCGTTCCCGGCTATTTCGGCCTCATCGCCATAGCGGCGGAGACAGCCGGCGGTCTTGGCCTGATCTTCGGTGTCGCCACGCGGCTGGCGGCGATCCTGCTGATCCCGCTCATGGCCGGCACGATCGTGCTCGTCCACGGCAAGAACGGTTTCTGGTTCACCAACCAGGGCGGTGGCTGGGAGTATCCGGCGCTGTGGATCGTGTGCCTGATCGTGATCGCGCTGATCGGCAGCGGCTCAGCCGCGCTCTGGCCGATCTGGGGATAGGCCGCGCCAGGTTTCGGCCCCGAGCCGCGCGACGCGGCCCGGGGCGAAGCGTCACACCGCCGGCCGGTTCAGCCGGGCGAAGCCTTCCTGGCGGTGGTAGGGGAAATAAGGATAGGGCGCGGTGACCGCGCTCGCTTCATCGAGTGCCTTGACCTGTTCCGGTGTCAGCGTCCAGCCGACGGCCCCTAGGTTCTGGCGCAATTGCTCTTCGGTGCGCGCGCCGATGATGACCGACGACACGGTCGGCCGCTGCAAGAGCCAGTTGATGGCGACCTGCGGCACGGTCTTGCCGGTTTCGGCGGCGACCGTCTCGAGCGCCTCGACGACACGGTAGAGATGCTCGTCCTCGACGGGCGGGCCGAAGCTCGCCGTGTCGTGCAGCCGGCTCTTTTCCGGCAGGGGCTGGCCGCGGCGGATCTTGCCGGTGAGGCGGCCCCAGCCGAGCGGGCTCCACACCAGCGCGCCGACACCCTGGTCGAGGCCGAGCGGCATCAGCTCCCACTCGTAGTCGCGGCCGACCAGCGAGTAGTAGACCTGGTGCGCGACGTAGCGCGGGTAGCCATGACGGTCGGCGACGCCGAGCGACTTCATCACCTGCCAGCCGGAGAAGTTGGAGACGCCGACATAGCGCAGTTTGCCGGCGCGCACGAGGTCGTCCAGCGTCGACAGGACCTCCTCGACCGGCGTGCCCGCGTCGAAGGCGTGAAGCTGCAGCAGGTCGATATAGTCGGTGCCGAGACGCCTCAGCGCGCCGTCGACCGACTTGATCAGCCGCGAGCGGGACGAGCCCCAGTCGGCCGGTCCGTCGCCCATCGGCAGCGACGTTTTCGTCGAGATCAGCACCGCGTCGCGGCGACCCTTGATGGCATCGCCGAGCACCTCTTCGGAAGCGCCGTTCGAATAGACGTCGGCGGTGTCGAAGAGATTGACGCCGGCTTCCAGGCAGATGTCGATCAGGCGGCGCGCCTCCGCGGCATCGCTGTTGCCCCAGTGGCCAAAGAGCGGTCCGGAACCGCCGAAGGTTCCGGCCCCGAAGGAAAGCGCCGGCACTTTCAGGCCCGAGGCGCCGAGACGTCGATATTCCATGATTTCACTCCTTGTGATGTCGAGGATGGAAGTGGCGGGATCAGCAGCGGGCAGGGGCGGGCGCGCCCACCGCCTCGGCGCGATCGAGGCGCAGCGCCAGAAGCGCCACGGCAAGCGCCGCAAGCGGCACCAGGCCGGCGACGAGCGTCACGGCGCCGAGGCCGGGGCCGTGGTCGATGACAAAGCCGCCGAGCCAGGCGCCGATAGCATTGCCGAGGTTGAAGGCGGCGATGTTGAAGGACGAGGCGAGGCCCTGGCCGGCGCCACTCGCCTTCTCCAGCACCCACATCTGCAGCGGCGCGACGGTGGCGAAGGCGACAGCACCCAGCAGTCCGACGGCGATCACCGCCGCGACCGGCTGGTGGATGGCGGCAGTCATGGCGAACAGCACGACCGAGAGAGCAATCAGCGTGCCGACGACTGTCGGCACCAGGTGGCGGTCGGCGAGGCGACCGCCCAGCAGGTTGCCGGCGATCAGCCCGGCGCCGAAGACGAGCAGGATCGGCGAGACGGCGGCTTCGGAAAAGCCGCTGACGCGGGTGAGGATGGGCGCGAGATAGGTGAAGGCGGCGAAGACGCCGACCCAGCTCAACACGGTGGTCAGCAGGCCGAGCAGCACCGTGCGGCGGCCCAGCACGGCAAGCGTGCCTTCGGCGCTGTCCTCCGCAGTGGAGATCGCCGGCTCGTCGCGCGGCACCAGCAGCGCGATAACGATGAAGGCAAGGATGCCGACCAGCGTCACGGCCAGGAAGGTCGAGCGCCAGCCATAGGCCTGGCCGAGCCAGGTGCCGAACGGCACGCCGAGAATGTTGGCGACGGTGAGGCCGGTGAACATCAGGGCGATGGCCGAGGCCTTCCTGTTGGGCGCGACGAGGCCGGTGGCGACGACCGAGCCGACGCCGAAGAAGGAGGCATGCGCGAAAGCGGTCAGCACGCGCGCCGCCATCAGCGTCCAGT
Source organism: Mesorhizobium sp. 65-26 (assembly GCA_001899205.1). GTDB lineage: Bacteria > Pseudomonadota > Alphaproteobacteria > Rhizobiales > Rhizobiaceae > Mesorhizobium. Next base: position 366,174 of record MKVL01000032.1, on the reverse strand, counting down.
AGTCGGGCGCCAGGGCACAGGCGAGATTGCCGAGCGTGAAGACGACCATGAGCGCGAGCAGCAAGGTCTTGCGCGGCAGGCGGCCGGTGAGCGCGCCGAGCAGCGGCGCGCCGACCACCACGCCAAGGGCGTAGCCGGAGATGAGAAGGCCGGCGGCCGAGATCGAAACGCCGAGATCGGCGCTGACGTCGAGCAGCAGGCCCATGATGACGAATTCAGTGACACCGATACCGAAGGCACCGGCGGCGAGTGCATAGAGAGCGATGGGCATGGTGGTCGTCCTGGTGAACGGGAAGGACGCTTCCCCGCGCCCCCAGATCAGGACGATGCCTCGTTGAAGCGCCGTCCTGCTCCGATCCTCTGTGGAGCATGATCTTCTCCGAAAACCGGTTCCCACTTTTCGGGATCATGCATTGGGCGGAAGATCGTGATCGGCGGACCTGTGAACCAGCCTTGCCCAAGGCATATTTTCTGTGAAATAGATTCACGAATGGCGAGACCCGACATCAACCGGTCCGGCGAGATCGAGGTGTTCGTCCGCGTTGTCGAGGCGGGCAGCTTCTCGGCCGCGGCGCGGCAGCTCCGCATGACGCCGTCGGCGGTGAGCAAGCTCATCGCGCGGCTGGAGGCGCGGCTTGGCGCGCGGCTCGTCAGCCGCTCGACGCGGCGATTGCAGCTGACGCCCGAGGGCGCGGCGTTCCACGATAGCGGCACGCGCATCCTTGCAGACCTCGACGCCGCGGAGCGCGAGGCGGCGGCCGGCGCCGCGCCGCGCGGAAGGTTGAGGGTCAACAGCTATGTGCCGTTCGGGCATCATCGGCTGATCCCGCTTCTGCCTCGCTTCATCGAGCGCTATCCGGAGATCTCGGTTGAGGCGGTCCTGACCGACAGCGTCATCGACCTGATGGAGGAGCGCGCCGACGTCGCCATCCGCGCGGGGCCACTCAGGGAGTCACGGCTGGTGGCGCGCAAGCTTGGCCAGAGCCGGATGGTCGTGGTGGCGGCGCCCTCCTATCTCGCGGCGCGCGGAACGCCCCGAACGCCGGTTGATCTTGCCGGCCATAATCTGCTCGCCTTCGGTTTCGCGCGGCATATGGACGGCTGGCCGTTTGTCGACGCCGGTGTGGAGGTCGTGGCTCCGGTCGCCGGAACCCCGACCGTCAGCGACGGCGAGGCGATGCGGCTGACGGCACTATCGGGGGCCGGGCTCGCGCGGCTGGCGCGCTGGCACGTGGAGCCAGATATCGAAGCCGGGCGGCTGGTGCCCTTGCTGGAGGATTTGAATCCCGGCGACCTGGAGCCGACGCATGCGGTCTATGTCGGCCAGGGCAGGCATCTGCCGGCCCGGGTGCGAGCCTTCCTCGATTTCCTCGCGGAGACCGTGCGGCTCTAAAACGAAAAGGCCGCGCGCCATAAAGGGCGCGCGGCGAGGGATCGGCCCGTGCCGACTACGCTTTCGGCACGAATGGCGCCGGCCGGCGGCCAGCGCTCTGCCGCTCCAGCATCCAGCCGGGATATTCGGCGGGCAGCGCGCTCACCTCGTCCAGCTTGGCGAGATCCTCGGCATCGAGCTTCAGCGCGGTCGCGGCGAGGTTCTGTTCGAGCTGCTCCATGCGGCTGGCGCCGATGATGACGCTCATCACGAAGGGCTTTGCCAGCACATAGCCGAGCGCCACGGTGGCGACGCTGACGTCATGCTTCTTCGCGACCTCGCGCATGACGGCGACGGCCGCCCAGGCGCGATCCTCGTTGACGGGCGGGAAATTGAAAGAGGCTCGGCGGCCTTCGCCATTGCCCGGCGCGCCCGGGCCGTATTTGCCGGACAGCAGCCCGCCCGCCATCGGCGACCAGACCATCAGGCCGAGCTTTTCCTCGTTGAGCAGCGGCACGATCTCGCGTTCCAGGTCGCGGCCGGCGATCGAGTAGTAGGACTGCACCGTCTCGAAGCGGGCAAAGCCCTTGCGGTCGGCTATGCCCAGCGCCTTGGCGATGCGCCAGGCCTGCCAGTTGGAAACGCCGACATAGCGCACCTTGCCGCTGGAGACGAGGTCGTCGAGCGCCCGCAGCGTCTCGTCGATCGGCGTCACCGTGTCGGTGCCGTGCAACTGGTAGAGATCGATATGATCGGTCTGCAGCCTCTCCAGGCTGCCATCGACCGAGTCCATGATGTGGCCGCGCGAGGAGCCGCGCTGGTTGGGGCCCTCGCTCATGGCGCCATGGACCTTGGTGGCGATCACGACATCCGACCGCTTGACGCCGAGATCCCTGAACGACTGGCCGAGCAGTCGCTCGGAGGCGCCGAAGGAGTAGACGTCGGCGGTATCGAAGAAGTTGACGCCGGCGGCGATCGAGCGGGCGACAATCTCATTGACGCCCTTCTGGTCGAGGCTGGCGATGAGGCCCCACTGGGCGTTCTGGCCGGCGTCGCCGAAGGTCATGGTGCCGAGGCAGAGTTCGGAGACGAACATCCCCGTATTTCCGAGTTGGTTGTAGCGCATGGTGCGGCTCCAGGAGGAAAATGCTGACAGCGGCAAAATAAGAACGGTACGTTTCGTTTCAAGTGGCTCCGGTATAAATCGCCGAGCCGGCAGGTAACGAGGTCGTGACGAAAGTCCCGGCCGGAGCGCTCAGCTTTCGATCAGGGCCGGGATCGCGAATGCGGTCATGTCGAAGGCGACGTTCCGGCGCGGCCACCGAAGATCGCCGAGCCGACCCTGACGCTCGTCGCGCCGAACGCGACCGCCGTCTCGTAGTCACCGGACATGCCCATAGACAGTTTGCCGACACCGGCTTCGCCTGCGAGTTTCTCCAGCAATGCGAAATGCGGGCCGGGATTCTCGTCGGCCGGCGGGATGCACATCAGGCCCTCCACGGCCAGGCCGTGCACGTCGCGGCAGCGCTTGACGAAGGCGACCGCCTCGCGCGGCTCGATGCCGGCCTTCTGCGGCTCGGAGCCGGTGTTGACCTGGACATAGAGTTTCGGCGCCCGGCCCTGCCTGGCGATCTCCTTGGCGAGTTCGGCGGCGATCTTCTCGCGGTCGACCGTCTCGATCACGTCGAACAGCGCGACAGCCTCCCTGGCCTTGTTGGATTGCAGCGGGCCGATCAGGTGCAATTCGATACCGGGGAAGGCGTCGCGCAGGGCCGGCCACTTGCCCTGCGCCTCCTGCACGCGGTTCTCGCCGAAGACGCGCTGCCCCGCCTCCAGGACGGGACGGATGGCATCGGCCTCGAAGGTCTTCGACACCGCGACCAGCGTGACGGCGCCCGGCTCGCGCCCTGCCTCGCGCTCGGCGCCCGCGATCCTCGCCTGGACCGCGTGAAGCTGTTCAACGGCGCTCGTCATGCCCATATCCTGCCTCTGTTTTGGATCCGCGCGGGATCGTCGGAGTTGACGGGTCCCGCAATCCATGGTGAACACCGCGACGACATTTCCCTGGCGGCCGGACATTGTCCGGCATTCATCGCCTGCTTTTAAGTGAAAAACACCCGATGGCAACCGAACGATACAATCCGCGCACGTCAGAGCCCAAATGGCAGAAGGCCTGGGCCGAAAAGAAGCTGTTCGAGGCCAGGAACGACGACCCGAAGCCGAAATACTACGTGCTCGAGATGTTCCCCTATCCGTCGGGCAAGATCCATATCGGCCACACCCGCAACTACACGATGGGCGACGTGGTGGCGCGCTACAAGCGCGCCAAGGGCTTCAACGTGCTGCATCCGATGGGCTGGGACGCCTTCGGCATGCCGGCCGAGAACGCCGCCATGCAGAACAAGGTCCATCCCAAGGAATGGACCTACGAGAACATCGCCACCATGCGCGAGCAGCTCAAGGTCATGGGCCTGTCGCTCGACTGGGCGCGCGAATTCGCCACCTGCGACGTCGACTACTACCATCGCCAGCAGATGCTGTTCCTCGACTTCGTCGAGAAAGGGCTGGTGACGCGCAAGTCCTCCAAGGTCAACTGGGACCCGGAGGACATGACGGTGCTCGCCAACGAGCAGGTCATCGACGGGCGCGGCTGGCGCTCCGGCGCGCTGGTCGAGCAGCGCGAGCTGACGCAGTGGTTCTTCAAGATCACCGACTATGCGCAGGACCTGCTGGATTCGCTCGACGGGCTCGACGAGTGGCCGGAGAAGGTCAAGCTGATGCAGCGCAACTGGATCGGCCGGTCGGAAGGCCTGCTGATCCGCTGGCCGCTGGCCAAGCCGGTGGGCGGCGAGCACGAGCTGGAAGTCTACACGACCAGGCCCGACACCATCTTCGGCGCCTCCTTCATGGCGATCGCGGCCGATCATCCGCTGGCCAGGAAGGCGGCCGAGGGCAATCCCGAACTGGCGAAGTTCATCGAGGAAGTCCGCCATATGGGAACCTCGGTGGCGGCGCTCGAAACGGCCGAGAAGAAGGGCTTCGATACCGGCATCCGCGTCGTCCATCCCTTCGACGACAGCTGGACGCTGCCGGTCTACGTCGCCAATTTCGTGCTGATGGACTACGGCACGGGCGCGATCTTCGGCTGCCCGTCGGGCGACCAGCGCGACCTCGACTTCGCCAACAAATACGGCCTGCCGGTGATCCCGGTGGTGATGCCCGCGGACGCCGACGCCAAGACCTTCCAGATCACCGAGGAGGCCTATGACGGCGACGGCGTGATGATCAATTCGCGCTTCCTCGACGGCATGCAGCCGGCGAAGGCGTTCGACGAGGTGGCCGGGCTCCTGGCCCGGAAGACGATCGGCAACCGGCCGATGGGCGAGCGCAAGGTGAACTTCCGCCTGCGCGACTGGGGCATTTCGCGCCAGCGCTACTGGGGCTGCCCGATCCCGATGATCCATTGCGAGGATTGCGGCGTGGTGCCGGTGCCGAAGGCCGACCTGCCGGTCAGGCTGCCCGACGACATCGAGTTCGACCGTCCCGGCAATCCGCTCGACCGTCATCCGACCTGGCGCCACGTGAAGTGCCCGCAATGCGGCAAGGACGCCCGTCGCGAGACAGACACGATGGATACGTTCGTCGATTCGTCCTGGTACTTCGCGCGCTTCACCGCGCCCTGGGCTAATGAGCCGACCGAGCCGAAGGCGGCTGACGAATGGCTGGCGGTCGACCAGTATATCGGCGGCATCGAGCACGCGATCCTGCATCTGCTCTACTCGCGCTTCTTCACCCGCGCCATGCGCGAGACCGGGCATCTGGACCTCGCCGAGCCGTTCAAGGGCCTGTTCACGCAGGGCATGGTGGTGCACGAGACCTATCGGGTCGGCAGCGCCTCCAACGGTCGCTGGCTGGCGCCGGGCGAAGTCCGCATCGAGGATGCCGGCGGCAACCGCCGCGCCGTCGAGATCGCCACCGGCGACGCGGTGACGATCGGCCCGCTCGAGAAGATGTCGAAGTCGAAGAAGAACACCGTGAGCCCGGAGGAGATCACCGACGGCTACGGCGCCGACACGGCGCGCTGGTTCATGCTGTCGGATTCGCCGCCCGAGCGCGACGTCGAATGGACGGACGATGGCGCCGCCGGCGCGCATCGCTTCGTGCAGCGCGTCTGGCGCCTGGTGTGCACGGCGGCCGAATCGCTTCCCGGCGTCGAACCCCGGGCCGCGCACGAAGGCGAGGCCGGCGCGGTGTCGCGGGTTGCCCACAAGATACTGAAGGCCGTCGGCGAGGACATCGAGAAGCTGGCCTTCAACCGCGCCATCGCCCGCATCTACGAGCTCGCCAACGCGCTGACCACGCCGCTCAACGAGGTTGCGGAAGGCAAGGCTGACGCGGCGCTGAAGGGCGCCTGCCGCGAGGCGGCCGAGATCCTCGTGCACCTTGTCGCCCCGGTCATGCCACACCTGGCGGAAGAATGCTGGGAAACGCTCGGCGGGACCACGCTTGTGGCGGAGCGCCCGTGGCCGGTCTACGATCCCGCGCTGGTGGTCGACAACGAGATCATCCTGCCCGTGCAGGTCAACGGCAAGAAGCGCGGGGATTTGACAATTGCCCGCGACGCGGATCAAGGTGCTGTCGAGAAGGCGGTGCTGGCGCTCGACTTCGTGCAGAAGGCGCTTGACGGCAAGGCTCCGCGCAAGGTGATCATCGTCCCCCAGAGGATCGTCAATGTCGTTGCCTGATCGGGAAAAGACTGATGTGGCGCGCAGGCTGCGGCTTGCCGTCGGCTGCGGCCTGATCGCCTCGCTGGCGCTGGTCTCGGCCTGCACGGTGCGGCCGCTCTACTCCAATGCGCCGCTGGTCGCGGGTTCCCAGGTTGGCGCGCGGGCCGAACTGGCTTCGATCGCCATCAAGCCGGTCAAGACCCGCTACGCCCAGCAGGTCCGCAACAACCTGATCTTCGGCTTCACCGGGGGTGGCAACCAGACGTCCACGCCCGTCTATTCGCTCGATCTCGGCGTCAGCGAGCTGGTCGACACCGGAACGCTCGTCCAGGTCAGCACCGACGAGAACGAGCCGACGTCGGGCACCGTCACGCTGACGTCGACCTATGTGCTGACGGATGCCAAGACCGGCGCCACGATCTCGTCCGGCAAGCGTTCGATCACCTCGTCCTTCGACAAGCCGCGCCAGGAATACGCATCCTACAGGGCGCAGCTCGACGCCGAGAATCGCGCGGCGCGCGAGCTGGCGGAACTGCTCAATCTCGCGGTCGGGCAGGATCTGGTCAAATACGGGAAGAAGGGCGCGAGCTGAGGTCGTCTCGCCGCACTGCCCCATCCCTCATGAAAAAAGGCCGGTCTTAGCCGGCCTTTTTGCATTGCGTCGAAGGCGCTTTCGTCAGCCGATTTTCTGGCCGGTCTTGGCCCAGTCGGCGAGGAACGCGGCGAGGCCCTTGTCGGTAAGCGGATGGTTGACCAGAGCCTTCAGCGTCGCCGGCGGCGCGGTCACGACGTCGGCGCCGATCAGCGCCGCCTGCTTGACGTGGTTCACGGTGCGCACCGAGGCGACCAGGATCTCCGTCTGGAAATCGTAATTGTCGTAGATCTGGCGGATTTCCTGGATCAGCTCCATGCCGTCCGCGCCGGTGTCGTCGACGCGGCCGACGAAGGGCGAGATGAAGGAGGCGCCGGCCTTGGCGGCGAGCAGAGCCTGGTTGGCCGAGAAGCAGAGGGTGACGTTGACCATGCGGTTCATCTCGGTGCGGATGGTCTTGCAGGCCTTGAGGCCGTCCAGCGTCAGCGGCACCTTGATGGTCACGTTCGGCGCGATCTTGGCCAGGATCTTGGCCTCGGCCATCATGTCCTTGTACTCGGTCGCCACGACCTCGGCCGAGACCGGGCCTTCGACGATGTCGCAGATCTGCTTGGTGACCTCGGAAATCTTGCCGCCCGATTTCAGGATCAGGGACGGGTTGGTGGTCACGCCATCGACCAGCCCGAGATCGTGCAGATCCTTAATTTCCTTGATATCAGCCGTGTCGACAAAAAATTTCATAGCGATCTCCTGAAGATTTCCGCGTGCCTACCGCGCACGCGCAGCGTCGACCTTTGATCTAGACCAAAGTCGGGGCAAGGTCACGCATCATGATGGAAGATTCGCCCTTTCTCGAAGCCGCACCCGTGCTGGTGCCGATGCCGGCCGAGCGGCCCTACACCTACGCCGTGCCGGCCGGCATGCGCGTGGTCCCCGGCGCCATCGTGCGCGTGCCGCTCGGGCCCCGCCAGGTCGCCGGCATCGTCTGGGACGCCAGCGTCGAGAAGGTCGATTCGCGCAAATTGCGCCCGATCGAACAGGTCTTCGACTGCCCGCCGATCGACCGCGCCATGCGCCGCTTCGTCGACTGGATCGCCCAGTACACGCTGTCGCCGCCCGGCATGGTGGCGCGCATGCTGCTGCGGGCGCCGGAGGCGTTCGATCCCGAGCCCTGGATCGAGGGATTGCAGCGCGGCCCGATGGCGCCCGACCGGATGACCGCGGCCAGGTCGCGCGTCCTGGAGGTCGCCGAAGGTGGCCTGGCCTGGACCCGTTCCGGGCTGGCGCATGCGGCGGGCGTCTCCTCGACGGTCATCGACGGCCTGAAGGCGCAGGGCGTGTTCGAAACGGTGATGATTCCGCCGCGCCCGGTGGTCGCCGCGCCGGATCCGGAATATGCCAGGCCGGCGCTGATGGCCGACCAGGACGAGGCGGCGGCGCTGCTGCGCGCCAACGTCGCGGCCGATGTCTTCAACGTCGCCCTGCTCGACGGCGTGACCGGTTCGGGCAAGACAGAGGTCTATTTCGAGGCGGTGGCGGCCGCGCTTGAAAAGGGTCGGCAGGTGCTCATCCTGCTGCCCGAGATTGCACTCACCCATGCCTTCCTGGAGCGCTTTCAGCAGCGTTTCGGCGCCAAGCCGGCCGAATGGCATTCCGACCTGCCGCCCAGGATGCGCGAGCGGGTCTGGCGCCAGGTGGCGGAAGGCGGCGTTCGGGTCGTCGCTGGCGCGCGCTCCGCGCTGTTCCTGCCGTTCAAGGATCTCGGCCTGATCGTCGTCGACGAGGAGCACGACCCCGCCTACAAGCAGGAGGACCGCGTCTTCTACAACGCTCGCGACATGGCGGTGGTACGCGGCCATATCGGCGGCTTTCCGGTGGTGCTGGCCTCGGCGACGCCTTCCGTGGAGAGCCGGGTCAACGCCAGCCAGGGGCGTTACAGCAGGGCGGTGCTGTCGTCACGCTTCGCCGAGGCGGCGCTTCCCGACCTGAAATCGATCGACATGCGGCGGGCGCCGCCGGCGCGCGGCGGCTTCCTGTCGCCGGTCCTGCTCGACCAGATGCGGCGCACGCTGGAAAAGCAGGAGCAGTCGCTGCTGTTCCTCAACCGGCGCGGCTATGCGCCGTTGACGCTGTGCCGCGTGTGCGGCCATCGTTTCGGCTGCCCGGTCTGTTCGGCCTGGCTGGTCGAGCATCGTTTTCGCGGCCAACTCGTCTGCCACCATTGCGGCCATAACGAACGCCGCCCCGAAGCCTGCCCGGAATGCGGGACGCTCGATCATCTGGTCGCCTGCGGGCCGGGCGTCGAGCGCATCGCCGAGGAAGTGGTCACGCATTTCCCGGACGCTCGTGCCATCGTGCTGTCCTCGGACCTGATGGGCGGCGTGCGGCGGTTGCGCCTCGAACTCGAAGCCATCGCCAACGGTGAGGCCGACATCGTCATCGGAACCCAACTCGTCGCCAAGGGGCACAATTTCCCCAACATGACGCTGGTTGGCGTGGTCGACGCCGATCTCGGCCTTGCCAATGGCGACCCGCGCGCCGCCGAGCGCACCTTCCAGTTGCTCAGTCAGGTGACGGGCCGCGCCGGTCGTACCGGCAAGAAGAGCCTTGGACTGTTGCAGACCTACCAGCCGGACCACCCGGTGATGCGGGCGATCGTGTCTGGCGATTCGGAAGCGTTCTACGAGCGCGAGATCGCCGAGCGCGAGGTAACGGGACTGCCACCCTTCGGCAGGCTCGCCGGCGTCATCGTCAGCGCGGCCAGCCGGGCCGAGGCCGAGACGCATGCGCGCGGCCTGCGTCGCGCGGCGCCGCAGGCCGCCGACATCCGCGTGCTCGGCCCGGCCGAGGCGCCGCTGGCCTTGCTCGGCGGCCGTCACCGCTTCCGGCTGCTGGTACAGGGCGAAAGACGCGCAGACATGCAGGGCTTCATCCGTGCCATGCTGGCCGAGGGGCCGAAGCAACGCGGCTCCGTGCGCGTCCAGGTCGACATCGATCCGCAGAGTTTCCTGTGACGGGCTACCGCCAATTTCGCGCCCGCAAGCTGGCGCCGCGAAAACCGAATCGGCGCGGCTGGCGCATGCCTTGCCTTTCGCTAGAATACCCGGTGCTTCGACACGAGATTCCGAGGGGACAAGATGGAGTTTACGTTTCCGTGGCCGATGAGCCAGGGCGAATGGCTGGCCTGGTCGAGCGCCGTCGTCACCTTGTTTCTCGGCCTGCTGCTGTTCCTGGCGCCAGGCCTGGCGTTCCGCATCCTGCGGCTGCAGGTGAAGCCCGAGAAGGCGGCGGCGATCGCCGAGGGGCGCGGCCGCATGTCGGGCTTCTATCTCGGCGTCAGCCTGTGCTGCATCCTGCTGGCGCAGCCGCTTCTCTACATGGCGCTCGGCTTCTCCTGGCTGTTCACCGCCTTCGGCCGTTTGCTGTCGATGATGTCGGATGGCGCCAATACGCCATTCAACTGGGCGTCCATCGTCGTGGAGCTGGCGCTGGCGGCGCTTCCGCTGGCCTTTGCCTTCGGGTTTCTGCCCTGAATCGGCCAAACGAGGCCGAGTCAGGCGGCCGGATGCGACAATAGTGCCAAAAACCATGCGGAACGACGCATTGCGGTCTTAAAAGGCCTGTGCTAGACGGCAATCGACTTTCGGCCGGGGATAGCGGAAGCCGCTCCTCCCTGCTTGGAAAAATGCAGTAAGGTCAAAGATTTAGCCAGAGTTTTCGCTCGCGCCAACAATCTGCGGCCTGTCAGACAAGAGAAAAGACGGTCCGTGGCTCAATCGTCATCGCCAATCTCAGCGGTCGCAGAACGCTACGCCAGCTCCCTCTTCGAGCTCGCGCAGCAGGCAAATTCCGTCGCCAAGGTCGAATCCGACCTCAATGATTTCGAGGCGATGCTCAAGGACAGCGCCGACCTTTCCCGGCTGATCAACAGCCCGGTCTTCTCCAGCGACGAGCAGGCCAAGGCCATCGACGCGATCGTGGCCAAGGCCAAGATCGCCGGTCTCGCCGGAAACTTCCTCCGCGTCGTCGCCAAGAACCGCCGGCTGTTCGCCGTGCCCGGCATGATCCAGGCATTCCGCCGGATCGCCGCCGAGCATCGCGGCGAGACCGCGGCCGAGGTCACGTCGGCACATGCGCTGACGGCGGCGCAGCAGACCGAGCTCAAGGCGGCGCTGAAAAGCGTTGCCGGCAAGGACGTTGCCATCACGATCACCGTCGACCCGTCGCTGCTCGGCGGCCTGATCGTCAAGATGGGCTCGCGCCAGATCGATACGTCGCTCAAAACCAAACTCAATTCGCTCAAGCTTGCACTGAAAGAGGTCGGCTGATGGACATCCGCGCCGCGGAAATTTCCGCAATTCTGAAAGACCAGATCAAGAATTTCGGCAAGGAGGCCGAGGTCTCCGAAGTCGGTCAGGTTCTGTCCGTCGGTGACGGTATCGCCCGCGTCTACGGCCTCGACAACGTCCAGGCCGGCGAGATGGTCGAATTCCCGGGCGGCATCCGCGGCATGGCGCTCAACCTCGAAGCCGACAATGTCGGCGTCGTCATCTTCGGTGCCGACCGCGACATCAAGGAAGGCGACACCGTCAAGCGCACCGGCGCCATCGTCGATGCGCCCGTCGGCATGGGCCTGCTCGGCCGCGTCGTCGACGCGCTCGGCAACCCGATCGACGGCAAGGGTCCGATCAAGGCGACCGAACGCAAGCGCGTTGACGTCAAGGCGCCCGGCATCATTCCGCGCAAGTCGGTGAACGAGCCGATGTCGACCGGTCTCAAGGCCATCGACGCTCTGATCCCGGTCGGCCGCGGCCAGCGTGAGCTGGTCATCGGTGACCGCCAGACCGGCAAGACCGCCATCATCCTCGACACGATGCTGAACCAGAAGTCGGTTCACGACAACGGCCCCGAGAAGGAAAAGCTCTACTGCGTCTACGTCGCCGTCGGCCAGAAGCGCTCGACCGTCGCGCAGTTCGTGAAGGTGCTGGAAGAGCGCGGCGCGCTCGAATACTCCATCATCGTCGCCGCCACCGCTTCCGATCCGGCGCCGATGCAGTTCCTGGCGCCGTTCACCGGCGCCACCATGGGCGAGTATTTCCGCGACAACGGCATGCACGCGCTGATCAGCTATGACGATCTGTCGAAGCAGGCCGTCGCCTATCGCCAGATGTCGCTGCTGCTGCGCCGCCCGCCGGGCCGCGAAGCCTATCCGGGCGACGTCTTCTACCTGCATTCGCGCCTGCTGGAGCGCGCCGCCAAGCTCAACGACGATCTGGGCAATGGGTCGCTGACCGCGCTTCCGATCATCGAGACGCAGGCCAACGACGTGTCGGCCTACATACCGACCAACGTGATCTCGATCACCGACGGCCAGATCTTCCTCGAAACCAACCTGTTCTTCCAGGGCATCCGTCCGGCCGTCAACGTCGGCCTGTCGGTGTCGCGCGTCGGTTCGTCGGCGCAGATCAAGGCGATGAAGCAGGTTGCCGGCTCGATCAAGGGCGAGCTCGCGCAGTACCGCGAAATGGCGGCCTTCGCGCAGTTCGGCTCCGACCTCGACGCCGCCACGCAGCGTCTGCTGAACCGCGGTTCGCGCCTGACGGAGCTGCTCAAGCAGCCGCAGTTCTCGCCGCTCAAGACGGAAGAGCAGGTCGCGGTGATCTTCGCCGGCGTCAACGGCTATCTCGACAAGCTGGCGCTGAACCAGGTCGGCAAGTTCGAGCAGGGCCTGCTCAGCCACATGCGCTCGTCCGGCAAGGACGTGCTCGACGGCATCCGCAAGGAAAAGGCACTGTCGGACGATCTGCGCGCCAAGCTGAAGGCCGAGATCGACGCCTTCGCCAAGACCTTTGCTTGAACGAAGCCGGACGCACGGGATCGGGTGAGGCATGGCTTCATTAAAAGACCTTCGTAACCGCATCGCCTCGGTCAAGGCGACGCAGAAGATCACCAAGGCGATGCAGATGGTCGCCGCGGCGAAACTGCGTCGTGCCCAGGAGGCCGCGGAGGCGGCGCGTCCTTACTCGGAGCGCATGGGCTCGGTGCTGGCCAACATCACCCAGGCGATCGGCGGCGGCGGCGATGCCCCGGCGCTGATGACCGGCACCGGCAGGGACGACGTGCATCTGCTCGTCGTCTGCACCGCCGAACGCGGCCTGTGCGGTGGCTTCAACTCGCAGATCTCGCGTCTTGCCCGCGAACACATCCGCCGGCTGCTGGCCGACGGCAAGCAGGTCAAGATCATCTGCGTCGGCAAGAAGGGCTACGACATCCTGCGCCGCGACTATGCGTCGCTGATCCTCGAGCGTGTCGACCTGCGCGAGGTCAAGACGCTGACCTTCGCCAACGCCGACGCGATCGCCCGCAAGGTCATCCATCTGTTCAACGAAGGCGGCTTCGACGTCTGCACGCTGTTCTATTCTCAGTTCAAGTCGGTGATCAGCCAGATCCCGACGGCGCAGCAGATCATCCCGGCCGCGGCGTCGACCGAGACGGCCGCCGCGTCGGAAGGCGCCGGCGCCGCCGTCTACGAGTATGAGCCGGAGCCGGGCGAAATCCTCTCCGACCTCATTCCGCGCAACATCGCCGTCCAGATCTTCCGCGCGCTGCTCGAGAACGCAGCCGGCGAGATGGGCGCCAAGATGAGCGCCATGGACAGTGCGACGCGCAATGCCGGCGACATGATCAACAAGCTGTCGATCACCTACAACCGCCAGCGGCAGGCGCAGATCACCAAGGAACTGATCGAAATCATTTCGGGCGCCGAGGCGCTCTAGGCGCGACCGGGCAGGGTCCGCGACCCTGCGTCGGCAACGCGTGGAAAACAAAGGAAAAGGGCTAAAGACGATGGCGAAAGCAGCGACCCCCAAGGCGGCACCCGCGAAGGCGGCGGCCCCGGCAAAGGCTCCGGCGGCGAAGGCTGCTCCGGCAAAGGCAGCAGCGCCCGCGAAGGCAGCAGCGGCAAAGACTTCGGCTCCCGCCGTCAAGGCGAGCGGCGCGGTCGGCAAGGTCCGCCAGGTCATCGGCGCCGTCGTCGACGTGCAGTTCAACGACCACCTGCCGCCGATCCTGAACGCGATCGAAACCGAGAACGTCGGCAACCGCCTGGTCCTCGAAGTCGCCCAGCACCTCGGTGAAAACACCGTGCGCTGCATCGCCATGGACTCGACCGAAGGCCTGGTTCGCGGCCAGGACGTGCGCGACACCGGCGGCCCGATCACCGTCCCGGTCGGCCCGGGCATGCTCGGCCGCATCATCAACGTCATCGGCGAGCCGGTGGACGAAGCCGGCCCGGTCGAGGCGACCGAAATGCGCGGCATCCACCAGCCGGCCCCGGCCTATGTCGACCAGTCGACGGAAGCGCAGATCCTCGTCACCGGCATCAAGGTCCTCGACTTGCTGGCACCGTATGCCCGCGGCGGCAAGATCGGCCTGTTCGGCGGCGCCGGCGTCGGCAAGACGGTGCTGATCCAGGAACTGATCAACAACGTCGCCAAGGCGCACGGCGGCTTCTCGGTGTTCGCCGGCGTCGGCGAGCGCACCCGCGAAGGCAACGACCTCTATCACGAGTTCATCGAGTCGGGCGTCAACAAGAAGGGCGGCGGCGAGGGCTCCAAGGCCGCGCTGGTGTATGGCCAGATGAACGAGCCGCCGGGCGCCCGCGCCCGCGTCGCGCTGACCGGCCTGACGGTCGCCGAATACTTCCGCGACCAGGGCCAGGACGTGCTGTTCTTCGTCGACAACATCTTCCGCTTCACCCAGGCGGGTTCGGAAGTGTCGGCGCTTCTCGGCCGTATTCCTTCGGCCGTGGGCTACCAGCCGACGCTCGCCACCGACATGGGCGCCCTGCAGGAACGCATCACCACCACCACCAAGGGCTCGATCACCTCGGTGCAGGCCATCTACGTGCCCGCCGACGACTTGACCGACCCGGCGCCGGCAACCTCGTTCGCCCACCTGGACGCGACGACCGTGCTGAACCGCGCCATCTCCGAGAAGGGCATCTACCCGGCGGTCGACCCGCTCGACTCCACCTCGCGCATGCTCGATCCGCTGATCGTCGGCGAGGAGCACTATCAGGTGGCCCGTCAGGTGCAGTCGATCCTCCAGCGCTACAAGTCGCTGCAGGACATCATCGCCATCTTGGGCATGGATGAACTGTCCGAAGAGGACAAGCAGACCGTTGCCCGCGCCCGCAAGATCGAGCGCTTCCTGTCGCAGCCGTTCTTCGTCGCCGAAGTGTTCACGGGTTCGCCGGGCAAGCTGGTCGACCTCGCCGACACCATCAAGGGCTTCAAGGGCCTCTGCAACGGCGACTACGACCACCTGCCGGAAGCCGCGTTCTACATGGTCGGCGGCATCGACGAAGCCGTTGAGAAGGCGCAGCGCCTGGCGGCTGAAGCGGCTTAAAGAAGCGAATAGCGAACAGGGAGTAGCGAATAGGGATCCGTGAGTCGGCCGAGTTTCTTTAACTGCTGGCCACTCGCTCTTCCCTGATCGCTAATTTGATCATGGCTGATGCTTTCAAGTTCGAACTGGTTTCGCCGGAGCGCCTGCTCGTTTCCGAGCAGGTCGAGTCGGTTGTCATTCCGGGCGCCGAAGGCGAGATGACCGTCATGGCCTATCATGCGCCGGTCATGACCACGATCAAGCCGGGCGTCGTCACGGTGAAGGCCGCCGGCGGCAAGGAAGAGCGCTTCGTGGTGTTCGGCGGCTTCGCCGACATCGTGCCTTCCGGCTGCACGCTGCTCGCCGAATCGGCGGTGCACGTCAACGATATCGACCGCGCCGATCTCGCCCGCCGCATCCAGGATGCCAAGGAAGACGCGGCCGATGCCAAGGACGACCAGGCCCGGAGCCGGGCCGAGCAGTTCCTCAGCCAGCTCACCACGCTGGAAAGCGCACTGCTGTCGGCCTGAACGGGTTCCATAACAGATTGAAAAGGCGGGGCTTGCCCCGCTTTTTTGTTTGGGGGACAGTCCGGCTGCCTGAGAGGGGGCAGCCAATGACCGATATTGCAACGCAACGCGAAACAACCGCGCGATCCGGCTGGTCGACAGCCCTGGTCGCCGCCTTCGGAGGCCCGTTCGGAGGGTTCCTCTGGATCGGGGCCGGCAAGCTGGCCATCGCCAGCCTTCTTCTTATGATCGCGATCCCCGTGGTGTTCGCCTTTGTCGGTTTTCCGGTGCTGCCCGGGGTCGACCTTTCGAAACTGTCCGCTATCGCCAACATAAGCGGGATGCTGCTCTCCGTGGCCGTCGTCCTGCCGTTCGCGCACCGCTTCAGGCCGACGTCATGGTACGCGCACGGAGCTGTGGTGCTGTTGCTTGTCCTGTTGTCGGTGTACGCGACGGCATTTGCGATCCGCACCTTTCTGTTCCAGCCCTTTTCGATGCCGGCGGCCAGCATGGTGCCGACACTCGAACTCGGCGACTATTTCTTCGTTTCAAAGGCGGCATATGGCTACGGCCGCTACAATGTACCGCTGGGCCTTCTGCCAATCGAAGGACGGATTTTTGGAGCGGCGCCGAAGCGGGGCGATGTGGCGGTCTTCAGGACAAAGGACAGTCCGGGCGTCGACTACGTCAAACGTGTCATCGGCCTGCCGGGTGACCGTATCCAGATGATCGACGGCATACTGCACATCAACGGCACCGCCGTGCAGCTGGAGGATATCGGCGATTATTCATCCGACGAGGTGGGAACCGCGAAGCTGCAACGAGAGACATTGCCGGATGGCACGTCCTATTCAGTGATCAGCATCACGGACAATGGATTGGGGGACAATACGCGCGAGTTCCTGGTGCCGGCGGGAGAGTACTTCATGCTCGGCGACAACCGTGACAATTCCAACGACAGTCGTTTCCATGTGGGGATGGTTCCCTATGAGAATCTCGTCGGCAAGGCGGTGCGGCTGTTCTGGAACTCGAAAGGGATTAACTACGCCTCTCGGCAGGTGATCGGCCGGCCTTCCGGCGGATAATATCAGAACCGCCGCCGAAGCGCCGAGATCAAGCCGGCTCGTTGCCGCGCACGCCGAGCGCGGCGAAGGCTGAGCTCACGCCATCCTTTCGCAAGCGGGTGAGGTGGGTGGCCGCGCGTTCGATCAGGGTTTGCTTCCGGGCATTGCCCGTGGCGAAGCCTGCGAGATCGAAGACGGCCGAGACGGTTTCTTCCGCGGGCAGGGACCGGCCGAAGAGCTCTCCCAGCGGCGCGTCGAGCGGGTCGGTGAAGTGGCCTTCCGGCAAGCTGCTTCCGCGCGCCTCGCAAGCGGCGATCCAGGCCGCGATGACCAGTGAAAGATGCTCGGCGGCGAGGCCTGCATTCAGCCTTGCGAGCGCCGAGGAAACGATGCGCTGCGGCAGCTTCTGGCTGCCGTCATTGGCGATCTGCGCGGTGCGGTGCGCAAGCGCGGTGTTGGAAAAGCGCGCGGCCAGCTCGACCGTGTAGGAGGCCGTATCGAGGCCGGCGTCTTGCGGCAGCGTCGGGATCGCCTCGGCCCACAGCCGGTCGACGAACATCCGGATGGCGGGATCGGCAAAGGCGCGATCAACGGTGGCATGGTCGCCGAGCAGGCCAAGATAGGCGATGGCCGAATGCGCGCCGTTGAGCAGCCTCAGCTTCATATCCTCGAAGGGGCCGACATCCTCGACCATGGTGACGCCGAATTTTTCCCAGGCAGGCCTTCCCTGAGGGAAACGGTCCTCTATCACCCATTGGCGGAACGGCTCCGTCAGCACCGGCCAGGCGTCCCGGGCGCCGAGCGCGCTGGCGATGCGCGCGCGGTCGGCATCGGTGGTGGCGGGCACGATGCGGTCCACCATGGAGGACGGGAAGGCCACCCCGTCGGCGACATGGCGCGCCAGTTCGTCCGAACGCAGTTGCGCGAACGCGATGAGCAGGCGGTGCAGTGTCGCGCCGTTCGCCGGCAGGTTGTCGCAGCACAGCACCGTGAAGGGCGCGACGCCGTTCTCGCGGCGACGCCTCAGCGCTTCGGTCAGGAAGCCATGCACTGTCCTCGGCGATCCTGGATCGGCGAGATCATGGACGATGTCGGGGTGCGAAATGTCCAGCGTTCCATCCGGCGCGCGCAGATAGGCCTTTTCGGTGACGGTGAGCGTCACGATGCGTATGTCCGGATCGGTCAGCGCGGCAAGCACCGCCTCGGGGCTCTTAGGCGCCACCAGCAATGTCCGGACCGAGCCGACCACGCGCAGCGCCTCGCCGTCGCCGTCGCGCGCGGCAAGCGTGTAAAGCCCATCCTGCGGCGCCAGCGCGTCGCGCGTCTCGGGGCTGCGCAGGGAGACGCCGACTATGCCCCAGCCCGTTTCACCCGATGTCAGGCAATCATCGACATAGGCCGCCTGATGGGCGCGGTGGAAGGCGCCGACGCCGAGATGGACGATGCCCGGCCTTAGCTTCGCGCGATCATAGCGCGGCGCATCGACGCCCGGCGGAAGCGAGTGCAGCGTTGCGTCGGACAAGCGGGTGTTCGTCATGGCGTCTGATCGACCGACAGCTTCGAAACGGACGGCATGGGCGGCTCCCGGGTGGCGACTGCAGCAGCAATAGCGGTTTTCGCGGAACCACGGAAACGCTTCAAGTGTTTACGTCGAGGGATTCGCGCTGGAGCCGCGACGAGGTTTCCCGAGATTCAACCGCGCGTACCAACACCGATCGCCATGCGCGGTCGGCTGATGTCACCCAGCGTTGACAGGCCTGCCGGCCGATCCTACCCATAGCCGCGAGGAGCCGCCGCCATGATCGTCTCAACCGATCCGGATCTGCTGTTTCCGCCCGAGGCCGGCGTGCGCTCGCTGGCGCGCGACCTCTACGCCGGCATCAAGGCCCTGCCGATCGTCAGCCCGCATGGCCATACCGATCCACGCTGGTATGCGCTGAACGAACCGTTCGCCGATCCGGCGCAGCTGCTCATCGTGCCTGATCACTACATAGTGCGCATGCTGTTCAGCCAGGGCATCGCGCTGGAGGATCTCGGCGTCGCTCCCCTCGATGGCTCGCCCTACGAGCGTGACGGGCGCGCCATATGGCGGCGCTTTGCCGAAAACTATTTCCTGTTCCGCGGCACGCCGACCAGGCTCTGGCTCGACCATGTGTTTTCGCATCTCTTCGGCATCGAGGAACCGCTCGACGCCGCCAGCGCCGATCGCCACTACGACACCATCGCCGCGCTGCTTGCGCGTGACGACTATCGCCCGCGCGCGCTGTTCGGGCGCTTCAACATCGAGGTGATCGCGACGACCGAAGGCGCGCTCGACGATCTCGGGTGGCACCGGATGATCCGCGACAGCGGCTGGCCGGGCCGGGTGGTTACCACCTACAGGCCGGATGCCGTGGTCGATCCGGACTTCGAGGGGTTTTCCGCCAATCTCGACCGGTTTGGCGAAATCACCGGCTGCGACACCGGCAACTGGGCCGGCTATCTCCAGGCGCATCGGCAGCGGCGCTCCTTCTTCAAGGGTCTCGGCGCGACCTCGTCGGACCATGGCCATCCGACGGCCGAAACCGCCAATCTGTCGGAGGCGGCCGCGGAGGAACTGTTCAGCCGCATCCGGCGCGGCTCGGACGACGAGCGCGAGCGGCGGCTGTTCCGGGCCCAGATGCTGACCGAAATGGCCAGGATGAGCCTGGACGACGGCCTGGTGATGCAGATCCATCCGGGCTCGTGGCGAAACCATTCGGCGGCGGCCTTCCATCGCTTCGGCCGCGACAAGGGTTTCGATATTCCGACCCGCACGGACTACGTCACCGCGCTGAAGCCGTTGCTCGACAGCGTCGGGCTGGAGCGTGGCCTCACCGTCATCGTCTTCACGCTGGACGAATCGAGCTACGCACGCGAGCTCGCCCCGCTGGCCGGCGTCTATCCGGCGCTGAAGCTCGGCCCGGCCTGGTGGTTCCATGACAGCCCGGAGGGCATGCGGCGCTTTCGTGAGATGACGACCGAAACGGCCGGCTTCTACAACACCGTCGGCTTCAATGACGACACCCGCGCCTTTCCCTCCATCCCCGCCCGCCATGACGTTGCGCGCAGGGTCGACTGCGCCTTCCTGGCGCGGCTGGTCGCCGAGCACCGGCTCGGCATGGACGAAGCGCATGAGGTGGCGCGCGACCTAGCGTATGGACTCGCCAAGAAAGCCTACAAGCTCTGAGAGGCTGGCTCCGCGATCGGCGGCCGTGATATCGAAATCGCGGCATTTCCAGCACGAGGATCCCTGATCATGGAGACGACGAACGGTGATCGCGGTGGCCCGGCCGCCTTCAGCCTTGCCGGCAAGCGCATCCTCGTCACCGGCGCGAACACCGGGATCGGCCAGGGCATCGCGGTCGCCATAGCGCGGGCGGGCGGCGCGGTGGTCGGCGCCGGGCGTTCGGCGATGGACGAGACGGCCGGCGCGGTCGAGAAGGCCGGCGGCCGCTTCGATGCGGTCGCGGTGGACCTGTCGGATCCGGCGGAGGCGGTTGCCATGCTTGACCGCGCCTGGGAAACGATCGGGCCGCTCGACGGGCTGGTCAACAATGCCGGCATCATCCGGCGCGCCGACGCTGTCGACCTCACCGAGGCCGACTGGGACGAGGTCATGGACGTCAACCTGAAGTCGGTCTTCCGGCTCAGCCAGGGTTTCGCGCGCCGCGCGATCGCGGCCGGGCGTCAGGGCAGGATCGTCAACATCGCCTCCGTGCTGAGCTTCCAGGGCGGCATCCGAGTTGCCTCCTACACCGCGTCCAAACATGGCGTGCTCGGCCTGACCCGGCTGCTCGCGTGCGAATGGGCGGCGAAAGGCATCAACGTCAACGCCATCGCGCCGGGCTATGTCGAGACCAACAACACGCAGGCCCTGCGCGCCGATGCGGACCGCGATGCATCGATCCGGGCCCGCATTCCAGCCGGTCGCTGGGGCCGGCCCGAGGATATCGGCGACGTGGCCGTGTTCCTGCTGGCGCCGGCGTCGGGCTACATGCATGGCGCGACCGTGGCGGTCGATGGCGGCTGGCTGGCCAGATAGGCTCCGGCGCCGATCGCGGCGCTCGATGTGGATCGCGCCGCATCGGGGCGGCAAGGGGCTGGCTCGAAGAGCGCCGTTGGCTTAGAGCATTGTCGGACGCCGCATGGCGGCTCCCGCCCGAAATTGCGCAAAACCAATGACTTGGGGCGCATGGCCGATTCGTTGATCGGCATCACGCCCCGGCGGAGACGAAGCTTGAACAGAGACCGGCCGGCCCAGAACCTCCTTGCATGGCGCACGGAATGCCGCGCGGACGGCACGATGCCCGTGTCTCGCGGCGACCGGGATCTGGCCTGATGCCGGCTGCCGGAACCGCGATGGATGACGCGAGGCGACGCGTCCTGAAGGACGTGTTCGGCTTCGACGATTTCCGTCCGGGGCAGGATGCGGTGATGCGGGCGCTGCTGGCCGGACGCCATGTTCTGGCGATCATGCCGACGGGTGCCGGCAAGTCGCTCTGCTACCAGGTGCCGGCGCTGGTTCTGGGCGGCCTCACCATCGTTGTCTCGCCGCTGGTGGCGCTGATGCAGGACCAGGTCGCGGCTCTGCGTCTTGCCGGAGTGGCCGCCGACACGATCAATTCCTCGATCGACCGCGATGCCAACGTCGCCGCGTGGCGCCGCGTCGCGGCGGGACAGACGCGCCTGCTCTACCTGGCGCCGGAGCGCCTGATGACCGAGCGGATGCTGGAGGCGCTCGGCCGGCTCGACGTGCGCCTGATCGCCATCGACGAGGCGCATTGCATCTCGCAATGGGGGCCGGCGTTCCGGCGCGATTACGAGGGCCTGTCGCGGCTGCGAGGCATCTTTCCGGACGCGCCGATCATCGCGCTGACGGCGACGGCGGACGAGACCACGCGCAACGACATAGAGGCGCGCCTGTTCGAAGGCGGCGTCGAGACCCTGGTTCTGGGTTTCGACAGGCCGAACATCAAGCTCGGCATCGAGCCCAAGCAGGACGGCAAACGGCAACTGCTCGATTTCGTGCGGCGTCATCCCGGCAGCAGCGGCATCGTCTACTGTCTGTCGCGCAAGAAGACGGAGGAGACCGCCGCCTTCCTCAACAGCAATGGCGTCACCGCGCTGGCCTACCACGCGGGCATGAGCAAGGAGGCACGCGACGCCAACCAGAACAGCTTCATGACGCTGTCCGGCGTTGTGATGGTGGCGACCATCGCCTTCGGCATGGGAATAGACAAGCCCGATGTGGCCTATGTCTTCCACACCGACCTGCCGGGCAGCCTGGAGGCCTACTACCAGGAGATCGGGCGCGCCGGCCGTGATGGCCGATCGGCCGAGGCGCACATGCTGTTCGGCCTCGGCGATATCCGCATGCGCCGGATGTTCATCGAGGACGAGGACACATCGGTCGAGCACAAGAGGCGGTCGCATGGCCGGCTCGATACGCTGATCGGCTATTGCGAGACGGCGCAGTGCCGCCGCCAGATATTGCTCGGCTATTTCGGCGAACGCGCCCAGCCTTGCGGCAATTGCGACAACTGCCTCAACCAGGTCGAGCGCGCGGACGGCGGAGCGGAGGCGCGGCTCATCCTCGACGCGATCGCCGAGACCGGGGAGCGCTTCGGCGCCGCCCATGTCATCGACGTCCTGCGCGGCCATGAGACCGACAAGATCGTGGCGCGCGGCCATCACGGGCTTGCCAGCTTCGGGTCCGGCATGGCGCACAAGAAGGATTTCTGGCTGTCCCTGATCCGCCAACTTGTCGCCGGCGGGTTCCTGATGCCCGATCCGCGCGGCCATGGCGGCCTCGCCATCACCGATACAGGCCATGCGCTGAGTGACGGCGACGTCCCGTTCCACTACCGTGTCGAGGTGCGAAGCCGTTCTCCGCGCGGCAAGGCGGGCGGCGGCGGTGCGCCGGCCGCGGGCGCGCAAGGACGTGATGCGGCGCTTCTCGGCGCGCTCAAGGCATTGCGGCTGCGCCTCGCCAAGGAGCGCGAGGTGCCTGCCTTCGTCATCTTCTCCGACCGTACGCTGATCGACATGGCCGAGCGGCAACCGCGCGATCTCGACCAGTTCGCCGAAGTGCACGGCGTCGGCGCCGCCAAGCTCAGGGAGTTCGGTGAGGCCTTCCTTGGCGCGATCGCGGAGTATGAAGCCGGCGCATAGGGGGCGGTGTTTCCGTTCCGACATCGGGTGAGGCCGGCTCCGGAAAGGCAAAACCCGCGCCTCCGGAGAGGCGCGGGCCTTGTTGCCTGGGCGCCGAAGCGCCGCGGTACTCAAAACGCGCCCGCAGGACTGCGAAGCTGCCGTATCATCGTAAAGATTGACTTAATTCGTTCCGGGCGTGCCGGTGAGCGGCGACAATGTCGCAAGGCTGGAGCCCCCGCGCCAAACGGGTAAACTGGGCAGCCGCGACGCGTGGGTCGCAAGGTGCGCCTGGCGCAGCCGGGAAGGATCGGGCTTGAACCAGGGCAGGCAAATCATCACGGCTCGGCGCCGCGGCTCGATCCTGCGGCCGGACATGCTGCCCGGCGATGATGGCGCGAACATCAACGGTCCTTCGCTGGTCAAGGTGCCCGACTGGGTAACCGGGCGGCTCGGCGCCTACTACCTCTATTTCGCCCATCATCTCGGCACGTATATCCGGCTTGCCTATGCGGATTCCCTGCAAGGCCAATGGCGCATCCATGGCGGCGGCACGCTGACGCTCGACCAATGCCCGATGCTCAGGGGGCACGTCGCCTCGCCCGACGTGCATGTCGATCACGCGAATCGCCGCTTCGTCATGTATTTCCACGGCCCGACGGGGCAGGGCGATAGTCAGGAAACCTTCGTCGCGACATCGGAGGACGGACTTCACTTCGTTCCCCGGCCCGACGCGATCGGGCCGTCCTACGCGCGGTTCTTCCACCATGACGGCTGGTGGTACGGCCTGCTCGGAACCGGCGCCATCTCGGTTGTCCGCTCGCGGGACGGACTTGGTGGGTTCGAGCCTGGTCCGGTGGTGCTCGCGGCCTCGCGTCGCGGCAACCGTCCAAGACATGTCGCCGTGCAGAAGTCCGACGGATTGCTGCGGGTCTACTACACACGCAAGGGCGACGCGCCCGAGCGCATCGTTCACGGCACGATCGACCTCGCACGGGACTGGCGACAGTGGACAGTCAGCGGCGCCACCGAACTGCTGCGGCCCGCCACGGATTTCGAGGGCACCGACCTGCCAGTCAGGCCCAGCCGGTCTGGTCCGGTGAAAGGCAGGGAGAATGCGCTGCGCGACCCGGCCATTTTCGATGAGGACGGACGGACATGGCTGCTCTACGCCGTTGCGGGTGAAAGCGGCATCTCGCTTGCCGAAATCCGCTCCGAGGCGGCGAGGCCAGGTTTCGGAAAACCCAAGGGCATTCTGCGGGCTTTCGCCGGCCGCGTGGCGGCGAAAATGGGGTTGCAATCGCCGGCACGGCCGATGCCGGCGGCCAGGATCTTCATCGCCGGTTGCGCGCGCAGCGGCACGACGCTCACCCGCAGCCTGATGGCCCGCTTCGACGACACCTATGTCCATCGGTCCGAGGCGCACTACAGGCTTCTCGACGGGCTGGACCAGCCGCAGGCCAATCTCGTCGTCAAACGCACCGCGGGAGGATATCTTGATCTTGCGGACCTGCCGGCTTCCATCGGCCTCATCTACTGTGTCCGTCATCCTTTCGACGTGCTGACCAGCTCCCACCCGGAGACGAAGGCGCTGCGTCCGTTCCATGTCACGACCGAGCGCTGGGAGGCCGAGTATGACGGGCTGCTGCGGCTGCGGCAGGCCCAGCCCGAACGAAGCATACTCATCCTGCGCTACGAGGATCTCATCGCCGACCCGGACGTGGCCTAACAGCGGATCGCCGACGCGTTCGGCCTCGCGGCGGCCGGGCTGTTCAGCCAGGACCCGAACAATCCGATCCGGACAAGCTCGCTGCGGAAATGGGAGAGCAACGAGGCGTTCCAGGCCTATCTGCGGCAGCTTCCGCCACAATTCCTCGAGCGTGTCCAAGGTTCTTGCCGGGAGTTCGGCTATGACTTGCCGGAGTGGCCACCCCGGGCGCCATGAGCGGCTGATGGGCGCAGCATGCCCTCCTTCCCGGAGTGCGAAAAAAATTCGGACGGCGTGTCGATTCCCGCCAGCTTCGCTCGTCGAGACATCGAGAGGCTAATATCGGCCTCCGGCACAAAGGAGATGGATCATGCGTGTTGTGGTTTTCGTGAAGGCGACCAAGGACAGCGAGCAGGGTGCCCTGCCGTCCACCGAGTTGCTCGAGGCGATGGGCAAGTACAATGAGGAACTGGTGAATGCCGGCATCATGGTGGGCGGCGACGGTTTGAAGCCGTCCTCGCAGGGCAAGCGGATCGCGTTCGACGGGCCAAGCCGCACGATCATCGACGGCCCCTTCGCCGAGACGCGCGAACTGGTCGCGGGCTACTGGATCTGGGAGGTCAAGGACATGGACGAGGCGATCGCCTGGGCGCGTCGCTGCCCCAACCCGATGCCGGGCCCGAGCGAGCTCGAAATCCGGCCCGTGTACGGAATCGAGGATTTCGCGCAGAACGTGACCCCGGAGGTCGCCGAGATTCATGGCCGCACGCGGGACAAGCTCGCCGGCGGCTGAGCCGCCGGCGCCCCTTGTTTCGCCGGCGCGTTCCCCGGACAATGGGGCGATGACGGATGAGGATGCGCGGCGCGCGATAGAGGCGGTTTTCCGGATCGAGCGGGCCAGGCTGATTGCCGGCCTGGCCCGCATGGTGCGCGACGTCGATCGCGCCGAGGAACTGACGCAGGAGGCGTTGCTCGTCGCCCTGTCCGACTGGCCGAAATCGGGCATCCCTGGCAATCCGGGGGCCTGGCTGATGGCGACCGCCAAGCGCAGGGCCATCGACGGCATTCGGCACGAGGCGATGCGCGAACGCAAGCATGCCGAAATAGCCCGGGATCTGGACGGTGACCGCGACACCACGGTCGAGCGGATCGAGACGGCCATGGATGACGATATAGGCGACGAACTGTTGAGCCTGGTCTTCACCGCCTGCCATCCTATCCTGTCGGCGGATGCGCGCGCCGCGCTCACGCTGCGCCTCGTCGGCGGGCTGTCGGTCGAGGAGATCGCGCGCGCCTTCGTTTCCGGCGAGGCCACCATCGCCCAGCGCATCGTCCGGGCCAAGCGCACGATCGGCAATGCGGGGCTTGCCTTCGAGGTGCCGCGCGGCGCTGACAGGGATGCCCGGCTGGCTTCGGTGCTGGAGGTCATCTACCTGATCTTCAACGAAGGCTATGCCGCCACCGTGGGCGAGGACCTGACCCGCCCGCTGCTTTGCGCCGAAGCCCAGCGGCTGGGGCGGCTGCTGGCCGGCCTGATGCCGACGGAGCCTGAGGTGTCCGGACTGCTCGCCCTGATGGAGCTCCAGGCATCGCGCCTGTCGGCGCGGGCCGGGCCGGATGGTGCCCTGGTTCCCCTGCCCAGGCAGAACCGGGCGCGCTGGGACCAGTTGCTGATCCATCGGGGCCTTGCCGCGCTGAAGCGTGCGGAGGTCCTCGGCGGCGCCGATGGGCCCTATGCGCTGCAGGCAGCGATCGCCGCCTGCCATGCCCGGGCGCACAAGGCCGAGGATACCGACTGGGCGGGAATCGCCGGGCTTTACGACCGGCTGCGCGTGGTCGTGCCTTCGCCGGTGATCGATCTCAACCGCGCGGTCGCGCACAGCATGGCCTTCGGTCCAGAGGCAGGCCTGCGGCTGGTCGACGAGATCGCCGGCGCCGCGGCGCTCCGACACTATGCGCCGTTGCCCGCCGCCAGAGGCGACTTCCTGTTCCGCGCCGGCCGGCTCGCCGAAGCAAGGGTCCAGTTCGAAGAGGCCGCGGGACTTACCCAGAACGCCGTGGAGCGCTCTTTCCTGCTGTCGCGGGCGCGGTCCTGCGACGGCTGATCGACGACGTTCCTTGTCATTCGAGCGGCCAACCGGAACCCCGTCGAGTGCTCGCGCTTGACAAGGCGAATTATTTTATAAAGATTAGAAAATAATTGGAGGAGCAATGGCAGCGCATCACGGCTCAATCCTGCGCATCCTGCGCGACATCGGCCCGCAATCGCGCGCCGAACTGGCGCGGCGCGCGGCGCTTTCCCCGACGGCGCTGACGCATCTGTCGGGCCATCTCCTGAAAAGCGGCACGGTGAGCGAGCTCGGCCAGCCGCAAGGCGGCGACGCGCCGGTCGGACGCCCGGCCGTCAGCCTCGCCCTGGTGCAGGATTCGCGCTTCGTCGCAGGCGTCCATGTCGGCGCCAGCGCCATCCACGCCACCATCACCGACCTCAAGGCGGTCACCCGCAAATCGGCGGCGCTCGACTTCGCGGTGGCCGCCAGCGAGCCGGCCGTCGTGGTGGAAAAGGTCGTCCAGCTCGTCGACGGATTGGTCGAGGCGTCGGGTGTCGACCGTTCGCGGCTGGTTGGCCTCGGGCTCGCCGTACCCGGGCCTGTCGACGCCGAGCGTCGCCGCAACCTGCAAGCGGTGAATTTCTCCTGGAAGGACGTGACCTTCGCCGACCAGCTCGAATCCTCCCTCAACATGCCGGTCGTGGTCGAGCACAATGTCAGCGCCATGGCGCTGGCGGAGTCGCGCTACGGCATCGGCCGTGACGCCACGGCGCTGCTCTACATCTATCTGCGCACCGGCCTCGGCGCCGGCCTGGTGATCAACGGCATGCCGTTCCGTCCGGGCGGGCGCGGCGCCGTCGAGCTCGGCCATATCCAGGTGGTCGAGCAGGGGGAGCCCTGCGCCTGCGGCAATTCCGGCTGCCTCGAAACTTTCCTGTCGGAACGCGCGCTGCATCGCGCGCTCGGCCCAGGCGCGCCGCCGCCGGGTCCGCTGCTGGCGGCGATCGAGAAGCATCCGGAGGCGTGGAACGCGGCGCTGCGGCATCTGACGACTGCCGTCGCCAGCGCCACCAACCTGCTCAACCCCGACCTCGTGGTGTTCGGCGGCCACCTCGCCGACGCGCCGGAGGCCTTCATCGACCATGTCAGGCGCAACGTCCCGCCGCGCGTGCTGTCGCCGATGCGCGAGGAGTTGCGCATCGAGCGCTCCAGCCTCGGCGCCGGGGCCGGCGCGGTGGGCGGCGCGGCGGCGGCGCTCGATCATTTCTTCTATTCGGGAGCCCAGTCGTGAGCGCGCCCTCGAACGGATCGGGCAGCCGCAACGCCGGCCGGCCGGCGGCGGACTTCGGCGGCATCGCCCTGAACCTCGCCGGGATCGTCGTCGGCGTCGCCTTGTGGTGGGTGCTGACCGCCGGCGGGGCCGTTGGGCTGCCGCCACCGCCGGACGTGGCGCGCAAATTCGTCGAGCTCGTCGGCAACGGTCAGCTCGCCACAGACATCATGTCCAGCCTTGCGCGCGTGCTGGCCGGCTTCCTGCTCGGCGTGACGCTGGCGGTGCCGGTCGGCTTCGTCATGGGCTGGTACAAGGTGGCGCGCTCGCTGATCGAGCCCTACCTCCAGTTCTTCCGGATGATCCCGCCGCTTGCCATCATCCCGCTGGCGATCGTCACCATGGGCATCGACGAGACGCCGAAGATCTTCGTCATCTTCCTGGCATCGTTCCTCGCCGCGGTCGTCGCCACCTATCAGGGCGTGATCAGTGTCGACAGGACGCTGATCAACGCGGCGCGGGTGCTTGGCGCGGGGGACCTGGTGATCTTCCTGCGCGTCGTCGTCCCGGCCTCGGTGCCGTTCATCCTTGTCGGTGTCCGCATCGGGCTGGGCTCGGCCTGGGCGACGCTGGTCGCGGCGGAACTGATCGCGGCGCAGACCGGCCTCGGCTTCCGCATGCAGCAGGCGCAGCTCTACTATGATCTGCCCACCATCTTCGTCAGCCTCATCACCATCGGCACGCTCGGCCTCGCCATGGACCGCGTCCTGCTCGCGGTCGAGCGGCGGCTGACCGACTGGCAGGAGCGCGTCTGATGCAGCCGAAGATCGTCTTCAGCAACGTCACGCGCCGCTTCGATCTCGCGGGCAATGAGTTCGTCGCGCTCGACCGCTTCTCGCTCGATGTCGCCGACGGCGAGTTCGTCACCGTCGTCGGGCCGTCGGGGTGCGGCAAGTCGACCGCGCTCAACATCGCCGCCGGCCTGCTGGCGCCGAGCGAGGGCGAGGTGCTGATCGACGGCAAGGGCGTCGACGGACCGGGTCCGGAGCGCGGCATGATCTTCCAGCAATACGCGCTGTTTCCCTGGCTGACCGTGCGCCAGAACGTCGAGTTCGGACTGCGCATCAAGGGCGAGCCTGCCGCGCGGCGGCGCGAGACGGCGGAGCATTTCATCGATCTGGTCGGGCTCGGCCATTTCGCCGACGCGCTGCCGAAGATGCTGTCGGGCGGCATGAAGCAGCGCTGCGCCATTGCCCGGGCCTATGCCGTCAATCCCTCGGTGCTGCTGATGGACGAACCCTTCGGCGCGCTCGACGCGCTGACCCGCGTCCAGTTGCAGGACCAGCTCCTGGAGACGTGGAGCCGCGAGCGCCGCACGGTGATGTTCATCACCCATGATGTCGACGAGGCGGTCTACCTGGCCAACAGGGTCGTGGTGATGGCGGCGCGGCCCGGCCGGCTGCAGGAGATCATCGAGGTGAACCTGCCCTATCCCCGAACCGAACAGATCCGGCTCTCGCCCGAATTCACGGCCATCCGCAACCGCGTCTGGCACGCCGTGTACCACCAGCACTGACAGGAGGAGAAAGAGCATGACACCGACACGGAGGGATT
Organism: Mesorhizobium sp. 65-26; assembly: GCA_001899205.1. Classification (GTDB taxonomy): domain Bacteria; phylum Pseudomonadota; class Alphaproteobacteria; order Rhizobiales; family Rhizobiaceae; genus Mesorhizobium. The sequence continues at coordinate 336,708 of MKVL01000032.1, read as the reverse complement.
TCCTCGCATTGTCCGCGGCCGCCGCCGCCAGCATGGCCACGACAGGCCTGGCCAGGGCCGAGGGCGCCGCGGCGCGCATCGGCTACAACAGCGATTTCTGGGGCGCCAGCATCGCCGCCGTCGCGGCCGACCAGGGCTTCTTCACCAAGCATGGCGTCGATGCCACCATCAAGGCGTTCACCAACGGCCCGATCCAGGTGCAGGCGCTGGGCGCCGGCAGCCTGGAGTTCGGTTATGTCGGGCCGGGCGCGCTGTGGCTGCCGGCCACCGGCAAGGCCAAGATCATCGCCATCAACGACGTCGGCTTCTCCGACCGCGTGATCGCGCAGGCCGGCATCACCTCGATCGAGGGGCTGAAGGGCAAGAAGGTCGCGATCGCGGCCGGCACATCGGGCGACATGCTGCTGCGGCTGGCGTTGAAGAAGGCCGGCATGGCGATGAGCGACATCCAGGTGGTGCAGATGGACCCCAGCACCATCGTCGCCGCCTTCGCGTCCAAGCAGGTCGACGCCGCCGGCATCTGGTATCCGTTCGTCGGCATCATCCAGAAGCGCATTCCCGACCTTGTGGAACTGGCCAAGAACAAGGATTTCTACCCCGAGACGACCTTCCCCAGCGCTTTCGTCGTGCGCAACGAGCTGGTCGACAGCAATCGCGACCTGGTCAAGAAGGTGATCGGCGCCATCAAGGACGCGCAGGATTTCCGTGCCGCCAACCAGGACAAGGCGATCGAGATCACCTCCAAGCTGCTGGGCATTCCCGCGCCCGATCTCAAGACCGAGGCCGGATATGGCAACTTCCTCACCTCGGCCGAAGTGATCAAGCAGACCAAGGAGGGCAATGTCGACAACTGGCTGAAGACCATGAACGAGCTGTTCAAGACCTTCGGCAAGATCGAGACCTCGCTCGACCCCAAGGATTACTATCTCGGCGACCTCTACATCGAAGCCTGACGATCCCCACGGGGCATCGGCGGTCGTTCCCGCAAGGAGTGACGCCGGTGCCCCTTTGCATCGCGCGCGACCCTCTCGGACGAAAGCATCCCATGAACGTTCTCTACATCGACATCGACAGCCTCCGGCGTGACCATCTCGGCTGCTACGGCTACCATCGCGATACCTCGCCGGTCATCGACAGCCTGGCGCGCGACGGCATTCGCTTCGAGAACATCTATGTCTCCGACGTGCCCTGCCATCCCTCGCGCACCGCGCTGTGGAGCGGCCGCCACGGCATGCGCACCGGCGTGGTCGGCCATGGCGGCACCGCGTGCGAGCCGTTCCGCGAAGGGGCCGAACGGGCCTGGGCCGGTACCTTCTACGAGGAAGGCTGGATGCGGGCGATGCGCGACCTCGGATATCACACGACGACGATCAGCAGCTTCGGCGAGCGCCATGGCTGCTGGCACTGGTATGCCGGCTTCAGCGAGATCATCAACCCCGGCAAGGCCGGCATGGAGAATGCCGACGAGGTGACCGGGATGGCGCTGGACTGGCTGCGGCGCAATGGCGCCAGCAAGCAATGGTTCCTGCACGTCAATGTCTGGGATCCGCACACGCCCTATCGCGTTCCAGCCGATTTCGGCGATCCTTTCGCCGGCGATCCGCTGCCGGCCTGGATGACCAGGGACGTGTTCGAGGCATTCCATGCCGGCTACGGTCCGCACAGCCCGCAGGAGCCCTCGGGTTACGATGTCGCGCCCGGCGGCTCCGGCTATCCGCGCATGCCGTCGCGCATCGACGGGATGGAGGATGTCAAGGCGTGGTTCGACGGCTATGACACCGGCGTGCGCTACGCCGATCATCACATCGGCCTCATCGTCGAGGAGTTGAAGCGGCTCGGCCTGTTCGAGAACACCATCATCGTCATCAGCGCCGACCATGGCGAAAACCTCGGCGAACTCAACGTTTGGGGCGACCACCAGACGGCCGACCAGTTCACCTGCAACGTGCCGCTGGTCATCCGCTGGCCCGGCGCGCCCGACATGCGCGGCGTCAACCGTGGCCTGCACTATCATTTCGACTGGGCGGCGACGCTGGTCGACCGGCTGGGCGGCCAGGTGCCGCATGTCTGGGACGGTCGCTCCTTCGCGCCGGCGCTCGCCGCCGGCAAGGACGGAGGCAGGGAATTCCTGGTGCTGAGCCAGGGCGCCTGGGCGGTGCAGCGCGGCGTGCGCTTCCGCCTCGAGGACGCCGACTGGCTGATGCTGCGCACCTATCACGACGGCTACAAGGATTTCGGACCGGTGACGCTGTTCAACCTCAGCGCCGATCCGCACGAGCAGCACGACCTTTCGGCCGCCCGCCCTGAGATCGTCGACCACGCCAGCCGCCTGCTCGAGGACTGGCGCGCCGACATGGGGGCGCGGAGCGACGGCGACGTCGACCCGCTGGTCACCGTGCTGCGCGAAGGCGGTCCGTTCCATTGCAAGGGCGAGCTTCCGGCCTATCTCACGCGCCTGCGCGCCACCGGCCGGGCCCAAGCGGCGGCGGCGCTGGAGCAGCGCCACCCGGCGCCCTTGCCGCGGCGCCGTTCGCTGAACTGACGAGGAGCTCCGGGCGCATCATCAGAATGCGCCCGGCATGTCTCGCCGTTTCGCCGACGTCATACGTTCGGCTCTTGACGGTTCATCAATATACATTATATGAAACTGTATATTGATGAACCGACAGGAGCGTGGCACATGCATGCCGCAAGGATCGACGATCGTTTGACAGTATCGGCCCAGCCGGAGCTCGCCGCTTTTGGCGGCTTCGCCGGGCAGGGTTTTACAGCTGTCATCAACAGCAGGCCGGATGGCGAGGAGCCAGGGCAGCCTGGCAATGCCGCCGAGGCCGCCGCCGCCCGCGCAGCCAGCCTCGACTATGCCTTCGTGCCCGTAACCGGGGCGACCATTACCGAAGCCGACATCCGTGCCTTCCAGAACGCGATGCGGCGCGCCAAAGGGCTCGTGCTTGCCCATTGCAAGAGCGGCATGCGGGCATTGACGCTGCACGTACTCGGCGAGGTTCTGGACGGGCGCATGAAGCGCGAGGACGTCGAGGCTTTCGGCGCGCGTCACGGCTTCGCGCTGTCTGGCGCCGCGAGCTGGCTCGACCGGCATGCGGCGAAGGCGCCGCGCGTGACTGGCTTCCATGACGAGCGCACCGGCAGCATCCAGTATGTCGTGGTCGATCCGGCGACCAAGGCCTGCGCCATCATCGATCCGGTGTTCGACTTCGACGAGAAGTCCGGCGCGACGGCCACCACCAATGCCGACGCGATCCTGGATTTCGTGCGGAGGGAAGGCCTGACCGTGGCCTGGATTCTCGACACGCACCCGCATGCGGACCACTTTTCGGCGGCGCATTACCTGAGGGGCAAGACCGGGGCGCCGACAGCGATCGGCGCGCATGTCGTCGACGTGCAGCGGCTTTGGCGCGACATCTACAACTGGCCGGACATGAAAACGGACGGCTCGCAATGGGACCGGCTGTTCGCTGACGGCGACACGTTCAAGGTCGGTGAACTCGAAGGCCGCGTCCTGTTCTCGCCGGGCCATACGCTGGCCTCCGTCACTTATGTGATCGGCGATGCCGCCTTCATCCACGACACCATCTTCATGCCCGATTCCGGTACGGCGCGCGCCGATTTTCCGGGCGGCAGCGCCAGGGTCCTGTGGAACTCGATCCAGCGCATACTGGCGCTTCCCGATGAGACGCGGCTCTTCACTGGACACGACTACAGGCCCGGTGGCCGCAACGCCAAATGGGAGAGCACGGTGGCCGAGCAGAAGCGCTCCAATCCGCATCTCGCGGGCATGACAGAGGAGCGCTTCGTGGCGCTTCGCGAGGCGCGCGACCGGACTCTGCCGATGCCGAAGCTGATCCTGCACGCGCTTCAGGTCAACACGCGCGGCGGACGCCTGCCCGAGCCGGAGGGCAATGGCCGGCGCTACCTGAAATTCCCGCTCGACGCGCTGGAGGGAGCAACATGGTGACGCCTATGGAAACACGGAAGGCCTTGCCCTTCGACGAGATGGCGGGCCGGGCCGACGAGGTCGCCACGCTGCTGAAGACGCTGGCGCATCCCGCCCGGCTGATGCTCGCCTGCACGCTGGCCGAGGGCGAGTATTCCGTCAGCACATTGGAGGAGAAGCTCGGCATCCATCAACCCAGCCTGTCGCAGCAGCTGGGCGTGCTGCGCGAGGCCGGCATCGTGGAGACGCGCCGCGAGGCCAAGCAGATCTTCTACCGCCTGACACAGGAAAAGGCGGCCCTGCTCATCCAGGCGCTCTACGGCATCTTCTGCAACCCCGAGAAGCCATCATGACGGTCTACCTGCCTTCCCTCATCGGCGGCATGCTGCTCGGCCTCTCCGCCGCGATGCTGCTCGTCGTCAATGGCCGCATTGCCGGCATCAGCGGCATTCTCGGGCGGCTGCTCGGCGGGCGCCAGGTGTGGACCAACGCCGCGTTCCTGCTTGGCCTTCTTGCCGGCCCGCTCCTTTATGGCGCGGCCTTCGGGCGGTGGCCGAATGTGACCATCGTCGCCTCCTGGCCCGTGGTGCTGGTCAGCGGCCTGCTTGTCGGCATCGGCACCCGGATGGGTTCCGGCTGCACGTCCGGCCACGGCATTCTCGGCCTTGCCCGTTTCTCGAAGCGTTCGCTGGCCGCGACCGCCACCTTCCTCGTTGCCGGCATCGCCGCCGCCACGATCATGGGAGCGGTGCGATGAACGGCCATGCGCGTCTTGCCGTCGCCCTGCTCGCGGGGGCGATCTTCGGCTTCGGCCTGTCGCTGTCCGGAATGGTCGATCCGGGGCGGGTGCTGGGCTTCCTCGACATCGCCAGCGGCCACTGGGACCCGAGCCTGATGTTCGTGCTCGGCGGCGCCGTCCTCGTCGCCGTGCCCGGCGTCATGTTGCAGCGTCGGATGGCGAAGCCGGTTCTCGACAACGGTTTTCATCTGCCGCCCAAGACCGCAATCGACTGGCGCTTGCTGGTCGGTTCGGCGATCTTCGGCCTCGGCTGGGGCGGCGCCGGCTTCTGCCCGGGGCCGGCCGTCTCCGCACTTTCGATGGGTCTGCCGCTGGTCGTGCTGTTCGTCGCCGCGATGGCCGTGGGCATGGTCCTTCATGATCGTCTGCTCGCGGAAAGGGCTTCGTGATGACCGCTTCCGTTCTTGCCGCGATTGCCTCGGGCGGGGTCGTCGGCTTCACGCTCGGCCTGATCGGCGGCGGCGGCTCGATCCTTGCCACGCCGCTCCTCCTCTACGTGGTCGGTGTCGCCAGCCCGCATGTCGCGATCGGCACCGGGGCGCTCGCCGTGTCCGTCAATGCCTATGCCAACCTCGCCAATCATGCGCGCAAGGGTCATGTCTGGTGGCGCTGCGCCATTGTCTTCGCGCTGGTCGGGGCCATCGGCACGATGCTTGGCTCGAGCCTCGGCCTGCTGGTCGACGGCAAGAAATTGCTCTTCCTGTTCGGCCTGGTCATGGTCGCCGTCGGGTTGCTGATGCTGCGCCCGTCACGGGGGCCGGGTGGCCGGCAAGGAGGCGTCGATCTTCGCATGTGCATGATCACCGGCGCGACCGCCGTGGCGGTGGGCGCGGCGTCTGGCTTCTTCGGCATCGGCGGCGGCTTCCTGATCGTGCCGGCGCTGATTTTCGCAACAGGCATGCCGACCATCAGCGCGATCGGCTCCTCGCTGCTTGCCGTCGGCACCTTCGGACTGGCAACGGCGCTCACCTACGCGCGCGTCGGCTTCGTGGACTGGATGCTCGCCGCCGAATTCATCTTGGGCGGTGTCCTCGGCGGTGGCCTGGGCATGCTGGTGGCGACGCGGCTTTCGACAAGCAAGACCGCGCTCAACCGGATATTCGCCACGCTGGTGCTCGCCGTCGCTGCCTATGTGATCCTGACGAACGCGCCGCATCTGGCGGCGGCCTGACCACCGAGCCGGGCTCGGTGGTCGCGGGTGGATCGTCATGGCACGGCCGCGCCGACCCGGCTCAGGCCAGGCGGACCCAGTCGACAGCCTCGATCGTGTAGGGAGCAAACAGGAAGTCCCGGATCGTGACGATCCGCTCCTCGCGCCAGCCGAGCAGAACGAAATGCGAGGGCTCTTCCATGGGGCCGTTGCTGTCGAAGACCAGCATGGCCGGGCGTCCCTCCACCGCTCCCAGGGCAAAGCGCCATCTCGTTTCCTCCGCATAGCGGGTGAAGTAGCGGCCGATGTCGGAGCGGCCCTCGAGCTTGAGCCTGTTCACAAGGTCGAGCTTCACGTCGTCCGCGAGCATGGCGCGGATCGCGTCGAAGTCGCCGCTCTTGAACAGCTGGACATAGGCCGCCATCTTCCGACGCGCGGCGTCGGACATGATCGGGAGCCGCGTATCGTCGGGCTGCCCGGCCAGTTGCCGCAGCGCCACCCGCCCGCGCTGAAGCGCTGACTTGGCGGCGGCCGGCGTGCAGTCGGCGATCGCCGCGATCTCGTCGATGGAGTGGCCGAGCACGTCCTTGAGGATCACGGCGCAGCGCTGAAGCTCGGGCAGCCGCAGAAATGTCTGGAAGCCCACCGCGACGATGTCCGCTTCCGGCATCGGCGCGTCCTCCAGGTCCTCGGTGAGCGACACCACGTTGCTTCGGGCGCGCCGGCGCAGGAAATCCAGGCTCGTGTTGTGGGCGATGCGCAGCAGCCACGGTTCGAGATTCTCGACAACCGAGCCCTCCGCATGCGCCCGCAACGCCTTGACCAGCGTATCCTGCAGCACGTCCTCGCCATCCACGGTCGAGCCGGTCATGCGCGCGCAGTAGCGGTGAAGCCGTGGCCTGAGCTCGCGCAGGCGGGTCTCGAAATCTTCCGTCGTCATGAGCCGGCCTCCATTGGCACTTGCGCGCTGCATTTCGCCGGGAATGAACGTGTTCGGGTCGAATCCGGCATTCCGATCCCTCCGTTCGATCCCACCATCCTTGCGCGACGCCAGGTCATTCCACCTCGCCGCCAAATGCCGGAGATCGGGCGTGGATGTCGATGAGAATATCCGCCAGGGCTACCGGTTGCGACAGGAATGGCGAGTGGCTGCTGTGCAGTGTGTGGGGCGTGGTCATGCCGCCGATCGTGCGGTCAACCGCCGCGATCATGTGATCCTGGCCGGCCAGCGGTATCGCGCAATCCTGCGTGCAGCGGATGTAATGCCGCGGAACGGAGCCGAATCTTCCTGCCGTGATCGGCGACGGCGCCAGGGCGCCGCCGTTCGGTTCATCGCAATGCAGCCGTGACGCCGCCTGCGCGAATTCGGCATCCGATATGTCCGCGTAGAACGAAGCCTTGAGCAGCGCCCTGTAGGCTCCGTCGGTCGATCCGGCATTGATCCTCGTCGCACCGATGGCCACGGGATCGCCCACGAACAGCCCGGGCGACAGAGCCGAGGACATGGTCTCATGCCGGAGCATGGCGAGCAAAGGCACGCCGTTGGGCACCATGAAACCGGCGAGATAGACGACAGCCAGAAGCAGGTTCGGGATCTCCTCGGCGACTGCCGAGATTGTCATCCCGCCGGCCGAATGCCCGACCAGGACGACCTTGCCGTTGCCGAGGGCCGCTGCCTGTCTCACCAGCGTCACCACTGCTTGCGTTCGCTCCTCCTGCGTAACGCCGGCGACTGGCGACGGTTCGGTGGCGAATGCGGCGGCATCGAATGGGCGCAGGCCGAGCGACTTCGGCGCGACGGCGTTGGCCCCCGCGCCCGGAAGATCGAGCGTCAGGGCCATGAAGCCGTGCGCTTCAAGGATTGGCGTAACCTTGCTCCAGACCGACTGGCTGTGCCAGCCGCCGTGGATCAGGACAAAAGCTGCTTTGGTTGCCGACATCGCTGGAGTCTCTCGTCTGGTTTTGCGATCTTTGTCGTCGGGCGGGCGACCGTTCGCCATTTTCCATTGTCCGCCGGGACGGACAATAGCGGCCGGTTCAGACTTCCCGGTTGTCGAAGAGGAACATCTGAACGCCCGAGTCATCCGGGGCGAAAATCCGGCGATCGGCTCCGGCCGCCTTCCCCTCGGGGCTCGCGAAGGCCTTTTCGATCGAGGCGAGATCGTCGAAGTACAGCGTCCCGATCCGGTGGATGCCAGCAGCTCCCACCGGGGTGGCGATAGGGCCTTCGCTGACCTCATATTTCCTCAGGCCGGGTATCTTCCTGGCAAGCGGCACGTGGATGTCGAAATAGTGCCGGTCGAACGCCTCGACATCGGCGGGCGTCCGGTAAACCACAACCATGCGGGCCATTGCGGTTCTCCTTTCCTGCTTCACGGGGTTTCACTGAAGACGGCCGAGCCCATCATCGAATCCAGGCTCGCAAGCGCGCCGATCTTCGGAAAATAGGCCTTCATGCGCGGATCGCTTCGCATCGCCTCCACCGCCGCCGGGCTGTCCCATTCGGAATAGATGACGACGCCGGCGCCATCCCCGGCGGCGATCAGCCGGGTGGCTCTCCAGCCGGGAAGGGTGCGGATCACCGTCTCGGTGTTCTGTTTCAGGAGTGCGATCAGCGCATCCTGCTTGCCGGGTTCGACCTTCAGCAGATTGACGAGAATGACGGGTTCGGTGGTCATCGGTGTATCTCCTTTCATGCAGACACACCAAAGACGACCCGAGGGCGTCAAACGGATCGGCGGTGACCAATTATTTTTCTCGACGCGGCGAGATCGGCGCGCGGCTGGTCCGCAGGCCGTGCAAGGTCCGCTCCATTTGAATATTCCCGTTAACGGGATTATCACGCCGGCATGGCAGCAGGTTGTTCGAGCCTGGGGGCGCCGATGAAGCTTGATTTCCTGACTCTGTACATCGTCATCCTGCTGAACTCGCTGACGGTCGCGATCATCTGGGCGGCGATCGCCTATCGCTACAGGACGTTCACCACCGCCCGCATCTGGCTCCTCGGCTGCATTCTCACAACGCTCGGCGGCGGGATCCTGGCCCTGCAGGGCAATGAGGGAAGTTACGCCCCGGCCGTCATCGGCAATGGCGTCGTCATCTTCGGCTTCTGCCTGTTCTGGATGGGCATCCGTCATTTCTACGGGCTGAAGGGCGGATTGGCCGCCAGCGTCGCGATCACCATGGCCAGCCTGTTCGCCCTGCTGCCGCTGTTCGACAGCACGCAGGGCCGAAACCTCGTCTACGCGGCCGGCCAGTCGGCGCCGCTGGTGCTGGCGATCTGGTATCTGCTGCGCGAAAAGCGCCGTGAGCTGGGCGCCATGATCGCCGCTTTCGCGATGATCGTCGGCGTTGCCGGCCATGCCATCGAAAGCGGCCTCAACATCGGCCTGATGCTGGGCCGGGTCGACGGCGCGTTCTACTCCGAGATCGAAGCCTATGCGCTGCTGTGCGTGATCTTCAGCGGCGTGGTGTGGAATTTCGGCTTCGCCGTCATGACCATCGATCGCCTTCGCGAGGAACTCTCGGAACTGGCGCACAAGGACGACCTCACCGGCGTGCCCAACCGCAGGCAGTTCCTCGTGGAACTGGAGGCGGAGGACAGGAGGGCGCGGCGGTCCACGTTGCCGTTCTCGCTGCTGCTCATCGACATCGATCGCTTCAAGCAGATCAACGATACGAAGGGGCATGCCTTTGGCGACCGCATCCTGCGCCGCTTCGTGGAGATCGTGCATGACAGCATAGAGTCTCCGGACACACTGTTCAGGCTCGGCGGCGACGAGTTCGCGATCCTGTTGCCGGAAGTAAGCGCCCGGCAGGCCGAGGAGGTCGCCGGCAAGCTGGTCGCCGCGGTCCGCTCGCGCAGCGGCGCTGGCGCCAAGTCCGTCCGCTTCACGATCAGCGTGGGCGTCGCCGAATGGTCGCCGGACCAGTCCCTGGTCGGCGGAGAGTTGATGGCCGAGGTCGATGGGGCGCTCTACAAGGCCAAGGCGAAGGGGCGGGACGGCTACGCCATCGCGGGCCTGGACAACCTGCCGGACAGCGCGGCCGCTACCGGAAAGATAAGGCTCGTCTCGTAGGCATCGGATTGCGTTCGCGCGGAAGCCGCATGATCAGGCCTGCCGTCTTCCATTGTCCTTTGGCAGGCGGATCGGCGGAACGAGGCGCCTGACGAGCGAGACGAGGTCCGCCTGGCGCGACACTCCCATCTTGGCAAAGATGTGCTCGCGATGGTGCCTGGCCGTTGCCTCGCTGACGCGCAGGGCGGCGGCGGCCTCGCTCAGCGTTGCGCCCGCCATCAATTGCTCGAGCTGGCGTGTCTCTGTCGGCGTTAGCCCAAACAAGCGGGTGACCGTTCCCAGATCGGTCGGCGGAGCGGCCGTGTCGCGCGTGATGAAGACGGCGGCGGTGGCCTGTGACACCAGCTGCGTCCTGCGATGCCCGCTTGCGAGCGGCAGGATATGAGCAACGGCCACCTGGTGGTCAGTATCCTCCAGGGGCACGCCCATCGCTGCCGCGGGAACCCGCGTTTCATCGGCCTGTGCGATGGCGATGGCGCTGAGCAATTCTTCGGATATCTGGGAGGTTGTGGCAGCCAGATACCCGCCGGACGAAAGGATCGGCGATCTGGCGTCGATCATGCGGCGAGCCGTTTCATTGGCGTGCAGAATGCGCCCTTCCTTCGCCACGATGACGACGCCGACCGTCACGCTGTCGAGCGTCGCTCCCAGGGTCTGCTGTTCCAGGCTCTTCATATCCATGAGATCGCTGATCGCCAGCGTGCGGCGGATGTGAGGAGCCAGCAGCCGCAGGACCGCAAGGTCTCCTTCCGTCACAAGACCGTGGCGCTCATGCCGCGAGAACGACAACGTGCCCAGCCTGTCGGCCTGGCGCATCACGACGAGTGTCAACGCATCGATGATGCCCTGCGGCTTTACCCATTCGTTGAAGTAACGGGTCTCGAAAGCTTCCGGCATCTCGCGGCTTGCAGTGCCGGGTTCGCCAAGGCCATGCCTGAGAGAGAGAATCTTCTTCTCGATTTGCGCGAGGTCGTCAGCGTATTCGGGAAGGCGGGCGAGCCATGCCGGATCATAGTTCCAAATATGCGCGAGCCGGGCTTCCGATCTATCGAGGTCCGTCACGACGAGCATGCCGGCGAAGCAATTCGTGACATCTCCCACGGCGCGGATTGCTTGCGGCCATAAGGTCGGGTCCAGCGTGCAGTCGTAGATCAATCCGATCAGGTCGGAGAGGCACTCACATGTCAGAGGCTGCCTGGCCGCGTCATTCCGGAATTGCTGCTGCTCCATAGCTTTGTTCCAGCCGGTCTGTGCAATGGATCGAACCTGCGGGAGCGAAGCGCTACAATTTGCGCCAGCCACCGAGCATTCGACGGGCTCCGGTGCGTTGCGAAGAGATGCTCGTTCAGGCGGCCTTGCCGCGGCCTACCGCCTGGATTTTTTCCCAGGCGCGGCCTGATTGCGGAACGTCTATGTCGAAGGTTGTCTCGAGCGTATCGGCGAGATGATCGGCGCTGGTGATGCGTTGTTCGCTGATGCCGGCCGCCGTAACACGACGCAGACAATCATTTTGCAGGGCGGTATAGCCGTCCGCCGTATGCCGCAGGATCGCCAGCGCGTTTGTGAACGGCGAGCCGGGATCCTGCGTCAGCCAGCCGAATGTTGCGGCTATGGCGGCCTCGTCGCTGTGATCGGGCCGGAAATCGAAGCTGGGCGCGAGGCCATGCGCGTGGTTATGGAAGCGCAGCCAGCCACCGTCCGCCGGCATGATCGAGAAATCGAAGCCGCGCTGGCTGATCGGCCCGACTTCAAGCGGCACGGGTTCGACGATGGCGTCCGCCAGGCCGACCTCGGCAAGGTAGGGCCGGTCGAGATCGATACGCAGGGTGAGATGGTTGCCGATGGCGAGGTCGCCCATCTTTGCGCGATCGACGCCGCCGCACAGGCGGGTCACGCGGAAGCCGAGCGCGGCGAGCGCGGCGCCGAGCAGGCCGTTCATCTCGTAGCACCAGCCACCGCGCCTGCCCTCCACCATCTTGGCGAAGGCGGCGGTCGGGGCAACCGAGGACGGCCATCCCATGAAGGCATCCAGCGCCTCCCAGGTGAACGCCATGAGATGGGCGCGGTGAAGTCTCGACAGGCTCTCGGCATCAAGGGAAACCGGCCGGTCGATTCCGATCCTCGCGAGATAGGCGTCCAGCTGGCCGGACGTCAGGGTCATTCCGCTTTCGCTTGAAGAGACCTGTGTCATTCTTCAGTTCCTTTCGATGGATCGCTTTCGAGGTTTCCACCGCGGTGGGGGTGCCGATCACGCGGCGGAGCAGGTTTCCTGGGAACACCCCAGTACGAAGTCCTCGATTTCCGCCACGAGCCGCGCAGGCCCCGGGCCTTCCTCGGCAATGGCGCGCCCAAGCGCTGCCGCCCGCTCCGCGAAGCCCGGTTCGGAAAGGACACGCCGCACGGCTTCGCCGAGCATTTGCGAAGAGGCTGAAGGATTAAGGCGCAGGCCCGCGCCGTGATAGTCCACGCGCGCGGCGTTGTCGTTCTGATCGCGTCCCATCGGGAGAATGACGAGGGGCACGCCATGGCTGAGCGAACGCATGATCGTTCCGTGCCCGCCATGGGTGACGACGGCGCTGGCTTTGGCCAGGATTTCGTCATGCGCCGCATTGGGAAGGATCGTGACATTCGCCGACGACCGAAGGCGCAGGCCCTCGAGTGCCTTGCCGAGGGTGACGATCACCTCGACCGGTTCCCCGGCCAGGCCGGATATCACGCGCTGGAGCGCCTGGGCCTGGCCCTGGTTGGTGGTGCTGAACGATACGAGCACGAGTGGCCGCGTCGCGCGCTCCGGCTGGCTCATGCCGTGTTCCCGGGCCCAACTCGGCATCTCCAGCAGTGGCCCGATATAGCGCACATGGTCCGGCAGGCGCTCGACGGGGAAATCGAAGCTGCTGCTGGTGGCCAGGAGATGGCGGCCGGCACGCAAGGGCTGTTCATGGACATGGGCCAGCGGCGCGAGGCCGAAATGGGCACGGGCAGCGTTGAGACCGGGCAGGAAGCCGTCCCACAGTTGCTCGGCCATTGCCGAAACCTCTGCGTCGCGCGCCCTGTCCGCCGCCGATCGCGCGGGCTGAAAGCCCGGACCGAACGGCGGATGTCCAGGGAGAGGCCAGAGCGAGATGTTGCTTGCGAGCAGGGCCGTCGGAACCTTTGCAACTTCGCCTGCCAGCATGCTGCCGAACAGCATGTCCGAACCAAGAAGCATATCGACCGGCTCCGCCGCCAGTGCTTCGAGAATATCCTGGGCATAGGATCGCGCCGGCCCGACGAAGACGCGCTCGCACGCTCTCTGGAAGCCGGCCAGGGGATCGGCCGGTTCCCAATCCCGCACGAAGCAGCTTTCGGGTGAGCGGTCGGGGCGGTTCGGCGCGCGCTTCCACGGCAGGAACCGGGTTCCCGCCTCGATCGCCTCCGCTCTCATCGTGTCGTCGGCGATGAGGCGCACATCGTGGCCCCGGCCGGCGAGCGCGCGCACGGCTCCGAGCGTCGGCGGCACGTTGCCGCCGCCTTCCCAGCAGGTCACCAGGATGCGCAGATGCCGCGACGCAGCTGTCATGCTTGCCATTGCCACGGTCCTTTCTCGATGGAGACCGGATCAGTTCGTCGCGTCCTCACGCAGCAGGCGCTCGATCGCCTGCGTCATGAGCCGATGTGTCTGCGCCGCCGAATGTCCCTGCGTCCGCCGCAGCAGATGCCAGATCCAAACATCGGTCTGGGCCAGCAACTGCGCGAACCGATCCGCGCGAGACTGGCCGTCGAGCTTGTCGAGCCAGGCCCTGAACATGTCCTCGATCCACTCGCGATGCCCCCGGCGTCCGCGGTCGAGGACGGCGGCGAATTCGGGTACACGCGCCTCCTGGCTGAGCGTCCGCACGATGATGTCACCGGTGCGTTCATAGTCGTCCATCAGCAGCGCGACGATGTCGGCCACGCTTTGCGGGGGGGTGCTCCAGCGCTGGGCCCGGATGGCGTCATCCATCATCGCCGCCATGGCGCTGAGAACACCGGTCTTGCTGCCGAAACGGCGGATCACGGTTTGGCGGGTGGTGCCTGCCGCGGCGGCGATGTCGTCGAGAGTGATCTCATCGAACCAGCGCTCTTCGAGAAGAACATTCAAGGCGTCGACGATCTGCCGCTCGGTATCCTGAACCGCATTGGCGCGCGCGGACTGGCGATAGGCTCGCGGAGACATGACATCGCTCCTAATTTCACGTTACATCATGTAACGCGAAATTAGGGAAGCGTCAAACGGCGAAACCGCCGCTGTTCAGCAGCGCCCTTCCACCCCAATACGGGCACCAAATCGAACCTATAGGACGAACATCCCATGCGCCGGCTCTCAGCTTGTGGGATCAGAACCACGATGAGGCAGTGCCGCCCGAGGATGCGGCGATTCTTCGCTTGAGGGGATCATGATTTCGATTTGGACTGTCTTCGAGGGTTATGCCGGGCACGGCGATGCGGGCCGGATTTCGCGACCACGCCGCCGTGTCGCGCTGTTGCCGGCCGGGATGTTTATTATAGTCGGCCTGACTGGTCTTCTTGCTGCAGCCTCATCTGCCTTTGCCGCTGCCTCCGATGGCTTTGTTCTCTGTCAAGCGTCCGGAGGATCAGAAGTATATACTGCGGCAAGTGATGCGTGTGACCGCGACGCAGACAGTCACGCAACTGGTTTGATGGACTTTGGTGGCGATGGCGCCATGAAAATGGGCAATGTACAGCTCAATACCGGTGTTAATGGCCTCTCGACCTTCGGTGACAACGTCAATTTCAACGGGCTGATACAAGTCCATCAGGCGACGATCAACGAGGCCACAATCGGCGGCAGCCTGTCGGTCGCGAGCGGCGCGAGCATCAATATGGGCGGCAACCGCATAACCAATGTCGGCGCGCCGACCAATGGAACTGACGCGGCCACGAAGGCCTATGTGGACAGTCTGGTTGGCAGCGGTTCGTCGCTCAATACGACTGTAAGCACGCACACGACGCAGATCGCGGCATTGCAAACAACGGTCAGCACGCACACGACGGAAATCGCGACGCTCAACACGACGGTGAACACGCATACGACGCAGATCGCTGGTCTCGACAGCCGTGTGACGGCCAACACCAGCGCGATCACCGCGCTCGACGGTCGCGTCGGGGCGCTGGAGACCGGCCTCGATCGTCTGGATGGCCGCGTCGACAAGGCTTTCGAGGGGGCGGCGATGGCGATGGCGATGGCCGCGCCCGCGATGCCGACGGACAAGAACTACGCCGTCTCCATCAACTGGGGTGACTTCGGCGGAAAGAACGCCTTTGCCGGCACTGTCCAGGCGCGCGTGAGCGAGGACTTCATGATCCATGGTGGCATCGGCTTTGGTTCGTCCGGAACGGTGGGCGGTCGTGCCGGTCTGACCTACGCCTGGTGAGTTGCGGCGGCCCTGAGGCGCGGTAATCACCCATCGAGCACGATCCCGCTCCGGTTTGTGACGGAGTGGGGGAACCGCCATGGGCGGTTGTCTCTCCTTATGGGGTCCACGCGACGAAGGATTGTCAAGAATTACGCAAGCCGACAATGACCAGATGAAGCCGATCTTGCTCCGCCTCCTGCTCGCCGCCCTGTCGCTGTCTTTTGCCCTGGCGGGGCCGCTTCCGGCCGCGGCGCAGCAGGAGAAGAAAGCGCCGCGCGCCGCGAAATCCGCCCGGCAGGACAAGCCGAGGCCCGCCGAAATCGACAGGAACGGCATGTTGATCCTGGTGCGCTCCGCCCTGCTGGCGGTCGACCAGGCCAACAAGACCGGCAACTACTCGGTCTTGCGCGATCTCGGCGCGCCGGGTCTCCAGGTCAACACCGACGCGCAGCTGGCCGAGATATTCGCCGGCCAGCGCAAGCAAGGCATCGACCTTGCCGCCGTCGCCGTCCTGGAGCCGCAACTGACACTGCTGCCGCAGATCGAGCCCAACGGCATGCTGCACATGGCGGGCTTCTTCCCGTCGGTGCCCATGCGCCTGAACTTCGAGCTGCTCTTTGCCCCGGCCAACCGTCAGTGGAAGCTCTTCGGCATCTCGGCCAATCTCGGCGAAAACAGCCCTCTGGCGCCGGATAGTCCCCAGCCCCCAGCGCCGGCAGGAGCTGTCGAGACGCCTGCCGCGCCCGCTGCCGCCATAACAGCAAAACAAAAAGGCACTGCGAACTAGAGGCATGGCCCGCCATGCCGGCGAAGGCTGCCCGGTGACGGGAAAGCCCGGTAGCCCGCGCCATCACGGCGGCCGTCATGCCTGGGTTGATCGTTCATCTGAACGACTATGCAGCCGCTCATTTCCGCCAAACACTGGCCAGGCCTCGGGGAGAGCGGGGCAGGGAACCATGAGGAGATGGGGGAGAGATGAGAGCTCAAAAGGAAAATTCCGGCCCGGCGGTGCGCTCATGACCGTCTCGTCAGCTTCGCGGCCCGCCGCCTCGTCCTTTCCTCGGATAACGCTCGTCGCGCTGGTGGCTTTCGCCGCCATCACGCCGATGGCCCTGCTGGTCGCTCCCGCGCTGGCGGCGCAACTGGCTACGGAAATAGGCATCGGCCCGTCGCAGATCGGCACCTATTTCTTCGTGGAGAACGGCGCCTTCAGCGCCGCGTCCCTGCTGTCCCTCTTCTGGCTCGGGCGGCTCAATGTACGGGTCGTCGGCCTTATCGCGCTCGCCGTGTTTATCCTCGGCAATCTGGCGACGCCGATGATGCTGCCCGGCTACAAGAGCCTGCTGCTCATGCGGGCCGTCACCGGCTTCGGCGGCGGCACGCTCATGGTCCTGTCGATGATCAGCGCGCAGGACGCGGAGAACCCCGAGCGGGTCTTCGGATATTGGGTCGTGGGCCAGCTTGTGGCGGGCGCGATCGGGCTCGCCCTTCTTCCCCACCTGTTCGCCACTTACGGGCTGTCGTCCTTCTACATCCTGCTCGGGGTGATCGCCCTGTTGCTGTCGCCCCTCTACAGGGGATTTCTCGCGCCGGCGGCATCGGAAGGACCGAAATCGACGTCCGCGACGAGCGGTCGGTTCATCATCCTCGGCGTGTTGGCCGTGCTTGCGATCCTTGCCTTCTATGTCGCGATCGGCGGGGTCTGGACGTTCGCCAGCATGGCCGCCACCCAGGCCGGAATCGAGGGCGCCAGCGTCGGCACGATCCTGGCGATCGCATCGCTGTTCGGCATAGCGGGGTCGATGCTCGCGGCCTTTCTGGGGGGACGCTCGGCCCGTCGCGCCATGCTGCTGCTCGGCTACGCCATCCTGGTCGCGTCGATTGTCGCGGTGGCGACGCTGCATGGCAGCGCCGCCTATGTCGTGGCGATCTGCGCCTTCAAGTTCGCGTGGACCTTCGTGCTTCCCTTCATCATCGCGGAGGCCGCGAGTCGCGATCCGTCCGGCCGCCTGGTGGCCTCGACCACGCTGATCATCGGCACCGGCCTTTCCCTCGGGCCGCTGTTTGCTGGAAACCTGCTCGAGGCTGCGTGGAGCCTCGGCGCCGTCTTCCTCGCGGCCGCGATCTGCGGGGCTGTGTCCTTCGCCTGTCTCGTCGTCTCCCCGCGCCCCAAGGGCGTGTCCTGAACGAAGGGGCTAACGACGATGAAAACCGGGTTCTTCACGGACGAGAAAACGTTCTGGCACATCGGCGGCGTGCAGTCGCTGGTCCTGCCGGTGGGCGGCTGGGTCCAGCCTCCGTCAGCGGCCGGCTTCGCCGAATCTCCGGACTCCAAGCGGCGCTTCCTGTCGCTGCTCCAGGTCTCGGGGCTGGCGGCGAAACTGGACATGCGCTCGGCAGCACCCGCAAGTCGCGCGGACCTGCTGCGGATCCATCCCGCCGGCTATCTCGATGAGTTCAAGCGCATCAGCGATACGACCGGGGGAAATCTCGGCGTGGGCGCGCCTTTCGGGGTGGGCAGCTATGAAATCGCGGCGCTGTCCGCCGGGCTGGCTATGGCCGCCATCGATGCGGTGGTGTCCGGCGGCCTGAAGAATGCCTTCTCGCTGTCGCGTCCGCCAGGCCACCACTGCCTGCCCGACACTCCCATGGGTTTTTGCCTTCTCGCCAACATTCCCGTGGCGATCGAAGCGGCCCGGGCCAAACATGGCGTCGGGCGTGTCGCGGTCGTGGACTGGGACGTCCATCATGGCAACGGCACGCAGACCATCTACTACGAGGATCCCGACACGTTGACGATTTCGCTGCATCAGGACAGGTGCTTTCCACCTGGCTACAGCGGCGGCGAGGATCGCGGCGCTGGAAAGGGGGAAGGGACCAACATCAACATTCCGCTGCTGCCGGGCGGCGGCCACGCGGTGTATTTGCATGCGTTCGAACGTATCGTCATCCCGGCCCTTGAAGCCTTCAGGCCGGACCTGATCGTGGTCGCCAGCGGCCTCGATGCCTCGGCCGTCGACCCGCTGGCGCGCATGAATCTGCACAGCGACAGCTACAGGGCCATGACGACGAGCATCCGCGACGCGGCCGACCGGCTGTGCCAGGGGCGGCTGGTCGTCGTTCACGAGGGGGGCTATTCGGAAACCTATGTTCCTTTCTGCGGCCATGCGCTGGTGGAGGCCCTGTCGGGCGAGACCAGCGATGTCGTCGACCCGCTTCTGGAAATGGCCCTGCTGTGGCAGCCCGCCGAGCGCTTCAACGCATTGCAGTTCCAGATCCTCGATGAAATGGCGGCGAGCCTGAACTTTGGAAATTGACCGGATTTGCGCCATCGACCTATCTTTCGGGGATAGCCGGCTACAGGTGGTGATCCGTCCTGCTCGTCCATCACCCCTAGGCGGCCTCGGCTGAGGGAACAGGGCGCGATGGCAAACGGCATGAGCATGCCCATGACCGCCAAGACATCCACCATCAATCCGAGAAGTTTCTTGGAGCCGGTGAGGCTGGACCTCGTCGCCGATCCGGTGCGCCCGGCGCGCCGCACCGATTTCGCCGAGACGCTGGCGCACCCGAACGCGACAAACCGGAAACTCAGCATCTTCCTGCTCGACCTCTACGCCGCGGCTGCCCGCGAGGAGGTCGGCAGCTTCGAGCGCTCCCTGTTCATTTCGCTCGAAGACCTGATCCCGTTCGATGCGGCCTGGACGGGGGTGGCGGCGCAGGAGGACAACCGCCCGGTCAACCACAACAGCTTCACCTACCGGCTGCCCGAGGACTTCTTCAGGGAATGGCTGCGCATCGTGGATCACGATCCGCTGGCGGACCTGTCGCGCATGGTTTTCGGAGAGGCGGCGGTCGTCGACATAGAGGACGGCCAGACCGATCTGACATTCCGCGCCTGGGCGAGAAGCTTCGGGCTGAGGCATCTGCTGCGGGTTTGCGCCCTCGACAATCGTTTCGGGATGATCGGCTTCCTGTCCATCTATCGCCGCGCCGCGGATGCGCCCTTCAGCGCCGCGGATGTCGAGACGATGGAGACCCTCATTCCGCATCTGGCCGCCGCGATGCGGATCAATCGCGCGATGCGATTGCTGCTGCGCGGCAAGGAAAGCGCGAGCTACATCAGGCGCGCGATCTGCGACACCTATGGCGTCCTGCACCGGTCGGACAGGGAATTCGCCGAGAGCGTCAAGCTCGAGTGGCCCGACTGGAACGGCCCGTTCCTGCCTGATGCCCTGTGCCGCCATCTGGAAGCGAGGCCGGAGCAGCCATTCCTGGGCTCCGAACTGTGCATCAGGATCAGCCCGGTCGCCGGCCTGTTCGTCATCGAACTGCAGCCCAGGTCGCCCCTCGACCGTCTCGGCGCGCGCGAACTCGAGACCATCCAGCACTTCGCCAACGGCGCCTCCTACAAGGAGGTCGCGCGCCGCATGAACCTCGCGCCGGCGACGGTCAGGCATCACCTGCGCTCGGCCTACAGGAAGCTCGGCGTGCACGACAAGGCGCAGATGTCGCGCCTGATTGCCACCTTGGCGGGTGCGTCGGAAACGTCGGAGGCTGCAAGGACGGGGGCGAGGTAGGGCGGCGCCGGTGTTCCGGGACGTGCTGTTGATCTCCGTACGAGAGGCGTGCCCGGAAGGGCGGCGTCCTTGGAAATCAGCTACTTGCGGAAAGATCGAGAAAGGGCGGCAGGCCCGATGGCGGAGAGGGAGGGATTCGAACCCCCGATACCCTTGCGAGTATGCCGCATTTCGAGTGCGGTGCATTCGACCACTCTGCCACCTCTCCGCGGTCATGGTCGGCCGTTGCCGGCGCGGCGCACTAGATAACGGCTGCACGGACAGGTTACAAGGCCAAATCCGTCGGCAAATCCCGCTTCTTTTTCGAAATGTGGCTTGCCCGGCGCCCAGGCCGGCACGGCCAGGGGCCAAAGGCTCGGTTTCCGGCGGCGTTTGCCTTGACTCGCGGTCGACCATCGGGTAGGGACAGCCCGCAATCGGCGTGGAGCGTCCTCCGCGCCGCTTGTTTTTTGAACCCGCAGACTGACAAAAAGACGGCCGAACCGCCCGAAGCGGTTCATCAAGGCCGACCGAACAGCGAAAGGCAAAAAATGTTCGCAGTCATCAAAACGGGCGGCAAGCAGTACCGCGTTGCCGCCAACGATCTGCTCAAGATCGAGAAGCTCGAGGCCAAGGTCGGCGAAATCGTCGAGATCGGCCAGGTGCTGGCCCATGGCGAGGGCGAGAACGTCACGTTCGGCGCGCCGTTCGTCGATGGCGCCACGGTTACCGCCGAGGTCGTCGAGCAGGGCAAGAACCGCACCGTCATCGCTTTCAAGAAGCGCCGCCGCCAGAATTCGCGCCGCAAGATCGGCCACCGCCAGCTGCTGACCACCGTCCGGATCTCCGAGATCCTGGTGGGCGGCGCCAAGCCGTCGAAGAAGGCCGCCGCCAAGGCGGAAGCCGCCACCGAGGCGAAGGCCGAGGCCGCCGCGCCGCTGTTCAAGGCGCCGAAGGGCGAGCCGGACGACCTCACCGTGATCAAGGGCATCGGCCCGGTCGCGGCGAAGGACCTCAACGAGCAGGGCATCATCACCTTCGCGCAACTCGCCAAGCTCAGCGACAAGGATGTCGCCAAGATCGACGAGCACATGCCGTTCAGCGCCGACCAGATCAAGGACTGGCGCGAGCAGGCCAAGGAACTGGCGAAGAAGTAAAACCCGGCCGGCGGGAAATCGTCGCCGGCACGGACTTGAAACGGAACGCGAACGCGTTCATAAGACCATTCAAGCGCCTCGCGGCGCATCGGAGTTAGTCAGATGGCACACAAGAAAGCTGGCGGTTCGTCGCGCAACGGTCGCGACTCGCATTCCAAGCGCCTCGGCGTGAAGAAGTTCGGCGGCGAAGCCGTCATTGCCGGCAACATCATCATCCGCCAGCGCGGCACGCAATGGCATCCGGGCACCAACGTCGGCATGGGCACGGACCACACCCTTTTCGCGCTCGAAGCAGGCGCGGTCACCTTCAACAAAAAAGCCAATGGCCGAACCTACGTGTCGGTAAACCCGATTACGAAGGCCGCGGAGTAGCCGGTTCCGCACCACGACACCGGCAGCCCATCTCGGGAACCGGTGTCTGGCCAAGCCAGAAAAAGGATCAGGGGAGATGGGTTCCATCTCCCCTTTTTCTTTGCCTGGAGGTCCTAGACATGGTTGCGGAAGCGGAAGACACGGACGACGAAAGTTACGCGATAGACCGCCCGGAGCTCGCCACCGAGCGACTGGTGATGCGTGCTCCACGCGAGAGCGACGTCGCGCAACTGGCCCTTCTCGCCGACAACCGCCATGTCGCGGAGATGCTGGCGCGCATGCCGCATCCCTATGGCGAGGCCGAGGCGCGGTCCTTCCTCGCCATGGCGCGGGCCCGCCGCGCCGGGATCGTCTACGCGCTGACGCTGGCCGGCACCGATACCTTCGTCGGTTGCGCGGGGCTCAACAGCACGGACCGGGGGCTGGAACTCGGCTACTGGATCGGCGAGCCTTACTGGAAGCGCGGCTACGCCACGGAGGCCGCGCACGCGCTGGTCGACCTCGCCTTCCAGAGAACGCCCATCCAGGTGCTGCATGCCTCGACCCGGGTCATCAATCCGGCCTCTCGCCGGGTGATCCACAAGTGCGGTTTCCAGTATGCCGGCCAGGGCATGCTCAACTCGATCGTCGCCGGACAGGTGCCGGTGGAGCGCTACCGGCTCGACCGCAAGACCTGGACCAGCCTCAGGAACTGGGTGCACTTCTGATGGCGGTGACGCGGCCAAGCGGGTTCCGCAGAAGTGTCACGCGGTTTTG
Source organism: Mesorhizobium sp. 65-26 (assembly GCA_001899205.1). GTDB lineage: Bacteria > Pseudomonadota > Alphaproteobacteria > Rhizobiales > Rhizobiaceae > Mesorhizobium. The sequence continues at coordinate 314,485 of MKVL01000032.1, read as the reverse complement.
CGGTCAGAACCTGCGAAAACAAGGGGTTCAGCCCATCTCCACCCATACCGGCAGGTGATCCGACCCGACCGCCTGCCGGTCGACCCAGAGGCGCTTCAGCGATCCGGCGAGCGAGGCGCTGGTGAAGACGTAGTCGATACGCTTGTGACGGCTGGCATCGTCCGGCCGCTCCGGATCGACCCAGGTGATGAGGTCGCCGCCGCCAAGGCGCATGGCGGCATCGACGGCGAGATCGGCGGTCAGCGGCATGCCGAATTCATGGTCGGCGCTGCCGGCGAGTTCGATATATTCCGGCGATCCCGCCAGCATGTTGAAATCGCCCATTGCAACAAAGGCTTCGGGGTGCGGCAGTTCCGGCAGGCCGATTTCGGCGACGCCGGACAGCGCGCCGCCCTCCAGCGCGTAGTTCAGCAGGCGCTGGCGCAGGAAACTGGTCTGGCGCGCCCGCTCGGTCGGGCTGCGGTGGTCGAGGTGGATGGAATAGAAGCGGATGAAGCCGAGCGGCGTTTCGATCAGGGCCTCTAGCGCGCCGCGCTGGAAATTCATCGCCTCGAAGCTGCGGCTGCGCGGCAGCAGGAGATTGCGCGACAGATGAATGGGCGTCTTCGACAGCACCATGTTGCCGAGCTGGAAGGTCTTCGTGACCGCCCGGCCATTGTCGATGTGCGAGCCGAAATTGGCCTCCAGATTGCTGCCGTAGACGGTGAAATACTCGGGCAGCGCCTCGGAAAGCTCGGCCACCATGTCGCGGCCGCCATTCCTGGGGTTGTTGCGGGTGACCTCCTGCAGCGCGATGACATCGGCGCCGCGCACGGCGTCGGCGATGCGGCCGGCGTCGTAGCGGCCGTCGAGGCCGGTGCCGTACTGGATGTTGTAGGTCACGAACTTCATTCAGGAAACTCCGGCACAAGCACAGGCACAGGCGCGCGAAAGCCGCAAGCGGCCGCCGCGCGAAACCATCCGCTTGCCGACAGTGCTAGCGTGTTCCCGGCGCGCGCAAAAGCGGTTGCCGCGGCTTTTGTGACAAAACAGCCTCGCCCTTGGCCCCGCCTTGGTTTAGAGCAATCCGCAAGACCCTTGAGCCGGATGATCTCAGGCCGGTCCGACCTGAAATCCGAATCCGGCTCTCAATCGAAGAGATCGAGCATGATGCCGTCCGAAGCCGCTTCGCTGTCCGGCACCGTGCTCTAGCAGAAACCAAGCAAACCGATGAAATTCCTCGATCAGGCCAAAGTCTATATCCGCTCGGGCGACGGCGGCGCCGGCTCGGTGTCGTTCCGGCGCGAGAAGTTCATCGAGTTCGGCGGCCCGGATGGCGGCGATGGCGGCCGCGGCGGCGATGTCTGGGCCGAAGCGGTCGACGGGCTGAACACGCTCATCGACTATCGCTACCAGCAGCATTTCCGAGCCAAGACCGGCATGCACGGGATGGGCCGCAACATGACCGGCGGCAAGGGTGCCGATATCACGCTGAAAGTGCCGGCCGGCACTCAGATCTTTGCCGAGGACAATGAGACGCTGATCTGCGACCTGACAGTGGTCGGCCAGCGCTTCCTGCTTGCCAAGGGCGGCAATGGCGGTTTCGGCAACCAGCATTTCAAGACCTCGACCAACCAGGCGCCGCGCCGTGCCAATCCTGGCCTGCCGGGCGAGGAGCTGAGCATCTGGCTCAGGCTCAAGCTGATCGCCGATGCCGGCCTGGTCGGATTGCCCAATGCCGGCAAGTCGACCTTCCTGGCCGCGGTCACCGCCGCCAAGCCGAAGATCGCCGACTATCCTTTCACCACGCTGCATCCGGGCCTCGGCGTCGCGCGCATCGATGGCCGCGAGTTCGTCATCGCCGACATTCCCGGCCTCATCGAAGGCGCCCATGAAGGTGTCGGCATCGGCGACCGTTTTCTCGGTCATGTCGAGCGCACGCGCGTGCTGCTCCACCTCGTCTCGGCGCAGGAAGAAAGCCCGGGCAAGGCCTATAAGACGGTGCGTGCCGAACTCGAGGCCTATGGCCATGGTCTGGCGGAGAAAGCCGAGATCGTGGCGCTCAGCCAGATCGACATCCTCGATCCGGACGCCCGCAAGAAGAAGGTGGCCTCGCTCAAGCGCGCCGCGGGCAGGGCGCCGCTCTTGCTGTCGGCCGTTACCGGCGAGGGCGTGGAAGCGGTGCTGCGCGCGCTGATGGCGGTGGTGGCGGAGGCGCGCGACGCGGTCGTCGCGCCGGTCGATAGGCGCTGGGAAAAGTAACACCATGCAGTCCTTGAAGACATACCGCCGCATCACGGTGAAGATCGGCTCGGCGTTGCTGGTCGACCGTTCGAGCGGCCTCAAGCGCGAATGGCTGGCCTCGCTGGCCGAGGACGTGACGGCGCTCGCCGAGGGCGGCGCGGAAATCCTCGTCGTGTCCTCGGGCGCCATCGCGCTCGGCCGCACCATCCTGGGCCTTGGAAAAAGGGCGCTCAAGCTGGAGGAAAGCCAGGCCGCTGCCGCCGTCGGCCAGATCGCGCTCGCCGGCGCATGGTCGGACGCGCTGGGCAAGGGCGGCCTGAAGTCCGGCCAGATCCTGCTCACGCTTGGCGATACCGAGGAGCGGCGCCGCTACCTCAACGCGCGCGCCACCATCTCGACGCTGCTGAAGATGAAGGCGGTGCCGATCATCAACGAGAACGACACGGTGGCGACCTCGGAGATCCGATACGGCGACAACGACCGGCTTGCCGCGCGGGTGGCGACGATGATGGGCGCGGACCTGCTGGTGCTTCTGTCCGACATCGACGGGCTCTACACGGCGCCGCCGGCCAAGGATCCCGATGCCCGCTTCATCCCGGTCGTCGAGCGCATTACGCCCGATATCGAGGCGATGGCGGGGGCCGCGGCCTCGGAGCTGTCGCGCGGCGGCATGCGCACCAAGCTCGACGCCGGCAAGATCGCCAATGCCGCCGGCACGGCGATGATCATTACCTCGGGCACCAGGCTTTCGCCGCTGATGGCGATCGAGCGCGGCGAGCGGGCGACCTTCTTCCGACCGAGCAACAACCCGGTGAAGGGCTACAAGACCTGGATCGCCGGGCAGCTGGAGCCGGCGGGCCGGCTCACCGTCGACGCCGGCGCGGTCGGCGCGCTGACATCGGGCAAATCGCTGCTGCCGGCCGGCGTGAAGCTGGTGAGCGGCAATTTCTCGCGCGGCGACACGGTGGCCATCCTGTCGCCGCAGGGCCGCGAGATCGCGCGCGGGCTGGTTGCCTACGATGCCGCCGATGCCGTAAGGATCGCGGGTCTGAAGACGGCCGAGATCGAAACCGTGCTCGGCTACGAGGCACGCTCGGCGATGATCCACCGCGACGACCTGGTGGTACGCGACGTCGAGGACCATGTAAGTGGCGGAGAATGAGTCATGCTGAAGTCGCATGAACTGTCCGGGACGGATACGGTGGCAACGATGGCCGATGTCGGCCGTCGCGCCCGGGCCGCCGCGCGACCGTTGGCGCTTGCCACGACGGAACGCAAGAACGCCGCGCTTGCCGCCATGGCCGATGCGGTGCTGCGTCGCCAGAGCGAGATACTCGAAGCCAACGCCATCGACATCGCCAATGGCGAGGAGGCCGGGCTGACCGGCTCCTTCATGGACCGGTTGAAGCTCAACCCCTCGCGCATCCGCGCCATTGCCGACGGCATCCGCGAGATCGCCGCGCTGCGCGATCCCGTGGGCGACGTCATCGCCGAATGGGACCGGCCGAACGGGTTGCACATCGAACGCGTGCGCACGCCGCTCGGCGTCATCGGCGTTATCTACGAAAGCCGTCCGAACGTGACCGCCGACGCCGGCGCGCTGTGTCTCAAGGCCGGCAATCCGGTGATCCTGCGCGGCGGCTCGGATTCTCTCAATTCGTCGTCGGCGATCCATGCCTGCCTGGTGGAAGGGCTGGAGGCGGCGGGCCTGCCCAAGGACGCAATCCAGCTGGTGCCGACCGCCGACCGCGCGGCGGTGGGCGAGATGCTAAGGGGCCTCGACGGCAATCTGGACGTTATCATCCCGCGCGGCGGCAAAAGCCTGGTCGGGCGCGTGCAGACCGAGGCGCGCGTGCCGGTCTTTGCCCATCTCGAAGGGCTCTGCCATCTCTATGTCGACCGCTCGGCGAAGCTCGACATGGCGGTCAGCATCGCGGTCAACGCCAAGATGCGGCGCACCGGCGTCTGCGGCGCGGCGGAAACGTTGCTCGTCGACCGCGCGGTGGCCTCGACGCATCTGGTGCCGATCCTCGCGGCGCTGCGCGAGGCCGGCTGCGCGATCCATGCGGACGAAGAGGTGATCAAGGCCTTCGCCGATGCGACGCCGGCGACGGATGCCGACTGGGTGACGGAATATCTCGACGCCATCATCGCCGTGAAACTGGTCGACGGCGTCGAGGGCGCCATCGAGCATATCGAGACGTTTTCCTCCCATCACACCGAGGCGATCATCGCCGAGGATGCGCGGGCGGTCGAGAAGTTCTTCAACGAGATCGATTCGGCGATCCTGCTGCACAATGCCTCGACGCAGTTCGCCGATGGCGGCGAGTTCGGCATGGGCGCCGAGATCGGCATCGCGACCGGCAGGATGCATGCGCGCGGTCCGGTGGGCGTCGAGCAGCTCACCTCGTTCAAGTACCGTGTGCGCGGCGCGGGACAGGTGAGGCCTTGACGTCCTTGCATTGGAGGGGCTGAGCTTTGCGCCCAGGCACCCCCCTCTGTCCTGCCGGACATCTCCCCCGCAGGGGGGGAGATCAGGCTTCATTTTGGCTTTCGCCAATTCCCGACGTTGCAAGGTGGGCGCTTTCGACGAAGCTGCTCATCTCCCCCCTTGCGGGGGAGATGCCCGGCAGGGCAGAGGGGGGTGCCTAGCGCATGCTCTCCCAACCCGAGCAGCCCGTCCCTCCCAACTACCTCGGTATGCCGCATGCGGCGAAGGGGCTGGCGGTGGGGCTGTTCGGCGGCTCGTTCAATCCACCGCATGCCGGCCATGCGCTGGTCGCCGAGATCGCGCTTCGGCGTCTCGCGCTCGACCAGCTCTGGTGGATGGTGACGCCGGGCAACCCGTTGAAGAGCACGCGCGAGCTCGCGCCGCTCGCCGAGCGCATCCGGCTTTCCGAGAAGATCGCCAGGAACCCGAAGATCAAGGTCACCGCCTTCGAGGCCGCCCATCATGTGCGCTTTACGGCAGACACGCTGGCGCTGGTGAAGGCGCGCAATCCGGGCGTCGACTTCGTCTGGATCATGGGAGCGGACTCGCTGCGCGACTTCCACCGCTGGCAGCGCTGGCGGCAGATCGCCATGACGTTCCCGATCGCCGTGATCGACCGGCCGGGCGCTACGCTGTCGTTCCTGTCGTCGGTGGTCGCCAAGACATTCGACTATGCCCGCGTCGACGAGGGCGACGCGCCACGGCTCGCGCGCATGAAGGCGCCGGCCTGGACCTTCATCCATGGGCCGCGCTCGTCGCTGTCGTCGACGGCCCTGCGAAAGCAGGCCGAGGGCTGAACGGCTCAAGTCAGTGAGACCGGGCGTGATGCCGCCCCCAGCCACCTCGCGCTTTTCGGCATCATGCTCTGGTCGGGCCATGTCGCTTTTGCGGCGGCCTTCCGCATTACGCTCGGCGAAGGTGCGAAAGCATGCTTGAAAAGAACCGCGCCACCAACGATCAACAGCGCCGCGACCAGCCCACACCGCTGATCGCGATCGCCAGCGTCATCATGTCGATGTCGCTGATCGCCATCGGCAACGGGCTGATGTTCGCCTACATCCCGGTTCGGCTCGGCGTGGAGGGGATCGACCCGATCTGGGCCGGCCTCATCGTCACCGGCCTTTCGGCCGGCGGGCTCGCCGGTTGCATCCTGACCGGGCCGCTGGTGCGGCGCGTCGGTCATGCCCGCGCCTTCATGGTGCTGTCGGCGCTCATCGCGCTCTCCAACGCCGCCATCGGTGCCGGCCCGCATCCGCTGCTGTGGATCGCGGCCAGGGCGCTCTACGGCTTTTCCATCTGCGGCCTGTTCATCGTCGCGCAGAGCTGGCTGAACGATGCCGTCGCCAACGCCATACGCGGCCGCGTCATGGCAGTGTTCTATGTCGCCTATGTCGCCGGGCTCGGCGTCGGTTACGCGACGCTGGCGCTGGTCGACATCAAGACGGCGGACGGTCCGCTGATCGGCATCGTTTTCACCGCGCTGTCGATCCTGCCGGTGGGATTGACCCGGCTCGCGCAGCCGCCCGCGCCACAGGCGGCGACGATCGCGCTGGGCCGCGCCTGGCGGATCTCTCCGGTCGGCGTCGCCGGCATGCTGGCCGTCGGCGGCCTGTCGATGATCATCTCCGGCTTCGCGCCCATCCACGCCACAGCCAAGGGCTACAGCCAGGCCGACGTGGCGCTGCTCCTGTCGGCCATGCCGGTCGGCACGCTGATCCTTCAGATACCGCTCGGCTGGATCTCGGACCGCACCGACCGCCGCTACGTGCTGGCCGCCGCCGCCACCCTGGCATTGATCGCGAGCGTGCTCGCCATCGGCCTCGATGGCGGCGCGCTTGCCGTGCTGGTGGTGATCTACCTGGTCTGGGACGGGGCGGCGGAATCGATCTATTCGCTGTCCAGCGCGCACGCCGCCGATCGCGCCGACAAGGACGATCTCCTCGCCCTGTCGAGCTCGCTGCTGTTTGCGTGGTCGCTGGCCGGGTTCATCGTGCCGGGCGTGGTGACGGCGCTTTCGGTCGTCTACGGCACGCAGACCTTCATCTATGTCGGGATCGTCATTGCCGCGCTGTTCTGCCTCTTCGTACTGTGGCGGATATTGACGGCGCGGGCGGTTCCGGCCGCCACCACAGGCAGTTTCACGCCGATGAGCGCACAGGCGCCGCTGCCGGTCGAGCTTGCCTTCGCCGCCGACGGCGAGCCGCCGCGCCGCGAGGACGACTGAACCCTCCGGAGCGGCACGGCTTTCGCTGTCGACTACTGTTTGCGGGCTTCCGGAGCCGGCGCCTCCGGCGGCGGCAGCGGGATCGATATGCCCTCGCTGTCGAAGGCCTGCTTGGCGCGCTTCGTCAGGTCGATCTGGGTTGAGAAGAAGTCGCTGGCCGATGTCCAGTAGCGCACGGTGAGCGAAACGGTGGTGTCGCCAAGGCTGGCGACGAAGGCGATCGGCGCCGGCTCGCGCCTGACGCGCTTGTCGCCATTGGCGATGGCCAGCAGCGTTTTCTGCGCGCCGTCGATGTCGTTCCAGGAGCCGATGCTCAAGGTGATGTCGCCGCGGCGGACGCCGTTGCGGGTGAAGTTGCGCACCGGCTGGTTCCACAGCGTCGAGTTCGGCGCCAGTATGTAGACGCCGTCCGCCGTGCGCAGCCGCGTCGCGAACAGCCCGATCTCCTCGATCGATCCGGCCACCGCGCCGACCTCGACATACTCGCTGATGCGGAACGGCCTGAGCGCGAGCAGCATGATGCCGGCGGCGATGTTCTGCAGCGTGCCCTGCAGCGCCAGTCCGATGGCCAGGCCGATGGCACCGATGGCTGCGATGATCGACGCTGTCTGCACGCCGAACTGCCCGAGCACCATGATCACGACGAGGATCAGGATGGCGTAGCGGACGATCTTCGAGAAGAAGTGGCGCAGTGTTTCGTCGAAGCCGTGCACATGGCCGAGACCGGCATAGACCGAGCGCTCCGCCAGGCCGGCCACCACGTAGCCGACAATCAGCAGGATGACGGCGCCGATGGCCGAGAAGGAATAGGACACGATCAGGGTGCTGAGTTGCGCGAGGCCCGCCTGGACGGTGAGCAGGGCGTTTTGCGGGTCGAGAGGCATGGCGGAAATCCGGTTGATCGTGAGCCGATAACCCCCGCGTGACGAGGTGGTTCCGGCCTTCCTGACATGCCGGGTTCCAGCCCCCGCCGGGTCGCCCCGCTGGAGCCGGCTAAGGCGCCGGGAGAGCGACGTCTTGAAACTGCAATGGAACTCTGCCTATCTAAGCGGTGTCACCCGCTTTCAGGGGTGATTTGGTTGTTCTTGCTGCGAAAGGAAAGACACTGAGAACAGCACTTCGGAAGAAGGCCGATATCGTGCCTTCGCCGGCCGGGATCAGCGTAAACGAGGCTGACGCCCGCGCCATCAAGACAGTCCTTGCCAGTCTGGAAGACTCCAAGGCCGAAAACATCGTCTCCATCGACATCCAGGGAAAATCGAGCCTCGGCGACTATATGGTCGTCGCGTCGGGTCGATCGCACCGTCATGTCGCGGCGGTCGCCGATCACCTGCTCAAGGCGCTCAAGGACGCCGGGCTGGGCACGGCGCGCGTCGAGGGCCTGGCCGGTGCCGACTGGGTTCTGATCGATTCGGGCGACGTCATCGTCCACGTCTTCCGCCCCGAAGTTCGCGACTTCTACAATCTCGAAAAGATGTGGCAGGCGCCGGACCTCGAGGAAGAGACCTTGCACTGAGCCGAACTATTTCCGATGCGTGGCCGTCCGGATCCGTATATTTCGTTTGGATGACACGCATTGATCCAGCCGCATTTCGGCGCCAGGAACTCCGATCTGGCTGCGGAAATGCACTGGCGGCTCTTTCGAGGCAGGGATGAAAATATCGGTTCATGCCGTGGGCCGGATGAAAGCCGGCCCCGAGAAGCAGCTCGCCGACCGCTATTTCGAGCGTTTCGCCAAGAGCGGCCCCGCCGTTGGCCTGGAATTCGCGGGCGTGCAGGAGATCGCGGAAGGGCGTGCGCAGAACGCGGCCGAGCGGCGACGCGAGGAAGGCCAGAAGTTGCAGGCGCTGCTGCAACAGGGCGCGGCGCTGTTTCTTCTGGACGAGCGCGGCAAAAATCTTCCCTCGGAGGATTTCGCCGCCCGCATCGGCGCGATGCGCGATACGGGCCGGAAATCTCTGGTGATCGCCATCGGCGGCGCCGATGGTCACGAGCCGGCATTGCGCGACCAGGCAGAGCTGGTGATATCGTTCGGCGCTCTGACCTGGCCGCACCAGTTGGTGCGGGTCATGCTCGGCGAGCAGCTCTACCGCGTCGCCACCATCCTGTCCGGCCATCCCTATCACCGCGCCTGACGCCCGCCCGGATTTTCGCCCCAATGCGACACGACATAGTGTTGGCCGGCACGGCGAGCGAACATGGTTGATGTTTCGTTAACGAAGCCGCGCGTAGAGTCAGGCTTCATGTCAAGGCAATGCAAATCGAGGACGGCCCCGTTGGGAATGCGCTGCGGTATGGCGGCGGCGGCCACGTTGCTTTGGCTTGGTCACGCCTGGGCCGAGAACACGCTCGACACCGCCCCCGATCCGGACAAGAGCCGGGCGGAATACGAGCAGGTTTCCAAGGAGATAACGCTTTCCTCCGAGCGGCTGGCCAAGCTGGCCGCCGACATCGCCTCGGTCAAAAAGGACCATGCCTCGATCACCGCCGCGCTGATCCAGTCGGCGATGACCGAACAGAAGCTCGGGCAGGATATCGAGGATATCGGGTCGAAGCTGGAGGGGTTGAAGGATCGCGAGCAGACGATTCGCGCCTCGCTGGCGTCGCGGCGCAACGTTCTGGCTGAGGTGCTGGGCGCCCTGCAGCGCATGGGGCTCAATCCGCCGCCGGCGATTCTGGTGCGCCCGGAGGACGCGCTCTCGTCGGTGCGCAGCGCCATCCTGCTCGGTGCCGTGGTGCCGGAGCTGCGCCAGCAGACGGACCTGCTCCTGGCCGATCTCACCGAACAGTCACGGGTGCGGGCCTCGATCGAGGCCGAGCGGGCGCGGCTGACAGCCGCCGTCGGCGACCAGGCGGCGGAGAAGAAGCGGCTTTCCATGCTGCTCGAGGCCAAGCAGAAGCTGCAGGCAGACACCGAGGCCGAGCTCACCGCTGAAAAACAGCATTCGCAGGATCTGGCGGCCAAGGCCAGCAGCCTGAAGGACCTGATCGCCTCGCTGGAGGCCGACGCGCGCAAGAAGAAGGCGGCCGATGCCAAGGCAAGCGGCGACAATCCCGAATCGGCGTCGCTGTCGGTCCCGGAAGGCAATCGTCTCACCGCTTCCGCGCCGTTCTCGGCGCTGCAGGGGCAGATCGCGCTGCCGGTCATCGGCAAGGTCAAGCGGCGCTTCGGAACCGATGACGGCAACGGCGCAATGATGCAGGGCGACATGGTTGCGACACAATCGGGAGCCATCGTCACCGCGCCGGCGGATGGGAATGTGCTTTATGCGGGGCCGTTCCGCTCCTACGGACAACTCTTGATCCTCAACGCTGGCGACGGCTATCATGTCGTGTTGGCGGGGATGAGCAGAATCAGCGTCGTGACTGGCCAGCCCGTGCTCGCAGGAGAACCGGTCGGCGCGATGGGAGAGGCCAGGGTGGCGAGCAGCTCTGCCTCGAAGGATGAGAATGCCACCCCGGAACTCTATGTGGAGTTCCGCAAGGATGGAAAACCCGTTGATCCGCACCCCTGGTGGGCGGACCGTTTTTCTGGAAGGACGTGAAATGATGCGGAAACTGTCGCTTCTGTTTGCCGGTGCGCTGATGGGCGCGTCCGCCATGAGCCTTGTCTATGGCGCGCCCAGCTCTGCGGCAAACGCGGCCGGCTCCGAGACCTACAAGCAACTGGCGATCTTCGGCGACATCTTCGAGCGGGTGCGGGCACAGTATGTGACGCCGCCGGACGACAAGTCGCTGGTCGAGAACGCCATCAACGGCATGCTGGCCTCGCTTGATCCGCACTCCTCCTACATGAACGCCGAGCAGGCGCAGGATATGCGCGTGCAGACCAAGGGCGAGTTCGGCGGCCTCGGCATCGAGGTCACGATGGAGAACGACCTGGTCAAGGTCATCACCCCGATCGACGATACGCCGGCAGCCAAGGCTGGCGTGCTGGCAGGCGACTACATCGCCAAGATCGACGGCGAGGAAGTTCGCGGCCTGACGCTCAACGACGCGGTCGAGAAGATGCGCGGCCCGGTCAACACCCCGATCAAGCTGACGATCCTGCGCCAGGGCGCCGACAAGCCTATCGAGCTGACCGTCGTGCGCGACACCATCAAGGTCAAGGCGGTCAAGTTCCGGGTCGAGAACGACATCGGCTACATGAAGATCACCTCGTTCACCGAAAAGACCTATGACGATCTCGAGAACGCTATCGACACCATCAAGAAGCAGGTGCCGAACGACAAGCTGAAGGGCTATGTGCTCGACCTGCGCCTGAACCCCGGCGGTCTGCTCGACCAGGCGGTGAGCGTGTCCGACGCGTTCCTCAAGCGCGGCGAGATCGTGTCGACCCGCGGCCGCGATCCGAAGGACGTCACCCGCTTCGACGCCAAGTCGAAGCAGAGCGACGACATCAACGGCAAGCCGCTGATCGTGCTGGTCAATGGCGGTTCGGCCAGCGCTTCCGAAATCGTCGCCGGCGCTCTGCAGGACCTGCGCCGCGCCACCGTGGTCGGCACGCAGTCCTTCGGCAAGGGCTCGGTGCAGACGATCATCCCGCTCGGCGAGAACGGCGCCCTGCGCCTGACGACGGCGCTCTACTACACGCCGTCGGGCAAATCGATCCAGGGCAAGGGCATCACGCCCGACATCAAGGTCGACCAGCCGCTGCCGCCGGACCTGCAGGGCCGTGACCTGACGCGCGGCGAATCCGACCTCAAGGGTCACATCAAGGGCGCCGACGAGAGCGCGACGGGTTCGGGCTCTGCCGCCTATGTGCCGCCGGATCCGAAGGACGACCTGCAGCTCATCTATGCCGAGCAGCTGTTGCGCGGCGAGAAGACCGATGCGTCTTTCCCGCCGAATCCGGATAAGGCCGTTCTCAACCAGTAACGGGCAGGGCGCGGCCAGCAGGTCTGGTCGCCTCAGCCGAGCAATGCAATGCTGCCGGGGCCGCGAGGCTCCGGCAGTTTGATTCGGGGGGGCGACGCGGGCTGACGGTGCCGATTTTCAATCGGGGAAACGGCTTGGCTGACGCTGGCAAGATGACTGGTGACAAGGAGATCGAGCGCCCGCTCGGACAGGGCCTTCGCCCGGCGCGCGCGACGCGCGGGTTGAGCAGCGGCGCGATCGTCGCCGCGGCTGTCGTCCTGGCCGTGGTGGGCGTTTCCGGGGCGATCGCCTTGCGGGAAAAGCCGTTTCGCAAGCCGCAGGAAACGGCGGTCTCCACGCCCAAGGCCACGGCCGCTACCGAGCCCGTGGCGACACCGGCTCCGGCCGTCGCGCCAGCCGCCCCGAAGGTCGAGACATCGCCGAAAACCGGCGGCCCGCAGATCATCCACGTGCAGACCGAGGAAGGCGACGGACCGTCGAAACCGGCCATCGTTATCCGCGACCCGTCGACGGTCGGGCAGAACCTCAAGATCGCGCATATTCCGGACCGTGCCCTGATCGAGGCGAGCGATACCGGCCCATTGCCGATCCGCGCCGCCGACGGCCGGCGGCCGTTCGACGTCTATGCCAGGCCGTGGTCTGGCGCGCGCGGGGCGCGCGTGGCGATCGTCATCGGCGGCTTGGCCGTGTCGCAGACGGGCACTCAGGCGGCGATCGCCAAGCTGCCGGCCGAAGTGACGCTCGCCTTCGCGCCGCAGGGCAACAGCATCGGTCGTTGGATGCAGGCCGCCAGGCAGGGCGGGCACGAGATCGTCATGCAGGTGCCACTCGAGCCGTTCGACTACCCGAACGTCAATCCCGGACGCAACACGCTGACGGTGTCGGCAACGCCGGAAGAGAACCTCAAGGCGCTGCACTGGGCGCTGTCGCGAACCACGAACTACACTGCCGTGATGAACTATATGGGCGCGCGCTTTTCGTCCGACCCGGCGGCAATGGGGCAGTTCATGGCCGAACTCGGCAAGCGTGGCCTCGCCTATGTCGACGACGGCTCCTCAGCCCGCAGCCTGGCGCCGGACCTGGCGCTCAAGGACGGCGTGCCTTTCGTGGCCGGCGACACCTCGATCGATACCGTGCAGGATCGCGGCGCCATCCTGAAGAAGCTCGACGAGCTGGAGGCGACCGCGCGGGCCAAGGGATCGGCGGTCGGCATCGGTTCGGCCTTCGACCTGACGGTCGACACGGTGACGTCGTGGATCGCCGAGGCCAAGAAGCGCGGCATCGAGATCGTGCCGATTTCGGCGGTGGCGATCGATCCGCAAAAGGGCTGACGCCAAGGCGGACGCCTGGCGGGCAATGAACACTGACGACTGGAAAACTGACGGATGGCCAAGAAGATCGACCCCGAAACCCTGCCTTACCGCCCCTGCGTCGGGCTGATGATCCTCAATGGCGACGGGCTGGTCTGGGTGGGCCACCGTATTCCCGAGCCGGACAGTGAATTCTCGGGGACGTCGCAGCTCTGGCAGATGCCGCAGGGCGGCATCGACAAGGGCGAGGAGCCGCGCCAGGCCGCCGAGCGGGAGCTCTACGAGGAGACGGGGATGCGCAGCGTCTCGCTGATCGCCGAAGCGCCCGGCTGGATCAATTACGACCTGCCCGGACATCTCGTCGGCGTGGCGTTCAAGGGCAAGTATCGCGGCCAGACGCAGAAGTGGTTCGCCTACCGCTTCCATGGCGGCGAGGGCGAGATCCAGATCAACCCGCCGCCCGGCGGCCATACGGCCGAGTTCGATCAATGGTCCTGGCGGCCGATGCGCGACCTGCCAGACCTGATCGTGCCTTTCAAGCGCAAGGTCTACGAGGATGTCGTGGCGGCGTTCCGGCATCTGGCGCCGTGAATTCCGTCTCGTGAATCCCGTACCTTGACGGGGCACCCGCGCCGTCGTCGTTCCCTGACAGTGACGGCCCGCTCCCGTGGGCGGGGCCGCATTGCCTTGTTTGTGCGCAAATGCTCCAGTAGGGGGAAGATTCAACAGGGAGCCCGGAAGAACCGAATTGAACGAAACCATCGCACCGACGACATTGGCGCCGCAACAGGCTGAACCTGCTCCCGCCGCGGCTGACGCCGTGCTCACCATCGATCTAGGGGCGATACGGGCGAACTACCGCCGGCTGAAAGCGGAACTTGACGGCGTCGCCTGCGCCGGTGTGGTCAAGGCGGATGGCTACGGCATCGGCGCCGCCCATGTCGCTTCGGCGCTGGCCAAGGAAGGATGCGACACATTCTTCGTGGCGCAACTGGGCGAAGGCCTGGCGCTCCGCCGCGCGCTCGGCGATGCAGGAACCATCCACATTCTCAACGGCATTCCGCCCGATGCTGAAGCCGACGCGGCGGCGGCCAATCTGGTGCCCGTCATCAACAGCGGAACGCAACTGGCGGCGTGGCGCCAGGCCGCGCGCCGTTGCGGCCGCGGGCTGCGCGCCGCCGTCCAGGTCGACAGCGGCATGTCCCGCCTCGGACTCGCGCCCGGGGAGGTCGAGACCATCGCCGGCGATCCTTCCTCCTTCGACGGCATCGAGGTGACGCTGGTGATGAGCCATCTCGCCTGCGCCGACGAGCCCGGCCACCCGGCCAACGAGCGGCAAAGGCTCGCCTTCGAGCGCCTGCGCCACCTGTTGCCCCCGGCGCCCGCCTCGCTCGCCAATTCCTCCGGCATCTTTCTCGGTCGCCCCTATCACTACGACCTCGCCCGGCCGGGAGCCGCGCTCTACGGCATCAATCCGACACCCGGCAAGGCAAGCCCGATGCTGCCGGTGGTGCGGCTCGAGGCCAAGGTCATCCAGACGCGCCAGCTCGAAGCCGGCGCCGGGGTCGGCTACGGCCATACCTTCCGAGCGACAGGGCCGATGCGGGCGGCAACGGTTTCGTTCGGCTATGCCGACGGGTGGCACAGGCGCGCGGCGTCGGCCGCCTGGTTCGAAGGCGTGCGGCTGCCGTTCCTTGGCCGCGTCTCCATGGATTCGATCATCCTCGATGTCTCCGCCCTGCCGGCGAACCGGCTGAAGGCGGGTGATCTCGTCGAGTTTCTCGGCCCTTCGCAGAGCGTCGACGACGCGGCCGGCCATGCCGGCACGATCGGCTACGAGATCCTGACCAGCCTCGGCCACCGGTTCTACCGGCGCCATCTCGGCGGCTGAGCGGTTTCGCCACGCTTGACAAGCGCATGCTTCTCGGCAACGCTCGCGACATGAGCAACCTCGCTTATATCAAGAAGACCTTTTTCAGGGTTTGCCCCATCGCGGGATCGTAGCCCCGGCCCGGCCGCCTTTTGGCGTCCGTCGGCACCGGGGCGTTTTTCCTAAAATCATCTTCATCGACCGGTCGGCCCGTCGCGGCTGACGGTTTGTCATCGGGACCGCCCGCGGGCGGCGACGCGCATCGTTCGGGTGCGCCATGGTCACGAGGTTTGCCATGCGTCATGCAACAGCACAAAGCGCCCACCTTCTGGTCAGCGAGGCCGATCATGGCCGGCTGACCACGCTGGCCAGGGCTTCACTCGACCGCGCGCCGGTCATCGCGGAGGAACTGCTTGTCGAAATGGAGCGCGCCACGGTGACGGACGGTGCTGCGATGCCCGCCGGCGTCGTGCGCATGGGGTCGACCGTGATCCTGCGCGGCGCCGCCGGCTCAGTCCAGCGCATGACGCTGGTCTATCCGGGCGAAGCCGATATCGCCGAGAACAAGGTTTCCGTTCTGACGCCGCTGGGCACCGCCCTGATCGGCGCCTCCGCCGGACAGACCGTACGTTGGAGCACCCGCGACGGCCGTGAATTGTCGCTCACGATCGAGACCGTCGAACCCTTGCCTGTCGTCGACGCCCGGAGCTGACCATGGATACGGCTATCTTGGCGCCGGGCTGCTGCCTGACGACGAAGGACTTCGCTGTGCTCGAGGCCATGCTGGCGCGCCGGCGGGCCTTTGCCGATCCGATCGTGCCGACGCTTGAGGACAAGCTGTCGCGCAGTCGCGTGGTGTCGGTGGATGGGGTCGCGCCCGATGTCGTGACGCTCAACAGCAGGGTGATCTTCCGCGTCGACGCGGGTCCGGCTGAGACGCGCACGCTGGTGCAGAACGAGGCACGCGGCCCGGTCGGTTCCAGCCTGGAGCTCGCCACGCGGCGCGGCATGTCGATGCTCGGCCTGGCCGAGGGCCAGAGCGTGGTCGTCGAACTGGCCGATGGCCGGCGGGAGCGCATCGCGATCGAGCAGGTTCTCTACCAGCCGGAGGCCGCGCGGCGCGCTGCTCGCGACAAGTTGCTCGGCGCTGTGCAGCGGCCGAATGGGCTGAGGCTGGTCTACAGCGCGCCTCTGGCCAGCGGACCCCTTGGCGAAACGGTCGGAATGCGGCAGACAATAAATGACGACGACCCCGGACCCTCGGCGGCGTGAAGAAGTTGGTGCGGCGCCGGAGCGCATCCCGCGGGGGATGCCTGGCGCCGAAGGAGTGAACGATGAAAATCATGGTGCTGGGCGGTGGCGTTATCGGGGTCACCACGGCCTATTATCTCGCGGAAGCCGGCCACGAGGTGACGGTGCTGGACCGCCAGAAAGGCCCGGCGCTGGAGACCAGCTTCGCCAATGCCGGCGAGGTGTCGCCGGGCTATGCGTCGCCATGGGCCGGCCCCGGCATTCCGCTGAAGGCGATCAAGTGGCTGCTGATGAAGCACGGCCCGCTGGTGGTGCGCCCGACCCTCGATCCGTATATGTGGCTCTGGCTGCTGAAGATGCTGCGCAACTGCACGGCGGAACGTTACGCGGTCAACAAGGCGCGCATGGTGCCGCTGGCCGAGTACAGCCGCGATGTGCTGAAGGCGCTACGCGAGACGACCGGCATCGCCTATGACGAGCGCGCGAAAGGTACGCTGCAGCTGTTTCGCAGCCAGAAGCAGCTCGACGGCATCGCCGGCGACGTCGAGGTGCTGAAGAAATATGGCGTGCCCTATGAGGCTCTCGATCCGGATGGCTGCATCGCGGCCGAGCCGGCGCTGGCGGCGGTGCGCGAGAAGTTCGTCGGCGGGCTCAGGCTGCCGGGCGACGAAACCGGCGATTGCAAGATGTTCACCGACAGGCTGGCGCAGCTCTGCGTGGAGCGCGGCGTCACCTTCGAATACGACACGACGGTCTACCGGGTCATCCGCACCCGCAACCGCATCACCAGCCTGTCCACGAGCCGGGGCTGGAAACATTCCGAAGCCTTCGTCATGGCCATGGGCAGCTATTCGGCCGGCTTCATGCGCTTCATCAAGCGGCCGATCCCGGTCTATCCGGTCAAGGGATACTCGATCACGGTGCCGATCAAGGACGCCGCCGCGGCGCCGGTTTCGACGGTGATGGACGAGACCTACAAGGTTGCGATCACCAGGCTCGGCGACCGCATCCGCGTCGGCGGCACGGCCGAGATCTCGGGTTTCGACCTCCGGCTGCACGAATCGCGGCGCCGCACGCTCGAACACTCCGTCGAGGACCTGTTCCCCGGCGGCGGCGCGATGCGCGAGGCCACCTTCTGGTGCGGCTTGCGGCCGATGACGCCCGACGGCCCGCCGCTGGTCGGCCGCACGGAGCTGTCGAACCTCTTTCTCAACACCGGCCACGGAACGCTTGGCTGGACCATGGCCTGCGGTTCGGCCAAGGTGCTGGCCGATATCATTTCCAGCCGCGTCCCGGACATCAACGTCCGCGACCTCGGTCCGGAGCGGTATTTGAAGTAGTTCCGGGTGCATGGCCTCGCCGCGCGCCACCGGGACTTCAGAAGGCCTGCCTCACCCAGTCCTGCGCAAAGAGCATCCGGTAGACCCAGGGTATGCTCACCTTGGGGTCGACGGGCTTCGAATGCGCGGCGTAGTCGTCGAGGATCGGCTGCATACGCCGGCAGAATGCCGGGTCGAGCACCATAAGGCCGTTCTCGCTGTCGTGCAGGAAGCTGCGGTTGTTGAGGTTGACCGAGGATATCGTCACAAGCCGCTCGTCGATCATCATGATCTTGGAGTGCAGCACCACGTCCGGGGCCTTGAACTCGCGGATGTTGATGCGGTCGCCATACTTCTCGACGAACAGCTTGTTCAGCGCGGTCAGGAACTTGCCGCCGATGTCACCCTTGAGGTCGATGCGGCCGATGATGTCGATCCTGACGCCGCGCGCCAGGGCCCGGTCGAAGGCCTCGGCGAGTTCGGGCGTGAGGTTCAGGTAGGGATTGACGATCTCGATATGGTGCTCGGCGGCGTCGATCAGTTCGACGAAATAGGCCTCCAGCGCATGCCCGTCCTCGTAAGGCACCGAAATGAAGTGGCGCGCCGCGCCCTGCGGCCGCACGCGACCGGCGCGAACGGGAATGGAGAATGGCCGCGAGAGGTTGGTGTCGGCGTCGCGGAACCATAGCGTCGACAGGTGCCGTGCCAGGGTTTCGACCGTGGCCGGGTCCGACATCTCGATGTCGAAGTCGCTCCAGTTCGAATAGTAGTTCAGCGAGAAACCGTCGGTCTTGCCGTATTGCTGCAGGCCGGGGTAGCGCGACAGGTCGACGGGGCTGTGGAACAGGAAGCCGTCATGGATGTTGCGGCCGCCGATGATGACGCGCGAGCGGCGCGGATCCTCGGCCAGCGTGGCCAGCATCTTGACGTGATGGGTCTTGTGCAGTTGCGAGATCTGTTCGTCGAGCGGCGCGCCATGGTCCGCGCGCCAGCGATATTCCTGCAGCTCGACATTGGGGAACTCCGCCGCCAGCCGATGCAGGAGCGCATCGTCCTTCTCGCGCTCCAGCACGTCGGTGACCATGATGCGCACCTTGGTGCCCCGCGCCGCATGATAGCGGATCAGCCGCTCGATGACGCGGCCGGAAAAATCCGCCTTGAACTCCAGCGAGGACAGGTAGATCAGCTTCAGCCTGGGCGCATGGGAGAAGTCTAGCGGCAGTTCCGGATCGGCCTTGTCGATGGCACTGTCGGCAAGCGGCATGCCCAGAAGCGCCTCGACCTTGGCGTTGAAGCCGTCGCGCGACTTGCGCAGCAGCCGGGGATTTCCCGTCGGCATCGCGCAGGTCTGCGACAGCCAGCGACCGGCATAGAAGACGCGGTCGAGCTCTTCCATGCCGGCGGGATCAGGAACCGGGCAACGCTGGTACAGGCTGTCGAAAGCCGCCGATCCCGGGTCCGCCGTTTCCTCGCGCAACAGGGTGAGCGCAGCGCCGGCCGGGGCGAGGCTGGAGCGTATCGTCAGGTCGCAACGCTGGAGGGCCTGGGCGGGAAAGAGGCTCGCGGAACGATCGCCGCCCGGCAGCCGGATGCGAAAGGGAGCGCGCGCCGGCAGGCGTTGCATGGCTCCGCCCTGGCGGATCGCCAGCGCGCCGTCGCAGGCGCCGGCGATGTCCAGCGCATGGTCGCCGGCCTGGTGCACCACGATCTCCACAGAGCGTGCCTGCAGGCCGGAGAACAGGAAACTCTTGGGCGCGAGGGGTCTCGCGGTGGCGTCGACATAGAGCGTCTGCCGCGACACGCGCCAGCGGTCCTTGAAATGGCCGTCGACCGCACGGCCTTTCGTCGGCTCCATCTGCACCGCGCCGAGCGGCCGCGCCAGCCGTTCCAGCGTGCCGTAGGCAGCCTGGAAGTCCCGGTTCTGGATGTTTCGGCGGTCGTGACCGAAAGGCCCGGTCCCATTGGCGCGGTCCATCGCGCCGAGCTCGCCATAGGCGAGCAGGGCCAGGAAGCGTTTTGCATAGTCGCCCGTTGCCGCCTTGCCGAGGAACGCCGCCGCCGCGACCTCCGCCTGCGGAGAGGCGGCCGAGAGTGACGGACGCGCGCAGCCAGCCTCGCCCGGAAACACGTCGCAGGACTTCACGGCGGAAGCGCAGCCGCCGAGCAAGGCGATACTACAAAGCAGGCCCGTGATGAGGTGGATGCGGACGATCACCCGGTCGCCCCGGTTTTCATGGCGGAAAGCTGCGCCGGATCGCGCGGCGGCATGAAGCCTTGCGGGAACACCTTGCAGACGGGAATAGCGAAGGTGGCGATCAGCAACTCGGCCTCGGCGCGCATCGCCTTCGGCGCCGTGGCGTCGTCACGGATGGTCCTTGCCGACGTCACAAGCGCTCCGTCGCAATCGCAGTGATCGTGGCGGGCGATGTAGCAGGCGTCGTGTACCTGACAGGCGGCGTCGAGACGGTCGACCGGCCTTGCGGAAAGATCGCCGGTGCGCGTGCCCGGGCCGCAATAGTTGCCGATGACGAAGGGCGAGGGGCGCGCCATTGCGTAGCGGACAGGCCTGGGCAGGTCAGCCTCCGGCACTTTCGTCCACGGGTTGGCGCACGCGGACAGGATAAGCAATGGCAAACCGGGCAGGGGCAGCATGGCAAGAACGGCTCGCATTATGATTTGCCAGCTTTCCAAGAGAGGCTCCCACCGCGGCGCCTAACCGCCTGTGGCCACACTCATCGGCTTTATGGCGAGGGCATGGCCGGCTACATGAACAGCGCCTTTTCCCGCTCGACGGCCTTGGTGATGAAGCCCGCCACCGCCTGCACGCGACGCAGGGGCCTCACTGATTCGTGATACACCAGCCAATAGGCCCGGCGAATGGGCGCGACGGCATTCACCGGTAACAGTTCCGGCATCGAACGGGCGACGAAGGTGTGCAGGATGCCGATGCCGGCGCCCGCTCGCACCGCCTCGGCCTGACCGAGCGCCGAGGAAATGGCGAAGGCGCTGCGCCAGTCCGGGCTGAATTCGGCGGCATAGTCGAGCGAAGGGCTGACGATCAGGTCGGGCACGTAGCCGATCAGCGTGTGGCGCGAAAGCTCGGCGGCGGTTTGCGGCAGGCCGTTGGCCTCGGCATAGGCGCGGGAGGCGAACAGGCCGAGCGTGTAGTCGACAAGCTTGCCCGCCACCAGCCGCCCCTCGGTCGGCCGCTCGACGGTGATCGCGATGTCGGCCTCGCGCCGCGACAGCGAGAAGGAGCGCGGCACCGGCACGAGTTGAATGGTGAGTTCGCGGTGCATCGCGGTGAGCGCGCCGAGGCGCTTGGCCAGAAAGGCGACGCCGAAGCCGTCGGGCGCGCCGATGCGCACGGTGCCGGAGACGTCGTCGCCTTCGCCGGCCACGGCCGCGCGCGCGGCAATGACATCCGCCTCCATCCGTTCGGCGATGTCGAGGAAGCGCTCGCCGGCCGGCGTCAGCTCGCTGCCGGTGGTCAGCCGGCGAAACAGCTTGGTGCGCAGCGCCTCCTCGAGCGCGGCGATGCGGCGCGAGACAGTGGCATGGTTGAGCTCCAGCCGCTTGGCGGCGCCGAGGATCTGGCCGGCGCGCGCCACGGCCAGAAAGATGCGTGCATCATCCCAGTTCATGGGGACGATCCGAACTGTTTCCAGGTGCCATCTGGCCGGATGCCGCTGTCCGCAATCGTCGATCCCTCCGCTGTCTCATTTGCGGCGATTAATGCACAGTCGGATGCTGTTGTCTATTTTGCGCACAACTGTTGCGTTTCCGCTCGCGTTGCCATCACGCGCGCAAAGGCGGACAATGCATCCATCACGAACCCAGGGAGCGAAATCATGATCGAATACGGTCATTTCATCGGCGGCAAGCGTGTCGCCGGAACCAGCGGCCGCAAGCAGGACGTCATGCAGCCGATGGACGGTTCCGTGCGCGGCACGGTGGCGCTGGCCTCGCAGGCGGAACTGCGCGCGGCCGTCGAGAACGCCAAGGCGGCGCAGCCGAAATGGGCCGCGACCAACCCGCAGCGCCGCGTGCGCGTGCTGATGAAATTCCTCGAACTGGCTGCCCGCGACTATGAAGAGCTGGCCGACATACTGGCGCGCGAGCATGGCAAGACGATCGCCGACGCCCGCGGCGACATTCAGCGCGGCCTCGAAGTCGTCGAGGTCTGCATTGGCGCTCCGCACATGATGAAGGGCGAGTTCACCGATGGCGCCGGCCCAGGCATCGACGTCTATTCGATGCGCCAGCCGCTCGGCGTCGTCGCCGGCATCACCCCGTTCAACTTCCCGGCGATGATCCCGCTTTGGAAGATCGCGCCGGCCATCGCCTGCGGCAACGCCTTCATCCTGAAGCCGTCCGAGCGCGATCCGGGCGTGCCGATCCGCATCGCCGAACTGTTCATCGAGGCCGGCCTGCCGGCGGGCATCCTCAACGTCGTCAACGGTGACAAGGAGGCGGTCGACGCCATCCTCGACGATCCGGACATCAAGGCCGTCGGCTTCGT
Source organism: Mesorhizobium sp. 65-26 (assembly GCA_001899205.1). GTDB lineage: Bacteria > Pseudomonadota > Alphaproteobacteria > Rhizobiales > Rhizobiaceae > Mesorhizobium. Next base: position 292,397 of record MKVL01000032.1, on the reverse strand, counting down.
CGGTTCGACGCCGATCGCCCAATACATCTATGCGCGCGGCTGCGCGGCCGGAAAGCGCGTGCAGTGCTTCGGCGGTGCCAAGAACCACATGATCATCATGCCCGACGCCGACATGGACCAGACTGTCGACGCGCTGATCGGCGCCGGCTACGGCTCGGCCGGCGAGCGCTGCATGGCGATTTCGGTCGCGGTTCCCGTGGGCAACGACACCGCGAACCGGCTGATGGAAAAGCTGATCCCGCGCGTCGAGAGCCTGAAGGTCGGCCCGTCGACCGACGGTTCGGCTGACTTCGGTCCGCTGGTGACCGCGCAGGCGCTGGAGCGCGTCAAGGGTTACGTCGACACCGGCGTCAAGGAAGGCGCCAAGCTTGTCGTCGACGGTCGCGGCTTCAAGATGCAGGGCTACGAGAACGGCTATTATATGGGCGGCTGCCTGTTCGACAATGTCACGGCCGACATGCGCATCTATAAGGAAGAGATCTTCGGGCCGGTGCTCTCGGTGGTGCGCGCGCCGCGCTACGAGGACGCGATCAAGCTCGCCAACGACCACGAGATGGGCAACGGCGTCGCGATCTTCACCCGCGACGGTGACGCCGCGCGCGACTTCGCCTCGCGCGTCCAGGTCGGCATGGTCGGTATCAACGTGCCGATCCCGGTTCCGATCGCCTATTACACCTTCGGTGGCTGGAAGGCGTCGTCTTTCGGCGACCTCAACCAGCATGGTCCGGACGCGTTCCGCTTCTACACCAAGACCAAGACGGTCACCTCGCGCTGGCCGTCCGGCATCAAGGACGGCGCGGAATTCGTCATTCCGACGATGAACTGACCGGACGGTTCCAACGGCCCGCGGCTGCGGCCGCGGCAGTCTTTCGAAAGGCCCGGGTTCGCCCGGGCCTTTTGCTTATCAGCCGACGCCTGCCGCCAATGTGATGGAACCAAGCAGCCCCGTCCGGCTTTGATTTACGTGCCTGCATTGGCAGGCCAATCAAACAGCGCCGGTTGCAGCCGGGGCTCTCGTCTGGCGCGAGGAGGTGTCAGATGACTAAGCACCTTATGACAGCGTTGGTCATGGCGATCGCACTACCAGCCGCGATCGTTCAAGCCGGAGCAGTCACGCAATGCGGGCCGCGCGCGGACATCATCAAGGCGCTCGGCGACGAGTTTCACGAGAGCGAAGCCGGACGTGGGCTGATCAATCCGAACACTGTGCTTGAGATATTCGTGTCCATCCAGGGCAGCTGGACGGTCCTTGCTTCCGATACGCATGGACAAAGCTGCATCCTCTCCGTCGGCCAGGGCTGGGACAGCCCTTCAATCAAGGCGGCGCTACCGGGCGCGTGACCCTAGGCAGATAGTCCGGGTACCCGCAAATTAGCGCCCGCTTGTTTTCAGGCGGGCGTCTTACCATATCGAATCCAGGGAGCCGCGAGCTCCCTTATGACAGACCGGAAACCAGAAGGAGTGACGTGATGAAGACGTCGAACCCGGCCTGGAGCGCTCCGGCACACTAAGGCAGCCTTATGTGCCCTCTTTGCCGGAACGCGAAGGCAAAGGAGGTGCCCCATGGCACGCAATGTTCTGTTCTCGAGCATCAGGGCAGCCGCAATAGGCGCCCTGATCGCGCTGGCGACTTTTCCGGCTCAGGCGCAGGTGGTCTGTGGCGGGCGTCACGACATCGTGATGCTGCTGGCGCAGGCCTTCCAGGAAAAGCAGGTGGGTTACGGCGTGGTCAGCAAGGCCACCGTCGTCGAGATCTACGTCTCGCAGGGCGGCAGCTGGACCATGCTGGTCACCGATGTGACTGGCCGAAGCTGCATCCTGGCGGCGGGCGAAGGGTGGGAGACCACCCCTGCTGTCACGGCGCGGGCAGGATCGCTTTAAGCAGCGACGCCGACCGCGGGCCATGAAGGCTCAGGGTGCGATTGACGCGACCTCACTGCCGGTCCGAGACGGGCGGGTGGAAAGCCGATTTTGCGATGGCAGCCTGTTTTGAAAAATCGCCCGGCGATTTTCCTCGCGGGTGCGATACGCAACTTGAGGTTATCAAGATATTGGATGCATGTATTGCGTGTGGCGACGATTGAGCGTGGACCGAAGGTCGACGTGCTATCGCAGGGCCGCCGCCTCGGCATGGCCGCGCAGCAGCGACATCAATTTTTTCGCATCCTTGGCGGCTGCTTCCTCGTCGCCATCGAGGATCGAGCGGATCAGCGCGACATGATGCTCGGCCGATTCCGCAAGCCCGGTATCGGCTTTGTAGCGGAACCAGAAACGACGGCTGTGGGTCTGGAGGGGGGCGGCGAGACGTGCCGCGAAGGGGTTGTCGGCGGCGAGCGCGAGGGCCTCGTCGAGTGCCTTGTCGGCGTGGATGAAGGCAAGAACGTTGCCGGCGATGACCGCCTTCTGCATCGCAAGCGCGGCGTCATGGAAGAGGTCGGCGGCCTCACGCGTGACGAAGCGGGCGGCCGAGCGGGCGAGCACCACCTCGACGCCGCGCCGCGCGTCGATGACCCGCAGCCAGTCGCCAGGGTGAAGCGGGGCGATCGCGATGCCGGCGCGCGGGCGCACGTCGAGCAGCCCCTCCCATGCCAACCTCTGGATCGCCTCGCGCACGGGTGTGCGGCCGAGACCGAGACGGTCGATCAGCGACCCCTCGGTGACGAAGCTGGCCGGCGCCAGTTCGAGGGTCACGATCATGTGCTCGAGCACACGGTAGGCCTTCGTCGCCACCGGTTCCGAGGCAGCGTTTGCGTTAAGAGATATCAACGACCAACTCCTGATATATTTTTTATATATCATAATGGATTCCGCATTGACAGCCCGTGTCTTAATAAATATACAGCTGATATATCAGATGGAGACATAGCCATGTGGGCCGGAGTTTTTCCCGCAGTCACGACCAAGTTCACGGCCGACGATCACCTCGATCATGCCGAGATGGAGCGCTGTTTCGGCGTGCAGATGGATGCCGGCTGCGACGGCATCATCGTGTGCGGATCGCTCGGCGAAGGGCCGATGCTGTCGCATGACGAGAAGATCGACGTGCTCAAGACGGCGCGCAAAGTGGCTGGCAAGAAGCCGGTGCTCATGACCATCAACGAGGCGGGTACTCGCGAGGCCGCCGCGATGGCGCGCCGCGCCGCCAGGGAGGGCGCCGACGGCCTGATGGTTGTGCCGAGCCCGATCTACCACACCAATGCGGAAGAGACGGTCGCGGCGCTTCGTGCCGTGGCGCAGGCCGGCGACCTGCCGGTCATGATCTACTCCAACCGCATCGCCTATCGCGTCGACGTCACCGTCGACCAGATGGAGGAGCTGGCCTCGGACAAGCGCTTCGTGGCGATCAAGGAATCCTCCGACGACATCCGCCGCTCGACCGAAATCATCAACCGGCTCGGCGATCGCTACGACCTCTTCACCGGTGTCGACAACCTGGCCTTCGAGGCGCTGTCGGTCGGCGCCATCGGCTGGGTGGCCGGCCTGGTCACCGCCTTCCCGCGCGAGACTGTCGCCATCTACCAGCTGATGAAGCAGGGCCGCCGCGAGGAGGCGCTTAAGATCTATCGCTGGTTCCGCCCGCTGCTCGACCTCGATGTCTCGACCTATCTGGTGCAGAACATCAAGCTCGCCGAGGTGCTGGCGATCGACACCAACGACCGCGTTCGCATGCCGCGCCAGCCGCTGTCCGGCGAGCGCCGCAGGGCGGCCGAGAAGATCGTCAGGGATGCGCTTGCCGTGCGGCCAACCCTGCCGCAATTCTAAAACTATCATCTCCCCGTCGACGGGGAGATGATGACCGCGGACAGATGAGGGGTAGCGCCCACGTGCCGGGAAGTTCCAAGTCGACAGAAATGGGGCACCGCCCTTCATCCGCTTCGCGGACGCCATCTCCTGACATGCGGGGAGATGGCGAGGGCATCGCCATCATCGGCGGCGGCATTGTCGGGATCTGCGTTGCCACCTATCTCGCCGAGATGGGGCGCAGCGTCACCATCTTCGACCGGACGGGCATCTGCGAGGAGACGAGCTCCGGCAACGCCGCCGCCTTCGCCTTCTCCGATGTCCTGCCTCTCGCGCACAAGGGCATGATCCGGCAACTGCCGAAATGGCTTGCCGATCCGCTCGGCCCGCTCAGCATCCCGCCCGCCTATCTGCCGAAGCTCCTGCCCTGGCTGTTCCGCTTCTGGCGCGCCGGCGCGCCGAGGCACTACGAGGCCAGCCTTGCCGCGCAGGCCGGCATGATGAAACTCGCTGAAGCCGAATGGATGGGTCTGCTCGACCGATCCGGCATGCGGCCAATGCTGCGCGAGGACGGCTCGCTGGAGCTCTATGAGAGCGAGGCCGAGTTCCGCGCCGCGCTGCCTGGCTGGGCGGCGCGCGAGCGTTTCGGGATCGGGTTCCGGCATGTCGAGGGCGAAGCGCTGTCGGCGCTGCAGCCGGGGCTTTCGCCGCGTTTCGTCAAGGGCACCTTCGTGCCGGGCTGGAAGACGGTCGCCGACCCCAAGCTCATCGGCAAGGCGCTATGGGCGCACGCGGAACGCCTCGGCGCCCGCTTCGAGCACGCGCGGGTCGACCGCATCGAAACCGGTGCGGACGGCGTGACGATCATTCTCGCCGACGGTACGGCACGGAAAGCGGCTCAGCTCGTCGTTTCGGCCGGCGCGTGGTCGCATATCCTGGCCGGCCAACTCGGCGAGCGCATCCCGCTGGAGACCGAGCGCGGCTACAACACGACCCTGCCGTCCTCGGCCTTCGACGTGAAGAGGCAGCTCATCTTTTCAGGCCATGGCTTCGTCATCACCCCGCTGTCGACGGGCTTGCGCGTGGGCGGCGCGGTCGAGCTCGGCGGCATCGCCCGGCCGCCGAACTTTGCGCGCTCGAAGGCGATGCTGGAAAAGGCCGGGCGTTTCCTGCCGGGCCTCGATCCGTCCGGCGGGCGCGAGTGGATGGGCTATCGGCCTTCCCTGCCGGATTCGCTGCCCGTCATCGGCCGGGCGCGCGCGCCGAACGTCCTCTATGCATTCGGCCATGGCCATCTCGGCCTGACCCAGGCGGCGGCGACCGGTCGCTTGATCCGCGATCTCGTTGTCGGGCAGACTCGGCCTGTAGATCTCACCCCATTCAGCGCGCAGCGTTTCTGAGGAGCACCATGGCCAAGAAATCCTTCTTCTGCATAGACGGCCACACCTGCGGCAACCCGGTGCGCCTGGTGGCCGGCGGCGGCCCGCTGCTGCAGGGTTCGACGATGATGGAGCGACGCGCGCATTTCCTGGCCGAGTTTGACTGGATCCGCACCGGCCTGATGTTCGAGCCGCGCGGCCATGACGTCATGTCCGGCTCGATCCTCTACCCGCCGACGCGCGAGGATTGCGACATCGCCATCCTGTTCATCGAGACCTCCGGCTGCCTGCCGATGTGCGGCCATGGCACGATCGGCACCGTCACGATGGCGATCGAGCACGGGCTGATCAAGCCGAAGACGCCGGGCGTGCTGCGGCTCGACACGCCGGCCGGGCTCGTCATCGCCGAGTACAAGCAGGTCGGCGAATATGTCGAGGAGGTGCGCATCACCAACGTGCCCTCGTTCCTCTATGCCGAGGGGCTGACGGTAGAATGTCCCGGCCTTGGCGAGATCGTGGTCGACGTCGCCTATGGCGGCAATTTCTACGCCATCGTCGAGCCGCAGAAGAACTACCGCGACATGGCCGATCATTCGGCCGGCGACCTCATCGCCTGGAGCCCGGTGGTGCGCCAGCGCCTCAACGAGAAGTATAGCTTCGTGCATCCGGAGAACCCGGGCATCAACCGGCTGTCGCACATGCTGTGGACCGGCAAGCCGAAACATGCCGAGGCGCATGCGCGCAACGCCGTCTTCTATGGCGACAAGGCCATCGATCGCAGCCCTTGCGGCACCGGGACATCGGCGCGCATGGCGCAGCTGCACGCCAAGGGAAAACTCAAGGCTGGCGACGACTTCGTCCATGAATCGATCATCGGCTCGCTGTTCCGCGGCAGGGTCGAAAAGGAGGTCAGCGTCGCCGGAAGGCCCGCCATAATTCCTTCTATCGGTGGTTGGGCGCGCATGACTGGACTGAACACGATCTTCATCGACGACAGGGATCCGTTCGCGCACGGATTCGTCGTCAGCTAAGCAAGCCGGAACGGCGGGAGCGCAGGGAGGTTCAAACACGATCGGTGTCGTGGCGCGCAACAATCCGTCTCATCAAATTCTTTTGACGGTGGTTTCTTCGAAATCGGGCGCATGATGGGGTCGATTCATCAAAGACATTGCGTTATGCCAATGCTAGGGTCCGCGATAGTCCAGGGGCTGGAAAGAGAAAAACGGGCGATCAGATCGCGTGACGCACGGTCACGCGTGGCGGTTGAAGAAACACGTTGCAATCCGGCCTCGAAACTTTACGACTAGGGGAAATACGAAAAGGAATGCGTCTGAAATGGCGACATTCCAGGGGAGCCATGTATCCATGCAGTACTTCGTCCAGCAGCTTGTAAACGGGCTGACGCTGGGATCAATCTATGGCCTGATCGCGATCGGCTATACGATGGTCTACGGCATCATCGGCATGATCAATTTCGCCCACGGCGACATCTTCATGGTCGGTGCCTTCACCGCGCTGATCGTGTTCCTCATCCTCGGCGCGCTGTTCTATTCGGTGCCGGTGGTGGTGGCGTTGCTGATCATGATGATCGTGGCGATGCTGCTGACCAGCCTCTACAACTGGACGATCGAGAAGGTGGCCTACCGGCCGCTGCGCGGTTCGTTCCGCCTGGCGCCGCTGATCACGGCGATCGGCATGTCGATCGCGCTCTCCAACTTCGTTCAGGTCACCCAGGGCCCGCGCAACAAGCCGATCCCGCCGATGGTGAGCCAGGTTTACAACATCAACGGCATCAGCGTGTCGCTGAAGCAGATCATCATCGTGCTGGTGACGATCGCGCTGCTCGCGATCTTCTGGTACCTGGTCAACCGCACCTCGCTCGGCCGCGCGCAGCGGGCCTGCGAGCAGGACAGGAAGATGGCGGCGCTGCTCGGCATCGACGTCGACCGCACCATCTCCATCACTTTCATCATGGGCGCCGCGCTTGCCGCCGTCGCCGGCACGCTGTTCCTGATGTATTATGGCGTCATCGCCTTCTCCGACGGCTTCGTGCCCGGGGTCAAGGCATTCACGGCCGCGGTGCTGGGCGGCATCGGATCGCTTCCTGGCGCGGTGCTGGGCGGATTGCTGATCGGCTTCATCGAAAGCATGTGGTCGGCCTATTTCTCCATCGACTACAAGGATGTCGCCGCTTTCTCGATCCTGGCGATCGTGCTGATCTTCCTGCCTTCCGGCATCCTGGGCCGGCCTGAAGTCGAAAAGGTCTGAGCTGATGGCTGCTATCGTTACGCCGGAGAGCGACACCGTTGCCGCTCCCATGCAGCGCGCCTTGCGCGAGGCATTCTATGCCGCGGTCATTGCCCTTGGCCTGTTCGTGCTGTTCATCGGTCTCAAGACCGACCAGAACATTAAGAACGAGTTGATCCTGGTCCAGCGCTGGGGCCTGCTCGCGGCGGTGGTCATCATAACCGCCGTGGGTCGCTTCCTTTACGTCGGCTTCGGTCAGCCGGCCATCGAGAGAGCGAAGGCAAGGAAGGCGGCGGCTCCCGCGGCCGTCGCCGAACCTGGCTTCGTGAGCCGTAACTTCAACAAGATCGGCATCACAGCGCTGGTGCTCTATCCGGTCGCGATCGTCGCGCTGGTCGGCCTGCAAGGCTCGCTGAAATGGGTCGATAATTTCGGCATCCAGATCCTGATCTACGTGATGCTGGCCTGGGGGCTGAACATCGTCGTCGGCCTCGCCGGCCTGCTCGACCTCGGCTATGTCGCCTTCTACGCGGTCGGCGCCTATGCCTACGCGCTGCTCGGCACGCATTACGGCCTGTCCTTCTGGATCCTGCTGCCGGCCGCCGGCGCCATGGCCGCGATGTGGGGCGTGCTGCTCGGCTTTCCGGTGTTGCGCCTGCGCGGCGACTATCTCGCGATCGTGACGCTGGCCTTCGGTGAGATCATCCGCCTGGTGATCATCAACTGGCGCGAGGTGACCAACGGCTCGGCCGGCATTTCAGGCATCCCGAAAGTCACCTTCTTCGGGCTGATGAGCTTCAACGTCTCGGATCCGAATTACATCGGCAAGGTGCTGCACATCGCCACCTCGAGCGCCTACTACAAGATATTCCTCTATTACCTGATCCTGGCGCTGGCGCTGTTCACCGCCTTCGTCACCATCAGGCTCCGCCGGCTGCCGGTCGGTCGTGCCTGGGAGGCGCTGCGCGAAGACGAGATCGCCTGCCGCTCGCTCGGCATCAACACGACGACGACGAAACTCACGGCCTTCGCGACGGGCGCCATGTTCGGCGGTTTCGCCGGCTCGTTCTTCGCCGCGCGTCAGGGCTTCGTCAGTCCCGAATCCTTCGTTTTCCTGGAGTCGGCGATCATCCTGGCGATCGTCGTGCTCGGTGGCATGGGCTCGCTCGGCGGCATCGCGGTCGCGGCGGTGGTGATGATCGGCGGCACGGAGATCCTGCGCGAACTCGACTTCCTCAAGGCGGTGTTCGGCCCTGACTTCACACCGGAACTCTACCGCATGCTTTTGTTCGGCATGGCCATGGTCATCGTCATGCTGTGGAAGCCGCGCGGCTTCGTCGGCAGTCGCGAGCCGACGGCCTTCCTCAAGGAGCGACGAGCCGTCTCAAGCTCCTTCACCAAGGAGGGCCACGGCTGATGAACGCGAACCCGCCCATCAACGACGCCATCCTGCAGGTCGAACATCTTTCGATGAAGTTCGGCGGCCTGGTCGCCATCGGCGACCTGTCCTTCCGGGCCAAGCGTGGAGAGATCACCGCGCTCATCGGACCCAACGGCGCCGGCAAGACCACCGTGTTCAACTGCATCACCGGTTTCTACAAGCCGTCCGAGGGCATGATCACGCTGAACCGGAGCGATGGTTCGAGCTTCCTGCTCGAGCGCCTGCCCAATCATGAGATCCCGGCGCGCGCCAAGGTGGCGCGCACCTTCCAGAACATCCGCCTGTTCTCGGGCATGACGCTCTTGGAGAACCTGCTCGTAGCCCAGCACAACAAGCTGATGAAGGCGTCGGGCTATACGGTGCTCGGCCTGTTCGGGTTCTCGAGCTACCGCAAGGTCTCGGCGGAATCGGTCGACCTCGCCAAGCACTGGCTGGAGAAGGCCAATCTGGTCGATCGTGCCGACGATCCCGCGGGCGACCTGCCCTATGGCGCGCAGCGGCGCCTGGAGATCGCGCGCGCCATGTGCACGGGGCCGGAGCTTCTGTGCCTCGACGAACCGGCCGCCGGTCTCAACCCGAAGGAGTCGCTGGCGCTCAACGAGCTCCTGATGGACATCAAGAACAACAGCGGCACCTCGATCCTGCTGATCGAGCACGACATGTCGGTGGTCATGCAGATATCCGACCACGTCGTCGTGCTCGAATACGGGCGCAAGATCTCGGACGGGGACCCGAAGACGGTGCGCACCGATCCGCGCGTCATCGCCGCCTATCTCGGCGTCGACGACGAGGAGGTGGAAACGGTGCTTACCGAAGTCGGTGACGAGGAGGTTATCGAACAGCTCGATACCGGGCCGGATTCCGCGCATGGCCCCGGCAACTCGGCATCGATGCTCGCCGGTCCCGTCTCCGACACCGTCGGTCATAGCAACGGAGGAGAGCGGGTGACCGTCGAGAAGGGCGCTGGCAAGGCTGATCGGAGCGGGCCACGCGCGCCGGACGAACGGCAATCGACGGACAAGAGCGGAGGGCGCAAGTGATGGCCGGCTCAACGCTGCTCGATATCAGAGGTGTCGAAACCTATTACGGCAATATCCGTGCCTTGAATGGTGTCGACGTCTCCGTCAACCAGGGCGAGATCGTCGCGCTGATCGGCGCCAACGGCGCCGGCAAATCGACACTGATGATGACCATCTTCGGAGCGCCCCGCGCCCGCACCGGCACCATCACCTTCGCCGGCAACGACATCACGCAGTTGCCGACGCACGAGATCGCCCGCCTGCGCATCGCGCAGTCGCCGGAAGGCCGCCGCATTTTCCCGCGCATGACGGTGATGGAAAACCTGCAGATGGGCGCCAGCCTCGACAACCTCAAGCACTATGACGAGGACGTCGAGAAGGTGTTCGCGCTCTTTCCCCGCCTGAAGGAGCGCATCGCCCAGCGCGGCGGCACGCTGTCGGGCGGCGAGCAGCAGATGCTGTCGATCGGGCGCGCGCTGATGGCGCGGCCGAAGCTGCTGCTGCTCGACGAGCCGTCGCTGGGGCTGGCGCCGCTGATCGTCAAGCAGATCTTCGACGCCATCCGCGAGTTGAACCGGACGCAGGGATTGACCGTCTTCCTTGTCGAGCAGAATGCCTTCGGCGCGCTCAAGCTCGCCAACCGGGGCTATGTCATGGTCAACGGCCGCGTGACGATGAGCGGCACCGGCCAGGAATTGCTCGCCAATCCAGAGGTACGCGCCGCCTATCTCGAAGGCGGACATCACTGAGTTCCGCGCCCGGCGCGGTCATTCAACGGGCCGTGGCGACATGGCCAGGAAATGGGCGGGATGCCCGTTCGATGCGATCGCATCCCGCTCCGGTTTCAGGAGTGCTCTTCATGCAGGGAATTCTCTACGAGGAAAACTCGATCTGGCAGTTCCTCTTCGTCACGTGCCTGCTGGGTGGCTGGGCAGCGTGGATGACGGGCAAGGCCAGCGCGCAGACCTGGCGCAGCCATGTCCAATTGTTCCTTTATCTTATCGGTCTTGGTGTAGGCATAAGGTTTATCCATCACGCCTTGTTCGAAGGCACGATGTTTTCGCCGCAATACTACATCGTCGATACGATCGTTCTGATGATCTTCGGCTTCCTTGGCTATCAGTACACGCGAACGAACCAGATGGTTACACAGTATAACTGGCTCTATGAAAGAGCTTCTCTATTGAGCTGGAAGCCGAAAGGTTGACGTTCATGATTAACGCCGCTTCGGGGATGAATCGGCGTGACAAGTGCCTGAAAATCGGCAAACTATGCTTTCTGCGATAAGAGTGGGCATCGCATGGAAGCTACATCAACGCCCACTCCGTAAATGGGAGCATAATAAATGAAAAAGTCTCTTTTGTCCGCCGTTGCCCTGACCGCGCTGATCGCGTTCGGCGGCAGCGCGTGGGCCGATGTGCTGGTCGGTGTTGCTGGACCGATCACCGGTCCGAACGCGGCCTTCGGCGCGCAGCTGCAGAAGGGTGCGGAGCAGGCGGCCGCCGACATCAACGCGGCCGGCGGCATCAACGGCGAGCAGATCAAGGTCTCGGTCGGTGACGACGTTTCCGATCCGAAGCAGGGCATCTCGGTGGCCAACAAGTTCGTCGGCGACGGCATCAAGTTCGTGGTCGGCCACTTCAACTCCGGCGTCTCGATCCCGGCCTCGGAAGTCTACGCCGAGAACGGCATCGTCGAGGTCACGCCGGCGGCGACCAACCCGCAGTTCACCGAGCGTGGCCTGTGGAACGTGTTCCGCACCTGCGGCCGTGACGACCAGCAGGGTGGCATCGCCGGCGCTTATCTCGCCGCGAACTTCAAGGACGCCAAGATCGCCGTCGTGCACGACAAGACCACCTACGGCCAGGGCCTCGCTGACGAAACCAAGAAGGCGATGAACGCCAAGGGCGTCAAGGAAGTCATGTACGAAGGCGTCAACGTCGGCGACAAGGACTTCTCGGCGCTGATCGCCAAGATGAAGGAAGCCGGCGTTTCCATCATCTACTGGGGCGGCCTGCACACCGAAGCCGGCCTGATCATCCGCCAGGCGGCCGACCAGGGCCTCAAGGCGACGCTGGTCTCGGGTGACGGCATCGTGTCGAACGAACTGGCCTCGATCGCGGGCGACGCGGTGGCCGGCACGCTCAACACCTTCGGTCCGGATCCGCGCCTGATCCCCGCGAACAAGGACCTCGTTGAGAAGTTCCGCGCGCAGGGCTTCGAACCGGAAGCCTACACGCTCTACGCCTATGCTGCCATGCAGGCGATCGCCGAAGCCGCTACGGCGGCCAAGTCGAACGATCCGCAGGCGGTCGCCAAGGCGCTGCACGAGAAGGGTCCGTTCAAGACCGTGCTCGGCGATCTGTCCTATGACGCCAAGGGCGACCCGACGCTGCCCGGCTACGTCATGTACGAGTGGAAGAAGGGCGCTGACGGCAAGTACACCTACATCCAGAAGATGTAATCCCGTCAGTATTGCACTCCGGGGATGCGTCGCATCCCCGGGAATGCCCGGCGCGCCTCGCGCCGGGCATTCTTCGTTTCAAGGCGGCTCTCAGTGCCGGCTCCCTCTTGGTTGGCAAAAGAACCGGCCGTCGGGCGATGAAATCGGGGGCAAGCGTGTCTCGTTTGCGCGGTTGCGAGACGCCACGTGGAAAGATTCGATTTAAATCGGTTTAAGTCTGCCGCATTTTGTTTGCGCTGCAGCATTTTCACGCTAATCATTGCGCCGATTTCACAGTCCTTCCGCTCATGGAGCTCAGTTCCTTGGCCATCAGCAAGATCCTCGTCGCCAATCGGTCCGAAATCGCCATCCGCGTCTTCCGCGCGGCCAATGAACTGGGGCTCAAAACCGTGGCGATCTGGGCGGAAGAGGACAAGTACTCGCTGCATCGCTTCAAGGCCGACGAAAGCTATCAGGTCGGGCGCGGCCCGCATCTCGATCGCGATCTGGGGCCGATCGAGAGCTATCTGTCGATCGAGGAAGTGATCCGCGTCGCCCGGCTTTCCGGCGCCGACGCCATCCATCCGGGCTATGGCCTGCTGTCGGAAAGCCCCGAATTCGCCGAGGCCTGCGCCGTCGCCGGCATCACCTTCATCGGCCCGAGGCCCGACACGATGCGCCGGCTCGGCAACAAGGTCGCCGCGCGCAACCTGGCGATCGAGGTTGGCGTCCCGGTCGTGCCCGCCACCGATCCGCTGCCGGATGACATGGACGCGGTCAAGCAACTGGCCAAGACCATCGGCTATCCGGTCATGCTCAAGGCCTCGTGGGGCGGTGGCGGCCGCGGCATGCGCGCCATCCGCTCGGAAGTGGATCTCGCCCGCGAGGTGATGGAAGGCAAGCGCGAGGCCAAGGCAGCCTTCGGCAAGGACGAGGTCTATCTCGAAAAGCTGATCGAGCGCGCCCGCCACGTCGAGGTGCAGATCCTGGGCGACACGCATGGCAATGCCGTGCACCTGTTCGAGCGCGACTGCTCGATCCAGCGCCGCAACCAGAAAGTTGTCGAGCGCGCCCCGGCCCCTTACCTTGACGCGGCCTTGCGCGAGGAGCTCTGCGGCTACGCGCTGAAGATCGCCGGCGAAACCAGCTATGTCGGCGCCGGCACCGTCGAGTTCCTGCAGGACGCCGACACCGGCAAATTCTACTTCATCGAAGTCAACCCGCGCATCCAGGTCGAGCATACCGTCACCGAGCAGGTGACCGGGATCGACATCGTCAAGGCGCAGATCCACATCCTCGACGGCTTCGCCATAGGGACGCCGGAATCGGGCGTGCCGGCGCAGAAGGACATCCGACTGAACGGCCACGCGCTGCAGTGCCGCATCACCACCGAGGACCCGGAGCACAATTTCATCCCGGACTATGGCCGCATCACTGCCTATCGCGGCGCCACCGGCTTCGGCATCCGCCTCGATGGCGGCACGGCCTATTCGGGCGCGGTCATTACCCGTTTCTACGATCCGCTGCTGGAGAAGGTAACGGCCTGGGCGCCGACGCCGGCCGAGGCCATCGCCCGCATGAACCGCGCGCTGCGCGAGTTCCGCATCCGCGGCGTGGCGACCAACCTCACCTTCCTGGAAGCGATCATCAACCACCCGAGCTTCGCCGACAATTCCTACACGACGAAGTTCATCGACACGACGCCCGAACTGTTCGAGCAGGTCAAGCGGCAGGACCGCGCCACCAAGCTGCTCAACTATCTCGGCGACGTCAGCGTCAACGGTCATCCCGAGACGCGTGGCCGGCCCCGGCCGAAGGCCGACGCGGCGCCGCCGGTCGTGCCCTATCTCAACGGCAATGTTCCGGACGGCAGCAAGCAGAAGTTCGACGAACTCGGTCCGGAGAAGTTCGCCGCCTGGATGCGCGGGCAAAGGCAAGTGCTGGTCACCGACACGACGATGCGCGACGGCCACCAGTCGCTGCTGGCGACGCGCGTGCGCACGCACGACATCGCCGGCATTGCCGGCACCTACGCGCGCGCCCTGCCGCAACTGCTCTCGCTGGAATGCTGGGGCGGCGCCACGTTCGATGTCGCCATGCGCTTCCTCACAGAGGATCCGTGGGAGCGGCTGTCGCGGGTGCGCGAGGCCGCGCCAAACCTTCTGCTGCAGATGCTGCTGCGCGGCGCCAACGGTGTCGGCTACACCAACTATCCCGACAATGTCGTGCAGCATTTCGTCAAGCAGGCGGCGGCCGGCGGCATCGATCTGTTCCGCGTCTTCGATTGCCTGAACTGGGTCGAGAACATGCGCGTCGCCATGGACGCGGTCGGCGCCGAGGGCAAGCTGATCGAAGCGGCCATGTGCTATACCGGCGACATACTCGACCCGACGCGCGCCAAATACGACCTCAAATACTATCTCGGCCTGGCCAAGGAACTGGAAGCGGCCGGCGCGCACATCATCGCCGTCAAGGACATGGCGGGCTTGTTGAAGCCGTCGGCCGCGCGCGTGCTGTTCAAGGCGCTGCGGGAATCCACCGACCTGCCGATCCACTTCCACACGCACGACACGTCGGGCCTGTCGGCGGCCACCGTGCTGGCCGCGGTGGAGAGCGGGGTAGACGCCATCGACGCCGCGATGGACTCCTTCTCCGGCAACACCTCGCAGCCCTGCCTGGGCTCGATCGTCGAGGCGCTGAAGGGCACCGAGCGCGATCCCGGCCTCGATCCGCAGTGGATCCGCCATATTTCCTTCTACTGGGAAGCGGTGCGCAACCAGTACGCCGCCTTCGAAAGCGACCTCAAGGGGCCGGCGTCCGAAGTCTACCTGCACGAAATGCCCGGCGGCCAGTTCACCAACCTCAAGGAGCAGGCGCGTTCGCTCGGCCTGGAGACGCGCTGGCACGAGGTGGCGCAGACCTATCACGACGTCAACCTGATGTTCGGCGACATCGTCAAGGTCACGCCATCGTCCAAGGTGGTCGGCGACATGGCCCTGATGATGGTGAGCCAGGACCTGACGGTGGCCGATGTCGAGAACCCGGCCAAGGACATCGCCTTCCCGGATTCGGTGGTGTCGATGCTGCGCGGCGACCTTGGCCAGTCGCCGGGCGGCTGGCCGGAAGCGCTGCAGAGGAAGGCGCTGAAGGGCGAGAAGCCGATCACCGTGCGCCCGGGCTCGCTGCTGAAGCCGGCCGATCTCAAGGCCAGCCGCAAGGACATCGAGGAGAAGCTCGAGCGCAAGATCAGCGAGTTCGAGTTCGCCTCCTGGCTGATGTATCCGAAGGTGTTCACCGATTTCGCCGCCGCCCAGGAAACCTACGGGCCGGTCAGCGTGCTGCCGACGCCGACCTATTTCTACGGCATGGAGCCGGAGGACGAGATCTTCGTCGACATCGAGAAGGGCAAGACGTTGGTCGTGCGCTGCCTGGCCATGGGCGACGTCGATGAAAAGGGCATGGTCACCGTGTTCTTCGAGCTCAACGGCCAGCCGCGACGCGTCAAGGTGCCGGACAGGGCGCATGGCGCATCCGCCGCCAAGGCCCGCCGCAAGGCCGAACCCGGCAACGAGGCCCATGTCGGGGCGCCGATGCCGGGCGTGGTTTCGGCTCTCGCCGTCAGCGCCGGCCAGGCGGTGAAGGCGGGCGACGTGCTGCTGTCCATCGAGGCGATGAAGATGGAAACGGCACTGCATGCCGAGCGCGACGGCGTGATCGCCGAGGTGCTGGTCAAGGCCGGCGACCAGATCGACGCGAAGGATCTTCTGATCGCGTTCGGCTAGAGCGGTTCCGATTGAAACGAAGGCCGCTCCTGTGTCGGTGGCGGCTGGCAGCAGCCTTTCGTGCCGCATCGATAATGTCTTGACCCGCCGCGCCTGCTCGGGCATCGAACCGGCTCCCATTTTGCGGTGGCGGGAATCGCCTTGCCGCGCGCCTGAAAGAACGTGGAGAGAAGAAAAATGGCCGACGAGATCACCGAGACCAGCCAGACTGTTGCCGCCGGCCAGTTGCGCGCCTTCATCGAGCGCATCGAGCGCCTCGAGGAAGAGAAGAAGACGATTTCCGACGACATCAAGGACGTCTACGCCGAGGCCAAGGGCACCGGTTTCGACACCAAGGCGATCCGCACCATTATCCGGCTGCGCAAGAAGGATCAGGCCGAGCGGCAGGAGGAAGAGACCATCCTCGACCTCTACAAGGCTGCTCTCGGCATGGAGTAAGCCTCATGGCCGGAGGCCGGCCATGAACGAGTTCGACTTCGGCGGCCGGCGCGCCTCGGAGTTTCGTCATCGCGGCTTCTGGGCGCTGTTCGCCGAACGTCATCCGGAGGAACGGCCAAGGCTGGCGCGGCGCGGCCCCTGGTTCTGGCAGCGCGGGCTGCCGGATTTCGCCCTGGTGCTGTCCATGTATGTCGCGCCAAGCGAGAATGTGGTCGGCGTCTTTTTCGGCCGCAACGAAAAGCTCGGCGCGACCGATGTCTGGTCGCGGCTGAAGCCGTTCCAGCCGGCGATCGAGGCGAGGCTGTCGCTGAGGCCGGAGCAGAGCGCGCAGAACCTCGGCATCAATTCGCAATGGCGGGTAAACTGCTTCGCCGATGACAACTGGCCGGCCATGACCGACTGGCTGGTGACGGAGTGCTCGCGCTTCGAGCGCGCCGTGACAGAAGTTCTCGGCCGGGAGTAGGTCACGGTGTTCGCGGACTTCTTCCGCTTGCGTTGGCGGGGCCGTGTGCCCCTCGAACGCCTTTTCTGGCGCGACATGCTTCTCGTCGCGACGCTCATCAGCGCCGTTTCGACCGGCCTGGCGCTGACGCTGCTCGCTTTCAAGCTACCGCTGTGGCTGGTGATGGCGGTGCATCTGGCACCTGTTCCCTACAATATCTTCCTGACGCTTGCCGTCTGGCGCATCGCGGAGAAGGTGGGCGGTCTCTGGGCCTGGCTGGCGATGCTGGGCTCGGCGCTCTGGCTTGTCGCCACCGTCGTCGTCTGAACGCAGCCATGGCCTTGCGGCCGCTCACGAAAAAGGGCGGCCGCAGCCGCCCTTTCGCCGAATGGTGTCTAAGCCTTCAGGCCGGCTCGAAGCGCAGGGCCACGCCGTTGATACAGTAGCGAAGACCGGTGGGCGGCGGGCCGTCCTCGAAGACGTGTCCCAGATGGCTGCCGCAGCGCGAGCAATGGCATTCGGTGCGCACCATGCCGTAGCTGCGGTCGGTGGTGGTCTCGATCGAACCCGGCACCGGATCGTTGAAGCTCGGCCAGCCGGTGCCGCTCTCGAACTTCAGCTTGGATTCGAACAGCGGCTGGTCGCAGCCGACGCAAAAGAAGGTGCCGGCGCGCTTCTCGTAAAGCAGGGCGCAGCTTCCGGGACGCTCGGTGCCGTGATTGCGCATCACGGCATATTGTTCGGGCGTGAGCCGGGCGCGCCATTCGGCATCGGTGCGGGTGACGGGGTAGGCGTGGGTGTCCATGAAATCTCCTCGGCCTTGACGGCTCGTTGTTGGTTGCAGCCGGTATTCGCACGAAGATAGGCATTTGTTACGTCACTGGCCAGCACTGAGACCGACAAGCCGATTGCCGCCGTTTCGAACCAGCCCGCTGTCGTCGTTGGCGTCGCCCCTCACCTGCCTGCCGGCATCCTCTCCCCGTACAGGGGCGGGAGAGGGGCGCTGTCATCGATGGTTTCGCCAATCGCAACATCGCAAAAAGGGCGCGCCCAGGGTTGCGACTAGCCTCTTCTCTCCGTCCCTAATACGGGGAGAAGGTCCCGGCAGGGTGATGAGGGGCAGCACTGGCTCCGGCGACTGGACAACCTCGGCAAGCGTTGGAAAGGTCAATCCACCGCCTGCATCGCCGCCGATCAATGCTTGCGTGAAAGCTGCTTCGTCGCGGCCTCGAGGCCGGCCAGGGTCAGCGGGAACATGCGGCCGCCGAAGATGTCGCGGATCATGGCGATGGAGTGCGTATAGCCCCAGTTCTTCGCGTTCTCCGGGTTCAGCCACACCGCGTTCGGCCATTGCTGCAACAGCCGCCCGAGCCAGACGGCGCCGGCTTCCGGGTTCCAGTGTTCGACGGAGCCGCCGGCGGAGGCAATCTCGTAGGGGCTCATCGACGCGTCGCCGACGACGATCACCTTGTAGTCCGGACCATATTTGTGAAGCAGGTCGAAGGTCGGGATCGTCTCTGCATGGCGCCGCCGGTTGTCCTTCCAGACACGCTCGTAAAGGCAGTTGTGGAAGTAGAAATACTCGAGCTGGCGGAATTCTGCGCGCGCGGCCGAGAACAGTTCCTCCACCTCCCTGATGTGGTCGTCCATCGAGCCGCCGACGTCGAAGAACATCAGCAGCTTCACGGCGTTGCGCCTTTCGGGCCTCGTTTTCACGTCGAGATAGCCATGCTCGGCGGTCGCGTGGATGGTGCCCGGAAGGTCGAACTCCTCCTCCGCCCCTTCGCGCACCCAGCGGCGCAGCCGCTTCAGCGCCACCTTGATGTTGCGGGTGCCGAGCTCGACCGCGTCGTCAAAGTTCCTGAATTCGCGCTTGTCCCAGACCTTCACGGCGCGCCGGTGGCGGCTCTCGTGCTGGCCGATGCGCACGCCTTCCGGATTGTAGCCATAGGCGCCGAAGGGCGAAGTGCCGCCGGTGCCGATCCATTTCGAGCCGCCCTGGTGGCGGCCCTTCTGCTCTTCCAGCCGCTGCTTCAGCGTCTCCATCAGCTTGTCGAAGCCGCCAAGCGCCTCGACCAGCTTCTTTTCCTCTTCCGTCAGGTGCTTTTCCGCGAGCCGGCGCAGCCATTCCTCGGGAATGTCGGCGACGTCGACGGCGTCCGGCCCGCCAAGCGCCTCGACGCCCCTGAAGACATGCGCGAAGACCTGGTCGAAGCAGTCGATGTGGCGCTCGTCCTTCACCAGCGCCGAGCGGGCGAGGTAGTAGAATCCCTCGACGTCATAGTCGACCAGCCCGGCCTCCAGCCCCTCGAGCAGCGTCAGATACTCCCGTAGCGAAACGGGAACCCGCGCGGCCTTCAGTTCGAGGAAGAAGGGGATGAACATGTCGACCGTCTAGCGCACGGGCTCAGGCAATACTCGGAACCACCGTCGGGCCGGCAAGACGAAGAGTTCGACAAGGTCATGGCGGCCGAGACTTCTTAGCATATGAAGGAGGGTACCACTTGTCCGATCATGATTGCGATAAATAACCGCCAGTTCCGTCAGTCTGGTGACGATCTCCGCTGCTTCGGGCGTTATGTTTTCGCCCATTGCCCCGGCGACGGCGGAGACCGACGCGGTGAGTTCGCCAAAGTACGACGCCTCGCAAAGGATTCTTTCGATATGGTCTAGTTCGTGCAGTTCGTAGTTCAGCTTGTGGCCCAACTCAGAGAGGAAGGCGTACTGATAGCGCGGGCCGGTTGGGGCCAACAGAAATGCGATCTCGCGCCCGCTTGGTTCGCCGGGTACTGATCCAAAATAATAAACCCAAGCCTCGGGGTTGGTTGGCTCACGCTCCCGCCATTCTCGCCAAACGGGATCGATCAGTCTTCTTCCGATTTGATCAGGTAGCTGCCAGTTGTCGGATGCTGGCCAGTCGCTCCAATATCCTTCGATGGCTGAGACGAGATGCCGGCATATCGATAGCCTAACCTCGAAAGGATCGGTTGCCACGTGACTGACAAATGTCTCCAAGGACACGAAGGACTGCTTGCGCAATCCTCGCTGCCTCAGATCAAGATAGCTGATGTAATGAGCATAAAGTGGTCGGTATTCGCTTTGCTCCAAGTCGGAACGAATGCGCTGGAGAGCGTCAAACCGATCGGTATTCCACGTGAGCATCGTACTCCGTGCCAAAACGCTCACAACAGATCGTATTCGATGAAGCCGGTGCGGCGCGCGACGTGGTCGTAGAGGCGGCGCGCCGTGTCGTTGGTCTCGTGCGTCATCCAGTAGACGTTGGTGACGCCCAGCTTGGCGGCTTCCTGTTTCACCGCGTCGATCAGGGCCGCGCCGACGCCCTTGCCGCGCGCCTCGGCGTCAGTGAAGAGGTCCTGCAGGTAGCAGTTGTTCTTCTCCGACCAGCAGGAGCGGTGGTAGAGGTAGTGCGTCAGGCCGACAGCCTTGCCGTCGATGGTGGCGATCAGGCCCTTGGGCTCATACTCTCCTTCCATGAACAGGCGCTTCCAGGTGAGGTCGTAGACCTCGCCGAAGAGCCTGGTCTTGTAGAAAGTAAGATAGTCGGTCCACAGGCGCTTCCAGTCGGCATGGTCGGACTGCGCGAGCGGGCGGATGGTGATTTCGGACATTTCGTTCCTCCAGTTTTCAGAGCCGAAGCTGCGCTGACGGTCGCGCGCCGGCAACGGTCCACGGTACGGAAAGCGCTGTTGCTGCCGCCTACTGCTGCCGTCTCGCCATAAAAGCCAGGCGCTCGAACAGGTGCACGTCCTGCTCGTTCTTCAAGAGCGCGCCATGCAGTTTCGGCAGCATGTTCTTGGGGTCGGTGCGCAGGTCCTCGGGCGCGATGTCGTCGGCGACCAGCAGGCGGATCCAGTCGAGCGCCTCGGAGGTCGATGGCTTCTTCTTCAGGCCGGGAACCTCGCGGATCTCGTAGAACTGGCTGAGCGCGGCGCGCACCAGGTTCTGCTTGATGCCGGGGTAGTGCACCTCGACAATCCTGTGCAGCGTATCGATGTCGGGGAAGCGGATGTAATGGAAGAAGCAGCGGCGCAGGAAGGCGTCGGGCAGCTCCTTCTCGTTGTTCGAGGTGATGATCACGATCGGACGATGCGCCGCGCGGATCGTCTCGCCGGTCTCGTAGACGAAGAACTCCATGCGGTCGAGTTCCTGCAGGAGGTCGTTGGGGAACTCGATGTCGGCCTTGTCGATCTCGTCGATCAGCAGGACGACTTTTTTCGGCGCCGCGAAGGCCTCCCACAATTTGCCGCGCTTGATGTAGTTGGCGATGTCGTTGAAGCGGTCGTCGCCGAGCTGGCTGTCGCGCAGGCGCGACACGGCATCATACTCGTAGAGCCCCTGCTGCGCCTTGGTGGTCGACTTGACGTTCCATTCGATGAAGTCGAGCCCCAGCGCGGCCGCCACCTGACGAGCAAGCTCGGTCTTGCCGGTACCGGGCTCGCCCTTGACCAGCAGCGGGCGCTCCAGCGCGATCGCGGCGTTGACCGCGACCATCAGATCCTTGTCGGCGACATAGGCCGCTGTGCCTTCGAAACGCATTTTTTCTCCTGTCCGTGCGGCGGGACCGTAAGGAGCCATGCGCATATGCGCAAGCTTGGATGCCGGGTGGCCTGCCGGAAGTCGGCGAGCGGATGAATAACACGCAAATGGCAGCCCGTTTCACTGGCGCTCGGCCAACCATCCGCCTATATTTGGTCCCGACGGTCTGCGCTTCCCGGCAGGAGAAACTTATCCCCGGGGCCTTATCGATCCTTAGGGAGCTGTCCCTGGGAAGACCCGTGGGTTTTCTCACACGGCGCCCACCTACTTTGTAGGCACCCGGGATCGACATCTTCACCGGTTGCGTGGATCGTCACTGAATTCGCGAACGATCCGCGAGCTTGCCCGGCGGTTTCACGCGACGCGGGATCGCCTCAGGGCGAAGCCGGCGCCTCGGCGGGAACCGTCGATTGCGCGCATCCCTTCAGCAGCAGATCGTCCGCGGCGCCCCTGGCTTCGAAGAGCTGGTATTTCTGGACCACGCGCTGGCCGACCGCCCTGTCGACGACCGCGAGAGGCGTGACGGACCGGAAGCAGGGGTAACGCGCGGCGTCCTTTTCCTCGACCACGATCAGCGCCGGCTGTTGCGAGAGCGCCGCCGGCGTGGGCTGGAACGTGTAGCGCTCGCGATCGACGATTTCCTGCACCTTGTCGGGGTCGGGGCCGTGGAACGCCAGTAGCCCGGTCAGTCCGTAGTCCGTGGTCGCTATCCAGCCGGCTCCGACTTGCTGCCGGTATTTTTCGACCTGCTGGGTAAATTCCGGCCATCCGAGCAGGCGGTCCACCGGGGTGCGCCAGGGCAGGGCGAAGCCGACCGGCGTCGCGAGAAGCAGGGAAACGATGGCGAGCAGCCCGATCCCGACCGGGGCAACCCAGTAGGCCAGGCGTCGCCAGTGTTTGGACTGTCGATTTTCCGGATGACTGGCGGAAGCCGCGGCCATTGCCGCCAGAATGGCGATCGCCGGGTAGATCGGCGCGGGCCAGTTGCCCTGTACCCTGTCATGCAGGGAGTGGAACAGCATGTAGAGCACCACCGGGATGATGGTGGCGCCCAGCACCAGCATGGGCATTCGCCCGGCCCTGTCGGCGCCCTTCGACAGCCGCACGAGGGCGAGGCCGGCAAAGATGGCGATGAGCGGGTTGAGCAGCCCGAATTGCGCCGCGAAGAACTCGCCGAGATAACGCAATGTGAAGCCGCCGTCGTTGATGCGCCCGAACTGCTTCTGGAACGACACCCAATGGTGTTCCATGTTCCACAGGATCACCGGCAGGAATGCGACCAGCGCGGCGATGCCGCCGGCATAGAGCCATGGGCTGGCCAGCCAGTGCCTCGCCTTGCGGTCCGCGACCAGCCACACGATCAATCCGAATCCGAAGAAGAGGTTGGTGTATTTCGACACGCAGCCCAGCCCGGCCAACAGCCCGATCACGATCCACAACCAGGGCTCGCCGGTTCGCCGCAGGCGCGCCACGCCCCATGTCGCCAACGCCCAGAACATCAGCGATGGGCTGTCCGGAGTGGCGATCAGGGCTAGGCCGCCGACGAGGAGCATGGCGTTCAGCCAGAGCGCGGCCAGCGCGGCGGTCCGCTGTTCGAGCTCCAGCTCTATGGCGGTCCGATATACGGCTATGGTGGTGACGAGCACCGAGAGGACGACGGATGCCCTGATGCCCAGCGCGGTGTCGCCGAATAATTTCGTGGAGGCTGCTATCCACCATGCGATCATCGGCGGATGATCGTAGTACCCGCCCGAAGGAAAGCGCGACCACAGCCAGTAATAGGCCTCGTCGGGCGCCAGTCCCATTCGTGCCGCCACCCAGGAGCGGAACAGCGTCAGCGCCGCGACGATGACGACCAGGGACGACAGGTTCAGACCGAACTGGCCCAGACCTAATTGGCTTTGGCTGGTTTGGGGATGCGATTTATCGTGCACGCCAGGTGATCGCCGAGTTGGTGACATAATTCCAGATCGAACCAACCGCGGCTCCGGCGAGGCCGGCCAACCACCAGCGCGGCTCGCTCTGATAGAATACCGAGGAAATGCCCACGCCGGCCGCCAGGCCGAAGCTGCACAGGCCGGCGAACATCGCCAGGCCGGTGAAGAAGCGCCAGCCCGTGCGCCGGCGGTCGCGATAGGTCAGCGCGTTGTTCACCGTGTAGTTGAACGTCATGGCCGTCAGCATCGCGCCGGTCTGGGCCGGGGTGAAGCTCAGGCCGTTCAGGAGCAGCAGGCGCAGGACGGCGAGGTGAACGATCACACCCGCCGACCCGGTCATGCCGAATGCCAGGAAGCGGGTGGACACCAGATCGCCGGACAGTTTCGCCACCAGGAGACCGAGATATTCGAGCACGACCGTCGCATCGAGCTTGCTCTCGCCATGCAGCCGCTGCCTGAACCGGTAGGGGATTTCCTTGATGCGAAGCGGCGCGCGTGACGAAGCCACGATATCCAGCAGGATCTTGAAGCCCTGCTGGGAAAGGCGGGGCGCGACGGCGTCGACGACTTCGTGGCGAAGCATGAAGAACCCGCTCATCGGGTCGCTCATGTCGACCTTCAGAAGCGACTTGGCGAGCTGAATGGCCAGTTTGCTGCCGCGCGCCCGAACATCGCCGAAGCCTTCGGTGGCGCTGCCGCCGGTGTCGTACCGGGTGGCGACGACGAGATCCGTGTCGCCGTTCCTGATCAGCCTGAACATCTCGGAAAGGCATGTCTCGTCGTGCTGGAGGTCGGCATCCATGACCGCGACGATCGGGGCCGAGCTGGACAGCATCCCTTCGAGGCAGGCTCCCGACAGGCCGCGGCGGAAGATGCGATGGATGCCGCGCACCCTGCGGTTCGCGCCGGCCAGCTCGCGCACGACCTGCATCGTGCCGTCCTTCGAATTGTCGTCGACGAACACGACTTCCCAGTCGATCCCGTCGAGCGCCTCGGCAAGCCGCTCGACGAGCAGCGGGACATTCGCCCTTTCGTTGAGCGTCGGCACGACGACCGTCAGTTCCGGCCCAGGCTGCGCCGTGTAGTCGCTGCTGTTTCGCGTCGCCGCCGTCAGGGGACCATTGGCGGAAGATGGCGGTGTCTGGTCCGCCTCGGGAGTCGCTGTTGCCATGATGTGTTTAAACCGAGTCCAACCCCGTCTATCAACGCAACTGCCCGGCACTTCCATGGAGTGGGGCATGCCATGCGGCTTCGAGCGTCGAACAACCTGAAATTTCTTGCAAATCCGTATTGGGCGAGGGCGCGCCCAACCACGTTCCAACGACGATTTGGGCATCAGCCAGTACGCCAAATCGCAATCGTCAGTGGCCGCGGCGACCTCTCATAGGCCAACGTGCCGAACATATCCATCAAAATTCAGGGAGAAATTGGGGCGCGCCGGCGTGGCCGCTATCAAGCGGATCCAGGGTCCGAGCCGGAAGACCTGCCGCCGGCGCGGCCGGCGCTTCGTTGACGGCCTGAAAAACTCTGCTTATGCCTGTCTCGAAGACGGGTGGCGCAGCGAAGATGCAACGACGAACGGATTGCCGATCTCGCGGCGCCTCGCCGGTTCCTGTTCGAACCCTGCGCAGGCGAGGCGTGCCTGCCGAATGCCGACGAGGAACCCGATGAGCGTCACCCAGCTCAAGCCGCATCCGCTTCGGTCGGTCAGTGTGGCCGTCGTCGCCTTGGCACTGTTGTTCTGGCTGGTTTTCTATCTCTTTCCAAACCTGGACCTGGCCGTGGCCAGCCTGTTCGTGGACGACAAGGGGCGGTTCTTCATCGCCGATACGGCCGCCGGCGCGATGGCGCGCAGCATTGCCGGCGCGGTCCCCTTCGTCATTGCCGGTGTGATGGTCGTCGCCCATCTGGCGCAAAGGATCGGCTGGCCGATCTGCCGCGCGCCGTCGGTGCGATCGCTGGTCTACCTCGCCCTCTCGCTCGCCCTGAGTTCCGGGCTGGTGGTCAATTTCATCATGAAGGACCATCTCCATCGACCGCGCCCCGTGCAGGTGACGGAGTTCGGAGGACCGCGCGAGTACCGTCAGTTCTATCAGTGGGATGGAACATGTCCGCGCAACTGCTCATTCCCGTCCGGCGAAGCATCGGCGTCGTTCTGGCTCGTCGCCCCGGCGAGCCTTGCCCCGCCGCCCTATCGGCCCGTCGCCATGGCCGGCGCGATCGTCTTCGGAATGCTGACGGGCCTGCTGCGAATGTCCTTTGGCGGGCATTTCCTGTCCGACGTGCTCTTTGCCGGATTGATCACCATCTGGCTTGTCGCCTTCACGCATTGGCTGATATTCAGACGGAAACCGCTGAAATCGAGTGCCGTCGCTGTCGATCCATAACGGTGCTTCCTCGCGGTCGAGCCTTGTTCCGCAGGTCTTGCCCGAAACCGTGGGACATTTATCCGGGACCTGCCTGGCATGACCTCATCGAGAGACCTGAAGAAGCATCTCCGCAAGGAGGCCCTGGCGCGGCGGGATGCGCTCGACGAGTTCTGGCGGGTGGAGATCGCGCTCGAAATGGCCGAGACGGCGAAGGCCGAGATCGCCATCGAACCCGGCCAGATCGTTTCCGGATTCTGGCCGATGCGCTCCGAGGTCGATGTGCGGCCGCTGATGTTCGCGTTGCGCGAGAAGGGCGCGCGGCTCTGCCTGCCGGCGATCCTCGACAAGACCACCATCGTGTTTCGCGAACTGGTGCGCGGCGCGCCGATGGTCGATATGGGCTTCGGTACGGTCGGCCCGCATGAGGAAGCCGAGGTTCTCGACCCCTCGGTGATGCTGGTGCCTCTGGCCGCCTTCGACGCGCGCGGCCACCGCATCGGCTACGGCGCCGGCTATTACGACCGGGCGATTGCGAAGCTGGCAGACAAGGGGCTGACGCCAAGGCTGATCGGCATAGCCTTCGATTGCCAGCAAGTCGAGATGGTTCCGGATGAGAACCATGACGTGATCATCCCGGAAATACTGACCGAGAGCGGGTTGCGCCAGTTCCCGCCACAATTGTAGATAGTCTTTCGAGGCTCATGGTCTTTCGCGGAAGTCATGCAGCCCGGAGACAGAGCATGATGTCGCTCGGAAACCGCTTTACAGTTTTCGGCATTATGCCTCAGTGACTTTCAGCTTGGGAACGCATGAGACTTCTCTTTCTCGGTGACATGGTCGGCAAATCAGGGCGCACGGCGGTGTGGGAACAGCTGCCGGGGCTGATCTCGGACTTCCGGCTCGATTTCGTCGTCGTCAACGGCGAGAACGCCGCCGGCGGTTTCGGTATCACCGAGGATATCTTTCGCGAGACCATTGCCGCCGGCGCCGATGTGGTGACGACCGGCAACCATGTCTGGGACCAGCGCGACGCGCTTGCCTTCGCGCCGCGCGAGGAGCGCTTCCTGCGGCCGTCAAATTTCCCCAAGGGCACGCCCGGTCGTGGCTCCGGCGTCTATATCGCCAGGAACGGCGCGCGGGTGCTGGTCGCCAACATCATGGGCCGCGTTTTCATGCACCCCGAACTGGACGATCCGTTCCAGGCCGGCGAGCGCGAACTCGCGGCCTGTCCGCTCGGCGAACAGGCCGATGCGGTGGTCATCGATTTCCATGCAGAGGCGACGTCGGAAAAGATGTGCTTCGCGCATTTCGTCGATGGTCGCGCCAGCCTCGTCGTCGGCACCCATACGCACCAGCCGACCGCCGACCACCAGATCCTCAACGGCGGCACCGGGTATCTCTCGGATGCCGGCATGTGCGGCGACTATGATTCTTCGCTCGGCATGGACAAGGAGGAGCCGCTCAACCGGTTCCTGTCCAAGGTGCCGAAAGGACGCTTCGAGGCGGCGAGCGGTCCGGCGACGCTGTGCGGGGTAGGGGTCGACATATCGGACCGCACCGGCCTCGTCGAAAAGATCGCGCCATTCCGTCGCGGCCCACGGCTGGAAGAAACCGCTCCGTCCTTCTGGCGCTGACATTGATATAGGCCCGCCGCGTACCTACTTGCCGGCGACGCTGATAGAAATCGTTACGCCATCGGGGGACGACGTAAATGCAGTTGGTCGAGTTTCTCGCACCGCATTTCGCCTTTGTTTCTGATCCGACCGCCTGGATCGCACTGCTGACGCTGGTTGTTCTGGAAGTCGTGCTCGGCATCGACAACCTGATCTTCATTTCCATCTTGACCAACAAGTTGCCGGTGGCGCAGCGCGCCCGCGCGCGCAGGCTGGGCATCTCGGCAGCGCTGATCATGCGGCTGGTGCTGCTGGCCACGATTTCCATCATCGTGCAGCTGACGACGCCTGTTTTCAGCGCGTTCGGCCATGCCTTTTCCTGGCGCGACCTGATCCTGATCGCCGGCGGCCTGTTCCTTGTCTGGAAGGCGACCAAGGAAATCCACCACACCGTCGATCCGGCCGAACATGAGGAAGCGACGCTCGGCGGGACGCTGCAGATTTCGCTGGCCGGCGCGATCTTCCAGATCCTGCTGCTCGACCTCGTCTTTTCGATCGATTCCATCATCACCGCCGTCGGCATGACCGACGAGATCGCCATCATGTACATCGCCGTCATCGTCGCGGTTTCGGTGATGATGCTGGCGGCGGGGCCGCTGGCGAACTTCATCGCCAAGAACCCCTCGATCGTGATGCTGGCGCTGGGCTTCCTGCTGATGATCGGCATGACGCTGATCGCCGATGGCATGGGCTACCACGTGCCGAAGGGCTACATTTACGCCGCCATGGGTTTCTCCGCCCTGGTCGAGAGCCTCAACATGCTGGCGCGGCACCGCAAGCGGCAGAAGCCGGGCGGCGGGCACTGAGCCGGGATTGAGACGGGTGGCGTCCCTCTAGGATGAAGGGGCGCCCCTGGGGTGGCGATCGCCGATGAGACCGAGCGCCACGCCCTGCTCCAGCCAGGCTTTCGCGCCGGCCAGCACCAGCGCAAAGCCGTCGGTCGAGCCGATGGCCTGCCCGACCTGTTCGTCGCCGGTGCCGGCAAAGCCGGAATTGCGGACTTCGAGGAAGGTCGAGGCGTCGGGCATGGCGGTGAAGGTCCAGACCACGCGGGTGGGCGGTTCGCCCCACTGCATGACGATCCTTTCGTCGCGGATGAGCTCGCTGACCTCGACCCGGGTCGAGACGCCGTACATGCGCCATTCCCACTGAACAGGCTTGCCTTCATCCAGCCGGCCGCTGGAATGGGTGAACCAGAATCTGGTGGTGATCGCCGGGTCGACGATCGCCTCGAAGACCTCGGCCACCGGCCGGCGGATCAGCATGCCGGCCTCGGCGACCGGCGCTTCACGCAGTTCCATGGCTTTCTCCTTTCGGATTGTCCTCACCAGGCGTCCGGTTCGCGCACCATGTGAATGATGTTGGCCGGGTTGGTGATCCAGCCGCCGCGAAAATCCTCGCCCAGGGGTTCGACGGCGTCGCAACGCACCACGCCGGCCCTGGCGAGATGATCCGCGGCGCTCGTGAAATCCGGCGTGAACAGCTCCAGCCAGACCTCGGCCTGGCTCATCGTCGGCGCCTCGTCGATCCACAGCCGATTGGGGCCGAGCTCGAAGCCGATGGCCGGCGCCTTGGCCGTAAACGGCTTCAATCCCACGACATCCCTGTAGAAGGCGACGGTCGCTTCGAACTGGTGCGATGGCACCTTCATGGCAATGTTGACGCCGCCGCTGATTTCCGTGCTCATCTGCTTGCTCCCGTCGAATCTGGAATGTTGCAATATCCGTGCATCCGTGCGGCGCTAGGGCAGGTTGACCTGCCAGGAGACGCCGTAGCGGTCGTTTAGCCAGGCGAAGCGGCGGCTGAAGCCGTAATTGCCGGTCGGCATCAGGAAGCCGCCGCCCTCGGCCAAGGCTTCGACGATGCGATCCTGCTCCTCCTCGCTGGAGCAGTCGACGAACAGCGAGGCCGCCGGCGTGAAGGTGAAGGCATGGGGAACAGGGCTGTCATAGATCATCACGTCCTGGCCGCCAATCGATAGGCGCGCCAGCATGCCTCCCGGTTCGCCTTCGCCGCTGCCATGGCGCGTGACGTCGATGACGCGGCTCTGCGGGATGGTCTCGCAGTAGAAGGCAATGGCCTCCTCGGCCTTGCCCTGGAACATCAGGAATGGGGTGACTTTCTCCACCATGTGGCGTCGTCCTCCGATTTTCAGACGTTGGTTTCGTTGGCCGGCTCGCCGCGCATCTCGGCGCGGTAGTAGCCATCGCGCAGGTTGATGCCGTATTCGACATAGGCCTTCATGCAGGCCAGCATCTGCGACCAGCCCTCGCAGTTGAGGAAGGATTTCTTCAGCCCGGCCTCGCCTTCCAGCCAGCCGCTTTCTGCGATGGTGACGAAGGTGCCGCCGTCTTCCAGTTGTTCGAAATTCATCTCGATGCGGGTCTTGTAGGCGGGCTTGCCGTCGGCGTCAGTGGCGTCCCAGCGCAGCACGATGCGCCGGTCCTTCTCGACCTCGTCCACCTCGACGGGCACGGTCTTCCACCAGGTGACCGTGGTGCCGGCGACCAGCGGGGCCGAGGCGCCACCTATGGTGGTGAAATAGCCGCTGAGCCTGGTCGGGTTGACGACGGCGTCGAAGACTTCGGCGACCGGTTTGCCGATGCGGCCGGAAACCCTGAATCCGAGGGACATATCCACAGCTCCTTCCTTGCCTGCCGATACGATATGTTATAGAAATATAACATGTCAAGCCAAGCCAAGGATGACCATGTTTTCAAGGCGCTGGCGCATCCCCGCCGCCGCGAACTGCTGGACCAGCTGAAGGATCAGCCGCGGACCACCGGCGCGCTATGCGAGGCTTTCCCGGACATGGATCGCTGCACCGTCATGATGCATCTGAAGGTGCTGGAGGAGGCCGAGCTGGTGGTGGCGCGGCGTGAGGGCAGGGAACGCTGGAACCACCTCAACGCGCTGCCCATCCGGCAGATCCACGACCGCTGGATCAGCCAATATGCCGGCCATGCGCTGGGCCTCATCGACCGGCTGAAATCGGACCTCGAGGGATAATTCGTTCCCAAGGGTGAGGTTTCCCGGACATAGCGCGGCGAAGCCAAGCGCGCGGCTGGACGAATTGAGCCGATTTATCTATAAGCCGGCCATTCCGACAGAGAGCGCCATATGCCTTCGCAGGCGTATCAGGGCCGTTCTGAAACTTGATTTCGAGCATCTTGCATGGGCGAGACATCTCGCCCTGCTGTGCTCTAGCCGAACACGACAGGGGTGCCATGGCTGGCCATTCACAGTTCAAGAATATCATGCACCGCAAGGGCCGCCAGGACGCGGTGCGGTCGAAAATGTTCTCCAAGCTGGCGCGCGAAATCACCGTCGCCGCCAAGACCGGCACGCCCGACCCGGCGATGAACCCGCGCCTGCGCCTTGCCGTGCAGAACGCCAAGGCCGTGTCGATGCCCAAGGACAACATCCAGCGCGCCATCAACAAGGCGTCGGCGGGAGATGGCGAGAACTATGAGGCGGTACGCTACGAGGGCTACGGCCCCGGTGGCGTGGCGCTGATCGTCGAGGCGCTGACCGATAACCGCAACCGCTCGGCATCCAACGTGCGCGCCGCCTTCACCAAGGCTGGCGGGGCGCTGGGCGAAACCGGCTCGGTGTCGTTCATGTGGAACCGCGTCGGCGAAATCTATTATCCGGCCTCCGTCGGCAGCGCCGACAAGGTGATGGAAGCCGCGATCGAAGCGGGCGCCGACGACGTCGAATCCGATGAGGAAGGCCACACCATCTACTGCGGCTTCGAAAATCTCGGTGAAGTGTCGAAGTCGCTCGAAGCCGCCCTCGGCGAAGCGGAATCGGTCAAACCGATCTGGCAGCCGCAGAACAACGTCCCGGTCGACGAGGAGCGCGCGCAGTCGCTGATGAAGCTGGTCGCCACCCTCGAGGACGACGACGACGTGCAGAGCGTCTACGCCAATTTCGAGGTCGACGACGAGACGATGGCCAAGCTCAGCGCGGCCTGAGTCCGACAACGCTGCCCTATAGGGCTGCACCCGGGTGGTGCTGGCCGGCCGCATTTTGTTCGCGGTACAGGTTCGTCAGTTATCAGCGGGGGAGCCGATGACCGACTACGGCGGGCTTGAACATGCCGACGAGGGGACTTGGCCAAGCCTCGCCGGCTTTTGGCGCCGGCTTTTCGCTTCACTGATCGACTATCTCGTCGTGCTGATGCCTCTTTATTCGTTGGTAGCAGGTCTGTTCCTGCTGACCGACGGCGGGGTGAAGGGCCACTTCTGGTTCAACTCGCAAATGTGCCGCTCGGCTACGGTGCACGGAAATCCAACAGTCGAGGCCTACGATTGGCAGATGTGTAGTACATCTTTCTTCGGCTTCTTCCCGGTCGCGGAAATGGCAGTCGGTAAAGCCAAGGATACTCGATCAGGAATGAGCCCAGCTGTCTCGATCGATCTTAATTCGAAAGGGAATTTTCGGCCCACGGCGCTGGATCTGGGTTTCCTCGAATTGCCCATTCTAGCGATCTATCTTCTCGTCATGGAGATTGTTTCGGGCCAGTCCGTTGGCAAGCTGGCTTTGTCGATTGTCGTGCGTGACGAGTATGATTGGAATAGAATCGGTCTGTCCTTGCAAAAGGCAGCCTGTCGGGGAGTGATCAAGTTTCTCGGCTTTGTCCCTGTCACGTTGTCGGGAGCGTGGTTTGCTTTCCAGGCCTGGAGAGGCATTCCTGAACCCGTGCCGAGCTATTCCAGGGTTGAAATCGTATGCGCGTTCGTCGCGTTTGCCTTAGTCTTGATCTGGCTGCTCTGGATCTGGTTCTCGATTGCCTGGGGTAATGGCCCGATCCATGATCGGGTTGCCGGAACAACCGTTCGCACCCGCGAGACACATGAATGAGCCTGCCAGATAGACCTCGGATCGTCATCACCTACTGCACGCAGTGCCAATGGCTGCTGCGTGCCGGCTGGATGGCGCAGGAGCTGCTTTCCACCTTCGGTACCGAGCTTGGCGAAGTGACGCTGGTGCCGGGCACCGGCGGCATCTTCACCATCTCCTGCAGCGACGTGCTGGTATGGGACCGCAAGCGCGACGGCGGCTTTCCGGATGCGGCAAAGCTCAAGCAACTGGTCCGCGACGTCATCGACCCGGAGCGCGATCTGGGCCACTCGGATCGCAAGGGCCACAAGTCGAAAGACCCCGCCTGAGGTGGGATTTTCGCGTTCGACGAGCCCGTGCCTCAAATCAGACCCATGATGAAGCAGCTCATCGCCACGATGCTGGCGATTGTGCGCACGTGGTTCCACATCACCCATTCGCCCAGATAGTTCGTCCAGACGGCGGCGCCGCTGGCGCTCGCCGGATCGACGGCCGCCAGCGCATCGTTGAGCGGCACGTTGAACACCATGGTCACGATCGTACTGCCGACGAGGTAGATCACGGCGCCGGCCAGCAACCAGTACGATCCCGACTGGCTCCAGCCCATGACGGTCGAAGCGATCAGCGCGAGGCAGACGAGGCCGGTGCCGAACAGCGCCGCCATGAAGGTCGGGGTGATGACCGTGATGTTGATCGCGTTCATTGCCGCGATGCCACCCGCCGCCGGCAGTCGGGCAAACGCCGGCATGATGAAGTTCGAAAAGGCGAAGAAGACGCCGCCGACCACGCCGGAGCCGATCGCGGCGATGAAGGTCAGGGTGGGAAGAAGCTTGATCATCTCGGGTCTCCGGCCTGGTTGGCGGTATGCGCCGCGTCGCCATTCACAATGTGAGGAATATTCACATTTGCAAAACGTGATAAACCCTCGTATTTTTCAAGTCAAGAGCTTTTGCCAGGTTTGGAGACAGCCATGGAGGACACGGCCGCGTCGACCTCTTCACAGGGGCACATTGCTTCGCCGCGCCGGGCGCCGACCCAGCAGCGCAGCCGCGAGCGGGTCGAGCGCATGCTGGCCGCCGCCTCGGCGCTGATCTCCGAGCAGGGCAGCGACGCCATGCGCATGGGCGAGGTGGCGGAAAGGGCGGGGGTTTCGATCGGCTCGCTCTACCAGTTCTTCCCGGACAAGCGGGCGATCGTCTGGGCGCTTGCCGAGCGATACACCGCCGAAAGCCAGGCCTGCATTTCGGCGGCGTTGAGGGACGTCAGCGACGCTCAGGACCTGAAGCGGGCGTTCTCGGAACTTCTGGATATTTATTACAGGCTGTTCCTGGCCGAGCCGGTGATACGCGACGTCTGGTTCGGCACCCAGGCCGACAAGGCGCTGCGCGCGCTCGAGATGGCGGACAGCCGGGCGAACGCGGAATTTCTGGTCGCCGTGCTGAAGCGGTTGCGGCCGGATGCCGATCCGATGGAACTCGAAACCGCGGCGTTTCTCGTCTGGCAGATGGGCGAGGCCGCCGTGCGGCTGGCGATCTCCGTCGATCGCGAGGAAGGCGACAGGCTGGTTGAAGCCTACAAGCGGATGGCGCTGAGGGAGTTGGTTGGCGAGTGAGGTTCTTGCCGCCCCCTCACAAGCAGGGCCGCTGCAAAGCAGCGGGCAGGAGAGGCGCCAGCCCCCCATCCGGACCTTCGGTCCGACCTCCCCACAAGAGGGAGGTAGGGGCCGGGTACTGACAACAAAAAACCCGCCACATGGGCGGGTTCTTCAAAATCGCAAAGTGCGTTCGGCTTAGAGGCCGAAACCTTCGAAACGCTTCTTGAACTTCGACAGGCGGCCGCCGCGGTCGAGCAGGGTCTGCTGGCCGCCGGTCCAGGCCGGGTGCGTGGTCGGGTCGATGTCGAGGTTCATCGTGTCGCCTTCCTTGCCCCAGGTCGAGCGCGTCAGGTACTCGGTGCCGTTGGTCATGACGATCTTGATGGTGTGGTAGTCGGGATGGATATCGGCCTTCATTGTCGTGTTCCTGATCTTCGTTTCCGGCTGGCCGGCGCGAGACGGGCCTATGGCCTGCGTCGATGCGCCCCCTTTTAAAACTCGAAGCCGCAGCTAATGAAAAGCCACGGCTTCTAAAACGGTCGGCGAGCCTATACATCAGCCGGAATTGAATCACAAGGCCGCAGCAAGCGCATATTGGCGGCGTGCCTTCCGAGGGCGGTTCGCCGCCGGCGGTCCCGAAGGAAACAGGCATGGCGGACATCACTGGCGATGCAGACCTGCGTCGGCGCTCGCTCAGGCCGCTCAGGCGCCTGCTGCCCTATATCGGCCAGTACAGGAAGCTGGTGATCGGCGCGATCCTGTCGCTCACCGTCGCCGCCGCGACGACGCTGGCGCTGCCGATTGCGGTGCGACGGATGATCGACCACGGCTTCTCGACGTCCGATTCCGGGTTCATCGCGAGCTATTTCATCATGCTCGTCGGCATGGCGGCATTGCTGGCGGCGGCATCCGCCGGCCGCTACTATTTCGTCATCACGCTCGGCGAGCGCGTGGTCGCCAACATCCGCCGCGACGTCTTCAGCCACGTCACCACGCTGTCGCCAGCCTTCTTCGACAGTGCCCAGTCGGGCGAGATCGTCTCGCGGCTCGCCGCCGACACCACCCAGGTGAAGTCGGCCGTCGGCGCCACGGCCTCGGTGGCCCTGCGCAATCTGATCCTCGGCCTCGGCGCCGTGGCCATGATGGTGGTGACCAGTCCCAAACTGTCCGGCCTCGTCATTGCCGCCATCCCCATCATCGTGCTGCCGCTGATGGCGTTCGGGCGTTCCGTGCGGCGCAAGTCGCGGCAGGCCCAGGATACGCTGGCGGATGCCACCGCCTATGCCAGTGAGCAGATCGGCGCGGTGCGCACGCTGCAGGCGTTCACCAATGAGAAGCTGGTTACGGGCCGCTTCGCGGGCGCGGTCGAGGCCGCCTTCCAGGCGGCGCGTGCGTCGATTCTGGCGCGCTCGCTGCTCACCTTCTTCGCCATCTTCACGATCTTCGCCTCGGTCGTCGCGGTGCTGTGGTTCGGCTCGCGCGACGTGCTCGCCGGCACGCTGTCGCCCGGCACGCTCGGCCAGTTCCTGCTCTACGCGGTGTTCGCGGCGGGCGCGCTGGGCGCCCTGTCGGAGGTCTGGGGCGAACTGGCGCAGGCGGCGGGCGCCGCCGAACGCCTGACCGAGATCCTTGCCGAGAGGCCGGCGATCCAGGCGCCGGCCGATCCGAAGCCGCTGCCGGCGACCGCCAGCGGCGCCATCCGTTTCGACGACGTCTCCTTCTCCTATCCGGCGCGGCCCGACCGCGCCGCTGTCCACGCGCTGAGTTTCGACGTGAAGCCCGGCGAAACGGTGGCGATCGTCGGGCCTTCGGGCGCCGGAAAAAGCACCGTCTTCTCGCTGATCCTGCGCTTCTACGACCCGGAAACCGGCCGCATCCTCATCGATGGCGTCGACGCGCGCGCCGCCGATCCGGCCGCGATCCGCGAGCGGGTCGCCATCGTCCCGCAGGACGTCACGATCTTCGCGGCGAGCGTGGCCGACAATATCGGCTTCGGCCGGCCGGGCGCCGGCAAGGCCGAGATCGAGGCGGCGGCCAGGGACGCGCTCGCCGACGAGTTCATCGTCAAGCTGGACAAGGGCTACGACAGCCAGGTGGGCGAGCGCGGCGTGACGCTGTCGGGCGGCCAGCGCCAGCGCGTGGCGATCGCCCGCGCGATCCTGCGGGATGCGCCGATCCTGCTGCTCGACGAAGCGACCTCGGCGCTCGACGCCGAGAGCGAGACGCTGGTGCAGAAGGCGCTGGAGCGGCTGATGCGCGGCCGCACCACCATCGTCATCGCCCACCGGCTGGCGACGGTGCTGAAGGCCGACCGCATCCTGGTCATGGACGGCGGCCGCATCGTCGAGGAAGGCACGCACCAGAGCCTGGTCGCGCGCGGCGGCATCTATGCGCGGCTGGCCAAGCTGCAGTTCGAGACCGGCGCCAGCGCCTTCAGGGGCGCCGCCGAATAGCGCCTGGTAGCGGCTACTGCCGGCTACGCCGATAGGCCATGAACAGCGGCACGCCGATGAACACCGACAGCAGGAGCACGCTTCTCAAAAATTGTTGCTGCGTGAAGGGCGCCGCTGCCTGGGGTGGGTCCTCTTTTGCATCCTCGTAGGTGAAGTTGTAGGACCAGTCGATGTTGTCGGCGACGTCCTTGACCGACTTCAAATAGTCGCTGATCGCCGTGGCGGGAACCTGAGTTGCCAGCGTCCGGAAATTCCACTCCACCGTGAAAGTGGTCGGCGTGCTGCTGTAGGATGATCTCAGTGACAGATAGGGCGTGGCGATGCTCTTCATGTCCTCGCCGGAGAACCTCGCCTTGAGGTTGCTCACCGTGATCGTATGACGGCGATTGACCGGTGACCCAAGCGAGATCGGGGCGACGCGGTTGAGCATGCTGGGCGTGGGCAGATCGTTGCCGAGATCGGCCGCCGAGATGGGAAAATTCTTGGCGAGATCGTTGGCTGCCAGGGCCTGCGACGACAGCCGGTAATTTTCCCGAACGTTGACGATGTTGCCATCGCGATTGTCGAAGACCTCGAGCTTGGCGCCGCTCTCGATGCCTGGATAACGCTTGCTGTAGTATTTCAGATAGGCGTCCGACAGGTCACTCATCGAGCGGCTGGCAAGCCGGCTGCGCATCCGGTCGGCATCGCCGCCTTCATAGGTCGACAGCACGGACAGCGTCAGATAGCCGTCTGGCTTGTCTGGGAAAGAAAAGTCCTCGGCGACCTTGATCGTCGGGCTGGTCAGTTCCGGGCTCGGCATCTTCTCGAGTTCGCCATTGCCGAAAATCGGCAACGCAAATCCATAGTCCGCCTGTGGGACGTTGCTTGCGTCGCCGCCCTGCAGATAGTCGGTCGCATCGAGCCAGTATGTCTTCTGCGCGATCGTTGCCTTGACGATGGCATGGTTGAAGTGGCGCAAAGCCGGCAGGTGTTGGTCCAAGGCCCGTCCCCTGTCGAGATCGGCCAACGCGACCTGTGCCGAAATGCCCAGTCGCGCCAAAGCCGAGGCAAGCAGCAGCGCCTTGTCCTTGCAGTCCCCAAAGCCGCTCTGGATGACGGTCGCGGGATCGCGCGGAATGTATGAACCCGATCCCATCGACAGGCTGACATAGCGAATCTCGTCCTGGACCAGGCGCATCGCCGGGATCATCCGGTCCTCCGGCAGCCGCTGCCTTGCCGCGATCTCATCGAGTTTCGCCGCGAAGGCCGCGGGGAATGTGGTCACCGGCTTGTAATAAGGCTGGAGGGCATCGATCACGCCTTGCCAGCTTGCGGTGGACGAGACATCGACCGTTCCCCAGGCAGGGAATGCGGTCGGAATACTGTCCTCCAGCTTGAGCGGCTTTGGATTGGCGATCGCCCAGAGATAGACGGTGTCCGTTCCCGATGTGGAGATGGTTGGCTTGATCCCGGTGCCGCGCGGCTTGATCGCCAGGGGTTGCGAAGCAGGCCAGATGATGCTGCTGCGGATCAGTCCCACCGGTTCCGTCGAGTCGGTGGAGAAGCTGTAGAAGAACAGATTCTTGCCGATGAGAGGCGTTATCTCATAGGTCTCGCCATAGTCCACGATGTCGCCGACGCGCACGTCGTCGATGTTGACATGGGCGGTCAGCCAGCCGTCATAGATACCCTTTTCGGCGTCTTTTTCCTGCCGGAAGATGTCGAATTTCACGTCGGGCAGGCGGTCCAGCGTCACGCCTTCGCGAATGATGCGCAGATGGTTGAGCGTTACCCGATGCCTGGAGGGGTCGAATTGCAGGTCGATGCCTGCGCCCTGATCGAGGCCGGGCCGATCGACGATCTTGTAGACGGAGCGTGAATAATCGTCGTAGCCGTAGTCGCGATGGATGAGCTGTTCGTCCGTCAAAAGCCATGAGAGGCCGTTCTTGATCTGGTCGGCTCGCGCCGCATCGGCCGGCGGGACATCGACCGGCTTGATCCAGTCCGCTGCCGGTCCCTTGTGGACGACTTCATCCGCCGCCGCGGGGACGACGACCCCGACCAGTAAGATCAAAAAAAGCACGAGGCAGTGGAAAGACCTGACCCCACGAAGACTGTTACCCACCAACATCCAGGCTCACTGACTTGAATATTGCTCTTTTTCAGAGCCTTTCTCGCCAAAGTAAAGACCCGCGATGCAGGTTCCGAATGCAGATGTCAGCCAAGCCGTCGAAAGTCGGCCAGCCTGCCCTCGCGTCCTGGACGGGCTAGAGAAACGTCGCGATCTGGTCGAGCGGCTTCTTCTCCAGCGCATGGGCGGGGATCGTCGGGCCATCCTTCGGATAGCCCACCACCATCAGTATATAGGGCTTGTCATGCGGGTCGCGACCGCAGATCTCGTTGAGGAAACCCATTGGATTGGGCGTGTGGGTGAGCATGACGAGGCCTGCCCTGTGCAGGGCGGCGATCAGGAAGCCGCAGGCGATGCTGACCGATTCCGGCACATAGTAGTTCTTGCGCAGCACGCCGTCGGCGGACCGGCTCCTGCGCTCGCCGAAGATGCAGATCAGCCACGGCGCTTCCTCGAGGAAGGCCTTGTTCTCGTCCGTGCCGAGCGGCGCCAGCGCGGCCAGCCATTCCTCGCCGGCGCGGCCCGCGTAGAAGGCGCGTTCCTCGATCTCGGCCGCCTCGCGGATTCTCTTCTTGATGGCGGCGTCGCCGATCACGGCGAAATGCCATGGCTGGTGGTTGGCGCCATTGGGCGCGGTGCCCGCCGCCAGAATGCAGGTTTCGATGATGTCGCGCGGCACCGGCCGGGACGAGAAGTCGCGCACCGTGTGGCGGGCTCGCAACTCCGCGTGGAAGGCCCTGGCGTTCTCCCGCATCGTCTCGAGCGGAAGCTCGCGATAGTCGGGCAGGGGAACCGGGATGTATGCCTTCGTGCCGTTCATGGGAGGTTCCTTCCCTGAAGTTCGCCACGTGGGCCGGTCACGCGCTTCGGCCTAGTTTCCATATCGCCGCTTGAGATGGCTGGTGAAATGCGCGGCATTGAGCTTCTCGCCCGTCGCGCGTTGGAGGAGTTCGGGCGTCGACCAGCGCGATCCCTGCGACCAGATGCGCTCGCGGCGCCAGTCGTTGACGGCGCTGAAGTCACCCCTGGCGAGGTCCGCGTCGGCGTTTGGATGGTCGCGCGTCAGCGCCGCCCACTGCTGCGCCGCCATCATTGCGCCCAGCGTGTAGGACGGGAAGTAGCCGAAGGCCGCACCTGGCCAATGCACGTCCTGCATCGGGCCGTCGGCCGGATTGTCCGCCGTGGAGAGACCGAGATAGCCGCGCATCTTGGCGTCCCAGGCCTCGGGAAGGTCGGCCACGTCAAGCGCCCCCGACACGAGTTCCTGCTCCAGTTCGTAGCGCAGGATAACGTGCAGCGGGTAGGTCACCTCGTCGGCATCGACGCGTATCAGCCCGCGTTCGACGCGATGGACGTGCGGCAGGATGTCGTCGATCGGCCAAGCCTCGCCGAGATGCTTCTCGACCGCGGGCAGCGCCCAGCGCCAGAAGGCCGGATTGCGGCCGATCTGCTTTTCCACGAACAGGCTCTGGCTCTCGTGCATGGCCATGCCGCGCGCCTTGCCGAGCGGCCAGTGCGACCAGGCCTTGGGCAGGTTCTGCTCGTAGAGCGCATGGCCGGTCTCATGCAGCACGCCCATCAGCGCGGACAGGAACTCCGTCGTGCGGTAGCGGGTGGTGATGCGCACGTCGCTCGGCACGCCGCCGCAGAAAGGATGGTGCGACACCGACAGCGAGCCGTGGGTGAGGTCGAAGCCGACGGCCGCCATCATGGCGAGGCCGAGTTCGCGCTGCCGGTCGACGGGATAGGTGCCCGCAAGCGGTTTCAGGGGACGCTTCGCCAGCCTCTCTTCCTGCACCGCCAGCGCCTCCGGTACAAACACCTTGAGGAAGGCCTTGAGTTCGGTGAAGACGGGCGTGATGTCGGCGGCGCGGTTGCCGGGGTCATATTGCTCCATCAGTGAGTCATAGGGCGCGAGGCCGAGGGCGTCCGCCCGCATCGCCGCCTCCTCGCGCACCAGCGCGACGACACCCTCCAGCGCGGGCTGGAAGCCCGCCCAGTCGTTCTTGGCCCGCAGGTCCCGCCACAGCTGCTCGGAGCGCATGCGGGCGGTCGTCATGCGTTCGACGAACTCGGCGGGCAGGCAGGTGAGGTTGGTGTATTGCCGGCGAAACTCGGCCACCGCGGCGCGCTTGGTGTCTTCGAGGGGTTCCGCCTCGGCGGCGGCGATCCAGTCGGCGATCTCGGGCGCTGTTGCCTGGCGATGGTGCATGCCGGCCAGTGCCGCCATCGCCTCGGCGCGTTTTTCCCCGCCGCCCACCGCCATGTGGGTCGCCTCGTCGGCGCCGAGGATGGCGAGCGCATGCTCCAGCGCTTCGAGCTTGTGGCCGAGTTCGTCGAGTTTCTGAAAGGACATGTCTGTTTCCGGTGACTTTGGACCGCGCGACAAGATATCAATGCGAGGGCGATGGCAAGACGGGCGTCGGCCGCTCGCTTGCGGGGATGCAGCCGTCATGGAGGGGTATGATGATCGGCAACATACTGGTCGGGCTGGTGGCCCTGATCCATGTCTACATCGTCTATCTGGAGATGGTCCTGTGGGATACGCCGCGCGGCCACAGGACCTTCGGGCTCAAGCCCGATTTCGCCAACCAGTCCAAGGTGCTCGCCGCCAACCAGGGGCTCTACAACGGCTTTCTCGCCGCCGGCCTCATCTGGGGCCTGTGGCTTGGCCCGGCCGGCTTCCAGATCAAGACGTTCTTCCTCGCTTGCGTGGCGATAGCAGGCCTCTATGGCGCGGCGACCGTGAGCCGCAGAATACTCTATGTGCAGACGGTGCCCGCCATACTGGCGCTCGCCGCGCTGTGGTTCGGCGTCTGAAAAAAGGCGCCCGCGGAAGGGTTCCGGGGCGCCAGTTGGTCCCTTCCTGCTGGACGTGCCGGCTGGGAAGACATGAGGGGCGGGTCGGCTTCGCTACCATCGCCAACCCGCCCAAGCCATTTTTCAGGCATGCGCTTTCCAGCAGCGGGACCTGCCGGGCGACATGCCTCAGCCGTTCGGATAGTTCCCGCCGTCCGAACCATCACCCATGTTGAAGCCGCTGCCGGTGTCGGTCAGAAGCCTCTGGTCCAGATT
The DNA here is from genome assembly GCA_001899205.1 of Mesorhizobium sp. 65-26. Lineage (GTDB taxonomy): Bacteria > Pseudomonadota > Alphaproteobacteria > Rhizobiales > Rhizobiaceae > Mesorhizobium. Next base: position 250,849 of record MKVL01000032.1, on the reverse strand, counting down.
GTCGAGGCGGTGCATCAATTGGTGATACTGCGACGACGGGATCCTGCCGCGGTCGCTCGAGGCCACTTTCTCGGCGGCCTGGCTGATACGGTCGGCGCGCATTTCGAGCGCCCGCGCTTCGGCCGGCGTGATGTTGTTGGCCTGCCTGGCGTCGGCGATGCCCTGCTTGACGCCGTCCACCTGGCCGATGAAGCTGGTCAGGCGCGGGCCATAGAAGTCGGGCGTGTCACTGGCGTCGAGCGCGCCCTTGTGATGCCCTGCGGCATAGGCGCCGGCAAGCGGGGCGGCGACCAGAAGTGTGGCGAGGGTTGCAATCTTGAGTGAGGTTGAAGAGCGCATGGCGGCGCTTCCTTTTGCTGGGAAGGGAACGGCCGCCAAGCCGCGTCGCCTTCCAACCGTTCGGGCCGTCCGGTTCCGTCGCGTCGCGATGGGAGGCATCGCCGGCGGTTCTCGGCCCCGCATGGCAAGCTAGGAGCGCTCAAGCGCGAAGTGTAATTAAAAAAAGATAATCTTTTCAGGCCTTGCCGCCGAATTTCCGCGCCCTAAAG
>MKVL01000032.1:54896-250282 GCA_001899205.1 Mesorhizobium sp. 65-26 | reverse complement strand
TCTTGGCGCGCGCCTCGTCCGTATCGGCCGGGTCGAGCGGCTGGAACTCGCCGAAGCCCGCCGCGACAAGCCTGTTTGCCGGCACGCCGTTCTCGATCAGGAACTTGACGACCGAGGTCGAGCGCGCGGTCGACAGTTCCCAGTTGTCGCGATAGCGGCCAGTGCCCGAAAGCGGCTTGTTGTCGGTGTGGCCGTCGACGCGCAGCACCCAGTTGATCTCTGGTGGGATTTCCTTCTGCAATTCGATGATGGCGTCGGCCAGCTTCTTCATCTCTACCTTGCCGGCGTCGTTGATGACGTCGGAGCCCGTCGGGAACAGCACTTCGGACTGGAACACGAAGCGGTCGCCGACAATGCGGATGTTCTCCCGGTCGGCCAGGATCTCGCGCAGCCGGCCGAAGAAATCGGAGCGGTAGCGGTTCAGTTCCTGCACACGCTGGGCCAGCGCGACGTTCAGGCGGCGGCCGAGATCGGCGATCTTGGTGTTGGAGTCGCGGTCGCGCTGCTCGGAGACGTTGAGCGCGTCCTCGAGCGCGCCGATCTGCTTGCGCAGCGCGGCGATCTGCTGGTTGAGGATCTCCACCTGGCTCAAGGCCTGCTGGCTGATCTGGCGCTGGTTGTCGAGTTCGCCCGAAAGCGCGGTCGCGCGCTGGTTGGCGGCGTCGCCGGCGCCGGCGCCCTGCGCCAGCAACTGCTCGAGCCGGCTCTTCTCCGCCTCGGCAGCCGACAGCGACGCCTGCAGGTTGGCAAGCGAATCCTCCTTGTCCTGCGCGTTGGATCGCTCCAGCGCCAGCAACTGGGTCAGTTCGTTGATCTGCGAGTTGAGGCGATTGAGAACCGCGTCCTTGCCGGAGATCTCGCGGCCGAGAAGGAACTGCGCCAGCACGAAGACGGTGAGCAGGAACATGATGGCCAGGAGCAGCGTCGACAGCGCGTCGACGAAGCCCGGCCAGTAGTCAATGCGCCGGTCGGCGCGCCGCCTTGCCAGCGCCACGTCAATGCACCCCGGGCTTCTTCAGCGCGTCGGCGATCTTCTCCAGCGTGTTGCGCATCGCCCGCTGCTCGTCGGACTGCGCCTCGACCCAGTCGCGCATGATCTGTTGTTCGGAGCGCATGTTCTTGACCAGGCCGGAGATGCCGTCGGCGAGATTGGCCATGGCGGTGGCGACGCGCGGGTTAGAGCCGCCGCCATTCTCCTGCATGCTGCGCAGCCGTTCCGACAGGACCCGGATCTCGTCGGATGACGAATCCGCTTTGGCCGGATCGGAGACGACGATGTCCGACGACAGGTCGGTGACCGAGGAAAGCCAGTTCTCCAGCTCCGTGTAGAAACGGGTCTGGGCACGCCCGGCCTGGAGGTCGAGGAAACCGAGCACCAGCGAGCCGGAAAGGCCGAAGAGCGACGAGGAGAACGCGGTGCCCATGCCCGCCAGCGGCGCCGACAGGCCCTGCTTGAGCGAATCGAGCACGGCTGCGGCGTCGCCGCTGCCGGGGTCGAGGGATTCGATGGTCTCGCGGATCGAGCCGATGGTGTTGAGCAGGCCCCAGAATGTGCCGAGCAGGCCGAGGAACACCAGCAGGCCGACGAGATAGCGCGAGGTGTCGCGGCTTTCGTCGAGGCGGGTGGCGATCGAATCCAGCATGGTGCGCATGGAGCTGGTCGAGAAGGCCATCGACGATGACCGGCCGATCATCGCCTTCATCGGCGCCAGCAGCACCGGTTCGGTGATTTCGGACCCTGCGCGGAAGGAATTCACCCAGCGCACCTCGCGGAACAGGCGTCCCACCTGCACGAAGGCCAGCAGGATACCGACTGCCAGCACGCCGAGAATCAGCCCGTTGAGGCCGGGATTGGTGACGAAGGCGGTAGAGATCTGACGCGTCAGGATAGCCGCGATGAAGGCGACGATCACCAGGAAGATGACCATGGTGAGAAGGAAGACCTGCGGGCTCGACAGCTTGTGCGGATCGTAGAACAGGACATCGGAGCGCCTGCCCGTGCCGAAGGATTTGAGAAAAGCCATCCGTGCCCCGTTTCCGATGCCGCCATCGCCCTAGAGCAATTTCGGCGAAAAAAGGAGCGCCATAGTTGCTCTATCTCTTTGTTATTACACAACTCCGGACGCAAAACCGCTGCGCGCTTTTGCTGGAATTGCTCCAGATCACGACTCTAAACGGAATTGTGACCAAATTGAATGGCGCTTGGCAATATGGCCAGTGCGTTCAGAGGCGGCTTATCACGAGGCAATCGACCATCGCGGCCAGGTGGAGGCCCGCGCCGGTGACGACGAAGCCGTGCCACAGCGCGTTGTGGAAGCGCAGTCCCTTCCAGGCAAAGAAGATGACGCCGCAGGAATAGACGACGCCGCCGGCGACGATCAGCGCGATCGAGGCGGTGGGCAGGGTGCGCACGATAGGCCCGACCAGCACGATGCCGCTCCAGCCGATGATGAGATAGAAGGCAATCGCCGCCCGGTCGAAGCGGCCGGGCAGGAACACCTTGAGGAAGATGCCGGCCACGGCCGCGCTCCAGACGAGGGCGATCATCCAGTGCGCCATCGCCGAGCCGTCGAGCTGGGCGAGGAAAGGCGTGTAGGTGGCGGCGATCAGCAGGTAGATCGCGGCGTGGTCGAAGCGCCGCAGGATCCACTTGGCCGGTGATGTCACCGGCCACAGGTTGTAGGTGAGCGATACCGACAGCACGGTCAGCAGCGAGACGACGTAGAAAGCGGCGGCGACGTACTCGCCCGGGCCGGTTCGGAAGGCGGCCAGCGCCAGCAGCGCCGAGCCGGCCGATATCGCCAGCACGATGCCGACGGTGTGCACGATGCCGTCGGCGATCAGTTCGGCGCGCGAGTAGTGCCAGCGTCCCGCGAACGGGGCGACGATGTCGGGTTTTTGCGCGGTCTGGTTCACTGCCGGCTTCCTGTCATTGCCCTCATCTGGGCGGCCGACCGGCAGTATTTCAAGGTTCGATTGCGATTTTAAGACCGCGCCGACGGCTCAGGGTCGGGCCGCGAGCGGCTTCTTCACGGTGCGCAGCAGGGCGCGGTGTATGGCCTCGTTGCCGGCCACGACGGAGCCGGTTTCCAGCATGGCCTGGGCGCCGTCCATATCGGAGGTGAAGCCTCCGGCCTCGCGGACCAGCAGCGTGCCGGCAGCGATGTCCCAGGCCGACAGGCCGGTTTCCCAGTAGCCGTCCATGCGACCGGCGGCGACATAGGCAAGGTCGAGCGCGGCCGAGCCGAGCCGGCGCACGCCCGAGACTTCGGCCATGACGTTGCGCAGTTCGATGAGGAAGTTGCCGTGATGGCCGCGTCCGAGATGCGGAACGCCGCAGCCGATCACCGCGTCGACCAGTTTGCCGCGACCGGCGACGCGCAGCCGGCGGTCATTGAGGAAAGCGCCGCCACCGCGCTCGGCGGTGTAGAGCTCGTCCATCGCCGGGTTGTAGACGATGCCGGCGACGATCTGGCCCTGGCGCTCCAGCGCGATGGAAATGGAAAACAGCGGAATGCCGTGCAGGAAATTGGTGGTGCCGTCCAGCGGGTCGACGATCCAGCGGTGCTGGGCATCCTCGCCCTCCACCACGCCGCGTTCCTCCATCAGGAAGGCATAGCCCGGGCGCGCCTTGGAGAGTTCGGTGAAGATGATCTCCTCGGCCTTGCGATCGGCCTGGCTGACATAGTCGCCCGGTCCCTTCAGCGACACCTGGAGGTTCTGGACTTCGCCGAAGTCGCGTGACAGCGACCGGCCGGCCTTCATCGCCGCCTGGACCATGACATTGAGGAGTGCTGAACGCGCCATTTCTTCTTCCCGTTGTCCGCCGTCAGTCCGCGCGGCGCACGTAAGTGATTTCGTTGGTATCGACGATGATGCGCTCGCCCGTCGCGATGAAGGGCGGCACCATCACGCGGATGCCGTTCTCCAGCACCGCCGACTTGTAGGAGGACGCCGCCGTCTGACCCTTCACCACGGGGTCGGCCTCGGTGATGGCGAGCGTCACCTGATCGGGCAGCGAGATGCCGATCGGCCTTTCCTCGTAGAGCCGCACCGTCACCATCATGCCGTCCTGCAGGAAGGCGGAACGGTCGCCGACGAAATCCTTCGGCAGTTCGAGCTGCTCGTAGCTTTCGGTGTCCATGAAGACCAGCGCGTCGCCCTGCTCGTAGAGAAAGGAGAAATCCTTCAACTCCAGACGGATCTGCTCGACCGTCTCGGCCGAACGGAAACGCTCGTTGAGCTTGGTGCCGTTGATCAGGTTCTTCAGTTCGACCTGGTTGTACGCGCCGCCCTTGCCTGGCTTGACGGTGTTGGTCTTGACGGCCACCCAGAGGCCCCCGTCGTGCTCGATGACGTAGCCGGGACGGATTTCGTTGCCGCTGATCTTGGCCATGATGAATTTGATCCGGAGTGAGATGCCCGCCGAAAAGGCGGTTTCGCGGCTCCCAAGACCACAAAACGCCTCAAGAGGCAAGGGAGCGGCGCGGAAGTGCTGTACCCGGGAAGGCGCCGATCACGGCCGCGCGCACGCCTGGCCTGATCGTGAAATGCTCAGGGCAGCCGGTTGGCACGCTGCAGCGCTTGCTTGGTCTGATCGTCGTCCAGGCCCTGCAGGAAATCGTCCATCTTCGGATCGATCAGCCCGGCGCGGCGCGCCACGATATACCAGGCGCCGGCCAGAACCAGATCGGGATCGGTGCCGATGCCGCCCATATAGAGTTTGGCGAGACGGTTCTGCGCGGCGACATTGCCGCCTTCGGCGGCCCGCTTCATCCACCCGAAGCCACCCTTCAGGTCACGCGCCCCGCCGCGCCCCTCGATCATCCAGGCTGCCAGGTCGAGCTGGGCGGTGTCGTAATTCTGCCGTGCAGCGTTCGTCAGCAGGGTGCGCGCCTGGCTGTCGTCATGCGGCTTGCCGCCAATGCCGTTGGCGTAGATCTGCGCCATGGCGTACTGGGCATCCGCCAACCCGGTTTCGGCGGCACGCTCGTAGTAGGGCACGGCCTTGGCGAAGCCGGCGTCGCCCGGATCCTGCTGCACCAGCATCTGGGCGAAGTTGAACTGGGCCAGCTTGTTGCCGGCCTCGGCCGCCGCCTGCATCAGCGCGTAGGCTTCCTTCTCGTCCTTCTTGACGTATTTGCCGTCGAGCAGCATCAGCGCGTACTGGAACTGGGCTTCGGGAACGCTCTGTTCGGCCGCCAGCGCATACCATTTCGCGGCTTCCGCCTGGTCGAGCGGCACGCCGAGCCCGCGTGACAGGATCTCGGCCACCAGCGTTTCGGCCGCCGGGTCGCCATTCTTGGCCCGCGCCAAGGCGAGGTCGTAGGCGGTCTTGTAGAGGCCGCGCTGGTAGGCGCCAAAGGCCGCATCCTCCGGCTTGCCGCCGAAACGGTCGGGGTTAACGGCCTCGGCCGAGGGCAGGGGGGCCGTTGTGGCGGGTTGCGGCAGCGGCGTCTCGATCGGCTTGTCGACATGCACGCCGGCGGCCGGTTTCGGCTGCGGCAATGGAGCGGGCTCCTCGGCGAGAGCGGCCGGCATCATGCAGACGGCGAGCAATGCCTGAAGGGTAAGGCGCCGCACGGACATGTCAGTCCTCGAAGCGGGGCGCGGCTTCGTCGAGCAGCGCGTTGGCGCGGGCAACCGCCGCGGCCGGTTCAAGGCCCTCGCCGTAGACGGCGCTGGACAGGGCCACGAATTCGGCGCCGGTCGCGGCGACCGCAACCACCGATGCGAGGTCGGAGCCGGCCATGACGATGCAGGGGATCTGGATCATCTCCGCCCACCACTGGCCGAGCGACAGGTTGCGGGAATGCGGCTCGGGCTTGGTGTCGTAGCCGAAGCGTCCGAAGAAGATGTAGTCGGGCCGCGTCTCGCCGAGTTCCAGCGCGTCGTCGCGGGTCTTGGCGCCGCCGGCGCCGACCATCATCTTGGATTGGAGGCGCTCGATCGTCTCGGCGAGTTCCTCCGTGCCAGCTTCGACGTGGATGCCGTCGGCATGGACACGGCCGGCGATGCGGCTGTCGCCCGCGATGACGACGGCGATGCCGGCCACCTGGGCGATCGGCACGATCTTCTCGGCAAAAGCCTGGAACGCGGCGTCGTCCATGCCGTTTTCAGGCAGGATCAGCGATGCGACATCGCCGCCTTCGAAGGCCGCACAGATGTGTTCCGCCGACGCAAGCGGCGGGGCGATCAGCACGATTCGGCAGCGGTTGGGCGGCGTTGCTTCGTTCATTAGTCTTCGATCCCGGTTTTCGCCTATGCCGGGCGAAGATGGTTGCATTGGGGCATAGAGCAAAGCACGCGGCTTGAACAGGCGGCTATGCGTCGGATGCTGATCGATGCCCCGAACGGGCGTCCTGGCTGGCCTTCATGACGAGATCGAGCACCCGCTGCGGCCCTTCGATGCCGAGGAACTGGGGAACGGGATCCAGCGCCGGAAGCCAACTCATGCGCGCGTATCCATAAGAAGGGTATCCGCTGGACGATGCGGCGGATCCGAAACGCAGATTTCCGCGTCCCGCTCTTTCGCCTTCCATCTGCACGTCGGGCAGTCGCTCGATGTCGATCGAGGTAAACTTCGAGAAAGGAGCGTCACGCTGGATAAGGATGCGCCTGTTGGTGACGGCATAGGATATCCGTCGCCTCAGCCACGCATCGAGCGCAAACCTGCCGAACACCAGGAAGAGCCCGATGCAGACGAACATTGCGCCCCAAATGTCGAAGAACAGCGGCGCGCCTTGCCTTGCCGCCGAGTAGGTCCAGAAGATGGCGAACCCGCACCAAACCAGGCTGAAGGGGATCATCAAGGCATCACGACTTGAAAACAGAAGGCCTCTTGCGGGAGCGCCGGTCCAGAGGATCCGCTCGCGCGGCAGCAGTCTTCCCTGAAAGGCTCCCACGCTCACATCGCTGCCCCTCGGCTTGTCGCCACCATCGCATGGAGGCAAACCGGGCTCAACACGCAAACCAGGGCGCTAGAGGTCCAGCTTGTAGCCGAGATGGCTGGCCTTGAAACCCAGCCTCTCATAGAAGCGATGCGCGTCGAGCCGGCTCTTGTTGGTCGTCAACTGGGCAACCCGGCAGCCGCGCTCGCGACACGTCTCGATCGCCCATTCCAGGAGGCGCTGGCCAAGCCTTTCGCCGCGCCGGTCGGCGGCGATGCGCACGGCCTCGATCTGCCCGCGCCTTGCGCCCCGCAACGACAATCCGGCCAGGAAGCTGATCTGAAGCGTGCCGATCACCTTGCCGCCGTCGATCATCACCGCGAGCAACTGGTTCGGGTCGCCATCGATCCGGGCGAAGGCGTCCCGATAGGCCAGCGCCAGGGGCATGCTCAAATCCTCGCGGGCGCGGCCAAGCTCGTCGTCGGCCAGCAACGCCACGATCGCCGGAAGGTCGGCCTCCTGTGCCCGGCGAATGCTGATCGCGCTCATTCCGCAACCTCGACTGGATGATTGGCGGGCGGTCGCATGTTCGTCGGCGGCGCCCGGCTTCCGATGTCGCCCGGCAATAGCGGAAGCGGTCATTATTGGCTATCCCGCCCGAGGCTTTCTGCGCTATTGCTGGGCCCCCGCCGCCTCCAGCCATAGCCTTGATGTCAGGTCTGCTCGTCGATCCGTGGTTCTACGCCGCCGCCGTCCCGGCGGTGATCCTCACCGGCTTGTCGAAGGGCGGCTTCGGCGGCGCGGTCGGCCTCATCGGCGTGCCGATGATGGCGCTGGCCATGCCGCCGGTGCAGGCCGCCGCCATCCTGCTGCCGATCCTTTGCCTGATGGACGTCGTCTCGGTCTGGACATGGTGGGGCGTCTACGACCGCAGGACGCTGGTCGACATGATGCCCAGCGCGGTGGTCGGCATCGGGCTCGGCTGGCTGACGGCAGCCTTTGTCACCGAGGAGATGGTGCGACTGATCGTCGGAGCTGTCGCCATCGCCTTCGTGCTGCGCTGGATCTATGTGCAGATCCGCCACGGCGCGTCCCATTCGGCCTCGCCGAACCGTGTCGCCGCTGCTTTCTGGGGAACGATTGCCGGCTTCACCAGCTTCGTCGCCCATGTCGGCGGCCCGCCCTTCCAGATCTACGCGTTGCCGCTGCGGCTCGACCCGAAAGTGCTCTCGGGGACGAGCGCGATCCTGTTCGCGGCGACCAATGCGCTGAAGCTCGTTCCCTATTTCGCGCTCGGCCAGTTCGACACGACCAACCTGACGGCTTCGGCGGTGCTGATGCCGCTGGCGCCGCTTTCGACCATCGCCGGCGCGTGGCTGGTGCGGCGGATGCGTCCCGAGACTTTCTATCCCTTCACCTATGCGACGGTTGCCCTCGTCGCGGTGAAGCTGCTGTGGGATGGAATCGCGGGCCTTCTCTAGAACTGCTCAGCGATTGCTCCAGGCGCCACCAGCGAACGGCCTCCGATATCGAGGCGCGATCGCGCCTACGACCTGCGGGGCCGTGATCAGGCTGGCGTGGGCGCCAGCCGGCGGCGCACGCCGATGGCCAGGGTGATGCCGGTCGCCAGCACCAGCGCCATGGCGGCGAGCACGCCGATGTCACCAAGCGTCGGCTTCATCACCATGGCGGCGAGGATCACGAGCATGACCGAATAGTCGATGCGCGCCGCTCGCAGCATGAACTGTCCCTGGGCAAGCGCCGCCGGCGTCACGCCATCCCTCGTGATCATATCGACCATGCGGCCGGCCATGGGCTTGAAGACGAAAATGCCGATGCAGAAGGTGACGGCGTAGCCGGCCAGGCCGATCAGCATCCACAGTTGGGAAAAGCCGACCCAGAGCCAGCACATCAGAAGTCCGGAGGCGAGCGTCAGCAGCGACATTGGCGCGAAGAACCGGTTGCCGAGCTCACCGGTGGCGCGCATCGCCCAGATCATGCCCTGGACGTTCCCCGCCCGATCGGCAAGCACCGCCAGCATCATCAGCGCGAAGCCGCCCCCGACCCAGAGCATGGCCGCGATGATGTGCAGGAACTTGATGATGGAAAACCAATCCACGACTTCCCCCTTTGGCATGTTGCAAAGATTGCGAAGCCGTTGTCCGAAGCGGCTTGGCGGCCGTTCTGCCCGCCACCTGTTTCCGCACGATGTCGCGCATGGGCCCCGCGTGTTTCGGCCGCGAAAAGGCGCCGCCGTCACGCAATTGCGCACGCACGTCAAATCAAACTCTGCTAATGTATCCGGTGCGGGCAGTGCCGGGGGCGTTGTGCGGCATCGTGTGGAAACACGGCCGTGCAAAAGCCCCGACGGCGGTGGCCCGAAGGCGGTCGACCGCCTTGATCACCATAACCCATTCCCAGCAGGGAAAAGGCAAGTCGGGGGACGAACATGCAAGGGGTAGCACGGAACTTCTTCACGCTCGCGGTCATCTATGCGCTCTTCGGAATGGCGCTCGGACTGCATATGGCGATTTCACAGGATCACGGACAGATGCCCACCCACGCCCACATCATGGTCGCGGGCTGGCTGATGTCGTCGGTGTTCGCATTTTTCTATCATCTGTTCCCGGCCGTCGGGCAGAAGAAGCTCGCGGTCGTTCACTTCTGGCTCTCCGCGATCAGCGGCATCGGCCTGATGATCGGCCTCTTCGTGCTGTTGTCCGGCAACCCGGCGATCGAGCCGGTGCTGGGCATTGCCTCCATGGCTTTCTACGCCGGCATGCTTCTTTTCGCCGTCATTGCGCTGCCCGCGGTCTGGAAGGCCTGAACCGTCGTCCGGCATTGCGCGTTGGCCGGAACAACTTGTGCTGTTCCGGCACAAGATGGGAGCGTCGGCTCAAAAAATATCCAGCCTGTTAAGGGTTCATTAAGCTTTACGAGCGTTTACTATGCATATCCAGTGATCTGGATTCTTACCGAGTGGTTGGAGCCACTTTGTTTGACGCCTCCCTGTTAAACTCCTGAGAGCCGCCTCAACCGCGGCTCTTTTTTTGTCCTCATGACGGCCGGGACTGCGCGTTAACCCTTCATTAAGGATGTGCTTGCCTTCCCGCGCGACGAAGCGCATTTTCAAATCTCAGTCATATAGGTTGCCGATCGCGGCGGCACGGCGACGAATCGCCGGCCGTCGGCAAGTGCAGGGGCGTATCGATGAACGAGCTTTCGAAGGGGACAGCGACGACCATCAAGCTGGCCGAGCGGAGGGTTTTCTCCAATTCCTTCAAGCCGCTCTATCAGGAAGGCATGGGGTTGGTCGAACAGGCCGCCGAGTATCTCGACGGCCAGGGCAGGGTCGAGGCCAAGAAGCTCTCCAGGCTGGCGGCGACGCTCTATGCGGCCGAATCGATGCGCCTGACCACCCGGCTGATGCAGGTAGCGTCATGGCTGCTTCTGCAGCGGGCGGCGAATTCCGGGGAAATGACCCGTGATCAGGTCGCCGCGGAGAAATCCAAGGTGCGTCTCGACACCGCGTCGGCTCATGACGAGGCCGCCGGCTGGGGCGAACTGCCCAAGGACTTCCTCGACCTGGTAAATCGCTCGCTGCGTCTTCAGGCGCTGGTGCGCCGCATGGACGAGGAAATCTACGGCAACGCGGTGATCGACACGGTTCCCGCTGGCCGCCGCTCGAACCCGGTATCGGACCAGATCACCCTGCTCAACACGGCATTCGGGCGCGGCTGAATTCCGGACACGCCTTCGTTTCCGGTTTGTTCACATTTTGCTGGCATCGCTCTCCGCCGCGGGTAAACTTCGCGGATGGGGGAAACGATTCGCATCATTGGCATCGATCCAGGCCTGAGGCGCACGGGCTGGGGCATCATCGACAGCGTCGGCAATTCGCTGCGGTTCATTGCTTCGGGAACCGTGCGGTCCGACGACAAGGCGGCGTTGGCCGTGCGCCTTTGCCAGTTGCATGACGGGCTGGCCGAGGTGCTGCACCAGGCCATGCCGCACGAGGCGGCGGTGGAGCAGACCTTCGTCAACAAGGATGCCACGGCCACGCTGAAGCTCGGCCAAGCGCGCGGCATTGCCATGCTGGTGCCGGCGCGCGCCGGCCTGGTGGTCGCCGAATATGCCCCCAACGCCGTCAAGAAGGCGGTGATCGGCGTCGGCCATGGCGAGAAGAAGCAGATCCACATGATGGTGAAGGTGTTGATGCCGAAGGCAACCTTCGAGACCGACGACGCCGCCGATGCGCTGGCCATCGCCATCTGCCACGCGCATCACCGCCAGAGCCCGGCCTACAGGCTGGCCATGACGGCATGAGGATCACCAGGCCATGATCGGCAAGCTCAAGGGCACACTGGACGAGGTGGAGGAGGACTTCTGCGTCGTCGACGTGCACGGCGTCGGCTACGTCGCCTATTGCTCAGCGCGCACGCTCGCCGCGCTCCCAGCGCCCGGCGAGGCGGTGGTGCTGTTCATCGAGACCTATGTGCGCGAGGACATGATCCGGCTCTACGGCTTCCAGTCGGCGCTGGAGCGCGAATGGTTCCGCCTGCTGATGAACAATGTGCAGGGCGTGGGCGCAAAGGTGGCGCTGGCGGTGCTGTCGACGCTGGCGCCGTCCGACCTCGCCAACGCCATCGCTTTGCGCGACATCGCCATGGTCAGCCGGGCTCCGGGCGTCGGCAAGAAAGTGGCCGAGCGCATCGTCACCGAACTGAAGAACAAGGCGCCGGCCTTCGCCGGCGCGGCGTCGGGAACGATCGGCCTCAAGCAGGAACTCGGCGAGGGCGTGGCGTCCGCCCCGATCACCGATGCCGTCTCGGCGCTGGTCAATCTCGGCTATTCGCGCGACACGGCCGCCAACGCGGTGTCGGCGGCGCTCAAGACGGCGGGCGAGGATGCCGACGCCTCCAAACTCATCCGCTTCGGTTTGAAGGAACTGGCACGTTGAATGATTGTTGAGGCGCGCCGTTCCGGCTATTATGTGATGTGTAAGAAATTTCTCGGAAAGTAAGAAAATGGGCGCGCACGCCAGCCTGACCTCCAAGGGTCAGCTCACGATCCCGAAGGATGTACGAGACGCGCTGTCGCTCAAGGCGGGCGATACGATCGCCTGGACCGTTGTCGGCGGTTGCCTGGTCGGGACGCCTCGCAATCTCGAATTCGCCGACCTCGCCGGGTTTCTTGGAGATCCGCGCGGCGGCCCCGCGTCTCTGGAGGAGATCGACGCAGCTGTGCGGGACGCCGTGGGACGGCATGCTGTCGGTGACGGACGGAAGAAGGGCGGCGCGTGATAGGCATCGATACCAACGTTCTGCTTCGGATGGTGCTGAACGACGATGCTGAGCAACAGGCGAAGGCCATCGTTTTTGGCAGCCGCCTCAGCGAGGACAGGCCCGGCTTCGTGAGTCTGATCGTGCTGGTTGAGTTCAGTTGGGCGCTGATTTCGCGCTATGGGCTGTCCAAGAATGAGGTGCTGGCGGCAGTCCAGAGGTTGTTGAAGGTCAAGACGTTGGTTTTCGAGGATTTCGATGCAATCGTGGTTGCGCTCGAAACGTCGGCTTTGCCGCAGGCGGACTTTGCCGATGCGCTGATCGCTGAGCACAATCGAAACCTGGGTTGCTCGCACACTGTTACCTTCGATCAACGCGCGGCCAAATCCGTTGCCGGCATGGAACTGCTCGCATGAGCCTTTCGCCCCGTCTCATTGCCCCCGAAAAGCGCGGCGAGGATGCCGACCAGACCTTGCGGCCGCAGACGCTCGACGACTTCGTCGGTCAGGCGGCCGTGCGCGCCAACCTCAAAGTATTCATCGAAGCGGCCAAGGGGCGCGGCGAAGCGCTGGACCATGTGCTGTTCGTCGGGCCGCCGGGTCTCGGCAAGACGACGCTGGCGCAGATCATGGCGCGCGAGCTGGGCGTCAATTTCCGTTCGACTTCCGGCCCCGTCATCGCCAAGGCGGGTGATCTCGCCGCGCTGCTCACCAATCTCGAGCAGGGCGACGTGCTGTTCATCGACGAGATCCACCGGCTCAATCCGGCGGTCGAGGAAATCCTCTATCCGGCGATGGAGGATTTCCAGCTTGACCTCATCATCGGCGAGGGGCCGGCGGCGCGCTCGGTCAAGATCGATCTCGCACGCTTCACGCTGGTCGCTGCCACGACGCGCCTCGGCCTCCTCACCAACCCGTTGCGCGACCGTTTCGGCATTCCGGTGCGGCTCAATTTCTACACCGTCGAGGAGCTCGAACTGATCGTGCGGCGCGGCGCGCGTATCCTGCAGATGCCGCTTGGCGACGACGGCGCGCTCGAGATCGCGCGCCGCGCCCGCGGCACCCCACGCATTGCCGGACGGTTGCTGCGCCGGGTGCGCGATTTCGCGTCCGTGGCTGGCGGCTCGCACGTCGATCGCCGCATGGCCGACGAGGCGCTGACGCGGCTGGAAGTCGACGGGCTTGGCCTCGACGCGCTCGACCGCCGCTACCTCAACATGATCGCGCGCAATTTCGGCGGCGGCCCTGTCGGCATCGAGACAATCGCGGCCGGGCTTTCCGAGCCGCGGGACGCGATCGAGGACATCATCGAGCCCTATCTGATCCAGCAGGGTTTCATCCAGCGCACGCCGCGCGGCCGCATGCTGACCGCCAACGCCTGGCGCCATCTCGGACTCGAGGCGCCGAAGGACCTGGCGCAGCAGCAGATCAACCTTTTCCAGGAAGAGTAGCTTCTTCCGGGAAGAGTAGCCCCGGGCCAGGTGCGGCCGGCGTTCACGCGAATGTGCGAAATCTGCTGATTTCCGCCAGCTTGCCGGCGTAATTTACAGGTCCTATGCCGGCGTTTTGGGGCAGCCAGCCCCGCTGGTTGCCCGGAGACATAGCCGAAAATGATAAGCAGACGCGGGTTCCTGCGCTTGGTGGGTGGCTCGGTCCTGTCGATGGTTGCGCTGGGCGCCTATGCGGTCGGCATCGAGCCGATGCTGCTGACGCATGTGAAACGCTATGCGCTGACGCCGCCGCACTGGCCCACCGATCTCAAGCTGCGCATCGCGGCGCTGGCCGACATCCATTCCTGCCGGCCCTGGATGACGCCCGAGCACATCGCAAGGCTGGTCGACGACGCCAACGCGTTGCAGCCGGACCTGATCGTGCTGCTCGGCGACTACACCGTCAGCATGCCGTTCGTGACCGGCAAGGTCGAACCGTCGCAGTGGGCCTCGGCGCTGTCGGGCCTGCGCGCGCCACTCGGCGTCATGTCGATCCTCGGCAATCATGACTGGTGGAGCGATCGCGCCGCGCAGAAGGCGGGAAAGGGCCCGACCGTGGTCGGCAGGGCGCTGGAAAGCGCCGGCATTGCCGTGCTCGAGAACGACGTGGTGCGCCTGGAAAAGGATGGCCGCGGCTTCTGGATCGCCGGGCTCGCCGACCAGCTTGCCCTTCGGCCGAACCGCGAGCGCGAAGGGAGGGGGCTGGACGACCTCGACGGCACGCTGGCGAAGATCCGCGACGATGCGCCGGTCGTGCTACTGGCACATGAACCCGACATTTTTCCGAAAGTGCCGTGGCGGGTCTCGCTGACCCTGTCCGGTCACACCCATGGCGGCCAGGTGCGGGTATTCGGCTATTCGCCCGTGGTGCCGTCGAATTTCGGCAACCGCTATGCCTATGGCCATGTCGTGGAAGACGATCGCAACCTGATCGTCTCGGGCGGGCTCGGTTTCAGCGGCATGCCGGTTCGCTTCGGTGTGCGTCCCGAAATCCTGCAGATCGACCTCGGCTCCGCCTGATAGTGCCGCTTTGGCGCTCAGCGTAGCGACCTGATCGCGTCCATCACGTCGGGCTCGGCCTTGCGGCCGTCGAAGGCGTCGACGATCCCGAAAGCGCCGCCATAGCTCCAGACGGACCATGAGAAGCCGTGCGCGTCGGCGCGCCGGATCATGTCCATGACATAGGCCGCGCGATAGCGCGCGGGCATCACGAAGGGGTTGCCGTATTCCTGCCGGATCATGCCGAATTCGCCGAGCGTGATGTCGGCGGGGCTGATGCCGTTCGCCTTCGCCCAGGCCTCGACCTTGGCGAAGGGCGCATCCATGAGGCTCTCCAGCTTCTCGTCGGTATCCATGCTGGCCACCTGTTCGTCCAGATAGGCAAGCAGGCCGTCACGGCGCTCTGACGGGGACTTGTCGCGGATCTTCTTGCGGATGGCTTCGATGGCGGCATCGAGTTCGGCGCGCGGCACCGCCGTCAGGGGATAGGGCAGCCCGGTGACATAGGGAATGAAGTCGCCGGCCCATGTCGCGCCCTGATGCGTCAGCAGGAAAGGGTCGTAGGAATGGAAGGCCCAGATGATGTTGTGGTCGGCGATCTCCTTGGGATCGATCTTCGCCAGCGCCTCGGCCGAGGAGTAGCAGGCGCCGGTCAGGATCAGCGTCAGGCCGGGCGCGGAAGCGCGCGCCGCCTCAAACAGTTGGCGTTGCCGACCGGGCCATAGGCTGGGCCCATCTGACCCGCAGTCGACGACCGGCTCGTTCATCAATTCCAGGGCCACCTGCTCGGGATCCTCGCCGGACAGGGTGCGTGCCAGCTTCCGCAGCACCTCGACATAGCTGCCGAAGACCGCCGGATCGTCCATCACCTCACCCATGCCGACTTTGCGGCTGCCGCCGGCCGGAATGAGGTGCAGGTCGACGATGACCTTCAGGCCGGCGCGGTTGATCATGCGCGCCGAATCCAGCACGCTGGCATAGAGCTCGTCGCGTAGCGCCCCGGTCCTGCCGGACAGGAATGGCGCCGGATCGACCGGCATGCGCAGGAAATCGAAGCCGGCTGCCTTGAGCGCACGAAGATCGTTTTCCCCCAGGTGCTGCCGCCACTCCGGATAGGGCAGGAGGACCTTCGGGGCGGCCCATCGTTCTTCGCCCGGCCAGGTGGTCCACTGGTCGAGGTTGAGGCCGCGTTTCATCGAGAAGGTCGCGGCCTGACCGCAAAACGTCGAGGACGCCAGCATCAGCAACGCCGCCATCAAGGTCTTGATCATCGCGTTCAACAGTGCCATCCGGTTCGAGCGCCGGCCGGTGCACATTGCCCGGAAGCATGCAGCGCGACGCGCCTTAGGTGCCCTGTCGGGTTGGAAAAGGGAAGCGCAATGAACGACGATGGTGAATCCGCGGTACTGCTGGCGGGCATATCGGGCACGCTGACGAAGACCGGCCATCGGCTGATGGCGAGGGTCTATTATGCCGATACGGATTTTTCCGGCGTCGTCTATCACGCGCGCTATCTCGAATTCCTCGAGCGCGGCCGGTCCGACTATCTCAGGCTTGCGGGCGTCCATCACACCGAACTCATCGAGGGCAAGCACGGCGAACGCATCGTCTGGGTGGTGCGGCGCATGGAAATCGACTTCCGCTCGCCAGCCCGTATCGACGACATATTGACGGTCGAGACCCGCACCGCCGACATTTCGGGGGCCCGCATCCTCATGGCGCAGCAGCTCAAGCGCGGCGAGGAGGTGCTGGTGGAGGCGAAGGTCCAGGCTGCGATCATCGGCGAGAACGGCAGGCCACGGCGTTTTCCGAAGGAATGGATCGCCGCCTTCATGCCGCAGGCGGCCGGTTAAAGCATGTCTCCCGAAAGTGGCTCCGGTTTCGGGACAAAGACATGCGCAAAAACAAAGTCCTAAAGCGCACCGAGTGACCCTGAAAGATCGCGACGCGCTTTAGGAGCCAGCGCCTGGTTCGTAGGCCTTTCGACGGGTTCTCTCATGGCCGGCTCGAAACGCGGGGCGCGGCAATGCGCCGCGCCAGCGCCCCTAACCCATCCTTAACCATAACGGTTCATGAAGATATTGACGAGGATTGGCGACATTCAACGCCTTCCTTTCACCAATATTTGCCCCGAAAAGGCCGCCAATGGCACAGTTTGGGGTTGTTCCGGCCGCTTCGCGCGAACCGACAACAAGGGATGCCCATGGGCCAGCCGCCAGCCACGCCCGGAAAATCTTATAGGACGTAACCATGGAAAATATCGCACTCGCCGAACCGGGCGCGCAATTGTCGATCTGGGCGCTGTTCATGCAGGCCGGTTGGGTGGTCAAGCTGGTCATGATCGGCCTGCTCTGCGCCTCCGTCTGGACCTGGGCGATCATCGTCGACAAGCTCGTCTCCTACGGCCGCATGCGGCTTGCCCTCAACCGCTTCGAGCAGGTCTTCTGGTCCGGGCAGTCGCTGGAGGAACTCTACCGCACGCTGGCCGATCGCAAGACCACCGGCATGGGCGCGATCTTCGTCGCCGCCATGCGTGAATGGAAGAAAAGCTTCGAGAAGGGCGCCAAGTCACCGCTCGGCCTGCAGACCCGCATCGACAAGGCGATGGACCTGGCGCTGACGCGCGAGATGGAGAGACTGGAGGGGCGGCTCGGCTTCCTCGCCACGACCGGCTCGGCGGCGCCCTTCATCGGCCTGTTCGGCACCGTCATCGGCATCATGACCTCGTTCCAGGCCATCGCGGGTTCCAAGAACACCAGCCTCGCCGTCGTCGCCCCCGGCATCGCCGAGGCGCTGCTGGCGACGGCGATCGGCCTGCTCGCGGCCATCCCCGCGGTCATCGCCTACAACAAGCTGTCATCGGATGCGAGCAAGCTCGCGGTGCGCATGGAAGGGTTCTCGGATGAGTTCTCCGCCATACTGTCGCGCCAAATCGATGAAAAAGTCGCCCAGAAGGCCTGAGGATCGATCATGGGAATGTCTGTGGGCGCAGGTGGCTCGGGGCGCGGTGGACGCGGCCACCGGCGGCGCGGCCGTCATCATGGCCTGATCGCCGAAATCAACGTCACGCCGATGGTCGACGTGATGCTGGTGCTGCTGATCATCTTCATGGTCGCGGCGCCATTGCTGACTGTCGGCGTGCCTGTGGATCTGCCGGACACGCAGGCCAAGGCGATGAACGTCGATACACAGCCGATTATGATCTCGATCAACCAATCCGGGCAGATATTTCTGCAGGAAACCGAGATGCCTATCGAGGAGTTGATTCCTAAGCTGCAGTCGATCGCCAAGACCGGTTACGACGAGCGCATCTATGTGCGCGGTGACAAGACCGCCGACTACGGCACGGTCATGAAGGTGATGGCGCGCGTTGCGGCCGCTGGATACACCAAGATCGGCCTGGTCAATCTGCAGGAACAGGACCAGTAGACGCGTTATGCGGACCGGCCTCACCACATCGGTGATCTTGCATGCGATCGTGATCGCCTTCGGGCTGTTCACGCTGTCGTCGCCGCCGGCGTTGCCGGCAGCGGCTGTGGAATCCGTGGCCGTCGACATCGTGCCAGTCGAAGATGTCGCGCAGGTGCTGCAGGGCGACAAGAAGGCCGTGATGCGCGACAAGCCGGCGCCGGTGCCGACGCAGCGTCCGGACGTCGTGCCGGACGCGCAGAAGGTCGGCGAGAACAGCGTCGACACCGACAAGGCGATAACGCCGGACGCGAAGCCGAAGCCGGTCGAGAAGACCGCGACGCACGAGCAGGCGCCGACGCCGACCGAAAAGCCGAAGACCGAGGACGTGCCGAAGCCGCAGGAAAAGCCGACGCCCATTCCGGCAACCGAGGTGACGCCCAAGACGCAGCCCAAGGAAGAGGTGAAGCCGGAGCCGGTCAAGCAGCAGGAGCCGAAGCCGCAGGAAAAGCCCAAGCCGACGCCGGCCCCGCAGCCCGACAAGACCGCGGCGATCGAGCAGAAGCAGGAGGTCAAGCCCGACGCGGTGGCCGAGGCCATCGCCAAGGAGCAGCCGAGCGACAGCACCCCGCTTCCGGATTCCGCGCCGGCGCCGCAGGCGCGGCCGAAGCCGCAGCCGGCGCAGGCCGAAAGCGCCAAGGCGCCCGACCGCAAGGATGCCGAGAAGCCGGTCAAGGAAGCCTCCTCCAGGCCGAAGTCTGACGACAAGCAGTTCAACGCCGACGAGATTTCGGCGCTTCTCGACAAGCAGAAGCCGTCCGGCGGCGGCGCCAAGCGTTCCACGCAGCAGGCGTCCCTCGGCGGCGACAAGAACCAGGGCGCGAAACTGTCCAAATCGGAACAGGCGGCGCTGGAAAGCCAGTTGGGTGGCTGCTGGACCCTGCCTGTCGGCATGGAAGGTTCGGAGAACTTCGTGGTCGTCGTGCGGTTCAACCTGAACACATCGGGCAAGCTGGATGGTCGTCCATCCGTCGAGAAGTCCAGCGGCAACCGTCAGTTCGACGAAAGCGCTGTTCGCGCGGTTCAGAAATGCGACGTGGCCGGCCTGCAGGTTCCGGCCGGCAAACAGGACATCTGGAACGACGTCCGGGTTACATTCGATCCAAGGGAAATGCTTGGCCTCTAGGCCGGGTGTCCACACGATCAAGGAAGAGAAGCGAGAAGATATGAGATCATTCCTCAAGCCGCTCCTGACGATTGCAGCAATGGCGCTGGGCATGACGGCCGGCGCGACCTTGCCCGCATGGGCGCTCGTCGAGCTCAACGTCAACAAGGGCAACGTCGAGCCGCTGCCGATCGCCATCACCGATTTTCAGTCGAACGACCAGCTCGGCGCGCAGATCTCTCAGATCGTCAGCGCCGACCTGAAGCGCTCCGGCCTGTTCGCGCCGATCGACAAGGGCGCCTTCATCGAGAAGATATCCAACCCGGACGCCACGCCGCGCTTCGACGACTGGAAAGTGATCAACGCCCAGGCGCTGGTCACCGGCAGTGTCGGCCGTGAGGCCGATGGCCGTATCCGGGCGCAATACAGGCTGTGGGACACCTTCGCCGGCCAGCAGATGTCCGGCGAGCAATTCTTCGCCAACAACGCCAACACCAGGCGCGTCGCCCACATCATCGCCGACGCCATTTATGAGCGCATCACCGGCGAGAAGGGGTACTTCGACACCCGTGTCGTCTTCGTCGACGAGTCCGGCCCCAAGAACAGCCGCAAGAAGCGCCTCGCCATCATGGACCAGGACGGCGCCAACGTTCGCTATCTCTCGGATGGCCGTTCGATCGTGCTGACGCCGCGGTTCTCGCCGAACCGGCAGGAAATCACCTACATGTCCTATGAGAGCGGGCAGCCAAAGGTGTATCTGCTGCAGATCGAAACCGGGCAGCGCGAGCTCGTCGGCAACTTCCCCGGCATGACGTTCGCGCCGCGTTTCTCGCCGGACGGCCAGAAGGTTGTCATGAGCCTGCTGCGCGATGACGGCAATTCCAACATCTACGCCATGGATCTGCGCAGCCGCTCCACGACCAGGCTGACGGATTCGACCGCCATCGACACCTCGCCGTCCTATTCGCCCGACGGATCGCAGATCGTCTTCACCTCCGACCGTGGCGGCGGCAGCGGCCGTTCCCAGATCTACGTCATGGGCGCGGACGGCTCCAATCCGCAGCGCATATCCTTCGGCGACGGCGTCTATTCGACGCCGGTCTGGTCGCCGCGCGGCGATCTCATCGCCTTCACCAAGCAGTCCGGCGGCCAGTTCCAGATCGGCGTCATGCGCCCGGACGGCAAGGGCGAGCGGATCCTGTCCGCCGGCTTCCAGCAGGAAGGACCGACCTGGGCTCCGAACGGTCGCGTGCTGATGTTCTTCCGCGACGGCAATGGCGGCCCGAAGCTTGTCTCGGTCGATCTCACCGGCCGTAATGAACAGCCGATCCCGACCGCCAATTTCGCCTCCGACCCGGCCTGGTCGCCGCTGCTTGAATAGGCCGCCACCGGCCGAGGAAAACATCCGTGAAAGGGGCCATTTCGGCCCCTTTTTCACGTCTTGGTCGCGTTTTGGCCGCATTTCCGCCTAGGGTCCGCGCGCAATGTTGCGATCGAGCAGAAAGGCTGCGGACGGGCAGCTTGAACCAAATTTTAACCGTGTTTCTTGAATGCCGGTTAACCCAAACGTGGTTACTGGGTGATCAATGAAATCACTCGAATGCGAAGGAGAGGCGGCATGAGCCGTATCGCAGCACTTACCAGAAGCCCGGTCATGATCGCGTTGGTCGCATCGCTCGCCATCGCCGGTTGCGCCTCGAAGAAGACACCGAACAGTGCTGCGGATCTCGGCCTCAACGGTGCCGGCTCGGCGACCCCCGGCTCGGCGCAGGACTTCACCGTCAACATCGGCGACCGCATCTTCTTCGACACCGACTCATCCTCGATCCGCGCTGATGCGCAGGCGACGCTGGGCCGCCAGGCCCAATGGCTCAACAAGTACCGGCAGTATGCCATCGTCATCGAAGGCCATGCCGACGAGCGCGGCACGCGCGAATACAATCTGGCGCTCGGCGCCCGTCGCGCCGCCGCCACCCGCGACTTCCTGACGTCCAAGGGCGTCGCCGCGCAGCGCATGAAGACCATCTCCTACGGCAAGGAACGTCCGGTCGCCGTCTGTGACGACATCTCCTGCTGGTCGCAGAACCGCCGCGCCGTCACCACGCTCAACGGCGCAGGTTCCTGACGCTGCCGGATGCCTCCCGGCCGCGACATGCGCCGGTCGGCAAAAATGCAACACCTGGAATGCGAAAGGCGGCCAACTGGCCGCCTTTTTCGCATCCGTGCGCCTGAAACAAAATTTGGCCGAAGTCTCACGTCCTGCTATGAGCCGAGGGCGCTTGGCAAATCGGATTGGGCTCTCTGATCGAAAGGCGCAACAGGCAAACAATCACGGCGAGAGGCAAATGCATTTCAGATCGGTCTTGAGCGGCACACTCGCGTTGCTGCTTCTATCAGCCGGCGCCACACTGGCGAACGGTACGGGGCAATCCACCGACAGCGGCTTTTCCTTCCACCTGCCCGGGGTCGAGCTTCCCAGTCTCTTCGGCTCCAAGAAGCAGCCGGCGGATCAGGTCCAGATGGCGCAGTCCAACAGCGGCGGCATGACCGGCCTGGAAGACCAGTTGCGGCAGATGAACGGCAAGATCGAGGAACTCAACTTCCAGATCCTGCAGATGCAGGAGCAGATGCGCAAGCAGCAGGAAGACAACGAGTTCCGCTTCCAGCAGCTTGAAGGCGGCTCACAGGGCAAGCCCGCTTCGGGCCAGAAGAAGTCCGACGCCTCCTCCGACACCAACCGTTCGGTGGCGGAGGCACCGGCGGCGCCGGCGGACAATGGCGGTGGTCAGCCGGCTGACAGCCAGTCCTCCGGCGACCAGACCGCGACCGACCAGTCCGGCGGCGGCCAGAGCATCCAGGACGTCATCGTCGAATCTTCCAACGGCGACCCGGGCAAGGTCATCCCGGGCACGCCGCCGAAGACTTTCGGCACCATCACCGTCGACAAGAACGGCAACGTCGTCGACGCGGGGGGGAACGGAGGCCAGGATGCCGCGCCTGCGCAGGCCGCGGCTCCGGCGCAGCCGGCGGCGCCGGCCAAGACCAAATCCGGCAAGTCCGGCGGAACGGTCGTCGCCGCGCTGCCCGACACCAACGACCCGGAAGAACTCTACCGCAACTCCTATCAGTTCATCCTCTCCGGCGACTACAAGACCGCCGAGCAGGGATTCCGCGATCATATCTCCCGCTTCCCGAAGGACGCCAAGGCGGCGGATGCCCACTACTGGCTGGGCGAATCGCTGCTGGGCCAGCAGAAGTACCGCGACGCGGCCGAGGTCTTCCTCGCCGCCAGCAAGGATTATCCCAAGGCCAAGAAGGCCCCTGACATGCTGCTGAAGCTCGGCGTGTCGCTGGTCGGCCTCAAGCAGCGCGATGTCGCCTGCGCCACCTTCAGCGAGGTCGGCAAGCGTTACCCCGACATTTCCGCGACCCTCAAGGAGCGCGTGAAACAGGAGAGGGCGCTCGCGGCGTGCTGACGCTGGAGACCGGTCCAGACCTTTCGAACGACCTCTTTTCGCAGATCGATTTTTCCGGCGGCGTGATCGCGGCCGTGTCCGGCGGCAGCGACTCCACCGCCCTTCTCCTTCTCCTCAAGAGCCATCTCGACCGCTTCGCGCCGAAGGCGCGGCTGCTGGCCGTCACAGTCGACCATGACCTGCGGCTGGGTTCCGCCGCCGAGGCGCAAGCGGTGGCGCGATTGTGCAACACGCTGGGCATCGCGCATCGCATCCTCGTCTGGTCCGGCCCCAAGCCGTCGAGCGGCCTGCCGGCCGCGGCGCGCGAAGCGCGCTACCGGCTGCTCGCCGCGCTGGCCACCGACGAAGGCATCGGCCTGATCCTTACCGGCCATACGGCCGACGACCAGGTCGAGACCGTGCTGATGCGGCACGCGCGTGACCGACATGACGACGGCGCGGACGACGAAGGCCGCGGCCTTGCCGGCATGGCGCCCGCCACCCTTTACGATTGGCGGCTCTGGATCGTCCGGCCGCTTCTCGGTGCGAGACGCGCCGCGCTGCGCGCGTTGCTGCGCCGGCGCGGTGTCGACTGGGTCGAGGACCCGACCAATGCCGACGCCAGTTATGAGCGGCCACGCATCCGCGCGGCGCTTTCCGGCGAGCAAGGCGACGCGCTACGCGCCCAGGCAATCGCCATGGCCGGCGAGGCGGCCAGCCGGCGCGAAAGGCTCGGGCAGGCGGCAGCGCGGCTGATCGGGACCTTTGCCAGCCGGCCCTGTGCCGGGCTCATCCGCGTCGATCCGGGCATCCTGGTGGCGGACGAGGATGCGGCGGCGGCCGTCTACGCGCTGCGTATCCTGCTGGCCACGACCGGAGGTAGCGTATTCCTGCCCGACCGCGATCGGGTCGCGGGCCTGTTCGAGCGTCTCAGGGCCGGCCCGGTTCGCGCCACATTGTCGCGGAGCGTCGTCGACGCGCGCCGGTCTGGCATCTTCCTCCATCGCGAGGCGCGCGATCTGCCGGCTGCCGCCGTCGCGGTGGCCAACGCGATCTGGGACGGGCGCCGGCGCATCACTTTGAGCGACAGCAATGTCTCATTGTTGATCGCGCCGCTCGGCGCGGCAGCGGCCCGGCGAAACGCGACTATCGGCGGCGAAACGCCGCAAAGCCTGATCCGAGCCGCCTTGGCGGCCGAACCGGCGTTGTTCGACGCGGACGGAAATGTGCTTAGCTGGCCCGATTTGACGCATGAAAGCGGAATTCCGCCTGGCCTGGTGGCGCGACCGGTGGTCGCGCCCTTCGCCCGCTTCCTGCCTTCCTTCGACCTGGCGCCGGCCGGCGTTGTCGCGGAACTGGTCGGGGCGCTGCCTATGCCGGCCGCGCCTTTCGGCAGCGAAGATGCCGGCAACCCTTGGGCGAAAGCTTAACCGAGACATGCTCTTGTGCTTGGCAAGGGGAGGCGCTCTCCCTATGTTAGGGCCACGTTTTCTCTTCATGACGCGTGTCCGCACCACGGACGCCAACGGGACAATTGATGAATCCGAATTATCGCAATCTCGCGCTCTGGGCGATCATAGCGGTCCTGCTCATCGCACTGTTCAATCTGTTCCAGACGCCGCAGACGCGCGGTGCCTCCACCGACGTGCCGTATTCGCAGTTCCTGCAGGACGTCGCGGCCGGTCGGGTCAAGACAGTGACCATCGCCGGGGCGCGCATCAGCGGCACCTATTCCGACAATTCGACCGGCTTCCAGACCTATTCGCCTGGCGACCCCTCGCTGGTTTCCCGGCTGCAGGACAAGAACGTCACCATCAACGCCCGGCCCGAGACCGACGGCTCCAACTCGCTGTTCGGCTATCTCATCTCCTGGCTGCCGATGATCCTGATCCTCGGTGTCTGGATATTCTTCATGCGCCAGATGCAGTCCGGCTCAGGCCGCGCCATGGGCTTCGGCAAGTCGAAGGCCAAGCTGCTGACCGAGGCGCATGGCCGCATCACCTTCCAGGACGTGGCGGGTGTCGATGAGGCCAAGGAGGATCTCGAGGAGATCGTCGAGTTCCTGCGCGACCCGCAGAAATTCCAGCGGCTGGGCGGCAAGATCCCGCGTGGCGTGCTGCTTGTCGGCCCTCCCGGCACCGGCAAGACGCTACTCGCCCGCTCGGTGGCCGGCGAGGCGAACGTGCCCTTCTTCACCATCTCGGGTTCCGACTTCGTCGAAATGTTCGTGGGCGTCGGCGCGAGCCGCGTGCGCGACATGTTCGACCAGGCCAAGAAGAACTCGCCCTGCATCATCTTCATCGACGAAATCGACGCGGTCGGCCGGCATCGCGGCGCGGGCCTCGGTGGTGGCAATGACGAGCGCGAGCAGACGCTGAACCAGCTGCTGGTCGAGATGGACGGTTTCGAGTCCAACGAGAGCATTATCCTGATCGCGGCGACCAACCGTCCCGACGTGCTCGATCCGGCGCTGCTGCGTCCCGGCCGTTTCGACCGCCAGGTGGTGGTGCCGAACCCGGATATCGTCGGTCGCGAGAAGATCCTCAAGGTGCATGTGCGCAACGTGCCGCTGGCGCCGAACGTCGACCTCAAGGTCATCGCGCGCGGCACGCCCGGCTTCTCCGGCGCCGACCTGATGAACCTCGTCAACGAATCGGCGCTGATGGCGGCACGCCGCAACAAGCGGCTGGTCACCATGGCCGAGTTCGAGGATGCCAAGGACAAGATCATGATGGGCGCCGAGCGCCGCTCGTCGGCGATGACGCAGGCCGAGAAGGAGCTGACCGCTTATCACGAGTCCGGCCACGCCATCCTGGCGCTCAACGTGCCGACGGCCGACCCGCTGCACAAGGCGACCATCATTCCGCGCGGCCGCGCGCTCGGCATGGTCATGCAGCTGCCCGAGGGCGACCGCTATTCGATGAGCTACAAGTACATGATCTCGCGTCTGGCGATCATGATGGGTGGCCGCGTCGCCGAGGAGTTCAAGTTCGGCAAGGAGAACATCACCTCCGGCGCTTCCTCCGACATCGAGCAGGCGACAAAGCTGGCGCGCGCCATGGTCACGCGCTGGGGCTTCTCGGACAAGCTCGGCCACGTCGCCTACGGCGACAACCAGGAAGAGGTTTTCCTCGGCCATTCGGTGGCGCGCACGCAGAACATCTCGGAAGAGACGGCGCAGATCATCGACGCCGAAGTGCGCCGCCTGATCGACGACGCCTACTCCACCGCGAAGGCCGTCCTGACCAAGAAGAAGAAGGACTGGATCGCGCTGGCCGAGGGCCTGCTGGAATACGAGACCCTGTCGGGCGACGAGATCAAGCAGCTCATCGCCGGCCAGAAGCCCGCCCGCGACATGGGCGACGACACGCCGCCGAGCCGTGGCTCGGCCGTGCCGAAGTCCGGTGGCCGCCGCAAGAAAGGCCCGGAGCCGGAAGGCGGCATGGAGCCCCAGCCGCTGGGCTGAGGACTGGCCAGACCCTGCAAACGAACGCCGCGGCTCCAACCGCGGCGTTTTTGCTTTTACGGGGTGAAGCCGCGAGATCACTCGGCCGGCTATGCTCGCGTACCCTGTCTTCTCGACGATCGCGGCGTCCCCTCATTGCCCTGCCGGGCATTTTTCCCCGTAAACGGGAGAAGGAGGCTGCCTGTTGCCCTGGTGCTCGTTCCGTGACGTTTCGCAATGGCAGAATCCGTCGCGGCGACGTCCTTCTTCCGGTTCACGGCAGGGCAATCGCATACGGTGTCCCTCACGCCGTCGCCGCCACGCGGCGCCACCTCCGCCTCCTCCGGAGGGAGAAAAAGGAGCTAGGTTTGGCAAGCGCGCACTGTTCCTCTCCCGGTCGTTCGGGGCAGAGGTGGGCAAGCCGACCGGCGAGCGTGCTCCATAGGTGATTGTCCTGAAGAGGCCGTTCACGGGGAGAGGATGCCGCCAGCGAGACAAGAGGCGGCGCCAGTGCCTGCCGCCCTGCGCAAGTTCTTCCGCTGCCCTTCCTGGTTTCGCCTGTTTCGGCCCCGCTGCGCAGACGGCAACAAAAAGGCCCGCGCATCTTGCGACGCGCGGGCCTTGTCCGGGAATAAAGAGCTAGGCGATCAGCTCTTCAGCTTGGCGTTGCAGAGGCTGTAGAAACCGCCGCCCTTCTGAATCCACTTCAGACCGTTCAGCGTGTTGGCGTCCTTGTTGGCATAGTACTGCTCGAGGCAGGTATGCATGCGGCCCTTGGCCGGGGTCTCGCTCGCGAACTTCGGCGAGATCGCCTTCGGGAAGGTCACGCCCTTGGGCGCCACGGCGGTCGGCTTCTCGGGCTCGCTGGTGTAGGTCGCCTCGGTCGGAGCCGGCACGCTGTCATCGTCGCCGGCGGCGGCGCCGCACTCGGCTTTGCGGAAGTCGTTCCACTTCATGCCGTTCAGCTTGTTGGCGGTCTTGGCAGCCTGATACTTGGTGCTGCATTCAGCCATGCTGAGGCCCTTGCCGCCCGCGGCCGGCGCGGCGGTGGTGGTCGCTGCCTTGGTCGTGGTGGTCGAGGTACTCGCAGCCGCGGCGGTGGCGCCAGCGGCGCATTCGGTCTTGCGGAAGTCGTTCCACTTCATGCCGTTCAGGGTGCCGGCCGTCTTGGCGGCCTGGTACTTGGCGCTGCATTCCTTGGAGCTGAGCGCCTTGCCGGAAGTGTCGGCGGCCGCTGCCGTGGTCGCGGCAGCCTTCTTTGCGGGCTTGGCGGTGGTGGTGTCGGTCGCTGCCGCCTTGGCGTCGGTCTTTGTCGCGTCCGTGCCGCACTGCGCCTTGCGGAACTGGTTCCAGGTCTGGCCGTTCAGCGTCCCCGCGTCCTTGGAGGCGTTGTACTTGGTGCTGCATTCGGCCATGGTCAGCGCGTTGGCTGGCGCCGCGAAGAAGAATGTCGCGACGGCCAAGCCGGTAAAAGTGGCAAGTCGGTGGATGAGCATAGCGTTTCTCCGTTGCTGCAGCCCATGATACGTCCCTGCGCATCAATACCGCTCAACAGTCAGTTGCGCCAGATGGTAAGTGGCGTATACATCGACGGGAAGCTGGCCGCTCGCGACAAAATGATGAAATCAAAGCCGGCAAAGCCGGAACAAGGTGCAGCGCCCCGGCGCCCAAATAGGGCCAAGAAGTGCCGGTACTGGTTATTGTGGGGGCAAAGCCTAGCGGAGGCGCTTAAGCGCGCTCCAACTGCGTGGCCAGCAACAATGATTTCCTAAGAATTGGTAACATACAATTACACAAAGTGATGACGGCACGGCTGCCGGTTATGGCAGGACGTACCGGGTAACCACCGGGGACACGGGCTAGTATGGCAGCAAAGTATTTCGGCACCGACGGTATCCGCGGTCGCGCCAACAAGTTTCCAATGACCGCCGAAATCGCCATGCGGGTCGGCATGGCGGCAGGCCTCTCCTTCCAGCGCGGGAACCATCGCCATCGCGTCGTGCTCGGCAAGGATACGCGGCTTTCCGGCTACATGATCGAGAACGCGATGGTGGCAGGCCTGTGCGCCGCCGGCATGGACGTCTTCCTGCTCGGCCCGATTCCAACCCCGGCGGTCGCCATGCTGGTGCGCTCGCTGCGCGCCGATATCGGCGTCATGATCTCGGCATCGCACAACCCCTACTACGACAACGGCATCAAGCTGTTCGGCCCCGACGGGTACAAGCTCTCCGATGAGATCGAGGAGCGCATCGAAAGCATGCTGGACAAGGACATCGAACTGGCGCTCGCCGATTCCGACGGGCTCGGCCGCGCCAAGCGCGTCGACGGCGTCCATGACCGCTACATAGAATTCGCCAAGCGCACTTTGCCGCGCTCGATGTCGCTGTCGGGCCTGCGCATCGTCGTCGATTGCGCCAATGGCGCCGCCTACAAGGTGGCTCCGGCGGCGCTGTGGGAACTCGGCGCCGACGTCGTCGCGATCAATGTCGAGCCCAACGGCTTCAACATCAACAAGGAGTGTGGCTCGACCCATCCGGCCGAGTTGCAGAAGAAGGTGCACGAGGTGCGCGCCGACATCGGCATCGCGCTCGACGGCGACGCCGACCGGGTGGTCATCGTCGACGAGAACGGCGCGATCGTGGACGGCGACCAGATCATGGCGCTGATCGCCGAGTCCTGGCACCAGAGCGGACGCCTTGCCGGCGGCGGCGTCGTCTCCACGGTGATGTCCAATCTCGGTCTCGAGCGCTTCCTTGGCGGCATGAAGCTGCAACTGCATCGCACCAAGGTGGGCGACCGTTACGTGGTCGAGCACATGCGCGCGCATGGGCTCAATGTCGGCGGCGAACAGTCCGGCCACATCGTGCTGTCGGATTTCTCGACCACGGGCGACGGCCTGGTCTCGGCGCTGCAGGTGCTGGCCTGCATCAAGCGGCAGAACCGTCCGGTCAGCGAGCTTTCGAAGAAGTTCGAACCGGTGCCGCAACTGCTGAAGAACGTTCGCGTCGCCGGCGGCAAGCCGCTCGAGGAGGCGCCCGTCAAGGCGGCGATCGAGGAGGCCCGCAATCGCCTCGGCAAGGCTGGCCGACTGGTCATCCGGCCGTCCGGCACGGAACCGCTCATCCGCGTCATGGCGGAAGGCGACGATCCGCAACTGGTCGAGGCCGTGGTCAACGACATCGTCGGCATCATTTCGGAAGCGCGCAGCGCGGCCTGATCCCGGATAATATCCTCGGTTTGAAGAGCCCGCCGTCCGGCGGGCTTTTTCGTTGCGCCGAAAGCGCTCGGTCGGCCGGCACAGGCGGCTGAGCCGGATATCCTGTTTGGACCGGATCGGTCATTCCATTCCGGGGCGCGCGCCCTGCCTCGCGGAAGGCCCGCCGAAAACGCTTCGAAATCAATTCGCTAACCACCTGTTATCCTTAACCGGCACTTAACCACTATGGTTAACAATGATCCTGAAACGGGAGCCGTGCCCGCCATGATCGACGGCGCCAAGTCCGGGAGTCGGGAAGCATGACAATCAAATCGCGTATCGCGCTGGCCGTGGCCGCCGCGTTCCTCTTGCCGCTGACGCCGGCGGGCGCGGCTGATTATGACCCGCCGATCTATGTCGACCAGGCGCCGGACTACCAGCCGGTCGAAGTGGGTTCCGGATGGTATCTGCGCGGCGACGTCGGCTATGCCTTCAGCCACAAGTTCGACGACACGAGCAACAATCCGGGCTTCTCGTCCAGCCAGACGCTGTTCGACGGCAGCATCGGCATGGGCTATCACTTCAACGACTACTTCCGCGCCGACCTGAATTTCGGCATCCTGCCGTCGAACAAGTTCGGCGACAGCGTCGACACCACCTGCGCGGGATCAACGACGACGACCGCCGTTGACAACGTGACCAATACGATTACCAGCCAGATAACGACCAGGCCGACCAGCCAGCCCTGCAAGGGATCCAGCAACGCGTCGAACAACGCCTACAGCCTGATGGCCAATGGCTATGTCGATCTCGGCACCTATGTCGGCATCACGCCCTATATCGGCGCCGGCGCCGGCGTCGTCTACAGCAAGCGCAGCAGCGCGGTCGGCGCGAAGAACTGCGTCCCGACCAGCAGCAGCGTCGTCAGCAACGGCAGCACCGTCACGACCCAGTTCAACTGCGACGATTCCGCCGGCTATGATGGGCAGGTGAGCTCGAAGGCCAGCTATGACTTCGCATATGCGCTGGCCGCCGGCCTGTCCTACCAGGTGACCAAGAACCTGTCGGTCGATCTCGGCTACGAATATTTCGCGGTGCCGGGCGCCGAGTATGTCGCCTATGACAATGGCGCCTTCGACGTTCACAAAGGCGTCAACTTCCAGACCGTCAAGCTCGGACTGCGCTACGATCTCTGGTGACGCACAAGCCGGGAAAACTCGGAAACGGCGGGTCTTGCGGCCCGCCGTTTGCTTTTGCGCCACCATCTGTCTCGGCGCGGGTATCCCGCAAGCGACAAAAACTTTCTTCTTGACGCCCGAACCCTGAACGCCTATCGCCGTCCGTGGGCCACCCCTCCCCAACGAGGGGCCACTATCTGGAAGGATAGACCACGATGACGACACCTGCGAAGCCCGGACTCCGTCCGGCAAACCCCAATTTTTCCTCAGGTCCCTGCGCAAAACGTCCCGGCTGGTCGGTCGAGGCGCTGACGAAGGCCGCGCTCGGACGTTCCCACCGCGCCAAGATCGGCAAGGCCAAGCTCGAGCAGGCGATCGAGCTGACGCGCGAGATCCTGCAAGTGCCGGCGGGCTACCGCATCGGCATCGTGCCGGCATCGGACACCGGCGCCGTCGAGATGGCGCTGTGGTCGCTGCTCGGCGAACGCGGCGTCGACATGGTCGCCTGGGAAAGCTTCGGTTCCGGCTGGATCACCGACGTCGTCAAGCAGCTGAAGCTCGCCGACGTGCGCCGCTTCGAGGCCGCTTATGGCGAGCTGGCCGATCTCGCCAAGGTCGACTTCGACCGCGACGTCGTCTTCACCTGGAACGGCACGACCTCGGGCGTTCGCGTGCCGAACGGCGATTTCATTCCCGCCGATCGCAAGGGCCTCACCATCTGCGACGCCACCTCGGCGGCCTTCGCGCAACGGCTCGATTTCGAAAAGCTCGACGTTGTCACCTTCTCCTGGCAGAAGGTGCTGGGCGGCGAGGGCGCGCATGGCATGCTGATCCTCAGCCCGCGCGCCGTCGAGAGGCTGGAAACCTACAAGCCGGCCTGGCCACTGCCGAAGATCTTCCGCCTCACCTCGGGCGGCAAGCTCATCGAAGGCATTTTCAAGGGCGAGACTATCAACACGCCGTCCATGCTGTGCGTCGAGGACTATCTCGACGCCCTCCACTGGGCGAAGTCGATCGGCGGGCTTGAAGGGTTGATTGCCCGCGCGGACGCCAACGCCGCCGTGCTCGATCGGTTCGTCGACGCTTCGCCCTGGCTCGGCCACCTGGCGGTCGATCCGGCTACCCGCTCCAACACCTCGGTGTGCCTGACCTTCACCGATCCCGACGTCGCTTCGCTCGACGCCGACGCCCAGGCGGCTTTCGCCAAGGGCATCGTCTCGGCGCTCGACAAGGAAGGTGTGGCCTACGACATCGGTTCCTATCGCGACGCCCCGACCGGCCTACGCATCTGGTGCGGCGCCACCGTCGAGACCTCTGACCTCGAGGCGCTGTTGCCTTGGCTCGACTGGGCCTTCGCAACGCAGAAGGCCTCGCTCAGGGCCGCGGCCTGAGACCTATGGCGGCCACCGCGCCGCCATTTCCCTCGATATCCGATTTTTCCCTCAAGGAGGCCGCTATGGCGCCCCGCGTTCTCGTTTCCGACAAACTCTCGACGACCGCCGTTCAGATCTTCAAGGATCGCGGCATCGAGGTCGACTACCTGCCCGACCTCGGCAAGGACAAGGAAAAGCTCCTCGAAGTCATCGGCCAGTATGATGGCCTCGCGATCCGCTCGGCGACAAAGGTCACCGAGAAGCTGATCAATGCCGCGACCAGGCTCAAGGTGGTCGGGCGCGCCGGCATCGGCGTCGACAACGTCGATATCCCTGCGGCGAGCCGCAAGGGTATCATCGTGATGAACACGCCCTTCGGTAATTCGATCACCACGGCCGAGCATGCCGTCGCGATGATCTTCGCGCTCGCCCGCCAGATTCCCGAAGCCAATGCCTCGACGCACGCCGGCAAATGGGAAAAGAACCGCTTCATGGGCGTCGAGATCACCAGCAAGACGCTCGGCGTGATCGGCTGCGGCAACATCGGTTCGATCGTCGCAACGCGCGGCGTCGGGCTGAAGATGCACGTCGTTGCCTTCGACCCGTTCCTTTCCGACAGCCGCGCCTCGGAACTGGGCGTCGAAAAGGTCGAGCTCGACGAGCTCTTTGCCCGCGCCGACTTCATCACGCTGCACACGCCGCTGACCGACAAGACGCGCAACATCATCGACGCCGCGGCGATCGCCAAGATGAAGAACGGCGTGCGCATCATCAACTGTGCGCGTGGCGGGCTGATCGTCGAGGCAGATCTCGTGGCGGCGCTGAAGAGCGGCAAGGTCGCCGGCGCCGGTGTCGACGTGTTCGAGGTAGAGCCGGCCGAGCAGAACGCCCTGTTCGGCATGGAAAACGTGGTTGCAACGCCGCATCTCGGCGCCTCGACGGCGGAAGCGCAGGAGAATGTCGCGCTACAGGTCGCCGAGCAGATGTCGGACTACCTGATCAAGGGGGCCGTCTCCAACGCTATCAACATGCCGTCGATCACGGCGGAGGAAGCGCCCAGGCTCAAGCCGTTCGTCAAGCTCGCGGAAGTGCTGGGCGCCTTTGTCGGCCAGGTCACCGAGGATCCGATCAAGGAGGTCGAAATCCTGTTCGACGGTTCGACCGCGACCATGAATACGCGCGCGCTGATCAGTGCGGCACTCGCCGGCCTGATCCGGCCGCAGGTCGCCGACGTCAACATGGTCTCGGCGCCGATCATGGTGAAGGAACGCGGCATCATCGTCGCCGAGGTGAAGCGCGACAAGTCCGGTGTTTTCGACGGCTACATCAAGCTCACCGTCAAGACCGAGCACATGACACGCTCGATCGCCGGCACCTGCTTCTCGGACGGCAAGCCGCGCTTCATCCAGATCAAGGGCATCAACCTCGATGCCGAGGTCGGGCAGCACATGCTCTACACCACCAATGCCGACGCGCCGGGCATCATCGGCCTGCTGGGCACGGTGTGCGGCGAGAATGGCGTCAACATCGCCAACTTCCAGCTTGGCCGCAACAGGCCGGGCGGCGATGCCATCGCGCTGCTCTATCTCGACGCGCCCTTCCCGGAAAAGGTGCTGGAACAGGTGCGGGCGCACAAGTCGATCGACTCGGCCAAGCGGCTGCAGTTCGACGTGAACGGCCTGTAGATCGACCCGAGCCTGGACCCGGATGGCGCCCGGTTCGACAAGCGATGATTTGTGAAGCGAAGGCGCGGCTCCGGCCGCGCCTTTCTTCTTTCAGGCGCCTGCTTAGAAGCTCCCCTCAGGGGACGGTGGCCGGCTCGGTGGCCTCGCTGCCGCTGTATTCGGCCAGCGTGATGCCGCTGAGCACCAGCACCAGAGCCAGCGCCTGATAGAGTTGGAACGTCTCGCCGACGATCAGCACGGAGAGCAGCGTGCCGAAGATCGGCACCAGGTTGATGAACAGGCCTGCCCGGTTGGCGCCGATCAGTTCGTTGCCTTTGATGTAGAGTATCTGCGAGACAATCGAGGCCCCGGTGGCCGTGTACAGGATCACCAACCAGCCCTGGACGTCGGGGGCGACCATCCGGCCGGCCGTCACTTCCCAGATGAAGAACGGCAGCGAGGTGACGAGCGCGACGATCGACAGCGCCAGCATCAGGCTCTGCCAGCGCATGGCGGGCTTCAGCCGCAACCCCACCGAATAACCGCTGTAGAGAAACAGCGCGACCAGCATGATGGCGTCGCCGAAATTGAGCTCCAGCGTCAGCAGCCGGCGGGGATCGCCGTGGCAGGCGGTCAACACCACGCCGATGATGGTCAGCGCGACGCCGGCGATCTGGGCCCAGCTTACCCGCAGCCGGAAGAAGACGAAGTTGGCGACGATGATCAGGATCGGAATCGCCGCCTGCTCGATCGATACGTTGATGGCGGTCGTATAGCTCAGCGCCGTGTAGAAAATGGTGTTGAAGAGGGTGAAGCCGCTGGCGCCCAGCATGGTCAGCAGCAGCCAGTGCTGGCGGACGACCGGCCAGTCCTGCCGCAGACCGCGCCAGCCGAGGGGCAGCAGGAAGAGCACGGCCAGTACCCAGCGCAGGAAGACCAGCGTCATCGGCGACACGTGACCGACGGCGAGCTTGCCGGCCACCGAGTTGCCGCCCCAGAGCAGCATGGTCAACATCAGATAGAGGTAGGCGCGTCTGTGCATGGCACGTTCCAGCCCGGGCGGGATGCGTTCGGCGGAAATCGGGCATTCCGCCCTGTCGTGTTTGATTTCGCCGCATTTACGCGGCGCCCGGCATACCCATCCGGCCGCGAATGCCGGCCAAGCGGGTTTCCAATGCCGGCCTATTGTGCCGGCGCGTTCAAGTAAATGATGTCAAAGCCCAAAATTGTTGTGCCTCGGAACGCTTTTGGCACCAAAGAAAGGTCGCGCTCGCATGGTCTTGAGGCTATAGAGGCCTGTCGTTCCGTACCAGATTCAAGCCGCTCCGGCGGTGCCTCAAGGGAAAACAGATATGGCCAATGTGGTGGTCGTCGGCTCGCAATGGGGCGACGAAGGCAAGGGCAAGATCGTGGACTGGCTGTCCGAGCGCGCCGATGTGGTGGTGCGCTTCCAGGGCGGCCACAATGCCGGCCACACGCTGGTCGTGGACGGCAAGGTCTACAAATTGTCGCTGCTGCCATCCGGCGTGGTGCGAGAGGGCAAGCTTTCCGTCATCGGCAATGGCGTGGTCTTCGACCCGCACGCCTTCGTCGCGGAAGTGGCCAAGCTGGAGGCGCTGGGCGTCAGCGTGACGCCCGACCGCCTGAAAATAGCCGAAAACACCGCGCTTATCCTGTCGCTGCACCGGGAACTGGACGGCTTCCGCGAGGATGCCGCGTCCAACTCGGGCACGAAGATCGGCACGACCCGCCGGGGCATTGGACCCGCCTATGAAGACAAGGTGGGCCGCCGTGCCGTGCGGGTGATGGATTTGGCGGACTTGGAAACGCTTCCCCTGAAGGTGGACAGGCTGCTGACGCACCACAACGCGTTGCGTCGCGGGCTTGGCCATGCCGAGGTCGCGCATGAGACGATCATGCAGGAGCTGACTTCGGTCGCCGACCGCATCCTGCCCTATATGGACCGCGTCTGGAAAATCCTCGACGACAAGCGGCGCGCCGGCGAGCGCATCCTGTTCGAGGGCGCGCAGGGCACGCTGCTCGACATCGATCACGGCACCTATCCATTCGTGACCTCGTCCAACACCGTGGCTGGACAGGCCGCGCCCGGCTCCGGCATCGGGCCTGGCGGCATCGGCTATGTGCTGGGCATCACCAAGGCCTATACGACGCGCGTCGGAGAGGGGCCGTTCCCGACCGAGCAGGACAATGAGGTGGGCGAATTCCTCGGCACACGCGGGCATGAGTTCGGCACGGTCACTGGCCGCAAGCGGCGCTGCGGCTGGTTCGACGCCGTGCTGGTGCGCCAGGCCGTGGCCGTCAACGGCATCAACGGCATCGCGCTCACCAAGCTGGACGTGCTCGACGGCCTCGACGAGATCAAGGTGTGTACCGGCTATCGGCTCGACGGCGTCGAGATCGATTACCTGCCCGCCAGCCAGGGCGCCCAGGCGCGGGTCGAGCCCATCTACGAGACCCTCGAAGGCTGGAAAGGCACCACGGCCGGCGCGCGTAGCTGGAACGATCTGCCCGCCCAGGCGGTCAAATATGTACGCTACATCGAGGAGCTGATCGGCGCCCCGGTCGCGCTTCTTTCCACCAGCCCGGAACGGGACGACACAATACTTGTGACCGATCCGTTTCAAGACTAGTTTCACAGCCCTTCCTGGCGTTACGGCTGATTTGCGGGGGCCGGCTCGGGAACAGAATGCAGGTCAACTGACGCATGGCAGATTTCGTTAGTGTTCTGAAAAAGCAGCTCGAGAAGAAGGGCGATCCTTCGTTCGAGGTGCGCAAGCAGATATACGATGGCGCGCGTGCGGTGCTGGCGAAGAAGCTCGCCGACTATTCCCCACCGCTCCCCGCCGACGTCATCACCAAGCAGAAGCGATCGCTCGAGGATGCCATCGCGAGCGTCGAGCGGGATTACGCCAAGCCCGTGGCGAAGCCGGCGCCCGAGGTTGATCCGCTGGCGGAGCTGGAGCACATCTTCTCCTCCATCGACCGCAACAAGAACCAGCCCAGCCATGTGCGGCAGCCGCTGGGTCCATTGCCCGGCACGCCGGATCCGCTCAAGCCGAAGGCCGCGTCTGAGCCCGTCAGATCGCCGCTCGCCAGGCCGGAGCCTGCAAGGCCGCCGCTTGCCAAATCGGAACCGGCCAGGCCGCCGCTTGCCCGATCTGAGCCGGCCATGCCGCCGCTCACCAAGCCGGAACCGGCCAGGCCGGCATCGCCGGCCGCGCGCAACGAACCGAGCTGGCAAAGGCCGGCGCCGCCGCCATCCGCTCCGACGCGGTCTCCTCCGCCGCTCGTCGGCATGGATCAGGCCGAGCCGGACGACCAGTTGGATGACCTGCCGGGTAATGATGAGCCTGCGTCGGACACTTTCGAACGTCTGCGTCCCGCCAAGCGCAAGCGTGGCTATGGCGGGTTGATCGCCGCCGTGGTGGCATTGCTGGTGCTTGCCGGCGGTGGCTACGGACTTTGGCTGAACAAGGACGCCCTCAGCGGCATGTTTGCGTCCAAGCAGACGTCCACGGCGAAGATCGAGCCGCTGAAGCAGACGCCCACGAAGCCTGCCGCGAACGGCACGGCGCCGGCCACGGCCACGCCGGGCAGCGAGGGCGAGGGATCGAAATTCACGCAGCGCCTGTCGCCTGAAGGCAAGGAAACCGATCCCGGCCCGGCCGGCGGCCAGAGCACTGTCGGTGAAGGCGAATCGGTGGCCGCGCTGACCACTCCGCCGCCTACGCCGGCGGCACCGGCCGCGCAGCAGCCGGCGCCGGCCGGGGCAACCCCGGCTCCCGCGGCGCCAGCTCCCGCGACGCCGGCCACGCCAGAAACCAATCCGGCTACGCCTCCGGCCGCAGGGACGGCAGGTGCCGCCGCGCCGGCGGGCGCGACGCCGGCCACGCCTCCGGCGGAGGCCACGGTGCCTGTCGGCCAGAAGGCGATCTTCTATGAAGAGCGCACCAATTCATCGCAGGGTTCGGCCGAACCGGGCAGCATCGTGTGGTCGCTGGTGCAGGAATCGCCCGGCGGCGACCTGCCTCCGGAGCCGGCGATCCGCGCCGAGGCCACCATTCCTGGCAAGGACATCCAGCTGCGCATGACCATCCGGCGCAACACGGACCAGACACTCCCTGCCAGCCATATCATCGAGATGATCTTCCTCACGCCAGAGGGCTTCGAGGGCGGCGGCGTCGACAATATCCTGCGCATTGCCATGAAAGGCTCCGAGCAGGATGCTGGCAGCCCGCTTATCGGCATTCCGGCCAAGATCGCCGACGGCTTCTTCCTGGTGGCGCTCAACGATACCAAGGCTGACAAGGACGCCAATCTGACGCTGCTGCGTAGCCAGGATTGGATCGACGTGCCGGTCGTCTACAAAAGCGGACGGCGCGCGCTGTTGACCATGGAAAAGGGCATTCCGGGCGAGAAGGTGTTCGACGACGCGCTCAAGGCCTGGGCGACGAAGACTTCGGGATAAGGTGAGGGCGTCCTAGAAGCCTTGGAGCAGCAGGTCGCCTCTCTTTCGTGCGCATGAAGTAGGCGCATGAAAGCATGCAGGCAAGAGAGCTAGCCCTCCATCTCCTCGCGCAGCATTTCCAGTTCCAGCCACTCTTCCTCGAGGGCGGCGAGCGTCACGCGCTCCTTGTCGAGCGCGGCGATGGTCTTCTGGAACGAGGCGGGGTCGCGCTCGTAGAAGGACGGGTCGGCGATGTTGTTTTCCAACCGCGCGATCGACGCCGTCACCGCCTCGATCTTCTTGGGCAGGGATTCGAGCGCGAATTTCTGCTTGAACGAGAGTTTCCTGGCCGGGCCTTTCGAAGCTGCCTGCTCCGGCCTGGCCGATGCGGTCGTTTCCGTGGTTTCCGCCTTCGGTCGCGCCTTGCGTTCCTCCAGCCTCGATCCGCCACGCTGCGCCAGCATGTCCGAATAGCCGCCGGCATATTCGATCCAGCGCCCGCCGCCGTCCGGCGCGATCACGCTGGTGACGGTGCGATCGAGGAAATCGCGGTCGTGACTGACGAGGATGACCGTGCCTGCAAAGCCGGCGACCAGTTCCTGCAGGAGCTCGAGTGTCTCCATGTCGAGATCATTGGTCGGTTCGTCGAGCACCAGAAGATTGGCGGGACGGGCCAGGACGCGCGCCAGCAGGAGGCGCGCGCGCTCGCCGCCGGAAAGCTCGCGTACCGGCGTGCGCGCCTGCTCCGGCTTGAACAGGAAGTCCTTCATGTAGGACACGACGTGGCGCTGCTCGCCATTGACGAGCAGGTTCTCGCCGCGCCCGTCGGTGAGGTAGTGGGCCAGCGTCTCCTGCGGGTCGACCGCTTCGCGCTTCTGGTCGAGCGTGGCGATCTCGAGGTTGACGCCGAGCCGCACTGTGCCGGCGTCAGGCGTAAGCTCGCCGGTCAGCATCTTGAGAAGCGTCGTCTTGCCGGCGCCGTTCGGTCCGACGAGGCCGAGCCGGTCGCCGCGCTGGATGCGGGTGGAGAACCCTTTCACCACAGTGAGGTCGCCGAAGCTCTTCTCGATGCCCTTCGCCTCTATCACCAGCTTGCCGGACTCGGCCGCGTCGCTGGCCACCATGGTCGCGGTGCCCTCGGCGCCGCGATGGCTGCGGAAGCGCTGGCGCATGGTCTGCAACTCGCCGAGGCGCCGCATGTTGCGTTTGCGCCGGGCCGTCACGCCATAGCGCAGCCAGTGCTCCTCGCGCACGATCTGGCGGCCGAGCTTGTGCTGCTCGCGCTCTTCTTCCTCGAGCACCTGGTCGCGCCATTCCTCGAAATGAGCAAACCCCTTGTCGAGCCGCCGCGTCTGGCCACGATCGAGCCAGACGGTGGCGCGCGAGACGCGTTCCAGGAAACGACGGTCGTGCGAGATCAGGATCACCGCCGAAGAGGTGCGGGCGAGCTCCTCTTCCAGCCATTCGATAACCGAAAGGTCGAGATGGTTGGTCGGCTCGTCAAGAAGAAGGATGTCGGGTTCCGGCGCCATGGCGCGCGCAAGGGCCGCGCGGCGCGCCTCGCCGCCGGAAAGGTCGGCAGGCCGCTCGTCGCCGGACAGGCCGAGATGCTCCAGCAGGTAGGTGGCGCGATAAGGATCGTCGGCCGGGCCGAGCCCCGCCTCGACATAGGCGCGCACGCTGGCGAAACCGTCCATGTCGGGCATCTGCGGCAGGTAGCGCACCGTGGCCGAAGGCTGGCGGAAAACCTCGCCGTCCTGCGGCTCGATCAGCCCCGCCGCGATCTTGAGCAGGGTCGACTTGCCGGAGCCGTTGCGGCCGACCAGCGCGATCTTGTCGCCGGCCGAGGCGCTGAGCGCCGCGCCGTCGAGCAGCGGCGTGCCGCCGAAGGTCAGCTTGATGCCATCGAGGTTGAGGAGCGGCGGCGCCATGTCAGCTTCCTGGAAGAAGGTAGGGGTGGGCGAGCAGCAGCGCACGGCCTTGCTCCAGAGCGATCCGGAGCCGGCCTCTCACCTCATTGGAAATGGTCAGCGAGGAGCCAAAAGCCACCTCGACGCGGTCCAACGGCCACTTCGCGCCGATCACCGTGAGGCCGGCGAGCGCGGAAAAGCCGAGCACCGAAAACAGCGTACCGTCGGCATAGTCGAATTCGGCCTTGCCCGGCAGCAGGGGCACGCCTTCCTGCGCGCCACTGGTCAGGATGACTTCCGTGCCGGCCTCGGCCAGGCGCACGGCAAGCGCCAGATGAAGGAAGGCATGGTCGGCGCGCCGGCCGCCGAAGGCGCCGGCCAGCACCAGGCGGGTGGCGCCGCGCTCGAGCGCGACGGCTATGGCCAGTTCGCCGTCGGTCTTGTCCTTTTCGGCCGGAAACACCTGGCGCTCGACCGAGGCGAGATCGTCGGGGAGATCGGCAGGCACGGAATCGAAATCGCCGACCCAGAGCTCGGGCAAGAGGCCCAGCATCCGCGCGTGGCCGATGCCGGCGTCGGCGGCGATGACGCGGGCGCCCTCGACCTGGCGGTCGAGGCGCGGCGTTCGGACAAGCTCGCCGCCCAGGAGAATGGTGAAGGTACTCATGCGCGTCGCCCTTACCAGCCCCGCTGCGGAAACGGAAGGCGAAACGGCGGGCAGCGCCATCGCTGTCCGGCAAACTACCGCTTGCGTGGCGTATCGGGCGGGCTTATGTGTCGAGGCGCTCTAACGGGGTGCCGGGCGCCATTTTTGGCGGATCGGCTGAGAGGCAGACATGCCAACCCGCTGAACCTGATCCGGTTTGTACCGGCGGAGGGATTAGACGTTTCGGACCATCCGACGCCTCAATTCCTTTCAACACCAACGAAGGAGGCGCCGATGCGCACAATCTTGTCCCGTCTTGTTCTGGCCACAGGCCTCGTTGCACTCATGGCGGGCGCAGGCCCCGCCTTCGCCAAGGACAAGCTCACCGTCTACACCTATGAGAGCTTCACGGCCGACTGGGGTCCCGGTCCTGCGGTGAAGAAGGAATTCGAGGCAGAGTGCGGCTGCGAGCTGGATTTCGTCTCGGTCGCAGACGGCGTGGCGCTGCTCAACCGCGTCAAGCTGGAAGGCGCTTCCACCAAGGCCGACATCGTGCTCGGCCTGGACACCAACCTCACGGCCGAAGCCAAGGCCACCGGCCTCTTCGCGCCGCATGGCACGGTGTCGGGCGCGGCTGTGCCCGGCGGCTGGAGCGACGACACCTTCGTTCCCTTTGACTACGGCTA
The DNA here is from genome assembly GCA_001899205.1 of Mesorhizobium sp. 65-26. Lineage (GTDB taxonomy): Bacteria > Pseudomonadota > Alphaproteobacteria > Rhizobiales > Rhizobiaceae > Mesorhizobium. The sequence continues at coordinate 209,028 of MKVL01000032.1, read as the reverse complement.
TTTCGCCGTCGTCTATGACACCGAAAAGCTGAAAGAGCCGCCGAAGAGCTTGAAGGAGCTCATCGAAGGAAGCGCCGCCGACAAGATCGTCATCCAGGATCCGCGCACCTCCACGCCTGGCCTCGGCCTGCTCCTGTGGGTCAAGTCGGTCTATGGCGACAAGGCGCCGGAGGCCTGGGCCAAGCTCAAGGGGAAGGTGCTGACGGTGACGCCTGGCTGGAGCGAGGCCTATGGCCTGTTTACCAAGGGCGAGGCGCCGATGGTGCTTTCCTACACCACCTCGCCGGCCTACCACATGATCGCCGAGAAGACGGAGCGCTACCAGGCGGCTTCCTTCGAGGAGGGCGAGTACCTGCAGATCGAGGTCGCCGGCATCACCACGACCGGGGCGAAGAATCCCCTGGCCGAGAAGTTCATGGCCTTCATGACCGGGCCGAAGTTCCAGGACGTCATCCCGGAAACCAACTGGATGTTCCCGGCGGGCAAGACCGATGCGCCGCTCAACCCGGCCTTCGACAAGCTGGTGAAGCCGACGAAGACGCTGCTGTTCAGCCCGGACGAAGTTGCCGCCAACCGCAAGGCCTGGGTGGACGAATGGCTCTCGGTGATGAGCAAGTAGATCTAGGATGGCGCTTGAGCACCCCTCTCTGGCCTATCGGCCATCTCCCCCGCAAGGGGGGAGATCAAGCGCTCTGTCGGTTTCGCGAATCTCCCGCGCGGCAAGTGTGGCGCGACGATCGAAGCTGCTAATCTCCCCCATTGCGGGGGAGATGGCCGGCAGGCCGGAGGGGGGTGGGCGGAAACTCGACGCAGATAATCCTTCCGTCGAAACCAAACTCCTGTTTGGTTAGCGGAAATGCCGGCGTCCCGTTCCAACGACCCCCGCGTCACCGCAGGTGTCGTCGCCTTGGCGGCAATCAGCCTGCTCATCGGCGGCGCGCTTGCCGGGCTCGCCTTCGAAGGCGCGAGCGACCCATCCGGAGCTCTCTCCGCCTTTGATGGCTATCTGTTCCGTGTCGTGCGCTTCACCCTTTGGCAGGCGGCGCTTTCGACGTTGCTTTCGGTGGCGCCGGCACTGTTGGTGGCACGCGCTCTGTCGCGGCATCCGCGCTTTCCCGGCCGTCGCCTCATCCTGCAGCTCTTTGCCGTGCCGCTTGCCCTGCCGGCCATCGTCGCGGCGCTCGGCATCCTGACGCTCTATGGCCGCGCAGGCTATTTCGCCGGCGGACTGGCCTCGCTCGGCGGTGGGACTTGGGACGGCATATACGGGCTCTCCGGCATCCTCGTTGCCCATGTCTTCTTCAACATGCCGCTCGCCACGCGGCTCTTTCTCGAGGCGCTGGGCACCGTGCCGGCCGATCAGTGGCGGCTGGCGAGCCAGCTCGGCATGGGTCCCGGCTCGGCCTTCCGGCTGGTCGAGTGGCCGGCACTGCGCGCGGCCCTGCCGGGCGTCGCCGGCCTCGTCTTCATGCTGTGCGTCACCTCCTTCACCATCGTGCTCACGCTTGGCGGCGGACCACGGGCGACGACGCTGGAGGTCGCCATCTATCAGGCGCTGCGCTTCGATTTCGATCCGGCGCGCGCGGTTGCCCTGACGCTTTTGCAGATCGCGCTGACCGCCGTGGCGGTGCTGGCGCTGACCAGGCTTGGCGCCGACACGGTCGGTGATGCCAACCTGCCGGTGGCGCCGCGCCGCTATCTTTCGGTGGGCGCGGGCGAGACCGTGGTCAATGTCCTGCTGATCGGGCTCGCCCTGCTGTTCGTCGCCGGTCCGATGGCGGCCACCGTGGCCGCGGGGCTCGACGCGGATCTCGCCCGGCTCGCCGGCGAGGATGCGGTGCGGCGCGCCATGCTCACCAGCGCCGTGCTCGGCGTGCTTTCGGCGCTGCTGTCGGTGGCCTTGTCGCTGGCGCTGATCATGGCGCGGCGAGCGTTGGCGTCGCAACGGCGCGGCGCTCCCGCGTCGCTTCTCGAATACGCCACGGATACCGGCGCCGGCTTCGTCCTGGTGGTGCCGCCGATCGTCATCGGGGCCGGATGGTTCCTCGCGCTGCGCCATGTCGGCGACGTGCTCGCCATCGCGCCCTTCATGGTCGTCGCGGTCAACGCCGTCATGGCGATGCCCTTCGCCATTCGCGCCCTTCGGCCGGCCTACGATGCCGCCGCCGATCGACACGACAGGCTCTGCCTGCTGCTCGGTCTTTCCGGCTGGAACAGGCTGTGGCTGATCGACTGGCCTTCGCTGCGGCGGCCGCTTGCCACCGCTTCCGCCTTCGCCATGGCGCTGTCGCTTGGCGACCTCGGCGTGATCGCGCTGTTCGGCAGCGACTCCGTGCAGACAATGCCCTACCTGCTGCTCGCCCGCATGGGCAGCTACCGCACGCAGGATGCCGCCGGCCTGGCGCTGATGCTTGGACTGGCCTGCCTGGCGCTTATGCTGGTGGCCGACAGGCTGGGACAGGGAGGCAGGCGATGACGCCGGACAAGAGGGGCCAACCCGGCGGGGCGGAGGTGCGGCTGGAGAATGTCTCCTTCAGCTATGGCGAGACCAAACTCGCCTTCGATATTGCATTCCAGGCATCGCGGATCACGGCCGTCATGGGTCCCAGCGGCTCTGGGAAATCGACACTGCTCAACCTGGTCGCCGGCTTCGAGATGCCGGACGCCGGTCGCGTGCTGATCGGTGGGCGCGATGTTTCGGACATGCCGCCTTCGGCCCGGCCGGTGTCGATGGTCTTCCAGGAAAACAACCTCTTTGCCCATCTGAGCGTCGAGGACAATGTTGGCCTTGGCCGATCGCCGGCGCTCCGGCTGGATGCAGCCGATCGCGATGCGGTCGCCGAAGCGCTGAGGCATACAGGTCTCTCCGGCAAGGAAAGGCGGTTGCCGCGCGAGCTGTCGGGTGGCGAACGCCAGCGCGTCGCGCTTGCCCGCGTGCTGGTGCGTGACCGGCCGGTGCTGCTGCTGGATGAGCCCTTTGCATCGCTCGGCCCCGCACTGCGCGAGGATATGCTCGGACTGGTGACGATGGTCCAGACGGAGCGGGACATGACGGTGCTGTTCGTTACGCACCAACCGGAGGACGCGCGCAGAATCGCGCAGGACGTCGTCTTTCTCGATGATGGGCGGATCGCGGCGCACGGAGACGCCGAGGGGTTTTTCACGGAAACTGGACCCGAAGCGTTCCTGCGCTATATCGGCAGGTACCCCGCCGACGGCGCATCACGAGATATTGCCCGGAAGCGGACATAATTTATGGTCAAACCGGTTCGGGGCGACGCGGCGCTTGCTTGCCATGCACAAGGCAGTGTGGCTAGGTCCGATTAGCGGAATCCGGCTTAGGCCGTGATTTGCCTCGGTATCTTGCTTTTCGATGAAAGCAAATCTTGCTTTCGGACAAGGTGATGAGGGATACCGTAAAGCTTTGATTTCGTGCGTGATCCGGACAAGGACGCGCGCGGGGAACCGAAAGGAAGCCGTCCTGCCGACCGGCGCTGAAAGAAAACGGATGAAGCCGCTGGCGCGTCTGATGACGCTGGCGAGCCTTGCCGTGGCCATGGCAAGCTGCCAGATGCTGACGCCGCCCGACGTGCAGGAGTCCGGCTTCCAGCCGTCCAACAAGCCGATAACCGTCGACAATGTCTCCGCCAACAGCAGGCTGGCGGAAATGGCCAAGGCGCAGCATCCACGCATCCTGGCCACTTATGGCGGCGAGTATTCGGACCCCAAGCTCGAGCGGATGGTCGCCAAGGTGGTCGGCAACCTGACGGTGGTGTCGGCCAATCCGACGCAGACCTATCGCATCACCATCCTCAACTCGCCCAACGTCAATGCCTTCGCGCTGCCGGGCGGATATCTCTACATCACGCGCGGCCTGCTGGCGCTGGCCAATGATTCCTCCGAGCTTGCGGCCGTCATCGCGCACGAGATGGGTCACGTCACCGCCAATCACGGCCTGCAGCGCCAGCAGCTCGAGGCCGAGGAAGGGCTGGCGACGAAGGTCGTCTCCGACGTGCTCGGCGACAGCCCGACGGCCAAGGCGGCGCTGATCCGCGGCAAGCTCAGGCTGGCGCAGTTCTCGCGCAACCAGGAACTGGAGGCCGACGCCATCGGCATCAAGTCGATCGGCGAGGCGGGTTACGACCCCTATGCCGCCGGCCGCTTCCTGCAGTCGATGTCGGCCTACACCGATTTCCGCTCGATCAGCGGCGCGACCGACGCCAGCCTCGACTTCCTGGCCACGCACCCCAACACGCCGCAGCGCATCGATCTCGCGCAGCGTCACGCGCGCCAGTTCGGCCCGCCAGGCGTCGGAACGCGCGATCGCGACTCGTTTCTCGCCGGCATAGACGGCCTGCTCTACGGCGATACGCCTGAGGAAGGTTATGTGCGCGGGGAAACCTTCCTGCATCCCGGCCTGGGCGTGTCGTTCTCGGTGCCCAACGGTTTCATCATCGACAATTCGGCGGCGGCGGTGACGGCGACCGGGCCGGGCGACATGGCGATCCGTTTCGACGGTGTGTCGATCGACAAGAACCGCCCATTGACCGACTACATACGCAGCGGCTGGGTGGCCGGCCTCGACAATGCCAGCGTCCAGCAGGAAACGATCAACGGCAACGAAGCAGCCATCGCCCATGCGGGCGCCGATGGCTGGCAGTTCGACATCGCGGTCATCCGCGCCGGCGGCCAGGTCTACCGGCTGTTGACGGCCGCACCCGCTGCGAGCACCTCGCTGGACGCCGTGGCCCGCTCGGTGAGCGGATCGTTCCGCATCCTCAGCGCCGCCGAGAAAGCGGCGCTCAAGCCGTTGCACATCCGCATCGTCACGGTGCAGGCGGGGCAGACCATGGGGTCGCTCGCCGCGCAGATGGTGGGCGTGGACCGCAAGCTCGACCTGTTCCGGGTGCTCAACGCGATGTCGCCGGGCGCCAGCGTCTCGACCGGCGACAAGGTCAAGATCGTCACCGACAAGTAAGCCTAAGCGCTCGCCTGGCGTCTGGGGGACAGTTTACTTTTCCGGCCGCAAGCCGGCGCTGATGGAATGGCTGGCACGAGCGGAAAAGCAAACTGCCCCCGAGGCCCCGCATGGCGGCGATGCTTCAGGCCGCCATGAATTCGGGGTTCTGCTTGATCAGCTCCGTCTTCAGCTTTTCCATGGCGCGCGCCTCGATCTGGCGGACGCGTTCCTTGGAGATGCCGAGCGTCTCGCCGAGGGCTTCCAGCGTCGCGCCGTCGTCGCTCAGCCGCCGTTCCTCGATGATCCTGAGTTCACGCGCGTTGAGCGCGCCCAATGCCGTCCGTAACCACACTGAGCGTCGCTGGTCGTCGATCGCGTCTCCTACTACCTCGTCCGGCAGGGGCTCTTCCGAGACCAGGAAGTCCATGCGCTCGGCGGCGCCGCCGTCATCGGCGAGCGGCATGTTGAGCGAGGAATCAGGCGCCGAAAGGCGTGAGTCCATCATGGCCACGTCGGCCTCGGGGACGCCGAGCGCCGAGGACACCTCGCGATAGAGTGCTGCGTTGGACAGTGGCTCGGCGCCGCTTGCCAGCCGCGCGCGCAGCCGGCGCAGGTTGAAGAACAGCGCCTTCTGCGCCGAACTGGTGCCGCCGCGCACGATCGACCAGTTGCGCAGGATGTAATCCTGCATCGAGGCGCGGATCCACCAGGTGGCATAGGTCGAGAAGCGCACCTCGCGCTCGGGCTCGAAGCGGGCCGCAGCCTCGAGAAGGCCGACATAGCCCTCCTGGATGAGATCGCCGAGCGGCAGGCCGTAATAGCGGAACTTCGCCGCCATCGAGATCACCAGGCGCATATGCGCGACGGTTATCCTGTGCAATGCGACCTGGTCGTTGTCTTCCTTCCAGCGCAAGGCCAGGTGGTGTTCCTCCTCGCGCTCCAGATAGGGCGCCCGCATCGCGGCGCGAACCATGACCCGTCCCGTTACGTCTTCCAGCATGTCACGCTCCTTGCCGCGTCACCTGTTGCGGTGCTGGCTTGGCGTCCCTTCCGGTTGGCCTGCTCCGGTTGACTTGGCGACGCCGCGCCCTATGGCGGTGAGAACGTGCCATGCTGATGAATGGTTCCGCTGCGATCGCCGGGAAGAAGCGGCGAGCGCACGAACCGTTCACGGCGTCGAGAGCGGGCGTCAATTCTCCTCAGTCGGCCACCTCTTTAGGATCACGTTTCAGAAATCCGTCGTTTTTGAAATCGGATTCCTTATTATGGCTCTGCGCATCTGGCAGTTTCCAGGCCTCACTATATGCCGGGCATCCGGCCAAGGACGGGATCACAGAAAAATGAAATGGCTCAAGTCGCTCATCGTCGCCGGCGCGCTGCAGGCGCTGGCTGTCACCGCCGGCCATGCCGGCGCCAATCTCGATCAGATCAAGCAGGCCGGTGTCATCAAGGTTGGCACGGAAGGAACCTACGCACCCTTCACCTATCATGACGCCTCCGGCACCCTTGTCGGCTTCGACGTCGAGATCGCCAAGGCGATAGCCGACAAGCTCGGCGTGAAGGTCGAGTTCCTCGAGGGCAAATGGGACGGGCTGATCGCCGGTCTCGACGCCAACCGCTACGACGCCGTCATCAACGAGGTCGGCATCACCGACGCCCGCAAGGCCAAGTACGATTTCTCCGATCCCTACATCGCGTCCAAGGCGGTGCTGATCGTTCGCGGCGACAACGCCGACATCAAGACCTTCGCCGACCTCAAGGGCAAGAAGTCGGCGCAGTCGCTGACGTCGAACTTCGGCAAGCTTGCGGAATCGAATGGCGCCGAATTGGTCGGCACCGACGGCTTCGACCAGTCGATCCAACTGCTTCTGACCGGCCGGGCCGACGCCACCATCAACGACAGCCTGTCCTTCCTCGACTTCAAGAAGCACAAGCCCGACGCCAATGTGAAGATCGCCGCGCAGGAAGAAAACGCCGACTATTCCGGCGTGATCGTGCGCAAGGGAGATCCGGAACTGGTCGCCGCCATCAACAAGGCGCTGGCCGACATCAAGGCCGACGGCACCTACAAGAAGATCGCCGACACCTATTTCGGCCAGGACGTGTCGAAATAGCCATCGCCGGGGGGCGACCCGACCACGCACTGCCTAGACGGCGAGCCATCTTTGACGGCTCGCCGTTTTTCGCGTGATATGCACCGACGTTCCTTACCAAGGCCGCCCATCCCCGGGTCTTCTGTTGCGGCGGATCGCGGACGGCCATCTTGCTTCCCATGAGCCGGATTTCACCCGGCTCCAAATCAAAGAGATAGAGCATTATGTCGTCCGAAAACCGTTTCACACTTTTCGGCATCATGCTCTAGGCGAGGAGGGCCTCGTGCCGCATTGGCTTCAACTGATGCTGGAATCGCTGCCGACGCTGTTGTGGGCGGCGCTGATCTTTACCGTGCCGCTGACGCTGCTGTCCTTCGCCTTCGGCCTTGCCCTGGGGTTGCTCACGGCGCTCGCCAGGCTGTTCGGACCAAGGCCGCTGGTGGCGCTGGCGCGGTTCTACGTCTGGATCTTCCGTGGCACGCCGCTTCTGGTGCAACTGTTCCTGATCTTCTACGGTTTGCCCTCCGTCGGCATCCTGCTCGACGCCTTCCCGGCGGCGCTGATCGGCTTCACCCTGAACATCGGCGCCTATTCGTCGGAGATCATCCGCGCCGTGATCGGCTCGGTGCCCAAGGGGCAGTGGGAGGCCTCCTATTCGATCGGCATGACCTGGGGGCAGGCGATGCGCCGCACCATCCTGCCGCAGGCCGGCCGCGTGGCGGTGCCGCCGCTCTCCAACACCTTCATCTCGCTGGTCAAGGACACCTCGCTGGCGGCCGCGATCACGGTGCCGGAAATGTTCCAGGCGGCGCAGCGCATCGTCGCGACCACCTACGAGCCGTTGATCCTCTATGTCGAGGCGGCGATACTCTATCTGGTGATGAGCTCGGTGCTGTCGGCATTGCAGGTCCGTCTGGAGGCGCGACTCAATCGCTATGGCGGCTTCCTGGAGGCCAACGCATGATCGGCCTCACCAACATCGAGAAGCGCTTCGGCGACACCCTTGTGCTGAAGGGCGTGACGGTCAGCATCGACGAGGGCAGTGTGACGGCCCTAGTCGGGCCTTCCGGCGGCGGCAAGAGCACGCTGCTGCGCTGCATCAACCTGCTGGAGATACCGACCTCCGGAGCGCTGCGCATCGGCGAGGAAACGCTGGAATTCCATCCCGGCGGCAAGGTGCCGGCAAAGGATGTGCAGCGCATCCGCCTGCAGACCGGCATGGTGTTCCAGAATTTCCAGCTCTTTCCGCACCGCACGGCGATCGAGAACGTCATGGAGGGGCTGGTGACCGTGCTCAAATGGTCGCCGCAGCGCGCCCGCGAACGGGCGCTGGCGCTGCTGGAAAAGGTCGGCATGGCGCACAAGGCGGATGCCTGGCCGGCAACGCTGTCGGGTGGGCAGCAGCAGCGCGTGGCGATCGCCAGGGCGCTTGCGCCGTCGCCGAAAGTGCTTCTCTGCGACGAGCCCACTTCGGCGCTCGATCCCGAGCTGGCGCAGGAGGTGGTCGACGTGCTGGGGCAGCTCGCGCGCGAGGGCACGACGATGGTGATGGCCACGCACGACCTCAGGCTCGCTTCGAAGATCGCGCAGGAGGTGGTGTTCCTCGATGCGGGCGCCATCGTCGAGAAAGGTCCTGCCTCGGTCGTGTTCGACAATCCCGAGCGCGAGCGGACGAAGCGCTTCATCGCCTCGCTGAGGCAGGAGGCGGGGAGAGAGCTCGGCGGCTGAGCTTTACGGCCCCTCTGGTGGCGGAACAATCGCTTATGGGGCACGACCCCCACTCCGGTCGGCTTGGCCGAGCACCTCTCCCTCCGGAGGGGGGAGAGGTGGCGCGACGGAGTGGGGAACTCCATATGCGATTGGCCTTGCGGTGAACGGAGACGGTGGCGCCGTAGCCCCGCACTGCAGCGCCCCTCATAAGGTAAAGAAACAAAAAACCCGGCGCGAGGCCGGGTTCTTCGTCATTCGAAGGCAAAAAGGCTCAGGCAGCTTCTTCCTGCTCGGCTTCCTCGTTGTCGGCCTTGGCGCCGCGCTTCGGGCCCTTGTTGAGGTTGACCTCGATCAAGCGCACAGCCTCGGTCTCCGACATGCGGTTCACGGCCGCGATTTCGCGGGCCATGCGGTCGAGCGCGGCTTCATAGAGCTGGCGCTCGGAGTAGGACTGCTCCGGCTGGTTGTCGGCGCGGTAGAGATCGCGCACGACTTCCGAGATCGAGATCAGGTCGCCCGAATTGATCTTGGCATCGTATTCCTGCGCGCGGCGCGACCACATGGTGCGCTTCACGCGGGCGCGGCCCTGAACGACCTTCAGCGCGCGCTCGACATAATCCTCTTCCGAGAGCTTGCGCATGCCAATGGAGGTTGCCTTGGCGACCGGAACCTTCAACCGCATCTTGTCCTTCTGGAAGTCGATGACGAACAGTTCCAGCTTGTGGCCCGCGACTTCCTGCTCGTCGATCGAAACGATCTGACCGACGCCGTGCGCCGGGTACACGATGAACTCGCCGGTCTTGAAACCGTGGCGCGCGGCGCCTGACTTCTTCTGCGGGGTGATCGTTGCCATTACGCCCTGAACTCCTTGTTGTGGTACCGGCGTCCTGCCGGCCCGAACTCGCGCGGATCGGCCGAGCCGATCGTTAGCCGCACAACAGGTGCTCCCTCCGGAAAGGCCGGGACCGGCAAACCGCACATGTTGCGACCGCCAGCCCAGATCGCTCTGGTCCGGATTGAGAATTTCACCTTTCAGTGATTTGGGGCGTCTGCGCCATAAATCGACGTTGTGTCACCGGCATGTTTCGCTGATGTAACACAAAAAGTCGGAAGAATCAAGGTTTTGCTGCATAAGCGAAGGCCATGCGGCATCGTCGCCTGTCAAGGCGGCCAATGCGCAATCCCGTTTACGCAAGGTAAAGCCGGCCCGATTGCCGGCTTGTTCAGTCGCCCTCGCCGGGCTCGGCCGAGAAGTATTTCTCGAACTTGCCGGTTTCACCGTCGAAGGTCTTGGCGTCGGCCGGAGGTTCCTTCTTGGCGGTAATGTTGGGCCACTTCTCGGCGTATTCCGTATTGATCTGCAGCCATTTCTCAAGGCCGGGCTCGGTATCCGGCTTGATCGCGTCGGCCGGACATTCCGGCTCGCAGACGCCGCAGTCGATGCACTCGTCGGGATGAATGACGAGCATGTTCTCGCCTTCGTAGAAACAGTCGACCGGACAGACCTCGATGCAGTCCATGTATTTGCATTTAATGCAATTGTCGGTCACGACATAGGTCATCGGTCGGCTCCGGGACGTCCCAATTTTTGCTGGGCTTTTCGGGTGAGGTAACGCCTTTGCCCGCCGCTTGCAAGGGCGGGGATTCCCGCCGAAGGCGCGTTTCCGGAACGGATTTCCAGCCTCTCCCGGCGATGGGAAGAGATCATATCCTCAATCGTCGCGCTGCAGCCGGTCGGTTTGCCGGCGTTCCCGCTTCGTCGGGCGGCCGCTGCCGGCCTCGCGCAGGGCCGGAATGGCGTCCGGAACGGCCTCGCCTTTCCTGGCGGGCGGCGGCGACATGTCCTCGTAGAGCAGGCGCGCCTCCTCGGCCGGCCCGCGGCGGACGCCGGCGCCAAGCACCTTCCAGACCAGGATGCGGCCGTCCAGTGTGATGGTCAGGACGTCGCCGGGCCTGACCAGATCGGAGGCCTGCGCTGCTTTGTCGCGATTGATACGGACGCGGCCGGCGACGACGAGCCTGGCCGCGAGCGAGCGGGATTTGACTGCGCGCGAAAAGAACAGCCACTTGTCGATGCGCTGGCGTGCATCAACGGCCATCGGACTAGAGCATGACGTTGGAAAGTGCGAAGCGGCTTTCGGACGACATCATGCTCTATGCCTTCGACCGGGAGCTACTTCTTCAACTGGTCGCGCAGGGCAGCCAGCTTGGCGAAGGGCGAGTCCGGATCGAAGCGCGCCGGGCGCTCCTCGCGCGGCTTGCCCTGGAAGGCCGGCTTGCCGCCGGAGCCGCCGCCCTTGCCTTCCTGTCGGCCCTTCCAGTCCGGCCTGCCGTCGCGCCGCTCGTGACGTTCGCCCTGTGGCTTGCCGCCGCGCCGCTCGCCGTTCTCCTGGTCCGGCCTCGGCTTGAACTTGCTGCGGTCGAAACGAGGCTTGCCGGCGCCGTCGCGCTGGTCGCGGCGTCCCTCCTGGGGCGGCCTGGCACCGGGCTGCCCGCCCGCTGCATCGGCCTGGGCCTCGCGTGCCGGCTGGCCCGCGCGCGGACGATTGTCACGGCGGTTGTCGCGATGGCGCGGACGCTGGTGGTCGAAACGGGCCTGCCGCCAAAGAAGGATCGGCTTGGGTTCTTCGGCTTCGGCCGAGGCTTCGGCCGAGGCCGTACCCGGGGCAGCCTCTTCCTCGCGGGGAGCGCCAGCGTTGTCGGCACCGGCTGCATCGTCGGTGCTATCAACCACGCCAGCTTCGCCTTGCGCCTCGGCCTCTCCCATCGAGGGGGAGGTGGGAGCCTCGGCCGCTTGCTCTGGAGCGACGTCCTCTGAAGCAGCTTCTTCCGTGATTTCAGTTTGGGGCTGTTCCTCCGACGCGGCTTCCACAGGTGCTTCGGCGACAGGCTCCGCCGTGCCTTCGGTCGCAGTCCCGGCCGCTTGCATTTCAGCGGCAGCGGGCTCCGAGCCGTCAGGCGTCCCGGCAACCACATCGGCCGCAGCCGCCTCGGCGGCCTTCGCCGCGCGCGCGGCTTCGTCGGCCGCCAGCTTCGCTGCTGCTGCCTCGCGGGCGGCGTTGTCCAAAGCTTCGAGCTTCGCCTTCACCTCGGCGGCGGGCTTTGGCTCGGCGCGATAGCCGAGGCCCTTGAGAATCTCTTCCATGTCGTCGGCGGTGGCGCCGAGGATCGACATCATCGGCGGCGTCACCATGAAGGCCTGGCCGTCGAAGGCGCCGTCCGGGCGCTGGCCGAGGCCGGGCTTCCAGTTGGTCGCCGGACGGATCAGGTCGGCCAGGCGCTCGAGGATGTCGACGCGAACGGCGCGGCGTCCGAGGTTGCGGTAGCCCGCCAGCCGGTAGAAGGACTTGTCGAAGGCCTGGTCGATGACGACGGAGGTGCGGCCCGAGGCGAGCGCGTGCACCACGTCGCCGAAGCCGGGCTTGTCCTTGCCGTCATTGCCGAGCGCCCAGAGCAGCGTCACCAGGCCGGCCGGCGCCGGCTTGATGAGCGCCGGGACGAAGACATGGTAGGCGCCGAAGCGCACGCCGAGCCGGCGCAGCGCGGCACGGCCTTCCTGGTCGAGCGACTTCATCTCCTCGGCGATGTCGCGGCGGTTGATGAGGCCGAACTGCTCGACGAGCCGGAAGGCGATGCCACGGCCGATGCCCGAAATCTGCTCTGCGTTCTTGAGGTCGACCAGCGGCTTGAGCAGCGACTCGATCTGGAAATTGACGAAGCGCTCGGCGCGCGCCGCGACCTTGTCGCGGGCAGGGCCGGTGAGCTGCTCGTCGGCCAAAAGCACGAGGCGCGGGCGCAGCGGCTCGTCGCCGGAAACCAGCGTGCCGATGGGCGCGCCAATCCAGCGCAGGACGCCGTCCGAGCCGAGGGCCAGATCGCCATTGGCGCAGGCGCCGAAGCGTTCGGCGCGTGCGTCGAATTCGGCGGCCAGCGCCTTCTGCGCGGCGTTGCGCACCGCCTTTGCGTCCTCGCCGCCGGCGCTCTGGTCGGCGGTGAAGCGGAACCCTTGCAACTCGCCGACGTGATGGCCTTCGACGAGGACGGTTCCGGTGGGGCTGATTTCGGCTTCAGGCATGGTATTTTCTCTTAGGCGCCGCATGAGGACGGAAGTCCTGCGGTCTACGAAGCGTTTCGTCAACCGCTCATGCAGCGCATCAGACAATCTGTCTTCGGTTTCTCGTGTCTTTTCCTGCCAGTGTGCCTGATCGGCAAGCCAGCCGGGTCGGTTCGACACGAAAGTCCATGTGCGAATCTGGGCGATGCGGTGCGAGAGCGTGTCGATGTCGCCCTCGGCGGTGTCGGCACGGCGGACCTGCTCTGCCATGTAGTTCTCGTCGACATGGCCATGCCGGGCAAGGTCCATGTAGATCGAAGCGATGAGGTCAGCGTGCTGGGCAGGCGCGATCCTGCGGTAGTCGGGCAGGGCGCAGGCTTCCCACAGCAGCGCGACGCGGGCCGGGCTGCTGGCCAGCGCGCGGATTTCCTCGTCGCGCGACAGGTGTTCCAGCGCCTGGGCGTCGACCGCCGGCAGGGCGCGGGTCAGGCCTTCCACCGGGGCGTTGGTCTCGATCGAGCGCTTCAGCGCGTCGAGGCTGGCGAAGTCGAAATGCGCGGTGCGCCACTGCAGCACCTTCACCGGATCGAAATCGTGACTCTCGATCTTCTTGACGAGGTCTTCGTCCAGCGGGTCGACCTGGCCGGTGACGCCGAAGGTGCCGTCGCGCAGATGCCGTCCGGCGCGGCCGGCGATCTGGCCAAGCTCGGCGGCCGTCAGGTTGCGGTACTGGTAGCCGTCGAACTTGCGGTTCTGGGCGAAGGCGACGTGGTCGAGGTCGAGATTGAGACCCATGCCGATGGCGTCGGTCGCGACGAGATAGTCGACGTCACCGGATTGGAAGATCTCGACCTGCGCGTTGCGGGTGCGCGGCGAGAGCGCGCCGAGCACGACAGCGGCGCCGCCCTGCTGGCGACGGATCAGCTCGGCAATGGCGTAGACCTCGTCGGCCGAGAAGGCGACGATCGCCGTGCGGCGCGGCAGGCGGGTCAGCTTCTTGGAGCCGGCATAGGCCAGGTGCGACAGGCGCGGCCGCGTCACCACGGAAACGCCCTTCAACAGCTTCTGCAGGATGCCGTGCATAGTGGCCGCGCCCAGCAGCAGCGTCTCCTGGCGGCCGCGCAGGTGCAGGATGCGGTCGGTGAAGATGTGACCGCGCTCGAGGTCGCCGGCGAGCTGCACCTCGTCTATGGCGACGAAGGCAGCGTCGGTCTCGCGCGGCATGGCCTCCACGGTGCAGACGGAATAGCGGGCGCCGGGCGGCTGGATCTTCTCCTCGCCGGTGACGAGCGCCACCTTGTTGGCGCCGACCTTTTCACAGACCCGGGTGTAGACCTCTCGCGCCAGCAGCCGGAGCGGCAGGCCGATGACGCCGGTGTCATGCGCCACCATGCGCTCGATGGCGAGATGGGTCTTGCCGGTGTTCGTCGGCCCCAGCACCGCGGTGACGTCGCGGCCCGAAAGGATGAGCGGCTCTGTGTGTTTGGGCTGGATGTTCATCGGCACGGAATAAGGCGTCTGGCCTCGCTTCGTCGGGAGTGCGCTGAGGCACCAGGCGACACATAGGGATTTCAGGCACGAAGCGAAAGCGGAATATTCCCGGTGGTGCTTTCGCGGCCTTTTTCCGGAGTCGGACAGCGGCTCAGGATTAACGCTCGGAACGAGTCTGGAACGAATCGGCGACGAATCACTGACTCGTTCTGATTCAGGTTTTGTTCACGGCTATATATGGATTTTGTGACGCCGAGTCTCACCACATGCTGAATCTCGGGATTGGCCCGATTCATGCTTGGCCGGATGGAGTCGCGGCACGGCGTTAACCTTTGCCGGCGATCGTCCGTGCTGCTCTTCGGCCTCTATCTCAACATTATGAAATTGTTGACGTTTCCTAACGGTTCCTGACCGGGAGGCATGGGCCGCCGCGCTGTTTTCGTTAACTTTCCGGCCAAAGCCGGAACGAATCGGCGACGAATCAGAGATGGCGAGATTTTCCCGTTTTGTTCACCGCAACATCTTGTGTTGCGCACAGGTTCTCCACCGATAATCCACAGGGTTGCGCACCGCCGAGGAGCCAGATGCGGCAGGGGCGTTAACTTTCGCGTGCCGATTTGGCGCAACGGGTCGCGACCGACCATTGCTAGGGGCTGGTTCTGGAGGGTGGAACCCGGCGTTCCCGCTTGGATTGGTGCGGGAAGGCGCCGGGCCGATCTTCAGGCGGCTGCTTGCCTCAGGCGAAGTACTGGCCGCCATTGGCGGTGATGGTGGAGCCGGTGATGAAGCCGGCATCCTCGGACGCAAGGAAGACCACGCAGCGCGCGACTTCCTCCGGTTCGCCCAGCCGGCCGACCGGGATCTGCGGGATGATGCGTTCGTTCAGCACCTTCTCGTCGATTGCCTTGACCATCTCGGTGGCGATGTAGCCGGGGCAGATGACGTTGACGGTGATGCCGGCGCGCGCTCCCTCCTGGGCGAGGGCCTTGGAGAAGCCGATGTCGCCGGCCTTGGCGGCGGAGTAGTTCACCTGGCCGGCCTGGCCTTTCTGTCCGTTGATGGAGGAAATCGTGATGACGCGGCCGAACTTGCGATCGCGCATGCCGCTCCACAACGGGTGGGTCATGTTGAAGACGCCCGACAGGTTGGTGTCGATCACTTCCTTCCACTGCTCGCGCGTCATCTTGTGGAACATGGTGTCGCGGGTGATGCCGGCATTGTTGACCAGCACGGCGACCGGCCCGAGATCGGCTTCCACCTGCTTTATCCCGGCGGCGCAGGCGTCGTAGTCGGCGACCGACCATTTGTAGACAGGGATGCCGGTCTCGGCCTTGAACTTCGCGGCCGCCTCGTCATTGCCGGCGTAGTTGGCGGCCACCTTGTAACCGGCGTTCCTGAGGCCGACCGAGATGGCGGCGCCGATGCCGCGCGAACCGCCGGTGACGAGTGCTACTTTGGTCATGCGCTTCCCCTTCTGTCAGAGCCCTGTCTTCGGGCTTTCCTGCTCCGGAACCGATGGCTTTCTCCAAATCGCCATCCTGCTCCACCCTGATGTCGGAGCGTGACCTTGTCGTGAAACAGGTGAATGTTTCCAAGGCCATGCCCCAACGAAAACGGGCGGCTCGCGCCGCCCGTTCATTCCTTCGCTAGAGCGCTTCCACACACATCGCGACGCCCATTCCGCCACCGATACAGAGGGTGGCGAGGCCTTTCTTCGCCCCGCGTCGGCGCATCTCGTAGACGAGCGTGTTGAAGATGCGCGCGCCGGATGCGCCGACCGGATGGCCGATGGCAATGGCGCCGCCGTTGACGTTGACGATCGCGGGATCCCAGCCCATGTCCTTGTTGACCGCGCAGGCCTGCGCGGCGAAGGCCTCGTTGGCCTCGACGAGATCGAGATCGCCGACGGACCAGCCGGCCTTGGCCAGCGCCTTGCGCGAGGCCGGAATGGGGCCGGTCCCCATGATCTGCGGATCGACGCCGGCGGTTGCCCAGGAGACGATGCGCACCAGCGGGGTGATGCCGCGCTTTGTCGCCTCGGCCTCGGTCATCAGCACGGTCGCGGCGGCGCCGTCGTTGATGCCGGAAGCGTTGCCAGCCGTGACCGTGCCTTCCTTGTCGAAGGCAGGCTTCAGCTTGGTCATGGCGTCGAGCGTCGCGCCGTGGCGGATGTACTCGTCCTGGTCGACGATCGTGTCGCCCTTTCGGCCCTTGACGGTGACGGCGACGATCTCGTCCTTGAACTTGCCGGCCTTCTGCGCGGCCTCGGCCTTGTTCTGCGAGCTGACGGCGAACGTGTCCTGGTCGTCACGGGTCAGTTGCCACTGGCGGGCGACGTTCTCGGCCGTGTTGCCCATGTGGTAGCCGTAGAAGGCGTCGGTGAGGCCGTCCTTGATCATGGTGTCGACCATCTTGAAGTCGCCCATCTTGACGCCGCCGCGCAGATGCTGGGCGTGCGGGGCCATGGACATCGATTCCTGGCCGCCGGCGACGATGATCCTGGCGTCGCCCTGGGCGATCTGCTGCATGCCGATGGCGATGGCGCGCAGGCCGGAGCCGCAGAGCTGGTTGAGGCCCCAGGCGGTGGCTTCCTGCGGGATGCCGGCGGCCATTGCCGCCTGGCGCGCGGGGTTCTGGCCCTGGGCGGCGGTCAGGATCTGGCCGAGGATCACCTCGTCGACCTCCTTGCCGTCAACGCCGGCGCGGGCCAGCGCTTCCTTGATGGCGATTGCGCCAAGCTCATGCGCCGCCACACTGGCGAAGGCGCCGTTGAAGGAGCCCACCGGCGTGCGCGCCGCGCTGGCGATGACGATGGCATTTGAAGCGGACATGTTCTTCTCCAGACTGCAAAGGGGATGTCGGGTTTGGCTGTCGTTAGGACTTTTCTTGCCCTTTCCACAAGCCGAGTCAAACCGGAAATGGACTGGCCCGTCGCGCGTCGCGATCCGGTCTCGCATCGTCCATGCGGCAAGCTGTGCATTGCTGCGCAGCATATTTTGCCCGCCGCGCAGCACTATGTGATCCCGCACTGCACAAACCGCTTGGAATTGTGACGCTTTTGCGCATATCCTTCAAAAAAGGGCGCAATCGTTACCGGTGGCTTACTTTGAAGCGCCGGTGTCCGGGGAGGATACGGATGGCCGCGAAAGACGAACCCATCATCATCAAGAAATACGCCAATCGCCGCCTCTACAATACCGGCACAAGCACTTACGTGACGCTCGAGGACCTTGCCGAAATGGTCAAGAAGGGCGAGGACTTCACCGTCCAGGACGCCAAGACAGGCGACGACATAACGCACTCTGTGCTGACCCAGATCATCTTCGAACTGGAAAACAAGGACGGGCAGAACATGCTGCCCATCCCTTTCCTGCGCCAGTTGATCGCCTATTACGGCGACCAGATGCAGATGATCGTGCCGAGCTTCCTCGAACAGTCGATGATCGCCTTCTCCAAGGAGCAGGAGCGTTTCCGCGAACAGATGAAGGGCGCCTTCGGCAAGTCGCCGATGGACATGATGAAGATCTCGACGCCGATGAAGGTGATCGAGGAGCAGACGCGGCGCAACATGGAGATGTTCCAGAACGCCATGCGGCTGTTCACGCCGTTCCCGCCGACGGGATCCGCCCCTGCCCAGGCGCCGGCCGAGCCGGCGCGCAAGGAAGCACCCGAGAAGGGCGACGATCTGCAGGAACTCAAGGAGCAGATCGCCGCCATGCAGCGCAAGCTCGACACGATGTCGTGAAGGCGCTGCCGGCGCCGCTTCCCCCGGCTTTCGGCTCCGCCAGTCCCTGATCCAGGGCGCTTTCGGAGCTTGTCCTCAGTCCGAAGCGGGAAGTGGCCCTTCGTAACGGGCGCGCGGCCGTATCAGGCCGCGGCTCGTCACTTGCTCCACCGCATGTGCCGTCCAACCGACCGCCCGTCCGAGCGCGAACAGCCGGAACGGCGCGTCGGACGGCAGGCCGAGGCTTCGCGTCAGGGCGGCCAGGGCGAAATCGATGTTGGGCCTCGCGCCGGTCATGGCGAAGGCCGCGTCCCGTAGAGACCGCATCGTGTCGTCGAGATCGGCTACCGCCAGCAGGGGGGCTGCCCGCACGTCACCCTCGGGATACAGCTGATGTCCGAAGCCGGGTGGCGGCCTGTCATGGTCCAGCCAGCGCTCCAGTGCCCGGCTGGCGCCATGCCGCGCGGCATCCTCGGCCAGTTGCGTGACGGCCTCGCCGGCGCCGCCATGGCGAGGACCCGAGAGCGCGGAAAGACCGGCCAGCAGGCAGGCGGCCATCGGCGCCCCGGTCGAAGCGGCGACGCGGGCCGCGAAGGTCGAGGCGTTCAGTTCGTGATCGGCAAGCAGCACCAGCGCGCGGCGGATCGCTTCCGCACCATCGCCATCCAGCGACCAGCCCCGCGCCAGGCGTGCATGGATGGGATCGTCGCCGGGTGCCGCGCCGACGGCTCCGCCCAGCGCGCCTATCGCCTCGGCGGCGTCGGCATGCAGCGCCGCCGTGCCGCGTCCGAGCGAGGCACTGCCATCGCCTGCCAGCGTGGCGAGGCAGGCGAATATCGCCGGGCGGCCCTCGCCCAACGAGCCTGTTGGCGCGGGCGTGCCGAAGACCGGCGGTTGTGGCGCGGCCCACAGGATGGCCGCCGTCTCCTCCAGCGTGGCATGCGCCGCCAGCATCGCCGCGTCGTGGCCGCGATAGATCAGCCGGCCATGCAGGACGGTGGAAATGGTGGTGGCTATCGCCGGCTCGCCCCAGGCGATCGCGCTTTCGGCGATCGCGGAAACGCGCCTGCCGCGCGCGCGCCGGCTCGCCAGTCCGGCAATGTCGTCGGCGCGATACTGGCTGCGGCGTGGGTCGGTCGGGTCCGGCCGCATGCCGATGCGACCCCGGCTGACATAGGCATAGAGGGTCTGCGGCCTCACCCTGAGGCGATCCAGCGCCTCCTCCCGCGTCAGCCACTCGGACATATTGATTCTATTGATCAAGATTGATGGAATTGTTGCCCACCCTTATCTCCGATCGCGAACGGGTCAAGACCGAAAGCGCAGAAGGAGACAGCAATGGCAAACGGGCTGGATGAAGTCGTGGCGGCGGAAACGGTGCTTTCCGACGTCGATGGCCTTGGCGGCCGCCTGACGATACGGGGCCACTCACTTGCGGACCTTGCCGGCCGCCGGTCCTACGCCCAGGTGGCGCACCTGTTGCTCGAGGGCTTCTTCGACGACCTGCCCGAGGATGCCGGCCTGAAGGAAAGCCTCGGACAGGCGCGCGCCGAGGTGTTCGAGCGGCTGCGGCCGGTTCTCGGCGCATTGGCCGCGCTCGATGTCTACAGTGGCATGCGCGCCGGCATGGCACTGCTGCCCGACCGCAAGACGCTGGCGGACGCACTTCGCCTGATCGCCGCGCCCGCCGTGCTGACGCCGGCCCTGCTGCGGATGGGCCGGGGCGAACAGCCGGTCTCGCCGGATGCCCAGGCCGACCACGCAGCCGATATGTTGCGGATGCTGAAGGGGGACACCGCTTCGCCGGCGCTGGCGAAGGCACTCGATACCTATCTCGTGACGGTCTGCGACCATGGCCTCAACGCCTCGACCTTCGCGACCCGCGTCGTGGCCTCGACGCAGGCGGGGCTGACGTCGGCGATATTGGCCGGCCTCGGCGCTCTCAAGGGGCCGCTGCATGGCGGCGCGCCCGGACCGGTGATCGAGATGCTGGATGCGATCGCCGAGAGCGGCGACGCGGCCACGTGGCTGCGTGCCGAGATCGACTGCGGCGAGCGCATCATGGGTTTCGGCCACCGTATCTACCGGGTGCGCGATCCCCGCGCCGACGTGCTGAAGGCGGTGGTTCGCAAGCTCGTCGCCGCCGGTGGCGCGGTCGGCCGGCTGGCCTTCGCCGAGACGGTGGAGCAGGCGGCGCTCGACGTGCTGCGGGTGGCCAAGCCGTCGCGCTCGATCCAGACCAATGTCGAATTCTACACGGCCCTGCTGCTCGAGGCGGCCGGCTTTCCCAAGGAGGCGTTCACCAACGTCTTTGCCGCCGGCCGCGTCTGCGGCTGGGTCGCGCATGCGCGCGAGCAGCAGCTCACCGGCCGGCTCATCCGCCCGCAATCGCGCTATGTCGGCCCGCTGCCGGAACTGGTGGCCTGAGGCGGCGCGACAGCAAAATTGCGCCGGAATTGCCGCCTCCTCCGGACTAAAGGAGAAGGCGGCGATGGTCAAAATTTCGGGACATCCCCTAACGTCACCGCTGTTATTGCGTCGCACAAAGCCTATATGCTGCATCGCAATATAGCTGGTCCCCGGACCACAGCAGGGGTTTTGCCTTGAGCGCGAGAAAGACAGCCGTCGTCACCGGCTCCACCTCCGGCATCGGCCTGGCCATCGCCGACGCACTGGCGGCGGCGGGCCATGACATCGTCGTCAATTCCTTCACCGACACGGCTGGCGACCACGCCGTCGCGGCGGCGATCGCCGAGCGCCATGGCGTGAAGGCACTTTACATCAAGGCCGACATGTCGAGGCCGGCGGAGTGCCGGGCGCTGGTCGCCGGCGCCGCCGAGGCCTTCGGTTCGCTCGATGTCCTGGTCAACAATGCCGGCATCCAGCATGTGGCGCCGGTCGAGGAATTCCCGATCGAGAAATGGGATGCCATCATCGCCATCAACCTGTCCTCGGCCTTCCACACGACGGCTGCCGCCATCCCGCTGATGCGCAAGGCCGGCGGCGGACGCGTCGTCAACATCGCCTCCGCCCATGGCCTGGTCGCCTCGCCGTTCAAGTCGGCCTATGTGTCGGCCAAGCACGGCATCATCGGCCTGACCAAGACGGTCGCGCTGGAGCTGGCGCGCGAGAACATCACCTGCAACGCCATCTGCCCCGGCTACGTGCTGACGCCGCTGGTCGAGGCGCAGATTCCCGACCAGATGAAGGCGCATCGCATGGACCGGGATACGGTCGTGCGCGAGGTGATGCTGGAGAAGCAACCCACCAAGGAGTTCGTCACCGTCGAGCAGGTCGCGGCCGCCGCCGTGTTCCTGTGTTCGGAGGCGGCGGCGCAGATCAACGGCACTCATCTGTCGATCGACGGCGGCTGGACCGCGCAGTGACGATGCGGCCGCATCAACCCTGAAGGATTCGCCATGACCTTGAACGGCAAGGCGGAGGAGAAAAGACGGGCGGAGGAGAAAAAGAAGATCAACGTCGCGCTGCAGGGCGGCGGCTCGCACGGCGCCTTTTCCTGGGGCGTGCTCGACCGCCTTCTGGAGGACGGCCGGCTCGAGATCGCGGCCGTGTCCGGCACCAGCGCGGGCGCCATGAACGCGGTGGCGCTGGCCGATGGCTTCGTGCGCGGCGGCGCCGAGGGCGCGCGGCGCAAGCTCGACGATTTCTGGCGCGCGGTGGCCCGCAAGGGCCGCTTCAGCCCGGTCCAGCGCATGCCTTGGGACGTGGCCTGGGGCAACTGGTCGATCGAGAACACGCCGGGCTATTTCTTCTTCGATACCATGTCGCGGGTTTTCTCGCCCTATGTCGCCAATCCGCTCGGTATCAATCCGCTGCGCGACGTGGTGCGCGACGAGATCGACTTCGGCAATGTGCGCGCCTGCAAGTCGATGGAACTGTTCATCTCCGCCACCAATGTCGAGACGGGGCAGCTGCGCGTCTTCTCCGACGGCGAGATCGACCTCGATACGGTGATGGCCTCCGCCTGCCTGCCGCAACTGTTCCGCGCCGTCGAGATCAAGGGCGTTCCCTACTGGGACGGCGGCTATGGCGGCAATCCGGCGCTCTATCCGTTCTTCAAGGCCTCCGCGACGGAGGACGTGCTGCTGGTTCAGATCAACCCTGTGGTGCGCGAGGGCACGCCGAAAAGCGCCAACGAGATCCAGAACCGCATCGACGAGATCACCTTCAATGCCGGCCTGTTGCGTGAGTTCCGCTCGATCGCCTTCGTCAAGGAGCTGATCGCGGCCGGGCGCCTGCCGCATGGCGAATACCGTGATATCCGCATGCATCGCATCGATGCCGACGAGGCGTTCAAGGACCTGTCGGCGTCCTCGAAGGTCAATGCGGAATGGGCGTTCCTCACCTATCTGCGCGACCTCGGACGCACCGCCGCCAGCGACTGGCTGGAAGAGAACTACGATGCCGTCGGCGAGCGCGCGACACTCGACCTGTCGGGTCAGCTCGACGACGGCTTCAAGCCGGTGCGTGGTCCCGCGCCGGGACGCCGCGTCAAGGCCTTCCTCGCCGCGCGCATGAAGCCCGATCCGACGCGCCGCCGCGCCTGATCGCAAGTCCCGAACCGTCGAGGCCGGGGGGACAGCGGCCGGTCCGTTTCCGGCGAACGGAGAGGGCAGGCCACTGTCAGAAGCGGCGCTATTTCAGCGGCAGAAACAGCTCCACGACGATCTCAGGCACGGACATCTCCGGAACGAAGGACAGGCGTCGCTGGCAGTAAATCGGAAAGTCGCGTGCTTCCTCGCCGCTGGCCGGAAGCCATTCCCGATAGAGGTAAAGCGCAGCCGGCTCCAGATTGTTGGTATTGCCGGGATAACGCAGCACGGCGCAGCGTCCGCCGGGGATCACGCCAGCCTTCATCTGCTGGTCGCCCGTGTCGATCGGCTGGTCGGTGCCGACGCAAATATCCATGCTGTAGTCGGCCGCGACAGCGGGACATCTCTCGGAACGGAAGACGTTGAAGGTCGGGCTCGTTTCGGGCGACAGACCGGCTGCCTTGCGCCAGGCGATGAACCGCTGGATGGTGTCGCCGAGCATCGCCCGGTCCCCGCGATGTTCCATGACCGCTACCGGGGTAGGGGGCACGTCGCGGATCGTTACGTCGTCATGGGTGAAAATTATCTGCATGAGCTTTCTCCTCGCGCTGTCGAGAGGCCCGAAGGCCATCAGCCACGACCCCCAATCGGGAGATCTCCGGAACGATGAAGGCGATTGCCCGCACCTTTGACGAAAGGCGCGGGCAAAGGCATCCGGTGCGTCGTAGCCGGCGTCCATCGCAATATCCGTGACGCTTTCGGCGTTCCCATGGCCCAGCCGGTATGAGGCGCGCTTCATGCGAACGAGCTGGATATAGCGATGCACGGACAGCCCGAAGGTCGCCGTGAACTGCCGGTGGAAGTGATATTTCGAATAGGCCGCGACGCTGCTCAGCGCATCCAGGTCCAGATCGCCGTCCAGATGCCGGTCTATGTGATCCAGCACCCGCCGCATCCGGGCATGGTGGTTTTGAACTGCCGCCTTCATCGGTCCATTCTCCGTGGCAGCACCAGCTAAGCCGCACGGGCGTGAGACGCTCGACCGATCTTGCGGTTTTGTCATCGCCACGGACAGTTTACGCCAGCCCAATCGACGCGTGAACGGTGAAAGGGCCGTTTGAGGGCCGATGGCCATGCAGAGGATGGGTGCCAAACGGCGTGTTGGAGCGCTCGGATCGGGCGATTGCCGGAGCGTTCCCCGACGGAACCGGGGCAATGCTGGATTCGGTTGTCTGGGCGATGTAGCTTCCCTGAACGTACGGAGGAGGTGGCGTGCTGCAGATCAGACAGAACGCTCTCGAGGTCAGGTTTGAAGCGCAGCGCAGGGCTTTCGAGAAGGAGCCGTTCCCGGCGCTCGAAACGCGCAAGGATCGGCTGCGCCGCCTTCTGGCGCTCACCGAGGAGCATCAGGACGAGATCTGCGCGGCGATCGACTGTGATTTCTCCGCCCGCTCGGCCCATGAAACACGGCTTACCGAACTTTTCGTCGTCAGGGCGGGGATCCGCCACGCGCTCGCGCATGTCGGCGGCTGGATGCGCGAGCGGCGTATCCCGACAAGCATGCCGTTCTGGCCCGGACGCAACCGGCTTCTGCCGCAGCCGCTCGGCGTGGTCGGCGTCGTGTCGCCCTGGAACTATCCGTTCCAGCTCGCAGTGGCGCCGGTCATCGCGGCGCTGGCGGCGGGAAATCGTGTTCTGGTCAAGCCTTCCGAATTGACGCCGGCTTTCTCCGCCCTTCTGCAGCGGCTTGCCGGCGAGCATTTCGCGCCTGACGAGGTTGATGTCATCACCGGAGACGCCGACGTCGGAAAGGCATTCGTGTCGCTGCCTTTCGACCATCTGCTGTTCACGGGATCGACCGCCGTGGGCAGGCAGGTGGCGCTGACGGCGGCGGCGAACCTGACGCCGGTCACGCTTGAACTCGGCGGCAAATCGCCAGCGATCCTCGATCCGTCCTGCGACCTCGACACGGCGATCCCGCGCCTCGCCTACGGCAAGCTGCTCAATGCGGGGCAGACCTGCATCGCGCCGGACTACCTGATGGTGCCGCTAGGGCAGGGGGCAGCCGTCGCGGCGAAGCTCGCGGCCGCCATGTCCGATCTCTATCCGCGGCTCGGCGATAATCCCGACTACACCGCCATCATCAGCGAGCGCCACCATCGTCGCCTGCGCGACATGGTGGATGAGGCCCGCGATGGCGGCGCCGAGATCGTCGAAGTCAATCCGGCCGGCGAGCGGCTGGGCGTCGACGACCGCAAGATGGCGCCGGTGCTGATCCGGAATCCCGGGCCGGACCTCAAAGTGATGCGCGAGGAGATATTCGGGCCGGTGCTGCCGATCGTCGAATACGCCACGATCGATGACGCCATCGACCATGTGAACCGGGGCGAGCGGCCGCTCGCGCTCTACTGGTTCGGCCGTGACGGCGGACGGCGGCAGCGGATCCTGCGGGAGACAGTCGCCGGCGGGGTGACGATCAACGACTGCATGCTGCACCTCGTGCAGGAGGCTCAGCCGTTCGGCGGGGTGGGTGCCAGCGGCATGGGCGCCTATCACGGCGAATGGGGGTTCCGCACCTTCAGCAAGGAAAAGCCGGTCTTCCTGCAGGCAGGCATGAGTGGAGGAGGCCTGTTGCGGCCCCCGTACGGGCGGACATTCGAGTGGGTCTTCCGGCTGCTGAAGCGCGTCACTTGACGCGATTCAGCGGAGAAAACCGGGACCGACGCCGCTTTCTGATGTCGCGATCGCCTCGCTTTTGCGGTGATCCGCATCATCCTGACGCCTGCTGCCAGTCGGCAGCCCAAACCGGCAAAAACCTGTGCCGGAGCCGCGAAAACCGGGGCAATGACTGTCGTTTCGCGCTTGGCGACGCAATGCTCACGCAACTTTTCTCACTATATTGCGCCGCAACTTTCATGTAGAAGCGGCCCTCGCCGTTCACGGCAAATTGAATACGGCCTCGCGCACACCCATATGGCAGCGCGTCCGCGCCAGTCGCGGCCCGGCCAGTTTTACGCACTGGAAACGACGATGCCGAAGTTCAGGTTTCACAAGCTTGCCGCCATTGCCGTGCTTATCGGTTTTGCCGCCTGGGTGGGGACCGGCGCGTTCTCCTCCGTGGGCAGCGCCGCCGACAGCAAGGCCAAGGCGCCGGACGCAGGCCAACCGGCTCCCGCAGGGGCGAAGCCGGCTACGGCCGAGGCCGAACCCAAGGCCGCGCCGCGCACGATCGCCGTGGTTACGCCGCCCCGCAAGACCTATGCGCGCGCCATCCGCATTTCCGGCCTGACCGAGGCCGACAAGCGGGCGGTGCTGGCGACCCGCGTGGGCGGCGTCATCGACAAGCTGCCGGTCAAGCAGGGCCAGCATGTCAAGATGGGCGACCTCGTGCTGATGCTCGCCGCCGAGGAGAAGATCTCCAACGTCGACAACGCCAGGCAGCTCCTGGCGCAGCGCAAGGCCGAACTCGATGCCGCCGAACGGCTGGCCAAGACAGGCAACCTGCCGAAGCTGCAGCTCGACACGGCGCGTTCCAACCTGACCTCCGCTCAGTCGATGCTGGAGACCGCCCAGGCCGAACTCGACCGCAATGAGGTGAAGGCGCCGTTCGACGGCGTCATCGATCGCGTGCCGGTGGAGCTCGGCAGCTCGGTGATGCAGGGTGGCGAGGTGGCGACGATCCTGGCGCTCGATCCGGTCATCGCGCGCGGCGAGGTGAGCGAGCGCGACCTGCGCTACATCAAGATCGGCGACGAGGCCAATGTGCGCCTGGTCAACGACCAGGTGGTCAAGGGCACGGTGCGCTACATCAGCCGCGACGCCTCATCGCAGACCCGCACGTTCCGCGTCGAGGTGGCGATCGCCAATCCGGATGGCGCGATCCCGGCTGGCATGACGGCGGAGATCGCGCTCAGCGCCCAGCCCACCGACGCCGTCATGCTGCCGCGCTCGGTGGTGACGCTGGGCGACAAGGGTGACCTTGGCATCCGCGCCGTCGACAAGGGCGACAAGGTCGTGTTCTTCCCGATCGACCTGGTCGACGACACGCCGACCGGCCTGGTGCTCGGCGGCATTCCGGCCGATGCCCGCATCATCGTCGCCGGCCAGGAACTGGTGAAGGAAGGCGATACCGTCAAGCCGGTCGAGGCAGACCAGGCGACGATCCAGAAGCTGCTGGGCGAGGCGACCGCCGGCGCGCTGTAGCGCCGGCGCGACACGACCTGGAACCAAAAACGGGCCGCCACGCGGCTCGCTACGAGATTCATAGCAGGCAGAGTCATGGACATCGTCAGACTTGCAATCCACAACGCCCGCCTCACGATCGCCGTGCTGGTCTTCCTGCTGATCGCGGGTGCCTTCGCCTATCAGTCGACGCCGAAGGAAGCGGAGCCGGACGTTCCGATTCCGATGATGTATGTCAGCCTGATCTATCAGGGCATTTCGCCCGAGGATTCCGAGAGGCTGCTGCTGCGGCCCATGGAAACCAAGCTCAAGAGCCTCAAGGGACTCAAGGAGATGCGCTCGGCCGCCTTCCAGGGCGGCGGCTACGTGCTCGTCGAATTCCAGCCGCAGACCAACCTGGCCACCGCGCTGCAGGATACGCGTAGCAAGGTGCAGGACGCCAAGGCCGACCTGCCGCAAGCTGCGGAAGAACCTGTGGTTACTGAAGTCAACGTGTCGGAATTCCCGGTGCTTGTTGTGACGCTGTCGGGCGACGTGCCGGAGCGGGTGCTGACGGCCGCCGCGCGCGAGCTGCGCGACCGCATTGAAGAGGTGCCCGGCGTTCTGGAAGGCTCGCTGCAGGGGTCTCGCGAGGACCTCGTCGAGGTTGTCATCGATCCGGTGAAGCTGTCGTCCTACGGTCTTCAGCTTGACCAGATGATGCAGGGCGTCGGCGCCTCCAACAGCCTCGTCGCCGCCGGTAACATCGAGGGCTCGGAGGGCAAGTACGCCGTCAAGGTGCCGTCGCTGATCGAGACGCCCGAGGACGTCGCCAACCTGCCGGTCGTGGCCACGCCCAACGCGGTCGTCCAGGCCAAGGACATCGCCACCATACGCTCGACCTTCAAGGACGCCGAGACGGTGACCCGCCTCGACGGCAAGCCGGCGATCGCCATCGAGGTCAAGAAGCGCATCGGCGCCAACCTGATCGACACGCTGGCCAAGGTGCGGACCGTCTCCGACGCGTTCATCAAGACCATGCCCGAGGGCATGCATGTCACCTACACACAGGACAAGTCGGTCTTCGTCAACCAGTTGCTGGGCGACCTGCAGAACCATGTGATGATCGCCGTCATCCTGGTTTTCATCGTCATCCTCTACGCGCTGTCGGGACGCGCCTCGCTGCTCATCGGCCTCGCCATCCCGTCATCCTTCCTGATGGGCATCCTGCTGCTCGCCATGATGGGCTACACGATCAACATGATCGTGCTGTTCAGCCTCATCCTGGCCGTCGGCATGCTGGTGGACGACGCCATCATCGTCACCGAATTCGCCGAGCGGCGCATGAGCGAGGGCATGCACAAGGCCGATGCCTTCGCGCTTGCCGCCAGGCGCATGGCAGGTCCCGTCATCGCGGCGACCATGACGCGCATCGCCGCCTTCTCGCCGCTGCTGTTCTGGCCGGGCATCATCGGCGACTTCATGAAGTACATGCCGATCACGCTGATCGTGACGCTGTCGGCCTCCATGCTCTACGCGCTGGTGTTCACGCCGACGCTGGGCGCCATCTTCGCCAAGGCGCCACTGCATCATGAGGACGATCATCGCGACGGCCTGTACATGGCCGTGGTCAAGCAGGCGGTACGCTTCCCCATCACCGTCATCCTGCTCACCGTCGCGCTGCTGTTCGGCGTCGGCTACGCCTATTCGAAATACGGCGCCGGCGTCGAGTTCTTCCCCAGCGTCGAGCCGGATTACGGCCTGCTCTACGTGCATGCCCGCGGCAACCTTTCGCTGGCCGAGATGGACGCCGCGACCCGCACGGCGGAAAACAGGCTGCTCGGCTGGCCGGGCGTCAAGTCGGTCTATACCCGCGTCGGCAAGACGCAGGGCGGCGGCCAGGACGTGCCCGAGGATGTCGTCGGCGTTATCCAGTACGAATTCGTCGACTGGCGTGAGCGCAAGTCGGCCAACCAGATCCTCAGCGACCTGCGCGTCGCCATGGCCGGCATTCCCGGCGTCGACGTCGAGGTGCGCGTGCCGGAGGCCGGCCCGCCGACCGGCAAGCCGATCCAGATCCGGCTTTCGGCCGTGGACCCGAAGGGGCTCGACGACAAGGCCCGCGCCGTGGCCGCGCGCATCGCCAAGGTGCCCAACGTCATCGACATATCGGACGGCCTGCCGCCGCCCGGCGTCGATTGGGCGCTGCGGGTCGACCGCGCCAAGGCCGCACAGTACGGCGTCAGCCCGATGTCGGTCGGAACCGTGGTGCAACTGGTCACCAACGGCCTGAAGCTCAGCGAGTATCGTCCGGCCGGCGCGGACAAGGCCGTCGATATCAGGCTGCGACTGCCGGAAGACCGGCGCACGCTGTCGACGCTGGACGAACTCAGGGTGCAGACCGCCCAGGGCGCGGTGCCGATCTCGAATTTCGTCATCCGCGAGCCGAAGCCCAGCGTCGGCGTGCTCAATCGCATCGATGGGGCCCGCACGGTGGTGGTCCAGGCCAACGTCGCCGCCGGCGCCCAGGTGGCGGCGGTGCAGCAAGAGGTGACGCAGGCGGTCGCCGGCATGGATCTCGGCAACGGCATACGCTGGAAGCTTGCCGGCTCCAACGAGGACAGCGCCGAGGCCGGCGCCTTCCTGATGAAGGCGTTCGGCGCGGCGATCGGACTGATCTTCCTTGTGCTGCTGATGCAGTTCAACAAGTTCACCAGCGTGCTGATGGTTCTGTCCTGCGTGATCATGGCGACGATCGGCGTCTTCCTTGGGCTGCTCCTGACGGGCGAGGCCTTCGGCATCGTCATGTCGGGCATCGGCGTCATCGCGCTGGCCGGCGTCGTGGTGAACAACAACATCGTGCTGATCGACACCTACGACCGACTGCGCGAGGAAGGCTGGGACAAGATGGAGGCCGTGCTGCAGACCTGCCGCGAGCGCGCTCGCCCGGTGGTGCTGACGGCGGTGTCGGCGATCCTCGGCGTGCTGCCGATCGCCTTCGGCCTCGGGCTGGAGATCTTCCACCATGAGACGACGATCAACGCGCCGTCGACGCAATGGTGGATTTCGCTGTCCTCGGCGATCGTCTTCGGCCTGTCCTTCGCGACAGTGCTGACGCTGGTCGTGACGCCGTCCATGCTGATGGTCTTTACCCGCAGCAAGAACAGCCGCTTCTACGCGTTCTTCCGCAGGATTTTCCGCCGAGGCAAGGGCGCGGCCACTCCGATCGCCGCCGAGAAAGAGAAGCCAGGCGGCGAGCAGGCCGTCGCCTTCCCCAAGGCCGCCGAGTGACCGCACGGCGCCGATCCGCATGAAGAGGCCGCCCGGAACAATCGGGCGGCCTCTTGCATTGTCTCCCTGTCGAAACAGTCGAATGCGGGGAGTTCCATGCCGATCAGCACCATCGTCATCATCATCCTGATCCTCGTCCTGATCGGCGCGATACCGGCATGGCCGCATTCGCGCTCCTGGGGCTATGGTCCCTCCGGCATCGTCGGCTTCGTGCTGGTCGTGGTGCTGATCCTGCTCCTGATGGGCAGGCTGTGACGCTCACGCGGCCAGCGACGCGTTGCCGTCGGTGATGATGCCGAGGTCGACCAGCGCCTCCGAAACCGCACGGTCGAGCGGGGTATGCGGGATTTCGCCGATGATGTCGGCCAGTCGGGCCGAGACCAGCCTGTGCGGCTCGAAGCGCAGGTAGGACATGGACACGATCTCGCGCCACATGGGAACGAACGGGCTGCCGGCGCGCAGCACCCACCACGGCATCGAGGTCATCTTGAGGGGGCGCGCAAGCGCCTTTTCCGCCGCGGCCATGATTTCCAGATCCGTTACCGCATGGCCAGGAAAGTTCAGTGCCTCATAGATGCCGAGCTTGTCGAGGTTGCGCGCCACGGCGACGAAGGCAACCGCGAAATCGGGCAGGTAGGCCCATTCATGCACGAGGTCCGCCGGTCCCGGCGCGGTGTAGACGCCCTTCTTCATCTTGGCGGCGACGACGAGGTCGAACCATGAGCCGCTACCCGTGCCGCCGAAGAAATCGCCCGCCCTCAGCACAATGGTACGCACCCGGCCGGCTTCGGCCTCACCGCGGAAGAGGTCTTCCATCGCGCAGCGGATGCGGCCCTTCTCGGTGGTCGGGTGGAACGGCGTCTCCTCGGTGATCACCTGCGGCATCGGCGAACCGTAGTTGTAGACGGTACCGGGGAAGAGGTGCAGGGCGCCGTTGGCGCGGCAGGCGGCCATGACGTTCTCGGCCATCGGCAGGCATTTACCCCAGTCGGTGTAGATCGGGTTCAGGCCATTGAAAACGATGTCGACGCCCTCGGTGGCGTCGATGAGCGATGCGCGATCAAGCGCGTCGCCGGCAACCGCGGTTGCCCCCTTGAGTTCTGCCGGCACCTTGCCGGTCCGGGTGACGGCGCGGACATCGAAGCCCGCGTCGATGAAGGCCTTGCCGACCACGCGGCCGAGCCGGCCGTTGGCGCCCAGGATTGCGATCTTGGTCATTGTCCATCTCCATTGCTTGCGTTTGCATCCCAAATCTGGAGCCTTCGAGGATGAATGGAAATTGACTAAGATTGGACATATGTTATTCAAAAATGAATGAGCGACATCGACTGGAACCTGATCAAGAGTTTTGTGGCCGTGGGGGAAACGGGCAGCCTGTCGGCCGCCGCGCGCCGGCTCGCCTCAAGTCAGCCGACGCTCGGCCGCCACATCGCCGAGCTCGAGCAGGCGCTGGGCGTGACGCTGTTCCGGCGTGGTCGGCAAGGCTACGAACTGACGGAGGCCGGCAGCACGCTTTTCGAGCGCGGCAGGGCGGTCAGCGAGCAGGCCAGCGCCTTCTCGCTTCTGGCCCTGGGGTCGGTGGAGGCGATCGAAGGGACGGTTCGCGTCGCGGCCAGCGAGGTGGTCGCGGCGTTCGTGCTGCCGGAGATGATCGCGCGGCTGGGCAGGGAAGAGCCGGGCATAGAGGTCGAGATCGTCGCCTCCAACCTCGTCGAGAACCTGCTTCGGCGCGACGCGGACATCGCGATCCGGATGGTCAAGCCGGCGCAGAACGAACTGGTGGCACGCAAGGTTTGCGACATCGGCCTTTGCGCCTGCGCGGCGAAATCCTATCTCGACCGCCGGGGCCGTCCGCGCGAGCCGGCCGATCTCGTCGAACACGACCTGATCGGCTTCGACCGCAGTGACGAGATCATCCGCGGCTTCTCGATGTTCGGCCTGCAGGTCGGCCGCGGTGCCTTCCGTTTCCGCACGGACAACCAGATCGTCCTGTGGCAGGCGGTGCGGGCCGGCAATGGCGTCGGCTTCGGGCAGGAGCCGCTGGCAGATAGCGATCCTCTGGTCGAGAAGCTGCTGCCGGGCCTGCCGTTGCCGTCGCTGCCGGTATGGCTGGCCATGCATCGCGACGTGCGCACCAGCGTGCGCATCCGCCGCGTGGCGGATTTCCTGCATGAGGAGCTGAAGCGCTACTCGGCCGGCGCGGGCGCGAACTCGGCGCGATGAGCGAGGCCAGCCATCAGCAGGACAACGATCAGGAGCGCGGCCATGGCGATAAAGATCGGGCCGAAGCTCGAATGCTCCGCGACGAAGCCGATCGCCGAGGGCGCCACCAGTATGCCTGAGTAGCCCATGGTGGTGACCACGCTCATGCCGGTGCCTGACGACATGCCCTCCTGGTTGCCGCCGGCAGAGAAGATGATCGGCACCATGTTGGCGATGCCGAAGCCGCAGAAGGCGAAGGCCGCGATGGCGAGATAGGGCGATGGCGAGAGGCCGGCCACCAGCATGCCGATGGCGGCGATCAGCGCCGAGCAGCGCAGCGTCGAGACCGCGCCAAAGCGGTTGCGCACGCCGTCGCCGAAGAAACGCATGATCGCCATGACGCCGGAGAAGGCCGCGTAGGCGAGGCCGGCGACGGCAAGGTCGGCGCCGAGTTCCTGGCGCAGGTAGAGCGCGCCCCAGTCGAGCACGGCGCCCTCCGAGATCATCGTCAGCAGGGCCATCAGGCCGACGAGATAGACCACGGGATTGGCGGGCAGCGAGAATCTGTGGTGCTCGGCCGTCACCATTCGTTCCTCGGCGACCAGATGGCGAAGCGCCAGCAGGACGACCACGAAAGCGAGCACCGTCACGGCGCTCGCATGGGCGAGATGGCCATAGTGCTGGATGGCGAAGCCGCCGAGCGCCCCACCGGCAAAACCGCCAAGGCTCCAGAAGCCGTGCGAGGAGGACATGACCGCGCGGCCCAGCTTGCGCTCGACAATGACAGCGTTGGCGTTCATGGCGACGTCCATGCCACCGACCGAACCGCCGAACAGGAACATGGCGACGGCCGCCAGCGGCACGTCGGGCGCCAGCGCCACGACCAGCAGGCCAAAGCTCGCGCACACGCCGAACCAGCGCAGCACCGTGCGTGAACCGTGCCGGGAAATCAGGTGGCCGCACCAGGTCATGGCGGTGACCGCGCCGGCGCCGAACAGCAGGATCAGCAGGCCGAGCGTGAACTTGGATATCTCCAGCCGGGTCAGGAACACGGGGATCTGCGGCGCCCAACTGCCGGTCAGAAAGCCGTTGGCGAGAAACATGGCTGCCACGGCCCAACGTCCATGTATCGCGGCTTGCATCGCGTTGGCGGTGCGCATCTGGTCGAATCCGGTGAAAATTGGCCTCGCGCGGCAAATTAGATCGATTCAATTCCCAGTCAAGTCGCCGTGCTTGAAAGTTTTTGGGCCAGCGGTGGGACGGAGATGATGGACATCCGGAACGCTCGACCGGCTTCGCGGTTCGCGCTTGTTCCGCTCGTGGATCAGCCGTCAGGGATCGCGGCTACGGCTCAGGCGGCTTCGCGTTCCAGCGCCGGCGCGAGGTTGACGAAGGCCTTGATCGGCAAATGGTCGGAAGCCACCCGCGCCAGGGGCGTGTCATGGACTGTGACGGGCGAGAGGATGTCGTTGCGGTTGGCGATGATGCGATCGAGCGCGAACAGCGGCAGGCGCGACGGGAAGCTCGGCACGGCGGCCGGCAGCGGCCCGAAGGCCGTGTCGAGCGTGGTGAGGGCGGAACGGCCGTTGAGGCGCCACTCGTTGAGGTCGCCGAGAAGCAGGGTCGGTATCTCCTCCCTGGCCTTCATGATGTCGAAGATCATCCGCGCCTGATGCTGGCGCGCCCGGCGCAGCAGGCCGAAATGCGCGGCCACGATGCGGACGGCGCCGCCCGCCTCCAGTTCGATCTCGGCCACCACGGCGCCGCGCGGCTCCAGCCCCGGCAGCCTGATCTGGTGAACGTCGCGCACGGCTCCGCGCCTGAACAGCACCACGTTGCCGTGCCAGCCATGCGCCTTGGCCATGCCCGAGACCGGCACGATCGCGAGGCCCGTGTCGCGCTCCAGACGGGCAAGGTTGAGCAGCCCGTTGCGGTCGCCGAAGCGCTTGTCGGCCTCCTGCAGCGCGATGACGTCGGCGTCGATCTCGTGGATGACCTGGCCGATGCGTTCCGGATCGAACCTGCCGTCCATGCCGACGCATTTGTGGACGTTGTAGGAGGCGACGAGCACCTCCGACGGGCTGGTGCGAGAGAGCGGGGTGGAGTGGACGGCGTGCCTTGCCTTGCGGATGTTCGCCAAAACGGTGGCTGGAAGACCCATTCTGCGCATGATCGTTTCCGTCTCCTTCCGGTCGGAAATCAAACTATCACGGAACCCCTTGCGTCAAGGCACGCGACGCCTGGAAGCGATAACCATCACCTTACCTAGGTAAGGTGGGCGGCTCCGGCAATCGGCCGGGAATCAAACTATCGCGGCATCGTAAAGGTTTGCCTGTCAAAGATATGGCGAACCGAGCCACAGGATGCGATCGATCAGGCGGGTAAGGAACGGACGGGCACGCAACGTCGCCAGCGTCACCTCCGTCGCCGATGCCATCGCCGTGCCGATGCGCTGGTCGATGCCGGTTGCGAAATCGGGATCGAGCACCTCAAGGTCGATCTCGAAATTCAGCCGGAGCGAGCGGGGGTCGAGATTTGACGAGCCGACAAAGGCCCAGGTGCCGTCGACGGCGAGCAGCTTGGAGTGGTCGAAAGGCCCGGTGGCGCGCCAGATGCGGCAGTAGCTCTTCAGCACCTGGTTGAACTGGGCCGTCATCGCCCGGTCGACGAGCAGCAGGTTGTTGACCGCGGGCACGACGATATCGATATCGACACCGCGCCGCGCCGCGGTCGTCAACGCGCTGATCAATTCGCGATCGGGCAGGAAATAGGGCGACATGATGCGGATCGAGTTTCGCGCCACCGAGAACGCGCCCATCAGCATCTTGTGGCTGGTCTCGAGACTGGCGTCCGGGCCGGAAGCGACGACCCGCATCAGCACCGGCGACCCCGGCTCACCCTCGGACGAATCGTTGCGCCAGGCTTCGTCCGTCAGCCTCTCGCCCCTGGCGAACTGCCAGTCCTCGGCCGCGACGGTGAATATGTTCGAAACGATGGGGCCGGTGACGCGGAAGTGCGTGTCCCTGGCGCTCTCGGCTCCGGCGAATTCGGTGGTGAAGCCCTGGCGGATGTTCATGCCGCCGACGAAGGCGGTGACGCCGTCCACCACCAGGATCTTCCTGTGCGTGCGCAGGTTGGCATAGGGCAGGCGCAGTCCCATGATGATGCGGCCGTTGAACACCTCGGTCGGCACACCCTCCTCGCGCAGATAGCCGACGATGCTGGGCACCGAATAGCGGGCGCCGACGGCATCGATCAGCACGCGCACCGCGACGCCCCGCTTGACGGCCGACATCAGCGCATCGGCGACGCGCTGGCCGATAGGATCGCGGTCGAAGATGTAGGTCTCGAGGATGACGCTGCGCCGCGCGCCGGCGATCGCGGCGATCATCGCCGCGTAGGCCTCGTCGCCGGTCTTCAGCGTCTCGATGGCGTTTGCCGTCGTCAGCCGGTGATGGGTGATCCTGTCGCCCAGCGTCTTGAGCGCGGTGAAGCGCCTGCCGAACCTGCTGGCGACGAGGCTGTTGTCGGCATCGAAGCGGGGGTGCGCGAGCATCTCCTGGCGGGTCGCCGCGCGCTCGGCGGTGATCGTGCCGCGCCTGATACGGTTGATGCCGGCTATCGCGTAGAGCAAGGCGCCGATGATCGGCGACAGGATGATGACGCCGACCCAGCCTATGGCGGCACGCACCTCGTCCTTGGTCATCGTCGCGTGGATGCTCGCTATGGCCGCGATCAGCGCGGAGACGACCGCGAGAACGTGTGGCCAATGGGTGAGCATGAGATTCCACATGAGTGCCAGCGTTTCCCCCTGCTGCCGGACATGTCCATGCCGGACTGCGCGCAGTTCCGAACCTCATGAACGCGGCGGATGATGGATGGCTGGCGTCCCGGAGTCCAGTATCGAGGACGGGTCGCGCTCCATACATGCAGACGGGTACCAGCGGCGCCGGGCCGGTCGCCTGCGTGGTCCCTTATCGGAAGGTCAGTGGTCCTTCGGCCGGTTCGTCTCGAACGCCGCCTTCTTGGCGTCGGAGGCTTCCGTCTGGTAGCGCGCCTGCCACTCGGCGTAAGGCATGCCGTAGACGATCTCGCGCGACTGGTCCTTGGACAGGTCGACGCCTTCGGCCTCGGCCGCCTCGCGATACCAGTTGGACAGGCAGTTGCGGCAGAAGCCGGCGAGGTTCATCAGGTCGATGTTCTGCACGTCCGTGCGCTGGCGCAGATGCTCGACCAGCCGCCGAAAGGCCGCGGCCTCGAAGTCGCGTCGTTGCTCATCGCTGAGTCCGGTCATGGGAGCCTCCTTGCAGCGGCCCGGTGCGCGAGCCGAAGATCTTGACCTCATGTATATCGGGACGGCGGTCGATCGCGTCAACGATCGGCGCCAGCCGGCCGGCCCATGCCCGCGCGTCGGCATCGCTGGCGATCAGATCCTGGCGGATCTCGACCAGGGCGTGGGCGAAGCCGTTGACGATGGCATGCCGGTACATGGTGTCGCCGCGCAGCGCTCCGTCATAGGGCTCGTTGTCGCCGACGGTCAGCGCAGGGTCGCCGGCCAGCATGTCGATCAGCGGGCGCGCCGCCCGGTCGTCCAGGTCCCACAGGATGCCGACATGCCATGGGCGGATAACCCCTTGCATTACCGGGGTGAAGGAGTGCACCGAGAGGATGAAAGGAGCTTTCCCCGATGCCTGCGCGACGGAAGCGATCATCGCGCCGACGGCATCGTGGTAGGGCCGGTAGAAGTCGTCGAGCCGCCTTTCACGCTCCTTGGCGGCCATCGGATAGTTTCCGGATATGACGGTGCCATCATAGAGCTGGCGGATCAGCGTCGGGTCGTCCTCGCCCCGGTTCGGGTCGATGAGCAACCGCGAGAAATTGGCGAGCACCGCCGGCACGTCGAGTGCCGCCGCCAGTTCGCGCGTCACCGCTTCGACGCCGATGTCGTAGGCGATGTGGCGGTCGAACTCCGCCGCCGGCAGGCCGAGGCTGCCATAATCCTCCGGCAGATCGCGACGGGCGTGGTCTGCCACCAGCACGATGCCTCGCTTGCGGTCGCCTTCGACAATGTCGAACGGCGCGAAAACTGTGGATCGGGTCATTGGCTGAAAATGGTCTGGTCGCTGGCTCGTGGGGAGGATGGTATCGTCATTCCACGAAGAGGACGCTGGCGCAATGCCGTTGTTTGGCCACGGTTTCCGCAAAAATCCGCAATCCATGTCGAGCCGTGTGCCAATTGCCGCTCTAAATCGATTGGATTCGTCAAAACGGCGCGTTGACATGCGTCCGCAGTTCTCCGAAAAGGGGCGTTGAAAGATGCTGATGTGGTGCTTGAAGGGGTTTGCAATGGAGTCCGCCGGCAAGGCACGCGCGCGTTGCGCCCTGGCCGTGCCCGCACTGGCGCTGGCTTTCGGGGTGCTGGCTTCGGCCTCGCCGGCGCGGGCTGACTTCCGTGTCTGCAATGCCACGCAGAACCTCGTTGGCGTCGGCATCGGTTACCGCGCCAAGGCCGGCTGGATCACCGAAGGCTGGTGGCACATCGAGAAGTCGAGCTGCAAGACCTTGATCGAAGGCCCGCTGTCATCAAGGTTTTACTATCTTTACGCAGAAGACGCCGAGCGCGGCGGTCGCTGGGATGGTCCGATCAGCATGTGCGTGGCCGAGAAAGAGTTCAAGATCGCCGGCGTCACCGACTGCGTTGCCCGAGGCTTCCAGCGCGCCGGTTTCCAGGAATACGACACGGGCGAGCAGGCAAGCTGGATGGTCCAGCTGACCGACGAACCCTCAACGGGGGGCGCTCCCCCAGCCCCCGGAACGAACAGTCAATGAGAAGAAACCGCAAGGTCAAGATCCTCGCCACCATCGGCCCGGCGTCCTCCTCCGAAGACATGCTGAGGAAGCTCTTCGAAGCCGGCGCCGACGTCTTCCGCATCAACATGAGCCATACCGACCACGAACTGATGCGCACGCTGGTCGGGCGCATCCGTTCGGTCGAGGGCGCCGTCGGACGGCCGATCGGCATCCTGGCGGACCTGCAGGGGCCGAAGCTGCGGGTCGGCAAGTTCGCCAACGGCAAGGAAGTGCTGAGCCCCGGCCAGACCTTCACCCTCGACGACAATCCGGAGCCGGGCGATTCGAACCGTGTTTACCTGCCGCATCCCGAGATCCTGAAGTCGGTCGAGGCCGGCCACAGGCTTTTGATCGACGACGGCAAACTCGAGCTGAAGGCGGTCAAGAGCACGGGCAAGGCGATCATCTGCACCGTCGTCGCCGGGACCACCATTTCCGACAAGAAGGGCGTCAGCCTGCCCGACACCGAACTGCCGGTCGGCGCGCTGACGGAGAAGGATCGCAGGGATCTCGACGCGGTGCTGGCCACCGGCGTCGACTGGGTCGCGCTGTCCTTCGTGCAACGGCCCGAGGATCTCGCCGAGGCGCGAAAGATCGCGCGCGGCCGGGCGCTGATCATGGCCAAGATCGAAAAGCCGCAGGCGGTCGCCCGCCTGCCCGAGATCATCGAACTGTCGGACGCGCTTATGGTCGCCCGCGGCGATCTCGGCGTCGAGATGCCGCTGGAGGCGGTGCCCGGCATCCAGAAGCAGATCACGCGCGCCGCGCGCCGCGCCGGCAAGCCGGTAGTGATCGCCACGCAGATGCTGGAATCGATGATCACGGCGCCGGTGCCGACACGCGCCGAGGTTTCCGACGTTTCCATCGCCGTCTTCGAAGGCGCCGACGCGATCATGCTCTCGGCGGAATCGGCCGCCGGCGCCTATCCCGTCGAGGCGGTCGCGATGATGAACCGCATCGCCACCAAGGTCGAGACCGACCCGACCTACGCCGGCATCATCAATGCGCAGCGTTCCGAGCCGGAAGCGACCGGCGCCGACGCCATTTCGCTGGCCTCGCGCGAAATAGCCGAGACGCTGAAGCTGTCGGCCATCATCACGTACACTGCATCAGGCAACACCGGCCTGCGCGCGGCGCGCGAGCGTCCGCAGGTGCCGATCATCGCGCTGTCGCCGATCGTCAACACGGCGCGGCGCCTGTCGCTCCTGTGGGGCACGCATTGCGTCGTGTCGCCCGACGCCATCGATCTCGACGACATGGTCAACCGCGCCTGCCGTATCGCCTTCGACGAAGGGTTCGGCAAGCCTGGCGACCGGGTGATCATCACGGCCGGCGTGCCGCTGAGGACGCCCGGCTCGACCAACATGCTGCGCATCGCCTATGTGGGCTCGGACGTGCAGAGCAGCCGCTAGGCCGACTGCTTCCCGACGCAAGCGTATCGCCAGATCCGGCTGGGAAACTCGCTGTTGCGATAGTGCAACAGCGGCGTGGACAATGATGCCGCCGCCCTTTTCGACACAGCGTTGCCCCGATCGGCTCTACAAAGCGCGGTGAAGCCGCGCTGGCAGTCGTCTGGCGCTCGTCCGCATTTCCCATCGCCTGAAAGTACCTTCCAATGTCAGTTCCTCTCTCGCGCCGGTCACTTCTGACCGGGCTGTCGCTTATTGGCGTTTCGGCAATCTCGGCCTGCGCGCAGATGCCCAGGCAGTCGATCAGCCTTGCCAGCACTCCGATCGCGCCGGCACAGCCCGAGCCCGCGTTCGAGAAGGCGCCGGTCGAGGTCGCGACGATCGAGACCGCTCCCTCGTCATCCGACTACGCCGGCATGTATGGCGCCGTCGAGGATGGCGGCCACGCGCTGCCGGCAATCCCGATCGCCAAGGTCGACGAGCGCTTCCTGCGCCAGGTCGTGGACGATCCGACCGGAGAAAAGCCCGGCACGATCGTCGTCAATACGACGGACAAGTATCTCTATCTCGTGCTCAAGGATGGCAAGGCGATGCGCTATGGCGTCGGGTTGGGACGCCAGGGCTATTCCTGGAAGGGCCGCGCGATTGTCCAGTGGAAGCGCAAATGGCCGACCTGGACGCCTCCGGCCGCGATGATCCGCCGGGATCCGAAGCTGGAGAAATGGCGCGAAGGCATGCAGCCCGGCGTCAGCAATCCGCTCGGTTCGCGCGCCCTCTACATCTTCAAGGATGGCAACGACACGCTTTACCGGATCCACGGGTCGCCGGACTGGAAATCCATCGGCAAGTCCGCGTCATCCGGTTGTGTTCGCATGTTCAACCAGGACGTGATGGATCTCTACGACCGCGTGCCGGGCAAGGCGACGCTGGTCGTCCTCTGATCGGCCGGCCAGGGCATCGATCCGAATGCGCCGGCTTTCCGGATGGGGCATGCCTCAAGAAAGCCTTCGATCGGGATGACCGGCTCCTGCTGGTCTCATCCCGCTTGAGGTGCGAGTTCCGCTTCGGGCAGGGTGAGGTCGGCGCATTTGCCGTCGCCGTAGGCGTCGCCGGCGATGCGTGCGTCCACTCTCTTGGCGAGGGCCTGCAGATCGACATTTCCGCCCGCCACCTTCTCGATCGCGCCGACCACGAGGTCCGGCGCGATCCAGTCCGGCTTGTGGCCGAGATTGCGCACCCAGACGAGTTCCGCGCCGGGGATGTCACGTTCAAGGCCGACCGAATGGATGCGCGCGTAGACGACCTTGTCCCTGTCTCCCGAGATGACCACCGTCGGCGTCCTGATCTCGTGGTAACG
The DNA here is from genome assembly GCA_001899205.1 of Mesorhizobium sp. 65-26. Lineage (GTDB taxonomy): Bacteria > Pseudomonadota > Alphaproteobacteria > Rhizobiales > Rhizobiaceae > Mesorhizobium. The sequence continues at coordinate 168,173 of MKVL01000032.1, read as the reverse complement.
AGGCGCGGCGGCGAGGACGTAACGATAGAGCCCCTCGACGTCGGTGGCGTTGGCGCGGAAGGCGGAGGGGCGCAGCACCATCGGGATCGACGTCCTGGCGAGATAGCCGTCCGGCACCTTGTTGGGCGCGAAGACGCAGGTCGTGGCGTCGGCCATCCGCAACGTTCCGGCGGGATAGGCCAGCGTTTCCGAAAACAGCCAGCCGACAAGGGGAGTGGCCGTCAGGTCGTAGTACCAGGACGTCGCGCCGCCGGGCCATGGATGGGTCGCCGGAGACAGGAAGACGAGGCCGAGCGTCCTGTCTGGATGCTCCTGGGCAAAGGCCGACGTCACCGCGCCCCCGAAGGAATGTCCGACGACGATCGCCTGCCTGATGCCCAGGCGGTCCATCAGCTTCGCGATGGTGTTTGCCTGCGCGGACGGGCTCTCGTTGTTGCCGGGACCGCGCCCCGACCAGCCGAAACCCGGCCGGTCGAAGAACAGCATCTCGGCGCGCCCTTCCAGCAGCGGCCTGAGCGGCAGCATCTGGTCCTTCAGATTGGCGCTGGCGCCATGGATGAAGACGATCGGCGGAAGGTCGGCGTGGGCAGGTGCTGGAACATGTACATAGTGGATGCGCGCTCCATCGATCTCGACAAACGCGCCGACCGGCGGATTGCGGCGCTCGGTCAGCCACGATCCGACACGGGTCACCCCTACCAGGGCGAAGACAAGCGCCATCAGAAAGGCGAGCGCGGCGTAGATCAGGTTCATGGCGGGATATACGGGCGGGAAGCGAGACTAGTTCACGGGGTAGACTAACGTTCGGGTATGGGCGGAATGTATTTCGAGCGCTGTCCCGCCGACCTTACCCGGCCGGAGCAAGGGTCAACTGCCGCGCGAGCCGGGATGGCCGGCACGCCGTCAGATGCCTTCGCCGGCAAGCTCTTCAGAAAGCGTGGCGACCTGGTCCTGGGCGTTGCGCATCATCGGATAGATCGCAAGCACCTTCTGCCAGGCTTCCAGCGCCGATTGCTTGTGGCCGGTGGCGGCCATGATCTGCGCCAGGCCGGAAAGCGCGCCGAAATGGCGGGGCTCCAGGCGCAGCGTCTGGTTGATGTCCGACATCGACTTGCCGAAGTTCTTCATCAGGAAGTGCACGGTGGCGCGCCGGTTCCAACCCTCGGCATAGTCGGGCTGCAGGGTCACGACCTGGTCGAGGAAATCCAGTGCCACATCGTACTTCTGGTCTTCGATGGCCTTCTGAGACCATTGCATCATCAGGTCGATCGAGGCGCTGCCGGACTGGCTCCATTCGCCCCAGATGCGTCCGGCGATGCGTTCGGCCGCCTTTTCGTTGCGTTCGCGCTTGAGGTCGGAGAAAAGCTGGTCGAGCCTGGCTGCCTTGGTGGTGGGCACGGGAGCGGATGCGGCGGGAGGATCGACGGGGTCGTCCGCCCAAGCCGGGGACGAAACCATCGGCGACGAAACCGTGCCGCAGACGATAAACGCGGCAAAAGACGCAAAAAGAATCCGCATCGCCCGACACTACCTCCGGGCGGCGGAACGTCAAACTGAAATCAGCGTGAGAGGGCCAATCACAGGTCGGCCGTCATCGCGCCAGCGGAGGCACACGGCCTCCGTCAGGCGATCAGCCCTGGCGAGCCTTGTAGCGCGGGGCGGTCTTGTTGATGATGTAGATGCGGCCCTTGCGGCGAACCAGCTGGTTGTCGCGGTGACGCGCCTTGAGCGCCTTGAGCGAATTCTTGATCTTCATGGTCTTGCCTATCGGTCAGGGCCCAGTCCCGGGCCGAATTTTTAAGGCGCGCCAAAAGACGCGCCTTCGAAACTGGATGGCTCATAAACGAGGAGTCTCATCCGTGTCAACCGGAAGCTGGCCTGCACCGGCGGGCGCATGGCAAATATTAGCCGACCTTCGCCTCGCGCCTTCGCGTGCCCATGGCAGCACCGGGAAGACTTGTATCACGCGGCGCTCAAATGTCAGAATCGGGTCCTGGGCGAAGCGATTCGAGATGACCATGCACCGCGTTTTCCTGTCCGCCTGCCTTGCCGTGCTCGCCATGGCGCCTGTGGCAAAGGCGCAGGAGTGCGACCGCAACGACGACAGCCAGCAGATGATGACGATCTGCGCCGGCGCGGATCTCGCGGCGGCCGACGCCAAGCTCAACACAACCTACCAGAGTGTGCTCGGCGAGGCCGACGACAAGGGCAAGACGCTGCTCAAGACGGCGCAGCGCGCCTGGGTGGCGTTTCGCGATGCCGAATGCGCCTATTCTACCCAGGCCAGCGAGGGCGGCTCCATCCATCCGATGGAGGTTTCGCAATGCCTGACCAAACTCACGGAGACCCGCACCAAGCAGCTGACGGCGGCCACCACCTGCTCGGATGGTGACGTCAACTGCACCAGCCCCGGCGACGACGCAAGCGACGGCCAGTAAGGCCGTATAGCGCTAGTTTCATCTGTGCAGGCTTGAGCGGCAAAGCACTTGAATAGAGCCGGAGAGCCTGGCCGACACGAGGGCTTGTTTCAGCCGGCTGCAAGTTGCTCCAGGCGGGTGAAATGGCCCATCTTGCGGCCCGGCCGCGCCTCCGCCTTGCCATAGAGGTGCAGCACGAGATCCGGCTCGGCGAGCAGGCCGGGGACCCGCAGAACGTCGTCGCCGATGAGGTTTTCCATGACGCAGTTCGAGTGCCTCGACGCGTGGGCGAGGGGCAGTCCGGCGATGGCGCGCACATGCTGCTCGAACTGCGACACGGCGCAGGCCGCCTCGGTCCAGTGGCCCGAATTGTGGACGCGCGGCGCGATCTCGTTGGCCAGCAGCGAGCCGTCGGCGAGCACGAAGAACTCGACGCCGATGACGCCGACATAGTCGAGCGCCGCCAGGATTCTGGCCGCCGCCTCGCGGGCCGCTTCGGCCGTCTGCGGCGCTATCGCCGCCGGCACAGTCGAGGTGTGCAGTATGCCATGGCGGTGCACGTTCTCGGCGGGATCGTAAGCGACGATGCTGCCATCGGCGCCACGGGCGGCAATGATCGAGACCTCGCGCGTGAACGGAACGAAGGCTTCGAGGATCAGCGGCACGTTGCCCATCGCTTCGCAGGTGCCGGCGTAGCCGCCGGCCTCCATGTTGCGGAACACGCGCTGCCCCTTGCCGTCATAGCCGAGGCGCCTTGTCTTGAGGATGCCGCTGCCGTCGAAGGCCTTCAGCGCCGCCGCCAGCTCGGCATCACTGTCCACCGGACGGAAATCCGCCGTGGCGATGCCGATGCCGTTGAGGAACTGCTTTTCGGTGACGCGATCCTGCGCCACCTCCAGCGCGCGCGCCGGCGGATAGACGGCAACGGCGTCGGAGAGTCGTCTGGCCGCGGCGACCGGAACGTTCTCGAATTCATAGGTGACGACGGCGCTGGCGGCGGCCAGTTCGGCAAGCGCGGTGGCATCGTCATAGGCGGCTACGATCTGCCGGTCGGCGACCTGCGCCGCCGGGCAGTCTTGTTGCGGTTCCAGCACCAGGGTGCGGTAGCCCAGCCGGGCGGCGGCCATTGCCAGCATGCGGCCGAGCTGGCCGCCGCCGATGATGCCGATAGTGGATCCTGTCGGCAGGCTCACGGCGCGTCCGTCGGCTCGGTCGCGACCTTGGCGGTCTGCGCTGCGCGCCAGGCGTCCAGCCTCGCTGCCAGCTTTTCGTCATGCAGGGCAAGCACGGCGGCGGCGAGCAGCGCGGCATTGGCGGCGCCCGCCTTGCCGATGGCCAGCGTGCCGACCGGAATGCCGGCCGGCATCTGCACGATGGAAAGCAGCGAATCCTGCCCCGACAGTGCCTTCGACTCCACCGGGACGCCGAAGACCGGAAGCGGCGTCATGGCCGCCGTCATGCCGGGCAGATGCGCCGCGCCACCGGCGCCGGCGATGATCACCTTGTAGCCGGCGGCCTTGGCGCCCTTGGCGAAATCGTAGAGCCGGTCGGGCGTACGGTGCGCCGACACGATCAGCCGCTTGTGCGGAATGCCGAGCGCCTCGAGTGTCTCGGCCGCCTGGCGCATCGTCGCCCAGTCGGATTGGCTGCCCATGATGATGGCGACGTCGGCGCGTTGATCGTCCAAGCTCGTGCTCCCCGGCGGCAAAGGCGGGCCTTAGAGCATTTTGCGGCCAAGTGGAACCGTTGGCGTCGCACAAATGCGGCGAAAGCAGGCAAAAACGCCGGCGGTCGCGATAATGGCGCCCGCGGAGGGCATCAGGCGTCGTGCGAAGTCAGCCTTCGGCGGCACGCCGGAACGCCTTCGCGGCGGCGCTGCAAGCCCGTCGGCGTCGCGGATCAGGCGATGATGTCGGGAATGATGCGGTCTTCCAGCGCCATGAGCTTGTCCTTGAGGGCCAGCTTCTTCTTCTTCATGCGCTGAATCTGCAGCGGGTCGCAGTTCATGGCGATCATCGCGTTGATCGCGGCGTCGAAATCGGCATGTTCCTGCTTCAGCCGGGAAAATTCGAGGCGAATATCGGCCTGTTCCTGATCGGACATTCTCTACCGTCTGCGCGTCTGCGTCGCCCAAGATGGGCCTGATTGGGCGGGGTCGGCAGCTCTCGCGGCCGGCGGGCAGCCCATATCACATTTCACTTCGTCGGGAAATGCTACCACGGATCATTCGACATCGCCGATCGATGGTGGCACACTGTCATTGTGCCGTCACAGACGCGACCTGCGGTGGACGCGCCTTGGCGGCCGTCGAGGAAACCATGAAAGGGAGAACCAATCATGTCTCTTGCGTCCCATCTTGACGAGTTGCAGCGGAAACACGGCGACATCGAACGAGAAATCGACGATGCCATGAACCATCCTTCGGTGGATGATTTGCAGATCGTGAATCTCAAGCGACGCAAGCTGGCAATCAAGGACGAGATTGAAAAACTGCGGGGAGCGCCGACCACGCATTGACGCTTCCCTGACGACCGCCGCGCCTGGCGCGGCCTCCTTTGCCGGCGGCACAAGCCGCCGGACTTGGGCCCTGGTTCCGGCAAGACCGAAAGCAGCGGCCGACGATTCTGTTCAGCCCTCTTCCCAGGTGGATATTCCGACGACCCGAGGCGCTTTCCGGTCCGCGGACCGGCGTTTGTGGCCCGTGCCGCGGCGTTGTTGCCATTGACAAGCCATCTTTGCTCCTCCACCTCATGCCCGGACCTTCAAGACAAGGGGCAGCCGGCATGACCGGATATTTTTCCTCTCCCTTCCCGCGCCGGAGCTCGGTCGGCGTCGATGTCGGCGGCGTGATCGTCGGCGGTGATGCCCCGGTCGTTGTGCAGTCGATGACCAATACCGACACGGCCGACGTCGACCAGACCGTCGCGCAGGTGGCGGCGCTGCACCGCGCCGGCTCCGAGATCGTGCGCATCACCGTCGACCGCGACGAAAGCGCGGCCGCCGTGCCTGCCATTCGCGACCGGCTGGCGCGGCTCGGCATCAACGTGCCGCTGGTGGGCGATTTCCACTATATCGGCCACAAGCTGCTCGCCGATCACCCGGCCTGCGCCGAGGCGCTGGCGAAGTACCGCATCAATCCCGGCAATGTCGGCTTCAAGGACAAGAAGGACCGGCAGTTCGCGGCCATCGTCGAAATGGCGATCAAATACGACAAGCCGGTGCGCATCGGCGTCAACTGGGGCTCGCTCGACCAGGAGCTGCTGACCCGGCTGATGGATGAGAACCAGGAGCGAGGCTCTCCGCGGACCGCGCAGGAGGTGACGCGCGAGGCGATCGTGCAATCGGCCATATTGTCGGCCGAGATGGCCGAGGAGATCGGTCTCGGCCGCGACAAGATCATCCTTTCGGCCAAGGTCAGCGGCGTGCAGGACCTGATCGCCGTCTACACGGAATTGGCCAAGCGCTCCAATCATGCTCTGCATCTCGGCCTCACCGAAGCCGGCATGGGCACCAAGGGCATCGTGGCATCGTCGGCCGCCATGGGCATCCTGCTCCAGCAAGGCATCGGCGACACCATCCGCATCTCGTTGACGCCGGAGCCGAACGGCGACCGCACCCGCGAGGTGCAGGTCTCCCAAGAACTGCTACAGACCATGGGCTTCCGGCAGTTCGTGCCGATCGTGGCTGCCTGCCCCGGCTGCGGGCGCACGACCTCGACCGTGTTTCAGGAGCTGGCGCAGAACATCCAGGCCGACATCCGCAAGAACATGCCGGTGTGGCGCGAGCAGTATCCCGGCGTCGAGAACCTCAAGGTCGCTGTCATGGGCTGCATCGTCAACGGGCCGGGCGAATCGAAGCATGCCGACATCGGCATCTCGCTGCCCGGCACCGGCGAGACGCCGACGGCCCCCGTCTTCATCGACGGCAAGAAGGCGGCCACCTTGCGCGGACCTTCCATTGCCGCCGACTTCGAAAAGATGGTCGCCGACTACATCGAGCAGCGCTTCGGCCGCGGCAAGGCTGCCGCGGAGTAGCCTGATATGCGGCGTTTCGCCAATGCGACGCTGATCCTGATAGGCGGGTTTCTGTGCGGGCTGTCCTGGCTGGCGACGGCTCACGCCGATCCGCCGCAGCCGGCCAAGCAGAGGTTGATCGGACGCGTCTGCGACCTGATCCAGGCGCATGCCGACCTGAACGGCTTGCCCAGGGATTTCTTCGCGCGGCTGATCTGGAAGGAAAGCCGTTTCGACCCGAACGCGGTCAGCCCCGTCGGGGCGGAAGGCATCGCCCAGTTCATGCCTGGCACCGCGAAGATGCGCGGCCTCGCCAATTCCTTCGACATCGGCCAGGCCATTCCCGCCTCCGCCAGATATCTCGCCGAAATGCGCACGGGCTACGGCAATCTCGGTCTGGCGGCCGCCGCCTACAATGCAGGCGAGAACCGGGTCTCACGCTGGCTGAAGTCGGGCGGCTTCCTGCCGATGGAAACCGAGAGCTACGTGCTCGACATCATGGGCGAGCCGGTCGACAAATTCACCGATACGACCTATGGCGGCACAGGTCAGCCGCTCGACCCGAAGGCCAGTTTCGAGGCCGCATGCCGGCGGCTGCCGGCCATCATGTCGACCACCGTGGCCATGGCTTCGATCAACGTGAAGCCGTGGGGTGTCCAGGTGGCGGGCAATTTCCGGCGCAGCGCGGCGGTCAACCAGTGGCTGAGAGTGAAGAGCCGGTTCCCGGCGATGCTCGCCGGTCGTGAGCCGGTGGTCAGCCGGGTACGCACGCCGATGGGGCGCAGCGGCATCTACGCAGTGCGGATCGGGGTCGACGACCGGGCGGGCGCCAACACTATCTGCGACAAGCTCAGGGGCGTGGGCGGCGCCTGCGTGGTGGTGCGCAACCGTTGATGGGGATCGGCCGGGGCCGAGGAGGGGGCGGATGAGCAAAGCCAAGGTCGTGCTTCTCAACGGGGTCGGCAGCGCCGGCAAGAGCTCCATTGCGACGGCGCTGCAGTCCTTGGCGCGCGAACCCTTCCTGCATGTCCAGATGGACACGTACATCGAAATGCTGCCGGAGCCGTTACAGGATCATCCGGACGGGGTTTGCTATGAAGTGTCCGAGGAGGCTGGCAAGCCCTCGGTCGCGGTCCGGACCGGCCCTGTCGGCGCGCGTGTCCTTGCCGGCATGCGGCACGCCGTCGCCGCGATGGCCGGCGAGGGCAACAACCTGATCGTGGACGAGGTGCTGTGCGACGGCGGGCTGCCGGACTATCGCCGCCTGCTGGCGGCGTTCGAGTTCCACGTCGTCGGCGTGTTCGCGCCGCTCGAAGTGCTCGAGGCGCGCGAACTGCGGCGGGGCGATCGTCTCGCGGGGCTGGCGCACTGGCAATATGAACGCGTGCACAGGGGCATCGGCTACGATTTCGAGGTCGATACCAGCAGGCTCTCGGCCCTTGAATGCGCCGAGCTCATCCGAGACAGGTTTCGGCTTTAGAACTGAAGCCGGGAAGGCCGCCAATACCGTCGTTCCGGGCAGACGCCCTCGGACCGTTTCACGCCCGCCTTACATGCAGCCTTCGATGAAAGGACCGCTGACCCACAGCGAGCCATTGGAGTACATGGCGGTGCCGTTGTCGTCGGTAAAGCCGTGGGATTGTTCGTCGACATGCAGTTTGCTCTTGGGCACCACCTGTCCGTTCACCTTGATGCTCTTGATGAAAAGGTTTCGATCGCCGGGCAGACCTTCTCCCGCGAATTTGTCGTTGGTGTAGCGGATCTCGATCGTCCGCGGGTCCGAGACGCCGCTGAGGTCCACGCGGAAAGACTTGGCGTCCGCGGCCGCCTCCAACAGTTCGGACACACGCTCGGCCGACGTCGACGCCGTGCTTTCCTTTCCCTCGACGACAATCTCGGCAAGGCGCTTTCCGTCCGCAAAGACGTCGAAGCTCGGCGGTCCCTGGTAATCAGTGCCGGCCGCCTCAATCACCATGTCCTTCACCGTGCAGCGTCCCGCGTCCTTGTCGTTGTCGGCGACAAGGTTGACGATGCGTCGCCTCTGCGACTGCACCCATTGGGTGATCGGCTGCAGCAGCGCCGTCCGATCGCTCTCTCCGTCCTTGAAGAGGTTCGTCTTCTCGTCGGGGTCGGCCTTCAGGTCGTACTTCTCGACCGCGCCCGTGGTCGCGTTGAAAATCACCTTCTGGTCGTTCTCCCGATAGCCGAACAGGGAGCCGGCCCAGGGGTTGAAGAAGAAGGTCTTGTTCGGCCGCTGCTCACTGAACAGGCTGCGCCCCTGCCACTGGTTCGGCAGCGGCAGCCCCAGTATATCCATGATCGTGGGCGCGATATCGATGATGCCGCCAACCGGATGCGCGACCTCGTCATGGAAGAGGTGCTTGTTGATCATGATCAGCGGGATGTGGACGTTCTCGTCGTAGATCGCGGTCGCATGGACGTAGTCGCCATGCTCCCCGAACGCCTCGCCATGATCGCCCAGGATGACGACGAGCGTCGAATCGAGCTTGCCGGATTGCTTCAGCGTCTCAAGGATCTCGCCGAGCGCGGCATCGCCGACCTTCAGGGCGTTGAGATAAGCGTTGAGCTTTTCGTCATCGACATAATGCTCGGGCCCGAGATCCCTGGCGGAGGGCTTCATCTTGGAGAACAGTGGGCTGTTGGTGATGTAGGGATAATGGGTCATCGCCGTGAACATGATGCCGAAGAAGGGCTTGTCCGAGTCCTTGTTCATCCAGTCGCTGATCGATTGCGCCGTGCAGAGATCGCTGTTGTAGTCCATGTTCTTCCATTGCTCTGTGCTGAGCTTGAAAGTCGGGGTGGCGCATTTCTGCCCCCGATAGTCCTGGATCACATCCAGCCCCTTGTTGAGGAGGAACTCATCCACACGCTGGAAGCGGGAATCCGCGCTCCAGAAAAAGCCTGTCCGAAAGTTGTGCCTGGAAAGCGTGTTGGAGATCGTATCCAACGGCAGGTACGGATATCTGCTGGTCATCCCGTAAAATGAGATGTCGTTATACATCGAGGTCAGCAGGGAGAAGATCGTGTAGTGCGTGGACGGCGCGTGCGCGTATATCTTGTCGAAGCGGATGGAATCAGCGGCATAGCTCGTGATGTTCGGCGTGACCGGATATTTGCCGCCAAAGGTCTCGATGTATTTCGACGGCACGGACTCCATCATGAAAATCAGTACGTTCTTGATCGGGTTCGGCGTCTGCGCCTTGAAGCTTGATGTTTCCGGCGGGCGCTCGCCGACGCTGGCGACATCGGGATCATCGGCGCCACCGCCCATCGCCAACATGACCGGCGTGGAGCTGAACCAGGCCGACTGAATGAAATACACGATCGGGTTTTCGATCTTGGGAGCCGGCAGCGCTTCCGCTCGGACGTGATAGCCAGTGCCTGCCAGGGCGAGAGCGACGCACAGCACGAGCGAGGCCATGAAGGCCCTGTGGCCGGTCGTTCCCAGCCTGAGGCATAGTCGCGCAATGGCGTAGCCAAGAACAAGCACCAGAATGATGGAACCGCACAGGATGGCGATGTCCCGCACATTGACCGCGTCGCCCATGGCGTTCTTGGCATCGGCATTCTGCAGGAAGTCGCCATAGACGAGCCACTGGAAGGTGAACGGTTCGCCCAGCATCTTGACGAGGTTGATGTTGGCGAAGCCCCATCCCAGCGAGATGAGGATGAACAGTTGGAAGAGCAGGAAGATCGCGAAGGACGCGATGCGACTGGCCTTTGACAGAAATAGCAGGACGAGCGTCGCCACCGTCACCGAGGCGATGAGAACGAGGTCGTAGTAGCTTGCGGCCAACCCCCTGGGGATGGTCGCCACCATGCCCTGGAACGTCGTTTGCGGGTCGAGGATGACACCCCGATAGACGCCGAGGAGAAGCCATGCCAGCAGGCTGGTGCAAATGATCCGCAGCGACATGCGGCGGAAGCGGTCTCGCGATAGTCTTTTCGCTTTCGCCGGGCTGTCCTTGCGCCGGCTCACTGAAGCCTTGCTGCCGCCGATACTCATAACAACTACCCGCCGTCAGATTGCGCTATCGGCTCGACATCGGCCGGTTGCGATCAGACCCCCGCAAGCAGAATCGGACTCGGTCTAAAAAGAGTCAATAAAATCAAGCGTGAATTAACCTTGTCTCTTCAGAATTGGTTAACCAACGTGTTGAAAAACAACCGGTTTGGCCGCTGGTGCGAGACAAGGCGGACAACGAAAAAATGGAAAGCCGGCGAATTTCAGAGCCTTGGACGATGATCCGGGGAGGCGTCGCCAATTTCAATCGGAACGGGCCACACGACCTGTAAGTCAGCCGAACGCGTACAACTCTTCCTTGGAGACAGCCCTGAAATAGCTCACGAATTCCCAATAATTCTCGATACGCTCGACAAATGGCCGCTGGGGCGGCTTCATGATGTCGGTCTCGAAGTGATCCAGGCGCTGGCTGCCGCCGAGATAGGCGATAATGGCGTTGCCAACGAGGGGGTCCGAGATGTCGCTGTAGTTGATCGGCAGATAGGGCTGCGAAGTCTCGGTCAGGACGGATTTGATCTTGCCCCGGTACAGGTTCAGCTCACGAAGATGCGCATTGAACCGGTCGATATCGAAATACACTTTCTTGCGGGGGTTGTCGGGCGGTGGCGGGTCTGACGCGCGGACCATCCATATGCCTGTTGCCTCCGCCTCGAGAAGCGAGATGAAGGATGCGATCGGGTTCCGTGTAAGCCAGAGCTTCTTGACGCTTTCATCCTCGAGCACAGGAAGAACGGCCGGGCGTGTCTGGTCAGGAAAGATGTGAAAGCCGACGAAGCTGGCCGACGGGTCATCGAAGATCCGCGCAACGAACCGATCCGGCTCGGCATCGCGCAAATCGACACGCTCGCGCGGCAGGTTCAGCTTCTCATGATAGTCGAGACGCAGCCCGATAAACTCCGGATTGAAAATCTCGCCGTGCATAACCATCCCGTCATACTGGTTGAGATGGTGATTGAGCGCTTGAGAACCTGTTCTCGGCGAAGCGATCAGCACGAATTTCTGGCAGGACTTCATTCGCGCCGCGCCCAACGGGATGAGTAGCAGCCTGAAAATACACGCATGAATTTGCGGATCAATTGCCCGCCGCAGGCAAATGAAAGACGGTGGGCGCCATCGAGCGCCCGCCGTCCTGTCTTAAACGAGCATTGGCCTCGACGATCAGCCGCCGTGCGCCCGCACCGGGCTCAGATTTGCGACGGTCAAGCGCTGCGCGGACGGGCAAGTCGGAAGAAAGCGGCTTGCGTCCGCGTAGGTCATGGTCGCGATATAGCCCTTGAGGCCGCCGCGCCTGGCGATCCAGCCGCGGACCCAGCCGGGATAGTTCTTCATCAGGAACTCCGCCGCGACCTGGTTCCCCCGGGCGCCGGCGCCATACGGCAGGTGAAAACCGAACGACGCGTTGTGCGTGACGCAGACCTTGCTCCTGGGCATCGACAGATACAGCGTGCAGGCTGAATCGCACGCTCCGTCGATGCGCACTGCGCCGCCGCTTCGGCGCATCTTGAGCACCCGGATGGCATAGTCGATCACATAGCCGCCGCGATCGCCGCTGATTGTCTTGACGTTGGCCGAACCGAGATTGATGCGCGGGCGCAGCAATTCCCCCGCCGAACTCGTCGTGATCATCGCGCCCATCAAACCGAGGGCACCAAGAAACTTCACTATCGTTTTCATTTGCGCCTCCTGCTGTGTCGCCGATGACTGGCTGGAAGGCGTAAAGATTGGTTGTGCCGTGTCGATAAATTTGTAACAATCGATTGATTATACAGGTTTTTTTGAATGAGCCGGCTGGCTTTGGTTTACCAATGACGCAGAAGGATGATCACTGAAAGGTAAATCAGGCACGACGTGGAGGCAGGCAAGCAAGCGGGCGTTGCTGGTGGGGTGAGGTCGGGAGGGGACCTTCTGTGGCCGTCGAAAGCAAGCAGGAAAAGCCATCGACGCCGCGGGGCGAGCCTCGCCGCATCTGCGTCGTGACGCAGGCGGTCGGCCTCGACGCCGACGGCGACGCCCTGGCGCCGGTCGAACTGGCCAGGCTCCTCGCCAGCGAGGCCGACGATGTCACCCTGCTGTGGGTCGTCGGCCCGGAAGCGCCATCTGTCGAAGAGGTGGCAACATGCCGGCGGGAGCTTGATGCCGCCTCAGTCGATCTGCGGGTTCTCGATCGCTCCGATCAATTGCTTCCGTCGCTGGCATCACCGGAGAGCCGCTCCGCCGCCCTGCTGCACTATCTCGAACAATCCCGTCACGATCTCGTCTACGTGCCCCTCGAGGGAGGGTTGGCGTACTTCACCTTGCTGGCGGTCGAGACCGGCGCCTTCGCAGCGCCCCCTATCATCGTCTTCGCATGCGCGACGGAAGAATGGGTACACGAAGCCGACAAGGCCTTCATGGGGAGCACCGAGGCGATCACCATCGCCCATATGGAGCGATATTGCGCCGAGAGGGCGGACAACCTGCTCTGTGCTTCCGCGGCGCTGCGCAAATGGATGTTGGCCAAGGGCTGGAAGGTAAGGAAGGCGACGGTCGTGCCGGTCTTGCCCCTGTCGCCGGGCATTGTTGGAGGCGCCGCGCGGCCGGTGCTCGAAAGCGAACAGGCGCGCGAGCTCACCGTGTTCGCTTCCGCGCGGTTTCATGATGGGCTGAGCCTGCTTTGCGACGCACTTGACCTGCTTGCGCCATTGGCTCCGGCGGACCTCACCCTCGCGGCATTCGCTCCCTTCGGAAAGATCATGGGCGAACATAGCGGCGGGCTGCTTCTGCGCCGGGCCGGGAACTGGCCGTTCAAACTCAAGTTCCTGCCTGCCATGGGGCTGTCTGAAAAGCTCGACCATGTCGCGCGGGCCGGGGCGTTGGCCGTCATTCCCTCGCTTGCGGCCTCGACCGGCAGCGCCGTCGCCGCCTGTATCGCCGCGGGCGTTCCTTTCGTGGCCACCAATGCCGGCGCGAATGCCGAGGCGTGGCACGCGGGGTCAAGGCAGCCGAAGCTGGTCGAGCCGGATGCCAGCCGGCTGGCGAAGGCCATCCTTGCGGAGCTCGAGAAGCCGTCCCGCCCGCTGCCCGTCGATCGGACCTCCGAGTGGCGGCAAGCCTGGCTGGATAGCCGCGCCCTATCGCCGACAAAGACGGTGAGACGCAGGGCGGCCGTGGCGCCGCCGCTGGTCTCGATCGTCATGGCCCATCGCAACCGGCCTCTCTGCTTGCGACAAGCGATCGCCGCGGTCGAGGCGCAGACCTATAGCAGGCCGGAACTGGTGCTGGTGGACGACGGAAGCGACCAGCAGGAAGCGATCCGGCTGCTGGACACTCTGGAGCCGGCGTTCCGCCAGCGCGGATGGAAGATCCTGCGTCGGCCGCACCAACATCTAGGCGCCGCGCGCAATGCCGGCGCCCGCGCCGCGCGCGGCGCGTTGATCCTCTTCGTGGACGATGACAATGCGCTCTTCCCCGAGGCCGTCGACCATTTCGTCCGCGCCATGGCGACATCGGGCGCGGACATCTGCACCGCCTTCCAGCTGATTTTCTACGAGGATTTCGTTCCCCAGGACCGCGCGGACGGGCTCGTCCAGTACCTGCCGCTCGGCGGTCCCGATGCGCTTGGCCTGATCCACAACGTCTATGGCGACGCCAACGCGATGGTTCGGCGGTCGGTCTTTTCCAGGGTCGGGTTTTTCAGCGAGCAGCCGGGTTATGCCATGCATGATTGGGAGTTCTTCGCGCGCGCCTCACTTGCCGGGCTGAAGATCAGGCCAATTCCGAAGCCGCTCTACTGGTACCGCTCGAAGCCGGACAGCATGTTCCGGACATCCAACTGGTACGACAATCGCCGACCCGTGATCGACGCCTTCGGGTCTGCCCCACCCGACGTCTCACGACAGATCCACCAATTGACTGTCGCCCAGAACACGGCGCGTTCGGAGGTCGAGAGCGCGCGAGAGAATCTCAGATATACCCCCGCCAATCGCGCCTATCTCGATCTGTGCGACCTCGACCCGAACAGCGAGGTGGCCGTGCACAAACTCGCCGCCATCGCGCGTTCCAAGGGGCGCGGCGATACGGCTGCGAGCTTGTCTGGGGGAGACCTGGCCGGGATCGGGCAAACCCCGTGGAAGCCGGACGATGGCTGGCACGCGCTCGACCATGACGCGCTGGCCAAAGCCAGGCTTCTCACGCCTCGCGCTTCGGAGCTTCCGCTGCTTCTCGTTGCGCCGGGCGATGGCGGCATATTCTTGCGGCCGCACGTGGAAGGGCTGGTGGCGGCTTCGCTCGACAATCTGTTTCCCCCCTTCTTCCGAAAGCTGGAAGCGGTGGTGGAGGTCGCGCATTCCGACGCGCCGGCAATCGATTTCTGCGTGGCGCTCGCCCGTCCTGACCGGATCATAGACTGGCGGCACGACGTTGACGCCCAGACCATCGCCTTTACCGGCTGGACGACCGTCCGGGACAAGTTCACGTTTCGCACTCTGGCGGTGATGTCCCGGGTGCGGCGCAAGATGCCGCTCTCGATCGTTATCGCCGTGCGCTTCACCGGATCGTCCAACGGCTTCCCGACCAACGCCTTCTTCCGAAAACTGAGACTTTCCAGCGACTAAGCACCCACCCGGCGGCTCGGCCACTGCTTAAGGTTAATCTTCCTGATTCGCCGCCGCCGCCTCGCGTTCAAGGCCGTTATGGTTGACAAATTACTAACAGCTTAATAGTATCAACAGGCTATGGGGTACGTAGTGAAAGGGGATTGTGATGCGTAAGATCCAATCGCTGCTGTTGGGTGGACTGAGTATTCTGGGCGTCAGCGTCGCTTTTTCAAACACGGCGCAGGCACAGGTCGAAGTCGCCCCCGTCAAGGAAGCCGAACTGGCCTGCGAGCAGGCTCTCAAAATCGGCACAATCGAAGCTCTCGAAGATTATCTGCACCGCTATCCAAATGCTCCGACGGCCTGCAAGGCGCTGGCTCTCAACAGCCTGTCGCAGTTCGCCGTGAATGGCGGTGGCAATGGTGGTGGTGACGGCGGTCATCGCTACGGCGGATAAGCACCGGGCGCATTTTGTTCCGCAAATCGCCGAGGTCAGTCGGTCGGCCAGTGGTTTGGCTGCGTCCTGGTGATTTGCGACACGAATTCGGTAAATCGATCCGAGCTTCTCATCCAGCCGAGGTCGACGAGTTGCGCGGCATCGCCGCGATAGCGGACGGACTGATCGTTGCGGAGCGACAGTTTCGGATTGCGCTCCAGGGCTTCCATGTAGGCGACGCGCTCTTCGAGCCCCTTTTCCTTGAGCCTCGTATTCTCGCTCAGGGATGATGCGGATTTCCGGTGAAACCCCGAGACGAACTTGAAGTGCAACAGCGCGGCGCGAAGCTCGCTGAAGCGGACGTCGCTGATCGTATGCTGTGCCACGTGATAGCGCCGGCCGCGCTGCCAACGCACGATAGGCACCTTCGTCAGGCATGGCGGAAGTGTCTGCTTGAACCGGCCCTGCCAGAAGACACGCTCCCGGACGCCACCAAACATCTGCTCCGGCGGGGACGAGATGTTGTTTGCACGCATCCAGCCCGGCTTCGGGTCGAAATACGGTGAAGCCTCGACCGGTGGCACCGTGCCGTCATAGCTGCACTCGGCCAGCGGGGCGTCGGCATACATGTCGATCATCGAGCCGATCACGGCCTCCGCCCCGGTCGCATCGAGATAGCCGCAAAGCTGGCGCAGGCCGACATGTTCACAATCGGGATAGACGAGAAGCTCGTCTGAATCGACCGAAACGCACCAGTGACCGACGCCGTAGACATTCATCAGCGTGTTGATCCATTGCGGCGGATCGACATTTTCCGCGAAGTGCGACCCTTCCGTATGGAAGCAGTGGCTGTCCGGCTGCTCGAGGATCAGTTCGCGCGTTCCGTCGGTGGAGCCATTGTCCAGGAAGAAGAACCGGTCGACACCCAGCTTGCGGTAGTGATCGAGAAGATGCGGCAGCAGTGCTGCCTCGTTGCGCAGGCCGATGAAACACAGAACCTCGTCCCTGTTTGAGGCGATCGGCCGATGATCCAGCCGTTCGAGGTGTTTTGGTGATTGGTCGCCAAGCATCGGAACGCCATCAATCCGGTTTGCGCCAGGAGCGGCCGTGCCTTGACGGTTCGCCGGCCAATTATTCCCGTTAGACAATTATCAAAGTGTTATCTTACTGTTGGCAAGACTATTCCCCGGCCTGATCGTCGAGGGGGGATCAATTGGGCGTTGTTTCCAAGACAGCGGCGAAGCCGATGCAGCAGCAACCGGCTGGCCAGAAACCCCGCAATGTATGCGTCGTCTCGGAGGTTGAGTTCGGCTCGACGGCGGCAGCGGATCCCGCCTCCGCGACCTACGCACTGGCACAGTACCTTGCGAAAACCGGCGACACGGTGACATTGCTCTGGGTGCCGAGCCCG
The DNA here is from genome assembly GCA_001899205.1 of Mesorhizobium sp. 65-26. Taxonomy (GTDB): domain Bacteria; phylum Pseudomonadota; class Alphaproteobacteria; order Rhizobiales; family Rhizobiaceae; genus Mesorhizobium. Next base: position 151,277 of record MKVL01000032.1, on the reverse strand, counting down.
TTCGCCAGCCAGCCCGACGAGCAAGAGATCGCGAAGCTGGCCAAATGGTGTTTCGACAACTTTCTCGTGCGGCTCGAAATCCTGCCAGGCTCGCCGGATCTTCTGCGCGGACTTGAATCGAGCGACCAGAATTCGGTGGCCGTCTACCACTACCTCAAGCAGAACTCTTTCGACGTCGTCTATTTCGCGCTCGAGGGCGGGCTGGCGCATTTCCCCACGGTCGCCAAGCGCACTGGTGTCTTTCCCGATCCTCCTGTTCTCATTGTGCTGGCGCATGAGCCGCTCATGTGGAAGCTGGAAGCAAACGCCCGTGCGATCGACCGCAAGGAGCAGATGACCGTCACCCATATGGAAAGGACGGCGGTCGAGACCTGCGATCATCTCATCGTCACCGGCCAGACCCTGCTCGACTGGATGACCGCGGCGGGATGGAAATTGCCGGCCAGCCGCCACATCGCGACACCGCTGGAGCCCGAGGAGTGGCGTTCGAACTTCGTTGTCGACAGCTACAGGCCCAGGGGACGGCCCGCCGCCGAATTGGTCCATTTCTCCGGCACCGAACCGCGGCGCGGCCTGACGCTGTTCTGCGATGCGCTTGATCGCCTGGCCGACAGCGGTGTCACCGACCTGGCGGTAACGGTGATAGGCGCGTTCGGACACGTCCTTGGCGAGCATTCCGGCGGCATGGTCGTTCGGCGGGCAAGGCAATGGCCGTTCAGGCTGAAGCTTTTGCCGATCCGGGAAGAGTCGGAGATCTTGCGCTATCTGCGGCAGAGCCACGCGCTTGTGGCCATCACACACTCGGCCGCGCAGCTTCCGCTTGATGTGCTGGCCTGTCTCGACGAGGAGATCCCGTTCGTCGCCACAGATGTCGGCAGCATACGCGGACTGCTCCAGCCGAAATCCGCCGACGACGTGATGATGGAGGCGTCACCTTCCGCGATCGCCGCAAAGATCGCTTCCGTGCTGGATAGCCGTTCGTTCGGCCCGGCAAAACCGCTGCATAATCGGAACGCGCGCGAAAAGGACTGGAGCAAGCTCCATGCGAAGCTCTGCCGGCAGCCCGCCAAAGCTGCGGGGCCCCCGCGAAGCCGCAAACGACCGCCGCTGGTTTCGATCATCACGGCGCACTACAACCGGGCCCGTTTCCTGCCGCAGGCGATTGCCTCGGTTCGTCGCCAGGATTATCCCAACATCGAGCTGATCGTCGTCGATGATGGCAGCACTGATCCGGAGGCGATCCGGCTTCTGGCCGAACTCGAGCCTGAATTTCAAGAGCGCGGCTGGCGCATCATCCGACAGAAGAACGGGTTCCTCGGCAAGGCGCGCAATACGGGTATTCGAGCGGCGAAAGGCGCGCTGGTCCTGTTCCTGGACGACGACAACGCGCTGTTCCCGAATGCCGTCAGCACGCTTGCCGCCGCCTTGCAAAAGACCGGCGCGGACATATGCACGACCTTCTCGAAATGGTTGAACGAGCCGTTCGTGCCGCCGGATACCAAGAGCGGCTACATGCTGTATTTCCCGGTTGGCGGCCCTGCGGACATCGCCCTGATCACCAATCCCTACGGCGATGCCAATGCGATGTTCCGGCGCGAGGTCTTCGACAAGATTGGCTACCTCAACGAGGAGCGCGGCTTTTCGGCAAGCGATTGGGAATTCTTCCTGCGTGCCGACCTGGCTGGCCTGGAAATCGTCACCGTTCCCGAGCCGCTCTACTGGTATCGATCCTCGCCCACCGGCATGAACCGGAATGCTGAATGGCTGCGGAACCGCCGACCCATCATAAACGTGTTCCGCAAGCACAAATTCGCGCATACGGACATGTTCGTGCAACTCGGCATCAGCTCGAACACCGCCAATCACGAGAAGGATCTCAATCTCTGGAATCTGGAGCTGCGCGTCAGGGACGACCGTTACCTGCGTCTGAGTTCAGCTCCCGCCGCCTCCACGGAGGCGATCCAGCTGCTGGCGGAAATAGCCGCGCGCGAAGGCAGGCCCGACACCGCGATTTCGCTCCTAGCCCATACGGGTCGGTCGGACTTCACCCAGAACGTGGCCCAGGTGCTCGACGCCTCGATCGATGAAACCGCGCCGGAGCTGCATTCCTCGCTCCATCGCCAGCACTATCTCTCCTCCGAACCGCTGCGCCTGGCCAATGTCGGTTCCTATCCCGATGCCGGCGCGAACCTGTTGAGCTACGTCGAGCAATCGCCGGACCAACTGTTCCTCGAAGCCAGGGATGGCAATGTCGCCATGGCCTTGCTGAACGGTGTCTGCCCGCCGGGATGCATCGGCGCGAGCTGCTGGATTTATCTCGACGAGGATCTGACGGCGCCGGCGCAGTTTCAACTGGCGGTCATTGATGCTGAAAACCAGAGCTTCAGCGACATGGCCCGGATTCTGGAGAGCGGCGGCGGCACCGGCTGGATCGACGTCGGGCGCCCGCACGAGGCACGCGAGATAAGGGCAACAGTCGAGGCACCGGCGACGGAGCGGCGTGACCTGTTGCTCGCCCTGAGGTCCGGCGGCGACCGGGCCGCCCGCGTGCTGGGCGGTTTCGCCGCCGTCCAGATCCACTACGTCCTTTCGACAGCTCGACGACCACGCCTCGGCGCGCCGCAGGAGCGGCAACGCATGCGCCGATTGACCGGCGACGAACTGAAGCGTGCAGTGCTTGCAACCGACCATCCTTCCGATCTGCCGACACTGCTTGTTGCCGGCGACGATGGCGGCCTGTTCTTACGCCCCAGCACGCATGGGCCTGTCGTGGCGGCCTTAAAGGATGCTTTCCCCGCTTTTGCCAGGAGCGCCATCGCGACGGTGGAGATCGCGCATGAAGAGGCATCGCCGTTCGAGTTCGCGATGGCCCTGGGCAGGCCGGAGGAAAGGCTCATCTGGAACCGGGACACTCCGGTCGGGGCCGTGGCATTCTCCGGATGGACGCGGGTTACGCGGCCTTTCGAACTGCATGACCTGAAGGTTTCCATCCCGGAGATCGATCGCAAATGGCTGACGATCTATCTTGCTATCAGGCTGCCACGTGGTTCGAAGCCGATGCCGTCGAACGCTTTCTGGCGCAAGCTGTTGCTCACGTGGGATTGACCACGGCATCGACAATCGCGCTAACGTTACCTTGCGGGAGCCCAAAGTGAGGTAATAAATGGGCAGTGGGGAGGTACCGCAAAGATGAAGTGCGTATTCAGTCTCTTCCTGGGTCTTTTTGTCATCGCTTGCAGCGCCGTTTCTTTTACAGCGTCGGCCGCGGATCGCGACATCGGACCGAAATGCACCCAGTGGAATTCGTATCGCGTCCTCTTCAAGAAGGGCGAAGACAAGATCTCCGCGGAAAGCGCGAAGGATCTGGCGGCCTTTGTCAAGGATGCCGGGCACGATTGTGGCTACAGGCTCTATGCGACCGCCAGCAAGGAAGGCGACAAGGCCTATGATATTTCCGGCCGCAGGCTCAATGCGGCCGCCGCCATGCTCAAGACGCAAGGCGTCAAGCCCGAGATGGTGCTCGCGGTGCAGCACTGGGTCGACGATTCCGCCGCCGACACCAACCAGGCGCGGAGCGCCATCTTGTACACGCTGCCCAAGCAGGGCATTTCGTGCAGGAAATATGAGAAGCGCAGTCCCGTGGAGGTCGATCTCTACTTCAGCAGCCAGTCCGCCATCATCTCGCCCCAGCTGAAAAACGATCTTGAAGCATTCGCGGCCAGCATTCGCGACTCGCGCTGCAACGTCGAACTGACGGCCGTAGCGGCCAAGGAGTTCACGGGCGCCGATGCCGCGAAGACGAACAAGGCGCTGGCCAAGCAGCGTATCAAGGTCATGGTCGATATCCTGACCGCGGCCGGCATTGACAGTGACAGGCTCATCGATACGAACGTCGACTACGTAGGCGAAAAGAAGCCGAACGTCGCCAAGAATCGCCTGGCCACGGCATCGCTCATGTAGCGATGTGTCGTTGCTGGCGACGGCCAGCCGCCGCCTCGTAGGGCGGCGCGCCGGGAACATGCCGGCGCGCTTGGGATATGTCTTCGCCTGCGCTAGAGATCAGCTCCACAATGCGCGCATGTCGGGAGGACCGACAGCCATGTCTCCAGATCGCAGCCTGCCGGTATCACCATGACGGACCGCCTCTATCACGACCCCGATCTGGTGCAGTTCTACGACATCGAGAATGCCGCCGGCGCCGACTTCGAATACTGCCGCCGGTTTGCCTCCGGCGCGCGCTCGGTGCTCGATCTCGGCTGCGGCACGGGGCAACTGGCGGCCGCGCTCGCCGACGGACGCGTCGTTGCCGGGGTCGATCCGGCCGGCGCGATGCTCGAAGTCGCGCGCGCCAGGCGAAACGGCGACAAGGTCGACTGGGTTGAGGCGGATGCGCGAAGCGTCAGGCTTGGGCGCGGCTTCGACCTCGTGGTGTTGACCGGCCATGCCTTCCAGGTCTTCCTGACGCCGGACGATCAGGCCGCCGTCCTGTCGACGATCGCTGCGCATCTCAAGCCCGGCGGACGTTTCATCTTCGACACGCGCAACCCCGCCGGCCGGGAATGGCTGGAGTGGACGCCCGAGCTTTCGAAACGGTCGATCGATCACCCGCGCTGGGGCGCGGTGGAAGCCTGGAACGATGTTCGCCGTGATGCCGCCACCGGCGTGGTTACATACACCACCTGCTATCGCATTCCGGACGGTCGCGAATTGCTCAGCGCGGAATCCCGCATAGCGTTTCCGGAGAAGGAAAAGCTCGCCGTCCTGCTCGACGAGGCGGGGCTCTATGTGGAGCGCTGGCTGGGTGACTGGGAAGGTCGGCCCTATGTCGCGACGTCGCCCGAGATCATTCCGATCGGCGGCCTGCGTCATGCACTCGATGCCGCGCCCTGACCTTCGGGCGTGATGCGCGAAGGCTTGCCGCGGGGCTTGCCTCAGGCGATCTTCGCCGCCACCGTTTCGCCAAGCCAGGTGCCGATCTTGGCGCCGAGCCGGTCCGGCGAGACGGGCTTCGGCAGATAATCGTCCATCCCCGCCTCGATGCACTTGTCGCGGTCGCCCTTGAGGGCGTGCGCGGTGACGCCGATGATCGGCGTGTGGCGACCATGCGGTGCTTCCTCCGCGCGGATGGCGCGGGTGGCTTCGTAACCGTTCATCTCCGGCATAGACACATCCATCAGGACCAGCCTGGGCCGCAGCGCGCGATACATTTCGAGGGCCGTACGGCCATTGGCGGCGATGCGGTAGCTGAGGCCGAGGCCGTTGAGGATCTGGCCGAAGACGAGCTGGTTCACATCGTTGTCCTCGGCGATCAGGATATCGATCGGGCCGCCAGGCGATGCCGACTGTTCCGGCATTGCGGAGGCCTGCGTGGCCGGGCCGCGGATTACGGTGAAGGCCGGCGGCGCGGCAGCCGGGGCAGGTGGAGCCACGGGCTCGCGGACGAAGCGGGCCTTGCCGACCTGCGAACGGGCCTTCTGGACGGCTGATATGACCGTGCCCAGCAGCACCGCCGAGCGCGCCGGCTTGGTCAGGTGGGCCGCGATCCCGAAATCGATGATCATCCTGCCGAAGTCGACCTGGTCGACCGAGGTCAGCAACACCACCGGAATGCCGGAGAGCCGGCTGTCGGAGGCAATCGCCCTGGCCACGTCGGCGCCGTTCATGCCGGGCATCTGGTAGTCGAGGATGATGCAGTCGACGGAAGCGCCAAGCTGACAGGCGCGATCGAGGAAGGCCAACCCCACCGCGCCGCTTTCGGCTGCGGCGCAGTCGAAGCTCCAGCTTCTGAGCTGCTCGAGCAGGATCTCGCGATTGACCGGATTGTCGTCGATGACCAGGACCCTGGCGCCGGTAACATCGACGGGCACGATCTCGTCGCTGGCCTCGGCCTGGTGCTCCGGCAACGGCACCGCAAACCAGAACACCGAGCCGCGGCCGATCTCGCTCTCGACGCCGATCTTGCCGCCCATCAGGTCGACGAGGCGTGCCGCTATGGCGAGGCCGAGGCCGGTACCCTCGTGGCGGCGGGTCGACGAGCCATCGACCTGGGCGAACTTCTCGAACACGCTCTGCAGCTTCTCGGCCGGGATGCCGATGCCGGTATCCTCGACCCGGACCTTCAGATGGACGACGCCGTCGATGGTCTCGCCGCCGACGTCGATCAACACATGGCCCTTTTCGGTGAATTTCACCGCATTGCCGAGCAGGTTGGTGACGATCTGGCGAAGCCGGCCTGCATCGCCGACGATGAAGGCCGGCAGGCGCGGATCGACCCGCACGATCAGTTCGAGGTTCTTCTCGGCGACACGGGCCGAGACCAGCGTGGCGACATCCTCGATCGCCTCGGTCAGGCGGAAGGGTGCGGGGTCGAGGGTGAGCTGTCCGGCGTTGATCTTGGAGAAATCCAGGATGTCGTTGATGATGGTGAGCAGCGCGTTGCCGGATTTGACGATGACGTCGGTGAAGGTCTTCTGGCGCGGTGTCAGGTCTGTCTTGGCCAGCAGTTCGGCCATGCCCAGCACGCCGTTCATCGGCGTGCGGATCTCATGGCTCATATTGGCGAGGAATTCCGACTTGGCGCGATCGGCGGTTTCGGCCCTGTAGAGAGATGCGGCCGACTCGGCGAAAGCGCGGCGGATCGCCTTTTCCATCGGCCGGAAGATCCAGAAGGCGACGATGGCGAGCGCGCCAAACAGCAGGCCGCCGACCCATAGCAGCAGCCGGTCGCTTGCGGCGTCGGCGCGATGGCGCTCATTGTCCATCGCCGTGCGTATGCGCATCAGCATGGGCTGGGCGAACAGGTCGTTCTGGTTACGGATCTCACGATAGCTCCACTCGTCGACCTTCTGGGCCACCGACATGAGGTTGAAGTTGCGCACCATGTCGCGCGGCGACCAGAACAGATCGCCATTGACCGACGCAGCCTGCATCTCGTCGATCGTCTGTTTGGAAAGTCGCGGCCTGAGCGCGGCGATCTCGTCGGAGAGCGTCTGTATGTCTTTGCCGAGGCGCTCTGAATGGCCGCGCGCCGCGGCGGCGAGCGCGTCGCGCGTTTCCGCCCGCCAGGCCGTGCCGGTGCTTTCGGCAAAGCTGGTTGCGTTGCGCAGGTCGCGGGTGAAGACGACGAGCCTGGTGCCCAGAGTATCGATATCGCGGCGAAGGGAATTGACGCTGTTGAGCGCGATCATGATCGCGGCGGAGGCCAGCGCGAAAATCAACAATCCTGAAAGGTAACGAATCCGGATAGACCGGATGAAGGAAGCGTATTCCCGCATGCGTAACCCCAACCCATACGCATCATTTTAGCGATCGGGATTACGCTTCATTTACATTAAGATTTCGTTGGTGCGGCGCGTGGCCGCCATCGCTGCCTAGCTGTTGCGGACGGCGATGAACCGCGCCGCTTCCTTCAGCAGCACGGCGCTGGCGCCGTAGGGTTCGAGCAGGCCATGTGCCTGTTCGACGAGGCCCTGCAGCTGGCTTCGCGCCCAGTCGGCGCCGTGCAGCGCCACGAGGGTCGCCTTGCCTGCCGCCGCATCCTTGCCGGTGGCCTTGCCCATCTGCCGCGCGTCGGCGGTGAGGTCGAGCAGGTCGTCGGCCAACTGGAAGGCCAGGCCTATGGCCGAGCCGAATTCGGCCAGTCTTTCGCGATCCGGCTCCGGGGCTCCGGCGACGATCGCGCCCGCCTCGCAGGCAAAGCGGATCAGCGCTCCGGTCTTCATCGCCTGCAGCCGGATGATGCCGGCCTCGTCCGGCTGGTCGCGCTCGGCCTCCAGGTCCAGCATCTGGCCGCCAACCATGCCGCCGGCGCCGGCGGCGCGGGCAAGCGCCAGGGTGAGCGCCAGCTTGCGCTCGGCGGGGAGCACCGTCGCCGCGTCGGCCACGATGTCGAAGGCAAGCGTCAGCAGCGCATCGCCGGCGAGGATGGCGGTCGCCTCGTCGAAGGCCTTGTGCACGGTGGGCTGCCCTCGGCGCAGGTCGTCGTCGTCCATGGCCGGCAGGTCGTCGTGGATCAGCGAATAGCAATGAATGCATTCCAGCGCCGCCGCGACGCGTAGCGCCGGCTCGCCATCCGCCGAAAACAGCGCCGCGCTTTCCAGCACGAGGAAGGGGCGCAGACGCTTGCCGCCGTTCAGCACGCCATGGCGCATGGCGGCCAGCAGTCTTTGCGGCCGCGCGATTTCGCCGGGCAGCGGCCGTTCGTCGAGAATGCGCCGCAACAGCGCCTCGACCGCGCCCGCACGCTCCGCCAGCTTGATTTCGAAGGCCGTTTGATCGTCTTTCACCATGGCCGGGACCGGTAGCCGACACTCAGACGTTGCGCAAGGAGCCAAGCGCCTTTATGCCGGAACCGGGCGTAGCGTGGGTTGGGTGGCTTGGCGGAACCGATCGTCGATCACGAAACCGAAGAGCAGGATATGGCGGTGAGACCGAGACGCGGCAGCCGCGCCGGCCTCAGGCGCTGGGTTCGGCGCGGCATCGTCGCGGGCGTCGTCATGGCGCTGGTGCCGGCGGTGCTGACCTTTCTCTACCTGCCGTCCTTCGTGCATCCGATCTCGACGCTGATGCTGAAGGATCTCGTGACGCTCACCGGCTACGAGCGGCGCTGGGTGTCCATCGACGATGTGGCGCCGGTGCTGGCCCATTCGGTCATCATGTCCGAGGACGGGCAGTTCTGCTTCCATCGCGGCGTCGACATCGGCGAATTGAGGGGCGTGGTCGACGACGCGCTGGCCGGCGAGGCGACGCGCGGCGCCTCGACCATCACCATGCAGACGGTGAAGAACCTGTTCCTCTGGTCGCGACCGCTGGGCACGGTGCGCAAGGTCTTCGAACTGCCGCTGGCGGTCTATTTCGACGCGGTGATGTCGAAGCGACGCATCATGGAAATCTACCTCAACATCGCCGAATGGGGCCCGGGCATCTATGGCATCGAGGCGGCCGCGCAGTATCATTTCGGCATTCCGGCCAAGCAACTGTCGCGCCGGCAGGCGGCGCTGCTCGCCGTCAGCCTGCCCAATCCCATCGCCCGCAACCCCGCCAAGCCCGGGCCGGGTCTCAGGCGCCTCGCCAATCTGATCGAGCGGCGCGCCGCGCGTTCGGGCGCCTATGTCGGTTGCATCCAGTAGACAGGCTTTGCCGGCGTCCAAAAAAATTCGCGGGCAGCGCTGGCCAAAACGGCGCGGGGCGTGTATAGGCACCCGACTTTCTCAGATTCCGGCCCCTGACGCGGCCCTTTCACGAGGGCAGCCGGGGCGTTTTGACAATTGAGTGGAGCATATCCATGGCCGTTCCGAAACGAAAAACCTCTCCGTCGAAGCGCGGCATGCGCCGTTCGGCTGACGCCCTCAAGGCCCCGACCTATGTCGAGGACAAGAATTCCGGCGAAATGCGCCGCCCGCACCACATCGACCTGAAGACCGGCATGTATCGCGGCCGCCAGGTGCTGACCCCCAAGGAAGGCTGAAAGCCCTCCGGGCTGGCTGAAAGCTTTCGGTAGAACCGGAAGCTGTCGGGAAGCCTGTCAGATTTTGAATGCCAAAGGACCGGCCATCTGGCCGGTCCTTTGCTTTTTGGGGTTGGCCATCGACCGCCCCGCGCGGTGCCTTGTCCTCCGGCACCTTTTGCGCCCGCGATCGAAGCGCCGACCTCGCAGACATTCCATCATTCACCGATCTTCCGGCCAGGCAGGGCAGGAGCGCGTCCGGCGTGCTGTTCGCCCGCTCGTGGATGGTGCGCGTCCGGTGTATTCCTGTGATGAATGTTTTCCGCAATGATGGGGATTGATGTTGACGGATTCTTATGCAATTTTCATTTTCATAGTCGTAAATCGACACGGATTTGAAAATTCATGTGGGATTTCGTCAGCACGAGCGACCTCGACGACACCGAGCAGGCTGTCCTGTCGCAGCTGAAAGTGGACGGGCGCATGTCGAGCGTGGACATCGCCAAGCGCATCGGCGTGACCGAGGCAACGGTGCGGCGCAAGATGGCCCGCATCCTTGAGGACCCCGACATCTCGATCCAGGCCGTCGTGCGGCCGCTGCGCAGCGATGTCGGCATCGCCGCGATCGTCGGGCTCGATGTCGACCGCGAGCACATCGTCACGGTTGCCCGCAGGCTGTCGGAATATTCCTTCGTCGACAGCGTCTACGCCATGACCGGGCCGTTCGACATCATCATCCAGCTGACCTTGCCGTCGACGACCAGCCTGCACGATTTCCTGGTCAGCGAACTGTCCAACCTGCCCGGCATCAAGGATTCCGAAAGCTACATGATCGGCCGCGTGTTCAAGCACAACGGCCGGCCGTACCAGCGCAGCAAAACCGAAGAAAAAACAAAACCGAAGAAAAAAGAGGGTGACCATGGTTGAGTTCCTGTCCTTCACGCGCCGAAGCGTCGTGTCGGCGCTAGCCGCCGCGACGCTTCTCCTGCCCCTGTCCGGGGTTTCCCACGCCGAGGGGCTGGTCGATCAGATCAAGCAGCGCGGTACCATCGTCGTCGGCACGGAGGCCGCCTTCGAGCCGTTCGAGTTCGTGCGCGACGGCCAGATCGTCGGCTACAACAAGGACATTCTCGACTATGTGGTGGCGCAGCTCGGCGTGAAGCTTGACCAGCTCAACCTGCCTTTCCAGGGCCTGCTGCCGGGGTTGCTGGCCAAGAAGTTCGACCTCATGGCGACGTCCACCGGCATCAATCCGGAGCGGGCGGCGAAATACGCCTACACGCGGCCCACCGGCTCGTTCGAGAACGTCATCGTGGTCCGCGCCGACGAGGAGCGCATCAAGAAGCCGGAAGACATCAACGGCATGGTGGTGGCGACGCAGCTTGCCTCCTCCGTCCAGCCGATCATCGAGGCCTATGACAAGGAGCTCAAGGAGAAGGGCGGCAAGGGGCTCGGCGAGCTGAAGCTGTTCACGTCCTTCCCCGAGACGCATGTGGCGCTGGCCTCCGGCCAGGTCGACGCGATCGTCATCGCCTCGCCATCGGCGGCCGTGCTGATGAAGAACGTGCCCGACACCTACAAGGTGGTCGGCTCGATCGGCGAGTTCTCCTACCTGTCCTGGGTGGTACGCCCCGAGGACAAGGACCTGCGCGAATTCATCAACGCCAAGATCGGCGAGCTCGCCGACAGCGGCAAGCTGAAGGAGATGCAGATGAAGTGGTTCGGCTTTGAGATGAAGACGCCCTCGGAGGGCTATCTGCCGCCGGGCGCACTCTGACGCACGCCAGGACGCGGCGGGGCAGTGGCCTGGCCGCGTCCACCCGCACGCGCAATCCGCCAATCAAAGCACGAGCCAACCGCCGTCCGGGCGGTCGAAACCCGCCGTATCGGCCGCGGAGCGATGGCTGCCGCCTGGAGCTGAGACATGTTCCATTTTTCGAAGACGCTTGCGCTGCTGCCCCAGTTCCTGGTGGGCGCCGGCATTACGCTCGGTGTCTCGGCGGTCGGCTTCCTCGTCGGCACACTCATCGGCTTCGGGCTGCTCGCCTGCGGCAGGTCGCGTTGGCTCTTCGTGCGATGGATCGGGGCGATCTACACCAGCTTCATTCGCGGCACGCCGCTGATCGTCCAGATCTTCGTGGTCTATTACGTGCTGCCCGGGCTGATCGGCATCGACCTGCCGCCGCTCGTGGCCGGCGTCCTGGCGCTCGGCTTCAACAGCGCGGCTTTCGTCGCCGAGATTCTGCGCGGTGGTCTGACCCGCATTCCCGCCGGCCAGTACGAGGCGGCCAAGGCGCTGGGGCTGAAGCCGGCGGTGACCTGGCTCAAGGTCATCCTGCCGCAGCTGATGCGCACCATCATCCCGCCGATGGTCAACGAATTCACCATGCTGGTGAAGGCCTCGTCGATCCTGTCGGTCATCGCCGTGGTCGAGCTCACCCGAACCGCGCAGAACATCATGAACGTCACCTACCGGCCGGTCGAGGCCTTCTGCGTGGCGGCCGTGCTCTACTTCATCGTGCTGTTCTCCTGCAGCCTGCTGACCCGGCTGCTGGAACGGCGGGCGCAAGGCGGCCGCGCATGAGCTTCGATACCGCCGTCATCCTCGACAACTGGCCGGTGCTGGCCAGGGGCTTCGGCAACACCGTGCTGATCTGCGCGGTGGCGCTGCCGCTCGGCTTCGCGCTCGGCACCGCGCTGGCCCTGGCCAGGCTGCGTGGCGGAAGCATCGCGGCCACGGCCGTCTCGGCCTATGTCGAGATCTTCCGCAACATCCCGTTCCTGATCCAGGTCTTCCTGCTTTTCTACGTGCTGCCGATGTTCGGCGTGCGTCTTTCGCCGGTAACGGTCTCGATCGGCGCGCTGACGGCCTATGCCGGCGCCTACCTGGCCGAGATCCTGAGGGGCGCGCTGCAGTCGATCCCGCATGGTCAGGTGGAGGCCGGCTACGCGCTCGGCCTGCGTTACATGACCATCTTCCGCAAGATCCTGCTGCCGCAAGTGGTCGGCTACATCCTGCCGGCGGCAACCAACCTCACCATCACGCTGATCAAGGAATCGGCGATCCTGTCGGCGATCACCGTGCCCGAGCTCACCTACATGGCGCAGGACGTCATCGGGCGCACCTTTTCGCCGGTCGAGATCTTCACCGCCATCGCGCTGCTCTACTGGGGCCTCACCGCCCTCGTCGCCGCGATCTCGCGCGGGCTGGAGCACAGGCTCCAGCCGCATCTGGCCGCGCGCCGCGCCGGCTGAACGACGCCTTTCAACACAGAGGAGACCTCATGTCCAAACTCACAACCGCGCCGCGCAATGTCTTCCAGACATTCATGAACTTTCCGCTGGTCGAGGATCTCGACACGCTGAAGGCCGACGTGGCCATCATCGGCATGCCCTATGGCGATCCCTACACGATCGACGAGCTGATCAACGACCAGACCAACGCGCCGACTGCAGTGCGACGCGCCTCCAAGCGCATCAGCCAGGCGCTCGACCGCTATGATTTCGACATTGGCGGCCCGGTCTTCGGCGGCAAGGACGTGCGCGTCGTCGACGTCGGAGACGTGCCCGGCAATGCCGCCGACCATGTCGGGCACTACAAGAAGGCGGAAGCCGCGATCCGCAAGATCCGCGCCGCCGGCGCGCTGCCGATCACCATCGGCGGCGACCATGGCATCCCGATCCCGATCTTCCGGGCGCTCGACGGCGAGGGGCCGATCACCCTGGTTCACCTCGACGCCCATCTCGACTGGCGCGACAACGTCAACGGCGTGAAGGAAGGCTATTCCAGCACCATCCGCCGCGCCTCAGAGATGGCGCACATCGACAAGATCTTCCAGGTCGGCATCCGCGGCCAGGGCAGCGCCCGTACCGAGGAGGTCGAGGCCGCCCGCGCCTACGGCGCCAACATCATCACCACCAACGAATGGCAGGACATCGGCACGGCGGCCCTGCTCGATCGCATCCCGAATGGCGGGCGCTACTATCTCACCATCGACGCGGATGGCCTCGACCCGTCCGTCATGCCGGCGGTGGAGGGGCCGCAGCCCGGCGGCATCACCTATCGGCAGACGATCGACCTGATCAAGGGCCTGTTCGCCAAGGGCGAGGTCGTCGGCACGGACATCGTCGAGATCGCGCCGGCCCGCGACGTCAACGAGATCACCTCGATGACCGCCGGCCATATCATCCTCAACATCATCGGCGCGCTTGCCCGTTCGAGCCAGTTCAGGCGCTGATCGGAAGCGAAAGCCGGTCGGGCCTCGGTCCGGCCGGTGCCGCGCCTTGTCGCAAGGGCGCGAAAATTCTTGACGGCGGACGGCGGGGGCATTCTACAAGGGGTAGTCCCAACCGGAGCCGTCGGATGTTCGGTGCTGTTCCGCTGCTGATCGTACCGTTTGTGCTGTACAATCTCGGGCTGCTCGGCATCTTCGGCGGCGGCGATGACCCGTGGGTCACCGAAATCCTTTCGATCGGCATGATGTCGGGCGGCGTGTTCACCATGACGCTCGGCGACCTGATGGTGCTGATCGGCCTGCTTTTCCTGTTCCTCGAGATCGTGAAGTCTGCGCGGGCCAGCAAGGCGTCGATCATGGACCATCTGCTGTCGACGCTGGTCTTCATCGCCTTCCTGGTCGAGTTCCTGCTGGTCAAGGGCGCCGCTCACTCGGTCTTTTTCATCCTCATGATCATAACGCTGGTCGACGTGCTGGCCGGCTTCGCCGTGGCGATGCGCGCGGCCAGCCGCGACATCAATCTCAACTAGGCTTCCGCGAAGGCTGTTTCAGCCCGGATCGGCCGTGAAGCCGGCGGCCTCGATGCCCGCTATGGCGGCGGCCTCGTCATTGTCCGACGTGTCGCCGGAAATGCCGACCGCACCGACGATGGCGCCGGAGGCGTCGCGGATCAGCACGCCGCCGACCACCGGCAACACCTTGCCGCCGGAGACATCCGAGACGCCGGCCATCAGGTGCGGCCGTTCCTTGGCGAAGGCTTCGACGCGGCGCGAGCCCATGCCGATGGCCAGCGCGCCATAGGCCTTGCCGGCCGACATCTGCGGACGCAGGAACGATGCGCCGTCCTGGCGCTGGAAGGCGACCAGATGGCCGCCGGCGTCAAGCACGGAAACCCCGAGCGGCCTGAGCTTCAATTCCGCCCCTTTGGCGAAAGCGGCGGCGATGATCTGGGTGGCCTTGGCGAGCGTCAGTGCGGTCATGGCAATCTCCTGTTCAAGGGGCTCATCATCGACCGGCGCAAGCCTCGGCAAAATAGCAGCCAGGGTTGAAACAGCTTTTCATGAGAGCCCGGGATCGGGCGGTGGGAAGGCCGGACAGATATGGAACCGCCGGCCGGCGCCGTCCAGTGCTCCGCCGTGGCTTCATCCCCTCACCGTTCCCGGGCGGCCTCGGCGTTGCGTGCGACGACCGCCTCGTAGGCGGCCCGCAATTGTGCCCGCACCCCCGGCGTGCCCGCCGGCGTCCTGGAGGGCGCGCCGAGATGTTCGTGGCGCAATTCGTCCATGAACTGCTCCCAGAGCGGCTGGCCGCCCTTTTCGAGAAGCTCGGCACGGATCGACAGTTCCTCGCTGACCGGAAGCCACACCCGCCCCCAGGCGCCGAGGTGCGCCATGATCGGCACCAGCGTGATCGCCATCTCGGTAAGGCTGTAGATCGCCTTCTGCTTGTGGCTGGGGTCGTCGGCCTTCGTCAGCAGGCCAAGCTCCATCAATCGCTTCAGACGGTCGGCAAGGATGTTGGAGGCGATGCCTTCCAGCGATCCATTGAGTATCTCGCGAAAGTGCCGCCTGCCGCCGAAGATCATGTCGCGCAGGATGATCAGGCTCCAGCGATCGCCGAACACTTCGAGCGAAAGGTTGATCGGACAGCCGGAGCGGCGATCGATGTTCATGCAAGTCTCCAGAAAAACCAGTTGCATTATGATATCAGTCTGATTATCGTGCAACTGATTGCAAAATGCAATCGGAATACGGTCTGCGTGGTCTTGACTCGATGGGCTTCCGAAAATAGTGAAGTAATTGCTTCACTATTGCGCAACCAGGAAAGCGAAGATGTCTCTGACGCTGCATTTCCATCCCTTGGCATCCTTCTGCTGGAAGCCGCTGATCGCGTTCTACGAGAACGACACGCCCTTCACGCCGGTCATCGTCGACCTCGGCGACGAGCAGTCGCGCGCTGCCTTCCTGAAGATATCGCCCCCGGGCAAGATGCCGGCGCTGCGTGATGACACGCGCGATTGCACGGTGCTGGAATCGACCATCGTCATCGAATATCTCGCTGCTCACTATCCGGGTCCGGTGGAACTCATTCCCGGCGACGTCGACCTGGCGATCAAGGTTCGACAGGCTGACCGCTTCTACGATTTCTATGTGCAGGAGCCGATGCAGAAGATCGTCGCCGACAGGCTGCGGCCGGGCGACAAGACCGATCCGTTCGGGGTCGAGCAGGCGCGGGCGCAACTGCGCAATTCCTACGCCATCATCGAACAGGACATGCGGTCGAGAACCTGGGCAATGGGGGAGGCGTTCACCATGGCCGACTGCGCGGCGTCGCCGGCCCTGTTTTATGCCAACAAGGTCGAGCCGTTCGGCGAGAACTATCCCGCCATGAAGCGCTACCACGACCGTCTGCTCGCGCGTCCGTCCTTTGCCCGCGTGATCGAGGAAGCGCAGCCCTATTTCCATCTGTTTCCCTACAACAACGGCTAGGGTGTCCGATGCTGCACGATACCGCTCAGCTCGACCTGATGTTCCAGGCGCTTGCCGATCCCGCCCGGCGCGGCATGGTGGAACGGCTGTCGCGCGGGCCGGCCTCTGTCAGCCAGTTGGCCGAGCCGCTGGCGATGTCGCTGTCGGCCGTAGTCCAGCATCTCAACGTGCTCGAGGCGAGCGGCCTCGTGCGCACCGAGAAGGTCGGCCGCGTGCGCACCTGCCAGATCGAGCCGAAGGCGCTGAGGGCGGCGGAGCACTGGATCAACGAACGACGCCTGGCCTGGGAACGCCGGCTCGATCGGCTCGGCGATTTTCTGGCCGAGACCGAGTGAGCGCCCTCGCCGGGGCGACCGCCGTACTCGCGACAAAGCAAGGAGAACGACCATGAGCAGGGAGGCATTGATCCGCGGCTACTTTGCCGCCTACCTCGCCAATCAGCGCGATGTCGTCGCGGCCGTGCTGGCGGACGACTTCACCTTCACCAGCCCCTATGACGACGCGATCGACCGCGACACCTATTTCGAGCGCTGCTGGCCTGACGAGCGGGTCTTCAGGTCGATCACCGTCGAGCGTGTCCGTGAGGACGGGGATGCCGTCTTCGTCCTCTGCCGTTGCGAAATGCTCGACGGAAAGACTTTCCGCAACATCGAGGTGCACCGGTTCCGTGACGACCGGCTGCACGCGGTCGAGGTCTACTTCGGCGCCGCCTACCGCGACGGCGCCTTCATTTCGCTGAACCCGTCAAGCTGAGCATCGAGGAGCGCCAATCATGCAGGTTCGATCCGTCGTCCACTCCACCTTCGTCGTCGAGCGTTTCTATCCCGTGGCTCCGGCCCGGGTCTATTTCGCGCTGAGCGACCCCGATGCCAAGAAGCGCTGGTTCTTCGATCCCGACAATCCGATGCCGAGCCGTCACGAGATGGACTTCCGCGTCGGCGGCAAGGAGGTGAATGCCGGCTGCCCCAGCGATGGGCAGATGCATTTCTTCAACGCGGTCTACCAGGACATCGTGCCGAACCAGCGCATCGTCTACAGCTATGAACTGCTGTTCGGCGAAACCCGCGTCTCGGTGTCGCTGGCCACGATCGAACTGGTCGCGGAAGACGGTGGCACGCGGCTGGTCATGACGGAACAGGGGGCCTTCTTCGACGGCCACGACACGCCCGACGTTCGCGAGCACGGAACGGGCGAATTGCTCGACGCGCTCGGCGTGGCCCTGGAGCGGGATGGAATCTGACGCGCTGCCGGACGGCAGGCTCAACTGCCAGGGGTGCTGACTTCCTCGGCATCCCAGAACTGATCGAGCCAGATGTTGAGCTTGAGGAAGCCGGCGTTGCTGACCGCGTAGACACGTCTCGTACCCTGCGGCCTGGCATGGACCAGGCCGGCATCGAGGAGCACTTTCAGATGCTGCGAAACGGCGGGGCGGGAGACCGGCAGGCCGGCGGCCAATTCGTTGACAGTCTTCGGGCCGCGCCGGAGTTCTTCCAGAAGATGGCGCCGGTTCGGATCGGCAATCGCCACGAAGGCATCGGAAAAGACCATGCCTATTTGTGGGGCAAAGCCTGGCGATTCTCAACCGTCGGTTTCAGTCTTTCTGCGCGGGTCGAGCCGCAGCGCTTCCGGCGTGACGGAGCGGTCGGCGGGCAGCGTCTTGAAGGCATCGCGATCCTCGATCGGCACCGGCGCGCGGCGGCGGATACGCAGAAGCGTGTAGGCGGCGAGGGAAAGATGCGCGACCGCCGTGGCCAGGAACAGGCCTTCGGGGCGCAGCCAGCCCATCAGCGCCGCCGCCAGCAGCGGGCCGATCATGGTGCCGAAGCCGTAGAGCAGCAGAAGGCCGCCCGATACCTTGACGAAATCCTCGGCCCGGGCGTGGTCGTTGGCGTGCGCGACGGCGATCGAATAGAGCGTGTAGGCGAAGGCGCCGTAGCAGGCGGTGAACACGATGACGAAGACGCCGGTGCGCGGCTCGAACAGGAAGATCGCGACGGCGAACAGTGCCGCGCCGAAGGCGGCGCCGGCGAGCACGAAGCGGCGGTCGGTCTTGTCCGACAGCCGGCCGGCCGGAAGCTGCATGGCGGCGCCGGAGACGACCACAAGGCTCATCATCAGCGCGATCTCGGCCGTGCTGATGCCGATGCGGGCGCCGTAGACAGCGCCGAGCGTGCCCCAGGCGCCGTTGGCAATGCCGATGAGCAAGCAGGCAACCGCCGACACGGGCGAGTTGGCGTAGAGCCCCTTGACGTCGAGCTTGACGTCCTGCAGCGGCTTCGGGTGCGACTGCGTCGAGACGGCGGTGGGGATCAGCGACAGGCAGAACAGTATGCCGGTAATCATGAAGAGCGAGGCCGATCGGACATCGCCGCCGGCGACGATCATCTGGCCGCCCATGATCGAGGCATAGGTCACCATCATGTAGAGGCCGAAGACGGTGCCGCGATTCTCGTTGGTCGCTTTCTCGTTCAACCAGCTTTCGATGACCATGAAGGCGCCGGCCATGGTGAAGCCGGTGAAGGCGCGCAGCAGGATCCAGACATATTCGTCGATGATCAGCCCGGTGAGCAGGGCAACAATGGCGCCGGACGCGCAGAAGGCGCCGAAGGCGCGCACATGGCCGGCACGTCGCACGAGGCGTGGCGCAAAGAAACAGCCGGTGACGAAGCCGCCGGCCCAGGCCGTGCCCATGAGGCCGAGCGAGGCGGTGGAAAAGCCTTCGACCTGGCCACGCAGCGGCAGCAGCAGGCCGTGCAGGCCGGAAGCGGCCAGAAGGAACGCGGTGCCGCGAAGCAGCGAGAGGATCGGTCTGTAGGCTGCGAACATTGTCTATCCGGCTGTATTGGTGAGTGGAGTCTCTAGGACAGTCGCATTCGGGCTTTTCGGCGGCGTCTACATGGACTTTTCACGCTACGGCATCGCGCATCCGTCCTGACGCGCAAAAGGACGCCGTAGCGCTTTGATTCTACGCATGATCCCGGCTGAAAATCGATCCCGATTTTTGGGTTCATGCGTGGGAGCGTGCCGCGTTCGAACGGCATTCCCTTCCATCCATTCCCAGGCGCCTTTGCGTACGGATATCAATCCGGACACGAAATCCTCTAGCCGCGGCGGAACAGCGCCTCGGCCGCCGATTTGGTGCTGTCCTTGGCCTGGAGTTCGGCCTCCAGCCTGGCGATCTCCTCGCGCAGCATCGTGATCCGCTCCGACAATTCGCTGACCGAAAGCAGCGCCAGATCCTGCCCGATCTCGTGTGGTTGCCGCTTCTTCCTGGGTTCTTCATCGAAGATCGCCATTGTCGCCCTCGCTGGTTGCGCGGTTTCGAAGCCGGCTCAAGGAGCCGTCGGGTGCTCGACCCCGCTTCAATCCCTTGTTCCTGCGCATGTCCTTGTTCCGGTTCTACTTCCCACGGACATGCTCCGATGCTTTCGGCCAATTGCCAGATTTGACAATGAGCATACATAGGGCAGGGACGGGGATGCAAACAGCCGGCACGGTCCGGCGCAGCAGGACGGGACGAATTCCATGGCGAGCGGACAGACCATTCCCGAAAAGATGACAGCCATCGCGATCTCGGAGCCCGGCGGCCCGAGGGTGCTCAAGGCGGAAACACGCGAGGTGCCGCGCCCCGGCCCCGGCGAAATCCTGATCCGCGTCCGGGCAGCCGGCGTGAACCGGCCTGATGTCCAGCAGCGCAAGGGCGCCTATCCGGCGCCTCCCGGCGCTTCCGACCTGCCCGGGCTGGAGGCTTCCGGCGAGGTGGCCGCGCTCGGCGAGGGCGTGTCGCGCTGGCGCGTCGGCGACCGGGTCTGCGCGCTGACGCCGGGCGGTGGCTACGCGGAATATGTCAAGGTCCATGCCGGCAGCGTGCTGCCCCTGCCGGCGGGCTTCACCCATTCGGAAGCCGCTGCAATTCCTGAGAACTATTTCACCGTCTGGCACAATGTTTTCGAGCGCGGCGGCCTGAAGAAAGGCGAGACTCTGCTCGTCCATGGCGGCTCGTCCGGCATCGGCACGACGGCCATCCAATTGGCCTCCGCCTTTGGCGCCTATGTTATCGCCACCGCCGGCAGCAAGGAGAAATGCGAGGCCTGCCTGAAGCTCGGCGCCGACCGGGCGATCAACTACCGCGAGGAGGATTTCGTGGCGGCGGTCAAGGAGGCAACGTCGGGCAAGGGCGCCAACGTCATCCTCGACATGGTGGGCGGTGACTATGTGGCGCGCAACTACGACGCGGCGGCGATCGAAGGCCGCATCGTACAGATCGCGACCCAGGCCGGGGCCGTGGCGAGCGCGGATTTCGCCAAGCTGATGGTCAAGCGGCTCACCCACACCGGCTCGACGCTGCGGCCCCGCACGGTCGAGTTCAAGGCGGCCATCGCCGCCGCGCTGGAGGCGCAGGTGTGGCCCTTGCTCGGCGCCCGCAAGGTGGCGCCGGTGATGGACATGATCTTCCCGCTCAGCGAAGCCTGGCGCGCGCATGAGCGCATGGAAGAGGGCGAGCATATCGGCAAGATCGTGCTCGACGTCGGCTGATCGACGCCCTGTCCAAGCGATGATCCGGGACGCCCGCCTTTAGCGTTCCGGGTCTGCCGGCGCGCCCGCCGGGCCGTGAGGTCCGACCAGGCATGGTTAAGAACCGGCTAAGGATCTTAATGCCTGTTAATGTTGCAATGCACAAAACGCATTGCGGCCATGCAAAACCGTCCGTTCATTTTATGGGCAGAGATGCCTATTTACGCGTCATCGAAATGATTGAACACGAATGGAGGAATTTCCATGAACCCGATCCGCGCTTTCCGCAACTGGCGTATGTACAACGAAACCGTGCGTGAGCTGAACCGGCTGAACGCCCGCCAGCTCAGCGACCTCGGCATCAGCCGCGCCGACATCGAGAAGATCGCCCGCCGGGCCATCTGAACCACAGCCGCTCCCGCATGACGGGGGCGCATCGAAGCAGAGCTGTTGCAGACGCCCATCGTCTCCGGTTCCGAACCCGCTGGACCCCGTCCAGCGGGTTTTGTCTTTCTGGCACCCGGCATGATCCTGCCCGGGAAGGGGCTGCCCGGAAGATCTCCCCAAAAACATTGCGAAATGATGCCGGAGCGGTTATACAGGCCGCGATTTTCCCATTTTGGTGGCTTCTAAACCACCGCCCGCGCGGGAACGCGGGCGAACGAGAAGGATTTTCGCATGTCCAATACGCTGTTGATGCCCAAGGCGACCGCTGTCTGGCTCGTCGACAACACCGCGCTGTCCTTCGAGCAGATCGCGCAGTTCTGCGGGCTGCATCCGCTTGAGGTCAAGGCGATCGCCGACGGCGAATCGGCGCAGGGCATCAAGGGCATGGACCCGATCATGACCGGTCAGCTGACCCGTGACGAGATCGCCCGCGCCGAAAAGGATTCCAACCATCGCTTGAAGCTGGCTGACCCCAAGGTGCGGGTGCCGGAATCCAAGCGCAAGGGCCCGCGCTACACCCCGCTGTCGAAGCGGCAGGACCGGCCGAACGCCATCCTCTGGCTGGTGCGCAACCATCCAGAGCTCAAGGACGCGCAGATTGCGCGGCTCGTCGGCACCACCAAGGCGACGATCGAGCAGATCCGCGAGCGCAAGCACTGGAACTCCGCCAATCTGCAGCCCATGGATCCGGTGACGCTGGGACTGGCTTCGCAGATCGATCTCGACATGGAGGTCAACCGGGCCTCGCGCGGCCGCGAGCAGGCACAGCCTGTCGGCGACACGCTGCTGCCGGCGGCGCTCACCGAGCGCCTCGTGCCGGCGCAGGAAGCGCCGAAGGACGAGGAACAGGAGCTCGACGCCAACGCGGTCTTCGCCAAGCTGTCGGCCCTCAAGTCGAAGAATACCGACGAGGACGAAGAGTAATATTGGTTGGGGCGCCGCAACCGCTCCCGGCATTCGCTCATCAATGAAAAAGCCCGCGTGATGCGGGCTTTTTCATTTTCATTGACGTCCCGGCTCAGGTGCGCGCCGCCCGGTCCGGCGCCATGCCGTAATTCTCGCTGCGCTCCACCGCCCTGTAGAAGTCGGCGAGCTGCTTGCCGCGCTCCGGCTTGAAGATGCGGCCGGCAATCACCACCGAGGCGATACGGTCGATGCGGAAGGCGCGGAAATCGGAGCGCATCTCGCACCAGGCTACCAGCGTCCACACCTTGCCCCAGAACCACAGGCCGAGCGGCCTGATGTCCCGTCCGGTACCGCGCCCGGCCTCGTCGCGATAGTCGATCGTGAGAACCTGCCGCTTCTCGACCGCGCGCTCGATCAGGTCGATCGCCTCGCGGGCGGCGTCGCTCACCACCCACATCGGCGTGTGGATCTCGGTGCGGGCGATCCGGTCCTTCTCGCTGTCGGGCAGGACGGCGCCGATCTTGACCAAGGCTTCGTCGGCGGCCCGCGCCATGGCGGCTCCGCCAAAGGCGCGCACCATGCGCGCGCCGGCAACCAGCGCCACGATCTCGTCACGCGTGAACATCAGCGGCGGAAGGTCGAACCCCTCCCTCATCATATAGCCAACACCGGCCTCGCCGTCGATCGGCACACCCGTCGACTGCAGGTCGGCAATGTCGCGATAGATTGTCCGCTCGGAGACTTCGAGCCATCCTCCCAGCTTCTGCGCGGTGACCAGGCGGCCACCGCGAAGATGCTGCACGATCTGAAACAGCCTGTCGGCGCGGCGCATCGTATGCTTCCTCGGCGTTGTCGCTGGAGCGGGGTGGCGCTTCCGCAAGCCGCCAGCCAGCCCCATCCTTCTGGTTGAGCACGATCCCGTGGCGCTCGTCGTCACGCACGTTCGGGATCACGCCTGCTGCATGCCGCCGCCCGAGACCGGTTCCCACTGCCGGGCGGCACGCACTACGGTTTCAATCCTTCGCGTCTGCGCTGCGCGGCGACGAAGGTCGCGCCGAAGGAGAGTTTCTTCGTCGTCGGCGTCCTTTCGTCCAGCACGCGCCAGAACGGCGCGACGTCGCTGAGCGCCATGCCGTGCTCGAGATCTTCGTTGGCGGCCTCGGCGACGGTGCGCAGATGATAGCCGATGGTGACGGGACATGTCACTTCCGCCCCGTGCTCGATGGCCAGGGCCGTGCGCAGGGCGCGCACATCCATCTCCACGCCGACGGGGATCGCGCGGATGAAGTCATCCACCTGCCGCGCCGTCGGTACCAGCATGGTCTGCCCCTCGACGACGTCGGCAAAGCTGCGCGGCGACGGCTTGATGCCGTTCGTGCCTGGCGTGTTCAGCCTGTCGTTCCAGCTTTTCACCATCCCCACGGCGCCTGTGCTGCTTCTCTTCGATGCTTATGAGTATCGCATGTGCCTCCTGACACCATTCTGTCAGGAGGTGGCGGCATATTCCCTTTCGAACAGGGCACGCATCTCGGTGAGCTCGCCGCTCTTGCGCGGATAGAGCGTCTCGAGGAAAGCGAGCGCAAAGGTGCCTGGCGCCGAGCCCGGCGCCGAGACGATGGCGCCGTCGGCAACCGCGTGTGGCACGTCCTGATAGTGCTCATCGCCCGGATAGCCGGCCTGATGACGGTTGATCCAGTCACGGCCGTTGCTGGTGTGTCTGGCATCCGCGAACAGGCCGGCGCGCGCCAGCGGCAGCGTTCCGCCGCAGATACCGCCGACAATTGCGCCGCGCGCCGCCATCGATCTCAGGAAGTCCGAGACATCCGGCGCAGCCTGGCCCGCCCACTGGTCCGAGCCGATGACGGCAATGGCGTCGAGATCGGCATTGTCCGAGCCCATGGACCGGTCGGGGGTGAGGCGGAAGCCGCTGATCCCCAGGACGGGCTCGCCGTCGGGTGTCAGCGACACGGCGCGGGCGCCGAACCACTCCACCGCCGACGCCGCCAACAGGCCGTATTCCCAATCGGCGAAGCCGGGGATGAAGAGAAAGCCGATGGTCTTCTGGTCGGACATGTGCCGATCCCTCTTACACGTCGAGGCGAAGCCCCTGGCCCGCCCCATGATCACGCCACCTGCCTGGGCTCCTTATCTGGGAGCGGCGGGTGGCGCGTCCAAGTCCTGGTCTGAAAAATGCTCAATCAAAGAGCATGATGTGGTTCAAAAACCGCTTCACACTTTTCGGCATCATGCCTCAGTGGCCGCGAATGCGGCCGTCGGTATAAAGATCCGGCCAGCCGATGTCCTTGCGGATATCCGCCGGCAGCGCGTTCAGGAAGCGCCGGGTGCGGATCTCATTGCGCATGGTGCGAACCTTACCCACATAGTGCTGCACACCGTTCAGAATGCCAAAGCCAGCCATCGCGATTCTCCCTTTCTTCAACGAGAGCATCATCGCACACCCCTGCTGACAGCAGTCTGTCAGGAGCCGCCAGGGGTATCGCCGGACGTCTGATGAGATGGCCGGAAGGGCCGCTTCGCCCATCGCGCGCGGCCATCTTTTTTCGTCTTCACCGCTCTTGAAATCCACGGCGACACCAACCAATTGCATCGATGCGGGCCGGGCCCCTCTGATCGTTGTGTTTGCGCAACGGTGATGTCGGACCGCGTAAAGGGGCCCGCCATGTTGTTGACCAGCATTGTCTCACGGAGCGGCCTTGGTTCCTCAGGCCTGCATGGAGACTGCGCGTGACTTCCTCTCTTCCCGTTCGACAGACCAGTGAACAGATCGTGGCCGCTGACCAACAGGAGGCGCGCGCGCTGCCACCAGCTCGCCAGGCCGACAGGCCAACGCAGCCTCGGTGGAGGAATCCCCTGATGCTGAATTCGCGCACGAGCCGTTTCGTGGCGCTTTTCGCAGGCCTGTTCCTGGCATTCTCGATGGTCGCCGTCGACAATGCCGAGGCGCGCCGCGGCGGCAGCTTCGGCAGCCGTGGGACGCGCACCTACCAATCGGCGCCGGCGACGAGAACGGCGCCCGCCCCGACGGCTCCCGTTGAGCGCACCACGACACCGAACCCAGGAATGAACAGCGCTGTTCGCCAACCGGGCGCAGGTCTCCAGAGGCCGGGCTTCATGAGTGGATTCGGCGGCTCGATGATGCGCGGCCTGCTGCTCGGCGGCGTGCTCGGCCTTCTCATGGGATATGGCTTCGGCGGCATGGCCGGCATGTTCGGTTTCCTGGTGCAGGCGCTGCTCATCGTCGGCGCGATCATGCTTGCCATGCGCTTCTTCCGTTCACGGTCGGCCCAGACGCCGGCAATGGCCGGCGTTGCGCGGGGAATGGAAAATGGCGGCGACGGGCAGCGCAACGCCATGGGTGCTTCGTCCTTCTCCATTCCGGGTTTCGGTTCGGGCCCCGCGGCCGACGTTCGAGCCGACGACGGTGAGATAGC
Source organism: Mesorhizobium sp. 65-26 (assembly GCA_001899205.1). Lineage (GTDB taxonomy): Bacteria > Pseudomonadota > Alphaproteobacteria > Rhizobiales > Rhizobiaceae > Mesorhizobium. Next base: position 125,788 of record MKVL01000032.1, on the reverse strand, counting down.
CCTCGATCAATCGGATCTCGACACATTCCAGCGCTTGCTGACCGAAGTGCAGGAGGCTTTCGCAGGCGCGGATCACGAGGCGCTCGACCGGCTGGCGACCCCCGAAATGGTGTCCTACCTTTCCGAGGAACTGGCCGACAACGCCCACAAGGACCTCCGCAACGAGGTGTCGGACGTCAACCTGCTGCAGGCCGATATCGCCGAAAGCTGGCGTGAAGGCGACCGCGACTTCGCAACGGCCGCATTCCGCTATTCCTCGGTCGATGTGACGCGCGAAGCCGCCACCGGAAGGGTCGTCGCGGGCAACCCCGACCATGCGACGGAAACGACGGAGCTGTGGACCTTTACGCGCAGGCGGGGCGCGGACTGGGTGCTCTCGGCAATCCAGGAAGCCCATTCCTGACCGCCTGGGGCAGTCCTCACCGATATGGCCGGAACCAGGTATCGGCGCGTCGTCCGAGCTTTCGGCCGACGCGGGTCTACCGGAAAAGCGCGAGACACTTTTCGGCAACCTGCTTGCCTGAGACCATGCCTGCGAGGACGGCTTTGACAGTCGCCCCCGATGCTGGTCAAAGGCTGCATGTCGAAACTTCTCGCGCTCGTCATCGTCGGCATCATGGCCATCCAGATCATCAAGCCGCTGGGCTGGCCGGGCCTGAAGCGTCGCTCCGATTTCTGGAAGCTGGCGTTGCTGGCGATCGCCGCGATTTCGGTGACGGTAGTGCTCAGCCACTTGGCCTGACGCAAGATCGTCCGCGAGGCTCGAGATCGATTGGCGTCGCCTCGCGTTGATTTTGACAGCCGACGCCGATGCTGATCAAAAAGGCGGCATGTCGAAACCGCGCGCGGCCGTTGCCAAGCCATGATCCTTAGCCAGTCGGTCAAGCAGATCGGCCGGGTCGGCTTTGCGCAGCGAGGTGTCTCCCAGGCGCTGGCTATTCTGGTGCTGGCCACGGTCTCGGCATCGCTCGCCTTCCACAACATCGACTTCCCATACGGGATACAGCCGGACGAGCCGCTCAAAGTGGCGTTTGCCGCGGGCCAGCACCACAATTACGCACATCCCCCATTGTTGATCGTACTGGCCCGCTTCGTGGGATGGATTTCCGGGGCGTCGAGCGAACATGGCTATCTGCTGGCCGGCCGCGGCGTCAGCGCCGCGGCCTGCGTCGCGGCAAGCGTGCTCTTCTACCTCGTCTTGCGCCGCCACGCGGACGACACCAATGCGTTCCTGTGGGCCTGTGTCTTCGCGGCGTCGCCAGCCATTGCCGTTCATGCGCATTATTTCAAGGAAGACGCAGTCCTGGTCTTCGGAGTCTGTCTCGGGCTGCACGCATTGGTGCGGCTTAAGGAACGGGGCAGCATAGCCAATCTTGTCTATTTCGGATTTGCGCTCGGGCTCGCCGCAACGGCGAAGTATGTGGGCGCCGGCAACAGCCTCGTTCTTTTCGTCGTGGCCATCGTCTATTGCCGGCTCGGCTTCAGACAAGCCATCGTCATTGCCACCACGGACGTACTCACGGTTGTCGCGATATTTGGCGTGTCGTTGCTGACCGAGTCCGGAAGCGGGCTGCCGACTTTAATCGAGGGCCTTGGCTCGGAACTGAAGCACGCTGAAACGGGCCACGACCTCAAGGAGTGGTTCTGGGAGGGCTATGGGCTTACGCATTTCCGCTACCATCTGATTCCCAGCCTCACCGGACCGACTGTGGCGATCGCCCTTGGGGCGGTCGCTTTCGCGATCATCGCCGACCGCAACAGATATGTCGCCGCCTATGCGCTTGGCGCATTCACCTGGCTCTTCCTGCTCGAACTCTCGCCGCTCAAACTGGTCGGCTTCATGCGTTACGTTCTGCCGGTCGTTGTCTATCTGCTGCTGGCCGCGGGCATCGCCTGTTCCAGGTCGATCGGGCTTCTAAGCAGGCCGATGGCGATCGGACTTGGGCTCGTCGCCATGGTCGCGAGCGCGCATGCCGGCATGGCCTATGTCGCGAATTTGGACCGCCAAGCAGATACCCGCTTTGCGGCGATGCGCTTCCTCGATACGCAAGGCATCACGCATTTTCTGGTGGATTTTCCAATGGGAGAATCCGCGCCGAAACCCACGGATTACCGCGATCTCTCGTCAGCCGATTACCTTGTATCGTTGAAATTTCAGCGATACCTACGCGGCGGCGGGCTGAGTGCGCAGGATGCGAGAGTGTATGAGCTTGCAGGCATGTTTCGGTGCTTCGACAGCCATGTCATAGCGGAGTTCTCGCAGCCATATGGGGACTATGGTTATGTCGCCCCGACCGTGAGGATCTATGATCTGCGCGATGCGCGATCCTGCGTTCCGCCGGAGAGGCCATAGATGGCCGAAGGTATTTGCCGGGTCAGCCGACCAGCACCTGGTCAATCAGATGCTCGGCCCAGGCGCGATAGCCTGCCTCCGAGGCGTGGAAGCCGTCCGAGGCGAAACCCTGTTCAGGATTGGTGATCGGCAGGCGCGGGGCCGGCACCGCACCGCGTTCCAGGCAGAGCCGTTCACCCATCCGGTTCATTGCGGTGGCGCGGATCTCGAGGATCTTGCCCAATTGCGTCGGCATGGCCGGCGCCCGGGTGAATTCCAGCACCGGCGACCAGACGACGCGCGCCTCCGGCCATTTGGCGCGCAGGGCGTAGAGCAGGCCGCCGAACTCTTTCTTGAAGCGCGCCACGGAATGAAAATTCTTGGTGTCGTTGGTGCCGATGGCGAGCACGATGTGTGTCCAGGGATCGGCCGAGAGGTTGGGCAGGACATGGTCCCGGATCTGGCCCGAGGTGGCGGAATTGAATCCCGCCGCGCGCCAGCGCACGGCTCGTCCGGTCCGTTGCGAGATCAGTTGCGCGAGCTGCGCGGCGAGCCCGTATTCCGATTTTTCGATGCCGACCGAAGCGGCGGAGGAATCGCCCAGGACCAGAAGCGCTATAGCCGGCTCCGTGCCGGCGACCTCATGCATGACTGGTCCCTGCGCCGGAAGCATCCGCGTGGTGCGCCGGCGCACGCCCAGGCCCTGCCAGATGTAGACCGGGAAGGCGAGCCAGGTGAGGAGCGTGGCAAGGCGTTGCATCGCAGATCCGCTAGAGAAAGCGCGACGACTATCTAGAGCGGAATGAGCTCAAAAAGGAGTCGGTTATCGCGCCCTGAAGCCGTGTTTTGAGCCATGTGCCGGAAATCCAGCGACTTTTCAGCTTCGGGCCCAGCACCATTCGGTGGAACTACGCAGCGGTTTCTTCTCAAGGCGTTCGAGCCTGGGCGAGCGTCGCTCGGCCATGACAACAATCGGCCTCGGCCTCCGGCTCCCCGTCATAGTCGTCATGCAGGCGCACCCAATCCATCAGGCCGTGAAAAGGCCCGGTCTCGTTGCGCCCCTTCGGCGTCATGTCGAGATAGTGGTAGGCGCCGATCAGCGGGTCGCCGCCACGGGCGCGGGACGTGAAGGTGAGGAAGATGTCGCCGTTGCCGTCGCGATAGAAGACGCTGCTGCCGGGAAGATCTCTCGAGCGCAGCGGACGCCGCTCGAAATTGTAAGTGGTGTCGCCGCTGGCGATCTGGCCGTCGGTGAAGGACACCTGCATGTCGAAGTTGAAATCGGAAGCGAAGGACGAGATCCATTCGAACTTCCAGCCCATGCGGCGCTTGTAGGGCAAGATCTCGGCCAGCGGCGCGCGTGAGACCACGACCAGCGAAACGTCGTGATGCCTCAGATGCAGGTTGGCGCCGTCGATGTGGTCGGCGAGGAAGGAGCAGCCCTCGCAGCGATGATCCGACCCCGGCGTCATCATGAAGTGATAAACGATGAGCTGGCTGTTGCCGGCGAACAGGTCGGCCAGTTTCCGGGGCCCTTGCTCGCTCTCGAAGACGTAGTCCTTGCGCAGTTTCAGCCACGGCAGTTGCCGCCGTTCCGCGGCGATCCGGTCGCGGAACCGTGTCAGTTCCTTCTCGCGCGCCAGATGCGCCCTGTGCGCCTCGAACCAGTCTTCGCGGGAAACGATTGCATTGCGCTTCATGGATATCTCCTGTCCTCTCCCGCCAAGGACGTTCGACATCGGCCTGACCCGACAGGCGGTCGTATCTTCCTTCCGGCTGCGCGGCGGGAACGACAAAATACAAAAACCCGGGCGCGAGGCCCGGGTTCGACAAGTCATCGATGGTCTGCGCCTCAGGCGGCCTTTTCCAGCGCCGGTCGCCATTTGCCCAAGGCGGCCAGATGGTTCATCTGGGCGCGATGGGTGAAAGCTGCCTGTCCGGCGGGCACATTCTCGGCCTTGCCGCTCCAGGCCTTCTGCGGTGCGGCCTGCAGCGCGCGGCCATAGGAGAAGGTCAGCTTCCAGGGATGCGGGCCGGTGGCGTTGATGGCGTTGAGGTTGGCGGTCGCCTCCTCGTCCGACTGGCCGCCGGAGAGGAAGGCAATGCCGGGCACCGCCAGCGGCACCGTTTCGCGGAACAGCTTGATGGTCTTCTCGGCGACTTCCTCGGGGCTGTCCACCTTGCCCGACTTCTTGCCCGAGATGACCATGTTCGGCTTCAGGATCGTGCCTTCCAGCACGACGCGCGCGGCGTAGAGCTCGCCATAGAGCTTGAGCAGCGTCGCCTTGGAAACCTCGTAGCAGGTGTCGATGCCGTGGGCGCCGTCCATCAGCACCTCCGGCTCGACGATCGGCACGATGCCGGCCTCCTGGCAGAGCGCCGCGTAGCGCGCCAGCGCATGCGCGTTGGAGCCGATCGAGGTCGCGGAGGGTACGCCCTTGGCGACGTCGATATCGATGACGGCGCGCCATTTGGCGAAGCGGGCACCGAGCTTGTAGTACTCGGCCAGACGCTCGCGCAGGCCGTCCAGGCCTTCGGTGATGGTGTCGCCGGGAAAGGCGGCCAGCGGCTTGGCGCCGGCGTCGACCTTGATGCCCGGAATGGCGCCGGAAGCCTTGATGATGTCGACCAGCGGCGTGCCGTCCGCCGCCTTCTGGCGGATCGTCTCGTCATAGAGGATGACACCGGAAATGTACTTGGTCATCGCCTCCTTGGCGCGGAACATCATTTCGCGATAGTCGCGGCGGTTGTCGGCGGTGGATTCGACGCCGATGACGTCGAAGCGTTTCTTGATGGTGCCGGAACTCTCGTCGGCTGCCAAAAGGCCCTTGCCATCGGCAACCATGGCGGCGGCAATGTCTTCGAGACGTTCGCTCATTCTGCTCCTCCTGAAGTGGTGGCTCCGCGCATAGCGGAACTCTACCGCCAAAGGAATGGGGGCGGAAAGCTCGAATCGATTGAAAGGTCAAAGCATTTTGCAGCCAGGCGATTTCGCCTGGCGCCGCACAAATGCGGCTCAACCACAGGCCATTTTGCAGCCAGGCGATTTCGCCTGGCGTCGCACAAATGCGGCTCAACCACAGGTCATTTTGCAGCCAGGCAAAATTGCCTGGCGTTCGGGCCTTACGGGTTAGGCTCAGCGCTTCAGAACGTCGACGCCCGGCAGCACCTTGCCTTCCATCCATTCCAGGAAAGCACCGCCCGCGGTCGAGACGTAGGTGAAGTCGTCGGCGACGCCCGCGTGGTTGAGTGCCGCCACCGTGTCGCCGCCACCCGCCACCGAGACCAGCTTGCCTTCCCTGGTGCGGGCCGCGGCATGCCTGGCGGCCGCAACCGTCGCGCGGTCGAAGGGCTCGATCTCGAAGGCGCCGAGCGGGCCGTTCCAGACCAGCGTCGCGGCGCGGTCGATCCAGTCGGTCACGCTCTGCACGGTCTTTTCGCCAACGTCGAGGATCATCGCGTCGACCGGTACGTCGGCTATGGCGACTGTCTGGCAGGCGGCGCCGGCCTTGAATTCCTTGGCCACCACGCCGTCGACCGGCAGGATGATGGCGCAGCCGGCTTCCGCCGCCTCGATCATGATCTGCTTGGCGGTCTTGGCGAGGTCGTGCTCGCACAGCGACTTGCCGACATCGGTGCCGCGAGCGGCCAGGAAGGTGTTGGCCATGCCGCCGCCGATCACCAGCGCGTCGACCTTCTTCACGAGGTTCATCAGGAGGTCGATCTTGGACGAGACCTTGGCGCCGCCGACGATGGCGACGACCGGACGGACCGGATTGCCAAGACCTTTCTCCAGTGCCTCGAGCTCGGCCTGCATGGTGCGACCGGCAAAGGCCGGCATCAGCCGCGCCAGCCCTTCCGTCGAGGCATGGGCGCGATGGGCGGCGGAAAAGGCGTCGTTGACATAGATGTCGCCATTGACGGCGAGCTTCTCGGTGAAGGCCGGCTCGTTCTTCTCCTCGGCCTTGTGGAAGCGGGTGTTCTCCAGAAGCAGCACGTCGCCGTCCTTCATCGCCGCCACGGCGCTCGCCGCGGTGTCGCCGATGCATTCGGAGGCGAAGCCGACCGGCCGTCCGAGCACATCGGCGGTCGCCCTGGCGATAGGCTGCAGCGAAAACTCCGGCGCGGGCCCATCCTTGGGACGGCCGAAGTGAGCGAGCAGGATGACCTTGGCGCCACGGCTGGAGAGCTCGGCGATGGTGGGAGCGACGCGCTCGATGCGCGTGGCATCCGTCACCTTGCCGTCGGTGACCGGCACGTTGAGGTCGACGCGCACCAGTACGCGCTTGCCGGCGACGTCGCCAATATCGTCCAATGTCCTGAAGCCGGCCATATCAGTTCCTTTCCCTGGAAAAGTCAGAGGCCTTGAAAAATCAGGCCTTGAAAATCCGGGCGAACTTACCCCGCGCTGAGGGCGATGCAAGGGTCAGGCCGCGCCGGGAATGAAATTTTGAAGGCGGCGTGAGGATCGCGCGAGCGTGCTGGCCCCGGTCGCGCCGGCCTGCCCGATCAGGCGTCATTGCCGACCTTGTCCTGGGATTTCGGCGCCTCGGCGGGCATTGAGACGCTTCCGGCCGGCTTGCGCCAACCGCGGATGAGGGAGGCCAGCCGGTCTCCGATCTCGCCGGCACTGAGGAAGACGGGCACTCGTGCGACCGGCGCGGTCGGTTCGAAGGACAGACCCAGACCGGTGATCCTGCCCTTCTCGTCGACATCGCGCACGATGAGCTCGATCGGGCCGATCAGCACGCGGTCGGCGTATTCGGCATGGCCGCCGAGCCGTTCCGCGACCAGCGCGCCGACGGTGAGCTTCTGCTCGGTTTCGCTGAGGCCAGGCCCGTAGGCGGCCTCCAGCTCGGCGGCGGAGCGGGCCGGATCCACGGCGAAGGCACCGAAGAAATCCGCATCCTCGGGATCGACCACGGCGCGGCTGGCGAACAGCTTGTCGAGCAGGCGCGGATAGCGGTCCGGCACGAAGATGTAGACCTGATCGCCGGCGGCAAGCCTGCCCATGTCCTGGAAGCGCATGGAGCGGCCGTCGCGCAGCACCAGCGAGGGGCGCGCCCAGCGCGGGATGCGCTCGCCGCGCGCGACCGGGCTGCCGGGCGCGACGCGATAGGCAAGCAGTTCGTGGTGCGCCGAGCCGGGAAGCTCCAGTTCGACCTTGTCGAGCGGACCGAGCCGCGCCGGCACGATGAGGCCGAGGCGGCGCGCCAGCGGGCCGACCGTCCAGCCCTGTACGACGAGCGAGACCAGCACGACGATGAAGGCGACGTTGAAGATGGTGCGTCCGTTCTCGATGCCGCCGAGCAGCGGCGTGATGGCGAGCAGGATCGACACGGCGCCACGCAGGCCGACCCACGACACGAAGGCGACTTCGGGACGTGGCAGCCGGAACGGGATGAGGCAGAGCCACACCGCCAGGGGGCGGGCGACGAACATCAGGAACAGACCGAGCAGCACTGCTGGCACCAGGATCGCCGGAAACTGCGACGGCGTGGCGAACAGGCCGAGGATCAGGAACATGATGATCTGGGCCAGCCAGGACATGCCGTCCTGGAAGCGCTTGAGGATGGTGACGGCGCGGATGTCGGAATTGCCGGCGACGAGACCGGCGAGATAGACCGCGAGGAAGCCCGAGCCGCCGATGGCGCCGGCGGCGGCGAAGACCATCAGCGAGAGCGTCAGCACGAAGATCGGCAGCAGCCCGTGGTCGAGGTTCAGCCGCTCGACCAGCCGCACGATGCCCATGCCGCCGAGCAGGCCGACAATGGCGCCGAGGCCCATGTTGAGGACGAAGCCTATGGCCAGGTTGGCAACGAGAACATTGGCGTCCGGATTGGCGTGGATGGCGATGATCTCGACCAGGGTGATGGTGAGGAAAATCGCGATCGGGTCGTTGGTCCCGGACTCGACTTCAAGTGTGGAGCGCACGCGTTCGCGAAGATTGATCTCGCCGGCGCGGAGCAGGAAGAAGACGGCGGCCGCGTCGGTGGAGGCGACGGCCGCGCCGAGCAGGAAATCCTCCAGCCAGTTGAGGCCGAGCAGGTAATGGGCCGCGACGCCGAATATGCCGGTCGTGAGCAGCACACCCAGCGTCGCCAGCGTCAGCGCCGGCCCCGCTGCCTGCCGCATGGCGCTGAGCGGCGTGCCGAAACCGGAATCGAACAGGATGACGGCCAGAGCCAGTGAACCGGCAAAATACGCCACGCGCGCATTGTCGAACTGGATGCCGAGGCCATCGGCGCCCGTGGCGAGGCCGATGCAGAGGAAGAGAAGCAGCAGGGGGGCGCCGAAGCGGAAGGCGATCAGGCTCGAGAACGCCGCGGCGACAACCAACGCCGTGCCCACCAGCGTCACGAGATAGATCGCATGCTCCATCCGATATCGCCCCTCAAAACCCCGCTGTCCATCGGTTTAAGAGAGAGTGGGGCGAAGACATGACCAGTGCAAGGCGACAGCGTGGTTTTTTGCCCTATGCCCCTGATTTTCGATCGTTTCCCGCCGCGCGTGCCCTTGCCAGTCGGGCATCGCGAAACGGCTCCCGAAACGAAAACGCCCGGCCGAGGCCGGGCGTTTCCCAAGCTGCAAAGTCTTGGCGATCAGGCGATCGTCTTGCCGAAGGCGACCGCGGTGTCGGACATGCGGTTCGAGAAGCCCCACTCGTTGTCGTACCACGACAGGACGGAAACCAGGTTGCCGTCCATTACCTTGGTCTGGTCGAGCGCCACGATCGAGGAATGCGGGTCGTGGTTGAAGTCGATCGACACGTTCGGGTGATGGGTGACCGCGAGCACGCCCTTGAGCTTGCCGTTGGAAGCGGCGATGACGGCCTCGTTGATCTCCTGCGCCGTCGTCGAGCGCTTGGCGATGAACTTGAAGTCGACGACGGAGACGTTCGGGGTCGGAACGCGGATCGAGATGCCGTCGAGCTTGCCCTTGAGATCGGGCAGCACGAGGCCGATCGCCTTGGCGGCGCCCGTCGAGGTCGGGATCTGCGACAGCGCGGCGGCGCGAGCGCGGTAGAGGTCCTTGTGCATGGTGTCCAGCGTCGGCTGGTCGCCGGTGTAGGAATGGATCGTCGTCATCATGCCCTTCTCGATGCCGACGGTCTCGTGCAGCACGGCGGCCAGCGGGGCCAGGCAGTTGGTGGTGCAGGACGCGTTCGAGATGACGATGTGGTCCTTGGTCAGCTTGTCGTGGTTGATGCCATAGACCACGGTGAGGTCGGCGCCTTCGGCCGGGGCCGAGACGATGACGCGCTTGGCGCCGGCGGTGAGGTGCGAGGCGGCCTTGTCGCGCGCCGTGAAGATGCCGGTGCACTCAAGCGCGATGTCGATGCCGAGTTCCTTCCACGGCAGCTGCGTCGGATCCTTGATGGCGGTGACCTTGAACTTTTCCTTGCCGACCGAGATCTGGTCGCCGTCGACGGTCACGTCGTGCGGGAAACGGCCATGCACACTGTCGTAGCGCAGCAGGTGGGCGTTGGTCTCGACCGGGCCGAGATCGTTGACGGCGACGACCTGGATGTCCTTGCGGCCAGATTCATGGATGGCGCGCAGGATGTTGCGGCCGATGCGGCCGAACCCGTTGATGGCTACTCTGACGGTCATTTGTCTCTCCCTGGGAGCTGGGGCCGAAGATCAAGTCCGCAGTGTCATAGCGGCGGACGGGCGAAGAATCCAGCCGCGCGAGGGCTGAATTTAAATCGATTAGGGTGCGTTGATCCCTGGCGGAACCGCAATTCGCGGTTCCGTCAGGCCATCGAACCTACTTGCCGCCAAGCCGGGCCTGCGCGGCCTTGACGGCGGCGTCGGCGGTGATGCCGAAATGCGGATAGAGCTGTTCGATCGTTCCGCTGGCGCCAAAGCCGGTCATGCCGATGAACACGCCGTCGCTGCCGATGAGGTGGTCCCATCCCTGGCGGATGCCCGCCTCGATGGCCATCTTCACGGGCGCGTCGCCGATCGTCTTCTTGCGATAGTCCTCGCTCTGCTTGTCGAAGAGCTCGAAGCAGGGGACGGAGACGACGCGGGCCGGATGCCCGTTCTTCTCCAGCGTGTCGCGGGCGGCGAGCGCGATCTCGACTTCCGAGCCGGTGGCGAAGATCGTCACCTGCGCCTTGCCGCTGGCGGCGGCCAGTTCGTAGGCGCCGGAGGCGCTGAGGTTCTTCTCGGTGAACTCCGTGCGCACCGTCGGCAGGTTCTGGCGGGTCAGCGCCAGCGTCGACGGCGTCTTCTCGGATTCGAGCGCCAACTGCCAGCATTCGGCGGTCTCGACCGCGTCGGCCGGGCGGAAGACGTTGTGGTTGGGGATCGCGCGCAGCGCGGCCACGTGCTCCACCGGCTGGTGGGTCGGGCCGTCCTCGCCGAGACCGATGGAATCATGGGTCATGACGAAGATCGAGCGGATACCCATCAGCGAGGCAAGCCGCATGGACGGCCGGGCGTAGTCGGAGAAGCACAGGAACGTGCCGCCATAGGCGATCAGGCCGCCATGCAGCGTCAGGCCGTTGATGGCGGCGGCCATGCCGTGCTCGCGAATGCCGTAGTGAACATAGCGCTGGCCGTAGTCGTCCGGCGTGATGTTCTTGGTCTGGCTGGTCTTGGTGTTGTTCGAGCCGGTGAGGTCGGCCGAGCCGCCGATCGTTTCCGGCACGACGCCGTTGATGACCTCGAGCGCCATTTCCGAGGACTTGCGGGTGGCGACCTTCGGCTTGTCGGCCGAGAGCTTCTTCTTGTAGTCGATGATAGCGGCGTCGAAATTGGCCGGCAGCTTGCCGCTGGTCCGGCGTTCGAACTCGCCGCGAAGCTTGGCGTCCGCCTTGGCGAGGCGGCCTTCCCAGTCGCCGCGCGCCTTGGCGCCGGCCTTGCCGGCCGCGCGCCAGGCGTCGAGGATGTCGGCCGGAATCTCGAAGGGGGGCGAATCCCAGTTGAAGAACTTGCGCGCGCCAGCGATCTCGTCGGCGCCGAGCGGCGAGCCGTGCGCCTTGTTGGTGCCTGCCTTGGTCGGGGCGCCGAAGCCGATGGTGGTCTTGCAGGCGATCATCGTCGGCTTGTCGGAATGGCGCGCCGCCTCGATGGCGTAGGCGATGGCTTCCGGATCGGTGCCGTCGATATGGCTGGCGTTCCAGCCGGATGCCTGGAAGCGGGCGACCTGGTCGGTGTTGTCGGCGAGCGAGACCGGGCCGTCGATCGAGATGTTGTTATTGTCCCAGAAGACGATCAGCTTGTTGAGCTTCAGGTGCCCGGCAAGCGCGATGGCTTCCTGGGAAACGCCTTCCATCAGGCAGCCGTCGCCGGCCAGCACATAGGTGTAGTGGTCGACGAGATCATTGCCGAAGGCGGCGTTCATGATGCGCTCGCCGAGCGCGAAGCCGACCGAATTGGCGATGCCCTGGCCGAGCGGACCGGTCGTCGTCTCGATGCCGGCGGCATGGCCGTATTCGGGATGGCCGGCGGTCCTGGAGCCGAGCTGGCGGAAATTCTTGATCTGGTCGATCGTCATGTCCTCGTAACCGGTGAGGTAGAGGAGCGAATAAAGCAGCATCGAGCCATGGCCGGCCGACAGGATGAAGCGATCGCGATCGGCCCAGTGCGGCGCCTTGGCGTCGAATTTCAGGAAGCGCGTAAACAGCACCGTGGCGATGTCGGCGCAGCCCATCGGCAGGCCGGGATGGCCCGAGTTGGCCTTTTCGACGGCATCCATCGACAGAAAGCGGATCGCATTGGCCATCCGGTCATGTTGTTCGCGCGAGCTCATGCTGCCTCCGTGGTGGGAGTTTCGGGCCTGGAAAAGGCCCCTGGAAAGGGTGCGCGACACATAGCAGGCGCGGCCTTTTAGTCAACAAATCGGTGCGTTTTTGCCGCTCTTGTGATGCCGGCGCCCGGCCATGGCCGCGTCGACACTAGCGATAGCGGGGGACAGCCGCGAGAGCTTTGTTGACGCAGCCTTCACACGGCGCCTAATGTTTCGCGGATAACGCGTTCTGAATGCGAACGATTCGGTGACGGGCAGGGCGCAGGAAAAAGCCATGACCGGGGAAACGACACTCAAGGAAGTTATCGCCAGGCTGGGCCGGGCGATCGAGGGGCTCGAGAACGCCGTCGCGGCCAAGCTCGAACACGAACGCGACTATTCGGAAGCGGAAGCCGAGGTGCAGCGGATGAATGCCGACCGCTCGCGGCTGGCCCAGGAGCTGGACAATTCCGAGGCCCGCGCCGAACGTCTCGAAGACGCCAACAAGGAAGTCTCGCGACGACTGGTGACCGCCATGGAAACCATCCGCGCGGTTCTGGACAGGTAGGGCCATGGCACAGGTCACGGTTTCCATCGACGGCAAGCAGTACCGGATGGCTTGCGATGAGGGCCAGGAAGAGCACCTCATCGACCTCGCCGAGCGCTTCGATCGCTATGTCATGCACCTGAAGGATTCTTTCGGCGAGATCGGCGACCAGCGGCTGACCGTGATGGCCGGCATCATGGTGATGGACGAGCTTTCCGAGCTGAGCAAACGCGTCAAGGGCATGGAAAGCGAGATGCAGACCCTGCGCAAGACGCGTGACGAGGCGCTGATCAAGGCCGACAAGAACGATTCCGTGCTCACCCAGGCGCTTGGCTCGCTGGCGCAGCGCATGGAAGATCTGACGGCAACGCTGGCGGTCAACAAAGGCTGAGCGACCGTCAGGAAGTCGTCCCTCGGCGGCAAGCTGCCCAGCTTTAGGCGTTTTCGCTTTTGGCGGATGGGATGCCCGCCGCACACCCTTCCTCGAAATTGCGGTTGCGCAACCTGCCGGAGCGATTTCAAAACCGGTTCGAAGGCTGCGGCCCGCAGCCGCAGTCGGAGAATCCGGTTGCGTTTTGCGGGAAAGGGGCAAAAAAATTCCATCGCCACCGTTGCCATGGGCGACCTCCAGCGTTTTGCAGGATGCCTGTGGAGTGCTAGAAAGACGGTCGCCGCGCAACGGGCCGCCGGTATCAGTTCACACAGGGTAGGGACACGTCATGAGCCTTCGCATCAACGACATCGCGCCGGATTTCACGGCCGAGACGACACAGGGCACGATCAACTTCCACCAGTGGATCGGCGACGGCTGGGCGATCCTGTTCAGCCACCCCAAGAACTTCACGCCGGTCTGCACCACCGAGCTCGGCACGATGGCCGGCCTGGAAGGCGAGTTCAAGAAGCGCAACGTCAAGATCATCGGCATTTCGGTCGACCCGGTCGAGAGCCACGGCAAGTGGCAGGACGACATCAAGACGGCGACCGGCCACGCCGTGAAATATCCGCTGATTGGCGACAAGGACCTCAAGGTCGCCAAGCTCTATGACATGCTGCCGGCGGGCGCCGGCGAGAGCTCCGAGGGCCGTACCCCCGCTGACAACGCCACGGTGCGCTCGGTCTACGTGATCGGCCCCGACAAGAAGATCAAGTTGGTGCTGACCTATCCGATGACGACGGGGCGCAACTTCGACGAGATCCTGCGCGCGGTCGATTCCATGCAGCTCACCGCCAAGCACCAGGTGGCGACGCCGGCGAACTGGAAGCAGGGCGAGGACGTCATCATCACCGCCGCCGTCTCCAACGAGGACGCGATCAAGCGGTTCGGCGCCTTCGAAACCATCCTGCCCTATCTGCGCAAGACGAAGCAGCCCTCGGCCTGACCGCTTTGGGGCCGGGCGGTTCCGCCCGGCGTTGCATGAAGCGGCCATGCCAAACAGCAGGAGCGGGACGCGTCTCGACGCATCCCGCTCCGTTGCCGCACGGAAGAATATTCGATCAAGTCACCTTCCTGAGCCAACCCATGCTTGACTGAACCGGCCGGGTGGACAACCATCCTCCCGGTTGGTCATTGCGCGGAAAATCATTTCCGTGCGGGTGTCGGAGGCGCAAGGTGGACGCAGCTTCGGTCAAGCCGCTGGTCAGCGGCTTCTACGACAAGCCCACCGGGGCGGTTCAGTATGTCGTGGCGGATCCGCTGATGCGGCGCTGCGCCATCATCGATCCGGTTCTCGACTTCGACGAAAAATCCGGCGCGACGGCGACGACGAATGCCGACGCGCTGCTCGATTTCATCGCGCGTGAGGGTCTCGACGTCGAGTGGATCCTCGACACCCATCCGCATGCCGACCATTTCTCCGCCGCGCATTATCTGAAGCAGAAGACCGGCGCGCCGACCGCGATCGGCGAGAGGGTCGTCGACGTCCAGAAGCTGTGGAAGGCCATCTACAACTGGCCGGACCTCCCGAGCGACGGCCGCCAGTGGGACAGGCTGTTCGGCGAGGGCGAGGTGTTCTCGATCGGGCGCCTGCCCGTCAAGGTGCTGTTTTCGCCGGGGCATACGCTGGCCTCCATCACCTATGTGGTCGGCGACACGGCTTTCGTCCACGATACGCTGTTCATGCCCGACAGCGGCACGGCCCGGTGCGACTTTCCCGGCGGCAGCGCGGCGCGGCTTTGGGGCTCGCTGCAGGGCATTCTGGCGCTGCCCGACCATACGCGCGTCTTCGTCGGTCACGATTACCAGACGGGCGGCCGCGAGCCGCGCTGGGAAAGCACGGTCGGCGAGCAGAAAGCCAGCAACATCCACCTTGTGGCTGCCCGGACCGAGGCTGAGTTCGTCGCCCTGCGCGAGGCGCGCGACCGGACGTTGCCGATGCCGCGGCTGATCCTGCACGCGCTGCAGGTCAACATCAATGGCGGGCGCCTGCCCGAGCCCGAAGCCAATGGCCGGCGCTATCTGA
This sequence comes from Mesorhizobium sp. 65-26, assembly GCA_001899205.1. Lineage (GTDB taxonomy): Bacteria > Pseudomonadota > Alphaproteobacteria > Rhizobiales > Rhizobiaceae > Mesorhizobium. The sequence continues at coordinate 110,712 of MKVL01000032.1, read as the reverse complement.
AGTTTCCGCTCGACGCGCTTTGACTGGCCCTGTCGCGGCACACATGAAAAAGGCGCCAGACCATGTCTGGCGCCTTTTTCCTGTTTCAGGCCGTGCGGTGATCAGGCCGCCGGCTGAGCGTCGATGGTGCGCAGCGCCTGGGCCTGCCGCTTGGCGGCCGCCTTGACGGCATCCTGCACCTTCTCGAAGGCGCGCACCTCGATCTGGCGCACGCGCTCGCGGCTGATGTCGAATTCGGCCGAAAGCTCTTCCAGCGTCAGCGGCTCCTCGGCCAGGCGGCGCGCCTCGAAGATGCGCCGTTCGCGGTCGTTGAGCACGCCCAGCGCGCTGGACAGCATGCCGCGCCGGTTCTCGAGTTCGTCCTGCTCGATCAACATCTCTTCCTGGCTTTCGTGGTCGTCGACCAGCCAGTCCTGCCACTCGCCGGATTCGCCTTCCGTCGCCCGGATCGGGGCGTTCAGCGAGGCGTCGCCGGAAAGGCGGCGGTTCATCGAGATGACCTCGTCCTCGGAGACGTTCAGCCGGGTGGCGATCTCCGTGATCTGGTCGGGCTTCAGGTCGCCATCGTCGAGCGCCTGGATCTTGCCCTTCACCTTGCGCAGGTTGAAGAACAGGCGCTTCTGGTTGGCGGTCGTGCCCATCTTGACCAGGCTCCACGAGCGCAGGATGTACTCCTGGATCGAGGCCTTGATCCACCACATGGCATAGGTGGCGAGGCGGAAACCACGCTCGGGCTCAAACTTCTTGACGGCTTGCATGAGGCCGACATTGCCTTCCGAGATCACCTCGCCGATCGGCAGGCCATAGCCGCGATAGCCCATGGCGATCTTGGCGACGAGCCGCAAATGGCTGGTGACGAGCTTGTGCGCGGCCGAAGTGTCCTGATGCTCGGCATAGCGCTTGGCGAGCATGTACTCTTCCTGCGGCTGAAGCATCGGAAAGCGACGGATTTCTTCCAGGTAGCGGCTGAGGCCGCCTTCACCGGAAACGATACTGGGTAATGACTGGGCCATGGTAGCGCCCCCTCTCTATTGGAGTGATGCCCCCGAAACGCGGCGGGCATGTGACGCGAGCACCAGACGGCTCGCTCGCGACAACCGATTTATATAGGAACAAAACCAGAAAAGACAGGCTTTTGTTCAAGGCGAAACAGATTGTCTCGTGAAAGTGAACAATGCCAGTCAGGTTTTTTGATGGCAGATCGAGGCGTGTTGGCGGCGGTCAGAGATTGCGAAAGCCGCCGACGAGTTCCTCCATGTCCCTCGGCATCGGCGCCTCGAACCTCATCGTTAAATGGGTGGCCGGATGTCGGAATTCAAGGAGGTATGCATGCAGGGCCTGCCGGGAGAACGTGCTCACCTCGGACCTCAGGGCCGGGGGAAGGCGGTTCGCCTTGGTGCGGAAGGCCTGGCCGTAGTCGGGATCGCCGATCACGGGATGGCCGATATGCGCCATATGGACCCTGATCTGATGCGTGCGGCCCGTCTCCAGCCGGCATTCGAGCAGGCTCGCGGTGGTGAAATCACGCTGGCCCTCGCCGAAGCGCTCGATCACCGTGAAATGGGTGATCGCATGGCGGGCGTCATCGCGCCCTTCGGGAACCACGGCGCGACGGACGCGGTCGGCGGCGCGCCCGAGCGGCGCGTCGACCGTGCCGGACGGCCTGTGCGGTATGCCCCACACCAGCGCCAGATAGGCGCGCTGCAGGTCGCCGGTCCGGCCGTGATCGGCGAAGGCTTCCGACAGCGCCTTGTGGGCCCGGTCGGTCTTGGCCACCACCATCACGCCGCTGGTTTCCTTGTCCAGCCGGTGGACGATGCCGGGACGCCTGACGCCACCGATGCCGGACAGGCTGTCGCCGCAGTGATGGATCAACGCATTGACCAGCGTGCCGGTCCAGTTGCCGGCGCCGGGGTGCACGACCAGCCCGGCGGGCTTGTTGATGACGATCAGTTCGTCATCTTCATAGAGCACGTCGAGCGCGATGTCCTCGCCCTTGGGCTCGGCTGGCTCCGGTTCGGGCAGGGCGACCGACACGACGTCGCCGGCCACGAGCTTGCGCTTGGCCTCGCCCGCGGGCTTGCCGCCGACCAGCACCGCGCCTTGCTTGATCAGCGCCTGCACGCGGCTGCGCGAGATGCTGGGTCCGAGCTTCGCGGCCAGCCACTGATCGAGCCGCTGGCCGGCATCGTCGGCACCCGCTTCCAGCAAGGCCGATCCGCTCTCGGTCAAATCATCCCCTGTCAATCGTCTCCCCTATCAATCTCGGGGGCTCTTCGCTATGAGCGCTCATCGAAACCCGTTGCGGATTGTTTAGCCATGCCCCGTCCGATTGCCGAAGAAGACGAGGAAAAGCCGCTCGATCCCGAAGCCGAAAAGGTGCGCCGGAAGCTGGTCCGCTTCATGGGTATCAATCTCGGTCTTCTGTTTCTCGCCCTTATGGTGGTGATCGCGGCCGTTGTCTACAGAATGGGCAAGGTGCCGAGCGGTCCCGAGCCGGTGGGCGCCGTGCAGGTGCCGGCGGGCGAGCCGCTTTCCGGCGACATCGTGCTGCCGGTCGGCGCCAAGGTGGTCAGCCAGTCGCTGTCCGGCAACCGCGTTTCCATCGACGCGGAGCTCGTCGATGGCGGCCGGGCCATCTTCGTCTACGACATCGCCGAACGCCGGATCATCGGCCAGTTCGCGATTCGCAACAAATGAGCCTGCCGCCAGGCCCCGTCAGCAATCGCCGGGTCGCCACGGTGGCGATCGTGGTCAGGGATTATGACGCGGCGGCGCGCTGGTACGTCGAATGCCTCGGCTTCGTGCTCGCCGAGGACGTCGATCTCGGCGGCGGCAAGCGCTGGGTCACGGTCGAGCCGGCCGACGGGCAGGGCGCGCGGCTGTTGCTCGCCGAAGCTTCGGACGGCGAGCAGGAAAGCCGTATCGGCAACCAGACCGGCGGTCGTGTGTTCCTGTTCCTGGAGACGGACGACTTCGCCCGCGATCATGCCGCAATGCTGGAAAAAGGCGTCGAATTCCGCGAGGCGCCGCGCCACGAAGCCTATGGAACGGTGGCGGTTTTCGCCGATCTCTACGGCAATCTGTGGGATCTCATCGAGCCCAGGCGGCAGGCCTGAACATTTCCCGTGCGCAACCGCGCGGCATGTTTCGAAACCCCAGTTGCTTTTTCCCGAAGGCCAGCCTATATCGCCCCTACTTGAGCGCGCCCATCGTCTAGCGGTCAGGACACCGCCCTCTCACGGCGGGAACAGGGGTTCGATTCCCCTTGGGCGTACCAAGACTTCAAAGCACTTAACTGATTTTTGAGCCGATGCATCGAATATGCGTCGAATATACGTCTGCGAATATCAGCGGACCCGCCCGATTGATTTCGCCCGCCCTAGAGAGTTGCGAACGGCCGGCTTGGCTGATGACCCTGCTCAGCCTCAAGGGTGCAGGTCTTGTGAAATTTCCGATCGCTCCCGCAATTTGGACGCTGTCCGCATGCTTTGGAGGCCAAGTTGCATGACACAGCGCTTTTCTCGGCAAGAAGCTATTAAACCGGGGCGCGTATCACCCCAGTTCATATTGAAAGTAGCCTGCGGTCTTCTTCTGGTCTCTTTACTTTGTCAGTGGATGCGATCTCGCAGGTAAATCAAGCTTGATGCAGCCGAGTTTGACCCGTGAGGAGCGCCTGAAGTTTGCTGCAGAGTCCTACATCAAAGGCCAATGTAAAAATCAGTGGGCGCTTCTTTGGCCCATCAAGGCTGCCGCCATGACCGGGACGGCAGCTTTGCACCACAAGGGACGTTGCGCCCTTCGTCGTTTCGTCTATGCTTCCTCGCAATCATTTAAGCAGAAGAAAATGTAGGGTTAATGTTCGTGGAGCATTGCAAGCACGATTTCAAATTCGAGAATTTATCTCGGAAAGAGTTGCTTGTTCGCCTTGAAGTTGGCGATATTTTTCAAGCCGTCAGTGAAAACGGTGCTGTCGCAGTATGCCTTGTTCTTGCTGTCGACGAGACGGTCGTGATTTCGCGAAGGATAACCACCCAGGAATATTGCAAATTTGACCGGAGAAGTGGGAGGTCGGTTCTTGGTGGCAATTCTTTCTCGGGAACAATAACGTCCGTGGAGCCGCTGCCGCCAGAGGTTCGCAACACGTTTCTGGAAATGGACCGGCAATACCGGTTGGCGCATCGCGACGAAGAAAGCCTGAGGCTGACGGCGTCCCAGAAAGCCGCCCTTCTATTTATCCATGATCATTACGCCCAATATCCGATTGGCGAATGATCGCTTCGAGCCGACAGAAGGTGATGCGGGAAAAACCTTCCCAGGTTCCTCGGTGGCCAGTTCTGGCAGTGCGCATGAGGAGAAGCAAGGCGGCAGGCAATCGATGCCGCAGCGCCCCGCACGTGCACGCGTGCGTATTGCTCCGCGATTGGAAACTCTTTCGGGGCGCATAACGTCCAAAGGCGACCGTGGTTGGCCCGACGCGGCCATATTAAATCTGATGGAACCTTCGGCAGATCAAAGCCAGAGGTCGCTGCTCTCGTTCAGATTTCGCGCAGTCAGCCGAGTTGCGGCGTCATCGTTCCATTTGTTCTTGCCGGAGAAAAGCCCAACGGATCGCGTAGCTGAAGGCCATTCCCGATCACGCAGGCCGTCAAGGTCGAGCGCTACGCGAGACGCTAAGAATTCCCGAAGTTGATCCTGCGTATCCAGCCCCGGCAACTCCGCCAGGCTTTTGCAATTGAACAGCGCAAGCCGCTTGAGGCTCACTCCGTTCAAGTCCACCTGCTTCAGTTGGATCTGGTCTTCAATCCGAAGCGCCGATAGTGCGGGCAACCGAGACAGATCACCCATGGTTGTTAGGCCCTGCACGCGGATAATTTGCAAAATCTCAAGAGACTTGCTCGACAGGTCGTCAAGATCGGCACGACCTCCCAAGATCAACTTCAGCTCCTTCAGCGTCGATATATCGTTCATAAAATTCAGCGCATGTTTCTTGGCATAACCACTTAACGTCAACGTCCGCAAGCGAGGCACGCCTTCCAACCCGTCGATACCCTTCGAGTGGCCTTGGATAAAAAGGCTGTCGAGCAACTCGCAGTCGGCCAAAGGTGAAAGATCAAAGTTCCGCTTTCGGTTTTCGCCGAGCGAAAGCTGAGCCAAACGGCGAAGCTCTATCGTTCTCAGAAAGTCTGGGCGGTCCAGCTCAAAGACCCCGAAGTTTAGCAACTTCAGATTTGGGAGCCGCCCGATCTCTTCCTCATTGTCGATTGCAGTCAGGCAATCGACTGCGAGGCTACGTATTTCAGGCAGATGACGGAGAGTCATTGCATCGAAACGCCCGCCGTAATGCCCATAGAATCGAACTTGAAGGCGATCTTTGACTAGCCCGCAGGCTTCATTCAGCGACGCCAAAATCGCGGGCGTATATGCTTCTGGCCTGCTGAACTGAACAACCAATCGTCCACGCGTGTCGCATTCCTGGGCAATCTCAACCGGTGAAAGAATTTTCGGGTCTTGTAATCGACCGCTATCTATCTTCAGCATGTTTCAATCAGTTCATCGACGATGGCTCGGAATACTATCGATTTAAAGAATGACGGCAAATGGCGAATAGTTGCCGGGCCGATCACCGCTGCGGTCCCGGATATCGACCATCGAACCTCAATCAACGTGCTAGCAAGACATCGCTTACGGACTACCCGCTTCAGGTTGCGGGTAGTAGGCCTCCATTATCGTCGGATTTCCCGACGATATCCACGGATGGCAATTCGGCGAGCCTCGCGTTGTGATAGTGGAAAACCTTCACGCTCCCTTTACGGGCCATTGCTCCGAAGAGGAGAACTTCCTCCCCAATTGCCTAGGTATCAGTTAATTGCCCAGACAATTCCTTCTTGCGGGCAGCTCTGGAGGTCGCCTCGCGTAAGTGATGGCAGGAAAATCTTGGCGCGCCCTTTATGGCGTCGCAAAATTCCAACGACTTTCCGCGCGACCCGTGTCCCAGTCGGCCCGTCGACTCGAGATCGGAGCCAGCTACTTTTCACGAAACGCCGTTGAAGGATGTCGGCGTTGCTTTCATGGAAAGCCCGCCGGCTCATGCCGACGGGCTGGATTCTCACAGCGCCACCATTTGGCTGGGGCGATGCCCGCGCCCCGGGCGGAGATAGAACGAAAACTCCAGCCTGAGGTCGGGGCGAATTCCGTCAGCCGTTCGGGTAGTATCCGCCATCCCCGCCGCTGCCCATGTAGGTGCCTTGCCCGGTGGCGTCCTGAAGCTGTTGATCCAGGTCATTGATCTGGCCCAGCGCGGCATGGCCTCCCGAGGTCGACGCGGTGCGCTGGATGGCGGCCGCCTGCTGCATCAGGTCGCGGGCCTGGTCCTGCGTGATCTTGCCGACCTCCCTGGCTTCACGGATACCCTGTTCAATGCCCTGCAATTGATCCATCGCCGCTTTCGCCTCTGGATCCATCGGCACCGACGCCGTGACCATGGGGTCGACCTGTGGTCTGTGACGATGCACCGCATAAGCACTTGAAAGTGGTACGGCCGCCAGGATCGAAGCCGCTGCCACGGTTTTCATCAAGAAAGAGCGCATGATGTCTTCTCCTTGCGAAGAAACGGCAATGCCGTTCCTCAACACGGGCCGTCTGGTCGCGTCGTGTCGCGGTCTAGGCCGCCGGCGGTACTCGGCCCGGGAAGAATATAGGGGGCGCGGACAGGAAAAATGGCGATGGAACGCAAACGTTATCGGATGTGATCGAACGCCTGGTCGGCATCTCCGTGCGCCGGCGGACATCAAACCTTGGCGAAGCTGCGACGTACGTGGTGTGCCAGGTGGAAGATCTTGTGCCGGCGGATATAGGCGGCGATGGCCTTCTCGACCTCGGCCTGGTTCGGGACGAAGCCCAGATGGGCCTGGCGCAGGCGGGCGGTTTCCATCATCCCGACCTCGTTGATGGCGGTGGTCTTCTGGGTCTCGTGAACGCGGAAGCAGCCGAGGAACAGCGGAAGCCGTTTGAACTGGAAGCCGGCGCGCTCGGCGCGTAGGATGAAGTCCCAGTCCATCGCATAGCGGAAGCTCTCGTCGAACGGGCCTATGGCATCCCATACGCGCCGGCGCCAGAACATCGTCTCCTGCGGCAGATAGTCGGCCCAGCCGATTGCCTGCCGGTCATGCGGCGGCAGCACCCATCGACCGATCTCATGTCCCGCATCATCGATGATGATGCGGTGGCTGTAGATGATGTCGACGTCCGGATGTCGCGCGAACGCATCAGCCACTGCCTCGAGACTCCCGGGCAGGAGCAGGTCGTCGCTGTTGAGGTAGGCCATGATGTCGCCCGAGACCGTGCCGAACCCCGCATTTATCGCGGCCGTCTGTCCGCCATCGGGCGCGCTCGTCCAGGAGAGCTGGTCGCCATAAGCGCCGAGCAGGTCTTTCGTTTCATCGGTCGAGTCGCCATCCTGCACAACATAGGCAAGGTTGGGATAGTTCTGGGAGAGAACGCTGTCGACCGTCGCTCGCACGAAGCGCGCCTGGTTGAACGAGGGCGTCACGATCGCGAAGCGCGGTGCATCGAGGCGTGGCGGGCCCGGCCTGGAAATCGTGACCGAGAGAGGACGCGGCGGATATTGCCGCAGGCTGAAAAGCCCGCGCGGCGGCTTGAGATAGGATCGGAGAAATGCGCGTATCCGGACTGCGCCCAGCTTGCTCATGATCGGCCAGCGCCGCTTTGCCGGGCCTGGCGGAAGCGGACCGCCAAGCGCCGCCACCACGGCGCGTTCGAGCACGTCGTGACAGACAAGCCGGTCGATCCCGGCCTCGAAGCGGTCGAGGCGGTCATTCAGGGATTCGAGCTGCTTTTCGCGGTCGCTCATTGCGGTGATGGTGCCGGGGCCGATCAGCAAAATATGCCAGCGGCTATCGGCATAGTCCATTCTTGGCTAGGCAGCGCAGCCAGTTTCTTGGTAGCAGTCAGGCACTTTGTCGGAGGGTTCCCTCGTGACACGATATAAGAACGTGCTTGTCATCCTCGTGAGTGTCGCCGTGGTGGGTTTCTCCCTGACCATGCTCTCCGGCCTGGAGATGGACACAACGCTCATACTCGCGACAGCGCTGGGCTCGGGTGTGATTGGCGGCGCGATCGGGAAGGCGATGCTGCGCGCCCATCTCAGAACGGAACTGCACCAGCTGCGCCGTGACGTTGCCATCGCCAGGGATGAAGACAAGCAGCCGGGCGGGCGTACGGGGATTGACAGTGCCTACTCCACAGAGGAGGGCCGCAATGGTTGATATCGAGGGCGTTCCCGACGTCAACGGGGTCAATGGTCCGGCGCACGATATGGCGCGTCGATGGTTCCGGTGCTTTGCGCGGCAACCCGCCGCGTCACTGCGTCTCGTGTGCTTTCCGCATGCCGGAGGAGCGGCGAGCTTCTTCTTTCCATGGGCGAAGCCTTTCTCGCCCTCGGTGGAAGTGTGGGCCATCCGCTACCCCGGACGCGAAGATCGGCCGGCGGAAGAGCCACTCGCCGGGATCGAGGCCATGGCTGGCGAGATCGCGCATGCACTTACGGTCCTCGCTGATCGACCGATCGTCCTTTTCGGCCACAGCATGGGCGCTCTGGTCGCCTTCGAAACGGCGCGTCACCGTGACAGGCTCGCCGGCGGGGCGCCGGTCACCCGCCTCATCGCCTCGAGCAGCCCCGCGCCAATCAGCACCGGGCTGGCGCGCACCCGCGGGACGGACGACGCCTCGCTGCGGCGCGACCTGAGGCAGGGCGGCGGCACGTCGGACGCCGTCCTCGATCATCCAGAGTTGCTCGAGATCGTCCTCGAGACGCTGCGCGCCGACTATCGCCGCCTCAACGGCTACCGGCCTCTCCCCGGCGCAACGACGGGAGCGCCGATAACCGTCATTGGCGGCAGCGACGATCCAACGGTCGACGACGGCGATCTCGCGGCCTGGCAGGCCCACACGACCTCGACCTTCGACCGGCATATCTTTACCGGTGGCCATTTCCATCTCGCCGATACTCTGCCGGCGATCGTCGCGCTGGTCACCCGGGAACTCGCCTCCTGACGGAGACACCTGAGACCCACCAGCCTTATTCCAGCCAGAGCCGGCCCCGGACGTCCAGAGAAATGCCCGCCGGCACGGCGAGCGCCCCGACATAGCCCTCTCCAGGCTCGATGCGGACAAATCGCCAGCCAGGCTCTCCCGCGCCGCCGGCATCGGCGGTCGTGACGTCGAGGCGATCGGGCGGTTCGGCCAGGCCGGTACCCAGCGCCTTCACCCATGCTTCCCTGCGGGTCCAGAAGCGGTAGAAAGCTATGTCGCGCTCGGCTTCGGGCATTGCGGCAAGCGCCGCTAGCTCGGCGGCCGAGAAGATCCGGCGGGCCATAGACGAAGCTTCTTCAAGCGGTCTCACCGCCTCAAGATCGACGCCGATTTCGCAACCTTTCGCCACCGCCAGCAAGGCCAGCTCCCGCGAATGGGAGAGGTTGAACGTCACATGGCCCTGCGCGTAGTGCGCGTCGGCCAGTCGCGGCTTGCCCTGAGGCCCGTAGGCGAAGCGCAACGAGCCGGGCGCGGCCCCAAGATAAGCTCCGAGCAGCTGGCGCAGCACCGCGCGGGCAACGACAAATCGCCGGCGGTCCTGTGCGAAGCGGAATCGGTCCGCCCGCTTCATCTCGTCCGGCGACAGCAGGCGCTCAAGAGACTTCGCCGCCGGTTCCAGCGTATCCAGTTGCACCCGCCAGACGTCGATGCCCCCGTTCAGGTCTGGCGCATGCGGCGTTTGCGGTTGAAAATCGCGCAGAACCTCAAGCTGTCGATCCATGGCCTTCGTATCGAGGCCGGCATCGGACACGGCTTCACGGACACCGGTGGCAATCAGGTTAGCCGTCAATCCAATCGACCCACCCAATGTTTTTCCATGCCGCGCGCGTTTGCCTCTTGCGCAAACAGGCGCGATCGGGAACGAATCGTACCCCGATTGCATGCCGCGCGCCATGGCAGACGGAGGGCCGTCGCGGTATCGGGAAAGTCTCTTTGGGCGGAAACATGCGTCTCGGCGACGGATACGATCCATCCGGTCAGCAGTGGGGGTCGGCCGGGCGCACAGTCGCACCGCTGACGCCGACGCAACGCGATCTCTATCTCCATCACGTTGCGCATCCCGACAGCACGCAACATCTGATCGGCGTTTCCTGCCGCCTCGGGGCGGATATCCGCGTCGATGCCTGGGTGAAGGCGGTCGAAAACGTCTTCGCGCGTGAGCCGCTCGTCCGGACGCGGCTGGTCGTTGCCGACGGCGAGGTGCTGCAGGCGGTCGACGAGGAGGCGCCGCTGCCGCCTCCCGTCATTGCCGACCTCGCCGGCGAGCCGGATGTCGAGACACCGGAGGACTTCATCGAACGGGGTCGCCGGCAACCGCTGGATCTTTTCCGCCTGCCGCTCTGGCGAAGCTATCTGGTCCGCGATCGGGACGGCGAATACACAGCCGGCCTCGTCGCGCCGCACATCTTCTCCGACGTCCGGACCTTCAACACGCTCCTGAAGCGCATCGGCACCGAATACAGCCAATTGATCAGTGCCGCGCCGGGTACTGCCGGCGCGCATGCAGGATCGTCCGCAACGTCGTTCCTCGACTATGCGTTCGACTTCGACAGGGCGTTCGACACGCCGGAGAACTTGCGCTTCTGGTCGCGTAAGCTCTCCGGCATCGAGCCCTTCGGCTTGCGGTGCACTTTCGGCGCGGCCGGACGCGTGCGCGAGGACAGATTTATTGGCAAGGCCGAAATCGCCGCGCTGCGGCGTGTCTGCCGGGAACGCCATTGGCCGCTCGCGGCTTTGTTGCGGGCTGTTTATGTGCTTCTCGTCCGACACTTCACCCGCGCGGATGGCGACATCGCGGTGCTCGAGATCCTGGAGACGCGGCCGCCGGGGCTCCGCGACGCAACGGGCTGCTTCTTCCAGACACTGCCCATTCTCGCCAGGGCAGGCGCCGGTGGGGCGGGTGCGTCGCTCGCCGACCTCGTCGCCTCGATGGAACGTCAGCGGGAGCAGGCGCTGTCGCACCGCGACACATCGAGCCTCGCTCTCAACCGTATCCTGCCGGCGCGGTCGCTGAACTGCTTCTTCAATTTCTATGTGTTCGAGGCGATCAGCGTTCTCGGCAGGCGAGAGGCACTTCACACCCACACGGCCCATGGTCCCGACGAGATCCACCTCATCCCGTCCCTGATCCCGGCCGGCTTGCGGCTGAAGGTCGACTTCCCGGCGGAGCGTTTTCCGTCGGCCCGGTTCCTCGACCGCTTCGTCAACATCCTGCGTCAGGTTGCTGGTGGCGCGACGAGGCTCGACGAACTCAACCTTCTCCTGCCCGGGGAGGCGGAGGTGATCGGGTCAGCCGAGGCGCCGCCGACCGGGTCTCCGATGCTGCCGGTGGCGGCCATCGCGGCCCATGCGGCTCGGCTCCCCGATGCCGTCGCCATCTCCTGCGAGGGAACGGAACTCTCCTATGGCGAACTCGATCGCCGCGCCAACCAACTTGCGCGACACCTCGCGGCGCGGGGCGTGCGGCATGGCGTGCTTGCCGCCATCCTGCTCGAGCGCTCGCCGGACCTGATCGTCGCCATGCTCGCGGTCCTGAAGACCGGCGCTGCCTACCTGCCGCTCGAACCGAGCCACCCGCACCCACGCCTCGTCGCGACGCTGACCGACAGCGGCGCCTCGTTTCTGCTGACAGCACGCGCGTTCACGGCGCTTTCGGCCGATGTCGACGGATGCGCCGTCGTCGACATCGAGGCGGACGGCGCGGCAATCGCGGCCGAGCCGATCCACATCGAAACCGATCCCGCCGACGCCGCCTATGTCATCTACACCTCCGGCTCCACGGGCAAGCCGAAGGGCGTCGTCGTCACGCATGGGAATCTCGCCGCGCTCCTGCATGGTACGACAGCCATATTCGACTTCTCGGCGCGCGACGTCTGGACGATGTTTCATTCCGCCGCCTTTGATTTCTCCGTCTGGGAAATATTCGGAGCGCTCACCTCCGGTGCGCGGCTCGTGATCGTACCGACGGCGACGGCACAATCGCCCGAGGCGTTCCTTCGGCTGCTCCACGAACAGGCGGTGACGGTCCTGAATCAGACTCCATCCGCCTTCGTCGCGCTGAGCGACTGGGAGCGAGAGGCCGCGCTGTCTCTATCCCTGCGATATGTCATCTTCGGAGGCGAGGCGCTGCGCCTGGAGGCGCTTTCACCGTGGATCGCACGGCACGGCGATAGCCGTCCCGCGCTCATCAACATGTTCGGCATCACGGAGACCACCGTGCACGTCACGGTCCGGCGGATCACGCGGCGCGACGTGGAGGAAGCGCGCGGGCGCAGCCTGATCGGGTTCCCCATTCCCGGCTGGACGATATCGCTGCGCAATCCCGATGGTGGCGCCACGCCGCCCGGGCTCGTGGGCGAAATCCTCGTCGGTGGTGCCGGGGTTGCGCGAGGCTATCTGAAACGTCCCGAACTGGACGCGGAGCGCTTCATCGCGATCTCCGGACGGACGGGCGAGCGCTTCTACCGTTCGGGCGATCTCGCGCGCCTGCTCCCCGATGGTGATCTCGAATATCTCGGTCGCGCCGACTCGCAGGTGAAGATTCGCGGCTATCGCATCGAGCTCGGTGAGATCGAGGCCGCGCTTCTCGATCAGGCCGGCGTACAGCAGGCGGCGGTCGTGGCGATCGATCATGCCGGCGATCGCCGGCTGGTGGCCTATGTCGTGCCGGCGGCCGGTACGCCTCCAGTTGAAGCCGACCTTCGTGCGCGGCTTGCAGCGGGTCTGCCCGACTATATGGTGCCGTGGCGTATTCTCATGCTGCCCGCGCTGCCGCGCACGGCGAATGGCAAACTCGACCGGCGCGCGCTGCCGGACCCGGGCGATGAGCGGCCGGGGGATGAAGTGGGCTTCGTGCCGGCCGCGACGCCGCTCGAGGCCGGGATTGCCGAGATTTGGGCGGAGGTGCTCGGCATCGACCGTGTCGGAGCGATGGACCAGTTCTTCGAACTCGGTGGCAACTCGCTGCTGGCCACGCAGATGATGCTGCGTGTCCGCGACCGGTTCGGCATTGCCCTGCCTCTTCACACGGCATTTCGCTGCACGACGCTGTCGTCCCTGGCAGCGGCCGTCGAGGAGGCTCGCGGTGACGCGGGCGGCGGGGGGCAACCCGCGGGCCACGAGCTGCCACCTGATCGGCCGTCAGGTCCCGCGCCGCTTACCTTCGCGCAGGAGCGTGGATGGTTCATCCAGCAGCTTGACCCCGACAACGTGGCCTATCATTTCGCCGCGACCCTCGCTTTCGAGGGCCATCTCGACATCAGCGCTCTCTCCGGCGCGCTCAGCGCCCTGGTCCGCCGCCACGAAGTGCTGAGGACGACCTTCGAGAATGTGGAGGGATCGCCGCGCCAGCGGGTGCACGCGCCTTGGACGGTGACGCTCGAAGCCGAGACGGTGACCGCTGACGAGATCGGCGCGCGGGTCCGCGGCGAGGCCGCCCGGCCCTTCGATCTCTCGGCGCTTCCCCTTGTCCATTGGCGGCTTTTCCGCCTGGCGCCGGATCGGCACGTGCTGGTCCACATCGAGCATCATCTGCTGCACGACGGATGGTCCTTCGTGGTTCTGCTGCGTGATCTCTTCGCGCTCTACCGGGCGGCCGCCGCTGGAGAAACAGCGACCCTGCCGGCAGCGGACTGGCATCCCTCCGACGTGGCGCTCGTCGAGCGGCGCTGGATCAATACCGATGCCGCCCGCCGGCAGCTTGCATTCTGGACCGGGCGGCTTGTTTCCATCCCCAAGGTGCTGGACCTTCCCACCGATCGTCCGAGGCCCGCTTCCGAGAGCTTTCGCGGGGATGCGGTTCGCCTGTGGATCGACGACACGCTCGCCGCGCGCGTGGAGGCGTTCAGCCGGCGGCGGGGAGTTACGCCGCATACGACGCTGCGTGCCGTCTTCGAGGCGCTCGTCCACCGGCTCACCGGCGAAGAGCATTTTCTTGTCGGGTCGGGCGCAGCCAATCGCGGAGCGCCGGCGCTTGAATCGGTCGTCGGCATGCTCCTCAACAATCTCGCGTTGCCGGCCGACCTTTCCGGTGCCCCGGATCTCGAAACGCTCGTCGCCCGGGTCCGCGAGACCGCCGTCGCGGCGCTCGACAACCAGGAAATCCCCTTCGACCACGTGGTCAGGGCGCTGGATCCCGACCGCTCGCCTGATCGCTCGCCGCTTTGCCAGGTATTCTTCAGTTCCTATGACGGACCGGCCCCGGATTTCGACCTTGGCGCGGTGCGCGTGGAACCCACATTCGGCATCAACAACGGATCGGCCAAGTTCGACCTCAACGTGATCGTCATTGCCTTGCCGGCGGTGTCAGGACCGGCGCGATCGATCGAGATGATCTGGGAATACCGGACCGATCTCTTCTTCCGCGAAACCATCGAGCGTTGGTCCGGATGGTTCCTTACGCTGCTCAGCACCGCGCTCGACCAGCCGTCGCAGCCGGTACGCACCCTGCCGCTGATGTCGGATGCCGAGCGCGAGCAGGCGCTGGTGACCTGGAACCGCACCGCGACGAACTATCCTCGCGACGCCACCATGCACGAACTGTTCGAGAGCGTGGCGCGGGAGACGCCCGACCATCCGGCGCTGATCGCCGACGGCCAGGCAATCAACTATGCCGAGCTGCATCGCCGCGCCAACGCGTTCGCCGGCGAACTCGCGGCGCGGGGTATCGGTGTCGGCTCACGCGTCGGCCTTGCCCTGAAGCGGTCGCCGGAGATGATCGCCGCGATGCTCGGCACGTTGAAGAGGGGCGCCGCCTATGTGCCGCTTGACCCCGCTGACCCGCCCGGCAGGCGGCAACTCCTTGCCGAGCAGGCTGAGCTCGACCTCGTCGTTGGCGAGGATGGCTGGGATCGACGCCCTGGTCCGGATGCGGGGAGACCGTCACCCGCCGGCGCCGCCTATATCATGTTCACCTCCGGCTCCACCGGCGCGCCGAAGGGCGTGCAGGTGAGCCATCGCAACGTCGTGCGCCTCGTGCGCGAAACGAACTATGCGACGCTGGGCCGCGACGAAATCCTTCTTCAGATGGCGCCGCTGACCTTCGATGCGTCGACTTTCGAAATCTGGGGCGCGCTTCTCAATGGCGGCTCGCTGGTCCTCTGGCCGGACCGCGATATCGATCTCGGCGAACTCGGACGGGTGCTCGCCACGCATCGCGTCACCACCCTCTGGCTGACCGCCAGCCTGCTGCGTGTCGTAGTGCGTGACAGTCTTGGAGCGCTCGGCGGTCTGCGGCAGTTGCTGGCGGGCGGCGATGTGTTGCAGCCCGACGACATCGCGCGTGTGCGCGGGGCACACCCGCGGCTGCGTATCATCAACGGATACGGTCCCACCGAAGGCACGACCTTCTCCTGCTGCCACACGGTGCCGCCGGGCCCGGTCGCGGAGGGATCCGTTCCGATCGGCCGCCCGATCGCCAACACCACGGCCTACGTCCTCGATCGAGATCTTGCCCCCGTTCCCGTCGGCGTGGCCGGCGAGTTGTTCGTCGGGGGCGATGGTGTGGCGCTCGGTTACGTCAATGCTCCGGCGCTCACTGCCGAGCGGTTCCTCGCCGATCCATGGAACGTCGGCGGGCGGCTCTACCGGACGGGAGACCGCGTCCGCTGGCGAGCGAATGGCGAACTGGAATTCCTGGGACGGATGGATCGGCAGGTGAAGGTCCGCGGCTATCGCGTCGAGCCGGCCGAGGTGGAAAGCGCCATCGCGGTCCTGCCTGGAATTCGAGACGCCGTCGTATCCACGCCGGAGGATCCGGGCGGCCATCGCCTGCACGCCTATGTCGTCACGGATGGCAGGATCGACGCCGCTGGCGTGCGGGCTGGTCTGGCGAGCCGCCTGCCCGCTTACATGATTCCCACCGGGTTCACGTTCCTCGACCACCTTCCGCTCGGGCCGACCGGCAAGATCGACCGCAGGAACCTGCCGCCGCCGGAGACCGTACCGGAGGCCGGAGACGTGGTGCGCGTGGCGTCTTCCACCCAGACGGAGGAGCGGCTTCTCGGAATCTGGGAGCAGGTGCTGGGCGTCGACGGGTTCGGGACCGGGGAGAGCTTCTTCGATCTCGGCGGTCACTCATTGCTTGCCTTGAAGCTCGTGCACGATGTCAACGCGGCCTTCGGCCTGGATCTTCCGGTCCGGTTCATCATCAACGAACCGACCGTCGCGAGACAAGGCGCCGTCATCGACCAGCTTCGCCTCTATGCGCCGGTGCAGCCCGCGGCCTATCCGCTGGTCGTTCCCCTTCGCCGCGAGGGCGGGCGCAAGCCGTTCTTCCTTGTCGCCGGCGGCTTCGGCGGCGAGGCGGAGCTGCTCGTTTACGCCAAGCTCGCCGAGCATCTGCGGCACGGGCCTTTCTACGGTCTGCGCATACGTGGCGTGGATGATCTCGTTGAGCCCGGCGCGAGCGTGGAGGCTATCGCGGCCGAGCAGGTCGCCGAGATCCGCAAGTTGCAGCCGAAAGGCCCTTACCTCATTGGCGGCGCTTGCATCGGCGGTGTGGTCGCCTTCGAGATCGCGCAGCAATTGCGAAGGCAAGGCGAGGAGATCGCCATGCTGGTACTCGTTGACAGCAGGTACCCAAGCTGGAGCTGGTACTGGCGGTATGTAATCTCGACGTTGCGCGCCGACCTTGCCAGCGGCCAACTCAAGGAAAAGCTGCTGGCGCGATTCAACGGGGCGATCGATCGCGCCATCGAACGCCGGAAGTTTCAAATCGGCCGGCTCTATCTGCGACGAACGCTTAAATATTCGCCCAAGCCTTTCGCGGGAGAGATCGTCCTTATCGCCAGCGAGGAATTGCGCAGTCGCAATCCGACCCGTGTCTGGAAGACACTCACGCCTTATCCGGTCACCGTTCACCTTGTGCCTGGCGACCACTTTTCGCATCTGCGACAACATGCAGTCGAGACCGCCGCGGCGCTCGATAAATGTCTTGCCGAGGCGGATGCGACTTTGTCGGGGAGCGCCCCACGGACATAGCCCCCACTGTCGATCCGGGCGACGAACGAGACATATTGCCGTTCACCAGGACTGCGCTGCAGCCGTGCCGTCCACGGCCTAGTCGATTCCGTCGCTTTCATTGAGAGCTATAATATTGGTGCAACAGTAGGTCGCTATCGGTTGGCGGCGGCGTCTCGGCTCCGCCTTGGCCAGCATCCCGGCTCAACCCAGGCCCACCCAGGGATGCTGGCCAAGCAATATGCCTCGCCGGCATGGTGAGACGCCCCTGAATTGCACATGACCAGTCGCGGCCGAGCCGGACACGCGCAGCCCGGCATGACCGTGGATCGTCGACGTGCCAACGTGAGGTAATTCCCCGGCGCAATGGCGCGGAGAATGCGACACCCTGGAAGCGTCGGAAAGGATATCGAGACAGCAGCCTGGCAGGCCGTCAGGCGCGGCGACGAATGGCCTATTGGCTGACGCTGCTGCCGCTGTCGTGCGTCGCGGCGATAATGCCTCCGGCAATAAGTCCGCCGCCAAGCAGCGCCGCCGGCAAGTTGAAGCTTCCGGCCGCGGCCTGCTTCTCTCCACCCACGGAGAGGCAGATGTTCTGGCCGTCACTCGACACGTCGAGGTTCGAGCCGGCCGGCACCTCGATGGAGCATCCGCCGACGCGTACGGAAGCCGAAGCGTTGGCGCTTGCCATGACACGGCTGCCGAGATCGAGGGGATCGCCAGCCTTGGCCGGCAAAAATCCGGTCGTCCGCGAAACCGTCACGTCGCCCTTGACGTGCCGGATGGATCCAACCGGGTTGCCGCCGTCATACGCCGTCTGGCATGTGCATGAAGGTTTCTGGACGGTGTCGTCCGCCAGAGCCGAACCAACTGCCCCCAGGCCGACAATGCCGGCCAACGCAAAACTTACAACAAATCTCATACGCCTTGATCCCACCCCAAGTTCACGCGCATTCCCGTTGGCCCGATAAAACCACCCAACAGGCAGAAGCTCCATACACCAGCACCGGATGTTGGTCGACCCGCTTCAGAGCAAGCAAATGAACTTAAGGCGCCGACCAGGGCAGCGCCGGGACACTGCGATATTCCTTCCATCATCAAACGTCCTCAAGCGCATCCCCCAAATGGGGGATGTTCGAGCGACGGTGCCGCTGCCGGGAGCATGTCTTCCGGAGTCGGATCCGGTCAGGCCGCCAGTTGCCGCAGATACTTGTCCGCTTCCTCCGGCACGGCGAACCAGGGGAAGAGGTCCGGCGGGTTGTTGAAGCCGTTGGCTATGCGCCTTGCCAGCACCGGCATGGCCTGCGCGGAACCCATGATGTTCAGCACATGCGGGGGCGGGGGCTGCAGCATGGCGTTCGTCCAGCCGACAACGAATTGGGCGTAGTTCCAGTAGGCATCGAAAGCGTCCTGCATGAAAGTCGCGTCGTAGGGTTGGTCGCCATGGGCGACGATGGCGTCCATGTAGCAGCGCGCCGCCTTCGAGGCGTTGTTGGAGCCCTGCCCGGTGATCGGGTCGTTCAGGCATACAGCGTCGGCGAGGCCAAGCACGAGGCGACCGGACGGCAGCTTGCCGATCGGCTTGCGCACGGTGGGCGGGAAAGCGCCGGAGAGGATGCCGTTAGCATCGGTCAGCTCGACGTTGCGGCACCGCGCCGCTTCCCAGGGCAGGAAAGTCTCAAGGATCCATCTGGAGCGCGCCAGGTGCTCGGAAGGGCCGGCGACATCCTTCCAGCAGTCCATCGGGCCGCCGGGAATGCCTTCGAAGACCATGATTTCGCACGGACCCGAATTGGTCAGCGCGGGGAAGACGAAATACTCGCCGACACCCGGAATGAGGTTGAAGTTGACCGCCGAATGATCGGCGCGCGCCACCATGCCGTGGACGTAGGTCAGGGCCAGGGCGCGCTGCGGCCTGTCGAAAGGCGAACGCGAGGCGTCGCGCTCGAAAAGCCTGGCGATGTCGCCCTTGCCCGCGGCGACGACGACGAGGTCGGAGCCGGCGGCGTATGCCTCGAGATCGGCGATACCGGCGTCGCGGATCTCGAGCTTGCCGCCGCGCCTTTCGAACTCGCGCATCCAGACCGGTACCTTGACGCGCTGGTCCACGCTCTGCGCCGGCAGATCGAGCAGGCCGTTCCATTCCAGGGCCTTCTCGCCGGCGTGCTCCGGCGAAGGCACGACGAAGTTGATGGAATCGACCGTCGGGCATTCCTTGCCCCAGAAGTCGAGACCGATGTCGCGCTCGTTCTGCAGCGCGTCGTGGAACATGCATTGGCTGGACATGACCTTGCCCGTGCGCAGGTCCTCGGCGTCGCGATTCTGCACCACGGACACCTCGTAGCCATGCTGAAGCAGCCCGCAGGCAAGCTGCAGGCCCGATTGTCCGCCGCCCAGTATGGTGATCTTGCGACCGCTCATGTCAGTTCCCCTTTCTTGATTTCTTTTCTGGTTCGCACCAGCCGCTGTCCCGTCTTGCGCAACGTCGGACAGAATGTCGCCCCGCGCCTCGTCCGGAATTCCTCGGCAAGCCGGCGTCGTTTCACTGGGCAAGCAGCGGAATGGCCGGATCGACTCGCTCCGGGCCGATCGCCGTGTAGCCGCCGTCGACGCGGATGTCGGTTCCGGTGATGAAGCTCGCCGCGTCGGAGAGCAGGAAAGCGACGGTTTCACCGACCTCCGCCGGATCGCCGGTGCGCCCGAGCAGATGGAACGGCGCGGCGACCCTGTCGGTCTTGGCGCGGTCGTCGCCGCTCAGCTCCTTCATGACATTGCTCCAGGTCCAGCCCGGCGACACGGCGTTCACCCTGATGCCGTCGGGCGCGAGGTCGAGCGCCTGGTTGCGGGTGAGCTGCAGGATCGCCGCCTTGGACACCGGGTAGACCCAGCGGCCGACCTGGGCGACACGGGCCGAGATCGAGCCGAAATTGACGATCGCGCCCCTGGCCTTTGCCAGATGCGGGCGAGCCGCCTGCATGAGCATGACCGAGCCGACGATGTTGACGTCGAGCGCCTTCAGCCAGTCGGCGCGCCCGGTTTCGGCGCCGTTGTCCAGATAGGTGCAGGCGACGTTGACGAGGAAGTCGAGACGCCCATGTTGCTTCACCGTGGTGGCGACAAGGGCCGCGATGTCCGCATCGTTGGTGATGTCGGTCCTGATGAAGCTGGCTTTCGAGCCGATGGCAGCGGCCGCGCGCGCGCCGGCTTCCGCATTGACGTCGGCGATCACCACGTTGACGCCATAGCCGGCAAGAACGGCGGCGCATTTCTCGCCGATCAGCGTCGCGCCGCCCGAGATGATCGCGGTCTTTCCCTCTAGTCCCTTCATGAGGATACGTTCCCTTGTGATTTCGATTGCAGGACGGTGGACGAACGGCGTGCCGTTCAGGCGGCGGGCTGCTGGCGCGGCACCGCCGAAAAGCTCCCGTCGAGATAGACCAGCGAGTCGCCGTCGCCGATCGCGGTCTCGACGACCTCGCCGATCAGGATGACGTGCGTGGTGTGCTCGATCAGCTTGCCGAGGCGGCATTCGAAGGAGGCCAGCGCGCCGGCGACCACCGGCGCGCCGGTCCGGCCGGCCCGCCAATCGCCGCTGGAAAAGCGGTCAGCCCCGGCAAGCGGCGTGTGGCCGGCGAAGGTGCGGGCTATGGATTCCTGGGAATGGGACAGCACGTTGACGGCAAAGACGCCGGCATCCCGGACAAACTGGGCGACCCAGGTTTTGCGGTTCACGCAGGCAACCAGCGAGGGCGGCTCGACCGACAGCGAGCAGACGGCAGTCGCCGTCAGTCCGCGGCGCTCGCCATTACTGCCCGTGGTGGTGATGACGGTGACGGCACCGGCAATCCTGCGCATTCCGGCAAGGAAAATATCTGCTGACATCGCTCTCCTCCGCGTCTGTCCGCTTTCATCGACCGCGATGCCTTCGGGCTATGGTAAGACCGGGGCTCGCCTTTCTTTTAGACTTGAACTAATCTTCGTCGTGGTCAGGCGACCGGCGCAATCCGGATTGCGCGTCCATTGTCCATTTTGCGCGGTTTCGCATTTCGCGCGGTTGGCTGGCCATTCGGCTCCACGGGGATGATCGCCTGCATGAACGCCGGCACTTCAACCTTGCAGCTCGCCGGGCACAGTCTGGTCGACACGCGCTCCCCGGAAGAGGCGCGTCAGCAGATCGGCCGGATCTTCTGTCCGCATTTCCTTTCGCCACGCGAGCGTCACGCGCCCGACTTCCACGCGGTTCACAGGTCGGCTTCCGAGCAAGGCTATTCCCTGAACTTCGTCAGCTATGGCAGCGCGGTCGAGATCGATCCGGGGGAGCTGGGACGGTTTTTCCTTCTGCAGATCCCGCTGTCGGGATCGGCGAGCGTGCGCTGCGGGACCGAGACCGCCACGGTCAGTGCCGGCCGCGCGGCGTCCGTCCTGTCTCCGACCCTGCCGACACGCATGCTCTGGTCGGCCGGGTGCGACAAGCTCATCGTACTGATTGCCCGCGAGGCGATGCAGGACCAGTGCCGCGCGCTTGCCGGACGCGCCGTTGGCAATGTGGAATTCTCCCCTGCGATCGACATGCAGCGCCCGGCCGGCCGCCAGCTCGTCGACCATGTCAGGCTGATGGTCGAAAGCATAGAAGCCGGCAGTGCATTGTCACGCAACTATCTTGCCCGGCTGGGCGAAAGCCTGAACCTGCTGCTGCTCGAGTCGTTCACTCACTCACAGCGCCGGGCCGTTGACGGGATCCACGCCCTTCCCGGAGCGACTGCCGTCGATCGCGCCGAGGAGTGGCTGCGCGCCAACATCGGGCGCGTGTGCGGCGTGACCGAGATCGCGCTGGCGGCGAATGTCAGCCTGCGTTCCCTGCAGGAGGGCGTGCGCAGGCAGCGCGGCACGACGCTAAAACGGATGATGGAGGAGATCCGACTGGAGGTCCTTCATGCGGCGCTGCGCGAGGCGGATGAAAAAACATCCGTCACCGATGCCGCCTATGCCGCCGGGTTCGGCCATCTCGGGCGCGCCGCCTCGGCCTATCGCAGGCGCTATGGCGAGACGCCGTCGGAAACGCTTCGGCGCAGAGGCTGATACGCTGTCGGTCAGCGCGATTTTCCATGCGATCGGGCCGGTCTCGGTCGGCAAAAACCGTGTCTGGCGATCAAAAAAACTTGTTTGCCGAGCGCTCTCGGAGATCGGTCGGCCCCAAGCCGCCTCCGCATGGTCGTGAAAATGGTGCCCAAGGGATCGTGGGGCCAGTCACCACGAAAGGTTGTGCCTCCCCTGCAAGCATTCCGGTAAAACAGCTCGCCGGCGGCCAATAGATATAGCACCGCCTGGTACCATGCGGTGATGATGGTCTATGACAATGGTGCTCTTCCGAAGGCTCTTGTGTGCTGCCTCTGTCGTTCTTCGGAGGTGGATTGGAATGATTAACACGTAATGTATTTAGAAATTTGGGTCGGAGTATACGCGTGATCCGTATTTTTCTCGGATCTGATTCAGAAAGATAATTTATGGATTCGTATCGTTTCGTAAGTTTTTCACATTTATATGTCAGAATGTAAAATAGATTTATACAAAATAGGTGAAAGATATTTATATGTAATGTGCGTTTGTAAATTGTATAAACGTAAAATTTTGTCCTGTATTGGAAAATATAAGGAAATTCCCCGCTGGGATGGTAATATTTCTCAGAAAATTTCAGCCGATGCCCTTTATGCGTGTATTAGTGATGCCTGTTTCCGATCCTGATGGCGTTCGTGGTTAGCCGACGAATTCTGCTGCCCAAGCCCGCCGATAGGTCCAATACAACTGACGAGCTTCGTTTAGAGTTCGCTAACTATTCGTCCAAGGGGCTGAAAATCACGAAAAACTGGCGATTTTCAACGCGACGGCACGTGTTGGGCGCGGTTTGATCGCGGTTAACCAAACGTTACAGTGCAAGGTAAATGAACCATTAAAGTCCATTGACAGTCGTTTCCACAGGTATATTTTTTACTGCGGGGTACACGCTATTGGTGAAATAGCCAACCAAACAGTTGCGAAAAGCAACACCGCAATGCAACTTCCGGTGGATTCCCGCCGGTGGCGAGGCTTTGTCGCCGTCTAGCACCCCATGAATTAGGTCCCGAGGGCCGACCGCGAGCTGGTCGGTTCTTAAAACAGCGTCGCAGCAAAGCGGTGACCACATGGGTAGCGTAGGTAGGGTGCGTGCGGGCCTTCAGTCGGCCGTGGAATCGACCGGCCCGGCAAAGGGTAACGGCAGGAGGGCCCTGGTGACCGGCGGGGCGGGCTTCCTCGGCTCGCATCTGTGCGAGCGTCTTCTGAAGGACGGTTATTCCGTCGTCTCGCTCGACAATTTTCACACCGGCAGGCGCAGCAATTTCAAGTCGATCAGGGGAAACCCGCGCTTCGTTTCGATGGAGCACGATGTCGTTCATGCCATCGATATCGATCTGCGCTTTGACCAGGTCTACAATCTGGCTTCGCCGGCATCGCCGCCGCACTATCAGTCCGACCCGGTCGGCACGCTGAAGACGAATGTGTTCGGCGCGCTTAACGCGCTCGAGGTCGCCCGGCGGCATGGCTCGCGGATTTTCCAGGCGTCGACCTCGGAAGTCTATGGCGACCCGCTGGTGCATCCCCAGAAGGAAAGCTATTTCGGCAACGTCAACGCCTTCGGGCCGAGGTCCTGCTACGACGAGGGCAAGCGCTGCGCCGAGACGCTGTTCTTCGAATATTCGCATATGCACGGCGTCGACATCCGCGTCGCCCGCATCTTCAACACCTATGGTCCGAGGATGCAGCCCGATGACGGGCGGGTGGTGTCCAACTTCATCGTTCAGGCCCTGAACAACAAGGACATCACCGTCTATGGCGACGGAAGCCAGACGCGCTCCTTCTGCTATGTCGACGACCTCGTCGAGGGCTTCATTCGACTGATGAGCCTGGGCGAGGCACCCGCGGGGCCTGTCAACCTGGGCAATCCGCAGGAATTCACCGTGCTGGAATTCGCCAAGCTGGTGATCGCCTGCACGGGGTCGCGCTCCAGGATCGTCCACAAGGGACTTCCTGTCGACGATCCCAAGCAGCGGCGTCCCGACATTTCGCTCGCCAGGGCAATGCTGGGCTGGCAGCCGTCGGTGCCGGTCGTGGAAGGGCTGGTCAAGACGATCAGCTATTTCGACCAATTGCTCCGCGCGAAGCACGTCGTCAGCCAGAGCGTTCCATGAACTCGAAGCCCGCGATACTCGTCACGGGAGGCGCGGGCTTCATCGGCAGCCACACCTGCAAGGCGCTGGCTGCGCGCGGCTATTTGCCGGTGGTCTATGACAATCTCGAAAGAGGCAACGCAAAAGCGGTCCGTTGGGGGCCACTCATCGTCGACGACATCCGCAACAAGAAAGGCCTTGAACAAGCCTTCGCGGATCATCAGCCAGTGGCAGTCATCCACTTCGCCGCCCTGGCCTATGTCGGCGAGTCCGTAAGCGACCCAGGGGCCTACTACTCGACCAATGTGGCGGGCACCCTGACGCTTCTGGAAGTGGCTCGGGCCGCGGGGGTCGACAAGATGATCTTTTCGTCGAGCTGCGCCACCTATGGCATCCCGGATGCGCTGCCCATTCGCGAATCCGCGAGACAGGAGCCGATCAACCCGTACGGACGCACCAAGCTGTTCTGCGAGAAGATGATCGAGGACTGGGCCGCGGCCTATGGTCTGAAGTATGTCATCCTGCGTTACTTCAACGCCTGCGGCTCGGACCCGGAGGGCGAACTTGGCGAGTGGCACACACCGGAGACACACCTGATCCCGCGCATGCTGCTGGCCGCCGCGCGGAAGATAGATCATCTCGAGGTTTTCGGCAGCGACTACGACACGAGCGATGGCACCTGCATCCGCGACTACATCCATGTCAGCGACCTGGCGCAGGCGCATGTGAAGGCTCTCGGCCATCTCGTCGATGGCGGCGAGAACATCGCCGCCAACATCGGCACCGGCCGTGGCGTGTCGATCCGCGAGATCCTGGACATCGTGGCCGAGCAGACAGGCAGGACCGTGCCGGTCGCCTACAAGGCCAGGCGCCCCGGCGATCCGCCCGAGCTTTTCGCCGACGCGACGAAGGCGCGGGAGGTGCTGCGCTTCGTGCCGGAGTATTCTGACATGAACACCGTCATCGCCACCGCCGCCCCGTTCTTCGGCCTGGAGTTCTCCGGACGCCGGACCAAGGGCGCGGTGTTTCATGACCATGCCGCGTCCCCCGCGTGATTGGACGGTGGGCTGATTGCACCCGGTATAGACCGACCACCGCGTCCGCCCAGATAGACCGACACGGCTCTTGTACCTCGCTACGGCTTGCGGCAGTTTGCTCTCATCAGCGATGTCGAGGAGTGGTGATATGCACATGGCAAACAAGCTTGGCATGGCAGGTGTCGCGCTGTGTGCGGCGGTCTGGCCGGCGCACGCCGCGACGCTCAACAGTATGAATGAGGTCGGTGCCGCGCTGCAGGCCTGCTGGTCACCGCCTGACGGCATCAAGAAAGCCAAGGTGACGTTGAGTTTCAGCTTCAAGCGCGACGGTACGTTGATCGGGCCGCCGCGTCCGACGGCCATCGAGGTGGACGGTGACGCGAAAGCCCGCAAGGCATTCGTCGATGCGGCCGTCAAAGCCCTGCAACAATGCGTGCCGCTCAGCTTTTCGCCGAAGCTGGCGCAAGGGATTTCGGGAACGGTCTACACCCAGCAGTTCACGTCGAAAGACTGAACGCAGTCGACATGCCCAGAGGAGCGCTCCCCCAGCCGAAGTGGTTTCCGTAAGCTCGTTCCAAAGGGCGCGAGCTCAATGGCCGCGGCGCCGAGCCTCGAGGTGCCGGGCGAGTTCAGGCATCTCGAAGACATAGTCGCTCCAGGCCGATTCCGGGATTTGTCCGGCCAGGTAGCATTCGAGCAGGAGGCTCTGCTCGGCGGTCAGCGCGCGCGCGTGATCCAGCCCAAGCGAGTGGAAAATATTTCGGGTCAGACCCGAAACGTTGAGGTGAATCGACATGCCGGTTCTCCTTCGGGCGTTAAACGCCACAAGGCGGACGAAGGTTTCCTTCGCGCAGGCCGGTAACGCGGGTTTGATCCGCTATCCTTGCCACCAGCCGCCCCACCGCATGGTGGTGTGACGTGGAATTTCCAGCGTCGGTTCAATCTTGAAATAAAAATGCAATAACGGCTTTACCGGGCACGTGTAATACGCTCCATATATAGTTCGCGATGAAGGTTATATTTGGGTTTCCTAAAATGGTTCGCGAGTGAATTCTTGCGCCGAACGATAGCGGAAAATCCGACGAGACACTGCGCAAGAACGACGATACCGGTCCCGATGACACGCCTCCTGTCTTTCCTTGTCCTTATTGTCGTATCGGCGACCGTCATGGCGCTCGCCGTCTCTTCTTCTCGCGCGGACAGTTGCGACGCCCTAAGAAGCCAATTGCTCTCGAACAGCCGGAACGGCGGCGCCAGTCCGGAGGTGGCCGCCTTGCGCAGGCAACTCGCGGCCATTCAGGGCATCGAGCGGCGGCGCGGCTGCACGGCGGCGAACGCGCAAGGCGGATTCTTCAACGCCTGCGCCGACCTTGCAAGAAGCAGCTCGGAAGTGCAGGCCAGGATAGCCAGGGCGATGAATGCGGGCTCTGGCGTCATGCCCCAGGCGCGGCTGGCCGCGCTTGGCTGCGCGGCCAGCCAGGAACGGCGCGCTCCGAAAAAGGATCCACCGGTGAATGTGCTCGGCGGCAACGCCATGGTGTTTTGCGTACGACCTTCCGATGGCTACTTCTTTCCAGCGCCCAAGTCGCAATTCGCCGGCCGGGATGACGTGAAGGCGATGGCCGACCAATGTCGCTACATCTGCGACGATCCGACCGTGGAGCTCTATACCCTGGGCGATCCAAGCCTCGAGACGGACCAGATGGTGGCGTTCGAAACGCGCAAGCCGTACACGGAACTGCCCGCCGCGTTCAAATACCGCGAGAATGCGGATTTCAAGGCTTGCGATGTCAAGCGCTACCATCAGCGTGTCGCCGAACTGAGGGCGCGGACCGTGACGCCGACCGATCTCTCCAACGCGTCGATACCGCTGCCGACGGCGAAGCCACAGGCGGCCGTCCTGCCCCTGGACAATGAGAACCTCGGCGCCGCGCAGCAGGCATCGATCGAGGCCGGCCATCGCCATGTGCGCGTCGTCGGCCCAGCCTTCTTCCCGACCGAGTGAGCCAGGCCGACGGCATGGCCCTGCGTCAGTCGCAAACCATGCGGTAGCGCTTGCCCGGCTCGGTGACATCCTTGCAGGCAAGCGGTTTTCCCGATCCCGGGCTTGCGGGAGGGCTGGAAAAACGGGTCAGGCGCGGCGCATGGGGGCGCATCGCCTGCCTGCGGCGCGGGACGCTGTTCGCTTCCTGAGGCGAAACCGGAAAGACGCCAGCCTCATTGTGCGGCTGCCCTGCCTGCGGAGGTTCCTTGTCCCAGATCCGCCGCGCATCGAGCTGCCGGGGAATCTCGACGGTGCCATCATAGCTGCGCGAGCAGCCACCGGAGACCAGCAGCGGCGCGCAAAGAAAGAAAGGCAGAATTCGTCCGAACATAAGTGACACCCCTGCCGGGCTTATTACGCGCACGAGCCGCGATCGACAACCGGCGGAATGGCGCAGGGGGAGGTCGCGGGCGGCGTCGACGAATTGTTAAGGTTAGCGGATCGTTAATCGTTGCCAGGCATAGTGCGGCCGCGAACCGCGAGGGGAGGTTCGGGCACGGTTTCTGGATGGGGACGGAATGGCGGCTGCGCACCGACCGGTCGGCACAGGTGGCGGACGCAAGCCCCGCAGAAATGCCGCGCGCGGTGGCGGTCCGCTGGGCTCGCTGGCGGCGCTGCGCGAACTCGTCGAGGCCGGCTCCGACTGGATCTGGGAAACCGATGCGGAACTGCGCTTTTCCTGGCTTTCCCCGAACTATCAGGCCGCCACCGGCATCGATCCGGCAAGCGTTCTGGGCCGGTTCCGGTTCGACTTCCTCAGGCAGATGCCGGCCGGCGATGACCCAATCGTGCGTCATCTCGACGATCTCCAGGCCAGGCGACCGTTCCGCGACTTCGTCTATGAGCTGAGGGGTGGCCGCGCTGATTGCCGCTGGGTGTCGGTCTCCGGTATCCCGCGACTTGATGGCGAAGGGCGGTTCGTCGGCTATCGGGGTGTCGGCCGCAACGTCACCGGGCTCGCCGATGCCTTCGGCGCCTCACGCCAAGGCCAGTCCGTGAACGGCCCGGCGCCGGTCGAGGCGCCAAGCGCGCGCGCCGAGGTCGAGGATGCACGCAAATATCTCTCCGCCGCGCTTGAATGCCTGCCCGCCGGCGTCCTGATCTACGACCGCGAAGACCGGTTTTTGTTCGCCAATCGCAGGCTGCGCAGGATGATGCCGGCGCTCAACCCGCTATGGCAGACCGGGCGCACGTTGCGCGAAGTGCTGGCGTTCGGCCATTCGCTCGGCTATTTCCGCGACGGCGGCGACGCCTGGATCGACAGTCTCTATGAGAGCGACCCGGACCGCTGGCTGAACGAGAGCCTGGCGCGCTACCGCAGGCCGAGTTCGGCTTTCGAACGGCGCAATCCAGACGGCCGCTGGTATCAGATCAACGACACGCGCAGCGAGGACGGCACCTTCATCGGCGTGCGCGTCGACATCACCGACATCAAGACCCGCGAGCGGGCGTTGCGCGATTCGATGCGCCAGATCGAGTTGTTCCGCCACGTGCTGGACGAACTGCCGGTGGCGGCCTTCATCAAGGCCGAGGACCTCGGCATCGAATTCGTCAACAAGGCATGGTGCGCCATGACCGGCCTGCGCAAGGACGAAGTCTTCGGACGCACGGACCGCGCCCTTTTCCAGGCGGCGGACGCGGACGGTTATGGCCGTGACGATGCCGCTGTCGTCGCCACCGGCGAGGTCAGGGAGATCGAGGAGGCCGTCACCCATCGCGACGGAACCGTGCGGCAACTGATGACGCGAAAGAGCCGGCTGGTGGCCCTGGATGGATCGGTGCACCTGGTCGGCTCCAGCACCGACATCACCGAGGTCAAGGAACGCGAGCGCGCGCTGGAGGAGAGCCTGCGCGAGAACGAGGTGTTCCGCAGCCTCATCGACAATGTCCCAGTGTCGATCTACGCCAAGCGCTCGGACCTGCGCCAGTTCTACGTCAACAGAGGCTGGTGCGATCTGACTGGCTTCAGCAAGGACGAGGCGATCGGCAAGACCGACATCGAGATCTTCGGCTCGGATGGCGAGGCTTTCGTCGAGAGCGATCTTGCCGTGCTGCGCACCGGGCAAACCCAGGAAATCGAGGAGACGGTGACGGCCGCCGATGGCAGCGTGCGGCACCAGTTCGCCCGCAAGGGCGCGATGATCGCCTCAGACGGCTCGCTTTACCTGATCGGTTCCACCACCGACATCACGGAACTGAAGCTGCGCGAGGCCGAGCTTCGCGAAGCCCGTCAGCGCGCCGTGCTGGCCGACCGCGCCAAATCGGAATTCCTCGCCAATATGAGCCATGAGATCCGCACGCCGATGAACGGCGTTCTCGGCATGGCGGAACTCCTGGCCAAGTCCAACCTCGATCCGAAGCAGAAGACGTTCACCGACATCATCGTCAAGTCGGGCAATGCGCTGCTGACCATCATCAACGACATACTCGACTTCTCCAAGATCGATGCCGGACAGCTCATGCTCGATCCCGCTCCGTTCAACCTCGCCGAAGCGATCGAGGACGTGGCCACGCTGGTGTCGACGCGCGCCAAGGAGAAGGACCTCGAGCTCATCGTGCGCATCGAGCCCGGCCTCGACAGCCTGTTCGTCGGCGACGTCGGCCGCATAAGGCAGATCGTCACCAACCTTGTCGGCAATGCCGTCAAGTTCACCGACGAAGGGCACGTGCTCGTCGACGTCACCGGCGCGAAGATGCCGAACGGCACAAGGCTCACCATTGCCGTGACCGACACCGGCATCGGCATTCCCGAGGACAAGCTCGGGCTGGTCTTCGAAAAATTCAGTCAGGTAGACACAACATCGACACGCCGGCATGAGGGCACCGGTCTAGGCCTTGCCATCACCTCGCGGCTGGTCGAGCTGATGGACGGCGATATCGGCGTCGAGAGCGCCGAGGGCAGGGGTTCGACCTTCTGGTTCACGGTCACCCTGCCCAGGGCGGAACAGCCCGAAGGGCAGCGGGCCATGCCGATCGACGTTACCGGCGCGCGGGTGCTGATCGTCGACGACAACGCCGTCAATCGTGCGATTCTCAGCGAGCAGATGGCGTCCTGGTCGTTCGATTCCTGCGCGGCCGAAAGCGGCGCGGAGGGGTTGCAGGTGCTGATCGCCGCGGCGGCCTACGGGCTGCCGGTCGACTGCATCGTGCTCGACTATCAGATGCCGGGCATGAGCGGCGCGGAGATGGCGCGGATCGTGCGCGGGACAGCGGGCCTGTCCGAGACTCCCATCATCATGCTGACCTCGGTCGACCAGTCGCTTGCCAGCACGGCCGATCTCGGCATCGATGCGCAACTGATCAAGCCGGCGCGCTCCTCGGCGCTGCTGGAAACCCTCGTCGCCACCGTGCAGCGGCATCGGCAGAGAACAGACATCGTTGCCGTTCGACCTGGGTCGGCCACCGGCGCGCCTGCGGATTCCGTGCCTGTGCCGCCGGCGATGGAACGGGCGTTGCCTCAGCCGGCGGCGCGGCCTCGCGCCAGGCCTGTCGGCGAAGGGCGCCGGCTGGACATACTGGTGGCCGAGGACAACGAGGTGAACCAGATGGTCTTCAGCCAGATACTCGGCGAGACCAGCTACAGCTTCGAGATCGTGTCGAACGGCCGCAAGGCGCTCGAAGCCTCGGGCCACCTCGATCCGCGCATGATCCTTATGGACGTGTCGATGCCGGAAATGAGCGGCCTCGAGGCGACCGTGGCCATCCGCCAGCGAGAGGCCGAAACCGGCGGCCATGTCCCGATCGTCGGCGTCACAGCGCATGCGCTGAAGGGCGATCGCGACCGTTGCCTGGAAGCGGGCATGGACGACTATCTGCCGAAGCCGATCAGCCCGAGGGCGCTGCTCGAGAAGGTCGAGCGCTGGGCCGGCGGGAGCGGCGAGGCGCAGCGCGAGGCGGGCTGACCGGCGCGACTCAGCGGCGGCGGGACGATGCGCGGACCGATATGGTGCGATCGCACCATATCAAAGCCGGGACGCAGCCCTGACAATGTCGTTGTTTGATTCCGCTCCTCCATTACGGGCGGGAGCAGCGACCGCCACGAAAAGAAACAGCGTCACTACACCCCAACGGACCCTGTTTTCGGCGATGGCCCGGCCATGATCCGCTCTGGCTGTGAGCAACGCACTCCCGCCCGGATTTTCTTCTGCGCGATCGTCGCCGCCTCTGGCGCCGGCAAATCATTCACAAGACGCGCAACCCCATGTTTTCCGGGGCAAAGCCAGCCACGGTCCGTAGCCGATGCGGACCATCCGTTTCGCCGCCCCGGCGTGGCGTTACCGGGCTGACATGAAACTGTCATGCGACTGTAATAATCGAAGGCTATTGGCCTCGGCGGGCGCAGACGAAAAGCGCGCCAAGAGACCATCTTCCGAACAGGAGCAGGCCACATGAGACATTTCATCCGCTCGGCGGCCGTTGCGATTGCAATGGCTGCGGCGTCTACCCTCACCCTTTCCGCAGCCATGGCCGCAGACCTTTCCGGCGCCGGCTCGACCTTCATCTATCCGGTGTTCGCCAAGTGGGCCGACACCTACAAGAAGGACACCGGCATCGGCCTCAACTATCAGTCGATCGGTTCCGGCGGCGGCATCAAGCAGGTCATCGCCAAGACCGTGACCTTCGGCGCCACCGACAAGCCGATGTCCGATGCCGATCTGGAAAAGAACGGCCTCGTCCAGTTCCCGATGGTGATGGGCGGCATCGTGCCGATCGTCAACCTCTCCGGCGTGAAGCCGGGCGAACTCGTCCTGGACGGCAAGACCATCGCCGAAATCTACCTCGGCAAGATCACCACCTGGGATGATGCCGCGATCAAGGCGCTGAACCCGGAGCTCAAGCTTCCGTCGACCGCGATCGCCGTCGTTCACCGCTCGGACGGCTCGGGCACGACCTTCAACTTCACCGACTACCTCGTGAAGCTGTCGCCGGAGTGGAAGGAAAAGGTTGGCTCGGACACGGCTGTTGAATGGCCTGTCGGCGTCGGCGCAAAGGGCAGCGAAGGCATCGCCAACACGGTCAAGCAGACCGACGGCGGCATCGGCTACGTCGAATATGCCTACGCCAAGCAGAACAAGCTGTCCTACTCCAAGATGCTGAACGCCGCCGGCAAGGTGGTCGAGCCTTCGCTCGATACCTTCGCCTCGGCTGCTTCGAACGCCGACTTCAAGGGCGCGAAGAACTTCAACGTCATCATCACCAACGAGCCTGGTGACAACACCTGGCCGATCGCCGCCTCGACCTGGGTCCTGATCCACAAGGCGCCGAGCGATGCCGCGGCCACCGGCGAAGCCCTCAAGTTCTTCGCCTGGGCCTACAAGGACGGCAAGGAAACCGCCAAGGGCCTCGACTATGTTGCGATCCCCGACGGCGTCATCGACCTGATCAAGGCGTCGTGGAAGGCCGACATCCAGGCCGACGGCAAGCCCGTCTACGCCGGCGAGTAATCAAGTCAGAAGGGGCGCCGGCCCGGCGCCCCTTCTTCCTTTGAAAACCACGAGGGAACCAGGCGCAGATGAGTGTTGTCCAGGAAGCCATGCCCGCCGCCGCGCGCGGTTCGCGTGACGCCACCGTCAAGCGGTTCGCTCTCACCGACTCAATTTTCCATGGGCTGACACGCGCCGCCGCGATCCTGGTCCTGGTGCTGCTCGGCGGTGTCGCCATCTCGCTGATCGCGGGTTCCTGGCAGGCGCTGTCGACCTTCGGCTTCTCGTTCCTGACCACCGAGAGCTGGAACCCGGTCACCGAAAAGTTCGGCGCGCTGGCGCCCATCTACGGCACCATCGTCACCTCGGCCATTGCCATCGTCATCGCCGTGCCGATCGGCATCGGCATCGCCGTCTTCCTCACCGAACTCTGCCCGCGTCCGCTGCGGCGGCCGATCGGCATGGCCGTCGAGTTGCTGGCGGGCATCCCCTCGATCATCTACGGCATCTGGGGCCTGTTCGTCTTCGCGCCGTTCCTGCAGACGACGGTGCAGCCGTTCATCATCGGCCTGTTCAAGGGCGTGCCCGGCCTCAACATGCTTTTCGCCGGCCCGCCCTACGGCATCGGCCTGCTGACCTCGGCGCTGATCCTCGCCATCATGGTGCTGCCCTTCATCACCTCGATCACCAAGGACGTGTTCGACACCGTGCCTTCGGTGCTGAAGGAGTCGGCCTACGGCATCGGCTGCACGACCTGGGAAGTGACGCGCCGCGTGGTCATCCCTTACACCCGCGTCGGCATCATGGGCGGCGTCATGCTGGGCCTCGGCCGCGCGCTGGGCGAGACCATGGCGGTGACCTTCGTCATCGGCAACGCGCACCGCATCAGCGCCTCGCTGTTCGCGCCGGCGACAACGATCTCGGCGGCCATCGCCAACGAATTCACCGAGGCCGTGGGCGATCTCTACACCTCCTCGCTGGTGGCGCTCGGCCTGATCCTGTTCCTCATCACCTTCCTGATCCTCGCCATCGCACGCTACATGCTGATGCGGATCGACGGCCGCGCCGGAGCCTGACCTGATGTCGACCTCCTCCAATTCCACGCTCTACCGGGGCCGCAAGGCCAAGAACAAGGTGATGATGGCGCTGTGCGTCGCCGCCGCCGGCAGCGGTCTCGCCTGGCTGGCGCTGATCCTCGGCGCGCTGCTCTACAAGGGGCTCTCGGGTCTGTCGCTGGCGGTGTTCACCCAGATGACGCCGCCGCCCGGCGACGCCGGCGGCCTGCTCAACGCCATCTATGGCAGCGTGGTCATGACCGTGATCGCCATCGTGGTCGGGACCCCGATCGGCGTGCTGGCCGGCACCTACATGGCCGAGTACGGCCGCTTCTCGAAGCTCACCACCATCGTGCGCTTCATCAACGACATCCTTCTTTCGGCGCCCTCGATCATCGTCGGCCTGTTCGTCTACGAGCTGCTGGTGCGGCCGATGGGCCACTTCTCGGCGCTCGCCGGGTCCGTCGCCCTGGCCATCCTGGTCATCCCGGTGGTGGTGCGCACGACGGAGGACATGCTCAACCTGGTGCCGAACGCGCTCCGCGAGGCGGGCACCGCCATCGGCGCGCCGCGCTGGGTCGTCATCCGCTCGGTCGCCTATCGCGCGGCGCTATCGGGCATCGTCACCGGTATCCTTCTCGCGATTGCCCGCATCTCCGGCGAGACGGCGCCCCTGCTCTTCACCGCGCTCAACAACCAGTTCTGGTCGAGCAACCTCAACGCGCCGATGGCCAGCCTGCCGGTGACCATCTTCCAGTTCGCCCTCAGCCCCTACGAGGAGTGGCAGCAACTGGCCTGGACCGGCGCCCTCATAATCACCCTTACGGTTCTCGGGCTGAGCATTTTCGCCCGTAGCCTCACCGGACGCAGAGAGGACAGATGAAACCGATGTTGTCCACCGAACTGAACGTGGCCGATACGACAGCCGAAAAGGCCAAGATCGAGGTCAAGAACCTCAACTTCTACTACGGTCAGTCGAAGGCGCTGAAGGACATCAGCCTGTCGCTGCCAGAGCGCAGCGTCACCGCCTTCATCGGCCCGTCGGGCTGCGGGAAGTCGACGCTGCTGCGCGTCTTCAACCGCATCTATGAGCTCTACCCGAAGCAGAGCGCCGACGGGCAGGTGCTGCTCGACGGCAAGAACATCCTCGACCGCTCGCAGGACCTGAACCTGCTGCGGACCAAGATAGGCATGGTGTTCCAGAAGCCGACGCCGTTCCCGATGTCGATCTATGAGAACATCGCCTTCGGCATCAGGCTGTACGAAAGGATCGGCAAGTCCGAGATGGACGGCCGCGTCGAGCAGGCGCTGCGCCGCGCCGCGCTGTGGACCGAGGTCAAGGACAAGCTCAACGCCAACGGGCTCAGCCTTTCCGGTGGCCAGCAGCAGCGCCTCTGCATCGCCCGTACCGTGGCGGTGAAGCCGGAAGTCATCCTTCTCGACGAGCCGGCCTCGGCGCTCGATCCGCTGTCGACCGCCAAGATCGAGGAGCTGATCGACGAGCTGCAGGCCGACTACACGATCGTCATCGTCACCCACAACATGCAGCAGGCCGCGCGCGTGTCGAAGCAGACGGCCTTCATGTACCTGGGCGAGCTGGTCGAGTTCGACCGGACGGAGAAGATTTTCACGTCGCCCCGCGAGAAGCGCACGCAGGACTACATCACCGGCCGCTTCGGCTGAGACGATCACGCATACGAGGACAAGATCATGGGCGAACATACAGTCGCTTCCTTCGACGAGGATCTCGGACAGATCAGCCGGCTCATCAGCGACATGGGCGATCTCGCCGGCTCGATGGTGAGCGGCGCGACCAAGGCCCTGCTCACCTCCGACAACGCGCTGGCGCAGCGCGTCGTCTCCGACGACGCCATCATGGACGCGCGTCAGCGCGAACTCGACGATCGCGCCATCACGTTGATCGCCAAGCGTCAGCCGATGGCCGACGACCTGCGCCATGTCGTGGGGTCGATCCGCATGGCAGGCGACCTGGAGCGCATCGGCGACCTCGCCAAGAACATCGCCAAGCGCGTCGGTTCGGTTGGCATCAGCGCCACGCCGCGCGACCTTTCGCATTCCATCGATTCGATGGCGCAGCTCGTGCTGATCCAGGTGCAGGGCGTCATCGAGGAATATGCCGCGCGCGATGCTCAGGCGCTGGCGAAGCTGCGGGCGGACGACGAGCGCATCGACGTCAAATACACCTCGGTGTTCCGCGAACTGCTGACCTACATGATGGAAGATCCGCGCAACATCACGGCTTGCACGCATCTCTTGTTCTGCGCCAAGAATCTGGAGCGCATCGGCGACCATGTCACCAACATCGCCGAGAACGCCTACTATGTGCTGACCGGCACGCAATTGCCCGCCAACCGTCCAAAGCTGGACGAGACGGCGATCCCCGCGCCGGCGGCGTGACGACCGAGGTACTGAGGCGATGATCGCGCCGCGCATTATGGTGGTGGAGGACGAGGAGCCGCTCGGCGTCCTCCTCCGTTACAATCTGGAATCCGAAGGCTATCAGGTCGAGGTGGTGACCCGCGGCGACGAGGCCGAGATCCGCCTGCAGGAGAACGTGCCCGACCTGCTGGTGCTCGACTGGATGGTGCCCGCGGTCTCCGGAATCGAGCTGTGCCGGCGGTTGCGCATGCGCGCCGAGACCGAGCGGCTGCCGATCATCATGCTGACTGCGCGCGGTGAAGAAAGCGACCGCGTTCGGGGTCTCTCGACCGGCGCTGACGACTATCTGGTCAAGCCGTTCTCGACGCCGGAGTTCATGGCCCGGGTCAAGGCGCTGCTGCGCCGCGCCAAGCCCGAGGTGCTGTCCAGCGTGCTCAAGGTCGGCGACATCGTGCTCGACCGTGAATCGCACAGGGTCTACCGCAAGAAGAGCGAGATCCGGCTTGGGCCGACCGAGTTCAGGCTGCTTGAATTCATGATGCGCCATCCCGGCCGTGTTTTCTCGCGCAGCCAGCTTCTCGACAATGTCTGGGGCGAGACCATCTACATCGACGAGCGCACGGTCGACGTCCATGTCGGGCGCCTGCGCAAGGCCGTCAACAATGGCCGCATGCCTGATGTGATCCGCACCATCCGCGGGGCTGGATACGCGATCAGGGAAGACTAGAGCAATTCCAGCAAAACTGCGTAGCGGTTTTGCCGGGAAAAGCGCGTAGCGCTTTCCCTTGGGAATTGCGTAAAAACAAAGAGTTGGAGAAATTCCGGCGGTTCAATTTTCGCTGGAATTGCTTTAGCCGTTGCAGGCATGGCGCAGGCCATGCCGGCGCTCTCAGGCCAGTTCGTGCGACGCCATTGCCGTGGCCGTTGTTCTCACCGGGGCGCCCGGCGCGAAGATCTCCTGGTCGACGAAGGTCAGCGCGCGCATGGCGCAGCCTTCGCGGATGAGCGGCAATTCATTCGGCTCCGTATCGAATGAAATCGACTTCGAATGCTGGCCGCCGGCGGTCTGGGCGATCGCCTCGCGCAGCGACGGTTCGATCAGGTCGAAGGCGGCCGCGCTGACGCCGACCATGGCGACCGGCGCCGGATCGATCAGCGCGAACAGGCTGCCGAGGCCATAGCCAAGCGCCTCGCCCGCCTTGCGGTAGGCCTCGCGCTCGGGGCCGTCCGTTTCGCGTGCGCGGGCGGCCAGCGCGCGCATCTCGGCATCGCCGACATCGGTCGGCTCTGCATCCTCGCCCAGCTGCATAGCGTTGCGCCAGATGGCGTAGTTGCCGGCATAGGCCTCGACACAGCCGCGACGACCACAGCGGCAGAGCGCGCCGCCCGGCCGGTGGATCATGTGGCCGAACTCGCCGCCCGACGAATGCGTGCCGGTGAACAATTCGCCCTTCAGCACCAGCCCCATGCCGATGCCGTGCGACAGCAGGATGGCGATGAAATCGTCGCGGTAGCGCTCCGGGTCGCGCCAGCGCAGCGCCACCGCCATCATGTTGCAGTCGTTCTCCATCGTGGCCGGAATGCCGAATTCCCTTTCCAGTATGTCGGCGAAAGGAATGTCTGTGAGCGGCGTGATCGGCGACCACAGCATGGCGCGGGCATGCGAATCGGTGATGCCCTGGATGCCGAGCGCGATGCGGGCGACGCTGCGGACATCGAGGTCCGGATCCTCGAGCCGCCGACGCACGATGGAGACGCATTCGCCGACGAGTTCGTCACGAGACAGCGTCAGCGTCGTCAGGCGCCGCTGCTCCTCGGCCACAACGTGGCCGGCATAGTCGATGACGGCGACGGACAGAAAATTCAGCGACAGCACCACGGTCATCACCGCCGCCGCTTCCGGATTGAGCGTGAGGCCGACCTGGGGACGGCCGCGCTTGAGCGAACCGGCCTCGCTGGCCTTGCTTTGTGCGAGAATGCCTTCAGCGATCAGATCGGACGAGATCGCCGATATGGTCGAATGGCTGAGCCCGGTGGTGGCGGCGATCTCCGTGCGCGAGGGCTGGCCTGCCCTGCGCACGGCCGAGATCACCATTGCCCGGTTGCGCCGGCGCAAATCGTCGTGGCGGATACCGACCGACATGAATTCCAAATCCTCCCGGCCGCCACGGCCTCGACGGCCAGGCGGCTCCTGCAGTGCCGCGCCCCCCTCCCGAAGTCGCTGTGCCGCTGCAACGCCACGATCTTGCGCATGATCCTCGCGAAAAATCGATTCCGATCTCAAAGGCTCGTGCGGTATTAAATACTGGCAGAAGCGTCCCGGACTGTCATTATTTATTCCGGGTCCCGAAAAAAATTAGCAGCGGCATCAAATTCCATCAGAATCGATGTTGACAGCGCCGCCGGCTTGCATCAGGATTTTTTTGAGGCTCGAAAAAAAGAGCTTCTGTGCCGGCCCTTCGGGTCAGTTTGGTAGCGCCATACGCGGCGCAGGGAGGATAACATGAAGAGATTCGCAACCGCCATCCTGGCGGGTGTCGCCATGTCGCTGACGCTCGCGTCGGTCGCGCAGGCGAAGGACAAGGTCATCGGCGTTTCCTGGTCGAACTTCCAGGAAGAACGCTGGAAGACCGATGAGGCCGCCATGAAGAAGGCGATCGAGGCCGCTGGCGACAAGTATATTTCCGCCGACGCGCAGTCCAATCCCGGCAAGCAGCTCACCGACGTCGAAAGCCTGATCTCGCAGGGTGCCAACGCGCTCATCATCCTGGCGCAGGATGCCTCGGCCATCGGCCCGGCGGTGCAGAAGGCGCTGGACGAAGGTATCCCGGTCGTCGGTTATGACCGCCTGATCGAGAACAAGGACGTCTTCTACCTCACCTTCGACAACAAGGAAGTGGGCCGGATGCAGGCCCGCGAAGTGTTCAAGGTGAAGCCGGAAGGCAACTACGTCTTCATCAAGGGGTCCAGCTCCGACCCGAACGCCGACTTCCTGTTCGCCGGTTCGATGGAAGTGCTCAAGGCCGCCATCGACGGCGGCAAGATCAAGAATGTCGGCGAGGCCTACACCGATGGCTGGCTGCCGGCCAACGCGCAGAAGAACATGGAGCAGTTCCTGACCGCCAACGACAACAAGGTCGATGCGGTCGTGGCGGCCAATGACGGCACCGCCGGCGGCGTCGTCGCGGCGCTGACGGCGCAGGGTCTTGCCGGCAGCGTTCCGGTGTCGGGCCAGGACGGCGACCATGCCGCGCTGAACCGCATCGCGCTCGGCACCCAGACCGTCTCGGTGTGGAAGGACGCGCGCGAACTCGGCAAGAACGCCGCCGAGATCGCCTCGCAACTGGCTGGCGGCAAGAAGATGACCGACATTGCCGGCGTCAAGGACTTCACGACGCCGGGCGGCAACACCGTCAAGTCGCTGTTCCTGACCCCGATCGCGATCACCAAGGCCAACCTCAACCTCGTCATCGACGCAGGCTGGATCAAGAAGGACGAAGTCTGCGCCGGCGTTCCGGCAGGCAGCGTCGACGCCTGCAAGTAAGCCAGGCCGACATCGTTCAGAGACAAACGCCGCGGCCCCAAAGCCGCGGCGTTTTTCCAAGAAGCGGCTGCCCGGGGTGGTATCGGGCGTCTTCGCATCTGTTTGACCTAACCGCATTTCTGCGATGCCGGAGTTCGTCGTCTGGCCGCAAAATGCTCGGAGCTTCCGGCTTCAAATGAGCCGGGAAAGCAAATAGCATCGTGTCCCGGAACCCGCGTCAGACGGCGACCGGTGGGAGGAAATCATGACCGACACGGCATCCAACCCGCAGGCCGACATCGCGCGAGCATCCGAGCTCGGCGCCGTCGCCCGGTTCCTCAAGGCAACGGAGATCGACCCCCGCATGCTGGGCATGATCGGCGCGCTGCTGGTCATCTGGATCGGGCTGCACCTCATCTCCAGCACGCGGCTGGGCGTCAATCCGTTCGATTTCGACAGCCGCACGTTCCTGACGCCACGCAATCTGTGGAATCTCTCGGTGCAGACGTCCGCCGTGGCCATCATGGCGGCGGGCATGGTGCTGGTCATCGTGATGCGCAACATCGACCTGTCCGTCGGTTCGGCTGAGGGCGTGATCGGCATGGTGATGGGCTTCGCGCAGGTGCATTTCCTGGTGCGCTTCGTCGGTCTCGAACTCGGCAATCCGTGGATATGGGTTCTCGCGCTGGTCATCGGCCTGGCGCTCGGCCTGTTGATCGGCGCCTTCCAGGGCTTCATCATCGCCTATCTCGAGGTGCCGGCCTTCATCGTCACGCTCGGCGGCCTTCTGGTGTGGCGCGGCGCCGCCTGGTGGATCACCAGCGGCCAGACGGTGGCGCCGCTGGACGCCACCTTCCAGCTCATGGGCGGTGGCCCGGCAGGCTCCATCGGCGCCACATGGAGCTGGATCGTCGGCATAGCCGGCTGCCTGGCGGTGGTGTTCATGCTGTTCAACGGCCGCGTCCAGCGCAAGCGCTTCCGCTTCCCGCTGCGGCCGATCTGGGCCGAGGTGCTGATGGGCTGCATCACCTGCGCCGTCATCCTCGGCGCCGTGTGGCTGGCCAACTCCTATCCCTGGCCTGTCGGCATCGTGAACAGATACGCGGCGGCCAACAACATTACCGTTCCCGAAGGCGGCCTGTTCATCGCGCACGGCATCGCCATTCCGGTGCTGATGGCGGTGGCCGTCGGCATCATCATGACCTTCATCACCAACCGCACGCGCTTCGGCCGCTATGTCTTCGCCATCGGCGGCAATCCCGAGGCCGCCAATCTTGCCGGTATCAACACGCGCTGGATCACCATGAAGGTGTTCATGATCATGGGCGTGCTGGCGACGATAGCGGCGGCGATCTCATCGGCCAGGCAGAACGCATCGACCAATGCGCTCGGCACGCTGGACGAGTTGCTCGTCATCGCCGCCGCCGTCATCGGCGGTACCTCACTGGCAGGCGGCTCAGGCACCATCATCGGTGCCATGCTTGGCGCGCTGCTGATGCAGTCGCTGCAGTCCGGCATGGTGCTGCTCGGCGTCGACTCACCGCTGCAGAGCATCGTCGTCGGCGCGGTGCTGGTCGTCGCGGTGTGGCTCGACACCGTCTATCGCAAGCGGGTGTGAGGAGAACGATCATGACAAACAAGACCGCTCCCGCGACTTCCGCAAAGGGCACGCCGCTGGTCGACATGCGCAACATCTCGATCGCCTTCGGCGGCATCCGGGCCGTCGACGACGCGTCCATCGACCTGTTCCCGGGCGAGGTGGTGGCGCTGCTCGGACACAACGGCGCCGGCAAGTCGACGCTGATCAAGATCCTGTCCGGGGCCTACAAGCGTGACGCCGGGCAGATCTTCGTCACAGGCGAGGAGGCTTCGATCTCCAATCCGCGCGACGCCAAGAAATACGGCATCGAAACCATCTACCAGACGCTGGCGCTGGCCGACAATGTCGACGCCGCCGCCAACCTGTTCCTCGGGCGCGAGCTGATGACGGCCTGGGGCACGCTGGACGACGTCGCCATGGAGGCCGAGGCACGCAAGGTGATGGGCCGCCTCAATCCGCGCTTCCAGCGCTTCAAGGAGCCGGTGATCAAGCTCTCCGGCGGCCAGCGGCAATCGGTGGCCATCGCACGCGCCATCCTGTTCAATGCCCGTATCCTGATCATGGACGAGCCGACGGCGGCGCTCGGTCCCCAGGAGACGGCGCAGGTCGGCGAGCTGGTGAAGCAGCTCAAGGCGGAAGGCATCGGCATCTTCCTGATCAGCCATGACATCCACGACGTGTTCGAACTCGCCGACCGCGTCTGCGTGATGAAGAACGGACAGGTCGTCGGCACGGCGCGCACCAGCGACGTGACGCAGGACGAGGTGCTCGGCATGATCATCCTGGGCAAATGTCCGCCCGGCGCCATTCCCGGACCGGGCGCCTTGAAGGTGGTGGCCGCCTGAGCCGGCGGACCACCGACCTCTCAACGGGGTACGCCAGTTGCGGGGCATGCGCTGCGCCAATGGGGACGACGACGCGGCCGCGGCATTGTGTTGACGGCGCGACTTGCCCATAAAGGGCCGAACAGTCGAGAGACCGCATCGTCCGTTGAAGAAGTTCTTCCCCATCGTGGCCTTTATCGCCGTCGCGCTGATCAGCCTGACGATGGCGGGCTTCGCCTATTTCGCCACGCAGGAAGCATCGCGCATCAAGTTCGAGGCGACGGCGGACGACGCGCTCAACCGGATCGAGAGCAGGATCGACCTGCATCTGTCGCTGTTGCGGTCGACCCAGGCGCTGTTCGACGCCCGCAATGGCGACATCTCGCAGAACGAGTTCAAGGCCTTCTTCAACGCGCTTGACGTCGATGGCAATTTTGCCGGGCTGCGCGGCATCGGTTTTCTCAGGCTGGTGAAGACCGGCGACGAGGCCGCCGTCGAACGCGACATCCTGCATGACCATGGCTTCAGCCGGTCGATCTATCCGGACACGACGCAGCCCTGGCGCGCGCCGATCGTGCTGTTCGAACCGCTCGACCCATCCAACCAGGGCAGCATCGGTTACGACATGTTCGCCGATCCGGTGCGACGCGACGCGCTGGAAAAGGCGATGCGCGACGACCAGCAACACGCCAGCGGCCTCGTGCAGCTCGGACAGGGCACGGGCGCGGCGCAGACCTTCACCGGCTTCCTCGTCTTCGTCCGGCTCAATATCGAGACGGCACCGGAGGTGATCAACGCGTCCCGCTCCTCGACCGCCGGCTTCCTCTATGCCGCCTTCCGCGCCACCGATCTGTTCCAGGTCGCGCTCAGCCGGGCGCCGGTGCTGCCGGTCAACACCGAGATCTACGATGGCGAGGTAAAGGCCGACAACCTGCTCTTCAAATCGGAAACGCCGCCCGCTTCGATCTTCGGCGACAGGCTGCTCGTCACCCGCAAGATCGTCGTGGCCGGCCGACTGTGGACCGTGCAGTTCCGGCCGACCAGCGCTTTCCAGCCGCCGTCCTCGCGCGCCATCCCGGTCATGCTCGGACTGTTCGGGCTGCTGCTCGCTGGCGCTATCGCGCTTGTCGCCCGCTATCAGGAGCGCGCCTACGACGCGGTTTCGCAACTGCACGAGACGACGGAAAAGAGCCTGATGGAAAAGGAGCTGATGCTTCAGGAGATGAAGCATCGCATCAAGAACTCCATCACCAGGGTTCTGGCGATCGCGCGGCAGACGGCCTCGCGCGCCACCGACGTCAATGAATTCTCGGCGTCGTTCTCGGCGCGCCTGCAGGCAATGGCCGCGTCTCAGGACATGCTGACCCGCTCGCGCTGGCAGAAGGCCGATCTCGGCGATCTGCTGCGCATCGAGCTTGGCCAGGTGTTCGGCAAGGAACTGCCGGAGGAACTGCTTTCGGGACCCGAAGTGCTGCTCGACGAGACGACGACGCAGGCGCTCGGCCTGACCTTCCATGAACTGGCGACCAACGCCCTCAAATATGGCGAGGCGGGCAGCTCCGTCGGCGCCTTAAAAGTCGACTGGAAAGTCGAGGGGCGGGGACGGGATCGCATTCTCGTGCTCAACTGGCTCGAGGCCGGTCAGAAGAAGGTGGACGTGCCGTCCAAGACCGGTTTCGGCACGAAGCTGATCGACCTCAACGTCACGCGCGAGCTGCGCGGCACGATAAGGCGCGACTTCCAGTCGAACGGCTTGAAGGTGGAAATCAGAATTCCGCTGACGGCCTGAACCCGCTCGCGGGTCCACCGTGATCGCGATGGCTTCTCGGACCATGAAGGCCGGCCAGAAAAATCCGGAGGTCGGGCGGGCCGACCTCCGGATCAACATTCGGTGTCGCCCCGAATTAGTTGCAGCGCGCCCTGTAGATGCGGCCGCGATGGTCACGATATTCGCAGTAGCCGTTGCGCAGGTTGCGGACCAGCAGGCCCGAGCCAGCGCCGACGGCCGCGCCGATCAGCGCGCCCTTGGTGCCGCCGATCAGGCCACCGGCCACCGCGCCGACACCGGCGCCCACGCCGACATCCTTCTCGGTGGTCGTGCAGCCGCTGACCGCGACAACCGCGACCATGGCAATAATCATCTTCCGCATGGAGTCACTCCTCACTTTGTGTCCTCACTTATAAAATCGGCTCCGACGGCTACCTAACACGAAATTTTGATCTTCGCCGCTCGAATCTACTCTTGGCTAAGATAGTCTTTCGAAGGACGCAAGCTGCTGGAGGCCACCATGACGCCGGAAACTTCCAGCGATGCGTCGAGCGTGCCGTCCGGACGCACGTTCCAGGCGATGGTGTCGTAGTCGTCTTCAAGAGCCGGATCGACGGGAAGGCATTTGGCGACAATGTACTGTGCCTTGCCCTGCACGTCGCCCATCGCGAAGGGACGTTCTGCCGTGCAGGCGGCCGCCGTTTCGAAGACACTCACGGGAACGGACAGTTCGCGGCAGTCAGTCATATCGCTCGAACAGCCGATGACAAGCAGCAAGGCTACTATGTGTTCCATGGCGGCGATCCTCCGGCCTAATAACGGAGCAGCCATGCCAAGGGTTCCGTCGCGCCTCAGGGGCGCGCGGTCAGGGGGAATGCCGTTCAGAGCAGATGATAGCCGGCCGCCAGCACCAGGAGCAGGCCGACCACAACAAAGGCA
Source organism: Mesorhizobium sp. 65-26 (assembly GCA_001899205.1). Classification (GTDB taxonomy): domain Bacteria; phylum Pseudomonadota; class Alphaproteobacteria; order Rhizobiales; family Rhizobiaceae; genus Mesorhizobium. Next base: position 65,824 of record MKVL01000032.1, on the reverse strand, counting down.
GGGCGGGCGAACGGGCGAGCCGGGGGAGAGGTCGTCGTTGTCGCTTCCGCGTCCTGGACACCACCCATGCAGAGGCGGGCGGCTTCTTCCAATCGGTTCATGTCGGCAACTGTCAAGGCCATTCTCCCATCTTGCTGGATCGTGCCACCGAATGTCCGGCGTCGGCTGACCGCAGCAGTCCTATGGGAAAGGCAGCTTGCGACTTTATGGTGAATAGCCGGTTAATGAGCGCCGCCGGCATTCAATCCGTCTCGAAATTGCCGTGCGGGACAACGAGCCGGTATTCGAGGCGCCCATCGGAAATCTCGAGCGTCGAGGTGCCGTTCAGGGAGGCCGGAACGACGCGTTCGAGCGCGACGCTGCCAAAGCGTTTGGGGCCAGCGCCGGCGGCATGGGCATCGACCTTCTCGGCCCAGACAAGCGACAGCGACGTTTCCCCGGAGGCGGTGGCCGTAAGCTTGGCAGTTACCTCGACGAAACCGTCCTGTTTCGACAGCGCTCCATAGCTCACCGAATTGACGGCAAGCTCGTGCATGGCCAGGCCGATATGCAGGGCCGCGTTGGGATTGAGATATGGATTGGGACCATGGAAGCGCAGGCTGTGCGCGGGATCGGCGCCATAGCGGCCAACCTGCCCGGCGACCAGTTCGCGTAACGCGGCCCCTCTCCAGTTGGACGAGGTCACCAGATCCTGGGAGGATGCCAGCGATTGCAGGCGGCCCCTGAAACGGGTCAGGAAATCGCCGATCCCGTCGGAGTAGCGTCCGGTCTGCGTGGCAATGCTCTGGATGATCGCCAGCAGGTTCTTGGAGCGACGGCTGACCTCGCGCAGAAGCGTTCTCAGCGTCTGCTCGCGGCGTTTCTGCTCGGTGGTCTCGACCATCGTGGTGACCACGCCCTGCACCACGCCGCCTTCTGCACGGTCGGCATCAATCCACACCTGAAACCAGCGAACCCCTTCCTCGACCGGGACGCTGATCTCAAGCCGCTCCGGATTGCCGGAGGTGATCACGGCGCGCTTGGCCACATCGATCCGCTCGGCCTGCGAGGCGGGCAGGATACCGTCGCTGTCCATGCCGTCGCTGGCCCATGGCGCGCGCATGTTTCGAGCCCACACGGTCCTTAGCGACCGGTCCTGATAGAGGACCGAGATGCCGGCATTGTGCAAGGCGTGGAGAAGGGCGCGGCCGAGCTGCATTCCGGTCTCGGCCGGATGCAGGGCGATGACCTCGTCGCCGGTTTGGTTGTTGCTTTTGTCGCCGGCCCTGGAACGCATTGGTCAATCCGGTTGTCCGTCCTGGACAAAACGGCTCACTGCGGAATGGGTTTCGCGCCGGCGCAACGGAATCCCGTTTGCCGGCTCTTGCTAGGCAAGGCCCAAAAGCGGTCCGCCGGACGGCGTCCCGTGGGGGATACCGCCCGGCGGTGGCTGGAAACCGTTTGAGGGGTGCGGCTTCCAGTGTTCGCCTTGATGGCCGCCTGGTTCCTCATGCCCGTTTGAAAAGACCGGCGATGAGGGAAATGACCAGGAACGCGAGGAAGATGAAGAACAATATCTGCGCTATGCCGGCGGATGTACCGGCGATACCGCCGAAACCAAGCGCTCCGGCAATAATGGCCACGACAAGAAACACGAGCGCCCAGTAAAGCATGTTCTTCTCCTTCGAATGGTGACTAGGAACGGGGTGCGCCGCCGTTTGTTCCATCATTTGCCGAAAAAGACGATCCCCGAGCGGACCCGCGATGGGGAAATTTCAGCAGGCGCGGTGAGGGCTGCCGGCTCGCGTTCCGGGCGCGGTCAAACCGCCGAAACGCCAGCGCATCGCCCGGGCGCCACGCATCTCTTGTTGCGTGGCGGGCGTATCGCTCTGTCCGCTGGTTATCGTTGCGTCCGGCGGAGCAAACAGGTCATGCCCGATGCTGCTTGCTCAAGCGGCGGCCTTTGCCTGACGGTCGAAGAAAAGCGCCTGGCTGATCAGTGCCTTGACCATGTCTGGGTTGAACGGCTTGGTGACCAGGAAGGCCGGCTCGGGGCGTTCGCCCGTCAGCAGCCGCTCGGGAAACGCGGTGATGAAGATAACGGGCACCGAGGTCGAGGACAGGATCTCGTTGACGGCCTCGATGCCGGAGCTGCCATCGGCGAGCTGGATGTCGGCCAGCACCATCTTCGGCCGTGTCTTGCCGAACATCGCTACCGCTTCCGTGTGGGTGCGCGCCGTCCCGACGACGCGGTGGCCGAGGCTCTCGACCATCTCCTCGATGTCCATGGCGATGAGCGGCTCATCCTCGATGATCAGCACGTCGGTGGCCACCTGGCGGGAGATTTCGGCGCTCGCCTGGGCGAGCAGTTCCGAAAACTCCGTCTCGTCGACATCGAGAACCTCTGCGGCCTCCTCCTCGCTGAAGCCCTCCACGGCGACAAGAAGAAACGCCTGGCGGGGCTTGGGGGCGATGGCGTTCAGGTTGGCGGCGGCGCGCTGCTCCCAGGCCGACTGCGCCTGCTCCTGCGGCACGCGGATGGCGACCGCGGTGAAGAGCTTGGCGAAGACCTTGTAGAGCGCGATCCGGTCGCTGGATGCCTTCGGAAAGATGTCGACGTCGGCGATAATGGCTTCGAGCATCGCTGCGACCAGCGCGTCGCCGCTCTCCTGCGATCCCGAAACGGCACGCGAGAAGCGGCGCAGGAACGGCAGGTGCGGCGCGATGGTTGCTGAAAGGCTCATATTGGTCGTCTCCCTCAGATGACGGCTAGGAATGATGTCAAGGTCGGGCTTTTGGCAAGCCCCGGAAGCCTGAAACGCGGTCTTTCCGAAAAAGTTCCGGCGCTGACGGAACTAATATGGGCGGATCGCGTTTGAACCGCCGGATGGGCAACCAGACGAGGGTGCCGCTTGCCTTGAGTTGCGTGCTATTGGGCGGCTGGGTGCTGGAACAAGGGCTGAATGAAGACATGACGAAAAATACGTTGACTGGCGTCGCGGACAGGCGCCGGAACGGTTCCGCCGACCCGCTTGGAGCGAACTCCGAAATCGGTCGCAAGCTCAAGCAGTATTACGACGAACTGGTCTCCGACGAGGTGCCGGATCGCTTTGCCCAGTTGCTCAGCCAGCTGGAACAGACAGAACCGGCGCAGAAGAAGGACTGATGCATGGCGGGTGTTTCCCAAGGCTTCAAGACCGACCTGCTCGCCTCGATCCCGAGCCTGCGCGCCTTTGCGGTGTCGCTGACCCAGAACGCGGACAAGGCCGACGATCTTGTCCAGGAGACCCTGGTCAAGGCGTGGGACAAGCATGGCAGCTTCCAGCCCGGCACCAACCTCAAGGCATGGCTCTTCACCATCCTGCGCAACGAATTCTATTCACAGATGCGCAAGCGCGGCCGCGAGGTGCAGGACAGCGACGGCATCATGACGGCGCGACTGGCGGTGCATCCGGCCCAACAGGGCCAGCTCGACCTCAAGGATTTCCGCAGCGCGCTCGAGCAGCTTCCCGAGGACCAGCGCGAGGCCATCATCCTCATCGGGGCTTCCGGCTTCTCCTATGAAGAGGCCGCCGAAATATGTGGCTGCGCGGTGGGGACGATAAAGAGCCGTGTCAGCCGCGCCCGCTCGCGGCTGCAGCAGATCCTGCAGATTTCCGGCGAGGACGACTACGGTCCGGACGCGATCTCGGCGCAAGTCATGGGCACGCCAGTTATCTAGCTCAGCCCCCCGAAACAACCGAAGAGCGGATTGGTCAGGTTCGTTCTGTCCAAGGCGTTCCGAGAATCGTCGGCCTCCGCCGGGTCAACCGGCGGTGGCGCGTCGGCCGCAGGCTTCCGCGACCGCCTCGACAAGGTCCTTGCCCGAATAGGGCTTCGGCACCAGGGTGGTGTCAGGAAAGGAAGCCTTGATTTCGTCCGAATCCGAGTAGCCCGACGCGAACACGAAGGGCAGGCGCGCCGCGCGCAGCTCCGCGGCGAACTCGAGCGTGGAAGCTCCACTGAGCATCAGGTCGACGATAGCCACGTCGAAACGCGTGGTCAGGTCGGCACGGTCGATCTCGATCAGGTCGCGTGCGATCACCACGTCGGCCGCGCCATGATCGCGGCACAGCTGCTCGACATCCATGGCGATGAGGAACTCATCCTCAAGAACGAGAATCCGCAATCCGTCGAGCAATGGGGACACGTAGCGACAACTCCTGAAAGACGGGGATTCATGATCGTTATTTGCGGTGCTGTCATTTAAAAAAGACATGTCGGACCATGGCCTCCGGAACCTCGCCCGGGGCAGCGCGTTGCAGATCGACGCGCAGCCGTCGAGGTGCGGATGAGCGGTTCATGAATGCCTGTGGGGACGAACAGGGCGCCTGGACCGCGTTTTCGAAAGGGGGCGAATTTTGTCTGGTCAAAACGCACGTTCTTTTTCAAGCCGGCAATATCCATGCGAAAACTGTCCGCTAAGGCCCTTGCCGGCGTTCCGCGAGTTCACGAAGCAGGAGCTGGGCTTCATCAGCAAGTTCAAGAAGGGTGAGCTTGCCGTCGACAAGGGCGCCACCGTCCTGGTGGAAGGCAGCCACAGTGCCCATCTCTACACCGTGCTGTCGGGTTGGGCGTTTCGCTACAAGCTGCTGCCGGACGGCCGCCGCCAGATCCTCAACTATCTCATGCCCGGAGACCTCATCGGCCTGCAGGGCAGCGTGATGGGCGAGATGCAGCATTCCGTGGAGGCGCTGTCGACCATGCTGCTGTGCGTGTTCGAGCGCGAGCACCTGCACGAGCTCTACCGCAATCATCCGGGCCTGGGCTACGACATCACCTGGATCGCGTCGCGCGAGGAACGGATGCTGGATGAGAATCTCCTCAGCGTCGGGCGCCGCAGCGCGATCGAACGCGCGGCCTATCTGATCGCCTTCATCGGCAGCCGGGCGCGCGCCGTGGGGCTCAACGGCAAGAGTTCGATCCGCATCCCCATCACCCAGCAGCATATTGCCGACACGCTCGGCCTGTCGCTGGTGCACACCAACAAGACGATCCGCAAGCTGATGGAGCGCAAGCTCATCCTGTGGCGCGACGGTGGCTGCGAGGTCGTCGACAATGAGGGTCTCAAGCAGCTCGCCCGCTGGGAGGGATTGGGCGAGGACCGTCGTCCGCTGATCTGATTCCGATCTTGCCCCGGGGGCGCCGTGCGGCCACTGTGGAACCTTGAAAGGTCTTCGACGTTCTGAAATCGAGCAAACGCAAGGAGTTAATCAATGGCAGCCGCATCCGGAAAGACCGCAGCCGACAGCCGCAGCAATTCCGACCTCGAGGCCGACATCCGGCAGTTGAAGGCCGACATAGATAAGCTGAGCCGGCTGCTCGCCCAGACCGGCGAGCATGGCTACGGCACGGCGCGCCGGGCCGCCGCCGAGGGCGTCGAACAATTGCGCGCGCAGGGAGAGGCGGCCTTCGACAGCCTGCGCGGCAATGCCCGAGACCTGGAAGCGCAAATCGCCGCCAGCGTGCGTGAAAAGCCCGTCACGTCGCTGGCGATCGCCGCCGGCGTCGGCTTTCTCTTCGCGCTGCTGACGCGTCGTTGAGGCCCAGTCGGATGAAGGGGCCTTTCGCACATTCCGCCTTTGCAGCATTGCCGCGCGGCCGGGGGATTTCACCCCGCCGCGAGATGGTCTAGTTCCGTCGCATGGCAACGCTGGCATCCCTGCTTTCGGCACTCGCTTCCGGCGAGGCGGTCTCGGCCGTCCGGCGCGCGCGAACGACCGCAATCGTCTATGCGCTGGCCGCCCTCGCCGCGCTTTGCGGCATCGGCTTCCTCATCGGCGCGGCCTACATTTGGGCGTCGATCCGCTATGGTTCGCTCACGGCCGCGTTGGGCTTCGGCATTGGGTTCCTCGTCCTTGCCGGCCTGCTGGTGCTGATCCATCAGCTTTCTGCAAAGGCGCGCGCGCGACGGCGTGCCGCGCGGCGCAACGCGGATCTGAAGGCGCTCGGCCTCACCGCGGCGCTGGCCGTCCTGCCCAGCCTGTTGAAGAGCAAGGCCGGCATGGGGGCGCTTCTCGGGCCGGCCGCTGCGCTGGTCGCCTATGCCATCTATCGCGAGAACACGAAGCCTGGCCCGGACGGCCGGGATCCCGGCGCGGAAGGATAGGGCGCAAGGCCGCTCGTCATTTCACCAGTTCCTCAAGCGGCATGGATATTTCGGCGAAGACGCCCTCGGGCCGGAATTCGTGCGACACCTCGCTGGCGATGACCTTGGCGAGGCTGCGGCGGATCAGGATCGATCCAAAACCCTGCCGCTCGGGCGGCGCGACCTGTGGCCCGCCCTTTTCGAGCCACGTCACCACCAGGCGGCGATTGCCCTTGCGGCCGGTCGTGCTCCAGCCGAGATCGACCTTGCCCGACGGGACCGACAGCGATCCGTACTTCAGCGCGTTGCTCGCCAGTTCATGGAGGATGAGGCCGAGGCCGACGGCCTGGTCGGGCGAGAGCAGCAGTTCGGCGCCGGAGATCGAGATGCGTGGCTTGTCGGCGGTGTCGAAAGGTCGGATCTCGATCTGCGCGAGTTCGCGGATGCCGATGCCGCGCCATTCGCGGTCCGACAGAAGACTGTGGGCGATGCCCAGGGCCTGAAGCCGGGCGCCGAAGGCTTCCAGGAATTCGCTCGGTTCGCGGGCATGGCGGACCGTCTGCGTGGCCAGCGCCTGAACGGTGGCGAGCGTGTTCTTGACCCGGTGGTTGAGTTCGCGCAGCAGAAGCCGCTGGCGCTCGTCGCCGAGCTTGCGTTCGGTGATGTCGTAGTTGACGCCGAAGATCAGCACGGGCCGGCCATCGCCGTCGCGTTCGATGACCCTGCCGCGCGTGGCGACCCAGCGGGGCGGATGGAAACCCTTCACCCGGTATTCGCCGAAATAGTCGTCGCCACCGTTCAGCGCGTCGCGGAAGCGGCTTTCGGTCTGGTAGACGTCGCGCGGATCGATCGAGGCGAGAATTTCGCGCGCCCGCAGCCGGCGCGAGCGCGGCAGGTTGAAGAGTTCGGAGAGGAGAACGTCGCACTCGATCAGGTCGGTGCGCGTGTCCCAGGCCCAACTGGCCAGCGCGGCCGCGTCGAGGGCGATGGCGCGGCGCTTTTCCTCCCGCGCCAGCGCGGCCTTGGCGCGGGCTCCGCTGCGGGTGGCGTCCTTCAGTGCGAACAGGCTGGCGGCCAGGGCGGCCAGCGCCTTCAACTGGTCGAGTTGTGCCTCGCCGGGGAAGGCGCGCGGTTCACGGTCGAGCACGCACAGCGTGCCGATGCGCGCGCTGGCAACGATGATGGGGACGCCGGCGTAGAACCGGACATGATGGTCGCCGGTAACCAGCGGATTGGCGCGAAAGCGAGGATCGGCCGTGGCGTCGGTGACCACCATGGGATCGTCGCCAGCGGCGATGGCGTGGGCGCAGAACGAAATGTCCGTCGGCGTCTCGGTCTCCTCGATGCCGCGGCGGGACTTGAACCACTGCCGCTCCGTGTCGACCAGCGTGATCAGCGCCACGGGCGCGGCCATGATGGCGGCGGCAAGACCGCTTATGCGGTCGAAGTCGGCGTCGCCGCGCGTATCCAGCATCTCCAGGCCGTGCAGCACGGCCAGGCGTTCGGGCGCAGCCACCGCGTCAGCGACATCGGGAGGCAGGACGCGCGTGCTTTTCTGTTTCTTATCCACGCGGCCCCTCAAACCCCGTCGGTGTGTTTTCCTTCGTTGCTAGGACCCTGCAGTTGAACGCGCAAACAGGGAACCAAGGCGGCGAGGATTCGTTATCCGGGTACCTTCCCACGCCTGTCGGCGACAACCAAGACGGAGGCCGACCATGACGAGGATCATCACTCAGGAAAAGGCGCGCCAGGGAGGTTGGGGCCGCCATGGCCTGCGCATCCTGATCGCCGCGCTCCTGCTGTCGTTCGTGGCTTGGGGTGGCGCGGAGATCTACGGCAGGATGATCGACACGACGGCAACGGTGGAGCCGGGGTCGGTGTCCTCCAGGTAGGATGAATCCGGTAGCCGCTCGCATCACGCAGCCTTTGCCCACGCCGCGCCTGAAGGCACGAGCACCTTTAGCGCGCCCGGAAGACTTTCGATCGTGGTCCGCCGCTCAAGCGGCACGAGCTCTCCGTCCATGACCGCGCCGAGCCTGGAAATGCCGGACCGAATGTTCAATACGACCCGATTGGACTGATGAACCTCCACATGCGCGCTGTCGCGCCATCTGCCGCGCGCCACGTCGAACAGCAATCGGGCGAATTCGCTACGCTCGCGCGCCGCCATGACATAGATGCCGAGCACGCCACCGGCGGGGTTGTCCGCGTAGGGGAGGTGGCCTTCACCGAACAGGTTGTTGGTTATGCCGATACCGGTCGTCCGTGCGGTGATCTCGGCCTCGCCGATGGTCATCGCGACCTGCATGGCGCGTGGACTGTTGATCGTTCGCCATGCGGCCTGGACCGACGCGCGCATCTTTCCCAACCGCGAGCCGAATTCCATGCTCTCGCGAAGGCGCACCATCCTGGCATGCATGCCGATCGAGAATTGATGCACGAAGATCCGGCCGTTGGCTGTCGCGACGTCGACCGTCGCTACATCTGCGCCGGCGAAACTGGCGAGGGCAGCGTCGAGGGCGGTCGGAATGCCGAGGCCCCGGGCGAACAGGTTCATGGTGCCGGCCGGCAGGACCGCCAGCGCCTTGCCGCTGCCGACCAATGCCGCCGCGGCAGTGGAGATCGTGCCGTCGCCGCCGCCCGCCAGAACGACATCCACGCCGCGCCGTCCGGCGACTTCCGCCAGGGCGGCGGAAATCTCGCCCCCTCCGACGATATCGATCTCGAGACGATGGCCCCGCGCTTCCAGCATGCCTCGCATCCGCTCGGCCAGGGCATCCAGATCGGTCGTGCGCAAGGTGCCGCCTTCGCGGTTGAGCACCGCCGCAAATCGCATGCCCCACTCCGTCATTTCCGGGCGACCGCCGGATTGCAACGCAAAAGGGCCGGGGTCGTCCCAGCCGGAGGCTGAAACGGCACGGATGGCAAAAAGGTTCCGCCAAAGGGCACTGCGCTTCCAGGACAAGCGACGCGGGGCGACGCGTGCCACAAGCCGGGGTTCGGAGCCGGCTCCTCGTCGATCATTCGCCTGGCACTGCGGGCGCGCGCACTTTTGTCGGAACCACGGCGTGGTCACGACGTTGTGAACAGGCAGCAGAACGCAGCAGAATGCCGCGCCCAGTCTTCCCAGCCACGGTTCAACCGGACGCGGCGCGTATGAGATCACGCACGAGGAGACGCTATCATGATCCGCAATCTACTTGCCACGACGGCGCTTGCCGCGCTTATCGCAACCGGTGCCCACGCGCAGTCCACGACCGCACCGGCATCGGTTCCCGCCGCGCAGGAAGCCGCTCCGGCGGTGCAGCCGGCGGAGGGCAGCCTCGTCACCAACATCATCGGTGAATCCGTCTACAATGGCCTCGACGACAAGGCCGAGAACATCGGCAAGGTCAGCGACGTGGTGCTGGACAAGGAGGGCCACGCGAAGTCGGTCGTCATCGGCGTCGGCGGCTTCCTGGGCATCGGCGCCAAGAACGTGGCCTTCGACTATGACAAGCTGCAATGGGCCGAAAAGAACGGCGACCGCTGGTTGATCGCCCCTGCCACGAAGGAAGAGCTGACCGCGCAGCCGGATTTCGATCGCCGACCTTATGACCCGCCTGCCCCGGCGGCCGATGCGACAATGCCGAGCGCGCCGGCGACGACGGCCGAGAACAGGCCCGTCGACATGAACGCCCGGCAGGCCGAGCCGGTGAAGCGCGCGGAAGGCAATCTGGCGACCAACATCGTCGGCAAGGCCGTCTACAATGGTCCGGGCGACGATGCCCAGAAGATCGGCAGCGTCAACGACATCATTCTTGCCAAGGACGGCGACGCCAGGTCGCTGGTGATCGGGGTTGGCGGTTTCCTTGGCATGGGGGCGAAGAACGTCGCCTATGATTTCGCCAAGGCCGCGTGGGCGGAGAAGAACGGTGAACGCTGGCTGGTGGCGCCCGCCTCCAAGGAGGAGCTGCAGGCGCTGCCGGACTTCAATCGCAGGGCCTATGATCCGGCGCCCGCGGCTATCGCATCCAATGGCGGGCCGGCGCTGGAGCCCGCCGCCGCGCCTGCCGAAAAGACCGCCGAGGCGCCGGCCGCCACCGACACGATGGCTCCCGACCAGACCAAGACGGCAGCCATCGAGAAGTCGGGGCTTACCGAAGTCCCGGCCGGCGAGGTACGCGGTGACGATATCAAGGGCGCTACCGTCTATGGCGCCAATAACGTGAAGGTTGGCGAGATCGGTGATGTCGTGCTGACGCCGGACAACAAGCCCGACGCGGTGATCGTCAATGTCGGCGGGTTCCTCGGCGTCGGGGCCAAGGAAGTCGCCATCGGCATGGACAATCTGAAGTTCATGGCTGACAAGGGCGGCAAGAAGTATCTCTACACCAACTTCACCAAGGAGCAGCTCGAGGCGCAGGTTGCCTATGACAAGGGCAGCTATGCCGAGAAGCGCGACCAGCAGCGCATGATCCTGCGGTAGTCCATTTGCGGTGAGAGACTTGCCCGCGCCAACCGGCGCGGGCTTTTTTATATCCCGTGCGGCAGCGCTGCGACGTAGCCGGCGACGCCGTCCCGCGTCAGTTCGGCAAGCGTCAGCGATCGGTCGAGATGCTCGGCACGCCAGGCGAGCAGCCGTTCGGCGAGATCGAGACGGACCGGCAGATAGGCCGGGTCGGACGCGGCATCGTTGAGTTCGCCCGGATCCTTTTCCAGGTCGAACAGCAGTGGCGGCAGGCCGCCGCCGAAATGCACGTATTTGAATTCTCGCGTGCGGATAACGGCGAGATTGCATTGGCTGGAGGCTATACCGAAATGGCGCTCGGCCTCTCCGGTG
>MKVL01000032.1:0-54877 GCA_001899205.1 Mesorhizobium sp. 65-26 | reverse complement strand
GCCGTTCCGCCGATGCGAGGATCGCGCAGTATCAGCGGGACATGGTAACTGCCGTCGAAGAAGCCGCCCTTGCCGAGCATGAAATGGTCGCCCATCATCTCGGCATGGTCGGAGGTCAGGACAAGGATCGTATCCTCCCAGGCACCCGCCGCCTTCAGCGCCGCGAAGACCCGGCCGAGTTGCGCATCCACTTCCGAGATCATGCCATAGTAGATCGCGCGGATGCGTCGGAAATTGTCATCGCCCCAGTCGCGCACGGTCCCGCCAGCCCCTGGGCGGAACGATGATCGCTTCTGCCGGCCAAGGTCGTAGGCGAGATAGGGATGCGCGGCCGCTTCCGTTCGCCAGTCGTCGGCGCGTCGGAAGGCGGGTCCCTGCTCCGGCTCGTACATGGCGTTGTACGGTTCCGGCACGATGAAGGGCGGATGCGGGCTGATAAAGGAAAGATGCGCGAACCACGGTGTGCCGCGCTGCTGCTCGCCCAGCCAGCGGATGAATTCGCCGGCCAGGAAAGCCGTCGGCGTCTCGTCGCGGGAGTAGACAGGCGGCGCGTTGCTGACGCCATCGTCGTGCCGGCCTACCGGTCGGTGGATGTCGGGAAAACCCGCGCTGGCATCGATGCCGCGCTCGGCAAGCCAGGACAGCCAGGGGCGCTGGTGTTCGGGAAGCAGCCGGCGCACGCTGAAGCCCGGCAGCACGCCTTCGTAGCTGGTGAGCCTCGGATCGCCCGGCGACAGCGTGCGCGGATCGAGCGAAACATCGGTGTAGCCGAACAGCGTGGGGTCGTAGCCGAGGGCGCGCACGGCGAGCGCCAGATTGCCGTGACGGGCATCGAGCGGCGTGCCGTTGCGGCAGACCCGGTTGTTCATCTGGTAGAGGCCGGTATAGAGGCAGGCGCGCGCCGGCGAACAGGGCGCGGCCCCGGCATAGTGGCTGCGAAAGAGCACGGCCTCGGCAGCCAGCGCGTCGACATTGGGGGTCTTCACCACGGGATGGCCGGCCGCCGACAGGCAATCGCCGCGCCACTGGTCGCAGGTGATGAGGAGTACGTTCGGTCGTGCGTCGGCCAAGATCCCGGTCCCCTCGCTTCCTGACGTGCGCCTGGCCGGCCCGGCCCGGAACGCCGCTCCATGGAACCGAATTCCGATCCCGGCGCAAGATTGTTTTCTTGCTGTAATAGTGAACGAATAGACATCAATTGTTCAATAATACAGCACAGTCCATTCTGTGTTTGCCGTCTTTGCCGGCCCCTCCGCGATGCTCATATTGACGTGGAAGGCGGCAGGGGCCGCACAGAGAAAGGCAAGGGAGAGAAATCATGCTCGACCAGATCAAGGGCCTGCACCACGTCACGTCCATGGCCAGGGATGCACGCCAGAACAACCAGTTCTTCACCGGCAAGCTCGGTCTGCGCCGGGTCAAGAAGACAGTCAATTTCGACGCGCCCGACGTCTATCACCTCTACTATGCCGACGAGGTTGGCACGCCCGGTTCGGTGATGACCTATTTCCCGTTCCCCAACATCGGCAAGGGCCGGCACGGGGTGGGCGAGGTTGGCACCACCGTGTTCTCGGTGCCCGAAGGCACGCTCGGCTACTGGGAAAAGCGCTTCGCCGACGAGGGCGTCCAGGGCCTCTCCCGCGAAGAGACCTTCGGCCAGAACAGGCTTGTCTTCGCCGGTCCGGATGGCGACGGCTTTGCCCTCGTCGAGGACAAGGCGGACAAGCGGGCGCCCTGGGTGAAGGGCGGCGTGCCGGCCGATGAGGCGATCCGAGGCTTCCATTCGGTGGCGCTGCGCCTGAAGGACGGCGGCGCCACCGAGGAGTTGCTGAAGTTCATGGGCTATGAGGAAGTCGACAAGTCGGGCAACGTCCGGCGGCTTGCGGTCAAGAACGGCAACGGCGCCGACGTCATCGACATCGAGACGCTGCCTGGCGCCAATTTCGCCGATCTCGGCGCGGGCTCGGTCCACCACGTCGCCTTCGCCGTCGAAAACCGGGCCAAGCAGCTCGAGGTGCGCAAGGCGCTGATGGACACCGGCTACCATGTCACCCCGGTGATCGATCGCGACTACTTCTGGGCGATCTATTTCCGCACGCCTGGCGGCGTGCTGTTCGAGGTCGCCACCAATGAACCCGGCTTCGATCGTGACGAGGATACGGCGCATCTGGGCGAGGCGTTGAAGCTGCCGACGCAGCACCAGCATCTGCGGCCCTATCTCGAGCAGCATCTGCAGAAGCTGGAGGATTGAGGCGCCATGAGCAGGGAAAGTTACGTCAGCAAGGGGCTGCCCGGTTCGCCGGGCAGCCCGCTGCTCTTCCTCTTCCACGGCACGGGCGGCGATGAGAGCCAGTTGCTTTCGCTCGGGCGCGAACTGGTGCCCGGGGCGACGATCGTCTCGCCGCGCGGCGATGTTTCGGAGCACGGCGCCGCGCGCTTCTTCCGCCGCACCGGTGAGGGCGTCTACGACATGGACGACCTGGCGCGGGCGACCGCCAAGATGGCAGGCTTCGTCAGAGCGCATGTCGAGGCGTCGAAACCCTCGCTTGTGCTTGGTCTAGGCTACTCCAACGGTGCCAATATACTGGCGTCGTTGGTGTTCGCGGCGCCCGACCTGTTCGACGCGACGGTGCTGATGCACCCGCTCATCCCGTTCGAACCACGGGTGCAGGGCAGCCTTGCCGGCCGGCGCATACTGGTCACCGCCGGCAGGCGCGACCCGATATGCCCGCCTGTGATGACGACGCGGCTGGAGGCGTATTTGCGCGCCGATGGCGCGGATGTCACAGTGGAATGGCACGAGGGCGGCCACGAGGTACGGCCGAATGAAATCGAAGCGGCGCGACGGTTCCTCGCCGGCGCGTCTCTCAATCAAGGAGATGGAGCATGATGTTGTCCGAAAACCGCTTCGCACTTTTCGGCATCATGGCTCCAGGGAGCATGAAAGATGCCTGATCAATTGCCTGAGGTCGAACTCGAGGATCGTGGCTCGAAGGGACGCTATCTGCTGCGCGGGCCCGATGGCGCGGTGGCGGAGATGACGTTCACCAAGATCGGCGAGCACCAGATCATCATCGACCACACGGAGGTGCCGGACGCCTTTCGTGGCCAGGGCGCCGGCCTGCGGCTGGTGACCCGCGCGGTCGAGGATGCGCGGACGGCGGGCAAGAAGATCATCCCGCTCTGTCCCTTCGCGAATGCCCAGTTCCGCCGGCATCCGGAATGGGCCGACGTGTTGAAGCAATAGCCAAACGGCGGTCCCGCAGTGCCGGGACCGCCGTTTATCCCTTTGTTTTGGCCGTAATGTTTTGCCGGCATTTGCGCCAGGCGAAGAATTCCACTTAGGCGCGAAATGCTCTAAGTAGGCAGACAGACAGGCAAAGCCGCCGACTCTCGAGCCGAATGAACTCCTGATGAGCGATTCCAAACTCGTTCCCGTCTTCGACGGGCACAACGACACGTTGTTGAGACTGTACCAGTCGAAGGACGCGGACGTCGAAAAGCTCTTCATCGAGGGACAAAGGGGCGGCCATATCGACCTGCCGCGCGCCAGGCAGGGCGGATTCGCGGGCGGCATGTTCGCCATCTTTCCGCCGCCGGTCGAAAAGTCGAAGCGCAGCGCCGTGCCGACGTCGCCAACCGACACCGAGCCGTTGGCCAACGAGGTACCGCGCGCCGACGCGCTCACCTCCACCATCGCCATGGCCTCGATCCTGTTCCGGCTGGAGCGGGCGTCGGCGCTGACCGTCTGCCGCAGCGCCGCCGACGTGCGTTCGGCCATGGCCAAGGGCTCGCTCGCCGCCGTCTTTCATATCGAGGGCGCCGAGGCCATCGATCCCGAGCTTACGATGCTCGACGTGCTGTACGCGGCTGGCCTGCGCTCGCTGGGCATCGTATGGAGCCGTCCGAATGTCTTCGGCCATGGCGTGCCGTTCCGCTTTCCCTCTTCGCCCGACACCGGGCCTGGCCTCACCGAAGCCGGCAAGGCTCTGGTCAAGGCCTGCAACCAGCTCCGGATCATGATCGACCTTTCTCATCTCAACGAGAAAGGGTTCCGCGACGTTGCCGCGATCAGCGACGCGCCGCTGGTCGCCACCCATTCCAACGTCCACGCGATCTGCGGCCATTCGCGCAACCTGATCGACTGGCAGCTCGACGCCATCCGTGACACGGGCGGCATGGTGGGGCTGAACTTCGCCACCGGCTTCCTGCGCGAGGACGGCCGCATGAATGCCGATACCAGCCTCGACATCATGGTGCGCCATGTCGAGTCGCTGCTGCAGAAGCTCGGCGAGGACGGTGTCGGCCTCGGCTCGGATTTCGACGGCGCCATGATCCCCGCTGCCATCGGCGACGTTGCCGGCCTGCCGAGGCTGATCGATGCCTTCGCCGCGCGCGGTTTCGGTTCCGCGTTGATCGAGAAGATCGCCTATCGGAACTGGATCGGCATGCTGGAAAAGACGATCGGCTGAGCCGGCGGACAGCATGCTGAAGGATGCTTCAATCAGGACTCGCATCTTGAGTATTTCGCAGCCAAATGGAGACATTTGGCTCCTGAAAAATTCAGCAAAAACAATCAGATGTATTGGTTCTGAGGGTTCCGTTTCAACGGGAGCGCTCCAGCTGTCGCCGCGGTTTGCGGTAGCACGCTGGTGAGCTTCGGAGGTATCCGAGGTCTGAAGGCGGGCGACGTTTTCGCCCGCCTTCGTTGTGGCGGCGAAGCAACATCAAGTGGCATTCTTCTTATGGGGGTGTTGCGGGCGGTTCACAACCTTAGCGGACATAACCTATTGTCTGAGCTGTCTACAAAGGGGCTTCGGCGATGAGAGCACTTCTTCTGGCAACCGCTTTCCTGTTTGCCGCGGGCGGCAGCGCATTCGCGGCCGACGCGGTGGCCGAGCTTCCGGTGGCATCGACATACAACTGGTCAGGTGGCTATGTGGGCCTCACCGCCGGCTATGGCTGGGGTGACAGCAAATTCAATGACGGTGGCGAATCAAATCCCTTTGACATCAAGGGCTTCATTGGCGGCGTGACGGTTGGCTACAACTATCAGTTCAATCAGAACTGGGTCGCGGGCATCGAAGCAGACCTGTCCTACTCCGGAATCAAGGGGAGCTTCGGACCGGGCAATCTTGGCGAACCGGGCGGTGGCAGCTGGACCTGCGGATCCGGTGCCTGTGTAACGAAGGTGGACTGGTACTCTACCGTGCGCGGCAGGATCGGCTACGCATTCGACAATATCCTTGTCTACGGTACCGGGGGCCTGGCTGTTGGCCATGTGAAGTCCGGGATCGATAATTCCTCCTCCTACCAGGCAAGCAGCACCAACGTTGGATGGACGGCGGGCGGCGGCGTCGAATACGCGTTCAACCAGAACTGGACGGCCAAGCTGGAATACCTGCACGTCGATCTGGGATGGACAGGCCTTTCGAACGGCTTCTTCAAGTCGGACGCCAAGTTTGATGCTGTCCGCATCGGGCTGAATTACAAGTTCTAGGCCTTCAACGCTCTGGAGCATCACGCCGGCGATGTCGCCGGCGTGGCTATCTGTAGCCCATGCGCTTCAGCCAATCCTTGCCGACGCCACGGTCGCGGATGATCGGCAGCGGGTCCTCGTTATCCAGCCGCGCGCAGATGCGGTAGACCTCCAGCGTCTCCGCGTTCATCTCGTCACGCTTGTAGAAATACATGGCGGCGGCATAGCGCGTGCGGCCCGACCATTTCTCGCCGAGCGGGGTGTTGATCAATC
The DNA here is from genome assembly GCA_001899205.1 of Mesorhizobium sp. 65-26. GTDB lineage: Bacteria > Pseudomonadota > Alphaproteobacteria > Rhizobiales > Rhizobiaceae > Mesorhizobium. The sequence goes on along the minus strand of MKVL01000032.1, from coordinate 49,125 downwards.
CCCACTGCTCAGCGGCTTCCGCCTCGGCTTCCCTGTCGTCCGCTTCGCTGGCCATCTCAGAAATCCGCCGGCGGGCTGGCGGTGCGGCGGTCGAGCTTGATGAAGGGCCGGGGCACCACCTTGGCCCGTTTCATCAGCTTCTGGTACTGCAGTTCGCGCATGGCGTAGATCTCGACCCACAGGTCGTCCACGATGGTATCACCATATGGGCGCGCCAGCGAGGCGATCGCGATGTTGCGCTTGGCCATGGGCGACCACATCGCCGCGCTCACCAGGCCGACCTCCTGGCTCTTCTTGTGATAGACGATGGCATGTTCGGCGGGGATGTTGCCTTCGATCTCCAGTCCGACGAGGACATGACGTAGCTTGCGGCCGGCGCGTGCCTCGAGGATGGCGCGGCGGCCATTGAAATTGCCCTTTTCCGGATCGACCATGAAGCCGAGGCCGATCTCGTCCGGCATGCGCGTGCGATCGGCGCGGATGGCATGCTCCGATGTCGTGAAATCGGCATTGGCGACGATCAGCCCAGCCTCCAGCCGCGCGCGGTTCAAGGCGGTGTAGCCGATGGCGCGGATGCCGCGCGGCGCGCCCGCGACCATCAGCCTGTCCCACAGGCCCAGCGCTTTTCCAGCCGGCACGAACAATTCGTAGCCAAGATCGCCGGTGAAGCCGGTGCGCGAGATGACAACGCTGGCGCCGTCATGGTCGAACGCGGCGAGATCGAAGACCTTGAGCCGTTCGACGCCGGCAAAGCCCGCGTCGCGCAGGATCGCGGAAGAGGTCGGGCCCTGCAGCGCCAGGCCAGCGATGGCCTCCGTCTCCTCCTCGACCGTGACGTCGAACCGGAAGGCGCTGTCGAGCAACCAGGGAAGGTGCCGCTCCTGCGAACAGAGCCGGAAACGAGTCGGCGACAGCCGGAACAATGTGCCGTCGTCGAGAACGAAGCCTTCGTCGTCGCACCACGCCGTGTAGTGCACGCGGCCCGGCTTCAGCCTGGTCACGTCGCGCAGCGTGACCCGATCGAGATACGCTTCGGCGTCCGGGCCCTCGATGCGGTATTTGGTCATCGGCGAGATGTCGAAGAGCGCTGCCTGGCTGCGTATGGCGAAATACTCGAGCTCCTCGTCCCACAGCGAATGCGGCGCGCGGTAGCCTGCCCAGTCGTACCAGTCGTTCTTCAGCGCCAGCGCGTCGATGCGTGGCTGGAACGGCGTGCCGGGGCGCAGCGTGCGGAAATGCGATTGCGCGGCGGCGCGGGAATTGCCCTGGGGTGCGGCTTCGGCGCTTTGCGGGATCATGGTCATACCTTCATCGCGATGATGCGTCGCGCCGCGTTGAGGCCGGGCGCGCCGGAAACGCCGCCGCCCGGATGCGAGCCGGCGCCGGCAAGAAACAGGCCCTCGATCGGCGTGTCATAGCCAGCCCAGCCTGCCACGGGTCGCGACATCAGCATCTGGTCGGCCTGCAGCTCGCCATGGTGCCAATGGCCACCGGGCACGCGGTAGCGTGCTTCGATGTCGGCGGGCGTCAGCAACTCGGCATGGCGAACGGTCGAGCCGATGCCGGGGGCATGGGTTTCGAGCTGCGCCATGATCGCCGCGAGGAATTGCGGCTTGCCGGCGGTCCAGCCCTGTTTCAGCGCGTAGGGCGCGTATTGCACCACCGCCGAGAGCACGCAGGCGCCGGACGGCGCGAGCGAGGCATCCGTGAGGCTGGGCAGCGTGATCTCCATCACCGGCTCGGGCGAGAACTCGCCATATTTCGACGGGTTGAAGGCGCGCTCGACATGGTCGGGCGAGGGGGCGATCACCAGCCGTCCCTTGTGGTCAACCGCATCGACGCCGGTGAATTGCGGCGGCCGGTCGAGCGCCAGGTGCAACTTCGCCGCGTCGCCCTTCATGCGGATGTTCCTCACCTTGCGCACGAAGCCGGTGTCGACCTCGCTCGGGCCGACGAGGTCGAGGAAGGTGGTGGCGGGGTTGATGGCCGAGACGATCGCCCGCGCGCGCAGCTCCTCGCCGCCCGCCAGCGTCACACCGACGGCGCGGGTCTTCTCGACAATGATCCGGGCAACGGCCGAAGCCGGGCGGATCGAGACGCCGGCCTTGTCGGCGGCGGCGCGGATGGCGGCGGCGACAGCGCCCATGCCGCCCCTCGGGATCACCTGCGCGCCGGCGGCTCCGCCGGCCTCGCCCGCCAGCCGGTAGTAGAGGCCGAGCAGCGATGTCGGCGAACGCGGCCCGAGATGGGAGCCGAGCGTCGCGTCGAAGGCGAGCAGCCCCTTCAGCCTGTCGTCGGCGAGTTGTTCGTCGAGCAGATCGGCGACATTCATCAAAAGCACGCGCAGGAAATCGCGCATGTCTTCCTTGCCAAGCTTTTTCAGGGCGAGCGCGGTCTGGCCGAGCCCCGCCATCTCGGCCATCGACATGCCGGAGAGATCGGGCGGCCGGCGCGCGAGGAACGGCTTCAGGATACCGGCATAGCGCAGCAACTGCGCGCGCAGCTCCTTCCACGCCGACTGTTCGGAAGGGGCCGCCCCCGTCAGCACTTCGCCATAGGCGCCATGCAGGACGAGCGCGCCGTCCTTCGACAAGGCGACGGACGGCGCGAAATCGCCGCGTTCGATGGTGAGCCCGTGGCGTTCGAGCTCAAGCGTCCTGACGACATCGGGATGCAGGCGGTTGAGCACATGCGCCAGCACCGAGACGCGGAAACCCGGCGCGAATTCCTCGGTGCGCGCGGCACCGCCGAGGTCACTGCCGGCTTCGAGAAGCAGAACCTTGCGCCCCGATTTCGCCAGGGTGGCCGCGGCGACAAGGCCGTTGTGGCCGCCGCCGATGACGATGGCGTCCCATGTCGGGCTAGATGACGTCATGGGCCGGGCTCATATGGGATGTGGACTTGGCGAGATCGCGAAGGATCTCTACGGCGGCGTTGCGTCCCGGCGCGCCCATGACGCCGCCTCCGGGATGGGTGGAGGAGCCGCACATATAGAGCCCGCCGACCGGCGAGCGATATTGCGCGTAGCCGGGTACGGGGCGGTTGAACAGCAACTGGTCGAAGGTGAGTTCGCCCTGGAAGATGTTGCCTTCGGTGAGGCCGACTTCCGCCTCGAGCTCGCGCGGCGTGCGCACCTCCATGTGGACGATGCGGTCGCGGAAGCCTGGTGAATATTCCGCGATCTGCGAGATCACGCTTTCGGCGAAGCCGTCGCGGTCGGCATCCGTCCAGTCGCGGCCGTTCACCTTGGGTGGCGCGTACTGCACGAAGCAGCTCATGAAGTGCTTGCCCGGCGGCGCCATCGTCGGGTCGAGCGTCGTCGGGATGACCATGTCGAGGAAAGGGTCGGCGGACCAGCGGCCGGCCTTCCAGTCGTCATAGGCGCGCTCCATACGCTCCATGGAATCGGTGAAATGCATGTCACCTCGATAGACGGGCGAATCCTTCGGCAGGGCAGGAAATTCCGGCAAGGAGTCGAGCGCGATGTTGACCTTGCCGGACGAGCCGCGGATCTTGAAGTTCCGGACCCGGCGCAGGAAGATGTCGGGCAGTTCCTTCTCCTCGACCAGCTTCAGGAAGGTGCGCTTGACGTCGGCGTTGGAGACGACGAGCTTGCCGGGAATCTCCTCGCCGCCGGCCAGCACCACGCCTCTTGCCTTGCCGTTCCTGACCAGCACATGGTCGACTTCCGCGCCGGTGCGGATGGTGCCGCCGGAGGCCCTGAAGGAGGCGGCCAGCGCCCTGGTCACCGCGCCCATGCCGCCGCGCGCATAGCCCCAGGCGCCGACCGAGCCGTCGACCTCGCCCATATAGTGGTGGAGCAGGACATAGGCGGTGCCGGGCGACATCGGCCCGAGCGCGGTGCCGATGATGCCGGAGAGCGCGAAGTTCGCCTTGATGACGTCGGTCTCGAAATACTCGTCGAGGAAATCGGAGATCGACATCGTCCAGAAGCGCAGGGTCAGCGCCATCTCCTCGGCCGACAGGCCGGCGAACTTCCTGCCGAGATAGAGCAGCTCGCCGAGGTCGCGCGGCCTGAAGCTGGTCGGGTCGGGCGCGGTGCGCATCAGCAGAGGCTGGATGAAGCGGCATTGCCGCGTGACGTCGCGCGAATAGCGGTCGTAGGCCTCGGCGTCGCGCCTGGAGAAGCGCGCGAATTCGCGGCGATGCGCGTGGTGGTCGCGGTAGTTGGCGAGATAGTCGCCGTCGCGCGTGAACACGGCGCCGCCTTCATAGGAGATCACCTGCAGGCCGAAGCGGGGCAGTTCCAGGTCGCGCATGATCTCGGGCCGGAACAGCGAGCAGACATAGGAGCAGTTGGAGTAGAGGAAGCCCGGTGTCAGTTCGCGGCTGGTGGCGGCGCCGCCGACCCATTCGTTCTTCTCGACAACCAGCACGTCGAGCCCGGCGCGCTGCAGGTAGCAGGCATTGACCAGGCCATTGTGGCCGCCGCCGATGACGATCGCATCCCAGGCTTTCATTTCGGTCCGGCCTTCATGCGGGTCCACCCTCTTCCTATGCGCGGTCGGCTTCCGATCGCGGGAAATCTGGCATGAGGGCCGTCGGTCTGTCCAGAGATTTTGAATGAATGTTCAACAAACTATGTTGCGTTTTCGCGCGCATGCGCTAGGCTTTGGCAGCCTTTCCGAATGGATAGCCGGCGCCGAAGAGCGAGATGCGATGATCGAGATCGCGCATGCCGAACCGGAGTATGACGACACAGCCATCCGCTTCCTCGAAGCGCTGTGGGGCGAGGGTTATCTCTCGCCCGGCGGTCCCGACGAAGTGGATCGCGTGGTCGAGGGCCTGCCGCTCCAGGGCAAGACCATCCTCGACATAGGCTGCGGCTCGGGAGGGATAACGCTGCATCTGGTCGCCAGCCATGGCGCCGCCAGTGCCATCGGCTTCGATGTCGAGCGGCCGGTCGTGGAAGCGGCCAGGCGCCGGGCCGAGGCGCAAGGGCTCGCCGAGCGCGCCAGCTTCGTCCAGGCACCGCCGGGGCGGCTGCCTTTTACCGACGCTTCCTTCGACGTCGTCTTCTCCAAGGACGCGCTGCTGCACGTGCCCGACAAGGACGCGCTGTTCGCCGAGATCTTCCGCGTGCTGAAGCCGGGCGGAGTCTTCGCGGCGTCGAACTGGATGATCGCGCATGATGGCGAGCCGTCGCCGCAGATGAAGGCCTATGTCGCGGCCGAGGGCCTTTCCTTCGCCATGGCCTCGCCGGCGCGCTACGTCGATGCGATGCGCGGTGCCGGCTTTCGCGATGTCGGCGCGCGCGACCGTAACCCGTGGTACCGCGAGGTCGCGCGCGAGGAACTCGCGCGCCTCAAGGGACCGCTCTACGGCGCTGTCGCCGCCGTGGTCGGCGCGGCCTATGTCGACAAGAACATCAGGACCTGGGAGGCCATGCAGAAGGTGCTTGACAGTGGCGAGCACCGTCCCACTCATCTGCGCGGTTGGAAGCCGGTGGGGTAGCCGGCGATGGCGGAGACAGTCACGCTCATGAAGACAGCACAGGCCGGGGAGAGCTTCCCCGAACCGGCGCAGAAGGGGGACGCCGAAAAGCGCGGACGCAAGGCCTCGAAGGAGGTCCGGCAGCTTCAGCTCATCGAGGCGACGATCGATTCCCTCGCCAAGCGCGGTTACTCCGAAACGACGATGGCCGACGTGGCCGACGGTGCCGGCCTGTCGCGCGGCATCGTCAACTTCCATTTCGAGAGCAAGGAAAAGCTCCTCGTCGCCACCCTCCAGCATATGTACGACGAGTACTCCGCGCATTGGCGCGGCGCGCTGCAGAAGGCTGGCGACGATCCCGCCCGGCAGTTGCAGGCGCTGGTGGCGGCCGACTTCGACCGCTCGATCTGTAACAAGCGCAAGCTGGCGGCATGGTGCGCCTTCTGGGGCGAGGCCAAGTCGCGGCCGACCTATCAGGCGTTGAGCGGATCGCGCGACGCGGCCTACCAGAACCATTTCGTCGCGCTTTGCCAGGCGCTGAAGGCCGATGGCGGCTACGGCTTCGATCCGCAAGGCCTGGCGCTGGCGCTGAGCGCGATGCTCGAAGGCCTGTGGCTGCGCCTGATGATGGGAACGGAAGACACCACGCGCGAGACGGCGCTGCAGGCGGCCAACGAGTTCCTGGCGTCGGCCTTCCCCAAGCATTACCCGCTGACACCGGCGGGCAAACCGCGCGAGGCATGACGCGGACCTAAACCAACGAAACAAAAGAGGATGGAACACCGATGAAGAAGATGACCCGACGCCTGACATTGACGCTGGCGCTGGCCGGAACCCTCGCGGCTTCGGCGGCGGCGCTGGCGATCGCCGCCGACAAGGATCTCGTCGTGTTCGACTGGTCGGGCTACGAGGCCCCCAACTTCCATCCCAAATATGTCGAGAAGAATGGCGATTCCCCGACCTTTGCCTTCTTCGGCGACGAGGACGAGGCGTTCGAGAAGGTGCGCTCCGGCTTCAAGGCCGATCTCGGCCACCCCTGCTCGCAGAGCGTGGTGAAGTGGCGCGAGGCCGGTCTGCTCCAGCCGCTCGATCCATCGAAGATCACCGGCTGGAAGGATCTTAATCCTGGCATCATGGCGATGAAGGACCTGGCCACCACGCCCGACGGCAAGGTGTGGTTCATGCCATGGGACTGGGGCGATACGCAGCTCACCTTCAATTCCGAGAAGGTCGACGAGAAAGACGTTCAGTCGCTGAAGGCCTTCGCCGATCCGAAATTCAAGGGGCGCGTCTCGATCGGCGACAATGTCGACGACGCCTACGCGCTCGCCAGCCTGGCCATCGGCCTCAAGGACTGGACCAAGATGACGGACGACCAGTTCAAGCAGGCGTCCGACTTCCTGCGCCAGGTGCACAAGAACGTGCGCTCCTACTGGACCGACACCACCGACATCGTGCAGTTGCTCTCCGGCGGCGAGGTCGATCTCGCCTGGGCCTGGAACGATGCCGCCGTGCAGTCGGTGGCGGCCGGCGTGCCGATCAAGTCGAAGAAGGATACGAACGAAGGCATCTCGACCTGGGTGTGCGGCTACGTGCTGTTCAAGGACGCGCCCGGCAATGTCGACAAGGCATATGACTATCTCAACGCGGTCAACGATCCTGAAGTCGCCAAGGTGCTGGTGAAGGACTGGGGCTATGGCCAGGCCAACGCCAAGGGCATGGCCGGCGTCGACCCGGCGGTGCTGAAGCAGAAGGGCTATGACGATGTCGGAAAATTCGTCGACAAGACGCTGTTCCAGTCACCCGTGCCGTCGGCGCTGAAGCTCAAGATGATCGCCGAGTTCGAGAAGATCAAAGCCGGCTATTGAGGCCACAGCTGTTGTTGACGACAAATCCGGGCGTCCATCGCTCGGCTTTGCCCGTGGGAGGAAGGCCGGATGGATGAGGGTGCGGCGATGTCGCAATGGAACCCGGCGCAGGCCCTGCGCGTCTCGGCGCTCTTTGCCGGCCGCATCCATGCGGATGTGATCGACTATCGCCCGACCCATGTCGTCTCCTTGCTCGATCCCGCCATAGACCCGGCCAAGGTTCCGAGCTTCGCCGGGACGAGGACATTGCAGCGTCGCTTCAACGACGGTGACGCGCCGGCGGAGTTTCCGCTGACGCCGGCCCTGATGGCGGAGATCGTCGAATTCCTCCGGGACTGGCACGACCGGCTGAGATCGGGCGAGGCCGCGCGGCTGTTGGTGCACTGCCACATGGGCGCCAGCCGCAGCACGGCGGTCGCCCTCGTCGCGCTCGCCATCGCGCACGGCGACAAGGGCGAGGCCGCGGCCTTCGCGGACCTGCTGCGCATCACCAACAAGCCATGGCCGAACATCCATGTGGTGCGCCTTGCCGATGAGATTCTCGGACGCGAGCGGCTGCTGGTGACCGAGCTCGAGCGCTACAGAAATGCCAACCCCAACCGTCTCGCGGCCTACCGTCGCCTGAACGGTCGACGTGGGTTGATCTAGGCGCGATCGCGCGAGCCCGGCGGGCTCGCCAAAGCCCGGGAATTCTCCTAACTTTGCCCCGATGTTCGCGACCGGGGGAGTCATCGCGCCATGAAATCCATGCTTTCTCGCCTTGTCCTGGCCGCCACCGTCATGCTGGGCGCGGGCACGGTCTACACGCTTGCCGAGGCCGGTGGCGATCTCGTCGTGTTCGACTGGTCGGGCTATGAGGATCCGATGCTGCATCCGGCCTATACCGCCAAATACGGCGCCGATCCGAGCTTCTCCTTCTTCGGCGACGAGGACGAGGCCTTCGAGAAGATGCGCGCCGGCTTCAAGGCCGACATCGCGCATCCCTGCTCGCAGAGCGTGGTGAAGTGGCGCGAGGCAGGCCTGCTGCAGCCGCTCGACACGTCGAGGATCGCCGGCTGGAAGGACCTCAACCCCGGCATCATGGCGATGAAGGATCTCGCCACCACGGCGGACGGCAAGGCGTGGTTCATGCCGTTCGACTGGGGCAACACCTCGCTTCTCTACCGCACCGACAACGTCACCAGAGACGAGGCGCAGTCGCTGCGCGTCTTCGCCGATCCGAAGTTCAAGGGCCGCGTCACCATCGGCGACAATGTCGACGATGCCTATGCGCTGGCGAGCCTGGTCATCGGCCTGAAGGACTGGACGGGGATGACGGACGCGCAGTTCAAGGAAGCCTCCGCCTTCCTGCGCGACGTGCACAAGAACGTGCGTTTCTACTGGACCGACGACACCGATCTCAACCAGGCCGTTTCCGGCAACGAGGTCGACCTGGTCTGGGGCTGGAACGAGACCTATGTGACGCTCAAGGGCCAGGGCGTGCCGATCGAGATGAACCGTGACACCCAGGAAGGCATCTCGACCTGGGTGTGCGGCTATGTGCTGATGAAGGACGCGCCGGGCAAGCTCGACCAGGCCTATGATTTCCTCAACGCGGTCAATGCGCCCGGCGTTTCCGAACACATGGTCAAGACCTTCGGCTATGGCCATGGCAACGCCGCCGGCATGGCGGCGATGGACCACAAGCTGCTGGTCGAGCGCGGCTTTGACGGCCTCGACAAGTTCCTCGACAAGACCTTGTTCCAGCAGCCGGTGCCGCCGGAGCTGAAGCGCCGCATGGTCACCGAGTTCGAGAAGATCAAGGCTGGCTATTGAAGAGCAAAGCAGGGCCATTGAAGACCAGCGCAGGGTCATCGGGTGACGGGGTCGAAAGGACCGATGTCATCATCGTGGGCGCCGGGTTCACCGGCCTGTCCGCCGCGATTGAACTGAAGCGCGCCGGTATCGATTTCATGCTGCTTGAAGCGCGCGAGCGCGTCGGCGGCCGCGTGGAAGCCATGCGCAACGGGCTCGGCGAATGGATCGACAGCGGCGGCCAGTTCCTGTGCGAGGACATGCCGCAGGTGATGGCGTTGGCGAAGGCGCGCGGCAAGACATTCGTCGAGACCTATGTCGAGGGCGATTTCACCACCCATCCGTCGATGCCGGCTATCCGGGCGGATCGGACCTATCATGCCTCGATGGCGATCCGCGAACGCATGAACGGGATCGATCCGGATGATCCAGCGATTGCCGGGTTTAGCGTCGCCGCCTGGCTCGACCGTCAGGCCGACACATCCGATGCCAAGGCCGCCTTCCGCTCTATGATCGAAGGCCTGTGGTGCCTGGCGCTGGACAAGGTCCCGCTCTGGCATCTGATCGACAATGATCGGCGCATCACCAACGAGGTGCCCGAGCTGCAATATTTCCTGCGCGAGACCATGCAGTCGCTCGCCGACGATCTTGCCGGCGATCTCGGCGATCGTTTGCGGCTGAACACGCCGGTCACGCGCATCGAGCATGGTCCGGCGGGCGTGCGCGCGGCCTCGGCCGGCGGCGTCGTGGAGGCGCGCGCCGTGCTCGTCGCGCTGCCTCCGGCCATGGCCGCGAAACTCGACTTCGCGCCGGCCTTGCCATCCCCCCTGGCACGAGCATTGGGCGTCTGGGAAAGCGGCGCGGTGATCAAGATCCTGGTGCGCTACGCCAGGCCGTTCTGGCGTGACAAGGGGCTGAGCGGCATGGTGATGTGGCGCGACCTGCCGGGCCTGTTCGCCTGCGACGCCAGCAAGGACGGGGGCCATGCGGCGCTCGTCGTCTTCGTCGGCGGGCCGCTTGCGCTGCGCTGGCGCGGACTCGGCCCGTCGGCGTTGCGTGCCGAGGTCATGGCAAGGCTGGCGGAAACGCTCGGGCCGGACGCTTTGGAGATCGTCGATTTCAATCAGAGGGACTGGACACAGGACCGCTGGAGCGGCGGCGCCTATTGCGATCTCATCGTCGATGCCACTGCGCGGGATGCGGAGAACATCATTCGTGCCGGCGCGCCACCTGTCCATTTCGCCGCGTCGGAAGTGTCGCCCTCTTTCCCCGGCTATGTCGAAGGCGCGATCGTCGCAGGGCGGATCGCCGCGACCGCGATTCAGTCGGCCATCGCCACCAGCGCGTCCGGATCGTAGGCCAGGCGGATCGGTGCGCCGACCGGGATATCGTCGGCGCCGAAATCATTGGTTTCGGTGACGGATAGCGGCTTTTCGAGCCCCGGTATCTCGACGATCAGGTGGGTGATCTCGCCGAAATAGTGGCGCTCCACCACCTTGCCGGCGACCTCGAACTTGGCCGACGCATTATCCCACAGGACGCGCAGCCGCTCCGGTCGGATGCCGAGCGTGGCCGCGCCGCCATTGCGCACGAAGGCCTTCGGCTTGTCCGTCTTCACCCGGCCGAAGCCCAGCGTGTCGACCACCAGCGAGGCGCCGTTCTCCTCGACGATCTCGGCCTTGACGAAATTCATGCCGCCGAGGAAGTCGGCGACCTGGCGGTTGACCGGGCGCTGGTAGATTTCCTTGGGCGAGGCGACCTGCGCGATGCGGCCGCCGAACATCACCGCGATGCGGTCCGACATGGCCAGCGCCTCATACTGGTCGTGTGTGACCAGCACGAAGGTGATGCCGACCGCCTGTTGCAGGCGGCGCAGTTCGACCTGCATCTGCTCGCGCAGCTTCTTGTCGAGCGCCGACAGCGGCTCGTCGAGCAGAAGCACTTTCGGGCGCATGACGAGCGCGCGGGCCAGCGCCACGCGCTGGCGCTGGCCGCCGGAGAGCTCGTTGGCAAGGCGCTTGCCAAGACCGGTGAGCGACACCTGAACAAGCGCCTCCTCGACCCGGCGCCGTTCCTCGCCACGCTCAAGCTTCAGCCGCTTCAGGCCGTAGGCGACGTTCTGCTCGACATTGAGATGCGGGAAGATGGCGTAGCTCTGAAAGACCATGTTGGTCGGCCGGCGGTTGGCGGGGATGCCTTCCATCGGCTGACCATCGACGGCGATCGATCCGCTGGTCGGATTGTCGAAGCCGGCGATCATCCTGAGCAGCGTGGTCTTGCCGCAACCGGAGGGGCCGAGGAGGGAAAAGAACTCGCCCTCGCGGATGCTCAGCGAGGCATCGTCCAGCGCCTTGAAGGCCCCGTAGCTGCGGGTGACGTCGCGGATCTCGATCATCGCGCGGTCGGCCACCGTGCGATCGGAATGGGGCCGCTCAGGCATAGAGCCCTCCCTCGTTCTGGGTGCGCCTGGCCGCGCGGCGGCGCAGGACTTCGGCAACGGTCATCAGCAGGAATGAGGCGACCAGCAGGAGCGTGCCCAGCGCCAGCACGCCGGGCAGCTTGGCCGCGAAGCGCAACTGGCCCCAGATGTAGATCGGCAGCGTCGCCTCGGTGCCGGTCAGGAAGAAGGCGATGATGAACTCGTCGAGCGAGATGGTGAAGCAGACGAGCAGGCTGGAGATGATGGCCGGCGCCACCATCGGCAGCGTCACGCGGCGGAAGGTGCCGAAGGCACTCTCGCCGAGGTCGGCGGAGGCTTCCTCGAGGCTGCGGTCGAAGCCCTCGAAGCCCGAGGTCAGCACGGTCATCGAATAGGGGATGCAAACGAGGACATGGCCGAGCACGACGGTGAACAGCGAGAGGCTCAGCCCAAGCTGCAGCATCACCAGCAGCATCGAGATGGCGACGATGACCTCGGGCAGCACCAGCGGTGCCATGATCAGGCCGTTGACGGCGCGGCGGCCGGGGTAGCGGTAGCGGGTGATGGAGCGCGCGGCGAGGATGCCGAGCACCGTGGCAAGGATCGAGGCGGAGACGGCGACCAGCAGGCTGTTCCAGGTCGCGTCGATCAGCGCCGGCGTGTTGGGCAGATCCTCGTACCATTTCAGGGTGAAGCCCGAGAGCGGGAATTTGGGCGTCGCGGCCGTGTTGACCGAGAAGATCGGCAGGAAGATTACGGGCAGGTAGAGGAAGACGATGTAGAGAAAGGCGTAGACCGACAGCCAGTTGCGCGGCAGGAAGCGTCGTCCCGTCTTCATCGTGACAGCCTCGCGGCGGTACGGATGACGAGCACGGTGGCGCCGGCCATCAAGGTCACGATGACCATGGTGGTGACCGACAGCGCCGCGCCGAGCGGCCAGTTGGAAGCCTTGCCGAACTGCGCCTGGATGGCGTTGGCGATCATGACGCCGTCCTTGCCGCCGACGAGCTTCGGCGTGACGTAGTCACCCACCGTCGGGATCATGACGATCAGCGTCGCAGAGATGATGCCCGGCGCCGAAAGCGGCAAGGTCACGCGCAGGAAGGAGCGCAGGGGACCGTCGCCGAGATCGGTCGCCGCCTCGACCAGCGTGCGGTCGATCTTCTCCAGCGAGACGAAGATCGGCAGGATGGCGAAGGCGGCCCATGCATGGGTGAGCGTGATGATGACGGCGCTGGAGTTGTAGAGCAGCGCCGTCGAAGGCTCGCTCAGTATGCCAAGTCCCATCAGGCCGGAATTGAGCACGCCATTGTAGCCGAGGATGACCTTCCACGACATCACGCGCAGCAGGTAGCTGGTCCAGAACGGAATGGTGATGAGGAACAGCCACAGGCTCTTGTGGCGGCCGCCGTGGAAGGAAATGAAGTAGGCGATGGGATAGGCCAGCACCACGGTGAACAGGCTGACCGTGAGCGAGATGTAGAGCGAGCGCCACAGCAGTTCGCGGTAGATCGGCTCGGTCAGCGCGAGGCGGTAGTTCTCCAGCGTGAAGGTGTGGTCGATGGTGAGGTAGTCCTGCGTCCAGAACGAGTGGGCGATGACCACCAGGATGGGCAGAACCAGCAGGATGAGCGCATAGAGGAAGGTCGGGCTGATCAGGGCCATGCCCTGGATGGGGTCGGACTGCAGAAGGGCATTTCTTCGGGCCCGCGTCATGCGCAACGGGGGCGACCCTTCCGCGGCCGCTGTCATTGCAGGGCTCCGGGTGTGATCTCGGTTGCTGGCTTGGACTGTCCCGCCATGCGGCATCCCATTGCTGTGTTCCGGCGGCATGTTCCCGATTTTTCATGCCTGGGGCGCGGTTGAAGGCAGGGCGGATGACCCGTTTTGCCCGCCGCGCTCCAAGCTTGCCGGCTTTCTTTCATCATGAACGCATCCGCAGATTGAAATCAAGCGGTATTTCTGCGATATTGACTGAACGACCATTCAAAATGAAGTGAAGGAAGCCAGCTTTTCCGGGGGTCGGCGACACGCTTCGAGGTCGGTGAAAATAATCGGGACGAGGTGAGGCGACGATGGCGGCCGCAAGGGAAATGAAGACGAGCGAGATGCGCGGTGCCGGTGAGGACGACGCCGTGGCGCTCGCCAGGCGGCACCTCGTCCAACCCTGGCCGGTCGCCGGCTCGGTGGGCGCGGAAGCGCGCGCGCTGATCGGCGAGGGCGAGGGCATCTACATCACCGATGGCGAGGGCAAGCGGCTGATCGACGGGCCGGCCGGCATGTGGTGCGTCAATGTCGGCCATCGCCGGCAGGAGCTGGCCCAGGTGATGTACGACCAGGCGATGGCACTGTCCTACAACACGCCCTGGTACACGATGAACGCGCCGTCGGCGGAGCTTGCCCGTCGCATCGCGGAGCACGCGCCGGGCGACCTCAGCCATGTCTTCTACACCACCGGCGGTTCCTCCGCGGTGGAGACGGCGCTGCGCTTCATGCAGTTCTACAACAATGTGCGCGGCCGTCAGGAGAAGAAGCTGATCCTGAGCCGGGGCGGGGCCTATCACGGCTCGACCTATCTGTCGGCCTCGCTCAACGGACGCCCGCGCGAACGCGACTGGATGGACGGCGCCGACGAACTGGTGGTCAAGCTTGCCTCGCCCGACCCGTTCCGGCGGCCGAAGGACATGGATGTCGCCGCCTTCGCCGATTTCCTTGTCGATCAGTTCCGCGACACCGTCGACCGCATCGGCGCCGATCGGATCGGCGCTTTCGTCGGCGAGCCGGTGCAGGCCTCCGGCGGCGTCGTCATCCCGCCGGACGGCTATCTCAGGCGCATCCGCGAGATCTGCCGGGAAAACGACATCCTCTACATCTCGGATGAGGTGGTGACAGCCTTCGGGCGGTTGGGCCATGTCTTCGCCTCGGGCGATGTGTTCGGCATCGATCCCGACATGATCACCTTCGCCAAGGGCATCACCTCGGGCTATTTTCCGCTCGGCGGTGTCATCATCTCGGAACGGCTGCTGGAGGAGTTGCGCCGCTCCAACCATCCCGACGCGCTGTTCGGCCACGGCCTGACCTACACCAGCCATCCGGTCGGCTGCGCCGTGGCGCTCAGGAACCTCGATCTCCTGGAAGAGAGTGTGCTTGCCCATGCGCGCGATATCGCGCCCTATTTCCAGGCGCGGCTGAAGACGCTCGAGGAACTGCCGCTTGTCGGCGAGGTGCGCGGCATGGGGCTTATGGGTTGCGTCGAATGCGTCGCCGACCGCGAAAGCAAGAACCCGCTGCAGCTCGACAAGGATGTCGGAAAGCGCATCGACGCGCATTGCCATGAGCTCGGCCTGCTGGTGCGGCCACTGATCAACATGTGCGTGATGTCGCCGCCGCTGGTCATCACGCGCGAGCAGGTCGACGACGTGGTGGGTATCCTGCGCGAGGGCATCTCGCGCACCATGGACGATTTGAGGAAGGAAGGGGTTTGGAGGGGGTGATTTCTTCCTTCTCCCCGTTCACGGGGAGAAGGTGCCCGAAGGGCGGATGAGGGGCGACGCCGCCGCTGGCGATTGCCCGTCAGGCGCTGCCCCTCACCTGCCTGCCGGCATCCTCTCCCCGTGAACGGGGAGAGGGAGGCTACCCCCGCGACCGCAGCGCGTCGTTGAGCGACCACATGTCTTTTTCCTCCGGCGCCGTCTCCAGGCTGAGCACGGGGATCTGCCTGCGCAGGTGGTCGTGGTGGGTGCGCACGCCATATTCGAGGTCGGAGAGATAAAAGCCCTCGAAAGCTTCCGACAGCATGGATTCGTTCGACCACACCGAAAGCTGCACGTCCTCGGCCATCGTGTCGCGATCGATGCGGAACGACAGGTAACGGGCGGCCGCCTGTGCGCGGCTTTCGTCGCGGTAGCGGTAGATGGCGCCGCGCAGCAGGGTCTCGCCGGTCGATAGCGGGAATTCCTGATAGAATTGCACCGATTCCGGCATCACCGAGATGACCGCGTTGGGAAAGATGCCGTAATAGACCCAGGCCTTCTTCAGATAATCCGGCAGATGCGTCGGCTCGGGCGCGATCCTGACATAGTTGCCGACGCTCCAGCGCCGCCCGGCATGCGGGTTGTAGGTGGCGAAGGAACGCGACACGCCGTTGATGAAGGGCTCGTCGAAATAGGTGGCGCCGTAGAGGTCCTGCAGCGCCGGGTGCGCCATCGCGACATGGTAGCCCTCGTTGTCGACGTCGCGCACCGACTTCCAGTTGACCGGCGACTTCTGTGTCCAGATGCCCCAGGAGGGCACCATGTCGGCGACACGGTAATGGGCGATTTCCTCCTCGATCGGCTTCAGCAGTTCGGCCACCGACGGCTGTGGGCCGCCCTTGCGGAAGCGGATGAAGATGAAACCCATCCAGATTTCGAGGTCGAGCGGCATCAGGCCGAACTCGGTCTTGTCGAGGTCGGGGAATGAGCGCGGACGGGCCGCGCCCCGCAGCGTGCCGTCGAGATTGTAGACCCAGCCATGGAAGGGGCACACCAGCGCGTTCTTGCAGTTGCCCTGGCTGTCGGCGACGACGCGGCTGCCGCGATGGCGGCACATGTTGTTGAAGGCACGCACGACGCCGTCCTTGCCGCGCACGATCAGCGCACGTTCGCCGATGACATCCATGGTCAGGTAATCGCCCGCATTCGGCACGTCGGAGACGTGGCCGGCGATCTGCCAGTGGTTGCGGAAAACGTGCTCCTTCTCCAGCTCGAGAAGCGCGTCGGAATGGTAGCTCCAGCCCGGCAGGCCCCGCCGGTCCCAATCGTTCGGGATCGCCACGTCACGGAGGTGCGGGTTCATGGATGTGCTCTTCTTTTTGTTGAATACTCATTCAATAAAAGCATATTTTTCATTGAAATGCAATGGCTTGTGAGGATGTGGAGGTTTCGTGATAGGAAAATGGAGACCCCTTTGGCCGAGAAAATCCCGGAAAATCCGGGCCTTACAGGGAACGTGAAATGGCTGCTCCCGGAGCGGAAACCGGCCGCGCCAGCGGCTGATTTCGCGTTTGCGCCAAGCGGCAGGGCAAGGCGTCGGACATCCGGTTCGGGATGTTGCGGCAGGCGCTTCGCGCCCTCGGCGGATCGACGCGGAGCGGCGGCTGTTGGCGGTGGATTTCGGCGCTAAAGGGATGAAATGTCGTCTCCGAGGCGCCTGTTTCAATGCTGTTACACAGGCTATCGCGCCTTATCATTCGGCTGTTACCTGGCGCGATTATGTTCGTTTCATTCCAAAAAGAAAGATAACGAAGGGAACGAGCGATGTTTTCGAAAATCCATGCCGTCGCTAAGGATCGTCGCCTAAACGGCCCGGAGCGCAGTGACCGCAGGCCGAAGTTGGCCCTGCGCCAGCGCGCCAGCGACCATCCGATGGCCATGTTCATGCTGATCGGCAGCTGCGCGGTGATCAGCATGGTGGCGGCCCCCGCGTCGGGACCAGCCTTTGCGTCGCTCAACCCGCCGGCCAATGTCGTCCAGGGGGCGCCGACCACGCTCAAGACGGCCCGCCTGCCCGAGCCGGAGATCAACTTTGCCTGCAAGGGCCAGAGCTGGGGCGCCGAGAGCGTCGCGTGCCTGCGCGCCATTGCTGAGCAGTCGGGCCAGCACCGGGCCCGCGCCATCCGCATGATCGCCAACGCCGCACCACTCACGAACGTGCCCAACATCTTCTAGGGCGATTTAAGCTTCAGCTTTTCGCGGTCCCGGATGCCTTGGCCGGCTTGCCTGGAACCGCACCGGAACCTCCCCCGAGCGCCTCGTCCGCGCTCAAGTCAGGCTCCCGATCGCATCGTCGGTCGGGAGCCTCTTTTTTTCGCGCGCCCGGCAGTCGCGGGGTTCCGCGCACGGCCTCCGCTGTGCCGCCCGCCCGTCAGATATGCGCGCCGTTGTCGGCCGTGGCCTGCTCGGCAACCGCCGAAAGCACGCCGCGCACGTCCAGAGTGCTGAATGGCTTCTCCAGGACCTGCGGCCGGTTCGGCGCCGGTAACTGGTCGATCTCCGCCTTGGCGCCGATCAGGTCACCGGTAACCAGAACGAAGCGCCGCGCCAGTTCCGGTCGCTCCGCCAGCAGGGCGCGATAGATGGCGATGCCGCTGACGCCCGGCATGCGCAGGTCGGAAAAGACGATGTCGGGCGGTGTATAGCCGGAGAGCGCCTCGGCCGCCGAAGTCCAGGCCGGAACGATGCGTGACTTGATGCCCATCAATTCCAGTATGTCGGAGAGAGAGGCGGCAACGTCGGGCTCGTCGTCGACGATCAGTGCGTGGCGCAGGCTGTTCGATCGCACCGGCCCGTCGCCGGTTGCCACGGCCGAACCGGCGATCGCCGGCAATTCGACGACGAAACGCGCACCGTGCGGCTGTACCTCCTCGAACCAGACATTGCCGTTGTGCCGCTCGATGATCGATTTCGAGATGGAAAGGCCGATGCCGGTGCCGACGCCGACCGGCTTGGTGGTGAAATAGGATTCGAAGATGCGGGCCCGGATGGCTTCCGGCACGCCGGGGCCGTTGTCCTCGACCGAGAAGCCGGGATTGCCGCGCTCGTTGCGGAATGTCGTGACCTTGATTACGCGGTCGCTGGCGACGCCGGCCAGCGCATGCTGGCTGTTGATCAGGAAATTGGCGGCCACCTGCGTCACGTGGTCGGCGTCGGCCATGGCCAGCAGCGGACCGGCGGAGAAATCGGTGTCGATGATGATGCCGGTCGACCGGGCGCCATACGCGGTGAGCTCGAGCGCCGCGCGGATCACCTGGTTGAGGTCGGTCTCCGCCTGGGTCGTCGGATGCAGACGCACCATCGACAGGAAGCTCTTGACGATGCGGCCGCAGCGTTCGGCGGCGGCACGCACCTTTTCCGCGCGGACCTTGGTCTGCGGGTCGGTCGCGAATTCGTGCAGCAGCGTCGATTGCGCGACCACCACGGCAAGCGGGTTGTTGAGCTCATGCGAGACGCCGGCCAGCAGCGATCCCATGGCCGCCATCTTCTCGTTCTGATGCAGCTTCTCGCGCTGGCGGTCGATCTCCTCCTCGGCGCGCAGCTTGTCGCGCAGGTCGCGGATCGAACCGAAGATCAGGCGGCGGTCGGCGACCCGCATCTCGGTTGCCGTCAGCTCGATCGGGAAGATCTCGCCCGCCGCGTTCTGGGTCACGGTCTCCAGCCGCTGGCCGATCATCGGGGCGCCGCGCCCGGACATGTACTCGGCTCCTGAGGAGTAGCCCTTGCGGTAATAGACCGGCACCACGGTGTCGAGCAGGTCCTTGCCGAGTATGTCGCTGCGCATGAAGCCGAACATCTTTTCGGCGGCGGGGTTGAACTCGATGATCGAGCCGGTCTCGTCGATAACGATGATGGCATCGAGCGATGCCTGCAGCATGGTGCGTCGGATGACCTCGCTGGCATGAGCGTCCGACGGCGAGCGCTCTATGGCATCGCCGATGGCGAGCGCGATGATGTGCAGCGTCGCCTCTTCCTCATCCGTCCATTGGCGCTCGTTGACGCAGTCGTTGACGGCCAGCGTACCCCACAGGTGGCCATGCGCGAAGACCGACACCGACAGGAACGACTTGATGCTCTGCTTCTCGAAGTCGGCGCGCAGGAAGCCTTCGAGGTCGCGCGTGTGCCCGGCGAAGATCTTGCCCTGGCGCTCGTCCTCGGCAAGGCGCTCCAGCAGCGGGTCGGAATTGATGATCGACTGCATGATGACGGTGGGAGACGCCAGCTTGCCGTTGGACAGCGGATCGGTCCAATAGGCGGCGACCGACTGGGCGAAGCCCTGGCCGGGCAATTCGCGCAGGCGAAACAGAATGCCGCGCTGGCACTCCAGCGTCGAGCAGAGCGTACCGAGGATGCCGTCCATCTCGCGCTGCCAGTCGCCGGCCTCGCGCAGGCGGCGCACGACCCGGACAGCGGCCATCGCCGCGCCTTGCCTGAGGCCTTGCATGTCCGGGCGTGCCGTTTCAGCGGTCATCATCCACCGTTATCTCGGAGCGGCGCGGGCGCCGGGCTCGCATGCGTGAGCCCGGCAACCATAGCAGCAATGTCGTGTCCGCCCCATCGCCATCGGCCGGCCGGACGCTTCAGATGCCGCGGCCTTGCCGGTCATTTGCCTTCATCGGTCGGCAGCGAGAAGATATAGCCCTCGCCGCGCACCGTGCGCAGGAACCGGGGATTGGCCGGGTCCGCCTCGATCTTCTTGCGCAACCTCATGATGCGGATGTCGACGGCGCGCGAGGATTCTGGATCTTCCTTGAAGCCGATCGCCTCGGAGATGGCGCTGCGCGTAAGAAGCCGATTGGCGCGCGTCAGGAACACTTCGAGGACGTCGAATTCGCTCTTCGCGAGATCGATCACCGCGCCGTTCACACCGGTCACAAGCCTGCCGTCGAGATCGGCCTGGAAGGGGCCGAATGCGACGGAGCGGCGGCTGGCGCCGGCTTCGGCCGCCCTTGGATCGGCGGGTTGCGGAACGCGGCGCAGCACGCTGCGCACGCGCGCCAGCACCTCGCGCAGCTCATAGGGCTTGACCATGTAGTCGTCGGCGCCGAGCTCCAGGCCTACGATGCGGTCCAGCGCCGTGCCGGCGGCTGTGGCGTAGATGATGCCGATCGGCATCTTGCCGCGCAGCCAGCGGCCGAGCGACAGACCGTCCTCGCCGGGCATGGCGATATCGAGAATGGCCAGGTGGAACGGCTGGCTTTCCAGCATGGACCGGGCCGTGGCGGCGTCTTCCGCCGTCGCTACGTCGTAGCCATTGGCTTCCAGATACTCCGCCACGGCATCGCGAAGATCCGGCTCGTCCTCAACTATGATGATACGCGCCCGCACGCCGCCCCCGCTCCTGCTTTCAGCCAAAGGTAGATTGGGTGTAAACATTATGCCAGCACTCATGTTGGGATGCTTGTCGGGGGTGAAGAAACATGGCCGCACGGTCCATTGTGGCGCTTGCCTGTGTCGCGGAAACCGTGTCGGCCGATCTTGCCGATCACCTGGAACGGCGCGGCCATGACGTGCGCTCGGCGCGGCATCCTTGGGAGGCGCAGTCGCTGCTTTCGGCCGACGACCTCGATATCGTCGTCGTCGGCGATGGTCTGGCCCAGGCGGAGGCTCGAGACCTGCTCAGGCGTCATGGTGGCGAGGGCGGACCCGATTTCATCCTGATCTGCCGCCCGGGCGACCTGGTGGACAAGGTGCTGGCGCTCGAGCTTGGCGCCGCGGATGCCGTCGAGAGCCCCATAAATGTCCGCGAACTCGCCGCCCGCATCGGCGGCCTTCTGGGTCGTCGCGGCAGAAACACCGGCGAACTGATCGTGCTGGAGAACGCGACCGTCGATCTGAGGTCCGCGATCGTCATGCACCGCTCGGGCACCGAGGAGCAGCTCTCTCCGGGGCAAGTGGCTCTGCTCAGGTTGTTCCTGGCCAGTCCGCGCAAGGTGCTGACGCGTGACGACATCATCGCCGCGGCGCCGGCCGAAAGCGCCGAGGCCTTCGATCGTTCCATCGATTCGCGCATCGTGCGCCTGCGGCGCAAGCTCGACACCGAAACGATCACCACCATCCGTGGCGCTGGTTACCGGTTCGACCCGCCGACACGCTTCGCCGATTAGGGTCTGGGCGAACGGATCGTCCTGGCCGCTCATCCGGTGTTCAGCGCACGAGCAGGAGCGAGGGGCCGGACGGCATCTCGCTGCCAGAGGCGATCTCGCCGGCATGAGCGCGGTCCTTCAGGAGCACGCTGGCCAGGCCGGCAAAACCAAGCAGTCCCTGTGCGTAGAGCAGTGCCGAAAGCACCGAAGCGGCAAATTTCGTCTTCATCGAAAGTCCTCCGGTAAATATCGAGAGCGGGATGCAGCCGACGGATGTCGGCATCCCGCTCTATCTGTCTGAACTGGCCGCACTTCAGCGGCGGCGCCGGGTGATCCGGCCCGGTCGCAAATGCCGTGGCGAAACGCCAAACCCCCGAAGCGCCCGCGCCGCCGGTGGAGCCCCCCGGCGCGGCGCGGGCCTTCGGTCCTCTCGGTAACATTGTCACCGGAGGGGCCAAGCATCGCCCTTGGGCCGGAACCAACCCGCCAGTAAGTCCCGGGGAAGCGATGCACGGGCCGGAAGCAATCCTGTCCGCAACGAAAACCGCGTCCTGGCATTTTCGCGGCGAACCGCTGTTTTCGTTGAAACAACTTTGGACGAGCCCTGTATCGAGATCATGCCGCCGGAAGCTGCGTTTTGTTGCATTTAGGTTTCGTAAAGTCGAAAAAATCTTTCGTATGTTAAGAATCGCACCTTCGATTTCGGGTCGACGAGTCAACGTCCGAGCCGAGGCTATTCCTCAAATGATGAGGCCTTCAATTTCTTATTCCAAATGCCTTCCAATATGAAACAAAATCGAAACACAAACGATAGTCTATCGAAATCTCCCTGAAACGTAAATCGTTAAAAAAGCAGTCATCGAAAAATCACCAGACAGGGGGCATCAACATGAACATTTCGCTTAAAGCCAGACTGATCGACATCACCGCGGCGGCGCTGATCGGCGTCGCGCTTCTCATCGGCGCCGGCAAGACCAATGCCGAGGCCGCAAACCAAGTCGTGGCGCGCGTTTCGCTGTCACGGCAGGTCATGGAAGTTTCCGTCGACGGACGACCGACCTTCGAATGGAAGGTGTCGACGGGCGACAGGGCACATGTGACGCCGACCGGCGCCTTCAAGCCCACCCGGCTGCATGAGATGTGGTATTCGAAGAAATACGACAATGCGCCGATGCCGCATTCTGTCTTCTTCAACGGCGGCTACGCGGTGCACGCCACCTACGCCATCAGCCGCCTCGGCCGGCCTGCTTCGCATGGCTGCGTGCGGCTGCATCCCACCGCCGCGGCCGACTTCTATCGGCTGGTCGAGACCTTCGGTCCGGCCAACACGCGCATCGTCATTAGCGAATAGCCGCGAGCGGTCACCCGCAAGTGGCTGGAAAAGAAAAAGGGCCGGAAAGACCGGCCCTTTTCTCGTTCGGAGCTTTCCGGAAGCGCCTTAATCCTGCAGCGCCGGCATCAGCTTCGGGTCCGGCTTCTCGGCATGCTGCGGCAGGTCCTTGCTGGCAATGAAGGTGTAGAACATCGGCACCACGAACAGTGTGAACATGGTTCCCACCAGGATGCCGGTGAAGATCACCAGGCCCATCGAGTAGCGGGCCGCGGCGCCGGCGCCGCTGGAGATGATCAGCGGCACGACGCCCAGCGCCATCGCCGCCGTCGTCATAAGGATCGGCCGAAGGCGGACCTTGGCCGAGGCGATGATCGCATCGCGCCGGCGCATGCCGTGCAACTCTCGCTGCTGGTTGGCGAACTCGACCAGCAGGATGCCGTGCTTAGTGATCAGACCTATGAGTGTGATCAGGCCCACCTGTGTGTAGATATTGAGCGTACCCAGCCCGAGGTTGAGCGGCACGATCGCCCCGAAGATCGACAACGGCACCGACATCATGATGATCAGCGGATCGCGGAAGCTTTCGAACTGAGCTGCCAGCACCAGGTAGATGACGACGACGGCCGCGGCGAAGGCAATCAGGATGGTGTTGCCCTGCTCCTTCTCCTGCCGCGACTGGCCGGAATAGTCGACGAAGAAGGTGTCGGGCAGGCTCTCCTTGGCGAGGTCCTCCAGCACCTTCAACCCGTCACCGGTGGTGACACCCGGCAGTGGCAGGGCCGAGATGGTCGCCGAGTTGAGCTGGTTGAACTGCTCGATCGCCGCCGGCGAGGCGTTGGTCGATATCTTGACCACGGCCGACAGAGGCACCATTTCGCCCGTCACGCTGCGCACGAAATACTCGCCCAACCTTTCGGGATTGTCGCGGAAGTCCTGCGGCACCTGCGGGATGATGTCATAGCTGTTGGAGTCACGGTCGAACTGCGCCACCTCGGCGCCGCCGACGAGCAGCGTCAGCGTGCGGCCGATCTCGGAGATCGGCAGGTTCAGCGCCGCGGCGCGGTCGCGGTCGATCGTCACCGTCGACTGCGGCGCGTCGAAGGACATCGAGTTTTGCACCACGATGAAGCGGCCGGAAGCCTGCGCCTTGTTCTTGATCTGCTCGGCCGCCTCGAAGACGTCGGAAGCCGGTCCGGTCGAGCGGACCACCATGGAGATCGGCAGGCCGCCACCCGAGCCGGGCAGGGTCGGCGGCGCGAAGACGAAGGCCTGCACGCCCGCCACCTTGGCGAGACGGTTGGTGATGTCGGCCTGCAATTGCTTGGAGTTGCGCTTGCGTTCCGCCCAGTCCTTGAAGGCGAAACCGACGAAGGCGCTGTTGGTGGCGCCGCCGAAGGCGACGGCCGAGAACTGTGCCCGCGTTTCCGGGATGTCCTTCACCAGGCCAAGGATCTGGTTCACATAGGTCTCGGTGTAGTCCGAAGTGGCATAGCGCGGAGCCGTCACGAGCGAGAGCAGGAAGCCCTGATCCTCTTCCGGCGCCAGTTCGCTCGAGGTCTTGGTGAACATGAAGCCGGTCACGGCGACAAGCGCGATCACGATCATCAACGTCACCGGACGGTAGTTCAGCGAGCCGGCGACCAGCTTTTCATAGACATGCTCGACACGCCCGAAGGTGCCGTCGACGATCCGCTGGAAGCGGCCATGCGACCCCGCCTTCAGAATACGGGCGGACATCATCGGCGTGATGGTGATGGCGATCAGGCCCGAAAGCACGACCGAGCCGGCGAGCGTCACTGCGAACTCGCGGAACAGGGCGCCCGTCAGGCCCCCGGTAAAGGCAAGCGGCGCGAAGACGGCGGCCAGCGTCATCGTCATGGCGATGATGGCCGAGGCGATCTCGCGCATGCCGTTGAAGGCCGCCTGCATCGGCGACATGTGATCTTCTTCCATGTGACGGTGGATGTTCTCCACCACCACGATGGCGTCGTCGACGACGAGGCCGATCGCCAGCACCATGGCCAGCAGGGATAGAAGATTGATCGAATATCCCACCGCGAACAGCAGGAAGCAGACGCCAATCAGCGACAGCGGGATGGTGACGATCGGCATCATCACGGAGCGGAACGAGCCGAGGAAGAGCAGGATGACCACGACGACGATGGCGACCGCCTCGGCGATGGTCTTGAACACCTCGTCAATCGAGGCGCTGATCTGCTCGGTCGAGTCGTAGACGATCTCGATCGTCATGCCCTTGGGCAGCGTGTCCTGGATCTGCGGCACGACCTTGTGGATCGCCGCCGCCGTGGTGAGCGGGTTGGCCGCCGGCGTCGGGAAGATCGCGAGGAAGGTGCCGGGCTTGCCGTTGAAGGAGACCCGGGTGTCGGTGCTGGCGGCGGCGAGCTCGACGCGCGCCACGTCGCGCAGGCGCACCACCTTGCCGTCCGTCGAGCGGAGGGGAAGCTCGGAGAAGGCTTCCGGCGTCTGCAATGTCGAACGCACGGTGATCGAGGAAACCACATATTCGTTCTGGGTGTTGCCGGGCGCCGACAGGAAGTTGGAATTGTTGATGGCCGTCAGCACTTCGGCCGCCGTCACGCCGCGCGCGGCGAGGCGCACCGGATCGATCCAGACGCGCATGGAATATTCCTGGGCGCCGAAGATCTGCACGTCGGCAACGCCCTCGACCGTCGACATGCGCGGCCGCACGACGCGTTCGATGTACTCGGTCAGCTGCTCCTTCGTCATGTTCGGATTCTGCATCGAGATGTACATCATCGCGAACTGCTGGCCGGTACCCTTGACGATAACCGGATCCTTGGCGGCATCAGGCAAGGTGCCGCGCACGCCCTGCACCTTCGACAGCACCTCGGTCAGCGCCACGTCGGGATTGGAACCGAGCTTCATCTGCACCGTCACGGTGCTGGAGGACGGCCGGCTCGACGAGGTGACGTAGTCGATGTTCTCGGTCGAGGCGACGGCGCGGGCGATCGGCGCCGAAATGAACCCCTGGATGAGGTCGGCGCTGGCGCCCGGATACGCCGTGGTGATGGTGATGGCCGTCTCGTCGACCTTCGGATACTGGCGGATCGACAGGTTGAAGATGCCCTGGAAACCCAGGAGCAGGATCATACAGGCGAGAACGGTCGAAAGGACCGGCCTGCGGATAAAGAGATCGGAGAAGCTCATTACTGGGCAGCCTGCTTGTTCGCCGACTTGGTCGGATCGATCGTGTTGTCGACGTTGACGGACATGCCGTTGAAGAGCCGGTTCTGGCCGGCGGTGACGACCTCGTCGCCTGCGGCAAGTCCGTCCAGGATCTCAACCATGCCGGCGTTGCGACGTCCGGGCTTGACGAATACCTGCGAGAGCACGAGCTCGGGCTGCTGTTCGGCCGCGGGCTTTGCCGGGTCCGCCGCCGGCTTTGCCGGATCGGCGGCTGCCTTGTCGTCGGGCTTGGCCGCGTCGGCGGGCTTGGCGGCAGGCGCCGCGCCCGCATCGCCCTTGGGGTGCACGACGAAGATGTAGTCGCCGTAGAGGCTGGAGGTCAGCGCGGTCTGCGGCAGCGTCAGCACGTTCTGCTGCTCAGGCAGTTCGACCCTCACCTGCACGAACTGGCCGGGGGTCAGCTTGCCGTCCGGGTTGGCGACTTCGGCGCGGATGTTGACGAGACGGCTGCTCGAATCGATCTTGGGGTCGATGCCACGCACGGAGCCGGCGAACGGCATGTCGGCGTCGCCGGTGCCCAGACGCACGGTCTGGCCGATCTTGAGCAGCGGAAGCTGCTGTTCGGGAATGGAGAAGTCGACCCGCATGGTGTCGAGGTCCTGCAACGTCACCACCGACGTGCCGGGCGCGAGATACTGTCCGAGATCGATTCTCGGGATGCCCACCGTGCCGGCGAACGGGGCCGAAAGCTGCTTCTGGTCAAGCACGGCCTGCAGCTTGTTCACCTGAGAGGCCGAAGCGGTGGCGGCGGCGCGAGCGGCGTCGAGCGTCGCGTCGGTGCCGACGCCGCGCCTCTGCAACTCCACGGCGCGGGTCAAGGCCGCCTGGTCCGAGGCCGCCTGCGCCTTCTGGGCCTGCAGGTCCGCGCGCTCGACGGCGTCGTCGAGCTGCAGCAGGACGTCGTTGGCCGCCACCTTCTGGTTTGCGTGGAAAGCGATGTCCTTGACGATGCCGGTGGTCTCGACCGTGAGGTCGACACCGCGCACGGCCCTTACCGTGCCGATAGCCTCGACACCGGGTGTCCAGCTGCTCGGCTTGACGACGACCGTCGACACGGTCGCCGCCGGCGGCTTCATGGTGGCGAAGTACTGCTGGATCATCTTGTCCCGGAACAGGTTCCAGCCGACGATGCCGCCGCACACCAGCACGAGCAAAATGAAGGCGATGATGAAACGCTTGATCAAGGATGTCCCCTCAGTAGTGTCCGGCGCAGCGCGCGGATGTCGGGACAGATATTGCCGAAGAGTCCCGATTTCAAATGGCGGCGCCTTACTGTACCGTCTGGACGGTCTTGTCAATTGGGCCTAAGCTTGCCATGGGAGGCGCCATGAAAGCCCAACGAAGGAATTCGCGCGAGAAAATTCTTGCCGCGGCCGCCGATGTCGCTCGGGAATCCGGGCCTGGAAGCCTGTCCCTGGACGCGGTGGCCAGCCGCGCCGGCGTCTCCAAGGGAGGCTTGCTGTATAATTTTCCGACCAAGGCCAAATTGATGCAAGGCCTGGTGGAAGGTTACCTGCGCGAGTTCGGCGAATCCCTGGATGCCGCCAACAGCGACGAGGCGAATGGCGAGAGCCCGCTTGCCGTCTACATCAGGCTTTCAGCCCGCGACTGCGAGGGGACGCAGCCCTCGGCCTCCTGGATATTTTCCGCCATCGCCGAGGATCCCGATTTCCTCGATCCGATCAAACTGTTCAAGCGGCAGCTCTTCGATCGTCTGAAACAGGACACGCCGGACCTGCGGTCGCTGCTGGTCTGCTTTCTCGCCATCGAAGGCTTGCGCAGCATGAGCCTGTTCGATTCCGACGTGCTGTCGGATGACGAACGCCATCTGCTCACCGCGACCCTTCTGGAGATCGCCAACAGGCCGCCCGTCCGCCCCAGGGAAGCCTGAAACGCATCGCGAACGCGGTCTGTCGCCGGCCCGCCGGGCGTTGCCGGCCGCGCCATTCCGTCACACCAGCTTCATTCTACGCTCCTAGCGTCCCTCCCGTTTCTCTGCCGCAATTGAACAGGAGCGGGACGATGGTGGACGTGGTTTCGAGTGAGGCCGGCATTCCAAGGCCGGATCACCCATTGGAGCAGTCGAGCAGCGCGAAATGGTTCCTGCCGGCCTTCGGCGTGCTGGTGCTGATCGGCATCGTCTATGTCGGCTATGCGCTGAGCCGGGACCTGGCGAACGCCAAGAGCGTGCCATGGATACTGCTTGGCATCGCCCTGCTGATCGCGCTGGGCTTCGAGTTCGTCAATGGTTTTCACGATACTGCCAACGCTGTGGCAACAGTCATCTACACGCGCTCGCTACCGGCCGAATTCGCCGTCATGTGGTCGGGTGTCTTCAACTTCCTCGGCGTGCTGACGTCCAGCGGCGCCGTGGCCTTCGGCATCCTGTCGCTGCTGCCGGTCGAGCTCATCCTGCAGGTCGGTTCCTCGTCCGGCTTCGCCATGGTGTTCGCATTGCTGGTGGCCGCCATCCTGTGGAACCTCGGCACCTGGTTCATGGGCCTGCCGGCGTCCAGCTCGCACACGATGGTCGGCTCGATCATCGGCGTCGGCCTCGCCAACCAGTTTACGGCGCCGGCCGGCAGCGCGACGAGCGGCGTCGACTGGTCCCAGGCGACCAATGTCGGCACGACGCTGCTGGTCTCGCCGATCGTCGGCTTCTTCGCCGCCGCCATCCTGCTCTATGCAATGAAGCTGCTGGTCCGCAATCCGGCGCTTTACGAGGCGCCGAAGGGCAACACGCCGCCGCCGTGGTGGATCCGCGGGCTGCTGATCTTCACCTGCACCGGCGTCAGCTTCGCGCACGGCTCCAATGACGGCCAGAAGGGCATGGGCCTGATCATGCTCATCCTGATCGGCGTGGTGCCGACCGCCTTCGCACTCAACCGCACGCCCGACATCAACTATCTCGATGCCTACAAGGCGGCCTCGGTCGCCGTCGAGCAGTCGCTGGGCAAATACGTCAAGCCGGGCGTGACCGTCGCGGACGCCAAGGCGGTGGTGCAGGATGCCGTTCGCACCAGGACCTGGACCGACCAGACCACCTTGGCGCTGCAGACGTTCATCCACAACACGACCGCCGGGTTGCAGCCCTATGCCTCGGTCGACAATGTGCCGACCGATCTGGTCAGCAACGCCCGCAATGACATCTACCTGATCGGCGAAGCCTTGAAGCTGATCGACAAGAAGCAGTTGTTGCCGATGCAGGCCGACGACCTGAAGGCGGTGACCGAGTATCACAAGGCAGTCGACAACGCGACGAAGTTCATCCCGCTGTGGGTGAAGATCGCCGTCGCGCTGGCGCTCGGCCTCGGCACCATGGTCGGCTGGAAGCGCATCGTCGTCACTGTCGGCGAGAAGATCGGCAAGAGCCATCTGACCTATGGCCAGGGCGCCGCCGCCGAACTCGTGGCGATGGTCACCATCGGCATGGCCGACCGCCTCGGCATGCCGGTGTCGACCACCCACGTCCTGTCCTCCGGCGTCGCCGGCACGATGGCGGCGAACGGCTCCGGCCTGCAATGGTCGACCGTGCGCAACCTGCTGCTGGCCTGGGTGCTGACGCTGCCTTGCTCGATCGCGCTGGCCTTCGTGCTGTTCATCGTCTTCCGTCAGGTGTTCTGAGCGGACAGGCTCTCCCCCAAAAGCGAAACGGCGCCGCATGCGGCGCCGTTTTTCTTTTCGCTACTCGGTGGGTGCCCCGCCCGGAGATGCCCCGGGAGCGAATGCCGGATCAGGTCGGGTCTTCGCGGTGCAGATCGTGGATGGTCACGCCGTCCGCATTGGTGGGCAGCGTCAGCCACTGCTTGTGGCGCAAGGTGCGCTGCGTGTCCTCCAGCCCCATCTCCCAATGCTCGCGCATCGAGGTGCCGGAGAATTCATAGTCCTTGGCGTGACCTTCATAGCCTTTGTGCTGGTAGATGAGGTGGACGATGTTGACGACGCCGGCGTTGGAATAGTCGTCGATCAGTTCCCTTTCCCCATCGCGCAGGGCTTCCGCGGGAACGCGCTTCAATGCGTCGAGCAGCTTCATCTTGAGGGCATGGATGCGCTGGAAATTGTCGGTGTTCTGGCGCGTGCGGCTGGAATACATGATGTCCTTGTGGCGCGACAGCACGTCGGCCATGCCGCGCGGCAGCGAGCCACGCGCGCTGAACAGGTCGACCTGGAAAACCAGCGACGAACGGTCCTCTTCCTGGTCGAGCAGGTATTGCAGCGGCGTGTTGGAGACGATGCCGCCATCCCAGTAATATTCGCCTTCGATGCGGATGGCCGGAAAGGCCGGCGGCAGCGCGCCGCTGGCCATGATGTGCTCGGGGCCGATGCGGACCTTGTCGGTGTCGAAATAGACGAAGTTGCCGGTCCTGACATTGACCGCGCCGACACTGAGCCGTTTCTTGCCGTCGTTGAGCACGTCGAAGTCGATCAGGCTCTCCAGCGTGGCCTTGAGCTCGGCCGTGTCATAGAAGCTGGTGGCGCCCTCGGCACCAGGCTGCTCGAACCAGGGATTGGGGAAGCGCGGCTTGAAGAAGCCGGGCTGTCCCATGGTCATCGTCATCCAGGATGAGGTGCGGTTGCGGATGTCGCGGTAGATATCGCCTTCCGGCGTGTAGGCCCAGATCTTGCGGCCGGAGACGGTCTGCCAGAACTGCTCGAGACGCTGCAGCCGGCGGCTCGCTTCATTGCCGGCGATGATGGCGGCGTTGATGGCGCCGATCGAGACGCCGGACAGCCAGCTCGGCTCGCAGCCGGCGTCCGACAGCGCCTCGTAGACGCCTGCCTGGTAGGCGCCCAGCGCGCCGCCGCCCTGGAAGACGAGGGCGATGCGGTCATACTGCGCCGAAATTTCCTCGATGGTGGCGGCGGCCGCCGCATTGCGGTTGCGTTCGAGCACGATGCGGTATCTCCGATGGCGTGAAGACGGTCAGGAGCGGTCGGCGAGGTAGTCGTGGACCACTTCGCCCAGCCCGAGCGTGAGGTCGGCGGTGAAATGGACAGCCGAAACGATTTCGAGCACGGGCAGTTTCGCCACGTCGGCCATCACGTGCGGTCGCAGGTCGAGCGCGGCCGGAGCTGTCCAGGCCTCCTTCAGCGTCACGTCGGTCAGGTGGTAGCGGACCAGCTCGCAGATGCGCGGGCCGCCGTCGACATGCGGTATGATCTTGATCAGGAAATTGGGCGCGGCGAGCGAGGCCAGCACCTGATCGTGGTCGGCCGCCTTGTGCTTGTAGCCCATGGTGCCGGTGGCGCAGAGCACGCTGCCATAGTGCAGCGTGCCGACGATCACCTCGCCTTCGTGAACGATCTTCGGGCTGGCGAGCTTCTTGGGAAAGCCCCAGAGCTCGCGGCCGCCGGCGATCGGCGCGTCGTCGTCGAGATACATGGAATGGACATAGGCGCCGTGCTCGCCCTTGTAGCGCACCGGAATGACCTGGCCGGTCTCGGTGTAGTCGCCGAAGCCGGTGGAATCGGGCATGCGGATGAATTCGTACTTCACCAGCGGCTCGTCGATCTCCAGCGGCGCCGGCACCACGGCCTCGAGTGCCTCGCGCGTGGTGCGGTAGGTGATGATGACGTATTCGCGGTCGAAGAAGCGGTAAGGGCCTGGCGGGAAGGATGGGTTGGTGAGCGGCATGGCATAGGCACGCTTCACGACATCGGCGATTTCCAAGGCTGTATCCCCGTTGGTTGAGGAAGGATCGCGCGGACGCGCAGGATCATGTTGCACGGCACCATGACAGAGCCGTGTCAGCATGGTCGGAGGCGCCTGGACACATGAGCCGCCCCTGGAACGACTGTAATCGCGCCGACATACGGGCGTGGCATTGTCGTGCTGCGACGCACAATGGCGCCGTCCTTTCGTCCCTCCTCTTGTCGCGAGATCCCCATGGCTTCCCTGTCCTCGAAGAATGCCCTCGTTACCGGCTCGACCAGCGGTATCGGCCTGGCAATAGCGCGCGCCTTCGCCGCCGAAGGCGCCAACGTCACCATCAACGGACTGGGTGACGCGGCCGATATCGAGCGGGAGCGCGCCGGCATCGAGAAGGATTTCGGCGTCAAGTGCCGTTATTCGGACGCCAACATGATGGACGGCGCCGCAGTCACCGCCATGATCCATGACGCAGAAGCGGCGTTTGGGAGCCTCGACATCCTGGTCAACAATGCCGGCATCCAGCATGTGGCGCCGATCGAGGAATTTCCCGACGACAAGTGGGAGGCCATCATCCGGATCAACCTGCTCGCCGCCTTCTACGCCATCAAGGCGGCGCTGCCCGGCATGAAGCAGCGCAAATGGGGCCGCATCATCAACACGGCCTCGGCGCACGCACTGGTCGCCTCGCCCTTCAAGTCGGCCTATGTGTCGGCCAAGCACGGCATAGCGGGCCTGACCAAGACGGTGGCGCTGGAGGCCGCGCAGGATGGCGTCACGGTCAACGCGATCGCGCCCGGCTATGTCTGGACGCCGCTGGTCGAGAAGCAGATCCCCGACACGATGAAGGCGCGCGGCATGACCGAGGAGCAGGTCAAGCACGACGTGCTGCTCGCGGCGCAGCCGACCAAGGAGTTCGTCACCGTCGAGGAGCTTGCCGCCCTTGCGCTGTTCCTGTGCTCGGACGCTGCCAAGCAGATGACCGGCACCACCCTGCCGATGGATGGCGGCTGGACGGCGCAATAGGCGCCGTTCAGCCCCAGGAAATCCGTCCGGCCTGATCGTTCATCGGATATCCCATAAGGCGCGTGCGGCGACTGCTATCTGCGGGCGCCCCGCGTCGGGGCGCCGATGGCAGGCTGGACTATCGAGGCACCCTTTGTCCGACGGTGGCGGACGCGGCGCTCTTCTCGTCCCCGGCTTCGGCGGCCTCCACATCTTCTCCCATGATCACCGAGACAGCATCGGCGGCCATCGTGTCGAGAAGCTGCAATTCCTCCTCGTTGAGCTTGCGCGGTTCTACATCGAGCAGGCACAGCGCCCCGAGCACATGGCCCTCCGCCGTGGTCAGCGGTGATCCCGCGTAGAAGCGCGTGTGCCAGAGGCGGATAGCCGGATGATCGGCGAAGTAGGGGTCGCGCTCGGTATCGCCGACAACCAGCGTCTCGCCCGAAGCCACCACGTGATTGCAGATCGCCTCGCCGCGCGGCATGGTGATCATCTCGGTGCCGTCGCGCGTGCGCTTGCCGGGCAGGTCAACGCTTTGCCCGATGATGAACTCACGGTCGGCGTCGATGGCCGAGATGACGACGAACTTGACGTCGAAGATCTCGGCCGCCCGCTTGGCCAGCGCGTCGAGTTCCTCGCGCGCGTGCCCGTCGAGCACGTCGGTAGCGAGAAGCGCGGCGACACGCTCCGCGTCGTTGTCCGGTATCTCCGCGACCTGGGCCTCGAGAGCCTTTTCCGGCTCGAGCGTCCGGTGCATGCGCCGTACCGCCTCGTCGATCGAGGTGACGACGGCCTCGACATCGAGCGCCTTGATCTTGGCCGGGTCGAGAAGGTCCGGCGGGGCGTTCCACAACGCCAGGACGATCTTCACGGCCGGCCAGCGCTGGCGCAGCCGACGGCAGAAGGTGCGAACGGACACTTCCGGCTCGCGGCTGAAGTAGCTGAGGCAGACGATGTCGACCCCATCGAGGCCGAGCTTCTCGACATAGCGCGGCGTGACGGCGCCCTCGCGGCGCAGCAGCGCGCCCATGCCGGCATGGGCAAGCGAATGCGCAAGCATTTCGCAAGCCAGGCTGTCGATTTCCCATTTGCCGCCGATGCAGGCGATCCTGGGTTTCCCCGGCTCTGTCGTCGGGGGATATTCCTCGCGCAGATTGTCGAGAAGCGCATCGATGCCGTTCGCCACGCGCAGCCGGTGTTCGGCCCGTGCATTGCCCATGAAGTCGTCGCTGGCCTGCTTCAGCACCTCGATGCCGTAGTCGTTGTAGAACTCGGTGACGCTGCCGTCATCGTCGATGACGTCCTCGGCGATCTCGATCGCTTCATCGGCATCGTCGGCAAGCAGGCGCTGGTAGATCCGCGTCGGGATATCCAGCACCGGCGTCGAGCCCAGGAGCGTGTCGAGGAAATGGAGCTGCGGCAGGTTCCGCCCGACGACGAGCAGGCAGACCGAAAGCGGCGTCGACAGGATGAGGCCCACCGGTCCCCACAGCGCCGTCCAGAACGTGGCCGCGGCGATCAGCGACAATGCCGAAAGCCCCGTGCTGGTGCCGTAGAGCAGGGGCTCGACGACATTGCCGCTGATGAGTTCGAGGGCGACGAACAGCACGACCGTCCAGATCACCATGCTCCAGCCGGGGTCGACGGCGAATGCGAGCGAGATGGGCAGCAACGCCGACAGGACCGGGCCAATGAAGGGGATGAACCGCAAGAGCGCGGCCAGCGCGCCCCACAGGATCCAGCCCGGCACGCCGATCACCAGCAGCCCGAGGGCGATCGCGATGCCATAGCCGACATTCACCACCAGCTGCATGAGCAGATATCGGGATATCCTCTTGCCGGCCTCCTCCAGCGCATCGGTGGAGCGGTGAAGGTTTCCGCCAAGCAGCCTGATCAGGCGGTCGCGCAGGTCGCCGCTGTCCAGCAGCGCCAGGAAGACGAAGATCAGGACGATGCCGGTCGTCGCGAGCGGCTCGACCATCGGAGCCAGCCATGACACGGCGGTCTGGATGGGCGAGGCCGGCGGCGCGGCGACCTCGACGCGTTGCACCGGCGTGGTGGCGGCCGGGGTCGTGGTGGCGTCGACCTCCTGCTGGACGGTCTCGACCGTGCGTAGCGCGCCGTCGAGAATGCCGGGGCCTTTCATGCTCTTGGCGAGATCATCGATCTTGGAGCGGATCGTCGACTGATAGGTCGGCAATTGCGTGCTGAGCACCCTTACCTGCGATGCCACGAGCAGCCCAAGCCCGGCGACCAGGATGGCGACGATCAGCATGACCAGCGTCACCGCGAGCGCCCGCGGCAAACCCCGGCGATAGAGCCACCCGACGAGGGGGCTCAGGGCGAAGCTGATCAGGAAGGCGATCGCCAGCGGGATCAGCACATTCTTGCCCAGATACAGCGCCGCGATCAGGACGCTGCTGCTGACCAGCCAGGCAGCTAGCTTGGTGATATCGGTCTGGTAGTTGGGAGTTTCGGGAGCTGAGGCAGGAGGGGCAAAATCGCGCGCCATGTGGGGTCTCGAAAGCCTGATAGGCGATAACTCCGACCCACGTTTTCGGTTCCCGCAATCCCTCACGAAGCGTTCGTTTTTCGGGAAACGGACCTCGCCCAAGCCTCGTTAGGCTTCATCCCGACCGGACTCTTGCCATTTTGAGCGCCGCCAAGCGGATTCGAGGCCTCTACCGGTGCCGCTTCAGGAACGATATCGCAAGCTCGTTGAATTCAAGCGGCTTTTCGATGTTTATCAGATGTCCGGAATCCCGCACCACGGAGAAGACCGACCCGGGCGTAAGCTTGCTGACCTCACGCCCCATGCTCGGAGGCGTCAGGCGATCGTCGCTTCCGGCGATGATATGGACGGGTACTTCGATGCCCGGAAAGATGCTTCTGTTGTCGACGTCGATGTCCCACTCGATGGCCTTGATGTAGCTTGCCTTGCGCAGCCGCGACATGCTGTCAACAAGTTTGGACAGCACGTCCTGCGTGGCTTTTTCGCCA
The DNA here is from genome assembly GCA_001899205.1 of Mesorhizobium sp. 65-26. Lineage (GTDB taxonomy): Bacteria > Pseudomonadota > Alphaproteobacteria > Rhizobiales > Rhizobiaceae > Mesorhizobium. The sequence continues at coordinate 13,752 of MKVL01000032.1, read as the reverse complement.
ATGAGCGATCTGGCGACCGGACCCGCAATATCGCGGGGTTCCCGGCCGTTCAGGAGCGGGGTTTTGCGCGACCCTACAAAATCCTGCTTTTCCTCATCCGTCATGGCGGAGGAGCCGGTCATGGCCGCGCAAAGTGTCAGGCTCATCACCCTGTCCGGCCGTGCTTGGGCGTAAATGGGCGCGATCTCGCTGCCCATGGACAGGCCGACGAGGTGAGCCTTGCCGGCGCCGAAGAAATCCATGACGCGATCTATGTCGTCGACCAGGGCCTCGTCGGTCATCGGTCCTTCGTAGTCGTCACTTTCCCCATATCCCCTGATGTCCAGAGCCGCCGCCAGAAAGTGCCTGGAGAACTCGGGGAGATTGTCGTGCCAGTTGCGCTTGTTGCCGCCGATGCCGTGCAGGAAGATAACGAGCTCCCCCGCGCCCGCGGCATCAACCGACAGGCGCGGCTCGCCCGGCACCGAATGCGTTGTAACCATGCTCATTCAGATCATTCCCGATGCCGCCGAGAGTCGCCGGCTTCCCGATCGAAGTGACAGGGCATGATGTCAGGCAAGCGCATCACGCATTTGCCGGAGAGAAAGCGTGTCTCGCTTTCCGGCATCATGCCCTGGTGGAGGTTGCTCACCGCTTCCGGTGAGCCATGCAGGTCACGCCTCGACCCAGCAATCGATCAAGGCGTAGCCGTTCATGAGCTCGCCGTTCGGATCGTCTTCGTATCCGCCGACACGCTTTGCGGTGGCGTCGATGAAGTCGTTGAAGCAGGGCAGGATGATGCCACCCTCGTCACGCATCATGATAGCCATGTCGCGATAGATCTTCTTGCGCTTGGCCTGATCGAGTTCGCCCCTGGCGGCGAGGATCATCTTGTCGAACTCCGGCCGGCGCCAGCGAATATCGTTCCAGCTCGATTGCGAGGAATAGATGGTCGCGTATTCCAGGTCCTGCGTTGGACGCGCTCCTCCCCAGAAGTTCGCGGTGAACGGCTCCTTGTTCCAGACGCCGGTCCAGTAACCGTCGTCCGGGACGCGCTGAACGTCGATCTTGATGCCGCATTGCGCGCAACTGCGCTGGAACAGCTCCGCCGCCTCGATCGCGCCGGGAAACGCCGCGTTGGCGGTCTTCAGCAGTATCGACCCCGAATGGCCTGACTTCTTGTAGGCCCTTGCCGCGGCTTCCGGGTCGAATTTCCGCTGCTCGATATCGTCCGAGAACAGGGGATAGACCTTGTTGATCGGAAAGTCGTTTCCGACCGAACCAAAGCCGCGCAGGATGTTCTTCACGATCTGCTCGCGATCGATGGCGAGCTTCAGGGCCATGCGCAGGTCGTTGTTGTCGAAGGGCGGCGTGTCGCAGAACATGCCGAATTCGTAGAAGCCGCGCCCCGAAATGTTGCGGATGGTCACCCCCGTCTTTCGAAGCAGTTCGACGATGTTCGGGCTTATCTGGTTGATGAGGGCCACCCGGCCACTCTGCAGGGCGGACGTGCGGGCCGTATTGTCGTTGATGACAAGTATCTGGACCTGGTCGGCATGCGCGGTCTGATCGCCCTGCCAGTAGTTGGCGAAGCGCTCGCCCTCATAGCTGATGCCCGCCTGGCGGCCCGTGAGCTTGTAGGGTCCACATCCGATTGCCGCGTCAGGGGCATCCCTGCCGCCATCGGGCTGGAGGACGAGGTGGTAGTCCGCCAGCAGATAGGGAAAGTCGGCGTTGGGCTCCTTGAGCCCGAACACGACCTCGTCGCCATCCGTTTTCATCGAGGCGATGCCGCCCAGCATTCCAACGATCGCCGATTTCGAGCCGGGTCCTGCATGGCGCTCCACCGTGGCGACGACGTCGTCCGGCGTCAGTGTCTTGCCATTGTGAAACTCGATGCCCTTTCTGATCTTGACGGTCCAGGTTTTCGCGTCGGCCGAGGGCTTGACCTCCTCGGCGACAAGGTTGGCGAGGCTGCCATCCGCCTTTATCCTCAAGAGGTAGTCGCCCCAGACCCGCGAAAGGTGGAACTGAACCTGGCCCGTGTAGCTCGCCGGGTCGAGAGAGTCGGTGGTGCCGCCGCCCTGAAGCCCTGCCTTGAGGATACCTCCCTTCCTGGGTCCGCCGGCCCAGGCCTTGCCCGGCAATACCGAATTGACGATCCCGCCCGCGCTCAACGCCGCTGCCCCGTATAGGAACGAGCGCCGGTTGATGTCGATCAGCTGTGCCTTGTTTCCCCCGGCATGGGTGACCTCTGCCATCTAAATCCCCCTGGATGTTGAATCTTGGCGACCAGAATGCCGCAGGGGAATGGTGCAATATGTGACGTTTTCCTGTCTACGTTAATGAGGTATCATTTTGTTGGCTTCGGTCGGAGGGCCCGGTTCGGTGAAGAAAGCCAGTGAAAACCCCGCTTCGGGAGAAGACAGCCTGCAGGCCAGGCTGCAAAGGAACGTACCGCTGTTCACCCGCGCGGAACGCGCGCTGGCCAGTTACATGCTCTCCAACATCGAGCGCATTCCGTTCGAAACAGCGAGCAGCATCGCGGACACGGTTGGCACCAGCAAGATGACGGTCAGCCGCTTTCTGCGAAAGAACGGCTATCAGGGGCTGGCCGAGGTCCGGCGCGAGCTTCGCCGCAAATTCGCGATCGGCAACTACCAGGTCAGCAACCGCGTCGACCGCTTCCTGAAGGCCAAGAGCCAGGACGACAAGCTGCGGGTGACGCTGGACCTGGAAATCGAGGCGCTGGTCAAGGTCTACGAACTCGTCGTGACGCCCCAGTGGGACCGGATCGTCGAGGCCGTCGGCTCCGCGCCGGAGGTCCTCGTGGCCGGCTTCCAGATGATGGACGGCATAGCGTCGATCTTCGAGATCAGGCTTCAGCTGCTGCGACCGGGCGTGCGCCGGATCGACACCAGGAACGGAAGCCTGGCGGAGATCCACGATGCGCCGCGCGGCAGCGTCCTCATCCTGTTCGAGATGCGGCGCTATGGTGCGCTGAGCAAGAAGATTGCCCAGTCGGCCCGAGAGCATGGCCACTATGTCGTGATGATCTCCGACCCGCATTGCGGCTGGTCGAGCGACGTGTCCGACGACGTGCTCCTGGTGAGTACCGAAACGCGCCTTTTCTGGGATAGCCAGGCTGCCTTTCTGAGCCTCACGAACCTGCTGCTGGACGGGGTGGCGCAGAAGTTGAAGGGCAGCATCGCCACGCGGGCCAAGGCCCTCGACGCCATGGTGAACCAGTTCGGCCTGCTGACCTAGAGCAAGCCCGGCGACAGAAGCTTCGCGCGGCTGCCGGGACGGCAGTTGGCCTACGGGCTACGAGAGATGCTTCATGAAGTAGATCGAGGCTTTCGGTTTTCCGTAAGGGTCGTTGAAGTGGTGTGGCACCGTGCCGACCTCTCGCCATCCCATCCGCCGGTACAGGCGCTCGCTGGCGCCGCCCTCCACGGTATCGAGAAGAAGCAGGCTGCGGCGGTGGTTCTTGGCTTGTGCCTCCACCTCGGTCATCAAAGCGGCCCCGACGCCACGGTTCTGAAAGTCGCGATGGACCAGAAGCTTGTAAACCTCCGCGCGGTGAGGCGCATTTGGCTCGGGAGAGAGATAGAGCTGAACCGTGCCAATGAGGCGGCCATCCACAAGAGCCCCGATCAACAGGTGGTCGCCGGTTGTGGTCGATTCTATGGCTCCTTGCCAAAAGTCGTTGGCCGTCGGCGCATCCAGAGGCCAGACGAATCCGACAAGGGCGCCGTTCTCCACGGCCTGAACCAGAAGCTCGACCAGTTCGGCCAGGTGATCGGTTGCCACCTCGGGCGTCAGGACATCGATCTTCATCGCGCCCAGCGGGTCCGCCGTCATCATGCATCCCCCTTTACCGCCGTGGCTGTCAAAGTTCCGGCCGATGTCGCGGGCAGCCGGCTTCCAGCGGCCGCCACGCCCCTCAGGCCATGCCTGGTCAGCCTGAAGGGCGCCTGGCCGCTTCGGCAAGAACCGGAGACTGTCCGTAGTGTTTCCATGGTCTGATCATGTCGCGTCGCCAGGCCACGCGCCAGTGAAAAGCGTCGATCTCGATGACGTTCGACGCAATACGACGCGGCATGGGGCCTGTCGGGCAATCGGTTGAATTTGCTGGTGATCCCGACAGGAATCGAACCTGTGACCTACAGATTAGGAATCTGCCGCTCTATCCTACTGAGCTACGGGACCACGCGGGCAGACACATAGCCGCTTCGAACGGTTTCGCCAAGAGGCAGGTGCGCATGCAATTCGCACCTGCCTGCCGTCGTTGTCGTCATTCAGCGCGCCAGCGCCGTTTCGGCCAGCTTCACCCAATAGCTCATGCCGTGCGGAATGACCTCGTCGTTGAAGTCGTAGGCCGGATGGTGAAGGCCCGCCGTCTCGCCATTGCCGATGAAGATGAAGGCGCCGGGGCGCGCTTCCAGCATGTAGGAGAAGTCCTCGCCACCCATCACCGGCTGGATGCCGCGATGGACATGCGCGTCGCCGGCCACCGCCGCGGCGATATCGCTGGCGAAGACGGTTTCCTCCGGATGGTTGAAGGTCACGGGGTAGTTGGAATCGTAGTCGACCTCGATCTTGGCGCCGTAGGCGGCGGACAATCCGTCGCAGAGCGCGCGCATGCGCTCTTCCGCCTTCTTGGCCACTTCCTTCTTCAGCGTGCGCACGGTTCCGGCGATCTCCGCCGTCTCGGGAATGACGTTGTAGGCATCGCCGGCGTGGAACTTGGTCACCGACACGACGACGGCCTCGACCGGGTCGGTGCTGCGCGAGGCGATGGTCTGCAGGGCGCCGACGAGCTGGCTGGCGATGACGATCGGGTCGATCGTGCCGTGCGGCATGGCGGCATGGCCGCCCCGGCCCTTGACGGTGATGGTGAATTCGGCGGTCGCCGCCATGATCGGGCCTGGCCTGATGGCGAACTGGCCGACCGGCAGGCCGGGCATGTTGTGCATGCCGAACACCTTGCCGATGCCGAAACGCTCCATCATGCCTTCCTTGACCATCTCGTTGCCGCCGCCGCCGCCTTCCTCGGCCGGCTGGAAGATGACCGCCACCGAGCCGGCGAAATTGCGCGTCTCGGCGAGGTACTTCGCCGCGCCGAGCAGCATGGCGGTGTGTCCGTCATGGCCGCAGGCGTGCATCTTGCCGGGAATGGTCGAGGCGTAGGGCTTGCCGGAGATCTCCTCGATCGGCAGCGCGTCCATGTCGGCGCGCAGGCCGATGGTGGCGCCGTCGCCCTTGCGGCCATGGATGATGCCCACGACACCGGTCTTGCCGATGCCGGTCACCACGTCGTCGCAGCCAAAGGCTTTCAGCTTGTCGGTGACGAAGGCGGCGGTCTGGAATACGTCGAAATTCAGTTCCGGTGTCTGGTGCAGGTGGCGGCGCCAGCCCGCGACTTCATCCTGCATTTCGGCGGCTCGGTTCAGGATCGGCATGTGGGTTCAATCTCGCTGTTGATGGCGTCGCCTTGCAATCGTGATTGTCGGGCACTTTGCCATTTTGACGTCACATAGGATAAATAGCACGGCACCGATGGCTCCGGGGAGTGAGGGACGGATCCATCACGCTGGCGACAACGTAACGAAATCTTACGGAGCCAGGGGCGACTACGGCAAGAGGCGATTTCGGATTCGACCATGCGGCACAGGCATTTCCTCACTCTATTGATCGCCGGCGCGATGGCGCTGCCGGCGCTGGCAAAGCCGGCAACGGCCAACCCGGTCATGCTTTTCGACCTTTCCAATGGCCGCATCCTGCAGCATCAGGATGCGTTCAGCCGCTGGTATCCGGCGTCGCTGACCAAGCTGATGACCGCCTATGTGACGTTCCGGGCGATCGCCGCCGGCGAGGTGCAGCTTGATTCGCCGATCAAGGTGACGCGCCATTCCGCCGCCGAGCCGCCGAGCAAGATGGGCTTCAAGCCAGGTTCGGTGATGCGGCTCGACAACGCTCTGAAGATGATGCTGGTCAAGTCGGCCAACGACATCGCCATGGCCGTGGGCGAAAATGTCGGCGGCTCGCAGGCGGCCTTCGCCGACCGGATGAATGCCGAGGCGCAGAGGCTCGGCATGACCGGCACGCACTACGTCAATCCCAACGGGCTGTTCTCGCCGGATCAGTACACGACCGCGCGCGACCTCGGCCTGCTGGTGATGGCGATCCGCCGGGATTTCCCGCAATATGCGTCGTGGTTCTCGATCGAAGGGCTGGCGGTCGGCAAGAAGGCCATCCCGAACTACAATTTGCTGATCGGCCGCTATCCCGGCGCCGACGGTATGAAGACCGGCTTTGTCTGCCCCTCCGGCTTCAACATGATAGGCTCGGCGACGCGCAAAGGCCGCACGCTGGTCGCGGTGGTGCTCGGCGAGAAGTCGGCCGTTGCCCGCGCCGAGACGGCGGCAAACCTCCTCGACAAGGGTTTCGACACCCCCGCCGTCGGCTCGACCACCGTGGCGACGCTGCCGTCCTACGGCGACACCCAGTCGCCCAACGACTTGCAGGACGAGATCTGCAAGAAGAAGGCGACGACCGAGGAGCAGTCGGAAGCGCCGCCGGCCGTCGCCAGCAAGGATGCGCCGAAGTCGCTCTACCAGCAGAAGCTCGATCACGCGCCGACACTTGTCGCCGTCGGTCTCGGCGGCGCCACCGGGCCGACGCCGAAGGCCATGCTCGGCCATGCCGGCCAGGAATTCGCCGACGTGCCGATCCCGACATGGCGCCCCGACAGGCCGGCGCCGGCCGGAGCCGACCCGGCCGTGGTCGGCGCCAACGCCGCGCAGGGCGACCAGGCGGCGAAGAACTGAGCCGATGAGCGGCTTTCCCATCCCCGTCTCGGTGCTCACCGGCTTCCTCGGAGCCGGCAAGACGACCTTGCTCAACCGGCTGTTGAAGGATCCGGCGCTCGCCGACACGGCGGTGATCATCAATGAGTTCGGCGAGGTGGCCATCGACCATCTGCTGGTCGAGCAGTCCTCCGATGGCATCATCCAGCTTTCCGACGGCTGCCTGTGCTGCACTGTGCGCGGCGAACTGGTCGACACCCTGGCCGATCTGGTCGACCGGTTGCAGACCGGGCGCATCGCGCGCCTGGCGCGGGTCGTCGTCGAAACCACCGGCCTCGCCGATCCGGCGCCGGTGCTGCAATCGATCATGGCGCACCCTGCGCTGGTGCAGGCCTTCCGGCTCGACGGGGTGATCACGCTGGTCGATGCGGTGAACGGCGCTGGCACGCTGGATGCGCATGTCGAGGCCGTCAAGCAGGTGGCCGTCGCGGACCGCATCGTCCTGACCAAGGCCGACCTGGTGACGGACCCTGGCGAGGTCGAGGCGCTGCGCGCCCGGTTGCGGCGGATCAATCCGGGCGCGGAGCTGCTGGGCGTCGACGATGGCCAGGCCGGTGCCGCGGCGCTGATCGATTGCGGCCTCTACAATCCCGCCACCAAGTCGGCCGACGCGCGTCGCTGGCTGGGAGAGGCGACTCACGACCATCATCACGATCATCATGGGCACGACCACGACCATGATCACGCCCATCATCATCACCACCACGATCACCACAGGCATGACCAGCGCGTGCGTTCGCACACGCTGGTGCATGACCGGCCCGTGCCTTATTCGACGATCGAGATGTTCCTCGATCTCCTGCGCTCCACGCACGGCGACAGCCTGCTGCGCATGAAGGGCATCATCGAGCTCGCCGAGGACCCGTCGCGGCCGCTCGTCATCCACGGCGTGCAGAAAATCCTGCATCCGCCAGCGCGATTGCCCTCATGGCCAGACGGGCAGCGCGGCACGCGGCTGGTGCTGATCACGCTCGACATGCCGGAAGACTATGCTCGGCGGCTGTTTGCCGCCTTCACCAACCGTCCGGCGATCGACACGCCGGATCGCGCGGCGCTCGAAAACAATCCGCTGGCGATCGCCGGATTGTAGGCCTTCGAAAAGGTGGCGCCCGCCGCCTCGGCAGAGCCTCTCCCTTGAGCAGGGCAATCGCACGTGGGCACGACCCCCACGCCGGTCGGCTATGCCGACCACCTCTCCCCCGAACGACGGAGTAGAGGAGGGGCGCGAGCCTGCCGAACCGGGCTCCTTTCCACTCCCTCCGGAAGTGGAGAGGTGGCGCCGCGCAGCGGCGACGGAGTGGGGGAACCCCAAATGCGATTGGCCTGCTCCCTTGAGGAGAGGGCCGCGAAGCGGCCGGAGGGGGGTCGAATGGATCGCCGGCGATTGCGCGGCGTCAGCCGCGTTCGACCAGAAAACGGTGTCCGCCGGAGACCGACGCCGTTTCGATCAATTGGTGGCCGGCATCCGCGCAGAAGACGGGAATATCGATGACTGCGAGCGGGTCGGTGGTTTCGAGCCAGAGCCGGCTGCCTGTCCGCATGCCGGCAAGGCGCTTGCGCGCCTTGAGCACCGGGAGGGGGCAGTTCAGCCCCTTCAGGTCATAGGTGGCGGGAGACTTGCTCAAGTCCGGGGCTCAGCCGCCGAACATGCCGAGCAGCTTTCTCTTCAGCCTCGTCGTCGTGCTTTCGTCCGCATTGGCCGACTGGGTCTCGGTCGCCTCGGCGGTCTGAGACGGCGCGGCAATGGTCGCGGTGGCGACGGGTGCCTCCTTGGCCGCTTTCGCCGCTTCCTTCTCGGCCAGCGCCTGCGCCTTGGCGGCTTCCTTCGCGGCCTTGGCGGCCTCGATGGCGGCAAGCCGCTGCTCCTCGGCCTTGCGCTTGGCCTCCTTCTCGGCGTCCTGCGCCGCCATCTTGCGGCCCAGTGGCGAATCGATGCGGCCCATGCGGGTCGTCTCGGTCACCGAGCCGTCCGAATTCAGCGATGGCGGCTCGATCGGCACGCGCTCGCCGCGCGCACGGCGCTTGGACCAGTCGGAGACGATGCTGGCTTCCTTGATGCCGGCAATGGTCGGCTTGGGCGCCGGCGTGCTCGACCGGACGGCCGAGTTGAAGGCCGCGTCATAGCTCTTCTCATAGTCGGCAAAGGCGGTCTTCAGCGAATCCGGCTGCGTGGTCGCGGGGCAGGGGCCGGTCGGGTTGAAGGTCTGGCCATCGGCGGCGACCTGGTTGAAGACGTAGCGCTTCTCGCAGACGTCGACCTTCGGCGGCACCTTGGTGAGCTCGAAATTGTCGTAGCCCACCTTCAGCATCTTCCAGAACTCGTAGTTCGGGTCGTTGCGATAGCGCGCCATGTTGGCCGCCGTCATGCGGAACGGAAAGGCCTGGATCTGGAACTCGGTCTGTCCGCCCTGGAAGGCATCGCGACCGAAGGCGTAGATCTGCTCGATCTGCGCGTCCGTCATCGAGTAGCAGCCCGACGACGAGCAGGCGCCATGCACCATGAGATTCTGGCCCGTGCGGCCATTGGCGCGGTCATAGGCGTTGGGAAAGCCGATGTTGAAGGACAGGTGGTAACTCGAGCGCGGGTTCATCTGCGCCGGACGCACCGTGTAGAAGCCCTCCGGCGCCTGGCGGTCGCCCTCGGTGTATTTCGGCCCAAGCTTGCCCGACCATTTGCAGATGTCGTAGGTGGCGACGAGATCGTAACGGCCGTTCGTCTTGGCCTTCCAGATCTCCAGCTTGCCTTCTTCCTTGAAGATCCGCGCCATCACCGAGGAGGTGCGGGCCATGCCCTTTGCCCGCATGTCGGCCAGGATCTTGTCCGGCAGGGGCTTGTTTGCCTGCGGCGCGAAGTCCTTCATCGACGAATCATTGCAGCCGGCAACGCCGATAGCGGCAATCAGCATTCCGGTGCGGGCAAGCTTGGCAAGCATGGCTGCGATTATCGTTTTCCCTAGGGCCATGGCTGGTCGCGCCACGGCTGCTGCACTGAATTCAGACGGACCCTAAGCCCGTTAACCTTGAAAATTCCTTACCGCAAGCGCCCGCGCGTCCCCTTACGACAATCCCATTGAGACGAATCGGACGGCATTTTTGTGGCAGAACCGGATGGCGGACACAATTGCGCCGCCAACGGCGCTTCGTTCAAAGGCTGCGTCCCATCGCCAGATACTTCTCGCGGCGCTGCTCGCGGAAGTCGACATTGGCGCTGGCGAACTCCTTCATCGTCTTGGCGATGAGGTCGCCCGTGGCGCCGATCACCGCCTCGGGAGCGCGGTGGGCGCCGCCGAGCGGCTCGGCGATGATGGCGTCGATGACCTTCATTTCGAGAAGATCCTGGGCGGTGATCTTCATGTTGATCGCAGCATCCTTCGACCGCGTGGTGTCGCGCCACAGGATCGAGGCGGCGCCCTCCGGCGAGATGACGGAATAGATGGCGTGTTCGAGCATGTAGACGCGGTTGGCGGTGGCGATCGCGATGGCGCCGCCGGAGCCGCCCTCGCCGATGACGACGGAGATCGACGGCACCTTGAGAGAGAGGCAGGCCGAGGTCGAGCGCGCGATGGCTTCCGCCTGGCCGCGTTCCTCGGCGCCGACGCCGGGATAGGCGCCGGCGGTGTCGACCAGCGTCACCAGCGGGATCCTGAAGCGGTCGGCGAGTTCCATCAGCCGCACCGCCTTGCGGTAGCCCTCGGGGCGCACCGAGCCGAAATTGTGCTTCAGGCGGGTGGCTGTGTCCGAACCCTTCTCCTGGCCGATGATCGCCACCGGCTCGCCACGGAAGCGGGCAAAGCCGCCGACAATCGCCTGGTCCTCACCGAAGCCGCGATCGCCGGCGAGCGGCGTGAAGTCCTTGAACAGGGTCTTGATGTAGTCGACGCAGTGCGGCCGGTCGGGATGGCGCGCGACCTGCACCTTCTGCCATGGCGTCAACGCCTTGTAGGCGTCGCGCAGCGCGTCGCGAGAGCGCTTTTCGAGGCGGCTGATCTCGTCGGCGACATCGACGGCCTCGCCGTTCTCGGCGAGCTTCTTCAGTTCGAGAATCTTGCCTTCGAGATCCTGGACCGGTTTTTCGAAATCGAGATAGTTGTACATTCTTGAGCGAACCGATGCGCCGGGGGACAAGGGCTGACGGACCCCGAAAAAGGAGGGGCAAGCGGTGAAACGTCGCCCTCACATAGCGATATGAGGTCTAGTCGGCAAGCGGGTGATGATCGTTGACGAGCCGCACCAGCCGCTCCTCGAGCACATGCGTGTATATCTGCGTGGTCGATATGTCGGCATGGCCAAGCAGTTGCTGGACGGCCCTGAGGTCGGCGCCGTTCTGCAGGAGATGGCTGGCGAAAGCATGGCGAAGAACGTGCGGCGATATCTTCGCCGAGGCGATGCCAGCGCGCGCGGCGAGGCCCTTGAGGTCGCGCGCGAAGACCTGGCGCGGGAGATGGCCACTGTCGGAGGCGGCCGGGAAGAGGAAGGCGCTGGCGGCGTGGGCCGGTGCCTTTGCCCGGAGTTCCAGCCAGGCGCGCATGGCGGCGCGCGCCTTCGCCGAAAGCGGCACCATGCGTTCCTTGCCGCCCTTGCCGCGCACCATGAAGAAGCGATCATCGCGTTGCGCCACCGTGACCGGCAGGCTGACCAGTTCGGAGACGCGCAGGCCGGTGGCGTAAAGCACCTCGACCAACGCGTGGAGGCGCATGGCCGCCAGGCCGTCGCCGGTTTCGGGCGAGGCCTCGCCCGCTTCCAGCCCGGCGCGGTCGAGCAAGCGGCCGGTCTCGGCTTCGCTCATTGTCTTGGGCAGCGGCCGGCCCTTGCGGGGACCGTCGAGCGTGCCGGTGGGATCGTCGCCGCGCAGCCCCTCCGCGTAGAGGAACTTGAAGAACTGGCGAAGCGCCGAAAGCTTGCGGGCCTGCGAGGTCGGCGCGAAACCACGCGCGGCGACCTCGTCGAGATAGGCACGGATATCGGCCGAGCCGGCGCCTGCCAGCCCGCCGTGAATCGAGTCCGACGCATCCTCGAGGTCGCGGCGGTAGGAGGACAGTGTGTTCGCAGCCGCGCCGCGTTCGGCGCTCATCATTTCCAGAAAGGCCTCGATGCGGACGGCGCTGCTCATCCGGGTCAGTTCTTCTTGGGGTTCAGCTTCTCGGCCGGGATGCGAACGGTCATTTCCGCTCGCTTCGGCTCCACGAACATCGCCAGCGCGAACATCGCGCCGTAGACGATGCCTGCCAGTACCGCGATCGTCACGACAAAGCGGAACAGCGTCGGCATCGATATCAGCTCATTTTCTTGTACGGCATTTCCAAACCCTGTCCCCTTATGGGACGCCCGTCCGGCCAATTCAAGGAGGAAGGCGGGCTGGCCCGTGGCCAGTCGCGTCGGTCCGCCGGATCCGCCGTGCTTGACGCACGGGCGCTTTTGATGTCGATACGCCGGCGAAGAAGGCCCGAAACGCCACGGTTTGATGAACGCGCACCCTGCAGGTCCTCCCGAAGAACGTCACGCCGCGCTTCTCGACAGGCTCGGCGGCCGCTCCATCGTGTTCGTCGGGCTGATGGGCGCCGGCAAGACGGCGATCGGCCGCAAGGTGGCGACGGTGCTTTCGCTGCCATTTGTCGACAGCGACCACGAGATCGAAAGCGTCTCGCGCATGACGATCCCGGACCTATTCGAACGTTACGGCGAGACCGAATTTCGGGCACTTGAGCAGCGTGTGATCCTGCGCGTGCTGGAGAACGGGCCGCAGATCCTGTCGACCGGAGGCGGCGCCTTCATGAACGCCCAGACGCGCGAGGCCATCGCCGGCCATGGCGTTTCGGTGTGGCTGAAAGCCGAGCTCGACCTGCTGATGGATCGCGTCGCGAAGAAGCAGAACCGGCCGCTGCTGAAGAATCCGGACCCGCGCGCCGTGCTCGAGCGCCTGATGGGCGAGCGCTACCCTGTCTATGCGACGGCGGATCTTACGGTGCCGACAAGGGATGAGCGCAAGGAAGTGATCGCCGCCGAGGTCCTGGAGGCGTTGTGCGGCCATTTCGGCGTCGTCGCCGCCGCGACGGGCGAGGTACAGTCATGAGTGAAGCCGCGCCTGTCGTCGTCGAGGTTGGGTTGGGCGAGCGCGCCTACGACATATTGATCGGCCCGGGCCTGCTGGCGCGCGCCGGCGCCGAGATCGGCCAGCGCCTGCCGGGCAGGCGCGCCGCGGTCGTCACCGACGACAATGTGGCCGCCGCGCATCTGGCCACGCTGCGGGCCGGACTGGAGAAGGGCGGCGTCAATCCGGCCGTCATCACCTTGCCGGCCGGCGAAAAGACCAAGAGCTTCGCGCATCTGGAAGAGGTGGTCGACGGTGTGCTCGCGGCCAAGCTCGAGCGCGGCGACGTCGTCATCGCGCTCGGCGGCGGCGTGATCGGCGACCTGACCGGCTTCGCGGCGGGCATCGTGCGGCGCGGCATGAACTTCGTGCAGATCCCGACCTCGCTGCTGGCGCAGGTGGATTCCTCTGTCGGCGGCAAGACGGGCATCAACAGCCCGCGCGGCAAGAATCTCGTCGGCGTCTTCCATCAGCCCAAGCTGGTGCTGGCCGATACCGGCGTGCTCGACACGCTGCCGATCCGCGAATTCCGCGCCGGCTATGCCGAACTCGCCAAATACGGGCTGATCGACCGCCCGGCTTTCTTCGCCTGGCTGGAAGAGAACTGGCAAGAGGTCTTCGCTGGCGGACCGGCGCGCGCCGAGGCGATCGCCGAGGCTTGCCGCGCCAAGGCCGACGTCGTCGCGCGCGACGAATTCGAGACCGGCGACCGGGCGCTGCTCAATCTCGGCCACACCTTCGGCCACGCGCTGGAGGCCGCCACGCAGTATGACGGCGCCCGTCTGGTGCATGGCGAGGGCGTGGCGATCGGCA
>MKVL01000031.1 GCA_001899205.1 Mesorhizobium sp. 65-26 | reverse complement strand
AGGTTGACTGTTCAGATAAATCGCCGAGATGAACGCTGCCTTCTGTTGCGCATCGCTCGGCATCGTACCGACCGTGCGGCACGCCGATTACATCGGTTCGTGGCTCGAAGTGCTGCGCGAAGACAATCGCGCCATTGTCCGTGCCGCGTCCCAGGCAAGCAAGGCGGCGGATTGGCTGCTCGGTCTAGTGCCGGCCGACAGCACCGAACTGCAGGCGGAGCCTTCGACTGACAGGAGGGCGGCATGATCCTCCTCACGCCCGAGCTGCGCGAGCAACTCCTCGCCAACGGCCGTGATCGCGACGTCGATCACGTTCCTGTCGTCAAGTTTTTCAACCCGCTCGGCGAAGGCGTCTGGCTCGCGACCGAGCTTGACGCGGACGGCGACACCCTGTTCGGCCTCGCCGATCTCGGTGAGCCCGAGCTGGGCTCATTCAGCCTCGCCGAAATGATCGCGGTCAGGCTTCCGCTCGGTCTCGGCATCGAACGCGACATTCTCTTCGAGGGACTGTTTCCGATCTCGGTCTGGGCCGAAACGGCGCGGCGAACCGGCAGCATCCGGGAAGCCGAGCGCGTACTTCACGCCGTCCATCGATCCAAGCAAGAGGACGGCTGATGCTCGTCCGTCACGGGCAACGGCTAACGCTGTACGAGCACGCGCGCGGCCCGCCTCGCAAAAAGCGCCTCGAGCGCGAATGCTCTGGGACCCTTGAAGCGCTTTCGATGGCGAAATGCCATCCTACGTCATAGCCTCTTTCAAGGACTGCCCAAGACTTATCAAATTCCCCTCGCTGTCGTGAAACCAGCAGCCAAGTTCCGCTGATCCCTTGCTGGGATAGTTGCCGGCGACGTGCGCTATGCCATCGATGGTCTTTAGCCGGCCGCTTTCATACTCGAGAAAGTTGACGCCGCGACGCTTGAGCTCATCGACGACGGAGCGGACGTCGTCAACGGTGATCGCGAGCTGTGTAAAGTCTCCGGCCGATCGGCCGCTTGAGAGGAATATCGAAAACTCACTCGCACCGATACAATAGCGCAGGCCACCGGGGCGTTCCTCCGTTGGCCTCACGCCGAGCTTTTCCAGATACCATCGTCGCGCGCGGTCGAGATCCTGTGCCGGGAGGCGCGTTGCTGCGCTGAGGTATTTCTCTTCCACGGCCAACATCATTCCTCCGCCCGATGTACAGGAAGCCCCTCGATTTGCTCCAGCAGCATCGCAATCTTGGCGGGCTCCGTGAGCATCGCGTCATGTCCCGCCGGCCGTGCGTCAATCATCTCAATCCCAAGAGCCATGGCGTGCTCCGCCTGTTCGGGAATGAGATCTGAAGTCCGAATGTACGCCCTTGGCAAACGGTTGAGAGCCCTCGCAGAGAAGTGGAGGGATTGCGCAAACGTGCGCCACGGTTGCCCCACCAAACGACTGGCCAAGATCACTGCCATCTCCCTATCGAACGATCCAAGTTTCTCGATAGGGATCATCGGAGCGATGCGGTCCTCGACGACCAGCGCTTCGATATCATGTATCGGCGCGAGATCGGCGAAGGATCGCCCATTCGCGCCCACAAAGGCGTCGAGATACACGATCCGCTCTATCCTATCCGGCACACGGTCTGCCACCCCTGTAATCACAAGCCCTCCATAGCTGTGGCCCACCAGCGTTACATCGCGAATGTCCTCTCGAATTATGAGATTGTGCACGTCCTCGATATGGGCATCGAGATCGACGTGAGCGCAAGGTTCGTCGATTGCCATGCCGGATAGTGTCGGCGCCCAAGTTCTGTGACCTCGATCGTCAGCAAGTTGTCGAACCGTCGCCCAACACCAACCGCCGTGCCAAGCACCGTGGACAAACACGAACCGCCGAGATCTGCTCGCGTAAGACATCCTCACCACAATAGGTCGACAAGACGCAGCTTCAAATTGGCTTGCCGCGTCTCACCGACGCCTCCATCGCGGCCCACGGCTGCCGCCCGTCAAGAACGCGAGCCTATCCCCGGCCGCGCGGCCCCCTTCGCAAGCAGCGCCGCGATCGATCATTTCTATACCCGGGTATAGTTGCAATATACCCCTATGGGTATGTATGAAACCCGCGGCGCGCATTGAAGACCAGCAATAATTCACGCTCCGGAATCCAGCCCTGCAAAGGCTGGATTTTTCATTGGCACAGCAAGGGATCGCTATGAACCCGCGACCTAGCGGTCAGGCCGACGATTGCGACAGCAGACGCTCGACGTCTGCACTCGTCTATCGCCGGCTCGGCCACGCTCAGGGCGACGACACGATTGTCGAGAGCCGCGCGAACCACTTCGCGCTGCTTTGATGCGTGCCGCCTCCTGAGCCAGGCATCAGGAGGCAGGAATGACCTACCAATTTTTCAGCGCACGCCTGCGCGGCGCCAGCTCATCGGAGATCCGCCCGCGTCTCGCACTGGCGCGCCGGCGTCTCGGGTGCGGGTGGCGCCAACAACCAAGCTGAGCGCTGCGCTCCATGCGGCGGGCGCCACGGTCGCTCGCCGTCGATACCTAACCCCATACATCAACGCCCATTGGGAAGGCGCTCCTCGTGCTGGCAGACCCGGAAAATCAACGCGACAATCACGCGCGCGCCGCAGTGCTCGATGAAGCGCATATCGGCGACATCAAGGGCGCATTCGGCTCGATCCAACGCGGCGACGAACTGCCGCGCGCGAGCCTCAAAGCCCGCCTCACGACCCTACTGGCTATCATTGGGCCGGGTCTGATCGTCATGGTCGGCGACAACGATGCCGGCGCCTTCGGTACCTACACGCAGGCTGGCCAAGTCTATGGCACGCGCCTGTTGTGGGTACTGCTGGTTCTCGTACCTGTGCTCTACGTCAATCAGGAGATGGTGCTGCGGCTCGGCGTGGTGACCGGCGTCGGTCACGCGCGGCTCATTCTCGAACGCTTCGGCAAGTTCTGGGGCGCCTTCAGCGTCATCGACCTCTTCATCCTGAACGCCCTCACCATCGTCACCGAGTTCATCGGCATCAGTCTGGGCATGGATTACCTGGGCATCCCGAAGATGTTCGGCGTGCCGATCTCCGCGGTACTGATTGTCGCCGCAGCCAGCACAGGGTCGTTCAAGCGTTTTGAGCAAGTCTGCATGGCGCTGGTGGCGGGATCGCTCCTGCTCGTGCCGATCTTTGTGATGGCTCACCCAAGCGGCGGACAGATGCTGCACGATTTCGTCGTTCCCGGCCTGCCGAAGGGCTCGGACCTGTCGGCCGTGGTGCTGCTGATCATCGCCATCATCGGCACCACCATCGCGCCTTGGCAGCTCTTCTTCCAGCAGTCCTACCTGATCGACAAGCGCATCACGCCGCGCTTCATGAACTATGAGCGCACCGACCTGTGGATCGGCATCGCCATCGTGATCATAGGCGCTGCGGCGATCATCGCCTTCACCGCCGCGACCTTCGCCGGCCATCCGGAATTCGGCAATTTCACCGACGCCGAAGGGGTCGCCCAGGGGCTGCAGAAGTATGTTGGCCACGTCGCCGGCGTGCTCTTCGCACTGGCCCTGATTGACGCCTCGATCATCGGCGCCGCGGCTGTGGGGCTTGCGACATCTTATGCCCTGGGCGACGTGCTGGGGCTGAAGCACTCGCTGCATCGTAAGATCTCCGATGCAAAGGGCTTCTACGCCGTCTTTGCCGGTATCCTGTTCGTATCGGCGATTGTCGTTCTGGTCCCCGGTAGTCCGCTAGGCCTGCTGACCGTCGGCGTGCAAGTGTTGGCCGGCGTTCTGTTGCCCTCGGCGACAGTGTTCCTGCTGCTCCTCTGCAACGACACCGAGGTGGTGGGTCCGTGGGTGAATGGACTCTTCGCCAACCTCTTCACATCCGCAGTCATCGCCGTCTTGGTCGTGCTGTCCCTGGTGCTGACCGCCAGCGTGCTGTTCCCCGACATCAGCGCCCAAACCATCATCCTGATCCTGGAGATCGGCGCAGCGGTTTCCGCGGTCAGCGCCGCAGCTTTCTTCACCTACCGGCGCCTGCATCCCGCGGCGCCCAAGGTCGCCGTCGACACCAGCCTCCGCGCTACCTGGCGGATGGCCCCGCTGGCGCTCCTTAAGGCGCCGCAGCTCTCCGCCGAGGTGCGGATCGGTCTGACTGTCCTCCGCACCTATCTGTTGATCGCGATGATCCTGGTGATCGTTCGTGTCGTGGAGGTTGCCCTTGGCCACTGACCCTGCCGTCACCAGCCTTCTCGCCAAGGCATTCCACCGGGCTCATCCTGTTGAAGAGGTTTGCCATGACTCCTAACGCCACCGATGCCCCTCATGCGCCCGTCCACGAGACGGTCTCCCTGGTCTCCATGTTCAAGCATGGCGTCGTGGACGCCAACGGCGCCCCGGCCGGCCGCCTGGAAGACGTTGTCGCCGTCTTGCGGGACAATGACTATCCACTGCTGAAAGGCCTCCTGGTCGGCAGCGGCCCGGTATTCGTGCCGATGGCGGACGTCATCGAGATCAAGCCCGATGGCGCTGTGCGGATCGCGGCGGGAGAACGACGACCCTTCTCACAAGAGGCTGGGGAAACGCTGCTGAAGGCCGAGATGCTCGGCCGGCGTCTGGTCGATCTGCCGCGCGGCGTGTTGGTCAAGGCGCACGACGTGCGCTTCGACGCAACCCCGTCGGGTTGGCGCATGGTCAGCGTGGACGTGCACAAGCATAGCTGGCTGCACTTCGGCTCGCATGAGCACCACCCGGCCCGGGACTGGCACGACTTCCTGCCGCTCACCCGCGACGCAGCGCAGGCCAGATCTACATCATCGCTCGGCCGCATCGAGGCGCTGAAGCCGGCTCAGATCGCCGATATTATTGAACGCGCTCCGAGCCAAGAGCAGGATGTCTTGCTGGCTTTGGTGCATACGGATCCCAGCCTGGAAGCCAATGTCTTCGAGGAGTTGGACGATGACAAGCAGGCGCAACTGCTGAAATCGCGCAACGACGACGAGGTGGCCGACGTACTGTCGCGCATGCGCGCCGACGACGCGGCCGACGCGATCATGGAGTTGCCGCAGGAACGCCGACAGAACGTGCTCGATCGTCTCCCGACGGCGACGAAGATGAAGGTCAGCATGCTGCTCGGCTTTAATTCGGCGACGGCGGGCGGCCTGATGGGCGCCGATTTCCTCGCCGTGCCGGAGGATCGCACGATCGGCGATGCGCTTGAGCAACTGCGAACACTGACAACCGTGCAGCCCGAGGCCTTGGTGACGATTCACAGCCTGAATGCGGACGGCGCCTTGGCCGGAACGCTAAGCGTTGTGCGCGCCCTGCAACTTAGTCCCTCGACGTTACTTCGCGACGCAGTCGACGCGCGCGCAATCGTCGCATCGCCTGATGACGACATCATTGCGGTCACCACGCGGATGGCTGACTTCAACTTGTTGAGCTTGCCGGTTGTTGATGCCGAGGGGAAATTGCTGGGGTTGGTGACCGTAGACGACGCGCTGGAAGCCGCCATCCCGCAGGACTGGGCCCGGCGCGAGGGGGCAAGTGGCTCGCCGCAACGCCGACTGGGATGATGTCCGACACCCACGGATTCCAGCCCAACGAGACGACCATCCTCGTCTTCCTCCATGCTGCGGGCCACCGCCCTACATGAATGGCTCATGACCCCCACTGTCGCCCAGGACGTATCCACACGCACCCGCGAACCCCAGCATTGGGCGGCGCTCGGCGCGCTAGGCATCGTCTATGGCGATCTCGGCACCAGCCCGCTCTACACTCTCCAGACCGTCGTCCAAGCAACCGGCGGACATTTCACGACCGCCAGCGCGCTAGGCATCCTGTCGCTGCTCGTCTGGACCCTGATCATCACCATTTCGATCAAATATTGTCTGTTCGTCATGCGCGCCGACAACCATGGGGAAGGCGGAATCCTTGCCCTGATGTCGCTGGTCGGCGCCAACAGATTCAAAGGGACCGCCAAAATCCTGGCCGTCATGGGCCTGCTCGGCGCGGCCTTGCTCTATGGCGACGGCGTCATCACGCCGGCCATCTCGGTGCTCAGCGCGCTCGAAGGTGTCAATGTCGTGACGGGTTCGCTCAAGCCCTTCGTCATGCCGGCGGCCGTCGCCATCCTGATTGTCTTCTTCGCAGCCCAGCGGTTCGGCACGGCTAGAATTGGCGCCGCCTTCGGCCCGATCATGCTGCTCTGGTTTCTTGTTATCGCGGTCCTTGGGCTCACCGGGATCGTTCGCAATCCCAGCGTCCTCACCGCCCTCGATCCGCGTCACGCAATCGGCTTCCTGGCCCATAGCGGAGGAAACGGGATGCTGGTGCTCGGCGGCGTCTTCCTCTGCATCACCGGGGGCGAGGCGCTTTACGCCGACATGGGACACTTCGGGCCCGGCCCCATACGCCTGTCCTGGTACGCGATCGTGCTGCCGTCGCTGCTGCTCAGCTACGCCGGACAGACCGCCTTGCTCATCCAGAAGGGTACGATCGAAGGCAATCCGTTCTTTCAGCTTTGCCCCACATGGGGAGTCTATCCGCTTGTGTTCCTGGCGATGATTGCCACCATCATCGCCAGCCAGTCGATCATCACGGGTTCGTTCTCGATGACACGGCAGGCGATGCAACTCGGCTGGCTGCCCGGCTTTCATATTCGCCAGACGTCCGACAAAGTTTACGGCCAGATCTACGTGCCCGTCGTAAACTGGATGATGATGGTAGCGACCATCGGGATCACCATCGCCTTCGGCAGTTCCGACAGGCTTGCCGGCGCCTACGGCACGGCGGTGTCGACAACGATGCTGCTGACCACCTGCCTGCTCTTCACGGCTATGCGGAAAACATGGCGTTGGCCGCTCGCGGTTTCGATCCTAATCGCCGGACTCTTCCTGATCGTCGATGTCGGGTTCTTTGGCGCCAATCTGCTGAAGATCGCCGAAGGCGGCTGGCTGCCCCTGACCTTCGGCGCGCTCGTCTTCTTCCTGATGCTGACCTGGCGGTCGGGGATCGATGCGGTTCGCGAGAGCCTGGCGCAAGCGTCGGAAGCACCCGAAAGATTTGTCGCTGACTTGGCCGCCGGCAAGGTGCCCCGTGTCCCCGGCACGGCGATCTTCCTGACCCGGACCTATCAGAAAATCCCGCCGCTGCTGATCGACCACGTCAAACACATGGGCGCCCTCCATCAGTCGGTAATCGCCTTGACGATTCTGTTCGAGGAATCGCCGCGCATCGATGATGAGGAGCGCTGTGGCGTAGAAAAGATTGCCGACGGGATCTGGCGCGTGACGATGCGCTTTGGCTTCGTCGAAATACCAGACCTCACCGCCGCTCTGAAGCGGGTTAAGGGTCTCGATCCGTCGATCGATCTCGATCACGCCATTTATTTCGCGACACGCGATATTATCGTTGCAAGGGCCGGAAGCTCGCTGTTTGCGCATTGGCGTCTTCCAGTGTTCGCCTTTCTTTATCGCAATGCCGTAAAGGTGGTTGATCGCTTCAGCTTGCCGCCCGACCGCGTCGTGGAAATCGCGCGGCAGATCGAGTTGTAAGTCATCCCCGTCAAGTGCTCAGACAAGACAGTCCCGCCGTCGATGCAGCGAAGAAGGAGGTGGACACACCTCTATTCTGCTAAGCTTGCGGCATGACACAGTCGCGCTCTCCCCTCTGGCCAGGCGTGCCACTGGCGCTCATATCGGCAGTGCTCTTCGGTGCCTCGGCGCCATTCGCGAAGCTCTTGCTCGGCTCGATGCCGCCGCAGCTCCTCGCCGGACTGCTCTATCTCGGGGCCGGCATCGGTCTGGTGGCCATCATCGCTAGCAGAGCAGCCTTCGGCGCTCCGGCTCCGGAGGCGCCCCTACGGCGCCATGACCTCCCCTGGCTCGCGGCCGTCGTCCTATGCGGCGGGGTAGCCGGACCGCTCCTCTTGATGTTGGGGTTGGCGCGTACGTCCGCCGCCTCCGGGTCCCTACTACTGAACTTGGAAGGGCTCGCGACCATGGCGATCGCGTGGGTCGTGTTCCGGGAAAACGTGGATCGGCGGCTAATGCTGGGCGCCTTCGCCATCCTTGCGGGAGCGGCGATCCTCGCGTGGAATGGAACAGGTGTACGCATCGACGCGGGCGGTGCCTTTATCGCCGTCGCGTGCCTAGCGTGGGGCATCGACAATAATCTGACGCGCAAACTGTCTTTGGCCGATCCGGTGATCACGGCGGCCATCAAGGGTATCGCGGCCGGCAGTACGAACGTCGCCTTGGCGATGGTGCTTGGCGCGCATCTGCCGACGCCGACCACGATCGCGGCCGCGGCCGCCGTCGGCTTCCTCGGCGTCGGTGTAAGCCTCGTTCTTTTCATGCTTGCGCTTCGCAACCTCGGAGCCGCACGCACCGGCGCCTACTTCTCGCTGGCGCCTTTCATTGGGGCGATCATCGCCGTGGTTCTGCTAGGCGAGCCTTTGACGATCCAATTGATCGCCGCCGGAATGCTGATGATGGTGGGGCTCTGGCTTCACCTCGCGGAGCGGCATGAGCATGAGCATCTACACGATGCCCTAGCGCACGAGCATGTGCACGTGCACGACGAGCACCACCAACATGAGCATGATGGTCTGGTAACAGAACCGCATTCGCATTGGCATCGGCACGCACCCTTGCGCCACGGTCACGCCCATTACCCCGACCTGCATCATCGGCATACGCACGTCCAGGCAAAATGACTGTTCCCGACGACAGTCATCGGCGGTGAGACTTGGGTCTGGCCGGGAAGGCTGCGGCGATGTCCGGGGCGAAAACCCATAAGAGGAAGAGGGCTGCGCCGGTCTTCGCGGCGGGTTGAAAGCCGAGAGAGAGTCTTTCGGCGCCCGTCGCGGAGTAAGTCCCGATGGCCAGTGCCGTTCAGAAGATCACCCTGTCGTCCTCGCGCGACATCCCCCTCAACAAGCTCATCCTCTCCCAGTCGAATGTCCGGCGCGTGAAGGCCGGCGTCTCGATCGAGGATCTCGCGGCGGATATCGCCCGTCGCGGCTGCCTGCTCCAGAGCCTCAATGTCCGCCCGGTTCTTGATGAGGAGGGCGTCGAGACAGGTATGTTCGAAGTGCCTGCCGGTGGCCGGCGCTTCCAGGCGTTGCAGCTCCTCGTCAAGCAGAAGCGCCTTACCAAGACCGCGCCCGTGCCCTGCGTAGTCCGCGATCCCTCCACCAAGATCCTCGCCGAGGACGACTCGCTGGCTGAGAACGTCCAGCGCGTGCCGCTACACCCGCTCGATCAATTCCGCGCCTTCCAGACCCTGCGCGACAAGGGCCTATGCGACGAAGACATCGCGGCCGCCTATTTCGTCGGCGTCAATGTCGTCAAGCAGCGCCTGCGCATCGCCGCGGTGTCGGAGAAGCTTCTCGACATCTATGCCGAGGATGGCATGTCGCTCGAGCAGCTCATGGCGTTCACCGTGACAACGGACCATGCGCGCCAGCTCCAGGTCTGGGACGCGCTCCAGCGGTCCTACAGCCAGGAGCCTTATCAGATCCGGCGCATGCTGACGGAGAAAACCGTCCGCGCGTCGGATCGCCGCGTGCTGTTCGTCGGCATCGGCGCCTACGAGAACGCGGGCGGTGTCGTCATGCGCGATCTCTTCCAGCAGGACGACGGTGGCTGGCTTGAAAATATCGGGCTTCTCGAAACCCTTGTCGCCGAAAAACTGAAGACCGACGCGGAACATATCGCCACCGAGGGCTGGAAATGGATCGAGGTCGCAGTGGACTTCCCCTACGGTCACGACCACGGCCTGCGCGAGCTCGACGGCATACCGGCCGATCTCACCGACGACGAACGTGCCACGCGTGAAGCGCTGCGCACCGAGTTCGATCAGCTTCAGGCGCAATACGAAGATGCCGACGAACTGCCCGACGAGGTCGACCAGCGCCTCAGCGAGATCGAAACCGCGCTTGAGGCGTTCGAGTCGCGACCGCACGTCTTCGATCCGGCCGACATCTCCCGGGCCGGGGTGTTTGTCAGCATCGCTCACGACGGCCAGCTCCAGGTCGATCGTGGCTATGTTCGCCCCGAGGATGAAGCTCCAGTCGTCGAGCCCGGTCAGGAAGACCGCGACGATCTCGAGCAGGTTAGGATCGACAACGACACGTCGCCGGTTCAGCGTGTCGTCATCACCATCGGCGGCCAGGCCGAGCCGGAAGACGATGAGGACGACGTCGTTAAGCCGTTGCCGGATCGGCTGCTTAGCGAACTGACCGCGTACCGCACGCTGGCGCTGCGGGATGCCGTGGCGAACAATCCGCATGTCGCGATGACGGCGCTCCTGCACAAACTCTGCCTCGACGCCTTCCAGCACACAGCGACAGGCAACTGTCTCGAAGCGTCGGTGCGGCACGTGTTCTTCTCGATCCAGTCTGCCGACCTCAAGGAAAGCCCGTCCGCCAAGGCGGTCACCGAACGGCACGATGCCTGGAAGGCCGACATGCCGAAGGATGAAGCCGCGCTCTGGGATTGGCTCGCCGCACTGGACGACGCCAGCCGGGCCGCACTGCTGGCGCACTGCGTCTCTTTCGGCGTCAACGCGCTCTACGAGAAAGGCGATCGCTATGGCGGTCCCGGTCTCTCCGTTCACGGCGTCCAACATCGTCTCGCCCAGGCTGACCGCCTCGCACGGGCCGTCGGGCTCGACATGGTCGACGCCGGTTGGCGGCCAACGGTCGAGAATTATCTCGGCCGCGTCACCAAGCCTCGTATCCTCGAAGCGGTGCGCGAGGCGAACGGCGAGCAGTCGGCGCAGCTCATCGACCATCTGAAGAAGGCGGACATGGCGAAGGAGGCCGAACGGCTGCTCAACGGCACCGGCTGGCTGCCCGAGCCGCTCCGGTCTTCCGAAGCGACGACTGCCGACATCGGCGATGCCGACGCCAACGGCGGCGAAGAGGAAGCACTGCCCGCCTTTCTCGCCGACGGTGAAGACACAGCCAGCGAAGACGAGACCGACGCGCCAGTCGTGATCGCCGCCGAGTAACGCCCAGGAGCGGGGCGGCATGAGTCGCCCCGCTTACTTCTCTCCATCGAATTCCCTCCGCCCGGCCATCGCGCTGGGCGATTTCGTTTCAGGAGGCCATCATGGCTGATTTCTTCACGCACTTCTCATGCGTGCTCGATGTCGGCACGCCCGACAACGCGGCGCGCGCGCTCGAACTCTATAATGCGCTGATGGAAGAGAACGCCCGGGAAGACCCGCCCTCGGATGCTTTTCTGCTCTCCATCCAGCCCGAACACGGCGGCGCCGTGCTGTGGATCCGTGATGATGTCACGGGCGATCCGCAAACAGTCATCACCTTCGTCCTTCGTTGTGCGGAGATCTTCGATCTCAAGGGTCGCTGGGGTTTTCAATGGGCCAACACATGCTCCCGGCCCCGCATCGACGCCTTCAGCGGCGGGGCCCATTGTCTCGATCTCGCCACCCGCGAGACGATCGCATGGACCGACACGCGCGGCTGGCTCGCGCGGACTTTGTCGCCGGGCCGCGGAAAGCGCGGTGCGCGATGAGCATTCCCGATCACGCGCGCGCCAACTTTCAGACGCTGCTCCACGCTGCGGCAGACGGCAACCTCGCCCTCATGGAATGTGCCGATGCAGCGACCGGCGAGACCCGTTACGTCATCTGCGCCGTCGGACGCGATGGCGCGGATTTCCTGTTCACGCCCTTTGGCCACCTAGCCGATGGCAATCCCTACGACGCCTATGTGCCGCCGTCTGAGAACCTATCGGACGAATCAGCCTCCTGACACCCCGCGTCGTGACCTGTCTGGACGCGGCGGCCCGTCGGTCAACGGGCAAGCCGTTTCCGCATCGCGCGCGATGCGTGACCGCCAGGCCTTGACCGCATCCCGGTCGCCAGCCCCGTCGCAACGGAGATCAGGAGGCGGTCTACAATGTACAGGGTTCTCAACAAGCATCACGCAGGCGTGCCGGCGAGCGCCGTCTATGTCGGGCGCGGCTCGAAATGGGGCAATCCTTTCCGAATTGGCCCCGACGGCGACCGCGCCGCCGTCATCGCGAAGTACGAGCGCTGGCTCGCAGACCAGCATCATCTCCTGCGCGCGCTCGACGAGCTTCGCGGCTGCGATCTCGTCTGCTTCTGCGCGCCGCGACCATGCCACGGCGATTTCTTGCTGCGGCTCGCGAACGCGACACGCGAAGCGCGGATCGCGTGGTGGCGCGGCGTCAAGGCTGGCGGGATGACGAGAGGGAGAGTGTGGCCGGGACGGGTTTGAGCCGGTGCGGACCAGAGAGAGCGCCGGCCGGCTCGCCCGTGTCCAGCTCTCCCGAGGTCCCTTCCCATGTCGCATCCTTCCGCAGCGGCCGATCCGACGGCCGCGCCAATCCCGTGCACTCCCACGGTAGCTCCTGCGCCACGCCTCGCCGAGGCCGCGCAGCTTCTTCTTCCCCACCTTGAGCAAGGCCGGCGCGTCGACGCCGCCATTTTGCGTGCGGCGATGGAGCAAGCCCTCGGCCGCTCCGACACGTCCGGCGCCTGGGACTGGAAGACGGCCTACGACGCCTGCGAGGCAGCATCCGTCCTGTTTCTGCGCAAATACGGCAAGCCGATTTTCCGTAAAGCCGGTTCTGCGTCGGCAGCGCTGCCGCAGTTCGTGAAGCTCGTGAGCCTTCTTCCCACCCATACGCGGCGGTCAGAGGAGAGCCAGGCGCTCCAGCAATTCTCGACGCCGATCCCGCTCGGCCTCGCCGCGCTCTGTGCCGCCGCCATCACACCTGGCGACCACGTGCTTGAACCATCAGCAGGCACCGGCCTTCTCGCCATTCTGGCGGAAATCGCCGGCGGCGCGCTCGCACTCAACGAGTTGGCCGAGGCCCGCGCCGCGTTGCTCTCCTCCCTCTTTCCGGCCGTCCCCGTGACGCGGTTCGATGCTGCGCAGATCGACGATCATCTTGGCTCCACGATCGATCCGACCGTCGTCCTTATGAACCCGCCATTCTCGGCGATGGCGAATGTCAGTGGCCGGATGGCAGATGCCGCCTACCGCCATGTGGCCTCGGCGTTGGCACGTCTCGCCGACGGCGGGCGGCTTGTCGCGATCACCGGCGCGAACTTCGGCCCGGAAACGCCGGCGTGGCGCGACGCCTTCGTCCGTCTGCAGGAGCGCGGCACTGTCGTCTTCACCGCGGCGGTCGACGGCGCAGTCTACGCGAAGCATGGCACGACAATCGACACGCGGCTGATGGTCATCGACAAGATGCCCGCGTCCGATCCGGCTCAGTTTCCAGCGTCCGCCGGCATCGCGCCGGACATCGCCACGCTGCTCGGCTGGATCACCAAGCATGTTCCCCCGCGCCGCCCGGTCGCCAGATCACTCGCCGCGCCGACCGCCGTCGGCGTCGCCACGCCTCGCAGCGTTCGCGGCTATCTCGCCCGCGCCGCCTCGCGGCAACCGGCCGCCGCGCTTGCGGACCCTGCAGGCGTTGAGCTTTCCTACGAGATCCTCGAATGGGCGCCGCCCGAGGGCGCCCGCCTCACCGATGCGCTTTATGAAGAATACGGATTGCAGTCGATCCGTATTCCCGGCTCGCAGGCGCATCCGACCAAACTCGTGCAATCGGCCGCGATGGCGTCGGTTGCACCGCCGAAGCCCTCCTATAGGCCGCATCTTCCAGTGAACCTCGTCACGGGCGGCCTGCTATCCGACGCGCAGCTCGAGAGCGTCATTTACGCCGGCGAAGCGCACGGCGATTTCCTCGCCGGCGCATGGACCGTGGACGAAACCTTCGATCTCGTCACCGCCGCACGCGACGACGCCGAGACGTCCGTACGCTTCCGTCGCGGCTGGTTCCTCGGCGATGGCACCGGCGCCGGCAAGGGCCGCCAAGTCGCCGGCATCCTGCTCGACAATTGGCTGAAGGGTCGTCGGCGTGCGCTGTGGATCAGCAAGTCCGACAAGCTGATCGAGGATGCGCAGCGCGACTGGTCGGCGCTCGGCATGGAACGTCTGCTCGTCACGCCGCTCTCTCGATTCCGCCAGGGCACGCCGATCCGCCTCGCAGAAGGCATCCTATTTACGACCTACGCGACGCTACGCACCGATGAGCGCGGCGAGAAGCTTTCGCGTGTCCGGCAGATCGTCGAATGGTTGGGGGCCGATTTCGACGGAGTGATCATTTTCGACGAGTCTCATGCCATGCAGAATGCCGCGGGCGGCAAGGGCGAACGCGGCGACCAGGCACCCTCGCAGCAGGGGCGCGCCGGCCTACGGCTGCAGCACGCGCTGCCGAATGCGCGGGTTGTCTACGTCTCCGCGACAGGCGCCACCACCGTTCACAATCTTGCATATGCCCAGCGCCTTGGCCTCTGGGGCGGTGAGGACTTTCCGTTCGCGACACGCGCCGAGTTTGTCGAGGCGATCGAAGACGGTGGTGTCGCGGCGATGGAGGTCCTGGCGCGCGACCTTCGCGCACTCGGCCTCTATGCCGCCCGTTCGCTCTCCTATGAGGGCGTCGAATACGAGTTGATCGAACACGAGCTCACGCCGGAGCAAATCCGCATCTACGATGCCTATGCCGGCGCTTTCTCGATCATCCACAACAACCTCGATGCCGCGATGCAGGCCGCCAACATCACCGGTGACAGCGGCACGCTGAACGCGCAGGCGAAATCCGCCGCGCGCTCGGCGTTCGAGTCGGCCAAGCAGCGCTTCTTCGGCCACCTGCTCACCTCGATGAAAACGCCCTCGCTGGTCCGCTCGATAGAGCGCGATCTCGAGGCCGGCCACGCATCCGTGGTCCAGATCGTCTCGACCGGCGAAGCGCTGATGGAGCGCCGGCTCGCGGAGATCCCGACTGAGGATTGGGGCGACGTCCAGGTCGACATCACACCGCGTGAGTATGTGTTGGACTATCTTGCCCACTCCTTTCCGGTGCAGCTCTACGAGCCCTTCACCGACTCGGAAGGCAATCTCTCGTCGCGGCCGGTCTTTCGCGACGGCCAGCCGGTCGAAAGCCGCGAAGCGGTTACCCGCCGCGACCGGCTGATCGAGAAGCTCGCCTCGTTGCCGCCTGTGCCCGGCGCGCTCGATCAGATCGTGCAGCGCTTTGGCACGGACATGGTCGCCGAAGTGACAGGACGCTCGCGCCGCGTCATCCGCAAGGGCGATCGGCTGATGGTCGAGAACCGCGCGGCTTCGGCGAACCTTGCAGAAACCGCGGCTTTCATGGACGACGCCAAGCGCATTCTGGTGTTCTCCGAGGCCGGCGGCACGGGGCGCTCCTACCACGCCGAACTGTCGGCGCGGAACCACCGGCTGAGGGTTCACTACCTCCTCGAACCCGGATGGAAGGCGGACGCCGCCATCCAAGGCCTGGGTCGCACGAACCGCACCAACCAGGCGCAGCCACCGCTCTTCCGCCCGATCGCGACCAATGTGAAGGCCGAAAAGCGTTTCCTGAGCACGATCGCCCGCCGTCTCGATACGCTCGGAGCGATCACGCGCGGACAGCGTCAGACCGGCGGCCAGAACCTGTTCCGGCCTGAAGACAATCTCGAAAGTCATTACGGCCGCGATGCGCTCCGTCAGCTCTACATGCTGCTGGCGCGTGGCAAGGTCGAAGGCTGCTCGCTTCAGACCTTCGAGGATTCCACGGGTCTGAAGCTGATGGATGCGAACGGCATCAAGGACGAACTGCCGCCGATTACCACCTTCCTCAATCGTCTGCTGGCGCTGACCATCGACCTGCAGAACGTCCTCTTCACCGCGTTCGAACAGTTGCTCACCGCCCGCATCGAAGGGGCGATCGCATCCGGCAGCTATGACGCGGGCCTCGAGACGCTGCGCGCCGAGAGCTTCGTCATCACGGATCGAAGCGTCATTTACAGCCATCCCGCGACCGGCGCCGAGACGCGATTGCTCACCATCACCGAGCGCAGACGCAACCTTCCGGTGACGCTGGCGGAAGCCTTCGATCGTCTCTCCGATCCGCGCGCGGTGCTCTTGATCAACGAGCGATCGGGACGCGCCGCCGTTCAGGTCCCGGCGCCGAGCCTCATGCTCGACGACGGCGAGATTGAACGGCGGGTACGGCTGATCCGGCCGATGGAGCATCACAGCCTTCCGCTGAAGACAATGGCGGAAAGCCATTGGATGGAGGCCAACCGTGAGCGCTTCGCGGAGGCTTGGCACGTCGAACTCGGCGAAGTTTCCGATTTCACCGACAGCACCATCCATGTGGTGGCAGGCTTGCTCCTCCCGATCTGGAAGCGGCTGCCGAACGAGTCGACCCGGGTTTACCGACTCCAGACCGATACGGGTGAGCGCATCATTGGCCGCAAGGTTTCGGCCGCCTGGGCGGCGAACGCGCTGGCGGCCGACACGCCGACCCTGACGCCTGACATGGCGTTCGGCGCACTGATGGAGGGGCGAACCATCCTCGACCTCGCCGAGGGCCTGCAGCTTCGCCGTGTTCGCGTCATGGGCGCCAACCGCATCGAGCTGTCGGGATTCGACGACACGATGCGCGACCGGCTGAAAGCCTATGGCCTCTTCCACGAGATCATTTCCTGGAAGCTGCGCATGTTCGTGCCGACCGATGCGAGCGGCGTCGAAACACTCAATCGCGTGCTCGATCGCTATCCGGTCGAGCGCGTCGGCGAACGGGAGGCCGCGTGATGCCGCGCGACGCTTCCGACCTGGCACGCCGGCTCGCGCGCGACGCGGAGACGGTGTGCCGTCACTATCTTTCCAATGGCCGCCGCGAAGGTCGTTATTGGCAGGTTGGCGATGCCCGCAACACACCCGGTCGATCCATGTTCGTTCGGTTGAAGGAGTCATCGAAAGGACCAGCCGGCAAGTGGACCGATGCCGCAACAGGCGAACATGGCGATCTCCTCGACATCATCCGCGAGAGCTGCGGCCTCGTCGACTTCCACGATGTTGCTGACGAAGCGCGCCGCTTCTTGAACCTGCCGCGCAGCGAACAGGAGCCTTCGCCAAACTCGGCCAGACCACCTGCGCAGACTGGCTCGCCGGAGGCCGCACGGCGGCTCTTTGCGATGTCGCAGCCGATGATGCGCACACTCGCAGAGACGTATCTCCGTAATCGCGGCATTACGCCTTTGCACGAAGCCGGCGCATTGCGATTCCACCCGCGCTGCTACTATCGCCCGGATGATTACTCGCCGACCGAAATTTGGCCAGCGATGATCGCACGTGTGACCGACCTTGATGGGCGCATCACCGGCGCGCACCGCACCTGGCTCAATCCCGCCGGCTTCGATCTCGTCCGTCTCGGCAAGGCGCCGATCGATACGCCACGGCGCGCGATGGGCGATCTTCTCGGCAACGCCGTCCGTTTCGGTGTGGCCACCGATGTGCTCGCGGCCGGCGAAGGCATTGAGACCATGCTGTCGCTGCGCTGCGTGTTGCCGACCTTGCCGATGGCCGCTGCGCTCTCGGCCAATCACCTCGCAGCCTTGTTGCTTCCGCCGACGCTGCGCCGGCTCTATATCGCTCGCGACAACGATGCGGCCGGCGACGGGGCCGCGATCGCGTTGACCGAGCGGGCCCGCTCGGCCGGGGTCGAGGCGATCACCTGGACCCCGAGGCGGGGCGACTTCAACGAGGATCTGCGCGGCATCGGCGTCGACGTGCTGGCAGCAGCCTTGCGGATCGAACTTATCCCGCAGGACGTCGCGCGCTTCATGCACGTTGACGCCGCCGAGACGGGATGAAGGGCGACGGTTCGCGTGTCGCCATGGTTGGTCTGGTGAGGCCCCGCAAGCCGGAAAGAGTCCGCACCCTGGCCTTCTAGAGGGCGATCGGACCAGAAGCGCCCCGGTCCAGCAACCTCAAGGGCCGACTATTTTCCGTCGGCGGCGAAGCCGCCTTTACAGCGCGAGACAAAATAGCCGGCCCCTTCGGTCCTCCGCTGCGCTTCGGCCGCGGCGCGAGGGCGCCGCGGTGCAAGCCCGTTCCGCTCCCGGTCCAGTGATCGCCACGAAGGCCGCGATGGGCGCGGCCGATCCGGCAAAGGACCTCACCATGACGACCGACCATGACGACATCGACTTCGAACCGCCGCACAGCTCATCCCCGACCGATCACGTCCTCAACGAGCTTCAGCTCTACGGCTACCGTCCCTTCCAGGGCGAACCCGACCCGAGGCCGCTTCCCGAAGGCAATGTCGTGGCCGGCGCCGTCGTCGACATCTTCGACGCCCTGATCTCGACTCTGGGTGAAACGCGCCTTGAGCCGGACCTCGAGGATCTGCTCTGGTCAACGGTCAATCTCTTCCACCGCGCCGTCGATCGCATCGAGCGCGAACTCGACGATAACGAACAGGCGCAGCGGCGCAGCCAGCGCGAGCAGAACGGCTCGGAAGTGAAATCGGTCGAGCTCGAACGCCTGACGGCCGAGGGCATCACGCTGATCGAGCGCCGCAACAGCATGGAGCTCTTCCGCGACCAGGCCGCCGAACACTTCGAGACGCACACCGGCACACCCTGGCGTCCCCGGTCAGGATCGCTGATCAATCATCGCGCGCTCACCGCAGCGATGATCGACAGCCGCGACTTTCTGGCTGCGAAGCGTCGGGCCGAGACCGAGGTCATGCTGCCGCCTGGTCCGAAGATCGCGCTCACCGGCGGGCTCGACTTCAACGACCATCGCATGATCTGGGATCGACTCGACAAAGTCCACGCCAAGCATCCCGACATGGTGTTGCTGCATGGCGGGTCGCCGAAAGGCGCGGAGCTCATCGCCGCCAAATGGGCGAGCAATCGCAACGTGCCGCAGATCGCCTTCAAGCCGGACTGGACGAAGCACGCGAAGGCGGCTCCGTTCAAGCGCAACGACGCGATGCTGGCGGTCCTGCCGATCGGCGTCCTGCACTTCCCGGGCACCGGCATCCAGGACAACCTCGCCGACAAGGCACGCAAGCTCGGCATTCCGGTCTGGAAGCACGACGAAGGCGGCGCGTAAGCGCCGCCACTTACGGCATCAGGTATCGAGCAGCTCCGGCCGAAACAGCCGGCGCCGGCTGATGATCTTGCCGGCGACCATGAATACCCCATCGCCGGTGTAATGCAGCGTCTCCGGATGCCTCGGCGACTTGGCGACATGCGCCTTCACCACTTCGAAAACGAAGAAATTATATTTGTCGACCAGCGCATCATCGACAAGACGGCATTCAAAATTTGCGTGACACTCGACAATCAGCGGCGCCTTCACGCGCGTTGCCGATTGCGCCGTGAGCCCGAACCTCTCGAACTTATCGACCTCAGCGCCCGTCGTGTTGCCAACGCCGACCACGGTGTCGATCAACGTCGTGGTCGGGAGATTGATCACGCACTCACGGCTCTTGCAGACCAGGTCAAAGCTGTAGTTTGCGCCGGCGATGACGCAACCGATGAGTGACGGTGTAAACTCCATCATCGTGTGCCACCCCATCGTCATGATGTTTCGCCTGTCATCCAGCGCTGACGACACCATCACGATTGGCCCAGGCTCAAGGTAGCGCCGAACCTGAGAGACCGGAAAATCAAGCTTTTCTGAGCGTCTCGCCATCGTTCCTCCTGCGGTCGGGTCAGGCCCCTGGCACGGTCGCGGACACCGCCGATGTCTGGTGGGACGGGTTTCCTCTCCCATTCGAGGCCAATTTTCGTTATAGTTCGGATCGCGCCGTGGTGGTGGTGGAAGGCGCGACCGTCACACGCTTTGTCACGGAGACGCCGCGATGCTCGTCATCGGACTCATACTCAGCATTTTTGGGATCGGCCTGTTCTGCTGGCTGATCTTCGCCCTTGCGGTTTATGCGCTGCCCTTCTTCGTCGGCCTCACCGCCGGCATGGCCGCCTTCCACAGCGGCGCGGGCGTCCTCGGCGCCCTCCTT
This sequence comes from Mesorhizobium sp. 65-26, assembly GCA_001899205.1. Classification (GTDB taxonomy): domain Bacteria; phylum Pseudomonadota; class Alphaproteobacteria; order Rhizobiales; family Rhizobiaceae; genus Mesorhizobium. Next base: position 110,038 of record MKVL01000031.1, on the reverse strand, counting down.
ATCGGCATCGTCGTGGGCGCGTTGACGCTGGGCGTCGGCCAGGTCGCTTTTGCGCTCGTCAAGCCGATCCCCTTGCGCGCGGCCATTGCAGCGGCCTTCGCCATCCCGGCCGCGATCGCCGGCTACCACGCCGTGTTGGGGCTCTCGCAGATCGGCATGCCATCGCTGTTCTGGCGGGAGACCTTCGCTTGGGTTGGCGCCATCATCATCGGCTGCACGGCTTGGGCGCGCATGACGGTGTTGGCCGAACCCCTTCCGCTGCGACCGGACGGGGCAAATGCGGATGAGCCGCAGCCGGTTCTTACGGCCGCAACACGGGAAGGCTGAGAGGCCGGCCTCTTCGTCATCGAACAGGTTCGCGAAGCACGGTCCAGCGCCATCGGGTCTCGGTTGAGAAACGAGGACGGCCCCGGCCTATCGAAGCGCAGAGCCCGCAGCACCGATCTCCCGGCACTCACATAAAGACGGATGAAGGCGTTCAGTCGCGGCGAGTCCCCGGCAATCGATCCCGCCTTTTTCTACGCCATGGCTTCTTTCTCTACGCCTGAACTCGCCGACGTCTTGTGCAAGAGAACCGATATCCGCCACGTCTCCTCCTGAGGATGCTGTTCAGAGCACGGACGCACCTGGCCTCGTGATGGCCTGATCTGGCCGAAGACCGGCTGCGCCTCGATCGCCTGAGCCGCAACGCCGTCGGCTCGACTTTCTTCCCCTGGGCTAAAGCCCATTCCTCGCGAGGCAAGAAAGTCTCACCGCCGTCATCCTCCGCTGCGCTCCGGCCCGCGAGCGGGTGCGTCGTCGATCGTCCCCGGCCTGTCGATCGCCATCGAGGCCGCGGTGGTCGCGGGCTCGAAATCAGCAAGGAGAAGTGACATGGCTAACATCGGTTCTTTCAAGAAGGTCGGCAGCGACTTCCAGGGCGAGATCGTCACCCTGAGCTTGCAGACGAAAGGCGTCCGGATCGTCGCCGAGACCAACCGCTCCAACGAGAACGCCCCCAGCCACCGCGTCTATGTGGGCCGGGCCGAGATCGGGGCAGCGTGGTCGAAGCGCTCCGAAGAAGGCCGCGACTACCTCTCGCTCAAGCTCGACGACCCTTCCTTCAACGCTCCGATCTACGCGAACCTGTTCGATGACGAAGAGGCCGACGGCTACACCCTCATCTGGTCGCGGCCCCGCAAGAACGGCGACTGAGGCCTTCGCAGCAACCCCGCCCGGCCGCGCCGGGCGGGGTTCGCACGCGCAAGCATTAGACGGCGGCCTCTTACGAAACTCAGGAACCCTGAGCTTGCCCGACCTTGAGCAGGCGCAACGCGTTCATGGTCACAAGCACCGTCGCCCCCGTATCGGCGAGGATTGCAGGCCAAAGCCCCGTGATGCCGACGACGGTCGTTACAAGGAACACCGCCTTTAGCCCGATCGCGATCGCGATGTTCTGTCGAATGTTGGCCATGGTTCGCTTCGATAGGGCGATCATCGCGAAGACGTCCCCCACCCGTCCGTGAAGGACGGCAGCATCGGCCGTTTCGAGAGCCACGTCCGCGCTGCCGCCCATGGCGATGCCGACATCCGCCGCGGCGAGAGCCGGCGCATCATTGATGCCATCGCCGACCTTGATCACTGAGAAGCCCTGGCGCTTCAACTCGCCGACGACACGCTGCTTGTCTTGCGGCAGCAATTCGGCGTGCACCTCGATACCGAGCTGCTTGCCGATCGCGTCCGCGGTTCGCCGATTATCTCCTGTCAGCATCACGGTCTTGATTCCCGCATCAGCCAGCGCTTTCAGACCGGCCTTGGCGTCGACACGCGGTTCGTCCCGCATCGCGATGGCGCCGGCAACCTGTCCATCGGCGAGCAACACCGATACGGTCTTTCCGTCGTCGTTGAAGGCAGCGATCCGTGCGATCTGATCGGGCGTAAGCGCCGTGCGATCGCCCGCTGCGTGCGGTGAGCCGAAGAACACCTCGCTGCCGTCGACCGTCCCGGTGATCCCCTTTCCACCGATCGCCTTGGCGTCGGTGATCTGGGGCACGGCAGCATTATCACTCGCCGCGCGCTCCAGAATCGCCCTAGCGAGCGGATGGTTTGAGCCGGTTTCAAGCGCCGCGGCGAGCCTCAGCACGTCTGCCTCCGGCCGGCCGAAGCCGACAATGTCGGTCACTTGCGGCTTGCCTTCTGTCAACGTGCCAGTCTTGTCGAAGGCGGCGGCGGTAATCGTTCCGATCTTTTCCAGAACGGCGCCGCCCTTCAACAACAAGCCGCGCCGGGCGCCGGCCGACAACGACGCTGCGATCGCCGCCGGGGTCGAGATCACCAGCGCGCACGGACATCCGATCAGCAAGATGGCAAGGCCTTTGTAGATCCATTCGCTCCAGGCGCCGCCAAACAGCAGCGGAGGTATGACGGCGACCAAAGCGGCGACCACGACGACGCCTGGCGTATAGTAGCGCGAAAACCGGTCGATGAAGCGCTCGGTTGGAGCCTTGCTCTCCTGCGCTTCCTCGACCAGCTTCACAACGCGGGCGATGGTGTTGTCGGCAGCGGCGGCCGTCACGCGGATGCGCAGCGCCGCCTCGCCATTAACGGTGCCAGCGAAGACGATAGCGTCTACGCCCTTACGGACGGGCGTGCTTTCGCCGGTGACGGGCGCCTCATCGATCGCGCTTTCACCCGATACGATCAAGCCGTCCGCAGGAATGCGGTCGCCGGGCCGCACGAGGATCAAGGAATCGACTATGAGGTCCTCGGCCGGGACCTCACGCGTCTTGCCTCCCTCTTCGAGCAAAGCGGTCTTCGGCAACAACGCGGTCAGCGATTGAATGCTGGCGCGCGCTCGGCCCGCCGCGACCCCTTCGAGCAGTTCGCCGATCAGAAAGAGAAAGACGACAGTTGCCGCTTCTTCGCTTGCGCTTATGGCGACGGCGCCGACGGCGGCAATCGTCATCAGCATCTCGATCGAGAAAGGCGTGCCGGCGATAGCCGCCATGATGGCGCGCCGGGCGATCGGCACGAGTCCAACCAGCATCGCCGCCGTGAATATCCAGGGTTCAAATCCTGGAACCAACTTGCCTATCGCGTAGGCCGCGATCAGCGCGATGCCGCTGGCAATCGTGAGCCGTCCTTTACCGCTCCGCCACCATGGGCCGTTTGTCGGACCATGGTCGTGACCGTGCAGTTCGGCACTAGACGCCTTGCCGTCGTTCTGCCCGTTGTGATGACGATGCTCAGGACCCTCGCTCTTTCGGGCATCGTCATGCGCGTGAGCGTCCGGGCCGCTGCGACCTTGGCAACCACAGGCCTCGACCGCCTTCGGTCCGCCGTCGCCGATCGAATGTTCTGTCAGCAGTCTGAGCTTGTATCCCAGTCCGGTCACCGTCTTCGTGATCGCCGGACCAACTGCCTCATCGTCACCGTGGCGCACGGTCATCGTGCCGGCGGTGGCCGACACGGAGACATCTTCGACACCCGGCACGCGGCGCACCGCGGTGTCGATCTTTGCCGCACATGAAGCGCAGTCCATGCCATCGACCCGATAGCGGCTCTGTTGCGAATGCTTCGTCATGACCAAATCCTCGATTCAGCCATAGCGCTACGTCCTCTAGTCGCTAGAGGAGCAAGGGCAAAGATCCGCTGCGGGATAGAAAATGCGCACGGCGCGCTGTCGATCTCGCGGCTGGGCAGAGCCCGGGCGAGAAAGAGCTCCCCACTGGCAGCCCTTGATTTTTGGTGCGCAATCGCCAATTCCTCTAGTGACTAGAGGAGTGACCGTCGTGCGCCACATCTCCATCGGCGAGGCAGCCAGACACAGCGGCGTGAAAGTACCGACGATCCGCTATTACGAGCAGATCGACTTGCTGCCGGCCCCACCCCGAACCGAAGGCAATCGTCGCACGTACGATACGCGCGATCTTCACCGGCTGATGTTCATTCGCCACGCTCGCGAATTGGGGTTCGAGATCCCAGCGATACGGACCTTGCTGACCTTGCAGGATCAGCCCAATCAGTCTTGCGCGACGGCGGATGCAATCGCGAAAGCCCGCCTTGTCGAGGTCGAGCAGCGCATTGCGAGCCTAGGTGCGCTCAAGGCCGAGCTTGAGGTGATGATCGACGGTTGCAGTCACGGACGCCTGGCGGAGTGTCGTGTCATCGAGGTGCTAGCTGACCATGGCCAGTGCATGCACCCGCACAATCAGCCGATCGCCTCCTCAACAAGCAAAAGCGCCAAGAAGCCGAAGAAGAACATCGCTGTCACCCACGGCCGATCGGGCGTTTCATGAGCTTCGATCAGCAATTCCTCGGTCACAAGGTAGAGAAGAGCGACCAGTCCGAATGCAAAGAAACCGGTCAGAATCGGACCGGGCAGCAACGCGACCGGAGCCCCGAGTAAAGCGCCGACAGGCAGCAGGATGATCAGCCCGGCCGTTATTCCGACGATTCTGGCTTTGGAGTGAACACTCTCTCCGAGCTCCGTCGCCACAGTAAGGCCGAGAAACAGAATCTCGATCGTCAAGGCAATCGTCAACAGAATGCCAACTTTTGGGCTCGCCGCGAATCCGATCCCAAGCACCAGACCGTCGATCAGAATATCGACGGCAATTGCCGTCAACAGGCCCGCTGGCCCTTTCGCCCACTCTTCCAACTGTTTTACCAGCAGCATCGTGACGACGCCGATCGCGCCACCGATCGCCGTCGCCCAGGGCGAGCCTCGATGCATGACATCGGGCAGGATCTCGCCAGCCGCCGCCGCGAATACAACGCCGGCAGCAAAATGTTGGATCGCGCTGACCAAAGTTGCTTTCGGCCGCGCGTTCACCGCAATCACGGCGCCGATCATTGCGGCCGCAGCCGGGATCAAGGTGAATTGCCAAGCTGAGGCCACCCCAAGCACCTTATTGTTTGTTCGTTGCTCTTGTTGTTGTTGGCGTCAGTCGAATATCCGACCGAGGAAGCCGCGTCCGTGACCACCGCGGCTGCCGTGGCCATCACGTGACCCGTGGCCACCATGACCGCCGTGCTGATCATATCCGCCCCACGGTCCCGGCGCGCTCGGTGCCTCTGAGGACGAAGGCGGTGCGGAAGACCTCTGCTGGGAAACCTGAGAGGTCTCGGCCGCGCTCCGCTCAATGATCTTGTCAAGCTCACCACGGTCCAACCATACCCCGCGGCATTTCGGGCAGTAGTCGATCTCGATGTTCTGCCGTTCGCTGATCACGAGATCGACACGGCAGACGGGGCACAACATGCCAGTGCCTTCGGTTCGCTCCATCGCAAAGAACTCCTTCCTTCACCAAGCTGGAAGGAGATCCTAAATCCTCTAGTGACTAGAGGAGCAAGAGGTTCTCAGCAGGAAACCTCGCGCCGCACCGACGCCCCCTAATCCCGGTCTCACCCAATTCCGCCGACGACCACCACAGTCGCCGAAAAAAGCAACTATTTTCGTCTTCGCAAGGAACGCCACAGCAAGCCCTCCGTTTTCGCTCAATAGGAGGGCATCAAAGTGTTGCCTGAGCCGGCGTTGGATCGCGAGAAACCTCATGTGCTCGTTGTCGAGGATGAAGTCCTTATGCGCGCACTCATCGCCGACGAGTTGCGAACAGCAGGCTGCGCCGTCATCGAGGCCAACTCCGCTGACCAGGCGCTCGATTATCTCGTGGCCGGCGGCAAGGTCGATCTTATGTTCTCCGATATCCAGATGCCTGGCTCCCTCAACGGCCTGCAGCTCGCCGAGCGAGTCCGCGCAGATTTTCCGACCGTCCCAGTGATCCTCACGTCCGGAAACGATCACTTGAACAGCGAGACGATGCCCGGGCGCTTTATCGCGAAGCCATATGACATCACACAGACAGTGGCATTGGTTTTTGTAACTTTGGGCGTCGCGCCGCCGGGAACGCCCGCGTGAGCGACACACGCATCCTCATTGTCGACAGCAACGTCCTGGTCCGCACACCGCTCGCCGAATATCTCCGCGAGTGCGGTTATCAAGTGCTGGAAGCCACCAATTCTGTAGAAGCCAAAGAGGTATTGAACAACACGGCTCGTCCCATTGACGTCGTGCTTATCGATGTCGGCGCTGAAGACCAAAGCGGATTCGCTCTCGCGCATTGGATACGCGATCGCGCCCCAGGTCCACGCGTAATCCTCGCCGGAACGATTACGGGCTCTGTCGAGAAAGCTGCGGATCTTTGTCAGGACGGGCCGGCCGTATCGAAACCTTATGATCACCGCCTCGTGCTGGACCGTATCCAGCGTCTTCTGGCTGCCAAGAACCGCGGCGACCAGGCCTGACAACCGTGCTAGGCGGTGCGTCGGATCGCCCCCGAGCATCTCACAACCGTCCCGGCCTGACCCGAATCACCCCGCACCCCGCCCACCCGCTCCTGAGGCCAAATATGGCCTCGGCGCACCGTTGCGACGACCCATAACGACTATTATAGTCGTTTTTCTGGTGCGCGCAGATCGTCTGTCGGAGGTGATCATGAATGATCACCGGCCGACAAGTGCGGGCGGCGCGAGCCTTGCTGAATTGGACGCAAGAGATGCTCGCCGAAAAAGCCCTGGTGGCGTTGACCGCCCTCAAACGTCTGGAGTCCGAGCGCGGGCTCCCGACGCACGAGAGCACGCGGGACCAAGTTCGCCGCGCGCTGGAGGCGGCGGGGATTCTTTTTGTCGAATCCGACCGTGGCCGCGGAATCATGCTGCTTCACGAGGCAAAGCCTGCAACGGCTTCAGGGCGAAGGTCGGCAAACTTGAAACGTTGAAACCAGCATGTGTTAACGTTTAAGAAACCGTGTCGTCGAGGAGCTTTGATGCAGTCGCCACCCCGGGATCCAGCAGTGGATGATATCGCGCCGACAGCCGCAATCCTGACCGGCTATGACGAGCGCCACCTCGTGACATATCTCCGTCTGCTTGATGCCGACTCCGATGGCGCCGACTGGCAAGAGGTCGCAAAGCTCGTGTTGCGCATCGACCCGGCGACGGAACCCGATCGCGCACGCCGCGCCTGGGAGACGCATCTCGCCCGCGCACGATGGATGACGGAGAAGGGTTACCGCCATCTTCTCTATGGTGGAGCGCCGCACTAGAAAATAGTTCCGTGCAGACCGCGCAGCATGCGCTGCTGTTGCTGTGGGTTTCAGAACACCACCTGAACGTGCATTCTCCTATCCACATCCGCGCATGAGCGGACGCTGGAGGAGACATCACAATGAGTGCTGCCGATTGGCGATCGGCGGACGCGTACCAGGAACTGCGGTTGCTCGACGCGCCGGCTTTCGCATTTGAATTCTTGCGCCGGAACTCCGAATTTCAGGAAGACCATAGGCGGCTTGCACACCGGAGCCGGGGCCGCGCTATCAATCCCTTGGACGCCGAGACGGCTGCGTTCGCCGAACGCTGGGGGGTGCGATTTCGCCCCCGAATTGCCCGACCTCCCCGCAACGGCCGCTCAATGGACAGCCAAAGCGCTCCCTCGCGTCGTCACCATCACAGATGCGCCCGACGAACTCGTCAATCCTGAACTCGGCTTGCCGCCGAGACTTCTTAGCGCAATTGCAAGAGCGGCCGCCGCACGGGCTCTAACGCTCGGCGGCACGCCGGTCCGTGTTGAATTCCTCAACACGGATGGTCCATACGCTGTGCTCCTACCGCTCGACCGGCTTTTCGAAATCCGCGTCGCTACCGCGTTACGCCTTTGGCATGGCCTCGGCGGGCGTCGAACGCCACCGGATGCCGGCGCCCTTACTCAAGAGCGCCGCAAGCGCTTCATCCTTGCGCTGCGCGCGCTCGATGCACGCCTGCTCGGAACGACATATCCGGACATCGCGGCTGGTCTCTTCGAAACCGCCCCTATCACCAAACGTGACTGGATTTCGCACGAACTGCGGGATCAGACCGGCCGTCTCGTGCGGCTCGGTTTCGAGATGATGAAGGGCGGCTACCGGCAGCTTGTTCTCTATCCTTACCGGCGCCGCATCTGAGACCGGTGCGATCTCACTGCCTGCCGACATCGCACTATTTTGGCCGAGACCCCTCCGCCACCGTGATCGCCAGTAGCCGCCGTCCTCCGACGGCCGCCCCAACGATCACCGAGGTATCCCATGTCCACCACTCTCGCAGGCGTGCCGCAACGCTACCTGCGTACGCCCGAAGCGGCACGCTTCGTTGGTCTTTCCATCCGCACGCTTGAAAAGCACCGCATCTACGGCACTGGCCCGCGCTATTCGAAACTTGGCGGACGTGTCGTCTATCGCGTCGAAGACCTGCAGGAGTGGGTCGACGCAGCCGCCAAGGCGTCGACGTCCGACCCTGGCAAAGCCGTCGTCCTGCCCGCGCGCCGCCATTCGCCTGCCGAGCTCGAGCAGGCGCGTCATCCGCGCCGCTGATCACCGCCATGTCGTCGCGCCACCGCTCACGCTCCGAACGCGAGCAGCTCGAACTGTTTCGGGCGCTGCCAGGCGATCTCGCGCCGCGCGACGCCCAGGACCTCATGGCCTATCCTTTCTTCTCGCTCGCCAAGACCCATCGCATCACGCCGATCGACTACCGGAGCGGCGAGATTGCCATCCGCGTCGAGGCCGTGCCGGAGCACGGCATGGCGACCATCTGGGACGCCGATATCCTGATCTGGGCCGCCTCCCAGATCGTCCAGGCACGCGACAGCGGCCTGCGCACCTCACGCCTGATGGCGGCAACACCCTATGAGATTCTGTCGTTCATCGGTCGCGGTGACAGCGCACGCGACTATCACAGGCTGAAAGCGGCCCTCGACCGCCTTCAATCGACGACCGTCGCCACGACGCTGCGCCAGACCAACGAACGCCGCGCGCACCGCTTCTCGTGGATCAACGAATGGACGGAGCGCGCGGATGCGCATGGGCGCGCCGACGGCATCGATCTCATCGTACCGGACTGGTTCTACAAAGCTGTTCTCGACGAAGCGTTGGTGCTCACGATTGACCGCGACTACTTCAGGCTGACCGGCGGCCTGGAGCGCTGGCTTTATCGCATCGTGCGCAAGCATGCCGGTCGCCAGCGTGCAGGTTGGCGGTTCGCCTTTCGTCATCTCTACGACAAGTCCGCAAGCCTTTCGCCGTTCAAACGCTTTGCCTTCGAATTGCGCGACATCGCGCGCCGCCAGCCGCTTCCGGGCTATCGGCTCGATGTCGAGCGCGACCACGGCGGACATGAACTGCTCGTTTTCCTTCCGGCTCGTTTGTCCACAGCAGCATGTGGACAGCCTGTGGAAGCGGTCGTGCCATCAGGAACCACCGTTCCCGTGCCATCGGGAACCGCGCGCCCGTGCCATCAGGAACCGGAAGGCGCATTTTCAAACGGAAAATCCGCTGCTTACGACGCCCCTAACTTAGAATCTAACAAACAAGAATCTAACGATTCTGTTGTTTCCCATCGGCCCGCAGGGTGGAAAACCGATGGTGACGCGCCGTGATCGTCGCGCTGCTCAATCAAAAGGGCGGCGTCGGCAAGACGACACTCGCCTTGCACCTCGCAGGACACTGGGCCCGTCACGGAAAGCGCGTGACCCTCATCGACGCCGATCCCCAAGGATCGGCTCTCGACTGGTCCGAGCAGCGCGCCCGGCGCCACCACGCACGTTTGTTCGGCGTGGTCGGTCTCGCCCGCGATACGCTCCACCGTGAAGCTCCCGAGCTTGCCCGCGATGCGGACCATATTGTCATAGACGGCCCGCCTCGCATCGCCGCCTTGTTGCGCTCGGCGTTGCTCGCGGCCGACGCCGTTCTTGTACCGGCCCAGCCATCGCCGCTCGATGGCTGGGCGTCCGCCGAGATGCTGGCCCTGATCGCCGAAGCGCGCATCTTCCGTCCTGCCCTTGTCGCACGCTTCGTGCTCAACCGCTGTGCCGCGCGCACCGTCATCGCCCGCGACACGGCGCAGAGTCTCGCTGACCACGATCCGCCGGCGCTCGCCACGCGCATCAGCCAGCGTGTGGTTTTCGCGGACGCCGCGCGCACCGGTCAGCTCGCCTTCGAGCAAAGCGCGACGAGCGCCGCTGCCCGCGAGATCGCCTCCCTCGCTGTCGAGACCGAAAGGCTCGCACCATGACGGCGCGGCGTTCGAACGGCGGCTTCGCATCCCGACCACGCGATGCGGACGCCTGGATCAAGGCGCCCGATCGCAGCGCCGGTGCGACGCCGGAGAGCGATCCCTATACGGCGCGCCTCACCGTGGACATCACGCCCGCGCTCCGCGGCCGCATCAAAATCGCGGCCTTCCAACGCGGCCAGACGGTCGCCGACATGCTGCGGGCGCTCCTCACGCGCGAATTCCCCAACACCGATGGAGAACAAACATGATGACCAATCCCGCCTTCGCACACGCGCGAGCCGGTTCGCCTGACACGCTGACGGCAGTCGAACTGACGTGGCTCGAGAAACGCATCGAGCACTGGATAAGATTCGGTCACGACACGGGCGAAACGATCATCGATCGTCGCCGACGTGTCCTCACCTTTGCGCCGAACACGATCTTCGGCTTCGTTCGCTGGGCTTCCAACGATTACGGCACGATCGTTTCACGCATCGACATCTTGCGCGCGATCGCGCCAGGCGAGGCCTATCAGACGCTGCCTTTTGTCCGTCCCGGCGGCGAGATCCTGCTCCGGATCAGCGGCTGGCCCAAAGTCGAGCGCGTCCTCGCCACAATCGACACGGTCGAAACGCTCGGCATTGATCCTGCAGCCGTCGCGCCGGACTACTGGAGGCACGTCCACAATCGCCTCGGGGCAGGTTACGAGCCCCGCCCCTACAGCCGCGACCAGCATCGCGCGTGGCTCTTGCGCGACCGGGTGCTCAAGTGACGCGGTTCGGCTACGTCATGACGACGTATCTGGTGCTGCTCGTCTCCGCCTGCAGCGCGATCTTCCCTGTCTCGCCCAAATTCATTTGGAACGCCAGCGACAGCGTGCCGATCGGCCTCTACGCCATCCACTCTGTCGGCGCGCTCCACGTCACCCAACTTGTCGTCGTGCGTCCACCGGACGCCCTGGCCCAATTCCTCTCCGACCGCCGTTATTTGCCCAAGGGCGTGCCCATGCTGAAGCGTGTGCTCGCGCTTCCAGGCCAGACGGTATGCCGCCGCCAGCGCACCATCACCGTCGACGGCATAGCGATGGGCGATGCGCTCGATCGCGACACGCACGATCGACCGCTGCCCGTCTGGCAAGGCTGCCAGCGCATTCCCGACGGCCAGGTCTTCCTCATGAACTGGCAATCCGCAGACTCGCTCGACGGCCGTTATTTCGGGCTGCTTTCCCGCACGACGATCGCCGGCCGCGCCGACCCGATATGGACGCGGGAGGAGGACTGACCGTGCTTCACCTCCAGCCGTCCTGCGGCCGAGCTTCGTCGGCGCACGGTCGATCCCCCTTCTCCTTTCCGGCCTGCCGATCCGGACAGCCATCGCATCTTCGCATCGCGCTGATCAGCGCTTGTCTGTCCGCCGGGGTGATCGCGGCTGGCGGGCCGGTGTGCGCCCAATCGACGCCCATCCATCATATCGCGCGCGTTCCAGATGCCACACGCTTTGCAGCGTTCGTGGCCGAGGCCTCGCAGCGCTTCGGCATTCCGACAACGTGGATGCGGGCCGTGATGCGCGCCGAGAGCTTCGGCGACGTACACGCGATATCGCCGAAAGGGGCGATGGGCTTGATGCAGATCATGCCGCAAACCTGGGCGACACTGCGACAACGCTACCATCTCGGCGCTGATCCCTACGACGTCCATGACAACATCATCGCCGGTGCCGGCTATCTGCGCGAACTGCACGACCGCTATGGGGTTCCCGGCTTCCTTGCGGCCTACAACGCCGGTCCAGCGCGCTGGGAAGATCATCTCGCCACCGGCCGCCCGTTGCCGGCGGAAACGCGCGCTTACCTGACCAGGCTCGCGCCCATTGTCGGTGGCAGCGTGATCGACGACACGACATTGCTCGCGTCCGTCGTCCGATCATGGACCGAGGCATCGTTGTTTCCAAAACAGCCGTCCACCGCATCGGACGACACAACGAAGACCGGCGGGCCGCAGTCGTCCAACGCGCCGAGCGTCCGTTCGCCGCAGGATTGGACCGGACTCGCACCGCAAGCCGACGGGCTCTTCGTCGTGCTGTCGTCTGATCGACGAACCCCATGAGCGGTGTCAGTTCGGCAGGTGCATTGAACTGCGTACCCCGACAGTTGCGAGGGTCGGAAGGTCGGCAGAGGAACCACAACCACGGACGGCAAGGGAAAAGGCCGGCCTTCGGCGCGGCTTATGTGGTTGGTTGTATTGGACAATTTACCGATATCACCGACTACCCCTGCTGGCGCTCACCTCGATTTGTCCAAGCAAATCAATGTCTGAACCGCCGTCGCACGCCTGAACACCCGGATTCGGCCCGATGACGACGCGCGACGACGACCTGCGCATCCGGCCCGGCCGCATCCAGCATGGCAACCGCGGCGGCAAACGTCCGCAGACCTTCGTCGGCGAGGTGATGCGGGCCGCAAAGAAGGCCGGGCATGTCGGGAACAGCTTCCGCTCCGGCCAGGGGCGGAGCCGCTCCCGCTTCGGCCGTGGCCGGCGCGCCGCAGTCTCGATCCGGCTGCGCTCGAATGCCCGGCGCGTCGTCACCAAGGCGCGCGTCGTCCGTCACCAGGGTCCGCGATTCCGCTCGGCGCCTTTGCCGAAGCACATCGCCTATCTCAAACGCGAAGGCGTCACCAAAGACGGTCAGCCGGCGCGGATGTTCGATGCGGCCGGAGACGAAGCCGACGAGCGTGCGTTCGCCGAGCGCTGCAAGGACGATCGCCACCATTTCCGCTTCATCGTCTCTCCAGAGGATGCGGCCGAGATCGGCGACCTCAAGACGTTCACGCGCGAGCTGGTCACCGACATGGAAAGGGACCTCGGCACCCAGCTCGACTGGGTCGCCGTCGATCACTGGAACACCGACAATCCCCATGTCCACCTCCTGATCCGCGGCCGCGCCGATGACGGCCAGGATCTGGTGATCAGCCGCGACTATATCAGCCGAGGAATCCGCGACCGGGCCGCCGAGCGGATCACGCTCGAACTTGGTCCCCGCACTGAACAGCAAATCCACAGCGCGCTTCAACGCGAGGTGGAGGCCGAGCGCTGGACAAGTCTCGATCGGGCGCTGCGCGACATTTCGGACGAATGCGGCGGCGTCGCAGATCTTCGGCCTGGTCCGAACGCCGAGGATCCGGAGCTGCGTCGCCTGTTGCTCGGACGGGCGGCCAAGCTCGAACGTCTCGGCTTGGCCGATCCGGTTGGCCCGGCCTGCTGGACCCTCAAGCCCGGCCTCGACGGAACACTGCGCCAGCTCGGTATCCGCGGCGACATCATCAAGACGATGCACCAAGCCATGAGCCGAAGCGGATCAGAACCGGACGTCAGCCGCTTCGCGCTGCATGGCGACGAGCCTTCCCATCCGGTGCTCGGCCGACTCGTCCAGCGTGGTCTCGATGACGAGCTCAAGGGCACGGCCTACGTCATCGTCGCCGGCGTCGACGGCCATACCCACCATTTGCGGTTTGCAGACCTCGAATTCACCGGCGATGCCACGCCCGACGCGATCGTCGAGGTGCGCGCTTATGACGATCCCGATGGACGACGACGACTATCGCTCGCGACCAGGTCGGATCTGTCCATTTCTGATCAGGTCGGGGCATCGGGAGCGACCTGGCTCGATCGTCAGCTTCTTGCGAAAGACCCACCGCTCAGCGCCAGCGGCTTCGGCGCCGAAGTCCGCGACGCAATGGATGCCCGCGCTGATCACCTGGTCGAGGAAGGCCTGGCCAGACGACAGGGCCAGCGCGTGATCGTCGCCCGCGATCTCCTTTCGACACTCCAGCGACGCGAGCTTGAGGAGGCCACGGCCAGATTATCAGCCGACACGGGTCTGGCGTACCACCCGGCCGCTGAAGGCGAGCGTGTCGCTGGCGTTTATCGCGAACGGGTGACACTCGCGTCGGGGCGCTTCGCCATGATCGATGATGGGTTGGGATTCCAACTCGTGCCGTGGCGTCCGGCTTTGGAAAAGAACCTCGGCCGCGAAGTCCGTGGCGTCATGGCGCCGGGCGGACGAGTCGACTGGGACCCGGGGCGGAAACGGGGACTGGGCCTGTGAAGGCGCGCCTGCGGTGCATCCGATTTCTGACCCAGCGTGTCCGGCCCTTTGATCCCATACGGTTCGTGCTTGCAGCAAGCGATCGCGGAAGCGCTGGTGTGGCGCCATGAACCCGACCAAAATACTCTGGCTGCAAGTCTTCGTTGTGTGCTCGACCACGCTCGGCTTCGTCTGGGCCGCGACGCAATGGACGGCGTGGCAGCTTGCCTTCCAGCCGCAGCTCGGCAGCCCCTGGTTCTCGCTCTTCGGATGGCCGGTCTATTTCCCGGTGGCCTTCTTCTGGTGGTGGTTCTCTTTCGACGCTTACGCACACGACATTTTCGTCACCGGCGGCTTCATCGCTGGCGCAGGCGGGGTCGCTGCCTTCGTCGTCGCGGTCGCCATGTCGGTCTGGCGTGCGCGCGAGGTAAAGCGCGCCACGACCTACGGTTCGGCTCGCTGGGCCGAGGAACGCGAGATCCGCGCAGCCGGCCTTCTTCACCCAGATGGCGTATTGCTCGGCCGCTGGCACGGAGCCTACCTCCGTCACCATGGGCCCGAGCATGTGCTGTGTTTCGCACCGACCCGAAGCGGCAAGGGCGTCGGTCTTGTTGTTCCGACGCTGCTGACCTGGCCGGGAAGCTGCATCGTCCATGACATCAAGGGGGAGAACTGGACGCTCACCGCCGGCTGGCGTGCGCGGTTCGGCCGCGTGGTCCTGTTCGATCCGACCAATCCGCAAAGCAGCGCTTACAATCCTTTGCTCGAGGTCCGGCGCGGTGAGTTTGAAGTCAGAGATGTCCAGAACATCGCCGACGTGCTGGTTGATCCCGAAGGGGCACTGGAACGCAGGAACCATTGGGAGAAGACCAGCCATTCGCTTCTGGTCGGCACGATCCTGCATGTCCTTTACGCCGAACCCGACAAGACGCTCGCCGGCGTCGCCAATTTCCTCTCCGATCCGAAGCGACCAATCGAGAAGACGCTTCGGGCGATGATGACCACGCCGCATCTCGGCGAGAAGGGAGTCCATCCCGTCGTCGCCAGCGCCGCGCGAGAGCTGTTGAACAAGAGCGAGAACGAGCGCAGCGGCGTACTGTCGACCGCGATGTCCTTCCTGGGCCTCTATCGAGATCCGGTGGTCGCGGCGGTCACACAACGCTGCGACTGGCGCATCCGCCACCTGGTCGAGGCTGAGCATCCGGTGACGCTCTATCTCGTCGTGCCACCCTCGGACATCAGCCGCACGAAACCGCTCGTGCGCCTCATCCTCAACCAGATCGGAAGACGGCTAACCGAAGAGCTAGAGAACAAGCGGCGGCGACATCGCCTGCTGCTGATGCTCGATGAGTTTCCCGCGCTCGGCAGGCTCGACTTCTTCGAGTCGGCATTGGCGTTCATGGCGGGCTATGGATTGAAATCCTTCCTGATCGCGCAGTCGCTGAACCAGATCGAGAAGGCGTACGGTCAGAACAATTCCATCCTGGACAATTGCCACGTGCGCGTCTCGTTCGCCAGCAACGACGAACGCACGGCGAAACGCGTGTCGGATGCACTTGGCACGGCCACCGAAATCCGAGCGATGAAAAACTATGCCGGCAGCCGACTCAGTCCGTGGCTTGGACATCTGATGATCTCCCGGCAAGAAACCGCGCGGCCGCTGTTGACTCCCGGCGAGATCATGCAGCTCCCGCCCGACGACGAGATCGTCATGATATCGGGAAGTGCGCCCGTCCGGGCGAAGAAAGCTCGGTATTACGAAGACCCCGAGCTCGCCGGGCGGATTCTTCCGCCGCCCAGATCATCGGGCGGAAACGCTGTTCTTCGACCGCCAGCCCCCAACATGTCCCAGGTGAATACCTGGAGCGGCGCGATCGCGTCAGCGCCAACCGCCGCAGAGACGGACGATCCGGACAATGCGGGAATCCGGCGCGAACCCGAACTTCCGGACCATGAGGAGATTGTTCCCGAGCCACGAAAGCCGGTGCAGGAATTCGAGCCCGTCGAGGACGAGCCAGACGACGACGCCCAGCGCCAGCGGATCATGCAGCGCAATTTCGGCAGCGCGCGACAAATCTCGCTCGACGCGGACGATGACATGCAGATGTAGCCGTGCGCACGAAGCACACCTTTCGGCTTCCACCCGACCTGGCTACGAAGCTCGCCGATTACGCCGCCCGCAAGCGCGTGCCGCAGGCGTTGATCGTCGAGGCAGCGCTCGCCTCTTATCTTTCGCCCGATGCCGCGGACCGACTAGAAGCGGCGCTCGCGCGACGCCTGGACCGTATGGTCCGCGACATGGAGCGCATCGAGCGCCACGTCACGATCTCAAATGAAGCGCTCGCGGTGTTCGTCCGGTTTTGGCTGACCAGCACGCCGCCGCTGCCTGACACGGCGCTTGCCGCCGCGCAAACAAAAGGACGAGAGCGCTACGAAGGTTACATCGAAGCGCTCGGCCGTCGTCTCGCGCGCGGTCACAAACTAGCTGACGAGGTGATTCGCGACGTGCCGCCGCAAAAGGAGGGTTCAGCAGACACGCAGTCAGAATAGCGATCGTCCTTCTCGCTTGTCATTCTATCCCAGAGCCCTCCCGCCTCCTTGTTGTTGTTGCGCAGTCCCAGTTCCGGCTCTTTCTACTCAACCCCGCTGACATCTGCGCCTCCACAGGAGGCTAATTTGCGGGGCTCTTGTGACGACGATCTCCCTCCGATCTGAAGTATTCGCCCGAGGCGCGCGCATGCTGCGCACGGCGCTTGGTCCGGCGATCTCCGGCTATCTCGAAGATCCCAGCATCGTCGAGGTGATGCTCAACCCTGACGGTCGCCTCTGGATCGATCGGCTGTCAGGCGGTCTTGAAGACACCGGCTGTCGCGTCACGCCCGCGGACGCCGAGCGCATCGTGCGCCTGGTCGCGCACCATGTCGGGGTCGAAGTGCATGCCGGCAGCCCGCGCGTCTCGGCGGAATTGCCGGAAAGCGGGGAGCGGTTCGAGGGCCTGGTGCCGCCCGTGGTGGCTGCGCCGTGCTTTGCCATCCGGCGGCCGGCCGTCGCCGTTTACACGCTCGGCGACTACGTCGAGGCCGGCATCATGTCGGCCGACCAGGCCGAGCTGCTCCGCGCGGCCGTGCGCGACCGAAAGAACGTGCTGGTCGCCGGCGGGACGAGCACCGGCAAGACGACGCTGGTCAACGCGATCCTCGCAGAAGTCGCCAAGACCGGCGACCGCATCGTGCTCATCGAGGATACGCGCGAGTTGCAATGCGCCGCGCCGAACCTCGTGGCGCTGCGCACCAAGGACGGGGCTGCGTCGCTGTCTGATCTGGTCCGCTCGTCGCTGCGCCTGCGGCCCGACCGCATCCCAATCGGCGAGGTTCGCGGGGCAGAGGCGCTCGATCTTCTGAAAGCCTGGGGCACGGGACACCCCGGGGGCGTGGGCACGCTGCACGCAGGCTCCGCCATCGGCGCACTGCGCCGGCTCGAACAGCTCATCCAGGAAGCCGTGGTCACCGTTCCGCGCGCGCTCATCGCCGAGACGATCGACCTCATCGCGGTCCTCACCGGCCGCGGCTCCGCGCGCCGGCTCGCCGAGCTCGCAGCGGTGAAGGGCCTCTCGCCCGCCGGCGACTACGTCCTCACCCCCGCAGGAGAACCGTGATGTTAATCAAGGATGCCCGCCGTGCGTTCGCCACGGCAACCGCCTTCGTCTTCGTCGCCCTCGCAACCGCGCCGGCCTATGCGGCCGGATCGAACATGCCGTGGGAGCAGCCGCTCAACCAGATCCTGGAGAGCATCCAAGGGCCCGTGGCCAAGGTCGTGTCGGTGATCATCATTATCGTCACCGGTCTGACGCTCGCCTTCGGCGAGACCAGCGGCGGCTTCCGTCGCCTCATTCAGATCGTCTTCGGCCTCAGCATCGCCTTCGCAGCGTCGAGCTTCTTCCTGACCTTCTTCCAGTTCGGCGGCGGGGTGACGGTGTGATGGAGCAAGATGGCGCCATCGCCGGCTTCTATGCGCCCGTTCACCGAGCGTTGACCGAGCCGATCCTCTTGGGCGGCGCGCCGCGCGCCGTGGCGATCGTGAACGGCACGCTTGCTGCCGCGATCGGGCTCGGTCTTCGGCTCTGGATCGTGGGCGGCCTCATCTGGCTTGTCGGTCACATCGCCGCCGTTTGGGCGGCGAAGCGTGACGCCGCCTTCGTCGACGTCGTGCGTCGGCATCTGCGTTATCCGCAGCACATGGTCTCGTGAGGTTCGCCCGATGATGAACCTTGCCGAGTATCGTCGCCATAACCAGAGCCTCGCCGACTTCCTGCCGTGGGCGGCGCTCGTCGCCAAGGGCGTTGTTCTCAACAAGGATGGCTCCTTCCAGCGCACCGCACGCTTTCGCGGTCCAGACTTGGATTCTTCCACGCCCGCCGAGTTGGTGGCCATCACGTCGCGTCTCAATAATGCGTTGCGTCGCCTTGGCTCCGGCTGGGCCGTGTTCATTGAGGCCCAGCGCGTGCCGGCGCACAGGTATCCGTCAACTCAATTTCCGGATCCCGTTTCGGCGCTGGTCGATGCCGAACGTCGAGCCCAATTCGAAGAAGAAGGCGCGCATTTCGAGAGCGGCTACTTCCTGACACTGCTCTGGCTGCCGCCCGCCGATGACGCGGCCCGCGCGGAAGCTTGGCTCTATGAGAACCGCGCCCAGGGCGCCGCCGACTGGCGTGCCACGCTCGAAGGTTTCGTCGACCGCACCGATCGCGTGCTCGCGCTGCTCGAAGGCTTCATGCCGGAATCGGATTGGCTCGATGACGCCGAGACCCTGACCTACCTGCATTCCTGCATCTCGACGCGGCGCCAGCGCGTGCGCGTGCCGGAAACGCCGATGTACCTCGACGCCATCCTGGTGGACGAGGACCTGACGGGTGGCCTCGAACCACGGCTCGGCCGCGCACATCTGCGCACGCTCACCATCATGGGCTTTCCATCACAGACTTGGCCGGGCCTGCTCGACGACCTCAATCGCCTGGCGTTTTCCTATCGCTGGGCGACACGCGCCATCTGCCTCGACAAGACCGACGCGGCCAAGCTCCTCGGCAAGATCCGCCGTCAGTGGTTCGCCAAGCGCAAGAGCATCATGGCGATCCTCAAGGAGGTGATGACCAACGAGGCGTCGGTGCTGATGGACTCCGACGCCGCCAACAAGGCGCTCGATGCCGACGCCGCTCTGCAAGAACTTGGCACCGACCTCGTCGGCGAGGCCTACGTCACCGCCACTGTTACCGTCTGGGACGATGATCCGCGGATCGCGGACGAGCGCCTTCGCCTGGTCGAGAAGGCCATTCAGGGCCGCGACTTCACCTGCATGCGCGAAGGCGTCAACGCGATCGAAGCCTGGCTTGGGTCTCTCCCAGGGCATGTCTACGCCAATGTCCGGCAGCCGCCGATCTCCACGCTCAACCTCGCGCATATGATGCCGTTTTCGGCGGTTTGGGCCGGGCCTGAACGGGACGAGCACTTCCAGGCGCCGCCGCTTCTCTTCGCCAAGACCGAGGGATCGACCCCGTTCCGCCTCAGCCTCCATGTCGGGGATGTCGGCCACACCTTGATCGTCGGCCCGACGGGCGCCGGCAAGAGTGTGCTGCTCGCGTTGATGGCCTTGCAGTTCCGGCGCTATGCCGGTGCACAGGTCTTCGCCTTCGACTTCGGCGGCAGCATCCGGGCGGCGGCGCTCGCGATGGGCGGCGATTGGCACGATCTCGGCGGAGCGCTCTCCGACAGCGCCGCCGAGCCCGTCGCGCTCCAACCGCTCGCGCGGGTCGATGATCCCGGAGAGCGCGCGTGGGCCGCCGAATGGGTCGCGGCGCTCCTCGGTCGCGAGTCCGTCACCGTCACTCCGGAACTGAAGGAACACCTATGGTCAGCGCTGACTTCGCTTGCGTCCGCGCCTATCCAGGAGCGCACCATCACCGGGCTCTCGGTGCTCCTGCAATCAAATGCCCTGAAACAGGCGATCCAGCCCTACACCGTGGCAGGCCCCTGGGGACGACTGCTCGACGCCGAGACGGAGCGGCTCGGCGAGGCCGAAGTCCAGGCTTTCGAAACGGAAGGGTTGATCGGCGCGGGCGCGGCTCCAGCCGTCCTATCCTATCTCTTCCATCGCATCGAAGATCGCTTCGACGGCCGACCCACCTTGCTCATCGTCGACGAAGGTTGGCTCGCCCTCGACGATCCCGGCTTCGCCGGGCAACTGAGAGAGTGGCTGAAGACGCTTCGGAAAAAAAATGCCAGCGTCATCTTTGCCACGCAGTCGCTTGCCGACATCGACGGCAGTGCGATCGCACCAGCCATCATCGAGAGCTGCCCGACCCGCATCCTGCTTCCCAACGAGCGCGCGCTCGAGCCGCAGATCGCGGCGATCTACCAGCGCTTCGGTCTCAACGATCGCCAAATTGAGATTCTGAGCCGCGCGACGCCGAAGCGCGAATATTACTGCCAGTCGCGACGCGGCAATCGCCTATTCGAACTCGGGCTGTCCGAAGTCGCGCTCGCCTTCACCGCCGCCTCGGCGAAATCCGATCAGACCGCCATCGAAGAGCTGCTCGCGGAACACGGCCGCGGCGGCTTCACCGCCGCCTGGCTGCGCCGAAAGGATCTCGACTGGGCAGCGGACATGCTCACCCACAACCAGGAGACCACGTCATGATCCGTCACCGCTTGCGCGCCTTGCTCATCGCAGGCGCCGCCGCTTTCACCATTACGGCCATCGCCAGCGGACCGGCGCGTGCGCAATGGATCGTGTTCGATCCGACCAATTATGCGCAGAACATCCTAACCGCCGCGCGTGAGCTTCAGCAGGTCAACAATGAAATCCAGATGCTGGAGAACCAGGCGACGTCGCTGATCAATCAGGCGCGCAATCTCGCAAGCCTGCCGTACTCGTCGCTCACGCAGCTTCAGCAGCAGATCACCCAGACCCAGCAGCTCCTCGCGCAGGCGCAGCGCATCGCCTACAGCGTCTCAAGCATCGACCAGTCGTTCACGCAGACCTATCCGCAGGCCTATTCCAGCGGGACGTCGTCGCAGCAGCTTCTCACGGATGCGAAGAGTCGCTGGCAGAACGCACTCGCCGGGTTCCAGGATACGATGCGCGTGCAAGCCGGCGTTGTGAGCAATCTCAACACCACGCGGACGCAGATCAACGCTTTGGTGTCCTCCAGCCAGTCGGCGACCGGCGCGCTGCAGGCCGCACAGTCGGGCAATCAGCTCGTGGCGCTTCAGACCACGCAGCTTGCGGACCTGACCGCGCTGATGGCGTCGATCGCACGCGCGCAGAGCCTCGATGCCGCGCGGACCCTTGAGACGCAGGCGCAGGCACAAGCGCAGACACAGGCATTCCTCAACTACGGCGCTGGTTACCAGGCCGGCTCCGCGCAGATGTTCCATTGATGCGAACCCGGCTTCTCAATCTGCCTGCTGTCGGCCGGGCTGTCGGCTTTTTGCTTGTCGCCATCGCGATCGTCGCGGCGGCACTGCACTTCCACACATCGCCTCCACGCCTCGAGCCGCGTGCGATGGAGGAACACACGCCCGACTCGCTCGCCGAAGAGCTCAAGCGGTGTCAGCTCATCGCCGACCAGGCCAAGGACGATCCGGCCTGCGAGGCGGCCTGGGCTGAAAACCGCCGCCGCTTCTTCACCTATACGCCGGCCTCCGGACCGAAGAACCCGACTCCGGCTCCAGCCAAGAACACCGACAGGTAAGCATCATGGGCGGCACGGGAGTCATCGACAATTTCCTGGGCACCTTCACCCAGTATATCGATTCCGGCTTCGGCCTCGTTCAAGGTGACGTGCGCTGGCTCGCCAGCGTCCTCATCGCCATCGACATCACGCTGGCGGGGCTCTTCTGGGCGATGGCGCCCGACGAGGACGTGCTCGCGCGCCTGATCCGCAAGACGCTCTATATCGGCCTCTTCGCCTTCATCATCGGCAACTACAACAATCTCGCGCAGATCATCTACAACAGCTTCGCCGGCCTCGGGATCAAGGCCGGTGGCGGCACGATGAGCGCTGCGCAGCTCCTGCAGCCCGGCAAGATCGCCGAGGTCGGGATCGATGCCGGCAAGCCGATCCTCACCGCCATCTCCGGTATGATGGGCTTCACCAGCGTCTTCGCCAATCTGGTGCAGATCGTCATTCTTCTGGTCGCGTGGCTGATCGTCGTCATCAGCTTCTTCGTCATGGCGATCCAGCTCTTTGTGAGTTTGATCGAGTTCAAGCTGACGACGTTGGCCGGTTTCGTACTCGTGCCGTTCGGGCTCTTCGGCCGTACGGCCTTCCTCGCCGAACGGGTGCTGGGCAACGTGGTGTCCAGCGGGATCAAGATTCTCGTGCTCGCCGTCATCATCGGCATCGGCTCCACGATCTTCAATCAATTCACCAGCGGCTTCAACAATCCGCCGACAATTTCCGACGCGCTGACGCTGATCCTCGCAGCGCTCTCGCTCCTTGGCCTCACGATCTTCGGTCCAGGCATCGCCAATGGCCTGATCGCGGGCGGACCGCAGCTCGGCGCCGGCGCGGCTGTCGCGACAGGATTGGGAGCGGCCGGGATCGGAGCGGCCGGCATTGCGGCGACCGCCGGGGGTGTCGCCGCGGCCGGCGGCGCGATCGCCGGGACGGCGCGCGCGGGAGCCGCGGTCGCGGGCGGCGCCAGCGCCGCATATCGCGCGGGTGGGGCAGCGGGTGTCGCCCAAGCTGCCGGCTCAGTCGCCATGAGCCCACTGCGCCGCGCCGCCAGCAGCCTTCAAGAAAGCTTCGCCTCTGGCGAGCGTGCCGTCATGAGCGGCGGCGCGCGCTCGTCGTCATCCGCCGGCGCGTCCGCCGCGTCGGACAGCCCGCCAGCATGGGCCCAGCGCATGAAGCGCGGCCAGACCATCAACCGCGGCGTCACCGCCGCCGACCACGCAATCCGCTCCGGTGATCGGGCAAGCGGCGGGCATCAGGTCGATCTTTCCGAGGGGGAATAGCTCATGTTCCGACGATCGACCGTGCGCTATGGCAAGACGCCGGACGCGGAGACGCCATATCAAAAGGCCGGCCAGGTCTGGGACGAGCGGATTGGCTCCGCGCGCGTTCAGGCCAAGAACTGGCGCCTGGCTTTCTTCGGCGCACTCGTTCTCAGCGGTGGGCTCGCCGGCGGCCTGGTCTGGCAATCGGCCCGCGGCACCATCACGCCTTGGGTTGTGCAGGTTGACAAGCTCGGCCAGGCCCAGGCCGTCGCGCCCGCCACCGCGGACTACCAGCCGACCGACCCGCAGATCGCGTGGCACTTGGCGCGCTTCATCCAGGAAGTGCGCGGCATCCCCGCCGACCCCGTGGTGCTGCGTCAGAACTGGCTCGACGCCTACAACTACGTCACGGACAAGGGGGCGCTCGCGCTCAATGACTATGCGCGGACGAGCGATCCGTTTTCCAAGGTCGGCAAGAACCAAGTCTCCGTCGACGTCGCGAGCGTCATCCGCGCCTCCGACTCCAGCTTTCGCGTCGAATGGACGGAGCGTCATTACATCGACGGCGCGCTTGCCTCGACTGAGCGATGGAGCGCCATCCTCACCATCGCGCTGCAGATGCCGACCGACGCCGATCGGCTGAAGAAGAATCCGCTCGGCGTCTACGTCCACGCCCTCAATTGGTCAAAGGAGCTCGGCTGATGCGCCCGCTTGCGATCTCGTCGCTCTTACTTGCGTCTGTCTCCCTCGGCGCCTGCGCCACAGCCTGGAAACCGCCGCAGATCAGCTACGACAACACGCCGAAGCCCGCGGTGCTGCAGGCCGAGCCGCCCAAGCCCATTCAGATCGTCGAGGTGCCGAAGCCGTTGCCGCTGCCCGGACAACTCAAGCCGCTGCCCGGGAACACGAAGCGCGCCCCCGAACCTGCGGATCCGCATGCTCGCGTCGATCAGGCCAATGGCGCGGCCCGCGTCCAGCCGACACGGGCAGGCTATCTCAACGCTATCCAGGTCTACCCCTTTTCCGATGGCGCGCTGTATCAGGTCTATGCCGCGCCGGGCCAAATCACCGACATCGCGCTCGAGCCGGGCGAGCAGTTGACGGGCTCAGGGCCTGTCGCTGCCGGAGATACCGTGCGGTGGATCATCGGCGACACCGAGAGCGGCGCCGGGCCAGCCAAACGTGTCCACATCCTGGTGAAGCCCACCCGTGCGGATCTCATCACCAACCTTGTCATCAATACAGACCGCCGGACCTATCACCTCGAGCTGCATTCCGACGACAAGACGTATATGGCGTCGGTCTCTTGGGCTTATGCGCAGGATCAGCTCATCGCGCTGCGCCAGCAGAATGCGGCCGCCGAGGCCGCTGCCCCCGTCGCAACCGGCGTCGACATCAATGCACTGAACTTCCGCTATCGCATCGAGGGCGATACTCCGCCGTGGCGGCCGCTGCGCGCCTTCGATGACGGCCGGCAGGTGTTCATCGAATTCCCGACCGGGATCTCACAGGGTGAGCTGCCACCGCTCTGGGTGATCGGCGCGGAAGGCGACGGCCAGCTCGTCAACTACCGTGTCCGCGGCAATCACATGATCGTCGACCGCCTGTTCGCTGCGGCGGAGCTGAAGCTCGGCGGCAAGCACCAGGAGCTGGTGCGCATCGTCCGCACCGATGGGAGGCCGCGGTGACGGACGAAGCCAGGGATGACGTGGGGCCGAGCGCGGCCGCACGTCCGGCTGAGGAGATGCGCTTGCGCGCCAAGCGACCGCCGGTAACCCGGCTGTCCCGCAAGGTCCTGCTTGGCGTCGGCGCCGCCGCGGCCATTGGCATTGGAGGCGCACTACTCTTCGCCTTGAAGCCGCAGCATCAGACAACCGGCGCCGAACTCTTCAACACCAACAACCGCAACACGCCAGATGGTCTCGCGAACCTGCCGCGCGATTATACGGGGCTGCCAAAGCCCGTGCCACAGCTTGGACCGCCGCTGCCCGGTGATCTCGGCAAGCCCATCCTCAACGCCGGAGCGCCTTCGCCCAGCATGCCAATGCCGGGACCGACACCGGAGGAGCAACGGCTCGCTCAGGAGATGGAGGCCGCCCGCACCAGTCATCTCTTCGCGACAACGAACGTCGTCGCGCCGAGCATGCCGATCGCGCCATCTCCAACGGCTGTCTCGCCGGGACAGACGCCGGCGAGCACATCGTCTGATCTCACGTCGCAAGATCACAAACTCGCATTCCTCAATGGCAACATCGACCGCAGAACAACGAGCTCCGATCGCGTCCAGCCGCCAGCAAGCCCCTATGTATTGCAGGCGGGCGCCGTGATTCCGGCATCGCTGATCACAGGCCTGCGGTCCGATCTGCCCGGACAGGTCACCGCGCAGGTGACCGAGGACGTCTACGACAGTCCGACGGGCAAGACCTTATTGATTCCGCAGGGGTCGCGCCTCGTCGGCCAGTATGATGCGCAGATCGCATTTGGCCAGTCGCGCGCCTTGCTCGTCTGGAACCGCCTCATCATGCCGAATGGCAAGTCGATCGTACTCGAACGCCAGCCCGGCGCCGACACCGAGGGCTATGCCGGGCTCGAAGACGAGGTCGACAACCATTGGGGCATGTTGTTCAAGGCTGCGATCCTCTCGACCATCTTATCCGTCGGCGCCGAGGCTGGAACGAGCAATAGCGAGAACAACCTCGCCCAGGCGATCCGGATGGGCGCGTCGCAAAGCTTCAACCAGGCTGGCGAACAGATCGTAGGCCGCTCCCTCAATATCCAGCCGACGATCACAATCCGACCGGGCTTCCCCGTGCGGGTCATGGTCACACACGACCTGGTCCTCGAACCCTACAAAGGCTAGGTGCCCGATGAGCAAACTCAAACTAAGCGCATTGGAAGACGACAAACCGGTGAAGATGACGATCGAGCTGCCGGCGGCCGTTCATCGTGACCTCCAGGCCTATGCCGAAGCGCTCTCCCACGAGACCAACCAGAGCGGTATCGAGCCCGCCAAGCTGATTCCACCGATGCTGGCGCGCTTCATGGCGACGGACCGAGCCTTCCGAAAGACCCGCCGGACCTCGTCGTCGCAGAAGACATCGTGATGACGTGCCGAGGCTGCCTCTGCTAAAGCAGCCCGCGATCCTTCGCTTCATCGCGCATAAACGCGACAAACCGTCCTACAACGGGTTCTTCGCATTCAGGAAGCCACACGAGATTCACACAAAATGATGCATTCGCCTCCGAAATCGGCCTGAAGACCACGTCAGGAAATCCGAGCTCGGCTTGGCTCTCTGCCGCGAGCGTCACGCCAAAGCCCGCTGCCACAAACGCGAGAATATATTGCTTGCTGGCGGCGTGCGACTGAAAGTCTACGTTCCTGCCAAGAAGCGAGGCGAAGAATTCGCGCTGCGCCTGACTTTCGCCCCAGCCTTCGACAAGAACCGTCTCGCCCGACAATTCCTTCCAACCAAGCGCCTTACGCCTCGCCAGGGAATGTTTCGCGGGAAGCGCCGCCATCAGCCGCTCACTATAGATGGGCAGCATCGCCGCATGCGGCCACAACGCGAAGCTCGGGACAAACGCGGCGTCAAGTCGTCGATCGGCCAGCGCGGCGGCGATCTCCCGTTCATGCATCTCGAATTGCACCACCGAAACACCAGGGTATCGTCCGTGCCAGCACCGCAACAAATCCCCCAGAGGCTTTCCGATCGGCGGCATTCGTAGGCCCAGACGAATCTCGCCCGTCGTGCCAAGGCCGTTGTGATGACCTGCGGCCTTCACGGCATCGACTTCAGCGAGGACACGTCTAATGTGCCGCATGACCGTCTGTCCGCTCGGCGTGAGCCGCACACCGGCACGGTTGCGCTCGAAGAGGGTGAGGCCAAGCTCATCCTCAAGCCGTGCGATACGCCGACTGATCGTCGACGCATGCAACCCGAGCACGAGCGCTGCACGCGCAAAGTTTCCTGCATCCACCGCCGCCGTCACAAACTGGAGGTCGGCGAGGTCCATTTCATAAGACCGCGGCGTGACGATCCTGCAAATTGATCGCGACCACCGCTATCATTGCGCGCCTTGCAGCTCGGATTCGTTGGCTTCTTCTTCTGCAGTTCCTTCTCGCGCCGGTGTCCCATCAGCGGTGCCGGCACCGTTCAGGATCGGATATGCCAGCGCTGCGATGTGCGAGTGAACGCGCCGGAGGTCTCTGACAATACGCAGAAACTGGCCGCCATCTTCGGCGACACGAGCGACTCCCTCGCCAGCATCCGCTCGCGCCGTGGTAGCCGCGACCCGCAGCAACTGCACATGGAGCGCGGTCGCACGCGCCTCCAGTCGCCGCAGAGCGCTCTTTCGCGAGATGAGCCGGTTCGCCTCGGCGGGATCACGGGTCAGAAACACTGCAAGCCCCATGTGGAGGCTTTCCAGGATTTCCGCATTCATCGAAACGATGAGATCGCGTTCGTCCTTCGCAAACGGCCTCCCCCGCTTGATCCGTTTGACCACGAATTCGATGAGGTTGTTGGCGACGACATCGCCAACGTGCTCGAGATTGATGACGGCTGACAATATCTCCTGGACCCGGGCGCCTTCGCTATCGTCATGCAACGGCTGCTCATTTCCGAGATCTGCCAGATAGCTGCGTATCGCGGCTCCAAGACGGTCGACCGATCGATCCATCCGGCTGATCGCGGTGGCGCGCCGAGGATCGTCTTGTTGGAACACCTCCGAAGCGCCCTTCAACATTGCTTCAACCATGTCGCCCATGCGAAGCGTCTCGCGCGCGGCATTCGCCAACGCGACGGTCGCCGCCCCTAATCCTGCCTCCTCCAAGTAGATTGGTTTTCCGGGATCATCAGGCGCCGGCGGGTCGGGAAGTATGCGGACGAGCAACCGCGCCAACCAATGAGACGGCCCGATAAACACCGCCGCCAGGATCAGGTTGAACGCGGTGTGGAAGTTCACCACGATCCGCCCCGGCGCAGGATCGATGTGGGCGAGAAGCGTCACGCATATTGCCAGCAACGGAAGCGCCACGACCGCGCCCACGATTCGAACCAGGGAGTTGCCGAGCGGAAGACGACGAGCAACCGGTGAACCCGCCTCAAAGAGCGCGGGCAATGTGCCGCCGATGTTGGCGCCAACAACGAACGCCAGCGCGCCGATCGGCGAAACGGTCTGACTCGCAGTCAGCGACACGATAAGAAGCACGACCGCCACGCTGGAATGACAAGCCCAGGTGAGCAGCGTTGCCACCAACACCGCAAGGAGAGGCTCGTTGCCGATTGCAGCGAGAACGTTTTTCAGCAAAGGCGCGTTCTCGATTGGCGCAAACTCATGCGCCATCCCCGACAAGGCCAGCAACATCAGTCCCAGCCCGATCGCGATTCGCCCGGCATTGCGCAGCCGATCATCGTCGAACGAGCGGAAAGCCATGACCCCGAGCAGGACCAAAGGAGGGCCGACGACACCGGCGTCGAACGACAGCACCTGCGTAACCAGCGTGGTTCCGACGTTGGCGCCCAGCATCACCACCAAGGCGGGCCCGAGCCCGATAAGACCGTTCGCCGTAAATGCGGAGGCCATGAGACCCGTCGCGGTGCTGCTTTGCAGAAGCGCCGTAATGCCGACGCCGGCAAGAAACGCCCGCCACCGCCGCGTCAGATTGTGCTCCAGCCATATCCGAAGGACATGGCCGAAGCCTCGCTGGACGCCGGTCGTCACCATATGAGTGCCCCAAAGGAGCAATCCGACGTAGCCGGCGAGCTCGAACAGAACGATGGTCCCGGTCATCAGAACCACCCCCCGTCATCTGGCAAGTACACGCGGTCCATGGCTCAGAACTCCGCGTGAAGACGGCCAGAAAAGACCGACACCGGACCGCGGTCGGCGTTGTATGCAGGGTTGACGATCAGTTGGTAGTCGGCGGTGAAGGTGAGCCCGTTCCCGATCGCCAGCGCGTAATAGCTTTCGAAAATCCGCTCGGTGCTGTAGTTCAGCGCCCCATCACCGATCAGGAGTCCGTTTCCACCAGCGGCAAGGAAGTCGCGATGGGCCGCAGACAGCCCATTGATGGCCCCACCGATCCCAACGGTATCGTTCGGCCGACCCCAAGGATTGCCCTTGATCGAAACGCCGCCTGACAGGCTGCGGTCAATGTCGGTGAACGACAGCGTCTCGTTTTGCCCGTCGTTCCAGCTCACGCGACCGAAAACGCCGATCCCAGGCGCAATCTGCTGCTCCAAGTTCGCGTAGAAGCCGTATTTCGGATTCACGTGGCGAATACTCGCCATTACCGTATTGATGTCTTGCGCGGAATCCTGGCTCTCGATTGCCAGTGCCTGGCGGTAGTTGCCCATGACGCCCTGGGTGCCGAAGACGCCGAGCCGCAGTTTTCCAGGCTCGCCCGCGATGGCGTAACGCTTCTCGAACTCCACCACGGCGCCGCCCGTGTTGAATTTCAAGACATCGCTGTTGGGCTCGGACGGCACCTGAACGAATGCCGCGCGGACTGCCCAGTCCTTCTTATTCAATTCGACGATTGCGCCGCGCGTGTATCCGGGGAGATCCGCGGGGAAATCGTAAGCCGCGGACGACCACAGCGCCCAGTTCATGAAATCGGCGCGAGGATCGTGCGCATAGGTGTTGTTGTCAAAGAAATCGCCGATGGCAAAGCGTCCGACGATCACCGTGATGCGATCGATATCACGTTTGCCCGCGAGCTGGTTGGGACCGTCGTCGACGTCCTCTTGTTCGCCGCCGAGGCCAAAGGTCTGCTTGAAGTAATAGCGTTGCGGCCGAATCTTCGGGAATGCGGCTCCAGCCTTTTGCGCTTCGCCGTTCGGGAAGCCCGCCAGACCCAATGTCCCATTCAGGCCGAATCCCTGCGCCAATTCGGGATTGAAATAGAACTCGCCGCCCTGCCACAGCCGCACCCCGATGAAGGCGGTCGTCGTCCACGTCTCGCGGACCTCGCCGCCCCCCGGCAAGCTGTTCGCACCCGCTTGGGGGGAGCGGAAGCTTGGATATCCCTGCGCAATCACCGTCGTTTGCGCATGGACGTTCCAGTCACTCGAATCCGGCAAGCGTGGCGTCGCGCTCTGCGAGCCGGACGCCGCCCACGGCAGATCGTTGAAGTGGTAGTTCAGTCCGATTTTGGCGAGGTGAAGCCCGGGAGCAAGACGGGCGTTCGGCAGATCGAAGCGGCCCAGATCATAAGTAGCCGCAGAAAGATTCACATAGTCGTACTCAACTTTCGCCGTCCAATTGCCGCTCACCGCGAATTCCGCACCGAGGCCTGCGGTCCAGCCCGTCTGATAGCGGCCGAGCTGCGCACCGCTGCCGTCGTTGACCTCGATATGACCATGCCCCCAGGCGAAGCCACCCGTGACATAGGGCATCCACCGATCGAATGCGTAACCCACTCGGCCACGCGCGGTGCCTACGTAGTCGACCGTAGAATTGAACGGCGACGGCGCCAACGCCGGCTCGTCGGTCGGGCTCGTGAACGACGCATCGGCTTCAACACCGAGCACCAGATGATTGGCGAGTTGCCGGTTATAGCCGACCTGAAAACCACCAATGAGGCCGGTCGGACTATGAGGCAGGAAGACGCCCTGCTCAGGCTTGGGGTGGGAGTCATCGCCCAAGCGGCCGCCACCGTAGCCGAAGTGACCACCGACATAAAAGCCGGTCCAGTCATAAACCCTCTTCATTTCGGCCTCGCTGGGCGGCCGATCCGCTTTGGTCCGAACATCAAGACGCCGTTCCGTGCCCAAGCGGTCGGCGCCGGCCGGAATCTCCTGGGCGTGCGCGTTTCCCGCGCCTGTCGCGGCGACAAGCACCAGAACGGGGAAGCAGGCGCGCGCCGACAGACCGCGTCGACCGAACCGCGGTTCACGGCCGTAATTCCGTACAGGCGCATCCTTCTTGCGAACTTCAATTTCATCACAGATCATCAGCAGCTCCACTGATCACGGGACGAGCAAGCCATCTCGTGATCGACGTGAGGCCGCTCTATTTTCGGGGTATTGGGGCGCTGCGTGAGTATTCACTCACGCAGCAACTAGGAGGTTCTGGCATGGTTGATTCCTTTCGATTTGGTACGCAAAGTTTGCTCACCAGCGATCTGTTCTAAAACGCTCCCGCTGCCGCAGGCGGATACTTTGCCGATTGACCTGCGCCGCCATGCGCAAAAGCGCCTTTGCTTGCGCAACGGAAATCAAGCGCTCCCGCGCGAGTTGAAAGGCAGTGCGGGCGAGCCAATGGGCACCCGCCGCCAACAGCCCGCCGACCCGCAGACGGACAGCAACCCGAAGTGCGGCGCTTGAGCGCCCCCGCGTTTTCACGATGTCCCGTCGCCGCTCGGTCACCAACCGGCTGCCGAATGCGCTTCTTTCGCCATGAAAGAATTCAGCTCGCTTTCTCATTTGCACTGCACGTCTCCTCAGTAGACTTCGCTGCTGGCCGACCGAGCCAGGTCAGTTGGACTCACCCCACATTGCGCTTCGACGGCGGGCTCGCTCGGACTTCCAAATGCGCCACGACCTCCTCGAAAGGCGCGACGAAAGGCGAAACGCCGCGAACGCGCCACGCCTGTTCAGAAACCCCTCCCGCACAAGAATGCGCGCGACCCTCACAACCCAGATCGCACCGAACAGGCAGGCCCGTTCTTCCAAGTGACGCGCGATTGACCGCGGAGAGCGCATCAGCGCTTCCCGCCGGTTTCGTTGCGACCGAGCCTTTGCCGGATTCGCACGTGGCTCTGGTCCACCCATGCGAGAGCGGATCGCGCAAACGGGCCTTTCGGCACGTGTTTGAGAACAAGGACCTCCACTTTCCCGAGCCACCAGAGCTGCAGCCGAACGCTGATAGGCCGCTCCCGATGCTGGATCTTGCGGGTCATCATGGCTGCCTCCGCCAAACAGAGCCGATAAGCTCACGACCTCCAGCCCAACAGAGCCGTCGCGCTCTCTGAGGGCCGCAAGCGTGCAGGCGCGCAACCACAGCTCCGGATCGGCAAACGGGGCGAAACCCGATACAAGCCGGTCCCAGATTGTTGGTCGGCGCCGGCCAGACGCCGCAGTCGTCGAGTGAGGCCGCAGCGATGTGGAATGACGTATGCACATGCTCCCCCCTTCACCGGCCGACGAGCGAAAGCTGCACGATCCGCACGAGGACAAGCCCGCCGGCCAAGATCAGATAACCGCGCAAGACCAGCATCCAGAGACGAGTCATCGGCGTCATCCGAGCTGACGGAAGCTCATCCAGCGGCGGCATGCGGTACGTCGCGCGCACCATCTCGTTCTTCGCGTTGGCCGGCTCTTCGCGGTGGATGAAGAGGAAGGCGACAGCGACGGCGAGCGTGAATACGCCTCCGATCCCGAGTATCGCGAGGATCGTGCTCTCGCTCATGTTTGGATACAGCACCGATGCGGTCAGGATGATTGACAGCATCACGAGGACACCGACGACGGCGCCGGTGAACAGGTTCATCCACCGCCCATTGATCCACGGACCCAGAACGGCTTTGTCGTTGCAAAGCAGCAGCAGGAACACGGTGGCGCTCGGTAGCAACACGCCGGCCAGAGTCTGCACGGCGTTGGTTAGCAGGCCGAGCGGCATGCCGGGGGTCAAAACCAGCGCAGCAGCCAACGTAACGAGGCCGCCATAGACCGCATAGAAGCCCTTGGCGTCCTGCGGCTTCCGATGCAGCGAATGCCGCAGCGACAGCACATCGCCTATCGCGTAGGCCGTCGACAGCGAGACCGCCATCGCGCCGATCACGCTGGCATCGAGCAGCGCAAGGGCGAAGAAGACGCCAGCCGTCTTCCCGACATAGGCGCCAAGCCCGGCAGCCACGGCTCCGGCGTCCTGGAAATTCCCGAACTCCGGACGACCTGCGAACGTCGCTGCGGTGAACGCCATCATCGCCACTGCGCCGATGACGACCAGCACAATGCCAAGGACGAGATCGATGCGCCCGTAGCTCAGAAAGCGCGTCGTGATGCGCTTGTCGATCACATAGCTCTGCTGGAAGAAGAGCTGCCAGGGCGCGACCGTTGTCCCGACAATGGCAATGATCAGGAGCATCACCTCGCTCAGCTTCCCGCCTTCAGGAAACTGCGGCACGACGAGATCATGGGCGATCTGGCTGACCGGGGGATGAACCCAGACGAGCACCGGCACCAACAGAAGACTGCCGAAAACGAGAAACAGCGAAAATCTTTCGAATCGCCGGAAATTGCCCGTCCCAGCCGCGGCGATAATGACGGCCGCTGCGGCAATGACGCCTACGCCTCGCGGAAGCCCGAGGTACTCGAGCGCCAGGCTGATTCCGATGAACTCGGTGACGATGGTCAGAGCATTCAGCAAGAAAAGGTCGACAACGCTGAAGGCGCCCCAGAACTTGCCAAACCGTTCGAGAATGAGCCGCGCGTGGCCGACGCCCGTCACCGAGCCGAGCCGCAAAACCATTTCCTGGTTCACGTACAGGACGGGAATGAGCAGGATGAGCGTCCACAACAGCGAGGTGCCATAGTTCTGGCCCGCCTGCGTGTAGGTGCCGAAGGCGCCGGCATCGTTGTCACCGACCATGACGATCAGGCCCGGTCCAAGGATTGCCAGCAGCGTCATCAAACGAGCACGCCAACCGTTCCTGGGACCCGTATCGTTCTTCTTGATTGTGCCGAGCGCGCCTTTGATGTCGCCGATATGCGCTTCATCCAGCACAGCGTGACGCACGGGAGTATCGAGGTTAGACAGCATGATTAACCGCCTTTGAAATGGCGTTGACTTGAGGGTTCTTGCGTTGGAGCGGTCGTGCGGCTCGACCTGTCGCGCACGACACGCGACCGCGCTCAGTCCGGTGACAGAAACCACCGGCATTCGAGGCGCCCTGCCGCCGTCAGTCGCCAACGGGCTGTCAACCGCGGGCGCCTGCGCTTGAAAGAGAGAACCGAGCTCGCTGGGGAAGTGACGCCTTGCGGACGCACACTGGAAAACTGGAAGGTCATTTTTTGCCTCCTGATGCCTGGGCTCAGGAGGCGGCACGCATCAAAGCAGCGCGAAGTGGATCGCGCGGCCCTCGACAATCGTGTCGTCGCCCTGAGCATAGCCGAGCCGCAGCGAAACGAGAGCAGACGTCGAGCGTCTACTGTCGCATTCGTCGGCCAGACTGCTAGGTCGCGGGTTCATATCGATCCCTTGCTGTGCCAATGGAAAATCCAGCCCACCATAGGCTGGACCTTGGCGCGTGAAATCGTTGCCGGTCTTCACAGCGCCACGGTTTTGATATATACCCGAGGGGGTATATTGCAACTATACCCGGGTATACGAAATGGGCAGATCGCACGTCGTTGCCGAGAAGCAGCGACTCCTTAACCGTGTCCGCCGCTTGCGCGGCCAGGTCGACGCATTAGAGCGGGCTCTCATCGCCGACGAAGCCTATAACGACGTCATGCGCCTGGTCACTGCAACCCGCGGAGCGATCAACGGAATCATGGCGGAAGTTATCAACGGCCACATCCGCACCCACATGGTCGACCCCAACCGCGCGCCCAGCCAGAGCGAGCGAAACGCCGCGGACGAGTTGGTCAGTGTCCTGCGAACATATCTTAGGTGACGTAATGATGCCGCCTCACGCCAAAGCTCAGGGCGTTGACGAGCCGAACGCGCCCGCACACCCGAACCGGGCGCGCCGCTTTGCTCGGCCATGGGCATACTTTGTCTCCCGCCTGGACCCGCGACCACAGGCCCTCTTCTCGCCGATGCTACCGATCTTCACGGCAGCACTCGCCATCGCCATCTTCATTTTCGACACGGTCACACCCTACGAAATCGCGGCCGCGAGCCTCCAGGTCGTGGTCGTCCTCCTGTCCCTGCGCTTTTGCCGGAAACAAGGCGTCATCTTCGTGTCGCTAGGCTGTGCCGCGCTCAGCATCCTCAGCGCCGTACTTACCATCGTGAGCTATGTTCCAACCGCCGGGAGCACCTTCAGTCTCGGTGTCATCAACACGTCGATCAGTCTGACTGCGATCGCAGCAACTGCTTACCTCGCGCTGGCTACCGAGACCGCCCGCCAGACGGCTGAACGCGCGCAAGCGCACCTCGCCCACGTGGCTCGTCTGACAACACTTGGCGAGATTTCCGCCTCAATCGCTCACGAGCTGAACCAACCCCTGACGGCGGTCATCACGAATGCGAATGCCGCCACACGCTGGATCCGCAGTGAGCCGCCAAATCCGCAGAAGGTCACGAGTTCGATCGAAAGCATCGTCGAGGACGCACGGCGCGCGAGTGAGATTATCGCTCGAATTAGAGCCCTGACCACACGCGCTGAACCCCAAAACGCATGGGTCGACATCAACGCGGTGATACAAGAGGTGCTTGTCCTCATCCAGTCTCAGTTGAACGAAAACCGCATCGTGGTCCGAGCTGAACTTAACAACGGCCTGCCGAGCGTCTTCGGTGACCGAATCCAATTACAGCAAGTCGTTCTCAACCTCATCGTCAACGCCATCGACGCAATCGGTGCTGCACAAGCAGACCCCCGAGAAATTCGCATTAGATCACGCAAGACACGGCCGAGTGGCGTCGAGGTCAGCATTGAGGACACCGGCGGCGGACTGACTACGACTGATGTCAATCAGATCTTCGATGCATTCTTTTCGACGAAGACCGGGGGCATGGGCATCGGTCTCTCGATCTGCCGCTCGATCATTGAAGCTCATCATGGCCGCATCTGGGCCGAAAAGGGCGAGCCTTCAGGAGCCACCTTCCACTTCACGCTGCCTGGGACTCAGGAGGCAAACCAATGAACCTCGGCGCTCCAGCCACCCGCACTCAGAAATCAACCGTGGCGATCGTGGATGACGATCCGTCCGTCCGGAAAGCCATTAGCAATCTATGTGAATCCGAAGGGTTCGACGTCGTGGCGTTCTCCTCTACGGCCGAATTCTTGCGCTGGTCGATTCCGGAGACACCCGTCTGCATGGTCTTGGACGTCCGCATGCCGGGCGAAAACGGGCTGGATTTTCAAGTCGAGCTAGCGAAGTCTCACGCTGAAATTCCGATCGTGTTTGTCACGGCGCACGGTGACATTCCCATGTCTGTCCGCGCCATGAAGGCTGGCGCCATCGAATTCCTGACAAAGCCGTTCAGGGATCAGGACCTCCTCGACGCCATCAACGGCGGCTTGGCGAAAAGTCGTATGCGCCGTAACGCGCTCGAGATGAATGCCGAATTGGAAGCTCGATACCAATCGCTGTCCAATCGCGAGCGAGAGGTGATGGATCTGATTACAAAGGGTCAACTCACGAAGCAGATTGCGGCAACACTCAACCTTAGCGAAATCACCGTTAAGGTCTGCCGCCGGCAAATCATGACGAAGATGCAGGCGAATTCCATGCTCGACCTCGGACGCATGTCAGAGAAACTGGAAAGGATGAGAAGCGGACCCGCGGAGCTCCGGTAGAAGAAGCCACGGTCGGATCGCTGCTGCTCGATATACCCGAGGATAGTTGTGCGACGAGCTGATTTGTCGCAACGCTCTATCGGAGTCGTACCTCCGAGAAGAAAAGGGCGGAGATCGTGCCCCACACCGCCACGTTAGGACATAGGGCCCAAGCGATCCTGGCGGTGTTCGCACAGCTCCACAAGAGCGCCGGCGATACTCTGAGATACGACGAGATCACCGATTATATTGGCGACGCTCACGTCCGAAAACTCGGTCAGCAAGAGCTGACTCGCGAAGGCCTCGTTGTTGAACACCAATATACGCTTGAACTCACCTCGACCGGCCGAGCGGCGATCACCTCGCTATTCGGGCCGAGCGGCCGACTCGTTCCCAGGCTTTTGAACGGGATCGAAACAACGACGATCAACAACCATAAGATCAAGGCTTGGCCACGAGAACCTGATAGTCCGAGCATCCGCTACGTCGTGAAGCGCTTTGCGTTAAAGCTCGCAATACTTCTCGTCTTTGCCCTTGCGCAAATACCGTCGCGATGGGGGTTCGGTTACGCCTTCGTCGCTTTGACGGCGTTATCGGGCATGATCTGCATTGGTCTGGCGCTCGTGCGTCGTGAGGCCTGGACGCTCGCGCGCCTGAACTACTGGCACGAAGCCGTCGCGTTTCTTGCTCTTGCATTGAGCGGCTGGACTACGATGCGCTGAACACCGGCGAATCCGCGCGGCGGACGGCCAAAGCGCCACGCCGAATATACCCGAGTATATTCTTCAGACACTTTTCGAGCGAAGAACGCCTCCGGGTATAAGTAGCGCAAACAACGATCGCACTCTATAGACACAGCAAATCTGCTTGGCGGGAATCGTCTAGCCTCGCTTGAGCAGTTCTAGGAAACCGAACGATGCCGAACGACGGTAGTCGACAGCTTACGCCGCCACGGACGTTTCGCCGAGCCTAGACAAGAGCTCGCTCGTGACGGCCGGCACGGCTGACACGAGGGCGCCATGGTCTTTCATTCCAGGAGTGACGGCAAACACCGCCATTTCGATAGGAGCTTGGCGCCTCGTCTCGCCGGGCCAAGTTGGGCAGACCTCGCCGCCATAGCCCTTCTGCTAGTCATCGCATTGCTCGTCATCGTCGGGGTTGGCCAAATGCGCCAACCGCTGACGGCTCTCAATGCCGCGCCCGTCGACCTTCAGCTCCTGCACCTTCCTGAATATGCGCTTCTCTCGACCCTGCGCATGTTCGGGGCACTTGCGGCATCTCTGATATTCACTCTGACTGTTGCGACCCTCGCAGCAAAGAGCCGCAAAGCCGAACTGATCATCGTTCCTGCTCTCGACATTCTACAGTCGGTTCCGGTGCTCGGCTTTCTGACGTTCACCGTCATGTTCTTCATGAACTTGTTTCCTGGGCGCCAGCTTGGGGTCGAGTGCGCCGCGATTTTTGCGATCTTCACAAGCCAAGCCTGGAACATGGCGTTCAGCTTCTACCAGTCGCTTCGCACGGTCCCGAAGGATCTCGATGAGGTAAGCAGGCAGTTTGGCTTTTCGTCCTGGCGCAGATTTGTGCGCCTCGAGCTTCCGTTCGCCATGCCAGGTCTGGTCTGGAACGCCATGATGTCGATGTCGGGAGGATGGTTCTTTGTTGTCGCCTCGGAAGCGATCGCGGTTGGCAACACGACGATCGCATTGCCCGGTATCGGCTCCTGGTTGGCGCTCGCAATTGAGCGGAAAGATTTCGGCGCTGTCGCCTGCGCAGTCTTCGCAATGGCCGTCGTCATCGTCCTCTACGACCACCTCATATTCCGGCCAATCGTCGCTTGGGCTGACAAGTTCAGATTCGAGCAAACCGCGTCGCGTGAACGACCGCGCTCCTGGGTATACGACCTCGCACGCCGCACGCGCCTTCTGCCGTCGATCATCGAGCTTCTGCTGGTGGCTGGCCGAACCCTGAGTGCGCTGAGCTGGTCGGCCCCACCTCGACGTCAAACGCTCCACCCCAATAAACACATCATTCGTGTCCCCGACGGCCTCTGGATCGGTTTCATCGCCGTGGTCTGCTTCGGCGCCTCGCTCTGGCTGCTGCGCTTTATTTCGACATCCCTGACAGCGGCGGACATCATATCAATTGTTGGCCTGGGCTTTGCGACCTTGGTTCGCGTCGCCGTCCTCATTGCGATCGCCAGCATCATTTGGGTGCCGATCGGCGTGTGGATCGGATTACGGCCGACCTGGTCCGAGCGCCTGCAACCCGTCGCCCAATTCCTGGCCGCCTTCCCGGCCAATGTGCTGTTTCCCTTCGCGGTCGTGATCATCATCGGGCTGAGGCTTGATCCGAACATCTGGCTTTCGCCGCTCATGATTCTGGGCACGCAATGGTACATTCTCTTCAATGTCATTGCTGGAGCTAGCGCACTTCCTAACGATCTGAGGGAAGCGGCGCGGACGTTTAACATGCGCGGCCTGCAATGGTGGCGCCAAGTCGCCTTGCCCGGCATTTTTCCCTACTTCGTGACCGGCGCGCTCACGGCGTCAGGCGGGTCGTGGAACGCCAGCATCGTCGCCGAATCCGTTTCCTGGGGCGACAAACGTCTGCAGGCCACTGGTCTCGGCTCCTTCATCGCCGACGCGACCGCTGCTGGCGACCTGCCGCGGGTCGCCGTCGGCATCGTCGTGATGTCGGCCTTCGTCGTCACCCTCAATCGCACGCTTTGGCGCCCACTCTATCGGTACGCCGAGCGCCGGCTGCGCTTCGATTAAGAGGAGGATCAGTTCATGGTTGTCATTGAGAGCCGCAATTTAGTCGAAGTGCAGAAAGTCCGCCAGGTCTACGGAAAGTCCGGGGGACCCGATTTGCTGGTCCTCGACGACGTTGATCTCACCCTCAAAGAGAATGAAATCGTCGGGCTGCTCGGCCGATCCGGCTCCGGCAAATCGACGCTGCTCCGGTCCATTGCCGGCCTCGTGACGCCGACACAGGGCGTCATTGAGTTTCCCAAAATCGAAGACGGACAGCGCGCCACCGTTTCGATGGTATTTCAAACCTTCGCGCTTTTTCCATGGCTCACGGTCTTACAGAACGTTGAAGTCGGCCTCGAGGCGAAGAACGTGCCCCCGACTGACCGACGCAAGCGCGCGTTGGCGGCGATCGACCTCATCGGCTTGGACGGTTTCGAAAGCGCTTATCCGAAAGAGCTGTCGGGCGGCATGCGCCAACGCGTCGGCTTGGCGCGAGCATTGGTTGTCGATCCGGACATCCTGCTCATGGACGAACCATTCTCTGCCCTTGACGTGCTAACCGCGGAAACGCTGCGCACGGATCTTCTCGACCTTTGGTCCGAAGGGCGCATGCCAATTCAAATCGATCCTGATCGTCACCCACAATATCGAAGAGGCGGTGCTGATGTGTGACCGCATCTTGCTCTTTTCCTCAAATCCCGGGCGCGTCATCGGCGAAATCAAGGTGGAGATTCCGCAGCCACGCAACCGACAGGACCCGACCTTCCGTGCGCTGGTCGAACAGATCTACGTCCGCATGACGCAAAAGAACGACGACAGTCAGCCCCGAGACGGCCTCTTTCCGGGATCCGGCATAGGGATGGCTCTTCCTGTTGTTTCGACGAATGCGTTGGCCGGTCTGATCGAGGCCATAAATGCAGAACCCAATAACGGCCGAGCCGATCTGCCCGAACTTGCGAGCGGTCTCCTCTATGAGACCGACGATCTATTTCCGATAGCAGAGGTTCTGCAGTTGCTCCGCTTCGCCGAATTGGTAGGTGGGGACATCAAACTTCTTCCGGCGGGCAGACGCTATGCACTGGCCGATGTCGATGAACGCAAGAAGATCTTTGCGCAGCAGCTTCTCAGTTATGTGCCCCTGGCCGCACACATCCGGCGCGTCCTCGACGATCGCCCAAGTCACAAATCCCAAGCCCGGCGTTTTCACGACGAGCTCGAAGACTTCATGTCCGAAAGCTACGCCAGCCGAACACTTAAGGCAGTGACGCAATGGGCACGATACGCGGAGGTCTTTGCCTACCACGAAACCACCGATCTGTTCAGTCTCGATGACCCAACTTAGACGAAAACCGACCAGACACCGTAAGCAACACAGAGTCGCGCCTTGAATTTGGCGACGCATCCCGCACTTTGGGAGCATGTTATGACCAGCTATATTCGTATTGCGCGCAACTTAGCGACCGGCACTAGGCAAGCGCTATTTTCGTTCTTTGAGCCACAGTTACGCACGCTCTGTACAGCTCAGGTCAACACCCCGAATACAGTTCCACAACGGTGCGCGCGCGACGGTTTCGATTCCGCCCAGCGACTGGCGCGGTCCTCCCTTGGATCAGATTTCTACGACCGCGAGCCACCAAGACGTTCCGGCAACACGGGCCGGCGCGCCCGAGCAGGCCGTCGCCCCGTCCGATTACAGCTTTGGCTGGCAGGCGTCGTGCTGGCGAGTGCGGACCGTCTCTGTCATGCAACGCTGTGGCTGTACCGTCGCCGCTTGGTCGACGCACGCTTTACCAAGGCAACGCTCCGAGCTGCACATCGCATTCGCGCCTGGGGATTCAAGCTTGCATTTCGATGAGGCGCCGCAAGGCGGAAAGCTGCCATCTTGTGCGAGGTCATCATGGTTTCCGGGCCTGGTATTGGCACGCACGGCAACCTCGACCGCTCTTCTCGCACAGGCGGTTCGCATACAACCGCACAATATACCTCGGTATACGACTTGGTGCCCTCGGGAGGGCTAGCTAAATCGCGGGAAGGAATTGAAATCAATGCAACCCTATGAACGGTGGCACTCGACAGTTCATAGGCTCTCTGAACGTTTGAGGCTGCTCGATACATGAGCAATCCGATAAACAATTCCAGCGGTCGGCGGGATGTCCCTGCAAACGATCGCCGCAACTCTCCGCGCCGGCGCACACTCCTCGCAGGCCGAATAATTTTCAATCAGCAATCCTCGGTCATCAATTGCATGGTGCGAAATGTTTCGGAGTCCGGCGCCCGTCTCGAAGTCGAGCCCTCGATCCACATCCCGGACAAGTTTGAGCTGGACGTACCGAGTGCCGGCATAACGATGTCATGCCGCATAATCTGGCGCCGCGGGAATCTCATCGGAGTTTCAAGAGAATGAGCACGCCTAAAGTGGTCTGATACGGCGAGCAGGTAAGAGCGCCTCATCCCTCAGCGCCTGTGCATTCTCAGCAAGCCAGCGCAACAAGATGAAAGCGATCACGATAGGGATTCGACAGTGAGTGCTACGCAAATAACGCTTGTTGCAAATCTTTTCACCATGATCGTCGTCGTTATTGCCGCCATAAAGCGCCCGATTCCAAGTTACATTGCCTTGGCTACATTGTCCGTCATCGTCTCGATTGTATGTGGGTACGAGGTAATTACGGGAAAGGCCACGATATTTGCGACGTTGGCCACCTTCGCTCTGGTTATCCTCATAATGATCCGAATAAGTCTAAATAAGTTGCGCCGCTAGGCAATCTCTTCTCGAATGCGGCCGGGTAGGCTGACGAGGCCGCCCCCAAGACACGCAATATCACGGATCGGCGCCGACCGATTGGCGTGAAGGCAGGATGGGCCAAGAGGTCCGGGTGGCATGTCTCGTACGATGGCCATCCGATTTCTAACCTCGCCCATCCTGCGGCCCCATCGCAATCAACAACGACTTCCCACAAGCCGCATCAACTCTCATCTTGCTCGTGCGCCATCGTGACAAGCCGGGACGAGCACCTCCACAATGTGACGGAGACATGCGCAGGCTTCCGCTCGATGCGCGACCGGTGACCAAATCCCGGGTCATAGTCTTGGATTTACGACGGAGGTGCAGATGGCCGAAGAGAAATTTCTGACCACCGAAGAGGTCTCCGAGCGATACCGCGGTCAGATCTCTGTCGGCACCCTTCGCAATTGGCGAGCACAGCGCGTCGGTCCGCCATACATCAAAATCGGCAAGTCGGTGCTTTACCCCGTGCCTGGACTCGAGGATTGGGACAAAAAGAATCTCGTGATCTGCCGTGCTTCGCATAAACTCATTGAGACAGAGGCTGAACGAAAGTGAATGTCACGCAACTTCACGATCTACCGACCCCAAACTCATACCCCCGCCCCCTCGGGCATTACCAGAAACCATCATTAATTCAATAGGTTACCGCATGCGACGCGGTTGATCCACAACCACCCCTCCGGCGACACCACGCCGTCGCGCGCCGACATCGAGATGACCAAGGAAATCGTCGAGGCCGGAAAGCGGCTTGGCATTGCGGTGCACGACCATCTCATCATCGGCAGGAAGGGCTATTCCAGCATGAAGGGCCTGCTGCTCATCTAGGGTCGCGCTCGAATGCGACCCAGCGCCGCCCCATTCTCCAGCGATCGATTGACGAAAGGATTTTCAGACAATGCCGCCGCACGCCAGCGAACCATGGACATTCGAGAAAGATCGCGCCGCTTTGCTCGTCATCGACATGCAGCGGGATTTTGTTGAGGAAGGATCTGTCATGGAGGTAGCAGCGGCGCGCCACCGCATCCCGGTCATGCGGCGCGTCGTCGACCTTTGCCGCGCCGTCGGCATCCCCGTGATCTACACCCAGCATGTACTTAGCGACGGGTTCGAAATCTCCCCGCTCGAGACGAGCTACCAGCCCCGGCTGAAAGCCACCGGCATGCGCGAAGGCAGCGCCGGCACGGAGATCGTCGACGAACTGGCGCCGCAGGCCGGCGACGTGCTGATCAAGAAGCACCGCTACGACGCGTTCCACAAC
This sequence comes from Mesorhizobium sp. 65-26, assembly GCA_001899205.1. GTDB lineage: Bacteria > Pseudomonadota > Alphaproteobacteria > Rhizobiales > Rhizobiaceae > Mesorhizobium. Next base: position 66,641 of record MKVL01000031.1, on the reverse strand, counting down.
ACCCAGCTCGAAACGGTTCTGCGCAACATTCGCGGCGCGGGCCAGGTGGATACGGTCATCATCATCGGCACCGTCACCAACATCTGCTGCGAATCGACCGCGCGCAGCGCCTTCATGCGCGACTACAAGGTCGCCTTCATCGGCGACGCCAATGGCGGCCTGGACGACGCGTCGCACAACGCGACCCTCGACATCATCGGCAAGGTGTTCGGGCGCGTCATGACGGCGGAGCAACTGGCAGCCAGCCTTTAAGGACCGGGCCGCCGCCAGAAATCATCACGGCGGAGAAGTGTTGCAGTCGCCAGCAAGGCGACCGACGGCTTCACCGACGCCGCCAAGGTCGAAATCGGCCTCGCCGCGTCCCGACAGCAGTCCGAACCGCCATGAAAGCAGGAGCCGGCTGGCCGTGGCTAGCCGCTTGACGCCATCTGCGCCATCCCGCACCAGCGTCTTGCCGCGCGGCCCCACCGACCAGGTCTCGCTTACCTTGTGCCCCTGGTCGACCGCGACCGACATCGTGATCGTCCGGCTGGCCGAAACGCCATCATTGAGCTGCAGCCTTTCGCTCCAGCGCGGTTCGCCATCCGACCGGCAGGCGATGGTCAGCACGGGGCTGTAGCTTATCGCGCCGCCGGCGGTGATGAGCTTGTTGTTGGCATAGAGCGACGCGGTGATCGCGCCGTCGGCGCCATTGTCGAAGCGCCAATTGTCGAGCGCACCGGCACCGGCCGCGTCGCAGGTAAAAACGAGAAAGCCCGCCGCCATCACCAGCGTTGCGGTGCCCGCGCCCCTCAAGCCGACGAATTGCTTCAACGATGCCTCCAAGACCGGCGTCCATCAGACACTGTGCAGATAATGATCAAGGCTTCGTATCGCCAAGTCCCCCAGTAAACAAAAAGGCCGCCTCGGGGGCGGCCTTTTTCATGGAATGCGCTAGCGCCTCACTCGGCGTCCTTCGCGGCCTTCTTCTTCGGGGCTGCCTTCTTTTTCGGCTCTTCCGCCTCGTCGTCCGCTTCGCTTGCCTTGGCTTCGGCCTTCTTGGAGGCCTTCTTCGCCGGCTTTGCCTTGGTCGAGGTCTCGCTTTCCTCGTCGTCGGCCATCAGCTCTTCCTTGCTCACCTTGACGTCGGTGACGGAGATCTGGCCGAGCAGATGGTCGACCACCTTCTCCTCGAACATCGGAGCGCGCAGCGTGTTCAGAGCCTCGGGGTTGCCGCGGTAGAACTCGAACACTTCCTGCTGCTGGTTCGCCGGGAAGCGGCGGACCTGCTCGAACAGGCCGCGCTGCAGTTCCTCATCCGACACGGTGACGCCGGCCTTCTCGCCGATCTCGGCCAGAACCAGGCCGAGGCGGACCCGGCGCTCGGCAAGCCGCATGTACTCGGCGCGCGCGTCTTCCTCGGTCGTCTCTTCGTCCGCGAAAGTGCGGCCGGCGGCCTCCAGGTCGCGGTTGACCTGGGCCCAGATGTTGTTGAACTCGGCTTCCACGAGCTTCGACGGCGCCTCGAACGAATAGGACTGGTCGAGCTGGTCGAGAAGTTGCCGCTTCACCTTCTGCCGGGTCATTGAGCCGAACTGGCTCTCGATCTGGCCACGCACCACTTCGCGCAGGCGCTCCAGCGACTCCAGGCCCAGTTTCTTGGCCGTCTCGTCATTGATCTCGAGATCGCCCGGCTTCGCCACTTCCTTCACGGTAACGTCGAAGGTCGCTTCCTTGCCGGCGAGATGGGCGGCCTGGTAATTCTCCGGGAAGGTCACGGTGACCTGCTTGTCGTCACCAGCCTTGGTGCCGACAAGCTGATCCTCGAAGCCGGGGATGAATTCCTTCGAACCCAGAACCAGCGGCTGGTCGTTGCCCGCGCCGCCGGCGAAAGCCTCGCCGTCGATCTTGCCGACATAGTCGATCGTGACGCGGTCGCCCTCGGCGGCCTTGCCGGTCTTCGGCTCGAAACTGCGGGTCGATTCGGCGATGCGCTTGACCTGGTCGTCGATCTCGGCATCCGGAACATCGAACACCTGGCGCGTGACCTTGATGCCGGAAAAATCCTGGATCTCGATGGCCGGGATGATCTCGTAGTTCAGGCGGAACTCGAAATCGGCGCCGCCGGCGAGGATCTTCTCGGCTTCCTTCTCGTCCTCGGTCATGATGACCTCGGGCTGCATTGCGGCCTTCTCGCCACGGCCCGAGATGATCGAACGGGTCGAATCGTTGAGGATTTCATTGACCACTTCGGCCATGAACGACTTGCCGTAGACCTTGCGCAGGTGCTGGACCGGCACCTTGCCGGGACGGAAGCCGTTGATGCGGACCTTGTCACGCGCATCCGACAGCCGAGCCATCAGCTTGGCTTCCATGTCGCCGGCCGGCACGACGATCTTGATCTCGCGCTTGAGACCGGAGTTGAGGGTTTCGGTGACCTGCATCATAGAACCTTTGTTTTCACCAATCAGCCTGCCGAACGGCCCATGCCGCCTACAGCCTGCCGGTACAATCTTGCCGGAAATGGCTTTTGGGACAGAACAGGGTGATTTGGCCGCTAATACGGCTCAAACACTCCCGAGCTGCGCTCCAAAATGTGAATAAGTCTTTGTTTTTCCAACTTCTTTTCACATTTCGTAGAAGCGGATAGTCGCGTCCCGTCACATTCGACACGCCTTTTGTCACAGGCGGGGCTAATTTTCAACCACCTTCGCATATGCGGCACAGCGTACTCCAAAGTCACAAAGACGCAGCAAAACCTCCATTCGCCGCACCATCTCGCGATGACCGGAGGTCGCCAGGCGACCATCCGCTTCGATCGTCCGGATCGTGCGCCGACGAATGACCATCATTCTGCCGCCGACATTGACAGAATGATGGCTACATGGGATTGCCGGACTGCGCGGATGTGGCGGAATTGGTAGACGCCCTGGATTTAGGTTCCAGTGCCGAAAGGCGTGGGGGTTCGAGTCCCTTCATCCGCACCAGATTTTCCGTGCCGGCCACCGCTTTATCGATTTGATTTTCTTATCTATTTTAGAACGGCCAATACCGAATAGATAAACGAGACGCACCATTTGCGCCCCAGTTTGTGCCCCAGCTTGCGCCCCACGCCGCGTCGATCGTTCAGATCGTCGCTATGAAATAGCCGCACACTAAGGATCATCGCGCCACTGTGGCTCACGACGTATCCTGATCGCCTCCAGGCGCCTGATCCGGAGACCCACAGCCTCACTGCCGGATGGGATGAAGGTCGAGACATCGAGCCGGCCGTGGTCCTTACCCCCTTCGCAGATCATGCGGTACATCAGGGAATCCACGTCCACGTCGCCGAAAATCTGGATCAGGTCGGACGGAAAATAGTTGTGCAGCCGCTTGCAGTACCGACATTTGACGCGGACGAGGCTGCGCTGCTCGTTGAGCTGCGAAAGCGGAAAAATCTTCGATTTGGGCCAATACTGCTCGGGCATGTCCCTGAAATGAGGAACATAGTCCTAGTCCGTCAAGATGCTCCTTGACACTTTTGTTCTCATTTCGTTCACTGTCGGCTGGACAACCACAGGAGGCAGAGATGCCACTTCGTTTGGAGATTGCGAACGCGTCATGGGAAGAGCTTGCCCGCGGAATAGCAGCCGCTGAGGCCGTTTTTGCCAGATCCGGCATTTCGATTGAAGATGCCGTGAGCGGCATGTTTGCGGTCGATCTTTGGATGATTGATCGATTTCCGGACCTCCCGCCACCCACTAAGGCGCAGGAGGTGGCCGCCAGCACCTGGTTCGAGGCCGAACGCGCCGCCTGCGAAGCCTGCTGCGCAGGATGGCCGGCGGATAAGGTCGTTAAACCCCGCAGGGTCCTGGGGATCGGGCCAGAGGAACCTAAGGTGAAGACGGCCAATCTGGCGACATGGCCTGACAGGCAGCGACGCTACCCGGAGATCATCGAACGCCTGGAAGCCGCAACCGGCCCCGACCGGCGGCTAGACATCGACATCTGCTACGTCATGGGCTGGGTGAATGAGCCGGGCACGATGGAAAAGGCCGCTGATCTAGGTTTGCCTTATCTCACAGGCAACCTGGCAGAGGTCGTAACGATCACCGAGAAATCCCTTCAGGGCTGGAAGATCGAGGTCGACCAGGATCCTTGCGATGCTCGTATAATAGAACTGGAGCATGAAGAAGATTACGACGACAGAAGCGTCGCGGCTTGGCGCCGCCCTGATGGCCAGCTGCACATGGAGAAGCCGCCGGCCAATACCGCGATTGCGCTCACGCTGGCTGCAATGCGCCTTCAGGCCGACAGCTTTCTGCCGCCGGCATGGTGAGAAGCCGGAGCATACCACCGGCCTCGACAATTGATCGGGACTGGCCGCACCAGATCGCGCTGCCCGATGATCTGTGTGTCGCGCACAATCTTACGCTGATCCGGGAATTCTGCGCTTCGCACGGGTACGACTTCTGGATACGCCACGTGCAGGCGATCTGGCCGACGGGCAAGTACGAGGACTGGCGCCTGCATTGCTTCCGCGACCCAACCGCCGCCGAGGCTTTCCAGGCTCACTTCGGAGGCATAGTCTTCGACCCCGTCCGCGATCGCGAAAATGGCCGGGCTCGCGGCGTCTGGCGCCGGCAGGAAGAATACAAGCGCATCCTCGACCAAGGGCCGCTCAGCGTGCCCGAAATCCTACGGAGCTAGGCCGTGTGCAATCTCTACAACCTCACCACCAGCCAGGAAGCTATCCGGCAGTTGACGAAGGCAATGCGCGACGTCGTGGGCAATTTGGAGCCGTCGGTTGACGTCTACCCCAACATCCCGGGCGCGGTGGTTCGCAACGCCCCTGACGGCCAGCGCGAGCTTGCCAAGCTGCTTTGGGGCATGCCGACGCCGGCGGAGCGCGTGAAGGGCAAGGCGGACTATGGCACGACCAACATCCGCAACCCTCAGTATGGCCACTGGCAACAATATGTTGGCGTCGAACATCGCTGCGTGGTGCCAGTGACGAGTTTCGCGGAGCCCTCCCCTATGCCGAATGACAAAGATCCAGAGACAGGCATTCAGCGAAATTACTGGTTCGCCCGCGGCGAGGATCGGCCGCTGTTCTTCTTCGCCGGATTGTGGACCCGATGGCAGGGAATCCGCAGGGTTAAGGACGGCCCCGGCGACTTCGAACTCTACGGCTTCATGACGACGAAGCCGAACGCCATCGTTGCCCCGATCCATGAAAAGGCCATGCCCGTCATCCTCACCACAGAGGAAGACATCGAAACATGGATGACTGCGCCGTGGAGTGAAGCCAAGCGCCTTCAGCGCACCGCGCCGGACGATGCCCTGATCATCGTCGAAAAGCCGGCCACGCAGATCAAGTTTCCGCAGCAACAGCCAACGCAGGGGTCATTGTTCTAGGAGTGTCCGCCATGGACCACATCATCACACTGGACAACCGCCAAGAAGCCGAGTTGCAGGCCGTGGCCGACAAGTTCGTCCGCCTTCACAAGGGCGACACCATGAAGGCACTGAAAGAGATGCTCGTGCTCAACAGTCACCTGCAGGACGAGCTCGACAGGCTTCAGCGGGTGCGAAATAGTCGCCTCATTTGACGTCCATCCCGTCAACGACATTGCGATCGATATGATCAACCCGCCCAGACGCCCGGACGACTACCCGGATCGTCACCCAACGGACGTTCCGCCCCGCCGTCTGATTCCGACCTTCAGTTCCGCCGCCGGCGCTTTTCTCCCCAAATGGTACCGATTTGGCCACCGTCAGCGGACTAAACCAACGCTTAGTCCTCACTGGAAGCCGCCTCTTTGACCCCTGCCCCCCTCTCAGCGGTTTCTGTTGATGCAACTGCGGGAGGATTCTCGCTGTGCGCATCTTCCGGAATCGGGTCCGGAAAATGTTCGTTCAGAACCAATCTCCCCCACGAACTGGCCGCCAGCTTTTCCATCAACTCCAAATGATTTGGACCGATTTGTCGAACAGCCGCATATGACGGGTTTTTGGAGTTCCCTTCATGGATAATCCGAATAGATCTGCGGTACTCAAGACAAGTTTCCTTGACCTCATCGACGATGCCTAGGGCGAAAGCGCATTTATCACCCGCCGGGATCGTTGTCGCTTGCCGTAGCGTTTTGATCGTGTTGTGCAGGCCCTCGTCCGGTGTGGAGCCTGCGTGCTCCAGCCAGCTGGCAGACAGATATTCCTCTTTTGGGCGAAGCTCAAAAGCGACTGGAAGGGCTCGTGGCTGACCGGTCTTGATATCTTTTACCCAGCGGGTTTTGGCCACCTTTCGGACAATTGTGTCATGTCCAGGAATCGACTTCTTTGGCCCTTTAGCCATGCCTGAACCATCGATCCGGACGGTACGGAGCTAACGTTTGGGGAAGACGAAGCACCGTGGTTTCACTGCTGGCAGTTTCCATCAACCCATCGGTCTCTGCGCTGAGCACGAAGTTGATGCGGTCGTCAGGGTTGCAAACCAACGTGAGCCTGTCTTTCTCAGCATACCACGCCGCCACTATATTTCCGTTTGCGGCGACACCCAGGCCCGGCGGCACATCAGGATTGATAAGGAGGAGCACTCTTAGAAATGTTTTGAACGATCCGACGCTAGTTGGCGCGTCCTCAGGATCCCAATAATTGGCATCCAGAAGTTCATCCAACTGCGCGAATAGTGCATCTCGCCGATCTCGGCCTAGGTGCATCGAGATGTGCGAAGTCAACACTTTAAAGCTAGCTAATACATCAAAAAGCTGCTCCGGAAGCGGCCTTGACTTACTAGGGATTGAAGCGCCTACATCTCCCCAAGAATGGATGGGTGCATTCACCAAGAAGCCGGACGATGTCGCGCCGGAAGAGGCACGAACAAGCTTCTGCCCAGGCGTCACAATGACCGGGCTGGTTAATGGTTGCGCCTTGGAATCTCGGTCAAGAAGTCTCTTCAAAACGTCACTTACGTCGCCCGCGCCAGAAGTGAGTGGCGCAGAAACCAGGCCAGGGGTGCGGTGGTGCGATATAAATATATCGTTCATTGCCTAAAGAGTTCTCGCGAGTCGTCCGTTATACAAGCTTCAAATACAGCATTTTTTTGAACACGCATCGCGCCGACTTTTTCCCAAAGATGGTCCTCCCGACGAGGAATATCAACGGTCGTATATAGATCCAAGTCCAAAAGAAGGGAATTCGCGTTCGGAATTGGAGAGGCGACAGTGGCTGTGTTTATCGTAACCTGCAGGCTATCATGGCCTACAGGCATCTGCACCTGCATTGTATAGAAGTCAATTTGGTCTGGCCCAAAGCCGGGCTTCGGCGGAAACATCGTGACGTACCTTGATGGCATTATGCCTTTGCCATCGTTTGGTATATCTATTCTGTTGATGTAGCGCATGCCGATGCGCGAAATCTGTTGGCTGCCAATTGCCTTTCGCCATATCTCCCAGTTGGTCTTGGCTGTTTGAAGGAAAACATCCCAACCTGAGTAAGGCGCCAACTCCGCAATGCTGAAGCTTTTAACTCTCGCAAGCGTCAGCTTGGCCCGGTCCGAACTACTGAGTTTCACTCCCACCGGTCGCTGATTGAGATCGACGCGTTGGCTACCAAGCTCGATGTTGCCTTGAATCTCGAACTCGGTCTCCGAGATCGGATAGCTTCGGGAGAACTTGGCTGAAGCCTTTTGGACCCGCTCGTAAGCTATCTCCTGTTCGAACTGAAACTCCAGGATTGCCTCGACAATCGGCGGCTTCCCGTAGTTTTCCACGTCCGAAGGCTCCCCGCACTGACTACCCCAAAGTGGCATACTCTAATTAGATTCTCATTGCTATTGCTAGCACTCGGTTCCCACCAGTGCAGTCCGGCACGCGCCTAGCTCTAGCGCAATTCCGCCGCCAGCGCCTCCAGCGCCTCGACATCCTCGCCATAGGTCTCGGCATGGGCTGGATATCGTAGCTGCTGCTGCCGGTAGAAGTCGATCCAACTCTGAAGCTGAGACAGCGGGAACGTCCCGCTCCAGCTTTCTTTGCCGTCTGTTTTGGTGAGGGTGAAAGTGCCTTTCACCGAATCGCATGTCGCAGTCGAACTCATGCGGCCCTTATAGTGGCCGGGCCGGCCCGCAACAGCGGCGTCAATCCTCGACCGCCGATTCGTCCACTTCGGATTCCATAGTCACGGAAACGGGCCTGATCGCCGCCCCTATCGCCTCGCCGTCGAAGCCCTGGAGCCAGGCGTCGGCATGCTCCCGCCAGAACGCCGGAGCGACCCGTTCCTTGCCGTCCTTGCGGGCCTGCTGGCCGTACATCCAGGAGTAGGTGATCCGCTCCTGATCCTTCTTGGCGACCGCCATCGCGTTCTCTCCCCTATGCCGACTTGCGCTTCCATGCAGCCTTCGGCCGTTCCTTGATGCCTTCCTTGGCCAGGCTTAACTCGGAAGATCAGTGAACGTTCCGGACCTACGTGGACTTCTGGACAGTCACCCGCAACGCGCCAAATGAGACCCCCAAGTCCACGATTGCCGGAGGTTCAAGCTGCAGCTAATACTACTTTCCGGGAACGTTGGGGGATAAGACGATGCTTCTTTTCAGCAGTCGATTGATGACGCTGGCCGCCACTGCAATCCAGATCAGCGCGTTCGCCCACCCCGTCAACGCCGAAACGTGGGCGGCCCAATGCCCTTACACCGACGCGGGTGCGGCTCCTGTGGTTCACGCAGATACCCAAGACAAGGCGAGCAAGCGCGCTGTCCAAGCGTGCAAAAAGCTGCATCCCGACAAGATTTGCTGCGAAGGCCCGGCCACCTCGATTGTTGATAATACCACGATCTTCGTGACTTCGTGCTGCGTCGACAGGAAGAATAACAAGCGCTGCCAGACAATCGTCGGAAGCAGGGACGACGATGCAAGCCGGAATGCGGCCTTTTCTAAGACGAAAAATGATATGATGGCCGCAAACTTACCGATCGACGAATGCAACATTGAATCCGTCTATGACATTACCACCGGGAAAGAACTCGACAGATGAGCGCGTCGACGCCACCCCGGGGCAAAAAGCAGATTCGCGGATTTTTCGTTGCCCTGGCAACATTCTTGATCTGCGCGTTTGCATCGTACAGGGCCTTCGCTGAATGCGACCCAGGCTACATTGAATGTCCGAACGTGCCCGGGAAATGCGGCCTCATCGGCACGATCTGTCATCCAGACGGACACTCCAGCCCTATTGGTGACGTTTACTGTGGCGGCGGCAAAAGCTGCCACAGCGGCTACGTCTGCGCAAACGACGGGCTCGGCTGCATGAAGGCGGGCAATGTCTACTGCGGGAATGGCAAAAGCTGCCCCGGTGGGACGATATGCGGCAATGGCGAGTGTATCAGCAAGGATTCCCCACGCGTTTGCAGCAACGGCGCCTATTGCGAGGAGGGTCGCTACTGTGGGTCCGATGGCAAATGCCATCGTGTACAATCACAACAGCAAAAGCCTATCTCGACGGGTTCCGGAAACCAAGGATCAGGGGTGTCCGATGCCAGCTTCTGCATCGATGTCGTCTCAACAGGAGACGCATCCTACAATGTCAACAATACATGCACCTTCGCGGTCAAAATAAAACTACAGACCAAGAACTTTTCACCGCAAGACCTTTCCGTCGACACTTATCGGATCGCGCCAAATTCATCGGAGCAAGTGATCAGCTATCACGGATTTGCCCCCAACGTACTGTCTGCGTCTGGGCAGTAATACCAAGATACGCCTGTTCCAAGGCCCCTGCTCATCGTGAAGGTGCCAGCCTTCCAATCATATGTCACTGTGGTTTTCATGGGAGGCGGCATAGCCCTCGTTTGAGATCGAGCCAGCGCCTATTCTCGACCGAACGCTGGCGCTCTGAGCAGACCCTGCGTTCGGCGGCGGCGCTGGCTGTCCAGAAGCATCTCAGGCCTTCGATGATTCCATTGCCGCCGACACCTGCCTCGCCGCTATGAACATCAGGGCGGAGGCCGCCGTGCGGCGGCTCCAGCCAGCCTCCTCGGCTTTGTCCAAGATGCCCGCAAGCAAGGGCTGCAGCACGCTCCGACACTCAGTCTCATAGGCAAGAAACTCGCGTTCCGCATGCGTGGGGGACGGAACCAAGACGACGCCGTTCGTCGCTTTCATAAATTCTCTCTCCTGTTGTGATGAAAACACCAGCCCAATCGGGCTGATGGATCCCTCCGGCACGTTTCCATGCCGGAGGGGCGCGACGGCAGCGCCGTCGGAAGTTTAAATGTGGCTACGCCACCCTTCACCGGACCGATGCGGAATCCAGTCGTCGGCGATCAGGCCCTTCTTCCTGGCAAACGCCTCGAACACGCCGCGCGCGGTCTCGGCATCGATGTCACCGACCAGCGCGGCCTTGCACGCTCTGATCGCGGCTTTCTGCTCGGGGCTGTTTCCGCAATAATCCGTAGCGAACTGATAGGCGTCGACGACGGTGTTAAGCTGTCGGGGAAAGCCAAGCCCAACCCAGACACGGATCGGCCTTTCAAAAGGCTTTGAAACCATCGCAACCTCCGCCTCAGGTCGCTACGCCACCATGGTTCGCCGGGGCGAGCATCCAAGGCGGCGGGGTGCCCACTGCCTCCAGGATGTTTGCCGATTTCGCGAAACCGGCAAAAGCATCACGCGCCGCCGACAGTGGATACCCACTGTCGAACGCCCGCTGGCATGCCCGAAGCGCTGTCTGGTAAATTGGGCCACGCCGGTTCTTCGGCCACTCGTAGAGAAACTCCAACGCATCTTCGAGACACGCGATCTCCTGGACGAGGCTTTTCCATTCGCTGACAAATACGGGATTATCGAACATCCGATCGTTCATCAGATCCTCCAAGGTGAACGAATTTTGAGTTTCGGGTTAGGCAGGAACTGTGCCCAGCTCATGCCCGGCATCGATATGTGTAGCCCTCGCCGGACCGTCAAGACCGGCGCACGACTGAGTTTTAGGCGGGATGGCGTTTGCCTCGAAGCCCTCGCGGCTTCACCAGTTCGGCAGCCTCATGCGCGTGGCAAAGCTCGAACCAGCCCACCGCTTCCATTGGGATTGGCGCTTCCGCCATGTTCGGCAATATGCCAGCGGGGACGGCGAAAATATAAGCCTGGGGAGAGATGCAAAACAGGATCTGACACTTCAAGGCCGGCGCCTTGGGTGGGGGGAGTAGAATGAGGCGCCGGCCAAGGCGTGCATGGGCTCGCACCCTATCGTCACCATGAAAACGGCCTTATCGCAAGGTGAAACCATTCGATCCGATCGACGTTATTCGGCGTCTACAGGAGCCGAAAGCCGACATGACCTCTCCATCTTCTCCCATTCTGCGTTTCTGCTTTGGACCTCCATTGACGATCAGGTCTCTGGCCGACGCCAAGAAAGCGTTCGACCGCCCCTGGCCTGATCGGAATACCTCCAACTACAGACGCGCACGAGAGCTATTCGATACTGCCTTGGCTGGCCACTGTCGACCACAGGTGGCAATCGATGCCCTCCTCAGGGCTGCTGCCGAACAAGGGCTATTGAGGCGGCGACAGGCGAGCGATGCTCTCAGCCAATTTGACGCGCTGTGCGCCGTCAGCAAACCGCCTGCACCAAGCATCAAAGCATAAAAAGCAAAAAGCCCGCCGACCGAAGCCGACGGGCGAGAGAGGTGGTGAGTTAGGTCTGGATCAACTCCGGACACGCAGAAAGGTTCCCGCTTAGGGCGGCTGGCGACGCTTGTCGTCGACGATGGATTGCAGCGTCGCGGTCAGGGCCGCGACCGTGTTCGATAGGCCGACGATGCTGTCTTGCACTCGGTCCAGTCGCGTCAGGGTCGCCGCCTGGAATTTCTCGCTGACGGCCGCGTCCTGCACCTGCTTGGTTTCGACCGCGATTAGCCGCTCGGAGAGCTTCAGGGCGAATGAGGAGGCGTCTTGCGCGGCACGCTGCGTCTGCTCGATCTGAGCCTGCATCGTATTTAACTGGGCGTTCTGCCAGCTCGAGTAGAGCCAGAAAATGAGGCCGATGGTCGGCAGCGCGAGCGCCATGGAGACCCTCGCCACGGCCAGCAAGACGACGTTCTGCGCTATCCGCTCCGATCCGGTCATGGCTTCCACCCGCATAGTTTCTCCCCCTTCTCGTTGTGAGCCAGGATCGCGGCGACCGACGCATCAGACAGCATCGCCACCTCAGCCTTGGTCGGCCGGATCGGGTGCTCAACCACACAGAACGAGCCGCCGGCCGTCTGGCAGCCGGCAAGCGCAACGAGCATTCCCAGCGCTAGGACCTTGACCATCTCGCCAGCCTCCCCCGGTTTTCGTCAGGCGACCGGCCGGCCACGGCGTCGTCGATCTTCTGGCCTTCGGTCGCACTGGTGGCGTCCTTCATGGCTTGCTTGGTGCGCTCGGCCGCCGCACCAGACACCCGGCCGCGCATCCAGGCCACCAGCATGGCGATGATGCCGCCGCCGATCGCTAGGATGGTCGGATTGGAAACGAGGAATGAGAGGACCGCAGCCATCTCACGCGCTCCTGTTCGGCACCTGATAGACGCCGCCGGCCACGAGGGCGCCGACGATCAGATCGCGCACGACGTCGCCAAGGCCGGGGATCTCGATGTTGAACCGCTGAAGGCCGATCAGGACAGCGATGCCGCCGGCGGCCACGAAGAACTTTGCGTATTTCACGGTCAGTTTCCTTTCTTGCGGAAAATGCAAAGAACGATGGTGATCAGCCGGGCGAGCCAGTTGGTCGATGACGTCGGTTTCGCCGACGGCATAGGCACAGGTGGCGCAGGCAAGGCAGGCGGCGCGGCGGGCTCCTGAGCAGCCGGTACAGGCTGGACGGGCGCTGGCGGGGCCGGCTGTGGCGTCGGCGCCGTTTGCGCCCCCTGCCCGCCGTAGCCGCCCGCCTTCAGCGCCGCTTCGAACGCCTTGGCATAGCCCGCGATCAACGATGCCTTGTCAGTACCGTTCACGATGCGCCGCGCACCGACATAGTCGACCCTGTCGCCGGCGATGTAATCGGCCAGCTTCTTGCCCGTGAACATGCCTTTCGACATGCCGTCGAAGATGGCACGCAACGCGATCGGCCATTCCATGAGCTGGCCTGGCGCGGTGGCGCCGAACTTGCGGGCATTCGCCTCCCACGTGACCTGGACAAGCCCCTCGCCCACCCAGGGATAGTACGGCTTGGAGCGGAGGTACTTTTCGCCGCCCACTTCCCTGACCGGCTGCATCTTCGCGCCGGTCTCGTGGTAGGCGGTCGCCAGCACATAGGCCAATTGCCGAAGCGCCATGCCCCGGTTCTGGCCATCATCCACGATGCGTTCCGTCCCCTCGACCTGAGGCTGAGAGAGAGACGTGCCGAACAAGCCGGAATCGCGCGCGCGCAACCCGGCGAAAAACTTCGCCTTGTCCATGAGATGATTTCCCTTAAAGTTGATTTGGTTAGACAGCTTTGGAATTGCGCAAATGCCGCGCGTTTTCTAAGAAGCTGGCTCGCGGGGGCGAGGCTTTGGGGCATGATGGAATTGCTGCGGACACTGGTCCGGGAGAGCCGCGCGGTCGGCTTTCAGGTAACGTTCATTTTCGTGTTTGCCGCAGTATTCTGGGCGGCTGTCGCAGGTTGGATGCTAGGCGTTATCGTCAACCCATTTTGGTAGCCGGTAGCCCGAGCGGCTTGTGCCCGAAGGCGAAATCCCAGCCGCCGGCATTGATCGTTTCCAGCCGCCAGCCCGCGAAAGACACGTCGTCGAGCATCACCCTGTTGTCGTCAGCCTGCGCCAGGGCGCGATAGATCGGCTCCGATGGGCGTCCGCTCAGCGCTCCAAGCAAGCAATGGTTGATGGTGGTTCCACCGGTCTTGCGGATGTGGAGGTGGTAGATCGGGACCATTGCTTGCATTCTATCTTAAAAGTTGCGACGCAGTAATTCATGCCGGCAGATGGAGGCCGATATGTCGCGCGATTGGACGGACAAGGACCTGGAAGAAGCCGAGGCTTCGGTCTCCAACAATCCGCTCCTGTCGCATGAGCAGCGACAAGCCCAATATGCAGCGCTGGACGAGATCAGCGCACGGATCGCCAGTGAAGAGCGGGACAATGCGGATTTCGTCGTGACCTCAGAGATGATCGAAGCCGGCGTCGAGGCATTGCGGGAGGCTGCTCCAGCGGGGCACCTGCCATTCGATCGACAAGACGTCGTTCTCAAGATCTACAAGGCGATGCTGCGCCGACGGACATAGCCAAGCCATGCACCGGCCTGTTGAATATCAGATCGAGCGCATGCTCGGAGACCAGCTCCTGAGCATTCAGCGGGTGCGCGCTACATCCTTCGATGGAGCCGCCCTTTCGGCACACCCGTTGCTCAAGCCGGCCGGCCGCCCTCCCACCGACCCCACAATTGCGTGGATGCGCGTTCGTCATGTCGACATAGGACTGTTTTACGACTATCTGGTGCTGGCGGCGGGCTGACACTTGAGAGGGGTTGGTTGATGTCCCAAATCCATGACTGGTTACGCGCCAGCCCGGCTCGCTACTACTACCATCTAGCCAAGGCAAGATTTGGCGGCCGACCGCAATCAGACGAAAGCCGGATCCTGGAGCGCCTAGCCGTCAACTGCCCAAAAACCTTCGTGGAATTCGGTTTCCATCCTACCGAATACAACTGCATCGGGCTCACCGACTTCAACGGCCTGCTCGTCGACGGCGACAGCACGACCGTTCGACTGGCGAAGGCTGTGCTGCCAAAGAGGCTTGAGGCAAAGCAGAGCTTCATTACCCTCGACAACATCGGATCGCTCGGAACTCATTTCCCCAAGCTTGGCGTTCTATCGATCGACGTTGACGGCAACGACTATTGGTTCTTGCAAGCGCTAATCGGATCTCGGCCCGCTATTATTTCGGTCGAGTACAATGCAACGTTTGGGCTCAACCCGGTGACGGTGCCGTATGACCCATCATTCGACCGAGGCGTAAAACACGCAAGCGGCTGGTATCATGGCGGGTCGATCACAGCCATGGCGCACCTCTGCCGACAGCACGGGTATAAGCTCGTGGCAGTGTCCGAGGCCGGCGGCAATCTCTTCTTCGCTCCGGACGATGCCGACTTTACGGCCCTTGATCCGGTCCAAGCATATCGTGAGAATGCGCTGCGCAATCGCTGGTCTGGCACCACCGCTGCCGTCCAATGGGAGCGGGTCAAGCACCTGGAGTTTGTCGATGTCACGCCAACATAGTCCGCAGGGCGAGTTCTATAGAGGGCCGCCCCTGCGTTTTGTCATCGCAGCCGTTCGCGAGGAACCTCCTATGGAGATGCCAATGGCGACTTCAGACGACAGCGAAGAGATAAGGGCCGAGTTCGACAATATTCGAAAGCGGATGCCCCATCTCCATATAAAGCTTTACGACGCAGGCACGCTGATCGACGAACACTCCGAAGCGGCAACACGCCACTAATTGGATGTACGCAGGAGCGTATCTGGGGGAACATCGTTTCGCACAGTCACGCCGGCGGCGATAATGGATCTGTCGCCGATGGTCACCCCCTTCAAAATCACGGCGCCGGTGCCAATCCAGACATCATCGCCTATGACCACGGGGGCCGACCGAATGCCCGGATCGATCCGAGGATGGCCCGTCTTCATGATCGCCACGGTTTGAGCAAGCCGCTTGACGGCATCCATCGGGTGAGAGTTCGTGTCGTGAATGATCGCGCCCGAGGCTACGATAACACCCCGGCCGATCTTGATGCCGACCGGGTCTGATGACCAGACCTTGCACCCATCTCCCAAGACAAATAGGTCGCCGATCTCTATCCGGCCCTCGTGCGCGAATATCTGAAGATGGCCTCCAAGATAGCAATCCGCGCCGATCTTAACCCGCGAGCGCTCTCCGTGGATGTTGTAGATTTCCGCTCCCGGCCCGAACTTCGTCCGAGGGCCGAGTATTGCGTTTTCCCGCGCCGCCCGCGTGGCAATCCAGGTCTCAAAACGGCGGCGAATTGCTAGAAAAATTGAGAATGGGCGCATATCGCTTCAAGTGCCACGGACTCGCCGTCCAGTCCAGCGCGGCTGGCCAGCTACGGGATAAACCGACCGATGTTTTCCGCGTAATCCTGGGCGATCACGGCGGCGGCGGTTCGACCTGAGATCGTCAGGTCCGCACCGTAAGTCCGATGCAGCACCAAGCCGGGATAGGCCGGCTGGCTGGCCGTCGACCCCCAATTGAAGGGGGTGGCGTTGGCGGCCAGGTCCGGCGATCTTAGCGCTTCAGTCGCAATCTGGACGCCGTTCTTGAAGTACAGCATGTTGGTCCCGACCTTGGCGATGCCGACTTGCATCAGGCCCGCCGGAGCACCCGCCGGCGCCGCGCCTGTCGGGCTTCCGCTGATATAAGCATCCATGCGTCCGAACAGGTAGCTTGTCGAATACCGATAGGCGAGCCATGGCCCAACACCGGAATAGGCCGCCGTGGCATGTTTGCTCAACAACCAGCCGTTTCCGCCGGGGTCAATTGCCGGGTAGGTGACCATCGTAGCGAGGACAAAATCATCGGCCAGGTTATTTTGAAAATACTGGTTGCCGGTCCCGATTTGGATGCGGCCGAGATCTGCAGATGAACCGAGCAGGAAGCCTTTGCGGGCTGCGTTAAACGCAATGCCGCCTATGACCACATCCGGAGGGCTAGTGTAGCCCGAACCGCCGGCCGTGACCGTGAAGCCTGTAATTGCGCCACCTGAGACTGCTGCGGTTGCCGTGGCACCCGTGCCTCCACCCCCGACTAGCGCGACGTTGGGCGCCGTGGCGTAGAGTTTGCCGCCTGCAGATACAGTGATCGACGAAACCGCGCCAGCAGTGAGCACCGCCGTTCCTGCGCCGCTGTTGCCGGCCGTGCCGTTCTTGACCAGCGCAGAAGGTGCGCCGCTGACAAGATTGCCTACAACGGCATCCCCGGCCACAACGGCGACGCCAGGATCCCAACATCCAAGCCGCAGTGCATCGACCAGCCAAAGTGAGCCGGCATCGAGAAGACCGTCACGCGACAGCACGGGATTGCTAACGCCGGCCGCCATGGCGGAGGGCGACTTGATAATTACGGATCGTGCCAAGATGGTCTCTCCTTATGCCGTGCCGAGCTGACGGGCGATGTAATCGGCACCCGGATCGTCGGATTTGTTGATGACGTAGGTAACGCCGTCGACTATCAGCCGCTCGACATGATCGATGCTCGTGGCGGCATCGCCGTTGACGTCGTGATCCTCGAGGATCTGCCGATCCGGGAACCAGATTCTCGCAATCATGATCAAAATCCCAATGTGTTGAGGCCGAGGGTTACGATTCCTGCGATGTCGGTCGAGCCTTGGGTGGAGGGATGCGTCCCGTCAGGCAGTGTCGCCAAGTCAATCACGTCGTACGCGGTGCCGCCGACGGTAAACTGCGAGCTTCGGCCAAGCGCGACCAGCCCCGCATGCAGGTCGACGAAATTTGCCGGATAGGCCGCCTTGCGCATGGCATTGAGCGCAAGGGTGGCATCCAGGAGCTGCTTGGCTGCCGTGTCATTCGCTGCTGTGCCGACGCCAGGCGACATGGCTGCGGTGAGACGTGCCTGACCGTTGTAGTCGCCCAACAATAGAAAGCGCTTGATGAGCGGCTGCTTGCGGGCGATGTCGGCCTGCTCGCGGGCGAAGATGTTCGCCAGGGAATAGCCGGCCGCGAGCGCCTGGGTGATGGAGTTGTAGTCTGGATAGAGCAGCGAGGTCCGATTGAGCAGGTCGGACAGAGCCGGAGCTGTGCTCGCGTCGATCGAGCCCTCGACGCGGCCGGAGGTGATCCGCACGGTGGCCGGGTTCGGCACGTTGACCGCAACGCCGGCGGCGTCCCGAACGAAAGCGAGCGTGCCGCTTGAATAGGTGAGCGTCCCTGCGACGATCTCGCCGGCGGCTCCGATGATGTTCGCGCGAAAAGCGCCGGCCGTGAAGTTCCAATGAAACCAGATGTTGGGCGCAAATCCGCTGACGGCGACGCTTCCGCCGGCGGGGATCTGGTTTCCGGCGACGACGCAGGTCAGTGGAACGGCGTCCATGCGCGCGGCGATCTGGTCATCGTTCTGCCCTCCGACGCCCTGCGAAAGCACGGTCCGCGCCATCTTGGAAATGTAGTAGCTGGACGTCGATAGCGAGTTGCCCCAAGCGACAAGCGCGCTGCTGGACAGCAGAGGGTATTCCGGCCCGCCGGCAACGGCCTGGTACCATTCGCTCGCCGGCGTCGATCGGTCGCTCAGATAGATGACCTTGGCGCCATCGGACGAAACATGCGGCGCACTGTTGTTGCCGAGACTGGTGACGACGGATCGAATGCCGGACGTCTTGTCGTAGCGGGCAATCTGATAGCTGCCGGCGACGTTCTCCGTGGTGAAGTATGCACCGGCCGCGTCGGCCGCGCCGCCAGACAGGCCCTCGATCCGACCGACCCGAAGGCGGTGAAAATAGAAGGATCCATCACCAAGGCCGTAGCCCCACACGTGACCCGCCGCATCGGCGAGCGACAGAAGCGCCGGGTTGCCGGATACGATCAACTCCACATCGTCCGATGTGACCGCAGAAACCGACACATCGGTGTAACCGGTCGATGCGTCGTACGCGAATGAGACGCCTCCCGTAGAACTCTTTAAGGCGAACCGGGAGCGAAGAATGCCATCATCCTCACGGTAAGCACCGTAGAGCTTTCCGTTCTTGTCGGCGAAAGCCAGCCCAACCACCCCCCCGAAGGCTAGCCACTCGCCGGCGCTGTCCAGAAAGGTCGCCGAGACGAATGTGTTCAGTCGCTCAGCTAGCGAAGGAAAGGTCCCTCTCGCGTTGAGGACTTCACCCGAGAAAGCGCTGTCATCCTTGATGATGGCAAAGGTCAGCGCCGTGGTGCCGATCGTGATGTCGGCCGGCTTCTGCTGGCATTTGAAGGAGCGTCCATAGAGCGTGGTGCCGCCGATCACCGCGAAATTGCACAGGCCGAGCTTGTCGGCCGTATCGGCGTCCGTCGCCCTGGTCAGGATCCAGGGATGAGTGGCATCGCCGAGTTGCGTCAGCACATAGATGCCGTTCTTTGCACCTTCCAGGCCGACGAACAGGCGCTTGCCGGCAGCGAGCGTCGCGCCGTCGAAGGTGCTGCCGGCCAAGGCTCCGTTGGCCGTCGCCGTGATGGTGGCGCCGACGCCGGCCGTGCCGTTGGCATAGGTGTTCGCTGCCAGGATCACGGTCTGGCCGGCTGCCACCTCGGTCAACGGCGGCGAGGCGTTGTTGAGGATGTCCGACTTGAGGGAGGCATCCGCTGCGGCGCGGGCGGCGGCTTCGGCAGCGCCGGTGTCGTCGATGAGCCCGAACAATGCCCTGATCTGGGCCTTGTCCGGCTGCGTCGGCGAGCCGCTCGGGCCATCGGCGTAAAGCTGGTTCGCGGTGTTGGTGATGTCGCCCATTCGGGTGCTCCAAAGGCTATCAAGTGACGGTGACGGTGGACGGCCCCGCCAGCGGGCCGGCGACGCCGGAGCGGTTCTGAGGCTCCGCGTAGATGTCAAAGCTGCCGGCGGACGAACTCACCGGAATGGCATAGGAAATGCCGGGCGACACCGCGGGGCGGGTCGCCAGATGCGCCACCCTGTCGAGCGTTCCGCCGGCCGGCACGCGGTAGACCGCGACGGTGGCCAGATGAGAATCGTTTGCCGTCCCGAAGTTGACGACGAACTGCCCGGCGGCGCCTGAGGCGGAGTAGGTGAGCAGCGCGACCGGCGGCGTGCTGTCGACGGTCGACGTCACGAACTGACTGGCCGAGGTCGGCCCGCGCGTGTTGTTCGAGCCGATGTAGGCGGCCTGGACCTCGAGCGTCTTGTCGCCGGGGACCGGATTGGTGTTCAGCACGATCAGCCCGGCCGTTGGCGCGACATCGCTGAAGGTCTGGTCGATCCAGGCACCGCCGGAGACCCGGTAGCGGATCAGCGGCGTCACATCCTGCCGGTTCGGATCGATCAGCGAGACGCGCAGATAGACGGCGCCGGCGTTGGAGATAACAGCGATACTGTCGATGACCGGCATCGGCAGACCGTCCGACGTCGGCTTGATCGGCACCGGCGGGGCGGAGCCCTCGTCGGTTGCCGGGATCCAGATGTCAATGTCGCCCGGATTGTCGGGCATCCTGATGAAGTCGATCTGCAGGCCGCCCTTCTGCAGGTTGAGCGTCGCCTTGCGGTTCGAAATCACCTTGCCGTCGAGCGCCGGGATCATGACCGGCGTCCGCAGCCGCACCCATGGCGCGTAGGCGGCGTTGAGGCCGGTCAGGTTGGCGAAGATCGAGCCCCGCCCCTTCTGCCGGATCCTGATCCAGTCGCGCTTACCCAGGCGGCGCGCCTGGCGCCATTGGGTGCACCAATCGTAATTGCCTTCGTCGGGAAGCGGGCGCCCGGCCTTGATCTGGGCCGGAATGTCCTCGAAGAAGTCGGTGTCGCTGCTCGCATAGTCAATCGCCGGATAGTTGAACTTCGGTGTGAAGCGGTTGACCTCTTCATCGAACAGTACATCGCGCTGGTTGGCGTAGCCGATCACGTCGGCATCGGTCAGCACAGCGCAATATTTCTCGCGATACTTGCCGGCCACGATCAGCGTGGCGCCGTCGCCGCGCGTGCACATCCAGGCGTCCATCGTGGCAAGGATGGCATTGGTGGCCGATTTCGGCGGATGTTCCGTCGTGTCCCAGCCGGAGCAGATGTAGCGCTTTTCCGTCCCGCCGCTCGCCAGCGCCACCAGCTCGTCGCAGACGTTTGCCTCTTCCTGCCACATGTCGAGCACTGGCAGGATGGCGCGCCGATAGTCGCGCTTCTCCCCGAACGGGCTGAAGCACAGATGCCAGGCCAGGATGACGACGGGATTGTTCGACCATTTCCATGTCGCCGGATCGGTCGGGCTTTGCGCAGGATCGCGGAAATCCCACATCTTGGCCCATTTCGCGACGACGCTGGCGAGCGGCTTGCCGTAG
Source organism: Mesorhizobium sp. 65-26 (assembly GCA_001899205.1). Classification (GTDB taxonomy): domain Bacteria; phylum Pseudomonadota; class Alphaproteobacteria; order Rhizobiales; family Rhizobiaceae; genus Mesorhizobium. Next base: position 45,660 of record MKVL01000031.1, on the reverse strand, counting down.
GGAAACCGGCTCGAGAAGTCCTGCGCGCTCGGGGACTCGCACACCATGGAGAGCGAGGCCTGACCGTCGCCACGATGGTTGTTCGTCCAGACGCCCTGGGAGCCGAGCTTCGTAACCAGATTGGCATAGGCCGTTTCCGGTATCGCACCGAGCCGCGTGCCGATGATCACCAGGCTGAAGGCCTGGTTGCCGCCCGACCTGTACCGCCCATCGGCGCCGGGCACGGGATTTACGCCCCCGACGCCATCGAGCGTGACCCGGTCATCGTTGAGATAGTAGCTCGTGATGGAGTCGATCGGGTGAGCGACCAACGCCTGCACCGAGTAGAGTTTGTTGTCGACGGCCTCCCACAGCATCATCGCGCCGGCGAGCCGGCATTCACCCACCGCCCACATGCGATAGGGAACCGCCTGAGTAAGCGGCGCGCGTCCGGCTTCCGGTTTCGGCGGCTTGGGCGCCAGGGCGTACTGGATGCCGATGGTCAGCGCCGTGACAGCAATGGCGGAGGCGACGCTGGCAAGCGTGACCGCGCCACCGAACAGGGTCCACGATGCCGCCCCGCCCAGGAAGGTGGTCGAGAACAGCGCCGTGAAGAGCGGCGTGAAAATCGGGTCCCGATGCATGGGGACGCGTCCGCGCAGTCCGTTGGCCTGGGCGATCTGCTGGGCAACGATGTCTTCGGTTCGCGCCAGTTCGAACGGGCGCGCGAATGCATAGCTGCGCCGCACGGGCGTAAACGCGGCGCGCAGCGCATCGTCGAGGGGGCTTACGGGAGGCGCCACGCCACACCTGTCCAGTCGAGTTTCTTGGCCATGGCACCGCGCGGCCCCATCACCGCCCAGAGCGGGCCGAACCGGATTGCGGGGATCTCTTTCAGCGTCTGATCAGCGCCGGAGATTGCCGATACGATGCCGATCGCGCCGTCGCCAACAATCTCGGTGCGCCGCCAGCCCAGAGGCTCGATCCGTGACTCTACGAGGCTGGCGATGCCGCCTGCGCTGGCAACGACGGCATTGGCGCCCTCGGCGGTGTCGTAGGCTCCCCGCAGATCGGCGGCTGGATCGACGCCGCACACCGCCTTGACCCAGGAGGCGGCGAAGGTCGTGCAATCCTCGCCCGGGAAGAGGGTCGGCACGCCGTCGACATCGAACGTCACAGGCGTGCCGCCCCACTGCCACAGCCGCGGCAGACGGATAAAGGTTTCGAGGTTCATGCTGCCTTCAGTAATTCGGCCACGCCGGCGCGACGCCGCGTGCTAGGCGCCCGGTGCCATCGCAGAACAGGTCGGTTGGATAGAGCGCCTTCTGGTGGCTCGATGACCACATCGACAGCGATGGCCGCGACCTGGTGCCGTTACCGGAGAGCACGGCCATGCTCAGCGTCATCGACCTGGTTGCGTTGCCCGTGACGGGAGAAATCCCGTCCGTGATATGCGAGGCGACACCAAGCCAGAGCGCCACGATCGGCCCCATGGGCTGGTAGTAGGCGTCGAGCGTCATGATCCCGACATGCACGTCGCAGCCCCTGATCTCCGGCATCTGGTCGATGACGCGCTGCGCGGTGGCGGGGTCGATGCCGGCGATGCCGAATTCGACACTGTCGGCTTGGCCGTTAATCAGCACCTCGAGGGTCGGCACGTTCAGCAACCGGCCGCCGCCCAGATAGACCGTCCCGTCGCCATCGACGCTGTCGAAGCCGGCCGGGATGTCGTTGACGCCCATCCAGACGTGCAGCGCGGGGGCGCAGTCAATGCGCAGGAAGATGCCCAGCGTGTGGCTGCCCCGCATGGCATCGATGATGTCAGGCGGCACGTATTGCAGCGTGTAGGCCATCTACCGGATCTCGGCTTCCACGAATTTCAGGGTTGGCCGCGACTGCCACCAACCGCGCACCCGCCACTCGACGTCGAAGCCCTGCGGCACGCGCATCGCGCACAACGGCCGCGCGAACTCGACGCGGCTGCCCGCGACAACCGCCTCACGCAAGGGCCTGTCGAGCGCGATGACGTACTGCTTGCCGGTGTAGACCACACCGGCGACGGTGCGGGTGACGTCGACCGGATCGCTGCATTCCCAGTAGCGATAGGCGCGCCATCCCCTGGTCGGATGCAGGATGGAAAACCAGTCCGACCAGCGAAGGTTTCGAGCCGCGCCAAAGACGTTCAGCGTGATGCGGCCGGCGCTCTGCGCCGCGGCGACGTCGAGCGTTCCGAACACCGTCGCCTGGCTGTAGCCGGAACCATCGGAAAACAAAGCCCCGTCGCTGTGCGGAATGCCGGAGATGGACATCTGGGGAATGCCGAGCCCGTCGACCGGAAAGGGCCCCATCCAGTCCGACAGGATCGGTACGTTGATGCACCGCTTCGAGCCGCCGAGATATGCGGCCAGCCAGTTGGTATACTCATGCTCCTCGCGGGCCTGCACCCAGCAGTTTTCGTAGGACCCGACGAGCTTGCCGCCTCCGCTGAAATCGATCGCCGGGCTGTCGCCCTCGCCGTTGCGACCGCCATCGATGCCGTCACCCGCGACGGAAAACGCCATCTGCTCGGGCCTGATGAAGCCGACATTGAGGGTCGGCAGACCGGTGTACCTGCTCACGGATCAGCCCTTGTAGGAGGCGAACTGGCGCTGCACGCCGCCGAGACCGCCACGCACCTGGCCCGACTGGTACTCCGCGAGCGCGGCACGTGCCTGCCGGTCGGCGATCTGCTCGAAATCGGCCCGGCTCATCGTCGAGCCGCGCGCATCGATGTTGAAAACCGGCGCGAATGACGGCATGCCGCCGCCATTGTTGTTGTCCGCCGCCATTTGCATCGACCGCGCATTGCTGCGGATGACGTCGCCGGCGCGCAGCTTGCGCAACTCGGGGCCGCGCTCGCCGACCCATGCCCAGCCGGGAGGAGCGCCCTCGGTTCCGTCGGCGAAGCCGAACAGCGAGCCGACCCAGTCGAAAAGCCCGCTGAGCAGTCCGCCACCACTGGAACCGCCCTGCAGGCCGGAAGCCTGGGTGAGCGACGATCCGAGTTTTCCCAGACCATCGGTGAGGTCCTTGGCCGTGCTGGCCGAGCTCGCAGCCAGCTTGTCGAGCGCCTGGCTGGTCTTGGCGGCGCCGAGACCAAGACTGTCGACGCCCGGGAACATCGCCTTCTGTGCGGCGGTAAGGCCGCCCTGCCACGACCCGCCGGCCATGCCGAGCTTGCCGCCACCGAGGTCGAAATGCATCTGGTCCATCGCGCCGTACTTGCCGCGCGGACCGCCGAAATAACCGCCCCAGCGAAACTGATCCGCCAGCTCCGGATATTTCTCGAGCTGCACCTGCCGCGCCGTCTGGGCGAACTGTTCGTAGGCCCGGAAGGTCGAAGGGTCCTGGTAGTTGCCGAGCACCTTGCCAGAGGCGAGATCGGTCAGACGGACGTCGGTTGCCAGACCCTTGCCGTGAAAACGTGGGTCGCCGGCGCGAAAGCCGGAGAAAGCGTCGACCTTGTAGCCGCCGAAGCGTTCCGCCGCCGTCGACAGAATATCGGTCAGCCGCGCGTCGACGCCTGACTTGTAGTTGCCGACCATGCCCATGGCGGTGCCAAGCGTGCCGACTGGGGCGCCAAGAGCGGCGCGTGTCACAGCGCCGGCGGCGTAGTTATCGTTGGCTGCGCCGAGGCCGCCAGACGCGGCGGCTAGCGCGCCGCCGCCGAGGATGCCACCCAGCAGCGAGCCGCCAGCACCGGAGCCCGTGCTGGACAGCCCGCCGACGAGCCAGTTCGCAAGCTGGTCGAACAGATGCTCGAGCTGCTTGTTCATCGAGTTCATGAGCGCTTGCTGGATCGATGCTCCCAGCGCCTTGCCGATGTTGCCGCCATTGCGCGTCAATTCGGTCTGGAACGTCGTCAGGAAATCCTTGATCGCGGCGCGCCGCTGCTCGATTGACGCCGTGTCGCGCATGTACTGCGCCTCGTCGGAATCCATGCCAAGGCCGGTGCCGCGCAGGCGCGAGGCAATCTGCTGGTCCTCAGGCGAGCGAGTGATCTGGTCGCGCTCGAACTGGAGGTCGCGGCGAAGGTTGAGCCGAGCGGAGATCTCGGCGAGCCTTCCGAGCTCATCGGCCGTTCGCTTGATAGCGTCTATTTCGGCCTGGCTGGCGTTCACACCGCGACGCGCGGCCTCCTCGCGCAACTTGGCGATTTCGGCATATTCGTAGCGCAGCCTCGCGGCCTCGCCGGTGGTGGCGCCGATGAGGCTGATTTCCTCGCGAGCGGCGGCAATGCTGCGCGCCTGCCCGCGCTCACGCTCCGTCTGGGCATTCCGCCGCTCGGCGTCCTGCCGCGCCCGCTCAGTCTCCACGGCGCGGTTTACGCGAGCCTCGAGGCCTCCATCCTTGTCGCCATCCTGCCGGGAGCGGGCTCGCACCTGGGCCTCGATCGCGGCAAGCTTTTCAGCGTTGGTCCGCGCGGCGATCATCTGCAACTCGGCGTCGTGCCGCTGGCCGAGTTGCAGCGTCTGGCCGGCGCGCTGATTGACGTACTCCTTCAGGGAGCGGAGGTCGACAAGGCCTGGGCGGTCCGTAAGAAAGTTCAGCCGCTTGATGCGTTCTTCCAGTTCGCTTGCCTTTTCGGCGAGATTGACCATTTCCCTGCCCGCGAGGATGGCTTCATCCGCGATCTTCTGCAGGCCCTGCTGCTTGCCGATCTTCTCGACCTCGGCGTTGAAGGTAGCCAACCCGTCGGGTCCGGCCACCTTCAGCTTGTTGATCGGATCCGCGAAAGCGGCAAACTTGCCGCCCACCTCAAAGGCAGCGGCACCCAACGTCTTCACCGCGTCCGCCGTCGCGCGCAGCGCGGTCGGATTGCGCGACGAGCCGGCCAGCGCATCGAATGTCCGCTCGACACTGGTGTTGAACGCGTCGAGATCGCCCTTGCCGTCCCGCATGCGTTGAAGGAGGTCGGTGACCGCGCTGCCGAATTGGCGCTGGTCGCCGCCCAAACTCTGCAAACTCTTGATCGCGGCCATGCCGTTGGTGCGGCCCGTGATGGCGCCTGTCCAGCCTGCGCCGGTGAGATCGTCGAGCAACGGCGACATCTGAGAGCGCATCAGGGCGTCGATCGATGCCTTGTCGCTCCGCGCCGACGCGTCCGTGAAGGCAAAGCCGCCAACCGTCCCGACGCGCTGCGATGCCTCGGCCAGGTCTCCATACTGTTGCTTGAGCAGGCGAAGCGTCTCGCTGTGCCCCTTCATCACCTCGTCGAGCGATTTGACATGACCGCGCGACGTCATCGCATAGACGCCGACACCAATGACGGCGGCTGCGAGCAACCCGCCAATGCCGAGCGCGACCGGCCCGAGGCCTTTCATCGCCGCGATCAGCCCCTGCTCCCCCGACATGGCGTAGGACAGGTGGTTCATCTGCCCAATCGCTGCCTGGGTTACCGGAATGCCGAGCATGAGCTGCTCGCTGACAGAGCGGACAGAATGAAAGAGCGCCGCCTGCTGGGTCGCACCCAACCGCGCGGCTTCCGTGTGCCCCGCTATCGCCTTCTCGGCACTGTTGGAGTTGGCGGCAAGCACGATGGCCGCCCTGCCGGCCTCCCCCTGCCCCGCGGCGAACAGGCGAGCCGCCTCCGACGACACGCCCAGGCGCTTCTGCATTCCGGCGATCGCAACGTCATACTGCTCGGCGGATATCCTGCCCTGGTCGACCGCCTTGTTGAGCGTGCGCATGCCGTTCTCGAACTTAGCGGCCGTGCCGTAGCCATCCACATAGGTACGCAGCAGCCGCGAAAGGCCGGAGTTGTCGGAGATCTTGACGTTGGCTTCCGAGGCCGCCTGCCCGACCTCGCGCGCGGAAGCGGCCATAGCCTTGTCGGCGGCGACCTTCTCCTGGGCGCCGGCGACGTATTTCGAGGGATCAAGCTCCGGCGCGACCCGCAGCGTGGAGAGTTGAACGGTCAAGATGCCTTTTCCCTAGCTTTCTTGTCCTGCTCGTCGGCGGCGACAAGCCATTCGTCGTCGATCACGCGCATGAAGGTGCGGAACAACCTGAAATCATCGTCCGTGACGCCATGGTCGCGCGCATATTGGCTTATCGCGACGTAGCCAATTGGTGTTTCGCCGCCGAACGCGCCGTAGACGCGATCGAAGCGCAGCGCTTCCCAAGCTTCGAAATAGAACTCACGCCAGGGCTCCGGCTCGACATAGTCGTCACCGGCAGGATAGGCCGCTCGCTGTATCCATTCGACATCGGGATTGTCTGCCGCGAGCGCCTCGAGCCAAGCCCGATCGGCGGCCGTCTGGCCTTGCCGCTTCAGGCGCTCGCGGAAGGCCTTACGGAGTTTTTTGCTTCGTCCTCGACGAATTCCAACTCCAGTTCGGAGACGCGGGCGGCGCAATGCTCCACCGCAGTCACCACGTCGCGATAGGCGGGGTCGGTGAGCGTCTGCAGGGCGACATCACGATCGTAATCGACGTCAAGCCCCCGCCAGCCATGCAGGATATGCTGGGCGAACAGCTTGCCGAGTGCCGGCAGGAGCACCTCACGCGGAACCGGCTTGCCTTTGTATTGCCGGGCAAACCGCTGCATCATCATGTCGCGCGCCGTGACGTAGGCAGGTTTCTGCAAAGACGACACCAGGAAGGCAACACCCGGCCAGTCGGGGTAGTCGATCCAATCGCCCTTCTCCTCGCGATCGAGGTCAGCCTTCAGCGAGGCCAGCTTGATGGTCATGGTCATGTCCTTTGTCGGAAGGGGTGCGGAGCGGCGCCGACACGCCGCCCCGCTTCTCTGCGCAGAGATCAGTCCTTGGACTGATCGGAAGCCGTATCGGCGGCAACCTTGCCTTCGGCGCGCATGCGAGCCGCGAAAGCGGCGGGCACCGGCTCGGAGGCGATGCCACCTCGAAAGGCGACGGCATTTTCGTCACCGGTCTCCCACGGATCGGCGCGGAAGTCGGTGAGTGGCAAGATCGATTCCGGTGGGCCGCCGGCGGCGGCGGTTTTCTCGCGCGCCATGTCAGGCCCCCGTCCGGGTGATCGAGATCGAGGCGCCGAGCGTGGCGTCGAAGACAGCCTGGTACGGCACATCGAGGATGACGGGCTGGCCATTGCCGGGCGCCGACGGGCCGCCATCCATGAACTTCACCTTCGGGATGGAGAAGGCATATTTGTTGCCGGCCGGATCGTTCATGTCGAAGCCTATCGCGACATTCTCATGGTTGAGGATGGCGGTGTAGGCGGCGAGGCTCTCGAACAGCATCTTCATGCTGCCGCTGACCTCGAAACGCCCGAGGCCGTGGCCGACCGGGGCATACTGGCCGACGGCGTCGACCTGGTAGAGGTTGTTGTTGAGCCGCAGCGTCAGTTCCTGCACCTTCGGCGTGGAGACCAGCGCGGTCGACGTCATGGCGAGGTTGGCGACGTTCAGCCCCGCGTTGAAATCCTCCGTTATCGTCGGCGGCGCATAGGTCGCGCCGGCGATGATTGCCGTGGTCGGCGTCGGACTGTCGATGCCCATGATGCCCCACGAGGCGAGCACTGCGGCGCGCGAGCGCAAGGTGAGGTCCAGCGTGTTCCAACGGCAGGCACGGTACCTGATGTAACTATCACTGGCGCCGTGGTTGAAGGTCATCTCCAGCGTGCCGGTTTTGGCGGTTGCGCCGTTTTTCAGCACGTCCGTTGACCAGGCAGAGCAGAACAGACGCTCGAGCCAAGTGTCATAGGTGCCGTAGGAGAAGCGCGTATCGATCGACCCCTGCACCGAGCGGCCGACATCGGTGATGCCGGGCACGTTGCGATCGGCGCGCACTTCGTCGGAGATATCCGTCTGCTTGTTGAGACGGACGCTGGCCGTGCGATAGCGCATGACCTGGAAGGCGGGCGTGGCCGGAATCGTGCCGATCGTCACTTCGGGCACATCGGCCAAACGGACTTGACTGCCGTCAGCGAACGACATGGGCATTCTCCTTTGCTGGGAAGTGGGCCGGCGCGTCCGGCCGGCTACGGGTTCGAGGTGATGTCGCGGCGCGTCCAGTGGATGGTCAGCGCCAAAGACCAATAGTTCGGAAAGTCCCGCCCCGGCTCGCCGGCGCCGATCGACATGTCGGGCATGAACAGGTTGCCTATCGGTTTTTCGCGGAACAGGCTCATCAACGTGGCGGCATGCTGGCGCGCGGCAGAGCTCCCCTCGCCGCTCGGCACCATGATGTGCGCGAAGGTCACGCCAGTCTCTTCCCAGACATTCGCCCCGGGCGCGCCCGTCGTGTCCTGCCGATAAGTGTCGCCATAGATCTCGACATAGACCCATGCCGGCGTATCAGCATCGATCAGATCCTGGCAGAACTGGTTTTCGTAGCGCACCGGCAGGCCACCTGGACCGGCGACGTAGCCATCGAGCACTGCCTTGAAGGCCGAGAAGGCATCCGGACTGGACATTTCATGCGGCGTTGATGACGAGAGCGGGATAGGTGATCGGCTGGCCGGCATCGCGACGCTTGTCACGCGAGAACTTCGGCTTGCCGAAAGCAGCACGATTTGCGAGCCAGGCGGCGCGCTGACGGGCGTACTGCCCCTTCAGGATGTAGGGCACGCGCGGATCGATACTGGATGCCACGGTGAGGAACAGGCTCTTCACCGTGAACGCACCGGAGAAGCGTCGCTTTATCGCGCGACCAGAAAGCTCGACGTGCGCCAGACCGGAACGCCCGTTGCCGCCAGTCTCCATCTTGCGCGTATAGGGCTGGGCATTGAGGACAACGACCTCCGCCCCGGCCGGAATTGAGCCGAAATCGGTGACTACATGCTGGTCGGCAACAACTATGAAAGAATCTTGGTACCGACCTGACCGGCGGGGAGACCGCCTGCGCAACTCGTCGAGGGCCGCGTTGATGACCAAGGTCCAATTGAGGAATTCATAGACGATAGCGCCCGGCGCCCGGTAAGCCTCCTCCGGCGCGCCCGCGACACCATTTACATATCGATCATATTTCGCCGATGCGATGCCCTCGGCGATCACACGGCGCACCTCTTGCCGGGCGAAGTCAGCCACGGCGCGATTGACCATCTCCGGCGACAGGCCGGCGGTTGCAACCGCCAAATCGCGCTCGAAGAACTCGAAGCCAGTCACCGCCATCACCAGCGCCCTTTCAAGCTTTGGAGATGTGGCCGTTCGTGAAAACGCCATATCCAAAAGCGCAATCGCGACTGCAATTGGACGAAAGACAGGGTTCGGCGCACATGAGCCGCCCGCAGCGGGTGTCGAACGACGTTTTGCGCGGCACTTCGCGGGCCTAAGCGTAGAAACCGGTGACGTTCCGCGCGAGATTTCATCTTCACCCTGCCACCAGCATGTTGACCCGAACGACCGTCCCGTCGATCGCAATGGGGTTGGCGAACATGATCTGTCGAACCTTGCCCTTGACCAGCAGGAAGTCGTTCACCCGCGGCAGCCTGGGATCGACGGCGCCCGGAATGACCACATGGCCGGCAGGCCAGCCCTGCGCCAATATCTGCGTCATCGAGATCACCGCCTTGGAATAGGCATGAGTGACGGTCCCAACAATTTCCCCGGGGTGAAGCCCGCGGATCGAGGCGCGCACTGTCACATCCTTCTCGACCAGGGGCGTGCCGTCCTTGCGACGCAAGGTGCAATCCTCGCCCACCTCGGCGAGGTCCCGATCAAGCGCGGCGATGGCCTCGGCTGGACCATGCGCAAGGCCGCGTCAGCGACATCGGGCGGGATTTGTTCGAAGCCCGCCTTGTACGCGACAACGATCGGCCACGCGCTCCACGCCATCGGATAGCCAGTTCCGTCGAGCCTATAGACAAGCCCCGATTTCGGCTCGATTCGAAATCCGGTTCCCTCTTCCAGAGCGACGCCATTTTCCTCCACCGACACGGGCGGCGCGGTTGCCACCGGCCAACGGGAAAGCTGCAGCGAGGGCAGCAGCGTTGGCAATTGGTAGGCGTGAGGGCCACGCAAGGGCCAGATCTCGTCGCGAAGGCCTTCCAGCGCAAAGGTGCGGTTGCAGTGCTGGCTGATCGCGGCCGACGCGGCACTGACGTATTGCTTCAGGAGATCGTCCTTGGCAGCCCCATCGATGTCGAGTTCGGCCTTGACCGCGCTCAAAGCGATCAGGTCACCAGAAGTGGCGGCCTCCGTCACGGTGGTAACGATGCGATAGGCCATGTCAGCGCTTCGCAACCTTCGTGCGGTATGTGTCACGGGGCTGTTCGGCGGCGGCGACGTGCAGCGCATCGGCGCCATGCGGCGCCCTTGGCAGGGCATGCCTGCTGGCGTCACCGCCGTCGACAAGTTTGTCGGCCACGACGTCAGGCAACAAGGCGACATCGCCCTGACTGTAGGGACACATCGCCCTGTTGAAGCTCACAGCTTTCACCATCGGGAATTCTCCAGGTCTTTGGGCGCCGCACGACGCGGCGCCCAGGAGCAAGAATGCGCCTCTAAGCCGCCGGAAGGCGGTCGAAACCGGCGAGGTTGAGGATGGCGACAACGGTGCCAGTATCGGTGTTGGCGGCATTCAGGTCGGGGGTGAAGTCGACACGGATGAAGCGTTTCGCCGAGCCAAGGTCGACGCCGAGCTTGAATACGCCCTTTTCCGTCGATCCGCCGGCCGCGCCGACCGCCACCTGTCCAGGATCGACGATACTGGCATAGGGATCGGCGGCCCAGTTCACGCCGTCGTCGCCATGCCATACCTTGACCCCTTTCAGCAGGAGGGCCTTGGTCGCGGCGAGGGTCGCCGTGAAAGCGAGCAGGATCTCGGCGTTGAGAGCCAGCGACCCGCCGACGAAACGGTCGATGGCAATGCCGTTGATGTTGGTATTGTCGCCGGCGCCGCCGGCGGTGAGCGCAGTGAAGGCCGTAGCGAGCCTTGCCGTGAGCAGATGCGCGACATCGCGCTGCAGTACTTGGTCAGCCATTGGAGCATACCTCTGAATGGGTTGAAGGGATGGAAGACGCCGCCGACGCGATCCGCCGGCGGCCCTTCATGCATTGAGACGATTACTGGATGGCCGGAGCCCAGCGCACCGCCTGGATGACGGCGACGGCCGCATCGTGACGCAGCTGGTGGTCATGCTCGGCGATGGCGCGGATGATCGTCTGGTCGGTCGCGAAGGCAGAAACCGTATTGCCATCCTCATCGACATACGTGCCCTCGCGCGACACTGCGAGTTCGAGCTGCATCGAATCGAGGATGATGTCTTCCGTCATCTCGACCAGGAAGACAAACGACAGATCCTTGTTGCTGCCGTCCGCATTCCAGTAGGCGGTGCCGATCTGCGTGGTCTTGCGGAAGGGATAGCCGGAGAGCGTGCCCTTCGAGAGTTCGTCGCGATAGACGTAGACGCCTAGGGCGTTCTGGACATTGAACAGATAGTTGTAGCTGCGCGGGTTCATGAACCACACGCGCTTGTCTTCAGGCACGTTGGCCATGTCGAGCCTGTTGATGGCGGCGCCGAGTTCGGCCGCGACCGTCGCAAGGGTATAGGTCTGGTTCGAAGTGACGAAGTTGCCACCGGTGCTGTTGGCCGGATCGGCGCCGTTGATGGCAAGGATCGAGTTGACGCCGGTGCTCCACACACCCACCGTGCCGTTGTTGGCCTGCACGTGGCCGTTGGCGAACGACAGGAATCCTTTCGGCGCATCCTCGGTGCCGTCGCCAAGGAGGAAGCCGAGATCCTCGCGGAGCGCCATGACCTTGACGATGTCGTCGCGGACGAAAGCGTCCACGGCGGGATCGGCGTAACGCATCATGTCGTTGGAGACGGGGACCAGCGAGGTCAACTTCTTGAAGCTGGCCACGATCTGCCGCAGCTTCTGCGGCGAGGACCTGATCGGCTTGGATTCCGCGCCGTAGTAAGCACGCGCCGCCGACCCCTGACCGGGAAGCGTCATGGTGCCACGCGGCATCGGCATGTTCCGGCCGCCCGCGCCGCGAACCACGGCCCGGGCGCGCAGCAGCGGAATGATCTCGTTCATCACGTCGGGCGGCACGATGAAGCCGCCCGCCGTGCCCGTCGAGGTGACGAGAGCCTTGGTAACCGGATGGGCCTCCCCATAGGCTTCCTGGGACGCCTGGCGGGCATTGTAGATGTTGCCGCCGCCGGCGCCGATCATCTTGGCGACGCCACCGACGATCAGGGACTTCTCCTTGACGTAGGGATCGTTCTCGACGCTGGCGGCAACCTTCTCCTGTCCGGCGACCGGAACCGCCGTCTCGGAGGTGAGCGACTGCACGGCCTTGTGACGCGCGATCTCCTCATCGACGTCGGTCACCGCCTTCTTGGCGGCCTCGAAGGCGGTCTGATCCGCCTCGGTGAAATCCTCCTTCTCGGCAAGCGCCTTGAAGGCAGCGAACACCTGGCTGCGCTTCTGCAGCAGGTCGGCCATCTTGATCTTCATTTCTGGAAATCCTTCTTCATTGCGCGGCTTTACGCGGCGCGGATCCTGTTCAGTGACGGAAGAGGCCGACCTGTCGTCGGCGGGGTATCAGACTGCGGCGAGCCGCAGCACTTCGACCTCGCGCAGACGCTTCTGGCGCGCGGTGCCGGCGGCCTTGTCCGTGTCGGACGCGGCGGCGGATTCATCAGCGGAGACGGTTTCTTCGAGGAGACCCGCGATCATGTCATGACCGGAGAGGATGTTCTTGCAGGCATCCTGCATCGTCGAGATGCTCTCGCCCGAGAACTTGCGGCCGGCTTTAAGGAGTGTGACGACGAAGGCTTTCGTGAAGGGACGGGCAGCCGCATGGCAAATTCCCTTTGCCACGACGTCCTCGGTTTCGGCGCTCTCCTCCGCGAAGAGTTCATTCACCTCCTTAATCGTCATGGCAATGAGGGCATCCCCCAATTGGCGGAGCGCGGCGCCCAACAGGGCGGGCACCTGGCTGCCATCCTCCTCGCACGCGGCCTCAAACTCGACGCTGTTGTCGAGCCAGCCCAGTTCCATCAGCATGTACGCCAGGCGGGAAACCTCATAGAGGCCCTTGATCTTGCGGCCCGATACGGCTGTCTGTTTGCTCATCTTGCCCTCGTAGTGATCGATGACGGCCATGGCTTTCGCCGTGACGTCTTCGGGAAGGTCGCTGGCCATCAGTGCCGCCCGCGCCGACTTCACGGCAGCGGGAGACGCCATAAGACGGCCGTCGACCATGGTTGCGAACGGGATCAGGTAGGACGATGCCACATCGGGGTTGGCGGCGTCGTAGGCCAGAAACCCCTTGCGCGCGAACGCCGTGTCGGGGCTATCGCTGTCGAAGTCCGCATGCGCCAGGATGGCGACGCCGGCCGCAGCCAACCTCTTGTTGCCCTCGACCAGGGGCAGATTTCGTGACGCGCCCACCTTCCAGTTGGCGGGCCCTGCCCCTTTCGTACTGCGCTCGACAACGACGGCCCCGCGGTTGGCCTGTACCGGCGTGAACGAGAATTCCATCAGTTCGCAGCGCAGGTATTTCTGCGGGCCGCGCTTCGGATTGGCCTTGTCCAGCGGCTCCACCTCGACCGGATTGAACCCGATCGAGACGCCACTGACAGAGCCGAACTTGATCTTGCTGTAGTAGAGGTCAGCCTCGGGATCCTCGCCTGCAGGCGGGAACTGAACCAGAGCGACGAGATTGCCGGAGACATCACGGATGTCGATACACTTGGCGATCGGCATATCGGGATTGTGGTTCCACAGCACCGTGCCCGCCCCGGACGCCATGTAAGCGGCGGTATCGATGCCCGCCTGCACGATGATCTCACCCTGGCGGTCGACCTCGGCCGTGGAGCAGATTACGCGCACCTGGCGTTGTTCCGCCAAGGTCTCGGTGGCGGCGCTATATGCCTTCCGCAAGATGCTCATCGACATGGGAGTTCTCCTCAGTTCGCCGCGCCGGGGTCCGGCAATTGCCCGCTGGGCGGACGGCCTGCGCCATCCGGTGCGGTTCCCGTCATGTCGGAGCCGCTTGCTGCGAGATTGACCGGGCGCAGAAGGACGTCGCCGCCTTCGACGGGCGATAGTCCTTCTTCCGCCCGGCATTCATTCTGCGTGGCGAGGCCCGACATGACCTTGAGGCGCTGGTTGTTGATGCGAGTCGATTCCGATGCCCGAAGCAGACGCCGCTCGTCGAAGTTGACGACAAGGTCGTCCCGGTCGAGGTCGAAGGCCTGGATGAACTTCTGCTCCCACGCATCGAGGTCCGGCATGATCGTGGTGTTGACATAGGACTGCTCGGCTTCATCGAGCTTGAGGCCGCGCAGCTCGTTGGCGACGTTGAGTTTGTAGAGTGGCACGCCCCACCAGCGCGCGATGTCCTCGACCGAGGCCTTGCGCTGCTCGATGAACTGGAGGTCGACCGATGAGAGCTGCATCGGCTTCCATTCCAGGCCGTCCTCGAGGACTGCCGTGCGGCCGACATTCTGCAGCCCGGTGCGAAACGATTCCCACTGGTCGCGAAGCCGTTTCGCGGTGTCGTCCGATATCTTCTTGGCCGTCTGAAGCACGCCAGAGGGGCGAGCGCCGTTGGCCATGAAACGAGCGGCCTGCTGCTCCAATCCCATGGCCACACCGATCGAATCCCTGGCGAGGCCTATGGTCGATGCGCCGACCAGCATATTGAAGGTGAGCCCACGGAGATGGAACATGTCCTCGGCCGGAATCGCCAATGGCATGCCGCGCAAGGCCGCCATCTGGAACAATCCGACCCGGTTCGCCTGATAGAAGATCGATCCGTCGGCGGCCTCCAATACCGTGACCGCATCCGGATTGATCGGGATCAGGGCAACTGGCTCACCGCCACCATTGCGCAGTATCGCGGCATAGGCATTCTGCCGCAGCAGAAATGCCACCTGCATCTGCACGACGAATTCAAGCCACGTCTGGACCCAATTGGGGCGCTTGAGAAGCCTGGCAACAGGATGATCCATGACAGGATCGGCCTTGGGGGAACCTTCCAGAAGCAGACGCGGCCTGCAACGCGCGACGTCCTTGGCCCGCGTCATGACGCAGGCGTAAACGGTCGACACGCTGATCGCGGTCGCCTGACTGATCTGGAGACCAGTCGCGGAGATTGTCGCGCCCAATGTCGGCAACAGTCCGGCGGCCGGTACGCCTGCGCTCTTCGTATGCGGCGAGCCCTGGCGCGACAGCGTGTCGAGCAAGCCCATCAACGCACCCCGAATACGGCAACCGCGGCAAGGACTGCCCCGGGGACGATGAAAGCAGCCGGCAACCAGACCAGCGCCAGTCCATAACTGGCCAGCAAGAGGCCCAAGGCCAGCAGATAGTCGCGAGCCGACAGCAGTCCGGCAAGGGCCACGACCAGCAGCACAGGCCGAACGACCAGCCATGACGTGGCATGGCGCCCAAGGGTGCGGAGCGAAAGCAACATCAGACCATCAAAAGCTGTTTGGTTTCGTAGACGGAACTCGCCTGGTGCGGTTCCGGGTTGGTGACCATGATGGTCACGGCATCGAACATGGCCATCGCCGGGTCGATCTTCGCGTCGCCGGCGTTCTGCTTGGTGGCGCGAATAGCCGTTGCCGTCGGCTCGATCTTCAGGTTGGCAACGCACCAGGGCATCAGGGCGCCCCCGCAGTGTCTCAACAAGCCCTTGGCGAGGCGGCGTTCTGCCGTCTTGATGGCGTTCATCATGCCGTAGCCCTGCGGGATGCCGACAAGAAGTCCGTTCTCGTCCGTGATGTCCTTGGCCCCGAGCAACTCGATGAGTTCGCCGAGACCGGCGGGATCGACGCCCACGCCACCGAGCAGCCCACGCTGGCGGATCATGTCGATGATCTCGACGATCGACCCGAGGTCGATGAGTTCGTCGCCGACAATCGTCAGTTCCCCGGCGCGCTGGAAATCCAGAAGTTGCGGCGCGATGGACTTGCGAAGGTCAAGAACGCCCTGATGGCACCAGGCGTGCGACCATGAAAGCCACCGCTTCATCTTCTGCTTGACGAGGCGCCCCATGATCTCGAACTCGATCTCGAACTCCTCCGGCTCACGTCCGAGGATGTTCAGACCGTTGAAATCATCCAGCCCGCCACCATCGTTGCCGACAACGACACATTCACACCGGTCGAGAAGCGCCTGCAGTGCGTCGAAGGGTGAGCGCGCATAGATCTCAGCCAGGGCGGGGTCGACGGCCTTCTCCCAGTGATTGGCGCCGGGCCAGCGGTTGGCCCGGAGGTTCATGCCGATCTCGACATTCAGGTGTTTGGCGAGGTGCGATCGCACCGCGTTTTCGCCTTCGCGCCGCGCCTCCGCCAGTTTGTCGAAGAGCCACTCCGCGCTGACCGACCGATCGATATTCGGGTTGGTGATGAACCAGTTCTTCGGGTCGAGATAGGCGCCGCTCTTCAGGAAGTCGTTCGGGAACTCGAACAGCATGCCGAAGCTCTTCGGGTCGCTGACCTTGCCATCGCGGACGTCGCGGAAATAGTCGAGCTTCGCCTTGAAAACACCCGCCGGCGGCGCGTCCGACTGCGTCGACAGATAGATGACGAAACCCTCGGGCCTGGAGACAAGACCGCCTGTCGCTTCACGCAGCATCGCGTCCGCATTCGCTCGCTTGCCGAAAAGCCACAGTTCATCGACCAGAACAAAGGCCGCCTTCTTGCCGCCCACGACGTCGGTGTCGGCCGCGACGACCTTCAGTACCGCCTTGGTGATAACATGCGTGATCTGGCGCATGTTTTCCTGCACGTGCAGGATGACCCGCAGTTCCGGATCCGCGTTCACCATGTCGCGCGCCGGACCGAAGGAGTTGTTCGCGATCTCCATCGTTGGCGCCAGGATCAGCAGCTCGGCCGAATGACGCCAGTTGCGAATGAGCGCTGTCACCATGATGCCGGCGGCGATGGTGGACTTGCCGTTCTTCTTGCTGATCAGCAGAAAGAAGTCGCGGATGTGGCGCTTCGCGGCCTTGGCGTCATAGGCGCCGAAGATCGCCCGGGCGAAGTCGAACACCCATTCTTCGCTGACCTCACCAAAGGTGGGGTGTCGCAACTCGCCGGTTGCGCCATCCTCGAACTTCGGCAGGTCGACGACCTGCAGGGACTTGAAGACCGCCAGTGCGGCTTCCGCCTCATCGGGGAACAACGGCGCAAACGGCAGAAGCGAGAGCCTCGCCACAATGCGGCTTTCCCAGTCAGGGCAGGCCGTCGACCAATGGATCATCGGTTGTTGACGACAAGTTGTGGCGGTTGAGGCGGTGCGAACTTGCCGGAGCCGGAAGCGATTTCCTCAGCCTGCCGCTGGCGCTCTTCCTTCTTGCCAAGCTTCTGGCGTTGCGCCGACGAGGTGTGGCCTCGGCTTTCCACTTTGCGCTGCACGTTCTCGGTGTTGATCTTGTCGAGCATAGACAGCGCGGCATTGAGCGCCGATGTATTGCCCGAAAGGCCTTGCTGGATTTGTGCCACCCGAAGCTTCGTGCGCAGCCGGTTGAACAGTCGGTCGCGCTGCTTGAGCAAATGCAAATAATGTTTGCGCAAAGTGGGCACTGACAGGCCGAGCGTGTCAGCTACTTCCTTTTGCGTCATACCGCCAGCAAGTAACACCATGATAAATATGATGTTTTCCTCAGTCGGCTCATGCTCCGGCCGCCCAAGCTTGGTGTCGGTGCGCACCAGCGGGTTCCCGAAGAGGTCAAAATCCTGATCCATTGGAAAAAATTGTGCGCATGGCACCCGTGTGGTTGGAGCCCTTTTCGGCCGGAACCGATTAAACCCCCATCCCCTCGGGCCTGCCGCTCATCCTTTCCGCTCTGGTGCGCGCAGTCTTCAGGCTGTGGTGCGAGCCGCAGAGACACTGGCCGTTCGCGAGATCGAGAGGATCACCACCGTCGCGTCGTTCAATGATGTGATCGGCAAACAGTCTGTGATCGGGTGAAGCCTTCGGGCAACGATTGCCAGCGTCGTCCAGCGCCTGGCAGCGATGACCAGCCCGCTCCAACACGAATTCACGCCATCGCCGATGAGCTGACGTCTGGAGTTCGTCGTCGGCGCGCTTGAGTCGCGGTCTGACCGTCCGATGATCCAGCATGCGGACGGCCGGCATCAACAAGCGAAGCTTGCTCACTTTGTCACAGACTTTCGGGAATCCTATCCATTGCGGGGAAGCTGGGTTGCTTCGCCTGGGACTGATGGCGCGGTCCACCTTTCGGCGTGCGACTCTTTCAGTTCGTCCTGGGTGGGATTCGCTAATCCAGTTTCGTGACGTCCGCAAGGGCAAAGCCGATCGGCGTCTTGCGCCCGAATATGTCTACCTCGACCGACACCTTGTGCTTGTCGCCGAGCATCAGCACCACTGCCTCGAAACCGGCGAACGGACCACTGTCGATGGACACCTTGTCGCCTGCCTTCAGTGCATTGGTCAGCAGCGCTATCGCTTCAGGGTCGTGCTCGATACGTGCTTGAAACTTCACGATTTCCTGTTCGCTGACAGGGCTTGGATTGTCGCAGCCACCGATAGGACCGAGCACGCTTTCGATGGTACGCAGCCCTGCCCAAGTCGCCGGACAGGACACCACTTTGACGAAGATATAACCCGGAAACGAAGGCACCCTGACGGGCTCAAGAGACTGGTGTTTGCGACCGCCACGGCGCTTCGGCTCGGCGTCCGTGTGCAGCATGACGCGCTCGACATTGGCATCGCCAAGCGACTTATCCACAGCAATGTCGGCCCGATCCTCGACCCGAAGCACGTACCAGCGCGCCTCCGGGCCGTCCTGACCAGCCGCGGCGAGCATCGCCTGCTCGCGTCGCGTCAATGCGATTCGCTTGTCGCTCTTCTGCCAGGCGCGGTCGACATTGATGATTTCGCCCGTCGACCGATCGATCCAGACGCGTCCACTGTCGTCACTCAGCCGCTTCACGTCCGCCCGCATCATGGTTCCCTCGTACCGCCTGTTCGAATGCTTCCAGTCCCCCCGGCCCGCCAGCCGGGAAGTAGACGCCACGCATCGTTCCGGGATCAGGAAGCCACGGCCAGCCGCGCAAATCGTGCTCCAGCTTCCATGCCTTCCAGCATTCGCTTTCGACCGGCACGAACTCGCAAAGCTTGCCGAGCGCTTCCTCGGCCGGGCCAAAGCCGTGAATACCGAGGCCGCGCGTTTCCGCCGAGAAGTGCAGCGCGTTGACCATCGGCCAGCCCGAACGCATCCGGTTGCCCCTCAGCAGCGTCTCGCGGTCGAGCCTGCCGTCGGCGATGGCCCGTTCCTCCCAGCCCTTCAGCGGCGAGGGCTCGGCCTTCGGCCCTGTCACCAGGTCGCGCATCCGGATCGCGGCCCACACCGGCCCGAAGGCCGGCGCATAGGCCGGCTTCGGCGCCTCGACCGGAGCGGGAAACGCCTCCCACAACCGCTCGGAGCGATCGAGATAGGTCGAGATCGCCGGGGCGTGCCGCATGCCGGCGACCTTCTTCGCCGCGAGATAGCGTGGCACCGCATCGGCCGCCGCCTGCATCTCGCTCCAAGTCAGCCGTCCCCAGGCCTCGAGCATCGGCGCTTTCGGGCTGACCGCGAAGCGATCCCATGCCGTGAACGACCGGAAGAACAGGCCCTCGGCCCGCTTGGTCATACCCTCCGGCTTTTCCCCCTCGCCTTCCGCACGCGCCTCTCTCTCTTGTTCCTCTGACGGTTCTATTGGCGGTTCAGCTATATAGGGGGGTGTGGGGGGAACGGCGCCATTTGCCGGTGGTGGCGGCACCATTTGCCGGTGGTCGCGGCGTGATTTGCCGGTGGCACCACCGGCAGAATTTGCCGGTGGTTGCGCGCCGCCCATGGCGAGCCGGATCACGTCGAGATCGAAGTCGCCGCCGGCGCGCCGCCGCCGCTCGATGGTGATGAGCCCGGCCTCGACCAGCCTGCGTTTCCAGTCGCGCACGGCGCGCTCGGAAAGCTCGGTGTCGCGCATGATGCGCTCGTCGCCGGCGAAGGTGCGGCCAGTCTCGTCGGCATAGTTGGCCAGGGCGTAGAGCAGCAGCTTGCCGCTCGCGCCACCCGCCTCGACCGTCGAAACCCATGCCGTTGCCTGCCAGCTCATAGCCCGCACCCCGCTTCGCAGACCATGAGCAGGCCCTGGCCGCGCTCTTCGGCGGTGGATAGATCGACTTCACTCAGCGGCTTGCCGGACCGATGTATGAACAGTTCTCCCCGGATTTTCCCGTGCTTGTGCATGTCCCGGATGCGGCGGTCGATCTCCACCGCGATCGCCCAGGAAGCGGGATCATTGTCGCGCATCCAGCGCCACTCGAAATCCGTCCTGTAAGGGCAGAAGGTGCATGCGCTCTTGATCGGAACGGGATAGCCGTTCCGCGTTAGCCAGGCCTCACAGTCATGGCGAGACATTCCCTTTTCCAGCAAGGGGTAGCGGTTGACGGTCCAATTTTCGAACGAAGCCCCGGCGCGGACGATCTCGTCAGTGCTTATGCCAATCCAGACCTCTACCTGAGCGTCCGGAATTCGCTGGCGCGGCTTGAAGCCGAGAAGGCGGCGATGCTCGCGTCGAATCGGATCAATCTTGTACTCTTGTGTGCACTGGCGGGCGATCTGTCCAAGCCCCTTGGGTGACCTGACAAAGAAGGGAGGCCTTCCATGAGCGTGCTCAGCGCCAGCGCACGCTGCCTCTAGTTCTGTTTGAAGCCCACCGCCTACCGACCCTCTGCCACCGGAAATCACATGTACAGGGAAGGGCAACACGTTGCCGGACGAAAGCCACTTGACCTGTTCATAGACGGCGGCCGGTTCGGCGCCGGTATCAGCGAAAATCGCATGGTCGGGCATTGGCCCGATCTCGCCATGGGCGGCCATCAGGGCCAGTGTCGTCGATTGCACCCCGGCGCCAAGCGACAACACGCGCAGCTTCGCGCCCTCGACCGGCCCCCAGGACCATCCGCCTCGGCGCACACGTGCCGTTCGGACGGCCGGCGAAGCGACAAGTTCGAAATCCACTGAGGTCACCGCCCTGCCCTCCGCCATGCCGCGAAGGCGTCTCGCAGGCTCTTCCAGCGTTCGACGGCATCGCCGCCATGATTCAATTCGGCGCGCGACGTGACGCCCAGCAGGCCGCGCACGCGCTGCGCCACGCGCTCGGCGCTCCAGGGCCGCTCCAGCCCGTGGCATTCGCCCAGGAAGGCCCGGAAGGCCGGCTCGGCGCATTTCATGGCGCATTCGGCGGCATAGTCCTTGCTGGCGTCGCGCGATGGCTCGGCTGGCACGTCTTTCAGGCGCCGCACCTCGGCGAAGGCGGCGTCGAGCAGGCGCAGCAGGAAGGCCACGACATCCGGCGCGTCGCAGGCGAAGTCGATTTCCTCGACCGTCGCGAGCGGATCGAACCGTGCCAGTACGAACAACTCGCCCATGGCGCCGCGCGTCTCGATGAAGGCGCCCGTCTCGTCATGCACGCGATGCCACTGCGCCGGCGCGATCGAGGCCAGGCTCTGGCGCACGGCGCGGAGCCTTGCGGCGTCACGGGAGAGCATATGCGCGTTCATTCCAGCGCGCCTCCCGCCATCCAATCAGGGAGAAACTCCAGCACATGAAGACGCTTCTTCGTCAGGCCACAGAACTTCCACCCAGCCTGATAGAAGCAATGGCCCCACGTGGGGCGTCCTGCCCGCCAGGTCGGGCGAACCTCCTTCGGATCGACGAATGTAAAGAACCGCTCGCTTGACCAGCGTCGCCGCGCAATCCTCATCGCGCCAAGGAGGAGGTCGCTTGCCAACTCCCCCTGTTCACGCCGAAAGATCGAACATTCGACACCGGTTTGCCCGTCCATGCGGACTTCCGCCTTGCGCCATGCACAGACGGCACCGGCGTCGGCGGTGATCAACAGCATCTTGTAGCCAGGCCCCATGATAAGCGCCGGCTGTCCGCGCCCGCCGTCTTTTCGACGGGGGTTCGAATAGTGTCGCGTGAACAGATCGCGGGCGGTCGGATTGCCGTCCAGAACCTCAAGCCATCCCTCGGCTAGCATGTCAGGCTGCGCGTTCACTCGGCCGCCTCCAGAAACGCCTCACGTCCCCATTCCAGCGGCGGGCGATAGTTCGCCTCGATCCATGCCGCGGCAGGCTCGTCGCAGACCGAATTGCCGATCTTGTGCCGCTGCTCGGTCTCCGAAAGCGGCTTTCCCTTGTAGATCGGGTCGAGGATGTAAGAATCGGGGAAGCCCTGCGCACGAGCGAGTTCGCGCGGCTTCAACATGCGCATGCCGATGTCGACGATGACATAGAGGATGCCGCGAATGGTCAGCGTGACGATCTCGCCGCCGTCCCAGCATCCGTGCGCGCGCAGGAATTCCGCGACCTGGCGAGCCCGCGCAAATTGCGCCGCGGTCAGAGGCGGCGCCGAGGCCTCGACATGCGTAAGGCCGAACCGCGCCTTGGTCGGAACAGTAAGCGAAGGATCATCGACCCGGGCGTGCTGGCCACCCGTCGAATAGTACGCGGTCATCAAGGGCAGCGTGACAACTGCCGAATGCTGCCCGCCTGCGCAGATGGCCGGATGCGCATGTCCACAGGATCCGTCGCGCCTGTCGCTACCCTTCAGCGAAAGCATGTGAGCGGCGACAACACCCTGCGTGCAGCCCTTCTGCACGATTGTTGAGACTGGGCGAAGGGCGGAATGCCCTTCCTCTCCCGTATTGTGCTGCGCCAGATAGACGGCCGCCAAAATGCCCTGGTTGCCGTCCGGCACGGGTGTCGGTAGCGGCCGTTGCGCGCTGACAGTGCGAGGCTCCTGACCCTGGCGCTCGCCATAGCGGGGCACCAGGTAAGGAACGACAATCTGGTTCTGGTCGCCATCGGACGCGGCGATGGTATGCGTCGGCTCTGTCGCCAGGCGGTTGCCGCCACCATGCTGGCCGCGGCTGATGAAGGGAACGGCGGCGAGGCCAACAATGTCCATCTTGCCGCCGCCACCCGACGTGATCGCTCCGGCAGGGTCGGTGACTACTGTGCCGATCGAGTTGCCGAAATCGCGTTTGATAAACGGAACCAAACTCGCTTCGGCAGCACCGATCGGAGCCGCGCCGCCCGGGCGCTTGATGAAGCTATTGGCGGTTACTGCCGAAAGAGGCTCGCCAACCGACTTACCAGCGCTATCGCCTCGGAAGATGGCGATCAGCGGCGCAATCATTTTAGGCTCGTGCCCGCGCAGCGCTACCGCGCGCCAGACGGGCGGCAAGAGGTCCCAGATGGCGCCCTCGGTCCAGGGCGACACCTTGGCGACGGCGACGACACTGTCTGGCTTCGTCGTCATCGACTGCCATGGCATTCCGATCGAGCGCGGCGCGCTCTGGCCCATCCTTCCGCCGACCCCGACGATGTAAGGCGCAAGCAGTGTCTCGACATCGAATTGATGCGCGCCCCCCGCCATCACCGTGCGTGTGGGCTCTCCAGCTCCCGATGTCGGCGAACCGGAATTGCGCATCGTCATCATATGCGGCACGACCAGGCCGTGGGCGTCGCGCGCCCGAGCGACGGTGTTGAACGGTTCGGCAAGCCCCTGACCGCGAAAGCCGTCGCCGGCGTGATTACAGGTGACGACGAAGGCATCATCACCCTCGTCGAGGACGCGCCGCTTCACGCCGAGCGCGAGCCTGGCATTGGTTTTCGGCGCAAGGGGCCGGATGATCCGCTTGCCGGTAGCCCTGGTGTATGCCCTCGCCTCTTCCCTGGTCATGAAGATGGACGGACAATCGTCGTCAAAGTCGACGATGTCCGCCGCGACGGGCCACCGCTTCAGGGTGCCGTTTGCGACCATCTTCGATTTGGGCGCGGCGTGCGTCGGCTTCGGCGTGACGATCCGGGCGGCGTCGCGCCTGGCGCAGAGATAGAGGCGCTTGCGGATCGTCGGCGATCCATATTCGCAGGCAACCAGCTCGTCCCAGCCTACCGAATAGCCGTAGCGTGTCAGCTCATGAACAAATTGATGGAAGGTGTGGCCAAGGCGCTCGGGATCGCGTTCGAAGCCTTTGCCGTCCTTCCGTTCGATCAGCGGAGACCATTTGGCGAAGGCTCCGACGTTTTCGAGGCATATGGTCCATGGCCGCTGCCAGTCGGGCAGTTCCTTCAGCCATTTCAGCAGCACCCAGGCGAGGTCGCGCACCGCGCGCGAAGTGATCGGCCCGCCCTTGGCCGGGGAATGATCGCGGCAGTCGGGCGAGAGCCAGAGGAAGCCGAACAGGTTGTTGCCGAGCGTCTCGCGCATCGAAACCTGCCACACATTGTGCGGCAAATGGATCGTCTCGGGGTAATTCGCCTCGTGCATGGCCAAGGCGGCTTCGTCATGGTTGATGGCATAGGTCGGCCCGAACGGATGCCCGATCGGCAACAGGCCCGCGTCGAAGAGCCTCTTGAACGCCTTCTTGATCCCATTGGACGCGCCACCGCCACCGGCGAAGCTATCGACGGCCACGATCGTCCGCTCACCCTTTGCAGGCGGGATGATTGGCAAAGGAACCTTCTTGGCGGGCATGAAGCCGGGCACGGAAAGGCAGCGCCATTTCCGCTTTTCGACGAGAGGTGCAGAGAGTTCGAATTCGGCTTGATTGTGCAGCATCATTCCCCCCGAGTGATCGCAGCGGCGCGCGTGTCTTGCCGGGGCGGCAACAATCCACCCTTGCGCCAGGCGTGCAGCACCGTGGTGTGGTCGCGATTGCCGAACAGCTTGCCGACCTGCGGCGAGGACAGGTCCGGGCGCAACCGGCGCACCTCGCACATGGCCTCGTGGCGCGCGTCGCAGATAGCGCGCGAGCGGGAATGGCCGGTGATGTCGGAGACGCAGATGCAGCGGCGCCGCGCGACAGCGGCGATGATGTCCTTCACCGGCACCTTGGCCAGTTCCTCGACCTTATTATTCGACTTCGCCTCGCGCAGCGCAGAGGCGCGGATGGCCTCCGCCTCGGCGCGCGCCAGTTCAACGATCGAGGCCGCCTCGACCGCCGCCCGTGCCACCAGCTTTTCCGCCTCGCTCTTCGCGGTAGCGAATAGCGCTTCCCGTGCCAGAGCCCTGACGGTTTCGGTCGAGGATTCGAGCAGCCGCTCGGCCTGGTCGGTCGCCTGCCGCATGCGCTGCCGGGCGACCAGCTCCGGCGAACGCATGTCGAGGCGCGGCAGGCCGCGATCGAGCTTGCGGAGCGCCTCAGCCATTGCCACCTCCATCGACGATGTGCAGCAGCACGGAGGTGGCGCCCGCCATCGGCATGGTGCCACCGAGGTTGCCGCGATGGCGCGGCTTGCCCAGCGTCTCGAACAGCGCATCGAGGTAATCCAGCCCCTCGCCGAATGCGGCCCGGCGACAGTGGTACTGGAACACCGGGCGCCAGTGCAGCAGCGTCACGACAGGCGCTTCCAGCAGCACCGCCGCGCGTTCCTGGTCACCATCCGCGTCACGCATGCGGCGGCAGAACGGGTCCATATCATTGGTCATCGACGCACCTTCAGCTTGGCGATTTCGGAACGTGTTTCACGGGACACAGGTGGTGTAACCATTTGATCTAAAATGGATTTCATCGTCACGCGGCGGCGCGGATCACGCGTCAGATAGCGGTATGGATCGAGCCCGGCATACTCGCAGAGCAGCAGGTAGTTGCCGGCCGAAAGCACCTTGCCGTTGATGGCGCGCGACAGCATCGCGCGGTCGGCTTCCGGCCAGACCTCTTCTGCACGGCGCAGCGAATAGCCCAGCGCATTGAGCCGGTCGCGGAAGGCGTCGCCGAACTGGTGGAAGGCGATTTCAGCCACGCCGCCGCCCTCCGTTTCCATTTATTGTATCTACAATAATTGTTGACGGCATCGTATTTTTTGCATATACAGAAAATACGAAAGGGGACGGGCGATGAACTTCGAATGGGACAGCAGGAAGGCCGAAGCGAACCGCGCCAAGCATGGCGTGGCGTTCACCGAGGCCCAGCGCTTCGAGTTCGACACCGCCTATGAATACGAGGACCGGGACAGCCATGGTGAAACGCGCATCGTCGCCATCGGCCTGATCGGTGACCGCGTCCATGTGATGGTCTATACCGAGCGCGGCGAGACCATCCGCGTGATTTCGCTTCGCCGCGCGACCAGTCAGGAGGTCAGGAAATATGTCGACAATCTCTAGCCGCGAAAGCGCCCGCCGACGCGCCGAGGCATCGCTGGCAACCATCAGCGCCGAGGAAGACGCCGCCATCCATGCCGCCGCCCTGGCGGACCCGGACGCGCAGCCCCTACCCGACACGCTGCCGCCACGGCGCGGCCGGCCGAAGGCGGCGCAGACCAAGATGCAGGTGCCGCTGCGCCTCGACGCCGACGTCGTCGCGCGCTTCAAGGCCGATGGCCCGGGCTGGCAGTCGCGCATGAACGCGGCGCTGCGCAAGGCGGCGGGGCTGTAGGCGCTACGCATCGCCGGCCCCCTTCAGCTTGCGGTCCAGCGCACGTTTCAACCGCCGCAACTGGCGTTCGGTTTCCGGATCCGGCTCGCGCACCTTGGTCTCCGGCCAATGCGTGTCGCCGCGCAGCCGCTTGGCCTCGACGGCGGCAGCATAGGAGCCGGCGGAATCCTTGGCGGGATCGTATTTCCGGCGCTCGCTCATTCCGCCGCCTCCGCCGCAGGCTCGTCGCCGGCGATGCCGAGCAGGTCGAACATGGTCGGAATCGAGCGCTTGGCCTCGGCCTCGCGGCAGTAGCGCAGGCCATCGCGGAAATAGGTCGCCGACAGTTCCGAGGCCTGCCCGCGCCGCCCCTTCAAGATGGCCCTGAAGGGTACAGTCATCAGGCCGCCGAACGGATCGTAGATGACGTCGCCGGGGTTGCTGTAGCGGTCGATCAGCCGGTCGACGATGTCGAACTGCAGCGGGCAGACATGCTTTTCGAGGTTGCGGAAGGCCTGCTCGCCGTTGAGCGTGCGCATGCGCACCACATCGGTCCACACCGCCGGATCGTCCGACTTCGGATCGAGCGTCATGTAGGTTTTCGACAGAGCGTCGCGCGCGGCCAGTTCCTCGCCGAGCTGGACATGCTTTTCGAAGTCGTAGACCGCGCCCTCGAAACAGCGCTGGAACAGCTCGCGCAGCGGCTTCGGCCCGAGCCGCACCAGTTCGTCGGTCGTCAGCAGGCGGTCGCCCGAGGACGGCCAGAAGGCATGCGCGTCGAGCTGCCAGCGCGCCAGCGTGTAGCCGCTGCCCGGCACCTGGGCGCGGCGGTCGCCGTCGCTCCAGCGCTTCGTGCCGCCGTCGGCCGTGGTCACCAGCGGCTTGTCATGCACAACCGGCCGGTCCGCATAGCCGCGCGAGAGATCGCTCTGCGGCCGGCGGAACAGCAGCACATATTCCGGACAGCCGACGCCCATCTTGGTGGCGTCCTTCATCATCTCGGAATAGGTCAGGCGATAGGTCTGGTTGTTCTCCTTCACCACGTCGGTGACGATGGTGATCATGCCGATGTACTGAAAGCCGTGCTTCAGATAGTGAAAGATCGCCTCGGCATGGAAAGGCGACACGGTCGGCACGCCCTCGCCCGTCACGCTGCCGAACAGCACCCTGTCCTTGACATGGATGCAGGCCAGCCGGCCGGGCTCCAGGATGCGCAGCAGCTCCGGCGTAAGGAAGTCCATCTGCGCCCAGAAATGGGCGTTGTCGTCGGTATGGCCGAAGTCGTTATAGCTCGCCGTATACTCGTAGTGGTTGGCGAACGGGATCGAGGTGACGATCTGGCCGACGCTGGCGCTTTCCGTCCGCCGCGCCTCAAGCACCGCGTCATTGTGCGCGATGACGAAGCCGGCGCCACGCTCTTCCTGCCGGCGCACGCCGATCGAGCGCTGCAGCACGTCGTCGAGCGGCAGGCCGTCCAGCCCGTAGCGGCGGATGATCTCCGCCATGCGCGCCATCAGCCGGTCATGCTCGGCCCATTTACCCTCGAGGTTGCGGCGCACCTCGCGCTCGGCCTCGGAATAGATGATGTCGATGCGGCATTCATGGCTCTGGCCGAAGCGCACGATGCGGTGCACCGCCTGGATGAAGTCGTGGAACTTGAAGCCGACACCGACGAAGATCGCCCAATGGCAATGCATCTGGAAGTTGTTGCCGGCGCCCGACATTTCCGGCTTGGCGGCGAGGTCGCGGAACTTGCCTTCCTTGAAGCCGATCGCCGCCGCCTCATTGAGTTCGAGGCTTTGCGAGCCGTAGATCGAGCGCACCCCCGGCACCGCCGCCTCGATCGCGCGCCGCTCGTCCTCCAGGTCGTGCCAGAGCACGCGGTGCGCGTCCGGATCCTCGGCGATCAGTTCCCGCATCCTGGCGATGCGGGCAGGCAGGCTGTCGCGCTTGGCGGCGCTCGCCTGGGTAACGCCCAGTGCGGTGTTGCGGATGAGCAGGCCCTGGCCGTCACGATCGTAGCCCGCCGTCGAATGGTCGATGGGCACTTCATGCCAGTTGACCTTGACGGCCGGCAGCACGTAGCCCGCGTCGGAAAAGCCGAGATCTGCCGGCGATTGCAGGAAGACGGCCCAGCTATGCACCCACAGCCAGAACTCGTCCTCCTTGTGAGGAAACAGCGTCAGGTCGCCGGCCGATTCCGAATTGCGCTGGAAGAAGCGCGTCAGCGCCTGGCCGGTGTCCATCACGCCAAGGAAACCGGCATAGTGGATCAGTTCCTTGGTGCGGTTCGGCGACGGCGTCGCCGTGGCGACGAACTTGAAGCGAACCGCCTTGAACAGCGGCAAGAAGGTCTGGAACGTCTTGGTGCCATAGCCGCGCAGCACGGCCGCCTCGTCCAGCGAGGCCGCGACGAAGCGCGAAGCGTCGACCTTGCCGGCGAGCACGCTCTCGTAATTGGTCAGGTAGATGACATCATCGCGGATCGCATCGACCTCGGCGTCGGAGCGGATGAATTTCAGCGTGACACCGAATTCGCCATGGAAGCGCTCATGCGTCTCGGCGAAGAACTCATGGCGCACCCCGAGCGGGATGACGATCAGGCGCAGGCCTGGCACCAGCTTTCCGATCAAGCGCATCAGCTCGATCTGCATGAAGGTCTTGTGCAGTCCGAAGGATGCGAAGATGGCGCGGCTGCCGCCCTTCATCGCCCAGCGCACGATCGCGCGGCAATGCGGCGCGCCTTCCGGATTGATGTCGGCGAGGTCGACGTCGAACCCATCGGCCTTGGCGAGTTGCATCTTGCTGCGCAGGAAATCGAGATAGGGATCGTTGGCGCTCATGCCGGCACCGGCTTCCGGCTCTTACGCCTCGGTGTCCGTCCCAACGCCAGGTCACGGCGCTTCTGGTTTTCGATGTGGCTGACCATCTCCAGATGGTCGGGATTGACGCACAGCCGGTTGCGGCAGCGGTGGTCGATCTGCTTGTTGCGCGGCACGTAGCCGTATTCGTTGGTGAACGAGACGATATGCACCGCGCAGGTGCGATCGTTCAGCTTCATGCGAGGATAGCCGCCGCCCCGACCGGTGCCGGAATCGCTGCCGGTCCACAGGTGACAAGGCGTCTCGTAACCTGTGTCGACGATTTCGACGCAGGTCAGGATCCGGTCCCGGATGGTGGCGCGGCGGTCGCTCATGCCGTCACACGCGCATCGGCATCTGGAGGACGGTCAGCGGATCGCCGTCGCTGGTGATGACCGTGGGATTCGACGCGAACGGGGCCGGCGACGCGAACGTGACATGTTCTCCCCGGAGACCGTTCAGGATGGTGATGAGATAGTCGGCGTTGAACCCGGCCTCGGCCTGCCCCCCCCTCCCGTTGACCGCCAACGTCTCGGTTGCCGTGCGATCCCCAGTCTTCAGCTTCAGCGTCAGAACATCGCCAGCCAGTTCCAGCGCGACGCCTCTGAAAAACGCTTCGGAGAACGAGCGAATGCGCACAAGCCGGCGAAGCAGCGCCTTCCGATCGGCCGTGAAGAGCTTCGGCGCGTCTTGCGGGATCACCCGAAAAATGTCGGGAAACTTGCCGTCGATCAGCTTCGTCGCGAGAGATTGGCCGGCGAAATCGAACCGAGCGCGCTGACGCTCCAGATCGAAAACGCAGGCCTCCGGCTCCATCTTGCGCTGGCAGAGATAGTGGACGATGGAGCGCGGAATAATCGCGTTGACTGAGCCTTCCGGTGCGAAATCCAGCGGCATCATCGCCAGTTGATGTCCCGACGTGGCAACGAGCAGGGCTTTGCCCTCGCTGTCATGAAGGATGGCGACGCCGTTCAGGTAATATCGCGTTTCCTCTGTCGACATCGCGAACCGAATGCGGTTCATCGCCGCCACCAGTCCGAGGTTGCCGGTCATGGTGCGCGGCCCGATCGGCTGCCCGAACGTCGGAAAGTCTTCGACTGGCAGAGAGCCCAACCGGTAGGACGAGCCGTTGAAGCCGATGGTGGCGGTTCCGTCTTCGTCCGAGATCGTCAGCTCTTCGTCTTCGTCGATGTTGGCAGCGAGCGACGACAGCGCGAACAGGTCAATGGCTGAGGCTCCTGCCATGGGTCCGATCGATGCGATCTTGACCGATAGTTCGGCGTCAAGGTCGGTGCCGACCAGGTGCCCGTCCTGAAACTTCACTGTCCCCAAAACCGGAACGGTGTTGCGCCTCTGCACAATGCCGCGAAAGGCGCCGAGCGCGGCCCTCAACTGGCCAGCGGATGCCTGCATTCTCATGCTGCATTCTCCTCTTGTTCATGATTGCCGTGATCGGCCTCAAACCCCCACGCGTCCCATCCCGGCCGCGCGGTGCGGGCGAACAGCTCCAGCCGCGCGACGCCGGGGAACAGGCGTTCGATCTGCTCCGCGAACCAATCGGGCTTGGCCGAGTGGCGGCCCTTGCGCTCGCGGTGAACCGTCTCGGGCTGGGTGCCGGGCAAGGGCGCGGCGATGTCGCCGCGGCGGCCGATCAGCAGCAGCTCGTGCCGGTCGCGGCCCCAATAGCCGGTGCCGGCAACTTCCTTGTCCCAGATCCAGTGGTGGACGTAGGTGAAGCCGCAGGCGCCAAGCACGCGCAGCGCGTCGGGCAGCATCGGGTTGGTGGCCCAGAGAAAGCACACGCCCGGATGCTCGCCGCCGATCAGGCCGGCCAGCCGGTCGCAGATTTCGTCGGTCGGCAGCGTCGGATAATGGTTCTCCGCGCTCTTCTCGCGCCCCGTCACCTCGGAGCGGACACCGAACCGCCAGGGCGGATCGGCATAGTAGACGGGATAGATTTTCGACAGCGCCGCCGGCGCGGCGGCCCGCCCCTTCTCGGCCACCATGTCCATATGCGCCAAGCGCACCGTGTGAGCGACCTTCTGCTGCTCGGCGCGGATCATCTTCGCGCCCCGCATATATTCCCGCACGTTCGGCTGGTCTGGAACGAAGGCGGTCTTGATCGGCTTGCGCGCCGGCTGCAGCACGCCGCAGCGACCCTCGACCTCGTCATGGTGGGGAATTTCCCCACCATCGACCAGGCCGCGCCGCACCGTGGCGACCGTCTTGTGGTCCACGCCCAGCATCGCGGCGATCGCGCGCGATGAGATCGACGGCGTGTCGCGAAGCTGGTCGGCGATGACGGCCTGTTTCTGCGCCGTCGACAGGTGCCGGCGCGACAGGTTCAGTTCGCGCGCCAGCTTGCGCTTGTCGCCCTCGCTCAGCCCCTTGCGCACGAAGCGCGGCCAGTCGACCAGGCCGAGGCTTTCGCAGATCTTCACCCGGTTGTGGCCGTCGATGATCTCGCCGGCTTCGTCATACTCCACCGGCACCAGCACGCCATGCTCGATGATCGAGCGTTCCAGCGACTGGAATTCCTCGGCGGAGAGCGGCGGCAGGAGCTGGTACTTGCTCATCACGCAGACCCCGCCGGCGGCTGGTCAATCGGCGTTTCGACAAGAAACCCGCCGAACAAGGCGGCTATCGACGTGAGTGCGGGGATGAGATGGGGACGGCGATAATCGTCCGTGACGGTCCTTGAATACCAATCCACCGGCAGCTTTTGGAGAACTTCCGCATAGGCTTCAGCGACGTCGGCCGTCTCGAAATACAGGTCCGACAACTTCATGCCTGTCGCGATGTGAGCGACTGAGAACGCCGGCTTGCCATCATCGGTCGAAATGTCGTCGGCCAGGTGGACTGCAAGCCCTCCGACAAGCTTCGCATCGATCGTTTTCAGAAACGGAATGCCTTCCAGGGAGACGCAGCGTATGGTGATCGACGTCATCGTCACACCATCCCCAGCGCGGCCTTGTAGAGGTCGAGGATGGCCTCTTCCTCCTGGCGCTCGACCTGGTCCTTCTTGCGCAGCCGGATGATGGTACGGATGGCCTTGGTGTCGAAGCCGGCGCCCTTCGCCTCGGCGAATACTTCCTTGATGCTCTCGGCGACTTCCTTCTTTTCCTCCTCGAGCTGCTCGATGCGCTCGATCAGCGACCGCAAATGTCCCGCGGCGACCGTCTGCGCCGTGCTGGTGGTCTCGCCGGACTGCAGTTCTTCCGTCGTCTCGCGGTTCTTGCCGCCCCTCGGCTTGCGCGGCTGGCGCGGCGCGTATGGATCGTATTCGTCCATCAGCCCAGCCTCTCCAGCACGCGCGGCGCCTGGCGCTCAGCGGGCGTGCCGCGACCGACGACGATGCACCGGTGAAAGGTGCAGTACTGGCCGCCGCTCGCGCCGGGCCGCCAGTCGGCCGGCGAAACCTCGACCGCGCAGAAGCGCGTCTCGGCGCCCTCCCCGCGCAACGGAAAATGGCACTGGTGGCTGGTCAGGTCGGCAAGCCGCCGGCCGATGCTGTTGCAGCCCGGCGCCTGCGGCGGCGCGATGCCGGCGATGATCATGGCGGCGGTGCGCATCAACGCCTCGCCATGCTATCGGTCGGCCTTCCGCCGGCGGCGATGTGCTCGTCGTAGATCGCGCGGCGTTCGGCGACCGACAGCGGCTCCCCGCTGTCGAGATCGACGAAGGCGCAGGCATCGCCATCCTCCAACAGCATGTCGTATGTCGGCGCGCAGCACTCGCCCAGCGTGCCGGAAACATCAGGATAGGTCGGCGCGCCGTCGTCCAAAGGCTTGCCGCAAGCAAGGCAGGCGGTGCGATCGTGCATCACTCGCCTCCCACAATCTTGAGGCCGCCCTGGGCGCGTGCGCCGGCGAGGATCTTGCGGTATTCGGCGGTGCCGGCCTCGACCTTGGAGAGCGCGCGGTCGATCCGCTGCGTTTCGGCCGGCGTCAGTTGCCCGTCGGCGAAGGCGAGCGCGCCCTCGGTCATCAGCTCGCCCATGCGCACCACGGTTTCGGCGTGCGCCGACATCACGCAGCCATTGACCGGCTTGGCTTCATCCTCGGCGAAGCGACGCCCGCGAGCAGAGGAGATCGCCTCGCTCATGTCGAAGCGTCCCGTCTCTTCCTCCAGAGCGAAGATCGCCGGGAGCTCCATCAGCTCGGGGCTGTCCGAATTGTACCAGCGGCCGACGACGCTCTTGGAATAGGAGCAGATCATCGCCGCGCGCTCGATGCCGCCGGCGGCGGCGATCAGGTCACGCTGCTTGGCCTTCAGCAGGAAATGGCGGGCATTGGCGTTCGGAACCATGGCTGTGTCCTCGCAAGGCGCAAAAGGTTTCCCGCGCCGGGAAATCCCGGCGTCGTTTCCCGTGGCGGGAAAGGTTTTTCGGAGTCAGAAAGCGGGTGTTGCTAAGGAGGCCCGCAAGCAGATGTCCTCATGGTCCGCCGCCCCGAAACCGGTTTGCCGCGCGCATGGCGAATGGCGGAAGGTCGCCAAGATCGATCTCGCCCGCGTCGCGCATGATCAGGGAATGGATGCCGATCGCATCAGCCGCGGCGGCGATCAGCTCGGCGAGGATATCCTGCGGTGCCCTGCCCTCATGGGCGGCAACCAGCGTCAGGATGAACATGCTCGCCTGCGAAAGGGGGATGACGGACGCTGCTCCACCAGCGGCTTCAACACGCCGTCCGTCATCGTCTCCAGAAAAGCCGGACGGCGCGGACCGCTGGAGATCAGCCGCATCGCCATCCCTACTCACCTCTCCCGCCATCGGGATGCCCGTCGCGGCACTTGCCCGACCGTTGTCCTCGGAGGTTTTCGCTACGGGATTCGAAACAATGACCGCGCCGGCGGGAAAGGGGGGCGCCGGCGCGGTCTCGGCCTGCCCGCAAGGTGCGGCGAGCGGGCAGGCATTCGCGCGGTCAGGCTCTTGGGGGGCCGGCGCGAGGGGAAATTCGTAATCGGCCACGCCGACGTTGCGGACGGGGCTCATGCGGCCCGCCCTTCGCCTGCAGCGACATGGACCCTGACAAGGACGTCGCTTGTGATGGCAAGGCCGCCAAGACGCGCCGATTCGATCAGCGCCGGCCAATACTTCACGGGTATGGACTGTCGCCGCCGCATCTCGGATGCCGCAGAATGCTTGACACCGATGACCTTCGCTACCGCGCCGGTCCCGCCCATGCTGTCAAAGATATCGTGCACCGTATGCATGGCGCCGGATACAACATCAATCGTGTTGGCATGTCAACATGATTAGTGTCAAAACATCTGACAAGGTCGCCGCCATGACGACAATGGGCGATCGGCTGCGCACAGCCAGGGAAAAAGCAGGGTACACGTCAGCGCAGAAAGCCGCTGACGCGCTTGGGGTATCTGCCTCGACCTATCGCGCTCACGAGAACGGACAGAACGAGTTTGGTCCGATTGAAGCCGAGCGCTACGCCAAGCGCTTTGGCACCACCGCCGCCCACCTGCTGACGGGCGGAGGCATGGCGGAGGAAGCTGCTCCAGCCCCGGTTCCTCCGAGGCCGAACGCGAGCTTCCCGCCTCGGTACGAGCAGTTCCCGAGGACCAATGGGGTACCGGTGCTCGGCCAGGTCGTCGGCGGCCCTAACGGCCGCTTCATGCTGAACGGCCAGGAAGCGGGACGGGTATTCTGCCCGCCGATGCTGGAGAATGTCGACGGTGCCTATGCCGTGCGCGTCTATGGAACCTCGATGGAGCCCCGCTACTTTGCCGGCGAGACCATTTGGTTGAATCCGAAGGAGCCGATACGAACAGGAGATTTCGTTGTCGTTCAAGTACTTGGCGAGAACGACGATGAGACGAGAGACAGTTATATCAAGCAGTTCGTATCGCGCTCGAATTCGGTGCTGCGCCTTCGCCAGTTGAACCCGGACGAAGGTGAAAGCGAGATGCTGGAGTTTCCAGCCAAACGGGTCTTCTCGGTTCACAAGATAGTATTTCAGGCGAGCCTTTAGCGGCCCCTACCCACGTAGGGCGGATCGTAAGGTTTCGGTTTACCGAAACCCTCCTGGGGCATTGGCTGCACCGCAGGTGCCGGCACAGTTCTCGATACGTATGGACACCCAACTCGCTCGCTTTGGTCAGCCCGGATAGCCGCAAGACGCGTGAATGACCGCAGTCGTCGCAAGCCACATAAAGGCTTGAAAGTTCGATGATGAGCCGGGATGCATCGGGATTGTCGTTCGAGGCGCGCGGCATCATGCGCACCGGCTGCGTACTGTTTCACACATACTCATAGTGGCGCTCCCTGCCCTCTTCTTATGTGCGTCACCATGACTCACCAACGAGAACACAGCAAGAACAAATTCACTGATTCGTGAAGCGCAGTCATGGCCAATGTTGATGGCCATCGCAAAAATCAACACGATGTATGTTGACATGTTTCATGTTGATATGTGATCGTCGCCTCCTGTCGCAATCCCGCGATCGGAGAAAACCGATGATCACCTACCAGCCTCATCCGGCTATCGGCGCCTTGACGACGCCGGTTCCCGCCCAGCGCCCCGTCCTCGACCGCATGGTCGACAAGGTGCTCGAGATGGGCATGAACGGCGTTTCCGTCACCAAGGAATCGCTGTTCGAGAACAGCGACTTCACCCGCGCCGAGATCGAAAGCCACGCCGCCGAGGCCTGCGATATGGCCCGCTCGCGCGCCGTGCGCCGGGTAGCGTGATGCTCACCATCCCGCGCGAATTCAGCCGGCCGTCACCGGAAGAGGCAATCGCTCGCCCCTTCGCGTCCGCGATGCGCCACGCAGCCGCCGTCAGGGAAGAGAGCGTGGCCAACAGGCTGATCGCGGCGGCCGAACGGTCGTCCGACGTTGAGGCCTGGATATCCCGGCAGATCAAGGCAGGGTGCAGGCCGTCCGAGATCCTCGCCGAACTGGAGGCGAGCGATGCTTGACCGCGCCTGCGACGCCCTGGCCGGCATGCGCATCCGGCTCGCCCTGTCGGCGGCGTTCTTTTTCGCCCTGACATTCTGCACCCTCGCCGTGGGGGTGCGCTGATGCAGCCCTACGACCCTTGGACCGTCCGCGAGACGATCACCATCCCGCCCGACGGGCCGACGCGCGTCGTCTGCCATCTCTGGCCCGAATGTCAGTGCGGCGACGATTGCGCGCACCAGGAAGCGCCCGACGCGCCGGCGGCGCGCTGGATCCTCGCCGGCCTGATGGTTGCCACGGCCATTGCCGGCGGCGTGGCCCTCTATCTGGGCCTGCGCCCATGACGGCGTTCCGCATCCACTTCGCCGACGGCAAGACGATCGTCATCGACGCCGACACGCCCAAGGCGGCGGCCGCCAAGGCCACCGCCGCCGGCCACACCGGCCATATCAGCAAGATCAAGGTCGCGAGGGACGGTTGATGGCTGTCTATGTCGACAATATGCGCGCGCCCCTCGGCCGGATGGTCATGTGCCACATGTGGGCTGACACTCGCGAAGAGCTGTTCGCCATGGCCGACAGGATCGGCGTGGCGCGCCGATGGTTTCAGAGGCCCGACTATGTCGGCCTGTCCGGTATGACGGCCTCTTGGGAACACTTCGACATCGCCCAGTCGAAACGCGCGCAGGCCGTCGCCGCCGGCGCGATCGAGACCGATAGGTACGGCCCGATAGAGTTCGAGGCGCGCCGCAATGGAAACCAGGCGAAGCTCGACCAGATCGCACAGCTGCGCGCCAAAGGCTTCGGTGATGCTGCCAAGCCCACTCCGGCGACGCAGGGCCGGCTTCTATGACCGACCGCCCGATCCTCTTTTCCGCCGCGATGATCCGCGCCCTGCTCACCGGCCGCAAGACGCAGACGCGGCGAGTGCTGGACGTTCCCCCAGTCACCTTCGACGCCGTCTTTTGCGACGACGGCATCTGGTACATCGGCGACGCCACGACCGGCCAGCGTGAAGCCAGATTGCCTGTCCGGTATCAGCCCGGCGATCGCCTGTGGGTTCGCGAGGCGCATGCCATCCTGCCACGCACGGCCTACCGAATGAGCATAGGCACCGGGACCATCGCGCAGCGGGAACACCCGACTGACGGCTATTCGGCGGCCGTGTTTCGGGAGGGCTTCGATCGGTCCGGCAACCCTGGCTGGCGCCCCTCGATTCACCTGCCGCGCTGGGCGTCGCGTCTCACGCTGACCGTGACAGATGTCCGTGTGCAGCGGCTTCAGGATATCAGCGAGGAAGACGCGCAGGCCGAGGGCTGCATCAAGCTCAAGGTAACAGGCAGGGCGGCTGAATTTACAGGAAGCCAGTACCTCGGCCTTCATTGGCCGTCGTGTCGCGCATGGTATCGCGATCTTTGGGACAGCCTGAACGTCGCGCGCGGTTTCGGCTGGGATGCGAACCCCTGGGTCGTCGCCGTTACCTTCGCCGTCGCGCATCGCAACATCGATTCGGCGGAGGCCTGACATGCCGAAGATGCCGCGCCAGCGCAGCCTCCGTGACGTCCTCGAACCCGGCTTCTCGCTTGGCTACGAGCAGTTCAAGGAAGTCGTCGACTGGAGCCAGGACCAGGCGCACCTGACGAACGAGCAAAAGGCATGGGCCTTCTGCTTTGAACGCGTCTCCGTCGGGATGATCGAGGCGCTGAACAGCGCCGAGACCAAGTTCGAGCTGCCGCCCCACGAACTCGTCGTCGAGATGTGGAGCGCGGTCGGTAGCGCGCCGGCCACCATCAACGCGCAGGCCTTCCGCGTCGATCCGCAGGTCCGACGCCAGATGCTGCAAGGCATTAAGGCCAGCTACGACCGGACCATGAAGAGCATTGCCGAGGACAACGGCAACGCCGAACACCCATCCAACCCCGAAAAGGACTGACCATGGCACGCGCCAAGAAGACGGCCGACCAGCCGGAATCCGCCACCATCACCGCCTACAAGGGCTTTCGCGACGACCTGACCTGCCGCCCCAAGGACGGCATCGTCTTCCAGTACGAGATCGGCAAGACCTACAGGCACGACGGCCCCGTGAAGGCCTGCAAGAGCGGCTTTCACGTCATCACCGGCCATCCGCTGGCGCTGTTCAACCACTATGCGCCGGCCGGCACCCGCATTTGCCAGGTTGAAATCTCCGGCGCGACGCACAGCGACGACAACGGCGAAAAGACCGCCGCCGAGATTCTCACTGTCGGCAAGGAAATCGGCCTGACGCAGTTGATCCTCGACGCGGTCAAATGGGTGACCGATCGCGCCAAGCTGGTCGAGGGCGACCACACGGACGGCGATGGTGAAGCCGTCAAGTCGATGAAGGACCGGGGCGCTGCCACCGCATCAGGCACGCAGGGCGCTGCCACCGCATCGGGTGATTGGGGCGCTGCCACCGCATCAGGCACGCAGGGCGCTGCCACCGCATTGGGCCACCATGGCGCTGCCACCGCATCGGGTGACCGGGGCGCTGCCACCGCATCGGGTGACTGGGGCGCTGCCACCGCATCGGGTGACCGGGGCGCTGCCACCGCATTGGGCCACCAGGGCGCTGCCACCGCATCGGGTGACTGGGGCGCTGCCACCGCATCAGGCACGCAGGGCGCTGCCACTGCATCGGGGCGCCGGGGCGCTGCCACTGCATCGGGGCGCCGGGGCGCTGCCACCGCATCGGGTGACCGGGGCGCTGCCACCGCATCAGGCACGCAGGGCGCTGCCACCGCATCGGGCTGGCGGGGCGCTGCCACCGCATCAGGCTGGCGGGGCGCTGCCACCGCATCAGGCTTCGAGGGCAAGGCCCGAGGCAAGGAGGGATGCGCCCTCTTCCTGGTCGAACGCTCGACCAATGACGAAATCCTGCACGCCTGGGCCGGCATTGTCGGCCGCGATGGCATCAAGCCCGACCAGTTCTACCGCTTGGTCGGCGGCAAGCCGGTCGAGGTCGATTGATCATGAGCGCCGGCAGCGGAAAGGCAAAGCCGTTTCGGAGGCCGGACGCCGCCGAGATCGAGAGCTTTCTCGACTACGTTGCCGGCCTGATGGAGCGCAACCCGCGTGAACGGCATCTCATGCTGCCGATATGGCGGGCACTCGAACGCGAGCTGCTCGCGGCCCAGCAGGCGGAAGCCATCTACGACGCCGCGCGCCTTCGCCTCACACGCTCGCGGGATCAAACGGCAGCGCTATCTTCATAAGATTTTGCTGCCGCCATTCCAGATCGCCGCCCACGCCATAGTCCGGCCGGTCGATCGAATGCCCCATAAGAATCTTCCGCAGTTCCGCGTCGAGCCCACCGACCTTCATCCGATCCTCGAATGAATGGCGCAGCGAGTAGATTTTGTGCGCCGTCGTCGGAAAAAGCTTGTTCTCCTTGAAGTACTTGTTGAGCGCGCCGGAAAGGCTGTTCTCGCGGTTTCTGTAGAGCGGAAAGCCCGCCGGCTGTTTCTTCGCCGCCTCGAGCGCCACACCGACCAGCGGCACCTTGCGCCGGGACGATTCCGTCTTGATCTCGCGCGGGTCCTCGGGATCCTCGCGCGGTTCGATCACAAGATGCGGAACGGCATCCGAAAGCATGATGGTCTTGTCGTCGAGGTTGCAGATCTCGCTTGGCCTTGCTCCCGTCTCGACCATGATGAGCAGGATGCGGCGCGCCTCGTCGTTGAGCGTGGCGAGCTTGCCGGCCGCAAGTATCGTGTCCTTGATCCATGGTGTCGGGAATGGCGGGCGCTTTTTCTTGCGCTTCGTCGAGAAGCTCAGCCCGGCAAACGGGTTCTCCCGCCTGGGCTGGCCCATATGCTTGAAATAGGCTTCGAAGAGCACTCGCATGTTGCCGAGGTCACGGTTGCCCGAGGAGAACGACGCGGTCGCCCTTCCCTCCTTCGGCGCGATGCGACGCAACCAGTACTGATAGACCTTCTTTGCATGGTCGATGGTGATCTCTTCCATCGGTATGTCGCCATTGTGCAG
The DNA here is from genome assembly GCA_001899205.1 of Mesorhizobium sp. 65-26. GTDB lineage: Bacteria > Pseudomonadota > Alphaproteobacteria > Rhizobiales > Rhizobiaceae > Mesorhizobium. The sequence goes on along the minus strand of MKVL01000031.1, from coordinate 5,540 downwards.
GACGAAGTTATTGACCGCACGGCGCTTGACCTTCTTCCACTGGTCGCGCTGCAGCTGGCTCTTACCGATCAGTTCGTCGGCGACGATCTCGTTGCAGTAGAGGCTGAAGGCTTCGTTCACGGTCGTCTTCGGCGTCTCGACACTGCCCAGCAGCGGCTTTGCAACATCGTCCGCCTTGTTCTGCCCGATCGCCAGGCGCAGGCGCTCCACCAGGTTGTTGAAGGCATCCGGATCCTCGAACTCCGACGACGGCCGAAACGAATAGCCCATCGCCTCGACGCGCCGCACCGCGGCCTCGAACTTTCGCCGCGCAGCGTCATCACCGCCATCGACGATGAGCGAAGCCCACAGCGTATCGTCAGCCTCCTCGAGGAGGTCACGCTTGCGGCGCGCGACCTTGCGATCCGATGTTTTCAGGGAGATGCGGACATGCGGCGCCCGCTTGTCGAGATGCGCGAGCTTCAGCGGCACGCGCCGCTTGTAGTGGAAATTCCCCTTCCGCTCGATCAGGTAGCGGTCTTCGTCTTCCTTGATCTTGTCCCGGCCCAAATCACGCTCCACGATCGGTGCGCACTTTGCGCCCCAGTTTGTGCCCCAGCTTGAGCCACAAGAATTGGAGCTACCCGAAATTATCTAAGAAAGTCAATGCGCACTGTCAGCTTCGGTTGCCCTTCATCCGCACCAGATTTTCGCAGCAGCGAGGCGCTTCGTTGAACATTCCGTTCCGGGATGGGAGCGCCGCCAGCGACAGATTTCAATGACATCCCCGCCCGGTGCTGCTCAGGATATGAACATTCCTGTTCATCGCCTTGCTAAAACCCGCATGGGACGACGGGTGGTCTGGAGGGCCGCAGCTTGAAAAGGGCATCTTCGGCAGGATGAGCAAGCGGGACACCGCCGGGCTTCCGGAAGATTTTATTCAAATGCTTCTGTGGATATTTAGCGTCCCTTCGGACCGTGCTCACACAATCCGGAATCAAGACAATCCAAGAGGTCAAAATTGACCAGCGACTTCTCGGCTGCTCGCGACCATCTTGATCGCGCCTACCTCTATCTAAGGGGCAATGACGAGACGAGCCGAAAGGCGCGTGAGGCGCTTGACCTGTTGCTCGAGGCGATCATCACCGCGGAACACACACGGCCCTGCGGGAAGGTCATATCGTTTCCCACCCGGCGCGTGGATCGTCCCTAGCGGCGACCCGGCAGATCCTTCCGTTCTCTCCTTGTCGATCTCCAGCCGTTAAAATAAGTGATCGCTAAATTTCCGGCCTGCCCGCCAGCGTGCCGAACTTCGGCAAGCTGGCGAGACTTCACTTTGTGCCTTGGAAAGCCGGGCGGCACATGGCGCGTCCTGACATACAGCGCGGGTGGCAGCCCTCAATCATCCCCGTTGTCGTACCAGCCATCATCGTAGGGCGGATAGTTGGGCACGACGCGAATCACCGGCCTCGGCCGCTCATAGCGCCAGTAATAGTCGTCGGCCGGTGCCGGCTCGTATGGGCGGTAAACCCGTTCCCGATAGTAGCGGTGCGGCACGTGGTGCTTTTTGTGGGCCTTGCGCGGACGCACGCAATAGCCGTCGCGCGTCAGGTAAGCACATGTAACCCGCGCCTGCTCGACCAAGCCGGTCGACGGTGCGAGCTTCGTCATGGGCATGGCCTGCGCGCCAAGTGCCATCACGGAAATGGCGCCGCCCAAAGCAATCACTGTCAGTCTCATCTACCCCTCCTTGTTAACGGGTCAGGGTCGATCAACGCCGCGATTCCGAGAGATTTGCGGCCTCGGAAATCAATTTGTCTTTCAAGAAATCACACTTCAGGAACTGCCCAGGTTCCGTTCGGTCACTCCTCTCCCCCTGCCAGTTCAGCGTGTTGTTCGGGAGCAGTTTTCCCGAACCCGCGAGACCGTTCAGACCGACAGGATAATTTGACCATCTCGATATCCTTGCGAAAGGAGGCGGCGACGTCCGGCTACATTGGACGGGCTGCAGCCGTGGATGAAGAAACCGGATTTGGTCGACACCGTCATTTCAATCCAGAGCAACCGGATTGTCGCTTTACTTTCGCTCGGTTAGATAGCTGCCACCGGGATGGGAGCGGTGGGGGAGTTCTTGGGTACTGTGGTGTTGGTCGTCCCCGATGATGACCCAAAGACGTGGCAGGATTTTCGCGCCATTGCGGCCGCGATCCGCGATCATGGCATGCGCGCGCACCTGGTGCGGCACCGGCGCCATGAGCAACTGGCGCTCCTGCCCTTGTGGTTGACGCCAACCGTATCGATTTCGATATCGGGCCGAACCGACCGCAAATTGTTGCCGGGACGGTTTCTGTCGGGTCTGGAGCACAGTAAGGTCGACGAGTATCGAACCCTGCAGGCGGCCGGCGCGCCTGTCCCTCGATGGACAGAACTCGCGCCCGACACCCGGCTCGACCCCGGCGAATGGGGCCCTTACGTCATCGAGAAGCCATCCGCCGGCTGGCTGGGAGCCAACATCAGGGTCAGGAAAACCGAGAAGGTGCGCTTCACGCCCCCGTCATCCTACGAACGCGGCCACTACGGCAGGCATGGCCCGATGATCGTCCAGAAGTTTGTCTATACCGGAGAATGGCCGGTCAGCTATCGCGTCGTGACCGTGTTCGGCGAGGTGGTGCTTTGCTACCGGCAGGTCACGCAGCGTGGCACACCGCTGAAGACGAGGTGGGGGTTCGATGCCGGCGGAACAGCCGTCATCTCGAACACCAAGGCAATGCGGATCGAGCTCGACGCCAACGCCGAGATAATGGAGGCGGCGCGGCGGGCGCACATCAGGGCCTTCCCTGACGTGCCGCTTCTTCAGTTCGACATCGGCAAGGACGTCGAAACGGGGGAATTGGCCATATTCGAGTGCCACCCCTTCGCTCCCTTGTGGCCTTTCTCGCACGGGATGGCGATCTCGGCCCAGGCGTCAAACGCTGTCGACTTCGACAGCCAGTTCGAGGCCATGACGACGATCGGCCGCTCGATCGCGAAAAAAGCGGCGCAGATCCTCCACTGACGTTGCCGTCTCGGATTGCCGCGGCGAGCCTCGGGAAGGCACCGGGGATCGATCGGGTAAGCGCGCCTGCTCAGTACAGCGGCTCCTCGAAGAGCGTCTTGTCCCCGTCCATCAACGCCTTGATCTGAGCCTGGCCGCGACCATTCAGTGCCACGCGGATGCCGAATGGCCTGACCCGCATGTCGTTCTGGATGGGAACGCCCTCGCCTTCCGGCAGGTAGAAGCGTTCTATGCCGTAGTCGACCGTGACCGTCGTTCCGGGCGTGAGGTCCCAGCCGGAACTTATGTGACCGGCAATGTCGGCCTGATCCGCCGGCGCGGCGCCGGGCGCCGTGCCGAGCCAGGCAGCCGATGCCTGCCAATAACCATCCACCCCCTTGCTCAGGCGCACCGTTATCGGCGTATCGTCGCTCCGCGTCTGCCCGGCCGGAATATTGGCGATCAGCCGCGTCGGGATGCGGGATATGTCGTAGCCCAGCGCGACATAGTCGCCGCGCAGCAGGTCGCGCGGATCGACCGGCTCCACCTTGAGCAGCACCTCCTTGCCGCTGCGCAGGATCGCCGCCCTTCCGGCGATGATCCAGCCCAGGAATCCGATCTGGACAAGCGCCAGCACTAGCGCCGAGACGATCAGCTTTCTCCCGCTCATGCCGCAACTCCCTTCTGGTCAGTCGCCTTCATGCGCTTCTCGACGCGGATGATGATCAGGGCCAGGATACCGAGCATGACGGCCGCGGCCAGGAAGAAGCCCGCCGTGTCCAGCATCGACTGCAACGTCACCACATAGATCATGGCGAGCTCGAACGCGAAGCCGGCATAGGCGAGCCAGCGCAGACCCCGGCTTTCCCGGCCCGCCAGCACGAGAGCGGCCACGATGCCGATGATGGCCACCACCGACGCGGCTGTGAAGGCCGCTATATGGGCGCTTTCGCCGGCGAGCTGGAACTGGATGATCGCGATACCGGTCAGGAAGCCGATCAGCGCGTGCAGGGGCAACCGGCCACCAAGTTGCACGATCCTGTCGACCGGCCCTGGCGCGGCGACGGCAATCGCGAAAAGCGCCGCCGATCCGACGACCAGCGGTATGGCCACCGTCAGGCTGGCGTCGTCCACGGCAAGCAGCACGAGGTAGAAGATCAGTGACAACAGGATCAGGTGCCGTGCCGGTTGGCTGCGGGTCCAGAAGGAGACGGCAAACAGCACCGCCGCCATGAGCAGGAAGAGATGCGGAAGGTCATGGCGCCCGAAATAGTCGAACCCCTTGAGGACCATCCAGGCGTCGGCGATGCCCACGGCCGCGATGGTGAGCGGGTTCGAGCGCAGTGCCACCGCCGCGAGCGTGGTGCCGGCACCCCAGACCAGCAGCGCGGAAGCCTCGTCGCCGGACAAATGATACATCTGGCCGATCAGCGCCATCGATCCGCCAAAGGCGGCGGCGGCGATGATCCACAAAGCCTCGCCGATGGCCGCGTGATCGCGCGTCTTCGCCACCGCGCCGCCGACATAGCCGGCAAGGATGACCGCAAACAGGACGATCACCCGGACAAGCCGCGGTATCGCCTCCCAATTGGCGGCCACGAAGATCAGGATGGCGGCTCCGAACAACAGCGCCGCCATCATCGCCAGGATCGAACCGAAGCTCAGCGACGCGCGCTGATTGGCCTCGACGTCACGCGCGAGAACCTGTCCGGTCGAGGCATCGATGAGACCTGCCTCGACCCATCGCGCTATGTCCGACCTGACACGCGTGGAATAGCTGGCCATGTGTTTCCCCCATGCTTGGTCGGTTTTTCAGCCGAATCCCCCAAGCCTTTGACGTAAGGCCATTTTCCGATTCCGGCTTCTTTATGACAATCGCGTGAGCACCCGTTGATGTTGCATTGCACAATTTGCATTGCTGCCATGCAGCCATAGCGCTTTTAAACCGATACGACCCCGCCTATCTATGCATCGTACAGAACGACGGAATGATCCGAACTAAAGACGAAACGAGAAATACCATGAACCTGATCCGCAACTACCGCAACTGGCGCCGCTACCGGGACACCGTTTCCGAGCTGAGCCGCCTGTCGAACCGTGAACTGACCGACCTCGGCATCAGCCGCAGCGACATCCACTACGTCGCTCGCAAGGCGGTCTAAGGACTTCGGACCTCAAAATGGTCCGATCTGAATTCGAAAGCACTACGATGAACTTGATCCGCAGCTATCGTAACTGGCGCGTCTACCGCGAGACGGTTACCGAACTGGGTCGCTTGTCGAACCGCCAGCTCAACGATCTCGGCATCGTGCGTGACGAGATCAAGATGATCGCCCGCAAGGCGATCTAGGAATTTCGCCAGGGTCGACCTCCTCCCCGACCCTGACGGATACGGTCACCCCTTACCTCCTCCCAAGGGTTGACCACCAAAACGGCGCCCGCCGGACCTCCTCCCCCGGCGGGCGTTGTTACCGGAAAAGGTTTCGCTCCTTTTCAAACAGCGAAAGGAATTTCGTCAAAGCCGACC
>MKVL01000030.1 GCA_001899205.1 Mesorhizobium sp. 65-26 | reverse complement strand
GTCCAACCCGCTCTTCCTGCTCGACGAGATCGACAAGATGGGCCAGGACTTCCGCGGCGATCCGTCGTCGGCCTTGCTCGAGGTGCTCGATCCCGAGCAGAACTCGACGTTCATGGACCATTACCTCGAGGTCGAATACGACCTGTCGAGCGTGATGTTCGTGACGACGGCGAACACGCTGAACATCCCTGCGCCCCTGATGGACCGCATGGAGATCATCCGTATCGCCGGCTATACCGAGGACGAGAAGATCGAGATCGCCAAGCGGCACCTTCTGCCGAAGGTCATCCGCGATCATGCCTTGCAGCCGAAGGAATTCTCCGTCGGTGAGGACGCGATCCGCGCGGTGATCCAGACCTACACCCGCGAGGCGGGTGTGCGCAGCCTGGAGCGCGAGCTGATGAAGCTCGGGCGCAAGGCGGTGACCGAGATCCTGAGGACGAAGAAGAAGACGGTCAGCATCACGGCCGCCAACCTCTCCGACTACCTCGGCGTGCCTCGGTTCCGCTTCGGTCAGGTCGAGGCCGACGATCAGGTCGGCGTGGTCACGGGTCTTGCCTGGACGGAAGTCGGTGGCGAGTTGCTGACGGTCGAAGGCGTCATGATGCCCGGCAAGGGCCGCATGACGGTGACCGGCAACCTGCGCGACGTGATGAAGGAATCGATCTCCGCGGCGGCGTCCTACGTCCGCTCGAGGGCGCTCGATTTCGGCATCGAGCCGCCGCTGTTCGACAAGCGCGACATCCACGTGCACTTGCCGGAGGGCGCCACGCCGAAGGACGGTCCTTCCGCCGGCGCCGCGATGGCAACGGCCATCGTGTCGGTCCTGACGGGCATCCCGGTCCGGGCCGATGTTGCGATGACTGGCGAGATAACGCTTCGCGGCCGCATCTTGCCGATCGGTGGCCTGAAAGAGAAGCTGCTCGCGGCACTTCGCGGCGGCATCAAGAAGGTCCTGATCCCGGAAGAGAACGTCAAGGATCTGGTGGAGATTCCGGACAACGTGAAGAACGGCATGGAGATCATTCCGGTCTCGCGTGTCGGCGAGGTGCTGCGGCACGCGCTGGTGCGCATGCCCGAGCCGATCGAGTGGGTCGAGCCGGTCAATGCGCCGCCCGCCGCGGATGCGGGCGACGACGCCGGCAAGTCGCTTGCGCATTAGCTTTTGCTAAAGTTGCGTTGCACAAATGGAAAGCCGGGCCTCGCGCCCGGCTTTTTCATGTGAAAAACCCCGGAATTCCGGGCTTTTTTCCACTTTTGAGGAGCTTTTCGACTTGGTTGCCGGAGCGCTTCTTTCTAAAGTCCGTCTCCTGCCGGATGAGTCGTAAGTTCCGGTTTTCTCATGGAAGGGAATTTTGATGAACAAGAACGAACTGGTGTCCGCTGTCGCCGATGCCGCGAGTATTTCGAAGGGTGACGCGCAGTCGGCGGTTGATGCGGTGTTTTCCGTGATCACCGGCGAACTGAAGAAGGGCGGCGATGTCCGGCTTGTCGGCTTCGGAAATTTCACCGTGTCAAAACGTGCTGCTTCGACCGGCCGCAATCCGCAGACCGGCGCCGAGGTGAAGATCCCGGCGCGCACCGTGCCGAAGTTCTCGGCCGGCAAGGGCCTCAAGGACGCGGTCAACTAAGACCTTTTTACTCAGGCATTAGAAAAGCCGGGGCTTGCCCCGGCTTTTCATTTTTCAGGCGGCTTGCGCGCCGCTTCGCACCTTGCGGATCATGCTCCAGGTCAGTCTGTCGGCGCATCCGCGCGCATCAGGCCTTCCTTCTTGAGGTCCGCCCACAACTCGGCCGGAAGCCTGACGTCGAGCAGCGCGCGGTTGCTCTCCACCTCGCTCGGTCGCTGGCCGCCGGGGATGACCGACATGACGCTGGGGTGCAGCAGCGGAAATTGCAGGGCGGCCTCGATCAGCCGCGCGCCATGCCGCTTGCACACCGCCTCGATGCGCGCCACCCGATCGAGAATGTCCTTCGGCGCCTCGCTGTAGTTGTAGAACGCGCCGGGCTTCGGTCCCGTCGCCAATATGCCCGAATTGTACGGGCCGCCGAGAATGATGCCGATGCCACGCTTCTGGCAAAGCGGCAGGAAGCTCTCCAGCGCCTCCTGTTCGAGCAGCGTGTAGCGGCCGGCGAGCAGGAACAGGTCGAAGTCGCCGCGTTCGGCCAGCGTCTGGCAGACCTGCCACTCATTGATGCCGCCACCAAAAGCCTTGATGACGCCCTGGTCGCGCAGCGATAGCAGGCCGTAGTAGCCCGAGGACATGAATTCCTCGATGCGGGCATCCGAGGCTTCCTTGCTGCCATGGGTGAAGATGTCGACGTCGTGCACGAACAGGATGTCGACGCGGTCGACGCCAAGGCGTTCCAGCGATGCCTCGAAGGATCGCATCACCCCGTCATAGCTGTAATCGTAGACCTCCCGGCGTGACGGCGTGTCGAAGAACTTTCCGATCCCGGTGCGCTGGTCGGGCGGACAGGCGCGCATGAGGCGGCCGACCTTTGTCGACAGCACGTAGTCGTCGCGTCTCCTGCCGCGCAGGAACGGGTTGAGACGCGTTTCCGACAGACCGAGCCCATAGAGCGGCGCCGTATCGAAATAGCGGCTACCGGTTCCCCAGGCAGTGTCCAGCGTAGCGTCGGCGTCCTCGTCGGAAACGGCGCGGTAGAGGTTGCCTAGCGGTGCCGCGCCGAAGCCGAGTTCGGTGAAGGTGATACCGCCATTGCCCAGGCGGTCGAAATGCCTTGTCTTCATGTCCTGCCGTTTCCTCCTGCGGTGGTGCGCGACATTATCACGGCAGCGCCAAGGCAAAAGCATCGTCGGACATGGACATCGATTTTCGCGATGCTAGCATGAGCAAAAACAAGAGTTTCGGGGGGAGGACACCTTGCGCAAGGATGCGATCGGATTTCTGTCGGCACAAGTTTCGGCAGGGATGGCTAGTCGTAGCGATTGTCGTTCCGCAGACCGGAGGGACGCCGCATGACCGGCCTGGATGGGACGCTGTTCGGCATCGCCCTCGATGAGATCAAGGCCGCGCTGTCGCGCATCGATGAGCGCGAGGTCGACGCCGCCTGCGCGCTGCTCGCGGGAGCGGGCAAGATCCTCGTCCACGGATGCGGGCGCGAGAGACTGCAGATGGATGGCTTCGCCATGCGTCTCCATCACCTCGGCCTGCCGGTGGCGGTGGTCGGCGACATGACGGCGCCGCCCGTTGGTCCCGGCGATGTCTTCTTCGCCAGCTCCGGGCCGGGAGAGACCTCGACCGTGCTGGCCCTGATGCGGGTGGCCCGCCGGGCTGGCGCTACGGTCCTTCTCGTCACGGCGCAGCAGCGCAGCAGCGCGGCGGACCTTGCCGACACCATGCTGCTGGTCCCAGCGCAGACCATGGCCGACGATCGTGGGTCGCAAAGGACATCGGTCCTGCCCATGGGCTCCGTCTTCGAGGGCAGCTTGTTCCTGCTATTCGAGGTGATGGTGCTGAAGCTGAAAATCCTTGCGGGCGTATCGGCAGAGGCCATGCGCGCGCGCCACACCAATATGGAGTAGCCGCGTGCGTTACGAACTCATGCTGCCGCACCAGATCCGCCGGGCGATTGCCGAGAACTGGCCGGTGGTGCTGCCGCTCGGCGTGCTGGAGTACCATGGCGAGCACATGGCTGTCGGCATGGACACGCTGGCCGTCGTCAAGACGCTGGAGCTCATCGAGAAGGAGGCGGATATCGTCATCCTGCCGCCCTTCTACTACGGCGCCGCCAGCTATGCGGTCGTGGCTCCCGAGGGGAACGGATCGGTGCAGGTCGGCGGCCGGGAACTGGCGCCCTTCGCCGAGGAGCTGTTCTACAGCCTGCTGCGCATCGGCTTCCGCAACATCCACGCCATCATCCATCACCAGGCGGAGAATTTCGCCGCCGGCATGCCGACCGACCTCGCCTTCAAGACCGGGGGCAGGCAGGCCATATTCCGCTTCGTCGAGAAGGAGCGTGGCGAAGGCTGGTGGGGATCCGACACGATGGCCGACTATTACGCCGGCCAGCCCGACGGCGGCAACGTGTTCAACTGGGTGCAGGTCCATCCATTGATGCCGGCATCGATGAACGGCCAGTACCCGTTCGACCATGCCGGCGGCGGCGAGACATCGCTGATGCTGGCTCTATGCCCCGAGGCCGTCGATGACGCCCGGTTCGCGGAGAACAAGGGCTGGTACACCGCGAGCGCCAAGGATGCCTCGGCCGCGCTGGGCCGCAAGGGCGTCGACATGATCCTGAATCATCTCAGGGCGATACTGACGCGATAGGCATCCTCGCAAGCTGCCGCGCCGGACTACTTCACCGACCCGGCTGTCATGCCCATGATGAGATAGCGTTCCAGCGCGATGCCGATGACGGCGAGCGGCGTGATTGCCGCTGTCGCCAGCGCGGCCATCGACCACCAGTTGATGCCCTGCGATCCGGTCTGGCTCGCCACCATGACGGGGATTGTTTTGGCGTCGGTCGATGTCAGCAGCGCGGCGAAGAAATACTCGTTCCAGCACAGCACCATGGCCAGGATGAAGGCCGCGACCATGCCTGGCAGCGCGATAGGCACGACGATCCGCAGGAAGGCGCCCCAGATGGAAAGGCCGTCGACAAGCGCCGCTTCCTCCAGTTCCACCGGGATCGAGTTGAACTGGTCGCGCATGATCCAGATCACGATCGGCAGCACCATCAGCGTGTAGAGCAGGATCAGGCCGATGCGCGTGTCGAGCAGCGCGACCTCGCGATAGAGGACCAGGAAGGGCAGCGCCAGCACGACCGGCGGCAGGATGAGCTGCGACAGGAAGAAGAAGGAGATGTCCTCGTTCTTGAACAAGGCGAACTGATAGCGATAGCGGGTCAGGCCATAGGCGGCGAGGCTGCCGATCACCAGCGCCAGGCTCGACGCGCCGACCGAGGTGATGACCGAGTTCATGAAGCGCTTGAGGAATTCGTCGCGCACGGTCGACGTCTCGAAGATCGAGTCCGGCGACAGGCCGAGCGAACGCCAGCCCTTCCAGTCCGGCTGGAAGTCGACGAACGGCACCAGGTGGCCCTGCGTGACGTCCACTGCGACCTTGAAGGAGGTCGTCACCGTCCAGTAGATCGGGAACAGGCAGATGAAGGCCCAGAAGACGAGGGCGCCATAGATGAAGACGCGGCTGGCGACGAAACTCGCCGGCGAGCGGACTTCGGAGGCGGCGTGGTCGGTGGTCAGCGCGCTCATGGGTCTCCGCTCAGTTGACGTTGCGCACGAAGCGGTTGGCGACCTTCAGCAGCACGGTCACGAACACGATTATGATGACGAGGTAGACCATCGCCAGCATGGTGCCGTAGCCGACATTCGAGCGGTCGCGATACTCGCGATAGATGAAGCTGGAGACGGAATCCGTCGCGCCGCCTGGGCCCCCCGATGTGACGGTGATTATGATGTCGGCGAGCTTCAGCTTGAAGATGATGCGCAGGATCACCGCCGTCAGCGACACCGGCAGCATCAGCGGGAAGGTGACCTGCCAGAAACTCTGCCAGGCATTGGCGCCGTCCACGCGTGCCGCCTCGATCACCTCACGCGACATGGCCTGCAGGCCGGCGAGCAGCATGATCATCATGAACGGAATGAAGGTCCAGGCGTCGAGCACCATGATGGAGATGCGGGCCGTGGTCGGGTCGGAGAAGAAGGCCGGGTTCTCCCAGCCAAGATGGCGCGCCAGCGTGGCCGCTGGGCCGAAGCGGTATTCCATCAGAGATTTGCCGATCATCCACGACACCGCCACCGGCGACAGCATCAGCGGCATAAGGAAGACGACCCGGAAGAACTTGCGCGCCCGGATCTGCGCGTTGAGGAGCAGCGCCAGGCTGAAGGCGATGACATATTCCACCAGCACCGCGAGCACGTAGAGCACCATGTTGAACAGCGCGTTGCGGTAGTAGGGATCGCCCAGCATCTGCCAGAAATTGTCGAGCCCGTTGAAGCGGCGGCCGCTGAAGGAACTGAGGTTCCAGTCGGTCAGCGCGATGTAAAGGCCGAAGAGGGTCGGAAAGATCACCATGGCGATGGTGAACAGCAGTGCCGGCAACAGGAACAGCGCGCGTTGGCCGCTTTCGCCGCGTGTCATGACCTGGCCGATGCCGAGCGCCACGCCCCACAGCAGATAGGCATAGACCACCGGCTGCCAGGTTTCGAAGCCGATCGTGCTGGCTTCGCTCTTGTAGAGGATCTGCACCGCGATGATCGCCAGCAGGCCGAGCGTCGCGACCGCCACCAGGGCGCGGCCCAGGCGCTTGCGGCCGGGCGGGATCAGGTCGGCCGCGCTTGCTGGCCACGCATCCGCGGTCGAAGTCTGGTCAGCCACGCCTGTCGCCTCGTTGGAGCATCCCGCAGCCGGGGCGAATAGCCCGTGGTTGCATGGATGCGACTAAGTCAAACCGATGCAGGAGATGCCGGTGGGGCCGGCGTGGCCCGGCGGCGACGTGCCGCCGGGCGCGACTTGAGCCGGCCTATATGCCGAGCGAAGCCTTGTAGAGCTTGATCTGGTTCTCGCGTCCGATCTGGTCGGTCAGTTTCTCCCAGGCGGCTGCGATCGCGTCGGCGCCTTCCTGTGCCTTCATCTTGCCGGCGAAAGTGTTGGCAAGGATGTCCTCGGCGGCGCTGTAGTACTGGAAGATGCCGGGGATGCGCGGCTCGATTGCACCGTTCGGATGGTTGTACGAGTTGAACTGGGAATCGAGATAATTCGAGATGAATGCCTTGTCGTAGCCGGCCGCTACCCATTCGTCGATGTTGTGCTGGCTGTTGCGGTAGCACTGGAAGCCGGACGGATACATGGCCGTCCAGATCGCCAGATCCTTGCCGCCGAGATGCGCAGCGGCGCTCCAGGCAGCTTTCTGCTTCTTGGGGTCGCTGTCGACACGGGCCATGACATAGATGCCCCAGCCGAGATAAGCGAGGTTGGGCGCGTAGTTCGGTCCGCCCGGCAGCTTGTCCCATTGGCCGGTCTTGGAATTGTAAACGTCGTCCGAGCCCGGCAAGATGTCGAAGCCGCAGAGGTCGCCGATCACCGAGGAATCGTTGGTCTTGGCGTTGGAACCGATGTCACCCCACCAGGGGATCATTGAACCGGTCCCGGCCAGGAATTGCTGGAAACCGGTGGTGTTCGGATCGGCATTGATCTGGTCGGCGGGTTCCGAGGGCAGGGCGTCGATCACGTCCTGTATGGCGCGCACCCAGGCCGGATTGTTGACGCGCGGCTTCATCGTGTCGGGATCGAACAGCCAGGCCTTGTCGTCCGGGTGCTTGGCATAGGCGGTGGCGCGGCTGCCGAGGAAATAGAAGCCGAAGCCGCCCCAGGGCTTGGGCGCGTCGAGATAGCCGTAGAGGTCCTGGCCCTTGAACTTCTTGCCCTTGAGGAATTTTGTGACGGCCTGGACCTGCTGCCAGGTCTTCGGCACGCCCCATTCCGTCGTCGCCCCGCTCGCCTTCCATTCCTTGGCAAGGTCGGCATCGGCGAAAATGTCGGTGCGGTAGTTGAAATTGTGCGTGTCGCCGTCGATCGTCACGCGATACTGCTTGCCATTCCAGGTGCCGACCGGCGGCTTCAGGTAATTGACCAGGTCGTCGATGTCGATCTGCTTCTTGACCCAGTCGGGCATTTCCGACGTGAGCCCCTTGCCGCAGACATCGCCTTCGAAAGGCGCGCCCATCTCTGCAATGTCGAAGTCCACGGTTCCGGTCGCTATCGACTGCTGCAGGCGGGCGTTGTAGTCGGCCTGCGCCAGGTCGATCCAACTGATCTTGGCGCCGGTATAGGCCTCCCACGGCTTCAGGAAGCCGCGGAACAGCACGTTGTGCAGGTTCTGGTTGTTGAGGCCCATGAACTTGAGCTCCACGCCGGCGAATTCGCCCTCCTTGACGTTCGCCTTGGTCGCGCCGAGGCAGAGCTCGCCCACCTTCTGGAAATCGGCGTCTGTCGGCTGACCCTTGCCGACGCCGGGAATCTGCAGGATTTTTGCGCGCAGTTCCTCCGCGGCCGAGGCCGGGCGCGTCAGGGCGCCGAGCCCGGTGCCCGAAGCGGCGGCGATCGCCGCCATGCTCGCCGCGCCTTTCAGCACATCGCGCCGTGTAGCTCCGGCACGCACGAGTTTCTCATAGAGACCCACTCTCATCGACTATTCCTCCCAGAACATCAGTCGTGAACCAATATGCCAATCGTGACGGACGCCGGCCCCAAGCAAAAAGCGGAATGCGCGGGCCCCCCAATCCCGCGTCGCTTCAGGTTCCGATTTTCGGGTAGAACACCGGCATTCGGACTGGCGCCCGACACTATTCTCGCAACCGGTTGCCGTGTCAACGAGAACGGGTTTTTATCTATAAGAGACTGTCTTGCCCTTGCCGATGGCGTTGGTTAGCTTTCGCTTCTACGGCAATCTGGCCGAATGGGGGGACGATGGCTCAGGTCGCGATCCGCAATGCAGCCAAGGCGTTCGGGACCGTCAAGGTCCTGCATGATGTCAGCGTCGATATCACCGACGGACAGTTCGTGGTGCTGGTCGGGCCTTCGGGCTGCGGCAAGTCGACCTTGCTGCGCATGGTCGCCGGTCTGGAGACCGTCTCCGGCGGCACCATTTCCATCGGCGACCGGGTGGTGAACCACCTGCCGCCAGCAAAGCGCGACATCGCCATGGTGTTCCAGAACTACGCGCTCTACCCCCACAAGACGGTCGAGCAGAACATGGCTTTCGCACTGAAGTTGCGCAGGACCGACCCCGCCGAGGTGGCGGAGCGCGTCAAGCGGGCAGCCGATATCCTCGACCTCGCTCCTTACCTCAAGCGCTATCCGCGCCAGCTCTCGGGCGGCCAGCGCCAGCGCGTGGCCATGGGGCGCGCCATCGTGCGCAACCCGCAGGTGTTCCTGTTCGACGAGCCGCTTTCCAATCTCGACGCCAAGCTGCGCGTGCAGATGCGCACCGAGATCAAGGAACTGCACCAGCGGCTCAAGACCACCACCATCTACGTCACGCATGATCAGATCGAGGCCATGACCATGGCCGACAAGATCGTCGTCATGCGCGACGGTCGTATCGAGCAGGTCGGCGCGCCACTGGAGCTGTTCGACCGGCCCGCCAACATCTTCGTCGCCAGCTTCATCGGATCGCCGTCCATGAACCTGCTCAAGGGCACGATGCGCGGTGGCGAAAAGCCGGCCGTCGATATCTCTGGAACCCTTTTCCCTGCAGCGCCCAACGCTTCGGCCGCCGATGGTCGCGCCGTCGTCTACGGGGTTCGGCCTGAGCATCTCGAAATCCATGCCGACGGTGTGCCGGCGCGTATCTCCGTGGTCGAGCCAACAGGCTCCGAGACGCTCGTTTTCCTGCGCTTCGGCGACAGCGAGATCGTCGCGCTGTTCCGCGAGAGGCATGATTTCAGGCCGGGCGACACGTTGCACTTGAAGCCGCGGCTCGATCAGGTTCATCTCTTCGACGCGGGAACCGGCAATCGGCTCTGAACCGCAGGACCAGACCCGGTCCGGCTGCAAGTCTATTAGCGAGGAACAGTATGCTCAAAGGGATAAGTCCGCTGCTCAACGCCGATGTGCTTTATGCGCTGCGGGCCATGGGACACGGCGACGACCTGATCATCGCCGACACCAACTTCCCCTCCGATTCGGTCGCGCGCCAGACTGTGCTCGGCCGGCTGTTGCGAATCGACGCACCGGCTCCCGAGGTGATCAAGGCGGTGCTGTCGCTGTATCCGCTCGACACCTTTGTCGACGATTCCGCCGCGCGGATGGAGATCGTCGGCAAGCCGGATGAGGTTCCGGCGGTTCAGAAGGAGGTGCAGAGCGAGATCGACAGGGCCGAGGGCAAGTCCTGGCCCATGGTCGCCGTCGAGCGCTATGCCTTCTACGAGCGCGCCAAGCGGGCCTATTGCGTCATCCAGACGGGCGAGCGTCGTTTCTACGGCTGCTTTGCCTTCCGCAAGGGCGTCGTCCCGCCGGATGCTGCGTAACGCTTGGTGAGCAGGTCGATCATGAAGCCGGTTGTCATCCTGGGCGTCTTCGTCGCCGACACAGCCTACAGGGCGCAGCGTCAGCCCCGCATCGGCGAAACCATCCTGGGAACCTCGTTCAAGCTCGGGCCTGGGGGCAAGGGGTCCAACCAGGCCGTCGCCGCCGGCAGGCTAGGGGCTGACGTCACCTTTCTGACGCGTCTCGGTGTCGATGCCTTCGCGGCCATGGCGAAGCAGACGTGGAAGGATGCCGGCGTGAAGAGCGCCGTCATCGACACGCCGGACAGCTACACCGGCGCCGCCTATATCTTCGTGGAGGAGGCAAGCGGCAACAACGCCATCATCGTCAGTCCCGGCGCCGCGATGCTGATCTCGCCCGCCGACATCGAATCGCACGCCAATCTGATTCGCTCCGCCGGCGTCTTCGTCACTCAGCTCGAGCAGCCGATCGATTCGGCGCTGAAGGCGCTCGAGATCGCGCGCGAGGCGCGGGTGACGACCATCCTCAATCCGGCGCCGGCCGCCAGCCTGCCCGACCGCATCTACAAGCTGTGCGACTACGTCACGCCCAACGAGACAGAGGCCGAGGAACTGACCGGCATCAAGGTCGCCTCGATCGACGATGCGCGCCGCGCCGCCGAGAGCCTGTTGGAGAAAGGGGTCGGCGCCGTCATCGTCACCCTCGGCGAAAAAGGAGCGTTGCTGCACACCAAGGACCGCTCAGACCATGTCGGCGCGGTGAACGCCGGGCCGGTGGTGGAGACGACGGGGGCAGGGGACGCCTTCAACGGCGGCCTCGCGGCGGCGCTTGCGAAGGGCGTCCAGCCACTGGAAGCCGTGCGCTTCGCCTGCGCCGTCGCGGGCATTTCCGTCACGCGTCCCGGCACCGCGCCGTCCATGCCAACGCTGGATGAGGTCGAGGCGCTGCTGGCCGGGGCGTAGAGCATTCGCGGGAATCACCGGAAGACATCTGGCCCGGCCGAATCTCCCGGATGGGCGGAAGCCGCCTAAAGAATCTTGCTGGTCAGCTCCAGCATGGTCGAGGCGCCGTGTTCGGTTTCGGGCATATGCACAACGCGCAGCACGCGAAGACTCCTGTTCGCACCTTCCAGCGGTATCGAAACGCTCTCACCGACTCGCGGCAATTCCTGGAAGGCGAGCTCATCGACATCCCTGTCGTCGTCTATGGAAACGCGACATCTCACAGCCATCTGTCTCTCCCGTTTTAGCCCTTGGGCTGAACGGGAGAATGGCGGAATGGTTCCGATATTGGTTAAGGCGCCGGGCGGTACCTAAAGTCGGAGACACGACAGGTCATTGGCGCCAACTCATTGACGCAACAGGACAAAAAAGATTCCTGTAGAGAGAAAATGGCGCGAGTGACGGGGCTCGAACCCGCGACCTCCGGCGTGACAGGCCGGCACTCTAACCGACTGAGCTACACCCGCGCACTGACGAGCACGTGTCAGCCGTGTTCGTCGTTGGGGCGGTGGATAAGGGGTTCGGATGCGGGTGTCAAGCGTGCCGAAGCACCTTATCAGCAAACAGCGGAAGGTTTTTTGACAACCGCCGCGAAGCTGTCGAAAACCGCGCGCGAGCCAGCGCACGCGATGCTCATTTGGCCTTGCGAAGCCTGCCGCGACCGCTTAAAGGTCCGGCCCGGAGCGGGCGATTAGCTCAGTTGGTAGAGCGCCTCGTTTACACCGAGGATGTCGGCGGTTCGAGTCCGTCATCGCCCACCACTATCCCCAGCTTTTGCAGTCTTTCCTTGCCACTTTAAGACAAGCGCCCCGACTTGCCGGGGCGCCGGATTTTCAGGGGCGTCCGAGACCGGGCCGCGCTAGGGCTGGACCGACCATTCCCTGGCCAGCCTCGATGCTGCGTTGCTATAGGCGTCCTCCGCGAGGATGCCCTTGCCGCGGACAAACCGCTGGAATGCCTCGCGGGCATCCTTGCCGTCCCGCTCGCCCCGAATCGCCTTCCGGCAGACCTCTATGGCGCCGGCCCGATCCAGGTCGGGGATGCCGTTCCACTCGATGAGGATGTTGTAGGCGTCGAGGACGTTTTCGATCTCCTGGGGGAAGCCGAGCCCGATGAAGACGGGGACGGGGCGATCGAATGTTGCATGGTTCATTTGAGACTCCTCTCGTATCCGCCCTATCCAACTCAAGAAATGGGCGAGACCGGGATTGGTTTGGTCACGAATGAACACTGCTGCGCGCGTTTCGTGAGAGAGCGGGCTGGCAAACGCCCGAAACTCGCCGCTATTGCGGATCGAGCTCGAAGATGGTGACGCCGTTGCCGCGCTCCCGCTCACGAAAGCCCAGCACGCGAAACCATTTCGCCACTTCTGCGCGATCGGACCAACTGTAGGAATCGATGGGCAGGTTTCCGCACAGCGCCTGGATGCGGCGAATGTGCTTTTTGCAGAAGCGGACCGTCGAACGGGAAAAGAAGCTCTCATGGGCCGCGAAGGCGGTTTGCGCCGCATGGCCGATTTCGCGCCACGCGATGATGGCGACGGGTTCTCCCTCCATCAGAAGGGTGTGAGCCCGCTGCTCCCTCAGGCTCATCAGGAACTCGTCCTTCGCGTCCTCGATGTTCAGTCCGGCGACCGAATACTGGTCGGCGAGCCGAAGAGACAGGCTGCGAAAGATGGTGACGAGGTCGTCGGGGGTGGCTGTCCGATAATCCATGGCGCGCTCCGCAACATCAGAACGTGACGATTACCAAAGCGTGCGGCAGCGAGAACAAGCCTCAATGCTCGGTTCGTCGTTCTGACACGCCCCCACGGTCAGGAAACCACACATGGTGCCGACCGACAACCCGCAATAGGTCCGACTGGTTGTCGTGTCGGCACAGGACGCCTCTCGCGCCGACCATCGCCTTCGATCAGCCCCGCCGATTGACCGTCAGGGCGGCAGCAGCCGGAAGTCGCTGCCCTCGGGCAGCAACTGGCCGCCGTCGACGACGATGGTCGTGCCGGTCACATAACTGGCGTCGTCCGAAGCCAGGAACAGGAAGGCGTTGGCGACGTCGCGAGGCGTGCCGAGCCGCCCAAGTGGAATGGCGTCCTCCATGTTCTTGATGAAGGCCGGCCCGCGATGCATTTCGATGGCCTCTGTCAGGATGTTGCCCGGCTCGACGCCGTTGACGGTGATGCCATAGCTGGAGAATTCGAGCGCCGCCGAACGGATGAAACCGTTGATGCCGGCCTTGCTCGCGGAATAGTGGCCGTGGCCGGGGCTGCTGACATGAGGCCCGGTGATGGATGAAGTGAAGGCCATGCGGCCGAAGCGCTGCGCCTTCATCGGCACGAGCGCCGCGCGGGCGGCGTTGAAGGTACCGCGCAGATTGACCGCCATGACGCGGTCCCAGTCGTCCGGGCTGGTGTTCTCGATCAACTGCCAGGGATAGATGCCGGCGTTCTGGATCATGACGTCGAGGCGGCCATGCCGTTCCAGCGCGAGGCCGACGGCCGCTTCGGCATCCGGCATGCGCGAGATGTCGGTGCGGATGAAGGTCGCGCCCAGTTCGTCGGCTGTCGCCTGGCCTGCCTCCGCCTCGCTGTCGGCCAGCACGAGCCTGGCGCCTTCCTCGGCGAAGCGCTGTGCGATTCCCTTGCCGATGCCGCGCGCGGCGCCGACGATGACCGCCACCTTGCCTTCGATGCGTCCGGTCATGCGTGCCTCATGCAAGCTTCTGGCGAATGGTCTGTTTGAACGCGTCGAGCAGCACGGCCGCGAGCACCAGCAGGCCATGGATGACCTGGGTGAAGTTGGCCGGCAGGCCCATCAGGTTGATCGCCGTGTTGATGGCCGAAAGCAGCAGCACGCCGGCATAGACGCCGGGCAGGGTGCCGACGCCGCCCTTGAGGCTGACGCCGCCGATGACGACCGCCGCGAAGGCGTTGAACAGCAGCCCGACGCCGAGGTTTGCCGTCGCGCCGGAGGTACGGATGGCGAGCAGCCAGCCGGCAAGGCCGGCAATGGCGCCAGCGAGCACGAAGGCGAGGACCAGGTTGCGGTTGACCCGGATGCCGGCGCGGAAAGTCGCCGTTTCGTTGCCACCGATCATGACGAGGTGCCGGCCGAAGGGCGTCTTTGCCAGGATGAGGGAAAAGATGACGAAGCAGGCGACCGCGATCCAGGCGGTGAGCGGCAGGCCGAGAAGCCGCTGGATGCCGAACCAGCGGATGGCGGGCGCGAGATCCTGCGCCGAGCGTCCTCCCGATACGACGAGCACCAGTCCGCGCACCCAGATGTAGGAGGCCAGCGTGATGATGAAGGCGCTCATCTTCAGCCGCACGATGAGGAAGCCGTTGATGACGCCGATGATACCGCCGACCGCCAGCGCGATTGCCAGCGACACGGGCACCATCAGCCAGTCCGGATGCAGTTGCAGGCCGATGCCGATGCCCGAGGAACAGAACAGTATGCCCACCGTCATGGCGCTGAGCGCGGCGACGGATTCGACCGAAAGGTCCATATGGCCGGCGATGATCACCAGCGCCAGGCCGATCGACATCACGCCGAGCACGCTGGAAGCCTCGATGATGTTGGCGAAGATTCCCACTTGGAAGAAATTGGGAATGAAGATGGAAAACACCGCCAGCACAAAGACCAGCATGAACCAGACGAGGTTGTCGAGCACGAGCTCGAGCATGCGGCGTGTACGAGGGCTCATGGGTCGATCCGTTTGGCGCATGGTTCCAGGCAACCCTTGGAGCCCATGCGGTCAGGTTTCGATTTCAGGCGCGCGTGGGCGCGGGTTCGCGGCAAAGCAAAAGCGGGGCAAGGAAGCTCCGGGCCCCGGGGGCATGACACCGAGATCCGGTTCTCGGCATCATGCTCCCTTGCGGCCCGGAGCGATCGGTCGGCTTGCTTATTCTACCGACTTCACCGTTTCCGTCGGCGGCTTCTGGTTGCCCCAGAAGGCCGGATTGTCGACGTTTTCCTTGGTGATGGCGGCGCCGGGGATCTTGATGTTCGGGCCCCAGGCTTCCTTGGTCAGGGTCGATTTCAGGCCGAGCACGTCATATTCGCCGGGCTTGAGTTCCTGCTTGTTGGCGATCTTGTCCATGAACATGGCGACCGCCGCCGCCTGCGCGTAGAGCGGCTGCTCGACTTCGACGTTGAGCCATCCCTTGCGGATCAGGTCGAGACCGACCGGAGCGCCGTTCGAGCTCATCAGCATGACGTCGCCGGGCTTCTTGCCAGCGGCCTCGAGCGAGGCGACGGCGGCAACCGAAAGATGGGCGGCGTGGCTGAAGATCAGGTCGATGTCGGGGTTGGCGAGCATCTGGTCGGCGACGATGGTGCCGGCGTTGCTGGCTTCCCACTGCATGGCCGGCAGCGAGATGATCTTGACGTCCGGGAAGGCCTTCATCTTCTCCTCGAAGCCCTTCTGGATGTCGAGCGTGTAGGGATCACCGGGGTCGCCGAGCACCTGCAGGACCTTGCCCTTCACCGATCCGTTCTTGGCCTTGAGCAGCTTCTCGGCCTGCTCGGCGGCGACATAGCCAATCTCGATCGTCCCCGCCACCGAAGTGAAATCGGACGGGGTGGCGGTGATCTGGCGGTCGAACTCGACGACCGGTATGCCGGCGGCGCGGGCCGCCTCGACGGACGGCTTGAGCGCGTTGAAATCGACCGCGGCAAGGATGATCGCCTTCGGCTTCAACGCGATGACGTCGTTCATCTGCGACTGCTGAGCATCCGTCTTGTTGTCGGCGTTCAGCGTCTTCATTTCATAGCCGACCTGTTTCAGGAACAGCTCCAGCGCGCTCACCGAGCCGGTCTGGAACTCATCGAGCAGGGTCGGGACCAGGTAGTAGACGGTTCCCTTGGACTGGGCGAATGCCGGCGTGAGCGTGGCAACGACCAATGCCAGGATACCGAAGACAGAAAGAAGTATTCGCTTCATGTCGTTCGCTCCTCTTGCGCCGGACCCCTCGTTTGTCCCTCAGCCTGCCGATCCGGCACCGGCAAGCGTTTCTCCGGTAATCATGTTGATCACCGCGTCGGGACTTGTTTTGTTGCGCGCGACATCGCCCGCCACGACGCCCTGGCGGATCACCACGATCCGGTCGGCGACCTGAAAGGCCTGTTGCATGATGTGGGTGATGATGACGACGCCGATGCCCTGGTTCGCCACCTGGCGGATCATGTCCAGTCCGCGCCGCGTCTGTTCGACGCCTAATGCCGCGAACGGTTCGTCAAGCAGCACCAGCTTGCCGCCCCAGTGGACGAAACGGTTGAGCTCGATCGCCTGCCGCTGACCGCCCGAGAGATGCTCGACCTTGGTGCGCAGCGACGGGATGCGGGTGCCGGCATTGGCGAGCGCCTTGGCCACCACCTGCTCCATGCCGCGCTCGTCGAGGATCGGGACGCCGAGTACCTTGCGCGTCATCTCGCGGCCCATGAAGAAGTTGGCCACGACGTCCACGTTGGTGCACAGCGACAGGTCTTGATAGACGGTCTCGATGCCGGCCGCCTTGGCCTCGGCCGGGGACCTGGCGAGGAACTCCTTGCCTTCGAACAGCATGCGACCCGAGCTCGGCTCGAGGCCGCCGGCGATGATCTTGACCAGCGTCGACTTGCCCGCGCCATTGTCGCCGAGCAGGGCCACGACCTCGCCCCGGCCGATCGAGAAGCTTATGCCCCTCAGCGCCTGGATGGCGCCGTAGTTCTTGGTGACGTTCTCCAGCACCAGCAAGGGGGCGGTCATGCGGCGATCTCCCTGCCATTGAGCGGATCGCGTCCACGATCGCGATCGGCTGTGAAAATCTGTCCGAAGCGGGGCGAAAGAACGCCCGACACGGCAAGCGCGGCGGCGCCGCGCAACACCGCGTGCTGGCCGCCGCTGGCCACGACGACGCGTGGCGAGGTGCGGTCCGTTCGCGCCGAAACCGAATTGCGAAGCCCGTCGGCCGCCGTCGCGGCGAGCCGCTCCAGCAGTTCGGTGGAGGCAAGCCCTCCCAGAATGACCGTTTCAGGGTCGAACAGGTTCTCTATGGTCGCGATGGCGCTGTGGAAGATCGGGCTGATCTCTTTCACCCAATCGGCCTCGCTGCCGTTCCAGCGGCGCAGCGCTTCCAGCGAGAGATAACGCTCGAGGCAGCCGCTGTTGCCGCAGGGGCAGGGCTCGCCTCCAGGCACGGCCGGGATGTGGCCGATTTCGCCGGCGTTCCCCCAGGCGCCGCGCAAGGCTGTGCCGTCATGCACCATGACGCCGCCGAGGCCGACACCAAAATAGAGGTAATAATAGTCCGCGTAGGCCGCCCCCAGCCCATAGAGACGCTCGCCCATGGCGGCGGCCGCCATGTCGGTCTCGAAGAAGGCCGGAAGGCCCGTCGTCGCGGCCAACCGCTCCCGCAGCGCCACGTCCTTCCAGCCAGCCATGGTGGTAGGGCCGACAAAGCTCATCGATTCCACCCCGAATGGTCCGGGAAGGGCCATGCCGATGCCGAGCACGCGTCCGCCGGGGCGTAACCGGGTGAGGTCCGGCACCATCTGGCCGATCAGGTCGAAGGCAAGGTCGGGCGTGGCGTTCGGCGCTTCGCGATGGCTGCTGTCGATGACGTCGCCGCGGAGGTTGATCAGCGCCGCGTTGATGCCCAGCGGCGTGACATGGATGCCCACCGCGTAGCCGCCTTCGGGATTGATGCGCAGCGTCGCCGGCGGAAGCCCGCGCCCCTTGGGCTCCTCGCGCACGGACAGGATATAGCCCTGCTCCTCGAGCTCACGCACGATGGTCGAAACGGTCTGCACGGTGAGGCCGACACGCCTTGCGATGTCGCCGCGGGCGAGGGGACCATGAAGGCGAATGGATTCGAGCACGATGCGGCGGTTGTACGGCCGCCCGAATTCCTGATTCGTCCCCCGCAGTGCCATGACGTGCGCCCTCAAGAGGCCCAAATCTGGCACCGAAGATTTATTCAGTCAAATGGAATTCAAAAATAGTTCGAGGCCTGCCGACAAGTGGCGAAGGAGCCATATCGGGCCTCTCGGGAAATATTGGGGCAGGGAAGCAACTTGGGCAGGCCACTTCAACCGACGGCTTTGTGCAGAGTAACCCGCGGGGTCGATGGTCCTAGAGGTACTGGGAGACTTTCTTGCCGACGGTCAGGAAGCGCAACGGATCGATCGCCTCGCCATTGTGGCGGACTTCGTAGTGCAGGTGTGGGCCGGTCGAGCGGCCGCTGCTGCCGGTCTTGCCGATGATCGTGCCGGCGTCGACTTTCTGGCCGACGGCGACATCGATCTCGCTCAGGTGTCCGTAGCGAGTGGCGAAGCCATTGCCATGGTCGACCTCGACCATGCGGCCATAGCCGCCGTTCCACCCGGCCTTGGTGACGACACCAGGGGCGGTGACCTTGGCCGGCATGCCCATGGGGGCGCGGAAATCCATGCCGGAGTGCAGCGCGGCGGTGCCGAGGATGGGGTCGGTGCGGACGCCGAATGGGCTCGTGACCGAACGCCCGGGCGCGGGGTTGGCCAGGGGAAGCTGCCGCGCTTCCTTCTTCAGGTGGTCGAGGGCGTCCAGCGCCTCGTCCAGTTCCTTGACCTTGCTGTCGAAGATCATCGAACTGTCGAGCGGTATCAGCGGGCCGCCCACATCGCTCTTGCCGAATTCGCTGTCCACCGGCAGGCCGGCGGCTTCGAGCGCCTGGGTGATGGCGTCGGCGTTCTTGTAGGCGTTGTCGGCAAGCGTGGTGATACGGCTTAGCTGTTCGCTTTCAATGGACTTGAGCGACTTGTTGATCGAGACGAACAGCTTGTCGGCCCGATCAGCCGCCGATTCCACCTCGAGCGGATCGGAGCGCGTCGACCACAACGAGAACGGTCGCGTGTCCTTGGCTGCGAGGCTGGCGACGGAATAGCTCTGCGCCTGACTGATGCCGCCGGTCGCGTCGGCGCGGTGTTCGGGCTTGCGATCCGGGGGCGTGTCGTCAGGCGCGGCCCCGACTTCGCTCTCGGCGCGATCCAGCAACGGGCCGAGGCGGCCATGCCGCTGGCTGAGCTGGTTCTGCCGCTCGAGCAGTTCGCTGACCTTCGTCTCCATGAGTTTCTGGTCGAGGAGTTGGCGGCTCGTGATCCTGTCGACCTGGGCGCGAAGCGCCGAGATGCGGTCTTCGTAAGCCTGTTGCATGCGCGCCTGCCGCGCGGTCGTCGCGCCGATGAGGTCGTCGCGCAGGACCAGATAGGATGTCGCCAGGAGATAACCGATCACGACGGCGGCCAGGGCCGAGCCGAAAAACGCGGCCATCCAGGGCCTTACCGTGAAGTGCCTTATCTCATTGCCACGGGCGATGATGACTGTGTGGGGTTCCTTGCGTCTGCCGAAGACCGCTGACTGACCGGTTGCGCTCACGGGACCAAGCTTTCGTTACTACACCTGGCCACGGACTACACAATATTAAGGTTAACAAAGCTTTGCGGGCGCCTGCTCGAACGCCCGCCGCGCCGCCGATCGTGGTCAGGAGAGGAGGTCTGAACCTCAGAGGGCGCGGACGGCCTCCAGCACGTCCTCGGCGTGGCCTTTCACTTTGACGTTGCGCCATATCCGCGCGATCCGGCCATCGGCGCCGATGAGGAATGTCGCGCGCTCGACGCCCATGTATTTGCGGCCGTACATCGTCTTCTCGACCCACAGGTGATAGGCCTCGATCACCTGGCGTTCCGGGTCGCTGGCGAGATCGACGGTCAGGCCATGCTTGGTCTTGAACTTGTCGTGCTTCTTGACGTTGTCGGGAGACAGGCCGATCACCGTCGTGCCGGTCTTTTCGAATTCGGGCTTCAGGCGCGAGAAGTCGATGGCCTCGGTGGTGCAGCCCGGCGTGTCGTCCTGCGGATAGAAGTAGAGGACGACGGGTTTTCCGGAAAAATCCGCCAGTCTGATCGATTGGCCGCCATCGCGCGGCAAGTCGAATTGCGGAGCGGGATCGCCCACGTTGAGATCAGCCATATCAGTGCCCTTGTTTAAGGTTACGCGCGAAGCAGCATCGATATAGTGTCGGGCCGGGATTCGTCCACGATCGATTGGTACAACGGGATATTGCGTGGGTCAGGAGCAACCGCGGCACGAGAAGATCAGGTTCAGGCGTGACGAAATCACGGATCTTGGAACCATGCCGTCCGCGTGCCGCGTTCCCCCGCTTGGCCAGGCCGCGATCGGGCGGGGATTTCGCATCCTGGCGCGCATTGGCGTGGGCTTCGCGGTCCTTGTCGCGCTTGCCGCCGCCGCGGTCTATCTCGTAGGCATTTCCGGCGTCGGCTCCGAAAGATTGCGCGCCGAGGCGGAACTCGCCGTCGAGAAATTGGCCGGCGTCGACGTGAATGCCGAGGTCGGTCCTGCGCGAATCACCCTCGACGGGTCGAGCTTCGTGGCGCTGCAGGTCAGCGATGTCAGCCTGAAGACCGCCGACGGCAAGCCGATGGCGGATGCCGGCCGTGTCCGTTTCGGCGTCCGGTTGATACCGCTGCTGTGGGGTGAGGTGCGGCTTAGCAGCGCCAAGATATCGGACGCGCGCATCGTCATGGCAGCGATGCCGTCCCAGGGCGACTGGGCGGCCGGCTTGCGCAACGCGGAAGGCCTTGTCGATCCCGACAAGTTGATCGGCGCGGTGTTCGCCAACATCAACCTTGCGCTCGACGCGATCCGCGAGGACTCGTTGCGTCGCATCGATCTCAGCAATGTGGAGTTCGTGCTGACCGAACATGCACCGGTCCGGTCCGTCAGGATCGCCGATGCAAGGGTGACGCAATCCGGCTCCGGCGGACTGAAGATCAGCGCCGACACCGATATCGACGGCAGGGCGTTGACCCTGGCCGCGTCCGCCACGCGCGACGCCGCCACCGGCCGTATCGCGGCGCTCGATGCAAACATGCGGCTGGCTGGCGGGGACGACGCGGCACAGGGAATGAAGCTGGGCGCCGTTTCGCTGAAGCTGTCCGGCGCGCAGGGGGCGAGCACGGATACGTCTCGGCTGGTCGTGTCGCTGTCGTCCGCCGGCTCCGTCATCGACCTAGGGCCGCGCGGGCTTCTGCCGGCCGACGTCGATCTCGATGCAACGCTGGCAAGCGGCACGAACAAGGTTGCCGTGGACAGGCTGCGGATGAAGACCGAACGTTCGACGTTCGACTTCGTGGGCTCGGTGGGCCCAAGGCCGGCTTCCGGTACGGCAGGGGATGAGCCGGCCTATCGCTACGACCTGACAAGCGACGGATCGACGCTCGCGCCTTCGGAATCGCCAGAGCCCGCTCTTACGTTCCTTGCCCGCATCGCGGGGGTCTACAAAGTGGCCAGCCAGACATTGGTGGCCGATCAGATCGCGGTCCGTTCCGCTCCCGGCTCCGATGTGGAGGGCACGGCCACGGTGGCGTTCGTGGATGGGAAAGCGCCCGGCATATCGGTTGCCTTGAACGTGCACGACATGCTGGTCTCGCACGTGAAGCAGCTTTGGCCGTGGTTCTCGGCCCACAATGCGCGGCTGTGGGTGCTACAGAACCTGTTCGGCGGTCGTGTCGTCGACGCCAGCCTGCAGTTCAGGGTCGTGCCGGGCCGGCTTGGCAATGGTGTTCCGCTGTCAGCCGATGAAGTCTTCGGCCGCTTCCAGATCGAAGGTTCGCGCTTCGATACGGCCGGCCGCATACCTCCGGTACGCGACGCCGTCGGCGTGGTCGATTTCCGCGGCAACGATGTCGATATCGCGCTTTCGTCAGGCACCGTCTATATGCCCAGTGGCCGCACGGTGGAGGCGCACAACGGCACGCTGAGCGTGAAGGAAGCCAATCATCCGCCGGTAATCGGGTCGCTCGACATTGACGTGGCCGGCGATGCGCCGGCGATCGCCGAACTCGCCTCCTACGAGCCGATCAACGCCATGCGCCATGTCGGCCTTGCGCCGGAGGATCTGTCCGGCACCGTATCCGGGCACGTCAAGGCCGACATCCCTCTACAGTCGGGCGTCGACAGCTCGAAACTGAATTGGCTGGTGGCGCTCGACTACAAGGGGCTTTCGCTGGCCAAGCCCTTTGAGGGACAGACCGTGACGGACGCCGACGGGTCCATCACCGTCGAGCCGACCAAGGCCGTGATTTCGGCCAAGGCGCAACTGAACGGCATCCCGGCCGAACTCGATCTCGTCGAGCCGCTGGAGGACAACGGGCCGGCACGCAGCCGCAAGGTAGCGCTGGTGCTCGACGACAAGACGCGCGCGACGGCCATGCCCGGTCTTGCGCCGCTGCTCGCCGGAACGATCAAGGTGGCCGTCGACAAGAGCGGCGGCAGTGCCCAGAGCGTCTCGGCCGACCTCACCAACGCCCGGTTGGATATTCCCTGGGCCGGTTGGAGCAAGGGGGCCGGCATCCCTGCCAGCGTCAACTTCAACATGACGAAGACCGGCGATACCACGACGCTGTCCGACTTCGATCTTTCGGGAAAGACGTTCTCGATCGGCGGCAATGTCGTTCTGGTCAACGGCGCCCTGTCGTCCGCGCGCTTCAGCAAGGTGACGCTCAACCGGGGCGACGACGTCGCGGTATCGGTCAAGCGATCGGGCAAGGGCTACGCCGTCGACGTCCGGGGCAATGCGCTCGACGCGCGCTCGCTGATCAAGCAGTTCACGTCGGACGTCGACACCGCGACCAAGGCCACAGGCACGGATGCGATCACCGTTTCGGCCAACATCGATTCACTCACCGGCTTCCACGACGAGAAGCTGTCGAACCTCCAACTGGACTACAGCGGCGCGGGCTCCAAGGTGAATGGGCTCAATGTCAGCGCCGTGGCCAGCTCCGGCGCCGGGATCGCGATCAGCAACACGGCTGGAGGCGGCCGCCGCGCCCTTTCAGTGAAATCCACCGACGCCGGCGCGGTGCTGCGTTTCCTCAACATCTACGAGCACATGGAGGGCGGCTCGATCACCCTCGCGCTCTCCGGGGCGAGCGACGGGCCTATGAGAGGGCAGGTGGATACATCCAACTTCTTCGTCGTCAACGAACCCAAGCTCGCCTCGATCGTCTCGACCACGCCCGCGGGCGACAAGCGCAGCCTGAACGAAGCGGTGAAGGGAAATCTCGATACGTCGAGGGTCAAATTCGAGCGCGGCTTCGCCGAGATCGACAAGGGGACCGGCTATCTGAAACTCGCCAACGGCGTGCTGCGCGGCCCGCGCATCGGTACCACGTTCCAGGGCACGCTCTACGACGAGAACAACAACATGGACATGACCGGCACCTTCATGCCGGCCTATGGTGTCAACCGGATCTTCGGCGAACTGCCGCTCGTCGGCGCGCTTCTGGGCAATGGACGCGATCGCGGGCTGATCGGCGTGACCTACCGGCTCAAGGGCAACGCCAACAAGCCCAATCTGGACATCAACCCGCTGTCGGTGATCGCGCCGGGAATCTTCCGCTCGATCTTCGAGTTCAGATAGGCAATTCCAATCGCCTCAGGGGACAGTCCACCTGCCATCCAGTGAGCCGTCGTCGACAGGCTGGCTCGGATGGAAAGCAAAGTGTCCCCGGCGTCAGGTCAGGCCGGCCGCACCAGAACGTGCTTTTTCTTGCCGACCGAGAGCTTTACGACCTTTTCCGGACTCAAGTCCTGAGCCGTGACCGTGCGCCGGTCATCGGCGACCGGCTGGTCGTTGAGGCGCACGGCGCCGCCTTGGATATGCCGGCGCGCCTCGCCGTTGGACGACGCCAGGCCGGCGCTGACCAGCAGCGACAGCACGCCGATGCCGGCCTCGAGGGCGCTTGCGTCGACCTCGACCGTCGGCAGCGTCTCGGCGAGCGCGCCTTCCTCGAAGGTCTTGCGCGCCGTGTCGCTGGCGCTTTCGGCCGCGGCGCGGCCGTGCAGCATGGCGGTGATCTCGGTGGCCAGCACCTTCTTGGCTTCGTTGATCTCGGCGCCGCCAAGCTGCGCCAGGCGTGCGACCTCGCCGAGCGGCAGGGTGGTGTAGAGCTTGAGGAAACGCCCGACATCGGCGTCCTCGGTGTTGCGCCAGTACTGCCAGAATTCGTACGGCGACAGCATGTCGCCGTCGAGCCAGACGGCGCCCGAGGCGGACTTGCCCATCTTGGCGCCGGACGAGGTGGTCAGCAGGGGAGTGGTCAAGGCATAGAGCTGTGCGTCTTCCATGCGCCGGCCAAGGTCGATGCCGTTGACGATGTTGCCCCATTGATCGGAGCCGCCCATCTGCAGCCGGCAGCCCAGCCGCTTGTACAGCTCCACGAAGTCGTAGGCCTGCAGGATCATGTAGTTGAATTCGAGGAAGGACAGCGACTGTTCGCGATCGAGCCTGAGCTTGACGGAATCGAAGGCCAGCATGCGGTTGACGGAGAAATGCCGCCCCACGTCGCGCAGGAAGTTGACGTAGTTGATCTGCATCAGCCAGTCGGCGTTGTTGATCATGACGGCGTCGTTCGGCCCGTCGCCGAAATTGAGGTAGGGCGCGAAGTTGCGGCGGATGCCGACGAGATTGTCGTCGATGTCCTGCGGCGTGAGCAGCTTGCGCGCCTCGTCCTTGAACGAGGGATCGCCGATCATCGAGGTGCCGCCACCCATCAGGGCGATCGGTCGATGGCCGGTTTTCTGCAGCCAGTGCAGCATCATGATCTGGATCAGTGAGCCGGCATGCAGGCTCCTGGCCGTCGCGTCGAAGCCGATATAGGCGGTCACGATCTCCCTGGCGAAGAGCTGGTCGAGGCCGGCGTCATCCGAAGTCTGGTGGATGAAGCCGCGCTCACTCATCGTGCGCAGGAAATCGGACTTGAAGGCGGACATTTTTTCTTTCCCGAATGTGCCCCGGTCGCTCCGGCCGGGCTTAGCGTGCATGAACGCGCGCGTTTAGCATCCAAGCGCGATCAGAAAAAGCAGAATCCGGTTTTGCGTCCGATCGCGGACTGGGTGAGGCGGGATCCGCAACATGGAAACGACTTTTGAAACGTTACGCACGGCCTTTTGACAGACATGCTTGCGTCGTCGTTTCGGCTGGCGTATTGAGGCGCCGCGTCGGCGGGGGCCTTTTGCAGCCAAGCGATTCACTTGGCATCGTGAAAATGCGGCGGAAACGAAGGGAGTCAGGAAGCCTTCGGTCCGAACGTCTTCCGCTCTTGATCTGCCCACGTGGCCTGCTGGCCGACACCGAGCCCGACGCGATATGCCGGATGACTTGATATCCATCGTCATTCCTTGCCGGAACGAGGCGGAAAACCTGCCGCTGCTGCTCGAGGAAATCGAGGCGGCTATGACAGGGCGCGCCTTCGAGGTCATCGTCGTCGACGATGGCTCGACCGACGACACGGGCACCGTGCTGGCCGCGCAGGCGGCCCGGCGCCCGTTTCCGGTTCGTCGGCTGAAGCATGAGAAATCAGCCGGCCAGAGCCTGTCCGTGCGGTCCGGCGCCTGGGCGGCGCGCGGCGGCATCGTCGCCACGATCGACGGCGACGGGCAGAACGATCCCAAATACATACCGGTGCTCGTCGATGCGCTGAGGCAGGCGGGTCCGGCCTTCGGCGCCGCGCAGGGCCAGCGACTGAAACGCCGCGACAGCAAGATCAAGCAATTGGCCTCGCGTTTCGCGAACTGGCTGCGGAACGCGATCCTTCACGATGAGACGCGGGATACGGGCTGCGGCCTGAAAGCCGTGCACACCGACATATTGAGAAAGCTGCCGTTCTTCGACGGCACCCACCGCTTCGTCCCGGCGCTGGTGATCCAGGAAGGCTATCGCGTCGTTCATTGCGACGTCGTCGACCGCTCCCGCCGTCACGGCAAATCCAATTACGGCATTTTCGACCGTGGTCTCCAGGGCGCGCTCGATCTGTGTGGCGTCTGGTGGCTTCGGCGCAGGCGTCGAAGGATGCCAAAGGTAGAGGAAATCATGCATGATTGACGTGCTTCAGGGCCTGAGCGCCTGGCTGCATCAGGTCTTCGTCAAGCAGTTCGACGCCTGGGTGCTGCTCGGCTTCATCGCGCAGTTCTTCTTCACCATGCGCTTTGTCGTGCAATGGGTGGCATCGGAAAAGGCAAAGCGCAGCGTCGTGCCGATCGCCTTCTGGTTCTTCTCCCTGTTCGGCGGCGGTCTGCTGCTGGTCTACGCCATCCAGAGGCAGGATCCGGTCTTCATCGCCGGCCAGGCGATGGGCCTGTTCATCTACGTCCGCAATCTCTGGCTGATCGCCAACGAGCGCAAGGCGGCGATGACCAAGGTCGATTGACCGGCCTCTCGCAAGGCAGGTGTGAGAAGGATCGCCGCGCCGCATGACCAAGAAGTACATCTTTCTCTTCCTCTTCAGCCTGCTGATGACGGCCGGCGGGCTGGCCAGCATGCCGCCGCTGGACCGCGATGAGCCGCGTTTCGTCCAGGCCACCAAGCAGATGGCCGAGACCGGCAACTATGTCGACATCCGTTTTCAGGACACGACGCGCTACCAGAAGCCGATCGGAATCTACTGGCTGCAATCGGCGGCGCTGATCGTCAGCGGCAAGGGGGCGGACGCTCCGATATGGGTGTACCGGACCATCTCCGCGCTTGCGATCGCCATCGCCGTCGTCGCAACCGCGTGGATCGGCGCCAGCCTGTTCGGATCGAATGCCGGCATCGCCGCCGGGCTGATCGTGGCCGCCATCTTCGCGACGGCCTTCGAAGGGCGCGACGCCAAGACGGATGCGGCGCTTCTTGCCTGCTGCGTGCTGGCGCAGGGGGCGCTTGCCAGGATCTATCTCGCCTCCCGCAGGAACGAACCCGTCGCGGGTTATCTGCCATGGCTGTTCTGGGCCGCGCAGGGCGCGGCGATCCTCATCAAGGGACCGATCGCGCCCTTGCTGTCGGCGCTTACGGTTCTCGCGCTTTTCGCCTACGAACGCGATTGGCGTTGGCTGGCAAAGCTGAAAGCCGGGCGCGGCCTGCTTCTCGTCCTGCTGATCGTGCTGCCCTGGCTGGCGCTGATCACCTGGAAGAGCGGCGGCGCGTTGCTGCAACAGGCCGTCGGCAAGGACATGATGGGCAAGGTCGCGCAGGGGCAGGAATCGCATGGAGGCTTTCCAGGCTTCTATGCTGTCACCTATTCGCTGTTCATGTGGCCGTTCGGCCTGGCGGCGATCGGGGCGGGATTGATGGCGCTCAACCGGTTCCGCGACGATGCCCGGCTTCGCTTCTGCCTCGCCTGGTATATTCCGTTCTGGCTGGTGTTCGAGCTCATCCCGACCAAGCTGCCGCATTATGTGCTGCCGGCCTATCCGGCCGTGGCGCTTCTGGTGGGATGGTCGCTGACCCTGCCGCAAGCTGAGGCAGATGCACCGCTCAAGCGCTGGCAAGTGGCGTTGCGATGGGCGACCGCGCTTGGTTTCGTCGTGGTCACGCTGGGCATCGCCGCCGCCAGCATCGGCGCCCCGCTATGGCTGACGGGCACGTTCTCGTGGTGGAGCATTCCGGCCGCCGCCGCGGCGCTGGCCGCGGGGTTCCTGGCTTTCCCCCGTCATCTGCAGCTGTCGTTGCCACGCATCGCGTCGGCCGCGGTCTGCGCCGGCATTGCCTATGCCTTGCTGTTCGGCGTCATCGCGCCTTCCCTGACGCCGCTGTGGATCAGCCCCAGGGTCGCCGCCGCCGTTCGCGCCGATCGTCCATGCGACACCACGGTCCTGGCATCGTCCGGTTTCGAGGAGCCGAGCCTGGTGTTCCTGGTCGGCACCAACACCGTGCTGACCACCGTCGATGGCGTCGCTAACCACCTCCTGCGCGACCCGTCCTGCGCCATGGGCCTCGTAATGGTCCAGCAGGAGGCGAGGCTCCAGAACATGCTCGCCGCGCAAGGTAAGTCGGCGAACCGCGTTGCCGAGATCGATGGCATCAACTATTCGTCCGGACAACGCGTATCGCTTGGCCTCTATCGGTTGACCAGATGATTTCGACATGTCCGTGACGTCGCCATCTTTCTCCACTGCGTCGCTGCTGGCGCTGCCGCGTCGGTCTGTCGGGAATTTCCGCCAGACCTTCCGAATCGTCATGGCTCGACTTGCCGTGCCGCGCGAGGTGCATGCGCCGGCGCAATGGTTGATATGGGCGGGCGTCTGGCTGCTCGCGGCCATTGCCGCGTTTCTCTATCTCGACAGGATCGCCGGCGCGGACACCCGATTTCTGCCTGGATCCTTCGTTGGTATCGCCGACTTCTTCACCAATTTCGGCCTCGGCGGATGGTATCTCGTGCCAGCCGCGCTGTGGCTCGTCATCGCGAATCTGACCGATTGGCGAAGCCTGTCGCGGAGGACGCTGGTCATCTTCTACGGCTGGACTTGCGTCGCCAGTCTCGTGCTGGCGGGGATGGCTCTTTCGGCTCTGGTGGCCAATGTGCTGAAATACGGCATCGGCCGGGCCAGGCCGCAGCTCTTCGATGAATTCGGGGTGTTGTCGCTGCATCCTTTTACCACGCAGGCGCGCTTCGCCAGCTTCCCGTCGGGTCATGCGACGACGATGGGCGTGATGTTTTGCATCGTGTTGACGGTGTTTCCGCGCCAGAAGTACATCGCCCTGGCGTTCGCCGTGTGGGTCGCCCTGACGCGGATTTTCGTCGGCGCTCATTATCCCAGCGATACGGTTGCCGGCTTCGGCCTCGGCTTTGCCTGCGCGGTTCTGATGGCGCTCGTCTTTGCCCGGTTGGGATTCATCTTCTCAGCCCCGGGGCCGGGGCTGCCCAAGCGCAAGAAGGCGTTCCGCCTGACGTTCGGGAACAGGTAGGGCGGTGTTGGGGGCGGACGACCCCTGCTATTCGCCGTCCAGCCCGCCGAAGGAGCGCACCATCCGCGCCATCTCCGGCGCCGTCGCGGCATCCTCGCCCTCCAGTCCGCGGGCAACGCCGGCGCGGTCGGCGACAGGCCGGTTCTGGCTGACCTTCCACTTGCCGTGGATGGCGGTGATGTCGATCTCCAGTCCGACGATGCCCTTGATCTGCGACTGGATGAAGGGCGCCGGCGCGTCCGTCACAGCCCAGGGAGCGTCGCGCCGTCCTTCCTGGAAAGCGGTAAGGTCAGTGATCTGCCGGGCAAGCCAGTCCTGGTCCTCGATCGCGCGCACGATGCCGCGCACCTGTACGGTGGCGTAGTTCCATGTCGGCACGACCTTTCCGGTCTCGCGCTTGGTCTCGTACCAGGATGGCGTCACATAGGAGTCGGCGCCCTGGAACACGACCAGCACCGGCGATGCCGGATTGTCGGCCAGCAACTTCCACTGCGGATTGGCCTTCGCCAGATGCGCGCGCAACCGGCCGTTCGGCGGGAAATCCGCGCGCGACGGATCGGGCGGGTCGAGCAGGAAGGGGATGGCATTGGCCACCGGACCGTCAGGTCCGTTCGAAATCAGCAAGCCAAGCGGATGCGCCCGGATGAGCGCGTGCAGGACATCCGGACGTGTTTCCTGGAAATGGGGCGGTTGGTACATCATTGCCTCGCGGGAACCGGTCACCCATTATCGCCCGGACTTCCCGCTTGCGCCAGATGGATCAGTGGGATCGTCATGCCTTGGCGGCAATGATGACCACTTCGATGAGACGCCGGGGGTCGCCGAGATCGACGCCGCCGATCGTCGCGCGTGATGGCAGGTCGTCGCCGTCGATCCATTCCAGCCACGCCTCGTTCATTTCTTCCTTGCGGGTCATGTCGCTCAGATAGATGCGCGCCGAAAGGATGCGTGACTTGTCGGAATCCAGCTCCGCCAGCAGCTTGTCGAGCTTGCCGCAAATCTGCCGGGTCTGCTCCTTCATACCCAGCGAAATGTCGTCTGCCGCGTGTCCGCCGACATAGAGCACCCCGTTGTGCTCGACAGCGCCATGCATGATCCGGTGCTTGCGGTGACGTTTGATCATCTTCGGTCCTTTGCTTCGATATTTCGCACAAGCCCCGCCACGGCCGAACCGTCTTCGTGATCCGGCACGGCGCGGCTCCCGCGTCGGGAGGATTGCTCTAGCCACGGCCTTTCGGGCCGAAGCCGTCGAGCGCGGTCGGCGCCGCGCCGTCGGCCACCAGCTCGGCCAGGCACTTGCCCGCGAACGGGCCGATGGTGAGGCCGGATGCGCCGAGGCCGTTGCCGACGGTCAGGCCGCCGATACCCGGCACCCGACCGAGGATCGGCTTGATATCGCTGCCGGCCGGTCGGAAACCGATGCGCGTTTCGATATGAGTGGCGCTGGCAAGCCCAGGCGCCAGCGCCAGCCCGGCACCCAGCACCTCATGCTCGCCGGCCGCGGTGACGCGGTAGTCGAAACCGGAATTGTCCTCACGCGTCGCGCCGATGACCACGCGGGAATCGTCGAAGGCAAGCATGTAATGGCTGCCCACGGGCAGCAGGCATGGCCACTTGCCCGTGGCGACCCCCGGCAGGCGCAGATGCACGATCTGGCCCTTTTGCGGCCCGACGGGATGCGTCAGGCCGAGCGGATTGAGAATCTGCGCCGCCCAGGCGCCGGCCGTGACGACGATCTCGTCGGCCCGGATCGACCGGCCATCGCTGCCCACGCAAACTGCCTTGCCGTCTTGCAGGCGCAGCGTCACGTGGTCGTTGCGCGCCGTCGCACCCATCGCGACCGCGGCACGCACCATCGCTGCCGAAAGCAGGCGTGCGTCGACGCGCGCGCCGCCCGGTATGTAGATCGCCTCCATGCCTTCGCGCAGCGGCGGGAACAATTCGCGCGCCTCGGCCGGGGATATGCGGCGCACATCACCGGCCTCCGGCGCGTCCTTGATGCGGCGAAGGAGCCGCGCTTCGGCTTCGTCCAGTACGCCTTTTTCCTCGGCGACCACCAGCGCCCCGACCTTGCCGTATCCGAGATTGGTCTCGCCGAGCCCCTCCAGTCCCGATATCAGATCGGCGTAGTAGCGGGCGCCGGCTGCATAGAGCCCGTACCATTCCGGCTGCCCTTCGACCGCGGTTGCCCAGGGGGCGACTATTCCCGCCCCGGCAAGCGTGGCCTTGCCCTGATGCTCCTCGTCGATGATCTCGACTTCGACGCCCTTGCGGGCGAGGTGGTAGGCAACGCTGGCGCCGAGGATGCCGGCGCCGATGATCAAGACACGCATGTATTTACTTTCGTTCTGAAGTGCTTCGTCCGGGCAGGGCTGCAGGGCAAATCAACCGGCTTGGCATGCATCCGCTCGCCGGGTCATTCCTCTACCGTCACGCCGGCCAACCGGCTCGTGCCGAAATTGGCTTCCTTGTAGCCTTTGACCTTCTTGCTGACGGCGGTGATCGCGTCCGCGCTGCCCAGGATCACGGCCGGCACTTCGTCATGGAACACCTGCTCCGCCTGCTTGTACAGTTTCTCGCGTTGCGGCTGGTCGGTAATCGCGCCGGCCTGGTTCATGAGGGCGTTGAAGTCCTTGTTGCACCAGCCGCCGATGTTGGACGGGCTCGGCTTGCCGGACGAATCGCAGGTGAAATAGTTGTTCGGTATCTCGCTCGGATCCGGGAAGTCCCAGATGCCACCGAACATGCCCACCTTGGACTCTCCGGAAACGGAGCGCTTGATGTATTCCGCCCATTCGTACGACACGATCTCGGCCTTGACGCCGATCTTTGCCCAGTCCGCCTGGATCATCTCGGCCGCGCGACGTCCGTGCGGCATGTAGGGGCGTGAGACCGGGACCGCCCAGATCTGCGTTGAGAACCCATCGGGATAGCCGGCCTCCTTGAGCAGGGCCTTGGCCTCTTGCGGATCGTAGTCGTAGGGAGCGATCTTCTCATCGAAACCCCACAGGGCGGGAGGAATGAGCGATCCCGTGGCCTTGCCCATGCCGTCGTAGACGACATCCACCAGCGGCTTGATGTCGATCGCGTGCGCCAGCGCCTCGCGCACTTTCTTGTTCTTCAACGCGTCGTCGTTGAAATTGAAGGTGATGAAGCCGGTCGATGCCACTGGCGTGCGGACCAGGTTGAGATTGCCGCTCTTCTCGATCGTCTCGCGATCGGCGAGGTTGGGATAGAGAGCGATCTGACATTCGTCCGCCATGGCGCGCTGCAGGCGAACCGTGGCGTCGGTGCTGATCGCCATGACGACAGCGTCGACCTTCGGCGTGCGGGATTCGTCGCCGATGGCCGCGCCCCAGGTGTTGGCAAACGGGATCAGGCGCACGGCAGTGTCGGCCTGATAATCCTGCAACTGGAAGGCGCCGGTTCCGATCGGTTGGCGATCGAATTGCTCCGGCGTGCCAGCCTTGGACATGGCATCGGCATATTCCGCCGACGTGATGGCGAGCGATTGGTGCGCCATGATGCCGATAAACGGCGCCAGCGGCTCCTTCAGCGTGAAGGCGACGGTGTCGTCGTCGATCTTCTTCACGCTTTGCAGCGTATCGGCAAGCCGTGTCTGGAAGGTGGTGTATTCGCCGCCATTGACCTTGGAATAGGGATTGGCCGGGTCCATCATGCGCTGGAAGGTGAAGACCACGTCGTCGGCGTTGAAGTCACGCTTGGGCGTGAAGGCATCGTTCGATTGCCACTTCACGCCCTTGCGCAGCTTGAACGTATAGGTCTTCGCATCGGCGGAAACGGTCCAGCTTTCAGCCAGCGCGGGCTCGATCTCTGAAGAACCCTGCTTCACGGACACCAGATTGTCGTAGATCTGGCCAAGCACGAACAAGGTCGTGCCGCTGCTTGAGAGCTCCGGATTGAATATCTCGGGCGACCCCTCGATGCAGACGGACAGCGTCGACGCATAGACCGGCGACGAGGCCAGCAAGGCTGCAAATGTCAGGCCGACAATCGATTTCATCCGGACGTCTCCTCCGCTCCAGTGGTCCGGTCTTGCGAGGCCTGTCTGCTCGCACCGGCAAGTGGTTGGAAAGGGAGCGACTTGACAACATGAAAGTCAAATTACTTATTCTCCCGGCCTTATAACCAGATCTCATGATCTGACGCCTTGGGAGTCCGGTATGAAAATCCGACAGCTTGAAGCGTTCCACGCCACGATCGAGACCGGATCGGTCACGCGAGCCGGCGAAAAGCTAAGGATTTCGCAGCCGGCGGTCAGCAAGCTGCTGCGTGCCTTCGCCCAGACCTGCGGCTTCCAGCTTTTCGTTCGCAGCGGTTCAAGGCTGGTCCCGACGCTCGAGGCGCGCCTGCTGGCTGTCGAGGTCGAGCGCATGTTCTCCGGCACGGAGAGGATCGCGCGGCTGGCCAATGCCGTGCGCAACCGCGAATGGGGCGAGGTGAGCGTGGCCGCGCCGGCGGCGTTCGCGACGCGGTACCTGGGGCAGGTCCTGGCGCCGTTCCTTGGCAGCCAGCCCGACCTTCACTTCACGCTGCAGAGCCGGCCTTCGCCGCAAATCACCGAACTGGTCGCGTCCCAGCAGATCGATATCGGCCTCAGCGTCCTTCCCGCCGACCATCCGCACGTGCGCGCCGAAATCATCATGCGCTTTGCGATGATCTGTGTTCTGCCCGTCGGTCACCCCCTTGCCGATCGGCAGGCGGTCGAAATCGACGACTTGCGCGACGAGCCCTTCATTTCGCTGGCAAGGGACGATTGCTCGCTGATGACGATCGACCGCGCCTTCCAGATGAAAGGCGTGCAGAAACGCAACCACATCCAGGTCCCGCTTTCGGAAACGGCTTGCGGCTTCGTCGCCAACGGCGCCGGCGTGTCGATCGTGCCTTCCTTCGTCGGGCTGGACTATGGCGACCGGCTGATCCGCAAGGTGTTGCTGCCGGAGACCGCCATGGATGTCTGGCTGCTGACGCCGAGGACCCGGCCTCCGTCACTTGCCGCCGAGAAGCTGATCGAATTCATCCGCGCCGGTGTCGCCCCCTTCGACCAACGCGAAGTGGCGACCCCGTCACGGGCGTCCCGGAAAACGACGGTCTGAAGATCAGCGCAGCCGCTTCGGGCGCGGATCAGCGAGCTCGCCCGCCAGCCGGCGATCGAGATAGTCGGCGCACTCCTGGATCAGGAGCTCGGCGTCGTTGGCGAAGAAATGGTTCGCGCCGGGCAGGGTCTTCTGGGTGATGGTGATGCCCTTCTGGGTGTGCAGCTTGTCGACCAGGCCCTGGACGTCCTTGGGCGGCGCGACCTTGTCGGCGTCGCCATGGATGATCAGGCCCGACGAAGGGCAGGGCGCCAGGAACGAGAAGTCATAGGTGTTGGGCTGCGGCGCGACCGAGATGAAGCCCTCGATCTCGGGCCGGCGCATCAGGAGCTGCATGCCGATCCACGAGCCGAAGGAATAGCCGGCGACCCAGCAGCTCTTCGAATCCGGATGCAGCGACTGCACCCAGTCGAGCGCGGCCGCGGCGTCCGACAGTTCGCCCGTGCCGTGGTCGAATTCGCCCTGGCTGCGGCCGATACCGCGGAAATTGAAGCGAAGCGTGGTGAAATTCCGCTTCTGGAACATATAGAAGAGGTCGTAGACGATCTTGTTGTTCATCGTTCCGCCGAACTGCGGATGCGGGTGCAACACGATGGCGATCGGCGCGCTTTTTTCCTTGGAAGGCTGGTAGCGTCCTT
This sequence comes from Mesorhizobium sp. 65-26, assembly GCA_001899205.1. GTDB lineage: Bacteria > Pseudomonadota > Alphaproteobacteria > Rhizobiales > Rhizobiaceae > Mesorhizobium. Next base: position 193,425 of record MKVL01000030.1, on the reverse strand, counting down.
CAAGGCGCCCGGCCGGACCGGCGAAAATGACCTCTGGCATAAAATACTCCACTTGCGTACGAAAGCGCGGCGGCCGGAACAACTCTTCCTCTGGCCTTGACGCGGGACATGCGTCTTCTTAGAAGCTAGTTTAGAATTGTTCAAAACTGGGCGACCAAACTGGTACCCGGCCACCCGCGCCGCAAGCCGGGTAAATAGGACGGTCGGCCTTGGAATTTCAAGGAAATAAAGCGTCGTCCGTTCGGAATGGCTTTTAACGGGATCGATTGAACGAAAATGGCGGTGACACGCGCCTATCTCGACTACAATGCCAGTGCGCCGCTACTCGCGGCGGCGCGCGCGGCCGTGGTCGATGCGCTCGACATCGCCGCCAACCCGTCCTCGGTCCATACGGAAGGCAGGGCCGCGCGTCGCGTGATCGAGGAGGCAAGACGTTCCGTTGCCGCCTTGGTCGGGGCCCGCCCTGAGCATGTGGTGTTCACGTCGGGCGCCACCGAGGCCGCGTCGACGCTGCTCACGCCCGACTGGAAGATGGGGCGCGGCGCGGTGCGCATGAGCCGCCTCTTCGTGTCGGAAGCCGATCACCCCTGCATTCTGGGCGGTGGGCGCTTTCCGCCCGCGCAGGTGAGCCGTATCGGCGTCGATGGCGCCGGCATCGTTGATGTCGAGGCGCTCGCCGGTGCGCTTGCCGCCCACGACAAGACGGAAGGCCTGCCGCTGGTCGCCATCCACGGCGCCAACAATGAGACCGGCGTCATCCAGCCCATCGGCCGGATCGCCGGGATCGTCAAACAGGCCGGCGGCGTCCTCGTCGTCGACGCGGTGCAGGCCGCGGGCCGCATTCCAATCGATATTTCAGCCGGTTACGCGGATTATCTGATTCTCTCTTCGCACAAGATCGGCGGCCCCAAGGGCGTCGGCGCCATCGTCGCCGGGGCCGATCTCATGATGCCGTCGCCATTGATGAACGGCGGCGGCCAGGAGAAGGGGCATCGTGGCGGCACCGAGAATCTCGCCGGGATCGCCGGTTTCGGGGCGGCCGCGCGCGCGGCCTTGTCCGGGCTGGCGACCATCGATCAGGTCCTCGGCCATCGCGACGAGATCGAAGCGATCGTCAGGGCGCTGGTGCCGGATGCCGAATTCTTTGGAACCGGCGCGCCAAGGCTTGCCAACACGACATTCTTCGCTATTCCCGGCGCCAAGGCCGAGACGGTGCAGATCGCCTTCGATCTGGCCGGCGTGGCGCTGTCAGCCGGTTCGGCTTGTTCCTCGGGCAAGGTCGGCCCCAGCCATGTGCTGAAGGCCATGGGGCATGGCGAGGGCAATGGCGCGCTGCGGGTCTCGATAGGGGCCGCCACCGGCGCCAGCGACATCGAGGCGTTCCGGGCGGCGCTTACAGGCATCGCCATGCGGCGCGCCGGCAAGGAGAGGGCCGCCTGATCGCGGCTGGAGCATCGGATCGGGGAGCTTTTCCCGGATATCTGCTGCTTCGAGGATGAAATTCGGGCCCTTTGGGCCTGGTAGAGCCGTGCGTTTCGTCTTGGCCGGGTGAATTCCCGGCGGAAACGCACTATATGGGACTTACGCCGTTGCGGGCGCCTTGTGGCAGCCCGGTTTCCAGCGGTGCCATAGTTTGAAAACTGCCGGGCCTTGACCCCGGCGTGGATGGAGAACGCTTATGCCTGCTGTGCAGGAGACGATCGATCGAGTTCGAAAGATCGACGTCGACCAGTATAAATACGGATTCCAGACAGAAATCGCGATGGACAAGGCCCCCAAGGGCCTGAGCGAGGACATCATCCGTCTGATCTCGTCCAAGAAGGACGAGCCGTCGTGGATGCTGGAATGGCGTCTGGAAGCTTATCGTCGCTGGCTGACGCTGGAAGAGCCGAACTGGGCGCGCGTCAGCTATCCCAAGATCGACTTCCAGGACATCCACTATTACGCCGCGCCGAAGAGCACGCCGGGCCCGAAGTCGCTCGACGAGGTCGATCCGGAACTGCTGAAGGTCTACGAGAAGCTCGGCATCCCGCTGAAGGAGCAGGAAATCCTCGCCGGCGTGCAGAAGGGCGAGGATCCGGAGCTCGAGGAGATCGGCGACAACGTGTACAAGTCGGGCCGCGTCGCGGTCGACGCCGTGTTCGATTCGGTTTCCGTCGTCACCACCTTCAAGAAGGAACTGGCCGAGGCCGGCGTCATCTTCTGCTCGATCTCGGAAGCGATCCGCGAGCATCCGGAGCTGGTCAAGAAGTATCTCGGCTCCGTCGTGCCGACCTCGGACAATTTCTACGCGACGCTGAATTCGGCCGTCTTCACCGACGGTTCGTTCGTCTTCGTGCCCAAGGGCGTGCGCTGCCCGATGGAGCTGTCGACTTATTTCCGCATCAACGAGAAGAACACAGGCCAGTTCGAGCGTACGCTGATCATCGCCGAGGAGGGGGCCTATGTTTCCTACCTCGAGGGATGCACGGCGCCGCAGCGCGATGAGAACCAGCTGCATGCCGCCGTCGTCGAACTGATCGCGCTCGACGATGCGGAGATCAAGTACTCGACCGTGCAGAACTGGTACCCCGGCGACGCCGAAGGCAAGGGCGGCATCTACAACTTCGTCACCAAGCGCGGTGACTGCCGTGGTGACCGCTCGAAGATATCGTGGACGCAGGTCGAGACCGGCTCCGCCATCACCTGGAAGTACCCGAGCTGCATCCTGCGCGGCGACGGCTCCAGCGGCGAGTTCTATTCGATCGCGGTTTCGAACGGCTATCAGCAGGTCGACAGCGGCACCAAGATGATCCATCTCGGCAAGAACACGTCGAGCCGCATCATCTCCAAGGGCATCGCCGCCGGTTTCTCGCAGAACACCTATCGCGGCCAGGTCTCGGCGCACCGCAAGGCGACCAACGCGCGCAACTTCACCAACTGCGACTCGCTGCTGATCGGCGACCAGTGCGGCGCGCACACCGTGCCCTACATGGAGGCCAAGAACGCCACCGCCAAGTTCGAGCATGAGGCGACGACGTCGAAGATCTCCGAGGACCAGAAGTTCTACGTCATGCAGCGCGGCATCCCCGAGGAAGAGGCGATCGCGCTCATCGTCAACGGCTTCGTCAAGGACGTCATCCAGCAACTGCCGATGGAATTCGCCGTCGAGGCGCAGAAGCTCATCGGCATCAGCCTCGAGGGTAGCGTCGGATGACCGCCGACAAGTGGTTCAGGCCGAAGCGCTACGGCTATGGCGCGACGCCCAGCAACTGGAAGGGCTGGGCTTTCGTCGGCGCCTTCATCGTGGTGGTCCTTGCAGTCTTGCAGGGACTGGTCCACGTCGGCGCGCCTCGTTGGCTGGCCATTCTCATTGTCCTTGCCCTCGCGGGCGCAATCATACCGTTCACCAAAGCCCGCACAGACGGCGAATGGCGCTGGCGTTGGCGCTGAGGTTGAACGAAAACGACTTGGAACGGAACGAAAATGCTTGAGATCAAGAACCTGCACGCCCGCATCGCCTCGACCGGCACGGAAATCATCCGTGGGCTGGATCTGACGGTGAAGCCCGGCGAGGTCGCCGCCATCATGGGGCCGAACGGTTCGGGAAAATCGACGCTGTCCTATGTGCTCGCGGGTCGCGACGACTACGAGGTCACCGAGGGCGACATCCTCTACAACGGCCAGTCGATCCTGGAGATGGATCCGGCCGAGCGCGCCAGCACGGGCATCTTCCTGGCCTTCCAGTATCCGATGGAGATACCGGGCGTCGCGACGATGGAATTCCTGAAGGTGGCGATGAACGAGCAGCGCAAGGCGCGCGGCGAGGAACCGCTGAAGATTCCGGAATTCCTGAAGCGCGTGAAAGAGGCCGCCGGCTCGCTCGACATGGACATGGCGATGCTGAAGCGCCCGCTCAACGTCGGTTTCTCCGGCGGCGAGAAGAAGCGCGCCGAGATCCTGCAGATGAAGCTGCTGGAGCCGAAATTGTGCGTGCTCGACGAGACCGATTCCGGCCTCGACATCGATGCGCTGAAGATCGTCTCCGATGGCGTCAACGCGCTGCGCGCCCCCGACCGGGCGATCATCGTCATCACCCACTATCAGCGTCTGCTGGAGCACATCGTGCCTGACACGGTGCACGTGCTTTACAAGGGCCAGGTGATCAAGTCCGGCGACAAGTCGCTGGCGCTGGAACTCGAGGCCAATGGCTATGCCGGCGTGATCGGCGAAGCGGCGTGAGATGCCGGCGGGTGAGGCGAGAGCTATGAACATGCATACGCAACCCCAGCGGACCCCGGCCGAGACGGCTTTGATCGACGCCTTTGGCGAGCGCCTGTCGCTGCTGCCCGGCGACGGCGCGGTGATGCTGCAGCGTGACGACGCCATCGAGGCGATCAAGGAAGGCCTGCCGACGCGGCGCGTCGAGGCCTGGCACTATACCGACCTGCGCCGGCTGCTGAACGCGGTGCCTGACTTCGACCCGTCGGCGCTGGCGAAGGCGGTTGCGCCGATCATCGAGAATTCCGTTGTCCTGCCGGTGCTGAATGGCGTCTCCGGTGCCAAGGTTCCGGCGATCGAGGGCGTGACGATCGAACGTCTCTCGGAAAAGCTCATCGATGGCAGCGTCGCCGAGGGACTGTCGCGCTATGGCGCCGATGACGCGATCGGCGCCCTGAACACGGCTTTCGTCGCGGACGGGTATTTCGTCGATGTCGCCGAAGGTATCGCGCTCGAGAGGCCGTTGGAATTGCAGAACGTCCAGGCCGGTGGCCAGGCGCATGTGCGCCTGCTTGCCCGTTTTGGCAAGGACGCCAGGGCGACTGTCGTGGAGCGCCAGACCGGCGATGGCGCGGCGCTGGTCAGCTCCGTCAGCCAGCTCGTGCTGGAAGACGGTGCCGAGGTGACCTGGCTGATCATCCAGGAGCAGCCGGAGACAGCCACGCATCTGGCCCAGTTCAAGGCGTATATCGGCAGGAACGCGAAGCTGACGCTGTTCGTCATGAACGCCGGCGGCAAGCTCGTTCGCCAGGAGGTCGTCGTCAGGACCACGGGCGAGGGCGCCGACTTCAAGCTGCGCGGCATCAATCTGCTGGCCGGAGACAGCCATAGCGACGTCACCATGGTGCTCGACCACGCGGTTCCGCACACAAGCTCGACCGAGATCGTTCGCAATGTCGTCACCGGCAAGGCGCGCGGCGTTTTCCAGGGGCGTATCAACGTCCATCAGCCGGCGCAGAAGACCAACGCCAAGATGGCCTGCAACACGCTGCTCCTGTCTGACGACGGCGAGTTCTCGACCAAGCCTGAGCTGGAAATCTTCGCCGACGACGTCGTCTGCGGCCATGGCGCCACCGTCACCGAGATCAACCACAATCATCTGTTCTACCTGATGGCGCGCGGGATCGAGGAAAAGACGGCGCGTGGCCTGCTGGTGAAAGCCTTCGTCGCGGAAGTGATCGAGGAACTGGAAGACGAGGCCTTCGTGGACGCGCTGGAAGAGCGGCTCGACGGATGGTTCGCCGCGCACGGGTAGTGGCTTAGAGCGCAAGCCCCCTCATCCGGCAGCTTGGCCGCCACCTTTCCCAGCCAGGGGAGGTGGCTGGAGCAGGGTGGAGGCTTGGCGAGGGGGAGCCACATTGGAAGGTTGATTGCTGTGGACCAGAACGTCGAAAACGCACCCTATGATGTCGAGGCGATCCGCCGCGACTTCCCGATCCTGTCGCGCCAGGTCTACGGCAAGCCGCTCGTCTATCTCGACAATGGCGCGTCGGCGCAGAAGCCGCAGGTGGTGCTCGACACCATCCAGCACGCCTATTCCCAGGAATACGCCAACGTCCATCGCGGCCTGCATTTCCTCTCGAACGCCGCGACCGACGCGTATGAGAAGGCGCGCGAGACGGTGCGCCGGTTCCTCAATGCGCCGGGCACCGACACCATCGTCTTCACCTCGAACACCACCTCTGCGATCAATACGGTCGCTTATGGCTACGGCATGCCGAGGATCGGCGAGGGCGACGAGATCGTGCTGTCGATCATGGAGCACCACTCCAACATCGTGCCCTGGCATTTCATCCGTGAGCGGCAGGGCGCCAAGCTGGTCTGGGTGCCGGTCGACGATCTCGGCGCCTTCCACATCGAGGAGTTCGAAAAGCGGCTGACCTCGCGCACAAAACTGGTCGCCATCACCCAGATGTCCAACGCGCTGGGCACGGTGACGCCGATCAAGGAGATCGTGCGCATCGCGCATTCGCGCGGGATTCCAGTGCTTGTGGACGGCAGCCAGAGCGCGGTGCACATGCCCATCGACGTGCAGGACCTCGACTGCGATTTCTTCGTCTTTACCGGTCACAAGGTCTACGGCCCGTCGGGCATTGGCGTGCTCTACGGCAAGAAGCACATGCTGGAGGCGATGCGCCCCTTCATGGGCGGCGGCGAGATGATCGAGGAGGTGACGGAGGATGTCGTCACCTACAACGAGCCGCCACATCGCTTCGAGGCCGGAACGCCGCCGATCGTGCAGGCAATCGGGCTGGGCGCTGCGCTCGAATACATGGAAAAGGTCGGCCGCGCGCGCATTGCCGCGCACGAGGCGGATCTGAAGGACTATGCGCATGAGCGGCTGCGCGCCATCAATTCGCTGCGCATCTTCGGCGACGCGCCGGGCAAGGGCGCCATCGTCTCCTTCGAGCTACAGGGCATCCATGCGCATGACGTGTCGATGGTGATCGATCGGCAGGGCGTGGCGGTGCGCGCGGGCACCCATTGCGCCCAGCCGCTGTTGAAACGCTTCGGCGTGACCTCCACATGCAGGGCATCGTTCGGCATGTATAATACGAGGGCCGAAGTCGACGCTTTGGCCGATGCGCTCGAAAAGGCGCGCAAATTCTTCGGGTGAAGACCATGGACGATGTGAGCACCACTGCAGAAACCACGTCGGAAACGGCGGCGAACGGAATCGTTTCGGCTTCGGCCATTCCCGCCGATGAACTGGCGCGGCTGACCGACGACATCGTCTCGGCGCTGAAGACCGTCTACGATCCGGAAATCCCCGCCGATATCTACGAGCTCGGCCTCGTCTACAAGATCGACATCGAGGACGACCGCTCGGTCAAGATTGACATGACGCTGACCGCGCCCGGCTGTCCGGTGGCCGGTGAAATGCCGGGCTGGGTAGAGAACGCCGTAGGCGCCGTGGAGGGCGTATCCGGCGTCGAGGTCACTATGACCTTCGACCCGCCGTGGACGCCCGACCGCATGTCGGAAGAGGCGCAGGTGGCGGTGGGCTGGTATTGATCATCAGCCTGTCAAAGATTGGTTGGCTTGAAGCAAAGCAAAAATTTCACCATCTTAGAGGCAGACTCATTCCGTGGGCCTTGAACCCGCGCGAACGTGGAGAATGACATGGGACGCTTCGCCGTCATCACGATGACCGACAAGGCCGCCGACCGGGTGCGCGAGATCGTCGCCACGCGCGACAACGCGCATGGCATCCGCCTCGGCATCAAGAAGGGCGGCTGCGCGGGCATGGAATACACGATCGACCTGGTGACCGAGCCGAACCCCAAGGACGACCACATCGAGCGTGACGGCGCGCATGTCTACGTAGCTCCCGAAGCAGCGCTCTTCTTGTTCGGCACCGAGATGGATTTCGAGCAGACAACGCTGCGAACCGGCTTCACTTTCAAGAATCCGAACCAGAGTTCTGCCTGCGGCTGCGGTGAATCCGTCGAGTTGAAGCCGGCCGACCTCAAGGCGCTCGCCGAGGCGCGCGCTTCAGCTTAGGTCTTGCTTTCGCCCGTTTACGGCGAGAAGGTGGCCCGAAGGGTCGGTTCTCCCCCTGGAGCAGGGAGAAGAGAGCTTACTACACCCACATGCCCGTACGCTTGTGCCAGTCGGCGATCGATTCCTCGGGATAGACGTCGAACACCTTGTCGTTCGGGCCAATCACCGGCTCGACCCAGTTCGCCTTGTATTTCAGCATGAGGTGGACCTTTTCCGGCGGTTTCGGGAGGTCGCTGTCGATCGCCGAGGCAAAGGGATGCACGAGATCCGGCCATGTCGGGTCGTAGAGCCACAGAGCCGCCCCGCACTTCCTGCAGAAATTGCGTTCGCCGCTCGACGTTTCGCAATGCGGATGCTCGTCATCCTCGATCCTTGCCTGGTAGACGCCCAGGCTTCGCTTTCCCCGGACGTTCAGCGTCGCGTAATCGGCACCGAGATTGATGGCGAAGCCGCCGCCGCCCTGTTGCTTGCGGCAGATCGAGCAGTAGCAGAGCATGAAGGGCACCGGCGTGTGGCTTTCCACTTCGAAGCGGACGGCGCCGCAACGGCATGAACCTTTGAGCAGGACGGGCATGAGCGGAGGACTCCGTTTCCAGGTTTCAACTTGTCAGCATGATTTTGGTTGCGGCGATGACAAGGCCGATGACGGATGAGATGATCGCGGCATGGACAATGACCGCCTTGAAGAATTGTTCGAAAGCCTCGGCCCGATCAGCATCCGCAAGCTGTTCGGCGGCAAGGGCATTTACAGCGGCGGCGTCATCGTCGCGGTCGTCGTTCGCGGCGAACTGATGCTGAAGGCGGACGAGGAGAGCAGTCCCGACTTCGAGGCAGCGGGCTGCAGCCAATGGACCTACGAAGGCTCCAGGCACGGCAAGCGGGTGGCCATGCCCTACTGGAGCATTCCCGACAGCGCCTTCGACGACCCCGACGAAATGGCGGAATGGGCGCGGCGGGCTTATGAGGCTGGGCGAAGGGCGGGCAAGTAGCGTCGAAAACTCTGGCGGGACAGCACCCCCCTCTGGCCTGCCGGCCATCTCCCCGCATGGGGGGAGATCAGCGGTTCGACCGCCGGTTTTTACTGCACCGTTGGCGATTGGCGAAGGCGGCGGCGACGTCCAATCTCCCCCCATGCGGGGGAGATGGCCGGCAGGCCAGAGGGGGGTGTGAAGGAACGCGGCGGTCGCGGCTACTGCCCCTACAGCGCCTTGGCGATTTCCGCCGCCAGCCGCGCATTGTTCTCGACCAGGGCGATGTTGGTCTTGAGGCTGCGGCCGTCGGTCAGCTCCAGGATTTTTGACAGGAGGAACGGCGTCACCGCCTTGCCGCTGATGTGCTGGGCTTCCGCCGCCTTCTGCGCGGCGTCGATGTAGCGGGCCATCTCGGCCGCGGGGATCTCCTGGTCCTGCGGCACGGGATTGGCGACCAGTATGCCGCCACCCAGACCAAGCGCCTGGCGCGTCTTGTGGAAGTGGGCGATCTGCTCAGGCCTGTGCAGGGTGAGAGGCGCCCGGAACGGCGATTGCCTCGACCAGAAGGCCGGCATCGTCTCGCAGCCATGGCCGATGACGGGCACGCCGCGCGTTTCCAGCACCTCCAGCGTCTTCTCGATATCCAGGATGGCCTTGGCTCCGGCCGAGACGACGATGACCGGCGTGCGCGCCAGTTCGTCGAGGTCGGCGGAGATGTCGAAGCTCTTCTCCGCGCCCTTGTGCACGCCGCCGATGCCGCCGGTGGCGAACACCTTGATGCCGGCCATATGCGCGGCGATCATCGTCGCGGCGACGGTCGTGCCGCCCGTGCGGCCTTCGGAAACGGCAAAGGCGAGGTCGGCGCGCGACAGCTTCATGGCGTCGCCGGTCATCGCCAGCGATTCGCGCTCGCCGTCCGACAGGCCGATCTTGATGCGGCCGTTGACCACCGCGATGGTCGCCGGAACCGCGCCGCCATCGCTGATGATCTTCTCGACATTGGCCGCCATCGCGCCGTTGTCGGGGTAGGGCATGCCATGGGTGATGATGGTGCTTTCCAGCGCGACCACGGGTCGTCCGGCGGCAAGGGCCTGCGCGACGGGCGCATGGACGTCGATGAAGGGGCGGGCTGTTTCGGGGGTGATCGTCATGTTTGTCTCCGGTTCGCCGGAACGGCTCCTGTGGCCGATTCTGCCGCCCTCATGCCACTTCCCGCGCCTCCGGCACAAGGGCCAGCGCCTCGGCGAAGCGCGCTGGGGTGAAGTCGGGCACGGCTTCGGCGCTCTCGATGGCGAGAATTGCCGCGGCGACACCCTCGCGCAGGGCGACGCGCAGTGGTTGGCCGCGCATCAGGGCAGCGACGGTCGCTCCCGCCAGCGCGTCGCCCGCGCCGGTGACGTCGGCGACCCGGCGCGGGGCAGGAGGGTCGATGGCAAAGATGCCGGCATCGTCGAAACCCAGCACCGGGGCGCCTCCTGCGGTCACGACGCCGCCCCTCAGACCGGCGTGTCTCAACCCGGCGACAAGGTCGCGCGCCGTCATGCCAGGTCCTGCCGAGCCCGCCAACGCCGCCGCCTCGCGCATGTTCATGAACAGCAGCGACAGGTGGCCCAGAACAGGCACCATGCGCACAACCTTGGCCGGTGAGATGGCGATCGCGAAGATCGACTTGCCACCTGCCTGGGCCATGAGCGGCAGCAGCGCCGCCGTCGGCAGGTTTGCGTCGCACAGCACGGCATCCGCCGCGGCCACCGCCTCGCGCACCTTGGAGCGCCGGATTTGGCGGGGGAAGGCGAGATCGTAGAGCGCCATGTCGGCGAAGCCCACGATCAATTCGCCGTCGCGATCGATCAGCGCCGTGTAGCTCGGCGTGGTGCGATCGAGGAAGACCGCTGAGAGATCGGCGATACCGGCTCGCTCGATCGCCGACGAGACTGTCTCGGCCGCCGCGTCGCCGCCGCGCACCGAGATGAGCGATGCCGAGACGCCGCGCCGCGCGACGCTGCGCAACGCGTTGAAGACGCCGCCGCCGACATCCTCGCGCATCGTCCCCGGATTGGAGGCCGCCGGCACGTAGACGCCCGACACCTGGCCGCGCCTGTCGATATGGGCGCCACCCACGGCGAGGATTCTGGGGGATTTCACCATGCTGGCGTCGTGGTCCTTGCTAGCTGTCCGGGGCGCACGTTACGGCGCTGCGCCTCGCCCCGCAATGAAGGCCGCGATTCGCGCCGGTCCGGCAATGGAGCCGTGTGGCAAAGCGCATCAGGCGTCGATACCGCATGTTGTGAGACAAAAAAAGAACAAATCCAGATATTGATTGTTTTTCAATCGGTTGGTGTCTCTTGCAAAATGAGAACAAAAAAGGTACACAAATGCAGGGATTGCGGATTGTCCGGCCTTCATTGATGACCAAGGGGTGATGTATCATGGCTCAGAACACTTTGCGGCTTGTAGAGGATAAGGCAGTGGACAAATCAAAGGCTCTGGACGCGGCGCTGTCGCAGATCGAGCGCGCGTTCGGCAAGGGCTCGATCATGCGCCTCGGCGCGAACGAGAAGGTGGTCGAGATCGAAACGGTGCCGACCGGTTCGCTCGGCCTCGACATCGCTCTCGGCGTCGGCGGCCTGCCGCGCGGCCGCATCATCGAGATCTACGGGCCGGAAAGCTCGGGCAAGACGACGCTCGCCCTGCATACGGTGGCGGAAGCCCAGAAGAAGGGCGGCATCTGCGCCTTCGTCGACGCCGAACACGCGCTCGACCCGGTCTATGCCCGCAAGCTCGGCGTCGACCTCGAGAACCTGCTGATCTCGCAGCCGGATACGGGCGAGCAGGCGCTGGAGATCTGCGACACGCTGGTGCGGTCCGGCGCCATCGACGTGCTGGTGGTCGACTCCGTGGCGGCGCTCACACCGCGCGCCGAAATCGAAGGCGAGATGGGCGACGCGCTGCCGGGCCTCCAGGCCCGCCTGATGAGCCAGGCCCTGCGCAAGCTGACTGCGTCGATCTCGCGTTCCAATACCATGGTCATCTTCATCAACCAGATCCGCATGAAGATCGGCGTCATGTTCGGCTCGCCCGAAACCACCACCGGCGGTAACGCGCTGAAGTTCTATGCCTCGGTGCGCCTCGACATCCGCCGCATCGGCTCGGTGAAGGATCGCGACGAGGTCGTCGGCAACCAGACCCGCGTCAAGGTGGTCAAGAACAAGCTGGCGCCGCCCTTCAAGGTGGTCGAGTTCGATATCATGTATGGCGAGGGTGTCTCCAAGACCGGAGAGTTGGTCGATCTCGGCGTCAAGGCCGGTGTGGTCGAGAAGTCGGGCGCCTGGTTCTCCTACAATTCGCAGCGTCTCGGTCAGGGCCGTGAGAATGCGAAGCTGTTCCTGCGCGACAACCCGGACACGGCCCGCGAGATCGAGCTGGCGCTCCGGCAGAATGCTGGCCTGATCGCCGAGAAATTCCTTGAGAACGGTGGCGCCGAAGGTGGCGAGGATGACGGCCTCGAAGGTGAAGCCGGCGCAATGTAGGCTGGGTTGCTCCCGGGCGGCGCTTGTCGGTTTCCGATCGCGCCGCGCAAGAGGAGGTCAGTCGAGAAGGCCGGAGCCGCACTTGCAGCCGAGGCAGTTTTCCAGCCGGAGTTCGGCCACAATTCAGGCCTATCAAACAAGGCTTATGTAATCGAGTTTTCTGGTTTTGCGTTTCAAACCGCCGGCCCGCACGCCGGCGGTTTGCGTTTGTGCCGATGGTGGCGGCCTGCCCGGCCAGCGGGTGGCCCAATTCCATGTTTCTGGACAGGCCGGGCTGCATCCGCTAGATCGCCAATCGTCCTCGCGGATGCACAGATGACGATCTAGCGCTTTGTTCGGGCATCGGATCCTCCGAAATCCAGATTCCACTTTTCGGTGCGATGCTCTAAAAGGCCCAATCCATCTTCCAAGTTAAGGCCCATTTCCGCCGGCTTGCCGGCGGTTCTCTTGAAAAGGCAGCATTCATGAGTGGCGTGAACGAGATCCGGTCGACATTCCTCGACTATTTCCGCAAGGAGGGTCACGAGATCGTCGCGTCGAGCCCGCTGGTGCCGCGCAACGACCCGACGCTGATGTTCACGAACGCCGGCATGGTGCAGTTCAAGAACGTCTTCACCGGCCTGGAGAAGCGGCCCTATTCGCGCGCTTCCACTGCCCAGAAGAGCGTGCGCGCCGGCGGCAAGCACAACGATCTCGACAATGTCGGCTACACCGCGCGCCATCTCACCTTCTTCGAGATGCTCGGCAATTTCTCCTTCGGCGACTACTTCAAGGAGCGCGCCATCGAGCTTGCCTGGAACCTGATCACCAAGGGTTTCGGGCTCAAGAAGGACAAGCTGCTGGTCACCGTCTATCACACCGACGACGAGGCCGCCGGCTACTGGAAGAAGATCGCCGGTTTCTCGGATGATCGCATCATCCGCATCCCGACCTCTGACAATTTCTGGGCGATGGGCGACACCGGCCCGTGCGGGCCGTGCTCGGAAATCTTCATCGACCGTGGCGAGCACATCTGGGGCGGTCCTCCCGGCAGCCCGGAAGAGGACGGCGACCGGTTCCTCGAGTTCTGGAACCTGGTGTTCATGCAGTATGAGCAGGTGACCAAGGAAGAGCGCATCGACCTGCCGCGCCCGTCGATCGACACCGGCATGGGGCTCGAGCGCATGGCGTCCATCCTGCAAGGGGTGGAGAGCGTCTTCGAGACGGACCTGTTCCGTCATCTCATCGACGCCGCGTCCTCGGCGATCGGGCAGGGGCCGAGCGAGGAGAATGTCGCGTCCTACAGGGTGATAGCGGACCACCTGCGCTCGTCCTCGTTCCTGGTGGCCGATGGCGTGCTGCCCTCCAATGAAGGCCGTGGCTATGTGCTGCGCCGTATCATGCGCCGCGCCATGCGGCATGCGCAGTTGCTCGGCGCCAGGGAGCCGCTGATGTGGCAGCTCGTGCCGGCGCTGGTGCGCGAGATGGGCCAAGCCTATCCGGAGCTGGTGCGCGGCGAAGCGCTGATCACCGAGACGCTGAAGCTCGAGGAAACGCGCTTCCGCAAGACGCTCGTGCGCGGCCTCGGCCTGCTGTCGGATGCGACGGAGACGCTCAAGGCCGGCGACATGCTGGACGGCGAGACGGCCTTCAAGCTCTACGACACTTACGGTTTCCCGCTCGACCTGACGCAGGACGCGCTGCGCCAGCGCAGCATCTCGGTCGACATTGCCGGCTTCACCGACGCGATGGAACGCCAGAAGGCGGAAGCGCGCGCCCATTGGGCCGGTTCCGGCGAGGCGGCGACCGAGACGGTCTGGTTCTCGGTGCGCGAGAAGACCGGCGCCACTGAGTTCCTCGGCTACGAGACGGAGCAGGCCGAGGGCCTCGTCCAGGCTCTCGTCAAGGACGGTAAGACGGTGGATAGCGCCGCGCAGGGCGATGCGGTCGCCATCGTCGTCAATCAGACGCCATTCTATGGCGAGTCGGGTGGCCAGATGGGCGACACCGGCGTCATCTCTGGCGAAGGTTTTTCCATCGAGGTCACCGACACACAGAAGAAGGCCGATGGATTGTTCGTTCATCTCGGCAAGGTGGTGAGCGGCACGGTCAAGACCGGCGCCGCCGTCGAACTCAAGGTCGATCATGCCAGGCGTTCGCGGCTGCGCGCCAACCATTCCGCGACCCATCTGATCCACGAGGCGCTGCGCGAGGTGCTCGGCACGCATGTCGCGCAGAAGGGCTCGCTGGTCGCGCCGGAGCGCCTGCGCTTCGACATTTCGCACAACAAGCCGATCTCGGCCGAGGAGCTCGAGGAAGTCGAGCGCATGGCCAACGAGATCGTCGTGCAGAACAGCCCGGTCTCTACGCGCCTGATGTCCGTCGACGACGCCATTGCCGAGGGCGCCATGGCGTTGTTCGGCGAGAAGTATGGCGACGAGGTGCGTGTCGTTTCGATGGGCACCGGCCTGCATGGGGCAAAGGCCAATCGACCCTATTCGGTGGAACTTTGCGGCGGCACCCATGTCAGGGCGACCGGTGATATCGGGCTTGTGCGCATCGTCTCCGACAGCGCGGTCGCCGCCGGCGTGCGGCGTATCGAGGCGCTGACGGGTGAAGCCGCGCGCAAGCATCTGGACGAGCAGGACCGTCGCCTGAAGGCGGTCGCCTCCACGCTGAAAATCTCGCCCGCCGACGTGGCGGCGCGCGTCGAGGCGCTGCTCGATGAGCGCAAGAAGCTCGAGAAGGAGCTTTCCGAGGCCCGCAAGAAGCTGGCGCTCGGTGGCAGCGGCCCGGCGGGCGCGCCTGCCGAGAATGAGACCGTCGCCGGCATAGGGTTCCTCGGCAAAGCCGTGACAGGCGTTTCGCCGAAGGACCTGAAGCCGCTCGCCGACGCCGGCAAGAAGTCGCTGGGCTCGGGCGTGGTCGTTTTCGTCGGCGCCGGCGAGGACAACAAGGCGAGCGTCGTGGTCGCCGTGACCGATGATCTCACCAGTCGCTTCAGTGCCGTCGATCTCGTTCGCGTTGCCTCGGCCGCGTTGGGCGGGCAGGGCGGCGGCGGCCGTCCTGACATGGCCCAGGCCGGCGGTCCCGATGCCTCCAAGGCCGACGACGCCATTGCGGCGGTAAGGGCGGCACTCGAAGCTGCTTGAGGCTGGGGGGCGGCTTGGTTCGAGCCGGATCCACACTATCAAAGGGTTGCGTCGCCCCTCATCTGGCTGCCGCCATCTTCTCCCCGTTGAACGGGGAGAAGGGCGCTGTCATCGCGGCTTTCGCCAATCGTGATTGTTGAATGAGCGCCGGCGTTGCGACCGGCTTCTTTCTCCCCGTTTACGGGGAGAAATGCCCGGCAGGGCAATGAGGGGCGGCGCCAGCATCAACTGCCAGCCGATCTCACACCAGGGTGACTCTGCGGTCACCCAACCTTTTCAGTGCGCGCAAAGCTCGGACGCGCGGCGATGCGCGCATACCAATCCCGGATTTCCGAATACCTCGCCAAGAGATCGCGTCCTTCCGCGACTTTGATGAAATAAGCGACGATCGGCGCTGCGTGCAGGTCCGCCAGCGTGAGCTGGTCGCCGAGCAGCCAGGGCCCTACCTTCTTCAGCGCTGAGAGCACTTCCAGCACCGTTTCGGCCTGGCGAAGTCCGGCCGCGATGAGCTGCTCGTCCGGCTCGGTCTTTTCCAGTCGTTCGACGGCGACGTCCCAGACCATGGCCCGGTAGCCATAGGCGTCCAGCATGCCGACGATCTGGTTCATGATGCCCCGGCCGCGAACGTCGGCCGGCTGCAAGGCCGGACCGTCGAAAGCTTCGTCGACATAGCGTGTGATGGCGCCGGTCTCGAACAGACGAAAGCCTTCGTGCTCGAAAGCTGGTATCCGGCCAAACGGATGATGGGCCAGATACCAGGCCGGAACGCCGTCGGCGGCAAAGACGTCGACCGGTACGAGATCGTAGCCGACGCCTTTTTCCTCGAGCGCCATCCGGGCGATGCGGACATAGACGCTGTAGTCGGCGCCATAGAGGGTCGGCCTGGTCATCGATCTGCCCTCCGCCCTGGTCGTCTCCCGAAAAAGCGAAGGCTCCTTTCGGAGCCTTCGACATTCGCGACTTGTGGGGTCACCCCATCGCCTTCTGCAGGTTCTCGTCGATCTTGTCGAGGAAACCGGTGGTCGAGAGCCAGGGCTGGTCGGGGCCGATCAGCAGCGACAGGTCCTTGGTCATGAAGCCGGACTCGACGGTCTGGATGCAGACCTTCTCCAGCGTCTCGGAGAAGCGCTTCAGCTCGGCGTTGTCGTCGAGCTTGGCGCGATGCGCGAGGCCGCGCGTCCAGGCGAAGATCGAGGCGATCGAGTTGGTCGAGGTTTCCTCGCCCTTCTGGTGCTGGCGGTAGTGGCGGGTGACGGTGCCGTGGGCGGCCTCCGCCTCCACCGTCTTGCCGTCCGGCGTCATCAGCACCGAGGTCATCAGGCCGAGCGAGCCGAAGCCCTGCGCCACCGTGTCGGACTGCACGTCGCCGTCATAGTTCTTGCAGGCCCAGACGTAGCCGCCCGACCACTTCAGGCTGGAGGCCACCATGTCGTCGATCAGGCGGTGCTCGTACCAGAGCTTGCGCGCCTTGAACTCGGCCTCGAACTCCTTCTCGTAGACGTCCTGGAAGATGTCCTTGAAGCGGCCGTCATAGGCCTTGAGGATGGTGTTCTTGGTCGACAGGTAGACCGGGAAGTTGCGCAGCAGGCCGTAGTTCAGCGAGGCGCGCGCGAATTCGCGGATCGATTCGTCCAGATTGTACATGGCCATGGCGACGCCGGAGCCGGGCGCGTCGAACACGTCGTGCTCGATCACCTGCCCATCCTCGCCGACGAACTTGATCGTCAGCTTGCCCTTGCCGGGGAAGCGGAAATCGGTGGCGCGGTACTGATCGCCGAAGGCATGGCGGCCGACGACAATCGGCTTGGTCCAGCCCGGCACCAGGCGCGGAACGTTCTTCATGATGATCGGTTCGCGGAAGATGGTGCCGCCCAGGATGTTGCGGATGGTGCCGTTTGGCGACTTCCACATCTTCTTGAGCTTGAATTCCTCGACGCGCTGCTCGTCGGGGGTGATGGTCGCGCACTTCACGCCGACGCCGTATTTCTTGATGGCGTTCGCCGAATCGATGGTCACCTGGTCATTGGTCGCGTCGCGGTGCTCGATGCCGAGGTCGTAATATTCGAGCTTGAGGTCGAGATAAGGGTGGATCAGCTTGTCCTTGATGAACTGCCAGATGATGCGGGTCATCTCGTCGCCGTCGAGTTCGACGACCGGGTTCGCCACCTTGATCTTCGCCATGGAAAGACTGCCTCGTTGCTGGAATGGAACGGCCTCGCGCACCGGCTCGGCCTGGGAAAGGTGCGGCCCCTATACCAAAGCGGTGGCGGGGGCGCAAACATTGGCCGGCATCGCAAGCGCCGGGAGACGATTGGTCACGCGCGCGGCTTCGGTCTTTCGCCCGCGATTTGCGAATGCTTCATTTTCCTGACCGAATATGGCAGGGCAGCGTGAAATTCGCCGCAATGCCCATTTGATTGGTCGCCATGTCCTCCAGTGAGAATTCCAACGTCAAATCGCCGGCCGGCCCGGCGATCATCCTTGTCGAGCCGCAGCTCGGCGAGAACATAGGCATGGTCGCGCGCGCCATGGCGAATTTCGGCCTGTCCGAACTGCGCCTCGTCAATCCGCGCGACGGATGGCCGAGCGAAAAGGCGCGCGCCGCCGCAAGCCGCGCCGACCACGTCATCGACGCCACGCGGGTGTTCGACGACCTCGCTTCGGCGGTCGCCGACCTGAATTTCATCTTCGCCACCACGGCGCGCGAACGCGACGGTTTCAAGCCGGTGCGTGGCCCGGTGGAAGCGGGCAGGGCGCTGCGGGCGCGCACGCAGGCCGGGCAGCGCACCGGCATTCTGTTCGGCCGCGAGCGCTTCGGCCTCTACAATGACGAGGTCGGCCTTGCCGACGAGATCGTGACGTTTCCGGTCGATCCTGGCTTCTCCTCGCTCAACATCGCGCAGGCCGTGCTGCTGATGTCCTACGAGTGGATGAAGTCGGGCCTTGAGGACGAGACGAAGACCAACTTCTCCAGCCCCGAAATGCAGCCGGCGACAAAAGAGCAGTTGCACGGCCTGTTTGCCCATCTGGAGGCCGCGCTCGAGGCGCGCGGCTATTTCCGCCCGGCGCCGAAGAAGCCGAAGATGGTCGACAATCTGCGCGCGGTGCTGACGCGCGCCGGCTTTGCAGAGCCGGAACTCAAGGTGTTGCGCGGCGTCGTCGCCTCGCTCGACTATTTCTCGCCGAAGGAGCCGCGCGGCGCCGGCTATCCCGAACGCAAGGCGAAGGCCGACCGCGACTCCCACAAGGCCGCGCCCGCCGACGACGAGGATGTACCGCGCCAGGGCGGCAAAGGGACCGACAATGACTGAGCGCCCGATCCTGATGTTCGATTCCGGCATCGGCGGACTGACCGTGCTGCGCGAGGCGCGCGTGCTCATGCCGGATCGCCGTTTCATCTACGTCGCAGATGACGCTGCCTTCCCTTTCGGCGCCTGGGAAGAGGATGACCTGAAGGCCCATCTTCTGGATCTGTTCGAGGGGCTTCTCGACCGGTTCTCTCCGGCCATCTCCGTGATCGCCTGCAACACCGCCTCGACGCTGGTCATCGATGCGTTGCGCGAGCGTTTTCCGGGCCACCCCTTCGTTGGCACGGTGCCGGCGATCAAGCCGGCCGCGGAGCGCACCCGCTCCGGCCTTGTTTCCGTCCTGGCGACGCCCGGCACGGTGAAACGCCAGTACACGCGCGACCTGATCAGCCGCTGGGCGCAGAAATGCCATGTCAGGCTGGTCGGCAGCGACAGGCTGGCCGGATTGGCCGAGACCTACATGCGGGAGGGCTTTGTCGACGAGGAGGTGGTGCGCGCCGAGATATCGCCATGCTTCCTGGAGAACGAGGAGGCGCGGACCGACATCGTCGTGCTCGCCTGCACGCACTATCCGTTCCTCGTCAACCGCATGCGCAAGACTGCCCCCTGGCCGGTGGATTGGATCGATCCGGCCGAGGCGATCGCGCGCCGCACCATGTCACTGCTCGAACCTGTCGGGGAGACATCCGGCGAGAGCGAACCCGATATTGCCGTCTTCACCTCGGGCAAGGTGGATTTCGCCACGCGGCGCCTGATCCAGGGTTTTGGACTGACTGCGCGCTAGCGCATGACCCCGAAAATCGGAATCGATTTTCGGAAAGGATCATGCGCAAATCAAAGTGCTGGAGCGTCCTTTGCGCGTCCAAAAGGACGCGCGGCGCTCTAGAGCCGGCTGGCGCGTCGCGGAAATGCCTTTCGCTCAAGCTGGCGTGGCAGGCTCGAACACGATTCTGCGTTGATCCGGATCCGCCGAGACCAGTCTGAGCTTCAGGCGGTCGCCCTGTCTCAGCCCGGAGGCGTTTACGTTGGCGACGACTGCCAGGTCGGCGAGTTGCACGCGCACGCCATGATCGACGAAGTCGGTAACGACGGCGTCGAACGTCTCGCCTTCGCGTCCCCTGAGCATCACCGCCTCGGCAAGGTCGATCGCCGCGTGGTTGATCTGCGAGGCGCGGGCGTCCCCGCGTCCCATCACCTTGGGCAGTCTGGCGAACGCGTCGGTGACGGCCTGCGGAACGGGCTGGCCATTGGCGATCGCCAGCGCGCAGCGCACGACGTAGCGGTCGGCCAGCCGCCTGAGGGGAGCGGTGGCATGGGCGTAGGTCGCCGCCATCGCCTCGTGCCAGGGAACGACGCCTTCCTGATAGGGCTGATAGGACGCGCCGGGGCTCGCACGGCGGATTTCCAGCATCAGCGCCGCCTGTCGCGGATCGGCCGGGTCCAGGGTACGCTGGTAGTCGCGCAGGCTTGCGGTGGCCGGCCAGGACAGGCCGAGCGCCTGCGCCGCGTTGCGCAGCCTTTGCGCCCGGGAAGCATCCGGCTCCGACATCACCCGGAACAATCCTGTCTTGTGCGCCAGCATGGCGTCGGCAACCGCCATGTTGGCGGCCAGCGAAAGCGTGGCGTTGTCCTGTTCGGATTGCAGGAGCGGCCGGAACGAAAGCCGGAACGTTCCGTCGGCGAGCTGTTCGACCTCCTGTTCGGGCGGGTCGACGCGTGAAGCGCCACGACGCTCTTCGTTTGCCGTAATGCGCCGCGCCATTTCGGCGAATCCGGCCGGAACGTCGGAGGGTTGCACGCTGTCATAGGCCAGCTTCGCGCGGCTCTTGATGATTGCCCGCTCCACGCCGTCCAGCTTCACCGCGCCGTCCTGTGCCACACGAACCGTGAAGACGACAGCCGGCCGCGGTCCATCGGGCAGCAGGCTTGCCGCACCCTCGGCAAGCACCGGCGGATAGAGCCCGGCCTTGCCGTTCGGCAGGTAGAGCGTTTCGCCCCGCGCCCAGGCCTCGACGTCGACCGCGTCGCCGTCCTCGACGAACCAGGCGACGTCGGCAATGGCGTAGTGCAACAGAAGATCGCCGCCGCTCGCCTCAATCGAGAACGCCTGATCGAGGTCGGTGGAGGTCGCCGGGTCGAGCGTGACGAACGCCACTGCGGTCCGATCCGTGTGCTGGTCGGGCACGCGCCTGGACGCTTTCTCCGCCGCGGCCAGCACCTCGGCCGGAAATCCATCCGGAACGTGGAATTCGGTGCGGATCTTGGAAAGGCCGATGGTGAGTGCCTGGGAGGGATCAGTCAGCGATTTCATAGAGCCGTCCTACACTGGCGCTCCAGGCGCCGGAAGGCTCGCGGACGAAAATCGCGAAGGCCGGCCTCTTCTTCTCATGGTGATGGCATGACCGCAGGCAGGGCGCGAGTAAGCCGGCTCGGTCTGGAACTGCCGCCGGAGCGCGGCGTTTCTCCTGCAGCAAAGGAGTAGGCATCATGCCGGCAACATCGAAAGCCCAGCAGAAGGCCGCGGGCGCGGCACTGTCCGCCAAGCGCGGCGACACCAGCAAGAGCGAACTCAAGGGCGCCTCGCGCGAAATGTACGACTCGATGAGCGAGAAGCAGCTCGAGGAGTTCGCCGCGACGAAGCGCAAGGGACTGCCTGCAAAGAAATCCGGGAATTGAGACGCCGCGAACAGAGGCGCGCCAAGATCATCTGAGGCCTGTGAAACGCATTGCGGGCTCGTGGATCTGCCTTCCGGATGTCGACTGACTACCAGACGCGGTTGCGGCAGCTCTCGGCCCTTATGAACACCAGCTTGCGGTGACCGTCGCGCCAGACGTATCTCTTTATCTTGACCCAGTGGCAGACCGGCTTTGGATGCGCCAGGGCCGGTTCCGACGCCACGGCGATCGATCCTGCGAGCATCGCGACGCCGGCCAAGGCAAGGAGAACATTTCTCATATCAACGGGCTCCCTCGCTCCAGTCTCTTGGTGCCGTTGGCGCAGACCTTCCGCGACATCGGCATCGTATCGACGTCCTGGACGGTACAAGGGCGGCTTGGGCCACGCCATTCACAAGCTTGACACCAACAGAATCTCGGTTTAACAGGCCCACCAACACCGGGTGGCGACGCCCGGTGGTTTCTTTTGACGTGTCCCGTGGGTTTTTCGTCGCTTTGCGTGGAAAACCCTGTCAGGTCCCGAAAACGGGGGCCACAGGAGGGCGCGTTTCCTTCACCCGGGCCGTGAGGTCCCGGGTACATTGTTTTGAAAGGGAATGCGATGAGCAAGCGCGAATCCGCGAAATACAAGATCGACCGCCGTCTCGGCGAGAACATCTGGGGCCGCCCGAAGTCCCCGGTCAACAAGCGCGAATACGGCCCCGGCCAGCACGGCCAGCGCCGCAAGGGCAAGCTTTCCGACTTCGGCCTGCAGCTGCGCGCCAAGCAGAAGCTGAAGGGTCACTATGGCGACGTTTCGGAAAAGCAGTTCCGCAAGGTCTATGAAGAGGCGAACCGCCGCAAGGGCGACACCTCCGAGAACCTGATCGGCCTGCTCGAGTCGCGTCTCGACGCGGTCGTCTATCGCGCCAAGTTCGTGCCGACCATTTTCGCGGCCCGTCAGTTCGTCAACCACGGCCACGTGAACGTCAACGGCAAGCGCGTCAACATCGGCTCGTACCGCTGCAAGGCCGGCGACGTCATCGAGGTGCGCGAGAAGTCGAAGCAGCTCGTGATCGTGCTGGAGTCGGTGGCCCTCGCCGAGCGCGACGTGCCGGACTACATCGAAGCCGACCACAACAAGATGACCGCGACCTTTGCTCGCGTTCCGGGCCTGTCGGACGTTCCGTTCGCTGTGCAGATGGAACCGAACCTCGTCGTCGAATTCTACTCGCGCTGATCGATTTCCGGTCTACGCAATCATCGAAGGCCGCCCCTTGGGCGGCCTTTTTGTTTGGCGAACAGAAATCGATTTGGATTTGCGGGCCGATGCGATAATCCGGGCGGCGAAATGAACCGCGGGCATCAGCGCCATGAACATGCTTCCAGACGTCGGATCGCTTGAGCCGATCACCGAAGAATCCGAAGGCGGGTTCCACTCGCTCTTTGCCGACGCGCCGTCCTCGGTCGAATTCAACAAGCTGCGCAAACGGCTGCTGCGGAACGCCCGCCAGGCGATCGAGGATTTCTCGATGATCAAGCCGGGCGAGCGCTGGCTGGTGGCGCTGTCCGGCGGCAAGGATTCCTACGGCCTGCTCGCGGTGCTGCTCGACCTCAAGTGGCGCGGCCTGCTGCCGGTCGACCTGCTGGCCTGCAATCTCGACCAGGGGCAACCCAACTTCCCCAAGCATATCCTGCCGGACTATCTCGACAGCCACGGCATCCAGCATCGCATCGAGTACCAGGACACCTATTCCGTGGTCACGGACAAGCTGCCCGAGGGCAGCACCTACTGCTCGCTCTGCTCGCGGCTGAGGCGTGGCCATCTGTATCGCATCGCCAGGGAGGAGGGGTGTTCGGCGCTGGTGCTGGGCCACCACCGCGAGGACATACTGGAGACGTTCTTCATGAACCTCTTCCATGGCGGGCGCCTTGCCGCCATGCCGGCAAAGCTGCTCAATGACGAGGGCGACGTAATGGTACTTCGGCCGCTGAGCTACTGCGCCGAGACCGATCTCGAGAAATTCGCCTCCGCCATGCGGTTCCCGATCATTCCCTGCGATCTCTGCGGCAGCCAGGAAGGATTGCAGCGCAACGCCATGAAGGCGATGCTCGACGACATCGAGAAGCGCATGCCGGGACGCAAGGACACCATGATCCGGGCGCTTGCCAACACCAGGCCCTCGCATCTCCTCGACAGGAAGCTGTTCGACTTCGCCGCCCTCAACCAGAACCTCACCACGGGACAAGACACCAGCAATGACATTTGACGATAGCGCGATCGACTGGCTCGCCGACCTTCTCGCGGACGCGGCCAAGGCCGAAATCATGCCGCGCTTTCGTCGATTGGGCGGCGGTGACATCCGTCAGAAGACTTCGGCGGCCGACCTCGTGACCGAGGCCGACGTGAACGCGGAGCGGCTCATCACCGCCAGGCTGCGCGAGCGCTATCCCCAGGCCATGGTCATCGGCGAGGAAGCGTGTTCGGACAATCCCGCGCTGCTCCAGGGGCTTGGCGAGGCCAACCTCGCCTTTGTTATCGATCCCGTCGACGGCACGTTCAACTTCGCTTCGGGCGTCCCGCTTTTCGGCGTCATGCTGGCCGTCGTCGTCGCGGGCGAGACGGTGGCGGGCATCATCCACGATCCTGTCGGCAAGGACTGGCTGATCGGCGCCAGGGGCGCCGGCAGTCACATTCGCCATGCCCACGGCCTCGTCGAGAAGGTGCATGTCGCGGCCCCGGCGCCGATGTCGCAGATGACAGGCTCGGTGTCGTGGCAATATCTGAACGAGCCGGAGCGTTCGAAGCTCGCCCGGAACCAGACCAAGTCCCTATCGCAATTCGCCTATCGGTGCGCTGCGCATGAATACCGGCTGCTGGCCAGCGGCCATGCGCATTTCGTCGTCTACAACAAGCTGATGCCGTGGGACCATTTGGCCGGCGTGCTGATCCACCAGGAAGCGGGAGGCCACGCGGCCCGGGTAGACGGCAGCGCCTATCTGCCGTCACATGTCGACGGCGGCCTGCTCGTCGCGCCGGACAGGCAAAGCTGGAGCGAGTTGCGCCATGAGTTGTGGGCAGACTAGTATAGGTTCGCTTGCAAGGCCCGGCAGGTCGAGCCGGGCTGCTGTATGACTTGATCGAAAGTCCGGGGGGACAAATGAACTTTCGATATGCGGTGGCCGCGCTGGCTTTCGCCGTCATGGTCAGTTCAGGGTCCGGCAGGGCCCAGGCGGAGGAACGCGCCTGCGGAAGTCGCGACCCGGTAAACTCCATATCCGATATGGCTGAAGCCATTTACGCCTGTTGGCAGCCGCCTCCCGGAACGGATGGCATGGCCCTGACGCTACGCTTTTCGCTTCGTCGCGACGGAACGCTCATCGGCAAGCCGCGCGCCACGTTCTCCAAGCTGGGGCAGGACGACCGGCTGAACAAAGCTTTCGTTGCATCCGTGCTCGAGGCCCTCGACAAGGCCCTGCCGGTGCCTTTCACCGAAAGCATGGGCGGCGCGATCGCAGGGCGCATACTTTCGCCGCTCTTCACGTGGACGCCCGAGCGCAAATCCTGATCCAGGATGGGCAGGGCAGACCGCCTGGTCTCTAGACCGGCGGATTATGCGGCTGGAACAGCCGCCCGCGCTCGGCGATCAGGATCATCAGCAGGGCCGCGACCGAGACGGCGCAGAAACCCGCGGCGAGCGGCGTCACCGTGCCGTTGAAGGCCTGTCCGATGAGCATGCCGAGCACGCCGCCGAGGAAGGTCTGCATGAAGCCGAGCATGGACGAGGCCGTGCCGGCCAGTTGACCCAATGGCTCCATGGCGAGTGCATTGAAATTCGCGCCAAGTGCGCCGAACGGCAGCATGGCGCCTGCAAAGAAGGTGACGAACAGCCACAGCGGCATCGTTATTTCCAGCGAAACGATCAGCCAGGCAAGGCTTATGGTCAGGAACAGGAGCAGCGCGCCTTGCGACATCCGTCGCATGCCGATGCGGCCGACCAGCCGGGAGTTGAGAAAGTTGGACAAGGCCAGCACGCCGGCGACACCCGCGAAGATGACCGGGAACATCTCGCCGACATGGAAAACGTCGAGATAGATTTGCTGCGCCGAATTGACGAAGCCGAACATGGCGCCGACGATGCAGGTGCTGGCGAAGGCATAGCAGAGCGCGATGCGGTTTGTGAGCACGATGCGGAAGCCGCCGACAATGGCACTGAAGGTCAGCGGCCGCCGGTATTCGGGATGCAATGTCTCGGGCAGGCGCGTCAGCGCCCACGCTGAAACGATCAGGGCGCCGATGGCCATGCCGATGAAAATCCAATGCCAGGTCGCGAACAGCATGATGAACTGGCCGATGCTGGGCGCAACGACCGGCACGGCCATGAACACCATGAAGATCAACGACATCACCTCAGCCATGCGACGGCCTTCGAATGTGTCGCGCACGATCGAGACCGCGATCACGCGCGTCGCGGCGGCGCCGATGCCTTGCGCCGCTCGGCAGACGAGCAGGGTGGTGAAACTCGGCGCTACGGCCGCGGCCGCGGCCGCGGCAATGTAGAAGACCAATCCTGAAACCAGTGGCGACCGGCGCCCGAAGCGGTCGGAAATTGGTCCGAAGAAGAGTTGCCCGGCACCGAAGCCGAGAATGTAGGCGGTGATGACGTACTGGCGGTGGTTCTCGTTTTCGACACCGAGCGAGGCGCCGATCTGCTGCAGCGCCGGCAGCATGATGTCGATGGCGAGCGAGTTAAGCGCCATCAGCGCCGCGCAGAGCGCGATGAATTCCCAGCGCGGAATGGGCAAGCTCGTTGCCGATTGCTGCGCCACTGCCTGCTTGTCCACGGCGAGATCCAGTCTTTTAAACGAACATGCGCCGGTAAGCCGGCGCATCCGTTCGTTCGCTCTCATTATCGAGAACTACAATGCCGAGGTGGGGCAGCCCCGGGAATCGGTGTTGCCGGCCAACGGCCGGCGAAGTTCGCTCAGGCGGCGCCTTTGACGCTGACGCCCTTTTCCACCAGGAAGTCCTGCAACTCGCCGGCCTGGAACATCTCGCGCACGATGTCGCAACCGCCGACGAATTCGCCCTTCACGTAGAGTTGCGGAATGGTCGGCCAGTTGGAATAGTCCTTGATGCCCTGGCGCAGGTCGGCCGAGGTGAGCACGTTGACGCCCTTGTAGTCGACCCCGACATAGTCGAGAATCTGCACCACCTGACCGGAGAAGCCGCACTGCGGGAAGCCGGGCGTGCCCTTCATGAAGAGCACGACGTCGTTGCTCTTCACTTCATTGTCGATGTAGTCGCTGATACCGCTCATGGACGATCCTTTCATGCCTGTGGGAGTCAGGCTCGAAACATGTCCATCAGATAAACCCATAGATGGGCCGAAACAAGTCGTTAGCCGTGGCGCCGCCGAAATGGCGCAAAGGATGCGGCGTCTTGGGCCAAGTCTGCGGATCTCCGCGTGTGCCGCGGCAGGCACGGCGACGCAACGCGAAGCGCGAGCGGGACTCTAGTCGGGCACGCTGGTCTGCAGGGCAAGGGCATGGAGCACGCCGCCCATGTTGCCCTTCAGCGCGTCATAGACCATCTGGTGCTGCTGCACCCGGCTCTTGCCGCGAAAGCTCTCGGCCACGACCTCGGCTGCATAGTGGTCGCCGTCTCCGGCCAGGTCCCGGATCGTCACCTTGGCATCCGGGATGCCTTCCTTGATGAGCTTTTCGATGTCGCGGGCGTCCATTGCCATGGCAAGATCCTGTTTATGCGGGCCGGGCCCATGCGATGAGATTCGGATAGAGCCTAACGCATGCCCCAGAAAAGTGGAATCGCGGTTTTCGGGTGATCGCCTGCGAGAGACACCGGAATAGCGCGGTGATCCGGATCGGCCGGGTCACTTCGCAGCGTCGTCTTCGGGAATGTCGTCGCGCATCGAGAACGCGCGACCGAGACTGAAGACAAGCACATAAAGCGGCAGGTTGAGCGCCACGCTGATGATGGGAAGATAGCCCGTCACCTGCCAGAGCGGCGAGAAGAAGGCTCGGCCGCTGCCGTCGCAGACGAGCGAGGAGCCGTAGGCCCACAGCGCTTGAGCGATCCCGGCGATAACGAAGAGCTTCAGGCTGAGAGCGACGCGGCCCATGCGCACCGGATCCGGAAACAATCGGCTCCAGACGACCAGGCAGGCAATCGGCACCGCATAGAGGAGATTCTGGAGCAGCAGCAGCGGAATGGTGCCGTTGGCCGCCGCGAGGAACTCCGCCCGCGTCTCCATCTGGTCGCAGATGGTGCCGCCCACCGTCGACCAGGTGAGGAAGGCGAGCGGCGCCAGGAACCAGAGAAAGAACAGCGACGGCCAGAAGACGGCGGCAAGCAGCGCTCGCGCGGCCAGTCTCGTCAACTGGCTAGGTCCATGAAGCGCGGGAACCAGCCTTCATGCGCGTCCTTCAGTTCGCTGACAGGGATGGCGCGCGCCTCGCCGAGCTTCAGCTCGTTGCCGCCGGTCGTGCCGATCCACGGAGCGAATATGCCGAGGTCGGCCTGCTGCTTGCGGATCGCTTCCCATTCGGCGCCGTTCGGATCTACGGACAGGGTGAGGAGATAACGCCCCTGGTCCTCGCCGAACCAGACCGGGATGGGATCGGTGCCGGCAAGACCGGGAACGGTCGCGCCGATGCCGGAGGCCATAGCCATCTCGGCAAGCGCGACCGCGATGCCGCCGTCGGAGACGTCATGCGCCGCGGTCACCACGCCCGAAGCGATCAGGTCGCGCACATGGTCGCCGACACGCTTCTCGTGCTCGAGATCGACCGGCGGCGGCGGGCCGTCGGTGCGGCCATGGATGTCGCGCATGTAGGCGGACTGGCCGAGATGCGTTCCCCAGCTCGATGGTGCGCCGACCAGCAGGATCATCTGGCCTTCGGCGGCGAAGCCGATCCGCGTCATCTTCGACCAGTCGGCGATCATGCCGACGCCGCCGATGGTCGGGGTCGGCATGATGCCGCGGCCGTTGGTCTCGTTGTAGAGCGACACGTTGCCGGAGACGATCGGGAAGCCAAGCGCGCGGCATGCATCGCCGATGCCTTTCACCGCGCCGACGAACTGGCCCATGATTTCGGGGCGTTCCGGGTTGCCGAAATTGAGATTGTCGGTGGCCGCGAGCGGCAGGGAGCCGGTTGCGGTCAGGTTGCGCCAGCATTCGGCCACCGCCTGCTTGCCGCCCTCATATGGGTCGGCCTCGCAGTAGCGCGGCGTCACGTCCGACGAGAAGGCGAGCGCCTTGGTCGGATGGCCCTCGACGCGGACCACGCCGGCGTCGCCGCCGGGAAGCTGCAGCGAATTGCCCTGGATGAGCGTGTCGTACTGCTCCCATACCCAGCGCCGCGAGGACAGGTCGGGACCGCCGAGCAACCGTAGGAGGGCGTCGGCGACATCGGCCTGAGGCACGTCGTTCGCGGCGAGCGGTGCGGGCTTCCGCGGCTCCGTCCAGGGGCGGTCGTATTCTGGCGCCTGGTCGCCGAGGTCCTTGATCGGCAGGTTCGCCACTTCCTCGCCCTGATGCAGCACACGAAAGCGCAGGTCATCGGTAGTCTTGCCGACAATGGCGAAGTCGAGACCCCATTTGCGGAAGATCGCCTCGGCCTCTTCCTCCTTTTCGGGACGCAGAACCATGAGCATCCGCTCCTGGCTTTCCGACAGCATCATCTCGTAGGCGCTCATGCGCTCCTCGCGCACCGGCACCTTGTCGAGATCGAGCTCGATGCCGAGGTCGCCCTTGGCGCCCATCTCGACTGCCGAGCAGGTGAGGCCGGCGGCGCCCATGTCCTGGATGGCGATGACGGCGCCCGAGGCCATGAGCTCGAGGCAGGCTTCGAGCAGGCATTTTTCGGTGAAGGGATCGCCGACCTGCACCGTCGGGCGCTTCTCGTCGATCTTGTCGTCGAATTCGGCGGATGCCATGGTAGCGCCGCCGACGCCATCGCGGCCGGTCTTGGCGCCGAGGTAGACCACGGGCAGGCCGACGCCCTTGGCCTGCGACAGGAAAATGCCATTGGTCTTGGCGAGGCCGGCGGCGAAGGCGTTGACCAGGATGTTGCCGTTGTAGCGCGCGTCGAAATTGACTTCGCCGCCGACCGTCGGCACGCCGAAGGAGTTGCCGTAGCCGCCGACGCCCGAGACCACGCCGGCCACGAGGTGGCGGGTCTTGGGATGGTCCGGCGCGCCGAAACGCAGCGCGTTCATCGCCGCGACGGGACGGGCGCCCATGGTGAAGACGTCGCGCAGGATGCCGCCGACGCCGGTCGCCGCGCCCTGGTAGGGCTCGATGAAGGACGGATGGTTGTGGCTCTCCATCTTGAAGACGACGCAGTCGCCGTCGCCGATGTCGACCACGCCGGCATTCTCGCCCGGCCCCTGGATCACTTGCGGGCCGCTGGTGGGCAGGGTGCGCAGCCACTTCTTCGACGATTTGTACGAGCAGTGCTCGTTCCACATCGCCGAGAAGATGCCGAGCTCGGTGAAGCTCGGCTCACGGCCGACGAGGTCGAGGATGCGCTGGTATTCGTCGGGCTTCAGCCCGTGCGCGGCAATGAGCTCGGCGGTGATCGGCACGCTGTTCGAAATGGTCATGGTCGGCGGTTCACATCCGGATCGTTGGGGATTTTGAGTCCCCTCATATCCCAAGCGTCAAGGCCGATACACCCCATCGAATGCGGAAAAGGCCGGGAAAAACGCCTTTACGCAGGCCATATCAGGAGAAGCTGTCGTAACCGGCGCGGCCTTCGTCCAGCAGGCGGCGGATTATGCCGACGCCGTCGGCGACCTCTTGTCTCAGGCGGGGCTGCGAAATGCCGAAGCGCGCGCCGTGCGAGACCTGCTCGGAGCGGCCGGCCTTGAACTCGTCCTCGTCGTCGATAAGCACGCCTTGTTCCAGGCAGGCGTTCTTGAACGTGCCGGAAAGCCAGGGATCGGGCAGGGTCAGCCAGACGAAAGGCAGATTGTCGTGCGCCCTGAATGCAAAGCCGGCCAGTCTCTCGCGCACGATGGCGATGCGCGCGCCGATTTCCGCGAGGCTGCGCCTGCGCAATTCCGCGGCCTGGCCCGACAGCACCAGGCGTGAGCCGACCTCCGCGAGCAGGAAGGGCAGGCCCCCTGTCATCATCTTGTGCGCGACACGAATGCGGTGGCGGTAGGCCGGCGGGCAGGAAAGCCAGCCGCCGCGCACGCCAGCGGCGACCGATTTGGAGAGGCCGCCGGCAACGATGGTTCGTTCCGGCGCGTATTCGGCCAGCAAGGGCGTGGGGTCGTCCGTCAGATGGCCGTAGAGGTCATCCTCGACCAGCACGACATTGTACTGCCGCGCGACACGAGCGATGGCCGCGCGGCGCTCCGCCGAAAGGATCGCCAGCGTCGGGTTCTGGCCGGTCGGCATCAGGAAAACCATTTTCGGATGCTTCTGGGCACAGACGCGCTCGAAGTCATCGGGATCGATGCCTTCGCTGTCCGAAAGCACGAGGGCGGTGCGGCGGCCGACCAGGCCGGCGCTGCGAGAGATCTGCGAATAGGTGAGGTGCTCGAATGCGATGGTGTCGCCCGGCATAGTCAGCGCGGCGATCGCGGCCATCACCGCGGCATGGGTGCCAAGCGTGGGCACGATCGCGTCGACCTCGGGACGAAACGCGTTGCGCGCCAGCCAGCGCACGCCGGCTTCATGCCAGCGGTCCGGGAAGTCGCGCGTGTAGCTCGCTATCTCGTGCGGGTGGTCCCGCGCGGTTTGCGCGAGCAATTCGGCGATGACGGCACCTTGGCCGATGTCGGGCGCGGCGGTGCTGTCGAAACGCAGCTTGCCGCGGGGGGGCTCCGCGGAGCGCGTGCCGGTGTCTTCCGCCGGCGCGAGATCGGCCTTGCCGGGTTCCGGCCGGCGCGCCAGCACATAGGTACCGCGCCCGACCTCTCCGGAGACCAGGCCGCGTTCGCGCAGCAACTGATAGGCCCTGCCGACCGTGCCGACGGTCGTGCCGATGTCATAGGCGAGGTCGCGCTGCGGCGGCAGCTTCGCGCCGGCGTCGATCACGCCCTTGTCGATGTCGGATTCGATCGTGTCGGCCAGGCGCTGATACAGCGGGCCGGCACCCTCGGTGAGGTCGGGTAGCCAATTTGTCATGGTGACAATTTCTTATATTGCACCGTTTTTCGAGTCAATACATATGGAATGCGCGGTGAAAAGGGCAGAAATAGTAGCAATTGGCAGGATGAAAATGAGTGCAATAGGGACAATCCGTCGAGACGCCGAGCGCATGCAGCGCTCGTTCGGCCGGGAAACCCATGTTCGCCGGTTTTCTCGCGCAGTGGTGTCGTTCTTCGTCTGGATCAATGCAGTGCTCGACCGGCGTCGCAGCCGGCTTGCCCTGCTGGAAATGACCGACGAGCAGCTCAAGGATATCGGGATTTCGCGCTGCGATGCCCATCGCGAGGGCATCAGGCCTCTCTGGGAATGATGGCAGCTTCGACGGGCCGTGGCGCGTTGCCCCGGTCCGGTCAGCCAACGTGCCGGGGAGCGCGTATGCGGGCAATGCCGTTGTCGGCGAGCACGGCGACGACGCTCAGCACCAGGAAAACCGCGGTGACGCCAAGCGTCGAGACGGCGACGCTTCCGACACTGTTCTTCGTGAGGTCGAGGAACGGGTAGGGCACTTCGCCGGCGAATGGTGCACGCGCCAGCACGTAGGCGAGATAGGCCAGGGGATAAAGCATCCACCAGGAGATGTCGCTCCAGCGTGTGCGCCCGTCGGCGCCGGCGACCAGCCACCACAGAACGAAAAGCGCCGGCGTCACATAGTGCAGCAACACGTCGCAAAGCAGGAAAAGCCCCTGCGGGTTCGACAGATGCGCCAGAAGCGTGACGTAGACGATATGGACCACCGCAATCGAAACCACCATCGCTCCACGCATCCGATAGCCGGCGAAGCCGGGCAGCCAGGCATAGGAACTGGCTGACAGCAGGGAAGCGTACACCAGGACGACGCCGATGTTGGTCAGGATGGTGAAGAAGCTGAAATAGAAGACGATCGAGCCGAACAGGCCGCGACCGACCGTCATGGACGCCGGGACGGTGATGCAGAATTGCAGGACCAGCGCAAACAGGCCGACAGCCAGTCCCGCGATCTGCAGGAGGCGGCCCATCCTGGCCTCAGGCGGCGGCGCCGCAGGCGGTGTTGCCCGCCTGCCAACGCGCTATATCCGCGCCGATGCGCGCGCCCAGCGGTTCGGCCATCAGCGGGCCGAACACTTCCACCCGGCTCGAGTTGCCGCGCGCCTGCACGACCAGCAGCGGCTTGCCGCCATAATGCTTGGCCGGCACCAGCAGGAAGCGTGGCGTCCCGCTGAAGGAATTCAGCTCATTGGCCATCTGGTAGGCCTTGAAGGCGGGGTCCTTGCTGGCGATCCAGCATTTGTGGGCGGAGATCGCCACCTGCTCCATGGCGAGCAGCGCCGCGCTCTTGCCGGAAGGCGCCGGCGCGGTCTTAGGACTGGACTGGCAGGCGGCGACCGCAACGCCAAGGGTTGCGAGAAGAGCAAGGCGAACAATCGTCGGTCTCATGGTCGGGCCGCCTTCCGCGTTCTGTTCGTCAGGGAGTGAATGATCAAGCGGCGATGCCGAGCGCGCCTTCGAACAGCGCCCTCCCGTCGCGGCCGCCATGCGCGTCCTCGATGAGGTTTTCCGGATGCGGCATCAGGCCGAGCACATTGCCCTTGCTGCTGATGATGCCGGCAATGTCGTTGATCGAGCCGTTGGGGTTGGTGCCCTCGGCGTAGCGGAACACCACCTGGCCTTCGCCCTCGATCCGGGCAAGCGTCTCGGCATCGGCAAAGTAGTTGCCGTCGTGATGCGCCACCGGCGAGCGGATGATCTGCCCCGGCTGGTAGCGGCGGGTGAACATGGTGTTGGCGTTGGCGATCTGCAGCTTGACCTCGCGGCAGACGAATTTGAGCGAGGCGTTGCGCATCAGGGCGCCCGGCAGCAGGCCGGCCTCGAGCAGGATCTGGAAGCCATTGCAGACGCCGACGACCATGACGCCCTTGGCGGCCTTTTCGGCGACGGCGCGGATCACCGGCGAGCGGGCCGCGATTGCGCCGCAGCGCAGATAGTCGCCGAAGGAAAAGCCGCCGGGGATGGCGATCAGGTCGACATCGGGGATTTCCGTGTCGGTCTGCCATACGGTAACCGGGGCCTTGCCGGAAATCTTGGTCAGCGCGGCGATCATGTCGCGGTCGCGGTTGAGGCCAGGCAGGAGGACGACGGCTGATTTCATGGCAGTTCCCGTTCGCTAATCTCTTGCAGATACCGGGGCGGCACGTGGTTGGTCAACCAGACGCCGTTATCGGAGAGAAAGAATGGCGCTCCGTCCCCAGCCATGGCTGCCGAGTCGACACGCAGGATAACATCTTTTCCCTTGCGCCGCCGCGCCACGATCAGCGCCGTCTCCACGTCCTTCGACAGATGAACATGCTGGCGCGACTGGCTGGTCAGCCCCTCGCGCAGGATGGCCCCGAGGAATTCCTGTTTGGTGCCGTGATAGAGGATCGCGGGCGGCGCGCTCGGCTGCAGTCCGAGGTCGATATCGACGCTGTGACCCTGGACGGCGCGGATCCGGTCGCCCTCTATGGCAAAGCGCTTCTTCGGATTTTCCGCCACCACGCGCGCCACGTCCGTGGCCGAGGCGCCGAACTTGTGCTCGATAACCGCGCAGAGCGCGCCGAGATCGGCCCAGCCATTCTCGTCGAGCGTCAATCCCGCTTCCTGCGGGGCGTGCCGCAGGACCAGGCTCATGAATTTCGAGATTTGGGTGTCGTTGGGCATCTCAAGAAGAACGCTCGTCTTTGTCCGAGATGCCCGCGTGCCTCAGGCGATCTGGACGCTGTAGTTCTCGATCACCGTGTTCGCCAGCAGCTTCTCGCACATCGCCTTGAGGTCGGCCTCGGCCTTGGCTTTGTCCGACCCGGCAAGCTCTACGTCGAAGACCTTGCCCTGCCGCACCTGGCCGACGCCATCAAAGCCCAGCCCCGACAGCGCGTGTTCGATCGCCTTGCCTTGCGGGTCGAGCACGCCGTTCTTGAGGGTTACGGTAATGCGGGCCTTGATCACGCTGGAGATGCTCCTGTTTCGATCTGCGGAAGGGTTTATCGACACCCTGGGATCAGTGCTTCGTGCCCTTGGGCATCTCGGACGAGGCGACCAGCACCGGGCCGGTGGGGCGCGGCGGCTCGTTCTCGTTCATGATGCCGAGGCGGCGGGCAACTTCCTGGTAGGCTTCGACGAGGCCGCCCATGTCGCGGCGGAAACGATCCTTGTCGAGCTTGTCCTGGGTCGCGACATCCCACAGGCGGCAGGAATCGGGCGAGATCTCGTCGGCGACGACGATGCGCATCATGTCGCCCTCGAACAGACGGCCGCACTCGATCTTGAAGTCGACGAGCTGGATGCCGACGCCCATGAACAGGCCGGACAGGAAGTCGTTGACGCGGATGGCCAGCGCCATGATGTCGTCGATCTCCTGCGGGCTCGCCCAGCCGAAGGCGGTGATGTGCTCTTCCGACACCATCGGATCGTCGAGCGCGTCGGCCTTGTAATAGAACTCGATGATCGAGCGCGGCAGCACCGTGCCTTCCTCGATGCCGAGGCGCTTGGCCAGCGAGCCGGCGGCGACATTGCGCACCACCACCTCAAGCGGGATGATCTCGACTTCCTTGATCAGCTGCTCGCGCATGTTGAGGCGGCGGATGAAGTGGGTGGGGATGCCCATCCGGTTGAGGTGGTTGAAGATGTGCTCCGAAATACGGTTGTTGAGCACGCCCTTGCCGTCGACCACTTCATGCTTTTTCTTGTTGAACGCGGTGGCGTCATCCTTGAAGAACTGGATCAGCGTTCCGGGCTCGGGTCCTTCATAGAGGATCTTGGCCTTGCCTTCATAAATTCGGCGGCGATTTTTCATTTGTTGTTCTCTGGATTTTTTCGGACGGACGGCACGCGAGCTGTTCCTGTCCGTTTGCCTGAAATAATGCGGGCAGCGGTAGGGTTCAATGCCGGTGTCTATCCCAATCGCCCGGTTTGCTCAATCGCCAAATCCTTGCAATCAACCGCTTTCCGGGCGCTTTCAGGACCGAAATGCCGCAGCGCAGCATGCGCGGAGCATATTGACCGGCCCGCGACGTTTTGGTTTGTGCTGGACCAATACACACTTGTCGGTAACAACGAATCGGATTCCATCGGAGGAACGCCATGAGCAGCATGAAGGATCGCGAAGAGGGCTTTGAGCGCAAGTTCGCGTTCGACGAAGAGCTTCGGTTCAAGGCTTCCGCGCGCCGCAACAAGGCGCTCGGCCTGTGGGCCGCCGATAAGCTGGGCAAGACCGGCGCGGATGCCGAGGCCTATGCCAAGGAGGTGGTGGTTTCCGATATCGAGGAAGCCGGCGATCACGACGTCTTCCGCAAGATCCGCAAGGATTTCGACGCCGCCGGCGTCGCGCAGTCGGACCATCAGATCCGCCGCACCATGGACGAGCTGATGGCGCAGGCGATCGAGCAGATCAAGAACACCTGAGCGGCCCGCGCTGGACCAATCGACCGCCCGGACTATCCGGGCGGTTTTTCTTTGCCTTCGCCGTAGTTTCCGGCTGAAACTGCCAGAAAGCTGAAAGGAATTCGCCGATGTCCCTGAAGACCCGCCTTGCCGCCGACGAAACGCTGGTCACCGCATGGTCCGGCGTGCCGGATTCGCTGACCGTCGAGATCCTCGCCAGGCAGGGCTTCGATGCGGTCACGCTCGACATGCAGCATGGCGGCCATCACGAGGACAGTGTGCTGCGGGGCATCCTGCCTGTGCTGGCCGTCGGCAAGCCGGCCCTGGTGCGCATTCCCGTCGGACGCTTCGATATGGCGAGCCGCGCGCTCGATTTCGGCGCCGAGGCCGTGATAGCGCCGATGGTCAACTCGGTGGCGGACGCCCGACAATTCGCGGCTGCGATGAAGTATCCGCCGATGGGCGAACGCTCCTGGGGCCCGACCTATGCCTTTCCACGCCACGGCAAGGGTGACCATGCCGAATGGCTGCGCGACACGAACCAGCGCACGATGGCCTTCGCGATGGTCGAGACGCGCGCCGCGCTGGATGCGTTGGACGGCATCCTGGACACGCCCGGCATCGATGGCATCTTCCTCGGTCCGTCGGATTTCTCGATCGCCTGGTCGAAGGGCACCACTGTAAGCTCGACGATGGAGAGCATGATGGAAACCGTGGCTTCGGTGGCGGAGCGCACGCGCAAGGCCGGCAAGCATGCCGCCATCTACGTTGTCGAGCCGGCCATCGCCGGCCGCGTGGTGGGAATGGGTTATCGCCTTCTGGCCACGGGATCGGAACACGCCCTCATTGGGCTTGGCGCCAAGGCGCTGCTGCAGGGCATCAAGACGTCGATCGGCGGCTGAACGGGCCCGCGGAGCTACAGGGGCGCCGGCAATGATGGCGGCGCCCGTACGATTTCAGCCGGGGTGCTTCAGTTCGGTCAGGAACTTGGCGAAGGTCATCGAGCCTTCCGGCCATGGCCCGAAGCCCGAATCCGAGTTGAGGTGGCCGGCATCGCCCGCGTCGATGAACAGCGAGCCCCACGCGCCAGCAATGTCTTCCGCGACGTCGAACGAACAGAACGGATCGTTCCGGCTGGCAATCAGGATCGACGGAAAAGGCAGCGGGTCGCGCGGGTAGGGGCCGAAAGTCATCAGGTGCCTGGGCCTGATCGCTGGATTGGCGACATCCGGCGGCGCGACGAAGAAGGCGCCGGCCACAGTCTGCCGGAATTGCGGGATGGCCTGGACCGCCGCGGCGACGCCCAGCGAGTGGGCGACGAGAACAACCGGGCGCTCGGCCTCGTTGACCGCTTTCGCCACGCTCGCCGTCCAGTCGTCGCGCACGGGCTTTGACCACTCGGCCTGTTCGACACGCCGCGCCGTCGACAGCTTCTGTTCCCAGCGCGTCTGCCAGTGCTCCGGGCCGGAGTTGGTGTACCCCGGAACGATGAGGATATCAGCTTCCTTGACCTTCATGCCGCGCATGTAGCGAGCGCGCCTCGCCGATGCAACAGTGCTGGCCGACTCCTGCCTTCCGCACCGTTGCCTTTACGTCCGTTCTTCCTCCGTCTGGACGCCGGAAGCGCGGTTTCCTGAGGATGGAGAGCTCGTTACGGTCATTGCGCTTCGCAGCCGCGCCACAAGGCCATGCCGCTCGATGTAGCGGCAATAGGCCTGGTACTGTGGGTCGTCCGCGAGTTCGATCTCTTCGCAGCGGGCGCGCAGGTAGTAGATGCCGCTTCCCATCGCAAGAAGAAGGCACGCACGAAGCGCTTCGAAAGGGCTGCCGACCACGGCAAAAGGCACATACATCAGCCACCAGCTCACATTCTTGAAGAAGTAAGCTGGATGCTTCATCAGCGCGTAGGGACCCGTTGTCACGATGCCGCGCTTGCTCAGATTCGAGAAACGCAATCCGAACGAGAGGTTCGCGCCGATGTAGATCGTGCAGACGACTGCGATCAGCGCCATCCAGACAAGCCCAACGAAACTGTCGACGGCAATCACCGAGTCCCAGTAACGGACCTGGTAGAAACCTGTGCCGGTGAAGAAGACCGTGTTGTATGGCGGATAGCAGATGCCGGTGACGAACCACGAGCCCGCTCGGCGATAAACTCCCCGATAGTGGGTGTCGAGGAGACGGGAGGCGAGGAGATAACCGATGCTGGCGAAGATCGAGTCGAGTAGCCACAGCTTGTCGAGATAATAGTACAGCATCCGATGTGTCGATTGGCTTGCCTCGGAAAAGCTGATCGCCTCCGATGCCAGGTAGAGTTTCGAGATCGACCCAAGCAGGAATGGAAGGAAGAAGGCCCGCAGGCCCGAAGCCAGAAGGTGAGTACGCGCCTTGTCGGCATCGTGCGGGCGCCCCAGCAGCCATTGCCCGAAATGCCAGACTTCGTCATGCGGGTCGGTTTGGAGCCGGTCGACAACGGCAACGTAGAGCGGCGTCAGCAAGACCGCCAGTGTGGCGATCCCGGCCGCAAGGCGCAACATGTGGCCGGATCGATAGGGTGCGTATTCCTTGAGCAGCCAGTAGAGGAGGGCTATGCCGGCCCAAACGGCATAGAAAGCCAGCACCTTCACAGCGATCCGTGAAAGCGAGGTCTCCCCACGACGAAAGCGGCTGAAGTCCAGCCCGGTGGTTGTGCGCCGGTGCACACGGACGAAGGCGATGTCGACGACTATCATCGCCAGCATGGGGACGCCGACAAGCAACGCGACGGTTTGCAATGGCGAAATGGCCCACCATCCCGACAGCCACCATGCCCAGGCCACAGCCAGAAGTCCGGCGATAACGGTTGGCGGGGAACTGGCGCTTTGCGGACATGCGAAGATGGTCGTGGTCGGGCTTTCGGTGGCCTGTCCCGATGGTCGCGCTCGTATGGAGTTCGTCAGGGACAAGGTGCCCTGTCGACGAGATCATCGGGCGCGGAGGCTTCCGAGGACCAGCGTCCCCATACCAATCGTTCGCCGAACTGCTCGGCGCCGCAAATGCCCGGCACCCTGTTGGCAAGGCCCACCACCGCGGCGATCCCGGCAAGCAACGCGCAGAAGCCGCAAAGCAGCCGACGTGGCGCCCAGCGCTTTCCCAGGAGGATATTCAAGGTCGGCTCCGGAAGGCCCATGAGAGACTATTCCAATTGGGCCTGACGTTGGTTTTTCCACTCGTAACCGCCGTTGGAACTTCCATTGGCGCTGCCGTTCGAACTTCCGTTTGAGTGGCCATTGCTGTTGCCGTTCGAATTACCGTTGGCATTGCCGTTCGAATTGCCGTCGCCGCCGCCATTCGAGCTTCCGTCGCCGCTGCCGTTCGAGCTCCCATTGGCGCTGCCGTTCGAATTTCCGTCGCCGCCACCATTCGAGCTTCCGTCTCCACCGCCATTCGAGCTTCCATTGGCGCTGCCGTTTGAATTGCCGTCGCCGCCACCATTCGAATTGCCGTCGCCGCCATCCGCCCTCCAAAGCGGCCGATCCTTGGGCTCTGTGCCGGGCTTGTTGGCGCGTCTCTGGAATCCAAGCGCGACAGGCACGTCTCCTGTGTCTTCGAACTGGATCGATATCGTCTCGCCGGGCGCCAGCCCAAGCAACACGCGCGGGTTCTTGAAGTGGTAGGCGTCGCCATTGTCCAGGATAACTTGGCCCGTCATCGCGTCCGCGATGAGGATGCGCCCGGCAACCTGTTCCGAGGCATGAGCCTGAAGCGCCGCGAGGACGATGGTGCTGGTTGCTGCAAGGCGGGAGATCAAGGGCATATTGTCCGTCCGATCACGTATCGACGGTTGCAATCATTAGGCGAGCGATCGCGCCGTCGCGTACTCCAAACGGGTGAAGCCCGAGAGCCGCCATGCGCAGGGCGACCGCAAGCGAGGGTCATCGCGATTGTGAACACGATGTTCGCTTCTTGCTGTCTTGTGTGAACGATGGCGATGGACGATCTGTGTGAGGAGACAGAAATTGCCGTGGGACGGGATGTTGAGCCTGACACGACGCGAAATGATCGGCGGCGCGGGACTCCTTGCCTTTGGAGCTTCGACGAGCGCCGGCCGAACGGAGACTTCGATGAGTGAATTGCCCTTTGCCGCGACCACCCCGGTCAGCGTTTCGCGCGTCGGCCTGAAGGCGCGCGACGCCGAAAACCTCGCCGCCTACTACCGTGCCGTTGTTGGACTGCAGGAACTGAGCCGCGCCGACGGCGCCATCACCCTCGGCGCCGCCAACCGCCCGTTGCTGGTGCTGGAGCCGGACGCTTCCGCCAAGCCGGACGATCCCCGCAGCGCCGGCCTGTTCCACACGGCTTTCCTGCTTCCGTCCCGCGCCGATCTCGGCCGTTGGATCAACCACGCCATCGCGAACAAGATCGGCATTGATGGCGCGTCCGATCATCTGGTCAGCGAGGCTCTCTACCTGACGGACCCCGAGGGCAACGGCATCGAGATTTATGTCGACCGCCGCCCGCAGGACTGGAAGTGGAACGGCGACAAGGTCGCGATGGCCACTGAGCGCATGAACATTCCGGCCGTTGTCGCCAGCGTGCCGGCGGGTGACGCCGGCTGGCAGGGCGCGCCGGAAAACAGTGTCGTCGGACATGTGCACCTGCGTGTCGGCCGGCCCGAGGATGCCGAGGCCTGGTGGCGCCAGGAGTTCGGCTTCGACACGGTGGCGAAATACGGCAGCCAGGCGGTGTTCCTGTCGTCGGGTGGCTACCATCACCACATCGGCGCCAACACCTGGCAAAGCGCCGGCGCCGGCCGCCGCGATCCGGCCCGTTCAGGCCTCGCCTGGGTCGAGATGCGTTCAGACAATGTGAAGGCCGAACAGACCCGCGAAGACCCGTGGGGGACCGTGATCAGGACCGTGCCCGGCAAGGCCTGATCCGGCATCGGTGACAGCTTGTTTCTCCCCGTAGAGTGACGGGGGGAAGGAAGCCTGATCTCAGGCCTCGCCGAACACCCGCCTGAAGATCGTGTCGACATGCTTGGTGTGGTAGCCAAGATCGAATTTCTCGCGGATGTCCGCCTCCGGCAGCACTGCAGTCACGTCCTTGTCGGCCAGCAGCTCCTCAAGGAAGTCGGCGCCGTGCTCCCAGACCTTCATGGCGTTGCGCTGGACCAGCCGATAGGCGTCCTCGCGGGACACGCCGGCCTGCGTCAGTGCCAGCAGCACGCGCTGCGAATGCACCAGGCCGTGGAACTTGTTGAGGTTCCTCAGCATGTTCTCGGGATAGACAAGCAGCTTGTCGACGACGCTGGTGATCCGCGCCAGGGCGAAATCCAGCGTCACCGTGGCGTCCGGGCCGATCATGCGCTCGACCGACGAATGCGAGATGTCGCGTTCGTGCCATAGCGCCACATTCTCCATCGCCGGCATGGCGTAGGAACGCACCATGCGGGCGAGGCCGGTGAGGTTTTCGGTCAGCACGGGGTTGCGCTTGTGCGGCATCGCCGAGGAACCCTTCTGTCCCGGCGAGAAATACTCTTCGGCCTCCAGCACCTCGGTGCGCTGCAGATGGCGGATCTCGATCGCCAGTCGCTCGATCGACGAGGCGATGACGCCGAGCGTTGCGAAGAACATGGCATGGCGGTCGCGCGGGATCACCTGCGTCGAAACCGGCTCCGGCTTCAGGCCGAGCTTCGCAGCCACATGCTCCTCGACATAGGGTTCGATGTTGGCGAAGGTGCCGACCGCGCCTGATATCGCGCAGGTCGCGATGTCCTCGCGCGCATGCACCAGCCGTTCGCGGCAGCGTGAAAATTCGGCATAGGCCTGCGCCAGCTTGACGCCGAACGTGGTCGGTTCGGCGTGGATGCCGTGGCTGCGGCCGATGGTGACGGTGTCCTTGTGCTCGAAGGCACGCCGTTTCAGGGCGGCAAGCAGCGCGTCGATATCGGCAAGCAGAAGGTCGCTGGCACGGGTCAACTGCACAGCCAGGCATGTGTCGAGCACGTCCGACGAGGTCATGCCCTGGTGGATGAAGCGGGCATCCGGCCCGACGAATTCTGCCAGGTGCGTGAGGAAAGCGATGACGTCGTGCTTGGTCACGCGCTCGATCTCGTCGATCTTGTCGACGTCGAATTTGGCGGCGCCTCCCTTTTCCCAGATCGTCCTTGCCGCTTCCCTGGGGATGACGCCGAGCTCGGCGAGCGCGTCGCAGGCATGCGCCTCGATCTCGAACCAGATGCGGAAGCGGGTCTCGGGCGACCAGATGGCGACCATTTCGGGCCGGGAATAGCGTGGGATCATGCGGGTCGGTTTCCAGCGTCGCGTTGCGTCGGCCGCGTCCTATCAGAGCCGGGCGCGATGCTCAACGCCGGTGCTGCTCGAACCTGGCAAGGAAAGCGATAGAAGTGACAGGACTGAAGCAGTATCACGTTCCGCATGCGCCGTACGGAGCGGGTCGTCACATCTGGCCGGTCACCGCGATCCAGCGATAGTCCGGCCCTTCGAACCCGTACTGGCGCACCGAAATCACCACTGCATAGGCGCGCAGGCCCGGCGAGGAGAAAGTCTGCACGGCGCCGATCCTGTATCCATTAGGGCAGCCGCGGCTTTTGGGGATGGACGCGTCCTCGTGCAGCACGCTCGCCTTGCCGCCGTCGCCTATACGCAGCAGCCGGAATCCCTTGATCTCCCCTTGCGTCTGGCAGAGTTCGCTGCCCGTCAGCCCCGTCTCGTCGAGCCGGAACTCGAGGGGTGTGTCGATGGGAGGAAGGATCGGCCTCGGATTGACCACCATGCGGTGGGCGTCAGCGGAAAGTTCCGTCACCGGATTGTATCCGGCCGTGTAGCCGCGATTGGCGTCGAGCTCGCTTTGAGCGATGATCGTCTCGCCCTTCCGACGCGCCTCGGCGCGCGCGGCGTCGATCGTGGCGCTTTCGTCGTCAAGCCGCACCCGGATCGGCGTTCCCTTCACGAAGCTGTCGCTGGCGGTATCGATGTAGTAGCGATTTGCGTAAGGGAAGCCCGAGCCATCCTGCACGCCGTACTCCTCGAAGGCGAACACAGCGCCATTGTGGCTGAATCCGAGAATTTCGAGCCTGGCAATATCCCCGGCGCGGACGGCGCTCGACCAGCCGAGCAGTCCGACAAGCACGGCGAGGAGAAACGGCAAGCGGTATCGTGCGGGCTCGGGCATGTTGGCTCCCTGTCGGTCGTTGCGGTTCGAAGGCTGCCGCAGTGAAACGCGGAAGATGATAACCGTGCGGAATTTTCCGCCGACCAATCGATAGTTTCTCCGCCACATCCCGGCAACCGAACTGTTTCGTCTTTAAGGTTTGCCCGTGCTATCAACCCGTCCATCCGAAAAATTGGCGGCGGTAATCGCCTGGCTCGCGGGAAAGGAAATGTCGATGGAAAAGGTTGCGATCGTCACGGCGGGTGGCAGCGGCATGGGCGCGGCGGCGGCCAGGCGCCTTGCCGCCGATGGTTTCAAGGTCGCGATCCTGTCGTCGTCCGGCAAGGGCGAGGCGCTGGCGAAGGAACTGGGCGGCCTTGGAGTGACCGGCTCCAACCAGTCGAACGAGGACCTGAAACGGCTTGTCGACGCAACGCTGGCGCGCTGGGGGCGCATCGACGTCCTGGTGAACAGCGCCGGCCACGGCCCGCGCGCGCAGATCATCGAGATCAGCGACGATGACTGGCACAAGGGCATGGACACCTACCTGATGAACGTCATCCGCCCGACGCGCCTCGTCGCGCCTGTCATGCAGAAGCAGAAGGCGGGCGCCATCATCAACATTTCGACCGCCTGGGCGTTCGAGCCAAGCGCCATGTTCCCGACCTCGGCTGTGTTTCGCGCCGGGCTTGCCGCCTACACCAAACTCTTTGCCGATACCTATGCCGGCGACAATGTGCGCATGAACAACGTGCTGCCGGGCTGGATCGACAGCCTGCCCGCGACGGACGAACGGCGCGACAGCGTGCCGATGAAGCGCTACGGCACCAGCGAGGAGATCGCCGCGACGGTGGCCTTCCTTGCTTCCGACGGTGCCGGCTACATCACCGGCCAGAACATCCGAGTCGATGGCGGCCTGATGCGAAGCATCTGACATCGCGGGCACGACGCGAATACGTTGCCAGGGCGAATTGTGCTTCAAGAACAATTTCTTGGAGCCCGGTGTTGATTCAGCGATATGCTGGCCGCTCCGGCGCTATTTGTCCGCGAGAAATCGTCCGACGATGTCGAGCACCCGCTCATCGTCCTCGCGATGGGGGACATGCCCGACGCCGGGCAGTATCTCCATCGCACCGCGCGCGCCGGCGATGCGCCTTGGGTGTTCGGTAGAGCCGTATTCGTCCGACGCGCCGTGGATGGCGAGCACCGGGCAACGGACGCGGCCGAGCGCATCATCGAGCGTCCAGTCGGCGAATTCCGGGTCGAGCCAGGTTTCCGTCCAGGCGTCGAGAACCCATCTCGCCTTGTCACCGTGGTACTTCACCAGCCGGCCGAAATTCTCCGGCTCGGCAAACTCCGCCTTCGCCAGCTTGATGCCTTCTCCCGTCCGGGCCTCCACGAAAGCCTGCGCGCCCATGGTGATGGCGGCGCCGCAGTCGCCGGGAAAGCTGGCGGCGGTATGGATCGCCATGCCACCGCCAACGCTGTGGCCGCAAACGACGAACCGGGAGAAGCCTAGCTGCGCGCGGATCGCCGGAACATTCACAACGGCCTCGTCGGCGATGAAGCTGCGTTGCAACGATCCGTGACGCGCATAGGATCGTCCGAAGCCAAGGCGGTCGTAGGCTATGACCGGCCTGCCGGTGGCGCGTGCGAGCTTTTCAGGAAAACCGCGCCAGAGTTCGACGCAGCCCAGCGAGTCATGGAACAGGAGGACCGGAGGCTTGCCGTTGCCCAGTCCGTCGCCTTGCGACCACGAGCGCGCAAATAGCCGGCCGCCTTCCGTGTG
The DNA here is from genome assembly GCA_001899205.1 of Mesorhizobium sp. 65-26. Taxonomy (GTDB): domain Bacteria; phylum Pseudomonadota; class Alphaproteobacteria; order Rhizobiales; family Rhizobiaceae; genus Mesorhizobium. The sequence goes on along the minus strand of MKVL01000030.1, from coordinate 148,543 downwards.
GACGGCCCAGTCGCGCTCCACAAGCTCGGTCATGCTGGCGTCCTCCATGGGTTGCGGGCTGAAAACTCAGTGGCCGGATCGGTCATGGCTGGCTCGGATAGAGAAGTCGTGATCTTGAATTGCGCGCACAATGCATCCAATCCGGCTTTTGTCGGTTATTGTCGGCAGCTTCAAGGGAGACCTGCCATGACCGATGCAGCAAAGATCCGTGAGCATATGGACGTTGTTGGCGCCGATGGCGTCCATGTCGGCACCGTCGACAAGGTGGATGGAGACAGAATCAAGCTTACCAGAGCCGACAGCGGCATGGGCTCGCACAAGGGACATCACCACTACATCCCCCTGAGCCTCGTGGCCGAAGTCGACGGCAAGAAGGTATGGCTGTCGGCCAATTCGGACGTGGCGGTCACCTTCGAGGAAGAAAAGTCCGATCCGACCTGATGTCGCAAGCCGCATTTCCGCGGCGACGGGCAAGACTGCCTGGATGCAAGATGCGGGAGCAGCCGTCAGCGCACGGACCAGACTGGAAACAGGTCGCCTTTGGCAGGCTTTGCCGCGTGCACGCCACGGCTGATGGCGCGCGCCATCGTCGCGCCGGCGGCGGCGTAGAGGTCGATCGCGGCGTCCGCATCCAGCGCGAAGCCGCTCTTGCCGGTGGCCAGCGCGAAGACGAGGTCTCCGTCGACCGGTGTGTGCGCCGGCCATATGGCGCGGGCAAAGCCGTCATGCGCGGCGATGGCCAGCCTCTTGGCGGCCGCCTTGGTCAGGATGGCGTCGGTGGCGATGACCGCGATGGTCGTGTTTCCCTGCGACGGCAATCCGGCATCGGCCTTGTCGCGAAACTTCAGCCGTACCTTGCTCGCGTCGGCCGGCATGGGCGAGGGGTAGCCGAGACCACCGAATTCGTCGCCGATCTCGAAGGGGGCCGCCCAGAAATGGCGCGTTCCTGAGACCGTCACCGAGCCCGTCGGATTGACCGCGGCGAGCGCGCCGATGGTGACGCCGCTGTCGAGGATCGTGGAGGCCGAGCCGAGCCCACCCTTGAGGCCCGCGGTGAGGGCGCCGGTGCCCGCGCCCGCCGTGCCGATGGCAAAGTCCGCGCTCGCGGCACGGGCGGCTTCATAGCCGAGTTCGCGGTAGGGCGGATAGCGGCCCCACTCCTTGTCGCCGCCGTTGCGCAGGTCGAACAGGATTGCGGCCGGCACGATCGGTACGCGGAAGCCGCCGACGTCGAAGCCTATGCCATCCTCCCTCAGCGCCGCCTGCACGCCGGACGCGGAGTCCAGGCCGAAGGCGGAGCCACCCGAAAGCACCACGGCGTGCACGAATTCGACGGAGTTGTGCGGCTCGAGCAGATCGGTTTCGCGCGTGCCCGGCGCGCCGCCCAGCACCTGAACGCCGGCGACGGCCGGGTCGTCGCAAAGCACGGCCGTGACGCCGGATTTGAGGTTGCCGTCGCCGGCATTGCCGACCCTCAGGCCCGCCACATCGGTGATCAGATTGCGTGGTCCGGTACGAAAGGTCATGGGGTCTCCGCCGGTACGAAACGTGTGCCGTCGAAACGAAACACCCGGTAGGGGCTCAGGCTGAGATCGCCCTTGGCGTCGAAGCGGGTAGGGCCGATCGCAGTGCTGAATTCCCCCGCGCCGAGCGCCTCGGTCAGCGGCTTGCCCTGGCTCCGGGATTGTTCGAACGCCGCCCCGGCGATCTGCACGGCGGCATAGGCCGGCAGCACATAGCCATCCGGCGCGATCTTCCGCGCTTGCAGGGCCGCCAGCGAACTGGCGTCGGCGACGTCAGACCATTCCGGTGTCGCGATCATCAGCGTGCCCGTGGCGTAGGGCACATCTGGCTGCGGCACGCGCAGCGCTTCGCCGCCTGCGAAGACCATGCCAGCGCCGAGCTTCTCGGCGTCGCGCCCCATGATGGCGATGTCCTCGCCGTCGCCGCCGGCGAAGACACGTGTCGCTCCGGCTTTCTTCAGGCGGCCGATCAGGCCGATCTGGTTGTCGAGTTGAGGCCGGAACGTGTCGACGAAGACCGGTTTCAGGGCTGCCTGTTCGGCCGCGGCGCGGAACGTCTCGGCGATTTCGCGGCCATAGATGGTGCCGTCATCGACAATGGCGAAAAGATCGTTCTGCCAAAGGCGGGTCAGATTGGTGGCGACGGCGTTGCGCTCGTCATCGCCGCGCGGGCCGAGCCGATAGACCAGCCAGCCGGTCTTGGCGCGCCGGTCGGTAAGGCTTTCTGTTCGGACGCCAACCGTAATGGTCGGAATGCCCGCGTCCTTGAGGATCGGCAGAGCCGCCTCGATCGCATCCGTGCAAAGAAAGCCGACGACGACATCGACCTTGGCGGCGACGAAATCCCTGGCTGCCGCGGCGCCGCCATCGGCGTTGCACCCGTCATCGACTGTCTTGAGGCTGGCGTTGGCGAGCCCCGCAGCCACGCTGGCCCCGGCCTCGATCTGGCGGCCGAGAATCTCGGATGGTCCGGAAAGCGGCGCCGCCACGCCGATGAGCGGCGTCTGGGCATAGGCTCCGGCGGCCGGCATCAGCCAGGCCAGAACCGCAATTGTCGTCGCCCTCGCTGCCATGCCGGTGCGGTTTCCTCCTTGCCGGCCTGCCGGCCGGGTGCAATCCGAATGGATCGGCATCAATGCTGCGTTTCTGGCATTTGCATCCCTCGGAGACAAGACACCTCGGGCAAATGTCGCAATCCAAGGACCGCAAGCAAGTGTATGATTTCAGTGGAATTTCGAACTTGATATTCGCCATTCGGCGTAATGCCGCACGCCATGACGGGCGGAAACACATCCGATCGGCACCGGTGTTCGAAATCAACAGCGCTTCCGCTTCATTAACCCTTGGTCCGGAAAGGATCGGGGACTGGCCTGGCCTTTACGGGTCTGAAAGGAGCGCGCGCGGTAAATGCGCTTCGTTGGTGCGGCGGGCGACCCGGACTTGTGCCAAGCGCTTCGCTTGTGGGTGGACGTATGTAACCATATATAGCGTTGTGGGTTCTGACTTTTGGAAAATCTCCCGTGCTGAAGAAGAATGATGTCGGGCCGCAGGCCTATCGCGACGCGATGGCGCATTTTGCCGGCCACGTCCATATCGTGACCACCGATGGTGTCGCCGGCAGGCGGGGCACGACCGTGATCGCCGCATGCTCGGTCTCCGACACGCCGCCCACCGTGCTGGTCTGCCTCAATCGGGAAAACCCCAAGAACGAAGCGTTCCTTGAGAACGGAAAATTCGCCCTCAACACGCTGGCCTCGGACCAGCAGGCTGTGTCTATCGGCTTCTCGGGCCTGACCGGACTTTCGCCGGATGAGCGCTTCGCGCTTGGCGAATGGGACGTGATCTCGACCGGAGCGCCGACGTTGAAAGGCGCGCTCGCCGTGTTCGATTGCGAGCTGGTCGACAGCAAGGACCTCGCCACGCATCGTGTGCTTTTTGGCAAGGTGACAGGCCTGCGCATCGGCGATAATTTGCGGCCGCTGATCTACCATAATCGCGGCTACCACATTCTCTGAAGGGGTGGTTGCCCCCTAGAGTCGGATGATTTCAGGCTGAATCAATCTGAAAGCTGAATCCGTCTCTAAACAAAGAGATAGAGCTGTTCGCTGCCGAACGGCTCCAGGGAGCCAGGATGACCGACCCGAAACCGCGCTCCGCGCCGCGGACGATCGACGAAACGCTCGATCTCTTGACCGGTGCGGACTATGTGGCGGATCGTTCGCTGGCGACCGTGCTTTTCCTGTCGCTGCGCATGAAGCGGCCGTTGTTCCTGGAAGGCGAGGCGGGTGTCGGCAAAACCGAAATTGCCAAGGTTCTCGCCCAGGCGCTCGGCCGCAGGCTGATCCGCCTGCAGTGCTACGAGGGGCTCGACGTCTCCTCCGCGGTCTACGAGTGGAATTACGCCGCCCAGATGATCGAGATCCGCATGGAGGAGGCGGCCGGAAAGGTCGACCGGACCGCCATGGAGCGGAATGTCTTTTCGGAAAAATACCTCATCCGCCGCCCCGTGCTCGATGCGCTGACCGGCAAGGCGGGCGCCGCGCCGGTGTTCCTGATCGACGAGCTCGACCGTACTGATGAGGCGTTCGAGGCATTCCTGCTCGAGATCCTGTCGGACTTCCAGGTCACCGTGCCGGAACTCGGGACCATCAAGGCGGAAGAACCGCCCATCGTCATCATCACCACCAACCGCACACGCGAGATTCATGACGCGCTGAAGCGGCGCTGCCTCTATCACTGGGTCGACTATCCCAATGCCGAGCGGGAGCTGGAGATCGTGCGCAGGAAGGTGCCGCAGGCCAATCGCCGGCTTTCGGCGGAAGTGGTTTCCTTCATCCAGAAGCTGCGCCAGATCGAGCTGTTCAAGGCGCCCGGCGTCGCCGAAACGATCGACTGGGCAGGCGCCCTGACCGAGCTCGACAAGGTCGCGCTCGATCCGGAGACGGTTGCCGACACAATCGGCGTGCTGCTGAAATACCAGGACGATATTGCCCGTATCGAGCAGGGCGAGGGCCGGCGCATCCTCAACGAGGTGAAGGCCGAGCTGTCGGCGGCGGAGTAGGGCAATGAAGTCGCCGCGGCACGAACCCAGGGAGGCGACGCCGGACGGACGCATCGCCGACAACATCGTCTATTTCGCCCGTACGCTGCGCAAGGCCGGCATGCGGGTCGGGCCTGCCTCCGTCAAGGACGCTATTGAGGCGGTGCTGGCGGCCGGCATCGGCTCACGCGACGATTTCTACTGGACCTTGCATGCCGTGCTCGTCTCGCGGCGCGAGGACCATGCTACGTTCGACGAGGCCTTCCGCCTGTTCTGGAAGTCGCGCGAACTGATCGAGAAGTTGCTTGCCATGTTTTCCCCGGTCGCGCCGGACAACCGGGAAAAGCAGAAGCCACGCGCGGCCGAAAACCGTGTCAGCCAGGCGATGTTCGAAGGCCACCAGAAAAGCCAGCCGCCTCGGGAGATCCCCGAGATCGAGGTCGATGCGCGCTTTACCTTCTCCGGCAACGAGGTTCTGCGCGGCAAGGACTTCGCACAGATGAACGCGGCGGAACTGGCGGAAGCCAGGAGGGCGATCGCGGCACTTCGCTTGCCCTTCGACATGATCAGGACGCGGCGCTACACGGCCGATGCGCATGGCCGCCGTATCGACCCACGCGCCACGATGCGGGCGGCGGCGCGCACCGGAGGCACGCTGATCCTGCCGCGGTTCCGTTCGCCCCGGCTGGTGCATCCGCCGCTTGTCGTGCTTGCCGACATTTCGGGCTCGATGAGCCAGTACACGCGCATCTTTCTGCATTTCCTGCATGCGCTGACGGAGAAGCGCCGCCGCGTGCACACATTCGTCTTCGGAACCAGGCTCACCAACCTGACCAGGCAGATGCGCCACCGCGACCCGGACGCCGCCCTGGCCGACTGCTCGGCAGCGGTGAAGGACTGGTCCGGCGGCACCCGGATCGGCGACACGCTCGCCGAGTTCAACCGGCTGTGGTCACGGCGCGTGCTGGGGCAGGGCGCCGTGGTGCTGTTGATAACCGACGGGCTGGAGCGCGATGAGATAGGCGGCCTGTCGGAGGAGATGGAACGCCTGCACAAATCCTGCCGCAGGCTGATCTGGCTCAATCCGCTGCTGCGTTTCGACGGCTTCGAAGCGCGCGCACGCGGGGTCCGGGCCATGCTGCCGCATGTCGACGAATTCCGGGCGGTGCACAATCTCGATGCCTTGGCCGATCTCTGCGCTTCGCTGGACCGGCGGCCGGCAACCTCTGTCGATCCGCGCCGCTGGATGCGGGCTGGCGACAGGCAGGCGGCATAGCCATATGGTTGCAAAGGAATATCGGTTTGCCGGGCAATGACGGGTTTCTGGAAAAACAGACTTTGAGAGAAGCGACGATGGATCACAGCATTTATCTCGATGAGGCTCGCGATCCGCTGATCATCGCGGAAGGCTGGATGAAAGACGGCAAGGATGTCGCCGTCGCGACGGTGGTGGAAACATGGGGCTCGGCGCCGCGGCCCGTGGGCAGCCACCTGGTCATCGACGCCGAAGGCAATTTTCACGGCTCGGTTTCCGGCGGATGCGTCGAGGGTGCGGTGGTGACGGAGGCGATCGATGTCATTGCCTCGGGCAAGGCCAGGATGCTTGAGTTCGGCGTGGCCGACGAAACGGCCTGGCAGGTGGGCCTCTCCTGCGGTGGCCGCATCAAGGTCTATGTCGAGCGGTTGGGCTAGAACATGATCCCGCAAAGTGGGAACCGGTTTGCGGATCAGATGACGTTCAGATCCAAAGCCATGATCCCGCGAAGTAGGAGCCGGTTTGCGGCTGCATTCGAACAAGAGATTTCGTGATGGACCCCTACGTCCTCAAGACATTGAACGCCGAACGCCGCGCCCGCCGCGCGGCGATGCTTGTCACCGACCTTGGCGACGGCCGTGACCGCATCGTGCGCGAGGGCGACCATGTGGCGGGTGATCTGGGGACGGCGATCGCCCGCGCGTTTCGCACCGGCAATTCCGGCTCGGTGGAGGCGGAAGGACGGACCTTCTTCCTCAACGCGCATCTGCCGCGCCCGCGCCTTGTGGTCATCGGCGCGGTCCACATCAGCCAGGCATTGGCGCCGATGGCCAGGATCGCCGGATACCCTGTGGAGATCGTAGATCCTCGTACAGCCTTCGCCACGGCCGATCGCTTCCCGGATGTCGCTCTGCATGCCGAATGGCCGGAGGACGTCCTCCAACGTTCGCCGCTCGACAGCTATACGGCGTTGGCGGCCGTGACCCACGATCCGAAGATCGATGACTTCGCGCTGAAGGCGGCGCTCGACGCCCGGTGCTTCTATGTCGGGGCGCTCGGCAGCCGCAAGACGCATGCCAAGCGGGTCGAGCGTCTGCTGGCGCTGGGCGCCAGCGCCGACGAGATCGCGCGCATCCACGCGCCGATAGGCCTCGATATCGGCGCGGCGAGCCCGGCCGAGATCGCCGTTGCCATCCTCGCGCAGACCATCCATGCCTTCCGCTCGCGCGGCTTGGACAACAAGGGCGTCGCGGCGTGAAGTTCGGTCCGGTTCCGATCGACCTGGCCGAGGGCGCGGTGCTTGCCCATGCCACCACGGCTGGTGAAAGGCGGTTCCGCAAAGCGCACAGGCTGGGCGCGGAGGACCTTGCCGCGTTGAAGGCCGCGGGTGCCGAACAGGTCGTCGTGGCGGTGCTCGACCCCGGCGATCTTGGCGAGGATGTCGCCGCCGAGCGGATCGTCGTCGCCATGAGCCACCCCAACATCGAGGCGAAGCCCGCAGCGACCGGGCGGGTCAATCTCCATGCCGAGGCTGCCGGCGTCTTCACCGTCAACGCCGTGATGATCGACGCCATCAACGCGGTCGATCCGACGATAACCATCGCCACCTTGGCGCAGTATGCTCCGGTCGAGAAGGGGCAGATGGTAGCGACGGTCAAGATCATCCCCTACGCCGTCGCGGCCGATCTGGTCGACGCCGTATCCGGGATTTGCGCGGGCGGTGAGATCTTCGCCGTCAACGCTTTTCGGCCGATCCGCGTCGGCGTCATCCAGACGGTCCTGCCGGGCGTCAAGGCGAGCGTCCTCGACAAGACGCTGCGCGTCACCGAAGCTCGCCTTGCGCGTTCCGGGGGCCGGTTGACGGCCGAGCGCCGCACGCCGCACGAAATCGGTCCGGTCGCGGAAGCCGCCGCCTCGCTGGCGCGCGACAACGACATGGTGGTGATCTTCGGCGCTTCGGCGATGAGCGATTTTTCCGATGTCGTTCCCGCTGCGATCGAACGGGCGGGCGGCACCGTCGTGCGCGCCGGCATGCCGGTCGATCCGGGCAATCTTCTGGTTCTGGGCACGCTTGCCGGCAAGCGCGTCATCGGCGCGCCCGGATGCGCCCGTAGCCCCAAGGAAAACGGCTTCGACTGGGTATTGGACCGCTTGGTCGCCGGGCTCGACGTCACCGCGCGCGATATCGCCGGCATGGGGGTAGGCGGGCTGCTGATGGAAATCCCGACAAGGCCGCAGCCGCGCGAGCCGGCTCCGCAGTCGGCACGATCCGAACCGAAGGTCGACATCGTGCTTCTGGCCGCCGGCCGTTCGAGTCGCATGGGCGGGCCCAACAAGCTGCTGGCGCTGTTCGACGGCAAGCCGCTGGTGCGCCGCGCGGCCGAGCGCGCGCTGGGCTCCAAGGCCTCCGGCACGGTGGTGGTCACCGGGCACCAGCGCGAACGCGTGCGTCATGCGCTCGCCGGACTGGATCTCGCCGTCACCGACAATCCGGATTTCGCCGACGGCCTGGCGTCGTCGTTGAAAGCGGGGATCGCCAAGGTTTCCGCCGATGCGGCCGGCGCGATGATCGTCCTCGGCGACATGCCCGGCATCTCGTCGGCCGACATGGACAGCCTCATCGACGCTTTCCGCAAGTCGGGCGGCCGCTCCGTGGTGCGTGCTTCCCATGGCGGCAGGCGCGGCAACCCGGTGCTGCTGCCGCGCTCGCTCTTCCCGGCCATCGCGCATCTCGAGGGTGACACCGGCGCGCGCCATCTGGTCGAAGCGGAAGGGCTCGACGTCATCGACGTGGAGATCGGGCAGGGCGCCTCAGTCGACGTTGACACGCGCGAGGCGCTGGAAGGCGCTGGCGGCGTCTTGCAGGATTGACAAACCGAAGCTTGATTCCGCATGCCATGCGCCATGGTTTTCCGCTTCTTTCCGCTCGCCCTGGCGTCCTCCCCCTTCCGCAAGCGCTCCGCTGGCTGGCTGGCTGGGCTCTCATTTCTTCTTTCGCTGTCCGCGCAAGCGCAGACGCTATCGCTGAAACCCTTCAAGGACGAGCTCTTCGCTTATCCGGCGGCGCTTTCATCCGGTGACGACGGCGCCTACACGGTCCTCGACTACCGCGAGATGCGCGACATCAACCAGCGCGATGAGGTGCCGGAAAAGCGCGTCCATGCTCAATATACCGATACCGGCGTGCGGCGCGTGCAGCAGGATTTGATGCTAAGGACGGACGCGGGGGATGTCAGGCATGTCGCGGTCGGCAAGACCGAGGGCGCGTCGATCATCGTGCTTTACCTGCACGGGCAGGGCGGCAGCCGCAAGCAGGGCGTGGACGACTTCACCTTCGGCGGTAATTTCAACCGCCTCAAGAACCTGATGGCCGGCAATGGCGGCCTCTATCTGTCGCCCGACTTTTCCGATTTCGGCGACAAGGGCGCAGCGCAGGTCGCAGCGCTCATCGATCACTATGCCGGGGCGTCGCCAGGAGCCAGGATATTCGTCGCCTGCGGCTCGATGGGTGGATCGTTGTGCTGGAAACTCGCGGCCCGCAAGGATACCGGCGCTCGCATCAGCGGCCTCTTGCTGCTCGGCTCGCTGTGGGACGAGAGCTTTTTCACCAGCCCGGCCTTCAAGCGCCGCGTGCCGGTGTTTTTCGGCCAGGGCAGCCATGACGTGGTTTTCCCGGTCACCAACCAGGAAGCCTTCTTCCGCTCGATACGATCCAAATCGAAGGCCTATCCGGCGCGCTTCGTGCGCTTCGAGACCGGCACCCACGGCACGCCCATCCGGATGACAGACTGGCGCGGCACGCTCAACTGGATGCTGTCGAAAGCGCCCTAAGGCAATGGTTTAGGGCGCGGTGTTGTAGTCCAGTATGGTCTGCGGATTGACCTTCCCATCATAGGAGGCGTCAACGTCGTACTGGACCAGCGAGAAGGTGCCATGCCTGAAAAGGTAGGTGCCGGTCGATGAAGCGTCGCCTGCGCCGCGCCACTTGCCGAATGACGTGATGGTCTTGGTCGTGTCGTCATACTCCGAGTTCACCGCCTGGTCCTCGGTCTGGAATCCGGTGATGTTGATCGACTCGACCTTGCCCTCGGTGTTGTTATTCTCGTAGCGGATGTCGAGGGTCGGCGCCGCGAACTGCAATTGGCGCAGGCCGGAGACGTCGTCGTAGACATAGTAGATCGAGCTCTCATTGTAGGCGGCCATGGCGCAGAAGAAGCGGAACAGCCGTGTCTCGCGGTCAGGATCATTCTCGGCCGCGCCTTCGCCCTTGTAGCGAATGGTGTAGGCGTCCGGCTCGCCGCGTGGATCGCCACCGGGCATCTTCTTGTCGCACCGGTCGCCATAGTTAGAGGCGAAGGCTTTCTTGGCCAGTTCCAGCGCCATATCCTTCTTCGGCGGCGGCGCGCTACCATCGCAGCTTTCCGGCAATGCGCTGTCGAAATCGGCGGTCGATGGCTTCAGCTCGCCCTTGTCGATGAAGATCGGCCGGAACGGCGGCTCCTGTGCCTGGGCGCTCACCTGGCGCAACGTATAACAGCCGGCGAAAACCTGGGCGTTTCCGCTCTTGTCCGTCGCCTTGATGGCTACCGGAACGCTGTAATAGACACTGCCGGCCGTGCCTTCGCTCGCCGCCGTGCCGGTCTTGACCTCTACCTCCTGGGTGCCGTCATAGCCCTTTACGAACGTATCGAAGTCCTTCGTCGGCTTGGCGTCGTCGTAGTAGCCCCAGGCGCGCGCGAACTCGTGACGGTTGATCGCGCTGTAGAGCGACTGGATGACGGATTCCGCGCTCGACCTGTCGTCGACGTAGGGCGCCTCGGCGGCGTGCGTCGTCTGTGCCATGGCGGCCAGGCCAAGGACGGCAGTCGCTGCGAAAACGGCATGTCTCATCGCGAATCTCCATCTCAGGCCAAAAGTCTATCATGGCGATTGCGGCGGGCTGGTGACGCTTGAAGAATCGCGTCGGAAGGCGCTAGCTCGCTCGCGCCGGCGTTCCTGCCGCAAGGGAGATTTCGACGTGACGATATCGATGTACGAGGCATCCGTGCCGGTGTTCTCGGCAAGGCTGAAGGCACTCTCCAACGTGCTTGCGACGGCCGAACAGAACGCGACCGAGCGCAAGATCGATCCCCAGGTATTCCTGTCCGCGCGGCTGGCACCAGATATGTTCGCGCTGACCAGGCAGGTGCAGATCGCGACCGATCATGCCAAGGGCGCGCCGTCGCGCCTGGCCGGTCGCGAGGTCCCGAAATACGAGGACAATGAGGCTAGCTTCGCCGATCTGGAGGCGCGGATCGCCAAGACCGTCGCTTATCTGGCGACTTTCTCGGCGGCCGAGATCAATGGCTCCGACGACAGGATGATCGATGTGAAGCTCGGCGGGCGCGAACTCTCGATGCCGGGCATGCAGTATCTGCTCAATCTCGCCATGCCCAATTTCTATTTCCACCTCACCACGGCTTACGACATCCTGCGCCACAATGGCGTTCCCTTGGGCAAGGCGACCTTCCTGGGATCGCGCTGAGGCGCAGCGGGGCGAGAGGCACGCGGACGTTGCCACGTGCCTCGCATCTCTGTCGTTTCAAAGGCCCGCGAAGCCTGACGCAAGATTGTCAGCGAATGGACATTTCCCGCGCGATGCGAGGGAAGTCGGCCGGCTTGATGCCGATGTCGGCGCGGTCGGCGTTGCTCATCGAGTGCAACAGGGCGAGGGCGGCCCGATAGCGGATGTTTTCCTTGGGGCGCGGCCGGGCGAACATTTCAGTGAAGAAACCCATGATCAAGGCTCCTGATTGGTCCTCCACGAGCCCAAATATAGGTGAATCGTGACAATTGTGCAGTGCAGCATTTGCATGCCTGCCATGCCCGGCTGATTTTTCTGGTCACATTTTCCGACGCCGGATGAAACTTCGAGGCGACTTCCATCGTATGTCATGTGCCGGCACATGGCCGGCTTTCCTCGCCAACTTCCGGCGACTTTCCGGACTGCATGCAAGTGCAGTCCGGCTTTTTATCTGACACGGGTCGACCATTCGATTCGTCACGATCAGTGGCATGCATTCTTAACGAGCGGCAGCTATTGTGACGCCAAAGCATGTCGAACGGGGGGAGGCAGAGATCGGTACGGGAGCCAGGCAGGATTTTGCCGCGCTGCTCGACGACCTCATCGTCTCGTCCGCGCGGAGCGACGAGGAGAGCCCTCGACCGTCCATTCCGTTCGACTATCTCTCCGTCGTGGATGAGCTTCATTCCGGCCGCATCAAGGTTTCCGGCGAGACCTTCGCCGCCGAGTATCGTGAGGCCGGTGCAGATCTGGCGAGCGAGTTCGCGGCGCTGCTCGACCAGGCGCGAGCGGCGCTCGGAGGCGAACCGCCCGAGCGTGAAGAGAAGCTGCCGCCGGTCGATCCCGAGGCGATCGCGGCCGAGCTTGGCCTCGGCTCTCCGGCGCAGGATGCCGATTTCAGCCGGCTGCGTCGCAGCTTTGCGTTCGCAAACCATCCCGACCGTGTTGCCCCGCATCTGCGCCAGCGCGCCATGATCCGCATGCAGATCGCCAACATGCTGATCGACGAGGCCAAGCGAAAGTCCGGTCGCGGGCGCTGAGCGCTGGATAAGCCCTGCCTTTCCGCCCGATGCGGACTTGGAGAGAGCCTCCGCTTTCCTGTATGCTGGCCGTCTCCTCCTCGCGCCTTCGCGCAAACCTCCCGCCGGAGCAAATTTTCGATGCACAGACGCCGTCTCGGTCGGACCGACCTTCTTGTTTCCCAGATATGCCTTGGCTCGATGACCTGGGGGCAGCAGAACACCGAGGCCGAAGGCCATGCCCAGATGGATCTGGCGTTCGCGCGCGGTGTCAACTTCATAGACACGGCCGAACTCTACCCGATCCCGCCCAAGGCCGAGACGCAAGGGCGGACCGAGAAGATCATCGGCAAATGGATGAAGGCGAAAGGCAATCGCGACCAGGTCGTGCTGGCCTCGAAGGTGGTTGGACGAACCACCAACGCATGGTTTCGCGGCGGTCGTCCCTCGAAGCTCGTGCGGGCCGACATCCTCGACGCGGTCGAGAAATCCCTGAGCAAGCTCGGCACCGACTACATCGACATCTACCAGATCCACTGGCCGGACAGGGACGTGCCCTGGGGCGCCAATCCGACCCGCGTCGGTGGCGTGGCGCCGCGCGCCGATATCGGCGGCGCGCCCGCCGACGAGACGCCGATCGCGGAAACGCTCGGCGTCTTCGATGAGCTGGTGAAGGCCGGCAAGATCCGCCACCTTGGCCTGTCCAACGAAAGCTCCTGGGGCGTGATGCGCTTCCTGGCCGAGGCCGACAGGGGCGTCGGCCCGCGCGCCGTCTCGCTGCAGAACGCCTACAATCTCGTCAACCGCACCTTCGAGGTGAACCTGGCGGAGGTCTGCCAGCGGGAAGACGTTTCCCTGCTCGCCTATTCGCCGTTGGCCCAGGGCTACCTCACGGGCAAGTATGACCATGGCGCCCGCCCGAAGGGATCGCGCTCGCAGCTCTTCAATCGGGGCCAGCGCTACGAGACGCCGAATGCCGCCGAAGTGCTGCTCGAGTACAACGAGTTGGCGCGCTCTTTCGGCATGGAGCCGGCGCTGTTCGCCAACGCCTATGTGTCGAGCCGGCCGTTCGTCGCCTCGAACATCATCGGCGCCACTTCGATCGCGCAGCTCGAAATGGCGCTGGCCTCGGCCGACGTGGCCTGGACCGAGGAGATGCAGAAGGCAGTCGACGCAATCCATCAGCGCGCCGGCAATCCGTGCCCCTGAGCAATTGATTACCAAAGAAAGCCGATTAGCAAGGAATGACAAAGGGATGGAGGCCGTGTTGAACTTTCCGATCGAGGCCGTGCGCGGGAAATTCCCGGCGCTTTCGCTGACCGACAAGGGCCGTCGCCGCATCTATCTCGACAATCCTGCCGGCACGCAGGTGCCACGGGCGGTCGCCGACGCCGTATCGAACTGCCTGCTCAACACCAACGCCAATCTTGGCGGCTTCTTCGAGACGACCGTCGCCGCGCAGGACGTGGTGGACGGCGCGCATGCGGCCATGGCCGATTTCCTCGGCGCTGCTGGCCCCGAGGAAATCATCATCGGCGCCAACATGACGACGCTGACCTTCCACCTCTCGCGGACCCTGGGCCGCTCCATGAAGCCGGGCGACGAGATCATCGTCACCCGCATGGACCATGAGGGCAATGTCTCGCCCTGGCTGCAGCTTGCCGAGGACCTTGGTCTCGTCGTGCGTTTCCTGCCTTTCGACGAGCGGAGCTGGCAGGTCGAGGAGGAAGCGCTGAAGGCGCTGCTGTCGGAAAAGACGCGGCTTGTGGCACTCAACTATGCCTCTAACCTGACGGGCTCGATCAACCGCGTTCAGGCGCTGACCGCCATCGCCAGGGCGGCCGGGGCGCTGGTCTATGTCGATGCGGTGCAGTTCGCGCCGCATGGATCGATCGATGTTCAGCAACTCGGTTGCGACTTCCTGGCCTGCTCTGCCTACAAATTCTTCGGCCCGCATATGGGCATCGTCTGGGGGCGCCGGGCGGTCATCGATACGCTGAAGCCGTACAAGTGCCGCTGCTCCTCAAACGGACTGCCGGAGCGCTTCGAGCTCGGCACGCCGCAGATCGAGCTGATGGCCGGCCTGAGCGCCGCTGTCGATTATTTCGCCGATCTCGGCGCGGCCGCCGGCGAGGGCGGCTCGCGCAGGCAGCGGATCGCGCGGGCTTTCGAGGTGTCCATCGCCTATGAAAATGCGCTGGCGCAGAAGCTGATCGACGGATTGTCCGATATCGATGGCCTGACCATCCGCGGCATTACCGACCCGAAACGCCTGTCGGAGCGTGTGCCGACGGTCTCCTTCACCGTCGACGGTATCGCGCCCGAGACGATCGTGCGACAGATGAACAGTGAGAACATCTTCCTGTGGTCTGGCCACAACTATGCGTGGGAGATTGTCCACCAGCTCGGCATTCCCGCCGAGCAGGGTGTCGTGCGCATCGGCATTGCCCACTACAACACTTCGGCGGAGATCGACGAGACGCTGGAGAGCGTGCACCGTGTCATCGCCATGCTCAGGCAGCAGCGCGCCTAGTTCCAGCAAAGCTGGCCGGCGGTTTGCCGGGAAAGGCGCCGGAGCACTTTCGCGGCATGGCGCCTAGCGGTGCTTGCCGCCGAAGCCGGTCAGGAAGGCGGTGAGATTGTCGCCGAGCGCGTCGCAGAGATAGCCGCCTTCCTGGACGATCACCGTCGGCAGGCCGAGCCCGGCGATCGCCTCGCCGATACGCGCGAAGCCGGGCGTCGTTACCGACAGGCCGCCGAAGGGGTCGCCCTCGAAGGCATCCAACCCGAGCGCGACGACCAGCGCTTCCGGCGCGAAGGCGTGGATGCGGCGGAAGGCCGTGGCGAGCGCGTCCAGGAAAGCCGCATCGGCCGATTTGCGGGGCAGCGGCAGGTTGAGATTGTAGCCGAGGCCCGGTCCTTCGCCACGTTCGTCGGCGTGTCCCCAGAAGAAGGGGTAGAAGCGGACCGGGTCGGCATGCAGGGAAACCGTGAGTACGTCGGGCCGGGCATAGAAGATGCCCTGCGTGCCGTTGCCGTGATGCAGGTCAACGTCGAGGATCGCCACGCGCGCGGCTGTCTGGCGCAGCGCCTGGGCCGCGACCGCCGAATTGTTGATGAAGCAGAAGCCGCCGGCGACGTCGGCAAACGCATGGTGGCCAGGTGGACGGCAGAGCGCGTAGGCCGAGGATGCACCTGCCATGACGGTCTCAGCCGCCGCCACCGCGCTCCAGGCGCTCCAAAGGGCGCTATCCCAGGTCTCAGCCGAGATCGGGCAGGCGGTGTCGGCCATATGGTAGCCGGCCTGACCGACCGCCGAGGCGGGGTAGGAGCCGTTGCGCGCGATCGGATGGATGTTCGGGATCACCTCGGCCGAAGCGCCTTCGATGCGCTGCCAGCGGGCGAAGATGTGTTCGAGGAAGTCGAGATATTCGGGCGTATGCACAGCGGCAACAGGGCCGAGTCCGTGCTTCCTGGGGCGTTCGACGGCGCAGCCGGCGGCCCTGGCGCCGGCCAGCAACCGCTCGACGCGCGCCGGCTGTTCCGGGTTGGGCTGCGGCGCGCCGCTGGAGAGGAAGGCCTTCGGGTCGTGGCGCCTCTGTTCCTCGGCGTAGAAGGCTTTCATCTGATCTCACCATCCTCTGTCTTGTCGGCGAAGGCGAAGAACGCCTCGCCAATGATCTTCTGCGTCTGCTCGTAGCTGGACCAGCCGATGCCGAGCCTCTCGTAAAAGGCCTTGGCGATCTCGTTGTCGGTGTCGACCGAGAGCCTGAGGTAGACGCCGCCATCCCGGCGGCATTCCCGCGCCACCCGGCGCAGCAGCCTTTCGCCGATGCGTTTGCCGCGAAAGCGATCCTCGACATAGAGGTCCTGCACATAGACGCCGGGGCGTCCCATCCAGGTCGAGAAGATCGGGAAGTGGAGGCAGAGGCCGGCAAACACGCCGTCCACCTCGGCGATCAGCGTCGAGAAGGCTGGTTTGTCACCGAAGCCGAAGCGGCGCAGGTCCTCGGGCGTCGAGCGGATCTCCTCCGGCGCGCCGATATGGGTGCCGAGCTTGAGCAGCGCGGCATGGATCGTCTTGACGTCCTCGACCCGGCCGGGGCGCAGCGTGATCGCTTCCGAAGTCATGTCAGAATGCTACCCGGTCTCCGCCCTTCAGCGCCAGCATTTCGCGCGCTTCTGTGGGCGTCGCCACGTCCAGCGACAGGCCGTCGAGAATGCCACGGATCCGGCGCACCTGATCCGCATTCGACCTGGCCAGTTGCCGTCCGTCGTAGAGGCTGTCCTCCAGCCCGACGCGGACATTGCCGCCCATCGCGGCGGCGATGGAGATCAGCGGCATCTGGTTGCGGCCGGCGGCCAGCACGGAGAACTGGTAGCTGTCGCCGAACAGCTTGTCAGCGATGCGCTTCATATGGACGAGGTTGTCGGGATCGGCGCCGATGCCGCCCAGTATGCCGAGCACGAACTGGATGAAGAACGGCCCCGAGACCAGCCCGCGGTCGCGGAAATGCGCCAGCGAGTAGAGATGCCCGACATCGTAGCATTCGAACTCGAAGCGCGTGCCGCAGCCCTTGCCGAGCTTTTCCAGGATCTGCTCCATGTCGGCGAAGGTGTTCTTGAAGATGGTCTCGCGCGTGGCCTCGAGCAACTTCGGCTCCCACTCGTGCTGCCATTCGCGCGGCCGGTCGAGCATCGGGAACAGGGCGAAGTTCATCGAGCCCATGTTGAGCGAGCACATTTCGGGCTCCGCCCGCAAGGGCGCCGCAAGCCGCTGGTCAAGCGTCATCAGCGAAGAGCCGCCGGTGGTGATGTTCACCACCGCGTCAGTGGCCTGCTTGATGCGCGGCAGGAACTGCATGAAGACATCCGGGTCGGCGGTCGGCCTGCCGTCCTTCGGGTCGCGGGCGTGCAGATGCAGGATCGAGGCGCCGGCTTCGGCCGCGGCGATGGCGTCCGCCGCGATCTGGTCCGGCGTCACCGGCAGGTGCGGCGACATGGACGGCGTGTGCACCGAACCGGTGACGGCGCAGGTGATGATGACTTTTCTGGGCGCCATTCTTTTTCTCAGCCTTGCACCGGCAGGTCCAGTTCGGCGGCGAGCGCCTCCAGCGAGTCGCCGATGATCGCGACCATCTCGCCGATCTGCTCGCGCGTGATGATCATCGGCGGCGCCACCATGAAGTTGTCGCCGTCGATGCCGCCCTTGACCTTGCGGCCGTAGATGATCAGGCCACGCGCGTAGGCGTGATTGAGCAGGCGCTGCGTCGCGTTGCGGGCGGGGTCGATCGGCCGCAGCGTTTCCGGATCGGCGACCATTTCGACGCCGAGAAGCAGGCCCTTGCCTCGCACGTCGACCATGAACGGGAAGCGCTTCGCCAGTGCCTTCAGTTCATCGATCAGCACGTCGCCCATCGCGGCGGCATTGGCGATGAGGTCGAGCCGGTCCATCTCGGCGAGCACGGCGCGCCCGGCGGCACAGGCCAGCGGATTGCCGGCATAGGTGTGGCCGTGCTGGAAGCCGCCGGAGGCAAGCAGCGGCTCGACCAGCCGCATCGGCGCCGCGAGAGCGCCGAGCGGCGCGTAGCCTGAGCCCAGGCCCTTGGACAGGGCGACGATATCGGGGCGGCAGTTCCAATGGTCGCCGCCGAGGAATTTTCCGGTGCGACCCGCGCCGCTCATCACCTCGTCATGGATGAGCAGGATGCCGTAGCGGTCGCAGATTTCGCGGATGCGGGCGTAATAGCTGTCCGGCCCGACGAGCGCGGCCGTCGCCGCGCCGCCGATCGGCTCCATGATGAAGGCGACCACGGTTTCGGGATCTTCGGCGAGGATCTTCTCCTCCAGCATGTCGGCGTAGCGGATGCCGCGCTGTTCCATGGAGAGATTGTCACGGTCGCGCCATGCGGTGGGCGCCGGCACCGTCGGCATCGGCCGCATCATGGGCGCGAAAGTCTCGGCCAGCGCGTCGTCGCCGGTGATGGAAAGCGAGCCCAGAGTCCCGCCGTGATACGAGGGGAAACGGGTGATCACCTTCCAGCGCTTCGGCTGGCCGGTGGCGACAGCCCATTGCCGGGCGAGCTTGATGCAGGATTCGGTCGCTTCCGAGCCGCCGGAGACGAAGAATATGCGATCCATGCCTTGCGGCAGCTTGCCGGCGAGTTCCCGCGCCAGCTCTTCCGCCGGCTCATTCTCGAAATGCAGCCGGTAGGCGAAGGTGGCCTTGTCCATCTGGCGCTTCATGGCATCGAGAACGTTGCGATTAGAATGGCCGATATTGGCGACCATCGGTCCGCTGGAGCCGTCGATGAAGCGGCGGCCATCCTGGGTCCAGAGATAGATGCCCTCGGCGCGGTCGACGAGCGGTCGGCGAAGGCTGGAAAGATAGAAGAGATGTGACTGCGGCCGTGATTCAGCGTCGGTCGGAGCAGGCGTGGTCTGGGCTTTCGACATGTCAGGGCTTTCCGAGATAGCGATCGATAACATTACGGGTGACGCGCTCGACCATCGGGTCCTGTCTTAGCAGACCCGCCACCCATTCGCAGCTTCCGGCATGGAACACCTCGCCCTTGCCGCGTGGGAAGTTGACGATCATGCCATTGCTGCGTTTCACCTTGTCGAGATTGGCGTCGGTTGCCTCGCCAAACAGGGTCGAGGCCGTGAAGCGGCCATCCTCGTCGGTGAGGAATTGATGCTCGATCGGGATGTCGGCGCTTTCCTCGACCTGGGACGCCATGCCGACGGCCAGAACCTGCAGTCCGTCCGGCGCGCCGCTGTCCTGCGTCGGGTATGGCAAGCCGCCACGGATCTCGAAATCGAGGCCGTCGACCTCATAGCCGTAGACGTGGCTGTCGGCGCCCAGAAGATCGCCATAGTAGATACCGGTTCCGGCAAAGGCCCAATGCTCGGGCCGGTAGACGGGAAAGCCGCGCACGCCGCGCGGCGCGCAGCCGCCCCAGCCGGCATAGAGGCCGCGCGTGGCGTTGAGCCCGAACGTCGCCGAGCCCGGCCGGCCGATCTCCGGCGCCTCCCAGGAATTGGTGGCACGCGTCACGTCGCCGCCGCGATAGGCCGGATCCTCGGCGCGCGCGCGATATTTGTAGCAGACCTGCCGGCGGCCCTCGTCCTCAAGCCGCGTCTGCCACATGAAATTGCCGGCGAAGCGCGCCGCGTGGCCGCCGCGATCGACATAGTTGTCGACCGCGTCGCGCATCTCCCAGGTCCAATACTCGTCATGGCCGACGAACACCGCGCAGTCGTAGCCATCAAGGATCTCGGGCGAGAAGTGCAGCTCATGCTGGCTGGCAAGGTCGACCTGGTAGCCTGCGCGCTCGGCAAAGCGGAAGAAGTGGCTGTCGTAGCTCGCCCAGCCGGAGGACGCGTATTTCTTGGAGTGGCCGGTGGCATAGGCCCACTCCATGTGCGGATAGCGCGGCACGGTTTTCGGCGGCACGGCGACTTCCAGCGGCACGCGCGGCGCGCCTTCGGGCAGCACGACGAAGCCCCGGCACCATGGCCGTTCGCGCGAGACCGTCGTTGCATATTGGTTGCGATCAGGCCCGGTGATACCCTGGTAGTGGTTGGAGCCGCCCCAGGTGTTGTAGGCGAGCCAGGTGCCGGTGGCCGCGACCTGCAGGATGCGCCCCGGCTTGCGGCCCGCTATTGGCGCGACGATGAACAGATGATGGCTCCGGATGATGCCACCATCGCGGCCGTCGGCCGTCAACGTCACGCGGTAGGCACCGGACGGCCAGTCTTCGCCGACGCGAAAATCGAAGGTCGCGTCCCAGCCGCAGCCTTCCACCGAGCATTGGTCCGGCGTGTCCTGCCAGCGCGCCGACAGGCCTTGCTTCTCGAAGACCTTCGTTTCGCTGGCGCCATCGCGAGCGACCACGATGGCGAATTGTGGCGCCGTCGAGCTGACGTGAAGCGTGACGGTCTCGCCCGGCCTGTAGGAGAACTGGTCGCTGTAGCACCAGATCTCGCCGCGCGCGCCGTCCATGCCGGGCCACTCATAGTAGTGGCCGCGCACCGCCTCGCGGCGCTCATCCGGTGTCAGGCCAAAATCGGGGAAGTCATGCGTTATGGTCATGGTGCTGCTCAGGCGGAAAGGTATTTCTTGAGGAAGGAACGGGTGCGCTCCTTTTGCGGCGCGCGGAAAATCTCCGAGGGCGCGCCTTCCTCGACGACGACGCCACCATCCATGAACAGCACCCGGTCGGCCACTTCGCCGGCAAAGCGCATCTCATGGGTCACGATCAGCATCGTCATGTGTTCGGCGGCGAGCTGCTTCATGACGCCGTTGACCTCGTCGACCAGTTCCGGGTCGAGCGCCGAGGTCGCCTCGTCGAACAGCATCACCTTGGGCTGCATGGCAAGTGCGCGCGCAATGGCCACGCGCTGCTTCTGTCCGCCGGAGAGGCGGGACGGATAGGCGTTGATCTTGTCGGCCAGCCCGACCTTGGAGAGGAGGTCGTGGGCAAGCGCGTGCGCCTGACTCTTTGCCATGCCCTTGAGGATGATCGGCCCCATGGAGATGTTATCCAGGACCGTCATATGCGGGAACAGGTTGAAGTGCTGGAAGACCATGCCCATCTGCTGGCGCACCTTGTTGATGTGCCGTTCGAAGGCCTGGCCGTGCAGGCTCTGGTTCACCTGTACGCCATCCAGCCAGACCTCGCCGCCGTTGAGCGTCTCGAGATGGTTGATCGAGCGCAGCAGCGTGCTCTTGCCGGATCCGCTGGGGCCGATGATGGCGACGATCTGGCCGCGCTCGACCGACAGGTCTATGCCCTTGAGGACCTCGACAGCGCCGTATGCCTTGCGGGCGCCGCGAACCTCGATCATGGGCCGGCTGTTGCTCATCGCGAAATCTCCACATGCCTTTCGAAGCGCCGCAAGCCGGCTTCGAGCGCCAGGTTGAGGATGTAATACAATGCCGCGGCCGTGATGTAGAACTCGAACGGCCGAAACGTCTCGCTGATCGCCAACTGCGCCGAATGGACGAGCTCGGCGATGCCGATGACCGAGACGATCGAGGATTCCTTGAGCAGCGCGATCATGTTGCTGGCGATCGGTGGCGCGGTGTTGCGCACCGCCTGCGGGATGACGACGTAGCGCAGCGCCTGCCATTTGCCGAAGCCGATGCTACGCGCGCCCTCCGTCTGGCCCGGATCGACGGCGACGATGCCGGCGCGGATGACATCGGCATTGTAGACGGCAAAGTGAAGTCCGAGCCCGACGATGCCGGCGGCGAGCGCGGGAATGTCGATGCCGACCTGGACCAGGCCGAAGTAGATCAGGAAGAGTTGCAGCAGCAGGGGGGTGCCCATGAACACCCACATGAACAGCCGCACGGGATAGGCGACGATGGCGGGGGCGTAGAGCACGGCCACGGCAAACGCGATGCCGAACACGAAGCTCAACGCGGCGGCGCTGACGGTCAGCACCGCCGTCCACCATGCGCCGGTCAGCAGCAGGTCGGTGTAGGGGATGACAACGCTGAAATCCAAACCTTGCATCGTTTCTATCCGTCACACGATCGCAAAGCGTCTGTCGAGCAGGTCGACGATGCGCGCGACGGCGTACACCATGACCATGTAGAGCAGGGCGGCGACGCCGAAGATCTCGAACGGCTTGTAGGTAGAGCCGATGAAGCGCTGTGCCGTGTAGGTGAGTTCCACCACCGATATGGTCGAGACCAGCGCGGAGCCCTTGAGCAAGGCCACCGTGTTGACGCCCAATGGTCGGATCATCAGCCGGGCGGCCTGCGGCAGCACGACCTTGCGCAGCGTTTGCAGGCGGCTGAAGCCGATCGAGCGCGCCGCTTCGGTCTGGCCCTTGTCAACGGCGATGACGGCGCCCCGGATCGACTCCGCCATGTAGGCGCCGATGTTGAGGCCAAGGCCGATGACCCCGGCCGAGAATGGCTCGAGATTGATGCCGATCTGCGGTCCGCCGAAATAGAGCACGAAAAGCTGGATCAGGCAGGGCGTACCGCGAAAGAGGCTGACATAGGCCGTGCCCAATGCCCTTGCGGTGGCCGACCTCGACAGCCGGGCCGCCGCGGCCAGCGCGGCGGCGAAGAGGCCCAGGATCAGCGCCAGCACCGTGATCTCCAGGGTCACCAGCGCGGCTTCCAGGAAGAACGGGAAGACGCGCTGTATCAGGGAGAAATCCATCGAGAATGTCCCGCGCTGAATGCCTTGCGGATCAGCGGATGTCGCTGCCCACCCACTGCATCGATATCTTCTTGTAGGTGCCGTCGGCCAGCATGTCGTCCAGCGCCTTCTGCATGGCTGCCTTCAGCTCGGGATTGTTCTTGCGGATGGCGATGCCGATGGCGACGCTGCCGCCCTCGATGTTCGGCGTGTCGAGCTTGCGCACCTTCGCGCCGGTTTCCTTGACGGCAACCATGACCGGGATGTTGTCGACGATGATGGCGTCGACGCGACCTGCCTTGAGCTCGAGCATCAATTCGGGAAGGCCCTTGTAGGTGCGCACATCCCAGCCGCCGTGCCCGCGCGCCCATTTCTCATGCGTCTCGCCCAGCGTCACGCCGATGGTCTTGCCCTTGAGGTCGTCGAGGCTTTGCGCCTTGGAGTTCTCGCCGACGAAAACGGCGCGGCCGGCGTGATAGTAGGGGCCGACGAAATCGACGACCTTCTCGCGCTCCGGCGTGATCGTCATCGAGCCGACGACGGTGTCGTATTTGTTGGCGAGCAGGCCCGCGATGATGCCGTCCCAGGCCGTGGTGATAATGGTGCCCTTGACGCCGATGCGCTCGGCGATCGCCTTGCCGATATCGGCGTCGAAGCCCACCACTTCGTTCTGGTCGTTGACGAAGTTGAACGGCGGATACTGGCCGCTCATCGAGATCTTCAGCTCGCCGGCCGACTTGATCTTCTCCAGATCGTCCGCGCGAGCGGAGGCGACCGTAAAGGTCGATGCGAGCAGCAGGGCCGCAACGGCCATGCGGGAAAACACCTTGTGCATATGAAGTCCTGTCCTCTGGGTGGGGAAGCGTAAGTCTTGTTTCTTGGGGGGCCTTGGCGGCTCCCTCCGGGGATGCCGATGGGCGTTCCTGACATTCATGATTGCCTTTGCGGTATCATTGCGCAAATAGATAATGGAAATAGGGAGCATAGTTTTTAAGAATGAAGCCGCCGCGCCCCGAAAGGTTGGTCTGGGACCTCGACTGGAACCTCCTGCGCACCTTCGTGGTGATTGCCGAGGTCAAGAGCATCACCCGCGCCGCCGAGCGGTTGAACCTCAAGCAGCCCAGCGTCAGCAACGCCTTGCGGCGGCTGGAGGATCGGGTTGGCCGGCGTCTCGTCGAAAGGGATGCCACGCGCTTCGAGCTCACCGAGGTGGGCAAGCTCCTCTACGAACAGGGTATCGAAGTGTTCGGCACGATCTCGCAACTGCCGCTGCTGATGCGCGGTGTCAGCGATGACGTCACCGGCCATGCCACCATCGCCGTGGCGAGCCACGTCGTCTCGCCGCTGTTCGACCGCGCTTTGTCGCAATTCCACGCCAATTATCCGCGCGCCAGCATAACCATCTCCGTCGCGGCCAGCTCCGAAGTGACCAAGCAGGTGAGGGAGCGTCGTGCTTCCTTCGGCATCTGCCTCGTCAGCCAGCGCGATCCCGCGCTCGACTACGAGATGGTCTACCGCGAGTTCTTCGGCTTCTTCTGCGGGCCGACCCACAGGCTCTGTGGAAAGTCCGGGCTGACCCTGGATGATCTCAGGGGCGAGCCTTCGGTATCGTTCCAGACCGACCATATTTCGGACGCCCTGCGGCCGGTCGCGCTGTTGCGCAGCGAGGCCAGGCTCGACGCCGACGTCGTCGGCGTATCGTCGAGTCTGGAAGAGGTGCGCCGCATGATCGTGGCCGGGCTCGGCATCGGGCCGTTGCCGCTGCACGTCGCGCGCCGCGATGTCAGAGACGGAATATTGTGGCGCCTGCCGCCCTACGACACACCGCCCGCCATCGACATCTTCCTGCTGGTCAACCCGGACAAGGCGATGAACCGCGCCGAAAAGGCGCTGCTGTCCGGGTTGAGGGCATTGATCGCCGAGACGCCGCTGGAGGAGCGGGTCTACGACGGCTGACTGACGACGACGGTCAAATCACTCCGCCATGAGAGACGAGGCGCGCTCGCGCATCGCCTCATCGAGCGCGACCGAAGCCCGCGCGGACAGGTCGAAGCGGACGCTTGTCGTCCTGCATATCGCGTGCACGATCCCGTCGAGGGATCCGGACATCACCTGTTCGAAGGTGACTGAACTGCGGCCCATCTTCACCACATGCGAGTGTATGGTGAGCAACGAGCCGGCCTCGATCTCGTCCTTGTAGTCGATCTCGGTGCGCACGTCGGCCCAGCCGACCCGTGCGCCGGGATGTGTCGCCTCTGCCGCGATATGACCGAGGAGTTGGAAGCTGGCATCGTCGAACATGGCCGCGTAGTGGCGTACATTCAGATGACCCATGACGTCGCACATCCAGGGATGGGCGACGCCGACGAAGGTGACGAGCGATTTGTCCATGGCGTTTTCCATCCGGTCAGCGGCGCGGCCTCGATGGGAGGGAGGCAATAACGGAACGGCTCGCCGCAGGCAAATTGGCACTCTTGGCCAGCGCCCTTGGCCATGCCAGGCAAACGGATTATCTCATGGATGGGCGATGTAACGCCCTGGAGGCAACATGCTAAGGGTGCAGAAGGTCAAGGTCGACGATATCTACGTGCCGACGGCGCGCCGAAAGACGCTGCACCCCGAAACGGTGCGCCATCTGGCCGAGGACATATTGGAAAACGGCATGAAGATGCCGATCCAGGTGCGCCACGACGGCAAGCGCCACGTGCTGGTCGAAGGCCTGCACCGGTTGGAAGCGGCCAAATGGCTGGGCGAGACCACCATCGACGCCTATCTCGTCCAGGCCAAGCGCCACTGATTTTTTGCCACTCATTGTCGGCTCGTCCGGTTTCCCGTCGTCCTAGGGGCGCAAAGCGACAAACCGACAATCCGAGGAGACACAGCATGGCCACCAAGCTCGACATCGCCCCCGCCAACGACCGCGAACTGGTTCTCGCCCGCATCATCGATGCGCCGCGTGAAAAAGTCTTTCGCTGCTGGAGCGAGCCGGATCTCGTCAAGCAGTGGTTCGCGCCAAAGCCGTTCACGACGCCGCGCGTCGAAATGGATGTGCGCACCGGCGGCAACAGCCTGATTGTCATGGCCAGCCCCGACGGCAACGAATTTCCGAATCCCGGTGTTTTCCTGGAGGTCGTTCCGGGTCGCAGGATCGTTTTCACCGATGCCTACGCCAACGCCTGGGAACCATCCGGCAAGCCTTTCATGACCGGCGTGCTGACCTTCGACGATGAAGGCGAGGGCAAGACCCGCTACGTCGCGCGCGTGCGGCACTGGAGCGCCGAGGACCGCGAGCAGCACGAGAAGATGGGCTTCCACGAGGGTTGGGGCCAGTGCACCGAGCAGCTCGAGGAACTTGCAAGCGGGCTCTGAGCCATCTCATGGCGCTGGACGATATCCGTGGATCACCGCGCCGCATGCTTCCATCAAAGCTTTTTGATTGATTGCGCGGCCGGCACGATTACCGTGCCCGCCTGCCAACAAAGCCTGCCAACAGGGATGCAAGCGATGACGAAGTATGCGGGCGGATGCCTTTGCGGGACGGTGCGTTACGGCACGGATGCCGAGCCGATCAACCAGCGCGTCTGCCATTGCCGGCTCTGCCAGAAGGCAATCGGCGCCGCCTTCAACGCGCGGCTTCTGTTTCGTATCGACGACGTGACGGTCGAGGGAACGTTCGCCACTGTGAATTCGTCGCCCGATCTGAAGCGCGGCTTCTGCCCACGCTGCGGCACCACCCTGTTCTCGCGGCGTGACGGCGCCGGGATCATGGGCGTCACCGCAGGGTCGCTCGACGACCCTTCATTGTTCAAGCCCGACATGCATTTCTGGACCGCGTCGATGCAGCCGTGGCTGCAGCTTGATGACGGTCTGCCACGGCACGAAGGGGCGCCGCCCGCTGCCTGAGGCGTGGCGCAGGCCACGCGCCGTTCAGGAATTTTTGATCGGAAATTTCACGAGATAGCCGGCAAAGCGTCATTGGCGGGCCATCTTTGCACTCCTATCTAGGAGGCGCGGGCAGGCATTCGAGGAGCGACGGATGAGTGAGACGATCAACACCCTGGACGAGCTTTTGAATGACCCGATGGTGCGGCTGGTGATGGAGCGCGACCGGGTAAAGCCGGCCGAGTTTCGCATGCTTTTCGAGCAGGTGCGCGAACGCTCGGCCGTGGAAGCCACGGACGAGCCGGTCTTGCCGCCGGCCCATGTCATTGCGCGGACGTGCCAGAAGTTCTGGCTGTGCCCGTAACCGGAGGTTGTTCGGCCGGGACTGGCCGGCCGTCTACCACATGATTGGACGCGAGGCATATTTCGCGCCGGTTTCAGGACGCCTTCCGACAGGGCAATAATCCCAACGACAATCAGCGCGGCGCCAGATGCTCTCTTGCGCCGATTCCTTCAGGTCGGATCGACCTGAAATCCGGACACGTCCCAGGGGGAGCATCCGAAAAGCCGCTTCACAGCTTTCGGCCTGATGCTCTAGGCTGCGCGGCTTGCCGTGGTTGCTCGGCTTTCGCGGAACCGGCAAATCCGGCCGGTTCCGGTTCCCTCCTTGGAATACATCGCGCGAATGGACCTGCTCAGCTTCCTGCAATCCGTGCCTCTGCTGCTGGCGATGGGCAAGGGAGCGCTGCCCGCGGCCGCCACGCTCGTCGCAGGGTTTGGTCAATGGGCGCAGGCCGTTCCGCCTTGCCGGCCTTTCACCTTCGAAGCCACCAACTATCTCGTCTGTCAGGTCGACCCCAGGCTCTACGCGATCGAACTCTTCTGGAAGGACGGGGAGGGCAAGCCCTACAATTCGCTGCGCAGGCTGCACGACGCCCAGCAAGGGGCAGGGCGCACCATGCTGTTTGGCCTCAACGCCGGGATGTATCATCCCAATCTCGATCCGGTCGGCCTCTATGTCGAGCGCGGGCGGGAATTGGCCCCGGTGAAGACCGGATCGGGAACCGGCAATTTCTCGATGCAGCCCAACGGCATCTTCTACCTGGACGGCAATGCCGCGGCCGTCCGCGCGACGGGCGCGTTCGTCAGCAAGAGACCGCGTGCCGACTACGCCACGCAATCGGGGCCGATGCTGGTGATCGACGGGAAGCTTCATCCGAAATTCATGCCTGACAGCACCTCGCGCAAGGTCCGCGACGGCGTCGGCGTGCGGAAGGACGGCGTCGTGATTTTCGCTATCTCGAACGGCACGGTGACGTTTCACGAATTCGCGCGCCTGTTCCGGGACGCGCTCGGTTGCGGCAATGCGCTGTTCCTGGACGGATCGATTTCCAGCCTGTTCGCGCCGGCCATCGGGCGAACAGACGATTACTGGAATCTCGGACCGATGATCGGCGTCTTCAGGAAGCAGGACTGATGGCATAGTCCCGAAGAGTTGAAGACTTTTCGGACGAGATCATGCTCAAAAACAAGGTAGCGCGGCATGCGCTTGCCAGTTCGGGTCAGCTGCCGTTGCCGAGCAGGCTCCTGAGCTCGTCGAGCTTGTCGTTGACCAGCCAGCCATAATAGTTCTCGACCGGAAGCTTGCGGCCCTTGGCGCCGGCTGCCTCCCGCAGCGCGGCGGCCCGTTGCCGGGGCTGGCCGACATTGTAGAGCGTGGCCGTGATGCCGGGATTGCCGGAGATATCGTAGCCTTGTTCCTTGTAGGCCTCGATGGCGTCATGCACGATCGCGGCGATGTAGACGATGCTGCGGTCGGGATCCATCACGTCGCGGTAGATGGCCTGCGGGTTGTCAGGCGTCAGCGTGTCGTAGCCGCTCACCTTGTGGACGAGATCTGTGACCTCCAGGGCGGTGAGCGGGCTTATCTGGCCGAGGCCGAAAGTCTGACCGGCAAAGAACGGCTGGAAGAATGCCTGCTGGAAGGTCATCGGCTCGTAGGTCACGCCGTCGACGGTCTTGCCCTTGAAATGCTGCGTCCAGACCGTGTCGCGGCAGCTCCACAGCGCGCCGCTGCCTTTCGCCTGCTCGCAGGCGGCGAATTCCGGGCGCTTGACGAAATCCTGCACCCGAACGTTCTTGTAGCGGAATGCGAAGTCCAGGCCGGAATAGGAAAGCGCCTTGATGTAGTAGGTCTGGACCGACCCGACGGCGGTCACGTTGTAGGTGTGTTCGCCGACCAGCGAGCCGACGATGTGGATAGGGTCGATGTCGTAGGCGGCGGCAACCTGCTTGATATGCGCGATCAGCTTCTTCTCGCGCTTCAGCAGCGCGACGATCTTCTCGTATTTTTCCTCATAGGTCGTCTTGAAGGCGCGGGTGCGGTTGGCCGAGGCGCTCGGGATCGGCGGCTGGGCCTCCGATCGATTGCCGGGAGGCACGACGACCATGTCCGCATGGGCCAACGTGGCCGACAGCAGCGGACTTGCCGCGAGCAGGAGGGAAAGAACGAGTTTCTGCAGGGCTCTCATCGGGCGCCTTTACGATCCGGCCTTCAAGAAGCATGGCTGTTGCCGTTCTCAATCGCTTCGCGGCCGTCCTGTCAAGGACGGCGCGCCGGCTGGTATCGGCTCGTCCCATCGAATTTCGGTGAAAAGGGCTGGCGAGACACACCCCGGACGGGTCCGGGCTCCGGACCTGCCGTTTTCCGAGTCGTGATGATGTCGATCCACCAAATAAATTTTGATTCAAACTTTGTTGGTAATTTCTCGTTCATAACTCGGGCTGGTTTGTCCGTCGGCCCCGTCTCGCCCTCGGTCTGTTGTGTTTTGTGTACAGGTCCAGATGCGATTAGCAGGCGTCACCAGTTTCTTGATCGCAGCGCTGTGCCTCTCCGGCTGCAGCTCGACATCCGGCGTCGAGGCGCTCGATTTGCAGAAGCCGTCGAACGAAACGACCAGCTCCGTAGTCCGTCCGAGCGCGCCGGTTGCGATGGCAAGTGCCATGCCGACCCCGTCCAGGAAGCGGATGAGCCAGGAAATGCCGGCCATGGCCGGGCCTGAACCGGCCGCCGATGTCGGCCTGCCTGACACGAGCGAGCCGCCGACCGAAGCCATTGCGCTGGTGTCGCCGCCGAACCGCCCCGGGCGGCGGGCTCTGGAGCAGACCATCCACCGCGCCGGTTTCCGCGATGCCAAGCCGATCAATTTCGGCCGTTCCTCGCCCCGGCATCTCGCCGTCCACGGCGTCGATGTCTCACGCTGGCAAGGCGACGTCGACTGGATCAAGCTGCGCAGCCAGGGCGCCAACTTCGCCTTCATCAAGGCGACGGACGGCGGCGATCATCTCGACCCGATGTTCATGAAGAACTGGCGCGGCGCCGATGCCGCCGGCCTGAAACGCGGCGCCTATCATTTCTTCTACTGGTGCCGCGTCGCCAGCGAGCAGGCCGACTGGTTCATCCGCAACGTGCCGAAGGTCGATGGCGCGCTGCCGCCGGTGATCGACGTCGAGTGGAACGGCGACTCCTCCTGCAAGCGGCGCCCCTCGCGCGAGAAGGTGCTGGAGAAAATGCAGGTGTTCATGGACAAGCTGGAACGCCACTACGGCCAGCGTCCGATCATCTACACCTCGCCGGACTTCTACCGCGACAACCTTCAGGGCGCCTTCCAGGAGTATCCGTTCTGGCTGCGTGCCGTCGCCGCGCATCCGTCGAAGGTCTATCCGGGCCGCAAGTGGCTGTTCTGGCAGTATTCCGGCTCGGGCCTGTCGCATGGCGTGCGGGGGCGCATCGACCTCAACGTCTTCCATGGCGACGAACGCCAGTGGCAGAACTGGGCGAATGGCCGTCAGCTGATGGCGTCGGACTAGCTAGCGGCATTGGGTGACGGCCTCGGCTAGAGCCGTTGTCGAGCGTTTGCCTCAGTCCTTGGTGCTGCCATCCCAACTGGCGTTGGTGACGCCGGCCTGCTTTTCGAGGAAGGTCGTCACCGCCTCGATCTCGTGCGGATCCACCGCCGTGCTGACCAGCGTCGCCACGATCTCGACCATATCGTCGCTGCGATCGGTGATCTCGACATTGCTTACCGGGTAGTTCGCCTGTTCGAGTCGTTCCACCAGAAGGTCGCGCATCTCCGGCATCGCATCCCGGCTCGACATCACGCTGACCTCATATGTCGCTTCCGTGGTGCGGTCGTTGATCGGGATGCGGTTGATGAGGTTGACGAGCGGCCTCAGCAGCGTGTTGCCCGCCAGCACGAAGAGCGTGAGCAGACCCGCCTCGGCGATCATGCCCGTTCCCGAGCAGCAGCCGACCGCCGCCGAGCACCAGAGCGTCGCGGCGGTGTTGAGGCCGCGCACATTCATGCCTTCCTTCATGATGACGCCGGCGCCGAGGAAGCCGATGCCGGAGACGACGTAGGAGATGACCCTGACGGCCTCGACCGTTCCGGCGATGCGCAGTCCGAGATCGACGAAAGCGGCGGCGCCGACGGCGACGAGCACATTGGTGCGCAGCCCCGCTGTTCGCTGGCGGTACTGGCGTTCCGCGCCGATCAGCGTGCCGAGGATGAAGGCAGCGGTGAAGCCGACGACTGTGTCGAGGAATGGATAGAGTTCGAACGTCCCGAGGAATCGCATGTCGGCCTGTTTCCAGAGTAGGACGCATGCGATATCGCGCGCGGCCTACGGCAAGATGACACAGTGGCGGCGCGTCGTCGCGGCGCGTGAAAGGGGGGGCGGAGTGCACGTGGCGCGCGCTTACCATTTGCCCCGACGAAGCATGCGGATGGCGGCAAGGTGCAAGCTGATCGACCAGTGCAGCAGGACCAGCGATTGCGACCGGCTGAGGATACGCCGACGCGAGAGCCTGAAGCTGATCCTGAATAACGCCGTGCCCATGGCCGCGAGGGCCCAGCACAGCCATCGCCGAAGCCCATCGAGAGGGCGCGGACCCGGTGCGTCGGGAAGGCGTCGCGGCGCGCCGGAACGCCTCCGGCGCGGCAATGGGCCACCGCCCGCCTTGTCTTGTGGAGGGCTGAAGCAGAAAAATCGCATGAGGCTGGTATCGGACATGTCGCCACCTTCCGTGCTGGCGTGACGGCCAGCCATTGATGTTGAGCAAGAACGGCATCGAGACTGGCTGATCGAGCGCGCTGGTCTCATCGATGGCGCGTCGTCACTCCTGACGGTCGCTGGAGCCGTTGCCCTTGGGCGGGCGACCGAGCTCTCAGCCCCACCCGAACAGGCGACGCCCGGCAAGCATGGCGGAGAGATCGCCGTGACAGGGATTGCCGGGCTCGCCGCCCGATGGTTCCCCGATGACGCGGTTGCCTTTCCGCTCGGCGACCAGCGGGCTTACGCGCCAGCGCACCACCGGCCCATGCGCGACCCGGTAGCGCACGAGACGGTCAGCACCACGAATGGCCGGAGCTGCCTGTCCGCGATCGGATTGAAGGTCATGCAGAAAATCGCCACGCGGTCCGGCAAACGCCAGGAAGCGACGACGAACGAAGTCAAAAATGGTCATTGGCTCACCTCATTGACGCGCCGCTGCGGCGTCACGGGCGAGGCTGAAGGATCAGACCCTACCGAACAGGCCGCAACGGCGCGCTTTCTCGACTACTGTCGCTGGGCATTGTTCTGTTTCCTTTGGGGGCCGGCAGGACGCATTCCCGCCGGTCGATTTGCACGGGATAGCCCCGTTGGCGCTGCACCGCCAGCACTGATCGCACGCGGTGCGATATATTTTCGTATCCCGTCCTATACCGCGGCATATGTCGCGGCAGGGGAGGGACGGAAACGATGCAACCCATTCACACGATTGGAGATTTTCGGCTCCGGAAATCAGCCGGTCATTCCCGTCAGACCTGCCCGGTTTGCCGCGACCAGCGTTTCGAGGAAGTCGCAAACCACGTGCACACGGCTCGTGTGGCGGATGGTTTCGTGGACGACGAGCCAGATGGGTTCCTCGCGATGGCAAAGGGCAGGCTTGATCCTCACCAACTGGTCATCGCCGTCGCCGAGGATGCAAGGCAGGACACCCAGCCCGCTTCCGGATTTCATGGCCAGCAACTGCGCCTGCATGGAATCGACCGTAAGCGTAGTGCTGCCGATCTGGGCCCAAGCGCGCAGTGCCTTCGGCAGGGCAAGGAAAGACTGCGTGTCGCCCCAGGCGATGAGGCGGTGACCGGTGATCGGTAGCACGTCTTCGATAACGGGATAGCGCTCGACGTAATCTCTCGACCCGTAAAGGCCGAATGCGATCGTGCCGATACGCCGGACAACGAAGTTGCCATGCTCGGGCCGGCACAGGCGCAGGCCGATGTCCGCTTCCCGCTGCGGCAGGCTGGCGAACGATGCCGCGTTGACCGCGACACCCAGCGACAGGTCCGGATGGGCTTCCTGGAGGAGCGGAAGGTTGGGTATCAGGAGGTGATGCGCGAGCGTCTCCACGGTGACGACGCGCACCGTTCCCGAAACGCGACCATCGCGGCCGCTGAAACCATCCTCCAGCGCGGTCATTTCCGTTTCAGCGGC
The DNA here is from genome assembly GCA_001899205.1 of Mesorhizobium sp. 65-26. Taxonomy (GTDB): domain Bacteria; phylum Pseudomonadota; class Alphaproteobacteria; order Rhizobiales; family Rhizobiaceae; genus Mesorhizobium. The sequence goes on along the minus strand of MKVL01000030.1, from coordinate 115,561 downwards.
CAATGCTCTTTCCATCATGGCGCGGCCGGTTTCGGTAAGCGCGTAGCCGTCGGGACGGCGCTCGAACAGCCTTGTCCGCAAGGATGCCTCGAGCGTCTCGATCCGGCGCGCCACAGTCGACGGACTGGCCTTCATGTCGCGCGCCGCGCCGGTAAGGCCGCCATGGCGCGCGACCGCAAGGAAGAAGCGGATGTCGTTCCAGTTCATCTTTCTATTTGTGGAAAGGTCCATTCGAAACACAGTCGTCGCGGCTTCACGGGCGAAGCCCTAGTCTTTCCAACCATAGCACATCGGGTCTCAAGCCATCGAGAGGCGGACCTGCGGCCATCGAACGACATTGGAAAATTCCTTGCGATGACTGGATCATACAAGGCCGGAATTCCGGCCGCTCTCTTTGCCGCCTTTGCCTGGTCGCTCAATTTTGTCGTGCCTTTCGTGATTGGCGGGTACTCCGTCTTCGATTTCGCGCTGATCCGCTTCGGCGTTTCAGGGGTGATTGGGCTTTGCTTGCTGATTCCGGAAAGGCAAGCATTGAGACATCTGGCGCTCGGCGATTGGGCTGTGGTGGCCTGGCTCGCCTTCATCGGTTATGTCGGCTATTTCCTGATGGTGACCGGAGCCGCCCTCTATTGCGGGCCGGTGATAGCACCGGCCTTCCTCGGCCTTGTACCGGTCGTTCTGGCGATAACCGGAAACCTGACGCAGCGGGCGGTGCCATGGCGGCATCTTGCCTTGCCCCTGGCGCTCGTCGCCCTTGGTCTTCTCCTGGCCAACAGCACGGCCCTAGCGGCGCAAGGGCTGCGATCGGCGCGCTCGCTCTGGATCGGCATTCCCCTTGCTTCGATGGCTGTTGCATCGTGGGTCTGGTTCGCCATGGCAAACGAGGCCGCGCTCGCGGCGAGGCCGGCCATGCCTTCACGTTTGTGGACGGCGCTCACCTTGGTGGGGTGTGGTGCGCAGATGGTGGCGTTGCTGCCGATAGGCCTGGCTATCGGGTTGTTCGAGTTTCCAAGTCTGGGGCTCGGCTGGAGTGTGGCGGCGCCGGTCTATTCGTGGGGCGCGGCGCTGGCCGTCCTTGCCTCGGTTGGAGGCGTGTGGGCGTGGAATGTCGCCGCGCGCAACCTGCCTGTCGCGCTGGCGGCCCAACTCATCGTTTCCGAAACAGCCTTCGGTGTCGTTGGCGGCCTCGCCGTCCATGGCAGGTGGCCCACCATTCCGGAAGCGATGGGCATAACGGTCCTCATTTCCGGCGTCGTCGCGGCCATCCATGTCTTCCATGTCGGGCGAAACAGCCGGCATGCCGGCGCGTCGGCCTGAGAGGGACAGGCCTCATTCGGAAGCATCGGCTATTCGCGCAGTTCCTACCTGTCGTGCCTCTGTGGCCGGCGTCGCGATTCATCGAGCGTCGCGAAGGCCAGGATCCCGCTGAAAGAGGCGAAGAAGGCAAGCACTGCAATGACGACCAAGAGGCTTTCGTAGGGCACGTTCGTTCTCCTTGAGTTGCGGACCAAGAAGACAGCACGTGCGACGGAAGGTATTGATCTGGATCAAGGAATCGAGACGATTTTCGCCGTCGCCAGCGGTGGCTATCAGGCGATTGCTCTCGTGCCGCGGCCAATGCGGCGACGAGATATGTCGGGGTGGACAACAAATGACGGTCGGCGCCGCCTCACGGCTCGTTGACCATTGCCTCGATGTTGTAGCCGTCGGGGTCGAGTACGAAGCAGGCATAGTAGTTTTCGCCATAATCCGGGCGCGGGCCAGGCGCGCCATTGTCTTTTGCGCCGGCCTCGATTGCGGCGCGGTGGAATGCATCGACTTCGAATATGTCTTTCACCCGGAAGGCGACATGCAGATGGGTGAGCGGCGGCTTCTTGCCCGTCGCCTGGATCTCGAACAGGCAGCCATTGCCGACATCGAAGGCCCAGAACACGCCCTCCTTGCCGAAGGAGAGGCCGTATCCCAGCGGCGCAAAAGCCCTTTCGTAGAAGAGCTTGCTCCTTCCGAGGTCGCTCACTTCGACGGTGACGTGGTCGATCATGATGTGCTTCGAATCTGGTCGATCGAACAAACAATCGGCCCGATCTTGCGACCGGGCCGATCATGTTACGTTTTGGCGTTCAGATCTCTCAGCTGCATCCGCTCGTTGAGCCACACGTGTCGCACTTCTCGCAGGTGCCGTTCCGCACCATGGTGAAGTTGTGGCACTCGGAGCATTCGTTGCCGGTGTAGCCCTGCATCAGCGATTGCTGGCGGCGGGTGGCGGCGAGCTTCTTCGCGGCCGCGGCCTCGTTCGCGGCGGCGTCGGTGAACAGCTCTGTGCTCGAAGCCGTTTCGGCCTCTTCCTCGACGATCTCCTCGGCCAGTTCGCGGGCGCGCTCCTCATAGTCGCGCTTGTAGGCGATGGCTTCCTCCGCGGCCGGCTTCAGCGCCAGCACGTTGGAGCCGGAGAAGGCGGTGGTGGTCGCGCGGGCAGGGGTGCCGCTACCCGAGGAGCCGAGGCCCTTCGGTTCGCTGCCCATGCCCGACACCAGCTTCACCGGCGAGGCGCCGCGATAGAGGCCCTTGGAGAAGGGCGTCGCCTTGCCTTCGGTGATGCCGCGGCCGAGCGAGGTCTTGTCCAGGTCCGACTGGTCGACATGCGCAAGGTCGTGGCGGCCGAGATAGGAGACCGCGAGCTCGCGGAACACGTAGTCGAGGATCGACGTCGCGTTCTTGATGGCGTCATTGCCCTGCACCATGCCGGCCGGCTCGAACTTGGTGAAGGTGAAGGCCTCCACATATTCGTCGAGCGGCACGCCGTACTGCAGGCCGAGCGAGATGGCGATAGCGAAGTTGTTCATCATCGCGCGGAAGGCAGCACCTTCCTTGTGCATGTCGATGAAGATCTCGCCCAGGCGGCCGTCATCGAATTCGCCGGTGCGCAGGTAGACCTTGTGGCCGCCGACGACGGCCTTCTGCGTATAACCCTTGCGGCGGTTCGGCAGCTTTTCGCGGTCGCGGTAGAGGCGTTCGATCACGCGCTCGACGATCTTTTCCGTCACCTGCACGGCGCGCTGCGCGGCGGGCGCGGCGATCAGTTGTTCGACCGCCTCGTCCTCGTCCTCCTCGCCATCGGCGAGCAGCGAGGCGTTGAGCGGCTGCGACAGCTTCGAGCCGTCGCGATAGAGCGCGTTCGCCTTCAGCGCCAGCTTCCAGGACAGCATGTAGGCGTTCTTTGCGTCCTCGACCGTTGCCTCATTCGGCATGTTGATGGTCTTGGAGATGGCGCCCGAGATGAAGGGCTGCGCCGCGGCCATCATCAGGATGTGGCTCTGGATGGAGAGCGAGCGCTTGCCGATCTTGCCGCAGGGGCTGGCGCAGTCGAACACCGGCAGGTGCTCGGCCTTGAGGAAGGGGGCGCCTTCAAGCGTCATCGCACCGCAGACATGGATGTTGGCGGCGTCGATGTCCTTCCTCGAGAAGCCCAGGGCAGGCAGCATCTCGAAGGAGAAGTCTCCGAGCTGCTCGTCGGTGAAGCCGAGCGTCTCCTTCACCCAGTCGGCGCCGAGCGTCCACTGGTTGAACACGAACTTGATGTCGAAGGCCGACTTGAGCGCTGCGTTCAGCGCCGCGATCTTCTCGTCGGTGAAGCCCTTGGCCTTCAGCGAGGACGGGTTGATGCCCGGAGCCTGGTTAAGGTTGCCGTGGCCGACGGCATAGGCCTCGATCTCGGCGATCTGGCTTTCGGAATAGCCGAGCGTGCGCAGCGCTTCCGGAACGGCGCGGTTGATGATCTTGAAGTAACCGCCGCCGGCGAGCTTCTTGAACTTCACCAGGGCGAAATCGGGCTCGATGCCGGTGGTGTCGCAATCCATGACCAGGCCGATCGTGCCGGTCGGGGCGATCACGGTCGCCTGTGCGTTGCGATAGCCATGCTCTTCGCCGAGCTCGATGGCGCGGTCCCAGGCGGCGCGGGCGTGCTCGGCCAGTTCCGGCTGCTTGAGGTCGGAGGCGACCAGCGGCACCGGGTTGACCGAGAGCTTCTCGTAGCCGGCCTTCTCGCCATAAGCGGCGCGGCGATGGTTGCGCATGACGCGCAGCATGTTCTGCGCGTTGCGGTCATAGTCCGGGAAGGCGCCGAGCTCGGAAGCCATCTCGGCCGAGGTCGAATATGCGACGCCGGTCATGATCGCGGTGAGCGCGGCGCAGATGGCGCGGCCCTCGTCGGAATCGTAGGGAATGCCCGAGGTCATCAGCAGGCCGCCGATATTGGCGTAGCCGAGGCCGAGCGTGCGGTAGTCGTAGGAAAGCTTGGCGATCTCCTTCGACGGGAACTGCGCCATCATCACCGAAACTTCGAGCACCATGGTCCACAGGCGAACGGTGTGCTCATAAGCAGCGATGTCGATCGTGCCGTCGGCATTGCGGTAGGGCAGGAGGTTGATCGAGGCCAGGTTGCACGCCGTGTCGTCGAGGAACATGTATTCCGAGCACGGGTTCGAGGCCCGGATCGCACCCGCCGAGGCGCAGGTGTGCCAGTCGTTCATCGTCGTGTTGAAGTGCAGGCCCGGGTCGGCGGACGCCCAGGCGGCATAGCCGATCTTTTCCCACAGGTCGCGGGCCTTCAGCGTCTTCATCGCCTTGCCGTCCTTGCGGGCGGTGAGCTGCCAGTCGCCATCGGCCTCCACGGCGCGCAGGAAGTTGTCCTTCAGCGACACCGAATTGTTGGAGTTCTGGCCGGAAACGGTGAGATAGGCATCCGAATCCCAGTCGGTGTCGTAGGTCTTGAACGACATCGAGGTGTAACCCTGGCGGGCGAACTGGATGACGCGGTAGATGTAGTTCTCCGGCACGGCGTCCTTCTTGGCCGCCTTGATCTCGCGCTTCAGCGCGGTGTTGATCGCCGGGTCGAAGCAGTCGTCATCCTGGCCTTCGCAGTTCACGCAGGCCTTCATGATGGCTTCGAGATGCTTCTTGACGATCTTCGAGCCGGTCACCAGCGAGGCGACCTTCTGTTCCTCGTTGACCTTCCAGTCGATGAACTCCTCGATATCGGGATGGTCGGCGTCGACGATGACCATCTTGGCGGCGCGGCGCGTCGTGCCGCCCGACTTGATGGCGCCCGCCGCGCGGTCGCCGATCTTGAGGAAGCTCATCAGGCCGGACGAACGGCCGCCGCCGGAAAGCTTTTCGCCTTCGCCGCGCAGCATCGAGAAATTGGAGCCGGTGCCCGAGCCGTATTTGAACAGGCGCGCCTCACGCACCCACAGGTCCATGATGCCGCCCTCGTTGACGAGGTCGTCCTGCACGCTCTGGATGAAGCAGGCATGCGGCTGCGGATGCTCGTAGGCGGATTTCGACTTGGTCAGCTTGCCGGTGAAGGGGTCGACATAGAAATGGCCCTGGCTGGGGCCGTCGATGCCATAGGCCCAGTGCAGGCCGGTGTTGAACCACTGCGGCGAGTTCGGCGCCACGCGCTGGGTGGCGAGCATATAGGCGAGTTCGTCGCGGAAGCTGCGCGCGTCGTCCTCGGACTTGAAGTAGCCGCCCTTCCAGCCCCAGTAGGTCCAGGTGCCGGAGAGCCGGTCGAAGACCTGGCGGGCATCGGTCTCGGAACCATAGCGTTCCGCCTCAGGCAGCTTGGCGAGTTCGGCCTCATCGGCGATCGAGCGCCACAGGAACGAAGGGACGTCGTTCTCCTCGACCTTCTTCAGCCGCGCGGGCACGCCCGCCTTGCGGAAATACTTCTGGGCCAGGATATCGGCGGCAACCTGGGAAAACTGCGCGGGGACGTCGATATTGTCGAGGCGGAACACGACCGAGCCGTCCGGATTCTTGATCTCCGAAAGCGCCTTGCGGAATTCGATTTCCGCATAGGCTGCCCTTTCTTGGCCTGCATGGCCTGGCTTGGTGAAGCGACGCTCGATGCGCATTGGTCCGGTCCCTTTTGTCTATATATAGCGCTTTTCCCAAGGGATTTCCGCCCCCTTGAACGAAACGCGCAATCCGCCGTCGACCGGCGTTCGCAAGAACCGCCGGCCCTCCTTTTCGCGGCTCTCGCCAACTCTGCGGTCAAATGCCTTCCAGGCACTCGCCCACCAGCCGACGACCCACCGCGGGTCCCTCGAAAAACTGAAACTTTTCACGATTCCCCATCGGGGGAATTTCACACTATCTAGGGCTGATCGTGCCTGCAAACACTAAATATAGTATTAACAGCCTATTTATTCCAGCCCGAGAATTTTCTCTTCCGCCACCCCCAAGCCCCATGGACCCAACGCTTCCGCCTGCCTCGTGAACGGGCGGAAATGCGGGCAAAAACACACATAATCCGGGAAAAAGACCGGCCTCGAAACTTTCCGGTCACGCTCTCAACAGGGGCGCATGGCCTATAAAAGGCGACTCGTTCCGAACCGTCAAGGATTCGTTTTTGTAGGATTTGTGACCCCAACATGTTGTGTGTCACATATGTGGATAACGGGGACAGAAATGACGCTGAGAGCGCGAATCCGGCGTGTGGCTCGACGGCCTTCGGCAAGCTTGTGGCAGGGGCTCTATCTTGCAGTGCCTCAAGCGCCGATTCAGCCGTAGTGCAGCTTCGGCTTGGGTTCCTTGCCGGTGAACTGGACACCGATCCGGTCGTTGCGGCGCCACCGCACCTCGGAGCGATAGGCGACGCCGTCGCTGGGCACATAAAGGAGGAAGCGGTCGGGAACCCGTGTGTCCGGGGGGACTTTCAGCTCGGCGCCATTCTCATGCTGGTTGCGCAGCACGCAGCTGATTTCGGAACTCTGAATCCCGAGAATGATCGTCCCGCCCTTCAGGACGCGCTGCCGGTGTTCACGCCGGTTATCACCGGCCCCTTTGTCGACGGGATTGGCGGGATCTGTCATCGAGCAAAAAACGCCAGTGCAGCCGAATCGGTTTCATCATCGGTTTCGTCGCCTCAGCAAAGCACTCGGGATGGCTGGCGGCAACGTATACCGTGGTAGCTTGCCGGTTTTGCCGCCGGGCGTATTCCGCCGCCAGCAGCTTGCTTTAGGAGAGACTTGCGCCAACCGGTCTCGTCAGGCGGCGGTCAGGGGAACCTGTGCGGGTCGGCGCAGAAATAGGCGATGATCTGGCACAGGTCCGGCTCCTGGACCATGCGCACCGCCTCTGTGGAATTCACCCATTTGCGCGTCCGCGCCCGCTTTTCCTTCCACTGGTCGGCGATCTTCTCGACCCGCAGCGGGAACACCAGCACCTCGCAGGGGACTTCCTCGCCCGATGAAAGCGCCTTGGCATAGAAATAGCGGCCGGCTTCGACATGCGAGACTGTTCCGCGCAGGCCGGCTTCCTCACCGGCTTCCCGCGCGGCGGCCTGGCAAAGCGGCTCTTTCGCCTCCGGCCACCCTTTGGGAAGCACCCAGCGACCCGTATCGCGGCTCGTGATCAGCATGACTTCGACGCCATTGCCATCCTCGCGCCAAGGCAGGGCTGCGACCTGCAGCCGGCACGGCGCCGTGCCGAACAGGCGCCTGACCCGTTCGGCGAGATGGTTGTGCGTCGTTGGCCTCGTCAGCATCGAAGAAGCCCAGCCCCCTGGAGAATCGTTTTGCCGCGTCCATGAATCTTACGGCTAATTGTCAGCAATAGAAGTAAAAACTTTGATCATGTGGAAAAAATGGCTGTGATAGCCCGATTCCGCGCGAACGATTACTTCGGCAGGGCCTGTTGCAAAGCAAATCCTGCTGGATGTCTCTGCGTGGAATGGGAGCGCGCTGGGGGTCAGCCGGCGTGATCGTCGGCGATGGGCTTCTGGTAGGCAAAGCCCATATCCCACGGGAAATAGATCCAGGTGTCCTGGCTGACCTCGGTCACGAAAGTGTCGACCAGCGGGCGGCCTTTCGGCTTGGCGTATACGGTGGCGAAATGCGCCTTGGGCAACATGGCCCGTACGATGCCGGCCGTCTTGCCGGTGTCGGTCAGGTCGTCGATGATCAGCACGCCGGCGCCTTCGTCGACAAGAAGGCTGTCGGCGACGCCCTTCATCACCTGCAACTGCCCCTGGCTGTTGTAGTCGTGATAGGACGCAATGCTGACCGTTTCGATAATGCGAATGCCAAGCTCGCGCGAGATGATGGCGGCGGGGACAAGGCCACCGCGCGTGATGCACACGATCGCCTTCCATTGTCCCTTGCTCGCGCCGGACAGGCGCCAGGCAAGGGCGCGCGCGTCGCGGTGGAACTGATCCCACGAGACGGGGAAGGCTTTTTCGGGCAGGGACATTCTTGACGCACTCCGCAAGGCGCGCTTGCCGCGCGCTCGATACGATGGAATGCGGGCGGAATTAACCGGAAAGCCCCGGGCTTGGCAAGGGAGACGGCGCGCTTGGCTGTGAATCACCCGTCGCGCCACTCCTTACGGCGTGTCCGGCAGTAGTTGACCTAGCGTGACAGGAAGGCGGCGACCGGGGCGGTGCGAAGCACGGAGCGCGTGACGCCGCCGAACAGCAACTGGCGCAGCCATGAATGGCTGTAGGCGCCGAGCACGAGCAGGTCGGCGCCGGTCTCCGTGATCCGGGTCTGAAGGATATCGTCCACCGACGCTCCACTGGATTTCAGCACTGAAACGCTGACGGCGGCGCCGTGGCGCGACAATGCGGCGGCGATTTCTGACGCTGCTTCCTCCGGGGTCTCGTCAAGCGATTCTGGAGGATCGATCACGACGATGTCGGTCTTTTCCGCCTCGATGATGAAAGGCAGCGCATCGAATGCAGCGCGGGCGGCCTCCTTGCTGCCGTTCCAGGCGAGGAGGATGTGCTTGAACGTGGTGGTCAGCGGGCCGGCGTGCGGCACCACGAGCACGGGGCGACCTGCATCGTAGACCAGCGTGTCGACATCGGCGCCGGCGTCACCGCCGGACTCGCGTTGCGCGGCAATGATCAGATCGGCCGCGCGCACGCTGGAAATACCGCTGAGGGCGCTGTCGCCCGAAAAGCTCTCGAGGCTACGCCATTCGAAGGAAAGTCCCGAGTTCTCGATGTGCTTCAGGAACACACCGTGCAGACGGTCGGCCCGTTCGCGGTTCATGTCGGCCGACACCTGGAGGAATTCCGTGTCGGGAAAGCCTGTGGCCGAGGTGTAGGGGACCGGCAGCGCCTCGGCGTGAATACCGATCAGATGGCTCTGGAACCGATTGCCGAGCGGGATGGCGCAATCGAGGACGCGCTCTGCGTCCTGCTCGTTCTGCAATATGGCGACGATGGTTTTGAATCGCATGACAATCCCTCACGATACCCATGTGGCGGCTTCGACGGTCCCACATTGCGAGCGCCGGGGACCGTCAAATTCGAGACCACTCTAGAATCCAATGATCTTGTCCGTATGACTTGGGTCCCAACCTCTATCGTTGTTCGCGCGCAACCGGCGGACCGCGAATCCGCCATGCCCAGCAACGTCACTCTAGCACGCCTGGTTCCGATCGGACGGGTTAATGGCCGCGACCACGCATCGGCTCATCCGGCCGCGCGTGCCAGTCCCGCGACCATCGCTTCGACGTCGGCGCGGGCGGCGTCCAGCGCCTGTTGGCTCCGCGCGCGCACGACGAGTTCCGTCCAGAACTTGCCGTCACCATATTTCGGGTAGGAGCCGATGATCGTGTCCGGATGCGCCTTCTGGATGTCGCCCAGCGGTCCGCCGACCTGGCCTTCCCCGAAAGGGCAATGGACGGTGGCCGAAAGCATCTTGGTGCCGACCTTCAGCGTCGGCACCACATTGTCCAGCATGGCCTGGAAGATCGAGGGGACGCCCGCCATGACATGGACATTGCCGATGCGAAAGCCGGGCGCGACCGAGATGGGGTTGTCGATGTGGTCGGCTCCGCGCGGCATCCGCGCCATGCGCTTGCGCGCCTCGGTGAACTCCAGGTCCCGCGATGCGTAATTGGCTTCCAGCATCGCATAGGCCTTGGCGTCGTACTCGCAGGGCACGCCGAAGGCCTTGGCCACCGAATCGGCTGTTATGTCGTCATGGGTCGGGCCGATACCGCCCGTCGTGAACAGGTAAGTATAACGCGCGCGCAGCGCGTTCACCGCGCCGACGATCTCGGCTTCCTCGTCGGGAACGATGCGGACCTCCTTGAGGTCGATGCCGATCGCCGTCATCATGTCGGCCAGGTGGCCGATATTCTTGTCCTTGGTCCTCCCGGACAGGATTTCGTCGCCGATGACAAGCATGGCGGCAGTGACGATTTCAGGCATCGAAGGCTCCGTCCGACGGGTCGCAGTCAGATAGCGCGGGAGACCGCCAACGGCAATGCTCGCCAATCTGTGAACAATCTGTGCCTGGATACGACATATCCATTGAACGATCGCCCTTATAGAACCGTCTTCCGACAGGGCGGCTCGGCAAGAGCGTTACAAGTTGCAAGGAGATGGAAATGGCAAAGGTACTGGTTCTCTATTATTCAAGCTGGGGCCACATGGAGCAGATGGCCAAGGCTGCTGCGGCTGGAGCTCGCGAGGCTGGCGCGACGGTAACGATCAAGCGGGTTGCCGAACTCGTGCCGGAGGCGGTGGCCAAGGCGGCCTACTACAAGCTGGATCAGGACGCTCCGATTGCCGAGCCGCTCGAACTGGCCGACTATGACGCGATCATCGTTGGCGCCTCGACCCGCTACGGCGCGATGGCATCCCAGTTGAAGAACTTCTTCGACCAGACCGGTCCGCTGTGGGCCAAGGGCGCGCTGGTCAACAAGGTCGGCTCGGTGATGGTGTCGACGGCGACCCAGCACGGTGGCGCCGAACTCGCCCTCCTCAGCACCCAGGCGATGCTGCAGCACCACGGCATGATCATCGTGCCGCTCTCCTATGCCTATCAGGGCCAGATGGGCAACGACGTGGTGCGCGGCGGCGCCCCCTATGGCATGACCACGACGAGCGACGGCGACGGCTCTCGCCAGCCTTCGGCGCAGGAACTGGAAGGCGCGACCTTCCAGGGCAAGCGCGTTGCCGAGATCGCCATCAAGCTGCACGGCTGATTTCCTACGCCGGGGACGGTTCGCGCTGTTTCCTGATAGCCAATCGACCGGAGAACGGGCGGCCGCCATGGCCGCCCGTTTTCATTCGGCCTTTCAACCGATGACATCTGACCGAAGCGAGGCAGGACTGGACTGAAGCGCGTCGCGCTTTAGGGTGTGCCTCGGCTCGAACCTGGGTGGCGGATGCTGTTGTCGATTCTGCTTTGGATGCTTGGCGCTGTCCTGTCACTGGCTGCTCTGGCGGGAGTCGGCCTGGTGCTCGTTACCCGGCTGATCGCGGTCAGGGCCGAAAGGCTGGTCCCGGCGACGGGAAAATTTGTCGACATCGACGGCAACCGCATCCACTATGTCGAGACGGGCGAGGGCAGGCCGATCGTCTTCTTGCATGGCCTTGGCGCGCAGCTGCACCAATTCCGGCATCCTCTGTTCGGGCGCATGGGGCCTGGCTACCGGCTGATCGCGCTCGATCGTCCCGGTTCCGGCTATTCCACGCGCGCCAGAGGCGCGACCGGGCGGCTGCCCGAGCAGGCTGATCTGGTGCGTCGTTTCATCGAGACGCTGGGCCTGGAACGGCCTCTTCTGGTCGGCCATTCCCTGGGAGGAGCCGTCGCACTCACGCTTGCCGTCGAACATCCGGACGCGATCTCGGGGCTCGCGCTTCTGTCTCCGCTGACGCACCTGGAACCCGACGCGCCGAAGAGATTCGGTTCGCTCTACATCGCTTCGCCCCTGCGGCGGTGGATCATGGCGCAAACGCTCGCGGTGCCGACAAGCCTCAGATACGCGAAGCAAACCCTCGACTTCGTGTTCGGCCCTCAGGCCGTTACCATCGACTACATGATCCAAGGCGGCGGCTGGTGCGGCCTGCGGCCGGGCCATTTCTACGCGACGTCGAGCGATCTGGTTGCGATCGAACGGGATCTGGGACGCATCGAGCAGCGCTATGGCGAAATCGCAATGCCGACGGGCATCCTCTTTGGCGCGGCCGACCATGTTCTCGACATCGGGATCCACGGCAGACCAATGGCTGGAAAGGTGAGGGCGCTCGACTTCGAGGCTGTGGACGGGCTTGGGCACATGCCGCAGTTCGTAGCGGTGGAGCGCGTCGCGGCTTTCATCGAACGCATCGCCGGGCGCGCATTCGTCGGCTGATCCTCGCGACCTCACGATTAGTTCACCGCATCACATCGACGTTTTACTGAACCATCTTGCCGGCCATTGGTTTACCCACTGCCGCTCCACGGGCGGCAAGCATCTATGGAGTAAAGCTAATGTTCGTGAAAATCCTCGCAGCGTCGACCGTGGCAGCATGCCTGGCTACGTCGGCGATGGCGCAATCCTCGGATGATTACTACCGCTACCATCATCGTGGACCGCTCTTCAGCAGCGAAGACATGACGACGGTGGATCCCACGGTGACCGGTAGTATCTACAACGGTGACCAGAGTGGGCTGAGCACCCTCGGCAACACCGGCGGGGTCGGCCCATGTGCTTCAAGCACGCCGGGCCCGGACGCCAATGCCGGCCTGAATGTGAACGATCAATATTGCGGCAAGTGATGCCGCGTGCGCGGCCGGCTCCGGCGCTCTTCTCTCCTTGCGCCTGCCGCCGGCCGTGGCCTCATCCTGATTGATAGAGTTTCTGGACGAGCCTCAGTCGGAGACTTCGGTCTGGGGCCGGTCCCGGCCATCGGCCAGTTCGTCATGCCATTTGCCTTCGGCATCCTCGTACTGGATTCCGCCGGAGGAACCTGCGACCTGCTGCTCGGCCGAGGCAATCTCGGCGGCGCGCAATGCGTCCTGATGGCTTGGGAAGGTCTCCGAGAATGTCGAGCCGACCTTGTAGGCCCAGCCCCCGTCGTGCTCGACGATCTTGTACATCAGTTTTGCCATGAAAACCTCCGGTTCAATCGCGTCCCGTCAATGTAACTTGCCGTCCCGCAACAATTCGTCAGGCACCAGCACGTCCGATTCCCTGGCTGCCTCGATCAGCGCCTGGCGCGCATCCGCGGGAGAACGATATCCCTCCAGCACTTTAAGGCAAGTGTCGACGGCATCACGATGACGCGGGCCACGATTCATGGGCCACACCGTCATCAGGCATTCCGCCGCCTCCTGGGCGCTGCCGATTTCGCGATATTTGCCGACATGGCCGAGTTCGACGACGACCGGTTTGTCGAAGGGCTTGCTGTCCATCATCGCCGCAAACGCGGTGCGGGGCATTTTGGTTGCACGCCCATGCGCCGGTTTCTTGGAGTGCCTCGCACCACTGTTTCTCGCGGGCCGCCGAACAAGGCAGCGGCCCGCGAGAAGGATCGTCAGGCCGACGCCTTCATCCAATGCTCCATCGTCGTGACTGACCGGGCAAGCTGCGGCGCGGGGTGGATGGGCTCCTCGAAGGTGGCGGCAGCGCGCCAGCCCCAGCGCGGGTCAGCCAGGAAGGCGCGGGCCAGGGCGATCATGTCGGCACGGCCATCGGCCAGGATGGCCTCCGCCTGTCTGGGGTCGTCGATCAGGCCGACGGCACGGGTCGGGATGCCGGCGCCCTTGCGCACCGCCTCGGCGAGATGCACCTGGTAGCCCTTGCCCGACGGCAGTTGCTGCAGCGGCGAGTTGCCCCCGCTCGAGCAGCAGAGATAGGCGACGCCCACCGACTTCAGCGCTTTCGCGACCTCGATGGCATCCTCCACATCGAAGCCGCCATCGACCCATTCCTTCACCGACAGCCGCGCGCCGAGCATCAGTTTGGGTGCGGCCGCCTTCACCGCCTTGGCGATCTCGACGACGAGGCGCATGCGGTTCTCGAGCGAACCGCCCCAGCGGTCGGTGCGCTGGTTGGAAAGCGGTGAGAGGAACTGGAAGATCAGGTAGCCATGGGCGGCGTGCAATTCGATGAAGTCGAAGCCGGCGCGTTCGGCGCGCCTGGCGGCGTCGGCGAAGCGGCCGATGAGCTGCTCGATCTCCTGCTCCTCCAGCGCCCGCGGCACGTTCCAGCCGGTGTCGTAGGCGATCGCGGACGCCGACACGGTCTGCCACGCATCCTCGCCGGGCTGCAGCGGGCCGCCGCCTTCCCACGGCCTTCTGTTGGACGCCTTGCGGCCGGCATGGGCAAGCTGCGTGCCGAACTTCGTTCCGGCCGGGGCGACGCGCCGGGCGGCGTCCAGCGCGCGCTTGGCGGCCGCCTCGTTGTCGTCTGAATAGAGGCCGAGACAGCCATGGCTGATGCGGCCACGGCGTTCGACGTCGGTCATCTCGACCGTGATCATGCCGGCACCGGACATGGCGAGGTTCATCCAGTGGTAAAGGTGCCAGTCGCTGGCGGAGCCATCCTCGGCTGAATACTGGCACATCGGCGCGACGGCGATACGGTTGGGGAAGGTGAGGCCGTCGAGTGTGATCGGCTGGAAAAGCGAGGCGGTCATCAGGGGGGTCTCCTAGAGCATGATGCCGAAAAGTGTGAAGCGGTTTTCGGACGGCATCATGCTCTATCTCTTTGATTTAGAGGCGGATTCAGATTTCAGGTCGATTCGACCTGAAATCATCCGACTCTAGGGAAGGACTGGCTTATTTAGGCAATGGATCCGGACGGCGCCAGATGCCAGGCGGAGGAGCGCTTTCCGGCCAAGCCGCATTGCGTAAAGTTCGCATCACCGCTACGCCTCGCGCGGCAGCAAGGAGAACAGCCGATGGAAGACCGCGTCCGCATCCGCTCGGAGGAAATCCTGTCCGACGACTGGGCGATCCTGAAGAAGACCATCCTGGACTACCGGCGTCGCGACGGCCAGTGGAGACGCAGATACGCCAGACCTATGATCGCGGCGATGGCGCGGTGATCCTGCCCTACGATCCGGAGCGGCGAACCGTGCTCCTGGTGCGGCAGTTTCGCTATCCGGCCTATGTCACGGGCCACAAGGAGGCGCTTGTCGAGGCCTGTGCGGGCCTGCTCGACGAGAACGACCCGGAAACCTGTATCCGCAAGGAAGCGGAGGAGGAACTGGGCTATCGGCTGAAAGATGTAGAGCGGCTCTTCGCACCCTACATGAGCCCGGGCAGTGTCACCGAGCGGTTATGGTTCTTCGTTGCGCGTTATTCCCCGTCGGATCGTATTTCCGCGGGCGGGGGCGCGCCCGAGGAGGGCGAGGACATCGAGGTGCTGGAGCTTGATCTCGATGATGCCCTGGCGGCCATTTCCGACGGCCGCATCATCGATGCCAAGACGATCATTCTGATCCAGCATCTCAAACTCAACCCGATGCAGCCTTGATTTCGGCAAGGTTTTTTCCAATACCGGCCGAAACAACGGGACTTCTGGGAATTGCATCGCGTAAAACGGAGTGCCGCTCGCGCCTGTCTGCTGCTGCTGAATGTGGTGTTGCTGGTCCGCTATAGGCGCCTTGGCCAGCGTTTCTTCGAAAAGATGCGTCGCCTGCCCAATTTCGCGGCGCCGGTAACTTTCACGGAAAAGATCCACTGGCGCAAGATTTTCGATGATGATCCGCGTTTCGCGGTCGTTCTGGACAAGCTGCGGGCGAAAGACATTGTCAGCGGCAGCCTGCCATGGCTGCGGTTTCCGCGGGTGCTTTGGCAAGGGGTGGACGCGCGTAACATCCCCTTCGACGAATTGACGGTGCCCTATATCGTCAAGTGCAGCCATGGCTGCGGGATGAACATCGCGGTCCCGAATCCCTCCATCGTCGATCGCGAGGCGATCGTCGCCCGCATGTCGGAGAATCTCGGCGAGACTTATGGCGCCAAGCAGATGGAGCGCGCCTACGCGCATATCGAGCCGCGTGTCTTCGTCGAGGCGCTTGTCGGCCGGGATCAGGGTTACGAACCGGTCGATTACAAATTCTGCGTGGTCGGCGGCCGCGTCGCCTACATCATCGTCGTCGCCTTCCGTTCGAGCGTGAAAAACACGGCGCATCTGGACCGCGATTGGCATCCGCTGGAGATCGTCCAGGGTGAGCTCGATTCGACGTTGGAAATACCGCCGCCGAAGAGCCTTTCCCGCATGATCGAGGCGGCCGAAGCGCTCGGCAGCCAGTTCGACATGATGCGCGTTGATTTCTACGAGGACGAGGGAGAGCCGGTGTTCGGAGAGTTCACCGTCTATCCACGCAGCGGCCTGCTCCAGTTCGATCCGGCGACATTCGACCACCAGCTCGGCACGCGATGGAATATTGCCGGTTCAAACTATCTGACCAATCCTCCGAACCGCTTCGCCAGGCTCTACAAGAGGGTGCTGGTCGCTGCGGATCATCTGCCCGGTTAAGGCCAGAAGAGGATTGGTGCGGACGACGGGAATCGAACCCGTACGATCAGCGATCGAGGGATTTTAAGTCCCTTGCGTCTACCAGTTCCGCCACGTCCGCGCGCCTTTCGTTTCAACTACTTAGGCCGCTTCGTCAACTGCTGTTGTGCAGCCTCGAAAATGCATTGGGATCGAGCTACACGCTGGACAATGTCGTTTAGTTGCCGATAGGCCCTCTAAACGTCTGCCGTTCAGCGAAATTCCCATGGAGCCACTAGGTCGTCCTTCATATCTGGGGCGATGGCAGATCCATTTATCGTGGCCACCGGCATATAGTTCCCAAGAATACTCATGGCCTCGAAAACACTTTCGTGAATACGATGTCCCGCTGCGATCTGTCGCGTGAACCGGTGTATTTCCGTTGCCTCTGCGACGTGCCCGATCAGAGGCGGAAGCTTCTTTATCCAAGCAAGCCAGGAGTCTATGAATCCTTCACCCGGACGTTCTCCATCATATCCAGAAAAGTCATAGTAGTTGACGGGGATGCCGGCATGTTGGGCGCCCTTGAGTACCCAAAATTGCGCGATATTTGAAAGAGATTTGTTGACATATCCACCGCCGACGTTGCTGTGAGCCCCCGCAAACCAAGCTTCACTGACCTCGGTTGCGCCGTTGGCATTCCAATATGTAGGCCTGAAGCTTCGCCTTTTTTCGTCCAGTGCCAGTGCATGTCGAACATGGCGGACATTTGCGGGAGAGAGCTTGTGATGCTGCTGTCGCTCCACTGTGCTCCCAACTGTATCGAATAGTCCAGCAAACTGAACCGAAATGGATTTGCCCGGCCGATCTCCGTCCAGATACCGATTTACGAAGGACATGGCAGCCGGAATGGTTGTCGCACTTTTCTGTCGCCCGCACGCGTCGAGCAGACCGGAAAAGCTGCGAGCGGTGAAGGCGCCTCTCGAAAAGCCGAAGACTAAGATTTCATCGCCTATCTTGTAGTTCTTGCAGAACCAAGCGTAGGCGATTGCCATTCTAAGCAAGACGCCGGTTCCAAGTGCTCCATCGACCTTCTCCTGTAGGGCGCTGCCTGAAGTTCCTACGCCTCGAATGTAGAAGATCTTTCCGAAAGATGTTTCTTGCGCCGCTTCGATCGTAGAGGACTCTGGGTCGAGATCATGCCCTCCAAAGCCAAGCCACAAACGGTACACATTTGTAGATATCTCACTGTCATCGGGAAGCCTGGCAGCCGGAAAATTCCAAGTTCCGTCGAAGAATAATCCTATACGGCCCGACATGGTGTTCTCCAAAAATCTGCGTCGAATTTTTTGCAGGCCGTTCGATAAAGCAAACGGACACGGTCAGGGTCAATAGATGGAGATGTCCAATGTCTTGGCGCTCATCCGCAACAGCCTGATTAATCGCGTTTCCCGAAAGGGGACAATGCGGGACAAGGCGTCGTCCGGCTTCTACAGTCATCTACTCGTTACAGAGGCCACGATACCGTGCAAGTTCACCGACGCCGTAACCGTCGCGGGGACGTGCGTGCGCGGTATTTCTCACCGGCCTATCACTGTCGATCATTCCGACAAACTGGTCGCAGTCGACATCCGGAAAGAGGTTGCCGTAGGGCAGACGGCAAATGAGGCGCGCGCGACGGGCAGTTCATTCGCATCCCACTGATGGTGGTGGACGCCAATTCAATCGTGCCGCTTCGCCGACCCGTGGTGCTGCGATCCGCATTTCGGTCGACAACAAGCGCGCGGGGCTTGCAATGGAGCCGCTCTTCGCCCACGCAAGGAGGCGCACGGTCGCTCGGTCTGTCCTTCAGGGAAGAGATTCGCGCCGTTGATTGTTGGTATTTGGCTTCCAAATCCTCAGGGCGTGCCGTGGAACAAACGAGTGTAGATGCAGCATTGGTCCCTTCGACGTCCAGTCGATCAAGGGTCATGTCGAACTATGTGCCCATTGCCTGCTTCCTGCTCGCGATGCTTCTGCACTCGCATGCGCTGCCGATCACCGGCTCTTTTGGTCTCCTGCTTGCGGTCGATACGCTCGCCATCATTCTTGTGATGTTCACTGTGTTCGCGGCGCTGCATCACGCCGAGGCCATCGCCCATCGTGTCGGTGAGCCCTACGGCACTCTGGTGCTGACGTTTGTCGTCACCACCATCGAGGTTTCGATCATTCTCTCGATGATGCAGCATGGCGACACAAACCCGACACTGGCGCGTGAGTCTGTCTTCTCGACTGTCATGATTGTCTGCACCGGTATCGTCGGCGCCTGTCTGATGCTTGGGGGGTGGCGCCACCGGTATCAGGACATCAAACGTCAGGGTACCAGCGCTCTGCTGTCGGTTCTGCTGGCTCTGACCGTTCTGACCATGGTGCTGCCGAACTACACGCTGACGACGGGGCTGGGCACGTTCTCGCCCGTCCAGCTTGGCTTCGTCGCGGTACTGTCCCTTATGCTCTACGTCAGCTTTGTCTTTGCGCAGAGCCATGGCCAGAAAGCCGATTTCCTCGATGGTGATCCGACGGAGCGGACGGATGCTGCTCATTTGGCTGTCGAGGAAAACGGAGGAATAGTATCCCACCTGTTCTTCCTGCTCATCGGGCTCGCGGGCGTAGTCCTGCTGACCGAGCAAGTGGCGGCAGGCGTCGAAGACGGTCTGGCCTATCTCGAGGTCAAGCAAACGGACGCCATCGTCGGCGCAATGATCGCGCTTGTGGTTTTGCTGCCGGAAGGGATTTCGGCGATGAAGGCCGCCTTCCGCAACGAAACCCAACGCGCAATGAACATCGCTTTGGGTTCCGCCTGCGCCACCATTGGCCTGACAATTCCGGCGGTCGCAATCGCCAGTATCATCAC
This sequence comes from Mesorhizobium sp. 65-26, assembly GCA_001899205.1. Lineage (GTDB taxonomy): Bacteria > Pseudomonadota > Alphaproteobacteria > Rhizobiales > Rhizobiaceae > Mesorhizobium. The sequence goes on along the minus strand of MKVL01000030.1, from coordinate 96,435 downwards.
CGGCGATCCGCTTACCCTTGGCCTTACTCCGGGGGATACGATCCTGCTGTTTCTGGCGCTTGCGATGAGTGCCGTCAGTTTTGGCACCGGCCGCACCACGGTGCTGACCGGCCTTGCGCATCTGGTGATCTTCGTTGCCTATGTGATGCTGATCGCCGTGCCGTGAAGCTGTGCCTGGGCGATCGCGGTCCGCCGGCCGATACTCTACATGGCGTAGCCGCCGAAACCCTGGACGGAAGGCTTCACGTAGATGGAGCCATCGTCCGGCCAAAGAATGCCCGCGGCCTTGGCGAAGGCGAGGAAAGCGGCGCTCGCCTGTTCGATCGATCCTTCGCCGGTGCGTGCCGCCTCGACCGCTCGAGCCGTCGCGCCATAGGCCTTTCCGCGACGGGACGGATCGAATTCGTCCATGAACTGATGCAACTCGGAAAGCGTTGACAGTTCGCGCCTGTGACCGGGGCCCACCGACACCGCGATGGGGTCGAACATCAGTTTGGTATGCATGGCAGTCTCGCAAAACAGGCCGGCGCGAAGGGAGGGTCGCGTGGCCGAAGGTTGGATAAGCTTCGAGGGAAGCATCGGCCAACGCATGACGCCGGGAATGGTTCCGCGTTAAATGTGCTCCCATCGAGGTGGCCATGCTCGTGGCTCACAGCAGTTCGAGCAAGTCACTTTCCCGGGAGGAGCACCGGCATCGGCCGCGCTGCTGTCAGAGCGCGGTACCCGCGCTTGGCCGACTAGAATTTGTAGCTGAGATTGAGGCGCACGGTGTTGAGGTTGGTGGACTGGTCCCGGTCGGAGAAGCCGTTCGTCCCGTCGAAATGTTCGGAGCCGAAATCGTAATAGCGATATTGCGCGCCCACCACGAACTGGTCGGTCAAGGCGTAGTCGATGCCGGCGCCGACCGTCCAGCCGGCCTTGCTGCGCGTCTCGGAGAAGGCGGCGGAGCCAGCCTGCTGCGACGTCTCGATCCCCGCGAAGGCGAGGCCGCCGACGCCATAGATCAGCACGCGATCCATGGCAAAGCCGGCCTTGGCGTCGATGGAGCCGAACCACCTGACGTCCGAACCAAAGCTGTTTCCGGCGCCCAGCGAAGACGAGCCGCCAATCGAGGCATAGTTGAGTTCCGCTTCCGCGCCGAGGACCGCCTGGTTGAATTGCCACAGGCCACCGACATACCCGCCGACAAAGCCCCCGGCGGGGTCGGACGATGTGGAGAAGGGCGGCCCCGATGTGCCGTTGATATCGGCTTGGCCCCAGCCGTAGCCAGCTTGCAGGCCTGCGTAATAGCCGGTCCAGTCGAAGCCGGGCGAGGTCATGGATGGGCCGGCCGTCACATCGGCGGCAAGGACCGGGCTGGCCGCCGTCACGAGAAAGCAGGCACTGGCGAGCGTCAGGCGACGCATCGAACCTCCCGAATGCTGATTCAGAAAGATCGCCAAGGAAAGTACCCGCTTTTGCGATAAAACGGAATCACATTTCCGCCGTGTCCGCGGACCGTCGAGGAATCGCCAGTTCAGGGCGGTTGCCGGGCGGTGGACGGGGCGGCTCGGTACAGCCGCATTGAACAGGAGTTCCCTTATGGTCAACCAATCCCCGGCGTCTGCCTCGAAGCCCCGCCCATGGGCCGAAATGGCCACCCATCTGGTCGACGTGGCGATGGGCCGGAAGCCGGCGGATCTCGTGATCCGTAACGGGCGTTGGGTGAACGTGCATTCGGGCGAGATCGTGCCCGCGACCGACATTGCCATTGCCGGCGGCCGTTTCGCCTATTGCGGGCCGAACGCCAGCCACGCGATCGGGAAGGGGACCAAGGTGGTCGATGCCGCCGGGCGTTATCTCGTCCCCGGCCTTTGCGACGCGCATATGCACGTCGAAAGCGGCATGGTCACGGTAACGGAGTTCTGCCGCGCGGTGATCCCGCATGGCACCACGTCCATGTTCATCGATCCGCACGAGATTGCCAACGTGCTGGGCATGCCGGGTGTGCGGCTGATGCACGACGAGGCGGTGGCGATGCCGATCAACGTCCATGTCCAGATGCCTTCCTGCGTTCCGTCGGCGCCTGGGTTGGAGCACGCCGGCGCTCAGCTGACCGTGGACGACGTGGTCGAGGCAATGACCTGGGAGAACATTATCGGTCTCGGCGAGGTCATGAATTTTCCCGGCGTCGCGGCGAACGATCCCGTGATGGCTGGCGAGATCGCCGCAACCGCAAGGGTCGGCAAGACGATCGGCGGGCACTATGCCTCGCCCGATCTCGGCCTGCCGTTCCACGGCTATGTCGCCGGCGGACCGGAAGACGACCATGAAGGCACGCGCGCCGAGGACGCCATCGCGCGCGTACGCCAGGGCATGAAGGCGATGTTGCGGCTGGGATCTGCCTGGTACGACGTGGCGGCGCAGATCAAGGCGGTGACCGAAGGCGGTATCGATCCGCGCAACTTCATCCTGTGCACCGACGACAGTCATTCGGGCACGCTTGTCCACGAGGGCCATATGGATCGCGTGGTCCGGCACGCCATCCGTCAGGGCCTGAAGCCGGTGACGGCGATCCAGATGGCGACGATCAACACGGCCCAGCATTTCAGGCTCGAACGAGAGCTCGGCTCGATCGCTCCGGGTCGGCTTGCCGACCTGCTGATCGTGTCGGATCTCGCCGAGATGACCATCGACGAGGTCTACGGACGCGGCATCAGGCTTGCCAGAGGCGGTCGGCTCGAAATCGACATTCCCGCTTACGATTATCCGCAGACGGCGAAGAACACGGTCCGGATCGGCAAGTCGCTCCTGGCCGAGGACTTCGACATCGCTGCCCCCGAGGGCGCGAACAAGGTCCGGGCAAGGGTGATCGGCGTGATCGAAAACCAGGCGCCGACGCGGGCGCTGGAGGCGGATCTCGTCGTGGAGGACGGGCTTGTCGCCATGGATCGCCGCAACGACGTCTGCCAGATCGCGCTGGTCGAACGCCACAGGGGCACGGGGAGCGTCACCAACGCGTTCGTCTCCGGTTTCGGCTATGTCGGCGACTGCGCGATGGCTTCGAGCGTGGCGCACGACTCGCACCACATCATCGTTGTCGGCACCAACAAGCAGGACATGGCGCTGGCGGCGAACCGCCTCGCCGAGGTCGGCGGCGGTGTCGTGATGTTCTCGCGGGGCAAGGAACTGGCGCTGGTCGAGATGCCGATCGCCGGCTTGATGTCGGATGAGCGCGCCGAAATCGTCGCGGCCAAGGCGGAGCGGCTTACCGAGGCGATGCGGGAGATGGGCTGTTCGCTGAACAACGCCTATATGCAGCACTCGTTGCTTGCCCTGGTCGTCATCCCGGAATTGCGGATATCGGATGTCGGCCTGGTAGACGTCAAGACATTCCAGAAGGTAGACCTGTTCTTATAGTCGCGCGGCCAGGCGAACTGCGGAGTAAAGACTTCTGAATCAAAGGGATAGGATGGGACGTTCAATATCTCGTCCCGCTCCGGCTTGCTGCCTCGGGCGTTGACGATCAGCCCCCGGTGGCGACCGTCAGCACCTTGAACGGCGTGGTGATGACGATTTCGGCCACCGAACCAACGGCCTTGCCGAGACCTTGCCCGAGATTGTCCAGTTGGGCTGGATCAGTGTCGTCGCTGGCGAGGCCGGCCGGTGTGCGTAGCTGATCGCCCATAAGCTGCACCAGGAAGGGGTTGTCGGCGAATTTGGCATGGTTGAGCCGATCGGCCCCCTTGGTCTTGGTCAGGTCGACCACGGATACGCCATAGCTGGCGAGGTCGGCGGCATCGCCATAATCGCCGACGCGCGGCTTGTCGCCCGAAATCAGGGTGGAGAGCTTCAGCGCGCGGTCGTCGCCGGAAAGCAGGATGGCGAACGGCTTGTCGGGCTTGCCGTAGCGGATCATCTGTTTCTTGAAAACGTCGACATCGATGTCGGGGGAGGCGAGGATGACATAGCCGAGCTTGCCCCCCAGGTCGCGATCGCCGGTGATCGCGAGCTGGCGCAGCGCCTCCATCGTCACCCAGGTGCCCATGGAGTGGGCGATGATGTCGATGCTCTTCACCTGCGTCTTCGCCAGCATGCGCAGCGTCGCCTCGAGATCGTCGCGCGCCGCGTTGGCGCTTTCCTTGTCATAGATGTAACCGGTCGTCTTGCCGGCCGAAGCCCACGAGAACAGGATGGGCGTGCCAGGGTACTTCGTGTCGTGCACGATCTGCGTGATCCGGTAGATGCCGTCATCGAAGCCGTTGTTGAAGCCGTGCACGAACACCAGCGCGCGCTTGCCGCGCATGGCGACGTCGGCCCCGACGGCCTTGGAGAACTGCGGCGCGCCGTCATAAAAAGTGACGCCATGGGCGGTGAAGTCCTTCGCCGGATCGGGATTGGCCGATCCGCGCGCCCGCTCGATGTTGCCGACCTGATGGACTTTCGGCACGGTCATCTCGACTTGTGCGAAGCTCGTCGTCAGAGAGCGGTCGCCGTCGAAAACCTGACGGGGATCCTTGGTCGCCTTCTGGCGGGTCGTGGCCACGAAAATCTCGTGCGTGGCGGCGATTTCCGATGCCGGCGCCGAAACATTTGTCTTGGCCAGCAGGTCATGCGAGCCGCGGCCCGCGCAGCCGGCGAGCAGCACCGTCAGGATGATCACGGTCAGGCGCATCGATCGCACGTCAACACCGTTCCGGCTGGCGCCCCGCCCCGGGGGCGCTCACGAATTCTGCCGCGTCGCGAGCAAGGCACACCGCGGCACGATCCCATCGATGTCGATAGAGGCAGCGGCGCGTCTGGTCCAGTTCAAAATTGCAACGCTCCAGTCATGCCGCAAGACAGTCTCTTGCATGCATCAGTCCAGCCCAAGTTGACCGATACGGTCCGTGACATCGCGGTCGCTGGCGAAACCGTCATCCTCGCGCAGGCGCTGTCCGATCATTCGCACCAGGGCCGGATTGTCGGCGAACTTGGTGTGATTGAAGGAATCGGCTCCCTTGACACTCGACAGGTCGACAACCGTCACCCCGTAGCTGGCGAGGTCGGATGCGTTGCGGTAATCGCCGACGCGCGGTCGCGATCCGGCGATGAGACCGGACAGGCGCAGCGCCCGGTCGTCGTTGGAAAGAAGCAGGATGAAGGGCTTGTCCGGCTTGCCGTAGCGCCGCATCTGGCTCTTGAAGACATCGACGTCGATGTCGGGCGAGGCCAGCACCACGTCGCCCAGCTTGCCGCCGAGGTCGCGGTCGCCGGTGATCGCCAGCTGGCGCAGCGTCTCCATCGTCACCCAGGTGCCCATCGAATGGGCGATGATGTCGATGCGGCGGGCGCCCGACTGAGCGAGCATCCTCAGCGTCACCTCGAGCTGGTCACGCGCGACGCTGGCGCTTTCCTTGTCGTAGACATAGTCGGTCGTCCGGGCGCCGGAAGCCCAGGAAAACAGCACTGGCGTGCCGGGATAACCGGAATCGTGGACGATCTGGGTGAGGCGGTAGACCGCGTCGTCGAAGCCGGTGTTGTAGCCGTGAACGAACACGATCACGCGTCCGCCGCGCGCGGCGATATCGGCGTTGAGCGCGCTGGAAAACTTCGGCGCGGTGTCGTAGCCGACCACTTCGGAGGCCATGAAGTACTTGGTTGGATCGTCCGATTTGCCGCGCGAGCGGCGCTCGATCTGGCCGGTCTGGTGGATCGGCGGAACGGTGACGCTGACGCGGGCGTAGTTGAGGGTCGCCGAGCGCTCGCCGTCGAAAACCTTGTTGGGATCGTTCGAGGCTTTCCTGGTCGTGGCGATGAAGATGCTGTGATTGCCGGCGATCTGGGTCGCCGACGTCGGAACGATGGCGCTGCCGAGCAGTTCCTGGGTCTGCTTGCCGCCGCCGCAACCGGCAACCAGCAAGGCAAGCGCAAAGATGCAGATCTTCTTCAAAGGCACGTCTTCAGTTCCATTTCCTGCAAGGCCATTCGACCCCGGCGACAAACTCCCCCGACAGCCAGAGTGCGGCGGAAGTAAGTCGCCGGCGGATGAAATGCGACCGGCGTCGCGACAGCGCCATAGCACTGTTGCGTGAAAGCCAAAATGGTAACAGGAATGGGGTAGGATGGTTCAGGCGTGGCGCGGCAAGGCCGGGTCCGGTCATGCGACAATCGACCTGAACATGGCGGCTCTCGTCGCCGTGAGAAGAAGCGGCCAGATGGCTTTCGAACGAATGAGGATATGGGGATAAGACGCTGGTTCGGCCGTAGGAAAGTGCGGCCGGGGGAACAGGACCATTCGCGCGAGTTGTCCAGGCTGGATGACCGCGTCATGCTCGGCGTCACCTGTCTTGGCAAGCGCGACGGCGGCGGCGCCCAGGTGCACGCGGTGATGTCGGCGATGCTGTTCGCGCGCGCCATGGGGGTGCCGTATTTCCACACGCCGTTCGCGGCGGTGATGCATGGCGCGGACCCGGCCGCATTCGCCGCCCGGTGGGAGAAGGCATTCAACCTGGGTCTCGGTGTCGCCCAAGTCCCGAGGCGCATTCCGGTCGTCACCGGCGAGGCGGCCATTCGTGGCTATCGCGGTCCCCCCGCCGTCGTGGCGCAGCAGCATTTCCATGCTTTCGCCGACGGTGAGCCGAATCTCTACGCTGGCATCGTCCGTGATCTGCGCCCCCGATTGGCTCTGCCACCGCGATCGTTCGCGGCGCCGACCATCGCGGTCCATGTCAGGCGCGGCGACATCGTCGGCCAGCCGTCCTACGCCAAGCGCTTTACCGATAACGCTACACTTGCGCGGCATATAGGGACGGCGCTGCGCGACTTCCCGGGACATCGCGTCCGGATCTTCTCGCAAGGCGCGGAGGCGGATTTCGAGGGACTGCCCGATGTCTGTGAATTCGAGCTCGACACCGACATCTTCGCCACGTTCTCGGGACTGATCGAAGCAGACTGCCTGATCATGGCCAAGAGCTCGCTCAGCTACGTCGCCGGGTTGTATTCCAGGGGGACGGTGTACTACGAACCTTTCTGGCATCGGCCGCTTTCGTCCTGGCGAATTCTGGATTGAGCGCATCGCAGCGTCGCGCCAGGCGGCGAGCCGGGCCGGAAACCACGATCCGGGGTTTGTCAGATGAGCAGTTTTTCCTCCCGCGTGGCGACAGCCGCAGAAGCCATCCGCCAGATATTTCCCGAAACGCCGCTCCAGGAGAATGACTACCTGTCGAAGAAGACGGGCGCGCGCGTCCTGCTGAAGCGGGAAGACCTTTCGCCGGTGCGCTCCTACAAGATCCGTGGCGCCTTTAATTTCTTCCGCAAGGCACTCGCGGCGGGCAGCGACGCCGAGCTCTTCGTCTGCGCTTCAGCGGGCAACCACGCGCAGGGTTTCGCTTTCGTCTGTCGTCACTTCGGCCGCAAGGGCGTGGTCTTCATGCCGGTGACGACGCCGCAGCAGAAGATCGACAAGACGCGTCTCTTCGGCGGCGAATTTGTCGAGATCAGGCTGGTCGGCGACTTTTTCGACGACTGCTACCGGGCGGCGATCGAATTCACGCAAAGCGCCGGAGCGCATCTGGTCCCTCCCTTCGACCACAAGGACATCATCGAAGGCCAGGCGACGGTGGCCTACGAGATCGCGCGGCAGATGCCGGGTGGGCGTGCGCCCGACATCGTTGCGCTGCCTGTCGGCGGCGGCGGCCTTTCCGCCGGCGTTTCGCACTATTTCGCCGATCAGGGCGTCGAGCCGCGTTTCGTCTTCTGCGAGCCGGCGGGCGCGCCGAGCCTTCGTGAAAGCCTGGCCACGGGCAAAAGGGTCAAGCTCGCCAAGGTTGACAATTTTGTCGATGGTGCCGCGGTCGCCGAGATCGGTCGGGAGCCGCTTCGGCATCTCAAGGATTTCCCTGCGGACGCCGTGCGGCTGATCCCGGAGAATCGGCTTTGCGCCACCATCATCGAGATGCTGAACATCGAGGGCGTGGTGCTGGAGCCGGCCGGCGCGTTGGCGATCGACGCGCTGAAGGATTTCCCCAGGAAGGAGATCAAGGGAAAGACCATCGTCGCGGTCGTCTCCGGCGGCAATTTCGATTTCGAGCGGCTGCCCGATGTGAAGGAGCGCGCTCTGCGTTTCGAAGGGCTGAAGAAGTACTTCGTCATCCGTTTTCCGCAGCGTCCGGGCGCGTTGCGCGACTTCCTGGAGATGCTGGGTCCCGACGACGACATCACCCGCTTCGAATACCTCAAGAAGTCGGCGCGCAACTTCGGTTCGGTGCTGATCGGTATCGAGACCAAGGACCGGCGCAATTTCGACTTGTTGCAGGCGAAGTTCGTAACCGAAGGCGTCCAGTATCAGGACATTACCGAGAACGAGACCCTTGCGGGACTGATCATATGAGTGCGACCCCGGACGTCTTCGTGGCGCTGTTTTCCGGCATCAATGTCGGTGGCAACCGCATCGTCAAGATGGCGGAACTGGCGGCCTTTTTCGGGCAGCTCGGCTGCAGCGACGTCAAGACCTATGTGCAGAGCGGCAATGTCGTCTTTCGTGCCGAAGATGCCGACGCCGGGACCCTGACGTCGAAGATCGAGGCGGCGTTCGAGAAGAAATGGGGCTTCCATTCACGCATCATGGTGCGGGATGTGGACTGGTTTCGCAGGCTGGTGGCGGCAAACCCCTATCCGGAAGCCGCCGACGCTCCGAAGACGCTTCATGCCTATGCGCTCGAACGCGAGCCAACATCGGAAGAGATCGCCCGGCTCGCCGAGAAATGCACAGGACCCGAGCGCTTCGAGGTCAGGCGCGACGTGCTCTACCTCCATGCGCCGGATGGGCTCGGCAAGTCGGTGTTCGCCAATCTCATCCCGCGCGTGCTGAAGGTGCCGGGCACCGCGCGCAACTGGCGCTCGGTGCAGGCGTTGCTGGAGATGGCCGAAAACAGTGGCCGCTGACGCCGTTCAGGCGACGGCGCGTTTCCAGTCGAAGACGAGTTCCTCGCGGAAGGCGAAGCGCTTGATGTGGTCGGCGACGACATTCTCAAGGCGCTCGATCGCCTCGGCGCCTTCCGCCGAGACATCGATGTGAAGCGTCTGGGGGTCGGCATCCAGCACGGCGCGGCCCAGCGTGAGGGTTATCTCGCCGTGGTTGGGGTCGAATTCGACCGGGAATTTGTGCGCCCAGTGCTTGCACAGTTGCTGGAGGTAGCGGCTTGCGTGCTCGGTGGTCACGTCTGCGTGGCTGGTGGACAAGATGAAGGTCTCCTTGTTGGCGGGCACCGGATGGTGACGTGGACTACCAGCTTCCCGTGTTGGCCATGGAAGCCCACGGTTCCGCTTTCGGCTTGGCCGGGCCTTTCTGCAGCAGCTCGATCGAAATGCCGTCCGGCGACCGGATGAAAGCCATGTTCCCGTCCCGAGGCGGCCGGTTGATGGTCACGCCCTTGTCCATAAGGCGCTGGCAGGTCTCGTAGATGTCGTCGACCTCATAGGCGAGGTGGCCGAAATTGCGGCCGCCCTTGTAGTCCTCCGGATCCCAATTGTAGGTGAGTTCGACCAGTGGCGCCTTGTTGCTGACGCCGCTCTGCTCGTCCTCGGATGCCGCCAGGAAGATCAGCGTGTAACGGCCGGCCTCGTTTTCGTAGCGGCGCACTTCCTTGAGGCCGAGCTTGTTGCAATAGAAATCGAGCGAAGCGTCAATTTCGGCGACGCGGACCATTGTGTGCAGATAGCGCATATGACTTTCCTCGATGTGTTGGATCGCGGCGAAACATAGGGGCGGCCCGGCGAAAGGGCAATCACCGCCTAAGGGCACGCCGGCAAACAACAAATCCCGCATTCCTGTTCTGAACCACGAAAAAAGGCACGTCAGGTCTTGCGCACTCTCGAAACCACGGTGTTAATCTGACGTAAGGAATCAGTTGCGGTGTTCTTGAACGTAAGGGGGCATTCTTATGGGGGAAAAAGCCTCTTTCATGGGGCGGAATGGAACCCTCGGCGACGCCTTGCAGCGGGAAGACGGCGATGCCGCGGATCTCGTTGAAGTCGCCGGTGCCATCAAGTGGTTCGACGTGGCCAAAGGCTACGGTTTCATCCTGCCGGACGACGGCATTTCGGGTGATATCCTCCTTCATGTGACCTGTCTTCGACGGGACGGCTTCCAGACAGCGCTGGAAGGCGCGCGCGTCGTTTGCCTGGCCAAGCAGGGTGATCGCGGGCTGCAGGCGTTCCGTGTCTTGTCCATGGACGTCTCCACCGCTGTTCACCCCGCCGAAATGCAGGAGCAGCGCACGCATGTGGCGGTGACGCCGCAAAGCGGGCTCGAGCGTGCCCTGGTGAAGTGGTTCAACCGCACCAAGGGCTTCGGCTTCCTGACCCGGGGCGAGGGCACCGAGGACATCTTCGTCCACATGGAGACCTTGAGGCGCTTCGGCATCACGGAACTGCGCCCCGGCCAGGTCGTGCTCGTCCGCTTCGGGCGCGGCGACAAGGGTCTCATGGCCGCCGAGATCCATCCCGACATGGGCACCTTGCCGGCGTCGCACTAGCGGGCGCGAGCCGCCGAAAATCAGGATCGATTTTCGGACAAGATCATGCGCACAATCAAAGTGCTACAGCGTCTTTGGCGTACCCGGACGGGTGCGCGGCGCTGTAGTGTCTCGATTCTGAGATTCGCGAGCGCGCCGGAATGGCGAAGCGAGCGGGTTTCTCCAGGCCGGTTGAGGGCATGAAATGAACTACAGGAACTGGTTGACGGCAGGCGCGCTCTGCGTGGCGGTGGCGTTTGCCGCCTATTTCTGGTCCTTGCGCCCAAGCTCGGCCGATGGCGAGCCGATGATCCTGCCGGTCGACCCGACGCCGCTGGTCGTCGTGACCAAGAACGGCGAGAAGTCCTTCGCCATCGAGATCGCCAGGAGCGAGCCCGAGCGTGAGGCCGGCCTGATGTACCGGCGGCAGATGGCCGACGATCACGGCATGTTGTTCGTCTTCGCGCTGGAGCACGAGGTCAATTTCTGGATGAAGAACACGCCCATGCCGCTCGACCTCGTCTTTGTCGGACAGGATGGCCGTATCCGTTCGATCAAGAAGGGGGAGTCCGAATCCGAAGCCATCATCTCGCCCGGCGCTCCCGTTCAGTTCGTGCTGGAACTGAAGGCCGGCACCGCTGCCAGGGATGGTATCGCCGAAGGCGATTTGTTACGCCACCCGGTTATCGGAGACGCGCAACCCGGCAGCAGCACGAATACGGCCAATTGAGCGCCGGGACCCCACAGCCATGCAGTTCTTCAATCATGACGGTTTCGACCTTGCGTTCCTGGATCGCCAGCCTGCTTCCGGGCAGGGTGATCCGGTTCTGATGATCCACGGCTTTGCGTCGAGCCACTATGTGAACTGGGTGTCGCCGGGCTGGTTCAAGACTCTGAACGACGCCGGCTATCGGGCGATCGCCTTCGACAATCGTGGCCACGGCTCGTCGTCCAAGAGCTATGACGAACCCGACTACACGCCAACGAAGATGGCGTCCGACGCCGCCGCGCTGCTCGATCATCTCGGCATCGAGCGCGCCCATGTGATGGGCTATTCCATGGGCGCCAGGGTTGCCGCGTTCATGGCGCTGTCCGATCCCGACAAGGTGGCGACACTCGTCTTCGGCGGCCTCGGCATCGGCATGGTCGATGGCGTCGGCGACTGGGATCCGATCGCGGCGGCGCTGCTTGCGGAAGACCCGGCAGCCACCACGCATCCGCGTGGCCGTTCCTTCCGTGCCTTCGCCGACCAGACGCGCAGCGACCGCCGCGCGCTGGCCGCCTGTATCGCCACCTCGCGCGAATTGCTGAGCGAGGACGACATGGCGCGCATCTCCCAGCCGACGCTGGTCGCAGTCGGCACCAAGGACGACATTGGCGGCTCGCCCGATGAACTCGCCGCCCTGATGCCCAACGCCAGGGCGTTTCACATCGACGGGCGCGACCACATGCTTGCCGTCGGCGACAAGAGCTTCAAGCAGCGCGTGCTCGAGTTCTACGCCGAAAACCCGCTCTGACGTGGTCGATCTGCTCGTCACCTACATGGAGATGTCGGCGCCAGATTCAGCTCCGCCGAAGCGGGCGCCGCTGCCCGGAGCCGTCGTAGCGCGCGAGAGGCTCGATCCGGAGAGCTATCTGCCGCTCTATCGGGCTGTGGGCGAACCGGTGAACTGGGATCAGCGGCTGCGGATGCCGCTCGCGGAATTGCGCGCGTTCCTCCAGGATACGTCCACCCACATCTACGTCATGAGGCTCGATGGCCGGCCGATCGGCCTGTGCGAATTCGCCGGTGTTGGCGGACAGCATGTCGAACTGACCCATTTCGGCCTGGTTCCTGACGAGCACGGACGCGGTCTTGGCTCCTATCTGCTCGACAGCGCGCTGCGCGCCGTATGGAGCACACGGCCTCGGCGCGTCTGGTTGCATACTGACACGTGCGACGACGCCAGGGCCCAGCCGACCTATGGCAAGGCCGGCTTCGTGGTCTTCGACAGGAGGGTGGAGACCTTTCCGGACTGACCGGGGTGTTATCAGCCGCGCGCTCTCCTGTCGGCCACGGACTTCGCCATCACACACAGCAATTCGAACATCATCGTCGCGCCCGCGAGCGCGGTCATGCCGCCGAGATCGAAGGGCGGCGCGACCTCGACCACGTCGGCTCCGGCGAAATTCAACCCGTCGAGCAGGCGCACCATCTCCTGCGCCTCTCGCGTGGTGAACCCGCCGAGTTCGGGCGTGCCCGTGCCCGGCGCCATCGACGGGTCGATGCAGTCGATGTCGAAGGTCACGTAGGTTGGGTTGTCGCCAACGAGGGCGCGTGCCTCCTGCATGACGGCCGTTGCGCCGCGCCTGACGAACTCTTCCATGTATATGATGCGGATTCCCTGGGCGACGGCCCAGGCGTGCTCGCCCGGTTCATAGACCGAGCCGCGAATGCCGATCTGCACAACCCGCCTGGGGTCGAGCAACCCTTCCTCGATGGCGCGGCGAAAGGGCGTGCCGTGCGTGTAGGGATTGTCGCCGAAATAGCGGTCGTTGGTGTCCGAATGCGCATCGAAATGGATCATGCCGACAGGCGCCTTGCGGGCCACCGCGCGCAGCACGGGCAGCGTCGTCAGATGGTCGCCGCCGGCGGCCAGCGGCAGCGCGCCGTCGGCGACGATCGCCGCCATGCCGTCCTCGATGCGCTTCAGTCCGTCGAGCAGGTTGATGGGATTGACCGAAAGGTCGCCGACATCGGCGACATTGGCGATGCTGAAGGGCTCCGTCCCGGAGACGTGATGCGCACGTCGCATCAGGCTCGACTGATTGCGGATTTCGCGGGGGCCGTGGCGCGCGCCGGCGCGGTTGGTGGTGCCGCCGTCCCACGGAATGCCGACGAGCGCGATGTCGAGGCCTTTGGCGCTCGGCACGGCCGGCAGCCGCATGAATGTCGAATGCCCGGCAAAACGCGGCACCTCGGCGGCATCGACGGGTTGGAAGAAGCTGTTTTGCATGTTCTGCGCCATTTCAGAGGAATTCCTGTTTGACGATCTCGGCGATCCGCTCCTCGCAGTCGCTGAGCAGCCAGCGGCCCTTCTCCGCCGAAGAACCTTCGGTCAGCGACAGCACGCCGGAGGGCGGCACCTCTTCGGCCGGCCGCGGGTAGCGGTCATAGGGCTTGAAACGAGCAGGCCCGTCATGCAGCGCCTTGTCGAGATCGACGAATTCAGGGCGCAGCGCCAGCATCATCGAGGTCTCGATCACGCTCGCATGCTCCAGTTCGATGCCGGGGTAGCCGTCGGGAAACACCTTCGCCAGGGTTTCAGGGCGAACCATCTCCCAATGGTCCATGCGCAGGATGGTCAGGTCGGCGGCGCGCTCACGGCCGATCGCGTCGAGCGCCAGCTCCACGCCCTCGATGGACGGTCCGATGTTCTCGTAGTGGCCGTTGAGCACGACGATCCTGCGCACCTTCTGCCGATAGAGGTCGCAGATGATGTCCTTCACAAGAAGCGAGAACGTATGCGCGGTGATGTTGATTGTGCCCGGGAAGGCGGGGCCACCGCCGGTTCGGGGCTGCGAGCGGTTGCCGTAGGCGATGGTCGGCGCGACGAGACCGCCGACTTTGGTCGCCACGCTGGCCGCGATCGCGGTCGGAAGGATGACGTCCACATTCATCGCCATGTGATGGCCGTGTTGCTCGGTGGACCCGAGTGGCAGGAACACCGGCGCGCCGGCCGCTATCCGTCTTTCGGCCTCGGGCCAGGGCAGTTCCGCCAGGAAAACGCTGTCTGTCATGATCTTTCCATCTCAAAGCATTGCCGCGCCGCCATTGGCGCCGAGGCATTGTCCGGTGAAGAATGTCGCGCCGGGGCCAGCGAGGAACACCACCGCCGCGGCGATTTCCTCCGGTCGGCCGATGCGGCGCAGGGGGTGCATGGTCTCCTGGGCCTGCTGCCCCTCGGTCAGCGCCTCGAAGCCCAGCAAAGGCGTGTCGGTCGGTCCCGGCGCAACGGCGTTGACCAGGATGCGCGGCGCCAGCTCCCGCGCCCAGGAGCGCGTCAGGCCGAGCAGGGCGGCCTTGGTGGCGCAGTAGACGGAAGCCTCGGCGCGACCGAGATAGGCGAGTTCCGAGGCGATGTTGACGATGCGGCCGCCATCGGCGAGGTGGGGCAATGCCTCTCGCGCGACAAGGACCGCGCCACGCACGTTGACCGTGAACATGCGGTCCACGTGCTCGGCCGAAATCCGCTCCAGCGGCGCCTCCTGGAGGATGCCGGCATTGTTGACCAGTATGTCGTAGCCACCGAGGCGACGGGCAGCCTCCGCCACGGCGCGAACGATGTCGGCTTCGCGCGCCAGATCGCAGGCAAGGATGGGGATGTCACCCTCGGCTGCTATAAGATCTAGCCCGACTACCACGGCACCGGCCTCGAGCAGGGCCTGGGCCGTAGCCCGGCCGATGCCGCTGGCGGCGCCCGTCACCAGCGCCCGCTTTCCGTTCAATGGACCTACCAAGGCACTTCCCCCCTGTCGACGCCAAGCGATTGCCCGGTGATGTTGCGGGCGAGATCCGAGGCCAGGAAGAGATAGGTGCCGGCAACATCGTCCGGCTCCATCAGGCCAGGCAGGGCCTGCCCGGCCACAATTCCCTCCAGCAGCTCGGCCTCGCCGCGGCCGTCGTGCTCGGCCATGCGGCCGAGCGAGCGCATCGAGGCTTCGGTGCGCACCCAGCCGGGGCAGACTGCGTTGACGCGAATGCTCCTGGGGCCGAGCTCCCTGGCCCAAGTCTTGGTCAGCCCGATAATGGCGTGCTTGGAGGCGACATAGGCGCCGAACCTAGCCTCGGCGACGCGCCCCCAGATCGAGGCGGTGTTCACGATCGAGGCGCCGGCCGGCATGCGCGGCAGGGCGCGCGCGGTCACCAGCGCGGTACCGACGACGTTGATCTCGACGATGCGCCGGAAGGCGGCCTCGTTGTCGTCGCCGGCGTCGTCGACCGGTGTCATCAGCTCGAGCCCGGCATTGTTGATAAGGACGTCGATGCGGGCGAGGGGAGCCAGCGCCCGCGTGACCGCCTCGCGATCGGCGATGTCGGCCTCGGCGCTCGTCGCGCCGAGCTCGCGCGCCCGTTCGTGGACGGCGGGATCGTTGGCAATCAGGTGCAGCGTCGCGCCTGCTTCGGCGAAGCGGCGCGCGATGCCGAGGCCGATGCCGCGGCTCGACCCGGTGATCACGACGGCCTTGCCGGCGAGGGACGGGCTCATACCACCGCTCCGGTTTCGTGGCGGATCAGATGCAGGACGCGGTTGCGCAGCTCGAAGAATTTCTGCGTTTCGCGAATTTCCAGTGGTCGTTGCGGGCCGAGTTCCGCCGCGACGTCTATGTCGGCCACAACGGTGGCCGGCCGGCGCGAGAACAGGACGATCCTGTCGGCCAGGAACACCGCTTCCTCGACATCGTGGGTGACGAAGATGATGGTCTTTTCCTCGCGGATCTGGATCTGGCGCAGTTCGACCTGCAGGCGTTCGCGCGTCAGCGCATCGAGCGCTCCGAACGGCTCGTCCATCAGAAGCACGTCGGAGCCGGCCGCCAGCGTGCGCGCTATGGCGACGCGCTGGCGCATGCCGCCCGAGATGCGGTTCGGGAAGGACCCGGCGAAGTCGGCGAGGCCGAACAGCTCCAGGTAATGGCGCGTGCGCTCTGCCTTCTCGGCCGCCGTGATGTCGTTGCGATAGCGCATGCCGAAGGCGATGTTGCGTTCGACGGTCAGCCATGGGAACGACGAATAGGACTGAAACACCATGCCGCGCCGGCGGTCGGGCCTTACGACCTTCTCGCCGCCGAGCAGGATGGAACCGGTGCTCGGCTGGTCAAGCCCGCCGACCATGCGCATCAAGGTGGTCTTGCCGCAGCCCGACGGGCCGAGGAAAACGACCAACGAATTGCGGTCGAGGCCGAGGCTGGTCTTCCGCACGACCTCGATCGGGCCGAAGGATTTCGCCGTGTCGGCGAACTGGACGTATGCGCTCATCGTCGTCGTGCCCTCAGAGGTAGCGGAACAGCCTGCGGTGCAGCAGGCGCAGCAACTGGTCGGTGACGAGGCCGATCAGCCCGATGACGACGACGCCGGCCATGACCTCCGGCGTCTTGACGAAGCGTCGCGCCGTCCAGATCACGTAGCCGATGCCGGAATCGGCGGCGACGATCTCGGCGATGATCAGGTAGGTCCAGCACCAGCCGAGCGTGATCCGCAGATTGTCGATCAGCGTCGGTCCCATCGAGCGCAGGGCAACGTCCGTCATCACTTGCCGCGAATTGGCGCCGACGGTGCGGGCAACCTCGACGAACTCCTGCGGGACGCGACGCATGTCGTCGGCGACCAGCAGCACGAGCTGGAAGAACGTGCCCAGCCACAGCAGGAAGACCTTGGTTTCCTCGCCGACGCCGAACCAGATGATCGACAGCGGCACAAGCGCGGGCACCGGCAGGTAGCGGATGAAATCGATCATCGGCTCCAGGGCGGCGCCCACGATGCGATAGCTGCTCATGACGATGCCGATCGGGATCGCCAAGGCCGCCGCAAGCAGGAAGGCGACCCACACGCGCGCCGTCGATACCGCCACATGCCAGATCAGGTTCTGCTGGGTCAGCATCGTCCACAGGGCGGTAAGGACTCGGCTGGGCGACGGCAGGAACTGCGGCGCGATCATCCCTGAGCGCGCGGCCCCTTCCCAGGCCGCGACAACCAGCGCGGCGGCGATGACGCCGACGGCAAGTTCCACCATCGGCGAGGCTCGGCCACGAAAGACGAACAGATTGCTGAACAAGGAGGCTATTCCCGGATGATCAGAACACGGGCCGCCGCGCGGGCGGCCCTGCTCGCTGAACTGGATCTCGTTGAGGGTCGACGCGCTGGCGCGAGGCGCTATTTCGCCGGCACCTTGTTGATCGCCGAATTGTCGATCTGGTCGGCCGCGACCAGCTTGTTGTCGGCCGCCCCGTTTTCCAGGTTCAGTTCCATGACGGTGTCGAAGATGCCGTGAAGCGTGCCCTTCTCGCCGGCCTTGCCCATATAGGCGAGCGACTCGGCAAGCGTGGTGTAGGAGAGGGAGCCGTTGACGATGTCCTTCACCTCTTCAGGCGTCAGGCCGAAATGCTTGGACGCCATGTCGGCGAACTTGTCCGGCTCGGCCTTGATGAAATCGACGGCCTCGTAGATGCAGCCGAGAAACCTTGTGTACTTGTCCGGATTTGCCTTGAAGTCGTCGTTTCGGGCGATGATCGCGTCGATGATGATGCCGCGATGGTCCTTGGACGAGATCAGCATGCGCGCGCCGGGTCGGGTCGACGCCTTGATCGCTTGTGACATGAAGGGCTCGTAGGTCGCGATCGCGGCGATCGAGGAATCGACGAAAACGGCGCCCGTATCGGCCGACGCGATGTCCTTGATCTGCAGGTCCTTCAGCGACAGGCCGGCCTGCTTCAGCTCCATCTGCAGCAGCAGGCGGGCAGGGATGTTGGGCTCGGCCGCGACCACCTTGCCATTGAGGTCGGCGACCGACTTGATGTTGTCGTCGGTGATGACGCCGTCACCGCCGACGGATTCGTCGATGGTGCCGATGATGAGGCCCGGCGTCGAGGCATCGCGCGGACGGCCCTGATATTCACCCACGGAACGCATCTGCAGCTCGATGTCGCCGCGCGCCATGGCCGCCATGACGTTGGTCAGGTCGTCCTCGAACTTGATGGAGACGTCGAGATCCTTCTTGGCGAAGCAGCCAAGATCGGAGGCAATGTGGACAGGGGCAAAGCCGAGCCAGGTCGGCGCGAGGATGCGGATCTGGTCGGCGCTGAAGGCGGACTGCCCGCTGGCGAGCACGAGCGCGGCGGACAAGGCGAGGGCCAAGGTTGATTTCATGATTGTTCCCCAACGTTTTGTTTGACGCAACGTCGCGGCTTTCAACATTGGTGTAAATGAGTTTATTTAGAACCACACATCGAATAATGTCGATGTGTTGCCGCCGTCGGAGCGTCTCCGAGGCGAATGCGCCGGCAGGGGAAAAAACATGCGTCGGCTGGACAACATCGATATCCGGTTGTTGCGGGTTTTCGTGGCGTTGGCCGATTGCGGCGGGTTCGCCGCCGCGCAGATCACGTTGAACCTGTCGCAGCCGACGCTCAGCACGCATCTTGCCGAACTGGAGAAGCGCATCGGCGCGCAGCTCTGTCACCGCGGCCGCAAGCAGTTCCGCCTCACCGAGGTCGGCCGGGCGACCTATGACGCGGCCCAGAAGCTGTTTCGCGACCTCGACGATTTCGGGCATCGCATCAGCGCGGCAAGCGGCAGCCTGTCGGGTCGGCTGAGGATCGGCACGTCGGACGGGGTATTCACAAGCGACGACCTGGGCATCCAGCACGCGCTCGGCCGCTTCATGGGGCCGGATTCGGACGTGTTCATAGACCTGTCGGTCGGCACGCCGTCGGAACTCGAGCAGCAGGTTGCCGACGGCGGCCGCGACATCGTCATAGGGCCGTTGTCGCAGAAGGCGCCTGGCGTCATCTATCGCGACTATTGCGGCGAGCCGCATCTTCTCTATTGCGGACAGCGCCATCCGCTGTTTGCCGTGCCCGATTCAAGGATCGACAAGGCGGCCATCGATGCCGCGCGCTTCTCCGTCCGCAGCTATCGGCATTTCGACGATCTCTATCTCGTCGGCCATCCGCGCGCGAGCGCCTCGGTCGTCCACATGGAAGCGCAGTTGATGCTGATCCTGTCGGGCCATTTCATCGGCTTCCTGCCTTGTCACTTCGCCGACCCCTGGGTGATGAGGGACGAGATGCGTGCCATCCGGCCGAGGGCCTATGCGTTCAGCTCGGTCCACCGCGTCGCCTATCGCAAGACAGATGCCCACAGCTCACTGGTGCAGGCCTTTCTGGAGGCGCTCTATGACGGCTCGTCTGCCGCGAGGCAGAAGTCGCCAGCCAAGCCCTGACGCGTTCCAGCAGGACCGTTCAGACGGTGCCTTGCAGGGCTTGCAGCGAGCGTTCGAGATTCTTCCTGGCCTGCGCCTCCAGACGCTGGCGGAAGGGTTCTGTCTGGAAGATGCGAGGACGGGTAAGGAAGCTCTTCAGTACGGCCGAGCGCCCGGCGCGCCACATGGCCTCCTCGACCCATTGGTATTCGCGGCGCACGGCATGTTCATAGGCGTCGAATACGTCGGGGCTGGCGCCCAGCACCGAAAGGTCCATGTCGAGGAGCAGGGCGGCATCGCTGTCGGCGCGGGCTTCGCCGAGGTCGGGCGGTTCGTGCGTGGCGGTGGCGAGGATCATGCCTTCGATACGGGAGAGGCGCTCGGGATCGGTGTGGCCAGCCAGCATTTCCCGGGCCAGCATCGCGCTTCTGGCTTCATTGTCCTTGGCGCGGCTGTCATAGACGGCATCGTGGAACCAGATCGCTGCCTCCACGGCCTCGAAATCGTCAAGCAAGGCCCGGTTCTCGCGCGCCAGCGCCAGCATCGCCTCGATATGGGCAAGCCCGTGATAGTGGCGCTCCGGGCCTTGATAGCGCGCGCGCAGGGCATTTTTCACCGTCTGGTCGATCAAGGCTTCGTTTTCCATGGCCACTTGAATATCGGCGAACCAAATCCATTTGACAAAGCACTAAGGAAAATTGAGTTCAACCGTGCTATGATCTGGCCTATAGGAGGCTGACAGCACATCAGCCGGCAGGACCCGACCTCGATGAACAGCATCAGCATCCCCCGTCCCAGCGTATTGCAGCCGGTCGACCCGATCTGGCGCTCGATCCGCGACGAGGCGATGGAAGCGGTTGATCGCGATCCGCTGCTTGCCGCTTTCCTCTATTCGACGATCCTCAACCAGGAGAGTCTGGAGGAGGCTGTCATTCATCGCCTTGCCGAGCGCCTGGACCACCAGGACATCGGCGCGGACCTCATCCGCCAGACGTTCAAGACGATGCTGGCGGACGACAAGGAGTGGCCGGCGACGGTGCGCGCCGACATCCAGGCCTATTTCGACCGCGACCCGGCCTGCGACCGCTTCATCATGCCCGTGCTCTATTTCAAGGGCTTCCATGCCATCCAGACCCATAGGCTGGCGCACTGGCTTTGGAAGCAGGGCCGCAAGGATTTCGCGCTCTATCTGCAGAGCCGATCGTCCTCGGTCTTCCAGACCGACATCAACCCGGCCGCTCGGATCGGCAAGGGCATCTTCATCGACCATGCCACCGGCCTGGTCGTCGGCGAGACTGCCGTCATCGAGGACGACGTTTCGATCCTTCACGGCGTGACGCTGGGCGGCACGGGCAAGGCCGGCGGCGATCGCCACCCGAAGATCCGCTACGGCGTACTGATCGGCGCTGGCGCCAAGATTCTCGGCAACATCGAGATCGGTCATTGCTCCAAGATCGCGGCAGGATCGGTCGTGCTCTCGCCGGTGCCTCACAACAAGACGGTTGCCGGTGTGCCGGCCCGCGTCGTGGGGGAGACTGGCTGCGACAGGCCTTCGCGGCAGATGGACCAGTTGCTGCCGTCGCAGAACATGGACCAGGTCGTCAGTTTCGATATCTGATCTCCCACCAGCCGGCAGGCTTCGTTGCGTGCCGAAAGCGATGCGAACAACGTGTCGCGAGGTGAAGGGGATAGCGATCCGAAACCACGCCCGCTTGCCTTTACATTGCCATTGTCGACGTGCCAGAAGCGCGTTCAGACGAGCAAGACCGACAATCGGAGAACGCTGTTGAAGCCGGAAGAAATCAGAAAGCTGGACGCCTATTTCAAGCGCGTCTTTCAGAATCCCAAGCTCATGGTGAAGGCGCGGCCGCGCAAGGACGATTCGGCCGAAGTCTATCTCGGCGACGAATTCCTCGGCATCGTCTTCAAGGACGAGGACGACGGCGACTACAATTTCTCGATGGCGATCCTCGACATCGATCTCGCTTGATAAACTTCCGTGCCGGCCGCGTGCATGAGCAGTGCGGCCGGCATTTCCTGAGCCCGTGAATCAGCGCTTGAGCATGCGCCCCGCCTCGGCCGCCACCGCGGCGTCCAGTCGCTGCCAGTCGCCGAGGAATTCCCTCGGAAAGCGATAGGTGAGGCTGAGGCCGTCGCCGACGAGAATGTCCCGCTCGCAAGGCGCCAGGGACTCCTCTGCACTCGCCCCGCTCAGGCAGCGGGCCACGAAGGGATCCTTGCCCGGCCGATCGGCCACGGCCAGCACTTCGTTGAGATAGCCCGACTTCTCATTGAAATCATAGAGCACCGTTCCGCCTGGACCGGGAGCGCCGGGCTGCGCGATCAGCGCGCTGTAGATCGGGCCGAAGCGCCCGCTCATGTCGCGCGACATGATCTGCTGCTCGAAGGACAGAAAGACGATGTTCTTCGCGCCCGCATGGTTGAAATCATCCCGCGAAGCGTCGCTGTAGCCGTCCATCTGCGGATAGCGCAGATAAAGATCGAGGCGGTTGGCGAAGCCATCGCGGCGCGCCTGCTCGAAACGGATGAAGTTCGCCGGCACGTCTATCAGGGTGTTGCCGATGACGACATGGCGCAGCGTCGTGTCGTCTGTATATCCCGCCATGGCGATCGAGCGACCGAACCATTTGCCGCCGAGGCTGATCGCCACGGAAAGCAGTGCGAGCGCCGCGAAGGCGTAGAAGACGCGCTTCATCAGCCGCGAGTCGACCACAGTCAGTTCCGTGGCATCGGCGGTTGCCGCCTGTCTCATGGGTTTTCGATCTCCACCGCTGTCTCCAAACGGCACATTGGGTCCAGGCACGGCTCTTGCGTTTGCCTGACTGCGCGAACTGTGCGATTTCATGGTAAACGGAGGGTAAAGATGGACTGTTTCGAGCTTGCCCTTTTTGCTTTCCTCGTTGGCCTGACGACCTGCGGACTGGCGGGGTCGGCGATGGAACTGGTTTGGGGGCGCAAAATCGCCTTCGCGGAACCCTACGTGTCATCGTCACGCCTTGTCCGCTCGTTGGCCGCAACCGCTTGCGCCGGCCCTTATATGCTTGCCAATGATGCGTTGGACGCAAGGCGGGAGGGGCGTATCTCGACGCTGGCGCTTCTGTCATGCGGCTGCACCGCCCTGGTTTGGCTGCTCGCGCTTGGCCGTGTCCTGCTTGCCGCGGCGGCTTGGGCGACAACGGGCTGATGACCTCGAAGCGTCGCGATGCCCGCGAAAGTGAAATTCAAACTTCCATCGGAATCACGTAGTTGCGGTTGGCCCCTTGATACCGACCATGACACGGGCTTCGCCAAGCCCGGGTAGTCGCGATCCCGGGGGGGCATGAGCCGCGGTGCGGCGCCAGACGATTTGGAGACGACGATATGCCGGCCTATGCGATCGACGGAAAGGCACCGACCTTTGAGGATGCGGACAGCAATTGGGTGGCGCCCGACGCCACGCTGATCGGCAATATCAGCGTCGGCCGCAATGCCGGCTTCTGGTTCGGTGTCGTCATTCGTGGCGACAACGAGCCGATCGTCATCGGCGCCGACACCAATGTGCAGGAGCACACCATCATGCACACGGACCCCGGCTTTCCGCTGACGATCGGGGAGGGGTGCACCATCGGCCATCGCGCGCTGCTGCATGGCTGCACGATCGGCGACAACAGCCTGATCGGCATGGGCGCGATCGTGCTCAACGGCGTCAGGATCGGAAGGAATTCGCTGGTTGGCGCCGGCGCCCTCGTCACCGAGGGCAAGGAGTTTCCCGACAATTCGCTGATCGTCGGATCTCCGGCCAAGGTGATCAGGACGCTCGACGATGCCGCCGTGGCGAGGCTGCGTGCCTCGGCCGCGCATTACGTTGCCAATGGCAAGCGTTTCAAGGCCGGCTTACGGAAGGCCTAGCGGCGCTATTCGGACAGGGGCTGGCTGAAAGCGAAGCCCCACCCGGGGACCCGACAAGACGCGATAGGTTTGTCCTGTCGGCTCCTTTGGCAGCGGTTCGATACGCGCCGGCCGCAGCCTTCGCCGGTTCATCTCTTCTATCGCCAAAAAGGCGGAGCCGGCCCGGGGATGGGGCCGGCTCCTTGACCCGGTCGTTTGGGGACGGGGAGGGTGGGGACTCGACCGGGTTTTCCGTCGCTTGTCAGCGGACGCTGGCGACCGCGTCGGCGCGGCCGTCGTTGATCGTGATCCAGACACCGGAATTCGTATCCGATTGCCGCTTGAGATAGGTGTAGTCGGTGTCGATCCAGGACAGGACCTTGGGTTCGAGATTGTCGAGGATGAACTCGCCGAGGCTGGTGCGCACCGTCAGGACAGCGTGGCCGTCGCCGTTCGGCTGGCGAGCGACAGTCATCAGCAGGTCGCCGGCCGGGACGCCGGCGGCCATCAGCTCACGGCGCTTCTCCAGGGCATAGTCCTCGCAGTCGCCATAGCCATTGTCCGGATAGGCCCAATATTCCTCGACGCCATAGTTCTCGAGATCTGTGCGCGGCTTGATGCGCGTGTTGACCGAGTTGTTGACGTTGACGATCGTCGCCCACAGCTTGCGGGTCAATTCGATCGGCGCGCCCTTCGGCGTCCGCTGGTTACATTCCGCCGGAATGCGCTGACAGAATTCGTAATGGCCGACCGGCTGCGTCGTGCGCCCGCCGGTGTGCATGAACACCGGGCCGCTGGCCTGGGCAATGCCAAGAGCGAAGAACTGCAGCGCTATTGCCGCGACCAGCAACAGCTTGCCCTTCATTGCATTCATTGTTCTAGTCTCCCCGTTTTAAGGAGACTGTGACACAGCCCGATTTATTTGACGCAAAGCGACGAAGTCGTTTTTGAGTAAAACGCCAATAGAATAAATCTAAAATTTTTAACCTTTGAAACGCTGGACTGTTGATGCCCGCCAACGGGTCGTGTCGGTGCTGTTTTTACTGCGCATTAACTGTGCGCGGCGTCGAGGTCGCCAACCCGTAGCGAGGCTCCGGAAAATTGCAACGAACGGCAGCCTCGGCTGTCAGCGGCGGAGGGCAGCCGACTGGTCGCGGTGGAAATGATGGGGATGTCTCGAAACAGCGTGCTCAGGCACGCGGCGTGTTGAATTCCGAATCGAGCGTTTCAGGCCGCTGGATGACGGCAAACTCGATGGCGACGCCATCCTCGAAATGGCGCACCACCTGGCCGCGCATGGTTCCAAGCATGACCTGGACGCCGATGGCCGGCTTGACGTCGATCTCGATGGCAGCGCCCGAAAGCGACAGGTCGATGATACGGCACTGATACTGCCGCCCATCGGTCAGTTGCAGCACGCTGGTCGGATTGCGCGGGGCCACGCGTTCGTGACGGCGATCTTCCGGCAAGTCCAGCTCGTGCTTGTTGGCGAGCCACGTCAACTGCGCGGCAAGCTTTTCCTTCTTGCGGTCGGACGCAATCACCGTCATGGCGAAGCCGTCCTGCAAGGTGCGGGTCACGACACCTTCGATGCGGCCGATGTGGTCGATATAGGCGATAACCTTTTCGCCGGGCGTGCCAACGCGTTCGGTGCGAAGCGCGACATTGCCGGGCGACATGTCCACCACCTGGCAGGGGTGCTCGGTGCGGTCCTCAAGCATGAAACGTCCGTAGATTTTCACACGGACGCGCTGAAAGTTACGCCTTTCAGCCTGGTACGGCGCGTAATCGATCGCCGCTGACCTCATGACTGCCTACACCCCGCTTGGCATTCCTGCGCTACGCCGCGAGGAATCTCCTCGAACAACTACAACAATGCAGGTTAACAAAGGGGAAAGCGGACCGTTGGAAGTTTAGAAGTTGGGGTTATTCTTCCTTGCCTCCGTCGAACACCACCAGGTGTCGGATACGGCGTGCGTGGCCAAGCGTCGGGAGCGGTTCCGGCGCCTCGATCTCCGTGGGCGCCAGCGAGGGAACGCTGATCGCCGGACGGCTTTGCAAGGAGGCCGGCTCCCTGTCGGGATCGACGACCTGAACCGTGTCGATCAGCGCGTCGACAATCGGATCCGCGCCGAGCCAGAACGGCTTTTCCGCCGTGCTGATGGCGCCGATGCAGCGCTGGCTCTCCATGCCGCCGTCCAGCGGCAGGACCAGCAGTTCGAAGTTGTTGGAACGCTGGTGGCGACTTATGCCCTCATAGGTGAGGAGCAGGACCGATTTCTGCTCGAAAACGCCATGAACGAGCCGCGACACAAGGCGTTGATCCTTCTCCCGCCACAGCGAGGGAAACGAAAAGCCCTTCAGCTCGCGCCCATAGATGGCGCAAAGTCTGGTGCCGGCGAGGCGGAACACAGCTTCACCGCGCGTATCCCGTTCCAGGATAAAGGTATCCGCCAGCAGCGACTTGATGTCGGCGGGCTCGACCTCCGAACGTTTCGGTGCCGGGCGCCCATCACGCAGCCGGTTCCAATATTGGAACAGCGTGATCGATCCGGTTTGGTTCATTGCAATGCTGCTCCGCGCAATCTGTCGTCTGATGTCCCATCGGGGAACAGAAGGGCGCTCTCCGATGACTTACATGCGTTGCGGAGCATGACGCGTGCCAGCGTCGTTAACACTTGTTCACGGGTGGGGGTCGTTAAGGTTAACAAAGGGTATACGTTGCACGCGAGGCTGGCCCGTGGCACACCAGAACCACTCCAGAAAGCGGCCATTTCGCGATGGCCACAGCACTTTCAGTCAAAGACTCAGGGGAGCAGGGGGCTCGACCGGCCGTTCAAGGGAAACCTTGGACGGCTTCTTTTTTGCCGTCCGATTCGCCCGTTAATGATTCGTTTGCCGAGATTTGGCGGTTGCGTCCGGCGACGATCCGCATGATCGGCGTGCCGATGTGGCACTTCGAAAGAGCCGCGTGGATTCCCTATATCTGTAACGGCAAGCGCCGGCGTGACGCACGGGTGTGCTATGGCATGCGGAAAGTGTATGCCGATGCGGCTTGCCAATTCCCATTCCCGAGCGAGCGGGTAAGATATTAGCGAAGCCGAAAATCTGAACGGGCACAGGCGTAGATGAGTGAACCGGTAACTCCGTCCGAAATCGAACACGCCGAGAGTGCGCCCGCGCCGCGCAGCGAACCTGTGTTCAACCTTCCGCCGGCGGTGTTGGCTGTTATCGGCATCTGCGTGTTCGTTCATCTCATTCGCGTCTATGTGCTGACGGATGACCAGGACATGGCCCTGCTGGTCCGCGCGGCTTTCGTGCCAATTCGCTATTCCGGCCAGTACGATCTCGATTTCTACGCATTCTCCAGTCCGTTTACCTACGCATTCCTGCATGGCGGCTTCGCGCACCTCGGCATCAACATGCTGTGGCTGGCGGCGTTCGGCTCTCCGCTCGCCAACCGGATGGGTACCTTGCGCTTTGCGCTGTTCTTCGCCGTGACCAGTCTGGCTTCCGCGGGGCTGTTCTGGGTCATCCATCCGCTCGGCCAGGCGCCCTTGGTCGGCGCGTCCGGCGCGATTTCCGGCATGATGGCCGCCGCGACGCGCTTCGGCTTCAACATCGACCGTTCGTCCGGCCGGGCGGCGTTCGCCGGCGCGCCGCTCTCGCTCTCGGATGTTCTGCGCTCGCGCAACGTAATGTACTTCCTGGCCTTGTGGATGATCATCAACCTCGTCACGGGCTATGTCGGCCTGGCGCCCGGAATTGGCGGGCAGATCGCCTGGGAGGCGCATATTGGCGGCTTTCTCGCCGGCTTCTTCGGGCTCCGCCTGTTCGATCGCCGGCCCGCGGCGCCGACAGCCTGACGCCAGGCTTGCGCACTTGAAATAAGGTCGTTCCCGGCGCACCATGTCGTCCGTGGCACCGGTTGCCCGTCTCGGGGGTGTGCCGATGCCGCTGGACCTGGGTTTGTGCATGATTTTTCAGGGAGTTGGCGGAGATTTCCGCAGTCATGCGCGATAGGTGAGCGCCGGCAAGCAGTCGCCGGGCAATACAGAGGAGGACGCCATGACGGTTAAGGCAATTCTCGAGGCAAAAGGCCATGACGTTTTGACGCTCGGCCCGAACGAAAAGCTGAGCGAGGCCATCCGTATCCTGACGGAACACAAGATCGGTGCGCTGGTCATCACCAATGGTGACCGCAAGATCGTCGGCATTCTCTCCGAGCGCGATATCGTGAGGGTGCTCGCCAAGGAAGGGGCCGGCGCGCTCGACATCGCGGTCAGGTCGGCGATGACCCCCAAGGTGAAGATCTGCAACGAAAACCATACGGTCAACGAGGTCATGGAGATCATGACCCGCGGCCGTTTCCGCCACCTTCCGGTGGAGAAGGACGGCCTGCTCGACGGCATCGTGTCGATCGGCGATGTGGTCAAGCGCCGCATCGAGGACGTCGAGCGCGAGGCGGAGGAAATCAGGGCCTATATTGCCACCGCGTGAAGCGGACGGAGAGGCCGCCGGTCCCGAGCGAGCCGGCGGCCCTTATCTTCTACCTGTTATCGAGCTCGGCGCGGACGAGTTCGAGCCCGCGCCGCGTGATGCGGTAAGGGCCGCCGGCTGAAGACGACACGGCCTTCTTCCGCTTCAACTTGC
The DNA here is from genome assembly GCA_001899205.1 of Mesorhizobium sp. 65-26. Classification (GTDB taxonomy): domain Bacteria; phylum Pseudomonadota; class Alphaproteobacteria; order Rhizobiales; family Rhizobiaceae; genus Mesorhizobium. The sequence goes on along the minus strand of MKVL01000030.1, from coordinate 68,462 downwards.
GAAACAGGTCGAGGTCGACGCCAGGATAGCGCCAGCCGTCGCGGGTCAGGCACTGTATCGAGGCAATCTTGTTGCGCTCATCCTTTTCGATTTCGATGCGCCCGCCTTGCGCGAGCAGGTGCAGGATGCGCTGTTCGATGCGCGAAATATCCATCTGGAGAGATTCCCGGAAAAACAACAAAAACCGCCGCCGCGAGGACGCGGCACGGTGGTTCGAGGTTTTGCTGCCCTGCCTCCGTCAGGAGGTCAGGGCTTCACCGGGACTGAGCGTAAGTGGACATCCACTCTCCATTGGAATGGATGCGATATAGGCGAGGGCGTTGGAAAAGACCAGCGAGGCTTTGTGCTTGTCTCGTGGGGCGGTTTGCACTAGCGAATGACTTTCACTTTTGACGTGGAATTCACGTTTCGCGAACTGCAGGCCCCTATGAGCATCATCGACACCCGCACGCCCGACGCAAAACGCCTGGTCCCCGGCGCCACCGGCGATTGGGAAATCATCATCGGCCTTGAAGTGCACGCGCAGGTGACGTCCGAGGCCAAGCTGTTCTCCGGCGCCTCGACATCCTTCGGCGCCGCGCCCAACGCCAATGTCAGCCTGGTCGATGCCGCCATGCCCGGCATGCTGCCCGTCATCAACGAGGAATGCGTCAAGCAGGCGATCCGCACCGGCCTCGGCCTGAGAGCCCAGATCAATCACAAGTCGGTTTTCGACCGGAAGAACTATTTCTATCCGGACCTGCCGCAGGGCTATCAGATCTCGCAGTTCAAGCAGCCGATCGTCGGAGAGGGCAAGATCATCATTTCGGTCGGGCCCGACCGCCAGGGCGAGTTCGAGGACATCGAAGTCGGCATCGAGCGCCTGCATCTCGAGCAGGACGCCGGCAAGTCGATGCACGACCAGCACCCGACCATGTCCTATGTCGATCTCAACCGCTCGGGCGTGGCGCTGATGGAGATCGTCTCCAAGCCGGACATGCGCTCGGCCGACGAAGCCAAGGCCTATGTCACCAAGCTGCGCACGATCGTGCGTTATCTCGGCACTTGCGACGGCAACATGGACGAAGGTTCCATGCGCGCCGACGTCAACGTGTCGGTTCGGCGTCCCGGCGGGGCATTCGGCACGCGTTGCGAAATCAAGAACGTCAACTCGATCCGTTTCATCGGCCAGGCCATCGATTACGAGGCGCGCCGCCAGATCGCCATCCTGGAGGACGGCGGGCAGATCGAGCAGGAGACGCGGCTGTTCGATCCCAACAAGGGTGAGACGCGCTCGATGCGCTCCAAGGAAGAAGCGCACGACTACCGCTATTTCCCCGATCCCGATCTTCTGCCGCTGGAGTTCGACCAGGCCTATGTCGATGCGCTGGTAAAGGACCTGCCCGAACTGCCGGACGACAAGAAGACGCGTCTGATCTCGGCGCTCGGCCTTTCGACCTACGACGCGTCTATCCTGGTGTCGGAAAAGGCGATTGCCGACTATTTCGAGAAGGTGGCTGCCGGCCGCGACGGCAAACTCGCCGCCAACTGGGTCATCAACGACCTGCTCGGCGCGCTGAACAAGGCCGGCAAGGATATTGAAAGCGCGCCTGTTTCGCCCGCACAGCTCGGCGCGGTCATCGACCTGATCAAGGACGGCACCATTTCCGGCAAGATCGCCAAGGATCTGTTCGAGATCGTCTGGAACGAAGGTGGCGATCCGCGCGAGCTCGTCGAAAGCCGCGGCATGAAGCAGGTCACCGACACCGGCGCGATCGAAAAGGCCGTCGAGGACGTCATCGCCGCCAACCCGGACAAGGCCGAGCAGGCGCGGGCGAAGCCAACCATGGCCGGGTGGTTCGTGGGCCAGGTGATGAAGGCGACCGGCGGCAAAGCCAACCCGCAGGCGGTCAACGACCTCGTCAAGGCGAAACTCGGCATCGAGGGCTAGCGCTCGTGTTCGTGCGCACCGCCAGCGAGCGTGACCTTGGGGCCATCCGGACGCTTCTGGTCGAGACCTGGCATGCGACCTACGACCCGATTTACGGCGAGGAGCGCGTTACCGAGATCACCGACGAGTGGCATTCGATCGAAGCGCTGAGGCCGAGGCTGAGCCGGCCGAACAGCGAATTCCTCATCGCCGATGATGGCAAGCGGATCGGCGGCGTGGCGTTCGCCGAGGCGATCGACGGTGGTCGGTCGATCGTGCTGCGCCAACTCTATGTCCTGCCTCCGCTGCAAGGCAGGGGTATCGGCGGCATGCTTCTCGACGAGGTTATCGAGAGCTTCCCGGAAGCCAGCGCCATCCGCCTCGAAGTGGAGGAAAGGAACGCTCGCGCCATCGCGTTCTACACGGCGAACGGCTTCGTACCCTCGGGCGAGACAGGCGAGCATTCCGGCACAGGGGCGCCGACTCTGATCTACTCCCGCAACCTGGCCGGCTGACGCGGGCATTCCCCGATCACCTTCGCGCGAGCAGCGCGGAGGAAGGCTCAATTTCGTTTGACGGCCGCCATGCCTCGGCACGAAGGTTGCCGGCATCCGCGCGACCGGTGGGCGCTGGCGCGCAGGCGAAGCTTGGGGGGAGCCATGCCAGGATTGCCGGAATTGATGCCGAGCGAGGTGTCGGACGAGACCTTCGGCGGCGTCACCTATCATGTCGCGGGTGAACTCGTTCCTGTTCTGTCGGTCGACGTCTCACGGATGCCCGTCTATTTCGAGCACCACATCCTGCTGTGGAAGAATTCCACCGTCACCATCGGCTTGAAGTCGCTGAAGGGCGCGCTGAAGCGCATGATGGCGGGCATGCAGATATTCGTGACCGAGGCGTCGGGGCAGGGCATCATCGCCTTCAGCCGCGACGGGCCGGGCCACATCGTGCCGATCCACCTTCGGCGCGGCGAGGAGATCCAGGTACGCGAGCACCAGTTCCTCGCCGCGACGGCGAGCGTCGACTACACTTTCGAACGCGTGCGCGGGCTGGCGACCATGCTGTTTGGCCAGAGCGGCTTCTTCATCGACCGCTTTCGCGGGGATTCAGGCGACGGCATCGTCTGGCTGCACGGCTACGGCAACGTCTTCGAGAAACGCCTGGCCGCGGGCGAGACGATCGATATCGAGCCGGGTGGCTGGCTGTTCAAGGACGCCTCGGTGCGGATGGAAACGAGGATCGACCGGCTGTCGAGCGGCTTTTTCGGCGCCAACGTGAACTTCGTCGTCAATCGCTTCACCGGGCCGGGACGCGTCGGCATCCAGTCGATGTACCTGCACATGCCGACGGAGGAGTGAGCGGTCCGACGTCGGCGGCGCCTCACCCCGGCGGGGTCATGCCTTCCGGCGCGCCATGGCGTGGTAGGCTTCGTTCGGGCGCATGTCGACGGCCGCCGCCACCCGGTTTGACATGTTGAAGAACGCCGCTGTCGAGGCAATGTCCCAGATGTCGCGGTCGCTGAAGCCCGCTGCCCGCAAGGCGGCCCGGTCGGCTTCGACGATCCTGGCTGGTTCTTCCGTCAGTTTGACCGCGAATTCGAGCATTGCCGCCTGGCGCGGGGAAAGGTCGGCGGCGCGGAAGTTCATCACCATCATCTCGCCGAGCGACGGATCGCCGGAGAGCTGGCGAACGGCTGCCCCATGCGCGGTCAGGCAGTAGTAGCAGTGATTGATGGAGGAGACCGCGACCGCGATCATCTCGCGCTCCAGCTTCGACAGGCCCGACTCGCCCAACATCAGGTCGTTGTACATGTCGGTGAACGCGCGCAGCTTCTTCTCGTCGAAAGCATAGGCCAGGAGCACGTTGGGGACGAGACCGAGCTTTTCCTCGCATTTGGCGAAATAGGCCTTCGTGGCGTCGCTGAGCTGCCCCGCGACCAGGTCGAGCGCGGTGATCTTATCGGTCATCTGTCGTCTCCTTGCGGGGTTCGGTTTGCCGAACCTCGATATTTCTTGTCGAGCCGTCAAACCTTTGTCGCCAAAAGGCGGTCATCTGCTACCATAGCCACAAAAGCATGTGACGGGAGGGAAACTGCGTCATGGCCAGCCTGAAATCCGCGAGCCGCCCGAAAAAGAGCCAGCCAGGGGAGGTCGCGAAGCCAGGCGCTCTCGCTGACTATCTGCTGGCAAGGGCCCCCGCCGAAGACATCGCGGCCTATGATGCCGGCGATCTGCAGCGCGCCGCCGACCTGGCTTGGCATGCGGTGGCCAGGCACAGGAAGGGCGACTGCGTCGTCGCCATTGACGTTGATTCCGGCGTCGTTCGCCAGGGACGGCCGGTCAGCGTCATCACCGTCGTCAACGACAACATGCCGTTCCTGTTCGATTCGATCCTCGGCGAGATCACTGAAAGCGCCGGCGAGCCGCTGCTGGTCACGCACCCGGTCGTCTTGGTCAGGCATGGCAAGGGTGGCGTCGAGGAGATTCTCGGCGATACCGGTTCCGCCCAGGGTGACCATGGGCTGGACCGGCTCAGCGTCGTTCATGTCCACATCGCCCGGCTTTCTCCGGAAGTGGCTCATGGCCTTGCCCAGCGCCTGAAGAAGCTTCTCGATCAGGTCCGGGACGCCGTCAGCGACTGGAAGCCCATGCTGGCGCGCCTCGATCAGGCGATTTCAGAGTTCCGCTATGCGCCGGTCCCGCTCGACAAGGCCCATGTCACCGAGGCGATAGCCTTTCTCGAATGGTTGCGCGACGACAATTTCACTTTCCTCGGCATGCGCGAGTTCAAGTATACGGGCGGCGAAAAGAGCGGCACGCTGGAAAGGGCCGACAAACCTGGCCTCGGCATCCTCAAGGACCCGGACGTGCTGGTGCTGCGACGCGGCACCGAGGCCGTCACCACAACGCCGGAGATCCGAGCTTTCCTGCACGGGCCGGAGCCGCTGATCGTCACCAAGGCCAACGCCAAGTCGGCCGTGCATCGGCGCGCCTATCTCGACTACATCGGCATCAAGACCTACACGCCCAAGGGGACATTGGCTGGCGAGCTCCGCATCGTTGGCCTGTTCACCTCGACCGCCTACACGCGCTCGGTGATGAAGATTCCTTATCTGCGCTCGAAGGCCGAGACCGTCATCGCCAAATCCGGCTTCAATCCGGGCGATCATTCCGGCAAGGCGCTGATCAATGTGCTGGAAAGCTATCCGCGCGACGAACTGTTCCAGGTGCCGGTGCCGATCCTGCGCAAGCATGCCGAGGCGATATTGGGCCTGATCGAGCGGCCGCGGGTCCGCGCCCTGGTACGCGTCGACCAGTTCGACCGTTTCGTCTCGGTCCTCGTCTTCGTGCCGCGCGACCGCTACGACAGCGTTGTGCGCGAGAAGGTCGGCACTTACCTCAAGACCGTGTTCGACGGCCGGCTCTCGGCCTACTATCCGGCGTTCCCGGAGGGCGGGCTGGCGCGTGTCCATTTCATCATCGGCCGTTCCGGCGGCAAGACGCCGAAGATCGAGCAGGCGGCAATCGAGGCGGCGATCCGCGATATCGTGCGGACCTGGGAGGACGCGCTTCGCGAGACCGCTGCGGAGAGCGGCGCCGATCCAACGCTCACCGCCATCGCCGCGCGGTTCTCAGAAAGCTATCGCGACAGCTTCTCGCCTGCCGTGGCGCTGGTGGATGCCGGCCGCATCGCACGGATCAATGCCCAAAATCCCATCGCCATCGACTACTACCGGCATGCGGAGCAGAAGCCCGATCAGGCGGCACTCAAGATTTACCATCACGGCAGCCCTGTGGCGCTGTCGCGGCGCGTGCCCGTGCTGGAAAACATCGGCTTCCGGGTGATCAGCGAGCGCACCTTCGAGGTCGGCGATGCCGAGACGGGCATGGTCTTCATCCACGACATGGAGCTCGAGAATCGCTACGGCAAGCCGATCGACCTCGGTGACGGCGGTTCGTTGTTCGAGGATGCCTTCCTGTCGGTTTGGCGCGGCGACGTCGACAATGACGGCTATAACGGTCTCGCGCAGACGGCCGGCCTGTGGTCGAGCGAGATCACCATATTGAGGGCCTATGGCCGCTACCTGCAGCAGGCCGGCATTCCGCAGAGCCAGGATTTCATTGCCGCCGCGCTCAACCGCTACCCCGAGATCGCGCGTGGCCTGCACGCCCTCTTCGTTGCGCGCCTCGGACCTGAAGCGGAGACGGAAGGCGCGGTCGCGGCGAAGCACCTCAAGGCCAAGATCAGGGATGCGCTGGAAGAAGTTCCCAATATCGACGACGACACCATCATTCGGCGCTACCTCAATCTGATCGAGGCCTCGCTGCGCACCAACCATTTCGTCGCCGACACCAGGGAAAAGGGCCAGTCGCTCGCGATCAAGCTCGATTCTCGCGCCGTCGAGGGCTTGCCGGAGCCCCGGCCATGGCGCGAGATTTTCGTCTATGGTTCCGAGGTCGAGGGCGTGCATCTGCGCTTCGGCCCGGTGGCGCGCGGCGGCCTGCGCTGGTCGGATCGCGCGCAGGACTACCGCACCGAGGTGCTCGGCCTGGTCAAGGCGCAGCAGGTCAAGAATGCCGTCATCGTGCCGGTAGGGGCCAAGGGCGGTTTCTTCCCCAAGCGCCTGCCCGTGGGCGGTAGCCGCGACGCCGTGTTCGAGGCGGGCACCTCCGCCTACAAGAATTTCGTTTCGAGCCTGCTGTCGATCACCGACAATATCGGTCTCGAAGGGGTGATCCCTCCGGCGGGCGTTGTCCGGCGCGATCAGGACGATCCCTATTTCGTCGTCGCCGCCGACAAGGGCACGGCGACGTTCTCCGACACCGCCAACGCCATCAGCGAGAGCCACGGCTTCTGGCTGGACGACGCCTTTGCCAGTGGCGGTTCCGCCGGCTACGACCACAAGAAGATGGGCATCACCGCCAAGGGCGCCTGGGAAGCGGTGAAGCGGCATTTCCGCGAGATGAACCGCGACATCCAGACGTCGCCCTTTACCGTCGTCGGCGTCGGCGACATGTCGGGCGACGTGTTCGGCAACGGCATGCTTCTGTCGCCGCAGACCAGGCTCATCGCCGCTTTCGACCACCGCGACATCTTCATCGATCCCGAGCCGGATGCCGCTGCGTCGCTGGCGGAACGCCAGCGCATGTTCGCGCTGCCGCGTTCCTCCTGGCAGGACTACGACAAGTCGAAACTGTCCGAAGGCGGCGTGATCGTCTCGCGCAACCAGAAGTCGATCACGCTACCTCAGGTGGCGGCGGCCGCGATTGGCCTCGCCAAGACGACGGCAACCCCCGTCGAAATCATGAGTGCCATCCTCAGGGCGCCGGTCGACCTGCTCTGGTTCGGCGGCATCGGTACTTATCTCAGGGCGTCCGGCGAAACCAACGCGGATGTCGGTGATCGCGCCAACGACGCCATACGTGTCACGGCGCTCGAGGTTCGCGCCAAGGTGATTGGCGAGGGTGCCAATCTGGGCGTCACGCAGCGGGCGCGTATCGAGTTCGGATTGAGCGGCGGGCGCTGCAATTCCGACGCCATTGACAATTCCGGCGGCGTGAATTGCTCGGACGTCGAGGTCAACATCAAGATCGCGCTGGCCTCCGCGATGCGCAAAGGCTCGCTATCGCGCCCGGCGCGCAACAAGCTGCTGGCGGAGATGACGGACGAGGTCGCAAGTCTTGTCCTGGCCAACAATTACGAACAGACGCTCGCTCTGTCGGTTGCGCGCAAGCGCGGCCTCGCCGACATCGCGCACCAGGCGCGCTTCATGGCCGCGCTGGAGGGACGGGGGCTTCTAGACCGAACGGTCGAGACCTTGCCGTCGCCGGCTGCGCTCGCCGACCGCGAGGCGCGGGGCGAGCCTCTCACCAGGGCCGAACTCGGCGTTTTGCTCGCCTATGCGAAGATCGTGCTGTTCTCCGATATCGTCGCCAGTGACGTGCCGGATGAATCACATTTCGATCGCGACCTCATGGGGTATTTCCCGGACCGGATGGCGAAGAAGTACGCGGCCGAAATCCATGGCCACCGGCTGCGCCGCGAGATCATCGCCCGCGTCGTTGCCAACGACCTCGTCAATCGGGGTGGGCCGTCCTTCGTCAACCGCCTGCAGGAAGCGACCGGAAGAAGCGCCGCCGATGTCGTGCGCGCCTTCACTGTCGTGCGGGACGGCTTTGGCCTGTCGGCGCTCTATCGCGAGATCGATGCGCTCGACAATCATATCGACGGGCAGGTGCAACTCGACCTCTACCAGGCGGTCAGCCGGCTGATCTACACGACCAGCGGCTGGTATCTGAAGAACGATACCGGCAGCGCGGCGCTCGACCAGCGCATCGCCGAGTTGCAGGAGGCACGCAAGGCGCTCGAGCCCAAGCTTATCTCGCTGCTGCCGGCTTTCTCGCGCGAACGGATCGAGGAGCGGCGCCATGGCCTGTTCAAGGGCGGCGCGCCCGAGAAGCTGGCCGAGCAGCTTGCCCTGGCCGATATCGGCGAACTGATACCTGACATCGCGCTGACCGCCCGCATGGCGGAGGCCGATATCGTGACGGCCGCCAAGGCATTCTTCGCCGTCAGCGATGCCTTCCGCATCCCGCGCGTCGAGGACGCCGCGCGCTCGATCACGCCTCCGGACTATTACGACCAGCTCGCCCTCTCGCGCGCCACCGACACGATCGGCGCGGCGCGACGCGGCATCGCGGTGGCGGCGCTGGCCAGTCACGGCAAGGCGGCCGACCCGGTGGCGGCCTGGCTCGAGGCCGGCGGCGAGCGGGTGGCCCGCATCCGCGAGCGCCTGCAGGCCTTGACCGAAGGCGGGGACATCACCGTGTCCCGGCTGTCAGTGGCGTCGGGGCTGATGAGCGATCTGACCGGGATATAGGGCTTGGCGACTTGTTCCTCGCCCTCGTTTCTGGGGGCGGGAAACCGAGACTCGGCGGCGCCCGGATGATGTTTAATTGCGTCGCTACAAGAAAACATGCAGACATGGCGCGGGCCGCGAGACGGCGCGGACGATGCTGGAGGGAACATGGCCGTAGAAACAGTGCAGCGTGCCTCCGGACGCGGCATTTGGGGCTGGATGTTCTTCGATTGGGCGGCGCAGCCGTTCTTCACGGTTGTCACCACCTTCATTTTCGGACCGTATTTCGTTTCCCGCATGGCGCCAAACCCCGATATGGGGCAGGCGGCTTGGGGTTACGGCATCGCGGCGGCAGGACTTGTCATCGCCGTTCTCTCGCCGGTGCTCGGCTCGATCGCCGACCAGACCGGGCCGAGAAAGCCATGGATCGCCTTCTTCGCCGCCATCAAGATAGTCAGCCTCTGCCTGCTGTGGCTCGCCGCGCCCGGCTCAAATCTTTTCCTGATCGTCCTCCTTTTTTCATGCGCGTCGGTAGCGGCGGAATTCTCGACCGTGTTCAACGATTCGATGATGCCGCGCCTTGTGCCGAAGAGCGAGATCGGGCGGATTTCGAACGTCGCCTGGGGACTCGGTTATCTCGGCGGAATGATCGCGCTGATCTTCGTCGTCGCGATGCTTGCCGGCTTGCCGCAAACCGGCAAGACGATCGTCGGGTTGGATCCGCTTTTCGGCCTTGATCCCAAGCTCGGCCAGGATGCGCGCGCCACGGGGCCGCTGTCGGCCGCGTGGTACTTCGTATTCATCCTGCCGATGTTCTTCTTCACGCCGGACGCGGTGAAGGGCATTCCGATCGGGCCGGCGGTGCGCGAGGGCTTGTCTGAGCTGAAATCGACACTCGCGGAAGTGCGCAGGCGAACTGGAATCTTCCGTTTCCTCATCGCCCGCATGATCTACCAGGACGGGGTCAACGCCCTGCTGGCGTTGGGCGGTACTTTCGCCGCGGCGATGTTCCACTGGTCGATCACCGAGATCGGCATGTTTGGCATCATCCTCAACGTCGTCGCCATCCTCGGCTGCTGGATCGCGGCCAGGCTGGATACGGCGATGGGGTCGAAGGTGGTGGTGATGATCGCCTTGACGATGCTGTCGATCGCAACCCTGGGCATCATCTCGACCGGGCCCGGCTACACGCTGTTCGGCGTGCTGCAACTGTCGACCGAGAGCACGGGCGGCCTTTTCGGCACGGCCGCGGAAAAGGCATACATCCTCTACGGCCTTTTGATCGGCCTCGCCTTCGGTCCGGTACAGGCGTCCTCGCGTTCCTATATGGCGCGCAGCGTCACTGCGGCGGAGTCCGGCCGGTATTTCGGCATCTATGCGTTGGCCGGACGGGCGACCAGTTTCCTGGCGCCGTTCATGGTCGCCACCGTCACCCTCGCCAGCGGCTCATCGCGGCTCGGCATGTCGGTGATCATTCTGTTCCTTGCCATAGGCATGGCGATCCTGATCGGCACGCCCTATCCGGCGGACAAACCGAAAGAGTGATCTGTCCTTCCCGTCCGGGACGGCAGCCAATCAGCTAGTGGCGGAAATGCCGGACGCCGGTGAACACCATGGCGATGCCATGCGCGTCGGCGGCGGCGATCACCTCATCGTCGCGCATCGAGCCGCCCGGCTGGATGACGGCGGTGGCGCCGGCTTCGATCGCCGAGAGCAGTCCGTCAGCGAAGGGGAAGAACGCATCGGAGGCGACGACCGAGCCCTTGGTCAGCGGCTCGGAGAGACCGGCCGCTGCCGCCGCATCCAGCGCCTTGCGGGCGGCGATGCGCGAGGAATCGACGCGGCTCATCTGGCCCGCGCCGATGCCGACCGTGGCGCCATTCCGGACATAGACTATGGCGTTCGACTTCACGTGCTTTGCCACGCGGAAGGCGAATTTGAGATCGGCCATTTCGGCTGGCGTCGGCGCACGCTTCGTGACCACTTTCAATTCGAGATCGTCGACCACCGCGTTGTCGCGGTTCTGCACCAGAAGGCCGCCGGCGACGGATTTTACCATGGTGCCCGTGGCGCGCGGATCCGGCAGCCCGCCAGTGACCAGCAGGCGCAGGTTCTTCTTCGCCGCGACGATCGCTGTGGCTTCATCCGATGCCTCGGGGGCGATGATGACCTCGGTGAAGGTCTTGACGATCTCTTCTGCCGCCTCCGCGTCGAGGATACGGTTCATCGCCACGATGCCGCCGAAGGCCGATACCGGATCGCAAGCGAGCGCCTTGAGATAGGCTTCCTTCAGCGACGCGCCTTCGGCGACACCGCAAGGATTGGCATGCTTGATGATGGCGACGGCGGCGCCGCCTGCCGGGTCGAACTCGCCGGCCAGTTCGAAGGCGGCGTCGGTGTCGTTGATGTTGTTGTAGGAGAGCTGCTTGCCCTGCATCTGCCGCGCCGTGGCGACGCCTGGCCGCTTTTCGCCGGTGACATAGAAGCCGGCGCCCTGATGCGGATTCTCGCCATAGCGCATCACCTGGTCCAACTTGCCGCCGAAGGCGCGCCATGTCGGATGCTCGACCTCGAGCGTCTCCGCGAACCAGTCGGAAATTGCCGCGTCATAGGTGGCGGTGCGGGCAAAGGCCTTGGCCGCGAGCTTCTTGCGGAAGTCGAGCGAGAGCGAGCCGATGTTCATCTCGAGCGCGTTCTGTACCGCGGCGTAGTCGGATGGATCGGTGACGATGGCGACATAGGCATGGTTCTTGGCCGAGGCGCGGATCATCGCCGGGCCGCCGATGTCGATGTTCTCGACGATCGCCGCATAATCGGCGCCGGAACGGCGGACGTCCTCGAACGGATAGAGGTTGACCACGACGAGGTCGATCGGCTCGATGCCGTGATCATGCATTGCCGTGGCATGCTCGGGGTCGTCACGCACGCCAAGCAGCGCGCCGTGCACGGACGGGTGCAGCGTCTTGACCCGCCCATCCATGATTTCGGGAAAGCCGGTCAGGTCGGAGACGTCGCGCACCGTCAGGCCGGCGCCCGCGATGGCCTTTGCCGTACCGCCAGTGGACACGAGCTCGACGCCGGCCGCTGCCAGCGCCTTGGCGAGGTCGATGAGACCTGTCTTGTCGAAGACCGAAAGCAGCGCGCGGCGGACCGGAACGAGGTCGGGCGCGGGAATGTTCTTGGCGGCGACGGCCATGAGCTGGCTGCCTTTCACGGCTGGTGTGACGGAAGCCCGCGCCGTAGCACATGAGGCCCGGAAATCAAGCGCCGCGCGCCGTCATGGCACCGAAAGCCATCGTGCGTGCCAGCAGATGGCGTCCTTCGCGAAAAAGTGAAGCTCCGCCGCGGGGAGCTTTGTCGTTTCCTGCAATAGAACGGCATGAGATCAGTCAGCCCCGCAAGCCCGGAGGGAAAAGCCATGGCATTAGTCCGCATCGGTAGGTTCAAGGCACTTCCGGACAGGATGGAGGAGCTGAGGGCGATCTATGAGCTGGAGGCCATTCCCGCCATCCGCGCGGCGAAGGGAAATGTCAGCGCGGTCCTGTTGCAGGATCACGCGGAACGCGAGTCATTCATGGCCATAACGATCTGGAGCGGCGTCGAGGATGCCGAGCGTTACGAGTCCAGCGGCCAGGCGTCGGCAATGGTCGACAAGATCCGCTTCGCTTTCGCAGGGTCGCCGGTGTTGAACACCTACGACGCGTTCGGTATCGCTTAGTGGCCGATCGAGCCCCCGAGGCGGGACAGGTTAGCCGTGTTCCGAAGGGCCGGCGATGGCGGTGCGGGTCAACTGCCAATGCACCTCGCCAACTTCGGACGCCTTGAACGCGAGCACGATCTGGCGGGTGCGGCGAGGGCCGCCGAGGCCGGCGAAATAGATCGATTCCTCGACTTCGGGCACCACTTCCGTTGCCGTGAACACCCAGGTGTCGGCGTGAGGCGCCGTCAGGACCAGTCGATCGTGCTCGTCGAGCAGCAGGTTGATGTCGGGATGGATATGAAAGCGCACGGTCACGAAGTCCCGACCGCTGTTGCGGGCCGGCGCGCCGCCCGGGCGCTGGAACTTGTCGCGGCCCGCCAGCACATTGCCATCCGTGGACAGTTTCAGTTCGCGCTCGTGCAGGAAGCCGAAGCGCGCGACATAACCGTCGTGGCGAGCGACAAAACCCTGGGTGCCCTTGTGGTCGATGCGTTTGCACGGCACGTGCTGTGGCCCGCCGATAAGGGGCGAGCCGAGCAGGTCGTTGATCCGCAGCGAATGGCTGAAGCGGGCGGAGGACGTGTCGTTGATGGTCGCTGTCGAATGCGCCGCCGTGGCCCGGGCCAGCGGCCGGAACTCCGCGGCGCCGTAAGTGTCTATGCCGGCGTTGACGATATAGTGCTGGCGGCCCGACGACATTTCGAAAGCCAGGCAGCCTGCGTGCGCGGCATTGGACAGGTCGACGGGCGGTGGTGGTCCGGTGTCGGCGATCACCGTCACGCCGCCCATGCACAGCCGCTCGTAGCCTGAATGCGGGGCGTGCAGCAGCGGTGCGCCGGCGGTATCATCGTGATGCAGGACCGAAGCGACGCGATCATGGATCGTTGCGCCCATGCCGTTGAAGCGGGCGAGGCTGCCATCCTGATGGCGGAAGAAGCGCAGCGCCGGCAGCATCCGATCGATGGCGCCGATCAGCGCCTGTGGCGGCGCCTCCGCCTGGTTTGCATAGGTCTGGCGCAAGGGCAGCAGGTCGGCGAGGATTTCCAGGACGGCCATCGGATTGCGCGAGATGTGGCCGCCGTCGGGCAGGATCTGCCGGTCGAGCTCTTCGGCGAGATTGCGGGTGGCGTTGCGCAGCGCGGATGCGGGCGCCGGCAGCGACAATGCCGCGAAGGCCAGCGCAATGCGCGCGCGCAGCCGGTCCTTGCCGTCCGGCATCTCCCGCGCCATCGACTTGAGATAGCGGATCTGCATGGCGAGCGACTTCAGGAACGCGCGGTAGAACGGAAACTCCGCGCCCTGCAGCACCACGGACGAGTGCTGCAGCCAGGCGATGATGCGCTTGGCGGTCGTGCCTGGCTCCCAGGCCACGCCGGAAATATGGCTGCCGTGCATGGTGATCCAGTCGGAAACCAGGGCTCGTGCGTTCGCGGCGGCAAGCTCGGTCCCGGCGGCGCGCATGTGGCGCAGCCAGCGGAAACCGTGCAGCGTCCGCTGCCAGCCATAGTTGGGGACGTCGAGCTGGAACGGCGATTTGCCGCCAGTCTCGACCATGTGTCCCGAAAGCGGGAAGCGGCCATAGTAGATTTCGAGCGCAATCTGCGTGTCGGCCAGACGCAGATCGGGCGGAGCGATAAGGACACGTTCAGGCGTGCGGCCCGAATAGCGCCAACGATAGATCGGCCCGGCGCGCAAGCGCCGACGCGTCTTGCGCCAGAACTCGCGCACGACAAGCGTCCACAGACGCGTGGTGTTGCCGGCTGCGATCGCCAAACCCTTCCTGCCCCATTCTCAATCGGCGAAGACTATGTGATTCAACAAGTCGTGCGAAGGCAAAATTCTCCCTCCGTCGTAGTCTTCACCTGGTTTTGTCCAGGGTGATCCCAGAAAAGGTCAACAGTATTGCGGCATTTCGAGCCATGGCGTGGTCCCGAAGGCGGAGACGGTTTTCTCCGCTGACCTTCGATTCAGGATGGATCATGCGCGAAATCAAGGTGCCGCGCCCTCCTGCGGATAGTCGCGCGCGACCTATCCCGCGCGCTGCATGCGCGCGGCGAAGAAGCCGTCCAGTCCCGAAATGCCGGGCGCTCCAAGCCGCATGTCGGCGGGCGTGGTACGCAGCGTTCCCCGGGGCGTAAGGAAGGCATCGATGCCGGCGATCTCGCCGGGCAGGATCGGATCGTCGATCACGCCTGCCATTTCAGCGAGGAAGGCGCGATGGAGATCCTCGCCCTCGAGCGGGTCGAGCGAGCAATTGGAAAAGACGATCCGCCCACCGGGTTTCACCAGACTGACAGCCCGGTCGAGCAGCCTGCGCTGCAACGCGGCCAGTTTCTCGACATCGGCGGCGCTCTTCGTCCAGGGCACGTCGGGGTGACGACGCACCGTGCCGGTGGAGGAGCATGGCGCATCGAGAAGCACCGCGTCGAAAAGCTCCGGTGGCTCGTACTCCAAGAGATCGGCCTGCACAATGTCGGCGGTAAGCCTGAGCCGTTCCAGGTTTTGCGCAAGCCGTGCCAGACGATTGCGGGAGGCGTCGATCGCCGTGACATGGGCGCCGGCTAGGATGAGTTGGGCGGTCTTGCCGCCGGGGGCGGCGCAGAGATCAGCGACACGCAAGCCGGCCACCGGACCGAACAACTTGGCCGGCAGGCTGGCGGCGGCATCCTGGATCCACCATTCGCCTTCCGCGAAGCCGGGCAGTTCGGTGACCGGCCCGGGAAGCCGTTCAACCCGCACCGAGCCGGTCGGCAGCACGATACCGCCGAGGCGGTTTGCCCATCCTTCCGGGGCGGTCTTTACGGAAAAGTCGACGGGCGCTTCGAGGCGATGCGCAGCCAGGATCTGCGTCGTCTTCTCCGCGCCATAGGCAGCCTTGAGCCGCGTGGCAAACCATTGCGGCGCCTCTTCCGTGCTCGCGAGGGTTGCCGGCAACTCCTCGGCCTTGGCGCGCGCCATGGCGCGCAGCACGCCGTTGACCAGCCCGGAAAACCGTACCGTGCGCGGATCGGACTTGGCATGCGTCACGGCAAGGTCGACGGCTGCGCTGTCGGGTGTGTCGAGGAACAATATCTGCGCCGCCGCCACATGCAGAATGTGCGACAAGGCGGTGGCGTTGGCGGGCAGGGGCTTCTCCAGCCGGCGGGCAAGCAGCGCCGCTATCGTCAGGCGGTAGCGCAGCGCCGTGACCAGTATGGCGCGCACCAGCGCGCGGTCGCGCGGGTCGAGCGCCCTGTACTGCGGATGACCATGTTCATTGTCGGTCAGCCCGTCGAGCGGTGTATGCGCGTCGATGACGGCGGCCAGCAGCCGCGCCGCCGCCTTGCGCGCGGCAAGGCCGGCGACATCGCTGTTCGGCCGTTGGTCAGCAGAAGGCGGGCGTCGCCGTCCCTTCGTTACGTTCATGACCACGGCCCCCTCGGGCCGGTCGGGTTGCGTCCCCACGGATTGGACTTGGGCTGACGCGGCTGTTCGGACGAGGAGTCCGGCGCACGATCCCACGGACCTGGCTGGCGCGGTTCCTCGGCTGGCGCTGCCGGTCGGGCGGTACGGGCGCCGGTCGGCGCCATCTCGCTCGCCATTTGCTGCAGGGCCGCGATGCGGTTCTCCGTGCTGGGATGGGTGGAAAACAGATTGTCCATGCGCTCGCCGGAAAGCGGGTTGATGATGAAGAGGTGGGCCATTGCCGGGTTGCGCTCGGCATCCGGGTTGGGGATGCGTTCGGCCCCCCGCGCGATCTTGTCAAGCGCGGAGGCCAGCCAGAGCGGATGCCCACAGATTTCCGCGCCGCGCCGGTCTGCCTCATATTCGCGCGTCCGGCTGACCGCCATCTGCACGATCATGGCGGCGAAGGGTGCAACGATCATCGCCGCCAGCACTCCGACGATGCCGAGCGGGTTGTTGTTCTGGCGGCTGCCACCCAGGAAGAAGGCGAAATTGCCGAGCATGGATATGGCGCCGGCGAACGTCGCCACGATCGTCATCGTCAACGTGTCGCGGTGCTGCACATGGGCAAGCTCGTGCGCCATGACGGCGGCGACCTCTTCATGGGTGAGCCGCTCCAGCAAGCCGGTCGACGCCGCCACGGCTGCATTCTGCGGATTGCGACCGGTCGCGAAGGCGTTCGGCTGAGGGCTGTCGATAAGATAGGTCCTTGGCATCGGCAGGCCGGCCTGCTTGGCCAGCGACTGCACGATCGCATAATATTCCGGCGCGTTCTTCTCGCTGACCTCGACGGCATGGTTCATCGACAGAACCATCTTGTCGGCATTCCAGTAGCTGAACAGGTTCGTGCCCGCGGCGATGATCAGCGCGATCACCATGCCGCCCGACCCACCAATGAGGAAGCCGACGCCCATGAACAGCGCGGTCATGGCGGCAAGAAGCATGGCGGTGCGAAGTGTGTTCATCGTCTGCTCCGTCGGGTGTCGAAAAAAGTTCGAACCTTGGGTTCCGTCGCTATATGATGGGAGCCGCCCGAGCCCGTTTCAATTGGCCGACCCTGACAATCCGCCGGAACTATCGCATGACCGAAGAGACCAGTAAAACGCCCGCCGAGCCCGCGAGCGCCCCGCGTGAAAAGACAATTCCCGAGGCAGCTCGTCGCGCCTTGGCGGAAGCCGAGACCCGGCGCGAGAAATATCAGGCCGAGGAAGCCGAAAGGCCGAAGGAGATCGGCGGTCGGGGCGGCAAGGAGCCTGGCCGCTACGGCGATTGGGAGGTCAAGGGCCTGACAAGCGATTTCTGACGCCGGCGGGAGACCGCCCGAGCGGGATCGCCACGGAACCTCCGCCATTCTGTCGCGTTGGAACGACATCTTCCACTGACGACGAACGGGGGCCCCGAATGCTGATACGGCTCGGCTATGAAGTTGGATTCGAGTGCGCTCTGGCCACCCCGGTCATATCGTTGCTGGAAATTCACAAGGACAGGCAGACCGACATTAAACGGCAGACGCGTGTGCTGACGTCGCCGTCGACTCCGACGCACCTGTATGAAGATCTGTTCGGCAACGCCTGCCGGCGTTTCACCGCGCCGGCGGGATCCTTTCGAATTCTCTACGATGCCGTGATCGAGGACAGTGGCGAGCCGGACGAAGTCAACACCATGGCCCGCGAGGTGCCTGTGGCGGCTCTCCCAGACGAGGTGCTCGGCTACCTGCTCGGCAGCCGCTACTGCGAGACTGACCATCTGAGCGATCTGGCCTGGCAGCTCTTCGGCCATATACCGCCGGGTTGGGCGAGGGTGCAGGCGATCGTCGACTACGTCCACAACCGTTTGTCCTTTGGTTACGGCTACGCGCGGGCAACCCGCACCGCTGCCCAGGCACATGAGGAACGGGTCGGCGTCTGCCGCGATTTCGCGCATCTTGCGATCACGCTCTGCCGCTGCATGAACATTCCCGCCCGCTACGTGAACGGCTATCTCGGCGACATCGGTGTGCCCATCGACCCGGCGCCAATGGACTTCTCGGCCTGGCTAGAGGTGTTCCTGGACGGCAAATGGTACACGTTCGATGCCCGCCACAATACGCGCAGGATCGGCCGTGTCGTGATCGCGCGTGGCCGCGATGCCACCGACGTCCCGCTGCTGCACAGTTTCGGGCAGCATCGGCTGACCCTCTTCAAGGTGTGGACATACGAACAGGAGGGCCGGCTCTTCAACCCGCCCCACCACGGCGTGGACCGGACGGTGACGGCAGCAATGCTGGCCTGACGATCAAGTTGAAAGTAGCGATCGTCCGTTTTTTCAGACGCTCCCACGCCGAGACATCTGGTTCGATTCGGCACAGCGCGCGTGTGCCGCAACGACACGTGCCGGACGCGGCCGGAGTGGTGTCTCGAAACCTATGGTGAGCATATCGTAAACATCGCTTTCGAGTTTACTTTTTGTTTACTGCTCTTTCCTCGGAAATTCAATAAAAACAATGGTCTAAACCCATTTCATCGCGCTCGGGCTGCGCCCGAATCCGAATCGGCAGAAATCCTGCACCGGCATTGGTGGGCGCAGGGAAATTGCCGCCGCGAGGAGAGCGATCGAATGGGGCACTTCGTAGGTAAAAATCGCACCGCCGGCGAGTTCGTCGGCCATCGCGGCGGCAATTTCGCCATTCTGCTCGGCGCTGTGGCGTCCGTCCTGGCGCTGGGCGTTGGCTTCGCGGTCAACATATCGCAAATCTATAATGCCAAATCGAGCTTGCAGGGCGTGGTCGACGCCGCCGTGACGTCGACGGCGCGCGATCTCACTCTCGGCGTCATCAAGGAGGCCGATGCGAACACATCCGTGCAGGCTTTTCTCGATGCAAACAGCGGGGCCGGCATCCTTCAGGCCAACCAGATCGTGCTCGACAAACTGACGGTCGACAGGACCGCGAAAACGGTCCAGGCCGACGTCCACGTCGATGTGGCTTTCTATTTTCCGCTGTTCAGCATGGGTGCCACACAGCGCGTGCCCGCCACGACCTCGGCGCTCTATTCCAACAAGACAGTCGAAGTGGCGATGATGCTTGATGTCACCGGCTCGATGGCCGGCCAGAAGATCAAGGATCTCAAGACGGCGGCGAGCAACGCCGTGACTTCGCTGCTTACCGGCCAGGATGCCTCCAATCCGCGGGTGCGAGTAGCGATCGTGCCCTATGCCAATTCGGTGAACGTCGGTTCGCTCTCCACAAGCAGCGTCTACGCCGAGGCCACGGTCAGCGATCGCAAGCAGGCACCAGGCAATACCGCCGCGAGGAGCGCTTCCGCGACCCCGTCAGACACTTGTGCCACGGAGCGCAAGGGAACCTATCAATATTCGGATGCCGGTCCGGACGTCAGCATGGTCAATCGCGATTTCTATCTGTCGGACTTCGCCCGCCAGACCAGCACGGCCGCCTGTCCGGCCGCGACGCTGCAGCCGCTGACCGCGAACGCGACATCGCTGAACAATGTCATCAAGGACCTTGTCGCCTCCGGCGGCACCGCCGGGCACATCGGCGTGCAATGGGCTTGGTACATGCTATCGGAAAACTGGGGAAGCGTGCTGAAGACATCCGAGCGGCCAGCCAAGTTGGATCCGAAGAAGGTCTCGAAATATGTGATCCTGATGACCGACGGTGAGTTCAACCTGTCCTATTTCGACGCCAACAGTGTCGGGCAGGTCTACAACAGCGCCGGCAAGGTTCAGACTCGCACGGCCGCGACGACGCTGTGTTCGGCCATGCGCGACCAGGGTATCGAAATCTTCACGATCGGCTTTGCGCTCACCGAGGCGAACGCCAAGTCGACCCTTCAGGCTTGCGCCAGTCCCGATACGGCGAGCACCAAGCATTTCTATCAGGCTGCCAGCGGCGCCGAGCTCGACGCGGCCTTCCAGACGATTGTGCGCAACATCGACAATCTGGCGCTGACCAGATAGCGCGTCGCGCCGCGCAGTCGGCCATGCAAAAGGAAAAGGCCGCCCCTTCATCCGAAGTGGCGGCCTTCCGTGTTTCCGTCCATGGCGCGGCCCTGGCTGAGATCTTTCGATCGCCAGCCGCGCGTCTCGCGCCCTAGCGGGAAGACTGCTTCCCGAAAGTGCAATCCGCTGCGGCCACGTTCTGGAAAACGAAATCACTCGACATCGGATCACCTCCTTTCGATTTGTTGAACACGCCATCATGATGGGGTGTCGCGACAAGGATCGCAAGATGCCGTGCCGAAAAACCCGATCCTTCAGATCGAGCGCAGGGGCGGCGACAGCTCCCGCATCAGCAGTTCGAGCCCGCGCTGGTCGCTGGTGGCGGTCTTGTCGAAGATCGTCGCGAGCTGCGATTTGACCGTGCCGTCGGACACGCCTCCGGCGACTGCGATCTCCTTGCGCGTCAGGCCGGCCGCCACGTGGCCGGCGACGCGTTTCTCGGCCGCGGTCAGGCCGAACAGCGCCGCGATGGCTTCCAGGGCCGGTGTCGGCGCAGAACCCGCCGCCGCTATGAAAATGGCGGCCGCGGCCCGCTGCGTCAGCCGGGCCGAGATCGTCCGTCGCGCCAGCGGCATGACATGGGCGACGGCCGGCGCGCAGACCTTGGCGAGCGGGATGTTGATGCCGGCAGGCCCTAGCGCGAACTCGTCGCGGGTGCCGAGTTCAACCGCGTTGCCGATCGCCGCGTTGGCCTGGGCGTAGGCGAAGGACAGTTGCCCGCGCACGCAGGAGACCGCCTCATTGTCGGCCATCAGCGCTTCAGCCGCGGGATTGGCGAAGATGACATGCATGTCGTCGGCGACGATCATCACGGGATGGTCGAGGCTTTCGATGATGCTGCGGAAAATCTCCACCTTTCGCCGCTCGGCCTCGAAAAGGTCGCCTATGGTCACCGCGCGTCGCACATGCGGCGCCAGCGACGACACCAGTTCAAGGTCTTCGTCGGAGATCTGCCGCCGGTCCTTGTCGGTCACGACCATCAGCGTACCGACCCGCGTCGGCTGCTTCATCAGCGCGACCCAGAAGAAGTCGTCGAGCCTGTTGGGGATCACCCATTCACGGGCGATACGGCTGTCGAGCCACTTCTGCCGCGTATCCGGACCTTGCAGCGCATAGATCGTGTCGACGGTGAAGGGCACGTCGATATCCATCTTCGGCACGGCGGCAAAGAAGGGGACCTCCGAGCCATAGTTCTGCTCGAGCGGGCCCAGCAAGGCGGGGTCGCCGCTGGATACGGAGAAGCGCGCGGAATTGCCGACCGTGTCGACGACAGCGAGCATCGCGAGCTGCCCCTCGACAAGCCGGCGGATGGCATCCAGCGTGTCCTGCCACAGGCTGAAATCGGCGATCGAATCGTAGATCGCCTCGACGATACGCGGCAGGGCGCGATCGGCCGTGTTCGAAAGCAATGACATGTGTCGTCTCGTGCCGCCTTGAGTGACGCAGTGTCAGGTTCCACAGTAATCCCGCCCAAGGTTGCACACTAAGGATGTTGTGTAACCCGACGATGCCGCTTTGGCCGAGAACTGTTTCAGTTTCAGGAGGCGTGCGTTGATGTCAGTCGCTTCCGGGCCGCGATGCGGCAGTGCGGTTTCCGCACCGGTGGGACGGCACCTGCCTACGGGGCCGGAATCTCCACATTGTCGATCAGCCTCGTGCTGCCGAGCCAGGCCGCGGCGAGCAGACGCCCACCCCGTCCGCGTTGCCAGGGGCCAAGCGTCCCGCTTTCGCGTGCCTCGACATAGTCGATCTTCGCAAAGCCCGCTCTGGTCAGCGCCTCGCAGGCGGTGGCGGTCGCGCTGGGCGCGTCCGCGCCGGCAACCAGAGCGCGGGCCGCGTCGCGAAGGATCGTGTTGAGCTGGCGCGCGATGTCGAGTTCCGTCGCGCCGAGATAGGCGTTGCGCGACGACATGGCCAGGCCATGCGCATCGCGCACCGTCGGGGCGCCGATGATGTCGACGGGCAGGTCGAGGTCGCGGCAGAGCCGGCGCACGACACAGAGCTGCTGGTAGTCCTTCTCGCCGAAGACGGCGACATCGGGGGTGGTCTGCAGCAGAAGCTTGGCCACGACGGTCGCGACGCCCTGGAAGAAGGTCGGGCGGAAATCCGTTTCCAGGCCGGAGGAGGGGCCGTCCACGGTTATTTTCATGGCAAAGCCGGCTGGATACATCTCGCCGGCCGTCGGCGTGAAGGCCAGGTCCGCGCCGGCCTGCGCCAGCCTTTCGAGGTCGAGGGCAAGCTGGCGTGGATATTTGTCCAAGTCCTCGCTCGGCGCGAACTGGGTGGGATTGACGAAGATAGATACGACGCAGCGGTCGGCCCTTTCGCGGGCGATATCCACCAGGGATATGTGGCCATCATGCAGGGCGCCCATCGTCGGCACGAGCGCTATGCGCAGGCCCTGGCGCCGCCATTCCTGGACCTGCGCGCGCAGCGCCGCGACGGTATCGACGACGAGCGGCTTGGTCACGGCTGTTCTTTCTTCTTCGCTGAAAAGACGTGTTCCGGGCCAGGGAAGGTCCGGTCCCGCACTTCGGCGGCGTAGCGCGCCGCCGCATGCGAGATCACGCCGCGCAGATCGGCATATTCCTTGACGAATTTCGGCACGCGGTCGACGGTCAGCCCGACCATGTCGTCGATCACGAGGATCTGCCCGTCGCAGTCGCGGCTGGCGCCAATGCCGATGGTGGGAATGGAGATGCGGCGCGTGATGTCGGCGGCGACATTCTCGACTGTGCCCTCGATCACCAGAGAGAACGCGCCGGCCCGTTCCACGGCGTCGGCATCGCGCAGCAGGGCGGCCACGTTCTCCTCGGTCCTGCCCTTGATGCGATAGCCGCCGTCGCTTTCAACCGACTGCGGCTGGAGGCCGATATGCCCCATCACAGGGATGTCGGCCGCGACGATCGCCGCGATCTGACCGGCCATCTCGACGCCGCCCTCGAGCTTCACCGCCTGGCAGCCGGTCTCCGCGACGATACGCCGGGCTGACGCGACCGCTTGGGCCGCCGAATCCTCGTAGCTGCCGGCCGGCATGTCGACGACGACGCAGGCTCTGCTCGAGCCGCGCATGACGGCCTTGCCGTGGGCGATCATCATGTCCAGCGAGGCGCCCAGGGTGGTGGCATGGCCGTGCAGCACCATGGCAACGCTGTCGCCGACCAGAAGCAGGTCGACATGGTCGTCCAGCAGGCGGGCAAAGGGATAGGTATAGGCGGTGAGGCAGACGATGGGGGTGCCGCCCTTGCGGTCGCGGATGGCATCGACACCGATACGGATGGGCTGGCCGGATGTTTCTGCCACTCTTCTCCTCATCTGGCTTGACGCAGCGGAAGCGCCGCGGCGGCAGAGCATTAGAAAGACCGGGCCACCTTGGCAAGAATGGTTGCGCTGCCATCTTCTGGCCTTATCGTCGCATGAGCGGCTGCGTCCCGGTGCCAATTGCGCGGCCCGGGTTGCAAGGCTCTTGCCATCGCCGGCCCCTGACGCCATAAGCAGCAATAGGCGCCATCGGCGCGAGGGTTCTGAGATGAAGACTTTCCTTCTGCAGTTTTTCACGTGGTGGAACAGCCAGACGCTGGGAACGCGTTTCCACACTTGGCGACACGGCAAGCGCGTCGGCCAGGACGAGGCCGGCAACGTGTATTACGAGGGGGGAATCGATTCGGAAGGCCGCACGCGGCGCTGGGTCATCTATAAGGACTATTCGGAAGCCTCGAAGATTCCGCCCGGCTGGCATGGCTGGATCCATCACCGCGTCGATGTCGCTCCGCCGAGCGACGACTACCGCCCGCGCGAATGGCAGAAGGCGCATAAGCCCAATCTCACCGGCACGCCCGCCGCGTATCGCCCGAGCGGCTCGGTGCTGACCAACAGCCATCGTCCCCAGGTTACCGGCGACTACGACGCCTGGACGCCGGGTTCTTGATCGGCAGCCGGTCTTTTGTCGCCACAATTGGCGTTTAGCTGCTTGCCGATACGGCAGCGGCGAATAGCCTTGGTGGTGCGAATCATCCGGGCACAAACCACCGGTAGTCTTTCATGAGCATTCTGCGTCGAACCTCGAGGATCGCATTGGCGACCGTTGCGGCCATCTGGGCCGCTGGCGGGGTTGCGATGGCCGCCGGCCAGGCACCCGTTGCGCCGGCACCACCCGCGACATCCGAGCGGATCAGCAATCCGGTCGCCGAGTTCGCCGGCCTCGACAAGATCACTGGGCGCATCATCACTTTCGATGTCTACATCGACGAGACGGTACAGTTCGGCGCCCTGCAGGTGACGCCGCGTGTCTGCTATTCCCGCCCGCAGACGGAGGAACCGAAGACTGATTCTTTCGTGGAGGTCGACGAGATCACGCTCGATCGCAAGATCCGCCGCATCTTCACCGGCTGGATGTTCGCCGAGAGCCCCGGCCTCAATGCCGTCGAGCATGCCGTCTATGACGTCTGGCTGAAGGCTTGCAAGCAGAAGTCGGATGTGCCGGCGCCAACCGCCGCCAAGGCTGACCAGGCAAAGCCGAAGCCAAGCGCCGCTCCAAAACCCAAGCCGGCGGCGACCCAGCCGGCAGAGGCCACGCCCGAGCCGGCGGACCCGGGTAATGATCCGGGCATCGACACCGAGACCAACACCAACTGATCCTTCGGAACCCGCGGCGCCTGTTTCCCGTTGGAGATCGGCGAACGCGCAGGGAAGGGATCAGGCATGGCCACCAGCAAGTCGATCACCGCGAACAAGCAGGAGCTTCTCGACATCGAGAAGGGCTTCTGGACGGGCGATGAGGCGTTCTTCGCAACGAACGCCGACACGGAATGCCTGGTGGCATTTCCGGAGATGGCGCGCACGATGAGCAATGCCGAACTGGCCGGCACGGCGAGCAAGCCCAACCGTTGGCGCAATTTGGACATCGAGCTCAAAGGCATAGTCGAGCCCGGCAGCGACATCGTCATGCTGACATATGAGGCGCGGGCGACGCGGGAAGACGGCGAGCCCTATGCCGCGCTCGTCAGCACCGGCTACGTTCATCGCGCCAATGGCTGGAAGATGATGTTCCACGCGCAGACGCCGATCGAAGCGGACCGGGACTAGGCTTCAGGGAAAGAAAACCGCTTCACCTTTCAAGGCTTCGGCCAGCATCTTCTCGTATCGGGCGCGCGGCACGTCCACCGCGCCGAAGCGCTTGAGATGCTCGGTGGTGAACTGCGTGTCGAGCAGCGCGAAGCCGCGCGCTTTCAAGCGTTCGACCAGGTGATAGAGGCATATCTTGGAAGCGTCCGTTTCCTTCGAGAACATGCTCTCGCCGAAGAAGACGCGTCCCAGCGAGACGCCATAGAGCCCGCCCACCAGCCTGTCGCCGCGCCACGCCTCGACCGAATGGCAATGGTTCAGCCTGTGCAACTGGACATAGGCTTCGCGAATCGGGGCGTTGATCCAGGTCGAGGGGCGCTCGTCCCGCCGCTCCGCGCAGGCGTCGATCGTGGCCTCGAAATCGAAATCGAAGCGGATGTCGAACGGGTGCCTGCGAACGGCCTTCAGCAGGCTCTTCGAGGTGTGAAAACCGTCGAGCGGGATGATGCCGCGCATTTCCGGCCGCACCCAGAAGACTTCCGGGTCGGTGGCGCTCTCCGCCATTGGAAAGACGCCCGAAGCGTAGGCTTTCAGCAGCAGATCGGTGGGGATGCGATAGCCGGGCGCGTAGGGACGGGTCATCGCGCCCCCGGCTATTCGCCCTTGGCCAGATACTTTTCCAGCCAATGGATGTCGTAGTCGCCATTGGCGATGTCGGGATTGCCGACGAGGTCGCGGAACAGCGGCAGGGTGGTCTTGATCCCGTCGACGACGAATTCGTCGAGCGCGCGGCGCAGTCGCATCATGCATTCGACGCGGTTGCGGCCATGCACGATCAGCTTGCCGATCAGGCTGTCGTAATAGGGCGGGATCTTGTAGCCGGAATAGACGCCGGAATCGACGCGGATGCCGAGCCCGCCAGGCGTATGGAAGTGGGTGATCGTGCCGGGCGAGGGGGCGAACGTGCGCGGATCCTCGGCATTGATACGGCATTCGATGGCGTGGCCATTGAACTTGATGTCTTCCTGCCGCACCGAAAGGCCGCCGCCGGAAGCGACACGGATCTGCTCGTGCACGAGATCGATGCCGGTGATGGCCTCCGTCACCGGATGTTCCACCTGCAGTCGGGTGTTCATCTCGATGAAATAGAATTCGCCATTCTCGTAGAGGAATTCGATGGTGCCTGCACCCGAATAGCCCAGATCGGCGATAGCCTTGGCGCAGATGCCGCCGATACGGGACCGCTCCTCGGCATTCAGCGCCGGCGAATTGGCCTCTTCCCAGACCTTCTGGTGGCGCCGCTGCAGCGAGCAGTCGCGCTCGCCGAAATGCACGCCACGACCGGCGCCATCGCCGAAAACCTGCACCTCGATGTGACGCGGCTTCTGCAGGTACTTCTCGATATAGACCGCATCGTCGCCAAAGGCGGCGCCGGCTTCGGACTTCGCCGTCTGTAGCGCGACTTCGAGGTCCTCCTCGGTGTGCGCCACCTTCATGCCGCGACCACCGCCGCCGGCCGAAGCCTTGATGATCACGGGATAGCCGATCTCGGCCGCAACGCGCTTGGCTTCCTTCTCGTCGCTGATCGCGCCGTCGGAGCCGGGCACGACAGGGATGCCGAGGCGCTTGGCGGTGCGCTTGGCCTCGATCTTGTCGCCCATGATGCGGATATGGTCGCCGGACGGGCCGATGAAGGTGATGTTGTGGGCCGCCAGAATGTCGGCGAACTTGGCGTTCTCGGACAGGAATCCGTAGCCCGGATGCACGGCGTCGGCGCCGGTGATCTCGCAGGCCGCGACGATCTGGTGGATGTTGAGGTAGCTGTCGCGCGACGGCGGTGGCCCGATGCAGACGCTCTCGTCGGCAAGGCGAACATGCATGGCGTCGGCGTCGGCGGTCGAATGCACCACCACCGTCTGGATGCCGAGTTCCTTGCAGGCACGCAGCACCCTGAGGGCGATTTCGCCGCGATTGGCGATGAGGATCTTCTGGAACATCCTGCCTGCTCTACTCGATCACGACGAGCGGCATGCCGTATTCGACCGGCTGGGCATCCTCGAAGAGGATTGCCGTTACCGTGCCCGAACGCGGCGAGGGGATCTGATTCATCGTCTTCATGGCCTCGATGATCAGCAGAGTCTGGCCTTCCTTGACCTTCTGGCCGACCTCGATGAACGGCTTGGCGTCCGGCGAGGGCGCCAGGTAGGCGGTGCCGACCATCGGCGAAGGCACGGCGTTCTTGGAGATGTCGGCGGTCGCCGGTGCACTGGCGGCCGGCGCGGCGGCCTGGGCCGGAGCCGGCGCGTAGACCGGCTGCGGCGCGGCGACGGCATGGACGGTCTGCGCCTGGCGCGAGACGCGCACCTTCAGGTCACCCAGCTCGACCTCGATCTCGGTGAGGTTGGTGTCGTTCAATATGCCCGCGAGGTCGCGGATCAATTGCTGGTCAACACCGGTCTTCTTTATGGACATTTTCGAGCCTTCTGTTTGTTGGCCGGTCATAGGCGTGCCGCCAGGGCCTGCAGTGCCAGCGTGTAGCCGAGCGGCCCGAATCCGCAGATCATGCCGACGGCGACCGGGGCGACCATGGAAACGTGGCGGAACGGCTCCCGCGCGTGGATGTTGGAGAGATGCACCTCGGCGACGGGCAGCGGTGCTACGGAGCGGATGGCGTCGTGAACGGCGATGGACGTGTGGCTGTAGGCGCCAGGATTGATGACGATGCCGGCGGCCTTGTCGCCAGCCTCCTGGATCCAGTCAACCAGATCGCCCTCATGGTTGGATTGCCGGAAATCGATCTCCAGCCCGAGCGCGGCGCCGGCCTGCCTGCAATCGTCGGCAATCGCTGCCAGCGTCTTGCCGCCGTAAATGCCCGGCTCGCGCTTGCCCAGCGCGTTGAGGTTCGGACCGTTCAGGACGAAAATCGTTTTCAAAAATACCGACCTTTTCCAGCGCCGGCCTCGAGCCGGCGCGCTGGACCTCTATATCGAGCATGGCAGTCAGAAAAAAGAGCGCAAATACGTTCTTTCACTGTCCACAACAGTTGGAAATCAACCCGTGAGCGGATGCCGCCGTCGATCACAGGGCGGATTTCGCCGCCTCGATCTTCTCGGCCAGAACCTGCTGCCCGAGAGCGCCGAACACCACCTCGTTGCCGACTACATAGGACGGGGTGCCGGTGATGGCGAGCTTGTTGGCGAGATCGTAGGTGCGGGCGAGGGCTTCGTTGATGCGCGGATCCTTCATCTTCTCGCGCAGGGTCGCCTCGTCGGCGCCGAGCGACAGCGCGACCTTGATGGCGGTTGACTCGGTCGCGCGGCCCTGTCCGCCGAGAAGCGCGGTGTGGAACTCGGCATACTTCTCCGGCATCATCAGGTGGAAAGCCATCGAGACGACGCTGGCCTTCTGCGAATCCGGGCTGAGGATCGGGAATTCCTTGAGCACGAAGCGCAGGTCCGGATCGGACTTGGTGAGCGCCTGCATGTCATCGATGGCGCGCTTGCAGAAGCCGCAGTTGTAGTCATAGAACTCGACGATGGTGACCTTGCCCTTCGGGTTGCCGACCACGCCGTCGAAGGTCGAGTTGAAGATCTCGTCCTTGGCGCTCTTGATGACGCCGAGGGAGGCGAGGCGCTGCTCCTCCTTCTGCTTTGCTTCCAGAGCGTCCTGGACCTCAAGCAGCACTTCCGGGTTCTTCAGCAGGTAGTCCCGGATGATGCCCTCGACTTCCTTGCGGTCGATCTTGGAATCGGCCGTCGCCGTCTGGACCGCCTGCGCCGTGCCGGCCCGCGCCATTTCGGGGCTTCCCGCCACGAACCCGAAAGCCAGCATGCCGAGCGCGATCGCCGCCCCGGTGGTTCCCAGCAAAACTGCCTTGTTCATGGTCTCGATCCTCTTGCCTTCTTCATATCCGGTTCGGCTGTGTCGCCGCGTCCTGCCGGACGGTTCACTTGCTCTTGCCCGCGGGGGCATAGTTGATGATGTCCTGCGCGCGTAGCCATCCCGGCTCGCCGCGCTTCAACTTCTGTTGGGCGCGCATGGCGAAGATTTTCGCATTTTTATAGTCGCCCGAATAGAAGTGACCTTCGGCGGTGGCGAGGTCCGCCGCCGGGATGTCGCCGAGCTCGCCATAGGCCTGCGCGAGATAGCGGTAGCCGTCGGCGTTTTCCTTGTCGCGGCCCAGTCCGTTGCTGAGCTGGACGACCGCCTTCTTCAGCGCGTCCGGCGTGCCCATGGCCATAAGCGCCTGGCCATAGGAAACCGGCAGCAGCCCCGACCGGACAGGGTCGAGGCCGACGGCCCTGGAGTAGGCCTCGGCCGCATCCTTCGGCTTGTTGGCCTTCATCAGGATATCGCCGCGCAATTCCTGGAAATACGGATTCTTCGGCTGCGCCTTGATCAGGGCTACGGTCTTGGTCAGCGCCGCGTTGAGGTTTCCATAGAGATAGGCCGACTGGGCGTCGCCGTACTGCGACGCCAGGCTGCCGGGATTCTTGCGCATCAGCCGCGACGCGGCCGCCTGGCCCTGCATGTAGACGGCGATCTTGATTCGCATCATGTCGTGCCGCTGCTGCAGGGCAGGCGGATCGACCTTGTCGACATACGGACTCTGCTTGACGAGCACTTCGAGGTTGCCGATGCGATCCTGCGGCATCGGATGGCTGATCCGGTAGGGATCGACCTGTGCACCGGACAGCGACAGCGCGCTCTGGAAGCGGTGGAACGTCTTCAGCATGCCCATGCCGGACTGGCCTGTGGCATTGAGATAGGTGATGGCCGAGCGATCGGCGGTGATCTCCTCGGTACGCTGATAGGCAAGGATGCTGCGCTGGGCCATCTCGCCGCTGCCGGCCGCCACGCCCATGCCGGCGCCCGCCAGCCCCCGGCTGTTGGTGGTGGCGCCGGCCACTATGGCGCCAGCGCCCAGCAACGTGGCGATGATGGCCATGGTCTTGGCGCGTTCGAGCTGGTCGCGCAGCTTCTGCTGGTGGCCGCCGGCGATATGGCCGGCCTCGTGGGCGATGACGCCGATAATCTCGTTGGGCGTTTCCGCCTCCATCAGCGCGCCGGTGTTGATGAACAGGCGCCGGCCGGTGACGAACGCATTGAAACTTGGATCGTTGACGAGCACGATGTCGATGCCGTCGTT
This sequence comes from Mesorhizobium sp. 65-26, assembly GCA_001899205.1. GTDB lineage: Bacteria > Pseudomonadota > Alphaproteobacteria > Rhizobiales > Rhizobiaceae > Mesorhizobium. The sequence goes on along the minus strand of MKVL01000030.1, from coordinate 38,341 downwards.
GGCGAGGCCCGCCGCCTTGAAGATCGGTCGCGCGTAGTCGCGCACCAGCGCCTCGATCTCCGCGTCGCGCACCACCGGCACGCCCTGGGCGAAGGCGCTGACCGAACCCGCAATGGCCACCGCCGCCGCGAGCGAAAGGGTCGCGAGGAAGCGCGCGGCTCCGGCAATCGTCGATTTGGGTCGGCTCAACATGTTGGGTCCACTGGTAGACGAGCGGGCGAAAGATGAAAAGTCGGCGCCGGAAACTTCGTGAACTTGTGATCCTCACATCAATCGGGCATTTGTGCGGCGCCGCCAATCAAGCGGGCGGTCTCGACTGATCAGGTGTACTGCATGGTTGTATCGCTTTCACGTCGCGGCGAAGTCGAGCCGTTCCATGCCATGGATGTGCTTGCGGAGGCCAACCGCCTCAAGGCGAAGGGCATCCAGGTGGTCTCGATGGCCGTCGGACAGCCATCGGATCCAGCGCCGGCCAGGGTTCGCGACGCGGCGGCCAGGGCACTTGCCGTCGGGCGGATCGACTATACGGATACGCTGGGGCTCCCCGCGCTGCGCGAAGCGATAGCGCATCACTATGCCGACCATTACGGCGTCGAGGTCTCGCCCGAGCGTGTGGCGGTGACGACGGGCTCCTCGGCTGCCTTCAATCTGGCATTCCTTGCCATGTTCGATCCGGGTGACCGCGTTGCGATCGCCGCGCCGGGCTATCCCGCCTATCGCAACATCATGGCCGCGCTCGGCATCGAAGTGGTCGAGATCGAATTGGGCACTGCCGCCTATCTCGATTCGGCTCATCTCAGGGCAGCTCATGCCGAAAAACCCCTGAAAGGGGTACTGTTCGCCAGCCCTGCCAATCCGACGGGCGCCGTGATTCCGGAAGTCGAGCTTGCCGCCCTCGTCGGCACCGCCGAAGAACTCGGCATCACCGTGATTTCCGACGAGATCTATCACCGCCTTGCCTATGGCGCGCCTGACGTGACGGCGTTGGGAATGGGCTCCGGCGTGACCGTGATAAACTCGTTTTCCAAATACTACTGCATGACTGGTTGGCGAATCGGCTGGATGGTGCTGCCCGATGAACTGGTGCGGCCGGTGGAGCGCATCGCCCAGAGCCTTTACATTTCGCCGCCGGAACTGTCGCAGGTGGCCGCCATCGAGGCGTTCAAGGCGACGTCGGAGCTGGAAGTGGTCAAGGCGCGCTATGCATGGAACCGCGAGCTGCTGATGAAACGCCTGCCGGAACTCGGCCTGCCGCTGGCGGCGCCCATGGACGGCGCCTTCTACGCCTTCTGCGATGTGAGCCGGCACACCAACGACAGCATGGAGTTTGCCCGCAGGATGTTGGCCGAAGCGCATGTCGCCGCCACGCCGGGTCGCGATTTCGATCCGTCGGCGGGCCATCGCAGCATGCGCTTTTCCTACGCCGGCAGCCATGAGGACATGGTCGAGGCGCTGGCCCGGATAGAACGCTGGCTGAAGTGACGGGAAGGCGATGCCGGAACTCGAACAGGCACTGAACGAGGTCGCCGCCGAAATGGCGCAGCGGACCGACCGCGGCGACGTCGCGACCTATATTCCCCAGCTCGGCAAGGTCGATCCGGGGAAATTCGGTATCGCCGCAATCACCAATGACGGGCAGGCCCTGCTGGCGGGCGATGCCGACGAGGCGTTCTCGATCCAGAGTGTTTCCAAGGTCTTCACGTTGACGCTGGCGCTTGGCAAGGTCGGCGATGCCCTGTGGAAGCGCGTCGGTCGCGAGCCGTCCGGCAATCCCTTCAATTCGATCATCCAGCTGGAGCACGAGAACGGCGTTCCGCGCAATCCATTCATCAACGCTGGCGCCATCGTCATCTCCGACATCCTGCTTGCCGGGCACCAGCCGCGCGAGGCGATCGGCGAGATCCTGCGTTTCATTCAGTTCCTGGCCGATGACGACACGATCATCATCGATCACGGGGTAGCGGCTTCAGAGCGCGCCACCGGGTACCGTAACTTCGCGCTTGCCAACTACATGAAGTCCTTCGGCAACCTGGTTCACGAGCCGGATCTGGCGCTGGGCGTCTATTTCCACCATTGCGCCATCGCCATGAGCTGCCGGCAACTCGCGCTTGCGGGACGCTTCCTCGCCAATGGCGGCCAGAACCCCGCGACGGGCCATTCCGTGGTCTCGGCGGAGCGGGCGCGCCGTATCTGCGCGCTCATGCTGACCTGCGGCCACTATGACGGCTCGGGCGATTTCGCCTTTCGCGTCGGCATCCCCGGCAAGAGCGGTGTGGGCGGCGGAATATTGGGGATTGTGCCGGGCGTAGCGTCGCTGGCGGTATGGTCGCCCGGGCTCAACGCCAACGGCAATTCCAAACTGGGCTCGATCGCGCTGGAAAGGCTGGCGCGGATGATGAACTGGTCCATCTTCGCGCCCTAGACGTTTTTGCGGGTGTCGCAGGCAGAGGTCCGACGGCACGGAAGCGCCTCGCCGCCCCCCGAGTGTAGGACCGAGTATAGGACATAGCGGACAGTTTACTTTCAGCCCCCATCTGCCTTAGCAGCGTCTTCAGCCATGGACGAAAAAGGAAACCGTCGCAGGGCGCTCCAGAGAAAAAGGCCGCGCCATCGGATGGCGCGGCCTTTCTTCAAAAGTCAGTCCAAGCAATTGAATGGCTTAGAAAAAGCCCTTCCGCTGCCACCAGCCGCCACGCTTCGGCTTGTCTTCCTGCGCCGGGGCTGCCTCGTCGCTAACGGTCGACGATACCACGGGCGCGGCCGGCGCTTCCGAGGCGGCCGGCTTGCGCCGGGACGGACGCGCGGGGGCAGCGGGTGTCTCTTCCGCGACGGGCTGGCTCTCCGCCGCCGCCGGCGGCGGTGAAGCAGGCTCCTCCACGGCAGCGGGCGCGGCCTGCTCGACAGGCGCGGCCTCCGCCACCGGGGATTCCTCGACGGCGGCCGCGGCTGCCTTCTTGCTTGTCCGGCGCCTCTTCGGCTTTTCGGCGACAGGGGCCTCTTCCGCCACTGCCGGCGTTGCCGCATCCTCGACGGTGACCGCAGTCTCGCTCGTCACGACTTCGATCGTTTCGGCATTCACGGGCTGCGCGTCTTCAGCGGGTTCCCCCGCCTCTTCGCCGGCGGCCTCCGCATCGCCGTCCTCGCGGCGGTTGCGCTTGCCGCCGCGCTTGCCGCGCCGGCGCTTCTTGCCCTGGCTATCGTCGGAGGTGTCCGCGTTCTCGACGGTTTCGACGGCGACGGCTTCGGCTTCGTCCACTTCCGTCTCGTCGGCCTCGCCCGCGGCGACCGACTCGTCCGCCGATGCATCGGCTGCCACGCCCGGGGCCGCCTCATGGTCCGCGTGGTCGCGGTCGCGATCCCTGCCACGCCGCCGCCGGCGCTTGCGCCGCTTGCGGTCGCGGCCGTCACCTTCCTCGCCCGATTTCTGTGGCTGTTGCTGCTGCTGGCGCGGCTGTTCTTCCTGCGCCGTTGCGTCCTCTTCCTCCTCGAAGACGACGTCGTCTTCCGGCTCCGGCTCGACGTAGGTCGGCAGGTTGCGCGCCTCGACGAAGCCCTCCGGCTTTTCCGCGAGCGCGCCACGGAAGATCGCGTAGTGCTGCGACCCGACAGCGTCATCGGCCTCCAGCGTGATGGTCAGGCCGAAACGCGCCTCCAGCTCCACCAGCGTGCCGCGCTTGTGGTTCAACACATACAGCGCGGTTGCCGTCGGCGTGCGCACGGTGATGTGGCTGCGGGAATCCTTGAGCAGGAATTCCTCGATCGCGCGCACGACCATCAGCGCGACGGACGAATCCGACCGCACATGCCCGGTGCCGCCGCAATGCGGGCAGGGCTTCATGGTCGATTCCAGCACGCTGGCGCGGATGCGCTGGCGCGACATCTCCATCAGGCCGAAATGCGAGATGCGGCCGACCTGGATGCGGGCGCGATCGTTCTTGAGGTGATCCTTGAGCCGTTTCTCGACCGCGCGATTGTTGCGGTTCTCCTCCATGTCGATGAAGTCGATGACGATCAGGCCGGCGAGGTCGCGCAGCCTCAACTGCCGGGCGACTTCCTCGGCGGCTTCGAGATTGGTGTGGAGCGCGGTGTCCTCGATCGAGTGCTCCTTGGTGGAGCGGCCCGAATTGACGTCGATGGAAACCAGCGCCTCGGTCTGGTTGATGATGATGTAGCCACCGCTCTTCAGCGTCACCTGCGGCTGCAGCATGCGGTCGAGCTGCGCCTCGATGCCGTTGCGCACGAAGATGGGCGTCGTGTCGCGATAAGGCTGCACCACCTTGGCGTGGCTGGGCATCAGCATGCGCATGAAGTCCTTGGCCTCGCGGTAGCCGTCGTCGCCGGAGACCAGGATTTCGTCGATGTCCTTGTTGTAGAGGTCACGCACCGAGCGCTTGATCAGGCTGCCTTCCTCATAGACCAGGGCAGGGGCCGAGGATTGCAGGGTCAGGCTGCGGACATTTTCCCACAGCCGCATCAGATATTCGTAGTCGCGCTTGATCTCCGCCTTGGTGCGGCTTTCGCCGGCGGTGCGCAGGATGACGCCCATGCCCTGCGGCACTTCGAGGTCCGCGACGACTTCCTTGAGGCGCTTGCGGTCCTGGGCGTTGGTGATCTTGCGCGAGATGCCGCCGCCGCGTGCCGTGTTCGGCATCAGCACGGAATAGCGTCCGGCAAGCGACAGGTAGGTGGTGAGCGCGGCGCCCTTGTTGCCACGCTCTTCCTTGACGACCTGGACCAGCAGGATCTGGCGGCGCTTGATGACTTCCTGGATCTTGTACTGGCGGCGCACCGGCTTGCGGCGATTGCGCACTTCCTCGAGCGCGTCCTCGGCGCCGACCGATTCGATCTCATGATCGTCGGGATGCGAGGAATGCACTTCCTCCAGCATGCCACGGTCGTTGTCGCCAGAGGCCGCTTCCTCGTGCGGTTCCGTGGCGATGGCCTCGGAAATCACGTCGGCATCCACGGCTGCGGCGATGGACGTGCCGCCCGTGGAAGTTTCGCCGTCCTCGCCGCTTTCGCCTTCGGCCACGTTGTCGCCATCGCTGGACGATTCGGCGGCCGGCTCGCTCTCGGTCGCCGTGATTTCCGGCGCCTCGACGCCTTCGTCTGCGGCCGCGATCACCGTTTCGCCAGCGTCACCGCTTTCGCTCGTCCCGGCGTTGTCGCCGGCTTCGGCGCTCTCGGCTGCGTCGGCCGAGGTGTCACGCTTGTTCTCGCCGCGCTCGCGGCCCTTGCCGCCGCGCCGGCGTCCGCGCCGTCCACGATCCCGGCCCTGGCGTTCCTCGCCATCGCCTTCCTCGTCGTCCTCGTCCTCGGCCTCCTGCGCTTCGGCGCGCAGCAGGGCCTGCCGGTCGGCGACAGGGATTTGGTAGTAGTCGGGATGGATTTCGCTGAAGGCGAGGAAACCGTGACGGTTGCCGCCATACTCGACGAAAGCTGCCTGAAGGGAGGGTTCGACGCGCGTTACGCGGGCGAGATAGATGTTTCCTTTGAGCTGCTTCTTGTCCTGAGATTCAAAGTCGAATTCTTCGATGCGGTTACCGCGAACGACGACAACGCGTGTTTCCTCCGGGTGGGAGGCGTCTATCAGCATCTTGTTGGGCATTATTTCGTTTCCCCCCGGCAGCCGTCGGCCGCAGGCCGCGGGAAAGAACCCGCCGCTGCGTGCCTGTTTGATTATGGGTGCCGGATAATTGAATGTCCGCCGGTCGTTGACTGAGCGCAATCGCGGTGCCGCCCGCAGCCGAAACGGCGCGGTGTTGTGCGGACCTTTCCATGATTGCGTGTGAAGCCATCCTGACCGGCAGAACCTTTTTGAACCAAAGCCCGGAAAACCGGACCAGCTTGTTTGCTCGCACAGAGCCGGCGCGGGACATCCCGGCCGTTTTCATAGACGCAGGCCAGTCCCCCGCCACGGGAGCGTACCTGCGAAATTCGTCGCGATCACCGATCGCCTGTTTCGCCTGGAAGCGAAAGAGCCGCCTTTCGTCTGACCTTTAGCAGGAAACTCCGGAGGAGGGCGGTTCCAGGATTGCGATGATCCAACGTCGCTTTTATGATTTGGCGTGGTGGAAGGCAACCCCGATTTCCGATGCCGGCAAAAAGCGGTTCCGTTGCGTAAGCCTGGGTTCCGGCCTTTGTTGAAAAGGCTTGGTTAACCTTCTCTGGATACCAATCGTTAATCGAGTTCACGGCGTAACCGGCACTGAAGAGACGACCGGGCGCTCGACGCCTAATTCGGAAGCGACTGGAGAAGAGATGGTGGTGGCAGGCTTCACGGGCAAGGGGCGTCGTGCGGGGCATGCCGTCTTCGGTGCCGCTGTCGCCCTGTTGTTCGTCGTCCTCGGCCTTGTCCTTTCATCCGGCGCGCGGGCAGCGGCGCCTCTCGAGCTCACCAGCTACAAGATGGCCGGCGATGCGATGAAGATGCGCATCGTCATGAATTTCGACCGCGAGCCCGATGTGAAGTGGTTCCTGCTGCGCGGCCCCAACCGGCTGGTGGTCGACCTGCCGGCAACACGATTCGCTGTCGACGCGAAGGATCTGAAGGCGCGTGGACTGGTGCGCGCCGTGCGCTATGGCGACGTCGGCGAGGGCGTGTCGCGCATGATCGTCACCGGCAAGGGCCCGTTCGCGGTCGACAGGGTCGACGTGCTCAAGAATGACGATGGCCAGGGCTACCGTATAGCCATCGACATGTCGGCATCCTCGCCGCGCGAATTCGAGGCCGCGCTCGCCATACAGGCGCAGACGACGGGCGCGACCGTTTCCACCGACAAGGGTGACCGTGTCGCGACCGTTCCGAAGGTTGCGGCGGCGAAACCCGACCATCGGTTCACGATCGTGCTCGATCCCGGTCACGGCGGCATCGACGGCGGCGCGGAAGGTCTCAACGGCACGGTCGAGAAGAACGTCACGCTCGCCTTCGCCCAGGAGTTGCGCGACAAGCTCGTCGCCGTCGGCAAGTACGATGTGTTCATGACGCGTGACGACGACGAATTCCTGCGCCTTGACGATCGCGTCCGCATCGCCCGCCAGCACGAGGCGGACCTGCTCATCTCGATCCACGCCGACACGATCAGCGTGAAAGGTATTCGCGGGGCGACCGTCTACACGGTCTCCGACAAGGCTTCGGACCCGCAGGCCCAGGCGCTCGCCGACCGCGAGAACCTCTCCGACCAGTTCGCCGGCATGGAGATCAAGGACGACAAGGAGGTCACCGATATCCTGATCGACCTCATCCGCCGCGAGACGCACGGCTTTTCGATGGCATTCGCCCACACGCTTGTCGGTGAGTTGTCGACGAGCGTCGGCCTCATCAACAATCCACAGCGTTCCGCCGGCTTCCGGGTGCTGAAGGCGCCTGACGTGCCGTCCGTTCTGGTCGAGCTCGGCTATCTCTCGAACGAGAAGGATGAGGCCCAGCTGGTGAACGCCGATTGGCGCGCCAAGGCGGCCCAGAGCATTTCCAACGCGGTGGCGCTGTTCGCGGCCGCCAAGTCCGGAACGGTGACGGGTGGATAAATGGGGGCAATGCCTGCAACCGCAGGCGGCGTTGCTTGACCACAACACCTTGTGCTTTTATTGGCGGCATTCGGATAGCCGCCGCCACGCTGCCGTATTTTGTCCACATGGTCGCGACATGGATTTCCGATCGCGGATCGGGGTTGTCTCGAAAGCTTGCACGGGGTGCGGCTTCGTTTAGGAAAATCCCGGACCAAGGACCGGAGCGGGTATGATTCGTCTTATTGGTTATTTCTTCGGCATCGGCACGACGCTGGCCCTTCTGGTCGCGGCGGGCGTCGGGCTGTACATCGCCCATGTGTCGAAGGACCTTCCGGACTATGAGGTGCTCGCCAAGTACGAGCCGCCGGTGACCACTCGCATCCACGCGTCCGACGGCTCGCTGATGGCCGAATATGCCCGCGAGCGGCGCCTTTATCTGCCCATCCAGGCGATCCCGGATCGCGTCAAGGCGGCGTTCATGTCCGCCGAGGACAAGAATTTCTATACCCATCCCGGTATCGACATCACCGGTCTTGGCCGCGCCATCGTCGTCAACCTGCAGAATTTCGGTTCCGGCCGCCGCCAGGTCGGCGCCTCGACCATCACCCAGCAGGTGGCGAAGAACTTCCTGCTCACATCCGACCAGACCTACGAGCGCAAGATCAAGGAGATGATCCTGGCCTTCCGCATCGAGCAGGCCTATTCGAAGGACCGTATCCTCGAACTCTACCTCAACGAGATCTTCTTCGGCTTCGGCGCCTATGGCGTTGCCGGCGCGGCGCTCACCTATTTCGACAAGTCGGTCAATGAGCTGACGGTCGCGGAAGCCGCGTATCTGGCCTCCTTGCCGAAAGGCCCCAACAACTACCATCCGTTCAAGCATGCAGACCGCGCGTTGGAGCGCCGCAACTGGGTCATCGACCAGATGGTCGTCAACGGCTACGTCAGCCATGACGAAGGCGAGAAGGCCAAGGCCGAGCCGCTCGGCGTGACGCCGAGGCGCAATGGCACCTATCTGTTCGCCGGCGAGTACTTCACCGAGGAAGTGCGTCGCCAGATCATCTCGCGCTACGGCGAGAATGCTCTTTACGAGGGCGGGCTTTCCGTCCGCACGACGCTTGATCCCAAGATCCAGCTCATCGCCCGCAGGGCCATGCAGAACGGTCTGATCAAGTATGACACGCTGCGCGGCTATCGCGGCCCGGTGACCAAGATCGACGTCTCCGGCGACTGGGGCGTGACGCTCGGGAACGTCAAGGGACTGGAAGACGTGCCTGAATGGCAGCTTGCCGTGGTGCTCGACAGTTCGGCCCGCGGTCTGTCCATCGGCCTGCAGCCGAAGCGGCAGGTGTCGGGCGATCTGGCGAAGGATCGCATCACCGGCACCGTCAGCAAGGACGACATGGGCTTCGCCATGCGCCATCTCGTCGGGGGCAAGACCGTCAGGGCGAAATCGCCTGCGGAAGTGCTGCAGCCCGGCGACGTGGTGTTCGTGCAGAAAAACGACGGCTCCGATTCGAGCTACAGCCTGCGCCAGGTGCCGGAGGTCCAGGGTGGCCTGATCGCCATGGATCCGCATACGGGCCGCGTGCTGGCCATGGTCGGCGGCTTCTCCTATTCGCAGTCGGAGTTCAACCGCGCGACCCAGGCGATGCGCCAGCCCGGCTCCTCCTTCAAGCCGATCGTCTATTCAGCCGCGCTGGACAATGGCTACACGCCGGCCTCGGTCATCATGGACGGTCCGATCACCATTCAGAGCGGCAACACCACCTGGACGCCGAAGAACTATGACGGCACGGTGGCCGGCCCGGCGACACTGCGTTCCGGCATCGAGAAGTCCCGCAACCTGATGACGGTCCGGCTCGCCAACGACATGGGCATGAAGCTGGTCGTCGAGTACGCCGAGCGTTTCGGCGTCTACGATCATCTCGCCCCTTATCTGCCGATGGCGCTCGGCTCCGGCGAAACCACCGTGATGCGCATGGTTTCGGCCTATTCGATCATGGCCAATGGCGGCAAATCGATCAAACCGTCGTTGATCGATCGCATCCAGGACCGTTACGGCAAGACCGTGTTCAAGCAGGATGAGCGTGGCTGCGAGGGCTGCAACGCCCCCGAGTGGAAGAACCAGCCCGAGCCGGAACTGGTCGATAATTCCGAGCAGGTTCTCGACCCGATGACCGCTTACCAGATCACTTCGATGATGGAAGGCGTCGTCCAGCGCGGCACCGGCGCCACCATCGCCGAGCTCGGCCGTCATATAGCCGGCAAGACCGGTACGACGAATGACGAGAAGGACGCCTGGTTCATCGGCTTCACGCCGAACCTCGTGGTCGGCCTCTATATGGGCTACGACACCCCGCGCGGCCTCGGCAAGGGAGCGACCGGCGGCGGTCTTGCCGCGCCGATCTTCAAGGACTTCATGCGCGTGGCCCTCGACGGCACGCCCAATGTCGACTTCCAGGTTCCGGACGGCATGAAGCTGATCGCCATCAACCACAAGACCGGCATGCGCGCCAATCCTGGCGATCCCGGCACCATTATCGAGGCCTTCAAGCCCGGCACTGGTCCCGCCGACAGCTATTGGGTGATCGGCATGGGCGCCGATGGCTCCAACACCACGGGCGGCGCGCTGTCGCCGCAGGCCAATCAGGCCATCCAGGACGGCGGCGGCGGTCTCTACTGACGCCTGGTACCGTTCGATGGGCCGGTTCGACCGGCCCATTTCGCTTTACAGGCGCTGGCACGGTGCCTATGTATCGCGCCGATCGAAGCATCACTCTCCAACAGGACAGAACTGGCAGCCATGCGCGCGGAAACGCAGAATATTGTCGACGAGATCAGGCAGGCGATAACCCTGCTGAGGAGGCATCTTTGACTGGGATCAGGCCATAAAGCGGCTTGAGTATCTCAACGTCAGGGCCGAGGACGCCAGCCTTTGGAATGACCCTATCGAAGCGCAGAAGATGATGCGCGAGCGCCAGGAACTCGAAGACGGTATCGCGGCGGTCAAGGGACTGACCCAGGCGCTCGAAGACAACATCGGCCTGATCGAGCTCGGTGAGGAAGAAGGCGACGAAAGCGTCATCGCCGAGGCCGAGGCGTCGTTGCGTTCGATGCAGGGCGAAGCGAAGGCCCGCCAGGTCGAGACGCTGCTGTCGGGTGAGGCCGACGCCAACGACACCTATCTCGAAATCCATGCCGGCGCCGGCGGCACCGAAAGCCAGGACTGGGCCTCGATGCTGCTGCGCATGTACACGCGCTGGGCCGAGCGGCGCCGCTTCAAGGTCGAGGTGCTGGAAGTCCACGATGGCGAAGAAGCGGGTATCAAGTCCGCGACCGTGCTGATCAAGGGGCATAATGCCTATGGCTGGCTGAAGACGGAATCCGGCGTGCATCGCCTGGTGCGCATCTCGCCCTACGACAGCAACGCGCGTCGCCATACGTCCTTCGCCAGCGTCTGGGTCTATCCCGTCATCGATGACTCGATCGAGATCAACGTTTCCGAATCCGACGTGCGCATCGACACCTATCGGTCCTCGGGCTCGGGCGGCCAGCACGTCAACACGACGGACTCCGCCGTGCGCATCACCCACCTTGCCACCGGCATCGCGGTCGCCTGCCAGGCGGAGCGCTCACAGCACAAGAACCGTGCCAAGGCCTGGGAGATGCTGCGTTCGCGCCTCTACGAGGAGGAGCTGAAGAAGCGCGAGGCGGTCGCCAACGCGACCGAAGCCTCGAAGAGCGACATCGGCTGGGGACACCAGATCCGTTCCTACGTGCTGCAGCCCTATCAGTTGGTCAAGGATCTGCGCACTGGCGTCGAAAGCACCAGCCCGTCGAGCGTGCTGGATGGCGATCTCGACGAGTTCATGGAAGCCTCGCTGTCGCACCGCATCGAAGGCGGGGCAGGCGAGGCGGTGGCCGATCTGGACTGAAGCGCTCCAGCTCGACTGACCTCTGGCGTAGGCAGGAAGGTTGTCTTGGCGGATCATCCGGATGACGTGGGCGCGCGCAGGCTCGCCGGAAAGTGCCTTTGCGGCGCGGTCCGCTACGAGGTGGCGGACGAATTCGTCTACGCGGCGAATTGCCATTGCTCGAACTGCCGCCGCACCACAGGGGCTGCGTACAAGCCATTCGCAGGCATAGAGCGTGAGAAGTTCCGCCTGACGGATGGCGAGAACGGGTTGCTGATCTTCGGCGATACAAGCGGCCACGATGCGCATTGCGGACGATGCGGCTCGTTGCTCTATTCGCTGGTGCGCGAAGCTGCCTACGTCCACGTCGCCATGGGCACGCTGGTCGACAGCCCGAGCATCCGCCCGACCGCGCATATCTTCGTCGGCTCGAAGGCGGAATGGTTCACGATCACCGACGACCTGCCACAGTATAGCGAGCATGTCTCCGGCTAGGGGCCGGGCTGTCGCCACGGCGATCCCTCCTTTGACATTTTTGTCGCCGTCCGCCTGTGCGGCCGAAGCGGCCTGGCTGGCGGCGTCGGCCGAATCCTCGGCGTGATCCACAACCAACAGGCGTTTTGCCTGCAATCAGGGCTTTGCCGGCAGTTGTCACGAAGCCGTCTTTGTGCTGGCCTGCTGTCCGGGGGGCAGTGGAGAAGGATCCGTTCATGGCATTAAAGGCAAGCTGTCACTGCAAGGCCACCACGTTCGAGGTTTCCGAAGCGCCGCAGACGGTGACGCAATGCACCTGCTCCTTCTGCTCGAAGCGCGGTTCGCTATGGGCCTACTACACCCCCTCCCAGTTCAAGCTCACCAGCCCGCCCGAAAGCGTCTCTTTCTACCGCTGGGGATCGAAAACGATAAAGCATGGTTTCTGTGGCACCTGCGGTTGCGGCACCTTTACCGAGACGCCGGACTGGTCGACCGGAGAGCCGGATTTCGACAGGCCGAAGATCAGCATAAACGCGCGGCTGTTCGACGATTTCGATCTGGAGAAGGTCGAGGTGGTCGTCATCGACGGCAGGAATCTCTGGTAGCGCCGTCCAGATCTATCAGGCGTGGGCGAGAGAAGGCTTGGAACTTCCGGGAAAAGCCCCCGTTCTCCGCTTTTCCCGTTCCGTTTTTCGCCGCAATTCATGTTACAAGACGCGGGAAGGGCTGATTTGGCGCGTCACGACGCCGCCGGAATTTGGAGAGGGACCTCGATATGAAAAAGACTTTGCTCGTCGTTGTGGCGACGGCGGTTCTCGTGAGCGCCTGCACCACCACGGACCCATATACCGGGGAGCAGAAGGTTTCCAACACTGCTGCCGGCGCTGGCCTCGGTGCCTTGGCCGGCGCGGGCATCGGCCTGCTGGCCGGCGGCAATGATCGCCGCAACGCGCTGATCGGCGCGGGCATCGGCGCTCTCGCCGGCGGCGCCATCGGCGCCACCATGGACAGGAACGAGGCCGAACTCCGCCGGCAGTTGCAGGGCACCGGCGTAAGCGTCACCCGCAACGGCGACCAGATCATCCTCAACATGCCGTCCGACATCACGTTCAACGTCGACCAGGATGCGGTGAAGCCCGGCTTCTATTCCGTGCTGAATTCCGTGGCGATTGTGCTGAACAAGTATCGTCAGACCACCGTCGATGTCTTCGGCCATACGGATTCGACCGGCAGCGAGCAGCATAATTTCGACCTGTCGCAACGCCGCGCGCTGGCTGTCGCCAACTACCTCGCGGGGCAGGGGGTCGATTCCCGCCGCTTTGCGGTCACCGGCTTCGGCAAGACGCGCCCTGTCGCCTCGAACGCCACGGCCGAGGGACGCGCCCAGAACCGTCGCGTCGAAATCCAGCTTTCGCCGCTCACCTGATCGGGCGATCCATCGCGCAAAAGAAAACGGCCCCGTTCGGGGCCGTTTTTACGTGGACGTTTCGTTGAAGATCAGACCTTGGCGACGATCCGCATGAAGGCGGGCACGTCGTCGCCGAAGCCGACGGTTGCGTCGTCCTCTTCGTGGCGATGGCGGCGACCATGGTCACGCTGATTGCCGGAACCCTTGCGATCGGTGTTGGCGGAGCGGATGGCGTCCTTGCGGGACCTGCGCTCGTCGATATCAGCGACCTCGGCGGCAATCGGTTGTTCCTCGGCCACGCTTGCGGCCTCGGCCTCGTCGCGCCGCGGGCGGTCGCCCTTCCTGCGCTCGCCCCTGTCGGAGCGCTCGTCGCCTTTGCGTCCAGCGCGGCGCGGCGCGCCCCGGCCACGGCGCGGGCTGTCGTCGCCCTCGCTTTCCGTGACGGTCGACAGGTCGCCGTCATGCCACTCGATCTTGTTGCCGATCAGCTTCTCGATCGCATCGACATATTTGGTGTCGCCGCGCGTGGCGATGGTGAAGGATTTGCCGGAGCGACCGGCGCGCCCGGTGCGGCCGATGCGGTGGACATAGTCCTCGGCATGGATCGGTACGTCATAGTTGAAGACGTGGCTGACATCGGGAATGTCGAGGCCGCGCGCCGCGACGTCCGAGGCCACGAGATAGCGCAGCTTGCCATCGCGGAAGTTGGCCAGCATCTGCATGCGGGCGCGCTGGTCCATGTCGCCGTGCAGGGCGCCGGCGTCGAAATCGTGCTTCAGAAGCGACCGGAAGAGCTCCGAAACCTCCACCTTGCGATTACAGAAGATGATCGCGTTCTTGAGGTCCGCGTCCTCGGCCTTCATCAGTTCGCGCAGCGTTTCGCGCTTCTCCCACGGCTTGGAACCGGACTTGACCAGGCGCTGGGTGATGCTGGTGTTGGTGGAGGCAGCCCTCGACACCTCGACGCGCACCGGGGCGTGCAGGAACTTCTCGGTGAGCTTGGTGATCTCCGGCGGCATGGTCGCCGAGAAGAACAGCGTCTGCCGTGTGAACGGGATCATCTCGCAGATGCGCTCGATGTCTGGGATGAAGCCCATGTCGAGCATGCGGTCGGCCTCGTCAATGACGAGGATTTCGACGGCATTGAGCAACAGCTTGCCGCGCTCGCGGTGGTCGAGCAAGCGGCCGGGCGTGGCGATCAATACGTCGGCGCCGCGCTCGAGCTTCTTATCCTGCTCGTCGAACGAGACGCCGCCGATCAGCAGAGCGATGTTGAGCTTGTGGTTCTTGCCGTACTTGACGAAGTTCTCTTCCACCTGGGCTGCAAGTTCGCGGGTGGGCTCCAGGATCAGCGTGCGCGGCATGCGGGCACGGGCGCGGCCTTTTTCCAGGCGCGTCAGCATGGGAAGGACGAACGAAGCCGTCTTGCCCGTTCCCGTCTGGGCGATGCCCAGGACGTCCTTGCCGAGCAGGGCGTGCGGAATGGCGCCGGCCTGGATCGGAGTAGGGGTGGTGTAGCCGGCGTCGGTGACGGCGGAAAGAACCTTCGGCGACAGGCCGAGTTCTGCGAAGGTCGACGCTTCTTGAGCGGTCTGGGTGTCTGAGGACAAGTGCTGTGTCTTTGGCTGGTTCTGGAGAGCGCGACACTATTCGCCGCGGCAAGCGCCGCGCGCTTGCAAGATCGGCATTGCGATTAGGCGCAAGTCCGCGATTTGTCAACAGAAACGGCACGACAGCCGCTTTTGTGACGATGTAACCTTAATCGAGACGCCTGATCCCGCTCAATATCGATGTGTCGGTTCAGTAACGGAACTGTTCGGCAAGGATGCGTTCGTTCCAGGAATGGTTCGGATCGAACAACAATGTTGCCGTTGCCGTCGGCGATTCCCGCACGGTGACCGACGTCACCGCCTTCACCTCCGTAT
The DNA here is from genome assembly GCA_001899205.1 of Mesorhizobium sp. 65-26. Lineage (GTDB taxonomy): Bacteria > Pseudomonadota > Alphaproteobacteria > Rhizobiales > Rhizobiaceae > Mesorhizobium. Next base: position 23,108 of record MKVL01000030.1, on the reverse strand, counting down.
GGTCGGCGGCGGCGTTCACCGGTCGCTTTTCAGGCTCCAGAATATCGAAGCGAACGGTGGCCTTGTTGGAGAGCAGGGCGCCTCGCCAGCGGCGCGGGCGGAAGGGACTGACCGGTGTCAGCGCCAGCAGCGGCGCATCGAGCGGCAGGATGGGGCCATGCGCTGACAGATTGTAGGCCGTGGAGCCCGCGGGCGTGGCGATCATCACGCCATCGCAACTGAGCTCTTCCATGCGGACCTGGGCGTCGACGGTGATCTGGATCTTTGCCGTCTGGTACGACTGGCGCCAAAGCGCGACCTCGTTGATGGCGAGGGCGGTGATCGTCTCGTCCTCGGAGGTGACGGCCTGCATCTCCAGCGGCCGAATCGTCTCGGCTACGGCGGATGCAATGCGCTCGGGCAGCCCGCCAACGCGGTATTCGTTCATCAGGAAGCCTATGGTGCCACGGTTCATGCCATAGACTTTCTTGCCGGTACCCATCGTGTCGCGAAGGGTCTGCAGCAGGAAGCCGTCGCCGCCGAGCGCCACGACGATGTCGGCTTCCTCGGCTGGGCGCTGGCCGTAGCGCGCCGACAGGCTCTGGAGCGCCGCCTGGGCGTCTGACGTGTCGGATGAGATGAAGGCGAAATTGCTGACTGGGGTGCTCATTGCTTCCGGAGGATGACCGGTTGGACTGCGTCGCCGGCGTCGGCGTAGCATGGGCAGGCACGTCTGCAAAGACCGTCGCCGGAGCGACAGCGAATGGCTCGCGCATCATATCCGAGATGTAACGAATGTGATGGTTAAGACGAGGCTTAAACTCTCGTAAAGCCGCTGCCGTCATGCTAGCCGGTATTGATGGTTGGCGCGGGGGCCTAGCCAGTAGAGGCCAGACCATTGCCGGTTACACGCATGATCATTGTCTTTCTGATGCTGGGCAGCTTCGCGGTCGTCTTCGCTGAACTCGTCCACCAGTCCGAAGAGATGAGCCTCCGGCCACAGCCGACGGCTTCCGGTTGCGGCACCGCCGCGGTGATGCCTTGTCCACAAAGGACGCTCTGACGCCGCATTGATGACCGGGAGTGCGCATTTCCGCCAAGCGCTGGCCTCAGGCGTTGGCCGAGATGGGGTGGCCATTTCCGCTCTTGCGGCTATGTTCCGATTTCCGGCAATACGTTCGCCTGCCTGATGGCGAATGGAGAGGGGAATGAGGTTCATGGCGCGCAGTGTGCTCGTTTCGGGAGGCTGTGGCTTTATCGGCTCGCATATCGTCGACCGTTTGCTGCTGCGCGGCGACCTTGCCGAACTCGTGGTGGTCGACAATCTGTGGACCGGCTCGCGGAGCAATCTCGCGCATGTCAAGGACGCGCGGTTGCGCGTGGAGGTGCAGGACGTCGAGAACTTCACGTCGGCCCATCGCTTCGACGAGATCATCCATCTCGCTTCGCCGGCCTCGCCGCCCTGGTACATGCGCGACCCGGCGCGCACCATCAGGGCCAATGTCGTCGGCGCTCTCAATCTCCTGGGCCTGCTGAAGCCGGGCGGCCGCTTCAGTTTCGCCTCGACGTCGGAGGTGTATGGCGATCCGGCGGTTTCGCCGCAGCCGGAGAGCTACAGGGGCGCTGTCGACTGCACCGGCCCCCGATCGTCTTATGACGAAAGCAAGCGCTGCACCGAGGCGCTGCTGTTCGAGACCCGCCGCGTCAGCGGGCTCGATGTCCGCGTCGCCCGCCTGTTCAACACCTACGGACCGAGGATGCGCATCGATGATGGCCGCGCCGTCTCCAACTTCATCGTTCAGGCGTTGACCACCGGCGCGCTGACTGTCCATGGCGACGGTTCGCAGTCGCGCAGCTGGGGCTATGTCGACGATGTCATCGAAGGCCTGGAACGGTTCTTCTGGCGCGACCGTATTTCGCCCGCCGGTCCGGTCAACATCGGTAACGACATCGAAGTCCCGGTGATCGAGATCGCCAACTACGTGCGCTCGCTCGTTCCGGGCAGCCGCATCGAGTATCGCGAGCCGGCGCCTCACGATCCGAGCAATCGCTGTCCCGACCTGACCATGGCCCGGCAGCTTATGCCGGGCTGGCGGGCCGGCACGACCTATCAGGACGGCATCCGACGGACCTTCGAATGGTTCCGCGAGCAGCTCGCGGCGCCGAGCGTTGCGGTTGAGCCGGGTCCACGGGAAATATCGCGGGCCCTGGCTGGATAGCCCTCCCGCCTACCTGGCGCGCAGGTGGCAGCCGGCCTTGCGCTTGCTGGCGACATACTCGTCGATGAGCTGGCGATAGCGTACCTTGCCGAAGCTCGGAAAATGGCCGCCATGCACGACCGAGACGTCGATCTCGCGCATCCTGAGCAGCGTCTCGACATAGTCGGGAATGTCGGAATGGTACGCATCGTCGATCAGCGGTCCGTCATAGACGATATCGCCCGATAGAAGGATGCCGGTCTTTTGCTCGTAAAGAGCTATCCCGCCCGGGGAGTGGCCGGGCGTGTGCACGACCTCGAACACGCGGTCGCCCAGGTCCACGACGTCGCCATGTTCCAGCAGGCGGCCGGCCGGCGCCGGCCTCACGCCGTAGCTGGCGGTGTCCCAGCCCACCGGCATGCCGTCGAACATCTCGTCGGTCGCGTAGGTGCCGGCGGCGGTCCACTCGTTGCGCGGATCGGCGAGGATCCCGGCTTCGGCGGAATGCACGCAGCGGTCGGGAAACTCATGGTGGCAGCCGATATGGTCGAAATGCGTGTGGCTGGCCACGCAGACCAGCTTGCGTTCGCTCACCAGCGGCACGTGGCGCCGGAGGCTGAAATGGCCGAGCCCGGTGTCGAACAGGAGGTCGCGGTCGCGGCCGCGCACATGCCAGATGTTGCAGCGGAAGAACGGCTTGATCCACGGCTCGTGGATGAGCGTGACGTCGTCGCCCATGCGGATGGTTTCGTACCAGTCGGGAGCGTCGATCACGGGAAGCACGGTCATTGCCTAGTCCGCAAGCATGATGATGTCCTGGCTATCGCACGAAACCGCGACAGTGTCGCCCGGCTGTATGCCGGCTGCGGCGGGCGCCTTGGCGATGAAGCCGAGCGAGGGGTCCAGCGCCGAGGTGGCAAGCACGCGCTTGAAGCTGCCTTGGAAGACGACATCGCTGACCCTGGCGTCGCCGAGCCTGACGCCGCCCGCATCGCTGCCGAGGACGATGTGTTCCGGTCGGATCGCCAGGGCCACGGCGGCGCCGGCGGGCAGGCTGCTGCCGGGCAGCGACACCGGCCCGCAGCGTGTCCGGATCAGGAGCGTGTCACCGGTGGCTTCGGCAACGGTGCCGGCCAGGATCGTGCTTTCGCCCATGAAGGTGGCCGAGAAGCGCGTCGCCGGCCTGGAGTAGACGCGTTCGGGCGTGCCTTCGTCCTCGATGCGGCCGTCATTCATGACGACGCAATGGTCGGCCAGCGCCATTGCCTCCTCCTGGTCGTGCGTGACGTGGACGAAGGCCGTGCCGACCCGTTTCTGGATCGCCTTCAGCTCGTCCTGCATCTGCCGGCGAAGCTTGAGGTCGAGCGCGCCGAGTGGTTCGTCGAGCAGAAGCACCGCCGGCTCGACGACCAGGGCGCGCGCCAGCGCCACGCGCTGCCGCTGGCCGCCCGAAAGCTGGTGCGGCTTCTTGTCGAAAGCCGACGCCAGTCCGACCAGCGCGAGCGCCTCGCGGGCTTTGGCCGCCCGCGTGGTGCCATCGACACCGCGCATGCGCAGTCCGAAGCCGACATTGTTGCCGACGCTCATATGCGGGAACAGCGCGTAGTCTTGGAACACGGTGGTCGTCGGGCGCCGCGCCGGCGGCATGGTCGTGCAGTCCTCGCCGCGAATGAACACCTTGCCTTCGCTTGGCCGGACGAACCCGCCCAGGATCGACAGCAGCGTCGTCTTGCCGGAGCCGGATGGGCCAAGCAGGATCGTGTAGCTGCCCGGCTCGATGCGAAGCGATACGTCCTTCAGCGCGAGATGCTCGCCGAAACGGTGCGAGACGGCGCGGATGTCGACGAGCGGCGCGCTCATGGTTTCTTCCTCCGGAGCAGCGTCAGTTCGAAGAGCAGCACGAGCACGATGGAGACGGCGAAGACCAGAGAGCCGACGGCATTGGTCTTCGGGTTGAGGCCGGAGCGCAGCAGGTTCCAGATCTCCACAGGCAGCGTCGTGTCGAAGCGCGTCAGCAGGAAGGAGATGACGAACTCATCCCATGAGAAGGTCATCGACAGGAAGAAGGCCGCGAAAATGGCAGGCGCAAGCACCGGCACGGTTATCAGCAGCAGCACCTTCCATTCCGGCGCCCCGAGGTCACGCGCGGCGCGCTCGATGTTGACCTGATGGTCGCCCATCTGGCTGTAGATGATGGCGAAGCAGAGCGGCAGGTTGATCACGACATGGCCGATGCCGGCTGCGATCAGCGATTTGGGCACGCCCACCCAGTTGAACAGCACCAGCAGTCCCATGCCGATGATGAGGTAGCTGACGGTGAGCGGCAGGGTGATGAGCCCGCGCAGCAGCGCCGAGCCCGGCAGCACGAAGCGCGCGAAGCCCCAGGCCGACAGGAATCCGAGCGTGACGGCGACCAGCGAGGAGAGGCTGGCGACCAGCAGTGAGTTGACGAGTGCCGCGGTCAGCCGCGTGTCGGTGAGAACCGCCTCGTACCAGCGCAGGGAAGGGCCGGTGAACGGCGGGATCGGAAACGACGTCGCCTGCAGCGAGAACAGCACCAGCACGACGACCGGCAGGAAGATGAAGCCGTAGATCGCTATCGCGTAGAGGCCGCCGAGGATGCGCAACGCCAGCCGCATGGTCAGGTCCGCTCGATCTTCAGCCAGCGCGCGCAGGCGAGGTAGGCGACAGTGACGACCGCCATCAGGATGATGGACAGGGCCGAGGCGAGCGGAAAATCGCCGCGCCGGCCGATCTGCATCATGACGAGCTGCGGCATGACCAGCTCGTTGTTGCCGCCCAGGATCTGCGGCGTGATGTAGTCGCCGATGCACAGCACGAAAGTGAGGAAGGCGCCCACCATGATGCCGGGCAGCGTCAGCGGCAGGATGACGTGCCAGAAGGTGCGCGCCGGGCCGGCGCCGAGATCGGCGGCGGCCTTGCGGTAGCTGGGGCTGAGCTGCTTCAGATTGGCGAAGATCGTCAGCGTCAGCAGCATGACGAAGAAATGCACGAAGCCCGTGACCGTGGCGAACCGTGTGTTGGCGAGCTGCAGCGGCTCGCTCAGCAGGCCCGAGCCCACTAGGGCGCGATTGATCACGCCGTTCTGCGACAGCACGAGCAGCCATGAGTAGGATCGCACCACATAGGACGTCCAGAACGGCAGCACGGCCAGCATGAGCGCCGCCCGCTGCCAGCGCTCGGGCACCTGCTCGGCGAGGATCCAGGCGAAGGGATAGGCGAGCAGCACCGAAACGACGGTGACGATCGCCGTGACCTCGAGCGAGTTGACCATCGCCTGCCAGTAAGCCGGGTTGGCGAAGAACTGACTGTAGTTGGCAAGGGAGAAAGAGCTGTCGCCACTGCCTCTCAGGCTGGAGAGGCCCATCGCGACGAAAGGCAGCACGAAGAACAGCAGCGTCCAGCCGAGCGCCGGCGTGACCAGCGCCCAGGGCAGGGCACGTCCCTCCCTCGTGCTCGAATTCACAGGCAACTCACTTTGCCTGCAGCATTTCGGTCCACAAATCCTGCATCTTCTTGTCGAGGTCGGCGTTCGGCGCCGGATATGCCTGGGCGCGGGCCAGGAAGCCCGGCTGCTCGTCGAAGCGCAGCACCTTCTTCTGGTCGTCGGTCAGCGCCGCCTTGGTGTTGGACGGCATGCCCCAGTAGCAGGACGAGGTGGCGAGCCGTGCCTGGCCCTCCGGGCTCAGGATGTACTGTATGAACTTCAGCGCCATGTCCTTGTTCTTGGAATCCTTGAACATGGCCAGCGACTGCGACCACAGGACGGCACCCTCCTTCGGGATGGAGAAGTCGAGCGCCGGGTTCTCCTTGGCAAGGCCCGCCGTGACCCATTCGCCGCCGCCGACCAGAATGTCGACTTCGCCGGTCGCGAGCGCGGTCTGGCTGGCTGTCACCTCGCCAACCAGCTTGGCATTGGCCTTGATCTTGAGCAGCTCTTCCTTGAGCGCCGGCAGGTCGGCCTCGGTCAGATCCGCGGTCTTCTTGCCAATGGCAAGCGCCGCCATGCCGATGACGGGCAGGTAGTAGTCATAGATGGCGATCTTGCTCTTGTATTTGTCGTTGGTGAGCGATGCCAGCGACTGCATGTCGGTCGGGTCGACCTTGGTCTTGTTGAAGCCGATCGTGTTGTAGCCGAACTTCTCCGTGATGCCGTAGCGCTTGCCGTCGACGATGGTCGACTTGTCCATCTTCACTTCCGGAAACAGGTCGGCGAAGGGCAGCTTGTCCTCCGGCAACGGCTCGAACAGTCCCTTCTCGACGCCGCGCGGCACGTCGATCGAATCGATCACCATCACGTCCCAGTCGCCGGGCTGCGACTGCTCGACGATGGCGAGGCCAGCACCGGTGCCTTCGAACTCCTTGACGTTGACCTTGACGTTGTTGGCCTTCTCGAAGGGCTCGAGCAGCGCCGGGTCGGAATGGTCGCACCAGATCAGCGCGTTGAGGTCGGCCGCCTGCGCGAGGCTCGATCCGGCGACGAGAAGCAATGCAGTGGCCGCGCATGCGGCGCGCAGGCGCCGCTGGAGGGTGGAAAGCGGATTCCGGGCGGACGTGTCGGTCATCGAGTGTTCTCCCTGCCTTGTTGGCTTGTTGGAGAAAAGTTGAACCAATTCTAAAATTGAGTCAATTCTGTTTTTGTGGCAATGAGACCGGCATGAGCGGATTGCGCGAACGACAGAAGGCGGACAGGCACCGCCGCATCATCGAGGCGGCGGCGGCGCTGTTTCGGGAGGCGGGCTATGAAGGCGCCAAGATCGAGGCCATCGCCACGCAGGCGGAAGTCTCGATCGGCACGATCTACAACTACTACCAGAACAAGGGTGACATTCTCGGCGCCATCGTCTCGATGGAGGTGAACGAGGTGCTGAATGCCGGGCGAGGGGTGGTCGCCAACCCGCCGGCCAATGTGGGCGACGCCCTGGATACGCTGATCGGCATCTATATCGAGCACTCGCTCCATTATCTGAGCAAGGAGATGTGGCGGCAGGCCATGGCGATCTCGACGCAACTGCCAGACAGCCCGTTCGGCCAGGCCTATACCGCGCTCGACCGCGCGCTGACAGAGCAGATCCGCGCGCTGATCGCGCGGTTGCAGGAGATTCGCCTGGTGCGCGCCGACATAGACGGGCCGGCCGTGGGCGAGCTCATCTTCAACAACATGAACATGATGTTCATCGAGTTCGTGAAGCGCGACGAGGCGAAAATCCCGGACCTGCGCGCGGCGATCCGACGGCAGAACCGGATACTGGTGGGCGCGATCGGGACGTAGGGCGCCGGCGATGAAGCCCTTCAGGCACCGGCGGAAGGTTCTTCGATAAGGTTTGAAGACTGTGGCGTGCCGGGCTGAAATCCGTCGGCGATGGCCCGTCAGAATTTGTAGGCAAAGCCTATGCGGACATCACTCGACGTAAGGCCCACCTTTTCGGACGGCGCATAGCTGTTTGAAAAGTCCGCTGAGCCGAAGTCGCTGTAGCGATACTCGGCGCGCCCAATCAAGTTGTCGGTAAAGGCGTATTCGGCACCGGCGCCGATCGTCCATCCCGCCAGGGTCTTCGCGGCGCCGGGATCGAACACCGCGCCACTGTCGTAGCCAACATAGTTGACACGGGCGACTGCCAGACCACCGGCGACATAAGGGAGCCAGCGGCCAGTGGCGTAGCCGATCCGGCCACGCAGGCCAGCGGTCCAATCGACATCCAGGGCGGACTGATAATTCGACCCGTAGGGAGCTGAATTCGAGTGGAAATAGAGCGACGTGTCCTTCGCATCGGTCCACGCCCAATCACCCTCCAGCCCGATCACTACGTTGTTGCTGAGCTGATAGTTGACGCCAAGATACGCACCGCCAAGGAAGCCGGAAGGCTTCGGCGCGGAATAGTCGCCATTGGCGTAGGTCTGCGTGCCGTCACCCCAGATGTAAGCGGCTTGCACGCCGGCATAGCCGCCGGTCCAGTTGTAGGTCGAGGCTACCGGCAGTTCGGTCACGGCATCCGCGGCTGCGGCACTGGCCGCGAACCCGATGATGGCTGCCGCCGCAAGAAAAATCGACTTCATCGCCAACGCAATCCCGCCTCTAATGGCGCATGATTACCGCGCCATCGGCAGCGAAGCCATTATGCTCTGCCTGCTCGCCCTTGAATTATCCAACCCGTTGCGCCAGCGACACAATTAGGATCGTGTCGCTTCCTGGCGGCAGCGCGCTAAGTCGCCTGTCTCTCACGCTTTGGATCTGGTTTGGATGACTGGTGCCCCCGGCAGGGATCGAACCCGCGACCTTCGGTTTACAAAACCGCTGCTCTACCAGCTGAGCTACAAGGGCACGGCGCTCCGGTAGCATATTTGGTGCGCCAGTAAAGACAAAACTCCGTTTTTCGGATGGCGGCTGGTCCGACGCGGGAGCGACATGCTGAAAACAGCTCGCCGGCTTCCTACATTTCCGTTGCGGTGCAATCACCTTGAAGGGGGTGTCGAATGATCAGATTCGTCCTCATCCTGCCGATCATCCTGGTGACCTGGCTTCTCCTGTTGAAGCTCGTCCGCGGGCTGAAGCGCACCAACATCGACTGGACAGGCGTCACCACCATTGTCGGCTTCATCGCGCTCGCTTTCTGGCTGCGCCATATCACCGGCATGGGATGAGCTGGCACCTTTCAGCGAAGGTGAGTTCTCGCGATCCCAGCGGGGGGCGGCGGGAAGCCTTCCCGGGGCCTCCCGATGCTGGGCCGGGCGCGTCTCGTGCTACGCATACTCACAGACGCGTGAGCGGCCGAACCTTTCTCTTCGTCCCCGCGACTGATCCGCAGAGGCGAATGGTCGCCTCGGTCAAAAGATCAGGAGACTTCCATGCTCAAGCGCACCATCACCTCCGCCTTCGTCGCCATCGCCATCGCGACCGTCGCCATGGCCGGTTCCGTCCAGTCGTCGCTGGCCTACGGCATGCATCATCACCACCATCACCATCACGATGACGACTACGCCTATTACGGCGACTATTGGTGGTATCACCACCATCATCACCACCATCACGGTGGCGTCGTCATCGTGCTGTGACCAGCACGCAGCCATCCCGGCAAAAGGGCGGCCCCGGCCGCCCTTTTTGTTTGCCGACATTTCGACGACTTGTTCGATCCGATTCCGGTCTTTCTCGAAAAATCGCAAAAAACCTTCGAACCTTTTCTGTTCGCGCGACGACAGACGTTCAAGAGGCGGATGGATCGCCTCGGTCAACGAAGCAAGGAGATCGTCATGTTCAAGCGCACACTCGTTTCAGGCCTGATCGCCACCACCGTCGCCGCCGGCTCGCTGGTCGGCACCATCCAGCCCTCTGCCGCCCATTCCCACGACCGCGAGATCGGCATCGGCATTGCCGCCGGCGTCGGCGGCCTGGTTCTCGGCAGCCTGCTCGCCCAGCAGCAGCCTGCGCCCGTCTATGTCGACGATTACGAAGGCTCCTGGCATGTCCGCCGCTGCCTGTCCCGCTATTCGAGCTACGATCCGGGTTCCGACACCTATATCGGCTACGATGGCTTCCGCCATTACTGCCGGCTCTGAAGGGCACGGTCTTGACGGAAGAGGGGCCTTCACGGCCCCTTTTTCGTGCGCACAGTCCAACCGTCGATCTTCAAATCGACTCGAAATTCAGCCTGTATCTATCTGTAATTAATGTAGTTAGCCGCGGGCCCTGCTGTCGGCGCTATTGCGGCGCCTTCCGCTCCTCGCATATGTCGCACCATTCCGCTCCGGTGAGTTGCGCCATGCGCTCCACGCCGATGCGTACGGCCGCGTTGGTCGCGCCGGCGGCGGGCACCACCTCCTCGTAGGCGCGCAGCGACGTGTCGCAATAGATCGGCAGCGGCGAGGCAAGACCGAACGGACAGACGCCGCCGACAGGATGGCCGGTGATCTCGACGACCTGCTCGGCATCCAGCATGCGTGGCTTGCCGCCAAAAGCGTCGCGGGATTTGCGGTTGTCGATGCGCGCGTCGCCGCGCGCCACCACCAGCAAGACGCGGTCGCCGACGCGCATGCAGATGGTCTTGGCGATCTGCCCGGGTTCGACGCCATGCGCTTCGGCGGCAAGCGCCACCGTCGCCGAACTGGTAGGCGTTTCGATCACCTCGATATCGGGGGCATGCTCGCTGAAGAAGGCTTTGACGGACTGAAGGCTCATGCGTGTTCGCCGGAATCCCACGGATTTGGTTGCGGGCGCAGACTTGGCGCTCGTCATGTCCCTGTCAAGCCACGCGACGCTATCGCTGTTCGGCGGAGCCGCCGCCCGCCATGCCGCCGATCAGCCTGGTGACGGCCGCCGCCGCGTCCCGGACCAGCGGTCCGATCTCCGCCAGTCGCTCCGGCGTGACCCGAACCGTCGGGCCCGACACCGAAACACCACCGATCGGTTCGCCGAACTCGTTGAAGATGGCCGCGGCCACGCAGCGCATGCCGGGGTGCCGCTCCTCGTCGTCGACCGACCAGCCGCGCTGCTTGATGGTCGCCAGGTCGTGGGCGAGGGCGCCCATGTCGGAAAGCGTCCTGACTGTGTAGCGCTCCAAGCCGGCACGCCGCAGGATCGTCCCGACCCGTTCGGGCTCCAGATGCGCGAGCACCGCCTTGCCGATGCCCGAGGCGTGGAAGGGGCTGCGCGTGCCTGGCCGGAAGAAGGCGCGGATCGCCTGGTGCGTTTCGACCTGGCTGACGAAGACCACGCAATCGTCCTCGGCAACGCCGAGGTTGGCGGTCTCGCCGGTCCTCTCCATCAACTCCTGCATGACGACGCGGGCGCGGTCGACCAGCTTGCGGCGGCGCAGGAAAGCGGCGCCCATCCGGTAGGTCTCGACGCCGATCGACCACAGCTGGTCGCTGCTGTCGAACTCGACCATGCCGTGGTTCTCCAGCGTGGTCAGCATGCGATAGGCGGTTGAGGCGGCAAGGCCGCTCCTGGCCGCGACTTCGCTCAGCGACAGGCCGCTGCCCTCGGCGACGATGGCCAGGATCCGCAAGGCGCGGTCGAGCGACTGCACGGAGGCCGCATCCGAAGGCCCGTTGAAGGAGCGCGGCCGGCCGCGCTGGCGTTTCTCGGTCGTTTCCATTGTGTCATTGTCGCCGATTTTCGGCTGCTCGCAATGAAAAAGTTTTTCATCAATTGGGCGCCTTGATTTTTTGGAAAACAGAAAATGCAGCTAAATCAGTAGCTAGATGAATTTTTCTATAAATGAAAAAATATTCTGAAAAAATTGAAAAATCCGAATGGCGCGGGCATTGTCAAGCCAACCAACGATCTCTTGGAGACTGCAAAATGGCCAGGATGCGCGCTGTCGATGCCGCGGTTCTCGTTCTCGAAAAGGAAGGCACGACCAATGCCTTTGGCGTGCCGGGCGCGGCGATCAACCCGCTTTATTCGGCTCTGAAGGCAAGAGGCACCATCCGTCATGTGCTGGCCCGTCACGTCGAGGGTGCCTCGCACATGGCCGAGGGCTACACGCGGGCCAGGGCCGGCAACATCGGCGTCTGCATCGGCACCTCGGGACCGGCCGGCACCGACATGATCACCGGCCTCTATTCGGCCTCCGCCGATTCGATCCCGATCCTCTGCATTACCGGCCAGGCGCCTCGCGCCCGCCTGAACAAGGAGGATTTCCAGGCAGTCGACATCGCGGCGATCGCATCGCCGGTCGCCAAATGGGCGGTGACCGTCATGGAGCCCTATCTGGTGCCGATGGCGCTGCAGAAGGCATTCCATCTCATGCGCTCCTCGCGGCCCGGCCCGGTGCTGATCGACCTGCCGGTCGACGTCCAGTTGGCGGAGATCGAGTTCGACATCGATGCCTATGAGCCGCTGCCGGTCTACAAGCCGGCGATGACGCGCGCCCAGGCCGAGAAGGCGCTGGCGATGCTCAACACGGCGGAAAGACCGCTGATCGTCGCCGGCGGAGGCATCATCAACGCCGACGCTTCCGACCTGCTGATCGAATTCGCCGAGGTCACCGGGGTGCCGGTCATACCGACGCTGATGGGTTGGGGCGCGATCCCCGACGATCACCGGTTGATGGCCGGTATGTGCGGGCTGCAGACCTCGCACCGCTATGGCAACGCCACGATGCTGGCGGCCGATTTCGTCTTCGGCATCGGCAATCGCTGGGCCAATCGCCATACCGGCTCCGTCGACGTTTATACCAGGGGTAAGAAATTCATTCATGTCGATATCGAGCCGACGCAGATCGGCCGCGTCTTCGCGCCGGATCTGGGCGTCGTCTCGGATGCCGGCGCCGCGCTGAAGATACTGCTCGACGTCGCCACCGAATGGCGGATGGCGGGCAAGCTGCGCGACTGGTCGGGCTGGGCGAAGGAATGCCAGCAGCGCAAGAAGACGATGAAGCGCAAGACGCATTTCGACCAGGTGCCGCTGAAGCCACAGCGCGTCTACGAGGAGATGAACAAGGCGTTCGGCCGCGACACCACCTACGTCACCACGATCGGCCTGTCGCAGATCGCCGGAGCCCAGTTCCTGCATGTCTACCGGCCGCGCAACTGGATCAATTGCGGCCAGGCCGGCCCGCTCGGCTGGACCTTGCCCGCGGCGCTCGGCGTGCGCGCCGCCGATCCGGAGCGCGATATCGTGGCGCTCTCGGGCGACTATGACTTCCAGTTCATGATCGAGGAACTGGCAGTCGGCGCGCAGCACAGGCTGCCCTACATCCACGTCGTCGTGAACAACGCCTATCTGGGTCTGATCCGCCAGGCGCAACGTGGCTTCTCGATGGACTACGAGGTCAGCCTCGCCTTCGAGAACGTCAACCGGGCCGATGATCCCGAGGCCGGATATGGCGTCGATCACGTCGCTGTCGCCGAGGCCATGGGCTGCAAGGCGGTGCGCGTGCGCAAGCCGGAGGAGTTCGCCAATGCCTTCAGCGAGGCGCGACGGTTGATGAAGGAATATCGGGTGCCGGTGGTGCTGGAGTTTGTCCTGGAGCGCGTCACTAATATTTCCATGGGCACGGAAATCGACAAGATCACCGAATTCGAGGAACTTGCCGAGAGCCACGAGGACGCGCCGACGGCGATCGTCATGCTCGACTGATCCGTTGGAGCGCCGCGCGCCCAATTGGAGGCACAAGGACGCCCGGACATTTTGATTGAGCATCGGAGCGATCTGAAAACTGCTTTTCGGTCTGATGCTCTAATTGAGGAAATTCTCTCATGCCACGGTTTTCAGCCAATCTTTCCATGCTCTTCGGCGAGCATGAATTTCTCGATCGCTTCGACGCCGCCGCTCGCGCCGGCTTCAAGGGCGTCGAATATATCGGGCCTTATGATCACGCTCCCGAGGTGGTCGCCGCGCGCCTCAAGAAGAACGGCCTGACGCAGGTGCTGTTCAACCTGCCGGCCGGCGACTGGGGCAAGGGCGAGCGCGGCATCGCCGTGCTGCCCGATCGCGTGCCGGAGTTCAGGCAAGGCGTCGCCAGGGCGATCACCTATGCACAGGCGCTTGGCTGCCAGCAGGTCAACTGCCTCGCCGGCATCGCGCCGGCCGGCGTCGAGCGACGTGTCCTGGAAGATGTGTTCGTGGAGAACCTCGCTTTCGCCGCGGAGAAGCTGGAGCAGGCCGGCGTCAGGCTGCTGATCGAGCCGATCAACAGGCGCGACATTCCGGGCTTCTTCCTGAATTATTCGGACCAGGCCCTGGCGCTGATCGACCGCGTCGGCTCGAAGAACCTCTATTTGCAGTACGACATTTATCACATGCAGATCATGGAGGGGGATCTCGCCCGTACGATGGAGGCAAACCTCAGCCGCATCGCGCATATCCAGCTTGCGGACAATCCCGGTCGCCACGAGCCGGGGACGGGCGAGATCAACTATCCCTTCCTCTACGAGCATATCGACCGCCTCGGCTACGCCGGCTGGATCGGCGCCGAGTACAAGCCGAAAGCCGGAACCGAGGCTGGGCTCGACTGGTTCGCGGGGTTTGCCGGGCAGGGGAGCGCGGCGGCCTAGATTTTCAGCCGGCGCTGGCGCTGCCCATCACCTTACCCTTTCCCCATTAAGACCGGGAAGAGGGGAGCGACAGCGCAGGAGCTTCTTCCTTCTCCCCGTCCCTATACGGGGAGAAGGTGCCGGCAGGCGGATGAGGGGTAGTGCCAGCCTTTTTGATCTATTCGAACAAGACTTTCAGGAGACTGCGCAATGGAAACCATAGGCTTCATAGGTCTCGGCATCATGGGCACGCCGATGGCGGGGCATCTGCTCGACGCCGGTTACGCCGTGATTGCCAGTGATCATCGCTCCCGGCCGCCGGCCGATCTTGTTGCCAGGGGCCTGAAGACCGTCACCGGCCACAATGCAGTGGCCAAGGCCGCCGATATCATCATCACCATGGTGCCCGACACCCCGCAGGTCGCCGATGTGCTGTTCGGCGACAACGGCGTCGCCTCGGGCCTTTCCACGGGCAAGCTCGTCATCGACATGAGCTCGATCTCGCCGATCACGACCAAGGAGTTCGCCCAAAAGATCAACGATCTCGGCTGTGACTATCTCGATGCCCCGGTATCGGGCGGTGAGGTCGGCGCCAGGGCGGCCTCGCTCACCATCATGGTCGGTGGCGAGGAGAAGGCGTTCGAACGCGCCAAGCCGGTCTTCGAGAAGATGGGCAAGAACATCACTTTGGTCGGGCCGAACGGCGTCGGCCAGACCACAAAGGTCGCCAACCAGATCGTGGTGGCGCTGACCATCGAGGCGGTTGGCGAAGCCCTGGTCTTCGCATCGAAGGCCGGCGCCGATCCGGCCAAGGTCAGGCAGGCCCTCATGGGCGGGCTCGCCGCATCGCGTATCCTCGAGGTGCATGGCGAACGCATGATCAAGCGCACCTTCGCGCCGGGCTTCCGCATCGAACTGCACCAGAAGGACCTCAACCTGGCGCTGGAAGGCGCCAAGGCGCTCGGCGTCTCGCTGCCCAACACCTCGACAACGCAGCAGCTTTTCAATTCCTGCGCCGCCAATGGCGGGGCCAGGGAAGATCACTCGGCGCTGGTGCGGGCGTTGGAGAGAATGGCCGCGCATCAGCTTGGCGAGGCGGAAACGCAAGCCAAGGGCAAAGCCGCTTAGGACAGGAGAAAGGCGACTCAACGTTCCCACGCCGTCTGCTCCTTTCCTGTCAGAGAACGGGTTCCTGCGGCGTTTGCGGGAACCCGTTTTCCCACCTTCATTGGTGGAGCGTTCGGTCCACGCAGCCGCGCCTCAGAAAGGTCGAATGGCGCGCCTCGAACGGCAAGGCGATTAAGGGGTGTGCTGACTGCCGCCCGTCAATTTGAATTTGCCGATATCGGCGGCAATCCGCTCAAGAGCCGGGATAAGCGTGCCGTTCTCGAATGCCCCGTTTAGAGCGCCGTCAACCCACCGTTCATCGGCCAAGTTGCTGCCGACCCGATAGTGGATCTCTGTGACGTCCATGGAGGTCAAGGCTTCGGGGTTCTCCGGCAGCCAACTTTTCCGACCGGCGTTGACGTCGAGGAATTTTCCAAGATCGGCCGGATTCTCAAGGCCGTGCACAAGCCGCGATATGTTGCCCATCACGGCGTGATAGCGGTCATTTGTCTCGTCGTAGAACTCCGACGGGGCGAGCGTTCTCAATGTGCCGACTGTACTCGCGAGAAGGGCGAGCCACTCGTTCCGGTTTGAGAACGGCTCCAACATTCCGATCGCCTGTTCAGTCCGTCGAAAGAAATTTTCGTGCCGCGTAAAGGCTCACCGCCGCCGCGTTGGACACGTTGAGCGAGCGAATCGCGCCGGGCATGTCGAGGCGGGCAAGCGACGTCACCGTCTCGCGAGTCTTCTGGCGCAGGCCCTTGCCCTCCGCGCCGAGCACCAGCGCGATCTTGTCGCCGGCGAACGTCTTCTCCAGTTCCGCCGGTCCGTCCGAATCGAGTCCGATGGTCTGGAAACCGGCTTCGTGCAACTCTCCCAGCGCGTCAGCGAGGTTCTTCACCTCGATCTGGTCGATATGTTCCAGTGCGCCGGAAGCCGATTTTGCCAGCACGCCCGATTCCTGCGGGCTGTGGCGGGCGGTGGTGATCAGAGCGCCAGCGCCGAAAGCGACGGCCGAACGCAGAATCGCGCCGACATTGTGCGGGTCGGTCACCTGGTCGAGCACGAGCACGAGGTTGGTGTCGCCGAGTGCGTCAAGGCGCTTGGGCTTCAGCGGCTCGGCTTCGATCAGCACCCCCTGGTGCACGGCATCCGAGCCTGTGATCCTGTCGATATCCTTGGGCTCGACTATCTCGGCCTTGAAGGGCAGGGCGGCGATGTCGGCGATCGAAAGCCGCTCGGCGGCGTTGCGCGTCACCAGCATGTTCCTGATCTTACGCCGCGGATTGTCGAGCGCCGCGCGCACGGTGTGCAGGCCGTAAAGCCGCACCAGCCCATCGGTCGGGCCTTCGCCCGGCGGCATGGGCTGGCGAGGCCGGAACGCGGGCGCGCCTCCGGCCTTCTGGTCGCGGTGCGCGCGCCGCAGCTTGGCGTAATGGGTGTCTTTCGGGGTGCCTGATTTGGTGCTCATGGCCGGTTGATATAGCCGCGCAAGCCGGCTTTGGATATGGGCGGCGACGGCCTGCGTCGAACAGGCGTGAAAAACACGCCTTGCGTGGTTGACACCCATAAGCCTTGCCGCCATAAGGCGCATCGCTGATTTCGGAAAGGATGAGCATCCGGGACGGGATCAGCGTGAATGCCTCGTTGCATGGCTCCGGCGGCAGACTGGAGAGGTGCCCGAGTGGTTAAAGGGGACGGACTGTAAATCCGTTGGCTTAGCCTACGTTGGTTCGAATCCAACCCTCTCCACCACTGCCGGCCCGGAGGCCCTGCAACACCAGCGGCAAGCGCCGTTTTTCCCGACAAGATGGCTATGATCGCAGGCTCCGAGGGAATCGGCGACCGATCTTTCCGCCTTCGTCACGATCCTGATTCCGCCACGGCGCGCCCCCGGATGACCGGGGCTGCGATGGCGCCTCCCGATCATCCCTATCACCTCGCCTGGTACGACGATGGCTCAGTTTTCGTTGGGGCCGATCCGCACCTTGCCGACGCTGCGCCGGTTAAGCGACAGCACCGTGAAACGCAGGCCGTCGGCCTCGACCGTCTCGCCGACCGCGGGGAGGTGCCCGAGGCGGGTGAGCACGTAGCCTGCCAGCGTCGAATAACGATCGTCATCGTCGACGAGGTCATTGCCGATCGCGCCGCTGAGACGGCGCACGTCGATCGAACCGTCGGCCAGCCAGGAACCGTCATCCTGGCGTTCCAGCGCCAACGCCTCATCGGTGTCGGGAAATTCTCCAGCGATCGCCTCCAGCAGGTCGGCCGGCGTCACGATGCCTTCGAGCGAGCCGTGCTCGTCGACGACCATCGCCATGCGCACCGGCGAGCCGCGCAAAAGCTCCATCACCCGAAGCACATCGGTCATCTCGTGCACGACGACCGGCTGAAGCGTGGCCTTGTCCCAGTCGATGGAACCGCCGTCGACCAGCGTGTCCAGAAGCTGCCTCGTTATGGCGACGCCGACGAATTCGTCGACGCGGCCATGGGCCAGCACCACCCGGCCATGAATGAGCCGCCGGATTTCGCTTCTGACATCCGCCTCGTCCTCGTCGAGGTCCAGCCATTCGATCTCGTGGCGCGGGGACATGATCGACTTCACGGGCCGCTCGCCAAGGTCGAGCACGCCCCGGATCATTTCCTTTTCCTGCGGCTTGAACAGCGTGCCCTCGGCGGCGCGGTCTGCGATGATGTCGATGGTCTCCCCGAGCGGTTCGTCTCCGACACGGCCGCCAAGCATGCGCAGCACTGCTTCCGAGGTCCGCTCGCGCAAGTCCGCCGTCGTGATCTGCTTGCGCCGGTTATGGCGGCCCATCTGGTTCGCCGCCTCGATCAGCACCGAGAAGCCGATTGCTGCGTAGAGATAGCCCTTCGGGATGTGGAAGCCGAAGCCCTCGACCACAAGGCTGAAGCCGATCATGAGCAGGAAGCCGAGGCAGAGGATGACGACGGTCGGATGCCTCGACACGAACGCCATCAGCGGGTTCGAGGCCGCCATCATCGCGGCCATGGCGACGCAGACGGCCACGATCATCACCCAGACATGCTCGACCATGCCGACGGCGGTGATGACGCTGTCCAGCGAGAACACGGCATCCAGCACGACGATCTGAACGATCACCTGCCAGAAGACCGCATGTACGACGCGCCCCTTGCGCGGCTTGTGGCCACCTTCGAGGCGCTCATGCAGCTCCAGCGTGCCCTTGGCGAGCAGGAACGCGCCGCCGACGATGAGGATGATGTCGCGGCCCGAAAACGAGAAACTGGCGAGCGTGAACAGCGGCCGCGTAAGCGTCGCGATCCATGACATCGACAAAAGCAGGATGACGCGCATGCCGAGCGCCAGCATGAGGCCAAGGGTTCTGGCCCTGCGGCGCTGCGCCGGCGGCAGCTTGTCGGCGAGGATGGCGATGAAGATCAGGTTGTCGATGCCCAGGACGATTTCCAGAACGACGAGGGTGACGAGGCCGATCCAGATGTTGGGATCCGCGAGAAAGTCCATGGCAATGACCTATCGAATTATGTTTGAAACAACGCAAAAAGCCCCGGATGCAAATCCAGGGTGGGTATCTTTTGTGATGGTGTTCAGGAGATGTGGCTGGCGTCGCGCTGGCGAGGCCAGCCCGGATCGGTGTCGACTTTCGGAGTCTGTACTGTCGCCTTCGTCGGGCATGGTCGTGAAATCAGGTCTCCAGGCGCAAACCACCTTGCGCGTGGTCCTTAACATACATGCGCCATCCCGCAAAGCAGCCCGCGCTGGTCGCCCGGCGAGACGAATGCGCGCATGCCCCGGAGGGGCGGTGGACGATGCTCAGGGAAAGCTTGGAGCGGGCAGCGGGAATCGAACCCGCGCTAAAAGCTTGGAAGGCTCTTGTGATACCATTTCACCATGCCCGCGGAGACATCACCCGTAGTCGAGCTACCGCCCCGGGTCAAGGCGTGTCGGCCACCTCGATCGATGCGCACAGGTTTTTCGTGGTCGCGAAAGTTCGGCCGCGTCACGGGATGTGCGCGGCCGAAACAACGGGTCGGCGGGGATGTTCCGCCCAGCTGATTCCGGTAACGGTCAGCCGTTGAAGGCGGAAGCCACCTGGTGCGGCTGCGGCACTTGGCCGTTCGGCGTCAGCTTGTCGACGATGCCGGGCAGGGCGGTCGATAATTGCTTCAGCAACTCCTGCTCGTCCATGCCGGTCCGTTGGGCGATCTCGCGGATGACCTGCGGCCCGAGCGCGCTGCCGAGGTCGTTGGGGTGGATCGGCTGGTTCTGGCCGGTGCCGACCCAGGAGTCGGCGACGTTGCCGTGGCCGGCGTCCTTCAGCTTGTCGAGCAGTCCGCCCAATCCGCCGAGCAGTCCGCCATCGGCGGGCGCGGCGTCGGGCGCGGGGCTTTGCGGTTGGCTCGTTCCGCTCCCGCTCAGCATCTTGCCGACCAGCAGCGCGCCGACCGCAAGCAGCAGCGGCTTGGCGATGTTGCCGCCGGGTACGGCGTTGTCAAACAGTCCCATCGTGGGTCTCCATCGAAACTGTGCCCTCTCCGTCACTGCACAATGGCGCATTCGGGCCGGATTTCAAGCTGCCTTGAGCTTTTCCTGATCCTGTGAGCATGATTGGACGGGGGCAAATGGAGAGGAAAATGTCAATTATAAGCTGGATCATCCTCGGCGTCGTCGCCGGCTTCCTGGGCAGCAAGATCGTCAACAAGAGCGGCCAAGGCATCGTGCTCGATATCGTCCTGGGAATCGTCGGTGCTGTCGTCGGTGGCCTGATCTTCAGCGCGTTCGGCGCCGCCGGCGTTACAGGCCTCAACCTTTACAGCCTGCTCGTCGCCGTGGTCGGCGCCGTGGTGGTGCTGTGGGCGTACCATCAGTTTACCGGCAACCGCGCGCTCTAGCCGCCGCATCATTCAGGCAGGACCAAGCAGCCGCCAATTCGTCAAGGGGCGGCTGCGACGCGTTGCGTCTTGCAGGCTGTGCCTTCCGGACTGGAGTTCCTGTCACCTACGGGAGACCGGAACTCCGGGTCATCAAGGCATCAGCAGCGCATCGGCCGCCACGAAGAAGGCTACGGTTCCCGCGATGAACACGGCCCAGCCGACCAGCGACTGGCGGATGGCGGCCTTGTGCTCCGCGTCGGAACGCTTCTGCTGGTCGGAATCCGTCATGGCTGATCTCCCTGGTTGATCATTGCGTCCTACCGCGTGGCTTGCGACGCTGCAAGCCGCGCTGCCCCGTCGCGAAGAGAGGCTAGGCGACGACGCTGAGCCGGCGCTTGCGCTCGTCGAGGGAGACGATGGTCAATCCGCTCGCGATGACGAGAAGGATGCCGGCGATCGCCAGCGGATTGGGAAGCTGGTTGAACACGATCACGCCCGAGATGACGGCCCAGACCGTGAAGCAATAGTAGAAGGGCGCGACCGCCCCGGTGGGGCCGATGCGGTAGGCCATGAAGATGAAGAAATGGCCGAAGATCAGGAAGAAGCCCGCCCCCGCCATCAGCAGCAGGTGGCGTCCTTCCGGCGCGACCCATTGTTCGGAAGTCAGGTGCGCGACGCCGGCGCCGGCCACGACCACGAGGACGGCCGAGATTGCGACGATCATGCCGAGCACCTCAGCTCCGACCCGCCGCCCGGCGAGGTCGCGCGCGGCAGAGAGCGCGGCATTGCCGAGCGCCAGCAGCGCGTAGACGGAGATCCCCTCCATGGTCGGCTGCGCGACCATGATCGCGCCGACGAAGCCGAGCCCGATCAGGGCGATGCGCAGCCCGCCAATCCGCTCGCCGTAGAGAAACGATGCGCCCACGAGGATGAGCAGCGGCGTGATCTGGCCGAGCGCGGTCGAATCCGCGATCTGCATGTTGGCGAGCGCCACCACGTAGCAGAGGATCGCCGCCAGCTCGAACACGTTGCGCTGCAGGACCCGCCTGTCGAAAAGCAGCGGGATCTGGCGGCCATAGCCGAGCAACAGCAGGAGCGGGATGCCCCACAGCGTGGCGGCGGCGCCGCGCAGGAAAAGCACCTCGTAGGTCGGCAGGCCTGACGTCGCCAGCTTCATCATCGTGTCGTTCACGAGATAGGATCCTGTGGCGAGGATCATGGATAAGGGGCCACGGAAGGCGTTGGGCATCGAATTCATCGCTGGTGAGGACTGGCGCGTGGGCCATCATTGGTGGCGGTCGGGTGATAGCACTGTGCCTGATCGGCTTTTGCAAGTCTGATCCCGGGTGCTGGATCATTCACATCCGACGGCTGTCATATCCGGGCCGCTGAGTTTTCGGGGCGCCAATGGTCGGCGCGGGCCTGCCGCGCGCGCAGCAACGACAGGCACAGAACCAGAAGCATCGCCACGAATCCCGTCGGAACGTGCTTGTCCGGACCCCACAGGACCAGGGCGCCGACGATGAGGACGACCACTGTTTCGTGCCTGGAAAAACCTTGCCGTCCCAGGAACGCCAGGGGAATGGCGAGAGCGACGAGATCGTAGAGGTAGATGTAGGGCGATGCGAGCAATGTGGCCGTGGCGAGAAAGGACGCCCGGGTGTCGAAATTCGCCCGGCGCGCCCAGAGCCATGCGACGGTGCCGGCGAGGGCCAGGACAAGGAAGCCATGTGCTGCCCAGGCCATCTCGACACTGGCGCCGAGCGCGCGCATCTGGCCGAAGAGACTCTGCAGCTTCGAGAACTGCGCCAGGCCGCTCACCAGTATGGCCTCGTTTGTATGGGCGGTCGAATGAAGGAAAGCCAGCCAGGGTTCCGTCCCGAGGACGACGGCCGAGAGAAGGGCGAGGCCAAGGGCGGATGCGCTCGCCCAGCCGAGAACCCGCCAATGCCGCCCCGCGATCAAGGCGATAGGGATGAGCAGGCCGAATTGCGGCTTGTAGGTGAGAAGGCCGATGAGAATTCCGGCAAGAGCGGGTCGCCGTTCGATCAGCGCCAACCCGCTGCCCAGCAACGCGGCGGTCAGGAAACCGTTCTGCCCGACGACCGTGTTCCAGAACACGGCCGGCCAGGCAAGCGCCGCGAGAACGACGTCGCGCCGGCCGGCGATCTGCCTCATGCTGGCGAGGTAAAGCGGCAGGCTGACCGCCATCCAGGTTACCATTGCCGCTGGGTAGGGCAGCAACGCCAGCGCCGCCGCGACCAGCAGGAAGGGTGGAGGATAGTGCCATCCGAAATAATCGGCGAATTCGCGACGGACGCCGAGGACCTCCACGGCCTTGTGTATCGTCCAGTCATACGCATCGGCCGGCGCATGTTGAAGCACCAGCCGGCCGGCAGCCCATACGTTGAGGAAATCCGTCGGGATCGGGTAGCCTGAAGGGTCGATGAGCCATACGCCGATCAGGTATGAGGCGAACAACAGGCTGACATAGGCGCAGACCAGCGCGAACATGCCCATCGACGCCACGCGCCGCGGCTGTTGCCCACCGATAATCGCCCCCATCGCCGTCATGCTCGAATCCGCCGGCTTGCCCGCCGGCTACACCATGTCCGCGTGCCCGTTAAGGCTCGGTGAAAGCGTTGTTTCCCGGGGGCGCGTCACGACCGGGCGGACCGATTTGAAGTTTCGCCGATCGCACCATACATCGGGCTCTCAAAAAGGATCGCGAGAGGCCATGCGGTCCTTCGGAATGGCGTGCGGCATAAATCCCTTGTGTTTTTTGGGCTTTGTCGCTAATCGCCCCGCATCCGACTGAACTAGGGTCCAGGCCGTCCAAGGAAAGAGACTATGGCAAAAGGTAAATTCGAACGTACAAAGCCGCATGTTAACATCGGCACGATCGGCCACGTTGACCACGGCAAGACGTCGCTGACGGCGGCGATCACGAAG
>MKVL01000029.1 GCA_001899205.1 Mesorhizobium sp. 65-26 | reverse complement strand
TCCTCGGGAACGGTGATGCCGAGCAGGCCGGCTTCACCCATCTCGCGGAAGATGGCCGGGTCGGACGTCTCGTTGAGATAGGCTTCCTCGACCCGCGGCGCGAGCTTGTCGGCCGCGAAGCTCGCGGCGGCGTCGCGCATCATGCGCTCGTCTTCCGAGAGTTGATCGTCGAACAGGAAGGGGTCTTCCCAGACGAATGCATTCTTGTCGGCGGCCATGGCTCTCTCCCAACTGATGCATGTAGCCCGAAGGTGCTTCAGCGTTGGTGCTCTTGCGATTGCGGGCAACGACATGCGCGAATGATGAAGAGCCCGGCTTATCGGCCCGGGGCGAAAAAAAATCAAACAAAATTGCATCACGCATCAATGAGCATTAGTAATGGATCATGAGTGTCCAACGCCGCCTTCTTCCCGGCATGAGCGCGCTTGCCGCCTTCGAGGCGGTGGCTCGTCTCGGATCGTTCACCGCGGCAGCGCGCGAACTCGATCTCACCCAGGGCGCGGTCAGCCGGCAGATCGGTTTGCTGGAGCAGCAGTTCGGCCGCCGGCTGTTCCAGCGCGACAGCCGCAATGTGCGCCTGTCGGCGGCGGGTGAGATCTATGCGGACGCGGTGCGTTCGGCGCTTGGCCAATTGCGTGACGCAGCGCTCGGATTGATGAGCAATCGGCATAGCGGCATTCTGAACCTGGCCATTCTGCCGACCTTCGGCACGCGCTGGCTGATGCCGCTGATCCCGGATTTCGTCACCCGGCACCCCGACATCACCATCAATTTCGCCACCCGCATCGGCCGTTTCGACTTCGCGCGCGAGCGGCTCGACGCCGCGATTCACCATGGCATGCCCGACTGGCCGGACGCCGACTGCACGCTGCTGGTGCGCGAGACGGTGGCTCCCGTCGCCGCGCCCGGTTTCCTCGCGGAACGGAAGGTGGCGAAACCGGACGATATCGGGCGGCTGCCGCTGCTGCACATGGCGACCCGACCCGGCGCCTGGAGCGAATGGTTCGAGCATCAGGGGCTCGACGCGCCAACCGGGCCGGGCATGCAGTTCGAACAGTTCGGCACCGTTGCCCAGGCCTGCATGGCGGGGCTCGGCGTGGCGCTGCTGCCGCGGATCCTGATAGCGGGCGAGTTGCAGCGCGGCCAGCTGGTGCCGGCGCCCGGCCTGCCAATGGAGAGCCGCAGCGCCTATTATCTGGTCGTGCCGCACGAGAAACGCGGCCACCCGCCCGTCGCCAGTTTCAGGGAATGGCTGCTCGCGCATGTCGCCCAAAAGAACGCAGTTGTCTTGGAGTAGCGACATGCGCCAGGCAAAACCGCATGTCGCCCAAAAGAACGAAGTTGTTTTGGGATAGCGGCATGCGCGGTCCCCGCCCATGCCGCCATTGCTCCCACACTCAGCCCTGGAAGTAGCCGCCTGCGCGGTCGAGATCCGCGACAAGGCCCGGCTGTTTCGGTTGCCAGCCCAGCGCCTTGCGGGTCAGCGCGCTTGACGCCCGGCTGTCGCGGCCGAAGAAAGCTCCCAGGAAGCCGAAATGGTCGGCGGCCTGTTCCTGTGGCTTCGAGACCACGGGCAGGCCCAGACGGCGGCCGATAACCTCGGCGATCTCGCGGGTCGGCACGCCCTCGTCGCCCACCGCGTGGTAGCGGGCACCGCCCGCCCCGTTTTCGAGCGCCAGCCTGAACAGAGACGCAGCGTCGAAGCGATGCACCGCCGGCCAGCGGTTCAGCCCCTCGCCTATATAGGCCGACACGCCCTTTTCGCGGGCGATGGCGATGAGGCGTGGGACGAAGCCATGATCGCCATCGCCGTGGACGGAGGGCGGCAGCCGCACCACCGAGGCGCGCACGCCGCGCGAGACAAGCGCGGCGGCGGCGGCTTCCGACGCCCGCGGATAGTCCGGCGTCGTCGGAACCGGCGGATCATCCTCCGTCGCCATGTCGCCCGACACCATCAGAGCCAGCCCCGACGTCACGAGAAGCGGACGATCCGAACCCTCGAGCACAGCGCCCATCGCCGCGATGGCGCGCCGGTCCTCCTCGCAATTTGCCGCGAACCGCGAGAAGTCATGATTGAAGGCGGTGTGGACGACGCCATCCGCCTCGGCCGCGCCGGCGCGCAGGCTCTCGAGGTCGCCAAGGTCGCCGCGATGCGCCTTGGCGCCGGCATCGGCAAGCGCCCTGGCGCCGGCATCCGAGCGCGTGAGACCAAGCACCTCGTGGCCCGCGCCGACGAGTTCCCGCACGACGGCGGATCCGACAAATCCGGTGGCACCGGTGACGAAGACACGCATCAAGACATCTCCTTCTGATCTGGTCCGGAATCGAGAAGCGATCCGGCGACAAGGGAGATAGGAGATTGAGAAAAGACGATCCATGCGGTAAGGTCCGCAATATCTTTGCAATCGTCCGGAAATCCATGGATCCGCTTTCAGACGTGCTCTCGCTGCTGGAGCCACGCAACTACCTCTCCGCCGGCCTCGACGCGGGCGGCGAATGGTCGATCCAGTTTCCCGACCAGCAGCGTGGCATCAAATGCGGCGCCATCGTCTCCGGCCATTGCTGGCTGGCCGTGGACGGCGTCGCAGAACCCGTGCACCTGGAGCCGGGCGACTGTTTCCTGCTGCCGCGCGGCTGGCCTTTTCGCGTCGCCAGTGACCTCGGCCTGGAGCCCACCGACGCCGGTGCCATCTTCTCGCCAGCGCGCACCGGCTCGATCCGTTCCTTCAACGGCGGCGGCGATTGCCTGCTGGTAAGCAGCCGTTTCGCCCTATCGGGCGACCACGCCGGTATCCTGCTCAGGATGTTGCCGCCGATCGTGCATATTCGCGCGCAGCCGGACGACTCGCCGTTGCGCTGGCCGGTGGAACGGATGATGCGGGAACTGCGCGAGCGACAGCCCGGAAGTTTCCTCGTGGTCCAGCACCTCGCGCACATGATCCTGATCGAGGCGCTGCGCCTGCATATGGCCGACAAGTTCGGCAGCGGCGTCGGCTGGCTGTTTGCCTTGACCGACAAACATATCGGCGCGGCGATCGGCGCCATGCACGAGGACCCGGCCCATGGCTGGACCCTGCAGATGCTCGCCGCGCGCGCCGGCATGTCGCGATCGAACTTCGCGCAACGCTTCAAGCAGATGGTCGGCACGTCGGCGATGGATTACCTGACACGCTGGCGCATGATGCTGGCAGGCGACCGGCTGACGAATTCCAGCGACCCGGTCGCCGTCATCGCGCTGTCACTCGGCTACGAATCCGAAAGCGCCTTCAGCACGGCGTTCAAGCGCGTCATGGGCCGCTCGCCCCGCCAGTACGGGCGGGGCCGCAGGGCCGCCCCTGCCCACGGTTCGGGCGAGCCCGCCAACGCCAACCGGCGCGATCTGACGCACGACCCCGAAAATCGAAATCGATTTTCGGACAGGATCATGCGTTAAATATACAGCGTCCTTTGCGCGCAAAGGACGCTGTGGCCGCCATCTGATCGCGGACTGCTACTTCCGCTTCAGCGCATCCGCCAGGGCCGCGCCGAACGAACCCTGAGAGGGCTTCTCCGGCTGACGCTGGGGTGTCGGCGATCTCGGCGCCGGACGTCCGCCGCCGCTGTCGCGCGGGCCGCCGCGCGGCGCGCCGCCATCGCCGTCCTTGCGCATGGAAAGACCAATGCGCTTGCGCTTGATGTCGACCTCGACGACGCGCACCTTCACCACGTCGCCGGCCTTGACCACGTCATGAGCATCCTTGACGAAGCGATCGGCCAGTTGCGAGACGTGGACAAGGCCGTCCTGGTGGACGCCGATGTCGACGAAAGCGCCGAAGGCGGCGACGTTGGTGACAGTGCCTTCCAGCAGCATGCCCGGCTTCAGGTCCTTGATGTCGTCGACACCCTCCGCGAAAGTCGCCGTCTTGAAGCCCGGGCGCGGGTCGCGGCCCGGCTTCTCCAGTTCAGCCAGTATGTCGCGCACCGTCGGCAGGCCGAAGCGCTCGTCGACGAAGACACGCGGATCGAGCGCCTTGAGCGCCGCGCTATCGCCCATCAGCGCGCGCACATCGCGACCGCACGCGGCGACGATCTTCTTCGCCACGCCGTAGGCTTCCGGATGCACGGAGGAGGCGTCGAGCGGCTCCGAACCGTTGGGGATACGCAGGAAGCCGGCGCATTGTTCGAAGGCGCGGGGTCCGAGGCGGGACACTTCAAGCAACTCGCGACGGGTAGCGAAAGGTCCTCGCGCGTCGCGATGCGCCACGATCGCATCGGCGAGCGAGACGCCGAGGCCGGACACGCGCGCCAGGAGCGGCGCCGACGCCGTGTTGAGGTCGACGCCAACGGCGTTGACGGCGTCTTCCACCACCGCTTCCAGCGAGCGGCCGAGCCGGTGCTGGTCGACATCGTGCTGGTACTGGCCGACGCCGATCGACTTCGGCTCGATCTTGACCAATTCCGCCAGCGGATCCTGCAGCCGTCGTGCGATCGATACAGCGCCGCGCAGCGACACGTCGAGGTCGGGGAATTCGGCCGCTGCGGTCGCGGAGGCTGAATAGACCGATGCGCCCGCCTCGCTGACGATCACCTTGAGAGGCTTCGGACCGGCATCCGCCGGCAGGTCCGCCAGCAGGTCGGCCACCATCTTTTCGGTCTCGCGGCTGGCCGTGCCGTTACCGATCGAGATCAGCTCAACCTTGTGCTGCCGGATGAGACGCCCCAGCTCCGCCTGCGCGCCGCGCAGGTCGTTCTTCGGCTGGAACGGATAGACGGTCGTCGTCGCCACCAGCTTGCCGGTGCCGTCCACCACTGCCACCTTCACGCCGGTGCGAATGCCCGGATCCAGCCCCATCGTCGCCCGCGAGCCGGCGGGCGCGGCAAGCAGCAGATCCCTCAGATTGCGGGCAAAGACGCGGATGGCCTCTTCCTCGGCACGCTCGCGCAGGTCGCGCATCAGGTCGAGCGTAAGATGCAGCGACAGCTTGATGCGCCATGTCCAGCCGGCAACGTCCATCAGCCAGCGGTCGCCGGGCAACTGGCTACCGATCGAATAGGCATTGGCGATCATCCGCTCAACCGGCTTCACCGGCGAGGTGTCGTCGGCATCGACATCGATGTCGAGCGTCAGCACGTCCTCGTTGCGCCCGCGCAGCATCGCCAGCGCGCGATGGCTGGGCACGCCCGACCAGCGCTCGGAATGATCGAAATAGTCGGAGAACTTGGCGCCGGCCTCCTGCTTGCCGTCCACGACGCGCGCGCGCAGGAATGCGCGTTCCTGCATATGGGTGCGCAGCTTGCCCACCAGTTCGGCATTTTCCGCGAACTGCTCGGAGAGGATGTCGCGGGCGCCATCGAGCGCCGCCTTGGCATCCGGCACTTCCTCGCCGAGATAGGCCTGTGCCAGCTCGGCCGGCACCGCCGCGCGGTCGGCCAGGATCGCTTCGGCCAGTGGTCCCAACCCGCGCTCGCGCGCGATCTCGGCCTTGGTGCGCCGCTTGGGCTTGTAGGGCAGGTAGATGTCCTCGAGCTCGGCCTTGGTCGCCGCACCGGCGATCTTGGCTTCCAGTTCCTCGGTCAGCTTGCCTTGCTCGCGGATGGAACCGAGGATGGCGTCGCGACGGGCGTCGAGCTCGCGCAGATAGGCCAGGCGCTCGGCCAGAAGGCGCAATTGCGTATCGTCGAGCCCGCCCGTGGCTTCCTTGCGGTAGCGCGCGACGAAAGGCACCGTGGCGCCCTCGTCAAGCAGGCCGATCGCCGCCGCCACCTGTTCCGGCCGCGCCGTGATCTCGCCGGCGATGATCGTTGCGATGCGCTTGCTGTCCGATGCCATGCTTGTCCCTTCGAAAGGCGGGGACAATAGGCCGGGACGCTTGCCGCGCCAACCGTGGCGCCTTCAACCGTGGACGGGGTCCACAGGAAAGCGCCTCGGCCAGCGAGGGCGGATCAGGACATGCGGATCAGGCCATCCGGCTCAACGCATCGAGGAACGTCACGATCTCGCCATCCAGCGGGTCATCGACCGGCAGCGGCTGCGATGACATCTTGGCGATCACCACCTCGCTATTCGGATCGATGTAGAGCCACTGGCCATGGATGCCGATACCGCAATAGGCGCCACTGGCCGCGCCGGTCTGGTACCATTTGTTGCGGTAGCGCCCCTGCGGGAACAGGAACGCCATCGCGCCGCGCTGCCAGGCCTCGGCGCTGCCGGCGCTGGTCGTGTCGCGCACCCAGGCTTCAGGCACGACTCGGCGGCCATCGGCCGTTCCGCCCTGGCGCATCATCTCGCCGACGCGCGCGAGATCGCGCGGCGTCACCGACATGCCGCCGGCGGTGCGCGCCGTGCCTTCCATGTCCACAGCGACCGAGGCATCGCTCGCGGCGCCGAGCGGCCGCCACAGCTTGTCGCGCAGAAGATCGGTGAAGCGCAGGCCGGACGCGCGTTCGAGGAGGATGCCGAGCAGATCGGAATTGGGCGAGCGATAGCGGAAGGTCTCGCCATGCGGCTCGGCGAGGCGCTGCAGGCTGACGATGAACTCGCGCAGGCTTTCCGTGCCGCCGCCCGGATTCCACAGCGTCGCGCGACGATAGCGCGCAAACAGGCTTTCCGGATCGAGATAGGCCTCCTCGAAATCGAGGCTGACGCTCATGTCGAGCACATGCCGCGCGCTGGCGTCGCCATAGGCCGAGCCCTTGGCCTCGGGAAGGTAGCTGATCACCGGCGCATCCGGGTCGAAGACCCCCTCGCCTTCCAGGATGCCGGCGACGATCGCCGTCAGCGACTTGCTGATGGAGAAGATGATGTGGCGGGCGCCGAAGGCCATGTGCGGCGCGAACCAGTCGCCCACCAGCCTGCCGCCCTTCATGACGGTCAGCGCATCGGTATGGGATCGCTCGAGGAAGGCAGCGACCGTCTCCGGCGCGTCGGCGAGCGTGACCTTCTCGGCCAGCAGGCCGGCGAGGTCCTTCGCCGGCGCTTCGGGTCCCGTCGGTGCCGCCACGATCGTCGCCGACGGGATCAGCTCGCCGACGTTCTGGAACGACCATCGGTTGAATGGGCTCTCGCGCCAGTTGGCGAGCCGCACCTCGTCGCGGCGAAAGCCGTTTGCGGTCTCGAATGCGGTCTTGCCTGACATGGCGTTTCCTTCCGGGTCTTCCTGAGGGTTGGTTGCTTCTTACGCGAGCGCCGCCGCGATCGCGTGCACGGCCTTCAGCGTCGCCACCGAATAGGCGCGGTTGCTGAAATCTGGATAGCTCGAAAGCTTGACCACGACCATGCGGGTCGTCCAGTCGATATGGATCAATTGCCCGAACACGCCCCGGCACATCAGGGCGCGCGAGCGTGGGTTCTCGATCCAGAACTGGTTGCGGTAGCTGCCTTCCGGCAGGCTGGAACTGAAACCGGGGCCATGACGGCCATTGCGGGTCGCCTCGATCCACCCGGCCGGCACGATGCCGCCGCCATTGTCGAGAATGAGCTGGCCGAAGCGGGCATAGTCGCGCAGCGTCGCGTTGAAGCCGCCATCGGCCAGCGCGTAGCCGGCGCTGTCGACGGTGAAACAGGCGCTCTCGTCGGCGCCGAGCTTCTGCCAGAGCTCCTCCGAGACGAGTTGCGCAAGCCGCCTTCCCGTCACCCGCTCCATGAGGAAGGCGAGCACGTCGGTTTCGATCGACCGGTATTCGAAGGCCGCGCCATGCTCGCGCGTCTTGTCCTTCAGCCGCAGGATCAGCTCGAACATATGCGCGGGCCAGCGGAAATCCGGATCGCCGCCCGGCGGCACCGGCTTCCAGCCGCTGGCGACATCGACCTGGCCGATCTCGGAGTAAGGGTCCGTGTATTCCTCGGAAAAGCGCACGCCGGTCGTCATGTCCAGCACCTGCTGGACACTGGCGCCGGCCCAGGCGGTGCCGCCAAGCTCCGGAAGATAATCACTCGCCGGCCTGGCCGGATCGATCAGGCCGCGTCCGACGAGAATGCCGCATACCGATGCGGTAATCGATTTCGCCATCGACTGCGACAGGTGCAGCGTACGCTCGTCCATGCCGTTGAAATAGCGCTCATGGACGACCTTGCCGTCCCTGAGCACGAGGAAGCCGTCCGTGTAGGTCTCGTCGAGAAACCCGGCCAGCGTGGTCGGGCGGCCCTCGCAGCTTTCCACCGCAAATCCGTCGAGATCGATCTCGGCGCGCTCGAGCCTACGCCGGTGGCCATTGCCGCGCCAGACTTCGACGGTCGGCACGAGCTCGCGTATGTGCTGGAACGACCAGCGGTTCCAGGGCGCCCTGTCCCAGTCGAGCCGCGGCGGAACCATGGCCGGCGGCGAGCCTTGCATGATCGCAGGCGCCGTTTCGCTGTTGCGGTAGGAACTCATGGCATCACCGGCTTGAAAAAGAGCCCGGCGCCAGGCGGCGCCGGGCTCCGATGGTAGGCTTACTTCCGAAGCTCGGTCCAGATCTTGGTGTAGATCGCATCCGTCTCCGGCGCGCACATCATGGCCATCGTGCCATGCGGCTTGCTGGCCTCCGGAATGACGATTTCGGGCGCGTCCTTCATGTCGGCCGGCATGAACTTATCCGAACCCGCGATGCCGTTGGCATAGCGGTGATAGGCGGAAAGCTGTGCCGCGACTTCGGGGTCCATGATGAAGTTCTGGAACAGCTTGGCGTTCTCGACGTTCTTGGCGTCCTTGAGCACGACGACGTTGTCGCTCCAGTAGGTGAAGCCTTCCTTCGGATAGCCGAAATGGACTTCCGGCCTTGCCAGCCGGATGCGCAGCCCGGCTCCGTTCCAGGTGGTCGAGGCCTGGAAGTCGCCGGCCTTCATCCTGTCGATGGCGCCGTATTCCATGGACACCCAGTTGGCCTTGGCCGCGACCAGCAGGTCGCGTACCTTCTTCAACACTTCCTTGTCGGCCGTGCATTGCTCGCCGCCGACATAGTGGACAGCCGCGGTCATGACGTCCTTCATTTCGGGAGCGACGTTGACCTTGCCCTTCAGTTCGTCGGGCGTATCGAAAACGATCCCCCAGGTGTTGATGTCGCCCTTGTAGGTGTTGGTGTTGACGACGATGCCGACCGTGCCCCAGGCCCACGGCACGGAGTATTTGCGGCCGGGATCGAAATCGGGGTTGGCCCATTCCGACGCGATGTTCTTGCCGTTCTCCATGCCGCTCGGATTGGTTTCGAGCAAAAGCCCTTCCTTGATCCAGATCGGCAGGTGGGTCTGCGACGGGACGGCGATATCGAAGCCGCTGCCGCCCTGCCGCACCTTGGCAAGCGCGGTCTCGTTGGAATCGTAGTCGGTGATCGTCACCTTGACGTTGTACTTCTCCTCGAACTTCTTGATGACGTCGGGGTTGGTGTAGTTGCCCCAGTTGTAGATGTTGAGGGTGCCCTCGGCGTGGGCGAGGCCTGTCGCGGCCAGCAGCGCCAAGGCCGCGGTCGCGGCGGACAATCTGAAATTCATGGCAATATTCCCTTTTCTGTTACCAGCAATGTCTTCTGTCATGCGCAAATAAAACGCGCATGACCAACCGGGATCGATGTCATCGATCCCGGTTGGGGTATGTCGGCCTGAAGGTGGCGTGCGGAGCTTACTTCTGCAGCTCGGTCCAGATCTTGGTGTAGAGGTCCTGGGTCTCCGGCGAGCACAGGCGCTGCAGTTCGCCCAGCGGCTTGACGTCGGCGGGGATCACCACCTCGGGCGCGTCCTTCATGTCGGCCGGCATGTACTTGTCGGAGCCGGCAATGCCGTTCGCATAGCGATGGAAGGCCGAGAGGCCGGCGGCGACCTCTGGATCCATGATGAAGTTCTGGAACAGCTTGGCGTTCTCGACGTTCTTGGCTTCCTTCAGCACGACGACGTTGTCGCTCCAGAGGCCGTAGCCTTCCTTCGGATAGTTGAAGTGGATGGCCGGGTTGGCGAGCCGCTGGCGCAGCGCCGAGCCGTTCCAGTCGCTGGTCGCCTTGAAGTCGCCCGCGCCCATCTTCTCGATGGTGTTGTATTCCATGGCGATCCAGTTCGGCTTGGCCGCCACCAGCAGGTCGCGCACCTTCTTCAGCACCGCCTTGTCGTCGGTGCACTGCGCGGCGCCGAGATATTTGAGGGCGGCAAAGATGACGTCGTTCATTTCGGGAACGACGTTGACCTTGCCCTTCAGCTCGTCAGGCGTGTTGAAGATGATGCCCCAGCTGTTGGCCGGCCCCTTGTAGGCGTCGGTGTTGACGACGACGCCGATCGTGCCCCAGGCCCACGGAACCGTGTACTTGCGGCCGGGGTCGAAATCGGGATTGGCCCATTCCGGCGCGACATTCTTGAAGTTTTCCATCTTGCCGGGGTCGGTCTCGAGGACGAGGCCTTCCTTGATCCAGATCGGCACGAAGGTTTGCGAGGGCACCGCGATGTCGTAGCCGGTGCCGCCCTGGCGCACCTTGGCCAGCGCCGTGTCGTTGGAATCGTAGTCGGTGATCGTCACCTTGACGTTATACTTTTCCTCGAACTTCTTGATCACGTCGGGGCTGGTATAGTTGCCCCAGTTGTAGATGTTGAGCACGCCGTCGGCGCGGGCGAGGCCCGTCGAGGCGAGCAGCGTCAGCCCGATGGCTGCCGCCATAGTCTTGCGTTTCATTGTCTTTCTCCCATTTGAGCGTCTAGTTGCGTTTCTGGTTGATGAAGAAGAACAGCGTCACGATCAGGACCGAGAGCAGCAGGAAAGCTGTCGAGATCGCGTTGATCTCCGGTGTGATGCCGCGCCGTATCTGGCCGAGCATGTAGGTCGGCAGCGTGTCCTGCCCACCGGATTTGACGAATTCGGTGATGACCACGTCGTCGAGCGAGATGACGAAGGCCAGCATGAGGCCCGCCAGTATGCCAGGCCACAGCAGCGGCAGCGTCACGCGCCGGAAGGTCTGCCACGGTGTGGCGTAGAGATCGGCGGCGGCGCGCTCCAGCGTCAGGTCCATGTTCTCCAGCCGCGCCCGGATCGGCAGGTAGGCGAAGGGAATGCAGAAGGCCGTGTGCGCGGCGATCAGGTAGCCGAGGCCGGAATAGCCGGTGAAGATCTTGATGCGCGAGAAGAAGATCAGCAGCGCCACGCCGGTGACGATCTCGGGCACCATCAGCGGCTGGTTGATGGCCGCGTATTTGAACGTCAGCCCCCGGTAGGGCGGCGTGCGCGTCGTCGCCAGCGCCGCCATGGTGGCGAAGGTGGTGGACAGGATCGCCGCGATGGCGCCGATCTGAAAGGAACGCAGCGTGGCGTCGATGACCTGCGTGTTGTTCCAGGCCGACTGGAACCATTTCAGCGAGAACCCGCCCCATTCGGACGTCGATGTCGCCGCGTTGAAGGCGTAGACCACCAGCACGAAGATCGGCAGGTAGAGCACCACGAAGCAGGTTGCCGCTATGGCCGTAAAGCCCGGCTGGTGCTTGATCGAGAACGTGCTAGCCATGGCGCACCTCCGAGCGGCTGGCGTTGCGCACATAGGCGAGCAGCGCCACCATGACGATGATCATCACCGCGATCGACAGCGCCGAGCCGAGCGGCCAGTTGCGCCCCTGGCCGAACTGAAGCTCGATCAGGTTGGACAGCATCATGTTCTTGCCGCCGCCGAGCAGGCTCGGCGAGACATAGGCACCGATGGCGGGGATGAAGACGAGGATCGAGCCGGCGATCACGCCCGGCCTGACCAGCGGGAAGATGATGCGGCGCAACACCTGGAAGCGGCTGGCGTAGAGGTCGTAGCCGGCCTCCACCAGCCTGAAATCGAGCTTCTCCATGCTGGCGTAGATCGGCAGCACCATCAGCGGCAGGTAGACATAGGCCATGCCGATCAGGATCGCCGTGTCGGTGAACAGGATCTGGATCGGCGAGGAGATGATGCCGAGCTTGATCAGCACCGTGTTGATCAGCCCTTCGTTGCGGATGATCTGCAGCACGGCGAAGGTGCGGATGAGCAGGTTCGTCCAGAACGGAATGGTGATCAGGAACAGCCACAGGTCGCGCGTCTTCTCGCTGCGCGTCGCCATGAAGTAGGCGGTCGGGAAGCCGAGCGCCAGCGTGGCGATCGTCGTGACTATGGCCAGCTTGATCGATCGCCAGAAGATGGTGACGTGCGCCGCGGCGAGCGACAGCGTGTCGTCGAATATGTCGCGTTCCAGGAACACCGAGACCCAGGCTTCCGGCGAGAACTGCCACTTCACGTCGCCATAGGCGCCCGGCGTCAGGAACGAATAGACCAGCACGATCAGCAGCGGTCCGGTCGCCGCGAAAAAGATCACCAGCAGGGCCGGCGCCGACAAAAACCAGCGGTCGCGGATGTCTTTCCGCTGAGCCTGCCTGGCCACTTCCTCCGCGCTGGCCATCAGTCCCTCAACACCTGCGCTGCGTCGTTGCCGATGAGAACACCGACTTTTTCGCCCTTCTCGTAGCCGCAGCCGGCGCTGCGCGTGTTCTGCTGGCGCACGGTGAAGACCTCGCCGCTGTCCAGGCGCACGTGGATATGCGTGTCGGTGCCGAAATAGACGATGTTCTCGACCGTGCCCGAAAGGTCGCCCTTGCCCTTGGTCAGCTTGGCGTGCTCGGGCCGCACCACCACGGTGGCGTTGTCGCGCGGCTGGAAGCCTTCGGCCACCGTGGCGTCGATCGTCGCGCCCGACTTCAGCGTCGCGTGCGCCCTGCCATTGCTGACGCCGGAGATCGCCGCGGTGAGGAAATTGGTCTCGCCGATGAAATCGGCCACGAAGCGTTCGGCCGGCTTGTCGTAGATATCCCACGGCGAGCCCACCTGCCGGATCTTGCCCGACGACATCACGGCGATGCGGTCCGACATGGTCAGCGCTTCTTCCTGGTCGTGGGTGACGAAGATGAAGGTGATGCCGGTCTCGTTCTGCAGCCGCTTCAACTCGATCTGCATCTCCTTGCGCAGCTTGTAGTCCAGCGCCGAGAGCGGTTCGTCGAGCAGAAGCACTTTCGGCTGCGGCGCCAGCGCCCGGGCGAGCGCCACGCGCTGCTGCTGGCCGCCCG
Organism: Mesorhizobium sp. 65-26; assembly: GCA_001899205.1. Classification (GTDB taxonomy): domain Bacteria; phylum Pseudomonadota; class Alphaproteobacteria; order Rhizobiales; family Rhizobiaceae; genus Mesorhizobium. The sequence continues at coordinate 21,174 of MKVL01000029.1, read as the reverse complement.
AGATCTGGCTGGTGCGGCGGCCGCTCAGGGCCTCCATCTTCACCAGCTTCAGCATCTCGGCCACGCGCGCCTTGATCTCCGCCTTCGGCTTGCCGAGCATTTCCAGCCCGAAGCCGATGTTCTCGGCCACCGTCATGTGCGGGAACAGCGCGTAGCTCTGGAACACCGTGTTGACCGGCCGCTTGAACGGCGGCAGCGGCGCGATGTCCTGGCCGTGAAGCAGAATCTCGCCGGCGCTCGGAAAATCGAAGCCGGCGATCAGCCTCAGCAACGTCGTCTTGCCGCAGCCCGAAGGCCCCAGCAGCGTGAAGAACTCATTCTCGCGGATCGACACGGAGACCGTGTCGAGAGCTGCCACCTGCGCCTCGCCGGTACCGAACACCTTGCGGACACCACGAACCTCGATTGCATTCTTACCCGGCTGATCCGGCACGCATTACCCCACTCGAATAGCCCGCTTCGCGAGCGGATCATTGTTCGTACGATTGTCACCATATGGCGGTCGGCTTGGCAACCGCCGAGTTGAACCCTTGTTCAGAAAGCAAGGCCCGTGCCACCGTCAGGCACGGTGAGTGACCTTGCCGCCACAGATGGTCGTGGCCGCCAGCACCCTGTGGAGAGCCTCCGGCGCCGTCGCCTCGATATCATCCGAAAGCACGACCAGATCGGCCAGGTAGCCAGGCTTCAGCATACCCTTGCGGTGCTCCATGAAGCCCGCATAGGCGCCCTCGACGGTGTAGGCCGCCAGCGCCTCGCGCAGTGAGAAGCTCTGGTCGGGATCGGTTTCTGCCCAAGGTTTGCGCACCACTGCCGCCTGGATGCCCAGGATCGGGTCAATCGGCGAGACCGGCCAGTCGGAAGCAAAGACGACATGCGCGCCGGCCTCCTTCAGCGTGCGCCAGGCATAACTCAGCGGCCAGCGGGCCCGGCCGATGCGCGACACGGTCGGCTCGAGCGGCAGCCCCATGCTGCCGGGCGGATGCGGTGGCTGCATCGAGGCGATGACGCCCATTTCGGCGAAACGCGGCACATCGGACGCCGCGATGACCTCTATGTGCTCCACCCGGTGCCGGCTGTCGCGCGCGCCGTTCGCCTCGCGGGCGGCCTCGTAGCCGTCGAGCACGGCACGCACCGCGCCGTCGCCGATCGAATGCACCGCGATCTGCAGTCCGCGCTTGTCGATCGCCACCGCCAGTTCGGCGAAGCGCTCGGGTGAAAACAGCGGGTCTCCGACCCAGTCGGGGCGGTCGGCGTAAGGCTCGATCATGACAGCGGTCCAGGAATCGAGCACGCCGTCGTAGAACACCTTGACCATGCCCGACGACAGCCATTCGCTGTCGTAGCGCTCGGCCATCATCGAGGCCTTGTCCAACATGTCGAGCGTCATGAAATTCTTGTAGTGGAACGGCACCTGCACGCGGCAGGACAACCCTTCCTCGGCCTCGATCTCCGCCAAAAGCTCGAGCTGGTAGAGATTGCCGTCCATGTTCTGGATCGAGGTGATGCCGTGGCGCGCGCACCAGGCGAGCCCCCGGCGCATGATGTCGCGATCGACCGCGCGTTCGGCGGCCGTGGGCATGGGATCGGGTTCGCCACCGGTCGAAAGCCCCAGCCGCACGCGGGTCTCGCCGGCCAGCGCCTGCACCGGACCGAACGCCTCGCCCTCGCGCAGTTCGCCCGTGGCCAGCCCGCCCTCTCCCATCACGATCTCGTTGCCGGGGCCGAGCTCGCGCCCGTGCAGGATGCCCGCCATCTCCAGGGCCCTGGTGTTGGCCCAAACCGTATGATGGTCGGGAGCGGCCATGCAGAAGGCGCGGTCGGGCAGGATGGCATCGAGATGGTGGCGCGTAACGCGCTCGTCGCCGAGCACGGTGTAGTCCACCCCCTGGGCGACCAGCATCTTCGCCTGCGGCCTTCCCTCGGCATAGGCCTGGATGGCCGAGCGCAACGCCTCGAAGCCGTGAACGCCGCCGAGCTGCAGATGCGCAAGCTCGGCCGCGCCGGAGAACAGGTGCATGTGCGCTTCGATGAAACCGGGCAGTACCGTGGCGCCACCGGCGTCGATCACCTCGGTGCCGGGCCCTTTCAGGGCTTCCACCGAGGCGCGGTCGCCAACGGCGACCAGCACCCCGTCCTTGATCGCCACCGCCTCCGCCTTGGGATTTGCCTCATCCATGGTCAGCACACGACCATTGACGACGATCAGATCGGCGGCGGAACTCATGATGGCCTTCGGGCTGGTTGCGATTTCCGCAAGCTAGACGACCGATCGCCGGGCCAGCAAGCCGGGGGTGGTTGGCCCAGCACTTGTGAAAGGCCGCGCCGCGTGGTTACCGTCGCCGGGCATCGTCACGGAAGGGTTTCATGAAGACTGTTTTCTCGCCGCTTCACGCCGGTCACGCCGGCCAGATGGAACTGGTTGCCGGCGCCATCGTGCCGGGCTTCGAAAAGCCCTCGCGCGCCGAATACATCAGGGCTCGCGTGGAGAGCGAGAAGCTCGGCCCGATCATCGCCCCGGTCGAGCACGACCTCGCCGCCGCGAGGCGCGTCCATACAGCCGACTACATCGACTTCCTGCCCACCGTGTGGCCGGATTGGGTCGCCGCCGGGTTCCCCGGTTCGGCGATGCCCTTCACCTGGCCGACGCGGGGCCTGCGCGGCGACGTGCGGCCACAGCGCATCGACGCGCTCCTCGGCTACTATTCGTTCGATGGCGGCGCCACCTTCGTGGAAGGCACCTGGGCCGCGATCAAATCCTCCTACGACGTCGCCCTCACGGCGGCCGCGCTGGTCAAGGGCGGCGAACGCTCGGCCTTCGCGCTCTGCCGCCCGCCGGGCCATCACGCGGGCGCCGCCTTCATGGGGGGCTACTGCTACATCAACAACGCCGCCGTCGCCGCGCAATGGTACCGCGACCAGGGCGCAAGGCGCGTCTCCATCCTCGATGTCGACTACCATCACGGCAACGGCACGCAGGAGATCTTCTACGACCGCGCCGATGTCCAGGTGATCAACCTCCACGGCGATCCGATGGCGGAGTATCCCTTCTATCTCGGCCATGCCGACGAGCGCGGCGCCGGCGCGGGTGAAGGCTTCAACATCAACTATCCCATGCCCTCCGGCACGCAATGGGACGCCTGGAACGCGGCGCTGGAAGACGGCTGCGCCAGGCTCGCCGCCTATGCGCCCGACGTGGTCGTCGTCTCGCTCGGCGTCGACACGTTCGAGAAGGACCCGATCAGCCAGTTCAAGCTCAGGAGCTCCGACTACCCCAAGATCGGCGAGCGCATTGCAAAGCTCGGCCTGCCGACGCTCTTCGTCATGGAGGGCGGCTACGCCGTCGAGGAAATCGGCGTCAACGCCGTTGGCGTGCTGACCGGCTTCGAGGGGCGCTGACGGGGCGGTCGGGCAAAACCGCCCGACGACTTTTTCCACAGCAATCGCGAGGGATGGAAACGCCAGCGTAACGGCTGGCGCGCCGGTCTCTTCGCGGCGAATTCCAGGGCCCGAGTCGCTGGCGAGTCTGATCGGATTCGTTTTTGTCAATTCGCGTTTGCCGTCGGATTCGCGAGGGGGTAGATTAAACCCGAATCAGCCGTTGCTTGGGGGCACGGCGACCACCCAAAGTCCAAAGTTCCGGGGCATCTCCGGCGCAGACGCGGACGGTTTCGCGTGCCCCGAATGGATTCGACTGAGAGGCGCGTCCGCGCGCCGCGCGTATCCTCGTGAATGTAATGCGTATCCGGGTCCGGCCACTGGGAAACCAGCATCCGGACATGAGAACCGATTCCGGCCCAAAGCAGCAGATGAGCAGTCCCGCCCCGCTACATCGAACCGAGATATTGGAGCACCGTGCGTCCAATCAGACGCACGAAGGACGCCCCAACACTTCGATCGAGCATCGGGATAACGCGAAAGGCGAACACACTTCTCGGCCCGATGCTCTGAGCGCCCGCCTGTCGTCGCGCGGCGACCTCACCAGCTTCCTGATGGAACTTACGGCCGAGGTCGGCGCCGACAGCTACATGCTCGTCGCCATCGTTCACGACCAGGACCGCAGCGACGCGCGCATCATCTCCTCCAACTGGATTTTCGACGCCATCGAATTGATCGGCAAGCGGCTGATCGCGAACCTCGCCCAGGGCACGCTGACCGCCGCGCCCGGCGTCCGGCCCCGGCCGCTGGTGGCGGCCCACGCTCCGGCGGCCAACGGGCTGGTTGACGGCGAGGAAGCCCGCCTGCTCGACGTGCTCGGCCATTCCGAAATCTACTCGCTGCGGCTCCATGTCGGCCGCCAGCGCCTGTTCGTGCTGTTCTCCGCCGCCGAAGTCGGACAGATCGACGAACCGACGCTGGTCAAGGCGCAGATGAAATGCTGCTACGCGCTGTCGCGCATTCCACAGTTGATCGCCGCCGCGGCCATGCAGGACCCGCTTTCCGACCGCGAGCGCGAATGCCTGTTCTGGGTATCGGAAGGCAAGACCACCGACGAGGTGGCGGTGATCCTCGGCGTCTCGTCCAACACCGTCAACAGCTACATCACCCACGCCATCCAGAAATTCGCCGCCAGCAACCGCGCCATGGCCATCGCGACGGCGATCAGGAGCGGAATCATTTGAAGAACGCCGCCTTCAAGGACGCCGCCCAGGGGCACCTCAACGACCAGCAGGATCCGTCGGGCCAGGAGCCGAACCGCGCGCTCGGCATTCCGGACGCAACGCGACGCTGCCGCTGGATCGCCGACGACATCAAGGCCTCGGCCTTCGGCCTGTTCTTCGTCAGCCCCTCGCCCGAACGCGCGCGGCTGGTGCCTTGCCTCGACTCGGATTTTCCCGGCACGGGCGTGGCCACGCGCTTCATCGCCGGCGCCAATGGCGAGGACATCGTGCGCCACACCCGCACGTCGACCGCGCCGCACTGGTGGGCGGACGACGGCATGCCCGGTTCGCAGGGTGCTTTCCTCGCGCTGGAATGGGCAGAACGGATCGCGCCGCTGGTGCCTGGCACCAACGGCATCGCCTTCCCGGTGCACGCGGATCGCGGCCAGTGCGGGCTCGTCATTTTCATGGGGCCGGACATCGTCCTGCCGGCGGGCCTGCTCTACGACATCCACGCCCGTTGTTTCGCGCTGTTCTCCGCCGTAGCCGGCACTCACCCCGGCGACGCCGGCAAGGCGCGCTCCATCTCCAAGCGCGAACTCGAATGCCTGAAGCTGACGGCCAACGGCAACACGAGCGAGGAGATCGCGAAGCTGCTGAAGCTGTCGGTGCACACCGCCAACCAGTACCTCACCCAGTCGGCGCAGAAGCTCAACGCGGTCAACCGCAACCAGGCTGTCGCCAAGGCGCTTCGGCTGGGCCTCATCGAATAGCCCCGGCGCGCGGCCGGCGCACCAGCTTTCAGGGAAGCGCCAGCGGTTCGGTCCGACGGATGCGGGCCCGTTCGAGCACCGCCTCCAGAAGCTCGGTATTGCGTTCCGGATCCTCGTTCGGCCGCTGGAACGACACGTAATTGACCACGACCGATGCGGTGTGCTCGCTCAGCGCCAGCTGGAAATAGACGGTGACGCCAGGCGGCCGGAGCTCAAGGTCGAGCACGACGCGGGGATTGCCGCTCCAGTCGACATGCGCCTCGCCACCATGGCCGAGCCTCAGCGTGCCCGGCATGAAGTAAAGCTCTGCCGCCGAATCCACCAGATCCGACAGGCAGGCGAAATGCTCCAGCCGGATGAAGGCGATATAGTCCGCGACGTCGATGAGCCGCAGTTCGCCAACGACCTGCTGGATGGCGTTGGCGACGATCGCCTCGCGTGAATGTGCATGCGGTTGCCGGTTCATGAAATCTGTCTGCGCTCTGCCTTCTTGGAGTAGACGATCCGCACCAGTTCGGCGACGGCCTGGTAGAATTGCGACGGGATCACACTATCGACCGAAACTTGCTTGTACATGGAGCGCGCGAGCGCCACGTCCTCGAAGATCGGAATATTGTGCTCCCTGGCGATCTCGCGGATCTTCAGCGCCACAAGGTCCTGTCCCTTGGCCAGCACCACCGGCGCCGAATCCACCTCGCGCTCATACTTCAGCGCGATCGAGAAGTGGGTCGGGTTGGCGATGATCAGCGTCGCCTTCGGCACCGCCGTCATCATGCGCCGCCGCGCGCGGTCGCGCGCCATCGACCGAAGCCGCGACTTGACGATCGGATCGCCCTCGGACTGCTTGAGTTCGTCCTTCACTTCCTGCTTGGTCATGCGCAGATCGCGCTTCCAGTTGAAGCGCGACCAGACCAGGTCGGCGGCCGCGATCAGCCCCATCACGAAGACGATGGCCGACAGTATGTCGACGGCGATGCCACGGATGACCAGGCCGAAGGCGGCCGGATTGGTGATCATGCCGGCAAGCAGCTTGCGATGGTCTCCCGAAAGCGTGAAGACGAGCACGGTGATGGCAAGCGCCAGCTTGCCCAGCGACTTCAGGAATTCGACCCAGCCCTGCAGGCCGAACAGCCGGTTCCAGCCCTTGGCTATCGAGATGCGCGAGGCCTGCGGCCGGATTCGCTCGCCGACGATCTGCGGCATGTTCTGGAACACAGAGGCGCCGATGCCGGCGACGCTCAGCAGCACCAGGAGGCTGACGACGGCGCGACCGATTTCCAGCATCACCGTCTTGTAGAGAGCGATGACGTCGGTCTCGGTGTTCATCGGCCAGGCCTCGGGCTTTTCGAGGAACATCGACAGGAACATGCCGAGGTCGACGATGGTGTCCTTGGCATAGAAGACGGTGAAGACCAGGATCGCCACGAAGGAAGCGAGGATCGCCGTCTCCCGCGAGTGCGGCAGCTTGCCTTGCTCGACCGTGTCACGGATTTTCTTTTCCGTGGCCTCTTCTGTTTTGGAGTCCTTGTCGTCCGACTCGGCCATCTAGAGCGTCAGGCCGCCTCGGCGGTGCTTTGCGTCGACGGCAGCTCGAAGGCACCCTCGCGTGAAAGCCGGATCGTTGCCGACGCAATGGTCTTGCGCGCGCCCATGATGTCGGCCAGCGGGATGCCGTCGGAGCCCTGGGCGAGCTCGGATTCGATCATGCGTCGCGAGCGCGCGCCGATCGCCGAGAGAACGGATTCGGCAAGCCCCGCGGACGCGCCGCGCAGCGCCAGCGTGACCAGCTCCGTCGACAGCCCGTCGAACAGAAGCACCCGCGCCTTCTGGGTGAGCAGCGGCAGGTCGTCGAAGGCGAAGAGCCGCGCACGCACGCCGGCGAGATCCGGCGTCCCGGCAGCCTCCAGATCCTGCATGACCTCCTCGAGCTGACCCTTGTCCATCTCGTTGAGCAGGCTGGCGACGCGTGCCTGCCCGGCCGACGTGTCCCTGCCCGAGCTTTCCGCCAGCACGCTGGCGCGCAGCCGGTTCTCGACGATCCGCGTCGCCGCGTCCGGAATGTTGGCCATCGTCACCATGCGCTTGACGATCTCGCTCCGCATGACCTTGTCCAGCGTCAGCAGCGCCCTTGCAGCGGCAGGCGGCGAAAGCTTCGACAGCACCATGGCCGCGGTCTGCGCATGCTCACCCGACAGGAAAGCGCCGAGCCTCGCCGGATCGAGCTTCTCCAGTTGCGGCCATATCGGCTGCGGCCCTTCCGGCACGGGCTCGAAGCGCTTGTCGCCCATGATGGCGCTCATCTCCTCGGGCGACAGCGATTCATTGAGGATGGTGTCCATGCGGTCCGCCGAATCGAGCAGGCCCGCGCCTTCGGTGAACTCGACCTCGAACTCGGCGACGATCCGTTCGAGATCGGCCTGGGGGATGGTGCGCAGCAGGCGCGCGCCTTCGATCAGCGACTTCAGCTCCTCCTGCTTGAAGAACTTGAGCAGGCGGCTGGCTGCCGGCTTGCCCATCGCGACGAGGATCGCGGCCGCCTTCTGCGGACGCGTCAGCGTGGCCGCCAGCGTCATGCTCTTCTCCTCTTCCCGACGCGCCGGGCCCCGCCAGCCATGATCAGGCTTCCTTCGTGCCGGCGATGATCTCGGTCAGCCGAATCCCGAAGCGCGAGGGATCGCTCTCAAGCACCGTGATTTCGCCGCGCGCGATCTTGCGTCCGTTCACGACCACGTCGACGGGCTCGCCGATGCGGCGGTTAAGCGCCACGGTCGAACCCTTCTGCAGCGCCATCAGCTCCGACACCGGCATTTCGGTGCTGCCCAGCACGATCTGGACCTCGACGGGAATGTTCATGATGACGTTGGAATTGGCGCTGCCGCGGAAGGCCGCTCCAGGGCGCTTTTCCTCTTCCTTGAGCACGCCGCGCAGTTCCTCGATGGCGCGATCGAGCTGCTCGTCCGGCTGGTCGAGTTCCGCTTCCACCTTGGTCTTGGCCATTCCTGGTCTCCAGAAGTCTGCCCGCCGGCCTTAGCCGGTCACGAGCCCGTCGATGAAATCCTGACCGGCATCGTAGGGATGCCTGATCCGGACCGTGTAGTTTTGTCCGAGCTTGCCGAACTCGCACACGAACAGCGTCTTGCCGCGCGCCTCGAGTCGCGCCTGCGATTGCGCGGTCTCGGCGAATTCGATGACCTGGCCGTGCTCGAAATCCGCCAGGTCGCCAAGCGTCAGCCTGGCCAGCGGCATCGTGGCCTCCAGCGTGACCGCCGAGCGCATGACCTCCTCGGAAAAGCGGGCGCCCCAGTCCGCGCCGACGGCCTGGCCGTCCCCGGCATCCATCGCCTCGCCACGCGACAGCAGCACGCGTTGCGGGATCGTCACCGTGACCGTTCCGGCATCCGCCGGCGTCGACAGGCCGAACACCATCCGCACGGCCGCGCCGTCGCGCAATACGTGCCGCCGCGCCTCCGTACCGGACCAGGCTTGCGGCGCCGGCAGTTGCAGTTCGAGCGCGCGCAAGCCGGAGCCATCCAACGCCCGCGCCACTTCCTGGAAGACCATGCCCGACACGTCGATCTCGATCGACGACAGCGCACGCTCGATCGGTGAGACCGGCAGGTCGGGATCGCCGCCGAACAAGGTGCAGACCATGACGGCGATCGCCGGCGCGTCGATCACCAGCACCATGGCGTCCGCCGATGAAGGCGAGCTCACGACCGTCATGGCGAAGGTTTCGCCGGCATGCTCGCGCGCTTCCGGCACGCGGCAAACCTCGACGGTCTTCAGATCGACGGTGACGGGCGCGCCAAGCTCTGACAGGCTTTTCCGCAGCGGCGGCAACGCGCGCTCGGCCATCGTCCGGCCAGCGGCGATCACCTGCGCGGCCTCGCCGGAATCGCCGACGAGACGCTCGATGATCAGCGAGCGTGCCTCGGAGAGGCTGCCGGTGCTGGTCATGATGGCGCCTGGCCCTTGCGGTCGCACATGGTTCAGGCGGCCTTCTTCTCGGCGGCGCCGGTGTTCATCGTGCTCTGCTCGACGGCGTCGATGGTCGGCCGCTCATAGGAGGAAATCGTCTTGCGGCCGAATTCTATCGCCACCTGCGGCAGGGCGCCGTTCATGTAGGCGAGCAGCGTCTGCTTGACGATGATGTAGAGGCGGTTCCTCTTCTCGCGCACGGTCTTGATCTTGGTGGCGACCGGGCCGACGACCGCATAGGACAGGAAAATGCCGAGGAAGGTGCCGACAAGCGCGGCGCCGATCAGCCCGCCCAGGATTTCCGGCGACTGGTCGAGGGCGCCCATGGCCTTCACCACGCCGAGCACCGCCGCGACGATGCCGAGCGCCGGCAAGCCGTCGCCGACCGCGACGAGGGCGTGATAGGCCTTCATCTTGTCGGTCCGGATCGTCTGGATTTCCTCGTCCATCAACGCCTCGATCTCGTGCGAGCGGGCGTTGCCGATGATGATGATGCGGCAGTAATCGCAGATGAAATGCGTCAGGTCGTGGTTCTTCAGCACGGTCGGGAAGGCCTGGAAGATCGCCGACTCCTCCGGATTGTCGATATGCGCCTCGACCTCGCTGCGCGACTTCGAGCGCAGTTCGCGCATCAGGCTGTGCAGGACGCCCAGTGTCTCCAGGTAGTCCTGCTCCTTCGGCACGGCCTGCTTGAAGGCCTCGAGGATACCTTTTCCCGTATCCTTCACGGTCTTCATCGGATTGGCGACGAGGAAGGTACCGAGCGCGGCGCCGCAGATGACCACGGCCTCCCACGGCTGCACAAGCACCTGAAGGTGGCCGCCCATGGCCATGAAGCCGCCGAGGACGCAGCCGAGCGTCACCACCAATCCGATCAGAATACCCACGAGAGGTCCTTCCGCATTTCACGCCAGGATCGGGACGATAACGTCCGTGCCTTGTGTGAGGCTTGAATCCGTCGGGATGGCGATTCAGCCTCGCACAAGGCAGGCGGCTTACGGTGCGGTGATAGCTTCGGCCGGAGGCGCGTCTTGCTCAACACCCTTACCAGCTACCAGCTGATAACCAGAGACATCGGCAAATCGATCGACCGGATCGAGAAGCAGCCGGTGGTCGACCGTGAGACGAAATACTACCTCGACAATATCACCAAGGTGAAATCGATCGACGATTTCGTCAACAACGACCGTCTGTTCAAATATGCCATGAAGGCATACGGGCTGAGCTCCATGGACTACGCCAAGGCCTTCATGGTCAAGGCGCTGAAGGAGGGCGTTTCCGACTCCGACAGCTTCGCCAACAAGCTGACCGACAAGCGCTATGCCGAATTCGTCGCGGCCTTCAACTTCGCGGCCAACGGCGCCGACGCCACCGTCTACAACAAGGCCCAGCAACTGGTGACGAAGAACTACGCCATCCAGGCGCAGATCGCCGGCCTCGATCCCAACTCCAACTACGTCAAGGGCGAGACCACCTACTATCTCGCCAACATCACCAAGGTGAAGTCGATCGACGACCTGATGTCGAACAGCCGCCTCTACACCTACGCGCTGGCGGCGTTCGGCCTCGACGCGGCGACGGAGGACAAGGACCTCATCAAGAACGTCCTGCAGGGCGGCGTGCGCGACCCCAACAGTGTCGCCAACACCATGACCAACAAGGCCTATGCAGCGCTCGCCTCGGCCTTCAACTTCGAGGCCTATGGCGAGAGCGCCACCACGACCAATCCCGCGCAGCAGCCGACCGTCGACAAATACATGCGCCAGACGCTGGAGGAGGATGCCGGCCAGTCCAACGAAGGCGTGCGGCTGGCGCTCTATTTCCAGCGCAAGGCGTCGACCATCACGAGCTGGTATCAGGTGCTGGCCGACACCGCCCTGGCCAGCGTGGTGCGCACGGCGCTCGGCCTGCCCGACTCCTTCGCTTCGGCCGACATCGACAAGCAGGTGCAACTGTTCGAGCAGAAGCTCAACATCGCCGACTTTTCCGATCCCAAGAAGCTCGACAAGTTCATCACCCGCTTCACCAGCCTGTGGGAGATCAACAATCCCACCTCGGCGCCGCAGACGGCGGCCAGCGTGCTTTTCGCCCAGCCGGTCACGGTCGGCATTTCGACCGACCTGATGATGGCCATGCAGAAACTGAAATTCTGAGGACGCCATGCGGGACAGTCTCTACGTCGCCATCTCGGCCCAGATCGCCCTCGAGCGCCGCCTCGACACGATCGCCGACAACGTCGCCAATGCCTCCACCGTGGGCTTTCGCGCCACCGGCGTGAAGTTCGAGGACGTCGTGTCCGGCACCGGCGACCGGTCTGTCTCCTTCGCCTCTTCCGGCAAGACCTATCTCTCCAGCGCCCATGGCTCGCTGACCGAGACCGGCAACCCGTTCGATTTCGCCATCCAGGGCGATGCCTGGTTCGCCATCGAAACGCCGGCGGGAACCGTCATGACCCGCGACGGCCGCTTCTCCATGAACGACAGCGGCGAGCTGATGTCGATCGAGGGCTATCCCGTGCTCGACGCCGGCGGCGCGCCGATCCAGCTCGACCCGCGCGACGGCGCTCCCAAGGCCGGGGCCGACGGCTCGCTCCGCCAGGACGGCCGGCTCGTCGGGGCGCTCGGGCTCTACACCTTCGATCCGGGCGAGAATTTCACCCGCTACGGCAATTCCGGCATCATCCCGGCGCGCACGCCGGAGCCCCTCACCGACCGTTCAGATGTCGGCGTCGCGCAGGGTTTCGTCGAGGAATCCAACGTCAACCCGATGCTGGAGATGACGAAGCTGATCAGCGTCCAGCGTGCCTTCGAGAATGCCGCCGCCCTGCTGCGTCAGAACGACTCCTCCACCGACGAGGCGATCAAGACGCTCGGCTCGAAGTAACGACATGTCCGCCGACCTGCCATCGACCCGCGCGCTGGAGAAACGGCCCGAGACCGGGCCGGAGAACCAGCTTGCCGCGCTGGAGCGGGTCTGGCGCCGGTTCGGCGATGGCGCCTCTTTGCTGAAGCGCGGCGGACGCGTCACCGAGGTTTCGGCCACCCACTACAAGGTGCGCGGGCTGTCCGAGATCGCCAGGCTGGGCGATGTCGTCGAGCAGCGTGGCCAAGCGGGCGCGCGCCGTGGCGAGATCGTCAAGATCAGTCGCGACGAGGTCGTGGTCGCACCCTTCGAACGCAGCGCCGACGCCGGCATTGGCGACGCCGTCTTCCGTCGCGGCCCGCTGACCGTGTCGCCCCACCCGACCTGGCGTGGGCGCGCCATCGACGCCCTGACCCGGCCGATCGACGGCGGGCCGCCGCTCGTTCGCGGCGACGATGGCGATGACCAGGCAGCCACCCCGGGCGCCCTGTCGCGCCAGCGCGTCGGCACGTCCTTCATGACGGGCGTGCGCGTCATCGACATCTTCACGCCGCTCTGCTTCGGCCAGCGCCTCGGCATCTTCGCCGGCTCCGGCGTCGGCAAGTCGACGCTGCTGGCCATGCTTGCCGGCGCCGATGCCTTCGACACCGTCGTCGTCGCGCTCATCGGCGAACGCGGCCGCGAGGTGCGCGAATTCCTCGAGGACACGATCGGCGACAGCATGGCCAAGACCATCGCCGTCGTCGCCACCAGCGACGAAAGCGCGATGATGCGGCGGCGCGCGCCGGACACGGCGATGCGCGTCGCCGAGCATTTTCGGGACCAGGGCCACCGCGTGCTCCTGGTGCTGGATTCGATCACTCGTTTCGCCCACGCGCTACGCGAGGTGGCGACCGGCACCGGCGAGCCGCCCGTGGCCAGGGGTTACCCGGCCTCCGTGTTCACCGAGTTGCCCAAGCTGCTGGAACGCGCAGGGCCCGGCGCCGAGGGCAAGGGGTCGATCACCGCCATCATCTCCGTGCTGGTCGACGGCGACGACCACAACGACCCGGTGGCCGATTCCGTGCGCGGCATTCTCGACGGCCACGTCGTGCTCGATCGCTCCATCGCCGAGCAAGGGCGCTATCCGCCCGTCAATCCGCTGTCGTCGATCTCGCGCCTTGCTGGCAAGGCGTGGAGCCCGGAGCAGCGCGCGCTGGTGACGATGCTGAAATCGATGATCTCGCGTTTCGAGGACACACGCGACATCCGTCTTCTCGGCGCCTACCAGGGCGGCGTCGACGCCGAACTCGACAATGCCGTGCGCCAGGTGCCGCTGATCTATGAAGCACTGACTCAGTCGCCGAGGGACAGGCCGTCGGCGGACCCGTTCTCCGATCTCGCACGCCATCTCAGGGGCAAGCAGAATGCAGATGCAGCAGACTGAGCGCCTCCTGCGCGAGATGATCGAGGAGGCCAAGGCCGCCAAGGAGGTCGAGGCCAGTCGCGGCTCCGCGATCGACGGCCTGTTTCCGGCCAAGGAATGGCCGCAGCCGCCGCGCGCGCAGTTCCCCAAGCTCGGCAAGAAGGCTGACAGGCGCGGCGATTTCGTCATTGCCGCGCTCGGCATCACGCTCGGGCTGATCTGCGCGCTGTTTCCCTGGTATATCTTCTACAATCAGGACCAGTTCGGCGTGCAAGCCATCAAGTTCGGCGGGAGCGGCTCCAATGCCGGACGTGCTGGCGGCGGCGCGGCAATCGGCGGCGGTGCCCCGCTGACCGCGAGCGATATCCCCTCGGCGCAGCTCGACCTGCTGGCGACAGGCACACTGCAGGACAAGCCCGAGAGCCCTGACCAGGCGCCCGGGCTGGACCAGCAGCCCTTTCCGGGCGATGCTGGCAAGTTCAGCCTCGTCCACGTCGCCAACGGCCGCGCCATGATCCAGGACGAAGCCGGGCTGTGGATCGTCCAGCGCGGCTCGGTGCTGCCCGATTCCAGCCGCGTCGCCGCGATCGAGCAGCGCAACGGCAAATGGGTCCTGGTGACCAGCACCAACCAGGTGATCGCACTCACCAGATAAGACGGCCGCGCCGAAATCGCGCAGGCCTCCGCATAAGACACGCGCGGACTCGGGCCAGGAACCACGGATCCTGCGCAAGGTCCGCGCAAGACTGGACGCCTACTCTCTGGGAGCATGCCCGGAGATTCCCATGGAGCCCGTGACCCTTTTCGATCTTGCCGCCAAGCAGTCGCAATGGCTGGCCGTACGCCAGTCGACGATTGCCGGCAACATCGCCAACGCCAACACGCCCGGCTATGTCGCCAACGACGTCGAGTCCTTCGACAAGGTGCTCGACCGCACGGCGGTGTCACTGCACACGACCGAGGCCGGCCATCTCGGCGGCAACACGGTCAATGCCGGTTTCCGCATCAAGCCGCAGGAAAATGACGGCGTCGTCATGCCGTCCAAGAACACGGTGGTGCTGGAGAACGAGTTGATGAAGGCCGGCGAGGTGCGCCGCTCCTTCGAACTCAACACGGCCATTGTGAAAGCCTTCCACTCGATGATGATGATGGCGGTGAAGGGCTGAGCATGGACGCGCTGACCGCAGCCCTCAAAGTCGCCGCCTCGGGCATGGGCGTACAGTCCGAAAGGCTGCGCGTGGTTTCCGAGAATCTTGCCAACGCCCAGTCGACTGGAACGGCGCCAGGTTCCGATCCGTATCGCCGCAAGACCATCAGCTTCGTCTCGCGGCTGGACCAGGCCACTGGCGGTTCGCTCGTCGAGGTCAACTCGATCGCCCGCGACCCGGCGGACTTCCCCGTCGAGTTCCAGCCCGGCAACGAGGCCGCCGACGAGAAGGGCTACGTCAAGATGCCGAATGTCAACGTGCTGATCGAAATGGCCGACATGACCGAGGCGAACCGCTCCTACGAAGCCAACCTTCAGGTCATCAAGCAGGCGCGCGACCTGATCTCCATGACCATCGACCTGATGAGGAACCAGTCGTGATCGGCGGCATCAGCGGTATCGGCTCGCTTCAGTTCAAGCCGGCGCTCGACGGCGCGGACGCGGGCGTCAGCCCGGCGCAGGGCGGCGCGGCGTCGATCGGTGGCAGCTCCTTCGCCGATCTGCTGAACCAGGCGGCCTCGCGGACCGTCGGCACGCTGCAGAACGCCGAGCAGGTTTCGATGCAGGCCCTCAAGGGGGATGCCGACACCCGCCAGGTGGTGGATGCCGTGATGAGCGCCCAGCAGGCCCTGCAGACCGCCGTCGCCATCCGCGACAAGGTCGTCTCCGCCTATCTCGAAATCAGCCGCATGGGCATCTGAGGAACCTGTCGTGAAAGCACTCGCCATCGCCGCCACCGGCATGAACGCCCAGCAGACCAACCTGGAAGTCATCGCCAACAACATCGCCAACATCAACACGACCGGCTACAAGCGGGCCCGCGCCGAATTCTCGGACCTGCTCTACCAGGTCGACCGCACCCAGGGCGTGCCCAACCGTTCGAACGCCTCGCTGGTGCCCGAAGGCGTCTCGATCGGCCTCGGCGTGAAGACCACGGCGGTGCGCAACGTCCACACGCAGGGCGAACTCACCAGCACCGGCAACTCCTTCGACCTGGCGCTGACCGGCCGCGGCTGGTTCCAGATCGAGGGCGCCGATGGCGGCACGCTCTACACACGCGCCGGCGCCCTGAACACCAACGCCACCGGCCAGCTCGTGACGGCCAACGGCGCCAACGTCATTCCCGCCATCACCGTGCCGACCGATGCCATCGAGGTCATCGTCAACAAGACCGGCCAGGTCTTCGCCCGGATCGACGGCCAGACCGACCTGCAACTGCTCGGCCAGCTCCAGCTCGCCAACTTCGCCAACGAGGCGGGCCTCGCGCCGCTGGGCGACAATCTGTTCCAGGAAACCTCGGCGTCCGGCCCGGCCAATGTCGGCGTGCCTGGCGATCTCGGCTTCGCCACCATCCAGCAGGGCTATCTCGAGGCATCCAACGTCGATCCGGTCAAGGAAATAACCGAGCTGATCTCGGCGCAGCGCGCCTACGAGATGAACTCCAAGGTGATCCAGGCGGCCGATGACATGGCCTCCATCGTATCCAAGAACATCAGGTAGCGAAAATGCACCGGCCGTCCCGCCTGTCCGTCCTTCGCCGCGCCGCGCTGGCCCTCGTGCTGGTGGCCGGCGCCGTGCCGGCTTGCGCGCAGGAGACGACGGCGGACGGCGCCAGCGAGGTCGTGCTGATCCCCAGCCGGGTCATCTACCCCGGCGAGACCATCGATCTCGCCGCCCTGAAACAGGTGACGCTGGCGCCGGGCAAGCACAGGCCCGATGCGGTCGCAACGCTGGCGAGGGAACTGGAAGGCAAGGTCGCCAAACGCACGCTGCTGCCCGGCCGATACATCCCCACCAATGCCGTGCGCGAAGCCTGGCTGGTCGAACAGGGTGCCTCGGTGCAGATGTTCTTCGTCGCCGGCGGCCTGACGATCTCGGCCACCGCCGTGACATTGCAGCCCGGCGCCGCCGGCGACCAGGTCAAGGTCCGCAACGTCGACAGCGGCAAGATCATCTCCGGCACGGTCATGGCCGACGGCACCATCAGGGTCGGTGCCTCATGAAACGCGTGGCGCTTCTGCTGATCGCGGCGGCGCTCGGCCTGCAGCCGGCGCTGGCCGACGGCCTGACGCCGAAGGCCAAGCGAGAGCTCGCGGCCAGGAACGGCCCTGCCTTCAACGATCCCGAATACAATCCGGCCACCACCAGCCGCATGTTCCGGGTATCGAACTGGCCGAGCTCGCTGCCGCCCGGGCAGGTCGCCTCGCGCATCAAGGACCTGGCGCAGTTGCAGAGCTCGCGCGACAACCAGCTCGTCGGCTACGGCCTGGTCATCGGCCTGGCCGGATCGGGCGACAGCCTGCGCAACTCGCCCTTCACCGAGCAGTCGATCCGCGCCATGCTTGAGAACCTCGGCATCGCCACCGAGGGTGGTTCGGCGCGCGCCAAGAACGTCGCGGCCGTCATCGTCACCGCCAACATGCCGCCCTATGTCCAGTCGGGGTCGCGCATCGACGTCAGCGTCTCCTCGATGGGCGACGCCACCTCGCTTGCCGGCGGCACGCTGGTGATGACGCCGCTGAAGGCCGCCGACGGCGAGATCTATGCCGTTGGCCAGGGTTCCGTCATCGTCTCCGGCTTCACCGCCAAGGGCCAGGCCGAGCAGTTGACCCAGGGCGTGCCGACCGCCGGCCGCGTGCCGAACGGCGCCATCGTCGAGCGCGCCGTGCCGGCGGAGTTCGAGGACCAGGCGGTGCTGACGCTGCAGCTCCGCAATCCCGATTTCTCGACGGCCGTGCGCATCGCCGACGCCATCAACGACTACACCGCCCAGCGCTTCGGCGGTCGCGTCGCGGCCGAGCGGGATTCGCGCACGGTGCAGATAAAACGACCCAAGGGTGTCTCGGCGGCGCGCTTCTATGCCGAGATCGAAAACCTGGTGGTCGAATCCGACACCCCCGCCCGGGTCGTCATCGACGAGCGCACGGGCACCATCGTCATCGGCAACGAGGTCAAGATCTCGCGCGTCGCCATCAGCCACGGCACGCTCACCGTGCGCATCACGGAAGCGCCGCGCATCGTCCAGCCGGAACCGTTCTCGAGGGGCGAGACCGCCGTCGAGCCTTTCACCGCCATCGATGCCAGCCAGCCCAATGCCCGCGTCGCCGTACTCGACGGTCCCGACCTCGAGACGCTGGTGTCCGGTCTCAACCGTCTCGGCGTCAAGCCGGACGGCATCATCGCCATCCTGCAAGGCATAAAGTCGGCCGGCGCCCTGCAGGCCGATCTGGTTCTCCAATAGGCCATGACGATGTTCGCCCTCCCGATCCGCAAAAGCCATCTCGCCGCGCCGGTCATCGCCGCGCTTCTGATGTGCCCGACGCTGGCCGGCGCCAACGATGCCGGGCCCGTCCGCCAGGTGCTGCCGGGCGGGCAGGCCCCAGAGGCGTCGCAGCAGCTGACGCGCCAGGTCCCGCCCGACGAGAGCGAGATCCAGCGCTTCTGCTCCAACATCGCCGACGCCGCCCGCGACCGCCGCTACGCCCTGCAGGCGGAAGAGCTGAAGCAACTCCAGGCAGGCATCGACCAGCGCATGAAGGCGCTGGAGGCCAAGCGCGCCGAATACGAGACCTGGCTGAAGCGGCGCGAAGTGTTCCTGGCACGCGCCGAGGAGAGCCTTGTCAAGATCTATGCCGGCATGAAACCCGACGCCGCGGCGGAGCGACTGGCGATGGTCAATGTCGATCTCGCCGCCGCCATCCTGATGAAGCTCGACGCGCGCAAGGCCGGCGTCATCCTCAACGAGATGGACCAGAAGGCGGCGGCGACGCTCACCGGCATCATGGCCAGCGCGGCCCGAAGGGTAGATCCGTCATGATCCGTAAATTGTGCGTCCCGCTGGCTCTCGCGGTTCTTTCCGGCTGCGGCTCCAATCTGAAGGAGGTCGGCAGGGAGCCGTCACTTTCTCCCGTCGGCTCCGGCATCGCCGATGGCACGACCGGTTCGCTCTACCGCTATCCGCAGTCGCCGGCGTCGGCGGGGAAGAAGTTCTCGCTTTGGGACGACCGCCAGAGCCGGCTGTTCACCGATCCGCGCGCCCTGCAGCAGGGCGACATCCTGACCGTCAAGATCAAGATCAACGACCGCGCCAACTTCAAGAACCAGAACGACCGGAGCCGCACCGCCGCCCGCAAGCTCGGCTTCAACCTCAGTGCGCAATGGGACAAGGCGAGCACCGCGGGCAAGGGCTCGGGAAGCCTCGATTCCACTACCCAGACCAATGCCGATGGCGAGATCAAGCGCTCGGAAACGCTGGAGCTGAACGTCGCCGCCGTCGTGACTGACGTGCTGCCGAACGGCAACCTGATGATCAGGGGATCGCAGGAGGTGCGCGTCAACGCCGAGCTCAGGGTGCTCACCATCGCCGGCATGGTGCGGCCCGCCGACATCGGCGCCGAGAACACCATTTCCTACGAACGTATCGCCGAGGCACGCATATCCTATGGCGGTCGCGGTCGCATTACCGAGGTCCAGCAGCCCGCCTACGGCCAGCAGATCCTCGATCAGGTCCTGCCCTTCTAGGCCGGGGAACGAAACGTGGCGAACGTCGAACAGGCACCGCTCACCAAGGGACCATCCCTCGTCATCCAGCTTGCCATGTTGGGGCTGATGACGGTCGCGGCCATCGGCATGGGCTGGTTGTCCGGCGGCTATCTGCGCGGAGCCCAGGGACCGGCCGTGGTGCCAGCGGCGCCGCTCGTCGAAGCTTCGGCGGACCACGCGGCGCCGACGCCCGGCGCCGGCCCGACGCTGGTGCCGCTCACGGCGATTACCACCAACCTCGCCTCACCAGCCGACACCTGGATCAGGCTGGAAGTCTCGGTCGTCTATGACGCGCCCCAGCCGCCAGCCCTTGCCGAGCAGATCCAGCAGGACCTGCTCGCCTTCGTGCGCACCGTCAAGCTGCACCAGATCGAGGGCGCCAGCGGCTACCAGCACCTCAAGGCCGACCTCGAGGAGCGCGCCTCGCTACGCAGCGAAGGCCACGCCAAACAGATTCTCATCAGGACGTTGCTGGTCGAATGAGAAAGCTACTTGTCGCCATTGCGCTCGTCCTCGCGGCCACGTCGCTCGCGGCGGCCCAGCAGCTCGACCTCGGCGGAATAGCCAAGGCCGACGGCACCACTGTCGGCTACATCATCCAGATGTTCGGCCTGCTCACCGTCCTGTCGGTGGCGCCGGGCCTGCTGATCATGGTGACGAGCTTCACCCGCTTCGTCATCGCCTTCTCGATCCTGCGCGCCGGCATCGGCCTGCAGTCGACGCCGGCCAACCTGATCCTCATCTCGCTGTCGCTGTTCATGACCTTCTATGTCATGGCGCCGACCTTCGACCAGGCCTGGAACACCGGCGTCAAGCCGTTGATGAACAACGAGATCAGCCAGCAGGAGGCATTCGACAAGATCTCCGATCCGTTCCGCGCCTTCATGCTGCGCAACGTGCGCGACAAGGATTTCGACCTGTTCGCCGACCTTGCCCGCGAGCGCGGCCAGACGGTGGCGCGCGAGACCGTCGACCTGCGCATACTGGTGCCGGCCTTCATGATCTCCGAAATCCGCCGCGGCTTCGAGATCGGCTTCCTGATCGTCCTGCCGTTCCTGGTGATCGACCTGATCGTGGCCACCATCACCATGGCCATGGGCATGATGATGTTGCCGCCAACGGTCGTGTCGCTGCCCTTCAAGATCCTGTTCTTCGTGCTGATCGACGGCTGGAATCTGCTCGTCGGCAGCCTCGTGCGGTCGTTCACCTAGGCACCGCGCGTTCAGCGGCGCGGAAGAGCAAAGCGCCCCGCCCTTCTTCGAAAATATTGGCGACCGTTCGCTCCGATTCAGGCTTTGGTAGGGACTTGCCCGCATAGTCCCCCCACTGGCGGGTGATCGGGTTCCAGCGATCATTGGCATGATGCCGCTCCGTCGTACCGGAAAAGCCGGTATGTCAAAAACAATGTCTTCAAGACAAGGTACGAGTAGCCATGGCCAGTATCATGACCAACGCCTCGGCGTTGACCGCCCTTCAGAGCCTTAACGCCACCAACAAGAACCTCGAAACCACCCAGTCGCGCATCTCGACCGGCTATCGCGTCTCGCAGGCCTCGGACAACGCCGCCTACTGGTCGATCGCGACCACCATGCGCTCCGACAACCAGGCGCTGTCGACCGTTTCCGACTCGCTCGGCCTCGGCGCCTCGAAGGTCGACACCGCCTACACCGGCATGAACAAGGCGATCGACACGATCAACTCCATCAAGGTCAAGCTCGTCGCCGCTTATGGCTCGACGGACGCCGACAAGGAAAAGTTCCAGACCGAAATCGACACGCTGCAGAAGCAGATGAAGTCCTATGCCGATGG
>MKVL01000028.1:4857-5791 GCA_001899205.1 Mesorhizobium sp. 65-26 | reverse complement strand
TTCCAAGAAGTGTCCTGATTGTCTCGTTGCCGCTGCAATCATCGTGCATTTGTGAGGCCATTATCGGTGAGCTTGCACGGTGTCCACAGGAGGGCCCCGCGCATCGCGGAGTGACCACACGAGTCCGACGCAGCGATGCGCGGGAGGTACCTGTGGTCAACGCGGGCACGGTCGGCGAGCCGCACATAGGGATAAAGCTCATGGTGATGGTTATTCCTGCGACGAAGGGGCAGCCCGGCATTCCTGCCGGGTTTCCCATCCTGATGTCCGGCCGCATGGAAATTATCGAGGCAGCCTTCGCCTACCTTCTGGAGTTGGCCACCATTCCAGGCCGCTCGCATTCTCCAGACACGGTGCGCACCTACGCGGAACACTTATACGATTGGTTCGACAGTCTGGAACAGTCCGATCTGGATTGGAGGCTGGCCGATGAGGAAATGATTGCGGCCTACCGAAATCGTATGCTGGAACAGCCCAGTCCCTATACCGGCCGGCCCTATGCGCGGTCCACGATCAATGATCGCATTCGCTCTATCTGCCGGTTCTATAATTGGGCGCATCAACGCGGTTGGGTCGAGCACCTGCCATTCCGCATGATCGATGTACGGATTACCTCCGGGCGCAAGCAGGCTCTGCTAACTCATGCAGATGCCCGATCAGCGGTTGTTGCTGCGAACATCTTGACTGTTGCCGAATTCGAAAAGCTACCGCGCGCGCTTCGAGCCGATCAGCTCGCGCGACTGTTCGGGCATCTTTCCATGCCCTATAGGCTGATGGCGGAATGGGCAGTCTGTACCGGCATGCGGCGGATGGAGCTGTGCGCCTTGACGGTCGCGCAATTGCCCGACAGCAAGAGGCTGGATGCGACGGATCATCCGCTGATAGGTGTACCTTTGGCGATCACGAAGGGCGGCCGACCTCGGACAATCTATCC
>MKVL01000028.1:0-4847 GCA_001899205.1 Mesorhizobium sp. 65-26 | reverse complement strand
GCGGGGTTTGAAGCCGCTAAGGTCGATGGCAGCTTGCACTGGCTTCGCCATACCTTTGCGACGACGATGCTCGCCCGCCTCCAACGGATCGCCGCTAAAAAGCCGGAGATCAATCCGCTCAAAGTGCTGCAGATTCTCCTCGGTCACAGCTCGATCCAGACAACATCCATCTACCTGCGTTGCGTGGATCTGCATCATCGCGAAATCGCCGAGAGCATCGAGTATCTTTACGGTGAGGTCATTCCCGATGCGGTCTAACCGGCCACGTATAGATCGGCGCTTTGCGGCTGCCCCGGCTTGCGACGAGCCGATCTCAAGCGGTGTTGCGATTACTTTCCGCGATGAGTGGGGCAGCGTCGCACAGATATTCGACTTCAGTCGGCTTGGCCTCGCGGTCGACCTTACGATGGTCTTTGCCGACTCCTTCCGCGCATCATTCGCCAGTGCCGCCACGGCGACCCGGAAAGGGTACTGGAAATCGCTTCGTACATTTGCCCGTTTCGCTGCTGAAGACGGCGAAATCACTGAGATTGCGGCACTGACGACAGAGGCCGTAGGTCGCTATGTCGCGTGGCTTGATCGACAGAGATCGCCGACGGGGCAACCTTGGGGAATATCGACACGGCATGGCCGCTACGTGCCTATAAAGATCATGCTCGAGTGGGCGATGCGAAATCGCGCCGATCTCATGCCAGAACAATTGCAGTTCCCGGCCAATCCTTTCCCGGGTCGCCACCGGACACCAGTCCCGCGCCGACTTCCAGCGCATGAGCTGAAGACAATCCTGCGAGCCTGCTATGCCGAAATCGACATCGCCTGGGCTCGCTTCGAGGAGGGGCGCGCAATCCTGGAAACAGACCATGATGGCGTAGCGGACGATCGCCGGGATCTGGAGACGCTGTTGGTCGCAACGGGTCGTGCGGGTGGCGGAATAATGCCATGGTACGATCGTGCCCCGGGGCGGCAGTCACATCGGCGGATGAGGCGCGCCGGTGGCACGCGGATGCTGGCGCAACACCTGCATCTGACGGTCGATACCCTGGTCCCATTCTTTTTGGCTATCGCCATTCAAACGGCGGCCAATCCGGATTCCCTTCGAAACATAGGACGCGATTGCCTGGCCTCGCATCCGCTCGACCCGGATCGGATCATCGTCGATTGGGCCAAGCCCCGGGCGGGGAATACCCTACGACGTGCGCAGCGTCGGACTTTCGATAAGCGCCGACGATATTCTGTGCCAAATCTTGTCGAGAAACTGTTGGCGATGAGCGCACCACTCGTTCCGCATGCGCGACCTGCGGAGTGTGAACGCCTCTTTTTGATCAGAGGTAACCGCCCGAAGGGCGTGGGCGTGATTGGTAGTCAAACGCTGGATGCCGGTATCGGCAGGTTTATTGCTCGTTCAAATCGAAGCATTAGCGCCTGGAATGAAGCTCATCCTGAGCAGCTTCGTTCACCGATGCGGTCCTTTGCTCCTGTTCTGTTCCGTGGCAGCGTCGCCACCGAGCACTATAAGGCAGCCGACGGTGATATCCGTGTGGCCCAAGTGCTTCTCAATCATGCGCAAGCCAGCACGACCGACCTCTATGTTCGCGGCCCCGAAACACAACGCATGTATGAGAAAACAATCGCGAGCCTCCAACATCGGATGATCGGCTGGATCGTGATGCGCCCAGGTGTCCAGGGTGTCGAGCGAAATATCGACGGCCAGATCGAAAGCGATGATGAGGGTATGGCCGAGGCGTTCAGCCATATCTGCATTAATCCGATGGCCGGCAGGGCTCCGGGCTCCGCCCAGGGCCGCCTGTGCCCCAGTTTTATGGGCTGTCTCAGCTGTCCGGGACTCGTGATCCCGATAGACAGCCGACATCTGGCGCGGATCCTGCAGGTGATGCGCAAGTTAGAAATCGCCCGCGATCAGCTAGATGCAGAGCGTTGGCGATCGATCTACGCTCCGAGCTACCGCATTCTCAAAGCAGAAATCCTGCCGGACTTTCCCGTTGAAATGCACGAGGAGGCCGAGCGCATGATCGCAACGCTTCCGCCCTTGCCTGACCCGGAGTGATCCCGATGGCGGCTAAACCTGCTAAATTGGAGCAAAGCAGCATCTCGGATCCTGAAATCCGTATCTCGACGATATCGGTGTGGATGGATCGCATCTGGCAACTGGATGTGGATGTGCCGGGAACGACACCTGCCGATCTCCTCATCGACTGGGGCATAGCGTTTGAGGATGGAAGCCGGTTTACCGATGAAAGATGGGACGCCTGGCGCGAGGCTGCGCGGCGCTTTCTCTGGTCGTTACGCGTAACGCCGCCGCCTGGTCGGCGCCGTGCAAGGGGAACGACGCTTGTCAGGCGGTTCCAGATCCTGCGCATTCTGATCCGGTGGATGGTCGCCGAAGGTTACCGGTGCTTTGGCGACCTCGACCGCGATGCAGCTCAGCGCTTCCTTGGCATCATTTACCAACGTCCGGGCCGTGGCGGTCGTCTCTTATCGGAGACCGTGACCCCGGTCGGTTATATCCGGATTCTGGACCTTCTCTATTTGCAGCGAGATTGGCTTTCTGACGCGCCGGCTGAACCTTTGGTGGACCCGATAACAGGCTCCCGAGCATTGAGACCCGGGCAACTGTCCAAGCCTATGCCCTATACGCCGGATGCTGTTGCCGTTCCTCTTATCTCGGCAGCCCTGCGTCTGATCGGCGCGCCAGCCGACGACATAATCGCGCTGCGGGAACGAGCCGAGGACGCCCACAGGCAAGCCCTTTCGAGCGGATTTGGATATAAGGCGCGACACGGTCACATGCGCGCTCGCCTTGATAGCTTCCGCTTCGCGACGGTTCCCGCGGAAGCGAATCCGTGGAGGACGGAGCCCGTGCTGACCATGAAGTTGGTGCAATTCCTGGTCACTCGAATTTACGACGCCTGCTTTGTCGTCATCGCCTATCTTGTTGGTGCGCGAGCCTCCGAAATCTTGGGCCTGCGGGCTGGATGCATCGAGCGGCATGTTGCTGCCGATGGCGCTGAATCCTTCGCTTATCTGAGCGGCCGGATCTACAAAACAGCCGTTGGCACGGGCGGAGCGCCGCATCGATGGGTGGCGCCGGACCCTGTCGTGCGGGCCGTGACTGTTTTGGAACGCCTATCTGCTCCTATCCGCCAGCGGATGGGGCGGGAGGAATTATGGTTGTCGGCGATGGCTGGACGCAGCGGGATGACCATCCCGCGATCATCTGTGCTGGCTGACCGTCTCAACGGACCGTTTGCATCCTTTATAGATCTGCCTCTTTATAACGAACGGCCGTGGCATCTGACGACCCATCAGGGACGAAAGACCTTTGCGCGATTTGTTGGTCGACGTGACCGTACCGGCCTCGATGCCCTTGCCGCGCACTTTGGCCACGTGACCAGAGCAATGACCGACAAAGGCTATGTCGGGACGGACTTCGATCTGACCGATCTGATCGACGCAGAGACCTCGAACGACACAAGGACGGCGCTTGAGGATTTGCTGACCTCGGTAACGGCGGCCGGCCGTGCCGGACGAGCGATCTCTTCGCACAGTCGCTTCCGTGGACGTACAAGAGACGGAGATGTTGCGGACTATGTGGACTTCATCCTGAGAGAAACCGACATGCGGCTCGGTCGTTGCGATTGGGGCTACTGCGTCTACCGCCGTGAAAGCGCATCGTGCCTGGGTGATGATCGAGGCCCGAACCCGGTCATCAGAACGCAGAGCATCTGTTCCACCTGCAGCAATTTTGCCGTCACGGAAAAGCATCGGCCGGTGTGGGAGGAACGCCGGAGGCAAAACGCACGGCTTCTGGCGCATCCGATGCTCGACGACGACAGCCGTGCCCTGGCAGCGATGAGGATCGATGAATGCGACCGTATTTTGGCCGAACTTCAGCAAGGTCGCGGAAGCGATGACGAATAGTACAAAGCAGCCCGCGAGACTGAAATCTCATGAGACGCGTCATCGAAATACCGAGCGCCGCATTCGGCAGGCGATGGATCGGCTTGTGGCACAGGCTTCGTTGGAAGGGTATGCTACCCGGGTAACAGTGGCTGCATTGGCGCGCGAAGCTCAGGTCAGCCGAAACACGATCTATGCCGAGCACAGCAGTTTCCTCGAAGAATTGGCATCCGCAAATCCACCGCGCCCCAAAACTCAGCGGCCGCCTCCCAAATCTGACATGTCGGCACTTCGAGCTTCGATGCATGAGCTCCAGGAGCAAAGGCGGCTGCTCGCGACCGAGAATGCCAGCCTGCTGAAGCGTGTGCTGGATTCCGAGAAGGCCGTTGCTCGACTGGAAAAGCAGAACGCCAAGCTGGTTCAGGAGATCAGCAGGGTGCGGCGGCTTAGCTCGACATGACTGATCGCGTTGAAGCATCCAACCGTCCATGATCGGATGAGCAAGTGGTTGTTTTTTGGGGTCCGAGTCCGTGGAACCCAAAGTCCGTTACTTCAGATATCCCATCCTACCATGCCGGATCAGCCCGCCTCGAGCACGAGCGGTACCCCCAAAATGCTGCGCATTTTGGCTCCCCCACTCGCCGGCTCCGCCGGTCGCCTGCGGCGATCCTCGACCCGAACTGCTCCGTCATCGTGCACGTCTCTCGTCTTCAAACAGAGGAGAGACACATGCTTACCATCTACGACGAAATCCAGCAGCTGCGCGTCGAGCTTGCCGCCTGCATCCTTACGCCTGCCGAGCGCGCGGCAAGCGAGGCTGAACTCGCAAAGCTCCTCGCTGAACAGGCATCGCTCGACAGCGCATTTGACGCCATCATGGCAGACGAGGAGCCGCCAGAATGACGGCGCCTTCTCCAAACAGGACGCTT
>MKVL01000027.1 GCA_001899205.1 Mesorhizobium sp. 65-26 | reverse complement strand
TCCAGGTCGCCGACTACGGCCTCGTCGGTGACCTCTTCACAATCCTGCCCGAACTCCAGAAGGCGCTTTGACTGCCATTCGCCACGCGCGTTTCGTGCCGTGACCTGAGCCAGGTCTAACTCTCTTCGAATGGATTCTGGCGCGCCGGGAAACCTGCGCGCATCGCCCGGTGCTCATGCTCAGGGCGCGCTGTCGTTCGTGTCGTCGAACGGCAGTCACCTTGTTGTTCCAAAAGAGTTTTTATCTTCTGCGAGACTGCGCGCGCCTGCCGTGTGCATCGACTCTACGTGTCGCCAGAATCCGATATTGGAAAAATGTTTTTAAATCGGAACATCTCGCTTGACACTAAAAACGGAACCGTGTTCCGTATGAAGAACAAAGGGGGGGATCGAAGGTGCAGGCAGAGGAGAGCCTTGACCGGCGTCAGGCGCAGGGTCCCGCGAAGGGGCCGCTGGCGGGGGTCCGTGTGCTGGATCTGACGTCGGTTCTGATGGGGCCCTATTGCACCCAGTTGCTTGCCGATCTCGGCGCCGACGTCATCAAGCTGGAAAGCCCGAGCGGCGACACGACGCGCCAGCTCGGCAAGTCGGTGCGCCCGGGCATGTCGGGGATGTTCCTGAACCTCAACCGGGGCAAGCGCGGCATCGTCGTCGATTTGAGGGATCCTGCCGCGCGCCAGGTGCTGGAGAAACTGGTGGCCCGCACCGACGTCTTCATCCATTCCAATCGCCCGCGCGCCGCCGAGAAACTGCGCATCGACTATGCCAGCCTGGCGGCGATCAATCCGGCCATCATCTATTGCGGGCTGTATGGTTTCGGTCGGGGCGGACGCTACTTCGGCCGTCCCGCCTATGACGACATCATCCAGGCGGCTTCAGGCCTGGCCAAGCTGCAGGAAGAAGCATCGGGCGTGCCCGGCTATGTGGCCTCGTCCGTCGCGGACAAGGTCTGCTCCCTGAGCGCCGCCTACGCGATCATGGCCGCGCTGTTCCACCGCGAGCGCACAGGCGAAGGCCAGCAGATCGACGTGCCGATGTTCGAGACTGTGGTGTCGTTCCTTCTGGCCCAGCATTTGACGGGCTCCGCCTTCGAGCCGCCGCTCGGCCGCCCCGCCTACGCACGGGTGGTAAGCCGCCTGCGCAGGCCGCACCGCACCGCCACCGACGATCTGTGCGTGCTGATCTACAACGACAAGCACTGGCGCCGTTTCGTCGAGATCATCGACCGGCCGGACCTGCTCACGGATCCGCGCTTTGCCACGCTCGGCGCACGCTCGTCCAATCTGGAAGACTATTTCGCTCTTATCGATGCAGAGTTGATGCGCCGGCCGGCGTCGGAATGGTGCGCGCTTTTCGAGGCCGCCGAGATTCCGGTGGCGCCGATGCAGAGCGTCGACGACGTGATGACGGACGCTCACCTCGCCGATGTCGGCTTCTGGTCGACGCTGGAAACCGCCGACGGGCGCCAGAGGCTGCCCAACCCTCCCGTGAAGTTTTCGCGAACGCCCGGCCGCATCGGCGGGCCGGCGCCGGCCCTCGGCGAACACACGCATGAAATTCTGAGCGAGCTCGGTTTCGGAACGGCCGAGATCGAGGCCCTCATGGCACCCGCGCGCGAGCGCGTGGCCTGACCGGATCGAGAAAACCTGCAGCGAGGCAAGGATGAAGACAGCGGCGACAGAGATGTTTGGCTTGGACATTCCCGTCTTCGCCTTCTCGCACTGCCGGGACGTGGTGGTGGAGACGTCGCGCTCGGGCGGCATGGGTGTGCTTGGCTGCACCTATCACAGCCCGGACCAGTTGCGCCGCGAGCTCGACTGGATCGAGCGCCATGTCGAGGGCCGGCCCTATGGTATCGACGTGTTGCTGCCAGCCGCCTACGCCCGGATCGAGACACCGCGCATCACGCTCGGGGACATTCCTAGGGAGCAGTCCGAATATCTGCGCCACTATCTCGACCAGGCAGGAATCCCGCGCCTTCCCGAAGGGCAGGCCGACGAACTGATCATGACCGAGGTCAGCCGCCTCAACATGACGCGCGAACAGGCCGCGGCCCTTGTCGACGTGGCGCTCGAATATCCGATCAGGCTCATCGTCAACGCGCTCGGCGCGCCGCCGGTGGAGATGGTCGAACGTCTGCACAAGGCGGGTGTCAAGGTCGGCGGCATGGTCGGCAAGGTCGAGCACGCCCGGCGGCATGTCGCGGCCGGCGTCGACATTCTGGTGGCGCAGGGCATGGAGGCCGGCGGTCACACCGGTGACATCACCTCGATGATCCTCTGGCCGCAGGTCGTCGATGCTGTCGCGCCGGTGCCGGTCCTTGCGGCCGGTGGCGTCGGCAACGGCCGGCAGATGGCGGCCGCGCTCGCGCTTGGCGCGGAGGGCGTGTGGTGCGGCTCGATCTGGCTCGGCACTCGCGAAAGCGACCTGACGTCGGACATGAAGCAGCGGCTGTTCGAGGCCGAATCCGAGAACGCCATCCAGAGCAAGGCGCGCACCGGCAAGAAATGCCGGTTGCTCGACAGCAAGCTTATCCAGGCCTGGAACCAGAAGGACGCGCCCGACACGCTGCCGCTGCCGCTGCAAACGGCAACCGTGCTGGAGTCCTACCTGCGCGTCGAACGCGCCAGGGCGCACGAATGGCTGTCGTGCCCGGTCGGCCAGGTGGTCGGCCAGATGCAGCATGAAATGACGGTCAAGCAGGTCATCTTCGAGCTTCTGAGCGAGTTCGCGGATGCCAGCGAGCGCATGGCCGGGATCGTCGAGGGATAAGTCGGCCGCGCCGAAGCGTGCCGGATCGGATTGGAGGAGAGTTCGTTGGACGTACGGACAGATCGGTTCAGAAGCGAAAAATTGTTTATCGGCGGCGAATGGGTCGATCCGGTGGACGGCGAGATCGTGTCCTCGATCGATCCCGCGACCGGCGGCGCGTGGGCGACGGCCGCGCTCGGCGGCAAGGCGGATATCGACCGCGCCGTGGACGCAGCGCAAGCGGCGCTTCGCGGGCCGTGGGCGCGATGGAGCGTCACGGAGCGCTCGAACCTCCTTCGGCGCATCGCCCAGCTCTGTACGGAAAATGTCGAAGAACTGGCGGCCTGCGAGTCGCGCGACAATGGCATGTTGCTGAAGGACGCACGCGCCTCGATCGGCAATCTCGCCACCTGGTTCAACTATTTCGCCAGTCTCGCCGACACCGGCTGCGGCCGCCAGATCCCGCTCGACCCGTCGGTGCACGCCTTCACGCAGAAAGTGCCCGTCGGCGTCGTCGGTGCGATCGTTGCCTGGAACACGCCGCTGCTCAACACGACGTGGAAGATCGGCCCTGCGCTCGCCACCGGCTGCGCGATCGTCATCAAGCCCGCCGAACAGACACCGGTATCGAC
This sequence comes from Mesorhizobium sp. 65-26, assembly GCA_001899205.1. GTDB lineage: Bacteria > Pseudomonadota > Alphaproteobacteria > Rhizobiales > Rhizobiaceae > Mesorhizobium. Next base: position 34,766 of record MKVL01000027.1, on the reverse strand, counting down.
CATGCTGCTCGGCAGGATCCTGGAGAAGGCGGGCGTTCCGGCGGGCGTCGTCAACATCGTGCCCGGCATCGGTCGGGATGCCGGCGCGCATCTGGCCGCGCACGAGCGGGTGAACAAGATTGCCTTCACCGGCGAGCATCGCACCGCGCAGGAGATCATGCGCCAGGCCGCCGCCTCGATGAAGCGCCTGTCCTTCGAGTGCGGTGGCAAGGCCCCGCACATCATCTTCGACGACGCCAGGCTCGACCAGGCCCTGAACGCCGTGACGGCCAGCGGCTTCGCGCTCTGCGGCCAGAGCTGTGCCCTGGGCTCGCGCATCCTGGTGCATCGCTCCGTCTACCAGACCGTCGTCGATGAACTGGCGCGCCGAGCCACCCGCATCAGGGTGGGGCGTCCGGACCAGGCCGACACGCAGATGGGGCCGCAGGCCCACGAGGCGCAGCTCAAGAAGACGCTCTCCTACATGGAGCTCGGCCAGAACGAAGGCGCCAGGCTTGCCGCCGGCGGCGCGCGGCTCGAGGGCGATCTGGCCGACGGCTACTTCGTCAAGCCGACCGTCTTTGCCGATGTCTCGCGCGACATGCGCATCGCCCAGGAAGAAATCTTCGGCCCGGTCGTCGGGGTGATCCCCTTCGACGATGAGGACGAGGCGGTCGAGATCGCCAATTCGACGCAATACGGCCTGGTGGCCGGCGCCTGGACCGAGAATCTCGGACGCGCGCACCGCATGGTGCAGCGCATCCGCGCCGGCGTGGTCTGGGTGAACACCTATCGCTACGTCCGCTGGAGCCTGCCCTATGGCGGCCTCGGCATCAGCGGCCTTGGCCGCGAGAACGGTCCGGACGCGCTCGATGCCTATCAGGAAACCAAGACGGCGGTGATGAACCTGACGTCGACCTTTCCTGATCCCTACAGCGCTTGAGAGATGGCCACGGAAGGGGAGGAGACCATGAGCCAGGCACAAGCGATGAACGTCAAACGTCGCCAGAAGATCGACGTGTCGCAGGAGCAGATCGTGCTCGGCGTGACCGCCGTGCTCTTCGCATTCTTCGCCATCAGGCTTCCCGGCTTCGCCAGCTACGGCAACATTATCACGCTGCTCAACAGCGTTGCCCAGCTCGGCATACTGGCGCTGGGCGCGGCGATCGTGGTCATTGCCCGCGGCATCGACCTGTCGCAGATCGCCTCCATGGCGGCAGGCGCCGTCGTTACGACGGTGGCGATCCAGTCTGGCCACGGCATCGCGGCTGCGATGGCTCTCGGGCTGATGGCCTCGCTGGCCGTCGGCGTCGTCAACGGCCTGATCATCGCCTTCATCGAGATCCCCGCGCTGTTTGCGACGCTGGCAACCAACATCCTCTTCTACGGCCTGCTGCGCGGCTATGTGCAGAAGGGCCAGTCGATCGCCTACCTGCCGAAGGACGCGACTTCCATCATCGATCTCGGACGGCTGCGCGTCTTCGACATTCCGATCTCGGTGCTGATCTTCACGGTCATGGCCGTGCTGGTGCATCTGCTCCTGACGCGCACCGTGCTCGGCCGCTTCATCTACGCCCATGGCGACAATCCCGAGGCGGCAAGGCTGTCGGGCGTGCCGGTCCGGCCGTTGACGATCCTCGAATACGCCCTGTCGGCGGTCGTCGCCTACGTCGCCGGGATCCTGCTTCTGTCGACCACGCTCAGCGTCGATTCCGACATCATCAATTCGACCATGATCTTCAACGTCATCCTGATCGTCGTCCTGGGCGGCGTCAGCCTCGTGGGTGGCCGGGGCGGTGTTTTCAGCGTCGTCGCCGGCACCTTGCTCATCGGCACGATGTTGAACGGCCTGACGATCATGAACGTCAACAATCTCGTCGCCGACATGGCGCGAGGCGCGGTCCTCATGGCCGCCATTCTCCTCGATAACCGGCTGCATCCTCGCAACGAGGAAACCGCGCGCCAAGGGGAATGACCGCACTGCATCTATCAACTTCTGGGAGGAAAGCATGAAATACGGTGCAAGACATCTGACGCTTCTCGCGGGCGCGGCCCTGCTCGGCATGGCCGCCGTCGCGACGGCGCAGGACAACCAGCAATGGATGAACGAGGCGCAGTTTACGGCCAAGGTCGACGGCCTGCTGAAGGGCAAGCGCGTCGCCTGGGTGCCCGTCAGCATGGCGCATTCGCTGCCGGCCGAATGGACACGCGTGATGAAGCAGGAACTGGGCGAGCGCGGCATCGATTTCGTCGTGCGTGACCCCGACTACAACGCCGACCGCCAGTCGCAGATCGTCGCCACGCTCATCAATGAGAAGCCCGACCTTCTCATCCTGCACAATCCGAACGTGCAGCTCCTGGCCAAGCAGATCCAGCAGGCGCAGGCGGCCGGTATCCCGGTCATGCAGGTCAACATGGCCTCCAACTTCAAGAGCGACGCCTATGTCGGCGCCGACTCCGTCACCATGGGCGCGCGGATGGCGGACGACGTCGTCAACACCTGCGCCAATGCCGCCTCCAAGAAGATCGCCATCATGAAGGGCGAACTGACCTCGGCGATCTCCATCGACATCACCAAGGGCATCAACCAGGTGCTGGAGAAGAATCCCGACATCAAGGTCGTTGCCGAGCAGTCGCAGGGCGGCTGGGACACCAAGGCCTTCTACGACGCCTCCGCCTCGGCCATCCTGCAGAACCCCGACCTGTGCGCCGTCGTCAGCTACTGGGAAGTGCCCGGCGTCGGCGTCATCCAGGCCTTGAAGGAAGCCGGCAAGCAGCCCGGCGACGTCAAGATCATCACCAGCGGCGGCGGTGACCCGGTTGGCTGCCAGTACATCAAGGAGGGCTGGTACACCTCCGACTGGAGCTATCAGGGCACACAGCAGGGTTACCAGATCGTCAACATGGCGCTGACCCTGCTGCAGCAGCGCGCCGCCGGCATCGATACCTCGAAGGCGACCGTGGCCGTCTATTCCCCGCTTCTGCGCATGGCCAAGGACAATATAAACGACGACATGTGCTACAAGGTTAATCAGCAATAAGAATAAAAACAACAAAGTACTTAGTGGGATGATGGTTATGCAATACAGGAAAGCTCCCTTTGTTCGAAGGCTCTGGTGGAATGCCATGCCGACGAAAATATTCTCGGAGCTTATGTCAAAACCCTGGATGGAGCCCATCATCCCATTCACGGCGCTCGTCGCTCTGGTTCTCTATTTCGGCGCGGTGGTTCCCAACTACTTCTCCTTCGCCAACATCAGCACGCTGCTGCGGCAGTTCGCCGAGCTGGGCTTCGTCGCGCTCGCCGTCGGCCTGACGCTGATCTCGGGCGGCGTCGACCTCAGCGTCGGCTCCATCTTCGCGCTGGTCGATCTCACGGTCCTGGTATGCCTCAACATCTACCAGTTGCCGCTCTGGCTCTCGATCGCGGCGGGCATCGCGGTCGGGGCCGCGCTCGGCGGCGTCAACGGCTTCTTCATCGGCTTCATGAAGACGCGGCCGTTCCTGACCACCCTGGTGACGCTCATCATCTACCGGGCGCTGTTCAACATGCTGTCGCTGCACTACAGCGCCGACCTGTCCAGCGCCTTCGTGTTCAACGAGACATGGGACTGGGCCGGCTCCGGCTTCCTGTTCGGCATGCCGGTCAATGCGGTGTTGCTCCTGGTCACGGGACTGGTCGGCCATGTCCTGCTCAGCCGCTCCAAATTCGGCTGGCGCGTGGTCGCGGTGGGCGCCAGCCGCAAGGCGGCGCGACATGCCGGCATCAGCTATAGCTGGGTGCTTTTCTATACCTACATCGTGGCCGGCGCGATCGCCGCCGTCGGCGCGATCTTCTATGCCTCGCGGCTGAACAGCATCGGCTCGACGACGGGCGTCGGCCTGGAAATCACCGCGCTTGCTGCGGTCGTGACCGGCGGCGTCAGCCTGTCGGGCGGGCGCGGCACCGTCGGCTCGATGATGATCGGCACCGGCGTGGTGTTCCTTCTGGTGAACAACCTGACCAGTCTCGGCGTGTCGGCCCCCTTCGTCGCCAGCCTGCTTGGCTTCATCCTGCTGCTGGCGGTGGGGCTCGACGTAAAATGGGCCAAGAACCGCCACAAGGCGATCGAGAAGACCTACGTCAATCCGGTCGTGCTCGAGCTCGGACCGCTGCCCGATACGTCTCCCGGAACCGCCAGCCCGCTGTCGCAGAACGACGTCCTGCGCTCGGCCGAGGCGCTCTGCATCGACAGGATCGAGGGACCCGAGGACATCGTCATCGACAGCCGGGACTGGATCTATGCCGGTACCCGCCAGGGGTGGATCGTACGTTCGGCGCCGCCCTATGACGAGGTCGAGATCTTCGCACGCATTGGCGGCCGTCCGCTGGGCCTGGCAATGGATGCCGAGGAGAACATCTATGTCTGCGTTGCCGGTATGGGGCTCTACATGGTGGCTCCGGACGGAACGACAAGCCGTCTTGCCGACCGCACCAATCGCAGCCTGTTCACGCTCATCGACAATTCGCGGCTGCGACTGACCGACGACCTCGACATCGCGCCGGACGGCAAGGTCTATTTCAGCGAGGCGACCTACCGGTTCGAGATGCATGAATGGATGTTCGACAGCCTCGAAGGGCGGGCGAGCGGTCGCGTCTGCTGCTATGATCCGAAGACCGGCAAGACAACGACGGTGCTGGGCGGCCTGCATTTCGCCAACGGCATCTGCGTCGCCCATGACGGACAGTCGGTGTTCGTGGCCGAGACCTGGGCGTGCCGCGTCAAGCGGCTCTGGATCAAGGGACCAAAGGCGGGGCAGGCCGAGATCCTGCTCGACAACCTTCCCGGCCAGCCCGACAACATCAATCGCGCCTCGGACGGCACCTATTGGCTGGCGCTCTGCGCCATGCGCTCACCGGCCAACGATCTGTCGCTCAAGCATCCCGGTTTCCGGTTGCGCATGGTGAAGAACCTGCCGAAGGACGAGTGGCTTTTCCAGGGTTCCAACCATGGTTGCGTGCTGCGCTTCGACGAGAACGGCCAGATCCTGGAATCGATGTGGGACGCCGAGGGCGTGTCGCATCCGCAGGTCACTTCGATGCGCGAGCACAAGGGCTACCTCTATCTCGGCGGCTTGGAAAACAACCGCATTGGGCGCATTCCGCTGCCTTGGGCGGACAAGAGCTGGACGAGCCTGAAAAGCTACTGGCGGCGCCCCGAGGACAAGGCCGCGCCGACCCCTCAGATCCTGGCAGCCGAGTGAGGACCTCATGTTTCAGTTTCTGAGCAAATGGTTCCGCCCCGAGGCGGAGAGCCTGCCGCCGCCGATGCTCGATGGGCCTTGGAGCGCCAACGACCGCCTCGAGGCGGCGAAGACGATCGCTGCCTTGCAGGACATGGACTGCATCTGCGTCTGCGGCGATCGCCTCTACGTGAGCGCCGGCAACCGGCTGTCATGGCTGGACGGCGAACGGCTGGTCACGGTTGCCGATTTCTCCGGCGTGGTCAGCGCGCTGGCCGCCGGGCCGGATGGGGTGGTGGTCGCCGCCATCGAGGGGCATGAGCTGGTCAGGCTTGACGCGCGCGGCGCCGAGATCGCCCGTGCGGCCGAGCCGTCGAACTGCATTACGGCGCTTGCCTGCGACGCGTCAGGCTCGGTCTACTTCACGCAGGGCTCGCAAGCCTGCCGCGCCGACGAGTGGTACCAGGACCTGATGCGCCTTGGCGAGACGGGTAGCGTGGGTGTCTGGCCGTCCGGAGCGCAGCCTCGTTTCATCAGGCGCGGCATGCGCTATGCCAACGGCGTCGCGCTTGCCGCCGACGGCAAGCTTCTCGTGTCGGAAGCATGGGCGCACCGCGTCTTGCGCATCGATCCCGCGACGGGAGCGGCCGAGACTGTGCTGGAAAACCTCGCCGGCTATCCGGGCCGGCTCGAACCCGCCTCGGGAGGCGGCTTCTGGCTCGCGGTCTTCGCGCTACGGACGCTGCTGGTCGACTTTGTCCTGTCAGAACCCGCCTTCCGCACGGAAATGATCGAGACCATCGATCCGCTCTACTGGGTGCGACCTGCACTGTCGTCCGGAAGCTCGTATCTCGAGCCGCTGCAGGGCGGCGCCATCGTCAAGCTGGGGATCAGGAAGGCGTGGTCGCCGCCGCGCTCCTACGGCCTCGTCTGCCGCCTGTCGGACAGCCTCGTGCCGCTGGAATCCTTCCACAGCCGGGTCGGCGGCAGCCACCACGGCATCACCTCGGCGCTCGACCATGGCGGCAGGCTTCTCGCGGTCAGCAAGGGGGCGGGAAAACTGCTCGAAGTGGAGGCAAGTGCGTGATGAACGACACCGCGATGGTCGAACCGGCATTGCGCCTCAGGGGCGCGACCAAACTCTACCAGGGCACGGCCGCGATCAGCGACATCGATTTCGATGTCGCGCCGGGCGAGGTGCATGCGCTGGTGGGCGAGAATGGCGCCGGCAAGTCGACGCTGTGCAAGGTCATCTGCGGCGCGGCCACCCTCAGCGCCGGTGAACTCATCTACGAGGGCAAGAAGCGTGCCTTCGACAGTCCGCAGGATGCGCTCAACCTCGGCATCGCCATGGTCTACCAGGAGACCAGCCTCGTCCCGACCATGACGGCGGCGCAGAACATCCATCTCGGCCGGGAGCCGATGTTCTCGACGCACAAGAGCCTCAACATCCGCGCCCAGCATCTCTTGCAGTCGATGAATTTCTCCGTCGACCCGAAGGCCCTCGTGTCGACCCTGGGCACCGCCAAGCGACAGATGGTCGAGATCACGCGGGCCATCTATTTCGGCGCCCGGCTGATCATCTTCGACGAACCGTCCGCCAGCCTGACGCCGGAGGAGATACAGCACCTTTTCCTGCTGATCGAGGACCTGCGCCGCCGCGGCGTGGCGGTCATCTATATCTCGCACGCGCTGGAGGAGGCGCTGTCGATCGCCGACCGCATCACGGTGCTGCGCGACGGGCGCAAGGTCCGCACGGTGCGGGCGAGCGAAACCACGCGCGACGAGATCGTGCGTATGATGGTCGGCCGCGAAGTGGCTAGGACCCGGGCAAGCGAGAGGCGCATCCGCGACCGCGGCGAACTCGTCCTGTCGGTCGACAATGTCGTGTCGGGCACGATGGTGCGCAACATGACGTTCAAGGTGTTTGCCGGCCAGGTGACCACGATCGCGGGCCTCGTCGGCTCCGGTCGCACCGAGATCGCCAAGGTCATCGCCGGGGCGATGAAAAGGCGCCGGCTGCGCGGCGGCACGATAAAGCTCGACAACAGGCCGGTGCGCTACCGCGTTCCCACGCAGGGCGTGCGGGACGGCATCGTCTACGTCACCGAGGACCGCAAGATGGACGGTTTCTTTGAGACCATGTCGATAAGCGAGAACATCTATCTCGGCTATCTGGCCGGGCAGCGGCAACCGCTGCTTGTCTCCAGGAAGCGGGAACGGGAGCTGGCTAGGAACTGGAGCGACAAGCTACAGATTGCCGCCATCAACCGCGATGCGCGTGTCATCGAGCTTTCGGGTGGCAACCAGCAGAAGGTGGTGATCGCCAAGTCCATGGTGCAGAAGCCGAAGCTGGTGATCTTCGACGAACCCACGCGCGGCGTTGACGTCGGGGCGATCGAGGAGATTCACAAGTTGATCGGCAAGCTCGCCGACGAAGGCGTCGCGGTGCTGGTCATCTCCTCTTACCTGCCCGAAGTTCTCAGCGTCTCCGACCGTATCCTGGTGGCGCGCGGCGGCCGCATCGTCGAACAGTTCGATGCAAGCGCGGCGACCGAGGAGAAGATCATGTTCGCGGCCATCCACTGAGGCGATCGTCGCGGATGCTTGACCCTTTCCGGCGCGTCATAGACGGTTCGAGTGTGTCGGTCGCCTTCCGCGGACCGGAGGCCGGCGCACGGTTCAACAAGAGAGCGGCATCGGGGTGCCGCGGGGGATGCAATGCCCAGGCATGGGACTGACGACGAAAGCCTGAAGAATGGTGGCCCGCGCTCGGTCACGCGGGTCATGGACATTCTGGATCAGCTTGCGCGGGTGCCGACCAATCTGTCGCTGTCCTACATCAGCGACGCGCTGGAGTTGCCCAAGACCAGCACGTTCAATCTCCTGAAGGCCCTGGAGAAGGGCGGCTACATCGTGCAGGAGGTCGGTGGCTACAAGCTCGGCCCCGAAGCCTTCCGGCTAGCCTCCGCCATTTCAACCCAGCAGAGCCTGCCGGCTCTGTTGCGGCCGCTGCTGGAGCGGGTGGCGCGCCAATGCGGCGAGACGATCATCCTCGGCGTGCTGGGCGAAAGCGGAATCGAGGCGCGCTACGCCGATGTCATCGAATCGCGCAGTCCGCTGCGGTTCTCGGTGCAGGTCGGGGATACCCGGCCGCTGCATTCCTCGACCACCGGCAAGATTTTCCTCGCGCATTTTTCGCGCCGGCGCCTGCAGGAATACCTGACCAGCGTGCCGCGCGAGCAGTACACGCCGCGCACCATAACCAAGAAGGCGGCGCTGGTCGCCGAGGTCGACGCCATCCGCAAGAATCTCGTCGCCGAGAACATAGACGGCATGGTGGAAGGCATCACCTCCTACGGCGCGCCTGTCTACGATCATGCCGGCGTGGCGCGCGCCGCGCTCGTCATCAGCGGCCCCGACATGCGCATGACGCCGAGGGAGCAGGAAATCAGGGATCTCCTGCTCCAGTCGGCACGCGAGATGTCGCGCCTGCTCAATTGCACCGAACACTATCCGCCGCATCACGTCGCCGAGCTCGACTGAGCTCGGCCGGCCCGGTCAAGGACAGCATCAATGGATTTCGCGCAGTCGCCGCAGCAGGACGCTATTCAGGAAGCCGTTTCGAGAATCTGTGCTCGGTTCGACGACGACTACTGGCTCGAACGCGATCGCGACGGCGTATTTCCCTTCGAATTCTACGATGCCCTCGGTCGCGATGGCTGGCTCGGCATATGCACCGCGCCGCAATATGGCGGCTCGGGACTGGGTGTCGCCGATGCGGCCATCATGATGCGCACGATCGCGGAGTCCGGCGCCGGAATGTCCGGCTGCTCGGCGGTGCACGTCAACATCTTCGGCCTGAAGCCGGTCGAGGTCTATGGGACGGAAGCGCAGAAGGAGCGCGCGCTTCGTCCCATCGCCGAGGGACAGGAAAAGGCCTGCTTCGCCGTCACCGAACCCGATGCCGGCCTCAACACGACGCATTTGAAGTTGCGGGCCGAAAAGCGGGATGACGGCTATCACGTCTTCGGGCAGAAAGTGTGGATATCGACGGCCCAGGTGGCCGACCGCATGCTGCTGCTTGCCCGTACGCAGCCGCGTGAGACGGTGAAGAAGCCGACCCAGGGGCTGAGCCTCTTCTATACGCGCTTCGACCGCGAGCGGATTGCCGTGCGCGAGATCGAAAAGATGGGACGCAAATGCGTCGATTCCAACGAGCTGTTCTTCGACGATTTCGTCATTCCCGAGGAGGATCTGATCGGTGAGGAGGGCAGGGGCTTCGAATATATCCTGCATGGCCTCAATCCCGAGCGGATCCTGATCGCCGCCGAGGCCGTCGGGCTCGGCATGGCCGCGCTGAACAGGGCCAGCCGCTATGCGCGCGAACGCGTCGTGTTCGATCGGCCGATCGGCAAGAACCAGGGCGTGCAGCATCCGCTGGCCAAATGCTGGTGCAATCTGGAGGCGGCATGGCTGATGGTGCTGAATGCCGCCTGGCAGTATGACCAGGGCATGAACTGCGCCGCCGCCGCCAATTGCGCGAAATACCTGGCGGGCGAGGCCGGGTTCGAAGCCTGCCATACCGCCATCATGACCCATGGCGGCTTCGGCTACGCCAAGGAATACCATGTCGAGCGCTATCTGCGCGAAGTCATGGTGCCGCGTATCGCGCCGGTCAGCCCGCAACTGGTGTTGAGCTTCATTGCCGAGCGTGTGCTCGGCCTGCCGAAGTCATACTGATCCGGCCAGCCCGTCCCGCAACCACCTGTTTTCGTTGGTTTTCCCTGGATATTGCCGTCCTGTCTTGGCAGCGGCGAGTCTTTGCCAGAATATGGTTGACCATTCCCATTTGAACGGATATCAGAATATCAATCTGATATAAGAATGGAATGGGGAATGGAAACCGTGACCGCGCCCGGCGCGTCCAAGGTGTCGGTGAAGATCACCCAGGAATGGATCGTCTTCGCCCTGGCCGTCGTCATCTTCGCGCTGTTCTCGCTTATCTTGCGCGGCTTTGCGACCGTCGACAACATGTTGGCGCTTGTGCGCAACGTCTCGATCCTCGGCATCCTCTCCGTCGGCATGGCGCTTTCGATTCTCGGGCGGGGCATCGACCTTTCCATCGTCGCCACGATGGCCGTCTCGGTTGCCTGGATGATCCTGATGCTGGGCGAGGGCGTGGCGCCGCCCACGGCTTTCGCGCTGGCCCTCGCCTTCGTGGTGCTGGTCGGCGCCGCCAATGGTTTTCTGGTGGCCTATGTCGAGATACCGGCCGTCTTCACGACGCTGGCGATGGGCGGTCTCGTCTATGGTCTCGGCCGCTTCGCCATGATCAGTGTCGACATCGTCAATCTGCCGCCCGGGCAGGATTGGCTGCGCGGCTTCGGCAGCGGCACGCTCGCTGGCATTCCGGCGCCGGTCATCGTCTTCGCCGTCGTATGCGTCGTCGCCTACCTCTTCCTGAGCTATGCCAAAGCCGGCCGCTTCGTCTACGCGCTCGGCGACAATCCGGCGGCCGCCCGCATATCAGGCGTGCCGGTCAGGCCGCTGATCGTCCTGCAATATGTGATCGCCGCGCTCATCGCTTTCTGCGCCGGCCTGGTCATGACCGCCAATGTCGACAGCATGAACACCCGCATCGTCAACTCGACGCTGGTCTACGACGTCATTCTGGTGGTGGTGCTGGGCGGCATCGGCCTCGGCGGCGGCAAGGGCGGCATCCGCAACGTGGTGGTGGGAACGCTTCTGATCGGCATCCTGCTCAACGGCATGACGATTATGAACATCCCCTTCCTGATGCAGAACATCATCAAGGGGATAATCCTGCTGGCGGCGATCGTGGCCGACACGCTGCTGAACCCGCGCGACGAACAGACGTCGCAGCAGGGGGACATCTGAAGAACCGTCGCATTTTGCGAACAGGTCTCATCGTGGAGGAGAGGAAAATGAAGGGCATCAGGAAAATGCTTGCCGCCGCCGTTGCGGTTGCGGCGCTAGCCGGCGGTTCGGTCGCAAGGGCCGAACCGTATGACGACGGGGTCAATCAACGCGCCTACACCGCCATGAAGGGCAAGAAGGTCGCCTTCGTGCCGCTGTCGATGGGCTTCGACCTCACCCAGGGCTGGGCCGCGGCCATGAAGGTACAGGCCGACGCCATGGGCTACGAGCTCATCATCCGCGACCCGAACTGGAGCACGGATGCCGGCGCCCAGCAGATCACCCAGCTCATTTCGCAGAAGCCCGACATCATCGTGGTGCACAATCCGGACCGCAATGCCTATGCCAGGCTGCTGAAGCGCGTGCAGGGCCAGGGGATCAAGGTGCTGCAGGTCAACCTGAAGTCCGAGACCACCACGGAGGCCTTCGTCGGCGTCGACTGGTACAAGATCGGCGAACACCAGGCGAACTCGGTGGTCGAGGCCTGCAAGGGCAAATCAGGCAAGGTCGCCATCATGCAGGGCCGCGTTACCGACCCGGCCAATTTCATCACGGTCCAGGCGGTCAAGGACGTCTTTGCCAAGCATCCAGAAATCCAGGTCGTATCCGACCAGTCCAGCGAGTGGGACGCCACCAAGGCCCAGGGCATCGCCGCGACCGCGCTGAAGCAGAACCCGGACATGTGCGGCATCGTCGGACTCTGGGACAATATGGACGTGGGCACGGCCGCCGCGATCCGGGAGGCCGGGCTTACGGGCAAGGTCTTCCTGTCGTCCTCCGGCGGCGGACGCAAGCAGGCCGATTGCGACATGGTTGAAAGCGGGACTTTCGACGAGGTGGTGATCTACGACGTCGCGCGCCAGGGCAGGGACCTTAACGCGGCCATCGCCTTCCTGCTCCAGCAGGATGGCGAAGCCAAGGTCAATCCGTTCGCGCTCATCACGCCGCTGAAGGTCGTCACCAAGGCGAACCTGAAGCCCAATTCCTGCTGGCAGATGGAACAGATCCCGGACCTCGTTCAGTGATCGAAGGGCGGCGAGGCCCCCGGCCTCGCCGCATCAAGGCCGCACAGAAATTGCCCGAGGCTCCATGTCTGTCCAAGACACATTGACGCGTTGGCGTTATCGCTACGTGCCCGACCACGTGTTGGGTGAACTGCTCTCGAAGAACTGGATCGACAACGTCATCCCGTTCTTCATGCTGGTCGGCTCGATCGCTGTCTTCGGCAGCATCGTGCCGGGCTTCTTCGAGCCCTTCACCCTCAGCGATTCCACCCGCCAACTGGCGGAGGTCGGGTTCGTGGCGATGGGCATGGCGATCGTCATGCTGGCCGGCGGTATCGATCTTTCGGTCGGTTCGGTCTTTGCGATCGGCAATTTCCTGACGCTTGCGCTGATCAACCTCCTGGGCTGGCCGGTATTCGTCACCTTGCCGGTGGTTCTGGCCGCCTGCGCCGCGATCGGTCTCGTCAACGGCCTGCTGATCGGCTTCCTCCGGCTTCGCGCGTTCCTCACCACGCTGGTCACGCTCATCATCTTCCGCTCCGCTGCCGACCTGCTGGTGCTCACCTACGGCACCCGCCTGGCCACCGGAGGCGCCTCCTCGCCGCTGTGGGACTATCTCGCCTATGGCGACGTCTACGGGATGCCGGTGAGCTGCCTGGTCGTGCTCGTCGTCGCCATCATCCTGCATGTCATGCTCACCCGCTCCCGCTTCGGCTGGCACCTGCTTGCCGTCGGCGGCTCCCGGCGCTCGGCGCACAACGCCGGCATCAAGGTGCGGCGCACCGTCTGCCTCACCTATGTCCTGTCGTCGACGCTGACGGGGCTTGGCAGCTTCTTCTACGCGGCGCGCATCGGCAGTGCCGCCTCCGATGCCGGCCTCGGCATGGAGGTGCTGGTGCTCACCGCCGTGGTGCTCGGCGGTAACAGCCTCGGCGGCGGTCGCGGCTCGGTCGCCAAGGCATTGATGGGCACGGTGATCGTGCTGACGCTCACCAACAGCCTCATCAGCCTCGGATTGCAGAGCGGCGCCAGCACGCTGGTGCTCGCGGTCGCGTTGCTGATCGGCGTCGCCATCGACGTGAAGTGGCTGAAGAACCGCCACAAGGTCATATCGAGCGTCTATGTCTCGCCGGCCTATTTCTCGATGCCGACCTGCCCGCCGACCGATCCGGATTCGGGCTCGCCCTACGCCCAGAACGACCGCCTGAAGGATGTCGAACTGATCGGGCTTGGCGAGCTCGACGGGCCCGAGGACGTCATCTTCGACCGCGACGACAACCTCTACACGGGCAGCCGTCATGGCGATGTGATCCGCTTCCTTGCTCCCGACTACAAGAAACGGGAACTGTTCGCCCATATCGGCGGGCAGACGCTGGGTTTCGCCTTCGACCGCAACGACCATCTCAATGTCTGCGTCGGCGGCATGGGGCTCTACAAGGTGCTGCCCGACGGTGAGGTCGTGCGCCAGACCGACGAGACGAACCGCTCGCTCTGGTCGATCATCGACGACTCGCGCATGCGTCTCGCCGACGACCTCGACATCGCGCCGGACGGCCGCATCTTCTTCAGCGAGGCGACGATCCGCTACGACATCGCCGAGTGGGCGACCGATTCCGTCGAGACGCGCGGCAACGGGCGCATCGTCTGCTACGATCCGCGCTCTGGCAAGACGCGCACCGTGCTGCAGAACCTGGTCTTCCCGAACGGCGTCTGCATCGCCAATGACGGCCAGTCGTTCTTCTTCGCCGAGACCTGGGCGGCGCGGATCAGCCGCTACTGGTTCGACGGGCCGCGCAAGGGCAAGCTCGAGGTCGTCATTCCCGACCTGCCAGGCCTGCCCGACAACATAAACCGCGCCTCCGACGGCACCTATTGGTGCGCGCTGATGGGGATGCGCGCGCCGGTGGTCGACATGGCGCTGCGCATGCCGGGCTTCCGCCGCCGCATGGCGATGCGCGTCGCGCATGACGAGTGGATGTATCCGAACATTAATGCCGGCTGCATCATCCGCTTCGATGACAATGGCACCGTGCTGGAATCCTACTGGGATGCCGGGGGTGTCAACCATCCGCAGACCACCTCGATGCGCGAGCACAAGGGCTGGCTCTATATCGGCGGTGTCCACAACAACAGGATAGGTCGTCTTCGCCTTCCCGACGCGGATCCCAACTGGACCAGTAACGACAGCTATTGGGGGTCGCGCAAATGATGAAGACCCTGCGCGGCTGGTGGGACGCCTTCACCGGCGCCGGCGAGCATGCGGTCACGGTCCCTCCCATGGACGGGCCGTTGCTGCCGAACACCTTGCTCGAAGGTGCTGAGCGCCTTGCCGCCATCGACAAGCCCGACAGCCTGTGTGTTCATGGCGGGAGGCTGCTGGCGAGCAGCGGGACGCAGGTGCTGGCCTTCGACGCTGGCGGCGGCGCTCCACGGAGCGTTGGCCATCATGCCCATGCGGTCACAGCACTCGCCTCGGACGGGCAGTCCCTGGCTGTCGCGCTGGCCGACGGCACGATCGAATGGATCGACGCGGCGGGCGTGCCGACCCGGCTTGCGCTTCCGTCGGAGGCGGGAGCGCATTCGATCATGGCGCTCCTGGTCGAGGGCGACCGGCTGCTCGTCGCCAACGGCTCCGCCCAAATTGTCGCGAGCGACTGGAAGCGCGACCTGATGCAGAAGGGCTCGACGGGCAGCCTCTGGCAATTCCAGCGCGGCGGCGAGGTCAGGCGCCTGGCGAAGGACCTTGCCTTTCCCTATGGCCTGGCCCGGCTTGCCGACGGGCGCCTCGCCTGCAGCGAGAGCTGGCGCCATCGCATCGTGGAGATCGGCGAGGGTGGCCGCGCGCGGCCGCTGCTCGCCGACCTGCCCGCCTATCCCTCACGGCTTTCACCCGCTTCTGGCGGCGGCTTCTGGCTCGCCGCCTTTGCGCCGCGCACCCAGATGGTCGAGTTCATGCTGCGTGAGGATGCAGCACGGCGGCACATGATCGAAACCATCGATCCCGACTACTGGATGGCTCCGCGCCACGCCAGCGGGCGTTCGTTTCGTGAGCCGTTGCAGGGCGGCGGCATCAAGCATCTGGGCATATTGAAGCCGTGGGCGCCAAGCCAGTCCTATGGGCTGGTCGCGCGACTGGATGCGGCCATGCAGCCGCTTGCCAGCTATCACAGCCGCGCCGACGGCACGATCCACGGCGTCACGTCCTGCGTCGAGTTCGGCGGCCGGATCCATGCGGCAAGCAAGGGCGCGGAATGTCTCGTCGCCTGCGAACCGGATCAAGTCGGGGAGGCTGCGTGATGACGGCGTTGCTCGAACTGAAGAGCGTCACCAAGGCCTATCGCGGCGTGCCGGCGGTTTCGGACATCAGCGTGGAGGTCCACGCGGGAGAGGTGCTGGCGATCCTCGGTGAAAACGGCGCCGGCAAGTCGACGCTGACAAAGATCATGGCTGGCGTGGTGGAACCCACCAAGGGCGAAGTGCTGCTCGAGGGCAAGCCGGTGCGGATGGCGAATCCGGAAGCCGCCCTGGATCTCGGCATCGCCATGGTGTTCCAGGAGACCAGCCTGGTGCCCTCCATGACGGTCGGTCAGAACCTGTTCCTCGGCGACGAGAAGACGTTCAACCGACTCAGGGGCGTTTCGATCGCCTCGCAGCAATTCCTGCAGTCGCTCAACTTCAACGTCGACCCGACGGCCCTGGTTTCGACGCTCGGCGTGGCCAAGAAGCAGATGGTCGAGATCGCGCGCGCGGTGCGCAAGAATGTCCGGCTCATCATCTTCGACGAGCCGACGGCATCGCTGACGCCCGAGGAGAAGCAGCATTTCTTCGCGCTGGTCGGGCGGCTGAAGGCGAGGGGGATCGCCATTGTCTTCATCTCCCACGCCCTGGAAGAAGCCCTGATGCTGGCCGACCGCATCATGATCATGCGTGACGGCCTGCATGTCGTCACCGGTCCGTCGCGTGACTTCGACCGCGACAGCATCATCCGCTCTATGGTCGGCCGCACGATGACCGACACGCTCTATGGCCAGAAGGCCGGGCAGCGTCGGCGCGGCGCCAAGATCCTGAGCGTGGAGAACCTGTCGCTCGGCAAGATCGTCCGCAACACCTCGTTCTCGATCTATGCCGGCCAGATCACCGGCATGTTCGGGTTGATCGGGTCTGGCCGCACCGAGACGGCCAAGATCATCGCCGGCGTGCTCAAGCGCAACTTCTTCCATGGCGGCACGATCCGGCTGGAGGGACGCCCGGTGCGCTACCGTGTCCCACGCCCGGCGGTGAACGACGGCATCGTCTACGTCACGGAGGATCGCAAGGTCGAAGGGTTCTTCGAACAGCTCTCGATCACCGACAATCTGCGTATCGGCCATCTGGCGTCGAAATGGTCGTCGCGCTTGATCGTGAAACCTTCCGAGATCGTGCCGCTGGCCGAACATTGGCGCAAGGCCCTGCAGATCAGGGCGATCAACGGCGACACGCATGTCGTCGAGCTGTCGGGCGGCAACCAGCAGAAGGTGGTGATCGCCAAATCGCTGCTGCAGAAGCCAAAGCTGGTGATCTTCGATGAGCCGACGCGCGGCGTCGACGTCGGCGCGATCGCCGAGATCCACGCGCTGATCAAGCAGCTTGCCGAGGATGGCCTCGCCGTCATCGTCATCTCCTCATACCTCCCCGAGGTGCTCAATCTGTCCGACCGCATCCTGGTGTTCCGGCAGGGCCGCGTGGTCGAGGAGTTCTCGCCGCAGGGCGCCGACGAGGAGACCATCATGTACGCGTCGGTCCACTGAACCATTGGGGGCATCCCGTCCCTTGCACGCGATCCAGCCAGACAATTCCAT
Source organism: Mesorhizobium sp. 65-26 (assembly GCA_001899205.1). Taxonomy (GTDB): domain Bacteria; phylum Pseudomonadota; class Alphaproteobacteria; order Rhizobiales; family Rhizobiaceae; genus Mesorhizobium. The sequence goes on along the minus strand of MKVL01000027.1, from coordinate 17,782 downwards.
CGCCAGAAAGCAGGCCGCATGAACAACGCAACGAATTCGGATCGACCCGGGCCGCCGCTTGCCGGCTTGCGTGTCCTCGACCTGACATCCGTGGTGATGGGACCCTACTGCACGCTCATCCTGGCGCAGCTCGGCGCCACCATCATCAAGCTCGAGAGCCCGGAGGGCGACATCATCCGCAACCTCGGGCCGACCCGGCAACCCGGCATGGCGGGCACTTTCCACTATCTCAATGCCGGCAAGCAGAGCATCGGGGTCGATCTGTCGACGCCCGAGGGGCGGGCACTTTGCCTGCGGATCGCGGCGACATGCGATGTGCTGGTGCATTCGATCAGGCCGGCGGCGATCGCCAAGCTCGGCCTCTCCTACGAGGCCGTTTCGGCCGTCAATCCGGGCCTCGTCTACTGCAACCTGCTCGGCTTCGGGCGCGACGGCCAATATTTCGGCAAGCCGGCCTATGACGATACGATCCAGGCTGTCAGCGGCCTGGCCATGCTCGAGGCCGAGATGCATGGAGAGCCGACCTACGTGACGTCGGTCTTCGCCGACAAGCTGACCGGCATGGCGGCCGTCTATTCCATCCTGGCCGCGATCATCAGCCGGTCCAAGGGCAGCGGCGGTCAGGAAATCGACGTTCCGATGTTCGAGACCATGGTGCAGTGCCTTCTGGCGGAGCACGCGACGGGCGCCGTGTTCGACCCGCCGCTCAGTGACCCGGTCTATTCGCGCACGACCAATGCATACCGGCGCCCTTTCAAGACAGCTGACGGCTACCTCTCGGTGATCGTCTACAACCAGAAGCAGTTCGAGGCGTTCTGCGGCGTGGTCGGTCGCGAGGACCTGATGGCCGATGAACGCTTCGCGACGTTTGCGGCCCGGACCCGCAATGCCGCCGTCTATTACCGCACGCTGGGTGAGCTCATGGCCGGGCGCGGCAATGCGGAATGGGCCGAACTTCTCGCCAGGGCCGAGATACCCTGCATGATCGTCAACCACACGCGCGATCTCTATTCGGACCCGCATCTGCGGGAGGCCGGCTTTTTCGTGCCGGTCGAGGATGAGACCGGGCAGCCGCTCAAGCTGCCTCGCTTCCCGGTGAGCTTTCACGGCACGCCCGCCGACGCGCCGCGGGCGGCGCCATCCCTTGGCCGGGACACTGAGCGCGTGCTTGCCGATATCGGCTGCTCGCCGGCCGAGATTGGCAGCTTGCTTGATCGAAAGATCGTCTTTGCCGCAACGGACTCAAAGGCCGACGCGTCCGCCTGACGGAGTGTGCGGGTCCCCGGAGAAGGCTTCCTCTTCGTAACGGCAGACTGGGACGGAGATGCGACGGCTCTTCGCCGGAGCAGACGTGCCGCGCGTTGCCGGCGCGGCCGCGCACGCAGCGGCGATCGTCCTGGCTTGACAGCCTGTTCAACACCAATTATCCCGATATAAGAATATCGTTCTATTTTAAGAATGATGATGCGGAGGCAATATGAACGAGGACGCGGTTCTTTTCGAGCGCGACGGCGCCATCGCGATCATCCGTATCAATCGCCCGGAGCGACGCAACGCGCTCGGTCGCGAGGTGCGGGAAGGGTTGTGGAACGCCTTCGAGCGTTTCGAGGCCGATGACACGCTGAAGGTGGCCGTGCTGACGGCCGCCGGCGACAAGGCCTTCTGCGCCGGCATGGACCTGAAGGAGGCCTCGGCGACGGCGCTGAAGGTTCCCCCGCGTGGTCGCGATGGCGTGCCGGTGATCGGTCAGAACCTCGCGGTGACGAAGCCGACCATCGCCGCCGTCAACGGCGTGGCGATGGCCGGGGGCTGGCTGATGGCGCAGATGTGCGACCTGTGCGTCGCCGCCGACACGGCGCGTTTCGCGATTACCGAGGCCAAGGTTGGCCGCGGCACGCCCTGGGCGGTTCCGCTGATGACCATGCTGCCGCAGCGGATTCTCATGGAACTGCTGATGACGGGCGACGCGCTGACCGCCGAGCGGCTTTTCCAGCTTGGCTATGTCAACCGCGTTGTGCCGCTTGCATCGCTGCTCGATGAAGCCGTGGCGCTGGCACGCCGCATCGCCGACAACGCGCCCCTCACCGTGCGGGCCAGCCGCGCCATGGTTCTGGCCGCGGCCGAGCATGGCGTGTCCGAGGCGCTGGAGGTTGCGCACGGCATTTTCGAGCCTGTCTACAACAGCCACGACGCGCAGGAAGGGCCGCGCGCCTTCGCCGAGAAACGCGCGCCCGTATGGCTCGGCAGGTAGCGTCCGCCGAATTTCGATCCCAGCTTGCAGGAACAGGTCAGTCAGCATGAAAACAAAGGCCACGGAACTCCTTGGGATAGAGGTCCCGATCTTTGCCTTCTCGCATTGCCGCGATGTCGTCATCGAGGTGTCGCGCGCGGGCGGGTGCGGCGTGCTGGGGGTCGCCTATCACAATGCCGAGCAGCTGCGCGAGGAACTGAACTGGATCGAAAGCCATATCGAGGGCAAACCCTATGGCATCGACATCCTTCTGCCCGGCAAATACCAGAAGCTGGAAAGCCACACGATCACGCGCGCCGACATTCCGTCGCTGCAACGTGACTACCTGCGTGACTATCTCGATAGCGGCGGCATACCGCGCCTGCCTGAGGAACAGCACGACGAGCTTCTGGACCGGGCTCTCGCGACGATCCAGATGACACCCGAGCAGTCGCGCGAACTGGTCGAGATCGCGCTCGAATACAACATCAAGATGGTCGTCAACGCGCTCGGCGTACCCGATCGCGAGATGGTCGAGCGGCTGCATGCGCGCGGCATCGTCGTCGGCGCCATGGTCGGCAAGCCGGAGCACGCCATTCGCCAGCGCGAGGCGGGCGTGGACATCGTGATCGCGCAAGGCGCCGAGGCCGGTGGGCACACGGGCACCCTGACGTCCATGATCCTCTGGCCGGAGGTCGTCGACGCGGTGGCGCCGATGCCGGTGCTGGCGGCGGGCGGCATCGGCACCGGGCGGCAAGTGGCGGCGGCGCTGGCGCTGGGCTGCGACGGCGTCTGGTGCGGTTCGATCTGGCTGACGACGACGGAAAGCGAACTGCTGCCGATCGTCAAGCAGCGGCTGGTCGAGGCGAAGTCCGAGGAGGCCGTGCAGCGCCGTTCGCGAACCGGCAAGCCGGTGCGGCTGTTGAAGAGCAAGCTGACGGAAGCCTTCGAGCAGGCGGGCGCGCCGCCGATCCTGCCGATGCCGCTGCAGACGGCCACGATGATGGAATCCAACCTGCGCGTGGAGAGAGCCGGGGCAAAAGACTGGGTCTACTCGCCTGTCGGCCAGATCGTCGGCCAGATGAAATCGGAGACGAGTTGCCGGGAGGTCATCTACAACCTGCTTGACGAATTCGTCGATGCGAAGGAGCGCATGGACGGGCTGGTCAATTCGTAACATTCGCTGGTGAGGAGCATATGGCAACGGAACTTTACAGGGCGGAAAAGCTCTTCATCGGCGGCGAGTGGGTGGCCCCCAGCGACGGCGAGATAACCACCTCGATCAACCCGTCGACAGGCAAACCATGGGCAAGCGTCGCCATGGCGGGGGCCAAGGACGTCGACCTGGCGGTGGCCGCGGCCAAGGATGCCATGAACGGCCCCTGGCGCCGGATGGCGCCCATGCAGCGCGCCAACATCCTGCGCGCCCTGGCGCGCATCTACGCCGAACACGCGCCGAGGCTGGCCGAGCTCGAGTCGAGCGATAACGGCCAGCCGCTGCGCGATACGCGCGCGGCGCTGCCGTCGCATCCGCAATGGTACAATTACTATGCCGGCCTTGCCGAACATCTGGAGGGGCGTCACGTCCAGATCGACCCGAACGCGCATATCTACACCACCCGCGAGCCTGCCGGCGTGGTGGGGGCGATCATTCCCTGGAACGCGCCGTTGACGACCACCACCTGGAAGCTTGCGACGGCGCTCGCGGCGGGATGCGCCATCGTCATCAAGGCGGCCGAGCACACGCCGGTGACGGCCCTGGAACTCGCAAGGCTGGCTGAGGAGGCAGGCGTTCCTCCTGGCGTCGTCAATGTGGTGCCCGGCTATGGCTCGGTCGCCGGCGCGCGGCTGGTGGCCCATCCCGACGTTCGCGTGGTGTCCTTCACCGGCGAGCACCGCACCGCGCAGGACATCATGCGCAATGCCGCGGACAGCATGAAGCGGCTTGCCTTCGAATGCGGCGGCAAGTCCCCGCACATCATCTTCGACGACGCGGACCTTGAGCAGGCGCTCAACGCCGCCACGCACAGTGCGTTCGTCTCCTGCGGGCAGGTCTGCACGCTCGGCTCCCGCATCCTCGTACAGCGTTCGATCTATGACCGTGTGGTGGACGAGATCGCGCGCCGCGCCAGCGCCATCCGCATCGGCAATGCTCTCGACACCGCGACCCAGATGGGCCCGCAGACGCATCAGGAGCAGATGGAAAAGACGCTGCGCTATTTCGCGATCGGCCGCGAGGAAGGCGCCCGCGTCGTGGCCGGCGGCGAGGCGTACCATAGCCCGGAAACGGAGGGCGGCTATTTCGTGCGGCCGACGGTGTTCGCCGATGCCAACAATGACATGCGCTCCTCGCGCGAGGAGATTTTCGGTCCCGTCTGCTCGCTGATCCCGTTCGACACGGAGGAAGATGCAGTGCGGATCGCCAATGACACGATCTACGGCCTCGTCGGGGGGCTGTGGACACGCGACGTCGGTCGCGCGCATCGCGTTTCGGCCCAGATCGAAGCCGGCACGGTGTGGGTCAACACCTATCGCTACGTCCGCTGGGCCATGCCCTATGGCGGCTACAAGATGAGCGGCATCGGGCGCGAGAACGGCCCCGAATCGCTCGACGAGTTCACTGAGCTGAAGACCACCGTGGTCAATCTCGGCAATGTCTATCCGGATGCCTACGCCCGGTAGACCGGGGCAATTCCAGTGGAACCGCGCGGCGGTTCGCTGGCCTGATTGCAGCAAAAGGCGTCGCGGCACGCCTTTTGCCGTTGCGCCAATCAGGCTAAGACAAGTGGCTGTTCGCTCGGAACGCAGTTCGTCACCGATGATGGTGGAACATCATTAGGAGACCGGGGGTTGGAAGAAGAAGATCGGTCTGAAAAGCCGGGCGGCCCGCGTTCAGCGGTTCGTGTCATGGACATACTTTACGAGCTCGCCAACGCGTCCGGCCGGATCTCTCTGGCGGAGCTCAGCGATGTCCTGAAACTGCCCAAGACCAGCGTGTTCAGCCTGCTCAGGGCACTGGACAAGGGCGGCTACATCATCCAGGCGCCGGGCGGCTACGAACTGGGGCCGGAAGCCTTCAAGCTCGGCGCCGCGGTCATGCAGCATCGCGTGTTTCCGACCTTCCTGCACCCGACGCTGGAGGCCGTTGCCAGGCAATCGGGCGAGACCGTCATCCTCGGCGCGCTCGACGAGACGGGCACGGGAGCCGAGTATATCGACGTGATCGAATCGGCCAGCCCGCTGCGCTACAGCGTGCGCGTGGGCGAAGTGCGGCCGCTCTATTCGACGACCACCGGCAAGATATTCCTGGCTCATTTCAGCGAGCGCAGGCTGGCTGACTATCTAGGCAAGACAAAGCGCGAGCAGTTCACGCCGCGCACCCTCACCAGGAAGGCCGATCTCCTGGCGGACCTGGCCGATATCCGGGCCACCGGCATCGCCTCAAACATCGACGGCATGGTCGAGGGCACGACGTCCTTCGGGGCGGCGGTCTATGAAAACGACCGCAAGCTGGTTGCGGCGCTTGTCATCAGCGGGCCGCAAAGCCGCATGATGTCCCGCGCCCAGCAACTGAAGGAGATGGCCATCGAGGCGAGCCGGGAAATGTCGCGCCTGCTCAACTGCGTCGGGCCTTATCCGCCGTCGACGCCGATAGTGCTGGATTAGGCCGAGCCTTCGCCACCCCGATCGCATACTGCAGCGCGGTGCTGGCCGACCCGCCATCAATCCCGTGCGCTGATTTCCAGCGACTGGGCGGTGATGTGAGCCGGCAAGGCGTATTTCCTGGTTCCCTTTTCGGTTGATTTCTCTGAGATTGTCCAAGGGATCAGGCAGCTTGGGCCTTGGCCAATGCGAAGGGATGGTTCGGGAAACGGATGGCCAGGAAGTTTGCGTTTCTTCTGGTGCGCGATTTCACCCTGTCGCCGCTTTCACTCTTCATCGATACGCTGCGGCTCGCTGGCGATGAGGGTGACCGCAGCCGCAGGGTCGAGTTCGACTGGCAGATCGTCGGCGAGCGCGGCTTGCCGATCCGGGCGAGCTGTGGCGTCGAGCTGCTACCGACGAAGGCCATCGGCAATCCCGAGGATTTCGACAACGTCGTCGTGGTCGGCGGCCTGCTCGACACGAACCGCAGCCTCAGCTCCGAAAAGGAAGCCTTCCTCTTGCGCGCGGCCGAGAAGGGCATTCCCATAACCGCGCTCTGCACGGGAAGCTTCGTGCTCGCGCGCTATGGCTTGCTCGACGGCTACAGCGCCGCCGTAAGCTGGTTCCACATCAAGGATTTTCGCGCGGAATTTCCCGATGTGAACGCGCATGCCGACAGCCTGTTCTCTGTCGACCGCGGCCGCTCCACCTGCGCCGGCGGCACCGGCGCGGCCGACCTCGCCGGCTATTTTGTGTCGCAGTTCATCGGTCAGAAGGCCGCCGAAAAGGCCGCCAAGATCCTTGTGCTGGATCGCATTCGCAACATCAGGGACGTGCAGCCGGTGGGGGATCTGTTTCCCGAGGCCACGAGCCGCGCGGTCAAGCGCGCCTTGCTCCTGATGGAAAGCAGCCTCCAGGACAAGGTATCGGTCAACGAGATCGCAAACCGGCTGAATTGCTCACGGCGGCAGCTCGAACGTCTTTTCGCGACCGAGCTGGGGATCAGTCCGATGGCCGCCTATCTGGCGCTTCGGGTGCACTATGCGAAGTCGCTGCTCGAAGGAAGCGACCTGCGGATCGGCGAGATCGCCTATCGCTGCGGCTTCGGCAATGCCGGGCATTTCAGCCGCGTATTCCGCCAGCAGACCGGCATCACGCCAACGCATCTCAGGCATCCGAGCCGCTCCGCCGGTATCCCCGCCAAGCGGTGATCCTCAAGCCCGGTTTCCGCCGGTGGAACGCTGGCAGCTACGCCAGTCGCGCCTTGGTCGTCCTGGGCGTCGCCAGAAGCAGGCTGGTCTCGCTGCCGGTTATGCCGGGGATCAGCCGGATGCGGCGCAGCACCGCGTCGAAGTCGGTCAGCGAGGCGGTGCCGAGTTCGACCACGAGATCCCAGCGGCCGTTGGTGGTGTGGATGGTGGAAACCTCGGGGAAGCCACCGAGCGTGCGGATGACGCGGTCAGCGGCGTGGCCTTCGATCTCTATCATCATCACGCCGCGTATACGCTGGTCCACTGCATCGGCGCGCAGCACCACCGTGTAGCCGATAATCTCGCCGGATTTCTCCAGCCGCTCCATACGCGCCCTGACCGTGGCGCGCGAGACGCCGAGATCGACCGCGAGGTCGGAGACGCTGCGCCGCGCATCGTGCCTGAGAAGCGTCACCAACCTTTCGTCGAGTGTATCCATGGCTGCCCATTTTGCTCAAAATACCTTATCAATATGATAGGCTGATCTTTTCGAAACGCCAATTTTTCCTGTTCAAACTGCCAGCCGGCGATGGTTGACTCTCACCGTCAACGGCAAGGGCGGGAAAGACCATGCGCTGCAGGATCGTCGGCGCGCCGGTACAGGACGGCGCGGGCAGGATGGGATGCGAGATGGGGCCGAGCGCCCTGCGCACCGCCGGGCTTGTCTCCGTGCTGTCGGATCTCGGCCACGAGGTGGAGGACTGGGGCGCGGTGCGGAAAGCGGTCGCCCGCCCTGTCGTCCATGGCAATCTCGCGCTGAAGGCCTTGCCGGAAATCGCTGCCTGGACGACGGCGATCGCCGAAACCGCTTACGAAGCTTCGGGGGATGCCATGCCGATCTTCCTCGGCGGCGACCACTCGATCTCCGCCGGCACTGTGTCCGGCGTGGCGCGTCGGGCCGCCGAGCGTGGCCGCCCGCTCTTCGTGCTCTGGCTCGATGCCCATCCCGATTTCCACACGCTCGACACCACCGCCAGCGGCAACCTGCACGGCGTGCCGCTCGCCTATGCCAGCGGACGCCACGGTTTTCAGGGTTATTTCCCCGACCTGGCGGCCCCCGTCGATCCCGCCCGCATCTGCGCCATCGGCCTGCGCAGCGTCGATCCGGCCGAGCGCCGGGCGCTGGGCGAGGCGGGCGTCACCGTGCACGACATGCGGGCCATCGACGAGCATGGCATCGCGCCGCTGCTGCGCGCCTTCCTCGCCGCCGTCGAGCAGGAAAACGGGCTGCTGCATGTCAGCCTCGACGTCGATTTCCTCGACCCGTCGATCGCGCCGGCCGTCGGCACCACCGTTCCCGGCGGCGCCACCTTCCGCGAGGCGCATCTGGTGATGGAAATGCTGTCCGACAGCGGCCTCGTCTCCAGCCTCGACCTGGTCGAGCTGAACCCATTCCTCGACGAGCGCGGCCGCACCGCGACGCTGATGGTCGACCTCACCGCCAGCCTGATGGGCCGCCGCATCATGGACCGCCCGACCCGCAGCCACTCGGGGAGCCTCTGAGCATGACCCAGCCTTCACGCCTCGCCATCGTTCCCTTCGTCAGCGTCGACCGCATGATGAAGCTGGTGCTCACCATCGGGGTCGAGCGCTTCCTCACCGAACTCGCCGCCTATATCGAGGAGGATTTCCGTCGCTGGGAATTGTTCGACAAGACGCCGCGCGTCGCCTCGCACAGCCATGACGGCGTCATCGAGCTGATGCCGACCAGCGACGGCCGCCTCTACGGCTTCAAATATGTCAACGGACACCCGAAGAACATGCGCGAGGGCCGCCAGACGGTGACCGCCTTCGGCGTGCTGGCCGATGTCGGTTCGGGCTACCCGATGCTTTTGACCGAGATGACGATCCTGACGGCGCTGCGCACGGCCGCCACCTCCGCCGTCGCCGCCAAATACCTGGCGCCCAAGGGCAGCCAAGCCATGGCCATCATAGGCAATGGCGCCCAGTCGGAGTTCCAGGCCATCGCCTTCAAGGCGCTGCTCGGCATCGACCGGCTGCGGCTCTACGACATCGATCGCTCGGCTTCGGAAAAATGCGCCCGCAACCTCGCCGGCAAGGGTTTCGACATCACCATCTGCGCGACGGGGCAGGATGCGGTGGAGGGCGTCGACATCATCACCACGGTGACCGCCGACAAGCAGTACGCTACGATCCTGACCGACAACATGGTCGGCTCCGGCATCCACATCAACGCGGTCGGCGGCGACTGCCCCGGCAAGACGGAACTGCACCGCGACATCCTGCTGCGCTCCGACATCTTCGTCGAGTTTCCGCCGCAGACGCGCATCGAGGGCGAGATCCAGCAGCTCGACGCTGATCATCCGGTGACCGAACTGTGGCAGGTGATGACCGGCCAGGCCAAAGGTCGCCAGACGGCCGAACAGATCACGCTGTTCGATTCCGTCGGCTTCGCCACCGAGGACTTCTCCGCGCTGCGCTATGTCCGCGACCAGCTCAAGGCCACCGGCCTCTACGAGGAACTCGACCTGCTCGCCGATCCCGACGAGCCGCGCGACCTCTACGGTATGCTGCTGAGGGCGGCTGAGCCATCGCCTGCTCAACAAGGCGATCGCCGGGCCGACAAGCTGATCGCCTGACCGGGCGTTGGAGGGGCACCGCGAGGCGCGTTGCCGGCTTTCGCTGCGAAGCAGGCACCGGGCTTCGATAATATCTTTGCCGCCCCGGTGTTTAAGGATGAATGGCTAGGTTCCCGAACTCCGATGCTGGAAGAACTGAAGGAACAGTTCGCGCTCGGTGGTGATGTCCAGTTTCTCGTAGATGCGGCGGCGGTGGTTTTTCACCGTGCCGACGGTGATGCCGAGCCGATCGGCGATATTGGCGGTCGGGTGCCCGGCCAGGATCAACCGCACCAGTCCCCGTTCCCGCAGCGACAGCTCCGGCCACAGGCTGTCGGGAATGCTCGGCTGCTGCTGCGGCGAGGCTCCGGGACCGGTTACCCCCGAGGTGCGTGAGAAGTCGCTGCCGCGCGCCTTGATATCGAGCGCATGGAGCTCCTGGAAAACCGGCAGCCTTTCGTCCAGCAGCGTGATCTCGGCATCCTTGAACGGGGCGGTCGACCGATCGAGGAAGATGCCCAGGCACCAGTCGCCGCCGTCGGCGAGCATGATGCCGACCTCGTCGCAGATTTCCGACTGCGCCAGGAAACCGGCTATGTACTGGCCGCGTTTCGCCTCGTCGTCGGCAAGCCGTTTCAGGGGCATGATGCCCAGTCGGCGTTCACGCCGCCACGAGGCATAGAACGGATCGAAGACATAATAGGTCTCGAGATAGCGCTGGACCATCTCGTCGGAGAAGCGCCGATGCTTGACGAATTCCGGTGTCTGGGTCGTCGAGTAGCGGGTCACCGTGACGAGGTCGTGGTCAATGTCGGCACCTATCAGGTCGATCAGGCAATCGACATGTCTGTCCGTGCCGGTAGCGGCGATCGCCTTGGCGAGCGGCGCCCAGATATTGCCCATACGCATGCCCCTTTGTCGGCGACGAGCCTGCGCCCGTCATTGTGCCTTTAGGCATATGGCGCGATCCGGCTTCGGGAATCTAGCCTCGGGTCATTCTCGGTAAGGGAAAGCGACCCGTGGACCAGATCACTACCAATCCAATCGTCATCGGCATCGACGCCGGCGGCACAATGACCGACACGATCCTTGTCGATCAGGACGGTCACTTCAAGATCGGCAAGTCGGCGACCACGCCGAAGAACGAGGCCGAGGGCTTCCTCGCCTCGGCGGAGGATGCGGCGGACGCCTGGGGCATCTCGCTGCAAGACCTCTTCTCCGGGGTCAATGTGGTGCTCTATTCCGGCACCGGCATGCTCAACACGCTGTTGTCGCGCACCGGCCGCAAGCTGGGCCTGATCACCACCAAGGGCCTCGAGGACATGATCCTGATGGGCCGCGGCCTGCAGGCCTGGGCGGATTATTCCTATGCCGACCGCCTGCATGCGGTTACTCACCACCATCCCGATCCGCTGGTGCCGCGCCGCCGCACCCACGGCGTTACCGAGCGCATCGACCAGTTCGGCGACGTCATCCTGCCGCTCTACGAGCACGAGGTGCATGCCGCCGCGAAGAAGCTCATCGCCGACAAGGTCGAGGCGATCTGCATCATGACCGTCTTCTCGCACGTCAATCCGGCGCATGAGAAACGCATCGCCGAGATCTGCAGCGAGGAGATCGCCGCCGCCGGCGCCGACATCCTGGTCTACACCAGCCATGAAGTGCGCCCCGTCATCCGCGAGCAATCGCGGCTGAACTCGGTGCTGATCGAGGCCTACGCCACGTCGCGCGGCCGCAAGCAGCTCAAGGGCATCGAGGACGTCTCGAAGAAATACGGCTTCAAATATGGCGTGCAGACGCTGCTTTCCTTCGGCGGCCTGACCTCCATCAACCATCCGCGCCTGCACGAGACGATGATCTCCGGGCCGATCGGCGGCATCCTGGGTGCGGCCTATGTCGGCAAGCTGATCGGCAACGACTCGCTGATCTGCTCGGACATGGGCGGCACCTCCTTCGACATGGGCGTCATCACGCGCGGCCAGACGCGGATCGAGAACGAACCGTTGATGGACCGTTTCAAGCTCAACGTGCCGACGCTGCATCTCGACACGATCGGCGCCGGCGCCGGCATGATCCTGAAGGTCGACCCGCTGACCAGGAAGGTGTCGCTCGGGCCGGAAAGCGCCGGTTCCGACCCCGGCCCGATCTGCTTCGCCAAGGGCGGCACCGAGCCGACCATCGCCGACTGCGACGCCATTCTCGGCCGCTTGAACCCGCATTATTTCCTTGGCGGCAAGGTCGTGCTGCAGGTCGAGAAGGCGAGGAAGGCCTTCGAGGAGAAATGCGCTCGCGTGCTCGGGGTCGGCGTCGAGGAAGCCGCCGAAGGCATGATCGACATGCTGGAGGCCGACGCCAACAATGCGCTGCGCCGCGTCATCTCCGGTCAGGGCATTCACCCGTCGGAATTCACGCTGCTCTCCTATGGCGGCTCGGGCCCGCTACATCTTGCCGGCTGCTCCAGGGGCATCGGCTTCAAGGACATCATCACCTTCCAGTTCGCCGCCGCCTTCTCGGCCTTCGGCTGCACCACTGCCGACTTCATGCGCCGGCATTCGGTGTCGACGCAGATCGACATCGGCGCGCGCGCCAGCGATGACGAATTGCAGGCCTTCGGCGCGAAGGTGACCGGCGTCTGGGACGACCTGACCAAGGCCGCTGTCGACGAGATGATCGCGGACGGCCACAGCAGGGACAAGATCAAGACCGTGCCGTTCCTGATGATGCGATATACCGGCCAGCTCGAGGACGTCGAGGTGATGGCGCCGCTGTCGGCCATCGGTTCGGCCGACGACATGCGCAGGGTCATCGACGAGTTCGAGGCGGTTTACGCCAAGGTCAACCATCGCGTCTCGCGCTATGGCGAAGCCGGTTTCTCGATCACCGAACTCGGGCTGATCGCCACCGCCGACAAGGTCAAGCCGGTGCTCCTGAAGCGCCCGCTCGGCAAATCCGATCCGGCCTCGGCCCACAAGGGAGTGCGCGAAGCCTATATCGGCGGCCGCTGGCACAAGGCCAATCTCTACGAGATGGATCTTCTGCAGCCCGGCCACGAGGTGATCGGCCCCGCCATCATCGAACACCCGGCGACGACGCTCGTCGTCCACCCGCAGGATCGTGTCCATGTCGATGAATGGACGCTGCTGCACTACACCCACGCTTGAGAAGGGCGAACGCAATGCTGGACAAACCCGCTTCCGCGCTCCGCATCCGCGAACGGCTCCTCGAATCCGAACGGCTCATGGAAGAGACCGGATGCTATGACGGCATCACCGAGCTGCATCTGCGCAACCAGGATCCGCTGAAGTTCGAGACGCTGCACACCAAGCTGCGCGCCTACTGTGTCTCGGCCCGCGAGATGGCGCGCCGTATCTCCGCTTCACCCGGCGTGCGCGAGGTCGGTGAGATGGTTGTCGCCATCTACACGCCGGAAGGCGACGCCATTGCGCTCTCCAACGGCATCATGGTGCATGTGCACACGATGAGCCGCTTCATCAAATGGATGATCCGCAACGGCTACGAGGAGAATCCGCGGATCCGCGATGGCGACATCTTCGCCAACAACGACGCTTTCATCGGCACCGTACAGGTGCCCGACGTGATGGACGTGGTGCCGATCTTCCACTCAGGCAAACTGGTCGGCTGGGCCGGCGCCGTCTGCCACGAGCTGGAGGCTGGCGGCATCACGCCCGGCGGCGACGTCGCGCTAGCGCAGGAGCGCTTCACCGAAGGCCTGTTCGTCTGCGCCGAGAAGGTCGGCGAGAACGATGAGCTCCGCCGAGACTACGTCATCCGCTGCGAACGCAACCTCCGCATGCCGATCTACTGGGTGCTCGACGAGAAGGCCAAGGTCGCCTCCTGCATCGACATGCGCGAAAGCGTCAAAGGCCTGATCGACGAGATCGGCCTCGACTACTGGATGCAGGTGTCGAAGGAGTTCATCGAGGAGGGCCGACGCGCCCAGCTCGCCCGCACGCGCCAGCTCACGGTGCCCGGCATCTATCGCGGCCACACTTTTTACGGCCACGTCACCAAGGGTAAACCGGGCTATCAGCCGCTCGGCGATCCCGACTGGCTCTACAACATGCCGATCGAGATGGAGATCACGTCAGACGGCAAGATCATCATGGATTTCGAGGGCACGCAGCCCTGGGGCTACCATTCGATGAACTGCACGCCGGCCGGCATGGACGGTGGCATGTTCGTGACGCTGACCCAGCACATGAACTTCGAAGGGCTGGTCAATGATGGCGCCTGGATGGCGACCGAGCTGAAGCTGCCCGCCGGCACCTGGACCAACCCCGACAACGAGATGGTGGCGACCGCCACTTCGTGGGCGCTGCTGCTGCCCGCCTATGGCGTCTTCCAGCGGCTTTTGTCGCGCTCCTTTATCGCTCGCGGTTTCGTCGAGGAGGCCTTTGTCGGCCAGGTCAACAGCCCGATGATCGAGATGGGCGGCCAGAGCCAGTACGGCACGCCCTTCGGCATGGCCCATTTCGAATGCGCCGCCGCCGGTTCCGGCGCGCTTGCGATCAAGGACGGTTTGGACACCGCCTATGTCGGCTGGAACCCTGAGTCCGACATGGGCAACATCGAGATCTGGGAACAGAACATGCCGATGCTCTATATCGGCCGCTCCATCGTTCCCAACTCCGGCGGTGCCGGCAAGTATCGCGGCGGCTGTTCCTTCCTGTCGACTTGGCTGGTCTCGAAGACCGATCATCTGCGGCTGGTTACGTCGGAGCATTCCTCGCGCGTTTTCGACAATGGCGGTCTCTGCGGCGGCTATCCGGCGCCGACCTGCCAGAAGCATCGCGCCGTGCGCGACTCGAACATCTTCGAGCTGGCCGAAAATGGCGCGCCGCTGGCGCATCACACCGGCACCAATCCGTATCGCTCGGAACTGGAGGTGCGGCTGGAAGGCGAGCATGTGACGCTGGAGGGCCCCTACATCACCGCGCCGCACAAGACCGGCGACGTCTTCACCCATTCCTACAATGGTGGCGGCGGTTACGGCGACGTGCTGGAACGCGATCCGGTCAAGACCGCCTGGGACGTCGAGAACGGCTTCCTCACCAAGGAGGCAGCCGAGGGCATCTTCGGCATCGTGCTCGACGAAGACGAGGAGGGCTTCCCGGTCGCCAATATCGAGGCCACCAAGCGCCATCGCGCCGACATGCGGGCCAAGCGCCTGGCGCGCGCCAGGCCGGTTTCGGAGTGGATCGCCAAGGAACGCGAAAGGGTGAAGGCTGCCGATTTCGCGCCCGAGGTGAAGAAGATGTACGCCAGCGCCATCAAGCTGTCGCCGCGCTTCACCAGGGATTTTTCGACCTTCTGGGATGTCGATGCCAAATCGACCTTCGGCGTGGAGTAAGGACCATGACCTCATACAGCAAGGAAGTCATTGCCGATCTGGTTGCCGGTACGCTGCCATGGCCGCAGACGCGCCGCATCATGAGCGCCTACAAGGACGACGACCGTTTCTTCAAATATGTCGCGGTGCTGCAGGACCGCGTCGGCTGGAAGGACCCGATCCTGCTCCCCGTGGGCGACCATCTCTTCATCTGCCAGAGCGGCGACGAGCGGGTGACGAAATGCGAATGCGGCCATTCCTTCGGCGATTACCGCAAGAACTGGAAGCTGAAGGCCGCGATCATCGTGCGCGACAGCGAGGAATCACTGCGCGAGATCTACCCCAACAGTGACCTGCCGGACCCCGACTGGATGGAGATCCGCGAATTCATCTGCCCGGAATGCGGCACGCTGCATGAGGTCGAGGCTGCCGCCCCCGGCTATCCGATCGTGCACGATTTCGAGCCCGATCTCGAAGGCTTATACCGCGACTGGCTGGGCAAGCCACTGGTGTCTTCCAACAAGGGAGGGTGATGCCGAAAATGAGCCGCGTCGCAGGCAAGGTGGCGCTCGTAACCGGGGCCGGTCTCGGCCTCGGGCGGGCGTCTTCGCTTCTTCTGGCGTCGGAAGGCGCGAAGCTGGTCGTCAGCGATATCGACCAAGGGCTCGCCGGCGATACGGCGGCCGAGATCGTCAAGGCCGGCGGCGAGGCGCTGGCACTGCGCCACGATGTGTCGAAGCCCGAGGACTGGCCTGTCGTCATGGCGGCGATCGAGCAGCGCTTCTGGCGGCTCGACGTGCTGGTCAACAATGCCGGCATTGCGATTGCCAAGAACATCGAGGACACGACTTTAGCCGAATGGCGCCGCACCATGGCGATCAACCTCGACGGCGTCTTCCTCGGCTGCCAGGAAGGCATCAAGCTGATGAAGAAATCCGGCGGCGGATCGATCATCAATCTCTCTTCCATCGACGGCATAATCGGCGAGGCGGACCTTGCGGCCTACTGCGCCTCCAAGGGCGGCGTGCGCACCTTGACCAAGGCGGTCGCCGTCCATTGCGCCGAGCAGCGCTACGGCATCCGCTGCAATTCCATCCACCCGGGCTACATCTGGACGCCGCAGACCGAGAATTATCTGCGCGATCTGGGCACGCTCGAGCAGGAGAAGGCCAAGGCGCTTTCCCGCCACCCGATCGGCTTCCTCGGTGAGCCCAAGGACATCGCCTACATGGTGCTCTACCTCGCCTCGGACGAATCCAAATTCGTCACCGGCTCCGAAATGGTCGTCGATGGAGGCTATCTTGCAGTGTGAAGTTGCCCCAGGCCGAAGGCCCCTTCATCCGGCCGCTTCGCAACCACGTTCTCCCCGCTGCGGAGAAGAGGGAAGCGCCAGCGCTGCAAGTCTCCTCTCCTCTTGGGGAGAGGTCGCCCGAGCGAAGCGGAGGGCGGGTGAGGGGGACGACCTCCGGATTCTGCATCAGACATCGAAGGTTTACTGCCCATGACAAACCTCATCGGCCGCGGCGCCGTTGTTACCGGCGGCTTTTCAGGAATGGGCTTTGCCATCGCAACGGCATTGGCCAAGGCCGGCGCCAATGTCGCCGTCGGCTCCTATGTGGCGCCACCGCAGGCGGGCAGGGTGGACGCCGCCTATTATCCCGGCGCTGACGAGATCGAGCGCGTGAAATCGGCGCTGGCTGCGCATGGCACCAAGGTTCACGCCGCCCATCTCGACGTGCGCGACAGCGCGCTCACCGATGTCTTCTTTGCTGACGCCCTGGCGACGATCGGTCCAGCCGATATCCTGGTCAACGCCGCCGGCACAACGGCCGAGCAGCCGGTCTGCGGCCATTCCGACGAACTCTGGGACAAGATCGTCGACACCAACCTCACCGGCGCCTTCCGCACGACGCGCGCGGTGCTGCCCGGCATGATCGAACGCGGCTGGGGCCGCATCGTCAACATCGGCTCGACCGCGGCCTCAGTCGGCTGGAAGGACAATCCGGCCTATTGCGCTTCCAAGGCCGGCCTGCTCGGGTTGACACGCTGCGTCGCACTCGAAGGTGCAGCGCATGGCGTCACCTGCGTCATGATCAGCCCGACCTGGGTCGAGACCGAACTGATGCGCCGCAACGTGGCGCAGGTCGTCGAGCGCGAGGGCAAGGGCCGCAGCGCCGAGGATCTGATGGACGAATTCAGGAAGGGCAATCCCCAGGGCCGCATGATGCAGCCGGAAGAAATCGCGGCGCTCGCGGTCTTCCTCTGCTCGGACCTCGCCAAGGGGATCACCATGGAAAATATACAGATCACCGGCGGCGCCTTGTGGTAGCGTCGGGCGGGGGTGATGGATCCCGGCCTCTTGGGAGGAGGCCGGCATAGACGGAAGGACCATCAACCAACAGGGGAACTGACATGAAGATAGGAAATGCCTTGCAAGGGGCCGGTCTCGGCCTCACGCTGATGCTTGCCGCAACGACGGCCGGGCAAAGCGCCGATCTCGGCGCGAAGGACGAGCCCATCAAGCTGGCGATGCTAGAATGGACGGGCGCGCATGTTTCCACCCACATCGCCGGACAGATATTGGAAAAGCTCGGCTACAAGGTCGAATACGTCACCGCCGGCAACTTCCCGCAATTTTCAGGGCTCGCCGACGGCTCGCTCAGCGCCTCCGTCGAGATCTGGCTCAACAATGTCGGCGACATCTATCCGAAGGTGCTGGCCGCCAAGC
>MKVL01000026.1 GCA_001899205.1 Mesorhizobium sp. 65-26 | reverse complement strand
GGCCATGAAGCCGTCGATCACGCGGTGGAAGACGACGTTGTCATAGGCGCCCTGGCGCACCAACTTCTTGATCTGCGCCACATGCTTGGGCGCAAGGTCGGGTCGCAACGCGATGGTGACGTCGCCGTCCTTGAGCGTGATGATCATCGTGTTCTCGGCGTCCGCAGCGAAGGACGGGGCCGGCGTCATGAAGAGCGCCGCGAGCACGACGAGGAACGAGGCAAGCCTTTTGAGCTGCATGGGTCTTTCTCCAAAAATCTTTGCCTGACGCATGCCGCTGCCCGGGCGGGAATGCGACATGCGCTATTTCGCGAATTTGGCGGTGAGTGCCCCGGCGACCGCCGCCGGCACGAAGGGGCGGATGTCCCCTCCCATCGAAGCTATCTGGCGCACAAGTGTGGCGGTAATGGTTCGCACCGACGGGCTTGCCGGCAGGAAGACCGTCTGCAACTCCGGCGCCATGGTTTCGTTCATGCCGGCCATCTGCATTTCGTAGTCGAGGTCGGTGCCGTCACGCAGGCCACGGATCATGATCGAGGCGCCTTGCGCCCTGGCTGCGTCGATGACGAGCCCATCGAACGCCACGACCTTGATGCGCGCGCCGTCGTTGCCGAATTCCTCCTTGGTCGCGACCTCGATCAGCTTCACCCGCTCCTCGAAGGAAAACAGCGGCTTCTTGCCCGGATGGATGCCGATCGCGGCATAGACGACATCGGCCACGGCAAGCGAGGCCTTCAGCACGTCGAGATGGCCGTTGGTCAGCGGATCGAAGGAGCCGGCATAGAGTGCGATGCGTTCGGTCATGCCGGTGCTTCTAGCGAGCCTCTCCACCAAAGGCAAATCCGATTGGATCGCGCGACCGTGAACCTTTTCCGGCACATGAACGACAGATGAACGAGCCGATCACGAATGCTTCACGCAGCGTTCACTAGATTACGGCTTCATTAGAGGAAACCAAAACCCCACCTGACCGTTGTAAGGCGCAGGAGAACACGCAAATGCTGATCTACATGCTCGCCACCGCAATGACCGTCGCCATGCTGATCGCCACCGCATTCGGACTGCATCAGGAGGCTGCACGCGTTCGCGTCAAGGCCAATGCCAAGCGCTTCGAGGGTTTTGGCGTCCGCCGGTCGCACCGCGACTACTAACACCTTCCCGAGACTGCCTGACGTCCTTGACGCGCCGGCCCGTCGGGCCGGCGTTGTCATGTCGGGAACAGACTACTCGGCGGTACCGGGAGCGTCTGCATTCCCCTCGGAACCGCTGTCCGTCTCTTCCTCGTCGGACTGAGGCTCGGAGATGCGCTCCACCGAAACGACCTTTTCACCCTCAGCCGTGTTGAAGATCGTCACGCCCTTGGTGGCGCGGCTGGCGAAGCGGATGCCGTTCACCGGAACGCGGATGACGGTGCCGCCATCCGAGACCAGCATGATCTGATCGTCGTTGCCAACCGGGAACGTCGCAACCAGCCTGCCGATTTCGGCGACCTTCGAGACGTCGGTGGCGCGTATGCCCTTGCCGCCGCGCCCGATAAGGCGAAAATCATAGGACGAAGACCGCTTGCCATAGCCGAACTCGGTTACCGTCAGCACGAACTGTTCGTGCTCCCTGAGGAACGCGTAGCGCTCCTCGGAAAGCTCGGCGTCCTCGCCGACCTCCTCGTTGGTCAGGGCGATGTCTTCTTCCTCGCCGCCGGCACCAGCCGCAAGCCGCCTCTCCATCGCGGCCCGCTTGAGATAGGCGGAGCGCTCGGCGGGTGAAGCGTCGACATGTTCGATCACGGACATGGATATGACCCGATCGGTGTTACCCATGGTGATACCGCGCACGCCGACGGAATTGCGGCTCTGGAAGACGCGGACGTCACTCACCGAGAAGCGGATGCACTGACCGGAATTGGCCGTCAGCAGCACATCGTCATTGTCGGTACAGGTTTCGACGCCGAGGATCTCGTCGCCCTCCTCCTCCAGCTTCATGGCGATCTTGCCGTTGCGGTTGACCTGGACGAAGTCGGACAGCTTGTTGCGCCGCACCGTGCCGCGCGTGGTGGCGAACATGACGTCGAGCTCGCCCCAGCTCGCCTCATCCTCCGGCAGCGGCATGATCGTGGTGATGCGCTCGCCCTGCTCGAGCGGCAGCATATTGATCAGCGCCTTGCCGCGCGACTGCGGATTGCCGATCGGCAGCCGCCAGACCTTTTCCTTGTAGACGATGCCGCGCGAGGAGAAGAACAGCACAGGTGTGTGCGTGTTGGCCACGAACAGCCGAGTGACGAAATCCTCCTCCTTGGTCGACATGCCCGAGCGGCCCTTGCCGCCGCGGCGCTGCGCCCGGTAGAGCGAAAGCGGCACGCGCTTGATGTAGCCGGAATGGCTGACTGTGACGACCATATCCTCGCGCTGGATGAGGTCCTCGTCCTCCATGTCGGCGCCGCCATCGGTCAGCTCCGTGCGACGCGGCGTGCCGAACTCGTCGCGCACGGCGATGAGCTCGTCCTTGACGATCTGCTGGACGCGGGCGCGCGAGGACAGGATGTCCAGATAGTCGACGATCTCCGCGCCGATGGCGTTCAACTCGTCGGCGATTTCGTCGCGTCCGAGCGCCGTCAGGCGCTGCAGGCGCAGTTCGAGGATGGCGCGGGCCTGTTCCTCGGAAAGGTTATAGGTGCCGTCCTCGTTGATGCGATGGCGCGGATCGTCGATCAGCAGGATCAGCGACTCGACGTCGCCGGCCGCCCAGCGCCGCTCCATCAACTGTTCGCGCGCGGTCTGCGGATCCGGCGCGGTGCGGATCAGCTTGATGACCTCGTCGATGTTGGCCACCGCGATCGCAAGACCGACCAACACGTGGGCGCGGTCGCGAGCCTTGCGCAGCAGGTATTTGGTGCGCCGGGTGATCACTTCCTCGCGGAAGGTGACGAATGCCCTCAGGAGGTCGATGAGCGTCAGCACTTCCGGCTTGCCGCCGTTGAGGGCGACCATGTTGGCGCCGAACGACGTCTGCAGCGGGGTGAAGCGGTAGAGCTGGTTCAGGACGACGTCGGCGACAGCGTCGCGCTTCAGTTCGATCACGACGCGATAGCCCTGACGGTCGCTCTCGTCGCGGATATCGGAAATACCCTCGATGCGCTTGTCGCGCACCAGTTCGGCCATCTTCTCGATCATCGACGCCTTGTTCACCTGATAGGGTATCTCGGTGACGATGATGGATTCGCGGTCGTTGCCGCGCTGCTCGATGTTGACGCGGCCGCGCATGATCATCGAGCCGCGGCCTGTCGAGTAGGCGCTGTAGATGCCCGAGCGTCCAAGCACGATGCCGCCGGTCGGGAAATCCGGGCCGGGGATGATCTCCATCATCGCCGGCAGGTCGATCGCCGGATTGTCGATGAGGGCAATCGCGCCGTTGCATACCTCGCCCAGATTGTGCGGCGGAATGTTGGTGGCCATACCGACGGCGATACCGCCGGAACCGTTGACCAGAAGGTTCGGGAATCGTGCGGGCAGGACCTTGGGCTCGCTGCCCGAGGCGTCGTAGGTGTCCTGGAAGTCGACCGTGTCCTTGTCGATGTCTTCCAGCAATTCGTGCGCGACCTTCGTCAGCCGCGACTCAGTGTAACGCATCGCCGCCGGTGGATCGCCGTCGATCGAGCCGAAATTGCCCTGCCCGTCGATCAGCGGCACGCGCAGCGACCAATCCTGCGCCATGCGGACCAAGGCGTCGTAGATCGATGCGTCGCCGTGCGGATGGTATTTACCCATCACGTCGGCGACCGGCCTCGCCGACTTCACGTATTTGCGATTCCAGTGGTAACCGCTTTCGTGCGATGCAAAGAGGATGCGGCGATGCACGGGCTTCAGGCCATCGCGCGCATCGGGCAGCGCACGACTGACGATCACGCTCATTGCGTAGTCGAGATAGGAGCGCTGCATCTCCTCGATGATGGAGATCGGCTCGATGCCGTTGGGGCCGTCTTCGCCGCCGCGGGGTGTCTTCTGGTCGGTCAAATCAGATCACAATCTGTTCGGGAATCACTTACTGCTTATATAGGAAGCGGCTCGGAAACTCCAATGTCAGCGGCACTTTTCCAGTGTCAATTTTAGTGGTAAATTCAAAAGGATACCGCTGATTGCGACGATATGGCCGAGGTATTTCCATTGCCCCCGGACGGAGCGTCACCGTTCGCCCCGCCCTAGCGAAAGCCGACAGCCCATGACGAACTGGAGCCAATGGTTGCCCCTGCGGGCGCTGAGTGGCTGGACGCCCAAGGACCTCAACGGCGACCTCGTCGCGGGTGTCACCCTTGCCGCGATCACGATACCCGAGCAGATGGCGACGGCGAGGCTTGGTGGCTTCCAGCCCGAGATCGGCTTCTTCGCCTTCGTCGCGGCCTCGTTGGCTTTCGCTTTGTTCGGAGCCAACAGATATCTGTCGGCCGGTGCCGACTCGACGATCACGCCATTGTTTGCCGGCGGGCTGGCGCTTCTCGCCACGACCGGCTCGCCGCAGTATGTGACGCTGGCCGCGATGCTGGCGCTGATGGTCGGGCTGATCGTGGCGCTGAGCGGCATGCTTCGCCTCGGCTGGATCGCCGACCTGCTGTCGGTGCCCGTCACGACCGGCTTCCTCGCCGGTATCGCCGTGCACATCGTGGTCTCTCAGTTGCCCGGTCTGCTCGGCCTGCCGCACGAAACCGGCGAGACGCTGGCGCGCATCGGTGAGATCGCCGCCAATCTCCACCTCACCAACCCATATTGCCTTGCGCTTGGGCTGGGCGTCTTCCTCATCGTCCTGATCGGGGAGCGCATCAGTCCGCGCATCCCCGCAGCCCTGATCGGCGTCGTGCTGGCGACACTCGCGGTTTCGCTGTTCGGTCTCGCGGATCGCGGTGTGGACGTGCTCGGCGCACTGCCCAACGGCCTGCCCAGCCCAGGCATACCCGAGATCAGCCTCGACGATGCGCGCGGCCTGCTGCCCCTGGCATTGCTCATTGCCATCGTCGTCATGGTGCAGACAGCGGCCACCTCGCGCTCCTTTGCCTCGCAGGAGGCGCCTGACGTCAACCGCGATTTCGTCGGCGTCGGCGCGGGCAGCATTGCGTCCGGCCTGTTCGGCGCCTTCCCTGTCAATGCAAGCCCGCCGCGAACGGCGATCGTGGCCCATACGGGTGGCCGCTCGCAACTGGCCTGCCTGGTCGCGGCCGCGATCGTCCTGGCGTTGGGCGCCTTTGGTGGCGGCCTGCTGTCCAACGTCCCGCAAGCGGCGCTGGCCGGCATTTTGCTGTTCGTGGCGCAGCACATACTGCGCTGGCAGGTGTTCGTGAACGTCTATCGCCAGGCGCCTGTCGAGTTCGCGCTAATCCTCATTACCATGGCTGCGATCGTCGCGCTGCCGATCCAGGCCGGCGTTGCCATCGGCATAGGGTTGTCGCTGCTGCACGGTGTCTGGAGCGCGACCCGCACGCAGCCGATCGAACTGCAACAGGTTCCAGGCACGTCAGTCTGGTGGCCGCCGGTCACACCGGGTCCGGGCCAGCCCGGCGTGCTGGTCGCGGCCTTCCAGGCGCCGCTGTCCTTCGTCAATGCCGACCGCTTCAAGCGCGGGCTCGGCGCCCTGATCGACGCCAAGGGCAAGGGCCTGAAACTGGTCGTTCTCGAGGCGAGCAACATCGTCGAAATCGACTACACCGCCGCCCAGGCCCTTATCGAGACAATCGCCCATTGCCGCAAGGCGGGAGCTGTCTTTGCCATCGCGCGCCTGGAATCGCTGCGCGCCCAGGAAGCGCTGAGCCGCTTCGGCATTGCCGATCTGGTCGGCACCCAACGGATTTTTCACAGCGTCGACGCCGCCATCAAGGCGCTGCGGCCCGGACAGCCGGCGGCGGAACAGGAGAATGCGCCATGACGATCGAGAGAGAACCCTTGCTGACCCCCGTCGCGGTCAAGGACCTGCGGCCGACGCAGATCACCGTCGGCATGCGCGAAGTGACGCTCAAGCGGCAGATGATCCGCGCACAGAGCGCCAAGAAAACCGGCACATTCCTGGGCAATCACATGATTCCCGTCGTGCTCGGCCCCAAGAAAAAGAACTACGTCATCGACCATCATCATCTTGCCCGCGCACTGATCGAGGAAGAGGTCAAGGACGTGCTGGTAACCGTGATCAGCGACCTGTCGGCGCTCGAGAAGGACGCGTTCCTCTTCATGCTCGACAATCGTGGCTGGATGCACCCCTTCGACGAAAACGGCCGACGCCGCGACTACGCCGCGCTCCCCAAGACCATCGGCGAGCTCGTCGACGACCCTTATCGCAGCATGGCGGGAGAACTGCGGCGATTGGGCGGCTACGCCAAGGACACGACGCCGTTCAGCGAGTTCATCTGGGCCGATTTCCTGCGCAGACGCATCGGCAAGGACGCTGTGGCAAAGGACTTCGACAAAGCCATGAAGGACGCGCTGACCTTGGCCAAGAGCAAGGAAGCAGGATACCTGCCCGGTTGGTGCGGCCCCATAACGGACTGAACGGCGACTCGCGCAAGCTGCCGGCTTGCGCTACGTTTCCTGTCGGGCAGGCGGACAAGGCTAACTCGGGAACTGCCTGGACCGGATCGGTCAAGGGACGGAAGGCGGGGGGGGGAGATGCCGAGTTTCGACAGCCTGTTCAACGCCTTCGTCACCATACTGGTCACCATCGACCCACCCGGCCTGGCGCCGCTGTTCCTGGCGGTGACGCGCGGCATGAACCGCGAGGAGCGCCAGCAGGTGTCCGTGCGCGCTTCCGTAATCGGTTTCCTGGTCATGGCGCTGTTCGCCGTGGCCGGAGCCTCGATCCTGTCGGTCTTCGGCATCACACTGCCGGCGTTTCGCGTCGCCGGTGGGTTCCTGCTGTTCTTCATCGCCTTCGAAATGGTTTTCGAGCGACGCCAGGACCGCAAGGAGAAGATCGGCGACGTCGCCATCACCAAGGACATGATCCACAACATCGCCGCCTTTCCGCTGGCGATTCCGCTGATCGCCGGGCCGGGCGCCATTTCGGCAACCGTGCTGCTGTCGGGCTCATTCCAGGGCTTTGGCGCGCAGGCGGCACTGGTCGGCATCATCCTGCTGTGCCTGGTCATCACCTATCTGGTGTTCGTGCTGTCGGAGCGTATCGATCGCATTCTTGGCCAAACTGGCCGCTCGATCCTGACAAGGCTGCTCGGGGTCATTCTGGCCGCGCTCGCCGTCCAGTTCGTGGCGGATGGCGTCAAGGCGCTGATGGTCGGGTGACGCGGGAAATGGCGATCGGCCTATCCTTAAGGCGCGCTCCACAGAAGCCCGGCGCCTGCCGTCACCGTGGCGTCGTATCGATCACCTCGAAGTCATGCGTGATCGTAGCTGTCTTGGCCATCATGGCCGAGGCCGAGCAGTATTTTTCGATCGACAGGTCGATCGCCCGCTTGACCTTGTCACGCGAAAGGCCACGTCCCTTGACGATGAAATGCATGTGGATGCGGGTGAACACACGCGGCTCTGTCTCAGCCCGGTCAGCGTCCAGTTCGACAACGCAATCCTCGACCGCCTCGCGCCCCTTCTCGAGGATATGCACGACGTCATAGGCCGAGCAGCCGCCGGTTCCGATCAGCACCAGTTCCATCGGGCTTGGTCCCGGTGTCCTGCCTTCGGGGCCGTGAGCGGTTCCCAGCACAAGCTTGTGGCCGCTGCCGGACTCCCCGACAAAGGTGCGCTCCTCGACCCATTTGACCCGTGCTTCCACTGAACGCTTCCTTCCAACCGAGGCCTACCAACGGGGCATCATTGCCCGAAAACGACCGCGTGCATGATACGCCCGGGCAACAAGGTGAAGACACCGGCCCCGACCAGGGCGAAAATATAGAGCGCGATCATCATGCGGCGATGCCGCGCCACATGATGATTGTGCGCGTGCCAGACGGCAAGCGGCACTGCGATGAGAACCAGGATCGAAAGGAGATGTATCGGGCTGAATGGGCCGACGAGACGTATCTGTTGGATCCAGAAGCTGCTGACGGCAATGACGAGCATCAACGCCACCCAGGCATAGCCCATGATGCGATGACGCGTCGTACCCTTGGGCAACCCCAGTTGGGCTCCGCCTACCGCCAGCGCTGCGAAGGCATGCCATGGGATGGGAGGTGGCGCCGACAACAGTGGTCTAAGAGACATCGCCCCTCTCTCCATCCCCTGTTTCGGGCTTCAGCCTGCCGGAATCTATGGCCAGACACCGTGAAGCCCGAGACGGACAGTCGGCTCAGAACGGAATTTCGTCGTCCAGCTCGCGGGATGAACCGCCACCGCCGCCGCCCCTCGAGCTTCCGCCACCCCGGCTGAAGCCGCCGTCATTGGGGCCGGACTGGCCGAAATCGGAACCGCGGCTGCTGTTGCCGCCGCCGGCGTAGCTGCCGACCTGGCCGCCACCCTCGCCGCGTGCATCGAGCATCTGCAATTCACCACGGAACTTCTGCAGCACGACTTCGGTCGTATAACGGTCGTTGCCGGTCTGATCCTGCCATTTGCGGGTCTGCAACTGACCTTCGACGTAGACCTTCATGCCCTTTTTCAAATACTGCTCAGCCACCTTGGCGAGCTGGTCGTTGAAGATGACCACGTTGTGCCATTCGGTCTTCTCCTTGCGCTCACCGGAATTCTTGTCGCGCCAGCTCTCCGACGTGGCGACGCGGATGTTGACGACCGCATCACCCGAGTTGAGACGCCTGACCTCGGGATCCGCGCCAAGATTCCCGACCAGAATGACCTTGTTGACGCTACCCGCCATGACACTTCTCCGCGCTCATCCGAAACAAAATTTACGTCGCCGCACCTTACAGCCTCGCGACAGCCGCCGCCTGCGACGGCTGTCATTTCCCACAAGGTTTTTGTTCTCTTTTCGTTCCTAGGCCCATGATGCCTCGCTGTCAAGGAATGGCGGAAATCGTCCATCCGGGTCGTTTCAGTCACATGGGATCGAAGAAGACGCTTGCCAAATCGATAAGTATCCACTTATCTTTTTGACATGATCGAGTCAGAGATTTTCCGGGCGCTGGCCGACCCGACCCGACGCGCCGTCTATGAGCGCCTTTCCGGCGGGGAAATGACCGTGTCGGAATTGCGGGCCGGCACGAACGTGTCGCAGCCGGCGGTTTCGCAGCATCTCGCCGTGCTGCGCGGCGCCGGCCTGGTGACCGAGCGCCGGTCGGGCCGCAACGCCTATTACCGCGCCGCTCCGCAAGGGCTCGATCCCCTGCTCGGCTGGATCGAGCGCTACCGTGCCTTCTGGCCCGAACGCATCGAAAAACTGAAGACGGTTCTGAAGGAGATGGATCAATGACTGCCATCAAGCACCCGGCCATCGACCATGCGCCGCTCAGCTTCGAGTGCGAACTCCCGGATCCGCCGGAAAAGGTCTGGCGCGCGCTGACCGTGCCAGAGATTCTGGCGGCATGGATGATGCCGAACAATATCATGCCCGAAATCGGCAAGCGCTTCGCCTTCGCCACGCCGGACACGCCGATCGAATGCGAGGTGCTGGATGCCGAACCCGGCAAGCGACTGCGCTATTCCTGGCGCGAGAGGCCTGCGGCCGGCGAAGCCAACGGATCAGCAGGCTTCGACAGCACCGTAACCTTCACGCTCGCACGCACGCCGTCCGGCGGCACGCTGCTGCGCATCATCCATGGGGACTTCGCGGTGGCGCAGCCCGCCGTCGCGATGCGCGGCAGCGCCGGCTGCGGAATCTCGCTTGCCGCAAGCGGATATCCCCTCGCCGCCAACGCCCCCCGCATGATGCTGCGCGCAGCCTGATCGACCAAGGAGAGAAGCAATGAGCGGTTTTGCAAACCTTGTGCCGATGGTGATCGAGCAATCGAGCCGTGGCGAACGTGCCTTCGACATCTTTTCGCGGCTGCTGCGCGAACGCATCGTCTTCATCAACGGAGAGATCAACGATAGCGTTTCGGCCCTGGTCTGCGCGCAGCTTCTGTCGCTGGAATCGGACAATCCCGAGAAGGAGATCTCGCTCTACATCAATTCGCCCGGCGGCGTGGTGACCAGCGGCTTCGCCATCTACGACACGATGCAGTACATCTCCTGCCCGGTGTCGACGGTGTGCATGGGCTTTGCCGCGTCAATGGGATCGTTCCTCCTGATGGCGGGAGCGCCAGGGCGCCGCATCGCACTGCCCAACACCAGGATCGTGCTGCATCAGCCGCTTGGCGGCTTCCAGGGCCAGGCCTCCGACATCCAGCGGCATGCCGAGGATATATTGCGCACCAAGCGCCACATGACGGAACTCTACGCCCGCCATTGCGGCCGAAGCTATGAAGAGGTCGAGCGCACACTCGACCGCGACTATTTCATGACCGCCGAGGAAGCGAAGGCCTGGGGGCTCGTCGACCA
This sequence comes from Mesorhizobium sp. 65-26, assembly GCA_001899205.1. Lineage (GTDB taxonomy): Bacteria > Pseudomonadota > Alphaproteobacteria > Rhizobiales > Rhizobiaceae > Mesorhizobium. Next base: position 48,484 of record MKVL01000026.1, on the reverse strand, counting down.
TGTCTACGATACCCGCAAGAAGGCAGCCTGATCGGGCTGCCTGCATCGGGCGATTTGATCGATGGTCTCTGGCACCGATCCGACTTGGCCCCTATAGTGTCGCGATGGGCAGAGACCATTCTTTCGGACGTATCGTGATCCTCGCACTTGCCGGCGCGCTCGCCGCGAGCAGCGCCGCGCACGCGGACAGCAGTTCGACGCAGAAGCTCCCGGGGGTGACGGGAGATTACCGCATCGCCAAGCCGGCGCCGCAACCGGAGCCGGACGATGCTTTGCCCGCGGGCCAGAACGGCCAATTCAAGATCGGCGACACCGACGTGCGGATATCCGGCACGATTACCGTCGACGTCGGGGCCGGCAACCTCAGGCCGCCCTCTCACTAGCCAGGCAAGCCGAGCCCGGGGCCGGATGTGGCTGACAGTCCACGGCGACAGGGAAACCCGACATCCACACCCGCGCCGGCGGCTCGTGGACGGGCGCAACCTGTCATCATGATCAATCGCCGATGGTTTTCGCCCGTGTTCTACCTCGGATTCCCGACGTTCATCTACCAAATGAGGTATGCATTCACGCCTAAGCTGCGGTAGAGTAGATTAGGTTGACCTCATGCAACGCCAAGAGGCCGACCGTCTAAGGTTCGCGGGCGGCCATGGGGAATGTCGCTACCAAGACCGGTATATCGCTGCTTATCCTTTGCCTGACATGCTCGGCGCATGGTCTGGCCCAGGATACCAGCGGCGCGAACAGTCCGTCGGCTGACCCTTCAGGCACCGTCTACCCGACAGGCCTCATCCCGGCATCACCAGAGGCCTATCGCTCCTTCAGGCACAAACCGGCCTATAGGGCGTTTCTCCCGGTACGTGTCGATCTCTCGAAGTACTTTCCCGCCCCCGCACATCAATACGGCCCGACATGCGCGTCGTGGGCTACCGGATATGCCGCCCGCTCCTACTATTCCGTAAGAACCGAGGGCCGCTCGAAGAACGACGAGAGCAGCATTCCAAGCCCCAACTATCTCTATGAAACGGTGGCCAGCTCGCGCAGCAATTGCGAAGGCGGCTACCTGCCGCTCGTCCTGAACGTGCTCAAGCAGGGAGCGCCGTCCCTCAAGGCCTATCCGGCGAGCCAGAACCCCGGTTGCGCCGCCCCCGCGGATATCGCCGCCAAGGCAACGGACTTCAAGATCAGCGACTGGACTGCGATCGACCTCGCCGACGGCAAGGGGATCGACAACCTGCGCGGGGAACTGGCGAAGGGCGACCCGGTCGTCATCGGCATGCGGATAAACCAGCAGTTCATGAACCTGCGTGGTCATGACATCTGGAGGGACATGTCCGGGGGAGACACAACGCAGCCAGGCCATGCTGTGGTGGTCACCGGCTATGACGACCAGCTCCAGGCATTTCGGATCATCAATTCCTGGGGACGCGGCTGGGGGGACGGCGGCTACGGTTGGATCGCCTACGACACCTTTCGCTATGACGCCCGGGAGGCCTACGTGATGGAGGTCGCGAAACCGCCGGCGCCGGCACCGGATCCCCTCGTCGATATCGCCGGCCTGCAGTGCGCGAAGATATCCGAGGACACCAGCGGCGGACAGTTGAAGGTCAACGGTTTCGTCGGCAATGCCGACGACCTCGCCAAGGTGACGGCAAGATACAAGGGCAGGAATGCGGCGATCGCCGTCGACGTGCGGCCGTGGCCCCAGTGCGAGGTGCTGCAAACGCTGGAAAAGCCGCTGAATGGCGCAAATCTGCCCGTGATAGCGACGAGCGCTGCCAGCGGCTCCGTCAAGAACGGCGCCACGCTCTCGATCAACGTGACCTCGCCCGACTGGCCAGCCTATTTGTATGCCAGCTACATACAGGCGGACGGGACCGTCGTTACCCTTTCCCAACCGAAACTGGTTCCCCCGACACCGCTCGACCGTCACACGAGACAGGTTTTCGGTGACGGCCTGGACGGGCGAAGCAAGTTTGTCGTGGGGCCGCCCTTTGGCCGGGAGATGGTCGTTGTTCTCGCGGCGCGAAGCCCGCTTTTCGATGAACCGTTGCCCGCCACCCTCAGCGAGCGCGACTACCTCACACGCCTGCGCAAGGCCATCATCTACAAACCCGACCCCAACCAGCCGGATCGCGAGATCAGCGCGGCGGTGGCGCCGGTTGTGACCGAGGAAAAATAGTCATGGGCAGGTTGCTTCTCGTGCTCATCGCGCTGTTCCTTGCGGCAAGCGTGCCGTTGGTTCGGGCGGACGATCTCAGCACCAAGGACATCGTCATATCGCTGGATCCCCATACCTCCAAGACCGTTGCGACACGTTCGTTCAAGCGAGGCATCACGGTCCAGCCAGGCACCGCGCAGGACGGGCCGCCGTCCGTCAATCTGTACGTCAACTTCGCCTTCGACTCCGCGCAACTGACATCGGATGGCGAGATCACCTTGGACAAGCTTGGCAAGGCTTTGCTGGACCCCAGACTCCAGCAGTTCTCGTTCCTGATCGCAGGTCATACCGACGCCAAGGGTACGGACCAATACAATCAGGGGCTGTCCGAGCGCAGGGCGACAGCGGTGCGCAATTACCTGATGGACAGGTACGGCATCGCGCCCGCCAGGCTGGAATCGAAAGGGTTCGGCAGGACCAGGCTTCTTGACCCGCAACATCCTGAAGACGGCATCAATCGGCGCGTCCAGATCGTCACTTTGAACGGAGACCCGTCCCAGACGAACAACTGAGCTCCTGATGGAAGGGACTGACGGAGAGGCAAGCGCATGAAGCGGTGGTATGCCTTTGTTGCTGTATTGGCGGTGGTTCTGAGGATCGGCTGCGAAGCCGCCCTCGCGAAGGAAGGAGCGTGCGGCAATGGCGGTGCCGGTGCCGACGACGTCATCGACGGCTGCACAGTGCTCATCGATCAGAAACGGGGAACAGTCACCGACCAGGAGCACGCCTACATAAATCGCGGCAATGCGTGGCTCAGGAAAGGAAACACCGACAAGGCGATCGCTGACTACACCCAGGCCATCAGCCTCGATCCGAACGACTCGCTCGCGGCCGCCAATCGCGGCAATGCCTGGCTCGACAAGGGCTATGCGGACAAGGCTATCGCTGATTACGACCAGGCGATCCTGCTGGAGCCCCGCGACGGCTACAACTACAACGGCCGTGGCGCTGCGTGGCTCGCCAAGGGCCGCCTCGACAAGGCGTTCGCAGACTACGACCAGGCCGTCGGGCTCTACCCGGCGGACGCGATCTCATTGTTCAATCGGGGGCGCGTGCATTTCTATCGCCAGGAATTTTCCCTCGCCAAGGTCGACTTCGACAGCGTGATGAACCTCCAGCCGCGAGACCCGTATGGAGCGCTATGGCGAGAACTGGCGGCGCGGCGCACAGGATCGCAAGGCGCCCTCGCCGCCGACGCCGCGAACCTCGATCTCGCCAGATGGCCGGGACCGATCGTAAAGCTCTTTCTCGAACAACTGACGCCGGAACAGGTGGTGCTTTCGGAGAGCCAACCGGACCGCATCCCGCGATCGATGGAGGACTGCGAATACAATTTCTACACGGGAGAACTCGCGCTGGCCCGAAAGAGCGCGCGCGACGCGCGCCCCCTTCTGCAGCGGGCCGCTCAGGATTGTACCGCGACGTCGGTCGAGGCGATGTCCGCCAAACTGGCCTTGGGCGGAGTGGGCGCCGCGGCGGAGGCCTTTCCGCAGTTGATGGGGGCATCGGACACGACCGTCTGCAAAGCCGCCTTGAACGCGGACATGGTGACCTTGAACCGAGGGGCGGTCGATGCGGTGGCGGAAGCAGCCGCCCGCCATCTGTCGATCGGCGACTGCAGGGTAGCGCTCGGACTGCCCCGGGCGACGTTCGCGGTCGAGGTCGTGAAGAATGCACGGGACCTGCTTGCAGCGGCGCAGCAATTTGGCGCCAGCGGCATCTCGGCCGACGACGTTATCCGCCTGGCTCCCCTGGTGCTGGCGCTCAACAAGGCCATGGCCGGCGAAAGTGAAGCCGATGTCGTGTCATCCACGAAAACCTTGCGGGACAAGCTGGCGGTCACTCCGGCCTACGCAAGCTTTGTTGCAGCGACCGCGGCGGAAAAGGAAAAGCAAGCAGCGCACGAGATCGCCGAGCAGCAGGGCGCGCTGGCGATCGTCAGAGCCTTCACCACGGACTACGTCGCCCGCAACATGCTGTCCGACAAGGTGCCGACATTGCTGAGCCTGCTCGCGGACATCGACGCGGCGACGGCCAGCAAGGACCCTGCCAGAATGACGGCCCAGGTCCAGGCTGCCAGGAACAGTCTTCAGACAGCATCGATCGCCGACGCCTATAACCGCTTCGTTGCGCAGAGATGTGGGGCCGAAAGCCTGCCTGGCTGCTCCCAGGATCTGGCTCTAGGCGTTCCCACGCAACCACCTCCGCCCCAGGAGCCGTCGACAGTCCCGTCGGCCGCCTCCGCCGACACTGGCAGCCGAATTGCCCTGGTCATCGGCAACTCGGCCTACCAGAACGCCAATCAGTTGCCCAACCCGCGCAACGACGCCAGGGCGATCGCCGCCAAGCTCAAAGGGCTTGGTTTTCAGGTGATCGAAGGCGAGGACCTGGACAAGCAGGCGATGGATCGCACCGTCCAGCAATTCGAGGACGCGGTCGTCGGCGCCAGGGTGGCGCTGCTGTTCTATGCCGGACACGGCATGCAGTATCAGGGCCACAATTACCTCATCCCCATCGACGCCAGGCTGGAGACAGCCTCTTCGGTCAATTTCGAGACGGTCGGCGTCGACCAGATCCTTGCGGCGATGTCCGATCCCGGCCGCGTTGGGATCGCCATGCTGGACTCCTGCCGTGACAATCCCCTTGCCCGCAAATTCTCGCGAAACTTGCCGCGCGCGTTCCTCGTGGGCAACGGCATGGCCATGACCGGGACGGATGCGGGTGGCTTGTTGATCGCCTTCGCCACCGCGCCAGATCAGAACGCCAGCGATGGCGACGGAGAGCACAGCCCGTTCACCCAGGCCCTCCTGGACAACATGGCTGCCAAGAGCACCGAGATCGGCTTGATGCTTAAGCGGGTACGTCAGGAGGTGATCCACCTCACCAACAACGAACAACAACCCTGGGAAAGCTCCTCCATCGGCGAGTTCTACCTCAATCCCTGACCAAACAATGCGCGGGGGCGCGTCACATGCATAGCGAGAGCCGGCCCGCCTGGGGCCGTACCATCTTCCTGATCAGCCTTCTCTGCTGGACGATTTGCCTGCCGGCGAACGCCTGGAGCGGGCCCAAAGGGCTTTCGGGCGGGTGTTTGCGTGGCTGGTATGCATGGAACCAGCGCGACGGCTACGGGACGTTTGCGGCGGGGAAAAAGGGCTGCTCGTACAACTGGGAGCAGTCGGACGCTTCGGCATCGGCGAGCCGGGCACTAAGCGAGTGCAACAGGACATATGGGCGCTGCAGCATCATCTCGCGAAAGCGCCCGTCCGCGCGCAAACTGGCGAAAGACAGTTGCCTGTACGATGCCACGATAGACTCCGACAAGAAAATCGATGCCTGCAGGTCGTTCCTGTCCATGAATGGCCTGGCCAAGGCGGATCAACTGTCGGCTCATTCCGAACTGGCCTACCTTCTCGGCATGAAGAACGATGGCGCGGGCGTCGTTGCTGAAGAAACGGAGTATCTGAAGATCGACCCAGACGACACATGGTCGATGCAGAAAGGCTCGCACTACTCACAACGCGGCAAAGGCTATCTGTATCTAGATCGATATGACGAGGCGATTGCTGATTTCGACAGGGCGATCGCCATCGGCGTGACGGATTCAACGGTCTATCGCGATCGAGGGATTGCCTGGAGCGCAAAGGGCGATTCCAACAAGGCGCGCAGCGACTACGATGAAGCAATCCGGCTCGATCCCAACAGCACACTGGCATACCTCCATCGTGCGGAGGCGTCGCGTGACCAAGGCGATTTCGACAAGGCCCTGGATGATTACAACCGGGTCATCGGCCTCGATCCAAAGCTTGCGGCCGCCTACAGTGAACGAGGTTTCGTGTTGATCGACAAGGGCGATCCGAGAAAGGCGATCGCCGATTACAATCAGGCCATTGACCTCAACGCCAAGTCCTGGAGCGCCTTTTTCGGGCTTGGGCGCGCGTATTTCGCGTTGCATGAATTCCCGCTCGCCGAGACCGCCCTGAGCAGCGCGCTGACCCTCCAGCCCAACGACGCCTACCTAGCGATATGGCGCGAGATGACGGCCCGACGGATGAACTCGCAAGGCACGCTTGCCTCGGACACGGCACAGCTCGATCTCGCCAAATGGCCTGGCCCGATCGTGCAACTCCTTTTGGGGCAGATCACGACCGAACAGGCCAGAGAAAAGACCGTTGATCCCGATCCGGTCAAGCAAAGGCAGCAAGCCTGCGAGTTGGATTTCTACTCCGGAGAACTCGCGCTCGCCCAGAACCGCCCACGCGAGGCACGCCCGCTGCTGCGATCGGCCGCCGGAGCCTGCCCGGTAGCGTTCCTGGAAACGCCGGCCGCGAAGATTGCGCTGGGGTCGCTGGGGACCTCGCCGGAAGCGTTCCCACCCCTGATGGATGCTTCCATCGCAACCGTCTGCAATGCCGCTCTCGATCCAAACAAAGCCGGGATGATGAACGGGGCGCCGGATGCCGTGGCCGAGGCGGAAGCGCGCCATCTTTCGGTTGGCGACTGCCGGGTCGCGCTTGGGCTGCCGCGCGCGACGTTTCCCATGGACGTCGTGACGGGCGCGCAAGATACGCTCGACACGGTGCAGAAATTCGGCGCCAGCGGCGCTTCGGCGGGCGATGTCGTCGCATTGGTTCCGCTGGTGCTGGCGCTGAACAAGGCCCTGGCAGGGAACAACGAAACCGATGTTGTCTCTTCCACCAGGGCCTTGCGGGAAAAGTTGAGCGCCACACCCGCCTATCAGACCTATCTGGCCGCAATGACCGCCGAAAAGCAGAAACAACGCGACATTGCACTTGCCGAGCAACAAGGCACGTTGGCGATCGTCAGATCCTTCGCGACCGATTATGTCGCCCGCAACATGCTTTCCGATCAGGTACCCAAGCTGCTTAGCCTGATTACGGACCTGGATGCGGCGACAGCCAGCAAGGATCCAGCCAGGATCGCGGCGCAGATCGAGGCGGCCAAGGCCGGCTTCCAGGCCGCTTCGATCGCGGATGCCTACAACAGCTTCATCGCGGGCAAATGTGGAGCAGCAGGCCAAGCCGGCTGCTCGCCGGCGTTGGCATTGAATGTGCCGGCGCAGCCCACCAAACCGCAATTGCCGGCGTCAGCGCCCGAGCCGGGCGCGAGAGCCGACGCTGGTCCTCGGATTGCGCTGGTGATTGGCAACTCGGCCTACAAGAATGCCAACCGGTTGCTCAATCCACGCAACGACTCGAAGGCCGTCGCGGCGAAGCTGAAAGGGCTAGGCTTTCAGGTGATCGAGGGCGAGGACCTCGACAAACCGGCGATGGACCGCACCGTCCAGCAATTCGAGGACGCGGTCGTCGGCGCCAGGGTGGCGCTGCTGTTCTATGCCGGACACGGCATGCAGTATGAGGGCCACAATTACCTTATCCCCATAGACGCCAAGCTCGAGACGGCCTCATCGATCAACTTCGAGACAATCAGCGTCGACCAGATCCTTGCGGCGATGTCCGATCCCGGCCGCATCGGGATTGCGATGCTGGATTCATGCCGGGACAATCCGCTCGCTCGTAATTTCTCTCGGCATTTGCCGCGCGCTTTCCTGGTCGGTAATGGCATGGCGGCGACCGGGACGGACGCGGGAGGCTTGCTGATCGCCTTCGCCACCGCGCCCGATCAGACCGCCAGCGATGGCGACGGAGAACACAGCCCGTTCACCCAGGCTCTCCTGGACAATATGGACGCCAAGAGCACCGAGATCGGATTGATGCTGAAGCGGGTGCGCCAGGAGGTGATCCACCTCACCAACAACGGGCAACAACCCTGGGAGAGCTCTTCCATCGGCGAGTTCTACCTCAACCCGTGACGTCCCTCGCCCTTACTTTGCCACCTATCGCAAAAGATAAGCCCCGTCGTTGCCTCAGCAAAACGGACGGGGCTTTTCTGGATGTCAAATCCAATTTCGCCGGGAGTGTTTAACCGGCTTTAGATTTCGGATGCCACGCGGCCATCAGCCGACGATCCGACGCGTAGTCTCTGATTGTGGGGAAGCGGCTGGTCACGATGGACGGGGGTCGACGCTCGCGCCTACCTCAAGGCATCCATGCCTGCCGTGGCTCCATCGATGCCGTGGAGCCTCTGGGAACTGTCCGGTGGCGTCATGCTCCACTCCCTGTTCCGTTTGCCTTGTCTTCCGAAGCTCAAATCGCAAATGCCTGCGGCGTCTCGCAGGCCGCCCCGTGGCGGCGAGGCCATCAACGGACGGCCGACTTCGTTGACAAGATGAGTCTGCCCCCGGGAACCTGGATGGTCAATCGAAAACAGCCGGCAAAAGGTCATTTGTGATTTAATCGATTAGGCCGCGCGGCTGCATGCAAGGCCCACCGCGACTGTATGGGGATGAGCCAGGCCGCGTAGCCAGGCTCGCTTGCCGGACCGAGGCCTACGACTTGTGACAGGTGATGCTGACGAAGCCGTCGCAAATGCCTTGCTTGCAGACCGCCTTGTCGCCCATGGAAACCGTCACGTTCAGCCCAGGATCCTTGGAGAAGGCGGTTGCTGTCTGAAAGCCCTTTGCCTTGCAGTAGAGGTCGGCGGCCGTCTTGCCGCACTGCCGCTGATGGCGCCAGCACCAGTCCAGCCGCGAGACGCCCGCGATGCCCATGTTGCCAGAAGACACTCCCGGCTTCTCGAATGTCTGGGCCTGCGCGGCAGCGGTGGTGGCAATGACCGTCGCTGCGGCCGAAACGGCTGCCGCCAACCAAAGGACGTCCGCAATTCCGTTTGTTCGCATGTCTTTCGCCCTCGATGGACTGGGAACCGCTTACTCGCAGACGATGCTGGTGAAGCTGTCGCATTTGCCGTCGCACACCTGCGAATTGCTGATGAGGCGCGTCATGCCACCGACATTCGCCGCCTTCTGGAACGACTTGACGCCGGCATGGCCCTTGCTCTGGCAGAAGGCTTCCGCGGCGGGCTTGCCGCACTGCTTCTGCCAGGCATAGCACCAGTCCAGGCGCAGGCCCTTGAAGGTCGGCGTGTAATAGCTCAACGCCGCCATGGCCGCGATCGGCGGCTTGAAACAGGTGATCTGGGAAAAGCTGTCGCAATGACTGTCGGCGCAGAGCGATGAATCGCCGATCGTTCGGGTCAGTCCGACATTGGCGGCCTTGGTAAAGCTCGTCGCGTTCTTATAGCCTTGATCTTGGCACCAGGCATTCGCCGCCTTTTCCCCGCACCCGTTCTGGAATTTGAAGCACCAGTCGAGACGATTGCCTCCGACCTTCGGGTGCTTGAACACCTCTTCCGAAGCCGACGCATGCGACACCGCCATCGGGAGTGCCACCGCAAGCAACCCGGCGATCCGAACCAAATTTCCAACCATCGTCCACCCCTCTCGAAACAGGCATGGACGCGCATCGCAAAGACAGGGCCGATCGTCGTCAACCGAACGGTGGACGTTTTCCTTTCATCCCCCTAAGGTCGCGCAAGATGAGCTTCGGGGGGAGCATGTCGAAAACCACCGAGAGCCCGGATGACGCCGAACTTCTGTCGCGGCTGATCGGCCTCGTTTACGACTGCGCCCTCGATCCGTCCGGCTGGGAGCGCACGCTCGACGAAATCCGTCGAGACCTGGGCTTCTGCAACGGCATGTTCACGATCTGGACGGCGCCGAAAGGCCAGCCGCTTCTTAACGTCACGAGCGGGATACCAGAGGAATACGCGCGACGCATTCCGGACCATGGAGCCGACATCATCGCGCAGTGGGGCGGCGCCGAGCGTATTGCGGGGTTTGCGGTCGGCGAGCCGAAGGTGCTGTCGTGGGAAAGACCGCGCAGCGAATGGGTTGACACAGCCTACTACCGGGACTGGATCGAGCCGCAGGGCATCGTCGACTTGATGGCGGTTGCCATAACGCGCGACAAGGACACGACCTGTTCCGTCGGCTTCGCGCGCCACCGGAGCGAAGGCGCGATCGGAGCTCGCCAATTGCATCTGGCGCGGCTCCTGGTGCCGCATATCCAAAGGACCGTGACGATCAGCAGGCTCCTCGATGTGAAGAGCATCGCCGCGGCGAATTTCTCCGCCGCTCTCGACGCGGTTGCAGCCGGTGTGGTCCTCGTCGACCGCACCCTTTGCATTGTATCCGCGAACAAGGCAGCCCGCGCGATGATGGTCGGCGACGGCGCCATGATCGACCGGCGAGGTTTTCTCGCTCTCGGCGGCACAGCCGCGACCACGGCGCTTCGCCAGGCGGTCGGCCAGGCAAACGCGGGAGACGTGGCACTCGGCCGCCGCGGGATCGGCATACCAACGGCGCGTTCAGACGGCTCTCCGGCTGTCGCCCATGTGCTTCCCCTGCGCCACGGAGAGTTGCGGTCCGGTCTTGCGACCGGCGCCGATGCCGCCGTTTTCGTGGCGCCGGCCGACGGCATGCCGCTGGCGCAGGGCGAGACAATAGCAGCGCTGTTCGACCTGACCCCGGCCGAAACACGGGTCTACACCGCAATCGCCGACGGCCGGACGCTCGGCGAAACCGCCAAAACGCTCGGCATAAGCCTTGCCACCGCCAAGACGCATCTGCTTCGCCTCTTCGCCAAGACCGGCACAAGGCGGCAGGCGGAGCTCGTCCGGCTGGCGGGATCCTTCGCAGCGCCGCTCTGACCGCCGATGTCAGGAGCGTGTTCGACCTTTGTTCTTTTCGCTTGCCCGTTCGCGCGAAAGACGGTTAAACGAATTGGTCGAGGATTGTGGCGTCTCGACGTTGCGGCAAAAACACCTACATAGGGAAATGGCCGGGAATCCCCCGCCACTTCCATGAATTCAAGCTTGAGGCGGCGACCGGCGATGGCCGAGCATAAATTCCTTTCCATTCGCGGGGCGCGCGAACACAATCTCAAGAATGTCGATCTCGACCTGCCACGCGACAGCCTGATCGTGATGACCGGCCTGTCCGGCTCGGGCAAGTCGTCGCTCGCGTTCGACACCATCTATGCCGAGGGCCAGCGCCGCTATGTCGAAAGCCTGTCGGCCTATGCCCGGCAGTTCCTGGAGATGATGCAGAAACCGGACGTCGACCAGATCGACGGCCTCTCGCCCGCCATCTCGATCGAGCAGAAGACCACCTCACGCAATCCGCGTTCGACGGTCGGCACAGTCACCGAGATCTACGACTACATGCGCCTTCTGTTCGCGCGCGTCGGCATCCCCTATTCGCCGGCCACAGGCCTGCCGATCGAAAGCCAGACGGTCAGCCAGATGGTCGACCGCGTGCTGGCGCTGGACGAAGGCACGCGCCTGTTCCTGCTGGCGCCCATCGTGCGCGGCCGCAAGGGCGAATATCGCAAGGAACTGCTGGAACTGCAGAAGAAGGGTTTTCAGCGCGTCAAGGTCGACGGCGTCTTCTACGAGATCGCAGACGTGCCGGCGCTGGACAAGAAGTACAAGCACGACATCGACGTGGTGGTCGACCGCATCGTCGTGCGCGGCGATCTCGCCACGCGCCTCGCGGATTCCATGGAGACCGCGCTGAAGCTGGCCGAGGGCCTCGCGGTGGCGGAGTTCGCCGACAAGCCGCTCGACGCCAGCCTGACGGGCGAGGACTCGGTCAACAAGTCAAAGAACGAGACGCATGAGCGCATCCTGTTCTCCGAGAAATTCGCCTGCCCAGTGTCCGGCTTTACCATTCCGGAGATCGAGCCGAGGCTGTTCTCGTTCAACAATCCGTTCGGCGCCTGCCCGACCTGCGACGGTCTCGGCAGCCAGCGCGCCATCGACGCCAACCTCGTCGTGCCGGACGACAACGTATCGCTTCGCGATGGCGCCATCAGCCCGTGGGCGAAGTCGACGTCGCCCTATTACGCGCAGACGCTGGAGGCTCTCGGCAAGGCCTACGGCTTCAAGCTCGGCGACAAGTTCAAGGATTTGAACACCGAAGCGCAGAAGGCGGTGCTGCATGGCACGGGCGAGCGCGAGATCACCTTCCAGTACGATGACGGCTTGCGGTCCTACAAGACGACCAAGACCTTCGAGGGCGTCATTCCCAACCTGGAGCGGCGCTGGAAGGAGACGGAGTCCGCCTGGATGCGCGAGGAGATCGAGCGCTTCATGTCGGCGACCCCCTGCCCCGCCTGCGGCGGCTACAGGCTGAAGCCGGAAGCACTGGCGGTGAAAATCGCGGGCAAGCACATCGGCGAGGTGACGGAACTGTCGATCCGCAAGGCCGACCAATGGTTCACCGACCTGCCGGCCCAGCTCAACGAGAAGCAGAATGAGATCGCTGTCCGGGTGTTGAAGGAAATCCGCGAAAGGCTGCGCTTCCTCAACGATGTTGGTCTCGACTATCTCACGCTGTCGCGCAATTCGGGAACGCTGTCGGGCGGCGAAAGCCAGCGCATCCGTCTGGCGTCGCAGATCGGCTCCGGCCTCACCGGCGTGCTCTACGTGCTGGACGAGCCGTCGATCGGCCTGCACCAGCGCGACAACGCCCGACTGCTCGACACGCTGAAGCACCTGCGCGACATCGGCAACACGGTGATCGTCGTCGAGCATGACGAGGACGCGATCCTTCACGCCGACTACGTCGTCGACATCGGTCCGGCCGCGGGCATCCATGGCGGGCAGATCATCGCGCAAGGTACGCCGCAGGAGATCATGGCGGCGCCTGCCTCGATCACCGGCAAATATCTATCTGGCGAGCTCGAAGTGGCGACTCCCAGCGTTCGCAGGGAAGCCAAGAAGAACCGCCGGATCAAGGTCGTCGGCGCGCGCGGAAACAATCTGAAGAACGTCACGGCGGAAATCCCGCTCGGCACGTTCACCGCCGTCACCGGCGTGTCGGGCGGCGGCAAGTCGACCTTCCTGATCGAGACGCTGTTCAAGGCGGCGTCACGCCGCATCATGGGCTCACGCGAGCATCCGGCCGAGCATGACCGCATCGAGGGGCTGGAATTCCTCGACAAGGTCATCGACATCGACCAGTCGCCGATCGGCCGCACGCCGCGTTCCAACCCGGCCACCTACACCGGCGCCTTCACGCCGATACGCGACTGGTTCGCCGGCCTGCCGGAAGCCAAGGCACGCGGCTACCAGCCGGGCCGCTTCTCCTTCAACGTCAAGGGCGGCCGCTGCGAAGCCTGCCAGGGCGACGGCGTCATCAAGATCGAGATGCACTTCCTGCCGGACGTCTATGTCACTTGCGACGTCTGTCACGGCAAGCGCTACAATCGCGAGACGCTCGACGTCCTGTTCAAGGGCAAGTCGATCGCCGACGTGCTCGACATGACCGTCGAGGAAGGCGTCGACTTCTTCTCGGCCGTGCCCGGCGTGCGCGACAAGCTGGAAACGTTGAAGCAGGTCGGCCTCGGCTACATCCATATCGGCCAGCAGGCGACGACGCTTTCGGGCGGCGAGGCGCAGCGCATCAAGCTCGCCAAGGAGTTGTCGCGCAAGGCCACGGGCAAGACGCTCTACATCCTCGACGAACCGACCACCGGCCTGCATTTCCACGATGTCGCCAAGCTGCTGGAAGTGCTGCACGAACTGGTCGACCAGGGCAACACGGTGGTGGTGATCGAGCACAATCTCGAAGTCATCAAGACCGCCGACTGGGTGCTCGACCTCGGACCCGAGGGCGGCGACGGCGGCGGCGAGCTCGTCGCATCCGGCACACCGGAAGCGATCGTACGCGAGAAGCGCAGCTATACCGGCCAGTTCCTGAAGGAGCTTCTGGAGCGTCGGCCCGGAGGCAAGCGCGAAGCGGCGGAGTGATGGCTTGCCCCTGGAACCCGGCAATATCGTGGAAGAGGCCGACGCTTTCGTCGAGATCGAGGGCGCGCAGGCACTGATCGACTGGTTGGGCTTCGTTCCAACCTTTCACGATGCAAGGCTGACGGAGATCGAACTGATATCAAGTCGCTCGGGACGACTTCGACTGGAGGCTTTCCGGCGCACGGACCAAACCGACGAGAAGGGACATTTCATCCTCGATCGGCACGCTTTCGTCACTCTTACCTTGAACGACATAAGCACGGTTCAGCTCGAACATTTTGCAAAAGTCGGCATCGTCAATCGCTTGCGGATCACGAATGCCGGTAAACGCTACCGTCTTCAGTGGGATTCTTCTTACGGGGCCGAGGGTTGCATAACTGCGGGAAACCTCAGCATCAACTTCGAACCAAGCCATTCGGACAGAGCAGGAGGCGATGCGGCGTGATGGCAAAGAGCGGTCTCATTTCTCTCGAGAGCAGGTTCGGTGTGTCCGAGACCATCGACCGGCTTGTCGACGTCGTCACCCATGCCGGAATGCGTGTGTTTGCGCGCATCGATCATGCCGCCGGCGCCCGTGAAATAGGCGCCGCGCTTCGCCCGACCGAACTGCTGATCTTCGGCCACCCGAAGGGCGGCACGCCACTCATGCAGGACCAGCAACTCGCCGGCATCGACCTGCCGATCAAGGCGCTTGCCTGGGAGGACGCGCAAGGCAAGGTCTGGCTGTCCTACAACGACGCGCACTGGCTGGCCGAGCGCCATGGCCTGGGCGATGCCAGCCGGGACGCGGTCGCGGCCATCGCCGCTGGCATGCAGAAAGTGGTTTCCGCCGCCGGCGGCGTGTCGGCCTCGCCGTGAGACCGCCGATCATGACCGACGGTATCTTTCGGTTCTACGCGGACGATCCCGAGTTCGTCTTCGGCCACCTGCGCAAGCACTCGCGCAAGGCGATCGTTCGCTGGGACGGACGCAAAGTGGGTGCCAGCAACATCTGGCTGATGGTCATCGTGCTGGACCAGAGCGTCGCCGCGGCGGCTTTCCGGCGCTGGTTGGGGAAGTACGGCACAGCTGGCGATTTGGTCATCCGGATGCGGTCCTCCCCGGCGATTACAGTTCCGAACACAATCATCGTCAGGAGGCGTTGGCGGATTTTCGATTGGCTCCGGAGTGCCTTGCGGACTGGAGAGCCTTCATGAGCCCGAGACTTGCCCGCCTCGACGATCTCTCCGCCATCGTGTCGCTGACCACGGTAGCCTACGCGCCCTATACCGCGCTGTTCGGTACGCCCCCGATCCCTGTGACCGAGGATTATGCGCCGCGCATCGAGCATGGCGAGGTCTGGCTGCTGGAGGATGGTTCCGAATTGGCCGGCCTGATCGTCATCGAACGACACGATGATCACGCCATGATCTTCAGCGTTGCTGTTTCGCCGGCCTTTCAAGGCAGAAAGCTCGGCATCAGGCTGCTCGACTTCGCCGATGAGCAGACGCGGTCGTGGGAGCTGCCGGAGGTGAGGCTCTACACCAATTCACGCATGGAGCGGAACATCGCGCTCTATACGGCCTATGGATATCGGGAAACGGGCCGCCGGCCTAATCCCTATCGGCCAGGATGGGTGCTGGTCGACATGGCAAAGCCGGTCGATGCGGCCACGACAGCCTGATCATTCGGCAAACCCGGGAGGACGACGATGAGCAATCAGGGAACAATCCGCTCCGGCATGGGCGGCTGGACGTTCGAGCCTTGGGACACTTCCTTCTATCCCGAGAAGCTCTCCAAGGCCAAGCAACTGCACTATGCGAGCCGGCAGGTGCCAAGCATCGAGGTCAACGGCACCTATTATTCCAGCTTCAAGGAGCCTACCTTCGTCAAATGGGCGAGCGAGGCTCCCGATGGCTTCGTCTATTCGCTGAAGGGCAATCGTTTCGTCACCAACCGGCGCGTGCTCGGCGAAGCCGGCGAATCGATGATGCGCTTCCTCGGCTCCGGCGTCGCGGCGCTCGGCGACAAGCTCGGGCCGATCCTGTGGCAGTTCGCGCCGACCAAGAAATTCGATGCCGACGATTTCGAGGCTTTTCTCAAGCTCCTTCCCGAAAAGCAGGATGGCGTGCCGCTGCGCCATGCGCTCGAGGTCCGGCATGACAGCTTTATCGTGCCTGAGTTTCCCGCGCTGGCGCGCAAGTACAAGGCCGCGATCGTCTACGCCGACCATCACAAATATCCCGCGATCGCCGACGTCACCGGCGATTTCGTCTACGCGCGGCTGCAGACCGGCAGCGACGACAATACCGACTGCTACACGCCCAAGGGTCTCGACGAATGGGCTGATCGGGTAAAGACCTGGGCGCAGGGCAAGCAGCCGGCGGATCTGCCGCGCGCCGATTCCAAGACCGATGCGCCGGTCGAGCCGCGCGACGTGTTCGTCTACTTCATCACCGAGGGCAAGGTGCGTGCGCCGTTCGGCGCCATGGCTTTGATGAAGCGTGTCGGATAACCCGCTGAATCTTCGTCCGCTTCGTAACCTTATCGACACTTCCTTGGTCCATTTAGGCAGTTGCGCCAAGTCAGGAAGCTGACCCGCCGGAGCAAGGGACTAGGGGCATGTCGCTGGACTACAATTCGTTGCTGCTGGCGGTCGGGTTTTCGGCCGCCTGCCTCAGCCTGACCCTGTTTGGCATCTGGCTGACGTCGCGGTCGGAGAAGTTCCTTCTGACATGGGCCTTCAGCGTGTTGCTGGTCGTGGGGGACGTCTTCACCTACGACGCCTACATCGAGACCCCGACCCGCGTGCTCGGGATCGGCTCTTTCATCCTGCTCCTGCTCGGATTCTCGGCGATGCTGGGGGCTGCGCGCCAGTTCAGGACTGGCGGTTCACCGCTGCCGCTTCTCTTGATCGGTGGCGGTGCGTCGCTTGCCCTCACCGTGCCACCCATGGCGCTCGGGTTCGATGGGCTGGGTTTCATGCTCGAGAACCTGCTTGCGGCCATATTGCTGTTCGCGACCGCCCGCGAGTATTGGAAGGGGCGCGCTGAAGCTCCGGCTCCGATCATCGGCGTGGCTGCTCTCTATCTCACTACCGCGATCTCGTTCCTGCTCTGTGCCGCGGTGCTCGCCTGGGATGGCAAGATCGTCCTTGGACACGCGCCGAGCAATTGGGCCGAAAGCCTGAGCCTCGTCGTCGTCATAGCCTGCATGACAGGCATCGGCGCGCTGTCGCTGGCGCTCAACCAGGGGCGCCTGGCCAGGCGGCACCGGTTTGAGGCAATGACCGATTCCCTCACGGGACTGTTGAACCGCAGGGCGCTGTTCGACATGCATGGCAAGGATCCGGTCGGGCCATTCACAGCCGTGGTTATCTTCGACCTCGACAGCTTCAAGGCCATCAACGACAGGTTCGGTCACGCCGCCGGCGACGAGGTACTGAAGCATTTTGCCGGGGAGTTGGCCGGCAGCCTCCGTTCCGGTGACGTCGCGGCACGCCTGGGTGGCGAGGAGTTCGCGCTGGTCCTGAAGCGAACCTTGCCCGAGGCGGTCGAAGCCACAGCCGAACGCATCCGCGCTGCCTTCGCGTCACGCAGGATCGAGATCGACGCTATCGCCCTGGAATGCACCGTCAGCGCCGGCTTTGCCTTCGGCAGCAAGGATGGCATCAGTTTCGACAAGGTGCTGAGTTCGGCCGACAAGGCCCTCTATGCCGCGAAACGTGGCGGTCGGAACCGCGTTACGGCATCGGAATTCCGTCGCGTGGGCTAAGCCATCGCCGCAAACGGCCGCGCGGCAAGCCCTCATCAGAAAATGCGGGCACCACCGCCATATATTCGCGAACGAACTTCCTCAGGCAGCCGCCATCACCTCATTGTACGCGTCGAGGTCAACATAGAAGGCCTTCGTGATCTCCTCGATCAGGTCATCCTGCTCGTACCCGCGGGATTTCAGGAGATCGATAGCCATCATGATGTCGACGCGATCCGTAAGGCGTCGCTTCTGCTCTTCCAAATGACGTCCCATGGTTGCTCCCTGCGAGAGTCCGTAGACTCTCGGACGGCGATTGCCCGAGAAGGCTAGGAACGCATCCTTGCGTGGAACTTGCTGGTTGCTGACCTGCACCTTATCGATCCTTCGCAGTCCAAACGAATATGGAACACGGCCGACTCTCGTACGACCATGGTTAACGCTATCATAACGACCGGAGCCATCCACTGGTGCGATCGCGCCATAGGCGAGGCGGCGGCCCGTTTTCTCGGTTCTGGGATGTTTGCTAGACGGTGAGGAGTTTGCGGATGTCGGCTCGATCGAGATCTTGAGCGGGGCCGGTATGCACGATTTTGCCCCTGTCCATGATGTTGATCACGTCAGCGAGCTCCCGGCAAAAGTCGAGATACTGCTCGACAAGGAGCACGGCGATGCCGGCCTGATCGCGCAGATAGCGAACGGCGCGCCCGATATCCTTGATGATCGACGGCTGGATGCCCTCGGTGGGCTCGTCAAGGACAAGCAGCTTCGGCCGCATGACCAGAGCCCGGCCGATGGCGAGTTGCTGCTGCTGCCCGCCGGACAAGTCGCCGCCACGTCGTGACAGCATCTGCTTCAGCACCGGAAACAGTTCGAATACATGCGGCGGAATATTCCGGTCAGCGCGCCTCAATGGCGCGAAACCCGTCTCAAGGTTTTCTCGCACCGTGAGCAGGGGAAAAATCTCCCTGCCCTGCGGCACGAATGCGATGCCCGACCGGGCGCGGTCGTATGCCGCGCTCCGGTCGAGCGCCTTCCCCTCGAAGGCAACGCTTCCGCTCGTCAGCCGATGATGGCCGACGATGGATCTCATCAAACTTGTCTTGCCTACGCCGTTGCGACCGAGAACGCAGGTGATCTTGCCGGCTTCGGCCTTGAGCGAAACGCCGCGTAGCGCCTGGGCGGCACCATAGTGAAGCGTGGCATTGGAGACTTCGAGCATCGTCAGCCCCTTCTCCAGCGCTTCAAAAAAGCGAAGTCGAAACGAAAAAATGGAACCCGCCAGACCATGCTCAGCGCCCCAGATAGACTTCGACGACACGCTCGTCGGAGGAAACGAAGTCGAGGGTTCCCTCGGACAACACGGAGCCCTCGTGCAGGCATGTGACCTTGACACCGAGTTCGCGCACGAAATGCATGTCGTGCTCGACGACGATCACCGAATGATCGCGGGCAATGTCTCGAAGAAGTCGCGCCGTTTCCTCGGTCTCGGCATCCGTCATGCCTGCGACCGGTTCGTCGACGAGCAGAAGCTTCGGGTCCTGCGCGAGAAGCATCCCGATCTCCAGCCACTGCTTCTGGCCATGGCTGAGATTGGCCGCCAGCTCGGCACGCTTGTCGCCGAGCCGGATGATGCCGAGTATGTCGTCGATACGGCGCCTCTCGACGACCGAGAGACGATGGACAAGCGCCCGAAGGATCGATCGAGGCCCCGCCAGCGCCAGCATGAGATTGTCTTCAACGCTGTGGCGCTCGAAAACCGTCGGCTTCTGGAATTTCCGGCCGATCCCCATGGTGGCGATCTCAGTCTCGTCATGCCGGGTCAGGTCGACCTTGCCGTCGAAGAAGACGTCGCCTTCGTCGGGCCGCGTCTTGCCGGTGACGATGTCCATCATCGTCGTCTTGCCCGCGCCGTTGGGCCCTATGATCGCCCGCATCTCACCCTTGTCGAGCACGAGCGAGAGGTTGTTGATGGCGCGAAAACCATCGAAGGAAACCGAAACGCCATCGAGATAGAGGATAGTGTTCGACTTGCTCATCCTCCTTCACTCCGCCGGCTGCGTATTTTGCGGGGTGACGGCCCACGCACCCGGCACTTTGGCCTGCGGGCGCACGATCCTCGCCTCCGACGCGCCCGGGTCCTCACCACCATCGGCCGTACGGCCGGCCGCGTTCCGTGCCCGGACTTTCTCTCGCCAGCCATCCCATGTACCCACCACCCCTCTGGGCAGGACAAGCGTCACCAACACAAAGAGACCACCCAGGGCAAACAACCAGAATTCCGGCAGAGCACCCGTAAACCAGGACTTGCCAGCGTTGACGAGGAGCGCTCCCACAATCGGGCCGATAATGGTGCCGCGCCCGCCAACCGCCGTCCAGATAACCACTTCGATGGAATTCGCGGGATCGAACTCACCTGGATTAATGATGCCGACCTGCGGCACGTAGAGTGCGCCGGCAACGCCCGCCATGACGGCCGATACCGTAAAGGCGAAGAGCTTGACGTTTTCCGCCCTCCAGCCGAGGAAGCGGGTGCGGCTTTCGGCATCGCGAACGGCCATCAGCAGTTTGCCGTATTTGGAGCGGACGATCGCCGCGGTCACGAAGACGGCCAGCGCAAGCATGGCGGCGCTCGCGGCGAACAGGGCCGAGCGCGTGGTGTCGGCCTGCACGTTGAAGCCGAGAATGTCCTTGAAATCCGTCAGCCCGTTGTTGCCGCCAAATCCCATGTCGTTGCGAAAGAAGGCAAGCAGCAAAGCATAGGTCATCGCCTGGGTGATGATCGACAGATAGACGCCGGTGACACGGCTGCGGAAGGCGAACCAGCCGAAGACGAAAGCCAGCAGTCCTGGAACAGCGAGGGCCATGAGCGCCGCAAACCAGAAGTGGTCGAACCCCAGCCAGAACCATGGCAGCTCCTTGTAGTTCAGGAACACCATGAAATCCGGAAGAACCGGATTGCCGTAGACGCCGCGCGAGCCGATCTGACGCATCAGATACATGCCCATCGCGTAGCCTCCGAGCGCGAAGAAGGCGCCGTGGCCGAGCGAGAGAATGCCGCAATAACCCCACACAAGGTCGAGAGCCAGGGCAAGCAGGGCGTAGCAGAGGTACTTGCCGAGCAGGGCCACGATGTAGGGCGGAATATGGAAGGCACTCGAAGGGGGAACCAACAGGTTGAGAATGGGCACAATCACCGCGGCTGCCAGCAGGATGACGATGGCAAGGGCGATCCGGCGGTCGGCGCTGAGGAGGCGTCCTGCGATCATGCTTCAACCGCCCTGCCCTTGAGCGCGAAAAGTCCGCGTGGACGCTTCTGGATGAACAGGATGATCATGACGAGCACGACGATCTTGCCGAGCACCGCGCCGGCATATGGCTCGAGGAACTTGTTGACGATGCCGAGCGAGAAAGCGCCGACGAGCGTTCCCCAGAGATTGCCCACGCCGCCGAAGACAACGACCATGAAGCTGTCGATTATGTAGCCGCGACCGAGATTGGGGGAGACATTGTCGATCTGGCTGAGAGCAACGCCCGCAATGCCGGCGATGCCGGACCCCAGGGCGAAGGTTAGCGCGTCGACCCAGGGCGTGCGTATGCCCATGGACGCGGCCATGCGGCGATTGGCGGTAACCGCGCGCATCCTCAGGCCCCAGGGCGTCCGCTTCATGACATAGAGAAGCACCACGAAGACGGCGAGCGCGAACACCAGGATCCACAGACGGTTCCAGGTAATGGCCACTTGGCCGACATCGAACGAACCGGACATCCAGGAGGGATTGCCCACCTCCTGGTTCGTTGGACCGAAAAGAGTGCGCACCGCCTGCTGCAGGATCAACGAGACGCCCCATGTCGCAAGCAGGGTCTCCAACGGGCGACCGTAGAGGAAGCGAATGATGCCACGTTCGATGACAAGACCGACCAGTGCCGCGACAAGGAAGGCGAGCGGCAAGGCGATTATCAGGGACCAGTCGAACAGGCCCGGAAACGAACCGCGGATCACCTGCTGGACGACGAAGGTGGTGTATGCCCCAAGCATCACCATCTCGCCATGAGCCATGTTGATGACCCCCATCACGCCGAAGGTGATGGCGAGGCCGATGGCCGCCAGCAGCAGCACCGACCCGAGCGATATGCCATACCAGATGTTCTGAATGGCATCCCACAGCGCAAGCGTGGAATCTATACGGGCTATCGCCGAAGCAGCCGCTCCCTTGACCGCTCCCTGCGAATTGGCCTCTGCCGATGCCAGCACGGAAAGGGCGTCGCGGTCTCCCCGCGCTGCTATAGTGGAAACCGCCGCCAGCTTGTCCGCCTCGGGCTTATCCGAGACCAGAATGGACGCTGCCCGCGCCTGTTCAAACGTCGCCTTGATGGCCGTGTCCGTCTCGGCCGCGATCGCGGCATCGAGCGCCTCAATGTTGCCGGCGTCCGGCGTCTTGAACATGGTGTTCGCGGCTGCGAGGCGCAGGTTTGCGTCCTTGGCGCGTAACGTCAACGCCCCCAGCGCGTCGCGCACAACACGGCGCAGGCTGTTGTTGATCTTGACCCGGGCGAGCTCCGCCTTGTCCGCTTCGGCGACTTTCTCGCCGCTCAGAGGATCGAGTAGTTCGGTGCGGCCGCCCGCATCCCTGCCGATGAAGAGTTGGGAGTCGCTCTTGCGAATGTAGAGATTGCCATCGGCAAGGGCGGAAAGCGCGCCTTCGACGGAAGGGTCGCCGCTGGCGGCCAGCTCGCGAACGACAGCTTCTGTGGCAGGGAAACTGGTCGCTGTGACGAATTTGGCGAGCGCCGCGCGAAGATCGGCCTCGGCGGCCTTGGACGGCAGCAAGCCCGCCATCATCAGCAGCACAACCACGCCTATCGCGCGCAAGCTGATCATTGCCTCAAGTATCTCCCTGCTTCGAGAACTTGCCTGGGCGGGTTGGAAGCCCGCCCAGGCGGCGGTCGCGGATCGCGCAGGCCACTGCGCGACCCTGCAGGCCGGGAGGATCACGGACCTACGTCCGGACCGGGGTCAGTTGGTGCCTTTGCCGCCACACTTGCCGGTCTTGACGTTGAAGTTGCCGCAGCTGAGCGGAGCACGCCAATCGGAGATCAGGTCCTTGGAGTCCGGGAGGTAGTCGGACCATTCGTCGCCCATCACAAGGCCAGGCGTCTGCCATACGGTATCGAACTGGCCATTGGCCTGGATCTCGCCGATCAGCACAGGCTTGGTGATGTGATGGTTAGGCATCATGGTCGAGTAGCCGCCACTGAGGTTCGGCACCGAGACGCCAACCATGGCGTCGATCACCTTGTCCGGATCGGTGGTGCCGGCCTTCTCGACCGCCTTCACCCACATGTTGAAGCCGATGTAGTGAGCCTCCATCGGATCGTTGGTGGTGCGCTTGTCGTTCTTGATGAATTTGTGCCAGTCATCGATGAACTTCTTGTTCTCCGGCGTATCGATGCTCTCGAAGTAGTTCCACGCGGCGAGATGGCCGACGAGCGGGCCGGTGTCGAGGCCTGCCAGTTCCTCCTCGCCGACCGAGAAGGCCATGACCGGAATGTCCTCGGCCTTGATGCCCTGGTTGCCGAGTTCCTTGTAGAACGGCACGTTGGCGTCGCCGTTGACGGTGGAGACAACGGCGGTCTTCTTGCCCGCCGAGCCGAATTTCTTGATTGCCGAGACTTCCGTCTGCCAGTCGGAGAAACCGAAAGGCGTGTAGTTCACCATGATGTCCTCGGCAGGCACGCCCTTCGACTTGAGATAAGCCTCGAGAATCTTGTTGGTGGTGCGCGGATAGACGTAGTCTGTGCCTTCCAGCACCCAGCGCTTCACCGAACCGCCGTCCGCGCTCATCAGGTAGTCGACCGCCGGAATGGCCTGCTGGTTGGGCGCGGCGCCTGTGTAAAACACGTTGCGCTCGCTCTCCTCGCCTTCGTACTGGACAGGATAGAAAAGGATGTTGTCGAGCTCGCTGAACACCGGCAGCACCGACTTGCGTGACACCGACGTCCAGCAGCCGAACACTGCCGCGACCTTGTCCTTGGAAATCAGCTCCCTCGCCTTCTCGGCAAACAGGGGCCAGTTGGAAGCGGGATCGACGACCACCGCCTCGAGTTTCCTACCAAGCAAGCCCCCCTTCGCGTTCTGCTCTTCAATGAGCATGAGCATGACGTCCTTCAACGTCGTTTCCGAGATCGCCATCGTCCCCGACAGCGAATGGAGGATGCCGACCTTGATGGTGTCATCGGCGGCCTTGGCTGAAGCCGTCATCAGCAGTCCGGCCGCGACGACGCCCGCGGAAAGCAGTTTTGTTATTTTCTGAAAATTGCCCCTCATATTGCAGACTCCCAAGCTGGTTGGTTTTGCACCGCAACAAAGCAATGCAACCGACATGCCAACTGACACGACGAGCTTGATCAGGTCGAAATATGAAAGACTTATCAGCTGGTTAGGACATGAACTACATCGCCAACGGGCCTGCATCGGACATCGGCATATGAGAAAACTTTGCGCATCATCGCCTAAATTTCATTCATATTTTCCACATGCCTAAATTATGATCTGCACTATCCGCATGGCGCATGTCGGCAGTTGCTAGGCGGCCGCAAAATGAGGCAAGGTCGGGTTGAAACGAGCGACATCATGGCCCTTCCGACCCGCGCTGTACTGAGTTTCCTGCTGCTGATGTCCGCCGCCGGCGAAGCGCGCGCCGACTTCAAGAACGGCACGCTTCCCGATGGGACTTACCATTGCGAGGTCTATCTGCTCGGCCTGTTCATCAGCCTTGGCGACATCACCATCAAGGGAAACGTCTACAGTGGCCCGGTCAGCTTCGGCGCTCCGCAACAGGGCTACAATTACCAGATGAACGCGAATGGCGAGATCGAATGGCTCGGACCGCTCGGCGGCTATACATCGGGCGGCAATTCGATCTCGCTGACGCAGGCGACGATCGACGGGCAGAATCCGCCGTCCTTCGACATCATCATGAAGCAGCCGGACGGCGCCTTTTCCGCGTCCACCTGCACCATGCAATGACGGGAAGACCGTCGCTCGAAACGCTGCAGGCGATGTCTCAAACGCAGCGCCCGGTCTCACCGGAATTGCGTTTTGAGTCATGATTTTATCTGAAGGCCCCGCGGCTTTTCGGGAACGCCGCGGGTGGCCGACAAAAAGCGTGGCCCCGAAGGGCCACGCGAGGGTGCGGTCGGGAGGATGATCAGATGGTCTTGGCCGACATCTGCTTGGCTATGTATTCGGCCTGGCGGATGGCGAGCGACACGATCGTCAGTGTCGGGTTCTCCGCACCGCCCGACGTGAACTGGCTGCCGTCCGAGACGAACAGGTTCTTGATGTCATGCGCCTGGCCATGCTTGTTGACGACGCCGTCCGCAGCCTTTTCGCTCATCCGGTTGGTGCCGAGATTGTGCGTCGAGGGATAGGGAGGCGTCGGGAAGGTCCGTGTCGCGCCGACCGCCGCGTAGAGTGCCGAGCCCTGCTTGTAGGCGTGGTCGCGCATGGCCGTGTCATTGGGATGGTCATCGAAATGGACATCCGCGACCGGCATGCCGTGCTCGTCCTTTTCGTCGCCATGCAGCGTGATGCGGTTCTCCGCGCGTGGCATGTCCTCGCCGACGATCCATAGGCCGGCCATGTGATCATAATGATCGAGCGCCGTGGTGAACGACCGGCCCCAGGCGCCCGGATCGAGGAACGCGGCCATGAACGGCAGGCCGAGCGACAGCGTCTCCATCTCGTAGCCGCCGACGAAGCCGCGCGCCGGATCGTGCCGCGCCTCATCGCGGATGATGCCCGCCATGGTGGTGCCGCGGTACATGTGCACCGGCTTGTCGAAGATCGCGTAGACCGAACCGGTGGTGTGGCGCATGTAGTTGCGGCCCACCTGCCCTGACGAATTGGCAAGGCCATGCGGAAATTTGCTCGACTCCGAGTTGAGCAACAGCCGTGGGCTTTCGATCGAGTTGCCGGCGACGGCGACAATGCGGGCCTTCTGCTCGTGCAGCTTGCCATCCTTGTCGGCGTAGACGACGCCCGTCACCTTTCCGCTGGCATCATGATTGATCTTGATCGCCATGGAGTTGGGCCGGACCTCGAGGTGGCCGGTGGCCTCGCCCTTGGGGATTTCGGTGTACAGCGTCGACCATTTCGCGCCCCATTTGCAGCCCTGGAAACAAAACCCGGTCTGCTGGCACGAGTTGCGATCATCGCGCTCGACCGAATTGATGGCCATGTTGCCGGTGTGGCATTCCTTGTAGCCTAGCTTGTCGGCACCGGCCTTGAGCACCTTGAAATTGTTGTTGCCGGGCAGCCTCGGCCACTCGTTGGTGCCGGTGACACCCATCTTGGCCTCGGCCTTGGTGTAGTACGGCTCCATTTCGGCGAGCGTGACGGGCCAGTCCAGCAGGTTGGCACCCTCGAGCTTGCCGTAGGTCGAAAGCGTCTTGAATTCATGCTCCTGGAAGCGCAAGGAGGCGCCGGCCCAATGCGTGGTCGACCCGCCGACCGACTTGACGATCCAGGCCGGCAGATTCGGAAAATCCCTGGCGACCCGCCAGTCGCCCGAGGTCGTGCGCTTGTCCTTCCAGGCGAGCTGGGCAAAGGAATCCCACTCGTCGTTGATAAAATCCTCGTATTCGTGGCGCGCTCCGGCCTCCAGGATGACGACGTCGATGCCCTTCTGCGCGAGTTCGTTGCCGAGCGTGCCACCGCCGGCGCCGGAGCCGATAATGACGACAACGCCGTCGTTCTTCAGATCAAATGGTGCTGCCATGGTTTCCTCCCATGAATTGATTTTCGGAGCGTGGGACGATCGGGCTCACAGCCACTCGATGTCGTTGAAGCCGCGGTGGATGTAACCGCCCTTCGAATAGGACTCCCCCTCGTAACCGAAGATCGGCCATATCTCCTTCTGGTTGTAGAGGCTGACGACGAGGCCGCCGCGGACGGTCTGGAAGAACGGCGTGCTCTCGATCTGCTTCAACGCGGCGACCCGCTGGTCTTCCCATCCCAGATTCCGGTAGCCGCCGGCGCCGGCCTTGCCGTCGAGCTCCGCGATACCCTTTTCGATCAACTCCTTGTGGGCAGGATCCTTGCCTGCCAGCTCGTCATGCGACTTGACGGCAATGGCGTAATATTTGTCGGCAAGCTGGTCGTGCGGGTAGATATCGCGCGCCATCTGGATCAGCGTTGCCATGGTTTCGGGCTTCAAGGCGGAGGTTTCGAGCCCCCAGGCGTGTTCCGGGCTGATAACGGCACTGCCCGAAATGACGAGCAACGCGCCGACACCGCCACGCTTCAAAAGCTCCCGACGTGAAAGCCCCGGCTTCCCGTCATAGATCGTGACCATCTTTTCCTCCCTGCTTGCTATGCGCACCGGAACCGGTGCCGTTGCTGGCGCCGCGCGGCCACGCGGCGGCAATTCTCCTATTTGAAGCGTCCGCCGCGCTGCAGGACCTCGATCTTGTAGCCATCGGGGTCTTCGATGAAGAAGAAGCGGGCGATCATCGACCCGTCATGGTTGAACTCGACGATCTTCTTCGGATTGAGCCCGATTGCTCCCAGGCGGTCATGTTCGCTGTCGAGATCCGCCACCGACACGGCAAGATGACCGTAGCCATCGCCAAGCGCGTAAGGCTCGGTGCGCCCCTTGTTGATGGTCAGTTCGACCTCGAAGGGGGTATCGGAATTGCTGAGGTAGATGAGCGTAAACGTCTCGAAATCCAGCTTCTGGGCTACCTCAAGTCCGAAAGCCTTGTTGTAGAAATCGATGGAACGGGCCTCGTCGAGAACCCGGATCATGCTGTGAATTGCCTTCGCCAAATCAAACTCCGCTGGCTGCATGCCCTGGAGAGGATTATGGGCGCCGGTGCGGAAAGGTGGTGGCAGCCGATTACCACGCATAGGATCCGGAAATGGATAAGGTCGCCCGCATTCACGAGGCTTCCGGCCGAATCGCCGCGCGACTTGCCGGTCGCTCTCGGGACGAAAGTCCGATTGCCGTTTTCATCCTGGCAGCCGAAGATGGCCCGGCAAAAGCAGCCAGCATGCAAAAGGTGTCGACGACTTCCGCCGACGCCCAAGATCACAAGAACGGGAGGTAACGATGTGCAGAGTCTTTGCCGCGCAGGATCCGGAAGGCTACCGCCAGATCAATCGCTCGATCCGGATCGACGGACATTCGACCAGCATCCAGCTCGAGGCGACCTTTTGGGCGCTGCTTGACGAGATCGCCGAAAGCCAGAACCTGACGACCCCGAAATTCATCTCGAAGCTCTATGACGAGGCGATCGAGATCAATGGCCAGATACCGAACTTCGCCTCGATGCTACGCACCACATGCGCTCTCTATCTGCGCGGTCATCGACCAACCGCGGACGAACTGTCGGCGCTGAAGCGGCAGGCTGCCTGACGGGCGAATATTTGGCGCGTTCCAGGCAGGCGTCTGGAGCACGCCGGATGAAGCCGAGCCGATCGGCGACAGCCGGCGCAGGCCCGCAAGCGGGCCTGGAAAGCGTCAGGATTCCAGCACGTCCTTGACCGTCGTTGCCAGTTGCTTGAGCGAGAACGGCTTCGGCAGGAAGCCGAAATGCGCGTCTGCCGGCAAATTCCTGGCGAAGGCATCCTCCGCATAGCCCGAAACGAAGACGAACTTGATGTCCGGCTGCCGCTTGCGCAACTCACCCAGCAGTGTCGGCCCGTCCATCTCCGGCATGACGACGTCGGAGACGACGATGTCGACCTTGCCGCCCAGCGATTCGTAGACTTCCAGGGCCTCGACGCCGGACGACGCCTCATGGACAGTATAGCCGCGCGACTTCAGGGCGCGCACGCCGCCCATGCGCACGGCATCCTCGTCCTCGACGAGCAGGACCGTGGCCGAACCGGAAAGGTCCTTGCTCGCGTCGGCGGTCTTGACCGGCACCGGCGCTTCGCCAGGCTCGGCGGCTTTCCTGACCTCGGCCATGTGACGCGGCAGGAAGATGCGGAAGACCGTGCCTTTGTCGACTTCCGATTCGCAGAAGATGAAACCACCGGTCTGCTTGATGATGCCGTAGACCATCGACAGGCCGAGGCCGGTGCCCTTGCCGACCTCCTTGGTGGTAAAGAACGGCTCGAATATTTTCTTCAGCACGTCGGGCGCGATGCCACTGCCCGTGTCCTCGACCTCGACCAGAACATAGTCGGCCGGCGTGAGCTCGCGATAGGAGAACGTCCGGCACTCCTCCGCCGTGACATTGCGGGTGCGCACGTTGAGATCGCCGCCCGCCGGCATGGCATCGCGCGCGTTGACCGCGAGGTTCACCACCACCTGCTCGAACTGGCCGATATCAACCCTGACCGGCCAGAGGTCGCGGCCGTGGTCGATCTTCAGCTTGATGTCGTTTCCGACGAGCCTTGCGAGCAGCATCCTGAGGTCGGCCAGCACGTCGGTGAGGTTCAGCACCTCGGGGCGCAGCGTCTGCTTGCGCGAGAAGGCCAGCAGTTGGCGCACCAGCGAGGCCGCGCGGTTGGCGTTCTGCTTGATGTTCATGATGTCCGGGAAGGACGGGTCGGACGGACGATGGTTGGTCAGCAACAGGTCCGAGGCCATGATAATGGCCGTCAGCACGTTGTTGAAGTCGTGGGCGATGCCGCCGGCGAGTTGTCCGACCGCCTGCATCTTCTGGCTCTGCGCCATCTGCCCTTCGAGCGCCTTCTGCTCCGTGGTCTCTACCGCGTAGACGATGGCGGATTCCTCGGCGCCCTCGCCTCCGGTGCCGTCGGCCACCGCATTGACGTAGAAGCGCACGTGCCGCTCCTCGTTGTCGGGCAGCACCGTGTCGATCGGTTCGATATCGGCCTGGCGCTGGCGCGCCTTCTCGAAAGCCGCGGCGAAAGCCGGACGGTCGCGCTCGTGGATCACAGAATCGAGACGCACGCGGCGATCCACGGCGTCGCGATCCACGACCGAGGAGAAGAGAGACAGGAATGGAGCGTTGGTGCGCAGGATCCGTCCGCTCTGGTCGACGCCGGCGATCGCCATTGGCGTCGAATTGAAGAAGCGGGTGAAGCGGATTTCGGCGGCGCGAAGGTCGGCGGAAGCATCCTCGCCCTGGGTCCGATTGAGCACGATCGTCCGGGTCGGACCGTTGAGACCCTCGCGGCTGGCGGAGACGCGGTGCATGAAACGCACCGGCAGCGCCTTGCCGGCCGTCGTCGTCAGGTCGAGATCGATGACGGCGTTGCGCGTCGTACCCGGATCGGCCTTGACGGAGCGCACGAGCGCCATGCCGTCCCCCGCCACGATCTCCGGCAAGGTGATGGCGCCAGGCGTGAAGCTGGCAAGGTCGATGCCAAGCCATTCCGCGAGCGTGGCGTTGATGTAGGTGACGCGCCCCTCCTGGTCGGCGGAGAAGAAGCCTGCCGGGGCATGATCGAGATGATCGATGGCCTTCTGAAGGTCGAGGAAGAAGCGTTCCTGCTCGGCGCGCTCCTGCGAGATGTCGGCCAGTTGCCAGGCGAGCATCGGCAACCTCTGCCCCGGCACGCTGAACGCGCGCGCCCTCGCCCGATACCAGCGCGCGCCGGGTTCAGCGCCGGGCTTGATGGATTGCGCCAGTCGAAATTCGCCATCGCCGGGCTGCCCGTCACGCAGGCCGGAGGCCAGTCGGTAGATCGTCGCGGCCGCTTCGGGCACGTCGGAAAGCAGCCCCTCGACCGTCTTCAGGTCGGCCGCCGAAGACGCTCCCGTCATGTCGGCATAGGCGCGGTTGGCGTAGACGACGCGTCCCTTGGTATCGGTAACGACGAGGCCTTGCGACATGGAATCCACGAACGCCTTCGACAATTCGTCGCTGGTGGAGCGTGGCGTGACCTGGATGAAGCCGATCGCGGTCGCAAACAGGAAGCCGACGCCGATCATGGCCAGGACGCCGAGCATCCCGAGCAGGAATGGATCTCCAAGGCGCTCGCGAAAAAGCCCGAACACGATTGCCGCGCCGGTCAGGACGACGATGAAGACGATGAGCCTCGCGACCGCTCCCGGGCGCGTGCTCTGGTCGACGATGGGCGCCGGGTAGAAATCGCCCCGCGTTTCCTTAGCCATGTGCCCCCTGCTCGTGAATTCCGGCGCTGCGCCCCCTCACGGGTTGAATCACATTCTCCTAGTCCGGAAAAGGCCTTGGCGGCAAATCCACTTCAAAAATGACATCGTGCGGCGCGCAGTTCAGCAAGTTCACGAAGCGTGAAAGGCAACTTGCGGTGGCCAGCCGCAACGGTCTAGTGTTCGTCAACTCAAGAAAGGCGACGTGGGGGAGCCGATGCTGCAGTGGCTGGATAGCGTGGCGGGCCCTGGTTACACAGCCGGGCTGCTGTGGACGTTCGCGGCTCTGATCCTGCTCATCGTCGTTCTCGTCGCCATCAAGCTTGTGCGCAGCCTGACATTCGGCACGTTCGTGGCCGGAGGGAGGAACCGCAAGACGCGGCTGGCCGTGATGGATGCCACCGCTGTCGACAGCCACCGGCGCCTGGTGCTGGTGCGGCGCGACGACATCGAACACCTGCTGCTTATCGGCGGCCCCACCGACGTCGTGGTCGAGCGCGATATCCGGCTCGCCGCGCCACGCCGGCCGGCGCTGACGGGCGAGGCGGTCGCACAGCCCGCACAGGCGCCGAGGCCACGCCCGCCTCAACCTGTCCAGCAGCCAGCCCTGGCGCCGACAAGACCAGCACCACCGCCGCAGCCGGCACCCTCAAGGCCGCGTCCGGTCGCGCCGGCGCCGAGACCGGCTGAGCCCGTCCATCAGCCTTCGCCGCTGCCGCCGTTGCCCGCCTATGGAGCGACCAACGGTTCCGCGACCCGGCATACGGTGCCGTCGAGGGATGATTCGATCGACGATACGCTGATGCGGGAGCTCGAAGTGTCGCTAGACGACCCGCACCCGCCCATTGCGCCGAGCAAGCCCGCACCGAAGGCCCCGGCTACTCCGGATGACGAGATGACGAAACTGCTGGGCGAGCTTTCAAGCCAGAAACGGTAATCGGCCAGAAACGGGGACGGACCGAAGACACGGAGGCCTTGCGTCAAGGCTAACAAAAAAGGCCGGAACACCGGCCACAAAAGCAGTTATTCGTTGTGCAGCGGAACGATCAATCGTCCCTGTAGACCTTTTCGCGGCGCTCGTGACGTTCCTGCGCCTCGATCGAAAGGGTCGCGATCGGACGGGCGTCCAGGCGCTTCAGCGCGATCGGCTCGCCGGTCTCCTCGCAATAGCCATAGGTGCCCTCGTCGATCCGCTGCAGAGCGGAATCGATCTTGGAGATCAACTTGCGCTGGCGGTCACGCGCCCGCAGTTCGATGGCACGGTCGGTTTCGGAAGAGGCGCGGTCGGCAAGATCAGGATGGTTGGCGTTTTCTTGCTGAAGGATTTCGAGAGTTTCGCGCGCTTCGCGCAGTATGTCGTTTTTCCAATTGACGAGCTTCAGGCGGAAGTAAGCTTTCTGCCGCTCGTTCATGAACGGCTCGTCTTCTGAGGGTACGTAATCGGCAGTAACGAGATCGTTCATTCGACTCACCCAGACAACCCCAAATTTGGCGCCTATATATTCGTCGCCACACGCCTGCACAAGCGCAATCGGTAATCGTCTCACGCAATTGTCACCGTCCCGCGCGAGGCTTTCCACAACATCCTAAAGCCGGGTGATGACGGCGAATTCTCGCACGATTCGGCATGGTTGGCCGGCATTGCCCATTGTGTCCGCCCGCGTTCTCATGGCTAATCCACGAACGCTCGCGACCGGTTTCGCGGGCGGGGGATGGAGGCTTCGTGAACCGGCTTTTCCTGTTGAGACACGCCAAGGCCGGATGGGCGCTTCCAGGCATGCGGGATTTCGACCGGGCGCTCGATGCCTCAGGCATCGCCGACGCCGAGTTGATGGGCGCGGTGATGCGCGTTCGCGACTTCGTTCCCGACCTGACGCTCTGTTCGAATGCGAAGCGGGCGCGACAGACGCTGGAAGGCCTGGCAGGCCACACCGATACTGGCCGCGTGCTGTTCCTGGACGCACTCTACAGCGAAGATGCCGCCGGATACCTGGACCTTATCCGGGCGAACGGCGCGCCGGGCTCGCTGCTGGTCATCGGCCACAACCCGATGATGGAGGACCTCGCCATCGCCGTCTCGGGCGCGGGGGAAGACGGAGCGCGGGAAATGCTGAACTACGGCTTTCCCACTTCCGGCCTGGCGGTCGTCCGGTTCGACACACCGCTGTCCTGCGCGGAGCAAGGTGCCGGCTATCTCGAAGCCTTCCTGACGCCGGCCGACCTATGACGCCATTTCAAAGCCGCGTGCGCGAACCTATATCGGAGCCTGTCTGAAGAACGCAGACCGCTATGGCGTTCTTGAAATCGCAGGCAATGCGTAAAAGAGCCCCGGGGAATCCGCATCTTGGCATCATCGCTGACCAGTTTGACCGACGAGGCGAGGATTGCCCTGGATACGCTTTCCGGACGGGCCGCGGGTCTGTTCTCGCCATCGCTGCGCCTGGGCGTCACCGGACTTTCCCGCGCCGGCAAGACGGTCTTCATCTCCTCGCTCGTCCATAACCTGATCCATGGCGGCCGCCTGCCCCTGTTCGAGGCACAGAAATCCGGGCGCATCTCCCGGGCCTTCCTGGAAGAGCAGCCCGACGACGCCGTGCCACGATTCCAGTACGAGGACCACGTCGCAGCCCTTGTCAACGACCGCATCTGGCCCGACTCGACCCGCGCCATCTCGGAACTGAGACTGACCATCGAATATGAATCGGCCTCGGGCTGGAACCGCATGTTCTCGGCTGGAAAACTGTCGGTCGACGTCGTCGACTATCCCGGCGAATGGCTGCTCGACCTGCCGCTTATGGGCAAATCCTACACCGATTTCTCGCGCGAGGCCTTCGAGCTGGCGGCGCTGCCGGTGCGCTCGGACCTGTCCGAAACCTGGCGCGGGCTGTCGGCCGCTGTCGACCCCAACGTCGATGCCGACGAGATGACCGCCAGGAAGCTGGCGGAAAGCTTCGCCGCCTATCTCAAGGCCTGCAAGCTCGACGACCGCGCGCTCTCGACCTTGCCGCCGGGGCGTTTCCTGATGCCCGGCGACCTCGAAGGATCCCCCGCGCTGACCTTTGCTCCCCTGCCCGGCATTGATGGCGGACGCGCGCGCGCCGGGTCTCTGCACGCGATGATGGAGCGCCGCTATGAGGCCTACAAGACGCATGTGGTGAAGCCGTTCTTTCGCGAGCACATAACGCGGCTCGACCGTCAGATCGTGCTGATCGACGCGCTGCAGGCGCTCAATGCCGGCCCCGCGGCCATGGCCGATCTCGAGCGCGCGGTGACCGAGATCCTGGCCTGCTTCCGCCCCGGCCGCGGCAACATCCTCACCGACCTATTCTCGCGGCGCATCGACCGCATACTGATCGCCGCCACCAAGGCGGACCATCTGCATCATGAAAGCCACGATCGCCTGCAGGCGATCGTTCGGCGGCTGGCCGACCGCGCCATGGCGCGCGCGAATTTCACCGGCGCGAAGGTCGACGTGGTGGCGATGGCTGCGGTGCGTGCTACCCGCGAAGGCACCGTCAAACAGGGCCGGGAATCACTGCCTGTCATCATCGGCACCCCACTGGCGGGCGAGAGAATCAACGGCGAGACTTTCGACGGAAAGACGGAAACCGCCATATTTCCCGGCGATTTACCCGAAAAGATTGATGCGGTTTTCGATGCGTCCGGATCGCATCGGCAGGATGCGACGGATGCCTCCATCCGCTTCGTCCGCTTTCGTCCGCCCAAGCTCGAACGCACCGCGGAGGGCGTCACGCTGTCCCTGCCGCATATCCGGCTCGACCGGGCGTTGCAGTTTCTGATCGGAGACCATCTGGCATGACAGCGACCCGCAAGCCGGCGGCATTCCGCCTCGAACCGGAAGCCAGGCCGATGACCCAACCGGCGGCGGATTCGGCGCGCGAGGACCACCCCATGCCGCATCGCAAGCCGCGCGCCCTTAAAAGTGAAATGGCGATCGTCGTGCCGGCGGAGGTCGATGTCTTCGACGAACCCGATATCGTGACGGCCGAACCGCCGCCGGTTGCCGCGCCGAAGAGCCGTTCCCTGCTCGGCGCCATGTTCTTCGGCGCCCTTGGCGTGCTGATTTCGCTCGCTGTCGGGCTTTGGATCGACGGGTTGATCCGCAGCCTTTTCGAGCGCGCTCCCTGGCTTGGCTGGCTCGCGGCTGGAATGGCAGCACTTGCGGCGCTGGCGCTGGCGGCGATCCTCGTGCGTGAGTTCCTCGCCATCGCCCGGCTGGCCGAGGTCGAGAAGCTTCAGAAAAGGGCACTCGACGCGGTGGCGCGTGACGACCCGGCCGCGGCCCGCTCCGTTGTGGACGAACTGTCGGCGTTTGTGGCGGCGAAACCGGAAACCGCCGCCGGCAGGCGCGCGCTCGCGGCGCTGCGCGGCGAGGTCATCGATGGCGGCGATCTGGTGCGGCTCGCCGAAGCGGAGATACTGGGGCCGCTGGACGCTAGGGCAAAGGTGATGATCCTGGAAGCCGCCAAGCGCGTGTCGCTGGTGACCGCCGTCAGCCCGCGCGCCCTGGTCGATGTCGCCTATGTGGTGTTCGAGGCAGGCAGGCTGATCCGCCGGCTTTCCGAACTCTACGGGGGACGACCAGGAACGCTGGGCTTCTTCCGTCTGGCGCGCAGCGTTCTGGCGCATCTGGCCGTAACGGGCTCTATCGCCGTCGGCGACAGTTTCGTGCAGCAGATCGTGGGGCATGGGCTCGCGGCGCGGCTTTCCGCGAAACTCGGAGAGGGCGTCGTCAACGGCATGATGACGGCGCGAATCGGAATCGCCGCGATGGAAACCACCAGACCCCTTCCCTTCAGCGCCTCAAAGCGCCCCGGCCTTGGCGATTTCCTGTCGGCCCTGACATCGTTCGCCACGAAGAAGGATACCGGGGCAACGCAGCCCGCCAAGTAGGAAACAAGCGCGCCAAAGACGTGTATCCAGGCCCTTGGGCGACGGCCCCGGTGACGAAGCATTAACCAATCTTGTTCATGGTCAGGATGGGTTCCAGAGAACAATCGTCCTTGCCGGGTGTCGTCGATGAAAAGCGTATTCCTGTCCTGCGTTCTGCCAGCGGCTATCGTCAGCGCCACGGTGGCAGGCTCCACAGGCTCGGCCTTCGCCGGAGACCCGGACAAGCAGTTCTTTCAGTCGGTCGAGGGCAAGTGGATCGGGCCAGGCGAGATCATCGCCGGCAAGTACAAGGGCACCAAGTTCACCTGCACCTTCACCGGCAGCACGCCGGACGGCAAGGTGGGCATGTCGCTCGATGGCGGCTGCCGGGTCGGGGTTTTCACGCAGCAGATGTCGGCAAAGGTCGAGCACAAGGGCAAGGAAGGCTACAAGGGCAGCTTCATGGGCGGCTCCTCGGGCGCCGGCCTCGACATTATCGGCGGCAATGTCGTCGATGCCCACAAAGTGGTCTTCACCATCAACCGCAACCAGTTGCGCGGGGTCATGCAGGCGCGCATCCCCGACGACAATTCCATGACCGTTACGGTTGCCGTTCGGGTCTCGGATCAGTTGGTCCCCGTCATCGGCATGAGCCTGAAGCGGGTCGATGGCGTTGAGGTCGGGGCCATCGCCCGCAACTGACGCGTATATCCACCTACGAATCAAAAAAAGGCGACAGCCAATGGCTGCCGCCCTTTGCTTTTTGCGGGCCAGATCAGCCCTTGATGGCGGCCAGCACCTCGTCATAGGCCTTGCAGGCGTCGGCCATCGTCGTGGCGTCCTTGTATTTCTCGGTCACGGCCTGAACCTTCGCCGTAAGATCGGCGGCCTTGGACGGGTCCTTCGTAACGGCTGCCTGCAACGCCGCGACCAGTTCCTGGGCCTTCTTGGACGCCGTCTCGGTGGTGCATTCAGGGGCCTTGGAACAAGCCGAACCGGCAAGCATCGCCAGACCAACGGCAACAAACAAAAACTTCTTCATATCAATTGTCTCCTCAAATGCAGGCGACCCATCGTTGCCTGCCCGCCAAATACCCAAGCCGATCGCTCATAGGCTGTGTTGCCGGCGACATGCAACCGCCCGCACTTAAAGCTCGACTTAAACTTGTGTAACGCCGCTGCAACAATGCCGACGCCGACGGTATTGGCACTGTTCTAGGCCGGGCGAAGCCCCTATCTTGCGGACTTGTCCGGCCGCGCGCGCGGTCTCCCACGTAGCAAGCGGAACGGCAGAATGGCGGCAGAGGCATCCGGCAGCGATCTCGTCCAGGTGGTGGCGCTGCTTGCCGCTGGCGTCGTTGCCGTACCGATCTTCCGGCGCATGGGGTTGGGTTCCATTCTCGGCTATCTCGCCGCCGGCGTGGTGATCGGCCCTTTCGGCATAAAGGTGTTCTCCGAATCGCAGGCCATCCTGCATGTCGCCGAGCTGGGCGTGGTCATGTTCCTGTTCATCATCGGCCTGGAGATGCAGCCATCGCGCCTGTGGGGACTGCGCCGCGAGATCTTCGGGCTCGGCGCGCTTCAGGTGGGCGTATGCGCACTGCTGCTCACCGGTGTCGGTCTCGCTGGAGGCTTTTCCATCGCGCAGTCCTTCGTTGCCGGGGCCGGCTTCGTCCTGACCTCGACCGCGATCGTGATGCAATTGCTGGAGGAGCGCGGCGATATCTCCTCGCCCAAGGGCCAGCGCATCGTGTCCATCCTGCTCCTGGAGGACCTGGCGATCGTGCCGTTGCTGGCGCTTATCGCTTTCCTCGCGCCCGGAGGCGCCGATACGAGCCTTGGTGAGCGGCTGACAGAGGTGGGGATCGGCCTGGCAGCCATCGTCGGGTTGGTCGTGGCCGGCCGCTACCTGCTCAACCCGTTCTTCCGCATCCTTGCCGACGCGCGCGCCCGGGAAGTCATGACGGCGGCGGCCCTGCTGGTTGTGCTCGGCTCGGCCCTCGCCATGCAGCTTTCGGGGCTCTCCATGGCGATGGGCGCATTCCTCGCCGGCGTCTTGCTCTCTGAATCGACCTTCCGGCACCAACTCGAGGCTGACATCGAGCCGTTTCGCGGCATCCTGCTCGGGCTTTTCTTCCTGGCCGTCGGCATGTCGCTCGACCTGCATGTGGTGGCGCAGAACTGGCGGCTCATCGCCATCTATGTCGTCGCCTACATGGTGATGAAGGCGCTCGGCATCTATCTCGTCGCGCGCATCCTCAAGACCGGTCACCGCGAGGCGCTGGAGCGAGCCGTCTTCATGGCACAGGGCGGCGAGTTCGCCTTCGTTCTCTATTCCTCGGCGGCGGCTGTAGGCATCATCGACGCAAACGCCAATGCCACCCTCACCGCCATCGTCATCATCTCCATGGTGCTGACGCCGCTCGCCATCGTGGCGCTGCGCCGCCTGACGCCGCGCGACCAGCAGTCGCTGGAGGGCGTCGATATCGCCGATGGGCTGACCGGCAGCGTGCTGATCATCGGCTTCGGCCGCTTCGGCCAGATCGCCAGCCAGCCGCTGCTGCTGCGCGGCATCGACGTATCGATCATCGACAACGACGTCGAGATGATCCAGGCGGCGGCCGACTTCGGATTCAAGGTTTACTACGGCGATGGCACAAGGCTTGATATCCTCCACGCCGCCGGCGCCGGCAGGGCGCGCGCCGTGCTCATCTGTGTCGACAAGGCGGATGCCGCTGTTCGCATAGCCGAACTGGTCAAGGCGGAGTTCCCGCTGCTCACCGTCCTGGCGCGAGCTTTCGACCGTGGTACGGCCCTGCAACTCATCCGTGCCGGTGTCGACTATCAGATCCGCGAGACTTTCGAATCGGCGCTTGTCTTCGGGGGCTCGACGCTCGAGGCACTGGGCGTCGATCCGGAAGAGGTCGCCGAGGTGATCGAGGATGTCCGGCGGCGCGACGCCGCCCGTTTCGAGATCCAGCTGGCCGAGGGCGTGCGGGCCGGCCAGCGCTTCCTGAAGGGCAATATCGGCACGCCGATCCCGACACCGCTGGCGCCGCCACGGCGGGCCGGCCAGGCCCTGAGCGACGAAACAGCCGATGTCCTGCACAAATCCGAGGCCCAGGACTAGGGCATGGCACTGAAAAGGTTTCGGAGGGCATCATGCGCCTTTGAGCTGGAGCCGAGGGCGCTCGTTCCGGAGCGGATATTTCATCAGGAAGGCAGCATATGACAACGGACGAACGAGCCCTTGCGGTCACCGGATTCTGGCGCGATGCCGGCAAGGATGCGTGGTTCAGCAAGAACGATGCATTCGACGCCGATTTTCGCGCTCGCTTCCTCGACCTGCACTACGCGGCGGCGCGCCGGGAGTGCGATGGCTGGCTGGACTCGGCGGAGGGCTCCCTCGCGCTGATGATCCTGCTCGACCAGTTTCCGCGAAACTGCTTTCGCGGCACCGGCCACATGTTCGCCACCGATCCGCTGGCGTTGCACCTGGCGACCAAGGCGATCGCCGCCGGCCAGGACATGAAGCTCGAAACCGATCTGCGGGTCTTCATCTACCTGCCCTACGAGCATTCCGAGCGACTGGCGGACCAGGACATTTCCGTTGACCTGACGGCCGCGAGAGCGACGGAATATCTGGAATATGCCGTCGAGCATCGAGACATCATCCGCCGCTTCGGGCGCTTTCCGCATCGCAATGCGGCGCTCGGGCGTGCGACGACCGCAGCCGAACAGGAATTCCTCGACGGTGGCGGATTTTCAGGCTGACTGCGCCAGCCACCATTGCTGGCCGGACGGCAGGCGCTCTATGCCGCTGATGTCAACATCGCCGAGACGTCCCGTGACGCTCCTGCCGCCGACCACCAGCGTAGGCGCGATCTCGGCCAGCGGCGCCAACACGAAGGCCCGTTCCAGCATGCGCGGATGCGGCACTTCCAGCCCGGTCTCGTGGATGACGCGCTCGCCAAACACCAGAATGTCGATGTCGATCAGGCGCGGTCCCCACCGCTCCTCGCGCACCCGCTTCAACCTGCGTTCGGCGTCGAGGCAGAGGTCGAGCAAGGCGCGCGGCGAAAGCGTGGTGGAGAGACCGGCGGCCGCGTTGAGAAAATCCGGTTGGTCGAGCTTGCCCCAGGGCGGCGTGCGATAGAGCGACGACACCGCCACGACATCGGTACCTTGGTCGGCATCGAGAATACGCAGCGCCGCGCCCATCGACGCGGCCGGGTCGCCCAGGTTCCCGCCGAGGCTGAGATAGACCGTGTTACTGCGGCCAGACAACGGTCACCTCAACATGGTCGAGAACGCCGGGCACCGGCGCGTTTGGCTTGCGCACCGTGATCTCGGCCCGCTTGATCTGCGGAAAGCGGCCGGTCAGAGCCTTCCCCACTTCCAGGGCCAGGGCTTCGATCAGGAATCGACGTTTCCCGGTGATGATCTCCTCGATCACCGTGAAGGCGACGCCGTAATTGACGGTTTCCTCGAGCGCGTCCTCGACCAGCGCCTTGCCGGCGTCAACGGTGAGCTCGGCGTCGACATAGAAGCGCTGCCCCAGCGTCTCCTCTTCGTCCAGCACGCCATGCCTGGCAAAGAAGGCGCAGTTCTTCATACGGATGACATACATGGCTCAGCGTTCCGCCGGATCGGGTTGACGCGCCAGCATAGCATCCGCCACGGCCAGCGCGTCCACGTTGATTGCGACATCGTGGACGCGAAACAGATGCGCGCCCTTCAATCTCAGGATCACGCTGGTGGCAGCGGTGCCGGCGGCCCGATCGGCCGGGTCGCGGCCGGTCACCGTACCGATGAAGCGTTTTCTCGATGTGCCGGCCATCAGCGGAAAGCCGAGCGCGTTGAGTTCACCGAAGCGCGCCATCAGGTCCAGATTCTCCTCCGCCGTCTCCTTGGCGAATCCGAAGCCGGCGTCGAGCACGATCTGGTCGTCGCCAACGCCATGCTGCCGCGCGATCTCCAGCGATTTCTCGAGAAACGCGAACTGGTCGGCGATCACGTCGGCGAGGCGTTCGCGCCCGCGGCCCGTATGCATGATGATCAGCCCTGCCCCGGTTTGCGCCGCGACGCCGGCGATGCCTGGCTCGCGCTGCAATCCCCAGACGTCGTTGACGATATGCGCGCCGGCGGCGACAGCCAGCCGCGCTGTTTCCGCCCGGTAGGTGTCGACGGAGATCAGGGGGCCGCCCGGCCCGGCAAGCGCTTCGATGACAGGCAGGATGCGCGCCTGCTCTTCCTCGGCGGAAACCGGAGCCGCGCCCGGGCGGGTCGATTCACCGCCGACGTCGACGACAAGCGCGCCCTCCTCGACCATGCGGCGCGCCTGGGCGACAGCTCGCTCGGGCGCCTCGAACAGCCCTCCGTCGGAGAAGCTGTCGGGAGTGACGTTGACGATGCCGACGACGACTGCCTTGCCGCCGAGGTCGAGATGGCGCCCGTGCGCCAACTGCCATCGCCTTGTCATCATTGCCTATCAACCATATCAGGTGCTGTATGCCGGCTGCGGATCAATTCCGTTGCGCCGCGAACGGCCGTAAAGCAAGGTGGGTAAAGAGGCAACACAATGAAACGATCCCTGCTTTGCGCATTCGCGTTTGCCTTGGCTGTTTTCCCCGCTGACGCTGCCAACCTGGTCAAGACCTATAGATATTTCCCGATTGGCGGCCGGACGCTCGAGGATATCGAGGCGCAGCTTTCCAAGCACGGCCCGGAAGTGAAGAGCACCGGCCTCAGGCATCCGGGCGCGACCCAGATGGCCTTCACAACGCGCATCGAATACGCGGAGACCGCGAATTCGTGTCGCATTTCCAATGCGGTGGTGACCGTCAAGGTAAAGGTCATCCTTCCCAAGTGGCGGCAGCCGCGTGGAACGGATGCCGATGTCAGGTTGTTCTGGGACACGCTATCGGCCGACATCAAGCGCCACGAGGAGCGCCATGTGGAGATCGCCAAGAACCACGCCCGCGAACTCGAGGATGCCCTGAAAGCCACCTATCCGCAGAAGGACTGCCAGATGGCGAAGGCGAAAGCGGCTGAAATCACCGCTGCCGCCCTTGCCCGACACGACCAGGACCAGGTGCGGTTCGATCGCGTCGAGGGCATCAATTTCGAGAGCCGCATATTGCGGCTGCTGCGCTATCGCATGGAGAGGATAGAGGCCGGCCAGTTGCCGCCCCCCTGAGACGGGCGCTCACGCGAGCCAACTCGGCCGAAGCATGGTGCCAGAATTGAAAAACTTTCGAGGGCCCGTCGAAATCGGCCTATAGGAAACGACATATGCCGGGCCCGCGATGATGACGGACCTTGATGAGCAGACGTAGCCGGACGCGAGCACCCCGGGTGGCACTCGGCGCCGGAAAGCGCAACAGGTAGAATGAATATGGACCAGGCTGTCGGCAAGCAAGCGATGGTGCAGTCCGCCTCGCCGGTCAGCGAGAGCGAGAAGAACGCCATCATCGGCGGCGTTCTCCTTTCGATGCTGCTGGCCGCCCTCGATCAGACCATTGTTGCTCCCGCCATGCCAACCATTGCGCGCGCGCTCGGGCACGCAGAATACCTGCCCTGGATCGTCACCGGCTATCTGCTGACAGCCACGGCCGTGGCGCCGCTCTACGGCAAGATCTCCGACGTCCTCGGCCGCCGGCCGACCATCTACGCCGCGATCCTCATCTTCCTTGCCGGCTCGCTGGTCAGCGCTCTGGCGCCCAACATGCTGGTTCTTGTGGTCGGGCGCGCGATTCAAGGCGCCGGCGGTGGAGGCCTGTTCGCACTCGCGCAGATCGTCATCGGCGACCTTGTCCCGCCGCGCGAGAGGGCAAAATACGCGGCCTGGATCTCGGGCACCTGGGCGGTCGCCAGCGTCGCAGGGCCGCTGCTTGGCGGCACATTCGCGGAGCACTTGCATTGGTCCCTGATCTTCTGGATCAACCTGCCTCTGGGCTTCCTGGCGATGGCGATCATCAACAACCCGCTGAAGAAGCTCCCGATCGTGGCCAAGCACCACCGTATCGATGGACTGGGCGCCGTCCTGCTGATCGTCGCCACGGCGCTTCTGCTGCTCGCGCTCAACTGGGGTGGAAGCACCTATGCCTGGATCTCGCCGGAGATCCTTGGCCTTGTAGCGTGTTCGGCTATCTTCTGGGCGGCGTTCGCGCTGCGGCTCATGCGCGCCGCCGAGCCACTGGTTTCGCTCGAGGTGCTGGGTAACCGGATCGTGCTCACCGGGACATTGTCCATGTTTCTCCTGCAGGCGGCGAGCGTCGGCCTCTCGGTGTACCTGCCGGTCTACCTGCAGTCGATCATCGGACTTTCGGTCAGCGAGTCCGGCACGGCGATGCTCGGCTTGCTGCTCGGCACCGTCGCCGGCGCCACCTTCAGCGGCCAGGCCATCCCACGCTTCGTCCACTACAAGCGCATCGCGCTGATCGGCGTGGGATTTTCGATCCTATGCGTCGGCCTGCTCAGCATGATCGCCGGCCATGCCACATTGTTGCAGGTGGAGATCCTGACGACGCTGATCGGCCTTGGCATGGGCACGACGTTTCCGGTCAGCACAATCGCGGTCCAGAACGCCGTCGACCAGACCCATCTCGGCG
This sequence comes from Mesorhizobium sp. 65-26, assembly GCA_001899205.1. Taxonomy (GTDB): domain Bacteria; phylum Pseudomonadota; class Alphaproteobacteria; order Rhizobiales; family Rhizobiaceae; genus Mesorhizobium. The sequence continues at coordinate 5,195 of MKVL01000026.1, read as the reverse complement.
TGGCGACCGGTGTCCTGACGTTCCTGCGCTCGTTGGGCAGCGCCCTGGGCGTCGCCATGCTGGGCGCCGTCGCTCTCGGCTACGGCATGCCGCTCGCCGCCGAGGGCGGTGTCGGGCACATCGAAGTGTCTTCCGCGCTGCCGTTCGTGATGATCTTTATCGCCGCCGGCATCACGTTGATCCTGTCGTTGGCGATGCTTTCGCTGATGCCGGAAAAGCCTTTGCGCGGCCGCCAGGAGCATGCCGCGCCCGTGCTCGGCGATTAAAACCGCCCGGCCTCCCGTTTCAATCCGGGACACCGAGCTTCCGGTGAAGGCTCGTCGATGACGTCGTGTACTGGAAAACGATCCGCTCGCCCGGGCTGACAAGGCGCTTGGCGGCCTGGGCCATCAGTGCGGCTTCGTGGAATCCGGACAGGATGAGCTTGAGCTTGCCCGGATACCAGCTGATATCGCCGATGGCGAAGATGCCGGGCACCGACGTCTCGAACTTCTCTGTATCGACGGGGATGAGGTTTTCGTGAAGGTCCAGACCCCATTCGGCGATTGGCCCGAGTTTCATGGTCAGGCCGAAGAAAGGCAGCATACGGGTGCAAGGTATCTCGATCTCGCCATCAGGACCCTTGATGGTCGCGGAAGCCAGTCGACCGTCCCGGCCTGCCAGCCCGACCACCTGCCCGATCCGCAAATCCAGCAGGTTTGCATCGCGCAAGGCCTGCATCTTGTTGACGCTGTCCGGCGCCGCGCGGAATTCAGGCCGGCGATGTACCAGCGTCACGCGCTTCGCCAGGGGCTGCAGGTTCAAAGTCCAGTCGAGCGCGGAATCGCCGCCACCGACGACGAGCAGGTCATGGCCACGGAAATCCTCCATCCGGCGCACCGAATAGAAGACGCTGCCGCCTTCATAGGCTTCTATGCCTGGTATCGGCGGACGCTTCGGCTGGAAGGAGCCGCCGCCGGCGGCGATGACGACCGCCCTCGCCTCGAACACCTCGTCATCGTCGGTGACGATCCGGAAACCGCCATCACCGAGCCGTTCGAGACTTGAGACCATGCGCCCAAAGGTGAATTCGGGCCGGAACGGCGCGATCTGCTCGAGCAGCTTGTCAACAAGGCCCTGAGCCGAGATCGAAGGCCAGCCCGGAATGTCATAGATCGGCTTTTCCGGATAGAGTTCGGCGCACTGCCCGCCTGGCCGGTCGAGAATGTCGATCAGGTGGCATTTCAGGTCGAGAAGGCCGAGTTCGAACACGGCAAACAATCCGACGGGGCCAGCCCCGACGATGATCACGTCCGTTCTGGTGATGGTCATCGATGCGCCTCTACGCCGAAACCGGCTCGAGACTGCATGACCAACAGCCCGCTGCCAAGGCGCAGCGGGGAAAAAGGATCAGCCCTGGCGCTCGGGCACCCGCACGACCAGACCGTCCAGCGCGTCGCGCACCTTGATCTGGCACGACAGCCGGGAGTTCGGCTGCACGTCATAGGCGAAGTCCAGCATGTCTTCTTCCATCGCCTCCGGCTCGCCGACGACCGCCGTCCACTGCTCGTCGACATAGACATGGCACGTTGCGCAGGCGCAGGCGCCGCCGCACTCGGCCTCGATGCCCGGCACGGCATTGCGGATGGCGTTCTCCATCACGGTCGAGCCGTTTTCGGCATCCACGTCGAAATGTGTGCCGTCATGGGCAATGAAAGTCAGCTTGGTCATTGGTCACCTGAGGGATTTTCAGCCGAGATAATCACTCCGGCCGACAAGTCAACTGTCGCGCGAAAGCGCCGCCAGATGACGTTTTTTCGGAAATGGCTTCAGCGATTGATGGCGGCGACGAAATCGCGCACGTCCTCGATGAGCAGAGCGAGGCGTTTGACGACGCGATTGTCGTCCGGCCGATTCTCGATCTCGGTGGCGCAATCGGCAACGGCGAAGGCACCGATGCCGCGAGCCGACCCCTTCAGCCCATGGGCGAGCAACAGGCGTTCCTTGACGTCCGCGTCGGCCATCTTCTCGCGAACCGACAAGGCCTGCTGGACGAACATCCCGAGCACCTCCTGCTCGAGAGCGCGATCGCCCATCGTTTGCCGGGCAAGGTGTGCCATATCCACAGGCCTGGACCGTCCCAATCCCGCCACGTCGCCGCCAGGCATTGAAAAGGCTATACCGTTTTGGCCGCGCATATCTGGGGACTCCGCTTTGCACTACGCTGGAAAACTAAGGGTTTCCCGTGGAAAAGCGGTTAATGAATGGCCCGAAAAAATGTTTCGAGACGGGCTCCCGGATCACAAGCCTGTTAACCTTATATTTAAAGTTTTACGTATCCCGCCGAATGCATGTTTTCTTTACCCACCTGTGTCATTACGATACGAGGGTCCATTTTCAGCCTCCTGCGCGGGCTAAGACAGGCAGAACTATAAGCAGAATCAAGCCCGCGGCAGCTAGTACAGGGTAGCGAAGGCATGGCGAAGAAACCAAACACCACCAAGACTCTCGACAGCGACGTGGCCAAAGAGCTTGAAAAGGCTCTCGACCTCGATCTCGGCGGCGGCGATCTCGATATCGCGGCGTCGATGGAAGACCTGGAGGCACAAATCTCCCAGGCCGCTGACGAACTGGCGCGCGAAGGTCGGACGCAGTCCATCTTCGGCACAAGCCAGCCCGAGTCAACCTTCGCTCCAAGCCAGCCAGCCGTTGCCGCCAAGCCGGAAGTAAAGACCAAGCCGGCGGAACTGCGCCCGGTCGAGCCACGCGGCGCCGCGCAGCCAGCAGGCTTCTCCCCTGCCAATGACGATCGCCAGAAAGACTACAAGACGCTGGCGCACTCGCTCAACCGGCGCGCCTCGAACACCGTCTACTGGATTGTGGCCTTCGTTTCCCTGGCGTGGATCGCCGGCGCCGGCGGTCTTGCCAACCTGTTGTTCGGGCCGGACATCTGGCGGATCCGCACGCTCGACCAGTTCTTCGCCCGCCCCGAGTTGATCGGGATCGCGGTCGCGGCCATTCTGCCTGTCGTGCTGTTCTGGGCGTTCGCGGCGATGATCCGCCGCGCGCAGGAAATGCGCATCGCCGCGCAGTCGATGACGGAAGTGGCCTTCCGCCTCGCCGAGCCGGAGAACCTCGCCCAGGACCGCGTCATGATGATCGGCCAGGCCGTGCGCCGCGAGGTTGCCGCCATGGGTGAAGGCATCGAGCGCACGCTGGCTCGCGCCGTCGAGTTGGAGACCCTCGTCCATAGCGAGGTCAACCAGATCGAACGTTCCTATTCCGAGAATGAATCGCGCATCCGCTCCCTGGTCGACGGCCTCGGCAGCGAGCGCGAGGCCGTCGTCGCCCACGCGGAGCGCGTGCGCGCCTCGATAGCCGGCGCCCACGAGACGCTGCGCGACGAGATCGGCCAGGCGAGCGACATCATCCGCGACTCGATCCTCAACGCCTCCACCAAGCTGTCGATGACGATCAACAGCTCGGGCGATACGCTGATCGACCGGATCAACGAGAGCTCGATGTCGATCTTCGACTCGGTCGAGACCCGGCTGGACACGATCACCGACCGCCTGTCGACCTCGGGCGAGGCTTTCGCCAGCCTGCTCGACACCCGCATCGCCAAGCTCTCCGACACCACGGATGGGCTGACGCGTTCGCTGACCGACCTGCTCGACGACCGCACCACCGGAATGGTCTCGCTGCTCGGCGGCGCGGCGCGCACGCTGTCCTCCGAGTTCGAAGCCAGCCTCAACGGCATCGAACGCACGCTTGCCGAACGCGGCCAGGCTCTCATCAGCGAATTCCAGACCCGCGCCGAAGCGCTGGATACCGGCACGCAGAAGCTTAACGCCGCCCTGGAGGCCCGCGCCCGCCAGATCAACGAGACGCTGGTCGAGCGCGCTCGCGAGATCGCCCACACCTTCGCGGAAAGCAAGGACACGCTGTCGGCGATGATCGATCAGGGCAAGACCCAGATCGGCGCCGACATGGCCGACATCGTCACCTCGACATCGGCGATGCTCGAAGCCCGTGCCGTCGATTTCGCTGGCCGGCTGGAGAATTCCCGTCATGTCGTGTCGCGCTCGTTCGACACAGACATCCAGCGCCTCGCCGACGCCCGCGCCGGGATCGAGGAGGCCGTCGACAACCACAGCCGCAAACTCTCGGAAAGCCGCGAGCGCATGGCTGCCGCCATGCAGGCCGACCTGGACAAGTTCGCCGAGGGTCGCGCCAGCATCGATGCCGCCGTCACCAACCAGGTGCAGAAGCTGGCCGAGGGTCGCAACCTCATCTCGCGTGCGCTGGAAGAGGATCTGCGCAAGGTCAACGAGTCCCGCGCCGCCATCGACGCGTCGCTCGGTAGCCATCTCGAGCAGATCGAAGAGGGCCGCAACCGCCTCGCACAGGCCTTGACGGAAGACTCGACCAAACTTGTGCAAGCCCGTACGACCATTGATGAAATGGTCGCCGGTCACGTCGGTAAACTCGCTGAAGGCCGCAACATCCTGTCGCGCGCTCTCGAAGCCGATCTCGGCAAGCTGGCAGAGAGCCGAGCCGACATCGACGGACTGGTCGCCGGTCAGGTGGAGAAGATCGCCGAGGGTCGCGAAATCCTGTCCAAGGCGCTCGAAGCCGACATCCAGGGCATGAAGGGCCTGATGGAAACGCATTCCGCCAAGCTGGCGGATGACCGCACGCAGTTGAGCCGTTCGCTTGAGAACGACCTGACCGGCATTCAGGGCCTGATCGCGGACCATTCGAACCGCCTTGCGGGCGACCGCAGCCTGCTCTCTCAGACACTGGACGCCGATCTTGCCAAGCTGGCCGACAGCCGCGCCAGCATCGACGGGTTGGTGGCCGGCCAGGTCGAGAAGCTGGCCGAGGGCCGCGACATCCTCAGGCGCGCCCTGGAGGCCGACCTGCAGAACGTCAAGGGTGCCGTCTCCGAGCACATGGACCGGTTGGCCAGCGACCGCGCGACGCTATCCAAGGCCATCGAGGAGGATCTTGTCCGGCTGGCCGACAGCCGTGCCAGCATCGACGGACTGGTCGCCGGCCAGGTCGAGAAGCTCGCCGAGGGTCGCGATATCCTCAAGCGCGCCCTGGAGGCCGATCTCGGCACCATTCGCGGCACGATGGCCGAGCATTCGCAGAAGCTCACCGACGACCGCGCCCAGTTCGCCCAGGCGCTCGCCGCCGACCTCGACGGCATC
>MKVL01000025.1 GCA_001899205.1 Mesorhizobium sp. 65-26 | reverse complement strand
CGAGAAGACCTCGTTCAACCTCCAGGTGTCGGCTGACGACGACAAGAACTACGGCGTTGCGGCAAACGTCGCTTACGACATCGTCCCCGGCTTCACGGTCACGGGCGAAGTTGACTACGCCCACGACGGCAAGTTTGGTAGCGGCGAATACAACCGCAACTGGACCAATGCCGACAGGAAGGACAGCATCGGCGGCATGCTCCGCTTCCAGCGCTCCTTCTAATCGATCTCATATTGTTGAGACCGGAACCCGGCGGGCAACCGCCGGGTTTCTTTTTTGGCTATCCTGGAGACCGGAAAGGCGTCTCATGGCACGCCGTGAGAACTTTGCGTATCTTGGTGATCTGCTCGCAGCCGCTCGCGTGGACCCGAAGTCAGCTCAGGCCCAACCAAGAACCTGAGCGTTCAGTCAAATGTCGGCGAGGTCGCCCAACGATTGAATCAACGGCTGGATTTGCGTTTCGTAGTTTTTCCAGCGTTTGACGGACGATGTGTAGATCGGCTGCCTGACCTGCCAGCGGCTGGGCGTGTTGACGGAGCCATCCCTGTCGAAAAAGCGCAAGCACGCTTCGTCCCAGGGCAGCCCAAGATAGTCGATGAGGTGACGCGACTGCGCCTCCTGGTCCTCGATCAACGTCTCGTACCGGCTTTCCAATATGCGGCCCGGAAAGACGTTCTCCCAATGACGCATCAAGCGATCGTACTCACGATAGTAAAGTCCAAGGACACGCAAGTCGGAGTTGTAGCTATGCTCCTCGCTGAAATTAAGGGCGAAGCAAGAGACACAGTTATCGATCGCATCGCGGCGACAGTGGATTATGCGTGCCCTGGGGAAAAGAAGGCAAATGAGGCCTATCAGCTCGAAATTGTGCGGCGTCTTGTCAACGACACGAAGCGCATTGGGCGCAAGTTCACGCAGGTAGGACAGATGCTCCGCGGCTAAAGTGCTCGACAATTCCGGAGTGATCGACAGGACCGTGCGACGCAACGTCTCCGTCGCCCCGGTTCGAAGGCCGATGCCATTCGCCATCCGCCTCAGCTTGCTGAGTTCACCAGCGCCATGAACGCTTGGATGGCTCGCGCAGATCTGCTCGGTCAGGGTCGTCCCGGAGCGAGGCATGCCCAGGACAAATACCGGCACTTCGGACGAGTTCCCATAACTGGTCCTACCGGCGAGCATTTCCGGACTGAACACGTCGATCATTGAATCCACCCAGGAGCGATAGGATTCGAGATCAAACTTGTGCGCCGCGGCCTGTTTCCCCTTCTTGAAATGCTCGACCGCCTCTTCATAACGCTGAAGGTCATTCAGAATCTTGCCGGCGGCGTGATGAAGCTGCCTTGCGCCTTCCAAATCGAGGCGCGGGTCGCCGAGTTCAGTCAGGATCGAGGCGAGTTCGACCGGCTCTTCGGTGAATTTACGTGAATGCGCAAAGTCGTTGTACGCGGCCGGCAGCGCAATGCGGAGTTCGATCGCCCTCCTCAGATGCTCCCCGGCGTCCTCCATGCGACCGAGGCTGGTAAGTGCACTGGCCAGGCCTCGTCGAGCGATGGAATTGGAGCCGTCGATTCCGATTGCTTTCTCGTAGAGCGGCAGCGCCATCTCTGCCTTGTCAGTCTCGACATAGGCGCGGCCCAATTCGCAGAGCGCCTCCACCATATTCGGCTTCAGTTCCAGGGCGTGCCGCAAATGCCTGACTGCGGGTGTGTATTCACCAACCTTCAAATAGGTTTGGCTCAGACTGAGATGGTAATAGGGATTTCGTGGTTCCTCACCAACCGCCCTGGCGAAGTACCGCAGGGCCATTTCGTCATCGTGGCCCACGGCCAGTGTACCCAGAATATAAAGGGCCAACGGATGGTTGGGAGTACGCGCCAGCACGCGAAGGCACAGGTCTTCCGCCCCGACGAGATCCTTTGCCTGCTGCCTTTCGAGAGCTCGCCTCAGTAGCAGACTGTCTTCCGGACCGGAGGTCACCGGCTTCACTTTTGGCGGAGCCTGCACCTTCGGCCCCGATGACGTTTTCAGATGTTTGGACCAGGCAGGGGGCAGTCGGTTTTGCATTGCTTTGGTTAGCAAGAAAAGCAGGCCGAATCCAGCAGACGCGCATGGGGCAGGGCTTCGGAGCCGCCCTGGTTGGAGCGGGCCGAACTGCTGGGCCGATCTCGACAGTCACACCGACGCGTCACTCCATGATCATTCCGCCACGAGCCCCTTCCGGACGAAACACAGGCATTGCCGAACCCGGCTTCGAACGAATGTGGGGGGACATCCACCTTGCAGCGTTGCAGCGGCCGGGCTAGCAAGAAGTCCCCTTTTTCAGCGAGTTGTTGCCATGCGCCAGCGCCCTCCCCTCACGCCGCTCGTCGGCGCGCTTCCCGCCACGGTGCCGTTCGTGGGTCCGGAGGCGCAGGAGCGCGAGCGCGGCGGTCCATTCCGCGCCCGAATCGGCGCCAACGAGAGCAGCTTCGGCCCTTCGCCACGCGTGATCGCACGCATGGAGGCGATCGCGCGCGACATGTGGATGTATTGCGACCCCGACAATTTCGACCTGAAGGTGGCCGCCGCGGCGCATCATGGCGTCAAGGTTGAAAACGTTGTCGTGGGCGAAGGCATAGACGGCCTGCTCGGCCTCGTGGCGCGGATGTATGTGGCGCCCGGCGAGGCGGTGGTGACATCTCTCGGCGCCTATCCGACCTTCAACTTCCACATCGCCGGCGTCGGCGGCCGCCTCGTCCCGGTCCCCTATCTCGACGACAAGGAGAACCTGGAAGGGTTGCTCGCGGCCGCGCGCGCGCAGAAGGCGCCGCTCGTCTATCTCTCCAATCCGGACAATCCGATGGGCAGTTGGTGGGAAACGCCTGATGTCATTCGCTTCATCGAGGCGCTGCCGGAAACGACAATGCTGGTGCTGGACGAGGCCTATGGTGAGCTAGGACCGGCCTCGGCGCTGCCACCGATAGACGTCTCGCGCCGGAACGTCATCCGCATGCGCACCTTCTCCAAGGCCTATGGGCTCGCCGGCATACGCTGCGGCTACGCGGTCGCCGAAGAGCAGGTGATCCGCGACTTCGAGAAAATCCGCAACCACTATGGCGTCAGCCGCATGGCGCAGATCGCCGGCGTCGAAGCGCTCGCCGACCAGGATTATCTGGCTTCCGTGGTGGCCCGCGTGGCGGCCGGCCGCCGACGCATCGCGTCAATCGCTGAAGAAAACGGACTGAAGCCACTGCCGTCGGCAACGAATTTCGTCACCATCGATTGCGGGCGCGACGGTGCCTTCGCGATGAAGATCCTGCAAGGGCTTCTGTCGCGTGATGTCTTCATCCGCAAGCCGATGGCGCCGGGACTCGACCGCTGCATCCGTGTCAGCGTCGGTCTCGACCACGAGCTGGATATTTTCGCCGAAGAACTGCCGGGCGCGCTTGCCGCGGCTCGCGGAAACTAAGGCAAGTCCGCCGCACCAGAACCTGTTGCCCTTGGCTGAAACCATGCCAGATTCCGTAAGGTATCGAGCACGGAGCATAGGCCATGCAAAACAAGCTAAGGACCGTCCGGGCGCGCATCTCCGGCAGGGTGCAAGGCGTGAGCTATCGTGTCTGGACGCGGGGCGAAGCTGTCCGCCTCGAGCTGACGGGCTGGGTCCGAAACGAAGACGACGGTACGGTGACCGCCATTTTCAGGGGTGCGCAAATCTCTGTGGCCGTCATGATCGAAAGGCTCTGGCAGGGACCGCGCGGCGCCGCCGTCTCCAAGGTCGAGATCGAGGATATTGAGTTGGGCGACACGCCGGCCGACTTTCGTATCGCCCCCTAGCCCATATAAGCAAATTCGCTCCACAACCATTCGATCATCCCTTGAATTAATTGAACGTTCGTTTTATTAATGGGTCATTGAGGTGGATGATGGCGCGAACAACAGGGTCCGACGGCGAAAGAACCGAAGCGGCGGTCCGCGAGGCGGCCGTGAGCCTGATTGCGCGCCTCGGCTACGAGGCCATGTCCATGCGCCAGCTTGCGGCCGAGGTCGGCGTGCAGGCAGCCGCGCTTTACCGCTATTTCCCGACCAAGGAAGACCTGCTGTTCACGCTGATGCGCGAGCACATGGAGGGCCTGCTCAACTCCTGGGAGCGCGCGCGCCCGGCGACGACCGATCCGGTCGCGCGGCTTGATGCCTATGTTCGCAACCACATCGCCTTCCATATCGAGCGCCGCCACGCCACTCATGTCTCCAACATGGAACTGCGCAGCCTCTCGCACGATCGCCTCACGCAGATTCTCAAGCTGCGCACCACCTACGAGAAGGAATTGAGGACGATCCTGCGTGACGGCGCCGATGCGGGCCTGTTCAGCATCGACGACACCGGTCTTACCGCCATGGCGCTGATCCAGATGATGACCGGCGTCATCGTCTGGTTCCGGCCGGGCGAAAGGCTGTCGATCGCCGAAGTCACCACGACATATCTTTCGATGACAATGCGCCTGGTCGGCGCGAGAATTGACACCCATGGCATCGCGCCTCCCCGGGGAAGCGCCCCATTGATATCGCCATGATCGTCTCCCGAAATCGAAGGCGATTTTCGGGTTGGCGGACCAGGAGGAAGCCCTATGTATATGAAAACGCTAGGCTTCGGGCTTGATGCCGATATCGAGGCGTTGCGCGATATGGTGCGGCGCTTCGCCCAGGAACGGATCGCGCCGATCGCCGCGGAGGTCGATCGTTCGAATGAATTTCCGGCCCATCTGTGGGCAGAACTCGGGGCGCTCGGCCTGCTCGGCATCACAGCGGACCCCGATTTCGGCGGTAGCGGTATGGGCTATGTCGCCCACGTCGTGGCGATGGAGGAGATTTCGCGCGCATCGGCCTCCGTCGGCCTCTCCTACGGCGCGCACTCCAACCTGTGCGTCAACCAGATCAATCGCTGGGCCACGCCCGCGCAGAAGGAAAAGTACCTCCCTGCTCTCTGCTCCGGCGAAAAGGTCGGCGCGCTGGCCATGTCGGAGCCGGGCGCCGGGTCCGACGTCGTGTCGCTGCGCCTGCGCGCCGAAAAGCGCAACGACCGCTATGTGCTGAACGGGTCCAAGATGTGGATCACCAACGGGCCCGACGCCGAGACGCTGGTGGTCTATGCCAAGACCGATCCGGAGCGCAATTCGCGCGGCATCACCGCTTTCATCGTCGAGAAGGCTTTCGCCGGTTTTTCCGTGGCGCAGAAGCTCGACAAGCTCGGCATGCGCGGCTCCAACACCGGCGAACTGGTGTTCGAGAACGTCGAAGTGCCATTCGAAAACGTCCTGCACGAAGAAGGGCGCGGCGTGGAGGTGCTGATGTCAGGCCTCGACTATGAACGCACCGTGCTCGCCGGCGGTCCGCTCGGATTGATGGCGGCATGCCTGGACGTTGCCGTCCCTTATGTGCACGAACGCAAGCAGTTCGGCCAGCCGATCGGCAGCTTCCAGCTGGTGCAGGGCAAGCTGGCCGACATGTACACGACCGCGAATGCGGCCCGCGCCTACGTCTATGCGGTGGCGGCCGCCTGCGATCGCGGCGAAACCACCCGCAAGGACGCCGCCGGATGCATATTGTTCGCGGCCGAGAAGGCCACGCAGATGGCGCTCGATGCCCTCCAGTTGCTCGGCGGCAACGGCTATATAAACGATTATCCGACCGGCCGGCTGCTGCGCGACGCCAAGCTCTACGAAATCGGCGCCGGCACCAGCGAAATCCGCCGCTGGCTGATCGGCCGCGAGATCATGGCGGAGGGGGCGTGAGCTACTTCAGCGTACTAAGACTGCCCTACTGTCTCGAAGGAATTGCGCGCGCGATTGTCACTTCGGCTTCGCTTTTCGCATTCATCGCTGCGGCGCATTCAGACACACCGGTACTCAAGGATGCCGAGGCGCTGCGAACGGAGGTCATCTCGCTGCTGAAAGCAGACAGCCGTGTCAAAACGGTTACTCCGGACCCCGTCGATGCGGCTCGTCTCAGCGTAACGACAGTTCACTCGGGTAAGGAGCAGAATCTAGAGGTCGACGTCACGAACCTCTTGGGTCGCCTTCGCGAACTCTCCCCCGAGGAGGTCGAACCCGGCATCCAGCGCTTCTTGAACTTTCTTGTCTTCGTCGAGGCCGACAAAGGCTTCGATTCTGACCACCTGATAGCCAACATTAGGCCTCGCGAGCATCTCGATGCCTTCAAAGGTGACGCAGCACCCGAGAAGAATCCTGTTTACGAGGATCTCGCTGGCGACGTCGTGATCCTTTACCAGATCGATGGCGAGGACTCCCTTGGCAGTGTGCCGGTGTCCGATATTGGTGGCCGTTCCCTAACGCAGCTTCGCCAGCTTGCTCTCGAAAACATCGACAAGCAGATGTCCAAGGTCAGACAGGAGAAAATTCGCGAAGGGATATCCATCTTCACTGTCGAAGGTGACGAAGCGATCTCACCCGCCCTGCTGTTGACTGACAAATTCTGGGCTCTGATCGAACCCCAATTCCCCGGGGGTGTAGTCATAGCCATTCCCCGACGCGACGCGATTTTTGTCTTCGACAAGCGACTGCCGAAGGCGCTTAGGATAGCCCGGGCCTTGATCGCCAAGGTTTTTCAAGACGAGCCTGACCTTTTGTCCGAGTATATCTTTGAGCGGCGAGACGGCACGTTGCAAGTCGTGGCCGAGCAGTAGGGAGCCACCATGGCCGTTCTTCAAACCCAGATCTCCCCCTCCTCCGATACCTTCCGGGCCAATGCCGAGCGTATGCGCGCGCTGGTCGACGACATCGCCGCAAAGGCGGCCAGTGTCGAGCGCGGGGGCTCGGACGAGGCACGCGAGCGCCATGTCTCGCGCGGCAAGCTGTTGCCGCGCGAGCGGCTGGCGCAATTGCTCGACACCGGTTCGCCTTTCCTCGAGGTCGGCCAGTTCGCCGCGTGGTCGATGTATGGAGAGGACATCCCGTCAGCCGGCATCGTCACAGGCATAGGCCGGGTCGAAGGCCGCGAGGTTATGGTCGTCGTCAACGACGCGACCGTGAAGGGCGGCACCTACTATCCGCTGACGGTGAAGAAGCATCTGCGCGCGCAGGAGATCGCGCTGCAGAACAACCTGCCTTGCGTCTATCTCGTCGACAGCGGCGGCGCCAATTTGCCCAACCAGGACGAGGTTTTTCCCGATCGCGAGCATTTCGGCCGCATCTTCTACAACCAGGCCAACATGTCGGCCGCCGGCATCCCGCAGATCGCCTGCGTCATGGGCTCCTGCACGGCAGGCGGCGCCTACGTGCCGGCGATGTCGGACGAGACGATCATGGTGCGCAACCAGGCAACCATTTTCCTCGGAGGCCCGCCGTTGGTGAAGGCCGCAACCGGCGAAGATGTCAGTGCCGAGGAGCTCGGCGGCGCGGATGTCCATACCAGGCTTTCCGGCGTTGCCGACCACTATGCGATGGACGACGAACATGCGCTTGCCATTTGCCGGCGCATCGTCCGGAACCTGAATCGAAACAAGGCCGTAAGCCTCGATCTGCACAAACCGATTCCGCCGCTTCACGATCCGCGCGAACTCCACGGTATCGTGCCGACGGACCTGCGCCAGCCCTATGACGTGCGCGAGGTGATCGCCCGTCTCGTCGACGGTTCCGAATTCGACGAGTTCAAGCAGAACTACGGTACCACGCTCGTCACCGGCTTTGCCCGTCTACACGGCATGCCGGTCGGCATCCTCGGCAACAATGGCGTGCTGTTCTCCGAAAGCGCGCTCAAGGGCGCGCATTTCATCGAGCTCTGCTGCCAGCGCGGCATCCCGCTGATCTTCCTGCAGAACATCACAGGCTTCATGGTCGGTCGCAAATACGAGGCCGGCGGCATCGCCAAGGACGGCGCCAAGCTGGTGATGGCCGTCGCCACGGCCAAGGTGCCGAAGCTCACCGTCATCATCGGCGGCTCCTTCGGCGCCGGCAACTACGGCATGTGCGGGCGCGCCTATTCGCCCCGCTTCCTGTGGATGTGGCCGAACGCGCGCATCTCCGTGATGGGTGGCGAGCAGGCGGCCACCGTGCTGGCCATGGTCAAGCGCGAGGGCATCGAGCGCAAGGGCGGAGAGTGGAGCGCCGAGGAAGAGGCGAAATTCAGGAAGCCCATCCTGATGAAGTACGAACATGAGGGCCACCCGCTCTATTCCTCGGCAAGGCTCTGGGATGACGGCATCATCGATCCCGCAAGGACGCGCGACGTGCTGGCGCTCAGCCTGTCGGCCACCCTGAATGCGGGAATCGGAGAGACGAAGTTCGGCGTCTTCAGGATGTGACGATGGCCTCGCTCCGCGACAGGATATTCATCCACATCGGCGACATCACCCGGCTTGAGGTCGACGCCATCGTCAATGCCGCCAACTCCTCGTTGCTCGGCGGCGGCGGTGTCGATGGCGCCATCCATCGCGCCGCCGGGCCCGAGCTGGTCGCCGAATGCCGCATGCTGAATGGCTGCAAGACCGGCGACGCCAAGCTGACCAGGGGCTACCTCCTGCCGGCGCGCTACGTCATACACACCGTCGGTCCGGTCTGGCAAGGTGGAGGCAAGGGCGGGGCCGGACTTCTCGCCTCGTGCTATCGGCGATCGCTCGAACTCGCCCGAGCCCATGATTGCGTGACGCTGGCCTTTCCGGCGATCTCCACCGGCATCTACCGCTATCCCAAGGATGAGGCGGCCGCCATCGCGGTCGATGCGGTTGGTGACTTCCTTGAAGCAGGCGGGTCACCACGGATGGTCACCTTCTGCTGCTTCGACGATCAGACGGCGGGAGTGTATCGGCGGACCCTTGCTGGACTGGAAGAAGGTTGAACCACATGGACCAAACGATTCACCGGACCAGACAAGCGCGAAAGCGCCCTGACCAACTGGCCGTTGCGAAGGATATTCGCTACAACTCATCCTGCATCGGGCAATGGGGGATGGGTAGGAATGCATCTGAAATACCGTCGAAAAGCAGCGGCATCGATGCTTGCGAGTTTGCTTATATTCGCGACGTCTGGCGCCGGCCTGGCAGAATCGCTTGCGGGGAAGATTGGAGACAAGCGGTTTTCACCGAACCTGTCGCTCGATCCCAAGGAAGGCTGTTACAAAGCCTATCTGGCTTACGTGGCCTCGGGCGGACACTCGGCTTATGCCACCACCTACTACTCGCGCGTCGTCGACCTGTACATCATCTGCGGCGCGAAGCTGGATGCGCCTTCTCAGAAAGCGGCCGAAGACATTGCCTTGCGCAACTGCCAGGCAGGCCTGAAGAAGTACAAGGTTCGGCTGGCGAGCGGCGGCTGCGCTATTGCCGTATCCAAATAGGCGAAAACCTACATACGTCTTCCCGGGGGGAAAAGAATGAAATCACTGAACTTCGAAACCACATCGATCGTGGCGGCCCTCGTCGTTCTGGCAACGGTCTGTTCGGCTGCGGCCGGATCGCTGGCCGGCAGCGAGGGCGACAAGCGCTTTTCGCCACAATTGCCGCACAACGAGAAAGACGCGTGCACCAAGGCCTACAAGGCCTATGTCGCCGCGAGCGGCCATTCGGCATACGCGACGACCTCCTTCGTGCGCGTCAGGGACGGCTTCATCCTGTGCGGCGCCCACTACAACGCGCCGTCGCAGAAGGCGGCGGAGGACCTGGCGATGAAGTCGTGCCTGTCGGCAAGGGCGCACTACAAGGTGGCCGCCGCCGGCTACTGTCAGATCGCGGCATCGAAGTAACCGGGCGAACGTCGAACCGGAACCGCCCGCGTCAAATCCGGGAGGTCCCATGTTCGGCAAGATCCTGATCGCCAACCGCGGCGAGATCGCCTGCCGTGTCATTCGCACGGCACGCAAGCTCGGCGTGCGGACGGTTGCCGTCTACTCCGACGCGGACGCGCGATCCTTGCATGTCGAGATGGCCGACGAGGCGGTTCATATCGGCCCCTCGCCCGTCGGCGAAAGCTACCTGCGCGGCGACAAGATCGTGGCGGCGGCGCTTGCCAGCGGCGCCCAGGCCGTCCATCCGGGCTACGGCTTCCTTTCGGAGAATCCCGATTTCGTCGACCAGGTGACGGCCGCCGGCCTCGTCTTCATCGGTCCGTCGGCGGCTTCGATCCGCGCCATGGGGTTGAAGGATGCCGCCAAGCGATTGATGGAAAAGGCCGGCGTGCCTGTCGTGCCGGGCTATCATGGCGAGGCGCAGGAAATCGTGCTGCTGGCTTCGAAGGCGCGCGAGATAGGCTATCCCGTGCTGATCAAGGCGCGCGCCGGCGGCGGCGGCAAGGGCATGCGCCGTGTCGAGCACCCCGACGATTTTTCCGAGGCGCTGTCGAGCGCCCGGCGCGAGGCCAAAGCCGCCTTCGGCGACGACCGGGTGCTGGTCGAGAAATATGTCGAGAAGCCGCGCCACATCGAGGTGCAGGTCTTCGGCGACAATTTCGGCAACGCCGTGCACCTCTATGAACGGGACTGCTCGGCGCAACGACGCCACCAGAAGGTGATCGAGGAGGCCGCTGCCCCCGGCATGACGCCGGCGCTACGCAAGGCGATGACGGAGGCCGCGGTAAAGGCCGCCAAGGCGATAAGCTATTCCGGCGCGGGCACCATCGAGTTCATCGTCGATGCCTCGCAAGGGCTGAAGGCCGACCGCTTCTGGTTCATGGAGATGAACACCCGGCTGCAGGTCGAGCATCCCGTCACAGAGATGGTCACCGGTACGGACCTCGTCGAATGGCAGTTGCGGGTTGCCGCCGGAGAAAAGCTGCCAAGGACGCAACAGGAGATCGAACTCGTCGGCCATGCCTTCGAGGCGCGCATCTACGCCGAGGACGCCGCGAAAGGTTTCCTGCCGGCGACCGGCACGCTGCACCATCTGAAATTCCCCGACGCCGCGCCGGAAGGCGCCACGATGCGCATTGAGACCGGCGTCCGGGCCGGCGACACGATCTCCCCCTACTACGACCCGATGATCGCCAAGCTGGTCGTTCACGCCAAGGACAGGGCCGCCGCGCTCACCGCGCTGCGCAAGGCGCTGGCGGAAACGGAAGTGGCCGGCTCGACCGTCAACACCGCCTTCCTTTGGGCTCTTGCCGGCAATGCCGATTTTGCCGCCGGTGACGTGGATACCGGGCTGATCGGCCGCCATCAGGAGGCGCTGGTCGCCGTCCCATCCCCCGGCGACGAAACGATCGCGGCGGCGGCATTGGCCGTCACCGATGCAGGCGTGCCCGCGACGGCCACCGACCCCTGGTCCGCCCTTTCCGGCTACGCCCATTTCCATACGCTGGCGCGTCGCACCCGCTTGCGCTACGGCGATGAGACCATCCTGGCACGGGTTTCTCCACGGCCTGACGGGCGTTTCCAGGTTGCGTTGGAGGTGCCTCACGACGCGGTCAACGCTCACGACCTCAGGACCATGCCGCCGGCTGCTCTCTGGCCGGGCCACGTCACCGTGTTCGAGGGCGCGATCGGCTACACTTTCGCGGTTCCGGATCCGTTGGCAAAGGCGGACGAGGCCGGCGCCGGGTCGGGAAGTCTGCGCGCGCCGATGCCGGGACTGGTCAAGCTGGTGCGCGCGGCGGCGGGCGATGCCGTGAGCAAAGGGCAGCCGCTGCTGATCCTCGAGGCGATGAAGATGGAACATACGATTGCCGCGCCCCAGGACGGCATCATCGCCGAGATCGCGGCGGAAGGCGCGCAAGTGAGCGACGGCACCGTGCTGGTGCGGTTCGCGGAAGACAGTCCGGCATAGGCGACCATCCGGCCGCTATTCTCCCGCCCGGCCGCTCAGTCGGCGATCGAACGAATGATCCGTGCCGGATTTCCGGCGACGAGGGTGTCAGGCGGAACGTCCCTGGTGACAACGGAAGCCGCGGCGACGACCGAATTCTCGCCTATGGTCACGCCGCCGATGATGGTGACGCCGGCCGCGATCCACACGTTTCGCCCGATGGCGATGGGCCTTGCTGTCACAGCGGCGCGTCGCCGGGAAGGCTCGATCGGATGGCCAGAGGTGATGATGCTCACATTCGGCCCGATCATCACGTCGTCGGCAATGTCGATGCCGCCGAGATCGTAGAAGGTGCAATTCTGATTTATGAAGACGTTGCGCCCGACACGGGTATCCAACCCGCCGGTTGCGTAGAATGGCGGCGCCAGCAGAAAGCTGTCGTCCACCTTCCCGCCGATGAGATCGCTGAACAAGGCACGCACCTCGTCGGCATCGTTGAACGTCAACCGGTTGATGGCGGCGGTGATCGCCATCGCCCTTCTGACGTTCGCGGTCATCTCGGCTGACTCCGGGGTTCTCCTCGGGATCGTCTTCGTGCGGCCATCGTCCGCCATGTTCGTTTCTCCTCGGTCTTGCGGCCCAGAAACGAAAATGGCCGGGACGAACCCGGCCACTTCCACCCGTGAACAGGGAGCGATTACGGCTGGATCGGCGCGTACTTGCCGTCGTGCCACTGGTTAATGTCGTAGCTGGCGTTCTTCAGGTCGCCCTTCTCGTCGAAGATGACATCGCCGACCACGGTGCTGATCGGCTTGCCGTCCTTCAGCGCTTCGGCGACCTTTGCCGGATCGTCGCTGCCGGCGCGCTTGACGCCTTCGGCGACAGCCTGGACGACGGCATACGAGAACAGCGTGAAGCCTTCCGGAACGAAGCCGCCGGCCTTGATCTTGGCAACGGCGTCCTTCGCCTCAGGCTTCGCCTGCGGGTCGGACGGGAACACGAACATGGTGCCTTCGCCAGCCGGGCCGGCGACCTGCCAGAATTCCGGCGAGGCGATCGAGTCGGGCATGATGAGCTGGAACTTAACGTTCTGCTCGGCCGCCTGGCGCAGGATCAGACCCGCCTCCGGGTGATAGCCGCCGAAATAGACGACGTCGGCGTTCAGGCCCTTCAGCTTCGTGACGAGCGCCGAGTAGTCCTTCTCGCCGGCGTTGATGCCTTCATAGTCGACTTCCTTGAGGCCATTGGCGTTCATCGTCGCCCTGACCGCGTCGGCGACGCCCTGACCATAGGCGCTCTTGTCGTGCAGGATGACAACGTTCTTGCCGGCATATTTCTTGGCGATCCACGGGCCGATGAAGGCGCCCTGCGCGTCATCACGCGTGTAGAGACGCATGATCGTCGACCAGCCCGACTTGGCGGCCGCGTCCGTCAGTACCGGATTGGATGAGGCCGGGCTCATCATCAGCGCGCCGGCTTCGGCATAAACGGCGGAAGCCGGAATGCTCGAGCCCGAGCAGGCGTGGCCGTCGACGAACTTGACGCCGTTGGCGACGATACGGTTGGCGACCGACACGGCCTGCTTCGGGTCACACTGGTCGTCCTCGATATCAAGCTTGATCTGGGCGCCATTGACGCCGCCAGCCGCGTTGATCGCATCGGCCGCGGCCTGCGCGCCCTGCTTGAACTGGTCGCCGATAGTGGCAAGCTGACCGGTCATCGGGCCGACCACCGCGATGGTGATATCATCGGCGAAGGCAACAGGCGCGCTCATCATCAAGCCCAGGATGGCCGCGCTCAAAATACCCGCTTTTTTCATAGTTATGGAACTCCTCCACTACTCGCGCGGCCGCCCCGGCCGCGCTTCTCTCAGAGAGGCCGGACAATTTCATTCTTCGCCTGAGGAGTCTAGGCGCATTGTGCAGCCCTCCATTGGGCCTGCCACAGCCCGAAAGCACAAAAGCCGCGCCAGCCTTGTTTCGGCCGGTCGCGGCTTTTTGTGAGCGGCGTTCCCCGAGCGCCCCCGCGCCACGAAAACCGCTTCGCTTCCCTGTCTCAGCGCGGCTTTGACCTCTCGACCCGCCGCGTTCTGTTCTTGTCATCGGGCCATCTTGCGTGGCCTTCTCCCTGTCGCCCGGGCCATCTTGCGTGGCCCTGAGCCCTTCGTCGCCGTCAGCGGCGAAAAGTCAGTGCATCGTCATCCATTCGCGGGCTTCGCGAAGCGCCTTGGCGATGTCGGTCTTCGACATGGCCGCCGACAGCTCCGAGCGCAGTTCGGCAGCCCGGACCGAACCTTTGATCGCGGCGATGTTGAACCATTTGTGGGCGGCGACGACGTCGATCTCGCAGTCGCGGCCCGTCGCATACATCATTCCGAGTTCGAACAGGATGTCAGCCTGGGCCGTCGTGCCCATCGCGCCGAAGTCACCCTCAAGCATTTCAAAGCGTGCCATTTCAATCCCCTGTCTGGCTCCCGAGAGCCGCCTCCGTTGTCTTGCCGGGCCGCTCTTTCGATGCTTTTGAGGATGCCGTGGAGGCTTGAATCCGTCGTTAAATGGCTTGCTTAATTTGAAGAAAACAAAGCTAAAACAAGAGGTAAACACGAGAATTCGTTAAGGATACAAAGTCAGCAATCGCGCCGTTTTGAGCAAAGATTGATGAAAACTTTCGCGTGTCGCGGAAAGACTCCGCTAACCACGGAAACCAAAGTCGCCAGATAGATTTGCGCGTCCTTGATGCCTCAGGCGTGGTTTTCGCGGCTCGAAAATCCTCGAAAGCTTCCGTTGGGACACCGCTTTTGTTTTGGCCAGAGCTGGACTAGCTTACGTTTGCGTAAGGGGCCGACAGGCACGGCCGGTCGATCGCCATATGCCTCAGGGAGGATGATATGTTTGGAAAACTGAGCCTGGCCCTCGCGGCCACCTTGATCGCGGCCGGAGCCGCATGGGCGGATCCGATCGAGGGCAACTGGAAGACACAGTCCGGAGAAACCGCGACCATAAGCGGCGGCAGTTCCTTCTCCATCACCCTCAAGACCGGAAAGTATGCCGGCAAGACAATCGGTTCGTTCAAGGCGAGCGGCGCCAACAAATACGCCGGCAACATCACCGATCCGGCAAGCGACAAGACCTATTCCGGCAAGGCGACGCTTTCCGGCACTTCGCTCAAGATGAGCGGATGCGTGCTGGGTGGCCTCATCTGCAAGAGCCAAACCTGGACCAAGCTGTAACGCCGCAGGCCGGCGGCCAGCGCTTCCCGAGCGCGCGGCCGCCGCTGCGAGCATCGCATCCTAGAGCAATTCCAGCAAAAAGTGCGTCGCGGTTTTGCGTCCGGAATTGCGCAAAAACAAAGAGTTAGAGCAATGCCGGCGATTCAATTTTCGCCGGCATTGCTCTAGTTCCCGGTGGTTCGCGCGTATGGTTTGCGCTTGATACCCATGAGGCCCTGGGCCCGGCCGGCGGCCTCGCCGAATGCCCTGAGCGAATTGAAGAATGTCGCTCCCGACGTAACCGGTGCCAGGAGCAGCAGGCCGCAGCCCGCCAGCAGCTTGAAGACGGCCGAAACCGGGGCGCGCAACCATTTTCGAACGGGCCGGCCTTCGAACTTGTCGTAGAACGAGACGAGAGCGTGATCCCGCGCTCTTCTTAGCTGATATGATGGCGCCAATCTCTCGCGAACGATTTCTTCCGAAACCACCGCCTTCGGTGCCCAGCCCGTTCTTGCGCCCAGTCGCGTTGCGTCGCGGAAAAACCTGGTGTCCTCCCCTCCGGTCAGATTGTACTGCTCGTTGAACAGCAGCCCCACTTTTCGCACGAAAGGCAGGCTGACCAGGCAATTGTTCGTGGATATCACGACATCGGCTTCCCGACCGCCGGTCTTTCGGTCCTCCGCCGTTTTCTGATTGTGCCTTGAGCGGGACGAGAGCCCCTTCCAGACAAGCGCCTCCCAGTAACCCAGCGGCGACGGGCCGATGAAGGCCTCAACCGGCCCGCCCGTGATGTCATGATTTCCGCCACGTTGTTCGGCGGAGAGCTCGACGAGCCAGCGTGGCGCGACGACCTCGTCGTCATCAACGAACGCCAGACTGTCGAAATCCGAATTGATGGCGAACTCGAGAGCCGCGTTGCGCGCGAAAACGATGCCCAGGCGAGGCTCGACCAGATGATGGATCCTGATCCGCTCATGGGCGGCCGCGAAATTGGCAACGGGACGAAGCAATGCCGTTCCGTCGCCGTTCTCGACCAGAATGACGGTAAGCTCCAGATCATCCCCGGCTTCGAGGCGGCCGACCGAGTCGAGCAGATCGGCAACCATCCTGGGTCGATCTCGCGACGCGATCCCGATAGCAATACGGGTCACGGTTGCGCGGCCGGGGTCTCTGCCGGTTTCCTGAGACCCAGAGATACCTGAGAGTCAGGTCCCGGCTCGTAGTGAAAGTGACCGCGGCTTGGTTCCCCGTAATTGACGAGTTCGATGGAGAAGTTCTCGGCGATTTCTTCCACGAACATGCCGCTCAGTTGCTGCGTCCAGTTCGCTCCCAGGCACCGATGATGGTCAAGTCCGAGGGGCGCGTAGGAGGCGCTCGAGAATTTCTGATCGACAAACCGATCGGGCTTGAAAACGTTTGGATCGGCAAACTGTGCCGGGTCCCTATGGCCTTCCCATATGCAAATCCTCACCCGGCTGCGCCGTGGAATGAGGTAGCCTTCAAAAACGATCGGCTCGATCGCGGTTCGCAGGACGAACTCGCTTTGCTGCATGCGAAGTGTCTCGGACACGACCGACTTCGCCATGGTTTCCCGCCGCTCGGCATCTGGTTCGCTTGCTATGGACTGCGCGTAGCCACCGCTGGCGGCCAGTTCCAGGAGGATCCATCGCCACAGGCCGTGGAAATCGTACCTGGCGAACTCCGTCATATGAATGAGGTTGCCGATGACCGTTTCGTCGAGCTTTTCGGAGCGAAGGATGCATTCCAGCAGGCTCGACGGCGCAGCCTGCGACGCCTTCAGCTCATCCACCAGCTTGAGCACGATACTTTTGACGCGCTCGTACTTCTCGCGTTCGGCCGGCTTGATGACCAGATGCATCCCGTTCGGCACATAGTCGTCATATGCCTCCGTCAGTTCCTTCGCGATCGGTGAGCCGTCCCTTGCGCCCAATATGAGCTGGAGCATCACGGCCGTTGAAGCCCGTTTGAGGACCTTCGCCGCCACGTCGGACCGCAGACGGTCCTCACCGGACGTCAGCTGCGTCAGGCGGCCGTGAATAATCCGGCGAAGCTCCTCCTTTTGATCAGCAAGTGAGATCGCGCGAAAGGCAGACAAGAAGATGCGTCGATATTCGACGTGGGTTTCCCCCTCCATCGCCCTCAGGAAGCCTTCGGGAAAGATCGGCGTCATATCGATGGTCGCCGCGCGTATCTTGGTCTTGTTTTCCGTCAGGAAGCGCAGACCCAACTCGTGGCCGACGATGCAAGTCGTCAGCTTTCCAGCCGACCATGTCGTGAATATCTTTCCGTACTCGGCATGTAACTTCAAAAGATGGAATTGGTCTTCACCATATTCCGGGATTATCCGACCGGGAGCCAGCTTGCTGGAAGTGAGCGCACCCTGTATTTTTGCTTGACCTAATTTTCCGACAATCTTGAATCGGTCCAGATAAGTTCTTGCTACGCCCATAGCCCCAATTCCGTTTCGATGTCCGCGAACGTCCCCGTACGTTGGCCGACCACTAGCGCCCTACCCTACCAGCTATGTCGCATAGTTCAATCTGACATGGGGCTATCATCAGCGAGACGCCACGCTTTCGAAGCGGCATCGCCGCGGACCTAATTCCCGGCTTCGCCGCGGAATTTCCCGCGTTTGGTGACAGCCAAGCCTCCCGATCCAGCCTCCGGCGCGCCTGCTGCGCAGTGGAAGAGCGCGCACAGTGAAATCGTCGGCGCCCGATCCTGTCAGAAAGATTTCGTCAATGATTTTGAATGGCGGATGAACGGGGCCATCAGAGCTGGTTCAGTCGCATCCGGGCATCCTCCTGCGTGTCGAAGGAGACAACACCAATGCTCGCCCGCCGCTTCACCATCGTCTGCCTGCTGATGAGCCTGTTCGGCATGTTCTTCGCGATCCTCGTTGCCGAAGCGGGCCGTCCGGCCCGGGCCTGGACCGCCGCCGACGTTTGCCAGCTCGGCTGCGTGAACCAATCCAACCGCTGAAACGACAGAACGTGAAACGGGGAACGACCACCATGAACGCCATCGCCGCCATCGCGCTCAAGACCCTCCGGTTGCTGCCGCGGGCGACGTTGCTGCTGATGCTCCTAGCAGCTCCGGTGCTGGCCGTCCCGGCGATGCGCGCTGATGCGGGCGGCACGATAGAGGCGCCGGCGTTGAAGAAGCCCGGCCTCGGCCTCGTGATCCTCGTCAGCCTCCAGCGCGGCTGACGCCGCTCGAAAACTTTCCATCCCCTCGCCCATGGCCCCCTCCCAACGGCTCCCGCCAACCTCTATATTGGGTCATGGAAAAGCGAATCTATCCACAAGCCATCGAATCCGTCGTCATGCCCGAGCCGTTCGGGCGCCAGAGTTTCGACGACCCTGAAAAGGCCGTGGCGGCGCTGCAGGCGCTCTACGACCGCAACACCAAGTTCCTGCGCGACTCCTTCGCATCGCTCGCCGCCGGCGGCGACACCACCAAGCGCTATCGGGCGTTCTATCCAGAGATCGGCGTCACCACGAGTTCGTTCACGCAGATCGACTCGCGGCAGGCCTATGGCCATATGCCGACGCCGGGGCACTTCGCCACGACCATCACCCAGCCCCAGCTCTTCGAAAGCTATCTCGTCGAGCAGTTGCGGTTGATCATCCGCAACCACGGCGTTCCGGTGACGGTTTCGGAATCGTCGACACCGATCCCGCTGCATTTCGCGTTCCTCGAAGGAACCTATGTCGACGGCTCCGCGGCCGAGCGCATCAAGCGGCCGATCCGCGACCTGTTCGACGTACCGGACCTCGACGGTACCGACGACCAGATCGCCAACGGCACCTTCGAGGTGGCCTACGGCGAGCCGAGGCCGCTGGCGCCCTTCACGGCGCAGCGCATCGACTATTCGCTGCACCGCATGGCGCACTATACGGCGACCAGCCCGCAGCACTTCCAGAACTTCGTCCTGTTCACCAACTACCAGTTCTACATCGATGAATTCGTCGCCCGCGCCCGAGACCTCATGGAGAGCGGCGGCGGCGGCTACACGGAGTTCGTCGAACCCGGTAATGTGGTGACCAGGGCCGGAGCGAGCGCGCCGAGCGAGGGAACGCCGCCGCAGCGGCTGCCGCAGATGCCGGCCTATCACCTGAAGAAGCCGGACCATGGCGGCATCACCATGGTCAACATCGGCGTCGGACCGTCCAACGCCAAGACCATTACCGATCATATCGCGGTGCTGAGGCCGCATGCCTGGGTGATGCTCGGCCATTGCGCCGGCCTTCGCAACACGCAGGCGCTGGGCGACTATGTGCTGGCGCATGCCTATGTGCGCGAGGACCATGTGCTGGACGACGACCTGCCGGTTTGGGTGCCGATCCCGCCGCTGGCGGAGATCCAGGTGGCTTTGCAGGAAGCGGTCGCCGAGGTCACCGGGCTTTCCGGCTACGACCTGAAACGCATCATGCGCACCGGCACCGTCGCCACCATCGACAACCGCAACTGGGAGCTGCGTGACCAGCGCGGGCCGGTGCAGCGCCTGTCGCAATCGAGGGCGATCGCCCTCGACATGGAATCGGCGACGATCGCGGCCAACGGCTTCCGCTTCCGCGTCCCTTACGGCACGCTGCTGTGCGTTTCCGACAAGCCCCTGCATGGCGAGTTGAAGCTGCCCGGCATGGCGACCGAGTTCTACAAGCGGCAGGTGGCACAGCATCTGACGATCGGTATCCGCGCCATGGAAAAGCTGGCCGAAATGCCGATGGAACGGCTGCACTCGCGCAAGCTCAGGAGTTTCTCGGAAACCGCCTTCCAATAAGAGCACGGGCGCAGGGAATACCGAGGCAATCCGTCGTCTTGCTCAAGCCGCAATTGGGCCGATAAAGCAATTCGAGAAGCGCATGGCGCTTTGATATAGGGTGCATCAAACCGAGGACTGCAGGCGCGTCGCCGAAACCAGCTTCAACGCGACGCGCGGGAATTGCCGACGACATTCGGCAGGCCACGACCGGGATGACAACAGGCGGCGCGCGTTCGAACATGACGGCTGGGGTGGCATTCCTGGCGATGATGGCCCTCTCTGCCGCGTTGCTGGCCGGGTTTTTCGGCACGTTCCATCCGGCTCTGGATTCCTTCTCGCATTTCCGCATCCATCTCAGCGTGCTGACGGTGTTGCTGGCGTTGCCCCTGCTGGCCAGTTCGTATCGGCTGCAGGCGGTCGCCGCCCTGGTTTTCGCCGTCGCCAGCCTCGTCACCACGGCGAGCGCCCTGCCGAGACTCTGGCCGGAACAGGCAGTCGCCAGGCCCACGGACCAGATCGTCTACAGCCTGCTGCAGATGAACCTGCGCTATGACAATCCGACTCCGAAGAAGGTGCTGTCGCTGATCGGTCATGCCAATCCGGACGTGATCACCCTCCAAGAGGTGTCGGACATGTGGGTCACGGAGCTCGACTACATCAAGAGCGCCTACCCGTACCGGATCCTCTGTGCTCATCCCGACGGCGTGTTCGGCGTGGGCATTCTTTCCCGGCGTCCATTCGCATCTGGCACCGATGCGAGCTGTTTCGGCAATGGCAGCATGGCGATGGCAACGATCGACCTCGGTGGCAGCGAGGTCGACGTCGCCGCCATTCATCTCGACTGGCCGTGGCCGCGAAACCAGTCGCGGCGGATCGGCGAACTCTCGGAACCGCTCAGCCTGCTCGGCGAAACCGCGCTGCTGGCCGGCGATTTCAACGCCACGCCATGGAGCGCGGCCATCAGGCGCGTGGCAACCCTCGGCGACCTGCGGCTGATGCCCTCGGTCGGTCCGACCTGGCTGCACAGGAAGCTGCCGGAATTCCTGCGCTTCGCCGGCCTGCCCATAGACCAGGTTTTCAGCAAGGGCGCGGTCACCATCCATTCGGCGACCCGGCTTGAAAGCGCGGGGTCGGACCACCTGCCGGTCTTGGTCGAGTTCTCGCTGCGGCCTGAAGCTCCGAAGCCGGAAGAGGGGAACGCCACGGCGACCGTGTGGCTCAGCCGGGCCGCAGGGGCGGACGGCTGAGCGCAGCTTTTTCCAAGCCACCGGTTCGGCGACATGCATCGTTGATGCTGCCCCCGCCTTGCCACCTTGGCGGACTTCGTCCATTCATGACAATCTGAGCGGGGGGCATGTGGATGGACAGGGCAAAAGCATTGGTTCGGCTTGCAGCAGCCGTGATGGCAGCGCAGTTCGCGATGCCGTTGACACACGCCAATGCCGAATCCTATGCCGCGTTGCAGGGCCAGGGATACAAGACCAGCAAGCTGACACGTGGCGCATCGGGATCGCTGGGTTGGTTCGTGGTCGGCGGAAGCACCAAGTTCTTCTGCCCCATGCGGGTGGCCACTGCCCAAGTCGGAAAAACAGGCCTGGTCGGGTTCACTTCATCCGGGAAGCAGGTTCGCCTCGATCGCAAAGTCTACGAACAACATGCGGGCTCGGCGTCGATCTACCCTCAACTGTCGGACCTGCAGGCAGGCAGACCGCGACCGCAGGATGTTCGCGCCTGCGTCCCGGCGCGATGAACCGGCAACCGCCCAGCGGACCGACAGGCAAACCCTATCTTCGGTAGCTGATGGTCAGATTCAGGATCATCGATGGCCGCGCCACTTCGACGGGCGGCGCGGGCACCGGTGATGCGCGTCGCACCGTATCGATGGCGGCGCGATCCAGAACCGGGTCGCCCGATGAGCCTGTGACGGAAACGGACTTCACAACACCTCGCTCGTTGATCTGGACTTGAACGCGCACCGACCCCGGTCGGGCCGCTCCTTGGGGGAAGCGCTGGAAGCGCCTGATATGCGCGATGACCTGGGCCTGCCACCTCGCTGGCGACACGGACGACCCCTGCGAGGCGGCAGCCTTGCCGGTTCGCGCCCGTGCATCCGTGCCCTGCCCTCCTGAGCGATCGGTGGTTCCTGTCGCCGGCCTGGCTGCGCGTATCGGCTTCCGATCCGGCGTGGCCGGCTTCTCCTTGCGTTCGAGCTTCGCCTCGGGCTTCGCGGCTTTCTGAAGCCTTGTCATTCGCTCAACCCGCGGCTTGCTGGCGGGCGGCTTGGCCTCGGCTGGCGGGGCTACACGCGGTGTCGGCTTGGCCGGCGGCATTGTTGCCTGAAGCTGCGATGGAACGCCTTCCAGTCTCGGTGGCAGGGGCACTGTGACGATGGACTCGGGTTGCTCCTCCGCGATTTCGGGGGCAAGAGCCTCAGCCTCGAGAGCATCGGGAAGGATCGCGGGGTCGGCTGCCGGGTCTGTGGCCTCTATCGTCGGCACCGGGATTGCCGTGTCCTGCCGCAGTTCCGGCGGCACGCCCTCCAACCGGTCGGGAGCGGGCACGGCGATGGCAGGCTCGATGGGTTCGTCGACAATCTCCGGCTGCGCGGGAGCGTCGTTCACCGCCTCCAGCACCGGCGTGGTTTCAGGGACTGCCGCTTCGGGCGCCACCACCGTCGACTCGACCCGCTTCGGCGCGTCCTGCCCCTCGCTTCCCTGGGCTTGCGATTGAGATGGCGCGTCGGCCTGCACGACCATCGGCTCCAGCTTGAACTGGACGATTGCCGGCGCCGATGGCCCGGACGGCGCGCCGGGCAGGCTGTAGAGATAGAAGCCTGCTGCCGCGTGCATCGCGGCAACGACGGCTCCGGCCACAAGCCAGCGCCAGACGCTTCTTTCGTCCCTCGAAAGCGAGCCGGAGGTCAAGGCGGCGTCGCTCGTCCCTCGTCCGGCGTTTCGACGCCGACGAGCGCCACCTTGAGATAACCGGCCTCGCGCAACAGGTTCATCAATGCCATGAGATCGCCATAGGCGACGCTGCGGTCGGCGCGCAGGAAAATCCTGATATCGCGATCGCCCCCGGTGGCGGCTTCGAGCTCGCGCCGCAGTGACGCCTGATCGGCCGCCTGGCCCGCGACCTCGAGTGAGAGATCCTTTTTCAGCGTAACATTGATCGGCTCGCTGGTCGGCTGCGCCGCGCTTGCCGACGAGGCCGGCAGGTCGACATCGACGTCGACGGTGGAGAGCGGCGCCGCGACCATGAAGATGATGAGCAGGACGAGCATGACGTCGATGAACGGCGTCACGTTGATCTCATGGATCTCGGCGGGACCGTCGTCCGGGTTTCCGGGATTGATGGCCATGGTTGCTTCCTCCGCCGCCGACCGGAAGGCTCAGCCGGCTCCCCCGGAAAGATCGAGATCACGACTGACGAGGCGCTCGACACCCGCGGCAATGTCCGCAAGATCCTGCCGATAGGCCGCCAGCGCGCGCGCAAAGATGTTGTAGAAGACGACGGCCGGGATGGCGACGACGAGGCCCAGCGCCGTCGCCAGCAGCGCTTCCGCTATGCCTGGCGCCACCACCGCGAGATTGGTGGTGTGCGCTCGAGAGATGCCGACAAAGGCGTTCATGATGCCCCAGACCGTACCGAAAAGACCGACGAAGGGAGCGGTCGAGCCGATCGTGGCCAGCACACCCGTTCCCCGCGACAGGCGGCTGGCGGCGCGCGCCTGCAAGCGCGCCAGGCGCGATCCGACACGCTCCTTCACACCCGTTCCCGATGGTGCTCCCGCCGACAGGCGCATCTCCTCCGATGCGGCCATGACCAGCGCGCCCGCGACCCCGCGAACGCCATCGCTTCCTGCCCGGGCCTGATCCAGCGATCCGGCGGCCAGGATGGCGGCGCCGGCCCGCCTCAGCCCCCGTCCGGCTGCAGCCAGTTCCAGCGATTTCGCCAGCCAGACCGTCCAGGTCAGCAGCGAGGCGACGGCAAGTCCGATCATGACCGCCTTCACCACCCGGTCGGCAGCGAGGAACATGCCCCAAGGCGACAGGTCGTGCGGCAGACCGGTGTCAGGCCCCGGACCTGGCTCGGCCGGAGACGATTGCGTCATTGTCTGGGCCGTGGGTCCTTGCCCGGGAGGCGGTTGCGGAGATGCCTCGACGATCACCGGGGGTGCCGGCTCTTCCGCGACCGCGTGCTGGCATAGGCCCGCCGTCGCCACGGCGACGGCGAGCCCGGCCGCGCGCAGCATTGGCGTGATCCGGAGCCGCGCCCCAAGCTCCATCGATCAGAACCGGATGGCCGAGTTCAGGTAGAAGGTACGGCCAGCCTCCGGATAGCCGTAGGCGAGCTGGTAGTTGGTGTCGAACATGTTGCGCATCCCGAAGTCGAACTCGAAGTTCTCGTTCAGCCGATAGTTCATGTTCAGATTGACCAGGGCGAAGCCCTTGGTCTGGTAGAAGGTGGTTTCGAGGCGATCCGTCGACCAGCGCGAGCTGTAGAGCGCAATGTTCGGCGAAACCGTGAAGCGCTCGAACGGCACCCATTCGGCGTAGATGTAGGCGCTGTGCTCGGGCGTGCCGATCGGCTGGAGGCCAGGCCGCACAGGATCGACGAGGTTGCGCTTCAGGAATGTGTAGCTCGCGCCGAGCGTCAGGTCGGACGTTGCTTCCCACTCGCCATAGATCTCGGCACCGTAGTAGCGACCATCGCCGACATTCTGGTTCTGGACCTTGCCGCCGCCGATGCTGACCGACTGGATGACGCTGCTGACATCGCTGTAGAAGACGGAACCGCCGAGCTTGAAGGTCTCCGCGGGCCGGCCGACCCAGCCGAGTTCGTAGTTGATGGCGCGCTCCGGGTTGAGGTCGGGGTTCGGCAGCGCGTCGCCGAAGCGCGTGCTGAAGCGCTCGAACAGTGTCGGGAAGCGGGTGCGAGACGACACGCTGGCATGGAATTCGGAAGCATCGCTCTGGCGATAGATCGCCGCCGCCTGCCAGTTGAAGGCGGAGCTGCCCCCGGTCGGGTACTCGTACAGGCCGGCGGAAGTGTTGTATTCCTGGGCCTGACGCAGATTGTTGTTGTCATGGCTGACACCCGCGACGAGATCCAGCTTGTCGGTCGCGTGGAACGTGTCTTCAGCCGCCACGGACCAGGTGTCCTCGGTCGTCCCCTGCCAGGGCTCGATGAACGAGGAGACATCGGGCTTCGCCTGTTGCCGCTCGTTGTGGACGTCGCGCCGGAAATGCAGCGCGGTCTTGAGCGTGTTCATCGGGATCAGCTCGGTGCCGCCCTCAAGGCTGAAGCCGAAGGCATGATCCTTGTAATAGCTGTTGAAGGAGCGGGACTGGGTCTGCGACGAGAAGGTGGAGTCGTCGAAGGCCGACAGCAGGTTGTCGAAGGTGTTGTAGTAGACCTTCGACTTGAAATACGATTCCTCGCCGATCGCTGTGTTGGAATTGAAGGCGAGCGAGCCGATGTCCCAATACGGCCAGTTCCAGTCGCGCTGGTAGGCCATGCCGGAAGGCAGCGGCGTCGGCGTGATGCCCCGTACCGGCTCATAGATGCTGTAGGGCGCGGCCTTCTCGCCCTTCTGCTTGGTATAGCTGATGACATATTCGTCGGTGGCATTGGGCGTGTAGCCAAGCTTGAAATTGGCGCGCCAGTCACGAACGTTCGAGAAATCCCTTCGCCCGCCGTCCTCGACCGGGCCTCCCGCGCCGACCGAAACCGGATCGTAATTGCGCGGCAGGAACCAGCCGTCGCTGTTGCGGTACGAGCCGCTGGCCTGGAGGTAGAAATTCTCCTGGCGCGTTCCCACCCAGCCTGACGTCGTGAAGGCCGCGAGCTCGCCAGTGTTGCCGAGATCGACGCCGGTGCGCAGCTCGCCCTCGAATTCCTTGGTGGGCTTGCGGGTCACGAGGTTTATCGCGCCGCCCATGCCGCCCGGCCCGCTGAGCACCGAAACGTAGCCCTTTTGCACCTGGATCTCGGAAAGATCCGGCGTCAGGAAGCGACCGTAGTCGAGGCGGTTGTCGGCCGGCAGGTAGACGCGGACGCCGTCGATGTAGAGCGGCACCTGGAAACGGTCAAAACCGCGGACATAGATCATACGCTCGTTGCGGCTGCCGCCGGTGTTGGAGGCTTCCACGCCCGGCGTCGTGGCCAAGGCGTCGTCCAGCGTGTTGCGGTTGGTCTTGTGGATGTCGGCGGCGCTGACCACGCTCTGCGAGACAGATTGGCCGCCAATGTCCGACGACTTGCTGCCCGAACCACCATAGACGACGATCTCGCCGAGCTCGAACACGGGTGAGCCCGAGAAACGCTCCGGCTTCGGCGCCGGCTGCTCCTGCGTCGTCTGCGGCTTCTTCTTCTGCGGATTTTCGGTTTCCTGGGCGTAAGCGCCCGACTGAATGGCTGTGCCCGACAAAAGGACGAGCGAAAGCGTCGACAAAAGTCGCTGCATGAAATCCCCCTGATACGCCCCAAATGGATCGGTCAGCCGCTATCCCACCGGCCAATCGACCCCTTGAAATTTAAGATCGTTATATTTGGACAAATACAAAGAAATCCAGGGTGGTCAAGCCACTTTGGCATCCGGCTAAAAGATACGCCCAACCTGGACTGCTTGACCGATATGTCGGGCAAGACATAACAATGCGAACGATCTTGGATGCGGGACGGAGACACGGGTAGAATGTTGCGACGAAATTTCCTGCAGGCGATACTGCTTGTCTTCCAGCTTTGCCTGTTGCCGGTGGGCGCGGAGGCGGCCGGCCGGGTCTTCGTCGACTCCGCTGGACGTTCGGTGCAGTTGCCCGAGCATGTCGGGCGCGTTCTGGCTGCAGGGCCGCCAGCCTCCGTGCTTCTCTACACGCTGGCGCCCGACAAGATGGTGGGCTGGGTGCGTGAACCCAGCGCGGCGGAGAAGGAATACCTGGCCGAGCCTTACCGTGACCTGCCTGCCCACGGCCGCCTGACCGGCAAAGGCAACACCGCCAACATCGAGATGGTCATGGCGCAGAAGCCGGACCTGATCATCGACGTCGGCACGATCGATGCGACCTATGCGTCGCTGGCCGACAAGGTCCAGGAACAAACCGGAATCCCTTACGTCCTGATCGACGGCACTTTTGCGCACACTCCCCAGACCTTGCGGACGGTCGGAGATCTGCTGGGCGTGACCGACAGGGGCGAAGAGCTTGCGCGCTATGCCGAGAACGTCATGAACGATCTCAACACGAAGCTGGCCGCGATTCCGCAAGACAAGCGGCCGCGTGTCTATTACGGGCGCGGACCGAAAGGGCTCGAAACCGGGCTTGCCGGCTCGATCAACACGGAAGTCCTCGAGGCCGCCGGCGCCGTCAACGTCGCCGATACGGCTGGCAAGGGTGGCCTGGCGAATGTGTCCGTCGAGCAGGTGCTGGCCTGGAATCCGGACGTCGTCCTCACGCTCGATTCCGGCTTCCAGGCCGAAGTGGGCAAGGATCCCTCCTGGGCGGGCGTCAATGCCGTCAAGAACGGGCGTATCTACCGGGCGCCCACCCTCCCCTTCGGCTGGTTCGATTCGCCGCCGGGCATCAACCGGCTGATCGGCGTGCCGTGGCTGACATCGGTCCTTTATCCGGGCGGAACGTCGCCTGATCTGCGGGCCACGACGAAGACCTTCTACAAACTCTTCTACCATGTCGACCTGAACGACGGGCAGCTCGACACGCTGCTCGCCGGCGCATCCGCCAAGCCGTAACGGCCCCACGGGATGAACGAGAACCAGGCGGCCGGGGCCGGCCCGGCAGACGCCACGCAAGGCCGACGGTGGGTTGGTTGGGTCGCCGTCTGGATCCTGTTCGCGGCCGTGGCGGCGATCGCCCTCGTCACAGGCAAATATGCCATCTCGCCGCAGGACATCGCGCGGGTCATCCTTGCCAGGTTGACCGGGACGGCAAGCGGGGTGCCGGCAACGGTCGAGACGGTTGTCTGGAACGTGCGTCTGCCGCGCGTGCTCTGCGGATTGGTGGCCGGCGCGGCGCTGTCGGCGGCGGGCGCCGTCTATCAGGGCCTTTTCCGCAATCCGCTGGTCTCTCCCGACATTCTGGGCGTGTCGGCGGGGGCCAGCCTGGGAGCGGTGCTCGGCATTTTCCTCTCGTTGCCGGTCATCGCCATCCAGGGACTGTCCTTCGCTGGCGGCCTCGCCGCCGTGGCCCTGGTCTATGCGATCGGCGCGCTGGCGCGAGGACGAGATCCGACGCTGGTCCTGGTGCTGGCCGGCATTGCCGTCGGCGCCCTGCTCGGTTCCTGCATATCGCTTTTGAAGGTGCTCGCCGATCCCTACAACCAGCTTCCAGCCATAACCTTCTGGCTGCTCGGCAGCCTGGCGAGCGTCAGCCGCGGGGACTTCCTGTCCGTGCTGCCGGCCATGGTCCTCGGGCTCGTGCCGATGGTGCTGCTGCGCTGGCGCATGAACCTGATGACGCTGGAGGACGAGGAGGCCCGCGCGCTCGGCGTCGAGACCGCGCGCACGCGGCTCGTGCTGATCGCCGCCTCGACACTGATGACGTCGGCCGCTGTTTCCATTTCCGGCATCATCGGCTGGATAGGGCTGCTCATTCCGCACATAGCGCGCGCGCTGGTCGGGCCCGACTTCTCGAAGCTGCTGCCGGCTTCGCTGATATTGGGGGGCTGCTACCTGACGCTGATGGACACGCTGGCGCGCAGCGCTTCCGTCGAGATACCGCTCGGCATATTGACGGCGGCTGTCGGCGCGCCGTTCTTTCTATGGCTGCTGCTGATGAGGTCGCGCCGAGGCTGGAACTGATGCTGAAAGCGACCGACCTTTCCTTCGGCTATTCGAAAGCGCGCCCGATCGGTCACGGCGTGAACTTCTCGGTGTCCGCCGGCGAGGTGTTCTGCCTGCTCGGGCCGAACGGCTGCGGCAAGACGACCCTTTTCAAGACGCTTCTCGGCCTCATCCCCATCCTGGATGGGCGACTGGAACTCGACGGCCATCCCGTTGCCGGCATTTCGCGCCGGAGCTTCGCGCGCCGCGTCGCCTATGTGCCTCAAGCCAACACCGCCTATTTTCCCTTCAGCGTTTTCGACGTCGTGCTGATGGGTCGCGCGAGCCGCATCGGCGCGTTCGAGAGCCCTTCACGGTCGGACCGCGAGATCGCCACCGCCAAGCTCGAGGAGCTCGGCATCCTCCATCTCGCCAATCGCGCCTACACCGAGATCAGCGGCGGCGAGCGGCAGATGACGCTGATCGCACGCGCGCTTGCGCAGCAGCCGGCGCTGATCGTTATGGACGAGCCGACCGCGAGTCTCGACTTCGGCAACCAGGCGCGCGTCCTCAACCAGATCACGGCGCTGGCCGGGACCGGGCTCGCGGTCGTGCTGTCCACGCACGAACCCGGCTACGCCTTCTCCTGCGCCGACACGGTGGCGCTGATGAGCAAGGGGACGGTCCTGGCGACAGGCGCGCCGGACACAGTCCTGACGTCAGCATCGCTCGGAAGCCTCTATGGGGTCGAGGTCGCCATTGCCCGTCTCGACGCAACGGGACAGGGAATATGCGTACCGGTGCTGGCCAGGCGCGGGCCGGTCAAGCCTATTTGACGGAGGCAGAGCCGGCGCCGCCAGCCAGCCCCGCGACCAGACGATCAACATGGCCGCCGTCACGATGCTCACGGGCATCGAACGCCACCTGCTTGGCTTCGTAGCGGTTGTAGATTTCCCTGATCCGGCGCCGCGCCTCGCGATGGGTGCCTAGACACAGGAAATTGTCGTCCTGCTCCAGTCCGGCGAGAGCCTTGCCGGTCGCCTGCATCATCTGACGGGCGATGCGGCCATGCGTCCGCTCATGCGTGCGCACGCCGGCGAAAAACCGGTTCCACCGCCTGACGAGCGCGGGGCTGGAACCCGGCGCCAGCCTTGGAAACGTATAGGTGAGGTTCATCGTGCCGTTTGCTTGCCGAAGCCTGCAAACGCCGTCGGTACGAGCGATATCAAGATCCCAATGGATCGTGTAGCCGGTCTCGGCCACGGCGCGCGTGGTGAAGCCATGCCTTGGCCCCGTCCTGTTCATCGCCGCGATCAGCTCCCCGCCGGTCTTGCCGGCAATATCGTAGGTGCGCGTCTTCACGAGGATCTTCACGTCGGCCATGGCCGCAGAGGCAATGCCGCACAGAAGGGCGGTAGCGGCAAACATTGTCAGGATCGCCTGGCGCATCGCCGCCTCCTTCGTCACCATGCTAACGGATCATGTTCGCGGGGCGGTTTCAATGTCCCGCCGCGTCACAAAGCCGTATGGAACGTAGGACACGGATGATGCTCGCTCGCAGGCGCCGACACCGCGTGCCTGGCATGGCGTGGCTTACATGCCCTGGTAGACCGGACCCTCTCCGCCCTGCGGCGGCACCCAGTTGATGTTCTGGTTCGGGTCCTTGATGTCGCAGGTCTTGCAGTGGACGCAGTTCTGCGCGTTGATGACGAAGCGCACATCCTTGGCCGAGGGATCGGCGGCGGAATTCCCATCCTTGTCCACCCACTCGTAGACGCCCGCCGGGCAATAGCGCGTCGAAGGCCCGGCAAAGACATCGTGCTCGGAACGCTGCTGCAGCGCCATGTCGCCGACGACGAGGTGTACGGGCTCGTTCTCCTCGTGGTTGGTGTTCGACAGGAACACCGAGGAGAGTCGGTCGAAGGTCAGCACGCCATCCGGCTTCGGGTACGCGATCTTCTGATGCTGGGAAGCCGGTTCGAGCGCGGCGTAGTCGGCCTTGCCGTGCTTCATCGTGCCGAAGGGCGAGAGACCGAACAGCGTGTTCAGCCACATGTCGAGACCGCCGATGCCGACACCGATGATCGTGCCGAAGCGCGACCACAGCGGTTTGACGTTGCGAACCTTCTTCAGGTCCTTGCCGATGTCGCTGGCGCGCCAGGCCTCCTCGTAGGAGGTGAGTTCGTCATTGGCGCGGCCGGCGGCAATCGCCTCCACGACATGGTCGGCCGCGAGCATGCCGGACAGAACCGCATTGTGCGAGCCCTTGATGCGCGGAACGTTGACGAAGCCGGCGGAGCAGCCCATCAGCGCGCCGCCGGGGAAGGACAGCTTCGGTACCGACTGCCAGCCGCCCTCGGTGATGGCGCGCGCGCCGTAGCCGATACGCTTGGCGCCTTCGAAGGTGCCCGCGATCGCCGGATGCGTCTTGAAGCGCTGGAACTCCTCGAAAGGCGAGAGATAAGGGTTCTTATAGTTGAGGTGGACGACGAAGCCGACCGCCACCTGGTTGTCCTCGAGGTGATAGAGGAAGGAACCGCCGCCGGTCTTCATGTCGAGCGGCCAGCCAAAGGAGTGCTGGACCAGCCCCTGCCTGTGGTTCTCCGGCTTGACCTGCCACAGTTCCTTCAGCCCGATGCCGAACTTGGCCGGCTCGCGGCCGTCGGAAAGCTTGTATTTCGCGATCAGCTGCTTGGCGAGCGAGCCACGCGCGCCCTCGCCGATCAGCACGTACTTGCCCATCAGCGCCATGCCCGGCGCATAGGCCGGCCCATGCGTGCCGTCCTTCTCGACGCCCATGTCGCCAGTGATGACGCCGGTGACGGCGCCGGCGTCGTTGTAGACGAGGCTGGCGGCCGCGAAGCCGGGATAGATCTCGACGCCCAGCGCCTCGGCCTTCGTCGCCAGCCAGCGGCAGACATTGCCCAGCGAGACGATGTAGTTGCCGTGATTGTTCATCAGCGGCGGCATCAGGATGTTGGGAAGGCGGAAAGAACCGGCAGGGCCCAACACCAGGAAATGGTCCGCCGTCACCGGCGTCTTGAAGGGATGGCCCTCCTCCTCGCGCCAGCCGGGCAGCAGCCGGTCGATACCGATCGGGTCGACGACGGCGCCGGACAGGATGTGCGCGCCGACCTCGCCGCCTTTTTCCAGGACGACGACCGAGAGGTCGGGATTGAGCTGCTTGAGGCGGATCGCGGCGGCCAGGCCGGCGGGGCCCGCGCCGACGATAACCACGTCGAATTCCATGCTTTCGCGTTCGATATCGCTCATCAACCCCTCACTGGCTTGCGCACCCGCGCATTGTGCTGGCTTCTCCGCTGCATAGCGCATCAATCCGCGACGGAAAACCGGCGCATGCGTGACATTGCCGATTTCGACAAAAAGTCGCGCATGGCCTGGTTCTGGCCTATTTTAGGCTCGCGAAAACATCAATCCATTTTGTTGGCGCGGCAAAGCAAGTCGCCACCACGATTTCAATTGTTCGGCGGCTGGCTTCTCGGCCATACTTGCGCCATGCGCAGCTTCAGGCCTCCAGGCTTGCCATCGACGCGCTTTTCCCCGGCGCCGGTCCATATCGGACTGGTGGCCGCAGGGTTTCTTTTGGCAATGGCACCGTCCCAGGCGGACGAGCCGCACAGGGTGTGGGTGGCTGGTGGCTACTCGTTTTCCGATGAACTCGGCGGTTTCCATATCACCGGCGCTTCCGGCATCGGCACGAGGGACGATCCGTTCGTGATCGTCGAGGAGCTCAACTCGGCGACGCCGGTGACGCTCACCATCCGTGCGGCCAAGCCGATACAACCGTTCGGACAGGCAGGCATCTTCGCCAATGGCATCCTGCACATGCGCATCGACGTGCTCAACAATGGCGGGCAGGCCTGGATCGAATTCCAGTTCGAGCTGCAATCGGTGCTCGGCGAACCCAGCGGATTCGGTGACGGCCTTTCCTTCGACCAGGCCAACAGGACGCCGGATGCCATTTCATCCAGCGACTTCGCCGATTTCGACAGGGAGTTCGAGCCGTATGACCGGCTGCTGTTCAAGAACGGCAAGATCGATCCGTTGAAGACGGCGACCTTCGACTTCCTGATCACCGACTACGCGCCGAAACAGCGCTTCTATCTCGTGCAGGAGCCACGCATACCGACGGGGTGAACGGCACGGGGTACCGCGAACCGCCGGATGACGAGCCCGCCGCGTCCGCGCCTGACGACGAAGGTTGCAAATTGCGGCCGGGCGGAGGAATGTGCCGGCCATGACTGCCGCCTCCCCGACAAGCCGCCAGGATCTCGCCGACCTGCTCGCCTTCTACGCCAGTGCCGGCGTCGACGAGGCGCTCGAGGATGCGCCGGTCAACCGCTTTGCCGAGGCCCCGCCCAGGCAGGCCGAGCGTGCGCCCGCGCCGCCCCAGGCGGCGCGCGAGAACAGGCCGGCACAGGCCCCCCCCGCGGGGCCACGGCTCGATACGAGCGCGGTGCCGGACGCGCCGGCGCGCCAGTCCGCTGCCACCGTGCCCGATGAAGCACAAGCAGCGCTGGCCCGACAACTGGCGCGCAGCGCGGCGACACTTGAGGAACTTCGCCAGCACATGGCGGCCTTCGACGGCTGCAATCTCAAGTTCACCGCCAAGAACCTGGTCTTCGCCGATGGCAATCCGAATGCCTCGCTGATGCTGGTCGGCGAAGCGCCGGGCCGAGACGAGGACCTGGAAGGCCTGCCCTTCGTCGGCCGCTCCGGCCAGTTGCTCGACCGCATGCTGGCGGCGATCGGCCTCGACCGTGGCTCGGCCTACATCGCCAACGTCATTCCGTGGCGTCCGCCTGGCAACCGCACCCCGACGCCGCATGAGACAGAGATCTGCCGCCCCTTCATCGAAAGGCAGATCGAGCTGGTCAATCCGAAGGTGCTGGTCAATCTCGGCGGCCCTTCGGCCAAGACCCTGCTCAACACCACCGAGGGCATATTGCGCCTGCGCGGCAACTGGCGCATCCACACGACCGCCTCCGGCATCGCCATTCCAGCCATGCCGACGCTGCACCCGGCCTATCTCCTGCGCACGCCGGCGCACAAGAAGCTGGCATGGCGCGATTTTGTCGAGGTGAAGGTGAAGTTGCGGGAATTGGGGGCTGGCTGATCCGCCCGCGAGAAGAACGGATCTGGCGTCGCCGATACCTGGCTATGACCTCGGAGGTCATTGAACTGGCTCTCTCGGCGGCCTAGTCATTCGGGATGACGACAGCAGGGATCTCCGCCGGCAGCCTTATTCGCGAATGGCGCACGCGCCGGCGCATGAGTCAGCTCGACCTCGCCATGGAAGCCGACATCTCGCAACGGCATCTCTCCTTCGTTGAAAGCGGCCGCGCCCAGCCATCGCGCGAAATGGTGCTGCACCTGGCCGAGCAGCTCGCGATCCCCTTGCGCCAACGCAACCAGTTGCTGCTTGCCGCGGGCTTCGCGCCAAGCTTCAGCGAACGCTCGCTGACCGATGCCACGCTGGCGCCAGCGATGGCAGCGGTCGAAACGGTGCTGCGGGGGCATGAGCCCTTCCCGGCACTTGCGGTCGACAGGCACTGGAACCTCATCTCCGCCAATGCGGCGATCGGCCCGTTCCTGGCCGACGTCTCCGAGCCATCGCTGTTGCAGCCGCCCGTCAACGTGCTGCGGCTCAGCCTCCATC
Source organism: Mesorhizobium sp. 65-26 (assembly GCA_001899205.1). GTDB lineage: Bacteria > Pseudomonadota > Alphaproteobacteria > Rhizobiales > Rhizobiaceae > Mesorhizobium. The sequence continues at coordinate 726,577 of MKVL01000025.1, read as the reverse complement.
CCGGCGGCGTCGCGCCGCGTATCGTCAACCTCGCCGAATGGCGCGCTCATCTGCTGGAGCGGCTGAAAGGGCAGAACGACGCGACGGGCGATCCGGTGCTGATCGAACTGGAACGGGAACTTCGTGCCTATCCGTCAGGCCTGAAGAGCGCAAAGCCAACTCCGGTCGAGCCGAGCGGCATCGTGCACCCACTCCGGCTCGCCCATGGCGACACAGTGCTTTCCTTCATCAGCACGATCACCGTTTTCGGTACGCCGCTCGACGTCACGCTGTCGGAACTGGCGATCGAATCCTTCTTCCCGGCCGACGAACAGACACGGACAGTCCTGGTGCGACTGGCGAAGGAACGGGCGGCGGCGTCCTGAGCCCCCTACCCCTGCGGCGCCGCGGCTTTGCGCGTCCGCGTGCGCTCCAGACCAAGCTGGCGCTCGCGCCAGATGATGAAGATGCCGGCGGCAACGACGATCAGGCCGCCGACCAGCGTGTATAGCGTCGCGACATCACCGAAGACGAGATAACCGACGACGACGCCGAGGATCATCGAGGTGTATTCGAAAGGCGCCACCACCGAGGCTTCGGCATGGCGATAGGCGGCCGTCATCAGTATCTGCGCCAACCCGCCGCAGAATCCGGCGCCAATCAGCAGAGCCACCTGCATCGGCGTCAGGGCCTGCCAGCCGAAGGGCAGCGTGAAGAGCGCCAGCACGCTCGCCGTCACAGAGAACCACAGCACGATGGTGGCCGTCCTTTCGGTCTGGACGAGATTGCGAACCAGCAGCAGGGCAACAGCGGCGATCGCCGCCGAGGCCAAGGCGGCAACGACGCCGAGCACCTCCTGGTCGCCCAGGGCAGCGCCGGAGCGCAGCAACGTCAACTCAGGCCAGGCGATGACCAGCACGCCGGCAAGGCCGACAATCACCGCGCTCCAGCGATAGACGCGGATGGCTTCGCCAAGGAAGATCGAGGAAAACACCACAACCAGCAGGGGTTGGGCGTAATTCAGCGTGATCGCGTCCGGCAGTGGCAGCCTGGTCAAGGCAAAGAAGGTCAGCCCCATCGCGCAGACGCCGACCACGCCGCGCGCGATGTGGTTCAGCGGTCGCTTGGTGGCAAAGGCGGTGTGGAGCTCCCGCTTGAAGGCCAGGAAGGCCATGATCGGAAAAATGGCGAAGAACGAGCGGAAGAACACGATCTGCCCCGCCGGAACCATGCCCGCTGCCTTGATGCAGGTCGACATGCCGACGAACACCGACACCGAGGCGATCTTCAGCATGATGCCCCGTAGCGTGTCGTGGGCGTTCGCGTGCTCCCCCCGCGCCGCCGCTCTGGCCCCCGCCTCGACGGTCACGCCGAGGAAGCGCCCTGTATGGCGGCCCAGATGCGGGCAGGCGTCGCCGGCATTTCGATGTGCCGGATGCCATAGGCGCGCCAGAGCGCGTCGGTCACGGCATTGAGGGCTGCCGGCGTCGCGCCGATGGTGCCGGCCTCGCCGGCGCCCTTGATGCCCAGCGCGTTGGTGGTCGAAGGCACGTTGCGCGTCTCGAAACTGAAGAAGGGGAAGTTGTCGGCGCGCGGCATGGCGTAGTCCATGAAGCTCGCTGTCAGCAACTGTCCGTCCTCGCCGTAGATCGTGTCCTCGGTCAACGCCTGGCCGATGCCCTGCACCACGCCGCCATGCACCTGGCCGGCGAGCAAGATCGGGTTCACCGTGACGCCGAAATCATCGACGATGGTGTAGCCGACGATCGTCGTGGCGCCGGTCTGCGGATCGATCTCGACCTCGCAGATATGGGTGCCGTTCGGATAGGTGCACTCGTCCTGGATGAACTCGCCGAAACCCTTGAGGTCGTCCGGTCTCTTGGCCGCCTTGGCGATCGCCGAAAAATCGATCGTCCGGTCGGTGCCGACGATGCGGGCAACGCCGTTGGCGAGTTCGATGTCGCCCGCCGATGCCTCGAGCTCGTCGGCGGCGATGCGCTTGATCTTGTTGGCGAGATCCTCACCCGCGCGCGCCGCCGAGACGCCGCCGAGCGGGATAGAGCGCGAGCCGCCGGTGCCGCCGCCGGCCTTGAGCTCGTCGGTATCGCCCTGGCGAACATGGATCCTGTCGATGTCGAGGTTGAGTTTCTCGGACAGGAATTGCGCATAGGCCGTCGCATGGCCCTGGCCGTTCGACTGGGTGCCGATCTTCAGCGTCACGGTGCCGTCGCCGTTGAGCTCGACGAAGGCGGGTTCGGAGCCCGGGAAGGCGCAGGCCTCGATGTAGGTGGCCATGCCGACGCCACGGATCTTCCCCTCGGCCCTGGACCGCTCCAGCCGCTCCGGAAATGCTTTCCACTCCGACCGCTCGATGGCGCGGTTCATGTGTCCTTCGAACTCGCCCGTGTCGTAGAGACGACCGGTCTGGGTGCGGTAAGGGAACTGCTCCGGCCGGATGAAGTTGCGGCGGCGGATTTCCTCGACCGGCAGGCCGAGATCATGCGCGCAGGCATCGACGAGTTTCTCGAGGAGGAAGGCGGCCTCCGGGCGGCCGGCGCCACGATAGGCATCCACCGGGCAGGTGTTGGTGTAGAGCCCCGTGACCAACACATCGAGCGCCTGGATGTCATAGACGCCGGTCGACATTGTGACGCCGATGTAGGGGATGTAAGGCCCGTACTGCGAAATGTAGGCACCGATGTTGGCGTAGAGGTCGACGCGCATGCCGAGGAAACGACCGTTCCGATCCATCGCCATCTCGGCCTTCACCACATTGTCACGCCCCTGCGCGTCGGTCAGGAAATGTTCGGTGCGGTCTCCGGACCATTTGACGGGACGACCGAGCCGGCGCGCCGCCTCCAGCACCAAAGGATACTCACGATAGACGAAGGTCTTCGGGCCAAATCCGCCGCCGACATCGGGCGTGATGACACGAAGATGCTTCTTTTCGATCTTGAACAGGTCGGCGATGATCGATTGCATCGAATGGACGCTCTGCGACCCGGTGATGAGCACGAAGCGGTTCTCTTGCGTGTTCCATTCGCCGACGGCCGAACGCGGCTCCATGTAGTTGCAGACCAGCCGGTTGTTGACGAATTCGATGCGGCTGACAGTCGCGGCGCCGGCGAAGGCGGCATCCGTCCTGGCCTTGTCGCCTGAATGGTAGACGAAGGCACGGTTGGAGCCCAGTTCGGGCCAGACGAGCGGCGTGCCCTCGTCGAGCGCGGTGGCGGTGCCGGCGGCCGCGTCCTCGCTGTCATAGTCGATCTCGATCAGCTCGGCGGCATCCTGCGCCAGCGCGCGGCTGTCGGCGACGACGAAGGCGACCGCGTCGCCGACATAGTTGACCCGGTCGCGGCACAGGATCGGGATGTCGCGCGTCGGCGCCCTGGTTCCGTCCGGCTGCTTCTGCATGACGCCGGATTTGAGGTCGCCGAGATGGGCAAGATCCTTGCCGGTCAACACAAGGTGGACGCCGGGCGCCGCGCTTGCCGCTGCGGTCGAGACAACGGTGAAACGACCCTTGGCGACAGGCGAGCGCAGCACATAGCCGTGCAGCAACCCCTCGGGCCGGATGTCGTCGGTGTAGCGGCCCTGCCCCCTGATGAAGGCAGCATCCTCGCGACGCAGCACTGAAGCGCCCATTCCGAATTTCGGCGTGACAACGGTCATGGCAGCCTCGCGATGATGATTGGAAGGAGCGCCCTGAAATAGGCGTCGTCACAGTTTTGTCGAGGTGTGGTTTCGTGTAAAGAGCGCGAACCCCGAATTTCTTGGACCAGCAGCCTCGTCAGCATGCGGCGGAACAGACAGGAAAAGCCTTAGAATGCGCACGGATACCGGCCATGTCTTCAAGCTCGAAGACTATCGCCCCACCGACTATCTCATCCCGCAAACAAGCCTCACCTTCCGCCTGTCGCCGGATGCCACGCGCGTTACAGCGGTCCTGGAGATCGAACGCCGCGAAGGGCTGGCGCCGTCACCGCTGGTGCTCGATGGCGACGGGTTGACCCTGCTGCGCCTGGAGATCGACGGGCGCGCCGTCGATCCCGCCGATTTTGTCGCCACTCCCGATCAACTGACCATCGCCAAGCCGCCGGCGCGCTTCCACCTGCTCATCGAGACCGAGGTGGCGCCCGCGCGCAATACCGCCCTGATGGGGCTCTACCGCTCCAGCGGCGCCTATTGCACGCAATGCGAGGCCGAAGGGTTTCGCTGCATCACCTATTTCCTCGACCGCCCGGACGTGCTGTCGGTCTATTCCGTGCGCATCGAGGCGCTTCGAGAGGACGCGCCGGTGCTGCTGTCCAACGGCAATCCGGTCGAGAGCGGCGATCTCGCCGACGGCTGGCACTACGCCCTCTGGGAAGATCCCTTTCCCAAGCCGTCCTACCTGTTCGCGCTGGTCGCGGGCAAGCTCGGCAAGGTCTCCGACAGCTTCATCACGGCGTCCGGCCGTCCGGTCGATCTCGGCATCTATGTCGAGCCCGGCAAGGAGCATCTCGCGGGCTATGCCATGGACGCGTTGAAGCGCTCCATGACATGGGACGAAGAGGCGTTCGGCTGCGAATACGACCTCGATGTCTTCAACATCGTGGCGGTCTCCGACTTCAACATGGGGGCCATGGAGAACAAGGGCCTCAACATCTTCAACGACAAATACGTGCTCGCCGACCAGGAAACCGCGACCGACGTGGATTTCGCCAATATCGAGGCGATCATCGCGCATGAGTATTTCCACAATTGGACAGGCAACAGAATCACTTGCCGCGACTGGTTCCAGCTTTGCCTGAAGGAGGGCCTGACCGTCTTCCGCGACCATGAATTCTCCGCCGACCAGCGCTCGCGCGGCGTGCGACGGATAGCCGAGGTGCGCACACTACGCGCCCACCAGTTCCCCGAGGACCAGGGTCCGCTGGCACATCCGGTGCGGCCACGCCGCTACCGCGAGATCAACAACTTCTACACGGCGACCGTCTACGAGAAGGGTTCGGAAGTGGTGCGGATGATCCGCACGATCGTCGGTGCCACGGCATTCCGCGCCGGCATGGACCTCTATTTCGAGCGCCATGACGGCCAGGCCGTCACGATCGAGGATTTCGTCAGGGTCTTCGAGGATGCTTCCGGCCTCGACCTGTCGCAGTTCGCGCTTTGGTATCATCAGGCGGGCACGCCAAACCTCACGGTCAGTTCCTCGTACAACCCCGCGAACCGCGAGTTCACGCTCGAGATCGAGCAATCCGTGCCGCCGACGCCATCGGAAAGCCGCAAGCGGCTGCTGCACATCCCGCTGGCTTTCGGACTTGTCGGCGCGGACGGCAAGCCCCTGGCCTATGACGAGGTCGAAGGCGCCACCGTCGAGGACGGCGTCATCCACATCCGCAAGCGTCGTCACGTGGTTCGCTTCAAGGGCGTGTCCGAGCGCCCGGCAGTGTCGCTCAATCGCGGGTTTTCGGCGCCGGTTACGCTTTCGGCGGAGCAGCGACCGGAGGACCTGTTCTTCCTCGCCAGCCATGACAGCGATGCCTTTGCCCGCTGGCAGGCGGTCAACACCCTGTTCACCGATGCGCTGATCGCGGCTTTCCGGCAGGCCCTGGCGGGCGGACGACCGCACTTCCCTGCCCGGCTCTCGGCCCTGGCTGGCCGGATCGCCGGCGACGAGACGCTGGAGGCCGCCTATCGCGCGCTTGCGCTGGCCTTGCCCGGCGAGGCCGACATTGCCCGCGACATCGGCACCAATGTCGACCCGGATGCCATCTTCTCGGCACGCGAGGCGCTGGTGCTGGCGGTCGCCACCGCCAACGAGGCGCCGATGCGCGCCCTCTACGAACGTCTGCGCGACGACGGCGCCTTCAGCCCGGATGCCGCCAGTGCCGGAAGACGCGCCCTGCGAAACATCCTGCTCGACTATCTTTGCGTGCTGCCGGGTGGGGTCGAGCTGGCCGCCCGGCATTTCCACGCCGCAAACAATATGACCGATCGTGCCGCCGCGCTGATGGCGCTCGCGCATCGTCACCGCGGCACCCCGCAGGCGGCCGAGGCACTGAGCGCCTTCGAGGCACGGTATGGATCCGACCCGCTCGTCATGGACAAGTGGTTCCAGATCCAGGCCGGCGTACCCGGAGCCGGCACCGTCGATGCCGTGCGCGCCCTCACCGGCCATGCCGCCTTCTCGATGTCCAATCCGAACCGGGTGCGCGCCTTGATCGGCACCTTCTCCGCCGGCAACCAGACCGGTTTCCACCGCGCCGACGGCGAAGGCTACCGTTTCTTCGCCCAGACAGTGCTGGAGGTCGAGAAGCGCAACCCGCAGGTGGCGGCAAGGCTGGCCACCGCGCTGCGCTCCTGGCGGTCGCTGGAGCCGGTTCGCAAGGACAAGGCCAGGGAAGCCCTGCTGACCCTCGCCGGTGCCGAGAACCTGTCCGCCGACCTGCGCGACATCGTCGAACGCACCCTGGGGTAGTTCTGGGGAGCATCCGGGATAGCTCGGGCGGATGCCTCTGAATGGTATCTCGTATCCGGCTCGGTCCGTTGATCGAGCCGGATACCGGCCGCGCCAGACTGCACCGCGGTCCGACAGCCCGCGATCAGCGATATTTTATTCGATTTTTAATCTTTTTTCGCCGCGCCTCTGGACAACGCGAATCACCTTTGATTCTTTACTGACGATTCGGAAGTGCGGCGTTTGCCGGATCGGTCATTACGAAAAATTCGGGGAGTGCCATTTATGGCGAAGGCGGACGCGTGGGGCGCGCCCGGTGGGATAGCTTTGGAACGGCGCGAGACGCGCCGGGACGGTCTTGCCGGCAACACGCGGCTGATCGCGCAGCCGGCTTACAAAAGGCTGCTCGCGGCGGAGCCTTTGCTGCGCCGCTCCATTCCGGCGCTTATCATCATCTTCCTGGTCGTCGTCGCGGCACTTCGGGTGCTGTCGCTGATGAATGAGCGCGACGAGGTCGAGCGCGACGCCAGGGCGATCCTGGCGCTTGCCGCCGGCCAGTTGGCACGGAGTGTCAGCACGAACCCGGCCGACACGTCCCAGGACGTGCTCGAAACCATCGGCCGCCAGGGTGCGCTGGGCCGGAGCCACGTGCTGGCCGTCACGGATAGCGCCTTCAAGATCATCGCGGTGTCGCCGCAATCGACACCATGGCACGGGCGCTCCCTCGACGGCCTGGTCCAGGGCGGTCAACCGCTGTTCATGTTCGGCGACCGCGCGGGCGTCATGGAGGTCAGCATCGACGGCCGGGACTGGTATGCGGCCGTCAGCCTCTCCGGCGACCGCAAGGGGGCCGCCGCCGCGCTTGTGCCGCAGGACGCTGTGTTCGAAACCTGGCGCAAGACGGTCTCCCTGAACGTCACGCTGTTCGTCCTGACCGCCGGCGTTCTGATCGTCATCCTCTACGCCTATTTCGGCCAGGCGGCGCGTGCGCAGGCCGCCGACCGCATCTATCTCGAGGCGCATCAGCGCATCGACATGGCGCTGGTGCGCGGCCGCTGCGGCCTGTGGGACTGGGACATGGTACGCGGCAAGATGTACTGGTCGCGCTCGATGTACGACATGCTGGGCTACCAGCCGTGCGACACGATGCTCTCCTTCGGCGAGGTGGACGAAATCATCCATCCCGACGACGGCGACCTGTTCCAGCTCGCCAACCGCATCGTCGCTCGCGAGATCGACCATATCGACCAGGTCTTCCGCATGCGCCATGCCGACGGGCAATGGGTGTGGATGCGCGCCCGCGCCCAGGTCATCGATCCCGAAGCCCCCGAGATCCAGCTCATCGGCATCGCCGTCGACGTCACCGAGCAGCGGCATCTGGCGCTGCGCTCCGAGGCCGCCGACCTCCGGCTGCGCACGGCGATCGAGAACATCAACGAGTCCTTCGTGCTCTGGGATGCCTCGGAGCACCTGATCATGTGCAATTCCAAGTACCAGAAGGACAACGGCCTGTCCGACCGCGATGTCATGCCCGGCACGCTGCGCGCGGCACTGGAAGGCCGGATGCTTGCCTTCGCCTCCGAGCGGCGCCTTGCCAACACCAACGGACCGCAGGGCGGAGCCACGTTCGAGCGGCAGCTGGCAGATGGCCGCTGGCTGCAGGTCAACGAACTGCGCACCCGCGATGGCGGCATCGTCTCGGTCGGCTCCGACATCACGCAGATCAAGCTGCACCAGGAAAAGCTGGTCGACAGCGAGCGCCGGCTTATGGCGACCATCCACGACCTGTCGCTGGCCCGCCGGGCCGAGGAAGAGCGGGCGCGCGAGCTCGTCGACCTCAACCACAAATACATGAAGGAAACCGAGCGCGCCGAGGCGGCGAACCGGGCCAAGTCCGAATTCCTGGCCAACATGTCGCACGAGTTGCGCACGCCGCTCAACGCCATCATCGGCTTTTCGGAACTGATGGAGCAGAAGCTCTTCGGGCCGCTCGGGTCGCAGCGCTACGAGGAGTATGCCAGCGACATCAACGGCAGCGGCAAATACCTCCTCGGTGTCATCAACGACATACTCGACATGTCGAAGATCGAGGCCGGCCAGTTCTCGCTCGACAGCGAGCAGATCGACCTTTACCCGCTGATCAGCGAGACGGTTCGCGTGGTCTCGTTGCAGGCGGCAGAGAAGGCCATCACCGTGGAAACCAGGATCGCCGACAGCATCTCGCTGTTCGCCGACCGCCGGGCGATCAAGCAGATCGTCATCAACCTTCTATCCAACGCGGTGAAATTCACCGGCCAGGGCGGTCACATCTCGGTACGGGCCCGCAAGACATCGGGAGCGCTGATCCTGACCATAGAGGACAATGGCTGCGGTATTCCGAAAGCCGCGCTGAGCAAGCTCGGCCGGCCGTTCGAGCAGGTGCAGAACCAGTTCTCCAAGAGCCATACCGGCTCCGGGCTCGGCCTCGCCATCTCGCGCTCGCTGGCCGAACTCCAGGGCGGCGCGCTCAAGATCCGCTCGACGGAGGGCGTCGGCACGATCGTGTCGGTTCGCATCCCCGCCAACAGGGCGACGCCCCCCGCCAGGGTCGCCGCCTGACGGGCAAGCTCCGGCCACCCGGGCCGCCGATGCTATTGCACGCTGCCGCCGTCGTCGCGATCCATGGAGCGATGATGGCCGAAGCGCCCCTTCGGCAGCTCGTTCTTTTCGATCTTGCCGTCATTGTTGTTGTCGAGCATGGCGAACATCTTCTTCTCGCGCCCGGTAATGTCGTCGGTGGTCAGCGTTCCATCGCCCTTGGTGTCGTAGCGGGCGACGATGCGCCTGGCCATGCGCTCGAAGCGCTCCTTCTCCAGGGCATTCGCCAACTGCTCGACGGTCAGCTTGCCGCCATTGTCGGCGACCATCTTCTTCAGCCGCGTGTCCATGACGTTCGAGAACTGTTCGAAGCTGATGCTGCCACCGGCATCGTCCAGCGCCTTGTCCAGGCGCGTCGGCGTCCGGTCACGGCGCTGCCAGCCGGCATGTTCGTCGGCATAGGCGGCGGTGCCGACAGCGCCGGCGAGAGCGATGAAGGCGAGCGCAAGCTTGGTCGACTTTCTCATTGGACTTCTCCTTTGCATCGTCACCCCCGATGCTGATCGAAACGGCCCGACGTTTTCACCGTCACGTCACGATCGTTTCGCACGTAGCAAAAGGTCGAAATCCTGCCTGACCTTTCGCGACGTTTCCTTAAGATGTGCCTCAAGCACACCGAAATCCGGCAGGTCGGTGACCGCCAGAAGCAGATCCGATAGCCCCGGCGGCACGTCCTCGCGCTCGAAGACACCGGTGAGGCAGAGCCGCGTCATCTGCGTGACCGCCAGATAAAGCGAATAGGCTTCGCCGAGCTCCTGCTTGACATCAGCCTCCGCGAAGCTGGGCGACAGCCGCGACAGAATCTGGGCCGTGCCCGTGACGCGTGGGCCGGGCTCGAGCTGACCGATAATGACCGCGACCTGGGCAATGAACTCCAGATCGATCAGACCTCCGGGGACCAGCTTGATGTCCCAGAGGTCGCGCGCCGGCTTTTCCGCCTCGATCATCGCGCGCATGTCGGAGGCTTCCGCCTTCACCTTGGCGGCGTCGCGCGGCAGCGCCAGCAGCGCCGCGACTTCCGCTTCGACCTCGCGGCCCAGCGCTTCGTCGCCCGCCATCGCGCGGGCGCGCGCCAGCGCCATATGCTCCCAGGTCCAGGCGTCCTGGCGCTGATATTTCTTGAACGAATCTATGTGAGTGGCGACCGGCCCCTTATTGCCGGAGGGCCGCAGGCGAAGATCGAGCTCATAGAGCACGCCTTCGGCCGTCGGCGCGGAAACGGCCGCGATCAGCCGCTGCGTCATGCGCGTGTAGTAGTGCGAGGGCGCGAGCGGCTTCTCGCCGTCGGATTCGTCGGCATCCGCATCATGATCGTAGAGCAGGATCAGGTCGACGTCGGAGCCGGCGGTCAGTTCGCGGCTGCCGAGCTTGCCCATGCCGAGCAGCGAAACCTTGCCGCCGGCGATGTTGCCATGGCGGGAGGCGAACTCGGCCATGACGGCGCGCAGCGAAGCCTCGATGGTGAGATCGGCGAGATCGGAAAAGGCCCGCCCGGCACGCGACGGATCGATCGAGCCGGCCAGGAGGCGAACGCCGATGAGGAACTTCTGCTCGGCCGCGAAGATGCGCAACCGGTCGAGCACATCCTCATAGGCACGATCGCCCTCGATGAACGCCGACAGCCGCGCCGACAGATAGGCGCGGTCCGGCAGTTCCGACAGCAGCGCCGGATCGAGCAGGCCGTCGAAGACGTGCGGGCGGCGGGTGATGATCGCCGCGAGCCGCGGCGCGGCCCCCATGATCGTCGCCAACAGCTTGAGCAGCGCCGGATTGGACTGCAGCAGCGAAAAGAGCTGGATGCCGGCAGGCAGACCGGCAAGGAACTCGTCGAAGCGCATGAGCGCCTCGTCGGCGCGCCGCGTCTGCCCGAAAGCACGTAGCAGCGCCGGCGTCAGCTCGGTCAGCCGCTCGCGCGCTTCGGCGGACTGGGTGACGCGGTAGCGGCCGAAATGCCAGCCACGGATGACCCGGCAGATGTCGCTCGGCCGCTGGAAGCCGAGGCCCTGCAAGGTGCGCAGCGTATCGGGATCGTCGACATCGCCGGTGAACACCAGGTTGCCGACACCCGCCGAAAGCTCGGGCGCGGTCTCGAACAGCGCGGCGTAATGGCGCTCGACCTGCTGCAGCGAGCCGCGGAACACCTCCGCGAAGGGAGCGGCGCCGGCATAGCCCAGCATGCGGGCGATGCGTTCGAGGCCTTCGTCGTCCTCTGGAAGCGTATGGGTCTGCTCGTCGGCGACCATCTGCACGGCATGTTCGACGCGGCGCAGGAACCAGTACTGGCTGGCTAGCGCGTCGCGCGCCTCGGTGGTGATCCAGCCACGCTCGGCGAGCTGGCCGAGCATCGGCACTGTCTCGCGGCCGCGCAGTTCCGGAAAGCGCCCGCCGGCGATGAGCTGCTGCGTCTGCACGAAGAACTCGATCTCGCGAATTCCGCCGCGACCGAGCTTGACGTTGTGGCCCTTCACGGCGATCTCGCCATGGCCCTTGTGGGCATGGATCTGTCGCTTGATCGAATGGACGTCGGCGATCGCCGCATAGTCCATGTACTTGCGCCAGATATAGGGCAGCAATTCCCTCAGGAACGCGGCGCCGGCGGCAAGGTCGCCCGCCACGGGGCGCGCCTTGATCATGGCGGCGCGCTCCCAGTTCTGGCCGCGCGCCTCGTAATAGCGCAACGCCGCTTCCACGGGGATCGCCAGCGGCGTCGAGCCGGGATCGGGCCGCAGCCGGAGGTCGGTTCGAAAGACGTAGCCGTGCTCGGTGCGATCCTGCAGGATGCGCACCAGCCGGCGGGTAAGGCGAGAGAACAGGTCCGTCGCGTCCAGCGGATCGATGACGGCGGGCGCCTCGGGATCGAAGAACACGACGAGATCGATGTCGGACGAGAAGTTCAACTCGTGCGCGCCGAGCTTGCCCATGCCAAGCACGATCCATCCGGACTGGAGCGCCGGCTGTTCGGGATCGGGCAGCCTGAGCTTGCCTTGCTGATGAGCGTCGCGAAGCAGAAAATCGATCGCCGCGCGGATGCATGCGTCGGCAAGATCGCTCAGCCGCCGCACCGTGGCGGCGGGCTCGGCCTCGCCCGCGAGATCGGACAGCGCGATCAGGAAATGCGCCTCTGACTTGAGCTGGCGCAGACCCATCATGACGCCTGCCTCGGACGCACCGTCGGCGCGCGACACGGCTTCGATCGCGGCGCCGAGCTCGGCCAAGCGAGCTTCGACCGTATGGTCGAAGAGCGCGTCGAGAATGGCGGGGCGTCGCCGCGCCACATCGCGCAGGAACGGCGACAGATCAAACACAGCGGCGAGGAAGGCCTGCGCATCGCTCTTTGCCGCGAGGAAATCCGCCAGCCGGTCGAGATCTTCCTCCCGCGCGGCCAAAGCGATCTCCGCCAGCGCCTCGCGGGCGGCCGCCTCGTCCATGGCGACGAGCCGCACCACAGGCTTCAGCAACCAGCCGGCCTGCCGTTCCTTCGCAACCGCCCTTCCCGCCATCAATGCTCCCCCCGTTCGGGAAAACTCATGACCACGGATAGTCCAGGATTGCCAGGCAGAAGATCAAGCCGGCCGCCATGAAATGTCATGATTGCCTTGGCGAGGCTGAGGCCGAGGCCCGAGCCTGGCTGGGAACGGCTCTTCTCCAGGCGCACGAACCGTTCCGTCACCCGCGAACGGTCGACGTCGTCGGGAATGCCCTGGCCGTTGTCGACGACGGCGAGCTTTATGTGACCATCGGCGCGTTCGAGCGATACGCGAACAGCCGGCGCGGCGGTGGAATCGGTGGAGTACTTGATCGCGTTGTCGACGATGTTCGACAGCGCCTGGGCGACGAGTTCGCGATTGCCAACGACCGTGAAGGGACCTTCGATATTCGCCTGCAGCGAGACGCCGGCCTCCTCAGCGACGGGCTCGTAAAGCTCGACGACGTCGCGCACGGCGGCCGACAGGTCGACCCGCGTGGTGCTTTCCGACGAATAGCCAGCCTCTAGGCGCGAGATCATCAGGATGGCATTGAAGGTTTTGATCAGCTGGTCGGATTCCGTGATCGTGCCCTCGAGCGCCCTGCGGTAATCGGCCGTGTTGTGCTTGCCCGACAGCGTCGCCTCGGCGCGGTTGCGCAGCCGGGTTAGCGGCGTTTTCAGGTCGTGGGCGATGTTGTCGGAGACCTGCTTCAGGCCCTCGTTCAGCGTCGCGATCCTGGCGAGCATGGTGTTGAGGTTTTCCGACAGCCGGTCGAACTCGTCGCCCGCGCCGGTGACCGGCAGGCGGCCGGAAAGGTCGCCGCCCATGATGCGCCGGCTCGCCTCCGACACGCTGTCGATGCGTTTCAAAGCCGCCTGCCCGACGAAGAACCAGATCAGCAGCCCGCCCAGCCCCATCATGCCCAGCGCCAGCATCAGCGACCGCTTGATGACGGCGCGGAAGCGCTCCGGCTCGCCAAGGTCGCGGCCGACGAGCATGATCATCTGGTTCGGCAGTCGAAGCACGATGGCGATCGCGTTGTGTCCCTTTTCGCCCGATTGCGCGTCGGCGCCATTGGGTTGAGGTGTGCTCTGCTCGCCGTTCTGGTCGGAGGACTGCGCGCGCTGCCGTTCCAGCTCGCCCTCGCCGAAGCGCTGGTAGTAGAACGGGCGCTCCGTCCAGCCTTCGGTATCGAGGACGCCCGGCTCCAGGCTCTGCACGTTTCCGGTGAGTATCTGGCCGTTGGCGTCGGCGATCAGGTACAGATTCGCGCCGGGCTGGCGCGACCGCTGCTCGACCACCCGGGCCAGCACCGGCAGGCCGCCGCGCTGGTAGGCGTGCGCAAGGCCGGCCACCTCGTCATTGATGGTATCCTGCGTCTGCGCCGTCAGCATGCGCGCCGAAAGCGAGGTCATGTAGAAGACCAGCGCGACCGCGCAGATGGCGAAGAGCAGCAGGTAGAGGGCCGAAAGCCGCGCAGCCGTCGTCTTCATGATGGCAGGCACGGACAGGGACATTGGCGGCTAGCCGCTTTTCAGCATGTAGCCGGCACCGCGAATGGTATGCAGGATCGGCTTGTCGAAGCCCTTCTCGATCTTGCCGCGCAGGCGCGAGACATGGACGTCGATGACGTTGGTCTGCGGATCGAAATGGTAGTCCCACACGTTCTCGAGCAGCATGGTACGCGTCACCACCTGACCGGCATGGCGCATCAGATATTCCAGCAGGCGGAACTCGCGCGGCTGAAGCGTGATCTCGCGCGCGGCGCGGCGGACCGAATGCGAGAGCCGGTCGAGCTCGAGGTCGCCCACGCGATAGATGGTCTCGGCTTCCTTGGCGCTGGCACGGCGGTTCAGCACCTCGACCCGGGCGAGCAGTTCGGAGAAGGCGTAGGGCTTGGTGAGATAGTCGTCGCCGCCGGCGCGCAGGCCGGTGACCCGGTCGTCCACTTCGCCAAGCGCCGAGAGGATCAGCACCGGCGTCGTGTTGCCGCGCGAACGCAGGCCGGCGATAACCGAAAGACCGTCGCGGCGCGGCATCATGCGGTCGATCACCATGACATCATAGTCGCCGGCGTCAGCGAGCGCGAAGCCGGTTTCGCCGTCACCGGCGACATGCGCGGTATGGCCGGCCTCGGCGAAGGCCTTCTGCAGATAATCGGCGGCCTCGCGGTCGTCTTCTATGACGAGAATCTTCATAGAACCGTTATACGCGATTTCATCGGAAGGTTTAGTGGCCGACATCTGCATCATGGCCGTCCTGCTTTGCCGGGGCAGTTCCGGCGAAAACAGGATCGCTTCCACTGCTCCATGTCCTTGTGTTTCGCAACTCCCGAAGCAAGCGTGGCGTGCTTGCCCTGAATTGCCCTGGCACATCGCCGTGCGGACCGGAATCACGAAACGGCGTGCCGAAAAAGGTGACGCGGCAGCGGGCGATGGGAACCCGCTGCCGCGGGGGTCGGAACACGGTGACTGACTAACGTATTCGGGCCCCGTGCTTTCCCGCGCGATGGCTCGGGGGTGTTTGAAACCATCGCACCGGAAAAGTCCTGTCGCTCGTCAGCCCTTGCCGACGGGCAGCGCGACGAAGCGGTTGCTGTCGTCCCGCGTGATCTGCATCAGCACGGCCTTGCGGCCGGCCTTGACCGCATCGCTCATCGCCTTGGTGACGTCGTCGGGCGTGCTGACCTCGGCGGAATTGACCGAGGTGATGACGTCTCCCGGCTGGATGCCGCGATCGGCGGCCTGGCTGTCGGGGTCGACATCGGTCACCACCAGCCCCTTGCCCTTATCCGACTTGGTGACCGTGAGGCCGAGATCGGCCAGCGTATCGGGCTTGTCCGGCGCGGCCTGCTTGCCGTCATCGTTCGAGGCCTGCTTGTCACTTGCCGGCAGCTTGCCGAGATCGACCTTCACGGACTGGCTCTTGCCGTCACGCCAGACGGTGACGTCGACGGACTTGCCGGGCGAATAAGCGCCGATGACGCGGGCGAGTTCCTTCGGCGAGCCGACATCCTTGCCGTCCACCTGAGTGATGACGTCGCCGGCGACGATGCCGGCCTTCTTGCCCGGACCGTCCTCCTGGGCGCTGGAAACGAGCGCGCCCTTATCCGACTTCAGGCCGAGCGATTCGGCGATGTCCGCGGTGACCGGCTGGATCTCGACGCCGAGCCAGCCGCGCTGGACCGCGCCGTTCTTCATCAGGTCGTTGACCACTTCCTTGGCGGTCGAGGCGGGGATGTCGAAGGCGATGCCGACGCTGCCGCCCGACGGCGAGAAGATCGCGGTGTTGATGCCGACGACCTGGCCGTTGAGGTTGAAGGTCGGGCCACCCGAATTGCCGCGGTTCACCGAGGCATCGATCTGCAGGAAGTCGTCATACGGGCCAGCGCCGATGTCGCGGCCACGCGCCGAGACGATACCGGCCGTCACCGTGCCGCCGAGGCCGAACGGATTGCCGACCGCAACGACCCAGTCGCCGACTCGCACCTTGGAGTCGTCGGCGAAGTCGACGTAGGTGAACTTGCCGCCGTCGACCTTGAGCACGGCGAGGTCGGTGCGAGGATCGGTGCCGACCAGCTTGGCGTCGAGCTCCTTGCCGTCATTGGTCACGACGGTGAAGGACGAGCCTTCCGAGACCACATGGTTGTTGGTGACGAGATAGCCGTCCTCCGAAATGAAGAAGCCCGATCCCTGCGCCACCGGGCGCGGCTGGTCGTTGTTGTGATCGCGACGGCCAAAGCGGCGGTTACCGTCCTGGTCCTGGCCGCCGAAGCCACGGAATTCCTTGAAGAAGCGGCGGAGCTGGGGGTTGTTCGGGAGATTGTTGAAGCCGTCAGGCCCCTGGAACGGGTCCGAGCCGTCATCGGCGGTCGGCTCGATCTTGGCCTTGACCTTGACGCTCACGACGGCCGGCGAAACGTGCTCCACCACGTCGGCGAAGCTCGGCATCTGCGGCGCCTCGACGCGAACCGCGTCGGCCAGCACCGGGCTCGTGCCGGTGGTCAGCGCGCCCGCGCCGATGGCGCCGACGAGAGCCAGCGAAGCAACGGCGGTCAGCAGGCGCTTGCGTGAACGGGAATATGAATTGGGGGCAACATTCATGGATCTCGTATCCTTTATGGTTGGACGCGTCTCGAAGTGCATCCTCGGGAACAAGAGTTAGAGCGGCGCACATTACGGCGCCCTTTCCGACGAATGAATTTTTGTTAATGTCGGCCTATGAGAATGCCGCGCGTGCCTCGGTAGTCAAACCGGCCCGCTGGCTCGCCATTCGAGCCTCCGACGCTCCTGAAATCAGGCCTCGATGGTTTCAGGAGGGTTCCCGCCCGAAACACGCTTCACGCTTTTCGGCGTCGCGCCTACTCCCGTCGCAGGACGGCATCCAGCGCGGCCTGCTCCTCGGCGGTCAGCGCCTTCGTGGCGTTGGCGCGCCGTGAACGCGTGCCGAGCAGGACGAATATGCCGCCAGCCACGAGCAGGATGAGCGGCGTGCCCCACAGCAGGGCGGTGCGCGCGCCGAAGCGCGGTTTCAGCAGCACGAACTCTCCATAGCGGGAGACAATGTAGTCCGTGACCTGCTGGTCGGTGTCGCCGGCGAGGATGCGCTGACGCACGAGCACGCGCAGGTCGCGGGCAAGATCGGCGTCGGATTCATCGATCGACTGGTTTTGGCAGACCATGCAGCGCAGGCCCTCGGAAAGGGCGCGCGCACGTGCCTCCAGCGCCGGATCGGCCAGAACTTCGTCTGGGTTGATCGCCAGCGCAGTGCCAGCGCCCAGGATCGCGAACCAGAGGGCCGCGGCGGCCGCGCACAGCCTGATCGCCCACAACCGCCTGGCGCCGGCCGCCATCATGACGGACTCGCCGGCGAAGCCGCGCCAAGCTGGGCGCGGCGCCGCGACGGAGCACCGACACGCAAGCGCCGGTCCATCAGCGACAGCGCGGCGCCCGCCATCATCACCACGCCGCCCAACCATATGAGCGTCACCAGCGGCTTCCACCAGATGCGCACGACGACCGAACCGTCGGCTCCCTCGTCGCCCAGCGAGAGATAGAGCTGGCTGAGCCACATCGTCCTGATGCCGGATTCCGTCGTCGTCATCTGGCGAACCGGATAGAAGCGCTTGGCCGAGCTGATTTCACCGCGAACATTGCCATCCGCGCCGATCAAGGCGAAGCGGCCGCGATCCTCCGTGAAATTCGGGCCCTGGGCCGGCGTCAGGCCGAGGAAGCGCAGCGTATGGCCGGACAGTTCCACAGTCTCGCCGGGACGTATGGACAGGATTTTCTCCGTGCCAAAGCACAGCGTGCCGACAAGGCCGAGCACCGTCAGGCCAAGGCCGAGATGCGCAAGCGCCGTGCCGAAGGCCGAGCGCGGCAGGCCAGCGAAGCGGGCCAGCGCGACGCGCGGCGAAACCTTGCCGAGGCCCGACCTGACGGCCAGGTCGGTCAGTGCTCCTGCAACGAGCCAGAAAGCCAGCCCCGCTCCCAGGGCCGCGAGCACCGAGGCGCCGTTGATGAACAGCAGCGTGACGAGCATCGCCGCGAGCGCGACAGCGAAGGCTGCCATCAGCCTTTGCCCGGCGGCGAGGATATCACCTCGCTTCCAGGCCAGCAGCGGCCCGAAAGGTACCATGACCAGCAGCGGCACCATCAGCGGAGCGAAGGTGAGGTTGAAGAACGGCGCGCCGACCGAGATCTTGTCGCCCGTCAGCGCCTCCAGCGCCAGCGGGTAGAGCGTGCCGACAAGCACGGTCGCCGTGGCGGTGGTGAGGAACAGATTGTTGAGGACCAGCGCTCCCTCGCGCGAGATCGGCTGGAACAGTCCACCGGCCGTCAGGCTGGAAGCGCGAAGGGCAAACAGCGACAGCGATCCGCCGATGAACAGGACGAGGATGCACAGGATGAAGATGCCGCGCGCCGGGTCGGTGGCGAAGGCATGCACCGAGGTCAATACCCCGGAGCGGACCAGGAAGGTGCCGAGGAGCGAGAGCGAGAAGGTGATTATGGCAAGCAGCAGCGTCCAGATCTTCAGCGCCGAGCGCTTTTCCATGACGATCGCCGAATGCAGCAGCGCGGTGCCGGCCAGCCACGGCATGAAGGATGCGTTCTCGACCGGATCCCAGAACCAGAAACCGCCCCAGCCGAGCTCATAATAGGCCCAATAGGACCCCATGGCGATGCCGCCGGTGAGGAACATCCAGGCGACAAGCGTCCACGGCCGCACCCAGCGCGCCCAGGAAGCATCGATGCGGCCTTCTATGAGGGCCGCAACCGAAAAGGAGAAACAGACTGAGAACCCGACATAGCCGAGGTAGAGCAGCGGCGGATGGATGGCGAGGCCGAGGTCCTGCAGGATCGGATTGAGGTCACGGCCTTCGATCGGCGCCGGCGAAAGCCTGGCGAAGGGATTGGACGTGGCAAGGATGAACAGGAAGAAGGCGGCGCCGATGGTGCCCTGCACGGCGAGCACATTGGCACGCAAGGTCGCAGGCAGATTGCCGCCGAAGATGGCAACGAGCGCGCCGAAGAAGGTGAGGATGAGCACCCACAGCAGCATCGAGCCTTCGTGATTGCCCCAGGTGCCGGTGATCTTGTAGATCATAGGCTGCAGCGAATGCGAATTTTCCCACACGCTCGCCACCGAGAAGTCCGAATTGGCATAGGCGCTGGCCAGCGCCCAGAACGACAACGCCGTCAGCACGAAGCCGGTCAGCGCCACCGGGCCACCGACGGCCATCATGCGCTGATTGCCGACCCGCGCGCCGACCAGGGGCACCGTCATCTGCACCAGCGACAGCGCGAAAGCCAGAACCAACGCGAAATGTCCAGTCTCAACCATGGCTGCCTCCAACCTCTCCCTTGCCGGCAAGGGAGTTGCCCGCCGAAGCCGCCGGATGCAGGGAGCAGGCCGATCTACTCACTCTTGCTCTCCTGCCATACACCCTTGGCCTTGAGCCCGTCGGCCACTTCCTTGGGCATGTAGTTCTCGTCATGCTTGGCAAGCACGCTGTCGGCGACGAAGGTCCCGTCCGGGCCGAAGGCTCCCTCGGTGATAACCCCCTGCTCCTCGCGGAACAGGTCAGGCAGGATGCCGGTATAGGTCACCTTGACCGAACTGTGGGTGTCGGTCACCGAGAACGCCACCGTGGCGCCCTGCCCGCGCTGGATCGTGCCCTTCTCCACCAGGCCGCCGAGCCGGATGCGCTGTCCGGGCTGGACGCTGGCGGTGGCAAGGTCGCCCGGCATGTAGAAATAGGATGCCTTCTGGCCCAGCGCGTAAAAGGTAAGCCCCGTCGCGGCACCCAGGAAAACCAGCCCGGCCGCGATCACCGACAGTCGTTTCTGCTTGCGCGTCATCGTCTACTCCGTCGCCGTCACGCCGAGGGAGGCGGCAAAGGCGGTGAATTTCCTCGCCTCCTCGCTGTCGGCCCCGAACACGGCGATGCCACGGTTGAGCGCGTCCCGTGCCTGATCCGCCTTGCCGAGCACGACGTAGGAACGAACCAGCCGCATCCATCCTTCCGGATCGCGCGGATTTTGCCGCAGCTTCTCGTCAAGGCCGGCGACCATACTGTTGATCATGGCCTCCCTGTCCTTGGGCGACATCGACGAGGCCGCCTCGACATCCCCAGCGCCCGGGCCGCTCGCCGCGTTGCCAGCCGGCGCGCCGGATTGCGCCAGCGCCTGTTCGACGGCGCCACGCCATTGCGAATCCTGCGGCAGCGCGGCCAGCATCTTGCGCCATGCCGCCTCCGCCTCGGCCTTTTGCCCTTCCTGCGCCAGGCCGAGCGCGAGATAGAAGCTTGCCTTGGCGTTTGTTGGATCGAGCTTCAGCGCCGCCTCAAAGGCTTGCTGCGCGTCGGCGGAGACGATGCCGCCAGCCTGGTTGGCGATCGCCTCGCCAAGGCCGGCCCGGCGCGCAGCGGTGTCGCCATCCAGCCGGATGGCGTTGCGATAGGCGGTCACCGCATCGGAAAAGCGCTGCAGGCGCAGATAGATCGGCGCCAGCACATCCCAGCCCCGGCCATCCGAGGGATTGGAAGCGAGATGCGCCTCGGCGCGCGCGACCAGTTCGTCAACGGAGCTGTCGGCTGGATTCTTGGCCAGCCGTTCGGCCAGCGGCTGGGAAGGCAGGTCCGGCGAGCCGATCTGGCTGTAAAGGCCCCAGCTGACCAGCGGCACGGCGAGCACGGCGGCGGTCGCCACCAGCCGCGCCAACGTCGAGCCGCGGCGGGCTTCCGGCTGCCCGGCCTGATCAGGCCTGTCGAGGCGCAGGATGCGCCGCGCGATCTCGGCCCGCGCCTCCTCGGCCTCCGTCGGCTGGATCAGGCCGCGGACCGCATCGCGGTCGAGCTCCTGGAGCTGGTCGCGGTAGACTTCGAGGTCATGGTCGGCGCTCGATGTCGCTTCGCCCGATTTGCCGGCCAGAGGCAGCAAAACCGCCAGGCTCGCACCCAGCGTCAGGATTGCGGCTATGACCCAAAACAGCATGGTTCTTCCAATAACGGCAGAGCCCTGCCCTGCCAACACAAGCACCCTGCGACGCTTTGACGGGATAGAGCCGGGATGCGCGTGGACCCGCGGTCCAACTCTATCCGGACAATCCAGCCTCGTCCGCGCGATGCCGAGCCTGTCGCGCCCGCAATATGCCCTGGCGTCGCGCGATTGTCAGGTGAGCGGCGTCCAGCTGCCGTCGGCGTTCCGGCAGGCCGTCCCGCGCGCGGTCACACCGGCGCCGCCATTGTACACCGTATGCGTATACTGGCGGCAATCCTGCGACCCAACGCGGTAGGGCTGCGCGGGCACGACCTCGCCGTAGCGGCTCGCCTGGTCGCCCTTCCAGGTCACCTTCTGGCCGCTGGCCGTATATTCGAGCGCCTTGTACTCCGCCTCGAGCGCGCTGCGCTTCTCGCCGTCGCTGAGGCCGGACCCGATGGATCCGCCGATGAGGCCGCCATTCATGGCCGAAACGATGCTCGTCCCCACCTTCCCGCCGGACGGCTTGGTGGCTGACGGCGGCAGGGCGGCCACGGCCGGTCCCTTGCCGCCAAGCGTGGTGCAACCGGAAACGGCGACGAGGAGGGAAACGAGCGCCAGGCGAATCTTCATGCCACAACCTGATGTCTTGAGCAGGATCGCCACGCCATCGGGATCACGGCGTGGCCATAGTATTGATATTTGTCGGAAATTTGGCCGGTCCGGGCCACCTGGGGCAGCATTACTGAAGGCTCCGCAATCGCACCGCCGCCTTCAGTCCGCCCAAGCCGGACCGTTCCAGCGCCAAAGTGCCTCCATACTCGTTGACGAGGTCCGCGACAATGGCCAGCCCAAGCCCGGTCCCCGGCTTTGTCTCGTCGAGCCGGCGGCCGCGCTTCAGGGCCTCGCGCGCCTTGTCCTCGGGGATGCCGGGGCCGTCATCCTCAATGCTGATCTCGAACAGGCTCGGAGACCCGTCCTTGTCGGCCAGTGAGGTGACGGTGACGGCGACGGCGCCCTTCGCCCATTTCAGGGCATTTTCGAGAAGATTGCCGAGCAATTCCTCAAGATCCTCGCGCTCGCCGGCAAAGATCACCTCGCCCGCCGGCAGGGTCAGCGAGAGACTGGTCTCCGGATTGAGCTTCTGCAAGACACGCACCATGCGCTGCACCAGCGGCGAAACCGGCGTGCGGTAGACGACGCTGTCGCGCTGGGCAGCGACGCGAGCCCGTTGCAGGTAGTGCTCCACCTGCTTCTGCATCGAGGCGGCCTGCTCGGTGATGAGCTGTCCCTTGGCGCCGCCCAGCGCACGGCCTTCGTTGAGCAGCACGGCGAGCGGCGTCTTCAGGGAATGAGCCAGGTTCCCGACCTGGGTGCGCGAACGCTCGACGATGCGCCGGTTGTTCTCGATCAGCGCATTGGTTTCATTGGCAAGCGGCTCGATTTCGGCCGGAAAGCGGCCGTCGAGCCGTTGCGCGGTGCCTTCGCGCACCATGGCAAGCGCATTCCTGACGCGACGCAACGGCTGCAGGCCGAGCAGGATGGCGATGGCGTTGATGGCAATCATGCCGACGCCGAACAGGGAGAGATAGGTCAGCAGGCGACGCTGGAACGTGCCGATCTCCTGCTCCAGCTCGGTCTGGTTGCCCATGACGCGAAAGCGCGCGGCGCGATTCTTGGAATCGAGGACGAACTCGCTTTCGAAGACGGTAAGCTTTTCGCCATTGATGCCCGGTGTGGTGTAGCTGCGCTGGAAGCTGGTGTTGAAGGGTACCACGGTGATGCTCGGCGACAGGATCGTCCTGGTCATCGACGAGGAGTGCAGGTCTCCGTGCACGCCTTCCGAAGCCGGTTCCACCGACCAGTACCAGCCCGAATTCGGCTCCGAGAACCTCAGGTCGCCGAGATCGGGCGAGCCGGTCAGCGCGCCATTTTCCGAGACGCCGACCGACCCGATCAGGTTGAACAGATGCGCCGACAGCAGGCTGTCGAAGCCGCGTTCGCTGGCCTGCCGGTAGAGCGTGGTGATGAGGGTGAAGATGACCACCAGGGTCAGGATCGCCCAGATCGTCGAGAAGGCGATCACCCGGAATGCCAGGGAGCGCGGCCACAAGCGCAGCGAAAGCGGCCTTCTCACGATTTGTCTCAGCGGTTCCGAGTTACGCCTCCGGTTGACGCATGCGGTAGCCCATGCCGCGAACTGTCTCGATCATGTCGATGCCCATCTTCTTGCGAAGCCGCCCGACGAAAACCTCGATCGTGTTGGAATCGCGGTCGAAATCCTGATCGTAGAGATGCTCGACCAGTTCCGTGCGGGAAACCACCTCGCCCATGTGGTGCATGAGATAGGCAAGCAGGCGGAACTCATGCGACGTCAACTTCAGCGGCACGCCGTTGACGTCTGCCTTGGAAGCCTTGGTGTCCAGGCGCAGCGGTCCGCATGTCAGTTCCGACGAGGCATGGCCGGCGGCGCGTCGTATCAGCGCCCTGACGCGGGCCAGCACTTCCTCGATGTGGAAAGGCTTGGTGACATAGTCGTCGGCGCCGGCGTCGATGCCGGCGACCTTGTCGCTCCAGCGGTCGCGCGCGGTCAGGATCAGCACGGGCATCTTGCGGCCGCCGCGCCGCCAGCGCTCGACGACGCTGATGCCGTCCATCTGCGGCAGGCCGATATCGAGCACCACGGCGTCGTAAGGCTCGGTGTCGCCGAGAAAATGGCCCTCTTCCCCATCGAACGCGCGATCGACGACATAGCCGGCATCGACAAGCGCTTCGGATATCTGCCGATTGAGATCCTTGTCATCCTCGACGACGAGTACGCGCATGTCGGTCGGTGCCTGTTGGTGAATGGGCCGGTGATGGCTCTATGGCAGGTATAGGCCGATTCCGGCGGCCTGTGAAACGAACCCCTCAGTTCGCCGGAACGACGACCTCGGTACGGCGCGGACGCTGCCCATCCTTGCCCGGCACCAGCACGACAATGACGCATACCGGCTGGCCGCCACGCGTGGCCTGTGAAGCCTTGGCGAGCGTGCCGCCGTTCTGCTCCGCCACCTGCTGGCCGATCGCGTAGCAATCGGACGCGGCAAGCAGCACGGGGTCCGATTGGTCCGGCGTCGTGGCGACAGGCAGGGCGACCGCTTGCGACACAAGCAATCCCGCCGCGCAGAGCACCAGCATCGCGGTTCGGAAGTGGGAGCTGAAGGTTTTCATGGCCGCCGTTCTAGCCCATCGGTGCTGAACGTGAAATGAACACTGGACTTCGCTGAAAACATGCCCGCCACGCCCCCGTTACGCGACACAGATGAACTTCGATTTCGCCCCCGCGAAATCCATGAAGCACCATCTAAACCTCGTTTGCACGATATTGAAAGCACATCAGGCATCTTCCTGCGTCAGTGCCCGGAACCGCAGCAGGCCGTGGTGCTCCAAAAGCTCTTCGTCGTAGCGGTGTTCGCTAAACTCCAGCGTCAGCCGCGTCAGGCCGCGTGGGCCGACCACCAGGGCGGCATCGGCGAGACGTGCCTTGATGGCTTCCATGATGGCGATGGTTTCCGCATCGCCATGCGCCTTTGACCAGACATGCAGCGTGATAAGCTGGTCGTCATCGTTCTCGGCGCCGCTGTCCCAGTCGAAGGCACAGGTCTGGCCGCAGGTCACATAGGGATAGGCGGCAGTTGCCGTGACCCGCTCCACAAGTCCGGCGCCACCGAGCAGCGCCGACAGCGACGGGTCGGTTTTCAATCTCAGAAACAGTGCCTGCTGCAAATCGCCTGGCGCGGTCATCGTCCTCATCACTCGCCTGTCGCGGCCTTGCAGGCCACTGCGCCACCGGCGGTCCCGGGCACCAATCACCAAGGTGCTTCGCGGGGTCAGCCGGCGCCGCGCAGCCTAACCACGACGGCGCGAAGTGCAAGCACCAACACGGTGATGACGATGAGGATGACGGAGAGCGCGGCGATCGCCGGGTCGATATTGTCGCGCAGTCCCATCCACATCAACCGGGGCAGCGTGATGGCGTTGACCGAGGTGATGAACAGGGTCACCCCGATCTCTTCCCAGGAGAGCACGAAGGACATAAGCGCGGCGGTGACGATACCGAACTTGATGTTGGGCATGATGACGCGCGTGGCGCGCTCCCACACGCTGGCGCCGAGGCCGCGCGCGGCAAGGTCGATGCGCCGGTCGAGCTGGCTGAGCGATACCAGGATCAGCACGGTGGCGAAGGGCACCGTCATCACCGAATGCGCCATCGCGACCCCCAGCCAGGTGTCGTAGCCGAAAAAGGAGCTGACGCCGGAGACCGAGGTGAGCAGGAAATAGAGCGTGATGGCCGAAACCACAGGCGGCACCACCATCGGCAGCAGCACGAAGCCGACGAGGGCCGCGGTGAAACGCGGCTGGAACATCCAGACGCCGAGGCTGAAGCACAATGCCAGTATCGTCGAGATGGCGCTGCTGACGACGCCGATCCTGAGGCTGAGCAGGATGGCGTCGAGCCAGCGCGGGTCCTCTATCAGCGCGCGGTAGTGGCGCAGCGACAGCTCGCCTGTGGGCATGGCGAGCATGCGGCTCGGCGTCAGCGACACCGGCACCACCGCCAGCAGCGGCATGAGCAGGAACAGCGCCACCAGGACGGCGAGGACCAGCGAGACGGGACCGGGGCGATAAGTCGGCATCAGATCATCTGCCTCGGCCTGACATAGCGGAAGAGCAGCGCCATGAGCACGCCGACGAAAAGCACCAGCACGACGCTGATCGCGGCTCCCAATCCCCAGTCGGGGCTCTGGAATATCCTGAGATAGATCAGCTCGGCGACCATCACGCTGCGGCCGCCGCCAAGGATGGCCGGCGTGACGAAAAAGCCCAGCGAGAAGACGAAGGTGATCAACGCCGAGCCGATGATGCCGGAGCTCGTCATCGGCACGAAAACCGACCAGAAGGTGCGCATGCGGCTGGAGCCGAGGCCGCGCGCCGCGAGCAGGACGCGCTCGTCGAGGCTACGCATGGCGGAGGCCAGCGGAAAGACGGCGAAGGGTATGAGGAAGTGCGTCATGCCGACGACGACGCCGAACTCGTTGCGCACCAGCGTCAGCGGTTCGGAAATGAAGCCTATGGACTGCAGCCAGGTGTTGATCAGGCCACGATTGGAAAGCAGCGCCAGCCAGCCGAAGGCACGCGTCAGCACCGAGATCCAAAACGGCACCAGGATGCAGAACTCGGCGACCAGGCGCTGCGCGGGGGTGCCGCGGACCCAGACGACCGTTATGGCGTAAGCCGCCGTCACCGACACCAGCGTGACCACCGTCGCGATCCGCAGCGTACGGACGAAGACCGACTGCACCAACGGGTCGGTCAGCAGCGCGTCATATTGCCCGAGGCCGGGCTGCGGAAGGGTGAAGCTCCACTTCACCACGCCGAGGAACGGCCAGGCGTAAGCGAGCACAAGGAACAGGAGCAGCGGCGCCATCAGCAACGCCGCGCCCATCCTGTCGGAGAGGATGCCTCTCATCTCGGTTCTACGTCCCCGCCCCGGGCATTCCGACGCCAGGTACAACCACCCGGCGTCGCACGAATGCGGCCAACAAAGAGACAGAGCGGGATACCCCGTCCATCACAATGCATCCCGCCCTCAGGCGGAGATGATCTTGGTGTATTCGTCGAGCGCCGCGCCGTAGTTCTTGGCGTACCACTCCATGTCGAGCGGGATCTGCTTCTTCATGTTTTCCGGATCGACGGGGTTGATCCGCTTCTTGTCGGCAGGGATCAGGGCGTCGGCGGCCGGGTTCGCAGGGCCCTGCCCCAGCTTGTCGAACATGATCAGCTGCTTTTGCGGATCCTGGGCGCTGGCGATGAACTTCATCGCCGCTTCCTTGCCGCCGGGGTTGTTCTTGAGCACGGCCAGCGCGCCGGGCGAGATCAGGCCCTGGTCCCAGATGAACTTGATCTGGCCGCCGGAATCCTGCTCGATCAGCGAGGCGCGGGTCGACCAGACGATCGCCATGGACGCCTCGCCGTTGAGCAGCACGCTCTGGCTCTCGGCGCCGCCGCCCCAATAGGCGACGACGTTCTCCTTGAAAGCGGCGATCTTGTCATGCGCGCGCTTGAGGTCGAGCGGATAGAGCGAAGCCGGCGCGATGCCGTCGGCCAGGAGCGCGGCTTCCCAGCTCGAGACGCCCCATTTGTAGAGCGAGCGCTTGCCAGGGAATTTCTTGACATCGAAGAAGTCGGCCATGCCTGTCGGCGCCTGGCTGCCGAATTTCTGCGAGTCGTAGGCAATCACGTAGGAGAAGAAATAGGTCGAGGCGGCATGTTCCCAGCCGAAGCCGGGCCGCATCTTCTTCTTGTCGACGATCGAGTAGTCGATCGGCTCGAGCATGCCCTGAGCGCCGAGCGTGATGGCCGAGAAAGGATCGACGTCGACAAGGTCCCAGGTCGGCGCGCCGCTCTTGAACTGGGCCGCGATCGCGCCTTCGGTCGGACCCGAGCCGTCCATCTTGACCGGAATGCCGGTCTCCTTGGTAAAGGCCTGGCCATAGGCGGCGTCATAGGCGGTGATGGCGTCGCCGCCCCAGTTCACCAGCACCAGCCCCTTCGTCTCTGCGAACGCGCTGGTCGAGCGCAGCAGCAGCGGCGTGCCGCCAAGCACGATCGCCGCGAGTTGCGCGAACTGACGACGCGAGATCTCGCCGCGCGCCGCCCGGCCCGACAGGGCCTCCATTGCCTGCTTCTTGGTGTCGTTGGTCATTTCAGTTCCCCTTTTCGTTGTCGTTGATTGTTTGCGGGGCTTCATCCTCCGTCGGGAAGAAGGAAGCCCTTCTCCGCCGGCCAGGTCAGCCAGACGGACTTGCCGTTGCCCAGTGCCGAAGCCGCGACTTCGTTCGGCACCGAAACCGTCACCTTTGCGCCTTGGCGGGTGGTCAGATCGAGGCGCGTCGCCGCGCCAAGATAGGTAGAGGCCGTCGCCGTCGCGGCAATGCAGTTCTCGCCGGCCGCTGCTTCGCGGGCAATGGACATGTATTCGGGCCGGATCGCCAGGATCGCGTTGTCGCCCACGGCGCCGGCATTGCCGCGCAGGCTGACCGCGCGATCCTCGCACAGGCCGGTGGCGCCATTGTCGGCGCTACGCACGCCTTTCAGCGGCAACATGTTGATCTCGCCCAGGAATTCCGCGACGAAGCGGTTCGCCGGTCTATCATAGACCTCGTCCGGCCTGCCGACCTGAAGCAGGCGCCCGTGATTGAAGATGGCGACGCGCGAGGACAGCGCCAGCGCCTCGCCCTGATCGTGGGTGACGAAGACGAAGGTGGTGCCGGTTTCCTGATGCAGCCGCTTCATCTCGGCCTGCATCTGGCCGCGCAGGCTCTTGTCGAGCGCCGAGAACGGTTCGTCGAGCAGCAGAACGCCAGGCTCAAACACCAGCGCGCGGGCAAGTGCCACGCGCTGCTGCTGGCCGCCGGAAAGCTGCGAGGGCTGCTTCTTTTCATGGCCCTTGAGCCCGACGCGCTCGATCATCTCGCCGACGCGACGCTTGATCTCGCCGGCCGATTTCTTGCGGACCTTGAGCGGAAAGGCGATGTTCTGCTCGACGCTCATGTGCGGGAACAGCGCGTAGCCCTGGAACACCATGCCGGCGGCGCGTTGCTCGGCCGGTCGGTCGGTGATGTCGGCGCCATCGCTGAACAGGCGCCCTTCGCTCGGCTGCACGAAGCCGGCGAGGATCATCAGGAAGGTGGTCTTGCCGGAGCCAGACGGCCCTAGAAGGGTGAGGAACTCGCCGCGACCGATATCAAGCGTCAGATCGCTGAGAGCACGGAACGAGCCGAAGCTCTTGCCGATCCCGTTTGCCTTGATTTCTGCGGCCCGGCCGGGTTGCTGCATCCTGCCTCATCCTCAGTCCCAAGGGGAAATCGTAAGCAGGGTGCAAACTCACCGCAACCGAATAGTTTTCGCTTCATCGGCAAATTTGATTCACGTCTGGGCGAGCGCGACGCGCTTTTTCGTCCCGGATTGACGAAAGCGCATATCCATTCCTCATCCTTTGGCAGAGGAAGGGGCGCCCTTTCTCAGTAAGCCACAACCCCGTCCTTCGACAGCTTCGACCTGAGCCATCCGCTGAACGCGTTCAACACCGGGTGCCCGGCCTTGGCATGCTCGTAGACCAGGAAGTAGGAGCGCGGCGACGGAATCGCGGTGTCGAAGGGCTTGATAAGCCGGCCTTCGCTGAGCGCCCGGCGGCTGGTCAGTTCATCGCCCATGGCGATGCCCTGGCCGGCGATCGCGGCGGAGAAGACAAGGTTCATGTCGGAAAAGAAGATGCCGCCCTCGGTGTCCGGATTCTCGACCTTGGCCAGCGCCAGCCAGCGTGCCCAGTCCTCGGTATCTCCGAGATGCAGCAGATTGGCACGCAGGACATCCGCCGGCTTCGACAGGCCGCCTACCTTGTTGAGCAAGGTCGGGCTGCAAAGCGGCGTGAACGAGATCTCGCAAAGCAGCTCCACCGCCCGGTTCGGCCAGTTGCCGACCCCGAAGGCGATGAAGGCGTCGACATCCGGATTGCTGACGTCGTCCAGGCGGCGTGGCGTCAGCACATGCAGCGCGACGTCTGGGTACATATGCCTGAACTCCGCGATGTGCGTGCACAGGAACAGCGAGGCGAAGCCCGGCGTGCAGCTGACGCTGAAGGAGCCGCCGACGCCGGTTCCGGCGTCGCGCGTCACCGCGTCGCCGAGCACGGTCAGCGCCTTGCGCACGTCGCTGGCGTAGCGCTGGCCGCGCGGCGTGAGCGCCACGCCCTTGCCGATGCGCTCCAGCAAGTCGAAGCCGAGGTCGCGCTCCAGCAGGCGCAACTGATGGCTGACGGCGCTGCGGGTGAGATGCAGTTCATCGGCGGCGCGCCATACGCTGCCATGCCGGGCAAAGCTGTCGAGGGCGCGCAGCGCCTGGGTGGATGGGATTCTCAAGAGACCTCAGGTGAACCGAATTTGCATAAAGAAGGAAAACATATCACTTTTTGACAAACGGCTTCACTGCTTTCTTCTGGACCATGGAGAAACCGGTGACGACTTCGGCACAAGAAACCGCGCTTGCCAGCATCGACGGCATGCAGCCCTCGCTATCGGCCTGGACGCGGACGATCTTCGACTTCGGCGAGACCGCGTGGCGGGAATACCAGTCGGCGGCCTGGTATACAGAACGGCTGAGGCAAGAGGGATTTTCCGTGGAGGAAGGCTCGGGCGGCATGCCGACCGCCTTCTGCGCCCACTGGACCAACGGCCCCGGCCCCACCATCGGCATGTATGCCGAGTACGACGCCGTGCCCGGCAATTGCCAGGACGCCGCGACTGTCAGGCGCGCCCGCCCCGGTCTTTCCGTCGAGGCCGGCGGCCACACGGATCCGCATTCCGGCCTCGGCATGGCGAGCCTCGGCGGCCTGCTCGCCACCAAGGCCGCGATGCAGCGCCACGGCATCACGGGCACGCTGCGCTTCACCGGAGAGCCGGCCGAAAAGGTGCGCGGCTCGAAGCCGATCCACGCCGCCAGGGGCTACTATGACGGCCTCGCCGGCATGATCTCCTTCCACCCCTTCTACATGCTGCCGCTCTGCAACACGGCGCGCTGGGACACGCACTGCGGCGCGGCCTACTCGATGATCTATCGTTTCGTGTGCGACGAGCCGGAGAACTGGATACGCGCAAGCGATGGAGCGCCGATCCCGCAAGCGCATTCGGCGGTGCGCGCGCCGGGCGCCAACGACGCGCTGATGACGATGTACATGGCCTCCAAGGCGCTGCGCGATTCCATGCTGCCGCATCAGGGCGGCTGGTCGATCAGCGAGGCGATCCTGACCGCGGGACAGGCGACGGCCGACAATCTGCCGGCCGGGTTGGCCGAGATCCAGTACATGATCCGCGTTCCGACCATAGGCATGGCCGAGCAGGTGACCGCCGTGCTCGACCGCAACGCGGCGGCGGCCGCCGCCATCAGCGGCTGCCGCTACGAGCGGCACTGGGTGTCGAAGTCGCGTCCCGGCCTCGCCAACCACGCCATGGCCGGCATCGCCTACGAGGCGCTGTCGACCGTCGGGCCGCCACGCTGGAATGAGGCCGCAAGAGCGATCGGGCGCGAAATCCAGGTCAATGCCGGCGGCGTCGCGACCGAAAATCCATTCATCGACGAACTGGAACGGCTGATCAGCCCGCAGGACGCCGAAGCCATACTGCGCCGCGACCTGCCGCCCTCTCAGGTGAATTCGACTTCGGACGACTACACCGACATGAGCTGGCACGCGCCGACGGCGCGCTTCTATGTCGCGCGACCGGCGCTGCGCGCCGAAAAAGGCCACGCCTGGCCGGGCTGGGTCATGAACGCGCTGGGCGGGATACCCGCCACGATCGACCCCATGGTGAACTGCGCCGCCAGGACGATCGCGCTCGCCGCGCTGCGCCTGCTCGAGGACAAGGCGGCGCGCGACGCCGCGATGGACGAATTCGTCCATCGTACCGGCGGCGGCATCGGCGGCTCGAACTGGATCGCGCCGCTCTGCGACTATGAGGCGCCGATCCACTTCCGCTGGCCGGAATACGTCACCACGCCGCGCGGTCGCGAGTGGTGGATCCCGACCGCACCGACCGCATGACCATCCAGAGAATAACCACCTGATCGAGGAGATCCGCATGACCGTCCATGATCGCATCGTCGCAGAGCCGTTCTCGCTACAGCGCCGCAATCCCAATGGCGGCACCAAGCCGCTGACCGCGTGGGGCTTCGCCAACGAGACCGACGTGCTCACCGACGTCCTGCTCGGCTCGCCCAACTTCCTGCGCCATCTGTCGACCAGCTCGCTGTCGAGGAAGCATCTGCGCGAGGCGCCCTGCAACGTGCAGATCGCGCAGGCGCAGCACAAGGACCTCGTCGCGGCCTACGAGCATTTCGGCGTCAACATCCATTGGCACGAGCCGACGCCGGAACTGCCGATGCAGGTCTATTCACGCGATTCCAGCGTCATGACGCCCTACGGCGCCTTCATCACCGCCATGGCCAACTGGTGGCGGCGCGGCGAGAACTACGCCGCGATCCGCACCTATGAGAAGCTCGGCATCCCGATCTACGACATGGTGACGGCCGGCACTTTCGAGGGCGGCGACTTCAACGTCATCGAGGACGGCGTGGTGCTGATCGGCTGCGGCGGCGCCCGCACCCAGGAAGAAGGCGCGCGCCAGGTGCAGGACTGGTTCGAGAAGGAAGGTTGGGAGACACGCCTCGCCTTCATCGACGAATACTATGTCCACATCGACCTGATGGTGGTGCCTATCGCCGAAAAACTCACCGCGGTCTGCCTCACCTGCACCGAGCCCGGCATCGTCGACTGGCTGAAGGGCAAAGGCCACGAGATCATCGACGTGCCCTTCCAGGACACGATGGCGCTCGGCTGCAACTTCATGTCGCTCGGCAAGGACCGGGTGATCGCGCCCACTTCGAGCAAGACGCTGATCGGCCAGTTGAAAGCGCGCGGCTTCGAGGTTGCCGCCGTCGACATGAGCGAGATATCCAAGACCGGCGGCGGCATCCACTGCATGGCGCAGGCGCTGAAGCGCGTACCCGCCTGAGGCTTCCTGGCCTTCACCCTGCCGCGCCCGGCCGTTTCTGACCGCGCCGGGCCAGCAGGTTGGCGACCACCAGCAGTACGATCGACAGCGCCATCATCAATGTGGCCGCGGCGGTGATGGCCGGGCTCAGCTTCTCGCGCAGCCCGATGAACATTTCGAGCGGCATGGTGCGCTGGCCGGCGCTGGCCAGGAACTGCACCACCACCACCTCGTCGAAGGAGGTGACGAAGGCAAAAGCCGCGCCGGAGAGCACACCGGGCAGGATCAGCGGCAGCATCACACGGAAGAAGGCGGTCATCGGCCTGGCACCGGAAATCGCCGCGGCACGCATCAGGTTGCGGTCGAAGCCCGTCAGGCTGGCGCCAACGGTCACCACGACGAACGGGCTGGCAAGCGCCGTGTGCGCCAGGATGATGCCGGCATAGGTGCTGGCCAGGCCGACGCGGGCGTAGAAGAGGTACGATCCGACGGCGGTGATCACCACCGGCACGATCAGTGGCGACAGGAGCAGCGGCATCACGATGCGGCGGCCCGGGAATTTCTCGTCGGAGAGCGCAATCGCCGTGAGCGTGCCGAGCGTGGTCGCGATCAGCGTGGTGCCGAAGGCGACGATCAGGCTGTTGCCGATCGCCGATTGCCAGCGCTGCGTGCCGAGCACGACCCCGTACCAGCGCGTAGAGAACCCCTCGAGCGGGAAGACGAAGAAAGCGCCGCTGTTGAAGGACAGCGGAACCGGAACGAGGATCGGCACCAGCAGGAAGAGGATCACCAGCCCGCACCACAGCCAGAGCAGTGCGATGCGGATTCGTTCGCCTAGCGTGGGATATGGAGACAGCAGCATGGCTACACCAGCTTGAGGCGGTCGAGACCGAGGATGCGGGCGAAAATACCGAACAGCGCGAGCGTGAAAACGAGCAGGATGAAACTCAGCGCCGCCGCCATCTCCCAGTTCAGTTCGACGTTGACGTAGTTGGCGATGAAATTGCTGATCAGCTGATCGCTGGCGCCGCCGATCAGGGCCGGCGTGATGTAGTAGCCCAGGCACAATATGAAGGTCAGCAGGCAGCCGGCCATGATGCCGGGGAAGACCTGTGGGAGGTAGACGCGCCGGAAGGCGGTGAACGGCCTGGCGCCGAGCGAATAGGCAGCCTTCATCTGCGAGGGTTTGATGGTACGCATGACGCTGTAGATCGGCAGCAGCGTGAACGGCAGCTGGATGTGGGTCATGGCGATGATCAGGCCGATGCGGCTGTACATGAGATCGAGCCGGTCGCCAGCGACGCCGAGCCACAGAAGCAGGTCGTTGACCAGCCCGAACTTCTGCAACAGCACGGTCCAGGCGGCGGTACGCACAAGGATCGATGTCCAGAACGGCAGCAGCACCGCCACGATCAGCACTGCGGCCAGTCCTCTCGGCACGCTGGCTATGAGATAGGCCAGAGGGAAGCCGAGCAGCAACGTCGCCAGCGTCACGGCGGCGGCGACAAAGAAGGTGCGCATGAAGACCTGCAGGAACATGGCCTGTTCCGGCGGCACCGGCTCGATGCCGCCATCGCTGTTCCAGCGCAGGTCAAGCGCGCTCAGCAGATAGAAGGACGTAAAGCTGTGCGTGCCGCTGGCCACGGCGTGCCATGTCGGCGGCGATGACCAGAACGGCACCGATTTCATGATGTCGACCGGCGGCTGCGCGCCATCCTCGAGCTTGCGTACCGTCTTCAGGATCTGGCTGCGGGCTCCGGGCAACCGCGCATTGACGGCCTTGGCGAGCTCGTAGGCCGTGCCCTTGGCCTGGTTCTCCCTGAGATCCGCCGCCATCGCCGCGAAGGCATCATCGCCCGGCAGGCCCTGGCCGTCCCAGTTGGCCAGCGCGACGCTGGCGCGCGGCAACGCGTCGGCGATCGTCGGATCATAGACGGCGCGTGACAGCAGCAGAACGATAGGAATGCCGAAGCTGAGCGCCAGCAGCACGAGCAGCGGCGCCGCCAGCGCCAGCGAGCGCAGCCGATCGCCGAACTCAGCTCGGCGGAGCGCCGCCGACACCGACCCCAGGTCGGCATCGGCGGCGGACCGGCCGCGGGCCAGCGCGGGCCGGTCGAGTTCGCTGGGTTGCAGCGCCGACATCCCGCGCCTACTGCGCCAGCCAGGCGTTGAAGCGCTTGACGAGGTCTTCGCCGTAGTCGCCCCAGAACTCGGTGTTGGCGACCAGATAGGCGCCGCTCATGTGGTCCGGCGCGTTGGGCAGCTTCGGCAGCGCGTCAGGCGCGACGAACGATGCCGCGTCGGTGCGTACAGGCCCGTAGGTGATGTAGCTGGCGAGCTTGGCGTTGTTCTCGGGCGTGCTGATGTAGGCCAGGTACTTGTAGGCAAGGTCCGGGCTCTTCGCTCCCTTCGGGATGGCGATCATGTCGTATTCGAGGATCTGGTTGTTCCATACGATCTTGAACGGCTTCTTGTCGGTGTCGATGGCGTTCTGGATGCGACCGTTCCAGGCGGTGGTCATCACCACCTCCTTGGACGCCAGCAATTGCGCGGGCTGCGCGCCGGCATCCCACCAGACGATGTCCTTCTTGATCGTATCGAGCTTCTTGAAGGCGCGGTCGACGCCTTCGGGAGTGGCCAGCACCTTGTAGACGTCGGCGGGCGCCACGCCATCGGCCATCAACGCCCATTCGAGATTCTGGGCAGGGAATTTGCGCATCGCGCGCTTGCCCGGAAACCTGGTGGTGTCGAACAGGTCGAGCACCGAGGTCGGCGCTTCCTTGAGCACCGTCGGATCATAGGCAAGGATGTCGCCATAGGCATCGAGGCCGACGCCGCAGTCGAGCGCGGAGCCTTCGATGAACTTGTCGCGCGGACCGATCTTGGAATAGTCGAGACGCTCGAGGATACCCGCGTCGCAGCCCTGCAGCACGGTCGCCGTTTCAACCGTTACGAGGTCGATGGGAACGTTGCCGGTGTCGACCATGGCCTTCACCTTGCCGAGGTCGCCCAGATATTCCTGCTCGAGAATCTTGACGCCGGTTTCCTTGCTGAACGGCTCGAACCAGGCTTTGCGCTGGGCGTCCTGCCAGGCGCCGCCGCTGGCCATGATGGACAGTTCCTCGGCAAAGGCGGCATGACCGGTCGTCATCAAGGCGGTGGCGGCCGCCAGCGCGAACAGGCCTTTTCTTCCGTATTTCATGTCGTTCTCCCCTGTTTTGAAATTACGCCGCCCATTCCAGCCTAGGCAGGAAAGGCACGGCAGTCGTTGGGCGCGCACGAGACCGTCACGATCTCGCCGTTCGCCATGGTCGCTTCCGGACCGACCTTCACGGTCAGAATCTGGTCGTTGCCAAGCCTGGCCAGGAGGCGCAGGTGGTCGCCGAGGTAGATGCGCCCGTCGACCGTCGCCCGCAGCGCGTTGCCTCCGACGGCGGCCGGTGCGAGGCCCAGTCTTTCAGGGCGGATGGCGACGTGGCAGGCAGCGCCTTGCGCCACACCGACGGCCAGCGCGGTGAGTTCGCCACCGCCGTTCAGCCGGACACGGCATTCCCGGCCGGAGACCTGCTCCACGACACCTTCAAGCGTGTTGTTCTCTCCGATGAAGCTCGCCACGAACGAGCTTTGCGGCGTGTTGTAGAGATCGTCCGGCGAGCCGAGCTGGGCGATCGCGCCGTTGTTGAAGACGGCGACGCGGTCGGACATCGTCAACGCCTCGCCCTGGTCATGCGTGACGTAGACGATGGTGACACCGAGCATCGTGTGCAGTTGCTTGATCTCAAGCTGCATGTGTTCCCGCAGCTTCTTGTCGAGCGCGCCGAGCGGCTCGTCCATCAGCACCAGTCGCGGCTCGAAGACGAGTGCCCGGGCGAGCGCGACGCGCTGCTGCTGGCCGCCCGACAATTGGGCCGGCCTGCGATCGCCGAACTGCCTGAGGCGCACCATGTCGAGCGCGCGCGCCACCCGGTCAGCGATGTCGGCCTTCCCGAGCTGGCGAACGGAGAGCGGAAAGGCAACGTTCTCCTCCACGCTCATGTGCGGGAACAGCGCGTAGTTCTGGAACACCATGCCGATGTTGCGCTCGTATGGCGGCAGCCGGTCGACGGGCTGGCCTTCCAGCGTGATCGTGCCGCGTGTCGGACGCTCGAAACCCGCAAGCATGTTGAGCGTCGTCGTCTTGCCCGACCCCGACGGTCCGAGGAGCGTCAGGAATTCGCCCCGCGCGACGCCGAGGTTCAGCTTCGTTACCGCGAAGGCGCGGCCATCGTAGGATTTCTCGACCTCGTCGAATTCAACCAGGACGGCGCCGGAAACGCCCGCTGAAGTGGCCGGCATGGCGGTGGCGACACTCATTGTCCGGCATCCCTGGAATGGCCACGGGCGCGGCAGGTCGAATCGAAATGCGGCTTGCTATGCATGGCTCGGTCTCGCTTGGACCCATCCCGCCGCCGGGCGGTTGACCCAACTTGTATGGTCACACAATCAGCTTGTAGCGGACCATAAATGCGGACAACTTTCCTCGTCAAGCCGATTTCTCGATAGTTGTGTGATAATTTTGGATTGCCCTCCCCGACAATGGCATCACACAAGCTCTATTGTACGGATGATTGTCTTATGCTAGATGCGCCAGAAGTGTCAGCCGCAGTCGAACCCCCGCATGCTTGAGGATCTCCGCCTCGTCGAGGATGAAAGCCCGGTCTATCGCCGTCTTGCCGACGCGATCGCCGAACGCATAGCCGCCGGAACTCTGGCAGTGGGCGACAGGCTGCCACCGCAGCGCGAGATCGCGCGCGCGCTCGGTATCAACGTCACCACCGTCACCCGCGCACTCTCGACGCTGCAGGAACGCGGCCTGCTGGAGGCCCGGCCGGGACGCGGCACGACGGTTGCCGCGCGCGACGAAGCGGAGCGACCCGGCTTCGTGTCCGCGCCCAGCGACCAGAGCGGCATCATCGATCTTTCGGTCAACAGACCGGCCACGTCGGCCTATCTCGATGCGGTCTCGGCGCTGCTGCCGCGCCTGCCGAGGGACAAGCACTATGCGGCGCTGCAGGATTACCATCCGCCGGAAGGTCCGCTCTGGGCGCGCGCGGCGATAGCGGATTGGCTCAAATCCGTCGTCGGCGAAGGCGACCCGGGCCGTGTTGTGCTGGCGGCGGGCGCCCAGCACGGTCTCGACTGCGTGCTCGGCGCCGTGACAAGGCAGGGCGAAGTGGTGCTTGCCGACGAAGTGACCTACCAGGGCATCAATGCGCTGTGCCGCGTGCATGGGCTGGACCTGAGAGGCGTCGCCATGGATCGTGGCGGCATGCGTCCCGACGCTTTCGAGGCCGCCTGCGCCCAGCTTCGCCCGCGCGCGGTCTTCCTGGTGCCGACGCTGCACAATCCCACGACCGTGACGTTGAGCGAGGAACGGCGGCAACAACTTGCCGCCGTCGCGCGGCGCCACAACGTGCTGATCATCGAGGACGACGTCTATCGACCCCTGTCGGATGATGACCTGCCCTCCTTCGCCAGCCTGGAGCCGGAACTCACGGTGCATATCGGCGCGCTTTCGAAATGCCTGGCGCCCGGCTTGCGGCTAGGCTTCGTCATCGCGCCGCGCGCCATCGCCGGCCAGGTGGCCGCCGCGCTGCGCATCAACTGCTGGAGCATCAGCCCGCTGACCGCGCTCATCGGCGCGCGGCTGATCGAGGACGGCTCGGCGGCGCGCATCATCGAAATCCAGAAGCAGGAATTGCGCCAGCGCCAGGCAATATTGAGCGAGATACTCGGTCGCTACGACGTGCAGAGCCAACCCATCGCAACCCATGCCTGGTTGCGCCTGCCCGAACCCTGGCGCGGCGCGGGCTTTGCCCGCACCTGCCTGGAGCGAGGCGTTGCCGTGCTGCCTGGCGACGCCTTCGCCGTCGGGCGCGAACCGGTCCAGCACGGCGTTCGCATCAATGTCGGCGCCGCACGCTCGCAGGAAGACCTCCGAACCGCGCTGACGATCATGGCGGAACTGCTGTCGGCGGGCCATCTGCAACTGCCGGGCTTCGTCTGAAACGCCAGCCCGAAGGGGACATCATGACAGCCTCCGCCAGCGTCGAAATCGCCATTGTGGGAGCGGGCGTGGTCGGCCTCGCGACGGCGCTGCGTCTTGCCGGCGAAGGCCGCGAGGTGATGCTCATCGACCCCAACGAGCCAGGCTCCGGCGCCTCTTTCGGCAATGCCGGGACGCTGGCGGAATATGCCTGCGTGCCGGTGGGGACTCCGGCCGTGCTGCGCGCGCTGCCGAAACTCCTGCTCGATCCGGACAGTCCGTTCGCCTTGCGATGGCCGGCACTCTTCCAGCTTGCGCCATGGCTCGCCCGTTTCGCCAGGCAATCGCTGCCGGGCGCAACAAGGGCCAATGCAGCGGCACTTGCCGGCCTGCTCGGCGACGCCCTGCCCGCCTGGCAGGATATGGCCGCGGAAGCCGGCGCGACGGATCTGCTGCGGCGCAACGGCTGCCTTTATCTGTTTCGCCAAAGCGGAGACGTTGCGGCATCCGCGCCAAGCCGCCAGCTTCGCGCCGAGTTCGGCGTCCACCAGCAGATACTCGATCCGGCGGCGGTCGCGGCGCTGGAACCCAGGTTGCCTCCGGTCAGCGGGGGCGGCCTGTACTTTCCGGACTCCTTGAACGTCACCGACCCGTCCGTGCTGATGCGCCGTTTGTTCGACGCTGCCAGTGCGCGCGGCGTCACCTTCCAGCGGGCGCGGGTTACCGGGCTTGAGATCGATGGCAGTGGGGTCAGGCTGAGCGGTCCGGACTTCGGCGTCACGTCGAGCAAGGCGGTGATCGCGGCCGGCGCGTTTTCGCGGCCCCTCGCCGCTCAGGCCGGCGACAGGATCCCGCTCGAGACCGAGCGCGGCTATCATCTGGAATTTCCCACCGACGTCCCCTTGCTCACGCGCCCCGTCTGCCCTGTTGATCTCGGCTTCTACATGACGCCCATGGCGGGCCGGCTCCGAGTTGCCGGAACCGTCGAACTCGGTGGATTGAAGGCCCCCGCAAACCCTCGCCGGCTGGCGCTGCTCGATCGCGGGGTACGCCAATTCTTTCCGGACTTCGGCCGTCCATCCTCGCAATGGCTGGGATTCCGGCCATCGCTGCCGGATTCAAAGCCGGTGATCGGTCGGGCACGCGATAGCGCCAAGGTCGTCTACGCCTTTGGCCATGGCCATCTCGGCCTCACCCTCGCCGCGATCACGGCTCGCCATGTTTCGGACCTGCTGACCGGCAAATCCGACAAGGCGCTCGCGCCCTTTGCCGCCAGCCGGTTCTGACAAAGGCTGTCGCCGAAACCCGCGAGGGCCATACCCGCGCGGGACAAAACCCTGGTCCGCGCCACCGCCCTTCCACACCCACCCGCTTCACAAATCGACATGCGTTGCCCTGCTGCTCTTGTGAGCATCGAGAAAATGGAGGAATAGTCCTCGGGATGCGCCGCCCTGAAGTCGTCAACCTGCGGCTGTCAGCTTCGCGGCGCGGCCATGGCCGGGTTACGCATGTCCAGTCCTGCACCGCGCAAGAGAAGAGGTCCGATCGCCGCCCGGCTGCTGGCGCTCGATGCGTGGATTGATTCGACCCTTTACGAGATCGGCTTCAAGGCGGGCCAGTTCTGGGAGTCGGCGACGATCTTTTTCCGCCGCTTCCGGGTCAAGGGCTGGCGGCGCGGCATCATCGAGCTGCTGAGCGAAGGCTTCACGCTTGGCGCCGGCGGCAGCGTGCTCATGCTGGCGCTGGCCATGCCGGCGTTCCAGGACACAGCGGGCGACTGGCGCGCCCAGGGCGACTTCGCCGTCACATTCCTCGATCGCTACGGCAACGAGATCGGACAGCGCGGCATCATCCAGCGCGATTCCGTGCCCGTCGACGAAATGCCGGATCATGTCATCAAGGCGGTGCTCGCCACGGAGGACCGCCGCTTCTTCGAGCACTACGGCATCGATTTCCTCGGGCTGATGCGCGCCATATTCCAGAACGTGCGGGCGAATTCGGTCGTGCAGGGCGGCTCGAGCATCACTCAGCAGCTGGCGAAGAATCTGTTCCTCACGAACGAGCGGACATTCGAGCGCAAGATCAAGGAGGCCTTCCTGTCCGTGTGGCTGGAGGCCAATCTGTCGAAGAAGGAGATCCTGCAGCTCTATCTCGACCGTGCCTATATGGGCGGCGGCACGTTCGGCATCGAGGCGGCGGCGGACTTCTATTTCGGCAAGAGCGTCAAGGACCTGAACCTCGCCGAGGCGGCCATGCTCGCCGGTCTGTTCAAGGCGCCGACGAAATACGCCCCGCACATCAACCTGCCGGCCGCCCGCGCGCGTGCCAATGTGGTGCTCTCCAACCTCGTCGATGCCGGTTTCATGACCGAGGGCCAGGTGCTGCAGGCCAGGCTGCATCCGGCCGACGTCGTCGACCGCGGCGAGCGCAAGAGCCCCGACTACTATCTCGACTGGGCCTTCGACGAGGTGAAGAAGATCGCCAAGCCCGGCCAGCATTCGCTGGTGGCGCATACGACCTTCGACGCCAACATCCAGAAGGCGGCGGAGGAGTCGGTCGAATTCCACCTTCGTCAGTTCGGCAAGGAATACAACGTCACCGAGGGCGCCGTCGTCGTCATCGAAACCAACGGCGCCGTACGAGCGATCGTCGGCGGACGCGACTACGGCGCCAGCCAGTTCAACCGCGCCACCAAGGCATTGCGCCAGACCGGCTCGTCGTTCAAGCCTTACGTCTACGCCACCGCCATGGAGCACGGCTTCACCCCGGAATCGGTCGTGTCGGGCGGGGCGGTGAGCTGGGGCAACTGGTCGCCGCACAACTACAGCGGCGGCGCGGCCGGGAACGTCACCCTGCTCGTGGCGATGGCCAAGTCGATCAACACCGTGCCGGTACGCCTCGCTAAGGACTATCTCGGCATTGCGCCGATCAAGGCGATGGCGGAGGCCATGGGCGTGGAATCGCCGCTCGAGGCGCACAAGACCATGGTTCTCGGTACGTCGCTAATGACCGTCATGGACCAGGCGACAGGCTACAGCGTCTTCGCGCAGAATGGTTTTGTCGGAACGCGCCATGCGATCACGCAGCTCGTCACCCGTACCGGCGACGTCGTCTATGACTGGACCAAGGACGCGCCGCCGCCGCACCGCGTGCTTTCCGAGCAGGCGCTGCGGTCCATGAACACCATGCTGGCGGCGGTGCCGGCGATCGGCACGGCGCGCCGCGCCCAGATCCCGAATGTCGTCGTGGCCGGCAAGACCGGCACGACGCAATCCTACCGCGATGCCTGGTTCGTCGGCTTCACCGGCAACTACACGGCCGCCGTCTGGCTCGGCAATGACGACTTCAGCCCGACCAAGAACATGACCGGCGGCTCGCTGCCGGCGATGGTCTGGCAGCGCCTGATGGCTTACGCGCACCAGAACATCGACCTCAAGCCGATCCCGGGGATCGACAAGCCGTTCGTCGACGCGGAAACCGCGGCCAAGGCCGAGGAGGCGCAGAAGAAGAGCGCCGAGCAGGCCGCAGCCGAGGCAGCCGCCGAACGGCCGCCGGTGCTTTCCGGCCGCACCACGCAGACCTTGCGCGAAATGACCAAGGTTCTGCAGGCGGCCCCCGTGCTTGCCGCCCCGCCGGCCCCCGAGACCCTGTCGGCTCTCTAAGAGCCGGATGATTTCAGGTCGAATCGACCTGAAATCTGAATCCGTCTCTAGGCCGCAGACTCATAAGCTCGGAGCCACAGTCGCATTGAGGCGAGCTTGGCCTTGGATCAGGTTGCGGATGCCCTCGGCTTCATAAGCCTTGTCGGTGAGAACGACGGTGCGCGGATCGAGGCAATCGAGCAGGTATATGCGGCTGGTCCGTCGTGGGCCTGACCCGGTGTCAGGCCGAGCCGGATCGGGAGCCCCTGGGCATCCAGTCGCGCCAGGGCGCCCCCGACCGCAACCCCCATAAGATGCCGCTCGACACGCGGCGATCGTCGACACGCGGTATGCCTCTCGGCTTATTGGGTAATGGCGGCTCGATCACGCGCCATTCGAAGTCGGTCAGATTGTATCGGCTCATGTTGAGCTTGAATCAGAAGCCAGCGTGATGAGGAAGGACCACTTGGCACCCCCCGCAGTTGCAGATGTGCATCGACTACGCGAGGATTGTGTCATGGCGGCTTCACGGCTCACGCGCGACAAGATGTTTGAGCCGCTTTTGGTGGCCGACCCATCCTTTAATGCTCGCTGGGCCGACTTCATCGCGGAATGGGGTGATGAAGCCGACCCGCCGCTCTATCTGGCGCTAGGTTCTCTAGCAGAGCACGTTTTGCAGTGCTTGGAAGCCGAGAGGACCGAGAGGTTTGACGCAATCTTTGCTGTCGTCGAGCGCTGGCATATCGATGGTGACGCATACGTCAGCAAAGCAGCAACCGTCGGCCTGCTCGAATCGTTGCAAAACTTGTCAGGCGGAAGCGACAGGAAGGCGGTCACCGTAGAACGCTGGCTAGGCCCGGAGAGCAAGCGCTGGTGGGACAAGTTGAATCGCTTCTGGGATGGAGATCGCCACGCACTCTCCTCTGACGGCTAACAATCGCTTCCTACTGCGCTGACCCACGTTTATGAGTTCACGGCCTAAGGGGTATTGGGACAAGGGCAAGGCCCAGGTTCCCACCGGAAGATTAACCCCTACTGGAAGGCCCGCAGTAGCTCTTCTTGATCATAATTTCGAAAACTTCTTCACAGGAAGATCAAAGCTCATTGAGTCGAAGTTCGGCCCATTCAGCAGGTTAAGTCAAAACCAACAAGCGGCCAAATCCGCTGGAGTCAAATTCGAGGTTAACAAGATGACGCCAGAATCAGCTTCGGGAACTGCAGGCGGGACTCTCTTTGGCGGCGCCACTTCCGCTACACCTTCCGATTCGCACAATCCCCAATAGTCGCGGAACTCCTAGCATGATAAGCAAGATAGATTCCGTTAATAAAGAATTTTTAGATCGGGCAATGCCTGAATTAATTTCTTGGGGTCTATCCAAACATCCGAATCCCGTCGCCTATTTTGGTCGTAGCGAGCATGGGTATCGGTACGATTTTTCCGATATTCGCGAATTGCAAGACATTAAAATAGCCTCATTTGCAATTATTAGACCCAATTCGGAATTGTGGATAAAAGGATACCGATACAAGGGATTGAGTGCGGAGCCAGAGAAAATTCCAATATTATTTGATACAATAGATGGAATATTCACGCTCACAAGAAAGATGACAATATCAAGAATATTCAAAGGAGGAGGGTTCTCTCTACGGAGATACGAAAACAGTCAAAAGAAAGATCCTCCTAAACTTCTCATGAATGAAGTACTTGGTCGCTTATGGAAGCTCAGAAGATACCTCTACGGCAATTCTTAGTCTCAATATGCTGCGCTTGCTCTCACAAAACGAGTTGCATGAGGAGATCACATCGATCGTGGGCTGTAGCCCCAGCGCGATTTTCGCCCTAG
Organism: Mesorhizobium sp. 65-26; assembly: GCA_001899205.1. Classification (GTDB taxonomy): domain Bacteria; phylum Pseudomonadota; class Alphaproteobacteria; order Rhizobiales; family Rhizobiaceae; genus Mesorhizobium. The sequence goes on along the minus strand of MKVL01000025.1, from coordinate 682,474 downwards.
CCTCCAGTGCGTCGCTGGCTAGTTGTTGGTAGAGAACGAAGCAACTGAAATTACTGCAAGTACGGGTTTTGCTTACAGCTGTTATCTCCGCACTATCTAGCAAAGGACCTCACTGGGTTAGGCGGAACAAAGTTGTGACCAATCGGCTCACCACGATCTTGTTGATATCCGGTTCGCATATCAAACTGTAACCTAAATCGGAACGCTCCGCCGGGAATCAACGGAGCCGGCAGTCGGTGGTGAAGATATCTAACGCGCTAGGCCGGAATTTTTTTGACTGGTGGCTTGATCAACTGGGAAGACTCTGGCCGACCTCATCTAGGCAAAGACAGCCCAACGTCGACTGCTACGTAAAGCTCGCTGACAATGGTGTCCGTTTACGTGTGGCTAGAACTGCCGAATTTCAGTCCACTTCACTACCGGTAGATGCCACCGCGAGCGAAATCTCCGCTCTTCTCCAAACAGGCCAGCTTCGAGATAGCCCAAGCTTCGACATCCAGATCGAGCCCAGCCTGTTTCTCACTCGGGACTTGGCGCCCAAACGTCTTCCGCCGAGACAAGGGCGAACCATGGCTGAGTTGGACCTTCTAGCCTCGACGCCGATCGATCCGAAACAGGCTCATATTGTTTTCACCGATGATCCCAAGGGCGGCTGCGTATATCACGTCGTAAAGACCAAGACATTGGCACCGACGTTGGGGGCGATCCGAGCCGCCGGCGGAACGGTGCGCTCAATTGCGATAGCTGAAGGAGATCAAGAAAGATCGATCGACCGTCTCAGTCTGATTTCCATCTGGCCTCCGACAAGGCGCGAGAAGTTCGTGCTACGTGCCTGGGTTACGGCTTGCGCAATAATATTCCTTAGTCTCGCAGCGACTTATGGCCTGCTGCCGGTTTTTCGGACACGCAATTAAGCTAAGTCAAAGAGATAGAGCATGATGTCAGGGAAAGCGCTCCGCGCTTTTCCCGAGAAACCGCTTCACACTTTTCGGCATCATGCTCTGACGTCTTCATGGAAAGCGGAGCGGACTTGCCATGCAGCCCCGCGCCGCGATATCCCGGACGTTAACCATCCATCTCCGGTCTTCATGCTCAAGAACGCCCTCCTGACGCTCATCGCACTTGCCATAGCCATAGGCGGCGGTGGCGCGAGCGTCTGGTATACACTGAGGGCGCAGGACGGCGTCGGCGCCATCAGAATCGGCCAATGGACAGCCTTTCCCGATATCGGCACGCCGGCGGCCGACCCCTACTCGAAGGCGCGCGTGGCCCGCGAGGGCGTGCTGGCACTTGGCCGCGCCGAGGGCCTGTCCTTCGTCGCCGAGCGTGATTCGAGCGGCGATACGCTCAAGCGTGAATGCGCCTACAGGATCGAGGGCGGGTTGCCGACAGCGCGCTTCTGGACGCTCTACGCGGCGGACGAGTCGCTGGGCGTCATAGATACCGGAAAGCAGCGTCCCGCCGCCCTGCAATCCTACGAGGTGATGCGACAGCCGGACAATTCGGTCGCGATCACGGTCAGCGGGCATCCCGCGCCAGGCAACTGGCTGCTTTCGACCGGCGCCGGCACGATGTACCTCGTGCTGACATTCTACGACACACCTATCGCCAGCAGCACCGGCCTCTCGGATATCGAGATGCCGCGCATCCAGAAGGCGGGCTGTGATGCGTAGGCTCCTCCATGTCGTGCTGCTCGGCCTGCTTGGCGCGGGCATCGTCCATATCGTGGTGCTGATGTTGGTTCCGGAGTTTTCGGAGCGCGACGCCTGGTCGCGACTGGCCATGGCCTCCGATCTCTACAAGATGACGCGGCTGGACGCCGAGGCGGGCGGCGCGCCGGTCGTCAAATCCGTCGATCCTCTTTTCTATGCCGCGGCCTGCAGGTTCGATCTGACCGACGGCCTGGTGCGCATCAAAGCGGCGGGCCGCGTCCCCTTCTGGTCCGTCTCGGTCTACGACCGCAACGGCCACAACATCTATTCCTTCAACGACCGCAACGCCAACAGCGGCACGCTCGACGCCGTCGTGCTGACGCCTGCCCAGATGATCGAAGTGCGCAAGGACCTTCCCGAGGACCTGCAGGGCGCGATCTTCGTCGAAGCCCCCATCGACGAAGGCATCTTCGTCATCCGCGCCTTCGTGCCCGACGAAAGCTGGAAGCCTATCGTTTCACGCTTCCTCAGCCAGAGTTCCTGCGAACTGCCGGATTATTAGACCGGCGTCACCTGCCCGTCAGTGATGCGGAAGCGGTGTCGGACGCGGCGATATCGGCTTGTCGGGGCCATTGCCGCCAGGACGAGCCTCGCCGATGCGGGGCCGCTCGTAACGGACGCCTGGAAAGATGATGACCGCCGCCGGCGTTCCGGCACTCGGCTGGGGTCGACTGCTTGCCGCCGCACGCGGCACGAAAGACAAGACCATGCCCATGGTTCGCGCATTCCTCTCGGTTTCCCCGGAGCACAACGCAACGCCTCCAAATCCGATTAAGAGGCCAGAGGGTTAACGGAGCGCTAACGGATCGCGGCTAATTTGATGTTTGTTCCTGACGACCGCCAAACCGGCACAGCCGGTCAGGCGAAGGTCCGGATCGTGTCGAGTATCGGGCGTATCCTTCGTGTCATCTTCGGATTTCAGGCAAATCGCGGTGCGGACGGAAGCTGGAAAGGCGGAGCGGCTTTTCAGGGCGGCGGTCTCCGCATTCTGTTCGTTGACGCGTCCGTCGCGGCGCGAGATCGCGCAGCTCGAGGATCTTACGCTGCCTCTGTTCGACGACGTCTCCGTCGAATCCCGCCGCTATGTGGCGGCCGCGCTCTCCGAATGCGAATATGCGCCGGCGGCGCTGATACGCCGGCTTTGCGAGGAACCGGTGGACGTCGCGGCCCCTCTCCTCATCCGGTCGCCTGCGCTGAGCGATGTCGACCTCATCGCGCTGATCGGACGCCACGGCCTGCCGCATGCGCGCGCCATCGCGCGCCGCAGGGACCTCAACCCGACCATCGCCGACCTGATCCGCGCGCTCGAGAAGCCGACCCTGGTGCATGTGCGAAAGCCGGAAGCCGTCGCGCCGAAGCCCGTGTTGGAAAGCAGCGATGCCGTCACGGAGGCCGCCGATGCCCGGGTCGCGCCGGGGGCCGGGGCGGAGAATGCGCGGCGCCGGCTCCGCTCGATGATGCGCGCCGGCGGCGAGGCCACGAGCATCAGCGCGATCGCCGGCCCGGAAACCTACGTCAAGCTGCGCGAGACGGCGCTGACCGGCAACGCAGCCTTCTTCCAGACCGCGTTGGCGGACGCGCTCGACGTCGACTTCGCCACGGCGCGCTCCCTGACGGCGAACCAGAATTACGCCTCGCTGCTGGCCGCCTTGCGCGCGCTCGATCTCGGCGAAGACAAGGCATTCCTGATCACCGTCGCGGTCTATCCGACACAGTTCCCGCATCCGCAGGCGATCCGCGCCTTCCTGGACCGCTACCGGCTCCTGCATCGCGACCTGGCGCTGGAAAAGGTACGGACCTGGAAGGCCGACGCCCTCGCCGGGGCGTTTCAGGAACCCTGGCAGGCCGTAGCCAATGCCGACGCCCGCAAGGCTTCGAACAGCGACGACGCGCCGGCCGGCAGTCTCAGGACGTCTTTACGGAAATAAGGTCCTCGACGGGTACGGTGCCGGCTTCGATCTCGACGATCCAGATGTCGGGATCGAACCTCTTCTCCTTCTCCAGCCGGGCGTCGAACACGCCGGGATCGTCGCCGGCGCCGAGCAGGACGAAGAACCGCTCATCGGGTTTAGCCGAATCATAGCTCGTCTGCGGCGCCGGACCGTAGAGGGCAACATCGCCGAGCCTTCCACGGGTCAACACAAAGGCGGCGCCGGCTTCCGTCGCGCCGCGCTTCACCACGGCGGCAAAGCCGCCAGCGCTGAAGACGCGCCGCAAAAGGGCAGATACCCACAGGTCAGTGGTCACACGCATGGCAAGGTTCCGGACAGGGACGCGCCGATCTGTCTAATCGGATTCCGGCATCGTTGCGAGCCGCCGTCTGCCCGGCAAGGCGATCGGCCGCGGCGGGCGGAAGGCCCGCTGCAGCCCGAACCGAAGTCCCTGCCTCAGTTCGTCAGCCCGATCTCGCGCATCTTGACGTAGACGGCTTCGTCCGGCTCACCGGTCGCAGGCAGGCCGAACAGCGACTGGAATTCCTTGATCGCGGCCTTGGTGCGGGCGCCGACGACGCCATCGAGCCGCATGTCGTCGTTGCCGAATGCTTTCAACCCGGCCTGGATCTTGATGATGCGCGCATCGGGAGCCAGTGCGGCCATGTTCGCCGGCGGCGGCGAGGGTATGGGGGGCGCAGGCGTCTGCGGACGCGGGGCCGGCTTCGGCACCGCGCCCGTGGTCGGCGTGGCGCCGAGCTGGTCGAGGAGAAGCGCGTCGATATCACCGGACGCGTTGAGGCCGGTCTTCTGCTGGTAGGCCTGTATGGCCTTGCGGGTATTGGGACCGGAAATGCCGTCGACCGTACCCGAGTAGAAATCGAGGTCCTTCAATATGCCCTGCACACGTTCCACCACCGGATCGCCCTTGATCGGCGCCGGAGCAGTACTGGGCCGCACGATGTTGATGGTGGTTTCCGGCTCCGTGGGATGCGTGATGCCTTCGATGCTCCTGGTGGCGAAGAAGGCCCCGGTGTGCGGGAAAGGCTGGTACCAGAGCGCGTTCGCCGAGACGTAGAACAGCGTCACCAGGAACGCGGTCGAGCCGCCGACCAGCACCGGATTGCGGGAAATCATACCGCCAACGGCAACCACGCCGCCCTGCAGGGCGCTGGCGCGGCTGGCGCGTCGCTTGACCGGCTCAGGCCGTTTTGCGGAGCGAGGAGCCATTGCCTTCCCCCTTTGTCCGGGCCGGCATCGACAGCACGTCCGCCTTGTCGCCCGCACGGCCCTTCGGGCCGCCCACGGGAAGGCTTATCGTCACGGTCGTGCCCTCACCCGGCATGCTTTCGATCGACATGTTGCCTTCATGCAGGGCGACCAGCCCCTTGACCAGCGAAAGCCCGAGCCCCGTCCCCTCGAAGCGACGCGTATAGTCGTTCTGGATCTGCATGAACGGCTTGCCGAGATTGGCGAAATCCTCCTCGGCGATGCCGATACCGGTGTCCCTTACCCAGAAATGCAGCCGCGTGCCGATCCGCTTGGCGCCGACCACCACTTCGCCGCCGTCCGGCGTGAACTTGATGGCGTTGGACACCAGGTTGATCAGGATCTGCTTGACCGCGCGACGGTCGGCGTTGATCTCGCCGGCATCCGGCGCGACCTGCAGCTTCAGGTCGATGTGCTTGGCGTCGGCCTGCAGCTTCATCATGGAGTGGCACATCTCGACCGCCTCGGCGAAACGGAAGAGCTCCGGTTCGGTGGCGTAGGTGCCCGATTCGATTCTGGATATGTCGAGGATCGAGGTGACGACAGCCAGCAGATGCTGCCCGGAGTCCCGCACGAGGCCGACATATTCCTTCTGGCGCGGGTCCTTGAAGGGGCCGAACATCTCGTGCAGCAGCATATCCGAAAAGCCGATGATGGCGTTCAGCGGCGTGCGCAGCTCATGGCTGACCACTGCCAGGAAGCGCCCCTTGGCGACATCGGCGGAGGCAGCAGCCTCTTTCGCCAGCGCGAGTTCCTCGCGCAGGCCGGCAATCTCATCGTTCTCATGCAGAACGATGGTGAAGACATCATCCTGGCCAGGTGCCCGCAGCAGGTCCAGCGCGAACGGCCGATGGTTGTCGGCCACCTGATGCCCCTGATGCCCGCCGGCATCGCGCGGCAGGCGCAGGCGAAGCTCGACCCGGCGCGACGAGGCGCCCTCCCTCATGTCGGCCAGGGCGCTGAGATAGGCGACGCGATCGGCGAGATGAACGCGATCGAACAGGCCGGTTCCCAGCAGCAGTTCCGGCGGCAGCTTAAGCATGGTGCGCGCCTTGGCGGAAGCGTCGAGTACCTCGCCATGCCTGGCGATGCGCAGCACCACGGCGTCGACCATCTCCTCGAGGCCGCAAGCGGGCTCGGACTGGTCGAGCTTGGCCGCGGAGCTGCCAAGACCACCGAGGCGGGAAAACAGCGTCATGGCCCAGGCCAGCGGCAGCAGCCAATGCCAGGCGGCAGCGCCTGCCGCGGCCGAAGGCAGGACGTCGGCGGCCAGCGGAGCGAGCAACAGGGCGGAACCAGCCGCCACGGCGCCCCAGACGGCGGCACGCCGCGAGGCGCCGATCCACCAGGCCTCGAAAACGAGTGCAACGGCCAGCAAGGCAACGGGAGAAGCCGGCCCTCCCGCCGCAGCGACAAGGCCGCAAAGCGCGAGGCCGCCCATGACAAGCGCTACGCGCCCGGCAACCGCGATCTTGCCCGAAGCCGCGACGAGCAGGGCAATGAACCAGCAGAGGCCGAATGAGGCGAAGATCGCGGCCATGGTCACCGCGGCCCCCATGCCCGACGTCACCAGCGTGACGGCCCCACCGGCGGCGAGAAATGGGGCGGCAAGCATCACGCCGATGAATCGGCGCTGGCGCTCGCGATCGTCCCTTCCGTCGACGGACGGATGAACCATACGCTCGCAACCGGCCGCGATCGCGCCCGGCAGATCCACGTATCTGTCCCTGATCGAAGTCAACTCAAACGCACTCACACTCGTCGTGACAGACTCTGCTGTGCAGATGTTCTGGTTACCCTGAAACTCGCATCCAGCGTTTAAGGAATGGATAAGGCGGGGCGGACCGATGCCGGTGTCCCGCGAAAATGTCGGGACGCCCCGAGGGCCCTCCGAAGCAAATGATGGCATGGTAAACGGTTGGTTATCCAAACGATGCCTCCGATCAACCCGCGACCAACGACCGAAATACGAGGCCACGCACGGAAATATCGTTGCAGAACAGATGGATGGATGGTTTCCGCTTGATTGACGGGAATCCGGACCGTTGGACAGTCAGGCGATCGCGAAACAATTCGTTTCGAATTTGCCTAAAATTTGAAGCGAATTGTTGCTTTCAGGACAAGCCGTTTTTTGCGCGGCCGTGCCAATATGGCGCTCACAAAAGAGGTCGTGCCAACGATGCATGATCCGGTCACAAGAGGACAAGCAGATGGGCTTCCTTATTAGAGCAGCGTTCTGGTTTTCGCTGGTGCTGCTGTTGCTGCCGCTGAATGTCGGCTCGGACGAGTCGGGGCACGAAAGCGTCAGCCCGCTGCAGGCGCTGTTTGCCGCCCGCGAGGCGGTGGGCGACATCGCCGGCATCTGCGAGCGCAAGCCGGATGTCTGCGAGACCGGCAAATCGGCCATGCAGACCATCGGCGCCCGCGCCAAGGAAACGGCGAAGATCGCCGCCGCGATGCTCGACGACAAGACCGCGTCGGATACGCCCGATACGTCGGTTTCGACCGGCAGCGTGCCCGCCGAAGTCGTCCTGCCCGAAAAAGTGAACCTTCCGGTTCGCAACTGACGTTTCTTTCGCCATTTCGATGGCACACCGCGGGCGGGTCGACCTCTCCCATGCCCGCGGTGGTTTGTTTTTCCCGTGCCCCGGGGCAGGTGCGAAATAGGGCGGGAGCGCCTCACGAACCGCTCCCGCCGCCTGCCCTTGCCGTCCGAACACCGGATTTGTCCGAAAACCGCTTCGCACTTTCCGGCGCGATGCACTATATCCGGCACATGACCGCGACCATCCAGACCATCCAGGACGATTTTTCGCTTCTCGACGAGTGGGAAGACCGCTACCGCTACGTGATCGAACTGGGCGAGGCACTGCCGCCGTTCCGGGACGAGGATCGCAGCGCGGCGAACAAGGTCCCGGGTTGCGTCAGCCAGGTATGGCTCACCACCGAGCAAGGTCGAGGCGCAGACCCTGTCATCACCTTCAAGGGCGATTCGGACGCCCATATCGTGCGCGGGCTGGTCGCCATCATGCTCGCGCTGTTTTCAGGAAAGCCCGCCAGCGAGATCCAGCAGATCGATGCCGAGGCGACGCTGAAGACGCTCGGTCTCGACGAGCATCTGTCGCCGCAGCGCGCCAACGGCCTGCGTTCGATGGTGAAGCGCATCAAGCGCGACGCCGAGACGGCGTTGAAACAGACCGCCTGACCAGAACGCTTCGTTTTTTTGGAATAACGCGCCGCCGGATGATCGTATCGTGAGAGCGGTCGAAGCGCTCTCAAGGCGCTCCACGAGCCGCCGCTCCACATTCCCGCGAACGCCATAAAAGCAAACGGCGCCCGAAGGCGCCGCCGCTATCGATAATCGATGCTTCCGGATCACCGGCCCTTGCGCTTGCGGCCAAGGCCCATCTTCTTGGCGAGTTGCGAGCGAGCCGCGGCATAATTCGGCGCCACCATCGGATAGCTCGGATCCAGGTTCCACTTTTCGCGGTACTGGTCCGGCGTCATGTCATAGTGCGTCATCAGGTGGCGCTTGAGCGACTTGAACTTCTTGCCGTCCTCAAGGCAGACGATGTAGTCGTCGTGCACCGACCGCTTCGGGTTCACGGCCGGCTTCTGCTTGTCGGCAGGCGGCTGCTCGCTAACCCCGCCGACACGCCCGAGAGCGGCGTGAACATCGGCTATAAGGTTCGGCAGTTCGCCCACTGGAACCGGATTGTTGCTGACATAGGCAGCCACCACGTCAGCAGTGAGTTCGATCAGCGCATCGCTGTTTCTGGAAGGCGTTTCCACGATATCCATGATTTGTTCAGGCCCCAACGAGAGTCATTTTCATTTGCGCCCTTTTTCAGTCGGGCACTGCGCGATCTTTTCGCAGGCGGAAATCCTGCGATTCGCGTCAAGGGCATTAATGGGCTCGCCACCCAAGTAAGTCAATTCATTTCTTGCGCTATATTCTACGATACTGATCAAGTATTCCGTGATCAGCTTCGATCTTACGTGATCCGTGTAATTTTTTGGCGCTGTTCTGGCCAGACCAGTCGCATCGGAAGGAGGGCCGCGCTGGCATTACATTCGAGCTACCGGGTGTCCAATCCAGATGCTTGACCTATGCTTTGAGCCTCGAAAGCCGCAACACCGACTGTCAAAAACGTGACATCCCCGGTTGCAAGCCATTATTCGTACACGCCACTCGCCCGAACAAACCGTTCGGTATCGATTTGCTCAACGCGGCGCGATATACTTTCCGTAGACCCATCCCGTGACGAAGCGGCCGTCGCGAGCCGGATCATGCCACACCTCGCACCAGCGGTAGCGAACGAGTTGCTTCTGTTGCCAAGCCGGTTGGCCGGCAATGTCGAGAAGATCGACGCCGCCCGTACATCTGCCGGTCATCTGGAGAATCGCGCCGTTTGGATAAGCCGCCTGCTTTTGCGAGACGGAGGCCGGATACTTGCGGATGTTCAACGTGTCGCCGAAAGGTATGCCCGTGACTTTCCATGCCGCGAAGGCCGCGGCATTTGCCTGGCCAGCCAAAGTCGCCGCCATCAGGCCGAGCAGCAGCGCCGCATGAAACCTGTTCCTCATGATCTTTCCCTCTCTCCAATCATCATCTCGACATGCCGTCCGCAACCCACGACCGGGCTGCTTCGGCGTTCGACGTCAAGTGTCGACCATGACAATGCGATCGGCCCCTTGAACCGCGCCTGATCGGCGTGTTCATTCGTCATTCAAGATTCACGCAGAAGAAGACCAAATGAACAGACCCCAGGCTTTTCCCGCAACCAACCCGCCCGCAACCGAGAAGCGTCCGGTTTCCGATACGCATCATGGAATAAGCCGGACGGACGACTACGCCTGGCTGCGGGCCGACAACTGGCAGGAAATGTTTCGCGATCCTTCGCTTCTGGACGCCGGCATACGCGCACATCTGGAGGCGGAGAATGCCTATCAGGCGGCGCTGATGGCCGACACGGCGGGCCTGCGGAAGCAGCTTTTCGCCGAGATGAAGGGGCGCATCAAGGAAGACGACTCCACGGTGCCGATGAAGGATGGGCCCTATGCCTACGGCTCTTCCTACCGGCTGGGCGGCGAACAGCCGCGCTACTTCCGCATGCCGCGTGATGGCGGCTCCGAGCAGATCCTGCTCGACGGCGACGCCGAAGCGGCGGGCAAGCCGTATTTCCGACTGGGCGGCATCGACCATTCCGCGGACCACGCCAGGCTGCTGTGGGCCTTCGACGACAAGGGCTCGGAGTTCTTCACGCTGCGCGTGCGCGACCTCGCCAGTAACAAGGATCTTGACGACAGCGTCGCGAACACCGGCGGCGGCGGCGCCTGGAGCACCGACGACAAGGGCTTTTTCTACACCCGGCTCGACCCCAACCACCGGCCGTCGAAGGTCTTTTTCCACACGCTCGGCGAGACAGCGGACAGGGACCGGCTTGTCTACGAGGAGCCGGATCCGGGCTTCTTCATGAATGTCGAGGGCACGCGCCGCAACGACTGGGTCATGATCAGCATCAATGATCACGAGACGTCGGAATACAGGCTGATCAGCGCCACCGCCCCCGGGACGGAACCCAGGATCGTGGCACCCCGCGAAACCGGGCTCCAGTATGAGTTGGAAGAAGGCGGCGACATCTTCTTCATCCTCACCAACGCCGACGACGCGAAGGATTTCAAGATCGTGACAGCGCCGGTCAGCGACCCGAGACGGGCCAACTGGCGCGAACTGGTGCCGCATGAGCCGGGCCGGCTGATCCTGTCGCTCATCGGCTTCGAGCACTATATGGCGCGGCTCGAGCGCAAGGATGGGCTGCCGCGTATCGTCGTGCGTGACCGCGAGACCGGCGACGAGCACTTCATCTCGTTCGATGAAGAGGCGTTTTCGCTCGCCCTCGCCGGGGCCTATGAATACGACACGGACATCCTGCGTTTTTCCTATTCCTCCATGACGACGCCGGCGCAGGTATTCGACTACAACATGCGGACGCGCGAACGCGTGCTGCTCAAGACGCAGGAGGTGCCTTCCGGCCACGACGCGGACCGTTACGTCACGCGCAGGCTGATGGCGCCCGCGCCGGACGGCGAGTTGGTGCCGGTCTCGCTCATCCACCTGCGCGACACGCCGCTCGACGGCTCCGCGCCATGCCAGCTCTACGGCTACGGCTCCTACGGCATCACCGTGCCGGCCGGTTTCAACACCAACATACTTTCGCTGGTCGATCGCGGCTTCGTCTATGCGATCGCGCATGTGCGCGGCGGCAAGGACAAGGGTTACGGCTGGTACGATGACGGCAAGCGGGCGCACAAGCGCAATACCTTCACCGACTTCATAGCCGTCGCCCGCCACCTCGTGGCGGAGCGCTACACGTCGCACGACCGCATCGTTGCGCAAGGCGGCTCTGCCGGCGGCATGCTGATGGGCGCGATCGCCAACATGGCGCCGGAGTGCTTCGGCGGCATCGTCGCCGAAGTGCCGTTCGTCGACGTGCTGACCACGATGCTCGACGCGACGCTGCCGCTGACGCCACCGGAATGGCCCGAGTGGGGCAACCCGATCGCATCGCAGGAAGACTATCTGACGATCGCGTGCTATTCGCCCTACGACAATGTCGGCGCGCTCGACTATCCACCCATCCTGGCCCTTGCCGGCCTGACCGACCCCCGCGTCACCTATTGGGAGCCGGCCAAATGGGTGGCGCGCCTGCGCGACCGCAAGCGGAGCGACAATCCGGTCCTGTTCAAGATCAACATGGACTCCGGACATGCCGGCGCTTCCGGCCGCTTCTCCCGGCTGGAGGAAATCGCCTACATCTACGCCTTCGCGTTGCGTGTCACCGGCAAGGCCGATCTTGCCGAAGAGGTCCGTTCATGATCGCCGCCGCGACCCTGGCCACCTATGTCGCCGTCGTGCTCGGCTTCGTCTTCATTCCCGGCCCCGCCACCCTGCTGACGGTGGCGCGGGCGACCAGTTCCGGCACCAGGGTTGGCATCGCGACCGGCGCAGGCATCGCCGCGGGAGACGTTTTCCACACGCTGATGGCCATGATCGGCATCTCGGCCATCATCGCCGCCTCGGCGATGTTGTTCAGCGTCATAAAATATGCCGGCGCGGCCTATCTCGTTTATCTCGGCATCCGCGCAATAGTCGAAAAAGCCCCTGCCGGGCCCACGATGGGCTCGATCGCCATTACCGCGCCGGTAGCGTTCCGCCAGGCCGTGCTCACCGAGGTACTCAATCCCAAGACGGCACTTTTCTTCCTGGCGTTCCTGCCACAATTCGTGAGGCCGGAGAACGGCCACGTGATGCTTCAACTCGCAACCTTGGGCAGCATCTTCGTGTTGCTCGGCCTGTTCAGCACGCTCATCTTCGCGACGAGCGCCGGGAGGCTCGGCAATCTGCTGCGCAGGAACCCCGCCGTCCTGAGATGGCAGGGCAAGGTGGTTGGCGGCATCTATTGCGCCCTGGGCATCAGGCTGGCGCTGCAGCAGCGCTGAATTCCTCCACGAGCATTTCCCTTCCATTGAATCAGGCAAATGCTTCAAACCATTGTTTCCGCGAAGCTCTCGGGTGAAAGCACCGCGCCTTTTTCCACGAAGAACCCTGCGCGCAGGTCATCTATTTTTGATTTGCAAATTTTCACAACGAACGCTTCTGTCCCGCCTGCGTTGACGGGAAGATTTTCCGCTCGCAATTGCCCTCGCCGCGCGCTACCCAATCGCGCGGCTTTTCCATATCAAACGCGCCGGTAGGTCAGCTCATGATGCTCGTCGATGTCTATCTCGACAAATCGCCAATCCAAGGCATCGGGGTGTTTGCAAAACACCCGATTTCACGCGGCACCATGATCTGGAAGCTCGACCCCAAATATGATCGCGTCATCGAGGTCGACACCTATGAGCGCGAGACCGGTCCGATCAAATCCTATCTCGACCGCTACTCCTATCCCGACCGGCGCGATTCCAGGTACATCGTCTTCGAAGCCGACGACGCCCGCTACATGAACCATGCCGACGAGCCCAATTGCGATGTCTCGTCACCGGAGGAAACGTTCGCGCTGCGCGACATCGCTCCCGGCGAAGAACTGACCTGCAACTACCATCACTTCTTCGACGACGGCTTCGATTTCCTCGGCGATCGATAGGCAATAGAAAAACGGCGGGCGAGGATGCGCCGCTTCAAGGGTAGTCGTGGTCAGCCGGCGGGCCTGCGCGCGGGATAGCCGTTCGGATGTGGCGGTATCGCCTTCAGATATGCCGCGATGGCCTCGCGATCCTCGGCCGGAAGCTCGGCCATGTTCTTCTGCACCTCGACCATGGCGCCTCCGACCGAATCGAATTCGGGGGTGAAGCCGGTTTCGAGATAGTTGGCGATATCGGCCGCCGACCAACCGCCGATGCCACCCTGCCCCGACGTGATGTTGGGGACCACGCCGCTGCCTTCGGCGGCGACGGCGCCAGCAAGCCACTCACCTTTCTTCAGTCCACCCGCAAGATCACGTGGCGTATGGCACTCGCCGCAATGGCCGGGACCTTCAGCCAGATAGCGCCCTGCCAGAACCTGCTCGGGTGTTCCGTCGGGCAAGGCGACAACCGGCTCGGGGCTCAGGTAGAGCCACTTCCACAGGCCGATGCCACGGCGGATGTTGAAGGGAAAGCTCAGCGCATTATCCGGCGCCTTGCCGGAGACTGCCGGGAGCGTCTTCATGAAGGCATAGAGATCGGCGATGTCCTGCGACTTCATCCGCGCATAAGAGGAGTAGGGGAAGGCAGGATAGAAATGCTCGCCGGAGGGCGATACGCCCTTCATCATGGCATTGGCGAGATCCTGCACCGTCCACGCGCCGATGCCGTCCCTGGCGTCCTGCGAGATATTGGGCGGCACGAAGGTGCCGAACGGCGTCTTGAGCTCAAGGCCGCCAGCCAGTTCGAGGCGCGCCTGGCCCTCTGCGCCCGGCCTGGCATGGCAGGACGAGCAGCCGCCGGCAAAGAAGATGCGCTTTCCCTTGGTGGCGTCGCCGGGGGCGAGTTTCGCCAGGGTATCGGCATCAAGCCGGACCGGCGCCGACAAGGCCCAGCCGGCGATCGCGCCGACGCCACCCAGCACGATGGCGGCGCCGACGAGCTTCTTCAGCCAGGCCATGCCCGCGTTCAGCCCTTCTTGATCCTGAAGTTCTGATGGCAGGCGCCGCAATTGGCGGCAATGGCGCCGAACTGCCCCTTCAGCGCGTCGACATCGGCCGGAGCGGCCGAGGCAGCCGCCTTCACATCGGCGAGATATTTGTCCTCGGCGGCTTTGAAGCCGGGCATGTCCTGCCAGATCTTCGGCGCGGCGGTGGTGTCGCCATCGTCGCTGCCCGCCGGGAACAGGGTCGCGACGTCGAACTTCTCGGCATTCGCCTGCAAGGCCTGCAGCGCCGACAGCACGGCGGCCGCGTCATAGGGCTCCTCGCCCTTGACCACCTTGTTCAGTCCACCAACGATCTTTCCGCGTTCCTTCATCAAGGCCTGCCTGTCCAGGACAGGGTCGGCAAACGCGGCCGAACCCGCGAGAGCGAGCATGGAGATGGCGAGGATTAGCTTTCTCATTCAATGGCTCCTAGGTGGGTATTTCAGGACGCAACGATAACGGCGTGCGCGGCAAGATTATTCCTGGCATCGCCCTTCGTGCGGACATTATGTCGATAGGTGGCGCTCGATGGCCAAAAGAAAAGCCCCGGGATCGCCGGGGCTTTCTTCGAAACGATCAGGCCTTGGCCTTTTCGTAGAGTTCGAGGACGTAGTCCCAGTTGATGAGACTGTCTACGAAGGCCTCGAGATATTTCGGGCGGGCGTTGCGATAGTCGATGTAGTAGGAGTGCTCCCAGACATCGACGCCCAGGATCGGGGCGGCGCCGTGCACGAGCGGGTTCTCGCCGTTCGGCGTCTTGGAGATCGCGAGCTTGCCGTCCTTGACCGAAAGCCAGGCCCAGCCCGAACCGAACTGCGTGGTGCCGGCGGCGATGAAATCGGCCTTGAACTTGTCGTAGCCGCCGAGGTCGGCGTCGACGGCCTTCTGAAGCGCACCCGGCAGCTTGGAGCCGCCGCCGCCCTTCTTCATCCACTTCCAGAAATGGACGTGGTTGTAGTGCTGGGCGGCGTTGTTGAAGAGGCCGGCATTCTTGCCGAACGACTGCTTCACGACCTCTTCCACGGAGAGGTTGCCCATACCCGCTTCGGCGGCCAGCTTGTTGCCGTTGTCGACATAGGCCTTGTGGTGCTTGTCGTGGTGATACTCCAGCGTCTCCTTCGACATATAGGGCTGAAGCGCCTCGTAGTCGTAAGGCAGGGCGGGCAATTCGAAAGCCATGGAAGATACTCCCTCGAGGAAAAATCCGATGTCACTACCGGACTTACATAGGTCCGGATTGTTCAGGAACAACTCCGGAAAAGACGCGGCGGCCCTCTTTCTAAGCAGGTTCCCGGAAAGTGTCACACGGTTTTACGGGGACGGCCTGCGGCAAATGAAGACGACTGACCGACGGACCTCCAGAGGGCGCCAGCAGGTCTCGCGCGGATCAGGCGGCAGACGTCGAATGCGCCCATTCCCAGTAGAGTTCACGCGCCTTCTTCGCCACCGGCCCGGGCTGCAGGTCGCGCCCCTCGATGCGGGTGACCGGGACGATCTTGGAATGATTGCCGGTCGAGAAGATTTCGTCGGCCTCCAGGAAATCACGCACGGAAAGCGCCTTTTCGGTGGTCCGGAAGCCGTAGTCGCCAAGCAGCGCGATGGTGCGGGAGCGGGTGATGCCGGAAAGGAACGTGCCGTTCGCCGCCGGCGTCAGCACATGACCGTCCTTGACCAGGAAGATGTTCGACGTTCCGGTCTCGGCGACGTTGCCCAGCATGTCGAGCACCAGGGCGTTGTCGAAGCCGCGCATCTTGGCTTCGAGGATGGCCCTGCCATTGTTGGGATACAGGCAACCCGCCTTGGCGTTCGTCGGCATGGTTTCGACGGTCGGCCGCCGGAACGGCGACACGGTCACCGAAAAACCGGCAGGCGAAATCATCGGCGATTCGTAGAGGCACAGGCAGAAACGCGTCGAGGCGGGATCGGCGGGCACACCCATGTAGCCGCCATGCTCGGCCCAGTACATGGGACGGATGTAGACCGCCGTCTTGCCATCGAATTTCTTCAAACCGTCCCAGGTCAGTTCGACGATCTGCTCGGGGCTCATGCTCGGCTTGAGGCCCAGCGCGATCGCCGAGGCATTCACCCGCCTGGAGTGGAGATCGAGATCCGGCGCCACCCCTTCGAACCAGCGCGCACCATCGAAGACACTGGTGCCCAGCCACATTGCGTGGCTGCGCGGCCCCAGAATGGCGACATTGCCTTCGTGCCAATCCCCGTCCACGAACGTCCAGGTGGTGCTCTGCGCCGCTGTTGCCAATGTCATCGTATTGTCCTGCTCGGGTATTCTCGGCGCATTGGATGATGCTTTGGCGGGTTGCGTCAACGGGCCTCGGAGAGATTCGTTGAGGCCAGCGACACCCACTCCCTGAACAAAAGATCGCGAGCGACGCAGGCATCCGGCATCAAGATGCCTCTCGCCCGCCGCTTCGGATGCAATCAGCGCTTGCACCTCGCCGCCCCGCGCTTCAAGACTGTGCTCATGCAGTACGCGGCCTATGTTTTCGATGCCTACGGCACGCTTTTCGACGTGCATGCGGCGGTGCGCCGCCATGCCGACGCGATCGGACCCGACGGCCAGTTGCTGTCGGAGATCTGGCGCGCCAAGCAGCTCGAATATTCGTGGGTGCGCACGCTGATGGGTGCCTATTCCGACTTTTGGCAACTGACCGAGCAGGCGCTTGACTTTGCGCTACGCCAGGTGCCTTCGGCGGATCCAGCCCTCAAGGCCACGCTGCTGGACGCCTATTGGCGGCTGGATTGCTACCCGGAAGTGCCGGCGGTGCTCAAGGCGCTCAAGGCGTCCGGCGCCAGATTGGCGATCCTGTCCAACGGCTCACCGGAAATGCTGGCATCCGCGGTCAAGTCGGCTGCGCTCGACCAAGTTCTCGACCACGTGTTCTCCGTCGACGCCGTCAGGCGGTTCAAGGCGGATCCCGCGGTCTACGACATGGTGACCACCGGCTGGCGCCTCTATCCCGGATCGGTTTCCTTCCAGTCCTCCAATCGCTGGGACATAGCGGGGGCGACGAAATTCGGCTTCCGCACGGTGTGGATCAACAGAAGCAACCAGCCCGAGGAATACCGGGATTTTCCGCCGGCGATGATCCTGCCGTCGCTCGACGCGCTGGTGACGGGAGGGTAGCGCGCAACGTGTTGCACCGCCGCAACAGTGATGCGCCCGTCACAGCTTTGCCTTCGTTTGTCCACCCTGCGGCCAGATTCAAAACCGCCTATCGCAACGAAAACGCCCGCCAGAGCATTCATGCTTTGTTGCGAAATTGAGACCTACCAAAGGCGACCATGTCCACATCCGAATCGTCCTCCCCCCTCCTCACTCGCCGCGGCTTCCTGAACTTTGCCGCGCTCGGCACGGCGTCGGTCGCGGTTTCGGCCTGCGTGACCACCGCCCCGCCCCCACTCGCGCCGCCACCGGCACCGACCTATCAGGAGCCGCCGGAGGCCGACTACGCCACCATGTACGGGCCCATCAGCGACGGCGGCTTCGACGTGCCCGCCGTGCCCTACCAGAAGATCGATCCGAAGTTCCTGCGCCAGATCGTTCCCGATCCGACCGGGCAGAAGCCGGGAACGATCATCGTCGATACAAGCAACCACTTCCTCTACCTCGTGCAGCCTGGCGGACAGGCGATACGCTACGGCGTCGGGCTCGGCCGTGCCGGCTTCGCCTGGTCCGGCGATGCCGTCGTGCAGTGGAAGCAGAGGTGGCCGAAATGGACGCCGCCAGACGAAATGATCGCCCGCCAGCCCGAACTCGAGGAATACAGCGTGAGGAACGGCGGCATGCCCGGCGGCCTGAAAAACCCGCTTGGCGCCCGCGCGCTCTACCTGTTTCAGGGCAATGTCGACACGCTCTACCGTCTGCACGGCTCGCCGGAATGGCGCTCGATCGGCAAGTCGGTGTCATCTGGCTGCGTGCGCCTGATGAACCAGGACATCATCGACCTCTTCGACCGCGTGCCGAACAAGACGCCGGTCATCGTCACGGACGATATCCGCAACCCGGACGAAAACACGAACCACAAGGCGATCCCGATCGATTCCGGCGTGCCGACCGGTTCGGTTGTGCTCGGCGCGGTGAAATCGGCGGCAGACTCGATTTTCTGAGCCCGTCGCGGTCCCTCACCGCCCCCTGGTCAGGCTGCCAAGAATGCCGCGCACAATCGCGCGGCCGACCGACGATCCGACCGAGCGCACCACCGACTTGATCGCAGCCTCGGTGACGGTCTGTCGATTGGACGGTCGGGGCTGGGGCGCACGCCGGCCCTGCGACTGGGGCGCCGGATCGCCGCCGCCGAAGTCGGGAAGCGTCCAGCGCGAACCGCCATTGCCGGCCTGCTGTGCCGCGTCCTGGGCTTCCTTTGCCTTCTTCTGCAGGATCTCGAAGGCCGATTCGCGGTCGACAACCTCGTCATATTGCCCGGCCACCGGGCTCTCGAGGATAAGCTTTCGCCGCTCGTCCGGGGTGATCGGCCCAAGTCTGGACGACGGCGGACGGATGAGCGTCCGCTGCACCATGGACGGGATGCCCTTGTCCTCCAGCGTCGAGACGAGCGCCTCGCCCGTGCCGAGCTGGGTGATCGCGGTCATGCAATCGAAATCGGGATTGGGCCGGAACGTCTCGGCCGCTGTCTTCACCGCCTGCTGCTCGCGCGGCGTATAGGCGCGCAAGGCGTGCTGGACGCGGTTGCCAAGCTGGGCAAGGACCTTTTCGGGAATATCCATCGGGTTCTGCGTGACGAAATAGACGCCGACGCCCTTGGACCGGATCAGGCGCACGACCTGCTCGACGCGGTCGATCAGCACCTTCGGCGCGTCGTCGAAGAGCAGATGCGCCTCGTCGAAGAAGAAGACCAGGCGCGGCTTGTCCGGATCGCCCACTTCAGGCAGGACCTCGAACAGCTCGGACATCAGCCACAGCAGGAAGGTGGCGTAGAGCCTCGGGTTCATCATCAGCTTGTCGGCGGCGAGCACGCTGATCGCACCCCGGCCGTCGCGGGTGGTGCGCATGATGTCGGAGATGCGCAATGCCGGTTCGCCGAAGAAATGCGCGGCGCCCTGCTGCTCCAGGACCAGCAGCGTGCGCTGGATTGCGCCGACGGACGGCTTCGTCACATTGCCGTAGCGGGCGCCGATCTCGGCGGCGCGTTCGGCCATGTTGGCCAGCAAGGCCTGGAGGTCCTTCAGGTCGAGCAGCAGCAGGCCTTCCTCGTCGGCGAGGCGGAAGGCGATGTTCATGATGCCTTCCTGCGCCTCGGAAAGGTTCATGAGCCGCGACAGGAGCAGCGGCCCCATCTCCGAGACCGTGGCGCGGACAGGATGGCCCTGCTCGCCGAAAAGATCCCAGAAGATGACCGGGAACTCCTGGAAATCATAGGGATCGAGCTTGACCTGCTCGGCCCGCTTGACCAGGAAATCCTTGGCCTCACCCATCATGGCGATGCCGGAAAGGTCGCCCTTGATGTCGGCGCAGAAGACCGGCACGCCGGCGTTGGAGAAGCCCTCGGCAAGGATCTGCAGGCTCACCGTCTTGCCGGTGCCGGTAGCGCCGGTCACCAGCCCGTGGCGATTGCCGTAGCGCAGCAGCAGTTCCTCGGCGAGCTGATAGCTGTCGTCAGGTTTGCGGCTGGCGCCGATGAAGATGCTGGTCTCTTCAGCCATTACTTATTCTCCGCAAACCCGATGTGTTTCCCGGGCAGGTATAGTGGCGTGATCCACGAGCGACAATGGTCATCCGCCCCGGCGATGGAGGCATACCTGTTTTGGTGCTTGCGGATGCCGCCCATCTTTGGCAATCGGGGTCGATAGCGGAGCGCGACGGGATGCCGCCGCCGATGCCGGGTTCATTCTCTCAAGGGGACACGGCATTGTGATATGGTGGGCTGAACCGTACACTGGGCGGCGAACGAGAACGAGGAAAGCGGATGGGCGCCGGAGCCTTGAGCCACGATGCTGAACTTGCCGACGCGGACCGGCTGCGCTGGCTGGCGCTGGCGGAGAAATCGCTGGCCGGAGCGTCCTTCGAGGACAAGCTCGTCTCACATACCGATGACGGAATCCGTATCGATCCGCTTTACGGGCAGTCGGTGGGCGCCGAACCGCTGCCGCGCGCCAATCCGACCTCGCCCTGGATCGTCAGCCAGCGCGTCGACGACCCGGATGTCGCCCGGGCCAAGGCCCAGGCGCTCGAGGATGTGGCGCAGGGCGCGACCGGCCTGTCGCTGGTGTTCGAAGGAGCGCCCAACGCATTCGGCTACGGGTTGCCGCGAACGGCCGAGGCGCTCGAGACGGTGCTCGACGGCATACCGCTCAACCGTATTCAGGTGCGCATCGACGCCCATCCCTGGAGCCGAGCCATGGCCGACTGGCTGGTGGCCTTCCTGACCAAGCGACGCTCCGACCCGACCAAGCTCAACCTCTCCTTCGGCATCGATCCGGCGGCGATCTTCGCCGGAACCGGACGGCTGCGGACCTCGATCGAGGCGCTGCAGGAATCGATGCCGCAGTCCCTGGCGCATTTCTTCTCGATGGGCGTGCCGGGCGTGCTGCTCGAGGCCGACGGCCGCGTCTTCCACAATGCCGGCGCCACCGAGGCGCAGGAACTCGGCACGATGATCGCCTCGGCGGTCTCTTACCTCAGGATGTTCGAGAAGGCGCGCCAGCCGCTGGTCTATGCCGCGCCTCATATCGGCTTTGCGCTCAGCGTCGACCAGGATCAGTTCGTCTCGACGGCCAAGGTCCGCGCGTTGCGTCGGCTGTGGGCCCGCGTGCAGGAGGCCTGCTCCATCCCGGCCTCGACCGCCAGCATCCATGCCGAGACGTCGTTCCGGATGATGACGCTGCTCGACCCGGAAACCAACATACTTCGCACGGCGATCGCGGCCTTCTCGGCCGCCGCTGGCGGGGCCGATTCGATCTCCATCCTGCCGCACACGATCGCGCACGGATTGCCGGCGGCGTTTGCCCGGCGGGTTGCGCGCAACGCGCAGTTGATCATGGCCAATGAGAGCCATATCGACCACGTCGCGGATCCCGCTTGTGGCTCAGGCGCCGTGGAAGCGCTGACCGCTGACCTTTGCGAGACCGCCTGGGCGGAATTCCAGCGCATCGAGGGCGAAGGTGGCGTTCTGGCGAGCCTCCAGGATGGCCACATCCAGCGTCGTGTCCACGAGGCTGCTTCCCGTCGTGATGCCGCCTACCGCGCCGGCGAACGGGTGATCGTCGGCACGACGCTCTATCCCCAGAAGACCGAGCGGCCCGTGGAGACCCTGGCCGCGGAGCCGCCCCCTGCTTTCAATGAAGGCGCGGCCTTCTGCGAGCCGCTGTTTCCCGTTCGCATCGACCAGTCCATCGGAGCCGCGCCATGATCCCGGATTTCAGCCGCGTGGCGTGGTCGCCGCCGCGCCGGACGCCGAGCGAGGTCAAGGGCCAGCGGATGACGCCGGAAGGCATCGCCGTCAAGCACCTCTACAGCCAGGCCGACCTCAAGGGCCTTGCCAACCTCAACACCTATCCGGGCCTGCCGCCCTTCGTGCGCGGTCCCTACCCGACAATGTACGTCCAGCAACCCTGGACGATCCGGCAGTATGCCGGCTTCTCGACTGCGGAGGAATCGAACGCTTTCTACCGGCGCAATCTCGCCGCCGGCCAGAAGGGCCTTTCGGTCGCCTTCGACCTCGCCACCCACCGCGGCTACGATAGCGATCATCCGCGCGTTGCCGGCGATGTCGGCATGGCGGGCGTGGCCATCGATTCCATCCTCGACATGCGCCAGTTGTTCGACGGCATCCCGCTCAACGAGATGACGGTGTCGATGACCATGAACGGCGCGGTGCTGCCGATCATGGCGCTCTACATAGTGGCGGCGGAAGAACAGGGCGTCGCCCAGAAGGATCTCGCCGGGACCATCCAGAACGACATCCTCAAGGAGTTCATGGTCCGCAACACCTACATCTATCCGCCGAAGCCATCGATGCGGATCGTGTCGGACATTTTCTCCTACACGTCCCGGCACATGCCGAAATTCAATTCGATCTCGATCTCGGGCTACCACATGCAGGAGGCCGGCGCGACGGCTGACCTGGAACTCGCCTACACCATCGCCGACGGCATCGAATATGCACGCGCCGGCGTGGCCGCCGGTCTCGACATCGACCGGTTCGCGCCACGGCTGTCCTTCTTCTGGGCGATCGGCATGAATTTCTTCATGGAGGTCGCCAAGCTCCGAGCCGCTCGGCTTTTGTGGTCGAGCCTGATGAAGAAGAATTTCTCGCCGAAGGACGAGCGCTCGCTGTCGCTTCGCACCCATTGCCAGACCTCCGGCTGGTCGCTGACGGCGCAGGACCCGTACAACAACATTACCCGCACGATGATCGAGGCGATGGCGGCGACGCAGGGACACACCCAGTCGCTGCACACCAACTCCTTCGACGAGGCGATGGCGCTGCCGACCGACCATTCGGCGCGCATCGCCCGCAACACGCAGATCATCCTGCAGAAGGAGTCCGGCACCACGCGCGTCATCGATCCATGGGGTGGATCGGCCTATGTCGAGCGGCTCACGCACGACCTTGCCGCACGCGCCCTCCAGCATATCGAGGAAGTGGAAAGCCTCGGCGGCATGGCGGCTGCGACCGAAAAAGGCATTCCGAAGCTGCGCATAGAGGAGGCGGCGGCCCGCACGCAGGCGCGGATCGATTCTGGCGAGCAGATGCTGGTCGGCGTCAACGCGCATCGCCCGGAGACGGATATCGAAGTCGACGTGCTCAAGATCGACAACGCAGAAGTCCGCGCCCGGCAGCTGGCCAAGCTGCAGCGGCTGAAAGGCACCCGCGACGTCGGCGCGGTCGAGAGCGCGCTCGCAGATCTTTCCCGCGCGGCGGAAGGCGGTGAAAACCTGCTGGAGTTCGCCATTCGCGCGGCGCGCGCCAATGCGACCGTCGGCGAGATCTCGATGGCGCTGGAGAAGGTCTTCGGCCGCCACGTCGCCTCGGTCCAGACCATCTCCGGCGTCTACCGCAAGGCGCTCGGCGAGAACCCCACCGTCGACCGGCTGCAGGACAAGATCGAGGCCTTCGAGAAGAAGTTCGGCGGCAAGCCGCGCATCCTCGTCGCCAAGATGGGCCAGGACGGGCACGATCGCGGGCAGAAGGTGATCGCGACCGCTTTCGCCGACCTGGGATTCGACGCCATTGTCGGCGCCATGTTCCAGACGCCGGAGGAGATTGCCAGGCTGGCGGTCGAACAGGACGTGCACGTGGTCGGCGCCTCGTCGCTGGCGGCCGGGCACCTGACGCTCATCCCGGAACTGCGGGACGCGCTGAAGAAGCTAGGCCGCGGCGACATGCTGATCGTTGCCGGCGGCGTCATCCCCCCGCAGGACTTCGACGAGGTGCTTAAGGCGGGAGCGGCGGAAATATTCCCGCCCGGCACCGTCATCCCCGAAGCGGCCGACCGGCTGATGGACAGGCTATTGGCAAGCTAGGATCGTTATAACTCCCGTTGCAACATCAAGCGCACGATGTTACGTTTGATCTGCAACAGGACGATCCATCATGAACACCACCATCCGCAAGATCGGCAATTCGGAAGGCGTGATCCTGCCGAAGGAGCTTCTCGATCGCCTGAGCCTGAAGGCAGGCGACAACGTGGTCATCGTCCAGGACGGCGAGGAGCTTCGACTGCGTCGACTTGAGGACTCCACGGAAGAGTTCGAGCGCAAGATGAAGATCGCGCGTGAGCGGATGAAGAAATACGAGGTCGCCTATCGCGCATTGGCGAAATGAGCGAGCACCACTCGCGAGAGTTCATTGAAGCGATGCATGCCGAACAGTTACGCCTTCACGGCGGAGCGACTGGCATTCGCGACGAAGGCATGTTGGAATCGGCGCTCGCACGGCCGCGGCAGAAAGAAGCTTACGGCGAACCCGATCTTTGCCAATTGGCTGCCGCGTATCTGTTCGGCATTGCGAAGAACCATCCATTCGTGGACGGAAACAAGCGGACTGCCTTTGCGGCGGCCGACCTTTTTCTCTACTTCAACGGATTGAGCATCGAAGCCGAACAGGAGGATATCATCCAGTTGGTTACGATGGTCGCCGCCGGTGACATCGACGAAGCCGGCGCCGCGGCATTCTTCCGCGACCATACCGCCAAGCTCGAGGGCTAGTTTTCGGCCTTGTCCGACAGCTTGGCGATTTCCCATTCCTTGCCGTTGACCTTGACGGTCTCGCCGACTTTTTTGCCGAAGAGCGCAATGGCCATCGGCGAAACGTGGGAAATGCTGCCTTTGGAAGGATCGGCCTCATCCTCGCCGACGATCTTCCAGTGCACCTTCTTGCCGTCGTCGCCTTCCAGCGTGACGCCCATGCCGAAGCGCACGACGTCGCTGCCGGGCTCGGGCGTGGAAAGTTCGGCGTTCTCGCGCCGCGCGGTCCAATAGCGCAGGTCCCGTGAGACTACCGCGATACGCTCGCGGTCGCCCTTCCTTTCGGCTTTGGCCAGCAGATCACGCAGGTCGGCGAGATTGTCCTCGATCATCGCCAGGCCACGCTCGGTCACCAGATTTCGGTGCTGGCTGATCGGCCGCTCGCCGACGCCGGCAATGGCATTTTCGCTGTCTTCTTCGCGGGTAAAGGCTCTGCTCATGACGGGAAGCTTATGCGCGGCGCGGCCACTCCACAACCCCGGCCGCATCAAATCGGCTCGGCCGCGAGCCATTGCGCTTGCGGGCTTCGCCCAGGGTGATCGCCGTCAATTCAGCGCCGCGGTCGGCCGCAGCGAGCCGACCTTGGCGCCAACGCGGCTTTGGATGGGCAGGTTCGCAAGCCGTGTCAGCCTTGCCGCAAGCGCTTGATCGGGTCGCAGCAACTTGGCAAGCACGGCTGAAATCATGACTTCGGCGGCGCGGCCGGCGCCATCGTCGGCCTTCAAGGCGATGCCGAAGCCGAACTCGGGCAGTGCCGCGCAGTAGACGCCCTCGGCGCCCGTCTTGACGAAGATCCGGCCCGGAGCCGACTGCATCAGCGCCACATCGGCCCGACCAGTGCCTGCCACGAGAAACGGTTCCGCCATGCAGGCCGAGAGCAGGCGCTTGGCCGCCTTCGCCCGCCCAGGTGAGAAGTCCCTGCCGGTGGCCATGCGGGCAAAGCCGAGCGCGAAGCTGCGCAGCGGCACAGCGTATGTGGGGATCGAACAGCCATCCGTGCCGCAATGGTCGACGCCATGGGCGGCGCCGGTCACGGACTGCATGGCGTCGCGCACCATGTCCTGCAAGGCGTGGCCGGCCTTGACGTAACCGGCATGGGCTATGCCCGAATGGATGCAGGTGCAGAGGAACCCGGCATGCTTGCCCGAGCAATTATTGTGCAATGGGTTCGGCGCGCCGCCGGCGCGCGCGAGCGCCACCGTCGCATTGTGGTCCATCGGCCAATGCGTGCCGCATTCGAGCGCAGCCTTGTCGAGACCTGCCTTGCCGAGCATGGCGGAGGCCAGTCCGGCATGTTCGGCTTCGCCGGAATGCGAGGAGCAGGCAAGCGCCAGTTCCCGGTTGCCGAAGCCGAAGGCGTCGGCGGCTCCGCTTTCAACCAGCGGCAGCGCCTGGATGGCCTTCACCGCGGAGCGGGGAAACACCGGATGCGCCGTGTTGCCGATCTCCCAGACCGGCCTGCCATCGGCATCGAAGACGCTTACGGCGCCGCGATGGGCGCTTTCGACCACGCCGCCGCGCATAACCTCGACCAGAACCGGATTTGCCATGAAATCCCCCACCCGCATGACCGCGAAATCAGAAGCGATTTCGCGGCCATATGCAAATCCAAAGTAAGCACGGCGGCCCGCACGCCAAGGCGCACGGCACGCCTTAGGGGGATCTACCTGATCCGGTCGAGGATCGAAACGTAGTTGGCCACCGCCGCGCCACCCATGTTGAAGATGCCGCCGAGCTTCGCGTTGGGGACCTGGATGCCACCCGCCTCACCGGTGAGCTGCATTGCGGTGAGCACGTGCATCGAGACGCCGGTGGCGCCGATCGGGTGCCCCTTGGCCTTGAGTCCGCCCGAAGGATTGACCGGCAACCGGCCGTCCCTGGCCGTCGTGCCATCGAGGGCAAGCTTCGCCCCTTCGCCGGGCTTCGCCAGCCCCATCGCCTCATATTCAATGAGTTCGGCAATGGTGAAACAGTCGTGCGTCTCGACGAAGGAGAGATCGTCGAGCGTGACGCCCGCCTTCTTCAATGCCCGCGCCCAGGCCTGTTCGCAGCCTTCGAAGGCGAGGATGTCGCGCTTCGACATCGGCAGGAAATCCTGGACATGCTCGTTGGCGCGGAAGGTCACGGCGCGGCGCATCCTGAGCGCTGTCGCCGTATCGGTCAGGACGAGAGCCGCGGCGCCGTCCGAAACCAGGGAACAGTCGGTGCGCTTCAGGGGACCGGCGACGAACGGGTTCTTCTCGCTTTCCTGGCGGCAGAATTCGTAGCCGAAATCCTTGCGCATCTGGGCGTAGGGATTGTCGACGCCGTTCTTGTGGTTCTTGGCGGCGATCATGGCGAGCGCATCCGACTGGTCGCCATAGCGCTGGAAATAGGCCTGCGCGATCTTGCCGAAGACGCCGGCGAAGCCAGCCGGCGTATCGCCGTCCTCGGGCAGGTAGGAGGCTTTCAGCAAGTTCTTGCCGATCTCGGGACCCGGCGTCGTCGTCATCTGCTCCGCGCCCACCACCAGCACGATGCGGGCGGCATTGGCGTCGATGGCGCGGATGCCCTGCCTGACGGCGGCCGAGCCGGTGGCGCAGGCGTTTTCGACGCGCGTCGCCGGCTTGAAGCGCAGCCGGTCGTCGGCCTGGAGAACAAGGCTCGCCGTGAAATCCTGCGGCGAGAAACCGGCGTTGAAGTGGCCGAGCACGATCTCGTCGACGTCATCCGGACCGATGCCGGCATGGTCGAGCGCGTCCACGGCGACCTTGGTGATCAGGCTTTCCAGCGTCTCGCCTTCCAGCTTGCCGAAACGCGAATGCGCCCAGCCAACGATGCATGCGGTCATTGCAGCCTCCATTTGCGCGCGCAGCCTAGCATGTCCTGTCGCGGTATAAGATTCAATATTGTTCAACAATGAACCGTTTTCCAGCCCCCGGCATGGGCCAGACCACACGATCGCTTGATCCCAACGCCGATTTTTTATTGATTGACGCGTCAATAAAAAATAACGTCGCCCCCGAACAGGATCCGGGGATGCCCAAGGTTGGAATGGAGCCGCTGCGCCGAAAGGCGCTCATAGACGCGACGATCTCGGCGATCGGCGAGCGCGGTTCTCTCGACGTGACCATGTCCGAGATCGCCGGGCGCGCCGGCGTCTCATCGGCGCTGGCGCATCACTATTTCGGCGCCAAGGACGAGCTGCTGTTCGCGACGATGCGGCACATCCTCGCCGAGCTGACGATCGACATGAAGCGGGTGCTGCACGCGGCCGCCACGGCAAGGGCGCGCGTCTCGGCGGTGGTCGCGGTCAACTTCTCCGACGCCCAGTTCCGGCCGGAGATCATCGCCGCCTGGCTCGCCTTCTATGTCGAGGCCCAGAAATCATCGGACCTGCGGCGACTGCTGAGGATCTACGCCCGCCGCCTGCACTCCAACCTGATGAGCGGCCTCACCGGCATCCTGCCGCATCGGGAGGCCGACCGCGTCGCCGAAGGAACGGCGGCGCTGATCGACGGGCTCTACATCAGGCGCGCGCTGAAGGACGGCGTGCCCGATGCCGCCACGGCCATCGCGCTGGTGGAAGACTATCTCGAAACCAAGCTCGACAAGCGGAGCCCCCAGTGACCGGCGGACGGCCCAACTTCCTGATCATCATGGTCGACCAGCTCAACGGGACCCTGTTTCCCGACGGCCCGGCGGATTTTCTGCACGCGCCGCATCTCAAGGCGCTCGCCGCCCGCTCGGCGCGCTTTGGCAACAACTACACCGCCTCCCCGCTCTGCGCGCCCGGCCGGGCCTCCTTCATGAGCGGGCAATTGCCATCGCGCACGCAGGTCTATGACAACGCCGCCGAGTTCGCCTCCTCGATCCCGACCTATGCGCACCATCTGCGCAGCGCGGGCTATCACACGGTGCTTTCCGGCAAGATGCACTTCGTCGGTCCCGACCAGTTGCACGGCTTCGAGGAGCGGCTGACGACGGACATCTACCCGGCCGACTTCGGCTGGACACCGGACTATCGCAAGCCCGGCGAGCGCATCGACTGGTGGTATCACAATCTGGGTTCGGTGACCGGCGCGGGCATCGCCGAGATCACCAACCAGATGGAATATGACGACGAGGTCGCCTTCCACGCCGCGCAGAAACTCTACGAGTTCTCCCGCGTTTCGGATGAGGCCACGCGCCGACCCTGGTGCCTGACGGTTTCCTTCACCCACCCGCACGATCCGTATGTCGCACGGCGCAAGTACTGGGACCTTTATGAAGACTGCCCGGCGCTGGAGCCGGAAGTCGGCTTCATCCCTTACGACAAGCAGGACCCGCACTCGCAGCGGCTCTACAAGGCTTCCGACTACGACAGCTTCGATATCTCGCCCGAGCAGGTCCGGCGCGCACGTCGCGGCTACTTCGCCAACATCTCCTATCTCGACGACAAGGTCGGCGAGCTGCTGTCGGTGCTGGAACGCACCCGCATGCTGGACGACACGGTCGTGCTGTTCTGCTCCGACCATGGCGACATGCTCGGCGAGCGAGGCCTGTGGTTCAAGATGTGCTTCTACGAAGGGTCTGCGCGCGTGCCGCTGATGATCGCCGGCAAAGGCATCGGCGCGGGCCGTGTCGCGGCACCGGTTTCCAACCTCGATGTCACGCCGACGCTTTGCGACCTTGCTGGCATCGACATGAGCGGCATCGCGCCGTGGACGGACGGTCAATCGGTGCTGCCGCTCGCCAAGGGCGAAGCGCGCTCGGCACCCGTGCTGATGGAATACGCGGCCGAAGGCTCCTACGCCCCGATGGTGGCGATCCGCGAGGGCCGCTACAAGTTCATCCATTGCGAAATAGATCCGCCGCAACTGTTTGATCTGGAATCGGATCCGCGCGAGCTGACGAACCTCGCCGCCCTGCCTGCCAATGCCGGCCTGGTGTCGGCTTTCATGGACAAGGTCAGGGCGCGCTGGGACATGCCGGCCTTCGACGCCGCAGTGCGCGAAAGCCAGGCACGCCGCTGGGTCGTCTACCCCGCGCTGCGCAACGGGGCCTATTACCCCTGGGAGTTCCAGCCGCTGCAGAAGGCCTCGGAACGCTACATGCGCAACCACATGAATCTCGACAATCTCGAAGAACAGAAACGCTTTCCGCGAGGCGAATGATGGCAGACGTTCTCGTTCCAACTCTCGATCATCTCAGGCAGGCCTACGCCGTCACCTCGACCGCCACGCAGACGACGCCGTTGCTGGAGTCGGCGGCGCTGGCGAAGGAGACGGGCGCGGCGCGCGTCTTCGTCAAGCCGGAATCGCTGCAATGGGCGGGTTCCTTCAAGGTGCGCGGCGCCTATTGGCGGCTGAAGCGGCTGTCGCCGGATGAAGCGAGGAAGGGCGTCGTCGCCTATTCCTCCGGCAATTTCGCGCAGGGGCTGGCGGCCGCCGGCCAGGCGCTTGGCATTCCCGTCACCATCGTCATGCCGATCGACGCTCCGGCCGCGAAGCGCGACGCGACCGCCGGCTACGGCGCCCGGGTGGTGCTCACCGACCATGGCGACCGTGCCCGTGAAGAAGTGGCCGCGGCCAAGGCGCGCGAGATCGCCGAGACCGAGCATCTCACCTTGCTCCATCCCTTCGACGATCCGGAGATCGTCGCCGGCCAGGCCGGCGCGGGGCTGGAGGCGCTCGACCAGTTGGCGGCGAAGAAGGCTAACGCCGATCTCGTCTTCTGCTCGGTCGGCGGCGGCGGACTGATCGGCGGCGTGTCGTTGGCCTTCCACTACCTGTCGCCCAAGACCGAAATAATCGCCGTCGAGCCGGAAGGCTTCAATGGCATGGGCTCGTCGCTGGCGCATGGCGCGATCGAGACGATGCCGATCGGGCCGAAGTCGATCTGCGACGGCTTGATGGCGCGCAAGCCCGGCGATGCGCCCTTCGCGGCGGTGAGCGCCGCCGGCGTGCGCGGCGTCACCGTCGACGACGCCTCGGTGCGGCGCGCGATGAAGATCGCCTTCGAGCGGATGAAGCTGGTGCTGGAACCGTCAGGCGCGGCGTCTCTCGCCGCGCTCCTGGGCGGCAAGGTGGATGTGGCCGGCAAGACGGTCCTTGTAGTGGCAACCGGCGGGAACGTCTCGCTCGCCGATTTCATGGCGCATATGAACAATGCTTGAAGCGGATTTCGTCATCATCGGCTCCGGCTCCGCCGGCTCGGCCATGGCCTACAGGCTGTCGGAAGACGGCAAGCACTCGGTGATCGTGATCGAGTTCGGCGGCTCCGACGCCGGACCGCTGATACAGATGCCGTCCGCGCTGTCGATCCCGCTCAACATGAGCCTCTACGACTGGGGCTTCGCCAGCGAACCGGAGCGGCATCTCGGCGGCCGGGTACTCGCCACGCCACGCGGCAAGGTCATCGGCGGCTCGTCATCGATCAACGGCATGGTCTATGTGCGCGGCCACGCGCATGATTTCGACCACTGGGCCGAACAGGGCGCCTCCGGCTGGGGCTTCGCCGACGTGCTTCCCTATTTCAAGCGCATGGAGGACAGCCAGGGCGGCGAGGATGGCTGGCGAGGTCATGGTGGACCGTTGCACGTGCAGCGCGGCTTGCGCAGCAACCCGCTCTACGGCGCCTTCGTCGAGGCTGGCCGCCAGGCCGGTTTCGAGCTGACAGACGACTACAACGGATCGAAGCAGGAAGGCTTCGGAGCGATGGAGCAGACCATTCGCGGCGGCCGGCGCTGGTCGACGGCGAATGCCTATCTGAGGCCCGCGCTGAAACGGAAGAATGTGAGTCTGGTCAAGGGCTTCGCGCGCCGTGTGATCATCGAGAATCAACGCGCCACGGGCGTGGAGATCGAGGTTCGCAAACAGATCCAGGTGATCAAGGCACGCCGCGAGGTGATCGTGGCGGCGTCCTCGATCAATTCGCCGAAGATCCTGATGCTGTCCGGCATCGGTCCGGGCGCGCATCTGCAGGAGAACGGGATCCAGGTGGTTGCCGACCGGCCGGGTGTCGGTCGCAATCTGCAGGACCATCTCGAACTCTACATCCAGCAGGAATCGACCAGGCCGATCACCTTGAATTCCGTGCTCAACCCCTTCTCCAAGGCGTTGATCGGCGCGCAGTGGCTGTTCTTCAAGTCTGGCCTGGGCGCAACCAATCACTTCGAGGCGGCGGCCTTCGTGCGCTCCCGGGCCGGCATCGACTATCCTGATATCCAGTACCACTTCATCCCGGCGGCGGTGCGCTATGACGGCAAGTCGGCGGCGAAGTCGCACGGCTTCCAGGCACATGTCGGGCCGATGCGATCGAAGTCGCGCGGTTCGGTGACGCTGCGCTCTCCCGATCCTTACGCCAAGCCGATGATCCGCTTCAACTACATGTCGCATCCGGATGACTGGAGCGATTTCCGTCACTGCATCAGGCTGACGCGCGAGATTTTCGGCCAGAAAGCTTTTGACGATTTCCGCGGCAAGGAGATTTCGCCGGGCAGCCATGTGCAGTCGGATAACGAACTCGACGCCTTCATCCGCGATCATGTCGAGAGCGCCTACCATCCCTGCGGCACCTGCAGGATGGGCCGCGCCGACGACTTGACGAGCGTGGTCGATCCGGAATGCCGGGTCATCGGCGTCGAGGGGCTGCGCGTCGCCGACTCCTCGATCTTCCCGCGTGTGACCAACGGCAATCTGAACGCGCCGTCGATCATGACCGGCGAAAAGGCATCCGACCACATTCTCGGCCGGACGCCGCTTGCGCCGTCCAACCAGGAGCCCTGGATCAATCCGCGCTGGGAAGTGTCGGACAGATAGGCGCCCCGCCTACGGTTCGAAAATCGATATCGATTTGAGGACCGATGCGATAGACAAACACACGGCGGGTAGACCGCCGGCCTTATTCAGCCGCAGATCATCGGAGATCCGCAATGCGCGCCCAGCCAACCGCATCGCACTATGTCAACGGACGCTACATCGACGACGATCGCGGCGCGCCGCTGCCGGTGATCTATCCGGCGACCGGCGAGGTGATCGCGAAACTGCATTCGGCGACGCCGAACGTGCTGGAACTCGCCATAGAGGCCGCGCGTGCCGCGCAGCCCGCCTGGGCGCGCCTCAAGCCGGTGGAGCGCGGACGCATCCTGCGCCGCGCCGCCGACATTCTTCGCGCGCGCAATGCCGATCTGGCCCGCATCGAGACGCTGGACACCGGCAAGGCGATCCAGGAAACGCTGGTGGCAGACGCGCCGTCGGCCGCCGACTGCCTGGAGTATTTCGCAGGAGCGGTGGCCGCCTTCAATGGCGAGGCGATCGACCTCGGCGGACCCTTCGCCTATACCCGGCGCGAGCCGCTCGGCGTGTGCGTCGGCATCGGCGCCTGGAATTACCCGATCCAGATCGCCGGCTGGAAGTCGGCGCCGGCCCTCGCCATGGGCAACGCCATGGTGTTCAAGCCCTCTGAGAACACGCCGCTTTCCGCGCTGGCGCTTGCAGAGATCTACAGCGAGGCGGGCCTGCCGGACGGGCTCTTCAACGTCGTGCAGGGCTATGGCGACGTCGGCGCCAACCTGGTTGGCCACGACGTGGTTGCCAAGGTGTCGGTCACCGGCTCGGTGCCGACAGGCCGCAAGGTCATGGCGCTCGCCGGCTCGAAGATGAAGCAGGTGACGATGGAGCTCGGCGGCAAGTCGCCGCTCATCGTATTCGACGACGCCGACCTCGAAAACGCCATCGGCGGCGCCATGCTCGGCAATTTCTATTCGACCGGTCAGGTCTGCTCCAACGGCACCCGCGTCTTCGTCCAGAAGGGCCTGCACGATCGCTTCGTCGAACGGCTGGTCGAGCGCACCAAGAAGATCCGCATCGGCGACCCGCTCGATCCCGAGACCCAGATGGGACCGCTGGTCAACAAGGCGCAGCAGGAAAAGGTCGTTTCCTACATCGAGGCGGGCAAGCAGGATGGCGCGACGCTAGCCTGCGGCGGCAGCGTGCCGGCGTTGCAAGGGTTCCAGGGCGGCTTCTTCGTCGAGCCGACGGTGTTCACAGGCGTGACGGACGGCATGCGCATCGCGCGCGAGGAGATTTTCGGCCCCGTCATGAGCGTGCTGAAATTCGACAGCGAGGACGAGGTGATCGAGCGCGCCAACAACACCGAATTCGGCCTGGCCGCCGGCGTGTTCACGCGCGACCTGCCGCGCGCGCACCGAGTGATCGGCGAGCTGCAGGCCGGCACATGCTGGATCAATGCCTACAACCTGACGCCGGTGGAAATCCCGTTCGGCGGCGTCAAGCAATCGGGCATCGGCCGCGAGAATTCGCTGGCCGCCCTGGCGCATTATTCGCAGCTCAAGACGGTCTATGTCGAGACCGGGGACGTGGCCGCGCCTTACTGACGGATCGCCGGATCGCGAAGGCCGGTCGGGACCTCAGGCGAACGGAGAGGCCATGGCCTCTCCGTTCTGACCGTCACCCCTTGTCGGCGGTTCCGTCCAGATACTGCGTCAGCGCATAGACCAGATGGTAGAAGATACTGGCGGGCACATCGGTGGCCAGCGAGCGGCCGCGTTCGTCGATGCGGTCGATCCACAGCCCCAGCGGCGCGGGGTCGATGTGCCAGCGGAACAGCCGCCCCACTCGCGCCTCGATCTCCGGCTTGAGGTCGGGACCGCCCGAACCGTCCAGCGCGATCGCAGCCTTGATCGCCTCGGCCTGCGGCCAGCTGCGCGACACGCGGTCGAGCGGCAGGCCTTGTCTGGAGATCGCGCCATAGGCCAGCCCTGTCGACCGGTTTAGGCCGTTGGCGATAGCCGATGCGTAGAGCTTGCGGGCGAAGGCCGTAAGGTCGGCCTGCCCGCTGCGGGCGGCGAAATCGACCAGCAGCGAGGCCCATTCGAAGTGATGGCCGGGTTCGGTCCAGCCGCCCTTTTCGCCTGCCGCCGGCTTCCAGCCAGCGTCGAAATACTCGCCGAGCGTCCAGCTGTCGGCGTCGAAGAAATGGCTACGGAAGAGGTCGATGATGCGTGAGGCGCGGCGCAGATAGGTGCGTTCACCGGTTGCCTGGTGCCAGGCAAGAAACGCCTCGAGAAGGTGCATGTGCGGGTTCGAGCGACGCTCCCCCTCCCCGTCCGAGCTTTCGAGGAATCCGGTCATGCGGCTGTCTTCCAGATGGGCGTCGAGGAAGGCGAAGGTCTCCTCGCCGAGCCGCAGGGCGTCGGGATGGCCGGACATATGGGCGTGCGCCAGCGCCAGCAGCACGCAGGAATGGTCGTAGGCGTCCTCGACCGGATCAGCGACCGAGCCGTCGACGTTGAGCGTGCGGACCCACCCGCCCTTGTCGGTGCGGCCCTTGCCGGTCATGAAGTCGATGCCGTGGGCAATCAGCCGATCAGCGGGCCCCTCCCAGCCACGCGCCTTGGCCACGGCGAACGCGTAGACCTGGCGCGCCTGCGTGCGCATGCGCTTGGGCTTCATCAGCGGCGCGCCATCGAAGCCGAGCGCGTCGTGGAAGCCGCCGTGACGCTCGTCGACGCCAAGCGTCGACCACAGCGGCAAGGTCTCCTCGAACAGCCAGTGATGCACGCGCCGCCGCCAGGCTCCGCTCTCGAGGACGCGGTCATGCGCGGGCGTGAAACGCGTCTCGAGGCGGCCGCTTTTTTCCAGTTGCTCGACGATCTTCTTGACGTTCTGGCTGTGGCTCACCGGGGCCACGAAGGTGGCGTCCAGCGTCGACACGATGGCGACGTCCCGCAGGCCGATCGCCGAGACGAGCCGGCCCTCGCCCCGCAGGTACGAATTCTCGCAATCGATCGCGACAACATCGCCGACGATGACATTACCGTGCTTGTCCGAGGGGCCGACGTCGAGCAGCGACTGCCACGAGCCGAGATCGTTCCAACGGAAGCCGGCCGGCACCATGGCGATGTCGCCGGCACGTTCCATGATGGCGTAGTCGATCGAGATCGAGGGAATGGCCGTGTAGAGGTCCAGCGGCATGTACAGGCCGGAAAGATCCGAGGTCGCGGCCTGGAATGCCGCTTCGGTGGCTTGCCAGATCGCCGGCTGATGCGCCAGGAAGGCATCGCGCATGGCGCTGGCGCGGAACAGGAAGATGCCGGTGTTCCAGTAGAAGGTTCCCGCCTTGAGATAACCTTCGGCGGTCGCAAGGTCGGGCTTCTCCACGAAGCGGCTCACATCGCGCACCGCGCCGCCCGCCTCGCCCGCCACTTCGATGTAGCCATAGCCGGTCTCCGGATGGCCGGGCTTGATGCCGAAGACCACAAGACGGCCGGCGCTCGCCGCCTGCGCGCCGGCTTCGACGCTCTGCCAGAACTGCGCCGGCGTCGAAATCTCGTGGTCCGAAGGCACCACCAGCACCAGACTGTCGCCGAACTCGGCGAGCGTCCGCAACGTCGCCAGCGCGACCGCGGCCGCCGTGTTGCGGCCCGTCGGCTCGAACAGCGCGCCGCCGCCGGCGAGGTCGATACCGGCCAGATCGGCGTGGACGCGCTCGGCATGGCGTTCGGACGCGATCAGGAAAACCGGGGTCTCGCCTTCGTCGCGCGCCTTGAGGCGGCGCAGCGTCTTGGCCAGCATCGAGCCGTCGCCCGAAAAGTCATGGAACTGCTTGGGGTTGTCCTCGCGCGACAGGGGCCAGAGCCTGGACCCCACGCCGCCGCTCATCACAAACCCGACGATCCGCTCTTTTCCAGTCATCGGCAAACCCATGCTAAAGTCGGTTTTCAGGTGCTAGCGCGATGCATCGGGTTGGAGCGAGGCATCACATTCGTTCGATTGTTGCGTCGTGCCACGCCGGGTGTTTCCACCCGGCCGCAAGATCTTCAGAAAGTCTGGTTGTAGGCGCCCACTTCCGGGCTGCGCCGCAACACAGCATCCAGTTCCTCGAACATCTGGCGGCGGCGATCCGACGAGACCGGGCTTTCCACCACGACCACCAGTTCCGGCTTGTTGGACGACGCCCTCACCAGCCCCCAGGTGCCGTCCTCCGAGACCACGCGCACGCCGTTGACGGTGATCAGGTCGGTGATCTTCTGGCCGGCGAACACGGCGCCATCCCGGCGCATGGCCTCGAAATCGGCCACCACCCTGTCGACGACACCATATTTCAGCGCGTCGTCGCAATGCGGCGACATGGTCGGCGTGCCAAAGGTCAGTGGCAGGTCCCGGTAGAGATCGGCCATGCTGCGGCCCGGGTTGCGATCGAGCATCTGGCAGACGGCAATCGCCGTGATCAGCCCATCGTCGTAGCCGCGACCAATCGGCGGGTTGAAGAAGAAGTGGCCGGACTTCTCGAAGCCGGCGATGGCGCCGAGTTCGGCAACGCGCCGCTTGATGTAGGAATGCCCGGTCTTCCAGTAGTCGGTGGAGGCGCCGTTGGCTCGCAGCGCCGCATCTGTGTTGAACAGGCCGGTCGACTTGACGTCGACCACGAAGGTCGCGTCCGGATGCAGCTTGGAGATATCACGGGCAAGCATGACACCGACCTTGTCGGCAAAAATCTCGTTGCCCTCATTATCGACGACGCCGCAGCGGTCGCCGTCGCCATCGAAGCCGAGCCCGACATCCGCACCCGTCTCAAGCACCTTGTCGCGGATCGCATGCAGCATCTGCATGTCCTCCGGATTGGGATTGTAGCGCGGAAACGTATGGTCGAGCTCGATGTCGAGCGGAATGACCTCGCAGCCGATGCGCTCCAGCGCCTGGGGCGCGAAAGCGCCAGCCGTGCCATTGCCGCAGGCGGCCACGACCCTGAGCTTCCTGTTGATGGTCTTCCCGTCCGTCAGGTCGTCCAGATAGGTCTTGCGGAAATCAGGCACGAATTCGTAGGAGCCGCCGCCGACGAGATCGAAGTCGCCGGCAAGCACGATTTCCTTCAGCGCGCCCATTTCTTCCGGCCCGAAGGTCAGCGGCCGCGCCGCGCCCATCTTGACGCCGGTCCAGCCATTCTCGTTGTGCGAGGCGGTGACCATGGCGACCGACGGCGTGTCCAGCGCGAACTGGGCGAAGTAGGCCATGGGCGACAACGCCAGGCCGATGTCCTTGACCTTGGCGCCCGCGGCCATGAGGCCGGAAACGAGGGCCAGCTTGATGCCAAGCGAATAGGAGCGGAAATCATGACCGGTGACGATTTCGGGGCCGATACCACGGCGGCGGATCAACGTACCCAACCCCATGCCCAGTGCCTGCACGCCGATAAGGTTGAGTTCCGGCGGCTTCGCCGAGCCGGGATGGCCAAACCACCAGCGCGCATCATATTCGCGGAATCCGGAAGGTTTTATGAGGGCCGAGGTCTCGAACTCAAATGTGTTCGGAAGGGCTTCACCAACGATCGTCAATGACAAGACAGCAAAACTCCAGATAGATGGAATCAATAAGTATTTTTTGCCTAGGCCCGCCCCGGCCATAGCCTTTAGCGCGTGTTTGTCCGTGAAGAAACTGAAACCTGTATGACGCTCGCGACGATTGTCGACGAAATGCGTAAATTCTCTCAGCATTGCCGCTTGCAGGATCGAAAAGTGGCGGCTATAAGCCCGCGGTCTGGTCACGGAGTGTAGCGCAGTCTGGTAGCGCACCTCGTTCGGGACGAGGGGGTCGCAGGTTCAAATCCTGCCACTCCGACCAGAAAAAACAGATACTTACATGTCTGTTGATCCCGATACCCACAGATTTCCCCACAGTTTCAATGCCCCGCGGGCATCAGTCGAACAGATCGTCTTTGAGCGGATCGAGGATTTCAGGCGATCGTTCTTTACACTGCCGACGTCGCGCCCGACCTTCCACATTTTCATGCGCTCGGGCGGATATGGCTGGCGCTTTCAGTTCTCGGCATGGCTAAAGACGACCGTGCCGTTTTCCTTGCGGACTTCGACACTGACGATTCCATCGTCACCCTTGCGGGTCTGGAACATGGATGTCGCGTGATCCCGTGCCGTTTTCTCGGCGTCGAAGATCACCTTGTCGACAATGCCCTTTCTTCCATACCAGATGACAGTGAAGGCCATGCCGCTCCCCCGCCCTTTCCATCAAGCATGTCGGAATTTGGCCGTGGTCACGACGACCGCGGCGCGAAAACCGATCGTACCAGTGTTTTCCTATGACCGTTAGGAATATCCTCGCTATTGCTGGCGCGTCGGGTTAGAGTGCAACGGTCGATGGCCATTTTAAGGGCGCTGTTGATTGAGGGCGGCCAACGTGCCCTAGCCCCAACAGAAAAGGAGGACAGCTATGTCTTCCGATTATCTCACAAGCAATGACTTGAACATGATCGAGAGGCTTCTCGGTGAAATCCGCGAGCAAGGCAACTTTCGCCACCTCGACCGTGAGTTTGTAGCCGCTCGCTTTCTTATTGCCAATTTCAGAAGATCGAAAACGTCAGAAAAGGACTTGCGGTCGCTGTTGGCTGCGCGGATCAAACTGCAGGATGCCACGGAACGCGGTCTCAACAGTTGGGACAACGAAGGTGGGGTGCCCGCAAAGAGAGTACGCACCGAGGCGCAGCGCAGGATAGACAATGACACTGACGGTACTCGACGGCGTGCGAAGGGGACCGAACAACGTAACCGGTTGGTCTAGGTTCGCTGGGTTAGGCGTCCGTCACGTATTGCGCCCAAGGCTTTTCGCAAAGCGGGATCGATGGACGGTTTGGTTGCCCTGTTCGTGATTACCTTCTGGGATCTCATAACGCCGTAGATTTTCATTATTTTTCGCTTGATGGCCTAGCCGCAGGCGCTGGATGGCGTCTCGCGGTGAGGGTTACAATGGGACGATATACAATCATGGCCGCTAGCGTGGCATTGATCGCTTCGACTGCGGTTCTTTTCATCAGCAAACCCTCAGGACCGGCATCGAAGCCCGTGGCAACTGTGTCCACGCGAAGC
This sequence comes from Mesorhizobium sp. 65-26, assembly GCA_001899205.1. GTDB lineage: Bacteria > Pseudomonadota > Alphaproteobacteria > Rhizobiales > Rhizobiaceae > Mesorhizobium. The sequence goes on along the minus strand of MKVL01000025.1, from coordinate 643,299 downwards.
TTCGAAGGACGCATTTCCTTCCTCTCGTCGAATTCGCTGAGGGTCGGCAATCAGAGCTTGGTGCTTTGCGGCGTCGTTCCGATCGCGAGGCTTGACAAGCGCATCATCGCTGCCGCGCAAGGGAAGTACGAAAAGGCCTTCGTCAGGTGCAATTCGGTAGGCTCCGGAACACCATGCGATGGAAGGACTGTGTCAAAGGTAGGGAACATGGTGGTGGCGCAATGCAAGATCGATGGCGATGTTGATCTTGCGTCTGCCCTCATCGAGGCCGGCACCCTTTGCGGCGCGGTGCCCTATTACAAGGCCTGTTAGAGAACGTTTTCTGCTCCGTATGGTCGACTGCCAAGCAGCTGACCTTCACGTTTCAGGCGGCTCCAAGGCCAGCACCCCGGCTTTGGGTGGGGGGATTGGGATGCCGGCCAAGGCGATGCCTGAGCGCCGCTCCACATTCTCAACACGAAAAGGATTGAAGCCGCAACTTCGAACTACCTAGGGTGGCTGGCACGCTTTCCCTTCAGGGGTAAATCAACCTCAACCTTTTAGGATTTGGTGGGTGGCGACGAACGCCGACCCCGCGAAAGTCTTTATCAGGCAGACGCCTGGATCGATGCGGTTGAAGACGCCAAAGCATTTAGCCAAATCGCAATCGTTCCCGTCACCCATCTTGAGCGTGCCAACATGCGTTGTGAAGTCATAGGTCAGGCTTAGAACATCGCACTTGAGTTCTCTGTGGTATGCCACGACTGCCTCCCGCAATTTCTCCCAAAGTCCGCGACATTAGCACAGGATAGACGGGCAGTGTGTGCTTTCGGAGTTGCGCTCCCTGCGGTGCCTGCCGGCCTACCGCCCCTTCACCCACCCCACAACCTTGGCGATGTTCTCGCCGACAGCGACGCACCGATGAAGATCGCCACGAGCGTGGCGATCGCCCAGCGCAGGAATTTGCTCACTGCCTTTATGTCGCGGAACATCTTCATCAGGCCGCGAACCTCGTCCTTCGGTAGGGTCGATAGATATTCCAGCGTCTCGACATGCTCCGGCCTCATGCGGGAAAGCAGTTCCTGCACGGCCTCGTCGAGTTCGCCGAACCGTTGCGCGCGATCGTCGGTCATTTTCCCCCGCAATAAGCTTGGCGGGGGCGAACGACGCCACGGATGCGCTCATAGAGGCGCGGAAGTACCTGAACTTCGTTGCCGATGGGATGACCGCCCGCTTAGAAGCTGGCCCCCTGTAAGATTGCGACAGCAGTCCGTATCGCGCTGGAGGATTCTGGCGGGATAGCATGGCCGACGCCTCGGAGTGAGGGGGGCTCAGGGAACCGAGACGCCGACCAAGGCGGTCAGGTGATGACCGCAATGATCGCTACCATGGTGCACAGCAGTCCCAGAACAACTATCCGTGAGGTTGCTTAATTAGCCTTGCATAAATATTGCGGGCGCATCCTGCTCCGCTGGCGCGCTCATCGACGCCTTGGCGGGGGCCAAATGACATGGCATTTCGGTTGAAGCTGCCCGGCGGCACATTCAAGATAAAAGTCTATCGCGAACTAAGGAGCGCCGAACGGCAACGTAAAGTCCCGGTGCTCAGGATCGGGATGTTATGGTTCATCTGGTGGCCGGACTAGCGCCAACGCCTGTCCCGGCGCGCGACTTGAAAGATATAGATTCTTGAATTTCAGTACATCCGCCGCATTGGGAGGATGAGATCATGGCGATGTCGGCAGACATGCGAGAGGAACGCCTGGTCGCCACGAAAGATATGGCCACAGCCCTCTTGGAAGACCTACAACATATGCGCGAAACGGCAGACAAGATTGCCCCTGAACGAGGCGCGCCCTTAGAAGGCTAAGCGCGGTCTTTTCTCGCCTGCTTTTGGAAGGGGATTTGGCAAATATTGCCGCCCCCAGAGTATCCCGGATTCTCATTCGCTGTCCTGATAACCTTGAGTATTACAGAGCAGCGCGGAAGATCGACCTTCCATTTGTTTTGCAGTGGAGGCGCACTGGCGTTCGGCATTCAGCAGCGGGCAATCTGCGTAACGCAAGGCAACCAACCCTTTGAGCCGTCTGACTTTGACCGGGATTTGACGATCGACCTGACCATCGACAGCTTCGTCAAACAGGACGTCATATGCTTCCAAGGAAAATGGGCGAGCCGCAAGAACGTTATACAATATGTCCGGCACGTCGGCTCAGGCGTCCACTCGGGGAAGCCTACAGAGCGTAAGTGCGATGCAGCACCAGGCCGGGATAGGCCGGCTGGCTAACGGTGCTGCCCCAATTTAACGGCGTGGCATTCGCGGCGAGATCGGGCGCCCCAGCGCGGCGCTGGCGATCGGACGGCGCCCGCCCCTGTTGGCGGAGCAGGCGCCCGATCGAAGCCTATTTGCAGGCGTTGAGCATCTTCATCGCCTTGTCCGCATTCTCCTTGGTGTCGTACATCTTGCTGCCGACATCAGTGAGTTTTTTGCCGTCGGGCTTCTTGTCGACGACTTCGCACTTCTTCGTCGATGCGTTCTTTGCCACCCAATAGTCAGTGGCGGCGTATGCAGGCATGCTGACGATAGCCGCGATGGACGCGGCGGCTAGAACCTTGCCAATCATGATTTTCCTCCGTGATCGTTGAAATCCCCCGCGCCGGGATGATCGGAGCAGCGGCGGGCTGTTCCATGACAAATATTAGCCATCACTGAAATTTGATACGCCGAAGCGGCAATGGCGACGCCGCCCGGTCACATGAGCGCGATCACGGGAACGCCGGACCGGACAGTCCGTTACCATGGCCGAGCATATGCTTTGGAGGTTGCCATGAATGCAGGCTGGTTCACGAAACCCGTTCCGATCGCCGTGGGCATCGCCGGCGGCATCCGCCACATCGAAAGCGCCAAGGAAGCGGCAGCGCTTCTCGCCGACAACTGGCGGTGCCAGGGCACGGCCAAGCACAAGGCGGCGACGCGTGCCTGCCTGAGCGCAATGCATGGCGACAGCACGTCGGAACTGGCGCGCAGCGCATTCGTCGACGCCGCGGATGAGGCACGCATCCTGGCCGACTAACGACGGCGCTCGCCGCCACGATCCGTTCCACCGCCTGAGCACGTTCGACGCCGATCCCAGCCAGGAGCGGCGTCTCGGCTTCTGCGCCTCCGGTCAGGCGTCGAGCCGGAACCGCGTCGAGTCGATGGCCGCGTTCATCAGCGTTTGCGTGTAGATCTCGCGCGGGTTGCCGAAGATTTCCTCCGTCGGCCCCTCCTCGACGATCTTTCCCTGCTTCATGACGATGATGTAGTCGGCCATCGCGCGCACCACGGCGAGATCGTGGCTGATGAAGAGGTAGGACAGGTCATGATCGGCCTGCAGCTTGCGCAACAGCTCGACGATCTGCTTCTGCACGGAACGGTCGAGCGCCGACGTCGGCTCGTCGAGCACCACCACTTTCGGCTTCAGGATCATGGCGCGGGCGATCGCGATGCGCTGGCGCTGGCCACCGGAAAACTCATGCGGGTAGCGGTTGCGGGTGTTGGGATCGAGACCGACCTCGCGCAGTGCCTCCACGGCGCGCTGGTCGCGTTGCTTGCCCGTCAGCGACGGTTCGTGGACGAAAAGCCCCTCGGTGATGACCTGGCCTACCGTCATGCGCGGCGACAGCGAGCCAAAGGGATCCTGGAACACCAGTTGCAGTTCGCGCCTGAGCGGCCGCATGGCCTGCTTGTCGGCTCCGGAGATGTCCCGGTCGCCAAAACGGATGATGCCGTCGCTCGGCAGCAGCCTCAGCAGGGCGCGGCCGAGCGTCGACTTGCCCGACCCCGATTCGCCGACGATGCCGATGGTCTGGTTGCGTTTGAGCCGGATCGAGATCCTGTCGACCGCCCGCAACATGAGCGGCTCGCCGCCGAGGAAGCCGCCACCGATCTTGAAGGTAACCTCGACATTGCGGCCTTCGAGCAGCACGGGAGAACTGGCGGGTGGCGGCGCCTTGGAGCCCGTCGGCTCGGCCGCGAGCAGCATCCGGGTGTAGGGATGTTGCGGATTGGCGAAGAGCGCCTCGGCCTCCCCTTCCTCCACGACCTCGCCCTGGCGCATGACATAGACGCGATCCGCGAAGCGCCGCACGATGCCGAGATCGTGGGTGATGAAGACGATCGCCATGCCGAGCTTACGCTGCAGTTCGGCGAGCAGCATCAGGATCTGCGCCTGGATGGTGACGTCGAGCGCGGTCGTCGGCTCGTCGGCAATCAGTATGTCGGGGTCGTTGGCGAGCGCCATGGCGATCATGACGCGCTGGCGCTGACCGCCCGACATTTCGTGCGGATAGGACTTCATCCGCCGCGCGGGATCGGGAATATGCACCAGTTTGAGGAGTTTGAGCGCTTCCTCACGCGCGGCCCGAGCGCTCAGGCCACGGTGGCGGCGGATGGGTTCGATGAGCTGGTTGCCGATGGTGTAGAGCGGATCGAGCGAGGTCATCGGCTCCTGGAAGATCATGCTGATCTTGCGGCCGCGAACCTGGTTGAGCTGCCCCTTCGTCATCGTCAGAAGGTTCTGGCCCCTGTAGTCGACATGGCCGGTAGCCTCGCCATTGGAAGACAAGAGGTTCATGGCCGCCATCATGGTCTGGCTCTTGCCGGAGCCGGACTCGCCGACGACGGCGACCGTCTCGCCGGCATTCACCTTGATGCTGATGCCCTTCACCGCCTCGATCGTACCGTCGAGGGTCTGGAAGCGGACGCGCAGGTCCTTGACGCTAAGGATCGTTTCGGAAGCCATGTCAGCGATCCCCCTTTACCGATCTTTTGGGTCGAGCGCGTCGCGCAGGCCGTCGCCGACGAAGTTCAGCGCAAACAGCGTCGAGACGAGGAAGAAGGCGGGGAACAGGAGCAACCAGTTGGCGTAGCCGATGTTCTTGGCGCCGACCGAGATCAGCACGCCCCAACTGGTCATCGGCTCCTGGATGCCAAGGCCGAGGAAAGAGAGGAAGCTCTCCAGGATGATCACCTGCGGCACCAGCAGCGTCATGTAGATGACGACCGGGCCAAGCAGGTTGGGAATGACGTGACGGAGCAGGATACCGCGCTGGCCGACACCCATGGCCTCGGCGGCCTGGACGTACTCCTGCCTGCGGATCGACAGCGCCTGGCCGCGCACGATGCGCGCCATGTCGAGCCACAGCACCGCGCCGACCGCAAGGAACATCAGCACGAAGTTGCGGCCGAAGAACACCACCAGCATGATGACGAAGAAGATGAAGGGCAGCGAGTAGAGCACGTCGACGATGCGCATCATCACCTCGTCGACCCGGCCGCCGGCGAAGCCGGCCGTGGCGCCATAGATGACACCGATGACGCCGGCGACGACACCGGCAAGCAGGCCGATGGCCAACGAGATGCGCCCGGCCATCAGCGTGCGCGAGAGGAGATCGCGCCCGGTGTTGTCGGTGCCGAAGAGGAAATATTGCTGCTTGATGGCCGAGCTCATCGTCACCTCGAGCCCATCGGGCGACTTGTTCTCGATCCTGGTGTCGTTGAAGGCGTCCGAGCGGTCGAGATAGCGGACATTGCGGTCGTCGATCGGCTTGCTCGAAGTGACGGTGACGACGACGCGGCTGCCTTCCTGATGCCATTCCTTGATATCGACGCGCATGCGCTTGATGGCGTCGGTCAGCGCGGTCTGGATCATGTCGGGCTTCGGATAGGCTGAAAGGCTCGGCGGCATTCGGACATAGTCGCCGTAGATCGTGGTGTACTGGTGCGGCACGAACCAGGGTCCGAACACGCTGACGATGGCGATCAGGGCAAGGTAATAGAGGCTGAGCATGGCGGCCCGGTTGCGTTTCAGCCGCGCCCAGGCATTGCCCCAGAGCGAGCGGCCGGCAATGGGCTCCGGAACGGCGACGGCGAGATCAGTCATAACGCACCCTCGGATCAACGACCGCGTAGAGAAGATCGACGATCAGGTTGAAGACGATGGTGAAGAGCGCGATCACCACCACTGTGCCCATGACCAGCGTGTAGTCGCGGTTGAGCGCGGCATCGACGAAATAGCGGCCGACGCCGGGTACCGCGAAGATGGTCTCGACGATGATCGAACCGGTCAGCAGCGCCGCCGCCGCCGGACCGGTGAACGACACGATCGGCAGCACCGCGCCGCGCAGTGCGTGCTTGACCACGACCGACCAGTCGGAAAGGCCGAGCGCGCGGGCGGTCCGGATGTGATGCGAGCGCAAGCTCTCGATCATCGAGCCCCGCATCAGCCGGGCAACGATGGCAATCTGCGGCAGCGCCAGCGTCAGCACCGGACCAATCTTGTTGACGAAGGCACCGTCGCCCCAGCCGCCGATCGGCAGCAGCTTCCAGGACAGGCCGAAGACCAGCTGGATGATCGGCGCGGTGACGAAGGTGGGGATGGTGCTGCCGGCGGTCGCGAGCGCAATCACCGAATAGTCCGCGAGCTTGTTCTGGTTCAGCGCCGCGACAGTGCCGAGGAACGAACCCAGCAGAAGCGCCAGAACCAGCGCCGAGGTGCCGATCTGGATCGAGATCGGCAAACCCTTGGCGAAGAGTTCGGTGACGGTGAAGTCGGGCAGATTGTAGCTCGGGCCGAAATTGCCGCGCAAAAGATTGCCGAGATAGTGGACATATTGCAGCCAGAGCGGATCGTTGAGGCCGAACTGGGCTTCAAGGTTGGCCTTGATCTGGGGGCTGAGCCCCCGCTCCTGGTTGAACGGGCCGCCAGGCGCGACGCGGATCAGGAAAAACGCCACCGTCACGATGACGAAGAGCGTCGGGATGGCGGTCAACAACCGCCGGAAGACATAACGCAGCATCGGCGCCCCGCTTCAGCCAGGCGACAGTTCTCCCTATGAAGAGCGTGGCGCGCCGGCATCTCTGATCTTCGCACCCGGCCCGACGGAATCAAATCCGACTTTGGCCCGGTACGACGACAGACCGCACCGCCACTACCGGAAGGTAGCGGCGGCACGGCCAAGGTTCTCTGTCAGTCCTTGGAGATGAAGCGGGACGGATGAACGTCCATGACGTTGTCGGTGAAGCCATGCAGCTTCGAGGACACGATGTCGTGGTAGCTGTAGTAGAGCAGCGGAATGATCCCCGCGTCGTCGACGAGGATGCGTTCGGCATCCGCAAGGTCCTTCATGCGCTCCTGCGAGTTGCCGCCCGCGGCGGCGGCCTTGTCCATCGCCTCCTCGAATTTCGGGTTGTTGTAGTTGGAGTAGTTGATGCCGCTGGCCTTGCGCGAAATGCCGAGGAAGTTTTCCGGATCCTTGTAGTCGGCGATCCAGGCGGCGCGCGCGACGTCATAATTGCCCTTGTTCTGCAAGAAGGCGTAGTGCGTCTTGGTATCGGTGTTGAGCAGAGAGACCTCGACGCCGAGCGGCTTCAGCTGCTCCTGAACGGCGACCGCCGTATTCTTGTGATTCTCGGACGTGTTGTAACGGATCTCCATCTTCAACGGGTGCTCGGGCGTATAGCCGAGCTTTTCGAGAATTTTCTTGGCTTCGTCCTCGCGATCGATCTGTGAGGTATCGGCGTATTTGGCCATTGCCGGCGTGTAGCCTTCGATGCCGGGAGGCACCATCGAATAGCCGGGCAGCATCGAATTCTGCCAGACCTTCTCCGCCATGAAATCACGGTCGATGGCCATGGAAATGGCGTTACGCAGCTCGACATTGTCCCACGGCGCCTTGTCGGTCTTGATCGCGAAGTAATAGGTGCCCAGTTGCGGCCCGACGCGTATCTGGTCGCCGAACTTGGTCTTCAGATCGGCCAATTGTTCAGTCGGCAGATCGTCATAGCTGTCGAGTTCGCCGGCTTCGAAGCGCTTGATGGCCGAGGAACGATCCTCGGTCGGAATGAAATTGACGACGTCGATCTTGATGTTGGCCGCATCCCAGAATTTCGGATTCTTGACCAGCTTGAGGTGATCGTTGGGCACCCATTCGGCGAGTGTGAAGGGGCCGTTGGAGACCAGCTTGCCGGGTTTGATCCAGTCAGCGCCGAGCTTGTCGATCGAGGCCTTGTTGACCGGATAGGTCGCCTGGTGGGTCAGCATTTCAAGGAAATAGGGCGCTGGCGCCTTCAGCGTGACTTGCAGGGTGTCGGCGTCGATCGCCTTGACGCCCATGTCCTCGGCCTTGCCCTTGTTGGTGTTGAAATCCTCGGCTCCCTTCACGGGATAGAGCATCGAGGCGTATTCGGCGCCAGTCGCCGGGTCTTCCAGCCGATGGAAGGCGAAGACGAAGTCATCGGCCGTTACCGGAGAGCCATCGGACCACACGCCGCCCTTGCGCAGTTTGAAGGTGTAGACGGTGCCATCATCCGAGACGGTCCAGCTTTCGGCGGCACCGGGAATCACGTTGGCTTTCTCGTCCTGCATGACGAGCCCCTGAAAGAGGTCGCGCAGGACATTGGCTTCGTAGACCGTCGAGGTCTTGTGCGGATCGACCGACTGCGGCTCCGCGGCGCTGCCTCTGTTGTAGACGACCTCGGCGAAAGCCGGCGCGTAAAACACGCCGGCGGACAAGGTCAGAGTGGTGGCGAACACCGTCGCCTTCAGCATGGCTTTCAGCATGAAGTTCTCCCTATCGGCGCGCCCCTCAGCGGCGCCGTTTCGTGTTGACGCCCGAAACCTATCAACTGGTCTCTCTTGGCGTGCCGACAGTTCCCGTCCGTCGGCTTGGTGCCCAAACAGTAGCGCGGAGAATTTTTTTATCAACACACTCGACAGCTCACCCAAAGTAAGGCGGCGCCAACACTAATCGCGACCTTTGTATACATCTGCAAAGGTCAATTGGTAGACTTGGTCAGACCACGTCTAGACCATTGTTTTGCAAAGACAATTTGCCGAATTTAAGCATCTTCAAATGTTAATGCGTTCTTAAGCAACCACAGGTTACATTACCATCGCCTTGTGTACAGCTCCTCGCTCGGGCACCTGAGAAGCATGTGTGGTAAATTGAGTAAACCATCATTAAAAACCCATGTAATTCGGAGCTTCTGGCGCAGCAGCACGGGAACCTCCGCAGTCGAGTTCGCCCTGCTGTCGCCGATCTTTATCCTCCTTCTGCTCGGAATGGTTGCATACGGTATATATTTCGGCGCCAGCAACTCCATCCAGCAGATCGCCGCCGACGCCGCGCGCACGGCCATCGCCGGGCTGAACCAGACGGAGCGCCAGGCACTGGTGGCCAGCTTCGTCACCAACAATGCCAGCGGCTATCCCTTCGTCGATGCCACCAAGCTGACCTACCAGGCCAACGACAGCACGGCCGATGGGAACCAGTTCGTCGTCTTGATCCAGTACGACGCGCGCAACCTGCCGATCTGGAACCTTTTTCCCCGGCTGATCATGCCCACCACCACCATCTCCCGCAGATCCACCATCAGGATCGGAGGCATCTGAATGCGACAGTTCCTGCAGCGGGTCGGCCGGACTGGCCGGCGCATCGTCGGTGACAGGAGGGCCAACTTCGCGGTCATGACCGCGCTCAGCGCTCCCTTCGCGCTGGCACTGGCCGCGTTTGCCGTCGACGAGGGCTCGATCTACACAGAGCGCCGCAACGCGCAGGCCATGACCGACCTTGCCGCGATCACCGCGGCATCGAACATCACCGACATCCAGAACGCGGTGGTGACGACGCTGACGGATAACGGGATGCCGGGCATCATCGTCCAGACTCCGGGTCAGACCGTCGTGCCGGCCGTGGGACAGACCGTGGTATCCATCACACCCGGCCAGTATTCAGCTGCGTCGGCGGTTGGCGTAGGCCAGCGCTTCCAGGCCGGTGTGACGCCCTACAATGCGGTGCATGTCTCGTTGCGCAAACTGCCCCAGCGCTTCTTCGCGGCCTCCGTGATCCCCACGCCGGTCATCCGCACCGAAGCCACGGCCAGCATGACCCCGATGGCGACGTTCGCGGTCGGGTCGAGATTGCTCAGTGTCAACGGCGGCATCCTCAACGCGCTTCTCAGCGGCCTGCTCGGCGGCAACATCTCACTCAGCGTCATGGACTACAACGCGCTGGTGTCGGCCGACATCGACGTGCTCTCCTTCATGAGCGCGCTCTCGACCCAGCTCAATCTCACCGCCGCATCCTATTCCGACGTACTGGCTTCCAAGGCGACGATCGGCCAGATCGCCACCGCCATGGCCAACGTTCCCGGGCTCGACGGCACCAGTGCCCTGGCCCTGCAGGCAATCGCGGCGAAAGCCACCAGCACGGTCAAGATCCCGCTCAACACGCTCGTCGACCTCGGCGGCGTCAGCACGCTGGCGGTCGGACAGAAGCCCCCTGGCCTCGGCGTGACCGCGAGCGCCATCAGCATGCTAACGGCCGCGGCCGTGCTGGCGAATGGGACGAATCAGGTCACGCTCAACCTCGGCGCCACCATCCCGGGGCTGACCGCCACGACGCTCACCATCGCCATTGGCGAGCCGATGCAGTTCTCGCCCTGGCTCGCCATCAACCAGGTCGGCACCATCATCCGCACGGCGCAGACACGCATCAAGCTTTCGGCGTCGGTTACCGTCGGCACGTCGAACCTGGGAGGCGGCATCAGCCTTTTGGCCGTCAACCTGCCACTCAACGTCGAGGTCGCCTATGCGCAGGCGCAATTGACCGGCATAAGCTGCCCGTCGGGCCCCTCAAGCATCAGCGTGTCCATCGCCGCCCAGCCCGGCATCGCCGCCCTGCATCTCGCCAACACGACGGGCACGGGCTTCGCCAACTTCGCCCTGCCGCAGTCGTTCACGGACGCAGAGATCGCCGATGTCAGCCTGAAGCTGCTGCTGCTCAATATCCCGCTGCTGCAGATCATGGGCTCCGCGGCGACCGCGATCACAAACAACGGGCCACAGACGCTGACTTTCAACGCGACGGAGATCGCCAACAAGACGACCAAGACGGTTTCGACTCGCAACATAACGCAGTCGCTGACCTCGTCGCTGATCAGCAACCTGTCGCTTTCGGTCAATGCGCTGGGCATACTGGGCCTCGATGTCACCGGCCTTCTCAGCACGGTGACGCCGGCGGTGGTCGGAGTGCTGAACGGCGTTACGCAGCCGGTCGACAACCTGCTCTACAACGTGCTCTCCGCGCTTGGCGTCAGCGTCGGTTCGGCGGATATCCGGGTTACAGGCGCGACCTGCGGCCGCTCCGTGCTGGTTCAGTAGACCGGCGCCTCACGGGCGGAGGGCTCAGCCGATCCGCCCGACAAAGACCCCCAGCGGCGGCAGCGAAACAATGCCACCGGCCGTCGCATCTCCAAGTTCCGGCGCAAGCGGCTCAAGCAGCGCTATCCCGGCGGAGAGCGACCAATCCACCGTTTCACCACCGAAATTGAACAGGCACAAAAGCGCCTCGCCTTCGCCCTCGCGAATAAAGGCGAGGACATCGCCACCGCCAGTGTCGGGGAAACGTATCGAGCCGCGCGAAAGCGCCGGATGCGCCTTTCGGAACGCCAGGGCCGACCTGTAGCCGGCCAGCACCGAGGCTTCATCAAGGTTCTGCGCATCCACCGCGCGCATCCGATGACTTTCCGGCACGGGCAGCCACGGCTTACCCGCCGTGAAACCGGCATTGCGGGTGGAAGCCTCCCACACCATGGGTGTCCGGCAACCGTCCCTGCCCTTCACGCCCGGCCAGAAACGGATGCCGACCGGATCGCGCAGATCCTCGTAAGCGAGCTCCGCCTCCTCGAGGCCGAGCTCCTCGCCCTGATAGAGGCAGATCGACCCGCGCAGGCAGGAAAGCAGCATGATCGAGAAACGCGCCAGCGCATCGGCGTCGCTGCCGGGCCTTGTCCAACGGCTGACATGACGAACCACGTCGTGATTGGAGAATGCCCAGCAGACCCAGCCGTCAGCGACGGCGTTTTCGAAGGCCTCCACGCAGCCACGCACATGAGCGGCCGAAAACTGCGGGCCAAGCAGGTCGAAAGTGTAGCTCATATGCAGCTTGTCGCCGCCAGAAGTGTAGGCGGCAAGCGTCTGCAGCGAGCGATCCTCGTCGCCGATCTCGCCCACCGCGGCACGATCCCGGTATTCGTCGAGCAGAGCGCGAAACCGCCGCAGAAAATCCAGGTTTTCCGGCTGCGTCTTGTCGAACAGGTGCTGCTGGTAGAGATAGGTGTTCGTCTCGGTGATGGTGCCGGCCACGCTCGCCGCCAGGGGCGGGTTGTCCCGCAGCCAGCGATCGTGGACGTAGTAGTTCACCGTATCCAGCCGGAAGCCATCGACACCCCGCTCCAGCCAGAAGCGCACGGTGTCGAGCAGCGCGTCCTGTACCTGCGGATTGTGAAAATTGAGGTCCGGCTGCGCGGCGAGGAAATTGTGCAGGTAGTACTGCCGGCGGGTCGAATCCCACTCCCAAGCCGGCCCGCCAAACACGGAAAGCCAATTGCTCGGCGCGGTGCCGTCTGGCTTTGCGTCCGCCCAGACGTACCAGTCGGACTTCGGATTGTCGCGGCCGGAACGGCTTTCGACGAACCATTCATGCCTGTCGGAAGAGTGCGACAGCACCTGGTCGATGATCACCCTCAGGCCAAGGCGATGCGCCTCGGCGACCAGCGCGTCGAAATCCTCGAGCGTGCCGAACATCGGATCGACGTCGCGATAGTCCGACACGTCATATCCCATGTCGGCCATGGGCGACCTGAAGAAGGGCGACAGCCACACCGCGTCGACGCCAAGCGATGCGATATGGACGAGCCGCGACGTGATGCCCCTGAGGTCGCCACTGCCATCGCCGGTCGTGTCCTGAAAGGAGCGCGGATAGACCTGGTAGATGACACAGCCGCGCCACCACTCGGCACTCTCGCCAGCCATCACGATCCCTTCCTGTTGCGCGCCTTCCCGGTACGGCGCTCGATCATAAAATGAACGCTGCGACCAGGCAGCGCCCGCGCCAGATCCACCGCCTGTCCCTCCATCGCCGGATGCCACTCGAAGCCCTCGCGCGAGGGCAGGGCAAAGACGCGCTGGCGACGGTCGCCATTGACCATCACGGCAAGGCGGCCTTCGGTATCGCCCAGCAGCATGACGAGCCGATGTCGAGCGGGATCGTTCCAGTCCCCTTCCTCGAGCGGCGCGCCGGTCTCGGTAAGCCAGGCGACATCGGGGATGCCGGAACCGCTATCCCCGCCCAGCGGCTCGCCGGTCAGGAATTGCGTGTTCGACAGGGCTGGGAAAGAGCGGCGAAGCCGCGACAGCGCGGCCGCGTAGCGCTCCAGCGCATGGTCCCGGCCCGTCCAGTCGAGCCAGGTCACGGCGTTGTCCTGCGCGTAGGCGTTGTTGTTACCGTTCTGCGTGCGCCCGAACTCGTCACCGGCCGTCAGCATGATCGTGCCGCGCGAGGCAAAGAGCGTCGCAAGCAGCGCGCATTGGTCATTGAAGCGAGCCTTGGCGACCGCCGCATCGTTCGTGTCGCCTTCGACGCCGTTGTTCCAGGACAGGTTGTCGTTGTGGCCGTCGCGGTTCTGCTCGCCGTTGGCCTCGTTGTGTTTCGCCTCGTAGGTGACGAGGTCGGCCAGCGTCATGCCGTCATGCGCGGCGATGAAGTTGACGCTGCGGCTCTTCGATTGGCCCGCCTTGCCGAACACGTCGGATGATCCCGCGAGTCGCGTAGCGAGCGCGCCGACCGCACCGGCATCGCCGCGCCAGAAACGCCTGACGTCGTCGCGGTAGCGGTCGCTCCATTCCAGGTATGGCGGCCGGAAATTGCCGAGTTGGTAGCCGCCCGGCCCGATATCCCAGGGTTCGGCGATCAGAACCCTCTCGCGAAGCACCGGGTCGCCGGCGATGGCCTGCAGCAGCGGCGCTTCCGGATGGAACACGCCATCGACCCGGCCCAGCACCGGCGCAAGGTCGAAGCGGAAGCCGTCGACGCCAGCATGGCGCACGAAATGGCGCAGCGTATCGAGCACCATTTGCCGCGCGATCGGGTGGTCACAGGCCACGGTGTTGCCGGTGCCCGTGTCGTTCGCCAATCGGCCGTCTGGCAGGTGCCTGTAATAGGCCCTGGCATCGAGGCCGCGCAGAGACAGTGTCGGCCCCAGCCGGTCGCTCTCGCCTGTATGGTTGAAGACGAGATCGAGGATGGTGCCGATGCCGGCCTCGCGCAGCGCGGCGACCGTGTCGCGAAGCTCCGCCAGGCCGCCCGGCGCCAGGCGCGGATCAATCGCCATGAAGGTGACGGGATTGTAGCCCCAGACGTTGCGAAGGCCCAACGGCGGCAGGTGTCGTTCGTCGATCGAGGCGGTGATCGGCATCAGCTCGACGGCCGAGACGCCGAGCCGTTTCAAGTGTTCGATGACAGCCGGATGGGCGAGCGCCGCAACCGTGCCGCGCTGCGCTTCCGGGACATCCGGATGCAGCCTGGTGAAAGAGCGGACGTTGAGTTCGTAGATCAGGCCGCCGGGCTGAAAGAGGGGCGGCAAAGGCGCCACCGGATCGGCGAGCGCGCGGGCCACGGTCTTTGGTACGAGAGGCGCCGTATCAGGTCCCTCGCCACGGCGTGCGGCAAGGTGCCAGTGATAGACATAGGGTTGGTCGATCTCGATCGCGTAGGGATCGACCAGGAGCTTGTCGGGATCGAACCACAGGCCGTTCTCCGGCGCGTAGTCGCCGTCGGCGCGCAAACCATAGCGCGTGCCCGCGGCAAGGTCCGGAACGAAGAGCGCATGCATGCCATCGCCTTCCGGCTTCAATTCCAGCCGGTCGATCTCGCGCGCGCCGCTGTCGTCGAAGATCGAAACCCACAGACGTCTGGCCGATGACGACCAGACGGCGAAGCGGATACCTTCGCCGGTGATGGTTGCGCCGAAACTGCTCACGCTCGCCATCCTTGTAGCGTGCCACAAACGTTGGAGATTAGCGGAAGCCTCCGCGAGATCGTCATTCCAGGGCGAAGCAGGAGCGAAGCTCCGTCGCGGAGACCCTGGGATCCATGCCGTGACCTTAACTGAAGGGCGCGGCGGAGCAGGACTTTGGACCGCAGCATCGCCTCGGCGTTACGGCATGGATCCTCGGGTCTGCGCCGCGTCGCTACGCTCCTTGCTCCGCCCGTGGATGACGAAGCGATGGACGTCCCGGCCAATCGCCAAGGCGCCACCCTCAAGTAATCACGCTGGGCTTGTTGCGGCCGGTATGGCTCTTGATGCCGGCGATGTCGTCGGCGGCGGCGATGAGGTCGGCCAGCGCCACCTGCGTGTCGAGGTCGTGCCGCTTCTTGTCGGGCTCGTAACGTTCCATGTAGACGCGCAAGGTAGCGCCGGACGTGCCCGTGCCGGACAGGCGGAAAACGATGCGCGAGCCGCCCTCGAACATGACCCGGATGCCCTGGTGCTCGCTCGTCGAGCCGTCTACCGGGTCGTGATAGGCAAAGTCGTCGGCCTTGGCGATCTTCATGCCACGCACGCTGGTGCCTGCCAGCGAGCCGAGCTTGGCGCGCAATTCGTCGATCAGCTTGTTGGCGCGATCGCTCTCGACCTCCTCATAGTCGTGGCGAGAGTAGTAGTTGCGGCCGTAGGTCGCCCAATGCTCCGTGACGATGTCCTTGCAGCTCTCGCCGCGCGCGGCGAGGATGTTGAGCCACAGCAGAACGGCCCACAGGCCGTCCTTTTCGCGAACGTGGTTGGAGCCGGTGCCGGCGCTCTCCTCGCCGCAGATCGTGGCCATGCCGGCATCGAGGAGATTACCGAAGAACTTCCAGCCCGTCGGCGTCTCGTAGATACCGATGCCGAGCTTCTCGGCGACGCGGTCGGCGGCGCCGCTGGTGGGCATCGAACGCGCCACGCCCTTGAGGCCATCCTTGTAGCCAGGCGCCAGGCGGGCGTTGGCGGCCAGCATCGCCACCGAATCCGACGGGGTCACGAAAATACCCTTGCCGATGATCAGGTTGCGGTCGCCGTCGCCATCGGAGGCGGCGCCGAAATCCGGCGCGTTCGGCCCCATCATCTCGTCATAGAGATGCTTGGCGTGCACAAGGTTCGGGTCGGGGTGATGGCCACCGAAGTCCGGCAGCGGCTTGAAGTTTCGGCAAGTGCCGTCGGGGGCGCCGAGGCGGCGCTCCAGGATCTCCTTGGCATAGGGGCCGGTGACGGCGTGCATGGCGTCGAAACGCATGCGAAAACCCGACTTGAATAGCTTTCTCAGCGCATCGAAGTCGAACAGGCTCTCCATCAGTTCGGCATAGTCCTTGACCGGATCGATCACTTCGACGGTCATGCCCTCCACCTTGACCGTGCCGATCGTGTCGATGTCCACCGGAGCGATATCGGCGGTCTTGAAGCTCGATATGGTCTTGGTCTTGGCGAAAATGGCGTCGGTCAGCTTTTCCGGCGCCGGGCCGCCATTGCCGGCATTGTACTTGATACCGAAATCCTCGTGCGGACCGCCCGGATTGTGGCTGGCCGACAGGATGATGCCGCCAAAAGTCTTGTATTTACGAATGACGTTCGAGGCAGCCGGCGTCGACAGGATGCCGCCCTGCCCCACCATGACCTTGCCGAAGCCATTGGCGGCCGCCATGGCGATGGCCTTCTGGATGACCTCGCGGTTGTAGAAGCGGCCGTCGCCGCCGAGCACCAGCGTCTTTCCCGCATAGCCGTCCAGCGCGTCGAAGATCGACTGGATGAAATTCTCCGCATAGTGCTCCTGCTGGAACACGGGCACCTTCTTGCGCAGGCCGGAGGTACCAGGCTTCTGGTCGTCATAGGGTTTGGTGGGGACGGTGCGTATCATGGCTCAGGCAGCCCTTTTCGAAAGCAGCAGGCGATAGAGTTCAACGTATTTTTCGGCGCTTCGATCCCAGGAGACGTCGGCTTTCATGCCCTGCCGCTGGATCGACGCCCAAAGTCCGGCATCCGCATGGGCATCGACGAGCCTGCGGATGGCGTGCAGAAGCGCGCCGCCATTGTTGGGAGCGAACTGGAAGCCGGTGGCGACACCCGCCGACATCGCCGCCTCGTTGGCATCGATGACGGTATCGGCCAGGCCACCTGTGCGGGCCACGATCGGCACACAGCCATAGCGCAGACCATAAAGCTGCGTCAGCCCGCATGGCTCGAAGCGCGACGGGATGACGATGGCGTCGCATCCCCCCTGCATCATGTGCGAAAGCCCCTCGTCATAGCCGACGACGACGCCGACGCGGCCGCGATGGCGGGCGGCGGCGGCAAGCAGCGAGCCTTCGAGCCCGGCATCGCCCGAACCCAGTATGACCAGACGTGCGCCGGTGGCGACTATGCCGTCGACGACGGCCGCCAGTATGTCCATGCCCTTCTGCCAGGTCAGGCGGCTGACGACGCAGGCGATCGGGCTGTCGTCGCGATCGAGGCCGAAGCGCTCCTCGACGGCCATCCGGTTGGACCGGCGGTCCTTCAGGGTCCTGGCGGTGTAGTTGACGGCCAGATGCTTGTCCGTGGCCGGGTTCCAGATATCGGTGTCGATGCCGTTGACGATGCCGTAGAGGTCACGCGAGCGCATGTTGATGAGGCCGTCGAGCCCCATGCCGAATTCCGCCGAGCGGATTTCCTGCGCATAGGTCGGGCTGACCGTGGTGATGGCCCAGGCCGCCTGCAGGCCGGCCTTGAGGAAGCCGACACCGCCATAATACTCGACGCCGTCCAGAGCCATCGCCACCGCCGGCAGGCCAAGCTCGCCGAAGATGCCGGCGCCGAACTGCCCCTGGAAGGCCAGATTGTGCACGGTGATCATCGACGGCGTGCCGACCGCCTGGCCATAGCGCATGTAGGCAAGCGTCATGGCCGATTGCCAGTCATGGGCGTGGACGATGTCGGGCATGTAGCCGGAGATCGCACCAGCGGCGATGTCGGCGCCGACCTGGCTCAACGCGGCGAAGCGCCGCCAATTGTCCGGCCAGTCGCCCCCGGAGGCATCGCCATAGGGCCCGCCGGGCCGATCGAACAGGTGCGGCGCGTCGAGCACAAAGAGATCGAGCCCGGCAAGCTCCACGGCCTGGACAGACGCCTTGGCTCCCTGCAGCAGCGGATACTGATGGGCGGCCTTCTTCTTTTTGAAGGCGTCCATCACCTGGGGATAGCCGGGAATGAGCGTGCGCATCGCAACACCCTTGCCGGCGAGCGCCAGCGGCAGCGCGCCGGTGACATCGGCCAGTCCGCCTGTCTTGATCAGCGGGAAGATCTCGGGCGTGACCGACAGAACCTGCATGCTTGAGGCCATTTCCTGGTTCGAGGGATTGCTCGGCGACGGCCTTAAGTCGGCAGCCGATTGATCATCTCCTGGGTAATGAGGCAGATGCCCTTTTCGGACACGCGGAAACGCTTGGCGTCAAGCACCGGGTCCTCGCCGACCACAAGCCCTTCCGGAATGCGCACGCCATGGTCGATCACCACGCGCTTCAGGCTGGCGTTGCGACCGACATGGACGTCGGGCAGCATGACCACTTCCTCGAGTTTCGAATAGGAATTGATGCGCGCGCCGGTGAAGATCAGGCTGCGACGCAGCGAGGCGCCGGAGACGATGCAATCGCCCGAGACAAGCGACGAGATGGCCTCGCCGCGGCGGCCGTCCTCGTCGTGCACGAACTTCGCCGGCGGCTTCAATTCAGCATAAGTCCAGATCGGCCAGTCACGATCGTAGAGGTCGAGCTCGGGCGTCACCGCGGTCAGGTCGATATTGGCCTCCCAATAGGCGTCGACCGTGCCGACATCGCGCCAGTAGGCCTCGTTCTCGGCGGTGGAGCGCACGCAGGACTTGGTGAAGCGGTGAGCGATCGCCTTCCCGTGCTCGACGATGTAGGGGATGATGTCCTTGCCGAAGTCGCGGCTGGAGTCAGGCTCGGCCGCGTCGCGACGCAGCTGCTCCATCAGGAACTTGGTCCTGAACACATAGATGCCCATCGAGGCGAGCGCGAAGTCCGGCTTGTCGGGAATGCCGGGCGGATCGGCCGGCTTTTCGATGAAGGACAGGATGTTGTCCTGGCCATCGACATGCATGACGCCGAAGCCGGTGGCCTCCATGCGCGGCACTTCGAGGCAGCCGACCGTCACGTCGGCGTTGGCGTCGACGTGCTGGCGCAGCATCATCTCGTAGTCCATCTTGTAGATGTGATCGCCGGCCAGGATGATCATGTACTCGACGCCATAGGCCTCGATGATATCGATGTTCTGGTAGACCGCATCGGCAGTGCCTTCATACCACTGCGTTTCCGACACGCGCTGGCTGGCCGGCAGGATATCGAAGCTCTCGTTTCGCTCCGGGCGCAGGAAGTTCCAGCCGCGTTGCAGATGCCGGATCAGCGAATGGGCCTTGTACTGGGTGGCGACGCCGAGGCGGCGGATACCGGAGTTCAGGGCATTCGACAGCGCGAAATCGATGATGCGGGTCTTGCCGCCGAAATAGACCGCGGGCTTGGCGCGGCGATCGGTCAGTTCCTTGAGGCGACTGCCGCGTCCGCCGGCCAGCACATAGGCCATCGCGTCACGGGCCAGCGGCTGAGATCGTTTTATGTCCACCATGATGTCAACCCTCCCCGGTCACTCAATCTGGAACGTATTCGAGCATGATCGTCGACAGCGGCGGCAAGAGCATCGCCCCCGAGGTGCCGGCATCGGTGGCGCGCGCCTCGACGGCGCCGCCATTGCCCTTGCCGGAGCCGCCATACTCCGAAGCATCGGTATTGATGATCTCGCGCCATCTGCCGGCCTTCGGCAGCGGCACGCGGTAGGCGTCACGCGGCACCGGCGTGAAGTTGGTGATGACGGCGATCGGATTGCCGCCCGGCGCGCTGCGCAACCAGGCGAACACCGAATTCTCGCGGTCGTCGACGATCAGCCACGAAAAGCCGTCGGGCTCACAGTCGCGGGCATGCAGCGCCGGGCGCGAGCGATAGAGATAGTTCAGGTCGCGAACCACCTGCCAGACGCCACGATGCGGGCGGAAGTCGAGCAGGTTCCAGTCGAGCGCGCGCGCCTCGCTCCACTCGCGGCGCTGGGCGAACTCCTGGCCCATGAACAGGAGCTTCTTGCCGGGATAGCCCCACATGAAGCCGTAATAGGCCCGCAGCGTCGCGAATTTCTGCCAGTCGTCGCCCGCCATCTTGCCGAGCAATGTGCCTTTGCCGTGCACGACCTCGTCATGGGACAACGGCAGCACGAAATTCTCCGAGAAGGCGTAGAGCAGCCCGAAGGTGATTTCATTGTGATGGTGCTTGCGGTGGATGGGCTCCTTGGAGAGGTACTCCAGCGTGTCGTGCATAAAGCCCATGTTCCATTTAAAGCCGAAGCCCAGGCCGCCTTCGTGCACCGGCTGCGATACCTTCGGCCACGAGGTCGATTCCTCGGCTATCGTCATGACACCTGGATGATGGCCGTACAGTTCCTTGTTCATCTTGCGCAGGAAACTGACCGCCTCGAGGTTCTCGCGGCCGCCCTTCTCGTTGGGGATCCATTCGCCCGCCTTGCGCGAATAGTCGAGGTAGAGCATCGAGGCGACCGCATCCACGCGCAGGCCGTCGACATGGTATTTTTCGGCCCAGAACAGCGCGTTGTTGACGAGAAACGATACCACCTCGCGACGGCCGAAATTATAGATGGCGGTGTTCCAGTCGGGGTGGAAACCCTGGCGCGGATCGGCATGCTCGTAGAGCGCCGTGCCATCGAAATGCGCCAGCCCGTGCGCATCCGTCGGGAAATGCGCCGGCACCCAGTCGAGGATCACGCCGACCCCGGCGCGGTGGGCGCCGTCGACGAAACGGGCGAAGCCGTCCGGGTCGCCGAAACGCGCGCTCGGCGCGTAGAGGCCCGTGGTCTGGTAGCCCCAGGACGGATCGTAGGGATGCTCGGAGATCGGCAGGAATTCGATGTGGGTGAAGCCGGTCTCGACGACGTAGGGGATCAACTGGTCGGCAAGCTCGTCCCAGGTCAGGAACGTGCCGTCGTCATGCTGCTGCCAGGAGCCGGCATGGACCTCATAGATCGAGATGGCTTCGCGCCGCGGATCTGCCTTTTGCCAGAAGCTGCGATGCGCCTCGTCGCCCCATTGGTGCGACGGCGGCGTCGCGGTGACCGAAGCCGTGGCCGGGCGCAGTTCGGACTTGAAGGCGAATGGATCGGCCTTGAGCGGCAGCCGGACGCCATCCGGACCGATGATCTCGAATTTGTAGGGTCGGCCGGCGGCGATGTCGGGTATGAAGATTTCCCAGATACCGGTGTCGCGCCTGTCGCGCATGGCATCGCGGCGGCCATCCCAGTCATTGAAATCGCCGACCACCGAGACCCGGCGGGCATTGGGCGCCCATACGGCGAAATGAACGCCCGAGGCGCCTTCATGCTCGATGACATGCGCGCCGAGCTTGTCGAACAGCCTCAGATGCGAGCCTTGGGCGATATAGTAGTCGTCCATAGGGCCGAGCACCGGGCCGAAGGAATAGGGATCGGCCTGCCACCATTCGCCGCCGGCGTTGCTGGCACGATAGCGCAAGGGCTGGCGCTTGCGGATGGAGAGCTTGCCCTCGAAGAAACCGGCGTCGTCGCGCCTGGAAAGCACACCGACTTCCTTGCCCGTAAGCGTATAGGCGGTGACTGAATCGGCGTGCGGGATGAAGCAGCGAGCAACGAACCCCTTGCCCGCCTTCTGGACGCCGAGGATCGCGAAAGGATCGCCATGCGTGCCGGCGACAATCGCCGCGACATCGCTCGCCTTCGCCAGTCCGTCCGGCTCGCTTGTCGCGGCGGTCGCGCGGGGCTTCCTCATCGGACAGTGCCCCTCCCCAGGCACCTTTCGCTGTTGCGGCGCATGTCACGGTCCCAGAACCGCCTTGCACCCTTGGACGACATACGAGACCACGTCTTCGATGGCCTCATGCAATCATATCAGACGGGTATGTTCCAGATTTCTTTCGCATATTGGCGGATGGTGCGGTCGGACGAGAACCAGCCGACGCGCGCGACATTGCGAATGGCCCGGGCATACCAGTCGGGGCTGTTGCGCCAGACCATGTCGACGTCGCGCTGGCAGGCAGCGTAGGCATCGAAATCGGCCGCCACCATGAACCAGTCGCTGTTGTAGAGGCCGTTGATCAGGTCCCGGTAACGCCCGGGATCATCAGGCGAGAACACGCCGGACGAGACCGCGGCGACAGCCTGTGCCAATTCCGGCGATGCCTCGATCACCGAGCGCGGATCGTAGCCGTTGCTGCGTCGCTCGGCGACCTCGGCGGCGGTCAGGCCGAAGATGAAGATGTTGTCGTCGCCGACACACTCCTTGATCTCGACATTGGCGCCGTCGAGCGTGCCGATGGTCAGCGCGCCGTTGAGCGCGAACTTCATGTTGCCGGTGCCGGAGGCTTCCATGCCGGCGGTCGAAATCTGCTCCGACAGGTCGGCCGCCGGGATCATGATCTCGGCCAGGCTGACATTGTAGTTCGGCACGAACACCACTTTCAGCAGCCCGCGCACCGCCGGATCGCGATTGATCACCTTGGCGACGTCGTTGGCGAGTTTGATGATCAGCTTGGCGTTGTGGTAGCTCGGCGCCGCCTTGCCGCCGAAGAATTTCACGCGCGGCATCCAGTCACGCTCGGGGTGCGAGCGGATCTGATCGTAGAGCGCGACGGCCTCCAGGATGTTGAGCAGCTGCCGCTTGTATTCGTGGATGCGCTTGATCTGGATGTCGAACAGCGCCGACGGATCAACCTTGATGCCGAGGCGCTCGGCCACGAGATTGGCCAGCCGCGCCTTGTTCGCGCGCTTCACGCCGGCGAACTTCTCGCGGAAAGCAGAATCGCCGGCGAAGGTGTCCAGATCCCTGATCGCCTCGATGTCGTCGAGGAATCGGTCGCCGATCGCTTCCCGCGCCAGCGCTGTAAGTCCAGGGTTGCACTGGATCAGCCAGCGCCGGGGCGTGATGCCGTTGGTCTTGTTGTTGATCCGGTCCGGATAGAGTTTGTGAAGGTCGGCAAAGACCGTCTCCTTCATCAGTTCGGTATGCAGAGCCGACACGCCGTTGACGGAGTGCGAGCCCATGAACGCCAGGTTGCCCATGCGTACGCGGCGGTCACCATTTTCCTGGATCAGCGAGATGCGACTGATTTGCTCGTCCGAGAACCGGTTCGACGCCCGCGCCTCCAGGAGGACCTGGGCATTGATGGCGTAGACGATCTGCATGTGGCGCGGCAGCAGCCGTTCGAACAGCGGCACCGGCCAGCTTTCGAGCGCCTCGGGCAGCAGCGTGTGGTTTGTGTAGGCGAAGGTGCGCTGCGTGATATCCCAGGCCTGGTCGAAGTCTATGCCATGGACATCCATCAGCAGCCGCATCAGCTCCGGCACGGCGATGGCCGGGTGCGTGTCGTTGAGGTGGATCGCCGCCTTGTCCGGCAGCGACTGCAGGTTGCCGTACTGGCTGAGGTGGCGCTGGACGATGTCCTGCAGCGAGGCCGTGGAAAAGAAATACTCCTGCCGCAGCCGAAGCTCCTGCCCGGCCATGTGGGAATCCGCCGGATAAAGCACGCGCGACAGGGCGTCGGCCTTGTTGCTCTCGGCGAGCGCGCCGATGTGGTCGCCGGCATTGAACCTGTCGAGCAGGATCGGATCGACCGGCATGCCGGACCAGAGACGCAGCGTGTTGACGCGCCTGGCGCGCCAGCCGACCACCGGTGTGTCGTAGGCGACGGCCAGCACATGCTCGGTCGGCTTCCAGACATGGCGCTCCAGCCGACCGTCCCTGGAGGTTATCGATTCCACCGAGCCGCCGAAGCCGACCTCGAAGGAGCGCTCGCGCCGTTCGAATTCCCAGGGATTGCCGTGATCGAGCCAGGTCTCGGGCAGTTCGACCTGCCAGCCGTCATGAATCTCCTGGCGGAACATGCCGTTAGCGTAGCGGATGCCATAGCCATGGGCGGGAACGTCGACGGTGGCCATGCTTTCCATGAAGCAGGCGGCGAGACGGCCGAGGCCGCCATTGCCCAGTGCGGCATCCGGCTCAAGCGCCGCGATGACGTCGAGATCGACGCCGAGTGAGGACAGCGCCGCGCGCATATTGTCCATCAGCCCGAGATTGGAGAAGGCGTCGCGCATCAGGCGGCCGATAAGAAATTCGAGCGACAGGTAGTAGACCCGCTTTTCCTGCTGCTCGTAGGTTTCCTTCGTGGCCTGGATCCAGTGATCGATCACACGGTCGCGCACCACCTTGATCGAGGCGGTGAGCCAATCGTATTGCGTGGCGACGGTGGTATCCTTGCCAACCCTGTATTTCAGGGCCTTCAGGACTTCGTCGGCAAGGGTCGCGGGATCGGGGTTCTCGAGAATGGGGGCTTCTGAAGTCATCGTGCGCGTCATGCTGCCTCTCGTGCGGGGTGGCCTGATCATACCGGCTTTCACCGCTCCTCCCAGCCCATGCTAGCCGATCCGCTTGTATTTTCAATCGATTTAGCCATCCGCTCGGCTCAAACCTCCCCCGACATTTTTGCAATTCAGGCGGCCAGCATCGCTTCCGGTGGCGTCTTGGCGCCCGTCATGAAGGCGACGGCGTCGGACATCGTATATTGCTTGGGGTCGATGACGGCGAGGCGACGGCCAAGGCGATGGATGTGGATGCGGTCGGCCACCTCGAAGACATGCGGCATGTTGTGCGAGATGAGCACGATCGGCAGCCCGCGTTTCTTGACGTCGAGGATAAGCTCCAGCACGCGCCGGCTCTCCTTGACGCCCAACGCCGCGGTCGGCTCATCCATGATGACGACGCGGCTGCCAAAGGCGGCGGCGCGCGCCACGGCAACGCCCTGGCGCTGGCCGCCCGACAGCGTTTCCACCGCCTGGCCGATGTTCTGGATGGTCATCAGGCCGAGCTCGGACAGCTTGTCGCGCGCCCGCTTCTCCATCGCCGGCCGGTCGAGCATGCGGAACCATTGCCCGAGCACGCCCGGCTTGCGGATTTCGCGACCGAGAAACATGTTGTCGGCGATCGACAGGGCCGGCGAGAGCGCGAGATTCTGATAGACCGTTTCGATGCCGGCGGCCCGCGCTTCCATGGGCGACTTGAAGGCGATCGGTTTGCCCTCGAGCTGCATTTCGCCCTCATCCGGCGTGATGGCGCCCGATATGGCCTTGATGAGGGAGGATTTTCCAGCGCCGTTGTCGCCGATGACCGCGAGGATCTCGCCCGGGAAGAGATCGAAATCGGCTCGGTCGAGGGCGGTGACGCGGCCATAGCGCTTGACCAGTCCGCGTGCGGTGAGGATGGGTTCCTGGGTCATGCCGAGATCTTCCTGATCCACTGGTCGATGCCGACCGCAACGATGATAAGGGCGCCGACCGATAGCTGGGTCCATTGCGGGTCGGTGCCCCACAGCCGCAGCCCCAGCGCGAACACACCGACGATGAGGGCGCCGAAGATCGTTCCGAGGATGGAGCCACGTCCGCCAAACAGCGACGTGCCGCCGATGACCACGGCCGTGATCGAATTGATGTTCTCGAACTGGCCGGCCTGAGGCGAAACCGAGCCGATACGGCCGATCAGCGCCCAGCCGGCGATGGCGCAGATGATGCCGGTGACCGCGTACACCTCGATCAGCATACGGCTGACGCCAACGCCGGACAGTTGCGCGGCTTCAGGATCGTCACCGACGGCGTAGAGATGGCGCCCCCAGGCGGTGTGGTTGAGGACATACCAGGCGAGCGCCGCAAGTATCAGCATGAGAAGCACGCCGTAGGTAAAGACGGCGCCGCCCACCTTGAACGAGCCGCTGAAGAACTGCAGCAGCGGCGCGGTCGCCTCCAGGTCCTGGGCACGGATGGTCTCGTTGCCCGAATAAATGAAGTTGATCGCCGCGTAGATCGACCATGTGCCGAGCGTGACGATGAAGGGCGGCAGCTTGACCCAGGCAATGAGCACGCCGTTGATAAGGCCGCACACGAAGCCGACCAGCAGGCCGACGGCAATGGCCAGCGGCGCCGGCACGCCATAGTGCATGGCGAACTGGCCCATGACGACGGAGCTCAGCACCATGATGGCGCCGACGGAGAGGTCGATGCCCGCCGTCAGCACGACGAGCGTCTGGGCAATGCCCACCATGCCGGTGATCGCCACCTGCTGGAGGATCAGCGTGAGTGTGAACGGCGAGAAGAACCGTCCTCCGACGACGATCCCGAACAGGATCACCGACAGGATCAGGATGATCAGCGGCACCATGGCCGGGCTCTTGTGCAGAAGATGCTGGATGCTCTCCAGCGCCGAACGCGAATGGGTATCGAAAGACGCGACGTTATCGTCGCTTGCGGCCAGAGCTTTTTCGAATTCCTGTGGCCCGCTGCTTCTGGTGGTCTCGACGCTCAACACAGCCTCCCGCTCTTGCGTGGAGCGGCGAAAGCCACTCCACGCCAGTGTTGTTCCAGTCGTTGATCGAAAGTGAGCCGATCAGCGGCTCAAATCAACCCCAGCACTTGCCGAGGCCTTCCTTGGTGCCGATCGAGTCGACGCCCTGGACAGGCTTGTCGGTGATCAGGGTGACGCCGGTGTTGAAGAAGTTGAGGCCTGGCGACGGCTCGGGCTTCTTGCCGGAGTCGGCAAAGGTCTTGATCGCCTCGATTCCCAGCGAGGCCATCAGCAGCGGATATTGCTGAGCGGTGGCGCCGATCACGCCTTCCGCGACATTCTTGACGCCAGGGCAGCCGCCGTCGATCGAGACGATCAGCACGTCCTTTTCCTTGCCGACAGCCTTGAGCGCCTGGTAGGCGCCGGCCGCCGCCGGTTCGTTGATGGTGTAGACGACGTTGATGTTCGGGTCCTTCTGCAGGCAGTTCTCCATGGCGGTGTGACCGCCATCCTCGTTGCCACCGGACAGATCGTGGCAGACATTGCGCGCGTCGGTCTCGTCGCCGATCTTCTTCGGATCCTTGATGTCGATGCCGAAGCCCTTCATGAAGCCCTGGTCGCGCTGCACATCGACGGAGGGCTGGCTGGCGATCAGATCCATATAGGCGATATGCGCGTCCTTGGCCTTGTCGCCGAGCGTGCCCTTGGCCCACTCGCCGATCAGTTCACCTGCCTTGAAATTGTCGGTGGCAAAGGTCGCGTCCGCCGCGTCGGCCGGCTCGAGCTGGGTGTCGAGCGCGATCACGAGCAGGCCGGCGTCGCGCGCCTTCTTGACCGCCGGCACGATCGCCGCGGTATCGGTCGCGGTGATGAGAATGCCCTTTGCGCCGTCGGCGATGCAGCTTTCGATGGCCGCGACCTGACCTTCATTGTCGCCCTCGGCCTTGCCGGCATAGGCCTTGAGGTCGACGCCGATCTCCTTGGCCTTGGCGGTGGCGCCCTCCTTCATCTTGACGAAGAAGGGATTGGTGTCGGTCTTGGTGATCAGGCAGGCGCTGACATTGGCCGCCGACGCCGTCGAAGCCCAGGCCATCATGCCAAGCGCCGCGGCGGCAAAGACCGTCGATTTCAATATTGCTGTCTTCTTCACGATCGTCCTCCCAGTGGAACCATTTCGATGCCGTCCAGCCGGCATCCGCAACGGCACCCAGACACAACTCTCCCAGTCGGATGCCGCATTCAAAGAACACCGTTCCAAGGGGTCTGTCAATAATTAAATCACTCTTATTTATTATTGACACTCTTGCCTTGTGCGCCCATTCTGATCAAAAGCGTGCAGGGGAATGACGGGAGGAACAGGGTGGAAGCCGGCATAGCGAGGCACGGTTCGCCCGAGGTGGTCGAAAGCCGGCTTCACCGCGGCACCAATCAGAGCGGCATGCGCGACCACAACGAGCGGCTGGTGCTGTCGCTGGTGCGTCAGCATGGCAGCCTCGCCAAATCCGACATTGCCCGCATGACCGGCCTTTCCGCGCAGACGGTTTCGGTCATCATGCGCGAGCTGGAACAGGATCGGCTGCTGCTGCGCCAGGCGCCGTTGCGCGGCAAGATCGGCCAGCCCTCCATCCCGATGGCGCTCAACCCGGAGGGCGCCTTCTTCATCGGCCTCAAGATCGGTCGCCGCAGTGCCGAACTGGTGCTGATCGACTTCCTCGGCAACGTCCGTTCGATGCTGCAACATTCCTATCGCTATCCGGCGCCGCGCGAGACGGTGGAGTTCGTGACCGCCGGCATGAGGAAAATGCGGGGCGAGCTGACGCCCGCGCAGGACAAGCGGATCGCCGGGCTGGGCATTGCGATGCCCTTCGAACTGTGGAGTTGGGCCGATGCCGCCGGCGCGCCCCGCGCCATCATGGAGGAGTGGCGCGACCGCGACATCCGCGCCGACATCCAGGGACACTGCGAATTTCCTGTCTATCTGCAGAACGACGCCACCTCCGCCTGCGGCGCGGAACTGGTGTTCGGCCAGGCCGGCGCTGCGCGAGACTTCGTCTATTTCTACATCGGCGCCTTCGCCGGCGGCGGAATCGTACTCAACGGCCGAATCTACAGTGGCCCCACCGGCAATGCCGGCGCGCTGGGATCGATGCCGGTGCCGGGGCCAGCTGGAAAACCGGCGCAGCTTATCGACGTCGCCTCGATCGCCATGCTGGAAAAGGCCCTCAACGCGCGCGGCGTCGAAGCCTCGCATCTTTGGACATCGCCGGAGGACTGGGGAGAGTTAGGCAGCGAGCTGGACGACTGGATCGCCAGCGCGGCACAAGCTCTGGCCTATGCCATTGTAGCGGCATCCTCGGTCATCGACTTCGAGGCAGCGGTCATCGACGGCTGGATGCCGACGGCAATACGCCGTCGCCTGGTTGACGCCGTTGTCGCTTCCATGGAGACGATCGATGGCGAGGGCCTGAAGCTTCCCGTGGTGCGGGAAGGAACCGTGGGCATCCACGCGCGAGCGATGGGAGGCGCCAGCCTGCCGCTCTCCGAACGCTTCCTGGTGGGGCCGACGACGATTTCCAGGGGCAGCTGAGGATGCTGATCGGGATACCGTCGCTGCTCGGCCCTGATCTCCTGGCGACTTTGCGGGCCATGGGCCATGGCGACGAGATCGCGCTCGTCGACGGGAACTATCCCGCCGAGGATCAGGCCCATCGCCTCATCCGCGCCGACGGCCATCACATCATCCCGGTGCTGGATGCCATTCTGAGCGTGCTGCCCGTCGACGATGCCGTGCCGGAAGCCCTGTTCAGGGCGTCCGTGAAGGGTGATCCGACGCTGGCCGACCCTGTCCACCTGGAGATGGAAGCCGTCTGCGCCAGGCGCGTGCCCGGCCGCAAGGTGGTGGCGCTCGCCGGCGCCGACTTCTATGCCAGGGTCAAGGCCGCGCACGCCATCGTCGCCACCAGCGAGCCGCGGCTCTACGCCAACATCATCATCCGCAAGGGCGTCATCCACCCCCCTGCCCCACAGGTACAAGACAGGTCCGGAACATCATGATCCTCTGCTGCGGCGAAGCCCTGATCGACATGCTGCCGCGCACGACGACGGAGAGAGAGCCGGCTTTCGCGCCCTATGTCGGCGGCGCGGTGTTCAACACGGCAATCGCGCTCGGCCGGCTCGGCGCTCCCGCCGGGTTCTTTTCCGGCCTGTCTTCGGACCTGTTCGGCGGCCAGTTCCGTGAGGCGCTTGGGGCGAGCAAGGTAAGCTCCACCTATGCGCACACCTCGCCCCGACCGACGACACTCGCCTTCGTGAGGCTCGACAACGGCCAGGCGACCTACACCTTCTACGACGAGAACACCGCTGGGCGCATGCTTACCATCGAGGACCTGCCCAAGCTGGGGGTGGAGATCGAGGCGATGCTGTTCGGCGCCATCAGCCTGATCTCGGAGCCGGCGGGGTCGGCCTATGAGGAATTCATGCGGCGCGAGCACGAGAGCCGGGTGATGATGCTCGATCCCAACATCCGGCCGAACTTCATTCCGGACAAGGCCAAGCACCTGAGGCGCATCCGCGAAATGATGGCGATGGCCGACATCGTCAAGCTGTCCGACGAGGACCTGAACTGGTTCGACGAAGCCGGCTCCCACGAGGACGTCGTACGCAACTGGCTCGAGCGCGGCCCGAAGCTGATTGTCGTCACGCATGGCAGCGAAGGCGCCGTCGGCTACAGCCGGGAGCACCGGGTCACCGTGATGCCGCAAAAGGTCAAGGTGGTCGACACGGTCGGCGCTGGCGACACGTTCAACGCCGGCATCCTTGCTTCGCTGCACGAGCAAGGCCTGCTCACCAAGGCCGCCATCGGCAGCCTGTCCGAGGACGCGATCCGAAAGGCATTGTCGCTGGGCGCAAAGGCCGCCGCCGTCACCGTATCGCGCGCCGGCGCAAACCCGCCCTGGCGACACGAGATCGCCTGAGCGAAGGGTACCTCGTCGACATCGGCCGTCGACTGATCACTTTATGTTTCGATACCCGTGCCCGGCGGGACCGAACGTTCGACTGGGGAGCCGGAAGCCGCGAATTTCCGGGCCTAGGGCGATCACGCCGAACGCATTTCGAGTAACAGATGCGACACTGGCGCAATGCCGGGTTCGGCCGCGCGGCTTTCTCGATGGCCGCAACTCTGGTACCAGCGGCCCATTATCTGGCTAATGCCATTGGCTAACCCCTTCGAGGCCACCATGCAGTTCATTGATCTCGGCGCACAGCGCGAACGAATCCGCGACAGGCTGAAGGCTGCCATCGACCGCGTGGTCGACGAGGGCCGCTACATCCTTGGTCCCCAGGTCACCGAATTCGAAAACAAGCTCGCGGCCTATGTCGGCACGAAGCACGTGATCGCTTGCGCCAATGGCACCGACGCGCTGCTGCTGCCGCTCTTCGCGGCCGGCATCGGCCCGGGCGATGCCGTCTTCGTGCCAAGTTTCACCTTCGCCGCGACGGCCGAGGTGGTGGCGCTGGCCAAGGCCGAGCCGGTGTTCGTCGATGTCGACCCCAAGAGCTACAACATCGACATCGCCAGCCTCGAGGCCGCCATCGAGATGGTCAGGAAAGAAGGAAGGCTCAAGCCGAAGGCGATCATTCCGGTCGACCTGTTCGGGCTTGCGGCGAACTACGAAGCCGTCATGGCGATCGCCAAGCGCGAAGGGCTGCTGGTGATAGAGGACGCGGCGCAGTCGATCGGCGGCTCCGCCGACGGCACGATGTGCGGCGCCTTCGGGCATGTCGGCTCGACCAGTTTCTATCCGGCAAAGCCGCTCGGCTGCTATGGCGACGGCGGCGCCATGTTCACCAATGACGATGCGATGGCCGAAGCGCTGCGCTCGTTCGCCTTCCACGGCAAGGGCGAAACGCAGTACGACAACATCCGCGTCGGCATCAATTCGCGCCTCGACACCATCCAGGCGGCAATCCTGATCGAGAAGCTCGCTATCCTCGAGGACGAGATGGAGGCCCGCCAGGTCGTCGCACGCCGCTATGCCGAAGGGCTAGGCGATGTCGTGACCGCGGCCGGCAACCTCGACGGCAGCCGCTCGGCCTGGGCGCAATATGCGATCGAGACGCCGAAGCGCGACGGGTTGAAGGCCCATCTTTCGGAGAAGGGCATCCCTTCCGTCATCTACTATGTGAAGCCGCTGCACACGCAGGTTGCCTACCGCGACTATCCGCGCACGCCGGCGGGCCTTGCCGTCTCGGAGGATCTGCCAAAGCGGATCCTGTGCCTTCCGATGCACCCCTATCTCAGCGAAGCTGACCAGGACCGGATCATCGAGACGATCCGCAACTACATCGGCTCGAATTCGGCGCATATCGCAGCGGCTTAAGCTGCGCGCGGCCTTCGTCATCCTCGGGCTTGACCCGAGGATCCATGCCGTGACCTTCGACGTCGAGCACAACGGTGCAGAATCCTGCAACCGCCACAATGCTTAGCGTAACGGCATGTATCCTGGGGGTCTGCGCGCGTCGCTTCGTTCCTTACTCCGCCCCAGGATGACGACGCGACAATTGGCGGCTGGCAATCGCGAACGCCTTAAGCCGCGCCCTTCCCTCTGGCAATAAAATGCGGGTTGGCGAAATCGGTATCGCTGGCCTGGTTGCGCTTGCCGTAGGCCAGCGGCTGGCCGTCCAGGGTGCGCGTCATGCCGCCCGCGGCCCGCAGCACCGCATCGCCCGCCGCGGTATCCCACTCCATGGTGCGGCCGAAGCGCGGATAGACATCGGCCTCCGCTGCGGCCACGAGGCAGAATTTCAGCGACGAGCCGACCGAGACGATTTCGGCCGCGCCAAGGTCCCGGATGAAGGCTTCGGTTTCGGGCGTGTTGTGCGAACGGCTGGCGACCACGGCCAGCGGCGAACCCCCTGCCCGCGCCGCGATCGGGCGCCGGGAGATGACGTGATACTCGCCATCGACCTGAAGCAATTCCGCCTTGCCCGGCCGGCCGGAGAAGAAGCGACCGGTGCAAGGCGCGAAGACAACGCCGACTTCCGGCACACCGGCGCGAACCAGTGCGATGTTGACGGTGAAATCCGTCCTGCGGTTGACGAATTCCTTGGTGCCGTCGAGCGGATCGACAAGGAAGAACGCGTCGCCCAGATCGCTGGGCAGGATGCCCGACGAGGCCTCTTCCTCGGCGACGCAGGGTATGTCGGGGAACGCGGCGCGCAGTCCGGCGAGGATGATCCTCTCGCTCTCGCGATCGGCTTCCGTCACCGGCGAGCTATCGGACTTGCTGTCCACCGCGCAGCCCGCGTGGAAGACACGCATCACCTCGCGGCCGGCATCGAGCGCCAGGCGCTCGAACACGCCCAGCATGGCCTCGTCGTCAGATACCGCCGCCGTTGTCGTATTGGTCTTCGGCAATGTCGCGCTCATCCAGCCAGAGTTCCAGGGCCTCTACCATCTCCTCGGCCGTCTTGCCGAGTGTCCTGAGATGGATTTCGGGGGTTTCCGGAGCTTCATACGGTGAATCGACGCCGGTGAAATTCTTGATCTCGCCGTTCAGCGCGCGCGCATAAAGTCCCTTCGGATCGCGCTTGGCGCATTCCTCGAACGGCGTATCGACGAACACCTCGACGAACTCGCCATCCGCCATCAACTCGCGCGCCATGCGCCGCTCGGCGCTGAAGGGCGAGATGAAGGAGACGATAACGATCAACCCCGCGTCGGCCATAAGCTTGGCCACCTCCGCGACACGACGAATGTTCTCGACGCGGTCCGCGTCGGTGAAGCCAAGATCGCGGTTGAGGCCGTGGCGGACATTGTCGCCATCGAGGATGTAGGTATGGCGCCCGGTTGCGAACAGCTTCTTCTCGAACAGGTTGGCTATGGTCGACTTGCCGGAGCCCGACAGGCCGGTGAACCAGAACACCGCCGGGCGCTGGTTCTTCAGGTCGGAACGACCGCGCTTGCCGACGTCGAGCGACTGCCAGTGGATGTTCTCCGCCCGGCGCAGCGAATGCTGGATCATGCCGGCGCCGACGGTGGCGTTGCTGATGCGGTCGATCAGGATAAAGGCGCCGGTGGTGCGGTTCTCGGCGAAGGGATCGAAGGCGATCGGGGCACGCGTCGAGAGATTGCAGACGCCGACCTCGTTCATGTCGAGGGACTTCGCCGCCTCGTGGGCAAAGTCGTTGACGTTCACGCGGTACTTCAATTCGGTGATCGTCGCGCTGACCTGATCGGTCTCGGTGCGCAGTATATAGGAGCGCCCCGGCAAGAGCGGGTGGTCGTCGAACCAGACGATGCTGGCGGCGAACTGATCGGCGACCTGGGGCCGCGCCGCCGGCGAGACCAGCATGTTGCCGCGCGAGACCTCGACCTCATCGTCGAGGACGAGTGTCACCGCCTGGCCGGCCACAGCCTGTTCGAGATCGCCGCCATGCGCGACGATGCGCTTGACGCGCGAAGCCTTGCCCGACTTGGCGACGACAACCTCATCGCCCCGTGAAACGGCGCCGGAGGCGATCGTGCCGGCAAAGCCGCGAAAATCCAGGTTCGGCCGGTTCACATATTGGACGGGGAAACGGAACGGCAGTTCGACCGCGGCCTCGTCGACCGAGACGGTTTCCAGGTGCTCGATCAGAGACGGCCCGGAATACCAAGGCGTGCGATCCGAGCGGCTGGTGACGTTGTCGCCGAAGCGCGCCGACATCGGGATCGGCACGACGCTGAGGAAGCCAAGGCTGCGCGCGAATTCGCCATAGTCCGCGACGATGCCATCGAACACGCCCTTGTCGAAGCCGACCAGGTCGATCTTGTTCACGGCGAGCACGATGTGGCGAATGCCGAGCAGCGAGGCGATGATCGAATGACGCCTGGTCTGGCGCAGCACGCCCTGGCGCGCGTCGATCAGCACGATGGCCAAGTCGGCGGTCGACGCGCCGGTCGCCATGTTGCGCGTGTACTGCTCATGGCCGGGCGTGTCGGCAACGATGAACTTGCGCTTCGGCGTGGCGAAGAAGCGATAGGCGACATCGATGGTGATGCCCTGCTCGCGCTCGGCCTCCAGCCCGTCGACGAGCAACGCGAAATCGATATCGTCGCCGGTGGTGCCGTGCTTGCGTGAATCACGCTCGAGCGCCGCGAGCTGGTCTTCGAATATCTGCTTGGTGTCGGAGAGCAGGCGTCCGATGAGGGTCGACTTGCCATCATCGACAGAACCGCAGGTGAGGAAGCGCAGCAGCGACTTCTTCTCCTGCGCGGCCATGTATTCGCGCACGCTGTCGGTGGGGGTGAGGCTCTTGGCCATGATGTGGCGCATGCTCAGAAATAGCCCTCGCGCTTCTTCTTTTCCATGGAGCCTGCCTCGTCGCGGTCGATGAGACGGCCCTGGCGCTCGGAAGTCCGCGCCGTCAGCATCTCGCCGACGATCGCTTCCAGCGTGTCGGCATCGGATTCGATGGCGCCCGTCAACGGATAGCAGCCGAGCGTGCGGAAGCGCACCAGGCGATTCTCGATCGCCTCGCCCGGGCGCAGTTGCATGCGCTCATCATCCTTCATGATCAGCATGCCGTCGCGCTCGACCACCGGGCGCTCCTTGGCGAAATAGAGCGGCACGATCGGAATGTTTTCCTGCAGGATGTACTGCCAGATGTCGAGCTCGGTCCAGTTCGACAGCGGAAAGACGCGGATCGATTCACCGGGCGCGATGCGGGTGTTGAAGATCTTCCACATCTCCGGCCGCTGGTTCTTGGGGTCCCAGGCGTGCTGGGCGTTGCGGAAGGAGAAGATGCGCTCCTTGGCGCGCGACTTCTCCTCGTCGCGACGAGCGCCGCCGAAAGCGGCGTCGAAGCCGTATTTATCGAGCGCCTGACGGAGCGCCACCGTCTTCATCACATGGGTGTGCGTGTTGGAGCCGTGGTCGAACGGGTTGATGTTGTCACGCACGCCATCTTCATTGACATGGACCAGCAGGTCGAAGCCAAGCTTCTGCGCCATCTGATCGCGAAAGGCGATCATCTCCTGGAACTTCCAGGTCGTGTCGACATGCAGGAAGGGAAAGGGCGGCTTGGCCGGGTAGAAGGCCTTCATCGCCAGATGCATGAGCACCGAGGAATCCTTGCCCACGGAATAGAGCATGACCGGCTTGGAGAAGGAGGCCGCGACCTCCCGGAAAATATGGATGGATTCGGCTTCCAGCCGTTGCAGGTGCGTCAGCGCGATCGTCATGGAATGCGAGCGTTCTTTCGTGCCACCCGGTCCGCAGCCCTGGGCCGAACCTGGCGGTCCATCCATGGCCTCGCGACGGGACAATCTTTTCTTATGCCGGCGTTCTATCAGATCGGACCTGTCCAGAACAATGCGTGGCACGCCCGGCCTTACGCCGAAAGAGAACGAATTTTCCACACCAAGCGCCGGAGCGGGAAAATCCTGCCCCGGGGGCTCAGTGCTCTGAAAGTGTCAGGAAAATATTGCCTGCAGCGACCGCCGGGCGGGGCGCAAGAATGCGTCCGCCATTTCGGTCCGCCGCGCGATGGCCGCGCCATCGGGGGATGGCAGGGAAGCTCAGCGCATCTGCGGGCGCGCAGCCGCTACAAGAGGCTCCTGCGACCGTCGCCCAACCTCTCGCCTGCATAACGATGCGCGAGCAGGCCATCATCAAGTGAGCTTATCGAGATTCGTGACGCGGCGGGATGGACCGGCATAAGCGTCGGACCAACAAAGACAGTTCCTCCGAGCATCAGCAAATTCACGCTGGTTCCAGCCGCCGCACCAGGCCACCGCCAGGGAACCCGGTTGCGACCGCCCGCCTAGCCGCAATCAGTTTATGAGCGGCCTCGTCAACGTCGCAATCCTAAGGGCGAAACGTTCGAGAAACATCGGCTATGACGTAGCCTCGACCGGTACGAGCAGCTTCCCACCATTGTGCTCGACTTCGACCATGTTGGCCTTCTTGGCCGATCGATCCGCGAAGCCCTTATGGAATATGATGGCGTTCATGAAGGCAAATGTCATCGCCAGCGCCATGGTTCGCAAGGGATAATCAACGAGTGAGTGGACCAGCAGGAAGAATACGGAAAGGAACGCCGCCCTCTGCAAGGGCTCACGGCGATTTCGAACAAAAGCGGATGTCAACAACAGAAGATAAAACGCGATGAGGAAGGCCGCGACGATACCGCCTTCGAAAACGATCTCAAGATAATCATTGTGGGCGTGATTTACGTAAAACCTGTATATCATGCCCTCTTTTTCGTAGATCTGGTAGCCTTTCTGAAAATTCCCGAAGCCAATGCCGGTCACCAAGTTGTCCTTGATCCCGTCGATCGTCGTTCTAGCAAACTCTGCTCGGCCGAAGGCCGGATCCACCTCTCTCGCATCGAGTGTCGTCCATGCACCCATCGTATAGATCGACAGGCCTATGAAGATTGCCACGATGCCGAAGCCGCTCACCCTAGAGCGAGTGGACAGGAAGACGACCGATATCACAGTGATCGCAAGACCAATAAGGGTGCCAGCCCGCGAGCCGGCCGCTAGCAGGAGCACAAGCAACGCAACAAGGCCAAGCGCTCCCGACAACAGGTGTCCGCGGAACAGTCCATAGTAAACGACGAAGGGAATAGACACGAACAGCAGCGCCGAGAAATGGTTCCGATTTGCGAACAATCCTGCGTTGATGGTGAACGGCAGCAGGCCTTTGATAGCAACGTCGTCGGAAAGCGAAAACTGAATCGCTCCCGCCAAACCATTGCAGATGACGCCCATAAAAAAGAACGGAAGTAGTGCATGAACCTGATCGACGCGCAAACGCAACACTGCCAGAAAGAACGCGGCAACGGCCAGAACGAACAGAAGACACTCAACTGTGCGCCCAACACCAACGCTGATAAAACGGAGGCTGGTTTCGTCGGATAACCAAGGGACTCCCTGTAGTAGCGGAGGCCGAACCCCACTCAACATCGCTATCGGCAACGGAATAAGCTGGAGCCCGATCAGCGCCACAGCCATGATCAGCAACCATCGGATCAGATGGGGACTTCGCTGCCCTGTTCCTTGCGAGAACACCGCAGCTGTTGAAACAATCGCGAAAACTTCGACCACAGTGTCAGATATGAGACCACTCGCCGTACCACCCCCGACAAGCAGGGAAAGAAAAAGGGCGGACCCGAGGAGATATTTATCCCATTCTGAAGGCCGAGATTTCAAGATGAGACTCTCTCAATGCTTATCTTGTGCATGACAATCGATCCGACATAACGAAAGCGCCAACTGTCAGCTATTGTAGCTGCCTCGAGCCGTAATAATTGAATTGGGCAAGCGTCAGGATTTACCGTAAAGTCCACATTGAATGACTTGCGATTGTATGTGCCCTCCGGAATGTTGAGACGACCAACCTCCCCAGCGGGATCGATACAACGAAGTGACCAGAACAGGCCCTTGGGGAGCTTGAGATTTCGACCCGACGCAAGAAGAGAGAGGCGGTACGCCCCCGGTGGCAGCTGCAAGTATTCGTGGATTACATCGTTCTTTACCGGTGCATTCAAGAAACGAACGGTTGCGCCTCCCTCCCCTTCCACCGCGTCGTGCGAGGTTGAGAAAGTCACCTCGACCGCCACCTGGCTCGGAACCTGCCAGTCGAAGGGTTTACCGCTGGGGTAAGGCTCGAAGGTGCTGTTGTAGACGTAGCCGCCAAGTTTTCTCTGCTCATCTGTGAGGCTGAACAAAAACAGGCGGTAGGCCGAACCGTACTGTCGCTGACGTATGAAACCCGCAATCACAGACGACAGTTCGCGATCCGTCGGCGGCGTGCTCGATCCAGCCATGTCCAAAAGCAACCTGTTGGCGAGACCGATACCAAGAGGGTCGGCAACCAATGTCGAGAAGAGGTAGCCGCGCCAGGGTGCGTCTGCGCCAATAGCTTTCAAGACGGCGCGATAACCACTGGGATTGGCGAGGATCGTTGGGAAGCCGCTGGCGACCAGTGGAAATCGGTCCGGCCATCGTCGCAGCAGGATATCTATCTCATCAACGGCCTTCGCCAAATCACCCGTTTCGATGGAGCGGTCAATGGACCGCTGGAGCGAATGGATTTCCGTCTTAGAGAGCTTCTGCGCCTGATCAAAGAGCTGATAAGCGCGCTCCTTATCGCCTCGTCGAAGTTCTATCTCACCTATCAAGCTGTACAGTCTGGCATCTGCCAAATCATAGCGCAGCGCCTTCTTGGCCTCGGCTGCCAATGCTTCGAGATCGGGAGGTGTATCGGTGTCGTTGAGTTGCCCCGTGATCTTATTAACCAGGGCGTCCTCGTTGAGAGGATTCAGGACAAGAGCAGCCGAGGGTAGTTCCGCTTCAAGAACTCGACTGAGCCCGATCGACGAAGCCGCTAAGCCCAGAACGGATGCGACGAACCAGACGCTTAAATGTCGCAGTTTTTGCATAGGCGGGCTCGGCTGTAACGTCATCGACTCGGCCCTCAAGTTTAGGCGTGCCCGCACCATAACTATAATATTGATAGTTCATGTACTTATACGCGTAATTGTAGTCAAACTTGTTCACAGCGAATTTTGACATCGCTGCTCCCACCACATTTGCACCAGCTGCTCTTAAGCGCTTTAGCGCGGTCTTGGCAGACTTGCGAGTCACCTGATTGGTCGAAATGACCATCAGCGTACCTTCGGCAAGCCGACTTAGTATTGGCGCGTCGGAGAGCCCAACAATCGGTGGCGCGTCAATGATTACGAGATCAAAACGCTTGCCGAGATTTGTCACAATCAACGCCATCTTCGGTGAAGACAGGAGATCCGCAGGATTCGGCGGTATGGTGCCCGAGGTCAGCACAGTAACGTTAGGATATTTCGTCGGCCTGAAAATGCCGGCAAGGTCCTCCTTCCGGACCGTGTTGGTCAGCAGGTTACTGAGACCAATCGTGTTGTCCAAGCCGAACAGCCGATGCAAGTTTGGCTTTCGAAGGTCGCCATCAACGAGCAGGACCCTGGCACCCAGTGCAGCAAAGTCCTGACCGAGCTTGAAAGATGTCGTCGACTTGCCCTCCGAGGGCTCGGAACTCGTCACCAGCAACGAGCGGGGTGCACCTTCGGCTCCCGAGAATTGAAGCGATGTTCGGAGTGAACGGTACGCCTCTGACAAACCCGACTTCTGGTCGGCAATGCTCCCAACAATATCCTTGTCATCGACAAGCGGCAGAATGCCAAGAATCGCCAGCCCCAGTTCTTTCTCAACCTGCTCCGGATTGGTAAAAGTGTTATTCAGCAATTCTATGACATAAATTACGGATGCGCTCAAAGCCATAAACAGTAGCAATGAAATTCCCAAATTTATGCTCAATCGTGGAGAATAGGGGCGATCTGGCATATTTGCAAAATCGACGATGGCTGCATTCTGCGTCTTCAACTCAGAGCTAACGCCAACCTCGTTCAGCTTCGATACAAGGCTATCGTATTGCGACCTATTCGAATCAACCTCACGCTTAAGAATAGTGTATTGAATATTCTTATCATTAAACTCAACTTGCTGCTTCTCCATCTCGGAAAGCTTCGCCTTTAAGTCTTCTTCCTTGTTCTGCGCCTGCTGATATTTCAGGCGCAAAGAATCTGTTATGGCCAAAACGCCATTGCTATAAATTCGCTGCAATTCCTTTATCTGCGATTGCAGCTGTTGCATCTCCGGGAAGCCAGGCTTCATTATGCTTAGTTTCTGCTGATACTGACCGGTCAGATCTGCGAGCTTTTCGCTCAGCGCCTGCAACCCTTTGCTTTCCAGAACCTGGCTAAGGCTGGCACCCCGCCCCTTATCGATCTGATCAACCACCCGGCCGGTGTCCAACCGATCCTGTATTGCCGCCGCCAAAGCTGTGTTGAGCGCCTCGATATTCGCCGAAATAAGCGACTTGTCGTCGCCGGTCACCGTGATGCCCGCGTCTTTTGCATAGGCAACGAGAGCCTCTTCAGATTTCTGGAGCTTCTGCTTCACCTGGACGACCTGGTCCTGGATGAACTGGCGCGCCAGATCCGAAGTTTCACTCGTTTGATCGACGCGCTGATCTATAAAGCTCTGCGCGACCTGATTGGCTATATCGCTGGCGTACTTCGGCTTCTGATCCACAAAGGTAATAGACAGAAGGCTGGTGTTCGTAACTAGGTTCACGGTCAAGTCATCGAGAATTCGCCTTATAGCCAGCGCCTCGCGCTGCTCCGGCGTCTTTTCCTCGATCGAGGGCGCCTTCGAAATACCGAATGCGCGATAAAAAATGTTGGCAAGCGAGAAACTCGGTGTCGGAAACAGGAAATCCGGCTTTTCACTAAGCCCAAGTTGATACACCACGCGTTGAGCCAAAGCTCGACTTTTTAGCTTCTCCCGTGCCGTCTGAAAGGCACGCAAATCACTATTTTCGGACACAACTTCAATATCCTGGAAGACTTTGGCTGACGGGACCAAAACTTCAAGTTGCGTCGTCGCCTGATATCTTGGGGTCTGCATCATCGTTACGATGAGGCCGGCAACAAGTCCGGCAACCGTCATGATGACGATCAGCCACCGATACTGAACAATATAAAAGAATAGCTTAAGGGGATTGAAGCCGCTTTCCTGCTCGGAGTAATCCCGACCATAAGCGCTATAATAATTGGAGCCCTCATAGTACAGATCCGCGGACAAAGCCTGGCCATGGCCAGGCCCGGTGATTTGATGCTGTCTATTGCGATCGAGCATAGCGGGAAATCACCTTACGTTCACCTGCAGCTAGGCCGTCCGAAATCACAAACCCGGCACCACTGCTATTCGGGCAGCGCTCGAGGCAATGCCAAGAGCATCTTTGAGATTGTTTATCGCGATCTTCGACTTCGACGTAAACACGACAACCTTGTCACCGCCGAATATGCGTGGATTGCGAGCCTTACCAGCGCGTATCTGTTCCACGTTGTAGTTGGCGACCATCGTATTCTGGCCCATGTTACGGTACACGAAGACCTTACTCGCGTCACCGATTTGGCTGAAATTACCAGCAAGCGCTATCGCATCGAGGAGGGTCGCACTGCTGGATACCGGGTAAATACCAGCCCGATTGACCTCTCCATCGACGGTTATCCGCTGGCCCACGGAATCCTTGACGAAAACCGTTACGTCCGGAGATTGCAGATACTTCGCGCCATAAGCAGTTTCGATTTCCTGCTCCAATTGACGAACGGTCTTGCCTGCGGCTTTGATTGTACCAATAAGCGGAAGCGAAATCTGGCCACTCGCGTCAATCTGAACCGTTCGGTTCAGATTGTCGACCTGAAACACATTTATCTCCAAGAGGTCATTCGGCGATAACGGCTGCTCACTACCATTCTGCGTATTCTGGGGGGCAGGCAGGTCCTTTACCACCTGCAAGGCCCCGCCACCTCCAAGTGGCGTTGACGACGTCAATTGCAGCGCTTCGACCGAACCGGACGATCCCGTCGATGACGTACTGCAGGCAGAAGCCAGAAGCACCACGGATGAAGCCACAGCGGCAATCCAAGAAGCTTTTATGTGGTGAACCGTAATCGTCATCTTTCGGACCCGCCTTTGAACAGTCGGCCCAACATCCCGAGGCGACCGGCGGAGGCTGAGGCCGATTTCCTCTGGAGCCCCGCCCCAACGGGATCAAGCGGCCTGTTCGCTAGTATTTCACCAGGGCGGAGCAACGCCATATTGTAAGCCTCGTCTTCTCCGCGACGCTTCGCCACTGCCATAACCGCCCGCGAAAGCCCCGGCCGCCGCCTTGTCGAGCTATGAGCATCCGAAGCGATAATGTCCACCCTGCCTTCGTCAAGAAGCTTTTCAGAATAATAAAGCGCTGTCCGCCCAAACGCACCTATTATCGAATCGGCAGTCAACTGAATCAGGCATCCGGCAGCATTCAGACGCTCAATCACATCATAATTTGACTTGATCCAAGTCAACCTCTCCGGATGGGTAATGATAGGCACGAACTCGGCTCTAATTAGGCGAAGTGCCAATTCCTCTAGCCGCGGCGGAAGGACATGGTGGGGTGGCTCAAACAAGAAGTAGCGGGACTTATTTAACGTTGGCACATTGCCTATTGACAGCTGTTCCTGAAGATCGGGCGCCACGTGGACATCCGCACCCACGTAGAGCGACAGCGGTATGGCTGCCTCTCTCAACGCGCGCTCCAGACCTTGTATAGCTCGAACTATGTTTGCCGTCCGATTCTCGTAGACACCCGGCATAATATGAGGAGTGCAGGCCATATGCGTCGTCCCATCGGCGACCGCCAGGCGCGCCATTTCCAGAGACTCTGCAAGACTCGGCGAACCATCATCAAGTCCCGGCAATATATGGGAGTGCAGATCAATCATCAGAGCTTTGACTGTACCTCGGCGGCGCCGCTGGTACCCATTCGACGCAACGATAAAGGAGACGCCCGACGAGTACCCATGAAGCGACGGACATCTGGTCCAGGCTATTTGCCGAAAAGGATGGCGCCATCGTTCAGATCGAGAATGAGAGCCGCAACACCGCCGACCACACAGGCGCCAAGGAGGGCCAACACCAGACGTCCCCTTGAGCCGTAACTTATTCCGTCCGCTTGGCGTCCTTTCGTCGGCACAGACCGCGCGCGCCCCAAGCCAGAGCGATCAAAGCTTATCGAGGAGCGCACAGAGCGACGCCAACCGGTCTCGTCATCCGACCCTAGCCGGATCGAGCCCTTCCCCACCACCTCAAGGCAGGCGGCATGACAAGGTATGAGCAAACTACCAAAAATCTGCCTTAGTTTGGCAAGCGCCCTGCCAATCACAGGAAGACCATTGCAAGATCCCAACCAGCCATCGGCGAGCGCCAGGAACCAGCTCGAGGGAAGACGACCCACCGCAGCGCCCGACGCCGCGATCAAGCCACCCCCTACAGAGCAACAGTGCTCACGAAAGAAATAAGGCCGAACCACCGCCTAGCCCCCAAAAGACTAACCGCGCCGAAATAACAAGCCCGGCACGGTCAGACAAATGAGAAAGGCAAAAGCCGAAAAGGCCCGCAAAAACAGCTCAACGACTAACGCCGTTGTCGTCATCCTGCGTCGCGGCAAGCACACCGCTCGTGATTAGCGCGCCCGCAAAAATCGCCTCCGGCGGACCAAACTTGAAACCGCCGCCACCACTCTGGTTTGACGCCCCCGGAACGGCAGCGGTCTGCTCGGACCCCAGAACCTTCAAGCAAACCTTGTCGCCGACACGGGAAATGTCGAGGCTGGAATTCGCGGGCACAGCAACGTTACAGCCACCCGACTGAACCAAGGCAGAGCCCTTCGGACCAACCACCACCCGGCTCCCGAAATCAAGCGCACTGCCGACCTTCGCAGAGTCGTAGCCGGCCGCCTGCGAAACAGCCACATCGCCCTGGACCTGCCGTATCGACCCGACCGGATTGCCAGGACCACGATAGGCCGTGGCGCAACCGCATGACGCATCCTGGGCGAACGATGAAACCGGGCCGAAACCAATGAAGGCAACGAGGCCGGCCAGAACACCTTTTACAATTAGCTTCATCTGCTCAGATCCTTTTGTCCCGCACGACTCCAGACCCACCCAAATCAAGGAGCAATAACTCCGTGTAACAGCTTTCCACCGGGATGCCAACCTTTTTTCGCATTTGCGAGATGACTTTTCGCCCCTTCGTTGTCAGAAGACAACAGTACTTTAGCAATCTCAGATAAACAACTTCTGTTGCCGGCTGCATTGTTTCAATTGTTGCCAAACAAAAATTGCCTTCATTCGATTCAAGCCTCAGTAAATATACTGCCAACAAGGCTGGCAAATCGCCCAGCATTGCGCGCGCATCGCGGCACGGGTGGCAAGATTGAAATCGGCAAGGAGGGCCGCTTTTCGCATGACGGTTAGCAAGCTTTGTATAGAGAGCCGATTACGGAGGGGTTCCCGCACAGAAGACCCTTCTGACTAAGAGCCGCGGCCAGGTCAACACCATCAGAAGTCAAGCACTGAACGACCAATGCGGCGCCCAATTTCGAACCGGTCTTACCGTCACATGGCGTACCGAACCCAACCGGGTTGCAGGTTACCACTATACCTTGGAAGTCCCTTCGAGCAGCTTCGGTCGCAAGGGACCACACCGACGGCGATCTTGGTGGAGACGTGCCGCATAAAACGATCCTGCGGTTTCCAACTCGCAGATCATCTATGCCATTGATCGCCAGATCGCCCCTGATCGGCCGCAACGCCTCACCCGACTGCCGCGAAGCGGATCGCTGAACATCTCGCTGAAGTACGATAATAGCCAGAAAGCCAACCGCAAATGCGAATGAGACGACGAGAGCGATAGAGATCCGTTTTTTCATAGGACGCCGCTCTCGCTCGCAAAGTCGCAGAGCTTGCGATGATACGCCAAACCCGAATACCTAGAGAAAGAGCCTCAATCGTCGATCGAGTTTCGCCACAGAGACCCTAACCGAGGTCGAGGTGCGCGACGTCGCCCTTGATCGATCCGCTCGCCAAGAACCTCAGCACGATACCAATCGACATACCTGGCAATGCCGTCCCCGAGGGGCACTTGCAACTGAAAACCCTCCGGTACGCCGGAGGAGTCAGAGATCAGACTCAGCGGATCGCCC
Source organism: Mesorhizobium sp. 65-26 (assembly GCA_001899205.1). Classification (GTDB taxonomy): domain Bacteria; phylum Pseudomonadota; class Alphaproteobacteria; order Rhizobiales; family Rhizobiaceae; genus Mesorhizobium. The sequence goes on along the minus strand of MKVL01000025.1, from coordinate 598,377 downwards.
GGGCGGGACTTGCCCGAGAACGACAGGCGGTGATTGCCGCCCCAAGCCTCCAAAACCATATTGGAAATCGTGCGAACGGAGGCTGGCGCGCCCGTGCCGCCGTTGTAGATGGCAAAGCTAGGTTCACCAATCGGCAATACAGCATGAAGCAATCGGACAACGTCCGAAACGTGATGCCAGTCCCGAACCTCCGCTCCGGTGCCGTCGAGCACCAAATCGACCTCACCGGCCGCGAGTCTTCGGCAGATATCCCAAAGCAATTGCTTGCGCAGTCCTTCGCCATAGACAGAGAAGAGTCGAGTGACGGCCACCGGTTGACCGTACCCCGCATGATACGGCCACCCGAGTTCCTCAACCATTCGCTTATGGTGACCATAAGGTGAGTAGGGGTCGATCACGGAGTCGACCCTTATCGATCCACGATGCCCCCCACCATAGACGGCGGCAGACGAAGCAAGCACAACGGGGACATCCGGCGCATAGCGACGCAGGAAGTCAAGAACACAGGCCGATGACACCACGCTCTCTTCAAAATCCTGCAGAGGATTAGCGATCGACCGGCCGACCGTAGCACCTCCGGCCAAATGATAAACGGCAGCTGGCCGACCGTAGGTTGCGAGAGCCGCACTCAATACGCTCGACGTTATACCGCCAGAAAAGAATGTTCCGCCGGTTGCATCTGCGAAAGCCGGTGCTTCATTCCGACCAAAGCCGACAACGCGCGCGCCCTTTCGGGCAAGGAAACAGGCGAGATTGAGGCCGATAAAGCCACCGGCCCCTGTCACCCAAACAGAATCCACCGTTCCTGAGAGCGTCAAAATAGGTCAACCTTCTTAGTGCTTTACAGCGAAGGAAGGAACCAAAGCACCGCAACGATATGCAGACAGCAGTTGGCGGCCATTCAGTTTCTTCGTTCCCTTCAATGAAGTTTCCCGCGGAACCGGTTGCCACGATTTCCAGGCGTCACAACCGAGCTATATCAAAGAGGCATACCCTTCGAATGAGCCCAAACAGGCTCTTCGCATACATGCCCTCCGACGCCTTCCAGACTTGACATTATGGACACACAATGCGCACCAAAGCGAAGAGCCATCCCGAAAACAACCAGCGGCAGCGCGGTCGGCGCTCCCCTCGCGGAACGACTCTCTTGCCCGAACATGAGTAAGTGAATGCTCATAACTTTTCAAAAGCGCCTTGTTGAAATCGTACTTCTATGGGCGCTCATAGGCTACCCCCTACTGGGGATGTACACCACCATCACCGGCATCGACAATCGCATTGCTTCAGTTACAGCCAGAATCGTCGTTGCATTGATTTGTCTTTTTCTTATAACAACATCGCTTTCCGATGGAAAATTCAAGATCGCAAAATTGCTATTTTTCTTTCTTTTCTTATATCTTTCACGTCTCATCTATGATTATGCTTACCAATATAACGACTATGCCCTTGTTGCGATACAGGTTTATGCTTCATCCGTTCTAATACCAGCAATAGCTGTTGGATCCTACTCGGAGTACCTTCTGTCGATCCAGAAAAGAATCGTAATGATGATTTCCTTCTCGGGCGCGATCTTCCTGCCGGCCTTCTTTTACGCATATCGGACCGGTCTCTTCTATACTCAAGGCACAGACGATACGAACGTCCGGTACGCTTCAGAATTCGTCAATGCCGTTTCATTGGGACATTTTACATGTACAGTCGCGATCGCGGCATTCTTTTATGTGATAGAATATAGACCCCGACTGATAGAACTCTTGGCGCACGCAACCATAGTGGTTGGATCGGTGGCGGCCTTGTTTCTATCGGGGTCACGAGCAGCCTTTATCGGCTTGGTAGTAGCGTCGGCTATCTACGCTATCTCACGCCCGTCACGCTTGCTGGTCCTCATCCCCTTCTTGCTAAGCGGCTTGATGTATCTGCCACAGGACAACTTTCTGGTTCAGCGCATGAGTGACCTTGTGATCGCAAAATGGGACACGGGGGCGTTGGCTCGCCTGGATGTGCAGAGCACTGCAATTGCCGACTTCCTCGATAGTCCCATCATCGGAAAGCACTTCATCGACATGAACTGGGGACCAGGTTTGTATCCTCACAATATCATGATCGAGATACTCATGGCCCTAGGCTTGATTGGAGCCATCCCACTATACGCGTTGATCGGCGTATCGATGTATAGAGCGCTAAGGTTTCGAACGCATCTTACTTTCTATGCGATCATATACTTCGTTTCCTTCGCATTTCTGCAAACGTCAGGCGCGATATGGGCTGCAGATAGTTTGTTTGTACTGACCTCCATTTTCTTGACGGCCAGCAAAAAATTCGATCCCCGCTTCCTCACCCTCCCTACGGGCCGAAGTAGAACAATGCAACGTTCGCTTCATGCCGGCGCTTGAGGACGATTAAGGGATTTTGCCCTCCTCGCGAAGGAACCTCAGGGTTGCCTGCCACCATTCGGCATTCTCGTCCCATTTTTTGGGTGAATACCCAGCCGCCCCGGTCATCGTGCCCCAAATCACAACTCCGTCCGCCAGCCTCCTACACGTATCAAGCTGCGCATACCAAAAGTCGCCCGGCAGGAACGCCATAGTCTTGTGAAATTGGGGCCACAGGAAGCAGTAAACAGGCTTTCCCTGAGAAATTCTTCTCGCCTCATCAATGTTTGCCTTTGCAAACACGATCCAGGCGTCTTTATCACCATAGAACGTATAAAGGGAGGGAAAGAGCTCGTCGACATTCGGCACCAGGGCGGCCGCCACTTCCGTGTTTCGTGCCTTCCACGCGTCAAGCTCCTCGCTTCCTCGCCAGCCGATAGCCCGCCAATAGTCGCGAACCGGCAAAACACTATACAGCCCTAGCTTGACGCTTGGGTCCGCCCGCCTAAAGGCCTTAAGCGTCTGCTGATATTTGGCGAGAGAGACTTGCGTGTCAGCATTCGAACCCTCTACCGGCCACTGCTCGATATCGACGACCAAATGGCGATCGCTCCCAACCAGGGCTAGACCTTGACGCACCTGATCGCCATTAGGGACGTCAAGACCGAGGATATGTGGGTCAACGATAGGGAGATGCTCGATACCGAACAGACGAAAATCGGGAGGATTGCCCGAAAACTGTAGATTCTCGAACACCCTGAATAAGGTGCGAGATTGTGCCGTGGCAGGCACAACGCTGACGACTATGCAGATCCCGCAAAGAAGTATCCCGCGGACAACAGCCGCCAATGCCCCGTGCTCTTCGGGCACTGCCGCATTCTGCTCGCTGATCAGCACTACGGATTGCATTTTGGACATAGGCACGATCACCCAATCATCGCATATACGAAAACGGATACGTCACACCAGTTCTAGGAACCGTTCGAACTGACGCCCCTTGCTGTACTCTTCGCGGATAGCTCGGTTACCCGCCTGCCCGATCGCGTCCCAGGTCGCGTCATTCAGTCGTCTTTCTATTGTCTTTGATATGTCCTCAGGGCGATCGTAAATCACCATGGTTTCCCCATTGCGCATCGGTTCGGGATAGTTTCCTGCATCCGAAACCAACAAAGCTCCTGCTCCCATGGTTTCGAAGCAACGCATATTGCCGCGATCGGGACCAGCCATGTCAATGGAGGCGTTAATGACAACCTTGGCTCGTCCAAGGCTCGCATACATGGCGCGCCCAAAGACGGGAGCTACGCTGACCTTGCGGATTGCACGCGGGCGACGAACCGCATTCAAGGGGCCAAACCACCCCAGCGGCGTCTCAGCAAGCGACGTGTAACGCGACAGATCTAGATGAAAAACAATTTCGCGATGGTCTGCCAGACCGGCAACGGCTTCCAAGATGTGCCTGCGGCGCTGGTGATGTCTGCTGTAACCGCCGATAAAGAGGACATCAATGTCCCTGTTTCGATTTTCTGCTATCGCGTCGAGTTCAGGATCATGAGCCGGAGAGAAGTGCGCGGTTTTTGCCCCCTGCTCTTCCCAAATCCGACGCATCGAGGCAAAGTTGCACAGCACCAGGTCATAGCCAGAGAAGTCAACTCTTCCAGGCGCGGCGCGCCAGGCAAACTTTCGCTTCACATGGCCAGGCAATCGACGCACAAAATCGGCGCCGTACCGAAATGGATCCAAGTTGTAAAAGACGTCCGTCCTGTGATCCTCGATCTGAGCAAGCAGTATGTCGGACAGAGACTTATCGTCACCAAGTCCCTTCTCTCGCGCCCAAGCCCGCTGCAGCCTTTCGTCATCACCATTCGTAAAGAACGCTTCCGGGGCATGAGCAAGTATCGGCAAGAGCATATGGGCAGCTCCATACCGGTCGTTAAGGAACACCTCCCTTTGTCGCTCAAATCGCGACTCGTCTCCAACGAGACTCGCTAGCCGAGGCCTGTAGCTTGGATTAAGCCCGGAATTCTGAAAAAGTCGCATAGATTCGTTCTTGCTATTATCTAGGCTTTGATGCGCTGATGACGAAACCAGAGCAAAAGAAACGCCAGTTCAGTATTGCACAGAGATTTTCGAAGAAAGCGACGCAGAGATATGCAGGCAGAAAAAAGGCAAAATAATCACTCGCGCGATAGAATGACCTTACATCGACACGCTCAAATCCTTGGCTGCGCAACAAATCCTCCATGTCTGAAGGAGAACAATGGTTAAAAAATGCCGGATAACCGGTAACCCCGACTGCAGCAGGCCTGAGGTACGGGATCAACCATTTCTGGATGGCAGGTCCGACGACCCGCAAGGCTATCGAATAAGGATGCCATTTGGACGGAATGTAGTGGTGCATAACTCCTCCCGGCCGCAACGCCAGAAACATGGAATGGGACGCAGCCCTGTTATCCGGCACATGCTCCATCAGGGTTATGGAAATGACCATATCAGCTTCAGCATCGACGGGTTGCTCGATCGACTGAACAAGAAAACGATCATAGACTCGATAGCAGTCCGGCCTTTCCTCGATATCGAGGCCGATATAAGTGAAATTTGTATCGCGCACCAAAAGCGGCCTGTCGATGCCCCCCACTTCGAGGATTGCCGACGGCCTCAGGCGCACTACATCCTCAGCGATTCGTCGCTCCAGCTCGGCCTTGTAGGAAGGCGCGCCGAAGACTCCGGGGAACTGCCGTTCGAGCCATGCGGCGCCGTTCCTGTTCCAACCAATGAACTTCTTGAGCATCGCTACAAGCGCCTCCCTCACGGACCGAAGCTATGAGCCGCCTCAGGCCACGTCGCATCTTCTGTCCCGTAAAGAACTACCGCTTTATCTGCTTTACAAATGTTTCAGGAAACAACCCACCATCTCGGAAACAAGCTTCACGGGTTGGGTCGTCGTTGACTGTCACAATCGCCTGATTTGGGTAAGTGATGCGCGGAACCTGCCCGAAAAATGCGGCCCACAGATTGAAATTCGACCCTGTACCAATAATGGCGGCGGCCTGAGCCATATCCAGCATGTGGGTAACGGACTCTGCGTCGGCTGCCCTCTGAACCCGAGGCAGACGAAGCAGCGGGAGAAGATCTGCATCATCGCCATCCGAAAAGATGCGAGCCTGCATATCGGTACCCAAGGCCTGTCTAAGGGCCATGAGACTGTCTCGATACCACTCGATAGGGAGCCGTTGGTTGTGGGTTTTTGCCCCTGCGCGATCTGCGTTGAAGTGGGAGAAGTCACCGAGACGGACATGTATGGCCAAGAAAGGTGCAACCGGCGTTTCCGGCAGGTACTTCTTGCGGGTGATCCTGCGGAACGCATCATGCAGTTCCGGCCCGTGACCGCGAACCTCGTGAAAATGATTCTCGAAGTTGGAAGCCACTGTGTTCCTGAAGACAAAAACTGTGTTGCCAGAAGCTTCAACGCTAGATGAGTTCAAGCCTGCGGGGACTTTATGCGCGGTCGCGAGCAACAGGGTACGCCAGGGCTCTCCCAAGTAGCCGTCGTTGGTAAAGAGCTTGAAGTACTCGCGCTTGTCTCTCTCTCGACGTAGATAGGGACCAATACGCGGGCGAAGCCAGCGTGGACCAATCATCCGCGCACCAGTCTTTCGGCACCAGACCTCACAGCGCGCCCAGGCAAGCATGCTGTGACCAAGGCCGAAGCGGCCTATGTCAGGATAGCCGTATAGATGCGCCATATGGGGATCGCCTACCTAAGCCCTGTCGTCTTTTGGCAGAAAGATCGCATCAGCCCAAGCTAGGCGACCAAACTGATTGTGATGCTGGTCATAGATAGCATGAAGTTCGTAATCCAGTTGATCCAGATAGGCTGCCACATCATGAAATCGACACGATCCATCGTAAATTTTCATGAAATTCACTTCCGTGTATATTAGGCCAACCCTCTTGTTTTCGATAAGATTTTTTGACCCCTTCAAAATATCAAGCTCAGCCCCCTGCGCGTCCATCTTTAATATATCAATTCTATCTATTTTTACCCCAAGGCAATATTCATCAAGTGTTGTTACATTTACTTCAATTGATTTTTTCTTTTGTGTATACTTATCAAAAGTCGAACCAGTGCTTCGGGCGCTAAACAGAGAGCTGGCATCTGGGAGCGCAGCAACGTGGAATGCCGCAGTCCCCGATTTCGATGACACAGCCATGTTTTCAGGCCTGATCCGCGGTTCGGCTTCAGCAACAGCCTGAAGCTTGGCGAAGTTTTCCGGCAATGGCTCGAAGGCATGCACGATCGCCCTGGGATACCTCTGAGCATATATGCTCGTATCCCGTCCGTCCGCAGCACCAACTTCAAAGATCGTGAGAACGTCGCCGCCCGCCAGGCGTAGTTGCTCGTCGAATGAGTCATCTATTCGAACTCCACTCTCGAGCTTTCTCAAGTGATAGCCGAACATGCCGAAAATTCGCTGTGCGGCAAACGCCAAGCTTACCCTCATAGAATAGATCCTTCGCTTTCCCTTGCCTTGAGGGCAATTGCCTTCGTTGCACGATCTGCCAATATGAGTTGGAGGGCATAGGTAATCCCAGTCACCAATCCATACCAAATCATGACTGTGGTCGGGTCAGCCACACCTTCCCAGGCGAGCCAACCAAAAACGCACAATGTCAAAGCGAATCTACTCACCTCCCATGTAAACTGAAGCGACTGGCGATCGACGATAATCAAAGTCATCGTCAATGCCGTTGCCACGAAGCGCACATACGCAATAGGAAACGCAATAGCGCACAGTTTACCCGCCATACTCCAGTCAGCACCAAAGACAAGCGGTACCAGGCTTGGCGAGAGCACCATGCCAAACACCATCGGTAAAAAACCGACAGCAAGAAGCTGCAACAGCGAGCGCCGAAACACCCTGTTCAGCCCATCTCTCTCGCCACGATAGATTGTCGACAACTCACCGGTGAAGACCTGTGAGACAGCAATCGCAATAACACCGACCGGCATCAAGATAAACCGCTCGAGGAGAGCATACTGGCCCGCAACCTCCAGATTAAACATTGCAAGAAAAGCAAACGGGGGAACTGCCGCGCTTAGCGATGACAAAAGCGTCCCAGGAAAGGTCAGCAAGCCAAATTTCTGGAAACGAAAAGCGGTAAATCTCATCTGTTTAAGAGAAATGGGTAAGATCAAGCGCCGCCACAGATTGCCACTTTCGACAAGAATCGAAACAGCCCCGCAAGCCCGACCAAACACATCTGCAAAAATAAGCCCAACACTAAAGAAAGGAAGAAATGCAGCTCCCAGTCCACCAAAAGAGAATCCGACAGATTGCAAGATCTTTGAACGCGCACTTAGGCCATAGTTACGATCTCGTATTGGCAGAAATGTAAGCATCTGATATATTCCAGCAATTGCCATTGCAATTGGTAGAAATAGTATAATAGACCTCAAAGAAGAGACCGCCGCCGGAACAAAAAAATCAACAGCTTCCGCCACGAAGATGGCCATTAAACTAGTGATAATACATAGACGAAACGTTAGTCTTAAAAGATTATCAAATACCCTGCCCGGACGGGCCCCGATAAGTGCGACTTCGTAGCGAAATGCAACGAACATAACTGCAACATTCAGTATTGATATGTATATCTGATATCGTCCAAATGCTTGGGCGTCATACAATCGCGTCAATATAGGAAGAGCAGCAATCGCGATGAGTTGCGCAACCACTGATCCCGACAGAACCGTTAAAATATTTCGAAACATTCTCTTTCGCTGGATACTTTTTAGAGCGCTCCCACCGCTCCACGTTTACGAAATAACATCCTGAGTTAGTTTTAAAGTAAATGGTTCCATACCGGCCATCTTCTCATGCCTCATTCCAAAAAATCGTATTCGCTCCCATGCGTTCCTTGTTCTGATAGACACCTTGCAATAGGCTAGTCACACGGAGGTTTGCATCTTCGTCATTGGATTCGATACAGAGGCATCGCGGGACCAATCGTTTGTCGAGTTCGGAAATTTGCTTGGCTACGATCCAGTCGACGCCTTCAATGTCGACGCTAGCAAAATCGATACCTCTCCCCTCTCCGTATTTTTGAAGCAATGTACCCAGAGTTATTTGGGGGAGCTCAAGGCGCTCGATCAACCTGTCGCCAGTCGCAGCCAAGCGTTCGTATTGCTCGGCGGAAGTCGTCGAGAGCACAGACGGGTACATGAAGAAAAACTCCGCCACGCCGTCCGTCTCTCCTATAAGGCACTGGACATGAGTGTCGCGGGGACGCCATCGCTGATGAAGGCGAAGTAGGCGGCTGATCGGCTCTACAACTATGCCGGACCAACCTTTGAGATAAAGAAGATACGTGTTCGATATCCGAACAGGATGCGAAGCGCCGATGTCGAGATATCTACCCGGACTCTTCTGATCTTTGAAGATCGTTTTGAGGAGGAAATTGTCCTCGCCGTGCTGTGAATAGCCCTCCCGGCGCTGAAAATGAAGCGGGATGTCTCGCAATCCTTGGATCAAGCTAGATTTCGCAGCCCAAAACTTCATCTCATTCAACACGGTAGCGGACTCCATCGCATTTTAGCCAGCGCACCCGCTTCGCAACTTGCATCCCGTGTTTCGGCGACAGAGCTGCTTGACGATGCGATTGGCGTTGACAGATTTTGAAATAACTCAGGCGTAAAACTGATCATTCGTTGAGAGACCGCCGCGTTTAAGAAATAGCGAACTAATCTACATTTGGCTTCACGCCGCGAAAATGAACTGTCTGATTTTTCGCACCGGCTTCGCAACGAGCGCATAATCAACTACCCCCGTCCCCAGCCAGCGCCGCCTGGAGCGCAATGCCTCTAGGTTGTGCCCAAGGTAAGAGCGAAGGCTTTTGGTGCTCGCGCCGCCGATCATCATGTCCACCAGGACATGATCGACAACACCACTCCTGAAGCCATGAAGCTCGACGGCCCTCAGCATCCAGTCATAGTCGGAGGATACCTTCAACGAAAGATCGAACGGCCCGACCTTTTCCGCCACATGCCGTCGCACATAGAAGGTCGGATGCGCAGGCATCCAACCTGAGCGAAAACCGTTTGCTGGCCGCGGCTCGGCTCGCCAGCGGCGAACCACGCGTTTACCTTCATGGCTCTCGACAAAATCGAGATGTCCATGAACGATGTCGTCCTTGGCGAGCGCCGCGCTAATCCTGGAAAGCGCGGAGCGGCCGTGGAGAGCATCGTCGGCATTGAGCGCCCCAACAGCCTCGCCCGTGCAAAGAGCGAGCCCCTTGTTGAGGGCATCATACATGCCCCGGTCCGGCTCGCTCACCACGCGAATATGCTCTTGCGGATAGGAGCGCACGATTGCCAACGTATCGTCGGAGGAAGCCCCGTCAATGACAATCAGTTCCTTGTCCGGGTGTTCCTGGGCAAGGAAGCTCTCAAGCGTGTGCCTGATCGTCGCCGCCGAATTGAAGCAGACAGTGAGTACGGAGATCTTCATGCCGCGCGGGCGTCCAAGGGCTAACGGGCTGCCTTGCGGCCGTGCTCCTCGTCGAGGCGGCGATGCTCCGATTCACGCGCCACCGCCGTGAGGTCGGACTGCACCATCTCGCGCACCATCTGCTCGAGAGGCGTCGTCGCCTTCCAGCCGAGCACACGCTCCGCCTTGGCGGGATCGCCGATCAGCAGGTCCACTTCGGTCGGGCGGAAATAGCGCGGATCCACCTCTACCAAGGTCCTGCCGGTCTTCGCGTCGACGCCCTTTTCCGCCACGCCAGAACCATTCCATTGTATGCGGATGCCTACTTCCGCGAATGCGAGTTCCACGAACCTGCGCACCGAGTGCTTCACGCCCGTGGCAAGCACGTAGTCATCAGGGGTATCCTGCTGCAGCATGCGCCACATGCCCTCGACATAGTCGCGCGCGTGGCCCCAGTCGCGCTCGGCGGAGAGATTGCCCAAATAGAGCCTCTCTTGAAGACCAAGGCTGATCGCCGCCGCGGCGCGCGTGATCTTGCGCGTCACGAAAGTCTCGCCACGAAGCGGGCTCTCGTGATTGAACAGAATGCCGTTCGAAGCGTGGATCCCATAGGCCTCGCGGTAGTTGACCGTGATCCAGTAGGCGTAGATCTTGGCCGCTGCATAAGGAGAGCGTGGATAAAACGGCGTCGTTTCCTTCTGCGGAATTTCCTGAACCTTGCCGTAGAGCTCCGACGTCGACGCCTGGTAGAAGCGCGTCTTCTCGGCAAGGCCGAGCAGCCTTATGGCCTCCAGAAGGCGTAACGTGCCGATCGCGTCCGCATTGGCGGTGTATTCCGCGGTCTCGAAGCTGACCTGGACATGCGATTGCGCCGCGAGATTGTAGACCTCGTCGGGCTGAACCTCCTGGATGATGCGGATCAGATTGGTCGCATCGGTCATGTCGCCATAGTGCAGTGAGAAATTGACGCTGGACTCGTGCGGATCCTGGTACAGGTGGTCGATGCGGCCGGTATTGAACGACGAGGAACGCCGTTTTATGCCGTGCACCGCATAGCCCTTGGACAGAAGCAGGTCCGCCAGATAGGCGCCGTCCTGGCCGGTGATACCAGTGATGATCGCTGTCTTTCTACTCATTTCATCTCCGACAAACTTGGCTGCCCGCCTCGCGGGACGCCCAACGTCTAATTCGCTCTGGTTCGATCGACCCTCAGCGAGCCCCAAATCCACTCAACATGGTCTTCAAAGTTCTTAGCACGATCAGAATATCAAGCCAGGGAGAGAAGTTTTTTATATAATAAAAATCGTAATGAAGTTTCTCGATTTCGTCGTCGTCATCCGAGACATACCCTTGGTTCACCTGAGCCCATCCCGAAATTCCAGGCCTAACAATATTTCGGTATCTGTAGAAAGGCAGAGATACTGAATAATGCGAAGATAGTATTGTTGCTTCTGGGCGAGGTCCGATCCAACTCATCTCCGAACGAACAATATTGAAAATCTGCGGTAACTCATCAATTCGGCTTCGCCTGAGAAAATGACCTATGCGCGTAATCCTGCTATCGCCGGGCTTTGTAACCGCAAGACTGCGAATATTCTGCACTTCGGGAGAACTGACCGTCATCGTCCTGAACTTGTATACCGTAAACGATTTCCCCCCATAGCCCAAACGCTCCTGTCTGAATATTGCGGGACCAGAAGATTCCATTCTGATAATTATAGCCACCAAAAGCAGCAATGGAGAAATAACGATCAAAGCAGCAACTGCGCAAATCCAATCTATTACCTGCTTTATTTTTATGTAGGCCTGATTTGGATTTAGAGATCCCAGAGTATTTTCGGAAAGATGTTCAATCTCAACCCGTCCGGTCAAAGACTCGGTAATATGCTTGACGTGATAGACAGGGACACCGGCCAAGGCTTGGTCGGCGATATAGCGCTCCCACTCGTGAGAGAGATCGGCTCGCAAGTCGACGACGACACCATTCACGCGCTCGATGATCATGCTCGGAGACACCAGCCAATGCCAGTTCACTCCAGGTATGGCTTCAAGCCGAGAAACCACCCCTCCCGGAATTACCGCCAGATTGTAGGGATCCAGCCTACGCCCGAGGAGGTTCAGGCTGAAATACCAGAGTATGGACAGCGTTAGGCTGCCTGCAGCCTGAAAGCGGCTGTAGTCGATACGGAGCAAGAAAATCGTTAGATAGACGATGCCGTAAGACAGAGCGAATGTCGGCAGGATGTACCCGGCCGCAGCCACACCAGGAAACGTTCCTATACGCCGAAAGGAGAAAAACCCTCCAACATGCGCGATCATGGCCGCAATCATGGTCGCCCGCAAGGTCTGGTCGTAGACCAGACTGGGATTGAACGCCACTCGCACCAATGCAGGCGTTAAGATTGCGAAGATCAGCCCTCCGAGGAGCTGAAATCTCACCCTGTGCAGCAAATGCCGCTGGTTGGATAGATTGACGACGGGGACGTTCAATTTGAAACGCTCTCTATCATCTCGACAAAATTTCGCGCACGGCGCCACGACCTCGAGGCTTCAGATGTCCCGGCGACATTGTCAAGCTTGGCCACCCAAACCGAACAACTCTACGAGACGAACCTATACCTTACCTCTACAATAGCTACCGCACTCCCGGGTGAATCCGGGAGCGAGAAACCGCCACAAAAGATCGCGCGATCCGGCGTTAAAGCCTGACGATTACGCGATTACGACAAGATCCCGGGAATCGAGACCAACCGGGACCTGACCATTCATAAGGGCGACCAGCACACGCACCCGTCCCGCCGGATCGAGACGGTCGATGCGCCCGATCATCTCCGCGAAAGGACCGGAAACGATGCGTACGGATGCGCCTTCGCTGAGCCCGCCGCTGAAGTCGAGCAAACCATCCTCGCTGGTCAGAGCAACGAGTTGCTCCACGAGGCCTGACGGAACCGGAATCGGCCGCTCTCCCTGCATCACCAGGGAACGCACGCCAAGCGTGCCGTTGACCGAGCGCCAACGCTGTGTCGCGAGATCGAGCGAAACGAACATATAGCCGGGGAAATAGGCGGCCTGGCGCGTCACGATGCGCCGGGCATGACGGACAGTCTTGCCACAGCGAGGCACAAAGGCGTCAAACCCCTGCCGCGCAAGATTCTGCTCCGCGACGCTTTCCTTGCCCGGAAAAACGCCGGCCGCGTACCATCGCGCGACAGAGCTGGCGGTAAGTTGTAGTGGCGTCGGGGCAAGATGGCCCGGTGCCCTCTCCAAACGAATCACACGTTGCGCCTTCGATAGTCTCAGGCCCCCCATGCATGCGTTACGACAAGGCGGATGTGAGAATCAAGACCGTTCTAAACTAAGAACGTCAAAATCCGCGCCCAGTATTTTTTAATGTCCTACTGAGCCGCCCAAGACACGCAAAAAGACCGCGGCGCGTATGGACGCGCCGCGGTCTTTACGAATTCTTTACCAAGCGAAGCCGGCTACGACGTAAGCACCGTTTCCAGCAACGCCGCGGGCATCAACCCTAGACGCGCCGAAGCAGCGACCAGACGGCCGGTACAAGGCTTGCCGCGAGCGCGACCTTGATCAGGTCGCCGATCACGAAAGGAGCGACGCCGAACTGCCACGACTTTTCCGGGCCGATGAGCAGCGCGAGCCAGGCGAAGCCCATGGCCATCATCACCACCTCGGCGGTAAGCATGGCGCCGAAAAGCTTGATCGGGTTACGGTCCCAGCCGCGATCCGCCGCCCATCCCACGATCGCCGCCATGACGACGAAACCGGCGAGATAGCCGCCCGTGGAACCGAGCATGTAGGCAATGCCGAGGCCCTTCTCCGGTGTACCCTGGAAGACGGGCAGACCCATGGCGCCTTCGGCCATGTAGAGCAGCAGCGTCGCCACGCCGAGGCGCAGCCCGAAGGCTGAAGCGATCAGCAGCACGGCGAGCGTCTGCAAGGAAATGTCCACCGGACCAAGCACGACCTTGGTCTTGGCCGAAACGGTCAGCACCAGCGTTCCGACGACGGCGAGGAAAATCTGCGTCGCCAGCCTGGCCGCCCCCTTGTCAGGCAAAGCGAGAGAAACAAGCGGACGCATCGTGGTTGCAATTGCCATGGTCTTCCCTATTCCCGTTGCCGCCTAACCGATGATCGCGGCCTCACATTTTCCTATATTGGCTTCCGTGCTATGCGGCAATCGGTTTTGCCGCCTCCCCAACCCAGCAGACGATCTCCCGCCATGGCCCTTGAATTCGACACACGCTTCGAGCCGCACCATGGCCAAGCGGTGACCGCGGCGCCTGATGTCCTTCGCATCACCGCGCCCAATCCAAGCCCCTTCACGTTCCACGGCACCAACAGCTACATCGTGGGTAACGATACGCTCGCTGTGATCGACCCAGGCCCGGATGACGCCGCCCATCTCCAGGCGCTTCTCGCGGCAATCGCCGGCCGACCGGTCAGCCATATCTTCGTCAGTCATACCCATCGCGATCATTCCCCCCTCGCAGCGGCCTTGCAACGGCACACCGGCGCGAAAATCCTCGCGCAAGGGCCGCACCGCCCGGCACGGCCGCTCAGGATCGGCGAAACCAACCCGCTGGATGCCTCCGCCGACACGGACTTCACCCCCGACGTCGCCCTGCCCGACGATTCGGTTGTCGATGGCGACGGCTGGAAGATCAGGGCCGTGCTGACACCCGGTCATTGCGCCAACCATGCCGCCTTCGCGCTCGAGGGCACAGGTATCCTGTTTTCGGCCGACCACGTGATGGCCTGGGCCACGTCGATCGTCGCGCCGCCGGATGGCGCCATGGCCGACTACATGGCATCCCTCGACAAGCTCATCGAACGCGACGACCGGCTGCTCCTACCGGGCCATGGCGGCCCGGTGACGGCGCCCCGCGCCTTCATGCGGGGCCTCAAGACCCATCGCAAGATGCGGGAGCGGGCAATTCTCGAACGCATCCGGAATGGCGACCGCACGATCGCGGACATGGTCAAGGCGATCTATCGCGACACGGATCCGCGGCTGCACGGCGCAGCCGGCCTGTCCGTGCTCGCTCATCTCGAGGATCTCGTCGCGCGCGATCTGGTCAGCACGGATGGCGCGCCTTCCATCGACGGTATTTTCAGCCCGCGATAAGACCTCACTCAGCGGCAGTCGTTCCCACCTGGCCCGCCACCTCCTGGTCCAACTCGGCGAGGAATTCGGTGATACGGGCCGCGTTGTCGCCGAGGTCGTAGCGGCCGTAGCGCGAGGCCGAGCGCATGTCGACGAGAACCGTGTCGCCGTCATTCGTCACGCGAATGGCGATGTCGGCGGGCATGCTCAGGATCGGGTCCCTGGCAACCGCGTTCATGGTCACCTGGGTCTGCCCGCTTGCGTCGGGATAGGGCGCCGTAAGGTCCCAATCGCGGCGGTCGAGCACGGTTTCCGCCGCTTGCAGCACGGTCTCGAAAGGCAGGTCATAGCTGCGGGCCGTGACCAGAGGGTAGCTGTCGCTCTGCAGGCGCTGCTCTCCCGGGGTCGCCGGCGCGAGCACATTCATCTCCTTCGTGCGCCCGGACACGTCAAGTACCGGGGGATCGTCAATATCCGTGGAGATGTCACGCAGCGGCGGATAGATCGCAGCCCAGTAGGCTCCGACGGCGTAGGGGACGAGCACCAGCAGGGCCAGCAACGCGCCGACCGAGAGGTCGCGGCCGCCGCGGCTGCCAAAATTCCACAGGCTTGAGAAGGCAAAGCCCGCGAACAGCAGGGCCAAGGCGGCCAGCAAGGCGACGATGCCAAGGACCCACAGGAACACCTGCGTCTCGACGAGATCGTAGCGGTGGCCGACAAGGACGGTCAGCAGCAGAACCAGGGAGAACGCGCCCGTGCGCCGCGACCAGCCGGCTGCCTTCGACGTCTGCCGTTCCCGAACGCTAGCCATTACCCGCCATACCAGTTCGACCGAGCCGGAGCTTTAGAGCATTTTGCGGCAAGGTGGAATCACCTGGCGCGGCACATATGAGCAAAACAAAAAACAAGGAGATAGGGCAGCGTGCCATGCCCGGCGGCCGCGCGTCTGCCTCGACACGAGCCAACTGCTTTCCCATTCCCAGGAAGACCGCAACCAACCGATGCATCAGTCCGTCGGCAGCCGGTAATCCCGGAACTGCTGGCGCAGCGTGGTCTTCTGGATCTTGCCGGTGGCGGTATGGGGAATTTCGGCCACGAACGCGACGTCGTCCGGCATCCACCACTTCGCCACCTTGCCGCGCATGAAGTCGAGGATCTCGTCCCTGCTCGGCTCCTTGCCAGGTTTGCGGACAACCACCAGCAATGGCCGCTCGCCCCATTTCGAGTGCTGGACGCCGATGGCGGCGGCTTCGGCGACGTCCGGATGGCCAACCGCGAGGTTCTCCAGATCGATGGTGGAGATCCATTCGCCGCCGGACTTGATGACGTCCTTGGCGCGATCGGTGATCTGCATGTAACCGCCAGCGTCGATATGAGCGACATCGCCGGTGTCGAACCACCCTTCGGCGTCGAACTGCTCGGCGCCGGCGCCGCCGTAATAGGCCCTGGCCACGGCCGGCCCGCGCACCTTCAGCCGACCGAACGTATGACCATCCCAAGGCAAGGCCTTGTCGTCGTCATCCGTCACCTTCATTTCGACGCCGAAGGGAGCGTAGCCCTGCTTGCACTGCGCATCCAGCCGGGCCTCTCCCTCCAGGGTTTCGTATTGCGGCTTCATCGTGCAGAGCGTTCCCAGTGGCGACATCTCCGTCATGCCCCAGGCATGAACGACCTCGACGCCGTACTTGTCCTGATACTTGGAAATGACGGCGCGTGGACAGGCGGCGCCGCCGATCACCACCTTGCGCAGGTTGGGAAGCATGTTCCCCGTCTCCTCCAGATATTGCAGCAGCATCATCCAGACCGTCGGCACGGCGGCACTAAACGTCACCTTTTCCGAATCGAGCAGCTCATAGATCGACGCGCCGTCCATCTTGCAGCCCGGCATCACCAGCTTGGCGCCGACCATCGGCGTGCTCTGCGCGAGGCCCCACGCGTTGGCGTGGAACATCGGCACCACCGGAAGAACCACGTCCCGCGCGGAAATCCCCATGGCATCGGGCATGGCGGCGATCATGGCGTGAAGCACATTGGAGCGATGACTGTAGAGCACGCCCTTCGGGTCGCCGGTTGTGCCGGACGTGTAGCACATGCCGGCGGCGGTGTTTTCGTCGAACGTCCTCCAGGCGAATGCACCATCGGCCTCGGCCAGCCATTCCTCATAGGCGACCGCCCCCGGCAGCGTCGTGCGCGGCATATGTGCCTGGTCGGTCAGCACGATGACCTTCCTCAACGACGGGACCGAGCCCGCGATCTTCTCGAGCAGCGGCACGAAGGTCAGGTCTACGAAGATCCCCTTGTCCCCTGCATTGGACATGATCCAGGCGATCTGCTCGGGAAAGAGGCGCGGATTGAGCGTGTGGTAGATCGCGCCGATCCCCATGATGCCATACCAGGCCTCGATATGCCGCGCGGTGTTCCAGGCGAGCGTCGCGATACGATCGCCAAGGCCGAAGCCGTCTTGCTCCAGTCTCTGCGCCACCTGCCGGGCCCGACGATGGATGTCCGCGTATGTGGTGCGCACGATTGGCCCCTCGATCGAGCGCGAGACGATCTCGCGCCCACCGTGCTGGCGTTCGGCGTTGTCGATCAGCTTGTGGCAAAGCAGCGGCCATTCCTGCATCAGTCCAAGCATGCCGGTTCTCTCTCCCTTTGCGCTTTCGCGTCCTTTCTTTTGCGCCATTGTGAATCGAACCCGCGGATTGTCCAGCCATCCGGCCACGGCGCGCTGAAATCCCGGTGAAACGGCACGCAAACCGCCACAATACGGCCATCGTCGCCGTTAAGGTTCGTTAACGGGCAAGAGGGGTGCGATGGCGAATGGAGAGATTCGCATGGATGCGCAGCTGGACGAGAAAGCTCTCGAAAGCACGCTTGCCGAAAGTCTGGACGATCTGACCCCTGCCGCCAAGACCGTTTCCGAAGAGGAATTCATCGAAGTCGTCGGCGGAGCCCTCGAAGCCGTGGGCGGTCAGCTGCTGTTCAAGATGTGTGTCGAGAACGGTGGCGAGGGTCAGCACGTGGCCGCCGCGGCCGTCGGAGATGGAAGCGATCGCCAGTTCCTTCTTCTCACCTTGCCGACCGGAGGCGGGCCGCTTAAGGTCGAGACCGCGTCGAGAAGCACCAACCCTGTTGCCGGCATCGCCGCTGCTTATGCCGGACTGATGGATGCCTTCAAGACCGCGGCCTGACCGTCGAGGGGACAGCAGTCGATATCAAGCTGGCACGCGGCGCGTTGCGGCCCCACCTGATTGGAAACGGGGAGAATGCGTCGTGGACAAGCCAGCCAATCCGTCACCCGGCTTTCAGCGCAACCCGGGCAAGGTTATCACCGTCGAGCCTTATGCCGGAGCCGTGACGGTGCGGGCCGGAGATGTTGTCATCGCCACGTCGACACGAGCCAAGCTGCTGACCGAACCGCCCTACCCCGCGGCTTTCTATATCCCCTTCGAGGACATTGATTTCGGCAAGCTCCGCAAGACGGAGCTATCGACGCATTGCCCCTACAAGGGCGACGCGAGCTACTGGAGCGTCGTATCGGCCGGAGACGCCGGCAAGGACGCCATGTGGGCGTACGAGCATCCCTTCGATGAAATGGTCACGATCCGGGACCACGGCGCCTTCTACCCGAACAAGGTTGTCATAGAAGCCAAATAGCGGCTGTTGTTCCTGCAGCCTGGCCAGCCCGAAATGGCGAGGCTCAGGCGGCAGGCCTCAATCCGTGGTGCCATGGCTGCCGACACCGTCGGCGTCGTCCAGCCGCACGAAGGTGACGCCACGCTGCTTGAGCGCGAGCAGGCCCTGCACCACGCCCTCGCCGGCCGCGTGGGTCGGCTGGTTGATGTGGGCGATGATGACGTCGCCATCCTTGGCCGCTGCTATGCGTCGTGCCGTTTCCTTGGCGCCCAGCAAGGAGCCGCCATCGCCATTGACCGAAAAGCCGGCGATCTTGAAGCCGAGCTTGCGGATCATCGCGATCGCGGACGGGCTGTATTCGGCGGTGGCGCCCCGGAACCATTTCGGCGCCGGGCCGCCGGTGCCGGCGAGCGCCGCGGCACCCGATTCGACTTCGGCAACGACCGCCTCGGGGCTTCCGGCGCTGCTGATGCCATAGATCTTGCGCGGTGTGTCGACCGCCGGGATGTGGCGCCCGCCGTGGTTTTCCAGCTCGAACAGGTCGGGGTGCGCCCGCAATATCTCGACGGCGTCGGCGTTGCGCTTGAGCCATATGCCCGTGACGAAGATGGTGGCCGGTATCTTGTTCTCCACCAGTGCCGAAAGGATGCGGTTGTCCGTGTGTCCGCCGCAGGCGTCGAGCGTCAGGGCGACGCGGCCGGCACCCGCATCCTCCGGCTTGATGCGCAGCGTCGGTTCAACCAACGGCGAGGCATGAGCAGACACAGCCCAGGCCGAGAGGGCGAGCGCGCAGAGGGATTTCCGGACCGCAGACATTCTTCGTTTCCGCATAGATAGAGCCATCGACCAATCCCAAAGACCCCCAACAAGGCGGAAATCAGGCAGCCGGCAGAATTGCGGCGCCACGTCTGCCTGGTGCGCGGGCATTTGACAAGCGGCGCTCAGACCGCCTTTTCAGCTCTTGTGCCGGTGCGTGACAGGATCTCCATGGCCGCGGAAACCACGGGCTCGACTTCCAGCCTCCAGACGCAGCACGATTTGCTGGGGTCGGGCGAGCGGCAAAGCTCCGGCGCAACACAGGCGCAGGGCATGGGCGCCTGGACGGAAATGGCCGGCGCGCCCACCGCGCTCCATTGGGCGGGACGGGTCAGGCCGAACAGACCGACGACCGGCGTGCCCGTCGAGGCGGCCATGTGCATGGGCCCGCTCTCATTGCCGAGGAACATCCGTGCCTGCTTGAGGAGTGCCAGCAAGGTCTCGAGCGACAGCGCTCCGACAAGGTCGACGACGTTCGTCTCGGTCTCGGCGACGATGCGCTGAGCGGTTTCCCTTTCATCGGGACCACCGACGAGAACGACATCCAGCCCGGTTTTCCTGGCGATCGCGTCGATGGCCAGCGCGAAGCGCTCCGGCTGCCACTGCCGGCCGCGGAAGCTCGCTCCAGCGTGGACCGCGATGAATGCCTTTCGCCGAATCCGGTTCTTGCCGAGCAGCGCCAACGCCCGGGCCGTTTCCAGCGGCAGGGGCTCGATGCTCGGCTCGGTCACACGAGGCTCGATGCCAAGGGCTTCGAGGGGCGACAGATATCGGCTGAGATAGTGGCGTCCGCCAAAGCCAAACGGCTTTGCGAATACGTTCGCGGGTTGCCGCATGTACCAGCGCAGCCCTCTCTCGGGCGGATTGTAGCCGACCCTTGTCGGGGTCTTAACCAGGCCGACGAGAATGCGCGAGGTCTTGGTGTCGGCGACATCGATCGTAAGGTCGATCTTGAGGCGTCGGAGCCGACGCACCATCCGGTAGAGTTCCGTGATTCGCTCGATCGGGGTGCCGCGCATGCGGGCGCGTTTGAAGGTCACCACTTCATCGGCGATGCCGTGCGCGGTCAGGAAGCTCTCGAACCCGGCCTCGCAAAGGAACACGATCCGGGCGTCCGGATACTGGAGGCGCAGGTTCCGCACGAGCGTCGAGACGAGGACAATGTCTCCGATGAACTTCGTTTGTATGACAAGAATCGAGCGGTACGATGCAGGCAGCAGTGCTTTCGACATATAGTTCCCGTGGCGGCGGGGCGGTTAACGTCGCGCGCAAACTGGCTGCAAACCGTGTCGACATTGCGAGAGGGAAGCACACGTTCGCGTGAGCTACCTTACAAAATCGTAAGTTGGGAAATTATATGACGCCGCTCAGTTTTTCCCCTTAACCGCCGCCTGCGCGGCCGCCAACCGTGCAATCGGGACGCGGTACGGCGAGCAAGAAACGTAGTCGAGCCCCACCTCCTCGCAGAAGCGAATGGACGCCGGGTCTCCGCCATGCTCGCCGCAAATGCCGAGCTTGATGTCGGGACGCGCCGCCCTGCCCTTCTCGGCTGCCATGCGCACGAGCTCGCCGACGCCTTCGATATCGAGCGAAACGAACGGATCCTGCTCGATGATGCCCTTCTGGCGATAGGTGTCGAGGAAGGATGCCGCGTCGTCGCGCGAGATGCCGAAGGTCGTCTGGGTCAGGTCATTGGTGCCGAAGGAGAAGAACTCCGCAGTCTCGGCAATGACGTGAGCCCTGATCGCGGCGCGCGGCAGCTCGATCATCGTACCGGTCAGGTAATCGATCTTGACGCCGGTCTCGTCCATGACGCTCCTGGCGACGGCATCGATGCGGGCCTTGACGTAGTCGAGTTCCTTCACGATGCCGACGAGCGGAACCATGATTTCCGGGACGACCAGGGCGCCGGCCTTCTTACCGGCCTCGACCGCCGCCTCGAAGATGGCGCGGGCCTGCATCTCGGCGATCTCGGGATAGGATACGGCGAGCCGGCAGCCGCGATGCCCAAGCATCGGATTGAACTCGTGCAGGGCCTCGGTGCGCTGCCTGAGCTTGTCGGCGGGAACCTTCATCGCCGTGGCCACCTCGGCAAGTTCCTCTTCCGTCTTGGGCAGGAATTCGTGCAGCGGCGGATCGAGCAGGCGGATCGTCACCGGCAGCCCGGCCATGATCTCGAACAGTTCGAGGAAGTCCGAGCGCTGCATGGGCAGCAGCTTGGCAAGCGCGGCGCGGCGATCCTTCTCGGTGTCGGCGAGAATCATCTCGCGCATGGCGACGATGCGGGCGCCGTCGAAGAACATGTGCT
Source organism: Mesorhizobium sp. 65-26 (assembly GCA_001899205.1). Taxonomy (GTDB): domain Bacteria; phylum Pseudomonadota; class Alphaproteobacteria; order Rhizobiales; family Rhizobiaceae; genus Mesorhizobium. The sequence goes on along the minus strand of MKVL01000025.1, from coordinate 576,636 downwards.
CGGTGCGGCAAAGGCCGATGCCCTCGGCACCGAAGGAGCGCGCCATGCGCGCGTCCAGCGGCGTTTCGGCATTGGTGCGCACCTTCATGCGACGCGCCGCGTCGGCCCATTCCATGATGGCGGCGAAATCGCCGGACAGCTCCGGCTGCAGCATCGCCACGGCGCCCTTCAGCACCTGGCCGTTGCCGCCGTCGATCGTGATGATGTCGCCCTTGCGGAACGTCTGCCCCATCGAAACCAGCGTGCCGGCCCTGTAGTCGACCCGCAGCGAACCGGCGCCCGAAACGCAAGGCTTGCCCATGCCGCGTGCCACGACGGCGGCGTGGCTGGTCATGCCGCCGCGCGTGGTGAGGATGCCTTCGGCGGCATGCATGCCGTGAATATCCTCGGGGCTGGTCTCGATGCGCACCAGGATCGCCTTGCGCCCCTGCGCCTTCAAATCTTCCGCCTCGCCGGAGGAGAAGACGATCTCGCCGGTGGCGGCGCCAGGGGAAGCCGGCAGGCCGACGCCGATGACGTCGCGCGCTGCCTTCGGATCGATGGTCGGGTGCAGAAGCTGGTCGAGCGAGGCCGGATCGATGCGCGCGACCGCTTCCTGCCTGGTGATGAGCCCGTCCCTGGCCATATCGACGGCGATCTTGAGCGCGGCCTTGGCCGTGCGCTTGCCCGAGCGCGTCTGCAGCATCCACAGTTTGCCGCGCTCGATGGTGAATTCGAGATCCTGCATGTCGCGATAGTGCTTTTCCAGCCGGTCCGAGATGTCCATGAAGGACTGGAACGCGTCCGGCATCAGCTTTTGCAGCGAAGGCTTGTCGGATCCCGCCGCGATGCGCGCGGCCTCGGTGATGTTCTGCGGCGTGCGGATGCCGGCCACCACGTCCTCGCCCTGGGCGTTCACCAGGAATTCGCCATAAAGCTGCTTTTCGCCGGTCGACGGATTGCGGGTAAAGGCGACGCCGGTGGCCGAGGTCTCGCCCATATTGCCGAAGACCATGGCCTGGACGTTGACCGCGGTGCCCCAGCTTTCGGGGATCTCATGCAGGCGCCTGTAGGTGATGGCGCGATTGTTCATCCAGCTCGAAAACACGGCGCCGATCGCGCCCCAGAGCTGCTCGCTCGGGTCCTGCGGGAACGGACGGCCGAGTTCCTCTTCGACCTTGGCCTTGTAGAGCGCGATCACGCCCTGCCATTCGATCGCCGTCAGTTCCGTATCGAGTTCGTGACCGAGGCTGGCCTTCTGATCTTCGAGAATCTCCTCGAAGACCTCGTGATCGAGGCCCATGACGACATCCGAGTACATCTGGATGAAGCGGCGATAGCTGTCGTAGGCGAAGCGGGCATCGCCGGAATCGGTGGCCAGTGCCTCGACGGTGTCGTCGTTCAGGCCGAGATTGAGCACCGTGTCCATCATGCCGGGCATCGAGGCGCGGGCTCCGGAGCGGACGGAGACCAGAAGCAGCTTCGACGGATCACCGAAACGGCGGTCGGTGAGCCGGCCGATATGGTCGAGCGCCACCAAGACGTCGGCCTCGAGCGCGGCTGGATAGGTACGGCCGTTGGCGTAATAGGCGTTGCAGACTTCCGTGGTGATGGTGAAACCGGGCGGCACCGGCAGGCCGAGGCTGCACATTTCCGCCAGGTTGGCGCCTTTGCCGCCCAGCAGGTTCTTGTCACCGGCGCGGCCTTCAGCCGCTCCATCGCCGAAAGTGTAGACCCATTTGGTCATGCTTATGCTCTCCGGTTCGCGGGAGATGGTAGGGAAGCTCGCGCCCGAGCGATATTGTGCTGCATTGCGAAAGGCAAGGCGCGCGTGGGTATGTCCGCAGCTACAATCGATTAACAACCGGGCCTGGCTAAATCACTTGTTCTTACGGCGCCGCAGGAATAGAACATAAAGAGAACAATAGGTGCTCGCGATGAAACTAACTGGAAAACTCGATTATCTCGAACTGCCGGCCACGGGCGGAACGCTGGACAGGCTGAAGGCGTTTTACAGTTCGGCCTTCTCGTGGTCGTTCACGGACTACGGGCCGACCTATTCCGCCTTCGCCGAAGGGCTCGACGGCGGCTTTCAGGCGGATGCCACCGAAGCGCCGGCCAAGCCGCTGCCGGTGCTTTTTTCCGAGAATCTGGCGGAAACCCTGGAAGCCGTCGAATATGCCGGCGGCACGATCGTCAGGCCGATCTTCTCCTTCCCCGGCGGCAGGCGATTCCATTTCCTCGATCCGGCAGGCAACGAGATGGCCGTCTGGGGCGAATAGCCGCCCCTATCCCATCCGGCGAACGCGGCAAGCGTGGCTGTGGACGGCAAGGAACGGCGCGGATTAGTCGGCGCCACGGCATTGAGCTTTGCCTCGGCCCGGACTATAAGGCCGCGCGCAACGGACGTTTCGTCCGCCGTTGGGGCGTCGCCAAGCGGTAAGGCATCGGTTTTTGGTACCGACATTCCCAGGTTCGAATCCTGGCGCCCCAGCCACCGCACTTCCCTCAAATCCGCGCAGCATAGCCCTGGTTTTCCGATGCGTTGGATTCGGACGAGCGCCCCTGGAACCCCCCGATGGCTTGGGCGGCAAGTCCGCGGAAGGCGGTTGACCGGCTCAGCTGCGCTGCGTGGCGACCTGCCGTGGAATGAGGAACCGTGCCGCCACGACGCACAGCAGGATGGTAAACAACAGGATCAGCGCGACCAGCGCGTTGATGTCGGGCGAGAAGCCAAGCCGCATCATCGCCCACAGCCTGACGGGCAAGGTGCTGCGGGTGCCGGTGACCAGAATGGTAATCATCGTCTCGTCGAACGACAGGGCAAACGCCAGGATGGCGCCACCGATCATGGCGCTGGACAGGTTCGGCAGGATGACACGCCAGAAGGTCTGCCATCGCGTCGCTCCGAGATCGTAGGAGGCCTCCACCAGCGTCGGGCTCATCGACTGCAGGCGCGTCAGCACCGTGCGGTAGACGATGGCCAGCACGAAGACGGTGTGGCCGATGACGACGGTGACGAGCGAACGCTCGAGGCCGACCTCCCGGAAGAAGATCAGCAGCGCGAGGCCGCTGATGATCGGCGGCATGAGGAACGGCAGGAAGATGATGAACTGGAGGGCCGAGCGCCCTGCCCTGCGGCCGTGATAGTAGAGCGCCAGGAGCGTGCCGCCAGTCACCGAGAGGATGACCGTGCAGACGCCGACCAGCAGCGTGGCGCGCAGCGCCGCCAGGATTTCCTGATTGCCGGCCAGGGTTTCGTAGGTCGAGAGCGTCGGGGACGCCCAGTCGACATCGCCATGCGCGGTGATGAAGAAGGACGACACGATGGGCACGAAGAGCGGGCTGTAGAGCAGCACGGCGACCAGCGCCGTTATCGCTGCCAGCATGACGGTCGAAAGACGTGGCAAGGCGATCATGTCGACGCTCCCCGGCTGCGTCCGAAACGCTCGCCAAGAAGGATGGCGCCGATCACCAGCAGGGCGAGCGCCACCGAAAGCGCTGCGCCGAACGGCCAGTTATAGGCGGTTCCGAACTGGCTGTAGAGGATGCGCCCGAAGGTGAAGCCGCTGACGCCGCCGACCATCTGCGGCGTCAGGAAATCGCCCAGCGCCAGCACGAAGACGAAGCTCGCCGCCGAGGCCACGCCGGGCAGGCTGAGCGGCAGGGTGACGCGCAGGAAGGTCTGCAGCGGACTTGCGCCGAGGTCATCGGAAGCGCGCAGCAGCACCTGCGGTATGCGTTCGAGCGCGAGGAAGATCGGCAGGATGGCGAAGGGAATGAGCAGCAGGGTCAGCGTCAGCAGGATGGCGTTCATGTTGAACACGAACAGCGACGAAGGCTCGGACAGGATGCCCAGCGCCACCAGCGCCTTGTTGAGGAAGCCGTTCAGGCCCAGGATGCTGCGGACGGCATAGATCTTGATGACATAGCTCATCAGCAGCGGCACCAGGAGCAGCATCAGCAGCGCATAGCGCCAGCGCCCCTTCAGCGTGGTCAGAAAATAGGCCACGGGATAGGCAAGCACGATGCAGATCGCGGCGACCGACACGCACAGGATAACGGTGTTGCGGAACACCGGCAGGAAGACCGGATCAGTGAAGAAACGGACGTAGTTGCCGAGCGTCAGCGTGTGGATGATCGTTCCCTGATCGACGCTGAAGAAGCTGTAGCTGAGGAAGATCGCCAGCGGCACGACGACGAAGATGACCGGCAGCGCGAAGGCCGCCAGCGCCACCAGCGGCGACCATGGCGAGGACGAGAAGCGCGGCGCGCCGGCCATGCTCATGCCAGCACCAGATGGCCTTCGCGCGGCGCGAACGCCAGGGTGACGTTCTCGGCGGCCGTGAAGGCGCTTCCCTCGACACGGCTCGCCAGGCGCATCTTGAGGCGCTGACGCGACGCCTCGCCGCCCGCGGCGATCGTCGCCATGGTGGAGGACCCGGCAAAGGCGACGTCGGCGATGGTGCCGGAAAAACGGTTGTCCTTGTCCCCGGCCGACGCAACGCGAAGCGCTTCCGGACGGAACGCGGCGAAGGCGGCGGCGCCCGTCGCCGCGGCCTGGAGATGCGGCTGGCCCTCCACCGAGCAGAGCAGGCGCCCGAGCGCGGTATCGATCGCGCGCAGCCCGTCCTGAACCGATCCCAGGGTTCCGGCAACGAGGTTGTTCTCGCCGAAGAAGCGCGCGACGAACTCGCAGTTCGGCCGATAATAGAGTTCGTGCGGCGAGCCGAGCTGGCGGATATAGCCGGCCTCCATGACGCAGATCCGGTCGGCCATGCCAATCGCCTCTTCCTGGTCGTGGGTGACGAACAGGAAGGTGGTCTTCACCTCGCGCTGGATGGATTTCAGGAACTCCTGCATCTGCCGGCGCAGTTCGAGGTCGAGTGCGGCCAGCGGCTCGTCGAGCAGGACGAGGCGCGGCCGGCAGATCAACGCGCGGGCGAGCGCCACCCGCTGGCGCTGGCCGCCCGAGAGCTGGGACGGAAAACGTTCGGCGAACCGCCCGAGCTGGACAAGGTCGAGCGCCTCGGCGACGCGGGTCGCGATCTCCTTGCGCGGCAGGTGACGGACCGAAAGCCCGTAGCCGACATTGCCGGCGACCGTCAGGTGCGGAAACAGGGCATAGTCCTGAAACACCGTGTTGAAGGGCCGCTTGTTGATGGGCATGCGGCTGATGTCCTGGCCATCCAGCCTGATTTCGCCCGAGGTCAGCGGTTCGAGCCCGCCGATGAGCCTGAGCACCGTGGTCTTGCCCGAACCAGAGGGGCCAAGGACCGTCAGGAACTCGCCATCCCTGATCGACAGGTCGATGCCGTGCAGCACCGGCACCGAGCCATAGGACTTGGTGGCGGAGCGCAGCGTCAGCAGGTCGGTGTTGTGGCTCATGGCGTTGTCCCGGCATGCATTGCCGGCGATCCGCATGAACGGATCGCCGGGCTTGTTGGCGCCAAAAGGCTCAAGGCGTCGCCTTGATCTCGTTCCAGAGATCCGAACGCTTGAGCGGATCCTCGACATTGTTGAGCCAGACAAGCTTGTCCTTGCTGCCGGCGCTGCCTGTCTCGACCACGGTGTTGCCGAAGCCGGTGCGCTCGGAAAGCTCGCCGCCGATCTTCTTGCTGAGCACGAAGTTGATCCATTTCTCGGCATTGGCCTTGTCGTGGACGCCCTTCGAGATCACCCAGTTATCGAGCCAGGCCAGCGCGCCCTCGCTCGGATTGACGTAGGCGACATGGGCGCCGACCTTCTGCAGCGCCTTGACCTGCTGCTGGCCATAGTTGGCCCAGATCAGCGCCACGTCGTTGTTCTGGAAGATCTGCTGGGCCTCGTCGGCGGTGGTGTAGAAGCTCAGCACATTGCGCTTGAGATCGACCAGCTTGGCCTTGACCGCGGCCATCTGCTCCTCGGTCAGGTTGAAGGGGTCCTTGTAGCCGAGCGTCAGCGCGGTGAAGGAAAAATTGTGCTCGCCATTGTCATAGGCAAGCACCTTGCCCTTGTAGGCCGGGTCCCACAGCACCGACATCGAGGTCGGCGCCGGTTTCACCTTGTCGGTGTTGTAGATGAGACCGATGGAATCGAAGCAGAACGGAATGCCGTAGACCTTGCCGTCCTTGGTGACGCCGCTGACCGTCGTCAGGTCGCGGAAACGCGGCAGCACCTCCTTCTGGTTTGGCAGCTTGTCGACGTCGATCGGCGTGACGAGGTCGGCCTTGATGTAGCGCTGCAGCTGCGCGGTGTTGACGGCGAAGACGTCGAAGTCCTGGCCCTCGCTGCCCTTGATCTTGGCCCAGATCTCGTCGTCGCTGCCGATGAAGACGACATCGACGCCGATACCCGTGGCCGCCGTGAAATCCTTGACCCAGTCGGCGTCGGCATAGCCGTCCCAGGCGAGAACCCTGAGGTTCTCCGCAAGCGCCGTCGACGCCATCAGGCCGACGCCAAGGCCGGCCGCCACCATGCTTAGAAACAGTTTCTTCAGTCGCATCACCATTCTCCCATTATCGTTATGATGGATCGCGTTTGTCCGGAGCCGGCGCCGTCACAGAGGCGTGACGGCGACCAGTCCTTCGTCCGGCACCAACTGCATCCGGTTGCGAAGCGGCTTGCCGAAGACAGGTGCCTGGATCTCGTATTCGTCGCCGGGGGCCGTCTGGACGCCGGAGGCGTAGCTCATCACCGCCGCGCCGAAGAAGTAGGCATGCAGGTCACCCGGCCTGCGGTGCATCGGGTAGCGGAAGTGGTAGTGTTCGAGGTTGCCGATCGAATGCGACATGTGCGCCTCGCCCGACAGGAACTCCTGTTCCCAGATGACGGCGCCGTCGCGCCGGATGGTGGACGTGCCGCGCACTTCCTCGGGAAGCTCGCCGATCAGAAGTTCGGGGCCGATGGAGCATGACCGCAGCTTGGAATGCGCGAGATAGAGATAGTTCGCCGCCTCGGTGACGTGATCTGAGTATTCGTTGCCGAGGGCATAACCGATGCGGTAGGGACGGCCATCCGGCCCATTCAGATAAAGGCCGACGATCTCGGCCTCCTCGGCGCCGGCCTTGGCGAAGGCCGGCATCGGCAGCGGCGCGCCGGGCGGCACCACGCAGGTACCGACGCCCTTGAAGAACCATTCCGGCTGGATGCCGATCTCGCCGGCGGCGGGCTTGCCGCCCTCAAGACCCATGCGGAATATCTTGAGCGAGTCCGACTCGTCGGCGTCCTCGCCATGCGTGAGCACATGCATCTTGTCGCGCGCGGCGGCACTTCCGGTGTGGGTCAGCCCGGTGCCGGTGACCAGGAAACGGGCAGGCTCCGGATGGTCGACCGGCGCGAGCACGCGTCCCTCCGCAAGTAGCCCGACATAGTCGATACGCTCCGCGCCGGCCCGCTCCCTGACCAGTTCGGCCATGGGCTTGCCCCGAGCGATGGCAGCGGAAGCAAGGTCCAGCACTGACGCCGTGTCCTTGAGCGGGTGCAGATGGTCGCCGTCGTCCGAGACGAGCCCGACGCCGCGAGCCCCGTCAGCCGTTTTGAATTGAACAAGACGCATGAAACACCTTTTTCCTTGTGGCCGCTTGCCTGGGTCGCCCCGGCTCAGACCCAACCACCATCGACGATGAATTGCTGGCTCGTGCACATGCGGCTGTCGTCGGCGCCTAGGAACAGCGCCATGCGCGCGATGTCGGAAGGCTGAAGGCGATCCGGCAGGCACTGCCGCTCCTCGATCTGCCGCTCGCCCGCCGGCGTCAGCCACAGGCGCATCTGCCGCTCTGTCATCACCCAGCCCGGCACCATGCAATTGACGCGGATGCGCTCGGGGCCGAATTCGCGGGCAAGCGCGCGCGTCATGCCGTAGACCGCCGCCTTGGCCGTCACATAGGCCGGGCAGTCCGGGTCTCCGACCATCCAGGTGATGGAGCCGAAATTGATGATCGAGCCGCCACCGAGCGCCTTCATCTGCGGGCGCACGGCCTGCGCGGCGAAGAACTGGTGGCGCAGATTGACCGCCATGCGATCGTCCCAATAGGCGACGCTTACATCCTCGGTCTGGTGGCGATCGTCATTGCCGGCGTTGTTGCACAGCACCTGGATGGGACCGTTGCGATCCTTCGCCTGCTCGACGGCGGCCTGCAGCGCGTCGACATCGCGCAGGTCGCAAGGGATGAAGAGCGGCGCGGCGTGCCCCTCCCCGGCAATCGCCGCGACCAGTTGCCTGGATGCCTCCTCGGCCAGGTCGACGAAGGCGACCCTGCTGCCCTGTGCGCAGAAATGACGCACAAGGCTTTCGCCGATGCCGCTGCCGCCGCCGCTGACGAAGACACTGCGGCCCTTCAGGCTCGGATAGCTGGCATAGCTTTGCGCTTGCTCGCTCATGATCAGCTGGCCTCAGTGAGAATGTCGGGGGATGCCGGCGTCTCGGCGCCCCACCAGGAAATCGAAATCGCAACCCTTGTCGGCTTGCAGCACGCGCTCGACATAGAGGCTCTGGTAGCCACCCTTAGGCGCCTGCGGCGGCTTCCAGTCCCGCCGGCGGAGGGCGAGCTCTTCTTCGGAAACCAGCAGTTCGAGGCGCCGTCCCGCCACGTCGACCTCGATGATGTCGCCGTCCCGCACGAGGGCGAGCGTGCCGCCCGCGGCGGCCTCCGGAGCCACATGCAGCACCACCGTGCCGTAAGCGGTACCGCTCATGCGCGCGTCGGAAATCCGCACCATGTCGGTGACGCCCTCTTTCAGCAGCTTTGCCGGCAACGGCATGTTGCCGACCTCGGCCATGCCGGGATAGCCGCGCGGGCCGCAATTCTTGAGCACCATGATCGAGGACGCGTCGATATCCAGATCCGGATCATCGATGCGGGCGTGGTAGTGCTCGATGTTCTCGAAGACCACCGCCTTGCCGCGATGCTGCATCAGCGATGGCGTTGCCGCCGACGGCTTGATGACGGCGCCGTCGGGCGCCAGATTGCCGCGCAGCACCGATATGCCGCCCTCCTCCGTCAACGGATTGTCGAACGAGCGGATAACCTCGGGATTGTAGTTGGGAGCGTCGGCGATCAGTTCCCCGATCGTCTTGCCGCTTACGGTCATGGCGTCACGGTGAAGAAGCCCCGCCCCATCGAGCGACGCCATGACCGCGGCAAGCCCCCCGGCATAGTAGAAATCCTCCATCAGGAACCGGCCCGACGGCATCAGGTCGACAATGGTCGGCACCTGGCGCCCGAGCCGATCCCAGTCCTCCAGACCGAGCGGCACGCCGATCCGGTTGGCGACGGCGATCAGATGCAGCACCGCGTTGGTCGAGCCGCCGATCGCGCCATTGACGCGGATCGCATTCTCGAAGGCCTCACGGGTCAGGATGCGCGACATCGTCACGTCCTCATGCACCATGTCGACGATCCGGCGCCCCGCCATCTGGGCAAGGATGGCCCGGCGGGAATCGACGGCCGGAATGGCGGCGTTGTCAGGCATGCCGATGCCGAGCGCCTCGGCCATGCTCGCCATCGTCGAGGCCGTCCCCATGGTCATGCAACTGCCGGCCGAGCGGCTCTGGCCCTGCTCGGCGGCGAGGAAGTCGGAAACCGGCATGCGGCCGGCCTTCACGTCCTCGTAGAATTTCCAGACATGCGTGCCGGAGCCGATGTCCTGGCCACGGAACTTGCCGTTGAGCATTGGGCCGCCCGAGACCGCTATGGTCGGCAGGTTGCAGGAGGCCGCCCCCATCAAAAGCGCTGGCGTGGTCTTGTCGCAGCCGACAAGCAGGATGACGCCGTCGATCGGATTGCCGCGGATCGATTCCTCGACATCCATGCTCGCCAGGTTGCGGAACAGCATGGCGGTCGGGCGCATGTTGCTTTCACCGGTCGACATGACGGGGAATTCGAGCGGCAGGCCACCGGCCTCGTAAACGCCGCGCTTGACGCGCTCCGCCAATCCCCGGAGATGAGCGTTGCAAGGCGTCAGCTCCGACCAGGTGTTGCAGATGCCGATGACCGGTCGTCCGTCGAAGGCGTCGGCCGGTATGCCCTGGTTCTTCATCCAGCTTCGATGCATGAAGGCATTCTTGCCCTCGCCGCCGAACCACGCCGTGGATCGAAGCTTGCGTTTTTCCCCCGTCACGACGTCTGCTCCCTCTCAGCGCGGCGCCTGTTGCGGTTCTCGACGCTGCGGCGCACGTCTTCTTCTGCATTGTCTATGAGGACCAGCAGCGCCTTCTGCGCGCCGGCCCCGTCACCGGCGGCGATCTTGCGCGCCACCTCGCGGTGCAGCGGCAGCGAGTGGCGCTGCCCGCCCGGATTGTCGTTCGACAAACGAAAGCTCATGATCAGCGCCGTCTCGACGAGCGCCGCGAGCGAGCCGATCAGCTCATTGCCGGTCATACGCAAGATGGTCTGGTGGAAAAGCAGGTCGGGCTTGGCGAAACGCTCGCCGTCGTCACAGACTTCTTCCATCTCGGCGAGCGCCGCATTGAGGTCGGCGACCTGTTCGGGCGTGGCGCGCTGGGCGGCCAGCGCCGCCGACATGGGCTCGATCGCCCGGCGCAATTCGAACAGAGCCTTGACGTCGTCGGCGCTGACGCCGGCGGCGTAGCGCCAGGACAGGACGTCGGGATCGAGGAAATTCCAGTCCGCGCGCGGCCGCACGCGGGTGCCGGTCCTGGGGCGGGATTCGACGAGCCCCTTGCCGGCCAGAACCTTGATCGCCTCGCGCAACACCGTGCGGCTCACCCCAAGCATCTCGGTGGAATCGTCGGCCGTGGGCAAGGCTTCCCCCGGCGGAAAATCGCCCTGCACGATGCGCAGGCCGATCTGATCGACCACCGTGGCATGCAGCCCGCTCGCCGCGCCCGCCGTGGCGAGCGCAAATCGCGGCAGGCGCGTGGCGCTGAACAGTTTTTTATTCTTCATACTATTCATATGATATGTCTATAACGCCCAGCAATGGAGTCAAGGGAGGACCTGTGGATGGCGAAAAATTCCAGCCGAGCCGGCGACAATGGCCTGATCCGGATCGAGGATGGACTTGCCGTGGTGGAACTCGCGCCCGATGTCGGCGGCGCGGTGGCGTCATACCGCTGGCGAAGCGGCACCGGTGCCATCGACTGGTTTCGGCCGGCCGACCCGGCTGCGCTCGCCAATCGCGACGCCGGCGCCATGGGCTGCTTTCCGCTCGTCCCCTATTCCAATCGCGTTCGCGACGGCCGCTTCACATTCGCCAACAGACCCGTCGCGCTACCGATCACCGTGGAAGATCCGCATCATGAACACGGCCATGGCTGGCGCCGACCGTGGACGGTGGAAGAGCACAACGCGGCTCCGCTATCTTGAGCTACCGGCATGCCGCCGGCTCCTGGCCCTGGAACTACGAGGCACGGCAGCACTTTTCCCTGGCGGATGGTGAGCTCGCCATCCGCATTTCGATACGCAACCTGGCGCAAGCACCGATGCCGATGGGCATGGGACTTCATCCCTACTTCCCGTCGACGCCACTGGCATGGCTCGAGGCGCGGGTGACCGGCATGTGGGAAGCCGACGGGGAAATCCTGCCGGTACGCCATGTGGCCCCGCCAGAAGGAGCCAACCCCACCACGGGCATCGCGGTTTCGGAGACGTCTCTCGACACGGTCTTCACAGGCTGGAGCCGACGCGCGCGGATCATCTGGCCGGAGTTCGGCCGCCGGCTGGACATCGAAGCGGAAGCGCCCCTCGACCGGCTGGTCCTCTACACGCCGCCCGGCGAGGGCTACTTTTGCGCCGAGCCGGTCAGCAACATGACGGATGCCTTCAACCACCTCGCGGAGCCGCGCGTCGACACCGGCTGCATCGTCCTCCAGCCGGGCGAGGCCCGCGAGGCCACCGTGCGTTTCGCGCCGGCCCTGACTGCCACATAGCCGACCCACAACCTCATTCTTGCGAAAATCGGGAAAGTGGCTGTCACAATCGACGCCTTATCGCCAGCAGGGCCTTTGCTACGATCGCTACAGATCAACACACAGGGCCAAGCAAATGCTGAGTGACGCCAAGGTTCGCGACGCGGTCGAGCAGTACCGTGAGGAAGGCTACGCCATCGTTCGACAGTTCGTCGACGGCGACGAGATGATCCGCCTGCGCAAGGAGACCGACGCCGTCTACGAGGAGGGCCTCAAGCATCACGCCACCTACCGGCACGGCAATCTGAGCTTCCAGATCCTGCCTGAATCGGATTTCGGCAAGCGCTACGTGCTGCAGGCCTACTGGTTCTCCTGGGTCAACAGCTATTTCGAGCAGTTCCGGCGCAACCCGGACTACCTCAGGCTGCTGGAGGGCCTCATCGGCCGCGACATCCGCCAGATCGCCCAGCAACTGCACTGGAAGCCGCCGGGCGCCAACCTGACGGGCTACCGCTATCACCAGGATCTTCGCTTCCGCAACCAGGCCGCCTTCGACAATGTCGCCGACGCCACGGTGACGACGGGTCTCGCGGTCGACCGGGCAACGCTCGAGAACGGATGCCTCCAGGTCGTTCCCGGCAGCCACAAGCTCGGCTATCTCGGCCTGTCGGACGAGGGAACGGGCGAGTTGATGAAGGGCCTGACGGCGGAGGACGAACTGCGTAAGGTTGGCATCGACCCCGCCACCATCGTCCCTCTCGAGCTGGAGCCAGGCGATCTCGCTATGTGGGGCCTGCTGACGGTGCACGGCTCGGCGCCCAACAAGTCGCAGCACGACCGCGCTTTCGCACTGTCCAGCTACGTGCGCGCCGATACCACCCAGCGCGGCGAATGGGCCTTCCGTGACGGCGTCTCGGTACCGCTCGGCGACGCGCCGGTGCTGTGCAAGTACGAAAAGCTCTTCGAGGAGCCGGGCCCGATGTACGACACCACCGCATGGTGGAAATGACGTCGCCCTTCCCAAATCGAGCACTGCAAGGGATCTGGCCGGAAGGCCGGGTCCCTTCACGCGTTCGCTCGCCCATGCGCGAGCGGTTTTGCGACAGACAGAGCCTGACGCCCTGGCGCCCTGCTCCGATCTCGCCCGCGCTAGCTCGTGAAATCGGCCGACAGTTCGCGCACCAGGAAATCCACGAAGGCGCGCACCTTCGCCGCGATATAGGTGCGATGCGGATAGAGCGCGTAGATCGGGCTCGATTCGGGACGGAAATCGTCGAGTTGCACCTCCAGCCGGCCTTCCCTGATCGCCGCGTCGACAAGCAGGCTGGGCAGATTGCCGATGCCGAAGCCGGCCACCGTCATCTGATAGGCTGCCTCGACGCTGTTGGTCGAGACACGTCCGCCGATGGCCGCGTCGAACGGTCCATCGGGGCCTACGAATGGCCAGGTCCCGAGGCGCTTGGCGAAATTGCTGAGCACGCAGGAATGGCCCGCCAGTTCGCTCGGGTGCCCGGGCCTGCCGTGCGCGTCCCAGTAGGACGGCGTGGCGCAGACATAGTTGCGCACTTCGCCGAGCCGCCGGGCAATGAGCGCGGAATCCGCCTGCTCGCCGAAGCGGATGGCGACGTCGTATCCCTCCTCGACGATGCCGACGACGTAACGGGCGGTGAGGTCGAATTCGATGGTGGTGAGCGGATTTTCCTCGAGGAATTTCGGCACCAGTTTGGTGATGCGCGTGTGGCCGAGGACGTTGGAGCACGAGACGCGGATCAGCCCGCGCGTCTCCTTGTGGAGGCCGCGCGTGGAATCCTGCAATTCGGCGACATCGTCGAGCAGGGCGCGCGCCCTCGGCGCATAGTCGCGGCCGGCCTCGGTGAGGCTGAGACGCCGCGTCGTGCGGTTGATCAGCCGGACGCCGAGATCATCCTCCAGCTCCTTGATCGTGCGGCTGACCGCCGTGGTCGACATATTGAGGTCGCGCGCCGCCGCCGAGAGGCTGCCCAGCAGGCAGACGCGATCGAACACCCGCATCGCCGTCAGAAGATTCATTACGGATTCCTTTCAGGCGACAGGCAGCCAAGCCGCCTTCCACCCGCGGCGTGGCCAGAAGACAGCGACGGATGCCGAGAAGACAGGGGCATTCCAACGACATTAGAGCGCCGTGCGTCCAATTGGACGCTCAAAGGACGCTCTAACACTTTGATTGAGCATCGGAATAGTCCGAAAACCGAACACACTTTTCGGTCCGATGCTCCAAGCGTGAAATCAACAATGGGAGAAACGAAATGACAACCAGGCCTCTTCATCCGATACTCGAAAGGCTGACGCGCGGCGCGCGCGACGGCGCGCTCGATCGTCGCGAATTCCTGGCGTTGGCCAGCGCCTTCGGCGCCAGCACCGCCGTTGCCTACGGCCTGGTGGGCCTGCCGGTCCCGGCCCATGCCGAGGCTGCCGGCGAGCCCAGGAAAGGCGGCGTCGTGCGGGTCGCCATGCAGGTGATGGAGCTGGAGGACCCGCGTGTCTTCAAGGTCTCGCAGATGGGCAACATCGCCATGCAGTTCCTGGAGCCACTGGTGCGCTGGAAGCCGGATTTCACCTTCCAGCCGATGTTGCTCGAAAGCTGGGAGATCAACGCCGACGCCACGGAATATGTGCTGAAGGTGCGGCCGGGCGTGAAATGGTCGAATGGCGATGATTTCACCGCCAAGGACGTGGCCTTCAACATCAATCGCTGGTGCGAGAAAAACGCCATCGGCAACTCCATGGCCGGACGCATGACCTCGCTGATCGATCCCGAAACCAAGGTGGCGCGCGCCGGCGCGATCACCATCCGGGACGACCACACCGTTGTGCTGAAACTGTCGCGCCCGGACATAACCATCATTCCGGCGATGACGGATTATCCTGCCCTGATCGTCCATCACGTCTTTAATCCGGCGGAGGCGTCGCTGTCGGCCAACCCGATCTGCACCGGCCCGTTCGAACTGAAGAAGCTCGACGTCGGCGTCAGCGCATCGGTGCGCAAGCGGCCGGAGGGCTCCTGGTGGGGCGGAGAGGTTCTGCTCGACGGCATCGACTGGATCGACTACGGCACGGATTCGGCGGCCACCGTTTCGGCTTTCGAAGCCGGCGAGGTCGACGTCAACGGACAGACGCAGTCCTATGACGTCGACGTGCTCGACAAGCTGGGGTTGAAGAAGTCGGAGATCGTCACCGCGGCGACCGTCGTGACGCGCTGCAACGTCAACGCCAAGCCTTATGACGACAAGCGGGTGCGCAACGCCATCCAGCTCGCGGTCGACAACGACGCCGTGCTGCAGCTGGGGATCAGCGGCATGGGTATCGTGGCGCAGAACGACCATGTCGGACCGATGCACCCGGAGCACGCCGAGTTGCCGCCGATCAAGCGAGACCCGGCCAGGGCCAAGGCACTGCTGGAGGAAGCCGGCCATCTCGACTTCGAGTTCGACCTCATCTCCGTCGAGGCGGACTACCGCAAGGAAAGCTCCGACGTGGTAGCCCAGCAGATGCGGGACGCGGGCTTCAAGGTCAAGCGCACGGTCATTCCGGAATCGGCATTCTGGAACGACTGGACGAAGTACCCGTTCGCGACCACGAACTGGAACGCCCGTCCGCTCGGCATCCAGACCTACGCCCTTGCCTATCAGAGCGGCACGGCATGGAACGAGACCGGATATGCCAATCCCGAATTCGACGCCAAGGTGCAGAAGGCCAACGCCGTCGCCGATGCCGACCAGCGGCGCGCGATCATGAAGGAATTGCAGGAAACGCTGCAGGATTCCGGCATCATCATCCAGCCTTATTGGCGAAAGCTGTTCTGCCATATGAAACCCGGGCTGATGGGCTACCAGATGCATCAGGCCTATGAGCAGGACTTCACCAAGGCCTGGCTCGCGGCCTGATCGAACAAGCCGAGGGCGGGGCGATCGATGCCCCGCCCTCGCGGCTCACATCATGACGAAGGTCCGGCCGAAGGCTGGACAGCGCCCGACGGACAGGTCTCGCTGCGCAGCGGGCAAAGCGCGCAGATGCGGCCGCAGGAACCGCGCCGGGACAGGTCGAGTTCCGTCCGTGCCAAGGGCGGCGCCACCACGGTCCGCACGTCGAAACTCTCATTTTCAGCAATGATCATGCCGGCCTCCCATTTGATGACCGGAGCATAATTGTGCTCCCGCTTGGGAAAAACTACCCTTGATGCAAACGACTTTCCCGAAAATCGGAACAGTTTCGCCGAGCCGCGGAACGGCTCAAATAGCTGGCACAGCCGTTTTCCACCGTCTGGGCGGCGTCCGGCCGACCAATGCATTGATGTTTTCCATGCCTTGTGTGAAATGGCCTTGGGAGGGTCAGGCGATACGGGGATCGTCTGACGGAAATGACCTTGTTTTGATGCTTGTTACCGGCGGGCGACAGGCATTGGGGGATTGGGCAGGAGTGTCCGAGGAATTACAGCCGCCGGCGACACGCTGGACCGTGAAGAGTGAATTGCGCGCCGTCGTGAGCGACAAGCCGTTGCTTGCCGGCGTGGCGATTGTGTTCGCGTTGTTCGCCTGGTTCGTCGCCGTGCCGATCATCACCTTTTTGCATGCCACGGCCAAGATCAGCGAGATGCTGAATTGACGGCGGTCCAAGCTGGGCCAGCCGGCCTCATTGAACGCGGCTCCGGCCGCGTCCTTTTCACCCAGATCATTGTGGCAAGCCACCGCGCCCCCCGGACGGCATGCGTCAGGTTGGAAGAAGCGCGATGACATTCCGATTGAAACTCCCGGGCGGCACCTTGAAGGTGAAGAAACGCGACGAGCTCCGCCGGCGGGAGCAGAAGCGCGAAGTGCCCGTGTGGCAGATCGGCAATTACTACATCGTGTGGTGGCCGAGTTCGGTCTCGGAGCGGTCGTCGTCACGACACCGGGGCGGTGAGGGCGAGGACTGAGGCCCTCAAGCCGCTTTCCGGGCGATAACGCCTGGAAAAATCAGGCCCGGCGCGACCGTGCCGCCCATTCCGAGCGATACCAGTTGACGAACCGGCCAAGGCCGTCCGCCAGCGGCGTGTGCGGCTTGAAGCCGAAATCCCGCTCCAGCGCCGCCGTGTCGGCGAAGGTGCGCTCGACGTCGCTGGCCTGCATCGGCTCGCTCCGGCGCGTTGCCCGGACGCCCAGAAGGTCCTCCAGCGTGTCGATGAAATCGCCGAGACGAACCGGATTGCTGTTGCCGACATTGTAAAGCCGATGGGGTGGCGTCTCGCCCGACGGCGGACCGTCGAGCACGGCGAGCACGGCGGCGACAACGTCGTCTATGTAGGTGAAATCCCGCCACATATTGCCGTCGTTGAAGACCTTGATCGGCCTGCCCGCGAGCATCGCTTCGGTGAACATCCAGTAGGCCATGTCGGGCCGGCCCCATGGGCCGTAGACTGTGAAGAAGCGCAAGCCGGTCTGCGGCACGCCGAACAGGTGGGCGTAGGTGTGGCTCATCAATTCGTCGGCCTTCTTGGTGGCCGCGTAGAGCGAAACCGGCTTGTCGACCTGGTCGGCCTCGCTGAAAGGCACCTTTCGGTTGCCGCCGTAGACCGAGCTCGACGAGGCGTAGACCAGATGCTTGAAGTCCGGCTCCGCGCGGCAGAATTCCAGCATCTCGAGATGGCCCGCGACGTTCGAGCGGACATAGGCGCGCGGATTGTCCAGCGAGTGGCGGACGCCAGCCTGCGCGGCCAGATGGACGATGCGGGTCACACCCTTGCCGGCAAAGGCCTCGGCCAACGCGCTTGGCTCGGCGATGTCGATGCGGTGGAAGGTGAAGTCTTCACGCCCCAGAAGGCCGGCCAGTCGCCCCTCCTTCAGGGCGAGGTCGTAGTAGTCGTTCATGTTGTCGAGGCCAATGACCGCCTCGCCGCGATCCAGCAGGGCGCGGCAGACATGACTTCCGATGAACCCGGCGGCCCCGGTAACGAGAACAGGCAAAACATTTCTCCACGGATGATGCAGGCAATCCAAAGCGAGGCGGCCAGCATTCCCGGGGGTGCTATAATCGAAAGGCCAAATCGAGGCCAGACCGCACCAGCGTGTGAAAAAGGTAGGCTGAGACCAGAATCGCCACCTTTCGGGGCCTCTGTCAGTTCACATGAGCATGTAGGCGTGCAGGTCTGTTCCCGGATATGCCGAAGCCTCAGCTTGCCTCGCGCATGGCCTCGGCCGCCTGAAGATCGACCGAAACAAGCTGGCTGACGCCCTGCTCGGCCATGGTGACGCCGAACAGCCTGTCCATGCGCGCCATGGTGATCGGATTGTGGGTGATGATGACGAAGCGCGTCTCGGTGGTCTTCGCCATCTCGTCCATCAGATTGCAGAAGCGCTCGACATTATGGTCGTCGAGCGGCGCGTCGACCTCGTCCAGCACGCAGATCGGCGCCGGATTGGTGAGGAAGACGGCAAAGATCAGCGACATCGCCGTCAGCGCCTGTTCGCCGCCGGACAACAGCGTCATGGTCTGCGGTTTCTTGCCAGGCGGCCGCGCGAGAATTTCGAGCCCCGCCTCCAACGGATCCTCGGATTCGATCAGCTGCAACTCGGCTGTGCCGCCGCCGAACAGGTGCGAGAACAGGCGCTGGAAGTGGTTGTTGACAACATCGAAGGCCGAGAGCAGCCGCTCGCGTCCCTCGCGGTTGAGGCTCTGGATCGCCTGCCGCAGCTTGCGGATCGCCTCGATGATGTCCTCGCGCTCGGACACGATGGTTTCCAGCCGCTCGGAGAGTTCGCGCTGTTCTTCCTCGGCCCGCAGGTTGACGGCGCCCAGCCGCTCGCGCTCGATCTTCAGCCGGTCGAGCTGGCGCTCGATCTCCGCGACATCCGGCATAGGATCGTCGGCTTCGAGACCGGTATGCTTGATGACCAGATGCGGCGGCGTGTTGAGCGTTTCCTGGATACGGGCCTCGACTTCGAGACGCCTCTCGTCGGCGGCCGTCAGCCGTTCCTCGGCGCGCGCGCGCGCCTCGCGGGCCTCGGCCAGCGACTGGATCGCGCCGGTCGCCGCCTTGTCCAGCTCCGATTGCTTGCTTTCCGCCTCCTGCAGGCGGTCGCTGGCCGTCTTGCGCAGGGCTTCCGCCTGGGTGAGCTGCGACAGGAGCGTCCGGCGCTTGGCGTCGATCTCGTCAGGCGCGTCGGCGAGCCTCTCGCGCTCGGCCTCGGCCTCGGCGCGGCGCTCTCCAAGGGACGCGATCTGCGTCGAGGCGTTCTCGGCGCGCTCCAGCCAGTTCTTGCGCTCGACCGCTATGGCATCGAGCCGGCGCACGCGGGCCTCCGCTTCGCGCCTCAAGCCGTCATGAACGGCGCGGGCATCGGCGAGCGTCGCCCGGTCGCGCGAGACATTGGCCGCGGACTGTTCGAGCTGCAGTTGCAGATCGCCAAGATCGGGCGCATCGCGCAGCACCATCTCGGCCTCGGCGAAGGCAGCCGCCGTCTCCTCATGGCTGTCGAGAATCCGCGCCCGCGCCTCGGCGAGCGCGGCATGCCGGCTCGACAGTTCGCCACCGGCCTTCTCCGCCTCGGCCAGCGCATTGCGGGCAGCATCCAGCCGGTGCTGCGCATCGCGGCCGGCCTGCCGTGCGTTGCGCTCGGCCTCACTCTCGGCACGCAAAGCCTGCTCGGCGCGCGCCAATGCCTCCTCGGCGTCGCGCAGCACCCGCGTTGCCTGCGCGGCCTCGGCATCAAGCTCGGCCAGGCGGTTCTTCTGCGCCAGCCTCTGCGCGGCGGGCGTCGGCGCATCGGCGCTGGCGGTGAACCCGTCCCAGCGCCAGAGGGCGCCTTCGCGGCTGACCAGTCTCTGCCCCGGCGCAAGCATGGCCTGCAGCCTGCGACCATCGACGGGTTCGATGATGCCGATCTGCGCCAGGCGGCGTGCAAGCTGGGCCGGCGCGCGAACGACCGACGCAAGGCTCTTCACGCCTTCGGGCAGCGCCGGATCCCCGGTCTGGATGGCGCTTTCGCCCCAGTGCACCGGCGCGCTGCGATCCAGCGGAATGTCGAGGTCCTCGCCGAGTGCGGCGCCAAGCGCCGTCTCGTAGCCGCGCTCCACGCCGATCTGCTCCAGGACAGGCGGAAAGAGATCCCCGCCGCTCGCGGCGTTGAGGATCTTGGCCAGCGTACGCGCCTCGGTCTCGATGCGCGCGAGCTCAGCCTTGGCATCCTGCACAGGCGGGCGGGCGGCCGCCTCGGCGGCGCGCGCGTCGATGACGGCCTGTTCGGCGCGCTCCGCCGCGGCTTCGGTTTCGTCCAGCAGTTCAACGGCCTGCTCGACCAGCATCCGCTTCTCGGCGGGGTCCGGCAGGCCCGCGATCCGGCCCGATATCTCCGAGAGGTCGCGATCGACCTCGGCGAGCTGGCGGGCGAAGCGGTCGCGACGCTCGGCGGTCTCGCGCAGCGTCCGCTCGATCTGATGACGCGCCGCCGCAGCCTCGGCCCGCTCGGCGGTCAGCGCCGCAAGCCTCGCCTCGCTGGCGGCGAGCGTTTGGGACGCCTCTTCGAAGGCAGAGCGCGTCGTGGCTTCGCGCTCGGCGGCACCAGCGTTCTCGCTGTTGAGCGAAGCCTCTTCCTCGCGCAGGCGCTCGAGAACGTCCGCATTGTCGCGCACCATGCGCTCCTCGCGGGCAATGTCGCCGTCGAGTTGCTGCAGGCGGCGCTCGAGTTCGGCCTGGCGGGTGCGGACGCGGCCTGCCTCCTCCTCGATCTGCGACTTGGCGATCGACAGGCGTTGTAATGCCGCGGCGGCGGACGCCTCGGCATCACGCAATTCTGGCAGGTGGTGCGCGCTGATCGCCTGCTCCTTGGCGGCGTTCACCTGCGCGGCGGCGCGTTCGCCCACCAGGGACGTCGCAATGGCCAGCGCGGAGCGCGCCTCGCCTTCCTGGCCCTTGGCCAGGGTCCAGCGCAGATGCAGCAGCGTCGCCTCGGCCTTGCGGATATCCGACGACAGGTTCTTGAACCGGGACGCCTGGCGTGCCTGCCGCTTCAGGCTCTCGATCTGGCTCTCCAATTCGCCGACGACGTCATCCAGCCGCTCGAGGTTCTGCTCGGCAGCCTTCAGTCTCAGTTCGGCTTCGTGGCGGCGCGTATGCAGGCCGGAAATGCCGGCCGCTTCTTCGAGCAGCGCGCGGCGCGCCTGGGGCTTGGCCTGGATCAGTTCGCCGATGCGCCCCTGACCGACCATCGAAGGGGAGCGCGCGCCGGTCGACTGGTCGGCGAACAGAAGCTGCACGTCCTTGGCGCGCGCTTCCTTGCCGTTGATGCGGTAGAGCGAACCCGCCTCGCGCTCGATGCGGCGCGAAACCTGCAACTCGTCGGCGTCGTTGAACGCCGAGGGCGCCGTGCGGTCACTGTTGTCGAGGAAAAGCGTGACTTCGGCCGTATTGCGGGCCGGGCGCGTGCCGGAGCCGGAGAAGATCACATCGTCCATGCCGGACGCGCGCATGTTCTTGTAGGAGCTTTCGCCCATCACCCAGCGCAACGCCTCGACAAGGTTCGACTTGCCGCAGCCATTCGGTCCAACGATGCCGGTAAGGCCGCGCTCGATGACGAACTCACCGGGTTCGACGAAGGACTTGAAGCCGAGGAGGCGAAGGCGCGAGAATTTCATTCGCGCCGCCCCGTAAAGGCGAGAACGCCGAAGCGGTTCAGCTTCGGCGTCGCCTGGACGTCAGAGCAGAGGGTCGATGATGGCCGACATTTCCTCAATCGACATCGCCCCTTTGTAGGTCTTCCCGTTTATGAAGAAGGTCGGCGTCGAGTCGACCTTGAATTCGTTGGCACCACGTTTCTGAACCGATCTCACATCGTCCAGAAGTTTCTGGTCCGTCAAGCAGGACTCAAACGACTCCTGTGTAAAACCAGCCAGCTTGGCGATCTGAAGCAGCGCCTGCTTGGTGTTGGACACCCCCACCCAGTTGGGCTGCTGCTTGAACAGCACATCGACCATCGGGAAGTAATTGTCCTTCGAGCAGCGCGCCAGCATGAAGCCGGCCTCGGCGCTGGGATCGAAGGGGAATTCGCGCAGGATGTAACGGACCTTGCCGGTGTCGATGTACTTGGTCTTCAACTCAGGGAAGGTGGTCTCGGCGAAATGCGCGCAATGCGGGCAGGTCATCGAGGCGTATTCGACGATGGTGACCTTGGCGTCATCCTTGCCGAGCTGCTTGTCCGGCAGAGCGCCGGGCTTGAGCAGTTCCGCCATGTCCACCGAGCCCTGAGCCTCGGGAACGTCGACGGCGGCAGGCGTCGCCGCCGGCTTGGCGGGGGCCGCCGGATCGGCCGGCTTCACATCCGCCGCCTTGGCTTCCTCGCCCGAGCCGCTGCATCCAGCGATGAGCGCCACGGCAGGCACGGCGGCCAGCGTGGTCAGAAGGTTTCTGCGAGACAGAGGACGGTTCATGCGAATCACCTGATATTGGTTGGATTTTGCAATGCAAAGGCTAGAAAAAGCGAGAGTTGGCGCGAATTAAGGCATGGCTGTCCCCATTCCAATCGCCAAACTTGAGCGGCACGATCACGAAACCGCGAGATGTTATCTCCTCTGGCCAAGAACGGTAGCCCCCAGACGCTCGAGGGAGGCGCGTAGCCCCTCG
Organism: Mesorhizobium sp. 65-26; assembly: GCA_001899205.1. Lineage (GTDB taxonomy): Bacteria > Pseudomonadota > Alphaproteobacteria > Rhizobiales > Rhizobiaceae > Mesorhizobium. The sequence continues at coordinate 554,176 of MKVL01000025.1, read as the reverse complement.
TCCTCGATCAGGCGCACCGTATTGGACAATTTCGACTTCTCCATGTCAGTCAGCGGCCGCGGCGTCGGCCTCTTGCGCTCGGCTGCCCTGGCCACCGGTTTCTGCACGATCCTGACCCTGCCTATGGCATTGAAGCCGAGGAACGCGTTGACCCTGGCGATGATCTCGCCGGTCTCATGCTGCAAGTGCAGTGCCGCCATGCCCTCGCAGGCAATCACCAGCACGGCCGGCTCGAAGGGGTCGTCCTCGTGGATGCGGCGCGGCCACTGGATCTTCTCCGGGCGAGAACGGCTTGCCAGCCTCGGACCAGCGATCTCATCCCAGGACTGCACGAGGCCGATAGACATGCCCGCGCGTTTGCGCAGCACGGGATCGAGGATCTGCGTTGCCAGGTCACTCACCGGAACGGGATTGCCGGAAGGCTTTCCGCCTGCCATGTACCTTCTCCAGCCACGCGCTTCACACGACATCGGCCAAGGCCAGCTGCTGATCTAATGACACTGCCAGACCAGACCCGCAAGGCCGTTTCCGGCGACATAGCGTCCCGCCTGCTTGGCTGGTACGACATCCACCACCGTGAATTGCCCTGGCGGATCACGCCGAAGGCGTTCACGCGGGGCGACAGGCCGGATCCCTACCGCATCTGGCTCTCCGAGGTGATGCTGCAGCAGACCACGGTCGAGGCGGTGAAGTCCTATTTCAGCGCCTTCCTCGAAAAATGGCCGGATGTCGAGGCGCTCGCCGCCGCGCCAACGGAAGACGTCATGAAGGCCTGGGCCGGGCTTGGCTATTATTCCCGGGCACGCAACCTCAAGGCCTGCGCGGATCTCGTGGCGCTGCGCGGCGGCCGTTTTCCCGACACCGAAGCCGGCCTGCGCGAACTGCCGGGGATCGGCGCCTATACGGCCGCGGCGGTCGCAGCGATTGCCTTCGACCAGCGCGCGGCCGTGGTCGACGGCAATGTCGAACGCGTTATGACCCGGCTGTTTTCGATCGACACACCACTCAGCGAAGCAAAGACCGAGATCCGCGCTCTGGTGGAGACGCTCGTTCCGCCATCGCGGCCAGGCGACTTCGCGCAGGCGATGATGGACCTCGGCGCTACGATCTGCACGCCGCGACGGCCGCGTTGCATGCTGTGTCCGTTGCGCGAGGACTGCACCGCCATCCTCGCCGGCGATCCCGAGCGTTTCCCTGTCCGCCTGCCGAAGGAAGACAAGCCACAGCGGCGAGGCGCGGCCTTCGTCGCCGTGCGCGACGACGGCGCGATCCTGCTTCGCAAGCGCCCGGAAAAGGGACTGCTCGGCGGCATGACCGAAGTGCCGACGACCGGGTGGACGGCACGGGTCGACGGCCGCACGACGCAGGATGCGGCCCCCTTCCCGGCTGACTGGCGGCCCTCGGGCCGGATCAGCCACGTTTTCACCCACTTCGCCCTCGAACTTGAGGTCTTTCACGCCCAGATCGAGGGTGACGCGCCGGAAGGCCATTTCTGGTCACTGGCCCACGAGATTTCCGGGGAAGCATTGCCCACCGTCATGAAAAAGGTAATCGAAGCGGCCATACCGGGCGCAACCAAGGCGCGTCGCCCCTAGAGCGACCGCCGTGCCTCGCTGAACCGCCGCTGGCGGCCACGCGACATGCATCGAGAATGAACGCCCGCATGGAAAGGACCAGCATGACCGAAATCCGCCACATCGTCTTCGACATCGGCAAGGTGCTGATCCATTACGATCCGAACCTGCCGTTCAGCCGGCTGATCCCCGACGCGGCGCAGCGGCAATGGTTCTTCGACAATGTCTGCACGCATGACTGGAACATCGAGCAGGACCGCGGTCGCACGTGGGACGAGGCCGAAGCCTTGCTCATCGCCGAACATCCCGACCACGCCGAGAACATCCGCAACTTCCGTCGCCACTGGCACGAGATGGTTCCCCACGCCTATGACGACAGCGTCGCCATCATGGAGACGCTGATCGACGGCGGACGCGACGTGACGATGCTGACAAATTTCGCTTCCGACACGTTCGATGAAGCGCGCCAGCGCTTCGCCTTCCTCAATCGTCCGCGCGGCGTCACGGTTTCGGGCGAGATCGGCCTGATCAAGCCGGACAAGGCAATCTACGACCACCACATCGCCTCGTTCGATCTCGAACCGGCCGCCACGCTGTTCATCGACGACAGCCAGAAGAACGTGGAAGGCGCCAGGGCGGCCGGATGGCAGTCGGTGTTGTTCACCGACGCCGGGATGCTTAGAGCGGACCTTGAACGCTACGGGATCGGCGTGTGATCCGAATCGGTTGAGCCGATCCGTTAGAGCGCCGCGCGTCCTTCAGGACGCGCAAAGGACGCTCTAACACTTTGATTTGGCGCATGATCCTTTCCGAAAATCGATTCCGATTTTCGGGGTCATGCGTTGAGGTTCTGATTCAACTTCAACGGAGGTACGATCAGCCCCCTGCCCGCTCCATGCCGAGGCGGGCGATGCGGCGCAGTTCGTCGATCGGGGTCAACCCGCCGCTGCGCTCGTAGTGCCAGAAGGTCCAGCCATTGCAGGCATCCAGGCCCTGTACCTCGGCGCCGATCTTGTGGATCGAGCCGGCGCTCTCGCCGATGGCCAGCGTGCCGTCGGCGCGGACCTTGGCGGCCCAACGCTTCTTGGCGTCGTAGAGGGTGGCGCCCGGCGTCACCAGCCCATTGTCGATCAAGCTGACGAAGGCGACGCGCGGTTCCGCCCGCTTGCCCGAAAGCACGGTGAGCGAGGCGCCGTCCAGCGGCCGCACGGCGTCGATGCGCTCGTTGGCGGCGTCGATATAGGCCTGCTCGCGCTCGATGCCGACGAAATGGCGCCCGAGCCGCTTGGCGACGGCGCCGGTGGTGCCCGAGCCGAAGAACGGGTCGAGCACGACGTCGCCCGGCTTGGTCGAAGCCATCATGATGCGGGCAAGCAGTGCTTCCGGCTTCTGTGTCGGATGCAGCTTGTTGCCATTGTCGTCCTTCAGGCGCTCGCCACCCGTGCAGATCGGAAACAGCCAGTCGGAGCGCATCTGGACGTCGTCGTTGGAGGCCTTCAGCGCTTCATAGTTGAAAGTATAGCTCTTGCCCTTCTGGTCGCGCGACGCCCAGATCATGGTCTCATGCGCATTCTGGAAGCGGCGGCCGCGGAAATTCGGCATCGGGTTGGTCTTGCGCCAGACGATATCGTTGAGGATCCAGAAGCCGAGATCCTGCAAACGGGCGCCGACACGGAAGATGTTGTGGTAGGAGCCGATGACCCAGATCGTGCCATTGGGCTTCAGCACGCGGCGCGCCGCCAGCAGCCAGGCGCGCGTGAAGGCGTCGTAGGCCTCGAAACTCTCGAACTGGTCCCAATCGTCGTCGACGGCGTCGACCTTGGACTGGTCGGGCCGGCGCAGGTCGCCGTCGAGCTGCAGATTGTAGGGCGGATCGGCGAAGATCACGTCGATCGATTTTTCGGGCAGCCGGTCGAGCGCGGCGACGCAATCGCCCTTCAGGATCGTATCCAGCCATTCGGAAGGCTGAGGGGCATGGGAAAGCTCGTCGAGACGACGCACGGCAGACATACTGACACCCGAGGCACGCGTTACTGTTTTACCGACTGTTATGGTTACCGATCAGCGTAAACATTCGGTGAAGGATCAGTCACGCGTGTCACGGTTTGCGAAGATCGGTCCATTGGTGTATGCCGCGCCGCCTGAGCCGATAGGCCAACCTCCTCCCGCGTTTCCGGATTGCCATGCCCCAGCCAGATCTTGTCATCTTCGATTGCGACGGCGTGCTCGTCGATTCCGAAATCATTGCCGCGCGCGTCGAGGCGGAGCTTCTGACATCGGCCGGGTACGAGATATCGGCCGAGGAGATCGCCGAGAGCTATGCCGGCCTGACCTTCAAGGACATCATGATGCGGGTCGAGGAAAAGTCCCACATCCCGCTGCAGGCGTCGCTGATCGACCGAGCCGAGGAACTCGTCGACCGCCGCCTGCGCAGCGACGTGCGCGCCATAGACGGCGTCCGCGAGGCGGTGGCGGCGGTCACCGTGCCGCGCTGCATCTGCTCGAACTCGCGCTCCGAGCGCATCGAATTCATGCTGGAAAAGGTGGGGCTGCTGCCGTTCTTCGCCGGCCGCATCTTCTCGGCGCTCGACCTGCCGAGCAAGAAGACCAAGCCGGCCCCCGACGTGTTCCTGTTCGCCGCCGAGAAGCTCGGGGCAAATCCGAAGAACACCTTCGTGATCGAGGATTCAGTGCACGGAGTTGCCGGGGCCGCAGCGGCCGGGATGCGGGTGATCGGCTTCACCGGCGCCTCCCACAGCTATCCCGGCCACGCCGACGCGCTGACGGAAGCCGGCGCGGAGACCGTCATCCGGCGCTGGGCTGAATTGAAAGGCGTGATCGCGGCCCTGTCGGAGTGGTCGGCCGACGCCTGACCACCAAAGCCCACGGGATCGCCAAATCCGGGCCGGAATGCAAAGGCATCCCGCTTCAATCGGCTTTCCTTGCGGCATTCATACGACACCAGATGTTTCACCTGGCCGCAAAATGCAGGCGCCGTCAGTTCGTGGCGGCGACCTTCTCCCTGTGCTTGCTGGACTTCTTGCCCTTTTCCGCCGTGGCCTTTGACCCGCCTTCGTCGAAGCCGACGACCCCCAGATAGTCCTGCGCCGACGGCAGGGGAACAACTATGTTGTCGTCGGTGAAGACGAACTGGGTGGCCGTCGCAGGATCGGTGGCCTGGACCTGGTAGGGATGAAGCTGGGAATAAAGCACATCGCTGCCATGCACCACGGAGATGCGGATCGGCAGCGTCACCGTGCCGGGCGAGAACCTCGGCCCGGGAACGATGCGGCCTGCTACGGCTATCTTCATCTTGAGCGAGCCGCCGCTGCTGTCGCAATCGCGGGTCATGTCGGTGATGGAGGCCTGGTAGATGATGCGGTTCGAATCGTCCTGCGGCGTGGCCTCGTCGGCGGGCGGCGTATCCTGCGCCACATCGGTCTTCTTCCGGGATTTCGGCTTCTGGACGTCCTTTGCCGAATTGTTGAAGAAAGCGCCGCCATCCTTGACCGTCACTTTCGGGCAGTAGGCGCGAAGTTGGCTGGCGAGCACCTTGGGGTCCTGCGGAGGCGGTGGCGAGGTGTCCTTCTTACCGAAGCCGAGAAACCCGCTGTCGCTCGATTGGCAACCGGCGGCGGCAAGCATAAAGCCCGCGAGCCCGAGACCCGCGAAAAAGCGACGGTTGAACGAATTAAACCCCATGGAACGCACTTCCCTCTCGCAAAGCTGGTGACGTATATCAACCGCGCGGCGAAAATGCGACTGGAGCCCGCGCAGAAATTAACCAGTTTGCCATAGGCACGGTGCCGGACGGCAATGGAATGGTGGCGATGCAATATGTGAGTACCCGCGGGGAGGCCCCCGTGCTTGGATTTTCCGACGCGGTGCTGGCCGGCCTGGCGCGCGACGGCGGGCTCTACGTGCCGCGCGAATGGCCTCATTTCTCGGCGGCCGACATCCGCGCAATGCGCGGCCTTGCCTACCCCGACCTGGCGATCCGCGTGCTTACGCCCTTCCTCGGCGGCGAGATCGCCGCGCCGGTCTTCGAGCGTCTCGTGCGCGAGGCCTATGCCACCTTCCGCCACGAAGCCGTCTGCCCGCTCGTCCAAACCGGCGCCGACACCTTCGTCCTCGAACTCTTCCATGGCCCGACTCTCGCCTTCAAGGACGTCGCCATGCAGTTGCTCGCGCGGCTGATGGATCACGTGCTTGCCGAACATGACCGGCGGGCCACGATCGTCGGTGCAACTTCGGGCGACACCGGCGGCGCGGCCATCGATGCCTTCGCCGGGCGCGATCGCACCGACATCTTCATCCTGTTCCCGCACGGCAAGGTCTCGCCGGTGCAGCAGCGCCAGATGACCACCTCGAAGGCCGCCAATGTCCATGCGCTGTCGATTGAAGGCAATTTCGATGATTGCCAGGGCCTGGTGAAGGACATGTTCAACGATCACGCCTTCCGCGACCGTGTCTCGCTGTCGGGCGTCAACTCGATCAACTGGGCACGCATCATGGCCCAGATCGTCTACTATTTCTCCTCGGCGCTCTCGCTCGGCGCACCCGACCGGCCGGTGTCCTTCACCGTTCCGACCGGGAATTTCGGCGATATCTTCGCCGGCTACGCGGCCAAGCGCATGGGCTTGCCGATCGAGCGGCTGGTCATCGCAACCAACGACAACGACATCCTGGCCCGCACGCTGGCCACGGGCGAGTACCGCACGAAGGGCGTGTTCGCCACAACCTCGCCGTCCATGGACATCCAGGTTTCGTCGAATTTCGAACGCCTGCTGTTCGAGGCATCCGGCCGCGAGCCTGCGACCGTGCGCCGCTACATGAACGGGCTGAAGCAGTCCGGAGCCTTCACGATCGAAGCCAACGAGATCGCCGCCATCCGCTCAGAGTTCGACGCCGGCCGCGCCACCATGGGCGATGTCGCCGCGAGGATCCGCTCGACGCTGTCCGCCTCCGGCTATCTGCTCGACCCGCACACCGCCGCGGCAATGCAGGTGGCGGCCGGCAAGGCTGGCGGCGCAACACCGATGGTGGTTCTGGCAACCGCGCATCCGGCAAAGTTCCCCGCCGCGGTCGAGGCCGCCTGCGGCGTGGTGCCCGCCCTGCCCGCCTGGCTGGGCGGATTGATGGAAGCCGAGGAAAAATACACGGTACTTCCATCCGACCTTAAAATGGTGGAAGATCATGTCAGCCGCCGCGCGCGAGCGGCGCGGTAAGGAGTGCAGTCCATATGGGTGTTGAGGTAAGCCGTCTGTCGAACGGCCTGACAGTCGCCACCGAAACCCTTCCCAGCATTGAATCCGTTGCCTTAGGCGCCTGGGTGAAGTCCGGTGCGCGCAATGAGCGCGACGAAGAGCATGGCATGGCCCACCTGCTCGAGCACATGGCTTTCAAGGGCACCAGGCGGCGCTCGGCCTTCGAGATCGCCTCGGAAATCGAGAATGTCGGCGGCGAGATCAACGCCGCCACCAGCGTCGAAACGACCTCCTACTACGCCCGGGTGCTTTCCGACGACGTGCCGCTGGCCGTCGACATCCTGGCCGACATCCTTCAGGAATCGGAATTCGACCCGCAGGAGCTCGAGCGCGAGCAGCACGTGATCCTGCAGGAGATCGGCGCCGCGCACGACACGCCCGACGATATCGTCTTCGATCGCTTCACCGAGACGGCGTTCCGCCACCAGACGATCGGCCGTTCCATCCTGGGCACGCCCGAGACGGTGAAATCCTTCACCTCCAAGCAGTTGCACGACTTCATCGAGCGGCAGTACGGCGCCGAGCGCATGGTGATCGTAGCCGCCGGTGACATCAAGCACGACACATTCGTGCGCGAGGTGGAAAAGCAGCTTGGCGGCTTCCGCAGCAAGGCCGACGGGACCATCCCGCAATACGCCCAGTATGTCGGCGGCGACTTCCGCGAGAACCGCGACCTGATGGACGCGCAGATCGTGCTTGGCTTCGAGGGCCGCGCCTACCATGTGCGCGACTTCTATGCCTCGCAGGTGCTGTCGATGATCCTCGGCGGCGGTATGTCGTCCCGGCTGTTCCAGGAGGTCCGCGAGAAGCGCGGCCTGTGCTATTCGGTCTATGCGTTCCACTGGGGATTTTCCGACACCGGCGTCTTCGGCGTCCATGCGGCGACCGGACAGAGCGATATCGCCGAACTGGTCCCTGTCATCATCGACGAACTGCAGAAGGCCGGAGAGAGCATCCTGCAGGAGGAACTCGACCGGGCGCGCGCGCAGTATCGCGCCGGCCTGATCATGTCGGCCGAAAGCCCGGCCAGCCGCGCCTCGCAGATCGCCAGGCAATTGCTGCTGTTCGGACGCCCCATCGCCAAGGAGGAACTGATGGACCGGCTGGCCGCGCTGACGGTCGAGCGGCTGACCGACCTGTCGTCCCGCCTCTTCTTGACCCGTCCGACGCTGACAGCGGTCGGACCGGTCGGCACGCTGGCACCCTACGAGACAATCCTTGACGCGCTTTCGGGCCATCAGACGTCGGCCCGCAAGCTCGCCGTCTGATCCGTTCAAGAAATCGTGTTCGCGCTTCCTTTCTTTCGCCGCGACCTGCCGGCGCTGAAGGGCGACCTCGTCACACTGCGCGTGCCGCTGACCAACGACTATCGGGAATGGTCGACGCTGCGCGGCGAGAGCCGCGCGTTTCTCGAGCCATGGGAACCGCGCTGGACGCCTGACGAGCTCGAGCGAGCGGCCTGGCGGCACCGCATCGGTCGCTACCGCGAGGACTACGCGCAAGGCACGGCCATCGCCCTGTTCATCTTCGAGAAGGCGAGCGGCAAGCTGGCCGGGGGCATCACGCTCGGCAATATCCGCCACGGCGTCGCCCAGAGCGGCCATGTCGGCTACTGGATCGGCGAGCGCTTCGGCGGGCGCGGACTGATGACCGACGCGGTCAAGGTGGTCTGCCGCTTCGGCTTCGATACGCTGAGGTTGCACCGGATCGAAGCTGCCTGTATTCCCGACAACATCAGGTCGATCCGCGTGCTTGAAAAAGCCGGATTCCGGCGCGAAGGACTGCTGCGATCCTATCTCAGGATCAACGGCATCTGGCAGGATCACTACCTCTACGCCCGGATCGCGGACGATCCGCCGGGCGTCGGAACAAAGGGCTGATTTTTGACGAACTTCCTGCGCAACGGGCCGCTGTTCGCCTTCATACTCGCGGCAATCGTGACGCTTTGCGCGGCGGGCTCGGCTTATGCCGTGGAGCCGATCAAGATCGCCCGCGACGATGTCGCGCTCGACCTTTCGGGGGCCGTCGAAATCTACCGGAATCAGGGCGAGAACTTCCAGGTCTCGACCGCGCCCGGACCAGACGGCATCGTGCGCCGCATCGAGGTCGAGGCCAATGACGCGCGCTCGACCGGCGACTGGGCCGTGTTCGCCCTTGCCAACACCACCGACCAGCAGCTCGATCGCCTGATCGTCGCGCCACACTTCCGCCTGGTCAATTCCGGCATCTTCTGGCCCGACCTCGGCTCGACGCGCATCGCCGCCATCACGCCGAGCGAGGGCTTCGCGCTCGATCGCCAGACCAGCCCCGATGCCGACGTCTTCCGGGTGACGCTGAACCCCGGAACGGTCATTACCTTCATTGCCGAACTGGCATCGCCGAAACTGCCGCAGGTCTATCTGTGGGATCCTGAATCCTACAAGGATTCGGTCAATTCCTATACGCTGTTTCGCGGCATCGTCATCGGCATCGCCGGCCTGCTAGCGCTGTTCCTGACGATCCTGTTCGTCGTCAAGGGAACCTCGATGTTCCCGGCCACGGCCGCGTTGGCCTGGGCGGTGCTTGCCTATATCTGCGTCGACTTCGGCTTCCTGAACAAGATCATAGAGATCTCTCCCGGCAATGAGCAGATGTGGCGAGCGGGCACGGAGGTGGCGCTGGCGGCGACATTCGTCGTGTTCCTGTTCGCCTATCTCAACCTCAACCGATGGCACGGGCATTTCAGCTACGGCGTGCTGGTCTGGATCTTCGGCCTGGTGCTGATCGCCGGTGTCGCCATCGTCGATCCTGCCGTCGCCGCCGGCATCGCCCGGATTTCGTTCGCGGCGACCGCGCTGACGGGGCTCGGGCTCATCATCTTCCTCGGCATACGCGGTTATGACCGCGCCATCATGCTGGTACCCAGTTGGGTCATGGTGCTGCTATGGCTATGCGGGTCGTGGATGGCGATTACCGGCATGCTCGACAACGACATCGCCCAGCCGGCGCTGGGCGGCGGGCTGATCCTGATCATCCTGCTGATCGGCTTCACGGTGATGCAGCATGCCTTCGCCGGCGGCGCCCTGCACCAGGGCCTGTTCTCCGATCTCGAGCGCCAGGCGCTCGCGGTCGCGGGCTCTGGCGACATCGTGTGGGACTGGGACGTGCTGCGCGACCGCGTCGTGACCAAGCCCGACGTCAGCGCCCAGTTGGGCCTCGCGCCCAACAGCCTCGGCGGGGCCGCCCGCAACTGGCTGCCGGTGCTGCATGCCGACGATCGCGACACATTCCGCACGACGCTTGACGTGGTGCTCGAGCACCGGCGCGGGCGCGTCTCGCAGAATTTTCGCCTGCGCGGCGCCGATGGCCATTATCATTGGTTCACGCTGCGCGCCCGCCCCGTCATCGGCTCGGACGGCGAGGTCATACGCTGCGTCGGCACGATGGTCGACGTGACCGAGCAGAAGAAGTCCGAGGAACGGCTGCTGCACGACGCCGTGCACGACAATCTGACCGGCCTGCCGAACCGCGAACTGTTCATGAACCGGCTGGAGGCGATCATCTCGATCGCGCGCACGGAGGAGAAGGTGCGTCCGACCGTCTTCGTCGTGGATATCGACCGCTTCAAGCAGGTCAATGACGGCCTCGGCATCTCGGCCGGCGACACCATCCTGCTGACCATCGCGCGCCGCCTGCACCGCCTGCTCAAGCCGAAGGACTCGCTGTCGCGCTTTGCCGGCGACCAGTTCGCGCTGATGCTGCTTTCCGAGCAGGACCCCGCGCGCATCGCCGCCGTGGCCGACGCCATCAAGCACGCCATCAACAACCCGATCACCTTCGCCAAACGCGAGATCGTGCTGACCGCCTCGATTGGCCTGATCACCTGGACGACGGCGCAGACCTCGGCCGACGACATGGTCAAGGACGCGGAGCTGGCCATGCACCAGGCCAAGCGCTTCGGCGGCGACAGGATCGAGCCCTTCCGGCCAGCATTCCGCACTGTCGGCACCGATCGGCTGCAGTTCGAATCGGATCTGCGCCGGGCCATCGAACGGCGCGAGTTCACCCTCGCCTACCAGCCGATCGTGCGGCTGGAGGACGGCAGCATCGCCGGCTTCGAGGCGTTGCTGCGCTGGGACCATCCGCGCCGCGGCATGATCCCACCGGCCGATTTCATTCCCGTCGCAGAAAGTTGCGGGCTGATCGTCCAGCTCGGCCTGTTCGCCATGCAGCAGGCGGCGGAAGATCTCGCCGCCTGGCAGAAGCAGATCGGCGACGCACCGCTGTCGGTATCGGTCAACCTTTCCAGCCGCCAGCTCATCCGACGCGACCTCGTCAGCGACGTCCGTTCGGTGATCGCGCGCGCCAATCTGAAGCCGCGTTGCTTCCGGCTCGAGCTCACCGAGTCGCTGGTCATGGACAACCCCGAGCAGACGGCGCACGTGCTGACCAAGCTGAAGCAGCTCGGCATCGGCCTGTCACTCGACGATTTCGGCACCGGCTATTCGTCGCTCTCCTACCTGACCCGCTTTCCCTTCGACACGATCAAGATCGACAGGAGTTTCGTCGACGACAACACGCCCAAGCGCGCGGTGCTGATCAAGTCGATGGTCAACATGGCGCATGAGTTGGGCCTGTCGGTGGTCGCCGAGGGCATCGCCGACGAACGTGACGCGCTGGAGCTGCGTCAAATGGGCTGCGAATACGTGCAGAGCTTCATGTTCGGCGCGCCGATGCCCGCCGACCAGGTGCTGAAAGCCCTGAAAGAGCAGTATCCGCTTGCTCAGGCGTGACCGGCGGCGACGCTGAGATGTGCGAGATCGACGCCGATCGACGCCAGAACGCGATCGTAGGTGCGGTCGATGTCAGCGTCGAACAGGAACTCGGCGCTTGCCGGGCAGGTAAGCCAGCCATTCTCCGCGATTTCGCTTTCGAGCTGGCCGGCGCCCCAACCGGCATAGCCCAGCGCCATCAGCGCGTGCCTGGGACCACGGCCGGCGGATATGGCCCGCAAGATGTCGACCGTCGCGGTCAGACATACGTCTTCAGACACGCTGAGCGACGATTCCACCTTGTAGTCGCCGGAATGCAGGACAAAGCCCCGGCTGCGGTCGACCGGCCCGCCATTGCGGACGATGAAGTCGCGCGCATGGGCCGGCAGGCGGATCGCCTCCTGCTCGTCCATGATGCCGAGTTGCACGAGCAGGTCGGGAAACAGCATCTGCTGGGTCTGATTGATGATCAGCCCCATCGCGCCCTCGTCGCTGTGTGCGCAGATGTAGATGACCGAGCGCGCGAAACGGTCATCCTTCATGCCCGGCATGGCAATGAGGAACTGATCGTCGAGAAAGCCGCGACCGGGAGCCGTCTTCTTGTGGCGCAACAAGTCCATGTCGGGGAGCGTAACGCGTTTCCGGAGCGGCGAAAAGATGGACAGTGCGCGATTTGGCCATGCCATGCGGCTGGCGTTCCGCCTTCCCCCGGGCGAGCGAGATCGGCCGCTGCTCCGGGCGGAGGCCGAAAAAGCCGGCACAGCTCGCAAAGTCACGCAAATATGATACGCGCAAGACCATGAAATCATTGCGCGGACAAGAACGCACGATCAAATCACCGCCATGCATAGCTTGAAGATCCTGATGCTCGGCGCTGCCCTCGGGGCGGCAAACTGCTTCCCAGCCGCCGCCTCCTCATCGAACTGGTACGACAGCGAAGGCGGCAAGGTTCGCCTGGTCACCAGCGGCAAGGCCGACGAAAACGGGCACCTCCAGGGCCTGTTGCAGATCGTGCTGAAGCCCGGCTGGAAAACCTATTGGCGCGACCCCGGCGATTCCGGGGTACCGCCGCAGCTCGACGTCTCGCCCAGCACCAACGTCACCGCTGCGGACCTCTCCTTCCCCGCGCCGCAGCGCCACGACGACGGCTACGGCAAATGGGCCGGCTACAGCCACTCGGTGTCGTTCCCGGTGACATTCACGCTTGCCGCCCCCGACCAGCCGACGGCGATCCAGGCAGACGTGTTTCTTGGAATATGCGAAACGATCTGCATCCCGGTGCAGACCCGGCTGACCGTTGATCCCAATGCCGACCCGGACAATGCCGAGGACGCGGCCTTGATCAAGGCCGCCCTCTCGACCCTGCCCGTGCCCGCGCGGACCGACTTCGGCATCGAACTCCTGCCCGGCGATCATGAAACACTGGTCGTCCAGGCGAATTTCCCCGGCGACGCCGCGGCGGCCGATTTCTTCGTCGCCGGCGAACACGACTACATGTTCGGGGCCCCTGTCCGCAGCGAGAAGAACGGCAAATCGATCTTCACCGTGCCGATCCTTGACCGACCGTCGACGACACCCACGGATGGCGGGCTTCACTACACGCTGACCAGTTCGGCCGGGGCCGTCGAAGGAGTGCTGCCCTTTCCCTGATCATGGAGCGCAGCGCGTCCATCTGGACGCGCAAAGGGCGCCCTAACACTTTGATCTCGCGCATGATCCTTTCCGGAAATCGATTCCGATTTCGGGGCCATGCGCCGGGCTCGGCCGTTGCGGTCGGCGCGCCAGTCGGCTATCGCAGGGATGGTTCTTCCATCCACGCTCCAAGAGGCTATCGATGAGCATTTCCGTTGGCGACAAGCTGCCTGATGCGACGTTCAAGATCATGACCGCCGACGGCCCGAAGGCGATCACCAGCGCCGAGATCTTCGACGGAAAGAAGGTGGTGCTGTTCGCCGTTCCCGGCGCCTTCACGCCGACCTGCAGCAACAACCACCTGCCCGGCTATCTCGAAAACCACGACGCCATCCTGGCGCGCGGCGTCGACACCATCGCCGTGGTCTCGGTCAACGACGTCTATGTCATGAGCGCATGGTCGCGCTTCGCCGGCGGTGACGGCAAGATCCTCTTCCTTGCCGACGGCAACGGCGATTTCGTCAAGTCGGTCGGCCTCGACCAGGATCTCTCGGGCGGCGGGCTGGGCCTGCGATCCAAGCGCTTCTCGATGATCGTCGACAATGGCAAGTTGACGACGCTCAACGTCGAGACAAAGCCAGGCGTCTCCGAGTCCGGCGCCGCCAAGATCCTCGAGCAGCTCTAGGCAGGTTCCGCGATACCGTCCCGCGGTTTTGCGATCAGAGCTTGCGAACAACAAGGGAATCCGACCGATGCTCGACCTGCTCTGGCGCGGCGCGCTGATCGGAGTTGGCGCCACGGCGCTGATCGATATCTGGGCCATCCTGCTCGCCGCCTTGTTCGGGCTACCGCGCCCGAACTGGGGAATGGTCGGGCGTTGGGTCTGGCATCTGCGGGACGGCAAGGTCTTTCACGACGACATTGGCAAGGCCCAGCCCTATGCCCATGAACTGGCGCTGGGATGGGCCTTCCACTACCTCGTCGGCCTCGTCTACGGCGTGATCCTGGTCCTGGCGACCGGAGCGGCCTGGCTGACCGCGCCGACGTTCCTGCCCGCCTTCATCCTCGGCATCGTCACGGTGGGCGCCGGCTGGTTCCTGCTCGCGCCGGGCATGGGCGCGGGGTGGGCGGCATCGAAAACGCCCAATCCAACAAAGACCCGGGCTCTGAACCTGATCTCCCACACGGTCTTCGCTATCGGCCTCTTCGGGACGGCCTTGCTGATCCGCTAAGCGGGTCGACCGCCCAGGGATCAAAAATCCAGATCAAGAGCAATTCCAGCAAAAGTGCGTAGCGGTTTTGCGTCCGGAATTGCGTAAAAACAAAGAGTTAGAGCAATGACGGCGATTCAATTTTCGCCGGAATTGCTCTAGTAGCTCTGGCTGGAGCGTCTGGCGGGCCTCGCCGTCGGCGTGCCGGCCGAAACACCCTGTTTCGGCGGCGTGGGCCTAACCCCGCCCTTCTTGAACGGCGCCATTCCTTCCCGGGCAAGCTCGTCGGCGCGTTCGTTCTCCGGATGGCCGGCATGGCCCTTGACCCAGTGCCAGGTGACCTTGTGGCGCCGGTTGGCGGCGTCGAGCGCCTGCCACAGTTCGCCATTCTTCACCGGCTTCTTGTCGGCGGTCTTCCAACCATTCTTCTTCCAGCCATGGATCCACTTGGAGATGCCATCCATGACGTATTTGCTGTCGGTGTGCAGGTCGACGGTGCAAGGCTCCTTCAGTGCATCGAGCGCGGTGATGGCGGCCAGCAGTTCCATGCGGTTGTTGGTGGTCTCGGCCTCGCCGCCGGACAGTTCCTTGGAGACGCCGTTAAAACGCAGGATCGCGCCCCAGCCGCCGGGTCCCGGATTGCCCGAGCAGGCGCCATCGGTGAAGACTTCAACGTGCTTCGTCATTTGAGACCGTATTCCAGGGGGGACCGGATCGCCCGGTGGAAGCGCATGCGCCTGATATATTCGGTTGGATCGCGTTTCATGACCAGTCCACCATCCGGGATGGTCAGCCAATCGTAGAGCCTGGTCAGCATGAAGCGAAGCGCCGAGCCGCGCGCCAGCATCGGCAGCGCCGCCTTCTCGTCCTCGCCAAGCGGGCGAACACTCTGATAACCGGACAGCAACGCCGCACCCTTGGTCACGTTGAAGGAAAAATCCTTCTCGAAACACCAGGCGTTGAGGCAGGTGGCGACGTCATAGGCGTAGAGATCGTCGCAGGCGAAATAGAAGTCGATCAGGCCCGACAGCTTCTCGCCGAGGAAGAAGACATTGTCCGGGAAGAGGTCGGCATGGATGATGCCCGACGGCAGGCCATCGGGCCAATTCCGCTCGAAGTCGGCGAAATCGGCATCGACCTCGGCCGCCAGGCCTGGTTCGACCTCATCGGCACGGTCGCGCGATGCCGCCCAGAGCTTGCGCCAGCCGTCGATGGCAAGCGCGTTCGGGCGCCGCATCGCGAAGTCGGCGCCAGCCAGATGCAGCTCGGCCAGCGCCCGGCCGACCTCGCCGCAATGCGTGGCTGCCGGGCGACGCAGGGAAAGCCCCTCGAGGAAGGTGATGATGACGGCCGGCCGGCCGGCAAGCGTGCCGATGACGCTACCGTCATGGGCGGTGACCGGCAGCGGGCAAGAAATGCCCTTCCTGGCGAGATGGCCCATCAACCCGAGGAAGAACGGCAGGTCTGCCTTCTCGACGCGCTTCTCGTAGAGCGTCAGTATGTAGGAGCCGCTGGCCGTGTGCAGCAGGAAGTTCGAATTCTCGGTGCCCTCGGCGATGCCCTTGTAGGACAGGAGTTCGCCGACCGGATAGAGCTTCAGGAAGGCGCTGAGCTCACCTTCCGCGACATCGGTGTAGACCGCCATCTGCCCTACGCGGCTCCGTTGACGAAGGCCATGTCGGCCGGCGTCAGTTCGACATCGCGCAGAACCCGCATGACAGGAAAATCCTCCGTTTCCGTCGCCGTGACGGCAAGTTCGATGGTGACGTCGAAGCGTTGGCGGAAGGCATCGATGATCTCGTCGACGATGATCTCCGGTGCCGACGCGCCGGCCGAGAGGCCCAGCGTCGAAATCTCGGCGATGTCATCCCACGGAATTTCCGCGGCGCGCTGCACGAGAAGCGACATCCTGGCGCCGGCCCGCTCCGCGACCTCGACAAGCCGCCGCGAATTGGAGGAATTGGGCGCGCCGACGATCAGGAACAGGTCGGCGCCGTGCGCCGTCTCCTTGACCGCTTCCTGGCGGTTGGTGGTGGCGTAGCAGATCGATTCCGCCGCGGCCGCCTGCAGGTTGGGGAAACGCTCCTGCAGGACGCGGATGATGCCGGCAGTGTCCTCGACCGACAGAGTCGTCTGGGTGACGAAACCGAGCGCATCCGGATCGGCGGGCGCGAGCCGGGCCGCGTCGGCTTCCGTCTCGACCAGCGTCACAGCGCCGTCCGGCAGTTGGCCCATTGTGCCGATGACTTCGGGATGCCCTGCATGGCCTATGAGGAGAACATGGCGACCGAGCCGCTGATGGCGCATTGCCTGCTTGTGGACTTTCGAGACCAATGGACAGGTGGCGTCGAGATAGAAGAGGTTGCGGGCGACGGCATCGGCCGGCACCGACTTGGGTACGCCATGCGCCGAGAACACGACCGGGCTCTCGCGATGCTCCGCCGGTATCTCGGAGAGTTCCTCGATGAACACGGCGCCCAGGCTCTGCAGCCCTTCGACGACATAGCGGTTGTGCACGATCTCGTGGCGGACATAGACCGGCGCGCCGTATTTCTTCAGAGCCAGCACGACGATCTGAATGGCACGGTCGACCCCGGCGCAGAAGCCGCGTGGCTGGCAGAGCCGGATCGTGAGGGGGCGCTTGGTGGTCGTCTTGAGCATGAATCCAGGCCGGTTGATCAAAGCCGAAATGCGGTCTGCACCCCCGCCCTGTCAAGGGCGGCGGTTGCGATCACTACAGCGCCGCGCGTTCGAATGAGCGCGCAAAGGACGCTGCAGCACTTTTTGTTCAACCGCCTTTCGCCAGCCGGCGCAACCTGACGAAGAGTACCCCGGCGAGCGCCGCCGCGAGCCCGTACCATGTCACCGCGTATTGCAGATGGTTGTTCGGCAGGTCGATGATGGTGACGCCCCCCACCGGCAACCCACCCGGGTTTGGCGTCTTGTCGGCATCGATGAAGAAGGGCAGCAGCTTCGCGCCGGCCGGCAGCCCGGCGCTCGCCGCCATCACGTCGCGATCCTTCCAGTAGAAGATGTTCTTCGCGACATCGTTGTCGGGAAGCATCATCGAGGGCTTGCCGTCCAGCGGGTTGCGGGCGAGCCCTGTTATCGTCACGGAGCCAGGGACCTGCCCTTGCGGTCGCTTCGCCGCGTCCTTGAGGTCATAGGGAACGAAACCGCGATTGACGAGCACGAACCTGCCGTCATCGAGTTGCAAGGGCGTGTAGACATTGAAGCCGGCAGCCCCTTCCCATGTGGCGAAGAAATGCCGCTCGCCCTTGTGCAGGAAGGTGCCGGTCACGGTGACGGGCGTGTAGTCGACGTCACCGGTGCTGGCGAACTGGCTTTCGACCGCGGCAAGCGGCGCAGGCGCCTGGTGTGTACGCTGGTCTATGGTCTGAAGGAGGCCTTCTTTCCACTGAAGGCGCTCGACCTGCCAGGTTCCGAGCCCGACCAGAATGACGAACACGACAAGTCCGAGCCCAAGCAGCAGGGCCACGCGCGGCCGCGAGGGACCGGCGGCCACACCAGCCGTCCCGCTCATTCGCCAGTGTCCAGCCTGCCTTCGGAGGCTTTCTTGGAGTACTGCAAGGTGATCAGCACGCCCTTGATCAGGCGCAGCGCCGTGAGACACAGCACCACTGTCAGCGGGATCCACAACAGGAAGTGCACCCATAGCGGCGGCCCCAGCGTCACCTCCATCCACAGCGCGAGGCCGACGACAAGGAAGCCGATGATGAGGATGACGAAAACAGCCGGTCCGTCGCCCGCATCGGCGAATGAATAGTCGAGGCCGCAATTGCCGCAGCGCTTGCCGACCGACAGGAATCCGGAGAACAGCCGCCCCTCGCCGCAGCGCGGGCAACGGCCATGCAGGCCTGCGGAAATCGGATCGATGGGCGGCCAGATCGCCTTGTCGTCACTCATGCGCGCACCTTAGAACGCTTTGCCCCAAAAGATAAGGCGGCCACGTCGCCGCAGCCGCCTCGTCGATACAAATTGAAAGCGCGTCAGTGGCCTTCGATCACCGCGCCGGCGGACGCCCAGACGTAGATCGAAGCGAACAGGAACAGCCACACCACGTCGACGAAGTGCCAGTACCAGGCAGCCGCCTCGAAGCCGAAATGCTGCTTGGGCGTGAAGTCGCCCTTGATCGCGCGGATCAGGCAGACCAGCAGGAAAATGGTGCCGATGATGACGTGGAAGCCATGGAAACCGGTCGCCATGAAGAAGGTAGCGCCATAGATCGAGTTCTTGAACGCGAACGGAGCGTGCATGTACTCGTAGGCCTGCACCATGGTGAAGAGCATGCCGAGGCCGACGGTCAGGACGAGGCCGTTGATGAGGCCCTTGCGATCGCCGTGCAACAGCGAATGGTGCGCCCAGGTCACCGTGGTGCCCGACAGCAGCAGGATGATGGTGTTGTAGAGCGGCAGGTGGAAGGGGTCGAGGACCTCCATGCCTTTCGGCGGCCACACGCCGCCGGTGAAGGCGGTGCGGGCATACTGAATCGCCTCGCCCGGGAACAGGCTGGCGTCGAAGAAAGCCCAGAACCAGGCAACGAAGAACATCACCTCGGAGGCGATGAACATGATCATGCCGTAGCGCAGGTGCAGCGAGACGACGCGGGTGTGATGGCCCTCATGCGCTTCCTTGATCGTGTCCGACCACCAGGCGAACATGGTGTAGAGCACGATCAACAGGCCGATGAAAAACAGCCACGGATTGGCGATGTTGTGGCCGAAGATCGGGAACTCGCCGCCCTTCAAGTATTCCATCAGGCACACACCGCCGATCGCCATCACCAGAGCGCCGACCGAGCCCAGGAAGGGCCAGGGGCTTGGGTTGACGAGATGGTAGTCGTGTTGTGGTTTTGCGTGCGCGTCTGCCATATCAGCCCCCGAGATTTGCTTCGGTATTGGAATTTGTCTTGCTGTTGTTGCCGTCGGCGGCGGAAGCCACCGGCTTGTTCTTGTCCTGCGGGAACATCGTATAGGACAAGGTGATGGTCTTGATGTCCTTCAGTTCCGGCACGTTGACGATATCCGGGTCCACATAGAACAGGACCGGCATGTCGAGCGTCTCACCCGGCTTCAAGGTGGTGTCGGTGAAGCAGAAACACTCGACCTTGTTGAAATAAGCGCCGGCCAGCTCCGGCTGGACGTTGAAGGTGGCGCGCCCGGTTACCGGTGCGTCGAACTTGTTCGTGGCCTTGTAGTAGGCCTGCACGGTCTCGCCGATCTTCATCGTCATCGAACGCTGGACCGGCTGGAACTCCCACGGCACGCCCGCGATGTTGGCATCGAAGCGCACGGTGATCTCGCGGTCGAGCACGCGACCGGCATACTGCTTCTCGGCGCGTTGCGTGGTGCCGCCATAGCCGGTCACCTGGCAGAACATCTTGTAGAGCGGCACCGCCGCGTAGGCCATGCCGACCATCCCGCCGAAGAAGGCCAGGCAGACGAAGGCGATGACGCGGTTGCCGTTCCTGCGGGCTGGATCGACGCTCGTTTGCTTGCTCATCGCCACCTCACATCCCGCCACTGAGAGCGTGGCTGAACTTCACGATGGTGGCGATGTAGAAGATGATGACCAGAGCCGCCAGCGCCAGGCCGATGGCGACCGAGCGATTGCGCCGGGCTTTCCTCTGGCGATCGCTCAGCGTGATCAGTTCGAGCTTATCGTCCATCGTCATCATGCCCCCACTGCGAAGGCCCGCGCGACGACGCTGTCGGCGAGATAGGCGGCGAAGATCGCGAACAGGTAAAGCAGCGAATAGCCGAACAACGCCTTGGCCGGCTTCATGGCGAGGTCGTCATCGCGCATGCGCAGCACCTTCCACGAATACCAGACGAAGCCGGTGCCGAGCAGCGCGGCCACGACGCCATAGGCAGCGGAAGTATAGCCGAGCGCCCAGGGGAGCACGCCGATCGGCGCAAGAACCACCGCATAGGCGAAAATCTGCCGGCGCGTCGAGGCATGGCCTGCGACGTTGGGCATCATCGGGATACCGGCGCGGCCGTAATCTTCCGACTTGAAGAGCGCAAGCGCCCAGAAGTGCGGCGGCGTCCACAGGAAGATGATGAGGAACAGGATAATGCTTTCCAGGCTGACGCTTCCGGTCACCGAGGCCCAGCCGATCACGGGCGGAATGGCGCCGGCGGCGCCGCCGATGACGATGTTCTGAGGCGTCCAGCGCTTCAGCCACATCGTGTAGATGACGGCATAGAAGAAGATGGTGAAGGCGAGAAGCGAGGCCGCCAGCCAGTTGACCAGCACACCCAGCGTCATCACCGAAAGCGCAGACAGCACGAGGCCGAAGCCGAGCGCTTCGCCCGGCCGGACACGGCCGGCCGGCACCGGACGGCCGGCGGTGCGCGTCATGACCGCATCGATGTCGGCGTCGTACCACATGTTGAGCGCGCCCGAAGCGCCGGCGCCGATGGCAATCGACAGGATCGCGATCATGGCCAGCAGCGGATTGATCGTCACCGGCGCGGCGACCAGACCGACAAAGGCCGTGAACACCACCAGCGACATGACGCGCGGCTTCAGCAGGGCGAAGAAATCGCCTGCGGTCGCTTCCGACATGCGGAAGCCCGCTTCGTCAATACCGGTTTCGTCGACAAGGGCCATGCGTACTTCGGTCCATCATTCCGTTTGGCCAAAACCGCCGGATCGCCCGGCGGTTCTGAGTAGGAGCGGATTGCTGCCTTACTTGATCTTCGGCAGCTGCTCCCACTGGTGGAAGGGCGGCGGCGAAGGCAGCTGCCACTCGAGCGTGGTGGCTCCGTCGCCCCACGGGTTGGCGCCGGCGACGCGCTTCTTCTGGAAGGCCTCGAACACGCCGTAGAGGAAGATCAGCACGCCGACGGCGGCGATGTAGGAGCCGTAGGACGAAACCATGTTCCAGCCGGCAAAGGCGTCCGGATAGTCGATGGTACGGCGCGGCATGCCAGCAAGGCCGAGGAAGTGCTGCGGGAAGAAGACCAGGTTCACGCCGACGAACATCACCCAGAAATGCGTGTTGGCGATGAAGGGCGAGTACATGTAGCCGGTCATCTTCGGGAACCAGTAGTACCAGCCGGCGAAGATGGCGAACACGGCGCCCAGCGACAGCACGTAGTGGAAGTGCGCGATGACGTAGTAGGTGTCATGCAGCGAGCGATCGAGGCCCGCGTTGGCGAGCTGAACGCCCGTCACGCCACCGACCGTGAACAGGAAGATGAAGCCAAGCGCCCACAGCATCGGCGGCTTGAAGGAGATCGAACCGCCCCACATCGTGGCGATCCACGAGAAGATCTTCACGCCGGTCGGAACGGCGATGACCATCGTGGCGAACACGAAATAGCGCTGCGTGTCGAGCGACAGGCCGGTCGTGTACATGTGGTGCGCCCAGACGATGAAGCCCACGGCGCCGATGGCGACCATCGCGTAGGCCATGCCGAGATAGCCGAACACAGGCTTGCGCGAGAAGGTCGAGACGATGTGGCTGATGATGCCGAAGCCCGGCAGGATCAGGATGTAGACTTCCGGGTGGCCGAAGAACCAGAACAGGTGCTGGAACAGCAGCGGATCGCCACCATTGTCCGGAACGAAGAAGGAGGTGCCGAAATTGCGGTCGGTGAGCAGCATGGTGATGCCGCCGGCCAGAACCGGAAGCGACAGCAAGAGCAGGAAGGCCGTGATCAGCACCGCCCAGGCGAACAGCGGCATCTTATGCAGCGTCATGCCCGGGGCGCGCATATTGAAGATGGTGGTGATGAAGTTGATGGCGCCGAGGATCGACGAGGCACCGGCGATATGGATCGACAGGATGGCAAGATCCATGGCCGGCCCGGGCTGACCCGAGGTCGAGAGCGGCGG
Organism: Mesorhizobium sp. 65-26; assembly: GCA_001899205.1. Classification (GTDB taxonomy): domain Bacteria; phylum Pseudomonadota; class Alphaproteobacteria; order Rhizobiales; family Rhizobiaceae; genus Mesorhizobium. The sequence continues at coordinate 531,875 of MKVL01000025.1, read as the reverse complement.
ATAGAGCGTCCAGCCGCCGCCGACGCCGTGCGCTCCGGGAGCGCTCGGCACGAAGGCCGACAGGATCAGCAGGATGAAGGCCGGCGGAAGCAGCCAGAACGAGATGTTGTTCATGCGCGGGAACGCCATGTCCGGAGCGCCGATCATGATCGGAACCATCCAGTTGGCGAAACCGCCGATCAGGGCCGGCATGACCATGAAGAAGATCATGATCAGGCCATGGGCGGTGGCGAAGGCGTTGTACATGCTCTTGCCGCCGTCGATGGCGGCGTCGCCGTTGACGCCATAGACCATCTGCGCGAGGCCGCTGAAGATCTGGATGCCAGGCTCCTGCAGCTCCATGCGGATGGCGACGGAAAGCGCGCCACCGATGATGCCCGCGCAGATCGCGAAGATCAGATAGAGCGTGCCGATGTCCTTGTGGTTGGTCGAATACACCCACCGGACCCAGCCGCGAGGCCTGTGGTCGTGCCCGTCGTGAGCTGCAGCGTCTGCCATGTTCCGCTCCGTTCCCTGATCTTTCCTGACCGCGGCATCAGTTGCCGGCGGCCGCTACCTTGTTGGCGCCGTCGACTTCGGCCATCAGCGCTTTGTTGGCTGCCGGCAGGCTGGTCTTTGCCGCCGCGAGCCAGGTGTTGAACTGCGCATCGGACACGACGCGGATCGCGATCGGCATGAAGGCGTGGTCCTTGCCGCAGAGCTGCGAGCACTGGCCGTAGTAGAGCCCTTCCTTCTCAGCCTTGAACCAGGTCTCGTTGGTCCGGCCCGGGATGGCGTCCATCTTGATGCCGAAGGCGGGCATGGCGAAGGAATGGATCACGTCCGTGGCGGTGATGAGCACGCGGGTCATGGTGTTGACCGGCACGACCAGTTCGTTGTCGACGGCCAGCAGTCGCGGATAGATCTGGTGGTCCTGCTTGCCGGCCGCGGCGCGGTCACCCTCCTGAAGAAGGGCCGAGTTGAAGGAGAGCGTGCTGTCGGTCTGGTACTCGTAGTCCCAGTTCCACTGGTTGGCCGTGGCCTTGACGGTCAGCTTGGCCTCTTCCGGCGGCGTGTACTGCGCGGTGAGCAGCTGGAACGACGGAATGGCGAGGAAAAGCAGGATGACGACCGGGCCGACGGTCCAGATCACTTCGATCAGCGTGTTGTGGCTGGTCTTCGACGGAACCGGATTGGCGCTCGCCCGGAACCTCAGGATGCATATGCCGAGCAGCACCAGGACCAGGATGGTGATGGGGACGATGAACCACAGCGTGTAGTTACCGAACCACTCGATCTGCCGCATCATGTCGGTCGCGGGAGCCTGGAAGCCGGTCTGCCATGGCCGCGGCTGGTCGGCGTGAGCGGTTGCGCCCGCGAAAAACGTGGCGGCCCCAGCACTTGCTAGAAACGTGGCGCTTGCTAGGAATTTTCTCATCGCCCTCTTCATCTCCCGGTCCCTCGCCGCTGCTGCGCGAGAATAACGTACAATGCCGGGATGGGAATCCCGGTCAGTCCCAAGGCTGGTTCAAACCATACTCTATTTCCCTCCGCAAGAAAGGAGCGGCGGAAATCATGCGGCATTTTTGCGCGCAAGCCGGGCGCGCACGCCAGGGGCAATGAAACCCGCCCGGACGAATCCGATGCGGAGTTCCCGCGCCCGAACTGTGCCGACCAGGCAGCCGGGCACACTCCAGCGGTCGCAATTCGGGCGGAATTGGCACGGAAAAGCTTTGGATGGGCCATTTTCGGAGCGGCCCGGCCGGCCTCTCATCCTTTACTTGGCCTTGGCGCGGCTTAAAGTGCCGTGATTCGCAATGGAGCCGTCATGACCCTCTGGCTTTCGAGACCCCTGGCGAAGGTCGTCTTTCTTGCCGCCCTGTCCGCCGTTGGCCTGCCTTCGCTCGGCCACGCCGCCGGCGCGCAGCCGAGCGGCACGGTCAAGTCGACGCACGGAGCGTGGTCGATCATCTGCGACACGCCCGCCGGAGCGACGTCCGAACAATGTGTGATGATGCAGAACGTCGTCGCCGAGGATCGTCCCGAGATGGGGCTCTCGGTGGTGGTGCTGCGCACCGCCGACAACAAGGCCGAGATCCTGCGTGTTCTTGCGCCGCTCGGAGTGCTGCTGCCGAACGGCCTCGGCCTCAATGTCGACGGCAAGGATATTGGCCGGGCATATTTCGTGCGCTGCTTCCAGGACGGCTGCTATGCCGAGGTTATCCTCGAGAAGCCGCTGCTCGACACGCTGAAGAGCGGAACGTCCGCCACCTTCATCGTGTTCCAGACGCCCGAGGAAGGCATCGGCATTCCTGTCGATCTGAAGGGCTTCGCGGACGGCTTCGCCGCCCTGCCCTGACATCGCGGGCCCGCTCTCGGCGCGCCCGTTCCATCATCGACGCAGGCTCTTCAGTGCCGCCGGGTTTCGATACCGGGCGGCGGGCGATTGTCTCGGCCTGGCTTCGGGCCTACATGCAGGAAGAAAACAGCCTTCATGAATGGACACGCCATGACCAGCCTGCTCGGCCAGTTCGACATTTCCGAGGATCGCGTCAAGGAGATCGTCGCCGACACCATCCGGGGCGCCGATGACGGCGAACTCTTCCTCGAATACAGCGAAAGCGAAGCGCTGATGTTCGACAATGGCCGACTGAAGACGGCCAATTTCAACACCGATCAGGGCTTCGGCCTGCGCGCGGTCGCGGGCGAGGCCAGCGGTTATGCCCATTCCAGCGACCTTTCGGAAGCAGCGCTCTTGCGCGCCTCCGACGCCGTCTCGGCGGTCAAGGGCGGCTATTCCGGCACGCTGGCGGCGGCGCCGGCGCGCACCAACCGCCATCTCTACGGCGAGGAGAACCCGATCCCGTCGCCGTCCTTCGAGGCCAAGGCCAAGCTGCTGCAGGAAATCGACGCATGGCTGCGTAACAACGATCCGCGCGTCAGGCAGGTTTCGGCCTCCCTCGTCTCTTCCTGGCAGCATGTCGAGATCGTGCGTGGCGATGGTCAGCTCGTGCGCGATGTCAGGCCGCTGGTCAGGATCAACGTGTCCGTGGTGGTCGGCCAGGGCGACCGCCAGGAGAGCGGCTCCTATGGCATGGGCGGTCGCAAGGGCTTTGGCGAGTTCCTGACGGAGGAAAGCTGGAAGCATGCCGCCAGCGAGGCGCTCAGGCAGGCGTTGGTCAACCTTGAAGCCGTGCCGGCGCCGGCCGGCACGTTCGACATCGTGCTGTCCAGCGGCTGGCCGGGGGTGATGCTGCACGAGGCCGTTGGCCACGGACTGGAAGGCGACTTCAACCGCAAGAAGACCTCGGCCTTCGCAGGACTGCTGGGGCAGCAGGTCGCAGCCAAGGGCGTCACTGTCGTCGATGACGGCACCATCGCGGAGCGGCGCGGATCACTGACGGTCGACGATGAGGGCACACCCTCGGCGCGCAATGTGCTGATCGAGGACGGCAAGCTCGTGGGCTACATGCAGGACCGCCAGAATGCCAGGCTGATGGGCATGAAGGCGACCGGCAACGGACGCCGCGAGGGCTACGCCCACGAGCCGATGCCGCGCATGACCAACACTTACATGACATCGGGCGACATGGAGCCCGCCGAGATCATCGCCTCGGTGAAGAACGGCGTCTACGCCGTTTCCTTCGGCGGCGGCCAGGTCGATATCACGTCCGGCAAATTCGTGTTCGGCTGCACCGAGGCCTACATGATCGAGAACGGCAAGGTGACGCAGCCGATCAAGGGCGCGATGCTGATCGGCAACGGGCCGGACGCCATGCACCGTGTCGCCATGGTCGGCAACGACATGAAGCTCGACACCGGCATCGGCATGTGCGGCAAGGCCGGACAGGGCGTGCCCGTCGGCGTCGGCCAGCCGCATCTCAGGATGAACCAGATGACGCTCGGCGGCACCAGGGTCTGATACTGGCGACCCGGCCTGCCTTCCACCATGGCCGCACGAAGACGAAATTGATTTCCGAAAAGCGCCTGCCAAGAGTGCCGGCAGCGCTCTTTCGCGCCATCGAAAAGGCGTGTGCCGCCAAGCCGAGCGCCGATATACCAAACCGTAATCTGCCAGCAATGCGGCAGACAGATCGTTCCGGCATTAAGGCCTTGGGCAAAATCTTTCGGGGCGCCTTTGATGGAGTAATTTCGTGCGCAAGACCCTTATCCCTGTGACGATCGCGCTGCTGATGGCGGCCGCTCCCGCCTTCGCGGCGAACGAGTATTTCGTCGTTCAGCACCCGAGCAGCAAAACCTGTTCGGTTTCCAAGACCAAGCCCGACGGCAAAGCCTCGATCATGGTCGGAAAGACCTCGTACAAGACTGCCGCCGAGGCGAATGCCGCGATGAAGGCGGCGCCGGAATGCAAGAAGAAGTAAGAGCTTGACGGAAGGCGGCCGCCGTTGGCGGTCGCCTTTTCCGGTTCCGGGGAATGGTTCTCCCGCCGTCCCCCCGCCTGAAACCTGCAAGCAAGCGGCACGTGCGCCCGTGCCTTCCGTTCAGCGCCGCGAAGCGGCGCGCCTGACGCTTTCCAGCAGGATGACGAGACAGCCGGCGAGCAGGAGATAGGCTCCCGGCAGCGGCGGAAGCGCCAGAAGCTTCACCGCCGCGGTGACCGCGGCGATCAGGATCAGCGCCAGCAGCGCCAGATAGCCGTCGTCGACGAACATGCCGACGAGCTCGCTGAAAATAACACGGACGATGTTCATCGGGCGGCCCTCCGGTCCGGAGTGAGGTCTGTGCCACGCATCCAGCGCACGATTGCGAAGGAGGCGAGCGCGATGACGGCGAAGATCGCCAGCAAGGCGAGATCCGCGCCAGGCCATTCGGCGCCGATGCCCTCGCCCGTCCAGAAGATGCCGAAGCTGGTCAGCATCAGGCCGACCACGAATTTGAGCGCGTTCTCGGGCACCCTAGCCAGCGGCCGGTGAACGACGAGGCCGATCAGCGTGACCAGGATAAGGGCGGCGAGCGCGCCGAGGCTGGCATAACCGGTCTGGCCATGCGCCGCACCGACAGCGATGACGATGAAGACCACCTCGACGCCTTCCAGCAGCACCGCCTTGAATGCCGCGAGCCCGGCCAAATAATCGGCGCGCTTGTCGCTGGCCTGCCGGTTCAGCTCGGCGGTCTCCTTCGAAAAGGCGGCATCCTCGTCGTGGAGCGCGATGACGCCGACGCTGCGCAGGATCGCCTTGCGGAGCCAGCGCATGCCGAACAGGATGAGCAGCACGCCGACCACGAACTGCAGCGTCGCGATGGGCACGAGCGCGAGCAGTGGTCCGAACGCCAGCACCAGCGCGGCGAGCACCACCAGCGCCAGGGCGGTGCCGGTGAGCGCCGGACGCCAGCTGCGCGTAACGCCGACCGCGAGCACGATGGTGAAGGCCTCGACCACCTCGACGAAGGAGGCGAGGAAAGCGGCTGTGACGGTCGATATTATCGGTGTCAGATCATGCATGCGGGCATCCTATACCTTTCGAAGACAAGCGCTACGTCCTGAGCACCACGCAGCGCTCCGGCGGCAGCGAGAAGGCGAGCGGCTCGCCTACAGGCGGCGCATCGGGCCAGTCGAGACGCACGCGCTGTGATCCGAGGTCGACCGCCAAACGCCAGCACCGGCCCTGGTAGGCGCGCGACAGCACCTTGCCCTGCAGCCGGTTGCACGGATGAGCCTCGGCCGGGCGGGCATCCTCCGGCCGCACGACGAGCATGCCGGCGCCTGCGCCCGCGCCGGGGGCGCGCACGGCTTCGGCGCCACCGCCCTGGATACGGAACAATTCGTCGCGGACTTCGCCCTGCAGGACCGAGAAGCCGCCGATGAAGCTGGCGACGAAGGAATCGGCCGGCGCCTCGTAGATCGCCTTCGGCGTGTCGAGCTGGGCGATCTCGCCCGACCGCATGACGGCGATGCGGTCGGAGACGGCCATCGCTTCCGCCTGATCATGGGTTACGTAGACAACCGTGATGGCCTCGCGACGCACGAGGTCCATCATCTCGATCCTCATGTCCTCGCGCAGCGCCGCGTCGAGATTGCTGAGGGGCTCGTCGAACAGCATCAATGCCGGGCGGGCCGCCAGGCAGCGCGCGATGGCGACACGCTGCTGCTGGCCGCCGGACAGCTCCGCGGGGTAGCGATCGCGGAAAGGCGCCAGCCTGGTGACGTCCAGCGCATGGTCGAGACGCGCCACGATCTCGCGTTCCGGAAGCCGCTGCGAGTGCAGGCCGAAGGCTAGGTTGCCGGCAACCGTCATATGCGGCCATAGCGCATAGTCCTGGAAAACCATGCCGACGCGGCGCTTTTCCGCCGGCACCGCCGTCTGTCCGCCCCAGACGAGGCGTCCGTCCAGCGCTATCGAACCACTGTCGGGCTCGACCAGGCCGGCGATGATGCGCAGCAGGGTTGTCTTGCCGGAACCGCTGGCGCCGAGCAGCGACACCACCTCGCCGGCTTCGATCCGGATGTCGAGATCACGCAGGATCGGCCGGCCGCCCAGCGATTTGCACAGGCCGGCGCAATGCAGGGACGCCGTCATCGTTTCTCCCCTCGCTCGGCCGAAAAGGCTCCTGGGACGCCGTTGGCAACAGGGCGCCGGCGCGGACCGATGAAGCGGCGCGAGGCAATCCAGACCATGGTCGCGGCCGTTCCGGCGGCCGCCATCGCCACCAGCGCAATGGCCGAAGCCAGCCCGTCCCGGTCGTGGCTGAACAGTTTGAGGATCAGTGTCGGCGCGGGCGCCCCGCTCTGCGGGATCAGCATCTGCGACATGGGCAGCTCGAAAACGGTGCGGATGAAGGTCAGCAGGAAGGCCGTCACCACGCTGACGAAGACCAGCGGCAAGGTGATCGTGAGCATGCGCCGCAGCGTGCCCGCGCCATGCAGGCGCGCCGCATCGCCGAGGCTTGGCGCCAACTGGCCAATGGCGGACAGGATGACGACCAGGCAATAGGGAAGCGCGGCGGCGACGTAGCCCAGCACAAGAAGCGAGCCGTCGCCATAGTGAGGGAACGGCCAGTCGCGAAAACCCGGCAAGCGGTTCCAGACCAGGATGTAGCCGAAGCCCAGCACGATGCCGGGTATGGCGACGGCGCCGAGCGCCAGGCCGACGACGATCGCCCGCATCACCGGATTGGAACGGTCGAGCTGCGCCGACAGGACAAGGGCAAGCGCGCTGGTGATGATGGCGGTAAGGCCGGCATAGCCGAGACTGCGCAACAGCCCGTCATTGGCAGGCGTGCTGGAGCTGAGGGCGGCCGAGACATTGGCCATTGTGACGTTGCTCCACACCAGCCCATGTCCTAGCGTCTGGCTCAGAGCTCGCGCGGCGATGGCCGCGAGCGGCAGGACGAGCGCCAGGAAAGCAATGACGAGCACCGCACTGAGCGCGGCCCAGCGCCATGGGCCAAGATCGTAAAGCCGCGCCGGCTTCGTCCGACCCGAAATCAGCCTCGGATCGGCGCGCCGCCGCAGCAGCCTGTCGGCCAGGACGACGAGCAGAACGAGCGCGAGCAGGACGAGAGCCTGGGCACCAGCCGCGGGGAAGTCTACCGGATAGTCGCTCGCGGCGGCATAGATGCCATAGGTCAGGACGCCGAAGCTCGACATGCGGGCGATGGTCGAGGCGAGCCCGAAATCGGACAGCACCTCGGCAAACACGGCAATGAGGCTGAGCGCGATTGCCGGGGCAAGCAGCGGTCCGTTCACCCGCAGCCATATCCGCCAGGGATTGGCGCCCGAAAGGCGGGCGGCGTCCTCCATCTCGCTGCCCAGCCCGGCAAGGGCGCTGCCGATGATGAAGCTCGCCAGGGGGAACAGGCCGAGCGTGTGGACGAAGACGAGGCCCGTCAGGCCGAAAAAGGCATCGCTCCACGCCGGCGGCAGCAGCCCGAACTGCGCCAGATAGCCGCCGGGCGACATCAGCAGCACCCAGGCCAGGGCCTTGAGATAGGAAGGCGTCAGGAAGACCAGCCAAGGCAAGGCTGAGACCACGGCGCGAAACGGGAGGTCGCAACGGCGCGTCAGGACGGCAAAGGCTCCGCCGAGCACCGTGGTGGTGACGGCCACCATCGCGCCGAGTTCGAGCGAATGCAGCACCGAGGTGGCCATTCGTGGCGACGAGAATATCCGTGCCAGCGGCTCGAGGCTCAAGGCGCCGCTCGCCTGGCGCGGATCGAAAAGGCCGGGCAGGATGGCCTGCGCCAGCACGCATGCAAGCGGCAATCCGATCAGCAGGGCAAAGGCGGCGTAGACCGCCAGCGCGCCGCCGTGGCGGCGCAGCCCGGCAAGCAGGCTTGCCGGCCCTGGAAGGCCAGCGCCGCGAGCCAGGCTCGCGGCGCCACCATGCTGGAGAACAGCCATCATCGCGAGGCCCGGTTCACTGGACGAAATTGTCCTTGTACCATTGCTTCCACTCGGTCTCGTGAGCAGCGGCGACCGCGTCATCGAGGTGGGTGTAGGTGATGGCGGTCTCGCGTCCCGGCTTTGGCTTCACCCCGTCGATGACCGGAATGAAGAAGAAATCGGTGTCGTCGCCATTCTGCATCGCTGCCTGGCCTTCGGCGCTTGTGACGAAATCGATGAACTTCCGCGCCGCGTCCATGTGCTGGGTCTTGGCGCTGATGCCGAGCCCTTGCGGAAGGGCGACGGAGCCCTCCTTCGGATAGACAGCGACGACAGGCTCGCCGGCGGCGATCTTCGAGAAGATGGCGCTGTCCTGGTTGATGCCAACGACGGCGTCCCCGGTGAGCACCGCCTTGTTGACCTTGCCGCCGCTCGACAGGCCGGAAAGGGTCTTGTTGGTGAGCGTCTTGCTCAGCAGCGCCTTGCCGTCCTCAAGCCCATTGGTCTGGAAGATGCCCGCCAGCCATTGATAGGCCGGACCCGACAGGTTGGGGTCCTTGGCCGCGACCTTGCCGGAGAACGACTGGAGGTCGGCCCAGGATTTCGGCATCTTGTCGGCCGGAACCTTTTTGGTGTTCACCTCGATGGCGGTCGTGCTGGCGCCCGTGGGCAGGAAGGCATGGCTCGCCGGAACCAGCGACTTGCCGAAAGCCGTGAATGCAACCTTGTCATAGGCGCCAGCCGGGATCGCCTGCAGGACATGGTCGGTCGCCATGCGCTCCATGACAGCCGAACCGTCGAGCCAGACGATGTCGAATTGCGGGTTGCTACCCTCGGCGGCAATCTTGCTAAGGGTCTCGCCGGTGCTGCCGGGTTCGACCACGTCGACCGTCAGCCCGGTCTTCGCCTGAAAGGCCTTCGCCACCGGAGCCGCGAAATCGAGCGCATCGTAGAGAACCAGGTCAGCGGCCGAGACCGGCGACACTAACGAAAGAATGGACAGTCCAAAAGCAAACGCAAAACCAGTTTGCATTTTCATTTTATTTCTCCTTGAATTTTGAGCAGAGAATTTCCAATTTTAACTGTATAAATCTATCTTGAAACTTTTATGTACTTTTCTTTCTGCTCTCTTTTTTCTTTCTTGTTCCCCGTTTGCTCCAGGCACTATCGATGGAGCTCCGCAGGTTGCCGAGCCGGTCCAGACTGTCGAAAGCCGCCTCGGCACCACGCCCCGCCAGTGCGATGATCAGCGCCTCGATCAGCACCATGGTCCCGCCATGCATGGCCAGATGATCGGCCTTGCCGCGTGGGACCGGGAGGATTTCCGCCACCTTGTCGGAGACGAACGGCCCGAGATTGTCGCTGACCAGCACCACGGGCACGCCCATCTGGTGGGCCTGGTCGAGAACGATCTCGACCTCGCGGTAGAGCGGCGCATAGGCCATCATCAGCACGGCGTCGCCCTCTGCCAGCCAGAGCAGGCGATCGGCAAGCGCGACACCCGACACTGAAAGCGCGGCGGTGGGCAGGCCGATCCTGTTGAACTGCAGGCTGGCATATTCGGCCATGGCGCCGGATGGGCCGATGCCGAAGACATGGCGACGGCCGGCTCCCGCCAGTATGTCGACGGCCCGCCCGAAGGCGGCAGCCAGTTCCGGGCGCTTGAGCGCGCCGAGCACATCTTCATGGATGCCGATGACATGACGCAGCGCGCCGGCGCTGTCGTCACCCGTCTCTTCCAGCGTGCGCGCCAGCCGCCTGCCCGGCGAGGGTGTTCCCGTGAGGTCCGAAAGCAGCATCTGACGCAGTGCCGAAAGGCTCTCGAAACCCAGCGCGCGCGCCGTGCGCACGACGGTGGCGTCGCTGGCGCCGGCCAGTTGCGCGATCTCGGCGGCGGACCCCAGCAGCACCGATTGCTTCTGGCTGACGAAGAAGCGCGCCATCCGCTGCTCGGCGGGTGGCAGGCTTTCGATCGCGGCAAGGACGCGCGTATCGAAATCCGCGGGCTGATCCGTGAATGCGGCGTCGGTCATCCAGAGTGTCCGTCAAAGAGTTCCGTAGCAATCGCTACCGTGCGGACTATCCGAAATGTCTATTACAGGCTTGTGACAGCCGAAGCCGGCCTCGCAAGCCGGGGCGCGCCCTACCCTTGAGGCAGATGACTTCTAGGTCGACCCTAACGCCTGCGTCGCGGCTTCTCGAGCAGCGCCACGGCCTCGACATGCGAAGACCACAGGAACTGGTCGATTGGTGTAACGCTCTTCAGCGCATAGCCGCCGTCGAGAAGAATGCGCAAATCCCTGGCCAGGGTGACGGGATTGCAGGATACCGCCGCGACGAACGGCACGTCCGAACGCGCGATCTGCTTCGACTGATCCTCGGCGCCGGCGCGCGGTGGATCGAAGACGAGCCCGTCGAAGGCGTTCAGTTCCTTGAAGGTCAGGGGACGCCGGAACAGGTCGCGGCGTTCACTGGTCACCCGCTTCAGGCCGCCGGCGAAACGGAAGGCGTGATCGAGCGCGGCCAGCGCGGGGGCGTCGGCCTCGACGGCATGAACCTCCGACTTTGCCGCTAGTCGCAAGGCAAAACTGCCGCAACCGGAGAACAGGTCCGCCACTTTCTTCGCGCGCGACAGGTGCTTGCCGACGAGGTCCGCCATCGTTTGCTCGGCAGCTTCCGTGGCCTGCAGGAACGCGCCCGACGGTACGGCGACTGCCACGGATCCGAACTGCACGACGGGCTTCTTCGGTTCGATGATGATCTCGCCGTCGACGGCTAGCCTTGCAAACCCCTCCGCGAGGACGAAGTTCGAGGCGATGCGACGTTGGTTCTCGCCCAGCTTGCCCGCATCCTGCACGGCAATGTCCAGTCCGGACGCCGTGACCGTCACCATCATATGGAATGGTTTCGGCGTGGCGCAGACCAGCCCGGCCAGCGCCCGCAGGCGATTGAGCGCGGCGATGACCGGCGGCAGCGAGATCGGGCATTCCTCGACCGGGATGATCTCGGACGACAGCGCGCGCACGAAGCCGAGCAGCATGCCGGTCTCGGTGCGCCTGGCGCTGAAGACGACGCGGCGCCGGCTGTGCGGCGCGCAGGGCACGAGCGCCTCGACCTCGCAGGCGATGCCCTTGCCCTTCAGGGCGTGCACGACCTTGTCGCGCTTCCAGTGCCGATAGGCTTCGGCCTCATAATGCTGCAGCGCGCAGCCGCCGCATTCCGTGAAGTGTCGGCATTCGGGATCGACGCGCAGCGGTGAGGCCTCAAGCACCGACATCAGCGTGCCGCGATCCTTCTGGCGCGCGGCTGTGACCGTCTCGCCGGGCAGCGTGAAGGGGATGAAGACCTCGCTGCCATCGACGGCGGCAATCCCGTCGCCCTGCGAGCCAAGCTTTGTAATGGTGAAGCGCGTGCTCATCGATCCTTGATTCCAGCGAGAAGGAACTCATGATTGCCGTCACCACCCTCGATGGGCGATGGCTCGAGCCCCAGCGCGCGCCAGCCAGGCACGCCGTCGAGCCAGGACCGCAGCGAACCCGCGACCCGGATCGCGTCGGCCGGCTCCCTGAGCAGTCCGCCCTTGCCGATCGCCTCGCGACCGGCCTCGAACTGTGGCTTTACCAGCAGCAGCGCGCGGGCGCCGGGCCTGGCCAGCGACAGGGCCGGCGGCAGCGCCAGCTTCAGCGAAATGAAGCTGACGTCGCATACGATGAAATCCGGAGCATGCCCACCAAGGTCGGCCAGCGACAGATCGCGGGCGTTCAACCCTTCGATGCGCGTTACGCGCGGGTCGCCCGCGATTGCCGGATGCATCTGGCCATGACCGACATCGATGGCGTGGACGTGGGCCGCGCCGCGCTCGAGCAGAACCTGGGTGAAACCACCGGTCGACGCGCCGAGGTCGAGCGCCGCGAGCCCGGAGGGATCGAGGCCGAAACGATCGAGGCCCGCGACGAGCTTCAGCGCCGCGCGCGAAACATAGCCCTGTGCCGGATCGTCGACGGCAATGACGCACGCGGGAGCGACAAGTTGGCCGGGCTTGCGCGCGCTGGCGCCGTCCACCATCACGGTGCCGCGCTCGATAGCGTCGCGGGCACGCGAGCGGCTGGCAAACAGGCCGCGCTGGACGAGCAGGTCGTCGAGCCGCTGGCGCGTGCTGGCTGGCGAAGGGGCGTTCATCGGCCTTCATTGGCGAAAACGGCCGGCAAAGGCAAGAATGCGCGCACGACGGAGCCGTGAACAGATCGGCCAGGCCTTCCGTCGCCTCGGATGAAGCAGGGTGTTAGAAGGGATGCGTTCCGATGTCCGGCATGGAGGAAGACGGATGCTCAGGGGAACCTGCCATTGCGGCGCGGCGCACTGGACGCTGGAGGGCGACCCGGGATCGATCACCGCCTGCAACTGCACGCTCTGCTGCCGCTATTGCACGCTGTGGGCCTACGACTATGCCGACGAACGCATTCGCGTCGCCGGGCCGATGAGCAGCTATACGCGCGCGGGCAAGGAGACATCCTCGCTTGAAATCCTGTTCTGCCCGACATGCGCCTGCGTGGTGGCGTGGCGCGGGCTGCGGCTGGATGCCGCCGGCAGAAGGCGGATTGCCGTCAACGTCAGACTTGCGGCACCGGAAGCCGTCGCCGACCTGGCGATCGACCATTTCGACGGACTGGATACGTTCGACGATCTGCCACGCGACGGCCGCTGCGTGCGCGACCTGTGGTTCTAGATTGCCCGGTCGCGATCCCCTCTGGGTGAAGACCTAGAAAATTGCCGGCGAGATGCGCCGTTCTACGGCCGGCGCCAAACCATCGTCGAGGTCTCGCTTGGCGTCTTCGCGCGCCCGCTCCGGCGCAATGTCGGCAGGCGCCGCTTCAGGCACCAGTTGCGGAACCTGCTTGTAGGTGAAGCCGCCGCGGATGCCGCCCATCCTGGCGGCGACAATGTCCATCACCGCTCGCTCGAGGTTGCGATCATAGCGCACCTCGGCTGCCACCGGCGCCACCATGACCGCCAGAAGGGCCATGGCGCAAAGCAACGACTTCATCGTTTCGTCTCCCTGCCCAGGCCGGTCCTAGCAAGGCGCCGTTGAAAAACGGCCAAGAGACGCGGTAAGCGAAACGCCAAACAGCAATGTTAACAGGGCGTTACCGACGAAAGCCGGCAAAGCGATTCATTACGTTGAGAAGTTGATTCAGGCGCGTTGCGCGCGAATCGCATGCCCGAGAGCCACGAAAACCGTGCGCACGATGCCGGCCGCGTCGAGCCCCGCATCGGCATACATCTTCTCGGGCTTGGCGTGATCGACGAAGGCATCCGGCAGCACCAGCGGACGAACCTTCAGACCACTTTCCAGGAGACCGTCATGCGCCAGGAATTGCAGCACCTGGCTAGCAAAACCGCCAATGGCCCCCTCCTCCACCGTCACCAGCACCTCATGCGAGCGGGCGAGGCGGCGGACCAGGTCCTCATCCAGCGGCTTGGCGAAACGGGCATCGGCAACGGTCGTGGAGAGCCCGGCGGCGCCGAGTTCCTCGGCCGCCGCGAGGCAATCCTGGAGACGCGTGCCAAAGGAAAGCAGCGCCACCTTGGTGCCTTCCCGCACGATGCGTCCCTTGCCGATCTCGAGCATCGATCCGCGCTCGGGCATGTCGACGCCGACACCGTTGCCACGCGGATAGCGGAACGAAATCGGGCCTTCGTCATAGTCCGCCGCGGTGCGAACCATGTGGCGCAGCTCGGCTTCGTCGGCCGCCGCCATGACGACGAAGTTAGGCAAGGAGGCAAGGAAAGTGGTGTCGAACGCGCCGCAATGGGTCGCGCCGTCGGCGCCGACGAAGCCGGCGCGGTCGATCGGGAAGCGTACCGGCAGGCGCTGGATCGCCACGTCGTGCACGACCTGGTCGTAGGCGCGCTGCAGGAAGGTCGAATAGATGGCGGCAAAGGGCTTATAGCCCTCGGTGGCGAGGCCGGCGGCGAACGTCACCGCGTGCTGTTCGGCGATGCCGACATCGAAGGTCCGGCTCGGAAAGGCCTCGCCGAACAGATCGAGACCGGTGCCGCTCGGCATGGCGGCGGTGACGGCGACGATGCGGTCGTCCTCGCGGGCCTCCTGGATCAGGCTTTCGGCGAAGACCTTGGTGTATGCGGGCGCGTTGGCCGGAGCCTTGGCCTGGGCGCCGGTGATGACGTCGAACTTGTTGACGCCATGGTATTTGTCGGCGGCGGCTTCAGCCGGCGCATAGCCCTTGCCCTTCTGGGTCACGACGTGGATCAGCACCGGGCCGGTGCCGTTGTCGCGCACGTTCCTGAGCACCGGAATGAGATGCTCCAGATTGTGCCCGTCGATCGGGCCGATGTGATAGAAGCCAAGTTCCTCGAAAAGCGTGCCGCCGGTGACGTAGCCACGGGCATGCTCGACCGCCCGCGTGATGGCGCGGTCGGCGCGCTTGCCGAGATAGGAGGTCAGTTTCTTGCCGAAATCGCGCAGGCCGAGATAGGCCTTGCCGGAAGCAAGCCTCGCCAGATAGGCGCTCATCGCACCGGTAGGCGGCGCGATCGACATGTCGTTGTCGTTGAGGACGACGATCAGCCGGGCATCGAGCGCGCCGGCGTTGTTCATCGCCTCATAAGCCATGCCAGCCGACATCGCGCCGTCGCCGATGACGGCGATGACGTTGTTGCGGCCGCCCGACAGGTCACGGGCCATGGCCATGCCCAGGCCGGCCGAAATCGAGGTCGACGAATGCGCCGCGCCGAACGGGTCGTACTCGCTCTCGGCGCGCCGCGTGAAGCCGGAAAGGCCGCCTTCCTGGCGAAGCGTGCGGATGCGGTCGCGACGGCCGGTCAGGATCTTGTGCGGATAGGCCTGATGGCCGACATCCCATATCAGCCGGTCGTCCGGCGTGTTGAAGACGTAGTGCAGCGCGACGGTCAGTTCGACGACGCCAAGGCCGGCGCCAAGATGGCCACCGGTACGCGACACCGCGTCGACGAGTTCCATGCGAAGCTCGGACGCGAGCTGCGGCAAGTCACTTTCGGCAAGCCTGCGCAGATCGGCCGGGATGCGGACCTTGTCGAGAAGCGGCGTGTGCGGCGTTGCGTTCAAGATCTGGCCCTGCTCCAGCTTCGTTCATCGGGGATTATGACGCGGGACATCGAATGTAAATGCGTGTCGGTGACGCGCGTCGGACGCTTGCCTAGCTTTCCGGCAGCGGAATGAATTCCTTGTCGTCTCCGGGAACGATATCGAAGCGGCCGGTCTTCCATTCTTCCTTGGCCTGCTCGATGCGCTCCTTGGAGGACGAGACGAAGTTCCACCAGATGTAGCGCTTCGATCCGAGCGAGGCGCCGCCGAACAGCATGAAATGCGCGCCGTTCTCAGAAGACACGACGATCTCGTCACCGGGCTTGAAGACAAGCAGGCGCTCCGGCGGAAAACGGTCGCCCGCGATGGAAACCTCGCCCTCAAGCGTATAGATCGCGCGCTCTTCCGCCTCGGCAGGGATTCTAACACTGGCGCCTGGCGCGAGCCGCAGGTCGGCATAGAGCGTTTCGGATGCAACCTTGACCGGCGAGCGCAGCCCGGCGAAGTCGCCAAGCACGACACGGCCGCTCACGCCACTATCGTCGATCTCGGGCAGTCGCGCCGCCGCCGTGTTCTCGAAAACCGGAGCGATTTCCTCCTTGCCGTCCGGCAGGGCGAGCCAGGTCTGCAGGCCGGACATAGACATCGGCGCGCCACGCAGTTCCTCGGGCGTGCGCTCGGAATGGACGATGCCGCGGCCGGCAGTCATCAGGTTCACGTCGCCCGGCTCGATGACCATCTCCGTCCCCAGCGAATCGCGGTGACGTATCTTGCCGTCGAACAGATAGGTGACCGTCGCGAGGCCGATATGCGGGTGGGGCCTGACATCGAGCGCATTGCCAGCCCGCAGGATCGCGGGGCCCATGCGATCGAAGAAGATGAACGGCCCGACCAGCCGGCGCTTGGCCGTCGGCAAGGCGCGACGAACCTCGAAGCCACCAATATCCTTGGCGTTGGGGATCACCATCAGCTCGATCTGATCACAGGCGAAGGCATCGCCAGGCTGCGGGTCGTTTCCGGGAAAGAAGCTCATCGGATCACCTCAGGCAAAACGGAGCGCGGACCTGGCCTTGGCCTTGGCCGCCTCTTCCTCGCGATTGCGCGGCTCCTGGGTGGTCTCCAACGAATCGAGCAGCTCGCGCGCCGCCGCGGCGATCGCCTCGACCGCGTGGTGGAACGCATGCTCATTGCGTTTTGAAGGCTTGGTCGAACCGCTCAGCTTGCGCACGAACTGGAGGGCCGCGTCGTGAACCTCGTCATTGGTCGCGGGCGGTTCGAAGTTGAACAGGGTCTTGATGTTTCTGCACATGGCTTGAACTCCTAACCTTGTTTTCCCCGGCCCTTGAACCCGCTCCCGTGAATTCAGTCGGCGTCGAGCGGCTCCACGCCGACCGGCTTGCCGTCGCGCGAGAGCCTGATCTTCTCCACCTTGTCCTCGGCCGCCTTGAGCAACCGGTCGCAATGGGCCTTCAGCGCCTCGCCCCGCTCATAGATACGGATCGACTGGTCGAGCGGCACGTCTCCGCGCTCCAGATCATCGACGATCTTCTCCAATGCGTCGAGCGCCTGCTCGAAGCTCATCGCCTTGACGTCCTCGTTCACTTCACCAGTCATTCCCTATCCTTTCATCAGCCGCCCGACATGGGCGGCGACGGAAAACGCCAAGCCTTGCAGATCGTAGCCGCCTTCGAGCAGGCTGACGAGCCGGTTGCCGGCATGGCGCGTGGCGCGTTCCATCAGTTGACCGGTCGCCCAGTCGAAATCGTCCTCGGTCAGATTGATCTCGGCCAGCGGATCGCGGTGGTGCGCGTCGAAGCCGGCGGAGATGATGATCAGGTCGGGCGCGAAACCATCGATCGCCGGCAGGACGCGCGAGTTGAAGGCATCGCGAAAAACGTCGCTGCCCGTTTGCGGCGCGAGCGGCGCGTTGACGATGTTGCCGACGCCGGTCTCGCTCTTCGCGCCCGTGCCGGGATAGAGCGGCATCTGGTGCGTCGAGCAGTACATGACCGTCGGATCGTCCCAGAAAATATCCTGCGTGCCGTTGCCGTGGTGAACGTCCCAATCGATGATCGCCACACGTTCGACGCCGTGGCGCCGTTGCGCATGGCGGGCCGCTATCGCCGCCGTGTTGAACAGGCAGAAGCCCATAGCCGTGGTTTTCTCGGCGTGGTGGCCTGGCGGCCGGGAGGCGACGAAGACATTGGCGGCGCGGCCCTCGAAGACGTCATCGACCGCCGCATTGGCGGCGCCAACGGCGGTGACCACCGCCTGCCAGCTCTTGGGACTGACGCTGGTATCAGCGTCGAGACGAACAATGCCTTCCTGCGGGATGGCGGCGCGCACGCGCTCGACGAATTCCCGGGGATGCGCGTAAAGGATTGTCTCCTCGTCGCCTTTCGGTGCGATGACACGGTCCAGATCGGCGAAAGCCTCGTCGTCGAGCATGCGCTCGACCGCACGCAACCGGTCCGGCCGCTCGGGATGCCCGGGCGGCGTCAGGTGTTCGAGGAAGATCGGGTTCGTGTAGAGACGGGTGACCATTGCCCCAATCTAGTGTCCCGAACGCTTGATGGCCATGTGTCGCGGTTCGATCGCTGGGGAAAATCAACGTCTCCGCCCACCGTGTCGCACCCGCGCGGGTCGCACAAATGCGGCAAAACCGACCGGCATGCATTGGCGAGCGGCGCATATCGGCGTAGGGTGGCTTCGCTGCCTGGTGCCCGCCGCGTGTGGGAGAATCGGGAACACGGTTGAATTCCGTGGCGTGCCCAACGCTGTAAGGGGGACCGCGCCGGCAAACGCCACTGTCACCGACGGGAAGGCGCCGGACGCGGGACGATCCCGAGCCAGAAGACCGGCCTGGCAGATATGGTCATCCGCTTGGTCAGGCGGCGGACATCGTACGCACTCGCAAGGGGACACGCGATGCCTGAACGCATGATTGCCTTCCACGGCGAAGGTTTCGACCATCTGGCGCGCGACGCCGTCTACCATGCCATAGCCACGCGACGCGATGTGCGCAGCCATTTCACGCCGGCTCCGGTCGACGACGACGTGCTGGCGCGGCTGCTGCAGGCAGCCCACCACGCGCCGTCCGTCGGCTATATGCAGCCGTGGAACTTCATCGTCGTGCGCGATATGCAGCGCAGGCAACAGGTGCGCAACCTGTTTCTCGCGGCGCGTGAACAGGAACTGCCGGCGATCGAGGAGGAGCGGCGGGCGCTCTATCGCAAGCTCAAGCTCGAAGGCATCTGCGAGAGCGCGCTGAACCTGTGCGTCACCTGCGACCGGCAGCGATCCCGAAATTCAC
Organism: Mesorhizobium sp. 65-26; assembly: GCA_001899205.1. Taxonomy (GTDB): domain Bacteria; phylum Pseudomonadota; class Alphaproteobacteria; order Rhizobiales; family Rhizobiaceae; genus Mesorhizobium. The sequence continues at coordinate 513,155 of MKVL01000025.1, read as the reverse complement.
CGCTCGGGCGTTGGCACAATCCGGAAATGGACCTCTACAGCACCGTCTGCGCGGTGCAGAACTTCTGGCTGGCCGCGCGGGCGGAAGGCGTCGGCGTCGGCTGGGTCAGCATCATCGATGCCGGGGCCCTGAAGCAACTGCTGTCGATCCCCGAACACGTCACGCCGGTAGCCTATCTCTGCGTCGGCCGGGTCTCGCAATTCGCCCCGAAGCCGGACCTCGAGACCCATGGCTGGGGCCGCCGCCTGCCGCTATCGGACCTGATCATGAGCGAAACTTTCTCAGGCGCCGGCGAGACGCCGCTCAAGTCGGCGATCGCCCGGCTCGGCGACGAAACGGGCACCCAGCCAAAAGCGTGATCAGACTGCGGTGCGCGGCGTCTCCCAGCGCGAGCCGCGGAAGGAGCCGAGCGCCTTGTCCTTGAGCTCCCGGAATTTCGACGAGGTCTCGGCCAGCCTCGCATCCCATTCGGGATCCGGGACCTGGCCCTCTATGGTGCTGAAATAGACCTGCATCAGCGAGGCGATGGCGAATGGCTCGATGAAGGCGGCCTTGAAGGCCCAGGCGAAGACGATGGCGAGCACGAAGGCCCAGCCGGCAAGCTGGCCGGGCATCATGTAGAGGATGGCCGCCGCAGGCGTCAGCATCAGCAGGAAGATGACAAAGGCCGCGCCCCACATGATGATGGCCAGCCAGATGGCGTTCTTGACCATGACGCGGCCGTTCTGGGCATAGAGCACCACCCCTTGCCTCGCGGTCTCGAACGGCGAGGCAGAGTTGATGCGGATGTTGTAGCCGAGGATGATCTCGTCGACATAGGTCAGCGACAGGCGGATGACCGTGTTGATGAAGCTGACCAGTCCACTCAGCCCGGGGATCGGCAGGAAGGCGGCGATACCGCCCAAAAGCCCTGTGATTGCGCGGATCGCGCCCTTCACGAGCTGGTCGACCACGAAGAGCACATTGGCCTCGGCGAACCGTTCGGTCACGACATCCCTGGCGTAGCCGATCTGACCCTGGCCGTCGGGAATGTCGCGACCGTCGATGAGGTGGACCATGACCGCGATGTGACCGGCCTTGACGATGTAGAGAATGTACTCACGGATCCAGTAGACGGCGATCGACACCACGCCGAAGCCGACGACCCCACCCCACAGGGCGAAGGACAGCGGACCGTCAGGATCGGATGAGATGTGACCGACGCCATACCCGACGCTGGCGCCCGTACCGGTCGCCATTATGTAGGCGAGGGTGATGCCGAAATAGACGATGATGCGCAGCGCGATGAAAGGCCAGGTCCGCGCCATGACCGATACCGACCTGCCGATGCTGAAATCCCACATCCGCCCGAATCTCCCGCCCCAGAGATTGTCGAGGAAGATGCGCCCGAACCCGCGAATGTCAATCGACCGATGGGCTCGCCCATCGCCAGGCACGGGGTTTTACATCCGCTCCGCAAATCCGGCGGCTGAGATCGCATAGAGTCCCGTCGACGCGCCGTGCATCATTACGTCGCGCTCGAAGACGAGGCCGCATCTCTCCAGTACACGGCGTGACGCGGGATTGGCCGGACGAGCCAGCCCGACCACCCGGAACGCGCGCAACGGGCCGAAAGCCGCGCGCAGAGCATGCTCGACCAATTCCGTGGCATAACCGCGCCCCCAGCTTTCCGGATGCAGGTGGTAGGACAGGTTCAGCCCTTCGAAATCAGCTGAGATCGTGACCCCGCCAAAGCCGACCAGCCCGCCATCCGCCTCGGCTGCCCAGCGGCCGAAACCGTGCCTCTCCCAATGCTCGATGTCACGCTCGAGCCTCGCCGCGCTTTGTTCCGGCGTGTCCGGGGTCGGGTCCGGGCGATGCGCGACGAGTTCGGGCCGCGAAAAGAGATCGACCAGGAAATCCAGGTCCGCGCGTAGCGGCCTGCGCAACAACAATCGTTCGGTCCGCTCGCTTGGAGGCAACCTTACGACCATTGGCTCCAGCCACACGAAAACGTCAGAGTATCTCGGTCCTGGCGATATGAATGCCAAAACCCTCGAGGCCGACATAGTGGCGCTCGCGCGAGGCGATCAGGTTGATCGAGGAGATGCCGAGATCCTTGAGTATCTGGGCGCCAAGGCCGATCTCACGCCACTCGCTCTCGCGCTTGCGCGCTTCCTCATGATCCTCGCGATCATCCGGCGCGGGACGCTTGCGCTCCTGATGGCCCACACCGACGGAGCCCTCGCGCAGATAGACGATGACGCCGCGTCCGCGGGCACCCATCGACTTCATGATTCCTTCCAGCTTGTGGGTCGTACCGAAGACGTCGGCCATGACATCCTCAGAATGCAGCCGCACCAGCACGTCCTCGCCGTCGCGGATATCGCCGAAGACGATCGCGACATGGTGCATCGGATCCCAGGGCAAGGTGTAGGTGAAGACCTGCGCGTTGCCGCCGGGCGTTTCGATGTTCGAGCAGGCGACGCGCTCCACCAGCGTTTCCTTGCGCTGGCGATAGGCGATGAGATCCGCCACGGACACCTGCTTCAGGCCATGCTCCTCGGCGAAGGCAGCCACCTGCGGCCCGCGCTTGACCGTGCCGTCGTCATTGACCAGCTCGGAAATGACGCCGACCGGCGGCAGGTCGGCAAGCTTGCACAGGTCGACGGCGGCTTCGGTATGGCCAGAGCGCATGAGGACGCCGCCCTCGCGCGCGATGAGCGGAAAAATGTGGCCGGGGCGCACGAAATCGGACGGACCGACATTGCCGTTGGCGAGATTGCGCACGGTCAGGGTGCGATCGTCGGCCGAGATGCCAGTCGTGGTGCCGTGCTTGAAATCGACGCTGACGGTGAAGGCCGTGGTGTGGGCCGAGTCGTTGTCGGCGACCATTGGCGCAAGGTTGAGCCGCTTGGCGTCCTCGCGCTGCATCGGCGTGCAGACGATGCCCGACGTGTGACGGACGATGAAGGCCATCTTTTCCGGCGTGCAGTGGACGGCCGCGACGATCAGGTCGCCCTCGTTCTCACGCCCGTCATCGTCCATGACGACGACGATCTCGCCGCGCTCGAAGGCGCGGATCGCCTCGACAATCTTTTTCTGGTCGTAAGCCATGGGAATGCTCGCTTTGCTCGCAGGGCAGTAGGGAATAGGGCAGTAAGGCAGCAGGGAAAAGAGAAAAATCGCCGTTTCGATGGGGCAGCGCAGCCTACCGCCCCATCGCCCAGAGGGCCTATACCCTTCCCGTCTGCCCGCGATGCCGCAGATAGTGGTCGGCAATGGCGCAGGCCACCATGGCCTCGCCGATCGGCACCGCGCGAATGCCGACGCATGGGTCGTGGCGTCCCTTGGTCATCACCTCGACGTCGTTGCCGTCCTTGTCGATCGACTTGCGCGGCGTGAGGATCGACGACGTCGGCTTGACGGCGAAGCGCGCCACGATCGCCTGGCCGGTCGAGATGCCGCCCAATATGCCGCCGGCGTTGTTGGACAGAAACACCGGCTTACCGTCATTGCCGATGCGCATCTCGTCGGCGTTCTGCTCGCCGGTGATGCGGGCGGCCTCGAAGCCATTGCCGATCTCGACGCCCTTCACGGCATTGATCGACATCAGGCCGGAGGCGATGTCCTGGTCGAGCTTGGCATAGATCGGCGCGCCGAGGCCCGCTGGCACGCCTTCGGCAACGATCTCGATCACCGCGCCGACCGAGGATCCGGCCTTGCGGATGCCATCGAGATAGGCGGTGAAAACGGGCACGGAAGCCGGGTCGGGCGTGAAGAAGGGGTTCTCGGCGTCGCCAATGAAATTCCAGTTCCAGTTGGCGCGATCGATTGCCTTCTCGCCCATCGACACCAGGGCGCCGCGCACGACCATGCCCGGCACCACCTTGCGCGCCAGCGCGCCGGCCGCCACGCGCGCCGCTGTCTCGCGCGCCGAGGAGCGGCCGCCGCCGCGATAGTCGCGCAGGCCGTATTTGACGTCGTAGGCGTAGTCGGCATGGCCCGGCCGGTACTGGCGGGCGATCTCGCCATAGTCCTTGGAGCGCTGGTCGACATTCTCGATCAGCATCGACACCGGCGTGCCGGTGGTGATCATCGTCTCGCCGTCCTCGTCGAAAACGAAGCCGGACAGAACCTTCACTTCGTCAGGCTCGCGGCGCTGGGTGACGAAGCGCGACTGGCCGGGCCTGCGCCTGTCGAGTTCGTCCTGGATGTCCTTGCGCGTGAAGCGGATGCCCGGCGGACAGCCGTCGACCACGCAGCCCAGCGCGGGGCCGTGGCTCTCGCCCCAGGTGGTTACGCGAAAAAGATGGCCGAAGGTGTTGTGCGACATGGAATACAGCCCTGCCCGGCGTCCAATCCGGCTTGGCGCGTGGCCCGAAAACCGGAACGGTTCTCGGAAAGGATCACGCGCGGATCCAAAAAAAGCTACAGCCACCCTTGCGCGACCGGGAGGACACGCGGCACTGTGGCCCGCCTTCTATTGGCGTTTTCCACAGTGGTCAAACCGTGATCCAGCGGATTTAGTTTTGACACATTCGCTTGGTTTCTGCTCGGCCTGACCCGCCTGCCAAAGCCCGCCACTCGATGGGGGCCAATGACAAGAGGACGAATATGCGTATCCTGATTGGCGTCGTCGCCGCCACCCTGCTTATGTCCACCGCTGCCTTCGCCGGCCAGACCGAAGGCCTGATCAAGAAGATCGACAAGGACGCGCTGACGATGACGCTGGACGACGGCAAGACCTACAAGCTCAACGCCGAAACCGACCTCGACGCGCTGAAGCCTGGCATGGATATCGTCATCGCCTATGATGTGACGAACGGCGAGAACGTCGTGACCGACATGCAGTTGCCGGACAGCGATTCCGCCGACTAAGCCACCAAGCGCGCAATCAAATCCAGTCGCGCAAATCCCTATAGGCTCGCCGCGCGCGGGCGGTGTGCCTCCCGGCGGAAGGGTCAGAGCCACTCGAGGTGGCGGCCCTGCAGCCTCAGAATGCGATCCTGCGGTATTTCCAGCGCTGATGCCTGCTGCGCCGACATGCCTTCGGCGAGCCGGAAAATGGTGCGCACGACACCGCCATGCGTGACGCATACGGTTGGCTGCCGCAGCGCCTCGAACCAGGGCCTGATGCGCTCCAGCAGCATCTGGTAGCTTTCGGCCCCTGCTCCCGGCGGCAGGAAGTTCCATTTGTCCCGCTCGCGCACGGCGGCGGCGCCGGGAAATCGCGTTTCGAGCTCGGCGAAGGTGAAGCCCTGCCAGTCGCCGAAATTCACCTCCACGAGGCGCGGATCGGTGCGGTAGGCGCCCGGCTCGAGCGCCATTGCCGCGCGAACCCGCTCCATGGTCTCGCGCGTGCGCCGCATCGGGCTGGCGACGAAATCGAACGCCGCCGGATTGGAAATGAGCCCGCGCAGCCGTTCGCCGTTGCGGGTCGCCTGCTCCCGTCCGAGCGCGTTGAGATCGGTATCGGCCTGGCCCTGAAGGCGATATTCGGCGTTCCACGCCGTCTGGCCATGGCGCACGATGTAGACCAGAGGGTCCATCAACTCATCCGGGCGGGTTCAGGGCAGACAGGGGCGGGAAGGAGACGCGAAGGGCGCGCTATTCCTTGATCGTCGAGATATCGGGCGCGTCCACGGCCTTCATGCCGACGACGTGATAGCCGGAATCGACGTGATGCACCTCACCGGTGACGCCACGCGATAGGTCGGACAGGAAGTAGACACCCGAATCACCGACCTCTTCCTGGGTCACGGTCCGCTTCAGCGGCGCATTGTATTCGTTCCACTTCAGGATGTAGCGGAAGTCGCCGATGCCGGAGGCAGCAAGCGTCTTGATCGGGCCTGCCGAAATGGCGTTGACGCGAATCTTGCTCGCGCCGAGATCGACCGCGAGATAGCGCACGCTGGCTTCAAGCGCCGCCTTGGCGACGCCCATGACGTTGTAGTGCGGCATGACCTTTTCGGCGCCGTAGTAGGTGAGCGTCAGCAGCGAACCGCCTTCCTTCATCAGCGGCTCGGCGCGCTTGGCGATGGTGGTGAAGGAGAACACCGAAATGTCCATCGTGCGCAGGAAATTGTCGCGCGTCGTCTCGACGTAGCGGCCGGTCAGTTCGTCCTTGTCGGAGAAGGCGATGGCATGGACGAGGAAGTCCAGCTTGCCCCAGTGCTTCTCGATATCTGCGAACACCGCATCGAGGCTTTCCGGATCCGTGACGTCGCAATGGCCGGCAATATGCGCGCCGAGCTCCGCCGCCAGAGGCTCGACCCGCTTCTTGAAGGCCTCGCCCTGATAAGTCAGCGCGATCTCCGCGCCGTGATCGGCACAGGCCTTGGCGATGCCGAAGGCAATCGACCGATTGTTGGCGACGCCCAGAATAAGCCCGCGCTTGCCGGCCATAAGGCCCTGTCCACCCGCCATGTCAGCGCTCTCCGCAGATGTTTTTGCTTTGTGGAGCCTATCGCACAGCCACAAAGCCCCTTCAAGCACCGATACTGGACAGTTCGGGGGACAAAAGCAGGCAATCAGCCTTTTTGGCCGCGCAGAAGCGCTTCGAGCGCGCTGCTGCCGCCTTCCGGCAGCATGATGCGAACATGGGCGTAGAGGTCGCCATGGCCGCCCGCTTTCTCCGGCAGGCCCCTGCCCTTCAGCCGCAGCACCTTGTCGGAACTGGACCAGGCGGGAACGTTGACCGCGAGCTTGCCGGTCGGTGTTTCGACCGCGACCTTGGCGCCGAGAACCGCGTCGGCCAGCGTCACCGGCAGATCGGCATGCAGATCGCGGCCCTCGACGCGGTAGCGCGGATGCCGGCGAATGCGGATCTTGACCAGCGCGTCGCCCGGCTGGCCCGGTCCCTGTTCGCCCTGCCCCTTCAACCGGATGGTCTGGCCGTCCTCTACGAAGGCCGGCAGCTTGACCGCGACCTTGCGGCCATCGGGGAACATCGCCGTCACCTTCTCGGCGGTCGCTGCCTCCTCGACCGTGATGTCGAGCGTCACGTTGATGTCGGCCGCCGTCGCCTGCTGGCGGCGTTCGCCAGCGCCAGCGCCGGCGCGCATGCCCGAGAAGGCATCGCCGAAGATCTGGCTGAAGATATCGCTGTTGCCGTCGAACGGGTCGCCGCCCGGCCGGCCGGAGCGAAACTCGAAACGCGATCCGCCCGGGCCCTGCTGCCGGCGGAACCCGGCGAACGGGTCGCCACCGGCACCGGCGGCACCTTCGAAGCCCTGGAATCGCGGCTTGCCGTCGGGGCCGATCTCGCCGCGATCGAAGGCGGCGCGCGTCTTCTCGTCGCCAACGATCTCGTAAGCCTGGTTGGCCGCGGCAAAACGGTCCTTCGCCTTCGGATCATCCGGATTCTGGTCCGGATGATGTTTCTTGGCGAGTTTGCGGTACGCCGATTTTATGTCCTTGGCTGATGCGTTCTTGGCAACGCCCAGCACCTCATAGGGGTCGCGCATGCTTCCTGCCTGCAACAAGGGATGAGTCCATAATCGCCCCTTATATGCGCCGCCATAGGAAGAAATTCCAGTAGCGGACCGTCTTCTCGAAACCGGAAAATCAGAGGGCCTTGAAGTCCTGCATGTTCCAGGCGCCGGCCGCAGTCAGGCAGGTCTCGCCCTTGAACAGGGCAACGCCGTCGAAACTCTCGCGCGTGGCGGTGAAGCGACGGCAGACCAGCCCGCCCTCCTTGAGTTCGGTGAGCTCGGTGATGGACCCGCGCGAGCCGGTGCCGGAATTGGCCCACGGCACCGCCTGGCCACCGAGTTCATGGATATCGGCAGATGACACCGCGTTGCGAATCGTCACCTGGTCGGAGTCACGGTCGGCATCGACGGTCTTGGCGATGGTCGACGTGCTGCCGGTCACGATAGAGCGGTCGACATCGGCCTTGTCCAGGCTGAAACCGCCAACGCCGCAGCCGGCCAGCGGCAGGGCGCATATCACCATCGCGGCTTTGGCGCTGGCTGAAGCAATTAGGCTCCATTGCCCGCTGTCAAAAGCTTGCGCGATGCGCGACAATCGGCAAATCCCCCAGCTTCGTGACAATTTGAGAAAACTATGAGTGACGCCGAGTTAACAAGTGGTGACTTTACCGAAGCGGCGGAGCCGTTCCGCCTCTTTGCCGCATGGCTGGACGACGCCACAAAGAGCGAGCCCAACGACCCGAACGGCGTGGCTCTGGCGACCGTCGACGCCGACGGCCTGCCCGACGTGCGCATGGTGCTGCTCAAGGGCTTCGACGAACATGGCTTTGTCTTCTATACGAACTTCGAAAGCGCCAAGGGCCGCGAGATCCTGGGCAGTATGAAGGCGGCGATGTGCTTCCACTGGAAATCGCTGCGCCGGCAGGTGCGCGTGCGCGGGCCGGTGGAAATCGTCAGCGACGCGGAGGCGGACGCCTACTACGTGACTCGCCCGCGCGGCAGCCGTATCGGCGCCTGGGCCTCGAAACAGTCGCGACCACTGGAAAGCCGGTTCGCGCTGGAAAAGGCTGTCGCCGAATATACGGCGCGCTACGCCATCGGCGACATTCCGCGACCGAAGCACTGGTCGGGCTTCCGCATCGTGCCTGCCACGATCGAGTTCTGGCACGACCGCCCCTTCCGCCTGCATGACCGTGTCGTCTTTTCCCGCAACGGGGCCGGCGGCTGGGACAAGTCGCGGCTTTATCCGTGATACCCGAGAGGCCCGCGGCGTCCGCCTGGGTCAGTCGGCCTTCTTGCGCGTCATGAAAGCCGTGAAGGCGGCGCGCGCCTCGTCCGACTTCAGCCGCTCGCGGAAGATCCGAGTCTCTTCGTCGATGCGGGCAATCAGCGCGTCGCGGGGGCCACGCATCAGCTCGCGCGCGATCCTGATCGCCTCCGGGGGCTTCGCGGCGATCCGGTTGGCGGCCGCCAGCACCGTTGCCTCGAGCACATTCTCCTCGACGACCTCGTAGATCAGTCCAGCGGCTTTCGCCCGCTCGGCGGAAAAGCCCTCGCCGAGAGCGAGCATCGCGAAGGCCAACTGCCGGCCGGCGATCGCCGGCACGAGCAGACTCGAGCCCGCCTCCGGGATGAGCCCAAGATCGACGAAAGGCGTGCGAAAGACGGTTCGCGGCGTGGCGAAGGTAAGGTCGCAATGCAGGTTGAGCGTCGTGCCGATACCGACCGCGATGCCGTCGACACCGGAAACGACCGGCTTTTCGATGCCGACGAGCGCCATCAGGAAATCCCAGACCTCGGGGCCGTTATCGCCGCCGGTGGCCATGGCGAGGAAATCGGCGACATCAGACCCGGCGGAGAACGTGCCCGGGGCTCCCAGGAAGACGTGAGCGCGGACCGATGGATCGGCGTCGCCTTGCGCCAACGCCGCCGTCATCCTTGCGTACATGGGTCGCGTGAGAGCGTTTTTCTTGTCAGGCCGATTGAGGCGGATGATCTGAACGGCGCCCTGGCGCTCGACGAGAATATGGTCTGTCACGGTCGGTCCCTCGAATCTCGGGTGTTCAGGCGGGGTTGGAAACGGACGAAGCGTTGGCGAGCCAACGCCGGCCTGCTTAGAGCACGATGCCGAAAAATGTGAAGCGGTCTTCTGATAGCATCACGCTCTATCTCTTTGATTTGGAGACGGATTCAGATTTCAGGCCGGGCAGAGCCGAGATCATCCGACTCTAGGCGGATATCAGCGCCTTGCCGGCGGCGGCAAGGCTTTCGGCGCCTTCGATGACGCGCTCCTTGAGCGCCCGCGTCTCGCCGAGCAGGTTTTCGGCGAAGAACCGGCAAAGGGCAATGCGCCCATGGTCGGCGAGCCCGCCCTGCGCGAGGTAGGCGCCGCCGGCGGCCAGCGAAATCAGGCGCAGATAGGGGGTCGCCCCAGCCATGGCGGCATCCGCCTTGCCGGCTGAGGTCAGTTCCTGAAGGAAGCGGGTCGCTTCGTCGAGATCGGCAAGCGCCCGGTCAAGCCTCTCGGCGGTGCGGCCGAAACCGTCGACGTTGGAGGTGCGAACCGAGTCGGCCACCGCTTTCAATTCGCCGATATAGCCATGCACGTGCTGGCCGCCACCAAGCGGCAGCTTGCGGGAAACAAGGTCGATCGCCTGGATGCCGTTGGTGCCTTCGTAGATGGGCGCGATGCGCGCGTCGCGGTAAAGCGCGGCAGCGCCCGTCTCCTCGATGAAACCCATGCCGCCGTGGACCTGCACGCCGAGCGAAGCGACATCGACGCCGACATCGGTGGAGAACGCCTTGGCCAGCGGCGTCAGCAGGTTGGCGCGGTCGCGCCATTGGGCGGCTGCCTCTCCTTCCGCTACGCGCGCCCGATCAATGGCGTGGGCGCAGGCGTAGCTGATCGCGCGGGCGACCTGGGTGAGCGCCTTCATGGTCAGCAGGTTGCGCTGGACGTCAGGGTGATGGACGATCGGCGCCATGCCCGGTCCAGCATAGTCCGAAGCCTTGCCCTGGCGACGCTCGTTGGCATAGGCGACGGCCTTCTGCGTCGCCGTCTCGGCGACGGCCACGCCCTGCATGCCGACGGAGAGGCGGGCGTTGTTCATCATGGTGAACATGCAGGCGAGGCCCTTGTTCTCCTCGCCGATCAGCCAGCCGATGGCGCCGGGCGTCGCCCCGCCGAAACCGTCGCCATAGATCATGGTGCAGGTGGGAGAGGCATGGATGCCCAGCTTGTGCTCGAGGCCCGAGCAGAACACGTCGTTGCGGGCGCCGAGCGAGCCATCGTCATTGACCAGGAATTTCGGCACCAGGAACAGGGAGATGCCCCGCGTGCCGGCCGGCGCGTCGGGAAGCCTCGCCAACACCAGATGCACGATGTTGTCGGTGAAATCATGCTCGCCATAGGTGATGAATATCTTCTGGCCGAAGATGCGGTAGGTTCCATCGCCGGCTGGTTCGGCGCGGGCGCGCAGGGCGGCGAGATCGGAGCCGGCCTGCGGCTCGGTCAGGTTCATCGTCCCCATCCACTCGCCGGAGACGAGCCTGGCGAGATATTTCGCCTTCAGCGCCTCGGACGCATGCTTGCCCAGCGCCTCGACCGCGCCCATGGTCAGCGTCGGGCCGATGCCAAAAGCCATGGCGGCTGAATTCCACATTTCGAGCGCGGCCACGGCCAGCATGGTGGGCAACCCCTGCCCGCCGAACTCCTCCGGCGCCGAAAGGGCGTTCCAGCCGCCCTCGGTCCAGCGCCGGTAGAGTTCCTTCCAGCCGGGCGGCGTGGTGACAGCCGCGTCGCGGAGTACCGCGCCGTGCTCGTCGCCGATCTTGTAGAGCGGCGCGACCTCCTCGCTGGCGAAGCGCCCGGCCTCGGCCAGTATGGCATCGACCAGATCCTCGCTGAGGTCGCCGAAGACGCCGGCATCGAGGGCGGGCCTCAGGCCGGCCACCTGCTTCAGCGTGAAGGCTATGTCTCCGACAGGCGCCTGGTACATGCCGATATTCCTCCTCCGCCGACCGTGTTCCCGGTTGCGTGCCGGCAATCCGCCGGGCGAAACCCGATCCCTTCTTTTACGTAAACGTCAAATTTTGTCACGTGGATTTTGCTGCCGCTTGGCCTTCATCGTGATCCCGGCCGCAACGATCGGCGACGCGACGCCGAGCGGATGGCGCGAAGCAATTCCTTAACCATAGCGGTTCAGGATCGAGACTGGTCAGCAGGGAGCCCCTGATTGAAGACGCCGGCGCATCTGTTCCGCCGCGCGGCACCCATCGCCTTGGCCCTGGCGATGGCGTTGACGGCGGCAGCGAAGGCCTCGGATTTTTCCGAGCCGTGGAAGAAGGCCGACCGCGCGCTGGTCATCGACGCCTACGAATACAATTCCATCGATTGGGTCGCGCTCACCACCGACAAGCGAATCGCCGGCTTCATCAACAAGGCCTCGGACGGGCTGCCGCCGCCCTATTTCTGTTTCGGCAACGAGACGGAGGTGCAGCTCTGCAAGACGCTGTGGCGGCGCTACGCGGTGACGCGCGAGCTGTTCCAGACGCGCAAGGTCCTGGCCAAGGCACTCGGCCTGAAATGGGGCGCCTACCATCTCGCCCGGCCCGGCAATCCGGTGGAGCAGGCTAACAATTTCATCGACTTCGCGGAACCCGCGCCGGACGACCTGCTGGCGCTCGACATCGAAGACAACGACCCGACGCAGTGGATGTCGCTGGAGGACGCGGAAGTGTTCGCGCGCCAGGTGTACAGGCGCGTCGGCCGCTTCCCCGTGCTCTATGTCAACGGCAGGACGGCGCAGCACATCGCCGATAACAGCTACAGGTACCAGCTGCTGTCGCGGCTGCCGCTCTGGTACGCCCGCTACAAGCCCGACATCGATTCGCACTTCCCGATCGGCAACTGGCGGAGCTACGCGCTCTGGCAATTCTCGGCGCAGGCCAATTGCGACCGGCAGCGCTGTCCCTACCGGGCGCCCGGCACGCCCAACGACATCGACGTCAATGTCGTGGCGATGGATGTCGCTACGCTGCGCGCGAAGTGGCCATTCGGCGGGCTCGTCGACGTGCCCGAGGACTATATCGCCAGCATTCCCCTGCCGATCCCGCGCGAGACCGGGCTCGCCGGCAACGTTACCGTCACCTATGCCGACGTCGCGGCGCCGCCGACGCTGGCCGAACTCGAGGCCGCGCTTCGCGGCCACTGGGCGAGCTTCCGTGCAGGGCTTCGGCTGCCCACATTCGGGCGCCTGCCGCGCGGTATCGGCGAGTATGTCGCCTGGCTGAAAAAGGAAGTGCCCGTCCCGGCCGGCGTCGACCCCGTCACCACGGCTTCGACGACCGCTGATACCAAGCCTCGCTGAAGATAGTTCCCGAAGGCGCGGTCAGTTCGCCTGTTCGCGCGCCACGGCACGCCAGCCGATGTCGCGGCGGCAGAAACCATATGGCCAGTCGATCCGGTCGATCGCCGCGTAGGCCTTCTCACGCGCCTCGGCCACGGTGGCTCCGGTCGCGGTGACGTTCAGCACACGACCGCCATTGGCGACAAGAGCGCCGCCATTGATGGCGGTGCCGGCATGGAATATCCGGACGCCATCGGCTTGAGCCTCTTCGACCCCGCGGATGACGGAGCCCTTTTCCGGCGTGCCGGGATAGCCCCTCGCCGCCATCACGACGGTCAGCGCCGTCTCGTCACGCCAGCGCGCCGACATGTGGGAAAGCTGGCCGTCGACCGACGCGTTGAGCAGAACCAGCAGGTCGTCCTTCAGCCGCATCATCAGCACCTGGCATTCCGGATCACCGAAACGGGTGTTGTATTCGATCAGCTTCGGCCCGTTGTCGGTGATCATGAGACCGGCAAAGAGCACGCCTGCGAAGGGCGAGCCGAGTTCGGCCATGCCACGCATGGTCGGCTCGACGATCTCGCGCATGACGCGTTCGACCATGTCGGGCGTCATGACCGGCGCCGGGGAATAGGCGCCCATGCCGCCCGTGTTAGGGCCGACATCGCCGTCGCCAACACGTTTGTGGTCCTGAGCCGTGCCCAGCGGCAGCGCCGTCGCACCGTCGCAAAGGCAAAAGAAGCTCGCTTCCTCGCCGGTCAGGAACTCTTCCACCACCACCTCGGCGCCGGCCTCGCCGAATGAGCCCTCGAAACAGGCGTCAAGGGCCGCGAATGCCTCTTCCTTCGTCATGGCGACGGTGACGCCCTTGCCGGCGGCGAGGCCATCGGCCTTGACCACGATCGGGGCGCCGACCTTCTCGACATAGGCCCTGGCGGAGGCCAGGTCACCAAAGCGCCCGTAGGCGGCGGTCGGTATGTTGTATCTGGCGCAGAGATCCTTGGTGAAGCCCTTGGAGCCCTCGAGCCTGGCAGCAGCCTTGGAGGGGCCGAAGACGCGGATGCCGGCGGCGCGCAGATCGTTGGCGATGCCGGCGACGAGCGGCCCCTCCGGCCCGACGACGACCAGGTCGATCGCCTTGTCCTTGCAGAACGCCGTCACGGCGGCATGGTCGGCGACGTCGAGCCGGACCAGCTCGGCGTCCTGGCCAATGCCCGGATTGCCGGGCGCGGCGTAGAGTTTGGTCAGCAGCGGCGATGCCGCAATCTTCCAGGCCAATGCATGTTCGCGGCCGCCGGAACCGATCAACAAAACGCGCATGTCACTGTCCCTTGCCATTCCACGACAGGACTGCGCTATTGCCCCGATCGCGACGGGTCAAGACTTTTGGCTGGCACGGCGACACTTGCACACGAGAACGTCATCGGCGCCGCCAGCAAATCGGCGGGCCGCGCGCGGGCGAAAGTCAGCTCCTGTAGATGACGGGGAACCAGTCCTCGCGCAGCTTCTGCCCCGCCATCATGCCGTGGCCGGGATAGGGTGGTGAGGTGCGGCCTGGCCGCTCGACATAGTGCGCGTCGTCGCCGACCCATCGCAGGGAAAGCGCCCGGCGCCGGGCCGACGTCAGGTTGCCGCGCGCGCCATGCGCCGTCCTGAAATCGAAGAGGATGGCGTCGCCCGGTTCCATCTCCCATTCGAGGACTTCGAAGGAAGGATCCTTGTCGGGATCGGGAACCGGCAGATAGTCTCCCTCGGCGGCATAGAAATTGCTGTCGTCCAGCCAGCGCACCGGCAGGATCATCTTGTCCCATTTGTGGGAACCGGCGATCAGCCGCAAAGTGGCTTCCTTCACCGGATCGATCGGAATCCAGAAGCTGACGGTCTGCCGGCCGTCGACGAAATAATAAGGGATGTCCTGGTGCCACGGCGTCGGCTTCTGGGTGCCAGGTTCCTTGACCAGCACGTGATCGTGGAAGAACTGCGCGCTGCGCGAGCGCATGACCGCGGCCGCGAGCTCGGCGGCCGGCGATTCCCGCACCACGCGCACGAATTCGGGAATGCGTTCCCAATTGCAATAATCGTCGAAGAAGCTGCCGCGCCCGTTGGCGATGTCCGAAGCGGTGGCGCTTCGATTCTGGATGTTGCGTTCGATACCGTCAGCGATGACGTCGACCCATTCCTTGAATGCACCGCGAATGCAGACGGCGCCGTCGCACTGATAGGCATCGACTGTCGCGGCATCGACGAGGGGTTGAGAAGCCATCATGTCCTCCTTGCTGATGCCGGGACTATGACAAGCGCGCTTCATCCGGTAAAATAATAACTTTCCATCTGGCTTATAGATCTTCCCTATGAAGCTGACCGTTGCCCAATTGCGTTACGTCGTTGCGGTGGCGCGCCATGGCAGCGTGACCGGCGCTGCCCGCGCGCTCAACGTCTCGCAGCCTTCGATCTCCGTCGCTATCGATGCCGTGGAGGCCGATCTCGGCCAGCGCCTGTTCGTGCGCCAGCGCGGCAGCGGCGTCTCGCCGACGTCTTTCGGGCGCACTGTGGTGGCGAAGGCGATGGACGTGCTGGCCGGGATGGACGAACTCGCCAGCCTCGGCACGCCCGGCAAACCCGTGGCCGGCGGTGAGCTGGTGCTTGGATGTTTCGAGGACCTGGCGCCCTATTTCGCGCCAGCCTTGATCCGCGCTTTCAGCGAACGGCATCCGGCCGTGGAGGTGGTGGTGCGCGAGGAGGGTTTCGAGACGCTCGGGCGGCGGTTGAGCGACGGCGCCGTCGATGTCGGCCTGACCTACGACCTGGGCCTGCCCCTGCATTTCGCCCGCATCCTGCTGCATGAATTGCGGCCGCACGCGCTGCTGCCAGCCGGACACGAACTGGCCAAACGTCCGTCAGTGAGTCTCGCCGACCTGGCCGCCTATCCGCTGATCACCACCGACCAGCCGCAGAGCTGGCAGCATATGCTCGATCTGTTTCGTGGCCGGGGCCTCTCCCCGGTCGCGGCAAACCGCACGAGCTCCTTCGAATTGCAACGCAGCATGGTGGCCAACGGCTTCGGCGTCGCCGTCAGCTACACCCGGCCGCGCGGCGACCGCAGCTATGACGGCATGCCGCTGGTCTGCAAGCCGCTGTCGGACCCGCTGCCAATGCAGCGCATCATCCTGACCCACGACACCAGGCAGCGCGCCTCGGCCGCCGCGCTGGCCTTCATCGACCGCGCCAGGGCCTGGTTCGCCGCCCACGAGATTTTCGCCTCCTGACCAGACTTGCCGGTTGACGGCTCTCGCGGCTGCTGCCACTCCAGCGGCATGGAACCCGTTCAGTCGAGAGCAGCCCAGGGGCGCGTCGCGGACGCACCGAGCGGCCATTGGGTCTACCGCGTGCTGCCGCGCTGGTTGTGGCCTTACGCGCAGCTTGCCCGGTGGGACCGGCCGATCGGCTGGCAGCTGCTTTTGTGGCCATGCCTGTGGTCGGCGGCGATGGCGGCCTCGGCGTTCCCGCGCCCCGGCGATCCGCTGCTGACGCTGTTGCCGACGCCTTGGACGCTGCTGCTGTTTCTGGTCGGCGCGATCGCCATGCGCGGCGCCGGCTGCACCTATAACGATCTGGTGGATGAGAACATCGACAACCAGGTGGAGCGCACCCGATCGCGCCCCCTGCCCTCCGGCAAGGTCACCCGCAAGCAGGCCTGGCTTTTCCTGTTGCTGCAGGCGCTGGTCGGCCTGGCGGTGCTTCTGCAATTCAACAGCTTCGCCATCCCGCTCGGCCTCTGCTCGCTGGCCGTCGTCGCCATCTATCCGTTCATGAAGCGATTCACCAACTGGCCGCAACTCGGCCTGGGACTTGCCTTTTCCTGGGGCGCACTGATGGGATGGGCAGTCGAATTCGGCGACCTGGATGGGCCCGCCATCATGCTCTACATCGGCTCGATCCTCTGGGTGATCGGCTACGACACGATCTATGCCCATCAGGACAAGGAGGACGACGCCCTCGTTGGCGTGCGCTCGACCGCGCGCCTCTTCGGCGAAAACACCAAGGCCTGGCTTGCGGGGCTTTATGGCGGCGCGCTCGCCTGCTTCGCCATCGCCTTTGCCTCGGCCCAGGTGCCCGTGCCGGCGCTTGCGGGCCTGATCGCCGCCGGCGCCCATATGGCGCGGCAGATCACGAGGCTGGACATCGACAATCCCGATCAGTGCCTGCGGCTGTTCAGATCGAACAACCAGGTCGGCTGGCTGATCTTCCTCGGCCTGATCGGCGGCGCTCTGTGGGTGGCCTTGAAGCCGCTCGTCTAGCGAGAACGGCTTCAGTGTTGTCAGGGATGCCTGACGCTCTCCGGCGCCCGCCTTGCGGGCTCCCGTCCGAGAGCCGCTATTCGCGGGCGATGATCTCCTCGCCGTCGATCACCAGCCGCAGGCCGAGATCGCCGGCGCGGCGGCGCGCCAGGAAACGCGGGCGACGCATCGTCGAGACGCGCCCCTTGCGGCGATCCTTCGGCGGCAGCGTCTTGATGGCGGCGCCGAGCGATTCCTCCAGCGTGCGGGCAACGCCGTCTGCCTCGATCAGCAGCATCGGCAGGCGATAGGCATCGGCCCAGGCGCGCCAGTCGGCGGCGACGTCCTCGAGGTCGTCGGCCACCAGCAGCGGCACCGAAAGCATCGGGTCGTTGTGGAGAAGTTCCAGCGTCACCGTGACATTGCCGTCGGGGTCCTCCATGGCGCGGGCGGCGACGCCGCGAAACGCCTTGGCGGGCAAGGCTATGATCGCCGGCACGCCGCTCATCTCGAGTGTGCGGCGGATGATGGCGCCGCGCTGGTCGATGGTGAAGGTCACGTCGCCAAAATCGTCGCGTGTGGCGTAGCTAACCACCTGCGGCAGGCGAAATGGGTCGAGGCGCATGTTGCGCCCGGCCCAGACTGGCTTCAGTCCGGTGTTCATCGATTGCCTTCCTGTTTCTCCTGAGAGCCGGGGACCGGTTCTCAAAGGGCCAGTTTTTCCGGCCTCTTATGGGGAAACAGTAGCGCCGCCTCCTTACCACCGCGCTTAAGAAAGTCAGTTAAATTTTGCTGATCTTGGCGATGGTTATCGGAATGCGACCAGGCTCTCGCCCCGGCAAGGATCAGATAACCTTGCCGGGATTCATGATGCCGGCCGGATCGAAAGCGGCCTTCACTCGGCGCATCAGGTCGATGGCCATCGGCGGGGCGGTGGCGATGAGTTCGTCGCGCTTCAACTGGCCGATGCCGTGCTCGGCCGAGATGGAGCCGTTGAGGCTGCGGACGACGTCATGCACGGCCTTGTTCATCGGGTGGTAGAGATCGAGGAACGCCACGTCGGCGCCATCGACCGGACGCGAGATGTTGTAGTGAAGATTGCCGTCGCCCATATGGCCGAAACAGACGACGCGCGCGCCAGGGCTGACCGAGGCGACCGCGCCGGCCGCTTCCTCGATGAAGCGCGGGATCGAGGCGACTGGCACGGAGATGTCGTGCTTGATCGAGGCGCCTTCCGCCTTCTGCGCCTCGGGCAGCATCTCGCGGAAATTCCAGAAGGCATCGGCCTGGGCGATGCTGGACGCCATGACGGCGTCGCCCACCATCTCCTGCTCGAAGCCGAACGACAGGATGTCCTCGATCAGCGCCCGTGCATCCTCGGCCGAGCGACCCGACGAAATCTGCATCAGCACGTACCAGGGCCAGTCCTCGGCCAGCGGCCGCGTCACGCCGTGGGCATGCAGCAAGGTGAAGTCGTATGGGCGACTGCCGATCAGTTCGAAGGCGGTGAGCGCCGCGCCGGCACGGTCACTGGCAAGGCCGAACAGGGCGAGCGCCGCCTCGGGCGAATTCAGCCCGACAAACGCCACCTCCCTCCCCTTCGGCTTGGGGAACAGCTTGAGCACGGCGGCGGTGATGACGCCCAGCGTGCCCTCGGCGCCGACGAACAGGTTCTTGAGGTCGTAGCCGGTGTTGTCCTTCTTGAGTTTGCGCAGGTCATCGAACACCTCGCCGGTCGGCAGCACCACCTCGACGCCGAGGCAGAGTTCGCGGGCATTGCCATAGGCGAGCACGCCGGTGCCGCCGGCGTTGGAGGAAAGGTTGCCGCCGATCTGGCAGGATCCTTGCGCCGCGAGCGATAGCGGAAACAGCCGGTCCGCCGCGTCGGCCGCTTCCTGCAACGTCTGCAGGATGACGCCGGCCTCGGCCGTGATGGTGTTGGAAAGCACGTCGACCTCGCGAATGCGGTTGAGGCGTGACAGCGACAGCACGATCTCCCGGCCGGACTTGTCGGGCACCTGGCCGCCGACCAGGCCGGTATTGCCGCTCTGCGGCACGACAGGCGTTCCCGTCTCGCTGGCCAGGCGCATGATGCGGCTGACCTCGTCGACGCTTCCCGGGCGCAGCACCAGCGCCGTGCTACCGTGCCACAGGCCGCGCTGCTCCGTGAGATAGGGAACGATGTCGGCCTGGTCGCGCAACGCGTATTTGTCACCGACGATCGACGCGAAACGCTCGATGAGGGCGGGATCAAGATGCGGGAGATCGGTCATGGGCAAAAGCTACTTTGTCGGGAGGGAGATTTCACGGGGGGCGGCGGCCCTGGCGAGCCGGTCGTTGATGGCTTCGCCCAGACCTTCGAAGGGGATCGGCTCGACCGCGATCGTCGAGGCGCCGCTGCGGTCGAGGTCCTGCATATAGGCGAAGAGATTGCTCGCGGCTTCACGCAGATCGCCCGAGGCCGACAGGTTGAGCGTGGCGACCGCGTCGCGCCAGCCTTCGGCGCGCTTCGGACCGAAGGCCAGCAGCGCCTCCTCACCCGTGACCGAGCGGGCGTTCAGCCGCACGGCCGCGCCCGGCGCATAGTGCGAGGCGAGCATGCCGGGCGCCTCCACGCCCTTGGCGCCGCG
Organism: Mesorhizobium sp. 65-26; assembly: GCA_001899205.1. Taxonomy (GTDB): domain Bacteria; phylum Pseudomonadota; class Alphaproteobacteria; order Rhizobiales; family Rhizobiaceae; genus Mesorhizobium. The sequence goes on along the minus strand of MKVL01000025.1, from coordinate 493,485 downwards.
CGACAACGGAACGCCGGCAACCGCCTCGGCTTCAATCGCGGCGACGCCGCCGGGTCGCAGCAGGCGTACCCTGCCCTCCTCGACCTTCAGGATGGTCGATTCGACACCGACCGGCGTCGCACCGCCATCGACCACCAGCCTGATCCTGGAGCCGAGATCCTTGGCCACTGCCGTGGCGGAGGTGGCGCTGATGCGACCCGATGAATTGGCGCTCGGCGCGGCGAGCGGCCGGCCGAGCCTCGCGATAAGCTCACCGCCGAATCCCCTGGGCATACGCAGCGCGATGGTGTCCAGCCCGGCCGTCACCAGCGGATGGATGCCGCCGTCGGCCCTTATCGGGAGCACGAGGGTCAGGGGACCCGGCCAGAAGGCCTTCGCAAGCCGCATAGAAAGCGGATCGAAGTGGGCGATGCGTTCGGCCATGGCAAAATCGGCGACATGGGCAATGAGCGGGTTGAAGCGTGGACGGCCCTTGGCTTCGAAGATACGGGCAACGGCGACCCCGTTGGTGGCGTCGCCGGCGAGGCCGTAGACCGTCTCGGTCGGGATGGCGACCACGTCGCCGCCCCGGATCAGGGCAAGCGCCGGCTCCATCGCCTCGTCAACGCCGACTATCTCCGGGCCAACCATTTCGGGGCCAACTGTCTCTGCCACCAGCTTTCACCTCACGGATGCGGGCTGCGTAATACGTGCGGGCATGCGGGGCAAGTCATTCGACGCAAGTCGGGCGGAGCGGGCACGGGCCTTGGCGATTTATCAATGCCTAAAATGCTACGCTTCGGGGAAAGCCGACATCAAGGCCCGGCCACTACGCTGGGTGCGGTTGGGCAATGGGAGAATATCGTGGCGCCTTTGCGTATCGTGCTCGGGATGGTGCTTGCAGCAACGGCCGCTGAGGCACACGCCTCGTCGTTCGCCCATCCGACACCACCGACCAACGCGCCGTCCATCATCAAAACAGGCGCGGCGGAGGCCAGCGAGGCATCCGCCCTCGAAATCAGGCCGGCCGTGCTTGGTGCAAACTCGGCGTCAGTCGTCATGCTCGGCGAGCCCGCCGTCACCGACGAAAAGGTCGCGGCGATACCGGAACAACCGGAAGCTCCGCACGCTCCCGCGCAGAATCCGATGATCATCAGGGGTGGTGTCGTCGGCGGCGCCTTCGACACGACCGCGCCCGCCAAGCCAGCCGTCGCCACCGCCAGCAAGCCGGCCACCCAGCCTGCGGCCGCGCCCGCCGCTGACGCCAACAAGAAAATGGCGGCTTCGGGGAACCCGGCAACCAATCCCGCGCAGCAGAAAAACCTGCCCCCAAATGGTACCAACGGGAAGGTAAAGTAGGCTCAAGGCCGCCGGCAACTTCCCAAACGGAAAAGGCGGCGCTCGCGCGCCGCCTGCCTGTCACTGGTATTTGGCGCATGCCCCTTCCCAACCCCGGATGGGACCATGCGATAGATCAGGCCGCGACTTCCTCGTCGGCGTCTTCGTCAGATTCGTCCTCTTCGTCGGACTCATCCTCGGCCTTCGCCTCTTCGTCGTGCTCGCCGTCTTCCTCGTCTTCGTCTTCCTCGTCCTCGTGATCCTCGTCGTCACCCGAGAGCGTGGCGGACTCGACTTCGTCGTCCGCGTGTTCAGCGGCGTCCGACGCTTCCGCGTCGTCATGGTCGAGGACGGTTTCGGAAGCGGTTTCGAGCACCTCGGCGGCAGCCGGGGTTTCTTCTGTCACTTCGATTTCGTGATCGGAATTCATGTAAGCCTCCGTGTGTTGGAAACACGTCAGTTCTGCCACGGAGAGATCATCGCCATATGACTGTAAGCCGGCTCGGCGGTATAAATTTCAAGCACTACCAGGGCGATCACGCATGGGCATGACCGCACCGGCAGGTTGAGAAATCCGGATCGTCAGCCGGCTATTTTAGAGAAGTCGGCGACCTGATCGGTTGCCGCGCGAATGCGGGCAAGCAGCGCCAGACGGTTCGCGCGGACCGCAGCGTCCTCATCATTGACGAGAACATCCTCGAAGAATGAATCAACCGGTTCACGCAGCACGCTAAGCGCCAGCATGGCGGCCGAAAAATCTTCATTTTGAATCGCTTGGCCGGCTTCCTTCTCGGCCTGATTCACCGCGGCAAACAGCTTCTTTTCAGCTTCGGCGCGCAACAGCGCCGGCTCAACGGTTTCGCCGACCTGGGTCTTCTTCTTTTCTTCCGCGGCCAGGATGTTGGCGGCGCGCTTTGTGCCGGCGAGCAGGTTCTTGCCGTCCTCGGTGTCGAGGAACGAGCCCAGCGCCTGCACGCGGCGCACGACCTGCAGGAGGTCGTCCGACCGCGGCGTCACCACCGCGTCGATGAGATCGTGCCGGGCGCCCTGGTCGCGCAGGTAGACTTTCAACCGATCGTGGAAGAAGGCCAGCAGGTCGGCGCCGAAGCGCGCGAGGGGCAATCGGATGCCGTTCTCGATCAGGATCCTGACGACGCCGAGCGCGGCGCGGCGCAGCGCGTAAGGGTCCTTGGAGCCGGTCGGCTTCTCGTCGATGGCCCAGAAACCAACCAGCGTGTCGAGCTTGTCGGCAAGCGCGACTGCCACCGAAACCGGATCGGTCGGCACGTAGTCGGACGGGCCCTGGGGCTTGTAGTGCTCCTCCAGCGCGGCGGCGACCGATGGGTGCTCGCCCTGCAGCAGCGCGTATTTGCGACCCATGGCGCCCTGCAGTTCGGAAAATTCGCCGACGACCTCGGTTTGCAGGTCGGCCTTGGCGAGCATGGCGGCACGGCGCGCCAGGGCGGGATCGGCGCCAACGACCGGCGCCAGTTCCCCGGCGAGCTTCGCGATCCGCTCAACGCGCGCGCCCTGGGTGCCGAGCTTGGCATGGAAGGTCACGCCCAGATGGTCGAGCCGGGCCATGCGCTGGTCGAGCGGCTTCTTCAGGTCGAGCCCGAACTTTTCGGCCGATCCCTTCAACTGATCGAGGTCGGGCACGTCGCCCTGATCGGTGTTCCAGAAATAGAGCGCATCGGAAAGACGGGCGCGCACCACCTTGCCGTTGCCGCGCGCGATCTCCTTGCCGCCGTCGCGAGCCTCGATGTTGGCGGTGAGGATGAAGCGGTTGGACAATTCGCTGTTCGCGCCCTGCCGCCGTGTGACGAAGCACTTCTGATTGGCGCGAATGGTGAGCCGGATCACCTCGGCGGGGATGGAAAGGAAATCCTCCTCAAATTCGCCCATCAGCACGACCGGCCATTCGACCAGCCCGGAAACCTCCTCCAGCAGACCGTCGTCCTCGACGAGATCGAGGCCATTGGCGAAGGCAAGGTTCCTTGCGTCGGCGAGAATGATCTCCTTGCGCCGGTCGCCGTCGAGCACGACCTTGGCCGTCTCGAGCCGGGAGGCGTAGTCCTCGAAGCGGCGCACGGTGATGGCTTCCGGCGCCAGGAAGCGGTGACCATAGGTGACGTTGCCGGAACGGATGCCGTCGATCTCGAAATCGACCACGACGGGCTCCTCGGTCTCCGGGCCAAAGGTGCACAGGATCGACTGCAGCGGCCGCACCCAGCGCAGCGAGCCGGGCCTGGCCGACGCCGGCCCCCAGCGCATGGACTTCGGCCACGGGAAGGAGCGGATCACGACGGGCACCAGTTCGGCGATGACCTCCTCCGCCGCCCTGCCCGGCTTCGAGATGTGGGCGACGTAGAAATCGCCCTTCTTCGGGTCGGAATGAACATGCGCCTCGGCGATCGAGGCCAGGCCGGCCTTGCGCAGGAAGCCCTGCACCGCCTGGTCGGGCGCCGTCGTCGCCGGCCCCTTGATCTCCTCGTGGACGTCCTTCGAGCGCGCGGTGAGGCCGCGTATGTCGAGCACCAGACGGCGCGGCGTCCAATACTCGCGCGCCGCCTCATAGGTCAGGCCAGCCTCGACCAGACCGTCGGTCACCATCTTCTTCAGGTCGCCGGCAGCCTTGCGCTGCATGCGGGCTGGAATCTCTTCCGAGCGAAGTTCTAGAAGCAGGTCGGGCATCGGGGTCAGCTCATGCGGGAGAATGGTCCGCGCGGGGCATAGCAACTCGGGTGGCCGCTGTCACCCTTTGCGATTGCCGCCATCCGCACCGTTCTGGAATTTCCTGGCCTTCCTGTCGGGACACGACGAGCCCGACCGTCCTTTGGCCGTACACACCATGAACCGATCGAGACGCTGAAGCGACAAACGCTCAGGCAGGCAATTATTGGCTGAACGACCATGACAACGGCATCCAGAACCTTGCAGATCCTCGCGCTCAGCGCCTGCCTCGTCGCGCAGGTCCACGGCACGCTCGCCATGCCAGGCGTGCGGCAGGCGCTGCGGACCATGGCGGGTCCCGGTGTCCAGGCCATGCTCCTCGAGCCGTCGAACGCCAGCCAGCATTCCGCCTGAAAATTCCGACGACGCCGGCCTCGGATGCTTGAGGCCGCCTCGCAGAGCGTCAGGCGGCCAGGCCGCCGGCCCTGGTCAGCAGGAAGGCTTCGCCGCAGGCCTTGGCGAGGTTGCGCACGCGCAGGATGTAGCTCTGGCGCTCGGTGACGGAGATCACGCCGCGCGCGTCGAGCAGATTGAAGACATGGCTGGCCTTGATGCACTGGTCGTAGGCCGGGAACACCAGCTTGTGCATGGGCGAATTATCGTTCGAGGCGGGCTGGCCGGCGGCAAGCAGCGCCTTGCACTCAGCTTCCGCGTCCTCGAAATGGCGAAGCAGCATGGCAGTGTTCGCGAACTCGAAATTATGGCGCGAGTATTCCTGCTCGGCCTGCAGGAAGACGTCGCCATAGGTCACCTTCTCGGCGCCCTCGCGGCCGTTGAAGTTGAGGTCGTAGACGTTGTCGACGCCCTGCACATACATGGCGAGGCGCTCCAGCCCGTAGGTGAGCTCTCCGGCGACCGGCGCGCATTCGATACCGCAGACCTGCTGGAAGTAGGTGAACTGCGAAACCTCCATGCCGTCGCACCAGCACTCCCAGCCGAGCCCCCAGGCGCCGAGCGTCGGGCTTTCCCAATCGTCCTCGACGAAGCGGATGTCGTGCAGCAGCGGATCGACGCCGATCGCCTTGAGCGAGCCGAGGTAGAGTTCCTGCAGGTTCGGCGGATTGGGCTTCAGGATCACCTGATACTGATAATAATGCTGTAGCCGGTTCGGGTTCTCGCCATAGCGGCCGTCCTTGGGACGCCGCGACGGCTGGACATAGGCGGCGTTCCAGGCCAGCGGCCCGAGCGCGCGCAGCGTAGTCGCCGGATGGAAGGTCCCGGCGCCGACTTCCATGTCGTAGGGCTGGAGGATCACGCAACCATACTCCGCCCAGTAATTGTGCAAGGTCAGGATCAGCCCCTGGAAGGAGCGGCTGGGATGCATGTGGGCGGGGATGCTGACGGTCACGGCGGCCTCGATGGAGCGGCTGATGCCGGCACTCCCTAGAGGCATGGCCGGCAGGCGTCAAGGCAACGCCACCCGCGAGGAGCCTTGCGGGGCAACAGGGCGAAGCCTTTGCATGAGGCTGGCCCTTGCCGCCGGCCGAAGTCCAGGCTGTGGTCGGCCTGGCCACAAAACCGCAGCAGGTTCTCCGATGAGCACTTCGATCACCATCCGCCCGGCGGAGCGACAGGATTTCGACCAATGGCTACCGTTGTGGGACGGGTATAATGCCTTCTATGGCCGATCCGGAGAGACGGCACTCGCCGGCGACATCACGCGGATGACATGGTCGCGGTTCTTCGACGCCTACGAGCCGGTCCACGCGCTGGTTGCCGAGGCTGCGACGTCAAAAGAGCGGCGGCTCGTCGGTCTCGTCCACTACCTCTATCACCGCAGCACCACGGCGATCGCTCCCAGTTGCTATCTGCAGGACCTGTTCACGGCCGAGGCCGCGCGCGGGCACGGTATCGGCCGGGCGCTCATCGAAGGCGTCTACGAGCGCGCCAAGGCGGCGGGCGCCGGGCGGGTTTACTGGCAGACGCACGAGACCAACCGCACGGCCATGCAGCTCTACGACAAGATCGGCGAACGTTCGGGCTTCGTCGTCTACAGGAAGCTTTTCTGACGAAACTGCCGGGCAAGGAAAAACGGGGCTCAGAGAGCCCCGCTTTCAAACCACTTGGCAGTCTCAGCCTTTCGGAACCGGCGTCGGTTCCGGCTTCGCCTTGGGCGTCTCCTGCGCCGTGTTGGATTCGATAGGCGGCAGGCCGTTGATCAGCTTCTGCTGAAGGATCGCCAGGACATCCGGATCGGGCTTGAGGTCGCGAGCCTGCCGCCACTGATAGGTGGCTTCCAATTTGCGGCCGACACGCCAGTAGGCGTCGCCGAGGTGATCGTTCAGCACCGGATCCTCGGGCTTCAGCGACACGGCGCGCTCGAGTTCCCGCACGGCATCATCGTATCGGCCCAGGCGATAATAGGCCCAGCCCAGCGAGTCGACGATGTAACCGTCGCTCGGCCTGAGATCGACGGCCTTCTGGATCATCGCAAGGGCTTCCTTGAGATTGGTGTTCATGTCGACCCAGGAATAGCCGAGGTAGTTCATCACCTGCGGCTGGTCGGGGAACAGTTCCAGCGCCTTGCGGAAATTGGGCTCGGCCTTCGGCCATTCCTTCAGCCGCTCATAGGCGATGCCGCGCTGGTAGAAGATGTTCCAGTTGGCCGCCACCGGCGTCTTGATCACCGAAACCGCGCGATCATACAGTTCGGCGGCCGAGCGGAAGTCTTCCTTGGAGGAATAGACACCGCCGAGCGCCATATAGGCGCGCATGTCTTCCGGGTGGGCGTCGACGAACTTCTTCAGTTCGGTGATGGCTTCGTCGGGCCGGCCGATATCGGCGAGGTTGAGGCCAAGCTGCAGATCCGAGATCTCTTTCAGCGGCGAGTTGGCCGGGATACGGCGGTAAAGCGCGATGGCGCCCTCGCCGTCCTTCAACTGCTCGGCCACGCTGGCAAGCTGCACCAGGGCGGCGTCGCTGTCCGGCTTCAGCGCCAGCGCATATTGCAGGTAGAGCCGCACGAACGGCTCGCCGCCGCCGCGATTGAGAGCTGTTGCGAGATCAAGCAGGATTTCCGAAGCGCCGTCGGAAGGACCGGCGACGAGAGGCGGAATCGTCTCGCCCTTATTGATCATGTCGCGAAGGGCCGTGATTTCAAGCTTGCCGGGCGCAAACGCCTCGGCCTTGTCGAGCACGGCCAGCGCCTTGGTCTTGTCGCCCTTGCGCGCCAGGAAGGAGGCATAGGCCTGCGCGTTGCGCATCCAGGTCTCAGGCGCGGCGCCGCCGGCTGCGGTATCCTCCAGCGTGTCGGAATAGATGGAATTCGCCTTGTCGGCCATGCCCGAAGCGTCTGCGATCAGGGCGCGATGGAAGGACTTGAAAAGGCCGAACCAGTCGGGGCCTTGCAGCTTGTCGATCGAGGCCATGGCGTCAGCGGCTGAACCCGCGCCCTGCTGTGCCCATCCGTTCATCACGCCGACGAGCAGCCGGTCGAGATCAGATTCCAGCGACAGCTTCAGCCAGTACTGCGCCTTGGAGAAATCCTTCTTGCGAATGGAATCGACGGCCAGCGCCAGGCGTGAGAACCGTTCGACATCTGGCACTTCCTTGAGCTTGTCTGCGTAGACCAGCGACTCGTCGAAACGGCCCTGGGCGATCAGCGACAGCATCAGGCTCTGCTGCAGCGAAGGATCGCCCGGATCAAAGGCCAGCGCCTGCTTGTAATAGGTGATGGCGTTGTCGAGGTCGTTGTCGCCCTCGGCAATGCGTGCCGCGAGATAGGCGCCCGATAGCGAGGTGATCTTGACCGGCTCGGTGGCTTCCTTGGCCTGGGCCGGCAGGCCAGACATCGCCATCACGATTGCCAGCCCAGTCAGCCAGCGCGCACGTCCTTGCCGCATCGTATCCCTTTCAGCCAGGCGTCATTTCCGCGAATGCGGACAGTCTCATACTCGATTTTTTCGGGGCAAAGCATGGCCTTTTTGCGGTCACGCTTCAATCCGCACCGAATTCACAATCGGGTCAAGCGATTAAGGATCGATAAAGCATACCGGTTTTCGACAGCGCGAGGCGCCTTTTGTTTGCCAGGACCGGCGGACCTATGGCCGGGGCGCGACAAGGATCTCGGCTTCGAGCCGCTTTGTCGCAAGGCCGCGCGCGAGGGCCTCTGCGCTGCCGGCACTCTTTGCCAGCGCCGACGCCTGCCTGACGCTGATCAGCAGGCCTTCCGCCAGGGCACGGTTGCGGGACAGGACCCGCGCCAGAAAGGGCGTCCGTGTCGACCGGGATCGCGAGAAGCGCGCAGCCATGGTCTGCCTGGCGATATGAGCCCCCACTTCGGCTATCCAGCCTTCAGCCAGGCGCGCGCCCGGTTCCAGCAGCAGCAGCCAGTCTCCCTTGGCCAACTTGATGCCGGCGGCGATGCCGCCCTGCGCCAGATAGTGGCAGCCGGCATGCTCGGCCACGTAATGCGTCTGATCGGTGGAGCCGGCGTCGCAGACGATCACCTCGCGCACAAGCCCCTCCACCGCGCCGCCGACCAGCGAGGCGAGCGTGCGGGCAAGCCCCTCTTCGTCGTTGCGGGTTTCGATGAGAACGCTGAGCATCGTTAGCCGCATAGCGGAAAGCCGCGCGCCGCGCCAGTTCCGGGGGCTCGGCGCAGAAAGTTCTTGATTTGTTCCGTTCCGCAAAATAGGAATAATTTCATGAGCAGAGCGATTCGACATCTCGACGACAGTCCCTGGGAGCGGGCGAAAATGGAACCGATCGTGCGCGCCGACATTGCAGCCTTCGGAGCAGGAAGAGCCGAGATGGCCAATGCGATGATCGAGCAAAGCGGTGTCCGGGTGCGTCCGGATCGCAGTCGCGGCAGGTCCGCGGGGATCAATCCCTCCGGTCGCTTCGAACCGGTCAGCCGCCATGTCTTCGACGATGGCTGGAATTCGCTGGAAGAGTTGCCGCCCTTCAAGACCGAGGTGCAGGTGGAACGGCCGCGCACGATCATCACGCGCAACGAATCCCCCGACATCTCCTTCGATCGCTCCATAAATCCCTACCGTGGCTGCGAGCATGGTTGCGTCTACTGCTTTGCCAGGCCCACGCACAGCTTCATGGGCCTGTCGCCGGGGCTGGACTTCGAATCGAAGCTGTTCGCCAAGCCGGACGCAGCGCGCCTGCTGGACAAGGAACTGTCGAAGGAAGGCTACCAGCCGCGAACCATCGCCATAGGCACCAACACGGATCCCTACCAGCCGATCGAGAAGCAGTACCGGATCATGCGCGAGATCCTGGAGGTGCTGGAGGCACGCGGTCATCCCGTCGGTATCGTCACCAAGTCGGCGCTGGTGACGCGCGATATCGACATACTGTCGCGCATGGCCGAGCGCGGTCTCGCCAAGGTGGCGCTGTCGGTGACGACCCTCGATCGCATGCTGGCGCGTACGATGGAGCCCCGCGCCTCGACGCCGACGAAGAGGCTGGAGGCGATCCGCCAGCTCACCGATGCCGGCATTCCCACGTCGGTCATGGTCGCGCCCATCATTCCCGGGCTGAACGATCAGGAGATGGAGCGCATCCTGGATTCGGCGCGGGCGGCGGGCGCGCGCGAGGCGGGCTATGTCATCCTGCGCCTGCCGCTGGAGGTCAGCCCGATCTTCAAGGACTGGCTGCTGCGGCACTATCCGGACCGGTATCGTCACGTGATGTCGCTGATCCGGTCGATGCGCGACGGCAAGGACTACGATTCGGAATGGGGCAAGCGCATGAAGGGCTCCGGCCCCTATGCCTGGCAGATCGGCCGCCGTTTCGAAATCACGGCCAAGCGACTGGGCCTCAACGCCGAGCGGCGTGTCCTGCGTACTGATCATTTCGTGGCCGCGGGCAAGGACCAGGAACAGTTGATGCTGCTGTAAGACAATTTCTTCTTTTGGTTTCCTGAAATCCCGTCCGGCCCGCCCCGGCCTGCTGACGGTGCCCTCCCTGGTCCGGCGCCCCACCCGACCCGGAGGGACTTGCGGAGAATCGGAGCCGATGCGAACCTCGCCGCAACATGGCTCGCGCGCGTTCCGATTCTCCGCTTCTATTCGACATCGTCGAGAAACCCGACTTCTCCGTCGAGACGAAGGCCATGGCCGAAGGGCTGTGGCCGGTCGCAGGAATGGATGAGGCCGGCCGAGGCCCGCTCGCCGGCCCGGTCGTAGCCGCCGCGGTCGTGCTTGACCCGGCCAATATCCCTGAAGGCCTGGACGATTCGAAACGGCTCAGCCACCTGCAGCGCGAGGCGCTTTTCTCACGTATCCTCGGCTCGGCGCTTGGTGTGTCGATGGCTTCGATCAGCGCCGAGGGCATAGACGACAGCAACATCCTCAGAGCCAGCCTCGAAGCCATGCGGCGCTCGCTGGTCGGATTGCCCGTCAAGGCAAAGTTGGCGCTGGCCGACGGCCGCGACGTGCCGCCCGGCCTGCCGTGCGAGGGCCGCGCGCTGGTCAGGGGCGATCAGCGCTCCCAATCCATCGCCGCCGCCTCCATAGTCGCCAAGGTGATGCGCGACCGTATGATGCGCGGCTGCGGCAGCCATCACGAGCGCTACGGTTTCGAGATCCACATGGGCTATGCGACCGCCCGCCATCGCGCGGCGATCGAGACGCATGGACCGGTGGCGCGCCTGCATCGCGTCTCCTTCGCCCCTTTCAGGCTGGGCGGAAGCGAGGTAACGGAAGAAGAAAGCCTCGCCGGCCTGGATTGAGGCGACCGCGATTCTTCGGCTTCAACCCTGAAGACTGGACGGCCTGTTTTCGTTCGTCGCCAAGGCCATACGGAGCGGGAGCAAATTCAGTATCCCCAACGCAATCCGGTCCGAGAGGCCATTGAAGCGATGGTCGCGGCAAGCCACGCGTCGATGTGAGTACAAGCGGCCAAAAAAAAGCCGCCGGGTTGCCCAGGCGGCTTCCTTGATAGCGATTGAAGAACCCGTCAGTTCAGCTTGGCCTTCACATCCTGCAGGGCGGACTTGAAGAAATCCGCGCCGGCCTTGGCGTCAACCTTGGCGGCGAGCAGCGTCCGCGCGGCCTCGACAGCAATGTCGACGGCGCTGGAGCGCACTTCGCTGATCGCTTCGCGCTCGGCCTGACCGATCTTCTGCTCCGCCAGCGCCGTGCGGCGGGCGACGTAGTCCTCGGTCTTCTTGTGCGCCTCGGCGGCAAGCTGTTCGGCCTCGCGCTTGGCGGCGGCGACGATGTCGGCGGCCTCCTGCTCGGCTTCCTTGCGCTTCCTCTGGAACTGGCCAAGCAGTTGCTGGGCCTCGTCACGCAGCTTGCGGGCCTCGTCGAGCTCGCCGCTGATCTTGGCTGCACGCGCATCCAGAGCCTTGGCGATCATGCCAGGCACCTTGATGTAGATGACCACGGCCAGGAAAATAACCAGGGCGATGGTGGCCCAGAGCGTCGCGAGAGATGTGGCGTCCATTATACGCTCCTCACCGGGCCACGGACTTGACGGCGGCGGAGATCGCGGCCTTGTCGGCCTTGCCCCCAACCAGCGCCTCGACAATGGCGGAAGCCGTGTCTTCGGCGATGTTGCCGACTTCCTTCATGGCGTTGGCCTTGATGGAAGCGATCCGCGTTTCGGCCTCGCCGAGCTTCTGCTCGAGATCGGCCTCGATCTTCTTGCGGATGGTTTCCGCTTCGGCCTTGGCGCCGTCATTGGCCTGCTGGCCGATGGCGATCGCCTTGCTCTTGGCTTCGGCCAGTTCCTGCTCGTAGGCGGCGACCGCGGCGTCGGCCTCGCCCTTCAACTTCGCGGCCTGGTCGAGATCCTGGGTGATGCGGTCGTTACGAACATCGATAATGCCGCCGAGGCGCGGCATCACCACCCGCTTCAGGAACAGGTAGAAGAGCCCGAACGTGATGACCAGCCACAGGATTTGCGACGGGAACGTCGCTGCATTGAATGGCGGGAACGTGCCATGCTCTTCGGCCGGCACGGCCGTGCCGGCATGCGTGGCGCCTTCGGCCGTGGCCGGCGCGGTCTCCTGCGCAAAGGCAGATGTCACGAACATCTCATTCCCCTGTCCATACGGTAAGGCCGCACCATGCGGCCTCCCTTACATCAACCGATGTTCTTACTTGAACACCAGCAGGAGGGCGATGAGGAGCGAGAAGATGCCCAGAGCTTCGGTCACGGCGAAGCCGAAAATCAGGCGGCCGAACTGGCCGTCAGCAGCCGACGGGTTGCGCAGGGCGCCCGAGAGGTAGCTGCCGAAGATGTTGCCGAGGCCGATGCCGGCGCCGCCCATGCCGATGCAGGCGATACCAGCGCCGATAGCAGCTGCTGCATTCACTTCCATGTTAAACTCCTGTTGTTCCGTAGTTGTTGCAGTTGGTAAGTTGGCGCCGCGGCACCGGTGAAATTGTCAGTGGCTCGGGTGCAGGGCGTCGTTGAGGTACATGCAGGTCAGCACCGCGAAGACATAGGCCTGCAGGAAGGCGACCAGCAGTTCGAGCGCTGTGAGCGCGACAGCCATGGCCAGGGGCAGGATGGAGCCGGCGACGCCGACCGCGCCGAGCGCGCTGAGGCTGACGACGAAGCCCGAGAAAACCTTGAGCGTGATGTGACCGGCCAGCATGTTGGCGAAAAGACGAACCGACAGGCTGACGGGGCGCGATACGAAGGAGATCACCTCGATCGCCACCACCAGAGGCAGCAGGTAGACCGGCACGCCATGCGGCACGAAAAGCTTGAGGAAGCCGAAGCCATGCTTGGCGAAGCCGTAGACGATGACCGTGCCGATCACCAGCGCAGCGAGCGTGAAGGTCACGATAATGTGGCTGGTGACGGTGAAGAAATAAGGTATGAGGCCGATCAGGTTGGCGACCAGCACAAACATGAACAGCGAGAAGACCAGCGGAAAGAAGCGCATGCCCTGCTTGCCGGCAGCGTCGCGCAGCATGTTGCCCACGAATTCGTAGGCCATTTCCGAGACGGACTGCAGCCTGCCGGGAACGAGGCTGCGGCTGGCGGTCGTCATGTAGAGGAAGGCCGATGCGAGAACGACCGTCACCACCATGAACAAGGCGGAATTGGTGAAGGAGACGTCATAACCGCCAATGTGAAGCGGAATGATCGGATGGATCTGGAACTGGTGGATCGGATCGACCTTGTCAGCAGCCACTTTATATCCCCGTCAAAGCCGAAACCGGCCTAACTGTCCTTTGACGCCAGATGGCGCCTCGTTTCATTTCTTCGGCTCGCGCGGATTTGCGCGCTGACCGAATTCCTGCGCCAGTCCCGCTGAACGCAGAACATTGAGCACGCCGGCGCCGAAGCCAAGCAGCAGACCCACGATAAGTCCCCAAGGCGGGGTTCCCACCATACGGTCGAAGATCCAGCCCGCGCCTACGCCCACCACCACGCCAGCAACGAACTCGCTGGATAGTTTGAGCGCCTGGCCGTAACCGGTCGCACCGCCCGCTTTCGCGTCGTCTTTCCCCTCGAGCCGTTCCGGCCGCCTTGCCGCAAGAGATGCTTCAAGGTCACGCCGACGGCGCTCAAGATCGTCGTCGCGGATGTCAGCTCCGAGCTGTTTGCCCCGGCCGGTTTCTCCGGTTCCGTCTGGCCTGTTTTTGTTGGCCATCGCAACCCCCCTGCCCGGTCAGACCGTAGCTGTCTGTCCGCTTTCAAAGTCGCCGGCAACATAGTTAGAGGGGTTGCGCCCGTCAAGCCACGGTTCGCGCTTCAAACCAATGTATTTAGTCTTTTAAAATCAAATACTTACAAAGGTGCGACATCGTGCCCGGCGGCTTCACCGCGATGCTCGGGCCGAATCCCGCCGGCCGCCGCCCCTTCCGGCGGCAGCCGCCCGGTAGGCTGAGCGACCACGACGAAGGCCGCTCAGCTCCAGCCGCCGCCATAGGTGCGGTAGAAGATATGCAGGCCGATCTTGGTCATCTTGTGCATGGCTCGGGCCCATGCCGGGTGAACGTACTGCGCATAATAGTGGGTCGAGGAACCGACCTCCGGAATGAAGATCTTGCCCGCGGTCACCGCCATGGCGACTTCCTGCGCGGTCTTGTAGGAGGCCGGATCATCGATGCGCTTCTTGCGCCCGTCGCAGGCGAAGGAGAACTGGCAGCGATTGAGCCAGTTGTCGTTCTGGTAGACGACGCCGCAGATCGACTTCGGATAGGCCGGATTGCGCACGCGATTGAGGATCACCTGGGCCACGGCAGCCTGTCCGCGCACGGGTTCGCTCCTGGCCTCGAAGTAGATACCGTTGGCGAGGCACTTCTGTTCCGACGCGGAGAAAACGCTGGCCGGCAACGGGGTCTGGATCCAGGAGTGGTCGCCCTTGGACATGGGCGGGATGAAGCGGCCGTTGCTCGGCTGCTCGTCCTGGAGCAGCGCCTCGAACGGCGAAGCCTTGGCATAGTCAGGCTCGGCCTGCGCATAGGCGGTGGCCAGGATGTCCGGACGGTTGTTGTTGACGAGGGCGGCGAGCATGGCGGGCACGCCCGGGTCCGGCTTCTTGTCCTCACGCGCATGGAAGGCAGCGGCGATCTGGACTTCCTTGCCCTTGATGGACGGCTTGGCGAAGGCCATCTTCAGGCCGCTGTCGAGGCTGGGCCGCAGCAGCGACGACGTGCGCTCGAAGATCGAGCCGGCGTTGAAGTTCTTCGGCGGCGCCACCGGGGAGACCTGGACGATTCGCCCCTTCTTGTCGGCACGCACGATGCGATCTTCATCGGGTACTGAGCCGGCCATGCCGCGCTTGCCGCGAAACGACACGGTGCCGATGCCAGGCAGGCGCACGCCGGAACCCGAAATGGAACCGGTGGTCTCGGAATCGACGAAGGGCATTTCCGCCGCGTGCACGGAGCCGGCCACGGCCTTCTCGACATAGGCGTTCCAGCGCGTGTCCGACGTCTCAAGGCCGGAGATCAGGCTCGTCATGTCCTGATAGGCGACGACGGTCGGAAAGCCGACCCAGATGCCGAGGCCGACGACGAGCGGAGGCAGGAACGAACGCTTTTTCTCACCGGCGGCGGCGACAAGCCGCTTCAAGAGACGTCGATGCACGGAACTCTCTCCAGAACGCTACTGACCCCACTGGAGGGAGACAATGATGCATTAACCTTGATGGTGGGTTAACGACATCGATCGTGTTGTTTTCATGTTGCGGCGAGCCGGCTCGCCCTGTTTCAGGCCAGCCGGCGAAAAAATCAGCTTCGCCCCAGGAAGATCGGCCATGCGGCCAGTGCGCAGGCGGCTCCGGCCAGCCAGACGCCGGGCCACGACCAGAGCACCAGAACCCAGGGGATGCCCAGCGGCACGAGGAAGAAGGCGACAAAGACAAAGCTGTTGGCAAGGCTGAGCGCGGTGCCGACATGGCCGGCGCCGGCAAGCGTGGCGAGTTCGGTGTAGGCGACGCCATGCCAGGCCGAGACCGAGACACCGGCGACGACCAAAGCCAGTGGAAGCAGAACCGTCGGCACGACATAGCCGCCCCCGGCGGTCGAACCTGCCTCCACCATCAGCCACAGCAGCGCGAAGGCGAGCGCGCTGAGCCCGCTGCACCATCTCAGGAACGGACGGCGGTTGCCGTGACGATCGGTGAACCGCCCGCTCCAGACGCGCATCACCATGGCGCCAGCCTGCACTGCCGCCAGGCTGGCGCTGGTCGCCACCGTTCCAAGGCCGGCAAAGTCATGCAGGAAGACCGAGGCAAAGGTGAGCACCGCCACCTGCGGAAAGCAGAGCAGGCCGATGGCCGCCGACATGCGCCATACCTCCGTATTGCGTAGCGGAGGTCGACCGACGCCCGCCGGCTGGGCTACGCGCGCCTTGTCGTCGACCGGCGGCTCATGCAGCCAGCGCCATGCAAACAGGGCGGAAAGCGCCGATGTCGCCGCGAGAAGGCCGAAAACCGCGTCGAAACCGCATACCGAAGCCAGCGATGGCAGGACGAGCGCGCCGAGGCCACCGCCCAGCGGCACCGCCGTCTGCCTGATGCTCATGGCGAACCCGCGTTCGCCTTCGCGAAACCAGGCCATGATCGCGCGACCGCTGGATGCGTTGACGCTGCCGCCGAGCAGGCCGGTGACGAGCAGGCTCATGCAAACGAGCGCCATGGGCGGGACACCTCCCCCGGACGGCACGACGAGCATCGCCATGAGGAACAGCCAAAACGCCGTCGCGCCAAGCCCGATCAGCAGCACGCGGCGATCGCCCCAGCGATCGGTGGCCAGTCCCCACGGCAATTCACTGAGCGCGACGCCGAGGCCGAGCAGCCCCAGCGCCATGCCGAGTTCGGCATTGCCGAGGTGATAGCCCTGGCGCATCACGACCGCGGTGGCGGGTATGCCGGAGAAGGTGGCGGAAAAACCGGCATTGGCGGCGACGCCGATGCCCAGCACCTTCCAGCGGTGCCCCGGCGCGAAGCCGGAGGCCCTGCCTGCAATTGCGTTCGCAGGTTCGTCGACGGTGCATGTTGTGGTGGCGGACATGGTTTCATTCCCGTGGCGGCTGGTTGTCCAAGCTTGACGGGAATTGTCTAGCGCCGTAGCTTCATTCGAAAAATCAGGAAGTTTTCTACTATCGATCCTGAAAAACGGGATTATCCCATGCGCCGCATAACCTTCGATCTGGACGTTCTCAGAAGTTTCGTCGCCGGCATGGAACTGGGCAGTTTCGCCAAGGCGGCCGAAAGGCTGGGCCGTTCGACCTCGGCCGTCAGCGCCCAGTTGAAGAAGCTGGAAGAACAGGCGGCGACACCGATCTTCCGCAAGTCGGGACGCGGGCTCGCGCTGACGGAGGCCGGCGAAACCATGCTCGGCTATGCCCGCCGGCTCATCGAACTCAATGACGAGGCGGCCTCGGCCATCCGCGATGTCGAACTCGAAGGCTGGGTGCGCCTCGGGCTGCAGGAGGATTTCGGCGAGACCGTGCTACCCGACGTGCTGGGGCGCTTCGCCCGCGCCCATCCCAAGGTCCGGATCGAGGCGAGAATCGCAAGCAGTCGCGAGCTCGCCGAACGCATCGTCTCGGGACGCCTGGATATCGCTCTCGCCTGGCACAATGGCGCGGTGCTGCCCTACAGCACGCATATCGCCGATGTGCAGATGCGCTGGATCGGCCCGGCAAGCCCGATCGCGACAGGGTGGCGCGACGACGAACCGCTGCCGCTGGTGGCGCTGGAAGCCCCCTGCCTGCTGCGCACGGTGGCGACCGAAACGCTCGATCGCGCCGGCCTTTCCTGGCGCATGGCCTTCGCCAGCCCCAGTCTGGGCGGCATCTGGGCGGCGGTGGCGGCGGGGCTTGGGTTGACAATCCGCACCGACATCGGCCTTCCCGCCAGCGTCAGGGCATTGGCGGCCGGAGCCCTGGGCCTTCCCGCCCTGCCCAAGCTTGCGCTTCACCTGCACCGGAAGGACGCGGAGCTCGAACCTGTCGCGGCACGCCTTGGCGAAATCCTGCTGCAATCGGCGAGCGGTTCCCTGCCTGATACCGCGCAGGCTTACCCGTTGGGCGACGCGGCCTGAAGCTCAGCGCTTCTTCGCCCTGCCGGCGAAGGGGTTGTCCGTGCCGCGCAACGCCATGCGGATCGGCACGCCGGGCATGTCGAACGCCTCGCGCAGGCTGTTGGTGAGATAGCGCACATAGGATTGCGGCATCGCATCCGGCCGCGAGCAGGATACCACGAAACCCGGCGGGCGCGTCTTGGCCTGCGTAACGTACTTGATCTTCAGCCGGCGGCCGGCGACCGCGGGCGGCGGATGGTGCGCCAGTATGCCTTCCAGCCAGCGGTTCAGCCTGCCTGTCGACACACGGCTGTTCCAGACGATGTGCGTCTTGATCACCGCGTCCATCAGCTTGTCGAGGCCGCGTCCCGTTTCGGCGGAGACCGGAACCGCCTGAAGGCCGCGCACCTGCGGCAGCAGGCGTTCGGTCTTTTCGCGCAGCATCGCCAGATGCTCCTGCGGATTGTCGATCAGATCCCATTTGTTGAAGGCGATCACCGGCGCGCGGCCCTCGCGGATGATGAGGTCGGCGATCTGCAGGTCCTGCTTCTCGAACGGGATCGTGGCGTCGAGCACGATAATGACGATCTCGGCGAAGCGGATGGCGCGCAGCCCATCCTGTACAGACATCTTCTCGAGCTTTTCCTGGACCTTGGCCTTGCGGCGCATGCCGGCCGTGTCGAACAGCTTGATTCGCCGGCCGCGCCAGTCCCAGTCGACCGAAATGGAATCGCGGGTGATGCCGGCCTCCGGGCCGGTCAGCAGCCGCTCCTCGCCGATCAGCGCATTGATAAGCGTCGACTTGCCGGCATTGGGGCGACCGACCACGGCGATGCGCATCGGCTTGGTGTCGTCGTAGGCGGGGGCTTCCTCGTCTGGGTCGGCAATATCCTCGCCGATCAGCGCCTCGCTGGCCGCGATCTCGTCGCTCGCCTCTTTCTCGTCCTCACCGAAGGCGCGTTCCTCGCCCAGCGCGTCGACCACCGCGTCGCGCAGGTCGGGCATGCCCTGGCCGTGTTCGGCCGAGACCGGTATAGGCTCGCCCAGGCCGAGTTCCCACGCTTCCAGCATGCCGCCCTGGGCGCCACGGGCCTCGGCCTTGTTGGCCACCAGCACCACCGGCTTGCCGGACTTGCGAACCACCTCGGCGAAGGTCTTGTCGTCCGGCATCAGGCCGGCCTTGGCGTCTATGGTGAAGAAGATGAGGTCGGCTTCGCGGATGGCGATCTCGGTCTGCTGGCGCATGCGCCCCGGCAAGGTCGACGCGCCCGCGTCCTCGAAGCCGGCCGTATCGATGACGTCGAAGGCGAGATCGTAGAGCTTGGCCGCGTGGACGCGACGGTCGCGGGTCACGCCCGGCGTATCGTCGACAAGCGCCAGCTTCTTTCCCACCAGCCGGTTGAAAAGGGTCGACTTGCCGACGTTAGGTCGGCCTATGATGGCGACTTTGAAGCCCATTCGGCTCTACCATATGTTGAGCGTATCGCCCGCTCCAAAACAGCTGCGCGCTTTTGGGCGACATGCACCTAGCCTTTGTTGTGCGTGTCGTTGACCCCAAAGGTGCTATGCACTGTTGGGCGACATGCCTTAGGACGCGTTGCCCGAACCGCGGATCAGTTCGGACATCAGGGTTGCCCGCTCGCGCGTGTTGCGCGGGGCGCCGTCATCCGAGGAGATCTGGTCGAACAGCTTGAGCGCGTCCTGGGTCTTGCCTTCCTTCCAGGCGGCGAGGCCGAGCGCTTCACGCGCCGTGCTGCGCAGCGGATTGGTGTCGCCGGTGAGCGCCTCGACGCGGCTGGACACGTCCGCGAAGGAACCATGATCGACCAGAAGCAGAGCCGCCCTCAGGCGCGCCATGTCGCGGATGGCTGGCGGTATCGCCGTGTCGGCGGCCACCTCGTCGAAATCCTTGACGGCGGCGGCGGGGTCGCCCTTGTCGGCCTTGACCGTCGCGGCGCGCATGCGGGCGAGCAGCGGATAGGCGCCGTAGCCATCCTTCTCCAGCGCGCCGAGCGCGGCAATCGCCTCGTCGCTCTTGCCCTCATTGGCGAGCTTGAGCGCCTGCGAGAAAGCGTCACCCGAGCGGTTGGCGCGGGTCTCGTCCCAGTAGCGGTAGCCGACGACAGCGGCCGTGGCGACCACGATCAGCACCGCAAGTACGAGCACGGCGGGGCCGAAACGCTCCCACAGCGCCTGTGCCTGCTCGCGGCGGATCTCTTCATTGACTTCGCGGATAAAACTGTCGTCCGACATCGATCAAACCATTATTGCCCGGTCGGGCGTCTCGTGAGCCCCGCGTTTTAACGAAATTTTGTCGGCATGGAAGGGGCCTTGCGTGCGGATACCGAAATTCGCAAGGCTTCGGCGCAAGGAAAGGCTAACGAATCCGCCTCGGAGGTTCAGGGAACAGTTTACTTTCCGCTCGCATGGCGATGTCGTCGGGAGGCCGGGCCAACCTGAAAGTGGACTGTCCCTGACGCCAAGTGCCAGGGCCCACCAGCGCCACATTTCCGGCATAGGCGGTTGACGGGTCGTTCCTTGTCCGCAATCCTGATTGTCGATGTTTCGTTTGTTCCGAGTTCTTGCGTCCACCGTCGCTCTGACCGCCGTCGCCGGCACGGCCCAGGCCGACCCGCCCCAGTTGCGCCTGCCGACAAGACCCAAGCAGACCGTCATCATCTCGTTCGACAGCGCTCGCGAGATTTCGCAATGGAAGCGCAGCCGGGCACTGGCCGAACGCACCGGCGCGCATTTCACCTACTTCCTCTCTTGTGTCTTCCTGCTCTCAAGGGACGCCCGCGACGTCTACAAGCCGCCGGGAAAATCGGCCGGCAAGTCCAATATCGGTTTCGCGGCCTCGAAGCAGGAGGTGGCCGACCGGCTGGAGCAGATCCGGCTAGCCGCTGCTGAAGGGCATGATATCGCCAGCCACGCCTGCGGCCATTTCGACGGCAAGGACTGGAGCAAGGCTGACTGGATCGCCGAATTCGGGCAGTTCGAGCACATTCTCGAAAACGCCTATTCCATCAACGGCATCGCGCCGGAGCCGGCCGGCTGGCGCGACTTCGCGCGCGGCGCCGTGATCGGCTTCCGCGCGCCATACCTGTCGACCAGCAAGGCGCTCTACGAGGCATTGCCCGCAGCAGGCTTCAAGTTCGACGCCAGCGGCGTTTCGCAAGGCCCGGCCCTGCCCCCGACGGTCAATGGCATCACCCGATTCGCGCTGCCTCAGATACCCGAGGGCCCCAAGTCGAGGCCGGTGATCGCGATGGACTACAATCTCTACGTCAGGCATTCGGGCGGCTTCGAGCGCCCCTCCAAGGCCGGCGAATACGCTGACCGCGCCTATCAGGCCTTCCGCGCCGCCTTCGAGGCTCAATACAACGGCAAGCGCATCCCGCTCGAGCTTGGCTTTCACTTCACACAGATGAACGACGGCGCCTACTGGAACGCTCTGGAGCGCTTCGCCGACGAAGTCTGCGTGAAGGCTGACGTGGAGTGCATCAGTTTTCGCGATTACGTCGCGCGGCAAAAGGACGGCGAGAAACAGACGACAGTGGGCGGCTGAGCCGCCCACGTTCCGATTCGATCAAATCCGGTTGGTTCAGGCGGGATCCTCCGCTCCCTGACGAGCGAGATAGCGCTGGTCGATGTCGGGCAGCGGCGCGCCATCCAAAGTGGCTTCGAACGCTCGCAGGCGCTTGTAGATCGAAATCAGCTCGACAATCTGCGGCCAAGCGCTGACCAGGTATTGGAACGAGCTGGAAACCTGGCCAAATGCAGTGCTGATCTGCTGCCATATGCCCAGTGTAATCCTGCCAGCGGCGATAGTCGGAATAAGGATGACACTGGAGAAGATGGCGTCAGCCTGACCGAAGCCCGCGCGGAAGACATTGAAATAGGCATAGTGGAAATAATAGCGAAAATAGGTGCGCCTTACGTTTTCGAACAACTCAGCGAGGGCTGGCGGCGAAGCCCGGTTCGGATCGTCTTCGCCATAGACAAGTTCTTTCCGGTAAGCCGCTTCAACGCGTTGGTTGCGAAATTCCATGCCTGGCAGCTTAATACCAGCCACGGCCAGCAGAACGGTGCCGAACAATGACCACACCAAAGCGGCGATCACCAACGAATGGGGTATCGGGCCTATGAGCGGCAGCTCGGTGATGTGTGCAGAGAGAGCGTCAAGAACGGGCAAAAATGCGATCAGCGTAAGCAGCGAATCGGCGAAGGCGACACCTAGTTGCTCCATGGAAGTGGAAAAACGCATCGTGTCTTCCTGAACGCGCTGCGACGCACCTTCGATATGGCGCAATCTCGGCCAGTTCTGTGCGTAGAAATTGTTCATCGCCGTTCGCCAGCGAAAAATGTAGTGACTGACGACGAAGCGCGTAATGACGAACAGAGAGATGAACATCAAGCCGATCAGCGCGTAGATCCAGAAGAGAGTGTAGAGTTCCGCAGCCTTCACTGCACCCGGCGTACTTATTGCCTTTTGAAAAAGATCGAAGAATGGACCGCGCCAATTGTTGAGCGCGACATAGATCTGCACGTTTATATAGGTGGAAAAAAGAATAAACGCCGAAACCAGGATGGACCAATTTTGCCATGGATGCGGCGCGTAGAAGCGCCAGAAGAGGTAGAAGGCTGCGAGCATCACAGCGAAGTAGATGTAAAACCACAGGAACGGCGGCGACCAGAACATCGGCACGCCAAGCACCGGCGGCGCGTTCGCGGGCGCTGGTGGTAGGCCAAACGCAGCGCCAAGTTGCTCGCCACCGAAGAACCAGAACAGGATTCCGACAAGGCTCCACACAGCAGCCGAGGTGAAGAACAGCTTCGGCTTTGGGAAGAAGGATACGAACACTGTGGCGAATTCCCCGGTCTGTGCGCAAATCAGCGGCGTTGTTCGACGGGCATAAGGTCACACATTAGCCGGAAAGAAAATGCCTGCGCGCCCGATGCCCAACATCGAGCAAGACCACAATCATGGCGATTTTGGCGCGACCGCCCATGCCAGCGCCCCGGAGGCGACCAGCACGGCGGCGGCCAGGATCGAGGCAAGCGCGAAACTGCCAGATGCCTGAGCCAGCATCCCGGCGACGATCGGCCCGACGATCTGCCCGAGCCCGAAGGACGCCGTCATCAGCGCGAAGATCCGCCGCGAGGCCCGTGGGGCCAACCGCCGCGCCGCCTGCAGGCCGAGCGCGGTAAGCGCCATGAACGTGCCGCCGAGCAGCAGGCCCGCGAGCAGTGGCCCGGCAGAACCACCCACGGCGACGCTCGCCGCGACGCCGACCGCTTCGACCAGGCAGGCCACCGCGTAGGCCGCGTTGAGCCCCAACCTGCCGGCGACCTTCTGCCAGAGCCCCAGCGACGCAAAGGCGGCAAGCCCGGTGACCAGCCAGACCATGGCCTCGAAAACCCTTGCGCCGCCGCCCTGGCGCACGATGGCGATCAGGAAAGTGGCGGTGATCACGTAGCCGAAACCGAACAGGCCATAGGCGACGATGATGCCGATCAGCGACCGATTGGCCGGCAGCGCCTCCTCGCGTTCGATGGCGCGGGCGGAAGTCGCTGGAGCGCCGCCGATCATCAGGGCGACGGCGCCAAGGCCACACAGGGAAATCGCTCCCGACCAGAACCAGCCCGCCGCCCAGCCGTAATGGCCTGAGACCAGCACCGCCATCATGGCCGCGGAGGCAGCGATGCCCAGTCCGACGCCGCCGAAATGCAGGCTCTGGAGGTCCTCACGCCGGTCCTCCGCCAGGCGGGCAAAGACGATGCTCGACATGAAGACCATGACGAAGGCGCTGGCCATGCCGGCGAGGAAGCGGATGATCACAAATGCGTGCGTGGTCGCGCAAAATCCCATCAGCCCGGCAAGCAGGGCGTTGGCGGCAAGGCTCGTCAGCGTCAGCTTGCGCTCCCGCCCCTGCGCCCAGCCGCCGGCCGCCACCAGCGCGCCGACGAGATAGCCGAGATAGTTGGCGGAAGCGATCCATCCCGCCTCCGCCGGCGACAGGTGGAGTTCGTCCATCATGCCGGGCAGAATGGGCGTGTAGACGAAACGGCCGATGCCCATGGCGACCGCCATGGCAATCATGCCGGCGATAGCAAGACGGAGTGGCGACGGCGGGACGGCTTTCATTGCAGTGCACAATAGGCACGCCTGGCCGCGGTACAATCCGCTAGCGTTGGGCCAGCGGATAGGGTCAGCGGCAGGTCGCTCCCATCTCATAGGCGGTGCGGCGCGCGGTCAGCCGAAACGGCATGTCTCCCAGTTCCCGTTCCGACATGGCGTCAAGGATGGGATGAGACAGGGGATCGACCACCCAGCGGGCAATCTCTTCGTCCCTAGACCCGTCCCGGGTGGCGGAAAGCGCCCGCAGCAAGGATAAAATCTTCATTGGATCTGCCTCAACAGGCTTCCTATGCCCTTAAAATCCGCCTTTGCACCGGCCGTTGCAATTGAGATTTCGCAATTGTGGGTTTAGAAAAACTACATGGCACTGTTGAACCGCGTCCACCTTAACGGCCTGCGCGCCGTGGAAACCGTTGCCCGGCTGGGCTCGCTTGCCGCGGCGGCAACCGAACTGAACGTATCGGCCAGTGCCGTCAGCCAGCAGGTCAAGCGCACCGAGAAGCAGCTCGGCCAGGCGCTGTTCGAGCGAACGGCGGCCGGCCTCGTGCCGACGGAGTTTGGAAAGACTTTCACCGGCCGCCTTGGCGCGGGCTTTCGCGAACTCACCCAGGCGGTCGCCATGGCCGACGAGGCGAGCGCGTGCACGCTGGTCGTGTCCGTGGCGCCCGCCTTCGCCTCGAAATGGCTGCTGCCCAGGCTGTCCCGGCACTTCTCGCGCCACCCGAACGTGCTCTTGCGCATCGACGCCTCGGCGCGGATCGCCGATCTCGATCATTCCGACATCGACATCGCGATCCGCCTTGGCGACGGCAAGTGGCCCGAAGGCGATGCCGAACTGCTGCTTGCGCAAGAAGTCTTCCCCGTCTGTGCGCCGTCGATCGCAGCCAAACTCAGGACGATCGAGGACCTGGCGCAGACATGCGCGATCACGGACGAGCGGGCGATGATCAACTGGGAAAGCTGGTTCGAGGCGGCGGGTGTCGAACCCGTCACTTTCCAGAAGGGCGCGCGCTTCACCGACCCGATGCTTTGCCTGGAATCGGCGATCGCCGGCCATGGGGTGATGCTTGCGTGGCAATTGCTCACGGCCGACGCGCTGGCCGACGGCCGGCTCGTCGCACCTTTCGGCGTGCGGGCGCAGAGCGGGCTGGGCTATTGGCTGGTGACGTCGGCCACCAAGCACGAAAGCCGCAAGGTGCGCGACTTCAAGATCTGGATCCGTGAGGAAATCGAGGCGACGATGGCGAAGTTCCGGGCGCTCGACAGCGCCGCCTGAGCGTGTCCCTCCCGACCCTCCTTTTCGAAACGCTGTGGAAAGGCCAACCGTGCCGGTCTATGTAAAGACCGGACCTCACAATCACGGCAGGCAGGATCATGACCACACATTCGCGCGGCGTCTCGGCGACCATCGACCCGGTGAAGCTCGACAGGCTGGCGGAGGTCGCCATCAAGGTGGGCCTGCAACTGCAGCCGGGGCAGGATCTGGTGCTGACCTCATCGATCGCGGCGCTGCCGCTGACGCGCCGTATCGTCGAGCAGGCTTACAAGGCGGGCGCCGGGCTGGTGACACCGATCTTCAACGACGACGAGATTACGCTGGCGCGCTTCCGCTACGGCGCCGATGCCGGCTTCGACCGCGCCGCCGGCTGGCTCTACGAGGGCATGGCGAAAGCCTTCTCCAACAATGCCGCGCGGCTTGCCGTGCGTGGCGACGATCCCTCGCTGCTTTCGGCGCAGGACCCCGCCAAGGTGGCGCGCGCCAACAAGGCGAACTCGATGGCCTACCAGCCGGCGCTGGAGAAGATCACCGGCTTCGACATCAACTGGAACATCGTCGCCTATCCCGAGCTTGCCTGGGCCAAGCAGGTGTTCCCGGGCGAATCCGACGACGTCGCGGTGGCGAAGCTGGCGGACGCCATCTTCTCCGCCTCCCGCGTCGACGTAGAGGACCCGATCGGCAACTGGAAAGCGCACAACGCGGCGCTTGCCGAACGGACGAAATGGCTCAACGAGCACAATTTCCACGCTCTGCACTTCACCGGGCCGGGCACTGACCTGACCGTCGGGCTGGCAGACGGCCATGAGTGGATGGGCGGCGCTTCGACGGCCAAGAACGGCATCACCTGCAACCCGAACATCCCCACCGAGGAAGTGTTCACCACGCCGCATGCGCGGCGCGTCGAAGGGCATGTTTCCTCGACCAAGCCGCTCTCCTATCAGGGCACGCTGATCGACGACATTTCCGTGCGCTTCGAAGGTGGGCGTATCGTCGAGGCCAAGGCCTCGAAGGGCGAGGATGTCCTGAAAAAAGTGCTCGACACCGACGAGGGCGCGCGCCGGCTGGGCGAAGTGGCGCTTGTGCCGCATTCCTCGCCGATCTCGAAGAGCGGCCTGTTGTTCTTCAACACGCTGTTCGACGAAAACGCCGCCTGCCACATCGCGCTCGGCCAGTGCTATTCGAAGTGCTTCGTCGACGGCGCTTCGCTCAGCCCGGAGGACATCGCGGCGCGTGGCGGCAACAAGAGCTTCATCCACATCGACTGGATGATCGGCTCCGACAGGATCGACATCGATGGCGTCGGCAAGGATGGCAGCCGGGTGCCCGTCATGCGCAAGGGCGAGTGGGCCTGAGGAGGCGCTTTCGGCCGGCAATATCCCGGCCATGGAGGTGATGATGGCCTTCGACATGACGGTGAAACGCGTCTACGAGCCGGCGGACAAGGCCGACGGCCAGCGCGTGCTGGTCGATCGCCTGTGGCCACGCGGCGTCAGCAAGGCGGAAGCGGCGTTGACGCTCTGGCTGAAGGAGATCGGGCCGAGCGACTCATTACGCAAATGGTTCGGCCACGATCCGGAACGATGGGCGGAGTTCCAGAAGCGATACGATGCGGAACTGGAGGACAACCAGGAGGTCGTCGCGCAACTGCGCGGGCTTCTGCGCGAAGGCAAGGTGACGCTGCTCTACGGCGCGCATGACGAGGCGCACAACAATGCGGTGGCGCTGGCTGGATATCTCCTTCGTCATCCTCGGGCTTGACCCGAGGATCCATGCCGTGACGGTCGCCGAAGGGTGCAACGGGGCAGAATTCACAACCGCCGTTACGCTTTAGCGTCACGGCATCGATCCTAGGGTCTGCGTCGCTTCGCTCCTTGCTTTGCCCTGGGAAGACGACCCGCGCGGGACGCCGCGCCTAACTCACTGCCTCTTCGTAGACCTCGGGCTTGAAGCCGACGAGAATGCGGTCGCCGACTTCGAGGACCGGGCGTTTGATCATGGTCGGCTTGGCGAGCATCAAGGCCTTGGCTTTCTTCTCGTCGAGGCCCTGCTTGTCGCTCTCCGACAACTCACGGAAGGTCATGCTGCCCTTGTTGAGCAGCTTTTCCCAGCCGACCTTGCCGACCCAGCCATCCAGCCGACCAGCCTCGATCCCCTCCGCCCTGTAGTCGTGGAAGCGGTAGGGGACGTCATGGCCTTCCAGCCAGACGCGCGCCTTCTTGATCGTGTCGCAGTTGGTGATGCCGTACATGGTGATCGTCAAGACAGACCTCGGACAGATGGATCAGCGAATCTGGCCGAACCCTAAGCCCGCCCCTCCCGCTTTGCCAGCGGTTTGGGATTCTTCGGGTTCCCGCACTTGCCAAAACTTAGGTTTTTACCTAACTATTATGGGGACCAAAATCGGGCTGTGCCGTGAGGATGCGAGGGTTAATTTGCAGACTGCCACTCAAAGTCCGCCGCCAATCGACGGCATTTTTCGCGCCCTCGCCGATCCGACGCGCCGGCGCGTGGTGGAGCGGCTGAACAGAAGCCCTGCTTCTGTCAGCGAACTGGCGGAGCCCTTCGACATGGCCCTGCCCTCCTTCCTCGATCATCTCAAGGTGCTGGAAGGCTGCGGCCTGGTGCAGTCGGAAAAGGCCGGCCGGGTAAGAACCTACCGTCTCTCGCCCGAGCCTCTGAAGCTTGCCGAGAACTGGCTCGCCGAGCAGCGCGCGCTGTGGGAGCGCCGCCTCGACCAGTTCGACGCCTATGTGATGACCCTGAAGGAGAAAGACACGTGAGCTATCCGTTCAAGCCGGACCCGAAACTGGACCTTACGCTGGAGCGCTTTCTCGACGCGCCGCGCGAACTTCTGTGGAAAGCCTGGACAACGCCGGAGCATGTCAAGCAATGGTTCACGCCCAAGCCGTGGCTCGTCACCGATTGCGAGATCGACCTGAGGCCGGGCGGCCTTTTCCGGGCGCGCATGCAATCGCCCGACGGCGAGGAAGTCAGCGACCGCCATTGCTGCTATCTCGATATCGTCCCGAACGAGCGGCTGGTTTGGACCGATGCTCTTCTGCCAGGCTACCGGCCGTCAGGCGAACCCTTCATCACCGCCGTCGTTACCTTCGCCACCGAAGGCAAGGGCACCCGCTATACCGCGACCGCCATCCATCGCGACGAGGCAACGCGCAGGAACCACGAGGCGATGGGCTTCTTCGATGGCTGGGGCACGGTGACCGACCAGCTTCTGGACTATGCGAAGACGATCTGACGTCTCGAAAGGCGGCCAGGACATCATCCTGGCCACTTGAGCTCCATCAATGCGAACCAGGCCGCCAAGAAGCGCCCCGCCCCTCGTATCCTAGTAGTAGAAGCGCTCCTCGCTGATCTTCCCGTTCTTCACGGTGTAGAGACCGACCTCGTCCATGGTGGAGCGCTCGCCACTGGCCTTGGTCGTTACGTCGAATTTGAAGCGCAACGCGAACTGGTCACCATTCACGTACGGGCCTTCGATCGAGCCACCGTGCACTTCGTGGTTGTCCTGCCACCACTGGCCCTTCTGCTTGACGGCATCCTTGCCGCGGCAGACGGCCATCGGCCCCTCCATCGCTTCGTAGCTGACGATGTCGTCGGCGTTGTATTTCGCGGCCGCACCCTCGCTGTCACCCTGCTTGAGGCGTTCGGTGAAATCCTTGGCAATGTCGGCAGTGGTCATGATTTCCTCCTGTTCAGACGAATTTCAGGTAGGGGCTCGATCATTCGGCTGCCACCGATGCGCCGCTTCAAGGTGACAATTCATGTCAGCATGGCGATGGCGGCAGCGGGTAGAAGATAACGTTGGTCGATGCTCACATGACGGCCAGAGCGTCGTCTTGGCCGTCCAATTGCCAGGTACCGGGCAATTTGTATTTCCCCTCGTGGCTGTGGATCAGCGCGAAACCGTGCACTGTCCATCCGACGGGCTCGACAAGCCGCTCCGGTATCTTTGGCAGGCTTGCTCGATCGCGGAGAAGGGTCACATGCGGCTCAAGCGAATTGGTCACGAAGGACTTTAGCGGACTGTCATCGACAAAGGCTGAGAGTTTGCGCCAGAAGTCTTGCAGCGCCGGCGAATGATCGCTGCTCCGGAGCACCAGCGCGCCGCCGCCAAAGGCCGACAACCGGTCGAAGCAAACGTCGAAGGGCTTTGCCTGTATCAGAGAGCCGATGCAACAGGCGGCATCGATCGCATCATTGTCTCTACCGTCGCCGAGACTGATCAAACTAATATGCATCTGTTGGGCGGGTGTCAGCCACGCCCGAGGCAGCCTATACTCCCGACAATATGCCTGCCCCCGATGCGCAAGCAGGTCGCTGGTTGGCGTCCCGACAAGGACACCATAAAACAAATGCGGCCCTTTCGCCCGCTTCCGCTTTGGGATCGGATCGCCCCAGCCGAAATGGGTCTGCCCGTTGTTGCTGGTCCCGTAATGCGGTTCTCCGTTCATGGCCGATCCTTTCTGACATCGTCCAAAGGACCAATCTAGAACAAACAGAGAACATTCTGCAAGAACAACACCTGCCCTCGACAGCCGCCCATCCGAACGGCGCCGATACGCCTCCGATCGTGGGTGACGTCAGGACGGCTCAGTACCCCAGCACGAGGCCATCCTTGCGGGGATCGGAGCCGCCGGTCAGCGTGCCCTTTTCCCAATCGATCAATATGGCCTGTCCGCCGCCGAGCGGAGACTCTGGTGCCACGATCCGGTGCCCGCGCCGGCGCAGGCCCTCGATCGCATCGGCGCGCACGCCGCGCTCGGCCTCGACGACGTCCTGATTGTAGAAAACGCGCGCGGCATCGATCGCCTGCTGCGGATCCATGCCGAAGTCGATCATGTTGGTCAGCAGATGCACATGGCCGAAGGGCTGGTAGCCGCCGCCCATGACGCCGAACGGCATCACGGCGCGGCCATTCCTGGTCATCATTCCCGGCATGATGGTGTGCATCGGACGCTTGCCGGGCGCGATACAGTTGGGATGCTTCGGATCGAGACGAAAGCTCGAGCCCCGGTTCTGCAGCACGACGCCGGTCCTCGGCCCGACGATGCCGCTGCCGAACGAATAATAGGTCGAGTTGATGAAGCTGACCGCGTTGCGGTCGCGGTCGACGACGCTGATGTAGACGGTGTCGCTGCCCGGCAGATCGATACGAGGCAACCCGGTCATGGCGCGCTCCGGATCGATCGACGCGCGCAGCCGGTCGGCATAAGCACCCGAGAGCAGTTCCCGCACCGGCACCGCGACATGATCCTGGTCGGCGAGCAGATTGTCGCGGTCGCGATAGGCGAGCCGCCCGGCCTCGATCTCCAGATGCAGCCGCTCGGCGCCATCCGGGTCGAGCCCGCCGACATCGAAACCGGACAGGACGTTGAGCATCAGGAGCGCCGTCAGGCCCTGGTTGTTGGGCGGCATCTGATGGATGTCATGGCCGCGATATGCGGTGCCGATCGCGGTCCTGTAGTCCCCCTTCGTCGCGGCGAAGTCATCCAGCGTGTGCAGGCCGCCCAATTGGCGCAGCCGATTGACGAGGTCGTCCGCGACCTCGCCCTCGTAGAAGCCCGCGCGACCCTTTCTGGCGATGAGGCGAAGCGTGGCAGCCAGTTCCGGCTGGCGATGCACGTCACCCGCCCTGGGTGGCCTGCCGCCGGGCAGGAAGATGCGTCTGGCCGCCTCATCGGCCGAGAGGTCGGTCTCGGGATCGTGCCAGTCGAAGGCAACTCGATCATGCACGACATAACCATTCTCGGCATAGTGGATGGCCGGGGCGAGCGCGTCGGCGATCCCCTTGCGGCCATGATCCTCCAGCAGCCGGCACCAGGCGTCGACCGCCCCCGGAACGGTGACGGCATGCGGCCCCTGCTTCGGCAACTCGCCGAAGCCCTTCTCCAGATACCAGTCGATCGTCGCGGCCGCCGGCGAGCGACCGGAGCCGTTGAAGGCAATCACATCGCCCTCGCCCTTCGGGCAATAGAGCACGAAGCAATCGCCGCCGATCCCGGTCGACTGCGGTTCGACCACGCCTTGCACGGCGGCTGCGCAGACCGCCGCATCCATGGCGTTGCCGCCGGAGCGCAGCATGTCGATGGCGGCAAGCGTCGAGAGCGGGTGCGAGGTCGCGGCCATGCCTTCGGTGGCGCGCGCCGGCGAGCGGCCGGGAAGCTGGAAATCACGCATGCGGCTGAAGTGTCCCAAGGGCTATGGAACCGCCGCACGGCCAAGGGCCGCGCGGCGGATTGTTTCGATCATGAGCGCCCCGCGCCTCTTTCGCGCCAGGGCCTGCGGCGCTCGATCAGCCGCCGTAGCCGATGATGCCCTTGACCTCGAGGAAGTCATGGATGGCCCAGTCGGCATATTCACGGCCGTTGCCGGACTGCTTGTAGCCGCCGAAGGGCGCGAAGGTGTCCCAGTCGGGATAGTTGATCGACACCTGGCCGGCACGCAGCTGCGCCGCGACCTTGCGCGCGTGCTCGATATCCTTCGACTGCACATAGGCCGCGAGGCCATAGACGGTGTCGTTGGCGATCTTCACAGCCTCGTCCTCGTCATCATAGGAGATGACCGACAGCACCGGCCCGAAGATCTCCTCCTTCTCGATCGACATGCCCGGCTTCACATGGCCGAACACGGTCGGGCGCACATAATAGCCGCGGTTGAGATGCTCCGGCCGGCCGGGACCGCCGGTGACGAGCGTCGCGCCTTCCTTGATGCCCGCTTCGATCAGCCGCTGGATCTTGTCGAACTGGATGTCGGAAACGACCGGGCCGAGCTTGGTCTCCTCCGAGCGCGGATCGCCGACATTGTGCGCCTCGGCTGCTTTCTTGGCGATGGCGAGCGCCTCGTCGTGGCGCGCGGCCGGCACCAGCATGCGTGTCGGCGCGTCGCAGGACTGGCCGCTGTTGCCGAAGCAGCCTTCGACGCCCTTGCGCACCGCCGTCTCGAAATCGGCGTCGGGCAGCACGATGTTGGCCGACTTGCCGCCGAGTTCCTGCGCCACGCGCTTGACGGTCTCGGCCGCCGTCTTGGCGACAATGATGCCCGCGCGGGTCGAACCGGTGAAGGAGACCATGTCGACATCAGGATGCCCGGCCATGATCTGGCCGACATCCGGGCCGGTGCCGTTGATCATGTTGTAGACGCCCTTGGGCGTGCCTGCGGCCTCCATCACCTCGGAGAAGACGATGCCGCTGATCGGCGCGATCTCGGAGGGTTTCAGCACGACCGTGCAGCCGGCGGCGATCGCCGGCGCCACCTTGCAGACGATCTGGTTCAGCGGCCAGTTCCACGGCGTGATCAGCGCACAGACGCCGATCGGCTCCTTGACCACCATGGTGCCACCGCGCTTTTCGGAGAACTCGTAGTCCTCCAGCGCCTTGATGGTGGCTTCCATATGCGCGCGGCCGGCCCAGGCCTGCGCCTCTCGCGCCCAGGTGATGGGCGAGCCGTTTTCCTGGCTGACCGCCTGGGCGATATCCTCGTAGCGCTCATTGTAGACCTCGAGGATGCGCTTCAGGAGCTTCAGGCGCTCGGCCTTGGTCGTCTGGGAGAAGGACGCAAAGGCGGTCCTGGCGGCGGCCACGGCCTTGTCGACATCGGCCTTCGAGCCGACGGAGATCTTCGTGTAAGCCTCCTCGGTCGAGGGATCGATGACGTCCAGCGTTGCCGGCTTGACCGGGTCGACCCATTTGCCGTCGATGAAGAACTTAAGATGATTGCTCATTACAGGGCTCCGTTATCTGGAAATGGCGAGGAGATTAGCTTGCGAGCATAGGGCAGTTAGCGCCACGCCGAAGGCTGATATGCGCCACGTCGCCGACGCTGAATTGAAAACCGTCGGCGCGACGCGGCGCGTCGATGACGACCGGCGTCCCCTTGCCCAGCTCGGCATGGAGCCGCAAGGTGCGGCCGTGGAAGACGACGCCGCTCACGCGGGCCGGCGCGGTGCCTTCGGCAGCCTCGGCCGCCGCGAGCAAATCCTCGGGGCGCACACCGATGGTGCGCGTGTCGCCTATGGCCGGAATTTCGCTGCCTTCGACGACAGTTTCGAGCGGCAGTTCGCCGGAGGCGAAGCGCAGGCGCTCACCGTCGCGGCCGACGAAGCGCGATTGCAGAAGGTTCATCGTGCCGATGAAGGAGGCGACGAAGCGGGTCGCCGGCCGGTCGTAAAGCGTCGCCGGTGGGGCGATCTGCTCGATTCGGCCCTTGTTCATGACGACGATGCGGTCCGAGATGGACAGCGCCTCGGTCTGGTCGTGGGTGACCATGACGAAGGTCGTGCCGAGTCGCGACTGCAGCCGCTTCAGTTCCACCTGCATCTGTTCGCGCAGATGCGCGTCGAGCGCCGACAGCGGCTCGTCGAGCAGGAGCACGCGCGGCTCGCAGACGATGGCGCGGGCGAGCGCGACGCGCTGGCGCTGGCCGCCCGACAGTTCGGCGACGCGCGCGCGCAGCTTGTCGGCAAGCCCGACCATCTCCAGCGCCTCGCCGACGCGGCGCGCCTGCTCGGAGCCGGACAGCTTTCGCAGCGACAGGCCGAAGCCGACATTGGCGGCGACATCCATGTGCGGGAACAGCGCGTAATCCTGAAAGACGGTGTTGACCGGCCTGTCGAAAGGCCTGAGACCGGTGATGTCACGACCTTCGAGCAGGACATTGCCGCTTGTCGGGCTCTCGAAACCGGCGATGACGCGAAGGCTGGTCGTCTTGCCGCAGCCAGAGGGGCCGAGCAGGGTCAGGAACTCCCCCTCGGCAATCTTGAGGTCGACCGCATCGAGCCCGACAATGCCGCCTGGAAAGAGCTTGGAGACCTTGTCCAGCCGAACGAGCATGTCAGGCGCCATCGCGCACCTCGGAGGGCTTGGTGGTGTTGACCCAGAGGATCTGGCAGCGCTCGGCGCCGGGATTGCGGAAGGCGTGCAGCAATGTGCTCTTGAAGGCAAAGCTGTCGCCAGCCTTGAGCACATAGGTCGCGGCGTCAACGACCAGCTCGACCTCCCCCGTCAGCACATAGCCGAACTCGTGCCCGGCATGGGCATAGGCTTCCGCCGTGCCACCGCCGGCCTCGACCGTCACCAGCATGCCGGTGAGCGTTGCCGCCGGCGGAGAGAGCAGCGCCTTGGCGATGCCCTCGGACTTCACCGGGATCGCGCGCCGCTTGTCCGCGCGCACGCAATAGAGATCGTTGACCGCCTCGTTGCCGTCGGCGATCAGCGCCGAAGGCTCGATGTCGAGCGCCGCCGCAAGCGGCCAGATGACCTTGACGCGCAGGGAAGACATGCCGCGTTCGATCTGGCTGAGCGCACCGATGGAGATGCCGGCCCTTGCCGCAAGCTCGGCCAGGGACAGGTTGCGCTCCAACCTCAGCGCGCGAACGCGCCGGCCGACGCGGACATCGGCGTCGTCCTTCGGCTTTTCGGCGGCTTCGTCGACAATTTCCATGCCTTGGTCCTTGTTTGCGTGCCTTCGCCCGGCTGATCAGCCGGCCTCAATCGAGTTCACATTCCATCGGCGTCGGCGCCGCCCCTCATCGCCCTGCCGGGCACTTCTCCCCGTATAGTGACGGGGAGAAGGAGCTGGCCGCGAAGCCGGCGCCCTTCCTGTAGCGCCGACGATTGGCGAAACAGGCAGCGACGGCGCCCCTCTCCCCGTCACTATACGGGGAGAGGATGCCGGCAGGCAGGTGAGGGGCAGCACGAGTTTCGATGATTGGCCACCTCACCCGCCCGCCTTCACCTTCTCGAACATCTTCGCCACGTCATCATTCTGCTTCATCGGGCCCGTGAAGATCGTGCTCTTCAGCATCACGTCCGGATCCGACGGCAGTTGCAGCTTGTCGAGCTCCTCCTTCGACACGCCGGCAAAGGCGGTGCTCAACGAGCTGCCGTAACCATACGACTGGATCAGGAACTTGCCCGAGTCGGCGTCGAGCCGGCTGTTGATGAAGTCATAGGCGAGATCGACGTTCTTGGCGTCCTTCAGCATGACGAAGCCGCAGGCCCAGGTGAGCATGCCTTCCTTGGGCTTCATGAACTCGACCGGCACGCCCTGTTTCTTGAGCGAGGTGGCCGATGCATTCCAGGTCATGGCGGCGACCAGCTGGCCGCTCGCCAGGGCCTGCTCGACCGAGGTCATGTCGGTGGTGTAGCTCGACAGCAGCGGGCGCTGCTCACGCAGCTTCGCAGCCACCTTGTCCATCTGGTCCGGCGTCATGTCGAAGGGATTCACACCCGCGAGAAGCGCCGCGACGATCGGCGTGTCGTGCACGGCGTCGATGGTCGCCATGCGGCCGGCATACTGCTTGTCCCAAAGCAGGTTCCAGCTCGCCTCGGGGTTCTTCACGAGGTCGGTGCGATAGAGGATCGAGGTGTTGCCCCAGTCCCACGGCACCATCCAGACCTTGCCGTCGCCGGCCTGCAGGTCGGGCAGGTTCTTGAACACCGGGAAGATCGAATCCCAGTTCTTGATGCGCTTGGTGTCGATCGGCTGCAGCAGGCCTTCCTTGTTCCAGCGCGCCACCTTGTCATAGCACGGATGCGCGATATCAGGACGGAAGCCGGCCTTGACCTTGGTGAAGGCGTCGTCGTCGTCGCCGAAGATCGTCGCCTCGACGCCATCCGGATGCGCGGCGAGGAAGCTCTTGTTGAAGTCCGGTAACTCGTAGCCCGACCAGGTGAAATACTGCAGCTTTTCGGCGGCCAGCGCGACCGTCGACGACAGCGCCAGGGCCAGCGCGGCGAGACCGGCACGGGCCTTGTGCCCGGTGATCGATTTCAGGTGGAATGCCATTTCCGTTCTCCTCTTTCTTTGTTGTGGTTCAGGCAGGTTTGGCGACGCGGCGCGAGGTCCCGAAGCCACGATGGCGCAGGATCTCGGCGGTGCCGGCGATGATGAAGGAGACGCCGAGGATCACCGTTCCAAGCGCCATGACGGTGGGCAGCGAACGCGGGAAGCGGAGCTGGCTCCAGATGTAGAGCGGCAGTGTCGGCTCCGTGCCGGCGAGGAAGAAGACGACGATGAACTCGTCGAACGAAATCAGGAAGGCGAGCATGAAAGCCGAAAGCACGGCCGGCAGGCTGAGCGGCAGCATGACACGCCGGAACGTCGTCCAGTCGGAGGCGCCGAGGTCCAGTGCTGCTTCGCGGATCGTCTTCGGAATGGCGGCGAAACGGCTGCGCATCACCACGACCGTGGTCGGCAGCGCGACGAGGATATGACCGAGCACGATGGAAATACGCGACGGGCCAAGGCCGATCAGGTTGACCAGGATCAAGAGCGATATGCCGACGATGACGCCCGGAATCAGGATCGGCAGACGGGCGGCGGCGCTGATCGTCGCCGCGAGCGGCGAGCGGCCGTAGAGATCCATGTAGGAGACGGTAATGCCGCACAGCGTCGCGCCGGAAGCGGCGATGACGCCGATGACGAGGCTGTTGGCGAGGGCGCCGGAGAGCGCCGGATTGCCGTAGAGCGTCTGGTACCACTGGAGCGTGAAGCCCTGCAGCGGAAACGCCGCCTGGATGGAATCGTTGAAGGAAAACAGCGGGATCAGCAGGACCGGCAGATAGAGGAAAACGAGATAGGCAAGGACGTAGAAGCCGAGCCAGCGGCCACCTGCATTCGCCTCCTCGCGCGCCGTGCTCATGTGCGGCTGCCGAACCTGCGGTCCGCGCCTCGGGCGACAAGGACCACGCAAAGGATCACCAGCATCACGCAGACCGACAGCGCCGCGCCGAACGGCCAGTCATTGGCCTTGCCGAACTGCGACTGGATCAGCGTGCCGATCATGGTGCTGGCCGGACCACCGACCATGGCCGGCGTGACGTAATCACCTACCGTGGGCACGAAGACGACGAGAGCGGCTGCGAGAACACCGGGCATCGAATTGGGCAATACGACGCGACGGAAGCTGGTGAATGGGCGCGCGCCGAGATCGGAAGCGGCTTCGAGCAGCGATCTCGGGATCGTATCCAGCGCCACATATATCGGCAGGATGGCGAAAGGCGCGTAGGCGTGCGCGAGCGTGACGACAACGGCCGCCGGCGTGTTGAGGAAGGCGAGCGTCGGTTCAGACCACAGCCCGCTTTCGATGAAGGCCGAGTTGAGCACGCCATTGTAGGCAAGCACGATCTTCCAGGCGAAGACGCGCAGGAGATAGCTCGTCCAGAACGGCAGCGTCACCAGGAAGAGCAGCAGGCTGCGCCGGCGACCGGCGTGGAAGGCGAGATAGTAAGCCACCGGATAGGCGGTGACGACGGTCGCCAGCGTCACCAGCCCGGCGATGACAAGCGAGCGCAACGTTACCGTCCAGTAGAGCGGATCGGTCGCGACGGTGACGAAATTCGCCACCGTCATGCCGGCACCAAGCAGCGAGCCGTCATTGCCCCGGAAGGCAAGGAACACCACAAGGCCGAGCGCGAACAGGATCAGGAAGAAGGTGACCAGCCCGCCGGGTAGAAGCATGGCGAAGCGGAACCCGGGCGAGACGCGGGCTTCCTGTGATGGCCGTGCTGCGACGATGATCGACATCGGACTGCCTGCTGGGCAATGCCCATCGGATTTCTGAAATTTCCTAAAGCTTTTTCATATTTGTGAAACTGTCAAGTTGAAATCGCCCCACGGAAGTTCACGATCAGCGCTCGAACGCATCGAGCATCCTGTACCAGGCGATGGTGGCGGCGACGCCGACCTGACGAAAAGCATGAAGCGGTATCGGCCGGATCGGCGACAACGGGAAAGGCAACAGCTTGACGTCGCCGCTCGCCAGATAGTCCGCCACGCGCGCTCCGAGGGCGCTCATCAGCCCCACACCCCTGCCCTGGCAGCCGACCACGGCGAGCAGACCCTTTTCCGGCTCATGCAGATGCGGAAGGTGATCCGGCGTCATCGCCACGCGGCCGAACCAGCGCTTTTCGATCGCGAGGCCAGCAAGCTGCGGATAGAGGCGGACGAGCGCACGTTCGAGGTGTGCCCAGTCAGAGGCGCCAGTCGGCAGCGCCATGCGGCCACGACCGCCGAGCACCAGCCGTCCGTCGACGCTCTTGCGGTAGTAGACCAGGATCCGGCGCGAATCCGAAACCGCCTGGCCGCCGGGGAGGATGGTGCCAGCAAGCCCGGCAGGCAGCG
Source organism: Mesorhizobium sp. 65-26 (assembly GCA_001899205.1). Taxonomy (GTDB): domain Bacteria; phylum Pseudomonadota; class Alphaproteobacteria; order Rhizobiales; family Rhizobiaceae; genus Mesorhizobium. The sequence continues at coordinate 455,417 of MKVL01000025.1, read as the reverse complement.
GCGCGGTGGCGATCTGGAAGGAATGCAGCGGCACGATCGTCCGGGCGAGGCCCGGCAGCAGGCCGTCCGTGTAGGCATTGGTTGCGAGCACGACCGATTTCGCGCGCAGTTCGGCGCCGGCTTCCGTCGAAACCCGCCAGAGACTGGCCTCCCTGGCAAGCTTCACCACTCTCTGATGCTCGGCGATCCCAGCGCCAGCCGACGACGCGACGCGGGCCAGTTCCATCGTATAGGCAAGCGGATCGATAACGCCGGCGCGGCGGTCGAGCCAGCCGCCGAGATAGCCGTTTGCACCCGTCATTGCGGCGATTTCGGCCTGATCCAGCAATTTGACGTCCGCGCCACGCGCCCGCCACTGGCGATCGCGGTTTTCCGCCGCCTTCAGCGCCGTCTCGGTATGCGCGGCCTGGATCCAGCCGCTGCGGGTGAACGGCACGGCCAGCTTCTCGTCCTCTATCGTTGCGAAGACCGCATCGGCCGTCGACGCGGCGAACGCGATCAATGCCTCGCCGCGCTCCTTGCCGAAATGCTCGATCAGCCATTCAGGATCGTATTTGAGGCCTGGAATGACCTGGCCGCCATTCAGACCGGACGCGCCCTGCCCTAACGCGCCGGCTTCCAGCACCTGAACCGAAAGCCCGGAACGCGCGGCCTGCAATGCGGTCGAAAGGCCCATGATGCCGCCGCCCACGATGACCGCGTCCAGCGTGCCGCTGGTTGGAGGTCGCGACAGCAACGCCGGGATCACTTGAGGCTTCCGCCAGACCGGATCCGAAAATTCAGCGGACAAGGACCACCTGCCAGATTTGAGTTCTGTGAAAATCCTAGTGCTAATTTCACAAATTTGAAAGACCGTTTCTGTGAGTCAGTCGACCATTGGCCGAAAGGATGGACGCGTCCTAGCCGTCAACGACGGGATGGACGTTTCGGACAAATCCGGGGAAAGTGCCGCGCGACAATCGAGAGGAACATCGTCATGACCGATCCGACCCGCCTGCCCGCCGACGGAATTTTCGTTGGTCGCGCAAGGATCAGTGAGTCCGCGCACCCGCTGGTGGTCACAGTGCGGGACGGACAGGTCGTCGACGTCACCTCGACCACGACGCCCACGGTGCGCGACCTCTGTGAGCTCAGGGATCCGGTCGATTATCTGCGGTCGGCCAAGGGCAAGACAATCGGCGCGCTTGCCGAGATCGCGGCGAACAGCTTCGAGGCCGGACGCGACGCCGGCAAGCCCGTCCTGCTTTCACCCGTCGACCTGCAGGCGGTAAAGGCCTCCGGCGTCACCTTCGTGGTGAGCCTGCTCGAGCGCGTCATCGAGGAACAGGCACGCGGCTCGGCCGAGAAGGCCGACGCCATCCGCGCCGACATCGCAGGGCTGATCGGCCACGACCTGTCGAAACTCAAGCCCGGCTCGCCGGAGGCGATGGAGATCAAGGCCAAGCTGATCCAGCGTGGGGCCTGGTCGCAATATCTGGAGGTGGGCATCGGTCCGGATGCCGAGATCTTCACCAAGTGCCAGCCCATGGCCTCGGTCGGCTTCGGCGCCGATGTCGGCCTGCACCCCGTCTCGACATGGAACAATCCGGAACCGGAGATTGCCATGATCACCGACAGCAGCGGCCGCATCGTCGGCGCCACGCTTGGCAACGACGTCAACTTGCGCGATGTCGAGGGACGCTCGGCCCTGCTGCTCGGCAAGGCGAAGGACAACAACGCGTCCGCCGCGCTCGGCCCCTTCATCCGGCTGTTCGACGAAACCTTCTCCATCACCGACGTGAAGCGCGCCACGGTACGGCTCAGCGTCGAGGGCGAGGACGGGTTCTCGCTGGAGGGCGCGAGTTCCATGGCCGAGATCAGCCGCTCGCCGGAAGAACTGGTCCGAGCCGCGATGGGGCCGCATCACCAGTATCCCGACGGGCTGGCGCTCTATCTCGGCACCATGTTCGTGCCCTCGAAGGATCGCGGCGAGAAGGGCAAGGGTTTCACCCACAAGGTCGGCGACATCGTCACCATCTCGTCCGACAAGCTCGGCGCGCTGGTCAACCGGGTACGCCTGTCGCCGGACTGCCCGCACTGGACCTACGGCGCCAGCCACCTCATGCGCGACCTCGCCCGGGCAAAGCTCATCTGACAGCCATTTCCATCGGCCGGCTGACGTCCGGATCCGGCGTGAGCGCCGGATTTCGCAACCGTATGCGCTTGTTCGTTTTCGGCGACCTTATTGAAACGATACAGATATTCATGCCACATTGAATTTGGCTAATTCCATTACATTTCAATTCATTGGCTGGAGTTTCGTTGCAGAATCCATGTTTATCTCCGCAATCTTGACAGCAATCTCGGAAACGATATTATTTTCCTGAGCGGACGCTGAAGCACGCCATAAGTGCACGCGGACGCCAAGGGGAGGTATGGCCATGCGGGGCTTGAAGGGGAAAGTCGCGGCAATCACCGGCGCGGGCTCCGGGATCGGCCGCGCCGCGGCTCAACGGCTCGGCGAGGAAGGCTGCAAGGTGGCGGTCCTCGACTGGAACCAGGAAAGCGCCGACGCGACGGCCGCGCACATACGCGAGGCAGGCGGCGAAGCCATCGCCATACGCACCGACGTCAGCAACGAGGCGCAGGTGGAGGCAGCCTTCGGGCGGATCGTCAACACGTTCGGCCGCCTCGACATCCTCGTCTCCAACGCCGGCATTTTCTCCGGCGCCCGCGACGGCAAGGTCGACGACCTGCCAAAATCGGTTTGGGACGAGATCGTCGGCGTCAATCTCACCGGCATGTATCTGAGCTGCAAGCACGGCGTTGCCGCCATCAAGGCCACCGCCGGGAAGGGCGCGGTCGTGCTCACCGGCTCGCCGACCGGTATGTCCGGCTGCACCCCGGCCAACGTCGCCTACGGCTCCAGCAAGGGTGGCGTCCACGGGCTCTCGCGCGTCATGGCGGTCGACCATGCGCCGGAAGGCATCCGGGTCAACGTCGTCGTTCCGGGCTTCACCCTAACGCCGATCGTCAGGGAACTGGTCGCGGACCCCAAGGTCTATGAGTGGCAGGTGCAGAACATACCGCTGAAGCGGGGCGCCGAGCCCGAGGAGATTGCCGGCGCCGTGGCGTTCCTGGCTTCGGACGACGCCTCCTACATGACCGGCTCCTTCATGTTCGTTGACGGCGGCCTGACCGCGATCTGACCGACGACGACCGCCCGCGCGGGCGGTTACTGCCAGAACAACCAGCAGAAAATGCGAAACGGGAGGAAATGATGGCCACATGCAAGACCGGATCGATGCTCGTGCTCGGCGCCGTGGCGCTGGCGCTCGGCGCATCGTCGACCCACGCCGAGGACGTTACCGTGGGCTTCGTCGCCCATGCCCAGGGCGACCCCTTCGTGCAGCAGATACAGGATGGCGCGCAGGCCGCCGCCAAGGATTTCGGCCTCAAGCTGGTCGTTGCCCAGCAGGCCGGCGGCGCGCCGGAAGGCCAGATGAAACTGGTGCAGAATTTCGCCAATTCCGGAGCGCAGGGCATCGCAACCTCCGTGCCGGGCGAATCCATGGCCAAGGGCCTCAACGAGATCCTCGGCAGCGGCGTGCCGATCGTTCAGTTCAACCTGCTCTCGACCAAGGTCGAGGCCCCCTATGTCGGCGAAAAGTCGGTCGAAAGCGGCCGCATCCTGGGCAGGATGATCGTTGAAAAACTGGGTGGCGAAGGCGCCAAGGGCACCGTCATCCTGGGCAATTGCTTCCCCGGCTTCCCGGTGCTGGAAAACCGCGCCAAGGGCGTCGAGGAATCGCTGAAGAAGGCCCCAGGCCTGCATGTCCTCGGCCCGTTCGACGTCAAGGTTTCGGCAGTCGACAACTACAACCGCTGGGAACAGCTCTATGGCGCCAACCCGGAAGCGGTGGCGCTCATCGGCCTGTGCGCACCCGACGTCACCAGCCTGGGAAAGCTCAACGCCGCCAACGGCGACAAGTTCGTGGCCGGCGGCTACGACCTGACGGAGCTGAACCTCAAGGCGATCAAGGAAGGCCATGCCTACGTCACGATCGGCCAGAGCGCCTTCGTCCAGGGCTACCTGCCGATCGCACTGCTCGCGAACGCTATCAAGGGCGGCAAGAAACTGGAGCCGGGCTTCTACAATGCCGGCTCGCAGATCGTTACCGCAGACAAGGTCGACATGGGCAATGGGCTGAAGCCGATCTCCTTCGACGAGGCACAGAAGCTGGCGGCAGATCCGGTCGCGACGGCCGCCTACTACAAGCCGTGGACCGAAACGCTGACGGCGGACACGCTTTCGGCGGCGCCGAAGCCGATTTCAGCGGAATCCGAGTGACTGGCGCGAAATTCCGCGCCAAGATCGGTTGCCGATCGAAAAACAGGGGCGGTTGATGGCCGCCCCTGTTTTTATCGAAGAACATGTCCGAGGGGAGAGCATGTCCGGTGACACGATGATCAGCGTGCGCGGCCTGGCCAAGCGCTATGGCGGCGTCGTTGCGCTGGAGGACATGAACCTCCGTGTCGAACGCGGCACGATCCATGCCGTGGTCGGCGAGAACGGCGCCGGAAAATCGACGCTGATGAAGGTGCTGGCCGGCGTCGTGCGGCCCGACAGCGGCGCGATCGAGCTCGGCGGGCAAACCATCGCCCTCGACGGCCCGAACGCGGCCCGCCAGCACGGCATCGGCATGGTCTACCAGGAACTCAGCCTGTTTCCCGAACGCTCGGTGCTGGCCAACCTGTTCGTCAACCGCGAGCCGGTGCACAACGGTCTGATCTCGAAGCGCGAGATGGAGGCGCGCAGCAAGAGCCTGCTGCAGCAGCTTGGGCTGCATGTCGACGTGTATGCACCCGTCAGCCGGCTCAGCATCGGCGAGCGGCAACTGGTCGAACTCGCCCGCGTGCTTCTCGAGCAGCCGCGGCTGCTGATCCTGGACGAACCCAATTCGGCGCTCAACCAGCGCGAGACCGAAAGGCTGTTCACCGTCCTGAAGGGATTGCGCGAGGCCGGCATCACCATGCTCTACGTGTCGCATCGCCTGGAGGAGGTGTTCTCCATCTGCGACCGCGTCACGATCACCCGCAACGGCCGGGACGTGCTGACGAAGGATCGCGCCGAACTCACCATCCCTGAAGTCATCGAAGGGATGATCGGCCAGCAGCGCGAGGCGCTGTTTCCGCCTGCGCTCCCTCCCGCCCCCAGCGCGATGCGGCGACGGCTTACCGTCAAGGGGCTCGCTGGCGGCAGACTTTCCGACATCAGCTTCACCGCGCAATCGGGCGAGATCGTCGGGCTTGCCGGCCTCGAAGGATCCGGCGTCTCGGACCTTCTCGACATGCTGTTCGGCCTGCGCAGGGCGCGCGCCGGCGACGTGCAATTTCCCGACGGCAGCGGCCTGCCCAGGAGCGCCACCGAGGCGGCGCGGCGCAGCGTCTGCCTGGTGCCCGCCGATCGCCGGCGCAACGGCCTGATGCTGGACAAGTCGATCCTCTTCAACATCTCCAACATCGTGGTCGGCGCGCGCGGCTGGGGTTCGCCCTGGTTTTCGCCGAAGACCGCGCTCGGGCGCGCCATGCGCCAGATCGAGGCGTTGCGCATCAAGGGCCAGCCATACGCGCTCGCCAACGCGCTGTCGGGCGGCAACCAGCAGAAGGTCGTCATCGGCAAGTGGCTGGAGATCGGGCCACAGGTCTTTCTCCTCGACGACCCGACGCGTGGCGTCGACATCGGCGCCAAGCGTGAGATCTACGGCCTGATCCGCGAGATGTCGTCGCATGGCGGCATCGTCCTGTTCAGCTCGACCGAACTGCCCGAACTGATCGGCCTGTGCGACCGCATCCTGGTCATCTACCAGGGCCGGCTCGCCGGAGAGGTCTCGGGCGCAGACATGAACAGCCAGACGGTCCTGCATCTGACGAATACGGGCGAAATGCCGGGCGCGGGCCGGCAGAGACAGAAGAGCCATGGGGGCAAGGCATGAGCACGACGACTTCCACGCCGCATCTTGCCGGGTCGGCGCCGCCAGCGGTGCGGCGCGGCTTCCGCATTCCCGAGGAGATCGGCGTGATCGTGGCGCTGGTCGCCATGATGGCCATCATCGGCTTTGCCAGGCCGCGCTTCCTCAACCCGATCAACCTGTTCTCACTGCTCGGCAACACCACATTCCTCGGCATGCTGGCGATCGGCATGGTCTTCCTGCTGGCCATACGCGAGATCGACCTCTCCGTCGGCTGGATGTTCAATTTCTCGGCCGTCTTCGCCGCGCTGCTGATGGTCGCCGGAATTGATCCATGGCTCGCCGCCTTCACCGGCGTGCTGTTCGGCGCCGGGCTCGGCCTGGTCAACGGGCTGATCGCGATTACATTGCGGTTGCCGGCAATCATCGTCACGCTCGGCACCTATTCGATGTTCCAGGGCCTGTCGCTGATCGCCAACAAGGGCCGCGCCATCGTGCCGTCCGACCAGAGCAGCAGCTTCTTCTCGGTCATCTCCACCAAGCTCTACGGCGTCGTGCCGGTGGCGGCGCTGGTGTTCATCGTGCTGGCGCTCGCCATGCATGTCGTGCTCCATCGCACCCGCTTCGGCTACCGCGTGCAGGCGGTCGGCAGCAATCCGGAGGCCGCCGCCCATGCCGGCATTCCGACCGCGTGGGTGCGGCTGCAGACGCTGGTGCTGATGGGCGCCATCTGCGGCCTCTCCGGCGTCATGTATGTCGGCTTCCGCGGCGCCATCGATCCCAACGAGGGCAGCGATTTCGTGCTGGTGGTGATCGCCGCCGTGATCATCGGCGGCACGCCGCTGTCGGGCGGCCACGGCACCATCATCGGCGCGGTGATCGGCATGATGATCATCCAGGTCATTTCGAGCGGCCTGATCTTCTTCGGCATCGACGCCACCTGGAGCACCTTCGTCACCGGAGCGGTCACCGTGCTTGCCGTCTCGCTGGACCGGCTGATCAAATATCAGCGAACGCGACGCCTCGAACGCCGCCGCGAGACATTCCACGGTTGAGGATGGCCAGACCTGGGGCGTTTCCGTTTGAAATGGGACCGCCGGAACCGCTCTATCTATTTGTTTCTGCTGCAGTTGTACGACGCCAAATGTTTCCATCTGGCTGCAAAATGCTCTAGGGCTTCGGCACCGGCAGGCAGGAACCGCCGAGGATCAGGTGCGTGGGAAAGGCTATCCGCTGCGCCGGACGATCGGCCTGGCCGCCGAGACGTTCCAGCAGGAGTTGCGCCGCGGTGCGGCCGATCTCCTCGACCGGACGGTCGATGAGGGTGATCGGACCGGGATAAAGCAACGCCACGTCGGATCTGTCGCAGCCGATCAGCGAGATATCGCCCGGCACCGAAACGCCCTGCTGCTGGATCGCGCGCAGCACGCCGACCAGGATACGGTTGCCGGCGGCGATGATGGCGGTGGGGCGCTGCGGCATCTGCAGCAGCGCCGTCGCCTCGCGGAATCCGAAATCCACCGACAGGCTCTGCGAGCGGATCAGGTCTTCCGGCACCGGCAGGCCGGCCCGCTGGAACGCCTCAACGAAGCCGCGCACGCGCTCGCGACCCGGCCGGATGTCGCTGCCGGCGGTGATGATGGCGATGCGGCGGTGGCCGAGCTCCAGCAGGTAGCTGGTGGCCTGCCGAAGGCCGGTGGCGTGCTCGGTAAGCACCGCGTCGATCTCGAGTGGAATGTCGCGGTCGAGCAGCACCGAGGGAATGCGAAGTTCCTTGAGGCGCTTGATGGTGCGCGGATCCTGCTCATTATTGATGGTCATGATCATGCCGTCGGCGCGGCCGTGCTGCAGCATGTCGATGGCGGCGGCTTCCTCGCTGGCGCGGCCCTGCGTGCTCATCAGGTAGAGCGAATAGCCACGCTGGCGCATTTCCGCGTCCACGGCCTTGAAGCAGCTGGCGTGCCAGGGGTTGGCGATGTCGTCGATGACGAAGCCAACCGTCATGGTGTTTCGCCGCCGCATGTTCTGCGCCCGCGAATCCGGCTGGAAGCCAAGCGACTGGATCGCCGCCCGCACCTTGGCGAGCGTGGCCGGCCGCACTGTCTCGGGAGCGTTCAAACTTCGTGAAACGGTTCCGACCGAGACGCCCGAAACGCGCGCCACGTCACGAATGGTCGCTGGCTTGTCCATGCCCTTCCTCACGCAGCCCCCTGCCGGCCCCAGGGGCCGCACGTCGCATCAAGCCGCCGAAACCTTTATAAAACCGAAGTCTAGCGTGACCAATGCCCCTCCAGCAAGAGATAAGCGCGCGGATGCCACTTGACCCGGCCGAAGTCGGCGGATTATTCTGGAAACGTTTCTATTATCAATCCAACATCAGAGACCACCATGGTTGCGCCACTGAAGATCGAACGCATCGAATGCGTGCCACTGTGCATGCCCCTGCCCCGTACGTTCAGGGGCAGCAATTACTTCATGACGCACCGCTGCACGATCATCACACGCATATACACCTCCGAGGGAATCGTCGGCGAAGTCTACAATGGCGATGAGTTCGAGACCCAGGCCGAAGTGGTCAAGATCATCCTCGACGAAATCCAGCCCCTGCTCATCGGCAAGGACGCCTTCAACATCGAAGGCTGCTGGGAGGCGATGCGCAAGCCGAGCTACAACATCCTGCGCGATCGCAAGCTTGCCATGTGCGCGCAGGCCTGCGTCGACAGCGCCCTTTGGGACACGGTGGGCAAGGCGCTGGATGTGCCGCTCTACAAGCTCTGGGGCGGTTACCGCGACAGCCTGCCGGTCATCTGCATCGCCGGATACTATGAGGAAAACAAGACCTTAGCCGATTTCGGGCGCGAGATGGAACAGATCCGCGCCAGCGGTTACGCGGGCTGCAAGTTCAAGGTCGGCGGCCGCACGCCGAAGGAGGACGCCGAGCGGGTGCGCGCGGCCAGAAGCGCCGTCGGCGACGATTTCGTCCTGCTGGTCGATGCCAACCAGGGCTGGAGCCTGGCCGAGGCGGTGGCCTTCTCGCGGCTCGCCAGCGATCTCAACATACGCTGGTTCGAGGAACCGGTGCGCTGGTACAACGACCGCCTCGACATGGCCGCCGCGCGCAACCAGACGGGCATTCCGATCGCCGCGGGCCAGAGCGAGATCAGCCGCGCCGGATGTCGCGACCTCATGATGTCGGGCGCCATCGACGTGTGCAATTTCGACGCCAGCTGGGGCGGCGGCCCGACCGAATGGCGGCGTGTCGCGGCGCTTGCCGCTTCCTTCACCGTCGAGATGGGCCACCACGAAGAGCCGCAGATATCCTCCCACCTGCTCGCATCGATTCCAAATGGCACATATTTGGAAACGTTTCACCCTGACCGTGACCCGATGTTCTACGCGCTCGTGGCCAATCGCTCGAAATTCGACAACGGCTCCTACGCGGTGCCGCAAGGTCCGGGATTCGGCCTGGTCCTCGACCAGTCGACCATCAGCAAGTATCGCGTCTAGCAAGCGCTTCAGACCGGGAGGAGCGCCATGGCGCCTGGCAGCAAGGCCACCAAAAGCAACGAGACCCCGATCCCGCTGACCAGCGCGGAGCGGGTCGAGCTCTACCGCACCATGGTCGAGATACGCGAGTTCGAGGAGCAGGTTCAGCGCAGCTACCTGGAAGGGCTGGTGCACGGCACCACGCATCTGTGCAACGGCCACGAGGCGGTTTCCGCAGGCGTCGCCAAGGCGCTGCGGCCCGACGACTATCTCAGCTACACCTATCGCGGCCATGGCCATTGCCTGGCGCGCGGCATGGATGCCGAGGCCGCCTTCGCCGAGCTCTTCGGACGCGAGACGGGCGTGTGCGGCGGTCTCGGCGGTTCGATGCATCTCACCGACATCGACAAGGGGCTGATCGGCGCCTTCGGCATCGTCGGCGCAGGGCTGCCCGTCGCGGTGGGGGCGGCCCTATCGGCGCAGCTTGCCGGCAAGGAGCAGGTCTGCGTCTGCTTCTTCGGTGACGGCGCCACCAACATCGGCGCCTTCCACGAAGCCATGAACCTCGCGCAGGTCTGGAAGCTGCCCGTCATTTTCGTGTGCGAGAACAATCTCTACGGCGAGTTCACGCGCATCGACCACACCACGCCCTATGAGGACCTGGTGATCCGCGCCCGCGGCTATGCCATGGAAGCGGTGCTGGTCGACGGCAACGACGTCGAGGCCGTCTATGCGGCGACCGCGCCCGCGGTCGCACGGGCGCGCGGCGGCGGCGGGCCAACCTTCATCGAGTGCAAGACCTATCGCCATCGCGGCCATTCGCGCACCGATCCGGCGAAATATCGCGATCCAGCCGAGGTCGAGGCCTGGCTGAAGCGCGACCCGCTGCTGCTCCACCGCAAGGTGCTCGCCGATGACGGGCTGCTGGGAGACCAGGAAGCGGAAGCGATGATCTCGGAGGCACGCGCCGCCGCGAAGGCCGCCGCCGACCGGGCGGCAGCCGCGTCATGGGCATCCGCCGATCAGGACTTCATGGCCAAGACCTACGTCTGAGCCCCCCGGAAAACCCTCTCGAAAGCAGTCCGATGACCACACGGGAAATGACATATCGCGAGGCGATCGTCGCCGCGCTCCAGGAAGAGATGCGGCACGATTCCCGCACGCTGATCATGGGTGAGGACATCGGCGAATCCGGCGGGCCGTTCAAGACCTGCCAGGGCCTCTACGAGGAGTTCGGGGCGGCGCGCGTGCGCGACACGCCGATTGCCGAAACCGGCTTCGTCGGCGCCGCGCTCGGCCTGGCGCTTACCGGCTACCGGCCGATCGTCGAGATCATGTTCGCGGACTTCCTCGGCGTCTGTTTCGACCAGATCGTCAACGGCATCGCCAAGCACCGCTTCATGTCGGGCGGCAAGGTGGACATCCCCATCGTCATCCGCGCCATAGGCGGCGCCGGCCTGCGCTTTGCCGCGCAGCATTCGCAGACCGCCGAGAGCTGGATGATGTCGGTGCCTGGCCTGAAGATCGTGTGCCCGTCGAGCCCCGCGGAAGCCTATGGCATGCTGAAGGCCGCCATTCGCGACAACAACCCCGTGCTGGTGCTCGAGCACAAGGCGCTGCTGTCGATGAAAGGTCCGGTCGAAACGGGTGTCGACGACGTCGAAATGCCGACCGGTCCGAAGATCCTGCGCGGCGGCGCCGATGCGACCATCGTCGCCAGCCTCGCCATGGTCGGCAAGGCACTCGCGGCGGCCGACCAGTTGCGAGCCGAGGGGATCGAGGCCGAGGTCATCGACATCCGCACGCTGCGTCCGCTCAATGTCGACCTCATCTGCGACAGCGTGCGGCGCACCAACATCCTCGTCGTCGTCGAGGAGCAGGCACGGACCGGCGGCTGGAGTTCGAATGTCGTCGCCGATGTCGTGAGCGAGGCGTTCGACTATCTCGACGCGCCGCCGGCACGCATCACCCTGCCGGACCATCCGATGCCCTACAGCCCCGCGCTGGAAGACGCGATGATCCCCTCGCCCGAGACGATCGCGGCGACCGTCAAATCGCTGCTTTGAGGAGCACGCCCATGGATTTCGTGGTCCCAAAGCTGAGCGCGACGATGGAAGCGGCCGTGGTTGCGCGCTGGCTGAAGCAAGCCGGCGACACGGTCCGCCTCGGCGAGGCGCTGATCGAGATCGAGACCGACAAGGCGACGATGGAAGTGGAGGCCCCCGCCGACGGGACGCTGGAGGTCGTGCTGGCGAAGGAAGGCGACGAGTTGCCGATCGGCGGCCTGCTGGCCAGGATCCGCGTCGCCGGAAGCACGGAGCCCGCGACCGAAGTCCGGCCCGAGCCAGTCGCGGAAACGGCGGCGACGCCCCTTGCCAAGGTAGCGCAAGCCGCGCCCCCTGCCCCGGCTCGACCGACCGCCCAGCCCGGGGCGGCCGCACCGGCGCGGCTCCTAGCCTCGCCTTTGGCGAAAAGGCTGGGAGAGATCCACGCCGTGGACCTCGCGCGGCTCAAGGGGTCCGGCCCGCACGGCCGCATCCGCAAACGCGACGTGCTTGAAGCGGTTGAAGCCCGAGAGACAGGGCCAGCACCGGTCACGCGACCGCTGGCTGCCGGCGCAGAGCCGCTGACACCGATGCGCACGCAAATCGCGCAATCGGTGTCGCTGAGCCGGCGCACCATCCCTTCCTTCGTGCTCGACCGCTGGGTCGAGACCATCGCGATCGACCGGGCTCGCGCCATCCATGGCCAGCAGATCGAACAGGCAAGCGGGATCAAGCTCACCTTCACCGACTTCCTGCTACAGGCGCTGGCCGATGCGCTGGGCACCCAGCCCGGCCTGCTCGACCGCTGGCAGGAGGAAGACGGCCGGCCGGCGCGCATTCGCGGCGGAAGTGTGGATATCGGACTTGTCGTTTCGGTGCCGAACGGGGTGATGATCCCGGTGCTGCGCGATCTTGCCGGCAAATCGCTGGGCGCGATTTCCGCCCTGCGCCAGGCGGCCGTGCAGCGGGCGCGCTTCGGTCGGCTCGCGGCGCAGGACTATGATCCGGTTTCGATTTCGGTTTCGAACATCGGCAAGGGTGGCGCGGACCGCTTCGAGGCCATCATCAGCCCGGGCCAGACGGCGATACTGGCGGTCGGCCGTCAGCACGAAAAGGTCGTGGCGCGTTCGGGCGCCATCGCGGTGGCCAGCGGCGTCAACCTGACGCTGTCGGTCGACCACCGGCTGATCGACGGTCGCGACGGCGCCGACTTCCTCGAGACGCTCGCCGATCGCATGCAGCTCGGCCCCTGGTCCGCCGCATAGGCCCGGGCTCGATCGGGGGCGGGTCCGGCACATGTGGTGGGCCGTCGAAATGTCGGGATGGATCGTTCAGGATAGGCCGGGCCGCGACAGCGAGCCCGGCCATGCCGGCATCAGGCCGCTCGTGCTTCCGAGCGGCCTTCCTGTTCGAGGCGGGTGATGTCGGTCGCCAGTTGCTCGACATGGCCATACTCGGCCACCTGCAGCGACGGCGACAAGGTGCCTCCCGCGACGACATGCACCCGGTCGGCCGCTTCATAGACCTCCAGCACCTCCGTGCAGAAGATGATCACCGTGTTGCCCTCGTCGGCATAGTCGCGCAGCAGACGGTAGATCTCGGCCTTGGAATGGATGTCGACGCCGCGCGTCGGCTCTTCCAGCAGCAGCAGCTTGGGGCCGCAATGCAGGGCCTGGGCGATCGCGACCTTCTGCTGATTGCCGCCGGACAGCGAGCGTATCTCCTGCGTGGTCGTGCGCGTCTTGACCAGGAAGCGGCTGACCGCGGCCCGCGCCATTTCACGCATCCGCCGCCGTTTGAGCGCCAGGCCGAAGCCCGCGATCTCGGGATAGCCGAGACGCACCAGCAGGTTCTCGCCAACGGAGAAATTGCTGTAGAGGCTGAGCAGCCTGGTTGCCGGGACATAAGCGGTCTGGCGGCGCAGCGCCGCCTCGCCGCTCATACCGCCGATCGAGATCGTTCCGGTGCAACGCTCCAGCCCGGCGAAGGAGCGCAGCAATTCGCGCGATCCGGAGCCTTCGACACCGACCAGCGCGATGATCTCGCCGGCCTTGCCGTCCATCGAAATGCCGCGGAAGGCCTTGGCATGCGTCCAGCCGCGCGCGGAAAACAGTTCCGGCCCGGCCTGGGTGGCAGCGGCATTGCGCGCGCCGGCATGGCCGTGAGCGCCGCCGCTGTCGGTGACCAGTTGTCGCGCCAGCCCGTCCTCGGTCAGCGCCTCGCCTTCCAGCACGGCGCGGACGCGCCCGTCGCGGACGATAGCGACCCGTTTGCAGTGCTCGACCAGATCGCCCAACCGGTGCGTCACCAGAAGCACGATGCGGCCGGTCGCCGCGATCTTGTGCATCTCGCGAAAGAGCTCGTCGGACTCAGCCGCCGTCAGCGCCGAATTGGGTTCGTCGAACAGGAACACGCGAGAATCGCGGGCCACCGCGCGCGCGATTTCGGTGCGCTGCTGCGTGGCCAGCGAGCAATCCGCCAGTTGGCGATCGCGCAGATGGCCGATGCCGAGCGCATCCATCACCCTGGCGTCGGCCGCGCTCAGCGACGGCCTCGCCGCGCTCGTGCCCTCGCGCCCCACCATGACGTTCTGCGCTACCGTCAGGTTGGGGAAGAGCTGCGGTTCCTGGTGCACGACGGCGACCGCATGCCAGTCGACCGTCGGCGACCATGGGACGCCGTCGAAGGTCAGTTCACCGCCGTCGGAGCGCTCCTCGCCGGCGATGACCCGGATCAGCGTGCTCTTGCCCGCGCCGTTCGGCCCGGCGATTCCCAACACCTCACCCGGCCTGACATCGAGATCGACGCCATTGAGGGCGATTGTGCTGCCGTAGCGCTTGGTAACGCCGCGTATGCTTATGCCGGCCGCGTTGGTGCTCATGCCGTCCTGCTCTTGCGCAGCTTGGTCAGGAAGAGGTCGAGCGCGACGGCACCGATGGTGACGGCGCCAAGGAAGATCTGCTGCACATGCGGGCCGGGCGAGAGGAGCGCGAGGCCGATCTGCAGTTCGGCCAGCAGCAGCGCGCCGCCAAGCGTGCCGATGATGGTGCCCTTGCCGCCGGCCAGGCTGGCGCCGCCAATGATGACCGCGGCGAAGACCGGGAAGGTCTGTGACAGGCCGATATCGGGCTGGCTGGTCTGGATAAAGGAGAAATCGAGTATGCCGGCGATGCTGGCAAGCACCGAGCACAGGATGAAGGCGAGGATCTTGTAGCGCTTGACCGGGAGCCGGGCGAGCTTGCCGGCCTCGGGATTGCCGCCGATGGCCATCAGACGGAAGCCGAACAGCGACCTGTGCAGCAGGAAGCCGACGACGACGGCTATGCCGAGCATCCAGAATATCTCGATGGACAGGCTGTATTTGCCGATGTTCTGGGTCAGCCCGATGAAGAAGTTGAGCTCGCCCTGGTCGACGACGCCGCCGGGTGGCGGATAGTTCGGGTTGAACGTCCCGGTGTTGCTGATCCACAGCGACAGTCCATAGAGCAGATTGTAGCTGCCCAGCGTGACGATGAAGGATGGTATCTTGAAGCTGGTCACGAGGAAGCCGTTGAACAGGCCGACCAGGATGCCGACGCCGATGGCGATGGGTATCGCCAGGTAGACCGACACGCCCATGGCGATCCAGACAACGGCAAGCGTGTTGGCGGCAAGCCCGTACATCGCGCCGAAGGACAGGTCGATCTCGCCGACGACGATGACCAGCGTCAGGCCCATCGCCATGATGGCGACGGAGCTCATCGCGCGCAGCACCGAAACGGCGAGGTTCGGATTGGCAAAATTGGGATTGATGAAGACGAAGACGAGCGCCACGGCGATGACGGCGGCGAACAGGCCGCCGACCCGCAAGGCTGCGTCGAGCGTTGCCTTGCCAACGGCTGAGATTCCATGACCCGGGGGCGGTTGCGTGGTGTCGCTCGAACTCATTCCGTCCTCAATCCATCAATGCGTCAATGGCCCACCGGCGAATGATGGGCCTCTGTCGATCGAGCCGCAAGTCGCGGCCCGATCGGCGATAAGACGATGGCTACTGCGCCATCGTCTTGTCGAGTTCGGCGCGCGCCTTGGCGACGCCGTCCTTCAGCACGGCCTTCAGCGTCTGCGTGTTGGGCAGGATGACGCCGTTCTTCAGGAACTGGGCGCAGGCGGGAGCACCGAAGGCCGCCTGGTCAGGCCAGCGCTGGTCGAACTGCGCCACCTGGATGCCCTTCTCGATGGCGTCGAGCTGACCCTTCGAGGAGTTCCAGCCGATCGTGTAGACCTTGCCGGCGAGACCGAGGCTCTCGATGGCGCGGTCGGCGTGCTCGGCGCCGATGTCGACGTTCTGGATGAACTGGACGTTCGGATTGGCGGTCAGGAACGAGCGGTAGACGTCGAAGGTCTTGCCCGGCTCGTAGCTGGTGTTGAGGCCGTTGGCGGCGCCGGTGACGAAGGTGGCGTCCGGGATGGCCGCCTTGATGGCATCCTCGAAGCCCTTCATGCGGCCCTGTGCCCAGAACTGCGTCGGATCGCCACCGGACACCGCGAAGACCTTGATGTCGGTCTTGTTGTTGTCCTTGATCCACTTCAGCACCGTCTCGGCGGCATAGGCGCCTTCCTTGTCCGGAATCTGGGTGAAGTTGGTGAATTCATGCCCGCGCGAGGTGACGCCGGCGGTGAACACCGGAATGCCCTGCTCCATCAGCTTGTTGGTGATGGCGGTCATGGAATCGGAGCTGACCGGCTCGATACCGATGCAGTCGATCTCGCCGGCGGCAAGCTTGGCCTCGATCTGGCTGACCTGCTGGTTCGGGTCATTCTGGACCGGCGCGATGGAGGTGCAATCCATGGGATAGATCCCCTTGCCCATCTTGCAGCCCATCTCGAAGCCCGCCTTGTACTGCGGCGAGAACAGCGGGATGCCGGAGGCCTGATAGGAGAAGACGTACTTGATCGGCTCGCCCTTCTTGATCTTCTCGGCGATGCGATCGGCAAGCTTGAAAGTGCCCCAGTCGCGCTTCACTTCCAACGGCGCGCCCTCCACCTTCTCGCCGCTCGTGGGAATCTGGCTCTCGGTATCCTGTGCCCGGGCGATTGCCGAGAGCATGGTTGTGCCTAGAGCGGCGGCCAGGCCGTATGCGATGATCTTCTTCACGGTTTCCTCCCTTTGATGGTCTTGTTGACGTCAGAGCTTGCCCAGAACCTTTTCGCTCCTGAAGCTTTCGACGACCTCCTCGATCACTTCGATGCCGAGCCCTGGTCCGGTCGGCGGATAGACCCAGCCGTCGACATGCTCGAACGGCCTGGTGACGAGGTCGTGCTGCATCGGATTGCGCAGCGGCTTGAACTCGAACAGCTTGCACGCCGGCGAGTTGAAGGAGATGGCGAGGCTTGCCGCCGTGACGATCGCCGATGACCAGGCATGCGCGTTGGCCTGCCGACGATAGAACTCGCAGCGTTCGGTGACCTTCTTGAAGCCGGTGATGCCCTCGGCGCGGCCAGGATCGACGCCGACGACGTCGACCGTGCCGGTGGCCAGCACGCGCTCGAACTGCTCCAGCGTCCATTCGCGTTCGCCGTAGGCGATGCGTGTCGTGGTCTTGGAGCGCAGGTTGGCGTAGCCTTCCGGATCCCAGGCGCCGAGCGGCTCCTCGATCCAGGCGAGATTGTATTCCTCCATCGCCCTGGCGCGGCGCACGGCGTCGGTGACGTCCCATTTGATGTTGATGCCGTTGTCGATCATCAGCATCTTGTCGCCGAGCACCTCGCGCATCGCCTTGACATAGGCGACGTCGCGCTTGTGGTCGTAGCCGAGATTGGCGTTGCCGCGCTTGCCGAAGCCCGTCTTCAGACCCTGCAGGCCGGTCGAGACCCATTCGGCCGTCTCCTCGGCCATCTCCTCGATCGACTCGTAATGGGCATGGCAGGAGGCGATGGCCGGCAGCCGCTCATGCACGCAACCACCCAGGAGGTCCAGCACACTGCGGCCGAGCGCCTTTCCCTTCAGGTCCCAAAGCGCGATATCGATGGCCGCGGTGGCGTAGGAAGCGATGCCGCCGTGATAGCCGTACCACCAGGCCTGCTGCTTGTTCTGCCGCCAGAGGGCCTCGGTCTGCACCGGGTCCTTGCCGATCAGGTTGGGCGCCATGCCTTCGATGATCGCCTTGGCGGCGAAGTTGGCTTCCGGAAACTGCGTGATGGATTCGCCCCAGCCGACCTGGCCGTCGTCGGCGGTGATCTTGGCCAGGCACAGGTGGCGAAGGGCGTTGAAGTCGTTCGGTTCGGGATAGCTGACCGGAATGGCTTCGACCTTGGCGATTTTCATGATGCTGCCTGCCCTTAACCGATCGCGCCGCGGAACAGCGGCATGCCTTCGACGCCGACATCGACCTCGACGAGCTGCCCGGTCATGGCGGCACCCGACGTATCGAACGGCCCCATGTCGCAGACGAACAGCTTGCCGCCCCTGCCGAAGCAGCAGTTGAGCAAGGTGCCGCCGACATCGAGGAAATGCAGATGCTTGCCGTCCCTGGCCAGCACGTCGACGCCACCGGAGGCAACGGTGGTGATCCACAGATTGCCGTTGACGTCGATCTTCAGGCCGTCCGGTATGTGACCCTCGGCCAGGGTGTGGATGACCGTCTTGGTGCCATCCGGTTTCCGGCGCACGACACGCAGCGTGTAGGATTCCACCCACACGATCGAGCCATCGGGCTCCGCGACGATGCCGTTCGGGTAGACGTAGTCCAGTTCCTCCAATATCCGGGCAACGCCGTTGCGCTCGATGACGATGATGCGCCCGGGATGCGGCTTGTCCGCCTGGTTCCAATCGCCGGAATCGGTGAAATAGAGGCGCCCGTCAGGCCCGAAGGTCAGATCGTTCGGCCCGTCGAACTTCACGCCGTCGGCCTCGGTCACCAGGATCTCGACCTTGCCGTCCGGCGTCGTCTTCTGAATCGAAGGCGGCCGGTGGACCGGGGCGATCCAGGCGCCGACATTCGGGGTCTGCGTCGAATAGACCGCGCCATCACTGCCCAGCATGCAGGCGTTGGGGCCGCCGCCGACGAAGGCATAGGTGCCCTGCTTGTTGGTGCGCGGATCCCAGAAGCCGATCTCGCTGGCGTAGGTGTTAGCATAGATGACGCGACCGTCATCGAGCTCATACGGGCCTTCCGGATGCCCCAGCCCCGTCGCCCTTACCGCCGTCGGCTTCTTCATGCCCAAACTCCCTTCGCAAAAATCCTCACCACGTCACCATGCCGCCCGTGAAATTCACCGCCTGGCCGGTCATGTAAGCCGCCTCGTCCGACAGCAGGAACCAGATGGCGCCGGCGCATTCATCGGCGCTCGCGGCGCGACCGAGCGGCACGGCGCGGGTGCGCGCCTCCTCGAGCGCGGCCACCTCGGTGCGGCGCAACGTCGAAACCCCGGCCAGCACGTTGTCCTGCATCGGCGTATCGACGATGCCGGGACAGATCGCGTTGACACGGACAGGTCGCGAGGCCAGCGCATAGGCGAAGGACCGCGTGATTGACAGGATCGTCGTCTTCGACGCGGCGTAGGGAGCGACCTCGACCGTCGAGGCGAGCTTGGACGAACTCGAGGACAAGTTGACGATGGCCCCGCCCGGCTTCATGCGTGGCCCGATCTGCTGGCAGAGGAAGAAAACGGATTCGGCGTTGACCGCCTGGATGCGCCGCCAATCCTCGATGCTGACGTCGAAAATCGACTTCACCAGAATGACGCCGTGCGAATTGACGAGGTAGTCGGCGCCCGCGGCGGCCTCTGCCAGCGTCGCACGGCCTGACTCGTCGGCAAGATCGACGCCCATGATCTCGCAGCCGGCGGCGGCGAGTTCCGCAAGCTTGCGGGCATCGATGTCGACCGCCAGCACATCGACGCCCTCGCGCAGCATGCGCGTGGCGACGGCCTTGCCGATGCCGCTGCCGGCTCCGGTCACCACACCGCGACGCATGCGCACTGCCGATCCCATGATGCTCCTGCCCTTGACCAAGCCGTGAAGGCACGCCCGCCCCTGCCATGACGACAGGGCTCGCTCGCGAACGCGGACCACTCCTCCCCGGAGAGGCAATTCCTACTTCGAAGGACTATATTGAAACGTTATCGATTGATGCAAGCGATTTTTGAGCAAGTCATGAAACGACACCGCGGAACCCCGCGAAAGCAGCGGCCCGTCCGCCGCCAGGGCGGCACGAAAGACTGCGCAACAGGTCCGACAAACGCAGGAAATCCCATGAACAATATAGGTTTCAGCGCCATTTTCCGTATTGGCGGCGGATTTCCGAGCCAGGCCGATCGGTTTTTCCCCTCTCCCTCCCGATCAGCGAACACAATAGCGAGGCGACCACTCAAGACACACTTGCAATGGTCATTTTGGCTGGCTATGAATTGAAACGATATTTTTCCCAACCACCAGACCGCATCAGAAAAGAGACAATCATGCCCTCAGCCAGGATCGCGGTCATCGAAGGAGATGGAATCGGCAAGGAGGTCGTGCCGGAAGGCGTCAAGGTGGTCGAGGCGGCCGCGCGCATCTTCGGTCTCGATCTCGCCTGGGACCGCTTCGACTGGGGCTGCGATCACCATGCCCGGCACGGAAGGATGATGCCGCAGGACGGGCTCGACCGCATCGCCGGCCATGACGCAATCTTTCTCGGCGCCATCGGCTGGCCCAGCGTCTCGGACGTGGAATCGCTGTGGACGCTGCTGATGCCGATCCGGCGCAACTTCCAGCAATATGTGAACCTTCGGCCGGTGCGCCTGTTCGCCGGCGTGCCCTCGCCTCTCGCCGACCCGGGCGCCATCGATTTCTGCATCGTTCGCGAGAACAACGAGGGCGAATATTCCGAGGTGGGTGGACGAATGTTCCCGGATACCGACCAGGAAATGGTCATCCAGGACACCGTGCTGACGCGGTTCGGCTGCGACCGCGTCATGCGGTTTGCCTTCGAGCTGGCGCGCAAGCGCAAGCGGCGACTAACCTCGGCGACGAAATCCAACGGCATCATCCACACCATGCCGTTCTGGGACGAGCGCTTCCGCGCCGTGTCCAGGGACTTCCCCGACATCGCCACCGAGCAGTACCATATCGACATATTGACCGCGCATTTCGTGCGCCGCCCCTCGAGCTTCGACGTCGTGGTGGCAAGCAATCTGTTCGGCGACATCCTCTCCGACCTCGGGCCGGCAGTGACGGGCACCATCGGCATCGCGCCGTCGGCAAACCTCAATCCGGAGCGCAGGTTCCCGTCGATGTTCGAACCGGTGCACGGCTCGGCGCCCGACATTGCCGGCCAGAACATCGCCAATCCGATCGGGCAGATCTGGTCCGGCGCCATGATGCTGGAACATCTCGGCGCGCAGGAAGCGGCGGCGGCGATCGTGACGGCGATCGAGCGCGTTCTGGCGTCAGGCGAGAACCTGACCCGCGACATGGGCGGAGACGCCTCGACCAGCGCGCTCGGTCAGGCGATCGCCGATGCCGTGTCGGTCCATCCGATGGAGGCGCGACGCCATGGCTGACATCCCGTTCGTCGACACCCATTTCCACCTGCACGACATGAAGCATCCGCAGCTGCGCTACGGATGGCTCGAGCCCGACGCCGTGCACGGCTTCCTCGAGGACACCGACCCGCTGAAGTCGCAGCATTATTTCATCAAGGACTACATAGCCGAGATCCGCTTCGCCAACGTGCCCAAGGCGATCCATGTGCAGGCGGCGGTCAACACGCCCGATCCGGTGGTCGAGACGGCCTGGCTGCAGGCTTTCGCCGACCGCACCGGCTACCCGCACGGCATCGTCGCCGAATGTCACCTGGCGCGGCCCGACGCGGCGCAGGTGCTGGACCGGCATCTGCAGTACGCCAATGTGCGCGGCATCCGCAATTTCGGCGACGGCCGCTACCTGATGGACGAAGCCTGGCGGCGCGGCTTCGCCGAACTCGGACCGCGCAAGCTTGTCTCCTGCATCGACACGCGCGTTGAACGCGCCGACGACATACTCGACCTCGCGCGCGCCTTTCCGCAGGTGCAGATCTGCATCGATCACTGCGCCATTCCCATGGGGCGCGACGCGGAGAGCTTCCGGCGCTGGCGCACGGCCATGGATGTGATGGCAAGGTCCCCGAACGTCACCATGAAAGTGTCCGGACTGGGCATGGGCGACCCGCTCTGGACCGTCGCATCGATCCGGCCCTACGTGCTCGGCAGCATCGAAGCCTTCGGCACCGGGCGGATCGTGTTCGGCACCAACTGGCCGGTCGACCGCATGTTCAGTTCCTACCCGGACGTCATCAACGCCTATGCCGAGATCATCTCCGGATTCTCGCGTGAGGAACAGGTCGCGATGTTCTCCGGCAATGCGGAACGGCTGTTCAGGATCTGAGGGGAGAAGAATGACACAGGCCAGTGCTTCAACCATGGAGACCTTGCACCACGTCGGCATAAGTGTGGCCGACCGTGATGCCGCGCTGGCCTTCTGGGAGCGTTTCCTGGAAAAGCCGCCGCGCTGGAAGACGGTGCTCGACCGCCCTTATCTCGGCCGCATCACAGGCTATCCCAATGTGGCGATCAAGGCTGCCTTCGTCGATCTGCCCGGCGGCGTGGTCGTCGAGCTGCTCGACTATCAGGTCGAGGGCCGCACGCCCAACACCGAGGTCACCGCAAACCCGGGCAACGTGCATCTGTGCCTGAAGGTCGAGGATGCCGCGAAGGCCTGGAAACATGCCGTGGCCTGTGGCGCGCGTCCGCTCACCGACGGTCCGGTCGACATCGACGGCGGACCGAACATCGGCGCGCGCGCCGCCTATCTTCGCGCGCACGACAATGTCACCATCGAGCTCTTCGAACCGCCACCGAAGGCCGCCGCATCATGATCAAGCGCGTCAGTTTCCTGCGCCGCAAGGAAGGGCTCACCCAGGAAGAGTTCTTCGCCCACTGGACCGGCCCGCACGCCGATATCGTGCGCCGGATGCCTGGCGTGCGCGGCCTGCGCTTCGGCCGGGTGCAAAGCTGGACGCCCGAGGACGCAGCCTGGGACGGGATCGGCGAGGTCTGGTTCGACAGCGTCGAGGACGCGCACAAGGCTTTCGCCACCGAGCCCTACCGGAGCCTGCTTGCGGAGGACCGCAAGAAGTTCATGCGCGAGGCGCAGTCCTGCTTCGTCACCGAGCAGACTGTGATCGCGCCGCCGGCGATCGACTGACAGGAGAATTCCCATGGCTTTCAACATCGGCTCAGGGCTGGAAGGCAAAAGCGTCATTGTCACCGGAGGGTCGGGCGGCATCGGCCGCGAGGTCTGCCTCGCCTTCGCCGCCGCCGGCTCGCGCGTTGCCGTGGTCGATGTCGACGAGGCCAGCGTCAAGGCCCTCGTCGCCGAGATGGAGGGCGGGCCACATCTGGCGATAGCACACGACCTGCGACCGGTCGCAGGTCATGCCGCGCTGGTCGAGAAGGTGACCAATGCCTTTGGAAAGCTCGACGTGCTGGTGCAGACGGCGGCGGTACTGCGCCGACGGCCGAGCGTGTTCGACGTCAGCGAGGCCGACTGGGACATCCAGCACGACGTCAATTTGAAGGCCAGCTTCTTCCTGTGCCAGGCCGCCGCGCGCGTCATGCGGGACCAGGGCTCCGGCGGCCGGATCATCAATTTCACCTCCCAGGGCTGGATGAGCGGCGGCTTCGGCGGTTCGGTCGCCTACGCTGCGACCAAGGGCGGCATCGTCTCGATGACGCGCGGGCTTGCCCGCTCGCTGGCCAAGGAGCGGATCACGGTCAACGCTGTCTCGCCGGGCGCCGCCGATACGGCCATGATGCGGTCGGGCATGGACGAGGCGGCGCTCGCCGCCACGGTCGCGCAGATACCGCTGGGCTACATGGCCGCGCCATCGGAACTCGCCGGCTCGGTGCTGTTCCTGGCGTCCGACCATGCCGGCTACATCACCGGCGCGACCATCAACGTCAGCGGCGGCTGGCTGATGTACTAAACCCCACTTGGGGCGCGCTGCCTGCGAAATCGCGGAAGCGCCCCAGGCCATGTTTGTTGCGCAATCCGGATGGAAAGCCATCAGGCGCCGTCCCGGAATTGCCGGAGGAAGGAGACCTACCATGACGCGGTCGCTGGACGGAAAGGTCGCCGCGGTCACGGGCGCGGCGCGCGGCATCGGCGATGCCATCGCGACACGTCTGCTGGCCGACGGCGCGACTGTTTTCGCGCTGGACAAGAACCCGCCGGACGAGCCCAGAGCAGGCATCGTCCATATCGAGACCGACGTCACCGATCCGGCAAGCGTCGCGGCCGCTTTCAAGACCATCGACGAGCGAGCCGGCCATATCGACATACTGGTCAACAATGCCGGCATCCAGCGCGTCGGCCTCGTGGGCAAGGTTTCGTTCGCCGACTTTTCGGCCGTCGTCGCCACGCATCTCAACGGCCTGTTCTTGTGCGCGTCCGAGGCCGTGCCGCGCATGGTGGCGCGCGGCAAGGGCGGCTCCATCGTCAGCATCGCCTCGACGGCGGCCTTCGTCGGCCTGCCGGGGCGCGGCGCCTACTGCGCCGCCAAGGCCGGTATCCTCGGGCTGACGCGGGCGCTGTCGCTGGAAGTGGCGACGTCGGGCATCCGCGTCAACGCCGTCGCGCCCGGCTTCACGCGCACCAAGTTCATCGACCAGGGCCTCGCCGACGGCTCGCTCGAGGAAGGCTGGATGATCGGCCGTGTGCCGATGAAGAGGCTCGCCACCACGGAGGAGATCTCCAACGCCGTGCGCTTCCTGGCGGGAGACGAGGCAACCTACATGACCGGCCAGACGATCGTCGTCGACGGCGGCTGGATCGTTCAGGGCATCCCCGAGGCACCGACGTGGTTGCAGACGCCGGCCTCATGATCCCGACGCACTTCAACCTGGCGCGTCACTGCCTGGAGCCAGCCACGCGCGCGACACCGGACAAGACGGCGCTGATCGTCGTCAGCGACGTGGATGCGCCGCGGCAGGCCGAGCGCTGGACCTACGCCGAGCTCGATATTGCGACCCGGCGTGTTGCCGCCGGGCTGCTGGCGACCGGTCTCCGGCCCGGCGACCGGATCATGCTGCGGCTGCCCAACACGAGCGACTACGCGCTGCTGTTCTTTGGCGCCATCGCCGCGGGCCTGGTGCCGATACCGGTTTCAGCTCAATTGACCGAAGCCGAGGTCGCGTTCCTGCTCGACGATTGCCAGGCGGCGGCAATCGCCCAGGTCGGATCGCTGGCGGTCGCGGCGGTTCCCGTCAGCTGCCGGATTCTCGACGAAACGGCGATCGGCCGGCTCAAGGCATCGCCGCCGGCCGGCTATGCCGACACCGAGGCCGAGGCGCCGGCCTACATGATCTACACCTCCGGCACCAGCACGCGGCCGAAAGGCGTCGTCCATGCCCATCGGACCGCGCTCGGACGCGTGCCCATGCATGGCGACTGGCAGAGGCTGACCGCCGGCGACGTGATGCTGCATGCGGGCGCCTTCAACTGGAGCTACACGCTCGGCGTCGGCCTGGACGCTGCGGCATGGGCTTGCCGCCGGCGAAGCCCTGAGCCCGGCGATCCTGGACGCGTGGCGCATGGCGACCGGCCGCGAGATCTACGAGGCCTTCGGCATGAGCGAATGCTCGACCTTCGTCTCCAACCGGGAAGGCATGCCGATCCGGCCCGGCAGCCCCGGCATGCCGCAACGCGGCCGGCGGATCGCGATACTGCCGGTGTCCGGCCCGGCCGAACCGCTTCCGGCCGGGGAGATCGGCCTTCTCGCCATCCATCGCGGCGACGCCGGCCTGATGCGCGGCTACTGGCGGCGACCGGACGAGGACGAGCGCGTTTTCCACGGCGACTGGTTCGCCGGGGGCGACCTCGCCGCCTTCGATGAGGACGGCTACCTCTGGTACCACGGCCGCGCCGACGACCTGATGAACGCCGGCGGCTTCCGTGTCTCCCCGCTCGAGGTCGAGGCAGCGCTGGCCCCCTGCCCCGGCGTTGCCGAGATCGCCGTGGCGGAGCATCGCGTGCGCGACGACGTCTCGGTGATCGCCGCCTTCGTGGTGCGCAAGGACGGCGCCGATGTCAGCGCCGATGACATCGCAGCGCTGGCGACGGAGCGGCTGGCCGCCTACAAGCGCCCCAAGCAGGTGTTCTTCGTGCCGGCCCTGCCGCGCAGTGCCAACGGCAAGCTCTTGCGGCGGAATCTTTCGCCGGTCTGAGCCGGTCCAAAACACGATCCCTTCGGCTCCCTCGCCGAGCAGCGAAATGCTCGAACTCCGCGATTGAAGCCGTTCAGGTACCCTTGCCGGAGGTATCCTTGGCAGACGATCCGGCTGGCTTCGCTTTCCCGGCCCGCGATGCTCCTGTCTTCTTTGCCGCGAAACGCGCGAGCACCGCCTTGGTGTCGGCGTCGAACGGGCGTCCCTGATGACGCAGGCGGCCCGGCGTCCTCGACAGGCCGGCAACCACATTCTGCATCACGACGCCGTCCAGTTCGGCGATCATGCCGCGTGCGCGAAAATGCTCGTCGGCGAAAATGTCGCGCATGTCGAGCACCTTGGCGATCGCGGCGTCGACGCGGCGGAACTCGCGCAGCACCTCCTCCGACGACCGCTCCGCGACCCAGGCGGCGACATAGGCTTCCAGGGCGTCACGGTTGCGGCTGCGCGCCTGAAAGGACGAGAAGCGCTCGTCGTCGCCAAGGCCGATGAGAACCAGCAGGCGACGCGCGACGGAATCGGAAGAGCTTGAGATCGCCACCCAAACCTTGTCGGCGCAACGATAGGTGCCGCGCGGAACGGTGTAGGGAATTCCGGCGCCGAGCCGTGGCTGCAGGTAGCCCATGTGAGCGTAAGCGGACGGCAGCGGCCCCATGATCTGAAACATGGAGTTGAGCAGGTTGACGTCGATCGTCTGCCCTTCTCCGGTGCGCTCTGCGTGGCGCAGGGCCACCATGGTGGCGAAGGCGCCGACGAGCGCCGTCACCTCATCGGTCATGGCGATGGGCGGCAAGAGCGGCGGGCCGTCGGCCTCGCCGAGAAGGCCGGAAAAACCACTCATCGCCTCTGCGATGGTGGCAAAGCCTGGATGCAGGGCATAGGGGCCGTCCTGGCCGAAGCCGGTGACGCGCAGGATGACGAGCTTCGGGTTGCGGCGCAGCAGCTCTTCGGGACCGAAACCAAGCGCCTCGAGCTTGCCAGGGCGCATGTTCTCGATCAGCACGTCGGCGTCGAGCAGCAGCGACCACAGGCTGTTCTTGCCGTCCTCCGTCTTGAGGTCGAGCACGACCGCCTGCTTGTTGCGATTGACGAGCTTCCAGAAATAGGAATCGGCCTCGCCCTCGCCTGTCCAGCCCATGCGGCGGGTCGGATCACCGCCCGGTCCCTCGACCTTGATGACCTCGGCGCCGAAATCGGCGAGATAGCGGCCGGCACCGGGCCCGGCGACCACGGTCGCGAGCTCGACGACGCGAATACCCCGAAGGGCTCCGTGGTCCGATCCGTCGGTTTCGCGCGCCGTGGCCTGTTCCATCATGCATCCTTTCCCTGGCGCACCGGAAGCAGGACCGAGCGCGTGAACGTACAGACCTTGAGCCGGTCCTGGTTGAAGCCGTCCGTGCGGACGGTGAGGATGCCTTCACCGGGGCGTGACGCCGAGTGGCGGCGGTTGAGAACCTCCGTCTCGCCGTAGAGCGTGTCGCCGTGGAACAGCGGCGCCAGATGCCGCAGGTCGCTGAGACCGAGATTGGCCACGGCGCGCCCGGAGATGTCGGGCACGCTCATGCCGAGGAGCAGCGAGTAGATGTAGGTGCCGACCACGACATTGCGGCCGTGAGCCATTTCGGTCGCCGCGAAATGGCGATCGATATGCAGCGGGCTCGCGGCCATGGTCAGCAGGCAGAACAGATGGTCATCGGCCTCGGTGACGGTCTTGCCCGGCCAGTGCCTGAACACCTCGCCGATCTCGAAATCGTCGAGATAGCCGCCGAACCTCTCGTCACGGGCCGAATGAACCCTGGGCATGTCAGACCTCGAGCACCAGCGTCGGCGCGCCGGTCCTGACATCGTCGCCGACCGCGATCAGGATCTCGGCGACCGTGCCGGCGAATGGCGCGGGGACCTCCACCTGCGTCTTGTCGGTCTCGACGACGAAGAGGGTCTGCCCCTCCGTCACCCGAGTGCCTGGCTGCACCTGTATTTCGCTGATGACGACTTCGTCGACGGCATCGCCGACCTTTGGCATCTTGAGGGTGGAACGCATGGTCAGTTCTCCGTATCCGAGGCAAGGGTTGGGTGGGCCTCGCCGGAGCATGGCCGGCGGGCACGCGAACGCGCTACGGCGCACCCGGCCCCTTCCGGTTTCACGGGACGCTGTAACACCTTGATTTTGCGCATGATCCCTTTGGAAAATCGACTCTGAAACGCACCTTGCCGTACCGGATATCCACCGTTCGGCCACAAGGCGCCGCTGTCACTGTCACCGCCGGGGCAATGCGCGGGCGCGGAGGCGACGCGGGCCGGAAAACCACTGCCCATCACAGCGCCACTCCCCTGGACATGTCGAAGAGATGAGCCCTCCGGCCATCGACGCAGAGTTCAAGCCCGGCGCCACGCGGTGGCAGCGCATTTGAGGGAACGCGCGCCACGATAAGGCGTGCTTCCCGACGAACCCGCTCGGCCGGGTCGGCGCCTGAGGTGGGCGCATAATCGTCGGCCGTGCGGATCACAACGGCCGGGTCGGACGGCGCGACACCGATGAAGGACTCCGGTTCGAGATGCTCGACCAGTTCGACCTGCGCCTCGATGCCGGTCTCGGCCTGACCGGCATGCCGCAGGGAAAGATGCTCCGGACGGACGCCGACCAGCACCGCGTCACCCGGCGCCAGGCCGTGCGCGTCCGACCGTGGCGTGACCGTGAACCGGCCCCGGCCGACGGCGACCAACAGGCCTCCGGAAGCCTTCTCGACCACCCGCGCTTCCAGGAAGTTCATCGCCGGGCTGCCGATGAAACCGGCGACGAAGATGTTGGCCGGCGCGTGGTAGAGCGTATGCGGCGTATCGTATTGCTGCAGGGAGCCGCGCGAGAACACGGCAACGCGGCTGCCCAGCGTCATCGCCTCGACCTGGTCATGGGTGACGTGGATGGTGGTCACGCCGAGCCGGGCGTGCAGGCGGCCGAGTTCCGCGCGAAGCTGGACGCGCAGCTTGGCGTCGAGGTTGGAGAGCGGCTCGTCGAGAAGGAACACCGCCGGGTCGCGCACGATCGCCCGCCCCATGGCGACACGCTGCCGCTGGCCGCCCGAGAGTTCACGCGGCTTGCGGCCGAGCAATTCACTGAGGTCCAGGATGCGCGCCGCCTCGTCGACGCGCTGCGCGATCTCCGCCTTCGACACCTTGCGCAGTTCCAGCGCGAAGGCGATGTTCTCGCGCACCGTCATCTGCGGATAAAGCGCGTAGCTCTGGAAGACCATGGCGATGTCGCGATCGCGCGGCGACACCTCGTTCATCACCTTGCCGTCTATGGCGATCTCGCCCGCGCTTATCGATTCCAGCCCGGCGATCATGCGCAGCAAGGTGGACTTGCCGCATCCGGACGGCCCCACGAAGACGACGAACTCGCCATCGCCGATCTCCAGGTCGACGCCCCGGACGGCGGCGACGGCGCCGTAAGTCTTTCCGACTTTTCTAAGACTGATCGAACCCATCCGAACCCCTTCGCGACGCGGACGTCGCCACCCTCGAGGCAGCATCGCCGCGTCCGCGTCGCGCGACACCGAACACCGGCCGCCAAGCGCCTCCACACCCCAACATTGACGGCACGATAGGCAATCAAGAAAATCTTGTCAATCGTTTGACTTTAACTGATCAATCGGTTGACCAAGAGAGTTGCGCTCGCTATGGTGACGAAGGCTCCGGGATCGTCCGGACTCCTTGGGAGGGGATGGAATGCCTAGTCCTTCTGCTATCGTCGACATCAGCGTCGCCACCATTCAGGGCCAGTTGCCGGCGCCGGTGATCTTCGGCGACTGGGTGATGAACCACCGGGAATTCGTGGTGGTGCGGCTGCGCACGCAATCCGGCCACGAGGGCTGGTCCTTCACGCTGACGCGCGACGGCGCCTGCGCCGAACAGATCCGCAAGAGCATCGCGCCGGTCTATGTCGGCACCGACATCGCCGACCGCGAAAAGACCTTCAAGACAGCCAAGGGACGGACCTATGGCTCGCACAGCGCGGGCGTCGGCCTGCGCGCCCTGTCGCAGGTCGATCTCGCCGCCTGGGACGTCGCGGCCAGGATGGCGGACAAGTCGATCGCCGAGTTCCTCGGCGGCAAGACGGCGCCGATGCCCGCGACCGCGATCATCGGCTACCCACCCGCGCTGATGAACCCGCAGAAGATCGGTGAGCAGGTCAAGGGCCTCTATGCCGAGGGATGGCGGCGGTTCAAGGCGCCGATGGGCGTGACGCTCGATGAATCGGAAGCGCGGTTGCGCGCCGCGCGCAGGAACGCGCCGGATGCATGGCTCGGCACCGACCTCGTCTGGATGTTCTCGGACGTCGATTCCGCCGCCGACTACGCCAACCGCATCGGCGACCTCGACATGGGCTGCATCGAGGACATCTTCCCACCCGGCAACGCCAGGAAGCTCGCCGAGCTGCGCAAGCGCGTGCCCATGCCGATCTGGCAGGGCGACGAGCAAGGCGGCTCCTACTATCCGGAAGCGCTGATCATGGCGGGGTCGGTCGATCGCGTGCGCGTCGACCTGACCTGCATGGGCGGCATCACCGGAGGCCGCGCCATCATCGACGAATGCCTTGCGGCCGGCGTGGATTTCGGCCCGCATATGTTCGCGCATGTGCACAGCCAGGTGTTCAGCGCGTGGGGCTTCTCCGACAAGCCGGTCGAATGGGGCGTGCCGTGGAGCGGCGTCGACCCTTATGCCGACAGCCTCGTCCAGCCGGAGATCATCGCCGGCGGGCTGATGAAGCCGCTGCCGTCGAAGCCGGGGTTCGGCGACATGCTAAACCGCGAATGGGCGCTGAGCCAGCCGCATCAGGATCCAGACCACATCCTGAATTGACGAGGGACGAAGCTCGATGAGCGAAGAACCGACAGTTCCAGCCAACTACGCGGCCGGCCTTTTCGATCTTTCCGGCCGCGTGGCGGTGGTTACCGGCGGCGGCAGCGGGCTGGGCGCGGCAATCTCGATCGGCTACGCGCAGCTCGGGGTCACCGTCATCGTCGCGGACGTCAACGTGGCTGGCGCCGAGGCGACCCGCGTCACCATCGCCGAACAAGGCGGCAAGGCCATGGTCGCGGAACTCGACGTGACGCGCAGGGATCAGTGTTTCGCGCTGGCCGAAACGGTCCGCCGCGACCACGGCCATGTCGACATACTGGTCAACAGCGCCGGGTCGGCCTTCCGCAGCCCCGCCGAGGACTTCCCCGAGGACAAGTTCAACTTCATCCTCGATCTCAACCTCAAGGGCACGTATTTCTGCTGCCAGGCCTTCGGCGGCGTCATGCTCGACCAGCGCAAGGGCAGCATCATCAACATCGCCTCGATCGGGTCGTTCAGCGCCTATCCGTGGGCCAGCGCCTATCTGGCCTCCAAGGGCGGCGTGCTGCAGGTGACCCGCGCGCTGGCGCTGGAGTGGCGCGACCGCGGCGTGCGGGTCAACGGCATCGGACCGACGCTCATGGAATCGCCGCTGACCAAGGCGGCGGCATCGACCAGCTCGATCACCGCCGACTTCATCAAGGCGCGCATGCTGCGGCCCCGCCTCGGCCTGCCGCGCGAACTGATCGGCACGGCCGTCTTCCTCGCCAGCGACGCATCGGAGCTGGTCACCGGCCATGTCGTGATGTGCGACGACGGCTACCTCACCGCCTGACGACAGATGCGCCTCATCCAGCGCCGGAGATAGCCATGGCAAGGATCACCAAAGCACACCACACGGGCTTCACTGTACGGTCGCTTGAGCGCTCCATAGCCTTCTATCGCGACGTGCTGGGCTTCGAGCTGGCCTTCCAGTGGAATCCGCGCGCGCCCTATATCGGCGAGCTCGTCGGCTATCCCGATGTCGACCTGCACGGCGCGATCCTGCGCCTGCCGGGGACGGACGTCTGCCTGGAACTGCTCGAATATCGCAATGTCGAGCAGGTGCCGGTCGACATGCGTAACGGCAATGTCGGCAACGGCCACATTGCCTTCAACGTCGACGACCTCACGGCTTTCCACGACAAGCTGACCGCGCTCGGCGTGCAATCCGTTTCCGCGCCGGTGACGCCAACCATCGGCCCCAACAAAGGGGGCAAGGCGGTTTATGTGATCGATCCCGACGGGTTCCGTGTCGAGCTCATCGAAAGCGCGCAAGCCTTCGGGAGTTACAAGCCGGAATGATGTCGAAACGCAAATAAAAACGTTTCCAAATTTCGACGGCTGCGATAGTTTCGCCGCCTGCACCGACGATCCGAAGACAGCGTAATGGGAGGTCTGTACCTTGGCGAAGATATGGATACGGCAAGCGGTCCTGCGGGCGCTTGACGATGCGATGAGCGATGACCCCAGCGTCATCGTCATGGGCGAGGACATCGCCGCCGCGGGCGGCCCGTTCAAGGTGACGGAGGGGCTTCTGGCCGCGCATGGTCCGGAACGTGTGATCGACACGCCGATCTCCGAAATGGCTTTCATGGGCGCCGCCGTGGGCGCGGCGGTCTGCGGCCTGAAGCCGGTCGTCGAGATGATGTTCATCGAATTCATCGGCGTGGCGCTCGACCAGTTGACGACACAGGCGGCGACGATGCGCTACCTGTCGCGCGGCAAGCTCACGACACCGCTGGTGGTGCGCGCCTCGGCTGGGGCCGGTCAGGGTTTCGGATGCCAGCATTCGCAGATGCTCGACCATTGGTTCCGGGGCACGCCGGGCCTGAAGGTGGCGGTGACCAGCAATGCCCGCACCACATACGGCCTGCTGCGCTCGGCGATCGAGGATCCCGATCCGGTGGTCATCCTCGAACCGCGCATCCTCTATGCCGAGCGCGAGGAATACGAGTTCGACAAGAGCTATCGCATCCCGCTCGGCAAGGCCGAGATCGCGCGGCCCGGCAGCGACGCGACGCTGGTGACCTGCGGGGCGATGCGGCGCGTGGCCCTGGCAGCGGCCGAGGCCAGCAGCGCCAACATCGAGGTGATCGACCTGCTGACGCTGTGGCCATGGGATCGCAAGACGGTGATGGAATCGGTCGCGCGCACCGGCCGCCTCGTGACGCTGGAAGAAGCGCCACCCGGCAGCGGCTGGGGCGGCGAAGTGGCCGCCACGATCGCCACCGAAGCCTTCGGTTCGTTGAAGGCGCCGCCGCACCGCATCACCCTTCCCGAAGCGCCAGTTCCCTACAGCGGCGTTCTCGAAGCCCGCTTCCTGCCGAGCCCGGCCTATGTCGCCGAGCAGGTCTCGGCGCTGGTGTCGACCAACAAGCCACCCCTGCCCTGGTGGAGGAAAGCAGCATGACCATCTCCAATTCCAACTCCCCGCTCGCCCGGCGCGAGGCGCTGGCCAACCGGCTGGAGCAGCTTACGCGCATGATCGAGATCCGCTCGGTCGAGGACCGCATCCAGAAACTGTTCGCGGAAGGCCATGTCCGCGGCAGCACGCATCTCGCCAGCGGCCAGGAAGCGGTTTCGGTCGGCATCGCCCGTTCGATCGATCCTGACGACATCGTCACCTGCACCTATCGCGGCCATGGGCACGCGCTGGCGCTCGGCGTCACGCCGGCCGGTGTCATCGGCGAGATCTGCGGCCGCGTCATCGGTTGCGCCGGCGGCCTCGGCGGCTCGATGCATCTGGTCGAGCCCGAGGTCGGGCTGCTGCCCACCGCCGCGATCATCGGCGCGGGCCTGCCCATTGCCTGCGGCGCCGCCATGGCGGCGCGAGCGCGCGGCAAGGACCGCATCGCCGTGTCGATCTTCGGCGACGGCTCGGCCAATATCGGCGCCTTCCACGAAGCGCTCAATTTCGCCGCCATCCGCAAGCTTCCGGTGGTCTTCGTCTGCGAGAACAACCTCTACGGCGAATACACCCGCATCCAGCTTTCGACGCCCGTCGAGGACATCGCCATTCGCGCGACGAGCTACAACATGCCCGGCGTCATCGTCGATGGACAGGATGCCGACAAGGTCGCCGAGGCAATGGCAGCGGCGGTCGCGAGAGCGCGCCGGGGCGAGGGTCCGACGCTGATCGAGATGAAGACCTATCGCTATTCCGGCCACTCACGCTCCGACCCCGCGACTTACCGCCCGGCCGGCGAGCTCGACGCGTGGCTGAAGCGCGATCCGATCGACATCTTCGCCAGCCGGCTGATCGAGGAAGGCGTTCTCGCCGCCGGCGGCCTGGAGCCGCTGAAGGCGGAGACGCGCGAAGCGGTCGAGCGGGCGACCGCCGAGGTGCTGGAATCGCCGGCGCCTGATCTCGGGGAGATCCTGTCGCATATCGGCGCCCACTCGGCCGGAGGAGACCAGCGATGGAATTTCTGGTCGAGATAGAGGTCACCTTTCCGCCCGATGGCGATCCCCGGCAGAAGGCGGAGCTGATCGCGGCGGAGGGCAAGCGCGCCAGGGAACTGGCCGCGGCCGGCACCATACGGCGGCTTTGGCGCCAGCCGGGCCGGTGGGCGAATTTCGGCATATGGGAAGCGCCGGACGCGACGGCGCTTCACGAGGCCATCTCGTCGCTGCCCTTCTATCCCTGGCTGAAAGTGGTGGTGAAACCGCTGGCCGCGCATCCGTCCGATCCCGGCCGCGGCTGAAGCTTCGATCCACAGGACCTCCGCATGGCAGACACCTCCTTTCGCGCGACCGAGATCGACGGACCGTTCTATGACGATTTGAAGATCGGCGACCGCTTCGAGGGCGCGCCGACGATGCGCCTGACGGACGGGATGGCCGCAGCCCATCATGCCATCGTCGGCGGCAGGCTAAGACTTGCCTTCGATGCCGAGCTTTCCGCGTCCGTGACAGGACAACCCGCGCCTTTCGCGGCGCCAGCCTTCGTCTGGGACGTGGCGATCGGCCAGTCGACCCTTGTGACGCGGGAAGCCATCGCCAACCTTTTCTACCGAGGCCTGGTTTTCCGCCGCGCGCCAGCCATCGGCGACAGCCTGAGGACGGTTACCACCATCGTCGGCCTGCGGCCGGCATCGGCCAAGCCGGGACGGCCGCCGCGCGGCCTGGTGACCATGCGGATAGCCACCGCAGACCAGCAAGGCAGACCGGTCCTCGACTTCCACCGCTGTGCCATGCTGCCCGCCCGCCGGGCCGACAGCATCGGCGTCCAAGGCGAGCCCGACCCGCCCCAGCGAGACATGGAGACGACGGAAATCGCGGCGGCCATCCGCGGCTGGGACCTGGCGACCTATCGCGCGCAGGTTCCCGGCCCGCATTTCCACGACCTGCGCCAGGGGATGGCCTTTCAGCTCGCCGGTGGCGATCTGGTGAGCAGCGCGCCGGAACTGGCACGGCTGACGATGAACCTGGCGACGATCCATCACGACGGCTCGCGTGACGGACAACGGCTCGTCTATGGCGGCCACACGATCGGGCTCGCGGCGGCGCAAGTAACGCGCGCCTTCCCGGCACTGGTCACCATACTCGGCTGGGACGGCTGTGACCATCTCGGCCCGGTGCGGGAGGGTGACACCGTGCATTGTGCCATCGCCGTGGAACGCCTCGAAGCGCTGTCCGGCGGGGGCGGTCTTGCGCATCTGCGCTGTCGCGCTCGGGCAACGGGGCTGGACGGGACGCCGAGCGACGTGCTCGATTGGCGCCTGATCGGGGTCTTCGCATGAATGGCGGCATTCTTTCCGGGCTCAGCGTCGTCGAAGGTTCGGCCTTCGTCGCGGCGCCGCTGGGCGGCATGACGCTTGCCCAACTCGGCGCGGACGTCATCCGCTTCGACCAGATTGGCGGCGGCCTCGACCAGGGTCGCTGGCCCCTGGCGGCGGACGGCAGGAGCCTGTTCTGGGCCGGCATGAACAAGGGCAAGCGCTCGATCCAGATCGATCTGCGGTCCCCGGAAGGCCAGGATATCGTCGCCAGACTGATCGCGCGGCCAGGACCGGACAAGGGCATCTTCCTGACCAATCTTCCACCGCGCGGCGCGCTGGCCTACGAAGCGCTGAAGCGGCGGCGCGACGATCTCATCATGGTGGCGATGACCGGCAATCCGGACGGATCGAGCGAAGTCGACTACACGGTCAATGTCGCCACGGGGTTCGCCGAAATCACCGGCCCGCGCGGTTCCACCGAGCCGACCAACAGCGTCCTGCCGGCCTGGGACATCGCCATGGGCGAACTGGCCGCCGTCGGCGTCCTGGCAGCCGACAGGCACCGTGCCCGCACCGGCCAGGGATCGCTGGTGAAGCTCGCGTTGTCCGACGTCGCGCTCGCCATGACGGCGAATCTCGGCCGACTGGCGCAAGCCGAACTTGGCGGGGCGGCGGAGAAGGACGGCAACTGCCTTTACGGCGCGTTCGGACGCGACTTCGTCACCGCCGACGGACGGCGCGTGATGGTCGTCGGCCTGACCAGCCGCCAATGGGCAGCGCTGTTGCAGGCGACCGGCATCGATGTCGACGCGCTGTCAAGATCGACGGGGGCCGACCTGACCACCGAAGGCGGGCGGTTCGCCGC
Source organism: Mesorhizobium sp. 65-26 (assembly GCA_001899205.1). Lineage (GTDB taxonomy): Bacteria > Pseudomonadota > Alphaproteobacteria > Rhizobiales > Rhizobiaceae > Mesorhizobium. The sequence continues at coordinate 419,245 of MKVL01000025.1, read as the reverse complement.
GCGCGACGCCGTCGCCGCCGCGCTGGCGCCCTGGTTCGCCAAGCGCGATTTCGCTCTCGTCCAGGAGGCGCTCAACGGAGCCGGCGCGGCCTGGGGGCCCTACCAGAACTTCGGCCGATTGCTGGCGGAGGATGCCCGCTGCTCCACCGGCAATCCGATGTTCTCAAGGGTCGACCATCCGGGAATAGGCCCGCTTCTGACCCCGGCCTCGCCGCTTGATTTCTCGTCTGCCGCAAGGGTTCCGGCCGCGCGCGCGCCGCTGCCCGGCGAGCATACGGACGCTATCCTGGCGGAGCTCGGGTTCGGCGATGCCGAGATCCGACGCCTGCACGACAAGGGCGTGGTGGCCGGACCTAGAGCCTGAATAGCGAGTGAAGCGTATCGGCTATTTGCCGGAAGATCCGATTTCGAGGTTATTCGTTAGGCGGGCCCGCGACGGATTCTCGATAGATCAGCTTGGGCGGGATGTCGATCACCACGTCCTGCGGCTCGCGGCCGTCTATCATGGCCTCGAGCTCGACCACAGCGCGCGCGCCCATCTCGGCCAGCGGCGTGGCGATGGCGGTGAGCGGTGGCGCGGTGAAGATGGCGTCCTCGCCGTCGAGGCTTATTACCGAGATGTCGTCGGGAACACGCACGCCACGGACACGCGCGGCGGCGAGCGCGCCTATGCCGACCAGCATGTTGAAGGCGAAGACGCCGGTAGGACGACGTGTCGCATCGAGCAGCTTGTGCATGGCATCGAAACCGCCCCGCCGGGAGACCGGACCGACAATATCCAGAACCGGAGCCAGGCCGGCGGCCGCGCAGACCTCGACGAAACCCTGACGGCGGCGCCGCGAGGTGTCGAGTTCCGGAGCGGAACCGATGAAGGCGAGATGCCGGTGGCCGGCATCGATCAGGGTTTGCGCGGCGAGCCGGCCCGATGCCTGATCGTCGACGGTGACGCTGCGGCCGATGGACGAGCGTCGGTTGACGAAAACGTGCGGCACCGGATTGGCCTCGATGGCCGCCATCATCTCTTCCGTCTCGGCGCTGACCGCGATGATCAGCCCGTCGATGCGGCGCTCGCTGACCAGCCGCATATAGGCCGCAGCCGACCGCCGCTCGTCGGAAACCTCGGCGATCAGCGTCACATAACCGGACTGCTCGGCCTGGCGCATCGCGCCGTGCACGGTCTCGGCATAGATCGGGTTGGTGAGGTCAGGCAGCAGGATGCCGAGCGCGCCAGTGCGCTGGGTGCGAAGATTGCGCGCCAGCGCATGAGGCCGGTAGTTGACCCGGTTCGCCTCGTCGATGATGGCCTGCCGGGTCTGGGCGCGCACGCTGATGCCGCCGTCGTTCAGCACCTTGGAAACCGTCGACACGTCCACGCCGACGGCACGGGCTATGTCCTTCAAGGTGGCGCGGCCCGGCGGACTGGGTGGACTCAACGGCTTCAGCCTTTCCCGTACATGGCTAGCAATTTCGCATCTGGATCGTACCGATAGCAGCGTGATGTCAAGCCACCATCGACGGCGAGCGACTGGCCGGTGACGAACGAGGCCTCCGATGAAATGAGCCATGCGACCGCCGCGGCGATCTCTTCCGGCTCGCCGATACGCTCCAGCGGATGCTGGATCGACATCTCGCGCTCGGCTACGGCGCTGTTGGGACTGTCGCGGATCACGCGCTGAACCAGCGCGGTGCGCACGGCACCCGGCGCGACCGCATTGGCGCGAATGCCGACCGGCCCGTATTCGACGGCGATGTAGCGCGTCAATGCGTCGATGCCCGCCTTGGCGACATCGTAGGCGGCCCACATGTTGAAGGCCGATCGGCCATGAACCGACGAGACGTTGACGATCGAGCCGGTCACCCGGTCGCGGACACAGGTCCGGATCGCTTCCGACGAGCCCCAGAAATGCGACATCAGATTGACCGAGAACAGCCGCTCGACATCGGCCTCGACCGGCTCGTGAAGATTGCCCATCAGGGCGATGCCGACATTGTTGACCCAGCCGCGCAGTGGGGCGAGTTCCTCCGCCGCCTCGCGCGCGGCCTTCAGGACGGCACGGTCGGATGCGTCGCCGCACAGGCCCCGGTGCCCCTCGCCCAGAGTCTTGCCCAAAGCCTCGGCGGCGGCGCGGTCGATCTCCAGTCCAACGACGTTCCATCCATCCGCGGCCAGCCGCACCGCTATGGCGCGACCTATCCCATCGCCCGCACCGGTGACAACCACACTTCCAACGCTCATGCCAACCTCCCCGCCCCTTTCGGGCATCGCGTCGGCGGCGCGTCGGCGCGGCCTTTCCCGTGCCGGCCCGAGGGGTGAAACCCGGCGCCGGAGGCCGCCCTCGCCAAGCGCTGGCCGAGGCTTTTTCCATTCATCGCGACCGCATCGATAGCACGTCGAAAAAATTTGGACAATCGATTGAGTGATGTCTGCTCAATCGATTGACTATTTGTTTGAGCGGATGCAGTCTGCCTGCCAGACCGATGCAGTCCCGTCGGCGGAACAAAGAAAAACTGGGGAGAGAGACATGAAGGGAAAGACGCATCACCCACGGCCTGGCGAAGACGTCGCCACCCTTTCCGGCGGCCTTACCCGCCGTGACCTGATGCAGCGCGCCGGCGTGCTTGGCCTCGCGGCGGCCTTTACCGGCCTGGGCGGCATAGAGGCGCTTCAGGCGGCGGGCTTCGACATGAAGAAATACGCCGGCACCAAGATCAACATCCTGATGACCGGCGACGAGAACGACCACCGCGCGCTGGCCGACATGGCGCCGAAATTCGCCGAGGAAACCGGCATGGAGCTGGAGATCACCTCGCCGGCGCTCGGCGCGCTGATCGAGAAGACACTCCAGAACCTGAAGGCCGAGAAATCCTCGTTCGACCTCATAGAGTATCTCGGCTTCCTGACCACGCAGCAGGTGGGCGGCGGCTATTACGAACAGCTCAACGCCTATATCGACGATCCGGCCAAGACGCCGCCGGACTGGGATTTCAACGACATCATCCCGGCAGCCCTTAAGAACGTCGGCATCTTCGACATGGCGTCCGGCGCCGTCGGCAAGGGCAAGGACATATACGGCATCCCCGGCCTGCATTCAGGGTCGGTCATCTACTTCTACCGCAAGGATCTCTTCGACGCCGCCGGCCTGCAGCCGGCCAAGACCTGGGACGAGTTCAAGGCGGCGGCACAGAAGCTGCACACCGACGACGTCGCCGGCTGCTCGTTCATCGGCGCCAACGATTTCTCGCTTGCCGCGGTCGACTGGTACACGCGCTTCATCACCACCGGCGGAGCGCTGATGACCGGCAGCGCCAAGGAAAAGAACTTCAAGCCGCAGGTAAATTCGAAGGAAGGCATCGCAGCGCTGCAGATGCTGATCGACCTCTTGCCCTACGCGCCGAAGAACGTGACCAAATACGGCTTCGCCGAGAACGTCGACGGCTTCTCCACGGGCAAGATCGCGCAGATGATCTTCTGGTCGACGATCGCCGGCCCGATCCTCAACAGCGAGAACTCGATGGTCGCGGACAAGACGGGGACGACACCGGTGCCGTCGGGCGACGGCAAGTCGCCGCGCGCCATCCAGGGCGGCTGGGGCGTCGGCATTCCGAAGAACATCGACCCGGCCAAGAAAGATGCTGCCTGGCTGGCGCTGACCTGGATCACCAACAAGGCGGTGAACCGCTACTCGATCGAGAAGTACAACATCGACGCCAACCGCAGCTCCGCCTTCAACGATCCCGAACTGGTGGCGAAGTTCCCCTACCTGAAGGACGCGCTGACCGCGATCGAGACCGCCGACACGATACCGACCTCGCTGATCCCGGAATTCTTCCAGCTCAACGACGTCATGAATGTCGAGTTCAACGCCGCGCTGATCGGCACGCAGGATGCCAAGACCGCGTGCGAGAAAGTGCAGACGCAGTGGGAAGCGATCCTGCGCAAGGCAGGCCACCTGGCCTGACCGGAGCCGAGCCGATGTCGCCGGGAGTGGAAACGTCGATGGGCCTGGCAGTTCCCGCTGCCCGGACGAAGTTCGTGTTCGGCAAACGCGACGAGCCGGGGAGGGCCATCTGGCTGCTCCTCGGCCCGTGCCTGCTTTATCTGATCGTCTTCAGCATCTATCCCCTGTTCCACAGTCTGCGGCTGTCGCTTACCGACCTGACCGCAGCGACCGGGACGGGCAATTTCGTCGGTCTCGCCAACTATCGGGCGCTGCTCTCCGATCCGCAGTTCTGGAACGCGGCCAGGAACAGCGCCATCATGGTCGTCTGTTCCGTCACGCTGCAGGTCGTGCTGGGCGTGGCGCTGGCGATGTTCTTCAACCTGCAGCTCCGCGGCGCCTGGATCGTGCGTGGCATCCTGTTGCTGCCGATGCTGATGACGCCGATCGTGGTCGGCGTCATGTGGCGCGCGCTGCTCAACCCGGACTGGGGCCTGGTCAACTGGGCGATCCGCCATGTCGGCCTGACGCCGCCCGACTGGCTGGGCTCGATCGGCATGTCCATGGTGACGGTCATCCTGGTCGACACCTGGCAATGGACGCCGTTCGTCTTCATCATCGTGTTCGCGCGCCTGCAGGCGCTGTCGCAGGACGTGTTCGAGGCCGCGCAGGTCGACGGCGCCGGCCCCTTCGTCACCTTCCGGCGCATCACCTTGCCGATGCTGATGCCGGCAATCGTCTTTGCCGGTGTGTTTCGCGCAGTCGACGCCTTCCGTTCCTTCGATCTCATCTACGGCCTCAGCTATGGCGGGCCGGCGCGCAGCACCACGACGCTGTCCTTCTTCTCGTTCCAGAACGGCTTCCAGTTCCAGAACTACGGCTACGCGGCGGCCGTCGCCTACATGATGCTGCTGATCCTGGCGGTCGGCACGACGGTGATGCTCAAATACGTCCAGATCCGGCCGGGAGACACACGATGAGGATCCGTCCGGGCAGGGTCATCGCCTATCTCTTCCTGATCGCGCTCGGCGTTTTCGGCGCGGCGCCGTTTCTCTACCTGGCGGTGCTCTCGACCAAGAAACGCATCGAGATCCTGGCGCAGGTGCCGCCGACGCTGAACTTCAGCTGGGCGCAAATCGTCAAGAACTACAACGAGGTGCTGTTCAGCCAAGGCATGCTCGCCTTCACATTCAACTCGATCATCGTCGTCGGGGCGGCGACCGCCATCGCGATCGTGATCGGCACGCCGGCGGCCTACGCCTTCTCCCGGCTGCGCTTCCGGCACCGCGAGCAGCTCGCCAGCACCATCCTGTCGATGCGGTTCATGCCGCCGATCGCGGTGGCCATTCCGCTGTTCCTGATGGTCAAAGGCGCCGGGCTGCAGGACAGCTATCCGGGCCTCATCCTTCCCTATGTCGCCTTCTCGCTGCCCCTTGTGGTCTGGATCATGATCGGTTTCTTCGACGAGGTTCCGAGCGAGATCGACGAGGCGGCGATGATCGACGGCTGCACCCGCGTCGGCGTCCTGTGGCATGTCATGCTGCCCATCGTGCGGCCTGGGCTGATGACCGCCGCGCTGTTCGGGGCATTGTTCATCTGGAACGAATTCCTCGTCGCGCTCTATGTCATCGACAGCCGTACCTTCCAGACGATCTCGCTGGGCGCTGCAACGCTGGTCAGCGCGCAGCGGCCGATCGACTGGAACATCGCCGCCACCGTCGGCGTGGTCACGGTCATCCCGATCCTGCTCTTTTCCCTCTTCGTCCAGCGCTACATCGTGCGCGGACTAACCGCCGGAGCCGTCAAATGAAGTTCGATCTCTCGCCGGAACTCGTCACCGACAATCTCGGCTGGCCGGAAGGGCCGACGGTCATGCCCGACGGCAGCCTCGTCTTCGTCGAGAGCTACCGCAGCCAACTCACCATCGTCGGCAAGGACGACAAGCCCCGGCAACTCGCCTATGTCACCGGCGCGCCGAATTCCTGCGTGCTGGGATCCGACGGCGCGCTCTATGTCTGCCAGAACGGTGGCACGGTCGGCCCATGGCGGGCGCCGGAGATGACGGTGCCATCGATCCAGCGGGTTCGGCCCGGCGGCAAACCCGAAATCCTCGTCACCGAGGTCGAAGGGATCAAGCTCAACGGGCCCAACGACCTCGTCTTCGCGCCGGACGGGACTCTGGTGTGGACCGACCCCGGCACCTACAACCCGGCCAATCCGGACCCCAGCTACATTTTCGCGCTCTCCCCCGAAGGCAAGGCATCGGTGAAGGTGGCCTTCCCCAAGCCCGTATTCCCGAACGGCGTGGTGGTGGAGGCCGACGGCTCGATCGTCTGGGACGAATCCTACACGGGGCATGTCGGCCGGCTGCGCCGGGACGGCACGATCGAGGACCTCGGCCGCATGCCGGGAGAAAACCCGATCCTCGACGGCATGGCGGTCGCCGCCGACGGCTCGTTGCTGGTCACCGACCTGGTCGGCGCCGGCATCCATGTCGTGGCGCGTGACGGCACGGTGAAAGGCTTCATCAAGTGCGGCGGCGCGCCCACCAATCTCGCCTTCGACGGCGAGACGCTGTGGGTCACCGATGCCAGCGTGCTGGCGTCAAGCGACAAGCCCTCCTATGCCGGGCGCCTGTGGCGGCTCAAACTGCCCGGCGGCGGCGCCCCGACCTACAAGGGCACGATCAAGGCCCAACCGGCGCGGGCAACGGCATGAGCGCGCCGCGCCAGGCCTTCCCCGGCCTTTCCTATCGAGACAGGGTCGCCTTCATAACCGGCGGTGGCTCGGGCATCGGACGGGAAACGGCGCTGACGCTCGCCGAGCTCGGCGCCGATGTCGCCGTGCTCGACTGGACCGCGGGTTCCGCCGAGGAAACGGCGCGGGAAATCCGCAAGATCGGGCGCAAGGCCTTCGCCCTCCAGGGCGACGCCGGCGACGAGCGGACGGTGATCGAGGCTTTCGCCACGACGCGCAAGGCCCTCGGCGAGATCGATCTCGCGGTCGCCTGCGCCGGCGTGCTCGGCGACGGCGGGCCTGTCTTCGAGACATCGGTGGCGGATTTCGAGCAGGTGATGGGCGTCAACGTGCGCGGCTCGTTCCTGGTCGTGCGCGAGGCGGCCAAGGGCATGCGCAAACGCAAGAGCGGCGCCATCGTGCTCCTGTCCAGCCTCGACGGGCTGCAGGCCGAGCACGGCATGTTCTCCTACTGCGTCTCCAAGGGAGCGCTGCTCAATCTCGCCCGCGCCGCGGCGCTGGACCTGGCGCGCGACCGGGTCACCGTCAACTGCGTGTGCCCGAGCGTGACGCACACGCCCTTGCTCGCCGGGCGTCTCGCGACCCTGCCCAATGGCGACGCCGTGCTTGCCTCCTATGCCGAACGGCATCCGCTCGGCAGGGTGCTGACGCCGCGCGACATCGCTTCGGCAATCGCCTTCGTCGGCTCGTCGATCGCCAACGGCATCACGGGCGCGGCGATCCCGGTGGACGCCGGGATTGGCGCCACCTGGGACAATTTCCGCGACCCGCCATGGGTCGCCAGCCGGCCTGGCTGACGGCTTCAGTCCAGCGCGCGCAGATAGCGCATCGGCCGGCCGGCGGACATGGCGTTGCCGGCGGCGACAATGGAGTTGGCGTCGATGCCGAAGTGCCGGTAGAGGTCGTCGATAGTTCCGGATTGGCCGAAATGCTCGACGCCGAGGCTGCGCGTACGATGGCCCTGGACCGAACCTAGCCATCCGAGCGCGGCCGGATGCCCGTCCGTCACGGTGACGATGGTGCAATGGCCGGGCAGGTCTGCCAGCAGGCGTTCGACATGGCTCCGGGCATGGACCAGGCCGCGCTCGCGGGCGCGGCTTGCCGCCGTCCAGCCGGCGTTGAGCCTGTCGGCCGACGTCACCGCCAGCAGGCCGACGTCACGGCGGTCCTGCGCCATCAGGCCGACCGCGTCGATGGCTTCCGGCGCGACCGCCCCTGTATAGGCGACCACCACCTCCGCATTGGGACCGGGCCGCCGCAGCCAGTAAGCGCCGTCGACAATGTCCTGTTCGAGGTCGGGCGTCATCGGGCGCGAGACCTGCTCCACTGGCCGCGTCGACAGGCGCAGGTAGACGGAGCCGCCGGTCTCGTCGCGCAGCCACGTCCGTTCCGACTGCACCGCGTCGCCGTCACGCTGCATGTAGTCGAGCGCAAAGCGCATGATGACGGCAAGCTCGTCGACGAAGGCCGGCTCGTAGGCGGCAAGCCCATCCTGCGCCATGCCGATCAACTGGGTGGCGATCGACTGGTGCGCGCCGCCTTCCGGCGCCAGCGTGACGCCCGAGGGCGTGGCGACAAGCAGGAAGCGGGCGTCCTGGTAGCAGGCATAGTTGAGCGCATCGAGGCCGCGCTGAATGAACGGGTCGTAGAGCGTGCCGACGGGCAACAGCCGCTTGCCAAAGATGGTGTGCGAGAGGCCGAGCGCCGACAGGAGGATAAACAGGTTGTTCTCCGCGATGCCGAGCTCGATGTGCTGGCCGGAGCTTCCGAACTCCCATTTCTGCGCCGAGGCGATGCGTTCGTTGCGGAAGGTGTCCGCCATGGATTGCCGGGCGAACAGGCCGCGCCGATTGACCCAGGGACCGAGATTGGTCGAGACCGTGACATCGGGCGAGGTCGTGACGATGGCATCGGCCAGCGCGCCGCCGGCGCGCGCAATCTCGTCCATGACCCTGCCGAAGCCGACCTGCGTGGACATGACCCCCTTGGCCTCGACGGCAAGCTTCTCAGGCACCAGCACGCGCTGGGCGTGACGGCGGCGCGTGCCCTCGGCGGCGAAGGGCACGGCAGCCAGAAAGCGGCCGAGTTCGGATGCATCGATATCGAGGCCCTCGAAAGCGTCCCATTCCCGGCCTTCGCCAATGGCCATGGCGACGCGCAGCATCGCCATCTGGTCCTTGGTCATCAGGCCGGCGTGGTTGTCCTTGTGGCCGGCAAGCGGCAAGCCGTAGCCCTTGATCGTGTAAGCGATGAAGCAGGTAGGGCGATCGTTGCCCCTGGCGGCCTCGAAGGCCTCGAGCAGGCTCGGCAGGTCGTGGCCGCCGAGATTGGTCATCAGCGCGGCGAGATCGTCGTCCGAACGCCTGTCGAGCAGCCCCGCCATGCCCGGCCGTTCACCGATGTCGGCCTGCAGGCGCTTGCGCCAGGCGGCTCCACCCTGGAAGGTCAGCGCGGAGTAGAGCTGGTTCGGGCAAGCGTCGATCCAGTCGCGCAGCGCCTCACCGCCTTCCTCGGCGAAGGCGGCCCGCTGCAGCGAGCCGTATTTCAGGATAACGACATCCCAGCCGAAGTTGCGGAAGATGCTCTCGAAGCGCTCCCACAGGCCCTCGCGCACGACGGCGTCGAGGCTCTGGCGATTGTAGTCGACGATCCACCAGCAATTGCGCAGGCCATGCTTCCAGCCTTCGAGAAGCGCCTCGAAGATGTTGCCCTCGTCCATCTCGGCGTCGCCGATGAGCGCCACCATGCGGCCCTCGGCGAAGTTCTCGTCACGGGCGCGCAGATAGTCCTGCACCAGCGAGGCGAACAGCGTCTGCGCCACGCCAAGCCCGACCGAGCCGGTCGAGAAGTCGACGTCGTCTATGTCCTTCGTGCGCGAGGGGTAGCTCTGCGCGCCGCCGAAGGAGCGGAAATGCTCCAGCTTGTCGCGCGTCTGGTTGCCGAGCAGGTACTGGATGGCATGGAAGACCGGTGAGGCATGCGGCTTAACCGCGACGCGGTCCTGCGGACGCAGCACCGAAAAATAAAGCGCGGTCATGATCGTCGCCAACGAAGCGGAGGAGGCCTGATGCCCGCCCACCTTCAGGCCATCGCTGTTCTCGCGCAGATGATTGGCATTGTGGATCGTCCATGCCGACAGCCACAGCACCTTCTTTTCCAGCGCGGAAAGCGCCCGCAGTTTCGTCTCTTCCAAGCGCCATCCTCCCTGCTCGCTTACAGCCGCAGGATAGGACAATCGGTGCGCTGCTTTCTGTCAAAATGACGTGGATTTTCATTTGAATTTGGCTATCTCTGTCAATCTCGACATACAAAGTGGTTCATCATGCCAAAAAGCCGACTTGACGAGATCGACCGCAAGATCATCGCCGCGCTCCAGGTGGACGGCCGCATGACGGCGCAGCAACTGGCCGACAAAGTGGGCCTTTCGGCCTCGCCATGCGCCCGGCGCGTCCGGCTGATGGAAGACATGGGCGTCATCACCGGCTATGCCGCCGTTATAGACCAGGACCTCGTCGACCTGCCGATCTCGGTGTTCGCGTCGATCAAGCTGGAGCGCCAGCGCGAGAACGAGCTGGAGCGCTTCAACGCGGCGATCGCGCGCTGGCCCGAAGTGGTCGACTGCTACCTGATGACCGGCCAGCGCGACTATCTGCTGCGCGTTGTGGTGCGCGACCTGCACGCCTATGAGCGTTTCCTCAAGGAAAAGCTCACGCGCCTCGACGGCGTCGCCTCGATCGAATCCAGTTTCGCGCTCGTCCAGATCAAGCGCTCCAACCTGCTGCCGGTCGAGCCCTGATCCTGATAAAGGCTAGGTGCCCGGCGCATCGGCGTGGACAAGTCTTTGCCGCCGCGCACAAGACCATTGAATTTTCCACAACGAGGAATATGGAATTATCTTTCTGAAAATGGTGCTTGTCCTGATCCGCCGCTCCGGCCGGAGACATGCGCCAGGGAGGAAGGCCAATGGCGTCCGAACAACGGGCGGCGGACGACTACGGCAGCCTTGTCGAGGCGCTTTCGGCGGGCAAGTCGAAGCTGAGCAAGAGGCTGCAGCAGGTCGCGCAGTTCTTCCTCAACAATCCCGAGGACGTTGCCATCTACACCATCGTCGAGCTCGCACGGCAGGCCGGCACGCACCCCTCGACCATTTCGCGCTTTGCCAAGGAAATGGGCTTCGATGGCTTCAGCAGCCTGCAAAGCGTCTTCAGGCAGCGCCTCGTCGGCCCGAAGATGACCTATGCCGACCGCATGAAGGCACTGTCGGAGGGCCCGGGCAAGCCGCTGTCGGCGGAACTCGAGCTCGATGAGCCGCATGTCGTGTTCGACACCTTCGTGCTGGCGGCGATGGACGCGTTGCTCAGGCTGCGCGAGGACATAGACGGGGCCGCGCTGCGCGGTTTCGTCGAGACGCTGCGCCAGGCCGGGGCGGTTCACATCACCGCGGCGCGCGGCGCTTTCGGCGTCGGCGCCTACTGCTACTACGGTTTTTCGCGCGTCGGAAAACGGGCGCATCTCATCGACAACCTCGGCGCCATGCGCGAGCAGCAACTGGCCGCGATGGCGCCCGATGACGTGCTGTTCGTGCTGACCTTCGACGACTACACCCCTGAAACCATCGAACTGGCGAAAGCCGCGCACCGCAGGGGGCGCAAGCTGCTCGTCGTGACGGACAATGAACTGAGCCCCATCGCGGCGCTCGGCGCGCACACGCTGTTCGTCAAGGAAGCGAGGCTCGGCCATTTCCGCTCGCAGGTGCCGGCGATGGTGCTGTGCCAGTCGATCATCGTCAGCCTGGGCAGCGTCATCGACCGGTAGCGGCTTGACTCTTTTTTGGAAATAATTTTCTGTAATATAACTTTTAGAAATCCAGCGTTGACGACAAGAATCGGGAGGTTCCCTTGGATGTCGCCCTGGAGGGCAAGACCCTCGTTGTAACCGGTGGAACGCAAGGGCTCGGCGAGACCGTCGCGAGGCTGGCGCTAGCCAGCAATGTCGAGGCCATCGCCATTGTCGGCCGCAATGCCGAGCGCGGCGCGCGGGTCGCCGGCGATCTTTCCGCAAGTGGGCGGCCGTGCTTCTTCATCCAGGCCGATCTCGCGGAGCCGACGGCCCCCGCCAGCGCCATGGCGCAAGCGATCGAAAAGCTCGGCCGCGTCGACTGCCTGGTCAATGGCGCGGCACTTACCGACCGCGCCTCGCTCGAAGCGGGCACGATCGCGGACTGGGAGCGCATCTTTTCCGTCAACGCGCGTGCGCCTTTCTTCACCATGCAGGCGGCTGTCGCCGACATGAAGGCGCGACACGCCTCCGGCTCCATCGTCAACATCCTGTCGGTGAACGCGCATTGCGGAGCGCCGGACCTCGCCGTCTATTCGGCAAGCAAGGGCGCGCTTTCGACGCTGACCAGGAACGTCGCCAATGCGCATCTTTCCGACCGCATAAGGGTCAACGGCATCAATATGGGCTGGGTCGCCACGCCCAACGAACAGGCGATGCAGGCCCGCACGCTCGGCAAGGGCGAGGACTGGGAGAAGATCGCCGCGGCCGGCCTGCCGCTCGGGCGCCTGCTGACAATGGACGAGGTGGCGCGTCTCACCCTGTTCCTGCTCAGTGACGCGTCCGGACTGATGACGGGAACGCAGATCGACATGGAGCAAACCGTGTTCGGCGCGCCACCGCGCAACATCGGCTGAACGATGACAAACCCGACACCCCCTCGCCTAGGCCCGGCGACCCTCGACCGCCTGCCGGCCGCCATTCGCAGGCCCGGCTACGACAGGGCAAGGCTCACGCCCGGCATCCTGCATCTCGGTGTCGGCGCGTTTCATCGTTGCCACCAGGCCGAATACACCGACGACGCGCTGGAGGCGGCTTTCGGCCCATGGGGCATCCTCGGCGTCAATCTGCGCGCGCCGGATCTTTCCGCCAGCCTCGGCGCGCAGGGCGGCTACTATTGCCGCGAACTGCGCGAGGGCGAACAGGTCGAGCGCCGGCTGATCGGATCGATGGTCGAGACCATTTCCGTCCCCGGCGCGAACGATGCCTCGCACGCCGCCACGCTGGAACGCGCGCTGGCTGCCGCCAGCCGGGCTTCCATCGGCGTGGTGACGCTGACGGTCACCGAGAAGGGCTATTGCCACATACCGGCGACCGGTGAGCTCGATCTCGATCACCCCGACATAAGGCACGACATCGCCAACCCTTCGGCTCCGTCATCGGTGCCGGGCTTCGTCCTGCGCATGATGGCGCGGCGGCTGGGGGCGGGTACGCCCCTGCCCGCGCTGATCAGTTGCGACAACGTTCCCGACAACGGCTCGACCCTGCGTCGCTCCGTGCTGGGGCTTGCCCGGGCAATCGACCCGGCGCTCGGCGACCGGCTCGCCCGCGAAGCATGTTTCCTCAACACCATGGTCGATCGCATCGTGCCGGCGACGCGGCCGGAGGACATCGACGGCTTCGCGAGCCAGACCGGCGTCCTGGACATGGGCCTCGTCGTCGGCGAGCCGTTCCTCATGTGGGTCATCGAGAACCGTTTCGGCGGACCGATGCCGGCCTGGGAAAAGGCCGGCGCTCTCTTCGTCGACGACGTCGCGCCGTACGAGATCCTGAAGATGCGCGTGGTCAACGGCATCCAGTCCAATCTCTGCCAGCTCGGGGTGCTGTCCGGCCTGGAGTTCATGTCGGACGTGATGGCCGACGGGATCTTCCGCGCCTTCGCGCGCCGCACGATCGAGCGCGAGGTGATGCCCAACCTGCCCGCGGTGCATGGCATCGACGTGCCCGCCTATCTGACGGAGACGATCAAGCGCCTGACCAATCCGGCGCTGAAGCATCGCACGCTGCAGATATCGACCGACGGCTCGCAGAAGATCAAGCAGCGCCTGCTGGAGCCGCTGCGCGCGGCCTTGCGCGCGGGCACGCCTTGCGACGGCCTGCTGATCGGCATCGCCGGCTGGATGCAATATGCCAGCGGCCGCGACAGCTCAGGCCGGAAACTCCCGGTCGACGAACCGTTCGCCCAGCGCACGCTGGCGATTGGCGAAGCCAGTGGCGGCGATGCCGCGACTTTGGTCGGCAAGATGCTGGAAATTGATGGAATCTTCGGTTTCGACCTCAGCGCCGACGCTGCAATAAAGGCCCGTCTGAGCGATGCCGTGGCAAGACTGATGCAACGGCCGGCGCGGCTGGTCGTGCGTGACTTCCTGGCTTCGGAAGCCGGCTGAAAACAAGGCAGGGAACGAGAATTTCAGAATTTGACTTTTGGAAATGCGCATGCAGTACTTCGATCAAAAAAGAGCTTCACGGGAGGAAAAAGGATGGCCGGATCAGGGGCTAAGATCATACGCGTCATGAAGCGCGCGGCCCTGACGCAATCCGCTCTCCGGCATTTTCCATCTCAGGCGGCGAAGGGCTGAACCATGGTGCATGCGACTGACGACAGTATCGGCGGCCGACGGCTGCGGGTCGGCATGGTCGGCGGCGGGCGCGATGCCTTTATCGGCGCAGTGCACCGGCTGGCGATAAGGCTCGACGACCGTATCCAGCTCGTGGCTGGCGCGCTTTCGTCCGATCCCGAACGCGCGCGTCTTTCAGCGGCCGATATCGGCATCGCCGCCGACCGCGCCTATTCAAGCTACCAACAGATGGCCAGGGCCGAGGCGGCGCGCGCCGACGGCATCGAGGCAGTCGTCATCGTCACGCCCAACCATCTGCACGCGCCTGTCGCAAAAGCCTTTCTCGAGGCCGGCATCGACGTGATCTGCGACAAGCCGTTGTCGGCGACCCTGGCGCAAGCCGAGGAGTTGGCGGCCGTGGCTGCGAAGAGCGGCCTGGTGTTTGCCGTCACCTTCAACAACACCGGCTATGCGATGGTGCGCGAGGCGCGTTCCCTCATCGCTTCCGGAGCGCTCGGCAAGATCCGCATCATCCGCGCCGACTACATCCAGGACTGGCTGACCCTGCCGATCGACGCCGACGGCCAGAAGCAGGCCGAATGGCGCACCGATCCCGAACGGGCCGGGCGCTCCGCCTGCCTGGCCGACATCGGCGTCCATGCCTTCAACCTTGCGCGTTTCGTCACCGACATGGTGCCCAACGAGGTGGCGGCGGACCTGACGACCTTCGTGCCGGGCCGCCGGCTGGACGACAATGCCCATGTCATGATGCGCTATGCCGGAGGCGCGCGCGGCGTGCTGGTGGCCAGCCAGGTGTCGCCGGGCAATTACAATCGCCTTTCCCTCAAGGTCTACGGCGAGAAAGCCGGCCTGGAATGGTTCGCGCACGAGCCTGAAGTCCTGCGCTTTTCACCCTTCGGCGAGCCGACCCGGATCCTCACGCGGGGCGGCCCCGGCGTCGGCGCCGCTGCGGCTTCGGTGTCGCGCATGCCGGCCGAGCACCCGGAAGGCTATGTCGAGGGTTTCGCCAATCTCTATCGCGACGCAGCCGCGCTGATCGTCGCCCGCCGCGCCGGCAGGACGCCCGATCCTGCCCTTGTCGCGGCTGTGCCAAGCATCCATGATGGCCTCGCCGGCATGCGTTTCATCGAGGCAGCCGTGGATTCCCATGAAAATGGAGGAACATGGACGACGCTCGCTGCATGAGCACCCGTGTGGTAATGCAAAAAACGAACATTGGAGGAGTTCAAAAATGAAAATGATTACGAAAATCGGCCTCGCCGTCCTGGCGGCAAGCCTGTCGTCCGGCGTCGCCATGGCGGCCGGCAAGAGCTACACGATCGGCATCTCCAACACCGTCCAGGGCAATGGCTGGCGCGAGGAGATGATCTGCGCGATGAAGGCGCAGGCTCTGGCTTCCGGTGAGGTCGCCAAGCTCAACATCGCCCACCGCAACACCGATGCCGCCGGCCAGCTCGAGGACATCCGCAACCTGATCAGCGCCAAGGTCGACGCCATCGTCGTCAACCCGGCCGATCCCGCCGGCATCAAGGCGGGCCTGGAGGAAGCCACCAAGGCGGGCATCGTCGTCGTCGCCGTCGACCAGGCGGTCACCGAGCCGTCGGCCTACATCATCTCGAACAACCAGGAGCAGTACGCCTATCTCGGCGCCAAGTGGCTGTTCCAGCAGATGGGTGGCAAGGGCGAGGTGGTCTACATGCGCGGCGCCGCCGGTGCTTCCGCCGACAGCGATCGTGACAAGGGCTTCAAGAAGGCACTCGCCGAATTCCCCAACGTGAAGGTGGCGCAGGAAGTGTTCACCGGCTGGCAGCAGGACCAGGCCAAGCAGCAGATCCTGTCCTTCCTGGCCACGGGCACGCCGTTCAACGGCATCTGGACCTCGGGCATCGACAACGTAATCGTCGACGCGCTGGTCGAATCCCAGGCGCCGCTGGTGCCGGTCGTCGGCGCGGACAATGCCGGCTTCGTCGGCCAGTTGAACACGGTCAAGGGCCTGGTGGGCGCCGCCGTGACAAACCCAGGCTCGATCGGTGGCGCCGGCGTGACGCTGGCCCTGCAGATCCTCGACGGCAAGAAGCCGGCGCAGCAGACCGTGCTGGTCGAACCGCAGCTCTGGGAAAACGCGACCGACGAAGGCAAGGCCAAGCTGAAGTCAGCGGCCGATCCGTCGCTCAGCCCGGAATGGCCGGTCTCGATCTCGATCCCGGACTGGACGACCTACACCAAGGAACAGATCGTCGCCTGCAAGGGTCCGGGCGAGTAAGCATCTGACCAGCCTATGCAAGGACGGTGGGTGACCGCCTGCCGTCCTTGTGCCATGGCCGCAAGACCGACGCCGCAAGACCCGAGACTGGCCGCACAAGCGAGAAGCCGCACGCCTTGACGACCAAACCACTCCTCGACGCCACGGGCGTCGCCAAGAATTACGGCGCCGTGGCGGCGCTGCGTAACGCTTCACTATCGGTTCTGCCGGGCGAAGTGCATGCGCTGATGGGCGCCAACGGCGCCGGCAAGTCGACGCTGGTGAAGATCCTGACCGGCGCCATACGGGCCGATGCCGGGCGCATCCTGATCCGCGGCGAGGCGCGCGACGTGCGCTCGCCGGCCGCCGCCCGCCGCGCCGGCCTGCTGCCGGTTTACCAGGAACCGGCGCTCATCCCCGACCTGGACGTTCTTTCGAATCTTCGCCTCACCGGCACGCCGGTCGAGCCTTTCCGCGCCTGGGTGCGCGAACTCGGTATTCCCGACCTCGATATCCGCGAGATGGCGCGCGACATACCGCTGGCCGTGCTGCGCGTGCTCGACCTTGCCCGCGCGCTTGCCGTCGAGCCCGACGTACTGCTGCTCGACGAGATGACGGCGGCGCTTCCCGCCAACCTCGCCGAAAAGGTGCTCGAGGTGGTGCGCCGCCAGGGCGACAGCGGCCGGGCGGTGATCTTCATTTCGCATCGCTTCGTCGAGATCTCCGCGCTGTGCGACCGCGCCACGGTGCTGCGCGACGGACAGACGGTCGGCGTCGTCGACATCGAGCCTGGCGTCGAGGAAAAGATCGTCGAGCTCATGCTCGGCGCCCGCATCGAAAAGACCAAGGTGGCGACCCGCGCCGCCGGCCAGGCCGCCGCGGCCCCTGCCCGGCCGCGCCTCGGCGTTCGCAACCTGCGTGTCGGCACCAAGCTCAACGACGTCTCCTTCGATCTCGCCGATGGCGAGGTCGCCGGCGTCATCGCTCTCGAAGGCCAAGGCCAGGACGAACTGTTCGCGGCGCTTGCCGGTTCGATCCGCCCGTCCGGCGGCACGATCGAGGTCGGCGGCCAGCCGGCCAGGTTCGGCCATCCGCTCGATGCCATCCGCGCCGGCATCGCCTACGTGCCGGGCGACCGCGCCGAGGCGCTCGCCATGCAGCGGTCGGTGCGCGAGAACATCGCACTGCCCTTCAGCGCGGCGCTGCGCCACTGGGGCCCGATCGCCATGGGCCGAGAGCGCGCGACCGTGCTGGACGCCATCAAGCGGCTGCAGATCGACACGCGCGCCCAGGGCGAGGTGCAAAGACTGTCCGGCGGCAACCAGCAGAAGGTGACCATCGCCCGCTGGATCGCGGCGGACGCCCGCACCATCCTGTGCTTCGATCCGACGCGCGGCATCGATGTCGGCACCAAGCAGGAGATCTACAAGCTGCTGCGCGAACTGGCCGGCCAGGGCAAGTCGGTGCTGTTCTACACATCGGAACTGGAGGAAGTGCAGCGTGTCTGCGACCGCGTCATCGTCATCTTCGGCGGCCGCGTCGTGGATGTCTTCCCAGTCGAACTCGCCGACGAGCCGGCGCTGATGCGCGCCGCCTACGGCCTGCCGCGCGACGCCAAGGAGGATGTCGGCATCCTGGCCGACCCGACCCAGCCATCCTCCCCATCGCCGGCCGGGGGGACGGCGCCATGAGCCATATCCTGCGTCGCCAGGGCTGGGTCGCCGGCCTGTTTGCCCTTCTCATCATCCTGTTCATCGTCACCAAGCTGATCCAGCCCGGCTACGGCAGCGGCGACTTCGGCTCGCTGGCGCGCGCTGTCCTGCCCTATGCCTTCGCGGTGGCCGCGCAGACCATCGTCGTCATCGCCGGCGGCATCGATCTTTCGGTGGCCGCGATGATGGCGTTGACCAGCGTCACCGCCGCCTCGATGATGGCGGGAGCCTCCGAGGAGTACGCGCTGTTCGTTGTGCCTTTCGTGCTCGCCATGGGGCTGGTGCTCGGCGCCCTCAACGGCGTGCTGATCGTCGTCACCCGCGTGCCCGACATCGTGGTGACGCTCGCCATGCTGTTCGTGTTGCAGGGCGCCGCCCTGCTTGTGCTCGACGCGCCGGGCGGCGCCGCCGCCGAATGGCTGAAGGCGACCATCGTCGGCACCGTGCCGATACCGGGCCTGCCGGACACCGTGGAGGCCTGGCTGCCCAAGGCGCTGCTGCTGCTCGTCGTCTGCCTCTGCATCATCTGGATACCGCTTCGGCGCTCGCGGCTCGGCCTGTCCATCTACGCCATCGGCTCGAGCGAGCTGGCTGCCTTCCGCAGCGGCGTGCCGGTGGCCCGCACCCGCATCGCGGCCTATGCCTTCTCGGGGCTGTTCGCGGCCATGGGCGGGCTGGCACTCACCATGAGCACCGGCATCGGCGCGCCGATCCCCGGCCCTTACCTGCTGGCCAGCGTCGCGGCCGTGGTGCTCGGCGGCGTCGCGCTCGGCGGCGGCAAGGGCGGGCTGCTTGGCCCGATCGTCGCCGTCTTCGTGCTGCGGCTGGTGCGCACGGACCTCACCCTGCTCGCCATCGACCCCAACGTCACCGCCATCATCGAGGGCGTCATCATGGTCGCCGTGGTCATGTTCGGCGCCTTCATCACCATGCGGAGCCGGCAATCATGAGCAGTGCCGCCACTGTCCCACAGGCGCCCTCCTTCGGACGCCGCCTCAAGCGCTTCATGGCCGATAGGCCTATCGTGCCGCTAGTCATCCTGCTGGTCGCGCTGGTCGTCATCCTGCAGATCCTGCGCCCCGGCATCGTCAACGAACGCTGGATCGCGAACACGGTGAAATTCGCCATACCGCTGGCGATCCTGGCCGGCTGTCAGACCATGACCATGCTGACCGGCGGCATCGACCTTTCCGTCGGAACGGTGGCGACGATGAGCGCCTTCATCATGGCGACCCAGATCGTCAACCAGGACCCGACGGTGGCCTTCCTGCTGGCGATGACGCCGGCGGTCCTCATCGGCCTGGTCAACGGCATCGGCGTCGGCGTCTTCCGTGTCCACCCGCTGATCATGACGCTGGGTACCAGCCTGATCGGCACCGGCTTCCTGCAGGTCTACCAGCGCACGGTGATCGCCTCCGGCGCCAAGATCCCCGATTTCCTGAACTGGCTGGGAACCGGCGTCAGCTTCGGCTTTCCCAACGCGCTGCTGCTGTTCATCCCGGTGGCGGTGTTCATCGTCTTCACACTCAACCGCACCGGCTTCGGCCGGCTGCTTTACGCCGTCGGCGACAACGAGCGCGCGACCCGCCTTTCCGGCGTGCGTTACTGGCAGGTGATCCTTGCGCTCTACATCCTGTCGAGCCTGCTCGCCGGCATCACCGGGCTACTCTATATCGGCCTGATCAAGGCGCCTTCGCTGTCGCTCGCGGAACCGCTGGTGCTGCCTTCGGTGGCGGCCGCCGTCATCGGCGGAACATCGATCTTCGGCGGTCGAGGCGGCTATGCCGGCACCATCGTCGGCGCGCTGATCCTGACCGTGCTGACGACGCTGCTCACCATCCTGCAGATGCCGGAAGGCGCGCGCCGCATGCTGTTCGGCGCCATCGTCCTGCTCGTCACCGCGGCCTATCTGCGGATCACCGAGGACCGCTGAGCGGCCGCCCCAGGCTGACGAAAAGGCCCGGCGCGCGCGACGGCTCGAGCCCCGGATCCAAGAAACAGCGGCTATCTCAACCCTACGGGGCCGCCGGTCCTGGCGCTGGTGATCGCCGCCTCCAGGAGGCGCAGCGAGGCGAGATTGCCCCGCGCCGCGTTGATCGGCGACTTGCCGGTCTCGATCGCCACCAGCAGCGCCCCCATGGCCCCGGCGAAGCCGTCATTGAACCACTGGCCAGCCAACGTCGGCCGGGCGATGCCTTCCGATGTCACCAGGCTGACCTCCTGGCGCCCGAGATCGGGCCCGGTGCTGCGCAGCGTGCCCGACGTGCCGACGACCACGGTCGAATCCTGCGCGCCGAAACGCGTGTGGCCGTCGAAGACGAGCGAGGCCTGGCCGCCGGGATAATCGACCAGCGCCTGCGCCAGAAGCCTGGAGGCAACCTTCTGGTCCTCTGCCCGCGTTCCCGTCGCGTAGACGGTGCGCGCCGTGTCGCCGATCACGGAGGCGAGGAAGTCGAACCAGTGGATGGCGAAATCCTCGAGCACGATCTGGTCGATCTTCTCGAACGGCGTACCGGCTATCCAGGAATGGTCCCATTGGATGGAGACATGCACTCCGGTGACCTGGCCGACAAGGCCGGCGGCCACGGCCTCGCGCATGTAGGAAAGATGCGGCGCCCAGCGACCGTTCTGGTTGACCGCAAGCTGCAACCCGTTCGCCTCCGCCAGTTCGACCAGTTCGCGCCCAACCGAGAGTTCGTGCACGAACGGCTTCTGCGACAGGACATGCTGCCCCGCTTCGAGCGCGCGGCGCATCAATGGCGCACGGTCGCGCGGATGCAGCGTGAGGTCGAGGACCTTGATGGCGGGATCACCGATCAGAGCCTCGACACGATCGGTGGCGATGGCCTGCGGAAAGAACTGGTCACGCCGCCCCTCGGCCCGGTCGAGATGGCGGTCGGCGATGGCAACGACATTCAGTCCGTATTTCTTGTAGGCCTCGAGATGCGCGAAGCTGATGCCGCCGGCACCGATCAACCCGATCGGCGTCGACCTGTCCCTGGGCATGGGCGGTGCGTAGTCGAGCACGGGCGCTTCGACGGGCTTGGCATCCGTGGCGACCAGCGCATAGGAGTCCGGCGCCGGCGCGGCCGTATCCCCGGCGCTCACGGCAGCAGCTCCAGCGTGCGCCCTTCCCGCGCCGACAAGGCCGCCGTGTCGATGATGCGCTGCGCGGTGCGGCAGAGCCGCGGATCGAGTGGTCCCTCGATCGGCGTGCCCGCGTCGATGCAGTGAAGGACATATTCGACCGGCTTGCGGAATGGCGCCTTCAGCACGTCGACGGGAATGTCGCGCACCTGCGGGTGGGCCCTGGTCTGCAAGCCGACATGGTCGTCGTAGTCGTAGCTCGAGATGGTGCCTTCGGTGCCGACCACCACGAAGCCGCACTTCGGTTGCGGCTGCAGCGTCCACGGATCGGTGAAGGTGCCCCAGCGCGTCTCGAATTTCGACAGGCCCGTCGCATAGCGGCAGACGGTGATAGAGTGTTCGTCCACTTCCAGCCCTTCCGGCCGGTCGACGACCGACGTCACGGTGAGTGGCGCGCGCCCGTCCATGAACCAGGTCCCCAGCGTCGCGCCATAGCCGAGATAGTCGAGCAGGCTGCCGCCGCCGGAAGCGGCCTTGTACCACCAGGACGTCGGCTTCGCCCGCCGCACCTCCTCGTCGGAGACCTCCACCTTGTCGGCGAGGTGGTAGAGCGGACCACGGTTGCCGTCATAGAAATGCACCTCGATGACATCGCCGATCGTGCCCTCGTCGATCAGCCGCTTGGTCGTGACATGCGGCGGATACCAGGCGAGCGGCCAGTTGATGGCAAGGCGCACGCCGGCCTTGTCCACCGCCGCGATCATACGGTCGGCATCGGCGAGCGAGGCGGCGAACGGCTTCTCGACCAATATGGCGGCGCCATGGCCAGCGACTTCCTCCACGGCGCTCGCATGGTCGGCCGTGGCCGGACACAGGATGATCAGGTCGGGACGCGTGGCGTCCAGGCACTTGCCGACATCGGTGAAGACGCGGTCCTCGGCAATGCCGAGCGCCGCGATCGCGCCATTCATCCGCTCCCGCCTCGCATCGCAGATGCCGACGATCTCGGCCCCGGCGTGATCATGCACCTCGCGCAGAAGGTCGCCCATGTGCATGTGATCGAAGTTCACGCCGACGACGCGCCACGGTTTCTTCATTGCGTCTTCCTCCCTGTCTGGAAGTGGCGCACTTTATGGGAATTTGCCGGTCGAAAAAGGGCTGGCCGCCGGGAAAATCTCGGCCAAACTGATGCAATCTGATTGAACGGATGATGGCACCTTGCCTTGCGCCATCTACCACTTGGCGACGGAGGCTTGCCATCCGCCGAAAAAGGGAATGCTGTAAGGCATTCGACCGGCTCTGGCACGGGAGGGAACGTCCGGCAGCGGCCGGACCATGCTGATGGTCTTTTCAAACAGGGAGGAAATCTAATGCTGACAAGGCTACGATTGCTTTTATGCGGCCTGCTCGTCGCACTGGCCATTCCGGCGGCGGCACAGGCCAAGACCTTCTACTGGATATCGCATGGCGGCCCGGCCGATCCGGTCTGGACCTACTTCCTGGCCGGGGCCAAGCAATGGGCCAAGGACACAGGCAACACGGTCAACACCTCCTTCCATAATGGCGACGTCGCCTCGCAGCAGGAGGCCGTGCGCGCGGCGATCGCGGCCAAGGCCGATGGCATCGCCACCACCAGCCCCGATCCGGGCAGCCTTGTCGAGATCGTCAAGGAAGCCCGCGCGGCGAAGATCCCGATCATCAACTTCAACACGCCCGACCCGAAGGCAAACTTCAATGCCTATGTCGGCGGCGACAACGTCGTCTTCGGCCGGCACTGGGCCCAATATCTGGTCGACAAGGGACTGGTGAAGAAGGGCGACTTCGTCTGGATGCCGGTCGAGATTCCCGGCGCCACCTATGGCGTCCAGGAGGAAGAGGGCATCAAGAGCGTTTTCGAGCCGCTCGGCATTACCTATGAGGTCACCGAGGCGACGCTCGACCAGGCCGAAGTGATCAACCGCATGGTCGACTACCTCACCGCGCACAAGGGCAAGGTGAAGGCCATCATCGGCCTCGGCGACCTCGTCACCGGCTCGATCAAGCGCGTGTTCGACCAGGTCGGCGTCAAGCCGGGCGAAATCCCGGTCGTCGGCTGGGGCAACTCGCTCGACACCACCCAGGAAGTGCTGAACGGCTACGTCAACGCCGCCCAGTGGCAGGACCCGCAGGCGACCAGCTACGTGGCGCTCTCGCTGGCCGCCATGGCCGCCAGCGGCATCCCGCCCGGGTTCAACGTGATCACCGGCGCGCTCTACGAGAAGGACACCGCCAAGATCTACGACGACATCCTGTCCGGCAAGTGATCCACGCCCTGCCCGGTCGCGCCCCGTTGCGCGACCGGGCATAGCCGTTCGCTTCCGGCGCCGGCTGTCTGATTAGCCGCATTCGCGCGATGCCAGGCAACGCCGTGAATGCTCGGTTCCAACCATGTCGCGGGCTCCACGGTGGAAAATCGTTCGTTCGTCCAAGGCCTAATCGCGAGGCCGGAATTCGGTCCCTTCGTGCTGCTCGTCATCGAGATCGCGGTGTTCTGGAGCATCAACCACGATTTCCTGTCGCCGCAGAACATCTCCAACACGCTGGCCTTCACGGTCGAGCTCGGCCTCATCGCGCTCGCCATGACCCTGCTGATGACGTCGGGCGAGTTCGACCTTTCGGTGGGATCCTTGTTCGGCTTCTCGCCGGTGCTGATGTGGACGCTGTTCAACGGCGGGGTGACATCGCTGGAGGTCGGCTTCATCGTCGCGCTGGTGGTCGCGGCCTGCATCGGGCTGGTCAACGGCTGGTTCGTCACCCAGCTCAAGATCCCGTCCTTCCTGGTCACGCTCGGCATGCTGCTGGTGGTGCGCGGCGCGGCACTCTTCATCACCGACGGCTTCCCGCAGCGCACCTGGAGCGCGGAAGGCACATGGCTGGCCACTGCCCTCGTCGGCGATTTCTACATCGGCCCGTTCCGCATCTACATGTCGTTGTTCTGGTTCATCGCGGCCGCCATCATCCTCGGTTACGTGCTGACGCAGAGCCGTACAGGCAACTGGATACAGGCCGCCGGCGGCAATCCCAACGCGGCCCGCGCGCGCGGCGTCAACGTCAACCGCGTCAAGATCGGCCTGTTCGTGCTGTCGTCCGTCATGGCGTCGCTCGCCGGCGTCATCTCCTCGCTGCGGACCTCGGCCGCCAACCCCAACAGCGGCACCGGCTACGAGCTGGAGGTGATCGCCATGGTGGTGATCGGCGGCACGGCGCTGACGGGCGGACGGGGCACCATCATCGGCACCGTGCTCGGCATTCTCATCCTGCGCGTGATGCGCAACGGCATCGTGCTGATCGGCGTGCCCGGTCTTGCCTACAACATCTTCATCGGCGCAATCATCCTTGGCATGATGGCGCTGCACTCATGGCTGGAACGCCGGCACCAGGCGGGGACGTGAGACCATGGCCGAACCGCTGATCCGCATGGAGCATATCCGCAAGTCCTACGGCCGCGTGCAGGCGCTGGAGGATGCCAACTTCCACGTCAACGAAAGGGAGATCGTCGGCCTGCTGGGCGACAATGGCGCCGGCAAGTCGACGCTGATCAAGGTGCTGTCGGGCGCCGTGCCGCTGACCAGCGGCGACATCTTCATCCGCGGCAAGAAGGTGACCCTGCGCAGCACCAGCGACGCCATCGCCCACGGCATCGAAACGATCTACCAGGATTCCGCGCTGGTCACGCAACTGTCGATTGCCCGCAACCTGTTCCTCGGACGCGAGCCGATCAAGCCGCCGCGCTTCCTCAACCGCATGGACCAGGATGCGATGAACACGGTGGCACGGGCGTTGCTGAAGCAGGTCGGCATTTCCAAGAACATCCCGCCGACGACGCCGATCGGCTCCCTTTCCGGCGGCGAGCGGCAAGCGGTGGCGATCGCGCGCGCCATGCATTTCGACAGCGATCTCATCATCCTCGACGAGCCGACCAACAATCTCGGCGTCGCGGAGACGCAAGGCGTGCTGAGTTTCGTGCGCAGCGCCCGCGATTCCGGGCACTCCTGCATCTTCATCGCGCACAACATCCACCACGTCTTCCAGGTGGTCGATCGCATCGTCGTCATGCGCCGCGGCAAGGTGGTGGCCGACGACATCGATCCGAAGCAGACGACGGTCGCCGAAGTCGAGCGGATCATCACCGGCATGTCCGACAGGGAAATCCGCGAAGCCGTCGCCGAGGGGGACCGCCAGCAGCATTGATACGGCGTGCCCTCCGAAAGGCACCTTTCCGGACCGCTCCCCTCCTTGCCCATACACGGACGGCAATAGCCGTCTGGCACAGGACTTTGTCTGCCCCTATGACTGCACCCATGAAAGCCACTGTCTCGGACATAGCCAAGAGCTGCGGGCTGTCGACCGCGACCGTCGACCGTGTCCTGAACAACAGGCCCGGCGCCAGCGCGGCAAACCGGCAGCGCGTGATGGAAGCCGCCAAACAGCTCGGCTACCTGCCTGTCGTGGACCAGGTAGCGCTGCCCTCGCGGCCCGCCCATCTCGAATTCTTCCTGCCGATCGGCAGCAACGCCTTCATGATCGACCTCGCGGCGCATATCGAGGATTACGCCGCGCGGCTGCCGCTGGTCGCCTCGTGCCGCATCCACAATCTCGCCGGCATCGCGCCGGGCGCATTACAGGCGGCGGTGGAGAACCTTTCGCTGCGCGCCAATGGCGTCGGCGTCATCGCCGTCGACCATCCCAGGACCCGCAACATTCTGCGCGAGATCGTCGAGGCGGGTATTCGCCTGGTGACGATGATATCGGACGTTCCAGGCGCGCCGCGCTCGGCCTATGTCGGCATCGACAACCGCGTTGCCGGCCGCACGGCCGCGCTGCTGATGGGACGTTTCCTCGGCGGACGCTCCGGCCATCTGGCGATGGTCGTGGGATCGCGCTCCTATCGCGGCCACGAGGAGCGCGAGATGGGCTTTCGCTCCGTGCTCGGCGAGGAGTTCCCCAACCTCACCATCAGCAGCGCGGTCGAGATCAACGACGAGCCCGAGGTCAGCTACGCGGCGACGATGCGGGCCCTGCACAACGAGCCGGAACTGCTCGGCATATACTGCGTCGGCGCCGGGCGTTCCGGCGTCGCGCGGGCGCTGCGCGAGGCGCGGCCGCAGCGCAAGCCGATCTTCATCTGCCACGACCTGACGAAGGAAACCCGGGGCTACCTGGTCGACGACCTGCTCGACGTCGTGATCGATCAGAACGCCCGACTGATCGCCGAGCAATCCGTCATCCGCCTGCTCGGCTCAATCGCCTCCTCGGCCCCCTACCTGACACGCAAATTCATCGAGCCGCGCCTGATCCTGCGGGAGAATGTTCCCGTCCAGTGAACCGCCGCATGCCAGCGCGTTTCGCCTCTTCCCGCGAGATGAGCAAGCTTTTATCGAGGCCGCGCAAGGTGATCCGGCAAATCCGCACAGCTGCCATGCAGTATACAGTATTGCCGAATCATTAGGCAGCTTCTATATTCTGAACAGTCGGCCATTTCTTCCTCCCAGATGCGATGCCGGCAGGGAACGTGGTGTACCTCCTCCCACGCCGCGTTCGAAAATCGAGCCCGCTGCCTCCTCCTCCCGGCAGCGGGCTTTTTTTGTTCCGGTAAGTCGTCAACACCGGACCCTGGGCGCGGCGGCCACGCCCACACACATCACGGCGGATCCTGAAACCTAAGCTGCCGGGCTGCCCCGGAACGATGCGATGACGCCTTCCGCCATCCGCTTGAACTGCGCGCTCGGCCCCTCGGTGCCCATGGCCTGCACGCTGACGCGCGCGCCCTCGAACAGCAGAGATAGCGTATCGGCCAGAAGCTCGGCCTGACCGATGCCGGCGTCACGGCACAGCGCAACAAGGCGATCGCGCTGGGCTCCCTTGAGCTCCTTGATGACGCTCCTCGCCGGGTGATCGGCCTCAGTCAATTCAACAGCGGCGTTGGCCATGTCGCAGCCGCGGCTGTCGGCGCTGAGCATGTCCGAGGCCTTGCGTACCCAGGCATGAAGCTGCGCGAGCTTGTCGCCGGGGAACTCGGCCTCGAACGCGTCCCACATCGCCCCGGCCTTGGACGCGGTCGCGCGCAGGCACTCGATGATGAGTTCGTCCTTGGATTCGAAATGGCGGTAGAGCGTCATCTTGTTCGTGCCGGCAGCCTCGGTGATGGCGTCGACACCGACGGCCTTGATGCCGTGCTTGTGGAACATGTCACGCGCCGTCTCCAGGATTCTGTCCCGGGGGCGGGAGCGCTCCATGGCACCATCTGTCATGATGATCTCCTTTCGTTTCCAAAAACCCTCGGCCACCTCTTGACTAGGGTGTTACCGGTCTGTAACTTTCCAATGTTACTTACTGGTAACACCTACATCGTTCGCCGTCAACAAAAAGGGTCCGGGCTGATTCTGCCAGATCGAGACGGACGGAAATTCTGAAGATCATGCGGCCTCGGCCGGTGAAGAGACGAGAAAGGTTCGCGAGCATGTGCTGCGAACCGCCAGACAAGGAGCCGGCCAATGCTACAGCGCCGCGATCTTACCATAGATGAAGCCGTCCGGGATCCGATGATCCGGCTGGTGATGAAGGCCGATGGGGTCGACCCGCGCGCCCTGGAGACAATGCTGCGTTCGCTTGCCGGGGCTCAGGACACGCGAAACCGTGTAGCGTCGCCCAATTCACTGGACGAGGACGGGACAGGCCAGGGCCTGTCCTGGGTTGCCAGCGCATTCGGACGGGCACGGGCAGCCGGCGAGGCCTGCGTGTCGTGGTAAACTTCTTCATCCATCGCCCGATCTTCGCTTCGGCGATCGCCATCATCATGGTGCTCGCCGGGACGATTTGCTACTTCCTTCTGCCGGTCTCGCAATTCCCCGACATCACCCCTCCGCAGGTCGTGGTCAGCGCCCACTATCCCGGCGCCAGCGCGCAGGTGGTCGCCGACACGGTGACCACGCCGCTCGAGCAGCAGATCAACGGCGTCCAGGGCATGACCTACATGTCCTCGACGAGTTCCAACGACGGTTCGTCGACCATCACCATCACCTTCGATGTCGGCTATTCCCTGAGCACCGCAGCCGTCGACGTGCAGAACCGCGTGTCGCAGGCCGCGTCGTCGCTTCCAGCGATCGTTAACCAGGGTGGCGTAACGATCAAGAAGCAGAACCCGAATTTCGTCCTCATCGTGAACCTCACCTCACCGGACGGCTCGGTCGATCCGGTGGCACTGTCGAACCTCGCCTATCTGCAGGTCGTCGATCCGCTGAAGCGCCTGCCCGGCGTGGGCGACGTGCAGATCTTCGGCGAACGGCGCTATTCGATGCGCGTCTGGCTCGACCCCGACAAGCTCGCCAACCTCGGCATCACCGCCGTCGACGTCCAGAACGCCATCGCCGAGCAGAATGTGCAGGTAGCGGCCGGCAAGATCGGCCAGTCTCCGGCACCGGCCGGCACCGCGTTTGAAATGCAGGTCAACGCCGTCGGCCGCCTGAGCGACCCCAAGGAGTTCGGCGACATCGTCCTGCGCGCCGACCCAGCCACCGGCTCTCTGGTGCGGCTGCGCGACGTCGCCCGCATCGAGCTCGGCGCGCTGCAATACTCGTCGTCTGCCTTCTTCGGCAAGGACCCGACCGTGGTGCTCGCGGTCTATCAGATGCCCGGCTCCAACGCGCTCGATCTGCAGCAGCGCGTGAAGGACAAGATGCAGGAGCTGTCGGCCCGGTTCCCCAAGGGTGTCTCCTACGCGATGCACTATGACACGACGCGCTTCGTGTCGGCGTCGATGCATGACGTGCTGATCACGCTTGGCGAGGCTCTCGTCCTGGTGGTCGCCGTGGTGTTCATCTTCCTGCAGAGCTGGCGCACCACGATCATACCGACCATCGCCATTCCGGTGTCGCTGGTGGCGACGCTTGTCGTCATGGAGATGCTCGGCTTTTCGCTGAACATGCTCTCCCTGCTCGGCATGGTGCTGGCGATCGGCCTTGTCGTCGACGACGCCATCGTCGTGGTCGAGAATGTCGAACGTCAATTGGAGGCCGGGCTCCGGCCTCTCGCCGCGACAAAGGCGGCAATGGCCGAAGTTACCGGCCCGATCATCGCCACGACCGCCGTGCTGATGGCGGTGTTCATACCGGTCGCCTTCATTCCCGGCGTCTCGGGCAGGCTCTACAACCAGTTCGCGCTGACGGTCGCGATCTCCGTCGGCATTTCCGCCTTCAACTCGCTGACGCTGAGCCCAGCGCTCAGCGCCGCCTTCCTGCGCCATCGCCATGGCACGCAGTTCGTACTGTTCCGCTGGTTCAACGCGGGCTTCGACCGGATGTCGCATGCCTACGCACATGGCGTGCGCTTCCTCATCCGCTTGCGCTGGGTCATGCTCGGGCTGTTCGCGGCCGGTCTGGTCGCCACCTACTTCGTCTGGCAGAAGCTGCCCTCGACCTTCCTTCCGGTCGAGGACCAGGGCTACTTCTTCGTCGTCATCCAACTGCCCGACGGCGCTTCGCTCGAGCGCACCGATGCGGTGGCGAAGAAGGCGCGCGACATCCTGCAGGCGACGCCCGGCGTTGACATCGTCGGCTCGATCAGCGGGTTGAACTTCCTGACCAGCGCTGCGCAGTCGAACTCGGCGGTGGAGTTCGCCATCCTCAAGCCATGGGAGGAACGCGGACCTGACCAGAGCGCGTCGAAGCTGGTGGCCGACGTGCGCGGCAAGCTGATGCAGATACCGGAAGCTTTCGCGCTGTCCTTCGATCCGCCATCCATCCCCGGCATCGGCACCACGGGCGGCTTCGAATTCGTCGTCGAGGACCTTACCGGCCGCGGCAGCACCGCCCTCAACGACGCCACGCAAGCAGTCATCGCCGAGGCCCGCAAGCAGCCGGAAATCAATCCGCAGCAGCTGTTCTCGCCCTTCTCGACCTCGACCCCGCAGTTCAACTACGACCTCGACCGTGCCAAGGCCAAGCTGCTCGGCCTCAGCCTGCCCGACGTCTTCAACACGCTGCAGATCTATCTCGGCTCGCTCTACGTGAACGACTTCAACCTGTTCGGCCGCACCTTCCGGGTGACCATCCAGGCCGACAAGGATGCGCGCGCGGGCGCGGCCGACATTTCACGGCTCTACGTGCGCAATGCCTCCGGCGGCATGGTGCCACTCAGCACGCTGGGCAAGCTCGTGCCCTTCGTCGGCCCGGAGACCGTGCCGCACTACAACAACAACGCTTCGGCCACGATCAATGGCGGCGCCGCGCCCGGCTTCTCCTCGGGACAGGCGGTCGCCGCGATGGAGCGAGCCGCCGCCACCGCGCTGCCAAGGGATTTCGGGTTCGAATGGACCGGCATCACCTTCCAGGAGCTCAAGGCGGGATCGATCGCCTCGGTGGTCTTTGCCCTTGCCATCGTGTTCGTCTTCCTCATCCTGGCGGCGCAGTACGAGAGCTGGGCCATGCCGTTCATGGTGCTGCTGGCGGTGCCGCTCGCTCTGTTCGGCGCGTTCGCCGCACTGTGGATGCGAGGCATGCAGATCGACGTCTACTCGCAGATCGGCTTCGTCATGCTGATCGGCCTGGCGGCCAAGAACGCCATCCTGATCGTCGAGTTCGCGAGACGGCGACGCGAGGAAGGCCTCACCATAGTGGAGGCCGCGATGGAAGCCGCGCGACTGCGGCTGCGGCCGATCCTGATGACCGCCTTCGCTTTCATCCTCGGCGTGCTGCCGTTGATGTTCGCGACCGGCGCTGGAGCAGCCAGCCGCCAGTCGATCGGCACCACGGTGTTTGGCGGCATGGTCGCCGCGACCATCCTGTCGCTGGTGTTCGTACCTGTCTTCTACGCGGTAATCGAACGACTGCGCGAACGCCGTGGCGGCGACGAGACCGTTTCCCGGCACACTGAACCAACTGCCGCGCCGGCCATCCCTCCCCTGGCCGCAGCGGCTGAATGAGATCGGAGACTGATCATGCGTAGATGGAAAATAGCATTGGGAACGGCTGTCGCGCTTGGCGCAATCTCCGTGGCCAGCGTTCACCTGCTGGACATGGGCAGCCTGAGCGCCGGCACTGCCGGCGCGGCACCGGCCCCGGCTGCGTTCGTCATGCCCGTACCGGTGGTGAACGTCGTCAGGAAGACCATACCGATCTATCTCGACTATGCCGCGCGCACCGAGCCTATCCACAGCATCACGCTGCAGGCGCGCGTGCCCGGCTATCTGCAGGAGCAGAACGCCGATGACGGCAGCGACGTCCGGCAGGGCGATCTTCTCTACAGCATCGCCCCGCAGGACTATCAGGCCGCCCTCGACCAGGCCAAGGCACAGGTCCAGCGCGACACCGCGACGCTCGACTACGCCCGCTCCAATCTCGGCCGCGGCACCGAACTGGCCAAGAGCGGCTACATCGCCAAGGACGCTTTCGACCAGCGCACCAGCACCCTGCGCGAAGCGGAAGCATCGCTTGCCGTCAACCAGGCCGCGCTCCGCACGGCGGAACTCAATCTGGGCTACGCCGAAATCCGGGCCCCCTTCGCCGGGCGTGTCGGCCGCAGCCAGGCCTCCGTCGGAACGCTGGTCAGCGTCGCGGGCACTGTCCTCAACACACTGGTCCAGCTCGACCCGATCTATGTGACGTTCAATCCGAGCGAAACGGACCTGGCCCAGATCGAGCAAGCCAGGGCGGCGGGACCGGTCGATGTCGACATATTGCTGCCCGGTGAAACAGCACCCGTCCAGAAAGGCCAGCTTACCTTCATCGACAACACCATCGACCACTCGACCGGCACGATCACGGCGCGTGCAACGATCGGCAATGCGAAATTCGCGCTTCTGCCTGGGCAATATGTTCGCGTGCGGCTGCACATCAAGCAGCAACCTGACGCGCTGATGGTGCCGCAGACGGCGCTGGGCTCAAGCCAACTCGGAAAATATCTCTACGTCCTCGGCAAGGGCAACACGGTCGACCAGCGCATCGTTTCGCTGGGGCCGACCAATGGCGATCAGGTGGCCATCCTGAGCGGCGTTTCCGAGGGCGACCAGATCATCACGGGTAACCTGCAGAAGATCGGACCGGGAATGCCGGTATCACCGCTACCGCAAAAGCCGGCCACCTGACCTCCGCCGCAGGCTCGGCTTCAGCGGCGGCGCCCTTGACCGGTCAGGTCGAGGGCGCCGTTTTCGCGAGCAGTTCGACGAGCCGCACGATGTCGGCGCGGTCGGCCTTGGCCGGTGGCATGAAGGCGCAATAGGGATGCCCGAGCCGGACCGATGTCGTCGAAAGCGCGATCAGCCGCCCGGCCGCGATATCGTCGCTCGCCATGACACGCTGGCCCAGCGCTATGCCCAGGCCAAGTCTCGCCGATGCGATGGCCAGACTGGAGAGGCCGACGCGGCGGCCATGCGAAGGGTCGGGCGAACGGTTCGTGCCGGCAGCCTCGAACCAGTCGGCCCAGCTTGGATGCGAGGCATAGTTCGGGCCCCAGTTGGTGTGGATGAACATGCTCTCATGCAGATCGCCCAGGCCGGCGGCCCCATCGCCGTGCCGTCGCCAGAACTCCGGCGCGCAGACCGGCAGCACCTCGTCATGCACGAGCCTGACCATGCGCAGGCCGGGATAGTGGTAGTCGCCATAGCTGATGCGCAGATCGATGTTCTGGCGCGCCAGGTCGACCGGATCGTCCTCCGCCCGCACATCGATCGCCATGTGCGGGAAGGCGTCGAGCAGCAGGGCGAGCCTCGGCGCCAGCCACAGTTCGGCCAGGGAAAACGGCACGCTGACGACAAGTCGTGTCCGCACGCCGCCCTCCAGCATGCGGCGTCCGATCGCGGCGATGTCGCCGAGCGCGCGCGCGGTCTGCGGATAGATGGCGTGGCCCGCATCGGTGAGCGCGATGCGGTTGCCGCTGCGCACGAAAAGCTGCTTGCCGAACCAGCCCTCGAGGTTGCGTATCTGCTGGCTGACCGCAGCGGAAGAGACACCGAGTTCGCTTGCGGCAAGCGTGAAGCTGCCGGCGCGCGCCGCCACTTCGAAAGCCCTGATCGCGTTGAGGGGCGGCAGCCGATCCATGCTCTTCCCAAAGTTTTTCTTTCGCAATCCTAATTATTTTCGCCGTTGAGCGGAAGATTTTTTTGCGATCTTCTGAAGCCACAAACTTCTGGAGGACATGACGATGAAGGACATTCTGGACCTCGACCGCTATCCGCTCGACCGCGAGGGCAGCCCTGAATGGAAGCGCCTCGTTGACGCTTGTATTGCCGAGCTCGAAGCGAACGGCATGTTCAACCTGGAAGGCTTCCTGCGCGCCGGCGTGGCCGAAAAGGCGGTCGCGGAAATCCGGCCGGTGATGGACACGCGCTCATATGTCCACAAGCGCATGCACAACATCTACTTCAAGCCGTCGATCCCGGAGCTTTCGCCCGACCACCCGGCCCTGCGCAAGGTCGAGACCATCAGCCATACGGTCTGTGCCGACCAGATCCCGCAAAGCACCGTTCTCGCCATCTATGAGTACGAGCCGCTGGTGCGTTTCCTGGCGGCAACCATGGGCAAGCAGCAACTGCATGTGATGCAGGACCCGCTCGCCCGCGCCAACGTCATGGGCTACCGGGCCGGCGAGGCCTTGAACTGGCATTTCGACCGCTCGGAGTTCACGACGACGCTTCTCCTGCAGGCCCCGGAGCGTGGCGGCGATTTCGAATACCGCACCGACCTCAGGTCCGACGACAATCCCAACTATGACGGCGTGGCCAGGCTGCTCGAGGGGCGCGACCCCGAAGCGAGGATCCTGCGCATCAAGGCCGGTACGCTGAACGTCTTCCGGGGCAAGAACACCGCCCATCGCGTCACCACGGTCGAAGGAGATCGCGAGCGCATGATCGCGGTGTTCTCCTACTATGAACGTCCTGGCGTCATGTTCACCGACGAGGAGCGCGTCGGCTTCTATGGCAGGGCCGCGTGACGCTTCAGCGGATGCGGTGCGTGACAGGCGCCGACCGAAGCCAACCGATGTGAAGAACTGAAAAGAGCACCTTGCTGGATTGTCGACAATCTGCTTGTCTAGCAGCCAACTTCCTCTGGAGTGGCCGAATGGGCAAGCTGGATTTCAGTCCGATCGCCGACACGACGCGACGCGCCGAAATCGTGGGCCTGTTGCGGCGCGCGATCCTGACGGGCCAGCTGGAGCCCGGCCAGAAGCTGAACGAGTTGCGCATCGCGGAGCAGATGCGGGTGAGCCGCGCGCCGCTGCGCGAGGCGATGCGCGAACTGGTTCAAGAGGGCATCCTGACCAGCATTCCCTACGCCGGCACCTTCGTCATCGACGTCACCGCCAAGGACATCGAGGATGCCTATTCCCTCAACAAGGTGCTCGACGAATTCGCCATCGAGCGAAGCTGGCCGTTGCGCGACGAGCGCTTCTTCGAAGAGCTGGACCGGCGACACGAGGCCGTGAAGCAGGCGACCCGCGATCGCGACACCACCCGCCAGATCGAGACGGCGCTGCAGCTTCACGGACTGATCTACGAATGGGCGGACAACGCGGTGCTGCTGGACACCTGGCAGCGACTGACCTCCAGGCTGCAGATGTATTTCGCGCTGCATCAGCGCGCCCGCAACGAGGTCGTCCCGGCCGAGGATGTACACGAAACCTATGTGCGCCTGCTCAAGGGCGCTGACATGGGCGCCGCGCAACGGCATGCCCGCGAACACATCGACCTCGATTTCGAGGAGCTCGTCGCCTACGCGCGCGGGCTCGAGAAGCGCGCGTCGAAGGGCGCCTGACCAACCCTGCTGAAACGGACACCGCCGTGAAGATCAAGACCGTAAAAGCCTACCATGTCGTGCAGCCCTTCGTGGACGGACCCTACCGCATGTCCAAGGGCCGTGTGGCCGATTGCTTCGACGCCGTGATCGTCGCCATAACCTCGGACAGCGGCGTGACCGGCTGGGGCGAGATGGCGCCGCTCGGCAATTTCTATTCGGCGGCGTTTCCGGCGGGAACGCGCGCGGGCATTCCCGAAATCGCGCCACATCTCATCGGCCATGACCCACGCGGCCTTGCCGGCATCGTCAGGCTGATGGACACGGTGTTCAAGGGCCATCCCTATATCAAGGCCGCGCTCGACATGGCCTGCTGGGATCTCGCGGCACGCGCCGCCGACGTCCCGCTGGTGACGATGCTCGGCGGCCGCGAGAGCGAGACGGCGGAGCTCTACCGGGTGGTCACGCACGGCACGCTCGACCAGATGGCGGCCCTTGCCAAACGCATCGTGGCTGAAGGCTACCATCGGCTGCAGGTCAAGGTCGGCGGCAATGTCCACGACGATATCGAGCGCGTGACGACCGTGGCCGCCGCCGTACCGAAGGGCACGGTTATCTTCTGCGACGCCAATGCCGGCTGGACGCCCTACCAGGCGCGCCAGTTCGCCGATGCCACGCGCGCCATCGACTATACCTTCGAGCAGCCATGCCCGACGATCGAGGAAAACATGTCGGTGCGCCGCATGCTGGACAAGCCGATGGTGCTCGACGAATCCGTCACCTCGCTGCAGGAGATGCTCGAAATCCATCGCCGGGGCGCCGCCGACGGGCTGACGCTGAAGATATCGAGGCTGGGCGGCGTAACGCAGACCCGCCAGGTGCGCGACGTCGCCGTCGACCTCGGCTTCATGATCACCGTGGAGGATACTGGCGGCGCCGAGATCGATACGGCCGCGATGGCGCACCTGTCGCTGTCGACACCGGAAGAGCGCCGGCTGCACGCGATCGCGTTCCACGAATGGGTGACGGTGCGAACCGCCAGAAACATGCCGCCGGTTACGGGCAGCCGCATGGGCGTTCCGGACGGTCCGGGCCTTGGCATCGACGTCGATCTCGACCTGCTCGGCAAACCCTTCTTCCAGGTTGGCTGAGATGAAGATCAGAAGCATCAAGGCGACGCCGATCAACTACCGGCTGGAAGCGCCCTACGTCTGGGTGTTCGGCGAACTGGACGGCTTCTCGCCGACCATCGTCGAGGTCGAGACCGAGGACGGGCTGGTCGGCTTCGGCGAAGCGCCGACCTGGGCCGCGGCAGCCGTCGTCAACGATGTGCTGGCGCCCCGGCTGATCGGTCGCGACGCCTTCGACATCGCCGGCGCCGAGGAGGTCTGCCTGCCGTTCTGGACCGGCGTGCAGTCGATCAACGACCGCACGCGTATCATGGGTTTCGGGGCCATCGAGGTGGCGCTGTGGGACCTGCGCGGCAAGGCCTGGGGCCAGCCGCTCTACCAGTTGCTCGGCGGCGCGGTGCGCAAGGACGTGCCGTTCACCGACTACTTCTCGCTGCGCGGTGACGGCGCGACGGTCAAGGGTGAGAAGACACCGGAAGAAGTCGCCGACTACTGCGTGGAACTGCATGAGCGCCACGGCACAACCTTCTTCGAGGGCAAGTTCTCGACCGAGGACCCGAAAGTCTCGCTCAGGATGATCGAGCTTATCCGCAAGCGGCTCGGCGACGACGTCATGATCCGCATCGATTCCAACCAGGCCTACTCGCTCGCCACGGCGCGGCGGCTGGCCCGGCCGCTGGAGGATCTCGGCGTGCGCAACTGGGAAGACCCGGTGGCCACGATCGGCGAGATGCGCGAGCTGCGCAGGCACTGCTCGATCCCGTTTTCGACCCACAACATCGATATTGCGAGCGCCCTCGACATGAAGGTGCCGGACGCCTTTGTCGGCAACCCGACCGCTCATGGCGGCATCGGACGCATGCAGCGTTTTGTCGGCGCCTGCGAGCATGCCGGCATCGACTACTGGTGCTACAGCGGCGACACCGGCATCGGCAGCGCCTGCTATCTGCATCTTTGCGCGGTGCTCGGCTGGATCCGGGAGCCCAACCAATCGCTGTTTCGCATGCAACCGATGGACATCATCGAGGAAGGGCCGTTCGTGCCGAGAAACAATGTCGTGCGCGTGCCGGACGGCCCAGGCCTCGGCATCACCCTCTCCCGGGAAAAGCTCGCCGCCTGCCATCGCGATTTCGTCGAGAACGGGCCATGCAACAAATACCACGACCCGCAGAGGCCCGGGACCTACCGCAGGCTGCCGCTTAACTAGAAGGACGACCGCACAAGGAGGACATATCGATAAAACGGCAGTGCCTGGCTCGATCGGGTCGCCTGATCGACAGAAAACGCATCAAGAAAATCTGACCCTTCCGCGCCATGGCGCGGGTGGACCACGCGGAAGCGCGTGCTACAGTTCGTCGACCGACATTGATGACTGCCTGGACAGGAGAACTCCAAGGACTTCGTCAACTGGAATGTTTTGCCAACCACAATAACTGGGGAAAGGGCCTAGAACCCATGAGCAAGAACTACCGTATCCTCGACCTTATCCGGCGCAACCGCACGCCGCTTGAAAACCATCTCATCGACGGGCTCGTCGACGGCCGCGTCAGCCGCCGCGACTTCGTTCGCCACGGCAGCCTGCTCGGCCTGTCGCTGCCGCTGCTCGGCCGCATCGGCATGGCTGCCGGCTTCGGCTCGATGCCGTCACTCGCCCGCGCGCAGGGCGCTCCGGGCGCCACGATCCGCGTCGGCAGCAGCGTGCCGGCCGCGGCGATCGACCCGGTCACCATCGCCGACGCCGGCGGCCTGCTCGTCATGCAGCAGGTGGCCGAATTCCTCTGCATCGACGGTCCCGACCTGGTGCTGAAGCCGGCGCTGGCGGAAAGCTGGTCGCCGAACACCGATGGCTCGGTGTGGACCTTCAAGCTGCGCAAGGGCGTCAAATTCCACAGCGGCGGCGAGATGAAGGCCGAGGACGTGGTGGCCAGCATCGACCGCCTCGCCGATCCGGCCAATTCCTCCAACGCGCTGTCGGTGTTCACCGGCATCCTGTCGAAGGGCGCCAGCAAGAAGGTCGACGACTACACGGTCGAATTCCACCTCGACGCACCGAACGGCAACTTCCCCTACATGCTGTCGTCCGACAACTACAACGCCGTCATCATTCCGGCGAGCTACAAGGGCGACTACGAAAAGAGCTTCGACGGCACCGGACCGTTCAAGATCGAGAAGTACACGCCCAAGGTCGGCGCCTCTTTCGTGCGCAACGACGACTACTGGGGCGAGAAGGCGCTGCCGGAGCGCACCGAGTTCACCTTCTTCACCGACATCCAGCCGCAGATCCTGGCGCTGCAGGGCGGCCAGATCGACATCATCAACCAGATGCCCGTTCTGGCCGGCGTCGCCCTGCTCAACGATCCGAACGTCGACATCCTTAGCCTGAAATCGTCGGCGCACCAGCAGTTGCACCTGCGTTGCGACGACGGCCCGATGAAGGATGCGCGCGTGCGCCGCGCCATCGCGCTCAGCATCGACCGCGACAAGCTGGTCGCAGGCCTGATGAAGGGCCGCGCCGCGCCGGGCAACGACAGCCCGTTCGCCGCCGTCTATCCGTCGACGGACGCGAGCGTGCCGCAGCGCAAGCAGGACATCGCGCAGGCCAAGCAGCTCATGGAGGCAGCCGGGGTAGGCAAGGGCTTCAAGATGACGCTCACCACCGAGCGCTATCTCGAAATCCCCGAATACGCCCAGCTCATCCAGAACTGGGTGAAGGAGATCGGCATCGAGCTCGACCTCAACATCCTCGACCAGAGCGCCTATTACGGCGACGCGGTGTTCGGCAAATCCAACTGGCTGGACTCGGTGATGGGCATTACCGACTACGGTCACCGTGGCGTGCCGAACGTCTACCTCGCGGCGCCGCTGAAGAGCGAGGGAACCTGGAACGCAGCGCACTTCAAGAACAAGGACTACGACCAGCTCGCGACCAGCTACATCGCCGCGCTCGACCTGGAAGCGCAGAAGGCCACCGCAGGCAAGATCCAGAAGCTGCTGCTCGAGGAAACGCCCGTGATCTTCGGCTATTTCTACGACTACCTGACGGCCACGGCGAAGGGTGTGGCCGGGGTCCAGCCGACGGCCATGTCGCAGCTCTTCCTGGAAAAGGCCTCGAAGGCCTGAGCGGGAGAATAACGCATGTCACGCGCGCCGGCGCCATTCGGGTGCCGGCGGATCACGACCGGTCGGGACAGGGTGCCATGCGCCCTGCCCTGACGGTTTTCCGCGGGTAATCCGCCATTGGCGCGTTCCATGGAATCCAGAACCCAGCTTACCACCCAGCATTGGGGGACATACGAGATCAGCGCCGAGGAGGGCAGGCTCGTCGGCGTGGAGCCGTGGGCGGGCGATCCCGATCCGTCGCCGATCGGCAAGTCCATGCTCGGCACCACGCAGGGCAACATGCGCATTGCGCGTCCCGCCGTGCGGCGCGGCTGGCTCGAAGGAGACCGGTCGTCGCCAAGCGGGCGGCGCGGCGGCGACGCTTTCGTCGAAGTGTCCTGGGAAACGGCGCTGGATCTGGTGGCGGGAGAACTCGACCGGGTTCGCACGGCCCACGGAAACGCCGCGATCTATGCCGGCTCCTATGGCTGGGCGAGCGCCGGCCGCTTTCACCACGCGCAAAGCCAGGTGCATCGCTTCCTCAACACGATCGGCGGCTATACGAGCTCCGTGCTGAGCTATTCCTATGGCGCGGCCGAGATCATCCTGCCGCATGTGCTCGGCAGCACCGACGGGCTGACCGGCAATCACACCACCTGGGACGGTATCGAGCGGCACAGCAAGCTCATCGTGGCCTTCGGCGGATTGCCCTGGCGCAACGCGCAGATCCAGGGCGGCGGCTCGGCGCGCCACGAGGCGTCGGCCGCCTTGCGCAACGCCGTCGGCAACGGCGCGCGGCTCGTCAATGTCTCGCCGGTGCGCGACGACGCCCCGCGCGGAATCGAAGCCGAATGGCTGCCGCTTCGTCCGAACAGCGACACCGCCGTCATGCTGGCCATGTGCCATGTCCTGATCGAGGAGCGCCTGCACGACGAGGCATTCCTGAAGCGCTACTGCACCGGCTTCGGGGTCGTGAGCGCCTACATCATGGGCGAGAGCGACAGCCAGCCCAAGAACCCGGCATGGGCGGCATCGCTCAGCGGCGTGGCGCAGGACAGGATCGTGGCGCTGGCCCGCGAGATGGCCACCAGCCGAACCATGCTGATGATCAGCTGGTCACTACAACGCGCCGATCATGGCGAGCAGCCCTATTGGGCGGCGATCACGCTCGCCGCCCTGCTCGGCCAGATCGGCTTGCCGGGTGGCGGCATCGGCTTCGGCTACTCCTCGACCAACGGCGCGGGCCGTCCGGAGATGGGCTTCCGCTGGCCCTCGGTGCCACAAGGGCGCAACCCGGTCGCGGATTTCATACCCGTGGCGCGGGTCGCCGACATGCTGCTCGACCCCGGCGGACCGTTCGAATTCAACGGCGCGACCCTGTCGTATCCTGACGTCAGGCTCGTCTATTGGGCTGGCGGCAACCCGTTCCACCATCATCAGGACCTGAACCGTCTCGTCGAGGCCTGGCAGAGGCCCGAGACGATCATCGTCCACGAGCCCTTCTGGACGGCGACCGCACGCCACGCCGACATCGTGCTGCCCGTCACCACCTCGCTTGAGAGGAACGATCTCGCCTTCTCCAACCGCGAGAACCTCATCGTCGCCATGAAACAGGCGATCGATCCAGTCGACGGCGCGCGCGACGATTACGCGATCTTCGCGGCGCTGGCGACGCGACTTGGCGTCCAGGAGACCTTTACCGAGGGCCGCGACACGGATGAGTGGATCCGGCTTCTCTACGGCAGGGCGAGGGAAAATGCCGGCGCCATCGGCGTCGAGATGCCGCCCTTCGACCGTTTCTGGCGCGACGGCCACGCCGAACTCACCCGCAAGGTCACCTCGCAGACGCTGCTGGGCTCGTTCCGCTCCGATCCCGAACGTCACCCTCTCGCCACACCATCGGGCCTGATTGAACTCTATTCCGCGACCATCGACGGCTTCGGCTACGAGGACTGTCCCGGCCACGCCGTGTGGCGCGAGCCGCGCGAATGGCTTGGCAATCGCGATCTCGCCGAGCGCTTCCCGTTGCACCTGCTGTCGCCGCAGCCGGCCGACAAGCTGCACAGCCAACTGGACCACGGCTCGGTCAGCCGGGCCGGCAAGATTTCCGGCCGCGCTCCCCTGTGGATCAACCGCGCGGACGCCGCCGCGCGCGGCATAGGCGACGGCGATGTCGTCCTCGTCTCCAACGATCGTGGCTCGTGCCTCGCCGGGGCGGTGCTGACCGACGGCCTGATAGAAGGCGTGGTGCAGTTGCCGACCGGCGCCTGGTTCGATCCGTCGGAGGCCGGACCGTCCTTGGAAAAGCACGGCAACCCGAACGTGCTGACGCCGGACCGGGGCACATCCCGCCTCGCCCAGTCGCCGACCTGCAATTCGACGCTTGTCCAGGTGGCGCGGTTCGCCGGGGCCGCTCCACCAGTGACGGCATTTGAACCGCCTGTCATACTGAACCCGCCCGATACTCCCGGCCTGGCCGGGAAGATGGTCGTTGCATAAGGAGTCCAGCCATCCTCCGCTTCCTCGCACGCCGCATCTCGCTGTCGCTGGTCACACTGTTTCTGCTCAGCGTCATGGTCTTCCTGGGCGGGCAGGTTCTGCCCGGCAATGTCGGGCGC
The DNA here is from genome assembly GCA_001899205.1 of Mesorhizobium sp. 65-26. GTDB lineage: Bacteria > Pseudomonadota > Alphaproteobacteria > Rhizobiales > Rhizobiaceae > Mesorhizobium. The sequence continues at coordinate 377,484 of MKVL01000025.1, read as the reverse complement.
GCGATACTGGGGCCGTTCGCCGACCAGCGCGCCGTCGACACGCTCAATCACACGCTCGGTGTCGACCGCCCCTTGCTGACGCAGTACTGGAGCTGGATCTCGGGCTTCGTGCAGGGTGACATGGGCACGTCCTATGTCCTGCGCAGGCCGGTGGCGCCCGAAGTCATACGGGCGCTCGGCAACTCGCTGAAGCTGGCGGCGGTCGCCTTCGCCCTGGTGGTGCCGATCGGCATCCTTGGCGGCGTGGTCGCGGCGCTCAATCTCAACCGGCCGCTCGACCGCATCATCAGCCTCGGCGGCCTCTCGGTCACGGTGCTGCCGGAGTTCGTCACCGGCATCATCCTCATCCTGATCTTCGGCGTCTGGCTGCGCTGGCTGCCGATCTCGGCCGCCTGGCCGCGCGACGCCGGTTTCTTCACGCAGCTCTACTACCTGATCCTGCCGTCGCTGCCGCTGTTCCTCGTGCTGTTCGGCTACATCGCGCGCATGGCGCGAGCCGGCATGATCGAGGCACTCGATTCCGACTATACCCGCACGGCGGTGCTCAAGGGCCTGCCCTGGCGTACCGTCATCTGGCGCCATGTGCTGCGCAACGCGCTTTTGCCGACCATCACCGTCATCGCCACCCAGACCGGCTACCTGATCGGCGGCCTGGTCGTGATCGAGACGCTGTTTCGCTACCAGGGCATCGGCTCGCTGATCTTCACGGCGGCGCGCGGCAAGGATTTCCCGATGCTGGAATCCGGCATTCTAACCATCGGCATCGTCTACGCCGTCGCGACCCTCGCCGCCGACTTCCTCTACTCCGTTCTGAACCCACGCATTCGTCTGGGAGGCGAACAATGAGCGCTACCGACACCACCACTCAGGAGCGTCCGATCGGCCGGCGCGGTCCCTATGCCGAGCTGTTCTTCGCGCTCATGCGCTCCGGCACCTTCCTGACCGGCTTCGCCATCGTTCTGTTCTGGGTGATATGCGCGCTGTTCGGCGAGCACTTCACCCCCTACGACCCGCTCGCCGACGACATCATCAACGCGCTGTCGCCGCCCTCGGCCGAACATTGGTTCGGCACCGACCAGATCGGCCGCGACGTGTTCTCGCGCGTCATCGTCGGCTCGCGCGACATCCTTACCGTCGCGCCGCTGGCCACCTTGCTGGCCACCGTCGCCGGCACCGCGCTCGGCCTTTTCACTGGCTATTTCCGGGGCATCGCCGACGATATCGTCAGCCGCGTTCTGGAGGCCTTCATGGCCATTCCCGTGGTGATCGTGGCGCTGCTGGCCATCGTGGCGCTCGGCACCTCCAAGGCGACCGTCATCGTGGTCATCGGGCTAAGCTTCGCCCCGATCATCGCGCGCACCGTGCGCTCGGCGGTGCTCGCCGAACGCGAGCTCGACTACGTCGCGGCCGCGCAACTGCGCCATGAGAGCGCATTCCACACCATGTTCGTCGAGATACTGCCCAATGTCATCCCGCCGATCCTGGTCGAGACCACGGTGCGGCTCGGCTATGCCATCTTCGCCGTGGCCACGCTCTCCTTCATGGGCTTCGGCATCCAGCCGCCCTCGCCCGACTGGGGCCTCTCGATCTCCAACAATTACGGCATGATCGGCGGTGGCTTCTGGTGGACCGTGCTGTTCGACGCGCTCGCCATCGCCTCGCTGGTGATCGGCGTCAACCTCGTAACCGACGGCATCCAGGGAGCGCTCAATGACTGACCCGGCCAAGGCAGCGACTGGAATGACGGCCAACGCGCTCGACCTCAACGACCTGTCGGTCGCCTATCGCGTCGGCGGCCGCAACCGGGCGGTGCTGCGCAATGTCAGCCTCAGCATCGGGCGCGGCGAAGCCTATGGGCTGGTCGGCGAATCCGGCTGCGGCAAGTCCACCGCAGCGCTTTCGGTGGTGCGCTACCTGCCGCGCAACGGCTCCATCACCGGCGGCGCCATCGCGATCGATGGCAAGGACGTCATGAAGCTCGACGCCGAAGCGCTGCGCCGCGCCCGCGCCGAAACCGTGTCGATGGTCTATCAGGACCCCGGCAAGGCGCTCAATCCGTCGATCCGCATCGGCCGCCAGCTCACCGAGATCTTCGAATTGGCCGGCATCACCGGCAAGGCCGCCGAGGAGCGCGCGCTCGCCATGCTGAAGCGGGTACGCATCTCCGATCCGGTCGGCGTCATGCAGCGTTATCCGCACCAGCTGTCCGGCGGCATGCAGCAACGCGTAGCGATCGCCATGGCGCTCGCCAACGATCCGTCGATGCTGATCCTCGACGAGCCGACCACGGGGCTCGACGCCACCGTCGAGGCGGAGGTTCTCGACCTCATCGCGCAGCTCCGGCGCGAGCTTTCTGCCTCGATCCTGTTCATCAGCCACAACCTCGCCGTGGTCTCCAATATGTGCGACCGCGTCGGCGTGCTCTATGCCGGCATGCTGGTGGAGGAAGGCACGACAAAGGATGTCTTCAACGATCCGCGCCATCCCTACACGGTGGCGCTGCTGCGCTGCCTGCCGCGCGGCGGCCAGCGCAAGGACCAGGGCCGTCTCGACACCATCCCCGGCTTCCTGCCAGGCATCGGCGCCACCATCACCGGCTGCGCCTTCGCCGACCGCTGCGCGCTGGCCGACGACCGTTGCCGCCGCGAACTGCCGCCGCTTTACGAACTGGGCGATGGCCGACTGTCGCGCTGCCACTATCATGACAAGGCGCAGACGCTGCCGCGCGCGACACCTTCCGACGTCAAGCTGCCGGCGCCGGCAACGGCCGCCGAACCGGTGCTGCGCGTGGAAAACGTCAACAAGACCTATGCCAGCCACGGCCATGCGCTGCGCGCGGTCAAGGACGTCTCGCTCGATCTCGCCCCCGGCGAGACGCTCGGCCTCGTCGGCGAATCCGGCAGCGGCAAAACCACCTTCGCGCGACTGCTGCTCGGCCTGGTGGCGCCCGACGAGGGCGGCCAGATCACGCTCGAGGGCAAGACGCTGGCGCCACGGCTGGAAGGGCGTGGCGACGACCAGGTCAAGGCCATGCAGATCGTCTTCCAGAACCCGGATTCGGCGCTCAACCGCTCGCATTCGATCCGCCATCTGATCGGACGGGCGCTGAAACGCCTCGCCGGTCTCTCCGGCAAGGCGCTCGAAACCCGCCTCGACGAGCTCGTGCGCTCCGTGCGTCTGACGGAACGCCACCTTGCCGCCAAGCCGCGCCAGCTCTCCGGCGGCCTCAAGCAGCGCGTCGCCATCGCGCGGGCCTTCGCCGGCGATCCGCGCATCGTCGTGTGCGACGAGCCGACCTCGGCGCTGGACGTCTCCGTGCAGGCCGCCATCCTCAACCTCCTCGCCGACCTGCAGGCCAAGGAGCGCGTCAGCTACATCTTCATCTCGCACGACCTCGGCGTCGTGCGCTATCTCTCCGACAAGATCGCGGTGCTCTATCTCGGCCGCATCATGGAGTTGGGGCCATCGGAGGATGTCTTCTCAGGCCCTCACCACCCCTACACGGAGGCGCTGCTGTCGGCGGTGCCGAAGCTCGACCGCTCGGAGAGCTCGCGCATCCGCCTCGACGGCGAAATCCCCAGCGCCACCAATCCGCCGCCGGGCTGTGTCTTCCAGACGCGCTGCCCACGCAAGATCGGCGCGATCTGCGAGAGCCAGGAGCCGCCTCTGGTCCAGGCGAAACCGGGGCACATGATCCGCTGCCACATTCCCTACCCGGAACTCGCGAGGCTGCAGAAGCACGGGGCGGCGCAGTCGGAGCCCGCATAGCGCTTCAGCCGATGAGCGGCCTGCCGGACATGGCGAGCGGGCGGCCCGTCAGTGCCAGCGCCTGATCGCCGGACCATTCGGCGGCAAGCGCGCGCAGCCCGCTCAGGGCGACGTCGAGCACATCGGAAGAGACGGGGTTCGCGGGATAGGCGAGATAGATCGGGCGCTGGAACACCGGCGCATCCGCGATCAGCCTCATCTCGCCGCGTTCGACATAGGGGCTGACGGCGCTGAGCGGCAGGTAGGCCGAAGCCCGCTGCGACAGCACGTGCTGCAAGCCGATGAACACAAGCGCCGCCGATATGGCCGGCTTGACCATGCCGGCGAAGGCGCGGTCGTGTTCGATGCGAAACTCCAGCCCCCAGTCCATCATGATGTAGTTCTCGCTCCAGTCGCCCTGCTGCTGCGCATGCTGGACGAGCACCACCTGATCGATGGCGAGCGGTTCGAAGACGATGCCTGGATGCGGGCGCGGCAGGTAGAGGACGCAGATGTCGAGCAGCCCCTCGGCGAGCTGGTCGATGGCAAGGTCCGGAAAGCTGCCTTCGAGCCGCAGCGCCACGTTCGGTCGGTGGGCGCGCATCCAGGCGACCCACGGCGAGGTGAGCCGCTCCCACAGATAGGCTGGCGCGGTAAGGCGCAATAAAGTCTCGTAGCCGTCGGGAACCGCGATGTCCTGCCGCGACTGCTCCCAGGTGCGCGTGATCGACGATGCGTGCGGCAGGAACTGCCGGCCGGCTGGCGTCAGCGTGACGCCGTCGCGATCGCGCACGAACAGCCGTCGGCCCAGTTGCTCCTCCAGCCCCCTTATCCGCGCGCTGACGGTCGACTGCGCAAGGTTCAGCCGGCTGGCCGCCACGGTGAAGCTGCCATGGGTGGCGACCTCCAGGAAGCTGCGCAGGTTCTCGGTGTCCATGTTTCCCATCCAGGTCTGCATCGAAGATTTCGATGACCCCAATCAAAAAATATCGCTTTTCGGGCGCGGTCAACAATGAACTAGATGGCAATTACCCCACGAGAAGCGAGGAAAGCAGCCATGTCGAAGCGCCTTGGGACCATCGATGACGCACGCCGCAATCTCACGCCAATCGAAAATTCCGTTGTCGACGAGCTGCTCGCGGGCCGGATCGGCCGACGCGATTTCCTGCGCCATGGCAGCGTGCTCGGCCTGTCCCTGCCCTTCCTGGGCAGCATCGCAGCGGCGGCCGGCTTCGGCACGGGCACGGCACGCGCCCAGGGAAGGCCGGGCGGCACCGTGCGCGCCGGCGTGGCGATGCCGGGCGGGGCGATCGACCCGGTCACCTTCTACGACAGCGGCAGCTACCAGATGGTCTTCCAGACGGCGGAATTCCTGTGCGTCACCCAGCCGGACCTGACGCTGAGGCCGGTGCTCGCGGAGAGCTGGGCGCCGAACGAGGACGGCAGCGTGTGGACGTTCAAGCTGCGCAAGGGCGTCAAGTTCCACAATGGCGAGGACTTCAAGGCCGACGACGTCGTCGCGACCTTCGACCGCCTGGCCGATCCGACCGTCGCCTCCAACGCGCTTTCGGTGTTCAAGGGCCTGCTGTCGAAGGGCGGCACCCGCAAGGTCGACGACCATACGGTCGCCTTCCATCTCGACGCGCCGAGCGGCAGTTTCCCCTACTCGGTCTCGATCGACAATTATAACGCCGTCATCCTGCCGGCGAGCTACAAGGGCGACTACGAGAAGACCTTCGAGGGCACGGGCCCCTTCCGTCTCGAAAGCTACACGCCGAAGGTCGGCGCCACCTTCGTGCGTAACGACGGCTACTGGGGTGAGAAGGCGCTGCCCGACCGCATCGAGTTCAAGTTCTACGCCGACGTGCAGCCGCGCATCCTGGCGTTGCAGGCAGGCGACGTGGACGTTCTCGACGCGGTGCCGCTCGATGTCAGCCAGGTGGTGCTCGGCAATCCTGACATCACCGTGCTGCGCGTCGCCTCGACCGCGCACCGGCAGCTTCACATGCGCTGCGACATGGCGCCCTTCACCGACAAGCGCGTGCGCCAGGCGTTGGCGCTGTGCATCGACCGCGCCAAGCTGGTCGACGGCCTTTGCCGCGGCATGGCGGCAACCGGCAATGACAGCCCCTTCGCCCCGGCTTTCCCGCAGACCGACAAATCGGTGCCGCAGCGCGCGCGGGACCTCGTCAAGGCCAGGGAATTGCTGCAGGCGGCCGGCAACGGCGACGGCTTCGACATCACGCTGACGACGCTGCGCTATTCCGACATTCCCGGTTACGCGCAGTTGTTCCAGAACTTCGCCAAGGAGATCGACGTCCGCGTCTCGCTCAACATCGAGGACCAGGACAAATACTACGGCAAGGCGGTCTTCGGGCAATCCGACTGGCTGGACAGCCCGCTCGGCATCACCGACTACGCGCACCGCAGCGTGCCCAACGTCTTCCTGAAAAGTCCGCTGGTCAGCGACGGTCCCTGGAACGCCGCGCATTTCAAGAGCCCCGCCTATGACGGCATGGTCACGGCCTATCTCAAGGCGCTCGACATCGGCGCGCAACGCGCGGCGGCCGCCGACATCCAGAAGCTGCTTCTCGACGAAACCCCTGTCGTCTTCAGCTACTTTCCCGACCTGCTGGTGCCCGTGCGCAAGAATGTCAGCGGCCTGCCGCAGATCGCCGCCGGGCTGCTGCTCGATCGGGTCACCATAGGCTGACCGTGCGAAAGCGCCCGGTCACGAAACCCAGGAAACGGGAGGCCATCATTCGCAAGCCCCATCTGCGCGGTCGCGGGCCGCATTTCCCGCTGCTCGACACCATCGAGCAGTATGAATTCGAGCAGGGCTATGTCGCCTTCACCATGCCATCGCCGAAGCGGCTGCGCGTGCAGGTGGGGCCGATGATCGTCGCCGACAGCACCAGGGCGCTCGTCTTCTACGAAAGCGACCACCTGCCGGTGTATTACTTCCCGATGAGCGACGTGCGCGAGGAGTTCCTGCTGCCGAGCAGAACGACGACCGAGGACCCGTTCAAGGGTGTCGCCACGCACTACTCCCTCAATACGGGCATCACGCTGGTCGAGGACGGAGCCTGGCGCTATCTCGACCCGGTGAAGGGCTGCCCGCCGATAGCCGACTACATGGCCTTCTACTGGCCGAAGATGACGCATTGGTGGGAAGAGGACGAGGAGATCTTCGTCCATGCCCGCGATCCTTTCCGGCGGGTCGATTGCCTGCCCTCGTCGCGGCGCGTGCAGGTGATCCTCGACGGCGAGCAGGTGGCGGATTCGCGCCGGGGCGTGTTCCTGTTCGAGACCGGCCATCCGGTTCGCCACTACCTGCCGATATCCGACACACGGCTCGATATGTTCTCGCCAAGCCGCTACATCTCGCGCTGCCCCTACAAGGGCATCTCGAGCTACTACCACGTGACCACGCCCAAGAAACGGCACGAGAACCTCGTCTGGTACTACGCCGATCCGGTGCATGAAGCCGAGCGCATCAAGGGTCTGGTGTGCTTCCACCACGAGCTGGTCGACAAAATCCTCGTCGACGGTGTGGAGATCCCGAAGGAAGCGACGGCCGCATCCGACGGCTATTTCTGAGCCGATCCGTCGCGAAAGTCCGGCATACCCGCAGTCGGCGCAAGGCTCTGACAAAGGCTCGCGGCTCGGCGGAAAGATCCAGCCGCAAGTGCCCGTGTGCGGGGCGGCCGTCGGCCACCGCGTGCTTCTTCACGCCTTTGTGTGAGCCAAAACAGCCACATAAGCGGTATCCATAGGCTTGCGTGCTGCCAACTCCGTCGCGCGCCGCGGTTTGGTCGCAAGCTGATATCTAGACATCGTTCGGGAGTACCGCATGCGTATCGTGTTGATCTGTGGGTTCCTGGTCGCGACCACATCGGCCGCCTTTGCCGGCATGGGCGTCGGTTTCCAGTGGGGCCCGACCAAGCAGTGCTTCGACCCCAACTCGCCACCGATCTCGGTGCGCGGCGTGCCCGCCGCGACCCGGACGCTGCGCTTCAAGCTCACCGACCTCAACGCTGTCACCTTCAAGCATGGCGGGGGCGACGTCGCCTTCAGCGGCCAGACGGCCCTGCCCTACGGGGCCTTCCATTACAAGGGCCCCTGCCCGCCAGATCCAACCAAGCCACACACTTACCGGCTGACCATGCAGGCACTGGATGCCAACGGCGCGGTGCTGGCGACGGCAAAGGCGCAAAGACGCTTCCCATGAGGAGCGCCCGAGCCATGGCCATCTGATCAACCCCAACGGCAGTGCTCCCCCCATGATAAAGCGCCTGGTGATCATGCTCATTGCGATCGGCCTGATCCTGGGCGGCATCTTCGGCTTCCAGGCCTTCAAGAACCGCATGATCGCGGCCTATCTGGCCAACCTCAAGTCACCGCCGCAGACCGTGTCAACCATCACCACCACGACGAGCGAATGGCGCACGACCCTGCAATCCGTCGGCAGCTTCAATGCCGTGGAAGGCGCAAGCCTTTCGGCCCAGGTGCAGGGGATCGTGCAGAAGATCGGCTTCCAGGACGGCCAGGACGTCAAGAAGGGCGACCTGATCGTGCAGTTGCTCGCGGACCAGCAGATCGCCACGCTGCAGCAATACCAGGCCGCGGCGACCAACGCCCAGATCACCTATGACCGGGACTCCAGGCTGATCAAGTCCAGCACCATCGCGCAGTCGCAGGTCGATGGCGACATGGCGGCACTGAAGGCTGCCCAGGCGCAAGTGGTGGCGCAGCAGGCCCTCGTCGACCAGTATGCGATCCACGCTCCCTTCGACGGACGCCTCGGCATCAGGCTGGTCAGTCTCGGCCAGTACATGGCTGCCGGAACGCCCGTCGTGACGCTGCAGTCGCTCGACCCGATCCAGCTCGATTTCGCGATGCCGCAGCAGGCGCTGTCGCAACTCCAGGTCGGCCAGGCGGTGACGGCCAGCGTCGACGCCTATGCCGACCAGCCGTTCACCGGCAAGATCGTCGCCATCAGTCCGCTGGTCGACAACCAGAGCCGGAGCCTGACCATCCGCGCAAGTTTCCCCAATGGCGACCACAAGCTGCTGCCGGGCATGTTCGGCACCATATCGGTGGCTGTCGGCGAACCACAGAACTACATCGCGCTGCCGCAGACCGCCGTCACCATCAATCCGTACGGCAACATCGTCTATGTCGTCACCGACAAGGGCGCCGGGCCGGACGGGAAACCGCAGCTCGTCGCCAACCAGACATTCGTTACCACCGGCCAGGCGCGCGGCGACCAGATCGCCATCACCAAGGGACTGAGCGTGGGCCAGACGGTGGTCACATCCGGGCAGTTGAAGCTCAACAACGGCACGCCGGTGATCGTCAACAACACGGTGCAGCCGTCGAACGACCCCAATGCCAACCCGGCCAATCCGAACTGAGGCGCGGCGATGAATTTCACCGACCTCTTCATCCGCCGCCCCGTGCTCGCCCTGGTGGTGAGCGCGCTGATCGTGGTCATCGGCTACCAGTCGTTCCGGACGCTTACGGTGCGGCAGTTTCCGCGCACGCAGAACGCGGTGGTCACTGTGACGACCGTCTATCCTGGCGCGGCGCCGGACGTCATCGCGGGCTTCATCACGACACCGCTGGAAAACGCCATCGCCCAGGCCAACGGCATCGACTACATGACCTCGTCGAGCACCAGCGGCGTGTCCACGATCACCGTCAACCTGCGCCTGAACTACAACGCCGACGCGGCGATGACCGAGATCAACGCCAAGATGTCCTCGGTCATCAACCAGCTCCCGTCGGGCACACAGCAACCGACCATGTCGGTCTCCGTCGGCCAGACGATCGACGCCATGTACATCGGCTTCCGCAGCGACGTGCTGGCCGCCAACCAGATCACCGATTACCTCACCCGCGTGGTCCAGCCGAAGCTGCAGGCGGTGAACGGCGTGCAGACGGCTGAAATCCTCGGCGGCCGGACTTTTGCTCTCCGGGCCTGGCTGAAGCCCGACAAGCTGGCCGCCTATGGCTTGACCGCCGGCGACGTGTGGACCGCGATGGCGGCCAACAATTACATTTCCGGCATCGGCACCACACGCGGTCAGATGACCCAGACGGTGCTGACGGCGAGAACGTATCTGCATTCTACCGACGAATTCGCCGACCTGGTCGTGAAGCAGATCGGCGGCGCGATCGTACGCCTCAGGGATGTCGCCACCGTCGCGCTGGGATCGCAGAACCCGGATGTGCAGGTCGCGTTCGACGCCAAGACCGGCGTCTTCATCGGCATCCAGATCGCGCCGACGGCGAACCTGCTCGACGTCATCTCGGGCGTGCGCGCGGTCTTTCCCGCTATCCAGGCGCAGTTGCCGCAAGGGCTGGAGGGCTACATCGTCTACGATTCCAGCACCTTCGTGACGCAGTCGATAAACGAGGTGGTCAAGAGCCTGGTCGAGGCGCTGGTCATCGTCATCTTCGTGGTGTTCGCGTTCCTCGGCTCGCCGCGCTCGGTCGCCATTCCCATCGTCGCCATACCGCTGTCGCTGATCGGCGCCTTCGCCATGATGCTGGTCTTCGGCTTCTCGATAAACCTGCTGACGCTGCTCGCGCTGGTTCTCGCCATCGGCCTCGTCGTCGACGACGCGATCATCGTGGTCGAGAACGTCAACCGCCACATCGAGGAAGGCGCCCAGCCCATGGACGCGGCGTTCGCCGCCGCGCGCGAGCTGGTCGGGCCGATCCTAGCGATGACCGTCGTGCTCATCGCGGTCTATGTTCCGATCGGTTTCCAGAGCGGTCTGACGGGCGCCCTCTTCACCGAATTCGCCTTCACCCTGGTCGGCGCCGTCGCCGTCTCGATGACGGTCGCGCTGACGCTGACGCCGATGCTGTGCTCGCGCATACTCAAGCCGCATCTGGCCGACCGCTCCGGTTGGGAGGAGCGCGTCTCGGATTTCATCGATCGCCGCTTCTCGGAGATCCATCGCCCCTACATGCGCATGCTGCACGGAAGCCTCAACACTGTGCCGGTGACTCTGGTGTTCGCGGCGATCGTTCTGGGCAGCATCTATTTCCTCTATGCCGGCGCCAAGAACGAACTCGCGCCCAACGAGGACCAGGGCTTCCTCGGCGCGCAGGTCACCAACGCGCCGAATGCCACGCTGCAGCAGAAGTTGCTTAATTCCGACCAGGTGACGAAGACCTTCCGTTCCTTCCCCGAGACCGACAAGAGCCTGCAGGTGGAAGCGCCCGGCGTTTCGTTCGAGGGCATGGTGCTCAAGCCCTGGAGCGATCGCAAGCGCACCGCCAACGACCTTCAGCCCCTTGTGCAGGCCGACCTGGCCAAGATCGCCGGTGGCCAGGCCGTGGTCTTCCAGGTGCCGCCGCTGCCCGGCGCCAGCGGCCTGCCGGTGCAGTTCGCCATCGGCAGCACCGGCGACTTCAACCAGCTCAACGAGGTCTCCAGCACCTTTCTGCAGGAGGCGCAGAAATCCGGCCTGTTCGTGTTCCTGATGAAGGACCTCAACATCGACAACCCGCAATATTCGATCCGGATCGATCGCGACAAGGCGTCGGCGCTCGGCCTTTCCATGAGCAATGTGGGCTCGGCGATGGCCGGTATGCTGGGCGGCGGCTACGTCAACTATTTCAGCATCGACAACCGTTCCTACCAGGTGATCCCGCAGGTGGAGCAGCGCTCGCGCCAGACGATCGACCAGATCATGAACTATCCGGTGGCGACGGTGAACGGCACCAAGATCCCGCTCTCCGCGATTGCCACAGTCACCCTCGAGGCGACCCCGCGATCGGTCGCCCACTTCCAGCAGCTGAACTCCGCCACCATAGCCGGCGTGCCGGCACCGGGCGTTGCCGTCGGCGACGCGCTGAACACGCTGAAGTCGATCGCGACACGCGTGCTGCCGCAGGGATATTCGGTCGACTATGGCGGCCAATCCCGCCAGTTCGTGCAGGAATCCAGCGGCATGGCCGCTACCTTCGCGCTGGCGCTGATCATCGTGTTCCTGGCGCTGTCGGCGCAGTTCAACAGTTTCCGCGATCCGCTGATCATCCTGGTGTCGGTGCCGATGTCGATCGCCGGCGCGCTTGCCTTCATCAGCGTCGGGGTGGGCGGCGCGACGATGAACATCTACACCCAGGTCGGACTGGTGACGCTGATGGGCCTCATCAGCAAGCACGGCATCCTGATCGTCGAGGTGGCGAACACGCTGCAGGCCTCCGGACAGTCGAAGCGCGAGGCCATCGAGGGCGCCTGCGGCATCCGGCTGCGCCCGATCCTGATGACGACCGGCGCCATGGTGCTGGGCGTGATGCCGCTGATCCTGGCAACCGGCGCGGGCGCCGCCGCGCGCTTCAACATGGGGCTGGTGATCGCCGCGGGGCTCGCCGTGGGCACGCTGTTCACGCTTTTTGTCGTCCCCGCGGTCTATCTGCTGCTGGCGGCCGACCATCACAAGCAGGCCGCGCAGGAGCCAAAGACCGCGCCGGCGCACTGACCCCTGCCCCAATCCATGCCGTGCCGCCCGGTGCAAGCCGGGCGGATTTCTTTCCGGGCTGGCCATGCCCGCCATTGTGTTCCGGCGCGGTCGCGAATATGCTTGTTGTACGATCGTTCAACAAGCGTTTTCCGATGAGCTGCAATCCCCGTTACGAGATCCTGTTCGAGCCTGTGCGGATCGGCCCCGTGACCGCGCCGAACCGCTTCTACCAGGTGCCCCATGCGAGTGGCATGACCAACGCCCTGCCGCGCGTCCGCGCCGCCTTCCGGGAAGCAAAGGCGGAGGGAGGCTGGGGCGTGATCTGCACCGGCGCCTGCTCGATCGACCCCAGCTCGGACGACGCGCCGCTGCCCTTCGCGACGCTATGGGACAACAACGACATCCGCGCGCATGCGCTGATGACGGAGGCTGTGCATCGCCATGGGTCGCTTGCCGGCGTGGAGCTGTGGCACGGCGGCGCGTCCGTCATGAACCGCGCCAGCCGCCTGCCGCCGCTGTCGCCATCCGGCATTCCGTGGATGGCGACGCATGTCGGCTTCATGGGCAATATGAGGCCCAAGACGATGGACAAGGCCGACATAAGGGAGGTGCTGCGCTGCCAGGCCGAAGCCGCGCGCAAGGCGCGCACCGCCGGCTTCGACATCGTCTATGTCTATGCCGGAATGGGCTATCTCGGCTACGAGTTCCTGCTGCCGGAATACAATCACCGTACCGACGCCTATGGCGGCCCGATCGAGAACCGGGTGCGCTTCGTGCGCGAGATGATCGAGGTCACCAAGGACGCCGTCGGCGCCGATTGCGGCGTCGCGCTGCGGGTCAGCCTCGAGGAACTGCGCGGGCGGGCCGGCCGCAACCAGCCGTCGGAAGCTCATGAGCTGGTCGAACTGCTCGCCGATGTGCCGGACCTTTTCGACGTCAAGATGGACTCCAGCCCAACCGACTGCTCTGCATCGCGCTTCACCGGCGAAGGCAGCCATGAGCCGGTCATCGACTTCGTCAAATCGCTGACCCGGAAGCCTGTGGTCGGCGTCGGGCGCTTCACCTCTCCCGACACCATGGTCTCGCAGATCAGGCGCGGCGTGCTGGACTTCATCGGCGGCGCGCGACCATCGATCGCCGACCCTTTCCTGCCAAGCAAGATCCGCGAAGGACGCGAAGCCGAGATCCGCGAATGCATCGGCTGCAACATCTGCATCTCGAGCTGGCACGATGGCGTGCCGGTACGTTGCACGCAGAACCCGACCGCCGGCGAGGAATGGCGGCGGGGATGGCACCCCGAGCGCGTCGAGCGAAGTGACAGGCCGGAAAGCATCCTCATCGTCGGTGGCGGACCGGCTGGCCTCGAATGCGCGCTGACACTCGGGCGACGCGGCCATGAGGTGACGCTTGCCGACAGCGGCCGCGATTTCGGCGGGCGGCTGACCTTCGAGAAGACACTGCCCGGTCTTTCGGCCTGGAACCGCGTCGTCGACTACCGGCTGGGCCGCCTCGCCGAGATGAGCAACGTCTCGCTCTATGGCGAAAGCACGCTCGGGGTCGACGAGATCCTCGAGCTCGCGCCCGAGCGGATGGTGCTCGCCACCGGCGCACGCTGGACCGACATGCTCTATTCGTCGCTGGAGATTCCTGTCGGCAGGCTCGACCACGAGAATGTCTTCACTCCCGACGACATTGCCGCCGGACGGCTGCCGGCAGGGCCGACGCTGATCTTCGACTTCGACAACTACTACATGGGCGGCGCGCTTGCCGAGCATCTGGCGGCGCGTGGCATTCCGGTCAGCTACGCCACGCCGGCCGGGCAGGCCTCGGCCTGGACGATCATGACCAACGAGCTGCCGCTGGTGCACCGGGCGCTGACGCGGCGCCGGGTGCCGGTCACCACGCTCCACCTGCTGAAGGCGTTCGACGGCGAGACGGCGACGCTGGCGCAACTGTTCACCGGCGAAGAGACGCGCGTCGCCTGCCGCTCCGTGGTGATCGTCGGATTGCGGCTGCCGCGCGACGAACTCCACGCCGCGCTGTCCGCGCGCATGGACGACATCACCCGGGCCGGCATACGCAACATCGACCGCATCGGTGACGCGCTGGCGCCGGGCGCCATCGCCCACGCCGTGCACAGTGGCCACAAGCTTGCGCGCGAGATCGGCGCCGCCGTCCGCTGGCAGCCCTACCGCCGGGACACGCCGATCGTCGACGCGGTGCCCGACTTCGACATGCGAACGGCAGCCGAATAGGAGGTTGAGATGGAGCGCAGTTCGGCACGCCGCAGGCCCGGACGCCCGCAACGGGAGATCGGCGGCATCGCGCAGCGCCCGTGGAAGCAACTGACGCGGCCCTATGCGCCGATCGAGGTGCTGTCGGCCGACCACCTCCAGGCGATCCACGAGATGGGTCTCACCATCCTCGAGGAAATCGGCATGCGCGTGCTGCAGCCCCGCGCGCGCCAGCTCTATCGCTCCGCGGGCGCCAGTGTCGACGAAAGCGAGATGCGTGTGCGCCTCGATCGCGCCATGGTGATGGAGCGCCTGGCGACCGCGCCGGCGTCCTTCGAGCTGCGGGCACGCAACCCCGAAAAGAACGTCAAGGTCGGTGGGCGGCACTGCATCCTGTCATCGGTCGGCGGCCCGGCCTATGTGATGGACAATGATCGCGGCCGCAGGCCAGGCACCTATGCCGAGATGTGCGACTACCTGAAGCTGATCCAGTCCTTCAACGTGCTGCACCAGGAGGGCGGCGGTCCGTTCGAACCGCTCGACCTGCACCAGAATACCCGTCATCTGGACCTCTACTACGCGGAGATCACGCTGCTGGACAAAAACTGGCAGCCGCAGGCGCTCGGCACGGGGCGCGCCATCGACGCGTTGGAGATGGTGGCGATCTCGCTCGGCACGACGCGGCAGGAGCTGGCATCGCAGATGCCGGTCTTCACCGGCATCATCAACACCAACTCGCCTCTGCAGCTCGATGAGCCGATGGCCGAGGGCCTGATCGCGCTGGCCGAGCATGGCCAGGTCAATGTCATCACCCCCTTCACGCTCGCCGGCGCCATGAGCCCGGTGACACTTGCCGGCGCGCTGTCGCAGCAGCACGCGGAAGCGATGGCCGGCATCGTGCTGACCCAGATCGTGCGCCCCGGCGTGCCGGTGATGTATGGCGGCTTCACCTCCAATGTCGACATGAAGACCGGGGCGCCCGCCTTCGGCACGCCCGAATACACACAGGCCGCGCAGATCACCGGCCAGCTCTGCCGGCTGATCGGCGTGCCGTTCCGGTCGAGCAACGTCACCGCCGCCAACGCGGTCGACGCACAGGCCGCCTATGAGAGCCAGATGTCGCTATGGGGCTGCCTGATGGGCGGCGCCAACCTCGTGCTGCACGCGGCCGGCTGGCTGGGCGGTGGCCTGACCGCCTCGTTCGAGAAACTGGTGATCGACGCCGAGATGCTGCAGATGATGTCGGCCTATTTCGATCCGCCGGCCGTCGACATCGACTCGCTGGCGCTCGACGCCGTGCGCGAGGTCGGCCCGGCGGGACATTTCTTCGGCGCCGCGCACACAATGCAGCGTTACGAGCGCGCCTTCTATGCGCCAATGGTGTCGAACTGGGACAATTACGACACCTGGCTGGAGCGCGGCCAGGTGACGGCGCGCGAGCGCGCCAATGCGATATGGAAGCGCATGCTCACCGAATACGAGCAGCCGCCGATCGATCCCGGCATCGACGAGGCGTTGCGCGATTACATGGAACGGCGCAAGCGCGAAGGCGGTTCGCCGCTCAACTGATCGCGCCGTCGCGCAGCGGGCCGACCTGCGCCTCGAGCATCTCGAAGCCGGCCGCTTCCGCCGCCAGCGGCGTGACCACGCTCTCGTCGAGGCACCATTCGAGCCAGAGCCCGTCGACAAGGGCGATGAAGTTGCGGGCCAGCGAGCGCGCGTCGACCTCTCTGCCGCGCGCGGTGGCGACGGCGCCGATATCCTCGGCAAGCTCGGCCCGGTAGGCGTCGTAGAGTTCACGATGCGCGGCCTTGAGGCGCGGATTAACGGCGATCTCGCCCCAGAGCGACAGCCAGATCAGCAGGTTCTCGCGGCTGAAATACTCGGCCGAGAAGTTGGAGCGAACCAGCGCCGCGAGCGAAGCTTCCGGCGGCCAGTCGCTCGCCTCCGCGCGACGCCGCTTGGCCTCGGCGATCTGGTTGTTGACGCTGGCGTAGAGCGAGGATTTGTAGACTTCGACAAGCAGCCCGTCGCGCCCGTCGAAGTGATGGTTGATCAACCCCCGCGAAACGCCGGCCTCCTTGCAGATCCGGTCCACCGTGAAGGCGCCGATGCCGCCGGCCGCCAGACAACGCGTCGCGGCCCCGACCAGCATGGCGCGGCGCACATCCGCCTGCTCGCGGCTGAAGCGTGGCGGCGGCTTCCTGGCGCCGCGCTTGCGCTTGCTGTTGTCAGGTCCGGCTTCCGTCATGGAATCCAGCTAATCGATCCTTTTCTGCCTGTCCACATGGAGGCTGCTCCATTCCGGTCATGCCTTCTTCTTGAACAGCACGGCGTTCGGATGCCCGTCCGGGTAGATGACGGGCTCGAAACTGTTCCGATGAATGACGACGAGCGGCTGATGGCAGATGAAGACGAAGCAGCCGGATCCCTCCATCAGGTCCTCCATGCGGTTGGACAGGGCGACGCGCTTGGCGGTGTCGCTTTCGGCGACGAGTTTCTGGTAGCTCGCCTCGAACTCCGGATTGTCGAAGCCGGACCAGTTGTAGGCGCCGATCTGGTCGGGGCGGAACCAGACGAGGTTCTCCGACGGATCGACACCGCCGGCGAAATCCATCAGCGCGAGGTCGATGTTCTTGTAGCCGTCGCCTTGCGTCTTGTCGCCGACGCCCCAGAAGGCGGCTTCGTCGTAAGGCTGGATCTCGACCTTGATGCCGGCCTGCTCGAGGCTCGCCTGGATGATCTGGGCGATCGCGGTGCGGATGGAATCGTTCATCACCGTCAGGGTCAGCGTCAGGTCGCTGACACCGGCCTCGGCAAGCAGCGACGCCGATTTCTGGTAGTCCGGTGCCTCGATGATGTTCTTGGGCCGCGCGAATTGCGTGCCAGGCTGGACGACGCCGGTCGAACGCTTGGCGAGATCGTCATAGACGCCGGTCAGGATCTGGCCGACGTCGACGCCATACTGCACCGCCTGTCGTACCTTGGGGTCCTTGAGGCGCGGGCTGAGCATGTTGATGGTGAGCCAGGCATAGCGCGTCGACTGCGCCTCGATCAGTGTCGTGCCGGCCGGCGGGGTCGCCTGCACGGCCTTGGTCGCCGAGATGGCGATCTTGGTGTAGTCGAACGCATCGGCCTCGTAGGCCAGTTGCGCCGCCTGGTCGTCGGAGACCACATAGATCTCGACCTTGGCGAAATCCGGCTTCGGGCCGGGCCAGTCGGGGTTGGCGGTCAGCGTCACCTTCTGCTTCTGCTGCCAGTCGGAGAACCTGTAGGGGCCGCAAGTCGCCGGCGGTTCAGTGGTGAACTTGCCGCCAGCCTTTTCGGTGCCGGCGCGACTGAGGATATGGCCGCCATAGTAAGGCAGGCTGGTGACGAAGATCGGCTGGTACGGCTCCTTGAGATGGATGATGCCGGACCGCGCGTCCACGACCTCCACGCGGTCGAGCTTTTCGAACTGATAGGCCCATGGCGAGGACAGGGCCTTGTCGGCGATGCGCTCGAAGGAGAACTTCACATCGTCTGATGTGACCGCGCCGAAGCCGTTCGACCACTTGAGCCCGTCGATCAAGGTGAAGGCGATCGTCTTCGGGTCCTTCTGCTCCAGCTTCTCGGCGCCCCACGGCGCCCAGGGTGAACCCTTGCGGATATCGCCGAAATGATTGAGCGTGACATAGATGCCGCGCATGATGACATCCTCGATGCCGCCATTCATGAAGGCCGGGTCCAGCGTCTGAAGGTCGCCTTCCATGCGGATGCGCAAGGTGTCGCCGTCCGCCGACCATGCGAAGCTGGGCTTTAGGGTTGCCGCCGCGCCAAACGCGCCAGCGGCCCTCAAGAATGCACGTCGGTCCAGATTCCATCCTGTCATGTCGATTTCCCCTTTTCGTTTCTGGAAGTTCCGGAAAGGACTCCCAGTTCTTGCCCGCCTTGGCTCAGCGGGAAATGGCAGCGCACCATCCGACCAGCACCCATGGCCCGGTAGGCCGGTGGGTCGACCCGGCAGCGCTCGGCCGCGATCGGACATCGCGTATGGAATTCGCAGCCAGATGGCCGCCGGAAGACGCTGGGAATCTCGCCGCGGACCGCGGGACCGAAACTGCGGCGCCTTGGGTCCGGCACCGGCTCGGATCGGATCAGGGTCGCGGTGTACGGGTGCAGCGGGGCGGCGAAGACCTCGCGTGTCGGCCCGGTCTCGACCAGCCGGCCGAGATACATGATGGCGAGGCGATCGCTGACATGGCGGATGACGGCCAGATTGTGGGTGACGATCAGCGCGGCGAAACCGAGTTCGCGCTTCAATTCGCCGATCAGGTTGAGCACGTCGCCCTGCACCGAGACGTCGAGGCCGGCGGTCGGCTCGTCGGCGAGCAAAAGGCGCGGCTTCATGGCGAGCGCGCGGGCCACGCCCACACGCCGCGCCTGGCCGCCGGACAGTTCGTGCGGAAACCGGTCGACGAAGGCGGCTGGCAGGCCGACCAGCGCCAGCAGCGCCTTCGCGGCAGCGCGACGGTCCGGCATGGGAACGCCCTGGATCACCGCCGGCTCGGTGAGCAGCGTGCCGATGCGCAGGCGCGGGCTGAGCGAGCCCACCGGGTCCTGGAACATCATCGCCGAACGACGGCGCATGGCACGGAAGTCGGCCGGCGTGCGCACCTCCGAACCGGCGAAGGCGATGCGGCCGGCGGCCAGGCGCATCAAGCCGAGGATGGCGCGAGCGAGCGTCGTCTTGCCCGAGCCGGACTCACCGACAAGACCCAGCGTCTCTCCCTCGGCGAGCGACAGCGTGACGCCGTCGACGACATTGAAGCTCGGCAGAGGAAGCGGATTGATCAACCGACTGAACAGGCTGCCACGGGAAAAAGTCACCGACAGGTCCTCGACAGCCAGCAGGGCATTGTCGCGAGACTGCGGAAGAGTCTGGATTTGCGCCCGCGAACTCATGCCGACACCGCATGGCAACGCGCCATATGGGAGCCCGACAGCGGCACCGGACGCGGCTCAGCCAAGCCGCATGGCGCGAAGGCGCGCTCGCAGCGCGGCGCGTAGACACATCCGGTGGGCGGCACGGTCAGGCTCGGCAGGCTGCCCGGAATGGTCGGCAGGCGCTCCAGCCTGTCCGGGAATCCGGCCGGATCGCAGGCAAGCAGCGCCCGTGTGTAGGGATGCCGGGCACCGTGGAAGATGGCATCGACATCGCCGCCCTCCACCACCTCGCCGGCATACATGACATAGACGCGGTCGCAGAGCTCGGCGATGACGCCGAGATGGTGCGAAACCACGATGACGATGCCGTTGTAGTCGCGCCGGAGCTCGCGCAGCAGATGGATGATCTGCGCCTCCATCGTCACGTCGAGCGCGGTGGTCGGCTCATCGGCGATGAGCAAGCCGGGATCCGTCAGCAGCGCGGCGGCGATGGCCACGCGCTGGCGCATGCCGCCCGACAGTTCGTGCGGGTAGCTTTTCATGCGCCGCTCGGCGTCGGAGATGCCAACGCGGCCGAGCATGGCGACGATGCGTGCCCTCTTTTCGGCGCGGCCGAGATCGCGGCGATGATGCTGGAAATCGACCAGTTGGTCGCCGATCGTCAGCACCGGATTGAAGGCGGTCATCGGATCCTGGCCGATGAGCGCGATCTCGTCGCCGCGCAGCATGCGCTGGCGGCGCGCATCGAGCCCCGCGAGATCAACGCCGTCATAGAGGATGGCGCCGTCGGCCCGGGCATTGGCCGGCAGCAGATTGGCGAGCGCGGTGACCAGCGTGGACTTGCCGCAGCCGCTCTCGCCGACGATGCCGACCACCTCGCCCGGCGACGCCTCGATGTCGACATGGCGCAGTGCGTGGACGGCGCCTTGCGCCGTCTCGTAGCGGACGCTGAGGTCGCGGACCGCGAGCGCGCCGCTCATGACGGCCTCCGCAATTGCAGGCGCGGATCGAGATAGTCGCGCAGCCCCTCGCCGAGGAAAGTGAAGCCAAGCGTGGCCAGCACCAATGGCAGGCCGCCGAAGACGACCATAAAGGGCGCCGAGCGGATGCTGGTGTAGCCATCGTAGAGGATCGAGCCCCAGGAGGGCGTTGGCGGCCGCACGCCGAGGCCGAGGAAGCTGAGCCCTGCCTCGACCATGATGACGACGGGGATGTCCATCGACAGAAGGATGATCAGCGGGCCGACGACGTTGGGCAACAGGTGGATGAAGATGATGCGCGCAGCGCTGGCGTCGATGAGGCGCTCGGCGAGGATGTAGTCGCTGTTCTTCAGCGCCAGCGTCTGCGCCCGGATCAGTCTGGCATAGCTCGGAAACGAGGTCGCGGCGATGACGACGATCAGCGTCCCTGTGCCGGCGCCGAGAACCGTGATGATGGCGAGCGCGAACATGATCATCGGCAGCGAGTTCAGGCTGTCGAAGGTGAGAACCAGCATGGCGTCAAGCCAGCGCGGCCCGTAGCCGGCGATCAGTCCGAGCAGCAGGCCGATGGCGCCGGCGATGGCCACCGAAACGATGGCGATGGTGAGTGCCGTGCGCGCGCCGTAGATGACGCGCGACAGGAGATCGCGTCCGAGATGGTCGGTGCCGAACCAGTGCGCCGCGGAAGGCGGCTGGAGCTTGTGCAGCACGTCGATCTTGAGCGGCGAATAGGGAGCGATCCAGGGCGCGAAGGCGGCGGTGACGAGGAAACCAGCGACCAGAACGATCGCCACGCAGGTGAAGGGATCGGCAAGCAGCGCGCCGAGCATCGGCAGGCGACGACGCGCCGGCGTGGAAAGCGAGGCTTCAGCCACGGAAGACATCGCGGACCCTCGGATCGAGCCGCGCGATCAGCAGGTCGGCGGCGATGGTGATGGAGATGTAGATGGTGGTCATGATCAGCACGGTGCCCATGACCACCGGATAGTTGCGGGTGCTGACGGCGTCGGTGATCAGCTTGCCGATGCCGGGCCGGGAGAACACGGCCTCGACGAAGACGGCGCTGGACAGGATGCTGCCGAGGCCGACGGCAACCAGCGAGATGGTCGGAATGATGGCGATGCGCAGCGCGTATTTGGAGACGATCTTCCATTCCGGCAGGCCGAAGGACCGGGCCGTGCGGATGTGCGGTTCGCCCATCACCTCCATCATGGAGGCGCGCACCATGCGCGCGATATAGCCGACCCAGCCGAGGGCGATGGCAAGCGCAGGCAGGATCAGCGCCTTGAACTGACTGGCCATGTTGCCCGCCTCGCCGGCGCCGATCGCCGGCAGCCAGCGCAGCGTGACGGCGAAGACGAGCAGCGAATAGATGGCGACGACGAAGGACGGCACAGCGATGACGCTCACCGCGAGCACGCCGATGACGCCATCGGCAAGCGTGCCGCGCCGCATCACCGAGAGGCAGCCGAGCGGAACGCCGATTGCAAGCGCCGTCAGCAGGGACGCAAGTCCGAGGATCAGCGTGTTGGGCAGCGCTTCGATGACCAGCGTCGAGACGGGCCGGTTCGACCAGACGTCGTAGCCGAGATTGCCGGTCAGGGCGTTGCGGAAGAATTCGACGATCTGCCACCAGACCGGCTGGTCGAGCCCCATGCGCTCGATCAGCAGCTTTTTCAGCTCTGGCGTGGCGCGCGGCCCGAGCGCGACCGTGGCGGGATCGCCGGGCACGAGGAACACGGCCGCGTACATCACGACCATGACGAAGACGAGGATCAGGAGGCCGAGACCGATGCGCTTGACTGCATATGCGAGCATCGTCCCCTCCCCGCAGCCTCAGGCGAAATCGCGCCTGATGCGCCGCGTTTCCGAGGCGCTGTGCACGATCGTGCCTCGTTCTCGGGCTTCGAGCCGCCATGTCAGGTTGAAATGCGTTTCGTCGGCCGTCAGTTCGGTGAAGGCGACGGCGGCCGTGTCGGCGTCGCCGCTGGCGATCGCCCAGCGATATTCGGTGACCAGCCGGGCCGACAGCGGATCATCGACATTGATGCTCATCGTGTCGCTGTTGGCGGAAGACACGGTGATGGCGCGGTCGTCGTAGCACCTGCGGCCGTGATCGGACGTTAGCGCTATGGTCTGCATTCCCGAGCCGACGTCGTCGGTCACGACGCGCCGGTCGAAGCCCTCCTCCAGCACCGTCTGAGGCACGGGCGGCGCGGTCTCCATCGGCTCGAACGCCACCTGCCGGTCGCGCGGCGACGGCGGGCGCACAGGCAGCATGACGGTGCTTTCACCGCTGGCGACCGACAGCGTCGACAGTTTCGGCTGCGGCCACAGGATCGGCCAATGCTGGTTGGCCAGCGCCAGCCGCAGGCGATGGCCCTTGGGCACGTTACGGCCGAAATCGTTGAGCTTCAGCCTCACGCGGAACGGCTTTCCCACGGGACAGGGCGTCGGATGCTCGTGGCTGTCGCGATGGCTGAGGTTGAGCACGCCATAGGTCATCAGCGCCGACGTGCCGTCCGGATAGACGTCGCAGAGGCGGACGGCGAGGTTGACGTGCGGCTGGTCGACGCTGACCAGAAGGTCGAGTTCCGGCGCGCCGAGAAGGGTCAGGTCATCGTCGAGCGGCGGCGTGTCGAAGCAGAGCGCCAGCCCGTCCTCGCGCCGCTGGTCGATGGGCATGTCCGGGCAGTTTCCGCCATAGCCGCCCCATCGGCCGCAGTCGCGGCCCGCCGTGGCCGGCGAACACACAGACAGCGAAGCGCCTGGCGCGGCTTCGATGCCGAGCCCGCCGGCGTTGAGGTACATGACGCGGCGCTCGATGCGTGGCGAGGGCCACTGGTCCTCCGCCGCCCACGCGCCAGCGTGGTCCGGCAGGTAGAACGGACGCGGCCTTTCCTCGCCGGTGATCCAGACGCGGTAGAGCGGCTCATCCATGATGCCGGTGTCCTCGCCGCAAAGCCAGTGACGCCACCAGCGCAGTGCCTCCTGCAGGTAGCCGATCAACGGGCCGGGCGCGCCGCGGCATGGATAGGCGTGCGACCAGGGCCCGACGATGCCGAGCTTCGGCCCGGGGAGATGCTCCAGCAGGCGCGGCACGAAGTTGGAGTAGCTGTCCTCCCACCCGCATACGGCCATGACCGCGCACTCGATCGCGGAATGGTCCTCGCAAACCGAGCCCTGTCGCCAGTAATCGTCGCGCCGCTGATGCCCGAGCCAGACTTCCGAGAGCGAGCGCGTCGCCGCCAGGCGCTGCATCCACATGTCGCGCCAGGCATCGCCGACGATCTGGGGATCGGGCGCCATCGCCTTCTTCACCAGCATGAAGTTGGACCACATCTCCTGCTCGGTGAGCAGCGCGCCGCCCATGTAGTGGATGTCGTCGGCATAGCGGTCGTCAGTGGCGCAGTTGGCGATGATCGCCTTCAGCGCCGGCGGCCGCCTTGCCGCGACCTGCAGTGCATTGAAGCCACCCCAGGAGATACCGGTCATGCCGACATTGCCGTTGCACCAGGGCTGCGCGGCCAGCTGCGCGATGATCTCGCAGGCATCTTCCTGTTCGAGCGGCAGGTATTCATCGGCCAGGTCGCCGTCGGAATCGCCGGAACCGCGAAGGTCGATACGGGCGCAGGCGATGCCATGGCCGGCGAGCCAGGGATGGATCTCGACGTCGCGGGCGACGGTGCCGTCGCGCCGCCGGTACGGCACCATCTCGACGACGACCGGCACTCTCGCCTCGCCGCGCGGACGCCACAGCGTGACGGCGATGCGCGTGCCGTCGGCCAGCGTGATCCATAGCGGATCGACGGTCTCCACGTCGAAGGGATACTCGGTCCGAACCAAGGGAAGTGCCTCGCAAAACGCCTTGTTGAACGTTCGTACAACAAGAGCATTCGCGGTGCAATCCTGTTTCCCGCCTTTTGGCATGGCTGCCTGGCCGAACCGGCAGGTTCCCTCGATAAGGAGGCAGAAAAGAAGAGAGGGCGGGTCCGTCTGGCGCCCGCCCCCCTCTCACGATATCATTCTGGAAGCGCCACTCCCGGCGGTGCTGCCTACTCGGCAGCCAGCGCCAGCCTTGGCTGCTCCGCCTCGTTGACGATTATGGCCGTCTCCTCCCGACTTGGGCGCTTCTTGCGCTCTCGGCCGAAGAACAGGGCATAGCCGGCCGGCAGCACCAGGATGGTCAGCACGGTGGCGACCAGGATACCGCCCATCATGGCGTAGGCGAGCGGCCCCCAGAAGACGGCGCGCGAGATCGGGATCAGCGCCAGCACGGCGGTCAGCGCCGTCAGCGTGATCGGCCGGAAGCGGCGCACGGCGGCGCCGACGATCGCCTCCGATCGCTCCATGCCCGCGGCGATGTCCTGGTCGATCTGGTCGACCAGGATGATCGAGTTGCGCATGATGATGCCAAGCAGGGCGATGACGCCGAGGATGGCGACGAAGCCGAAAGGCGCGCCGCTGATCAGAAGCGCCGCCGCGGCGCCGATGATGCCCAGCGGACCGGTGGCCAGCACCAGCATCGCCTTGCCGAAATGCTGCAACTGGATCATCAGGAGCACGACGATGATGGCGAGCATCACCGGCGCCTTGGCGGCGATGGAGGCCTGGCTCTCGGCGGAATCCTCAGCACCACCCTGGATCTGGATCTGGTAGCCAGGCGCGAGCCCGGCGCGCAGGTCCTTCATGTCGTTGTAAAGCTTGGTCACGACATCGTTCGACTGCACGCCGTCAGGCAACGTGCCACGCACGGTGATCGTCGGAAGGCGGTCGCGCCGCCATTCGATGCCCTGCTCCAGCACCGGAACGACCTTGGCGATCTGCGACAGCGGCACCGAGCCGCCGAAGTCGGTCGGGATGTAGACGGAGTCCACCGACGACAGGAGATGGCGCGATGCCGCCGGCTCGCGGGCGACGATCGAGACCGTCTCCTCGCCGTCGCGGAAATCGTCGAGCGGCGCGCCGGACATGGTGGCCTGCAGCATCTGGCGAATGCGCTGCGAGGAAACGCCGAGGGCACGGGCGCGGTCCTGATCGATCACCAGCTTCATCGCCGGCACCGGCTCCAGCCAGTCGTCGTGGATGGCTCCCAGAAGCGGATTCTCATGGAAGCGCGCCTTCACCTCGTCGGCGATGCGGCGCACCTCCTGCCGATCCGGCCCCATGACGCGCATCTGCACGGGCCAGCCGGTGGGTGGACCGAGGAACAGGCGGTCGACCTTGGCGCGGATCGAGGGAAAATCCTCAGCCAGGATCGTGCGCAGCTTGACGATCAGCCGCTCGCGCGCCGGTTCGTCCTTGGCCATGACCAGAAGTTGGGCGAAGTTCGGATTGCGCAGCTGCTGGTCGAGCGGCAGGAAGAAACGCGGCGCGCCCTCGCCGATGTAGGTGGCGATGAAGCGCTTGTCCTGATCGTCCATCATCCTGGTTTCGAGCGCCTTGGCCTGCTTCTCGACCTCCTTGATCGATGTGCCTTCCGGCAGCCAGAGATCGACCAGGATTTCCGGCCGCGAGGATTGCGGGAAGAAGTTCTGCGGGATGAACTGGAAGGCCCACAGGCTGGTGCCGAACGTGACCAGCGTCATGACCAGAACGATGATGCGGTGGCGCACGGCCCAGGTGACCGTCGCGCGCAGGCGCCGGTAGAAGCCGGTGTCGAAGACGTCGTGATGCGTGCCGGCATGCTGGCGCTGCTTCAGGATCATGTGGCCCAGCCACGGCGTGAAGTAGACCGCGACGAACCACGACACGACGAGCGCGATGCCGACGACATAGAACAGCGTGCGCACATATTCGCCCGCCGTCGATGCCGCGAAGCCGACCGGGATGAAGCCGGCCGTGGTGATCAGCGTGCCGGTGAGCATCGGGAAGGCGGTCGAAGAGTAGGCGAAGCTTGCAGCCTCGATCTTGACCAGCCCCTCCTCCAGCTTCCGCTCCATCATCTCGACGACGATCATGGCGTCGTCGACCAGGAGTCCCAGCGCGATGATCAGCGCGCCGAGCGAGATGCGCTGCAGGTCGATGCCAAGCTCGTACATGATGGCGAAAGTGGCGGCGAGCACCAGCGGGATGGCGATGGCGATCACCAGACCCGAACGCCAGCCGATCGACAGGAACGAGACGACGAGCACGATGAGCAACGCCTCGCCCAGCGCATGCATGAATTCGCTGACCGCGTCGCGGACAACCTCCGGCTGGTCGGAGATCTGGTCGACGGAGACGCCATAGGGCAGGCTCTCCGTGAAGCGCTTGTAGGTGGCCTCGACGTCCTTGCCGACATCGGTGACGTTGAAGCCCTTGGCCATGACGACGCCGAGCTGCACGCTTTCGTGGCCGTTGAAGCGGTACTTGCGCTGGAAGGGATCCTCCAGCCCGGAGGTGACGGTCGCGATGTCGCCCAGCCGGGTGACCTGGCCGCCGGCGCGCAGCCTAAGGTTCTTGATGTCGTCCACCCGGCCGACGTCGCCCTCGACCGAGATACGCACAGAATTGACGCCGGTGTCGACCGAACCCGCCGGGTCGACGGCGTTCTGGCCCTTGATGGCGTTCTGCAGGTCGAGGATGGTCAGGCCGCGCTCGGCGAGCGCCTTGGACGAGACGTCGATGTACAGCTTCTCCGGCTGGTCGCCGATGATCACGGCTTTCTCGACGCCGGGCGTCGTCAGCAGCATGTCGCGGGCCCGGATGGCGAACTTCTTGAGCTCCGGATAGCTGAAACCATCGCCGCTGATCGAATGCAGCGTGATGAAGGTGTCGCCGAATTCATCGTTGAAATATGGGCCGAGCAGTCCCTGCGGCAGGTCGCCGGATATGTCGCCGACCTTCTTGCGCACCTGATAGAAGGCGTCCGCGACCTCGGCGGCATTGGTGTCGCCCTTGATCTGGACGGTGATGATGGCACTGCCGGCACGCGTGAAGGAGCGCACGAAATCGAGATGCGGCGTTTCCTGCAGCTTGCGCTCGATCTTGTTGACGACCTGGTCCTCCATCTCCTGGATCGAGGAACCGGGCCAGACCGCCTGCACAACCATGACGCGGAAGGTGAAGTCAGGGTCTTCCTTCTGGCCCATGCGCATCAGGCCGAGCGCTCCGGCGATGATGATGAGGCCGAACAGGAACCGGGCGATACTCGGGTGGCCGATCGCCCAGCGCGACAGGTTGAAGGGCCGTCTCTCGTGCGTGGAAGTGCTCATCGATGCAGGTCCATCATGTTGATTGCCAACGCGCCCTCGCCGCCTCTTCGGGGCGAACGGAACAGACGCTTCCTGATTGGGCTTCCGGGCGGCGAGGTTCCGAAAGAGGGCTCCTCATCGCGGTGGGACGCGTAATCGATGCGGGGGGTCATCGATCGGGCATCTCGGATCGGGCGCCTGCCGCCCGGAAACCTGCGGCCGCGGGAACGCGCGGCCGGCTTGTGCGCCGTCAGCGCAACTGCCTGGCCTCGTCGCTTTCGGCGGAGGCCGACTGCTGCGTCACGCCGTCGGCAAGCTTCACTTTCAGATTCTCGGTCATGAACTGGGTGCCCGCGGCGACGACAACGTCGCCCGGCTTCAGCCCCTCGGCGACACGCACGCCATCGTCCGTGAAATCAGCCACCTTGACCGGGCGGGCGTGCACCGTGTCGGCGCCGCGATCGACCGTCCAGACAATCGGCTGGCTGTCCTTCCTGGCCAGGGCGCTGAGCGGGATCGACACAAGCTGCGGTCCGTTGCCGAACGAGGCACGAACGCTCGCGGTCATACCGAGAAGCACACGCGGATCGTTGGGCAGGCTGACGCGCACGGCAAAGGTACGGGACTGCGGATCGGCGCTGCCGGCGACCTCGCGAACCTTGCCGTCGAGGACAAGCCCCTCGTCCGACCAGAAGCTCGCCTTGACCTCCTTGCCCGGCTTGAAGCCGGCAATGTCCATCTCCGGAACGGCGATCAGCACTTCCTTCTCGCCGTCGACGGCAACCGTCATGACCGGCGTGCCGGCCCCGACGACCTGGCCGATGTCGGCGGCAACAGCGGTGACGATGCCGTCCTCGCTCGCCTTGAGGTCGGCGTAGCCAACCTGGTTGCGCGCCTGGGCAAGCGTCGAGCGGGCGGAATCGCGGGAAGCCACGGCCTGGTTGTAAGTCAGCGTCGCCTGTTCGAGCTGCGCCTTGGAAGCGAAATTCCTGGCGA
Organism: Mesorhizobium sp. 65-26; assembly: GCA_001899205.1. Lineage (GTDB taxonomy): Bacteria > Pseudomonadota > Alphaproteobacteria > Rhizobiales > Rhizobiaceae > Mesorhizobium. The sequence continues at coordinate 348,943 of MKVL01000025.1, read as the reverse complement.
AAAGCTGCTCGGCCCGCTTGCGCGCCAGATCGACCGTCTCCACCTGGCGCTCCGCGGCATCGAGGCTTGCCTCGGCGCTCTTGACGGAAAGCTCGTAGTCGGAAGGATCGACCCGGGCGAGCACGTCGCCCGAATTCACATGCTGGCCGACATTGACGAGACGCTCGGTGATCTTGCCGGCGACACGGAAGCCGAGGTTCATCTCGGTGCGCGAGCGCACCGAGCCGGAATAGTCGAGCTGGCGGGTGTCCTGCACCTTGCCGATCTCGACGACCTTGACCGGCCGGATGACATCCTTGACCTCGGACTTTTCCTGCGAGCAGCCGGCCATGCCAAGCGTCGCGAGCAGGATGAGCCCGGCGGCCGGCGACCTTTTGACGATGAATTTGGACAAAGACACCCTAGCACTCCCAGACTAGAGGTGAATCGACGTTACGGCGCGCCTGCCGGCGCGACGGTCATTTCTTCAAGGCTCTGATCGCGAATTCGATGAGATCGTCCGGCAACGCCCTGTTCTGCTTGGCAAGGCACTGCGCCACCATCTGCGGATGGCACAGGATGACGATGGCCGCACCGAAGGAGCGCGAGGCCACCACGGGGTCCTGTTCAACGAACTCGCCGGCCTCTATGCCCTCGCGGATCACGTCGGCGACGAGGTCGTGGATCTTGTCGATATGCTTCTCGATGACGTGCCAGTCGCGCTCGATGGCGACCACCACCATCTCATGGACCTTCTCCTGGTCGAGCATGGTGTCGCGCGTCCACTCGTAGTGGGTATGGGCGTAGCGGCGCAGCCTGTCGCTGGCACTGCCCGCACTGTGGCAAGCCTCGTAGGTGAGCCGATAACAGGTGCCCAGCATGCGCGCGCAGACCGCCTGGTGGATTTCAACCTTCGAAGCGAAGAAGCGATAGATGTTGGCCGGCGACATGCCGAGGTCACGGGCGATGTCGGCAACATTGGTCTTGCCGTAGCCATAGTGGCGGAACAGCCGCTCGGCGCTGTCCAGAATGCGGGTCACATTCTCCTGTCTTGCGGGATCGGTGACGATGTCGGCGGCTTCTGACATGGCGCTGTCGCTTAACGAGTGACGAATTTCAATTTTCGTCAGTCGTAATTTGAAAGCTGTGAGGAGTCAACGCGAAATCGACGTACGCGTATGGTTGGTGACAGTTGGTGACAGCTGCGAGGGAGGACGATGAGCGACGAGGATGCTAATCTCCAGGGTCGCGATCCTTCGCACCCCCCTCTGTCCTGCCGGACATCTCCCCCGCAAAGGGGGAGATTAGCAGTGCTCAGCGATGGCGCTTTACCTTGCAACGCTGATGATTGGCGAAAGCAGTGACGCGATTAATCTCCCCCCTTGCGGGGGAGATGGCCGGCAGGTCAGAGGGGGGTGGGCGGGAACTCGGCCTCACCCGTTGATGCTCACGACCCGTTCGCCATTTCCCGCAGCCGGAACTTCTGGATCTTGCCCGTCGAGGTCTTTGGGATCTCGGCGAAGATCACCGCCTTCGGCACCTTGAAGCGGGCCAGCAGCGAGCGGCAATGATCGATGATCTCGGCCTCGGAGGCCGTCTTGCCCGGCTTCAGCTCGACATAGGCGATCGGCACCTCGCCCCACTTTTCGTCGGCGCGGGCGACCACGCCGCAGGACGCCACCGACGGATGCTTGTAGAGCGCGTCCTCCACCTCGATGGACGAGATGTTCTCGCCGCCCGAGATGATGATGTCCTTCGAGCGGTCCTTGAGCTGGATGTAGCCGTCGGGATGCATGACGCCGAGGTCGCCCGAATGGAACCAGCCGCCAGCGAACGCCTCGTCGGTCGCCTTGCGGTTCTTCAGATAGCCCTTCATGACGATGTTGCCGCGGAACATGACCTCGCCGATGGTCTCGCCATCGGCCGGCGTCTCGACCATCGTCTCGGGGTCCATGACCGTCAACCCCTCGAGCGCAGCGTAGCGCACGCCCTGGCGCGCCTTCTTCGCGGCGCGCTGGCCCTTCTCAAGCCCATCCCATTCCCGGTGCCATTCATTGACGACGGCCGGACCGTAGGTCTCGGTCAGGCCGTAGAGGTGGGTGACGGCGAAGCCGGCATCGGCCATGCCGGACAGCACGGCTTCCGGAGGCGGCGCGGCGGCGGTGTTGAAGGTGACGGTCTGCGGGAACTCGCGCTTGTCTTCGTCCCGTGCGTTGATCAGCACCGACATGACGATCGGCGCGCCGCACAGATGGGTGACGCCGTGGTCGGCGATGGCGTCGTACATCGGCTTCGCCCGCACCCAGCGCAGGCAGACATGGGTGCCCGCCTGCACGGCGAGCGTCCACGGGAAGCACCAGCCGTTGCAGTGGAACATCGGCAGCGTCCACAGATAGACCGCGTGCTTGGCCATGCCGGCATGGATGGTGTTGGTGTAGGCCATCAGCGCCGCGCCGCGATGATGATAGACAACACCCTTGGGATTGCCGGTCGTGCCGGACGTGTAGTTGAGCGAGATGGCGTCCCATTCGTCGTCGGGCATCGACCAGGCGAAAGTCCCGTCGCCGCCGGAGACGAACTCCTCATAGTCCACGGCGCCGATCCTCTCTCCCTTCGGATAGGGAGCATCAGCGGCATAGTCGGGATCGTCATAGTCGATGACCAGCGGCTTAACCCTGGCCAGCGCCAGCGCTTCCTTGACCACGCTCGAAAACTCGCGATCGACGATCAGCAGTTTCGTCTCCGCGTGGTCGAGCTGGAAGGCGATGACGGCCGCATCCAGGCGGGTGTTGAGCGAGTGCAGCACGGCCTTCGTCATCGGCACGCCGAAATGGGCTTCCAGCATCGGCGGCGTGTTCGACAGCATCACCGTCACCGTGTCACCCTTGCCGATGCCGCGGCGGGCGAGCGCCGAGGCGAGCTTCAGCGAGCGCCGCCAGAAATCGCGGTAGGAGATGCGCTGGCCGCCATGGATGATGGCGATGTGATCGGGATAGGTCCTTGCCGCGCGCTCGAGATAGACAAGCGGGGTCAGCGGCTGGTGGTTCGCCGCATTCCTGTCGAGATCCCGCTCATAAGGATTGTCCATCCCGTCCTCCCCGGTGGTTCCTCAGGACCTTCTAAACATTGCCGATCCGGCCGTCACCATCGACGATGGCATGAGAGGGCGCTTTCGCTACAATGGCGATCTCAATTTGCCCGCCGGCTGAGCATCTCATGCTCTTTTCGCCCGATTTGACTTTTGTCGACCGCCGTGACTAATGTCAAAATCGAGGAGACGGCATGGCGATCCGACCGGCAGAACAGCTCATCCACAAGGCCGCCTGGCTTTACTATGCCCATGGCCTGCGGCAGGACGAGGTGGCGACCCAGCTCAAGATTTCGCGCGCCTCCGTGGCCATGTACCTGCGCAAGGCGCGCGAGACCGGCATCGTCAACATATCGACCTCGACGCAGCTTTTCACCGACGACGTGATGGCGCGAAAGCTCGAGGACGCCTTGAGGCTCGATGCCGTCTGGATCGCGCCCGAAAATGCCTATGCCGCCGATCCGTCGACGGACATCGCGGTTCTGGCGGCAAGCGTTTTTCTCGAACTGGTCAAGAAGGGCGACCGCATCGGCGTCGCCTGGGGCCGCACCGTCTACACCATCGCCGACATCATGTCCTATGCCGATTTGCAGGATGTCACGGTGGTGCAGCTTTGCGGCAATCTCGGCGCGCCCTACTCCTACCGCCCCGACCAGTGCACGATGGAAATCGCGCGCAGGCTCAACGCCAAGGGGCTGAATTTCTACGCGCCGCTGGTGCTGTCGACGGAAGAACTGGCGCGGGCGCTGCGCGCCGAACCGGTCATCCGCGAACAACTGTCCGGCATCAGCGACTGCGATCTCGCGCTCTATTCCGTCGGCGCGGTCGATGCCGAGAGCCATCTGGTCAAATGCGGCGCGCTGACACCGGACGAGATGGCCGCGCTGCGCAAGGAAGGCGCCGCCGGCGTCATCGCCGGGCAGGTCATAGATGGCAGCGGCACCGTGCTCGACTGCAGCTACAACAAGCGTGTCATTTCGGCAGAGCTGTCGTCGCTACGCGCCATCGAGAAGCGGCTGATGGTGGTGCAGGAGGACAGCAAGTACGAGCCGCTGCTGGCGGCGATCGCCGGCGGGCTCTGCACGCATCTGGTGATCGGCGCGCGCATGGCCGAGCGCCTCCTCGAACATGCCGCGCCGGCAAGCGAAAAGGCATCCTAGAAGAAAGCACCGCCGCGCCCTGTCATCAGGATGTCGTGGCTTTCCCGTTTCACCCTATCAAGTCAGCAACCGGACAATCCAAGATGAAGAACCTGTGGAACGATGGCGACGCGGAAAAACTCGTTGCCGACTACGCGAAGAAGGGCGTCAGCCGCGACCTCGCGCTGCGCGTCTATACGACCCGCCTTCTCGGCGGCGACCCGCGCCTGGTGCTGCACGGCGGCGGCAACACCTCCTGCAAGACCAGGACCACCGACCTCGTCGGCGACGAGTGGGACGTGCTGTGCGTCAAGGGCTCGGGCTGGGACATGGCGGTCATCGAGCCGCAGGGATTGCCGGCGGTGAAGATGGGGGCGCTGCTCAAGGCGCGCGGCCTCGCCAGGCTCTCCGACGAAGACATGGTGGCGCTGCAGCGCGCCAATCTCATCGATCCCTCCTCCCCCAATCCGTCGGTCGAGACCCTGCTGCACGCTTTCCTGCCGCACAAATTCGTCGACCATACCCATTCGACCGCCATCCTCGCGATCGTCGACCAGGAAGACAGCAAGGCGCTGATCAAGACGGTGTTCGGCGACAAGATGGGCTACGTGCCCTACATCAAGCCGGGCTTCGACCTGGCGAAGGTCGCGGCCGATGTCTATGACGCCGACCCGAGCGTCGAGGGCCTGATCCTCGACAAGCACGGCATCTTCACCTTCGGCGACGATGCCCGGCAGGCCTACGATCGCATGATCCACTATGTGAACGTCGCCGAGGACTATGTCGCCAAGCATGGCAAGGCGCCGGGCGCGAAAGCGGCGCTGCCGGCCAGGCTCGCCAAGCCGGCCGAGATCGCGCCGACGCTGCGCGGCGCCGTGGCCGTGGCGCGGGGCGAGGGCCGCTTCGACCGCATGATCAGCGACTTCCGCACCTCCGATGCGATCGTCGACTTTATAAACTCGGCCGACATCGCCGCGCTCGCCGGACGCGGCGTGTCGACGCCGGACCTGTCGATCCGCATCAAGACCGGCCCGATGGCGGTGCCGGCGCCGGATGCCGACAGGATCGGCGACTACAAGGCAACCATCCGCGACCATGTACAGGCCTTCGCCGACGACTATCGCGCCTACTTCGAGACCAACGACGCGCTCGACGACGTCAAGCGCACCATGCTCGATCCGATGCCGCGACTGACGCTGGTCCCCGGCCTGGGCATGTTCGGCCATGGCCGTACGCTGAAGGACGCCAGGATCGCCTCCGACGTCGGCGAGATGTGGATCGAAGCCGTGCGCGGGGCCGAGGCCGTGGGGCGCTTCCAGCCCCTGTCCAAGGCCGACCTCTTCCCGCTCGAATACTGGTCGCTGGAGCAGGCCAAGCTCGCCTCCAACAAGCCGAAGCCGCTCACCGGCCAGGTGGTGCTGGTGACCGGTGGAGCGGGCGCAATCGGAGCGGCCACCGCCAAGCTGTTCGCCGACACCGGCGCGCATGCCGTCGTCGTCGACCTCGACCCAGACAAGGCTGCCGAAGCGGCGAAGAAGGCCGGCAACAATTCGATCGGCGTCGGCGCCGACGTCACCGATCCGAAGCAGGTTCGCGCTGCCTTCGACAAGGCGGTCGCCGTCTATGGCGGCGTCGACATCGTCGTCTCCAATGCCGGCGCGGCCTGGGAAGGCAGGATCGGCGAGATCGACGACGCGCTGCTGCGCAAGAGCTTCGAGCTCAACTTCTTCGCCCACCAGTCGGTCGCGCAGAACGCGGTGCGCATCATGCTGGAACAAGGCACAGGCGGCGTGCTCCTGTTCAACACCTCCAAGCAGGCGGTCAATCCGGGCCCGAAATTCGGCGCCTATGGACTGCCGAAGGCCGCGACCCTGTTCCTGTCGCGCCAATACGCGCTGGATTACGGCGCGCACGGCATCCGCTCCAACGCGGTCAACGCCGACCGCATCCGCTCCGGCCTGCTGACCGACGCCATGATCGCCAGCCGTTCCGGCGCGCGCGGCGTGTCTGAGAAGGAATACATGTCCGGCAACCTGCTCGGCCAGGAAGTGACCGCGCAGGACGTGGCGCAGGCCTTCCTGCACCACGCGCTGGCCGAGCGCACCACCGCCGACGTGACGACGGTGGACGGCGGCAACATCGCGGCGGCGCTGCGCTGACGAAATCCCGGGGGAAAGTGCTGCCACGGCAGCTCTTTTCCCCGCGCGGCACACATTCCGGCCAGGATCCGCGTCGATCCTGCTTGCCGGATGCCCGAGCGCGTGGCGTGGTGGCGCGCAGGTTGAGCAAGCCGGACAGGAATCAGCATGCAGCGCAGCGAAGTCCCCTTTTTCAGCCAATGGGAAACGCCGGACATGACCCTGCCGCTGCTGGCCGAGGGCCCGGCGGCGCTGCATCGCGATCCGCTGTGGCGCAATTCGGGAGCGGAGACGGTCGAGGACTATGCGCGTTGGGCCGTCAATGTCTGCGGCATGGCCTGCCTGAAGATGATCCTGGCGGCGCGCGGCGAGATTCATCCGACACTGGATCTGGCGCGTGCCTGCACGAGCTATGGCGGCTATGTGGTCGACGCGGCCAATGGTTCGATAAAAGGGTTGATCTACGCGCCCTTCGTGACATTCGTCGGCGAGCGTTTCGGCCTTGCGGCGGAAACGATGACGAAGATCGATGTCACGACCATTCCCGACATACTCTCGAAATGGCGGTTCTTCATCGCCTCGGTGCACCCCTCGATCCGCTGGCCCGATCGCGAGCCGCCCGCGAAGGGCGGACACCTGGTGCTGGTGACGGCGGCCGCGCCGGACGCAATCCGCTTCCACAACCCGTCCGGCCACGAGCGGAAGAGCCAGGCCGACGTGGTGCTGCCGCTTGCGGCATTCGACCGCTTCTTCGCCAATCGCGGCGTCGCGATCGGCCCTTGAGACAGCGGAGATACCGGCAAGCCCGGCTCCGTGGTGCCAGCCGGTCGGTGGAAGGTTTCATAGCGATCAAAACAAAAAGAGCGGTCCGAGGACCGCTCTTTTCCCTGGCGTGAGGCCTGGCCTTACTTGGCGTTCGGATTTGGCATCCAGGCCGGCATGGCGACATCGGCATGGGCGAACTGCGGCAACTTGGCCGACAGGTCCTCCATGTTCTTGATGTCCTTGTCGACGAGCTCCTTCTGGGTGATCAGCGTCGGCGGCACGATGACGTTGTGGCCGGGATCCTCGCCGGCGAGAAGCTGGGCCAGCGCGCGCACCGAGACCTGGCCGACGACGGCCGGGTTGGTGGCGGCGGTGGCAGCCCAGGCGCTGTCCGGCTCGCGCATGGCGGAGATGTCCGACGTCGAGATATCGGCCGAATAGATCTTGATCTTCTTGTTCAGGCCGGCCTCGTCGACGGCGATCTTCACGCCCTTGGCGAACTCGTCATAGGGGGCGAACATGACGTTGATGTCGGGATGCGCCTGCAGCACCGAACGCGCCTGGTTGGCGACGGAGTTGGCGATCGGGTTGTCGAGCGTGCCGAACATGGCGACCTCGCTGATGCCGGCGTTCTTCTTCTTCACGTCGACCCAGGTTTCGTTGCGGCGGTCGAGCGGCGCGATACCGGCGACATAGACATAGCCGGCCTTCCAGCTGTCGCCATTGTCCTTGACCGCCTGTTCGAGCGCGAGGCGCGCCAGGTCGCGGTCGGACTGCTCGATCTGCGGGATCTTCGGGTTCTCGACGTTGACGTCGAAGGCGACGACCTTGATGCCGGCGTCAACGGCGCGCTGGGCGGCGTCCTTCATCGATTCCGTCAGGCCGTGCTGGATGATGATGCCCTGCACGCCGAGCGCGATGGCCTGGTCGACCATGTCGGCCTGAAGCGCGGCGTCCTGGCGGCTGTCGAGCACGCGCAGGTCGACGCCGAGCGCCTTGGCCTGGGCCTCGACGCCGGAGAGATAGGCCTGAAAGAAGTCACCCGTCGAGAGATAGCGCACCAGCGCGATCTTGACGCCCGGCTTGTCGAACGGCGCCGGACGCTCGGCGGCCAGTGCAGTCCCCTGCATAAGCAGCGCCGCGCCGGCGAGGCCGAGCGCGGCCTTCCCTAGAAGTCTTCTTGTGATGCTCACGTGGTTTTCCTCCGTTTTTCTGTTCAATATGCCCCGGTCGAAATCCTATTTCCTGCCCCTGCCGGAAAGGGCGAAGGTGAAGACAAGGGCGACGACGAGAACCGCGCCCTTGACGAAATCCTGCGTGTAGTAAGGGGCGTTCATCATCGTCAGGCCCTGCAGCAGCACGCCGACGAACACCGCGCCGACAGCCGTTCCGAAGGCGTTGGGCTTGGCGGCGCCGAGCACCGCGTAGCCGATGAGCGCCGCGGCGACAGCGTCGAGCAACAGATTATTACCCGAGGCGATATCGCCGCGTCCAAGTCGGGCGGCGAGCAAAATGCCGCCGATCGAGGCAAAAACTCCCGAAATGACATAGGCCCAGATTTTGTATGCCTTGACAGGCGCGCCGGCGAGTTCGGCGGCCCTCTCGTTGCTGCCGACGGCGTACATCATGCGGCCGAAGCGGGTGTATTCGAGGAAGAACCAGATCAGCACGGCCAGCACGACCAGCACCACAACCGAGACCGGAATGAGGTTCGGGATGAAGAAGTCGATGCGGTGGCGGCCGAGCGCCAGGAAGGCTTCCGAGAACTTGCCGTTGGCGACCGAACCGTCGGGCATCGTCATGCCGGTGGCGATCGAGCGCCCCTCGGTCGGGATACGCTGCAGGCCGAGCAGCAGGAACATCATGCCGAGCGTCGCGAGCAGGTCGGGCACGCGCATGTAGACGATCAGCCAGCCGTTGATGAGGCCGACGAGGACGCCGATGACCAGGCAGGCGATGACGGCGACGACGGCGTTCTGCTCCAGCACCACCATGGCATAGGAAGCAGCCATCATCGCCGATGTCGCGACCGATCCGATCGACAGGTCGAAGCCGCCGACGACGAGCGTGGCGGTGACGCCGAGCGCCAGCACGCCGGTGATCGCCACCGACTGGAAGATGAAGACCGCGCTCTGGGGCGAGACGAACCCGTCCGCGGCGATCGCGAAATAAGCGATCAGCCCGACGAGCAGGACGATGAAGCCGTAGCGGATGGCATGGTCGCGCATCATTCAGCGCCCCGCCGCGCGGCTGTCCGACATAAGCTCATTCCCGTTCCACTCCATGCGAATGCTCCCGGCCTCACGCCGCGCCGTGCAGCGGCCCGCCGGCCACTTCGGCCAACAGGCGGTCGAGGTCGATATCGGCGTTCCTGTGCTCGCCGACGATCGTGTGTTCCGACATCACCAGGATGCGGTCTGCGGTCTCCAGCGCCTCGTCGATCTCGGTGACGAAGATGAGCGTGGCGCGGCCGTCGGCGCTCGCCCTCAGCTTGGCCGCGATATCGCGCCGGGCCGAGATATCGACGCCTTGGAAAGGCTCGTCGAGGATGAACAGGCGCGAGGCCTGCGACATCCAGCGCGCCACCATGACCTTCTGCTGGTTGCCGCCAGACAGCGCCGAGAGCTCGTCCTTTTCCGAGCGGCAGACGATGCCGAGTTCGTCGATCTGGCGGCGGGCGACGGCCCGTTCGGCGCGCTTCTTCATGACGCCGAGGCCGGACATGCGCTTGAGGAACGGCAGGCTGATGTTGCGCTCGATGTTGAAGTCACCGACGATGCCGCTCTCCGCGCGATCCTTGGCGACGAGAAAGACACCGGCGGCGATCGCCTCGCGCGCCGATCCCGGCGCATAAGGCTTGTCGTCCATGCGCATCGTGCCTGCCAGCGGCCTGCGCACACCGAACAGTGTTTCGGCCAGCGCCGTCTTGCCGACGCCGACCAGGCCGGTGATCGCCACCACCTCGCCGGCGCCGAGCGTCATGGAGATCGGTTTCGACCCTTGCGCGATCCGCAGACCTTCCGCGGTGAAAACGGCGCTTGCCGAGCTTCTGGCTACGACCCGGTCGAGATGGATCTTGCGGCCGAGCATGGCGTTGACCGCGCCCTCATAATCGAGCGGCTTGCGGTCGAAGGCGCCGGAGATGACGCCATCGCGCATCGACACGATCCGGTCGGCAAGCCGCCTGATGTCGGACATGCGGTGCGAGATGTAGAGGATGGCGACGCCCTGCCCGCGCAGCCGGTCGATCAGCGAAAACAGCCGGTCGGCCTCCGCGCTCGACAGCGACGAGGTCGGCTCGTCGAGGATCAGCACCTTGGGCTGATGCGCCATGGCCCGCGCGATCGCCACCATCTGCCGGTCCGCCAGCGAGAGATCGCTGACGCGAGCCTTGAGGTCGAGGGCCAGCCCCATGCGATCGGCGACCGCCCTGGCCTGGGCACGGATGCTGGCAGGCTTGAACAGCGTCGAGGCGCCCTTGCCGCTCAGCCGGTCGAGCGTCAGGTTGGTGGCGACGTCGAGATCGGCCACCACGCCGTCATTGATGTTCTGGTGGACGGTGACGACACCGGCGCGGATGGCTTCGGCGGGCGTCCTGGGATCGAAGGCCTGCCCGGCAAGCCGCATCGTGCCGCCGCCGCGTTCGTAGACGCCGCTGATGATCTTGACCAGGGTGGACTTGCCGGCGCCGTTGGCGCCCATCAGCACGGTTACCTCGCCCGCATGCAATTCAACCGAGATGCCGCCAAGCACCTCGTTCTGGCCGAAGGATTTCCTCAGGCCCTCCACACGGAACACGGCATCTGCGCCCATTCGTTCCTCCCTGACCATGACGCTATGGGCTGCATCGGCAATTGTCAACACGATTGACAATTGCCAGAGCGCTACCTAGCTTGGCCCCGCCGCCTTGGCTCCGCTATCGCTGGAAGCCATGAGCAGGAGGGGTGAGGATGACCGGGAAGAAGCCGTTCGAAGCATTGTCGGTGGAGACGCTGCCGAAGCGCCTCGGCGCCAACGAGGCGCTGACCGGGCGCATCGGCAAGGATGCCGCGCGCTGGAAGGTACGCGAGGTCGGTGACGGTAATCTGAACCTCGTCTTCATCGTCGAGGGCGATCAGGGCGCGGCGGTGGTCAAGCAGGCGCTGCCCTATGTGCGGCTCGTCGGCGACAGTTGGCCCTTGCCGCTCAAGCGCTCCTTCTTCGAATATCATGCGCTCACCCGGCAGCAGGCGCGAGCACCCGGATCCGTGCCTGCGATCCTCCATTTCGACGAGGGCCAGGCGCTGATCGTCATGGAATATCTGGCGCCGCCGCACGTCATCCTGCGGCGGGCGCTGATCGATGGCCGCGAACTGCCGAACATCGCGCGCGACATCGGACTGTTCATGGCCCGCACGCTGTTTCGCGGCTCGGACTTGTCGATGGTGACGAAGGAGCGCAAGGCCGACCTTGCGCTGTTCGCCGACAATGTCGAGCTCTGCGACATCACCGAGAACCTGGTGTTCTCCGATCCCTATTTCGACGCCAGGATGAACCGGCACACCAGCCCGCAGCTCGACAGCCTGGTGGCGGAATTGCGCGCCGACCGCGACCTCAAGGTCGAGGCGCAGCGGCTGAAGCATCTTTTCGCCGCCAATGCGGAGACGCTGCTGCATGGCGACCTGCATTCCGGCTCGATCATGGTCACCGACACCGAGACCCGGATGATCGATCCGGAGTTCGCCTTCTACGGCCCGATCGCCTTCGACGTCGGCATGCTGCTTGCCAATTTCTGGATGGCGTTCTTCTCGCAGCGCGGCCACGAGGAGAATGGCAGCCGCGATCCCATGCGCGCCTATCTGCTCGAAGTGACGGCCGAGACCTGGGCGGTGTTCCGCGCCGAGTTTTCGCATCTGTGGCGCACCGAACGCACCGGTATGCTCTACCAGAAGAGCCTGTTCGAGGATCAGGGCGACCTGCTGGGTTCCGAACAGGCGCTCGACCACATGCTTGCCGGCATCTGGACCGATCTGCTCGGCTTCGCGGGCATAGAGGTGCACCGGCGCATCCTCGGCCTCGCCCACAATGCGGATTTCGAGACCATTGCCGATCAAGACATGCGCGCCAGATGTGAAGCCAAGGCGCTGCGCTTCGGCCGCCACATCGCCGTCAACCGGCGGCAGATCCACAGCATCGACGAGGTCAACAAGCTGGCCGCGCTGATCGAACAGGAGAGCAGCCTTTGAACGTCGGCGAACGCCACTATCGCACCATCTGGCTGAGCGGCGACAAGCGTTCGGTCGATATCATCGACCAGCGCTGGCTGCCGCATGAGTTCCGCATCGAGACGATCGGAACAGTTGCCGGCATCGCCACCGCGATCCGCGACATGTGGGTGCGCGGCGCGCCGCTGATCGGCGTCACCGCCGCTTACGGCGTCGCCATCCAGATGATGGACGATCCATCGGACGAGGCGCTCGACGCGGTATGGGAGACGCTGCACAGGACGCGGCCGACAGCGATCAACCTGCGCTGGGCGCTGGACGAGATGCGTCGCTTCCTGAAGCCGCTCGCGCCCGGCGAGCGCGCCGAGGCCGCCTATCGTCGCGCCGGCGAGATCGCCGACGAAGACGTCGGGCTGAACCGGGCCATCGGCGAGAACGGGCTTGCCATCATAAAAGCCATCGCGGCGCGCAAGAAGCCTGGCGAAACCGTCAACATCCTCACCCACTGCAATGCCGGCTGGCTGGCGACGGTCGACTACGGCACGGCGACGGCGCCGATCTATCTGGCGACCGAAGCTGGCATTCCCGTGCATGTCTATGTCGACGAGACGAGGCCCAGGAACCAGGGGGCTCAGTTGACCGCCTGGGAGATGGCAGGCCATGGCGTGCCGCATACGCTGATCGTCGACAATGCCGGCGGCCATCTGATGCAGCATGGCGAGATCGACATGGTGATCGTCGGCACCGACCGCACGACCGCCAATGGCGACGTCTGCAACAAGATCGGTACTTACCTGAAAGCGCTTGCAGCCGCCGACAATGAGGTGCCGTTCTATGTCGCGCTCCCCTCGCCCACCATCGACTGGACGGTGGCCGACGGGCTTGTCGAAATCCCGATCGAGGAGCGCTCCGGCGACGAGGTTTCGCTGGTCTGGGGCAAGACTTCCGACGGCAGGATCGCGCAGGTGCGCGTCTCGCCGGATGCCACGCCGGCGGCAAATCCCGCCTTCGACGTGACGCCGGCACGGCTGGTCACAGGTCTCATCACCGAGCGCGGCGTCGCCAAGGCCTCGCGCGAAGGGCTGCAAGCGATGTTTCCGGAACGGGCGTAGCGCGCGCTCCTCTAGTAGATCGGCTCGGTCATCAGCCCGGGCTCGGGCCAGGTCGCGGTGATGCCCGGCTGCACCGGCCGCTCCAGATAGGTGGAGAGCACGACATAGCTGCGCGTCGAGGTGACGCCCGGCGTCTCGTAAAGGCGTGACAGCAGGCCTTCCAGCGCCTTGGTGTCCTCCGTCCTCACCTTGAGCAGCACGCAGGTGTCGCCCGCCACCGTGTGGATTTCCTCGACCTCCGGATGCTCCGATATCGCCATCAGCTCCGGGGTCTTGCCCCAGCCCCTCGTGTCGATGTGCACGAAGGCAAGCAGCGGCTTCCTCACCGCCTTTGGGTCGATGATGGCGGCGGTGGCTCGGATGGCGCCACTTCGGCGCAGCCGCTTGACCCGTTCATGAACGGCCGGCGGCGAAAGTCCCACGCGCTCGCCGAGATCGGCGTAGCTGATCGTGGCGTCATCCACGAGAATGCCTAATATCCTTCGGTCGACGGCATCGACTTCACGGGTCGCCAGCCTGTTCCGCGGAACCCCATCTGTTTCTTCATCCATATCGAAATTCCCGATTGATGCCGAATGAAATACGGCCATCATGATGATATGTCGAACAATGATCAAGTTATAGTGCTGAGCCCGAGAGCGCCGATCCCGGCACTCGCATACCTCCTGACGGGATGCGTCGCCGTGATCGGCTCGAACTCCCTGGTTCTCGGACCGATCGCGCCGGCTGTCGCCGCCTCGTTCGGAACCAGCGTTCCGTCCGTCATGATGGCGTCGGCGGGGTTCGGCCTCGGCACATCGGCAAGCGCCCTCTTCCTGGCGCGCTATATCGACCGGGTCGGCGCCCGCCGCATGCTGCAGGCAGCACTGCTTCTGCTTGCCGTCGCGCTGGCGGCGAGTGCCGCGGCGCCGACCGTGGCGGTGCTGATCGGCGCGCAGCTTCTCGCCGGCCTCGCCGCCGGCATTGCCCTGCCGGCGATCTATTCCAGTTCCGCCGCCATAGCCCCACCCGGCCGCGAAAGCGGCACGATCGGCGTGGTGCTGACCGGCTGGACGCTGAGCATGGTGGCAGGCGTTTCCCTGTCGGCCGTGCTTGCCGATCTCGTCCACTGGCGCGCCGTCTTCGCCGCGGTCACTGGCTTCTCGGCGCTTGCATTGGCCGGCCTTTCGGCGAGTTCGCTTCCCGACATCAGGAAGGACGGACCGGCGCCCGCGCCGCTGGAGGCCCTCGGCATTCCCGGCATCGTGCCGCTGCTGCTTGCCTGCAGCGCCTTCATGACGGCGTTCTACGGGCTCTACGGCTATCTGGGCGATCATTTGCACAATGGGCTGGGAGAACCCGTCAGCGCCAACGGGCTGGCCGCGCTCAGCTACGGCATCGGCTTCGGCATGGCCGCCTTCCTCGATGGCGCGATCGACCGGCTGGGCGCCCGGCGCATCATGCCGTTCGCCTATCTCCTGGTGGCCGCCGTCTATGTCGCCATCGCCGCCTCCAGCGGCAGTTTCGAACTGACGCTGGCAATGATGGCGGCCTGGGGTTTCGCCAATCATTTCGGGCTCAACGTGCTGGTGACGTGCCTCTCGGCGCTCGACCCGTCGCGACGCGGCACGATCATGGGCCTGAACAGCGCCGTCACCTATCTGGCAGTTTTTGCCGGCAGCACCGGTTTCGGAGTGCTCTACTCCAACCACGGCTTCCCCATTTCGGCGATGGTTGCCGCCGCCCTCATGGTGTTCGCCGCGACAGCCTCGGCCTGGCGCCCTCGCCAGATCCGGCAAGCCGTCCGCGATTGACAGCGGCGCGCGACGCTTCCATACAGACAGCGCAAATGTTCTCAGGGCGGGGTGAAAGTCCCCACCGGCGGTAAGGGTCCTTCGCGGGACCCAAGCCCGCGAGCGCCTCCCACCCAGGTGGAAGGGTCAGCAGATCCGGTGTGATTCCGGAGCCGACGGTCACAGTCCGGATGGAAGAGAACGAACGGAAGACGGGCCGCTTCGGCGGGCCGGTTTCCGCGTCGTGCGTCCTGATTCTGGTTCGAAACGGAAGGAAGGACCCATGAATCAGCATTCCCACAAGAGCACCGAAACCAAGCGTATCGCCGTCGTGCGCGCCCGTTGGCACGCCGACATCGTCGACCAGTGCGTCAACGTCTTCGAGACGGAGCTTCAAGGCGCTGGCCTGGCCGTCGACATATTCGACGTCCCCGGCGCCTATGAAATCCCGCTGCATGCCAAGACGCTTGCCGAGACGGGGCGCTACGCGGCGATCCTCGGCGTCGCCTTCGTCGTCAATGGCGGCATCTATCGGCACGACTTCGTCGCCAGCGCAGTGCTGGACGGCATGATGAACGTGCAACTGTCCACCGGCGTGCCGGTACTGTCGGCCGTGCTGACGCCGCACAACTATCATGAGAGCACCGAGCACCATCGCTTCTTCCACGAACACTTCAAGGTGAAGGGCAAGGAAGCCGCCGATGCCTGCGTGCGCATCCTGGCCGCGCGCGAGCGCATCGCGGCGTAGGGATGCCTTGGAATGAACAGGGCCGCCGCGCCGTGCGGCGTGGCGGCCCTGCTTTTCCACGAGCAACCGGACTAGAGCTTCAGATCGAAGTTGATCTTGAAGGCGTGTCCCTGGCTCTCCCGGGCGATCTGGCCGGAATAGGAAGCACCCAGCGTCGCGCTCGGCGACAGCAGCACATCGAAGCCGGCTTCGAGGGCCAGCGCATTGCGGGCGATCGGCGTGCCCGAAATGGTGAAGGACGCGCCGGTGTTGAAGGCAAGGTCGGCGGCCGGGTTGACGTCGCCATAGGCATGCTGCCAGCCGACCATCCCGTGCAGGGCGGCGCGGGTCGTCCCCATGTCGAGTTGGGTGGACGCGCGAACGCCGAGCGTCGAGAAGCTGTTGTCGGACGTCGCACCCATGCCTGTGAGCGCCGAGGTCGTGCCGCCGGTCTCGGCGAAACCATCGGTCTTCAGGTGGACGTAGGCGAGGTTGGCGAACGGTTCGAACGCGCTTTGTCCGACATCGACCTGGTAGGCCAGCTCACCGAAGGCCTGAGCGGTCGCCGCGCGGTAGTTTGCCGAAAGCGACTCGCTGAAGGCCGGGAAGACGACGTTGCGGTGAGTGCCTATGTCGTGCCAGCCATAGATCGCGCCGGCGCGGAAGCCCAGCGCCCCCAACTGCGTGCCGGCATAGACGCCAAGGTCGTAATTGTCGCTGGAGCCGGACGATGCGCGGTCGCTGACATCGAAGTTCGATCGGCTGTAACCACCGAGCACACCAACGCGCCAGTTCCCGATCGGCATGTCGGCGCCGCCGACGAAGCCGGTGGTCCTGCGATCGAAATCGACGGCATAGCCCGAAGCACCGGCATGGCCCGTCGTCGCCAGAGCTTCGCTCCAGATCACGACGCCCTCGGCATCCGACGGTCCGGTGTGCATGCCGCCGGCATCGACGGAGGCCGTCGTCATGGAGGACGTCCCCAGCGCGTCGAAGGCCGACCGGATCCGGCGGTTCGCCGCGTCGCGCGCCAGATGGCTGTCCTCGACGAGCGCGCCGTTGATGTCGGCGTGGATTTCGCCGGAAAGCGCGTTTCCGTACGGGCGAAGATAGCGGTAGAAGCCGACCGCCTCTTCGTTAGGATTCCCTTCCAGCGCTTCCCGGTTGAGGATGTACATCGACCAGCCATCCTTGGTCTGGTTGAAGGACAGGCCTTCCACCTCCTGCTCGCCGTCGATCTTCAGATTGCCGAGCACCTCGACCTCGCCGGTCTTGAGATTGGCGCGGTAGATGAGTTTCTCGTCATTGTCGGTCGAGAAGTACATCCAGCCGTCGAGGAGCTTGCCGCCCTGCGCCTGGTCGATGGTCTGGCTGAGCGGGATGTATTCCTTGAAGCTCCAGTCGGAGAGATTGTAGACCGCGATCTCGGTCGCGTTCTCATAGGCCATGCCATAGCCGAGGCCATTCTTGGCATCGACGGCAACCCAGCTTGCGATGTCGTGGATGCCATGCGGCGGATTGAGCGAGAAGGCCTGGCCGGTGAAGCTCAGGTCGCTGGCGCGATAGACCGCGAAGACCGGGTTTTCGTACTTGCCGCCGGTGATCGGGTCGCGCTGGCTCGAATCGAGCGAGATGTAGAGATAGCCGTCGGCATAATCGATGTCGCCGATGTGGTTGAGGCCGATGTCGGAATATTGCGACGGCAGCTTGAGTTCATTGGGAATGGCGGGCGATACCGTCAGATCGGCGTTGTAGTTCTTGTCGGTGCGCTCGAGGATGTTGGTGCCGGAGAAGTACCAGTTCGTACCGTCGGTGGTGACGCCCTGTTGCTTCGAGGTGATCGCGGAACCCGTAAAGGTCGTCTTTTCGACCATGATCCAGGGTTCGACGGCAAATGCGGGCATTGCTGTCGCGGCGAGCGCGCCCGGCACGAATGCGCAGGCGGCAAGGATGGGCAGGCGGAATGGAGCTTTTGCCCTCGGGGAGGCTTTGCTGGCGGGGTCAGGCATCTTTGAAGACATTCTGTCGCGTTCCTGTAGGGTGTCTGTGTTCGACTGCTCGAGGCGCACGACATCGACCCACGACGCGACGCGTCCATGGCGATGGCAAGACTCGAGTTTTTCTTCGTTCTTCGGTGCTGTTACGCTGAAATCCGCCGACGGCTCTGGCCGGCTGTTCAACAATGTGCTCACTAGGGGGAGCGCGTGACAATCGTATGAATAATAGGAATAGTATGAAAAATTCGACAGCCTTTCCCCGGGCGTCCCGGATGGCCTCGCGCATGGCGGGTTCGTCGCATACAGGACTGCACGCCAGGCTGCTCAACGAGATCGGCCAGAGCATCGTCAGCGGCGAATACGTCCCAGGCGACCAGTTGCCGAACGGCGAGGACTGGAGCGCCTCTTATGGGGCGAGCCGCACCGGCCTGCGCGAGGTGGTCAAGGTCCTCGCCGGCAAGGGCATGGTGGAGATGCGGCCCCGCACCGGAACGCGGGTGCGGCCGCGCCGCGACTGGAATTTCCTCGACCCCGACGTGCTGCACTGGCGCTTCGGCCCACGCACCACCCCTGATGACGCACGCTCGCTGTTCGAGCTGCGTCGCGCCATCGAGCCGACGGCCGGCGCGCTCGCCGCCGAGCGCGCCACGCAGGAACAGATCGACGAGTTGCGGGCAATCCTGGCCGAGATGGAGAGGGCGGGCGACGACGGCGAGCGCTTTGCCGTCCCCGACCTCGCCTTCCACCGCGCTATCCTGCACATGTCCGGCAATGAACTGATCGGCTCGCTCGCCGCGCTGATCGAGACCGCGCTCGTGATCAGCTTCCGCCTCTCGGACGACAACCCGGCCGGGCAGAGCCATTCGCTGGCGATGCACCGCCAGATCGTCGAGAACATCGCCCGGCGCGACCCGGCGGCGACCAGCAAGGCGCTGGTCGCACTGCTGGACGGGGCGGAGGAAGACGTGCGCCTGTCGCTGGCGTCGCGTCAAGGCGGCAGCAGGTAGCACGCGCCGGCCGAGACGACGGGCGGCGCGCCCGCGCTGGTATCGCATCTTTGCAAGAATTGACCGCCCGGTGGCGTCCAAAGGTTGCGGTCGGGCGGAAATCCGGCCAGAACGCCTGAGCGGGCGGACCCGCCCGCGACACAAGCCTGAACCAGATACGGGAGACATCGGGTGGCTCGCATCACTTTGAGACAATTGCTCGACCACGCCGCCGAACACGGCTACGGCGTGCCGGCCTTCAACATGAATAATATGGAGCAGGGCCTCGCCATCATGGAGGCGGCGGAGGAGACCAAGTCTCCCGTCATCCTGCAGGCCAGCCGCGGCGCGCGCGCCTATGCCAACGACGTGGTGCTGGCGAAGCTGATCGACGCGCTGGTCGAGATCCATCCCGACATCCCCGTCTGCATGCACCTCGACCATGGCAACAACGAAGCCACCTGCGTGACCGCGATCCAGTACGGCTTCACCTCGGTGATGATGGACGGCTCGCTCAAGGAAGACGGCAAGTCGCCGGCCGACTACGCCTATAATTCCGGCATCACGCGCCGCGTCGTCGACATGGCGCATTGGGGCGGCGTGTCGGTGGAAGGCGAAATCGGCGTGCTCGGCTCGCTGGAAACCGGCGGCGGCGAGCAGGAGGACGGCCACGGCGTCGAAGGCGCGCTCAGCCATGACCAGTTGCTGACCGATCCGGTGCAGGCCGAGCAGTTCGTGCGCGACACCCATGTCGATGCGCTGGCCGTCGCCATGGGAACCAGCCACGGCGCCTACAAATTCAGCCGCAAGCCCGACGGCGCGGTGCTGGCGATGAACGTGATCGAGGAGATCCACCGCCGCCTGCCCAACATGCACCTCGTCATGCACGGCTCGTCTTCCGTGCCGGAGGACCTGCAGGAAATCATCAACAAGTATGGCGGCCAGATGAAGCCGACATGGGGCGTTCCGGTGGAGGAGATCCAGCGCGGCATCAAGCATGGCGTGCGCAAGATCAACATCGACACCGACAACCGCATGGCGCTGACCGGCGCGATCCGTAAGGTGCTGAGCGAGAATCCCAGCGAGTTCGACCCGCGCAAATACCTGACACCGGCGATGGCGGCGATGAAGAAGCTCTGCAAGGAGCGCTTCGAGCAGTTCGGCACCGCCGGCAACGCGCCGAAGATCAAGCCGATCCCGCTGGCGGACATGGCCAAGCGCTACAAGTCGGGCAGCCTGGATCCCAAGTTCGGCTGATTTGTCGCCGACCGCGACGGAACAATTCCGTCGCGGTCGTCCCTTCAGGGAACGCGGCCCGTCATTTCTTCCAACTTCCCGGCATCGATGCCGTAGTCCAGCGCGGCCCGCGCCGGGGAGATCTTGCCGTTGCGCAGATCCGCCGCGATGGCGCCGCTATCGCGCAGCGCCGGGTCGCCCCAGCCGCCGCCACCGGCCTGCTCATGGCGGATGACCGTGTCGCGGCCGATCTCCAGCGTCACCTTGGCCGGCAATGCCGTCCATTCTCCATCCCGCCCGATGAGGTTCCTGGAGCTCGCCGCCGGCCGGCCGCCGAACAGACCGTAGGGCGGGTGCTCGTGGCGGTCGGCGCGCAACTGCAGCACCGCCCTCTCAGCCAGAAGCTTATACTGCCGGACGAGGCCCAGGCCGCCGCGATACTGTCCGGCGCCGCCCGAATCCTCGCGCAGCGCGTATTCCTCCATGATCAGGGGATAGCGCGCCTCGATGGTCTCGATGGGCAGGTTGGACATGTTCTGGCTGGGATTGGTGACGCCCTCGACGCCGTCCTTGTCGGGTCGCCCGCCCCAGGCTCCGTTGATCATGTCGACGAGGACGAACGGCCGGCGCTCGCCGCCATGGTAGCCGCCGATGGCGACGACCGTGTTGCCCCCCTCGCCCGCCGCCATCAGCCTGGCCGGCGCGATCTGGGCAAGCGCGCCCATCACCGTATCGACGACGCGGTAGCCGGTCAGCGCCCGCGCCGCCACGGGGGCCGGCATCACCGGATTGAGGATCGATCCTTCCGGCGCGGTCACCGTGATGCAGCGATAGACGCCGGCATTGTTGGGAACGTCATGGTCCAGGGCGCAGCGTATCGTCAGATAGGTGGCCGACTTGACGAAGGAGAGCGTCGCGTTGATGGCGCCGCGCACCTGTGGCGAGGAGCCCGTGAAATCGACCCAGAGATGATCGTCCTTCACCGTGATGTGGCAGACGATCGGGATTGGCGCCGGCGAAAAGCCATCGCCGTCGATATAGTCGGTGAAGCCGTAGTCGCCGTCCGGCCATGCGGCGATGGCCTTGCGCGTCAACGCCTCGCCATAGTCGATCAGCCGGTCGAAATAGGGCTCCAGTTCCTCGCCATAACGCTCGAACAGCCGCAACATCTCGCGCTCGCCGATGTTGCAGGTGGCGTATTGCGCATCGAGATCGCCCAGCACCAGATCCGGCAGGCGCACATTCTTCTCGATGATGGAAAACAGCGTCCGGTTGGGACGGCCGCGTTCATAGAGCTTCATCGGCGCGATGCGCAGGCCTTCCTGGAAGATCTCCGTGGAATCGGAGGCGTTCGACCCCGGCACGCGTCCACCGACGTCGCAATGATGCGCGATCACGACGGAGAAGCCGAGCAGCCTTTCGCCCGCGAAGATCGGCTTGAACATGAAGATGTCGGGCAGGTGCATGCCCCCGTCATAGGGATCATTGAGGATGATCACGTCGCCGGGAAAAAGGTCGTCCCTGAAACGTGAGATCACCACGTCGATGGCGTCGGGAACGGCGCCCAGATGCAGCGCCACCGTCTTGGCCTGGCTGAGGATGCGGCCGCTGGCGTCGCAGAGCGTGACCGAATAGTCGAGCACGTCGCGCACGATCGGCGAACGGGCGGTGCGCATGACGGCGTAGGCCATGTCGTCGACGATCGTGTCGAGCCCCGACTTGATGACGGCGAAGGTGATGGGGTCGACGGCACTCATGGCGTCGCCTCCAGCGTCGCGACGAGGCTGCCGGTCGGATGCGGTTCGACCGATGCCCCAGGCGGAATGACGATGGTCGTGTCCGCGCCTTCAATGATCAGCGGCCCCCGCATGGGCGCCATGGCCGCGTCGCGCGGGACGATCGGCGTCTCGGTGCCGCGCGCGCGGCCGAAGAAGACCGGACGCGCTCCAGACGCAGCGCCGACAGGCGCGGGTGCAGCCTTGAGAGCGGTGAAGTCGAGCGGACGCGCGGTGCTGGCATGGGCGCGAAGCCGAAGCTCGGCGGCCTCGACGGCATCGACCGGCGTGTATCCGTAGGTGTCGCGATAGGCGGCGACGAAGGCCTGGCGCAGCGCCGGCCTGTCGAATGTCTCGAGCGGAATGGACAGCGCCGCCTCCTGCCCCTGGAGACGCAGGTCGATCTCTTCCTCGAAACTGACGCTCGCGGCGCTGTAGCCCTGCTCGACAAGCGCCACGGTGGCGGCTTCCCGCATCCCGGCGAGCAGGCTCTGCACCATCGCCGGCGCGAGACTGTCGAGACCCGCCTGCACGGGCCGCAGTTCATGGTGCTCAACACTGCCGGCCAGCATTCCCGTCGCGGTGAAGACGCCGGGCGACGGCGGAAAGATGACGCGCGTGATGCCGAGCATGGCCGCGAGCGCGCAGGCATGGACCGGCCCCGAGCCGCCAAAGGCAAGCAGCGTCAGTTCGCGCGGGTCGAGCCCGCGCTCGACGGTGACGGCGCGAATGGCACGGACCATGTTGGCGTTGGCGATCTCGCGAATCCCGTGCGCCGCCGCCTCGGCGGAAAGTCCGAGCGAGTGGCCGATCCCCTGGCCGATCGCCACCCGCGCGGCCTCCACGTCGAGTTCGAGGGAGCCGCCGGCGAGCCTCGGTGGCAGGTAGCCCAGCACGACATTGGCATCGGTCACGGTCGGCCGTTGTCCGCCGAGCCCGTAACAGACCGGCCCGGGATCCGCGCCGGCCGATAGTGGCCCGACCGACAGCAGGCCGGCTGCGTCGATCGACGCGATCGAACCCGCGCCGTTGCCGACCTCGGCAACATCGACCGTCGGCACGCGCATCATGTAGCCACCGGCCTTGATGAAGCGTGACGGCACCGACATGCCGGCACGGAATTCGTATTCATGCGTGCGGCCGAGCACGCCGCGATGCACGAGCGCCGCCGAGGCCGTGGTCCCACCCATGTCGAAGGCAACGAGGTCGGGCTCACCCAGTGCTGTGCCGAGACGGGCCGCGCCCGCCGCGCCGGACGACCGGCCGGAGGAGATGAAGAACACCGGCTTGCGCCGCGCAACCTCGGAGGCGGAAAGCCCGCCATTGGAATTGCCGATCAGCACCGGCGCGGCGACGCCGGCTTGCCTGAGCCGCGCCTCCAACCGGCCAAGATAGCCCCGCAGCGCCGGAAGGACGTAGGCGTTGACCGCCACGGTCGAGCTGCGCTCGTATTCGCCGGCCTCCGGCAACACGTCGACGGAGGCGGTGACGGCAATGCCCGGACATGCGCGCGCCAGAAGCTCGGCCGCCAGCCGCTCATTGGCGGGGTTGCGATAGGAATTGAGGAAGCAGACCGCGACCGCCTCGATGCCTTCGGCCTCGAAGAAGGCCGCCGCGCGGCTGACGTCGTCGCTGTCCAGCGGGGTCAGGATCGTGCCGTCGGCCAGTGTCCTTTCGGCCGCCTCCAGCCGATAGCGTCGAGCCACCAGCGGCTCCGGCTTCTCCCAGGTGAGATCGAACATGCCGGGCGTCCGCAACCGCCCGATCTCCAGCACGTCGCGAAATCCCCTGGTGGTCAGAAGCCCTGTGCGCGCGCCAAGCTTCTGCAGCAGCGTGTTGGAGCCGACCGTCGTGCCGTGCAGCACTTCGGTAAGCTCATTGGCACGCATACTGGCGGCTTGCAGAATATCGGCCATGCCGGTCATGACGGCCTCTTCCGGCGCCGACGGCGTCGAGCTCACCTTGGCCGAAAAGGTCAGACCGTCGTCCCGCAGCAGCACGAGATCGGTGAATGTGCCACCGATGTCGACACTCAGTCGCCCCGTCCGGATCATGTCGCTATTGGTCGCAGGCGAGCTTGCCGCCCATCGCCCAATCCTGTTTCTCGATGTCCTCGAACACGATCTCGACCGCCTCCGGGCCGCATTTCAGGATGCGGGAGGCTTCGCGCGTCACCACCTCGGCGAATTCGCGTTTCTGGTCGACGCTGCGTCCCTTGAAGAGCCTGACGTTGATAATCGGCATATTTCCCCCTCATTCGTTCTCATGTCCAGGCGCCCGCTTTCGGGATGCTCAGAGCCAGGCGTTGACGTGCCATGGCGCGAACTCGTCATCGCCATAGCCGAGCAGTTCGCTCTTGGTCGGTTTTCCGGACGCCGTGGCGAGCATCTCACGGAAGATCGCCTCGCCCATCTCGTCGATCGAGGCCTCGCCGTCGAGGATGGCGCCGCAGTTGATGTCCATGTCCTCTTCCATACGGGCAAACATGGCCGAGTTCGTCGCCAGCTTGATGGAGGGCGCCGGCCGGCAGCCGAAGCAGGAGCCGCGCCCGGTGGTGAAGGCGATCAGGTTCGCGCCGCCGGCCACCTGGCCCGTCGCCGACATCGGGTCGAAGCCAGGCGAATCCATGAACACCAGGCCGCGCTTGTCGACCGGCTGGCCATAGCCGTAGACCTCGACGAGGTTGGTGGTGCCGCCTTTAGCGACGGCGCCCAGCGATTTCTCGAGGATGGTCGTCAGGCCGCCGGCCTTGTTGCCGGGCGACGGGTTGTTGTCGAAGCCCTGCGGCTCGTTGCTGGTGTAGTCGTCCCACCATTCGAGCAGGCCGATCAGCCGCTCGCCGACGTCGCGGCTCACGGCTCTCTCCAGCAACAGGTTCTCGGCACCGTATATTTCGGGCGTTTCGGCCAGGATGGCCGTGCCGCCGCAGGCGACGAGCCGGTCGACCGCCGCGCCAAGCGCCGGGTTGGCCGATAGTCCGGAAAAACTGTCCGAGCCGCCGCATTGCAGGCCGACGACGATCTCGCTGGCCGGTACGGCCTGTCGCTGCCTGCGCGACGCCTTGTCGAGCATCGCCTCGACGATCTCGATGCCACGCGCGACGCTCGTGCGGGTGCCGCCGGCTTCCTGCATCACCAGCTTGGCAAGATCATCGCCCAGTTCGAGGTTCTCCTCCTCGACCAACTGGTCGATCTGGTTGTCCTCGCAGCCGAGCCCGACGAGCAGGACGCCGGAGAAATTCGGATGGCGCGCATAGCCGGCGAGCGTTCGGCGCAGCATACGCATCGACATCGAGCCGTCGGCCACGCTGCAGCCCGACTTGTGGGTCAGCGCCACCACGCCATCGACACCCGGATAAGGCGCCAGCCGGCTAGGGTCGCGGAAATGATCAGCGATCATCCGCGCGACCAGCGCCGAGCAATTGACCGAGGTGAGCACGCCGACAAAGTTGCGGGTGCCTACCCTTCCGTCGGCGCGCGGATAGCCCTGGAAGCCAGGCACGGTCGCCGGCGCGCGGATCGGCGCGTTCGACAGCCGCGTGCCGATGGCATGGCCGGCCATCGAGGCTTCGAAACCCATATTGTGCAGATGGACATGCGCCCCGGCGCCGATCGGCGCGTTGGCGAGGCCGATCGGCTGGCCCAGGCGATGGATGACGTGGCCACTGTCGAGCGCGCGAAGCGCGACCTTGTGGCCGAAGGGAATGTCGGCGGCGGCGCGCAGGTCGAATGGCGCCAACGTCTCACCAGCCCTGATGTCGCGCAACGCCACGGCGACCTCGTCGCCCGGCTTCAGCTGCAGCACCGCGCTTTTCGGTTCGTCCATCGAAGGCTCCTCTCGAAGCCAATCAAACACAGTTTTGCTTGATTGTCAGCAATCAGCAAATATAAATTTTGTTGGCGCCCTCGACCCCGAATCGTCGGCCGAAAGACGCCTTTTCGGCTGGTCCTGCCACTTCGTTAATTGTCAGCAATGCAGGTTGCGCCACTCCCGGCGGCGGAATATGTAGATTGCTCAGGGGGATCATGAGTCGGTTCATGGCAAAGCTTACAAGCCTCAAGTCGGAAAAGCGGCTGCTCGATCGTCGGGCGGCCGACCAGATCCGCGCCCATATCCTGGAAGGCGTCCTGCCGGCCGGAGAGAGGCTGCTGGAGACCCAGCTCTCCGAAGAACTCGAGGTCAGCCGCGGCACGGTGCGCTCAGCGCTGGCGCAGCTTGCCAATGAGGGGCTGGTGCAGCAGGTGGCCTTCACCCGCTGGGAGGTGTCGGGCACGTCCACGGTCGACGCCTGGGAGATCTACACGCTGCGTGGTGCGCTCGAAGGGCTTGGCGCGCGTCTGGCGGCCGCCAATGTGGCCGAGGCCGACGGGGCGCGCCTGCGCGGGCTTGCCGACGATCTGTTGCACGCCATCCGCGAAGGCCGCTTCCAGGACGCGACCAGCATCGATTTCGACCTGCACACCGCCATCATCGAACTGGCGCGGCACGAACGGCTCGCGGAGCAGCATCGTTTCATCGTGCAGCAGGTGCGCTTCCACATGGTGCAGTCCGGCTTCCTGCCCAAGGACTATGAAGAGCTGATCGCCGAGCACAAGGCGCTCATCGAGGCGGTGATCGCCGGCGACGCCGACAAGGCCGAGAAACTCGCCCGCAACCACAACGAGGCCGAGGTCAAGCTGCTGGCGCAGTTGATGAAGCAGGGCGGCGGCGCCAAGCGGACCCGCGTCAAGGCGTCCTGATCCAGTCAGCCATTCGTTTCGACCTGCCGGTGACGCTACGCGCCGTTCTCCGGGTGCCCCGCCAGGGCCAGGCGCAGATTGTCGCTGAGGATGACCGCCTCCCCTTCGAAGGCGCGCAGCGATTTCCGGATCAGGGCGAGGTCCGTCGTGGCGTCGTGTTCCCTGGAATAGCCATCCTGCGCCGCCGTGTCGCCGGGATAGCGCCCCTCGGGGTGGCTGTAGAGATCCATGCCGGCAATGACGATGCGTTCCGGCCGCAAGGCGGTGGCCACCGCGATCATCAAGGCGCCATTGGTCGGGATGACTGGGCTGGCAAGGTCCGCCAGCGGTGGCGCGAAACCGTCCAGGAAGGCATAGCCGGCCGAGGGTGGCCGCAGCGCCATGGCATGCCGCATCAGGATCGGACGCCCTAGGGCGGCTCTCGGGAAGACGATGATGGGCCGGCGCCCATGCGCGCCGGGCAGGTCCGGATCAGCGGTGAAGACGACATCGGGAGCCGTCATCCAGTCGCGACCGCGCCAGTTCCAGTTGACGCGAAAGAGCGTGGCGCCGCCGTAGGCGGCAAGCCTCGGGTCCTCCGAGGACGGGCCATTGCCAAGGCACACTACGGTTTGCGGATTGCCGAGCCTCATCGCAAGGTCGGCAATCGAGCCGATGCGGCGTCCGCCAAGCAGATCGATCAGGAATGTGCCGGCCGGCACCGGGACGACGGCGATGTCACGGCGCGGCAGCCTTTCCAGCAGCGCTTCCGGCGAGGCGTCAACGACAGGGATCGCATCCACGCCGGCAGACGGACCATTCGGCATGTGGCCAACGATGAGAACCGTTTCGAGGCGCCGCAGCCAGCGCCTGGCGCCAAACGCATTGGGCAGGGGCAGGACGAGTTCATGCGGGTAGCGGCGACGCAAGGCCGGTATTTCCGGGTGGTCGGCGGCGAGTGCAAGGCGATAGGCCGGACGCTGCCTCAACACCGCGTCGAGCATCGGATAGAGCCTGTCGATCTCGCCCGTCGTGCCCGCCAGCAGCACCGTCGGCCGCGCCTGCGGCAGCGACAGCCCCAAGCGTTGCAGATGATCGGCCAAAGTCATGATAGCGTCTGCGCCATGCGCCTGATTTACGGTCCCGCCGGCGAAGGCGCAACGCCCTGCGCCCTGCCGGCAGGACCATCGCCCAACGGCAAGGCTCAGGCGTAGTTGACGTAGATGGTCTTCTTCTGGAAGTAGGCGTCGAGGCCGTACTTGCCATCCTCGCCGCCGATGCCGCTGTCACGAATGCCGGCGTGGTGCGCATGCACCGCGTCGCCGCCCGGGCGGTTGACGTAGATCTCGCCGAACTTCAACTCACGCACCAGCCGCATGACCCGGCGCATGTCCTTGGTGAAGACGTAGGCCGAAAGGCCGTAGTTGGATTCGTTGGCGAGCCGCAGCCCCTCGTCGAAATCGCCGACTGTCATGACCGGCACGACAGGCCCGAACACCTCGTCCTGCATGATGCGCATCTGGTTGTCCTCGACGGTCATCACGGTCGGCTCGTACCAGTGTCCGCGCGCGAACTCACCTTCGGTGAGCCGCCGCCCACCGGTGAGCACTCCGGCGCCGGCGGCGCGGGCCTGCTCGACCATGCGCTCCACCTTGTCGAGTTCGGGGCCGCTGAACTTCGGCCCGATGTCGACCATGGTGGAGGGATCGCCGACCTTCAGCGCCTTCACCGCGCGCGTGAACTTGTCCAGGAACTCGTCGGCGACCCGGCGATGCACATACATGCGCTCGTTGCAGATGCAGATCTGGCCGCAATTCTCGAAGCGAGACAGCACGGCCGCGCGCACGGCGGCGCCGATGTCGGCATCCTCGGCCACCACGAAAGGCGCCTTGCCGCCAAGCTCAAGCCGCAGCAGCTTGAGATCGTCGGCGGCGGCGCGGAAGATCTCCTTGCCGGCGCGCACGCTGCCGGTCAGCGTGATGAGGCGCGGGATGGGATGGCGCACGAGTGCCGCGCCGATCCCCTCGCCCGTTCCGCTGACGACATTGATGACGCCGGGCGGGAAGTCGAGCTGGGAGGAAAGCTGCGCGATCTCGAGCGCCGAAATCGGTGTGCCCTCATGCGACTTGATGACGATGGTGTTGCCGGCAAGCAGCGCAGGCCCCATCTTGCGGCACATCAGCGCCGCCGGATAGTTCCAGGCGGTGAGACCGACCACCACGCCGTGGGCGACGCGCTGGATCCAGATCTGCTCGTCGGGCATGTCGGACGGGATGATGTCGCCGGTGATACGGCGCGCTTCCTCGGCGGCATAGGTGAGGTAGAGGGCAGCACCCTCGATCTCGCCCCGCGCTTCCTGAATGGGCTTGCCCTGCTCGGCGACGACAATGCGCGCCAGGCGCTCGCGGTTCTCCAGGATCAGCCGCGCGAGGTCCTTGAGCAGTTGGCCCCGCGCCGCCGGCGGCAGCGCCTCCCAGGCAGGCTGGGCGGCACGCGCGGCGACCAGAGCGCGGTCGGCGTCATCCTCGCCGCCCCTCGGCACCGAGGCGATCACGGCCTGGGTGGCCGGGTTCTCGACGTCGATCCACTCCTTGATGGTGGAGTCGACCCACTGACCGTTGATGTAGTGGCGGTAGCGGTCGGTGCCCTTAACGAGCTCCTTCATGGCAGGCATGTCGAATTCCTGACTTTACGAAACATCAATGGAACACCCCTTCCGGCACATAGCCCGCCATCTCGGGCAGCCAGAGGGTGATGTGGGGAATGAAGACGAGGACGAAGAGCGCAACGATCATCATGCCGAGCAGGATCCAGATTTCCCGCAAGATGACGCCGACCTTGATGCCCGTTATGCCGGAGACGAGGTAGAGCACCTGCCCCATCGGCGGATGGATCAAGCCGATCATCATGTTCACCGTCGAGACGACACCGAAATAGACAGGATCGATGCCGAGCTCTCGAACGGTGGGCATCAGGATCGGGATGACGATGAGCAGCAGCAGCAGCGTGTCGAACAGGGCACCGAGGATGATGAAGAGCAGGGTGACCGCGAACATGAACATGGTGGGACCCATGTCGAGCGATGCGATCCACTTGCCGAGAACCTCGGGCAGTTGCTCGGCCGCGACGATGTAGTTCATCACCACGGCGCCGGCGATGGTGACCGCGACGATCGCGGTCGACTTGGAGGACTCCCGAAGCACCTCGAACAGCTTGCGCGGCGTCATGGTGCGGTACCAGAACAGGGCCAGCAGAAGCGCGACGAAGGCGGCGACCGCCGCCGCCTCGGTCGGCGTGACCGCGCCGGAATAGATGCCACCCAACAGGATGGCCGGCAGGAGAAGCGTGGGGCCGGCGTCGCGGACCACGGCGATGGCTTCGCTGCGTGTCGGCTTCGGCTGCGTCGGAAAATCCTGCAGCCTCGCCTGGATCGCCACCACTCCCATCATCACCAAGGCTAGGAAGAGACCCGGCATCACGCCGCCGAGGAAGAGGTAGCCGATCGAAGTGTTGGTCACCACGCCGTAAAGCACCATCGGGATGGAAGGTGGAATGATCGGCCCGAGGATCGCCGAGGTCGAGGTCAGCGCGCCGGCGAAGCCCGGCCGGTAGCCGGCCTTGATCATCATGTCGATCGAGATCTTGCCGGGGCCGGCCGCGTCGGCCAGCGCGCTGCCGCTCATGCCGGCGAAGATGACGCTGGCGATGATGTTGACGTGGGCAAGGCCGCCGCGAAATCGTCCCACCAGCAGGCTGGCGAAACCGAACATCTTGTCGGTCATCTCGCCCGCGTTCATCAGCTCGGCCGAGAAAATGAACAGCGGCACGGCGAGCATGACGAAATCGCCGTAGATGCCGTTGAGGCTCTGGCTCGCCACCAACCCGATGTCGTTGCCGGTTATCACGAAATACACGATGCCGGATGCGAGCATGGCGTAGCCGAGCGGCATTCCGATGAACGTCCAGATGAAGAACAGGACGAACATCACTTCAGCTGCGAAGGACATTAGTTTTCCCTAGAGATGCTGTTCCCAGCCGGGCTGAAAGAGCTGCCAGAGCCGCCGCACCGCATTGACGACGACCGCGACGACGAAGATCAGGAAGCAACCAAAGACCAGTTGCAGCGGCACATGCAGCAGCATCGACCGTCGGCGCCCGAGGAAGGCTATGTAGTCGTAAGTCCCGGGGATCGCCGCCAGGAACACCAGCGCCAGCGACAGACTGATGAACACCGCGACGGCGCGTCGAGCGGCTGGCGGGAACCAGCCATAGATCACGTCGAAGACGATATGCTGCCGTTCCTTGAGCAGTATGTCGCTCGTCCAGAACACGATCCAGACATAACCGATGACGCAAAGTTCGTTCGACCACGCGATCGGGGTGCCGAAGACGTAACGGGCGAAGATGCCGATCACGAAACCGGAGAACATCACGGCAAAGGCCACGACGCTCACCGATTCCGCAAATCGCCTCCAGAAAAGCGCGAGGCTTTGCATCGGCCCGCCCTAGGCAGCGCCGATGCGGTCGAGCAGGCCCTTCGGCCAGTTCTTCGAGAAATCCGAATTCACGAAAGCGTCCAGCACATGCTTGCGGAAGGCATCAACGTCCGGAGTCGTGACCGTGTTGCCGTGCTTTTCGAAGAAGGCCCTGCCGTCATTCTCGGTGGCGATCACGCCGTCATCATTGACCTTCTTGGCTGCATCCTCGGCCGCCAGCACCGCTTTCTTCTCGCCATCGCTGAGCTTGTCCCAGAACGCGGTCGGCATGGTGAAGAAGACGTTCGCGACCTGATGGCCGGTGAGAACGATCTGCTTAGATACTTCATAGAATTTCGACGCGATGGCGTCCGGCAGCGGGTTTTCCAACCCGTCGATCGTGCCCGTTTGCATGGCAAGATAGACTTCCTCGAAAGCCAGCGGCGTCGCGCTGGCGCCGAGTGCATTGCCCAGGAACTGCCAGGCATCCGAGCTCGGCATGCGCAACTTCACCCCCTTGAGATCCGTCGGCACGTTGACGGTACGCGGCGTGCGCAGGATGACATGGCGGGTGCCGAGATACTGGCTCCTGATGATCTGCAGCTTCAGGTCGCCAGCGACCTTTTCCTTGAACTCCTTGCCGACGTCGCCGTCGTAGACGGAATCCAGGTGCTTGGCGTCACGGAACAGATAGCCGGTGGTGAAGATCGAATATTCCGGGATCAGTTCGGCGATGTCGGAAGGCGAGGTAAGCGCCACTTCCAGATTGCCGCGCTGCAGCGCCTCGATCTCGGAACCCTGCGCGAACAGGGTGCCATTGTAATGCAACTGCACATCGAAGGCACCGGGCATCGACTTGTCGAGCTCGGCCTTGAAGGCCTGCAGCGCCTTGGATTGCCATTCGGTATCGGGACCCGGCGTCGACGCGCGGATCACCTTGGGGGCCGCGAAGGCCATACGCGAAATGAAAGGCGTCGCCAGGACACCCAGGGCGCCAGCGACGACCGTGCGCCGGCGGACGGCTCGATTCAGAAAAGATGGATCCTGCCTGCTCATGTTCTTTCCCCTCCTGCGTCGCTTGCTGTGTCGCCGTAGGCCGGCGCGCGATCTGACGTTGGGGATGTTTTCATCCCTGTCACAAATCGTCAAGCTGAATGTTGACAATATGCAATCAATCATCATTTGTTGGAGAGCGAAGGGCCGAGACCGCCCGACAGACGAGTGACCGCAGCGATGAAGACCCCAGCGCCGGCCCTGCCGGAGACCGATTGCCTCATGGTCGCGGCCGCGACGCCGCTGACCCAGGACCTGCGGCCGGACATCGGGTTGCTCGGCGCCCATGTCGCCATGCTGCTCGCCGCCGGCTGCGACGGCGTCGCGCTGTTCGGAACGACAGGGGAAGGCGCGGAATTCGCGGTCGAGGACCGCATGCGGGGGCTCGACGGATTGCTTGCCACCGGCATGGCGCCGGGCAAGATCGTCGTGTCGGTCGGCGCGCTCGCCATTCCCGACATAGCGCGGCTGGCGCAGCATGCTCTCGATCGCAACGTGGATAGTCTCTTGCTGATGCCACCCTGCGTCTATCGCGGCGGCATCACCGAGGAAGGTACATTCCGCTTCTACGCGACGGTGATCGACCGGATCGCGCGTGCCGACCTGCGGCTATGCCTCTACCATTTCCCCGACATATGCGGCGTGCCGCTGACGGCGCGCGTCATCCGCCGCCTTGAC
Source organism: Mesorhizobium sp. 65-26 (assembly GCA_001899205.1). Classification (GTDB taxonomy): domain Bacteria; phylum Pseudomonadota; class Alphaproteobacteria; order Rhizobiales; family Rhizobiaceae; genus Mesorhizobium. Next base: position 316,101 of record MKVL01000025.1, on the reverse strand, counting down.
GAGGCCTATCCCGGTATCATCACCGGCGTGAAGGACAGCGGCGGCGACCTCGATTTCACCGAAGCGCTCATCCGCCGCTTCTCGCACCTGTCGATCTATACGGGCACCGAAATCCATCTGCCGCAGGCGCTGGCGGCCGGTGCGCGGGGCACCATATGCGGCCTGGGCAACGCCATGCCGCGGCTGATGCGCGCCATGTTCGACGCGCCGACCGCCTTCGACCGCAGGAACCTGCTGCCGGCACTGATCTCCGGCGATTTCATCCTGTCGCGCAAGCCGTTCGTCGCCTCGGTCAAGGCGGTGCTGGCCGAGATGAACGCGGAGCCGGGCTGGAATCGTGTGCTGCCGCCGATGTCGGACGTGGCACGGCCGGAGCGCGACTGGATGCTGCGTGATTTCCGCCGTTGGGAAGCCGGCCTGGAGCCGGCCTGGCGCAGCTTCACCGGCCAGGCGGACGGTTCGGCGGATACCCCGGTGAGGCGGCGGGCCTGATCTCCGACCGCCTTCGCCTCGCGTGGCCGCGAGGCGAAGGCGACCCGCTTACTGCAGCGTGCGCAGCGGGGTCATGCCCGAACGGTCGCGGCTCATGTCGACGGCGGCCTCGTTCTCGTTAGGGCGATCGAGCCCGGTCGCCACGACCGACACCTTGAAGCGGCCCTCGAGACTCTTGTCGAAGATGGAGCCGACGATGATGTCGGCATCCTCGTAGACCTCCTCGCGGATACGGGTGGCCGCCTCATCGACCTCGAACAGCGTCATGTCGCGGCCGCCTGAGATCGAGACCAGCACGCCCTTGGCGCCCTTCATCGACACTTCGTCGAGAAGCGGATTGGCGATCGCGGCTTCCGCCGCCTTCATGGCCCGGCCCTCGCCCGAGGCCTCGCCGGTGCCCATCATGGCACGGCCCATATCACGCATGATGGATTTGACGTCGGCGAAATCGAGATTGATCAAACCTTCCTTGACGATCAGGTCGGTGATGCAGCTCACGCCGGAATAGAGCACGCGATCGGCGATGACGAAGGCATCGCCGAACGTGGTCTTGGCGTCGGCGATCCTGAACAGGTTCTGGTTCGGGATGACGATCACCGTGTCGGCCGCCTCGCGCAGGCGCTCTATGCCTTCCTCGGCCATCTGCATGCGCCGCCGGCCCTCGAAGGTGAAGGGCTTGGTGACAACCGCGACGGTCAGGATGCCGGCCTTGCGCGCGGCATGCGCGATGATCGGCGCGGCGCCGGTGCCGGTGCCGCCTCCCATGCCGGCGGTGACGAAGCACATATGGGTGCCGGCGAGATGGTCCATGATCTCGTCGAGGGATTCCTCGGCCGCCGCGCGGCCGACCTCGGGCAGCGAACCCGCGCCGAGACCTTCCGTGATGTGCGCGCCGAGCTGGATGAGCCGGGTTGCCTTCGACATGGTGAGGGCCTGGGCATCGGTGTTGGCGGCGATGAATTCAGCGCCCTGCAGCTTCTCGGCGATCATGTTGTTGACCGCATTGCCGCCACCGCCGCCGACGCCGATCACCGAGATCTTGGGTCTCATCTCGGAGATTTCCGGCTTCTTGAACTCGGCCATGCCTCTTTCTCCTTCGCCTACCGGCCCTTGCACGTCCCTCGTACCAGCGCGCTGAGCCTCGGGCCCGAAGGCCGGCGAGACGCGAATCAGTCCGCGTTCACGGGTGCCCCTAAGAGCCAGAGAGCGGCCGCGCGTGCAAGTGCGGGCCGTTCAACATTTATGCGAGGCGCAGCGACAAACGCGCGGCGCCCTCAGGCGGCCCCCCTATGCCTTCAGCACGGAGACCGCGACCTCGCTGTTGTGAACATATTCGTTGGCGTCGGGCTGGCTCTGAACGAGCAGGATGAACAGGAGGTCGGTCAGCGTCAGTTGCGCGTCGCGCGCAGTGATGGACGAGGACCGCGCCTTTTCCTCGTCGGCCACCGTATGGAGGCGGATGTCGGCGACCCGGCTCAGCGGGTTGTCGTGCAGTCCAGTGACGGCGATCACGGTGGCGCCGCGCGCCCGGGCGAGCTCGGCGACGCGCAGGGTTTCGATGCTCGCGCCCGAATAGGACAGAGCGAACAGCACGTCGCCAGCGCCCAGCGCCGAAGCGTTGGCCATCTGCACATGGCTGTCGCTGTCGTGCAGCACGTTGCGGCCAAGCTTCATCAGTTTGTAGGAGAAATCGCGGGCCACCAGCGAGGACGCGCCGACGCCCGCGAGATGGATGCGGCGGGCGCGATCCAGCGCCGCCAGGGCCTTGCCTATGTGCTGTTCGTCATTGCTGGCGACGGTCTGCTGCATCGACAGAAGCTTGCTGCCGACCAACTTGCGCAGGATGACCGGATAGTCATCGCCGACCTCGATCGAGCCATGGATCACGCCCGCCGGCACCTGCCAGTCCTTGGCCCTGGCCTCACTGACGGCGAGCTTGAGCTCCTGATAGCTGGCGTAGCCGAGCTTCTGGCTGAACTTGACGACGCTCGACTGGCTGCGGCCGATCTCGGCGGCGAGCGCGGCCGTCGACAGGCGCAGCATCTGGTCCGGATTGTCGAGGATGTACTGTCCGATCTGGCGATCGCCGGGCGCCATGCCGTCGAGCTTCGCGTTGATCCTGTTCAGGACGGACATGGGTCCCCTCCAGATCCATTTCGCCGGCGAGAAACCCGTCCCGCGCTTTCGAGAGCCGCCCGCGGCTTCCTATGCACAGAACCGGACCTGCCCTTCATGGCCTCGGCAAGAGGAATAAATTATTCCAACCCCGATTGACAGCGAAGAATGAGCAATCGACTGTGAAAGCGACGGCAGGCCCGATCCTCGGTCCGGCTTCGCGTGGACGAGACCACCCATGCACGCCCCTCCATGGCGGCCTCGGTCAAAACGGATCGGGATCCGGATCATGGACAGGTTGCGCATTGTCGGCGGGCGGAGGCTTGAAGGCGCGGTGACGATATCCGGCGCCAAGAATGCCGCCCTGCCGCAGATCGCGGCGGCGCTGCTCAGCCCCTATCCGGTGGAGCTGACCAACTTGCCCGACGTCACTGACGTGGAGAACATGCTGGGCGTGGTGCGACTGCACGGCGCCGAGGTGACGCGCTCGGCGCATAGCGCCACGATCGATGCCGGCGCCGCCGCGTCCAGGGAGACTTCCTACGATACCGTGCGGCGCATGCGTGCAACGGTCCTGGTGCTGGCACCGCTGCTCGCTCGCTTCGGCCATGCGAGGGTCTCCCTGCCGGGCGGTTGCGCCATCGGGGCACGCCCGGTGGATATGCATGTCGCCGCCCTGGCTGCCCTTGGCGCCAGCATCGCGATCGAGAACGGGCTTATCGTCGCCTCGACGCCCCAAGGCCTCACCGGCACCCGTATCGTGCTGAGCTCGCCCTCTGTCGGCGCCACGGAAACGGCCATGATGGCCGCGACCGCCGCGAAAGGCGAGACCGAGATCCTCAACGCCGCGCGCGAGCCCGAGGTCGCCGACCTTGCCGCCTGTCTGAACGCCATGGGCGCGCGCATCGAAGGCGCCGGCACCCACCGCATCCTGATCGGCGGCACCACGAGCTGGCGCCCCGCCCGGCACGACATCATCCCCGACCGGATCGAGGCCGGCACCTATGCGGTGGCGGCGGCGATCACAGGCGGCCAGCTTGAACTGACCAACGCCAGGCTGGAGCACATGGCCTCGGTCGTGCAGGTGCTGGAGGCGGCCGGGGCCAGCGTCTGGCCCGGCGATCGCGGGCTGATCGTGTCGCGCGGCGGCCAGCTCAAGGCCATCGACATCACGACCGAGCCCTATCCGGGTTTTCCGACCGACCTCCAGGCGCAATTCATGGCGCTGATGTGCCGCGCCGACGGCGCCTCGCTGGTGCGCGAGACGATCTTCGAGAACCGCTTCATGCATGTTCCCGAGCTGATGCGGCTCGGCGCCAACATCAAGCTCCAGGGCACGATGGCGCTGGTGCGGGGCGGCGCGCCGATGAAGGGAGCGCAGGTGATGGCGACCGACCTGCGCGCCTCGGTCTCTCTGGTGCTGGCGGCGCTGGTGTGCGAGGGCGAGACGACCATCAACCGCGTCTACCATCTCGACCGCGGCTACGAGCAATTGGACCGCAAGCTGCGTCTGTGCGGCGCCGATATCGAGCGGGTGCGCGCGTGACCAGCGGCGGGGACCGCTATTTTCTGGGCGTCGACGGCGGCGGCACCGGCTGCCGGGCACGACTGGAGGACAAGGATGGAAACGTCCTCGGACAGGGGCTGTCCGGCCCGGCGACGACCCGGCTCGGCATCGCGGAAGCCTGGGCTTCCGTCGCCCGGGCCTTCGGCGCGGCGATCGAGGAAGCCGGTTTCGGAAAGCATGAGATCGCCAGGACCCATGCCGGCATCGGGCTTGCGGGCATCGGCCGCAAGGGCGCGCTCGAGGCTCTGAGCGCGATCCCCCACCCCTTCGCCAGCATCGACTTCGTCAGCGACGGCGTCGGCGCCTGCCTCGGCGCGCATTCCGGCCAGGACGGCGCCATCGTCATTGCCGGAACCGGTTCGATCGGCCTTGGCTTTGCCGATGGGCGCGACCTGCGCGCCGGCGGCTACGGCTTCCCGATCTCCGACGAAGGCAGCGGCGCAGATCTGGGCCTGAAGGCCGTGCAACTGGCGTTGCGCGCGCACGATGGCCGCCACGAACGAACGCCGTTGCTGACCGAACTCATGCAGCGCTTTTCGAACGACCCCATGGAGGCCGTCGCCTGGATGGACCGGGCGAGCGCGACCGACTACGCCGCGTTCGCGCCGCTGGTGATGCGCCACGCGGACCAGGGCGATCCGGTCGGGCGGCGCATCGTGCAGGCGGCGGCCGAGCAGATCGACACGCTGGTGCGTGTCCTGTTCGAAAAAGGCGCGCCGAGAGTCACGCTGCTCGGTGGTCTCGCCAGCCCGCTCGAGCCCTGGCTCGCGCCCGATGTGCGCCGCCGCCTGAAGCCGGCGGACGGCGACGCGGTGGCGGGCGCGATCATCCTGGCAAAGCGGCTCGCGGCCCGGTGTTGAGAGCCGCGCAGAAGGAATATTATATTCCAAAATTTTGTTGACCTCTCGAATATTCAATTCTAGACGTTAACGAAGCTTAACGAACCGGCGAGCGGCGGGATGACGGAACAGGGATTGATGTCGGAGCTTGACCGGCTGATTTCGGAAGGCCGCAATCCGAGGACGATGGATATCGACCTCTTGCCGACCGTCGACGTGCTGCGCCGGATCAACGACGAGGACAAGGGCGTTGCCGGCGCCGTCGAGAAAGTCATTCCGGAAATCGCCATTGCCGTCGATCGCATCGTCGATGCGTTCCGCAAGGGCGCGCGGCTGATCTACATGGGCGCCGGCACCAGCGGCCGGCTTGGCGTCCTCGACGCGTCGGAATGCCCGCCCACCTTCAGAGTGCCGGAAGAGATGGTCGTCGGGCTGATCGCCGGCGGCCCGGACGCGCTGGTGCATGCGACCGAAGGCGCCGAGGACGACCAGCGGATGGGCGCGAAGGCGCTGCAGGACATTGCGCTCACCCGTGACGACGTGGTGGTCGGCATCGCCGTCAGCGGGCGCACCCCCTATGTCGTCGGCGGACTGAACTATGCCCGGCAGTTGGGCGCGACCACGGTGGCCCTGTCCTGCAATCCGGCTTCGACGATCGCCGGCATCGCCGACATCGCCATCTCTCCCGTCGTCGGTCCCGAGGTGCTGACGGGCTCGACGCGCATGAAATCGGGCACGGCGCAGAAGCTGGTGCTCAACATGCTGACGACGGCCTCGATGATCCGCATCGGCAAGAGCTACCAGAACCTGATGGTGGACCTCAGGCCATCGAACAAGAAGCTGGTGGCCCGGGCGATCCGTATCGTCATGCAGACGGCCGGCTGCACGGCGGCACAGGCGAAGCAGGCGCTGGACAGCACGGGAAATGACGTGAAGCTGGCCATACTGGTGGCGATCACCGGAATGGACGTCGAGGCGGCACGCGCGGCGCTTGGCAGGGCTGGAGGGTTCCTGCGCAAGGCGATTAGCGACAGGACAGCCGCCTGATCACCTTGCCGGCGTGCGCAGCGGTCCTGGAGAGGGGACAAGAATTGTACTGGGCCGACGTTCCAGGGAGCGTGTCTCTTTGAAGCAGCCCGGGGAAACTGCAAGTCGTAAGTTCAAAATCAAAATGGGAGACGGCAATGGTTTACCGCACAGGAAGACTGCTTTCAGGAATAGCGCTCGCGGCTATGGTCGGCATCGCCACGGTGTCGACGCAGGCGAGCGCCGCGACGCTGCACATGGCCTGGTCACAGGACGCCACAGGGCTCGATCCGCACAAGCAGACCGCGTTCTCGTCGCTGAGGCTGCTCGAACTCGTCTATGAGCCGCTGGTCAGGCTCGACGCGCAGTTGCAGATCGTTCCGGCGATCGCCGATTCCTGGCAGTTCTCCAAGGACGCCAAGGAGCTGACCTTCAAGCTCAATCCGAAGGCGAAATTCCAGAACGGCGCGGCGGTGACCGCCGCCGACGTCAAGGCATCCTTCGAACGCATCCTGGACGAGAAGACGGGGGCCGCGGCACGCGCCAACTTCCTCTCCATCGCCAGCATCGACACGCCCGACACGACAACGGTGGTGTTCCACCTCTCCCAGCCAGACGTGCCGATCCTGACCGCGATGAGCGACGTCAACGCCGCGATCGTCCCGGCCAGCGAGATCGCCGCCGGCTCGATCGGCATCAAGGCCGTCGGCTCCGGCCCGTTCAAGCTCGACAAATGGGACCCCAACGCCAAGGAAGTGCTGAGCGCCAACAAGGACTGGGCCGGCGGCCCGACCGGCGTCGACGGCATCGAGATCAGCGTGCTGCCCGACGAGGCGTCGATCCTGGCGGCGATGCGGGCCAAGCAGGTCGACTTCGCGCTGCTCAACGATCCGCTCGTCGCCACGCTGGTTCCCAAGGAGCCCACCCTACAGCTCAATCGCGAGCCGGTGCTGGCCTACCACGTGCTGCAGCTCAATCCATCGCGCAAGCCGATGACGGAACTCAAGGTGCGCCAGGCCATCTCCTGCGCCATCGACCGCCAGGAGGTGCTGGACACCGCATCGCTGGGCGAAGGCAAGGTGACCGGCCCGCTGACGATACCCGCGCTGGCGACCGACCCCAGCGCGCTGTTCTGCTACAAGCGCGATGTCGAGAAGGCCAAGAAGTTGATGGCCGAAGCCGGCCATGCCGACGGCTTCTCCGCGACCGTCATCGGCGCCACCGGCGAGCCGCCCACGGCCGCGGCCGAAGCGCAGGTCATCCAGTCGCAGCTCGCCGAGATCGGCATCAAGCTCGACATCAAGATGATGGAGCTCAACGTCTATGTCGATGCCTGGCTAAAGGGTGACTTCGACATGGCGATCGCGCTCAACGGCGGCAGGGCCGATCCCTACACCATGTACAACCGCTACTGGACCAAGGCCGGCAATCTGCAGAAGGTGGCGAACTATATCGACGACACGCTGGACAGCCTGATGCAGAAGGGCCGCGTCGAGACCGACCCGGCGGAGCGCAAGGCGACCTTCGGCGAATTCGAGAAGCACCTCGCCGAGGTATCGCCGTGGATATGGCTCTACACCTCCTACAGCTACACCGCGCAGCAGAAGAACGTGGAAGGCTTCGTGCCGACGCCGACGGGCACGTTGTTCAGCCTCGCCAAGGTGACGGTCAAGCAGTAGTCGTGCTCGACAGAGGACGAGAGGGACCCTTCGCGTGACCTATCTGATGCGGCGGCTGGCGACCTTTCCTCTCGTCCTCCTTGGCGTTTCCATCCTGGTCTTCGTCGCGATCCGGATGGTTCCCGGCGACGCCATCACGGCGATGCTGGGAACCGAGGCCGGATTGCTGACGCCGCAGCAGCGCCAGTCGCTGGCCGCCTATTTCGGCATCGACCAGCCGTGGCTGGTCCAGTACTGGCGCTGGCTGCTCGGCGTCTTCCAGGGCAATCTGGGCATATCCGTCACCTACGGACGGCCGGTGCTCGACGTCATCCTGGAACGCTTTCCGCTGACGCTGGAACTCGCGCTGATGTCGATGATCATCGCCCTCGCGGTCGGGGTGCCGGCGGGGATATTCGCCGCCACCCGCAACGAGCGACCATCGGATCTGGGCGTGCGCGTCATCGCCATGATCGGCCAGTCGACGCCGAGCTTCGTCCTCGGCCTGCTGATCATCTACACGCTTTCCGCCGGCTTCGGCGTGCTTCCGGCGATGGGCGCCTTCGTGCCCCTCTGGCAGGACCCCCTGCGCAATCTCGGCCAGCTCATCCTGCCCGCGCTCACACTCGGCTTCGCCTTCGCGGCCTCGGTGACCCGCATCTCGCGTTCGGCCATGCTCGACGTACTCAGCGACGACTATGTCCGGACAGCACGCAGCAAGGGCGCTTCGGCACGCTCCGTCATCTGGCGCCATGCCTTGCCCAACGCCCTCATTCCGGTGGTGACGCTGAGCGGCATCGAGTTCGGCTATCTGCTGGGCGGAGCGGTGATCGTCGAGCAGGTGTTCGCCTTGCCGGGGCTCGGACGCATGGTCCTCGACGCCATCCTGCAGCGCGATTACGCGCTGGTGCAGGGCTGCGTTCTGTTCATCGCCTTCAACTTCATGATCATCAACCTTCTGGTCGACCTTGCCTACGTCCTGCTCGACCCGCGCATCCGGCTGGGGGAGCAGTGATGCGCATGGTTCGGGCCGTCTTTTCGCATGGCAGCGGCCGCATCGGTGGCGCCATCGTCGGTTTCTACCTGCTGGTCGCCGTGCTCGGCATGGTCGGGCTGACGCCGCACGACCCGCTGGCGCAGTTCCGGATAGACCGGCTGCACGCGCCGAGCGCGGCTTACTGGATGGGGACCGACCTTTTCGGCCGCGACGTGGCCAGCCGGCTGATGGTCGGCGTCGGGCAATCCTTCATCGTCGCCTTCCTTTCGGTCGCTTTCGCGTCATTGGCGGGCACGGTGCTGGGGCTGGCGGCCGCGTGGCTGGGTCGGCGATGGGACGGCATCGTGATGCGGGTCATGGACGTCCTTCTGGCTTTCCCGGCCATCCTGCTCGCGCTCCTCATCGTCGCCGTCGCCGGGCCTGGCACCTGGACCAGCGTGGTGGCCATCGGCATCGTCTACACGCCGATCTTCACCCGCATCGTGCGCGGCCCTGCCCTGTCGCTCAAGGCGCGCGAATTCGTCGACGCCGCGCGCACCTTCGGCAGCAGCACGCACTACATCGTGACCCGCCACCTGCTGCTCAACCTCGTGGCGCCGCTGACAGTGCAGGTGACGCTGGCGCTAGCCTGGGCGCTGCTGACGGAGGCCGGGCTGAGTTTCCTTGGCCTCGGAACGCAGCCGCCGGCGGCTTCGCTCGGCCTGATGCTCAGCGACAGCCGCAAGCTGATGGAAACCGCGCCCTGGCTGATGATCTTCCCCGGCCTTGCGATCATGATCAGCATTCTCGGCTTCAACCTGCTCGGCGACGCCCTGCGCGACATACTCGACCCGAGGACGCGGAGGTCGCCCGCATGAGCCCACTCCTGTCGGTATCCGGCCTGCGCGTCGGCTTCGGACGCGATCCCCGCGCCAACGAAGTCGTGCGCGGCGTCAGCTTCGATCTCGCCCAGGGCGAGACGCTGGCCATCGTCGGCGAGAGCGGCTCGGGCAAATCCGTGACCGCGCTGTCGATCAACAGGCTGGTCGATTTCGGCGGTGGCCGCATCATCGCCGGCGCGATCCGGCTGCGGCGCGAAAATGGCGAGATCGTCGACCTGGCTGCTGCCGGCGAGCCCGAACTCACCGGAATCCGGGGCGCCGAGATCGGCATGATCTTCCAGGAGCCGATGACGTCACTCAACCCGGTGCTGACGATCGGAACGCAGATAGAAGAGTCGTTCCGGCTGCATCGCGGGCTCACCGGCAGTCAGGCAACCGCGGCCGCCAGGGACGCGCTCGACCGTGTGCGCATCCCCGACGCCGCGCGGCGCCTCGCCTACACGCCGAACCAGCTTTCCGGCGGCATGCTGCAGCGGGTGATGATCGCCATGGCGCTCGCCTGCAACCCGCGCCTGCTGATCGCCGACGAGCCAACGACGGCGCTCGACGTGACGGTACAGGCGCAGATCATGGCGCTGCTGGCCGAACTGAAGCGCGAAACCGGCATGTCGATGCTGTTCATCACCCACGACATCGGCCTTGTGGCGGGGATCGCCGACAAGGTGATGGTGATGCAGGCGGGACAGGCCGTCGAGCAAGGCGAACTGAACCAGATCCTCGACGAGCCGAAACATCCCTACACCCGCCACCTGCTGCATGCCGTGCCGCATTTTTCCGGGGGACAGGCGACGCGCGCGGACGGCCGGCGCGGCACTACACCGGTCGAACAACCGGCGCTTGCGGTCGATGGACTGGTCGTGCGGTTTCCCATCAGGGGCGGCCTCTTCAAGCGGCCGATCGGTGCGGTCCATGCCGTGGATGGACTGGATTTCGACTTGCTGCCGGGCGAGACGCTGGCCATCGTCGGCGAAAGCGGTTCAGGCAAGTCGACCACGGCGCGCGCCGTGATGGGGCTGGTGCGCTCGACGCGTGGTACGGTGTCTGCGGCCACGCGCGAAGCCAGGGCGACGCAAGGCGGCCGGCCCATCCAGATGGTCTTCCAGAACCCCTATGCCTCGCTGAACCCCAGGCTCACGATCGAAAGCATCCTGGCCGAGCCGGTGATCGCCGCGACCGGCCGCGTCGATGCGGGAGCGCGCGAGCGCATGTCCATGCTGCTCGAACGCGTCGGCCTGCCGCAGAACAGCCTGGCGCGCTATCCGCATGAATTCTCCGGCGGCCAGCGCCAGCGCCTGTGCATCGCGCGCGCCCTGATGCTCAGTCCATCGGTGGTCGTGCTCGACGAGGCGGTTTCCGCCCTCGACGTCTCGGTGCAGGCCAAGGTGCTGGAACTGCTGGTCGACCTGCAGCGCGAATACGGGCAGGCCTATCTCTTCATCTCGCACGACATGGCCGTCGTCGAGCGTATCGCCCACCGCATCGCCGTCGTCCATGCCGGCCAGATCGTCGAGATCGGCGACGCCGCCTCGGTGCTGTCGCAGCCAAGACACCCCTATACGAAGAAGCTGATCGCGGCCGTGCCCACGATCGACCGGCGTCGCGAACGATTCGAACTGGACACGCGCCAGGTGCCGTCGCTGGTGCGCCCGCTCGGCTTCGAGCCGGCGCCGGCGACGTGGGACACATTCGGGCCTGACCACAAAGCGAGGGTGGAATCGTGAATGCGTCGACGGACTTTGTAAGGCGCTTCGAGAGCGCCTTCGCGCCGCTCGAAGCGGCGGTCGCATCGGGGCGCATCCCGGGCGGCGTGCTCGGCATCGTCGAGCAGGACGGCTCACAGCTGGTGCGGGCGACCGGCCTTGCCCAGCGCGTTCCGGCCGCCCGGCCGATGCGCGAGGAAACTTGGTTCGATCTGGCGTCGCTGACTAAGGTGATCTTCACCACGCCGCGCATCCTGGCTCTGGCCGAGGCCGGCACCATCGACCTCGATGCCCCGTTGACCTCCGTGCTGCCGGACCTACGCCAGTACGATCCCAATGCCTGGGAGCGAACGGTGACCTTCCGCCAATGCCTCGGGCACCAGACCCCGTTCCCCGCCGTGGTGCCGATCTACACCTATGGGCGCGACGCCGACCTGCTGCGCGCCTTCGTGCTGCAGCGCGAGTGGCGCGCCGGCCCGCCCGTCTATTCCGACATCAACTTCATCCTGCTTGGCCTCGCCCTCGAGCGGCTGTCGGGCAAGACGATCCGGGCTATGGACCCAGGACCCGGCTTCGCCTTCGCGGCAGAGCCCGACACGGCGGCCGCGACCGAGGATTGCACATGGCGCCACCGTCTTCTGTGCGGCGAGGTCCACGACGACAATTGCTGCGCCCTGCAAGGCGCCGGCCATGCCGGCCTGTTCGGGACGGCCGCTTCCGTGCTCGACTTCGCGCTCGGGCTGCTCGACGGCTCCGGCGCATCGAAGGACGCGATCGCGCTGATGCGCGAGCCTTTGTCGGAAAAGCGTACCCATGGCTGGGAGCACCCTTATCAGGACTGGTCAGGCGGCGGGCTGTGCGGGCGGGGAACGATCGGCCATACCGGGTTCACCGGCACGGGGCTGTGGATCGATTTCGACAAAGGCAGAGCCTGGACCTTGCTCACGAACCGGATCCATCCGACACGTCATTTCGACAGCGGGATCGTCGCGCTTCGGCAGGCAGTCGGTGACCTCGTCAACGGAGCATGATCCCAAAGGCCCGGGACCATGCTCGAACAAGAGACCAAAGCTGGGGACTTGATCATGGAACCAATCTGGGCGGTCGGCCTGATGACCGGCACGGTGCTCGACGGCAATATCGACGTGGCGCTGATCAAGACCGACGGCGAACGCATCGACGATTTCGGCACCTATACGCTAGCGCCCTACCCGCAATCGATCCGCACCCTGCTCGAGGAAACGCTTCGCCAGGCACGCGCCTGGAATTTCGACGGACCGGAGCCGGCGATCTTCCGCGAGGCGGAGGACGCGCTGACGCGTGCGCAGTCCGCCGCGGTCAAGGATCTCGTCGAAGACTATGGACTGACGATGGCCGATATCGGCGTGGTCGGTTTCCATGGTCAGACGGTTCTGCATCGCGCGCCTCGGCCGGGGCGGCTCGGCCAGACCCGGCAATTGGGCGACGGCCAGCTGATGCACGACATAACGGGCGCAAAGGTCGTCTATGACTTCCGCTCGGCGGATATGCGCGCCGGCGGACAGGGAGCGCCACTGTCGGCGGCCTATCATGCCGCGCTTATGCGCAATGCGGGCGCCACCGGCGACATGGCGGTGCTCAACCTCGGCGGCGTCGCCAACGTCACCTGGTGGGACGGAGCCGACGGCTTTTTCGCCTTCGATACGGGCCCGGCCAACGCACCGCTCAACGATTTCATCAAGTCGAAGGGGTTGGGCGACATGGATCGCGACGGCGCGCTGGCGCGCGCGGGCACGGTGGACGAGGCGCGGCTCGCCAGGCTGCTGGAACACCCCTACCTCAGCAAGCCCTATCCGAAGTCACTCGACCGCTTCGACTTCGGCGCGGCGATGGCCGACGGCCTTGGCGCGGAAGACGGCGCGGCCCTGCTCACCGCCTTCACCGCCGCCGCCGTCGGCAAGGGTCTCGACCTGCTGCCACGCCGTCCGAAGCGGCTGGTCGTCAGCGGCGGCGGCCGCCACAACCCGACGATGATGGCGATGCTCGAGAACCGCGCCGGGGTCGAGGTTGTACAGGCCGAAGCGCTTGGCTGGAAAGGCGATGCGGTGGAAGCCGAGTGCTTTGCCTTCCTGGCGGTGCGGGTGCTACGCGGCCTGCCGATCAGCTTCCCGACGACGACAGGCGTGCCCCAGCCGATGCAGGGGGGCCGGCTCGCCGGCTGATCGCCCTACCCTGTCGAGGCTTGCTCCTCGGGACCATGCGCCAGCTGTTTCTGCAGGAAGATGCGGCTGCGGCCGACGGGAAAGTCGGCAAGCGTGCCGAAAGGCTGGTAGCCCTGGCGCTCGTAGGTTTTCGCTGCGACGGGACTGAAGGTGTCGATGAGGGCACCATGGCAGCCGCGCGCCACGGCTTCCCGCTCGGCGGCCTCCAGCATGCGGCCGGCCGTGCCCTGCCCGCGCAGTTTCTCGTCCACCCATAGCCATTGCACATAGAGCCAGCCCCAGGCGGTGTAGCCGGAGATGCCGGCCAGGATCGTGTCCGTTTCGTCGCGCACGAAAACGGCGAGCGCCATCCTCTGCGAAGGGCCGACATCGGCGTCGTTGAAAGCGGTGAGGCTTTCGCCCAGGAAGGCCAGGTCTTCCGCCAGGGGCCGCGCGGTCGTTTCAAGCTTGGTCTGCATCTCTTGATCCCAGCGTCCGGCATCGCGTCGCGCCTGACGTCACTCCGGTTTATCCGGGGACGAAGCTTGGAAGCAAGCGCGGCAGACGCGACCGGAAAGCCGCGTGGAAATCCCGTCGAGGAAGTGACCTCGGCGAAGATGCGCGTTGACGCCCGCTCCTCAAGACAATAGCGTGCAGTTCAGCATACCGGACATAATTCCGCATTTGTGGACTTTGCAGAGACGGACCGGCACTGCGGAAGAGGATCGAGCGGGACCACCGATGAGCTATGTCGCACTGAAGTCCGTCATCAAGCGCTATGGCGACGTGGAGATCATCCACGGCGTTGACCTCGCGATCGAAAAGGAGGAGTTCACCGTTTTCGTCGGGCCATCGGGATGTGGCAAGTCTACACTGCTGCGCATGATCGCCGGGCTCGAATCCCTCCAGGACGGCAGCATCCACATCGGCGGCAAGCGGATTGACACGCTGCGCTCGGCCGAACGCGGCATCGCCATGGTGTTCCAGACCTATGCGCTCTATCCGCATATGACGGTGTTCGAGAACATGGCCTTTGGCCTGCGCATCGCCGGCACCCGGCAGGAAGAAATCAACGACAAGGTGCGGCGCGCCGCCGGCATCCTGCAGATTTCCGAAATACTCGACCGCCATCCGCGCGCCCTTTCGGGCGGCCAGCGGCAGCGCGTGGCGATCGGACGCGCGATCGTGCGCGAGCCGAATGTCTTCCTCTTCGACGAGCCGCTCTCCAACCTCGACGCCAAGCTGCGCGTGCAGATGCGCGTCGAGCTGACGCGGCTGCACCGCGACCTGCGCGCAACGATGATCTACGTCACGCACGACCAAGTAGAGGCCATGACCATGGCCGACAAGATCGTCGTGCTCAACCAGGGGCGCGTCGAGCAGGTCGGCCGGCCGCTCGACCTCTACAACGATCCCCGCAACCGCTTCGTCGCGGGGTTCATCGGCTCGCCGGCGATGAATTTCCTCGAAGGCACGGTGCAGGCCGCTTCGGCCGCTGGCGTCACGGTGCGCTTTGCCGGCGGCAAGACCGTCACCGTGCCGCGCGGACCAGCCAAGGCCGAGACCGGCGCGCCGGTGACGCTCGGCATACGTCCGGAGGCCATCCATATGGCCGGGAAGAATGAGGCATTGCTGACCGGGCGCGTGCTCGCCGTCGAGCGGCTCGGCAACGAGACCTTCGTCTATCTCGACATCCCCGGCAGCAGCGATTTCGCCGTGCATGTCGCGGGCGACGTCAACATCGCGCCGGACGACGAAGTGAGCGTGACCTTCGGCGCGGCGCAGTGCCATCTGTTCGATGCCGACGGCAAGGCCTTCGACAGGCTTGCGACCTGAGCGCGTTCCAGACACGGTCAGGCCGGAACGGCCCGGCCGTCACCGTCGAGCGCCGATATCCGGCCGGCCGGCCGGAAAACCTGCAGGCGCAGCTCCGTGCTCAGTTCCTGGCCGGGGTCGAGCCGCAAAAGATGGCTGCCGCGGCGCCTGGCATCGGCCAGCCCCATGCCCGATCGCGTGGTGTTGGGCTCCAGGCCGATCAGCCGCCCGCGCCCATGCCAGGGCGGCGCGCTGGTGCCTCCGAGCTCGAGCCACAGCCAGGCGCAGGGAAATAGCGCCCCGTCCCACGACAGCGCGACGGCGACCGCGTCGTCCAGCCGACGCATGGCCACCCAGGCGGCCTCGAAGTCATGCAGATAGGCCATTGCCGAGACCACCCCGCCGGGATGGCTCAGATCGACGGCGCCTGCCTTGCCCGGAAGCTCGGGCCATGCCCCAGCGGCTCCCGGCAGCAGGGGGTTCGCGGCGGGATCGTGGACATCGTCGGCGGTTATCCGCCTGGCGCCGGAGGTGATCTCGACCGGCCCGGCCAAAAGGTCCGAACCGAAGGTCGGATGGTGCCCCCACATGACCTCGACCGGCGCGGATCCCGTCATCAGCAGGCGCTCGCGGATGACCAGCAGGTCGCCGTCGATGCTGAACTCGCGCCGCATGGTCACAGGCACACTGAAGAAGCGTCGGCTGAGCACAGCCGAACCGCCAACCATCTCCACATCCCAGGGCGCTATCGAGGCCTCGCCATGGAAGCCGTGGAAAGCGCCGTCGAAGGTGCAGGCATCGCCGCCGTTGGGAAACAGCAACGGCCAGCCGCCGCCATAGCGCGTGAGCCAATGGTTCTCGTCGCGCGCGCCAAGGCTGGCTATCGGGGCGTCGACGGGATCCCATGGCACCTCGCCCAGCACCGACAAGCCTGACGGCACGTGGGTGATGTCGGTGATGGTGCCGCCGACCCGCGGATTGAGGGTGACGCGCAACGCGTCGCTGGCGATGGTGATATGTTGCGTCATTTGACGGCGCCGGCCATAAGGCCGCGAATGAAGTACTTCTGGAAGCTGATGTAGAGGATGAGCATGGGCGCGCTGGCGATCACCATGCCGGCCATGGTCAGCGGTACCTGGTTGTTGTAGCGCCCCTGGAAAACGCTGATGCCGGCCATGAGCGTGCGCTTGGCATCATCCTGCAGGAAGATGATCGCGATGAGCAGGTCGTTCCACACATAGAGCGAATTGACCACGACGAGCGTGACCAAGGCCGGCGCCGACAGCGGGATGACGATCTTGAGCAGGATTCTGAAATCGCCCGCGCCGTCTATGTGGGCGGATTCGAACAGCTCCTTCGGAACGGTGCGGAAGAACGTCGTCAGGAGATAGACGGAAAACGGCGTGATGAGGCCGGCATAGATGAGGATCGCGCCCTGGTAGGTGCTGATGAGGCCGATGCGCGAATAGAGCACGAAGAGCGGCACGATCATGACGATAGGCGGCACCGCCATCAGCGAGGTGTTGAGGGCGAGGAGAAGCTGGCGTCCCTTGAACTCCATGCGCGCGATCGCGTAGGCGGCAAGGCAGGAGACGATGATGCTGACCCCGACAGCGCCCACCACGAGGATGAGGCTGTTCATCATCCAGGACAGGAAAGGGCTGTCGAGAAGCACGGCGCGGAAATGGTCGAGCACCGGCGCGGTCGGCAGGCCGAGCTTGTCGACCGCGTATTGCTCGTCGCTCTTGAGCGCCGTCGACAGCATGAACAGCGTTGGCGCCAGCGCCAGGAATGAGGCGAGCAGCAGCACGCCGTGCTTGAGGGCATCGCCGGCCTTCACGGCTTTGCTCCCGCCAAGCGCCGGGAAACGTGGTTCGCGCGCGACATTCACGCCTCCTGCTCATTGGCCAGGCGCCGGGCCCGGAACAGCGGAAAGATGAGCGCGACCGAGACCAGGAACAGCAGCACGGACGCCGCCGCGGCGATGCCGGGGAGGCTGGTGCGGATCAGCGCGTTGAAGATGTAGAATTCGACCACCACCGTCGAGGTGCCCGGCCCGCCGCGACCGCCACCGACCACGTAGACATAGGCGAACACCGCCGAGAGCATGGTGATGACGCTGACCACCGCATAGAATTCGATGACGCCGCGCATCTGCGGCAGGATGATGTACCAGACGCGCTGCCACCAGGAGGCGCCTTCCAGCCTGGCGGCCTCGATGAGCGATTCATCGAGACTGAGCAGCCGGGCCAGGAACAGGATGATGCCGAGCGCGGACTCGCGCCAGATGATCAGGATCATCACCGTCCACAAGGCGACGTCGGAGGAGCCGATCCAGTCGAGCGCCATGAAATCGAGGCCCAGCCAGCGCAGCACCTCGTTCACCGGGCCGCTGAACTGGAACATGCGCTTCATGACCACCGCGATGATCGGGATGGCCAGCACGAACGGCACGAAGACGATGACGCGATAGACCTTCCAGCCCGCGACCCGCTCATAGAGCAGGATCGAGACGAGCAGCGATATGACGATCATGGCGGGAATGGCCAGGAGGAGCTGCAGATTGTGCAGTACCGATTCCCAGAACAGCGATTGCGACAGCACGAGTTCGTAGTTGCGCAACCCTATCCAGGGTCCGTCGACGCCGCGCACCATCTTGAAGCTGAATTCGAAGATCCGCACCAGCGGATAACCGAAGACGAAGGCCAGCAGCGCCAGAAGCGGCAGCACGTAGAGATAGGGAGTAAACCGGGACGATGCGTTCATGGTGCGCCGCTGGACAAACCGCGCCGTGAAGCCACGGCGCGGAAAAATGGATGGATCCGGCCGGGCCTGCATCGCCCGGCACCGCGAAATCAGGTCGGCGACGACAGGTCGACCGCCCACTTCCGGTATTTCTCGACCAGGTCCGGATTGAAGTCGCGCCACTCCTTCGCGGTCTGAGCGGCGAGCTCGCCCGCCTGCTCGCCGGTCATGGAGCCCTGCACGATCTGCTGGCCGGTCGGAATGGCCGCCCTTTCGTAGAACTGGCCGGGCATGACGTTGGTGACGTTGGAGATGTTCTGGCCGAGGCCCCACTTCTCCCACATCGCGCGCACGGTGTCGTTCTTGATGACGCTGGTGTCGAAATTCTTGTTGGACGGAATCCATCCGGTCGCGTCCCAGAATGCCTTCAGGCGCTCCGGCGAGTGGAGATATTCCAGGAAGGCGGCGGCGGCCTTCGGATCCTTGGCGTTGGCGGAGATGCCAAGCCCCTGGACGTCGAGGAGCGGCACGCCCGCCAGCTTGCCCTTGCCGTAGAGCGGCATCGTCATGATGCCGAGCTGGCCGTCGGCGGTCTTGAGGTCGGCCGGCAGGCGCGTGCCGATCGTCTGGCCGATGCCGAGCTTGCCGGCGGCGACCAGGTCGATGCCGGGATAGAGCTCGAGCGACGACATGTCCTTGTTGAGGAAGCCGCGCGTCTTGAGCTCCTCGAGCTTGACCCAGTGCTCATGGTATTTCGGATCGCGGAAATCCTTGTCGCCGATGAACAGCTCTACCGCCTCGCCGAGCGAATCGAGGTTCTGCGGCAACGCGTGGCTGATGTACCACTCGCTCCAGTAGCCGTCCTGGATACCGCCGCCGATCGCCTCGACACCGGCGCTCTTGAGCTTCTCGCAAGCGTCGAGCAGCGCTTCCCAGGTCGCTGGCGGCGCGTTGGGATCGAGCTTGGCCTGCTCGAACAGCTTCTTGTTGTAGACCCACAGCATGGGCAGCGGATACCAGCCGACGCGATAGACGTGGCCGCCGAAATGGCTGAGCCTGGTCGGATTGGAGGCGGTCACGACGTCGGCGTTGACGAGGCCGTCGAGCTCCCGGAGATAGCCGAACCACACGCTCTCCATGTGGTTGATGCCGTTCCAGAGATACTGGATGTCGGGCGCGTTGCCGGCGGCGGCGGCTGTCTGGAACTGCGAGATCACCACCGCGGTGTCCTGCAGCATCGCCTTGACGGTCGCTTCCTTGTAGCCGGCGATGGAGCTGTTGACGAAGGCCTGCAGCCCCGGCAGCTCCTGCTCGCCCCACCACCACATGTCGAGCGTCTTGTCGGCCGCCAGCGCCGGCGCCGACGGCAGCATGGCGCCCAGCGCGGCGCCGGCCCCCAGGCCAGCGGTCGTCTTCAGGAAGCCCCGGCGGGATATGTCCTTCAATGTGAAATCATGCATGGTCTCGGCCTTTCCTCCTTGCCCCAGTTACCTCCGTGACGCGGCATTCTCCCGGCCGCGCCACGGTCAGAACGTGCTCATCAAGCCGCCGTCGACGACCAGCAATTGCCCGGTCATGTAGCGGCAATAGTCCGATGCCAGGAACACCACGGTGCCGGAGACGTCTTCCGGAAGGCCGGCGCGGCCGAGCGGGATCTTGCGCCTGTCGACATACCAGTCGATAAAATCGGGTGTCGTGGTCTCGTCGACGCCGTTGACCATCGACATCGGCGTGACCATGAAGCCCGGCGCAACCGCGTTGACGAGGATGTTGTAGCGGCCGAGCTCGACGGCCATCGACTTGGTGTAGGCGATGATGCCGCCCTTGGCGGCGTTGTAGGAGCCGCATTCGCCGCTCGAGGCGAAACCCTGGATGGATGCGATGTGGATGATCCTGCCGGATTGCCGCCGCACCATGTGCGGGGCGACCAGCTTGCTGCCCATGTAGACAGCCTCGAGGTTGATGGTGATGGTGCGCCGCCAGTCTTCCAGCGTATCGTCGAGCAGCGTTCTCGTCGGTGGGTTGATGGCGGCATTGTTGACGAGCACGTCGATGCGCCCGTGCGCGATGACGACGTCGCCGACAACCTGCTCGTAGCGGGCGTAATCCGTGACGTCGAGACTATAGGGATACGCCTTGCCACCGGCGGCCTCGATCTCGGAGGCGACCGCGGCGACCGTTTCGCCATTGCGTTCGAGCAGGACCACTCCCGCACCTTCCGCGGCCATCTCGAGCGCTACCGACCGGCCCAATCCCTGGCCGGCGCCGCTGACGAGACAAATCCGGTCGTCCAGCAAACCCATCTATTCATCCCGCTCGGCAAGTCGTCCCACCCGGTCGATCTCAGTCCAGAATGTTGGACCTTGATCTGACATCTCGGAACAGATTAGACTTGGCGCGGAAATCGTCAAGCCTTGAATCGATCCGCGCGGCATTGCCTCGCCACCCCGCCATCATCTCCTTCAGGAACCCAGCGATGTCGAGCGAACACAAGCATCTTGCGCTCTCCAATGTCGGCCTTGCCTTCGATCATCCCGAGGCCGTGGCCTGGGGACCCGACGGCAACGCCTATGCCGGCGGAGAGGCCGGCCAGCTCTACCGCTTTGCGCTGGATGGCGGCGCCATGCGCGAGGTGACGCGCGTGGCCGGCGGCTTCCTGCTCGGCCTCGCCCACGACGCCGACGCCAATACCTATGCCTGTGACGACCGCAATGCGTGCGTGCATCGCATCACGCCGGACGGCGCGGTCAGCATCTATGCCGACGGCGACGGGGAGCAGCGAATGCGCGTGCCGAACTATCCGGTGTTCGATGACCACGGGAATCTCTACGTCTCGGATTCGGGAAGCTGGGGCGCGCGCGACGGTGTGGTGTGGAAGGTCGCTCCCGGCGGCGAGGCCAGCATCTGGGACTGCCAGGCATGCGCCTTTCCGAATGGCATGTGCCTGTCGGCGGACGGCCATTGGCTCTACGTGGTGGAATCCTGCCCGCCCCTGATCTCCAAGGTGGCAATCAACGCGGATGGCAGCGCCGGCGAGCGCGTCGTCGTCGTGGAACTGCCGCGCCAGGTGCCGGACGGTGTCGCATTGGACGAGAATGGCGATCTCTACATCAGCCTCTACAATCCCAACATCATTTATCGCCTGACCGCGGCCGGCGAACTCATCACGCTCTATGACGACTGGGAGCAACTGATGCTGATTGCCCCGACCAACATCGCCTTCGGCGGGCCAGACAGGAAGACGCTCATCATCGCAAGCCTCTGCGGCTGGTCGGTGCATACCGCACCGATGGCGACGCCGGGCCTCAGGCTCCGCTATCCCCGGCTCTAGCGGCGTCAATCGAAACTCGACCAACATATTCCGGAATGCTGGATATACGAGCAGCTATCCAGACTTCACGCCTCATTCGTCCGCAAGCCGAAACCGGAGCATAGAATGGCAGCTATAAAACTTCGCGGCATGACGTGGGTCCATCGTCGCGCAATCGATCCGCTGCTCGAGACGATGCCGGCATTCCGGGCGCGCCATCCCGATGTCGAGATCGAATGGTCGTCCCGGCCCTTGAGCGGCTTCGAGTTCACACCCGTGGACGTACTGGCGAAGGAGTTCGACTTCATCATCCTCGACCACCCGTTCAGCGGCCTGATCGCCGAGACACAGTGTCTGGTTCCGCTCGACGAGATCGTCGCGGCCGGGGACGACCCCTTCGTCGGCCCTTCGCTCGATTCCTACAGGCTTGGCGGCTCCCTGTGGGCGGCGCCGGTCGACGCCGCCTGCCAGGTGGCAGCCTCGCGCCCCGACCTGATGCGGCTGCTCGACGCGGAGGCACCAGCCAACTGGCGCGAATTGGTATCGCTTGGCCAGAAGGCCCGCCGCCGTGGCATGTGGCTCGCCATAGGCCTGTCCGGCGTGCACAGCCTGATGACGTTCTTCACGCTCATGGCCAATCTGGGCACCCCCTGCGCGACGCGGCGGGAAGAGGATTTCTGCGACCAGGCGGCGGCGCGAGAGGTGCTCGGCCTGATGCGCGGTCTGCTCGACCATTGCCCCCGCGATGTGCTCGACTGGAACAGCATCGTGCTACACGACCGCATGGTCGAGAGCGACGAACTGGCATTTTGCCCGGCTGTCTACTGCTATGCGACCTACGCGGAGGCGGACCAGCGCCGGCCGCTGCGCTTCCACGACCTGCCGGGCCCCAACGGAGCGGCCGGCTCGACGATCGGCGGCACCGGACTAGGCGTCTCGGCGCATACAAGCCACCTCCCCGAAGCCCTGGCCTATGCCCGCTTCGTGCTGGAGCCGGCGACGCAGCACGCCTTTGCCCTGCATCATGGCCAGCCGGCCCGGCGCGACGTGTGGCAGGATGAGGCAATCAACGAGCGTTTCGGCGGCTGCTATCACGACACCATGGCGACCATGGACGGGTGCTGGATACGGCCCCGCTACAATGGCTATCTCGGCTTCCAGGAGAAGGGCGGCGCGCTGATCGAATCGCACCTGCGCGGCGACCTGGCACAGGAGGCGCTGCTGGCGGCGTTGCGGCGCCTGCACGCCGGCTGACGGCGCGATTTTAGCCGAGGCGGCGCGACAGCTTCTCGGCTGCCTTGATGACGCTGACGATCAGATAGTCGCGGTTGGGCTTGGCCAGACGCTGCTCGGGCGCCGCCACGCTCAACGCCGCTATGCAGCGGCCGGATGCGTCGATCACCGGGGCGGCCACGCAGCCGGCATGCTCGTTGGTCTCGTTCAGCTCCGTCGCGTAGCCCTGGCGGCGGAACCGCCGGATCTGCGTGATCAGCTTGGCGACATCGGTCGCGGCCCGACCCGTCGGCGACGGGCGCACGGTCGCCGTCAGCAAAGCCGTCAGCGCCTTGTCGTCCATGTCGGACACCAGCAGACGGCCGGCGGCCGCCCAGTTGACCGGAACGCGTGAGCCGACATTGCTGATGATACGGAGGGGACGAATGCCCTCCTCCTTGAGCAGCACCATCATCATGTCGTCATCGAGGACCGAAAGCTGCACCGTCTCGCCGGTTTCGTCGCGTAATTCCTCGGCGATCTGGGCGCCATCCTTCAGGAGATCGACATGGCTGCGGTAGGCCATGCCGAGCTCGAACAGCTTGCGCCCGAGAAACAGGCCGCTGCCCCTGCCGGAGGGCGCCAGGTAGTCTCCTTCCGACAAGGTGCGCACCAGTTCGTAGGCCGTGGATTTCGGGATCGAAAGCTCGGCGATGATCTGCGCCACGGTCACGGGCTCACCGCGCGTCAGCATCAGTTCGAGGATATCGAGCGCGCGCCGGACGCTGCGGGACCCCGTGCTCTCTTCGTCGGGGGCTTCGCGCACGGCCTCGTCAGAATTTTTCGCGACGGCTGACTTTATCGGGGAGCGCATTTTTGATATTCCGGGATTGCGGACCAGCGTCCGATATTTGGAACTGGTTGCGTTGATGGATCCGCCGGGGGGACGAGACACATGAAAATCGTGGACATCGAAGTCATCGAATTGCGCGTACCCGGCTGGACCGGCGAGACCTTCGATGGGTCATACGACAATTGCCTCGTTCTCGTCCACACTGACGAAGGTCTTACCGGCGTCGCCGAGGTCGACAGCGTTCCCTCGGTCATCCGCGCCATCGTCGACGCGCGCCGCTCGCACACCCATGCCATGGGCCTCAAGGAAGCGATCGTCGGCGCGGACCCGTCCGACGTGGAGGGGCTTTGGGAGCGCATGTACGACCTGACCAGCTACTATGGCCGGCGCGGCGCGGTGATCCATGCGATCTCGGCCGTCGACATCGCGCTCTGGGACCTGCGCGGCAAGGTGCAGAACAAGAGCGTCGGCGCGCTGCTCGGCACCCGCCAGCGCGACCGGGTGCTCGCCTACGGCACCGTCTATCCGCTGGGCGAGACCACCGACGAGGTGCGCTCCAACATCGACCGCGGGCTGAAGCTCGGTCTGAAGGCGATCAAGATCGTCGCCGATCCATTCTGGCGTGATGACATCGACAAAACCGCGTCGCTGATCCGGGCGGCGCGCGATCATGTCGGGCCGGATATCCGCCTCATGGTCGACGCGGCGACAGCCTGGGCGAAGGCCGAGGAAGGCCTGCCGCTGATGCCGATCTTCAAGGAGCACGACTTCTTCTGGGTGGAGGCGCCGCTGCCGATCGACGATCTCGACGGCCACGCCCGCTTCCAGGGATTTGGCGTGCCGATCGGCGGCGGGGATCTCGGCCTGACCACGCATTACGAATATGAAGCGGCGTTCGAGCGCGGCAAGATCGACATCGCCCAGCCTGACGTAACCATGGCCGGCGGCATCACCGAACTGCGGCGCATCGCGGACCTTGCGCGTCGCCTGGGCAAACGCGTCGTTACCCATGGCTACAAATCGAACATCACCATCGCCGCCAATCTCGCCTTCCTCTCGCGTCACTGGATGGACGAGCCGTGCGAGTACTCGACCAGCCAGTCGCCGCTGCGCTGGCACCTGACGCGGGAGAGTTTCCCGATAGGCCTCGACGGACGCATCGCGGTGCCGGAAGCGCCAGGGCTGGGCGTGTCGCTCGATCCGGAGACCATCGCAAAATACCGGGTGGCCTGACGCGACGCGGCGCGGCGCCGGCGGCAAGCACTACCGGGCCGCCCACCGAGAACGGCCCGAAAAACGTCACACACGTCGCTAGTAGGTCGCGCGGCCGCCGGAAAGGTCGAAGGTGAAGCCGGTGGTGAAGCTGCAGGCGGGAGACACGATCCAGGCGATCATCTCCGCCGCCTCGGAGAGCTCACCGCAGCGCTTCATCGGAATCTTGTCGGTCATATAAGTGACCTGGGCCTCCGGCATCGCCGCGACCAGCGGCGTGCGGATGACGGCGGGAGCCAGCGCGTTGATGGTGATGCCCGTCTCGGCATAGTCCTTGCCCATCGACTTCACCATGCCGATGAGCCCTGCCTTGGTCGCGGAATAGGCTGTCATGCCGGCATTGCCTTCCTTGCCGGCGATGGAGGCGATGTGCAGAACACGGCCGTAGTTGCGGTCCAGCATGTGCGGCAGCACCGCCTGCGTGACGAGAAGCGCACCCAGCATGTTGATGCGGTAGACGCGATCGAAATCGTCCGGATCGACCGCGTGCGCCTTGAGATTGGTGCGGCCGGTGATGCCGGCGCAGTTGACCAACCCGTGCAACGGCCTTGTTCCGCCAAGGATGGCGTCCCAGATCGGCTGCTGCGCGGCACGGTCAGCGATATCGATGGCGTGGGCCGAGGCCTTGCCACCGCTAGCGATGATCTCGCGCGCGACCGCCTCTGCCCCCTCGCCGTCGCGGTCGAGGCAGATCACCTCGGCGCCGCGAGAGGCCACCAGGGACGCCGTCGCCTGGCCGATGCCGCTCGCCGCCCCAACCACCGCGATCGTGTAGGGCGTCGGAAAATCGGACATGCGTAAACTCCTGGGCTTCATGATTGCTGGTGCGGAAAGCGCGCGAATCCCGGCACGATAAGTCATTCCGCATTTATAGACAATTGTCCAAGATAGCGGAAATCGGCAGACTCATCGCGATTTGCGGGCACCTCACCGATGTGTCGGTCTCATGCGGTCGACGAACGTCGGCGACAAACCGCGCACGGTAGAAACGGGCAACGGAATCATAGGCTTCCGCCACCCCAACCGACCGGTCGCAGGTCGCTGAAGTAAATCGCCGACCTTCCTCCCACCGACCGGTTTCCAGCGCTTGGGGACAGACGGGATTTTCCCCCTTGCCTTCCGCCAGCCTCTGTATAATTGTATACAGAACACAGTCGGCAGAATGCAGAACATGAGCATCCCTTTCGTCAAAAGCCCACTCGACGGCAGCGCCCTCACGCCCGTGACGTCCTCGACGCTTTCCGAGCAGGTCGCGGACAAGGTGGTGGAGGCGATCGCGCTGCGCCAACTGGAATCCGAGCAGCGACTGATCGAGACCGAGCTCGCGGCGGCGCTTCAGGTCAGCCGGGTGCCGATCCGCGAGGCGATGCGCATCCTCGAGAGCCAGGGCATCATCGTCGCCTCGCCCCGGCGCGGCATGCGGGTCGCCACGCTGGACGGCGCCTGGGCACGGCAGTTGCACGAGGTGCGCGCCGCCATCGAGAAGATCGCCGCGCATCTTGCGGCGGTCCATCTGCGCGAGGATCCGGCGCTGGTGCAGCGCATGGAAGGCTGCATCGCCGCCATCGCCCAGTCGCGCGGCAACTGGCTCGCCACCAACAAGGCCGACATCGGCTTCCACACCACGCTTTTCGAGCTCGCCGACAGCGCCCTGCTGTGGACGCTGTGGAACGCCATCGCCCGGCACATACTGATCATCTTCTCGATCGAGACCTATCGCGACCCGGACTTCGACCGCGTCGTGGAGGAACACCGCAACTATCTCAACGTGCTTCTGACCGGGTCGGACGCCGATATCGACGCCGAGGTCGTCCGCCATGTGGCCGGCCTCGATACGTTCGAACGGGCCGAGCGGTTGCTCAACCAGGGGAAATCGGAAAAATGACTGCTTCCAGGAAATCGACATCCGGCCTGACCCGGCGCCAGGCCTTGGCTTTCGGCGCCGCCGCTCTCGCCACGCCCTTCGTGATCCGCGGCGCGCGCGCCGCCGGCGACTTCCGCATCCTGACCTGGGAAGGCTATGCCGAACCCGAATGGGTCAAGCCGTTCGAGGAGAAGCATGGCGTCAAGACCAGCGTGGTCTATGCCGGCTCGGTCGACGAGATGTTCGCCAAGATGCAGGGTTCGCAAGGCGCCGACTTCGACGTCGTGGCCTTCGACACATCGTCCTTCGCCCGCTACATCGACGCCTCGCTGATCCGGCCGCTCGATCTCTCGAAGGTCCCCAATGCGGCCAACCTGCTGCCGGCCTTCCATGCGGTCGCGCCGCTGATGCGCGGCAAGGACCAGTACGGCGTTCCCTTCGCCTGGGGCTCGCTGCCGCTGGTCTATGACAAGGCCGCCTTCCCGACCGCGCCGGACAGCTGGTCTGTCATGTGGGATCCGGCGAACGCCCAGAAGATCATCGCGCTCGACGACGCCAACAATTCGATCGTGCTCGCCGCCATCCTGCTCGGCTTCAAGGATCCGTTCCACCTCACCGACGAGCAGTTCGACAAGGTCAAGGAAAAACTGATCGAGCAGAAGAAGCTGCTGCTCACCTACTATGCCGGCTTCGACGACGGCGTCGCCATCTTCGCCCAGTCGGGCATCAAGGCGATGTTCTCCATGGGTGAACCGCAGGTACCCGGCCTCAAGGCCAAGGGCGTCGACGCCGCCTTCGTCATTCCGAAGGAAGGCGCCATCGGCTGGCTGGACTGCTGGACCGTCTCGGCCGGCACCAAGGATGTCGACCTCGCGCATGCCTGGGTCGATGCCTGCCTCGACAGGAAGGTCGGCGCCTATCTCTCCGACAAGAAGAGCTACGGCAATACGACGGACGGCGACGCCAACACTCGCAACGGCTTCACCTATGCCGACAAGCTGGTATGGCTGCAGACGCCCGAGAATTTCGAGAAGCGCATCGCCGTGTGGAACGAGGTGAAGGCCGCTCCCTGAGCGACGCCACATCGCCACCATTCGTGAGAGCCGGCTCCGCTTCCAGGACGTGGAGCCGGCCCTCCCGTCCTTTGCCCATTGATCAAGATATCCGGAACCTCATGCGCACCATTTCGCCCATCGTCGACAATCCGCCGAAGCTGACTATCACCGGCATCGAATGCCATGTGCTGCTTGCGCCCGACTTCGACCCCGGCATGACCTCGTCCGCCCAGGACAGCCTCATCGTCGTCATCCACACCGACGGCGGGGTCTCGGGCATCGGTGAATCGGACGCCAATCCCTGGATGCTGAAGACCTGCATCGAAGCGCCCGGCACGCACACGATGGGTCTGTCGATCAAGGACATGCTGATCGGCGAGGATCCATTCAAGATCGGCGACATCTGGCGCAAGCTCTATCTCGGCACCGCAATGAACGGACGTCGCGGCGCCGTCATACATGCCATGGGCGCCGTCGAGATGGCGCTGTGGGACCTCTGCGGCAAGGCGGTCGGCAAGCCGGTGCACGCGCTGCTGGGCGGCGCGACGCGCGACCGCATCACCCCGTATGCGTCGCTGCAGCCGGCCGGCCACGGCTTCGAGGACTATCGTGACGCGCTGGTGCAGTCGGCGCTCAACGCCAAGACCCTCGGCTTCAAGGCCATCAAGAGCGAAGTCACCATGAACGGGCCCTACGCGCATGGCGGCATGCGCGAGAGCTACGACCGCCACACCGAAGTGGTCGCGGCGGTGCGCAAGGCGGTCGGCCCCGACATGACGCTGATGATCGATGTCCAGTACCTGTGGGAAGACGCGGCGACCTGCCTTTCCGTGGTCAAGGACTGGAAGGAATTCGACATCTACTTCCTGGAAACGCCGATCTGGTCGGACAATGTGCGCGAGATGGCGAAGCTCGCCGAGAGCGCCCCGATGAAGATCGCCTGCGGTGAATGGCTGGCCACCCGCCACGAATTCACCGAGCTGATGGACATCGGCAAGATCGGCGTCGCGCAGCCGGATGTCGGCCGCGTCGGCGGCATCGGCGAAGCCAAGATCGTCTGCGACATGGCCAAGGAGCGTGGCCTGACCATCGTGCCGCACTGCTGGAAGACCGGCGTATCGATCTCGGCCACCGCCCACCTCGCCTTCGTGACCGATCATTGCGCCTTCATCGAATACCTGCCGCCGCAGCTCTGCGTCGAGCGGTTGCGGCGCGAACTGGCGCAGGAAGAACTGACGCTCGACAACGGCACCATTCCGCTGCCCGTCAAACCCGGCCTCGGCGTCGAGGTCGACTGGGACGTGGTCAAGCGCTACACGGTAGCCTGACGATGGGCCTGTCGCTCAAAGCCGTCGAGAAGAGCTATGGCGCGCAACGCGTGCTGCAGCCGGTGGACCTGGAGGCAGCCGATGGCGAGTTCCTGACCATCCTCGGCCCGTCCGGTTCGGGCAAGACCACGATCCTGCGGCTGGTCGGCGGCTTCACCCGGCCGACAGGCGGCCACATCCGCTTCGGCGGCACGGACCTGACCGACGTCCCCTCGCACAAACGGCCCTTCAACACCGTCTTCCAGGATTATGCGCTGTTCCCGCACATGAGCGTGGCCGACAATGTCGGCTATGGCCTGATGGTGCGGGGCATGGCCAAGGCCGCCATACGCGACAAGGTCGTGCGCACGCTGGAGGTGGTGGGGCTGGGCGGCCTGCTTGACCGCTACCCCTCGCAACTCTCCGGCGGCCAGAAGCAGCGCGTGGCACTTGCCCGCGCGATCGTGTGCGAGCCCAAGCTGATCCTGCTCGACGAACCGCTTGCCGCGCTCGACGCCGAGATGCGACGCCACATGCAGTTCTTCCTGAAAGACCTGCAGCGGCGCATTGCCACCGCCTTCCTGTTCGTCACCCACGACCAGGAAGAGGCAATCACCATGTCTGACCGGATCGTGGTGATGGACAAGGGGCGCATCGAACAGGTCGGCGCGCCGGGCGACATCTACTATGCGCCGAAGACCCCCTTCGTCGCCCGCTTCTTCGGCGACAACAACCTGATCGAGGGCAATGTCCGCGACGGACGCGTCGAGACGGCCGTGGCGAACTTCGCCCTGCCGGCGGGTTCGCGCGCCGAGCCGCGCCCCGTCCTGGTCGCGGTGCGGCCGGAAAAGATCTCTATCGGCGGCGCCGACGGCGGACGCACCGCCATCGCCTGCAAGGTAGAGGAGACGACCTTCACCGGCGCGCTGACGCAGTTGAAGGCACGGCCGCTGGCCGCCCCGCAGACCACGCTGCTCGTCAAGATGACGTCCGACCCCGGCCGCCCGCTGCCCGAACGCGGCGCCGAGACGACGCTTTCCTTCGCCCCCGACACCGTCGCAATCGTCGAGGTGGGATCGTGAACAGCCTGCCCGCCCGTCTCGCGGTCTTCGCGCTGGTCGCGGCCGGGCCGCTGCTGTTCGTCGTCGCGCCGATCGGTTCCTTCCTCGTCATGTCGTTCGCACGGGTCGAGGGCCACCAGATCATCAACGACATGACGCTCGACAACTACGTCGCCTTCTTCGGCAACTGGGTCTATCTCAAGACCTTCCTGCTGACGCTCTGGCTGTGCGCCGAGGTGACGCTCATCGGCATCGTGCTCGGCTATCCCATCGCCTGGTTCATCTGGCGGCGGCGGGCGCGCACGCGCTACCTGCTGCTCCTGCTCTTCGTGCTGCCGCTGTTCATGAGCTACATCGTCAAGATCTACACGATGCGCTCGATCCTCGGCCTGAACGGCTTCCTCAACCAGATCCTCGTCGGCAGCGGCATCCTTTCGGCGCCCAGCCTGGTCTTCCTCTACAACCAGGGCTCGATCCTGATCACCATGGCGGTGATCTTCCTGCCTTTCGTCATCCTGCCGATCTTCCTGTCACTGGAGCGCATCCCGCGCAATCTGGTGCAGGCCTCAGCCGATCTCGGCGCCGGCGCGGGCACCACCTTCCGGCACGTCGTGCTGCCGCTGTCGCTGCCCGGCACGATCGCCGGCGGCCTGTTCGCCTTCGTGCTGGCGCTCGGCGACTTCATCACGCCACAGATGGTCGGCGGCCCGTCCGGCTTCACCATCGGACGGGTGATCTGGTCGCAGTTCGGCCTGGCCTACAACTGGCCCTTCGGCGCCGCGATGGGCGCGGTGCTGTTTCTGTTCGCGCTGGCCGTCATCGTCGTGGCGGGCAGCATCGCCAGCCGGCAGAGGGTGTAGCGATGAGCCTGTCTTCCGAAAGACTGGCCGCAACGGCCGCCGGCTTCCTGGCAGCGGCCGTGCTTGCCGTGCTCTACGCGCCGGTGGTCATCGGCGCGCTGTTTTCCGTGATCGAGGTTACCCGCAACGGCATCAACTGGGGCGGCTTCTCGCTCGCCTGGTACGGAAAGCTCTGGCAAAACCAGTCCATCCTCGACGCCGTGCGCACCACGCTGATCGTCAGCGCCTGTTCGGTGTCGCTTGCCATTGTGCTCTCCATCGCGCTGGCGCTCTATGTCGAATGGGAAGGCGCGATCGGGCGGCGGCTCATCGAGCTCGTCGTCTACCTGCCGTTCCTCCTGCCGCCGATCGTCACCGGCCTGTCGCTGCTGATCTTTTTCGCCAATCTGGGCATCAGCCGCGGCGTCGCCACCATCGTGATCGGGCATAGCGTCTTCGTGCTCGCCGTGCTCTACCGGCTCGTCCTGACCCGGCTGCAGTCGCTGCCGGCGACGCTGTTCGAAGCTTCGGCCGATCTCGGTGCGACGCGCTGGCAGACCTTGCGCCACGTACTGTGGCCGCAACTGCGCTCGGCGGTCGCCACCGGCGCGATCCTGGCCTTCACGCTGTCCTTCGACGAGACGCTGATCAGCGTCTTCCTGGCCGGCGACGCAACGACGCTGCCGCTGCGGCTGTGGGCGATGATGCGGGTCGGCTTCACGCCGGAGATCAACGCGCTGGTGACACTGGTGCTGCTGTTTTCGATCGCGCTCGCCATCATTGTCAGCCTGCGCATGAAACCCGAGGGGGAAATGGAAGAATGAGCGAAAAGAGGCTTGCCGGACGAAAAGCCGTGGTGACCGGCGCCGCGCGCGGCATCGGCGAGGCGATCGCGCGCCGGCTGGCGAGCGAGGGCGCGTCGGTGGCGATCGCCGACATCGATCTCGCCGAGGCGGAGGCCGTTGCCGCCTCGCTTCCGGATGCCGTCGCGGCCCAGGTCGACATTGCCAGCGACGCCTCGGTGGCAGCGCTCGCCGATTTCGTCGGCGACCGTCTCGGCGGCTGCGACATCCTCGTCAACAATGCCGCGATCCTCGACATGACCGGCATCGAAACCATGACCATGGCGCACTACCGCAAGGTGCTCGACATCAACCAGGATGGGGCGGTGCGCGCGACGCTGTCGCTGCTTCCCCTGATCAAGGCGGCCAAAGGCCCCCGGCGCATCGTCAACATCGCGTCGATCATGGGCGTGCGCGGCCAGCCGGAGTCCGTGCCCTACTCGGCCGCCAAGGGCGCCATCGTGAATTTCACACGCGCCGTCGCCGCCGACCTCGGCCGCCACGGCATCACGGTCAATGCCATCGCGCCCGGCTTCATCGACACGCGCATGGCGCACCTGCCCGACGGTTCCGGCCATGAGCACGACACCGACTGGTTCAAGGACATCTACCTGAAGTACGGCCGCATCCTGCTCGGCCGGGCCGGTCGCCCGGAAGACATTGCCGGCCCTGTCTATTTCCTCTGCTCCGACGACGCGGCCTATGTCACCGGGCAGATCCTGCTCGTCGACGGCGGCGTCTCGGCCACGTTCTAACCCATCAGCCATCAGCAAAGCAGACCCATGAACAGCATCAAGATCCGCTCCATCCGTTGCGTGCCCCTGCTAGGTGAGAGCCCCAAGGGTGGCTGGTCCAACGAGATCCTGCCCGAGGATTCCGTCCACGCGCTCATCGCTGTCCACACCGACGCTGGCATCACCGGCTACGGCTCCTCGTTCACCGACGGGCGCCTGGTCGAGGCCGGCATCAAGGTGCTCGAGCCGCTGTGGCGCGGCGAGAACGCGCTGGAACCGGAGCGCGTCACCGAAAAACTCAACCAGAACACCTTCTGGATGGGACGCGGCGGCACGCTGACCCACACCATTTCGGGCATCGACATCGCGCTCTGGGATATCCTCGGCAAGGCGCTCGGCCAGCCTGTGGGCCGGCTGCTCGGCGGCACCTATCGCAACCGCATCATGCCCTACTGCTCGCTCCTGATGGAGGAGCCCGATGTCATGAAGGACGTGATCTCTAAGTATCGAGACCAGGGTTTCCGCGCCTTCAAGATCGGCTGGGGCCCGTTTGGCCGGCGCGACTCCGCCAAGCTCGACGAGGCGATCGTGCGGGCGGCGCGCGACGGCATTGGCGACGATGCCAAGCTGTTCGTCGACGCAGGCGCTTCGGACGCCTACTGGCCGCAGGGCCTGAAATGGGCGCTGCGCACCGCAGAGATGCTTAGGGATTACGACGTCGGCTGGTTCGAGGAGGCGCTGGTGCCCGACGCCATCGACGATTTCTGCCATCTGCGGCGCGCGAGTCCTGTTCCGATCGCCGGCGGCGAGGTGCTGACCCGGCGGCAGGCCTTCCTGCCGTTCCTGACGCGCGGCGCCTTCGACATCGTGCAGCCCGACGCCACCAAGATGGGCGGCATATCGGAGCAGCGGCGCGTCGCCTGGATGGCGCAGGACTTCGGCGTCAAATATGTCGGTCACGGCTGGAACACCGCGCTCGGCGTCGCGGCGGACCTGCAGATCGCGGCGGCACTGCCCAATGTCGACCTCGTCGAGTTCATCGGCGGCAGCGCCTATGTCGACGGCATCCTGGAAACGCCGTTCAGACTCGACGACGAGGGCTATCTCGCGGTCCCGGACGCACCCGGCCTCGGCGTTTCGCTCGATCGCGAAAAAGTCGCACGTTACGCGGCAAGCGCCGACGGCCTGTTCGAAGCCTAAGGTCCGTGGGGGACGTCAGCCATCCCCCGCTTCCAGCTAAGGCATCAGCACCAGCGCGCCGGTGGTACGGCGCGCTTCCAGATCCCGATGGGCATCCGCCGCGCGGGCGAGTTCGTAACGCGTCGGTGCCTCGACCCTGAGCACGCCCTGGCGTAGCGCGCCAAAGAAGCGGGTCACATGCGGCGCGAGCTTTTCCGGCGTGTCGGTGTAGTGGCCGTAGTTGGGCCGCGAGATGGTCGCCGAGCGTGACGCCATCCGGCCGATATCGTGGCTACCGACCGGCCCCGACGCCTGCCCGAAGCTCACGAGATGCCCGCGCACGGCGAGCGTGGCGAGCGAGCCTGCAAACGTATCCTTGCCAACGGCGTCGTAGATGACATCGGCGCCGGCTCCGCCGGTCAGCCGCATGACGGCGTCGGTGAAATCCTCACGCGAATAGACCACGACATGGTGCGCGCCCAGCCGCTCGACGACCCGCGCCTTGTCGTCGCTGGAGACGGTGGCGATGACGGTGGCGCCGAGATGGCGCGCCCATTGCACCAGCAACTGGCCGATGCCGCCGGCGGCGGCGTGGATGAGGACCACGGAGCCCGCGCGCACGGCATGGACGTCGTGGAGCAGGAAGCTGGCGGTGACGCCCTTGAGCAGGCTGGCGGCGGCGATGTCGTCGGCAATGTCATCCGACAGATGGACGAGCAGATCGGGGCGCATGTTGCGCCGCTCGCAATAGGCCCCCACCGGCGGACAGGCATAGGCAACGCGGTCGCCGGGAGCGAAGCCGGAAACGCCGGTGCCTACGGCCTCGATGACACCCGCCGCTTCCATGCCCGGCACGCCGGGCGGCTGCAGCAGATCGAAGTAACCGGTGCGGCAGTAGACGTCGATGAAATTGACGCCTATGACCGAATGGCGGATGCGCACCTCGTCCGGGGCCAACGACGGCAGGGCGACGTCGCGCAGTTGAAGCACCTCCGGGCCGCCATGACGTTCGACGACGACAGCCTTCGTGCCCGATCCCGGCGTGGCCGCGGGAATGATCTCCACCCGAGGCGGGGCCACGACCGGCGACACCGGAGGCCGCTCTCGCGACAGGGTTCCGGCGGGCGTCGGTTTGCCGCCCAGCATGCGCCGCACGGCCGTGAACCCGGCCTGATATATGCCCTCGGCGACAAGGCTGACCAGTTCATCGCGGCGATGGGCTGGTGGGTTGAAGCTGGAACGCCATTCCCAGAAGGTGGCGTTGCCGTCGGTGACCGGCTTCAGCCGGATCGAGGCCACATAGCCCATCAGCGGCAGCGGCGCCTCCAGCAGGCAGTAGTTCAGCCGGCTCTCCTTGTCCGACAGTGCCAGCAGTTGCTCGCGCAATTCAGCGCCGTCGGCCAGCCGGAAGCGGCGCACGGAACCTACCGCATCGACGGGATCCCCGCCCTCGATCTCGCTGAAGGCGATGGCCGGATGCCAGCGGTGGTGGCTGTTGAAGTCCCTCAGGATCGCCCAGACATCGCCGATGGGGGCGTCGATGATCGTGCTGCGGCGGACTTCCACCATCAGCCAATCCACCCTACCCGGTTCGCGCGATCGTCCATCATCCGGCCAGAAGTCAGCGGCCGAATCGCTGCTTGAGCGCGGTGAAGGCGGTCTGGAATACGCCGGACCCGATCTGCTGCAGCAGCGCCTTCTCGCGCTCCGGCGCGCAGTCGAATTCCGCCTGCCATTCGGCGAAAGTGGCGTTGCCGTCGGTCACCGGC
Source organism: Mesorhizobium sp. 65-26 (assembly GCA_001899205.1). GTDB lineage: Bacteria > Pseudomonadota > Alphaproteobacteria > Rhizobiales > Rhizobiaceae > Mesorhizobium. The sequence continues at coordinate 280,789 of MKVL01000025.1, read as the reverse complement.
GTCAGGGACAGGGTGGCGACATAGTTCTCCACCCCCATCGGGCTCTCCAGAATGGCGTAGCTGCAGGACAGGTCGTAATCGGACAGGGCGAGCAGTTTCTCGCGGATGCGCCCGCCGTCCTTCAGGCTGAAGTTCCTGATGCAGCCGATCTGGTCGGCCGGCGCGTTCTGCTCGATCCTGCTGTCGGCGACGAAGGGCGTCCAGGACGGCAGGCCGTTGAAGTTGCGGACCACGGCCCACACGTCGGCGGCCGGCGCGCCGATCACGGAGGAGACATAGACTTTCGGCATCGGTGTGGACGTCCGTCAGAGTGTTGTGCCGCCGGGCTAAACCGCCCGGCACCGCGCGAATGCTGCAAAATCAGCGGCAACGGCCTCAGTGGTCGCGATCATCGTCGTCGTCCTTGCCGCCACCAGCCTTGCCCTTTCCCTTCTTGTCGCGGGTCAGGCTGGAAATGTCCTTGGCGTCGCGCAGCACATCGGTCATGCGGCCGAGCGAGCCGCCCTCGATGCCGATCTCCTTCATCAGATTGTCGATCATCGGCGCCTGCACGCGGTAGCGGAGCGCGGAGTCGATCACCTCGTCTGTGACGTTGCGATTGCCACCCGGCCCGCCATTCATGCCGTCGACATGCAGGATCTTGATGCCGTCGATCTTCTCCATCGGCTTGACGCTCTCGCGGATGATGCCTTCCATGTGGTCGAGCAGCTTGCCGCGCAGGCGGCCGGCGCGCGCTTCCGCCGAAAGCAGGTTTTCGGCCTCGTTGAGCTGGCGGTGACCGGCGGCGTCCACCTCGTAGCGCTGCGCGGCCGCCAGGGCATGGATCTTCTCGGCATCGGCGGCCGCGACCGCCGCGATCTTCTGTGCTTCGGCCAGGCTCTTTGCTGCCTTCATCTCGGCCTCGGCGGCGGCGGTGACGCGCAGCGCCTCGCGCTCGGCCTCGCGGGCGGCGGCGATCAGGTCGGTGAGCTTGCGCCGCTCGGCAATCTCGCGCTCACGCGCGGTGAGCGCCTGCTCCTCGGCCTGGATGGCCTTGGCGCGAACCGCCTCGGCGGCGGCGATCGCGGAGGAGCGCTCCTGTGTCTTCTTGGCGATGTCGATAGCCTTCTGAATCTCGGCCATCTCCACCTTCTGATCGCGGTCGACGGCGAGTTGGCGCAGTTCTCGCTCCTTGACCAGCTTGGCTTCCTCTATGCCGCGCTCGGTGGTGATGCGCGCGCGCTCCACCTCCTCGGCGGCGGCGATCTCGGCTTCCTCGAAGGCCTGCCGCTTGGCGATCTGCAGTCCCTCCAGATGCCGTTCCCGCTCCAACCTGATCTGGTCGAGGGCGCGCTCCTGGGCGATGCGCTCCGCCTCGGTCTGCTGGTTGGCGACGATCTCGCCGCGACGCTTCTCGGCTTCGGCCCTGGTCACGTCGAGCGACTTTTCGGCCAACGCGATCTGTCGCTCCAATTCGACCAGTTCCAGCGACTTCTTGCGTTCGATCTCCAGCTCGCTCTGCGCACTTTGGCGCTCGATGCGCGCCGTTTCGAGCGAAAGCTCCAGGGCGATCTGCTCGCGCTCAGTCTTCTCACGCATCTTCAACTCGGTTTCGTCGAGGGCGCGCCGGCGCGCGATCTCGCGGCGCTGCGTGTCTTCCTCGCTCTTGATGCGCTCTTCGGTAATGCTGCGCTCCTGGGCAAGGCGCGACTTTTCGACCGCCTCACGCGCCGCGAGCTGGGCCTGCTCCGCCTCCTGGTCGCGGACGGCACGCTCGCGCGCCAGTTCCGAACGTTGGGCGGCGCGGCGGATCTCGACCTCGCGCTCCTGCTCGAGGCGCGCATACTCGGTGTCGCGATCGATCTCCAGCACCTTGCGCTGAGTGTCGAGGTTCTGGTTGCGGATGTCGACCAGCGTGCGCTGCTCGATCTCGTTGCGCATGCGCCGGCGCGTCTCGATCGATTCCGTCAGTTGGGTCAGGCCCTCGGCGTCGAAGGCATTGGATGGATCGAAATATTCCAGGCTGGTCTGGTCGAGATCGACGATGGCGACGCTTTCGAGCTCCAGCCCGTTCGCGGCCAGCGAATCCGCGGCGAGCTTCCTCACCTTCTCGGCATAGTCGCCGCGCTGCTCGTGCATCTCCTCCAGCGACATCTGGGCGGCGACGGTGCGCATGGCGCCGGCAAACTTGCCTTCCAGCAGTTCGCGCAGGCTCTCCGGCTGCAGCGTGCGGCGGCCGAGCGTCTGGGCTGCGGCGGCAACCATGCCGCGCGCGGCGCCAACCCGGACGAAGAACTCGGCGACGAGGTCGACGCGCATGCGATTGCGCGTGATGAGCGCCGATGCCGCCTCACGACGAACCTCGATGCGCAGCACGTTCATGTTGACGGGCGTAATCTCGTGCAGGACGGGGATGACGAAGGCACCGCCATTCACCACCACCTTCTCGCCCATGAAGCCCGTGCGGACGAACGCCGTTTCCTTGGTCGAACGGCGGTAGAGCCACCGCAAGACGTAGACGGCGATCACCACCACGACGGCGGCGACGATCAGCCACAAAAGGAAGGCGCCAAAAGTCTGCGCGTCCATCATCCATCCTCCCCAACACAATCCGGCCAGCACTCGTCGGCCGTGGAATTCAAACAGGCCGCGTCGCGACGCGGCCGACAGCTCATGCCCGCTTCCGCTCTCTCGGCGCGACCGCGTGGAACGCGTCGATCACCGCATCGACGAAGGGCGTTTCGTTGATGTTCGCCCGCACGCGCTCGACAAGGCGCTGCGGCGTGCGGCGAACGGTTTTCTCGATGGCCTCGAACAGGGCGTTGTCCGCTTCCGAGTCGTGAAAAGGCTGTCCGGGCGCGTCGAGCAGGGAAACGCCGCCCTCCGGCAACAGGAAGCGCACCGGCCCGTTCATGGCGTTGAGCCGCGCGCCGATCCACTCGCCGATGGCACGGTTCTCGTCGCGCGTCGTGCGCATCAGCGTGACGTTCGGGTTGTGGATCACGAACCTGCGGCTGCGGAATTTGTCGGGCACGGTCTCGCGCGGACCGAAATTGACCATGTCGAGCGCGCCGGTCGAACCGACATAGGGCAGCCCCGTGCGGATCGCGGCGCCGAAACGATCCTCCGTGGCGGGAAAGACGCCGCCGACGATCATGTCGGCCACTTCCGTCGTGGTCAGATCGAGGAAGGCCGACAGCAGGCGGGAGTCGCCGAGCGCCTCCATGGCGCGCCCGCCAATGCCGGTGGCGTGGAAGACCAGGCAATCATAGTCGGCCTCGAGCCGCCTGGTCAGCGCCTGCACGGCCGGCGTGGTGACGCCGAACATTGTGATGCCGACCGCCGGGCGCGCCAGCTTGCGCCGCGCCTCCCAGGCCTCGGCGCTGGGCAGTTGCGCCACCATGCCAGCCATCGCATGCGCGGCATTGCCGAGCACCTGCTCGGTGATGGAGTTCAGGCCCTGCACGTCGGCCACGGAATGGAGCATCATGATGTCGGCGCCGCCGACATATTTGCCGACATCGCTGGCGGCGACGGTCGACACCATCAGCTTGGGGATGCCGACAGGCAGCACCCGCATGCCCGCGGTCGCCAGTGTCGTGCCGCCGGAGCCGCCGGCGGAGATGACCCCGCCGATGCGCGGCTCGCGCTCGATCCAGCGCGCGAAGGCCTCGGCCATGGCGCTGACGGAACCACCGCGATCGTTGGTGAAGACAGCTGACGTTCCCCTGACGTGCATGCCCGCCACCTGCATGGCCGGCACGTCGGCGCTCGCAGGCTTGCCGGATGTCGACAGGTCGACGGTGCGCACCGGCAAATCGAGCGACTTCAGCCGGTCCGCGAGATAACGCAGCTCCTTGCCCTTGGTGTCGAACGTGCCGACGACCAGAACGGTGCGGCCGATGCGCTCGGAGAACGGGATCGCGAAGACCTTGCGCGCGTCATCCTGGGGCACGCTTTTCTCCAGAGCGGCCTGACGCATCTGCGTGACCGGCAGGTTCCAGCGGTTCGGCAATTCGGTGACCGGACGATAGACGCCGTCGGAGGCGGCGCCTTCCCCGTTGCCATCGCCCGTACGGTCGATGCGATAGACCCGCGCCAGTTGCTCCTGCGCCTCGGCCGCCTCGGCGGGCGTGACCGGGGCCTCTTCCGCGTGGCGGCCGACGCCGAGCAGGCGCTGCTGCAGGTCGCGGTCGGCGGCAAGCGCCTTAGCCTCCATGACGCGATGGATGCGGCCGTTGACCATGATCGCGACGCGATCGGAAACGGTGGTGGCGACGCCGATGTTCTGCTCGATGACGAGGATCGCCATCTCGCCCTCGGCGGCCAGCGTCACCAGCATCCGCTCGACCTGCTCGACGATGACCGGGGCCAGCCCTTCCGTCGGCTCGTCCATGACCAGCAGCTTCGGATCGCTGAGCAGGGCACGGGAGATGGCCAGCATCTGCTGCTCACCGCCCGAAAGCTGCGAGCCACCATTGTTGCGACGCTCGGCGAGCCGCGGGAACGTCTGGTAGACGCGCTCGACGGTCCAACTCGCGTCGCGCCTCCGGCCCGCCGCGAGGCGCAGATGCTCGTCGACCGTCAGGCTCGGCCAGACGCGGCGCCCCTGCGGCACATAGCCGACGCCGAGGCGATGGATCTCGTGCGGCTCCAGCGAAGAGATCTCGCGGCCATTGACGCGGATCGAGCCCGACTGCGCGCGCTTCAACCCGGTGATCGTGTTGCACAGCGTCGTCTTGCCCATGCCGTTGCGGCCGACGACGGAAAGCACACCGCTTTCGAGCGTCAGCGACACGCCCTGCAGGGCATGGCTCTCGCCATAATAGACCTGCAGGTCGTCGATCCGCAGCGCGGCCTTGCCGGCAGGCGTCGGGCGATCAGCCATGCTTGCCTCCGAGATAGATCTCCTGCACTTCCGGGTCGGCCTCGATCTCCTGCGGCGTGCCCTCCTTGAACAGGCGCCCGTTGTGCATCATCGAAACACGTTCCGACACGCGCAGCGCCACGTCGAGATCGTGCTCGATGATGACGTAGCCGATATGCTTCGGCAGTCCGTTGAGGATGGCCACGAGGTCGCGCCTCTCGGTCGGCGAAAGACCGGCGGCGGGTTCGTCGAATAGGATGAAACGTGGCGCGCCGGCCAACGCCAGCGCAATTTCGAGCTGCCGCTGGCGGCCGTGGCTGAGCGTCGCCACCAGCGCATCGCGGTCGCTTTCCAGATGCACGGCGTGCAGGATCGACAGCGCCTGCACCATGTTGACGTCCGAAGCCTTTGGCCGCAGCAGGGAGAAGCGCCGGCGCGAGACACCGCGACAGGCCAGGAAAATGGAATCCAGGACCGACAGCCCCTTGAAGAGCTGCGATATCTGATAGGTGCGCCGCAGGCCGCGCCGGATGCGCTCGTGCGGCGGCAGGTCGGTGATGTCCTCGCCGAAGAAGCGGATGCGGCCCGCCGTCGGCAGGAAATCGCCGGTCACGGCATTGAACAGTGTCGTCTTGCCGGCGCCGTTGGAACCGAGGACCGCGCGCCGTTCGCCAGCCGCGATCCTCATGTTGATGTCGGAGAGCGCCACCAGCGCACCGAAATGCCGCGCGACGCCGTCGAGCTCCAGCGCGAAGGCGCCGGAGCCCTGAAGGCGTTGAGCCGCTATGTTCTCGGTCAGTGCCAAGCGCTCCGCTCCCAGCCTTACGGGCAGCTCGGGTTGTCGCGGCTGACGGCGCCGAGCTTCATGAACTCGTCTTCCGGAATGCCGAGCGTCTGGTTGACCTGCGGCACGACCTTGACCAGCTTGTTCAGAAGATTGCCGTCGCTGCCCTCGGTGACCTCCGTCAGGTAGATGTCGGCGATCGCGTTGCGGTTCTTGTCCAGCGAAACCTTGCCGGTCGGCGTATCGAAGGAAAGCTTCGACAGCGCGTCACGCAGCTTGGCGCCGCCGTCGGAGACATCGCCGCCAACCTTGTCGAGTGCAAGCAGCGTCGCCTTCATGTCGACATAGTAGCCGTGCGCGAACAGCGACGGTGACGGGAAGGCGCCCGGCTGCTTCTTGTAGGCATCGACGAAGGCCTTCCAGGCCGGCGCGTCGTTGGTATCGGCGGTCGGGCCGGCCGACGGTGTGCCCTTCAGCACATCGCGCAGCTTGCCCTTCGAGGTCAGCACGGTCTGGTCGACGGTGATCGAGCCGCCGATCAGCGGCGCGGTGCCACCGCTTTGCTGGTACTGGGTGAGGAAGTTCACGGCGTCGGCACCGCCGAGCGCGACGTAGATCGCATCGACGCCTTCAGGAATGGCCGCGATGACCGAGGAGAAATCCTTGTTGCCGATCGGCACCCAGGACTTCGACGGAACATGTCCGCCGGCCTTGCAGAACTCGGCCATGAAGCCGAAGACCTGCGTGTAGGGGAAGGAGTAATCCTCGGCGACGGTGGCGACCTTCTTGTAGCCCTTGTCGTTGAAGGCATAGGTGCCGAGGCCGGCCATCCACTGGGCGCCATCGGTCGAGAAGCGGAAGAAGTTCTCGGCAGGGTTGCGCAGCGTCGTGTCCTGTGCCGCCGACGTGCCGTTGATGAAGGTCACGTTCGGCTGCGTCTTGGCATAGTCCTTGACTGCGATGCCCTCGTCGCCCGAAAGCGGGCCGACCAGCACCTTGACGCCGTCCTGCTCGACGAGCTTGCGCGCGGCGCGCACGGCGCTGTCGGGCGAGGCGTCGGACGAACCCTTGACGATCTCGACCTTCTTGCCGGCGACGGTGCCATTCATTTCGTTGACCGCGGTCATGGCGCCGCGCTCGCCGTCCTCGCCGAGAACGGTGAAAGGTCCCTCGAAAGTGGCGAGCAGGCCGATCTTGATGGTGTCGTCGGCGGCCAGCGCCATCGATGGCGCGGTCAGCCCGGTGAACACCGCCAGGGCCAGCAATGTACGTCTATGCATCCTCATGGTTTTCCTCCCGTTGATTTCGGTTGCAGTGGTTCATTCCATCCCGGCGCCTATGGGCCGGAACGCAAGGACTCCTGGGCAAGGTGTGGTTTGATCCTCCCCCACAACCCCAGAATTCCATCCGGTGAGACAAAGACGATCACCAGGAACACCAGGCCGATCAGCGTGTTGAAGCGTTCGGCGCCGACGATGTCGATGGCGAAGGTCTGCATCAGGACGACGACGAGCGCGCCGAGAAACGGCCCGATCGGATGACGCAGGCCGCCGATGACAGCGATGATCAGCACGTCGATGGCGGCATCGACACCGATGGTGCCGGGCGAGACACGGCCGTTGAACCAGACCAGCAGCACGCCTGCCAGGCCGGCGATGAGACCCGCCAGCAACCAGGCGAAGACCTTGTGCGCGGTGACGTGGTATCCTAGCGCACGCATGCGGCGCGGGTTGTCGCGGATCGCCTGCAGGGTCATGCCGAAGGTCGAGCGAGAGCCGTAGAGCACCGCCGCGTAGGACAGCACCGCCAGCCCGAGACAGAGATAATAGAAAGGCTTCGGATCACGCCAGGACACGCCCCAGAAGGCCGGCGCGCGGATGCCGGCATAGCCGGAATGGCCGTTGAAGATGGCGTAGTTCTGCTGGGCGAAATAGTAGGTCGCGGTAGCGATCGCCAGCGTGATCATGATGGTGTAGATGCCCTCGGTGCGCACCGAGATCCAGCCGATCAACGCCGACGCCAAGGCCGCCGCCAGGATCGCGAAAGGTACGGCCAGCCACCAGGGCCAGCCGAAACCCAGCACATTGGAGTTGTTGTTGCCGAGGATGGCGATGGCATAGGCGGCAATGCCACCGACCGTGATCTGCGCCAGGCTGACCATGCCGCCATAGCCAGCCAGCAGCATCAGCGACAGACCCAGCATGCCGAAGATCAGCGAATAGCCGCCGATCTGGGTCAGGAAGAAATCCGACGCCACCAGCGGATAGAGCACCAGCACGACGGCGAGGACGATATGGCCGGCGCCGACCTTCTCCAGCCAGTTCTTTTCAGTCGCTGCGCCATCGGTCGGAATCGTCAGGCTCATCGGGCCTTCCCCATGATGCCTTGAGGTCTGACCGCGAGCGTCACCACCATGATGACGAAGGTGAGCACGATGCCGTAGGTCGGAAAATAGACGAGACCGATCTGCTCGGCGAGACCGATCAGCAACGCGCCGATGGCCGCGCCGGTGATGGAGCCCATGCCGCCGACGATGACCACGACCAGAGATGCGAGCAGATAGCGGACGTCCTCGCCCGGCGCGACCGAAAGCGCCGAACCACCGACGACCCCAGCGAAACCCGCGAGCCCGGCGCCCACCGCAAAGACGATGGCAAATACGGCATGCACGTTGACGCCCGAGGCCGACAGCATGGCGCGGTCGTCGACGCCAGCACGGATCATCATGCCAACGCGTGTCTTGTTCAGCATCAACCAGAGGCCAACGCCGATGACGATCGCCGCCGCCAGCACGACGACACGGTAGAGAGGATAGGTGAGGAACACCGACGCGCCGTTCGAGCGCACCGCCGTGATGACCGGCAAGGTCAGCGCGCCGTCGAGCCATTCTGGCGTCGTGATCTGGTAGGTGCCACCGGCCCACACCGCCAGCATCAGGTCGGCGGCGACGATCGAGATGCCGATGCTGACCAGCGTCTGGCGAAGGTCGTCGCCCTCCAGGCGACGGAAGACGAAGACCTGCATGACGACGCCGACAAGGGCAAGCACGGCGAAACCGGCGGCGACGCCGAGCAGCCAGTAGCCGGTGCGGCTGGTGACCTCGTAGCCGATATAGGCGCCGAGCAGATAGAGCGAACCATGCGCGAGATTGACGTTGCGCATCAGCCCGAAGATCAGCGTGAAGCCGCTGGCGACCAGGAAATAGAGCCCCGCCAGGGTGATGCCGTTGAGGATCGCGCTGACGAAGGCCTTCTTGGAGATCAGGATGGCGTTCAGCCAATCCGGCCAGACGGCAAAGACCAGCCATGCAACGAGCGCGGCGACAAGAAGCCAGAAAAGGCCCCATGCCTGCCGGCCCGTCACGCCGCCGCCCGAAATGCCGGACGAAGATGGCCGGTCCAGAATGCTCATGCGGTCAGCCGGCGGCGCTGCTCGTTCATGCGCGGCGCCTTGTGGAACTTGCCGTCCTTCATGATGGCGAGGATGCGGTTCTTGTCCTGCAGGATGCGCACGTCGGAGATCGGGTCGCCGTCGACCAGCAGCAGGTCGGCGAGGTAACCCTCCTTGATCAGGCCGAGCTCGTCGCCCATGTTCATGATCTGCCCGCCATATTTCGTCGCCGCCAGGATGGCCTCCATCGGCGAGAAGCCGAGCATCTCGACGAAGGTCTGGATGTCCTTGGCGTTGGTGCCCTGGGGCGTCCAGGCAAAGCCGTAGTCGCCGCCGATACAGATGCGGATGCCGCGCCGGTGCATCTTCTTCATCGTGTCGATGCACATTTCCAGCTCGCGCTCATATTCCAGCGCCAGGGCCGAGCCGGGCTTGATACCCCACTGCTCGGCGTAGCGAGCGGTGTTGATCAGCCAGGCGATGCCCGGCGCCACGAAATGCCGGTCCTTGGCGGCCTCGAGCAGATCGAGCGCTTCCTCGTCCGCGAAGGAGGCATGATAAATGTTCTGGATGCCATGGCGGATGCACTGCTTGACCGAGCCGGACGAGCGCGCATGCGCCGACAGCACCTTGTTGCGGCAGCGCGCCTCGGAGGCGGCCATCGCCACCTCCTCCTCCGACATCGGCGTCTCCTCGGCGCCCATGCCGGTGATGCTCTCGCCCGACAGATTGAGCTTGATGGAATCGACGCCGTACTTGATGAGCAGGCGTACGGTCCGGCGGATCTCTTCCGGACCCGACACGACGAGGCCAAGATTGAGGCCTTCGTGCGGAATATGCGACGGCGCGGAATCGCCGAGGCCGCCGACCGTGGTGATCTCCGGGCCCGCCGCGAGATAGCGCGGCCCCGGGAAACGGCCCTGGTTGATGAACTTCTTGGCGACGACATCGAGGCGCGGCTTGGCCGCGGCGGCGCCCCTGCCCGCGGTAAAGCCGGCATCGAGCACCAGCTTGGCCATCTCCATGGTGACCAGCATGTGCTCCTCGACCTCCATCATCTGGATGGGGTCGATGCCCGGCGCATTGTTCCAGGACAAATGCAGGTGGGCGTCGATCATGCCCGGCATCAGCGTCGCGCCCATGCCGTCAATGACGGTCGCTCCGCCATAGGAAGACGAGGACGAGCCGAAGCGCGAAGACCCCTTGGTGATCTGCTTGACGCGGTTGCCCTGCACCAGCACTTCGCCGGTGTAGGGATATTCGCCGGTCGCATCCAGCACGCGCACATTTGTGAAAAGCGTGTTGCCCGAGCCGTTGCCGCTCCAGCTGTCATCCGCCATCAGAACCTCCCAAACTGACGGGCGTATTGTTCTACGCCCGCTAGACTACCCTCACCTATCAACCCGTCTCAAAAAATCGGCGAGTTTCTGGCCGCTCTCCCTCGGACACTCCACCGTCGCCCAATGCCCGCACCGGTCCAGGGTCGAGAATACGGCTCCCTTGATCCGATCGGCAAGCGCCTGGGCGACGCCCGGCGGGTTGACTGTATCGGCATCGCCCGTGACGAGCAGCGTCGGCGCCGCGATCAGCCGCGTGTCGACCGCCTTCGCCTTTGCGAGCGCCTCGCAAGTGCGCGCGTAGGATTCGGCGTCCTGCCGGGTGATCTGCTCCCGCACGAAGGCCACGGCGGCCGGAGACGTTTCCCTCGTATGGGCCGAAATCGCATTGGCGACGATCTGGTCGGCGATATCGGACATGCCGCCGGAACGAGCCAGCTTCGCGCGATTGCCAAGCCCCTGCCTGGTGGCCTCGGCCGGCTCCGCCAACGCGCCGAACAGAACCAGCGAAGCGATCATGGAGGGCTGCGTCGCCGCGATCTTCTGGCACACGATGGTGCCCATGGAGTGACCGACCAGATGCGCGCGCTCCACGCCCATGGCGCCCATGGCGCGGATGACCGCGTCGCTCATGGTTTCGATGGTGAGCTCGTCGAACGGGCGCGGCGAGCGGCCGGAGCCCGGTAGGTCCATGCGGATCACGCGGTAGCCGGACAAGGCGGCCATCTGCGGCTGGAACATGTTCGATGTGCCGCCGAGGCCATGGATCATGACCACCGGCATGCCTTCGCCGACGCTTTCCGCTACGATCTGGCCAACGGTGACTGTCGTCATTGCGCGCGCTCCGCGAAGCGGTTCTCCAGCGTGCCGATGCCATCGATCTCGATGCGCACGACATCGCCGGCCCTGAGGTATTTCGGCGGATCGAAGCCGATGCCGACGCCCACAGGCGTGCCGGTGGCGATGATATCGCCCGGCTTCAGCGTGATGCCCTGCGACAGCGTGGCGATGATCGTGGGAATATCGAAGATCAGAAGCGAAATGCGCGAGTCCTGGCGCAAATCCTCGTTGACGAAGCAGCGGATGCCGGCGGTGCCGAGATCGAGCTCGTCACGGGTCACGGCCCAGGGGCCCATCGGACAGAACGTATCCTGGGACTTGCCGATCAGCCACTGGCTGTAACGGCCCTGGAGGTCGCGGGCGGTGACGTCGTTGACGATCGTGTAGCCCCAGACATGATCGAGCGCATTCTCCTTCGAGATGCCGCGCCCTTCCTTGCCGATGATGACGGCAAGCTCGGCCTCGTAGTCGATCGCCGTAGACACGGAGGAGTCGATCAGCACGCTCGCATGGTTGGCGACGACCGATTCCGGAACCTTGGAGAAGATGATCGGATGCTTCGGCACCGCGCCCGCGCCGGCGCTGGAATCGAAGCCGCTGCGCGCGAATTCATGCGCATGCTCGTGATAGTTCTTGCCGACGCAGAAGATGTTGCGGCGCGGCCGGGGGATCGGCGCCTCGATCTCGACCGCCGAAAGCGAAACCGGCGACAGCATACGTGGGACGCCTGCTCCGTTGCGCTCGATCAACGCCAGTATGCCTTCGCGGGCTCTCTCGACAGGAAGATCGAAAGGCGCCACCGTGCCGGCGTCGAGGTCGACCAGGCCCACACGGCGCTCGCCGGCGATCGAGAAAGTCGCGACCCGCATCCAAATCCTCCCTGAACCTTTTATGAACCAATTCTGGCCCTTTTGTTACACGCTAGCGCCAATTGGCTTAGCACGCAAGAGGCACAGGGCACCTTTTCCGGGCCATTGCGAAGCCTGGGATTTCAATGGATGGACCACACCGCGACAAACTGTTAGTATTGGCTCACCATTGGATCAGACCAGAGAGCACGACGAATGCCCAAGCTCGTCGCCGACGACATTGCCAGCCTGCTCAGGAAACGTATCTCCTCCGGCGAGTGGCAGGACGCCGGACGCATGCCACCGGAGCGCGACCTGGCGGTCGAGTTCGGCGTCGCGCGCAACACGGTGCGCCGCGCCGTCGGCTTCCTGGAGGAAGACGGCACGGTGGTGCGCCATGTCGGGCGCGGAACGTTCCTCGCGACCAGCAACCCGAGCTCGATGGCGGCGGTCGTCAGCCGCATGGAGGGCACCAGCCCGGCGGATATGATGGAGATCAGGCAGTTGCTGGAGCCGGCGGCGGCCTCCTTCGCCGCCACCAACGCCAGCGCCTCGGAGCTCAATGCCGTCATCGAAGCGCACAGGATCGCCTGCGAAGCCAGCGACATGCCGACATTCGAGCATTGGGACGCGGAGTTCCATCACCGCATCTTCGCCTGCTCGCGCAACGATTTCCTGAAGGAGATCCACAATCTGATGCGCATCCTGCGCAATCAGGCGCCGTGGTTCGAGATGAAGAAGCGCTCCTTTTCCGAGGAACGCCGCGCCATCTATTGCACCGAGCACCAGTTGGTGCTCGACGCGCTGATGCGCCGCGATCCCGAAGGCGCCAGCCGGGCCATGCTGGCGCATCTCAGGACCGTCGAGCGCAACCTGCTCGGGCGCTGAGGCTAAAGCCAAGGGCCGCCGGAAGCCGTGCTCCCGGCGGCTCGTTCGCTTACTCGCCGCGCATCTTGGCCTGGAACGACGGCAGGTGCTTCTTCTGCGCCTCGATCATGCGCTCGCGGTAGACGCCATAGATGACGTCGGTGTCGTGCAGCGTGACGCCGGCGATGGTCGGCGAGGCGAAGACAGGCAGCTCGATGCCGCGCTTCGACAGTTGCTCGGCGGTGCGCGCGATGAGCTCGTGCGCCATGGTCATGGCCAGCACCGTCGATGACCCGGAGACCGGACGGCTCCAGCCCTCGATCGGAACGACCGCGTCCTCGATCGGCGAGCAGGTATCGATGACGAGGTCGGCGGCATCGGCCAGACGCTTGCCCGAGGAATGCGTCGCCGGCTTGTCGAGATTGTTCTTGCTGGTGACGGCAACGACGAAGATGCCGCGCTTCCTGGCATAGAGCGCCGTCTCGATGCCAGAGGCGTTGCGGCCGCTATGGCCGAAGATGATGATGCAGTCGCCCTTGTTCAGCGGCTGGTGGTCGAGGAACTTCTCGGCATAGTTCTCGGTCCGCTCCAGCCACAGCAGTTCGCGCACCCCGCCGGCGCCGAGCACGTTGTGCCACATCACGCGCGGGTCGGTCAGCGGATTGAAGCCGACATAGGTGCCGTAACGCGGGAACACCTCCTGGGCAGGCAGCACCGAGTGGCCCGAACCATAGAGATGGACGAGGCCGCCATTCTGGAGCGTGTCGGCAAAGCGGCTCGCCGCCTGCTCGAACGCCTCGGCATTGGCCTTCGATGCCTTCTCGATGAGTTCGATGAGACGCGGGATGTAGAGGTCGGACACGGGATACTCCTGTTTCTGTGTCGGCTTGGGATGGATTCTGAAGTTCAGCTTCTCTGGCCTGACGGGACGCGTCCGGCGCGCAGCGTCGAGCGGATTTCGTAGCGGTCGCCGCGCATGACCGAGACGGTGAACTCAAACGGGCCGCGCTCGTCGGTGGTGATGCGCTCGACGACGAAGGCGGGGCTGCCGACAGGCAGGTCGAGCAATTCGGCATCGGCGGCGCCGACCGCGCCGACGCGGTAGCTTTCGCGCGCCGCCACCGGCACTATGCCATAGTGTCGCTCCAGCGCCTCGTAGAGCGACCCCTGCAGTAGACCGGCATCGAGAAACCCGGGCACGCGCGCGGCCGCGAGCTGCGCCGTCTGGATGCCGATCGGCTCGTTGTTGCCGAGCCGCAGCCGCCGGATGCGCACAACCGGGTCGCCCTCCTCGATCTCGAGCGCGCCGGCGGCGGCGGCATTGGCCGTGGTCAGACTGCAGTCGAGCAGGCGGGACCCCGCGACGACGCCCATGATGCCCATTTCCTGGGTGAAGCTGGTGAGTTCCCGCGTGCCGGCGACCAGCGTGGTGGAGCGCACGAACGTGCCCCGGCCATGTTCACGCCGCAGCAGCCCGCCCTCTTCCAGATTGCGCAGCGCATGCCGGAGCGTGATGCGGCTGACGCCGAACAGAGCGCACAGCCGGTCCTCGGCGGGGATCTGGTCGCCGGTCGCCCACTCGCCGCTCTTGACGATGGAGCGGATGGCCTCCTCGACCTGGTACCACAACGGCTCCGGCCGCCTGCGGTCCGGCTGCTGAAAGCTCGCTTCCGTCATCGTATCCGCCTCCAATGCTCTCCCGCGCGCCCGGCCAGCGCCGCGCCGATCAGCCCCGCGCGTGAGCCGAAGGCCCCGGGCTTCAGTTCGATGCCGCGCAGATGCGGCGGCAACTGCCGGCGCATTGCCGCAAGCAGGGGCGGCGCAATCATATCCAGCGCGTCGGCGAGGCCGCCCGAAACAAGGATGACACCGGGGTCGAGCAAGCCGACGGCTCCGGCAAGCGCGGTCCCCAGCCGGCGCGCCGGCTCCTCCAGCAAGGCAAGCGCGGCGCCGTCCCCCGCCCGCGCGGCAGCGATCAGGTCGGCACCGCTTGCGAGCCCGATCCGGCCAGCCAGGTCGTCGAACGCGCGCCCCGAGGCAACGCGCTCCAGCCAGCCGCTGCGCGCGTCGCCGGCATCGTCGATGTCGGAACAGGCCCAGCCGAAAGAACAGGCGCCGCCATGCGCCCCGGCGACGATCCGGCCATTGGCGAGCACCGCCGAACCGATGCCGGTGCCGATCGCAAGCAGGATCGCGTCGGAAACGCCTCGGGCCGCGCCCTCGGCCGCTTCCGCCAGCAGCGCGATCTGCGCATCGTTGCCCAGAGCGATCGTGAGACCTGGAAACAGGGCCTCTAGGTCTACGCCATCGAGATAGGAAAGGTTGGGCACCCAGCGGCAGATCGTGCCTTCGGCAAGGCCGGGGATGGCGATGCCAAGCGCCTCGATCCCGCCTGCCGCGTCGCTCAGCGCGCGGATGCGGGCGACGAATGCGTCGAGGCTTGCGGGCGCGGGTTCGCGGCTGGCCATCTCCATCGCGAGGAGATCGCCGGCATAGACGGCGCTGCGCAAATTGGTGCCGCCGAGATCGATGGCGAGAACGCGCTTCATCGGCCGAGTCCCTGCCTGACCGGCGGAGCGAACAGCCCGCTGCCGGCATTCCAGGAATGCGACGCGGCGGCGAAGGCCTGGGCATATTGCGTGCCGCGCAGGCAGCCGCGCAGCCGGTAGAGCGCGCTGTAATAGTCGACATACGGGAAGCTCGACAGGCCACGGGCCAGCTCGTACTCGCGCACCGCCTCGGCCCAGGCGCCGAAGCCGTCGCTGACGTCGACGAGATGCTCCGGCTTGAAACCCTCGTCATCCTCCCAGTTCTCGCCGAACAGCAGGAGCTGCGGCGTGTGGGCGGCATGGCCGCGCTTCAGCGTCGGCAGGGCTGAGAAGAAGATGCCGGTCTGGGTGAGATGCGCGGCGGCGCGGTGGTCCTTGTGCCAGCTGCCATGCCAGTGGGTTATGACGACCTCCGGCCTGAGCTCGCGGATGACATCGCACAGCTTGAGCGCCGTCTCGTCGTCGGCAGGCAGGAAGGCATCGCGCAGGCCAAGGTTGCGCGAGGCGATGCCGAGGCGGGCGGCGGCCCTACCCGCCTCCTCCTCCTTCTGCGCGCAATAGTGCTCCGGGATAAGGCAGGGGTGGCCCTGCTCGCCCATGCTGAGATGCAGGAAGGTGACCGCGGCGCCACGCGCCGCCGCCACGGCCGCCAGCGGCCCGGCGATCACCTCGGCGTCGAAGGCATGCGCCCCGACGACAAGGATCGAGCGCGCGGCGTAGACCTTGTCCTCGATCATTTCATGCCTCCCCCGGCGCCGACGCCCTCGCGAATCTGGCGCGCCAGCAGACAATACATGATCAGGATGGGCGCCATGGAGATCGCCAGCGAGGCGAAGACGAGCCCCCAATCGGTGCGGAACTGACCGACGAACACGCTGATCGCCAGCGGCACGGTCTTGTAGCGGTCGTCGAAGATGAAGATCAGCGGGAAGAAGAAATCGTTCCACACGGCGATCGCGGTGAAGATGGCGACGATGGAGACCGCTGGCTTCACCATCGGCAGGATGATCTGAAAAAGGATGCGCACTTCGCCGGCGCCGTCGATGCGCGCCGCCTCGTCGAGTTCGGACGGCAGAACGCGCATGAAATTGGCGAAGATGAAGACCGCGAAGGGAATGCGGATCGCCGAATAGACGAGGATCAGCCCGGTCAGCGAATCGAGCAGACCGAGATTGCGCATCAGCGTGAACAGTTCGACCGAGGCGAGCCTGATCGGCAGCATGATGCCGGACAGGAACAACCCCAGCATAATGGCGTTCCAGCCCAGCCTGTAGCGGCTGAGCGGATAGGCCGCCATGGCCGAGACGAGGATGGTGAGGATGACGGCGCCGCCGGTCACGATCAGGCTGTTGATGAAGTTGTGGCCGAGATCGGCGCGGGTCCAGGCGCGGACGAAATTGTCGAAGGCCCAGCTCGCCGGCAGGCCGAGCCTGTTGTCGTAGATCTCGGCGGTCGTCTTGAAGCAGGAGACGACCAGGATGTAGAGCGGCAGCAGCACCGCCGCCGTCCAGGCCAGCAGGACGGTCCAGCCCGGCAGCCGCGCGAGCCGCATCGAGATCGCCGGCGCGCTCATAGCTGCACCGTGCGGCGATCGAAGAAGCGCAGCATCAGCAGCGTGCCGATGCTGAGGATCAGGAAAAGCAGCGTGCCTAGCGCCAGCGCCAGCCCGATGTCGGTGATGCCGACGGCGCCTTCCGCGCCGAAGGCCAGCCTGTAGAAATAGGTTACCAGCGTGTCCGTGGCATAGCTCGGATTCCCCTGCACGCCCTGCATGACATAGACGATGTCGAACTGGTTGAAGGTGTTGATGAAGGACAGAGTCGTCAGCGTGCCGACGGCCGGCATCAGGAGCGGCAGCGCGATGGAGAACAGCATGCGCGCGTTGCCGGCGCCGTCGAGCCTCGCGGCCTCGAAGATCTGGCCGGATATCTGCCGCAGGCCGGCCGTGTAGATCAGGACCGGCAGGCCCATCCAGTTCCAGGCGTCGACGGCGATCAGCATGACAAGCGCCGTCTGGCTGTTTCCGAGCACGGTCAGGCTGCCCTGGTGCAGGCCGAGCCCGTTGAGCATCCACTCGACGATGCCGCCGGGTGCCAGCAGCAGGCGCCACAGCGCACCGACGATGACCGGGCTGAGCACGGCCGGGAAGAAGAACACCGACTGGAAGAAGGCGGCGCCGCGATTGCGCAGGAACAGCAGCCACGCAAAGAGCAGGCCGATGCCGTTCTGGAAAAGCATGATGCCGAAGAACCAGGCGACGTTGTGCCAGAGCGCGCCGTAGAGCCGGGCGTTGCTGGGAAAGACGAACAGCCGGGCGAAGTTGGACAGGCCAGCGAACTCCAGCATGCGCAGCCCCTTCCAGACAAAGAAGCTGCCCCATAGTGACATGGCCAGGGGATAGAGGACGAACAGCGCGTAAACAGCCAGCGCCGGCAGGATGAAAAGCACCGCCATGCGCTGCTGCGTGCGCCTGAGGCTGCTCTTGCGGCTGGGGTTGCTCATACGCTGGCTCTGCGGAGGGCGAAGGACCGGACGCGCCCGCGGCCGGCCCTCGATCCTATTGCTTCGGCTGGAACCAGGTGGCGACGGCCGCCTGCATGTCGGCCGCCAGCTTCTCCGGCGCGATCTTGCCCTCGACCATGTCGATGATCTCGGACTGCAGGACGGAAGATGCCGTCGGCGACTGCCAGCGGAAACCGACCAGCGTGAGATAGGGCGTGGAGTTCTTCGACATCTCCATCATCTGGGCCAGGACCGGATCCTTCACCGTCACGTCGGTGCGGGCCGGCGGCCAACCGAGCTCGTCGGCAAAGGCTTGCGCGAATTCAGCCGAGGCCATGAAGTTCAGCACCTTGGTGGCAGCCTCCTTGTTGGTGCTTTCCGAAACCAGCCCGTAGGACCCATCCGAGAAGGCCGAGGTGTAGAGCTTGGCGCCCGCATCGTCGGCCGGGAACGGGAAGATCGAGAAGCTGAGCTTCGGGTTCTGCGACTTGAAGCTGCCGTTCTCGAAAGAACCGCCAAGGAACATCGCCGCCTTGCCACTGATGAACTGCTGCGTGGCCGTGGTGTAGTCGATGCCGGCGAAACCGTCGGAATAGTAGGGCTTCAGCTCGGCGAAGCGCTTCAGCGCCGCGACATAGCGCGGATCCTCGAAGGTCGCCTTGCCGCTCATCATCTCATCGTAGAAGCCAGACCCATACAGCGTCGGCCCGATGACGCCGACACCGATCTCGAGCTCCCAGGCTGAACCGTTGGCGCCACCATTGGCGATCGGCGTGATGCCAGCCGCCTTAAGCTTCTCGCACGCGGCGACGAAATCCTTGTAGGTCTTGGGGATTTCGATGCCCTGTGCCTTGAAGATATCCTTGTTGTAGAACACGCCCATCATCGGCACGGAATAGGGCACGCCGTAGACCTTGCCGTCGGCGCGGCCGCGAGCGCCGCCAAGCGCAGCGTCCGGCATATGCTTGAGCTCGGGAACGCTGTCGTCGAGCGCTTCGAGGT
Organism: Mesorhizobium sp. 65-26; assembly: GCA_001899205.1. GTDB lineage: Bacteria > Pseudomonadota > Alphaproteobacteria > Rhizobiales > Rhizobiaceae > Mesorhizobium. The sequence continues at coordinate 261,824 of MKVL01000025.1, read as the reverse complement.
AGCCCGCCTCAACAAAGGGCTGAAGCTCGCCATAGGCCTTGAGCTGGGCGATGTCGGGACCCCGGCCGCCGCGCAGCGCGGTGCTCAACCTGTTCTGATAGTCGGCATCGGGCGTGAACTGGATGTTGACCTTGACGCCCGGGTTCTTCGCCTCGAAGGCGTCGAAGATGCGGCGCATCGCGGCCTCGTCCTCGGTGCGCCAGCTCCACAGGGTTACGGTGCTGTCGGCCCGGGCCGGGAGCACGGTCAAGGCGCCGGCAAAGGCGGCCGCGAGACCGCCAAGCAGGCCAAGGGCCGCGCGTCGATGAATTGAAAGCATGCTCATTGCCAGTCTCCCATTGTTTTCCGGTGTTTGGCGTGCCGCGGCGTTTCGGTTGCCACGAAAACCTCTTTTCCCTCACCTTAAGTCATTATAACGACATAGCGTCATCCGCAAGAGCCAAACCCGCGACCGAGCCAGCCGTTTCGGTAACGGGATTTGTAAGGATTCTTCCTATATAGCTGTTATTGTTTCATTATTCGCACCTTTCCGGGAAACCGATATCGTTGTCGTCATATGATTTCCGGGAAAGCCTCTTGCGCCGTCGCTTCATGTTGTCATAACGTCATCATGGCCAACAACCCATCGGGAGGAACTGGATGTCTGTTGCCTGGACTTCGAAACTTGCCCTGGCCGCGGGCCTCGCCATGCTGCCGGCCACCGGCTGGGCGCAATCGGTCAAGATTTCCTACCTGACGCATTGGTCGCCCGAGACGGTCGCCCTGCTCGAGGCGGCCGCCAAGGACTACGCCAAGACCAATCCCGACGTCAGCGTCACCGTGCGGGCCGTTCCGTTCGGCGATCTGCTGACGACGCTCCGCTCGCAGGGTGGCGGCGCGGACGGCCCGACGATCGGCGGCATATACGATCTGTGGCTGCCCGAACTGGCGCACGACAAGCTCGTGGCCCCGGCGCCAGAAGCGGTGGCCGGCGAGGTTAAGGGCGCATGGCCGGCGGGCGTGGTCAGCGCCGCTTCCGTCGAGGGCAAGCTCTACGGCATCCCCAACGAGATCGACGTCTACGCGCTCAACTACAACAAGGCGCTGTTCGAAAAGGCCGGCATCGCCGCGCCGCCGAAGACGTGGGACGAACTGAAGGACGCCGCCAGGAAGCTGACCGACAAGGCCGCCGGCCAGCAGGGCTTCGGCATGATCAATTCCTGGGCCGCCGGCGTGGTGCACCCCTTTGCCTCGCTGCTCGTCTCCAACGGCGGGGAGCTGGTCAAGGACGGCAAGCCCGCGCTCGACAGCGCGCAGGCCGGGCAGACGTTCCAGCTCTATGAGGACCTGATCAAGTCGGGTGCCAGCGATCCGTCGATGGCGACGGCCGATGCCAACACGACCGGGCCTTTTCTCGACAATTTCGTCTCCGGCAAGACCGGGATGATCATCATGGCCAACTGGTGGGAAAGCGCGCTCAAGACCGGCATGGGCGACAAGTTTTCCAACATCGCCACCGCGCCGATCCCGGTGGGGCCGAGCGGCGACAAGCCGCATTCGATCTCATACTCCTGGATGACCGTGGTCAACGCCAAGGCAAGCGAAGCCGACCAGAAGGCGGCCTGGGATTTCCTCGCCTGGCTGAACAGCCCGAAATCCGGCAAGAACGGCGCCTCGGCCATGTCCGACATATTGATGTCGATGGGCATATTGCCCTCGCGCACCTCCGACATCGAGGCGCACAAGGACAAGCTCGGTTCGGCGTTCCTGTCCGGCTACGTGAGCGTGCTCGCCGATGCCCGCCCCTTCCCGGTCGTGCGCGGCGGCCAGGAGTTCAGCGAATCCCTGCAGCAGACGCTCGAGGCGTTGCAGTACGGCCAGGTCTCGGCCAAGGATGCGCAGACGAACGCGCAGACCGACGCCGCCTCGATCCTGGAACGCGCCGCCAAGTGACGTGGGATCGCGTGGGACGCGTTCAAAGGAGATTTCGCGTCCCGCTGTTCGATCAGCCGCATTCGCGCGACGCCGGGCGATTGCGCCCAGCGCTCATTGGAAACGATGAATGACGAAGGCCTTTCAGACATCGGCGGGCATCATGCTGGCGCCCGCCGTGACATTGATCGGCATTTTCGTCCTGCTGCCGATGCTGCTGACCATATGGCTGTCCTTCCAGGACTGGTCGACGCAGACGCCCTTCTCGGAGGCGAGCTTCGTCGGCCTCGGCAATTTCCGCGAGATCTTCGGGCCGACTTCCATCGGCCGCGATTTCAAGGCGGCGCTTCTCAACACCGCGATCTACACCGGCCTGTCGGTCATCCTCATCCTGCCGCTGTCGATCGCCTTCGGGCTGATGGTGTACCAGCGCGACGTCGCCGGCGGCACGGCGCTGCGAACGGTGCTGTTCTCGACCTACATGGTGCCGATGATTGCGGTGGCGCTGGTGTGGTCGAAACTCTACTCGCCAAGCGAAGGCCCGCTCAACCAGATGCTGGGACTGATCGGCATCGGCCCGCAACCCTGGTTGTCGTCACCCCGCTCGGCGCTCGTCTCGATCGTCTTCCTGAATGTCTGGCAGCAGGTGGGCTACTTCACCGTGCTGGCGATCGCCGGGCTGACGCAGATCCCGGGCAGCCTCTATGAGGCCGCGACACTGGATGGCGCCAACCGCCGCGAGCAGTTCCGCTACATCACCCTGCCGCTCATGCGGCGCACGCTGCTGTTCAGCGCCGTCATCGCCATCATCAACGCCGTGCAGGTGTTCGAGCCGGTCGCCCTCATCACCCAGGGCGGCCCGGTGGGCTCTACCAACGTGCTGACCTACCACATCCGCCGTGTCGGCATCGAACGAGCGCAAGGCGGCCTCGGCTCGGCCATGGCGGTGATGCTGATGCTGTCTCTGATCGTCGTCGTTTGCGCGCTGTTCGCCTTCGTCAACCGGAAGGACAGCGAATGAGCAGCGCAACCCGCTCGCTGTCGCGCAAACGCCCTTCCGGCCGCAAGGCGCTGCTCGCCACATTGATGCTGCTGGTTGCGGTGGCCTCGGCCTTCCCTCTCGCCTGGATGGTGCTGTCCAGCCTGAAGACACCGGCCGAGAGCATGCAGGTGCCGCCCGTATGGATTCCGCGCACGCCGACGTTCGAGGCGTACGAGAAGGTCTCGGGCGTCATCAATGTCGGCCGCTCGATGTGGAACTCGCTGGTGATCGCGTCGATCACCACGGCCGGCATATTGGTGACCAGCCTGATGGCCGGCTACGCCTTCGCCAAATACCATTTCGCCGGTCGCTCACTGCTGTTCTCGGTGCTGATCGCCACCATGTTCCTGCCGCCGATCGTGACGCTCATCCCGCTCTATCGCATGGTCGGCTCGATAGGCCTTACCGCCAGCCTCGCCGGCATCATCGTGCCCAACCTCGCCAACGCCTTCGGCATCTTCCTGATGCGCCAGTTCATCGCCGGAGTGCCGGACGACCTGATCGATGCTGCGCGCATGGATGGCGCGTCAGAGCTGCTGATCCTGTTCAAGATCGTGGCGCCGAGCGTCGCACCGGCGATCGCGGCGCTGGCGCTGTTTGCCTTTGTCTATCACTGGAACAGCTATCTGTGGCCGCTGACGGTGCTGCAGGGAAATGCCGACAGCTATCCGATCGTCATCAGCCTCAGCCGCCTGCTCAGCTACAACAGGGGCGCGGTCAACACCGGGCTGGTGATGGCCGGCGCGACGCTGGCGGTGCTGCCGCCGCTGGTGCTGTTCGTTTTCCTGCAGCGTTTCTTCGTAGACTCGATCGTCGGCTCTGCGATCAAGGGCTAGCGCGAGCTGCCCAAGGTCTCAATGACCCGCCTCAGTAGGGAAGCCCGACATAGTTCTCCGCAAGCGCGGTCGAGGCGGCGCTGGAATGCACGAGATAGTCGAGTTCGGCTTCCTGGATGCGCTGACCGAACGCGCCGGTCTCCGGAAAGCGGTGCAGGATGGTGGTCATCCACCAGGAGAAGCGCACAGCCTTCCAGACCCTGGCCAGCGCCCTGGCGGAATAGGCATCGAGCCCAGCCTGGGATTTTTCGCGATAGAATTCGCGAAGTCCGGCAAAGAGATAGCGCACGTCGCTGGCTGCGAGGTTGAGGCCCTTGGCGCCGGTCGGCGGCACGATATGGGCAGCGTCGCCGACAAGGAACAGACGGCCGAAGCGCATCGGCTCGGCGACGAAGGAGCGCAGCGGCGCGATCGACTTCTCGAAGGAAGGGCCCGTCGTGACGGCTTCCGCAGTTTGCGGCGGCAGGCGTCGCCTCAACTCGTCCCAGAAGCGATCGTCCGACCAGGCCTCGACACGCTCCTCAAGCGGACATTGAACATAGTAGCGACTGCGGTGCGGCGAGCGCATCGAGCAGAGCGCGAAGCCGCGCTCGTGGTTGGCGTAGATCAATTCGTGATCGGCCGGGGGCACCTCGGCGAGCACGCCCAGCCAGCCGAACGGATATTGCCGCTCGAAAGTCCTTAACGCCCCTTCCGGCACCGATCGGCGGCTGACGCCGTGGTAGCCGTCACAGCCGGCGATGAAGTCGCAATCGATGCGATGGGTTACACCATCCTTGTCGTAGGTGACGAATGGCGACTCGCCGCCGAAACCGTGCGGCGTGACATTCATCGCCTCGTAGACGGAGAGCAGGCCAGCGGCCTCGCGCTTGTCCATAAGGTCGTGCGTGACCTCGGTCTGGCCATAGACCGTGACGTGCTTGCCACCGGTGAGCGCAGCCATGTCGATGCGGTGCAGGCGGCCGTCGAACGCAAGCGAGATGCCGGCATGGGACAATCCCTCGGCGTGCAGTCTCTGGGCCGCGCCCGCCTCGCCGAGCAGATCGACCGTTCCCTGCTCCAGCACGCCGGCGCGCACGCGGCCCAGGACATGCTCTCGGCTCGACCGTTCCAGGATGACCGTCTCGACCCCAATTGTCGCGAGCAACTGACCAAGCAGCAGGCCGGAAGGCCCCGATCCGACGATGGCAACCTGCGTACGCACCGAACCCTTCCCTTGCATGCCCTGCCCTCAAAACCGCCACGCAGGCGACACGCGTCAGCGCCCGAGACCTTCGACCTGGGCCGCAAGTTCGGCCGCGATCCTGAGCGCCGCGGCCGTTGCCACAACCATCTGCGGCAGGACCAGCCATTCCAGCATCCAGGCGGCGCCCGAACGTTCCTGTTCGTGCACCAGCGCCTGATGCATGCCGGAGAGCTGGACCGCATTGAAGCGTGCGAGCGCCACCAGCGTCTCCGCCTTCACCGGGTTCTGCTTGTGCGGCATGGCGGACGAGCCACCACCGCCGGACATCAGGATGTCCGTGCCGGCCTGCGCCATCAGCGCCACATCCTGGCCGAACTTGCCGAGGCTGCCAGTGACCAGCGAAAGCCAGCCGGCAAACTCAGCCAGCGCGTCGCGCTGGCTGTGCCATTGCGGCGCATCGCCAAGGCCGAGCCTCGCGGCGAGCGCGGCGCGAACGGTCCCGGCTTTCCCGCCGAGCTTCTCAAGCGTGCCGGCGGCCCCGCCGAACTGCACCACCAGAAGCCGACCAGAGAATTCCCCGAGGCGCAGCCTGTGCCGCTCCAGCGGCAGCCGCCAGGCGGCGATCCGATCCGCCACGGTAACCTCGATCGCCGGCTGCATGCGCGTCATCGCCATTAATGCCCGATGCCCGAACGCCTGCTCGAGGCGCGTCAACCGCACGACATTCTCATCGAGCAGAAGACCGAGATGATCGACGGCCTGCCGCAGGCGCAGCACCAGCGAGGTATCGACGACATCCTGACTGGTCGCGCCGAAATGAACGAATTCGCCATGGCGCGTTCCCACGGTCGCCCTGATCTGGCGCACCAGTTCCGGCACCACGACGCCGTCCCTGGCGACACCAGCCCGCAGCATGGCCGTATCCGGCTCGAACGAGCCGAGCGCCGCAACGATCGCAAGGCCGGAATCCTGCGCGATCACGCCGCATTCGGCCTCTGCCTCGGCCAACGCCCGCTCGAAGCGCAGCATGGCCTCGATGTCCGCCTGCAACGAGAAAAGCCTCGCCGCCTCCTCGTCGCCGACGAGACCGGAAAGCAGCGGATGATCGAAGGGCGATACGGTCATGTGGCGGCCACGGTCAGCTGTCGAAGAAGACCGTCTCCTTGTCGCCCTGCAAATGGACGTCGAAGACGTAGGTGTTGCCTTGGCGTTCGGCGATCAGCGTCGGGACGCGGACGCGGTGCTCGATGCGCGCGAGGATCGGATCCTCGGCATTGGCCTTCTCCTCGTCGGAGAAATAGAGCCGCGTGTGCAGGCCAAGATTGATGCCGCGCGCGACGATCCAGAGCGTGATGTGCGGCGACATCAGGCGACCGTCGCGGCACGGCACGCGACCCGGCTTGATGGTGTGGAACATGCAGATGCCGGATACCATGTCCGTCGGCTGCCGACCCCAGCCTGGGAAGTTCGGGTCGGCCGCGCCACGCAACTCGGCCGGTGAATTGTAGAGGCCGTCGGCATCGGCCTGCCAGATCTCGACAAGCGCATCCTTGAGCGGCGTCCCGGTGCCGTCGAGCACGCGTATGCGCAGTTCGACGCGTTCACCCCTGGTCTTGTCATTGATCATGGTCGCGCCGAGGTCGCCGGCATAGACGCCGTCGATGCCGCAGAAATTCGGCGTCAGCCCGATATGCACATAGGGTCCGGCTGTCTGCGACGGGGTTTCCCGCAGGCGGTCGAGCGACTGCGCCATCAATTGCCCTCCGGCCTGTTTTCGAACATGGACGAGCGCCGGCCGCGCAACACGATGTCGAACTTGTAAGCGCGCGCATCGAACGGGATCGTCGCCTGCATGTCGAGCGCGGCGATCAACGTCTCGATCGCGGCCTTGTCGGGAATGCCGCGCACGATCGGGCAATGCCAGATCAGCGGATCGCCCTCGAAATACATCTGTGTGATCAGCCGCTGCGCGAAGCCGTGGCCGAAGACGGAGAAATGGATGTGCGAGGGCCGCCAGTCGTTCGGACCGTTCGGCCAGGGATAGGGACCGGGCTTGATGGTGCGGAAGGCATAGCCGCCATCGGCGCCGGTAATGGTGCGGCCGCAGCCGCCGAAATTGGGATCGAGCGGCGCGAGATAGCCGTCCCTCTTGTGGCGATATCGCCCGCCGGCGTTGGCCTGCCAGAACTCGACGAGCACGCCGGGCACGCCCTGGCCCCGCTCGTCCAGCACCCGGCCATGGACGATGATGCGCTCACCGATGGCGCTCTCGCCCGGCCTGGCGAAATTGTGGATCAGGTCGTCGTCGAGTTCGCCGAGCATCGCATGCCCGAACACCGGCCCCGTTATCTCGGACAGCGTGTTGTCGAAGGACAGCAGCGCCTTCTGCGGCGAGCGCAGAACCGAGGACTTGTAGCCGGGCGTCAGCGCCGGCGGATGCCAGGTCCGATCGCGCTGGAAAAAGGCGCCTGTCTCGGGCGCGCGGTTGGTTGCGCCATCAGCCGGCATGGGCGTCCTTGCTCCGGTCCATTTCGGAAAACACCTCCTTGGCGATCTTGAAGGCGCGGTTGGCCGCCGGAACCCCGGCATAGATGGCCACGTGCAGGAAGGCCTCGCAGATATCGTCGCGCGAGGCGCCGGTGTTGGCGGTCGCCCGCACATGCATGGCCACCTCCTCGTCGTGGCCGAGCGCGGCAAGCAGCGCCAGCGTCACGATCGAGCGCTCGCGCTTGGACAGGCCGGGCCGCGCCCAGACCGTACCCCAGGCCGCTTCGGTGATGAGTTGCTGGAAAGGCTGATCGAAATCGGTGGATGCGCCCTCGGCCCGGTCGACATGCGGATCGCCCAGTACGGAGCGGCGGACCGCCAGCCCGGTTCGGTATCTTGGCGCGTTCTTGGAGACGTCATCCATTGCTTTGCGTTCCGATGGGAAGCGACGCGACGAAATCGCGGAGAAGGGCGGTGAGCGCCGCCGGCTGTTCGACGCACGGTATGTGCCCGGCGTCGCGGATCACCTCGAAGCGCGCGCCGGGAATGAGTTCGGCCAGCGAGCGCACGAGCGCCGGCGGCGTCGAGCCGTCCTGATCGCCGACGACGCAAAGCGTCGGAGCCTTGATCCAGCGGGCCGCGTCGGTGAAATCCGCGTCACGAACGGCCATGCATGTCGCGATGTAGCCGGCCAGATCCTGCCTGGTCAGCATATTGCGGCAGCCGGCCAGATCGGCCGCCCGCGCGGCATGGAACCCGGGGGTGAACCACACCTTCAGCACGCCGTCGGCGATGGCGTCGATGCCGTCCCGCTCGACGGTGGCGATGCGGCTGTTCCAACTCTCCTGGGTCCCGATCTTGTGGGCCGTGTCCATCAGCACAAGTCCTTCGACGGCCCGGGGATGGCGGGTGTAGAGCCGTTGCGCGACCATGCCGCCGACCGACAGGCCGCACAGCACGACACGGCCAAGACTGAAATGATCGATGAGGCCCAACAGGTCGTCGACATGGTCGTCGATCGAACGGCCGCCACCACCATTGTCGGAGAGGCCGTGGCCGCGCTTGTCGTAGACGAGCGTGCCCATCTCGCCGTCCAGGGCCGACAGCACGTCGTCCCATATGCGGAAGTCGGTCCCCAGCGAGTTGATGAAGACAAGGGTATGGCGGTTGCGCCTCGCCGGCCTGTAGCGATGATGCAGGGTGACGCTGCCGACTGTAACAAATGGCACGGGTTGCTCCTCCCCCGTCACATTGCACTAGGCATTTGGTTCGGTAAAATGATATTTTGCGGCGTTTCCTTAACTTGGGGGTTACTGAACAATGGCGGAAAGCCGCATCCGGTTCCGGCATCTCCAGGCGTTCCTCGAAGTGGCGCGGCAAGGCAGCGTCGCGCGCGCCGCCGATTTCCTGCATGTCAGCGCGCCGGCGGTGACCAAGACCTTGCGTGAGCTGGAGGAGGCGCTTGGCATCGCCGTGGTGGAGCGCGACGGACGCGGCATCCGGCTAACACGCCTTGGGGAAATCTTCCTCGCGCATGCCGGAACCGCTATCTCGGCGCTGAAACGCGGTGTCGATTCCGTACGGCAGGACGGCGCCGCCAGCCGCCATCCGATCCGGATCGGCGCCTTGCCGACGGTGTCGGCACGGGTGATGCCGGTTGCCATGGACCTGTTCCTGCGCGAAAGCACGGGAGCCGCGATCAAGATCGTGACCGGCGAGAACGCCGTCCTTCTCGAGCAACTGCGCACCGGCGCGCTCGATCTGGTCGTCGGGCGCCTGGCGGCGCCCGCGCACATGACCGGGTTCTTCTTCGAACATCTCTATTCCGAGCAGGTGCTGTTCGTGGTGCGGGCCGGCCACCCCCTGCTCCAGCCCGGCCAGGACGTTTTCGCGCGCCTGAACGAATTCCCTGCGCTGATGCCGACACGCGAATCCGTGATCCGTCCTTTCGTGGACCGGCTGTTCATTACCAACGGCATGACGGCGCCGGCGACGGAGATCGAGACGGTTTCGGATTCCTTCGGCCGCGCCTTCGTACGACAGAGCAACGCGGTTTGGATCATCTCGGCCGGCGTGGTCGCCGACGAGATCGCCAGCGGCGCTTTCGTGGCGCTGTCGGTGGACACGGACGAGACCAAGGGGCCGGTCGGCCTGACGATGCGGACCGACACCGCGCCCTGGCCGGCATTCTCGATCCTGCTTCAGACCATTCGGGAAGCCGCCGCGCAAGGCGCATGAGGCCGATCATCGGCCCGCCGCCGTGCGACCGACCGGGTGGATCGGGCCCGTTCCCCAGATCATTGAGGGCCACTCTCCTAACCCCAGGGTTAATGAATGACGGCAAAATATCATTTTATCGAACCAAATCCTTAGTGCACAGTGCGGATGGAGGAGCATGATCGTGCCGTTTTCCGGCCTGCCGGCGCCTGTGCGCGGCAACACCGGATGATTGGGCAGCCAAGGTGTCGAGGATGGCTGCCGATCATCGACGCGCGGCGATCGGCCTGCGGCAGGGCATGATCGGAAGAAAGGCGGCCCCGGAGCGTCGCCATCAAGGGAGGAACAGATGACCAACCATACCGGAAACAGATCCGTCACCGGCGGTGTCTCGCGGCGCCAATTCCTCGCCACCTCGGTGGCCGGCGGCGCGGCGCTCGCGCTCAGCCGAGGCACGGCCTTCGCCCAGAGCGCCGAAACGCTGAAGGTCGGCTTCGTCAGCCCGCGCACCGGCCCGCTTGCCGGCTTTGGCCAGACCGACGGCTACGTGCTCGATCTTGCCCGCAAGGCGCTGGCCAACGGCATCGAGCTCGGCGGCAAGAAATACAGTGTCGAAATTCTCGACCAGGACACGCAGTCGGACCCATCGCGCGCCGGCCAGCTCGCCAAGGACCTGATCAACAACCAGGCCATCGACCTGATGCTCGCGGTCTCGACGCCGGAGGTGATCAACCCGGTGGCTGATGCCTGCGAAGCGGCCGGCGTACCCTGTCTGTCGACGGTCATGCCATGGGAAGCCTGGTACTTCGGCCGCGGCGCCAAGCCTGGCGCGCCGTCGCCCTTCAAATGGACCTATCATTTCGGCTTCGGCGTCGGCGAGTTCTTCAAGACCTACATCTCGCAGTGGAACCTGATCGAGACCAACAAGAAGGTCGGCGTCATGTATCCGAACGACGCCGACGGCAACGCCATCCGCGCCAACCTCGCGCCGCTGCTCGCCAAGCAGGGTTTCACCATCGTCGATCCGGGCGCCTATGAAACCGGTACGACCGACTATTCCTCGCAGATCGCGCTGTTCAAGCAGGAAGGCGTCGAGATCTTCAACTCCTTCCCGATCCCGCCGGATTTCGCGGCTTTCTGGCGTCAGGCGGCGCAACAGGGGCTGACCCGCCAGATCAAGATCTGCCAGGTCGCCAAGACCGGCCTGTTCCCGTCGGACATCGAGGCGCTCGGCGACCTCGGCATGCGGATATCGAGCGCCGCCTACTGGCACAAGGCATTCCCCTACAAGTCGCCGCTGACCGGCGTTTCGGGCGCCGAGCTTGCCGACGGCTACGAGGCGGCGAGCGGCAAGCAGTGGACGCAGCAGCTCGGCGCCTCGATGTCGCTGCTCGATGCCGGCTTCGAAGCCCTCAAGGCGAGCTCCAATGCCAAGGACAAGGCAGCGGTGGCAAAGGCGCTCAGCACGCTCAAGACCGAGACCATGATCGGCAAGGTCGACTTCACCAGCGGCCCTGTCGCCAATGTTTCGCCCGGCCCGATCATCGGCACGCAGTGGGTGGCCGCCAAGGAAGGCTCGAAATTCCCGCTCGACTATGTCGTGACCGAGAACGCCACCGATCCAAACGTGCCGGTCGGAGCCAAGCTCCTGCCATACAACGGCTGATCGGCGGACCGTAGGGGATCGCACCGTGACCCATGCGCCAGACGGAACGATCCTCAGCGCCGCCGGCATCCAGAAGCGCTTCGGCGCACTGGTGGTGCTGGACGACATCGATTTCGCCATGGGTGCCGACGAGGCGGTCGGCATCGTGGGGCCTAACGGCGCCGGCAAGACGACGCTGCTCAGCGTGCTCTCCGGCGCCTATCCGCCGAGCGCCGGCACCATCGCCTTCAAGGGCGATGACGTGACGGCGCTGCCCGCGACACAGCGCTGCCGCCTCGGCCTGGTGCGCACGCACCAGGTGCCGAAACCGTTCGGCGGCATGACCGCCTTCGAGAACGTCTTCGTCGCGGCCTCGCACGGCGCCGGCCTCGGTCGTGACGAAGCCTATGAGGAAGCGCTTGGCTCGCTGAAACTGTGCGGCATGCTGGGCGTCGCCAACCGGCGCGCCGAGACGCTGGGGCTGCTCGACCGCAAGCGGCTGGAGCTGGCGCGGGCGCTCGCCGCGAGGCCGACACTGCTTCTGCTTGACGAGATCGGCGGCGGCCTGACCGACGGCGAGGCCGGTGAGCTCGTCGAAACCATCCGCGAATTGCGCCACCGCAAGATCAGCATCGTCTGGATCGAGCACATCGTGCACATCCTGCTTCAGGTCGCCGAGCGGCTGATCTGCATGGACGCAGGCAAGATCATCGCCGACGGCGAGCCGCAAGCCGTCATGGCGGATCCGCAGGTGATCAGCGCCTATCTCGGCGGAGGCCCTAAATGAGCCTGCTGTCGATCGAGGACCTTGTCATACGCCACGGCCTGCTGCAGGCGGTGCGCGGGGTGAGCTTCGGCGTCGAGCGCGGCGAGACGCTGGCGCTGGTCGGCGCCAACGGCGCCGGCAAGACGACGCTGCTTCGAGCGATCGCCGGCGCACATCAGGCCGCGGCCGGCCGTGTGCTGTTCGATGGCACCGATCTTTCCGGCGTGCCGTCGCACGAGCGTGTTCGCAGGGGCATCGCACTGGTGCCCGAAGGCCGCCGTCTCTTCGTGCAGATGACGGTCGAGGAGAACCTGCTTCTCGGCCGCACGGCCGGCAGGCCCGGCGACTGGAGCGTCGACCGGGTACTCGACACCTTCCCAAACCTCAAGCCGCGCCGCCACGCCAAGGCCGGCCATCTCTCCGGAGGCGAGCAGCAGGCAACCGCCATCGGCCGCGCGCTGATGAGCAATCCCGACCTGCTCCTGCTCGACGAAGTCTCGCTCGGTCTGTCGCCGCTGGTCGTCGACCGTGTCTATGCCTCGCTCCAGGGGCTCATGAACTCCGGCACGACGATCATCCTCGTCGAACAGGACCTCAACCGGGCGCTCTCGGTTTCCAGCAAGGTCATGTGCATGCTCGAGGGCCGGATCGCGCTGGCCGGCGACAGCAGCAGTGTATCGCGCGACGAGGTGACGAAGGCCTATTTCGGCCTGCACCGGAAGAACGCCGGGGGCATGCCGGCATGAGCAACCAGATCATCCAGGGCATATTGCTGGGCGGCTACTACGCGCTGATCGCCTGCGGCCTCTCCTTCATGTTCTCGGTGATGCGCATCATCAACCTCGCCCATGGCAGCCTCGCCGTGCTGTCGGCCTTCGCGCTGTGGTTCCTGGCGTCGCGCTTCCACATCTCGCCTTTCCTCGGCCTGGCCATCGTCCTGCCGCTGATGGCAGTGATCGGCTGGGCCCTGCAGCGCTTCCTGCTCGAACGCAGCGCGCGGGGCGGCGCCCTGCTGCCGATCCTGACCACATTCGGGCTGGCCATCGTCATCGACAATGTCCTGTTCGAGCAGTTCGGAGCCGACACCCGTTCGCTGGCTCCCTTCATCGGCAGCCTGTCCTACGATTCCTGGGAATGGCCGGGCAGCATCTTTGTCGGCAAGCTGGCGGTAATCATCTTCGTCACCGCCGTCATCCTGCTCGGCGGATTGCAGCTCTTCCTCACCCGCACCGGGCTTGGCCGCTCCATACGCGCCACGTCGGAAGACCCCGACACGGCGGGACTTGTCGGCGTCGACTCACGTCGCGCCATGGCGATCGCCGCCGCCATAGCCATGGTGACGGTCGGGCTGGCCGGCGCCTTCCTCGGCATGCGCGCGACCTTCGATCCCTATGCGGGCGCGACGCAGTTGCTGTTTGCCTTCGAGGCGGCTGTCATCGGCGGCGCGGGGTCGCTCTGGGGCACGCTGGTTGGCGGCATCGTATTGGCCCTGGCGCAGACGCTTGGCGCCAAGATCCACCCGCAAGGCTTCCTCATCGGCGGCCATCTCGCCTTCCTGATCGTGCTGTTCGTCCGCCTCTACACATCGGGCCTCGGCCTGCGCGGCCTGCTGCGCCTGTCGGCGGGGAAGGCGTCATGAGCGTCTCCGCCGTCATCGAGCGCGGCACCGCCGCCTCGCGCGCCGCCGGCATTGGCATCGCCGCGATCGTCGTCCTGCTCGCCGTCGCGCCCCAGTTCCTGTCGGCCGGCATGGTCGACCGCATGACCGCGCTGTTCATCTATGTGATCCTCGCGGCGATGTGGAACGCGCTTGCCGGCTTCGGCGGGCTGGTGTCGGTCGGCCAGCAACTGTTCTTCGGCCTTGGCGCGTATTTCGCAATCCGGCTGGCCAATGCCGGGCTCAACCCCTTCGTCTCGCTCTTCGTCTCGGCGATCGTGGTCGGCGCGGTGTCGTGGCCGATCTCGCTGTTCATGCTGCGGCTGAAGAACGGCGAGTTCGCCATCGGCATGTGGGTGATCGCGGCACTCACCCATCTTCTCGTCAATCTCGACCGGCTGATACAAGGCGAGACCGGTACTTCGCTGATCTCGCTCAACGTCTACGACGCATCGACGCGCCGGCTGACGATCTACTGGCTGGCGCTGGCGTCCATGACGGCGCTGCTCGCCATCCTCTTCGGCCTGCTGCGCGGCAGCACCGGCGCTGCCATCCGCGCCATTCGCGACAACGAGGATGCCGCCGCTTCCGTCGGGGTGCGCGTCACCGGCACCAAACGGCTGCTCTTCGTGCTCGCCGCCTTCGGCATCGGCGTCGCCGGCGCGCTGTGGCTGGCGACCGCCATCACCTTCCAGCCGAAGACCTATTTCAACGTGCAGTGGACCGCCTACATGATCTTCATGGTGCTGGTCGGCGGCATCGGCACCTTCGAGGGCGCAATCCTCGGCGCACTGCTGTTCTTCCTGATCGAGACCTGGTTCGGCGGCACCGGCGTCTGGTACCTGATCGGCCTCGGCGCCACCGCGCTCGTCTTCTCGCTGTTCCTGCCGCGCGGCCTCTGGGGGACGCTGGAGGAGCGCTTCGGCTGGCGCCTGCTGTCAGTGGGCTACCGCGTCAGGCTGCCAGCGGACGAAGCGACCGGCGGCGCCGCGTTACCGGCAAACACCACGACACATCGGGAGAAGGCATGACCATGCTGTTCGGCAAGACGATCCTCATCACCGGCGTCGCCTCCGGCATCGGCGCCCGGACCGCGGAACTGGCGGGACAGCTCGGCGCCGACGTCATCGGCGTCGACATGCGCGAGCCGGCGGAGCATCAGGGCAGCTTCGTCAAGGCGGACATTTCGTCGAAGGCCGGCGTCGACGACCTGGTGGCGCGCCTGCCGCAGCGCATCGATGCCCTGTGCAATGTCGCCGGCCTCTCCGGCAACACCGGCGCGGTGCCGACCATATCCGTCAATTTCTACGGGCTGCGTACGCTCTCCGAAGCGCTGGCGCCAAGGCTCCGCGAGGGCGGCGCCATCGTCAATGTCGCGTCGATCGCCGGCTTCGGCTGGCGCGCCAACCTCAACCGGGCCGCCTCGATGGTCGGCATCGAAGGCTTCCCCGATGTCGCCAGGGTGCTCGCCGACCACGACGTCAAGAATGAAGAGGGCTATCCCGTCTCGAAGGAACTGCTGCTGCTGTGGACCTTCCGCGCGGCGCACCAGGAGCTGTTCAAGAGCCGGGGCATCCGGGTGAACGCGGTGAGCCCCGGTCCGGTCGAGACGCCGATCCTCAAGCAGTTTCGAACCGTGCTCGGCGATGCCCGTGTCGACAGCGACATCTCGCGGGTCGGCCGCGCCGGCACCTCCGGCGACATCGCCCCGGTGGTGCTGTTCCTGTGCTCCGATGGCGCGCGCTGGATCAATGGCGCCAATGTGCCGGTCGACGGCGGCCTCGAAGCCTCTATAAACGCCGAAGTGCTCGGTTTCTAATCTCATATGCGATGCTCCGGCTGGAGCGATGGAGACAGTCATGGATATCGGACTTCTGATCGACGGCGACGAACGAGCCGCCACCGGCAAGGCCTCCTTCGAGCGCATGGACCCGTTCACGGGCAAGCTGGCGACCCGGGCGGCCGCGGCAAGCATCGCCGACGCCAATGCCGCCGTCGAAGCCGCCGCGGCCGCCTTCCCCGCCTGGTCGAAGACCGGCCCCGGCGAGCGCCGCGCCCTGCTCCTGAAGGCAGCCGATGTCATGGCCTCCAAGGTCGGCGAATTCACGAAACTGATGATGGAAGAGACCGGCGCCACTAGCCCCTGGGCAGGCTTCAACGTCATGCTCGCGTCCAACATGCTGCGCGAGGCGGCGGCCATGACGACGCAGATTTCGGGCGAGATCATTCCCTCCGACAAGCCCGGCACGCTCGCCATGGCGATCCGCCAGCCGGCTGGCGTCTGCCTCGGCATCGCGCCGTGGAACGCCCCGGTCATCCTCGGCACGCGCGCGCTGGCCATGCCGCTCGCCTGCGGCAACACGGTGGTTCTGAAGGCTTCCGAACTCTGTCCCGGCACGCACAGGCTGATCGGCCAGGTGCTGGTCGAGGCGGGCCTGCCGAAGGGCGTCGTCAACGTCGTCACCAACGATCCGAAGGACGCAGCCGGCATTGTCGAGGCGCTGATCGCGCATGTGGCGGTCAAGCGCGTCAACTTCACCGGTTCGACGAAGGTCGGCCGCATCATCGCGGAGCTTGCCGGACGGCACCTCAAGCCGGCGCTGCTCGAGCTTGGCGGCAAGGCGCCGCTCGTCGTGCTGGACGATGCCGACATCGACGCCGCGGTCAACGCCGCGACCTTCGGCGCCTTCATGCACCAGGGCCAGATCTGCATGTCGACCGAACGCCTGATCGTCGACGAGAAGGTTGCCGACGAATTCGTCAGCAAGCTCTCGGCCCGCGCCTCTCAGCTTCCGGCCGGCGACCCGCGCGGCCATGTCGTGCTCGGCTCGCTGATCAGCAATCAGGCGGCCGACAAGATGGAAGAGTTGATCGCCGACGCAACCGCGAAGGGCGCGAAACTCTCGGCTGGAGGCAAGCGTGCCGGCACTATCGTTGAAGCGACATTGCTCGACCACGTCACACCGGCGATGCGCGTCTATTCGGAAGAGTCGTTCGGACCGGTCAAGCCTGTCATTCGCGTCAAGGGCGAGGAAGAGGCTATACGCGTCGCCAACGACACGGAATACGGCCTCTCTTCCGCCGTCTTCAGCCGCGACATCCGCCGCGCCATGGCGGTTGCCGCGCGCATCCAGGCCGGCATTTGCCACATCAACGGCCCCACGGTTGGCGACGAGGCGCAGATGCCCTTCGGCGGCATGAAGGGCTCGGGCTACGGCCGCTTCGGCGGCAAGGCCTCGATCGCCGAGTTCACCGACCTGCGCTGGGTGACGATCGAGGATCCGGGCCAGCACTATCCGTTCTGATCCAGGGGAAGAAAGCGTCGCGGTCTTTCGCGATGCTCTCCCCCCGCATCAAGCCGGCTTATGCGCGGCCACGGGAAGCGTGGCGCAAAGCCATTTCGAAGGTCACGCCGACAGGCTGATCAGCCTGGCTTGAAGGTAGCTCTCCAGCGTGTCTTCGTTGGCGAAGCCGGCACCGATACCACCGAGCCCCGCTTCAAGAGACCTGCCGTCGCGCTGGTTGATGAACAACGTGGGGCTCGCGATGTCGCGACCGAGATCGCGCATGGTCGCTTCCGATGTCGTGTAGGCGTAGGTCGCAAGGCTGGGACGCAGGCGGTTCACCTCGGCGATCGCGGCCTCGCGCCGATCGAAGCGATTGACCACCGCGATCGGCCCGAAGGGCTCGGCGTTCATCACGCGGGCTTGCGTCGTCACACCGGCGAGCACAGTCGGCCAGAAGAAAAAGCCAAGGTTGCCCATGCGATGCCCGCCTGCCATCAAGGCAGCTCCAGCGTCCACGGCATCGGGCACCAGCGCTTCCATTCTATCGAGGCGAGCCGCGCTCACCAGCGGCCCCATCCCCACGCCGTCGCCGAGCCCGTTTCCTACCGTCATGTTCTTCGACGCCTCGACGAAGTCATCGAGAAACCGCTCGTAGACAGCTCCCTGAACAAGGATGCGCGTTGGCGCGAAGCGGGCCTGTCCGGCATTCCTGAACTTCGCCTTGCAGAGCAGACGCACCGCAAGCTCGATATCGGCATCGTCGAACACGATTGCAGGCGCGTGTCCGCTGAGTTCCAGAACCAGCGACTTGCCCCGCACCCCCGCGAGCGCCGCCAATCGTGCCCCGAGCAGGGCCGGGCCACTATACGAGCCGGCGGTGATCGTCGGATGGCCGATGAGATACGTCGCGATATCGGACTGCGAGCCATACAGCAGGTTGAGCACGCCGGCTGGCAGACCGGCGTCGGCAAAGGCAACGACAAGCGCCGCGCAACTGGCCGGGGCGGCATCCGGCCCGACCAGGACCACCGAGCAGCCGCAGGCCAGGGCCGCCGAAACCTTGCGCGCGGCCTGCCCGATCGGAAAGCTCCACGCCACGAACGCCGCTACGGGACCGACCGGCTCCTTCACGAGGAGTTGCGTTGTCTGTCCGCGCGGCGCCAAAGCCTTGCCTAGGCCGGTATGGCCTTCATTGGCAAACCAGTCGATCAGATCCGCGGCCGCCGCCACCTCGGCGCGCGCGTCCGCGAGCGGCTTGCCCTGTTCCATCGTCATCAGGTGCGCGATCGGCTCGATGCGTTCGCGCAACAGGTCTGCCGCCCGCACCATGATCTGACAGCGTTCGAGCGCGCTGGCCTGACGCCATTTCCAGAACCCGCGCTCGGTGCTGGCGAGAGCCTCGTCCAGATCCCTCGGGCCGGCAGCGGCGCAGGTGCCGATCCGGGTTTCCGTGGCTGGGTCTATGACCGTGAAACCTGGCGCGTGCCCACCGCGCCAACGCCCGTTTATGTAGAGCGGAGTATCAGGATAGGTGTATGTCTTCATTGTCCCTCCGGCCGCCTTCGAAGAAGCCAAACACCAACGGGACCCCTCCCCCGGCATTGACTTTCGGTGCCTCTGACGAGGCGGACGCCGCGGCCGTGGCCGCTATGGAAGGACTATGACACCCGGTCTTTTCGCCAGTTTGTCCGCACTGTTGAACGTTGTGTCTGAATTGTTTCCCGCAAACGACTTGATACAACCTGGAAATGTATCAGGTTGCGTTCGAGGCAGCCTCGGGCAGGCGATCGCGACGGGCACCGACAGGATGTGAGAAGCGCCCGCCGCAGCGACGAGGAAGGATCACCAGGGGCGAGCGCCCTCGATCACTTCCATCGCCCGCACGGCAAACCGGGTGGCAAGCGGCGCGACGCTCGTCGCGTCGGCGCCCGCGGCGCTGCCCGCCTGCGCCCGGTCGGCAATGCCGACGAAGATGACGGCGAAGCGGAACAGCCCGAACACAAGGTGGAAGCGCAGCAGCGGCCCGGTGGGCGCCGCATGGGCAAAGTAGCGGTCGAGGAACTCGCGTTGCGTGGGAATGCCCAGGGCAGTCTGGTCGAGGCCGAGCACGCCGCCATACTCCTCAGGCGAGGAATGCCACAGCATCGAGCAGAAACCGAGGTCGGCGAGCGGATGGCCGAGCGTCGAGAGCTCCCAGTCGAGTATGCCGACGACTTCCGGCCGATCGGGATGAAAGAGAAGGTTGCCCAGGCGGAAATCGCCATGAGCGATCGACACACGTCCGTCGTCCGGCGGCAGGTGCCTTGGCAGCCATTCGGCGACCGCCTCGAGGACGCCGATCCGCTCGCCCGGCGATTCCCGCAACTGCTTCGTCCAGCGCGCGAGCTGCCGCTCGAAATAATTGCCCGGCCGCCCGAAATCGGCGAGCCCGACGTCCTCCGGCCGGACGGCATGCAGCTTCGCCATGGTTTCGGCCATGGCGAAATAGATCTCACGGCGCTCTTCCGGCGACAGGCCCGGCAAGGCGCAGTCGTGGAAGACGCGCCCCTCCAGCCGCTCCATCAGGTAGAAGGGCGTGCCGAGCAGCTCCTCGTCCTCGTTGTAGAGCACCGGGCGCGGAACCGGCACATCGGTGGCGGCCAGTGCCTGGATGACACGGTACTCGCGGTCGATGGCATGCGCGCCGCGCAGGATCGGCCCGGCCGGCTTCTTGCGCAGCACCATGCGGCGCCCGCCGAAATCGACGAAATAGGTGGGGTTGGACTGGCCGCCGCCGATCCGCTCCAGCGACAGCTTGCCGGCGCCGAAGCGTGACCGCAGAAAGTCTTCCAGGCGAGACGGATCGAAATCCGTCTTCAGGGTCCGCTCATTCATGATGTCCGCCATCGGCCGCGCCGGACATAATGTTCCAGCGCCAGAAGTCACTTCCCTCCTCGGCGAGGAACCGGTTGAGCACCATCTTGTGCACCTCGTCGGCGCCGTCCACCAGACGGGCCTGGCGAGCGTAGCGATAAATCCATTCGAGCGGCGTGTCCGTCGAATAGCCACGCGCGCCATTGATCTGGATCGCCACATCGGCCGCATCATGCAGGACGTTGGCGACCTGCACCTTGGCCATCGACACTTCCTTGCGGGCAAAGCCGCCCCTGTCGAGCTCCCAGGCGGCCTTCATCACCAGCAGCCGGCCGATCTCGATGCGCATGGCGAGATCGCCCAGCATGAGCTGGATGCTCTCGCGGTCGGCGAGACGCTGCCCGAAGCCCTTGCGTTCGGCGGCGTAGGCGCGCGCGATCTCGACGCAGCGCTTCGAAAGCCCGAGCCAGCGCATACAATGGGTGAGACGGGCCGGACCGAGCCGGACCTGCGTGACTTTCAGCCCCTTGCCCTCTCCGGCGAGCAGGTTCTCGGCGGGAATTTCCAACCCGTCGAACTCCAGCTCGCAATGGCCGCCATGTTCCTCCGGGCCCATGATCCCGATGCGCCGCACGATGCGCCAGCCCGGCTGGTCCTTGTGGAAAAGCAGTGCTGAAAGACCGTGGCGCGGATCGTCCGACGTGCGCGCGACCAGGATGAAATGGCTGGCCTCCCCGGCACCGGTGATGAACCACTTCCGGCCGCGAACCACGTAGACGTCGCCGCGTCGTTCCGCCCGGGTGGTGATCATCGACGGGTCGGAGCCGCCGCCGGGATGGGGTTCGGTCATCGCGAAGGCGGAGCGCACCTTTCCCTCGACGATCGGAGCCAGCCATTTGCGCTTCTGCTCGGACGTCGCCAGCGCTTCCAGCACCATCATGTTGCCATCGTCGGGGGCGGCCGAATTGAACACCACCGGACCGAAGATGGAGCGGTTCATCTCCTCGTAGCAGACGGCCATGTCCATCTTGCCGAGACCCGCCCCGCCAGTCTCCGGCTTCAACTGCAACGCCCACAGCCCGGCGGCCCTGGCCTTTTCCCGCAAACTTTCCAGCAGCGGCAGCGTGATGTTGCCGTGATCGTCGTAGGAGGCTCGGTCGCCCTCGAGCGGCAGGATATGCTCGCCCACGAAATCGGCGATGCGGCGGCGAAAGTCCTCGGTGCGGGCCGGAATGTCGAAATTCATGGCATGCCTGCTGTGGCTAGAGTGAAGAGACGAGATGGCCGCCATCGACCTCGATGGTCGAGCCGGTCATGTAGCTGCCGGCATCGGAGGCCAGCAACAGCAGCGCGCCGGCCAATTCCTCGGGCTTGCCCAAGCGGCGTTGCGGAATGCGCCTGACCATGCCCTGCCCGGCCTCGGAGGCGAAAAAGGCCGTGTTCATCTCCGTCTCGATATAACCGGGGCAGAGCGCGTTGACGCGAATGCCGTGGCGCGCCCATTCCAGCGCCAGTGCCTTGGTCAACTGGATGATGCCCGCCTTCGAAGCCGCGTAGGCGCTGACATTGCCGGCGACGCGCAGGCCGAGAACCGAGGCTATGTTGACGATGGCGCCGCCGCGCCCCGCCTGTTTCAAGGCGCGCGCGGCAGCCTGAGCCACCAGGAACGAGCCCTTCAGATTGACGTCGAGCACCTGGTCCCAGCCGGCCTCGTCAAGATCGAGCGCCGGCACCGCGCCGGCGATGCCCGCATTGTTGATAAGGATATCGAAGCCGTCCGGTGCCTGCGCGAACGCCGCCGCCACCGATGTGCCGTCGCTGACGTCCATGGGCAAGGCCCGCGCGTCGCCACCGGCGGAGCGTATACGCGCGACGGCTTCGTCCAGGGCCTCCTTTCGCCGCGCCGCGAGAGCGACCGAGACGCCATTCCGGGCCAGCAGCTCGGCGAAATAGAGACCGAGACCACCGGAGGCGCCCGTGACCAGCGCCGACTTGCCTTGGAGATCCTGAAACACGACGGCGAAAACTCCTTTTTAGAGCGAGCGCTCGCTTTTATTATGAGCTCGCATCCCCTTTTGCAACCGCTCATTTGCTGCTATCCCGGCGAAGTGTCCGGCCCATTTGGCGCGGCGTGATCGGAGGCAACTTGACCCTTGCAGGGCACCGGCAGTTGACCGGAGCGTTCTCGACCGAAGCGCTCTGCGCGCGCATACTGGAACGTCATCGCGACGTGGTGCGCGTGCAGAAGCCGCGCGTCGCGATCGCCAACCTCGCCCGCATCATCGAGGCGACGCTGAAGCTCTCCAACAGGCAGGGTTTCCATGCCACCAGCCTTCGCGACCTGTCGGAGGCATCCGGCATCAGCATGGGCGGGCTCTATTCCTGCTTCGACAACAAGACGACGCTGCTGCTGATGATCCTGGGCGAGGTGTCAGCGACGGTGAGCGAGGTTCTCGGCGCCCCGCCGGAAGAGGTCGTCGCCAGTCCGTCGGCGCATCTGCGATGGCTGGTCGACACGCATGTCAGGCTGACCGAGGCCATGCAGCCCTGGTTCGCCTTCGCCTATATGGAGGCAAAGTCGTTTCCATCCAACGCGCGCCGCATGGCCGTCGACAGCGAGGCGGCGACGGAGGAGATCTTCGCCGACGTGCTGCGGCGCGGCGTCGCCAACGGCGACTTCGAGATCAGCGACATCACACTGACGGCGTCGCTCATCAAGCCGCTGCTGCAGGACTGGTATGTAAAGCGGGCGAAATACCGCCGGCGCAACACCACGATCGCCGCCTATGTCGACGCGGTCTGCGCAATCGTCGAGGCGGCGGTAGCGAGGCGTCGAGCCTCGTTACCGGGCGTTTCGCTCGAAAGGCTCGGCCCCGAGTGGCGCTAGCCTGCAGGCACGCGTTATCCGTTGACGACCTTCTTGGTGGCCGCCTTGGATGATGCGAACAGTTCCTTCGGCGCCGACCACGCGGTTAGCGGCTCGCTCCGCTCACCGGTGACCAGCGAGCGCAGTTCCGACAGATAGGTCTGAACGAAGAACGACGTCTGGCTTTCCAGAGGCGTGTACGGCCCGGGCCGGTAGACCCTGGACATGACGCCGTCGGCATTGTCCTCGGTAATCTTCTTGTCCTGCACCGTCGTGACATCCCACATCCAGCTGATGGCATCGGGATCGACATTGGCGTCGGCGTCCTTGTCGACCAGCCATGTGAGGATGACGTCCGTCTCGGTGGCGCTGAGCGGCACCATCTGGAACAGTGTGACATAGTCGTTGGCGGCGCTGGCGAAGGACAGGCGGCCGATGCGGAAGCCGCTCTCGCCGCCATCATAGTCCTGACGGCCACCCATCAGGCAGGATACGGATTCGCCAGTATCGGAAAGCGTCTTGCGGCCGGAGCCGATCGGCTTGCGGTGCATGGCGAACGGCATCGCCTCCAGGCTGCCGGCCTCCCAGGCGCCCTTGTTGAACTCGGCGTCGCCGATCACGCTATGCCAGGCCTCGACCTCGTTCTTCCATTCCTCGGCCTTGTCGGCGTCCCGCGTGGCGGTGACTTTGACATGCCCGTTCACGCGGTAATATTCGGGATGCGCCGGCCGGCAGTGGTAGCATTCGAGGAAATTCTCGAGCACCAGCTTCCAGTTGGCCTTCGTCAGATAGTTTTTGCGGGCGACGATGCGCGCCCGGTTGATCCCATTCTCCAGCAGACCCGGTGTGAGGCCGTCGGCCACCGGCTGAATGTCCGGCAGCTTGTCCTGCTCGAGACCGCAGACGACGAGGCCGCCGAAGCATTTCGAGGGAACGCGGTGCAGGCCGAGCGCGTCCGGATCGACGCCTTCCGGAATGTCCTGGCGCGACTGCAATTCGCCGGTCAGCCGGAAGGACCAGGCGTGATACGGGCAGACGAGCAGCCGGCCACGGCCATCCTTGGTGCAGAGCCGCGAGCCGCGATGCGTGCAGACATTGTAGTAGACGGCGATGTCTTCCTCGCCATCGCCGAAACGCGCGACGATGACCTCCTCATTGAAGAGCCGGCGGACGATGTAGCTGCCTTTCTCGGGCACCTCGCTGGCATGGGCGACGAGCACCCACTGGCGCGGAAACCACAGTTCCTGCTCCAGCGCGAAGATCGCCGGATCGGCATAGAAAGCCTGTTCCAGCGACCATCCGGGGCGCTGCCGGTCGATGAGGTGGACCGTGCTTTCACGATCGGTGGGCTGGCCGGTCGGCGCGTGGAACTGCATGGACGACCTCCTTCTAGGCTGGCGTTGGACAATGATCTTTCGATACAGTTTGCGTCGCACAAATGCTTGCGGCAAATACAAAAATGACAGAGCATCATGCCTAAAAGGCATTGAAGCCAGAGCGGACGTTGATGCGAACACTCAAGACATCCCTTCCCTTGCTGAACGCGATGGTCGTCTTCGAGGCGGCGGCGCGGCATGGCGGCCTGACCGCAGCGGCGCATGAGCTGAACATCGCGCAATCGGCCGTCAGCCGGCATGTCGCCAATCTCGAGCGCAGCCTCTCGATCGCCCTGTTCGCGCGCAAGGGCAATCGGGTCACCCTGACCGAAGCCGGCGCCTTCCTAGCCGACGCGATCCGCGAGGGGCTCGGCGCGATCAGCCAGGCGGTAGACAGGCTGTCGGCGCGCGACGCCGACACATTCGTGATCGGTTGCAGCCATGACTTCGCCCAGGCCTGGCTGATGCCGCGTTTCGGCCTCGTCACCGCCGAGATCGCCGGCGGACGGGTGCTGCTCCAGACCTCCAGCGACTACCGTGATTTCGACCAGCCGCAAGTGGCGCTGTCGATCCGCTTCGGCACGCCGGAGCAATGGCCGCATCTGCAGGCCGAGAAATTGCTCGACGGCGAGTGGTTTCCCGTCTGCGCCCCCGACTTCCTGGCGCGCTATCCAGCACTTGCCTCCGCCGACCCGAAGGCGTTCGCCAATGTGCCCCTGCTGCATCAGGCGACACAGCCCGGCGCCATCGATAGCTGGGAATCATGGATCGGAAGCGAGCGTCTCCTGCCCGGACCCAGATTCTCCAGCTACATGTCGATGATGCACGAAACCATTGCCGGCCGGGGCGCGGCGCTGGCCTGGGGTGGGTTCGCGGACGAGCATCTGCGGCGCGGGCAGATCGTCAGGCTGGCGGCGACGGCGCGGCGCCACGAGGGCGGCTTCTACATACTGACGAGGCGAAATGCCGGCCCTGTGGTGCGCACCGTGGCGCGGGCGCTGCTCGACAGCGTCCGCGCATGACCTACCGACGACGGAGCGCGATGCGAGCGCTCCGCGTCCTCGCTTTCGTCAAGCCTCCCGGCCGAAACGCTGGGCGTTGTGGCGCGAGCCCCAGGCCGGCATCGCCGCCTCGACATCGGCTTCCGACTTGAACGCCGCCGGATCGAAGCGATCGACGCGGAAGCGATCCAGCGAGACGAAAGGCGTCTGGCCGAGCGCCAGTTCGCTGGCCAGCCGGCCAAGGCCGGGACCGTGGGTGACGCCGCTTTCGTTGTCACCACCGACCACGACGATGTTGTCGTGTCCGGGCACCTTGCCGACCATCAAGGCATTGTCGGGCGTATAGCACGGCACGCCCTGAGCCCAGCTCGCCAGCTCGGCGCCGCGCAGCGGCGGGAAGACGGTCTCAAGCTCGGCCGATTCCTGCTCGAAGGTCTCGCGCATCAACTGCGTGTTGCGCGGCTGGCCGGGATCGGCCAGTTCCTCGCCGGTACGGTGAAGCGGCTTGTAGTGCCGCCCCGTCCCCCACATCACGGCGCCGAACGTCTCGCGCAGCCAGAGGCGCAGTTCGCGGCACTGGACGGTGGGAATGGTCGAGGGCAGGCCGCGATCGTTGGTAACGATGCGGGTGGCGACGACCCGCAGCAGCGGCATGTTCCACCCGAGGCCGGCGAGAAGCTGGTTGGTCCAGGCGCCGGCGGCCACGACAGCGGCATCGGCCTTGATCTCGCCCTTGTCGGCTTCGATGCGGACGCCGTCGCCGTCGTCGTGCACCGCGGTGACGCGGGTTCCGTCACACACGATGCCGCCGCGCTCCTTGATCTGGCTGGTCAGCACGGCCATCGCCAGCGAGGTGTCGAGCTGGATGCCGTGCGGGTTGTAGGCAGCCGAGTGCACCTTCGCCGGGTCGACCAGCCCCTGCATCTTGCGCCCGATCTGCGCGGCGTCGAGGTCCTGCATCTCGGCCGGCGCGTAGGGCGATTCCAGGACCGGCCGCACGAACTGCTCGCGGCCTTCCTCGGTCAGCGCCATGATCAGCGTGCCGTTTGGCCGATAGCCGATCTCGACGCCCACCTCGTGAAGCCGGCGATAGAAATCCAGGCCGTACTGCTGGACATGAAACCCCTCCTCGCCGAGCGGTATCATGCCGGCGGACCAGTGCGAGACGAAGCCGGCGCCCGCACCCGTGGTGGCACTTCCCGGCTTGCCGGCGTCGATGAGCGTGACCTGGCGCACACCGGCCTGCAGCAGGTGAAACGCCGTGCTGGCGCCGATGATGCCGCCGCCGATGACGGCGATGTGCCGGTTCACGTCCGCGCCGGCGTGGCTGCCATTCGAACTCATTGCTTGTCTCCCTTCGCTGTCGTCGCGCCGTTCGACGCGACGTGTTTCTCGAGCCACCAAAGAATCCGGGCGGCACTGTCGATGTATTCGGGATAGCTGCGCAGGCTGTGGCCGGCGCGCGGATAGATGAGGAGGGTGCTCGGCGCGCCCGACCTCAAGGCGGCGAAATGACATTCCTCCGCCTGTCCGGGCGGTGTGCTCTTGTCGATGCCGCCGGCCATGATCAGGGTCGGAACGGCCTTCTTGTGCTTGAAGAAAGCGGGGCTGCGCGAGAAATACTGGCCACCCGCCGACCATGGTGAGCCGGCCAGCATGATAGCGTCGAATTCAGGGATCTGCGAGGTCCTGTGCTGGCTGTACCAGTCGCCGACGGGCGAGATCGGGATGGCGGCGGCGAAACGATCGCTTTGCGTGGGCAACCAGGCCGACATGAAGCCGCCGTAGCTGGTGCCGGTCACGGCGACCCGTCCGGCATCGATCATGCCGCGCGCGATCAGCGCATCGACGCCGCTCAATATGTCCAGCGTGTCGGCGCCGCCCATGTCGTCCTTGACGGCGCGGGCGAAGGCATCGCCACGGCCGGTGCTGCCGCGCGGGTTGGGGAACAGGATCGTCCAGCCACGGCTGGCTAGAATGGCGGCCGCGCGCGAGCGACCGAGCCAACGGTTGCGGTGAGCCGAGACCGGACCGCCATGAACGTCGACCAGCAGCGGCGTAGGCCCGTCGACGCCCGCAGGCCGGCAAAGCCAGCCCTGGATCTCCAGCCCATCCGGCGCCAGCCACTCGACCGGCTCGACCACGCCACAGGAGGCCATGGCCGCGCCGGCGCTGGGCGCCGCCAGCGACAGAAGCTCGACGATGGCGCCGTCCGTCTCTTGAGCCAGGAACGGCGCCCGCGACCAGGATTCGGCAATGAACAACGAGCCCGTTTCGCCGATGGGATAGGAGGTCGGAACCCACTCGCCATTGGTGAGTTCGCGCGATGCCCAGTGCCGGGCTGCCGTCGATCCCTCCAGCGAAAAGTCGCCGGTCACCGTCTCGTGGCCATGCGCGCCGGCGAAGTGGATCACCGTTGCCGAACGCCATTCCAGCGAGGTGACGTCGACGCCCAGCGTATCGGGCGTCGCAAGCGTTCCGGTGCCGACATCAAGGATCGAGAGCAGACCCGAGACCAGGCCGCGATCGCTGCAGAACGCCTGGATGAAGGCGACGCGGCTGCCGTCGGGAGCGCCCCGCACCACGCCGATCTGATCGGCCGGCACATGGACGGTGCGGGCGATCCCCGACGAGGCGTCGACCAGGGCGAGCCGCGCCTCGTACCAGCTTCCTTCGCTGTGGTCGTCGCTGACCAGCGCGGCAATCGAAGCGGTTCCACACCAGCTCGCTTCCCAGATGTTGAGCGGCGGCCGGGTAAGCTGGCGCGGCGCGCCGTCGAGATCCCAGATCCAGATCGTGCGCCAGAGATCGTCTCCCTCGCCGAGCCGCACCTCGGGCAACCATGCCGCCGTCTCCGCCTTCGTCTTCTGGGCGTAGCCGCCATGGATACCGGCAAGATCGGCGGCTGTCCCGGCGACCACCACCAGCAGCTTCGTGCCATCGGGCGACCAGTCGATCTGCTCGATGCGTCCGCGCACGGTGGCCGTGGCCAGGACCTTTTCGTCGGAGCGGATCGCAATCGTATCGGCCTCCGAATCGTCGCCCTGGCAGGCGAACGCCAGAACCTGCCCGTCGGGCGAAAGCCGGATCTGGCGAATCTCCCGGTCATCGAGCCTTTCGATCGCGCCGCCGCCACGCGCGATCCGGTAAAGCCGGTTGCTCGCCCCGTCCTCGATGGCCTTCTCGAAGCTCTGTCCGAGGAAATGGAAATGCCGCGCATCGGCATGGCCGCAAAGCGACCGGCCGCCATAGACATGGCCGGGAGCGCCGACAAGGCTGCCGTAGAACGCGCGCATGGCCTCGAACTGCGGCGAAGAACGAAAGTCCCGTTCCATCAGGGATTCCTCATGTCTGTGATCCACGCAGGCGAGCGGGAAGGCTGTCGCGGGCGGTGTCGCGCCACGCCGGCGAAGAACATACTTCGTCATCTCCGGCTGTCTAGACATATGTGTCTGTTGGTGGATAATTGGGACGGGATCACCATGGCAGTGGCTCGCGCGACCGTTTCATTCGAAGCGGCCGGGCTGTGTTCGCGGCGGCGGTTCCGAGGCCGATGGCTGCGCCACGACCTCAGGCAAGGCCCTGTCTGGACAAGCGAGGACACGTGAGCATTTCAGCGACGGCGAAAGCCATTTTCGACAGCGAGATCATATGGGACGCGCATTCCGGCTTCATGCCGGACCCGGTGGCGGACCTCAACAATCTCGCCATCTGGCGCGACGCGGGTGTGAACTACCTGTCCGTCGATGTCGGCTTCGACCTGCTGCCCTGGGAACGCACCGTGGCGACGCTCGCGGCCTTCCGCCATTGGATCCAGGCCCATCCCGAGCACTACGCGCTGGTCTCCACGGTGGCGGAGATCCGCAAGGCCAAGGCCGAGGGCAAGCTGGCTATCACCTTCGACCTGGAAGGCATGAACGCGCTGAATGGCCGTATCGAGATGGTCGAGTTCTACCACCGGCTGGGTGTGCGCCAGATGCTGTTCGCCTACAACCGCAACAACCTCGCCGGCGGCGGTTGCCACGACAACGATACCGGCCTCACCGATTTCGGCCGTGCCGTCATCGACGAAATGAATCGCGTCGGCATGTTCGTCGACGTCACCCACACCGGCTATCGCACCACCATGGAGGTCATGGAGTACACCAACAAGCCGGTGATCTTCTCGCACTCCAACCCCAAGGCGCTGTGCGGCCACGGCCGCAACATCACCGACGACCAGATCAAGGCTTGCGCCCGCACCGGCGGCATTATCGGCATTGTCGGCCTCAGCCGGTTCCTCGGCGAGGACCGGATCGATTCCGACCGCCTGGCCGACCACATCGATTATCTGGTCGACCTTGTCGGGCCCCGTCATGTCGGCATCGGGCTGGACTATGCTTTTCCGGTCGAGGTCGAGGGCATCGACCGCATCATCGCGGACAATCCGCAATTCTGGCCGGCCGAGGAGTATAGCGGCGGCATCACCACCGCCTATTCGAATCCGGGACAGATGCTGGAGCTGGCCGAAATCCTGCTCAAGCGCGGGCATGCGGAACAGACCGTCCGCGATGTCATGGGCGGCAATTTCATTCGGCTTGCCGGCGAAATCTGGAAATGAACCGGTAGCCGCAGCGCCCTTCACCATGCCAGGCGCGCGAGACAGGAGCCGATCCGGCGCGCCTCGTCGGCGCTCCGCAGAACCAACAAGATTCGGCAGGCTATGAAAAATTTTTGCTAGACAGGCCTGTCTATTATTAGCAGTTTGAACATTCGGGAAGAGAACCGGCAACCGGTTCCACCCAGGCGACGACAACATCAGAGGGGTGCGTATGTCCGTCCTAACCAACACCAGGATTTCCCGCCGCGGCGTCCTCGCCGGCGCCGGCGCTTTCGGCCTTGCTTCAATGGTCAACCCTAAGGTCGTATGGTCGGCCGACGGCCCGATCCTGAAGGTCCGCTCCTACGCCGATATCCAGACGCTGGATCCGTGCTTCCGCCTGGCAGCGCCGGAGGGCGACATCACCAACATCATCTTCGCCGGCCTCGTCGTGACCACGCCCGGCGACAGCTGGGGCTGGCGGCCGATGGCGGCCGAAAAGATCGAGCAGCTCGACCCGCTGACCATCGCCTTCAAGCTGCGCGACAATATCGGCTTCACGGACGGCTACGGCCAGATGACGGCCGAGGACGTCAAGTTCTCGATCGAGCGCATCGCCGACCCGGCCAACAAGAGCCCCTATTCCGGCGACTGGGCGACCCTCAAGGAGGTCGAGGTCAAGGACAAGCTCTCCGGCATCATCCATCTCAACAAGGCCTTCGCGCCGCTCTGGACCTCGACCCTGCCGACGCCCTCGGGCACCATCCTCTCGAAGAAGGCCATCACGGAGCTCGGCGGCAAGATGGGCGTGAAGCCTGTCGCGCAGTCCGGCCCGTACATCCTCAAGGAATGGCTGCCCAAGCAGCGCACCGTGCTGGTGCGCAATCCCGACTGGAAGTATGAGCAGGGCGGCTTCGCCGAAATCCATATCCATCCGATCGAGGACGAAAAGACGGCGGAACTCGGCTACGAAGCCGGCGACCTCGACTATACCTGGACTGCCGTCTCCTCGATCGCGCGGCTGAAGCAGACGCCGCCGCCGAAGACCAAGGTCATCGAGAAGCCGTCGCTGGCCTTCGTCTGGCTCGGCCTGAACAAGGACGTCGCTCCGTTCGATAACCCGAACGTGCGCCGCGCCGTGCAATACGCCGTAGACCGCAAGGCCGTCGTCGACGCCGCCTATTTCGGCGCCGCCGCGACCTCGACCGGCATCATCGCGCCCGGCCTGCCCGGCCATCGCGAGAAGAACCTGTTCGAATACGATCCGGACAAGGCCCGCGACCTGCTCGCCAAGGAAGGCGTCAGCGGCTTGTCGATCACGCTCGACATCCTCAACAAGACAGAGCGCCTCACCGCCGCCCAGGTCATCCAGGCCAACCTCCAGGACGTCGGCATCAACGTCGAGATCAAGCAGAACGACAGCGGCACCTTCTGGACGCTCGGCTCCAAGGAAGGCGACTACTGGAAGAAGCTGCAGATGGTCCTCAGCCGCTTCTCCATGCAGCCCGACCCGAGCTGGGCGACGGCCTGGTTCACGCGCGACCAGATCGGCGTCTGGAACTGGGAACGCTTCGACAGCGAGGAATTCGACAAGCTCAACGCCGAAGGCATGGTCGAGCTCGACCCGGCCAAGCGCGACGTCATCTACAAGAAGCTGCAGGACCTGATGGAAGAGAGCGGATGCTACGTCTTCCTGACCCATGAGGTCACCGGCATCATGTATCGTGACAGCGTCAACGCGGCACTGAAGCCGAACGGCGAGCCCGTATTCACGGATTTCAAGCCGGTATGATCGAACGGGTGGGGGCGTATCGCGCCCGGAGAGTTTCCGGCAGGCCCTGAATGTTTCGCTACGCCCTCAAGCGCCTTGGCCTTGGCGCCGTCATCATCACCGTCGCGCTGATGATGCTCTTCGCCATGGTCTACCTGATCCCCGGCGATCCGGCCTCCGTCGCGCTCGGTCCGCGCGCGACGCCTGCCATGATCGCGGATTTGCGCGCGCGCATGGGCCTGGACCAGCCGATCTGGCGGCAATTCCTGCATTTCTACGGCTCGGTGCTGCGGGGAGACCTCGGCACCGAGGTCCTCTCCAACCGCCCCGTCTTCGACGTGGTGATGGAGCAGTTGCCGTTCACGCTGATCCTCGTGCTGGGCGGCATAAGCTGGTCGGTGGCGCTCGGCATCCCGCTCGGCTGCATCGCGGCCGTGCGGCGCGGCGGCTTCGTCGACCGTGTGATCGGCGTCATGTCCGTGGCGATGATCGCCGTCCCGTCCTTCGTCGTCGCCATCTATTCGCTGCTGGTCTTCGCGGTGGCGCTGCAATGGTTGCCCGCGATCGGCGCCGGCGAGCCGGGCAACCTGTCCAGCCGGCTGCTGCACCTCATCCTGCCATCGCTCGCGGTGGGGCTGGGCTGGATCGGCTACATCTCGCGCATGGTGCGCGCCTCGATGCTGGAAACGCTCGAGGCCAGTCACATCCGCACCGCGCGTGCCTTCGGCCTGCCGGAACGGCGCATCATCTACACCTATGCGCTGCGCATCGCCGTGCTGCCGACGATCACGCTGCTCGGCGTCGGCATCGGCCAGATGCTGTCATCGTCCGTCTTCGCCGAGATCGTCTTCGCGCGGCCGGGCATCGGCAAGCTGGTGTACGAAGCGATATCGACACGCAACTATCCGATCGTCTCGGGCGCCGTGCTCGTCACCACGGTGTTCTTCGTCCTCGTCAACGTAGCGGCCGACATACTGGTCGGCACACTGGATCCCCGTGTCAGAGCAAGCTTCAACTGATCTGCCGGCAAGCGGCGGCCGGATATCCGGCCTCAGGCGCGTGTTGCGTGGTATCCTGCGCGAGCCGCTCGGCGCGCTCGGTCTGACGCTGGTCGCGGTGGTCGTGCTCTCGGCCATCTTCGCCGGAGTGCTGACCAGCTACGCGCCGAGCAAGATCTCGCCGACCGAGCGTTTCGCATCGCCCAGCCTCCTGCACCTGCTCGGCACCGACCACCTCGGCCGTGACCTGTTCACCCGCGTGCTCTACGGCGGGCGGATCGCGCTGATGATCGCGCTCGGCGCGACGCTGGCCTCCCTCGTCGTCGGCGTGGTGCTCGGTCTCATCGCCGGCTACGGCCCGCGCTGGCTAGACAACATCATGCTGCTGGTGTTCGACGCGGTGAAGAGCTTCCCGACCGTCATGCTGGCGCTGACGCTGGTGACGCTGTTCGGACCATCGCTCTACGCGGTGGTCCTGGTGGTGATGCTGGTCAACGTGCCGGGCTATGCCCGCATCATCCGCACCCAGACGCTGGTGCTGAAATCGGCCGAGCACGTGATGGCGGCGCGCTCGATGGGCGCCAGCGCCACACGCATCCTCGGCATCCACATCCTTCCCAACATCATCGGCCCGATCCTGATCCTGGTATCGATGGACGTGCCCGTGGTGGTGGCGATCGAGGCCGGCATGAGCTTTCTCGGCCTTGGCGTGCGGCCGCCGACGCCGAGTTGGGGCGCCATCCTCAACGACGGCTTCGCCAACATCCGCGATTCCTACTGGATCGTGATCGCCGGCGGCCTGCCCATCGTGCTGACCACGCTCGGCTTCACCTTCCTCGGCGAAACGCTGCGCGACCTCTTCGACCCGCGGCTGAAGAGGCGCTCATGACGGTCCTCGATGTCCGGAATCTCAGCGTCGATTTCCAGACCGAAGGCGGACGGCTGGAGGCGTTGAAGCAGGTCAGTTTCACCGTTCCGGCCAATCGCAGCGTCGGCGTGGTCGGCGAATCCGGCTGCGGAAAGTCGACGCTCATCAACGCCGTCCTCGGCCTGCTCGCCGACAATGGCGAGATCACCTCCGGCGAAATCGTCTTCGAAGGCGGCAAGGACCTCGCCCGGCTCGATGCCGACAGCATGCGCGCGCTGCGTGGCCAGCGCATCGCTACCGTGTTCCAGGATCCGATGGGCGCGCTCAACCCGGTGCTTTCGGTCGGACGGCAGATGCGCGACATCCAGTATCGCTCCGGCCTGTCCAAGCGCGACAAGGATGCCCGTTCGGTCGCCATGCTGCGCAAGGTGCGCATTCCCGATCCGGAAAGCCGGCTGGCACAGTTTCCGCACGAATTCTCCGGCGGCATGAAGCAGCGCATAGCCATAGCCATGGCGCTGATGATGGAACCCGCGCTGCTGATCGCTGACGAGCCGACCACCGCGCTCGACGCGACGCTGGAAGTAGCCACAATCGAGTTGTTGAAGGACCTGCAGCGCGACATCGGCTGTTCGGTCCTGTTCATCTCGCACCATCTCGGCGTGATCGCCGAGCTCTGCGACGAAATGATCGTCATGTATGCTGGCGAGGTGGTGGAAAGCGGCACGACACGCGAAATCTTCCACGACGCCCGCCATCCCTACACCCAGAGATTGCTCGCCTGCGACCCGGCCCGGCTTTCGCATCGTGTCCCGCGCCTGCCGACCATCGCGGGAACCCTGCCGGACCTGCGCCATCGTCCGCCCGGATGCGTCTTCCAGCCGCGCTGCGACCGCGCCGACACGCAGTGCCTGACCGTTCCCCCTCGCGCCTCGCTGGGTGGCAGCCATAGCGCCCGCTGCTGGCATGCCGAGGTTCCGCTCGCCGAGGTGACGGCATGAGCGCCGGCAGCCTGCTCGAAGTCAACGACCTGCGCGTCTCGTTCCGCGTCGGCGGCCTGTCCGCCAGGCTCGCCGGCCGCGCCACCGAGATCGAGGCTGTATCGGGGGTGAGCTTCAGCCTCGATCGCGGCTCGACCTTCGCCCTCGTCGGCGAATCCGGCTCCGGCAAGACGACGCTGGCGCGCGCGCTGAATGGCCTGCAGCCGGCAGTCGCGGGATCGATCCGTTTCGACGGACAGGAACTGCGCGGGCTGTCCAACGCCGGGATGAAGCCGGTCCGGCAGCGCATGCCGATGATGTTCCAGGATCCGGTCGGATCGCTTTCGCCGCGCCTCAGCGTGCGCTCGCTGCTCACCGAGCCCTTTGCCATCCACGGGCTTTCGAACCGCGATCTCGACACCGAGGTGCGGCGTCTGCTGGCGCTGGTCGGCCTGCCGCGTGATTTCGCCGAGCGCTATCCGCACCAGCTTTCCGGTGGCCAGGCGCGCCGCGTCGGCGTGGCGCGCGCGATTGCCCTCGACCCGGTGCTGGTGATCGCCGACGAGCCGACGGCCGGGCTGGACGTGTCCGTCCAGGGCGAGGTGCTGAACCTGCTCAACGACCTGCGCGACCGGATGGGGCTTTCGATGCTCATCATCACGCACAACCTGCATGTCGTGCGACAGATCGCCGACCGCATGGCGGTGATGTATCTCGGGCGCTTCGTCGAACAGGGCGAGACGGAGGCGATCTTCACCAAGCCGCGCCACCCCTACACGGCCGCGCTTCTGTCGGCCAACCCCGAGCCGGATCCCGACAAGGTCCACCAGCGCATATCGCTGCCGGCCGACGTCCCCTCGCTGCTGGCACGGCCGAAGGGCTGCGAGTTCCACACGCGCTGCCCGCAGGCTCAGCCGCGCTGCTCGACCGAGGCGCCGCTGCCCGTGGTGGTCGGCGACAGCCGGCTCACCTGTCATTTCCCGTTGAACACATAGACCGCCGCGCCTGTCAGGCGCGCCCGAAATCCGGAGAGCAGCCATGGAAGACATCCGCGTCGTCACCGACTTCCCGCGCAAGGTGCGCGAGATCGAGAACCTCTGGATCCCGATGCCGGACGGCGTGAAGCTCGCCGCCCGCATCTGGCTGCCGGAGGATGCCGAGGCCGATCCGGTGCCGGCGATCCTGGAGTATCTGCCCTATCGCAAGCGCGACGGAACCGTCGAGCGCGACGCGCTGACCCATCCCTATTTCGCCGGCCACGGCTATGCCGGCGTGCGTGTCGACATGCGCGGCTCGGGCGACAGCGAGGGCCTTTGCAAGGGCGAATATCTCAAGCAGGAGCAGGACGATTGCCTGGCCGTGATCGAATGGCTGGCCAGGCAGCCCTGGTGCTCGGGCAGCGTCGGCATGATCGGCATCAGTTGGGGCGGCTTCAACGGCCTGCAGGTGGCCGCTCGGCGGCCGGCGGCGCTGAAGGCCGTGGTGTCGCTGTGTTCCACCGACGATCGCTACGCCGACGACATCCATTTCGTCGGCGGCGCCGTGGCCGGCGACAAGTTGCGCTGGGGCTCGACCGCCTGGGCCATCGCCATGACTCCGCCCGATCCGGTGATCGTCGGCGACCGCTGGCGCGCCATGTGGGAGCAGCGCCTCAACGGCAACGGCATCTGGATGTACGACTGGTTCGAGCATCAGCGCCGCGACGACTTCTACAAGCATGGCTCCGTTCGCGAGAACTATGCCGACATCGAGATCCCGGTTTATGCCGTCGGCGGATGGGTCGATGGCTATCCCAACCCGATCTTCCGGCTGCTGGAGAGCCTGCCTGGCAAGCGCAAGGGCCTGATCGGCCCGTGGGGTCATAAATATCCGCATTTCGCCATGCCGGGGCCGCGCATCGGCTTCCTGCAGGAATGCCTGCGTTGGTGGGACCAGTATCTGAAGGGGATCGACACCGGTATCGAGGAGGAGCCGATGCTGCGTGCCTGGATCCAGGAGCCGGCCCGGCCGGCGGCGATCTATGACGAGCGCCCCGGCCGCTGGGTGGCGGAGCCGTCCTGGCCTGGGCCCGGCGTAGGGGAAAAGGCGCTTCACCTTGCGCCACGCCGGCTGAGCGAGACGAAAGGCAAGGACGAGGTGCTGACGATCTGTTCGCCGCAGACGGCCGGCCTGTCGTCGGGCGCATGGTGCGGCTACGGCGTGGCGCCGACGCTGCCGATCGACCAGCGGACCGAGGAAGGCAACGCGCTGATCTTCGAGACGGAGCCGCTCGCGGAAGCGATCGAGATCCTCGGTTTTCCCGAGTTCGAGGTGACGCTCGCCTCCGACAAGCCGACCGCGCTTCTCTCGGCCACGCTGTCACAGGTCTTCGCGGACGGCGCGGCCTCGCGGGTGAGCTACGGCATCCTCAACCTCAGCCACCGCAATGACGACCTCGCCATCGAGCCGATGGTGCCCGGCAAGGCCGAGACGATCCGGCTGACGCTGCGCTGCTGCGGCCAGCGCTTCGAGGCGGGCGAGCGGATCAGGCTGGCCATCGCCACCGCGCATTGGCCGATCGTCTTCCCGACGGCGGAGAATGCGACCCTGTCGATCCATTGCGGAGCGAGCCGGCTGATCCTGCCGGTGCGCGACGCGCAGCCGCTCGACGCCACGCTCGGCGCCTTCCTCGGCCCGGAAAGCGCCGAGCCGATGGAACAGGTGGTGATCGAGGAAGCCGAGCCCTTCGAGCGCTCGGTGTGGACGGACCAGGTCACCGGGCTCACCGTCCATCAGATGCTTGCCGATTCCGGCAAGGTGCTGCATCCGCACACCGGCATCACGGTGTCGGCGCGCCATGTCGACCGGTTCAGCATCCATCCGGACGACCCGAATTCGGCCGAAGGCACCTGCACGTGGGAGAAATCCTATTCGCGAGACGACTGGCAGGCCTCGATCGCCGTCAGTGCCACGGTGCGCGCGCTTCGCGATGTCTGGCGAATGGAGACCTACATGATCGCCCATGATGGCGACGAGGTGGTGGTCGAGCGCAGCGAGGTCAGGGAGTTCCCGCGCGACCTGAACTGACGGATCCACACCGGCCGGACAAGCCGGCCGGTGTGGCCTTTCCATGTATCAGACCGGAGTGGGCGCGTTCTCGCGGATGAGGCCCTGCTTCTTCAACTCGGCCCAGAATTCCGTCGGAATCGGGTGGTTGATGAGCGCGACGTTTTCGTCGAGGTGTTTCTTGGTGCGCGTGCCGGGGATGTTGGTCGGTATCGCCGGATGCGCCAGCACGAATTGAAGCGCGGCGGCCTTAAGCGGCACGTTGAACGTGCGGCATACGGCCTCGATCCTGGCGACACGCTCGAGGATCGGCGGTTCGGCCGGGCTGTAATTGTAGTGCGCCCCTTCGACCGCGCCGGTCGCCAGGATGCCGCTGTTGTAGCCGCCGCCGAGCACGACCGCGACGTCGCGCTCCTCGCAGAGCGGCAGGAAGGTGTCGAGCGCGTCCTGCTCAAGCAGCGTGTAGCGGCCGGCAAGCAGGAAGCAGTCGAAGTCGCGCTCGCGCAGCGCCGCCTCGCAGACCTGCCACTCGTTGCAGCCGACACCGATGGCAGAGACGAGTTTTTCGGAGCGGAGCTTCTCGAGAGCCTTGTAGCCGCTGTCCATGGCGGTGCGGAAATGCTGCTTCTGCAGCTCCGGCCCGTGGGTGAAGACGTCGATGTCGTGGATGAACAGGATATCGACGCGCGAGACGCCAAGCCTCTGCA
The DNA here is from genome assembly GCA_001899205.1 of Mesorhizobium sp. 65-26. Taxonomy (GTDB): domain Bacteria; phylum Pseudomonadota; class Alphaproteobacteria; order Rhizobiales; family Rhizobiaceae; genus Mesorhizobium. The sequence continues at coordinate 223,746 of MKVL01000025.1, read as the reverse complement.
GGCTGTCCTCGAAGGAGCGCATGCAGCCGTCATAGCTGTAGTCGTGGACGACCTCGAACGGCGGCATGTCGACCCAGAAGAACGAGGTCAACCCACCCGCCGGCACGGGAGCGAGCAACCGGCCAACCTTGGTCGACAGGACATATTCGTCACGCGGGAAGGCGCGCAGCGACTCGCCCAGGCGACGCTCGGACAGACCATGGCCGTACATCGGCGCGGTGTCGAAATAGCGCAGGCCCGCGTCCCAGGCGCCACCGATGACGGCGCGCACATCCTCTTCCGCCACGGCGCGAAACTGGTTGCCGATGGGTGCGGTGCCGAACCCCATGGCCGTGACTTCGAGGCCGCTGCGGCCGAACTTCCTCTTGCCTGACGCCTTCATGAATCCTCCTACTTGATGAACAGATATTTCGAGCGGTCGATGGTCAGCGAGACCGCCAGGATGATGACGAAACCCTTGACGATGTCCTGGGTGAAGCTGTTGACCTCGGTAACGTCCATGCCATTGGTCAGGATGGCGATCACCAGCACGCCGAGGAAGGTCCGATGCGGCCCGCCGATGCCGCCAGACAGGGCGGTGCCGCCCATCACGACGGCCGCGATCGAGTTGAGTAGCAGGCTGCTTCCCGCGGTCGGTGTTCCGGCCCCCACCTGTCCCGTCAGCATCACCCCCGCCAGTCCGCAGATCGCGCCCGCCAGCATGAAAGCGAGGATCTTGTAGAAAGTGACGGGCACGCCGGCGTGCGACGCGACGATCTCGCCACCGCCGAGCGCATAGAGATAGCGGCCGAGTTTGGTGCGGAATGCCACCACGGTGAGAAGCCCCGTCGCGATCAGCGCGAACCAGATGACGTTGGGCACGCCGAGCACGAAGGAACCGTTGACCAGATCGGGCAGCAGGCTGTCGGTGAACAGGATCGATTGCCCCTGCGATATCTGGTTCGAGACGCCGGACAGGATCGACAGCATACCGAGCGTGACCAGGAAGGAAGGCACCCTGAGCATGGTGACCAGGCTGCCGTTGACCAGCCCGACCAGCGCGCCGACGCCGACGCCGACCAGCGTGGCGCCGAGGAGACCGTACTGGTCGACGGTGAGCGCGGCAAGGATGCCTGTCAGCGTCACCAGCGCGCCGACCGAAAGGTCGATCGAGCCGATGAGGATGACCACCGTGCCCGCCAGCGCGACCATCAGCAGCACCGAGGACTGGCGACCGATGTTGAGCGCGTTGGAAGAGGAAAAGAACAGCGGATTGACGTAGGAAAAATAGGCGATCAGCAGGACGATCGCGACGATCGGCAGGATGATCGTGCGCAGGCTGAGATCGCTGCTCTTCTTGGCTGCACTTGCCGGCTTGTCGGCCATTTCAACCCCTATAGCATTGCCGCCACCACGTCGACTTCGCGTGGCTTGGCGTCCTTCGGCGCCTCGAAGACGGCGGAGACCTTGCCGTCGCGAAGCACCATGATCCGGTTTGAGAGCCCGATCAGTTCGGGCAGGTTGTCCGACACGAGCAGCACGGCGGCTCCCTTGTCGGCGATTTCACGCATGAGCGAGTAGATGTCTTCCTTGGCGCCGACATCGAGGCCACGGCCAGGATCGTCCAGCACCAGGATGCTGACGCCGCGCGCCAGCCATTTGGCGAAGACGATCTTCTGCTGGTTGCCGCCGGACAAGGTGCGGCAGGCGGCCGATGGCCCCGGCGCGCGCACCTTTAGGCGCCGCATCCAGTCGAGCGTCAACGCCCGGCTGCGTCCGGGCGATATCAGGCCGAGCAGGCCAAGCGCGATCTGCCCGAGATTGGGCAAGGTCAGGTTCCAGTCGACCGTGTCGGTGCCGATGATGCCGGCGACGCTGCGCTCGGCCGGCACGAAGCCGATGCCATGGCGGATGGCGTCCCGCCGCGACCCCGGGCGCAATTTCGCGCTGCCCACGACGACATCGCCGCTGCCTTGCGCCTCGGCGCCGGCGAGCACACGCGCGAGCGTCGACTTGCCGGAGCCGAGAACACCGGCGACGCCGAGGATCTCGCCCTGGCGCAGCTCGAGCGAAACCCCGCCGAGATGGCCCGGCTTGCCGATCTCGCTGGCGCGCAGGGCGATTGTCGGCGACGGCTCGCGCTGGAGCGCCTCGCGATAATATTCCGCATTGCGCTGCCGGCCGACGATCAGCTCGTGCAGGCCGACCTCGTCGATGCTGCCGATCGACCGCTGCTCGACGACGCGGCCATCCTTCAGGGCGACGACCTCGTCGCAGGTCGCGAACACATCGGAGAGACGGTGCGAGACGAGCACGAAGGAAGCGCGCGAGCGCCAGCGGCTGATGCCGTCGAAGAGCTTCGCCGTCTCATGGTCGGACAGAGCGCTGGTCGGTTCGTCGAGCAGGATGATCGGCTCGACGGGATAGACCCGGCTCAGCGCGAACGCCTTGGCGATCTCGACAAGCTGGCGCTGGCCGAAGGACAGGGCGCCGGTAAGCGCCGTGGGGCTGACATCGACCTCGAGTTCCTCCAGCACCGCGCGGGCCTCGGCGATCATCGCCTTGCGACGCAACGCCCCGGCGACGCAGAACTTGTCCTCACGGCCGAGGAAGATGTTCTCGAAGACAGGGATGTTGGGGATAAGCCCCTGCTCCTGGAAGACGGTGGCGACGCCGGCGCGCGCGGCCTCGGTCGGATGGCCGAAACGCACGGCCTCTCCGTTGATGGAAATGGTTCCGCTGTCGGGACGCACGGTTCCGTTGATGATCGACAGCAATGTCGACTTGCCGGCGCCGTTTTCGCCGACAAGGCCCAGCATCTGGTGACGGCGCAGCACGAAGCCGACCCCGGTCAACGCGTTGGTGCCGGGATAGGTCTTGGTGATGTCGCGAAGTTCGAGGGCCGCGGCGGCCGGCCGCCCGCCCGGAAGTTCCGGACGGACGGCCACGGTCTGGGAGGTCACTTGAAGGGACCGCTCTTATAGTGGTCGGCGTAGAGCTTGGTGACGGTGTCGAACTCGGCCTTCCACTTCGCCGCGTCGCCGTAGGCGGCATTGAGCTTGTCCTGGCCAGCCTGCCCGGCCCACTGGGTGGCCGGGTCGATCGGATAGACGTTGTTCTGCGGGTCCCAGTTGTCGGGATGCAGCGTGCGGCTCATCTTGGCGAAATCGAAAGGCAGTTCGGCGCTCTTGTAGACCTTCTCGTCGATCGAGGCGGCGGTGCCGGCGGTCGCGGTGAGCGAGCCGGTGTAGAGCAGCCGCTCGGCCAGCGACGGCTTCCATCCGTTCAGCGCGTCGAACAGCATGACGGCGGCAAAACCCGCCTGGTACGGCGCGAGCGAGGTGTTGGTGGCCACGAACTGCTCGCCCTTGGCGACTTCCTGGAGACCTTCCGAAAGCCCGTCGATACCAGCGATCTTGACGTTGGTCAGCTTGCGCTCCTTGAGAACGGAGAGCGCGCCCAGCGCCATGGAATCGTTCTGCGCGAAGACGGCCTTCATGTTCGGGTAGGCCGTGACCATGCTGAGCATGACCGTACGCGCCTTTTCACGCACCCAGTCGCCACGCAGGCCGCCGACCACCTTGATGCCGGGGAACTCGGCGGCCGCCTTCATCATGCCGGCGGTGCGGGCATCATCGGTGGGCGTCGCAAGGCCCTTGATATGGACCACCTCGCCCTCGCCGCCGATCGACTTGAACAGTTCCTTGGCGACCTGATACCCGGCCTCGACCGAGTTGGCGGTCATGTAGGAGACGAAATAGTCGCCGACATCCGAGGGTGTGAACCAGGCCGGAATCTCCCAGATCGCCGAATAGTAGACCTTGTTCTCCTGACAGAGCTTGGCGACCATCGGCACCTCGCCGGCGGCGACGACCGTGTTGATCAGCATGTTGACGCCCTGGGTGGGCAGGCCACGGACCTGGCTGATTTCGCGGGCCGCGTCATTGTCGTGGTAGAGTTCGACAGGGTCGATCTTGAGTGCCGACGTGGTGGCCTTGAAACCCTTGATGAACGCCGCCCAGTAGTCGTTGGCGAGCGTCGCGACGCAGGTCGCCGCCTTGCCGGAAGGCGCCGCGAATGCCGGACCGCCCCGCAGGCCGAGCGGCAGGCTGACCCCGGCCGCGGTGGCGAGTTGCATGAACACCCGTCGCGAAACCGGATTCTGGATTCGCGAAACGGCCCTTACAATTTCTTCCTCATGAGACATGCTTCACTCCCTCTTATCGATGCAGTTTTACAATCGATTGCTTTTTCAGGGTGCCATGCCGCCCCCTCCTGGGCGGCATCACACGCGAACGATCCCGCGACCGCCCGATACGCATCGACATCAGGCTCGGGGAAGATCCCCAGGCGCCGACGTCGGTTCAATTCCTTGATTCGACTTGAGGTGCCCTCCCCGGCACCGCTATGCCTTGCAGTTTCGACCCTCGGATCAAACCGCTATTTTTTTCATTTTGAGATGCTTCGGGCACCCACCCCGGCAAGGAAGCGGGTACCATGCAACTGTTCCCTGTCGAAATAAGAGCCGCTCGGCGTGAGTTTGTCAATCGATTGCAAGAAATTCACGGCAACACCTTTGCAAAGAGCCCGTTCCAGCCATTCAGGAGGACGCGCGAACGATCAGCGACGGCACGAACAGCCGGCTCTCGAACCGATAGGAGGGGTTGTCGATCAGGTTGCGGACGAGTTCCCCTGCATGGCGGCTCACATCCTCCACCGGGTAGTCCACCGTCGAAAGCGGCACCGCCAGCACACGCGAGAGATGCGTGTTGTTGAAGCCGACGATCGCCAGATCCTCGGGATAGCGAAGGCCGCGATGGCGCATCGCCTCGATGACGCCGAGCGCCAGCGCATCGTTGTGCGCGAAGACGGCAGTGGGGCGTGGCGACATCCCCAGCATGGCGTCGAGCGCGCGCTTGCCGGCGGCCGACGTTGCGTTCTCGGCGAAGATGCGCTGCGGCATCTCGACGATCGATCGCGCCGCGCAAACCTCGGAAAACCCAAGCGCCCGGTTCTTGAAAGTGGCGGAAAGCGGCGGTCCCTGCACCTGGCAGACCACCTTGTGGCCGCGCTCGGCGAAGTGCGTCGCGACCATCGCGCCGCCCGCCCTGTCGTCGCAGAGCGAGGATGGAAAGACGGCGCCCGCGATGCTGCGAATCGCCAGCACGACAGGGACCTCGCGGGCCGCCTGCTGCAGGATCGGCGTGTCGGCCTCGGTGGAAGCGAGCGAGATGATGGCGTCGACACGCCGCGACAGGAAGGTGTCGATAAGGCGCCGCGTGGCGTCCGGTTGGTCCAGCGTTTCCGCGATGAGCGGCGTCAGCGACGCCTCGCCGGGGCGCTTGTCCAGATAACGGAAAATTGTGCGGATGACCTCGATGAAGGTCTCGTTGCCGAGATCGGACACCAGGATGCCGATCGTGTTCGAGCGGCCACGGCGCAACGCGGCCGCCGTCAGGTCCGGCCGGTAGCCGGCGGCGAAGGCTTCCTGGCGGATGCGCTCGCGCGTGGCCGGAGCGACGAGATGGGCCTTGTCGCTGCTGAGAGCGCGGGAGATGGTCGCCCGGTCCACCCCCAGCTTCAGCGCGAGCTCTCGCATGTTCAAGCGCGCCATCATCTTGCCCGCATCATCATTGCGTTGCCCAACCCCTTGATCTTGCTGACAGATCGGCGAGCGTTTGACAAGAGACCGCACGCCGGACCCGCTTTCGCCCTGTGGATTGAAACGGCCAGGCGAGGAACTGGTTGCCTCATCGAGATCAAGATTACCCCCCGTCAGGCCGCCGACATGATCCCGGCGACCACCACAAGACAACACTTTTTGCAATCGATTGACAAGATGTTTTCGGACGCTTACTCATTCCGGCGACCAATTGGGAGGAACCTATGAGAACCAAGATCGGTGCAGCCCTGGCTGTATTGTGTGGACTGGCCCTGGCATGGGCGCCGTCGGTGGCCGCGGCGGCCGACGCCAAGCTCAACGGCGACGGCAAGGAGATCGTCGTGCTGATGCCCAGCCGCAGCAACGCCTACCTGGCGCAGTGGATTCGCGGCGCGGAGAAGAGCGCGGCGGAGGCCAACTACAAGATCACCATCATCGAGAACAATTTCGACCAGACCGAACAGGACGCGCAGGCGCAGCAGCGCATCAGCTCGCCGAACCAGCCGGCGGCCTATGTCTGGTGGCCCGCCGACAACCAGGCCGGCCTCGCCACGCTGCGCCGCCTGAGCCGCACCGGCGTGCCGGTGTTCCAGGTCAACCAGGCGCTGCGGCCGGAGGCCAAGGACCTGGTCGTCGCCTATGCCGGCGTCGACGACCATTTCAACGGCCAGATCGCCGGCAAGAACGCGCTGGCGGCGCGTGACGCCTATGTCGCGGCAGGCAAAAAGCTCTCCAGCGACGGCGGCAACCTCGTCATCCTGAAGTTCATCCCCGGCTATTCGGCCGGCGACGACCGCGAGGCCGGCTTCCAGGAAGTGACCAAGGACAAGCCGTTCAACGTCATCGCGTCGGAATATGCCGGCTTCGACAACGCCAGCGGCTACAAGGCCATGAGCCAGCTCATTCCGAGCATCCGCAACAAGGGTATCAACTTCGTCTATGGCGCTTCCGACGGTCCGGTCACGGGCGCCGTGCAGGCCCTTGAAGAAGTCGGCCTCGTTCCCGGTAAGGACGTCTATCTGATCAGCGCCACCTGCATCGCCGACATCTCGGCCATCAAGTCGGCCAAAGAGTTCGCCACCGGCGTGCAGGCTGCCGGCCTGGAGGGCTGGTTCTCGCTCAATGTCGTGGCCCGCTATTTCGCCTACGGCAAGCAGGTGAAGGACGGCCAGTACATCGCGCCCGATACGGCCGACAAGCGGCCCGACTTCGACTTCGCGCCGAGCAAGATCAACATCATCCCCAACCCGCAGGTCATCGTCGGCACGGACAAGGACAAGGCCGGAACCATCCTTTCCAGCTTCAAGCTGTGGGGTGAATCCTTCTCGGATCATTGCGTCTACTGATCCGCGAACGGAAATTTCCAGACGAACCAAGCTGCTGACGAGGCATCGACCTCGTCAGCTATGGCCGGTGTTACGAATGCTCGAGATCAGCGATCTGTCGAAATCCTATGGGCCGGTGCATGCCCTGACCGACGTTTCCTTCAGCGTCGAGGCAGGCAAGGTCACCGCGCTGCTCGGCGAGAACGGCGCCGGCAAGTCCACGCTGGTCAAGATCCTGTCCGGCCTGGTCACTCCGTCCGCCGGCACGATCCGGGTCAACGGCGCGCCGGTCGATCTCTCCAGTCCCGAGCGCGCCAGCCGCTCCGGCGTCGCGGTCGTGCAGCAGGAGATCAGCGTGCTGGCCAATCTCAGCATCGCCGAGAATTTCATGCTGACGCAGCCGTCGGGCTGGTTGCGCCGCGGCTCGGCAGCGGCTTTCTGCAAGCCCTACCTCGAACGGCTTGGCCTCGGCCATGTCGATCCGGACACGCCCGTCGGCGCGCTGACGATCGGCGAAAGGCAGTTGGTCGAGATCGCACGCATGCTGTCGCAGAACGCGCGCGTGCTCGTGCTGGACGAACCGACGGCGGCCCTGGCCGACACCGACATAGACCTCGTGCACAAGGCCGTGCTGCGCCTTGCCAGCGAAGGCAATGTCGTCCTTTACATCACACATCGCCTTAACGAGCTCGAAGAGATCTGCGACGCGGCCGTGGTGCTGCGCAACGGCCGGCTCGCCGATGCCTTCCCCATCAAGGAGGCCAGCATGGCGCGCATCGTGCACGCTATGATCGGGCGTGAACTCGACGAGCTCTATCCCGGCGTACCCACGCGCGACCAATCAGCCCTTCCAGCACCCGTGGCGCGGCTCAAGGGCGTCGCCACGCGCGGTATTGCGTCACCGATCGACCTCGACCTGCGTCCCGGAGAGATCGTCGCGGCCTGCGGCCAGCTCGGCAGCGGTTTCGTCGAGCCGCTGCGCGCCATCGCCGGCGTAAGCCCGCTCACCGCCGGCACGATAGAATTCGATGGTCACACCGCCCGCCGCGTGGCCCAGGGCGACATCGCCTATTGCTCGGACGATCGCCAGCTCGACGGCTTCTTCCGCGACCTGCCGGTCTGGGAAAGCATGAGCGCGCCGGCCCTGGCGCAGTCCGGGCTGTGGGGGCTGGTCAGCCCGTCGCGCCTGCGGCAGTCGGTCGAGGTGGTCGCCGACCGCATGACGATCCTGCCGGCCTATCGCGAACGCCCGGTACACGCCCTGTCGGGCGGCAATGCCCAGAAGGTCTCGATCGGCAAATGGCTGTCGGGCAAGCCGCGCATCCTTTTGCTGGAGGAACCGACGCGCGGCGTCGACGTCGGCGCGCGGGCGGAAATCTATCGCCTGCTCCGCGCGCTCGCCGAGGACGGACTGGCGATCCTGTTCGCCAGCACAGATCTCGACGAGGTGCTCGGCTTCGGCGAACGCGTGCAGGTGTTCCACGCCAACAGGCTGGTGCACGAGGCCCCTTCCGCGCAGCTGACGCGCGACCAACTGGCGACATGGATTACGCATGGCGGTATCGAGCGTGAGTGACATGAGCGCGAAACAGCAGGGCGCGAACGGCGCTCAAGGCATGGGCCGCATCTGGCTGAAGAGGCTCGGGCCGTTCCTGCCGATCATAGCGCTGGCCGTCATCGCCTCGCTGACCGTCGACGGCTTCGGCACGACGCCCAACCTGATCGCCGTCGTGCAGGCGTCGGCGATCACCGGCATCGCCGCCATCGGCACCGCGGCCATCACCATCTCGGGCAAGTTCGTCAGCCTGGCCATCGAGCAGCAGGCGGTGACGGCGGCCTATGTGTTCGCGGCGACGGTATCGGCCGGCCAGCCGGTGGTACTCGCCTTCGCGCTGGCCTTCGCCGTCGCCATCGTGCTTGGCCTCGTCCAGGGCTATCTGGTGTCGCGCGGCCTCAACCCGATCGTCACCACGCTCGCCTTCGGATCGGCGCTGTTCGGCACCGTCGTCATGCTTGCCGACAACCGCACCATCACGCTCAGCCCCAACCCGATCGCCTGGCTCGGCGGCGGCACCACTTTCGGCGTCCCCAACCAGGCGATCATCTTCATCATCCTGCTTGTGCTTGGCTCGCTGTTCCTGGCGCGCACCAGGCTCGGCCGCCAGATGGTGCTGACTGGCGCCAATCCCAAGGCGGCCGACCTGATCGGCGTGCCGACCCGGCGCATCATCATGATCGCCTTCGTCGCGGCGGCCCTCACCGCCGCGCTCGTCGGCATCCTTGTCGTCGGTCAGGTCTCGCAGGCAAAGAGCGACATGTTCCGCGGCCTGACCATCGACGTGGTTGCCGCGATCCTCGTCGGCGGCATCGCGATCCAGGGCGGTGAAGGCCAACTCTGGCGCGCCGGCTTCGGCGCGATCGTGCTGACCATGCTCGGCAACATCATGCTGCTGCTCGGCATCGACGCCGGTGTGCGCGACCTGCTGAAGGGGCTACTCGCGGCGGCCGTGCTCCTGTCGATGAAACTGCTCAAGGCGCGCAACCCATGAAGACCAGCTTCCTCGACACCGGCTTCAAGGTCCGCCTCGTGCTGTGCGCGGTCCTGCTCGTCGCCTTCTCGATCACCATGCCGGGCTTCGCCTCGATCGCCAACGCGGCGTCGATCACCGAAAACATCGGCCTGATCGCGCTGGTCGGGACCGGCATCATGCTGACCATGATCGTCGGCCAGCTCGATCTTGCCGTCGCCTCGGTGGCGGCGGTCGCGGCGATCATGGCCCTGTCGCTCTCCGAAACGTCGCTTGCGCTCGGCATCGCGGTGGCACTGCTCACCGCCGGCCTCTATGGCGCGGTGATCGGTTACGTCATCGACCGGACCGGCGTGAACTCGCTGGTGCTCACCGTGTGCATGCTGATCGCCTTGCGCGGCCTGGCGCTGGTCATGGCGCCGCAGCGGCCGGCCATCCTGCCCGAACGGCTGTTCTGGGCATCGGACGCGCTCGTCGCGCCGATGGGGCCGGTCACCCTGCTCGGCCTCATCGGGCTCGCCGTCGTCGTCATCGTCGGCATATTGATGCGCTACACCAGGCTCGGGCTTGCCATGTACGCGGTGGGCGGCAACATCGAACGGGCACGCGGCTCCGGCGTCGCCACGCTGCCGGTGCATATGGCGGCCTTCGCCGGTTCCGCCATGCTCGGCGCCACGGCCGGCATCCTCGCGGCGCTGCGCTCGGGATCGGCCTCCGGCATCGGCTTCGACAGCTTCCTGTTGTCGGGCATCACTGTCGCGGTGGTTGGCGGCGTGCCGCTGGAAGGCGGACGCGGAACCATCGTCAACGTGCTGCTCGGCGCGCTGATCATCCGGCTGATATCGTCGGCGGTCTCGCTGGGCGGCATACCGGGCTCGTTCGAGAACATCGTCATCGGCGGCATACTGCTAGCGATGCTGCTGCTCGACTACTGGCTGCGCCGGCGCGGGCGCGAACCGCAACCGGCGCGCGCGTGAGAACCATTCGCACAACAGATCTGTAAATCGTGAAGAAGGAGGTTTCGTGATGAGCAACGACAAGAAGGGAGCCGTCGTCACAGGCGCGGCGCGAGGCATAGGCCGGCAGATCGCGACGGCGCTGCTTGAGGACGGCTATGGCGTGGTCATCGCCGACGTCGATCCGGCGGTCGGGGAACAGACCGTCAAGGAGCTGTCGAAGGCCCATGCGGGGCGCGTCGTCTTCAGCAAGGTCGACGTGACCAAGCGCGCCGAGGTGCAGGCAGCGATCGCCGCCTGCCGCAAGGCGTTCGGCGAGCTCACGGTGATGGTCAACAATGCCGGTTTCAACAAGCCGGAGCCCTTCCTGGAAGCGACCGAGAAGACCTGGCACGCGATCATGGACGTCAACGCGCTCGGCGTGCTGATCGGCATCCAGGAAGCGGCCAAGACGATGATCGAGCACGGCATCAAGGGCAAGATCATCAACACCGCCTCGATCGCCGGCCGCACCGGCTTCCCCGATTTCGCGCCCTACTCCGCCAGCAAAGCGGCCGTCATCAGCCTGACCCAGGCAGGCGCCCGCGCGCTCGCCGGCAAGGGCATCACCGTCAACGCCTTCGGCCCCGGTGTCGTCGACACGCCGCTTTGGGAGAAGCTCGACGCCGACCTGCTGGCGATGGGCGCAAGCTCCAAGCCCGGCGAAGCGATGAGCTCGCTGGCCAGCCAGATCCTGCTCGGCAGGGTCGCCAAGCCGTCCGACGTCGTCGGCACGGTCCGCTTCCTGTGGTCGCCGCAATCCGACTACATGACCGGGCAGGTCCTGCTCATCGACGGCGGGATGATCCTGCAATGAGCGCGAGAACCGGAATCCTGACCGGCGCGGCCGGAGGCATCGGACGCGCCACGGCGGAACGGCTTGTCAGCGACGGCTGGTCGCTGGTGCTCGTCGACCAGACGGACGCCGTCGCCGAGGTGGCCAGGCAGATGAAGGTCGGCGACGGCCAGAAGGTCGTCGGCGTCGCCGCCGACATCACCAGGCCCGACCAGTACGGCAAGATCGACGCCGCCGTGGCATCGATCGGCGCGCCGCTGAAGTTCCTCGGCCTGGTGGCCGGGGTGCTGCAGAAGGTGGGGTCGATCGAGACGCTCGACATCGAGGAATGGGACCGCGTCTTCAACATCAACCTGCGCGCCAACCTGCTGCTGATGAAGCACTTCATCCCGGCCCTGCGCGCGGCCAAGGGCGCCTCGATCGTCACCGTGTCGAGCTGGTACGGCAAGAGCGGCCACGGCTATTTCGGCGCCTATTGCGCGTCGAAGGCCGGCGTCATCTCGCTGACCCACACGGCCGCCGCGGAGCTTGCCGGCGACAACATCCGCGTCAACTCCGTCGCGCCCGGCAACGTCGCCACCTCCATGCATCTCGATGCGCTGCATGAGGAGGCCGCCAAGCGCAATGTGAGCTTCGAGGAGATGAAGAAGACGGAGTGGGACAAGATCCCGCTCGGCCGCGCGGCCTATCCGTCGGAGATCGCCTCCGCGATCAGCTTCCTGGCGGGGCCAGACGGGTCGTATCTGACGGGCACCACCATCGACGTCAACGGCGGCTGCCTGTTCTCATGAGGACCGCGCGTCGTGAAAGGACGGTTTCGCCGGCCGGCGTGTCTCCAGCACCGGAGACCGCCGCGCTCGAAACCTATTTTCTCGACATGCTGCGCATCCGCCGCTTCGAGGAGCGGGCGGCGGAACTGTTCAAGTCGGGTGTCATCAAGGGCACCGCGCATTCCTGCGTCGGCCAGGAAGCGATTGCCGTGGGCGCCTGCGCCGCGCTGCGGGACGACGACTACGTCGTCTCGCACCATCGCGGCCACGGCCATTGCATCGCCAAGGGCGCCGACACCGGCAAGATGATGGCCGAACTGTTCGGCCGCGTGACCGGTTACGGCCACGGGCTCGGCGGCTCCATGCACATCGCCGCGCTGGAGCACGGCATTCTCGGCGCCAACGGCATCGTCGGCGCCGGGCTTGGCATCGGCACCGGCTCGGCGCTGTCGGCGCGGATCCGGGACAGCGACCAGGTCACCGTCGTCTTCTTCGGCGACGGCGCCTCCAACGAAGGGATCTTTCACGAATCCCTCAACCTCGCCGCGCTGTGGAAGCTGCCGGTGATCTTCGTCTGCGAGAACAATGGCTACGGCCTGTCGCTCGGCGTGGAAAGCGCTTCCGCCGAGCCCCGTTTGTCGCTCCGTGCCGCCGCCTACGGCATGCCCGGCGAGACGATCGACGGCAACGACGCCACAATCGTAAGAGACGCCGTGAAGCAGGCGGCCGAACGCGCGCGCGCCGGCCAGGGCCCCAGCCTGATCGAGGCGATGACCTATCGCTTCGGCGACCATTCGATGCGCACGAACCTGCCCCGCTACCGCCCCGAGGCCGAGGAAGAGGCCTGGCGCCAGCGTGACCCGATCCTCAAGGTCGCCGAGCAGCTCAGGCAGAGGCAGGTGGCGCAGGATCATCTCGACGCCGTCGCCGCGAGGGCAGACGCCGAGATCGAACAAGCGATAGCGGCCGCCGGTGAAGCGCCGGAGCCGACGATGGAGATCCTGCATCCGGCCGTCATGGCGCCATCGCCGGACACCTCGCCGGAGCCGGACGCCGGGTCCCGACAGCTTGGTTATGTCGAGGCGGTGCGCGAGGCCATGCACCAGGAAATGGCACGCGACGACAGCGTCATCCTGCTTGGCGAGGATGTCGGCCGCATTGGTGGCCTGTTTCACTGCTCGGTCGGCCTGCAGGAAGCCTTCGGCGCGGAGCGCGTGCGCGACACGCCGATCTCGGAAAACGTGATGGCCAATGCCGCCGTGGGGGCGGCGCTGACCGGCATGCGCCCGATCGTGGAGGTGCAGTTCTTCGATTTCATCACCCACATGATGGACGCCATCGTCAACCAGGCGGCGAAGCTGCGCTTCATGCTGGGCGGCGAGGCGCGCATCCCGCTGGTGATCCGCGGCCCGCAAGGCGGCGGCATCCGCCTCGGCGCACAGCATTCCCAATCGCTGGAAACCTGGTTCGCCCATATTCCCGGGCTCGTCGTTCTGGCGCCGTCCAATCCTTACGACGCCAAGGGATTGCTGGCGGCAGCGATCCGCAACGACAATCCGGTCGTGTTCATCGAGCACAAGCTGCTCTACCAGCAAAGCCGGGGCGCAGTGCCGGAAGCGCCCTATGCGCTGCCGATCGGCAAGGCGGCCGTGCGGCGGCAGGGCAAGGACGTTACCATCGTCGCCACCATGGCCATGGTCGATGCCGCGCTGTCGGCCGCGCGCGAGCTTGCCCGCGACGGCATCGAGGCCGAGGTGATCGATCCGCGCAGCCTGCGTCCGCTGGACGGAGAGACGATCCTGGCCTCGGTGCGCAAGACCAATCGCTGCGTCGTCGCTCACGAAGGCTGGACCACCTATGGCTTCGGCGCCGAGATCTCGGCGCTGGTCATGGAAGGCGCCTTCGACTGGCTGGACGCGCCGGTGGCGCGGGTCGGCATGGCCGACCTGCCCATGCCCTACAATGCCGGGCTGGAGCGCGAACTGATCCCCAACGCGGCCCGCATCGCCCAGGCGGTGAGAAGCGTCTGTTATCGAAGCTGACGTATGCCGCATCCGTTTTTCACCCCGAATTGCAATCGATTGAAAGCAGAGGAAACCTCATGACCAAACGAGTGGACGTCGAATTCAAGTCCGAGGGGACGACCGTGCGCGGCTGGCTGTACCTGGCCAATGACAGCAAGCGCTCGCCGACCGTGGTGCTGGCCGGCGGCTGGTGCTACGTGCGCGAGATCGTCATGCCGACCTACGCGCAGGCCTTCGCCGACGCGGGCATCAACGCGCTGATCTTCGACTATCGCAACCTGGGCGTCAGCGACGGCGACAACCGCCAGCATCTCGACCCCTGGGCGCAGGTCCGGGACTACCAGAATGCCCTGAGCTTCCTGGAGGGGCACCCGAACGTCGATCCGGATCGCCTCGGCGTCTGGGGCATCTCCTATTCAGGCGGCCATGCGCTCATCCTCGCGGCCATCGACCCGCGCGTGAAGACGATCGTCAGCCAGATTCCGGTGATCGACGGGTACGAGAACATGCGTCGGGCACACGGCACGATGGAATACCGGGCGCTGTGGGACCTCGTGCTGAAAGACCGCAAGCTTCGCTACGAGAAGCCCGGCGAGCGCCTCTACCTGCCGCACGCGACAGAGAACTCGGCCGCCGAGATCTCGTCCTGGCCGTTCCCGGAGACCGTCCGCACTTTCATGGCCATCAAGGCCTCGGAAGCGCCGCTCTACGAAAACCGCAGCACGGTGGAATCGGTCGACCTGCTGATGAACTATGATGTCGGCCCGTTCGTGAAGCGCATCCTCAACACGCCGACGCTGATGATCGTGGCAGAGGGCGACGACCTCACCCTGTGGGACCTCGAGATCGGCGCCTTCAACCAGATCCCTACGACCAAGAAAAAACTGGAAGTGCTGCCGCACACTTCGCACATGACGCTTTACTCCGACCAGTCCAAGGTCAAGGTGGCGGCGGCGATGGCGCGCGACTGGTTCGTCGAGACGCTGAAGCCATAGGCTGGCATGCGAGGGCCGAGGCATGGGTGAGAGCAGACGGGCCGAGCCGCATCTGGCGCGACGCGAGGCGAATTTCCAGCCGCTCACACCGGCGGATTTTCTCGTGCGCGCCGCGGCGGTTCATCCGGAGCGGCCGGCCGTCGCCTGGGAGGACCGGTCGTGGAGCTACCGGCAATTCGCCGGCATGGCCGCGCGTCTCGCCGCCTGGCTTCGCGAACGGCGTGTCGAGGCGGGCGACACGGTGAGCGTCATGTGCGCCAACCGGCCCGAAATGCTGGCGGCGCATTACGCGGCGCCGGCCATCGGCGCCGTGCTCAACAGCATCAACATCCGCCTCGACGTCGACACCGTCGCCTACATACTCGACCACTCCGGCAGCCGATTGCTGGTGGCTGATCCGGCCAGCTTCGAGACGGCGCGGCGGGCCGCGGCGCAGGCCGGCGTGCCCGTCGTGCTGCTATCGGACAGCGGCGACGCTGACTGCCTCGACCTGTTGTCGGAGGACTTCGGCGACGAGCGCTTCGACGTCACCGGCGTCAACGACGAGTGGCAGCCGATCTGCGTCAACTACACGTCGGGCACCACCGGGCGGCCGAAGGGTGTCGTCTACCATCATCGCGGCGCCTATCTCAACGCGCTCGGCAATGTGCTTTCACTCGGCCTCGGGCGCGGCTCCGTCTATCTGTGGACGCTGCCGATGTTCCACTGCAACGGCTGGTGCCACACCTGGGCCGTGACCGCCGCAGGCGGCCTGCATGTCTGTCTCGACCGCATCGACCCGGTTCTGATCCACGCCGCGTTGCGCCGGCACGGGGTAACGCATTTCTCCTGCGCGCCCGTCGTGCTCTACATGCTGCTCAACCATCCGGAGCGCCCCGACCGGCCGCTGGAGCGGCGCGTAACGGTGGCGACCGGCGGCGCTTCGCCGACCAGTTCGCTGATCGAGCAACTCGATGCGCTGGGCATCGATCTTATCCATCTCTACGGCCTGACCGAATCCTACGGACCGGCGACCTTGTGCGTGTTGCCGGAGCAGCTCATCGACGCATCCGCCGCCGACAAGGCCGCTTTCCTGGCGCGGCAGGGCGTGCGCCACATCACGGCGAGCAAAGTCCGGGTCGCCGACGACCAGGGTGCTCCTGTCGCAGCCGACGGACAGAGCCTGGGCGAAATCCAGCTTGCCGGCAACACGCTGATGGCCGGCTATCTCGGTGACGCGCCGGCGACGGAAAAGGCCTTCCTGGACGGATGGTTCCACACCGGGGATCTCGCCGTGGTGCACCCCGACGGGGCGATCGAGATCAAGGATCGCCTCAAGGACATCATCATATCGGGCGGCGAGAATGTCTCCAGCCTGGAGATCGAGAACGTGCTGCATCAGCACCCGGCCGTGCTTTTGGCGGCGGTGGTGGCGATGCGTGACGAGAAATGGGGCGAGGTGCCCTGCGCCTTCATCGAGGCAAAGGCCGAAGGCGCGGTCGGCGAGCAGGAACTGGCGGCCTTCTGCCGCGCCCGGCTCGCCGGCTTCAAGGTGCCGAAACGCTTCGTCTTTCGCGAACTGCCCAGGACGGCGACCGGGAAGATCCAGAAATTCCTGCTGCGCGAACTGGCCGGCTGAGGCGGCCGCCTATCCGCGACCCGCCTCTCCCACCGGGCGCGTTATGCCCGGGGATTGCCTCATCGCATCGGCATAGCTCCATGGCGCCAGCCTCACTGTCAACACCGAGACCACCGCCACGCAGCCGATGTGAAACATCCAGCCAGCCTGGAAGCCGCCCGTGCGGTCGTGCAGCACAGCGACCAGCCAGGGCGGGATCGAGGCGATGAGAAATCCTCCGCCCTGCATGAGCGCGCTCAGCGCACCCGCCTCGCGCGGGCCTGGCAGGTGTTCAAGCGCGACGATCATCATCAGCGCGAAACATCCACCCAATCCGGCGCCGGCAAGCATGGCCCAGGCCACTGGCGCCAGTTGAGGCCAGAAGGCCAGTCCCGAAAAACCCGCGACCTGCGCGCCAAGCGTGAGCCACAGAGCTGAACGACGGTCGGGCACTTTCGCCACCGCCATCGGCAGCAGCAGTGCGGTTGCCGCCTGTGCACAGGCCATCAGGGCAATAAGGCTTCCGCTCGCCGCGGCATTCCAGCCCAGCGCGCGGTAGGCTGGCGCCATCCAGGCGACGGCCGAGGAATAGCCGCCGTTGACCAGGCCGAAGCAGGCCATCAACAGCCAGGTACGCGGGCGGCGCAGCAAGGCCATGGTGCCACCACGCTCTCCGTCCTCGTCCTCCTCCGCCCGTGGCAGGATCCGGACGGCCATCAGCAACGCCAGGATTGCCGGCAATGCCATCCATGCCAAGCCGGAATGCCAACTGCCGGAAATGCTCGCAAAGAACGGCGCCAGTTGAGCGCCGACCGCGCCGCCGCCCATCAGCATCGAGGCGTAGAGGCCCATGACGGCGGGCACATGCCGTGGGAAGCGCCCTTTCATCACACCGGGAAAGATGGCCTGGACGACCGCGGCTCCCAGTCCGAGCAGCACCGCCGTAGCCAGCAGCATCCAGCCGGCCGAAGCGTAGAGACGCAGGAACGATCCAAGCGCCAGCAGCGCAAGGGCGGCGATCATGGCGGGTCGCGCGCCGCAACGGCGCTGCAGCCAGGGGCCGGCAAAGGCGAAGCATCCCATCAGGAGCATGGGCACCAGGGTCAGCATCGCCAGCCCCTGCAGGCCGAGCCCGGTCTCCCCGCCGATCTCGGCAGCCAGCGGGCCGACTCCGGTCAGGAACGGCCGCAGATTGAGGCCGACAACAGCGACAAGGAGCAGGAAGGCCAACCTGCCGTGTCGCATCATCGCGGCGCCGTCAGACATTGCCGTCCTGCCTTCGCTTCCACTCGGCATAAAGGTCGAACTGCCCCTCGAGCCGTACGGGAATATGGCTGATCGCCATCGACTGTTCGGCGAAGGGCTTGGCGAGGTCTTCGTAAATGGCGGCGGTCGAGAGGCCGTAAGGCGCGCCTTCGTCGTTGGAATAGGCGTAAGCGACCCGGTCGATGCCGGCCAGACGCATGGCCGCCAGGCACATCGGACAGGGGTGGCCGCTGGCGTAGACCCGGCTGCCCCGCAGGTCGGCGGCACCGATGGATCGGCTCGCCGCGCGGATCGCGTTCATCTCGGCATGCGCGGTCGGATCGCCGCTGTTCAAAATCTCGTTCACCCCCGTGGCGACGACCTCGCCATCCCTGACGAGGACGGCGCCGAAGGGACGACCGCCACGCTCGCTGTTGGCGAAAGCCAGCGCCAATGCTTGACGCAGGAAAGCCGCTTCGTCGCTCATGGTTGGTTTCCTTCCCGGGGATCAGGCCGGGTTCACGGACAATCCGTGCCGCTGGCCGCCGGCCGGCTTCCGGTCGACTGCTGGACCGGCGCCGCCTTGCTCTAGCGGATCAGCCGCCCATTTTAAAATTAAATGATTTCATCATTTTCATCATGGATATAAATATCGAGGGGCCGAATGCCACCGCGACCGCATCCGCTGGAGTTCTCCGATGCTTGATCCCAGGCTGCTGCGCGCCTTCGTGACCATCGCCGACGATGGCGGTTTTACCCTTGCCGCCGAACGCCTGCACATGACCCAGTCGACGATCAGCCAGCAATTGGGCCGCCTGGAAGATGCCCTGGGGCACCTCCTGATCGATCGCGCAGCGCGTCCGGTGCGGCCCACCGCCGCCGGCGAACGGCTGCTCGGCCATGCCCGCCGCATCCTGATACTGCAGGCGGAAGCCGAGACGCTCTTATCCGACGCGGCCGGCACCGCCTCGCTGCGCATAGGCATGCCGGACGACCTGTTCACCCCGGCGATGGGACAGGTCTTTCGCGGTGTCAGGGAGAGACATCGCGAGTTGCGCCTCGACGTGACCATAGGCCTCAGCCGCGACCTCGCCGGACGTTTCCACGCCGGCGAATTCGACATCATCGTCGTCAAGGAGGAAGCGCCCACGGCCGACCACCGGGCCACCTTCGCGGAACCGATCGGCTGGTTCGAAAGCACCCATGCACCCGCCTCGTGGGGCGATCCCCTGCCCCTTGTCGCCTTCCCTGCCGGCGGTCTCTATCGCGACGCGATGTTCGAGCGCCTCGAGCGGGAACGCATGGGCTGGTATGTGGCCTTCACCGGCAGCAGCCTCGCCAGCGTGCTCCAGGCGGTGGAGACAGGCCTCGGCATTACGCTGATACCGGTGGCGGCAACAGCGGGCCGGGGCGTGCGCCCCTACCCGTCACTGGGGCAGGAGCAGGCGATGGCCGTTTCCGTCTATGCTTGGGAAGAGACCGGGCCGATCGCCGAGCTTACCGAGCTCATATCGGGCGTGCTCGCGCAGCGGCGCGGGTGATACGCCTCATCCGGCCACGTGCCAGGCTACTTTCCGCAGTGATGGTCGTTGATGACATTCAGCGCGTTGGCGTCGGGGCCGACCCGCTGGTAGGAGCAGGCGCCGGCGGCCGTCGTGAACAGATGCTGGTCATAGTAGCGCGGGCCACCGAACAGGAAGTCGATGATGTCGCCGTCAGCTGGAACGTAGCGTTCGTGCCGGGGCTTGTGGTCACGATCCCCGGCGAAGGCCGGGGCCGAGATGCCGCTGCCCAATCCGAGAACCAGGGCACAGATCGCAAGGGTTTTGGTCGTCATCGGCGGAGCTCTCCCGGCTGTCCAGTCCTCACCATACAACCAAAATCGCGCGCCGGAGAAAAGTTCCCAGGCCTCGCTCATGAAGATGACGTCCCTGAGGGTCGGGAGCGGCCGGAACCTGCCGACCTCAGCCCTTGACGCGGATCGCCAGCAGCTTGGTCTCGAGATACTCGTCGAGCCCCTCTCGACCGCCCTCGCGGCCGATGCCGCTCATCTTCACGCCGCCGAACGGCGCTTCGGCCGCGCCAAGCCGGATCTCGTTGATGCCGACCATGCCGGTCTCCAGCCGTTCACCGACCCTGATGGCGCGGTCCATGTTCTCGGTGAAGATATAGGCCGAGAGCCCGTAGGGAACGTCGTTCGCCAGTTCGACAGCCTGCTCCTCGGTCTCGAAGGCATAGAGGGCCGCGACCGGACCGAAGATCTCCTCGTCATGCATGCGCGCGGTCCTCGGCACCTCGGTCAGGACGGTCGGGGCATAGAAGCTGCCCTTCTCATAGGCCTCGCCCTGCATGCGCGAGCCGCCGGCGCGCACGCTGGCGCCCTTCCTGACGGCATCGCCAACCAGTTCCTCGACCTTCTCGACCGCCTTCATGTCGACCAGCGGCCCCATCGCCACGCCGGGCAGGGAGCCTTCGCCGACCTTCATCTGCCGGGCGTGGTCGGCGAGACGGCGGCCGACCTCGTCATGGATCGATGACTGGACATAGATGCGGTTGGCCCCGATGCAGGCCTGGCCGGCGTTGAGGAACTTGAGCGCCGCCACCGCGCGCAGCGAGGCGTCGAGATCGCAATCCTCGAACAGGATCACCGGCGCGTTGCCGCCGAGCTCCATCGAGGTCCGCTTGATGTGATCGGCGGCGCCGCGCAACAGCACGCGCCCGGTTTCGGTCGAGCCCGTGAAGGAGATCTTGCGCACCCGCTCGTCGGTCAGGAAAACGTTGCCGATCGCCGAGGCCTTGCCGGTGACGAAATTGATCACGCCGGCCGGCAGGTCGGCCTCGGCGAAAACCTCGGCGATCTTGAGCGCCACGTAGGACGTCGCCTCGGCCGGCTTCAGCACCATGGTGCAGCCCGCCGCGAGCGCTGGGGCTGCCTTGCGGAAGATCATGCCACACGGGACATTCCAGGGAATGATGGCGCCGCAGACGCCGACCGGGTCGCGCTGGGTCAGCAGGCGCCGGCCGGGAACGGGGTCGGGAATCCAGGAGCCATAGGCGCGTCGCGCCTCCTCGCCATACCAGCGCAGCGAATCGATGGAGAGCTGGAGTTCGCCCTGCGCCTCGTGCAGCGGCTTGCCTTCCTCGCTGGTGATGACCAGCGCCATCTCGCCGCGACGGCGCTCCAGGATGTCGGCGACGCGATGCAGATGCCTAGCACGGACGGCGGCGCTCAGCCTGGACCAGACCGGGAAGGCGTCCGCCGCCGCATCGACGGCAAGCCTGGCGTCGCGGTCGTCGCCAAACGGGATGCGCGCGACCGGCTGGCCATTCGCCGGGTTGATGGAGACGAACGTCTCCCCGCCCTGGGCCTGCTGGAACTGCCCGTTGATGAACATCGCCGCCAGCGGCGCCCCGGCATCCTGCGTCATCGAAAACTCCGTCGACTGCTGTTGCTTGCCTATTTTGGAAGCCAGGCCGTCACCCGGCCCTGACACGAACCCTGCTACGCCGCGCCGGCCTATTTGGCGGCGGCAAGCTCCGCCTTCAATGCATCGACCGTCATGCCGAGCACACGAGCCTCGATTTCCATCGGATCGGCCTCGAAGCCCGAGCGCACGGTGTTGACCGCAGTCGACAGATCGGGGGTCTCGCCATCGAAATAGAGGCCCATGGCGCCCTTGCGGACCAGCGGGTCGCAAGCCGGCGCATGCACCTCGATCAGCGTGACGTCGGCATCGCTGCGGTTCCAGGCCCAGTGCACGGCGTTGCGCGGGATGCGGCAGAGATCGCCGGCCTTCATCAGGAAGCCGCCCTCGCCGATGAACACCCAGACCTCGCCCGCGGTCACGTAGTTGATCTGCTCGGCATCATGGGTGTGCGGGTGGGAATGGTAGCCGGGTCCACGCACCGCAATCATCATGTTGCAGTCGTTGCCGTAGACCATCTTGGTCGACATCGCGCCACCGCGCGTCTGCAGAACGTTCTGGCCTTCTTCGATGTCGTCGATGTTCACGCAAATCGGCATTTCTGATCCCTGTTCTTCTCGATCTTCTAGTGGCTAGACGTTCTTGGACTGGTGACGGGCGGCGACGGCCTTTGCCGCGTTCATGATGCCCTGGTAGCCGGTGCAGCGGCACAGCTGCCCGGAAATGGCTTCGCGGATCTCGGCCTCGCTGGGCCGCGGATTCTCCGAGAAAAGATGGTGCAGGACGACCACCATGCCGGGCGTGCAGAACCCGCACTGCAAGCCATGGAATTCCCGGAGCGCGGCCTGGATCTCGCTGAGGCCGACCTTGGGCGATACGCCCTCCACGGTGACGACGTCGGCGCCCTGTGCCTGCACCGCCAGCATCAGGCAGCCGCGCACGGGATCGCCGTCGACGATGATCGTGCAGGCGCCGCAGACGCCGTGCTCGCAGCCGAGATGCGAACCGGTCAGGCCCAGTTCGCCGCGCAGCGCATCGGCCAGGCTCTGGCGCGGCTCGACCAGCAGCGAGGCCTCGCGGCCGTTGACGGTGAGATCGACGGAGTGCTTCTTCATTGGCGCAGGTCTCCCGCACGGCTTGCCGCCTGCATCAGGGCGCGGCGCGCCAGCACCGGCGCGATGTGCCGCCGGTAGGCGAGGCTGATCTCCGGATTGTCGAATTCGAATGCATCGAGGTCGATGAGCCGTACGGCCTCGCGGATGCGCACCTCGGTGGGGATGGCGCCGACGAGCGCTTCGGCCACCGCGTCGCAGCGCAGCGGCACCGGCGCCACGGCGCCGATCATCAGATGCGCCTCGATGCATGTGCCTGCCGCGTCGAGGCGCATACGCGCCGCCGCCGAGGCCATGGCGAAATCGCCGCGCCGCCGCGACAGTTCGAAGAAGCCGGTGCCCTCGTCGGGCCGGACCTCGACAACGATCTCCTTGAGGATCTCGCCTTCCGCGATGCAGGTATCGAATGTGCCGAGCGTGAACTCATCCGCCGGCACGGCGCGCTCGCCGGCGCCGCCGGCGAGCACCATCGTCGCGCGGTAGGCAAGCATCACCATCGGCGTCTCGGCCGCGGGATCGGCATGCGCGATGCTGCCGCCCAGCGTGCCGCGGGCACGCGTCGGCGGGTGGCCGACATTCTCCAGCCCATGACGCAGCAAAGGAAGCTTCTCGTGCACCAACGGGCTGGCCAGCGCCCTCGCCTGGCGCGTCATGGCGCCGATGCGCAGGCTTTCGCCATCCTCGGCGATGCCGGCAAGCGCCGCTACGCGGTTGAGGTCGACGATCACTTCCGGCCGCGCGAGCCGCAGCGCCAGCATCGGCACGAGGCTTTGGCCGCCGGCGATGACGCGGGCATCGGAACCGTACTGCTTGAGCAGGCCGAGCGCTTCCTCCAGCGTCGTCGGCGCGAAATAGTCGAACGGAGCCGGCTTCATTGCAGGCCTCCGAAGCCGGTCGATTGCAGGATGCGCTCCGGCGTCAGCGGCAGTTTGTTGAGGCCGGTATCGGTCGCCAGCGCGTTGGCGATGGCGTTGCCGATGGTGGCGCCGACGCCTGACGGCCCGACCTCGCCGACGCCCTTGACCCCCAGCACGTTGGTGAGGGCCGGCGATTCCTCGAACACCAGGGCGGTGATCGGCGGCACGTCGTAGACGTTGGGCATCAGATAGTCGGCGAAAGTGCCGGTCGTCAGTTGCCCGTCCTCATTGTAGGCGAGCTCCTCCAGGAAGGTGCCGCCAAGGCCCTGGACGACACCGCCGACGATCTGGCCCTCGACGATAAGCGGGTTGAGCTGGCGGCCGACGTCGCAGGCGACGAAGTAACGCTCGACCTTGGTCTCCCCCGTTTCCGGATCGACCAGCACATCGGCCATGTGGACGGCAAAGACCGCTGCCCCGGCGGTGACGCCGCGCACGTAGCTGGTCACCACGAGACCGTCATTGTCGGGAATGTTGCCGGCCGAGGGCGAGACGAGGATCTCCTGGTTGCCCGGCATCAGCATGCGCGCGATGCCGCCCAGGGTGACGACCGGCTCGTTCCTGTGGCCATGCCAGATGGCACCTTCGCGCAGGTCGAGATCCTCGACGGCGATACCGAACTTGCGGGAGGCGGCGTCGAGGGCTTTCTGGCGCACGCCGACGGACGCGCTGTGGACCGCATTGCCGCCCATTATGGCAGTGCGGCTGGCATAGGTGCCGCCGCCGAAGGTGATGATGCCGGTGTCGCCGTGGCGCACGCGGATCTTCTCCATCGGCACGGTCAGCACCTCGGAGGCGATCTGCGCCAGGATGGTCTCGTGGCCCTGCCCCTGATTGCTCGAGCCGGAAAAGATCTGCACCTTGCCGTGCTGGTCGACCTCGATGCGTACGCCCTCGAACGGCCCGAGCCCCGACGGCTCGACCAGCGCGCAGAGCCCCCTGCCCCGCTTCCAGCCATTCACCTCGCGCTCGAACGGAGCGTCCCAGCCGTACGCTTTCAGCGCCCGGTCCATGATCAGCGGGAAATTGCCGCTGTCGAAGATGGTCGGGCGCTTGACGCTTTCGGTACCGACATACCAGGGCATCTCTTCCGGCTGGATCAGGTTGCGGCGGCGCAGTTCGGCGCGGTCGATGCCCATCTTGTCGGCGAGACGGTCGATGGCGCGCTCGCGAGCGAAATTGGCCTCGAACATGCCGGGCGCGCGGTAGGTCCCGGTCGGCGTCTTGTTGGTCATCACTGTCATCGCGTCGATGCGGTAGTTGCGAACGCGATACGGCCCCGGAAAGGACGCGGCGGCATGCGAGGGGACGACGTCGCCATGGGTGCGGATATAGCTGCCCATGTCGGTCACCAGCTTCACGTCGAAGGCGGTGATGATGCCGTCCCTGTTGGCGGCGACGGTGACATGGAAAGCGCAGTCGCGCGAATGGTTGATCGCCGCGAAATGCTCGACGCGATCCTCGATCCAGCGCACCGGCCGGCGAACACGCATGGCAACGAACGGGATGAGATAGTCCTCGGGATAGAACTCGCCGCGCGCGCCGAAGCTGCCGCCGACATCGGGCTCGATCATGCGAATTTCGGCCTCGCCCATGCCGAGCATCGCCGCCAGCATGTTGCGGTTGGTGTGCACGACCTTGGTCGGGCCGTAGATGTCGAGCAGGTTGCGGCCGGCATCGTAGGAGGCGAGCAGGCCGCGCGTCTCCATCGGCATGGCCGAGTGGCGCTGGATGGAAAAGCTGTCGGACGCGATGAAGGCGGCTTCGCTGAGCGCGCCCGGTACGTCGCCGAGGTCGAAGCCCCACCGGCCGGCGAGATTGCCGCTTTCGTGGATCGGCTCGGCGCCAGGCTCGATCGCGCGTGCCGGATCGGTCACCGCGGGAAGCGGATCGAAGTCGATCTCGATCAGTTCCGCCGCATCCTCCGCGACGGCGCGGGTGTCGGCGACGATGACGGCGATGGGCTCACCGACATAGCGCACCTTGTCGCGCGCCAGGGGATATTGCAGGTAGGGCGACAGGTCGCCATGCGTCGGGATGCGGCACTGGATCGGCGCCAGGCCCTCCGGCAAGTCGGCGCCGGTGACGATTGCATGCACGCCTTTCAGCGCCAGGGCCGCATCGAGATTGATAGCCGCGATGCGGGCGTGGCCGTAAGGGCTGCGGAATATGTGCGCCTCGACCATGAAGGGAAGTGTGTAGTCAGCGGTGAAGCGCCCCTCACCGCGCAGGAAGCGCTCGTCCTCCACCCTGACTACGGGCTTGCCGATGGTCATTGCCTAGGCAACCGACTTGTCGAGGAACTTGCAGCAGTCCACGATCGGCTGGCCGTCGATCTCCAGCCGCGTCGAACGGAAGGCCATGTCGATATGCAGCCGCGACGGGTTCTTGCCGCCGAGGTCGCGGTTCTCGCCAATGGCCATCAGCACGTTGCCGTAGCACGAGCGGGATTCAACGCCGCCTGCATTGTCCCAGCCGCGGATCGACAGCGTG
Source organism: Mesorhizobium sp. 65-26 (assembly GCA_001899205.1). Taxonomy (GTDB): domain Bacteria; phylum Pseudomonadota; class Alphaproteobacteria; order Rhizobiales; family Rhizobiaceae; genus Mesorhizobium. The sequence goes on along the minus strand of MKVL01000025.1, from coordinate 197,883 downwards.
TCCCAGGTCGCGCGGTGCTCGATGCCCCAGCCGACGTGAGAAAGCCGCCGAGCGCCTTCGTCGCCGCGATCGTCGAGCATGGTGCGCAGCATCACGGCCTCGCGCCCGCCCTCGAGACGATGGGCGAGGCCCTTCTCGAAATGGATCTTCAGCGGCTCGGTCACATAGCGCTCGAACGGGAAGAGGATGTCGCCGGGCGACAGCACAAGGACGCCCTCGACCGCCTCTTCCTCGACGGTGGTGCAGACCAGGCCCGTGCCCCAGTGATCCCAGCGGCCAATGGCATCGGCCATGCCATACTGGTTTGACGCCGGGCGATCGCCCTTGCTCATGACCAGATCGGTTCCATCAGCCGAGGTCAGGCGGATCGTGCGGGCGGATTTGTAGCGCTCGACGCCGCGATTGGCGCGGTCCCTCACCAGTTCGCTGGGCATCAGGCGCAGCAGTATGTCCTCCGGCTCGCGCACCCGCAGGATGCGCGTGCCCGTGGCGAGGATCGCCTCATGGTCGCTGGAGTACAGCATGCCGCCGGTCGACACATCGACCACGAAGTCGGCCATCTTCATGACCTCGATCATCAGTGGCTGCGGATTGGCGCGGCCGAGGCTGTTGGAGGCGTCGGCATTGATCAGCGGCTGCGTCATGACGAAGGCGCTGGCACCGAGATCGCGCGCGGCGGCCATGAAGGCGGCCGAATAGACCGGGTTGGTGAAGCTGTCGGCGTAGATGACAACCTTTTCGCCCGCCACGACCTTGGACTGCTTCAGTCCTTCCCGGAAGATCGGGATGACGTCCGCGGCGCTCTCCTGCGTGATGGGTAACCGGATCATTCGACACCTGCCTGTCCATTTGCGTTGGCGTGATTCTAGCATGCACCGACGCTGAGCCGTTACGGAGTAGACAGGCTTCCGATAGCCAGATAGGACATATTTTGTTTTAGATATAGCCAGTGGGTATAGCGTGGATCAGAAGCAACTCGAGCGTTTCGTTGACGTGGCGGAGAGCGGCAGCCTCAGCCGCACGTCGAAACGGCTCTACATCTCGCAGCCCGCGCTGTCGAAAAGCCTGCGCCTCCTGGAGGAACAGCTCGGTGTGCGCCTGCTCGAGCGCGGCCCGCGCGGCGTCAAGCTGACCAAGTTCGGCGAAGCCTTCTATAAGCGCGCGCGCTCGGTCACATCGGAGCTGCGGCGGGCCAATGACGACCTCAACCACATCAAGGGGCAGTTCACCGGATGCGTGTCGCTGGGGGTGACGCCCGGCCCCGGCATTCTCGACCAGATCATCCCCAAGGCCATCGTGCGCATCGCGCTGAAGCGGCCCAACCTCAAGTTCAAGATCCGCAGCGGCGCTATCTCGGAACTGCTCGTCGACCTGCATCGCGGCGACCTCGACATGCTCTTCACCATCCTGGACGAGCGCACCAAGGGGCCGGACCTCAAGACACAGAAGCTGTTCGATGATTCCTTCGCGCTGGTGGTCAGGACGGGCCACAGCCTGCTCAGCCAGAAGGAGATTTCCCTCGACGACCTGATCGCCCACCGGTGGGTCATGCTGGAGGATGCGTTGCCGCTCTGGGATGGCGTGCTCGACCTCGCCCGCAAGAACCAGATCGAGGCATCGAAGGGGCCGATCGAGAGCAATTCGCTGGTCTTCATCCGCGAGGTGGTGCGCAAGACCGACTTCATCGGCATCATCCCGGCCTACGCCGCCGAGATCAGCACCGCGTCAGGCAATCTGCGCTACATCCCGCTGGAGCGCATCTCCCACCATGACCAGTTGCCCAACCTGACGCGTTCGCTTGGCCTCGTGCATCCGGCCGAGATCGAGCTCACCCAGACGGCCGAGGCGTTGCTGCGCAGCATCAACACGGTCTGCTTCGAGCTCAATCTGATCGGCAAGGGGCCCCGGGCCATAACCAATGCGAATGGCTAGCATGGGCAGATATATACCGGAACGTCATCCGGGGCGTTAGGCTCGCCCAAAAGCACCAACGACCGGCCCTATCGCCGCCTCCAGGCGGGCAGGTTGCCGTCTGCCCAGCCCGGAGGGTTCATGCCTAACTCCCTGTCCTTCGACTATGTCGTGATCGGCGCCGGCTCGGCCGGCTGCGCGATGGCTGCGCGGCTGTCGGAAGACCCCGAGGTGAGCGTTCTCCTGCTCGAGGCCGGCGGATCGGACTTCAATCCGCTGATCCACGTGCCGATCGGCTGGGGCATGCTGATACGGCTCGGCATGCACAACTGGAACTACAAGAGCGAACCCGTGAAGGCGCTCGGCGGGCGCGTGCTGGACTGTCCGCGTGGCAAGGTGATGGGCGGCACCTCGTCGATCAACACCATGGCCTATGTGCGCGGCAACCGGCAGGACTATGACGGGCTCGGCGCGCTCGGCATCGAGGGATGGTCCTACGAGGACGTGCTTCCCTATTTCCGCAAGCAGGAAAGCTGGGAAGGCGGCGAGAGCGCCTACCGAGGCGGGTCCGGCCCGATCAGCACCGGCACGTCGAAATACACGGACGACGCGATAGAAGCCTATGCCGACGCGATCGGCCAGGCCGGCCATCCCTGGGTGGACGACTATAATGGCCCCTCACAGGAGGGCTTTTCGCGCATGCAGCTGACCTTGCGCGACGGCCGGCGCTGCTCGACCAACCTCGGCTACATCAAGCCGGCGGCCGGCCGCAAGAACCTCACCATCATCGATCATGCGCAGGTAACCCGCATCAACCTGGAAGGCGGCAGGGCGACCAGTGTCGACTTCGTCCGCGACGAGATCGTCACCACCGCCAGGGCCGAGCGCGAGGTTATCCTGAGCGGCGGCGCGTTCAACTCGCCGCAGATCCTCATGCTTTCGGGCATCGGCGATGCCGACCGGCTTGCCGCGCTGGGCGTGGACTGCAAGGTCGATCTCAAGGGCGTGGGCCGCAACCTGCACGACCACTATGGCGTATCGATCGTCTACAAGCGGCACAAGCCGGGTCCGTTCCACGACAATATGCGGGCCGACAAGGCGGCGTTCGGCTTCGCGCGCGCCTATCTCACCGGCGGGGGCTTCGCCTCACGCCTGCCGGGCGGCATCACCGGCTTCGTGCGCAGCGAGGCCGGCCAGAGGCTGCCCGACCTGCAGCTCCTGTTTGTCGGCGCCCCCATGGACGCGCATCCGTGGATGCGCCCCTTCGTGCAACCCTATCAGGATCGCTTCATGACGCGCGTGATCATGTGCCGGCCCGAAGGGCGCGGCTCCGTCGCGCTGAAATCGGCCGATCCGTTCGGCGCTCCGATCATCGAGGAGGCCGTGCTGGACAGGGATGCCGACATCAGGCGCCTGCGCGAAGGCGTCAAGCTCTTCCGCGAGATCGGCCAGCAGAGCGCCCTGACCGCGCATTGCACGGAGATCGGTCCCGGGCTCGCCAGGAAGAGCGACCAGGAGATCGACGAATATATCCGCAACATCGTCACCCTCTCATACCACCCCGCCGGCACATGCCGCATGGGGCCCGATCGCGACGCCATGAACGTCGTCGACAGCGAGTGCCGCGTGCACGGCGTCGAAGGGCTGCGCGTGGTCGATGCGTCGATCTTCCCGGAGCCCATCGGCGGCAACATCAACGCGCCGATCATCATGGCGGCCGAGCGCGTGGCGGACCGGATGCGCCAGCTATAACCACGAGCTATAGTGAAGACGATTGCATGCCTTATCCACTCCGGCAGGGCGTCTAGTGTCTCCCGCGCAAAGGGAGGCATGCATGCAGGATCTGGATCAGGGCACGATCGAATACGCCGTCAGCGACCGGATCGCGCGGATCGAGATCAACCGGCCGGCCAGGCACAATGCGCTCACCCTGGCGCAGATCCGGCGGCTCGGTGAGGAGCTCGACCGTTTCGACGCCGATGGCGAGGCCGACGTGGCGGTGCTTTCGGGTCGCGGCAAATCGTTCTGCAGCGGCGCGGACATCGCGGAAAGCCAGATGGCAAGCCGCGAGGAGCTGGCGGCAAGCCGCGACCAGATGAGCGTCGGCCATCCGTTCTTCGAGCTCTTCTCCCGCTCGCTTCACCACAAGCCAGTCATCGCCGCCCTGCACGGCAACGTGCTGGGGCTGGGGCTGGGCCTGGCGCTCGACTGCGACCTCATCGTCTGTGACGAGGCCGCGCGGCTCCAGGTCACGGAAACACCGCGCGGGCTGGGCGGCTACCGCCACCTGGCGCTAATGAAGGCGCGCGGCTGCGGCATCTGGGCCGATGAAGTATGCCTCACCGGACGCATGTTCGGCGCGGAGGAGGCACGCCAGGCCGGCCTGTTCAACGCCGTCGCGCCTGCCGGCGAAGCGCTGCAGGCGGCGATGGCGATGGCGGCAAGCATAGCGTCCAACCCGCCGCTCAGCGTCCGCGAAACAAACCGCATCCGCCGCTGGCACTTCTCGAAGCTGGTGCGCGAGATCGCCTTCGAGACAGGCCACCTCAAGCTGCACCTGACGCAGGATTTCAAGGAGGCCGTGCGCGCCATGGTCGAGAAACGCAAGCCAGGCCCCTTCCGGGCCTGCTAGATCGCGGCGGCAACCCGCCCCTCATCATGGACAGCCGCCCCGACGGCGTGAACGAGCAATGATCACGATCCCCACCCACGACCTCGACGAAAACCGCTCCTACAAGCTGATCTCCGCGGCGGTCACGCCGCGCCCGATCGCATGGACGGCAACGCTCGACGGGCGCAACGGCGTCAATCTCGCCCCCTTCAGCAGCTTCACCTTCATCAGCTACCTGCCGGCCAAGGTGCTGATCAGCGTCGGCCCCGGCACCGATGTGCTGAAGGACACGCTGGCCAACGCCATGGCGCGCGGCGAATTCTCGATCAGCTCGGTCATGCCCGACCAGTTGCAGGCGATGGTCGACAGCTCGCATGCGTTCGACGCCGGCATCAGCGAGGCAGCCACGCTGGACGTCGCGTTGGCACCGGCCACCGTCATCGAGACGCCCTTCGTGCGCGACGCCGCTGTTGCCATGGAGTGCCGCGTCGACCGCATCATCGAGGTCGGCGACGCGCATGCGCATCGACTGATCATCGGCGACGTCGTCTGCTTCCATGTCGCCGACGCGCTGTGGCTCGGGGACCGCATCGATCCCGTCGGCTATGCCTCACTCGGCCGCATCGGCGGACCGCTCTACGTGACGCGCGGCGAGATCGTCAGGGCGCAGATTTCCCCAACCGTCAAGGACTGCTGAAGGAGGAGTTGTCATGTCCGGCTTGCGCATCGTCGATGCCCACCATCACCTGTGGGACCTGAACCATATTTACTATCCATGGCTGTCGATGCGCCCGGTGCCGCCGACGATCTGCGGCAACATCACGCCGATCACCGACAACTTCACCGTGGATCGCTACATCAAGGGGTTCGGGCACCACAACGTGGTCAAGTCGGTGCATGTCGAGGCCGGATGCGATCCGGCCAAGGCCGTGGAGGAAACCGCGTGGCTGCAGGGAATCGCCGACGCGCATGGCTATCCGAACGCGATCGTCGCCAAGATCGAGATGCACCGCGATGACGCGCAATCCTACATGGAGCGCCACAAGGCCCATGCCAACGTCCGCGGCATCCGCCAGATGATCAACTGGCACTCCGACATGAGCAAGGTCTATGCGCCGCAGAACTACCTGGAGCATGACGGCTGGCGGAGGAACTTCGCCCTGCTCGCCCGATACGGGCTGTCCTTCGACCTGCAGATCTATGCGGGGCAGATGAAGCAGGCGCACGACCTGCTCAAGGCCAATCCGGACGTGCCTGTCGTGATCGACCATTCCGGCATGCCGATCGACCGCAGCCTCGCGCAGCTCAAGGAGTGGCGCAACGGCCTGAAACTGTTGGCCGAGCTCGACCACGTCGATATCAAGCTGTCCGGGCTCGGCATGGTCGACCACAAATGGACGGTGGAATCCATCCGCCCATACATACTGACCATGATCGACATATTCGGCCCGCGGCGAGCCATGTTCGGCAGCAACTTCCCGGTCGACAGCCTCTACAGCGATTTTGCCACGCTGTTCGACGCCTACGACACCGTCACGCGCGACTTCAGCGATGCCGAGCGCGATGCGCTGTTTGCCGGCACCGCGGAACGTTTCTATCGCATCTGACCCATCCAGGAGCTGGGCAAGGCCCACGCATCCTCCCAGGGGGCTCGCCGCGCGACGCGGCGGGCCCTTTCCGCATCGAAGGGCGTGAAAAAGCCGGCGCCCATTGGACGCCGGCCTCGCAAATGCCCCCGTAGCGTTCAGGCGTCGGCGCGACGCCACATCGACCGGGCGATGCCCTTCTGGATCGCCTTGCCTTTCTGGTTGAGCAGGGTGATCTGGCGGTCGACCACATAGCGCTTGCCGTCGCTGGTCAGCTTCTTGTCGACGATCTCGACCTCGATATGCAACGTGTCGCCGACGAAGATCGGGCCGAGATAGGTCCATTCCTTGACGCCAAGCGCGCCGACAAGGGGGTCGGCGGATCTGAGCAAGGGGGCTTCCAGATGGCTGCCGAGCGACATGGCAAGCCCCAGCGTGCCCTGCACCAGCAGGCCGTCCAGTCCAGCCTCACGCGCATATTCGACGTCGCAATGGATGGGGTGCCAGCCGCCCGTCAGCATCATGTAGAGGTTATGGTCGGCGTCGCTGATGGTGCGGCCGCCGCTGATCGATTTCTGACCGACTTCGAGCGTGTCGAAGGTGAAGTCGAGCGGAATGGTGTTCTGGCTCATCAGTGCGCGGCCTCCCTGCCCAGCACGACGACCGCGTCGAGCGCGATCGGGTCCTTGTCGCCGGCCCGGCTGACCAGCGGATTGATGTCGATCGATTCCAGCGCGTCGCCGAGATCGACAGCCAGGTTGCCGAGCGCCACAAGCGAGTCGGCAACACGCGCAAGGTCATGCGCGGCCTCGCCGCGATAGCCGCCCAGAAGCTTGCTGATGCGCGTCGAGCGGATCAGCTCGAGCGCCCTTTCGCGGCTCACCGGCAGCGGCGCAAAGGCGACGTCCTGCATCAGCTCGAGCAGCACGCCACCGCTGCCGACCATCAGCACCGGGCCCATCTCGGGATCGCGCTGGATGCCGGCCACGAGCTCCGTTCCGCCGTCGATCTGCTGGCACACGAGGATGCCGTCGAGCTCACCCTTGAAGCCGGAGCGCGCGACGTTCTCATGGATGAGCCGATAGGCCGCCCGCACGGCGTCGGCGTTGCCGAGGCCGAGCTGGACGGCGCCGATGTCCGACTTGTGGTAGAGCCTGTCCGACACCGCCTTCAGCACCACCGGATAGCCGATGGCGTCGGCAAGACGCACCGCCTCGTCCTCGCTCCCCGCGACCTCCTCGCGCGTCACGGCCATGCCATAGGCACCCAGCAACTGCTTGGAATCGCGCTCGTTGAGCAGGAATGTGCCGGACGACACGCCGGCGCGCTGGCGCAGGGCGATCGCCGCCGCCGAGGCCTGGCGCTTTTCGTTCGAGATGGCGGCCGCCTCGCGTTTTGCCCGCTCCGCGAGTTGCGACCACCTGGCCAGCCGGGCAAGCGCGCTGACCGACTTGGTGGTCTCGTGAATGAAGGCCACGTTGGGCAGGTCGGCGCGCAGCTTGCGGGTATAGTCGGTGTACATGCGCGAGAACATCGATATGAAGGCGAGCTTCTTGCCGCGCCGCGTCACCAGGTCGTGTATGCCCTGGAAACGCTCCTCCCAATGGGCGGCCATGCCCTCCTCGCGCGGCAGTTCCGCCTGCAGCACCAGGACGTCGAGGTTCGGGTCGTCGCAGAAGATGTCGACCGCCTCGATGTATTTCTCGACACTGGTGAGCACGGTGAAACCGCCATCGGTCGGATTGCCGGCCGAGGAACCGACGCCGAGCAGCGCCGTCAGTCGCGTCTCGACATCGTCGGCGAGCGGCGGGAATTTCATGCCGCTGCCGGCCGCGGCGTCGACCAGGATGCCGCGATAGGCGCCCGACAGGCTCATGGCGCCGATGTTGAAGCCGATCGGCACGCCCAGATGGACGACGAGCTCGATCATCTCGACCGCCTCGTCGAGGCTGTCGGCGCGCAGCACGCCCACGTCCTGCAGCACGGCGTCGAACACCGCCGAGCTGCCGGCGAGGGCCCCCGTGTGGGTCATCGCTGCCTTGCGGCCTTCCTCGCTGGCGCCGATCTTGAACACGATCACCGGCTTGCCATTGTCGCGCGCCAGCGCGCAGGCAGCCTTGAACTTGCCGAGGTCCTTGATCGATTCCAGATAGCAGAAGATGACGCGGGTGGCGTCGTCCTGCGCCAGATAGGCGATGTAGTCGGCGCAGTTGAGGCCAATCTCGTTGCCGCTGGTGATCAGCTTGCCGATCTGGATGCCGCGATCGGCGAGGATGTGGTTGGCGTAGAGCAGCACGCCGCCGCTCTGGCCGACCAACGAGACGACGCCTGGCGCGACATTGAGCTTGCGATGGTCGACCAGCGTCACGACGCCGCTGTCGGCGATGATGTTGCCGGTGCAGTTCGGGCCGGTCACGCCGATGCCCGTTTCCTCGACGACGCGCGCCAGTTCGGCGGCAAGCCGCAGGCCGTCGGGGCTGCCGTCCTCGCCGAAGCCGGAGGCAAAGACGGTTGCGCTGCGCGCGCCCGCCGCCGCCGCCGCCGCAAGACCGGCTGGCACGTGCTGGGCCGGCGTCAGGAAGGCGACATGATCCGGCTTTTCCGGCAGCGAGGCGAAATCCTTGTAGCAGGGCTCGCCGCCGATCGTGTCGCGGTTCGGGTTGACCGCGTAGATCCTGCCCTTGAACCCATGTTCGTGGGCGGTCTTCCAGACGGTCGCCGGCCAACTGCCGGGCCGGTCGCTGGCGCCCACCAGCACGACGTTCCTCGGATGGACCAGGGCGCCCACCTTCTTGATGGCGGTCGCGAGACTTGGTTCGATGTCAGACATGTTTCTCCTCCGGACATGCTCCGCCCGCGCCCGCGCGCATGGCGGCGGGCTCCGGCGCGACCGAAGCGCCGCGCCGTTCTTCCGGACGGGTTTAGATGACTGGACGCCCCGTCAGTTCGACGAGCCGTGCCAGGAAATCAGGTATTTGCGCAGGCCGACGACGACCGCGTAGAAGGCAAAGCCGAGTATCGAAAGATGCATGATGACGGCGAACAGCGCCGTGGTGTTGTAGGAGTTCATCTCCTTCACCGCGAGATTGCCGAGGCCGCTGTTTCCGCCGAGATACTCGCCGACCACCGCGCCGATGATCGAGAGCACGACGCCCACCTCCATGCCGGTCAGGATGTAGGGAAGCGAGCTTGGGAAATCGAGCTGCGTCAGCCGCTGCCAGCGGGTAGCGTTCAGGCTCTTCATCACCTCTTCATGGCCGGTGTCGACGGACTTGATCCCCAGCACCGTGTTGAGCAGGATCGGGAAGAAGGCGAGGATCGAGGCGATCACCACCTTCGATGTGATGCCGAAGCCGAACCAGACGACAAACAGCGGCACCAGCGCCACTTTCGGGATGACCTGGGTGGCGATCACGAACGGATTGAGCATGCGTTCCAGGCGCGGCATCTTGCCGAGCAGGAAGCCGAGGCCGACGCCGAAAATGCTGGCGAAGACGAAACCGAGGAAGGTCTCCCACGCCGTCACGCCGGTGTGGAACCAGACGCTCTTGCTGCCCAGGAACCCGAACCACGCCACGACGACTTCGGAAGGCGGCGGCAGCACCAGCTTGCTGACGTTGAACAACTGGACATAGCCTTCCCAGACACCGAGGAAGACCACCAGTATTATCAGGCTACCGACCCAGGACGGGATCAGCGGTGAGCCTCCGCCGTTGACGTTGCTGCCTTGAGAACTCATCGCTCGATCCGTGAATTTGTGGTGCGGGACACGGCCCTGCATCCGCTGAACTGATGACCTGCGCGCACCATGCCTAGTGGTCGAGCTTGCCGCGGAGATAGGCGACGATCCGCTGGAATTCCGGATCATGGTGAACGCTCTGGTCGCGCGGGCGCGGGAACGGCACCTCGATGACTTCCTGGACCCTGCCCGGGCGTGGCGAGAGCAGCACGATCCGGTCGGCAAGGAAGACGGCTTCGCCGATCGAGTGCGTGACGAGCACCACCGTCTTGCCGGTTTCCATCCAGATGCGCTGCAGCTCGTTGTTCATGGTGTCGCGCGTGATGGCGTCGAGCGCGCCGAACGGCTCGTCCATGAGCAGGATGCCCGGATCGTAGCTCAGCGCGCGGGCGATGGAGGCGCGCTGGCGCATGCCGCCGGAGAGTTCGCGCGGCATGCGGCGTTCGAAACCGGAGATGCCGACGAGCCGGCACAGTTCATGCGCCTTGGCGAGACGCTCGGCCTTCTTCACGCCGCGCAGCTTGAGCGGCAGAGCGATGTTGTCCTCGATGTTCAGCCACGGAAAAAGGTTGGCTTCCTGGAAGACCATGCCGAGATGCGACAGCGCCTCGCTGTTGCGCTTGCCGTTGGCCCACAGATTGACGCCGCCGACCTCGATGATGCCGGAGGTCGGCGTCTCGAGCCCGGCGATCAGGCGCAGCATGGTGGTCTTGCCGCAGCCCGACGGTCCAAGCAGGATCGTCATTCCGCCACCGGCAATGTCGATCGTCGTCGGCGTCAGTGCCTGAACACCCGCCCCGCGCGCGCCGAACTCCTTTTCGGTCGCCTTGAGCGAGATCGACTTGTCGCTTTTGTCGGCGGCGGCAGCCCTCATTTGAAGGCCTCGTCCGCGAAGCTGTTGTCGTAGAGGGCGGCGACGTTCGGCACCGCGACGATACCCGCGTCGTTGACCAGCTTGGCGGCGGCCTCGAAGACCGAAGGCACGTTGCGCATCACGTTGTCGCGGCCCTGGGCGAGCGTCAACTCGTTGTAGGTCTTGATGGCGGCGAGCCGGAAGGCGCGGTCGTCGTTGGTCGTGATATCGAACTTGGCGACGATGCGGTCGAGGATGACGGCCGGATCGGTGTCGATGATCTCCAGCGCCGAGGCGCGCATGGCGCGCAGGAACTTGACCACGGTCGGGCGATTTCCTTCCGCGAACGCGCTGGTCATCATGATGACTCCGCCGGGCAGCGGCGTGAACTTCGAGGTCGGCCAGACGTCGATCGGCTCCTTGTTCATCTGCAGGATCAGCGCGGTCTCGGTGCTGGCGATGAAGGCGTCGACGCGGCCCTGCTTGAGGATCTCGACGTTGCCGGCGTTGGAGCCGATCGCCTGGCGCTCGACCTCCTCCGGCTTGATGCCGACGCTGGACAGCATGAGGTTGAGCACATTTTCCTGGCCGCCGCCGAGCGAGGCGACGCCGACGGTCTTGCCCTTGAAGTCGGCGGGCGAGTTGATCGGGGCGTCCTTGCGGCTGACGACGTTGAAGATGCCGCCCTGCAGGCTGGTGCCGACGGAGAGGATCTTGGCTTCCTGGGAGCCGGCCGCCTTGAGCAGGTCGAGCAGGCCGATGCGGGTGGTGGTGGCCTGGTTGGCTATCACCTGCTGGATGCCGACCGCGGTGCCGCGCGCATTGGTTATCGAGACGTCCAGGCCTTCCTTCTCGAAATGCCCGCCGGCGACGGCGTTCATCTCATGCGCGTATTCCAGCGCCAGGTCGAAAGGTTCCATGAACACCAGCTTGGTGGCGCTCTCGGCGAAGACCGGCAGGCCGCCGGCGAGGAACACCGAAGACCCGACGGCGGCGCCCTTCAGGAAAGAGCGGCGGGATACGGCATTTTCAATCATGTTATTGTCTCCGAATAGGGCCGTCAGGCGCAGGCGGCGCTGTATTTGCGGAACCACGGGTCGTTGCTCTCCGCGCGGATCGCCTGCTGGTATTCATGGTGCAGATTGGCGATGATCCTGGCCATTGGCTCGACCTCCTTGACCGCGCCGACCCCCTGGCCAGCGGACCAGATGTCCTTCCATGCCTTGGGCTGCTTTTCGGCATAATTGAGATCGAAGCCCTTGCCCGTCCCGAGATTGTCGGGGTCGAGCCCCACGGCTTCCAGGCTGGGGCGCAGCTTGTAGGACCACGCGCCGGTGATGACGTTGGTCATGACGAGGTCCTTCGACGTGGCGTCGACGACCATCTGCTTGTAGCGCGGATCGGCGTTGCTCTCCTCGCAGGCGATCAGCCGGGTGCCGACATAGACGAGGTCCGCGCCGAGGATCTGGGCGGAGCGGACGGCGCTGCCGCTCGAGATCGCGCCGCCGATGACGATGATGCCGTCGAAAAACTCGCGCACGGCCTGGACGAAGGCCGCCGCCGCGATCTGGCCGGTGTGGCCGCCGGCGCCCGAGCAGACCAGCACGAGACCGTCCGCGCCACCCTCGGCCGCTTTGCGGGCATATTCGGGCGTGCTGACGTCGGCGAACACAAGCCCGCCATAGGAATGCACCGTTTCGATCGCTGGCTTGGGGCTGCCCAGCGCGGTGATGACCAGCGGCGGCTGGTACTTGCGGCACAGTTCGAGATCCTCGGGCAGACGCGCGTTGGTGCGATGCGTGGTGAGCCCCAGCGCCCACGGGGCCACCTTGATGCCCTCGGCGCGGGCCTGGGCGAGACCCGTGGTCAGTTCGCCCAGCCAGCCGTCGAGGATTTCCGGCGTACGGGCGTTGACGGTCGGAATGCAGCCGATGACGCCGTTGCGGCAACCCTGCAGCACCATGGCGATGCTCGATACCAGGAACATGGGCGCGGCGATCACCGGCATGGCCAGGCTGTCGATCCAGTCCTGCGGCAGGTGACTGCCATTCGTGGTCTTCATCAATGTCCTCCTCACCCCATGAGCACTTTCGTCGTGTCTCCAGTGCTCATCAGGCAGGAGTCGGCCCGCGATCCGTCTGAAACGGAATTGCGTTTGCGCGGACGAATGTGTCTGCGGCAAGACGTTCCACATAATCGCTATTTCCGGAACATATAGGATCGTTCCTGCTATCTCCATCAGGAATACCTCACCCCTGTCACATCTCCGCGACGGTGCGGATCCTGTCGACCAGGGAAGAGACCGGGAGCCCTTCGCCCCGGAACGCAGCGCCCGTAAACGGCCACCAGCCGGGCTCCCTTGATGCCAGGCCGCCACCGGCTGCCCGGCCCACTATAACCAAGGGAGATAGCTCGCCTCCATACGGCAATGGACAGGGTGGGAGCGCATTTTCAATATGCGGCCGATCTCATGGACGGACGAATGATGCACGACGCCCCGGCCCTCACCCCGACACCTTCCTCCGCGACGCAGGCCGCGTTCGACCGGCTGTGCGAGGCGCATCCGATGCTGATCGGCATCGAGCAGGCCGGCAACGTCATCCCCGGCATGCGCCGCGACCTCGTCCTGCATGCCGGACCGCCGATCACCTGGGACAGGATGGAAAGCGCCATGCGCGCCTCGATCCTCGGCGGACTCGTCTTCGAAGGGCTGTGCGAGACGATCGAGGAAGCGGAAGCGCTGGCCGGATCGGGCAAGATCAGCTTCGCGCCGGCGCATGACCACGCCGCCGCCGGAGCCATGGCCGGCACCATCACGGCCTCGATGCCGGTGTTCATCGTCGAGGAGCGCAATTCGGGGTTACGCTCCTATGTCGGCGTCAATGAGGGGTTGGGCAAGGCGTTACGCTTCGGCGCCAACGGCCCGGAGGTCCTGGAGCGGCTGCGCTGGATGCGCGACGGCCTCTATCCCCTGCTGAAGCAGGCGCTGGCGATCAGCGGCCCGATGGACCTGAAGCTGATGATTGCCGAAGCACTGCGGCGCGGCGACGAAGTGCACAATCGCAACAAGGCTGCCACCAGCCAGTTCTTCCGCGAGATCGCCCTGGCGCTGGTGGCGACGCGCGCGCCGCACGACGAGTTGGAGAAGGCCTTGCGCTTCATCAGCCGCAACGACCACTTCTTCCTGTCGCTGTCGATCGCGCATGCCAAGGCCGTCTCACTCTACGTGGAGGAGCTCGGCGCCGGCGACATCGTCACGGTGATGGCAGGCAACGGCGTCGAGGTCGGGATACGCGTCGCCAGCCTGGGGAAGCGGTGGTTCACAGCGCCCGCCAGCGTCGCCGACGTCAACCTGTTCGAGGGCCATGGCCTGGACGAGGCGACACCCACCATGGGTGATTCCTACATCACCGAGAGCATCGGCCTCGGAGCCTTCGCGCTTGCCGCCGCACCGGCGATCTCGGCCTTTATCGGCGGTACGGTCGAGGAACTGATCGCGCGCTCCGAGCGCATGCGCGACATCACCGTCGACGAGCATCGCCATTTCCGCATCCCGGCGCTGGGCTACAAGGGCGTTCCCTCCGGCATCGATGTCCGCAAGGTCGTGGCGACCGGCATCAACCCGCTGATCAACACCGGCATCGCTTCGCGCGTGCCCGGGGTCGGCCAGATCGGCGCCGGCGTGCAGCAGATACCGATGGGCTGCTTCACCGCGGCGCTCGACGCGCTCGACCGGCAGTCCTGAACGACGGAAACCTGGGGAGCATTCCAAGTGAGCGTGGCCCTGCTGTCGGACTTCGTGGCTGGCCTCAGCTACAAGAGCTTCAACTTCCTGTCGCGGGCACGGGAGGAAACGAAGCGGGACATCGTCTCGCTGTGCGACTCGCTCGTCTCGGGGCGCGGCGAAATCTCCTGCTTCGTCATTGCCGAAGCCATCTTCCAGCAATGGGAAGCGCTGAGCCCAGAACAGCGGCGGGCCTGCCTCGGCGCGCTGGCGAACCGCTTCGCGCCCGACGCCAAGGCGATCCTCGACCATATCAAGGCGATCGAGAAAGACCCTTCCCCTGACAATCTATACCGGCTGCACACCATCAGCGAGCCGCGCTCGCAGGAACTGATCCGCCGCCTCAATCACGCGCGCAACGGCACGCGCCGCCTGGTGCAGATGCGCGAGACGCTGCTCGACGCGCTGACGAGCGACAAGTCCCTGGCCGGCCTAGACCGGGACTTCGTCCATTTGTTCACCTCGTGGTTCAACAGAGGTTTCCTGCAGCTCAAGCCGGTCAACTGGGAAACCGCCGCCTCGGTCCTGGAAAAGGTGATCCGTTACGAGGCCGTGCATGCGATCACCGACTGGGACGAGCTGCGGCGACGCATCGAACCCGAAGACCGGCGGCTGTTCGCGTTCTTCCATCCGCAGATGCATGACGAGCCGCTGATCTTCGTCGAGGTGGCGCTGACGACTGCTATCCCTACCAGCATCTCCGACGTGCTGCGCGCCGACCGGCCTATCGTCGAACGCGGCGAAGCGACGACTGCTGTCTTTTACTCCATCTCCAATTGCCAGCGCGGCCTGCGCGGCATTTCGTTCGGCAACTTCCTGATCAAGCAGGTGGTGGAGGAACTGCGCCGCGAGATGCCCGGCCTGCGCACGTTCGTGACCCTGTCGCCGGTTCCGGATTTCGCGCGCTGGCTGACCCAATTGCGCGCCGATCCCAGGCAATCGGCGCTCTCGGCCGCCGATCTCGCGCTGCTTGCCAGGACCGATGTCGATGGCTGGCAAAACGACAAGGCGCTGCTGAGGGAACTCAACCCGATGCTGCGGCGCATCGCCATCCGCTACTTCACCCAGGCAAAGGGCCGCCAGAACCAACCCTTCGATTCGGTCGCGCGCTTCCATCTGGGCAATGGCGCCAGCCTGGAGGACATCCATCCGATGGCCGACCTTTCCACCAAGGGGCTCGCGACGTCGTACGGCCTGATGGTGAACTACCTCTACAAGACCGGGGACATCGAGGCGAACCATGAAGAATATGCCGAGAATGGCAGTATCGCCATTTCCGGTCGCTTGAAGACGCTGGCGAAACAGGTCGCAGCGAAATAACGACGCCCAAGGATCTGGATCAAAGCCGCGATGTCACAAAATTTTTTCTCACTCATCCGAAGCCGCACCACGGATGACGACAAAGTCTTCATCCGCACCGTCGACGGCCGCAGCTATACTTATGGCGAAATGTGGCAACTGTCGGCCCGGTTCGCCAACGTGCTGAGCTCGAAGGGGGTCGTCATCGGCGACCGCGTCGCCGTGCAGGTCGACAAATCTCCGGAAGCGATCATCCTCTACCTCGCCTGCCTTCGCGCCGGTGTCGTCTACCTGCCGCTCAACACCGCCTACACGCTGGCCGAGCTCGAATATTTCATCGGCGACGCGAAACCGCATGTGGTGGTCTGCACGCCGGACAAATACGACGCGATCGAGCCCATGGCATCGTCGCTCGGTGTCTTCAGCACGCTGACGCTGGGAGTGGAGGGCAACGGCACACTGGCCGAGGAGGCCGCCAGCGCCGCCCCCTCCTACGAGACGATCCTGGTTGAGCAGAGCGACCTCGCCGCCATCCTCTACACCTCCGGCACGACCGGCCGCTCGAAGGGCGCGATGCTGACCCATGCGAACCTAGCTTCCAACGCCCGCACCCTGGTCGAATACTGGCATTTCACCGACAGGGACGAGTTGCTGCACGCCCTGCCCATCTTCCACACGCACGGCCTGTTCGTCGCCACCAACGTGATCCTGCTGTCGTCGGCATCGATGTGCTTCCTGCCGAAGTTCGATCCGAAGCTGATACGCCAGGAGATGCGAACTGCCACGGTGATGATGGGCGTGCCGACTTTCTACACGCGCCTGCTGAGGGAAGACTGGCTGAACAGGGACAGCACGGACCACATGCGGCTGTTCATTTCGGGCTCGGCCCCGCTGCTGGCGGATACCCACCGCGCCTGGACCGAGAAGACGGGGCATCACATCCTCGAGCGCTACGGCATGACCGAGACAAACATGATCACGTCGAACCCCTATGACGGGGAGCGCGTGCCGGGATCCGTAGGCCCTGCCCTGCCCGGCGTGAGCGTGCGCATCACCGAGCCCGAGAGCGGCAAGCTGCTGCCGGCGAACAGCGCAGGCATGATCGAGGTCAGGGGTCCCAACGTCTTCAAGGGTTACTGGCGCATGCCGGACAAGACGCAGTCGGAGTTCCGCGCCGACGGCTACTTCATCACCGGCGACATCGGCTACATGGACGATGACGGCTACGTCTTCGTCAGCGGCCGCAGCAAGGACCTCGTCATCACCGGCGGCTACAACGTCTACCCGAAGGAGATCGAAAGCGAGATCGACTCCATCGAAGGCGTCGAGGAGAGCGCCGTTGTCGGCCTGCCGCACGCGGATTTCGGCGAGGCGGTAACCGCGGTCGTGATCCTCAAGGACGGCGTCGCGCTGACCGAAGCCGACATCATGTCACGGCTCGATCCGGTGCTCGCCAAATACAAGCTGCCCAAGCGGATCCTGTTCGAAGCATCGCTGCCGCGCAACACGATGGGCAAGGTGCTGAAGAACGAGATCCGCAAGCAGCACGAGGATCTCTACAAATAGGGCCGGGACGGTCCGAACGGAAAAGGCGCCGGGCCCACGCCCAGCGCCGTTTCGTGTTTGCTCGGCATTTCCGGGGGATGGTTCAGGCCGCGTCGCTAGCGCCCGCTTCGCCGAATGCCTTCGAGAAATTCTGGAAGAACTGGTCGGACAGCTTTTTGGCGACGCCGTCGATCAGCCGCGAGCCGAGCTGCGCGATCTTGCCGCCGATCTCCGCCTCGACGTCATAGCAAAGCCGCGTCGACAGCCCTTCGGGAACAAGGCGGACACGCGCGCCGCCCTTGGCAAAGCCGGCGATGCCGCCCTGCCCCTCGCCGACGATCCTGCAGCTCACGGGCGCCTCGACATCGACGAAGCGGACCGTTCCTTTGAAGCGCGCGGAAATGGGACCGATCTTCAGCTTCACGACGGCATCGAACCAACCGTCGTCGCTCTGCTCCAGGCTCTCGCAGCCCGGTATGCTCAGCTTCAGCAGGCCGGCATCGTTGATCGCGGCCCACACCGCGTCCGGCGAGGCCTCGAGAAGGACTTCGTTCTGCATCGTGAATGCCATGGGTCAGCTCCGGCTCGAATGAATGGCCGCTGCATGGCATGCGCCATCCCTTCGCAACCAGCCCACAAAGCCGCTGATCTATCGACGTTGGTTATGTCTCGCCCCGCTTGGCCACTTATCCGGCACAGGCCAGGCTGGCTAGTTTGGAGGCACGGATAGCCAGCCGGGAGCCGCCATGCACGAGCCAACCGCCCTCGTCGACACGCCACTGACCAGGGGCACGGCCGCGACCGTCATCGAGACGCGCGACGCCATCCTGCGCGGCGCCGTGACCGTCGACGAAGCCGTGGCCGCCTGCCGGGCGCGCATTCGCGAGACCAACGACGCGCTGGCCGCCTTCACCGTCGTCAACGAGGCGGCAGCGAGCCCCGTGGCATCCGAATTGCCGCTCGCCGGCATCTCTGTCGGCGTCAAGGATCTCTATGACACCGCTGGCATGACGACGACCTACGGCTCGCCGATCTATCGCGACCATGTGCCGACGGCCGATGCCGCGCTGGTCGCCCGGCTTCGCGAACTGGGCGCCCATGTCGCCGGCAAGACGGTGACGACGGAGTTCGCCTGGCGCCAGGCAGGGCCGACGGTGAACCCCTGGAACACGGCCCACACGCCGGGCGGCTCATCGAGCGGAAGCGCCGCGGCGGTCGCGGCGGGGCTGGTGCCGCTGGCGACCGGAACGCAGACCTTCGGCTCAGTCATCCGGCCGGCCGCCTTCTGCGGCATCGTCGGCTTCAAGCCTAGCCACGGCCTTCTGCCGCTGGATGGGGTGCAACCGCTCAGCCCGACGCTCGACCATGGCGGGCTGTTCGCGCGATCGGTCGCGGACATCGCTCATGTGTTCGGACATCTGACCAACGAGACCACCGCGCCCCCGGAGCGGTCGCCGCGCCTGCGCCTCGTGCGCGGTCCTTACTGGCCCCAGGCAAGTGGTACCCAGCGCGCGGTGCTGGACAAGGCAGCGGCCAGCTTCGCCGGGCGCGGCGCGACTGTCGAGGAGGCCGAGCTTCCTGTCGCCTTCGACGAGGCGCTGGCAATCGCCGAGGTCATCCTCTGTCACGAGGCCGGGCGGATCTATGCGCCGCTGGCGGCCTCGCATCCCGATCTGCTGAGCCAGCACATGAAGGAGCTTGTCGCGCGCGGACAGGCACTCTCCCGCGATGAGGTCGAGGGCGCGCTCCTGGCGCGTTCCGAACTGAAGCGGGCATTCGGCGAGGCGATCGCGGGATGCGATGCAATCCTGACGCTGCCCGCCCTCGGCGAGGCGCCGCCGCTCGGCGAAGGCACAGGCAATGCCGCCCCTTGCGTAACGTGGACACTGCTCGGCCTTCCGGCGCTGACTCTGCCGTGGGCAGCCGGCGAAGCCAACCTTCCGCTCGGCCTGCAACTTGTCGGGCGGTCCGGATCCGATCACGCATTGTTGTCCGTCGCCGCATGGTGCGAACGGCCCAGGCCTCTCGCCGGCACCGATGCCGGCGACGGCGCCTGCTGAGCCGCATTCCGATGGCGAAGGCCAGCAGAATGGAATCGAGCACCGACGGCGGCCCCTCGTGCGCGATGGGCGCTCCACGCTCGATGTCGCCCAGTCATAACCGTTTGGAATGGCCTGACGCATCTGATGCATGGACAGGAAACCCTGGCGGCCCAAGAAATGAAGTCTACCAAACCGCCTCTGCACCTGGATTCCGGATGGGCAACGCCACATCGATCAGCCATTCAATCACGGACACGCCCGGTGGCGCCGACTGGGAAACGCAGCGCCGGCGCGTGACGGTGACGCTGCTGGTCGTGCCGATCGCGATGATGGCGCTGCTGTTCCTGGTGCCGCTTGGCTATCTCGTATGGCTGAGCCTTGGTGGACCGTCCGGACCGAATGTCAACAGTTACAGACAGTTAGCCGCGCCGGTCTATCTGAACCTGGCGTACTACACCTTGCAGCTCGCCTTCATCGTGACCGTCGCCTGCGCCGTCATCGCCTACCCGCTGGCCTATCTGCTGGCCAATATCGAAAGCGCCGTATCGCGCCTGATGATCGTCGGGCTGGTCATATCGCTGTGGCTGAGCGTGCTGGCGCGCACCTACAGCTGGATCATCATCCTGCAACGGAACGGCGTGGTGAACGACCTTCTGCAACAGGCCGGTATAACCAGTAAGCCATTACCTTTGGTTTACAACGAAACCGGCGTCTATATCGGGATGATCCACATCCTGCTGCCGTACATGGGGATGACGCTCTATCCGACGCTGCGCGCCATCGACGGCTCGCTGGTGCGTTCGGCGCTGAGCCTCGGCGCCTCGCCATGGACGACATTCCGCCGCGTCTACTTTCCGCTTTCGCTGTCCGGCCTGGTCTCGGGCAGCATCCTCGTCTTCACCATGGCGATCGGCTTCTTCGTGACACCGGCCATCCTGGGCGGCGGGCGCGTCAACACCATCGTGATGGCGATCCAGAACCAGGTGCAGGTGCTCGTCGACCTGCCCCTGGCCGCCGCGACCTCGGTGGTCCTGCTCCTCGTCAGCCTTCTCATCCTCGTCGTCTACGAGAGGATCGCCGGCGTCGAGCGCATCTTCGGAAAGGGACGCCAATGAGCGAATACCTGCTCGGCGCCAACGGCCGCCGCCTGCTCATCGCCTATGGCTGGCTGCTCATCCTGTTCATCATCGTCCCGGCGCTGGTGCTCGTGCCCGTATCGATCGGCAAGGACGATTCCTTCGTCATCATCCCGCACGAGCTGTCGCTGCGCTGGTACCAGACACTGTTCACAGACACGCGCTGGCGCAACGCGCTGATCCTTTCGCTGAAGCTGGCCGTCTTCGCATCGGTGCTGGCGACCGTCGCCGGCGTGCTGGCGGCCATCGGCGTCAGCCGCGCCGCGCCGCAGCTGGCCAAGGCGCTGCGGCTGCTGTTCATCGCGCCGATGATCGTGCCGTTGATGGTCATCGGCGTCGGCTTCTACGTGCTCTATGCGCGGCTGCGCCTGCTCGGGGGCTTCGTGCCGCTGGGCGCCGCGCACGCCGTGCTGGTGCTGCCCTTCGTGATGCTGCCGGTGTCGGCACGCCTCTACAGCATGGACCAGCGGCTCGAATGGGCTGCGGCCTCGCTCGGCGCCGGCCCCTACCAGACGATCATCCGGGTCGTCCTGCCTCAGCTCAAGCCGGCGATCCTGGCCGGCTTCGCCTTCGCCTTCATCTTTTCGTTCGACGAGGTGGTGGTCGCCCAGTTCCTCTCCGGCCCGCAGATGGAAACACTGCCCCGGCGCATGTGGGAAGGCATCCAGATGGGCGGCCTCGACAAGACCATCACCGCGGTAACCACCGTTCAGCTCATCCTCGCTGTCGTGGCCATGCTCTTCATCACCACCTGGCAGTGGCGCCCGAAGGCGCGTCCCGCCCCCGCCCGCGACAAGGCTGACCGTCCATGACCACCGCATTCATCGAACAATCCGCGTCCGGCGCCGCGGCGCCGCGCGCGGCCGCCCGACCGGCATCCGGCAAGCCGATCGGAACGGCCGGCGTGGGGGTCCGCTTCGAGAGCCTGGCCAAGCGCTACAACGATCTCTACGCGGTCGACGGCGTCAATCTGGACGTCGCTCCCGGCGAATTCCTGAGCATCCTCGGCCCCAGCGGTTCGGGCAAGACCACGGTGCTGATGTTGATCGCCGGCTTCGTCTCGCCGTCCTCGGGCCGGCTGCTGCTCGGCGACCAGGACATCTCGCGCATCCCGCCGCACAAGCGCGACATCGGTGTCGTCTTCCAGAACTATGCGTTGTTTCCGCATCTCGACGTCCGCCGCAACGTCGCCTTCCCGCTCGAGGTCCGCAAGGTCGCCAAGGACGAGATCGCGCGCCGCGTCGCCTGGGCGCTCGAGCGCGTGCATATGAGCCAGTATGCCGACCGGCGCGTCTCGCAGCTCTCCGGCGGCCAGCAGCAACGCGTCGCCCTGGCGCGCGCCATCGTCTTCGAGCCCCGCGCCTTGCTGATGGACGAGCCGCTGGCGGCGCTCGACCGCAACCTGCGCGTCGACATGCAGCACGAGATCCGCAGCCTGCAGCGTTCGCTCGGCCAGACGGTGATCTATGTCACCCACGACCAGGAGGAAGCGCTCAACCTGTCCGACCGCGTCGCGGTGATGGATCATGGCAGACTGCAGCAGGTCGATACGCCGAAGAACCTCTACCTCCGTCCGGCCAATCCCTTCGTCGCCGGCTTCTTCGGCGAGGCGAACCTGTTTCGCGGCAACGCCGAGGCGGCCGCGTTCGTCACCGAGAGCGGCGCGCGGCTGCCGCTCGCCAGGAGCGCCAGGGGCAAGGCGGTGCTGTGCGTGCGCCCGGAGATGATCGTCTTCGGCGACAAGCAGAAAGAGGGCTTTCCGAGCCTCGAAGGCACAGTCGTCGAGACCCGTTTCCAGGGCAGCATCCTGCGCATCTCGCTGCGCACCCCGCTGGGACCGATCATGGCCGTGCGGCACATCAACACCACCGACGACGCCCCGCCAGAAGGCACCAGGCTGACCTTCGGCTGGGACCCCGAACTTGGCCATTTGATGGTCCAAGAATAACCACCACGATTGGGAGAACACTCATGAAATACACAATGAACCGCCGCGAACTGCTCGCGGCGACCGCATTCGCCGGCGCAACGCTTGCCTTCGGCTCGCGCGCCTTTGCCGCCGACGACGCGGCTGCCACGCTGAAGGGATCGGGCAAGGTCGTCGTCTCGACCTGGGGCGGATCCTATGTCGACGCCCAGACAAAGGTCTTCTTCAAGCCCTTCACCGACGCGACCGGCATCGAGGTCGTCACGACCGGCACGCCGGACGCCGCCAAGCTGAAGCTGATGCAACAGAGCGGCAATGTCGAATGGGACCTCCTCGACGCCGAAGGCCAGATGATGCTGCTCGCCGCCAAGGATGACCTCATCCAGAAGGTCAACTACGACCTCATCCACAAGGTGACCCCGGCGGACGACCTGCTCACCGAGGCCCTCAACGAATACGGCTTCCCGTCGGTCGCCTTCGGCTGGGTGCTGACCTGGAACACCGACACCTACAAGTCGGGCGCGCCGGGCAACTGGGCCGACTTCTGGAACGTCGAGAAGTTCCCCGGACGCCGCGCCGTCTACGCCAACCCCCGCCCGCTGCTCGAAGTGGCCTTGATGGCCGACGGCGTGCCGCACGACAAGCTCTATCCGCTCGACATCGACCGCGCGTTCAAGAAACTCGACGAGCTCAAGCCGCATGTCAGCGTCTGGGTGGAGAACACCGGCCAGTTCGACGTGCTGCTGCAGAACGCGGAAGTCGACATGATGATGGGCAGCCTCGGCCGCTCCACCATCGCCAAGGGCAAGGGCCTGCCCGTCGACTACACGATGAACGACGGCCTGTGGCAGCAGAGTTACTGGATCGTGCCGAAGGATGCGCCTAACGCCGAGAACGCCATGAAGCTGATCGCCTGGATGTCGCAGGCGCAGAACGAGGCGGAATTCGTCAAGATCTATCCCTATGGCATGCCCAACAAGAAGTCCTACGACCTGATGTCGGCCGAGACAAAAGCCAACATCCCGACGTCGCCGCAGAACCTGCCGATGCAGGCGCAGATCGACGCCGCCTGGTGGACCGCCAACAACGAGGAAGTCAATCGCCGCTGGCTCGACTGGTACTCCAAGCGCTGAGTGACCGAAGATAAGGAGACCATCATGACAGCAGCCGCAAATCCCTCGCCCATCGAGGGGATATCGGACGAGGAATGGCAGATCCGCTGCGACCTCGCGGCGCTATACCGCCTCGTCGCGCAGTTCCGGATGACGGACCTGATCTACACCCACATCAGCGCCCGGGTTCCCGGGCCTGAACACCATTTCCTGATCAACCAGTACGGCTTGCTCTTCAACGAGATGCGCGCGTCCGACCTGGTCAAGATCGACATGAACGGCAACATCGTCGACCAGCCGAACAGGGACAAGAAGATCGTCAATCCGGCGGGCTTCACCATCCATTCGGCCGTGCACATGGCGCGAAAGGACCTGAAGTTCGTCCTGCATACCCACACCGCCGCCGGCATGGCGGTGTCGTGCCAGAAGGAGGGCCTGCTGCCGATCACGCAGCTGGCGCTCAAATTCTACGGCCGCATCGCCTATCACGGCTACGAGGGCATCGCGCTCAACCTCGACGAGCGCGAGCGCCTGATCGCCGACCTGGGGCCGCACAATGCTATGATCCTGCGCAACCACGGCCTGCTCGTCGGCGGCCCGACGGCGTCGCAGACCTGGAACTGGATCTACTTCCTGGAGCGCGCATGCCAGGCCCAGATCGCGGCGCTGGCAGGCAATCGCGAACTGGTCTACCCGCCGGAAGAGGTACGCCAGACCACGCAGAAGCAGGCCAACCCGGACGGCTTTGCCCAGCACCAGGAACTGGCCTGGGCAGCCTGCCTGCGCATGGTCGACAGCGATCCGATCCCGTATCGCACCTGATCAACGTCGCTGGGTCCCGGAGCGAGATCGCCGTCTCGCCCGGGGCTTTGCCCGTGTTGATCTATCTCTTTGTTGTCACGCAATTCCGGACGCAAACCGCTGCGCGCTTTTTCTGGAATTGCTCTAGAGCATGATGCCGATAGGGCGGGCTTCGGACGACATCATGCTCGATCTTTTCGATCGAGAGCCGGCAGGAAAGCAATGGCGACAAGACACCAACCGACACTGCTCTACGCATATGACCCGGCGCAGCGGGCGCGTTTCGCGGCGCATCCGTGCGCGCCAAGGCTCATCGACAACCCGCCAGGCGTGCCGGTGTGGCTGCCGCCCGCCGATGCCGACGCGATCGTGTGCTTTCTCGGCAGCTGGGCCAAGGCGCCGAAACAGGCGCCTGAGGGGTGGCCGTTCAACATCAAATACATCCAGTTCGCGTCGGCCGGCGTCGACACGCTTCCCGAATGGGCACACACTATCCCCTATGTAGCGAGCGCGCGCGGAATTACCGCCGAGCCGATCGCGGAATATGTGATGGCCGCCATCATGGCGGACTGCAAGAGGCTCGACCTGCTGGTGGCGGGCATGCGCGCGAGCGACGTCCCCTTCGACGAGACGCAATGGCCGACGGGCGCGATGCGCTCGATCAAGGGCCAGACGCTTGGCCTCGTCGGCTACGGCGCCATCGGCCAGGCGATCGCGCGGCGGGCCGAAGCCTTCGGCATGGAGGTCATCGCCACGCGCCGCAGCGGCGGCGACGGCTCGCCCCGCTTTGTTGCCGGCATCGATGAACTGGCCGCGCGGGCGGACCAGCTCGTGTTGTGCGCGCCCGCGACCGCCGAGACGCTGCGCATGATCGACGATCGGGTGCTCTCACTGGTCAAGCCGACCGCGCACCTGATCAACGTCGCGCGCGGCACGCTGGTCGACCATGAAGCGCTGCTGCGCGCCCTCGATGCGGGCCGGCTGCACCATGCGACGCTCGACGTCACGGATCCCGAACCGCTGCCGAAGGACCATCCGCTGATGTCGCATGAAAGGGCGACGATCACGCCGCACGCGGCGTGGTATTCGCCAGATCACTTCGACCGCGTCACCGCCAAGCTGCTCGACAATCTCGGGCGCTATGCCAATGGCGAGCCGCTGGCCGATATCGCCGATTTCGCGCGCGGCTATTGAAGGCGGGCCCATGTTCTTCGATTTCGGCGACCTGTCGCGACGCGAGCGCCACAAGCTGATGACATCGACGATCGTGCCAAGGCCGATCGCCTGGGTCAGCACCGTCAACGCGGGCGGCACGATCAATATCGGCCCGTTCTCGTTCTTCAACATTGTCTGCGAGGAGCCGCCGCTCGTCTCGATCGGCGTCGGCAGCGGCGAGCGCTTCGAGGGCGACCTCAAGGACACCGGCGTCAACATCCGGCGCACCGGCGAGTTCGTGGTCAACCTGGTCGGCTTCGGCAATGCCGACGCCATGGTGAAGACGGCGGTCAACCTGCCCGCCGGCATGAGCGAGCTGGATTTCGCGCAACTCGCGACATCGCCCGCGACCAAGGTCGACGCGCCGCGCATCGGCCAGAGCCCGGTGTCGCTGGAATGCCGGCTGTTCAGGAACATCGACATCGGCGACGGGCAGTCGCTGGTGCTGGGCGAGGTGGTGGGCATCCACGTGTTGGACGACGCGGTGCTCGACGCCGGTCGATGCTATATCGACACGCCGAAGCTCGACCTCATCGCCCGCATGCACGGCAATGGCTGGTACACGCGCATGACCGACTGGTTCCAGCGCGTGACGCCGCCGGCGCCCTGAACCCCGATAGAAGCGGCGTCTCAGGCGGCGCGGCGCCACATCGACTTCGCGACGCCCTGCTGCAGGATCTCGCCCGCCTGGTTGATGATGCGCACCAGGCGCGACACGACATAGTCGCGGCCGTTCTCCTGCAGATCCTTGCCGACGATCTCGACCTCGAGGTGGATCGTGTCGCCCGACACCAGCGGCCGCAGATACTCCCATTTGTCGACGCCCATGGCGCGCACGAACTCCTCGGCGCCTTCCAGGACCGAGCTTTCCAGATGGCTGCCGAGCGAAATCGCGATGCCGAACGAGCCTTGCGCGCGCACCGGACCGAGCCCGTTCCTGCGCATGAACTCCCTGTCGCAATGGACCGGATGCCAGCCGCCCGTCAGCATCATGTAGAAGGTGATGTCGGTGTCGGTGATGGTGCGGCCATGGGTGCGCGAGACCTGGCCGATCTGGACGGTGTCATAAGTGAATCCGAACGGAATCTCCGCCATCATCGTCTCCCTGTGGTCTCAACGACGAACAGCCCCGCCCGCGAAGCGGACGGGGCATGCCCGGAGGCGAGGATCAGGCCTTGATCGCCTTGTCGAAATACTCGTTGGTGTAGAGGCTATCGACGTCCTTGACCTCGACGATCTTGGCCTTCGAGGCGAGTTCGGCCGAGAGCTTCATGACCTCGGGAACGTTGCGCATGACGTTGTCGGTGCCGTTGACGAAAGTCATCTCGTTGTAGGCCTTGATGGCGGCGATGCGGAAATCGCGATCGTCGTTGGCCGCGAGATCGAACTTGGCGGTGATGCGGTCGAGGATCTTGCCGGCGTCCTCGGTGTTGGCCTCCAGAGCCGAATTGCGCATGGCGCGAACGAACTTGACGGCGGTCTCCGGATTCTCGGTGGCGAACTTCTTCGTCATCAGCAGAACGCCGCCCGGCAGGGGCGCGTATTTCGAGGCGGGCCAGATTTCGACCGGCTCCTTGTTGCGCTTCAGGATCAGCGAAGTCTCGACGGTGGCGAGGAAGGCGTCGACGCGCTTTGCCTTAAGGATCTCGACATTGCCGGCGTTCGAGCCGATCGCCTGGCGCTGCACGGCTTCGAACGGCACGCCGGCGCCAGCCAGCAGCAGGTTCAGCATGTTCTCCTGGCCGCCGCCGATCGAGGCGAGGCCGACGAGCTTGCCCTTGAAGTCCTCCGGCGTGCGGATCGGATCGCCCTCGCGGCTGACGACGCTGAAGATGCCGTGCTGCAGGCTGGTGCCGACCGAAAAGACCGGCTCGGTCTGCGCTTCCGACGCCTTGAAGACGTCGAGCAGACCGACGCGACTGACGAAGGCCTGCCCGGTGACGACCTGCTGGATGGCGGCCGAGGTGTTGCGGATGGAGGCGATCTCGACGGTGAGGCCTTCCTTCTCGAAATGTCCGCCGACGATCGCGTTCATCTCGTGAAGATACTCCAGGGCCATGTCGTACGGCTCCATGAAGACGAGCTTGTTCGACGACTGGGCGAACACCGGCATGGTGCCGAGCATCAGGCCGGCGCCACCGGCGGCCATGCCCTTGAGAACAGTTCTGCGATTGATGTCGTTCATGATCTTCTCCCCTGCAGTGCGGCCCATTACCGCGCACCGTCAGGGGGAGGATTTCACAGCGCAAACCGGGGGCGCTATATCCGTTGTCGTCCCAGCTATCGCCATAGGTAATGGCTGCGGGCAGACCGCGAACCGATCTCGCCTCTGTCGGGAGAAGGTTTGCCGGCTCTCGATCTCGCGCGGCGGCGGCAATAGCTCTCGTCAGCGACCCATGTCGGCGAACCGACTGGTCGCCCTCAGAAGCTGCGTCAGTTCCTCGGCGGCCTCGCGCGTCATGGCAACGAACTCCTCGGAACGATGCGTCATTTCCGGAAGCGGCACCACGAGGCAGATGGCGCCGATGCAGCGCTCCTCCCGATCCCGCACCGGCGACGCGATGCAGGCGATGTAGGGATCGATCAGACCGCTGGCGACCCAGTATCCCTGGCGCCTCGCGCGCTCGATGTGCTGGCACAGTTCGTCGAGCGATAGCACCGATCCATCGGCCATGACGTAATCGTCTGCCGCGAAGTTCTTCTTCATGTCCTCGCGGGAGACGCCGTCCAGCAGGAAGCGGCCAGAGGCCGTCTGCGGCAACGGCGAGGTGGAGCCCTCGCTGGCGACGCGGTAGTTGTGGCCGCGACCGGTCTCGGAGATCTGCACCATCTGGCGCCAGCCGCGCATGACGTCCAGTTCCGCGACCTCGCCTGCCTTGCGGGCCAGCCGCGACACGACCTGCCTGGCCTTGCGACCGAGTGTGGCGTGCCTGTCATAGGCGAGCCCCATAAGGCCGCATTTCGGGCCTGGCACGATCAGGCCCTCCGGCTCGATCTGCTCCAGATAGTCATGCGCGAGCATCACCTCGATGATGCTGTAGATCGTGGAGCGCGGCGCGTTGATGGCGGCCGCGATCGCGTTGCGTGTCATCGGCTGATCCTGGTCGATCACGCAATCCAGAACCTCCAGAAGTCGTTCCGTACCCTTGGCGCGCTGCATCGGCCCTCCCGCCAGCCACTGTTGACGATGCTCATGATCGATCGTATCAGTATACGCCATAACGTTCATATGTCCATTATAAAAGACATACGAACGTCCAGAAACGAGACGATCGCCCTTGGGGGCGAGAGGGGAAAATTCGATGAAGCGATACATGACAACCCTGGCCATGCTTGCCGCGCTGACCATTGCCGGCGGGGCAAAGGCATGGGCCGACGACAAGGGCGGCAGCCTGCTCGACGAGGTGCTGGCGCGCGGCTACGTGACGGTCGGCACCGGCAGCACCAATGCCCCGTTCCATTTCCTCGATGACAAGGGCGAGCTGACCGGCTTCGACATCGACATCGCCAAGGGCATCGCCCGCGGCCTGTTCAACGACGAGACCAAGGTGAAGTTCGTCGACCAGGGCGCCGATGCCCGCATCGCCAACCTGCTGACCAAGAAGGTGGACATCACCTGCCAGTTCATGACGGTGACGCCGGGCCGCGCGCAGCAGGTCGAATTCACCATTCCCTACTTCACGCAGACCACCGGCCTGCTGCTTCTGAAGGACGGCAAGTACAAGAGCTACGACGAGCTGAAGAAGGCCGGCGCCGACCTCACCGTGTCGTCGCTGCAGAACGTCTTCACCGAGGAGATCATCCATCGCGCCCTGCCGCAGGCGAAGGTCGACCAGTATGAGAGCCAGGACGCCACCGTGCAGGCGCTCAACAGCGGCCGCGTCGACGTCGCCGCGATCGACAGCTCCAATGTCCGCTGGCTGATGAAGCAGGAGCCGGAGCGCTATGCCGACGCCGGCTACACCTGGGCGCCGAACAGCTTTGCCTGCGCCGTGCGCAAGGGCGACCAGGTCTGGCTCAACTTCGTCAACACCACGCTGCACGAGATGATGACCGGGTTCGAGTTCGACTATTACGCGGCGTCGTTCGAAAAGTGGTTCGGCATCAAGCTCGATCCGCCCTCCTTCGGCGTCCCCTCGGAGTTCAGGTCCAGATAATCGCACGCGCCCCCGCGCGTCTCCTCAGGCGCGCGGGGGCGGATGATCTCACGCAGGACCTCTACCGAAACCCGCATTGGCTTTCGGGAGCAAGCGTCGACCGATCAGGAGGTATCCGGCTTTGCCGCCGGAAGCCGAGGTCGGCGACCATTGGAACCGGATCATGGGTTACACCTTCAACTTCACGCCCGTCTGGCAAAGCCTGCCCGACCTGCTGCGCGGGCTTGGTCTCGGGCTCGGCCTGGCGCTGGCCTCGCTGGCCGTCGGCATGGCCCTCGGGCTCGCCGTCGCCTTCGGCATGGTCTCGCGGCAGGGCGGCCTGCGCCGCCTGGCGAGCGGCTATGTGACGTTCCTGCGCAACATCCCCTTGCTGCTGCTCATCTATTTCGCCTTCCTCGGCCTGCCGCAGCTCGGCATCCGGCTCGACAAGTACACGGCCTTCGCCGGCTCGCTGACGCTCTACGGGGCGGCCTACATGGCCGAGATCTTCCGCGGCGGACTGCAGGCCGTGCCGCATGGCGTGGTCGAGGCGGGACGCGCGATCGGCCTCAGGCCCCTGCAGATCAAGCTCTATCTGATCCTGCCGATCCTGTTCAGGACGACAAGGCCGGCGCTCGGCAACGCCTATATATCGCTGTTCAAGGACACGTCGCTCGCCGCCGCCATCGCCGTACCCGAACTCACCTTCCAGGCACGCAAGCTCAACCTCGAGACATTCCGCATCGTCGAGACCTGGCTGGTCACGAGCCTGCTCTACGTGCTGACCGCGGTCGCGATCGCCAACCTGCTGCGCTATCTCGACTGGCGGGCGAACCGCCGCGAAGGGAGGACCGCGCCATGAGCGCCGGCTTCGCCACGGAACTCGCGGTCAACGCTCCACGGCTGGCGATGGCGCTGTCGCAGACGGTCATGCTGTCGCTGGCAGGGGCCGCCCTCGGTACCCTGCTGGGCGTCCCGCTCGGCGTCGTCATGTTCCGGAGCCGCCTGCCACTGCGGCTGCTGCTGGCGCTCTATGTCGACCTGGTGCGCGGCACGCCGGTGCTGGTGCTGATCCTGGCCAGCTACTACATCGTCCCGCTGATCGGCCCCAACCTTTCCGCGTCGCTCGCGGGCGTGATCGCGCTCGGCCTTTTCTGCAGCGCCCAGGTCGCCGAGATCACGCGCGGCTCGTTGCTCGCCGTCGACCGCGGACAGACAGAGGCAGCGCTGAGCATCGGGCTGCGCTTCCACCAGATCCTGCTCTACGTCCTGGCGCCGCAGGCGCTGCGCATCGGACTGCCGGCCTGGGTCAACACCCTTATCGAGACGGTGAAGGGCTCGTCGCTGCTGCTCGTCATCGGCGCGACGGAGTTGATGCTGGCCACCCAGCAGATCATCGCGCGCAACCATATGAGCATCCAGTTCTTCGCCGTCGCCGGCCTGCTCTACTTCGCGGTCGACTATGCGCTGGAGCGGCTCGGCAGGCGCATCGAGAAGCGCCTGACTTTCGAAAGGTAGACGTCGAAAATGTCCGAAACCGTCCTCAGCATAAAAGGCCTGGTCAAGAGCTATGGCGCCGTGCCGATATTGCGCGGGATAGACCTCGACGTCTCCAGGGGAGAAGTGGTCTCGATCATCGGCTCCAGCGGCTCGGGCAAGACGACGCTTCTGCGCTGCATCAACCTGCTGGAAGAGTATCAGGACGGCCACATCGAAGTCGCCGGCGAGACGATCGGCTACAGCGGGGACGGCCGCCAGCGCAAGCCGCTGACCGAGCGGACGCGCGCCCGCCAGCGGGCGCTGACGGGCATGGCCTTCCAGCAGTTCAACCTGTTCCCGCACATGACGGCGCAGGCCAACATCATGCTCGGCCTGGTCAAGGTGCGCGGCATGGCACGCGCCGAAGCCGAGAAGATCGCAGCCGACTGGCTCGACCGCGTCGGGCTGTCCCACCGGCGCGATCATTATCCGAAGCAGCTTTCCGGCGGGCAGCAGCAACGCGTCGCCATCGCCCGCGCGATCGCCATGAGCCCGCAATTGATGCTGTTCGACGAAATCACCTCGGCGCTCGATCCCGAACTGGTCGCGGAAGTGCTGGAGGTTGTCCGCGAGCTTGCCGGCGACGGCATGACCATGCTGCTGGTCACACATGAGATGCGCTTCGCCCATGACGTGTCGAACCGCATCATCTTCATGGACCAGGGACGGATCGCCGAGCAGGGACCGCCCAAGTCGCTCTTCAGGAAGCCGGGCACGGAAAGGCTGACGGCCTTCCTGAAGAACTCCTCCTTCTGATTTCGCATTGTCCGGAAAGGCGTTGGCGATGACAACGACAGAGCAGGTGGACGCGCTCGTCCTCGGGGCGGGCATCGTCGGCCTTTCCACCGCCCTGCACCTCGTCATGCGGGGACGCTCGACCGTGGTGGTCGACCTCAATGGGATCGCCGCCGGCGCCTCGTTCGGCAATCTGGGCTTCGTCGAGACGTCGTCGATCTTCCCCTACGCCTTTCCCCGCAAGCTCGGCGAGATGGCGCGCTATGCGCTGAACCAATCCCCCGCCGCCCGCTTCCGCTGGTCATCGCTGCCGCTGATTGCGCCGACGCTGGCGCGCTACTGGTGGCATTCCGGTTCCCGTCGCTACGACCGCCTCGCCCGGACATTGGCGCCGCTGATGCTCGGCTCCGCCGAGGAGCATTTCCTGCTCGCCCGCGAGGCCAGGCTGGAACACCTCTATCGACCCGGCGGCTGGCTGACGATCGTTTCGGGCGCGCGCCAGCACGAGACGGCGCAGGCAGAGATCGAGCGGTTGCGACCGTTCGGCGTCGCGCCCCGCTATCTCGACCGCAAGGCCGTGCTGGCACTGGAACCGATGCTGGGCGGCGACTTCACGGGCGCGATGCACTGGAAGGACGCCTGGACATCAAGCGATCCGAGGGGTGTCGTGCTGGGCCTTGCGCGCCGCTTCGAGGCGCTTGGCGGAAGGATCCTGCGAGGGGATGCTCGCGCGATCCGGCAGGCTGGAGAACGTTGGACGCTCGACACGGAGACGGTGCGGCTGTCGGCGCGCGACGCGATCGTCGCGCTCGGCTCGGCCGCGAAGATGCTCGTCGACCAGTTCGGCTATCGCATTCCGCTCGCCGAAAAGCGCGGCTACCACCAGATGTTCGCCTATCCCGAAGGCGAGCGCCTGCGGCTGCCCGTCGGCAACCCCGGCGGAGGTTGGGCCGTGGTGCCGTTGGCCAACGGCTTGCGGCTCGGCACCGGCGTCGAGTTCGCGGCGGCCGGCGCCGCGCCGTCCTATGTGCAGATCGACATGGGCGAGGCCAATGCGCGCGGCTTCGTCGAACTGGGCGACCGGTTGACCGAAAAGCCATGGATGGGCACGCGACCGTTCATGCCAGACATGCTGCCGGTGATCGGCCCCGCCCCACGCCATCGCGGCCTGTGGTTCGGCTTCGGTCACGCCCATCATGGCTTCACGCTCGGCCCCGTCACCGGACGGCTGCTGACCGAGTGGATCTGCGACGGCGCGGCGAGCATCGACATAGCGGCGCTGTCGCCGCGACGCTTCGGCGCCTAGGCTGGGTCGGCCGGCTCCACAGCTTCACCACCGCCTCGACCTTCGATCTGTCGGCGGGCGCACGACCTACTGAGCGTCGCCCGAAGAGGCGCCCTCAACAAATCGATCGGCATTCGTTAAACGGAGGCGGGATGACAGATTCCCGCCAATCCGGCTTGATGGACGAGCCGGCCGGGCCGGGTTTCAGAGCGGAGGACCCGGCCATGGATCTGCGGCAGCTGAGATATTTCACGCAAGTGGTCGAAAGCGGCTCCTTTTCCAAGGCGGCCAACACGCTGCATGTGGCGCAGCCGGCGCTGAGCCAGCATGTGCGCCACATGGAGGACGAGCTCGGCGTCGCCCTGCTCTATCGTAACGCGCAAGGCGTGACGGCAACGGAGGCCGGCGAACGCTTGCTGCGCCATGCCAAGCAGATCCTGGCCGAATTCGCGGAGATTCCCGACAGCGTGCGCGGCGAGGCGGTGGCGCCACGCGGCGACGTGCGCTTTGGCATGCCGGGCACGGTCAGCGAACTGCTGGCCGCGCCGCTGATCGAGGCCGCGCGGGAGCGCTATCCACAGGTCCGCATCCGTGTCGTCGAGGCCATGAGCGGCTACATACTCGGCTGGCTGCGGCGTGGCGACGTCGACCTGGCGATGCTCTACTCGACTTCCGATCCAAGCGGCCTTGCCGTGCACCATGGCCTGTCGGAGGAGATATTCCTGTTTGCCGCCAGCGGAACCGAAGGCGGACCTTCCGGCGACACGGCAACCCTGGAGGAGACCGCCCGCCTGCCCCTGGTGATTCCAGGACCGGGCCACGGCCTGCGCGAACTGATCGAGGAAGCCGCGCTGACCGCCGGCGTCCCGCTCAACCCGGCCATCGAAATCGACTCCTACAGCCAGATCAAGAAGGTGGTGATGCGCGGACTCGGCTTCGGCATCCTTCCCCTGATGGCGATCAACCGGGAGGTCGAGGAAGGCGTCTTCCGCATGTGGCGCCTGGCCAAGCCGAGCATAACGCGCAAGGTCTACCTCGCCTATTCGACCGAACGCCCCCTGCTCAACGCGCCGCGCGCCATCGGCCAGTTGTCGTGGGAGATCCTGCGCCAACTGGTGAAGGACCGGGCCTGGATCGCCGAACTCTCGGACGACAGCCAGAAGCCAGACCTGTTCCGCTAGGCTTCCCCTCTCCTGACCAGTCACCGGATCCGCGATCCGGATCGCGACACGCATCGGCGCGATCGTGTCACCCTCGCTCGCCTATATCCATGGAAAATCGCGGTGTAGCCCCGGTGTTTTGCTCTGTGCGGCCAGCGCGGGGCGGCCATCGCGCAAAACGCTATACCCGCCATTACTTTATCATATTTGACTTCAGACCCCCCTCGGCGACAGTTCGACCGGCATCTCGAAGAAGATAAGGACGGGTCATGAGCGGCGTACTCCAGGGAACGGTCGTTGTCGCGCTGGAGCAAGCCGTGGCGGCGCCGCTCGCGACATCCCGGCTCGCGGACGCCGGCGCGCGCGTCATCAAGCTCGAGCGCCCCGAGGGCGATTTCGCGCGTGGCTACGACGACTACGTGCTCGGCCAATCGTCCTATTTCGTGTGGAACAACCGCGGCAAGGAATCCTGCATCGTCGACCTTAAGGACCCCGAGGACCTCGCCCTTGTCGAGGAGATGATCGCCGGCGCCGATGTCTTCGTGCAGAACCTGGCGCCCGGCGCGACGGAGCGTCTCGGCATCGGCAGCGAGGCGCTGCGCAAGCGCCACGGCAGGCTCACGGTCTGCGACATCGTCGGCTTCGCCGCCGGCACGCCCGACGAGGAGCGCAAGGCCTACGACCTGTTGATCCAGGCCGAGGCCGGCCTTTCCGGCGTGACCGGTTCCAGCCTGTCCGGCCCGACGCGCGTGGGCATCTCCATCTGCGACATCGCCACCGGCCAGGCGGCCTACGCGGCCATCCTGCAGGCGCTGCTGCTGCGCGAGAAGACCGGCCAGGGCTCGCACATCCAGGTGTCCCTGTTCGACACCATCGCCGAATATCTCAACGTGCCCTATCTCGGCCGCCGCTACAGCGGGCGCGAGCCGCAGCGGCTCGGACTCGCCCACCCTTCGATTGCACCTTATGGCGTGTTCAGCGCCAGCGACGGCGACGTGCTGATCGCCATCCAGAACGAGCGCGAATGGAAACTGTTCTGCGAGCACGTGCTGGGCAATCCGAGCATTGCAGACGACCCCCGTTTCGATCGCAACACGGCGCGCGTGCAGAACCGCACCGAGCTGGACCGCAATGTGCAGGCCGCCGTGGCGCGCCGCACCGTCGACGCGCTGTGCCGCCTGCTCGACAGGGTGCGCATCGCCTATGGACGCATCTCCACCATGGCCGACCTGATGGCGCACAAGAGCGCGACGACGGCATCGGTGCAGACACCGGCCGGACCGGTGGAAGTGCTGGCGCCGCCGGTGGTGCTCAATGGCCGCCGCCCGGCGCTGGGCAAGGTGCCGGCGCTTGGCGAGCACAGCCAGGCGATACGCTCCGAATTCGGCGGTCCCGTTGCCCGCAACGCCGTCGCCGGGGCAGCCAAGTCATGAGCCTCAGCCGAGACCTCGTGCGCCTCATCCGCGCCAGGCCATACAGCCGGCAGGACCTGGAGCAGGCATCGCTGTTCGTGCTCGACACTCTGGCCTGCGCGCTCGGCGCGGGAAAGACCGAGCCGGCGCGCATCCTGAGGGCGATCGCGCCGCTGGAGAGCGCGGATACGCCGCGCGGTGCCTTCCATTTCGGCGGGCTCTCGCACATCCTCGAGATGGACGACCTGCATCGCGATTCCGTCACGCATCCCGGCTGCGTCGTCATCCCGGCGGCACTGGCGGTCGCGACCCGCGACGATCGCGGCGGCATCGCTTTCCTGGAGGCCGTGCTTGCGGGCTACGAAGCCTGCTGCCGTGTCGGCATGGCCGCGGGCAAGGCGCACTACCGCGTCTGGCACAACACCTCGACCTGCGGCCCATTCGGCTCCGCCATGGCGGCGGCCGAACTGATCGGCCTGTCGGAAGACCAGGCCGTGTGGGCGCTGGGCAATGCCGGCACGCAATCTTCCGGGCTGTGGCAATTCCTGGAAACGGGCGCCATGAGCAAGCACCTGCACACGGCGCGCGCCGCCGAATCCGGCGTGCTGGCTGCGCTGATGGCCGAGCAGGGCTTTACCGGACCGGAAGAGATACTGGAGGGCAAGAAGGGCTTCTTCGCGGGGCTGTGCCCCGATCCCGTCCCGGACGCCGTGACCGCCGAGCCGCAACGCACCTGGGAACTGACACGGACCTCGATCAAGCCCTGGCCGTGCTGCCGCCACACGCACCCGTCCATCGACGCTGCGCTGGAACTGCGCCAGGCGATCGGCGACGCCGACATCGCGAATGTGAAGGTCGGCGCCTATCAGGCCGCGCTCGACGTGTGCGACAGGCCGCTGCCGCAGGATCCCTACAGCGCGAAATTCTCGCTGCAGCATTGCGTGGCAGCGGCGCTCAGCGACGGCTTCGTCGTGCAGTCGAGCTTCGACGCCGATGCCCGCGCGCGGCTGGCGGCGGACCGCGCCAAGGTCGAGGTCGGTCTCGCCGCCGCCGTCGACGCTGCCTATCCGGCTTCCTGGGGCACGCAACTGGATGTCGAGACCACGGACGGACGGCGCTTCAGCGCCGCCCGCCGCGATGCCAAGGGCGATCCGGAGAATCCGGTCAACGCGGCCGAGATGACCGCCAAGGCGCGCACGGTGCTCGCCGACGGCGGCATCGGCCAAAACCGCGCCGAGGCACTGATCGCCGCGATCCTGGCGCTTCCGGACGACGCGCCGGTCCGTTCCCTCGCCCTCTTTCCGCAAGCAAAGGCGGGCGCAACGCCCGGTATGAATGATGTTTGAAGCAGAAGACCACAAGGATATCCGCGAGGCGGTGCGCAAGCTGTGCGAACGCTTCCCCGGGGAGTACTGGCGCAAGCTCGACGCCGAGCGCGCCTACCCCGCCGAGTTCGTGAATGCGCTGACCGAGGCCGGATATCTGGCGACGCTGATCCCTGAGGAATATGACGGCGCGGGGCTGACGCTGTCGGCGGCGGCGGCCGTTCTGGAGGAGATCCATCGTTCCGGCGGCAATGGCGGCGCCTGCCATGCGCAGATGTATGTTATGGGCACCGTCCTGCGGCACGGCAGCGAAGCGCAGAAGCAGCGCTACCTGCCGAAGGTGGCGAGCGGCGAACTGCGCATGCAGGCATTCGGCGTCACCGAACCCTCGAGCGGCACCGACACCACCTCGCTGCGCACCTTCGCACGCCGCGAGGGCGACCACTATGTCGTCAACGGCCAGAAGATCTGGACGAGCCGCGCCGAACATTCCGACCTGATGCTGCTGCTCGCGCGCACCACGCCACGCGACGAGGTAGCCAAGCGCACGGACGGGCTTTCGGTCTTCATCCTCGACATGCGCGAAGCGATCGGCAACGGGCTTACCATCCGGCCGATCCGCACGATGATGAACCACGCCACGACGGAGGTCTTCTTCGACAATGTGCGCGTGCCGGCGGAAAACCTCGTCGGCGAGGAAGGCAAGGGCTTCCGCTATATCCTCTCCGGCATGAACGCCGAACGCATCCTGATCGCGGCCGAATGCGTCGGCGACGCGAAATGGCTGATCGAGAAGGCCTCCCGCTATGCCGGCGAACGCAACATCTTCGGACGGCCGATCGGCGCCAACCAGGGCGTGCAGTTCCCGATCGCGCGCGCCTACGCCAACATGCGCGCCGCCGAGCTGATGGTGAAGGAGGCAACGCGCCTCTACGAACAGGGCAAGGACTGCGGCGCCGAAGCCAACATGGCCAAGATGCTGGCGGCCGACGCCTCCAACGAAGCGGCCAACGCCTGCATCCAGACGCATGGCGGCTTCGGCTTCGCCGAGGAATACGACGTCGAGCGCAAGTTCCGCGAGACCCGCCTTTACCAGGTGGCGCCGATCTCGACCAACCTGGTCCTGTCCTTCCTCTCCGAGCACGTGCTCAAGATGCCGCGCTCTTACTGAGGATACCGGAGAACCGCGATGACCGACCCGTTGCCCAGCCAACTCTCGGACTGGATAGGCCGCGCGAGCCACTCGGAGGACGTCGTCACCGGGCGGCTCGACGCCAGCTTCAGGGCCATACTTGCCCCACACCTCGCCCCGGTCGAGGAGGGACATGCGCCACCCGGCCTGCACTGGTGCCTGTGCCCGGCCATCGCGCCGATGGACGAACTCGGCCCCGACGGGCATCCGGCCAAGAACCGCGACATGCCGCCCGTGCCGCTGCCGCGCCGCATGTGGGCGGGCGGAGAGGTGGAGACCCTCGATGCGCTGCGCGTCGGCGACGCGGTCACGCGGACGTCCGCCATCAGCGACATCCAGCACAAGCAGGGTCGCTCGGGCGAGCTCTGGTTCGTCACAGTCGCGCACGAATACCGCACCGCCAGGGGCGTCGCGATCCGGGACCGGCAGGACATCGTCTATCGCGACGCGGCGCGCCCGCAGCCGTCCCCGGCCGGCAAGGCGGAACCCATACTTGCCCGACGGGCGCACGCCTCCGCCTGGAACCTGCGCACCTCGCCGGTGCTCCTGTTCCGCTACTCGGCCATCACCTTCAACGGCCACCGCATCCACTACGACCATCCCTACGCCACCGGCGTCGAAGGCTATGACGGGCTGGTGGTGCATGGGCCGATGCAGGCGACACTGCTGTTCAATCTCGCGGCCGCTGAAATCGGCCACACGCCGCGACGCTTCAGCTATCGCGGCGTGGCGCCGGCCATCGTCGGCGGCGAGCTGAGCGTTTGCCACGGTGCGGACGACACGACGAGTTACTGGACCGAAAGCGACGGGCACATTCACATGGAAGCGAGGGCGCAACCGTGATGGCGCCGGTCGCCGCCCCGCTGTTCGTGCCGGCAAGCCGGCCGGAGCGCTTCGCCAAGGCGGCCGCCTCGAGCGCCGACGCGGTGATCGTCGACCTTGAGGATGCGGTGCCGGAGAGCCTGAAGGACGAAGCGCGCGGCAATCTCGGGGCGGTCGCCGCCCTTGCCGTTCCAGCCTTCGTGCGCATCAACGCGGAAGGCACGCCCTGGCACGAGGCAGATCTCGCGGCGCTGCGCGCGCATGGCCTCACTCGCATCTGCGTTCCCAAGGTCGAGGACCCTGGGCTGCTCGACCGCATCGCCGCCCGTTTCCCTTACGCGGTTACGCTGATCGCGCAGATCGAGACGGCCAGCGGCCTTGAGCATGCGCTACCGATCGCGCGGCATCGCCAGGTCGCGCAACTGGCTTTCGGACCGGCGGATTTCTTCCTCGACATGGGCATGTCCGCCTCGGTCGAAATGACACGGCATGCGCTGTGCCGGCTTGCCGTTGCCAGCCGAGCGGCCGGCATCGCGCCGCCGCTTGACGGCCCCGCCTTCAGGATCGGCGACGCGGAGGCACTTGCCGACGAGTGCCGGACGGCCGTCGGGTGCG
Source organism: Mesorhizobium sp. 65-26 (assembly GCA_001899205.1). GTDB lineage: Bacteria > Pseudomonadota > Alphaproteobacteria > Rhizobiales > Rhizobiaceae > Mesorhizobium. The sequence continues at coordinate 158,101 of MKVL01000025.1, read as the reverse complement.
GCGCCGGCGGCAAGCTTTGCATCCATCCTTCGCAGCCTGTCGCCGTGCTGGAGCATTTTCTGCCCGGCCCGGCCGAAGTCGAATGGGCCAGCCGGATCGTCAGCGCGGCCAGCGACGGCGGCGCGCGGGCCGTGGATGGCCAGATGATCGACGCACCTGTCATCGCCAGGGCGCGGCTCGTCCTGCAACGCAACAGCAGACGCGGCGCAGGCCAGCAACAGATATCGTGAGGAGATTTGGACATGAATGATGGAACGAGGCAGGCACCGGTGCAGAAGGCGAAAGGCGTCTTCATCGACAACCAGTGGCGCCCTGCCCTGTCCGGCCGGACTGTGGACGTTTACGCGCCCGCCGAAGGGGTCGTGTTCGCAGAGATCGCCGCGGGCGGCGCAGGGGATATCGACCTGGCGGTCAAGGCGGCGCGCCGCGCCCATGAAGGCGCCTGGGGCCGGCTCGCAGCGGTCGATCGCGGCCGCCTGCTGTCGAAGCTCGGGCAACTGATCCTCGACCATGCCGACGAGCTGACGTTGATCGAGGCGCGCGATACCTCCAAGCCGCTCAGGCAGGCGCGCGCCGACATTCTTGCCTGCGCCCGCTATTTCGAATTCTACGGCGGCGCGGCCGACAAGTTCCATGGCGAGACGATCCCGTTCATGAACGGCTATTTCGTCGCCACGGAGCGCGAACCGCACGGCGTGACCGGCCACATCATTCCATGGAACTACCCGGCGCAGATGTTCGGCCGCACACTGGCGCCGGCGCTGGCCACCGGCAACGCGACCGTGTTGAAGCCGGCGGAGGACGCCTGCCTCACCCCGCTGCGCCTTGCCGAGCTGGCGGCGGAGGCCGGCTTTCCCGAGGGCGCGCTTAACATCGTGCCGGGCATCGGCGCGGAGGCGGGCGCCGCGCTGATCTCGCATCCCGGCGTCGACTTCCTGTCCTTCACCGGCAGCCCAGAGGTGGGCGTGATGGTGCAGACGGAGGCGGCGAAGAACCACATCACCTGTACGCTCGAACTCGGCGGGAAATCACCGCACATCGTGTTTGACGACGTCGACCTCGATGCGGCCCTGCCCAGCCTGGTCAACGCCATTGTGCAGAACGCCGGGCAGACCTGCTCCGCAGGCTCTCGCCTGCTGGTCGAGAAGAAGGGTTACGACCGGGTGGTCGAGGCGGTGGTCGCTCGCTTCTCGACGCTGCGCGCGGGAACGCCGGAGATGGATCTCGATCTTGGCGCGCTGATCAACCCGCGCCAGAAGAAACGCGTCGAGAGTTTCTGCGCCAAGGCCGCGGATGACGGCATCCCGCTCCTGGCAGAGGGTCGCGTCGCCGACGGCGCGCCGCAGGCCGGCTATTTCGTCGCGCCGAAGCTCTACGGACCGGTGCCGCGCTCCAACACGCTGGCGCGGGAGGAAGTGTTCGGCCCGGTGCTTTCGGTCATCCCGTTCGATGACGAGGCCGACGCGATCGCGACCGCCAACGGCACCGAGTTCGGCCTGATCGCCGGCGTCTGGACGCAGGATGCCAAGCGCGCCACGCGCGTCGCCCGCAAGGTTCGCGCCGGCCAGGTATACGTCAACGCCTATGGGGCGGGTGGCGGCATCGAGCTGCCCTTCGGCGGCGTGCGCAAATCCGGCCATGGCCGCGAGAAGGGTTTCGCCGCCCTGCACGACTTCACCACCATGAAAACCATCGTCGTCAAGCACGACTGACAGACAGCAAAGTGAGGAGACAGAAGATGAGACTAGACGGCAAGACAGCACTGGTGACGGGAGCGGCGTCCGGCTTCGGCGTCGAGATCGCCAAGACCTTCGCGCGCGAGGGCGCCAAGGTGGTGATCATGGACCTCAACGGTGAAGGAGCCGACGCGACGGCGAAATCGATCGGCGCGGCCGCGCGCGCCGTCAAGGGCGATGTCACCAAGGCCGCCGACATCAACGCCGCGGTCGCCGCCACGGTCGACTTCGGCGGCAAGATCGACATCGTCATCAACAATGCCGGATGGACACATCGCAACAAGCCGATGCTGGAAGTGACGGAAGAGGAATTCGAGCGCGTCTACGACATCAACGTGCGCTCGATCTTCCACATGTCGCGCGCCGTGGTGCCGCCGATGCAAAAGCAGGGCGGCGGCGTCATGATCAACATCGGCTCGGTGGCCGGCATCCGCCCGCGTCCGGGCCTCACCTGGTACAACTCCACCAAGGGCGCGGTGAATCTCCTGTCGCGCTCGATGGCCGTGGAGCTCGCTCCGCACAACATCCGCGTCAACTGTGTTGCCCCGGTCATGGGCGCCACCGGCCTGATCGAGCAGTTCATGGGCGTGCCCGACACGCCGGAGAACCGTGCGCGCTTCATCGCCACTATTCCGCTCGGCCGCTTCTCGACGCCGCGCGACATTGCCAACGCCTGCCTCTACCTGGCTTCGGACGATGCCGACTTCATCACCGGCGTCGTGCTGGAAGTGGATGGCGGCCGCACCGTCTGAGACATCTCACGGACCCAAGCAAAAACCCCCGGATCATCGATCCGGGGGTTTTTGCTTGCCTTGGGAGGCAATGCGCCGGCTATGTCCAGGGTTGGGGCCGGCGCAGATGCCGCCAAGGGGACAGCTCGCTATCCCCCGCGTTTAGTGCACGGCGGCGTACATGAGCTTTTCCTCGGTCGCTTCGATAGGCGAGAACTCCTCCACCACCTTGCCCTGGCGCGCCACAAGCAAGCGGTCGGAGAGCTGCATGACCTCCGGCAGGTAGGATGAGATCACCACCACCGCCTTGCCCTCGTCGGCGAGCCGGTTGATGATCTGATGGATCTCGGCGATGGCGCCGACGTCGACGCCGCGCGTCGGCTCGTCGAAGATGATGAGCTCGGGCTCCTGCACCAGCGACTTGGCGATCACCGCCTTCTGCTGGTTGCCGCCGGACAGTTCGATGACGCGCGCGCCCTTGCTGACGGCGCGCACCTGCAGCGACTTCACCCATTTTTCGCCGACGGTGTCGACCTCGCGCCCCTTCAGCCAAAACTTGCCGCGCAGCTTGGCGAGTAGCCCCATGAAGATGTTCGACTTGATCGACATGGTTTCGAAGAAGCCCTCGATCTTGCGATCCTCGGTGATGTAGGCGACGCCGTCGCGAACGCTCTGCGCCGGCACGCGATAGCGCACCCGCTTGCCGTCGAGGAACACTTCGCCGCCATTGGTGTAGTCGCGCTTGATCGCGCCGGCGACGACCTTGAAGGTCTCCGTGCGGCCCGAGCCGACAAGGCCGAAGATGCCGGTGATCTGCCCGGCGAAGACGGAGAGCGAATTGTTCTTCACCACGTTGCCGACGCGCAGGTTGCTGACGCTGAGCACCCGGCGACCCGCCGGGCGCACGCTGGTCTTGCGCGTGCCGTAGAGTTCCTGCGAGAGGGTTCGGCCGACCATCGCCTGGACGATGCGGGCGCGGTCGAAATTCGCGGTCTTGTCGGTCAGCACCAGCTTGCCGTCGCGCAGGATGGTGATGCGGTCGGAGATCGACAACGCCTCTTCCAGCGCGTGCGAGATGAAGATGACGGAGACGCCGCGCTCCCTGAGCGTGTTGACGAGTTCGAAGAAGTGGCGCTTCTCCTCGGGCGTCAGCGTCGCGGTCGGCTCGTCGAAGACGATAATGCGCGCCTTGAGCAGCATGGCGCGGGCGATCTCCACCATCTGCTTCTTGGCCGCTCCCAGCGAGCCGACCTGCACGGTCGGATCGACCTGGAAGCTCAGCGACTGCATGAACTGTTGTGCGGCGATGTTGATGCCGCGCACGCGGTTGAAGAAGTGCTCGTTGCCGAGGAACAGGTTCTGCGCCACCGTCATGGACGGCACCAGGCTGGTTTCCTGGAACACCATGGCGATTCCGGCGGCCAGCGCGTCCGACGGCGTGCGCAAGGTGATGTCCTTGCCGTCGAGAACGATCGTCCCCGAAGTCGGAGACACAACGCCGGCGATCATCTTGGTCAGCGTCGACTTGCCGGCGCCGTTCTCGCCGAGCAGGGCATGGACCTCGCCCTTGAGCAAGGTAAAGTCGATGCTCTCGACGGCGGCGACACGCGCGTAGACCTTGGTCAGTTGGCGCAGTTCGAGGATCGGGCTCATTCGTTTGTCCCTTTCGTCCATGCCGACTGGATCTCCGCAACCGAAAGTCGCAGCACGCGTCCGGCGCCCTTGGACAGCAGGAACAGGTCGTCGCCGCGCTGCACGGCCGCGACGACGCCGTGATTGCGGCCGCCCGTGCGACTGTGGACCGAGTAGAGCGGCAGGAAATCGGCGTCGAAGCGCACGGCAAGCCCGTAGGAGCGCGGCGGCGCCCACGGCTTGAGGATGCCCATTTGCTTGACGCTGCCGCCCTGCAGCGGCTCCATATAGTCCTCGCCGGAGCTCAAGGCCGGTGCCACCCAGTATTTCGGGTCGATGGTGCGCATCATCTCACGCCGGTAATCGTCCTCCTGAAGGACGAATTCGACCAGTTGCGTGCGGCAGGAAAACAGCGTCAGCCAGAAGCCGCCATCCGGCGTCGGCGCCAGCCGGGAAGGATAGCCCGGCAGCGCCGGCACGGCTTCCCGCGTGCGGCCGCCCTCGACGAGGCTCAGCCGATGGCGCCAGCTTTCGCTGACCAGCGTGCGGCCACGCGCGTCGACCATCGCGCCGAAGGCATAGCCGAGACCCGACGCCAGCGTGGCGACGCGCCCGTTTCCATCATAGCGGAGCAACCGCCCCGTGCGGCCGGCCTCCATCAGGTCGTGGCTCCACTGGGCATAAGGCCTGGAGGCGGAGCCATCGGTAATCAGCAGGCCGCCATCCGGGGTGGCGGACAGGGCGTTGACCGCCACGAAGGGTTTGCCGTCGGCGCTGTCCAGGACACGGCCACCGACGGCCACGGCATTGCCGAGGCCGACGGCGAGTTCGCCGCCCGTGGTGAAGGCGAGCGCGGTCACCGGGCGATCGAAACTCGCCGCGACGGTGAATTCGCCGTTGTCCGAGAGTTTCAGCACCTCGCGGCCGCAGGCCACGTGCAACACGTTCGCAGGGTCGAGCGCGATATCCTCCAGACCCTGGCGCTCGGCCAGGATCGTCGCGCGCTCGATCATGTTGTTCGGCTTCAGGGCGCCATCCAGGATCGGCACCGAAAGGCTGGAGCCGCGCCCGAAGACAGAGGAGATCAGCGAGGAAACAGCATCAAACATTATAGCGCCCGCTCGATACGAATTCAGGGTCGGCACCCTCGAGCTTGATCCTGCCGATGCGGTTGTTGGAGATGCCGCCTATGTAGAGGTAGCCCTTGTGCTCGCGCATCGAGGTGATCATCGGATGGTTGAGGCCGCCGAGATCCCACAGGGCATCGAGGATCTCGCCCTTCTCGTTGAACTTGACGATGCAGCCGGTGTTGATGTTCGGCGCCAGCCATTCGTCGCCGGGCAGGCGCTTGGACATGCGCCGGCGGAAGGCCGGCTTGCGCATGGCAAGGTCGAAGGCCGGGCTGCGCATGCCCATCAGCGCCAGCCAGTAGTTGCCGTCCGAAGAGACGTTGATGTTGTCGGGATAGCCGGGAAGGCTGGCAATGACGGTCTCGGTCGTGCCTTCCTTTGCGCCCGCGAACCAGTGGCGCTTGATCGAGCAGTTCCAGCTCTCGGCGAAGATGATGGATTCCTTGTCCGAGGCCAGCACAACGCCGTTCGGGAAGATGAGGTGCCGAAGCACTGTGTGCGTCTTCCCGGAGCGCGGGTCGTAGCAGATGATGCGGCCGTTGCCGCGGCCTTCCAGGCTGTCGGTCGGCCATTCATGCATCTCGTAGCGGATCGTCGCCTCGGAGAAGAAGATGCGGCCGTCAGGCGCGATGTCGAGGTCGTCCGCCAGGCGCAGGCGGCTGTCGTCGACCACGGACAGGAGCGAACGATTGGTCTCGTCGGTGACCTTCTCGACCGTGCGGTCGGGATTGACCCGGTAGAGGCCCATGCCGCCGACGCAGACGAACAGCGTGCCGCCGGCATCGAAAGCCATGCCGAGCGGCTGGCCGCCGATACGCGCATAGACCTCCATGCGCTTGTAGTCGGGCGCGAAGAACCGGATGATCTCGCCGTGGCGGCTGCCGCAGTAGAGATTGTCCTCCCTGTCGAGGATGACGTCTTCCGGCGACTCGACTTCGCCGAGGCCGATCTGCTCGACCGCGCGCAGCCTGTCGTTGAGCGCGAAGGGGGACGAGGCTCCCGTCGGCGGCGATTGCGGCAGTTCCAGGTAGGACGGGCTTACATAGAGTTCCTGCACCGCTTTGTGGCGGTTCTTGAACCAGCGTATGTCGAGCGTTGCGGCGAGCAGCAGGATGGTCGCCAGGATGAGGCGCGCGGCGCCGGCCGGGGTGGCGAGCCTGAGCAGACCGTTGGTGATGATCAGGATGATCAGCGTTCCGAGCACGGCCTTGGTGACCGACCCCTTGCCGCCGCCGAGGCGGATACCACCCAGGATGGCGGCGGTGAGCACCGTGATCTCGAGGCCCTTGCCGGTATCGGCGCCGGGGCTGGCGAGACGCGAGGCGTAGAAGATCGCCGAGGTCGCGGCGAACACGCCCGAGGCCATGTAGGACATGGCCACGACGCGGTTGACCGGCAGGCCGATATTGTAGGCCGAGCGGCGGTTGCCGCCGATGGCCATCACATACCAGCCCGGACGCAGGCGGGTCAGAAAGATGTGGCTGGCGATCGCGACGATGGCGAACACCCACACCACGGTCGGGATGGACAGGAAGTCGCCATTGCCGAGGAAATCCCAGGCCGGAACGTCGGGAACGACGGACGAGATCGCGACCGCGAGCTGGAAATTCAGGAGGTCATGGATGGCCTTGTAGACGATCAGCGTCACCATGGTGGTGAGGAAGGCGCGCATGCGCATATAGCCGATCAGGACGCCATTGACCGCGCCGAGCACCGCGCCGAGCAGCAGCGTCAGCGCGATGACGGCCGGCGTCGGCAGGCCGAGCACGTTGATGCAATAGAGCGCGGTGAGATTGCACAGCGCAAAGACGGAGGCGACGGAGAGATCGATACCGCCGACGATCAGCACCAGCGACATGCCGAGCACGACGAACCCCAGTTCACTCGCCTGCCGAAGCGTGTCGGACAGGTTGGCGACGGAGATGAAGTTGTCGATGCGGGAGCTGAAGAAGGCGATCGTCAGCAGGAGCACCAGCAGAGGCACCGCCGTTTCCATCCACTGCTTCTGCAGCAGTTCGCCGAAAACATGGTCCGGCCAGTAGCGGTACCGCAGTTTGGTTAGGGTATTGGACATGGAGGGAAAAACGCCGTCTGCTTTGCGTGAACGAAAGATCAGTTCGGGTGTTTTCGGTAAGGGGCGCCGCTGGCGACGCCCCTCGCCCGGGGATCAGCGGATGGTGTCCAAGGTCCAGCAGAACTGGTTCTTGATGTTGTCCTTGTTGTAGATCACCAGCGGCGTGTAGAGGATCGTCTTGGTGGTGCCGACCGGGTTCTTGTCCTGCAGCGCGGCAAGGATCAGGTTGTTGAGGTCGCGCGCCTGGCCGGGCACGTCATAGCTGACGTAGTGCTGCCACATGCCTTCCTCGATGCCCTTGCAGGCCAGCTCGCCGCCGCCGCCAGAGGACGAGACGAACACCTGGCCGCTCTTGCCTGCTTCCTTGACCGCTGCTGCGGTGCCGACGTCGGTATTGTCCCAGACGCCGAGCACGCCGCACAGGTCAGGGTGCTGCTGCAGGACGACCTGGGTGATCGACTTGGCCTTGGCGGATTCGTAATCGCCGGTCGACTGGACTGAGACGACCTTCACTTCCGGCGACTTGTTGAGGATGTTCTCGTAGCCCTTGAGCATGTAGGCGGAGAACGGGCTTGACGGCGGGCCCGCGAGCACAAGCACCTTGCCCGAGGTGCCGGATCCGCAATGGGCGACGACTTCCTTGGCCTGCAGCTCGCCCAGTTCCTCGACGTCGGCGCCGACGAAACCGGTGGTGAGCACGTTGGTCTTCATGTTGAGCTGGATGACGTGGATGCCGGCCTTCTCGGCCTTGGCAAGCAGCTTGGCATAGGACTGCACATCGGGGTTCTGCACGACGATGACGTCGGGCTTCTCGGTGATCAGCGACGTGATGGTCTGGGCGCCGGCGGCCGTGTTGAAGTTCGAGTTGCGAACCTCGTATTTGTAGCCGAGCTTGTCGGCTTGCCGCGACATCATCTTGGACCATCCCTCGGTCAGGTCCAGCCCCATGAAGACAGGCACGAAGACGACGCGCTTGCCCTTCAGATTGTCGTAGTAGCCGGCGCGCGCCGGGTCGCTCATGCTGTTCTGTGCATGGGCGATGCCGCCGGTCAGCACGGTCGCCGCCATGGCGACCGCCATTCCTATCTTCTTCAGTCCGATCATAGTCTCCTCCTGATTTGTGACGATGTCGTTGACCCGAACGCGCCCCGTGGCGCGGTCAGATATCTCCCTGCTGCGCCGTTTCCTCGTTGCGAGGATTGACGATGCTGTCGATGGAAAGGGCGGCAAGCAGCACCACGCCCTTGATGAGGTTCTGCATCTCGAACGACACGTTCATGATGGTCATGCCGTTGACGATGGTGCCGATGAGCAGCGTGCCGATGATGACGTTGATGACGCCGCCGCGCCCACCCGACAGGCCGATGCCGCCGAGCACGACGACCAGGATGACGTCGTAGATCCAGGTCAAGTTGAAGATGCGCGTGTCCATGCTGGAGCTGGAAGCCGACAGGACCAGCCCGGCGAACATCGCGACAAGCCCGGCGATGATGTATTGCAGCATCAGGATCGGACGCACCGGAATGCCGGCGATGCGGGCGGCGTTCGGATTGTCGCCGCTGGCGTAGATGAAGGCGCCGAGCCGCGTCTTGCGCATGAATATGCCGACGATGATCGCGGCTGCGATGAAGGCCAGCACCGAATAGGGAATGCCGAGCAAGCTGCCCTGCCCGATCCAGCTGATGGCCGCGAGCTGCGCGGGCCACGGCACGATCTCGTACTCGAACAGGCCGCTCTGGCCGATGCCGGCGATGCCGATGCCGACCGCCAGCGTCGTGAACAGCGACGGGATTTCCGCATAGGCGACGAGGAAGCCATTAAGCACGCCGATGGCGACGGCCAGCGACACGCCGCAGAGAAGCGACGTGGCGATGCCGTAGTCTTTCGAGGCGAGCATCAGCACTACGGCCGAAGGCACCGCCAGCGACGCGATCATGGACAGGTCGATGCCACGCCCGATGACGACGACGGCCATGCCGAGACCGAGAATGCCCAGCACCGAGACCGTGCGCATCAGGGTCAGCAGGTTGCCGACGGTGAAGAAGCCCGGAAGCAGGAGGCTGAAGGCAAGGAAGATGGCCGCGAACAGCAGGAGCACGATCATCTGCTGGTCGAAGGCGACGCCCTTCAGGAAGGATGCGCCACCCGCCGGACCGGCTTTCGCGACGGCTTCGGCCTGGCCGCCGCCGTTGAGTTCGGTTCCGCTCATCGTCCGCTCGCCCCGTCACGCCAAAACAATGGTTGGCCCCGCATGCAGGGCCCGTCCGCACCCAGCCACGCCGCAGAATGCGCCGCGATTGCGCCGGCGGCTTCGGCCGGGACGGCAAGAACCGATGATATGGTCACGCTTCCACCCTTGCTTGCCCGGCGTTGCTCTCCCCGGGGCGCCCGGCTGCACGACATGCGCCGGGACTCTGTTGCGAAACTGTCGCGAAGAACGATGCGCAGATCAAAGACTGTGTTGGTTTGGCCGGTATAAGGAAACGTTCTGGCGTCACGCCCACGGGCAAGCGCCATGCGCCGCACGGCCCGGCGGTTCCTGCTTTCGAAAGGGACTGGCGAGGAGACCAGGCAGGACCGCGAGGGGATCGCGCCGGCAAGAATCGGGAGACGCGGCGCCGAGGAGCCAGCTGTCGATCGCGGATGCCTCATCGTTCGCTCCTCCCAGGCGACCACAAGATTTACGGACAGTAGCAGCGACAGCCGCGACGGTCAACAAAATTGACTAGCGATTCAATAATCATTTTTTGTCCCTTATCGGGAAAGCGTCGTTCTCGCGCCCAGCAGCATCTTCTCATCGATTTAAGCTGCGGATTTTTCACAATTATACCTGCATATCTGGCTTTTCGAATCTTTTCCCAGGCCGACAAAAGGAGGATACCGCTCGTCAAATCGACTTGACAGGAGGCGTCAAATTATTGACTATCGGTTCAATATTCAAGAAATTGCGATCGGGAGGAGCCGTTGCAGCTTTTCGAATCCAAGCCGCCCGCATGCGGGACGAGGCACCTTCCCTCGATGACGGGAGGCCGCCCATGAGCCGCGCCGTCGTGGTCGTCACCGGGGGCGCCAGCGGCATCGGCGCGGCCTGTTGTTCGGTACTCGCCGCCGGCGGGTTCCATGTCATCGTCGCCGACGTCAATGACGCCGCCGGCAAGCAGGTGGCCGCCGATGTCGGCGGCGACTTCGTCACCATCGACGTCGGCGACGCTCTGGCGGTCGACGCGGCCGCCGAAGCCATAGAAGCGCGCTTCGGCGCGGTGTCGGGGCTGGTCACCAGCGCCGGCGTGATCCAGCCGCCGCTCAGGCCGGAGGAACTTGGCCTCGACCTGTGGGACAAGGTCGTCCATATCGACCAGCGTGGCACCTATGTGAGCTGCCTGGCGTTTGGCCGACGCATGGCCGCGCGTGGAACCGGCGGCGCCATCGTCAACATCGCCTCGGTCGCCGGCTCCCGCTCTATGCCGCTGCATTCCTACGCGCCAGCGAAGGCCGCCGTCATCAGCATGAGTGCCTGCCTGGCCTCGGCCTGGGGCCGCGACGGCGTGCGGGTAAACTCCGTTTCGCCGGGCTACACGGCGACGCCCGGCCTGCAGATCGAGATCGACGCGGGCCGCCGCGACGTGTCCCGGCTCGCCGGCAACGCCCCACTCGGGCGCCTGGTGCAGCCTTCCGAAATCGGGCAAGCCGTGGCCTTCCTGCTGTCGCCCGCCGCATCCGCCATTTCGGGGGTCGACCTACCGGTCGATTGCGGCTGGCTCGCTGGCTCTACGTGGGCGACGTATGGCGGCTTGCCGTCCCTGCATCAGGATCGAGTCGGATGAACAGCCGCACGGCGAAAAAAGCCATCGGCGGCAATTCGCGGCTGCTCGACCTGCACCGGACGATGTTGCTCATCCGGGCGACGGAGACGGCATTGTCAAAACTGTTCGCCGACGGCGAGATTCCGGGCTTCATCCACCTGTCGCTTGGCCAGGAAGCCGTGGCCGCCGGCGTCTGCTCGGCGCTCGGCCCGGCGGATACGTTGGCCACCACCCATCGCGGCCATGGCCACGTGATCGCGCGCGGCATCGATCTTGGCGGCTTCTTCAAGGAGCTGATGGGGCGCGAGGGCGGCCAGTGCAAGGGCCGTTCCGGCTCCATGCATGTCGCCGACATGGGCCTTGGCATCCTTGGCGCCAACGGCATCGTCGGCGCCAGCGTGCCACTGGCGCTTGGCAGCGCGCTGGCCCATCAGACGCGGGCAACGGGCGGCATTGCCGTTGCTTTCTTCGGCGACGGCGCGATGGCGGAAGGCGCGCTGCACGAGGCGCTGAACATGGCCGCCCTGTGGTCGCTGCCGATGATCTTCGTCTGCGAGAACAATGGCTGGTCCGAGTTCTCGCCCACCGCGCGGCAATTCAGGGGCAAGCTGGCGAACATCGCCGGGGCATTCGGCATCCGCCACATCCACGTCGACGGCAACGATGCCGAGGCCACGGCGGATGCGGCGCGCGAGGCCGCCGATCATGCCCGTGCCACCGGCCCCGTGGTGCTGGAATGCATGACCACGCGCTTCCACGGCCATTTCGAGGGTGACCCGCAGAAATACCGCGACAGCGAGGAGATGGCGGCGATGGCCGCCGGCGACCCCGTCGCGCGCAGCCGCGCCAGGCTGATCGAACTCGGCATGGCCGCCGCTGACCTCGACGCCATCGTGTCCGAGACCGAGGCGCGCGTGGCGGCCGCGGTGGAGGCCTCGCGCGCCGACGCGCTGCCGGATTTCGACGCCACGCTGGCGGATGTCTACACGCCGATGGGTGCGCACTGAGATGGCCGACACACGCTATATCAGGGCGATCAACAAGGCCCTTGCAGATGCCATGGACGCCGACGCCAGCGTCGTCCTGATGGGCGAGGACATCGCCGACGCGGGCGGTTCCTTCAAGGCGACGCGCGGCCTGCTCGACCGCTTCGGTCCGGCGCGCGTGCGCGACACGCCGATCAGCGAAGGCGCCATCGTCGGCGCCGCCGTCGGCGCCGCGCTCGGCGGGCTGAAGCCGGTGGTCGAGATCATGTTCATGGACTTCGTGACGCTGGCCATGGACGCGCTCGTCAACCAGGCGGCCAAGTCGCGCTTCATGTTCGGCGGGCAGGCAAGCGTGCCGATGGTGGTGCGGCTGCCGCATGGCGGCGGGCTGAACGCCGGCCCGCAGCATTCGCAGTGCCTCGAAGCCTGGTTCGCCCATATCCCCGGCCTGAAAGTGCTGTGCCCGGCGACGGTGGAGGACGCGTACAGCCTGCTGCGCGCGGCGATAGACGACCCGGACCCGGTGGTCTTCGTGGAGAACAAGGCGCTCTACGCGATGGCCGGCGACCTGCCGGAAGAACCGGCCAGGGCCAGCATCGGCAAGGCCCGCATCGCGCGCCAGGGAAGCGACGTCACCTTGGTGACCTACGGAGCGACGCTGTTCAACTGCCTGAAGGCCGCCGACGCGCTGGCAAGCGACGGCATCTCGGCGGAAGTCGTCGACCTTCGCTCGCTGCAGCCCTGGGACAAGGAAACCGTGCTGGGCTCCGTCGCCCGCACCCATCGCGCCGTCGTGGCGCATGAGGCCGTGCGCAGCTTCGGCGTGGGTGCCGAGATCGCCGCCGTGATCGGCGAGGAAGGCTTCGACGACCTCGACGCACCGGTCGGGCGTGTCGGCGCGCCGTTCATGCCCGTGCCCTTCGCCCGCTCGCTGGAGAGCCGCTTCATTCCCGACGCCGCCGCCATCCAGGCCGCCGTCGTCGCCAGCCTCGCCTAGGAGCCACCATGTCCGAAGCCACGATACTGCGCAGCGTCAACGGGCCGGTGGGTACGCTGACCATCAACCGGCCACAGGCGCTCAACGCGCTCGACGTCGAAACGCTGCTCGCGATGGAGCGGGAACTGACCACGCTGGAGGCCGATCCCGCCGTGCGCGTCATCGTCTTCACCGGCGCGGGCGACCGCGCCTTCGTGGCCGGCGGCGACATAGCCGATCTCGATTCACGCCAGGGGCTGGCGCACTACCTCGAATTCGCCGAGATCGTGCATCGCGTGTTCCGGCGCGTCGAGATCTGCGACAAGCCGACGATCTGCGCCATCAACGGCTGGGCTCTCGGCGGCGGCACCGAATTGCTTCTGGCAACCGATATCCGGCTTGCCGCCGACCATGCCAAGCTCGGCCTGCCGGAAATCACGCTCGGCCTGTTTCCCGGCGCCGGCGGCTCGCAACGCCTGATCCGCCAGGTCTCGCCCTGCAAGGCCAGGGAACTGATGTTCGTCGGCGACCGCATCACCGCGGCGGAGGCTCTGCAACTCGGCCTCATCAACCGTGTCGTCGAGAAGGAACGGCTGCTGGAAGAAGCCATGGCGCTGGCGGAACGCATCGCGCAGAAGTCGCCGCTGGTGCTGAAACTGCTCAAGCGCACGCTCGCCAATGGCGCCGACATGCCGCTGCCGGCGGCGCTCGCCCACGAGCAGGCGATGATCGGGCTGGTGCTCGATACCAAGGACGCTCACGAGGGCTGCTCCGCCTTCCTCGAAAAGCGCCAGCCGACCTTCGAAGGCAGGTAGGTGCGAGCATGGCGATCGACCTCCTGATGCCGAAACTCGGCCTGACGATGACGGAAGGCGTGCTGCTGGAATGGAAGGTCCGGCCTGGCGACGCCGTTGCCAGGGGTCAGTTGCTCTACGTCATCGAGACCGACAAGATCGCCACCGAGGTCGAGGCCGAAGCCGACGGCGTTCTCGAGGCGCAGCTTGTCGCCGAGGGCGAAACCGTGCCTGTGGGCGCGGTCGTCGGCAGGCTTGCCGGCTCGGACGAGGCCAGTGGCGCGAAGCCCCGGCCGAACGCTGCGACGGAAGACAAGATCCAGGTCTCGCAGCCGCGGGCCATTCCCGCCTCCCCCGTCTCGCGCCGCGGCGATGCGCAACGCATCGTGGCGACGCCGCTGGCGCGGCGCATGGCCAGGGCGCATTCGCTCGACCTCGCCGCCGTCACCGGCAGCGGACCGCGCGGGCGCATCAAGGCGATCGACGTCGAGCGAACGCTTGGCGAGCCCCGTCAAGCGCCGGAAAAGGCAGGGGCCGGAAACGCCATCCGCGCAAAGCCCTCCGCCACGCAGGCAGCGATGGCGCGACGCCTGGCCGAGGTGAAACAGGGCGTACCGCATTTCTATCTGTCGACCGAGATCGAGGTTTCGGCGCTGATCGCGCTGCGCGAGACGCTGAATGCCGACGCGACCGCCCCTCGCCTGACGCTCAACCATTTCGTCCTCGCCGCCGCCGGCCGGGCGCTGCGCGACCATCCCAACATCAACCGTGTCTGGTCGGAGGGTGAACTGCTCGCTTTTGCCGAGAGCGACGTCTCGATGGCCGTCGAGACCGAACGGGGGTTGCTGGTGCCCGTCATCCGCGACGCCGGGCGTCGCGCACTGGACGCGGTGGCCGCGGATGCCCGGGACCTGGTGGAGCGCGCCCGTTCCGGCCGTCTCTCCGCCGCCGACATGACGGGTGGCGCCATCGCCGTCTCCAATGCCGGCATGCACGACGTGACCTGGGTCACTTCGATCATCAATCCCGGCCAGTCGGCCATCCTCGGCGTCGGCAGCGTGCGCAGCCTGTTTCGACCGGACGCGCAGGGGAAACCCGAACTGCGACGCGAGATGGGCGTCGTGCTGTCGGCCGACCATCGCGTCCATACCGGCGTGGAAGGGCTCGCGTTCCTGTCCAGCCTGAAAGCCTATCTCGAAACCCCGATGCGGCTCTTGCGCCAAATCTGACCTGGGAAGCATGATGACCGTCGAACTCACCGAAGACCAGAACATGATCGTCGAAACGGCGCGCCGGGTGGGCGCCGATTTCGGCCTCGACTACTGGCGCGACAAGGACAGCCGCAAGGAATTCCCGGCGGAGGCCTGGAAGGCCATATGCGACGCCGGCCTGTGCGGCGTGGCGCTGCCGGAGGAACATGGCGGCTCGGGGCGCGGCGCGTTCGACATGGCGCTCATCATCGAGACGCTCGCGGCCAGCGGCGCCGGTTCGACCGTAGGTCAGCTCTTCATGTGCAATCCGATCTTCGGCGGCGTGGCCATTTCCAAATACGGCACCGAGCGGATGAAGGCGGAACTGCTGCCAAAGCTGATCTCCGGCGACCTCCAGTTCTGCATGGCGCTGACCGAGCCGGACGCCGGCTCGAACACGCTGGAAATGCGCGCCTATGCCGCCCCCGACGGCAACGGTTTCCGCCTGAACGGCCAGAAGATCTGGATCACCAACGTGCCGGAAAGCGGCAAGATGCTGGTGGTCGCCCGGACCATGAAATACGGCGAGGCCGAGCGCCGCAGCGACGGCATCTCGATGTTCCTGATCGACACGGATCGCGCGGGCATCAGTCATTCCCGGATCGACAAGCTGGGCACCAACACGCTCGCGTCGTCTTCCGTGTTCTTCGAGGATGTTCGCATCGAGGGCGACGAGTTGATCGGCACGCTGCACAAGGGCTGGCCGGAACTGCTCGACGTTCTCAATGCCGAGCGCATCGCCACCACGGCCGGGCTCGTCGGCACGATCGACCTCGCGATCAGGCTGGCCAGCGACTATGCGCGCGAGCGCAAGGTGTTCGGCGGCAAGCCGATCGCGTCCTACCAGGGATTGCAGTTTCCGCTGGCGCAGGCCTATGCCGAGATGGAATGCGCGCGGCTGATGAACCGGCAGGCGGCGACCCTGTTCGACCTCGGCAGGCCGTTCGGCACGCAGTCGAACATCGCCAAGCTCATCGCCGCACAGGCCTGCTCGGCCGCCACGGAACACGCCATGCAGACCATGGGCGGCATGGGCTATGCCAAGGAATTCCATGTCGAAAGGTTGTGGCGCGATTGCCGCCTCTTCCGCTTCGCGCCTGTCTCGGAGGAGATGATCCTGAACTATCTCGCGGTGCATCAACTCGGCATGGTGCGCTCCTACTAGGGGATCCGGCCAAACGTCGCGCGGCCGCAGGGAGGAACATGTGGTCAATCTGAGTTCGTTCATTCACGCCCACGCGCTGCGGCAACCCGACCGACCGGCGCTGATCTACGCCGATCAGCGCGTAAGCTATGCAGCGCTCGACCAGCGCATCGCGCGCGCCGCCGCCTTCCTGGCCTCGAAAGGCATCGGCCCCGGCGACATCGTGGCGGTGTTCATGAAGAACAGCGCCGCCTTCCTGGAGATCACCTTCGCCACCAGCTATCTGGGCGCCGTGTTCTTGCCGGTGAACTTCCGCCTCTCCGGCGAGGAGTGCGGCTATATCGTCGCCCATGCCGGCGCCAGGCTCCTGCTCGCCGACGAGGAATTCGCCGCGACGGTTGCCGGCATCGACAATGTCGTGCTGGTCGATGCGGCCGCTCAATCGGATTCCGGCAGGCTGGCGTCGCCCGGCCTGGCGGTGCCGGCGCCCCAAGTTCGCAAGCCCGAGGATCTGTTCCGGCTCATGTACACCTCCGGCACCACGGACAGGCCGAAGGGCGTCATGCACAGCTACGAGAACTTCTACTGGAAGTGCATGGACCACGTGATCGCGCTCGGCATGACGGCGGCCGACCGGCTGCTCGCGGTCGGCCCGCTCTACCACGTCGGCGCGTTCGACCTGCCGGGCATCGCCATATTGTGGGTCGGCGGAACGCTGATCGTGCAGCGCCAGTTCGACGAGGCCGAAACGCTGGCATTGATCGAGGCCGAGCGTGTCACCTGCGCCTGGTTCGCGCCGATGATGGTGGGCCGGATGCTGGCGTTGCAGGGGGCGGAGACATACGACCTTTCGTCGTTCAAATGGTGCATCGCCGGCGGCGAGAAGACGCCCGAAAACCGCATCCGTGACTTCACCCGCCTGTTCAAGGCCGCCCGCTTCATCGACGGCTTCGGCCTGACCGAGACCTGCTCAGGCGATACGCTGATGGAGGCCGGCAAAGAGATCGAGAAGATCGGCTCCACCGGCCGCGCGCTCGCCCATGTCGAGGTCACCATCCGTGACGACGAGGGCAAGGTGCTGCCAGCCGCGACCGAGGGCGAGATCTGCCTGCGCGGGCCGAAAGTGACCAAGGGCTACTGGCGCGACCCGAAGAAGACCGAACAGAGCTTTTACGGCGACTGGTTCCGAAGTGGCGACGTCGGCTATCTCGACGAGGACGGCTTCCTGTTCATCACCGACCGCAAGAAGGACATGATCATCTCCGGCGGCGAGAACATCGCGTCCTCCGAGATCGAGCGGGTCATCTACCAGATGCCGGAGGTGGCCGAATGCGCCGTCATCGGCATCCCGGACCCGAAATGGGGCGAGCGCCCGGCGGCCATCGTGGTCGTCAAGCCCGGGCAGGCGCTGTCGGCCGAGGACGTCCAGTCCCGCTGCCGCGCCGCGCTGGCGAGCTTCAAGGTGCCAAGCCGGGTCTTCTTCCGCGACACGCTGCCCAGAAACCCCTCCGGGAAGGTGCTGAAACGCGTGCTGCGCGACGAGATCGCCAATGACAGCCAGGTGACGCCATGAGCAACGAGACCGCGACCCTTTCGCAACGCATGGGCGCTTTCGTCGCCGGCCTGTCAATGGAAACCCTGCCCGCCGAAATCGTGGAGAAGGCGCGCATCTGCCTGCTCAACGGCTACGGCATCGGGCTCGGCAGCCATTCGACACCTTACGCCGGCGTCGCCCGCCGGGCCGCGCTCGGCTTCGATGGCGAGCGCCCCGACGGGGCGACGCTGCTGGGTGACGGACGCAAGGCAGCCGTAGCCGGCGCCGCGCTCGCCAATTCCGCCCTGTTCCATGGCCGGGCGCAGGAAGACACCTGCGGCGCGGCGCATATGGGCGCCATCATGATCCCGCTGCTGACCGCGCTGCTCGAGGCGAAGCGCCTGCCCGTCGAGCGCCTCATCCCGGCGCTCGTCGCCGGCTATGAGGCGGGCGGACTGCTGGAGAAGGCCTATTCGCCGATCACCACGCCGCGCGGCCTGCGCTCGTCTCCGCTCTACGGCACCATCGCGGCGGCGGCGGCCAGCGCCAGGCTGATGGGCCTCGACGCCGCTACAACGGCAGTCGCGATCGACTGTGCCGCCTCCTTCACCGGCGGCATATTGCAGAGCTTCTCCGAGGGCACCGACGAATGGCGCTACCAGGTCGGCGTCGCCGGCTCGACGGGACTGACCGCCGCGCTGCTTGCCGCCAATGGCGCCGTCTCGGCGCCGCACTCGCTGGAGGGGCGCTTCGGCTTCGCGCGTGCCTTCGCCGGCAGCGATTGCGACGTGGACGATCTGGCCGGCCGTCTCGGCCGGGAATGGGCGACGCGGCGCGTGACGTTCAAGCCCTACCCGGTCTGCGCCTTCAACCAGACGCCGGTGATCGCCGCGCTGGCACTGAAGGAGAAGGCAGCCGGGCGGGATTTCGCACGGATCAGCGTGCGCATGAACCCGCTGGAGACAGGCTATGCCGGCATGGATTCGACCGGGCCGTTCCATACCGTGTCCGGCACGCTGATGAGCATCCCCTTCTGCATCGCGCTGACGCTGGTGCGCGGCGAGCCGACGCTGAAGATGATGACGACCTATGACGACGGCGACGTGAACGCGCTGATGTCGCGCGTCGAACTGGTGCCCGACGAGGGCGTCGCCCGGCTCTGCTGCACCATCGAAGCCGAACTCGCCGATGGCGGACGGCTCGGCGTCGAGCAGGTCATGACGACGGAGAATTTCAACTATGACCGCGCCACGGTCTCGCGGCTGGTGCGGCGCATCGGGGCCGAACAGGACGTTCCGGCGAAGGCCTACGATCTGATCGAGGATTTCGCCTTCGGCCCGCATGGCACGGGCGTGGACCAGGTCCTCGCGGCCTTTGCGCTCTGCCCACGGCCGGCGTGAGCAACAACGGCCGGTGTCGCCGCGAATCAGCGGAAGCTGCTAAGCTTCGTCCCCAACCGGGATCGCGAGCCGACCAGCCGAGGAAAGCATGACGGGAAAGGAACAGGCAGTGGTGGTGAGACGGGCGCGCGGCCGCAAGCCCAAGCGCGAGGAGAACGCGGAGGCCAAATTCAACGCGCTGCTGCATGCCGCCTCCGAGATCGTCGGCGAGCATGGCTATGTCGATGCCAGCATCTCGCGCATCACCGAACGCGCCGGCGTCGCCCAGGGCACTTTCTACAGCTATTTCGAGAACCGGCAGGATCTGTTCGATCAGTTGCTGCCGCGGCTCGGCGCCGAGATGCTGGCCTTCATCAAGGAGCGCACGCGCGGCGTCGTCGACGCCTCGGAGCGGGAGCGGAAAGGCTTCATGGCCTTCTTCGACTTCATCGTTCAGAATCCCGACTTCCTGCGCATACTGAACGAAGCCGAGCAGCTTGCGCCGAAGGGGCACGAGGCGCATTTCCAGCTCGTGGTCGCCGGCTATCTTGCCAGCCTGCAGCGCGATTGGGCGCGCGGCGAATATCCTGGCTACGAGGAGCGCGAACTCGAGGTGATCGTGTACATGCTGCTTTCGGCGCGCTCCTACCTGGCGCTGCGCTACGCCAAGGACAAGGACGGCATCAAGCCGATCCCGAACTGGATCACCGACACCTATATGAAGTTCATCACCTATGGGCTGA
The DNA here is from genome assembly GCA_001899205.1 of Mesorhizobium sp. 65-26. Taxonomy (GTDB): domain Bacteria; phylum Pseudomonadota; class Alphaproteobacteria; order Rhizobiales; family Rhizobiaceae; genus Mesorhizobium. The sequence continues at coordinate 138,189 of MKVL01000025.1, read as the reverse complement.
AGGGACCCGCGAAGCCCTCGCCATGACGGCGGGCTTACCCGGGATCGTTGAGCTCTTCAGAGACCCTCCGTGCTTCGGAATGCAATCCGCAGACAAGCAGTTCTGGATCTATGATGGCCAGGCATCCCAGATGCCAGTCCCAGACAACAAACCGCTGCGCCGGACGGACGGCTGAAATTGCGATGAAACTTCGCCGAAACCGCCTTGCACCGGGATCCGCGACTAAAGCGGCATGACCTGTGCGCCGCTCGCAGGCGCAATTCGGCTAGCGCGACGCATCTTCGCCGCATTGTAAGTGCTTTGCCGGTTCCGCCGGGGCGTTCCCGTCATTGCGCGCCGCCCGGCGGATGATCTATGAGCAAATCCATGACGAAAGCCTCACGTATCGCCAGTGTTGTTGTCCTGATCGGGATCATACTGGTCACTCTGGGTCCGATCGAATTCAGGCCGGACACCGGGCACGCCGGGCTCGACCGCGCAGTGGCATTTTTCCTTCTCGGCGCAACCTTGGGGATAGGCTTTCCCAAGCGGTTTCCGCTCTCGCTGTTCTTCATCGTCGGCGTTGCCGTTGCGCTGGAAGTCCTTCAACTCGTCGCGCCGGGACGTCATGCCCGCTTTGACGACATGCTGGTCAAGGCGGTGGCAGGAGCCTTGGGCGTATTCCTGCCCTGGATCCTGATGTGGGGGTACCGCCGCTCTACGACGGACTAAGCTGCCGCGCGCTTAGGGACGTTGATGATCCGCCTGTCCCGCCGGGTGGCATCTTGGACACAGGATCGCCACAACTCGGCCGATCATTACCGTACTTAACTCGATTTTAAGTCGATCTGCGCATTGTTTCTTAACAATTCGGCGGTCCGTCGCCTCATCTTTCGCGGAGCATCCAGTATGGCCATCCTATCGGGCAACAGGGCCAGCCGAGGTCCCGAGCCTGGCCGCCAGATCGATTCCTCGGTGGATATCATGGGCCTTGCCGAGACTCTCGTCAGGCGCTGGTGGGTTGTGCTGGCCAGCATCATCGTCTTCGTTGCACTGGCCTTCTTCGCGCTGCACACAATTTCGCCGCGCTACAACGCGGTTGCCCGGATCCTGATCGATCCGCGCGAGCAGCGCGCCGTGCAGAACGAAGTGGTTCAGCAGGGGCTCGGCTCCGACATGGCGCTCGTCGAGAGCCAGATCGAGGTGATCAAGTCGGAAGCCGTCCTCGGGCGCGTCGTGAAAGAGGCCGGTCTCGCGACCGATCCCGAATTCGTTCCGCCGACGGCCGCTGGCCGCGACCCTTTCGAGGTCGCGCTGGAAGGGCTGGCCAAGGCCACCGAGGTCACTCGCCGTGACAACACCTACGTTATCGACATTGGCGTGACGACGAAGAACGCCACCAAGTCCGCCCGGCTGGCGAATGCGATCGCCGCCGCCTTCGTGCAGGACCAGACGTCCTCGGCTACCGCGGCTGTGCGCGACGTCAGTACCGCCATCAACAGCCGCCTGGCGGAGCTGCAAACGCAGCTGCACGACTCCGAAGAAAAGGTCGAGGCCTTCAAACGCGAGCACAACATCTCATCCTCGGAAGGACAGCTTCTTGGCGACCGTGAGCTCACCAGCCTGTCGGCGAGCCAGGCCGCGGCCCTTGCGCGCGTCAACGATGCCAAGGCTCGCCTGCAGGTGATGCAGGATGCGTTGCGGACGCGCGGCGACGTCGGCGCGTCCGCTGCGGATACCGACAGTTCCCTGGGCACATTGCGCATCCGGCTGGCGGACGCCAAGCAGCGTCTCGCCGATACGGGGCAGGTGCTCGGTCCCCGCCACCCTCGCTACATCGCCGCCAGGGAAGAGGTTGCACAAGCGGAAGCCGCGGTGCGCACCGAGAGCGAACGACTGGTTTCGGCCGCCCGGGATGACTATCAGGCAGCGGTTGCCGCGCAGAACAAGGTCAATGACGATCTGAAGCAGGCGACCGACACTTCCTTCTCCACCAACAAGGATTTGATCAAGCTGCGGGAACTGGAGCGAGAAGCCCAGTCGATCAAGGTTGTCTATGAATCGTTCCTGGTGCGCGCGAAGGAAACCGCGCAGCAGGAAGGCCTCAACCCGCGGACGGCACGCGTGATCGCAGCGGCCGCGGTACCCGACAATCCCTCCTTCCCGCCCCGCATGCCGCTGCTGGCAGCCGGCGCGATGCTTGGGCTTTTCGTGGGCATTCTGGCCGCGATCTTGCTGGATCTGGTGACTGGCCTTCTGGGGCGCAGCCAGAGAGCATCACCAGCGGCAGCCGTCACGAGCACCAGCCCGACCACGGGTGGAATGGTGCTGGTCACGACGCTTGGCGATGCCGCGATTGCGCGTCGCGCCGCGCGAGACATGGCGCACAGCGCGATCGCGCGCGACCGCTCCGTGATCCTCCTGGATTTTGCGAATGACGCCTCTGCCACGCTTCCGGGTCTTGCCGAAATAGCCTTGGATGAGACATCGCCGCTGGACGCCGTCCGCATCCGCCACGACAGTGATCTCCACATGCTCAATGCGGGCCGCCCGGCTGCTGTCGCCAAGGTTTCGCAGCCGGTGCTCAGCGCAATGCTCAGGGATATCTGCGCCGAGTACGATGACGTCGTGGTCAATGTCGGCGAGTTGGACGGCGAACACAACCTGCCGGCTCAGGTCGTCGCCAACATGGCCCGCCAGATCGTGCTGGTCGCCCGTGGCGGACAGGCGGATAACCGCGAGGCGGAAGCGGCCGAGGCGCTCTCGAACAATGGAGCGGTCGCCGTTTCAGTCGTCCCGGCGGAAGCTGAAAAGAGCCTCGGTCAGGTGGCCTGAGGCACGGCCATCGGTTCCGTCGTAACAGGAGACGGGTCCGTCCTGGATTGCGGACGATCATGGGCATCCCCGCCCCGGGCCAGCTTGACTGACGCGGCGCGACCCAGGTCACCACTGCCTCTCGGCTCCTCAACGATGGTCGACGAAACCGTTAACCTTTCCAACCGGTGAAGCACCCGGTAATCGCAGACTCATACATTGCTGTTATGCAGGCTGCTGGAAAGCCTTCTGCAGGAATGAGATTCTAATGCGGTCCCTCAGGACATTGCTTGGCCAGTCGGCGGACCTGCGCGTCTTCAGCTTCGGTCTGATCTGGTCGATTCTCGGCACAGTCGCCGTTCGCCTTACGCCGATGATCACCACCATCCTGATTTCGCATTGGTTCGGCATCGAAGCCGTCGGCAAGTTCGGTGTCACCTACGGCACGCTGGTATCGGCCAGCTTCCTTGCGTCCACGGGCGTCAGCCTCATGGCGACCCGCAACGTGGCAGCCTATGCCACAAGCGACCCCGGCACGGCTGGACGCCTGGTCGGCATGGCGTTGCTTCTGGCAACCGTCTCCAGTGCCCTCATAGGGCTCGCGATCTTCTATTTTTCCGACGAGATAGCCGATCACCTGCTGAAGCAGCCTGAACTCGCGTTCTATCTCAGAATCATCTCGCCGATCATCCTCGTCAGCGCGCTCAACGTCGTTCAGGTCGCCATCCTCAACGGCCTCCAGCGGTTCAAGACGATCGCGCGCCTGAACATGATCATCGGTGGCTTGATGATCGCGTCAGTGCCGGTCGGCCTGTATCTCCAGGGTCTCACAGGCAGCTTTATCGCGCTCGGATGCGCATATTTAGCTGGTTGCCTGATTACCGCCCCTGCTGTGGCTCAGGCGCTGAAAGCGCGCGGCGTTCCGCTGGCGTTCCGGGGGGCGCTGTCGCAGTGGCCGCTGATCACGCGCTATGCAATCCCGGCCCTGCTGGCGAGCCTGCTGTATGAGCCCGTCAACTGGATCTGCACGACGATCGTGGTCGGCAATCCGGGCGGCCTTCAGCAGGTCGGCCTCTATTTCATCGCCATGCAGCTCGAAACGCTGTTGCTGTTCGCGCCACAGATTGTGGTGCAGGTAACGATTCCGATGCTTTCTACAGGGTTCGGCGAAGCCAATCGGCGTCGCGTGCTTTCGATGCTGGCCATGAGCATCGGCACCAACCTGGTCATAGCCATCTGCTTCGTCACGGTGATGATGCTGTTCGGCGACTGGTTTCTGGTGCTGTTCAAACTCGATCCCGCGCAGCACTGGCCACTTTTCATGATCGTCGTATTCGCTTCCGCAATGATTGCGGGGGCGCTTCCACTGGGGCAGGTTCCGGTATCCTCCGGATACATGTGGGCCGGCCTTTCGATCACCGGCGGCTGGGCTGCCACCTTCATCATCGGCACATGGTTTCTGCAGGATTACGGCGCCTTAGGCATGGTCATCGCGCGGACGATCGCCTGGAGCCTTCAGACCCTGATCTATATAGGCTTTACACGCTTCGCGATAAATCGCTCATGCAGAACTCCGACGATGGAACAGAGCCCGCAAGGAATATCCTAGACATTGCGAAATTGCCGCAGGCCGTTTACTTGATCGTGGGTAAACTGAAATTTAGCACCTATTGAATATTGGCTTTCATGGGGTTTGGGGGTCATTCAAAATGGGCAGCATGTGACAGCGATCGACATTCTCGTACCAGCGTACGACGTGCGACGCGTCCACGCCGTCATTGCGCAGAGGCTTTCGGACAGAGGCTACGACGCCGTCCTTGTCGGTGTCGACACGCCCGGCATGCCCAAGATCCTGAACAATCTTCTGTCGCTTGAAAGAAGGTTTCTTCGCATCCGCGCCAACACGTTGCTGAAGCCGGCCGAGAATTTCCATCTGTCGGCCGCGCGGCCAGAGGCCAGGCTTCGCATCGACCTGACCGGAGGCAGGGCAAAAGCGGCCTCCCCCTTCCTCGGCCCGGTTTTCGCCGGCCAGGTCTGCCTTGGCAGGGCGGCACAATTGTTGATGCAAGGGTTTCTGCCCGACGTGGAGATCAGGCTCGACGGCAAGCATAGCGTCGCTCACGCGGCGCCCATGATCGACAGCCGGCTGTCCATAGTTCGTGGCCTCAACGACATGTGGGCGCGCGTGGCCACGCTGCTGGTCGACAAGGCCGACCGCTATCTGCGGGGTGAAATCGCCGGGCACATGCCAGCCGCAACCGTGACGAGAGCAGTCTGCCCGACATCGGCGCAAATGGTCGGCGCATATGTGTTTTCGACCATCCCGCGGCAGGCGAGCGGCACGGTGCGACGGCTGGGGTCGCGTCTCCATCGCTGGCGTGTCAGCTACCGCTTTCATAAGGGCAACAGGGTGGCGGATAGCGGCCTGCTTGCGGGCGAGCCGTGGATGACTTTACCCGACGACGGCAAGCGGTTCTATGCCGACCCCTTTCCATTCGAATGGCAGGGCCGGAATTTCATTTTCGTCGAGGAATTTCCGAACAACGCCAGCAAGGCGTTGATCTCGGTAGCGGAGATCGCCAGCGACGGCACCCCTTCGGTGCCTCAACCGATCATCGAAAGGCCCCATCATTTCTCCTATCCCAATGTGTTCAGCCACGACGGCCAGATCTGGATGCTGCCTGAACAGGGTTCGTCCGGAAACCTGACCCTCTATCGGGCGGAGGCTTTTCCGCACCGCTGGGTAGAGCATTCGGTCATTATTCCGGGTCGCGAGCTCTTCGATGCGACACTGCTGAAGCATGGCGGCCGGCTTTGGCTGTTCGCCACCGAGCGCGACGGTTACGGCAGTTCCTCGGACATGCTGGTGGTTTACCACGCCGCTTCCCTTGAAGGGCCATGGATACCACACCCCGGCAACCCGGTGAGGATCGACCGGGCCGCGGCAAGACCCGGCGGTCAATTCATACGGGTGGGTGAGCGCATCGTACTGCCTCTGCAGGACGGGACGGACGGCTATGGCGGTGGCCTGGGTCTTGCCGACCTGGTAGAACTCGACGAGCACACCGTGCATCTGACGCAGCCGGTGCCCCTCCTGTCGTCGGCCAAGATGCCCTACCCCAAGATCCACACGCTCAACAGCAGCGAGCATCTGGAGGTTATCGACTGCCTCGATCCCACGCCACGTATCGGATTTCGCGGGGTCTCGTGAGCGAAGCGAAGCCAATGCGCGTGCTGTGCGTCGTGCCACGAGGCCTGACCGGCCGTGGCGGCATCGAGACGCTGTTCTCACATGTCGACGAATATCTGCGCGTACACCCCGACGCCGGCATTGAAATGGAATTCCTGCCCTCGCGCGGCGACGCTTCGGGCGCGGCCTGGGTGTTCCACTTCCCGTTCGCCTTCCTGCGCTATGCATGGCGGGTGGCGAGCCGGCGCTATGACATCGTCCACCTCAACGCGGCGACGAACGCCTCGGCCTGGCGCAAGGCGGCGATGCAGTGGGTCGCCCGGCTGGCGGGCTGCGCGACCGTGATCCATTTCCATGGCTCTGCCTTTCCCAAGCCAGACGACCCGCGACTAGGCTGGGTTCCGGTCCTGAGGCATCTGTTCGAGCGGGCCAACGCGATCATCGTCCTCGGCAGCTATTGGCGCGGCTTCGTGTCCCGCTTCTACGATATGCCACCGGAGCGCTTCGACGTCGTGGCCAACGGCGTTGCCGACTTCGCTCCTGAAGCGCCGCAGCCACGGGAAGCGGACACGCCCGTGCGCCTCCTGTTTGCCGGCAATCTGACCGACGCAAAGGGCGCTGGCGTCCTGCTCGAGGCGTTCGCGCTGCTGCCCGCCGGATTGCCGCCCTGGCATGCGACCTTTGCCGGCACCGGCGACGTCGCCACGTTCCGCGAGCGCACGCAGCAACTGGGGCTTTCCAGCAATGTCGAATTCACCGGATGGGTCGCGCGCGACGCAATACTTCCGCTCTATCGGCGAGCCGATATCGTGGTCCTTCCCTCGCGCAATGAAGTGCTGCCGGTCTGCCTGCTGGAAGGCGCCTGCGCGGGCGCTGCCCTGATCGCCACGCCGGTCGGTTCGGTGGCCGACGTGCTGCATGATGGCAGCAACGGGCTTGTTGTGGCGCCGGACGATCCCGACCGCCTTGCCGGGGCGCTTGCAGAACTGATCGGCGATGGCGCGCGCCGCGAAGCGTTTCGCGCCGCCTCCCGGGAGATTTACATTTCGCACTTCCGCCTCGAGGCGATGATCGAGGCCCTGAGAAACGTCTACCGGAAAGCCCTGTCAGGGAAAGGCTAGTACGGCCGGCGGCCAACCGCGTCGGTACCGTCGGCTACGCGCCACTCCGGGAGTTGGCCTGCTTCAACGCAGTTCCCGAAGGAAAGCCGCGACCACTTTCCGGTTTCAGGCCGCTTCATGCCCTTGCGGTGCGACATCCGCGATAGCCGGCCGGAAGACGCGGAAAAACTGCTCGAGATTGGCCAGAGCCCAAAGTATCTTTTCGTGGTTCGAAACGGCACCCAGATGTTCGTTCACCAGGCGGTCAATCTCAGTGGCATTGCAGACCTGGCGGATGGTTGCATCGCCGCTCTGCAGCAGGTCGCGTAGCTGGTCGGCCATGCCGGTTCGGAACCATTGCTCGACCGGCACGCGGAAGCCGACCTTCTTGCGCTCGATGATCTCGGCCGGCAGCAGCCGCGAGGCCAGCGCGCGCAGGACGCGCTTGCCTTTCGGCGCACCGGTCAGGAACGCATCCGGAAAGCGGGCGACGAGTTCGGCGAGGCCGACATCCATGAAAGGCATGCGCCCTTCGATCGATCCCGCCATCATCATGCGGTCGCCGCGTTCCAGAAGATTGTCGGGAAGCCACGACGTCTGGTCGAAGTGCAGCATGCGCTTCAGCGCGCTGCTGGCGCCGCCCGGAGCAAAGGGCAGCGGATCGAGGTCTCGTGACCTTGGCGGCCCGGCATAAAGGGCCGCGGCCTGGCCGCCATCCGCGCCGCCGAACCATGCGACCATGCGGGCCTGCAGGTCGCGAATACCGGCGACGCCGACAACCGTCTTCAAACGCCTCGCCGAATAGGGTAAAGCGCGCGCCGCGGGGCCGACCAGGAGATTGTGCAGGCCTTCCGGCACAAGGCCCTGGTAGGTCCGGACCCAGGGCTCGGCACGATGCTTGGGATAGCCGCCCAGCAACTCATCGGCGCCTTCGCCCGTGAGCACCATCTTCACCGTACGGCTCGCCAGCCGCGACAGCAACAGGACGGGCAGGTCGGATGGCTCGGACACCGGCGCGCCGCGCCGAAGCACCGCTTCCTCCCATACCGACACGAAGTCGTGCATGCCCACGGCGAGTTCGTGATGGTCGGTGCCGAACGCCTCCGCAACCTTCCTGGCATAGGGAAGCTCGGAAGAACCGGCAACGTCAAAGCCGACCGAATAGGTGGCGACGGGTTTTCCCATATGGCGGCTCATCAGCGCCACGATGGTGGAGGAATCCAGCCCGCCCGAAAGATAGGCCCCGAACGGCGCGTCCGAACGCAGCCTCAGGCGCACCGCTTCGTCGAGTTTTTCGCCGAAGGCCGACACTGCTTCATCGAAATCGGCCATGTCCGGCGTGATGCGCGAAAACGGCGTGGTGAAATAGCGGCCGGTCCGGATCCTGGCGCCATCGATGGCCATGAACGTGCCCGGCGGCACCTTGGAGATCCCGCGAAAGAAGGTGGCCGGTCCCGGGACATAGCGATAGGCGAGAAACTCGCGCAGCGAATCCTGGTCGAGCCGGTCATCCACACCGGGAAAATTGCGCAGGGGCTCGATCTCGGAGGCGAAGGCGTGAAAGCCCTCGCCGCTGGCCACGAAGAGAGGCTTCTTGCCGAAGGGATCGCGCGCCGCGAACAGCCGGCCTGTCTCCGTGTCCCACAGCAGGAAGGCGAACATGCCGTTCAACCGTGAAAGGCAATCCTCGCCCCAGGCACGCCATGCCTCGATCAGCACTTCCGTATCGCCCTGCGTGGCAAAGCGATGTCCACGCTCGACGAGCTCACCGCGCAGCTCGATGTAGTTGTAAATTTCGCCGTTGTAGACGATCACATAGCGGCCGTCGTGCGAATGCATCGGCTGCGGGCTGCCCTCGATGTCCAGGATCGACAGGCGGCGATGCCCGAGCCCGACCTGCCAGTCACCATTCGCGCTGTGCCCGACGAAGGTTCCGCGCCCATCGGGACCACGATGGGCCAACAGGTCCGTCGCCTTGTCGAGCTGTTTGACGAGCGACAGGCGCGACCTGGCATGGAACCCGAATATGCCGCACATGACGCGATGTCCTAGCCTTGGCCGCGAGTGGCGGATTCTTCGGAAACGCCGGCATCACGCCTGACGCTGGCGTCATGAATTTCGGGAGCGAACAAGGATCCGTAGGCGGCCAGCAGTTTCGGCGCCTCGTGGCTCCAGGCCAGTTCCGTGCGCACCCGCTCGCGGCCAATCGCCCCCATCGCCGCGCGACGCTCCGGATCGTCCAGCAACTCGACGATCTTGTCGCCGAAATCCGCTGGTTCGGTGCATTTGGCGTAAAGCGATGAATCGCGCGCCGAAAAGCGACCTTCGCGCAGATCGTACTGCACGATCGGTTTGCCGAGCGCCATGTATTCCATGATCTTGTTCATGGTCGACTTGTCGTTCATCGCCGTCGGCCGGTCCGGATTGACGCAGATGTCGGACGTCGACAGCGCGGAGAACAACGTCTCATCCGAGCAGCGACCGGTGTAGGTGACATAATCGCCGAGCGAGCGTGCCACTGTCTCGGCCTTGATGGCTTCAAGCTCGGAGCCGCCGCCGCAGATGACGAACTGGATATCGTCACGCTTCCTTACCTTCACCAGGTGCTCGACCGAGTCCAGCAGCAGATCGAGCCCTTCCTGCTTGCCGATGACACCGACATAGCCGACGACGAAACGGCGGCCGTTTCTCCATTTCGGATCCGGCGCCACCTCACGCACGCGATCCAGGTTCGGGCCGGAGCGCACGATATGCACCTTGTCGGGGGCCATGCCACCGCGCGTGATCGCAATGTCGCGATAGCTCTCGTTGGTGGCGATCGAGATGTTGGCCGTGCGGAACGAAAGCCGCTCCAGCCAGACCATCAGCTTCCAGCCGAAATCACGACGATTGAACTTCGCCTCGTACAATTCCGGATTGATGTCGTGATGGTCGAAGAGGAACTTCTTGCCGAACAGACGGTAGAAACCGCCGATCAGGAAGATCGTATCCGGTGGATTGCAGGCATGGACCACGTCGAAGCCGCGTTGCCGGGCAACCTTGAGCGACAGCAGAAACTCCCAGAACAGCGCCGCGCCGTACTCCAGCGCGTAGCCGAGCGCCCCCTCCGCCTCCAGAGGCAACGGGTGGCGGTAGATATGGACGCCGTCAATCACTTCATAGGAAGACGTCGCGCCCTTGCCCTTCGGACAGATCACCGAAACCGCGTAGCCGGCCTTCACCAGGGTGGTCGCTTCGGACCAGACGCGCCGGTCGAAGGGAACCGGCAGGTTCTCGACGATGATAAGGACGCGCCTACCAATTGATGCCGTCATAAATCCCCGCAATTCGGTCCACATTCGGCAGTCGCGCCATATCGAGCAGGACCTGACCCGGCTTCAGCTTTTCAACCACGGTCTCGTATTCGGGCGAGCGGCTGGTCGCTACAATGACGTCGGAGTGCTCTACCACGTCCGCGACGGTGGGCACCATGAGCTGCGTAACGTGCGGTATGGCGTTCATCAGATAGGCCTTGTTGGCACCGACGAGCTTCGCCAAGGACACGTTCTGGTCGAAAATCCTGATGTCGCAGCCCTTGCCGATCAGCCGTTCGATCAGCTCGAGATAGGGGCTTTCACGCAGGTCATCGGTGCCCGCCTTGAACGAGAAGCCAAGGAAGCCGATGTTGCGCTTGCCATGGCTGAGCACCCAATCCAGCGCACGCTCGATCTGCTGCTTGTTGGACGGCATCAGCGACCGGAGCAGAGGCGCCTCCACGTCGTTTTGTACCGCGTAGGCGTTGATGGCGCGCACATCCTTGGGCAGGCAGGATCCGCCAAAGGCAAAGCCCGGCAGGAGATAGGCATTGGAGATATTGAGCTTGGTGTCGGCGAAGAACACCTTCATCAGCTCGTGGCTATCCACGCCCGCGGCCTTGCAGATGTTGCCGATCTCGTTGCCAAACGCCACCTTGAGCGCGTGCCAGGTGTTGTCGGTGTATTTGACCAGCTCGGCCAGCCTGGGCTCGGTGACGATCAGCCGGCCGGGCAAGCCGCTGTAGAGTTCGAGCAAGCGCTCGCGCGTTATCGCGTCATCGGTGCCGAACACCGTCTTGGCGGGGTTGTTGAAGTCGGCGACCGCGGAGCCTTCGCGCATGAATTCCGGATTGGAGGCGGTGCCGAAGGCCTCGCCCGCCTTCTTGGACGACGCTTCCTGCAGCGACGGCAGCACGATGTCCGACATGGTTCCGGGCAGAACCGTGGAGCGGACGACGACCGAGTGGTAGCTGTTCTTGCCGGCGAGCGAGGCGCCGATCTGGCGCGACACCGCCTCGACCGCCGACAGGTCGAGCGAACCGTTGGGGCGCGACGGGGTACCGACGCAGAGCAGCGACAGATCGCTGTTCATCACGGCCTCCTCGGTCGACACCGTCGCCCTGAGGCGACCCGACGCGACGTTGGAAGCAACGAGTTCGCCGATGTCCTGCTCGATGATCGGGCTCTTGCCGGCATTGATGAGGCTGACCTTCGCCTCGCTAACGTCGCAGCCGATCACCTCGTGGCCGCGCTCCGCCAGGCAGGCGGCGCAGACGGTACCAACATAGCCAAGTCCGAAGACGGAGACTTTCATCACTTACCTGACGCTTTCTTTTTTTCGTTCACCAGGTCATCAAGCCCGGCGCTTCCCTGTCCAATGTCTTATCCGCTCCGGGTAAAATTCAGGTTAGCGGGTTGACTGCTATTGAACTTCTCCAACGCATCCGGTTTGCCGGAGCCTTGAAAACAACAGTTGCGGCTTCCCTCAGGATGCCGAAACCGGGTGAATGAAAACCACGCCCGGACATGGCATCTCCCCGCGAAATCTCGATGACGGCTCCTTCGGGCGCGATGAGCGCCAGTTCCGGTCGGTCGCCACGGTGCGCGATGACGCTGCCGCCCTCTATCGACACATCGAGTTCCGGTGCAAGCAGAAACGCCATCTCGACATCACCCGACGGCGGCGTACCCGTCAGCCGGTCGGTGACGTGGAAGCCGTCGTCGGTTTCCTCGATGTCACGATGATGGATGACGCCGAAATTCCGCCGATAACCATCGTGCGAAGCCGAGACATTCAGCCGGTCGGTGTGACAGGTCGCCTCGAGCGTTGCCTGTGCTCGCCGCGGCATCCAGTTGAACGCGCCCGAAGGTTCGCTCTGGCTGGCGCCGTTGATCGTCAGTGTGTTGTGAACAGCGCTGACGCGAAAGCGCCGGCGGTTTTCGCCTTCGGAATGGTAGAGATAGGTGCCGGCATCGACCAACGCCGGCATGCCATCCAGCGACAGCCAGACCGAGAGAGCGTCGGCATGGCCGTGGGCCGCCAAGCCTCCGAAACCCAGGGGCCCGTGATCGAAAACAAAATGGACGCGGCGGTCGGCGATCCGCCCGCGCCGCACCGTATAGCCGCCATCGGAAAATGTGGACGTGCCGTCGACTGGAACAGGACCGGGAGGCGGAGTGGCGAACACGATATCGCGCCAATGCGGATCCCTGATCGCGGGCGCCAGCTCCGGCCTTCCCAGGAATCCGGCAATCGCGCCGGCAATCGAGGCGGCATAGCGCGGCTCTTCACTGCCGAATGCCAGCAGCACCCGGCTCTGGTCATCATCGCCGATAGACGGAACTTGGCCAGCATCATCGAGGAATGTGTTCAAGGCAGCGGCTGCCTTGAACATGCGATCGCGGATTTTTTCTCCTGGCACGCCGCCAATCGCGCTGAACCCGATGAGCAGCATTTCAAGCGTGAATGCGCCGTAGGCGGGTGACTGCTCCTCGGCCACGCCGTCCGGATGAAAGAGTGCAAGAGCCCTGTCTTCCAGATGCGCCCTGCCCTCGGCGAGCCATGCCGCCGCGCGCGGATGGTCGGGCAGCAGTCGTGCCGCGACGGCAAGCCCCATCGCTTCGGCGACGAGATGGTTGTTGGCGGAAGAATAGAGCGAGGGAAAGCGCGCCAGCCAAGTGCCGTGGGCCGCGACGAAAGCCGCCAGCCGCTCGCCGAGCGCTGTGTCGATCCAGGGATCGAGCGCGCTGACGATGCAGGAAAGCGAAACCAGCCTGTAGCCGGCCTCGATGCCTGAATACCAGTTGACGCCCCGCCCCGGCGGGTTGGCCTCCATCCATGAACCGATCGAGCCCAATATGGCGCCGGCAAGCTCCGCGTCCCCCTTGCGGCGGGCATGAACCGCGGGCGCCGCGAGGAAATGCAGCCGGTTCATCTCGGCGACGTATTTCACGTCGCGGTGACCGTTCTCGAAGCGGAAGTCTATGTCGAAGGCCGAGGGCCCGGCTCCAGGCCAACTGGTTCCGCTGACCGGATCGAGCGTCCAGACCGCAGGGTCGATGCGCCCGGTACTGTCGAGAACTGGCTGCGGCCAGTCACGGTTGAGCAGTCTGAGGCGGCCGGCACGAAACGCCTCCGCCGCGATTTCCAGCTGCCGTTCGACCGCTTCCGGCACGCCCTGCTCGAACAGTGGCGCAAACATCGGCAAGGTCCTGGGCCGCGCGCCTGACAGACTGAAATTCGACCAGTCGAGCCGCTCGCGGCGCGCGGCTCGGCGCGCCAATTGCTCGCGAACGCGATGGCGTATCTCGCCGCGCTCCATGACAGCGAACCGTCGCGCATACCAGCCTAGTCGTCTCAGCATGAGACCAGCTTAGCAAGCTGCTGTTGCAGTATAATTAACGTAGCGATATCAGCTGGCTAAGCTTAATTTGGGATTTGGCCGCTTCGTCGCGGCGGCTGGGCGAGCAGCCCGACCTAGTGCGGAAACGTTCGTAGCGGCATGTAAAAAGGACGCCGACGAACGAGGCGCGAAACATATATCGCGATAACAACGCCGCTCAGCCAGCGCGAGCGGACGTCTCTTCGGATTTCCCTGCCTGCCGGCCAGCCAGCAGGGTGGCGTAAAGCTGCTCCACGGTATCGGCCAGACGGGCATAATCCCTATTCGCCTTGACCCATTCCGGTCCCCTGGCGCCCATCGCCTCGGCCTTGTGCGGATCGTCGAACAGACGCGCGACGCCTTCGGCGATGGCTTCGCCCGAGAATGCAGTGACAATTCCGGCGCCGCTTCGGCTGATCACTTCGTTCTGGTCGTAATGCACGGTCGCGACGACCGGACGCCCCATGGCCAGGTACTCGACCAGCTTGGTGGGCGTGGCAACCTGCTGTGCGGTGTCCATCTCGAATGGTGACAGGCACACATCGGCCCGCTTCACCCAGCCCAACGCCTCCTTGAGCGGCAGGCGTCCGGTAAAGACGACACGATCCGTGAGGCCAAGCTCCTTCAACAACGTTCCCAGGCGCTCCCGCTCGACGGGAGATACCGACCCGATGATCACCAGCACGGCGTCGTACCCTCGAGCGACCAGCGCGGCCAGGGCCTCGAAGGTCAACCGCGTCGTCTGGTTGAGGACGTCAGCGCACATATAGGCCATGCTCTTCCTGCCGGCGACACGAGGATCCTCGCTCGCCGGAATGGAAGCAATGTTGTAGCGCTCGGTCGACACCCCCATGGGGACAGGCGTCATCTTCGCCATGGCGATGCCGCGAAAGCCGACACGTTCACGCATCCGCTTCGATTGAACGATGACGTGATCGGCGAGCGGCAAGGTGACCCGAAAGAACAGGGAGCTGCCGACGACCGCGTAGACGATGCGCGCGAACCGTGCCGGCAGGCTCATCGGCACCAGATTGTGCAAGGCGATGCGAAGACGCGCCTCCAGCACAGGATAGCTCATCCAGAATACGAAAGGCGTGCCGGATATCTTGGCCGCCAGGCCATAGGTGATGCCCCACAGAGGCTGATCGCGGATCTGTATCAGGTCGTATTCGCCGCGCATGGCGCGCCAGGCCAGTTTCAGGCGAAGCCAGTTTTCCGCCATGGCGTAACGCAGGGATCCGAACTTTTCCGCTGTACGTCGGCGCGCGACGTAGAAGCGCTCCGCGCCGCGTTCCTCGACCTGCGCAGGCCCGTCCTGGCGGGGGCGCAGGCTCCAGTCGATCCTTAGACCCCGGCTGACCAGATGATTGGAGAACAGTTCGACAAGGTCCACGCGGAATGCCGGATAGTCGTCAGGCGCGACAAAGAGCATGCGGACGCCCGCCAGTGGTCCTAGCGGCAAAGCGTCCGAAACGCGATCTGGCACGTCGGGTTTGGTATCCGGGGCAGTCATGTGTTCGTTTCAGATCCACCCAAGACGTGGCAGGTATGCGCGCACCGCTTTCAAGCGATGCCATAGGGATTCGTTGCGACGCATGCGGCTCTTCGCCGCTTGATACAGGCGGATGGCGGCGACGGCCGCGGCGCCGGTCGGCGTGAAGGCGACATAGGCATCGTTCAGTTCATGCACCACATCGCACCAATGCGCCTTGTAGTCCTCGTAGCCGACACCGAGGTCGTAGGCTGCCATTCCGTGCTCGCAGCAATCCTCGACATGCCTGTAGGTCAGCACGCGACCGGGGCTGTACGGCGTGATCTCGTCCTTGGTGAACGTCATGAAATAGACGTTCACCCGGCCGCGATACATTCCATAACCCGCGACGGCGCGCGGCTTGCCGGCGACGGAAAGCTCCGACATCTCCAAAAGCGGTTCGCGCATCGTCAGCGAGCGATCGAGCAAGTCATGCAGAAGAGCCCTGACGCCCGTCTCGGCAAAGCTGTTGGGCTCGGCCTGCTCGGCGAGCCTCAAGGTTTTCTGTTCGAGGAAGAAGTCGAGCGCGGCCTTGGCGCGTACCGGATCGCGCAGCGCCTGATATTGCAAGGCGCCGACCTTGCTCATCTTGCGCTCCTTCTTGTTGACCCTGCGCCTGCGCGCTCCCGTGCTTCTCTCAAGCACGGCCTGGAATCCATCCCTGAGGTCGAAGGAATATCCTTCCATGCAGGAAGGATCGCTCAGCAGTGCGGCAAGCGGCTGGGCCACGCCGTCATGGCTCTTCGGCATCCTGCCGAGCACCGCGCAGTCGACCCCCTCGAGCACCTGCCCAAGCATGGCTTCGATCTCGGCGCGATCCTGGCATGCCATGATCGAGGCTGCCTCCCGGCTCCACAGGCCGAAATTGTAGCCAGAGTGCTTGCCGCCGATCCACGTCGCGCTACGCACGGGCCCGAGCCTCGATACCGCGAGCGGCAGGACGAAGGCGGGAAGCCCGTGAAGCCGGCCAAGCACGATTGACGGCCGGGCGCCCTCATGCGGCAGGACGTTGCGCGCATAGGCCTCGACCCAGTCGAAGCGCTGGAAGATGGTCGCGATGCCGGTGGCCTCGAGCTGGCGCCACTCCTGCTCGATCTGGGCCGGATCGGCAAAGACCTCGAGCTGGAAGGGCGCCGCGAGCCCCTTGAATGACACTGCCTGTGTCCTTGTGCCTGCAAACGTGGTCGTCTGCGAGTTCATCTCTTGCATTTCCCCGGATCGCACCTGCGAGAAGAATCCGTGCTTTTGCATGCAGGGTCGGCTCTGCACCTACCCTGTTTGGCTTAAGGAACAGTCTAACGATCGACTAGAATTGCAACGCTTAGCCCATTTGAGGCTTTGCAGCGCCCGCTCCCATCCCGGCATTTTCGGAATGCGTTCAACTTGCCGTGAAGAGCCAGGCCGAGACGCTCACCGACAGAACATCCCGACTGATTCGGGCCTTTCGACGGCTCTCATTCGCAAACGCGGGCGCCTACGGGCTCAAGAACGGGCCCGGCAGCGGAAAAAATCACGCCAGGCCATGGTTAATGAACAGCCTTAACAGGCACTTAACTTTTTTGATTCAGCATTAACGATAACACCAACCTGCCAAATGCGTCGGCAACCACTTCGGAACATAACGGTAAAACCATGATAAACTTCGCGAAGAAGGCAGCGTTCGCTGCCATTGTGACCGTATACGCGTTCCCAGGATTTGCGGCGGATCTCCCGGAGCCGCCACCCGTGATCGAGCAACCGCAAGTCCAGGTCGTCGACTACGGTGGCTGGTACATTCGCGGTGACGTCGACTTCCACAAACCTCAGTGGGGTGGGGCTGACTATATCGTCTACGGGCCTCCGCCCGGCACCAAGAGCTTCGATTCCGGTGACCTGAAGGGCGCGCTTTCGCTGGGCGCCGGCGTTGGTTACCAGGTGACCAACTACTTCCGCACCGACCTCACATTCGACTACTGGTTCAAGTCGCGCTTCGAGGGCCATACGTCCTGCACGGATTGCAGCTCGACCGATACGAGCAACATGTCGGCCATGCTGCTGCTGGCCAACGCCTATGTCGATCTCGGCCACTGGAAAGGGTTCACGCCCTATATCGGCGCCGGCATCGGCGGCGCCTACGTCAAGTGGGACGACCTGAACAACACCATCGAGGAAGGCACATTCACGCATACCGGCGCCGGAAACTGGCGTTTCGCGTGGGGCCTGATGGCGGGTACTTCCTACTGCCTGTCGAAGAACCTCAACCTGGATGTCGGCTACCGCTTCACGCATATCAATGGCGGCCGCATGTTCGAATTCGCCCCGACGGCTGGCCCGGGCTTCGACAGGGGCTTCAACACGCATGAAGTGCGGGCAGGCCTGCGCTACAGCTTCGGCGAAACCTCCAACAGCTGCTCCGAGCCGGTGCCGGTCGCTTACGAGCCGGAGCCAGAGCCGGTCTACACGAAGTAGGCGGATCCCGCCTGATCTTCCAGCACTGAAGTCAACGGCCGTCGGCGAACACGCCCGACGGCCGTTGCGTTTTGGCGCCCGCGCTGGCCGGCATGGCGGGAGCGCCACTCAGCATGCTGATGAGCTGACCAGTCAGCATGTCCCGCGCATGGACCGGGGTCAGCGTATGGTCGGCCGCGGGCACGAGCATCATCGTCACGCCCTTCATTCGCCTCAGCCGTTCGCCGTCCGGCCCGAAATGGCGGGCAATCTCCTGCAGGCTAAGGTCGTCCTCGCAGCTTACCACCAACACCTGCGTCCCACGCCCGGTGATGCTCTTCATCCAGCCTTCGACGGGACGACGCGTCATGGCGCCTTCGCCGGAGAGCCGCGACAGCACGGACTTCGCGAACTCGACGGAGCCGCGCAGGATCGGCTTGCCAAGCTTCAGCACCGATTTCAGGGGCGAGGCCGAGGCGTTTCCGTCCGCCGTGGCGCCGTCTTTGGCCGGTGGTGCCTCCGCGACCAACGGACCGCGGGCATTGTCACGAATCTTCGACAGACCCATGTCCAGCGCATATGAACTGTTCCAGGAGAAGCAGAGCGGATTGATCATCCCCAGATGGGAGATCCGGGGATCGCGGCGGGCGGCATGGAACGCCTGGTGGGCGCCGGCGCATATGCCCATGGCGCAGGCCTGTCCGTAGCCGCGCTGCTCCAGCCAGTCCAGGATACGCACCACATCGCCGCTCGCCCGTTCGTCATAGAGGAACAGCCTCTTTTCGCTGGGCGTGTCGCTTTGGCCGAGGCCGGGCAAATCGACACGCATGGAGGCAATTCCCCGCCGCGCCAGCGTGCGCGCCATCTCCACCGCGCCACGCGCCCAGCCGATATGAGGGATCGCGCCGGCATTGAGAATGAGAGCCACGGGGGCGCCTGGCAAGGCGTCGATCGGCGTGCATAGCACGCCGCAAATCTCTGGCGCGGGCTCTATTACGACCGGATGCTCCCGGTAGCCTTCACCGTCCAGGAACGGGGGCGTGGCATCGACAGGGTTCAGCATGCGATCCGACGGCTTGCTCAACCTCGCGGCCCATTGCGCCACCACATCGATCGCGGAGAGCGGGATGTCGTTGGCGGTTGGACTGCTCATCAGCCGGGCGAAACCATCGAGAGCGACAAGTTCGGCCTTGCCGCCCGCGGTTCTTATGCCTTCGGCCAATTGCGAATGCCCTTCCGCGACCTGAGGCGGCATCAGCAGCAGATCGATATCAGGCCTGTCGGCGAGATGGCCCTGCCACTCCAGAACCCGTAACGCCGCAACCGTTTCGGCGCTGAGCCTGAAGCCTGCGGCCACCACGCCGTCAAACGGTTCGGCGGTGGCGCCGGCATAGGCCGGCAAGGCCGCATCGACCATTCGCGACAGCCCTGTCGTCTCGCGCATATAGGCCTTGCCCGATGCCGGCGGCGCCAGCAGCGCGAGCCCCGCGATGTCGCCGCGCCCGGCAATGGCGGCGGGCGCAAGCAGCGCGCCCAGCCTGAAGCCCACGACCAGGACATCCTCCACGCCGGTTTCGGATTTCAACCGGTCGATCGCGCCGGCGATGCCATTTATCCAGCCAGCCACCTGTCCGGGCGCGGTATGATCACCCGGGGCATCGCCGCAACCGGGATAGTCGAACTGCAGCACCGGCATCCCGTTCTGGGCCAATCGCCTGGCGATGAGGGTCAGGAACCGTCGGCTGCACAGGTCCTCGAAGCCGTGCGCGCCGGCAATCACAACGCCTCTTTCGCCTTGCGCCGGATGGAGCCAGCCAATCGTCTGGTCGAAAACGATCGGCCTCACGATGTGACGTCTCCGGCAGTCGCCAACGCAACCTCCATCTCGAAAGAAGCCGATCGCTCGGCATTGAGCGCGGTGACAGTCCCCTCGGGTGGCGGCGCGGCGGCCGATCCGATCAGGCGCACCACCTTTTCGCAACCGGGAACGAGGTGGAAATAGTCGTCTTCCGCCCGATAATCCCGCCCGGCGTTTATGCTGATATAGTAAGCGGCCCGGGCGCTGGAAAGGTACAGCTGCCAGCCATCCTCGCGGGCTTCGATGCGGGCGCGAAGGCCGACATCGCGCCGTGCGGTCGCAACACCAGGCAGCAGATGGAATGCCTCGGCCAAGAGATCGCCTTGCGCATCGTGAAGATACGCCACCGTCACTTCATGCGCCGCCGGACCGAAGCGGTAGGCATAGGACACGTCGAAGAAGGCGCCGAAGAGTTCGAAAGCTGAAAGAGACAAAGCATCGTGCGCGGCAAGCTCGATCTCCCTCTTGCCAGCGACGACCGGTGTCACGCCGTCCCGCAGGCAAGTCAGGCTCAGCCTGCCGACAACCGGTCGCGGCCCGTCGTTGACGAGATGCACATAGAGCCCGTTGACACCCTCGTCGGTGAGCATCAGGCGCAACGGACGGAAGGCGCGCTTCATGGCATGCCAGGTGGATTTCGGCCGTCCGGTCGCATCGACCGCGCCCCAGCCGGCGCCGACCGCCAGGTCCTTCCAGAACAGGCTCAACGCGCCTGCCGTGCGCGAAGCCGGACGACGCCACTCGTCTATGGTGCGCTCCAGCACCTCGGCCGTGGTCGCGCGCGACATGTCGAGGTAGCGCGCGGGGTCCTGCGTCCGCAGCCGGCGGGCGTCGATGCCAAAGAGCCTTTCGAGATAATGATCGCGTACGTCCTCGAAATCCCAGGAGGCTCCGGCGTCCCTCGGGGTCGCGGCCTTCCAGCGCGGATCATGCAGGGGCGCCACCGGCAGATGCGCATCCAGCGTTTCCTGGTCCGGCACGTTGGCGAAAGCCAGGCACTCGCTGGCGAAGCGCACCTCGGCGCGACGCGCGTCCTCCAGCGGCCGGCAATAGGCGCCGACGCCATAATAGTGGACCGGCCCCGCCTCCGTGGTGAACGGCAGGACACCGCCGTTCGGCGAAGAAGGCACGAGCACGAGATCGGACCGGATCCGGCCGGCAATCGGGCGCACCACCGCGTCGAACCAGGGCGTCGGATCCATCGCCGCCGGCATGCCCATCATCGTCGCCTGCTGGGCGATCTCGCTACCGCCACACAGCACCGCCAGCGAGGGCGAGTGCCGCAGACGCCCAAGCAGCGCCTCGACCTCCGCAGCCAGCGCCGCGCACCAGCCGGCATCGCGCGCCGGATAGTCGAAATTGGCCAGCATCAGGTCCTGCCAGACAAGGATGCCAAGCTCGTCGCATCGGGCATGGAAAGCCTCGCCCTCGTAGACGAATGTCCCGGCAACGCGCAGCATGTTGACGCCAGCCTCGCGCGCCAGGCGCAAGCTGTCCTCGACTGCGTCGGAACCGGGCGTCACCACATCCGTCGGCGTCCAGATCGACCCACGGCAGAACACCGGGACGCCATTGACCTTCAGTCGAAAATCGCGCCCGTCCTTGCCGCGATCGAGTTCGATGCAGCGGAAGCCGATCCGGCCAAGCCGGATCTCAGCCTTTCCGATCGTCGCCGTCACCTCATGCAGGATGGCATCGCCATGGCTGTGCGGCCACCAGGCGGCGACGTCAGGTATCTCGACATGGGCAGTCAGTGTCGGCCCCTGTCCCGCGAGAACGGCAGTCCTGCCGGCGCAGGTGACCAAGGCCGTTTCATCCGGATCGAGCGCGCGGGCAAGCGTGATCTCGATGTCGAGCTTGCCGGTCGTGCTATCCAGGTCAGACCGCAAGGTGACGTCGGCCACAACAGGCCTGCCGTCCTCTCGCACGAGCTTTGCCGGACGCCACGGGCCGACGACATCGACGGCGGGGCACCAGCCCGGCATATGGCCGATCAGCGTCGTGCGGGCGAGACGCAACCGCTGATCGTCGATCATGCGCGGCTTCCAGCGCGCGCGTGGGCCCTTGAGCGTGTCGAGATGCGCATCGAGGGAGCGGAAGGCTATGGCGAGCATCTCGCCGCCGACGAGCGTCAAGGCGATTTCGCATGGCGCGAACATCGAGGTCGACGTCGCCACGAGCCGGTCGTCGACATAGATCTCGGCAACGGTCGCAAGCCCTTCGAAGACCAGCCGCACCGGACCGGCAACATCGAGCCCACGCCGATACCAGACATCCTTGTCATGCAGCGGCGATGGAGCGGAGCGATGCCAGAGGCCCTGCGCCTCAAGCGTGGCCGCGACCGTGCCCGGGCAGGCCGCATCGAGCCAGACGGCGGCGCCATCGATCGCGCCGGGGCATGACCAGGCGCCAGCCGGCGAAAGCGCGCATTGCCATCCGGTCTCCAGCAACTCCGCAGCGTCGGCGATCGCAACCGCCATCGTCATCGGCCCCTTGGAGCTGGATTAAGCGTCCCGGAACCGCGGCTTCGCCCTGGCATATTGTTCTCCAAGCACGATACATCCCGAAAGGTCAGCGACCTTTCGGGCTCATGCTCTAAACCCAATTCCATCCCCACCTCTGCCTGCCTTCAGGCTGCCCTTGCCGAGACGCCCATGCTCGCGTCGAGCGCCGTCATGACGACGTCATAGGCCTCGACCATCGGCGCCAGCATCGTGTCCAGCCCTTCAAAGCGTTGGCGCGCCATGGCGCGCGCGAGCTTGAACTGCATCACCTTGGCGCCCTCGGCAATGCGGCCGGCAGCTTCGACGGCCACCTCGAGGCCCTGCTGGCCGTTTCTGCCCAGCCATTCGAGATGGTCGCCGAGAAGTTCGAAATTCGAGCCGACCTGCCGCAAGGTGTTGAAGGAGTAGGTGTGAAAATACTCGGGCGAACGGCGCGACAGCGCTTCGGCGTGGCTGCCGAAGACCGCCGCATAGGCGGCAAGCGGGTTCTGCTTGGGCCGCCGCGACAGATGTTGCGAGAGCAAGGTCCTCGCCGTGGCCACGACATCGCGGGCCGCTGGCGCGGCCTCGAACTTCACGAATTCGGTGTAGGGAAACAGCGGCAGCGCTCCGGCCTCCGCGCCGTCCCATTGGCCGAAAAGGCCATCATAATCCTCGCCTTCGAGAGCGAAGAAGCCGTCATTATGGAAGTAGACCATCCGCTTGGTCCGCAGGTCGAGCAAGTTGACGCCGACAGTCGTCTTCGAATGGCCGGTGCGATAGGTGATGCCCCTGGTGTCCGGCAGATAGAAGGCATCGAGTTCCACGAGCGGCAGGCGTCCGCGCTCGATCTGCGCCAGGAGGTGCGTCTCCAGCCGATCGAAGATAGCCAATTCCTGGATGTCGAGGCCAGCCAGCCGCTGCAGATCGGCGGTTGGGAACTTGAAGAAGGTGAACTGGTCGCCCTCGAAGTCCTGCGTCACGGTGAAGCCGAGCGCGGCCACGGGGTCGTGGCCGGTCGCGTGCAACACCTCAATCAGCAGGTCGACATAGCAATTGGTCTGCGGCCAGCGCCGTTCCGCGTCGTGCAGGCGATGCGGCCGATAGGCTGCCGGATCGAGGCCGGCGATCGCAGCCTTCATCTCAGGCATCCCAGAGAACCGCGCGAACCTTCCGCGGCCATGCTGCAACGTCGGGACCGTGATGGCGGAACAGGGCCAGCGCCACGCGTTCAAGGCCGAAGCCGACGCAGGCCGAATGACAGAGGCTGCCGTCGGCGAACTTCAGATCCCAGGTCTGGCCGAAATGATCCTGGTGATAGTTGAAGCTCAGGCAGGCCGTCGGCTTCTCCTGGCTGCTGACCGGGATGAGAAGCTCGAACTTCAGCCCCTGGTCGCGCTGGTTGTTGGCCATCATCTTGCCGCCCCGGCCGAAGAACGGGTCATTGGCAAGGTCGACCTCGCAGGGCAGTTCCAGCGACTCGATCATAGCCTTGCCGCGCTCGAGCCAGCTTTCACGGAACGCGCGCACCTGCTCCGACGTGCCGATACGAACGAATTCGCGCATGCGGAAAAGCTGCATGCGCGCCGGATCCTGCGACGGCTCGTGGCGGAAGCAGTAGGAAGACAATTCGAACAGGACGCCGTCGGCCGGCACCGGGCCGCGTGCCGCGACGGTCGGGTACAGCGGATAACAGGCCGCCGGCGTCAGGGCCACGTCGGTCGCCTGCTGCAACTCGGTCCAGTCCTCGCCGGATGCCATCATGCCCAGCAGCTTGGCGTGCTCCCGTTCGCCGCCGGAGAAGGAATGCACGCAGCCGGCAAGCTGGGGGAAGCTCTTCATGTAGCCGCTCTTCTCGAGCGTGGCGCGGCTCATGCCCGGCGGGAAATGGATGCGTGTCGCCTTGTCCGGCGCACCGAGGCGGGTGACCAGGCGTTCGAAGCGTTCGATCACTTCCTCGAAGACGCCCGAGCGGCCGTAAAGCCCGTCGACGCCGGTTTCGAAAAGGATCCCGTTGTCGAAGAGATTGTCGAGCAGGCTCTTCGCGTCGAATACCTTGGTGTCCATCTCAATCCCCCAGCCTAGTGTTGAAGCGGCTCATGAGGAGCAGCGTCGATGTGTTCGCGTGGATGCGGTCGTTGGAGATCATCACCATTGCCGAGGTGACGTCGCGCAGATGCCGTCCGACGCTGAAGGGCGTGCCGTTCTTGTAGCCGAGGATGCCGGTGATCAGCATCGCCAGCTGGACGATCTCGACAGCCTTTTCGCTCGCGGCCACCTTCAGCGCGTTGATCTCGGCGGCGAAGCTGATCGACGACAAGTCGTCGTCGTTGCGCTCGGCCACCGCGAACCGGTGGATGGCGGCGACGAGATGGCCCTTCATCTCCTGCAGTTTCGCCGCGGCCTCAGACAGGCGCAGGGCACCGGGAGGGGTGACGTTGGGCTGCTTGCGGGCGGCCTGTTTGACAAAGGCCTGCGCGCGGGCGAAGGCGTCGGCGGCAATGCCGAACCACGTCGCGGCCCAGCAGATGTGCGAACTCGCCAGCATCGACTGCGCGGCGATCTCCGAAAACGGCTTCGGGAATATCTGCGCAGCATCTCCGGACGCGGTCAGCATGAAACCGTCCGAGCACGTGCCGCGCATTCCGAGCGTGTCCCAAACGGAACGGCGTTCCAGCGCGCATTTGTCGTCGGCCGGGATGACCGTCATCACCTGGTCGGAGCTTGCCGCGTCGGGCGCCCGCCTCGCGGTCGCCAGAATGGCGTCGGCATGGGCGCCGTATGAAATGACCGTGGCGTCCTTCGCCAGCGAGAAGCGACCATCGGCGACCTCGACCGCGCAGATCGAGTTGCGGAGATTTCCACCAATGCCGGCTTCCGAGGTGGCGGACGCCATCAGGAGCTGTTCGGAAGCGATGCGACGCATGTAGTCGCAATGCCAGGGACTGGCGACGCCATGGCTGGCCAGGCTTGAAATCTGGATCTGGTGCATGCCGTAGATCATCGCGCTCGAGCCGCACGCCTGGCCCAGTTGCACGATCAGGTCGGCCACGACCGCGAGGGACAGCCCCTCGCCTCCGAATTCGACTGGAATGGCAACGCCAAGGAGGCGCTCGTGCTTCAGGGCGTCGATGGTCTCGCGAGGGAACCGGGCGTCTCGATCGACGGCGTCGGCGGCCTTGGATGCGATTTCGGCGACCCGCGCCATGCGTGTCGCCGCGCTCTCGCCCTGGGCTTCCGTCTTGGAGGCGTTGATCATCTCGGCGACGCTCATGGTGTCAGGCTGCCTGTTCTTTGATCTGGGAGACCGCGTCGGCGATGCTGGCCAGCGACGAGAACGTGCGCCGGGTCAGCATCTGTTCGGGAAATTCGATGTCGAACTCCTCCTCCAGCGCCAGCATCATTTGAACGGACGCGAATGAAGTCATCCCCGCATCGTACAGACTGTCCTGGTCGGAGAGTTTTGAGACATCAAACGGAAGCATCGCGTTCCGCGCAAAAAGAGAGCGAACTTGATCAATCATGTTGTTTTCTGCCCCTGGATCTGCCGGTTTTCTTCTTAGATCGAAATCCCGACAGTGTAGTTAACGCAGCGCGGCATTCCGGCATATAGCTAATCAATCGTTGCGACAATCTCGACAAGGCAGGATCCCTGCATCGCCAAAACCTCTGGCACGGCGCCGGTCCTGGCACGAGAGGCCCGGATCGTAGCCCCTCGTCCCGGAATTCTACGGTGTCGCCGACGCCGCGGCAGTCCCCAAAAAGCCTGTTCGATCCCTCCGGCAAGATGTACGCGCAGATCCGCGAAACCATGCTGGAGCAACGTCCTCCAGCGAGGGTATGGAGCGCGATCGAGGTCACGTTAGATTGGCTGCATTCCATCTCGCTCAACTATGATCCGTTCGAAGCCCGTGCAGTTCGCCGCTGCCAGGCCCGGACCACGTTCGCAGGGATGGCAACGAGAAGAATCTGCAAGGGGAATGACAATGGACAGACTGGCCAGGCCAAATCTCTCGCGTCGCGGCTTCCTGATGGCGAGCGCGGCCATGACCGCGGTCGCCGGCATGGCGCCGTTCACCACCGCGCTGGCGGCTGACGATACGCTGCGCCTCGGCTTTTCCGGCGGCGGAGCGACGGACAGTTTCGATCCCCATGCCATGGTCGGACAGGCAACGGGCTCGCTGATCCAGAGCGTCTTCAGCCAGATCACGCAGGTCGGCCCCGATTTCAAGCTGCGCAACGTGCTGGCCGAGGAAATCAGCGCGAACGCCACGGTCGACCAGTGGGACGTGCGGCTGAAGAAGGGGGTGGAATTCCACAACGGCAAGACGCTGACCGCCGATGACCTGATCTATACCGTGCGGCGCATCCTCGATCCGAAGGGGGGCGGCTACGCGGCAGGGCAGATCGGTTTCATTGACACCAAGGCCATCGAGAAGCTGGACGAGCGCACGGTGCGCTTCAAGCTGCCTAAGCCGTTCAGCCTGTTCGAGCAGGCTTTTGGCGACGGCGGCATACTTGGTGTCGTCCCCGAAGGCTATGACGGCAAGGAGCAGATCGGCACCGGCCCCTACAAGATGGTCAACATGACGCCCGGCCAGCAGATCGTCATCGAGCGTTTCGAGAACTATTTCGGCGACAAGCCCGCCATCGCCCGCGTCGTGGCGCTCAACTTCGTCGACGATTTTGCGCGAGTGAACGCCCTCATGGGCGGGCAGATCGACGCCATGAACCAGCTTCCCCTCAGCCTCGTGCCGCAGATCGAAGCCACGTCGGGCCTGAAGGTGAACCTGTCGCGCACCGGACTGTTCAATCCCTTCTCCATGCGCACGGACAGCGGCCCCTTCAAGGACAATCGCGTGCGCCAGGCCTTCCGGCTGATGATCGATCGCGAGAAGGTGGTGAAGCAGGCCTTCGCAGGCCGCGCCAGCGTGTGCCACGACCTCTATTCGCCGTTCGATCCGAGCTACGACAGCTCGCTCGTGCGCAGCCAGGGCCTCGACAAGGCCAAGGCGCTGCTGGCCGAGGCAGGCGCGCAGAACCTCGTCGTCGAACTCCTCGTCGCGCCGGTGCGCTTCGGCATGGTCGAGGCGGCGCAGGTCGTCGCAAACCAAGCCAAGCAGATCGGCGTCACCGTCAACATCAAGAAACTCGATGCGGCCGCCGCGCGCAGCGCGGAGGTCCAGGATGCGCCCTTCACGTTCGGGCTGTTCCCCGGCCTCGGCTACATGACGATGGCGGCAATCTCCGACGGCCCCGAATCGACCCTCAACACATCGCGCTTCAAGGACGAGGCCTTCGCCAAGCTTTATCATGACGTCCAGGCGGAGAAGGATGATGCGGCCCGCGTCGAGAAGATGAAGGCGATGCAGCATATCCAGTTCGAGAAGGGCGGCTATCTCAATGCCGCCTTCGCGATGGGCGCCGACGCCTATTCCGACAAGGTGAAAGGCCTGATGGAGGATCACACCGGCCTTGGGCTCTGTCGCGGTGAGTTCGCCCGTCTGTCCCTGTCGTGACCGCCGGCGAGGCTGATCCGACCAAGACGAGGTGCGACGCATGACGATGACCCACGGCGCAAGCGTCGAGGTGACGTCTCCGGCGAGCAGTCGCAAGCCGGCGCTGGCAAAGACACTCGGCTGGATCGGCCGGCGTCTGGTGGCGAGCGTCGTCGTCCTCTTCCTCGTCTCGGTGGTGGTGTCGATCGCGACGCAATTGCTGCCCAGCGATCCGGCGCGCATCATCCTGGGCGAGCTCGCCACGCCGCAGATGCTCGACGCGTTTCGCAGCGCCCATGGCCTCAATGATCCCTACATCGTGCGCTATGGGCGCTGGCTTGCCAGCGCCCTGACCGGCGATTTCGGCGCGTCGCTGGCGAATGGCAACCCGGTCGCGGGCCAGGTGTTTCCGGCCTTGGCCAATTCGCTGATCCTG
Source organism: Mesorhizobium sp. 65-26 (assembly GCA_001899205.1). Lineage (GTDB taxonomy): Bacteria > Pseudomonadota > Alphaproteobacteria > Rhizobiales > Rhizobiaceae > Mesorhizobium. The sequence continues at coordinate 110,197 of MKVL01000025.1, read as the reverse complement.
ACGGTCATCGCCATCATTATCGCGGTGCCGTTGTCGACGCTCATTGGCGCGGCGGCGGCGACACGGGCCAGGCGCGCGTCGGACCAGATTTTCGACTATGTGATGCTGGCGCTGAGCGCGCTGCCGGAGTTCGTCAAGGGCACCCTTCTCGTGCTGGTTTTCGCCACCGCTGTGTGGCGCGTCCTGCCGGCCATCGCCGTCATCCCGCCCGGCGCGTCGCCGCTTGCGTATCCGCGCGACATCGTCCTTCCGATCGCGGTTCTGGTGTTGTCTGCTGTGCCCTATCTCAGCCGGCTGATCCGGGCATCGCTGGTCGAGGTGCTGGCATCGGAATATGTGCAGATGGCGCGCCTCAAGGGCCTGTCGCCATCCCGCATCCTGTGGCGCCACGCGCTGCCGAATGCCGTCGTGCCGGCGATCCAGGGCGCCGCGCTGTGCATGGCGCTGATGCTCGGCGGCGCGGTGGTGATCGAATACCTGTTCCGATATCCGGGCATCGGCGCCTTGCTCACGGACGCCGTCCGCAACCGCGACCTGCCCATGCTGCAGGCCCTCATCATGGTCTATGCGGCCGTATACATGCTGGTCAATCTTGCCGCCGAACTGCTGATGCTGGCGGTGAGCCCCGAGATGAGGGCGGCCGGGCGATGAGCGAGGGTATCCTGGTGAGCCAGCCCGTTCCTGCATCCGGCGAAACCCGGCGCCTGAACCCCGTCGTGCGGCTGCTGGGCCGCACGCTGACCGTGAGGCGCGGTCAGATCGGTCTCGCCCTGCTGGCGCTCGCCGTCGTGGCGGCCGTGGCCGGACCGCATCTTGCGCCGTTCGGCGTCGACGACTTTGTCGGGGCGCCGTTCCAGCCGCCGGATGGCAGCAGCCTGTTCGGAACCGACAATCTCGGCCGCGACGTGTTCTCGCGCGCGCTCGCGGGCGGCGGCGGCCTTCTCTGGATGTCGGCCGGAGCAACGCTGATCGCCATGGTCTTCGGCACCGCGATCGGCCTGATAGCGGGCCAGAGCCGTGGTCGCCTCGACGGGCTGCTGATGCGCGCGATGGACGTGATCCTGGCTTTCCCGGAGCGCGTCCTCGTCCTGCTCTGCGTGGCGATCGCCGGCGCCGGCGGCCTGCTGCTTATGGTCTCGGTCGGCCTGGTCTTCATGCCGGCGATCGCGCGCGCCAGCCGCGCGGTGACGCTGGACGTGGCGCACAAGGAATTCGTCCAGTATGCGGAGGCCATCGGCATGCCCAGGCGCCAGATCCTGATGCGCGAGATCCTGCCGAACATCCTGACGCCCCTGATGGTCGAGGCCGGCTTCCGCCTGACCTGGGCGATGGGCCTGATCGCCGGCATCAACTTCCTGGGCTTCGGCGTCCAACCGCCGACCGCCGACTGGGGCATGATGATCAACGAGAACCGCGACGGGCTGCTGTTCCAGCCCTGGGCGGTCGGCCTGCCGATCATCTGCATCGGCTTCGTCATCTTCGGCGCCAACCTGCTGGCGGACGCGGTGGCGCGCGCCGCCGCCCGCATCGAGGGATAGGACATGAAGGTCGTGGACGTCCGACATCTTCGCGTCGAGCTCATCGACACAGGCACCGCCATCGTAGATGACGTCAGCTTTGCGGTGAACGAGGGAGAGATCCTCGGGATCGTCGGCGAATCCGGTTCCGGAAAGACCACCGCCGCGCTTTGCCTCATGGGCTATACGCGCGCGGGCGCCAGGATCGCCGGTGGCGAAATCCTCGTCGACGGGCGGGACGTGACAACGCTCGAAGGAGCCGCGCTGCAGGCTTTCCGGGGCAAGGTGGTCGCCTATGTGCCGCAGGACCCGTCGGCTGCGCTCAACCCGCGCATGCGGATCGGAGAACAGGTCGCGGAGGCGTTGCGCGCCCACGAGCCGAAGCTTTCGCGCGGCGAGATTTCCCGGCGGATCACCGAAGCGTTCGCGGACGTTTCGCTTCCCGCCGACCGCGGGTTCCTGCGCCGGTTTCCCTTCGAGCTGTCCGGCGGCCAGAAGCAGCGCGTCTGCATCGCCACGGTCTTCCTGCTGCGACCACGGGTGGTCGTCCTTGACGAGCCGACGACCGGCCTGGACGTGGTGACCCAATCAACGGTGCTGGAAACGACGGCCCGGCTTTGCCGCACGCACCGGGTCGCGGCGCTCTATGTCAGCCATGACCTCGCCGTAGTCTCCAACCTCGCCGACAAGACCATGGTCATGAAGAACGGGCGCATCGTCGAGGAAGGCGCGCCGCGCCAGCTCTTCCATGCACCGCGCCACGACTATACGCGCGCCCTGGTCGCGGCGACGCCGCACATTGACGGCCCCCTCGCCCGCGTCGCCGGAGACATCCAGGCTAACGAGCCGAAGCCGGTGCTGTCGATCCGCGACGTCGCCGCCTCGCACGGCGACTTCCAGGTCCTGCACTCCATCTCATTCGACGTGATGCCGGGCGAATGCCTGGCGCTGGTCGGCGAATCCGGATCCGGCAAGACGACGCTCTCGCGGCTGCTGATCGGCCTGCACCGGTCGGCCACGGGGACCATCTCGTTCCAGGGGGAAAATCTCGCCTTCGACGCCCGCCAGCGCAGCGAGGCGCAGAAGCGGCGCATGCAGTACATCTTCCAGAGCCCCTACGGGGCCCTCAACAATCGCCACACCATCGCCGACATCATCGCCACCCCGCTCCGGCTGTTCGAGAACGGCCCGTCGGCGGAGCTGCACGCCAAGGTGAAGCGCGCCATGGACGCGGTCTCCCTGCCGGCCAAGGCCGCCGATCGCTATCCATCGGATCTCTCCGGCGGCGAGCGGCAGCGCGTCGCCATTGCCCGCGCTCTCGTGCTGAAGCCGGACATGCTGATCTGCGACGAGATCACCTCGGCGCTGGATGTCTCGGTGCAGGCGTCGATCGTCTCGCTGCTTCAGGAAGTCCAGCGCACAGAGAACCTCGCCATGGTGTTCGTGACGCACAATCTGGCGCTGGTGCGTTCGATCGCGCACCGCACCGCCGTGCTGCAATACGGCCGGCTGGTCGAGCTGGGAGAAACCGGCCAGGTCATCGACCGGCCCGGGAACGACTATACACGCAAACTGGTGGAGCATTCGCCGCGTTTCGTCGAAGCGGCATGACCGGGGCCGACGGGTCAGCAATCAGGCCCCGTCGCGGTCTGCCGGCCTGCATGACCTTCGCCCTGGCAACTCCGAACAGAGGCACAACCCGAGGATTGCCCCTTGTACCACAGTTTGGCCAACGCTAATTTTTCCATCGAAGATAAAAGACTCCGCGCTTTGCCGAGGATCGATATTCTCCGAACGCATGGAGGCGCCCGATTGGTCCAATTGCCCGTACCCGTGCTGGAGAAGATCGTATCGGCTATCGGTACGAATGAATTCGGCGCGTCGTTGCTGGGCCTGGCGCGGGAATTCGTCGTGTCGGACCAGTGCACCGTGTTCGCCTTTTCCGACTCCGGTCGCGCTCCGCTCGCGGTCGTCGCCGAGGGCGAGTCCAAGGCCGAGACCAAGCGCGCCCGCAACCTCGCGCTCGAGTACATCAGCGGCGAATTCAAGCATGACCCGATGTTCCAGCTCGCGAAGGACGTCGACGGCAGCACGACGCGCGTGCTGCGGCTCAGCTCGTCGGACTTCCCCAGCCCTGCATACCGGCGCCAGTTCTATGAAGGACCGGGCTTGGCCAGCGAGATCGCCATCATCGGCCGCTATCAGGGCCTGCGCCTCTATGCCTCCCTCTACCGCAACATCGAGAAGCCGGCCTTCAGCGACGAGGATGTGACCATCTTCCAGGAATTGGGGCCGTTGATCCTGCGCTTCGTCGGCAAACATGCGGAGATGGAGCGCTATGTCAGGCACAAGTCTTCGCCCGGAACGCAGATGTCGAACGAGCGCCGCGAGCAGATGCTCTATCACCTGCGCACCATATTCCTGTCCGACTGCGACGAGCTGACAGAGCGCGAGGCGGCGGTCTGCGCGCGCATCGCGGTCGGCTATTCGGTCTCGGCCATCGCGCTGACGCTCGATATCGCTCCGAGCACGGTGGCGACGTTCCGCAAGCGCGCCTATGCGAAGCTCGGCATTTCCAGCCAGAACGAGCTGTTTGCGCATTATTTCGAGACCGTGCGCCAGCTTCAGCTCTCCTGACACGGGCGCCACCGTCACCGATTTCCAGCTGGTTCCACCGCGCCGGCGCGAATGGGAACGATCCTCCTTCAGGGGGACGCCGTGGCATGCCCGCTGTGCCATCGTCGACGGACAGACAATCCGCGCGCGGATCCCGTTGCGGATCCATGGAGGGAGATATCCGGCATGGCAGGCATGGCCATCATCGACGACATTACCCTGGATGAGCTCGAGGACGACCCCTATCCGGCCTATGCGCGCCTGCGCCGCGAGGCGCCGGTGGCCTGGATTTCGGCGGCCAATGTCTGGTTCGTCACCCGCTTCGACGAGTGCGAACTTGTCGGCATGGGGCGCGAGGGCTTTGTCGGCGCGAAGGATCATCCCACACTGCAGCGCGTGTTCGGCTCGCCGAACGTGCTGACCTCGGGCGGTGAGACGCACAAGCAGCTTCGCGCCGGTGTCGATCCGCGCCTGCAGCCCAAGCCGATCAACGACACGATCGACGATCTCGTCCGTCCCATGGCCCGCCAGTATCTGGCGCCGATGCGCCAGCGCAAGGGCGGCGACCTGATGGCCGACTATCTGGAGCCGGTCTCTGTCGAGGCGCTGCGCAGCGTCATGGGCCTCGCCGATCTGGTCGACTCGGCCACGCTGCGGCGCTGGTTCCACGACCTCAACGTGGGTATCTCGAATTTCGGGCTGGAGCCCGAGGGCTTCGCCATCGCCGATGCCGCCAGCGCCGAGATCGACAAGGTGGTGCGGCCGAAGCTTGAACATCTGGTGGCCCACCCCGACGACTCCATGCTCTCGCACATGCTGTGGGCGGGCCGCGAGGAAGGCGCGGGGCCGAGGCCGTTCGAGTTCATCATGCCGTCGCTGCGCGTCATCCTGCTTGGCGGCATGCAGGAGCCCGGCCACGCCGCCGGCAGCACGCTGCTCGGCCTCTTCTCGCAGCCACAGCAGTGGGCGCGCCTGGTCGCCAATCCGGCCGACAGCATCCCGCTCGCCATCAATGAGGGCCTGCGCTGGATCGCGCCGATCGGTTCCGTCGAGCGCCAGGCGTCGCGCGACGTCGTCCTGCATGGACAGCGCATTCCGGAAGGCTCGATCGTACAGGTGGTGCTCGCCTCCGCGAACCGCGACGAGCGGCGCTTCGAGGATCCGGACCGGTTCGACATGGATCGCGGCGGCTCGCACCAGGCCTTCGGCAACGGCGCCCATTTCTGCGCCGGCCATTTCTTCGCGCGGCAGGTCGAGCGGATCATGTTCGAGGAGATGATCGAGGCGCTGCCTGGCCTGCGGCCCGACACATCCCAGCAACCGGTGGTGACGGGATGGGTGTTCAGGGCGCCGAAATACTTCCCGGTCCTGTGGGACAAGGCGCCCGCCATCGAACATGTCGGCAACGTTCGCATCGACCAATCCCGGAGCTCGCCCGTCGTCGTGCCGGAACATGACGAAGGCACCACCGTCCTCGAGGTCCGAGCCATGCGCATAGAAGCCGAAGGCATCCTCTCGCTGGAGCTGGTCGACCCCCGGGGGGCTCCCCTGCCCGCCTGGGAGCCGGGCGCCCATATCGATCTCTGGCTTACCGAACATCGGGCCGGCCAGTATTCCCTTTGCGGCGACCCGACGGCGGCAAGCTGGACGGTGGCTGTCTACCGGGAACCGGAGAGCCGGGGGGTGTCGAGCTTCGTGCACGAGCGGCTGCGGCCCGGCATGCGGCTCCATGTCGGCGGCCCGAGAAACAACTTCGCGCTCGAACCGGCCGGACGCTACACTTTCATCGCCGGCGGCATCGGCATCACACCGATGCTGCCGATGCTGTCGGCCGCCTCGGCGAACAACGCCGACGTGGAAGTGATCTATTGCGGCCGCAGCCGCCGGAGCATGGCCTTTCTCGACAGGCTCGCGGCGACGGGGGCAAAGCTGTCGGTCCACGCGCGCGACGAAGGCCCGCGCGCCGATCTCGGCGCCGTCGTTGCCCGGGCCGCCGGCGAAGGGCGAGCGCTCTATGTCTGCGGCACGACATCGATGCTGCACGCTGTCGAAGACGCCGCGGCGGCGCATGGCATCGACGTCGTCACCGAGCATTTCGAGGGCGGCGAGGCGCATCGCGCCGGCGACCAGGCCTTCGACGTGGTGCTGGCGCGCTCCGGCCGGCGGCTCACCATCCCGACCGACCGCAGTGTCATCGAGGTTCTGGACGACGAAGGCATATCCATCCGGCGCTCCTGCCAGGAAGGCAATTGCGGCTCGTGCGAAACGCGGGTGCTTTCCGGCGAGGTCGATCACCGCGACGTTCTGCTGACCAGGAAACAGCGGGCCGCGAACGATCGCATGATGCTGTGCGTCTCGCGGGCGAAGAACACCGATGAGCCGCTGGTTCTCGACCTGTGAAACAGGCTTCGCGCCCTACTTCCCGACCTCGCGCCAGGCCGACCCGGGATCGTCCTACGTTGAGGGTATGGTTTCCGGACGGCCGCGGAGCGACGCTGAAGCACGATAAAATCCAATCTTTCCAAAACGCTGACGAGATCACGAACCATGCTGCAAAGCGTCGCCAAGTCCGATTCCGGTAACGACATTCCAACGCCCGCCGAGCTCGTCGAAAGAGCGCGCGCGTTCCGCTCCATGCTGCGCGACCAGCAAGGCGCCTGCGAGGAACGCGGTTACCCCAGCGCGGAGACCGCGAAGGCCATCCGCGAGGCAGGGCTTTTCCGCATCCTCACACCGAAAGCCTATGGCGGTTATGAGATGACGCTTCCGGATTTCTACGCGGTGATCATGGAGATCGCCCGCGGCTGCCCTTCCACTGGCTGGTGGTATGCGCTCGGCGCGGGCCACGCCGTGCAAGTCGCCTCCTACATGGAAAAGCCCGGCCAGGACGAGATCTTCGGCAAAGGTGCCGACTTCTCCGCCCCATGGAGCTTCAATACGCAGAACGCCGTCGCGACGCGCGTCGACGGCGGCTACAGGGTCAGCGGCAAGTGGTCCTTCTGTTCGGGAGCGCCGCACGCGGATTACTTCATGGGCGGCATGTCGATGCCCAACGACGAAGGCAAGACCGACCGGCATGGCAACAGCTGGGTTTCCCCGACGCTGACCGTGATCGTGCCGAAGGGAAGCTTCGAGGTCCTGGAGGACTGGGGCGACATGCTGGGCATGCGCGGCAGCGGCTCCAACGGCGTGGTGCTGACCGACGTCTTCGTGCCGGACCACATGACGATCAAGATGAACCGCGCCTCGACGCTGTTCGGCGACACGCCCGGCACCGCGCTTCACAATGGCAGCCCGCTCTATGGCGGCCTGTTCAATGCCTTCGCCGAGGGCAGCCTGGCGGCCATGGCGGTCGGTACGGCGCAGGCCGCCATCGACGAATATGTTCACATCATGAAGACCAAGACAGCTGGCCTGACCGGGACGCTGCGCCTCGACGTGCCCGACTACCAGCGCACGCTCGGTCTTGCCGTGGTGACGGCCGACACGGCCCGCTCGGCCGCGATCCGTGGCGCGCAGATCTACATGGAGACGGCGGAGCGTTCGGTGAAGAAGATTGCCCCCTTCACCAACGAGGTCGGCGTGCGCCTGGACGGCATGTACCACATGGTCGAGAAACTGGTGTTCGACATCGTGGAATCACTGCTCAGGACCGCCAGCTCATCGGCGTCACGCAACGGGCAGAAGCTGCAGCGCTATCTTCGCGACGTCACGACGCTCAGAAGCCGCCGCGACCAGCTTGATTTCCGGGCAGCCGGGATCGCCCTCGAATATCTGAAGGGCGAAGGCCACCTCAAATAAAGAGCGGCGCTCCGTCTGGCTCCAGCGCAACGCCAAGGCCGCTCAGAAACATGAGCGGCCTTTTCATGCCGGGCTCCAAGATCTTGTTTTTGAAGCATGATCTCGAAAAGTCCGCAACTTCTCGTGATCATGACCTGGGCCACGGGCTAGAAATACCGCGCGATCGCCCGGGCGGTGTCGCCGCAGGTCGAGAGCAGCGCCGATACGACCCCGTCGAAACTGCTTCGATCGAGGTTGCGGTCGAAGCCGGTCAGGCTGATCCCGAAGGCGGCATGGCCGGACGGCGTTCTGACGGGAGCGCTGATGACGCCCACGGGGATCAGGCCGTCGGCACCGGCGAGCACCTCCGGATCATGCGTCATGGCCGTCTCGGCAACCGTTCTCCTGAGAGTCTCGACCGTCTCGGGCGAATGGCCGGCACTCAGCGCCTTCGCCATTTCCGCCTGCAGCTTGCGATGCCTCGGGCCGTCGACGCCGATCGACCAGCCGCGCCGGCGCACCCGTTCGAGCGTTTCCGCAAAGGTTTGGTCTGCAGGCATCGCATCCGCACCCAGATTGGCAATCCATAAGGCGACGACATCGGGCGTCTCCCAGGCGGCGTGGACAGCGCCCAGCGGCGGTGCGAAGGGCACGCGCTCCCCCAACCTGGAAACCGTCGCCTGCCCGGCGCTGGCCAGCAGGACGATCTCCCTGCCCGAGCGCACCGTGACGGTGGCGACGAGGTCAAGCTTGCCAGCCAGTTCCTCGATGAAGGGACGGGCGACGTCGGCAAGTTTCAGATGGGTGAGCAGGTCCGGTTCATTGCCCGCCACCAGCGAGGACGTGCTGAACCTGCCATAGCCGCCGCGAAAGAACAGCAGCGGCGCGATGTCGTTGCCGGTGGACAGAGCGGTGACACGGCCGACGACGATCACATGGTCGCCCGCGTCGTGCACGGTGTCGAGCGCGCAATCGACCCAGCCGGTCACGCCCGGAAGGATCGGCGACCCGGAGGGCGCGCGCAGCCAGTCCAGTCCGGCGAACTTGTCGGATGCCTTGGACGCGAAGGTACGACAGAGCGCTTCCTGATGGGCGCCGAGGAAGTTGACGCAGAACGTTGTGGAGCGCGAAAGTTTCTGGAACGACGACGACGATTTCATCGGCAGGAAGGCGACGAGCGGAGGGTCCAGCGACACAGACGTGAAAGACCCGACGACCATCCCCACCGGACCTTCGTCGAGGGCAGCGGTGACGACCACGACGCCAGTGGGGAAATTGCCCAGGACGCGGCGATAATCCAGCGGGTTGATGACAGCGTTCATGACGCTCGGATCCGGCCCGCGAGAGCTTGCACCACCGGCTTCCAGACCTCGACGAACTGCGGCAACTCCGGCCCTTCCGCATAGGTCTTGTCGTTCAGGTACAGTCCGGCCGTCGGGCAGCTCGCGCCGATCTCGGCCAGGACGGGCTTGAGATGCGTCTCCACCGCCAGCGCGTGACGCTCGCTCGCGCCCAGCATCAAGGGCACGGCGACAACCCCGCGCATGCCGGTCTGCCCGGAGAAGCGATCCAGGAACAGCTTCAGGAGGCCGGTGTAGGTCGCCTTGAACGTCGGGCTGGCGATGATGGCGAGGTCGCAGGCCGCGACATCGGCGACCGCCGTCTTGACCGCTTCCGCATTCCAGTCGAGCAGCGCCGGCCCGAGCGCGGCAAGGTCCAGTTCGAGGTCGGGCTGCCGGCCGGTGAGCCCGACGGCCAGCAGCCGCGCCGCGTCGAGCGTGCGCGAGGCCGGCTTGGGATTGCCTACGACGATAACCGTGCGTGCCATTTGCTAGCCTTTCTAGAATTCCATCAGGTTCTCGCGCAGCATACCAGCGCGGTAGCGGTCGCGAACCACGCCCCTGTCCTGCAGGGCGGGAACCAGCCCGTCCGCCACCTCGGCCAGGAAGTGGCGAGTGGTCTGGCCGGTGATCAGGAAGCCGTCGCCGCCGACATGCTGCATGATCTCCACCATCTCGGCCGCGACATCCTCGGCCGTGCCGGCCAGATTGGTGTTGTCGGGATTGTACGCCAGGGCGATGGCGCCTGCCTGGCGCAGCGTGCGTCCGGCGTTACGGGCGATGAAGTCGGCCAGCACGGACCGCGTCCCCTCGGTCTTCAGGCCGGTGGGGTCGAGCGGCTCGTCGAGCGGGAAACGGCTGAAATCGATGTCGACGATCTTGGAGACCTTGGCCAGGGTCAGCTCGGCGGCAGCCAGGTCGTCGGCGTCGCGCTTCTGCCGCTTCAACTCCGCCTCCTCGCGCGTGGCGCCGATGATCGGCGCGATCATCAGCAGCAGCTTGATGGAATCGGGATCGCGCCCCTCGCTCGCCGCCAGTTCGCGCACTTCCTTGCGGTACTGCCTGGCGTAATCCAGCGTCTTGGCCTTGACGACGATGGTGTCGGCGTGGCGGGCGGCGAACACGCGTCCGCGGCCCGAGCTGCCCGCCTGCGCCATCACCGGGCGGCCCTGGGGCGAGGGCCCGGAGTTGAGCGGTCCGCGCGTCGAATAGTGCTCGCCCTTGTAGTCGGGGACGCGCACCTTGGCCGGGTCGACCAGAACGCCACCGCGGCGATCGGCGACGACCGCGTCGACGTCCCACGAATCCCACAGCGCGTTGGCCGCGGCGACGAACTCGTCGGCGATGTCGTAGCGCTTGTCGTGCTCCTCCATGCCGCTGTGGCCGAAGTTCTGCAGGGCCCGTTGCGAGGAGCCGGTGACGACGTTCCAGCCTGCCCTGCCCTGCGAGAGCTGGTCGAGCGAACCGACCAATCGGGCCAGTTGGTAGGGATGGTAGGCGAAGGTGGAGATGGTGGGCACGATGCCGATGTGGCGCGTGGCCTGAAGCATGTAGGGGGCGACCATGAGGGGATCGCGCCGTGGCACGGACAGGCCGTTCCTGAGATAGACGTCCATCGAGCCGCCATAGGCATCGGCGACGAAGACATTGTCCTCGATCAGCACATAGTCGAAGCAGGCGCGCTCCAGCTCGCGGGCGGCGGCGACGTAGAGGTCCGGCAACGCCCAGTCCCGGCCGATATTGCCGCCCCAGGCCGTGCCCCATGCCTGGGCATGGGAGTCGGTGAGGAAGTAGGCCAGGTGAAACTTATTCGTCATGAAGGTCTCCCACGGCCGACGGTCAGTGCAGGCCGAAGCTGTTGAGCAGGCGATTGCGGTATTTCGCGAAATCTTCCGACACGCGGTCGCGCGGATAGGGAAGATCGACGTCCAGTATCTCCGAGATGCGGCCGGGCCGGGCCGACATGATGACCACGCGCTGTCCCAGCACGAGGGATTCGTCGATGTCATGGGTGACGAAGACCGTCGTCACGCCCTGCGAGCGCCAGATGTCGCGCACAGCATCCTGAAGCTTGATGCGCGTGAAGGCATCGAGCGCCCCGAACGGCTCGTCCATCAACAGGATGCTCGGCCGCGGCGCGAGCGCGCGAGCGATGGCGACGCGCTGGGCCATGCCGCCGGAAAGCTGATGCGGATAGGCATCCTCGAACCCGGCAAGGCCGACGAGGTCGAGCAGTTCGCGCACGCGCTCCCGCTTCTCGCGCGCGCCGGCCTTCATGCCGAAGGCGATGTTGGCGCCGGCGGTGAGCCAGGGCAGCAGCCTGGCTTCCTGGAAGACCAGTCCGCGCGAGCGGTCGGGACCGCGCACCGGCTGGCCACCCACCAGGATTTCGCCACTGTAGCCGAGATCCAGGCCCGATATGCTGCGCAGCAGCGTGGACTTGCCGCAGCCGGAAGGCCCGACCAGGACGACGAATTCTCCCGACTTGATGTCGAGGTTGACGTCGCTCAGCGCCGTGACGCTCTTGCCGCGCGACGCGAAGGAACGGCCGACATGGCGCACCGATACGAACTGGCTCATGTCAGGAACCCGAGAATGCATTGCGCCAGTGGAGGACGCGCCGTTCGACAAGCCGCAGGGCCGCGTCCATGAATTTTCCCGCCACCGAGAACACGACAAGGCTGGCGAGCACGATGTCGACCCGCACGGCCTCGCGCCCCTGCATCAGCCAGAAGCCGATGCCGCTTTCGGCCGCCATCAGCTCGGCGATGACCAGCGCCAGCCAGGCTATTCCAAGCGAATAGCGGATGCCGGTCAGGATTTCCGGCAAGGCCGCCGGCAGGATCACCCGGTAGAGCAGCTCGGCCTGCGAAAGCTGGAAGGACTGCCCGACCTCCACCAGCCCCTTGTTGACATTGCGCACGCCGGCCAGCGTGTTGACATAGACGGGAAAGAAGCTGGCGACGGCGATCAGGATCACCTTTGGCGTTTCACCCAGCCCGAACCACATGACGAGCAGCGGGGTGAGCCCCATGAACGGAACGGTGCGCAGCATCTGCACCGTGGTGTCGGTGAAGTTTTCGCTGCGCAACGAAAGGCCGTTCAGGGCGCCCAGCAGCAGCCCGACGCCGCCGCCAAAGGCGAAGCCGATGATCCATCGCCGGACGCTGTAGCCGAGATTGACCCACAACGATCCGTCGATAGCAGCCTGTCCCAGGGTGAGGAGGACACGCGACGGCGGTGGCAACAGCAAGGTGTTGACAGCGCCGGCGCGTGCCGCGATCTCCCAGATGATGACGACCAGCAGCGGCAGCAGGAAGCCGGCAAGGTGACGCTCCATTGCCCGGAGCAGGCCGCCGCGCGCGCCGGAGCCTGCAGGCTCCGGCGCATCGAGTGGCGGCGCCTCATCTTGTTTCGACCGGCCGTCTGGCATGTCACACCATCACTCTGGTTGCGGGCTGGGTTGCTGCTATTTCTTGAACGCCCGGTCCCAGATCTCCGTCGTCATGACCTTGGACCAGTCCGGCTCGGCCGGGATCAGCCCGTACTTGATATAGAGTTGTGCTTCGCGGCTGAAGTCGGCGACGACGGAGGCATCGGGCGACTTGAACTGCTGATTGCGCTTGGCGAAGGTGGCCGCGGCGACGTCAGGCTCAAGCCCCGTCGCCTTGGAGTAGGCCTGGACGGCCGCGTCCTTGTTGGACTGCACCCATTCCAGCGACTTGCCGTAGCCCTTGAGGAACGCGGCCAGGGCATCGGGCTTCTCGGCGATGGCCTTCTTGGTCGCCAGGATGATGACGAAGTTGTTGAAATACTTGGTCGATGGCGTGAAGATGACCTTGGCCAGCCCCTTCGAGACATTGGCGGCGATGAAGGGATTGTAGCTGACCCATGCGTCGATCTGCTTGCTGGCGAGCGCGGCTGCGCCGGTGCTGGCTTCGATCTTGACGTATTTGTAGTCGCCCTTGTGAACGCCGACATCGGCGAGCGCCTCCTGCAGATAGGCGATCGGCTCGCCGTCGCCGCCCGCGATTGTCTTGCCTTTCAGATCGGCCAGCGACTTGATCTCGGAATCGGCAGCGGTCATCACGCCGACCGCCTCCGGCGACTGCTCGGCCACCGCGATGATCGAATAAGGAAGGTCCGGCGCTGCGAGGGCCTGGTAGGTCGCACCCGTGATGCCGACCTCCGAGGTGTTGGCCGACATCGCCTCGTTGATGAGCAAATTGTCGGTGACGATCTTGGGGTCCACCGCCACGCCGGCTTCCTTGAACTTGCCCTGGTCGAGGCCGACCGGAACAATGATGTAGGCGCGAAGCTGGATCAGCGAGACGGACGGGTCCTCGGCGCGGGCCGGCGCCGTTGCGATCGATGCGGCGGCAGCCGCCAGACCGAGGGCGAAGGCTGCCCTGGTGAGCAATCCTGTCAATCTTCTCATATCGGGTTCCCCTGGATGATGCCGGGTCTGTGGTCACCACGGCGCCCCGGACGCGCGCTCGTGGCGTTTGGAATCTGCTTCATGGCGCCGAGACGACCGAGACGACCTTCTCGACGGTGTTGGACAAAAGGCCCTGCCGGCCAAGTTCCTCGCCCAGGCCGCTCGAGCGAATGCCGAGCCAGGGCAACGCCGGATGCGGCGGCCCCCAGGCGTTCACCCAGGTCGAGCCGGCCCGCAGCGCCCGCGCGAAGCGGTTGACCGCCGAAACGTCGCGCGTCCACAGCACCGAGGTCAGCCCGTAATCCGTGTCGTTGGCCAGCGAGATGGCCTCGTCATCGTCGTCGAACGGCACCAGCAGGCCGACCGGCCCGAAGACCTCTTCGCGCGCCAGCGTGAGGCGGTTGTGGCCCATCACCAGCGTCGGCTCGACGAAGAAACCCGGCCGCTCCACACGCTGGCCGCCGGTGAGCACGGTGGCGCCTTCGGCTTGGGCGCCATCGACATAAGCCAGCACGCGGTCGAGCTGGCGGGCATTGACGAGCGAACCCATCTGCGTCTCGGGCGCGAAGGGGTCGCCGACCACGACGGAGCGCGCCTTCTCGACAAGCCGTTCCGTCACCTCATCCAGTATCTCGCGGTGCACAAGCACCCGGCTGCCGGAGGCGCAGGTCTGACCCTGATTGGCGAAAAGCGAGATCGCCGCGCCCTCGACGGCGACATCGAGCGGCGCGTCGCGCCGCAGGATCTGAGGCGACTTGCCGCCAAGCTCCAAAGTCACTTTCTTGAGCGCCGCGGACGCCTGGGAGGCGACCTTGCGGCCGACAGCGGTGGAGCCGGTGAAGGATACCTTGTCGACGTCCGGATGATTGACGATTGCTTCGCCGGCGACCTCGCCCTCGCCGGTCACCAGATTGACGGTGCCGGGTGGAAAACCCGCCTGCTCGATGAGTTGCACCAGCCGCATCGTGCTGAAGGAGGCGTCCTCTGCCGGCTTGATGACCACCGTGTTGCCCGCGGCCAGCGCCGTGGCCAGCTTCCAGGCCGCGATCATGGTCGGCGCGTTCCAGGGCGTGATGATGCCGACAACGCCGAGCGGCAGGCGCAAAGTGTAAGAGAAGCGGTCCCGTCCCATGAAAGACGGCAGCGCGAACGTGCTGCCTTCGAGCTTGTCGGCCCAACCGGCGAAGTGACGAAACGTGTCGGCGGCGAGCGGAACCTCGATTGCGAACGGCTCGAAATAGGGCCGGCCGATGTCGAGGGCCTCCAGATGAGCCAGCGTGGCGCGATCCTGCTCGATCAGGTCGGCGAGCTTCCAGAGAAGCCGCCCCTTGTCGGCGCCCGACAGACGGGACCATTCGCCCGTCTCGAACTGGGCGCGCGCGGCAGCGACGGCGGCGTCCACATCAGCGGGTGTCGCAAGGCCGATCCGCCCGATCGGCTGGGCCGTGGCCGGATTGATCACCACCTGCGAACGGCCGTCGCCCGGTTCCCGCCATACACCGCCGACATGGATCTTTCCCTGCGGCAACAGTGCCAGAACGCTCGAGGACGCAGTCACCGCCGATGTCTCCTAGTACTGCGTGACGTTGACCAGTTCGCCGGTCGCCCCGACGATGACCTGGCTGATGCGGTTCTTGCCGCCATCCCAGCCCACCAGGCGCCCCGCCGAGGACGGCTTGCCCTTGAGGTCGATGACCAGCGCGCCGTTGAACGGGATGGCGCGGTCGCACCAGGAAAATAGGTAGAGATCGTCGTCGATCTTGCGCACGCTCGTCGGCTCGACCGCGCCCATATTGGCCTCGGGGCCCTTGATGCCGTGCCAGCAATAGAGCTCCGGCTCGATGTAGATGTGCTCGAATTTGTGCGAGTCGCCGTAGCTCCAGTGGATGCGCTTTCCAACCAGTTCGGCGGTTGCCGGAAACGGCGCCGAGATCGGCCCGCCGATACCGGCTTCCGAGATCTCGGTGCGCTCGGCGACCGTCGAGGTGCCCTTCATCATGACAGTCCTGACCATCACAACGCGCTGCCGCGCGAGATCGAAGACGGCGAAGATGTTGGCGTTGCCTTCGGGATGGTCGATGGTCGCCGCCAGCAGGCCGGCCCTCGTCTTGACTGCTTCATAGGTCGCGCTCCCCAGCGGAAAGGGTTCGTTCGCCGCTGGCGCCGTCTCCCATGTCACAGTGCTGTCGCCGAAGGTGAAGGTCACCGGCGCCTTGCCCGCGAAATGGAGTATGTGGCTTGTTCCCGCCAGTGTGGAGATCGCCTCTGGGCGCAACTCGTCGTGACCGGGGAATAGTTTTTCCGGCGTGATCGAATCCAGGGGACGGTAGTTCTGGGCAATCTGGCTCACATCACCTCCCGTTCGCCTCCCTCACCGAACCGGAGCGTGGCGCATCACTTAATGTGTTCATATATCGAACTTTTTTGTTCGATAAATATGAGTTGGTTCTGGCATGATGTCAATCAAGGATGTTTTATGGAGCGGCGTATTTGTCGTGTGCCGAGAGCCTTGGGGGAAAGTGGATGCAGGACGGAACCGGAGCCTCGCGAGGAGGCACAAGGGCCGCGATGCGACCCACCCGTCCACCGCCGCCCGCATTGTCAACGCGCAGTGACGATGCACTGCGCATTGACTTGATCAAATGATCTTTATATCTTTTTTGCCGTGAGGAGAGGCAAGCTGGCGACCTGCACAGCCAGGAATCGACCATGCTGCCGAAAGGCCAAGGGAGGGTTCCAATGATCAAAAAGATGCTGCTTGCCGCGACCATGTTGGGCGGTCTCTGTGCCGGCCAGGCTCAGGCCGACACGACACTACGCTTCGTCCAGACCAACACCAGCGACGAGTCGCTCGCCGTCCTCAACACGCTGATCAAGAAATTCGAAACGGAAAATCCAGGCGTCAAAGTCGAGCTCATCTCGATTCCCTGGGACAATTCGTTCGAGAAATTCGCCACGATGATCGCCGCGGGCGACATACCTGACGTGGCTGAGATGCCCGACAACTGGGTGGCGCTCTACGCCAATTCCGGACATCTGGAGAACCTCGAGCCCTATATCGCGAAATGGGAGCATGCGGGCGACCTCAACGGACGTGCCCTGGAACTGGCGCGCAAGGTCAAGGACACCGCCTATGTCATACCCTACGGCTTCTTCGTGAAGTCGCTTTACTACAACAAGAAGCTGCTCGCCGAGGCCGGCGTCGCCGGGCCGCCGAAGACGGTCGACGAGTTCATGGACGCCGCCAAGAAAGTATCGGCGCTTCCCGGCAAGTCCGGATATTGCCTGCGCGGCGGTTCGGGCGCCTTCAACGGCTGGGCGATGATGGGGGCGGCCGCCAACGGCGACAACGCCTTCTTCGACAAGGACGGCAAGTCGACCCTTGGCGACGCCGGCTGGGTCTCGGGATTCCAGAACCAGATCGACATCTACAAGAACGGCTGGGCGCCGAAGGACAGCGTCAACTGGGGCTATAAGGAAACCGTCGCGGGCTTCTACACCGGAACCTGCGCCATGCTCGATCAGGATGCCGACGTCCTGGCGCCGACGACCGAACACATGACGCCCGACGAATTCGGCGTCGTGCCCATGCCGAAAGGCAAGAACGGCAAGTCGTTCCCCATCCTGACCTACGGCTCCTGGGGCATCATGGCGAAGAGCGAGCACAAGGATCTGGCATGGAAGTTCCTTACCCTGATCGACGGCCCTGAAACCGATCCGATGTGGACAAAGGCCGTCGGTGCGCTGCCCATCTTCAAGAGCGCCGAGAAGGATCCCGCCTACGCCGACCCGAAGTACCGCGCCTGGTTCGATACGCTCGCCGACAAGGATGCCATACCCACCATCACGCCGGCCTACCTGCCGGAATACAGTCTCTTTGCCGGCTCCACCGCCGTGAAACTCGGCCAGCAGGCGCTGCTCGGCCAGATCACCGCGCAGGATCTCGGCAAGCAGTGGGGAGACATACTCTCCAAGGCCCAGCAGAAGTACCTCGCCAAGAAGTAACCACGCCTTCATTTCCCGTGGTGACGACGCCTTTGCGCGACGGCACCACGGGACCACAATCCGGGCCGCGTATGACTGTTTCCGCTCCTTCCGCCAGCACGCGGCGGCGTCTTGCCGTGCTCGAACCCTATCTCTACAGCGCTCCCGCGCTGTTGCTGATCACCGTGACGACGCTGGTGCCGATCGTCATCGGCATCTCCTACGCCTTCCGCAGTGTCATGCTGCTGGACCCGACCTCGGGCGGGTTCGTCGGCCTCGACAATTTTCGCGACCTGATGAACGACGCCAGTTTCTGGAACGCGCTGAGAAATACCGTCACATGGACGGCAAGCTGCGTGGCCTTCCAGTTCGTCTTCGGCCTTATCCTGGCGCTCATGCTCAACCGGCCATTTCCCGGTCGCTCGATCATCCAGCCCATCGTCTTCCTGCCCTGGGCGATCCCGACCTTCCTCATCGGCATGAACTGGTCCTGGCTCCTCAATCCGGCGATCGGACCGCTGCCGCACTGGGCTTACGCCCTCGGCCTCATGAGCACGCCGGGGAATATCCTGTCGGATCCCGACTACGCCCTGCTCGGCCCGGTGATCGCCGGCATCTGGTGGGGCATGCCCTTCTTCGCCATCACCTTGCTGGCGGCGCTGCAGTCGATCCCGCGAGAGATCTACGAGGCAGCGGAGATCGACGGGGCCAGCAGCTTCGAGCGCTTCCGCTCGATCACGCTTCCCTTCCTCGCCCCGACCATGGTGGTCACGGTGATGCTGCGCACCATATGGGTCGCCAATTCGCCGGAACTCATCGTGGTCATGACCAAGGGCGGGCCGGCCGACGCCTCCCAGATCGTAGCCAGCTATGTCTTCACCCAGGCCTATCAGGGGCTGAATTTCGGCTATGCCTCGGCGATCGCGACTGCGCTTGTCGTCCTGCTGCTCATCTACGCGCTTCTGCTGCTGTCGATCCGGCAGATGATGCTGCGTGCGAGGTAACGGCCGATGCGCGGTTCCCTCCGAAGCCGGACAATCAAATGGACGCTGCACTACGCGGTGTTGCTGATCTATGTCGTGGCAGCCCTCTTTCCCCTTTATTGGCTGGTCAAGGTCTCGATCACGCCCAATGACATCCTCTACAAGCAAGGCACGGACCTGCTGCCGTCGCGGTTCAGCCTCGAGCACTACGCGACGGTGGTCGGCAAGAGCGATTTCCTGCTGTTCTTCCGCAATTCGATCATCGTCTCTGGCGTCACCGCCATCGCGTCGACGCTTCTCGCCACGGCCTCTGGTTATGCGTTCTCAAGGTTCGTCTTCCGGGGGAAATTCTGGATCGTGGGCCTGATGCTCGTCACACAGATGTTTCCGCTGGTGATCGTCATCACGCCGATCTTCAGCATCTTCGGCGTGCTCGGCCTCACCAACAGCCTGACGGGCCTCATCATCATCTACACCGCCTTCAACATCCCCTTCGCCACCTTCCTGATGCAGTCCTTCTTCGACGGAATCCCGAAAGAGCTCGAGGAAGCCGCGATGATCGACGGCGCCACGCGCTTCAAGGCGCTCGTGCAGATCGTCGCGCCGCTTACGCTGCCCGGCATCGTCGCCACGGTCGGCTTCTGCTTCACCGGCGCATGGGGCGAGATCCTGTTTGCGCTGCTGCTCAACTCGTCGGCTTCGACAAGCACCTTTCCGGTCGGGCTGCTGCTCTATTCGACACGGGCGACAGTCGAGTTCGGCCCGATGATGGCGGCCGGCGTGCTGGCGCTCCTGCCGGTCTGCGTCTTCTTCTTCCTCATCCAACGCTACCTCGTGCAGGGCCTGACGGCCGGCGCGGTAAAGGGCTGAAACCAGGAATGTGACCCATGGCTTCCATCGAGATCGCCAATGTGCGGAAGGATTTCGGCGCCGTACCGGTGCTGAAGGGCGTCGACCTCTCCATCGCATCCGGAGAGTTCGCGGTGCTGGTCGGCCCCTCCGGCTGCGGCAAGTCCACGCTTCTGCGCCTGATCGCCGGCCTTGAGGACGCCTCCTCCGGCGACGTGCACATTGACGGCCGGCGCGTCAACGACCTGCCGCCGCGCGACCGCGACATCGCCATGGTGTTCCAGTCATACGCGCTCTATCCGCATATGAATGTCAGGGACAACATGGCCTACAGCCTGAAGCTGAAGCGTACGCCGGCGGCGCGCATCGCCGAAGCGGTCGGCGGAGCGGCCGCAAAACTCGGCCTCGAGGCGCTCGCCGGGCGCAAGCCGCGCGAACTTTCCGGCGGCCAGCGCCAGCGGGTCGCCATGGGTCGCGCCATCGTGCGCAACCCGAAAGCGTTTCTGTTCGACGAACCGCTGTCCAATCTCGACGCCCGCATGCGCGAGCAGATGCGTTTCGAGATCCGCAAGCTGCACCGCGACCTCGGCGCCACATCCGTCTATGTCACGCACGACCAGATCGAGGCCATGACGATGGCCGATCGCATCGTGGCGATGAATGCCGGCATCATCCAGCAGGTGGGCACGCCGCTCGAGCTCTATGACGATCCGGCCAACATGTTCGTCGCGGGCTTCATCGGCTCGCCGGCAATGAATTTCCTCGACGCCCGGGCACGCCGCGGCGAGCACGGCATTGCGATCACGGTCGGCGGCACCGCCTTCTGTACACTACCACAGTCGCTCTCCTTGCCCGAGGACGGGCACGTCAAGATCGGCATCAGGCCGGAGCGCATCCGGATCGGCGCGAGTGGAGGCGAAGGCGTGGACGCCGCCGTGGATATGGTGGAAACGACGGGAGCGGCGAGCGTCGCCCATCTCGACCTTGCCGGGCAGCCGCTGAAGGTCTTCACGACCGAAAGGCTGCAGTTCGCCCAGGGACAACGCGTGCCGCTTGCCTTCGATACCGGACATGTCTGCCTGTTCGACGGCGCGAGCGGCGATCGCCTGCGATAACGGTTTCAGCCGTGGCGGCCGAGGCGCTCGGGAGCCACGGCCCGCCCTCCTGAGGCCGCGATATCAATCCCGCCGGTTGAAGCGGAAAAATTCGACCGTGTAGCCACCCGGGTCGCGAAGCATGAAACTCGTCAGCATCTTTTCGCCGGCACCGGCGAAATCGGGATGGCTCTTGAAGGTGGCGCCACGCGCCTTGGCCTGTTCGTACCAGTCTTCCAGCCTGGCGGTTTCCATGCTGAGCATGACGCTGTTTTCCTCGGCCGTCTTGTGAAAGCCATGGCTCTCGTCGACGAGGCCGACAAAGGAGGTTTCAGTCAAGCGGAAGAACTTTACCCAGCCCTTGTCGAAGGTCTTCTCGAAGCCAAGCGTTTCGCCGTAGAACCGCTCGGCGGGCGCCAGGTCGCCATAGTAGAAGAACGTCACCTGAGCCGAGACCGGCAGGTTTGCGAAAGTGTTGTTCGTCATGCGAGGTCCCTGCTGTGTTGACGGTTGTCGATCGATGATTTGCGTTGAGCCGGCGAGATCCCCTGCCCGCGTGGGCCGACGCTCAGCCTTCCTCGCACAATCCGTGCAGAAGGTTCTGGGTAGCGGTGATGTCATCGACGATCGCCTGGCGGGCCGCCGCGATGTTGCCCTCCTTCAGGGCAGCCAAAGCCTGGTGGTGGTGCTCGGTGAAGGTGTCGCCGTTTTCCGACTTCAGGATGGGCTCGACATGGCTGCTGAGGGTTCGCATGTAAGGGCCGAAGCGAAGCCACAGCGTTTCGATGAGCTGGATCAGCACTTCGGAGCGGGACGCACCGTATAGGTGGAAATGGAACTCCTGGTTCTTGCCCAGCATCTCGACGACGCTGCCCCTGCGCGCCATGACCTCATGTTCATGGATCAAGGTTTCGAGCTGAGCGATGTCGCCAGCACCGATATTCGGCGCGCCGAGTTCCACGGCCAGCCCCTCGAGCACGATGCGCGCGCGGCACAGATCGTCCAGACGCTCGCGGCTTACGGAGGGAACGCGGGCGGACCCGTTGGCGGCAATTTCCAGCGCATTTTCGGCGGCCAGCCGCCGCGAGGCTTCGCGTATGGGCATGGGGCTGGTGCCGAAGGAATCCGCCAGCGAGGAGATCGTCAGCGTTTGCCCCGGATCGAAGCGTCCCGTCATCAGAGCCTGGCGCAGTTGCCGGTAGACGACATCCTGCACAGTGCTGCGAGACGAAACAGGCGCAAAGCCTTCAACGATCACAAAGCGCCTCCCCTATCCCGCATCATCCGCCAACGGCTTCCGTGCCTCCGCGATGGGGCCAGGCGGGATCCCGCATTTCCAGGAATTCAACGGTGTTGCCATCGGGATCGGTGGCGTAGAGAACATAGATGCCGAATTCGCTTTTGAAAATCGGCTTGCCTTTGTTCGGCACGCCCGCCGCTTCAAGCCTGGGCAGCCACGCGTCGGCATCCCTGACAATCATGGTGAGCGCGGAACTGCGGGGTGCGCCAGCCGGGATTTCGGCGGGCACCAGACCGACGAAGCCTGCTTCGTTGACCTTGAGGATCACGACCTTGCCGTTGCGCTCGTATACACGCTGCAGGCCCAGCACCTCGCCGTAGAAGTTGAGGCTGCGCGACAGATCGCCGACTTTGAGGAAGGTGATGGATTGATCGAATTCGGCCATGTTCAACAACATTAGATCGTTTGATCAAAACGCTAACATCTTTAGCACGTCTGGTGAAGTCCGAAAATGCCGCTGCGCGACACAGTCCCTCGGCGGAGACGTGTCCGGCCGAGCGGGCGCGCAATCGCGTGAATGGCAAGGGCAAGCGAACACCAATGCGGCGCAGGTATGTGTTCGGCCGTTATCGATTTACGCCGTACAAGTGACCCGATCCAACGTGGTTCTGCCAGATCAGCGTCACCGTCGAGCGACTCGGATGGTTACGGCAAGGACTGCCGCGGCGTCCAGCAGATATGACGACCGATTGCCGAAGACGCGGCGCTTCTCAGGAACCGCTGGCGCGGGCGGCGACGCGCTCCAGTCCGAGCAGCAGCGCGAGCGTCGCCACGACGAGGATCATGGTCAGCGCCGCGCCGGCGAAGACATCGCCCCGGTCGGTCAGCGAGAAGATCGACACCGGCAGCGTCACCCAGCCCGGCGGATAGACCATGACGGTGGCGCCGAGCTCTCCCATCGAGAGCGCGAAGCTGAGGCCGAAGGCAGCCACGAGATAGGGCGCGAGCAAGGGCAAGGTCACATGCCACAGCCTGTAGCCCGGCCGCGCGCCGAGACTGGAGGCGACCTGCTCGAAATCGGGCGACAGGCGCGCCAGGCCGGCCGAGACGTTGCCGAAGGTGAAGGCCGAGATCAGCACGAAATGCGCGACCATGACGATCGCCACAGTGCCGTTGAGCAGCAGCGGCGGGTTGCTGAACGCGACCAGCAGTCCAAGGCCGACGGAAACCGAGGGTACCGCGCTCGGGATGAAGAAGAGCAGGCCCAGCAGCCGTCGCAGAGCATGCCCCTGGAGGCGAAGCGACAGCGCCGCCCAGGTGCCGCTGACCAGCGCGAGCGCGCTGGCGAGGAAGCCGGTGACCAGGCTGGCCTTCACCGCATCGCCGGCAGAACCGTGCAGGACGTCGCCGTAATGCGCCGTCGTGAGACTGCTGGGCAGCACGCCGTTCCACTGGCCGGCAAGGCTGGAAAGCAGGATCACCGCGAGCGGCGCCAGGAAAAGCACGCCGAAGACCAGCGCGAACAGGGCCCACAGGACAAGGCGACCGGAGCGTGACCAGACCAGCATGGCTTACGCTCCCAACCGGCCGGCGGCGAAACGGTAGAGGCCGAACAGGCCCAGCGACAGCGCGATGTTGATGACCGCGATGATGCAGGCGACCTGGTACTGCGATTCCTGGATCGCCTTGCCGTAGATCAGCAGCGGCAAGGTGATGACGCCCTTGGCGCCGATGAACAGCACGATGCCGAATTCGTTGACGGTCAACAGCAGGCAAAGACTGCCGCCGGCGATGAGTGCGGGGATCGCGGCCGGCAGGATGACCTGCCGCACGATGCGCAACGGCCTGGCGCCCAGCACGCTGGCCGCTTCGATCTGGCCGCGATCGACCAGCGAGAAGGCGGCGAGCAAGGGCCTCAGGATGAATGGCGTATAGACGGTGACCTCGGCGAGCACCACGCCCCAGCTCGAATAGAGAAAATTGACCGGCGGCAGCGGTAGCGAGAAAGCCTCCATGAGACCGGCATTGAGCATGCCAGCCGAGCCATAGAGGAAGGTGAATGCAAGCGTGACCAGGAAGGTCGGCAGGGCAATGAACGTGTCGATCAGCCGGGCGACGAACCTGCTGCCGGGGAATGGCACGAAGGCCAGGATCAGCGCCAGCACAAGGCCGACGATCAGGCAGCCGGCGGTGGCGGCGACCGATATCGACACCGTGTTGATCAAGGCGTTGAGGAAGAAGCGCGAGTGAAGCACCCGCGTCACCTCGGCGACATTGGCCATTCCGCTGTCGTCGAAGAAGGCCTGCCGCGCGATCAGCGCCAGCGGATAGAAGAACAGCAGCGCCAGCAGCGCCGCCGGCGGCAAGATCCAGAACTTGCCGGTCTCGACCCTGGCCGGCCGCGCGCCGATGACCGCCGCCTCAGACACCGGCGTCCTCCGGAACCAGCGAGGTGTCGGCCGGCGCGAAGAACAGCGGCAGCCTGGTGCCCGCCTCCGGCAAGGCGATGGGCAGCCGGGTGGTCGAAACGCGCACCGCCGTGCCGTCGACATCGAGGACCAGATGGGTGAGTTCTCCCTGCCAGTGCACTTCCCTGAGCAGGCCGGAAATCCGGTTGCTGTGGCCCCCCTCGTCCGTCAGCGACAGATGTTGCGGGCGAATGCAGAGCAGGCTCCTGTCACCCGCCTTCTCGTCGCGGCCGGCGCTGGCAAGCGTGGTGTCGCCGAGCGCCGCCCTGGCAAATCCCTTGCCACCGGCGGCTTCCACCACCGTCACCGGCAAGAGGTTGGCGCGGCCGAGGAATTCCGCGGTGAAGCGGTTCGGCGGCCGACGGTAGAGCTCGCCCGTCGGCCCGTGCGAACAGACCCTGCCATCGCGCATGATTGCGATCTTGTCGGCCAGCGTCAGCGCCTCCGTCTGGTCGTGCGTGACATAGAGGATCGTCAGGCCCGGCAGGTCGCGGTGCAGCTTGGCGATCTCCTCCACCATGTTGCGGCGGATCTGCGCGTCGAGCGCGGAGAGCGGCTCGTCCAGCAGCAGGACACGGGGCCTGACCGCCAGCGCCCTGGCGATGGCGACACGCTGCTGCTGTCCGCCCGAAAGCTCACGCGGTAACCGCTTCGCGAAGGCCGACATGCCGACCGTGCCGAGCGCGTCCCTGACCCGCTCCGCGATCAGCGCGCGATCGGCGCCCTGGGCCCGCAGGCCGAAGGCGACGTTGTCCTCGACCCGCATATGGGGGAACAGGGCGTAGTTCTGGACCACCATCCCGAGGCCGCGCTCGTAGGGCGGCAGGTCGGTCACGTCGGTCGCGCCGATCCTGATGCGCCCGCTGGCGGGCCGCACGAAACCGGCAACCGCGCGTAGCGCCGTGGTCTTGCCGGATCCGGAAGGACCGATCATCGCCAGGATCTCGCCGGGGGCGATGTCCAGCGTCAGCGGATGGAGCACGACATGCGCACCATAGGCGACGCTGACCTTGTCGAAGTGGACATTGGAGCCGGCGCCGCGAACCTTCGCGGCGTCGATGTCCATGACGTTGGTACCTGTGAAGGCGGCTGCCGACATGACAAGATTCTCCGGGGCAAGGTTAGCCGGGGGACTGCTCCCCCGGTCGTTTCCCTCGGGGATCAACTTCCCGTGGCTTCGTTCCACTTCTTGACGTAGTCCGGCAGGTTCTTCAGCGCTTCGTCCCAATTCGGAGCCCATACGGTGACCCCCTTCATTGCGTCCTGCAGCTTGGTGAAGTTGGCGTCGCTGGGCGTGACGTCCTTGCGGGCGGGCATGCCGAGCGCGACCGAGCTGACCGTCGACTGTGCTTCCTTGGAAAGCAGGAAGTCGATCAGCTTCTTGCCATTGTCGGCATTCGGCGCGCCGGTGACCAGCCCGATCTCGTAGGGCAGCGCGAAGGTGGAGCGCACGCCATCAGGACCAGCCGGCCAGAACACCTTGATGTTGGGGTTGTCGGCCATCTGCGACATGTTCATCTGCAGGTCGCCGTTGGCGACGTGGAGCTCGCCCTTGTTGACCAGCGCGGTCAGCTTGCCGGTGGAGGCCGAGGGACCGACATTGTTGTCCTGCAGCTTCTTCATGTAGGCGAAGCCGGCATCCTCGCCGCCGAAGGCGTGGATCACCTGCAGCATGACGGCGGTGCCGTCACCGGCCTGGCCCGGCGTCGAATACTGGATCTTGCCCTTGAAGCTCGGGTCGAGCAGGTCCTCGTAGCTCTTCGGCGCATCCTTGAGGACGGCGCTGTTGTAGATGAAATTCATGTAGTTGTTGACCAGCGGCCGGTATTTGTCCGTGCCCCCGTCGATCTGGGCCGCAGCCTCGGGCTTGTAATCCTGTAGCAGGCCTTCGGCAGCCGCACGCTGTACGAAGGGCGGCAAGGTCACCAGAACATCGGCCTGCGGGTTCGACTTCTCCTTGGCGACACGTTCGACGACGCCGCCGGAGCCGGCCTCGATGTACTGCACCTTGATGCCGGTCGCCTTGGTGAAGGCCGCGAATTCGGTCTCGTACCAGCTGCCGTTGCCATCGTGCAGGCCGTCGGCCGAATAGATGGTGACGACACCGTCGGCCATCGCCGGCCCGACGAGGGCCGCGGACGCGGAAAGCAGCGCGGCGAACGCCGCGACGAGTGATGCTTGTCGTGATTTCATGGTCAGTTCCCCTTTGATGGAAGGCACATTCTGCGATGCACTTGGGCCGGCCGGCCCGGATGCTGAGCAGCGTCGAGCCGGCTGGACGTCTTCTTGTCAGGGACTTTGCGGACTGGTGATCGATAAGTAAAATCTATTTATTTTATGAGGACCAAGATTTTTCCGATGTTTGTCACGAAACTGTCGCAGCCGCGACCAACGCATATCGACCCGGATCCAAGGGGCCCGAGCAGGCTTCGAATGTGGAGCGATGGGATCAGCCGAAGACGACGCCGGCGGTCTGCGCGCGCAGCCTGGGATCCTGCGAGCGCACCGTGACCGGATGGCCGTCGAGGATTTCGAAGCAGCGGGCAAGCGTATCCTCTTCCAGCCGTCGCATCGCCTCGACAGTGAAGAAGGTGAGGTGTGGAAACAGGATGACGTCTTCGCGGCCGAAGAGCGGGCTCATCGGGTGCCCCGAAAGCGCCAGCGGCTCCATGGAATAGACATCGAGGCCGACGCCGCCGAGACGGTTGCCGACGACAGCCTCGACCAGCGCCAATTCGTCGACCAGCGCGCCGCGCGAGACATTGACGAGGATTGCGGACGGTTTCATCGCGGCGAGCTCCCGCCTGCCGATCAGCCCGCGGGTCGCTTCGTTCAGGACGCAATGGATCGAGACGAAATCGCAGGCGCCAAGCATGGCGCGCAGGTCGTCGACCTTCTCGATGCCGGCCTGCCGCATCGTGGCGGTATCGGCATTCGGATCAAATCCGAGCACGCGGGCGCGAAATCCCAGTCCGGCCATGCGCGCCATGCTGCGGCCGATCTTGCCGCAGCCGACGAGGCCGAGCGTGGCTCCGGAGATATCGCGTCCCAGCCAACGCTGCTCCGGCCAGATCCAGCCTTCGCGGGCGACCGCCGCCGTTATGCCCGGCAGCCGCTTGGCGAGCGCGATCATCAGCGCGAAGGCGCCCTCGGCGACCGTCTCTTCGGCATATTCGGGAACGTTGACGACCGGAATGCCGCGCCGCGTCGCGGCCTTGATGTCAATGGCGTCGATGCCGACGCCATATTTGACGATGCCCCTGAGCTTCGGCGCGGCATCGATGACGCGCGCAGTGACCGGCGTGTAGCACATCAGCAGGAGATCGGCGTCGGCGACGGCCGCCGCGAGGTCGGCTTCGGCGATGCCGTCCGACACCGTCACAAGCTCGACGCCGCGTGCCCGCAGGCCCGCGTCTATGCCCGGACATTCAAGCTCGCTGTCGGTGCGCACGGCCTTCATCTGGTATCCGCCCTGTCCCTCAGCCGGCAAGCACGGCGGCCTCGACGATGTCGAGCGCCCTGTCGAGTTCGGCCCTGCCTATGACCAGCGGCGGAGACAGGGTGAGCACGTTGCCGGCGCTGATCTTGAAGCTCAGGCCTTCCTCCAGGCAGCGATAGTAGACGCGCTCGGCGAGCTCGCGCGCAGGCTTGTACGCGCCGCGCTCCTCGACCAGCTCGACGCCCATCATCAGGCCGCGGCCGCGCAGCTCGCCGACATGCGGGCTCCGGTCCATCAATCCGCGCAGGCGCTCCATCGCATGGGCGCCAAGCTCGGCGGCGCGCTCGACGAGCCCCTCCTCGCGGATGATGGCGATCGTCGTCAGCGCCGCCCGCGTGGTCACGGGGTTCTTCTCATGTGTGTAGTGACCGATGGCGAAGTCTCCGGCGACATCGAGATCGCGCCGCGCGATGACGGAGGCGATCGGCAGGATGCCGCCGCCCAATGCCTTGCCGAGCACCAGTATGTCGGGCGTGACGCCATCGTGCTCATGCGAGAAGAATTTGCCCGTCTTGCCGAGGCCGGTGGGGATCTCGTCGAAGATGAGCAGCGTGCCGTGGCGGTCGCAGGCCTCGCGCACGGCCTTCCAGAATCCCGGCGCCGGCACCAGCGGCGTCGCCCGCATCGGCTCGGCGACGACCGCGGCGAAGTCGCCTTCGCGACCGAGCACATAGGCGATCATGTTGGCGCAGGCGCGGGCGGAGTCCTCCAGGCTGTCGTGGCCATAGGCGCAATTCCGGCTCGCCCAGGGCGCGACATGTTCGGCTCCGGTCACCAGCGGACCGGCGATCTGCGAGCGGAAGGTGGCCTCCCCGCCGACGCTCGCGGCG
This sequence comes from Mesorhizobium sp. 65-26, assembly GCA_001899205.1. Classification (GTDB taxonomy): domain Bacteria; phylum Pseudomonadota; class Alphaproteobacteria; order Rhizobiales; family Rhizobiaceae; genus Mesorhizobium. The sequence goes on along the minus strand of MKVL01000025.1, from coordinate 81,559 downwards.
CCGAAGCCCGCGCCGTGGAAAGCATCCCAGAAGGAGAGCGTCTTGAAACGGCCCGTGGCGGCGCGCGCAACCTTCAGCGCCACCTCGATGGCGTCCGACCCGCCGGTCGTGAACAGCACCTTGGAGAGATCACCAGGCGCGAGCGCGCCCAGGGTCTCGGCCAGTTCCACGGCCGGCTCGCAGGCGAAACGGCGCGGCGCGAAGGACAGGTCATCGAGCTGCTTCTTGATGGCCGCGACCAGGCGCGGATGGGCGTAGCCTATGTGGTGGACGCTGTTGCCGTGGAAATCCATGTAGCGGCGGCCCGCAACGTCCTCGATCCAGATGCCTTCCGCCTTGGCGATGGTCGACACGCACGGGCTGGACAGGCTTTGATGCAGGAACGCCTCGGCGTCCCGCCGCAGCAATTCGCGCGACGCCGGGTGATCCTGGCGCGCATTCCATTCCTGGCGCGCGCGCGCCTTGTTCGATTCGCCCTCGGTGTGGATGACGTTCATGTCTGCCTCGGAGCATAATGCCGAAAAGTGTGAAGCGGCTTTCGGACGGCATCATCCTTCATCTCGATGGATTTAGCCAAACAGGTCGGAAATCGTCTCCTCGCCGATCGCGAAGCCGGTGCTGGCGCCAGTCCCGCTGGTCACCATCACCACGCGTACATCGTCGTGCGGAGCGTCGCGGAAACTCGCATGTCCGGAGGCCGATGCATAGGTGCCGGTCCAGCGTGCCACCACCGGCGGCACGGCGCCACCGAACAGCCTGGAGAATTCGGCAAGGATGAGGGCATCGACATCCTCCGAGGCGAACGGATCGGGCGTCGGCCCGTAGTGATGGGAATCGCCGATTACCAGCGATCCGTCCTGGCTTTGGACGACGATGAGATGAACGCCATTATCGAGCGCCGGCGCCGCCTCGCGCTCGAGCCGGTCGCGCAGCGTCGTGGCCTGCGGCAGCATCGCGTAACCGCCATAGCGCAGCAGGCTGAGATCCGAGACCAGCGCCGAGCGCAGCCTGTGGCGCGGCGGACCGAGCCTCAGCATCTGCAGCTTGCAGCGGCGGACGCCGTAGCCACGGATCCGTTCGGGATAGAGGCTGACGAGATCGTCGCCCGGACAGACGGCGATGCGCCTGGCCTTTATCTGGCCATGGCTTGTCTCGATCGCCGGCGGCGCGATCGCGGTGACGGCGACGCCGAAGCGAAAGGTCACGCCATGGCGCTCGGCCAGGAAGGCGGTGAGCTTCGGCAGCGCCTCGCGCGATTCCACGCGCAGCTCGAAGGGGCTGAGAAAGCCACCGGACAGCCTGGAGACGTCGAGACCGGGCTGATGCGCGGCCGTCTCCCTCGCCGTCAGCATCCGGCAGCCGTCCGCTTCCGGCAAGGCGTGGAATGCCTCCAGCAGATCGAGCGCCTCGGGACGCTGCGCCGCGACCAGCTTGCCCGTGTGCAGGATCCCGATCCCGGCCTGTTCCGAAAGCTCGAGCCAGACCTCGCGCGAGCGCTCGGCGCGCTTTCGCGACGGGCCCGGTTCCTGGCCGCTGACGACCACCAGCCCGAAGTTTCGAATGGACGCGCCGTTCGCCTGCGCGTCACGATCGATGACGACCACGCGCAGGCCGCGCCGAGCGGCGGCAAGGGCATGCGCGAGGCCGACAATCCCGGCGCCGACGACGGCGAGGTCGAACATCGTCAGGTCACCACGGCAGCGAGAAGGTCTTGACGTTGGTGTACGACTTCATCGCCTCGATCACGCCTTCCTTGTAGCCGTTGCCGGAGTCCTTGATGCCGCCGAACGGGCTCATCTCGATGCGATAGCCGGGCACCTCCCAGATGTTGACGGTGCCTACCTGCAGGCCGGCGATGTATTTCTGCATGCGGCGGAAGTCGTTGGTGCAGACGCCCGATGACAGGCCAAAGGCGGTCGAGTTGGAAAGCGCGATCAGCGCGTCGTCGTCGTCCGGCGCGCGCACGATCGGCACGATCGGCCCGAAGGTTTCCTCCATGACCAGTTCCGAGGTATGCGGCACGCGGTCGATGACGATCGGCGGCAGCAGCGCGCCCCGGCGCCCGGGATTGTAGAGCACCTCGGCGCCCTGCTCGGCGGCCATTTCGACACGCTTCTCGAACAGCGCAGCCGCCTTCTCATGCACCACGGTGCCGAGCTGCGTCGAAGGATCCATCGGATCGCCGAACCGGATTGCCTTGGCCCTTTCCAGCACCATCGGCACGAAACGATCGGCGACGCGCTGCTGGACGAGGATGCGCTTAACCGCGGTGCAGCGCTGGCCGGAATTCTTGGTCGCGCCGGCGACGGCCAGATCCGCGGCCCTGGCAAGGTCGTCGTCGGACAGGTCGTTGAGCACGATCAGCGGGTCGTTGCCGCCGAGCTCCAGGACCTGGCGCCGGTAGCCGGCTTTCGACGCGATCAGCTTGCCGACGGGGACGCCGCCCGTGAAGGTGATCAGGTCGATGTTCGGGTTGGTGATCATCTCGTCGCCGATATCCTTCGGCCAGCCCGTGACGACGGAGAGCATTTCCGGCGGCAAGCCCGCCTCGTAGAGGAGGTCGGCCAGCACCAGCGCCGTCATCGGCGTCAGTTCGGTCGGCTTGACCACCACGCAGTTGTTGGTGGCGATCGCCGGCGCCACCTTGTGCGACACCATGTTGAGCGGATGGTTGAAAGGCGTGATGGCCGAGATGGCCTTCAGCGGCTCGCGCAGAGTGAAGATCTTGCGCTGCTTGCCATGCGGGGTGAGGTCGCAGGAGAATATCTGGCCGTCGTCCTGGATGCACATCTGGCCAGCCAGGGTGAAGACGTCGAAGGCGCGGCCGACCTCATAGAGCGAATCCTGCTTGGAGATGCCGAGCTCCAGCGTGATCAGGTCGGAGATCTCGTCCTTCCGCGCGTTGAGGAGTTCGGCCGTCCGCAGCAGGATCCTCTGCCGTTCGTAGCGGGTCAGCTTGGGCTGGAAATTCGCCGCGATATCGAATGCGCGGCGCGCATGTTCCGCGCCGCCCGCCGGCACGGTTCCGGCCACCGTGTCGTTCCAGGGATAGCGCACCTCGATGACGCCGTCGGCATCGACCTTCTGGCCGGCGATGCGCATCGGTTCGTGGCGGACCTTGATGGAAGTCTCCGGCCTGGTCATCGGATCAGTCCTCAGTTCGCCGGGAGAGCCGCGGCCATGACCGCATAGTAGAAGGCGTCGAAATTGCGCAGCGCCGGCGCGTCCGGCTGATCGGGAAGCACCCGATTGGTGATGAACGGCACCGCCTGCTCGGTCAGGCCGCCATGCGAGCGCAGCGGCTCGTTGAGCGCGGCGAGATCGTGGCGATGCTCCGAGGTGCCGATCGTCTTGTTCTCGCCCGAGATCATGATGATGTCGCCGATGCGGTCTTCCGGCAGCTCGAAACGCTTGCAACCCTCCTCGCGGCCGAGCACCAGGATCATGTCGTCGATCTTGCGCAGCTTGGCGATGATGGCTTCCCGGTCGGCGCCCTTCGGCAGGTAAGCGGTCGCGAAGGAACCGAGCGCGCCGTGGTGCACGACATAGGGGTCGGTGATGGGCAGGATGACGCGCGCGGCGTCCTTGCCCAGCCATTCGTCCATCAGGTCCTGGACGTAAACGACGTTGGGCGAGCCGTCGGCATGATGCTTTGGCTTCATGCCATGGTCGGCCGTGACCACGATCGCCGCGCCGAGCGCGTCGAGCTCGGCCAGGTACCTGTCGAACATCTCGTAGAAGTCGTTGGCTTCCTTCACGCCGGGCGCGTATTTGTGCTGCACGTAGTCCGTCGTCGTCAGGTACATCACGTCGGGCTGGAATTCCCTGAGCAGCTTGACGCCGGCGGCGAAGACGAACTCCGAGAGTTCAGCCGAATAGACTTCCGGCACCGGGCGCCCGAGCCATTTCGAAGCGTTGTCGATGCCGTTGGCGGCCTTGGTCGTCGTATCCGCCTTCTCAGAGGAGAAGCAGATCGCGCGGCCCTCGTCATAGGCCAGCCCGTGACCGAGAAGCGCGCGCAGCTTGTCCTTGGCGGTGACGACCGCGACCTTGGCGCCGGCATCGTAGAACGCCTTGAAGATGGTGGGCGCACGCAAGAACTTCGGGTCATTCATCATGACCTCCTCGCCCGTCTGCGGGTTGTAGAGATAGTTGCCGCAGATGCCGTGCACCGCCGGCGGACGGCCGGTGGCGATCGACAGATTGTTGGGATTGGTGAAGCTCGGGATCACCGAGTGGGCGGTGCGCACCGTTCCCCTGGCCTTGATCCTTTCGAGGGCCGGCATCAGCCCGGCCTTGATCGCGGCATCGAGATAGGCCGGCTCGCAACCATCCAGGCAGATGGCGATCGCCGGCACACGCGGCCAGGCATAGGTGCGTCCGTTGACGGACACGGTGACGGGGGACATCTGGTTCATCGACGGGTTTCCCTGCTTCACGTGCACTGCGCGGCAGTCACGGCTTTGTTCTGCTTGAGGCATTCATGGATCGACCGATCCACTGTTGAAATTCGCGCTCAACCGGCGAGCTTGGCGCGCTCGTCGAGCGCGACGCGCGGCGGCGCCGCCGTATCGACGCCCATCTCGCGGAGCGACTGGCCGGCGGCATCGACCACGCGGCGCATGACATGCTCGTCCATCCGGCCGATGCAGCCGACGCGGAAGGAATCGACCACCGTCAGCTTGCCGGGATAGATGATGAAGCCCTTGGCCTTCATCAGGTCGTAGAACCGGCTGAAGACGAATTTCTCGTGCGCCGGGCAGAAGAACGTCACGATGATCGGCGACAGCCAGCGCGCCGACAGCAACGTCTCGAAGCCGAGCTCGCGCATGCCGGCGACCATCACATCGCGGTTGCGGGCATAGCGCGCGCCGCGACCCTCGACCCCGTCCTCGGCCTCATGGATGCGAAGCGCCTCCAGGAAGGCCGCGACGACATGGGTCGGCGGGGTGAAACGCCACTGGCCGGTCTTTTCCATCGCCGCCCATTGCGCGTGGACATCGAGCGCCAGCGAATGGCTGTTGCCCTTGGCGGCCTGAAGCTCCGACTTCCTGGCGATGACGAAGCCGAAGCCGGGCACACCCTCGATGCACTTGTTGGCGGACGAGACCATCGCCTCGTAGCGGATCTCGTTGACGTCGAGCGGAATGGCGCCGAAGGCGCTCATGGAATCGACCAGAAGCTTGCGGCCCTTGGCGTAGACGGCCTCGGATATCTCGGCGACCGGATTCAGGATGCCGGAACTGGTTTCGCAATGGATGGCGATGACATGGGTGATCGCCGGATCGGCATCGAGCGCGGCGGCCACCTCGTCGCCCCGCGGCGGCAGGTAGTCGCCCTTGTCGATCAGCGTATAGGCGCGCCCGAGATACTGCATGGTCTGCGCCGCGCGCAGGCCATAGGCGCCATTGGCCAGGACCAGGACCTTGCCGTCCTTCGGCACGAAGGAGCCGAGCATCGCCTCCACGCAGAAGGAGCCGGAACCCTGCATCGGCACGCAGTCGAATTCACCCGCGGCATCGCCGGTCAGGGCCAGGAGACGACCACGCAGCTCGGCGGTCATGGCACGGAAATCGCCGTCCCAGGAGCCCCAGTCGCGCAGCATGGCCTGCTTGACCGCATAGGCCGTGGTCAACGGTCCGGGCGTCAGCAGGTAGGGCTCGCCCAGTGCCGGCGGCTCGAAGCCCTGCGTCGCCGCAGCGAAATTTGTTTCGACCCGCATCGTCCTTCTCCGGCTCGTTGGTGTGTGCCGGTACATTGGTCCAATCCGATATATTTGAAAAATCGTTATTTTGTATCTTTGTATAAATTCAATCTATCAATCCGCATGCGCCAGCCGACTCTGCAGCAAGTCGCCGCTTTCGGTCAGCAAGGGATAGGCGACGGTGACCAGCAGCGAGTTGATTTCCTTGAGCGCACGGGCGACTTCCAGATGCATGTCGCTGGTCTCGACGCTTTCCGGCGTGCCGGAGCGCAGGCGCATCAGGTGACGGTCATGGCTGCGCCGCTCCAGCTCGCGCATGCGCTGCTTCTCGACGACGAGCTGGCGGGCAGAGGGCAGGTCGTTCGAGACGAGGACATTGAGCGCGAGATGCATGTTCTCCATCAGCCGTCCGTGCAGCTCCGTCAGCTCCGCCCAACCCTCGCGGGAAAAGCGCAGGTTGCGCGCCACGCGTTCGTCAGCGAGCGCCAGCAGCGTCTTGGCGACGATGTCGCCGGCGTGTTCGAGGTTGATGGCGAAGTCGGTGAGCTCGATGCCCCTGCGCGCTTCCTCGCCGGTCATCGAACCACGGTTCACTTCGGCAAGGTAGAGCTTGATATCGTTATGGGCACGGTTGACCTCCTCGTCCACCTTGCGGACGCGCGCGATGTCCTCGCGCGCGCCGGTGGCAAGCAGTTCCATGGCCGGCCGCACCATGATCTCGACCAGCTCGCCCATGCGCAGCAGCTCCCGCGTCGCGCTGGCCAGCGCCAGCCTCGGACTGCCGATGACGGCGCGGTCGAGGGCGCTGGCGGGACGGGCGAAGCCGCCATCGTCCTTGTCGCTCGCCGCATCGGGCAAAAGCGCCTGTGTCAGCCGCGACATCGCGCCGGTAAAGGGGAAGCAGAGGCACAGCAGGCAGGCATTGAAGGCTACGTGCAGGTTGACAAGCGCCACGCCATGATCCGCCCCGAGCAGGCCGACGGGAAGGCCGATCGTCCCGGCCACGACGAGCGCGGCGATCGCGCCGGCAAGGCGGAAAAGCAGATTGCTGACCGGGATGCGCCGCGCCTCGGGCGGCATGCCGCGCGACAGCCAGAAGGCGATCAGCCCGCTGCCCAGATTGGCGCCGAGCAACAGCGGCACGCCGGCCTCGAGCGGCACAAGGCCCTGTCCGGCGAAGGCGGCGATCATCAGCACCGCGGCGACGCTCGAGTGCACGATCCACGTGAACAGCGCTCCGATCAGGAAGGCGGTGAGATAGTCGTCGGCGAGATAGGATGAAAGGCTGGGCAGCAGCGCGCCGTCGCGTATGGGGTGGGTGGCTTCGCCGATCAGCTTCAGCGAGAGCAGGATGAAGCCTACCCCCAGAACCATGCGTCCGGTCTCCCTCACCTTCTGTCCGCGCAGCTTGAGATGCATGACACCGCCGGCAAAGAGAAACGCCGGCACCAGCCAGCCGAGATCGAAGGACAGCACCCGGACCACCAGCGCCGAGCCTAGATCCGCGCCCAGCAGCAGCGACAGTCCGACCGGAAGCGACAACACCCCGCTGGCGGCAAAGCCGCAGCAGAGCATCGCGACGGCCGTCGAACTCTGCAGCATGACAGCCATCGACATGCCGCCGGCGGCAGCCTTGACGCGGCCCCGCCTCGCCTCACCGAGAAGCCGCTTCAACGCCGCGCCATGGGCGCGTTCCATGCCGGTGCGGACCATGTGCACGGCAAAAAGCAGCAGCATGGTTGCGCCGGCGAGATGAAGCAGGACGAGGGAGAAATGCATGGGCGCCGTCCTTCGGCACGAGCTAAAGGACGCCGAAATTCGGGCTGGGCTTTACATAAGTCAATTCGTTAGTTTCTATAGTTCTATCGATTGAGCCTATCGAAAGAGGTCTTATGCGCTACGTTCAGCTCCGCGCCTTCCATTATGTCGCCATCTCGGGCGGGTTCTCGCGCGCCGCCGAGGCGCTGTTCCTGACGCAGCCCGCGATTTCCGACCAGGTGCGCAAGCTGGAGGAGGAATACGACGTTCTCCTCTTCAACCGGCACAAGAAGCAGGTGACGTTGACCCGCTTCGGCCAGCAGCTCCTCGAAATCACCCATCGCATGTTCGACACGGAGCAGCAGGCGCTGGACCTGCTGTCGGAATCGCGGGCGCTGCGCTCGGGAACGCTGCGCATCGTCGCCGACGCCGCGCACCATCTGCTGCAGATCCTGGGCAAGTTCCGCGAGAAGTATCCCGGCATCCAGGTCATCATGCGCACGGGGAACACCGAGTCCGTCATCACCAGTCTGTTCGCGTACGACGCCGACATCGGCGTGCTGGGCGAGGTACCGGAGGGGCGCGAATTCGACATGCTCAAGCTCAACGCGACGCCCATCATCGCCTTCGTGGCCAGGACGCATGCGCTGGCCGGCACGAAATCGATGAGTATCCCCGAGCTAGCGAAGTATCCGCTGGTGCTGCGCGAGCGCGGCTCCAAAACCAGGCAGAAGCTCGAATCGACCGCCTCCTCTCAGAATGTCGCGCTGCGACCGGCCATCGAGGCCGAGGGACGCGAAGCGGTCCGCGAGATCGTCGCCTCGGGCGCCGGCATCGGCTTTGTGTCGGAGGCCGAATTCGGCCAGGACAACCGCCTCGCGCCGATCCTGATCGATGCGCCCGTCATGTTCATGGACGAAGCGCTGATCTGCCTGCGGGAACGCTCCGGCGGCAAGCTGGTGCGCGCGTTCTGGGACGTTGCCCGCGAGCTGTCGTCGGCGGATTAAAGGCCGCGGCCAAGGGGTGAACCGGTCTGGCCTCGCCAATTATGCCAGGCCCACGCGGCTGGAATCATTCCACACCGCTGTTCTAACATCCATTTAACCAACTGAAATTAAAACATAATTTTTCATTCGCCGCGCATGGTCCGCCTGTCGCTTCCACGATAGCAACGCGTTCAACGCCAGCGTGATGAAGGTTCTGCGATCATTGCCCTGGCTTCAGCACTGGAATTGGAACGAGAGCCATCGGCTCGTACTGAGCCAGCCTTTGCAGGCTCGTGAGGTCGGTCAAATCGATGAAACGCGCATTGCTGGTGATGAGCTGTTCGGCCCGCAGACGCTGAATGACACGATTGAGATGGGGCACGCTCAACCCGAGCGCATCCGCCATGACTTCCTGTGAGAATGGCAATTCGAAACTTGTCTCGCCAGCGCGTCCAACCTCCAGAAGACGCGCGTGAATCTCAAGCAAAAGGTGCGCCAGCCTTTCGATCGGCGTTCGCCGGCCCAAGTTGACGATGTGTTCGGCATAAGTCGCCGCCTCCTGGGCGGCGAGCCAGCTCAAGACCAGACCAAACTGCGGTTGCTCATAGCAGAGACGAATGTACGAATCGAATGGGCAGACGGCATATGTCAGTTCGCTTGTGGCAACGACTGCGTAGCTGGACCGATCGAAAAAGCTGACCGGAAAACCAATGACATCGCCGGGCATGATGAGCTTCAGGATTTGTCGCTTGCCGCTTCGAAGCAACCTGTAGCGGATGGCGTAGCCGTCTTTGACAAAGCACAGGTTCCGGAACTCGGAGCCGTGAACAACGAGTTCCTCGCGTTTGCGGAAGGTGAGATCGCGCTCGAAGATTGCCGCAAGACTTTTGAGATCGGCCGCATTCAGCTTCATTGAACGCGTCAGTCGGGTCACGATCGGATGACCGGTCAGCGGCATGTCAGGTCCTGAAATTCATGATAAGCGCCGAAACCTTCTCAGGATTATTAATCCAGATCAATGAACAGCAACATCAAACGAAAGTTGTATTGACTAGCCTGCCTACGCCGCCGCGAATGCCACACAAGCTGGCGCTTTTTCCGTTTTGCTTGAAAAATCCGGCTTCGGAACTGGGAACAACAATGAGAGCCGCCAGAAGGCTCCAAGGCTAGGAAGGAACAACTGATGCCGCTCGACGATCAACATACTGCCACCATATCCCGTCGCACCGTGCTGCATGCCGGCGCCGGCCTCCTGGGCGGTGCTATCCTGCCCTCTTTCAGTCTTGCCGCCTTCGCGGCCGACGACAAGCCCGCGATCGGCACATGGCCGGCCGGATCGCAGGGCGACACCGTCTATATCGGAGCCGCGGTACCGCTCACGGGCGCCTATGCGGTCCAGGGCGCCGACGAACTCAAGGGATGGGAGCTCGCCGTCGACCACATCAACAACGGCCACAACCTGATCAAGGCCATCGCGCCGAAGATCGACAAGGGCCTGCTGGGCAAGAAGGTGGAGCTGGTGTCCGCCGACAGTGCGGCCAAGCCGAACCAAGCCGTCGAGGTCGAGCAGAATTTCATCAATCAGAACAAGATCATCCTGATGACCGGTTCGACGTCGTCGGCGGTCGCCGTTGCGCTCAACAAATTTGCCCAGCGCGAAAAGGTCCTCTACGTCGCGGGGATTTCCGGTTCGAACGACACGACCGGCAAGGACTGCGTCCGCTACGGCTTCCGCCAGAATTTCTTCGGCCAGACCGCCGCGGCCGCGATCGGCCCGGTGCTTCTGAAGCAATTCGGCAAGGGCAAGAAGGCGGCATTCATGACGCCGGACTACACCTACGGCCACACCGTGACCAAGTCGGTCAACGACTATCTTACCGAAAATGGCGGCTGGGAGATGGTGACGAACCAAGTGTCCCCGCTCGGCACCCAGGATTTCAGCCAATATCTCACCAACATCGCCAATTCCGGTGCCGAGTTTCTCATCAACGTCAACTGGGGCCGCGATGCGGTGCTGTCGACACAACAGGCCAAGCAGTTCGGTCTCCTACCCAAGATGACGCTCGTCATCCCCTACCAGATCCCGTTCCTCGCCAAAGAAGTAGGTCCTGAAATTACCGAGGGCGTCTTCGCCGCGACCGATTTCTGGTGGACGCAGGAGGACCAATATCCGCTCGCCAAGCAATTCGTCGAGGCTTTCCAGACCAAGTACGGCTACCGGCCTGAATGGGGCGCGGAGAACAGCTATGTCAGCTTCGCCCACTGGGCGCGGATGGTTTCGGAGGCGGGCAGCTTCTATCCACCGGATATCATCAAGCAATACGAGAAGGGCGAGACCATTCCTTCCCTTCTCGGCGATGTCCACTACCGGCCCGAAGACCATCAGTGCATCCGTCCCGTCGTCATCGTCCGGGGCAAGGCCAAGAAGGACATGAAGAACGACGAAGACTTCTGGGAGGTGCTCGAAGTCGTCCCGGGCGAAGGCCTGATGCAGAAGCCGGATGCCTTCGGCTGCCAGCTCGGCGACTACACCTGATTTCCCCGGCCCCCGCCTTCTTCGCCGCCACGGCGGGGAAGAAGGCGTTCGCATCCGCACCGGCACCCGTTAAGACGCACCGCCAGGCTCGCCCTGCGACGGCCGCCCATTCGATGCCGATTTTCGCTCGGTCAGAACCTTGGCGGCGCAACGGACAAGGCATATCGTTCACGATTAGGGTGGGCGCACAGTGATCAACTGGGCAAACTTCATTTCGCAATGCTTCAACGGGTTGGTGACCGGTGCCCTGCTGGCGCTGATCTCGTCAGGCCTGACGATCATCTACGGAACGCTCGGCGTGCTGAACCTCGCGCATGGCGCGATGTTCATGCTCGGCGGTTATGCCGGCTGGCTCGCATACAGCTATACCGGCTCCTATCTTGCTGCGGTCGCCGCCGGGTCGCTGTTCGTGATGGTCGTCGGCGTGGTCATGGAACGGCTGATCATCCGCCACTTCTACACGCGGCCACATGAGGACCAGCTTCTCGTCACCTTCGGTCTTGGCATCGTCTTCGTCGAGGCGGTGCGCTTCTTCTTCGGCAGCCTGTCGCAGACGGTGCCACCGCCCGCCGCCCTGGCCGGCATCACCAATCTCGGTTTCATGATATATCCAACCTACCGACTGGCGCTGCTCGGCATCGTCGCCGTGGCGCTGCTCGTCCTCTACTTTGTGCTCTACCGCACTCGTATCGGCATGATTGTGCGCGCCGGAATCGAGGATTCGGTGATGGTCGATTCGCTCGGCATCGACGTCCACAGAATCTTCATGCTGGTATTCGGCATCGGCGCCATGGCGGCGGGATTCGCCGGCATCGTCAACGCGCCGGTGGTGTCGATCGCTCCCGATGTCGGCGAGGCGATCCTGGTACAGACCTTCGTGGTCGTCGTCATCGGCGGCGTCGGCTCCTTTCCCGGCGCCATCATCGGCGGCCTCATCGCCGGTGAGATCATCTCAATCACCTCGATGTTCAATCCGGGCTATTCCTACATCATGCTGTTTGTGGCGATGACGCTGGTGCTGGTGCTTCGCCCACACGGTCTGCTCGGCCAAGCAGGCCGCGAGTAGCTCGGGCATGAACATCAAACGCCCCTATCTCGTCGAACTCCTGACCGCGATCGCGCTGATCCTTGCGCCATTCGTTCTGCCCTGGCTCGGCTTTTCGCCCAGCACCATCAACCGCATCCTGATCTGGGGCCTCTTCGGCCTCGGCTTCGACATTCTGTTCGGCTACACCGGGCTATTGTCCTTCGGCCAGTCAGCTTTCTACGGCACCGGGGGCATGTTCGCCGCTTACCTGCTGACCGAAGCCAACTTTCCCTATGTCATAGTCGCCATCGTGCTTGGCGCGGTGGTGGCGGGCGTCGTCGGCTATTTCATCGGCCTGATCGCGCTGCGGCGCACCGGCATCTATTTCGCCATGATCACGGTGGCAATCGCTGAAGTCTTTTTCTTCGTCGAGTTCAACCCGCTCTCGGCCTATACCGGCGGCGAGAACGGCCTGCCCGGTGTTCCGACGCCAGCGTTCAACATCGGCTTCACGGTGCTTAAATTCGGCTCCGACTGGACGATGTATGTCTTCCTGGCGTTCTGGTATTTCATCGGCATCGTCATCGCGCTGCGTATCGTGCGTTCGCCGGTCGGCGCGATCCTGTCGGCCATCCGGGACAATCCGCTGCGGGCAGCAGCGCTCGGCCACAACATCCACGGCTACAAGCTGACCGCCTTCGTCGTGGCTGCGATCTATGCCGGCTTCGCTGGCGGCCTGCTTGGCACCATGCAGGGATTCATGCCGCCGGATGCCTTCATGTTTGACACGTCCGGCCAGCTCGTCATGCAGACGGCCATCGGCGGCGCCGGCACGCTGTTCGGGCCGCTGGTCGGTGCGACGGTATGGCTCTATCTGAGCGATTTCTTTCAGAACACACTGCATCTCGGGGCGACCTGGAAGCTCGTGCTCGGCATCGTCTTCGTGCTTCTCGTCGTGTTCCTGCGGCGGGGCATCGTTGGCGCCATCGTTGACCTCTGCCGAGTGGCGAGAAACGGCACAAAGGCGGTTGAGCCCGTCGGGTTCACCACGACGGGGACCGCGTCCTTCGATCCGGCCGCGATCAAGCCTATGCCGGCGCGCCGGCGCGGCAATGGCCCCGCGTCCGGCCCGATCCTGCACGCCACCGGCCTCAGCAAACGCTATGGTGGCCTGCTGGCCAACAGTGACATCGACTTTTCAGTCGACCATGGCGAGATGCGCGGCATCATCGGCCCGAACGGCGCCGGAAAAAGCACCTTCTTCAGGATGCTCACCTGCGAAGTGCCGCCGACATCGGGCAAGATCGTGTTCGAAGGCCGCGACATCACCGGCAAGAGCGTCACCGACGTGTGCCAACTCGGCCTGACGAAGAGCTACCAGATCAATCAGCTCTTCGACCGGCTGACCGTTCGGCGCAACCTTACGATCGCCGCGCTTGGCGAGACCCGCGGCAAGTTCCGGCTCGACCTGTTCAAGAGCCTGCACAACGTTGTCGGCCTCGACGAGCAGGTCGAACGCACGGCCGCGCTGGTCAACCTGACCAGCCGCCTCGATACACCCGTGTCCGAACTTGCCTATGGCGAGAAGCGGCGGCTGGAGATCGGGCTGGCACTGGCCACCTCGCCCAGTCTGCTCCTGCTCGACGAGCCGCTGGCCGGGATGAGCCCACGGGAGCGGATCGAGACGGTGGCGCTGCTCAAGTCGATCGCGCGCGGACGCACGATGATCATCATCGACCACGACATGGATTCGCTGTTCGAACTGGTGGCGAAGGTGACCGTGCTGCAGGAAGGCAAGGTGCTGGTCGAAGGCACGCCGGCCGAAATCAAGAACAACGCAAAAGTGCAGGAAGCCTATCTCGGTGGCGTGCATGGAGAGATGGCGTGAGCCTGCTTAAGGTCAGCGGACTGAATAGCTATTACGGCGACAGCCACATCCTGTTCGATGTCGGCCTTCGGGTCGAGAAGAACGAGGTGGTGGCGCTGCTCGGCCGTAACGGCGCGGGAAAAAGCACCACCCTAAAGAGCCTGATGGGCGTGGTGACGCCGCGCACAGGCAGCGTCAAACTCGACGGCGAGGAACTGGCGGGTAAGAAGGCGCACAGCATCGCCAGGCTCGGCATGCAACTCGTGCATGAGAACCGGCGCATCTTCGGCAGCCTGAATGTCGAGGAAAACATCGTCCTGGCCGGATTGACAGCCCAGAACAAATGGCCGCTGGAACGCATCTACACGATGTTTCCACGGCTGAAGGAACGACGCGCCAGCCGGGGCACCGACCTTTCCGGCGGAGAGCAGCAGATGCTGGCAATCGCCCGCGCCCTGGTGCGCGACCCGAAGATCGTTCTGCTCGACGAGCCGTTCGAAGGGCTGGCGCCGGTAATCGTGCACGATCTGGTGCGTGCCTGCCGGGATCTCGCTGCTCAAGGACAGACGATCATGCTTGTGGAACAGAATCTCGCGGCAACACTGGCGCTCGCCAACCGCGTCTACATCATCAACAACGGCCATATCGCCCATGAAGGCCCGGCAGCGGAATTGAAGAAGCAGCCGGAACTGCTGCAACGCTATCTCGGCGTCTAGAACAATTCCGGCGAAAATTGAATCGCCGGCATTGCTCTAACTCTTTGTTTTTACGCAATTCCGGACGCAAAACCGCTCCGCACTTTTGCTGGAATTGCTCTAGAGCAGGGGATTCAGTATTGAACGAAGCCGCTGACGCGGCATACGCAAATCGCTGTTTCTCTGCGAAAACCTAACCCAAGGCACTCCAGAAACCCGTCATTCCCACTCAATTGTCTTTACCTGAGTTAGGTCATTGATCTAGCTGGTTTTTTTCTTGCCTGCGGTGCCGAAAGCCGACGCCTGGCCCGTCAAAAACTTACGGTGTTGATTTTAAAGGGAAATTTTCGGCGGAAAAATTTTCGAGGTTTCGTGAACTATCGAAATCAATCGGACCTTTTGACCTTCCCACTGCACCGGAACGTATGCTCCCACTCTTCTCGAAAAGTACCGTCAGGGTACCGACGCCGGCCACAACTTAACGCAACGCTTGAGCCTCGCAAACCTAATCATTCAACGGCCGAAAAGGGGCAGGAAGCGGCCATTCCGCTTCCAGCGTCAAAGAAGGTGCATAGCCGCCATCAACGGTACCGTATCGCAAGATGTCGCGATCCATGCGCCAATACCTTTTCCCGGCTATCTCCTTCGCCGCCGCCACGGATTGCTGTGAGGGCTTTGGAGCGGGCGCATCCACGCAATCTCCACACAAGCTGCACAAAACCGCGACGCTTGACGGGCATTGTTGCGCCGAAACCTATGCCGGCAGCGAGCCGGCCGAAACAAAGGTTGGCAGCATGACGGAAACGCTTCGAAGAAGCCGCTGCATCAAATATCCGGTGTCGATCCGCATCCTGCACTGGGTGCGGGCAGTTCTGGTGCTGGGGCTGATCGCGTGCGGCTGGTACATGGCCGGGCGCGCCGAAGGCGATGCCACCGCCGGTTTCCTGTATCCCAACCACAAGCAATTCGGGATCTTGGTCTGGCTGCTGGCGCTGGTGCATCTGACCCTGCGCTGGCGCTACCTCGCTGTGCTGCCGCATGCGCCAGAGGCCCTGAACCCTTGGGAGAAACGGCTTTCTCGTGGGACCCACCGGCTAATCATCGCTTTGACGCTGCTCACGCCGCTGCTGGGCTACGCCATGTCGAGCAGCGTCATCGGAGGCGACGGCGTGCCGTTTTTCTTCCTCCCGCATGTGCCGGAGATCCTGCCGAAGAGCGATGCGGCATTCGCGGTGTTTCAGGCGTTGCACAGGTACTGCGCCTATCTCCTGCTGGCCTGCGTCGTTCTGCACATATCGGGCGCCATCAAGCATCGGCTGCAGGACAAGGACGGTGAGACCGACGTCCTCCCGCGCATGCTTTGAAAAGCATGGCATCCCCCCGCAGCGCTCCCATCATGCATCGTGCGCGACAGAAGAACGTTTCGTCTTCGCAAAGACCATCTCGAACAGCGCGCCGCCCTCTGGCGCGCGACGGTAGCGCAGACGTCCGCCATGCGCCTCCACGATCGCGCGCACGACCGACAGACCAAGGCCGTTGCCCCCCAGCTCCCGTGAGCGGACCGCATCGCCACGGACGAACGGATCGAAGACGCGGGCCGCCATTTCCGGCGAAAGCCCCGGTCCCTCATCGGCGACGCTCAGCCGAATTTCGCCGTCATGCTCGGCGAGGCGGAGTGTTATCGTGCCCCGAACCGCATAGCGCCGCGCGTTGGTGACGAGAGCCAGCAAGGCCTGGCGGATGCGTGCCGCGTCCGCATCGACCACGAGGTCGGCTAGGTCCAACTCCAGGCGAAAGCCGCCGGCACGAAGGTCGTGCGCCATGAACTCGGCCATCTGCTCGATCTCCCACGCGAGGCGGATCGGCTCAATGTGCAGATCGAGATGGCCGCTGTCGGCCAACGTTACCGTTCGCAGGTCCTCAACCAGCCGCGCCAGCCCGTCCACCTGCAGGATCAGTCCCTGCAGCGAGCGTTCGTCCGGCTCGAAAACGCCATCGATCATGCCCTGCAGGCGGCCCTTCAGGATGGTCAGCGGGGTGCGCAGCTCGTGCGCGATCGTGGCATTCCACAAGGCCATGTCGGCCGCCATGTCCTGCAGGCGTTGCGCCATCGTGTTGAAGTCGTCGATCAGGACCGCCGTCTCGCCGAGGGCACGGTCGGCGGCCGATGCGCGCGCGGTGAGGTCGCCTGCCGTGATCCGCCGTGCGCTCAGGGCAAGCGACTCCAGGGGCTCGAGTATCCGGCGTGCGAGACGCAGGGAAACCAGGGCCGCGATCGGCAGGGTGACGAGTATCAGCGCGCCCACGATCACGAAATCGAGCGAGGTAAGTCCGCCGTCCTGTTCCGGCATCGGATAGAGGGCGACGATTGCCGTGTAGGCGAGATAGGTTCCGAAGAAGACCAGCAGCCCGGCTGTCACGGTGATGGCCGACATG
Source organism: Mesorhizobium sp. 65-26 (assembly GCA_001899205.1). Lineage (GTDB taxonomy): Bacteria > Pseudomonadota > Alphaproteobacteria > Rhizobiales > Rhizobiaceae > Mesorhizobium. The sequence goes on along the minus strand of MKVL01000025.1, from coordinate 64,550 downwards.
GCGATGAGTATCTGCCGGCTCAACCCGGCGCGCGGACCCATCGCGTCAGGCCGACAGCCGGTAGCCTATGCCGCGCACCCCAGGCAGCAGGCCGATGGCTCCCGCCTGTTCGAGCTTCCTGCGCAGTTTGCTGACATGGCTGTCCACCGTGCGGTCGAGCGCGTCGGAACCCGGCAGGCACGCGTCCACCAACTCGCTTCTCGTGAAGACCCTGGCAGGGCTTCGCGCCATGTGGGCCAGGATGCGGAACTCGGTCAACGTCAGCGCCAACCGTATCGCCTCGGCGCCGGCGCCGAGGCTTGCCTGATACGCATCGAGGTCGATGGCTAGATCGCCGACCCGCAGGATGCCAGCCGCGGTCGCAAGACCCGAGCGGCGAAGGACGGCCTTGGCGCGTGCGACGACCTCGATCGGGTTGAAGGGCTTGACCACATAGTCGTCCGCCCCGATGCGCAGGCCCTGCAGCCGGTCGATATCCTTGTCGAGCGCGGTGATCATGATGGCAGGCGTGTTTCCCCGGCGCCGCAGCTCCGCCAGCACCTCCCATCCGTCGAGGCGGGGCATCGTGACGTCAAGAAGGACGAGGTCCGGCTTCAGCGCGAGGTGTATGTCGAGAGCCGCGCGGCCGTCGCGCGCCTGCACCGTCCGAAACCCCTCCCTTACAAGATAGGCGTCCAGGATGGCTGAAATCTCGTCGTCGTCTTCGGCTATCAGAACGAGGGCTGTCATCGCGTGCTCCGTCAACAAGGAATGCCATCCGGCGCGGCCTGCGTCGAGCGTTCTCGGCCCGCCTCCATCAAATCGCAACACAACCTCCACATGCCGGCAACCCGGCGGATCGATAGAGGCTAAGTCGCCCTGAGCGACGGGACCGCCCTAACGGATGACTGCGATTATGCGCCTTCGCCGCCCCCTGACACACGTTCTCCTCGCCGCCACGGCGCTGGCTCTTGTCGCCTGCACGGACGGAGCGGGAAGCCCGAAAACGGACAGCGCGGCGGCGCGGACGCAAGCCGAGGTCACCCCCGTTCGCATCGCGGTGCAGACGGTCCAGCCACGCCGCGTGGTGGTTTACGACGAGCTGCCGGGACGCGTGTCGGCCCTGCGGACCGCCGAAATACGTCCCCAGGTCAACGGCATCGTCCAGACGGTGCTCTTCACCGAAGGCTCCGAGGTGCCGGCAGGCCAGCCCCTGTTCCAGATCGATCCCGCGCCGTTCGCGGCCGACGTCGAAGCGGCTTCCGCGGTCCTGGCCCGGGCGGAGGCGGATCTCCTCAACGCGACCGTCAAGCATGAACGCATCCAGGCACTCGCGGCCGCGCGCACAGCGAGCGCCGCCGCACTCGGCGACGCGACGGCGACGCTGGCGCAAGCTCGCGCAAGTGTCGCCGAGGCCAAGGCCAACCTGAAGCGTCGCGAACTGGAGCGGTCGCACGCAACCGTCCGCAGCCCCATCGCGGGGCGCATTGGGCAAGCCTTCGCCACCGAAGGCAGCCTCGCTTCCGTCGGCGCCTCGACAGCGCTCGCCGTCGTCCAGCAGATCGACCGCGTTTATCTCGACGTCCGCCAGCCGTCGATGCGTCGGGAACTGCTCAAGGAAATGCTTGCAAGCGGGCGGAGCGAGGATGCCGCCGCCCTTCCGGTCGACATTCTGGCGATCACCGGCAAGCCCTACGCGTTCCAGGGCAAGGTCCTCTACTCCGACAGTACGGTGGATCCCGGCACCGGCAGCATCGCCATGCGCGTGGAGGTGCCCAACCCGTGCAGGCAATTGCTGCCGGGCATGTACCTGCGCGCCAAGGTGCCGAGCGCCGTCTATGCGAATGCGTTGACGGTGCCGCAGGAGGCCGTGCGCCGGGATCCGTCGGGACGTGCGCAACTCACGATCGTCGCAAACGACAAGACGGCCAGCAGCCGCGACGTCCAGCTGGGAGCGCTGGTCGACCGACAATACGTCATCCTGTCCGGCCTGAAGGCCGGGGAGACCGTGGTCGTGCAGGGTCAGGATCGCACGGAAGGAGGCCGAGCGCTGGAGCTGGTCCCCTACCAGCCTGCCCCGCCCAGGAGCGAAATCTGAGGAGACCGTCTGATGCCTCACTTCTTCATAGAGCGGCCGGTCTTCGCCTGGGTCATCGCGATCTTCATCGCGCTGGCCGGTCTGGCCTCGATCCCGCAGCTGCCGGTCTCGCGCTTTCCCGTCATCGCGCCGCCGAGCGTCAGCATCTACGCCGCCTACACCGGCGCCAGCCCGCAGACGATCAACGACAGCATCACGGCACCGATCGAGCGCGAGTTGACGGCCGTCAAGAACGTCCTCTATTTCGAATCGTCCTCCGACTCGGCGGGCAACGCCAACATAACCGTGACCTTCAAGCCCGGCACCGACCCGGAGCTTGCCCAGATCGATGTCCAGAACCGGCTGAAGGCCGTCGAGCAGCGCCTGCCGGAACCCGTCCGGCGCTCGGGCCTTTCCGTGGAAGGCGTCACGTCGGGGTTCCTGATGATCGTTTCCCTGCGCTCCGAAGCCGGCATGGCCGATACGATTGCGCTAGAAGACTACCTGGCGCGCGGGCTCGCGCCGGAGCTCAAGCGCGTGCCGGGAGTGGGCCGCGTCCAGTCCTTCGGATCGGAGGCGGCCATGCGCGTTTGGGTCGATCCGGCCCGGCTCGTTTCCTACTCGGTCTCGATGGCCGAGATCACACAGGCAATCCAGGCTCAGAACGTCCAGGTGGCACCCGGCCGCCTCGGCGAGACACCCACGATACCTGGCCAGATGATCAGCGTACCGCTCGACCTCGACGGACAGTTGAAGACTCCCGAGGATTTCGCCGCCATCGTCCTGCGTTCCAATCCGGACGGGTCTAAGCTGACGCTCGGCGACGTGGCCAAGGTCGAGATCGGCGCACAGACGATGGGCTTTTCGATCTTCGACGGCGGAAAGCCGGCTACCGCCGCAGCCATCCAGCTCAAGCCCGGCGCCAACGCCGTCTCGACCTCGGAAGGTGTCAAGGCGCGCCTTGCCGAACTCGCGCAGTCGATGCCGAAGGGTGTCACCTATGCCGTTTCCTATGACACGGCGCCCTTCGTGAAACTCTCCATCTCGAAGGTCGTGCAGACACTCGCCGAAGCCATGGTGCTGGTGTTCCTGATCATGCTGCTCTTCCTCCAGAACATCCGCTACACGCTGATCCCGGCCATCGTCGCACCGATCGCGCTGCTGGGCACCTTCGCTGTCATGTGGACCATCGGCTACTCGATCAACGTTTTGACGATGTTCGGCATGGTGCTGGCGATCGGCATCATCGTCGACGATGCGATCGTGGTGGTGGAAAACGTCGAACGGCTCATGGCGACCAAGGGCCTGTCACCGCGCGAGGCGACCCGCCGCGCCATGCGCGAGATTACACGGGCGGTCGTCGGCATCACGCTGGTTCTGACGGCGGTATTCCTGCCCATGGGCCTCGCCGGCGGTTCGGTCGGCGCAATCTACCGCCAGTTCACGGTCTCGCTCGCGGTCTCGATCCTGTTTTCCGCGTTCCTGGCCCTCAGTCTGACGCCCGCGCTCTGCGCCACGATCCTGAAACCGGTACCGCCTCGTCACGAGCGCAAGGGCTTCTTTGCCTGGTTCAACCGCGGCTTCGAAAAACTGACGGGACGGTACACGTCATGGGTCGGCTGGCTCGTGACGCGGACCGGTCGCGTCATGCTGGTCTACGGCGCTCTGGTCGGCGCGCTGGCGCTGGGCTACGGCGCGCTGCCGACCGCCTTCGTGCCGAACGAGGACCAGGGGACGTTCATGGTCTCGTTCACGCTGCCTGCCGACGCCACCTCCGAACGCACCCAGGCACTGGTCGAACGCTTCGACCGCCACGCCGCGACGCGCCCTGATATCGCCAACAACCTGTCGATCATGGGCTTCGGCTTTTCCGGCTCGGGCCCCAACGCCGCGATGTCATTCACGACGCTGCGGGATTTCAATGCGCGCAGCGGCAGCACGGATGCGGAGATCGCGGCTGCCGAACAGGCGATGCAGAAGGCGACGGAGGGCGAGGTCCTCGTCATGAAGCCGCCGGCCATCGAGGAGCTTGGCACGACATCCGGTATCTCGCTGCGCCTCGTCGACCGTGCCGGGTACGACGGGGCAGCGTTACGGGATGCAGCGGAGACGCTGGTCGCGCTCGCCGGGCAAAGCAAGATCCTGCGCAACGTGCGCGTGGACGGCCTGCCCAACGGGCCGAGCGTCAAGCTGCGTGTTGACCGCCAGAAGGCCGGTGCGCTCGGGGTTTCCTTCTCAGCCATCAGCGACGTGCTCGCCTCCACCATGGGGTCGACCTATGTGAACGATTTTCCGCGCGCGGGAATCCTCCAGCAGGTCATCGTGAAGGCGCAGGCAAAGGACCGCATGCAGGTCGAGGACGTCCTGAAGCTTCAGGTGCGCAACGACAAGGGCGGCATGGTTCCCCTGTCCGAAATGGTGACGCCGCAATGGTACGTCGGCCCGCTGCAACTCAACCGCTACAACGGTTATCCCTCGCTCAGCATCTCGGGAGATGCCGCGCCCGGCGTCTCGAGCGGCACCGCGATGAACGAGATCGAGCGGATCGCCACGCGGCTTCCCGCGGGCTTCGCCGTGGAATGGACGGGCCAGTCCTTCCAGGAACGCCAGTCGGGCGCGCAGGCGCCGCTCCTGGTGGCGTTCTCCGTCGTCGTCGTGTTCCTGGTGCTGGCTGCCCTCTACGAGAGTTGGGCCATCCCCCTCTCGGTCATGCTGGTCGTTCCGCTCGGGATCCTGGGCGCGGTCATCGCCGTGCATCTGCGTGGCTTCGAGAACGACGTGTTCTTCAAGGTCGGCTTGATCACGCTGATCGGCCTGTCGGCCAAGAACGCGGTGTTGATCGTGGAGTTCGCCCGCAAGCTGCGCGACGAGGGGCGGAGCCTGTGCGAGGCGACGGTCGAAGCGGCACGGTTGCGGCTGCGCCCCATCGTCATGACATCGCTGGCGTTCACGCTTGGCATCGTGCCCCTGGTCGTCGCCAAGGGGCCGAGTTCCGAAACGCAAAACGCTTTGGGCACCGGTCTCTTCGGCGGCATGATCTCGGCCACCGTGCTTGCCGTGGTTTTCGTGCCCGTGTTCTTCGTCCTCGTCATGCGATTGCCTGGCCGCAAGGCGCAGACCACAATCCCTACCGGCTCGGCGCCGACAAAAGCGTGAACGTTCGAAGCTCGATCGTCGGAAGCGAGCGCCTTCTTCCGACATCCAGGGGGATGCCCATGACAGCCACACCGAATGGAACACACGTCACGCTCGATATCGTCGCCGAAGCGGATCTTCCCCGCTTTCGCCAATATCTACAGAAAGCGTTCGCCGTGGCCGTCGTCGAGGAATTCGGATCGGCCGACAACGGACCGGTTCCATCCGACGCAGACGTGACCGCCTCCTTCGAAGCGCCGAACGCGGTGATTCACCGCATCCTGGAGGACGGGCGATGGGTCGGCGGCGCCGTCGTGTCCATCGACGCCGGGACGCAGCACAATTCGCTCGACTTCTTCTTCGTGCGCGCCGGGGAGATCGGCCGGGGAATCGGCCGCAAGGCGTGGGCCGCGATCGAGAAGCACTATGCCGACACCAAGGTCTGGACGACCCACACCCCGTATTTCGAGAAGCGCAACATCCATTTCTACGTCAACGTCTGCGGCTTCAGCATCGTGGAGTACTACCACGCACGCCACCCGGACCATTCCGCCGGGCCGGACCTGCCGGGGGATGGCGGGATGTTCCGCTTCGAGAAGCGCATGTGATCCGACGAGATCGAACCGAGCCAGCCGCCTCGGCGGAATCGGAAATCCAGTGCACCCGTGGTTACGTCCGCTTTCCGGATAGCGATCGGACGGATCGAAAGACTGAAATGAGGCGCTGAGCACACACGCCTTTACGCACGCTGTGCTACGCCGCACCCCTCGCGCCATTCGAAAGCACTCTACTTGATCCGGGCGCAGATCGGGAGATCACCAATCAAGCGGGAGTCGGATATAAGGCAGTATCTAGGGCAGCGAGAATCGCCGCCGAAACTACGCTATTGCCGCCGTTTTCCCTCTACCCACTCAATTGTCTTTAACCCAGTTAGGTCTTTGATCTAGCTGGGTTTTTCTTGCCTGCGGTTCCGAAAGCCGACGCATAGCCCGTCAAGAACCTACGGTGTTGACTTTAAAGGAAGATTTTCGGCGGAAGAATTCTCGAGGTTTCACCAACTATCGAGGCCGAATGGACTGACATTGCGTCGGAAGGCTAGGGCCAAAAGACAAGTTGCGGGGGGCATCTATGCCACGGGATTCAACTGGCCACGACAAACTGTTGACCTAGATTCTATGTGGAAAGCTGAGATTTATTGGGTTGGTCAGCATCATCAACCTGGCCAGAGATGCACAGGTCGCACCGCTCCCGTATCTGAATTAAGTCGCGCCGCTCCCGTATCTGAATTAAAACGAAACCATCCATGAGCCTCGGCGTTATCCCGCGTTCTCTAGATCCGAGGTTGAAATGAGCGCGCACCCAACCTTTGCCCTTCGCTTTGGTTTCGGAGCCCCCTTGCCAATCCGATCCGTTGCAGACGTCCGCACCGCTCTCGGGCGAACGTGGCCAAGAAGAGATACGCCTCGCTACCTGCGGGCGCGCGAGCTGTGTGAATTGGCGCAGGCAGGATATTGCCGTCCGCAGGTCGCCATCGAGGCGCTCGTGGCCGCCGCAGCGGAACAAGGTCTTTTGCATAGGCACCGGGCGAGCGATGCGATCGACCGATTCGATAGTTTGTTCACCGCAAGCAAGGATCATGCCCGATGGAAAAGGCCTTCAACCGACTGGCAACGGTAGTATCTCACGCTGCTGGTCGGCCGTGGGCATTTGTCCTCTGCCTTTCGGCCGTGTTAACCTGGGCCATCACCGGAGCGATCTTTCATTATTCCGAAACCTGGCAGTTGATCATCAACACAGGTACCACCATCGTTACGTTCCTGATGGTGTTCCTGATCCAGAACACCCAGAACCGCGATAGCGCCGCCATCCAGGCTAAGCTGGACGAGTTGATCCGTGCGAGCGAAGGCAAGAACGAGTTCATCGGCGTCGAGAATCTTTCTGAGAGCGAGGGGGAGAGCTTCCGCAAACAGTGCCAGGTGGCAAAGGAGAGGATGGCGGCTATCGATGCTGGAAGAGCCAGCGGAAAAGTGACGATACTAAGCCGGGAATAGGTTGACCGCCGATATGCTGCACTAGCGCGAACCCTTAGATGAAAATGCTCTCTCGCAGCCCCTTTGCAGATGGCAGCGGTATTTGTTGCTGAACGCTCAGCTCGTGTCTCAGATCTTTGAGGCCTTTACCGTCGCCGAGACTCAGCGCGGAAGCTGCAGCCCGGCGGCTCCAGCCGGCCCCCTCAGCCATATTCAACAGGCCAACAAACAGCAGTTGCAGCGCTTTCCGACATTCGGCTTCGTAAGCCATAAATGCGCTGAGCGCGTGAGTGGATGAAGGGGCGGAGACGACGCCGTTCGTCGCCTTCATCCATGCTCTCTCCTATCTGATGAAACAACGCCGGTGCATCCATTCGGACGGAGGCCCCCCGGCACATTTCCACTGCCGCAGGCCTGGTGTGCAGTGGCGGGTCTAGCCGAGCGGCTATTCCTTGCACAGCTGGCGACATGGGGTATCGAGTTGTCAATTCTCACGCGATTTTCCCTGGCGAATGCCTCAAACACGCCACGGGCGGTTTGGCTTCGATATCGCCCACCAACGCCACTTGCTCGCTCGGATTGGGGCCTTCTGCGCTGGGCTATTTCCGCAATAGTCCGCCGCAAACTGGTAGCTGTCGAAGACCGTGTCGAGCTGCCGAGGAAACCTCAGACCAACCCAAACGCGGAGCGGCTTCTCAAAAGGCTCCGAGAACATGCAAGCATGCGGCCTAATGCACTCCGCGCAAGTGCGTGACTGCGGCATGCTGCCCAGGTCAAGGATATTTGCGAATCGGGCGAAACCGGCGAAAGCCTCTCGCGCAGTGGACAAAGGACGGATGAAAAACACTCGTACCGGTTCCGATCTGTGTAGCAGTCGCCGGAGCGTCAAGGTTCAACCGCAGTCAAACGGCTGCGGGTTGCCCGCCCCTAGTGGAGCTGAAGGCTGGAAGGCCCGCCGCTTTAGCGGCGGGCCTCTCGTCGGGCATAGGTGGGTTTGGAGCCTCGCCCTTCGAGCTTGAAGCATTCAACATGGCAACTGCCCAGCGAAATACTATTCAAATATGCGAGAGGTTTTCCTCGAGCTCATCCGCAATACCAGTTCGGCCTCGCAGTGGATCCCGGACTGGTATGCATTCACCAAGGCTGCTGCTCGCGCGTCTTTTTCCCAATCACTTTCCGAAGCTGGCGTGGTTTCGCGCAGGACTTTCTCAAGCAACGCCAGTTCGTCTGGTGCCAGGAAGTCGGTGTCGTTCATCAAGAGCCCTCGTTTACACAGCAAGGTAGCGGCGGCCGGACACGCAACAAACAACAAATGATAAGTTCGAGGGCCGGGAAGCTGTTTTCCGTACTGGCAAGTCCCTGTCGTGCCTTGCTCTCGTTGCCGACCTGACTGGGCAGCGATGGTTTCTTCCCTCGAACCTGGGGGGCCTACTGCATTTCGCCGGAGAAAGGCCGGCGGATTATCAAATGTTAGCGCGCTCGCGGGCACAACCCCATACCTCGTCAGGCATCCCAGTCCTGAAACCTTGAGGTCGGGATTCCCTTTTGCCGACTCGCGGAAGAGTTGAATGCTTGAATCCCTTTTCCTGAACCTCGGCCAGCACGATTTTCTATCCAACGAAGAGAAAGCCCTGCTTGAGGGACTGATGTCGTCCGAGCGGGACTTTGCCGTTGGCCAGGATATCGTCACTTCGGGCTCTCGACCGACCTACAGCACCCTGATCCTCGATGGACTGGCTGCGCGCTACAAGGTGCTTGCCGACGGCGGCCGGCAGATAACCTCCTTGCAGGTGCCGGGTGACTTCGTTGACCTGCACGCCTTCCTCCTCAAAACATTGGATCACGGCATCGTCGCGCTTTCCCCCTGCCATGTGATCATCGCCGACCATTCCAAGTTGCGTAGCATCACCGAAAAGGCGCCTCACCTCACTCGGCTCTTGTGGCTCGACACGCTGGTCGATGGCGCCATTCATCGGGAGTGGATTGTGGCCATGGGACGGCGTTCCAAGGTCTCGCACCTGGCGCATCTGCTCTGCGAGCTGTTCGTGCGTCTTCAGGTGGTGAACCGGACCAATGGCATGAGCTTCCACTTGCCGGTGTCACAAGCGGAGCTTGCCGATGTGTTGGGGCTTTCCGTCGTCCACATGAACCGCGTCATCAGCGCGCTGCGAAACAGTGGTGTGATCTCCTGGGCAAATCACACGGTGACGATCCTCGACTGGCATAAGTTGCAGCAGATCGCCGAGTTCGATCCGACTTATCTCAGCATGAAACGGGAGCCGCGGTAGTGTGCCACCGATGCGCCGCGGGATCGATCCCCGGACGTTCAGCCGCCCTCACGCCAAACGCGAGAAATTGCCAGGGTAATCAGGCTGCTGATGACGATCCACACTCCAACCTCGGCGCTGACCGCTTGTTCTCGTCGACGGCGCAACGTTGCCGCTGGCTGGTGCCCGCCGCTCGAAGGTTGAGTGGAAATGTCCTTGGCCTCTGAGATGCCATTCGCCACCACCTGCGCCAGGTCTCGCCGGCTGCCACGCCGTACCGAGTAGGCGCGGGTGATTTCGGCGCCGAAAAGGAATATCTGTGCCGAGTAGTAAACCCAGACTAGCACCACCATCAGTGCGCCGGCCGCACCGTATGCAGTGGCAATGGCGCTGGTGCCAATGTACCAGCCGATCAGCGACTTTCCCATGGTGAACAGAAGCGCTGTCACCAACGATCCGACGGCAACATCCCGCCACTTGAGGGTTCGGTCCGGCAGGACCTTGTAGATGGCTGCGAAAAGCAAGGCGATGAGGGCAAAAGAGACGCCGGTGTTTACCGCGCTGACGATCAATTCGCCTAACGGCAGGCGTTGGTTGATGAATTCACCCAGAGCCGAGATGGCGGTGCTCGCCGCGAGAGACACCAGAAGGAGGAAGCCGAGTGCAGCCACAAGGCCAAGGCTCGCGGCGCGCGCACGTACCATCCGGGTTATGGATATGCCGTCCGGCTTCACTTTCCAGATTTCATTCAGTGACTGCTGCATCTCGCCAAAAACGCCTGACGCCGTTACGAAAAGCGTGATCAGGCCGATGAGCGTGGCAAGAGTGCCAGACCAGCGATGCGACGCCGTCTCGATCGTCGCTTTTAGCAGATCCGCACTCTGCGGACCCATTACCCCCGATATTTCCGCCGACAGAGCAAGCTTGGCCGCGTCATTGCCGACGACGATCCCGGCGATTGCGACCACGATGAGAAGGATCGGAGCCAGGGAGGTGGTGGCATAGAACGCGATCGCCGCGCCGTGGCTCAGCGCATTATCGGCCATGTAGCCGGCTACGCTTTCTTTCAGCAGAATCCACGATTCCCGAGACCAACCCGGCACCACCCCCTCCCTTACCGCATTCCGCAAATCATCACTGACTGGCAGAATCGGAGCGAGCCGGGTGGGACAAGAGCTCGAGTGCCATTTCGTTGGCCAGGGCAAGAAGCCGGAGAAACCGCCCTGTTCTCTTTACCACCAGGTCCGGCTGACGCGGCCCGCAAACCACAATTCCGGTCGGGCATCTTGGTTCCCCGAAAGCTGCCGAGCGCGCCGGCACTGACGGCGAGGCGAAACGTCAAGCGCGCAAATCGCGCGATTCCAGCAGCGACATATCAAAGTTAAATGCACCGCACTGGCGGCGGGTGCTAGCGCTTCTTCATTGGGGGGACCCTTTGAGGAGGAGTCCCATGGACATTCGAGAATTCATCCGCCAGGTGTCGGCGTCTTTGACGAACCGCTGCGCCCCTGCGACACCAGAACCTGCAAGGCCGATCCGCGTGCCGCTTGCCCACGACCCCTTGAGGGCGAGACAAAGGCCGCCGCATCGGCCGGCACCACCACTCCGCCCTGCAAGCAACATGTAACGTGCCGGAACCATCTGGCGGTCCTTCGTCAAGCGGGATCGCCAGAATCCTGGCTACGGTGATTTGGAACCTTGCGGGTTCACACTATCGCAGGCCTTTGGCTGCCTCCATGATGGTAATCGAACGATGAGCCGGTTTCCGCCTTTGACCATCCGTTTTGTGAGCTGCGGCAGTATGGTCGTATCTTCGATAGCTGACGCGAAGAAAGCTCTTGGCCGCACGTGGGAGAACAAGGAGGCGCCTGCCTATCTTGACGCCGTCCGTCTTGTCGACGACGCCATTGCCGGAATTTGTCGGCCAGAAGTCGCATTCCAAGCTTTCACGCTGGTCGCTGCGCGGCAGGGGATGCTCAAGAAGAGGCGCCCCAGCGCGGCGCTCACCATGTTCGACAATCTGTGGTCCGCAAATAGTTCGCCGCCTTATTGAGATCGGTCAACGCGGCTCCCGATCCATGCTAAGATAGGTCGGATCGAACTCGGCGATCGCGACAAGCTGCTGCCAGTCCAAAATAGTCACCATATGCTGTGTCCAGGCGATGGCGCCGAGATTGCGGAGGGCGCCGATCACGCGGTTCATGTGGACGACTGACAGGCCAAGGACGTCCGCCAGTTCCGCTTGCGACAGCGGCAGCCTGAACGTCATGCCATTGGTTCTCTTGACCACCTGCAGACGCACAAACAGCTCGCAGAGCAGATGCGCCAGATGGGACGTCTTCGAGCGCCGTCCCATCGCCACGATCCACTCCCGATGAATGGCTCCGTCGACCAGCGTGTCGAGCCACAAGAGCCGAGTGAGGTGAGGCGCCTTCTCGGTGATTATCCGCAGCTTGGCGTGATCAGCAGCCAGCACATGGCAAGGCGAGAGCGCGATTATCCCATGGTCCATCGTCTTCAAAAGAAAGGCGTGAAGGTCGACGAAATCGCCAGCCACTTGCAGCGAAGTAAATTGCCGACCACCATCCTCCAGGACTTTGTAGCGTGCCGCCAGACCGTCCAGGATCAGGGTGCTGTAGGTCGGACGGGAACCCTCGGCAACGATATCCTCGCCGGTCGCAAAGTGTTTCTCGACCGACATCGCGCCGGCAAGCAGAGCTTTCTCCTGTTCGGAAATCGCATCGTGTTGTCCGAGATTGAGGTATAGGGCTTCGAGCATCGGCGTCCTGCTATTTTGAGTTTGAAACACGGCAGATGACACCCCGGTTGCAGTGCAATCTGGCGAAGTACAGTTCTCCCGCGCCAGGGAATGGATGCTTTTGATCATTCACTTGGAACCATGGCGGCAGCCGTGAATTGAACGTCGAAGCTCGCGGGATGCTGACACCAATGGAACGCTACTACTTCGATGTCTACAATACCGAACATACTCAAATGGACGGGGATGGGCAGCTGCTGCCCAACCCCGATCACGCTGGCATTGAAGCTCTGAGAATACTGTACGACGTTGCTCGTGACGAGATGCCTGGCGGCGAACATCTCAAGATTACAGTCAAGGTCCTCAATGCCAGCCGCGAGCAAATCTTCGAAGCCTCGCTGACACTCTCCTCCTCATGGAGTTGAGTTGAGTGGTGACGACATCTAGGTCGTACACCCCATGACGCCTTCCTTTGTCCGTATCGCCCGGCTAGTAGCCGCCAATAATCGGTAGGATTTCCCCTGTTATGTAGCTGGAACATTCCGGTGACGCGAGAAACACATAGGCGGGCGCCAGTTCCTCCGGCTGCGCAGGGCGTCGCATCGCCGTCTTGGATCCGAAACGGGCAACATCCTCCGGGTCCTTTTCCGACGGATTGAGCGGTGTCCAGACTGGCCCCGGCGCAACGGCGTTCACCCGAATGCCTCTATCGATGAGGTTAGCTGACAGAGCGCGGGTGAAGGCATGGATACCACCCTTGGTCAATGAGTAGTCTACTAACTCTCTTGACCCATCGATGCCAGTGATAGATCCCGTGTTGATGATCGCGGCGCCAGGCTTCATGTGCTCAAGTGCTTCCTGGGCCAGGTGGAAATAGCCATAGAGATTCGTCTTGAGGGTGAGATCGAAATGCCGTTCCGTCAGGTCGGCAAAGTCGACGGAGTGCATCTGAAAGGCCGCGTTGTTTACCAGCACATCGAGTCTGCCGAACGACGACACCGTCTTCTCGACAGCCTTCCTGCAAAACGGACGGCGAGAGACGTCTCCTCGAATGGTAACGCATCGCCGGCCCTCCGCCTCGACAGCTTGGCGTGTCGCATCCGCGTCCTGATCCTCACTGAGATAGACGATCGCAATGTCGGCACCCTCCCGAGCGAAGAGAACGGCAAACGCTCGTCCGATCCCGGAATCGCCACCGGTGATCAGCGCGACTTTTCCAACCAGTTTCTCGGATCCTCGCCAATAAGGCGCATCGTACAGGGGGGGCGGATCGATCGCCTGTTCGTTCCCTGGCTTTTTATGACGCTGCCTTGGGAAAGGCGGTTCGGGATAGCGTCGGGCTCCCGCCTGCATCGCTTTGGTTTTCGCCTTCGGCTGCTTCCTATTCAGTGCGTCGGCCTGCTTCTGGACCTTCCGCTGGTTCCCTGTCGCGTTGGAGGTATTGGAATTGTCGTTCATCGAAGCCTCCTGTTGTCGCAGGCAAAGACCGCCTCGACAAAAAAGAGAGCACCCAGCAGCTTGTTGGGTGATCAGGGCATAGATTCTAAATCAGTGAGACGCGTGATGATCGTGTCGCGCCCTCGTCTTCGCCGCCTTCTTGGCCGAAGCAGATCGTTCGGCCGGTGGCCGTGTTGCGGATGCCCGCCCGCCCGCCTCGCCACCTTTGTGCGCAGCCGGATGCCCGGTGTGCTTGCCGCGCCCTGAACCGCCTTCCTTCTTGCCGCCACCGTCATCCTTGTTCACGGTGGCCCATGCGCGCCTCTCGGCTTCCTTTTCCGAAACGCCGCGCTTCTCATACCCTTCCGCGATATGATCGGCCTTGCGTTCCTGCTTGTCGGTGTATTTGGACTTATCTCCGCGTGGCATGGCGCCCTCCTAATCCCGATGCTCCGGCATCGCCTTAAGCTCATCCTTGGTCCATGACGTCACGGCATGAACGTCGCCGTCCTCGTCACGCATGAAGTCCAACCGGCTTAACGGCACCGCTACCGGCTTGGCACCAATTCCGAGGAATCCGCCGACGTCAATAACGACGGACGTGCCGTGCAGATGATCCACGGAACCGATCTTCTCATCGTCGGGGCCATAAATCGTCGCGCCTTCGAGGGTGGCGGGGACGAGTTCGGCCGGGGCCAAACGAACATGGTTGGAGTGATCCATTTGCTATCTCCTAACTGGTTGAGACATGCTCAACCGGAGGGACGGCAAAGAGTTCCGAATTGATTTCGGGAGGTTGCCTGTCCAGCAATGCCCCCGACATGAAAGGCGGCAGGTGCGGTCACGATATATTTCAAAAGGAACCAGCCATCACTTCCCGGATTGAGTGCAGCGGGAGGCGCATGTTTCACTGGATAGGAGATAGAAAATGCCAAGCAAAGCTTCGGGTGGCAAGGATTTGGAAACGCTCTTCGTCGACCAACTGAAGGACATCTACTACGCCGAGAAGAAGATACTGAAGACCCTGCCGAAATTGGCAAAGGCCGCGCAGTCGCAGGAACTGAGTGCGGCCTTTGAGAAGCATCGCATGGAGACGGAGGGCCAGCTGGAGCGCTTGGAGAAGATCTTCGACCAGATCGATAAGCCGGCGCGTGGCAAGACTTGCCCCGCAATCGACGGCATTCTCGAGGAGGGCTCCGAGATCCTTGAAGAGTACAAGGGGATGCCTGCTCTCGATGCGGGGCTTGTCGGCGCCGCCCAGGCCGTCGAGCACTATGAGATCGCCCGCTACGGTACCCTTATTGCCTGGGCGGAGCAGCTTGGCATGAAGGACGCGCTGCCGCTGCTGCGGGAGACGTTGGAGGAAGAGTCGGCCACCGACGAGGCCCTCACCGCCCTCGGCGAAAACGACGCGAACGAACGCGCCCTGCAGGCCGCTTAACCCACCTGAACCGCGCCCTCCCTGAGGGGAGGCGCGGTCCCCCTAACACCTCTTTGTCTGCAGCTTCGAAGACGGGGTCCGAACGATTTTTCGGAACCGCCAAGGCGAACGGACGTTCTAGCGCAGTTCCTATTTTAGCAAACGCGCAAGCAGCGAGCGATTGAGTGCAAGGCGCCATCGCATCGCTGGCGCGACATCCCTCGGGGGAAACGACTTTGACCGACGTAAGCTCTCAAGTCGAACGAGAACAAAGCAATACCCTCGCTCGCGGCCCTTTCCAGAAGTTCCTTCGCACGATCGGTCCCGGCTTCATCACCGGCGCCTCCGATGACGATCCATCCGGCATCGGCACCTACAGCCAGGCGGGAGCCCAGTTGGGATTCAACATCGGCTGGACGATGGTTATGGCTTTTCCGCTAATGGCGGCGATTCAGGAGATTTCAGCACGGATCGGACGCACCACCGGAAAAGGCATCTCGGGCAATCTCGTTAAGTATTATTCCGTTCCCCTGCTCTATTTCATCGTCATTCTGCTTTTTATCGCGAATGTCATCAACATCGGTGCCGACCTCAGCGCCATGGCCGATGCATTGAACCTTTTGGTCGGCGGGCCCAGCTCAGTTTATGTGGTTGCGTTTGCCCTGGTGAGCGTCACAGCGATCGTGTTCCTTCACTACAGCCGCTACGTCACGATCCTCAAATGGACCACGCTTAGCCTTTTCGCTTATGTCATCGCGATGTTTCTGGCGAAGGTAAGCTGGACCGATGCGTTAAGCGGCCTGGTAGTCCCCCGCGTTCAATGGAACGGGACATTCATGGCTCATCGGAGTGGCCTCCCTTGTTAGCCTATCCTGCGCGCAAAGGCCTTCATGCCTGACTTCAGGCTGGCGGCCGCCTCCGCCGCGTCCTGCCACCCTTTCATTTTCAGTTTCTTGCCGGTTCCAAGCACCGACGAGAAGAAGAACTGTTCGATCTCACGCCGCAAATCCGGCGGAACATTATCGGCGGCGACCGGCTCGTCCGGAGAGTCCTCCTTGTGCGGGCAAAAAATATACTGGTCGTTTCGTATCTCGGCCCCATGCGGATCCTTTTGCTTGACCCGCAGGGAACCCAGCAAGTCGCATTTGATGACAATACCCGGTGCAGTGGCCGCCTGATGTATGACGAGCGCATCCAGCGGGTCGCCATCGTCACCGATCGTCGAAGGAATGAAACCCCAATCGTAGGGATAGGTGTTACCGACGGGCAGCGGCCGTGAATACTCAAAGACCCCGGACGAAGGCTTGTAAGCCAGCTTGGCGGCGGAACCGCGCGGGGTCTCAATCACAACACGATAGAGGCCTTGGGACCTCGTGGGAAGCTTCAGGAAATTCGCCATTGTACCGATCCCTGTTCATACTAGAAAAGCACGCGCGAGCAGCCAAAAGGTTCCATCCTGCTAGCAGCCGCGAGGAAACTCGCCGCGCGCAGTCGCGTTGATGCGAACAACGGCAACCCGTTTGCCTAATTGTTTTCCGAGAAACACAAGAGGGAGGCCACGATGAGCCGGATTTCTCCGCTTACCCTGAAGGGTATCGGCTACGTCATTTCCACCATCAGTGTTGTTCTATTGGCAATTGTCAGTTGGAGGCACGCGTCAAATGACCTCCTGCTCGCGGTGTGTCTCGTCGGCGGCGTGGCGACGTCCATCGCGGGTATGTGCTTCCGCTGGGCGTCCTACGTTCTCGAAAAATGGCAGAAGGTTACCTAAAGTCAGGCGGACGCTGCAGTTGGAAACCAGCAAGGAACTCGCCTGTATTTGGCCGACCGCGGCGTGTGTCCTATGCCAATATCGAGCGTGTACCCCAAGTTCTAGCGCGCGCGGCCAGCTTCCTTCTTCCTGGCGCCACCTATCCGAAGAACTTGGGCATATTCGCAGACGGTAGGGAGCGCCTGATGCACGGGTTTGGAGTCGAGGCGCTCAATCGCCAAAGGCTGTTATGGTATGGGTGCCACGCATCAGCCGCTAGGCATCAAACGCCGCGTCATTGGTGCTAATGTGTATGCAGTCGACCTGTGCGTTCTCCGACAGGCGGCCAGCCGCGATTGAACCAGTTATGGGCGCGGCACGTCCCGCCCGTTTCAGGCTGTCAGGCCTCATAGGTGTTCGTTGCCGGTCTTCAAGTATTGCGTTTCGGTACGTTCCCTAGGCACTATGATACGCTTGGCAAGTTCAATTGACTGGGATGTCGCATGCGTCCGGACGCCCTCAACCCAGCGGGGGACAGGGCCAATCTCTCACTTGATGTTGCGTCCTCCCGGTGCCGGATAAAGGTTCTGGCGCGAGCATGAAGCTGCGGAACTCGTAGAGCCGAGAGAACTGAAGGGAGGGCGTTTCCGCCCATAGGCCGCTTCCGAAAAGACTCTTATCCTGCGGCGTCCTCATTTCGCAACCAGTCGGTTTCCGCAGGCTTTAACCTGTCGCTGGATTGATCCCTAGCACTCAGTTCCTCCCGCTGGCATTAGGGTAGGCAGACTTTTTCTTCGGAACCTATTCAAAAGGGCAGCGTTCGGTAGTTGATGCACATCCCAAGCCCCCCTAGCCAGTGCATCATCAACCTGACCGCCGTAGCCTCGAATATCTTGTGACGCTACGGCGGTTGGTTTTCATTTGACGGCTGAGCGCTTAGGGCGCCTGGTCGCAGCTTGGTGCGAAAATGACCGTCAAACGACGCACCACTTACGTCGTCGGATCATGACGCATATGCCGCGTCCCAGGATCGGAAGTATTCGGGGGCATTCCAGGCTTGAAGACGAGCGGGGGATCAGAACGGTATACCCGATATCCGTAGCCAAGCGCCGCCTTTTCCACGCGCGCTCTTTAACGGCCGAGTTGATGATTGGGACCAACCCGAGAAGCATCGCCGCTTCTGACACCAATCGGGCAATTTGATCCGAGGACAGTTCACATGCAGGCAGGGCTGGCAGAACATCTCGAACCATTGGTTCGTAGAGACAATTGACCCTTTGCGAACTCCGTCAGTTTTCCGAGCATTAAGGATTGAAGTTCGCTCTTAGAATTTCTTCCTAGAACCACGAGCAAGCACCGAGGTTGCGGAACCGGTCGCGGGTAAGGATACCCGCCATGCCGTTTGGAATTGCCGGTGTGAACTGACAGACCTTGCGAATTTGCGTCCGCCATTTGACTACTGGTCGAGCGCAAAAAGACCAGCATCCATATCTACTTCGCCGGCAATCGTTGCGGAGATGAGTTCGGAAGCGATCTGTGAAAATGTGATTCCGTTGCCGCCATAGCCCATCACAGCGTGTATCCGGGGGTGGTGAGGCACTGTGCCGATAATCGGCAAACCGGTGGTCGTCGTTCCGAAGGAGCCGCTCCAGGCGAATTCAGCACGAACGTCTAGTTGGGGAAAAAGCTCCGCCAGTTTTTTCATCAGGCGATCCGTCTTGACCAGCGTGAGCGCATCGCGACGACCCTCATCGATGAATTCCTCATCCTCGCCACCACATATCACGCGGCCGTCGGACGTGGCCCGAAGATAGAGGTATGGATCAGAAGCCTCCCAGATCATGGCAGCATGTGGCCAAATTCGCCTCGGCTGCGGAGCGGTCGCCATTGCCCAAGTCGATATGACACGGTGGTTTGCGGAGGGAACCATGTCGAGCAGTTCGTAACCCGTGGTGAGCACAAGGTGCTTTGCCGCGATGGTTGGTCCCTCCCGCGTGGCAACCACCACCCCAAGACGATTGTCTTCGGCGCTCACAGCCTCGACCGGCGCATAGAAGCGCGCCTTGCGCGCAAGTGCGGCCAATAACAGACCCGAAGTAAGCTTGCGAGGATCAAGCGCTAAGTTGTCGTAGCTGACAATCGCAGCCGAACGCTCGATGCCGAACTGATCGCCCAACTGCTGTCTGGTCAAATACGACGCGTCGATGCCTGCATAGCGGCGAGCTTCAGCTTCTCTGTTGAGTTCTGAGGGGCCAAGCGACGTCCCTGCCAGATAAAGTGACCAGGTGCTTTTCATACGGCAGTTTAAGTCCAGCGCCTCGACACGTCCCTTCAGATTGAACACCGCCAACCGCGAACGGCGCCAGGCCTGTCGCGCAGCCTCATGGCCAATCATTCTGGACAGCTTGACGAGCGGCTGATCGATCTCGAACTGCACCAATGCGGTTGTGGCGGCGGTGGATCCTTTAAGCGGGCCTCGTCGATCGATGCACGCGACTGAATGGCCGTCGCGTGTTAACGCTTCAGCCATCATCGCGCCACTGATGCCCATACCGACGATTAAGACATCCGTCTTGATGTCCCTCGTGAGTCGATCGGTGGGAACCGTCCGAGACCGGTAGGCGGACCACACCGGCATGCCGCTTCTGAGATCAAGTTTGCGAGACATGGGATTTTCCAGTTGCGCACGATAAGTCACAATGCCTCTTTGCGTTCCAATTCACTGATCCGACTTTAATGAAGAACGGCCCGACAGCCTCTGCCGGCCGGGGTCGTCCTGGCCCAGTCATGCATCCAAGATCATGATCTCTCGTCCCTACCGCGGATGAGGGCGTGAAGAAGGCAACGGTGGAACCTTCAGCCGAGCGACCAGTTACTGCGGGCGGCATGATTAGATCAACGACCCGCGGCCGCCACAACCTCGTCAAGGCGCGTGACTGGGATCGACTGGAACCACGATGAAGCTGTTTCAATGTCCGCAGTGCCAATACCGGCTCTATTTTGAAAATGCCTTTTGCCTGAACTGCTCCAGCATTGTCACCTACGATCCCGAGCAGTCCGCTTTCGTGCGAGCCGATGACGCCGGCGTCTTTCAGTGTGCCAACTCTAGTCAATGCGGATGCAACTGGCGCACCAGTTCGTCGAACGGATTCTGTCAAGCTTGCGCCTTGACCAAGGTCATTCCTGACCTGTCCATTGAAGGCAACCGAGCGCGCTGGATACGAGTGGAGGCTGCCAAGAAACGTGCAGTCTACTCACTCATCTTCTTCGGGCTTCCGTTCTCGCCAAAGACCGGCATAAATGATCGCGGAGGACTTGCTTTCGATTTCCTTGGTGACTCGGCGTATTGTGGAAAAGGTTTTGAGAGGATACTTACTGGCCATGACAATGGATTGATTACACTCAACGTTGCCGAAGCTGATTCCGCCGAAAGAGAGAAGCGGCGTATCGAACTGGGTGAGAGCTACAGAACCTTGCTTGGCCACTTCCGTCATGAACTTGGCCACTACTACTGGGATCAGCTGGTCCGAGACGATCCGCAGAGACACGCGGCATTCCAGGCCATATTCGGCGATGAATCCACCGACTATGAGCGCGCTCTGCAGGTTTACTATGCTGAGGGCGCTCCAGCCAACTGGCAACAAAGATACATCTCGGCCTATTCAGCCTCGCATCCTTGGGAAGACTGGGCGGAAACCTGGGCCCATTACATGCATATCACCGACACGCTAGAGATGGTGGATGCGCTCCAGCTCTCGCTCGCCAGACTAGAGGCGGGCAATCAAGCTGGTGTGACCCCTATGGCTGGCCACGGAGTGCCAGCGACAACGCTGAGGTGGACGGTCTCGCCGAATGGGTTCGACGCTGTTCTAGAGCGCTGGACGCTCCTGTGTGAGGCGTCAAATTCTATCAACCGCTGCATGGGCCTACCCGATCTATATCCGTTCGTAATTTCGGAAAGTGCCGCTGAAAAGCTGACTTTCATCCATGACCTGTTGGCTTCCTCAAGTGGGCAAAGGGCAGCAAGCAGTTGATCCACAGGTCGGCTATCGCATCGTGGCTGAATTACTGAAGCCGGACATGTTGAGCCTCATTCACCATCTCAAGGCGCCAGCGGGTATGGAGTAGGCCGCGTGCATGCCACTGTTCATTGCCTGGACCTAGACAAATCGCAGCGGAACTTCCCCTAGGTTACTCCGTTGCTAGACACGTTCGCATGCTGCTCTCGGTAAGAAGGAACAGACCATATAGGTAGCACAGCTGATAAGGCAAAAGGCCTCGCCAACCATGCAGCAGGAAGCGTGAAACAGGGAATCGGCAAGGCCGTGGGCAATGACCGGCTGCGTGCCGAGGGCGCGGCGCAGGAGACCAAGGGCAAGGTGCAGAAGGTCATTGCTGGCGCGAAATCCTCAATTAAAGACGCGGCCAACAAAGGCTGCCGACGCGGTCAACAAGAAGCTCTAGCTGAGTTGAGCCGGGACAGGCATTCCAAGCTGGCCTCGGGGTGCAAGAGCCGCATCTTTTGCCTCAGTTGTCGGAGAGCGTACCAACAACGCGTGAAAATTGCACTCGTGGGACCAAGCATCGCCTTTTAGCGGTCTTAGGCATCCTCAGCGAGGCGATCACGTGCGCGGCGCGGTCGTCCTTTTTCACTCATGGACGACGAAGGGTATGTTGGCGCGTCTCGGTGCAGGGTTAGAAGGTATGTATGAGGATGCTTAGGAACGCGATTTACGACCAAGGCAGGCGCGGATAAGGGTGTGATGGCTTTCTGAACAAGCGAGACCGATCGCAGTGCCGGTTATAGCAACAGCAGGATGGTCTATTCCAAAATCGGTCGCGGCAGCCTTTCCTGATACCGGAAGCGCCCTGCAGCGATATGCCTCGGTCTTCACCGGCACCGAGATCAACTCGACCTTCTATCGCCGTCATAAACCCTCGACATTCGAACGGTGGGCTGAAACGACGCCTGAAAATTTCAGGTTTGCAATTAAACTTCCAAAACAAATCACTCACCGGGATCGGATGAACGACATCCGTGAGCCGTTCGCGGCTTTCCTTCGGAACATTTCGCCGCTTGGCCACAAGCGAGGACCTTTGCTTTGCCAACTACCACCATCATTGCGCTTCGACCCGGAAATTGTTTCGTCCTCGTTCGATACGATGAGAAATCTCGATGAAGGTCCAATTGTGATTGAGGCACGACACAGGAGTTGGTCATGTCAAGAAGCAATCATGTTGATCAAACGATTTGCTATCGACAGGGTATTGGCAGACCCAGACCTGGTATGGGAGGCATCCTCTTTTTCTTGCCAGCCCCGCTATATTCGCCTGCATGGCAAGCCCAAGATCTACCATTCGAGCTACAGTCCAGAGGATATACTTTCTATCCTGCAGATCCTCGCCCCTTCCGGTTGGTGCGTCTTTGACAATACGGCCTCCGGCGCCGCCATCAAAAATGCTCTCGCGATGGCGAAAAACCTCAACTGGTTGCCGAAGTGACGGGGTAGCGTTTCGACCGGTTGAGTTGGCGTGAACAGCCGAGAACGGCAGGCGGTCTGCACCCGCGCGGCTGCAAGCGAGAGCGTCCACAAAGGCTGATGAGGTGACAACATGCGCAATCGTCTTCGTCCTCGTCAAAGCGGTCGCGGCAGATCATTCGCGAAACTATTAGATCGGAGCTGGAAAGCCGCGCCGGCAGAAGCTCCAATTAGGGAAATCAATGCCCGATGCCTGCGTTTTGCCGCGCAGACCTCAAGAGACATGTCACATGGTAAGTATGATCGCATACCTCGAAAGCACATCGACCCAGGCCCTCGAGCCTGAACTGTAAAAGTCCCCATAGATGCGCCGGACGCTGGCCTCGTCGATCTTGGCGATTTCTTCGAACAGGCATCGAAAGCCTTCCGGTTGACCATGCCATCCTACCGGCCCAGAAAGACCTAGTCTTCAGCGCTTTGCTCCTCATCGCAGCGAGCCTCAAGAATTTCCATGGCGGGCAAACCGATGGGACGCACCGATGCTCCCTCCTTGGTGTCGGCGAGGCGCGCAACTGCAAGTGATGTGGAAGTGCTTGAAGCGCTGCTTGCCGAACTGCGTCTTTGAATCGCTTGAAGCGGAAGATCGCGTATCCAATATCTTCCCAAATCGGGCTGCGACTACCAAAAAAGGCGAGGAGGAGCGGCTGAAAATTGGAGGAACATATGGCCGATACTTTTGAACCACCGCTGCTGCTCGAACACCCATCGTTTGGGGTGAGGGTGTTACAAGATGCGATGGACGCGATCGATTTTCTCGAAGAATGGCCACTTGGACAGCGCCACAAGTTGCATGCCTGCGCCTGCGAAGCCTGCTTCGCCGCGTATGATGGACGCTGTGAGGCCGAGGCGGCCCGCAAAGCTCTTATTGCATGGGCACGGTGCGTGGGGGTCAAGGCCTGCGGATCAGTAATGCTCGAAGCGGTGGAAAGGGCTGGCGTGGTCGAATTGCTCTAGACGCGGTTTCGTTTAGGGTGTGTCAGTCTGGTTCAACAGCGTGGAGATCGCCGTGATGACTTGCGGCAGGAAAAATGGTTTGGAGATCATAATGCTGTTGGGAACGCCCTCCGCGCCCCACTGACTGGCGCTGTCGCCGCTCAAATATACAACAGGAATTGTGGAGTTCGTCTGCCGCACATGGCGTGCAACCTCCCAGCCAGACAATCCTCGTCCCAGCCGTATATCAGATAGCAGGGCCCTGAATTTCCCTGGATTGTCGTCGAATGCGGCAATGGCTCGCTCAGCGCTTGCAGCCGCGACAACCTCAAAGCCGGCTTCCTCAAGCGCCGATTCTAAGTCAAGCAAAATCAGGGTTTCGTCTTCGACGACCAGAACTGCGCCGCTGTTATCCATTCCACCTATGCCCCACAGCCAGCGCGTGAACGCGTCAGACCGGCTTTGGTTCCGGCACCTCCTGCAACGACCACGTCACTTGGCGGGAGCGCGAACTGGCGCCTCGCCCCCTTCAGGTAAAGCTGGCTTGTATGAGCAATCTAGCGCCGGGCTTCTGTTGCTCGGCGCTTCAGCGCATGGGCGACGCATTCTCACGCGGCGTGCTTGTCGGCTTCGATCTTTCTGGTCGCTGCCTTGGGCAGGGTGTTATCCGCAGCGATGTCGACGCGACGCGGTTTCATCTCCTCCGGAATTTCGCGCTTCAGATCTATGGTCAGCAGGCCGTTGACCAGGCTGGCGGCGACGACCTTTACATGATCCGCGAGTTCGAAGCGGCGATCGAATGGGCGTGCGGCAATTCCGCGATGCAGGTATTCGCCCCTGTCCTCGCCCACCTTCTGGCCAGACACCATGAGCATATTCTGCTCCTGGGTTATGGACAGTTCGTCCTGGGAGAAGCCAGCCACCGCCATGGAGATGCGATAGTCATCTTCGGCCGTCTTGGCGATGTCGTAAGGCGGCCAGTTGTCGACGGTCTCGATCCGGCTTGCCGTCTCGAGCGCGTTCAACATTCGGTCGAACCCGATGCTCGACCGGAACAGGGGAGTGAAGTCAAACGTGGTTCTCATAGCTACATCCTCCATTGAGCAACATAGATACGAGGAGCGCCAAGGAAGCGGCGCCCCTTGACCTTGCCGGTCTCTCAAGCACCGGCGAAAACGATCTGGGAATTCGAGGCCGGGACGTCAAGGCACAGCCCCGCGTCACCGTCAATGAATCGCAACAATCCCATCGACGGCCCGCCATTCCGATGGCTTGATGAGCCGATGATGAGCGACGCGGACAGAATGCAAGGCGCCCTCCAACTCGCGCTGCCAATAACCCAGGAAGCCCTTCAGTTCGGGGAAATCCGGCGCGAGGTCGTACTCCTGCCAGACATAGAGCTGAAGAAGGCTCGGATGATCGGGGAGATGATAGTGGATTTCAGCCGTCGTCAGCCCGTAGCCAACCATCTGCAGGCGAAATTCCCTGCTGATCATATGCCTCTCTCCTACCTTGGCGACATCATGCGTCCAGCCGGCCAAACAGGTGCTGGCAGTCATCAGCCGACCTTGGCGCGGCTGCGGTATCGAGTTTACGCAAAGCATCCATGATCTGGTCGAAGGATACCGGCTGCTTGGCACCTGGCGGATGGCGCAAAACCGGCATGGATTCGACCGTACAGGCATCAGAAGCCCAGGACGACAAGATTGCGCGCTTTTCCTGAAGGTGGAGCGTGTCATCCGCGAGCACGTCCTCGGTACATCTGAAGAACCGGCCTGGCGTCAGCAGCCGGTCCAGCGCCGGGTCGGATGTTTCGGGGGCAAGGGAAGGAATGATCGGCGAGAGCGTCTGTCGGTCCATGGTTGTCCTCCGTCTCCAAAGCTCCTTTGTCGAGGATCCGGTTTGGTCCACGCCGGCGGCAAGCCGGCGCGCATAATTTTGTTCGCATCGGCGTCGAAATCAAGTCCAGAATTCGCCTTACAGAACCGATTAGCCGTATGTTTTCATGTCACTAGCAGTCGTCCACGGCGAGTGCTGAAAATTTATTGGCGACCTCTTGAAAGTCGAAAGGCGCGAAATTAGCTCGACATGCGCGCGGTGCCGAAAGGGTCGCGCGAGCCCCGCCCGGGTCCATCCGATCCGGAGCGGAGGAACCTCAAAAATCTGTTTGTCCTGAAGGAGAACGATATGACGTTCCGTCCATTGCATGACCGTATACTGGTCCGCCGCATTGAAGCCGAAGAGAAGACCGCTGGCGGCATCATCATCCCCGACACCGCCAAGGAGAAGCCGCAAGAAGGCGAGATCGTCGCCGTCGGTCCCGGCGCCCGCGACGAAAGCGGTAAGCTCGTGCCGCTCGACGTGAAGGTTGGCGACCGCATCCTGTTCGGCAAGTGGTCCGGGACCGAGATCAAGCTGAACGGCGAGGACCTGCTTATCATGAAGGAAAGCGACGTGATGGGTGTGATCGAGAACGCCGCGACGCTGAAGAAAGCCGCCTGACCGGGGCTTCAACCGAACTGCAAACCAGTCAACGAAAAACTGCCTAAAAAGGAGTGATCCAATGGCTGCAAAGGAAGTCAGATTCCATTCCGATGCCCGTGAGCGCATGCTACGCGGCGTCAACATCCTCGCCGACGCGGTGAAGGTGACCCTCGGCCCGAAAGGCCGCAACGTCATCATCGACAAGTCGTTCGGCGCGCCGCGCATCACCAAAGACGGCGTTACCGTCGCCAAGGAGATCGAACTGGAAGACAAGTTCGAGAACATGGGCGCCCAGATGGTGCGCGAAGTCGCGTCCAAGACCAATGACCTCGCCGGCGACGGCACCACGACCGCCACCGTGCTCGCCCAGGCGATCGTGCGCGAGGGTGCCAAGGCCGTCGCCTCGGGCATGAACCCGATGGATTTGAAGCGCGGCATCGACAAAGCCGTGGATGCCGTTGTGGCCGAACTCAAGACGAATGCCCGCAAGATAACGAGAAACGACGAGATCGCACAGGTTGGCACCATCTCGGCCAACGGCGATGCCGAGATCGGCCGCTTCCTGGCCGAGGCCATGGAAAAGGTCGGCAACGAAGGTGTCATCACCGTCGAGGAAGCCAAGACCGCCGAGACCGAGCTGGAAGTCGTCGAAGGCATGCAGTTCGACCGCGGTTATCTCTCACCCTACTTCATCACGAACCAGGATAAGATGCGCGTCGAGCTCGACGAACCCTATGTGCTGATTCATGAGAAGAAACTCGGCAACCTGCAGGCGCTGCTTCCCGTGCTCGAGGCCGTGGTCCAGTCGGGCAAGCCGCTGCTGATCATCGCCGAGGATGTCGAGGGCGAGGCTCTGGCCACGCTGGTGGTCAACAAGCTGCGCGGCGGGCTCAAGGTCGCCGCCGTCAAGGCTCCGGGCTTCGGCGACCGCCGCAAGGCCATGCTGGAGGACATCGCCATCCTCACCGGCGGCACGGCCATAAGTGAGGATCTCGGCATCAAGCTCGAGAACGTCACGCTGGCGATGCTCGGCCGCGCCAAGAAGGTCGCGATCGAAAAGGAGAACACCACCATCGTCGATGGCGCCGGCAGGAAGGAGGAGATCCAGGGTCGCGTCGCGCAGATCAAGGCGCAGATCGAGGAGACCACCTCCGACTACGATCGCGAGAAGCTGCAAGAGCGGCTGGCCAAGCTCGCCGGCGGCGTCGCCGTGATCCGCGTCGGCGGCGCGACCGAAGTCGAGGTCAAGGAGAAGAAGGATCGCGTCGACGATGCGCTGCACGCCACGCGCGCCGCGGTCGAAGAAGGCATCCTGCCCGGCGGCGGCGTTGCCCTGCTCAGGGCGTCCAAGGCGCTCGACGCGGTCGTCGTCGACAATGCCGACCAGAGATATGGCGTCGACATCGTGCGGCGCGCGATCGAGGCTCCGGCGCGCCAGATCGCCGAGAATGCCGGATCGGAAGGCTCGATCATCGTCGGCAAGCTGCGCGAAAAGACCGACTTCGCCTATGGCTGGAATGCGCAGACCGGCGAATATGGCGACCTCTACAAGCAGGGGGTGATCGACCCAGCCAAGGTGGTGCGCACCGCGCTGCAAGATGCGGCTTCGGTCGCGGGTCTGCTCGTCACCACCGAGGCGATGGTGGCCGAAAAGCCGAAGAAGGAATCCGCACCGTCCATGCCGGGCGGCGCCGATATGGACTTCTAAGAACGCCAAGGACAGAGCCCGCTCTCGAAAAGGGAGCGGGCGCTTCGCGACCGACGAGATGGGAGAAGCCTATGGACACGATCAGCGGGTCAGTTCCGGCACCGACGCACGCGGCAAGCGAATTCCTCGCCTACGAGGCCGAATGTCGCAACGCACTGAAGCCGGTGCTGACGAGCCTTTTGGACATGGCCGAATCCGCCGGATGGAACCGACGGACCGTCGCCTCCACGTTGATGTTCCTCGCGGCGCAGCATGTCTCGGCGTCAGCCGAAACTTCCAGAGCCGGCTGACTTCGAACATCGCAATTTGGCGGTACCACACCACTTTCCGGGGGTCTTGACGCCGAAAATTGGTCTTTACATATATTTTGCAGGTCGCAGCCATTTGCGGCGACCATCTCTCAACCATCTGGAATCGTTCAAAGAATTGGAGGTTTAGATGAACGATCGGACATTCGACAGCCCCGTATTCGTAAGAGCCGGAGAAGGCCTCGTTCAAGAAATCGCATGTCTTGGGGAGGCCTTCGACTTTCTCGACGAATGGCCTCGGCATCGGCGCGGTGTGATTTATGAGACTGCGAAGCGCGCATGCCAGCGGGCTTTTGACCGCCAAATCCCATTGACGGTTGCGCGCGATGCATTTGCCGGGTTTGCGCGGTCTGCAAAAATCCTCGAGGAAGTCTCCACGACCGTGCCCTGGATGGTCGGCGTCAAGACCGACCAGACCGATGGAATTGCAGCCTGATCGCTAAAGGAGGAGGAAAACGATGCTTTCTCAACCTTTCGAAAAACCCGTCCGCGTATGGGTTGGACTTGGCTTCCCTCGCCAATTGAACACCGTCGTTGATGCCTACCAGTTCGTCACGCAATGGTGTGGAAACAGCCCGGAGCAGAAGGCAGCAATCCGCGCCTGTAAAGCTGCCTTGGCTGGCGAGATAGACGCGGAGACTGCGCGAGGCATTCTCGTTCAGTTCGCCAAGAGAAAAGACATCCTGGTCGAAGACGGAATAATGCATCCGGTGACGATTGCCGGCCGACCGTCGCATCTTTAGATCAGTGCCATAATCCGAAAGGGGCGGCGGCCGTTGTACTGCCGCCCGGACCGCGCGATGGGCGAGTAATAGCCGGGGCAAACTCAGGCCAACCGGCACTGACGCGATATTAATCTTCGGCGATCGATCTCTCGTCTTTCTTTTGGCCCGTGGCGAGTTTGGGCGGCCTCCGGAAGATGATCGTCACCCTGGTTCCTTTCTCCGGTGCCGACTGCACCTGGAACTCGGCTTTCGCATTTTCCATCAGGGAATGAGCAATCAGTGCGCCAAGCTTGCCAGGCTTGGGCCATGTCTCGCCTTGGGGCAGACCGACGCCGTCGTCGGCGACGACAATTCGACATCCGTCGTCTTCGACTGTGCTATGCAAAGTGACCGTGCCGCCATCGCGCCGTGTAAAGGCGTGCTTCAAAGAATTGGTCAAAAGTTCATTGACCACGAGGCCCGTAGGCATGGCAACGTTGATCGACACAAGGTAGGTGTCAACCTTCATGTCGAGTCGGATACCCTCCATGGCATGCGAGGTCATAACCGCCGAGGCAATCTGGCTTAGATATACCCCAAGATCGAGTTCGTCTTTATTGGCCTCGCCGGACAATGTTTGGTAGAGGATGGCAAGAGCTTCGACGCGTCCTGCCAGCCTTTCAAACCGCTTCCGGTCCGGCGCCGTCGCGTTGCGCGTTTCGAGGCGAATAAGCGCAGTGATCATCTGGAGATTATTTTTGACGCGGTGCTGTAATTCCCGCAACAGCACGTCCTTTTCCCCGTCCCGCTCCTCGTCGGACTGCTCCTGGTTCTCATTGGCGTGCTGCGACACGTCCACCATGGCGACAAGGCGGAAACACGCCCGGCCTCCGTCGTCCTCGATGATGTTTGAATAGACATCGACGATTGACGAGATTTCGCCTGATCGGCTGAGCTGGAACGTGCCCACGAAATCGCTCTCTTCAACGACTGCGTGAGCTAACTCCCAACCTTTGTGGCGGCGAATGCCGATCCCGGAGAGAACTGTCCAGTGGCTGAACTTACCTGTGGCACGGCCGGTGAGTTTCTCAAATTCCGGGTTTGTGTAAACAACGCGCTCTTCCGTCCCCAAGTCGGAAACCGCAATTGCAATGGGAACCTGATCGAGGAATTTTCTGAATTGTTCGCTTTCCAAAGCCCCGGCCAGGTCCGGCACGTCAAGCAAATGCTCAACCACCTCGGTCTTATCGGAATCGGATGGCATGCAGCTGCCCTGTGTCGGAGATTATGAGCGCTATCAATATCAGCGATCCAGCGCCCTCGCCACTTCGCCTCCCGGGAATTGACCCGGTGAAATAGAGACGCCCCTGCTTGTAACCGCGAGCAGTCGCGGCCGCTGTTTAATAAGTCGGCACCAATCTGGTGTCACGAAGGGGCAACTTCATATTGAAACGGAAGCCATCGGGGTCGTAATGCAATTCGACATCGGCTTGACACTGAACGGCGACAACCTTCTCGAGAAGTGTGGTGCCAAACCCGCGTCGCCGCGGCGTGTGCACCTGAGGACCGTTCCGTTCGCGCCAATCAAGGCTGACGATCGAATTCTCGCCGGATCGCTCGACCGTCCAGCGTATGTCGAGGCGGCCGTTTGCCCGCGAGAGCGCACCGAACTTCGCTGAGTTCGAGGCAAGCTCGTGGAAGCCCATCCCAACAGGAATGGCTATATCGGCGACAAGCGCCACTTCCGGCCCTTCGAGCGTAATTCGCGACACGTCTGTCGTATCGTAGTGGCGAAGTTCTCCTTCCAGCAACTTCTGCAACGAAGCCGTTTGCCAATAGTCGTCGGTCAGCATCGAGTGCGTATCGGCTAGCGAGACAATCCGTGCAGAAAAATCGCGAACGAAATCTTCGACCTTGCCGCTGGTCCGTGCGGTTGCCCCCATCATGGCTCGTACATTAGCAAGCGTATTTTTCACACGGTGGTGGAGCTCCCGGATCAGAAGTTGCTGGCGATCCGCCACCTCCTGCTTTTGTTCGATGTAGGATTTCACTTCCAGCTGACGGGCTCTGGCCCGCAATGCCGATCGCACCGAGTTCACAAGGCTCGAAGCCAGAAGCGGACGTTCGAGGACGATTAGATAACGGTCGAGAAAGGCCAGGCGCCTGTCGAACTCGGTCTCGCGCATCACCAGCAGCACGACCGGAAAATCCGACCATGGCGGTTGATTTTCAAGCCAGGCTGCGAACGCCCTGCGATCTGAATTGATCAGCGCCTCCTCCGTAACGACAAGACAGCGCGCGTCATTCAACGACGAAACCACATCGTCAAGCGTGCTGCAGATCCTTGCTTGGATCTGACTCTTTGTGAGGATTGATGCGGCGACTTCGGCGTCTCGGCCGAAAGGAGCCAAAATAAGCACCCCCGCTTCTGGCGCTGTCATGGAAGATCCTTGTCGTCCAGCAACTCGGAGGGCTTGCCTTCGAAAAACGGAACCCCGGTCAGGATGCCCCTGAACCGATCGAGCGGCTCCCCGACGGACAGGCCCTGCTGACCGATCTTGAACTCCCGGATCGTGTCCTCGTGGGTTCCAATACGTTTCTTCACCATTGAAATTGCGCGGCGGAGACGTCCGCCACTTTCGAAGAAGCGCAACAGCATCACCGCGTCGCATAGGTAAGTCATGTCGACAGGCGCCGCCATGTTGCCGATCAGCCCATGGTTGGCCAGCAACAGGATGGTGACGACACCCTTCTGATTCAGATACGTCAGGATCTCGTGCATCTGCAGCACGAGATGCTGCTCTTCAGACATGGCGTTCAAATAGCCGGTTAGGCTGTCAATGACCACGATGCGAACCTGAGACTTCTCGACGCCGGTTTCAATGCGAGTGGAAAGTTCTCCTGGCGACAGCTCGGCCGGGACGATCCGCTCGAGCAGCAGCGTACCGTCTGCGACGAACCGTCTGAGATCCATGCCGAGGCCCGCGGCGCGCGCGAGGAAAATGCGCTTGGTTTCATCAAACAGAAGCACTTGGACCCGCTCGCCGCGAAGCAAGGCGGCATGGCAATAGGTACAAGCTATCGTTGACTTGCCAACGCCGGAGGGGCCGATCAGGAGAGTGCTCGTGCCCCGCTCGAGGCCTCCGCCGATCAAAGCGTCGATGGAGCTTTCACCGAGCGCCGGCGGCCCGTGCTCGGCTTCTTCATGGTCGGACGATACGAGCCTCGGGAAAACGGTGACGCCGCCCGGCCGAATGACAAAGTCGTGGAAACCGCCTCTTATCTCTACTCCCCGCATCTTGATCACCCGCAAGCGCCGTCGTTCGCCGCCATAGATCGGCGACAGCTGCTCCATGCGGATCACGCCATGGCTGATCGAATGCAGATTGAGGTCGTCGTGTTCGGCCGTGAGGTCGTCGAGGAGCAGGACAGTAGCGTCATTGAGGAGAAAAAAGCTCTTGAGCGCCAGCACTTGCCGGCGATAACGCAAGGACCCTTGGGACAGCAGTCTTATCTCCGACAACGAGTCAAAGACCACCCTGTCAGGCCTCAGGCGTTCGATTTCAGCCAGGGCGGCCTGCACCGTTTCCCCAAGTTCCAGATCGGAAGAATGAACGAGCGTCTGCAACTGAGAGGGATCAAGACTTAACTCAGGCGGCACCAGTTCAAGGATTTCTATCCCGGCAAGGTCCCAGCCGTGTCGACCGGCTACCGCCGCGAGTTCACGCTTGCTCTCGGAAAGCGTGATGTAGAGACATCTCTCCCCGTTGCGGGCCCCCTCGATCAGGAACTGCATACCGAGTGTGGTTTTGCCTGACCCCGGTCGTCCTTCGACCAGGTGAGAGCGAAACTTCGCGTAGCCGCCGCGGAGTACATAATCCAGGCCCGGCACACCCGTGGCTGTTGGTGACGCATCACTGAGATCCATGGAGCTCCCCTTTTGGCCGGCGACTGCCTAACGGTTTGGATTTTCGAAAGGTTCCCGGGCATCCACTCCCACTGCGACGTGCCTCGCGAAGCATTGAAGGCCGGCCGCAAGTGCCGGACAAATGACCACAATTCCTGTCCGAATGCTTACTCGGAACCCGGCCGAACTCGGATGCACCGCATGCGGTGCGGATACGGCAATCAGTGAGGACAGGTTCGCACCAAGATGTCGGTCCGACGTACCGGCCAGTGGTACTCGTCCGGTAAGGCCTCTTGCGTGGACAGATGCACCGAGCTTACGCCGAGGCTCTTTTGCGCGAACCCTATTTCCGCTGAAGCGGCCGATTCAGTTTCCATATGCTGACGTTGAGCACGCTTGCGAAGCACACCCAGAGAAAATACGGGACAAGTAGGACGCTCGCCAGACGGTCCACCTGCCAGAATATGACTATGCAGACGGCAATCCCGACCAACAGGGCCGTAATTACGAACAGCGCGCCTGAGATCCATCGCAATCGAAAGAACACGATTGACCATGCCGCATTGAGGGCAAGCTGGAACAGAAAGATCGAGATTGCTCCGCCGCTCGAGCTTGGCGCAGTAAGCACCCGATAGAACGCATAGGCCATGGATGCGTATAGGATTGACCAAACCGGGGCAAAGATTGCGTTTGGCGGGTTGAAACTCGGTTTTTTCAGTCGGGCATACCAAGTCGCGATGCTGCTCCTCGTGGCCATGCCTCCGACGACTGCCGCCGCCACCACGGGCAGCAAGGCCAGGACCAAGTCAGACAAATGGTTCGCCATGTCTATCCCTCAATCCTCCTTGGCCATGGATTGATCGCGTGTCGACGCGTCTCAGCGTTTCCGAGCGTGCTCGATCACGAACAGTCCGACATCGATCGTTGCAGCCCGAAAGCCTGCCTCGCAATAGGCCAGATAATAGTCCCAGAGCCGGCGGAACCGCTGGTCGAAGCCAAGCCTCTGCATCGCGCCGGAGCTTTGGCGAAACCGCGCGCGCCAATCGGCGAGCGTACGCGCATAGCTCTCGCCGAAACACTCCGAAGCGACGAGTTTCAGCCCCGCCTTTTCGGCATGCGCGGCAATCAGCGCTTTGGTGGGCAGCATGCCCCCCGGGAAGACATAGCGCTGGATGAAATCCGCGCCTTTGCGGTAGGTTTCGAAGCGGCTGTCATCTATCGTGATCACCTGCAGCACGACCCTACCGTCCGGCTTCAGCAGATCTCTGACCTTGTCGAAATAGACCGGCCAGTACCGTTCGCCCACGGCTTCCAACATCTCGATCGAGACAATGCGATCGAACGATCCCTGACAGTCGCGGTAGTCCTGCAACTCCAATCTGATCCGGTCCCCGCGCTCGCTCTTTCGGGCGACGTCCCTGGCATGTGCGAGTTGCTCGGTGGAAAGCGTGATGCCCTTCACGGTCGTTCCTGCGTCGGCAAGCCGGGCGGCCAGAGCTCCCCAGCCACAGCCGA
The DNA here is from genome assembly GCA_001899205.1 of Mesorhizobium sp. 65-26. GTDB lineage: Bacteria > Pseudomonadota > Alphaproteobacteria > Rhizobiales > Rhizobiaceae > Mesorhizobium. The sequence continues at coordinate 30,598 of MKVL01000025.1, read as the reverse complement.
TCTCGAGGGTCTCGGCTCCCGGCCCCGCCGCCAGCAGTTCCACGATCCGGCCGAGCTTGTGTTCCTGCGCCTGCTCGAGCGTCTCGTTGCCGGTGCGGTAGAGCGCCGACGAATAGGTCATGCTGGGGTCGAGCCACAGGCGGTAGAAGTCATTGCCGAGGTCGTAGTGGAACGCGATGTTGCGCCGGCTGCCGCGACGGCTGTTGACGCGCAGCAGATGGCGCGCGCGGTTGAACAGCCGGACCGGAAACAAGCCTGAAATTGCTCGTTCGATCTCTGCAATGTTGACCGCGGCGAGTTCGAGCAGCGCAGGAAGGTCGGGGCTCGACCAGTCGCCGTCCATATAGGCTTCGGCAAAAGCAACATCGCCGCCCCACAGCAGACGTCGTAGGGCCCGCCACCGATAGAGCACCATGGTGGCTTCGGGACCGGGTCTTCCGGTCTGGTGATGCAGCGTCGCGCCATTCGGCATGCGCACGCTGATCCTGCCGACCTTCAGGCAAGCAAACAGCCGCTTGAGGATCGGGCCGGCTGGAATGCCAGGCGACAGATCGGCTTTCACCCTGGCTTCACTATCCAACGACATCGGGCTCGGTCTTTCCCTTCGAAAGGCTGTTCGAGGCGACATGGGTGACTGGACGGTGGGGCGGGGCAGGGCGTTCGTGAAGCCGTATTCCCTTTGCCCAGAGCAGCAACGCTTCCCAATGTATGCCGGCGATGACCTTCAGCGTCAGCAGCGGATACGACAAGAAGGCCCGTACCAGCGCAGCATCGCTCAGCGTCCGGCGTTTGCCGGAAAAGCTGGCGACGATCAGCGGGCCTTCCGCATCGCTGCCGGTGATGTGGACGGCGACGCAGTCGCCGGGCAGGCCGATGCGGAAGCGATAGTCCATCCCCATCGCCATGAACGGCGACACATAGAGGCGTTTGTCGCAACGCTGCGTGACGGTGCCTTCATTCGCATCGCCCATGGGAATGAGATAGCTGTGCCGCTGGCCGAAGGTGTTGTTGACCTCGTAGAGGATCGCGGTCAGGTCGCCTTGCCGGTTGTGACAGAAATAGATGCTGAGCGGATTGAAGGCGTAGCCGAGCATCCTGGGCATGGACAGCAGCCGGATAGGGCCGCCGGTCTCGATGCCGGCCATGCCGAGCTGACTTTCGACATAGGCTTTCAACGAATCGCTCGAACCGTTCCCGTGATCGCGGTCGAAGAAGCCGAACAGATTGAGCCGGTTGTGCGAGAACAGGCGAAGCCGATTGCCCAACACCTCGATCTCGTCGAGGTCGAGCAACAGGAAGAACATGCGGTAGGATAGCCGGTGACGCCGCGGCTTCAGCCGCTGGTGCATCACCTTGCCGGCATAAAGGGCTGATTTCAGCTCCAGCATCAGGCCGCCACCCGATCAGGTCGCATGCCGGCCTCGGAAATATGGATGCGGCCGGATTCGTCCGGCACGTTCCACGGCCGCCGTACCCCGCCCAGCGCCTCGGCAACGGCCAGCCCGGCCTGCACGCCATCCTCGTGGAAGCCGGCGCCGAAATAGGCGCCGCAGAACCAGGTCTTGCGGTCCCCCTGCAGCGACCACAGCTGTCGTTGCGCGCGCATCGCCACGGCATCGAATACCGGATGTTCGTAGGTCTCGCGATGCCTCACGGCGTTTCCCTCCGGCTCCACGACCGGATTGAGCGTGACGAAGAGCTGCTGGTCGTCAGGCAGCGATTGCAGCCTGTTCATCCAATAGGTGACGGAGAGTGTGCGGGTTTCACCTCGGCCCTCGGTCAGATAGTTCCAGCTCGACCAGGCGCGCTTGCGACGTGGCATCAGGCGAGGGTCGCAATGCAGGACCGCCTCGTTGCGGCTGTAGCCGAAGCTGCCGAGCAGCCGCGACTCGTCGTTGCTCGGATCGGCGAGCAGACGCAGCGCCTGGTCCGCATGCGTCGCCACCACAACATGGTCGAAGCGTTGCTCGGTCCCCTCGCAGTCGGTGAGCCAGACCGCTCCACCACGCCTGGCGATCGAGCGCACGCCACGTCCGGCAAAGATGCGCCCGGCTACGCTCTTCGCCAGCCGCTCGACATATTTTCGGCTGCCGCCGTCGACCGTCCGCCAGATCGGCCGGCCTGCAAGCTTCAGCAGCCCATGGTTGTCGCAGAAGCGGATGAAGGCCGCCGCCGGATAACTGGCGACGTCGAGCGCCGGCGTCGACCAGATCGCCGCCGCCATCGGATAGAGATGATCCTCGCGGAACGCTGCGCCGTACCCCCTTGCGTCGAGATATTCGGCCAGGCTGATTTCGCCGATGCGCGCGATGTCGTAGGGCGCCTCTCGGTAAAAGCGCAACAACTCCTTCAGCATTTGCCAGAAGCGGAGACGACCGACATTCGCCGGTTGCGCGAGCAATCCGCCCAGCCCGGTGCCGGAATATTCCAGGCGTCCGCCATCGAGCGACACGGCGAAGGACATGTCGGACGCCTTGGTGCGCACGCCCAGATGCTCGAACAGCGCCGTCAGGTTGGGGTAGGTGACTTCATTGTACACGATAAAGCCGGTGTCGACCGGCGTGCCGCCGGCAACCACCGTGTTGCTGTGGCCGCCGAGGCGCCGATCCGTCTCGAATAGCGAGACCCGGTGCCGCGTCGAAAGCAGCCACGCCGCCGACAGGCCGGAAACGCCGCTTCCGACCACGGCGATGTCCAGCGGTTTGTCCGCTTCGAAATTCCTGCCGCCGCTCATCGTGCGCGTCCCCCGTTTGCTATGGAAGCGACCGACGTCTTCCCTTAGTTTCAATTCTACGCAGCGAGGCGGGCTGTGGATCACCGCCCATGCAATCGTTGCGCGGCTTGTGATCCGAAAGGGATTGCCGCGCGTAACAGGGCGTATGAATGCATCGGGACATCATTTCATTGCCGACAAAGCCTTTCTCGCCTTCGAAGTTGCGAAGACCGGACTGGCGGTGACCATGCGCAAGGACGAAGAAAGCCCGTCGGCGCCAGAAGCGAGCCGTCTGCTGGCGGCGGTCGCGGCCGATCGCGATCGCGCCGCCTTCGCCGTGCTGTTCGGTTTCTACGCTCCGCGCGTGAAAGCCTTCCTGAGGCGCTCGGGCATGACAGCGTCCGCCGCAGAGGACGTCGCGCAGGAGACGATGCTCATCGTTTGGAAGAAGGCGTCCTATTTCGATCCGGCGCGTGCCGGCGTGTCAACCTGGATCTTCACCATCGCCCGCAATGCCCGGATCGACCGGTTGCGCCGCGAAGGCCGACCAGCGGCGGTTGCGGAGGCATTCGATCCGTCGGATGAGCCGGACGCGCCGGTTTCGGGCGAACAGGCGGTGATCGCCGCCGAGCGCGAAGAGCGCGTACGCACCGCGCTCGGGCTCTTGCCGCGCGAGCAGGCCGAGATCCTGAAGATGTCATTCTTCGGCGAGGAAACCCAATCTCAGATCGCGAGCGCTTTCGGCATCCCGCTCGGCACCGTCAAATCGCGCGTCCGGCTGGCCCTCGGCCGCCTGCGCCAAATCCTGGACGACCTCAAATGATCAAGCATCATCCAAGCGATGAGACGCTCTTTCGCTATGCCAACGGCAGCCTGGAACCCGGTCCGCGCATTATCGTGGCGGTCCATGCCGGCGGCTGTGCGACTTGCGCCTCGAGGATAAGTGAATTCGAAGCGGTGGGCGGTTCACTGATGCACGACATCGAACCGGACGACATGGAGCCGTCCGCCCTCGACCATGTCATGGCCAAAATCGAGATCGACGAGGCCGCTCGCGACAGGCTCGCCGTAAGGCCAAGGCTGCCGCGCGCCGATGTTGGCATCCGCTTGCCGCAGGTGCTGGACGATTGCGGCATAGGGCCATGGCGCTGGATCGGGCCGGGCGTGCGCTGGAGCCGCGTCACGCTGCCTGGCGACGACAATGCGAATGTGATGCTGCTGAAGGTCACGGCCGGGCGGAAGCTGCCCGAGCACACGCATACGGGTTATGAATACACCCATGTGCTGAAGGGGTCGTTTTCCGACGCGCGCGGCCGCTACGGGCCGGGCGACCTCGACGAAGCCGACGACGACGTGCAGCACCAGCCGATCGTCGACAAGGACGGCGAGTGCATCTGCATTGCGGCGCTGGAAGGCCAGATGAAGTTGCGCGGCTTCTTCGGCCGGCTGATACAGCCTCTCATCGGCTAAGCGCGCGATGGGCGTCGTCCCTGCCATCGTCATCGCAGCGGTCGGTCTAGCCGTGACCATGGCGCTGGCGTGGCTTGTCGCGATCCGCAGCGGCAGGTCGGGTTGGGTCGATGCTATCTGGTCCTTCTCCGTCGGCGTGTTCGGCGTTTTCACGGCGCTCGTCCCGGTCGTCGAAGCCGTTGGTCATGAGAGGCGATGGCTGGTCGCCTTTCTGGCGCTTGCCTGGTCGTTGCGGCTAGGCATCCATATCGTCATGCGAACCCTCGGCGACGGCCGCGACGATCCGCGCTACAGCCAGTTGAAGCAGGAATGGGGATCGGACTTCCCGGCCCGGCTGTTCTGGTTCCTGCAAATCCAGGCGGCAGCCGCTTTCCTCCTTGTCCTGTCGATCATGGCCGCCGCGCACAATCCGTCGCCGGCCTTCGGCATCGGCGATTGGGCGGGCATCGTGCTGATGCTGGTGGCGGTGGGGGGCGAGGCGCTAGCCGACCGGCAGTTGAAAGCCTTTCGCACAGATCCCGGCAACAAGGGCAAGGTCTGCGATATTGGCCTCTGGGGCCTGTCCAGGCATCCCAACTACTTCTTCGAATGGCTTAGCTGGGTGGCCTATGTCGCAATCGCAGTCGGCGCGCCGGCCGCCTATCCCTGGGGTTTCGCCGCGCTTGCCGGCCCAGTGCTGATGTACTGGCTTCTGGTCCATGTCTCCGGCATTCCGCCGCTCGAGGCGCATATGCTGCGCTCGCGCGGCGACCGGTTCCGCCGCTACCAGGCGCGCGTCAACGCGTTCTGGCCGGGTGCGCCCAAGACCGTCGCCGTCAATCAAGGGAGTTGAACATGAGCTTGATTTCGTCAGCTATTCGCGCCGTGGAGCGCGCACCGCTGCCCGACAGCGCGACGCGCTGCGGTATCGGCGTCCTCGTCGGAAGGACACGCCGGCGTCTGGCAACAGCTGGCTCGGTCGACGAAAAGCGCTTCGCTGGCGATATGGCCGGCTATTCCATTGCCGAGCATACCGCGGCCGCCAACGAGCAGCATTACGAACTCCCGCCTGAATTTTTCGCACTCACGCTCGGTCCCAACCGCAAATACTCCTGCTGCCTCTATCCCAACGGCGACGAGACCTTGGCCGAGGCCGAGATCGCCGCGCTGGAGCTGTCCGTCGAGCATGCCGGGCTGCGCGACGGGCAGTCCATTTTAGAGCTGGGCTGCGGCTGGGGTTCGTTGACGCTGTTCATGGCGCAGCGCTTTCCGGCCTCGCGCATCGTCGCGGTCTCCAACTCGACGCCGCAGCGCCTGCATATACAAGCCGAGGCGGCAGCGCGCGGGTTGGCGAATGTCGAGGTCATCACCGCCGACATGAATGCGTTCGAGCCGCAAGGCCGCTTCGATCGCGTCGTCTCCGTCGAGATGTTCGAGCACATGTCCAATTGGCGCGACCTGCTGGCGCGCATCAGGACCTGGCTCGAACCCGAAGGCAGGCTCTTCGTCCACGTGTTCAGCCACCGCCATGGTGCTTACCGCTTCGACCACCGCGACGACGCCGACTGGATCGCCAAGCATTTTTTCACCGGCGGCATCATGCCGAGCCACGGTCTTATCGGCCATTTTCCCGATTGCTTCACAGTTGAGAGCGACTGGCGCTGGAGCGGGACGCACTATGCCCGCACCGCGCGCGACTGGCTGTCGCGCTTCGACGAGAACCGTGACCGGATCGACAAGATCCTGGCGGGCGTCTATGGCGCGGACGCGCCACTCTGGCGGCGGCGCTGGAGGGTCTTTTATCTGGCGACCGAAGGCCTGTTCAGCCATGCCGGTGGCAGGGAATGGGGCGTCAGCCACTATCTGCTTCGCCCGGTTGGCTAGGATGGAGAGTCTGGCGCGCGTGTGGCGACGCGTCGCCACCTATGCCGCGCATGATGATCCGCTGACGGCCGCAGCCAACTGGATCGCGCTGGTCGTGGCATGGAACCAGCCCTTCTATCCGCTTTACCTATGGGCGGCCGTCGGCGCCGACAAGATCGCGCCGGCCTTCCTCACGTTCCTATCGACGCCGTTCTTCGTCGCTGTCCCGGCCGTGGCGAAGCGGCATCCGCTCGCGGCCCGCATCCTGCTGCCGCTGACGGGGATCGGCAATGCTATCGTCAGCACAAAGGCATTCGGAGCAGGGTCTGGGGTAGAGATCTTCCTTTTGCCTTGCGCCTTGATCGGCGCTGCTCTGTACAGGCCGGCGGAGCGGCCGATAGGGCTCGTCATCGTGGCGCTCAGCGCTGCCGTCTATTTTGTCCCGGTTCGCTTCTACGGCCAGCCGCTGGCCGGTTACACCGCCGCAGACAACAACGCGATGGTTGGCCTCAATGCCCTGAGCGCGGCGACACTGGTCGTCTTCGTCGGGCTGCTCCTGTCCGGCGCCGTCGCGACGTCGGAAGAGCGACGCGATCAGGCGCCCCGCAAGAAATAGCGGGTGAGCAGGAAGCCCACGGTCGCCGCCATTGCGCTGAGCAGCGAACCCCAGCAGATATCCGCAACGGTGATAATCGTCGGCCAGCCGCGGATCGTGGCTTGATTGGTCAGGTCGTAGGTGGCGTAGGCAAAGAAGCCGAAAAGCGCGCCGTTGACGGCGGCGGTCGTCCATTTGCCGCTGGAAAAAGCCGGCGCGGTCGCGAAGACGACGATGCCCGCGATGTAGATCAGGTAGAACAGCGCAGCCGGAGCCGGGTTGAAGCTGTCGACCAGGATGTCGCCGATGTTGCGGCGATAGAGCCGTTGCGACATCGTCATCAGCCACACCGCGTCGATGGCCAGGAAAACGATCAGGGTTGTCACGTAAGCCACGGCGTAACGCATCATGAGGCCTTCTCATCCTTTATGGACTGGTACACGATCAAGGCCCGGTCCCGAGCCGCGCCGTGGTCCACGATCGGCTTTGGATAGGTCTTGCCGAGTTCGATGTTGTTGCCCTTCAGCAAGGAAGCCGGGGCTTCCCACGGCCGGTGAATGTAGCGATCCGGCAAGGCGGCGATTTCCGGGATGTGGCGGCGGACGTAACTGCCCTGAGGATCCAACTTCTCGCCCTGCAGGACCGGATTGAAGATGCGGAAATAGGGCGCGGCGTCGGCTCCGGATCCGGCCACCCACTGCCAGCTTGCCGGGTTGTTGGCCGCATCTGCGTCGACCAGCGTGTCCCAGAACCACTTTTCGCCGTGGCGCCAGTCGATCATCAGGTCCTTGATGAGGAAGGAGGCCGCGATCATCCGCACGCGGTTGTGCATCCAGCCGGTCCGCCATAATTCGCGCATGCCGGCATCGACGATCGGGTAGCCGGTCAGCCCGCGCTGCCATGCCCGCACCGCCCCCGCGTCGTCGCGCCACGACATCGCGTCGAACTCCGGCCGGAAGTTGCGCCCGGCAAGGTCGGGATTGTGGAACAACAGATGATAGGAGAATTCCCGCCAACCGATCTCGGAGCGGAACTTCGAGGCGCCTGCGCTTCTCGATTTGCGCAGGCTGGCGAGGATCTGAAACGGCGTGATTTCGCCGAACGCCAGATGCGGAGACAGCCTTGATGTCGCCCGCTCGCCCGGAATGTCGCGTCGGCGCTCATAGTCCTCCAGATCGTGCTCAATGAACTCATCAAGCCGCGCTTTTCCGCCTTCCTCTCCGGGTGTCCAGCTTTCCCTCAGGCCCTGCGCCCAGTCGGGTTTGGTCGGCAGCAGATTGAGATCGTTCAGTCGCAAGCCGGCGAATTCACCCACCCACCCGTCAATCGATCCCGGTGCATCGATAGGATCGCGGAGATCGGCCTTGTCGACCATCGCTTTCCAGAATGGCGTGTAGACTCTGTAGAACCCGCCTGCCCCCGTCTTCAGTAGCGAAGGTTCGTGCAGCAGCGCGCCGTCGAAGCTGCGCGCCGTGAGACCTTTTTCGCGAAGGTCGGCTTTCAGCCTGGCATCGACAGGCGCTTCGGATGGGTCATAGCGCCTGTTCCAGAATACGCAATCCGCGCTGCTGGCCCCAATCGCCTTACCTACGATGTCATCGGTGCGGCCGCGCGCCAAAAGCAAATTGGCACCAGTCTGACGAAGCCGATGATCCAAGGCCGCAAGCGAGTGATGCAGCCACCAGCGGCTGGCTGCTCCCATGGCCCGAAGATTTCTGTCTTCGTCGTCGAGGATGTAGAGCGCGATAACAGGTGCACCGCGGTCGACGGCCGCCGCGAGGGCGCCATTGTCATCGATGCGAAGGTCGCGTCGGAAAAGGACGATTGTGGGGGCAGGCTTGTGCCGGCTCATTGTACGTCGCCGCTCACTTCGCCGGCTTCCAGCCTGTATTCTTGCAGATCAGCCCGCCGACCACGCAGCCGCGCGTTGACAACCCATCCTGGGTGACCGTCAGTGTCATCGAATAGGTCAGTTTGCGCTTCGGATCATAGGCCTTACCGACCAGCACCTGCCTGGACTTCGGGTTCAGCGTCATGATCAGCTTGTCGCCGGGCTGCTCGCCCCTGCTCGTGTCGCGAATCCACAGATTCGTCGCGCACAACTGTTTTCCGCACGGCGCGATCGACACTCTGGCGTTGCCGTCGTCACGTATCCATATTCCTCGGACGTCTGACAGTTGGTCAGCTAACGCAAATTGAGGCATGAGTACCGCCGCACAAATCAAAGCTGAGCTTTTCATGCAATAGCTCCATGATCTTTGGGTTTCTACGTTGCCGACCAGTCAGCGGATCACTCGATCCATTGCTTCTTGCGAACACACGATATGGCTTGAAATGGTCAGAACGATCCTTCGAGCAGATCCTCTCTGCGCAGGTGACTCTCCTGAATGAATAGCGGCCACCGCCGCAAGGCTAAGGGTTTGGCAGCCATGTTCGATGACATCGAACCAAGCGGCGATCGCGCGTTTGGTGCGATAAACCTAGAGCCGTTCAGTATTTCATTGAATCGCCGAACGGCTCTATCTCTTTTTTTGCCGCATTTGTGCGACGCCAAATGTTTCCATTTGGCTGCAAAACACTCTAAATCGAAAAATGCCGCGTCGGGCGAACAGCCAATCGTCAATGTTCCGGATGGCGGAACGCTGACAGTGGGAAGGGCTTGCTTCCAACCCAGTCAATACATCTGGCCGCTGGCAGGTCGGCAGCTTCAGCCCGATCTGTCTTCGCCCCTCGCATCTATGCCGGCGCGTCCTTGGGCAGACCAACGCGCGACCGGCAAACGCCAGTTACGCCTGATCGCCAAATAGCGAAGCGCGAAACATAACGCTCCTCCCGCAAATGCCGAAATGCCATAGGTGACGCCTAAGTTATGGCCAATAACCACGACCGACGCCCCGGCCAGTGCCGCGACCGCATAAAGGTCCGAACGTAAAACGTGAGGGATGTCGGTTAGGAGAACATCTCGCGTCATACCCCCACCGATGCCGGTCAACATTCCTAAAAGCGCCGCCATAACCGGGCCCAACCCAAAGGTTAGGGCTTTTTGCGCTCCAGCTACGGCGAAAAATGACAGTCCTACCGCGTCGAATAAAAGCACCGGCGTACGCAGCTTGTCGACACCTGCATACCAAAAAAAGGTGATGATCCCTGCCAGGATCGACACCAACAGATACCGGCCGTCGCTTAAGGCAGATGGAGGAACCGCGCCGATCAAAAGGTCGCGGGTTATTCCGCCAAAGTTTCCCGTCACGAAAGACAGGACCAGGATCCCGAAAATGTCGAGTCGGCGATTAATACCGGCCACCGCCCCGCTGATCGCAAAAACGAAAGTGCCCCCTAGGTCCAGAATTTGTGCGAAGGTTTCAGTACCGATCATGATGTCCACGCGAGACTCACGGTTCAAACCGAGAGTACGAAGTGGCGTTGATATCCAAAAAACGCGCAAGCGTTGGCATCTTCTATTGCTTTCGATCAAGCAGGCTGCGGCAACTCGAGCTTTAGTCCCTGGCCAGCCAGGCCAGCGCGCCGACCACGAGCGCTTCGACACCAGTTTCCAGTGTGGGGTGTAAAACCGGCGCGAATTTCGGGCTGTGATTGACCGGAAGATCGTTCAGCTTTCCCGCTGCTTTAGCTTTTGCATAAGCTTGCGGATCATTGCCGCCCACGAACCAGAACACAGACGGCACTTGCCACGCAGTGCCGAAGCAGCCGAAATCCTCGCTGGCTGGGGCGGGCCCGGTATGCTTTACTCTTTCAGGTGAAAAATAGCTGCGAAACGCCGCAGCGATGCGATTGCTAGCGGTCTCGTCGTTCACGTTCAACGGATAACGGTCGAGGGGCGTTATCTCCGGCTTGCGCGGGGCGCCTGAAGCTTGTGCTTCTGCGTTGACGATCCGCTCGATCGCGGCCAGCACATGTTTGCGGACGCCAGCGTCGAAGGTTCGTACATTGAGCTTGATCAATGCTTCATCAGGAATGACGTTTTCCTTGGTGCCAGCCTGCAACACCCCGACTGTTACCACTGCGGCGTCCGTCGCAGCTACCTCGCGGGAGACGATAGTCTGGAGCCTCAAGACCACGGATGCCGCCATGACGACCGGATCGATGCTTGCCTGTGGCATCGATCCATGTGCACCGCGCCCGAACAGCCGGATCTGCAGACTGTCCGCCGCAGATGTGATCGGGCCCGCGCTGCCAGCAACGGATCCCGAAGGACCGACCATTACATGCTGGCCAAGAACCACATCAGGTTGAGGGAAGCGTTTTAGCAAACCGTCATCGATCATAGCCTGCGCGCCTTGCGCGGTTTCCTCGCCTGGCTGAAAGACTGCCAGCAAGGTTCCGTTCCAGGCTTCGCGCTTTTGTGACAGCAAGGTCGCCGCGCCAACAAGCCATGTCACATGCATGTCGTGGCCGCACATATGGCCGACCGGAACGGTGTTGCCTTCGGCATCGGCGGTTGACACTTTGCTGGCATAAGAAAGCCCGGTGTTCTCGGCAATGGGCAGAGCATCCATGTCCGCTCGCAGCATAACGGTAGGCCCGTCGCCGTTTCGCAGCAAGCCGACCACACCCGTCTTGCCGACCCCGGTGGTGACCTCATAGCCGGCCTGCCTAAGCATTTCGGCGGCAATTCTCGCCGTGCGATTTTCCTGCATCGACAGTTCGGGATGCGAGTGAACGTCTTTGTAGAGCGCCTCCAGATCAGGTTGCAGCTTGGCAAGGTTTTCGAGGACAACGGACGCGTTTTGAGCAGAGGCATTCTCGGCCATGGTGATCTCCTGTCGATACAGCTCGACCGATCGGCTTTCGAACCTTCGTTCCCTTGGAGGCGATTATCATCATAACCTGTGGCGGCGACAGCAAGGCCGATTTCGACGATCAACCGATCGTGAATGCCCGCAGTCGGGCACGACCGACAACCCGAAAGGCCGAGAAAACTTGCGGTGGCAGGGCTATGGATCGAGGCTCGCGATGGATACGGACAGGGCGGCCTCATCGAAAGGCGGCGCAAAAGCAAGCGATGCCTCCGTCTCCACGCCAGGCGCAATGAGCGGCAGTGTAGTCCCGGAAAAATACCCGAATAGGGACCCGAGGCCTCATTGCCGCCCGCGTGACATGGGACAAAGCCTTGGGGGAGGCCACATAGTTCCTGGGGCAGTTGCTATGCGGCTAGAGTTCTATGAAGCGTCCATCATCAATTGATGGAAGACCTGATCGATCATATCGCTCTCGCTCTGGCCGCATTGGCCTCAAGTGCAAAAATGACCTAAGCCACAGGGAAGTCGTCGATTAAAGTTTAACGCGAACGAGCACAGTACACCTGTGTCGACCTGGCGTATATATCTCGGCGGGATATGGCATTCGTCTCACAATGGGCCGAGAGCGAAATGTCCGCTTTCGACCCCTCACAAGCAGACACGGTGAAGCGCGGCGGCAAGCGAGCCGCCGACACGTGTCTTGGGCTTGCGCTAGTTGTGGCGGATCTCGGTGCCGAGCACCTTCAGGCATTCCCGAATGAAGGCTGCTAGTGCGGTCCAGCCCTTTGCCGACACCATCGTGCCGTCGACCAAGGCCTCGGTGGGCGAAAGGTCGATATAGGTACCTCCGGCGAGCGTCACCTCCGGCTCGCACGCTGCGAGCGCCCCGACCTTCTTGCCGCGTACGACACCATCCACCGCGATCAGGATCTGCACGCCGTGACAGATCGTGAAGATCGGCTTCTTGGTTTCGTGGAAGTGGCGAACCATGGCCTGGATGCGCTTGTCGGTGCGGATGTATTCCGGTCCGCGGCCACCGGCGCAATAGACGGCATCGTACTGATCGAGCTGCTTCTCGGCTTCGGCGAATGTCTTGTTGATCAGAGCGTAGTGGCCGGGCTTCTCGGTATAGGTCTGGTCACCCTCGAAATCGTGCAGCGAGGTCTTGATCACGTCGCCGGCTTTCTTGTCGGGGCAGACCACGTGGATCGTGTGGCCGACCGCTTCCATCGCCTGTTGGTAGACGAAGATTTCGTATTCCTCGGTGAACTCACCGGTCAGCATCAGGATTTTCTTGGCTGGCATGATTTGTCCTTTTCGGTTGCGTTGGCGAGGCGTGAACGCGCCTCGCCGGGGATTGCGACGGCGGTTCTCAGAACGGAGAATCGGGGAAGTAGTATTCCTTGGCGTTGGCCTGGGTGATCAGCGGCGCGTCGAGCTTTACGTGGCCACGGACCGGCGCTTGGCCGATCAGATTGGCAACCGTCATGTAGATGGCGGTCTTGATCATCGCCGGCGGATAAGGCGTCTCAACCGGCGTCACGGCGTCGCCGTCGATCACCTTCTTGACGATGTCCTTCATCCCGTTGCCGCCGAGCGCCAGCTTGATGTCGGTGCGGCCCGACTGCTTGACCGCCTCCAGCACGCCGAGCAGCATGTCGTCGTCATTGGCCCAGACCGCGTCGATATGCGGATACTTGGCGAGATAGTCCTGCATCAGCTTGAACGCCTCGTCGCTGTTCCAGTGGGCGTACTGGATGTCGAGCACTTTGATGCCGGTGCCCTTGATCGTGTCCTGGAAGCCCTTGATGCGCTCGTCGTCGATGACCGTCGGGATGCCGCGCAGCACCACAATGTCGCCCTTGCCGCCGAGCTTGTCGATCATGAACTTGGCCGTGTTCGCGCCGACCGCGATGTTGTCGCCGGCAAGATAGAGGTCCTGGATCGAGGCATCGGTCAGGCCGCGGTCGACGACGGTGATGAATGTGCCGATGTCCTTGATGGCCTTGACCGGCTGGGTCAGCTCTTCGGAGGTGTAGGGCAAGATGACAAGCGCATCGAGCTTGCGGCTGGCAGAAAGGTCCTCCAGCGCGCTGACCTGATCGGCCGCGGAAGGGGAGGTTTTGACGACGACCTCGACATTCGGGAACGCGGCGTTGATTTCCTTGGCCGCGGCTTGCGCGTGATAGACCACGCCCGCGGTCCAGCCATGATCGGCCGCCGGAATCGACACGGCGACCACCTTCTTGTCGGCCGCCAACGCCTGGCCGGCGACCATCAAAGCGCCCACGGCAACAGCCGCGACCCATTTTCTACTCAGCATAGTAACCTCCCAGAGATGTGGACCATTCAACACAGGTGCCCGCCCGGTCCCAAAAGGCGGGGCTATTTGGAAAAGCGCTGCACGAGCATAGCGATGATGATGATGACGCCCTGGACCGCCGCCACGAGGTATTCGGAGACGAAGTCCGAGAGCACCATCAGGTTGGCGATCAGCTCGAGGATAACCGCGCCCGCAATCGTGCCCCAGATGCGGCCCTTGCCGCCGCGCAGGGCCGTGCCGCCGATCACCACGGCGGTGATGACCTGCAGTTCCCAGAGCTGGCCGGTGGTCGGAGTCGCAGCGCCGAGCCGCGGCACGTAGCAGATGGCGGCGATCGCCACGCAAGCGCCCTGAATGACATAGGCTATCGTGCGGGTGCTTACGACCGAGATGCCCGAGTAGCGCGCCACATCCTCGCTGGCGCCGACCGCGGCGCATCTGCGACCATATTTGGTCTTGTAGAGTACGAAGGCGCCGAGCGCCGCGACGGCCGCCGAGATCAGGATCGGGATGGGAATGCCGGCAACAGTCCCGAAATAGACCGGCCGATAAGCCTCGCGCAGCGACCTGTCGATCGGGATCGTGCCGCCATTGGTCATGTAGGTGATGAGTGCCCGAAAAATCCCCATCGTACCGAGGGTGGCGATGAACGGCTCGATCTGGCCGACCGTGACGACCAGGCCGTTGGCCAGGCCGCAAAGCAGTCCGGTGACGACCGCGACCGCCATGCCCGCAGGAATGGCCCAAACACCGAGGCTCGGCGCCATTATGTTCATGAACATGATGGTGATGCCGGCGATGAACGCCACCATCGATCCGACCGACAGATCCAGCGCGCCCGACGAGATCACGAAGGTAGCGCCGACCGCGATGATGGCGATATAGGCGCTGCGTGTGATGACGTTGGCGAGGTTGGTTGGCGACAGGAAGTCCGGATTGATCAGGAACCCGAGCGCGAGTAGCGCCGCGAGCGCCAGGAACGGACCGGCATCGGCCCATGAGAACCGGTATTGCCGCGCGCTTGATGCCGGCGCGGATTGAATAAGCGCTGTCACTGTGATCCTCCCTGGGCGAGCTGCGCCCGCTCGCTCGTGGCAAGAAGCGCGATGTTGCTCTCGGTCATCTCCTCGCCCGAGACCTCGCCACTGATCCTGCCCTCGCGCATGACGATGATGCGGTCGCAAAGTCCAACCAGCTCCTGCATCTCAGAGGAGATGACGACGCAGGCCTTGCCCTGTGCCACGAGGTCCTGGATGAAGACGTAGATCTGCGCCTTGTTGGCGATGTCGATGCCACGCGTCGGCTCGTCGATGATGACGACGGACGGGTCAGTGAGGAGCACCTTTGCGAGCAGCAGCTTCTGCTGATTGCCGCCGGACAGCTGACCGGCTCTGGAAACAAGGCTTTTCACCCGGATGTCATAGTCGGCTACCGCCTTTGCCAGCGCGTCGGTCTCGAGAGAGGTTCTCATTACCGGGCCGCGATGGAACCGTGCGAGCGCCGACAGTGTGAGGTTCGGTCCGAGCCGCTCCTGCAGCAGCAGCCCCTTGCCCTTGCGGTCCTCCGTCAGATAACCAATGCCGGCGTCCAGCGCTTCGCGCTGCGAGCGTATACGCATCGGAACGCCCTTCAGCTCGATTGCCGCCGTCGCCGGCCGCAGACCCAGGATGCCTTCGAAAAGCTCCGTTCGTCCGGCGCCAATCATGCCGGCGAAACCGAGGATCTCCCCCTTGCGCACACTGAATGACACGTCCTCGGCAAAGCCGGGCACGGTGGCGTTGCGGACGACGAGCATGGGGGCGCCGGCCTTGTCCGTCCGTTTCGGCGGGTAGAGCGCGGCAAGTTCGCGGCCTACCATGAGCCGTGCCATGTCGATCTGGGTCAGCGTATGACCAGGATAGGTGCCGACCATCTTGCCATCGCGAAGTACCGTGACCTTGTCCGCCAGCCGCTGCACCTCGTCGAGACGGTGGCTGATGTAGAGCACGGCGACACCCCGCGCCTTGAGGTCGAAGATGATGGCAAGCAGGCGCTCGACCTCGCCACCTGTCAGGACCGCTGTCGGTTCATCGAAGATGACTACGCGGTGATGGTCGAGCAATGCGCGGGCGATCTGCACCAGTTGCCGGTCGGCAAGCGGGATGTCGCGCACCAGAGCCGTCGGCGAAACCTCGCAACCCAACTCGGCGAGTTTGGCAGAGGCGAGCGCCCGCATTCGCGCATCATCGACAATGCCGTTCCTGGTGAGTTCGCGGCCAAGATAGAGGTTGTCGACGACGGTCAGCGCATCGGCGAGGAGTATCTCCTGGTGCACCAGCGCAATGCCGGCCGCCTGAGCCTGGTCCGGCTTGGCGAAGCGCACGTCGCGTCCGGCCATAGACAACTTGCCTTCGGTTGGCTCGATATAGCCGGAGAGAAGGCGCATGAAGGTCGACTTGCCGGCGCCGTTCTCACCTATGATCGCGTGGATCTCGCCGGGCAGGACATCGAGCGTCACATCCGCCAGGACGGTGACGCCGCCGAACTGCTTGGAAAGGCCCGCGGCGCGAAGCACCGCAGGACCGACCGGCCTGCCATCTGTCGGCGCAGCAACGATATCTCTGTCGAGACGAGGGGCAATCGACATTGAAAGGATTACTCGAAAGCTGGCAGGAGCCGGTCGCGCGAATTCTCGATATGGACCCGCATGGCCCTCGCGGCCGCATCCGCATCGCCGGAGGTGAAGGCCGCCAGGATCGCCTCATGTTCGTCGAGCGCCTCCTCGGTGACGCGCGAATGGTACATCAGGCGGAAGATGTGGAAATGCGTGTGCTGATGGTTCAGCGTTTCGCGAATGAGTTCGTTTTGGGCGAATTCCATAATCTTGTCGTGGAAGATCGCGTCCTGCCTGGCAAAGTTGGAATAGCGCAGGCGCTCGTCCTTCCCGACCCGCCTGGCCATCACGCCGGCTGCTTCCTGAAGCATAGCGAGCCGCTCCGCGTCCAACGTCGCGGTCGCCTTGGCCGCGGCGGCGGGCTCGAGTAGCAGGCGCAGTTCATAGAGCTCGTCGAACCGACGGCGCGTGATCTGCGGCGCGGCGCGGAAGCCGATCAGATGGGTCTTGATCACGAGCCCCTCGCCTTCCAGCCGGCCTAGGGCCTCGCGGATCGGCGTGTGCGACACGTCGAATTCGCGCACTAGGTTGTCCACGGTGATCCGCGACCCCGGCGGGATCTTCAGCGACATCAGTTGCGCGAAGATCGCTTCATAGACGTCGCCGGCCAGACTGTTGGCGCGCTGGATGCGGCCGCCGGGGCGAGCTTCGGTATCAGCCATCTGGCCAGGATTTTCCATACGTCACCTCTTGACAGGAACAAGCCCTACCACGATGCTTTGGCCAATTCAATACTATATCCTATACGATTTTATAGAGGATAGCTGAATAGCCTGAAGCACTTAACCGAGCCCATCGGCCGGCCTCTTTTCGCGGCCGCCCCTTTCTACCCTTGACTCCCATCCACATCCGTAGAACAAATAAAGAACATGCTTATATAAGCTTTCCTGGAGGTCAACGACCATCTTGCGGCCGGAGCCCGCCATCGACGCCTTGCGCGCGCGGATCGAGAAGATCGAGGGCCGGAGCCTGCGCGCCAGATCGGTGCTCCCTTTCGGGATTGCCGAGCTGGACGCGCGGCTCCCAGGCGGCGGACTGGCGCTCGGGGCGCTGCATGAGATCGCGGGCGGTGGCAACGGCGCCATCGACGGCGCGGCAGCAGCGCTGTTCGGGGGCGGTGTGGCGGCACGCACAAAAGGTAAGGTGTTGTGGTGCATCACCCGGCCGGACCTGTTCGCGCCGGCATTGGCGCAGGCGGGGCTCAAACCCGACCGCGTCATCTATGTCGAGGCCGGTGACGACAAGACCATCCTCGCCTGCATGGAAGAAGGCATCCGCCACGGCGGGCTGGGCGCAGTCGTCGGCGAAGTCGCGCGCCTGACCATGACCGCCTCGCGGCGGCTGCAGCTCGCCGCCGAGGAAGCCCACACCATCGGCATCGCGCTGCGACGATGGCGGCGGCAGACGGAAGCCGCCGATTTCGGGCAGCCGACGGCCGCCACGACGCGCTGGCGCGTCTCGGTCCTGCCTTCGGCGGCGCTGCCGGTGCCCGGCGTTGGCCGGCACCGATGGCTGGTCGAATTGATCCGCGCTCGCGCGGGCGAAAGTGCCGATTTCGAATTGGAGGCGTGCGATGGCACGGGTCGTCTCGCTGTTCCTGCCGACCTGGCCGACCGACCGGGTGCGGCGGAAGGCCGGCGGCTCCGCGCCGACGGCTGAGGCTCCGCTCGTCCTGATAGGTAGCGACAAGAACAGGCGCGTGGTGCTTGCGGCCGACGCCGCCGCGCTCGCCGCCGGACTGCGCCCTGGCATACCCGTTACGAAGGCGCAGGTATTGGTGCCAGGCCTTGCGATCCAGGACGCCGATCCGCAAGCGGATGCCGAAGCGCTCGAGCGGCTGGCGGTCTGGATGCTGCGTTTCGCGCCAATCGTCGCGCCCGATCCGCCGGGCGGGATTGTCATCGACACGACAGGCGCCGACCATCTCCATGGCGGCGAAGCCGCGCTGCTGGAGGGCATGGTCGGGCGTCTGGCAATGTCCGGCATCGTCGCCCGTGCGGCGATCGCCGACAGCTGGGGCTTCACCGACGTCATTGGTCTGGCGCCAGATCCCGGCGATGCAGAAAATCGGCTCGTCGCGTTTGGTGAAGAGCCACTTGTCCTTGCGCTTTTTTCCCTTCTCCGTCGGGTCGGTGAATTCGTAAAAATCATCGGCAGGGATGAGGCAGCGGTTCGAGGCGAACTCGCGGCCATCCGAGCGGAAGTTGTAGACTGAACCCTTTTGCCCGGGCCAGCTCCACCGGCGCTGGACCAGATCAACCTCGCCGCTCGCGTCGCCGACTGCGCGGACGATCGGCCCTATATCCGTTATCTTGATATCCTCGCGCGCTTCGATATTAGGCGCGCCTTAGCTGAAGCGGATTTTGATCTTCAAATCGGCGAAGTCCTCGACGATCGAGGCGACATCCACCATCAGCCGATAATCATTGCACATGTGTTACCTGTTTCTCGGGGCGTTGCGCGGCAATTATGTTCCTGTTATGTTCTTTTAACTATGAGCGCAACAGTTTTCGATTCAGACGCACCGCCTGACGAACGCCGTATCATCATAAGACGCTACGGCGGTAACGTTGAGATGCTTGAGTTGCCGAGGGGACTTCAGCCGAAGGAACCAAGCGGGCGCCCCTTCACGGTCGTGCGTGCAGAAGACCGTTTATTCCCGAGCCATCGCTGCCTGGTGCCTGCATCCGAGTTCCGGCACCGCAGCCAGGGAAAGAACTACAACTTTCGCCTCGCAAACGGTGATTGGTTCTATTTCGCCGGCATCTGGCGGCCGGCGACGCGCGACTGGCCAGAAGCGTATGCGATCCTCACGATCCAAGCCAACGACGATATTGCCCCCTATCACGATCGCCAGATGGCGGTGCTGCGTCGGGACGAACGCTCGGCTTGGCTCGACATGACGCATCCGGAACAAGAGGTTCTTCGCCCCCTTCCAGGAGCAAGTTTTGCAGTTTCGCGTCTGCGCCAGGGTCACACACAGGCTGAACTTGCGATCTGAAGATTGTAGGATCTCTGAGCGAAGCTTAGACCCTGACGAAATGACATTGCAGGCAAATGGCCCCTGACCCGCGCAAGATCATCCATGTCGATATGGATGCGTTCTATGCGTCGGTCGAACAGCGCGACAATCCGGAACTGCGCGGCAAGCCGCTTGCCGTCGGCGGGGCCGCGGCCCGCGGCGTGGTCGCGGCCGCAAGCTACGAGGCCCGCGCCTTCGGCGTTCGCTCAGCAATGCCTTCGGTCACGGCAAAGCGCAGATGCCCTGAGCTGATCTTCGTGCCGCCGCGCTTCGACGTCTACCGGGCGGTCTCGGCTCAGATCCGCGAGGTGTTTTCCGAACATACCGATCTCATCGAACCGCTCTCGCTTGACGAGGCCTATCTCGACGTCACGCAGAACCGGCTCAACATTGCGTCTGCCACGACGATCGCCGAGATGATCAGGTCGAAGATCCTGCTGGTGACCGGTCTCACCGCTTCCGCCGGCATCTCCTACAATAAATTCCTCGCCAAGATGGCCTCCGACCAGAACAAGCCGAATGGCCAGTTCGTCATCACGCCACGCCACGGGCCGGCCTTCGTGGAGACACTGCCAGTCAAGAAATTTCACGGTGTCGGCCCCGCGACGGCTGCGAAGATGGAAGCGCTCGGCATCGAGACCGGCGCCGATCTCAGGGACAGGTCGCTCCCATTCCTGCAGCAGCATTTCGGAAAGTCGGGGCTCTGGTACTATCAGATCGCGCGCGCCATTGATGAACGCGCGGTCGAGCCGGATCGGCCGCGCAAATCGATCGGGGCCGAGGATACGTTCACAGCCGACATCGTCGATCTCGACGCATCATTCGCCGAACTCAAGCCGCTGGTCGCCAAGGTCTGGGGATACTGTGAAGGCAAGGGCATCCGGGGCCGGACGGTCACGCTGAAGGTCAAATTCGCCGACTTCCAGCAGATCACACGCAGTCGCACAGTGGCAGCCCCGATCGAACTTTCTGATTTTGAAGAGCTGGCAGCCGATCTCCTGAGGTCGGTATTTCCGCCGCGCAAAGGCATCCGCCTGTTGGGTATAACACTCTCGTCGCTAGGCGACTTGGCGCCGCCAGATCAACGGCAGCTGCGGTTCGAACTGTAGGGTGTCTCGTCGGCCGGGGTAAACCCAGCCGACATGGCCCTCCGGATCAGCGCGCGTGTGGATCGATCTCGCGCACGATCTGGGAGGCGTCTCCGTCATACTCGTCCGCTGGCACGACCGTGAGTGTCCCGTCGCCGGCGCGGAAGATGACGATGCTGACCATCAGGCTGGTGGCGAGACTGAAGGCGAAGGCGTTGGCTTCTACCAGGGACATTTTTCCGGCTCCCGTTCTGGAAGCGGGGAGCGATCCCCGCGTGACAGGCGCCCGATGTGTCCGGCCGAGGGCCGCAATCACCGTGAAGGCAAGGCCGAAACGGCGGCACGCTTTGCGTAGTCCGACCCTGTATGGGTTGATGGCATCAGGCCTGCGGACCGGACCAAGGAATTGCGCCGACAAACGCGGCGATCGGTTCCCTGTCTTCCACTCCAGGACGCAATGAGATGTGACCCGCGTGGTCCGCAGCCATGCCTTTATCGACGCCACATCGGCGGGAGTGGTCGCTCGATCAATGCGCCGAGAGCGAACGAAATCAGAGCGAATGATTTGAGGCGAGTGGACTGGTGGCCGCTTCACGCGGCGCCGAACTTCATCACCGGAATGCCGAGCCGGCGGGCCTTGTCGGCGAGGTTGTCTTGAATGCCCGAGCCGGGGAAATGAATGACGCCAATCGGCAAGGCGTCGAGCATGGCGTCGTTGCGTTTGAAGGGCGCGGCCTTGGCATGCCTGGTCCAGTCCGGCCTGAAGGCAATCTGCGGCACTTTGCGGCTGTGAGCCCATTTGGCCGCGATCAACTCGGCACCTTTTGGCGATCCGCCGTGTAGCAGGACCATGTCCGGATGCTTGCCATGGACCTGATCGAGTTTGGCCCAGATGAGCCGATGATCGTTGAAATCGAGCCCGCCGGTGAAGGCGACTTTCGGTCCAGGTGGCAACAGCACCTGGCTGTCTGCATGCTTCCTCGCGGCAATGAAGTCCCTGCTGTCGATCAGTGCCGCGGTCAGGTTGCGGTGGTTGACGACCGAGCCCGAACGCGGTCGCCAGATCGAGTGGGTGTGACGCTCGTAGTGCTCGGCGGCCTGATCGCGCATCAATTCGAAGGCGCTGCGGCGTTCGAGCAGCGTCTGACCTTGGGCGATGAGGCGCTCGAGCTCGACTGACTTGACCTCGGATCCATCCTGTTCGCGCTGCAGCCGTTGCTGGCCGAGTTCGTTTTCATCGAGCTCACGTTCAATCCGCTTGGTCGCGCGATGGAACAGGTTGACCGTACCCCACAGCAGCTCCTCGAGGTCGGGCTCAAGGCGTGTGTCGGCCATCGCCACCACGAGAGCGTCGAAGATGTCGGCGATGCTGGCTACCACGACCCGGCCTTCGGGAAGCGGGCGCGGATCAGGCTCGTCGTCGAAGGGACGGTAGCCGTGGAGCTGAAGCTCCTGAAGGACGTGGTCGATGGGTGATGATGGGGGCTGCGGTTCATAATCGGTATCGTGCTCGGTGCTCATGACGGCTTGCCTTCGTCGGATCGGCCGCGCCCATCGCGGCCTTCATGGCGACGAAGGCGATGGACGATCCGGACTTGCACCCGCAGCGTAAGCGCAGGGCCGGAACGGCAGTGGAGGATGGCGAAGCCCCGCTATTTTGCCTCGCGATGGAAAGGCCCGAAGACGGGGCCCCGTGCGGCTTGCCGCGTAGGGTGGCGAGGGCCGCCGGAAAATAGCCGGGCGCAGCCATTGCCTGTCCGGACCGGCCAGCGGCCGATCGCCCTCTTGAAGGCCGCGGGGCGGCCCTCACTCTGCGAAGGTTTCCTCCGCGCACCGAGATTCGCAAATGCCACCCCTCCCTTCCCCTTCCGGTCAGGTCGCCAGCTTCATGAAGCGTTCGATATCCTGCGCCGCGATCTGGACTCGCAGGATCGCCCGAAGGGCGTCGGCACCGAGCAGGCGCAGATCCTCGTTGAAGTCGCCGAGCCGCGGCGTCAGGACCATCGCCGCTATGCCGGCCGCGCTGGTGCGTTCGATGAGGGTTTTGATTGCTGCGTCGCCTGCCGGATCATTGTCGCGGGCGATATAGAGCCGCCGCAACGTGTCAGGAAACGCGATTGCGGACAAATGCGCCGCCGACAGCGCCGCGAGTGCCGGCATGGCCGGCAGGATAGAGCGTTGCGACAGCACGGTCTCGATGCCTTCGCCGGCTGCCATGACGTCATGGCAGCAGCCGAAGCGAACAGCGTGACCGAGCAGTTCGCCCATGGCCCGCCTCGGCGTGTCGATCGGAGCGCGGCCGAGATGGGCCTCGCTGAACCCGCCCGGATCAAGCCATGTGCGGTGAGCGCCGGTGAGCTTGCCTTCGAGGTCGCTGACCGTCGCGATCATTGCTGGCCAGGCTTCGGTCGGGCCGCGCTCCGGTCGGTAATAGCAGCGCTGATGAAACCGAAGGCTCCCGGTTTCATGCAAGGCTGTAATCGCACGTCCGCGCAGATACGTCTCCACAAGCGTTCCTGGTATCGGCTGCGACATGGAGACCAGCCGCCGCGCCGCTTCGCTGGAGCCGCCGGCAGCGGGAACGGCTTGCTCCCACCGGTCCTTTGGTTCGTTCGTCGCCGGGGGCATCGACAGAAAGCTGCGCACCTCGTCGCAGACGTCCTTGAAATCGACAAGGCCAAGCGATTCCCGAATGACATCCAGCAGGTCGCCGTGCTCGCCGGTGGCAGCGTCAGTCCATTTCCCGGCGGCGCCCTTGCCGGAAACCGATCCCTTGAGACGGACAAACATCGAGCGCCCCGGCGCATTGCGGGCGTTGCCAACCAGCCAGTAGCGGCCCTCACGGCGGCCGTTGGAAAGGTAGCGGCGGCAAACCGCCTCCGCCCGTTGGGCGAGACGGCTTGCCAGTTCGGAAGCATCGCGAGGAGGCATAAGGCGGTCTCCCTCTCGCTGATGCGCTGCACGGGCCAACACTCGATAACCTTGGCGAGCACAGCAGGCCCGGTTGCGTCCGCCGGCACGAACATGCGCAGCTTCCAGGATATGATCTCGTGGAACAGCCCGTAGGCCGCTAGCCGCTCGCGCATGGTATCGGTGAAGCCCGACAGCTCGATGCGATTGGCGCCCATGACGCGGACGCGGCGCAGATGGAGTCCCTCGGCGAGGTCGAGCATCGTTCGCCCATCCGCAAGGGCGTTGAAGGCATCTTGTGCCGTCAGGGTGCTGACGCCGGTTGCGAGCGCGCCGGCGGCCCATGCGGCCGAAACCCTTCGTCCGATGATACGCTCCCCCGCGTCGGTCTGGAGCCGATAGACCCGGCTCGATTCGTTTGGAAGTCGTTTCCAGATCGGCAGCAGCAGCCCCGCGACGATGTGGATGGTCGAGTCCGAGAAAGTCGGGACGCCCGCGACCTCGGCACTCCAGGCGGCCGCGAAGGTCTCGGGATCAACCTGCTGCCAATGACTTTCCTCCATCATGCGCAGCGAGGCATGATGTTGTTCCATCGGCCGGATCAGGCGGACGCGCCGCTCGATTTCGCCATCATCGAGCATGAACGATGGCGCGGGCACCTGCACGGCTGCACGCCCTGAGCGTTCGTTGACCAGCAGGATGGCGCGCTGGTCCTCAAGTTGGGCGACAGCGTCCCCGACGGGCACGGGTCGGTTGCGCTGACGCTGATCGATGGTGAGGAGCTGCGTTTCGGCGCCTGTGCCAGGATGGGTGTAGATCGCCCGCCGATCGGTGACGACGAAGCTCTCGGCTTGCAGCGTTTCGAGGCCAAGATCATACACACCAGACGCGATGGCGCCTTCCACCTTGGCTGTGAGCAGTTGCTCGAAAGCCGCGAACAGGATGTCCTGCAGTTCGATGGTGAGCGCCAGCAGTCGATTGAGGAATGTTGTGATCGGCGGCAACTCGTCCCTGATGCCGTTATCGTCGGTCAGCGTCAGCCCCGTGGTCTGCTCGAACAGCGTGAGCGAACAGCCCTCCACCTTGCCGCGGACAACCAGCAGATAGAGCTGACGCAGCGCATCGCGCGCATAATGCGATTCGAGATTGTCCTCTGGCCGGAAAAGGCCCTGGCCGCCGGTCTGGCGCTGGCCACGCGTGATTGCGCCCAGCGTATCGAGGCGGCGGGCAATCGTGGAGAGGAAGCGTTTCTCGGCTTTCACGTTGGTGGCGATCGGTCGAAAAAGCGGCGGCTGTGCCTGGTTGGTCCGATGCGTGCGGCCAAGGCCCTGGATGGCGGTGTCGGCCTTCCAGCCGGGCTCGAGAAGATAGTGGACGCGCAAACGTGTGTTCCGCGCCGAAAGCTCCGCATGATAGCTGCGCCCCGTCCCGCCGGCCTCGCTGAACACTAGGATGCGCTTGACGTCGTCCATGAAGGCCTGCGTCTCGCCTAGATTGGCCGAGGCCGCGCGGCTCTCGACCATCAGGCGCTCGCCCTTCCTGACGATGCGTCGCGAGCGGCCCGTGACCTCGGCCACCATATCCGTGCCGAAGCGCTGAACGATCTGGTCGAGTGCGCTCGGAACCGGCGGTAAGCTCGCCAGCTTCTCGATCAGCGCCGTGCGGCGCGCGACCGCCTCGCGGCTTTCAACGGGTTGGCCGTCGCGAAACACCGGCCTCGAGGACAGGTTTCCTTCCGAATCCGTGAAGGGCTCGTAGAGTTGAACTGGAAAGGAATGCTCGAGATAATCGAGGACATATTCGCGCGGCGTGATGTCGACGCGAACATCGTTCCATTCCTGCGTCGGCACCTCCGCCAGCCTGCGTTCCATCAGCGCCTCGCCGGTGGAGACGATCTGAATTACGGTCGAATGCCCCAACTGGAGATCCTGCTCGACCGAGCGGATCAGCGTCGGCGTCTTCATCGACGTCAGCAGGTGACCGAAGAAGCGCTGCTTGGCGCTTTCGAAGGCCGAGCGCGCGGCGGACTTGGCCTGACGGTTCAACGTGCCGCTTTCGCCAGTAATGTTGGCGGCCTGCATGGCCGCGTCGAGATGGTTGTGAATGACGGCAAAGGCGCCCGCATAGGCATCGTAGATGCGCCGCTGCTCAGGCGTCAGTTCGTGCTCGACCAGTTCATATTCGACGCCATCAAAGGAGAGCGAGCGTGCCGTGTAGAGGCCGAGCGCACGAAGGTCCCGGGCGAGCACCTCCATTGCCGCCACGCCACCCGCTTCGATCGCCTCGACGAACTCCGCGCGGGTCGAGAACGGGAAGTCCTCGCCGCCCCAGAGGCCAAGCCTCTGGGCGTAAGCCAGATTGGCGACAGTGGTCGCACCGGTGGCGGAGACATAGACGACACGGGCGCCGGGCAGAGCATGCTGCAGGCGCAAGCCGGCGCGACCTTGCTGTGAGGGCGCGACGTCGCCACGCTCTCCCTTGCCGCCGCCGGCATTCTGCATGGCGTGCGCCTCGTCGAATATCAGCACTCCGTCGAAATCCGGGCCCAACCATTCGACGATCTGCCTGACGCGCGAAACCTTTTCGCCGCGGTCGTCGGAGCGCAGCGTGGCATAGGTTGTAAACAGGATGCCTTCGGGCAGCGTGATGGTGCGCCCTTGTGGAAAGCGCGACAGCGGCGTGACCAGCAGGCGTTCCATGCCGAGCGCGGCCCAGTCGCGCTGCGCGTCCTCAAGCAGCTTGTCTGATTTCGAGATCCACACGGCCTTGCGTCGACCTTGCAACCAGTTGTCGAGCACGATGCTCGCCGACTGCCGGCCCTTGCCGACGCCGGTTCCGTCGCCGATGAAGAAGCCGCGCCGGAAGCGCACGGCCGCCGACGCGTCGTCGGGTGCTGCGGTGACAAGATCGAGCGTGTGGTCGACTGACCACGATCCGGCGAGAAACCCGCAATGGGCCTCGCCGGCCAGGATCACCGTTTCGAGCTGGGCGTCGGAGAGCGACGTCAGGATATCGTCGGGCAGGGTCGGGCGATAAGTGGGCTTTGGCGGCGCGACTGACGCCATTGCGGCGGACTGGACCAGCTTGGTCGGGTGCGCCCGGGAACCAGGAATGCGAATCGTCTGCAATCCATATTCCTCGTAGATCCCGTCGGTCAGCCGTGCTCCCTCGTCGGGTGCCCAATCGACCGTCTCGTACGAAAGTTCGACGCCGACCGGCTGGGATAGCTGCCGGTGAACCGGGTCTGCGACAGGGCGGTCGAGATAACCACGGACAGTCCGGGGCGCGGCAATGGCGGGAACGACCTTCACCGCTTCGGCGACCGGCAGCCGGGCCGGGACGTGCTTTTCGATCCAGCGGAGCAACGTCGAGACATCCGGTGCAAAGCCGGGCGAGGCCGGAACGACGGACATATCACCAGCGGGTGCCTTGTCGATGACCGTCAGCCGGGTCTCGATCGTCGTGCCATGCCTGGCATACACGGCGCCGCTGATGGTGGCGGTGAAAACGACACGACCATGCTCCTGGAGGCGCACGAAGGCATCGCGCCACGCCGGCATCTCCGGGCCGAAACTCGCACCGGTGATGGCGACCAGGCGACCACCGTCGGCAAGCCGGGCGAGGGCTGAGGCGACATGGCGATAGGCCGCATCTGCGACGCGACCACGCACGTTGGCGAGGACCGAGAATGGCGGGTTCATCAGCACCACGGTGGGCAAGCCGGCGGAATCGAGATGATCATCGATCTGGGCCGCGTCGAACCGCGTGACCGCAATGGCCGGGAAGAGATTGGACAGGAGACCCGCACGCGTCTCGGCAAGCTCGTTGAGGACAAGCGAGCCGCCCGCGATCTCGGCGAGGATGGCAAGCAGCCCGGTACCGGCGGAAGGCTCAAGCACCCGGTCGGACGCCGTTATGGCGGCCGCAGAGACGACTGCGAGACCCAGCGAGATAGGTGTCGAGAATTGCTGTAGCGCCTGAGTTTCCTCGGAGCGGCGGGTATGCGTGGGCAGAAGGTCCGCAATCCGGCTGAAAAGCGGTAAGGCGGAAGCCACGGAGCCGGCCTTGCGCAGAAGCGACCTTCCGTATTTGCGAAGGAACAGGACGGTGGCGGCCTCACAGGCGTCATAGGCCGTCTTCCAGTCCCAGGCGCCGCTTGTGTCGGACGCTCCTAATGAGGCCTCCATGGCAGCTCGCAGGACGACGGCATCGACACGCCGGCCACATTCGAGGTGGGGGAGCAGACGCAGGGCGGCCGCGTAGACTGCCGCGGCTCGATCGACAGGCGTAGCGGCGGGAGCGACCGGCTTGCCGGTTAATGTCGGAGACAAGAAGTTCATCGGAGATCCTCTGGAGAGCGAGACCGGGAAAAGCCCATCGGCGCTCTCTCTGACCGCACGGGCTCAACCCGTCCCGGCCCGACACTCACTCGCACCCCAATACGCAAAAACGCCCGGCACTCTTGCGAGAGCCGGGCGATAGACGCGGTAAGAGGCCAGCTATTCGGCAGCGTCTAGCTGTCTTTCTTCATGGTCGGCCAATGCGGCATCGTTGTCGCCTGCCAGGAATTCAGGCAGAGCTTCATCTTCGTCGCCAGCGTTGGTGTCGATTGCTTTGACATCGCTGTCGACAAGCCGCAGAGGCTCGGGCAGCCAGCCACTATCGGCGAGCAGGCGTTCGGCTTCCTTGGCCATGTCGCCCTTCTTGAGGTGATCGATGAGCTGGGAGGCGCGCTCGCCAGCTCCCTCGCGAACGGCTTCGAGGATACGCGCCTTGGTGACGCGGCCGAGATAGTTGCCGACAGTGGGGCGCCATCCGGCGTCGATCATGTCGAGCCCAACTGCCCGCGCAAGGTGATCGGCATCCGCAAGGCGCTGCTGGACGCCGTGCGTTGAGATGGCGCCGTTACCGTAGCGATCAGCCCTTTCGTAAAGGGCGTTGACGCCGAAGGATGCGCAATGGGCGAACAGCTCGGCTTGCTCGGTGCCCGTCAGTGCAGAGAGCGCGTTCCAAAGGTCGGCGACGTCAGTTGGAAGACGCTTTTCCCAGGCCTCGTGGCGGTCCTTGATCGAGCGCGCATAAATCGTATCCCGAAGCCCTTCGGACTGGACCGGAAAGACCGTGCCACGGACAGAGACTTCCATCGCCACGCCTTGCGCGCTGTAGCGAGAGAAAGCGTCACGGACGAATTTGTGAAGCACGGCCAGAAAAGCAGTTGCGGGATCGTTCGCGAGCTTGTCGCGCAGAGCCAGCGTGCGATCCGCGGTCAGTTCCATGATGAGCCGATCCGGCAATGGCTTGTTGCCATCCTCCTCCTCATCTTCCGGGTCCGCCGGCTGGCCACCGATGGTGATGATGGCCCGCTGAAACGAACCCGTCGATTCGACGTCGCACCCGTCGACGCCGGGATGTTTGCCACCCTCGGGCGTCACGGGCGTCTCATCCTCCGGCTTCACATAGCCGCGCTCGACGAGAAGCGACCCGTCCGTATCGATGCTGACGAAGACACCCGCACGCGCGATTTCCGCGGGATCGAAGTGAACGGGACGGGCCTCGATCGATTTGATCGCCGTTTCGATCTCGCCAAACCGCTGGTCGACGTCATCGGGCAACTCGTCGGCCTCCTCGTACTGCGTCTGAAGCTTGTCGAACTCCCCACGCAGTGCATTGAGCGTTGCCTGCTCTTCGCTGGTGAGGTCGATCGGCGTGCCCTCAAGCTCGCGCAAACCGTTTGCCGCGCCATAGGGGAAGCTCACCGCGACTTCGATCCACTTCCAGCCCTCATTGGCGATCTCGTCAGCCATCGTCTTGAGCTTGCCAGTGACGAGCCGTTCAAGCAGCGGAACGTCCTGCAGCCACCCGCCATCGTCCGACTGGAACAGATCGCGCAGCACGTCGCCACCTGCCGCCTCATAGGCCTCCAGGCTGACGAACGCGGCCCGCTTGTCGGAGGTGCGGACGGTGTTCTCAGTCAGCATGCGGCGGATCTGGTATGGCTCTTTCGACCAGCTGTTCTTGATCGCCTCCCAGACCAGTTCCTGTCGCGCATGATCGTTGCTGATGGAGAACGCCTCAAGTTGGGCGATCGTCATGCCGTCCTCGGCGTAGACGTCGAGAAGCGCCGTGGACACCGCAGTGAGCTTGAGACGCTGCTTCACCAAGTTGGTCGAGATGAAGAACGCGGCCGCGATCTCCTCCTCCGACATGCCTTTGTCGAGCATGTCCTTGAACGCGCGATATTGGTCCAAGGGATGGAGCGGTGCGTGTTCGACGTTTTCGGCCAGCGAGATCTCTTCGGCGAGGATTGGCCCAAACGGATTGCCCACGACACAGGGAACGGATGCGGTCTTCGCAAACCGTTTCTGTTTCACAAGCATCTCGAGAGCGCGGTAGCGACGGCCCCCAGCCGGGACCTCGAACATGCCCGTCTCCTCGCCGCCGGCATCGAGCACGGGACGAACATGGATGCTCTGGATAAGACCGCGCCGGGCGATCGAGGCCGCGAGTTCCTCGATCGAGACGCCGGCCTTGATACTTCTGACATTGGTTTGGGCAAGCACCAGCTTATTGAAGGGAATGTCGCGCGAAGGCGACAGGGTGATCTTCTGAACGGCGTTGGCCATTGAGGTTTCTCCGCGACGGGCGCCGAGAGCCTCTCTCTCGGCCTTGAACCCGTCACCAAATCCCTCCAACCCTATCCCTCTCCTGCCAGCACGATCCGGCACGCCATTATTCGACAGCCGAGCCGGCACAGCGCGCAGGCTTGGAAAGGCTTGTAGCCGCGAAAGCAGTCTCCGCATGAACCGACAATGAGAGGCGATCGATGAAACGCGGCTGGCGCTCTGTGCCGATCGGCAGGGCCGCCGCGTGCAATCCCGACGCGAAACCCTGCGAGCTCAAGACAGCCGATCGGTGGTCACCGGGACGGCGCTTGCGCTGTTCCGGTCAACGATGGTTATGCAGCCCTTCTATCATTGCCTGCGCCTAACTCGATGGATGCACCAACCTCTTCCGGTAGGTGGCCAAGAAGCCACTCGGCCGCCTTGCTGGCGTGGCTGGCTGCACGAACGATGGCACGATTGTCCTCACGCAGAACCTCTAGCCATGCGCCGATGTAATCCGCATGTCGCACCGTGGGCACGATGCCCAGGGCTGCGCAGCAGAAGGCCGCGCAGATCTCGGCGATTTATCTGAACAGTCAACCTGTCTCAGGCGGATTTTG
>MKVL01000024.1 GCA_001899205.1 Mesorhizobium sp. 65-26 | reverse complement strand
TGCAGGCTGCCGTTTGTCCCCGGATTTGCCCAAACGGATGCGTGGTTCTCACATCCGAATATCCATTCTAATGGTTAATCATCGCTTACCTGGTCCATCGGGCTCATTCGGGTTGTGGCCTATCGCTACGAAACCCGAAGAGCACCAGAAATGAACCGGAAACCACCCAAATGTCGGCCAGATTGAAGATGGGGGAATACCACGACCCTAGGTGCAGACCTATGAAATCCGTGACCATCCCGACGACTATACGGTCCACCAGATTACCAAGTGCTCCGGCCGCCATGAGGCTAGCACCGATGATGACCCATGGCTCTCGGGCACGAGCAAACCACCAACAGAGAACAACGAGACCAAGCACGGTTACCACGACCAGGCTCATCAACTGCATCGTGGTTTCACCTGAAAACAGGCCAAATGTAGTGCCCTCGTTGTACCTCGGGCGCAGCGCCACAAACGGTAAAGGATCGAGCCCGTCGGGAAACGGAAGCGAGGCACGTACCCAGCCTTTTGTGCACAAGTCGAGAATTAGGGCTGCGAAGGAGATTGTCGCCGCTGCCGTCCTAACTGGATAAATCCGCCCCGACACGACATCAGGCTTGCCTTCGTTTCTCAATCTCTGCTCTCACTGACAAGCGGACGCCGAAGAATGAACATGGTCTAGAATGAAAATCAGCCGCAATCATGGCACATCGTGTCCGCGCCTAAACGCGACCGCAACCGGGAGACCCTGTTGAGCGAATATTTCCTCCTGCCGCTTGCCGCGCTGCCCTTCCCCAATATCGATCCGGTCATCGTCCAAATCGGACCGCTGGCGGTGCACTGGTACGGCGTCGGCTATATCGTGGGCATCCTGTTCGCCTGGTGGTACGCCAAACGTCTCGTCACCACCCCTCGCCTGTGGCCGGATGGCCATCTGCCGATGAAGCCCGAGGACCTCGACGATTTCATCGTCTGGGCGGCGATCGGCGTGGTGCTGGGCGGGCGCACAGGCTACGTGCTGTTCTACGACCTGCCGCGCTACATCGCGCATCCGCTCGACATCTTCGCCGTCTGGCAGGGCGGCATGTCCTTCCATGGCGGCCTGCTCGGCGTCATCCTCGCCATGACGCTGTTCTCGCTCAAGCGCCGCATCCCCACCTGGACCTTGTTCGACGTGGTGTCGGCCGGCGTGCCGGTCGGGCTCGGCCTGGTGCGTGTCGCCAACTTCATCAATTCCGAGCTTTGGGGCCGGCCCTCGAACGTGCCCTGGGCGATCCAGTTCCCCAATGGCGGACCGTTCACGCGCCATCCCAGCCAACTCTATGAGGCCTTGCTCGAAGGCCTCGTGCTGTTCCTGGTGCTACGCGTCCTCACCCATTCGCGCCTGAAACTGAAGGCGCCGCGCTTCGTCGGCGGTGCCTTCATCTGCGGCTACGGCCTGTCGCGCATCTTTGTCGAGTTCTTCCGCGAGCCGGATCAGCAGCTCGGCTACCTGCTCGGCACCAGCTGGTTGACCATGGGCATGATCCTGTCCACGCCGATGGTGCTCGCCGGCATCTGGGCCATGGCGACGGCAAAGCCGGCGCCGCAGCCGCGGGCGGCACGAGCCGGCTGAAGGAGCGCATTGTCGGCCTGATCGGCGCGTAGCGAGACCATGGCTTTGCTTACTGCAATCAGCAACCACGACCCGACCTGAAGTCTCTCGCGCTTATGTGCCTTTAGCGGACGCTGGCCACCGGCGCTTCGCCACCCTCGTTAATCGTGACCCAAACGCCCGAATTCTCGGACGATTGACGCTTCAAATAGGTGTAGTCCGTTTCAGTGAATGAGAGCACCCTCGATTCCAAATTGTCCAGTATGAATTCGCCGAGGCTGGTGCGAACGGTAAGAACCGCGTGACCGTCGCCATTCGGCAGGCGCGCCACCGTCAGCAGCAGGTCACCGGCCGGAACTCCCGCGCTCATCAGTCGCCGGCGCTTCTCCAACGCATAGTCCTCACAGTCGCCGAAGCCGTTGTCGGGGAAAGTCCAATAGTCCTCGATGCCATAGTTCTCCATGTCCGTCTTGGGCTTTACCTGGACATTGACGCCGTTATTGACTTCTATGATCTTGGCCCAGAGCTTGCGCGTCAGTTCGATCGGTACCCCTTTCGGTGTGATCTGACGGCATTCGCCAGGTAAACGCTGGCAGAACTCGTAGTGGCCGACCGGCTGCGTGGTCCGGCCACCGGTGTGCATGAAGGCAGGTTCTGCCGCATTGGCTGTTCCCCAAGCACCAAGCCACACCGATATTGCCAACAGCCCCAGATTTTTCGCAATCTTCTTCATCACTGTGCGTCTCCCCATTGAGGAAACACTGTGACACACACGCATTTACTCGGCGCAAAATTGGAAAGTAGATATCAAATAAAAGCCAAAGAAATTTTATCTAAAATTTGAATAGTGTGGTTCACTCGCTGCGACGGGGTGGATCGTCCTGAGCCTGTGGGAACGGTGAGCCCCTCTATTTCTGTCGGTCAGATGCCGCCCATGCAGAGATACTTCATCTCGAGATAGTCCTCGAGGCCATGACGAGAACCCTCCCGGCCGATGCCGGACTGCTTCACCCCGCCGAAAGGCGCGGCCTCCGAAGACATGCGGCCGGTGTTGATGCCCACCATGCCATATTCGAGGGCTTCGGCCACGCGCCAGACACGCTTCAGGTTCGAGGCATAGAAATAGGCGGCGAGACCGTAGATGGTGTCGTTGGCCTCGCGCACGACCTGATCCGCATCCTCGAAGCGGATGACTGGAGCGAGGGGCCCGAAAGTCTCTTCCCGCGCCACCGTCATTTCGCTGGAAATATCGGTGAGGACAGTCGGCTGGAAGAATGTGCCCTCCCTGCCGATCCGGTCGCCGCCACAGCGGATGGTGCCGCCCTTTTGCAGGGCATCGGCGATGTGGGATTCGATCTTGGCGAGCGCCTGGCTGTCGATCAGCGGGCCGACGGCGACACCGGGGTCGAAACCATCACCGACCCGAAGTTGGCGAACCCGTTCCACAAATTTGTCGACGAATGCATCGTGAACGCCCGACTGGACGTAGAGACGGTTGGCGGAAACGCAGGTCTGGCCGGCATTGCGGAACTTCGCCTGGACTGCCCCGTCCACCGAGGCGTCGATGTTGGCGTCGTCGAAGACGATGAAGGGCGCATTGCCGCCGAGTTCGAGGCTCACCTTCTTGATCTGGTCGGAGCACTGGCGCATGAGCAGCCGGCCGACCTCGGTCGATCCGGTAAAGCTGATCTTGCGCACTTTGGGATTGTAGCAGAGCTCTCGCCCTACCGCTGCACCCTCGGAAGCGTAGATTAGGTTCACGACACCGTTGGGAAAACCGGCCACGGCGGCGAGCGCAAACATGGCCCCGGCGACCAGCGGCGTTTGCTCGGCGGGCTTCAACACGATCGAGCAGCCCGCCGCCAGCGCCGGCGAGATCTTGCGCGCAACCATGGACGCGGGAAAATTCCACGGCGTGATCGTGCCGACCACGCCGATGGGCTGCTTGATCACCAGCATCCGGCGGTCCGTCGACGGAGCGGAGATGGTTTCGCCATAGATGCGATTGGCCTCCTCGGCATACCATTGCAGGTACGCCGCCGCATGCGACACTTCCGATTTCGCTTCGGCAAGCGGCTTGCCCATTTCGGCGGTGAGAATTGCAGCGAGATCGTCGGTGTGGTCGACGATCAGTTGATGCCACCGCCATAGCATTTCGCTGCGCTCCCGGGCCGTCAACGCTGCCCATTCGGCCTGTGCGACATAGGCCTTGTCGATCGCCGCGCGCGTTTCCCCGACGCCCATGTCTGGAAGTTCCGCCAGCACTTCGCCCGTCGATGGATTGGAGACCTCAAAAGTACTCCGACCGATTGGCGTCCCAAGTGCCGGCACGCGGTCGATCGCGTCGAACAGATCGGGGGACTTCAGGTGGCGAACCATCGGCAGGCGCAGGGGCAATACCGGTTCCTCCTCGCAGGTTGACGTGTCGGAAACGCCACCTTGTATTCCGCGCATCCGCGCCTTTCATAGGGCCTGGGACCAACGGCAGTAGACCCACCCTCGAACGTTTCTCAACTTGAAGGCGGCGAATGCGTTGAATTGATCCTCACTTGGAACTTAATTCGCGTCGCCTCATTTCAAATGGCAGGTGCAAGTCCGCAGGTTCTGGCCGCGCCGGCCGGATAGAGACTGGCGAGGCATGCGGAGGTAAACTGGCGGACGTCATTTTTGCATGGGAATAATCGTGACACGCAGGTTGTCCACGTCGAGCAAGTGCATATTTGTTTTCAATGCCTTCGTCGCTTTGGGCGCCGTGGAGGCACAAGCTGACGTGAAGCTTCAAGAGACCTATTCCACTTATCAGCTGCGAGGCCTTAGCCGGCAAGCGATACATAACGATCTGCACCGTGTGGCCAAGAGGGACGCAGACGGTATCATCGAAGGCGAGGTCGCGGATCATTGGGATTGGAATTTCAAGTTTGCGGCGATCGGAGACTCCTGCCAGGTCACCTCGGATGAAATCGTACTCAAGCTCAAAATTCTACTTCCAACCTGGGTAGACGATGCCCGCGCCGATCCAGCCACGCGCAAGGCCTGGAACCGCTACTTTCAGGAGTTGAAGGCCCATGAGGATGGCCACAAAGCGATTGCGCTGGAGGCAGCTAAACAGGTTAATAAGTTGACCCATGGCGCAACGGCACCGGGCTCATGCACAGCTCTGGAGCGATCACTGAATCGCGCTGCTAAACAGATTGTCGAGAGTTCAGAAAAGGCGCAGGATCAGCATGAGGCCAGCCTCCCACTATATACGCTTGAATAAATCAACGTTCGATTTTCAATGAGGGGCGTCCGATAGGGAAAGATATCTGCGGCATCTTGGCAGTCATCGAGACACCCTTGGTATCTGCACGAGATGATTTTGTGCGATGGAACTGAGCCTCGGGCCGGATGACCATCCGGCCTCAGGATTGACGAAGCAGTCGGCTGCCC
Organism: Mesorhizobium sp. 65-26; assembly: GCA_001899205.1. Classification (GTDB taxonomy): domain Bacteria; phylum Pseudomonadota; class Alphaproteobacteria; order Rhizobiales; family Rhizobiaceae; genus Mesorhizobium. The sequence goes on along the minus strand of MKVL01000024.1, from coordinate 40,835 downwards.
CTCTGGCTACAAGCGCGAGGAGAAGCGGCTGACTGGCGAGGCGGCCTCGCTGAAATGGCCCTCGATGTGATTTAAGCTAACGGACGCAAGGTCTGGATACGGGATGCGACGGCGCAATGCTCCGTGTGGCCAGCTTCTCTCGCCCGGCGCAATCGTGATAGTCGTCTTGCCGGGGCGAACCAGATCACGAGACCATGAGCATCCATACGCCGACCGGATCCGTTCCAGGGCAATTAAAGCGCATCGTCGCCATCGACGTCCTACGCGGCATCGCGTTCATCGCCATGGCGAGCTACCACTTCACCTGGGATCTTGAATTCTTCGGCTACACCGACCCCGGTCTCACCGCCTTCGGCTGGTGGAAGATATACGCACGCTGCATCGCCTCGACCTTCCTGTTCCTGGTCGGCTTCAGCCTGTACCTCGCCCATGGCCGGCAAATCCGCTGGAACGGCTTCTGGAAGCGCTTTGCCATGGTCGCCGGAGCCGCGACCGCCATCTCGGTCGTCACCCGCATCGCCATGCCGGACGGGTTCATCTTCTTTGGCATACTACATGAGATCGCACTGGCCAGCCTACTGGGTCTCGCCTTCCTGCGCCTTCCGGCGCTGCTGACGCTTACCGTTGCCGGGCTCGTCATCGCGACGCCCGTCTACCTGCGCTTCGAGGCGCTGGATCATCCATGGCTATGGTGGGTAGGCCTTTCCGCCATCAATCCGCGCTCCAACGACTATGTGCCGTTGTTCCCGTGGTTCGGCGCAGTGCTGTCGGGGATCGCGACGGCGAAGTTTGCCTCCACCTCCGGTATACGGGCGCGCCTTGCACGCCTCGCACCGAGCCGGTGGGCCAACCCCCTGGTCTTCATCAGCCGCCACAGCCTGGCCTTTTACCTGGTCCACCAACCAGTACTATTCGGCTGCGTCTGGCTGTTTTCGCAAGTGATGCCGGCCAAGGTTGAGACCCCCCAGGTTACCTTCCTGAAAACATGCCAACTATCCTGCGAACAATCGCGTGACGCCAGGTTCTGTACAAGCTACTGCGCCTGCATGCTCGGTACGCTGGAGGGCGAGACCTCCCTTGATCGGCTCTACAACAACGATCAGACACCGCAATGGCGGGCACATCTGTCCGATCTCGTCGGCATGTGCACCGCCACGTCCACCATCAAGATGGAGGAAGGGGTCAAATGACCGACAGCAGCTGCCCCAGACTCATACGACGGTCCGCGCGGCTGCCTTGTACGATCAGGCGGATAAGATCACATCCGAGGGGCGAAACAGCCGGGTAAGGTGGCGAGCACAGATCCACGAGCTTTCCGTCCTCGTAAGAACGTGGTGTCTGCTCGTGGTCCGCCATGTGCCGTTGAAACGCCATCGATACTGACCCATATGAAGAGGGCGTCGGACGTTTCCTCCCATTCGTCCGGCGCGTTCCCCTCTGGAGGTTTCGACCTTCATACCTGGCCGGACTTTAAGAGTCCGGCCTTTTCTTTTTGGTATACGAGCCAGTGCCGACCACATCGGCTGGTTGACGCGTTCGTGTATTCTCGCGTCAGGCATGTGCAACTCCAGTCGCGCCATGATGGCAATCTCCAACGCCGACCGCTCAGGGGGCTGTCGCCGAAGCAGCCTTGATGCTGGTCAGGAAGCAGGCTGCAAAAAATTCGCGAGACCTCGCAAAGGGAGGCTTTTCTTAATCACAATCGATCATCCAGTGCTGGCCTCCTCATTCGGAAGAACACAGGCGCATTGGAGCGACTTTTCATCGCTTTCTGAAACGGGCGCTGCTGTGTTTCAATGCGCTTGGCCTGAATTCGATATGGCCGACGTGATTCCGAAAAATCAGAATCGTGGGAGGGGGCTATTCGCGGTTACGTCCGAGTGCACTGCAACAATTTGACGGCAACTGGTCTTGACAAACCGCGCGAACAATTGTCCCAAGGGCTCCAATGAAATGCCTTGGCCAAATCTCGATCGTACGAATAGCGTCGCTCCGCGCGATGCTGGCGGTCGTGTTTCTGGTAATGTCTTCTCTGCAGCCCGGCCTCTTCGCAAGCGCTAACGCTACAGGTTTTCACGGCGACTCCGCGTCGAAGCTTCAGGTTGAGAAATCTCATCACGACAGTGGCGGCCATGTTGGCGATCTCAGCTCCGCGGCCGAAAGCGACGCCGACGAGAAACATCCGGATGGCGAAAAATCGGCGGGTGACGACTGCGAAGTCCATTGCGCGCCGGCACATGCCGTTCCCGTGGATTGCCCAGAAATCGCCGGCGCGGCAGGCCGCTGCTTCGCAGTGAGCGTGGCGACTGTGCTGCCGCTCGGTGCATATTCCACCCTGATTAGACCTCCCAAACACATCTGAACTGACGCGCCCTCTTCAGGGGGCGTTCGCGCGCAACGTCGGGAATCCGTTCCCGCGCGGCCAAACGCACATGTCAAGCTTCAGGTCTACAATGAAATTCGCAAGTCTCGCGATGCTCGCATCGCTTTTGGTTGCCGGATGCGCGGTAACCACGCCGCCGGACGTCCTTCCTGCCCTCAATCCGGCCGATCCCGTAATGGGCGTCCGTGATACGCACTACCACCCGGTCATCGCCGACTATCGCCACCGGGAGCCGGTGGACCCGGAGAATTGGCGGCGTCTGAATGACAAGCTTTCTCCGACAAACAACGGAGCGGGATCATGATCGGCCGTATTAGAAAGCTGCTTGCGTTCGGTTTGCTGCCGCTCGTGGTTGCAGGATGCACAACCACGGCCTCAGTGGATGGCATTTCCAGTTCAATGGCAGGCTTTACCAGCATGGCCGCGCGGACTGAATCTGTGACTGAAAAGAAAACCGTTTGGGTGCAGTCCAGCCAGGAAGCGCGTACGGTGTCCGAGCGCGTGAAGAGTCTTGTTCAGAAGAAGACGATCGATCCAGACACGGCGGTGCAGGTCGCCCTGCTCAATAACAAGGGCCTGCAGGCTGCCTATGCCGAAATCGGACTGTCGGCTGCTGATGTCTGGCAGGAAACGATGCTTGTCAATCCGACGATCTCGGTCGGCATGATCGGCGTCGATCCCGTGCGGACGATTGAAGGAGCGGTGGTAGGCAACATCCTTGCGTTAACAACCCGTCAGCGGCGCGTCGCAGTCGCGGATGCACGTTTCCGCCAGGCCCAACTCCGCGCCGCCGAAGAAACGCTACGGCTCGCTGCGGACACACGGCGGGCGTGGATCAATGCTGTATCGGCCCGGGAAAGCGTCTCCTATCTCAATCAGGCGCAAGCCGCCGCCGACGCTGCGTCCGAGCTCGCTCAAAAGCTGGGGGAGACCGGCGCTTTCACAAAGACCGGCCAGGCCCGCGAGCATGTCTTTTACGCCGAGGTCGTGGGCCAGGCAGCGGAGGCTCGTCTCGCGGCCCGGACTGCCAAGGAAGAGCTCACGCGGCTGATGGGCCTTTGGGGACCAGATATCGACTATTCCGTTCCCAATAAGCTTCCGGCTCTGCCGAAGGGCGCCAAGGCCAAACGCGCAATCGAGGCGGAGGCGCTAAAAAATCGCGTCGACCTTGAGATCGCGAAGCTGGAGCTGGAAGCGCTGGCGAAATCCTACGGTCTGGCCGAGGCGACGCGCTACGTCAGCGACCTGGAACTCCTGTCCGGCGTGGAGGTGGAACGCGAGGAGGCGGAGGAAGGCGGAACGGAGACGAGTGTCTCGCCCACTCTGGAGCTCGAATTCGTCATTCCGATTTTCGATACCGGCAAGGCGCGCATGCGCAAGGCCGAGCTTGCCTACATGCAAGCCGCAAACCGGATGGCGGAAAAGGCTGTCAACGTCCGGTCGGAAGCCAGATCGGCTTATGACGCCTACCGTTCGACCTATGACATTGCTCGGCACTATCGGAACAGCGTTGTGCCGCTGCGAACAAAGATCGAGGCGGAATCGGTCCTCACCTACAACGGCATGATTACCAACACGTTCGAGCTGCTGGCGGATACGCGCGCGAAGATCAGCTCGATCATGCTTTCCCTCAACGCCAAGCGCAATTTCTGGCTGGCCGACGTCAATCTCGGCACCGCCATCCACGGTGGCGGGAGCAGCTCGTCGGGAGGCGGCGACGTACCGGCCGCTGCCGAAGCAGGCGCCGAAGGTCACTGAACGCAAGGAGAAAAAGATGCTTTCAAGACGTCAGTTACTGGGCGCGGGAGCCCTGCTCGCCGGCGCCACGGCGTGGAGCAAAACGTCCGCGATGGGGTTGCCAGATGCAGCGAGCATGGAGTCCCCCGACATGCAGCCCCCGGTCTTCCCGAGCAGTGGGCCGGACTACCAGCCGGTGGTTACGCTCAACGGCTGGACGCTGCCGCATCGTATGAACAACGGCGTGAAGGAGTTCCATCTGGTCGCCGAGCCGGTTGAGCGCGAGATGGCGCCTGGCATGACTGCCTATCTCTGGGGCTACAACGGCCAGTCGCCCGGGCCGACTATTGAGGCGGTCGAGGGTGACAGGGTCCGCATCTTCGTGACCAACAGGCTTCCGGAGCACACCACCATCCACTGGCACGGCATGATCCTGCCGAGCGGCATGGACGGCGTTGGCGGTCTCACCCAACCCCACATCCAGCCTGGCAAGACCTTTGTCTATGAGTTCGATCTCGTGAAGAGCGGGACGTTCATGTACCACCCGCATGCCGACGAGATGGTCCAGATGGCCATGGGCATGATGGGTTTCTTCGTCATCCATCCTAAGGACCCGAAGTACATGCGGGTCAACCGAGACTTCGTCTTCCTGCTGAACGCCTATGACATCGAACCCGGATCCTACGTTCCGAAGGTCATGGAGATGACAGATTTCAACCTGTGGTGCTGGAACAGCCGCATTTTTCCGGGCGTAAGCCCCCTGGTTGTTTCCAAGAACGACAAGGTGCGCGTCAGGGTCGGCAATCTGACAATGACCAATCACCCGATCCACATGCACGGTTACGACTTCGAGGTGACCTGCACCGATGGCGGCTGGGTCCGCCCGGAGGCCCGTTGGCCGGAAGTGTCGATCGACATCCCCGTCGGCGCCATGCGGGCCTACGAGTTCCACGCCAAATACGAGGGCGACTGGGCAATCCACTGCCATAAATCGCATCACACCATGAACGCCATGGGTCACGACGTGCCCACCTTCATCGGCGTCGACAAGACAAAGGTTGCTGAGAAGATCCGAAAAGTTCAGCCCGAATACATGCCGATGGGCAATCGCGGCATGGCCGACATGGGCGAGATGGAAATGCCGCTGCCCGACAACACCGTCAAGATGATGGATGGCTGGGGGCAATTCGGCCCGATCGAGATGGGCTCCATGTTCTCGGTCGTAAAGGTTCGCGAGGGCCTTGCCTCGAACGACTACGCCGATCCCGGCTGGTACCAACACCCGGAGGGAACCGTGGCCTACGAGTGGAAGGGGGAAATTCCCGCTCCGACAAAGTCAGGCGACGCAAAAACGATGGCCCCGGCAGTGAACGGCGGTCACGGCAAACAGGGATGAGAAACCGAAATCCCTCAACCTCAACAGTGAGAGAATGTGCAGCATGAAACGAATAATCGCAGCGGCCATTTTGATGGCGGTCAGTTCCGGAGCAGCTCTTGCCAGTGGAACCCACGCCGGAGGACATGGAGACAAATCGGACAAGATACCGATCGGCAACCCTGGCGAGCCTGCCAAGGCAAAAAGGACGGTCAACATTTCGATGTCGGAGAAGGACGATGGGACGATGTTGTTCCAACCGACAGTCCTCAAGGTGAAGAAGGGCGAGACCGTCCGCCTCAAGTTCGTCAACAAGGGGAAGGTTGACCACGAATTCGTCATGGACGTCCATGAGGGGATCATGGAACACAAGGCGCTGATGGAGAAGTTCCCTGAAATGGAGCACGCCGATCCCAACGCGATCCGGCTCGCCCCCGGCGCCCGAGGCGAGATCATCTGGACCTTCGCCAATGCCGGCGAATTCGGCTTCGCCTGCCTGGTCCCGGGTCACTACGATTCCGGCATGAAGGGCGATATCAGCGTCGCCAACTGAGTTCGAAAAGCGGAAAGGAAGCAATTATGACACTATTGGTAAAAGCACTCTCGACACTCGCGCTCGCGCTCGCCATCGGCGGAAGCGCGCTTGCACAGGAATACATCAAAGGCGAAGTCATAAAGGTCGACGCCAAACAGAAAAAGCTGACGATCAAACATGAGCCGCTGACGAATCTCGACATGCCAGCGATGACGATGGTGTTCGTCCTCGCTGAGGACGGCATGCTCAAGAAAGTCAAATCGGGTCAGGCGATCGAGTTCACAGCCGACCGCGTCAACGGACGCATCACGGTCACCAGTATCAAGTGACCCGGCACCCGGCGACCGCGGGTCGAAATTCGACCCGCGGCCGCTGTCAAAGCGGGCAATGCCGTGAGGTGCGGAAGTCAGGATGACGGGGCCGCGCAGAATGTCATCCAGAGATTTTCTTTCCAATCGTTATGTGAGGAGCGGCTCAGAGGCATTTCGATAGGATACGTTCGACTGCCGACGCTCACATACGCCGGATAATTACAGCGAACTTGTGCACGATGCCTGCCGGAATCTTCATACCTGATGGCGCCGCTTGCGTCTGTCTCGACCAGACCGATAGCGACATCAAAGTCATGGCCGCGGTCTTGCGAGACACTATTGTTCAGGACGCTGAGTTGGACAGATGTCGCATCCGGGAAGGTGGCAGTGTAAAAGATCAGTTGCCCCGCCATCGAGGGCGTAGCCACCAACACGCCGGCAACTAATGCAATGGCGCGCATCTCCTCCTCCTGAGGACCGAAAGCCAGGCTATCATCTCTCGCATCGATGTTCGAATCGAATCTCTGATCCAGCACTGGGCCGCCCGCATACCCAGTTACGACCCAGGCTGTTGGCCAGCATGACCTGACGGAAATGTGAGGCGGGGGACCTTTTCTTGCACCGCACCATATGCCATGTAGCCGGCGTGAAGTTCTGGACCTTGTTCCCCCGCCTGCTCTCGATTCTGGCAGTCGTGAGCCTTCTAACCGCGCCGATGGTCACACCGTCTGCTGCGGTGACGATGGCTGTCGATCCTAAGGCAACGATGGCGGATATGGCATCCATGCCGGACGGCATGCCATGCCCTTCGGACCAGCGGCAGTCAGTACCTGATTGTCAGAAATCCTGTCCTCTCGCGATCGTATGTGTCGCCAAGTGCTTCCCGAACGCGTCAACGACCGCGGCGATCACGCTGACCCGGTTGTCTGCAGCTGACGTGATCACGCCGAGCAATGACGTCGGACACGATCTGCTGCCCAATCCGCCGCCTCCCAGACCTCCACGAACCTAGATTCATCAACGGCTCCATCGGGGGCCGTTTGTCGCCGCGCGGCTGACGGCCTTGCGGCGAGAGCCCGTGGGTTTGGCAACAGCCTGGCCACGAACCTGCCGTGCATTCCGCGCGGCCAAATGATGAAATTTGGGAAAATCTGACAATGAACTTTTTTAATGCGAAGCACGTCGTAGCCGCGGCGATGATCGGTCTTGCTTTCGGTGGGGGCATTTCGATGGCCCAGGCTGGGATCGACGATTACGAGTTCCAGCTCGTCCAAAGCGCGATCAAGAAAGGAGATGGCGCGATTGTCGCCGTTCGTCTCGTCGACAAGCGGTCCGGCAAGGTCGTGCCCAACGCGGTGATCTTTGCTCAGCGCGTCGACATGGCGCCGGATGGTATGGAGATGATGACGTCGCCGATTGAGCCGTTGCCCTCGACTGAGCCGGGCATCTATCGCTTCAAGGCCAATCTGATGATGCCGGGTGGCTACCGCCTGTCGATCGGCGCCAAGGTGCAGGGCGAAACCGGCTCTCTCGAAAACAAGCTCGAATTCAAGGCCACGCCATGAGCCGCGCAGGCCGTACTGGCCTCACCCTCGTCGCCATTTTGGCGGCGGGGGCTGGAGGCTATTGGGCGGGGAATCGCAATCTCACGCTGCCTGCCACTGCGTGGCTACAAGCTGTCGCCTGGCTGGAAGGCACTGCGACGGTCCCGGCTAACGCCAACCCTGCGCCCACCGGACCCGTGATCTACTACCGAGATCCGGACGGCCTTCCAGCCTATGCGGCAACTCCGAAGAAGACCGCCGATGGACGGGACTTCCTGCCCGTTCTAGCGGGGCAGGACCTGAGCTTCGAGGACAAGCCGCCGGTAGCCGCTGCGACCGTTGCCGCTGCGCCTGCGAACGGCGAACCGAAGCGGATCTTGTACTACCGCAATCCGATGGGCCTTCCCGACACCTCGCCGGTGCCGAAGAAAGATTCGATGGGGATGGATTACATCCCTGTCTACGCGGGCGAGGATGACGACGGTTCGACTGTCAAAGTCGCGACAGGCAAACTGCAGCGGACCGGCGTCCGATCGGAGGTTGCCACCGAGCAGGTGATAGTTCGTCCAGTGCGAGTGCCCGGCACCGTACAGCTTGATGAACGGCGCATCACAGTGGTCGCGACACGCTCCGATGCCTTCATCGACAAGGTAGCGGACGTCACCACCGGCGATCGGATCAAAAAGGGTGAGCCGCTGATGCGGCTCTATTCGGCAGAGATCGCAGCGGCGAGCGCCCAATATCTTACAGATCTGAACGAAGGCGGCCGCGCTTCGGCCGGGGCACGCCAGCGCCTTGAGAATCTTGCGGTCCCACCCGATGTGATCACCGCAATCGACCGCACCCGTCAGGTTCTGACCTCCATCACCTGGACCGCCCCGCGCGATGGCCTGATCCTCGAGCGCAATGCCGTCGAGGGCATGAAAGCGTCGCCTGGCGACGTGCTCTTCCGCCTCGCTGACGTCTCGACCGTCTGGATCGTCGCCGACGTCCCCGAATATGAGCTGGGAGCCGTGAAGGTCGGCGCCGTCGCCACCATCCGGGTGCGAAGTCTGCCCGGCCGGACTTTCAGCGGCCGTGTCGCGCTGATCTATCCTCAAGTCAGCAACGAAACGCGCACGACCAAGGTGCGGATCGAGATCCCCAATCCGGACGGTCTGTTGCTGCCGGACATGTATGCCAATGTTGAGATCGGCAGCGGCAGCAATGCTCCGGTCGTCGCCGTCCCCGATAGCGCTGTGATCGACACCGGCACGCGGCAGGTCGTGATCCTGGACAAGGGCGAGGGCCGGTTCGAGCCGCGAGAGGTCAAGATCGGCCTTCAGGGCGGTGGCTTTACCGAAATCCGCAACGGCGTTGCGGCCGGCGATCGCGTCGTGGTCGCGGCGAATTTCCTGATCGATGCCGAAAGCAATCTGAAGGCTGCGCTGAGCGGCATGACGAATTCGGAGACCGCGCCATGATTGCCCGGCTCATCGCGTGGTCCGCACGCAATCTCGTCCTGATCTTTGTCGCCACAGCCTTCGCTGTGGCCGCCGGAGCCTACGCGCTGAAGACGCTTCCGCTGGACGCCATTCCAGACCTTTCGGACGTCCAGGTCATCGTCTACACCGAGTATCCCGGCCAGGCGCCGCAGGTGGTCGAGGACCAGGTCACCTATCCCCTGACGACGGCAATGCTGACGGTGCCGAAGTCCAAGGTGGTGCGGGGGTTCTCCTTCTTCGGCGTTTCCTTCGTCTATGTCATCTTCGAGGACGGCACGGACCCCTATTGGGCGCGCAGCCGCGTGCTCGAATACCTCAACGCTGCCGCGCAGCGCCTGCCGGCCGGCGTCACGCCGGGCCTCGGTCCCGATGCGACCGGCGTCGGCTGGGTCTATCAGTACGCCGTCGTCGCCAAGGACATGACGCTGGCCGAGCTGCGGTCTCTGCAGGACTGGGTGGTGCGATACGCCGCCTCCAAGGCGGAGGGTGTCGCCGAGGTCGCAAGCGTCGGCGGCTTCGTCAAGCAGTACAATATCGTCGTTGATCCGTTGCGCCTGCGCGCCCAGGGCATATCGCTATCGATGGTTCGTGACGCCGTGCGCGCCAGCAATCGCGATGTCGGCGGGCGCACGCTGGAGCTATCCGAATTCGAGTTCATGGTGCGTGGCCGCGGCTACATCAAGTCGACGGTCGATATCGAAGACATCGTCCTGAAAACGGACCAGGGCGTGCCTCTACGCCTCAAGGACGTCGCCAGGATCGAGATTGGTCCCGACGAACGGCGCGGCATTACCGAACTCAACGGCGAAGGCGAGGTCGCGAGTGGCATAGTCCTGCAGAGGTTCGGGGCCAATGCTCTGACTGTGATCGAGCACGTTAAGCAACGCTTGGGCGACATCGCCGGGAGCCTTCCCAAGGGTGCCGAGATTGTGCCGGTCTACGACCGCTCGCATCTCATCGAAGCGGCGATCGAGACGTTGAAGGGCACGCTCTTCGAGGAAAGTGTCATCGTCGCCCTGGTCTGCGTCGTGTTCCTCCTTCACCTGCGCAGCGCACTCGTCGCCATCTTGATGCTGCCGGTCGGCATCCTGATGGCGTTCGGCGCCATGAAGGCCATCGGGCTCGGCTCCAACATCATGAGCCTCGGCGGCATCGCCATCGCCGTCGGCGCGATGATCGACGCCGCGATTGTCATGATCGAGAATGCTCACAAGCATCTGGAGCGTGCTCCTCCTGGCAAGCCGCGGGTTCAGATTCTGATCGATGCAGCGAGCGAAGTTGGTCCGGCGCTGTTCTTCAGCCTTCTCGTCATAACGGTATCGTTCCTGCCGATCTTTACGCTGGAGTCGCAGGAAGGCCGGATGTTCGGTCCTCTCGCCTTCACCAAGACCTTCTCCATGGCGGCCGCGGCGATCCTGTCGGTCACGCTTGTGCCAGCCTTGATGGTGGTCTTCGTTCGCGGCCGTATCATCCCGGAGCACAAGAACCCGATCAACCGGTTCCTGATCTGGATCTACCGCCCTGTCATTCGCGGCGTGCTGAAGGCGAAGACGCTCACTATCGTGCTCGCGCTTGTGGTGCTTGGCGGCTCCGTCTGGCCGGTGAGCCAGATCGGTTCGGAATTTATGCCGAGCCTGAACGAAGGCACGCTGATGTACATGCCGACGACCCTGCCGGGAATCTCCGTCACCAAGGCGGCGGAACTCCTGCAAATGCAGGATCGGATCATCAAGTCCTTTCCAGAGGTAGATTCGGTCTATGGCAAAGCGGGGAGGGCGATGACCGCGACCGACCCGGCTCCTACCGAGATGTTCGAGACCATCATCAACCTGAAACCAAAGGGCCAGTGGCGGACCGGTGTCACCATCGACAGCCTGAAGAACGAGATGGACAAGGCTCTGCAGTTCCCAGGCGTCTCCAACGCCTGGACCATGCCGATCCGAGCTCGTATCGACATGCTTTCGACTGGCATCCGGACGCCGGTTGGCGTCAAGGTCTTCGGCACAGACCTGACGCAGATGGAACAGGTCGCGCGCCAGATCGAAGCGGCCCTCAAAACGGTTCCGGGCACGTCGAGTGCCTATGCCGAGCGGGTGATCGGCGGCTACTATCTCGACATCGTCCCGGATCGCGAGGCGCTCGGCCGGTACGGCCTTGCCGTCGGCGCCGTCCAGGACGTCATCGCGACCGCGCTCGGTGGCGAGACCGTGACGACAACCGTCGAGGGACGTGAGCGCTATGGGGTCAATATCCGCTATCCCCGCGATCTGCGCTCGAATCCTCAGTCGATCGCTACCGACGTCGAAGTGCCGTTGCCCGGTGGCGGCGCCATTCCGCTTGGCGAAGTGGCGAAAGTCCAGTTGACGCGCGGCGCGACCTCGATCCGCACTGAGAATGGCCAGCTCGCGACCTACATCTTCGTCGACATCAACGGTCGGGATCTGGGTGGCTATGTCGCCGACGCCCAGAAGGCCGTCGCGGCGACGGTGAAGCTGCCGCCCGGCTATTCGGTCGCCTGGAGCGGGCAGTTCGAGTATCTGGAGCGGGCCGCGGCGCGGATGAAGATCGTCGTGCCCGTCACGCTGCTCATCATCTTCCTGCTGCTCTATCTCAACTTCCGCGCGCTCACCGAGACGTTGATTGTCATGCTGTCCTTGCCGTTTGCCCTTATCGGCGGAATCTGGCTGATGTGGTGGCTCGGCTTCAACATGTCGGTGGCGGTCGCGGTTGGCTTCATCGCGCTCGCCGGCGTCGCCGCGGAGACCGGTGTCGTCATGCTGATCTATCTGGAGCAGGCCATGGCCGAAGTGAAAGCTGACCGGGACGCACACAAACAGCCGTTCGTCCGGGCAGATCTCCATGAGGCGATCTTGCTTGGCGCGGTGGAGCGCGTCCGGCCGAAGATGATGACTGTCGTTGCCATCATGGCCGGTCTGATCCCGATCCTCTGGAGCACAGGCACCGGGTCGGAAGTGATGCAGCGCATCGCCGTGCCGATGATCGGTGGCATGATCTCGTCCACCCTGCTGACCCTTGTGGTGATCCCCGCGATCTATGGGTTGGTCAAGGGTTGGCGGTTGCCGAAGAGCATCGCATCTACGATCGGCGAGGTTGCGCTCACGGAGCCTGCGATGTTCGACCTTGCTGCCGAATGATGGCTCTGTTGTGCCGACCGTCCCAGATGAGTATGTTTTTAGGGTACGTTTGGCTTCCAGAATCCGAACCCTCAAAGAGGTGGTTTCCCGGCAATAGAAAACTGCAGGCAATTTTCCGTCTTGAAACCTCTCTCGCTGGACCCCGTCGCCAGCGTAGAATGGACTGTGTGAACACGGTCATTTTCTATCAAGAGACGACGCAAAAAAGAAATGCCCGCGACCAGCTAAGTCGCGAGCCTATAGTTCCAGCTTGAGCGCCTACCGCGCTAGCGGCTGCGAATAAGTTTGCCGGCTGCAACGTCCGGAAAGCCATTCTCGACCAACGCGCCAAAAGCGAGACCGATCGTCGTCCACAGCACAACCTGTATTCCTAAAGCCGCTATGCGAAACCTCCACAAGAGATCGGCGGAGAACTGCTCCGGCATCTCGCTGATAGCCGGCATCGCATATTGCACGATGGCAATGACGATGATGAAAGCAACACCGGCAATGACCGTTGCATTCCATGCGCCGTACTGCGACGACAGACGCCGCGTCAATGCGACCGCGCCTGCAAGCGCTGTAACCGACAGCACAAGCATAATGAAGAAGAGTTCGGTTCGAACGCCGAGGGTATCGGGGTTGCTGACCGCCGGAGGATTGGCCGGATATTTGAGATATGGAACGAGCACGATAGCGACGAATCCTGCCAGTGCAAGCAGCGCCGCCGTTCCACGCGGGCCAAAGTTGCTGGCGCGACCGTATACATAGGCAAAGACCAGAGAGAACAATCCGCCAATCGAAGCGCCATAGACCACCAGGCCGGTCAGTAGGCCGAAGCCGGCTTGGGTCTCGCGACTAACGAACTCAGGCTCCGGAGCTTCGTCGGCGGCCTGGCTTTGTTGTTCTTCGAACACAATCGCGCGGTCGACCTGCGGTTCACCGAAAACCTTGGCGAAGCCGAGTGCGAGTAGTCCCGCGAAAACGCCGACGAGCATTCCGCGAAGGAGCAAATTTCCAACCATGTCCGTGATCCTTAGTGGCAGGGGAAGCCGAGCAGGTGGCGACCATCATGGACAAATTCATGAACGTACATGCCGGAGATCATCGATGTCGCGCCTTCTTCGGCGCCCACGAAATAGATTGCCAGCAAGAGGAGCAGTCCGCCAAAGATCGCCCATGGCAGAAGCTCTCCAATTTGAATGGTACAGGACGGATTTCTGGCGCGAAGGTAGTGTCGGACATTTGACCTCTCCTGGGATGCTGCGTCCCGTTGATCGAACTATCAGCTACGGGAGAAGACCTGACTTTCGGCAAGCGCATCTAAACGCTAGCCGATCACAGTGGCGCGACCGTGCCGGATTTACACCAGCTTCCAAACCCGTATCTTGGCAGCGACCCTATTCAGCCGACGAACCATCTGTCAATGCATTACGATTGCAACGGGATCGCAATCGTCTCTCAAATTGCGAAATTGCATCTGATGTCCACGCGCCTCACAATGATTTGCGCCGGCGCCACTGTATCGGCGCGCAAAGCTCGGTTTCCACTGGATGAACCTTTGGAGGCGCGGGCGATCGCGCTCGCCAAGGAACTCAGGCCGAGACTCCGCAGAGCTGATCAGGTTTGGTCCAGCCCCGCATTGCGGGCCAAGCAGACAGCCGCGGCGCTTGCTTTGGAACCCGCGGTGGTGCCGATCCTGCAGGATCTCGATTTTGCGCAGTGGTCTGGAAAGCCGATTGCAGATGTTTCAAGCGAGGACCCTAACGGGATGGCGGCCTGGCTGTCTGACCCGACTTCGTCTCCTCACGGAGGCGAGTCATTGGCGGACGCCTCGAGCCGCGCCTCATCATTCATGACGCAACTTTTAACCGAGCGCGGCCATATGGTCGTGGTGACCCATGCGGCCTTTGTACGTGCGGCAATCCTGCTTATCCTCGAAGCGCCACTCCAGGCCGCATGGCGACTTGATGTCGAGCCTTTGAGCATCACCGACTTCCGTGGCGATGGCCGACGGTGGGTGTTGCGATCTATTTGGGCGAGGTAGAGGTGTCGCCGTCGCACTCGGCACCGGCTCGGAAGTCTTGCGGCGTATCGCTATGCCGATGCAGGACCGCCGCCAGCAGCGCCCGCTGGCAGGCTTTAATATGTTGACACTGATGGTCAAGTATGACTAACAGCTGGTTGGCTAATGTCAGCCACCAGCCTGGAGCATCCGATGAGATCCGCCCTTTCAATTTTCGTGAGCGCCGTGGCGTTTCCCTCGGTCTTTGCCGTCGGGCCGGCGACCGCTCAGAACGCAAACGACGGTATCATTGTCTATAATGCCCAGCACGAGAGCCTTGCGAAGGAATGGGCGGAAGGTTTCACGAAGGATACCGGTATCAAGGTCACCATACGCAACGGAGAAGACCCAGAATTCGCCAATCAGATTGTCAGTGAAGGCGCCGCCTCGCCAGCCGATGTGTTTCTAACAGAGAATTCGCCCGCTATGGCGCTGGTCAACAAGGCCGGCCTGTTTGCGCCGGTCGACTCGGACACTCTGGCGCGTGTGCCTAAAGAATTCCAACCCGCCAGTGGTCATAGGGTTGGCATCGCCGCGCGCAGCACCGTCTTTGCTTACGACAAAACAAAGCTGACCGCCGACAAGCTGCCTAGGTCGCTGCTGGATCTGGCCGACCCGAGCTGGAAGGGCCGCTGGGGCGCATCTCCATCAGGTCCGGATTTCCAATCGATTGTCGGTGCCCTGCTCGAAATCAAAGGCGAAGTTGATACGGCAGAGTGGCTGAAGGGGATGAAGTCGAACGTCATTGCCTACCGCGGCAACAGCGCCGCCATGAAAGCAGTCAACGCCGGCGAGATCGAAGGTGCCGTGATCTTCCACTATTACTACTACGGAGATCAGGCAAAGACTGGCGAAAACAGCAACAACATCCGCTTGCTCTATTTTAAAAATCAGGATCCCGGCGCATTCATCAGCATTTCCGGCGGCGGCGTGCTCGCTTCGAGCAAGCACCCCAAGGATGCGCAGGCATTTCTGAAATGGATCACCGGCAAGGGTGGTCAGGACGTCCTGAAAACTGGCACGTCTTTCGAATATGCCATAGGCCTCGGCGCAGACAGCAATCCGGCGCTGGTTCCGCTGAAGGACCTGCAGGCACCGAAAGTTGAGCCGTCGAATCTGGACACTAAGAAGGTCACCGACCTCATGACAGCTGCTGGGCTACTTTAAGCAGGTTAGCTTTGGCGGTGCTAGTCGCCAATATCTTTTGTACCACTCCGATGCTGATTGCGTAACCGCCGCCGCCGTGTACCATGGAATGCCGCTCGCCGATGTCAGACATTCCGGAGCCGGCAGGGAGAAACGTCCATGTTACGCTCAATTTCGCTTGCACTTTTCTTGTCGATCGTCCCAGCGACCGCATTTGCGAATTCATGCCCAACCGTCATGGCCGCGATCGACGCGGCGTTGCCGACCGCGACCCTCTCGAAGGCCGACATGACCAAAGTCATGGAACTGCGCGCCCAAGGCGAGAAATTGCACGCCGCCGGCGATCATACAGGATCAATGGCTGCGCTCAACAAAGCCAAGAAGATGCTCGGCATATAATTGCCGCGACCGGGGCAGGGGAGGCATAGCGCCTCCGCTGTACGCAGGTCTCCTGTATTCCCGGGGTCTACAGAAGCTTTGGCAACGCCGCGTCAGCTGCCTTCAACAAGGTGAGCCAGAATTCCGTCAGTGGCTAGGCGGCGGAACATCCGATCGACCTCGGCGGGCGGCGGCTTTGCGCCGCGGTCGAGCCACCAAGTCAAGACCGCCATGTAGGCACCGACAACATATTGGACAACGAATTCGCGCGGGGCCGCCCCTGGGAGGTTCTTGGCGGCGGTCACGGCCAGTTCGGCGCGCACCAGATCCGAAAGGATCTCGCGGATGCTGCCGAGACTGACTTCGCCGCCACGGCCACCAGCCAGGGCCCGATAGAGTTCCAGATGATCCCGCGCGTGCTCGAACAGTAGCAGGCTGAAGGCGAGGCTTCTGGCGCGGCCATCGCCCTGCGCCGCCAGCGCCTCCTTCTGCCGGGCGGAAAGCAGCGCTCGCAAGTGCTCGTCGAGGCCGCGCCGTTTTAGGTCGTCCTTGCCAGTGCAGTGGGCGTAGAAGGTCGATCGGCCGACATTGGCGACATCGCAAATGTCTTCAACGGTAATCGCCTCATAGCCCTTCTTCGGGATAAGCGAGATCAAGGCATGTTGCAGCGTTGCCCTTGTGCGGGCAATGCGGCGGTCTATCGTCCGTTCTGCCATCTGTTTTCAAAGCCACTTCAAGTTGCTGTGTCTATTTCCGGACATTCACGGCGTTCTGTTCGTTGACGAATTCCGTACTTCATGTCCAGTATCGGACAGGATGTTCACCCTGGTGGCCTTTCGCTTCGTCGGCAAGTTGTCTTTGACAGCAGCTCTCGCCTGCCGGCTTGGGTTTGAAGCCATTTTTAAGCAGCAGAGGACACCGATGGATCACGAACGCTATCGTCGCATGCATAGTCGTCGGGGCGCGTCGATAAAGAAGGCCTCGTTTGAGGTGGCTCTCAAGGACAAGAAGCCGATCGCGGAAGGCAGTTGGGCTTTCATGTTCGAGAAGCCGGAGGGCTTTAGCTTCAAGGCTGGGCAGCATGTGCGGATGTCGTTGATCAATCCCCACGAAACCGACCGCGAGGGCAATAGCCGGTTCTTCTCGCTCGCCAGCACGCCCCAGGACCCCGAACTGGTGATCGCAATGCGGGTGCGTGACACGGCATTCAAGCGGGTTCTCGGCAGCCTGCAGGCCGGCGACAAGGTACTGATTGAGATGCTGCTCGATGTTCCGCATGGGGCATTTGCCCTGCATGAGGATACTTCGCGGCCAGCAGTCTTTCTCGCGGGCGGCACCGGCATCGTTCCGGCCTTTTCGATGATCAAGGACGCGATCGAGCGAAGGCTATCGCACAGGCTATTTCTGTTCTACTCGAACCGGCGACCGGAGGACGCTGCGTATCTCAGGGAATTGCAAGAAATCGCGGCGAAAAACCCGTCTTTCACGCTGGTTGCGACGATGACCGAAGCAGCAAAGTCAGCGTATCCATGGAACGGCGAAACCGGGCGCATAACCCGTTCCATGCTAACGAAGCATGTCGGTGCACCGCTACACCCCGTCTATTATGTTTCCGGGCTACCGGAGATGGTCAGCGCAATGAGAAAGATGTTGGTGGAATCAGGGGTCGGCGAGGACGGCATACAGGCCGAGCAGTTCACCGGCTTCAACCTCAACGAGATTGGCCATGTCGCCGACCACTGGTGGAAGCGATACATCCCCCTTGCCACAACGGCGCTGGCTTTGACTGTGCTGGCGGTTCTGCATGTCGGCGCCGCGGTCTCGATTATTCGCAACGACCTCGGTGAAAGCTCAGGGGCGAAACCAATCTGGTATGTGGCGATCGGGATTGTTCTCGCCGTTGCGCTATTCAAGATCAGGTATTTCGTCGGTCGCGATCTCGCCGGCAGGGACCGTACTGGCAACGCCTTTCGTCGGCACGCCGACCATACAAAACACCGGCGGGGTGGCCCTGACGACACTCTGTAGCCTGTTCCAACATAGGAGTCGCGCACCCATCGGAAGTTGTCTCCCCATGGTGCCATCGCTACCGCCGCAACGGAGTCGAGCGAGCTAGGTCGTTTCGGATTGCGACGGCGGCGGCGGCGCCCTGTCCCATTGCATAGGAAAGCTGATCAAGCCCACGCACCACGTCGCCCGCCGCATATAGACCCGCTACCGAGGTTCTCTGGTGTTTATCGACTATAAGACATCCATCGCTCGATACTTCCGCGTCCATCGCAGCTGCAATTTCAGATCGGACATCGGACCCTAACGCTGCATAGATCGTTGCGAACAAGCGGCGGCCGGTCGGTGTCGCGATCACGATGCCGTCCTGCATCAGTTCAAAATCGAGACAGGGACCGTTAACCGCTTGAATAGCGCCGTTCTCGAGTCGCGACCTTTGCGATGCGTCAAGTTCATGGTCGCCAGTCGGTGCGATCAACGTCACATCGGCGGTGTAACTGCGCAAGAACTCCGCTTCGTTCGTTCCGTGTTCGCTGGTTCCTATCACCGCGACCGCGCTATCGGTCACCTCATAGCCATCGCAAATCGGACAATAGCGCAATAGCCCGCGTGACAGAGCCTCCGCGTGGACATTGGCAGGCATATTCGGTCTCCGGTTGAAGACGCCCGTTGTCATCAGCACGGTGCGCGCTTGAAATATACCTTCGCGTGCTTGAGCCACAAACCTGCCAAACCCTCCCTGCAAGGAGACCACATTGCCAGCCCAATGGCGTACCCCGTAGCGCCTTCCTTGCTCCCGGATGCGCCCGAGAAGTTCGGATCCTGCAATTCCATCGGGAAAACCTGCTAGGTTACGGGTGAGCGGAATCAGGTCAGCCCGACTCTCGCCGCTATCGGCCACTAGGACCGAGAGATGGAAGCGAGCAAGATATATGGCCGCCGCCAAACCGGCTGGCCCTCCCCCAACAATCAGACAGTCGAGCAGATCGGCCGCATCGGCGGGAACATCGGAGATTGGAAGCATCGATCAGAGACCTTGGCCGCCGCTAATTGACATCTATGACCATGGTGAGCCCACCGCCGCCCTTCTCCTCAACATTGTTGTTCGTCGTGTGATGCGGGATGTGGCAATGCAATAGCCACTTGCCTGGCCGAAGCGCCCGCCACAGGACGTCGAACCTCTGCCCCGGGCCAACATTGACAGTGTCGGCCGTATACCGTGCGGTCTGGGGCAGCGTCGCGCCGTCTACGGCGACGACCTGGAACGGCCCGCCGTGAATATGCATCGGATGGATGGCGGTGGTGTTGGAGCCCACGAAACGGATCTTGAGCAGCTGACCCACCTTCATGTTGATCGTCTCCGTCGCCGGGTAAGACTTGCCGTTGATGGTGAAGAAATTAGGGAAGCCGCCGTCCATCGGCATGGACGGAAAAGTCAGTCCTTCCCGTTTGAGCCATTCCTGAAGTTGAACGGTGTATTCCAGGTCGGCGGTGATAGCGTCGGCCGGATTTTTCGGGTCGATGATCAGAGCGCCGTAGAGGCCGAGCGCCTGCTGACGGTCGACGTGGTCATGGGTGTGGTAGAAATATGTACCGGACTGTTCAACGGTGTATTCGTAGGAAAAAGTCTCACCGGGCTCGATCGGCTTCTGTGTGACGTAGGCTGGACCATCCATCGCGTTCGGCACGTCAAGGCCGTGCCAGTGCACGGTTGTGCTTTCGGGCAGCCTATTGGTGACGTTGATGCGAACGCGATCACCTTGGGTAACGCGCAGCGTCGGACCGGGAACCTGTTTGTTGTAGGCAAAGGCCTCGACCTCCACCCCAGGCAGAATCGACCAGCGGATAACCGAAGCCTCGAGATCGAAAACTTTGACGCCGTTCTCTATTCGCGGTTCGAGGACAGCGCCTCCCTGTGCCGCGGGATCAGCCTTGAAACTCACCAGCCGAGGATCAACCGCCGCCATGTCGCGCATAGCTGCGGCGGGCGTGTCGCGGTCCATGATCATGCCGGGGGGCATAATGGCGCCGCCGACCTCGCGGGCCGACAGCGTCAGGTTCAGCCAGTTCGCCGGCGCCATCATGCCGATCGCCAACGCAATCAGGGAAACCACACTGAGCGAAGCAATCTGAGGCGTCGTGGCGTCCGTCTCCATTCGGTGGCCGCCGCTCCCATGGGCCGCGTGAGATGAATGGCCTCCTTGTTGCGCGGGGTGGGCGGCATGAGAAGCCCTCGCCTGTGCCTTCGCAGGCGCGGCCTTCCCGGTATGTCCGGCATGGCCTTCTTCCGCCATGTCGGATGCACCGTCATGCGCGTGCCTTGTCTCCTGATCGGGTTTAACGGCCTGCGGGCGTTGCGTCATCAGCCCATGCTTCAGCTTGCGCGCGACCAGCCAGACATTGGCGGGATAGGCAAGCGTGAACCCGGCGATGACGCCGATCGACATCACGCCCCAGAACAAAAGCTCCGTCGGCTCCATCGCGCGCATGTCGCGACCCATCATCAGGAAACTCATGACCGGCGCCATGCCGGCCATCATGAAGTTCATCGAGACGAATTCGGGCAGGAAGCTCTTCCTCACATTCTCCCAATAGGTGCCGCCCATCATCGATTTCATGAACAACGACTGGAATATGAACAGGCCGAACGCGAAGCCAGCCAGATATTCGACGATGAGATCGAGCCACATCGGCAGGCCGAGCGTCGCGGTGATGACGGCGGCGAGGATGATGCCGGTGGCGTCGCCGGCGACGCAGTGAATGGTCGAGCCGACGCCCTGCTTCCAGAGCGGCCTGGTGAATGCTTCGTGCTCGCCGGGACGCGGCTCCTTGTCGGCAAGCACATAAAGCAGCAGACCGAGCGGACCCATATAGAGGGTCACCAGGATGAAACCCCACTTCATCACCACCGGCTCGGGATTGTTTCGGTACTGGTCGAAGCCGACATATAGCGTGGAGGCAGCAGCTATCGCGAACCAGAATGCGAGAAAATAGTCGATCGGTTGAATGAGCATGTGTCCGCCCTCGAACTCCCGCCTCACGCGATCGGGCGGCACAGTTATCGATATAACCGATGTAACAAACGCGGCCGACACATTTATGATCCGCGTCGACCGCGTTCGAATTGTTCAAGCGGCCAATTCTTCGTTGTCGTAGCCGGCGGATCTGATGACATCGCAGATCGCCGCTTCATTCGCCTTGGTTTCGATGGCCACCGTTGATGACCCGAGGTCAATCGCGACCCGCGCGGTCGGGTCAATGCTCTTAACGGCCTTTTCGATCGTGCTGGCGCAATGGCCGCAGCTCATATCCGGAACCCTCAGTTTCAGCATTGCAGTTTCTCCTTTTCAGTGCTGGCCCACTCGGTATGGGGCCTCCCATCGTGGGAAGGTCAAGAGCTGTTCTTGGGTTCAGCCGACCGGATAGCCGTGACACAAATTTTCCTCTTGACCTTCCCATCACTGGAACCTTTATCTGTTCCTGCAACGACTAAAATGGAGTTGCGGAAACATGAACGCCATCACTCGCAACGAAGCAGCGGGATCCGTTTCAAATTATAGTTCCACGGTTCAGCTCGGCATCGAAGGCATGACATGCGCATCCTGCGTGCGACGGGTGGAAAAGGCGATCGCCGCTGTGCCTGAAGTCGTCTCTTCATCAGTCAATCTGGCGGCCGAACGTGCTGAAGTGATCTTTGCCGGCAAGCCGGACCTTGCTCCCGTTGTGGCGGCGGTATCGGCTGTCGGCTACCAAACGCGTACGGACTCAATCGAATTTGCAATCGAGGGCATGACCTGCGCCTCCTGCGTCGCGCGCCTTGAGAAGGCGCTCAAGAATGTGCCCGGCGTGACCGAAGCCAGCGTCAATCTGGCAACGGAGCGAGCCAGCGTCCAGATCGTCGCGGGTGCGGTCGAGGCCGCAGCGGTTGTGAGCGCGGTGGGCTCAGCAGGCTACGAGGCGCGTCAGATCTTCCCGGATGCGCGAGAGGACCGCGAGCGCGACGGGCGCGCCGCCGAGATCCGCGTGCTCGGCCGTTCGCTCGCGCTGGCGGCGCTGCTGACCTTGCCTGTCCTTGTTCTCGAAATGGGCTCCCATCTCGTACCTGCGTTCCACCATTGGGTGATGATGACGCTCGGCGAGTGGAACTGGCGCACGCAATTCGTTCTCACCACGATCGTCCTGTTCGGCCCCGGCCTTCGCTTCTTCCAGAAGGGAGTGCCGGCGCTGCTCAAGCGCGCGCCGGATATGAACGCGCTTGTCGCGCTCGGCTCGGGCGCCGCCTGGGCTTATTCGGTCATCGCGACTTTCTTTCCCTATGCCCTCCCGGCGGGCACTGCCAACGTCTACTACGAAGCGGCAGCCGTCATCGTCACACTCATCCTGCTCGGCCGTACCCTCGAAGCGAGGGCCAAAGGCCGGACCAGCGACGCGATCAAGAAACTCGTCGGCCTTCAGCCTAAGACTGCGCGGGTCGTCAAGGATGGAGTCACCGTCGAAGTGCCAGTCGCCGAGGTTCGGGTAGGCGATATGGTTGTGGTGCGCCCCGGTGAGAAGATCGCGGTTGACGGCGAGATCGTCGAAGGATCGTCCTTCGTTGACGAATCCATGATGACAGGCGAACCGCTTCCGGTCGCCAAAGGCATCGATGCGGAAGTCGTGGGCGGCACCATCAACAAGACTGGCAGCTTTTCCTTTCGTGCCACCAAGGTCGGTTCGGCGACGCTGCTTGCACAGATTATTCGCATGGTCGAGGCTGCCCAGGGCGCGAAGCTGCCGATCCAGGCGCTTGTGGACAAAGTGACGGCATGGTTCGTGCCGGCCGTTATCGCGGCTGCTTTGCTGACCTTCGCGGTCTGGCTTTTCCTTGGGCCTGAGCCAGCGCTTTCCTTCGCGCTGGTCAACGCGGTTGCAGTTCTGATCATTGCCTGCCCCTGCGCCATGGGTCTCGCCACGCCTACCTCGATCATGGTGGGTACCGGCCGCGCGGCCGAGCTGGGCGCGCTGTTCCGTAAAGGCGATGCACTGCAGACGCTGCGTGACGCCAAGGTTATCGCGCTCGACAAGACCGGTACGCTAACCGAGGGCCGGCCCGAACTCACCGACTTCGTGGTGTCGGACGGATTTGCCGAAGCCGATGTCTTGAGGCTTGTCGGCTCCGTCGAGGCTCGTTCCGAACATCCGGTGGCGGAGGCGATCGTGCGGGCCGCTGAACATCGCGGCCTTGTGCTCGCCGATGTCAAGAACTTCGATGCCGTTCCCGGCTTCGGCGCAAGTGCGACCGTTGAAGATCGCAAGGTCGAAGTCGGCGCCGATCGTTTGATGACCCGGCTTGGTCTGGACATCTCTGCGTTTGCCTCGGCAGCCGGCCGTCTTGCAGACGAGGGCAAAACCCCTCTCTATGCTGCCATAGATGGCAAGCTCGCCGCGATCGTCGCAGTTGCCGATCCGATCAAGGCTTCAACGTCAAAGGCGATAGAGGCGTTGCACGCGCTTGGTCTCCGAGTCGCCATGGTGACCGGCGACAACCGTCGCACGGCCGAGGCGATCGGACGGCGCATCGGTATCGATGAAATCGTCGCCGAGGTGCTTCCCGACGGCAAGGTCGAGGCAGTCAAGCGACTTGGCCAAGACGGTTTCCGAGTTGCCTTTGTTGGCGATGGCATCAACGATGCGCCGGCGCTGGCCGCCGCCGATGTCGGCATCGCGATCGGAACGGGCACGGACATTGCCATCGAAAGCGCCGACGTCGTCCTGATGTCGGGCGATCTTCGCGGCGTGGCCAATGCGATTGCACTCTCCAAGGCTACGATCCGCAACATCGGCCAGAATCTGTTCTGGGCCTTTGCCTATAACGTCGCACTCATACCGATTGCCGCCGGCGCGCTCTACCCATTCTACGGGACGCTCCTTTCCCCGATGCTCGCCGCCGGCGCCATGGCGCTGTCCAGTGTTTTTGTGCTGACCAACGCGTTGCGCCTGAGGCGCTTTCGCGCTCCGATCGACGATAGATCACAGTCGAAGCAGGTGCCCGAAGAGGCGTTGGTGATATGATTGAGCTGGTGCAGTCCTATTTATCCCAAATTCCAGCTCTAGGGTCGCGGGGACCCTTCAAACCGGTAGGAACTCGCTGATGAACATTGGTGAAGCGGCAGCGGCGTCGGGCGTGTCTGCGAAGATGATTCGTTACTATGAATCGATTGATCTGATCCCGAACGTTGCACGAACCGGCGCCGGCTATCGGGTTTATTCGGAAAGCGACGTTCACGCCCTTCGCTTCATTCGGCGTGCCCGGGATCTCGGCTTTTCAGTGAACCAGATGGCCAATCTGCTGGCGCTTTGGGGCGACCGGTCACGTGCCAGTGCCGATGTCAAGCGCATCGCCATGGAACATGTCGCGGAACTCGAGCGGAAGATGCGCGAACTCCGCGACATGTCGAAGACTTTGCGTCATCTGGCGGAGCACTGTCAGGGGGACGATCGGCCGCATTGCCCAATCATCGAGGACCTCTCGCACGGTCACGACGCCGGACCAGCAAAGGCCTTGAAGCGCCGGCAACGCGGCGTTGGCGACGCGCCCAGGCATCGCCACGCCTTCTGAGACATTCGACGCCGAGACCGCCAACCTTCGACCCAGGAGACGACATATGCATCGACGCGAATTTCTGGCGGCAGGACTGGCCGCTCTTGTGAGCTCCAAGGCGCTGGCGCAGATGAAAATGGACGACATGTCGAACATGGATTCCATGCCCGGCATGGATATGGGCGGCCACGACATGGGCGCCATGTCGAAAGGCGCCGTAACGCTGCCCGAGGGTGAGGCGTTGCGCGAACTCCCGCTGCTTGCCAACGAGGCCAACGCGTCCGGCCGGTTCAAGGCGACCCTAGCCGCGCAACCCGCCACAGCGCGTTTTGCGGAAGGGTTGGATACACCGATCCTCGCCTATAACGGCTCGAGCCCCGGTCCGCTGATTCAGTGCTTTGAGGGCGACCGTGTCGAGATCACCTTCGCCAACCGGATCGGCGAGGAAGAGAGCACCATCCACTGGCACGGCATGCCGGTGCCAGCCGACCAGGACGGCAATCCGATGGACCCGGTAACGGCGGGCTCGAACCGCGTCTACGCCTTCGAACTGCCGGAGGGCTCGGCCGGCTCCTACTGGTACCACCCCCATCCTCACGGAAAGACGGCCGAACAGGTCTATCGCGGTCTCGCCGGCGCCTTCGTGGTCAAAGCGAAGGCCGATCCCATTCCGGCAGAATACGGCGACACGGTGCTGGTATTCACGGACCTGCGGCTTGCCGCTGACGGCACCATGCCCGGCAACACAATGACCGACCTGATGAACGGCCGTGTCGGCGACCATGTGCTGGTCAACGGCCAGAAGAATCCAAGACTGTCGGTGGGATTGGGCGCGAAGCGGAGGCTGAGACTCTACAACGCCACCAATGCGCGCTTCCTGAAGCTCGCCTTCGATGGCGCGCCAACGGCGATCATCGGCAGTGACGGCGGCCTGCTGGAGGCGCCGGTGGCGGCAGAGGACATTCTGCTCAGCCCGGCGGAGCGTCTTGAACTTGTCGTGTCTTTCGACAAGCCCGGTCCCGTCACGCTGTACACTCTTGACTATGACCGCGGCTGGATGGGCGCCGGCCGTCCCGCCGACGCGGGCCTGACGCTGCTGACGGTCGATGTCTCCGAGGCGCCAGCGGAAGCAGCGCCGCCGCTGCCGGGGCGGCTGCGGCCGATCGCTCCGTTCGGCACCCCTGCCGTCAGCCGACGCCTGGTGTTCACTGAAACCATGACCATGACCGCCACCGATATGCAAATGGGCTTCCTGATCAACGGCAAGGCCTTCGACATGGCGCGCGTTGACATTGTCGCGAAAGTTGGCGAGACCGAGCTTTGGGAGATCGTCAACCAGGCCGACATGGACCATCCCTTCCATGTTCACGGCACGCAGTTCCAGGTGATTGAGCACGAGCGCAACGGTAAAGTCGCGAAGCCGCCCTATCTCGCATGGAAAGACACCATCAACGTGGCGCGCGGTGAGACGGTCCGGCTCCTGCTGCGCCAGGAACGACCGGGTCCGAGGATGTATCATTGCCACATCCTCGAGCACGAGCAGCTTGGCATGATGGGCATTGTCGACGTGCAGGCGTAGCCGGTCGTTCAGCGTGGCTGTGCTCGCAATTTATGGTTCCCTGTTTGCCAGCGCGTTCCTCGCAGCAACCCTACTTCCGGTCTCATCCGAGCTGGTGCTCCTTGGCCTGCTGACCTCGGGACGTAGCGATCCGGTGTTGCTCTTTGTAGCCGCCACGGCCGGCAATACGCTAGGCTCGGTGGTAAACTGGATCCTCGGGCGTGGCATCGACACGCTCCAGTCCAGTCGATGGTTTCCGGTTACTCCCAGTCAGTACGAGCGGGCGGCCCGTTCGTTTCGCCGTTATGGTAAGTGGACGCTGCCGCTCGCCTGGCTGCCGGTCATTGGGGATGCCTTCACCGTGGTGGCGGGCGCGGCGCGAGTGCGTCTCGGCTTGTTCGTGCTGCTCGTCGCACTGGGGAAGGCTGCGAGGTATGCTGTAGTGATCATGGGAGGTCTTTGGGCGATGACCTAAGCGGCTTTCGCTCTATTGCGTCGAGGCATTGCCTGCATCCGCTCGTCCAAAGGACATCCCACGCATGACGTTGTCGCGAAAGAGGACCAGATGAACCAGGGCTGCGATGATGTGAATGCCAACCAATCCCAGCAATATCCACACAAGCTTTGCATGGATGAAGGCGAACGTTCTTGCAGATAGCGGGCTCACAAAAGGTGCCAGCGGCATCGGCAAGTCCCCGAAAAGCCTCGCAGGAGGCATGAAGGGCATCGGCTTATATCCCAGCCATCCCGTTATCAGGACGGCAAGAATCAAAGCGTAGATAGACATGTGAAAGACGGTTCTGGCGCGTCGCGAAGATCGCGAGATGGGCTGAACCGGGGCTTTTGTGAAGGCTCGCCAGGCGAGCCTCAGGACAACTATGGCAAGGACGATCATTCCAACGGACATGTGGACAGGCAGCCAATTCATCGTGGCCATACCTGGTCCTTTCATGGGTCCGAAGGCCACGACAAGCTGAAACGCGAGGACGAGCACGGTCAGCCAATGCAGCAGGCGAATGCCCAAGGCCCAGCGCGGGTGAGGAACATTCTTGCTCATTTCTGACAGGGTCCGGTTGTTAGCGTGCATGAGGTCTTAATGTTCTTCATTTCAAAATTAATCGAGCTCTTCCTGATCCCCTCCAACCTGATCGCCCTCATAGGTCTGGTTGGGCTGCTGTCCATCCACGCCAACAGGCCACGCCTCGGACGGATATCTGTCATGGCGTCTGTTTTGTTGCTAGTGATTTGCGGCTGGACACCTGTCGGGCCGGCTGCGCTGATGGTTCTCGAGAACCGCTTTCCTCTGCCAATCATCAATAGGCCTGTTGTCGGTGTCATCGTGCTTGGCGGGGCCGTCGATCCGCACATCAGCAGTGCCCGCGCAAGTTTGACGATGAATGAGGCGGGAGAACGGCTTACGGCGACCGTCGATCTCAGCAGGCGTTATCCCGATGCAAGAATTTTTCTCTCGGGAGGGCTAGGTCAGGCTCACGGCAAGAGCACATTCACGGAATCCCAGCTTGCTCGCGATATCTTGGTATCGCTGGGCGTGTCGCCGTCGCGCATCGCGATGGAGGAGCGATCGCGAACGACGTGCGAAAACGCTACGGAAAGCGCCGCCTCAATTCAACCACAGCCAGGCGACTTTTGGCTTCTTGTCACATCCGCTTACCACATGCCCAGAGCGGTAGCATGTTTTCGCGCTGCGGGCTTTGAGGTGACGCCCTATCCAGTCGACTTTCGCACGCGAGGCGAAGCAGAGCTCAAACGCCCGACCAGTTCGATTGCTGCGGGTCTCGCCGAAACAGATCTCGCCACTCATGAATGGCTTGGACTGCTGACGTACCGGATCGCCGGGCTGACCAAAGAGTTGTTCCCTGCGGCACGCTAATCCCTCGGGGCTTTGAGATACGATCAGGATGCTGGGCTTGTGTGAAGGCTAGCTGTGATGATCCGAGCTTGCGAATTCGCCATCGACCGCCTCAACTATCAAACAGCGGATCGATCCCACGCGCCGCAGCACTCGTTGCTTCTCCGTTCTCTCGGTACGCTTAGACCGATCACAACCAGCCCGGCAACGATATCGTTTGAGGTTACACCCATCCTTGCGCTAGCCAGAAGCCATGGCGCCACCAGCAACTACAGGCCGAACGGCAAGTGGAGAAACCGCGGCCACCTTGCCACCTCAGCCATGGATGCGATGCTTCAGAAGGTTGAAGACCCTGTCTTGGTAAGCGAACGCCGTAACGCGGCGGACGCGCGCCGCCGGTTACGACTATTTGCCTGGTTCGTATTCGCAATCAGTGCCCCTACGTGACAATTCGATCTGCATGCGCTCTTCTTCGCGCGCCTTCCCTTCTCTTCAGCCGGCCGGCCTTGCGATTCTGGACGCAAGCTACTTTTCAATGATCTCGTAGCCGCTCTTTTTCCAATCGATCATTCCGCCTGCTAAGTGTGACACCTGGCTGAAGCCGAGTCGCGTCAGTTCCCGCGCTGCTATCTCGCTCATACGCCCACTTCGGCAGTAGAGTACGATCTTTGCGTCTTTATCCTTTGGCAGCTTGTCAAGATTATCTGCAATCTTGTCGAAGACAATAAAGGTGTCAGTATTTTTGATCTCACCCTCATACGGCGTGTGGACGTTCACAAAGAAGAAGTCCTTTTTCTCCAGCATCGCGGCCAGCTGAGAACTCGTAAGTGTCGTGAACTTTACTTCCTCCGCCAGGATCGAGCCGCCAAACATCGTAGCAACTGCTACCGTCGCGATCAGAACGACGGTCCGTCGATTGATTCCACGTTTTTCCGGTTCCATTTCACTGCCTCCATATTCCTGCTTCCTTCGATGCGTGGCGGCGATAACAGAATGGTCCCGACCTCCCACCAGTTCCTCCGCAGCTGTATCATTCCTAGAATTAGGCTACCGAACGCAACTGGGGCGCTGCGGCCAAGAGTCAATCGGCACCTCCGATTTGGTCTGCCTCGCTCGCGTTGATACGCGCTCGTCGTCGCGAGACGGCGGACTCGATTACATCGTGCTGAGCACCTCGTCGATTGCCGCCTTCAGCACTCGATAGGGCTGCATCCCAACCATCATTTGCTTGCCGATTAGAAAAGACGGCGTGCCGCCGACTCCCATGCCGTTACCTTCGGCCGCATCATCTTGCATTGCCCTGTCGTATTCAGCCGCCCGGCTGGTCATCAGTTCCTCGATCTTCGCCACGTCGATGCCGGGGATCGTCTTCGTCAAGGTGATGATGTCGTCCTTCGTTCCCCAGCCGGCATTTTCGTCGTCCTGCTTGTCGAACATCGCCTTATGCCAGGCGCGGAACTTGTCGGGCGCCGTTTGCCAGACCGCGCGCGCCGCGACTGCGGCGGTCTGGGAGTCGGGTCCGAGGAACTGAAAGTCCTTGAACACGATGCGAACCTTACCTGTATCGACGTAGTCCTTGATCAGTTGGGGAAGAATGGTTTCCTCTGTCTCTCGGCAGAACGGACATTGGTAGTCGAACCAGTAGGCAATCACGACCGGCGCGTTCGCATCGCCGATGAATGGCTCTCCCTTCAGATTGACCTTCGCGATATCCGCGGGCGGGCCTGGCAGCTGTGCAGGCTCCATCGGAGACGCGACCGCGTCCGACGGTGGCACGGGCGCGATTGATTCCTGGCCCGCGACTTGCGGCGGCAGTGGCGGTCGGCTGCTCCAAATGATCGACCCTGAAATCATCAGGCCTGCGATTATGATCGCGAGCGGACTGAGCAAATCACGTGCCGAAAGCTTTACTGCCAGTGCGCCGTGCTCCTTGCTTATGCCTTGATCGGTCATGCCGGCGCTCCTTCGGCTATCGTCGGGTCGCCCCACCCTTGGGCGGTGCTCCCAAGGTCGAAGAATGGCAGGCGACATGTCGGATGGTCTCGATTCATATGAATTCTCCTCAAGTTTAAGTTGACCGTCAGCATTCCAGCATGTGCGAATCGTGGGACACACCGCGGCGGGCGATGCGTGAACAGGCGATCAGACACCGGGGATTCAGCTGCGGTGCAGCTGAGACGGCATCAGGTGCTGGATCTCGGAGGGAATGGCTCGGGCGGGGAACCTCGCCCACGCAGGAGCGCGGCTGGCAATGCCGACAGCTGCCGCAAGCGCCGAGCCGTCGCCACGGCAAGGCCCTGCGGCACCAAGGCGAGCAGCGGAGAGATGCAGGTTGGCGGGCAACGCATTGGATTGCCGTTTTCACCGGTACCCTTAAGGCAAACCTTTCGGTCGACCTTCATACCGACATCGGCCATCTTGCCCATGCCGGCATTGGTGGGTATCGCCATCCTGTCGTCGGCTGTCATTTTCATCGCTGCCGAAACGACGCTGGCCTCAGCCGCGGACATGCTGAACCCTGTTGTCAGAAAGACCGCGAGCAGCATCAGGAAAAGACGTTTTAGCGACGGCCGGGGCATCATTCGCTTAGGCTGACGGCAAAGCGCTCCTTTTGCAAGTCTCATTGCTGCAAGCCGCGAAATACGCAACATCAGTACTATCGGAGTCGATCAATAGCTTAGCCAACACATCTTTGTGATCTGCCGGCCAGACCTACTGCGCTCGCGCTAGAGGATATACAGTCATAGGGCCGTCGCATGTGGTCCTCTCGTTTCAGGGGCCTTGGCGACATGGAGCGGCCGACGGCACTCGGCCGCTCCAACTTTTTTGCCCTGTGGTCCGCCAGCGCTTCGATGACATGGCACTCGCATGCTCAACATCAAGCAGAACATCACCATCGCGCTCGGGCTGAAGGCAATATTCCTAGTGACAGACCATAGTGGGCGTCATCGGCTTGTGGCCCGCCATCCTGGCCGATACGCTGGAGGGGGCCAAAAATCGCGACGACGGTCTAGTTTGACAACCGCCATGGCGGTAATCTCAGTCTGTTGAGGTTTCGCGATTCGCCGACTTCGGAGCCTTAACCAGGTCTTAATGTTGTGATGCAAATTGGAGCCATGCGGACGTTTCGTTTAGATTTGCCAGTTCGGCGCCTTCTAGGCGCGGCAATCGCCTTGGCGATGCTGCTGTTGGCATTTGCTGCACATCCGCCCGCACTTGAGGCTGCTGAGCTTCCGGTCGCGCAAATCACTCATACCCACAGTCAACAGACCAGCGATCACGGCGGTCTGTTTCATCAGTCATTGCATCACGATCATCACGGTGAAATGGCTGTGCAACTGGCAGGGAATATATCCGGATTGGGCAATCGCCCGATGTCTCGTGCCCAGCAAGACGGCGCGCATTTCGTCCAGATAGCTGTTGAACGTCCTCCACGAGCCGCTTGGTGCTGATGCACTGAGTGTATCTGTTGCCGGTGCCGTTGGCGCCCGTTCCTTTCCGCTCAGTGCCCACCGGTCGCCCAGAAGCTGGGCGACATTTCAGGCTATCGCGGAATTTTCACAATGTTCATCGCAGCTGCGCGCGCGCGCAAATTGATTCTATATAACTTCCAACTTATCGGCTACGAACCGGATGAGGCCGCATGGCTCTCGATACGGATGGGGGTAAAACGGGACCTGCAAGCTCGCAGACTACGCCCCAACGCACCAATACCATCGCGCCGTAACCCGCTCAGATATCTGGGCGCGATGCTCCGCGAAACCGGGTCGATCTTTCGAGCCATTGGTTCCTTTCTGCATGACGGCGCATGGACTTCCAGCGGCGGCTCATTCCGCCTGGCCGAAGAACTCGGCTTCGATCTGGTCCAGGAAGCAACCGACCGCTTGAAGGCGGATGGAGACTTTCGATATCTCGAGGTCGGTGGTGGCTGGGCAGGACTGAAAACGTCCGCGTCACCCAACGCTCGCGACATTGCGGGTCTGGCGAGGCATTTCGGGGAGGCCCTAGGTCAAACGGCCTTCCTCCACTTCACGAACCTGACGCGCTGGCACACCGAACTGCCGAACGGAATTACCGAACACCCCTATGTCACGGCAGCGGGGCTGGCCGTGGTTGATGCGCAGGGGGTAACACCTGGATCGATCAGCATCCTCTACTCGCAAGCAGCCGCCTATTTCGAAACGGATACAGCCTCGTTTATGTCTGCGGCCGCAGCCCTGTTACGGCCCGGCGGACTGCTCATATTCAACATCCCTCCGGGACAGGTTGTCACGATCATGAACTGCGCACGCAAGCGTGGTCTGACGCTCGGTAAATGGCGGGATCTCGGGGGAATGAACGGCATCGTCGTTGCATTCGAGAAGAGGGCTTCGTCGACGAAGGCTCGACCCGTGGAGTGGCCAAGCCAAGTATCGGTGAGGGCAAATAGCTTCCAGCTAGAAGAGAACCGCCCCCATGCCAGTAACTAACTCCGGAAGGTTCGGCGGTGCGCGGATGCTCGCATTCTTTCCACCAGCTTCCCCGCTCGAAGTTCCCGAGCTGCGTACACGGCAAAAACACAGGCTGCCTGAGGTAATCGTTCTTCTGGAGGGAAATCGATGAACAGACGTAAGTTCCTGTTAGGTGCCGGTATCATCGCTTTGGCGCCAACCAACGCAATGGCGAACAATCATGCGTCAGGTTTGGCCGGACGCATCGCCGAGGTCGAGCGTGAAATGATCGCTCAGCGCACTGGGGGAAAGTCCGTGTCCGCGGCCTGGATCGTTCAAAGGCTCGGTACAGGGCTTACCGAGCAAGACAGGCGAATTGCAGCGTTTACGCTTGTCCGAAACATTCCCTACAGACTTACCGCTTGGACCGGCGATCCGGATAGTTTGTTCATCAACGAACGGGGGGACTGCCGCCATAAATCGGCGGCCTTGCTCCGCCTCATGCGAGCATGGAAGTTCGATGCTCAGCCAGTGCGAGTCGTTTTTGACTGGGCGGATTTGCCGATACCGAAGCCCGTGCTTCAGCTCTTGGCGGAAACGCGCGGCTTCCATGACACTGTCGAGGTTAGGATCAACGGTCGGATGATCTTGGTGGATCCGACATGGGATTCCGTGCTCGCGAAAGTCGGATTTCCGTACCTGGCAAGTTGGGACGGCGTTGAACCGACACCGGCGGTAACGCCACGCGCCGACGTGGTCATCAGGCAGGGAGACTTCAAATCAGGTACCGACCTTTACGCCCAGTTTGGAATCAGGTGGCCGCAACGCGAGCGCACACTCGCGTTCAATCGCGCGTTCAATGCCTGGACAGATGGGTTGCGTGCAGGCCCGGACTCCAACAAGGGCTAGTCCGTGAGCGGTTCGACGCAAAATGGATCCAGCCGGGTATCCAACGCGCAGGCCAGGATACGAATTGTCATGGTGCTGTTCACACTCATCTTCTCGGCCATAGGTGTTCGCTTGATCATGCTCGGAAACGAGAGTCGTCCCGACAAATCATTGCCGGTGGCACCGCCGTCATTTGCGCGTCCGGATATCATCGATCGCAACGGTGCTCCTCTTGCGCTGGATGTGCCCAGCGTGTCGATCTACGCTGAACCTCGACGGGTTCTCGATGCGGGCGAGGCAATCGAGGGACTAACGACGGTCTTTCCCGATCTCGATGTGCCGGACCTTGCCAAACGTTTGAGAGGTGGCAGCGGGTTCACGTGGGTCAAGCGCGCCGCAACGATTGCAGAAAAGGATAGGCTTTGGGCACTTGGAATTCCCGGCATCGGCTTCCGCCTGGAGACGCGCCGACTTTACCCCAACGGCTCCGAGGCCGCGCATATCTTGGGAGCCGTCAATGTGGACAACGTTGGCATTGCCGGTATCGAACGATGGATCGATGAACAGGGCCTCATCGACCTCCGGTCTGAGGGAATGATCATCGACAAAAGCATGCTTGCACCTATCGTCCTTAGTGTGGACCTGCGGGTCCAATTTGCGCTGAGTGACGAGCTCAGGAAGGCAGTAAGTCGATTCGGCGCGATCGCAGGGGCCGGTCTGGTGCTGGACGTCACCAACGGCGAAGTGCTAGCGCTCGCCTCGTTGCCGGACTTCGACCCTAATGTCCCCACCGACGCGCTCAAGCCGGATCGCATCAATCGTGTCAGCGTCGGAACCTATGAAATGGGGTCGACGTTCAAGGCGATGACTACCGCCATGGCGCTGGATTCAGGTCTGTTCAACATACATTCCGTCCTTGACGCCAGTCAGCCTTTGCGCTTCGGCCGGTTCTCGATCAACGACTATCGTGGGCAGAAGAGGCCGCTGAATGTCCCGGAAGCCTTCATCAATTCGTCGAACATCGCGATGGCGCGAATGGCCATGGGGGTGGGGGTCGAGCGGCATAAGGCATTTCTCAGACGCCTCGGTCAGTTCGACCGATTGCCGACCGAACTGCCTGAAAATGCGCGTCCGCTCATTCCCGGGAATTGGCGTGAATTGACCACGGCTACGGTTGCTTTTGGCCACGGTATTGCGGTCACGCCGCTTCAGGCAAGCATGGCGGTCGCCGCAATCGTCAATGGAGGTAACCTCATCCGGCCCACCTTCGTCAAGGGGACTCCCCTTGAGCCGCGGATCTTGGCCACGAATGTGGTAACGCCGCAAACGGGCGAAGCGCTGAGATTTCTGATGCGATTAAACGCTGAGGTCGGCTCGGCAAAGAAGGCGGACGTCGCCGGGTATTTTGTCGGAGGCAAGACGGGTACCTCCGAGAAGGTGGTGAACGGACGCTACTCCGGGGAACGCGTGCTGACGGCCTTCATGGGTATCGTGCCTGCCGACAAGCCGCGCTACCTTTTCCTGACAATCCTCGACGAGCCCAAGGCGTTGCCGGAGACCAGCGGATTCAGGACATCCGGTTGGAATGCGGTTCCAGTCACGGGAGACATCATGAAGCGAACACTGCCGCTGTTGCCGATTACTCCCTCCCAGGAACGACCGTCCAATCCATTTCCGGAGATGGTTCGGATTGGAGCTTGGGGCTCGGAGCGTTTTCTCCCTGTGAGCCCAGAACCGGATCGGACTGGCGTTCAAAACGTTGCTGCCCCTGCAAAGACGGCGGCCGAGTGAGGTTATGAAAAAGGAGACAGAAATGACGTTTGGCTCATTGGCCAAGGGAGTGTTAGTGGCCGCCGGCTCTTTTGCGCTGCTCGGCACCGTGGCTGCCTTGTGGACAAATCCCTTTTTCATCCGAATGACGCCGACAAGCGGCTTTGAGATCGGACTGCTCGCGCTCCAGGCGATCCTGCTTGGCGTGTATGCAGCGATTCCTGTCCCGGCGTGTGCGTTGAGAATTGCGAGCGTCGGCGGCGTCGCCAACTACATTGGCATTGCCTGCCCGATCTGCAACAAGATCCTTCTCTTTGTGTTCGGTGCAAATGCACTGTTGACTTATCTGGAGCCGGTGCGGCTCTACCTGGCGGCAGGGGGAGCGCTTGTGACGTTGATAGCCGTGCTCGTGCGATGGCATAACTATCGGGTTGTCAGGTCCTCGAATCCCGCAATGTCGTTGACGACGAGCCATCCTTAGTTTCGTGCTGAGTACGGCAGAATTCGGCCCTTGCTGCCGAGCAAGCTCCCGAACTGACGATCTTAGGATAGCGTCCTAGCAAATCGTCGGGCAGCCCTCGACTTTAGCGGTCGCGACATTGACCGCACTGCTGTCTTCCTGCTTGAGCAGATCGTCTATGCGTTGGCGCTCGCGCTCGAAAGCAACGAGGTCATCGCCCTTCAGCACTTTGCCGACCGGCAGGCGAACGCGCATCGGATCGACCTTGGCGCCATTGACGGCGATTTCGAAATGCAAGTGGTTCCCTGACGAGAGCCCAGTTGATCCCACATAGCCAATGACTTGGCCCTGCCGAATCCTGGCACCAGGCTCTATCCCGTCTGCAAACCTGCTTTGGTGATTGTAGGTTGTCTGATAGCCGTTGGCGTGCTGGATGACAGTCTGCTTGCCATACCCTCCGGCCCAGCCGGCTTTCTCGACGACGCCATTGCCGGCGGCGATGATTGGCGTGCCCGAGGGCGCCGCCCAGTCCACGCCTGTGTGCATCTTGAAGTAGCCCAGAACAGGATGCACCCGCCCACCGAAGCCGGAGGTAAAACGACCGTTCGGAACTGGCTTGCGAAGCAGGAACTGTTTGCCGTTGCTGCCGTTCTCGTCGAAATAGTCGGTGGTGCCGTCCTGCATCTGGAAGCGGTAGAAATTCTTCGTCTGGCCGCCGAAAGTCGACGCGACGTAGAGAAGCTGCGAGCCGTCCGACGTCTGGTCATTGCCGTCTGGCTGCGAGAACAAAACATCCAGGCGATCTGACGGGTTGAGCCGCGACTGGAAATCGACGTCGGAGGCGAGAAGCTTGATCAGCTTCTGCGTCATCGTTTTCGACATGCCGTAGGAATAGGCGGCGCGGTAGATGCCGTCATAGAGATTGGGCAGGTTGCCGCGCACCACCACCGGCGGCGAATCATCGAACGCCGTCAGCAATTCGGGATTGGGTTCGGGCTCCTGCGCCGGCACATATTGGCCGCGGTCGTCAAGCGCGATGGTGACGATGTGCGTGGTCTTGTCGTAGACGCTGGTGCGCACGACCTTGGGGATATCGCCGCGCACTTCGAGGCCGACGCGCAGCACCGTTCCGGCCTTCAGCGCCGGGGCGTTCAACAGCTTGCCGATCGCCTCGGCCATGCCGGTGGCGTCATCGCCGGTGTAGCCCGAATCGGCATAGGCCTCGGCGATATCGGTGTCCCTGGTGAAGGGAATGATCTCTTCGGCAAAGGCCGGCGCCTGGTCGCCCAGTGTAGCGCGTGGCGCCACCGACACATTTTCCTGCGTGATCTTGACGTTATAGGAACCAGCCAGCGATTCGGCGGAGGCATCACCGAATCGCTGCGGATCGACATAGTGCAGCGACGCCACCTGGACAGCGCCGTCACTAAGGCCGTTGGCGGCCTCGCGTACAACCTTTTCCACTTCATCGGCGGAAAGGTCGCTCTTCTCCTCGAAGGATGCCGCCTCGATCGGGAAATCGACCGTCTTCAAGCTCATCTCGCTTTCGACCTTGGCGCCGTAGATCTGGCCGGCGACCGAGGTCGCCGCGGCCGGCTGCGCATTGTCGTCGCTGTCGTCGCCAAACACCTGCATCGGGTTGAAAGGCGGGTAGGGACGGTCCGTGGTGTGGCCCGCGAGCGCCATCTTGATCTGCACGAACGGCATGGTGCGGACAACATCGCGGTCGCCGACCTTGGTAACCATCGACACCTCCACGCGGCGGCGGTCCTTGGCCTTGGCGATCTGACGCGGCGCCACCAGTCTGATGGTCTTTGCCTGCTCGCCCGAATCGTCGCCGTTTTCGAGATGGATCAAGTCGGCGATCTCAGGTGGCGTTGCAAGTTGCTGGCGCCCGTCGAGGGCAGCAAACAACGCCACGCCCATCAGCACACTCGAGGTCACGGCGGTGAGGAAGGTGCCGGAAAGCCAGCGCGCGGAGACCTCCCGTCGGTCCGGTGCGCGGGCGCGGCCACCTGTTACCAGCGGGGGCTCATTGCCGAGCGCAGTTAAAATGTCGATCCGGTCGCTCATTTCGGAAAGGATGCTTCTTCCCCAAGACGAAAACGGCTTCTGGTGGTTTTTTGTGGCAGGGACATTTGCCTGTCTCGGCCCGTGAAGTCAACGAAGCGGCCGGCCAACGGAGCCAAGGCGGCCTTCGTACCATTGTGTCGTTCGATCGGCGCGCAATGCGGCAGGAGTTAGTTCCGAATGTGGCGATTCAGGATTTCGCACCGAAAGTTACGCGTGTAGTTGAGGCGCCGGCGGCGCGCCCTAGCCGATGACGCCAAAGAAGAATGGCTACCGCCGCAATGCAGCGGGGGAACGGCATCGCTTTGCAATGCGCGGGCATAAACAAGCAAAAAGGCTAGCGGGAATTGCGGCGGTTGATGTAACAACAATGCGCCTTAGATCGAACTTTGGTGCAAGGAGGGTCTTGTTGGACATGGCAACCAGGTCGTCCCTTGGGCCTGTCCTGAAGAGGTTTCCGACGCTTGGGGCCAGGTTGAAGTGAATACAGACTACCTCATCAACGCTCTGGTTGCAGACACGAGGCGACCGGCGATGCAGTTCGCCTATGTTTGGGCGGGAGCGGTAGTGCTGGCGATTGCGGTTGCCGTGATCGTCTTTTTCGCAACGCTCGGCCTTCGTCCGGATTTTGCAGCGGCGGTCCAGACGCCGCGCTTTCTCTTCAAATTCGTCGTGACAATATCGCTGGCCGTCGGGGCGTTCGTTCCTGCCCGAGCACTTTCGCGGCCCGACGGTCAGTGGCGAAAAGCCATACCGTTCCTGGCGGTCGCTCCCACACTCCTTGCCATTGCGGTCGTGGTCGAACTGTTCCTCCTTCCGTCCGGTCTTTGGACGGCCCGGACAATAGGCAAGAACAGCATGGTTTGCCTCACCTACATACCACTGATTGGCATCGGTCCGCTGGCCATTTTCCTTGCTGTCCTGCGTTATGAGGCGCCCGTTCGGCGTACACTGGCTGGCGCGGTATGTGGAATATTTGCGGGAGCGATTGCCGCCACCCTTTATGCGGCGCAATGCACGGACGACTCTCCACTCTTTGTCGCCACCTGGTATTCGATCGCCATAGCAGGCTTGGCCGTGATCGGCGCCGTTAGCGCGAACGCATTGGCTCGTTGGTGAAAAAGAAGCGGCCGCCGCTTCTCCTCGCGCCAATTTGGGGATCGCCATGACACCGCCTCACATCAGGCTCAATCAGGCCTGTCTCCACTGAGGACGTGAGGCGCAATCAGCATGGTTATGCGAGTAACCATGCTGCCAATCTAATCGGCATCATAGTTGACTCTGACTGTAAATCGCCCTTAACGTTTCGTTAATAATAAGGGCGAACGGGGACAATGGCTTCCTCACCGATGCTACGGACGCGGCGTTTGTGTGCGGTCGCTGGGCTGGCGATTGCGGGACTCTGGGCGGCGCCCGCATTGGCCGCGGGGGTGATGGGGACGGGCGGCCCTACGTCGCAGCCGATCGGACACTACGACTTCTGCAAGGCCAATCCGGGCGAATGCGCGATCCGCCCAACTGACCTGGCGCCGGCCAGGATGACCGACGCGCTCTGGCGCAAGCTCACCAATGTCACCGCCAAGGTCAACGCCGCCGTCAAGCCGATGAGCGACTATGACGTTTACGGCAAAGATGAAGTCTGGGCCTACCCGGACAAGGGCGTCGGCGACTGCGAAGACTATGTGCTGGAAAAGCGCCGCGAGCTTTACCGGACGGGCATATCACTGGCCGATCTCCTGATCACTGTCGTGCGCAAGCCGGACGGCGAAGGTCACGCAGTGCTGACTGTTCGCACTAACAAGGGCGACTATGTCCTCGACAACCTGACCGACAAGGTAAAATCCTGGGACGAGACCGGCTACCGCTATATCAAGCGGCAGGCGATCGACAATACTGGCCGCTGGATTTCGATCCGAGATGAGCAGCAGGTGCTGGTCGGTGCGGTGAAATAGGAACACGGCCCGCAGATCTCCGGGGTGAGCAGTCGGCATCCCCTGGGCCACTTCGCGTGCAGGCCATCTGCGGGTGCACAATGCTGATCCGGTCTTCGACTCTACGCCGAACGGAACTTCGTGTTCCGATCAAGTATTGGTATCGATTTCCTTGACCCACCACGACGACGGCTCCAGCAGAATATGAAACTGGAAAGCCTATCGTTTGCTGTTGACGTCCCCATCGATTGCATCCCAAAGGACCATGCCATCGAGTTTCGATGGTTGGTCACACCGCTACTTATCTTGGAAGCGGGCGACGGACAGAAACCTGACAGCGTTGCCTATGAACCGATTGGCGACCACCGTTCCGCCATTCAACTGGAAGCCGGCCGTGTATACCTCGCTCGGCGGTGTGAGCACGATGTTGTAGGCGTATCGCTGCGCGGTCGTGCCGGTCGAAACGGCAGTGATGTTCTGCCCACTGGTCAGCGCCCAGCGGGCAGCTTGTGGCGCGGCGGCGGGCACCAACGCCTTGTGGCTATGCTGAGGGTCGTTCGCTGTGGCCCGCGATTCTTTGCCCGAGGTCTTGACGCTTGCACCGATTGCACGCGCCGGATCCGAACCGGCCTGCCGAGCAGCGACGGCATCGCGCGGCGACGGCGCATCGGCGCTGACCGCATAGTTGAAATCTGACCTCGGTTTAGAGAGCGAGGCGACCTGATAGTCGCCGCTCATCGTACTTACTTGTTCGGACCCGGTCTTCACGTCGTTCGAATGAGCAGACGGCTTCGTTGGAATGGAACCAGCGGTCATAAGGTCGTGCCCAACGGTGCCCGTCAGCGCCAGCGAACCATCCTCGTCTTGAAGCACGGGACCAGCTGGTGTTGCAACGTCAAGACGCCAGGTCGGCAACGGGACATCGTTGAACGCTAACTGCGACGGGTCTGCAACTCCCGAAGCCCGGGCCGCTGTCACCGTCTGCCCGATGACGGAGGTTGCATCCACCAAGCCCGGTGAATTAGTGTCATGCGTCCGGGGCTCGCCAACTGTCCGCCGCGGCGCAAAAGCAGGCAGCGGAATCTTTTTCGGCGAGAGCGCGGCGATGATCGTTTCCGGCTTGTCCTGCTGCGGCCCGGAATTGTCCGCGCTGTCGCCGGCGATCTGCGGGATGCTGGC
>MKVL01000023.1 GCA_001899205.1 Mesorhizobium sp. 65-26 | reverse complement strand
CGCGGGTCGAACAGGCAGAGCGCCATGTACTCGTTGACCGGGATCGGTCCCAGCGCCTCGATCTGCTCGGCGATCCGGGCCTTCAGCCGCGTCATGCCGGCCGCGGCTGGGTGACCGGCTTTGCCGTAGCCATGGCCCAGATACCGGCCAGCACCATCGGCGACGACAGCACCATGCCCATGGTCAGCCAGCCACCGAAGAGATAGCCGAGCTGCGGGTCGGGTTCGCGGAAGAATTCCACGAAGATGCGCGACAGGCCGTAGCCGCAGATGAAGGCACCGCCGACGAAGCGCGGGGTTTTCAGCTTGAAGCGCGAATGGGTGAGGAAGCGCAGGACCAGGAACAGCACGATGCCTTCGAGGAAGGCCTCATAGAGCTGGCTGGGATGACGCGGCTCCATGCCGGCCGGGCACAACGCCTGGGCCTGCATGATGCGTTCGTTGCAGAACACCACGCCCCACGGCACGTCGGTTGGCCTGCCCCACAGCTCGGCATTGATGAAATTGGCGACGCGCACCAGCCCGAGCCCGACGGGAACGCCGGCCGCCACCACGTCGAACAGGGACCAGGTGCGGATGCCGCGCTTGATGGAAAACAGCGTCATGGCGAGGATGACCCCCATGAGGCCGCCATGGAAAGACATGCCGCCCTGCCAGACGGCGAAGATGTCGAGCGGGTGGGCGATGTAGCGCTTCAGGTCGTAGAACAGCACATAGCCGGTGCGGCCGCCCAGCACGACGCCGATCGCCGCCCACAGGATGAAATCGTCGAGATCCTCGGGCTTCATCGGCGCTGTATCGCCGGGCCACAGCTTCGCGTTGGCGATGAGGCGCTTGGCGTACCACCAGGCAAACAGGATGCCGACGATATAGCCGACGCCGTACCAGTGCACCGCGAGCGGCCCGATCTGGACGAGGATCGGATCGATGTTTGGAAAGGAAAGGGCCGCCATCGGCAGCAGCATATTTTCGTTCACGTCCATCTCCCGGCCAGGGCACGATGCCGAAAAGCGCGAAGCGGTCTTCGTTCGGGCGCGGACCATGCGGCAGGGTTTTGGCGGGGTCAAGGCAGGGTGGCTGCCCTGCGACCGCAATGCGCTTGCATTCCGCGCCCCGCGCCACTACGTCAAATCCAGCAAGCGAGGTTTTGCCATGTCGACCGGACCAAACCGCATTCTCGACGAGTTCGCCAAGCTGATGACCGATGCCGCCGGCGCCGCGCAAGGCGTGCGGCGCGAGGTCGAAGGCGCCTTCAAGGGGCAGGCCGAGCGTATCCTCAATTCCATGGATGTCGTGCAGCGCGAGGAATTCGAGGCCGTGCGCGACATGGCGGTCAAGGCCAGGGAAGACAACATCCAGCTTGCCGCGCGCGTCGAAGCGCTCGAGGAAAGGCTCGCCGAACTGACCGGCCAGGCCACACCTGCGGCTTCGCCGAAGCCACGCGCAAAAAAATAATTCGTTAAACTTTTCCACAAGACGCGACCGTGAAAAGCGCTTTGCCGTGAATCGCTTAACGGCTGCGCGTGACTCTTTGTGACAGCGACTTTCCACATGCGAACTTCGCAGTGCGAAAAATTGGGCTGTTCACGCGACTCCCGATCAATAGACTGAATTTGTTGCATGATTCGAGACAGGGTCATGCGCCGGGCGGTGGGGTTCGGTCTGGGTCTTTGCGTTGAGAAGTCCTGGCCGTCCGAGTTCTAGACAAGATTGTTCGTTGTGCGTGCGTCTCCCGCGGAGCGTGTGGCGGCTCTCCCTTCGAATGACAGGAAGCATTCCATGGAACTTCTCGAACTCGAATTCTCACGCGAAATCCACCCGGTGGATGTCATCGAGCAGGTGGCACACAACAATGACTGGTCCTTCGAACGGGCCGGCGACGACGAAATCTCCATATCGGTCACCGGCAGCTGGACCGATTACCATGTCTCGTTCTCCTGGATGGAGGACTTCGAGGCCCTGCACCTCGCATGCGCCTTCGACATCAAGGTGCCGGAAACCCGCGCGCTGGAAGTCATGCGCCTGCTCTCGCTGATCAACGAGCAGATGCTGTTCGGCCATTTCGACCTGTGGGAGCAGGAGGGCGCGATCATGTTCCGCCAGTCGCTGCTGCTCGCCGGCGGCGTC
Source organism: Mesorhizobium sp. 65-26 (assembly GCA_001899205.1). Classification (GTDB taxonomy): domain Bacteria; phylum Pseudomonadota; class Alphaproteobacteria; order Rhizobiales; family Rhizobiaceae; genus Mesorhizobium. The sequence goes on along the minus strand of MKVL01000023.1, from coordinate 142,299 downwards.
GAGCCCTCGAGCCAGCAGGTCGAGGTGCTGTTGTCCTCGGCGCTGGAGGCCTGCGAATGCTATTTCCAGGCGTTCCAGTTCGTCGTCTGGTCGGGCACGTCGGCCAAGGATGCCCTGTCCGGCGTGCTGTTCGAGACGCACGGGAACGCCTAACACATGAGTTCGAGCAAGGCGCGCAAACCTGAAATCAGCTTCGCCGACTTCGACCGTGTCGACATCCGCGCCGGCACGATTGTCGAGGCCGAACCTTTTCCGGAGGCGCGCAAGCCAGCGATCAAGCTGAGGATCGATTTCGGCCCGGAGATCGGGATCAAGAAGTCCTCGGCGCAGATCACCAAATACTATGCGCCCGAGACGCTGATCGGGCGCCAGGTCTTCGCGGTGGTGAATTTCCCACCGCGCCAGATCGGGCCGTTCATGTCGGAAGTCCTGACGCTGGGCTTTCCCGATACCGAGGGCGACGTCGTGCTCGGCGCGATAGAGCGCAAGGTGCCGGACGGCGGCCGGCTGTTCTAGGCGTGCCCTGATCCAGAGACGAATTCAATCAGGCGTCCTTGCCTGAAGCGTGCGGCCAAGTCAGGCCGCCAGCTTCCGCGTCGTTCCCAGCGCTTCGCCGACCGTGTCGAGGAACATCTCGGTGCAGGTCAGCCAGCTGTAGCGCATGGCGCGCTGGCGCGCCTCGGCGCGGTCGATGTGAAGCGCTTTCAGCGCCGCCTCGCGCAGGTCTTCCGAGACCGCGCCGCCAACGCCGTCGCCGATGATGTCGATCGGTCCGGTAACGGGAAAGGCTGCCACCGGCGTGCCGCTCGCCAGCGCCTCGATGATGACGTTGCCGAATGTGTCGGTGCGGCTCGGAAAGACGAAGACATCGGCCGAGGCGTAGATTTCCGCGAGTTCGTCATTGGGGCGATGGCCGAGGAAATGGGCGTCGGGATATTTGGCCTTGAGACGGGCGAGCTCAGGCCCTTCGCCGACGATCACCTTGCTGCCGGGGAGCTGGAGGTCGAGGAAGGCCGGCAGGTTCTTCTCGATCGCGACGCGACCGGCGCACAGGAAGATCGGCCCCGGCAATCCCAGGTCCTTCTTCTTGTCCGGATGGAAAAGCTCGGTGTCGACGCCGCGCGTCCACAGTTTCAGCTTGTTGAAGCCGCGCGAGGCGAGGTCGTCAGCCAGCGACTGCGTGGCGACCAGCGTGCCCTGGCCAGAATTGTGGAAATCGCGCAGCCAGTTGTAGGACCAGCTTTCAGGCACCGGCAGGCGCGCGCTGAGATATTCGGGAAAGCGGGTGTGGTAGCTGGTGGTGAAAGGGCGGCCGGCGTGGCGGCAATAGCGGCGCGCCATGATGCCGAGCGGGCCTTCGGTGACGATGTGGACGTGGTCCACCTTGCGGGCGTCGATGAGGCGGGCGACATGACCCGGCGTCGTCAGCGCCAGCCGGATCTCGGGGTAAGTGGGCAGGGGCAGGGTGCGGAAGGTGTTGGGTGTCAGGAAGTCGGTTTCGACGTCGAAGGACTTGAGCGTCTCCGCCAGGCGTTCCAGCGTGCGGACGACGCCGTTGACCTGTGGTCGCCAGGCGTCGGTGACCATCAATATGCGCATGGCGGCCCTTTCCCGGAAAGGTTGACGGTAGCCTTGGCGCGATGCCGGAATGGCGACGCGGCGGTCCGCGCCTCGCTCCAGCGAACCCTGGCGGGCACGGGAGCGATACGGTCGGGCAGGGCCGAATCGATGGATATCGCGCGTTTCATGCGCGCTCTTGACCATGATTTCATGACGCGCGGATGAAGGCGTGCAGCAGCGCAGCGGCTCAGGCCGGACGAGACGTCAGGCGGGAACCTTGATGACGGCGCGCAGGCCACCGAGCGGACTGTCCCCGAGCGAGATGTCTCCGCCATGGCTGCGGGCGATGTCGCGGGCGATCGACAGGCCGAGGCCGGTGCCGCTGGCGTCGAGGTTGCGGGCCTCGTCAAGGCGCAGGAAGGGCTTGAAGACATCCTCGCGCCGGTTTGCCGGAATGCCCGGGCCGTCGTCATCGATGGTCACGACCAGCGTTCCCTTGCCATGGACAGCGTCCACCTGCACCGTCCTGGCATAGCGGAAGGCGTTGCCGATGACGTTGGACAGCAGCCTCGAGAAGGCCTTCGGGCGCACATGCACGGCCGCATCGCCCGACAGCGCCGTGGTGAGCTTGCGCTTGCGCAGCTTGGCTTCCTCGTCGAGCTTCTGGAAATAGGCCGCGAGGTCGAAGCGGCCCGTATCCTCCGACCCTTCGCCGCGCGCGAAGGCGAGATAGCCTTCGAGCATCGACTGCATGTCGTCTATGTCCTGGTTCAGCGCGGCCTTGGTCTCCGGTTTGCCGCCGGCCAGCGCGAGCTGCAGCTTGAAGCGGGTAAGGATGGTCCTGAGGTCGTGGCTGACGCCGGTAAGCATCGCCGTGCGCTGCTCGATCTGGCGCTCGATGCGCTCACGCATCTGCATGAAGGCGAAGCCGGCGCGCCGTACCTCCTCGGCGCCGCGCGGGCGGAAGTCGCGCGGCATCGGTCGTCCCTTGCCGAAGCTCTCCGCGGCCTCGGCCAGCGTCAGGATAGGCCTGATCTGGTTGCGCAAGAAGGGAATGGCGATCATCAGCAGCACCAGCGAGGTGCCGACCATCCAGATCAGGAAGATGTGGGTGTTGGAGGCATAGGCCTGGCTGCGGCGAACGAAGACGCGCAACACCTTGCCTTCGAGCTGCACACGAACCTCGACGATGTTGGAGTTGCCGACCGTATCGATCCAGAAGGGCCGGTTGATCTGGCGCGTGATCTCGGCCGACATGATCTCGTCGAGGATGGAGAAGAAAGGCTTCGGACCGGGCGGAGGCAGCGGGTCGGGCGGCAGCAGGTCGACCTTGAGCTGCATGCGATCCTGGGCGATGCGGATGATGTTGGCGTAATCCGTGTCGTGCGGATAGGTCTCCATCATGTCGATGATGGCGGCGATGTCGCGCACTGTCGCCTGGGACAGGCGCTGCGTCACGGTCTGCCAATGCCGTTCCATGAAGACGAAGGCGACGACCGACTGCAGGAGGATCATCGGCGCGATGACGATGATCAGCGAGCGCGCGTAGAGCCGCTTCGGCATGTAGAGCGCAACGAGACGCCAGAGCCGGTTCCAGGCACGCGCCGCGCGACCGAACGCCCGCGTCGCGCGCGCGTTCAGCCCGTCCTTGTCCGGCTGTTGCAGTTCGGTTGTCGCCATTCGCCCATTTCGCTCGTCGACGGCCTTCACCAAGGCCGGGGGCGCACGCGCCCTCGTGGCGCCATTCTATTCCACGCTGAGCCGATACCCAATACCGCGCACCGTCTGCAGCCAGACGGGATTGGAAGGATCGCGCTCTATCTTGCGGCGCAGGCGGTTGATCTGCACGTCGATGGTGCGCTCGCCGACATCGGATTCGTCGCCGACGAGTTCGTGGCGCGGTATGGTCTCTCCAGCGCGCGCGGCGAAGATCGCCAGGATCTCCTGCTCGCGGTCCGTGAGCTTGAGGGCCTCGCCGCCCCGCTTCAGCTCGCGTCGGGCGATCTGGAATGTATAGGGGCCGAAGACGAGCTGCTCCACCTTCGGCGTGGTGGCCGGGCCGCCCCGGCGCAGGATGTTGTTGATGCGAAGGATCAGCTCGCGCGGGTCGAACGGTTTCGGCAGATAATCGTCCGCGCCGGCCTCGAGGCCGTCGATGCGGCTGTCGGTCTCCGACAGTGCCGTCAGCATCAGGATCGGCACGTTCTTTTCCGCCCGCAGAGCCTTGGTCAGGTCGACGCCGCTTTCGCCCGGCATCATCACGTCGAGCACCAGCAGGTCGAAGTCCAGGCCGGCAAGCTTTCGCCTGGCCTCGGACGCATTGCCGGCGACGGTGACGCGGAAGCCGTTCTCGGTAAGGTACTGCTTGAGCAGATTGCGGATGCGGGTGTCGTCGTCGACGACGAGCAGGTGCGGCGCGTCGTCGTCCGGCGCGGCCGGCTGGTCTGCCCTTTCAGTGCTTTCCATGGCTTTTCCCTGATACTCTTGCCGATCCAACGTCGATCTGGGCTCTTAGTTCCGGATTGACCATCGCTTCCAGGAAGCGCTCGATCACGGCGCGCTCGGCGGCGCCCGCATCCTCCAATGCCGCATGGATGCGGCGTGACTGTGGCCGCGCCAGTGCCAGCGACAGCGCGCGGCCCTTGGCAGTGGGATAGAGCTCGCGCTGGCGGCGGTCGCGCGGGCCCTGCACCTGCACCACATGGTCGGTGTCGATCAGTTGCTTAAGCACCCGCGCAAGGCTCTGCTTGGTGATCTTCAGCACGTCCAGCAGCTCGGCGACTGTAAGGCCAGGCCGGCGATTGACGAAATGCAGCACCCGGTGGTGGGCGCGGCCGAAGCCATAGTCGGCCAGGATCTGGTCCGGGTCGGACGTGAAGTCACGATAGGCGAAGAAGAGAAGCTCGATGATGGCGAAGTCGATGCCATCCTCGTCGGTGATCGCCGTCCTGATCGGTTTATCGGCGTCGGGGTGCTGTTGCGTCAATCTCTTCTCCGTGCGCAGCGAAAATATGGCAGTACTACTGACATAGTTCCCGGGCAATGGTAATTTTTGACAAGCTTTTCGGCCGATTGCGAACGAAAAGACAAGAGCAGCCGGTTTTTGCAGAATATCCGAAGCAGCGGCGCGTGGCGCCGCCGGCCCGACACGGCCGATTCGAGGCGCCCGGGGCCCGCTTGGATGGCCCATGAAACCGGCGTTTGCGCGGGTTTGGCGGTTGAGCCGCGAGCGAAAGTCACAACTTTTCAGAGGGGTGGGGGCTGTTTTGAAGCCCACCGTTTTATTTCAGCGTTTCTGCATTTGACTTTCACCCAATTCGGCGTCTCATGATGGCGTCGGCCCCGGGAGGGCGGCGCTATGGAGGGACTAGTATGGACATGAACACGCTTCTTCCGATCATCGTACAAGTGATTACGGGCATCATCGGTGGCCAGGCGGTCGGTGCGGCGCTTACGCAGGCGGCGATGGGGCAGCTCCCCAAGATCCTGGGCGGCGCCATCGGTGGCGTCGGTGGCGCGGCCATCCTCGGCAGCCTGCTCGGTGGCGGTACCGTCGATCCGGCCGCGGCTGCCGCGGCGGCGAGCGGGCTGGGCAGTTCCCTGAACCTGCAGAACATCATCGGCGGTGCTGGCGGCGGTGCCATCCTGACCGGCATCATCGGCGCCGTCATGGGCGCTATGAAGAAATAAGCCTCGCGGACACGAGTTCCTTGCATGGGCGGCTTCGGCCGCCCATTTGCATTTGCGGCATGCCATCATCGCGCACGCACCGTTCGACGTTTCAGGCATGGACGCGTGCGGCCCATCCCCCTACATCACGATTGGATTTCGGCACGGCGCGCGGAATAGAGCAGTTCCGGCAAAGGGCGCTGCGGTTCCGCGTCTGGAATTGCGTCAAACAAAGGAAGAGAGCAAGGACGGCGGTTCTTTTTCGCCGGAGTTGCTCCAGCGAAAGGGCATCCATGGGTCAGCTCAATGCCGGCATCGTGCCGGTCACACCGTTCCAGCAGAACTGCACCATCCTGTTCGACATGGACGACAAGACCGGCGTCGTCGTCGATCCCGGCGGCGATGTCGACAGGATCCTTGCCGCGCTGAACGACAATGCGATCAAGGTCGGCGCGATCTGGATCACGCACGGCCATATCGACCATGCCGGCGGAGCGATGGAGCTCAAGGAAGCGCTGGGCGGTGTGGAGATCATCGGTCCGCATGAGGCCGACCAGCCGTTGCTGGCCAATATCGAGACGCAGGCCAAGCGTTTCGGCGTGGCCGGCGGCGTGCGCAATTGTGTGCCCGACCGTTTCCTCAGCGAGGGCGAGACGGTGGCCTTCGGCTCACATCTGTTCGAAGTGCTGCACTGCCCGGGCCATGCGCCGGGCCATGTCGTCTACTACAATCGCGCGGCGAAGTTCGCCCATGTCGGCGACGTGCTGTTTCGCGGGTCCGTCGGGCGCACGGACCTGCCGGGCGGCGACCATGCGACGCTGATCGCCTCGATCAGAAACAAGCTGCTGCCGCTTGGCGATGACATCGGTTTCATATGCGGCCATGGCCCCGGTGGCCGGTTCGGGGAAGAGCGGCGGACCAATCCGTTCCTGCTCGAGGCCTAAGAAGCCTTTCCAGGGATGCCGGGAGACCGGCTACCATAAAGCCCCCTGATCGAAAAAAACGCCGGCCTCGCGGCCGGCGCTTCAAGCAGGGCAGGGAACCCTTGCGCGTGACCCCGAAAACCGGTCTCGATTTTCGAAAAGGCCATGCGCCAAGTCAAAGTGAGAGCATCCTTTGCGCGTTCAAAAGGACGCGCGGCGCTCTTATTAAAGCTCGTCAGTTGGCGGTGCAGAAATGCTGCTCGCCGTCATTGCCGGTAAACGTCCCGGTGCGGGCGTTGAAGGTCCGGTAGCGGCTCGAGCAGTATTCGTACCAGCCACGCGTCCACGGCTCGGCATAACGGTCGGCGTAGACGACCTGCGGCTGGGCGTAATAGCGCCGGACGGGAGGCCGCTCGCGGTAGTAATAATCGTCGTAGCCGGGGTCGTAGTAGCTGGGCTGCGAGTTGCTGGCGAGGGCGCCACCGATCAGCGCGCCGGCCGCGAGGCCGATAACGCCGGCGGCGAGCGCATCGCCACCGCGATCGCGGTGATGCCAGCGCCGCCAGTCATCGGCATTGGCCGTGGACAGCGTTGCTGCCGTGGTCGCGACGAGCGCGGCGGACAGCACGGCGGTCTTGAGAAAACGGTTCATCTTGGTCTCCTTGGTGCCGGCCCGCGCAGTTGCGGGGATGCGGTCCGGCGTTAGGAGAAGTTAATATGCGACCGTGGCTGAACGGGGGCTGAACGAAATTCGTCGTTTCGTTGTCGACGTCACGACCTTCGGAATGACCAAGGGGCGCGGGATCAATGCCTGCGCCAGGCCGTTCAGGCAAGTCGGGGATGTCCGGAAGAGATCATTCGCAAGAGCATCGCGTCCGACTGACCCTCAGTCGACGCGTCATAGGACTTCATGCACGCCGGCGCGACTTGACGTCCGTATCCGCAACCATATGAACGACCAACCGCAACAACGAAATGACAGGCTCGCGCGGGCGCGCGGCCTGTTCAAACAAAGCCAGATGCCGTCTTAGCCGGCTCAGCCGATCGACAGGTTGACGGCCTTCGGTCCCTTGCCGCGCTTGTCCGGCTCGGTGTCGAATGTCACTTTCTGCCCATCCTCGAGACCGGGAAGCCCCGACGCCTGCACGGCCGAAATATGGACGAAGACATCCTTCGCGCCATCGTCCGGCGTTATGAAGCCGAAGCCCTTGGCATGGTTGAAGAATTTAACGGTGCCGGTCTGCGGCATGGGAAACTCCCTTTAATCCCATAAAGTCCAGTCTCGGGCCGGCAAATGCCCGGACGGAAATTTGTCCTTTATTTTAGCGCTATCGGCAAGAGAAAGTTTTCACGCGCTCCGGGCGCTTGGCGGTCCGCCGCCGCATGTGGTCGTGGCCGGTCGCAACGCGCTGTTTTCACAGGGCTTCCGGCGTCAAATTGAAAAAGGCGCGGCGTTGGCGCCGCGCCTTTTCCTCAAGCTCAGTCTGAAGCCGAATGCCGATCGCCGCATTCGGCCGGCATGCGCAGGTCCTGACGGACGTGCTCAGGCCGCGCGCAGGTTGACCGCCTTCGGGCCCTTGCCCATGCGGTCCGGCTCGACGTCGAACGTCACCTTCTGGCCGTCGACCAGCGTGCGCAGGCCGGACGCCTCGATCGCGGAAATGTGGACGAACACGTCCTTGGCGCCGCCGTCCGGCGTAATGAAGCCAAAGCCTTTGGTCGCATTGAAGAATTTAACGGTGCCGGTCTGGGCCATTGGAAAAACTCCTTCACCCGTTCAGTCTTATGGTCCTGCCCCGCACCTGGCGTTTGGAACAGGTCCCGGTGATGCTTCGGCAGTCATGCATTTGCGCATGGTCAAACCCCCCGCCGAAAAACGGGGCCGTCAGAGATTCACAGTATCGGGGAAAGGTCGTCCAAAACGTGCCGCTCTCCGGGTCGCAAATGCCCGAACACAAAATTTATCGCACGGAAACTTGAAGGTTGCAAGATACCCTTCGCGGGCCGCTTTTCAGACGCGTCCCGACGCATGGATCCACTGATCCTCAGGCATCGATTGGCCGGGAATAGGCCTGCTTTCCGGCCGGGTCATCGGCCAGAGCCCGGTCAAGCATGGGCCAGCGGTGACACTACCGCCCGAGGCGCCGGCGGCGGGGCTTGCTTTTGGTGGCCAAACTGGGAGGATCGCAACGGGCGCCCGCCGGGCCCTTGTCGACCGGCGACGCGGCCGGGATCATGCGCTGCGCGCATCCCGCAAGATCGTACCGGGGGATCAGGGAGACAGATCATGAAATTTCCAGCGGCCACAGTCACGCGGCACGGGCTTGCCGTGATGTTGCTGTCGATAATTCTCGCGGCCTGTACCGTCGTCGTCGACGATGGACCGGGGCCGCGCCCGCCGCGTCCGCGCCCGCCGCATCCGGGGCCGCAGGTCTGCACGATGGAATACCGTCCGGTCTGCGCCCGTCGCGGCGGCGACCGCCAGACCTTCTCCAACGCCTGCATGGCCGATCGGGCGGGCTACCGCATCATAGACAACGGCCCATGCCGCGGCGGTGGCGGTGGCGGCGGCAACGAGCAGGCTTTCTGCACGCGCGAATACCGTCCGGTCTGTGCCCGGCGCGATGGTCGCCTGCGCACCTTCCCGAACGCCTGCGAGGCGCGCGCGGCGGACTTCAGGGTGATCGACGACGGTCCCTGCTGAGCGGAAGCGAGGTGGCATCTGCCCATCTCCCGGTGACGGGAGGTGGGCGAGCGTGGCCGCGCCGTCTTGAAACTGCCCGCCGCATGGCTTAGAGCGGGAGGCGCTCGAACAGAGCTGGTCATCCCGCTCCAAGGGTTTGTTTTTGGAGCATGATCCTGAAAAGTCTGCAACTTTTTCGGGATCATGCTTCGGATCCAACGAGCGGACAGACAGGGCAGGTTTCCCATTAGCAGAGATCCAAGACGAGGTGCGGGTTCGGGCTCCGTTGGGCAACCCTCGGAACTGGATCGGTACGTTCAGCAGGCCCTGCAACTGCACCAGGCGGGGCGTCGGCAGGAGGCCGAGGCGCTCTACCGTCAGGTGCTGGCGCGCAAGAGCAACCACGCCGCCGCCCAGCATTTCCTGGGTCTTCTGTTACACCAGGGCGGCCGTAGCGCCGAGGGGCTGCCGCTGATCGAGCAGTCGGTGCGGCTGTTGCCGAACAATCCCGACTTCCACAACAATCTCGGCACGGTGCTGCGCGACCTCGGCCAGGTCCAGGCCGCCGTCGATCGTTTCCGCAAGGCGGTTTCGCTGCGCCCGGATCAGCTCGCGGCGCGCGACAATCTCGGCTCCTCGCTGAAGCAGCTCGGCCAGTTCGAGGGCGCCGAGGATATCTATCGCGGCACGATCGGGCGCAATCCGTTCCATATCCGGGCCCGCGTCGGGCTGGCGGAGACGTTGCAGGAAGCAGGCCGCCTGGACGAGGCCATTGCCGTCTTCCGCGAGGCACTGGGCATTCGTCCCCGGGATGCCGACCTGCTCTATGGACTGGGCGTCGGGATGATGGAAAAGGGCAAGCTCGACGAGGCCGTCGATCTCGCCCGCCAGGCGCTGGCGATCGATGCCGGCATGGCGCGCGCATGGCTGCTGCTGACGCAGGTCAAGCGCCAGAAGGAGCGCGACGCAGAGCTCTCGGCGATGGAGGCGCAGCATGCCAGGGCACAGGAAGGCAGCCTGGCGCGCATGCAGCTCTCGTTCGGCCTGGGCAAGGCGCATGACGACCTCAAGGACTATATGCGCGCCTTCGACTATTTCGCCGAGGGCAACGCCATCCGCCGCCAGGGCATCGACTACGATGCCGCAAGGACGCGCGACGAATTCGAGGCGATGAAGGCGGTCTTCGACAAGGCTTTCTTCGAAAAGCACAGGCCGAGCGACACCACCGACGACACGCCTATCTTCGTCGTCCGCATGCCGCGCTCCGGCACGACGCTGGTCGAGCAGATCATCGCCAGCCATCCCCAGGTCTATGGCGCCGGCGAGCTCAGCATCCTCAAGACGGCGGTGGGCAAGCAGTTTCCGCTGACCATGAAGGGTGGCTTTCCCCAAGGCATCACGGACATGCCCGACAAGGCTTTCGCCGAGGCCGGCCAGGCCTATCTCGACATGCTGCACACCCGCTATCCCGGCTACCGGCACGTCACCGACAAGATGCCGGGCAACTTCCTGCTGATCGGTTTCCTGCACATGATGCTGCCGAAGGCCAGGATCGTGCATTGCGCGCGCGACGCGGCCGCCACGTGCCTGTCGATCTACCGGGTGCATTTCCGCGGCGACAGCCATCGCTATGGCTACGACCTTGGCGAACTGGCCGACTTCCACAACCTCTATACCGACATCATGGCGCATTGGCACAAGGTACTGCCCGGCGTCGTGCACGATGTCCGCTACGAGGATTTCGTCGCCGACCAGGAAGGCCAGAGCCGCGCCCTGATCGACTATCTCGGCCTGCCGTGGAACGATGCGGTGCTGTCGTTCCACGAAACCGACCGGCCAGTGCGCACGGCATCGGCCGCACAGGTCCGCCAGCCGATGTACCAGGGCTCAGTCGACCTGTGGAAGCGCTATGGCGATAGGCTGAAGCCGTTGCTGGACAAGCTCGACTGACAGGCGGCGGCGCGCTGTCGCCAACGCGCCGCCAGCTCAGCGGCTTTTGAGGCCGCCAATGCCTCGCGTCGCCATCCCCGGGACTACAGTTCGATGAACGGCCGGAAGCCGCCGAAGATCATACGCTTGCCGTCGAACGGCATGGCGGACCAGTCCATCTTGAGACGCTCGTCGGCCATCACCCTGGCCATCACGGCATCGCGGCTCTGTTTCGATTCATAGACCGCCCAAGAGAAGATCACGATCTCGTCGTCCTTGGCCTGGACGGCGCGCGGAAACGAAGTGACCTCGCCATAGGGCACGTCGTCGCCGATGCATTCGACATAGGCGAGCGCGCCATGTTCCTTCCAGATCGCGCCGGCGGCGGTAGCCAGCTTCTTGTAGTCGTCCAGCCTGGCCTTCGGCACGGCCAGGATGAAACCGTCGACATAGGACATTGCGAATTCCTTTCTGAGGCAGTTTTCCGCCATCTCGTGATGGAGGGACGGGCAAAACGAGGCGCATGGGGAGCGGCTCGATGCCGCTCGCCCCTCGTCCCGCCGATTGTGGGAATGGCCGGCCAGCCTCTCTCGAGGCGGACCGCTCCGCTTACTTCACAGGCGCGTTCATCGCCCAGGCTATGCCGAAGGGGTCCTTCACCTGGCCCCAGCGGTCGCCCCAGAACATCACCTGGAGCGGCGTCACGATCTCGCAGCCGGCGTCGACGGCGCGCTTCCACCAGGCGTCGATGTCGTCATTGGTAAGATGGAGCTGCAGCGTGTAGCCCTGCGCGTTCTGATGCGGATGGCCGTGCTCCGGATAGGCGTCGCCCAGCATCAGCGTCGAGCCGTTGATGTGCAGGTGGACATGCATGGTGCGGCCCTTTTCGTCCGCGGGATAGGCAAAGACCTGCTCTGCACCGAAGGCTTTCTTGTAGAATTCGGCTGCCTTGAAGGCTCCGTCCACCTGCAGGTAGGGGGTCAATCCACCGAGCACTTTGGCGGGGGGCGGGGTCTGGTCGTTCATTGCGATCTCCTCTTTGCTGCTGTTTGGCCTTGCGAGCCAAAGGACGGACGGGACGGCGGCGATCCTACATCGCGGCCGGATTTTTTTGAGGGCGGCCCGAATGACAGGCGGTCGGAAATTGCGTCGCCGGCATGCCTCAGCCGCCAGTTTCGGCCACCTGCCGGAAGAACTCCTCCGGGTCGTCAACCTCGACCAGCCGACGCCTGTCGATCAGCCAGAAGCGGCTGGCGACGGCGCGGATGAAGGAGCGGTCGTGCGAGGCGAGCACGCAGCTCGCCTGATGCTCCAGCAGTTCCGCTTCCAGCGCCTCCTGGCCGTCGATGTCGAGATGGTTGGTCGGCTCGTCCAGCAGATAGAAGTTGGGATTGGCGAGCCGCAGCGCCAGCATCATCAGCCGCGCCCGTTGCCCGCCGGACAGCAGGCCGATCGCACGCTCCTGCATCTCGATCGCCACGCCGGCGCCGGCGAGAAGCGAACGGGCCCGCTGCTCGCCGACATCGAAGCGACGCGAGATCATCGCGAGCGGCGTGTCGTCGGCGCCGATGCCGGACAAGCCCTGGTCGGCGTAGCCGAGCACGGTGGATGGCGTCACCTTGACGTTGGCCACAGAGCCGGGCTCGACAATGGCATTGCGGATCATCGCGATGAGGCGCGACTTGCCGACGCCGTTGCGGCCGAGCAGCACGATACGGTCGTCCTGGCAGATGTGGCGCTTGCCGGTCCGAAACAGCAGCGTGCCGTCGGGGGTCTCGATGGCCGCGTCCTCGAACGTGATCAGCACCTTTGCGTGCGTGCCCCGGTTGGCGAGGCGGATGGCGCCGGCCGATCGCTCGCGATGCGCCGCGACGGCGGCATCCTCCAGCTTTTCGGCCCGCTCCTTGAGTTGCCTGGTCTTGACGGTCAGAAGGTCGCTACCCGAATTGATGCCGATGTTGTTGAGCTTGGCGGCCTGTCGACGCAGTTGCTGGGCCACTTTCATGTCGCGCTCGAACTTCCTTGCTGTCGAAGCATCGGCTTCGTCGAGCGCCTGCCTGGCGCGCGAATAGGGAAGCGCGAACACCGTCGACTGCTCCGGACGCAGGAACAGCGTGCGGTTGGTGGTGGCGTCGAGGAAGGCGCGGTCGTGGCTGGCGATCACCACCGGCGCTTCGCGCGGCAAGGCGTTGAGCCACGTTTCCAACTGGCTGATCTTGCCGAGGTCAAGATGGTTGGTCGGCTCGTCCAGAAGAAGCACGTCCGGGTCGGTCACCCAGGCGCGGGCGATCAAGGCGAGCCGCTGCCAGCCACCGCTGAGCGCCCGCATCGGCCGGTCGCGCATCGCTTCGGCTACGTCGAGCGAATCCAGCACGACGTCGACGCGCCAGAGCTCGCTGTCGGCCTGCTCCGGCGGCAGGGCGTCGGCGACCACCCGATGGAAGGTGCGGTCGAGCAGCCTGTCGGGAACGGACTGCTCGACGTGGCCGACGCGCAGGCCGCGCGTGCGGGTGATGTCGCCGGATGTCGGCTCCAACTCGCCGGTCAGGCATCTGAGCAAGGTGGATTTGCCGCGTCCGTTGGCGGCGACAATGCCCAGCCGGTCGCCGGCGCCAATGGTGAGGTCAAGGTTGGAAAAGAGCGGCGCGCTCATGCTGACGCCGAGGGATTTGAGGCTGATCAGGGCCATGTCGATTTTCTCTGGTCTGTCCGGAGCATTCCGGTGAAGCACTTTGACGGTGCGCCGGCCGGCCATCAGGCCAGACGATGCGCACCACGAAGGGCAGACCAAAAATCGAGGCGGGGAATTCCCGGACCGTCCTGGTCAGCCCTGCAGGCGAACCCGCAGGGCGTGGATTGGGCCGCGCTGACGATGGTGATCTGTTCTAAACACGCAGCCCTCCTTTCAAGACGTTGGAGCTATGGGGATTGGCTACACCAAAGGTGGGGCCGATGACAAGACCTCGGCCTGGGGAACCGACTTGCCGCGGCGCGGGAAGGGGTCGAGGACCAGCACGCAGCCGGCGATGATGGCCACGGCGCCAACGATCTGGATGATCGAAAGCGGCTCGCCGAGCAGCATGGTGCCGACCAGCACGGCCACGACCGTCACCGCGAACTCGACACTGATGGCGCGTGTCGCGCCGATGCTGGAGATCAGCCTGAAATAGACGACATAGGTGGTCGCGCTCATCACGCAGGCGAGGATCGCGAGATAGAGGAAGTCGACCGCGCGCGGCATGGCCGGCACCGGCACGGCAAAGAGAAGCGGCAGGGTCATCAGCCCGCCGAACAGGAAGGCCGCGCTGGTGACTTCGAGCGAGCCGACATCGCGCAGGTGTCGGTTGGCGTAGTTGCTGCCGAAGGCGGCGGAGAACGAGCTGAACAGCGAGGCGGCGCAGCCGATCAGGAACGAGGTCGTCACCGGCACGGCGGGGAAGCCGACCAGCAGCAGTATGCCCGCGGTTCCGACCAGCAGCCCCGACAGGCCGCGCAAGGTGATGCGTTCGAGGCCCCACAGTTGCGCGATGATCATCGAGAACAGCGGGATGGCGGCGACGAGGATGGCGGCCATCGCCGTGCCGATGCGGGGCGTGGCGAAGGACAGGCCTATGAGCTGGGCGGCGACAGTGGTGGCGCCGATCACGGCGAAGGGCCACCAGCCGGCGCTGAAGTCGAGCCGGCGCCGGGTGGCGGCCGCGAACAGCAACAGGGCGCCGCCGGCGATCAGGCAGCGCAGCGTCACGGCGCCGATCCAGCCGAAGGCCTCGACTGTCTTCAACAGGACGAGGAAGGACAGGCCCCAGGTGATGGCCAGGAAGACATAGGAAGCGATGTCTCTCGGTTTCATGCTCGCGACGGTGGGGATTGGCGTGGGAGCCGTCGCCGTACCCTTTGCATGTGTCCGTGGCAAGTGGAGGCTGCTGGTCCAGCGAGGCGGGCGCGCTATGTGCCTTGCTCTCTATTTTTGCGGCGTGCCAACGATTGTCTTCGCGGCTTTCCAAAAGGTGTCAGTGACGGGAGTGATGCCGTCAAGCGTGCGATACAGGCGGATCTCGAGGTCGAGTTGCCAGTCGTCGCCCTCCGCCGCAGGCACAAGCGACCCGGCTCGCAGTTCGCCCTCAATCAGGCTCTCCGGAAGCCAGCACAGCCCCGTCCCTGTTAGGGCCAGGGTCTTCAGGCCGGCGCTGATGGTGTTCTCGTGCACGGTGCGGCGGAGGAAATCGGGTCTCGTGGCAAAGAGGCGCTGCAGCGCCACGCCGAAGAAGGAACTGAAACCGTAGCTGAGATAGGGCACGGCAACGCGACCAGCCACCGCCCGCTCGAGCAAACGGGCGCCAGGCACGAGCTGATTGCGGATGCGAAGCTCCGGCGCGCTCACCGGGATCACCTTGTCATTGCCGATGACCATGAAATCGAAGCGTTCCCGATCGAGGTGGAAGGCCACGTCGTGATGCGCATAGGTCAGGAAGAAATCCGCCTCGCCGTCGGTCAATGCGGCAAGGTTCGCCTCGATCCCACCACGGTCGGGAATGAGCGACGTCCGCAGACCCGGCATCTCCGCCTCGAGGCCGCGAAGCCAATTGGGAAAGAAGGTGACCGTCAAGGTATGGAGCGCGGCCAGCCGGATCAGCCCCGGCTCCGCGACCGGCTGCAGCATTTCCCTGGAAATGTAGAATGTGCGGATGAGCTCGCGCGCGACCGGCAGGAAGGTCCTCCCGGCAGGCGTGAGCTCCGCGGGCATGGTCGCACGGCTGATCAGGGTCGCGCCGAGCCAGGCCTCCAACTGCTTGATGCGGCGGCTCAACGCCGACTGGGTGACGTGTCGAATCTCCGCCGCCCGTGAAAAGCTAAAAGTTTCCGCGACGGCAACGAAATCCTCGAGCCATTTAAGTTCCATTTTCCCGTGCCCGCGCTGGAGTACGTCGATATACGACGCATAACATATTGATTTCAAATCTCTATGCGAATTTGGAATGAGTCTTTGTCGAAAATGAATTGGCGAAGTCGATCAAAGGCGGGGAAGAGTGCGGCACAACATTCGCAGGATACGGAAGGGGAACGGCCCGCGTGGGAAGGATCGTCTATTGCAACGGTGATTTCAGCCCGGAGGAAGATGCCAGTGTCAGTATCTTCGACCGGGGCTTCCTGTTCGGGGATGCCGTCTACGAGGTAACGGCAGTGCTTTCCGGGCGGCTGATCGATAACGATCTTCACCTCGACCGGTTCGAACGTTCGCTTGCCGCACTATCTATCCCGTTGCCCCTCCCACGTTCCCAACTCGAGCAGATCCAGGCCGAGCTCATGGCGCGCAACGACCTTCGCGAAGGCACGATCTACCTGCAGGTTTCGCGCGGCGAGGCCGATCGCGACTTTCTCTATTCGGAGGGACTCGTACCGAATTTCATCGCCTTCACCCAGGCGAGGAAGCTCGCCGATACGCCCGCGCAGACAGACGGCATCGCCGTGGACCTCGCCGAGGATATGCGCTGGGCCAGGCGCGACATCAAGACCACCATGCTGCTGGGCCAGGTGCTGGCGAAGCGCCAGGCTCGGACCGCCGGGTTCGACGATGTCTGGATGGTGGAGGACGGCCTGGTAACCGAAGGCTCTTCTTCGACAGCTTTCATCATCACCGCCGACGGCCGCGTCGTCACACGACCGAACTCGCGGTCAACCCTGCCCGGTTGCACCCGAAAAGCGGTGCTGCGGCTTTGCGACGATCATGGCCTGCGCTTCGATGAGCGAGCCTTCTCGCCGGACGAAGCGCAAACAGCGGCGGAAGCCTTCGCCACCAGCGCCTCCTCCTTCGTGACGCCAGTGGTGAAGATCGGCGATGCCGAGATCGGAGACGGCCGGCCCGGCCCGATGACCCGTCGCCTCCAATCCTACTACATCGAGGCCGCGCTCGGGGCCGAACCGGTCCATCCATAACCATAACCGGAAGACCACCAAGAGGAGAACAACATGAAATTCAACAGGAAACTGATCGGCCTTGCCTTGGGCTCGCTGATGGCCATGGCGGGCACGGCGAACGCTGCCGAGGGTTACGGCGAATGCAAGCTCTACGGCAAGCAGGGCACGGAACACATCACTCCGGCTGTTCCCGGCCAGTTCACCGTCATCATCAACCTGCCCGCGGTCGGCGAATTCAACGGCGACACGCCGGAGACGATCACGAGCGGACGCGAGTTCTGCATGGCGGTCAACATCGCCCATCGTCTCGGGCTCGAGAAAGTCGTGCTTAAGAATGCCTCGTTCGATTCCATCGTCGCGGGCCAGAACAAGGATTTCGACGTCGCGCTGGCGCTGATCTCGGTGACCGAGCCGCGCAAGAAGGTGGTCGACTTCTCGACCCCCTATGCTTTCGGTTCCTATGGCCTGGCGGCCAAGGCCGGGTCGAACGTGACGGCAGAAAATGTGCGCGATGCCAAGTTCGGCACCCAGGCCGGCACGACCATGGTGTCCTGGGCGCAGGACACGCTGCAGGCGAAGAACCTGTCGGTCTTCGACGACACCGGCGCCATGTTCACCGCCGTCGCGGCGGGCAATGTCGACGTGGTTATGACCGATCTGTCGGTTGTCCTCGGACAGGTCGCGGCCTCGAACGGCAAGCTCGCGGTGATCGGGCAATATCAGACCGGAGGCGAGACTGCGGGAATCTATCCCAAGGGATCGTCGGCGAAACCGGTGATCGACAAGATCATCGCCGACATGAAGGAAGAGGGCACGCTGAAGGAACTCGAGGCCCAGTATCTGGCACCCGCCTGGGGCGGCAAAACGCCGGCCGACGTTCCGGTCTGGAAATACTGACCCGATGGAAGGACCCGGTCACCTCGCGGTATCGAATGAGGCCGGGCGCGCCGCCAAATGGCGCGCCCGGGCCGTCACGCGCACGCATCGCGGCCGCGCAGCGCTGACCCTCGCCGTGGCCGCGCTGACCTTCATCGTCGTTGCGGTCTCCGCGCAGCATATCGGCACCTTCGCGGTCTCTCAGGGCATCCCTGTAGCCGCCGCGGTGGTGCCGGGAGCCGTCGCGGCGTTGGCCGCGGCGGCCCTACTGGTCATGGCGGCGCGGGCCTTCCTGAAGTCGCTCGCCTCCGCCCGCAGCGGCGACGTCTACGCCGCCCGCGCGCTCGGCGCGGATGCCTCAATGGCGGCATGGCAGGCAATCTCATGGTGCGGAGCACTCCTGATAGTGACCGCCTGCGCATGGTTCATGGTTGTCAACGATGCCGCCGTGAGCCGCACCTTCTTCGACCTTGCGCTGATCCGCCAATCCACCGGCAAGGTGCTGTGGGCCTTCGGCACCAACATCGCCATCTTCGCGGTCTCGGCGGTGCTTATCCTGATCTGGTCGCTGGTGGTCGCGGTCACCCGCACGCTTCCGGGCGAAGCCGGGCGGCCCCTGCGTCTCCTTGCAATCGCCTATGGCGATCTCTTTCGCGGCCTGCCGGCCATCATCACCATCTACCTGATCGGCTTCGGCCTGCCGCTGACCAACCTGCCGGTGCTATCGCATCTGTCCTCGACGGCCTATGCGATTATCGCGCTCACTTTGACCTATGGCGCGTACACCTCGGAGGTCTACCGCGCCGGAATAGAGGGCGTGCATCACAGCCAGGTCGCCGCCGCCCGCTCGCTCGGGCTCAGCCATTTCCGGGCGATGCGCTACGTGGTCGTGCCGCTTGCCGTGCGCAACATCATTCCGCCGCTGATGAACAACTGCATCAGCCTGCAGAAGGATACGGCGCTCGTGGCCATCATCGGCACCATCGACGCCTTCAACCAGTCCAAGATCATCGCGGCGAACAACTTCAACCTGTCGGCTGTGACGACGGTGGCGATCCTGTTCATCGTCATCACCATTCCTCAGGCACGCTTCGTCGACCGGCTGATCGAGCGCGACCGGCGCCGGATCCGGGCGGGAGGCTGAGGTATGGCGCTGCTTGAAATCAACGGCGTGACCAAGCGCTACGGCCCGCTGGAAGTCATCTCCAACCTGTCGCTGTCCGTCGACGAGCATGAAGTGATCTGCCTGATCGGACCGTCCGGCTGCGGCAAGTCCACGCTGCTGCGCTGCATCAACAGACTGGAGGAGATTTCGCTCGGCGAAATCCGTATCCATGGCGACCGCATCACGGGACCCGGAGTGGATCTCGACCGGCTGCGGCGCGACATTGGCATCGTCTTCCAGGGGTACAATCTCTTCCCCCATATGACGGTGCTTGAGAACACCACGCTTGCGCCGTTGAAGGTGATCGGCATGGGCCGGCGCGAAGCGCGGGACAAGGCGATGGCCTTCCTCGAGCGCATCGGCCTGGCCCATAAGGCCGGGGACTATCCGGACCGGCTCTCTGGCGGCCAGCAGCAGCGCGTAGCCATCGTGCGCGCGCTGATGATGGACCCCATGTTGCTTCTGCTGGATGAAATCACCTCAGCCCTAGACCCTGAGCTTGTGGCGGAAGTGCTCGACATCGTGCGCGACCTCGCGGCTCGCGGAATGACAATGATGCTGGCCACGCACGAAATGGGCTTCGCCCGCGAGGTTGCCGACAGGATCTGTTTCCTCCAGTCCGGAACGGTCTATGAACAGGGGCCTCCCGCGGAGATCTTCGGCAACCCCAGGGGCGAACGCACGCAGGCGTTCCTGCGCAGCCTGAAGAAGGCGGGACGCCTCTGACCCAGAGACGATGAAAGGCTCCCGAATGCCGTCAGCTCGCGATCTCGGTCTGGGTTCTGGCCTCCTGCCGCCAGGGCCGTTCAATGCTATCACCGATGTCGATGGGGTCACCGTTGGCCATCACACGCTGCATGGCGACGGCCTGGCCACCGGGGTCACCGCCATTCTGCCGCATCAAGGCGACCTTTTCCGCCAAAAGGTTCGCGCGGGCGTCGAAGTGATCAACGGCTTTGGAAAATCCGTAGGCCTCATGCAGGTCGCCGAACTGGGAACGGTCGAGACGCCGGTCCTCATGACCAACACGTTCTCCGTGGCGGCTTGCGCGCAAGCACTGGTTCGCCGGGCGATAGCAGCCAATCCGGAGATCGGACGCAGGACCTCCACGGTCAATCCGCTGGTCTTCGAATGCAATGACGGCGCGGTCAACGATATTCAGGCCATGGCCGTGACAACGGCCGACGCCGAGGCGGCACTTGCCGATGCCAAGGGCGGCGAGGTACCTCTGGGGGCGACAGGCGCGGGAACCGGCATGACCGCCTTCGGCTTCAAGGCCGGTATCGGCTCGGCTTCGCGCCTGATGCGGATCGACAAGCACGATTACATGCTTGGCGCCCTTGTGCTGGCTAATTTCGGGCGCGTCGGCGACCTCGTGCTACCGGACGGCCGGCGTCCGAATCCACTCGATATCGCAGAAGCGGAAAAGGGCTCGGTCGTTGTCATTCTCGCCACCGACCTGCCGCTCGGCGACCGCCAGCTTCGCCGAGTGGCGCGCCGGGCTGGCGCCGGGCTGGCTCGCCTGGGTGCGTTCTGGGGCAACGGCAGCGGCGATATCGCGCTGTGCTTCACGACGGCAGATCCGGTGGCGCATGAGCCGGCAGCCGCCTTCCAGCCTGTACGGCAGCTTGCCGAAGATCGCATCGACATGCCGTTCCGTGCTGCCGCCGAGGCGACGCAAGAGGCGGTGCTCAACGCGCTGTGTGTCGCGCCTGCGATGGCTGGTCGCGCGGGCCGGACGTTTCCGGCGCTTTCCCAATGGCTGAAGGAGAACCCATTGCCATGAAGGTGTTCCTCAGTGCCGACATCGAAGGTACGGCCGGCATCGCCCATTGGGACGAGGCCGATCGCAGCCATGCCGATTACCGTGAGTTCCGGGCCTTGATGACGGCGGAGGTGGTTGCCGCCTGCGAAGGCGCGCGCGCCGCCGGCGCCGAGGAAGTCGTCGTCAAGGACGCGCATGACAGCGGCCGCAACCTGATCGTCGATCTGCTGCCAGACTATGTCCGTATCATCCGCGGCTGGTCGGGCCATCCCGACGGCATGATGTTCGGCCTCGACACCGGTTTCGCCGCCGCACTCTATATCGGTTACCATTCCAAGGCGGGAGCGGAGACAAATCCTCTCGCCCACACGACGACGACCCGTATCTCGCGGCTGCTGCTCAACGGCGAAGTCGCGTCCGAGTTTACGATGAACGCGCGCTGCGCGGCTGGTTACGGCGTGCCGTCGGCATTCCTGGCGGGCGACACGGGCATCTGCGCCGACGCTCGCGCAATGGTCCCGGGTATTGCGACTGTAGAGACCCTGGCTGGGGCCGGGCGGGCCGCCAATTCGCTCGCGCCGTCGCAGGCGCGCGCTCTGATCCGACAAGGCGTCAAGGCGGCGCTATCGCGCGATCTCTCCGAATTCATGCCGCAAGCAGCGGAGAGCTAC
Organism: Mesorhizobium sp. 65-26; assembly: GCA_001899205.1. Lineage (GTDB taxonomy): Bacteria > Pseudomonadota > Alphaproteobacteria > Rhizobiales > Rhizobiaceae > Mesorhizobium. The sequence goes on along the minus strand of MKVL01000023.1, from coordinate 121,142 downwards.
GAGGCGGTCATCGAGTTCTGCAACCCATCAGACGCCTACCGGGCCTCGTGGTATCCGGGAGCGCGCTCGCACGGTCCTCGTGCCGTGGCAATCGCTGCGTCTGATTTCTTCGATATTCAGCGGGCGCTCAGATTCATTTTGGTCTGACCGTCGACAATCGTGGAAACAGCAATCCTGTGAAGCTTGGTGCCGAAGCCGCCACGCGAGCGACCGAGAGCGAAGCAGTTGATCGCGTGAGAGGTGTTGGCGGCGATGCCCGTTCAGCCAGGCGAGTCCGAGATCCTCAACCGCACAACACGGGTCGAGTGCTCAAACCCACCGGCTTCAGATCGTGGGTGGACCGCGACATGGTCTCGGACAAACTATGCGCTTTTTCTTCGGTCTGGAGCCGGATTCGGGGTCAGGCCGGGCCGACTTGAAATCATAATCCTATTTTCCAGGCCTTCCGGTCTTGCCCGGACGTCGCTTCTGGCGGCGTTCGTCGGCCGGGTCTTCGTAGGAGCCGATGCCGGCGCGCTGACGGACGATGGGCTTGTCGTCGCGTTCCTTCGCGCCCCGGTCGGTCTCGCCGGCTCCCGACATCGACTGCGGCTTGACCGGCTTCTCGCCCTCGACCGGTTTTTCGGTTCGCCGCACGGTCATCTCGTCCAGCGAATTCTTGCGGAACAGGGGTTTGGTCTGCTCGCCGGGAATACCGAAGTCGGAACCGTGCGCCTCGTGCGCGGACTGCTTCTTGAACAGCGAGCGCGACACGGCGCCGGCCGGCGTCGTCATGTCGGTGCCAGGGCCCATGTCGTCGATCGATGGCTTGGCGAACAGCGACTTCTTCACCGGCACGGCGCCCTCGGCGCCCATCTCATCGAGATGCGGCTTGCGGAAGAGGTTCGGCCGGGCAGCCTTCGCCGCCTCCTCGGCGGCGCGCGCTTCGTCGAGCTTGCGGAAACGCTCCTGCTCCTCGGCTGTACGATGTTTGGCCAGGCCCTTGTTGTGCTTGCCTTTTTCGCGGCCCGAGGCGGGGCTCTGGCCTTCCACCTCACGCGCCAGCGGATCGTCGGAAATGGAAAGTTCCATCTCGCGCAGCCGTTTGATTTCGTCGCGGACGCGCGCGGCCTTCTCGAAGTCGAGATTGGCGGCGGCGTCGCGCATCTGCTTGTCCAGCGCGTCGAGATGGGCCTTGAGGTTGTTGCCTACCATGGCGCCGGCGTCATCGGTGAACTGCGAGATGTCGGCGCGCACGTGGTCCTTCTCGTAGACCGAGTCGAGGATGTCGGCGATGCGCGACTTGACGGATTCCGGCGTGATGCCGTTGGCCGCGTTCCACTCCATCTGCTTCTCGCGGCGACGGTTGGTCTCGGCCATCGCCCGTTCCATCGAGCCGGTGATCTGGTCGGCGTAGAGGATGACCTTGCCGTCGACGTTGCGGGCGGCGCGGCCGATCGTCTGGATCAGCGAGGTTTCGGAACGCAGGAAGCCTTCCTTGTCAGCGTCGAGGATGGCGACGAAGCCGCATTCCGGAATGTCGAGGCCCTCGCGTAGCAGGTTGATGCCGACCAGCACGTCGAAGGCGCCGAGACGCAGGTCGCGCAGGATCTCGATGCGCTCCAGAGTGTCGATGTCGGAATGCATGTAGCGCACGCGGATGCCGTTCTCGTGCAGATACTCGGTCAGGTCCTCGGCCATGCGCTTGGTCAGCACCGTGACCAGCGTGCGGTAGCCTGCCTTCGTCGTGTCGCGTATCTCGCCGACGACGTCGTCGACCTGGCTCTTGGCGGGGCGCACCTCGACGGGTGGATCGATCAGGCCGGTCGGACGAATGACCTGCTCGGCGAAGACGCCGCCGGACTGTTCCATTTCCCAGCCGCCGGGCGTCGCCGAAACGGCGACCGACAACGGTCGCATGGCGTCCCATTCCTCGAAACGCAGCGGCCGGTTGTCCATGCAGGAGGGCAGGCGGAAGCCGTACTCGGCCAAGGTTGCCTTGCGGCGGAAGTCGCCGCGATACATGCCGCCGATCTGCGGCACCGTGACGTGGCTTTCGTCGATGAAGACCAAGGCGTTGTCCGGTATATACTCGAACAATGTCGGCGGCGGATCGCCCGGCTGGCGGCCGGTGAGATAACGCGAATAATTCTCGATGCCGGCGCAGGAGCCGGTTGCCTCCAGCATTTCCAGATCGAAGCGGGTGCGCTGTTCCAGGCGCTGCGCCTCCAGAAGGCGGCCGGCCTTTTCAAGCTCTTGCAACCGATGCTTGAGCTCTTCCTTGATCGACTTGATGGCCTGATTCAAAGTTGGCCGCGGCGTAACGTAGTGCGAGTTGGCGTAGATCTTGACGCTCTTCAACTCGCCGGTCTTCTGGCCGGTCAGCGGATCGAACTCGGTGATCGACTCGATCTCGTCGCCGAACATCGAAATGCGCCAGGCGCGATCCTCAAGGTGGGCGGGGAAGATCTCGATCGTGTCGCCGCGCACGCGGAAGGAGCCACGCACGAAATTGATGTCCTGGCGCTTGTATTGCTGGGCGACGAGATCGGCGAGCAGGGCGCGCTGGTCGAGCCGGTCGCCGATCTGCATCTGGAAGGTCATCGCGGTGTAGGTCTCGACCGAGCCGATACCGTAGATGCAGGACACAGAGGCGACGATGATGACGTCGTCGCGCTCCAGCAGCGAGCGCGTCGCCGAGTGGCGCATGCGGTCGATCTGCTCGTTGATCGAGGATTCCTTTTCGATGAAGGTGTCGGTGCGCGGGACGTAGGCTTCCGGCTGGTAGTAGTCGTAATAGGAGACGAAGTACTCCACCGCATTGTCGGGGAAGAACTTCTTGAACTCGGCATAGAGCTGGGCCGCCAGCGTCTTGTTCGGGGCGAGGATCAGGGCCGGGCGCTGCGTCTCCTCGATCACCTTGGCCATGGTGAAGGTTTTGCCGGAGCCCGTGACGCCCAGCAGCACCTGCGTGCGGTCGTTGTTGTCGACACCCTCGACAAGGTCCTTGATCGCCGTTGGCTGGTCGCCGGCCGGTTCGAAGTCCGACACCATCTTGATGGCGATGCCGCCTTCTGATTTTTCCGGGCGGGCAGGGCGGTGCGGCGTCCACAGAACGCCGTCCTTGTGCAGCGGATTGCCGGATTCGATCAGCGCGGAGAGGGCTGCGACCGTGGCGGTGACGCCGCTCGACGTCATCGTCTCGGCTTCTTCCAGCGAGACATCGAGGCCGGCCACCGGATTGAGACCCGCCGCCGCGCGTTCGCGGGCAGTGGCGGCGCCGCCCATCGAGGTGCCGCGCGCGGTGCGTGTCGGCGACGAAGAGCGCTCGGGGACCTTCTTGCTGGCCGGTTTGGATGCCTTGTCACCGCCGTCCTTGTTGCGCGCCGGAGCCGGCCGGGCGGCGATCTCCGCCTCGCGTTCGATCTGCTCGGCCCAGTCGGCGATGGAGCCGGAGAGCGGCGTGCCGGAAAGCTCCGCCTGCGGCGCTTCGGCGAAGCCGCCCTTGTGCAGGGGCTCGGAAGCATCGAGGAAGTCGGTCAGCGGGCTGCGCCGCTTGGGCTGCGCGGCGCGTGCTTCGTTCGCCGTCCGCGGCGTCTTCGTATCGGGGTTTTTGGCCATGTCCCGAATATGGGAGGACTCGGGCGAAATGGAAAGAGTGTCCTGGCGACGACAGCCGCGCGGGTTGCGGCTGCTGACAGAAGGCTGTCAGGAGTTGTCAGTCTCGGGGCGATGGAAACGAAGACCAGTTGTCCTAGGCGGAGTGATCCGGGACCGACCATGCAACGCCAGGCAATCTCCTGGCGTCGGATATTCAGGCACCGCTGGCATTCGAAGCCACGCGCGCCGGCGAACCGGACAGGCGCGGCACGACCACGAGATGCGTGATCTTGCCCCGCTTGAAGGCGGCGAGGAAGCGGGAATAGTCCCTGAAGACGACGCAGCCATTCGACTCGGCACGGCCGCCGCGCAGCATGTAAGTATGCGCCAGCAGGCCGTTGCGGCCATATTTGTTGCCGCCGTTCACAGGCGTCAGGCGCAGCGCCTCGACGCCATGGAAACGCGATTCACGCAGCGAAAGCTTGTATGTGTTGGGCGGCGTCGGCCCGCGATCCTTCTGGTCGACATAGCGCGGCTGATCGACGAATGCGCCAAGCCCGGAATGCGCCTCGAGGCGCTGGCCGTCCGGCATGTAGACCGTCTTGGCGCTGATGTCGTAGACGGCGACGCCATTGCCGGCGCCCCCGGGGCGCGGCGTGCTGAACAGGTTCCTGAAGGCTTGGCCGAGGCCGCCCGAAGGCATGTCCGGCTTGGCGTAGGCGAGCATCTCTCCGCCTTCTCCGGACCTGCCGCGCGGGGCCGTGGGCTGCGCCGGCTTGGCCGTCTGCACGGGCCGGCTCTGCTCGACCGGACGCGCCTGCCGCGTCGGCCTTGCCTGTTCGATCTTCGGCTCCGGCGCCTGTTCGGCCCTCGCCGGCGCGGCGTTGTCCGTCTTGGGACGCCATGTCGGCAGCGGAACGTCGTTGGTCAACGCATCGGGCATCGCGGCGGCATCGCCCGGCTTCTGCACTTCGGCCTGGGCGGGCGCAACGGCGACGTCGACCGAGGATTCGTTGATCGGCAGCGGATCGGAGAAGGCCTGGTCGTCGACAGGCATGGACCTGACCAGCGCGAGCGCCAGTTCGGCGGCGCTTGGCGAGGTCGGGTCGGCGCCGGCGTTGCCGAAGCGCATCGGCTGCGGAGCCGTCTGGACGACCGGCGAGCTTTCCCCGGTGCGGGCAAAGCGTTCCGCCGACGGCGTCGAAGGCTGATCCGAGAGGCTTGCGACCAGCGTGCCCGCCGGCGCCAGCGAGGCCACGGCGACCGTTCCGGGCTGGACGGCGGAAATCACGGGACGCGCGCCGTCCGTGCCGGGCTGGACGGCGAGGGCCGCGGCGATGCGGGCCGGCGACAGCGAGGCTTCGATGCTTTCAAAACGTTCACGCGCGGTGGGTTTCGCGGCAACCGGAGCCGCGGCTTTCAGTGCCACCAGGCGGGCCGCCTTGTCGTGCGCGGTCACGGGGGTGAAGCAGCCGAGCCCGCACTGGACCGCGTGGTCGCGCATGGCGAGCATGCCGCCATGGCTGTTGCCGCTGGCAAACGGTGCCGAGGAACTCAGCAGGTGCTGCTTCAGCGGATCGACGAGGGCTATCGATCCGTTCATGGAAAGGGTCTGCGGCAGGCCTCCGGAAGAAGAGGACAGCGAAGCGCCGACGGAACTCAGGCCCGCCATGGTGCCGACCAGCCAAAGGCCGAGCGCGGCTCCGACGCCGGGTACCGCGACCCAGCGCATGATCCGGGCGCGACCGGGCGCGCCCTTGCGCGAGTTCGCGCCGGGCGGATCGTCCCGACGCTCGTCCCCACTTGTGTTTCTACTCAACGACGCCATGCAACCAATCTTGCTCCAATCGGCTTCCCGCCCGCGGCTCCGAGAGCCGCGACGACCATTGCGTGAATGATCCCTGGTGGTCCCCGACGCGTTTGCCGCGCCTGTCCTTGGTTGCCGATTGCTTCAAAATATGGACAAAGTTGGTTAACCAATCCCTCCCAAACCAACCTTGGGTGTGGATCCGATGCCAAAAACAAGGCCCGTCCACATCCGTGAAGTGATGTCCTAGCCCGTCCAGATCGGGTTTGCTGCCCGCTTTTGCCGGTGAAGTCAAGCAAGGGCGCGCAGAATCATGGGGTCCGGCATGCGCCTCCGTGTTTTTTCTCGTTTGGACCGTGGAATCCCGCTTTTCCGCGGTTCCATGGCTTGGGTTGCCCCGGAAATCGTTGCATATTTGCCACGATTTCCGGGGCCACGCTCCGGCCCGCGCCGGACCATTGACTCGTTTTTGGAGGCGGTGCATCGGATCGAGGCAGGTAATGTCAGCGGTGGCCTAGGTCACTTTTCGGAGGCGTTTGATGAAGCGTCGCGACTTTCTGACGCTGTCTGCGGGGGCGGCCGCCTTTTCGATCCTGCCGAAGGCGCGACGGGTGAATGCCGCCAGCGCGAACCTGCCGGTGCCCTACGACCGCAACGCCGAAGTGCCGATGGGCGACAAGAAGGCGTTCATCGAGTGGATGGTGACCAATCGCGGCGAGGATCCGCAATATCTCGCCCAGCGCTTCGAACGTTTCCAGGTCATGGTCGCCAACAAGGACGTTCTCGACGACCGCAACAAGCGCGCCTTCCTGTTCACGCCGCGCGAGGAGTTCGTGCTGCCGCAGAACATGGCCCGCGCCTATGACCATGCCTTTCTCGACATCGGCTATGGCGTGACCATCTCCGGCCCGCATCTGGTCGGCCGCATGACGACCGCGATCGACGTGCAGTTCGGCGATTCCGTGCTCGAGGTCGGCACCGGCTCTGGCTACCAGTCGGCCTATCTCTCCAATCTCACCGACAAGGTGCACACGATCGAGATCATCGATCCGCTGGCGACCCGCACGCGCGGCATCTATGACGGCCTGGTCGCACGCGGCTATTCCAGCATTGGCGCCATCGCCAGCAAGAGCGCCGATGGCTATTACGGCTGGGACGGCGTCGGCGCATTCGACAAGATTATCGTCACCTGCGGCATCGACCACATTCCGCCATCGCTGCTGCAGCAGCTCAAGCCGAACGGCATCATGGTCATTCCGGTCGGGCCGCCCGGCGCCCAGCACGTGCTCAAGGTGATCAAGCAGCAGCAATCCGACGGCAGCTTCAACATCGTTCGCTCGGACATCTACAACGGCAAGGTGGTGCCGTTCGTGCCGTTCACCAAGCTGGAAGGCAGCCAGATCGTCGGCACGCACAACGGCTGAGGGACTTTGATGAGCGCAGCCGCGCCGATCACCGGCCCCGACATCATCTCCCTCGAAGCGCCGCGCGGCGCCCATTACCTGGCGATCGGGCTGGTGGCCGGCGCCATCATCGCGCTGCAGATCGCGGTCATGCGGGTGTTCGCCGTCGGCAGCTGGTCGCATTTCGGCTCGCTGGTGGTGAGCCTCGCCATGCTCGGCTTCTCGCTGTCCAGCGTCGTCATCTTCGCCGGTAAGGCCTGGTTCGATCGCCACTGGCAGGGCGCGGCCGCGACGGCGCTGCTCTTGATCGGCCCGCTGGCCGTCGGCTGCAATCTGGTCGCGCAGACGGTGCCGTTCAACGCCATCTTCCTGGTCTCCGATCCCGGACAGAAATGGCGGCTGCTCGCCAATTTCCTGCTCTACCTGCTGCCTTTCCTGGCCGGTGCGTTCTTCCTGGGTATCGTCTTCCTGAAGAGCCGCACGGCCTTCGCCCGCGTCTATTTCGCCGACCTGACCGGATCCGGCCTGGCCGGCCTCGTCGTGCTGGGGGCGATGTACCTGTTCTCGCCCGAAACCATCGTCGTGGTGCCGCTGCTGCTGTGGGGGCTGGGCGCGGTGCTGTGGTTCCTGGCCTTCGGCGCGACGCGCGGCGCGGTCGCCGCTGCCCTCGTCGCGGTGGCGTCCGTCGCGGGCTATCTGCTGCTGCCCGGCCTGACAGGCGTGCCCGACATCGCGGTCTCGCAATACAAGGGCGTCGCCTACGCCCGCAATTTCCCGGACGGCAAACGTATATACCGCAGCATTTCGCCGTTCGGCGACCTGCAGGTCTATGCCAGCTCCTACATGCACTTCGCCCCCGGCCTCAGCGACAACGCCGCTTTCGGCCTGCCGGAGATCCCCGCCAACACCTATGTCGGCATGTATCGCGACGGCGACGGGCCGGAAGGCATCATGCGCGACCTGGCGCCGGCCGAGCAGGTCTATTTCCGTTACCTGCCGATGCACTATCCCTATGTCGTCAAGACCAGCCCGAAGACCTTCGTGGTGCAGTTCGGCGGCGGCATCTCCACGCAGGCGGCGCTCAATGCCGGCTCCGCCTCCGTCACCGTCGCCGAAGGCAACCCGATGGTACTGAAGGCCTTTCGCGATCCGACGCTTAGGGACGTCACCGGCGACATCCTTGCCGACCCGCGCCTGCGTGTCATCGACTATGACGGCCGGCTCTACCTCGCCAACACCGAGGAACGCTACGACGTCATCGACCTCAGCCTTGCCGACAGCGTCGGGCTCTCCAATCCGGGTGGCTTCGCCATCTCGGAGAAATACGCCTACACGCGCGAGGCGATGCTGAGTTACATGCACGCGCTGGCCGATGGCGGTGTGCTTTCAGTGACGCTCTGGAACAAGGAAGAGCCGCCGAAGTCGATCCTCAAGCTCTATTCGACCATCGCCGAGGCGGCGAGGACGTTCGATCCGGCGGGCGCGCCGAACGACATCTTCGCCGCGTCGAGCTACCTGTCGACGACGACGGTGCTGTTCAAGCGCGGCGGCTTCTCAGAGGCCGAGATCAAGACGCTGCGCGACTACACGAAGTCGATGTCGTGGGAAGAGATCTACTATCCCGGCATGCCGCATGACGGTTCAGGCGACCAGAAGATCCTGGACGATTACCGCGCATCGATCTTCGGCGACGGCCAGGACGCGACGCTGACCCAGCCGGCCGCCGATCCCGCCGCGGCGACGCCGCCGGCCACCGGGGACTGCGACCCGACCGCACCGGCCGATCCGACGCTGGACGTCTGTTCCGCCACGCAAGCGGCGCCGGAAGTGCTGCCGGCGACCGCCTTGCAGCGCATGGCCTGGCACGCGCTGCTGACCGGCGCGTGGGGAAAGCTCGCCGCCGACTATGTCTTCGACATGCGGCCGCTGAGCAACGACCAGCCCTATTTCGCGGCCTATGTGAAGACCGCCGACCTGCCGGCGACGCTCGACCGGCTGGACCTGTTCCAGGACGATTGGGGCTACCTGCTGATCTGGGCGACGCTCGGCATCGCCTGCGTTACCGCGGCCTCGCTGGTTCTTCTGCCGATGGTTTTCGGCTGGCGCATCGTTTTCTCGCGCTCGCGCGGCAAGCTCGGCACCATCCTCTATTTCGCTTGCCTCGGCCTCGGCTACATCATGGTCGAGGTCGGGTTGATCAGCCGCTTCACCCTGGCGCTCGCCAATCCGACCGTCTCGGCCTCGGTTCTGATCTCGTCGATGCTGGTGTTTTCCGGCCTCGGCAGCCTGTTCGCGGAGCGGATCTTCGACCGCGCCCGCACGCTTCTGCCGATCGTGCTGGCGGCGGTCGGCGCGCTGCTCCTGCTTTACGGGCTCTATCTGTCGCCGGTGCTGGAATGGATCGGCGCCTATCCCTACGGGGCCCGCCTGCTGTTCTGCTTCCTCCTGGTATCGCCGCCGGCCTTCCTGATGGGCATGCCGATGGCCACCGCCATGACCTGGCTGGCGCGGCTCGGCAAGGAGCATCTGTTCGTCTGGGCCTGGGGCATCAACGGCTGCTTCTCGGTCATCGGATCGGCCGCCGTGCCGATCGTCGCCACCAGCTTCGGCCTCAGCGCCGTGCTACAATGGGCGGCGATCGCCTATGTCGTGGCCATTCCGGCCTTCTTCGCGGTGCTGTTGCCGACACGGGCGCCGGCGCGGCTGGCCGTGGCATGAGGGTCGATCGCCGCGCCATCGTTGCCGGCCTGCTGGCCAGCGCCGCGTTTCCGGCCTCAAGCCTGGGGGCTCGCTTGCGCAAGGCCGTTTCCGCCATCGTTCCGTTCAAGGCCTCGCCTTTTCCCTATCGCGGCCGGCTGCCCGACGGATCGGCGCCGTTTCTCGACGTCACCGCCAGGGGAAGGCTTGGCCACACCTCGCCGCGCGGCGGCATCTACTGGGAGGACGAGACCTATTCCGACCGGAGCGTATTGCTGGCCATCCCCAAGGGATTCGATCCGGCCCGGCCGGCGGTCATCGTGGTGTTCTTCCACGGCAATGGCGCCACGCTGGAACGCGACGTGATGCAGCGGCAGCGCGTGGTCGCGCAGGTCGAGGGCTCCGGCCTCAACGCGGTGCTGGTGGCGCCGCAATTCGCCCGCGACGCGCAGGATTCCAGTGCCGGCAATTTCTGGACGCCGGGTTTCTTCGCGAAGTTCATGGCCGAGGCTGCGCAAGGATTGGCCAGACTTGCCGGCGCGAGCCCCGCCACGTTCGAGGCGATGCCGATCATCATCGCGGCCTATAGCGGCGGCTACAACCCGACCGCGGCAGTGCTGCGCAATGGCGACGCCGCCGGACGTCTGCTCGGCATCATCCTGCTCGATGCCGTCTTCGACGAGGCCGAGCTGTTCGCAAGCTCGATCGCGGCGCACCGCCGGCGCTTCTTCGTCAGCACCTATGGGGACTCGTCGGCCTCCGGCAACGCGCGGATCGTGAGTTTGCTGGCCGCCAGCGGCGTCAAGGCGGGTTCGGACCCGCCGCGACGCCTTGAGGCGGGCACGATCGCCTTCATCGCCTCGCGCGCCGCGCATGACAGCTTCGTCACACGAGCCTTCGTCGACAGTCCGCTGCAGTGGCTGCTGGCAAGGGTGAAGGGATTTGCCCGCTAGGGCGATTCCGGCGAAATAAGTATCGCCGTCGCCGCTCTCCACGCCGTCCCTGGCGATTCAGCCTTGAAAGTGCCTTGCCATGCTCCTGATCGCGATCGTGATCGCCCAGCTGTTGGACCCGCTCCGGATCCTGTTCGTCGGGGTCGCTTACTTCGTCAGCCGTCTGGCCACGCGGCCGGACCTGGGCTGGCTTGGCCTTGTCGCGGCCATCGTTGCCATCGCGGCCGGATATCCGTTTCTGATCCTCGGCCAGTCGGGCGACATCGCTTGGACGACCGCAGCCGTCGGGGTGATATCGAACGCGCTGATTACCCTAGTCCTGGCGGGGTTGCTGCGGCTCCGGCGGCGGTTTGCCTGATCGTGGCCAAGGGTTCATCCCGGCAAGGCGCCGTCTATGCTGGAGCCGGCCGCGGCCGCGAGCGCCGCCGCCACGCCGGCCGCCCGTTTCGCCTTGGGGCCGTCCTGCGGCCATACCAGCCGGCGGCTGATCGTCAGCGCGGGGACCGCGCGTGCGATCTCGGCCAATTGTCCGGGATCGATATGGCGGCGCAGCACCAGTTCGCTGGCCAGCAGCGCGCCCATGCCGGCTATGGCCGCCTGGGCGGCGACCACGGTCAGGCCGAAGCGCGGGCCATGGTCGAGATCCTTGCGCGCAAGCCCGGCGGCAGCGAACCAGTCCCGCCACGCCGGATAGACATCGTCGCCCATGGTGGGGTCGATATGCAGCAGCGGCAGGCGCGCCAATACAGTCGGCTGGTCGGCGTCGGCCATGCCGGCAAGCAGGGACGGCGCGCAGACGGGGATGACACGCTCCGTGAACAGATCGATCGCCGCCAGGTCCTGCGGCGCGCCCTTGCGGTAGCTGATGGCGAGATCGACGCCGTCCTCGCGTAAGGCGTCCAATGGGCCCGATGCGACGATGCGCACGTCGAGCCGACCGAGCGCGGCGCGCATGCCACTGAGGCGCGGCGCCAGCCAGAGCGAGGCGAAGGAAGGGTCGGCCGAGATGGTGAAGGTCTCGGCCCGCCGCTCGAAGCGCAATCTGCGCATGCCGGAGGCCAGGGCGTCGAAGCCGCGATCGATGTCCGGCAGCGCCGCCTCCGCGGCGCGGGTCAGCACGATGCCGTTGCCCTGGCGCCGCACCAGTCGGACGCCCAGCCGCTCCTCCAATTGCCGGATCTGGTGGCCCACGGCGCCCGGCGTGACGCCAAGCTCCTCGGCGGCGCGGGTAAGGCTGCCGGCGCGCGCGGCCGCCGCGAGCGCGCGCAACGCCGACAGGGGAAGGTCGCGAAGGTTGGCCATGGATTGAGCCTAGCTCAAAATATTGCGAAAGGAACTCATTTGAATCACGGAGGTGGTGCGGCCTAGCCTTTGAGATGAATTCATCTCCGGGAAAGGCCCCCATCATGCTCGACACGCCACGCCATGCGTCCGCACCTTCGGCCGCGATCTCACCGGCCATCGAAGCCATCCAGATCGACGGCGACCGCGTCGCGATCGCCATCGCCGGAAGACAGGCGCGGTTTTCCACCCGCTGGCTGCGACTGGCCTGCGAATGCGAGACCTGCGGCGATACGGCTTCGGGAAAGAGGTGGCTGACACCAGCGGACGTACCGGCCGATGTCGCCATGGTCTCGGCCGACGCTGGGAAGAATGAGCTTACGTTGACCTGGGGGGATGGCCATGTCTCCCGGCATGGCTCGGGCTTTCTTGCCGCGCATGCCTCTGGCGCCGCGCCGCGCTTTGCGCCGAAACGCTGGAACAGCGATCTGGCGGAGCGTCTCGGCCGCTTCCCCTTCGAGGCGGTGGTCGAGGACGACGCGGCGTTGTTCGGTTCGCTGCGCGCCCTGCGCGACCATGGCATCGCCATGCTGACCGGGGTTCCAGCCGAGGCGGAGGCAACCGCGCGGATCGCCGGCCGCTACGGGCCGATCCGCGAAACAAGCTATGGCAAGGTTTTCGACCTGATCTCCAGGCCGGACGCGCGTGTCGCCGGCGAGACGGCGCGCGCGCAGATCCCGCATACGGACGAACCTTTCCGCTATTCGCCGCCGGGCTTCATCTTCTTCCACGCCATACGCTCCGGCGCGGGCGCCGGCGGCACCTCGCTGATGGTCGACGGATTCCATGTCGCCGAGACGATGCGGGCAGCCACGCCCGATCTTTTCGATGTGCTGACGCGCCATGGCGTGACCTTCCATCGCGAACATGCCGGCGAGGTGTTCTTCAGCGCCGAGGCGCATGTCATCAGCCTCGACGCCACGGGCGAAGTGACCGGCATTCGCTTCAACGACCGCTGCCTGGCGCCACAGGCGGCGCCGATCGACCGGATCGACGGGCTGATAGAGGCGCTGGCCGAGATGACCCGGCTGATCTGCGACCCGGCGAACCAATTCCAGCACCAGTTGCAGCCGGGCGAGGCTCTGGTCTTCGACAACCAGCGTGTCATGCACGGGCGCACCGCTTTCGATCCGACGCTGGCGGTACGGCACCTGCGGAGCTGCAACATCGACCGCGATGGGGTGCACAGCGCCTTTCGCACGCTGGCGCGGCGCTTTGCCCCTCTGGAGGCCGAGACCGTGCTCTACCAGGGGGCGATCTTCTGAGCGTTCTTGCGGCAGGGTGCCGACATGAATTGACATCGAGGCGGCGAAGCACGCAATTCGGTGCGTCCACAACCAACCGGAAAGGCCGTTGGCGGTCGCGTGTCGAACTATCCGCTTTCATACAAGCTGTCCTGGTTGCCGCGCTTTCTGAAACCGTCGCTCGGCGGCGACGGCGACGGTTTCGCTCCGTCGGCCGGCAGTCTGATGGCGTCGCTGCCGGCACGCACGGTGCGGCTTGCCTTCGTCGGCGACATCTCGGCGATCGCCAATCGCCGGGCACCACAATGCGATGCCGCCATCATGACGCTGCTGGGCTCGGCCGACCTCGTGGTGGGCAATTGCGAAAGCCCCATCGTGGAGAGACCGAGCGCACGGCTGGGGACATGGCTCGGCACCCATCATGCCATGACCGAACGCTTCCTGGCGGACACGCTGGCCGCGCTCGGCATCGATCGCGACAGGCTGGTGCTGTCGCTTGCCAACAACCATGTGCTCGACCAGAGCATCGCCGGTTTCGACGAGACCCGGGCAGCGTTGCGGCGGCTGGGCATCCGCTCGATCGGCACGGTGGCCGAGGGACCGGTGGAGCGTGTCAACGTCGGGCCGCTGAGCGTCGGCCTTGCCGCCTTCACCCTGTGGCGCAATGCCGAGGCGGCGGATTTCACCGCTCGCATCTCGATGGAGAGCGAACCGGAGCGCTGGCCGGCCAATGCGCTTTCCGGGCTCGACCTTGCTTGCGCCATACCGCACTGGGACTGGGAGTTCCGGCATTTCCCGCGCGCCGGGACGCGGGCGCTGGCGCGCCGGCTGGCTGGTGCCGGCTTCGGTCTGCTCGCGGGGCATCATGCCCATGTCCTGCAGCCCGTCGAACGGATCGGCGACACGCTCGTGGCCTATGGGCTTGGCGATTTCCTCGGCACCGCGTTTGCCCGCCAGCCCTGGCCGGGGCGCATCGGCGGCATACTCGTTGCCGATGTCAGCACGGATCCCGGCACGCGCGGCAGGATCGCTTCCTATCGGCTGCACCCGTTCATGCGGTTGCGCGCCGGCGACCATGAGCGGCTGGTGGCGGTGGACGGGCTGGCGGGCGCGCAGCGCCGCAGGGTCGAGGACCGGCTGGCCGCGATCTTCCCCGAGAGGGCGTGACGGAAGCCGGCGTCGGCTCTGTGCCGTGAAACAAAACGTGTTCGCGCTGTAGCTCGAAGGGTTTTGTTCGTGATGCCGCGGGACGCGGATTGCGGCATGTCCGTGATGATCGTGGCCGCTCGCCACGGTCGGATAAGCGACTCTTTTCATGGCGGAAACTTCGCCGCGAAGCGACGGCGTGATGGCGGCCGAAGGTTCCCTCATTTCCGCAATATGTCGGAATTAAGCCGCTGATTCCATTTGTGAAAGTCATCCAACGTGATTTGCCGGACGGGCCTGCCGAGGTCAGTTTCGGGGCGTTCGAGACCGCCGTTTCCATGCGGCGGTTCCGGAAAACCGAAACAGCACGGAGTGCTACCGATGAACAAGACCCTTGCAACCACCGCCGCTCTGCTCGCCATGCTCGGCAGCGCCTACGCCGCGACCGTTCAGGGCACCATCCAGGCCGTCGACCCGGCGACGAAGTCGATCACGCTCGACGACGGCAAGATCTACCAACTCCCGCCAAAAGCAGCGATCAACCAGTTGAAGATCGGCGCCAAGGTGGCGGTGACCGTGGACGAGAAGACCGGCCTGGTCACATCGATCAAGAAGTCATCCTAGCGTCGGATGATTTCAGGTCTGTCCGACCTGAGATCATCCGGCTCCAAATCAAACTGATGAGATCATGATGTGGTCCGAGAACAGCCTTACGCTTTTCGGCACCATGCCCTGGCGGCGATCCGCCGATATCCTTCCCCGATGCGTGATGCCGGCGCTGCCATCGCCGGATGCGGTTGCCTTCGCCGCCTCGCTGCTGCCGCGGTCTGAAGGATAGAGGTGAATCGTCGCCCGTCCCGACATGGCAAGGCCTTGTCGGGACGCCCTCGATGAGGGCAAGCTCTCCGTGTCCTGAGCCTGAATTTCCCGCCGCTATGGTCTTTGTCCGGCACCCGCGCTATCGCTTGGGCAAAGCGGGGTGGGCATGGTCGAACAGAAAAGCCGGTTTCGCCCGTCGCGGCGTCTCCTGCTGGGCGCCACGGTGGTCGGCGGCGCCGCGCTGTGGGGCGGAACGACCCTGGCGCGGCTGGCGCGCGGCCCTTCCGCTCCAAAGGATGCAGGGCGCATCGCCGATGTGGATGGCATCGCGCTGCCGCTCAAGCCGTTGGCCAATCCGCCATCCTTCGACACTTCGCTGCCGTGGCTTGCCAAGGGCGGCGACCTCAACGATGCCAGCGGCCTGTCGCGCACGCCGGTCTATGGCGTCGTCGAGGTCAGCGAGGAAAGCCATGTCACCAACGCGCTCGCCTTTGCCCGCGCCAACGGGCTGAAGGTGTCGCTGGCGGCGGTGCGGCACTCGATGGGCGGGCATGCCTTCGACGACAACGCGCTGGTGCTCGATCTCAGGAAGTTCAACCGTGTGTCGGTCGACGCGGCGGCCAGGACGATGACGGTACAGCCGGGCGCCTGCTGGCACGACATCCAGAACATCTTGCATCCGCGCTTCGCGGTGAAGGCGATGCAGTCGACCGATATCTTCTCCGTCGGCGGCTCGCTGTCTGTCAACGCGCATGGCATGGATCACCAGGCGGGCTCGGTCGCCGGCTCGATCCGCTCGATGCGGGTCATGCTTGCCGATGGCTCGGTGACTACCTGCTCATCGAGCGAGAACGGTGACCTTTTCCGTCATGTCGTCGGCGGTTACGGCTTGTTCGGCGTCGTGCTCGAAGCAACGCTCGATATCGTCGACAACGCCGTTTATCGCACGTCGCGCGAGATCATCCGTTCCGACGATTTCCCGAAATTCTTCACCGAGGTGCTGGAGCCGAACAGGCAGATCGGCCTGTTCTACGGCCACCTGTCGACGGCGCCGGGCAATTTCCTCGAGGACATGATCGTCTATCGCTACGACAAGGTGGCCGACGCGCCGCCGGCCGACCAGCCCGCCATCGGCGAGCCCGGCAGCGTCGGTTTGAAGCGGCTGGTGATGAACCTCGCCAAGAGGGGCAGCCTGTTCCAGGAACTGAAGTGGTTCACGGAGCGCACGCTGGAGCCGAAATTCGAAAGCTGCACCGTGGCGCGGACGGCGGCGATGGGTGAGGGCGAGGCCTGCCTGGTCACGCGCAACAACCCGATGCACGATTCCGTGCCTTATCTGTTCAACGACCTCGCCGGCGAGACCGACATACTGCACGAGTATTTCATTCCGCGCGCGGCATACGGGCCGTTCATCGCCGAGGCGCGCGCGATCCTGCGCAACCAGAGCCTGCCGGTACTCAATGCTTCGGTGCGGGTGGTGCACAAGGAAGACATCGCACTGACCTACGCGCCGGAGCCCGCCTTCGCGCTGGTGCTCTACATCAACCAGCCCGCCGACGAGCAGGGCAACGCAAGCATGCGCACGCTGACACGGGCGCTGATCGACGCCACGATCCGACATGGCGGCCGTTTCTTCCTGCCCTACCAGCTTCACTACACCGCCGCCGAGCTGCGCGCGTCCTATCCGGACCTGCCGGCCTTCCTGGCCGCCAAGCTGCGATACGATCCGGCGGAGCTGTTTTCCTCGACCTTCTATCGTGCGATCAAGGCCCTGGGCGGAATCGCGTAAGGACGAGAAAGACGAGGACTATGAATCTTAAAGCGATGGCCGCCTTGGCCGCGATGACGCTTGCCGCCCTGCCTGCCGGAGCCGAGGACATGAAAGCCTTCAAGCTCAGCATCGATGGGGTGGCCGTCGACATCGATCCCGGCGAGAGCCTCGACGTCACCTTGCCTGGTGGGAAGCAGGCCAAGGTGCGGCTCGACCGTAACGCGTTCGCCACCTTCTCGGGCGAAGCCTTCTCCTTCGTGCATCCGAGCGGCATATCCGTCACCAAGACCGATCTCGGCTCCGGCATAATGCAGTATCTGATGGCATCGGCGCTCGGCACGATCGTGGTGGTGCAGGAATACGGCAAGATGAATCCGGTCTCGCTGGATCAGCTCATGCTGCAGCAGATGACCAAGGAATCAGTGCAGGCCGGCGCGGAACTGACGCAGCAAAAGGCTACGCGCAAGCTCGCCGACGGCAAGGAGCTGACCGGCATCCGCGCCACGGTGAAGACCCGCACGGAAAGCGCCGATTATGAGATCGTCGGCTTCGGCCTTCCCGATCGGGGGCTGCTGTTCATCACCCGCGTTGACGGCGAGAATGTCGAAACAGAAAAGCCCCTGATCGACAAGTTCTGGGAAAGCCTGAAGATCAAGCTGTGAGCCGTCTGGCGTTCGCGGGGGCTGGTCTCGGGAGCCGCTTGCCTCTTCAGCGGCGAACGCCTGCCAATGGCAGCGGCTTCCCGCTGGGACCTCCAGGCGGAAAACCGCCGCTCGCCTTGCTTCAGAGCCCGGTTGGCACGAGGCCCGAGAGCCAGTTGGCTGACCGCTTCGCCATGTCGACCGTAGCGGAGGCGGCTCGGCCGAGGTCGGTCTTGACCACGGCATAGCCGGTCCTGGTGCGGTACAGCACGCCGGTGCCGCCATCGACGACGGCTTCATAGGCTACCGGCCGCGCCGCGGCGGTATCCATCGCGGTTGCCGGATTGCCGACGGGCGTGCTCGGGCGATGGCTGAGCTCCGGCGGCAACGGGTTCTCCGGCTCGACCACCCGGCTGGCGGGCGTGAGGTCCGGCCGGGACGCCTTGGCGGCAAGTTCGGCCGAAGACGCTGAGCCCTTGGTGCGGCAGATCCCCGAGACCAGCGGGTAGTTGAAGTTGCGCTCGTGCAGGATCTGGCTCTTCATCGCCGCTTCGCAGTCGGCGATCGTTGCCCATTTGGCCGGCGTTTCGCCGATGTACTCGCAGAGCTTCGCGTCGCAGTCGCAGCCGACGATGGTCATGGCGACAAGGGCGGTCTTGATCACGGTCTTGTCCCTCGATTGGTTCCTTCCACCAATTGTCGGCGAACAAGGCGGGATTTGGCCACGATTGTGAAATGTGCGTGACGGCGTGTTTCCCAAGGTTGCACGGTCCGGCACTGTGACCGAAAAGCATCAGTAATCGTAGACATGCTCCAGCCTGGCGCCGGCCTCCATCATCGCCGGCAGCACCCGATGCAGCTTGCGCACCGCCACAACCATGCCCGTGCGACGGGTCGACGGGTCGGCCGGCAGTGGATAGCTGAACAGGATCCGCATCCCCTCGGGAACCGCGATCGAGTCGGTCGACAGCACCGTCACCATGATCTCGTTGTTGCCGCCGATCTCGACGAAGGAGACGCCCTTGTCGATCAGGCGCGGGATCATCTCGGTGAAGACCTGGTAGCGCCTGGTGACGAAGACCGCGCCATCGGCGCCGAGGTCGCGCTCGAGGAGCGTGTCCGGTTCGCCGCGCGTCGCTTCGCCGACTGGCCCTTTGGCCCAGACATGGATGTCGAGCGCGGCGGGGTCCGACGTGGCGGCGAGCGCCGACTTGATAAGGTCGGCATAGCCCTGCTTGATCGTGTCCGCGAAGCCGAAGGCAAGCTTGCGCTCGCTGGTGCGTACGGCGCTGTCACCCGGCGCCGGCCGCACGGCAAAAAGTCCCTGGCGCTTGTCGGCATAGGGGAACTGGTACCATGGCACCTGGTCAAGGAAGGCGGCGTAGTCGGCAGCCACCCTGGCCTGGTAGATGTCGGCCGCTGTGCGTCGTCCCGCCATCGCCTCGGTGATGCGCCCGACCGTGTTCTCATAGGCCCACTGCAGGGCATGCTCGATCGTGTGGCTGGTGCCGATGACGACCAGCATCTGGTGGTTGGCGAAGTTGAAATCGTGACCGGAACTGGCGCGGATGACCGTGGCGTAGTCCTGCCAGAAGCGGCCGATATAGGCGAAGTAGGGGAAGCCGCTCGGCTGGTCCTTGTCGACGAAGCCGGCGTATTCGCGCGCGGCGTAGACGATCGCCCATTCCGGATAGGTGAGGAAGGTCGATTCCTCCGGCCGCTGGTAGCCGGGGATGGTGGCGCGGAGCTGCGTGGCGAGGGCCGGCGGCGGCGCGCCGTCAGCGACGCCGGGCAGAGGGCTCCTGTCGAGGGATGGCGTGGTCAGGAAGCCGTAGGCAAGGCCGAGGACCGGGATCAGCACGACGATGACGACCAGCCACAGGATCGCCTTGACGATACGCTTCAGCAGGCGGAGCACCATCATCGCGGGTCAGGCCGTGGCGAAGCGGTCTTGCACGCGCTTCGCCAGCCAGAAGCCGACATAGACGGCGAAGCCGCCGATGACGATATGCGGCAGGTTGGCGAAGAAGCGGGCCGGGAACTCGATATCGTTGAAGGAGCGGAAGCCGTTGATGAAGATGCCGGCGTCGAGGCAGCCGGAACCGGTGACCAGGCCGAGCACGCCGTCGAACAGGTAGACCGAGCCGAACAGCTTGAAATAGAACACCGACTGGCGATGCGAGATGAAGGCCGCCGCGAGCGCCCACAGGCCCGAGAAGGCATGCAGCAGGTCGTCGTACCATTGCAGCGAGAACAGGCCAAACAGATTGCCGTTGGCGTCGTTGAAGGTCGGCACGTAGCCGACCGCGACGACGGCGAAGAACAGGAAGGCGTAGGCGACGGCAAGCTTCTGGATCAGCGTCATGAAGTATCCCCCTTCACGGTGTCGTGAAGGTTAGCCGATTTTGTCGCGGGATACAGCCTGTTGCTCGAGGCCGTCGCTGCCCTGGGGAAGACGGCTTGGAACAAGCGGCGGGGCAAGCCGGCGGTGACGGGCGGCGGCATGGCCGAAAGACAGTCGGCGCCGGGATTTCTCCCAGCGCCTCCCTGTCAGACCAGGGCCCGGTTCCAGCGGCAACGCCCGTAAAGATCGTCGCGCCATGCCAGCCTTGATTTTGACGGTCCTGCCAGTCGTCGCCAGAGCGACGTCCGTTCCAGACCACGCCGATCTCCACCCTTGCGGGCTTCGCCCAGCGTGCCATCGAAGGTTTCACCGCCTCCATGGCAGCATCGGTCCGCCGTCGGCGTTCGCACGCTTTCCGCGGCCCCGCAGGTCTCGGTCCCCTCCTCGAACAGGCAAGCCTGCTGGCGTTAAGGGCCGTGCGGGCCTCAGGAAATCCGCCTTTTCGCTTTGCCTTTCGGCTGGCGATCGGTAGCCGCCTGAGATGGGTTCAACGTACGCCGGTTAAGGGTATGACGCCACGGCAGGTCCGCTGTGGATAGCGGGATTATCGGGGACGGCCGCGCTCAAGCCGGGAATTTCCCGCGTGCCTGCTCTAAACAGCCTGCCCCGTTTTTCCTCTGGCGTTTCGACGCGTGATCTTGCCCCGCCAGCGGGAGCGGGCTTGAATGCCGGCAAACGACCGGGGCAACCCGGCACCATCAGGAGAGGGCAGGTCCGGGAACGCTTCACGGTTTTCGGCATCATGCCTCGGCGGGGAGGCGGGCATTGAAGGTGGGGGTGGTTCTCAATCCGGTTGCCGGCGGCGGCAGGCTGAAGCGCCACTGGCCGGAGGTCGCGGCATCGCTGAAGAAGCACTTCGGCGACGTCGACCTGCGCGAGACGCAGGCAAGCGGCGATGCCGAGCGGTTGGCGATCGACCTCGCCGTCAATGGCTGCGAACTGGTGATCGCCGCCGGCGGCGACGGCACCACGAGCGAGGTCGCCGATGGGCTTCTGCAGGCGTTCGCCGAGACCGGCCGCAAGACCGAACTGGCGCTGCTTCCCTGCGGCACGGGCATCGACTTCGCGCGCGGGCTGAAGCTGCCGCGCGGGATCGACGCGACGCTCCGGCACATCGCCGAAGGCAAGGCGAGGGCGATCGATGCCGGCCGCATCTCCTATGTGGACGACCATGGCGCGCTGGCCTCGCGGCACTTCATCAACATCGCCAGCCTCGGACTTTCCGGCGCCACTGACCGCGCCGTCAACGCCGACAAGCGCAAGGGCCGGGTGTCGGCCAAGGCGCTGTTCTTCTGGCGCACCGTCGCCGAGTTCATCCGCTACAGGTTCCAGGAGGTCTCGATCAGCGTCGACGACGGCGCGCCGATCGAGGCGAAGATGGCGCTGGTGGCGGTGGCCAACGGACGGTTCTTCGGCGGCGGCATGATGATTGCGCCCGACGCGGAACTGGCCGACGGCCAGTTCGACATCGTCATCCTGCGCGCGGCCGGCAAGCTCGGACTGATCCGGGATATCCGGCTGCTCTATGGCGGGCGGCACCGCAACCACCCCGCCATCACGATCCTGCGCGGCCGCAAGGTTGTGGTCGAGCCGCTCGGCGACAAGGACAAGAACGGCGCGCTGGTCGACATAGACGGGGAGTCGCCGGGGCGTATCCCGGCGACCTTCGAGATGCTGCCGGGGGCGCTCGCGCTGAGATATTGAGTTGCCGGCTGAGGATTTGATTCAAGTTGTTTCGACGTTGATTCCAGCTAATGAATCAAGCCGATGAAATCGCTTGCTTTTTTCTCTTGTCTTAAAGTTCCAGACGGGCCGGGAATCCGGGCGCGCGGAGCTCCGTGCCGACCGCATCCTCCAGCAGTTTGACGATCTGGGTCGACCAGGCGTCGCCGCCATAGGCCGCCTTGCCTTGCTCGAAGATGGCGTTGACCCGCGTCGCGAGATCGAGCGGCGCGCCGAAATCCCTGCCCATGGCGAGGGCGAAGCCGAGATCCTTCAGCGCCAGGTCCATGGTGAAACCGATGTCGTAGGAGCCGTTGAGGACGAGCTGGCTTTCAGTCTCGTGAACGAAGCTGTTGCCGGAGGAAGCGACGATGGCGTGGTAGGCCTGGGCGAGGTCGAGGCCGCCCTGCTTGGCCAGCATCAGCGCTTCGCCTGCGGCGACGAGGTGGATGAAGGCGAGCATGTTGGTGATCACCTTGATGACCGCCGCCGAGCCGATCGGTCCCATCAGGAACGACTTCGCGCACATCGCCTCGATTGCCGGCCTGTGCCGCTCGTAGAGGGCGGCATCGCCGCCGACCAGCGCGGTGATCCTGCCCGCCGCCGCCAGATGCACGCCGCCGGTGACGGGGCATTCCAGCGTCTCGATGCCCTTTTCCGCGGCAAGTGCCGCCAGCCGCACGATCTCGTTGCGGCCATTGGTCGACATCTCGATCCAGGCGCCGCCTGGTGGCAGGCCCTGGAGCAGTCCGTCGGGCCCCGCCAGCACGGCCTCGCTGACCTTGGGCGAGGGCAGGCAGGTGATGGCGTTGCCGGCGCGGGCGGCGGCCTCTGCCGGGCTTCTCGTCGCCGTGGCGCCGAGCGCCACGAGGCGCTCGACCGCCGCCGGATCGCGGTCGAAGACGGTGACGGCAAAGCCGTCGCGGACCAGGCTGGCGGCAAGGTTGCCGCCAAGATGGCCGAGACCGATGAAGGCGTAGGCCAGGCGATGGCTCATGGCATCAGCGGCGTCTGCATCATCTGCAGATGCAGGTCCTTGCCGCTGTAGGGATGGGCGTCGCAGACCGCTTCGTTGAGCTCGACGCCGAGGCCGGGTTCCTTCGAGGGAATGACATTGCCGTCCTGCCATTCGATCTTCTTCTTGAGCAGCGTGGCGTGGAAGCCATCCCACTGCTTCAGCGATTCCAGGATAAGGAAGTTGGGCAGCGTGGCCGCGAGCTGGATGTTGGCGGCACCGACGATCGGCCCGCAATAGCAGTGCGGCGCCACCTGGATGTGGTAGGCCTCGGCCATCGCTGCGATCTTCTTGGTTTCGAGGATGCCGCCGGAGCGGCCGAGATCCGGCTGCAGGATGGTCGCTGCGCGGTTCTCGATGACGCGGGCGAACTCGAACTTGGTGGTGAGCCGCTCGCCGGTGGCGACGGGGATGGAGGTGGCGCGGGCAACCTGCGCCATCACCTCGGGCATGTCGGGCGGCACCGGCTCCTCGAACCACAGCGGATCGTAGGGCTCGATGGCGCGGGCCATGCGCAGCGCGCCGGAGGCGGTGAACTGGCCATGCGTGCCGAACAGGATATCGGCGCGGGTGCCGACTGCCTCGCGGATCGCCTTGATCATGCGGGCCGACAGGTCGATGTCGATGAGACGCGGCTGATGGCCGTCATAGGCGGTGTAGGGGCCGGCCGGGTCGAGCTTCACGGCGTTGAAGCCCTGCTCGACATATTCCAGCGCGCAGGCGGCCGCCATGTCGGGATCGTTGTAGACGTTCTGGCCGCGCGCGTCTTCGGAATGGACGCTGCCGGTATGCGGGTAGAGGTAGGTGTAGGAGCGCAGCGTCTCGTGCACCTGGCCGCCCAGCAACTTGTAGACGGGCTTGTTGGCCTCCTTGCCGACGATGTCCCAGCAGGCCATTTCAAGCGCCGAGAAGCAGCCCATGCCGGTGACGTCGGGGCGCTGGGTGAAGCCGGAGGAGTAGGCGCGGCGAAAGAAGTTCTCGATGTCGTGCGGGTCGTGACCGATCAGGTAGCGTTCGGCCATGTCCTCGACCAGCTTGGCCGTGACGTGGGCGGAGAAGGTGGCATTGTAGGCCTCGCCATAACCCACCACGCCGCCATCGGTGGTGAGCTTGACGAAGATGAAGTACTTGCCGCCGATGCCGGGTGGCGGATTGCCGACAACCCAGGTCTTGACGTCGGTGATTTTCATGTGTGGTCCTCCAGTACCAGTTCGGCGCCCTTCCATCCGGTGAGGATCGAGGCGGCGTTGGTGTTGCCCGTGATGTTGTCGGGAAAGATCGACGCGTCGATGACACGCAGGCCGCTCAGCCCGTGTACCTTCAGCCGCGGGTCGACGACCGAGCGGCCGGCGTCCGGCCCCATGCGGCAGGTCGAGACCGGGTGATAGACGGTGCCCGAGCGCTTCCTGAAATCGTGAATCAGATCGGCGTCGGAAGTGACTGAAGGACCAGGCAAAACCTCTTCCTCGATGATCTCGGCCATGGCCGGCATGGAGGCGATCTTGCGCACGAACTTCACCGCCGCCAGCATCTCGTCGACATCGGCGTTGGTGGAATAGGCGTTGGGCGTGATGCGGGGGTAGTCCTGTGGATTCCTCGAGCGGATCATGATCTCGCCCCGGCTCGACGGGCGGCAGTTGGAAAGCCCGATCGAAAAGCCCGGCCAGGGGTCGGGGGTTAGAATGGGGCGCTCGCCGCTCTTCGGAATGACGGTGGAGAAGGCCTGGAAATAGAGCTGCATGTTCGGCCGGGTGAAGGACGGGTCGGTGCGGAAGAAACCGCCGCCATGGTTCATCGACATCGACAGCGGGCCGGAACGCAGCAGGATGTATTGCATGCCGACCAGCAGCTTTCCCCACCAGGGTCGCAGGATCTGGTTGAGCGTCGGCAGCCGGCCCTTGAAGGTGTAGTTGATGCCGACATGGTCCTGGAGGTGGGCGCCGACATTTTCGTTGGCGTGGACGAGCGGGATGCCGAGGTCGCCGAGCAGGGCGGCCGGGCCGACGCCGGAAAGCTGGAGAAGCTGCGGCGAGTTGATCGAGCCGCCGGCCAGGATGATTTCGCGGCCGGCGCGTGCGGTCCGGCTCTGGCCTTTCTGCTGGTACTCGATGCCGACGGCGCGGCTGCCCTCGAACAGGATGCGGGTCGCCATCGCCTCCGTCTCGACGCGCACGTTGGCGCGCTTCATGGCCGGGCGCAGGAAGGCGCGCGCCGCCGACATGCGTCGGCCGTTCCTGGTGGTGATCTGGTAGGTTCCGGCGCCTTCCTGCGCGGCGCCGTTGAAGTCGCGGTTGAACGGCAGGCCCGCCTGCTCGCAGGCGGCGATGTAACGCCTGGTTAGCGGATGGACCTTGTCGGTGCAGTCGCTGACGTGCAGCGGTCCGCCGACGCCGCGCCATTCGTCGGCGCCCGCCTCGTTGTCCTCCAGCGCCTTGAAGGCGGGCAGCAGGTCGGCATAGCTCCAGCCGGGATTGCCGGCGGCCGCCCAGGCGTCGAAATCCTCGCGCGCACCCCTGATCCAGACCATGGCGTTGATCGAGCTCGAGCCGCCGAGCAGTTTGCCGCGCGGCCAATGGTCGACATTGCCGGCAAGGCCGGGGTCGGATTCGGCCTTGTAGTTCCAGTTGACGGCCGGGTCGAAGAAGGTCTTGCCGTAGCCCAGCGGCATCTGGACGTAGAAGCGGCGATCGGTGCCGCCGGCCTCCAGCACCAGCACGGAAAAGCGCCCGGAGGCCGACAGTCGTTCGGCGAGCACCGATCCTGCCGAGCCGGAGCCAACGATGATGAAGTCATAGGTCTGCATAAGGGTTCTGGCCGGCTCCGGAATTCGGGCGGCAGCCTAGCTGTAGCGGGATCGCGGCGTCGCCGGACCTTCCGGCATCGGTTGTGAAAAAAGCGACTGTGCCGCTCGGTCGGATCTCAGTTGGTGGCTCCCACTTGAGTCGGTTTTTTGAGGCCTAATTGTAAGAATCGCGCCGGCGCCCGTCGCCGTCGAAAAGGGCCACAACCCTGTCGGCTTCTTCCAGGAGGAAAGTGAAAACGCTTGAGTAGGATTTGGTGGAGTTGGACACAGGATCGCCGCTCTTCCAGCGAAAGACCGTCCCCACAGGGTTCATGGCAATTAAATTCCTGTTTTCCCCGAGGGAGCCAACAAAGAGCAAGTCATCCGGCGCATTGATTGGTCGTCTCTGAACGTTCGGCACCAATATGGAAAATGGTTGCTGAGCTGCCTCCACCAACTTCGTGCGTGACCAGTTGGTTCGTAGCCCATAAATATTTATCAAACCCGCAAACAGTCCTATCCCGTTGTGAAGCTTGAGAAAGCAACGGAAACCCTCTGGAATTCGACACGAAACTTCGGACTCCAACTGTTCAATTCCAGAAGCCCCTAGTGGCGCATATAGCTGATGTAAATACGCGGCAGGCGCACGATGCGGTGTATGGCCAATCCACTCGGTTCCATCCGGATATGTTTCATGACCGAGATTTCTCCACTTATCGATCAACGATCGGATTTCCCGGTACGCGCGAGCGTCTTCTTCGCTTGCCCATTCCTCCTGCATGCGCATTTTCCTTCGTAGACTCCATTGTTAGGCGTCCGTGTCGCGGTCAACGCGAGCCGTGTCCAATTAACCGCTGTCCCGCAACGATAGCAGGGCGGCATTCGCTCTGCGTTGACCATTTGTCATGCGACCGCTAGGGCAATCTCACCAGATTGGCGAGGAGTTGTCTTCATGGTGCACTACGCGGACGGAAAACCGCTCGGCGACCTTACGCTGCGCACGCTCGCCATGCCTTCCGACGCCAACGCGGCCGGCGATATCTTCGGCGGCTGGGTGATGGCGCAGATGGACCTTGCCTGCGGCATCCGCGCCGCCGAACGCGCCCGGGGCCGCGTCGTGACGGCGGCAGTGAAGGAGATGTCCTTCGCCAAGCCGATGAAGATCGGCGACACGCTGTGCATCTACACCCATGTCGAGCGCGTCGGCCGCACCTCGATGACGCTCAAGGTCGAAGCGTGGGCGCAGCGCTATCTCACCGACCTGATGGAGAAGGTGACACACGCCGACTTCGTGATGGTGGCGCTGGACGGCGAGGGCAAGCCGAAGCCCGTTCCGGCCGAGAGCTAGTCCACGGCCTTCAAGAATCCGGCGCAACGCTTCGTCCGTTCGCCGCATCCCCCGCGCGGGAGATGCGGGCATGGCTTTCGCGTGTTTTTCTGTCCTTACATTCGCATTTGCTCTTCCGCGGCGGCGGGAAGGAAAGACGATGCGTCAACGATTGCAGAATGGCGCGCTGACATGCGCCCTGGCGGTTTTGCCCTGCCTGCTGAACGGCTGCGGCCTGCACCGAAATGAGAAAAGACGGCGCGGCCGTCAGGCTTGCCTGATCGCGTCACGCGCTGGCCGCGCCGACGGCCGGATGCGGGTCTGGGATGGCGGTCTGGTGCAGCAGTCATTGGGCCGCTGAAGGACGATCGGCGCGACCTGCTGGAGGCACGCGCGGATCGAAGAGTTAGCAGGCGGCGTCGAAGCCGCCGGAATTTCGCAGGGGACCAGGGGTGGGGATTTTTGAAGGGGGTCGCGGCGGCGGCCCACCTGGAGGAGGCAGCATGTCGACCGAAGTGTTCCGCTTTGTCACCATTCGTCCGCCCCGCCCCGCCTCGGACAGCGCCGGCGACGACACCGTCGATCTCGGACAGTCCAAGGGCAAGCTGATCGCCAGCCTGCGCAATGCCCGGCCGAGCGGCTCGCGCGCCGCGCTGGAGAAGCTCGCTGTCGGCTATGTCGGCACCGCGGATTTCCTGGGCATGCCGGGCCGGCTCGACCCGGCAATGCTGGCGCTGGTGCGTGCCTTGCCGCAGCTTGGCGATGCCGGCTTCGCCGACGCCGCGGCCGCGGCGATCAAGAGCAGGCTCGGCCAGGATGCAGCCGGTTACGCGGCGGGCGATGCGTTCGCGGCGCTCTGCCAGCGTTCCTGTGACAGCCTCGTGGCGGCGACCATAGACAGCGACGTCGCGCCGCGTTCGCGCATGCTTCTGGCGCGGCTGGCGCGCACGCTGTGGCTGATCCGGCGCCTCGCCAGCGGCCAGGCCGTGACCCGCGCGGCGTTTCTCGGCGCGCCGATGGTGCTGCCGGCCGGCATCTTTCCGCTGCCGTCGACCAGCGATGATTTGAAAGCCGCGCGCCAGGCCCAGGCCGACGCGGCCAAGGCGGCGTCGGATGCGCGCAACAAGCAGATGGCGCAGCTCGCCGCCGATCTCGCAGCGCGTCGCGATGCGCGCGAGGAATTGCTCGGTGCGTTCGAACGCGCGGGCGCGCAGCCGGCGGCCAAGCCCGCGGGCCGCAAGGCTGTTGCCCTGTCGGCGCCGAACCCGTCCGGCTTCGTGCTTTCGGACACCGCAGCGGGCGCGCTCAGCGCTTCGACGCGCACGACGCTCGCCAACCTCGGCATCGGCGCGACCGGCGTCGACGTCGCCAAATCCGTCACCCTTCTGGAAAAGAGCGCGGCCGGCATCGCCTCGCGGCTCTATGCCGACACCGGCGCGGCCCGCCAGATGGTCAAGATCGGCTCCAATTTCGTGCCGAGCGATGCGCTGGCCGGCGGGTATGGCGTGATCATCGATCCGCTGCCGATCGTGCCGCGCACGCCGGGCCCTTGCGCGCCGACGCTCGACCAGACGCCTCCGGACAGCGAGCCTACCGTGCCGAGCGGCAAGGGCGACGCCCGGGTGCTGGGCATCGCCGACCTGCTCGTCGTCGAGCAGGCGCTGCTGCGCTACCAATTGGGCGAAATCGCTCATGTCGAGAACGTGCTGAAGAGCGAAGTGCGCTCGCGCCGCTTCAAGACGAGCGACAGCACGCAGCAGACCGACACGACCGAGACCGAGACGACCACCGACAAGGAGCAGGATCTCTCGACCAGCGAGCGCTTCGAACTGCAGACGGAGTCGCAGACGGTGATCAGCCAGACCGCCAGCAAAGACGCGGGCCTCACCATCCATGCCTCCTACGGTCCCTCGGTGGATGCGACCGCCAATTACAACAGCTCCAGCAGCACCTCCACGCAGCAGTCCAACACCGCGTCGTCCAACTATGCGCGCGAAGTGGCGACCAAGGCCGTGGAGCGCATCCAGACGCGCACGCTGACCAGCCGGACCGTGACCACGATCCATGTTGTCGAGGAGGTCAACGAGCATGCCTTCGACAACAAGGTTGGCACCGCCGACATCGTCGGCGTCTACCGCTATTTGGACAAGATCTACCAGGCCCAGGTGGTGAACTACGGCAAGCGGCTGATGCTGGAGTTCATCGTGCCGGAACCGGCGGCCTTCCTGCGCTACGCCATGAGCAACCGGCCGGTCGACGACATAACCCAGACCAACCCCGACGCGCCCGGCTACTGCGTCGGCGGCCAGACGTTCCAGCCGCTGCAGGCTTCCGACATCACGCGCGACAACTATCTCTACTGGGCAAGCAAATACGGCGCGCAGGACGTCAATCCGCCGCCGCCCAGCGTGGTGATCGCTTCCGGTTCAAAGAAGGCCCCGGACCAGATGCCGACGGTCGGCGACCGGCTGCTGAGCTCGGACATGTTCGACATCACCATCGCCGACGGCTATCTCTGCCAGAGCGCCTATGTGAACATCTATGGCGAGACCCAGGCGGGCGTGCACCGCATCTTCTTCCAGCTTCAGGAACAGCAGGGCGAATATATCGAGCCCAATGACGACCATGCCATCTGGACGCTGCATCTGCTGCCGACGCCGACGCTGACCGTGACGGTGAATTCGATCGGCTTCCACAATTACGAAGTCCTGGTCACGGTGTTCTGCAGCCTGTCGACGGAGAAGTTCCAGGACTGGCAGCTCAAGACCTTCTCGTCGATCATGAACGCCTACAACGACCAGAAGAGCGCCTACGATCAGGCGGTGGCCGAGGCCAAGCTCAGGGCTTCCGACAGCGGCGTTACCGGCACCAACCCGGACATCAATCGCGCCACGGAGCAGATCGAGCTGAAGAAAGGCTGCATCTCGCTGCTCACAGGCCAGCGCTTCGATCTCTTCGACGCGGTGGCGCGCAACGTCGCGCCCTATGGCTATCCGGAGATCGACTTCGCGGAGGCAAAGGCCGAGGGCGCTTACATCGCGGTGTTCGAACAGAGCTTCGAGTGGAACAACATGGTCTATCTCTTCTACCCCTATTTCTGGGGCAAGAAGGACGACTGGGCGACCGTCGCGCAGCTCAGGGACATCGATCCGCTGTTCACCCAGTTCCTGCAGGCGGGCGCGGCGCGGGTTAAGGTGCCGGTGCGGCGCGGCTTCGAGGAGGCGATCCTGAGCTACCTGGCGAGCGGCGAGCTGCCCGGCACGGACGGTGTACTGGTCAATGCCGACGACTACGGCCCCGACGATACGCAGCTTTCGATCATCGACGAGTTGAAGAGCCAGCAGGGCGACAACAACACGGATGGGCAGGGCACGATCAACCTCACCCACGGCTCCGCAGCGGTGAGCGGCACCGGCACGGCCTTCAGCCAGGACGACGTTGGCCGGCGGCTGATCGTCGGTGGCGCGACCTATGTCATCCAGTCGGTGGCGGACGCCCAGACCATCACGCTTTCCGCGCCGTATGACGGCCAGTCGGCGCAAGGGCAGGGCTATGCGCTGGGCGGCGTGCTCGTCGGCCAGCCCTGGGAGGTCAGGCTTCCCACCGATCTGGTGAAGCTCGACAACTCCCTGGTGATCAACTGAGGCCGGGCATGACCTGCCATGGCGCTTGAACCCGAGAAGGACGATTCCGTTGCCTTCGATGCCCAGTCCTTCGCGCAGGCATGGCTGGAGCCGACCTATCTGGCCGACAACCAGCAGACGGCGCCCATCTGGGCCGAGAGCCAGTTGCTGCGCGAATTGCTGGAAAGGGGGCGCCGTGGCGTCGCGCCATCGCCGGGGGAGTTGCGTGACCTGCGCAACGCCGTGCTCCGGCAGTTGCCCTCGCTTGGGCTCTACCGGGAGCTATCCCAATTGCGGCAGGGGCCGATGGGCGCCGCCGGCAAGGACGACAAGAAGAAGGTCGGCATAGGCGGCGCGATCGGCCTCTACGTCCTGGTGTTTCCTGGCGAGGCGAAAGACAACACCGGCATCAAGGACCTCAACGACAACGTGCTCGGCTACGAGCTGAACTCCGAATGGATCGCCATGCGGCAGAAGGCAGTCACCGAGGTGTTCTGGCAACCGGATTCGACGCCGGCGCCCAAATGGGTCACGGTCGGCCAGGACTACAAGACCGCCTATGTGCTGCCGCTCGGCAAGACGGCGAAGGATTTCGCCGCCGGCCTCGTCGACTTCGACCGCAAGCTCAAGGCCTATCTCCTGCCCATCCTCGACAAGGCCGAGGCGGACGCGCGCAAGAAGAACGACGACAAGCGGCAGAAGGCCATTGGCGACCTGCGCAAGCGGCTCAACAAGAAGGACGTCTACCGCTTCCCCTATCTCTACGGCTATGCCGAGCAGCCGCTGATGGCGGGGACCACAATTGCGCTGACGCTGCGGCTGATCACCGAGGCGCTGAAGGCGGCGGCCGTCGCCCGCTGGGACGAAAAGCGCGACGATCTCGACGAGAGGCCGGTCAAGCTGGTGGCCAAATCGGTGTCGATCGGCAAGACGCCGCGCGGCGAGGACGATCGCGGCCGGGCCTTCGACGTCGGCACCTTCCTCGACGTGTTCAGGACGGCCGACAGGATCAAGGACACCGTACGCAAGCAGAGCGACGCCAACCTCAACGTCAACTACAACATCACCTATGTGAACACTGTCTGGATCAGCGTGTTCGTCATCTACCGGCGCAAGCCCTACGCCAATCCGGACGTGGTGCGCGACATCCGCAAGAAGCAGGTCACCGAGCCGCCGTTGGGCAAGGGCATGAAGGTCGCCTTCAAGACCACGGTAGAGTTCGTCGAACTGTGGCTGGTGACGCTCAACATGATCGATTTCGTCGCCGGATTCCTGGCCAAGGAATTCCCCGACCAGCTCGCCACCTACCATGCGCTGGCGCTTTCGATCTTCTCCACGCTGGTCGAGCCGGATCCGCCCTCGACCAAGCCGCCGGCCATCGACTGGGATCGGCTGATCCGCTTCCTCACCTACGACATGAGCCAGAAGATCAAGCGCTCGGTGCTCGGCGCGACGTCGGAATTCACCTTCTACGCCTATGCCTCGGACTGGATGGACCAGATCTTCGTCGCCATGGATATCCGCGACCTCGGCGTCGAGCTGATGACCCACTACGAGATCGCCAATGAGATCATCGTCGACGACAAGCTGCGCGATGCCAAGCTGATGCAGGCCACCTTCATGGCGGGCGACCTGACGGTCGAGCGCAAGCGGGTGACCTATGACGCGGTGGTGGCCGTCTTCCGCGACTACTACAAGAAGCTGCTTTCAGCCAGCGGCGCCGGTGCGGCGCAGGACCTGTTCAGCCCGGCTCCGCTCGAGACAAGCAGGCTGCCCGATTTCGACCAGAGCATCCAGGTGATGCTCGGCGGCGACGAGGTGTTCGTCGCCGCCCATCCGTTCTATGCCCAGCACATCCCGGCCATCATCAGCGACATCAACGCGCAGACCTATCGCGGCAACCCGCTCAACCTGCGCGCCGGGGTGGGCCTTTCGAGCGCGGAACGGACGCCCGGCCGGCGCGTGCCGCAGAACCCGACCGACGAGCAGCGCAAGGCCAACCAGGCCGCGCATGACGGGGCGATCCGCGCGGCATCCGCCACGCACAAGGTGCTGAAGTCGCTGGAACGGCTGCACCGGCGCATCGAGCTACTGATCTACAAGCTGGAGAACAACGACAAGAAGGCGCATCTGGCACCGGACCATCGCACGGCGCTCGACGATCTCGGCCTGATGCGCCTCTACGCACAGGCGCGCAACAATGTCAGCGCCGACAAGAAGGGGACATTCGCGGCGAACCTGCTGAAGATGCTGAACTCGCTCGACGTCGCGGGCCTCACACGGTCGTCCGACTTCGACCTCGTCGACTACACCGGCAAGAAGGTGGTTCTGGAGAGCCTGGTCAAAAAGGCCGAGGCGCTGGCGGCGCAGGTCGCCAAGGATGTCGGCATGGACAATTACTATTTCGAGGTGCCCTACATCACCCAGATGCCAAAATGGTTCAAGAAGGTGATCGACCGCTATGTGAAGGACCAATGGCCGTTCGGCGATGAGCCAGAGGACGACGAAAAGAAGAAACCGTGAAACCGCATCCCGTCGTCCGCCTCCGGCGTGGATGCCAGCCTGGGCGCGGGGCTCCGCCGTTTAGGCCATGCGCCTCAGATCCTTGTCGTCATGCAGCCCGTCGAACCGCGCCCGCGCCTCGCGCACGCGCGTCGTGTTCAAGCGCGCCCATTCGCCGAGCGCGCTGACGGGAACCAGCAACTCGTGGCCGAGGTCGGTCAGCTCGTAGTCGACACGCGGCGGGATGGTCGGAAACACGGTTCGGGTGACGAAACCGTCGCGCTCCAGCCCGCGCAGCGTCGATGTCAGCATCTTCTGCGAGATGCCGCCGACGGCCGAGCGCAGTTCGTTGAAGCGCAGCGGACCCTCGCCCAGCTTGCCCACCACAAGCACGGTCCATTTGTCGCCGACGCGCTGGAGAATCTCCGACACGGCGCGGCAGTCCTCGGTGCGGTGTGGGTGCCTCGGTATCAAAAAAGTGCCTCCTTGCGAATGAAGTTGACAGTATCTCATATAGCGCCGGTATCCAAACGATACCAGCTTTTGCTTTGCAAGGAGAGCCTTATGTCCAAACCCAAGATCGCCATTATCGTCGGCTCGACGCGCGCCGCGCGTTTCGCCGACGTGCCGACCCAATGGATCGCCAACATCGCCAAGGCGCATGCCGATCTCGACGTCGAGATCGTCGACCTGCGCGATTTTCCTCTGCCCTTCTTCGATGAGGTCGCCTCGTCCGCCTGGGTGCCGTCGCAGAACGAAGTGGCCCAGCGCTGGCAAAAGAAGGTCGCTTCGTTCGACGGCTACATCTTCACCGCCGCCGAATACAATCACGGCCCGACGGCGGTTCTGAAGAACGCCATCGACTATGCCGCCACCGAATGGAACAAGAAGCCGGCCGGCTTTGTCGGCTACGGTGGCGTCGGCGGCGCGCGCGCCGTCGAGCAGCTCAGGCTGCATGCGGTCGAACTGCAGATGGCGCCGGTCAAGTCGGCCGTGCACATCGTGTGGGGCGACTTCCTGGCCGTGCGCCAGGGCGAGAAGAAGCTCGAGGATTTCGAACACCTGAACCAGTCGGCCACCGCGCTCGTCAACGAGATCGCCTGGTGGGCCAAGGCGTTGAAGGCGGCGCGCGAGGCCGATCTCGTCAACGAGGAAATCAAGGCGGCCTGATCCGCCACCCAGAGTTTATCCTCCCAGGGATACGGGGCGGCGCTTGCGCCGCCCTTTTTCGTTTCAGGGCGATTCACGGGCCGGCTCGACTTCGCGGCACGACCCATGTCGTGGGCTCCTTTCCGCCGCGTTCCGGCCTCGGCCGGCTCTCCTGTCCCCAGACATCGTAGCAACCCGCCGGCGCCGCGAGCGCGCCGCGTCGCGATTTCACGCTCTCGTGACGACAATCGTCGCATATAGAGCTCAATATGCCTATTGACGTCATATTTTAGCTGATATTAGACTGAGATCGTTGATGGGAGGAGGCCATATGACGGATTTCGATGATCTCGACACGCAGATAGTGAAAATCCTTCAGCGCGACGGCTCGATCACCAATCTGGCGATCGCCGAGGAGCTCAATCTGTCCGAGGCAACGGTGCGGCGGCGCCGCACGCGCCTCGAGCAGGAAGGCTTCATCCGCCGCGTCGGCGTGGTCGCCGATCCGCTGAAGCTTGGGTACAGCGTGGTGGCCATCATCGGCGTCCAGATCCCGGTCAGCCGTATTCTTTCGGTCGAAGCCGAGATCAAGAAGCTGCCGGAAGTCCATTTCCTCGGTCTTTCGACGGGGAAATACGCAATGATGCTTGAGGTGTGGCTAAGGTCGAACGAGGATCTAGTGAAATTTACGACTGAAAAGCTTTCCTCGATCGACGAGACAATGAAAGTAGATGTTTTCCAGTTTGTCCGTATTTCGAAATACTACGGATGGGCCGGTGATCTTCGTGAAGCGTGATTCAACCCTGAAAGGATGAAATTGAGTATGCGTCTCGGATTCTATGCCAATTATACGAAGGAGACCGCCGCATTCGCCCATGAGGTCGGTTTCGACAGCCTGGAGCTTTCGGCCTGGCCTCAATCGTCGCTCGACGCCGACAAGGTGACGGCCGCCCAGACCGACGCCATCCAGGCCGATCTTGCCGCCAAGGACATCGAGATCTCCGCGCTCGGCTATTACCCCAACTATCTCCATCCCAAGGAAGGGCCGGAGGCGCAGCGCTACTTCATCAAGGTGCTGGATCTCGCCAAGCGCATGGGCATCGACACGGTAGCGACCTTCGTCGGGCGCGATCCGTCGAAGTCGGTCGAAGCCAACATGCCGAAATTCAAGGATGTCTTTTCCAGCTTCTGCGACGAGGCCGAGAAGCGTGGCCTGCGCATCGCCATCGAGAACTGCCCGATGATGAGCGTGAAGACCATGGAGAGCATCAATCTCGCCTTCTCGCCGGAGATCTGGGAGCAGATGTTCCACCTGGTGCCGTCGCGCGCGCTCGGCCTCGAGCTCGATCCGTCGCACATGGTCTGGCAAGGCATCGACTACATCCAGGCGATCCATGATTTCGGCGACCGCATTTATCACGTCCACGCCAAGGACATGGAGATCAACCGCCGCGCGCTGAAGCGCACCGGTATCTACGGCCAGGTGTTCGGCGAGCCTTTCGGTCTCGGCCACGGCTGGTGGCGGGCGAGGGCGCCGGGCTGGGGCGAGGTCGACTGGCCGAAGTTCATCAGCGCCCTGATCGAGGTCGGCTACGAAGGCAACATCGACATCGAGCACGAGGACGACGTCTTCGCCGCCGCGGCCGTCGGCAAGGTCGAGCATGAGGCCGAGATCGTCGCCAAGTACAGCGAGGAACGCAATGGCCTCAGGCTTGGCTACAACACATTGCGCAACCTGATCGTGAAGGAAAAACGCGCCTAACCTTGATGCAGTCCAAAAATGCAATCCAAAAAACAAGGGGAACAAGCATGAGACGTATCTTGAGTTCGACCACGATGGCGGCGGCCCTCACCTTGCTGATGCTGGGTGGGGCCGGCGCGCAGACCATAGCGGAAGTGCCGCGGGAGAAGACGCTGATCTTCGAAAACATCGAAGGTCGCGTCCCCATCCCGGACAATATGAACCCCTACATCTCCGGTCAGAATCTCGACTGGGGCATGTGGCAGGCCACCCAGGAGTCGCTGTTCTACTACAATCTGGAAAGCGGCAAGCTGGAGCCCTGGCTCGCCGAAAGCGGCACCTATTCCGATGACGCCAAGACCGTGACCATCAAGGTGCGCAAGGGCGCCAAGTGGAGCGACGGCGTGCCGTTCACCTCGGCCGACATCGCCTTCACCATCGACATGCTGAAGGCGAACAAGAACCTTCAGTACGCCGCCGCCATGGAGCGCTGGGTCGACAAGGTCGAGACGCCCGACGCCGACACGGCCGTGATCAAGCTCACGAATGCCAATCCGCGCTTCCTGCTCGACTATTTCGGGGTGCGCATCTGGAACACGTTGCTGATCGCGCCCAAGCATATCTGGGAAGGGGTCGACCCCAATACCTTCACCAATTTCGACCTCAAGAAGGGGCTGCCGCTCGGCACCGGCCCGTACAGGCTGGTGCGCTCGACCGAGACGGAGACG
Source organism: Mesorhizobium sp. 65-26 (assembly GCA_001899205.1). Classification (GTDB taxonomy): domain Bacteria; phylum Pseudomonadota; class Alphaproteobacteria; order Rhizobiales; family Rhizobiaceae; genus Mesorhizobium. The sequence continues at coordinate 84,748 of MKVL01000023.1, read as the reverse complement.
GTGTTCGACCGGTTGCCCAACTGGTGGGCGGCCGAAACCGGCTTCCACGCCATGCCCGCGCCGGAACGGGTGATCTGGACCGGCGTCGGTACGGAGGACGCGCGCGCCGCCATGGGCGTCAACAACCAGCTCGACGCCATGTGGATCATGGGTCGCAGCACGTTCGAGATTGCCCGCGAGCGCAACCCACACATCATCGGCTGGTCGAAGGGCCTGCCCTACGCCTATCTCGACGCCTGCCCGCGCAGTCTGTTCTTCAACACCTCGGCGGCGCCGCTCGACAAGGTCGCCGTGCGGCAGGCGGTGAACGACGCGATCAACCGCGACCAGTTGGTCAAGGTGGCGTTCGAAGGCATGTCGGAACCGAGCTATTCGGTCTTCCCGACCTATTCGAGCCTCAACGAGATGCTCAAGCGCAACGAGGCGACGCTCGAGAAGCTGCATTCAGATCCCAAGGCCATCGAGGGCCTGATGCAGGGCGCTGGGTTCACGCGGGGCGGCGACGGCTTCTGGGCCGACGCTTCCGGCAAGAAGGCCGGCTTCGAGATCACGGCCCGCTCCGGCGAGACCGACAAGCTGAAGATGGGCCCGATCATCGTGGCGCAGCTCAGGAAAGCGGGCTTCGACGCTTCGTTCCGGCCGGCGGAAAGCGCGATCTTCTACACCGACGTGTCGAACGGCACCGCCGCCGCCTACATCGCCGACACCTGCGGCAGCGTGCAGGACGGCTTCGCCTCCTTCGCCCAGTTCCGCAGCAGCGAATCCGCGCCGACCGGCAGCGCGTCCTCCGGCTCGACGCCGACGCGCTTCGCCAGCAACGACTACGACGCCGCCGTCGACACGATGGCCAAGCTGCCGGCCTCGGACCCCGCCTTCACGGCGGCCGCCGACAAGGCGCTGGCGATCCTGTCGCAGGAGGTGCCGGTGGTGCCGCTGGTGCAGGCGCGCCTGCTCACGCCGTTCAACACCACCTACTGGACGAACTGGCCGACCGCCGAGAACAACTACGTGCATCCCGGCCACTGGTGGGTGACGGGCAACCAGTTGATCCTGTCGGTCAAGCCCGCCGGAACGAACTGATCCGCAAGGCCGGCCGGCGCATCGCGCGTCGGCCGGCTCCGCCACCCCAGGGAACGGGTCGATGCACCGCTACCTCGTCCGCCGCATTGGTGTCTTCCTCCTCACCATCTTCGCGGCCGTCACGATCAATTTCATCGTCATCCACGCCACGCCGCTCGATCCGGTCGCCGCGGTGCTGGGACGGATGGCGAGCCGGGGCATGTCGGTGGAGGGCGGCGCGCAGATCGTGCGCACCTACACCGAGGCTTTCGGCCTCGACCAGCCGCTCTACGTCCAGTACCTGCGCTACATGGGCAATCTCCTGCGGGGGGATTTTGGCTATTCGCTCGCCTATTTCCCCGAGAAGGTCTCGTCCGTGGTGCTGCGCGCCATCCCCTGGACACTCGGCCTGCTGACCAGCGCCATCCTGCTCGCCTTCATCGTCGGCAACCTGATCGGCGCGCTGGCGGCCTGGCCGAAGGCGCCGCGTGTCTTCCGCAGCCTGATCTACGTCTTCATGGGTTTCTCGGCCATTCCGTTCTACCTGCTGGCGCTGCTGCTCCTCTACACTTTCGCGTTCATGTGGCCGCTGCTGCCCACCGGCGGCATGTTCAGCGTCGGCAGCGCGCGCGGCTTCGACCTTGCCACCGTGATCGAGGTGGTGACCCACGCGACACTGCCCGTGGCGTCGCTGGCGCTGGGGCTGATCGGCTTCTGGGCGCTCAGCATGCGCGGCGCCATGACCACTGTCGTCGGCGAGGACTACCTTTCCTACGCCCGGGTGAAGGGGCTGCGAGAGCGCACCATCTTCTTTCGCTACGGCATGCGCAACGCGCTGCTGCCGCAGGTGACGGCGCTGGCGATCGACATGGGCCAGCTCGTGTCGGGACAGGTGCTGGTCGAGACGATCTTCAACTATCCCGGGCTCGGCACGGTTCTCTACAACGCGCTGCGAACGGCCGACTATTTCGTCGTGCAGGGCGTCGTCCTCTTCATCATCATTTCGGTCGCGCTGACGATGCTGATCATCGATCTCATCTACCCGCTGCTCGATCCACGCGTGCGTCTCGGTGAGGCAAGCTGATGGCCATGGAAAGCATCATGCCTGGCCGCCTCCGCTGGAGCCCCGCGCTGATCGCCGGCCTGCTGCTGCTTGCCGTGCCGCTCCTGCCGATCGTCGTCGGGCCGTTCCTGGTGACGCCGGAGATGGCCGATGTGTTCGGCGATGTGCCCAATCTGCCGCCCAGCGCGCTGCATCCGCTCGGCACGCAGAGCGAGGGGCGCGACCTGCTGGCGGCGCTGATGCTGGGGACGCCCTCGACGCTGACCATCGGGCTGATCGGCGGCGGCACCGCGCTGCTCATCGGCGGCATACTCGGCCTTTTGTCGGGCTATCTCGGCGGCTGGGTCGATTCCGTGGTGCGCACCGTGGTCGATGTCGGGCTTACCATCCCGCCGCTGGCGATCCTGATCCTGGTGGCGGCGTCGTTTCCGATTGTCTCGATCGTCTCGATGGGCCTGATCGTGGCCGCTACCGCCTGGATGGGGCCGACGCGGGTGATCCGCGCGCAGATACTGTCGCTGCGCGAGCGCGAGTTCGTGCGCGTCGCCAAGCTCTCCGACGCCGGCACGCTCAGGATCGTGTTCCTTGAGCTGATGCCGAACCTGATACCGTTCCTGGCCGCCAGCTTCGTCAACGCGATGACGACGGCGATCCTCGCCTCGATCGGACTGGAAGTGCTGGGCCTCGGCCCGCGTCAGTCCTACACGCTCGGCAACACCATCTACGAGGCGGTCTACTATACCGCCATGTGGCGCGGCATGTGGTGGTGGTGGCTGCCGCCGATCGTCGTTCTGGTGTGCATATTCGTCGGCCTGTTCCTGGTCAGCCACGTGCTCGACCGCGTCGCCAACCCCCGGCTGGAGCGCGGCCAATGACGCCCTTGCTCCAGGTTTCCGATCTCGTGATCCGCTACGCCGGCCCGAAGGGACCGGCCGCGGTCGCCGGCGTCGACCTCACCGTCGGCACGCGCGAGATATTCGGGCTGGTCGGCGAGTCCGGCAGCGGCAAGTCCACGCTCAGCATGGGCGTGCTTGGCTTCCTGCCGGCGAGCGCCGTCATCACGCAGGGCTCGATCCGGCTCGACGGCCGTGACCTGCGTGCCGCCGGGAAGGCCGAGTGGCGGCAGGTGCGGTGGCGCGAGCTTGCTTATGTGCCGCAAGGCGCGATGAACGTGCTCAACCCCGTGCAGCGCGTCGGCGCGCAATTCGCCGACATGCTGCGCGACCATCTCGGGGCACGGCTCGATGCCGAGTGGCGCGAGCGCATCGCGGCGCTGCTGCAATCCGTTCGGCTCAAGCCTGACGTGCTCGACCGTTTCCCGCACGAGCTGAGTGGCGGCATGAAGCAGCGCGTCTGCATCGCCATGGCGATCCTGTTCGAGCCGAAGCTGATCATCGCCGACGAATCGACCAGCGCGCTCGATGTGGTCTCGCAGCGTGTCGTGCTGCAGACCCTGTCGGCGGTTCGGGACCGCATCGGCGCGTCCATCATCCTGATCGGCCACGACCTGGCTCTCCAGGCACAGGTCGCCGACCGGGTCGGCATCATGTTCGCCGGGCGCTTCGTCGAGATCGGACCGGTCGACACCATCTTCCAGGCGCCGCGCCATCCCTATACCCGCCTGCTCATCGCCTCCGTGCCTTCGATCCGGCATCGCGACGGCATCCCCATGCTGGCCGAGCCGACGCCGCAGGAGCGCGCGCAATGGCAGGCGGAGACGGAGCCGTTGATCGAGGTCGGGCCGGGCCATCTGGTGGCGCCCCGCCACGCGGAGGAGGGGCAATGACGGCGCTGATGGAAATCCGCGACGCGGGCCGGACCTTCAACGCCGGCGGAAAGTCGGTGACGGCGGTGAAATCCATGTCGCTCGTCTTTCCCGGCGACAGCCCGAGGCTGATCACCCTTGCCGGGGAAAGCGGTTGCGGGAAATCGACGCTGGCGCTGATGGCGCTCGGCTTTCTCGCTCCGACCTCGGGACAGGTGCTGTTCGAGGGGCAGGACATCGCCACGATGGCGGACCGGCACCGCCGCCAGTTCCGGCGCTCCGTCCAGGCTGTCTTCCAAAACCCGTTCGAGGTGTTCAACCCGTTCTATCGCGTCGACCATACCTTCCACCTTGCCTTGCGCCAGCTCGGCATGGATCGGCGTTCCAGCGAGGCCCGGCAGGCGGTCGAGGGCGTGCTCGCCCGCGTCCGTCTCGACCCGCAGCGCGTGCTCGGCCGCTATGCGCACCAGCTTTCGGGCGGGCAGCTGCAACGCATCCAGATCGCGCGCGCCCTGCTGCTCAAGCCGCGTGTCCTGGTGGCCGACGAGCCGGTCTCGATGATCGACGCTTCGTTGCGCATACTGGTGCTCAGGCAGCTGGTCGAGATCAAGGAACAGCTCGGCGTCAGCATCCTCTACATCACCCACGACCTGTCGACGGCGCTGCAGATCAGCGATGAGCTGCTGATCGCGCTCAACGGCGAGATCGTCGAGCGTGGCGATCCGCTCGAGGTGGTGACCCGGCCCCGGCATCCCTACACCGGGATGCTGGTGCGCTCCGTTCCCTCGTCCGATCCGAATGATCGCTGGACGAGCGAGATTCCCGACACCCCGCGCTGAAGCGCCTTTCCAGAAACCGGAGTTCCCATGAAGATCAGCATGTCCGAGATCACGACCTTGCCCGCGCCGCTGGAGGAGGACCTGCCCGCCTTCGCCGCCGCCGGCTTCGACGCGGCGGAGATCCAGGTGGCGAAGGTGCAGAGATACCTGGACCGGCACGGGATCGGCGAACTCGTCGACCTGCTCGCCGGCCACGGCCTCAAGGCGACGGGAGCCATCGGCCTCGCACCAAGCGGTCCGGCGCTCCTCCTGTCGCGCGGCGCGCAGTTCGAGACCTATCTCGCCGGCCTGCGCCGCGAGTTCGAGATCTGCAAGGCTCTGGGCATCGACAACATTGGCATCGGCGCCGACGCGTCCCGCTGGGTGGACGACCCGGCCTGGCAGAAGGGCGCCGTCGGCAATCTCAGGCGAGCTGGCCGCATGGCCGCCGACCATGGCCTGCGCATCGGCGTCGAGTTCATGTCGCTCGGCGAGCCGATCGGCCCCTTCGTCCTCGACACGCTCGCGGAGACCCGCCGGCTGGTCGGCGAGGCGAACGATCCGGCGGTTGGCGTCAACGTCGATTTCTTTCACCATTTCCGTGGCGGCGGATCGGTGGCGGAACTGGCTTCCCTGGGCAGGGGCGAGATCGTCGGCGTCCATGTGACCGACGCCCGCGACATGGCGAAGAGCAATCTTGGCGACGGCGATCGGGTGCTGCCTGGCGATGGCGTGATCCCGGTGGGCGACTACCGCGACGCCATCATGTCGACCGGCTATGATGGCTACTGGACGCTGGAACTGCTTAACGAGGACCTCTGGAAAAAGCCGCCGCTCGATGCCGCGCGGATCGGTCTGGCGTCGATGCGCGCCTTCATGGCTCCCGACAAGATCCCGGCGGCCTAAGCGGCGGTATCGAGCCGCTCGTCAGCGGGCGCCCTCCAGCCGCAGTTCGCGCGCCAGGGCGATCAGGGCGCGCAGCTTTGCCGGCACGTGGCGGCGGCCGGGATAGTAGAGGCTGATGCCATCATAGGGCGGCGTCCAGTCGTCCAGCATCCGCAGCAGTCGCCCCGCCTCCAGATGCGGGCGGGCCGACCACTCCCACACATAGGCGAGGCCTGCCCCGTCCAGGGCGGCCTGAAGGATCAGCCCGCTCTCGTCCAGGATCAACTGGCCGGGCACATCGATCGCCAGGCTCTCGTCCTGGCGCGAGAACTCCCAGTGATAGACGCGGCCGCTCGCCATCCTGGCCCGGATGCAGCGATGCGCCGTCAGATCGGCCGGATGGCGGGGCATGTCGCGATCCCGCAGGTAAGCCGGCGCGCCGACCACCACCATCCGCTCCCGCCGGGTGACCGGTATGGCGATCATGTCCGGCGGCACGGCCTCGGCCAGACGGAAGCCGGCATCGAACCCTTGCCCGGTAATGTCGATCAGGGCACCCTCGGTCACCAGTTCCAGGGACATGCCTGGATAGCGGCGCAGATATTCGAGCAGCAGCGGCTCCAGCAGCAGCCGCGCCGCTCCGAGCGATGTGTTGAGCCGCAGCATTCCGGTCGGCTGCGCCTGCGATTCACGAACGCGCTCGACGGCGCCGTCGATGGCGGCGAGGGCGGGGGCGATATCAGCCACGAAGGCCTCGCCGGCCGCGGTCAACGCCACCGAGCGCGTTGTGCGGTTGAAGAGCCGAACGCCCAGCCGGCTCTCCAGCGCCGCCACGGCGTGACTGAGAGCGGAGGACGACACATTCAACACGCGCGCGGCGGGCCGGAATCCGCCAAGCCGCGCAATCGTGGCCGCCGCTTCGAGCTCGGGCAGACTGGCTTTCATTGTGCAATCTTGCTCATCAGGGTGTTGGTGATTGATGATCTTATCGTAACGGCCGCGCGGTTGCATATCCCTGTCGTCAACAACAGGAGACCGCAGATGAAAAACGTCGACCAGATCTACATCGATGGCGCTTTCACGACCCCGCACGGCACGGAACGCTTCGACCTGTTCAACCCGGCGACCGAGGAGAAGATCGGCGAGGTCCGCCTCGGCGACGCGGAGGACGTACGCGCCGCCGTCGCCGCGGCCAAGCGCGCCTTCCCCGCCATGCGCGGCACCACACCGGCCGAGCGCATCGCCATGCTGCACGCGCTGCGCGACGCGGTTGCCGCGAAATCCGCCGCTCTCCACGAGGCGATGGCGACGGAATACGGCGCGCCGCAGGGCTTCCTCGCCTTTTCCGTACCGCATGCCGCCCAGGTCTTCGATACGGCGGCGAAGATCGTCTCGGACTATCCGTTTACCCGTCGCATGGGCAATGCCGAGGTGATCATGGAACCGGTCGGCGTCGCCGCGGCGATCACGCCCTGGAACAGCAACATCGGCTTCATCTGCACCAAGCTCGCAACGGCCATCGCGGCGGGCACCACCATCGTCATCAAGCCTTCCGAGATGAGCGCGATCCAGACGCAGACGCTGCTGGAGGCATTGCATGAAGCCGGCCTGCCGCGCGGCGTGCTGAATGTCGTCAACGGCTATGGCCATGTGGTCGGCGCCGCGCTGAGCGCTCATCCGGACATCGCCAAGATCAGCTTCACCGGCTCGACCGCGACCGGGCGCGCTATCCTGCGTTCAGCGGCCGAGACCTTCAAACGCGTGACGCTGGAGCTTGGCGGCAAAGGGCCGCAGGTCCTGCTCGACGATGCCGATCTCGACCGGGCGATCCCGGACATCGTCGCGGCCGCCTTCCGCAACAGCGGCCAGGCCTGCATCGCGGGCACCCGGCTTCTCGTTTCGCGGCGGCGGCAGGCGGAGGTGACCGCGCGCCTTGCCGAGGCCGTTGCCGACCTCAGGGCCGGGCCGTCCAGCGATCCGCAGGCCGGCGTCGGCCCCATGGTCAGCGCGAAGCAATGGGAGCGCGTCCAGTCCTACATCAGGCTGGGGCAGGAGGAGGGCGCCACCCTGCTCGTGGGCGGTCCCGGCAGGCCGCGGGACCTCGATCATGGCTGGTTCGTGCGCCCGACTGTCTTTACGGATGTCACCAACGACATGCGGATCGCACGCGAGGAGATTTTCGGGCCGGTGCTGAGTGTCATCGCCTACGAAGACGAGGCTGAGGCGATCACTATCGCCAACGACACCGACTACGGGCTGCAGTCCTATGTCCACGGCTCCGATCTCGAGCATGCCCGCGATGTCGCTCGCCATCTCGAGGCGGGCCGGGTGGTCGTGAATGAAACGCCAGCCGACGGTCCAGCTCCCTTCGGCGGTTTCAAGCACTCCGGTATCGGGCGGGAGTTCGGTCCCTTCGGGCTGGAGGCGTTCCTTGAACCCAAGGCGGTTGTCGGCTGACGGCGGCGCCCGGACAGATCAGGCGGGCGGCGTTGGACCGAGATGTGGGCCAAGCTGCCATCTGGCCCCGCCGCCTTGCCCTGATATGTCCGGCTGCAGTCCGTCACATGGGGGAACCGTGAAGTCATCGAGCGCGGCCGGCGCAGTTTCTCCCTTGATCCCGGTGCTGGTATGCGCGCTCGGCATCTTGCTTCTGTCGGCGATGGACGCCGGGATGAAGATCATGGTCCTCGCCGTCGGCGTCTACAACACGGTGCTGTGGCGCAGCATGCTTGCCACGGTGGTTGCCGGCGCTACCTGGCTGAGCGGGCCGCGTTCGCTTCCCGCTCCTTCGGCTCTCAGGCTCCACGCGATGCGCGCGGCCACCGTCGCCATTGTCATGCTGTCCTTCTTCTGGGGGCTCGCGCGGTTGCCGCTCGCCGAGGCGATCGGGCTCTCCTTCGTCGCGCCGCTGTTCGCGCTTTTCCTGGCAGCGATGCTTCTGGGCGAGCGCATACAGCGCCAGGCGATATGGGCCTCGCTGGCCGGCATCGCCGGCGTCGCGATCATCCTGGCGGGGCAGCTCGGCCATGCAAGCTATGCCAAGGATGCGCTTGCCGGCACCGTGGCGGTGCTGCTGTCGACGGTGTTCTACGCCTACAACCTGATCCTTGCGCGGCAGCAGGCACTGGTGGCCAAGCCGGGGGAGATCATGCTGTTCCAGAACCTCTGCATCGCGATCATCCTGGGCGTCGCCGCGCCATGGCTCGCCGTCGCGCTGCCCAGTGACCTCTGGCTCCCGCTGGCCGGGGTGACGGCGCTGTCGCTCGCCGGCCAGTTCCTGATGAGCTGGTCCTATGCCCGCGCCGAGGCGCAATATCTGATCCCGACGGAATATTCCGCCTTCATCTGGGCGATAGGGCTCGGCTGGCTCTTCTTCGACGAGGCGGTGACCTGGACCACGCTAGCCGGAGCCGGGCTTATCGTTGCCAGTTGCCTGATCGCCTCGCGCTCGAATCCGAAGCTGGCCGAGCCGATCGAGGCCGCGGTGTAGGGTGCGCCAAACAAGGCATTAAGCGCGTCGCGACCTCGACGTCACCTTGCCATCTGGCGGTGGCCGCCGGCCAGGCGGGTGGCGATGACCTTGTCGATGCGGCGGCCGTCGAGGTCGACCACCTCGAAGCGCCAGCCCTGGGCATCGACGCATTCGCCGGTCGCGGGCAGGTGGTGCAGGTGCGACAGCACATAGCCCGCGACGGTCTCGTAGTCGCGGTTCTCGGGCAGGTCGATGCCAAGCACCTCCGCCATTTCGTCGGCCTGCATGTAGCCGGCCAGCAGCCAGGACCCATCCTCGCGCTTGACGGCGTTTTCCTCCTCGCCGGCTTCCAAGTCGGAGCGAAAGACGCCGGTGATCGCCTCCAATATGTCGGCCGGCGTGACGATGCCTTCGAAATGACCGTACTCGTCATGCACCAGCGCCATCGGCACGTCGGATTCCCTGAGCTTCTGTAGAACGTCGAGCGCGTCGGCCTGATCGTGCACGATGGGCGCCGCGCGCACGTGGCGGCGCGGTTCGAGCGTCCGTCCGGCGAGCAGGGCCGAAAGCACGTCGCGCGTCTGCACGACGCCGATCATGGCGTCGACGCCGCCCTCGCTGGCCGGCAGGCGCGAGTGCTGCGTTTCCATCAGCAGCTTGCGGATCGTGGCGTCGTCTGATTGCAGGTTGAGCCAGTCGACCTCGGTGCGCGGTGTCATCACCGCGCGCACGGCGCGGTCGCCCAGCCGCATGACGCCGGCGATCATGCGCCGCTCGTCGGATTCGATGGTGCCGTGGTGCTCGGCTTCCGCGACCAGCATCTTGATCTCTTCGTCGGTGACCTTTTCCTCGCTCTCCCCGCGTTGGCCGAGCAGCCACAGGATGGCGCGGCCGGAAATGTCGAGCAGGAAGACCAGCGGCGCGGCGATGGTGGCGAGGATCGTCATGGCCGGGGCCGCGCGCGAGGCGACGCGCTCGGGATCGCGAAGCGCGATCTGCTTGGGCACCAGTTCGCCGACGATCAGCGAGGCATAGGTGATGATTGCCACGACGATGCCGACGCCGAGCGGGTTGGCGATGCTGTCTCGCACGCCGGACGAGGCCAGGAACGAGGCCAGTCTCTCGCCGAGCGTGGCGCCGGAGAAGGCACCCGACAAGACACCGACCAGCGTGATGCCGATCTGCACCGAGGACAGGAATTTGCCGGGATCGGAGCCGAGCGCCAGCGCGCGGCCGGCGCCGGGAACGTCACGGTCGATCATGGCCTTCAGCCTGGCTGGCCGGGCCGAGACGATTGCCAGTTCTGACATCGACAGAAGGCCGTTCACACAGATGAGCACGACCACGATGGCGACTTCGACGTAGAGCATGGCGGCGTCAATAGCATTGCGGGCGGGTCTTCGAAAATAGTCGCTCCTATATTTTTGCCGGGGCGCGCGAAGCGCTGCCTTCCCGGGACGGCGTTACTGCCGCAGCCGGCTATTGTCTTTGGCCGGAATGGAGTTTGCGCGGGTCATTCGCATCAGGGGAGCGTCGGTATAACGCCGACCATGGCCTTGCCGTCGGTGACGTAGCGATCGCCACCACCATTGCGCCCGTCGGTCGTGGCGCCGACGCCGGCGATCTCCTGGGTCGAGACCAGCATGCCGGCCTTGCCGAGACTCCGCATGAGGAAATCGCGCTCGGCGTCGAGGTCGGGACCGATGTGATGGGTCACCGCGCCGGTATCGTGGCTGAGGCCGACGCCACGATCGAAGCTCGCCGCGCCCAGCCACAAGGGCCGGCCGTCGTCGCCAGTGGCTCCGGTACGCCAGAAGCGGACATGGTGGCGGCGATCGGCGCTGCCGCCAACGGGCAGCTCGAAGGCGAGGTCCTGCGGGCGGCCGTCGAACAGCAGCCGGCTGACCGGCGCGTCCGGATAGGGATGATCGAAAAGCACGCTCTCGCCGATGCGGATGGCGGTGCGCAGGGTGACCGCGTCGGCCGTGTCCCAGCCGGCCATGCCGAAAGCGTGGACGATTTCCTTCTCCGTGCCGACAAGGCCGACATTGATGGGATCGCCGCGAATGCCCTGCGGCGTGTGCGTCACCATCTCGAAGCGCTGCGCGCCGAAGCCCCGGTTGCGCAGGCTCCAGAATTCAGGGACCGCGACATAGGCCAGCGAGAGATAGGCGGCCAGCAGCGCCGCCAGCCACAGTATGGTGCGTCGTGGGAGGCTGCGTTGGCTCATGCTGGCCGCTCGGGCTCCGCCACATCATGTCATGCGGCACGCATCATACACCGCGCGGGCCGTGGTGGTCAGCGGCAGGCGCGGTAGCCGCTCTTGCGGTTCTTGACGTCGAAATGGAAGTGGTTGCGGTGGTCGTAATTATAGCCCGGGCCGAGCACCGTGTTGAAATACTGGCAGCCGTCGGCGCGCACGGTGTTGAGGAAACCGCGCGTGCGGAAGGCGAACAGGCCAGGCTTGCGCACGTCGATGTCGTCGCCATTGTTGAGCTCGATGCTCATGACATCGAGCGCGTTGCCCTTGCCATGCTCGGAGAGCACGCCTTCACCCGCAATGTTGCGGCAGGAATAGCTCGACCCCTGATGGATGGTTTTCACGCCGGTGAAGTAGCGCCAGCGAGCCGAGGGAACGAGTTCGTTCTTGGTCCAGGCAGCGAAGGTGGCGGCCATGTTGCAGGTCAGCGTCGCGGCCGGCTTCATCTCGACGCTGCCGATGGCCGAGACCTTGACCGGATAGTCAATGCCGCACTGACCTTCATGGATCGGAGCAATGTCGGTGTAGACCACGCCGAGCCGCCTCAATTCATTGCGGCAGTCGGTCTCGCTGGCGGGCATCTGCTCGACCGGCGACATCGGAGTGTCCATGCGCGGATAGGCGGCGCTGGTCATGTAGGGATTGGAGGGCACCAGCCGCTGCATGCCGCTGTATTGCGGGACGGCTGAAGTCTGCGTGCCGACATCGACGGCGGGCTCGAGATTCAGCACGCTGCCGGTGTTGCAGGCCGAGACCGTGGCGAGGACGGCCATCGCCGCGACGCCGCCCGCCACCGCGCGCATCCGTTTCGATCGTCGCGCAAATCCTGTCGCGGCGCGAAAAAGCCCGTCCATCGCAATCCCTTTCCGATAGGCGGGATTTTAACCATCAAGGGTAAAGGAAAACTCAGCGTCGATGTTCACGCCTGAGGCTGAAATGGGGCGAGCCGTCGCCGCCCCGTCACTGGCAGAAGGTGCCGCCGTGACGGCGCGGCTCGAGGTCGAGGTGGAAATGGCGCGTGTGGTCGGCGTCGCTGCCCGGCCCCAGAACGGTCTTGAACGGGCCACAGGCGGCCTTGCGCACCTCATCGAGGAATTTCGCTTCCTTTTCCGGCGGCGCCGGGCCGACCTCGACCGTTTTGCCGTCGGAAAGCGTGAAGCTTGCGATGTCGAGCGCATTGCCGAAGGCATGCTCGGACAACTTCCTCGTGCCGTGGCGCGGCCGGCATACGAAGGCCGACGCCTGGCTCACCGATTTCAGCTCCGCGCCGAACGCGCTCTTCGCGGCCGGCCGCACGATATCCACCATGAAGCGGGCAGCGGCCTCGGCCATCGCGCAGTTGAGTTCTGTGCCGGGTCCGATGGCGACCGATCCACCAAGCGTTTTCAGAACGACGGGGTAGGGGATGGCACAACCGATCGCGGGGTCGCTTTCGGGCTTGTGTTCCTCGAATTCGACGCCCAGCGCCTTCAGCCGCTCGCGACAGGCGATTTCCTCCGCAGGCATCTTGTCGGCGGGAAGGTCGGCCGAACGTGGATCGGGCAGCATTTTCTTCTCATCGCGGGCATCATCCGGCTTTTCGGGCGGTACCGGAGCCGCTGGCGGTGGTTGGGCCACGGGCTCGGTGGTGCGGGGTCCGGCGTCGTCGGGCCTCGGCGTCGGCGTCGGTGCCACGGCCGGTGGCTCCGGCTCGCTTTCGACTGGCGGTTCGGGCTGCGCCTGCTCCTCTCCGCGAGGTTTTTCCTCGACAGGCCGGTCTGAAGCGCCGTTGCTCGCGGGAGGCTGGGCCTTCGGTTCCTCGGCCGCCGGTGCATTGGCGGGACGTTTCTCCGGCACAGGCACTCCGGCGACCGGCGGCATGGGGTGCCGGGCCTTGCGTCGGATCGGCTTCGATAGGGATTTGTGCCCGCGTGATTTCAGCGGCTGGTCGGCCCGTGGCGTCGGGGGCTGTTCTACCCGAGGCGACGCCCCGTGGTGCCAGTGACGATGCCTGGCGTCGGCCGGTGTAGCGAGCAGGGTCGCCGCCGCCAGAGGCAGCGCCAGAACGCACAATCTGAAAAGGCTCAGCGCTGCCATGGCCGGAAAACGGCGCCGGCACGCCGAAGTTGCCCCCTCGGCCGATCACACTCGGTTACAGCGCCGTCACGCGCCGAGCGCTTCCAGGCCTTCCTCAAGCCAGTCGGCAAGCTGCGGCATGCCGAGCAGATACTTGGCGGTACGGCGGTCGGCACGCTCGCGGGCAGCCGCCAGGGCATCCGACCATTCCGAGGCGTCGTAGTCGCCACGACCGATCCAGGCGAGCGCCACCAGCTCGGCCGCCTCGTCGACATTGAGGTCGGCGATCAGCTCGCGCAATTCCTCCTCGGTCAGGTTCTCGGTGCTTTCCTCGGCAAGGCCATCATGATGGTGGTTGGCATGCGCGTCGCCATCGAGCTCCACCTCGTGTTCAGCGCCGTCGGCATAGTCTTCGTTGACGGCGGCGCTGAGCGCCTTGGCCTTGAGGATGAACAGCCGCACGGTATCGGGGCCGATCGAAAGCTCCCATTCCCTTTCCAGGCGTCGCTGCATGGGCCATCTCCGCTTTGTGCCTATGCTCGAAGCCGATGATAGCGGATTTGCGCCGTTCGTCACGTCACGCGGGCACGGTACCCGGCCGATCGCTTTCATCCGCGATTCGCTTTTCGGGATGAAACCGGCGTCGCGCGGCGTTAGACTCGCATTGTCACCCTCAAGGAGGCTTCCATGCATAAGAGAATGCTGATCCAGGCGGCTGGCGCGCTGGTCGCGCTGCACATGCTTGCCCTTCCGGCTTTCGCCGCCGGCGGCGATAGTTCAGGCGGCGGCGGTGGCGGCAACCAGACCGTCACGCAATGCAAGAAGGGCATGGTCTGGGACAAGAAGAAGCAGAAATGCGTGGCGCCCCAGCAGGGCATGCTCGACGACGACAGCATCTACCAGGCCGGCCACGACCTGGCGATGGCCGGGCGCTACGACGAGGCGATCGCCGTACTGACGCTGGCGGCCAACAAGCAGGATCCGCGTATCCTCAACTACCTTGGCTATTCGCACCGCCATTCCGGCCGCGTCGCCGTCGGTCTCGGCTATTACGAGGAGGCGTTGCGCATCGACCCGAACTATACGCTGGTGCGCGAGTATCTGGGCGAGGCGCATCTGCAGATCGGAGATCTCCAGGGCGCCCAGCAGCAACTCATGGAAATCGAGAAGCGTACCGGCAAGAGTTCCCGCGAATACGGTATGCTGGCCGAGCAGATCGATCATTTCATGCGCAGCTGACAAGCTCCGCAAGACAGGCGAACGGCCGCGAGCGATCGCGGCCGTTCCTTTTTCCGACCCGCTGGCTGGCCAGGTCCCGGCCGAGATCAAGCTCGGGGATGATTTTCGCAAATTTGATTTTTGGGCGTGAAAAACCCAGCGGGATTGCTATATTGGGGGAAATTGCGGTGAAACGGTTCCGTTAGCCCAAGGCTGCCGGACCGTTTTCTTTTTGTACCCAACGACAAGGCTTTCCCCGGAATGCGGGGGTGGCGGCAGGAAAGGTCTCGCATCATGAACAAGGTCCCGATGACAGGCGAGGGGTTCGCGTCATTGAAGGAGGAGCTGCGCTGGCGCCAGCAGGAAGAGCGGCCGCGCATCATCGAGGCGATCTCCGAGGCCCGTTCGCATGGCGACCTTTCCGAAAATGCCGAATACCATGCCGCGAAAGAGGCGCAGAGCCTGAACGAGGGCCGTGTCAACGAGCTCGAGGACCTGATCGCGCGCGCCGAAGTCATCGACGTGTCGAAGCTCAGCGGCGACAAGGTGAAGTTCGGCGCGACCGTCGTTCTGGTCGATGAGGACACTGAAGAGAAGAAGACCTACCAGATCGTTGGTGACCAGGAGGCCGACGTCAAGTCGGGCCGCATCTCCATCTCCTCGCCGATCGCGCGCGCTCTCATCGGCAAGGAAGTCGGCGACGCCATCGAAGTCAACGCGCCTGGCGGCGCGCGCGGCTACGAGATCGTCGAGGTGAATTTCATCTAGAGCGGAGCGAGGGGCTGGCAGCACCACCCCTCATCGTCCCGCCGCCCATTTTCCGAACATGATGACGGTGAAGCCGTTCTCCGTGCTGACGTGGAGAACGGCGCTGATCGATTCCGTTGGCTGAAAAGTTCAATTCCGGCCGTTGTTTGCCCGGCTAAGCTCCAGCAACTTCTGTGCTTCCGCAATCACCGTCGCCGGGCTCAGCCGCTCTCCCGGCGCGGCCAGCAACGTCGACGCATAAGCTCCGCGTGGGCCGGTGAGTCCCGGTTCCGTCGACAGGAACACGGCCACCGTCGGCAGGCCGAAAGCGCTGGCCAGATGGGTGAGGCCGGTGTCGGCGCCGACCACGAGCGCCGAACGCCCGATGATGGCGGCGATCTCGGCAAGCGTAGACTTCGGCACGACGATCGTTCCCGGTTCGCCGGCCGCGATGGCTTCAGCGACAGCCTTTTCCGCCGCATTGGACCAGGTGGTGACGGGCGTCATTCCCTTTGCGGCCAGAAGGCGCGCGGTTTCGATCCAGTCCGCGACCGGCCATTTCTTGTCCTCGCGGCTGGTGCCGTGCAGCAGGAAGGCGGTAGGGCCGCCGACGCCACGGAGCCCGCCGGGCGGCGGTACGATGCCGGAATCGAGTGTCGAAAGATCGGGCTCGTAGCCGAGCGCCAGCCCGAACAGGCGCCGCGTGCGTTCGATGGCATGCAGGCCCCGCGGCACGGCGTATTTGCGGTCGTAGAACAGCGTGGCGGAGGGTTCGCGCGCGCTTGCCCGGTCGAGGCCGGCGATTGGCGCCGCTGCCTGTCTGGCCACGAGCGCCGACTTCAGCAGCCCCTGCGCGTCGATGACGAGGTCGTAGCGGGCCTCGCGCAAGGCGCGGCGGAGCGTCGCCGCCTCGCGCCAGGTGTCCGGGCTGAAGGGCGCCTTGCGCCAGCGCCGGATCGCCACGGTGTGGATGGCGCCGATCGCCGGGTGCAACGCGACGATGCCGGCGAACGCTTCCTCAACGCACCAGTCGAAGGACACGTCCGGCCGGTTGCGCCGGGCATCCTCGATGGATGGGAAGGTGTGGATGACGTCGCCCATCGAGGACGTCTTGACGACAAGCACCTTCATGCGGACGTCATGCCGTCGCCGGAATGGCCAGAAGACGCTCCGCGGCGGCCGCGACCTTGGCGACTTCGAGCGTCTTCAGGCAGTCGAGATGGCCGAGCGGGCAGATCTTCTGGTGGCAGGGGGAGCAGGGGAGGTCGAGCCAGACCAGTTCGCGCGTCTCGCTGAGCGGCGGCGTGTTCTCGGGGGAGGTCGAGCCGTAGATGGCGACGATCGGCGTGCCGACGGCGGCCGCGACATGCATCAGCCCGCTGTCGTTCGAAACCGCGAGCCTGGCCGCTCCGATCAGGTCGACGGCGTCTTCCAGCCGCGTCTTGCCGGCAAGGTCGAGCGCGCCGGGGGCAAGGGCCGCGATTTCGGCCGTCACCGGGCTGTCGTTGCGTGAGCCGAGCAGCACCACCTTCAGGCCCCTGGCCATGAGGTCGCGCGCGAGGCCGGCGTAGCTCTCGCTCGGCCAGCGCTTGGCGGGGCCGAATTCGGCGCCAGGCATCAGCGCCACGAAGCCCTTCGCGTCCAGCTCGAGGCGCGACAGGAGCGCGGCCTGGCCGGCAGTGTCGACGCTAAGGCGGGGTGCGCGGAAGGTGCCGCCTCCGGCAAGGCCGAAATAGGCCTGCGCCGTGCGCCGCTTCATCGATTTGGCGAGGGGCACGACGTCGGTCAGCAGGCCGTAGCGCATCTCCCGCAGATTGCCGACGCGGCGCGGGATGCCGGCGAAGAACGGGATGAGCGCCGATTTCCAGCTTCCGGGCAGGACATAGGCCATGTCGTAGCGGCCGCGCAGCAGCCGGCCGAAGCGCCTGCGGCTGGAGAATTCCAGCGCGCCCGGCTTGAGCGGAAAGTCGATCTGCTGGCGTATCTCGGGCATGCGCGCCACCAGTGGCGCCGCCCAGGCCGGCGCCAGCACGTCGATCGCGGCAGAGGGATGCAACTCCTTCAGCGCCGAGAACAGGCATTGCGCCATGACCATGTCGCCCACCCAGCGGGGGCCGATCACGAGGATCGTCGGGCTTTCAGCCATTCGACATAGTCTCTGACCCCGGCTTCCACGGTCCGGAATTGGCCGTTGTAACCGGCAGCGCGCAAGCGGGACATATCAGCTTGTGTGAAGCTCTGGTAGCTGCCCTTGAGATGATCGGGGAAGGGAATGAACTCGATCTCGCCCTGGCCGAGCGTGTCGATCACCGTTTCGGCGATCGCCCGGAACGGCTGCGCGTGGCCGGTGCCGCAGTTGAAGATACCGCTGGCGCCACGCTTCCATAGCCACAGATTGACGTCGGCGACATCGCCGACATGGATGAAATCGCGGCTCTGCTCGCCGGGACCGAAACCGTCATGGGCGCCGAACAGTTTCGGGTTCTGGCCCTGTTCGACCTGGTTGAAGAGGTGGAAGGCGACCGAGGCCATGGCGCCCTTGTGGGCCTCGCGCGGCCCATAGACGTTGAAGTAGCGAAGGCCGGCGACCTGCGAGTGATCGGTGTCGAAGGTGGTGCGCCTGACGTAGTCGTCAAAGAGCTTCTTGGAATAGGCGTAGACGTTGAGCGGCCGTTCGAAGCGCGGATCCTCCTGGAAGACCGAGCCGCCGCCATAGACCGAAGCCGAGGATGCGTAGAGGAAAGGCACCCGCAGCACCTGGCAGGCATGCAGCAGGCGCTTGGAATAGGCATAGTTCACATCCATCATGAACTTGCCGTTCCACTCGGTGGTCGTCGAACAGGCGCCCTGGTGGAAGACAGCCTCGACCCTGCCGAGATTGCCGGCTTCGATGCGCGACAGGAAATCGTCCTTGTCGAGATAGTCGGCGATGGCAAGATCGGCGAGGTTCGCGATCTTGTGGCCGTCGGTCAGGTCGTCGACGACCAGTATGTCGTCATGGCCCTCGGCATTCAGCGCGGCGACGATGTTGGAGCCGATCATGCCCGCGCCGCCCGTGACGATGATCATCTTGAAAGGTCCTGAACCTTGTTTCGTCTGCCGATTCCGGCCCTTATAGGGGACGAGGAACCGGCTGTCGACATGGCAGGGCTGGACGGGCGCACGCCACAGTGCCGCCGTAAAGCTCCCGCTTGTGTCGCGCCAGAGTCGCGATAGGAGCAAGGGGATGCCGTCGACCGAACTGCTCGTGGCGTTTTTCGCCACCACGGCGATCTTCGCCTACATACCTGGGCCGGCCATGCTCTATGCCGCCGCGCAGACGATTGCGCGCGGCCGCTGGTCGGGCCTTATGGCGGCGCTGGGCATCCATCTGGGCGGCTATGTGCATGTTCTGGCGGCCGCGGCCGGCCTGTCGGTGCTGTTCCACGCGGTGCCGCCACTCTACCTCGCGGTCAAGATCGTCGGCGCGCTCTATCTGGTCTGGCTCGGCGTCTCGCTGCTGCGCAACAAGGGCGAGGGCGAAACCGCGCTGCCGGAGATCGAGCGCAAGTCGGCGCGCCTCGCCTTTTTCGAGAGCATCACCGTCGAGGTGCTCAATCCCAAGACAGCGATCTTCTTCATGGCGTTCCTGCCGCAGTTCATCGACGTTTCGGCCGCATGGCCGGTCTGGCTGCAGTTCGTCATTCTCGGCACAATCGTCAATCTGATGTTTTCCTCGGCTGACATCGTCTGTGTTTTCCTGGCGGGCCTGGTCGTCGGCCGGCTCAAGCGCTCCAGCCGCGCGCAGCGCCTGATGCGGCGCGTCGGCGGCACGCTGCTCGTCGGGCTCGGCGTCCATGTGGCGCTGCAAAGGAACTGACATGGCACGGCGCAACAGGGGCCGCCGTTGCACCGAGGCGCATTGCAGTATATCGGCATGCCGGTGGGTAGCCGGCTGTGCTGGTCCATGGGCGGGGTTTTCACGACACAGAGACCGGTTTTCCTCGTGACAAACAAGATGATCAAACAGTTCCCGTCCTCTTCCGAAGCCCTTCACCGGGTCATTTCACGCATCGGCGACGTCACCGTTCTGGTGGTCGGCGATTTCATCCTCGACCGTTTCGTCAACGGCGTCATCGAACGCATTTCACCCGAGGCGCCGATACCGGTGCTGCATGGGCGTGGCGAAACGCTTGCCATGGGCGGCGCCGGCAACGTCGTCTCCAACATCATCTCGCTGGGCGCGCGCGCCGTGCCCGTCTCCGTCATTGGAGAGGACGCGGCGGCGGGTCACCTGGTGCGAATGCTGGGTGAGATCGGCGTCGATACACGCGGGCTGGCGCAGCAGCCGGGTCGCATGACCTCGTCCAAGAGCCGCTTCAGTGCCCTCAACCAGCAGGTGCTGCGCTTCGACGAAGAGGAGGTCAAAGCGCTCGACGCCGGCGAGCGGGCGGCGCTGATTGGCCATTTCCGGGCCATACTCCCGTCGGCCGACATCGTCATCCTGTCGGATTACGGCAAGGGCATACTTCTCGACGGCGTCGCCGCCGAACTGATCGCGATCTGCCGCGACGCCGGCAAGCCGGTGGTGGTCGACCCCAAGGGGCGTGACTACGCGCGTTACGCCGGCGCCACCGCCATCACGCCCAACCGCAAGGAACTCGGCGAGGCCGCCGGCCGCGCCGTCTTCTCCGACGACGAGATCGTCGCCGCGGCGCGTGAACTGATCGTGGCGCATGGCTTTGCCTTCGTCGTGGCGACCCGCAGCGAAAAAGGCATGAGCGTCATCGATCTGGTGGATGCGCGCCACATCGCCACCCAGGCGCGCGAGGTGTTCGACGTGTCGGGCGCCGGCGACACGGCGATCGCCAGTTTCGCGCTGTCGCTCGCGGCGGGCGCCGATCGCGTCGCGGCGGCGCTGATCGCCAACGCCGCCGGCGGCGTCGTGGTGGGCAAGCGCGGCACGGCGCGGCTCACCGTCGAGGAACTGACCGGCGCGCTGTTCCGCTCGCACCATGCCGCGGCCCACGGGCAGGCCATCATGGATGTCGGCGGCGCCACGCGGCTGGTGGAAGGGTGGCGCAACGAAGGGCTCAGTGTCGGCTTCACCAATGGCTGCTTCGACATATTGCATGCCGGGCATGTCAGCCTGCTGCATGCGGCGCGCGCGCAGTGCGACCGGCTGATCGTCGGCCTCAACAGCGATGCCTCGGTGCGCCGGCTGAAGGGGCCGTCGCGCCCGGTCAACGACCAGCACGACCGCGCCTGCGTGCTGGCGGCGCTCGCGTCGGTCGATGCCGTCGTCGTCTTCGAGGACGACACGCCGCTGTCGCTGATCGAGGCACTACTGCCCGATATCCTGATCAAGGGCGCCGACTATACGATCGACACGGTTGTCGGCGCCGATGTGGTGCAGAACGCCGGCGGACGCGTGGTGCTTGTCGATCTCGTCGCCGGCAAGAGCACCACCGGCACGATCAGAAGGCTCTCCACGCCGACGCCAACGGCGGACGCGGCCAATTCGTGACACCCGTTTCCGGTCGGACGCAGCCGTCCGGCCCGGGCCCAGCAGCAACAGAAATTGAGGCATCGATGTCCGAACTGAACGACTATCTGGTCCGCTCGGCGGCGGCGATCTCGGCGATGGTCGAGCGCGACCTGACCGGCGAGATGGAGCGGGCGGCGACGGCGATCGTCACGGCCTTGTCCAGCGGCAAGGCGCTGCTGATCTGCGGCAATGGCGGTTCGGCCAGCGATGCCATCCACATCGCCGGCGAACTGGTCGGCCGCTTCCTGAAAGAGCGCAAGGCCTACAACGTCATCGCGCTGCCGGCGAACGCGGCGGTGCTGACCGCCTGGGGCAACGACTACGGTTTCGACACGGTGTTCTCGCGCCAGGTCGAGGCGCATGGCGCCCCCGGCGCCGTGCTGCTGGCGATCTCGACCAGCGGCAATTCGCCGAGCATCCTGGCCGCCGCCGAGCAGGCGCGCATGATGGACATGACGGTGGTCGGCATGACCGGCGACAGTGGCGGCAAGCTGAAGCCGCTGTGCGACATCCTGCTCAACGTGCCGTCGACCTCGACGCCGATCATCCAGCAGGGGCACCTGTGCCTCTACCACTATCTGTGCGAGGTGGTCGAAACGCGCCTCGCCAATGGCTGAAGCAGGGGTGGCGCACGCGGCATACCCGCTGGCCGAACCCGGCCTTTGGGTCGAACGTGTTGGCGCCCGCGTTTTCGCCGCCGGCCGGCCGGCGCTGTTCCTCGACCGCGATGGCACCATCAATGTCGATACCGGCTATCCGGACGACCCTGAAAAGATGGTTCTGCTGGAGGATATCGTGCCGGCGATAGCCGCCGCCAACAGGCGGGGCCTGCCCGTCGTCATCGTCACCAACCAGTCCGGAATCGCCCGGGGCTACTACGGCTGGGCCGAATTCGCCGCCGTCAACGGTCGGGTGCTCGACCTTTTGCGCGCGCGCGACGCGTTCGTGGACATGGTGTTGGCCTGTGCCTATCACGACGTGGGCGACGGGCCGCTGGCCATCGCGGACCATCCGATGCGCAAGCCCAACCCCGGCATGCTGGTGGAAGCTGCGAAGCGTCTGGGCATCGACCTTGCCCGTTCGATCATCGTCGGCGACAAGCCCGCCGACATGGAGGCAGGGCGCCGGGCGGGCCTGCCTCTCGGTTTCCTGGTGGATGGCGCGGCGAGCGACCAGCCGGGCTTCACGGTGATGCCGCTCGGTGGCCGGGCGGACCGCGAGGCGCTGCTGGCAGCGGTCGAGGCGCTCTGACTGTCACCAGGATCGGCGCCGGAGAAGCCGGTCAGGCTGGAAACGCCACCAGCCCCTCGTCCTTGACGCGGCGGATGGTCAGCGCTGTCCGCACCGTGTCGACATTGGGCGCCGACGTCAGCTCCTCGATGACGAAGCTCTGGAACGTGCCCAGGTCGCTGGCCACGCAGTGCAGCAGGAAGTCGGATTCGCCCGATACCATCCAGGCGTCGCGCACGATCGGCCAGCCGCGCGTGCGCTCGGCGAAGGTTTTCAGCTCGGCGTCGGCCTGGTGGTGGAGGCCGACGAGGCAGAAGGCGACCACGTCGAGACCGAGCGCCGGCGCATTGAGCAGGGCGCGATAGCCACGGATGATGCCGGCCTCTTCCAGGCGCCTGACGCGCCGCAGGCAGGGAGGCGCCGAAATGCCGACGCGGTTCGATAGCTCGACATTGGTCATCCGTCCGTCCCGCTGGAGCTCTTTCAGGATCTTCCAGTCGATGGCGTCTAGGTCTGCTTTGAGGGACATGGATGGCTTTCGTTGCGCAAGAATCTTTCGTGACCCTCTCATTAGAGCGGCAAGCGTTCAAACGGAATCTGGCATGCCGCTCGAACCTGTCGGGTTTAGCCGCATTTGTGCAACGCAGCGCGACCCAGAGGCAGCCATCCATCGTTGCGCCGGCGCAGCAAGGAAGAAAAATCCCTCGGCGTGCGCTTTCGCAACCGGCGGATGGCGAAGCTTTCCGGGGACGAACGCCAAGTTGCCTTGCTGGCGTCGTAGGCAGCACTTACATTACGCCGCGATATCGAATGGAATACCACGCCGCGCTTTTCCCGGCGTTCCCCCACAGAGGCTTTTCATGACGACGACCAAGCACGCGCCAGTCCTCATCATCGGCTCCGGGCCGGCCGGCTATACGGCCGCGATCTATGCCGCGCGCGCCATGCTGAAACCGATGCTGGTGGCCGGCCTGCAGCAGGGCGGGCAGTTGATGATCACCACCGATGTGGAAAACTATCCCGGTTTCGCCGAGCCGATCCAGGGGCCGTGGCTGATGGGCGAGATGCTCAAGCAGGCCGAGCAGGTCGGCACCGACATCATCAACGACATTATCGTCGAGGTCGACCTCAATGTACGGCCCTTCCGCGCCAAGGGTGATTCCGGCACGATCTACACCGGCGACGCGCTGATCATCGCCACCGGCGCGCAGGCGAAGTGGCTGGGCATTCCGAGCGAGCAGACCTTCATGGGCTTCGGCGTATCCGCCTGCGCCACCTGCGACGGCTTCTTCTATCGCGGCAAGGATGTCGCCGTGGTCGGCGGTGGCAATTCGGCGGTCGAGGAAGCACTATACCTGGCCAACCTCGCCAAGAGCGTCACGGTCATCCACAGGCGCAGCGAGTTCCGCGCCGAGCGCATCCTGCGCGAGCGGCTGCTGAAGAAGGACAATGTCCGCGTCATATGGGACACCATCGTCGACGAGATCACCGGACGGCCCGGCCAGGCGCCGCTGCCGCCCTCGGTCGAAGGGCTGAAGCTGCGCCATGCGGTGACCGGCGAGGAGACGCTGCTCAAGGTCGACGGCGTGTTCGTGGCGATCGGCCACGCGCCGGCGGTGGAACTGTTCGTAGGCAAGCTGAAGCAGAAGCCGAACGGCTATCTGTGGACGGCGCCGGATTCGACGCGCACGGACGTGCCCGGCGTCTTTGCCGCCGGCGACGTCACCGACGATGTCTATCGCCAGGCGGTCACCGCGGCAGGGCTGGGTTGCATGGCTGCGCTGGAGGCGGAGAAGTATCTGGCAGGGATCGAACTGCATCGCGAAGCGGCGGAGTAAATTGCTCCACAAACGGCTTAAATGCGCCGTGTAAAAGCCTGATTTTTCATTCAGACGCCAAAGACAGAACGAGGGGAAATCATGGCGTTGGACTGGGACAAGCTACGCGTGTTTCACGCTGCGGCGGAGGCGGGGTCATTTACCCACGCCGCCGAGACACTGCATCTTTCACAATCGGCGATCTCGCGGCAGGTGAGCGCGCTTGAACATGATGTCGGAGTGCCGCTGTTCCATCGCCATGCCCGTGGCCTGGTATTGACCGAGCAGGGCGAGATGCTGTTCCGCACGGCGCATGACGTGCTGATGAAACTCGAGACGATCAAGTCGCGCCTGGCCGAGACCAAGGACCGGCCGTCCGGCGTCCTCAGGGTAACGACGACGGTCGGGCTCGGCGCCGGCTGGCTGACCGAGCGCGTGCAGGAGTTCATCGAGCTCTACCCGGAGATCAGCCTGCAGTTGATCCTGGCCAATGAAGAGCTCGACCTCACCATGCGGCAGGCGGACTGCGCGATCCGGCTGCGCCAGCCGCAGCAGCCGGACCTGATCCAGCGTCGCCTGTTCACGGTGCATTTCCACCTCTACGCCGCGCCGTCCTATGTGGCGAAGCACGGCAAGCCGGCATCGGTTTCCGAGCTCAAGAATCACCGCATCGTCACCTTCGGCGTGCCCGTGCCGACGCATCTGTCGGAGCTGAACTGGCTGGAGACGGTCGGCGACTTCGAGGGTGGACAGCGCGTGCCGACGCTGCAGATCAACGACATATTGTCGATCAAGCGCGCGGTGCAGGGCGGGGCTGGCATCGCCATGCTGCCCGACTATGTGATCAGCAAGGATTCGGGGCTGGTGCAGCTTCTGCCGGAAACGGAAGTGCCATCCTTCGACACCTATTTCGCCTATCCGGACGCGATGAAGAACCAGGCCAAGCTGCACGTCTTCCGCGATTTCATCATCGCCAAGGCCAGAAGCTGGTCTTACTGACCTGCGCCACCCCTATCCTTTCCACGGCGTGAGCCTGGGTAGCCAGCCCGGCACCGCGCGCCGATAGGTTTCGTACTCGGCGCCGTAACGGCCGGAGAGGGTGGGCTCCTCGTGGAGCCTGACGAACGAAGCCATGGTGGCGCCCGCTACCAGGCCGTAAATGGCGACAGCCCAGCTCGAGAACAGCAGGGCCTGGGCGAAGATCAGCACCAGCACCGCAAGATACATCGGGTTGCGGACATGGCGGTAGGTGCCGCGGATGACGAGCTTCCGCGTCGGCGCTATCGGGGCCGGGGTGCCCAGCCCATCGAGCGCGAAACGCGCGAAGGCTTCCAGAAGAACGACCAGGGCGCCGGCGATCGCCAGCCAGCACAGCGGGGTGATGCTGGGCAGCGCCGAAGCAGGCGCGGCCCAGCCGCCGGTGAGCAGCCAGGGCACCAGCCCGGCGACAACGCAGGGCGCGGCGACAAAGAAGGCAGCGCTGCCGGCAATTGCCGAAAACCGTCGCATTTGCACATTCCTTGGCTTGCTGCCGTAATAATGGACGAAAGCTGCCTATTGGCGGATCATTGCCGGGTTTTCGTCATTTTGCGCGAAAAACCATTCGAAAACGAAGGTCGAACTCTTCAAACGGCCTTCCATGGCGCTTCATTTCGAGATTTTTCGCTGGTCCTATGGGGTACGGAAGCGCGTTAGACCACAGCCTGCATGTTTTTGCATGCGTGCGTTGCAAAATAGATGCTTGTTTCTTGGGCATGAAGAGCAGATATATAGATCATCTCTTGGGCGCGTTCTCCTCCCATTAGCGCCCTCGAGTGTTCCCCTCTGGAGGTTAGCCTTAATCGGCACTTCCATTCAAACTCAGCCGGATCTTCGTTGATCCGGCTTTTTTGTTGCCCGCGATCAGCCGGGCCCAACGAAAATCGATCCGGATTGCCACGTAACAGTGACATGTAACCTCGGGTAACATGCCGCATGCGCTCTGGTGCTGCTAAGCGTTTCATAGGACGCGGTGTGGTTCGTCCGGGAGATGGGGGCATCACTCGGAAGAACCGGGCTCAGGCGGCTACCGCGTCCGAACCTTTTTGGGCCGAAGCAACGTTCCGGTCATGATGCGGCGGACCAGCCGTTTCGCCTCCCAGGAGAACGGTCCGCAAATCAGAACGGCGTCCGGATCACCGGGCGCCGTTTTCGCATTTCAGCTTTTCATCGCGAGGGGCAGCCCCAGTCAGGCGGCCTTGCCGTTCGCGTTCATCGCTTCCTCGGCCAGTCGCCCAGTCAGTTCGGCCATATGGTCGAAGCTGGCGCGGTAGCTGGCGACGCCGGCCGTGGCCGAGCGCAACTCGATGATCAGGTCGCCGATTTCGGCCTGCGGCATGGTCGCCTCGACGATGTCCCAGCCCGGCCAGTCGGGCCGCGCGTCGTAACCCAGGATCTGGCCGCGCCGCTGCGGGATGAGCGCGATGATCCTCGACGTCGCGTCCGAGGGTGTCACGATCTCGACCTTCATGACCGGTTCGAGCAGCACGGGCGAACAGGCCGCCATGCCTTCCTTCATCGCCAGCTTCGCCGCCATCTGGAAAGCCATGTCGGAGGAATCCACCGCATGGTAGGAGCCGTCCGAGAGGTTGACGGCGACGTCGACGACCGGGAAGCCGAGCGGACCGGACTTCAGGTAGTCGCGTATGCCCGTCTCGACCGACTGGATGTAGGTCTTCGGCACCACGCCGCCGGTGATGGTGTCGGAGAACTGGAAGCCTGAACCGCGGGGCAGTGGCTTGATCTCGACGACGACGTCGCCGAACTGCCCGTGGCCGCCGGATTGCTTCTTGTGGCGACCGCGCTGCTGAACCGATTTGCGGATCGTCTCGCGATAGGGAACGGCGGGCGGATGCCCTTCGACGGCGATCTGGTTCTTGCCCTCCAGCCTTTCGCGGACCACGCGCAGATGCATCTCGCCATGGCCCGACAGAACCGTTTCGGCGGAGTCCTGGTTGTGGCTGAGACTGAGCGAGGGGTCCTCCTCGGCGAGCCGCTGGATGGCTGCCGACATCTTGACGTCGTCCTTGCGCTCCTTCGGCCGCAACGCGAAGGCGAAGACCGGTTGCGGCGGCTCGAATGCGACCAGCGGCTTGATGCCGCCCTTGGCGGAGGTCAGCGTCTGGCCGGTCCTTACGGCATCGAGCTTGCCGAGCGCCACCGTGTCGCCGATCCTGGCGGCGGTCAGCTTGGCCTGGTCCTTGCCGAGCAGGCGGTAGATGCCCGAGACTTTCGCTATCTCACCACCGGGGAGCCATAGTTCCGAGCCGTCCGCGACCTGGCCTGACAGGATGCGCGAGACCGACAGCTTGCCGCCATGCGGCGTGTGGATGGTCTTCATCACCTGGACGACGGCGGCGCCGCCATCCGGCACGCCGAGGCGCTTGCGGGTGGCGTCGATGTCGGGAGCGTCATGGCGGATGGTCTTGAGCAGCCGCAGCACACCGTTGCCTTTCTCCGCCGTGCCGATCAGTACTGGCGTCACGGCGCCGCCGCGCAGGTCAGCGGCGAGATCGTCGAAGATCGCGTCCTTGGGCGGCTCGACCTCCTCCAGCAACTGCTCCATCAGCTCATCGTCATGGTCGGCCAGGGTCTCCAGCATGGAGAAGCGCGCCTCGAGTTCGCGCGCCTTGTCGTCGCCAGGGATCTCGGCGACCTCGCTCTCGGCGTATTCGCGGTAGATGTAGGCGCGCTCCAGCGCGAGATCGATCGAGCCGATGACGACGCCGTCCTTGCGCAGCGGTATCTGGCGCAGCAGCAACGGCACGGCGCTGGTCGGCTGCAGCATCTTCAGCGTGTCGCGCACGCCCGATATCGCCTTGTCGACCTTGTTGAGGAAAAGGATGCGCGGCACGCCGAGATCGTCGAGCTTGCGCATGATGAGCTGCAGCGCGGGGATCTTCTTCTCATCGGCCTCGGCGACCACGACGGCGATATCGCAGGCGGCCAGGACCGGCTCGGCCTCGAAGGCGAATTCGATCGAGCCGGGGCAATCGATGAAAGTGAATTGCTCGCCCATGAAATCCGTAGTGGCAACGTTCGCCTCGACGCTCATGGCGTGGGCGCGCGCCTCCGGCGAATGGTCTGAAACGGTGTTGCCCGAGGAAACCGGGTTCTGGCGGGGGATGGCACCGGTGCGGGCCAATATGGCTTCGAGAAGTGTGGTCTTACCGCTTGCGAAGGGACCGACTATGGCAATGCATTTCGGTCCCGTGCGTCGTCCTCCGGCGCGATTACCCATGACTGACCTCCACTCAGGCGTTTCCCTGGAGCGCGATCAGCAAAAGTGGAAACGGCTTTGCGTCCGATCGCACTCTTCGGTGAGCGGCGGCCGGCCTGTTCGACCGTCGCGGACGGGCTGACACAGCCTGCCTGAAAGCATCGTCCCACTTGTTTGCCGGCAGGGCAAGAAAAATAGGGAAGGGGGCTGGGTGCGCGCGCTCAGGCAGTCAGCAGCCGCGGGACGGACGACGCCCGCGCCGAGGCGCCGATCTCTTCCAGCGGCACCGGCCGGCCGAAGAGATAGCCCTGGAAGCGGCGGCAGCCGGCGGCCCTGGCTAGGGTGAATTCTTCCTCCGTCTCGACGCCTTCGGCGACGATGGTGATGTCCTGGATGCCGGCGATCTGCGCCAGCGCCGAGACGAAGATCTGCGCGACGCGGTCGTTGATGAGGCTGCTGACGTAGGAGCGGTCGATCTTGACGCTGTCGACGGGCAGGGTCTTCAGATAGTTGAAGCCGCAGTGGCCGGTGCCGAAATCGTCGAGCGCGATGTGGAAGCCGAGGCCGCGCAGGGCCTCCAAGCGCCCGAGGATTTCGGGTGTCGCGGCCGTCGCCACCGTCTCGGTTATCTCGATGACGAACTGCGTGGCCGAGCAGCCGGTCTCGCGCAGCACGCGCTCGCACATCGAGACGATCTCGTCGCGTTTCAACTGCTCGCCCGAGACGTTGAAGCCGATGCGCCGGCCCAGATGTCCGACGTCGGCGCAGGCGCGCCGGAACACCCATTCGCCGAGCATGTCGATCAATGTCGAGCGCTCGGCGATGGGGATGAATTCGGCCGGCGAGATCAGGCCGCGCACCGGATGGCGCCAGCGCACCAGCCCTTCGAACGCGCGGACCGCGCCGTCGGTGTCGACGATCGGCTGGTAGTGGAGTTCGAGCTCGCCGAGATAGATAGCGGCGCGCAATTCCCGTTCGACAAGCCTGCGGTAGCGCTTGTCCGACAGCATCTCTTCGTCGAAGACCGTCGCCTTGCCGCGTCCGGCCGCCTTGCTTTCGTAGAGCGCCAGGTCGGCGAGCAGCATGAGATCCGAGGCGGTCGATGCGTGGATGGGGGCCAGGGCCACGCCGACCGACACGGAGAGCGGGATGACCTTGCCCTCGTGCAGCTTGCCGGTGCGCATGGCGTTGAGCAGTTGCTGGACCTGCCGGTTGATGACGGCGAGGTTGGCGTGCGGGACGATGACGCCGAATTCGTCGCCGCCGAGACGGCCGACCGTGGCCTTGGCGAAGACCTGGCCGGCGACACGCACCAGATGGGCGAGCGCGAGATCGCCGAACTGGTGTCCGAACGTGTCGTTGAGCTGCTTGAAGTGGTCGAGGTCGATGAGCAGCAGCGCGGCGTCGCGCCGGCTGCGCAAGGTGCCGAGGCCTTCGCCGAGCGTCTCCAGGAAGTAGCGGCGTGTCATCGCGCCGGTCACCGCATCGCGCACGAGAAGATGATGTTTCTCGGCCTCGGCGGCAGCGGCCGAGCGCAGGCGCTGGACGATGTTGCTGCGCATATACATCAGCGCCATGAGCGCGAGCGCGGTCGCCACGATCGAGATCGCAAAGGCGCCGCCGGAAGAGGGGTTCCTCGATATGCCGAGGGCGCCCATCGCCGTCGCGCCGATGGCGAGCAAAAGCAGCGACTGGATGCCGCGATAGATCCTGCCGCTGTGATCCTTGATCGTCGCCAGTATGCTCATCGTGTGCTCCCGGAGGCTACCGGAGCACTAGGTTGGCAGGCGTTAAAAAGCCATTGAGGCAATCCCGGCCGGCGGCGTTTCGCGCCGGCCCCCGCGAGGCTTGCCCGGTCATGGTTAAGGACCGCGCTGGCTTCGCCCGACCCGCGCATGGCCGCGCTACCGCGCCCGCAGCATCCCAAGAAAAAGCGCCGAGAGCTTGCCGGCCAGCTCGGCGCCGTCGCGAACACCTTCGTCGATCGCCTTGTCGACCGCGCCATGCATGCCCTGGAAGAGCACGATGGCGGCGAGGTCTGGATCGTCGACCGTCCAGGCGCCGGCGCGCGCGCCGGACTCGAGCAGGCCCGCAATGTCGGCGAGCACGGGATTGTCGCTCTTCATGCGCCGCTGGTCGGGGCGATGGTCGTGGAAGACGACGTCGTGCAGGGGGTGGTCATCGAGATAGGCGTCAATGCCGGCGCGGACGCAGCCTTCCAGCCGGCCCGTCCAGTCCGCCGCCGGCCGCGCCTCGATCGCCGCGCGGATGCGAGCACGAAAACCGGCCACGAAACGCTCGCGCAGCGCCGCGACCAGATCGTCCTTCGAGGGGAAGTAGATATAGACCGTGCCCTTGGCGACATCGGCTCGCGCGGCGATCTCGTCGATCGTCGTCGGCCCCACGCCCTTGGCGACGAACAGCGCGGTGGCGGCCGCAAGCAGCTCGTCCCGGCGCGTCTCGGCCGGCTTGGTCCGCGGTCTCGGCGCGTTCTTCCTGATGGTCACAGGATTGCGCGTCCGCGCATGGTCATCACCCTGGCGCATTGTTATGCACTATGCTGCTTCTGGCGCGTTCCACAAGACTTTTATAATGATTCCAAAATCACTTACATCAATTGACTGACCGTCGGTCATTCATATAGATGAGTTCAATAATCATGTTTTTGGTGTGCTGATGCCCAAACGTCGCCTACCCCTCGTCGCCGCTGTCTATCTCGGCACGTTCGTCGCGTTGCTCGACGTCAGCATCGTCAATGTCGCGCTGCCGGCCATGCAGAAGGCGCTGCGCATCGATTTCGGCGGCCTGCAATGGGTGGTCGACGCCTACACGCTGTGCCTGTCGGCCTTCATGCTGTCCGCCGGCCTGATCGGCGACCGCTATGGCCGCAAGCGTTCCTGGCTGGCCGGGGTCGGCATCTTCGTGCTGGGCTCGGCGATCTGCGCCTTCGCGCCCAATCTGCCGGTGCTGCTCGCCGGGCGGGTGGTGCAGGGCATTGCTGGGGCGCTGCTTATTCCGGGCGCGCTGTCGATCCTCACGCAGGCTTTCCCGGATGCCCGCGAGCGCGCCGGCGTCATCGGCGGCTGGGCGTCCTTCGCCGGCGTCTCGCTGCTGGTCGGCCCGATCATCGGCGGCATACTGGTGGAGATGGCGGGCTGGCAGAGCATTTTCCTGATCAACCTGCCGATCGGGCTGGCGACGCTCGTGCTCGGCGCATTCTCGATCAACGAGACATCGCATCCCGAGCACGCGCATCTCGACCTCGTCGGCCTTGCCCTCAGCATCGTGTGGCTGGGCGCGCTGACCTTCGGGCTGATCTCGGCGGGCGAACACGGCTGGGGCGACCGCTGGACCCTGACGACACTGATCCTCGGCGTCGTCGGGCTCATAGCATTCCTCGTCTTCGAGATGCGCACGCCGAAGCCGATGCTGCCGCTCAGCCTGTTCCGCGACGTGCGTTTCGCAGTCGCCAACGTCGCCTCCTTCAGCCTCGGCCTTGCCTCCTACAGCAGCGTCTTCCTCTTTTCGATGTTCCTGCAGCAGGCGCAGGGCTGGTCGCCGACGCAGACCGGCCTGCGCATGGCGCCGATCTTCGTCCTGCAGATGCTGGTTTCGCCGCTGGTCGGCCGGCTCGGCGCGCGCTATGGCCTGACGACGGTGATGACGGCGGGCTATGCCGCCTTCGGCGTCTCCATGCTCGGCATGTGCTGGGCGGGTCCAACGACGCCCTATCTGGCCATCGGTCTGTTGTTTGCCCTGGGGGGCTTCGGCAACGCGCTGGCGGTGCCCAGCAGCAATACGGCGGCGATGTCCTACGCCCCGCGCGAACGCTCGGGCATGGTCTCGGCCGTCATCAATGCCACACGCCAGAGCGGCACCGCCATCGGCATCGCTTTGCTCGGCGCGCTGATGAGCATGCGCGCGACCAGCCTGCTGACGGGCCGTCTCGCCGATGCCGGGGTTGCCAATCCCGAGGCGGTCGCCCGCGCGGCGGTCTTCCAGCATGATTTCTCCGCCAGCGGCGCACTCGGCGAGGAGGGCTTGCGCAGGCTGTTCACCGAGGCCTATGCCAGCGGCTTCCATGCCGCCACGCTGACGGCGGCAATCGTCGCGCTGCTCACCGCGGCACTGCTGCTCGCGGTGCTGGTGCCGGCCGAGGCGCGCACGGCGCGCCAGGCCGGCTAGATCAAGACAGGCCCTCGGGCTCCCTCCCAAAGAAAAACCCGGCCGCGAGGGCCGGGTTTTGCTTGTCTGGACCGGAGGGCCGGGCCGCTCAGGTCAGCGAGGCGGTGAAGCGCTGGATGCGCGTGCAGGCCTCTTCCAGCAGCGTCTCCGAGGTTGCGTAGGAGATGCGGAAGTTCGGGCCGAGGCCAAAGGCCGAGCCGAACACCACGGCAACGCCCTCGGCCTCGAGCAGTTCGGAGCAGAAGGCTTCGTCGGTGTCGATCACCTTGCCGGCCTTGGTCTTCTTGCCGATCAACTGGGCACAGGACGGATAGACGTAGAAGGCGCCTTCCGGCGACGGGCACGAGATGCCGCGCGCCTGGTTCAGCATCGACACGACGAGGTCGCGGCGGCCCTGGAAGATGGCCTTGTTCTTCGCAATGAAATCCTGCGGGCCGTTGAGCGCCTCGACTGAGGCCCATTGCGCGATAGTGCACGCGCCCGAGGTCTGCTGGCCCTGGATCATGTCCATCGCCTTGATGAGATGAACCGGGCCGGCGGCGTAGCCGATGCGCCAGCCGGTCATGGCATAGGCTTTCGACACGCCGTTCATGGTCAGCGTGCGCTCGTAGAGGTTGGGCTCGACCTCGGCGATGGTCTTGAAGACGAAGTCGCCATAGGTCAGGTGCTCGTACATGTCGTCGGTCAGCACCCAGACATGCGGGTGCTTGAGAAGCACGTCGGCCAGCGCCCGCAGCTCGGCCTCGGTATAGGCCGCGCCGGATGGGTTCGACGGCGAGTTCATCAGCAGCCATTTGGTCTTGGGCGTGATCGCCTTCTCCAGCACCGACGCCGTCAGCTTGAAGCCGTTGTCAATGGAAGTGTCGGCGAAGACCGACGTGCCGCCGCAGATCGCCACCATTTCCGGATAGCTCACCCAGTAGGGCCGCGGGATGATGACCTCGTCGCCCGGGTTCAGCGTCGCCATGAAGGCGTTGAACAGGATCTGCTTGCCGCCGGTGCCGACGATGGTCTGCTCCGGACGATAGTCGAGGTTGTTCTCGCGCTTGAACTTCTTCGCGATCGCTTCGCGCAGCGGCACGATGCCCGAGACCGGCGGATACTTGGTCTCGCCGCGGCGGATCGCTTCGATCGCCGCGTTCTTGATATTGTCGGGCGTGTCGAAGTCCGGCTCGCCGGCGCCGAGGCCGATCACGTCACGGCCGGCGTTTTTCAGCTCGCGCGCTTTCTGCGTCACCGCGATGGTCGCGGAAGGCTTTACGCGGGAAAGGGCGTCGGCAAGAAAGGCCATGACAAGGTGTCTCCAAGGGATCGCGACCAGGAGCGGCCGCGGCGCTTCTCATGTCGCATGATCTCGTCCAGTGCAAGTATTGTTGGCTGAGCCAGAAATGATCAATTCGGGGTTCCTGACCGCGAAAAGGCCGCGCGGAGGCACGTCTCAGGCTGGTGATTTCGCACAAGCTATTGAAATCATGAATTGGTTTGACACCGAGACGAGCTGCACCCGTTACCGGGGTAGGGTAGGGTTGCGGTGAAGGGCCGTCTTCAACGACCCGTGAACGGCAAGAATAAATTCATTAACGAGCGGTAGACGCTTCTGTGGCAGGATCGCCCCGCGTCCTGTCAGTTCGCGGAGCGAGGAAACCTTGTCGCGCAGCATCGGACTTGCCCATATCATCCGTCATGACGACGGCACCACCTCGGGGGTGTGGGGCATCTATACGTTGCAGAGCGCCTTCCAGCCGATCTTCGCGTTCAACGAGGGCAAGCTGTCGGTCGCCGCCTTCGAGGGGCTGATCCGGCCGTTCCGCGATGGCGAGCCTGTATCGCCGATGACCTTCTTCAGCACATGCCCCGTTTCCGATCGGCTGCATGTCGAGGCGTTGACCCGCACGCTGCACCTGCTCAATGCCGGCGCCTGCCTGCCCAGGGAGCCTTCGATCTTCATCAATTTCGACCCTTCCGTCTTCACCGAGCGAACAGTCGCCGAAAACGCCCTGCGCGAGACGCGGCTGGTGCTGCACGAGGCGGGCATCGATCCGCGCCGCGTCGTGTGCGAGGTGACAGAGCAGCGCTCGACCTCGCGCGAGACGCTGTTCAATTTCGTCGCGGCCCTGCGCGGCAACGGCTTCCGCATCGCTGTCGACGACTATGGCTCCGACGATTCCGACATCGGCCGCATCAAGGAACTGCAACCCGATATCGTCAAATTCGACGCCAACTGGATCACGCAGCTCATGGAATCCGGCGCCGGTTTCGCGCTGCTGAGGACCATGGTGGCGAGCTTCGAGGACCAGGGTATCCGCACGGTGTTCGAAGGTCTCGAGGAGGGCTGGCAGCTCGAGCTCGCGGAGAAGTCGGGCGCCTCGATGGTGCAGGGCTACGTGCTGGCGCGACCGGAGCTCGCGCCCACCAGCTTCCATGTCTTCGGCAAGGACAAGCCGGAGCCCGCGGTGGAGTCGAAGCCCGCCGCCGCGCCGGCGCACCAGCCCGCGCGACCGGCCAAGGCTTTCGGGCGCAGAGTGACGCCATGAGCCCGCCAAAGGAACGGCGCCGCGACGTCGACGCGGCGATCTTCGTCGACGAAGTGGGCATTGCCTACGGCGTCTACGAGCCTTTCCGGCTGCGCAGCGCCTACCAGCCGATCTTCGCGCCGCGCGATGGCCAGCTGGCGGCGGTTGCCGTCGAGGGCCTGATCGAGCCGCACCGTGCCGGGCGCGCGTGCGCGCCAAGAACCTTCTTCGACGGTGTGCCGACGCCGGACAGGCTCTATGTCGAGACCATGTGCCGGATGCTGCATCTCAGGAATTTCGGCAATATCGGCGTCGACGGGCTCGACCTGTTCTTCAACTACAATCCGCTGGTCAACGATCATCCGGGGCGGGCGCTGGCCGAGATCAGGCTGATGACGCGCCACCTGGCCGATTTCGACCTTCATCCGGGCATGCTGGTCTGCGAGGTCACCGAGCAGGCGGCCGACGACGCCCTGCTGTCCAGGCTGGTGCGCGAGATGCGGCGCGACGGCATCCGCATCGCCATCGACGATTTCGGCACCGGCCATTCCACGGAGGAGCGCGTCGGCCTGCTGCGGCCTGACATCGTCAAGATCGACGGTGCGTGGTTCGCCGAATTCTGCCGCCATGCCGCCGCCGAGCGGTTCTTCCGGCCGCTCGTCTCGTCGCTGCATGACCGTGGCGCCAAGGTGCTGGTCGAGGGCATCGAGCAGCCCGGTCATCTGCGCGTGGCGCTGGAAGGCGGGGTCGACCTGCTCCAGGGCTTCCTGCTCGCCAGGCCGGCGCTTGCCGGCACCTTCTTCGACGAGGAACCGCTGTCCGTCGACGCGCTGCTGGGCAGGGACAGCAAGGTCGTGCCGTTGCATCAGCGGCGCTGATGGTTGCGCCAAAACAAATCACTGGATGAGCCCGGGCGCCGCGCGGTAGAGCCTTCGGCGTGGATGCCGCCTGCCTGAAGCCACCGCGCGCTTTGGGCTGCATGCACCGGTCGATCGTCGCGCGGGACAAGTGAGGGCCCATGATACTCTATGACATGATCGATAGCGGCAATTGCTACAAGCCGCGCCTGCTGATGGCCAAGCTCGGCATTCCTTTCACCCTGGTCGAGGTGAGCTCGCATACGGGCGAGACGCGAAAGGCCGATTTCGTCGCCAAGAACCCCAACGCCATGGTGCCGCTGCTGGAGCTCGACGACGGCCGGCGCATCGCGGAATCCAACGCCATCCTGCTCTACCTCGCCGAGGGCACCCGCTTCCTGCCCGCCGACAGGTACGAGCGCGCGCTGGCCTATCAGTGGTTGTTCTTCGAACAGTACAGCCATGAGCCCTACATTGCCGTGCGCAAGGCGCTCCTCACCTTCCCGGAACGGGCCAAGGACGCCACGCCGGAACGGCTGGCGCTGACACTGGAGCGCGGCAACAAGGCGCTCGGCGTCATGAACCGGCATCTCGAGGCCAACGCCTTCTTCGCCGGCAAGGGCTTCAGCGTCGCCGACATCGCGCTCTACGCCTACACCCATAGCGCCGAGACGGGCGGCTTCCAGCTGGATGCCTATCCGGCCGTGGCGGAATGGCTGGGCCGCGTCGAGAAGGATCCCGGGCACGTGCCGATCGAATGGGTGGGGTGAAATCTTCCGGACTGAGCCGGTTGAGGCATTTCTCCCCGTGGGGAAACAGGGAGAAGGTCGGCTTGGCCGGTTTTGCCAGAATCCGGGCCCACAGGAATCCGGGCAAACAAAAAGGCGGGACTAAGCCCGCCTTCCTATTCTCGGTAGCCTGACCGGGAGCGTTGGGGCCGGGCCGGCGGCAATCCGCCGCTTCGGCTTGTCGGGTCCTTCCGCTCCGGCGCGCTTCTCGCGCGACCGTCAGTACATCCGTGACTTGCCGCGCGCCCCGGGCTGTTGCCCGGCGCGCGCCTTGCGCCAAATCAGGCTGCCTTGCTCAGAGATCCAGCGGACGACTTGCCGGTGCGGCGGTCCTGCTCGATCTCGAAGTTGATCTTCTGGCCTTCGACCAGGGTGGTCATGCCAGCACGCTCGACGGCCGAGATGTGGACGAAAACGTCCGCGCCGCCATTGTCGGGCTGGATGAAGCCATAGCCCTTGGTGGCATTGAACCACTTGACCGTTCCAGTTGCCATTCAGATAGTCCTTCGCATTGCTTTGTTTTGACCGAACCGAAGTCCAGCCGGTGTGCATCGAGATTTTGGAGATAGACGTCAGCAAACGCGAAGATCGCGAGGCCCGGATCGATCGGCCGAAATATCAATGCAACGCATATAGTTTGGTTTTGCGCTAAAAACAAGACTGGGCGACAACAGCGCTGGCATGAAGCGCCCAAAGGCCGCCCCAATCGCGTGAAACCGTCCTATGGCGACGGTCCGCCCGTGGGAGGATCGTCGGGAGGCTCGAAATGCAAGAGATGGGCATGGTGCCGTCCGAACACCGCTTCGCGTTTTTCGGCGCCATGCCGTGGCTTGGGAGAGGACAATGAAGACCATTCTGCTTGCCGCCTGCCTGGTGCTGGTGGCCGCCGAGGCGCAGGCGGTTTCGCGCTACGACCCGACCCGCATGAGCTGCGGCAGGGTGCAGTCGACGATCGCGCGCGAGGGCGCGGTGATCCTGCGCTATAAGTCGACGCGCGTTCCGGGCCTGCCGCTCTATGACCGCTATGTGCGCGATGATCGCTTCTGCACCATGGGCGAGGTGCGTTCGCGCGCCTATGTGCCGAGCGCCGACAACAAGTCCTGCGCGGTCTATGTCTGCAAGCGGCCGGACAATGATCGCCGTTTCCGGCGCCGTTTCCCGCATCACATCTGACGCCGGGGTTTCCCCGCCGGGTTGAGGCGCGCCGCCCCCGACGCGCTTCAACCAGGCCTCAGAAGCCGAAGGACACCTGCGCCGGCGGCGGCGGGCCGACGCGGACGCCTTCCATGGCCAGCATCTTCTCCTTGGTGACCGAGCCGCCGGGCGCCGAGAAGCCGCCGATCTTGCCGCCGGCCGCCAGGATACGGTGGCAGGGAATGACCAGCGGCACCGGATTGGCGCCGAGCGCGGCGCCCGTCTCGCGGGCGAGGCCGGCATGGCCGGCGCGCTTCGCCAGCTCGCCATAGGTGGTCGTCTCGCCATAGGCGAGCCTGCGCGCCTGGTCGTAGATATCGAGGCGGAAATCGTCGACGCCGGAAAGGTCCACCGGCACGTCGGAGAAGTCGACATCCTCGCCGGCGGCATAGGCCTTGATCGAGCTGATCAGCTTCACCACCCAGGGCGGCGGCGGGGCGTTCGAGGTGACGACGCCCGGATGGCGCAGCAGCCTGCGCTCCACCGCCTCGCGGCTGCGCTCGGGCAGGCAGAGACGGATCAGGCCGGTTTCGTTCCATGCAATGCCCATGAAACCGATCACTGTTTCTAACACTGTGTGGCCTGCGGTGATCGAGGAGGTCGTTTCCATGACGTTTCCTTCCGAAAAATCAGCAAAAAACCAGTACATATGCGGAACAATCCGGCATTTTTGCCCGAGTCCCGCCACCCGAAAACCACCTGAGTGCCCCGATTGCCCGGCGGGAATCGCTGGTGTAAGGGATTTTTTAACATCCGATGAACTGGACTGACGCGGCTTGCCAGCAAAACGCAATCTCATCGCGCCCAAACTTGCCATGCCGAAACTTGTCGTGCTCGGCATTATCATGGGCGCGGCCGCCATCAGTGGCTGCACCACGGCCTCGCAGGTCAAGCCGGTGACGTCGGTTGCCGAAACGGCGACCGTCGCTGGCAACGATGCCGGTTTCACCGTACCGCTGCCCGAGACCGTTTCTGTGCTGCCCGAGCCGTCCGGGCTCACGCCTGTTCAGACCGCCGAACTGCCGGTCGAGCCGAGCAATGCCTTTGCCGGGTCGACGCCAATGGCGAACTCGTCCACGCCGGTCGGCGCCATCGCGGCGCACGCCCAGCCGGCCGTCGCCATGCTGCCGGCGCCGGCCATGCCGGGCGAGACGGGCAATGCCAAGATGGCCGGCGCCGAGAACGCCATGGTCGTCGCGACGCATCCGGCCGTGATGCCCGCCGTGCAGCAGGCTGCCTATATCGTGCCGCAGAATCCCGCCGCCACGATCCAGTTCCCGGTCGCGCCCGACGAAGGCCCTGTCACCGGCACGCGTGCCGAGATCGACCGGCTGATCGGCAAATACGCGGCCGTCTATCAGGTGCCCATCGATCTGGTGCGCCATGTCGTCAACCGCGAGAGCACCTTCAACCCGCGCGCCTACAACAACGGCCATTGGGGGCTGATGCAGATCAAGCACGCGACCGCGCGCGGCATGGGCTATGACGGTCCGCCCAAAGGCCTGTTCGACGCCGAGACCAACCTGAAATACGCGGTCAAGTACCTGCGCGGCGCCTGGCTGGTTTCCGGCGGCAACGCCAAGCGCGCCGACCAGCTCTACCAGACCGGCTACTATTACGACGCCAAGCGCAAGGGCTTGCTGGAGGCCACGGGCCTCGGCCATGACCGTGGACGCCGCCGGGTGCAGCCTGACGCCTGACATGGTACGCCCAAAACTGCGCCGCGTTTTGGGGACGACGACATGCATGGAAAGAGGAATCTGAGGCGCGTCGCCGGCCCCGTGGCGACGCTTCCCGATGCCATGTCCCGCCTCGTTTTTAGGACACGCGCGCGATGAGCATGCCCGGCGCCTCGCCACGTCCGCCCGCGCCCGACGAGATACGGCTGCGCAAGCTTCTCGACGATACGCTTGTCGCGCCGCACTGGCCGGAAGGCTTCCTGATGCGCTGCTTCACCCACACCGACGCGCAGGCGCTGCACGCGCTGCTCGGCGAGGCGTTCGAGGAGGATGGCCCAGACCCGTTCGACGCATGGTGGCCGCGCATCGCCGACGACGCCGAGTTCGACCCCGATCTCTGTTTCCTGGTCATCGACGAAAAGGGGCTGCTGGCCGGAGCGGCGCTCTGCTGGGCGTCCGGCTTCGTCAAGGACCTTGCCGTTCATCCGGGATCGAGGCGGCACGGCATCGGCGAGGCGCTGATGCGGCACGCCTTCCTCGTCTTCCGCGACCGGGGCGCCGCCCATGTCGACCTGAAGACCAGCACCGCACGGAACGCCGCCGCCGTGCGGCTTTACGAGCGGCTGGGCATGGTCGAGGTCGACTGGGCGGGGTAGGCGGTCGCTGCCGAGCTGCAATCGTCGACGAGCTACGACCCACGCTCCGCCCGCAGCGCGGACACCTCTTCCCCGAACAAGGGGGAGGAAGGGCGCAAGCTTGTTGGACCTTGCTTCTTTCCTCTCCTGACGGGGCAGGGCTATTGCATATGGCCGTGGCCACAAGCTCGAATGGCGCAGACCCCCACCCTAACCCTCCCCACAAGGGGGAGGGGATTCCCGTAGGTGCCGATCTTCGCAAACTGGCGACGTCTCGGCGTTGGGAGATGGGCGCGCGGCAGCGTTCCCTCCCCCTTGTGGGGAGGGTCAGGGTGGGGGTACCTGTCGCGCTGACTGCCTGCCAAATCGCGGAATCAGATGTCGGGCGCGTTGCCGACCTTCTTCTTCATCTCCAGCGCCCAGGCGCGGCCCTCGTCGCCACCCCACAGCAGCCAGGCGATGTAGCCGGCCGAGGGGTTTTCCTCGTTGCCGTAGTTCCTGCCGCGCTTGTCGACCTCGTGGCGGGCGAAATAACTGACCATGCGGCGGATGGTGGAGGGCGCGAGCTTGTCGCGGTGCATCAGCTCGGTGGCGCGGGCAACGCCGATCTCCGTCCCGCCGCGCCGGAACCTGCCGCGCAGCCTCAATCCCTTGGCGGCATTGTCGGCCACCACTTGCGGGCAGCGCAGGTCGATTTCGTCGCCGTGGTCGTGCATCGAGTGGCATCCTTTCGCCGCATTGCGGGCGACATGCATTAGATCAATTCCGGGCCGGGCGCGATGCCTCCGGTTTGCGGCGGCGGGGCAGGGTCGTTCCCTTCAGCATGTCGCCGTCCCCCTCTCCGTCCGCTGCGCGGACACCTCTCCCCCACTTTGCGGGGGCGAGGAACCCAAGCTTATGAAGGCAGCCACCTTGGCGATTGGCGTTTCCTCGCCCCCATGGAATGGGGGAGAGGTGTCCGCGAAGCGGACGGAGAGGGGGGCGCCCCACGCGATTACCGGCGCGATGGCCTCTGGACCATCCATCGCCACTGGCGTTCCGCCGGCACCGCGATAAGCTCCCGGGAAAACAAGGGGAGGATCGCCATGGAAAAGGAAATCGTCGACGTGCCGGTGATGTCGGCCAAGACGCGGTCGCTCGGCGTGCCGTGCTCGCCCGCGGTGAAGGCCAACGGCTTCGTCTTCATCTCGGGAACGCCGCCGATCGACATGGAGACCGGCCAGATGGTGCGCGGCGACATCGAGGCGCAGACGGAAGCCTCGCTGAAGGCTGTAAAGCATCTGCTGGAAGCGGCCGGCTCGTCACTCGAAAAGGTGGTGATGGTTCGCGTCTACGCCGCCAATTCCGGCTTCTACGCCGCCATCAACCGGGTTTATGCGAAATACTTCCCGGTCGACCCGCCGGCCCGCACCTTCGTGCCGGTGGCCTCTTGGCCGATGGAGTTCGACATCGAGATCGAGTGCCAGGCGGTGGCGTGAGGACACTACAGAAACCTGCGTCGGCGTAGACTTCGACACTACAAAAAGCTCCATGCACTTTCTTTGAAAGTGCTTTTCGGGGGGATGGGGAAATGCCGGCTGCATCGTCTAGGCTTTTGTCGCTTTTGTTTTTCGGTCTCTTGGCCTTGGCGGCATCGGCCACCCAGCCGATGGCCGCGGGATGCCCGGATATCCCAATGGCCGTCGCGGGCCCCATGACGGGAGATTGGACTGTTTACGGTGAGGAAATGCGCCGAGGTGCTCAACTCGCAGCAGACGACATCAACGCGAAAGGCGGCATAGGAGGATGTAAGATAGAACTCATGGCCTTGGACGATCATGGTGATCCTTCCACCGCCATCGCCATGGCCAGGGCATTTGCCCGGGACAGAGTTCGCTTCGTCGTAGGTCACTACAATTCGGGCGCTTCTATTCCCGCGTCGAACATCTACGCCAAGAGCAACACCTTGCTGGTCAGCCCGGCAACGACAAACCCCGCGTTCACCGAATTCAAACTCTGGAATGTCGCTCGGACCGTTGGGCGAGACGACGTACAGGGGACGTTTGCCGGTGAATATATGGCGAGCCATTTTTCGGCGAGAAGTCTGGCTGTCGTCAGTGATGGTACGCCTTATGGCGAGGGCCTGGCGAACAAGGCCAGGGCGGCACTGCGAGCAAAGAGGCATCCGGAAAAACTGGCCACCAAGATCAGATATGATCAAACCGATTTTGCCGCTCTTATCAGCAAGATGAAAGCCGCCAAGATCGATGTCGTCTTCTTCGCGGGGCTCGGGGCTCAGTTAGGGCCGCTTATTCGTCAAACGAACGAGGCAGGTCTGCACCCGCAGTTCATGTCGGGTGATGGGGCCATGGTCAACGTCAAGGATTTCGTCGCCCAGGCTGGATCGGCGATCGAAAACACCCTGATCGTGTTTTCACCTGATGACCGTTCCAATCCAGCCGCGGCGGACGTTGTCGCGCGATTCCGCGCCCAGAGTTTTGATCCTGGACCTTATACGTTGAAGTCCTATGCCGCTGTCCAGGTGATCGCCAGGGGGATAGAAATGGCTGGGACGCAAGCGCCAAGGGCCGTCGCCGCCGCCATACGGTCAGGCAAGCCCATTTCGACTGTGCTGGGGACCTGACGTTCGACGCCAAAGGTGACCGGCGTGAGCCTGACGTCATGATGTATATTTGGACGAGGGCGAACAGTGGTTTCTCGTTGGAGCCGATGAAATCGGTACCCTGATGAATTTGAGCGACGCCACGCCTCATCCGCCTGCCGGCACCTTCTCCCCGTTGAACGGGGAGAAGGGAGCAAATCGCCTACGCAAAATATTCCTGCAGCGGCCTGACCTCCAGGCTTCCCGCCCTTAGCGCCGCAATCGCCTCGGCCACGGCCGCAGCGCCCGACAGCGTCGTGTAGTACGGCACCTTCTGCATCAAGGTCGCGCGGCGGAGCGACTTGGAGTCGGACACCGCCTTCTGGCCGTCCGTGGTGTTGAAGACGATCTGCACCTGGCGGTTGCGGATGGCGTCCTCGATGTGCGGGCGGCCTTCGAGCACCTTGTTGATCTTCTCGGCCGGCACGCCGTTCTCGGCCAGGAAGCGGGCCGTTCCGGAGGTCGCCAGCACCTTGAAGCCCTGGCCGGCCAGCCGCTGCACCGCCGGCAGGATGCCGGCCTTGTCCTCGTCGCGCACCGACACGAACAGCGTGCCCGAACGCGGCAGGTCGACGCCGGCGCCGAGCTGGCTCTTGGCGAAGGCGAGCGCGAAGTCGCGGTCGAGGCCCATGACCTCGCCGGTCGAGCGCATTTCCGGCCCGAGCAGGATGTCGACGCCCGGGAAGCGGGCGAAGGGGAACACGGCTTCCTTGACCGCGATGTGGCCGGGGTTGCGGGCATCGGGCAGGGGGCCATAGTGGGCGAAGGCGTTTTCCAGACTCTCGCCGGCCATGATCCGGGCAGCGATCTTGGCGATCGGACGCCCGATGGTCTTGGCGACGAAGGGCACGGTGCGCGATGCGCGCGGGTTCACTTCCAGCACATAGACCGTGCCGTCCTTGATGGCGTACTGCACGTTCATCAGGCCGCCGACATTGAGCGCGCGGGCGAGCGCGGCCGTCTGCCGCTCCAGCTCGTCGACGATCTCGGAGGACAGCGAGTGCACCGGCAGCGAGCAGGCGCTGTCGCCCGAATGGATGCCGGCCTCCTCGATGTGCTCCAGAATGCCGGAGACGAAGGTCTCCTTGCCGTCGCACAGGCAGTCGACATCGACCTCGATGGCGCCGCTCAGATAGGTGTCGAACAGCAGCGGGTTCTTGCCCAGCAGGGTGTTGATCTGGCCGGTCTTGTCGTTGGGGTATTTCTGCTTGATGTCCTCCGGCACGAGGCCGGGCACGGTGTCGAGCAGGTAGGTCTGCAGCATGCCTTCATTGTAGATGATCTGCATGGCGCGGCCGCCGAGCACGTAGGAGGGGCGCACGACAAGCGGGAAGCCGAGCTCGCCGGCCACCAGGCGTGCCTGCTCGACCGAATAGGCGATGCCGTTCTTCGGCTGGGTGAGGCCGAGCTTGTGCAGCAGCTTCTGGAAGCGGTCGCGGTCCTCGGCCAGGTCGATCATGTCGGGCGAGGTGCCGAGGATCGGAATGCCGGCCTTTTCCAGCGCGTCGGCCAGCTTCAGCGGCGTCT
Source organism: Mesorhizobium sp. 65-26 (assembly GCA_001899205.1). Classification (GTDB taxonomy): domain Bacteria; phylum Pseudomonadota; class Alphaproteobacteria; order Rhizobiales; family Rhizobiaceae; genus Mesorhizobium. The sequence continues at coordinate 40,555 of MKVL01000023.1, read as the reverse complement.
GGCCGCCGAACTGCACGATGACGCCGACCAGTTCGCCCGAGGCCTGCTCGGCGCGCAGGATCTCCAGCACGTCCTCCGCAGTCAGCGGCTCGAAATACAGCCGGTCCGACGTGTCGTAGTCGGTCGACACGGTCTCGGGGTTGCAGTTGACCATGATGGCTTCGTAGCCGGCGTCGCGCAGCGCGAAGGCCGCGTGGCAGCAGCAATAGTCGAACTCGATGCCCTGGCCGATGCGGTTCGGGCCGCCGCCGAGGATGACGACCTTGCGGCGCGACGACACCCGCGCCTCGTTGGCGGGCTGGCCGACGAAGGGCGTCTCGTAGGTCGAGTACATATAGGCGGTCGGCGAGGCGAACTCGGCCGCGCAGGTGTCGATGCGCTTGTAGACCGGGCGCACGTCGAGCTTCTGCCTCGCCTTCTGGACGGCTTCGGCGTCGGTCCGGGTCAGCGAGGCCAGGCGTGCATCGGAGAAGCCCATCGCCTTTAGCATGCGCAGATTGTCGGCATCCTGCGGCAGGCCGTGCTCGCGCACGCGCTGTTCCATGGCGATGATGCCGGCGATCTGCTCGAGGAACCACGGGTCGATCTTGCACATGGCGTGCACGTCTTCCAGCGAGGTGCCCATGCGGATCGCCTGCGCCACCATGCGCAGCCGGTCGGGCGTCGGCGTGCCGAGGGCGGCCCGGATGGCGTTGCGATCGTCTGACCCGTTGGCGTCGCTCAGGCCGGGGATCTCGATCTCGTCGAGGCCGGTGAGGCCGGTTTCCAGGCCGCGCAGCGCCTTCTGCAGCGATTCCTGGAAGGTGCGGCCGATGGCCATCACCTCGCCCACCGACTTCATGGCGGTGGTCAGCACCGGCTCGGCGCCGGGGAATTTCTCGAAGGCAAAGCGCGGGATCTTGGTCACGACATAGTCGATCGACGGCTCGAAGGAAGCCGGCGTCGCGCCGCCGGTGATATCGTTCTCCAACTCGTCCATCGTATAGCCGACGGCGAGCTTGGCGGCGATCTTGGCGATCGGGAAGCCGGTCGCCTTCGACGCCAGCGCGGAGGAGCGCGAGACGCGCGGGTTCATCTCGATGACGACGAGGCGGCCGTCGGCCGGATTGACGGCGAACTGCACGTTGGAGCCGCCGGTCTCGACGCCGATCTCGCGCAGCACCGCGATCGAGGCGTTGCGCATCATCTGGTATTCCTTGTCGGTCAGCGTCAGCGCCGGCGCGACGGTGATGGAATCGCCGGTGTGGACGCCCATCGGGTCGATGTTCTCGATGGAGCAGACGATGATGCAGTTGTCCGCCTTGTCGCGGACGACCTCCATCTCATACTCCTTCCAGCCGAGCACGCTCTCCTCGATCAGCACCTCGGTGGTCGGCGAGGCGTCTAGGCCGGACTGGACGATGTCGTAGAATTCGGCGCGGTTGTAGGCGATGCCGCCGCCGGTGCCGCCCATGGTGAAGGAGGGGCGGATGATGGCCGGCAGGCCGACATGGTCGAGCGCCTGGGCGGCGATTGCCATGCCGTGGCTGATGTAGCGCTGCTTGCGGTCGCCCTCGCCGAGGTTCCAGCGGGTCTCAAGCGCGTCGAGCGCTGCATCGAGATTCTGCGGGTTCTCGGCCTTCAGCGCGGCGCGCTCGGCCTCATGCGTCTTGCGATCGGCGTTCTTGACGTCGGTGGCGTTGGCCAGCATCGACTTCGGCGTCTCCAGGCCGATCTTGCTCATCGCCTCGCGGAACAGCGCGCGGTCCTCTGCCTTGTCGATGGCATGGGCATCGGCGCCGATCATCTCGACATTGTAGCGCTCCAGCACGCCCATGCGGCGCAGCGACAGCGCGGTGTTGAGCGCCGTCTGGCCGCCCATGGTCGGCAGCAGCGCGTCCGGCCGCTCCTTGGCGATGATCTTGGCCACCACCTCGGGCGTGATCGGCTCGATGTAGGTCGCGTCGGCCAGCTCCGGGTCGGTCATGATGGTGGCCGGATTGGAGTTGACCAGGATGACGCGGAAGCCCTCTTCCTTCAGCGCCTTGCAGGCCTGGGTGCCGGAATAGTCGAATTCGCAGGCCTGGCCGATGACGATGGGGCCGGCCCCGATGATCAGGATCGACTTGATGTCGGTGCGTCTTGGCATGTCTTAGAATTCCGTTCGACGAGCGGCTTGCACAAAAAACCGGGACGGGGGGAGGACCCGGCCGGTTGCGCTTGCGATTCTGGTATCAGGCTAGGAGGGCCTTATAGGGAAGAGTTCCGCCCGATGTAACCCCGAAAATGCGGGGTTGTGCCGGCTATGCAGGGAAGAGGCATTCGCTCCGAGCGTATTGCCGGGCGTCGACACCGCCCCTCATTGCCCTGCCGGGCATTTCTCCCCGCATGGCGACGGGAGAGACGCTGCGTCGAAGGTTTCGTCACTCACCGGCGTTCCAGAAGACACGGCGAGGTTTAAGCACTTCCTTCTCCCCGGCACTTCACGGCTAGAAGGTGCCGGTAGCTAGTCCCCGAAGGCGATCGCGTCGGTGATCTCGAAGCGCTCGGCGGCGCCGACGCGGATCATGTTGAGGTTGCCCTCGCGGGTGAAGCGGAAGTCGCTGCGCGAGTTCGATCCGGCGGGCTGGCCGTCGTAGAAGGAGATGACGCGGGTGCCGCCGTCGGGCCAGGTCACGGTCACGTCGGATTTTCCGGTGCCGTTGCGCTGCACGCTTGCCTGGCAGCGCGCCATCGGCTGGCCGAGATAGCGCGCGCAGGGGATTTCGGCCGTCGCGTCGGGCGCGCGGCCCGGCGAAGGATCGACGCGGGCGACAGTCTGCGGATCGAGCGTCGGCGCGGCGGCGTCGCCCTGGCGCGCGGGGCGGGGCGTTGGGACTGGAATGCCTCCGGCCGAGGAGCCGGCGTCGGTCGCGTCGGCCGGCTCGGCCATCGCGTCCTGCTGCGGCTTGTCCGTGGCCGGCTGATCCTGCGTTGACTGCACGGCCTGGTTCTCCTGCGCCGCGAAGGCCAGCCCATAGGCGTCCTGCATGGCGGCGCGGCCGATCTCGGCGGGGGATTTCGGCGTCCATGGCTGCGCGCCGTCCGTGCCGCCAAGCCGTGCCGCGAGGTCGTGCGCCGGGGCCGGCTTGGGCGCGGCATCGGCCGAAGCGGAAGAATCGGGCTTGTCTACGGCCGCGGGCGCGGGGTTGGCATCCGCCTTCGCCTCGGGCGCGGGAGCGGCGTTGGCCCTGACGGGTGGCGCGCCGTCATCGCCGGCCGGCTTGGTGTCGCCTGACGGGCTGGCATTCGCTTGCGTGGCGCCGGCGGCCGGCGGCTCGCCGGCGTTGTTTTCGCCCGGCTTGCCGTCGCTGGCCGCTGCGTCGGTCGCCGGGGGTGTCTGGGTGGCGATTTCAGTGTCCGGTACGGGCGCCGGGTTGAGCGGTAGGAGGTAGCGCGCCGGGGCCCAGCCCGTTGCCTTGGGATTGTCGGCCTCGACCTTGCACCATTTGTAGCCGTTGAAGTCGTTGCAGCCGAGGTTCCTGACGCTGGCGCCGGCGGCCAGGCGGGTCTCGGTCTTGCCGATCGCCGAGGCGGCGGCTCGCACGTTGAGCAGGTCGTCCGGCGCAAGCCCGGTGACGATGGAGATCACCGGCTGCGCCTCCTCGGCAGCCGCCGGCAGAGGCAGCGTGGCTGCCAGAGGCAGCATAGCCGCCAGCGACAGCATAGCCGCCGGAAGCACCGGAGCGGCGATCAGCGCGTGGAGCATCGTCTGGAGCGTAACCGTGCGCCTCATCACCTGGCCGTGGCGGTCAAATCAGCAAAGGCGCGGCCGGACACGGAAAGCGCCGGCGCGCGCCACGCCGGTTTATAGGGGACGGCGGGGCGCCATGTCACCCTGAAAAATGCGCCGGCGCGGGAGCTTCATGGGCGGGGCGCACAGGCGGGAAGCTCCGCGATGGTTCGATAAGTATCTGAAGTTGCTTCGACTTTTTCGGATTTCGTCATGGGCCGAGCTGCCTTTCGGACGCGGCATTCACCGCAGCCTGCTCCATATCCGGCGTCTCCGCCGGGGCCGCGCCAGAGCGGCATTGCGGATGGTTTCTTGATTTTTTCCGCGAGCGGGTATAAATAGTCTGCAATTAATTAGGCTCCTATCTATATACTTGCTTATGATGTCCGCACCCAGAAAACAGCAGCGCTTCGATGTGCTGGATGACATGGCCAATGTCAGCCGCAAGATCCGCACCCTTTTCGATGCCAGGGTGCGGGAGAAGGGGCTGACGCTGGCGCGGGCCCGCACGCTGCTGCGCGTCCAGCGCGGCGAGGCGGCCAACCAGAAGGAACTTGCCGTCGAACTGGAGATCGAGACGGCGACGCTGGTGCGGCTCATCGACGGGCTGGAGGCACAGGGCCTGATCGAGCGGCACGAGGTCGAGGGCGACCGCCGCGCCAAACAGGTTGTGCTGACCGAGGCCGGCGAGGCGCTGGCCGGGGTCATCGACCGGATGGCGGGCGAGGTCGGGCGGGAAGTTCTCTCCGACATCCCCGCGCAGGAGCTTCAATCCACGCAAGGCATGCTGCGCCGGATGGCGCGCAACATCGAGACCGCGTCGCAACGGTCCTGCGAACCGGCACTGGCGAAACAGCCATGAGCAGGCCGGGCAAGAGCGATTCCGGGAGACGGCATGACCAAGCCACCGCGCTTGCGGCCAGCGATAACGACAACCGCGCCGCCGAGCCGCTGGTCCTTGCGGCCGACGCCGAAATCCAGATCGAGCCGGCTCGGGAGACCGCCGCGCCCACCCGCCGGCCCCGGCCCTGGCATGCGCCATCGGAGCCGCCACCCTCGCTGCCGGCGCCGGCCCCTTACGTGCCGCGTCATCCCTTCATCGCGCTCTGCTATGCCGCGACCTCGGTGATGATCGCCGTCACCTACGGGCTGGGGCTGAATTTCGTCAACGCGAACCTTTCCCAGGTGTCCGGCGAGTTCTCGGCGACCACCAACGAGGCGCTGTGGCTGACGGCGGCCTATATGGCGCCCAATGTCAGCCTGTCGCTGCTGCTGGTGAAGATCAGGGCGCAATACGGGCTGCGCCACTTTGCCGAACTCGCCATCGTCGTCTTCATCGTCGTCAATGGCCTGCACCTGTTCACGCACGATCTCGGCACGGCCGTCATCGCACGCTTCTTCGCCGGCATCGCCGCCGCGCCGATGTCGACGCTGAGCTTCCTCTATATCCTCGAGTGCTTCCCACCCGAGCGGAAGATGACCATCGGCATGCCGCTGGCCATGGTCAATGTCGGGCTCGGCGCGCCGATCGCCCGGCTGATCTCACCGGCATTGCTCGACCTTGGCGGCTGGCAGCCGATCTACCTGATGGAGGTCGGGCTGGCGCTGATCAGCCTGGCGCTGATCTACGCGCTGCCGCTCAACTCGCCGCCCAAGGTCAAGGTGCTCGGCTTCATGGATGTGGTGAGCTACCTGTTCCTTGCCGTCGGCTTCGGCACGCTCGCCGTGGTGCTTTCCATGGGCCGCTACTACTGGTGGCTGGAGGCGCCGTGGCTCGGCTGGCTGCTGGTCGTGTCCATCGTCAGCCTCGTCATCGTCGCGGTGATCGAGCTCAACCGCAAATATCCGCTGCTCGACATCAAGTGGCTGCTGTCGCCGGAAGTCGCGCATTTCGCCGGCGTGCTGATGCTGTTCCGCATGCTGATGACCGAGCAGTCGAGCGGCATCAGCGGCTTCTTCCAGCAGGCCGGCCTGCTCAACGACCAGCAGTCGGGTCTCTACGCGGTCATCCTCGCCGCAACGATCGCCGGCGGCGCTGCCTGCGCGGCCGTCATGAAGCCCGGCCGCGAGCCGGCCATCCACGTGGTGGCGCTGACGCTGCTGGCAGTTGGCGCCTACATGGATTCGCGGCTCACCACGCTGACGCGGCCCGAGCAGATGTATGTCAGCCAGGCGCTGATCGCGCTCGCCAGCGCGCTGTTCCTGGCGCCGGCCATGGCCATGGGCTTCGTCAACGCCCTCAAGAAGGGCATGAACTACATTCTCAGCTTCCTCGTCATCTTCCTGTTCACCCAGAGCATTGGCGGCCTGATCGGCTCGGCCGTGTTCGGCACCTTCGTCATCATCCGCGAGAAGTTCCATTCGGCCGGGATCGTCGAGCATCTGGCGATGACCAATCCCGCCGTCGCCCAGCGGGTCGCCCAGTTGGGCGGCGCCTATGCGAAGGTGCTGACCGATCCCGTGCTGCGGCAGGCTGAAGGCGTGGCACTGCTGGCGCAGCAAGCGGCGCAGGAAGCCTATGCGCGCGCCTATTCCGATGCGTTCCTGGTCATTTCCGCCGCATCCGCCTTCGCGGTTGCAGTGCTGCTTGCACAGATGGCCTGGCGCCGCCTCGGCACCGTTCTCAACCCCATTCCCGCTTGAAAAGTCACGACCATGTCCAAGATCCTCAATTCCCTTTCCACATGGCTGGTGCTCGCCGCCGGCGTGGCCGGCGTGCTCATCGTGCTTTTTGCCTGGAAGCTGCCGCCCTTCGAGACCAGCGTCGAGCAGACCGACAACGCCTATGTGCGCGGCAACGTCACCGTGCTCAGCCCGCAGGTCGCCGGCTATGTGGCGGAAATCCCCGTCACCGACTACGCGACGGTCAAGAAGGGTGACCTCATCCTGCGCATCGACGACCGCAGCTACACGCAGAAGCTGGAGCAGGCGCGCGCGACACTCGCTTCCAAGAACGCGGCGCTGTCGGCCTCCGACCAGTCGGAAGCCACCAGCCGTGCCCAGATCACGCTCGCCGAGGCGGGCGTGGCGAGCGCCAAGGCTGCGGACGATCTGGCACGGTCGACGCTGAAGCGCGGCGAGACGCTGATCGCCAAGGGATTTTCGGCACAGAGCGACGTCGACGTTTCACGCAACGCCGTCGCCCAAGCGGATGCGGCGATGCGCGAGGCCGAGGCCAAGCTCGAAGTGGCGAAGCAGGCGCTGGCGCAGACGCTGGTCAGCCGCCAGTCATTGCAGGCCGATGTCGGCCAGGCGCAGGCGGCGGTGCGATTGGCCGAGATCGACCTCGACAACACGCGCATCGTGGCGCCAGAGGACGGCACTCTGGGCACAGTCGGCGCCTCGCTCGGCGCCTATGTGGCGGCCGGCACGCAACTCACCAGCCTCGTACCCGACCGCAAATGGGTGATCGCCAATTTCAAGGAGACGCAGGTCGCCGCCATGAAGGTCGGCCAGCCGGTGCATTTCAGCGTCGATGCGCTGAGCCGCGCCGAGCTCACCGGCCACATCGCGCGCTTCTCGCCTGCGGCCGGTTCCGAATTCGCCGTCATCAAGGCCGACAATTCGAGCGGCAACTTCACCAAGGTGGCGCAGCGCATTCCGGTACGCATCGAGATCGATGGCGGCCAACAGCTTTCCAGCCTGCTTTCGCCCGGCATGTCCGTCATCGTCAGCGTCGACACGCAAGCGGCGCCGCGCAGCATGTGAGCCGCGTCTCGCCGTACGGCGGGATCCTCCAGGAAAGAAAGACGCTCTCAGGCGTCCGCGGCCTCGATGTCGTGGCCGCCGATGGTCGGCAGCGCGGCATCGTCGCCGGCGGCGGCGATCACACTGTCGAGCAGGCCGGGGAAGCGGCGATCGAGATCGTCGCGGCGCAGCGTGATCAGCCGGCTGGTGCCGACCACTTCCGCCCGGGTGACGCCGGCTTCGCGCAGCTTGGCGAGGTGATAGCTCAGATTGGTCTTCGAGGTCAGGTCGAGGAACTTGCTGCAGTTCATCGGCACGCCTTCCTTGCTCGCGAGATAGCGCACGATGGCGAGACGGGTCGGATCGCCGAGCACGCCCAGCACGATCGGAAGGCTGATCTGGTCGGCGGTGGGATGAGGCAGTGTCATGGCCGGAAACTAGGCGTAGTCTGGGCTGATTTCAACGCATCTCCTCCCTTTTTGCCGCGGCGGCGGCGCTTGCCGGGCGGCTCTTTTTTGCCTCGTGCTGACACAGGGCTGTCAGCAGGTTGCAGCTATTCTGCCAGCGCTTCATTGACATCATGGCCCTTTATGTCCAATTGTTCAATAACTTTTGAACTAAGGACACCCCCCATGGACAAGCGCCTCTTCTGGCTCGCGCTCGGCTCGTTCACCATCTCGACCGAGGGTTTCGTCATTTCCAGCCTGCTCCCGGACATCGCGGCGGATGCCGGCATCTCGATCCCGCTCGCCGGTTCGCTGATCACCGCCTTCGCGCTCGCCTATGCGGTGGGAACGCCGGTCCTGGCGACGCTGACAGGCGAGTGGGACAGGCGCCGCGTCATCCTGTGGACGCTGGCCTTCTTCGTGCTCGGCAACCTCGTGGCGGCGTTCAGTTCCTCCTTCGAAGTGCTTCTGATCGCGCGCATCGTCATGGCGTTGTCGTCCGGCCTGTTCGCCGCCACGGCCCAGGGCACAGCGGTCGCGCTGGTCGACGACCATCACCGCGCTAGGGCGATTGCCGTCGTCGTCGGCGGCACCACCGTGGCGGTGGCCGTCGGCGCGCCGCTGGGCGCCTTGGTCGCGGCCTTCGCCGGCTGGCGTGGCACCTTCTTCGCCATTGCCGGGCTTGGCGCGCTCGCCGGCTCTATCTTGTGGTGGCGTCTGCCGCGCGGCCTTGTCGGCACCCGGTTGCCGCTCGGGGCACGGCTGGCGGCCGCGCTTCGCCCCGGCGTGATGCCGATCCTCGCCACCACGCTGCTTGCGCTCACCGGCGCCTTCACCGTCTTTGCCTATGTCGCGCCGCTCGCCATCCAGGGCGCCGGGCTCGTCGAGATCGCGCTGCCCGGCATGCTGCTCGCCTTCGGCGTCGGCGCCGTGATCGGCAACATCGCCGGTGGACAGGCCGCGGACCGCTTCGGTGCCACCCGCACCGTCTGCTGGTCGCTGGGGCTGAGCGCGGCCATGCTGGTGCTGCTGTCGGTCATACCGGCCTTCCTGCCGCGCCATTTCGCCGGCCCGGCATTGATGGCTATGATGGTGCCGTGGGGCATCGTTGGCTGGGCGTTCCCGCCGGCGCAGGCCAGCCGCATCATCAAGCTGGCGCCGGACGCGGCCCCGATCGTCCTGTCGCTCAACGCCTCGGCGCTCTACCTCGGCGTGGCGGCGGGCGCCGTGGTCGGCGGCGAGGTGCTTCGCTTCGGCGCGCCGGCCGACCTCGGCCTGATCGCCGCCGCCTTCCCGATCGTCGGCCTCGGCGTCGTGCTGGCCGGGCGCATGTTCGCGCGCCCGGTGGCCATGCCGGCGGAATAATATGCCTCGCAGTAGGACAGGCGGCCGCTTCCTCAGTCCGGGGGAGCGGCCGCAGGCGTTTCAAGATCCAGCGCCGCGACTTCATCCAGCATCGCGCGCAGGCTGGCAGCCTGTTCCTTGCCAACGATCGCCTCGAAACGCTGCTGGGCGACAGCCCACAATTTCATGACCTCCTCGAGCTTGATCTCGCCACGGCTCGTCAACCGAACGCGCCTGGCGCGCCGGTCGTCGGGGTCGGCGAAGGTCTCGACATAACCGTCTCGGATCAGTGGTTTCAGCGTGTGTCCGAGCGCCGATAGATCCATGACCAGCGCCGCCGCCACGGCGCCCATGGTCGGCTCGCCGCCAATATGGATCTGGTAGAGCAGGCCTTGCTGCGTGGCCTTCAAACCGGAAGGGGCCAGCACGTCGTCATAGAACTGGCCGAGCTTGCGTGTCGCGCGGCGCAGCATGGCGTTGTTGCAGAGGGTGAGGCCGGGAAGGGCGGGCTGCGGCATGAGTTGCTCCTCGGCGGGCGAATATACACGCGCTGCTCCGGAAATAATTCTCCAGGCGCCCGTTGACAAGATAGTGGCATATGCCCACTTCCAGATAGTGGCATATGCCATTAATTGTGCGACGGCTTGCGGCAGCGGGCAAGGGCGAACCTGCCCGGCCGACCCGTGCGGCGAAAAAAGGAACAGGACAATGAGCACGAAGGACAACAGGGGTACCGCGGTCGTTACAGGCGCGTCGTCCGGTATCGGCGCGGTCTATGCCGACCGGCTTGCCGGGCAGGGCTACGATCTGGTGCTGGTTGCGCGACGCGCCGACCGGCTGGAGGACTTGGCCGAAAGGCTGCGCTACGCCTACAGCCGCAACGTAAGCGTGATCAGCGCCGATCTTGCCGACGATGGCGATCTGCGCCGGGTCGAACAGGCGATATCGGCGGACGACAGCGTGACGCTGCTGGTCAACAACGCCGGCCTCGGCGGCGCGCAGGTGGTGGCGACGGCCGATCCCGACATCGCCGAGCGCATGATCAAGGTCAATGTCATCGCCTTGACGCGATTGACCCGCGCGGTGCTGCCGGGGTTCGTGGCGCGCGGCCGAGGCGCCATCGTCAACATCGCTTCCGTGCTCGCCTTCGATACGTCGTTCGGCGGCATCTACAGCGGCACCAAGGCTTATGTGGTCAATTTCACGGAGGCCTTGCGGCGCGAGGTGGAAGGCACCGGAGTAACGGCGCAGGTCGTCCTGCCCGGGGCGACACGAACCGATTTCTGGGAACGCGCGGGCAGCGACATCGACAGCCTTCCCAAGGAGATCGTGATGACCGCCGACGATCTTGTCGACGCGGCGCTGGTCGGTCTTGCCAGGGGCGAGGCCGTCACCGCGCCGGCGCTTGCCGATGCAGCGAAGCTCGACACTTTCCTCGGCGCCCGCCAGGCCTTCTATGGCAGCCTGCACGCCGACAGGCCGGCGGCCCGCTATTCGGCGTGAACCGCGCCGTGGCGGCTGGTGCTCACACCGGCCGCCACATCGGGACGATCGAGGCGGCGAGCACGAGACCCAGCACGATGTTGAGGATCCGCCATTGCCGTTCGGTCTTCAGCAACCTGGCCAGCAGCATGCCGGCGATGCACCAAAGCGACAGGGAGAAGGCGGCGGTAAGGCCGAAGGTGGTGCCGAGCAGCAGCGCCAGCCGCGCCGGTCCATCGGCGAGGACCGCGAAGGAAGCGGCCGCGCCCAGCCCCATAGCCCAGGCCTTGGGATTCATCCACTGAATGCCGGCGCCGCCAAGGAAGCTGTTCGGCTTCGCCATGGCTACGTCGAGATTGGGCGGCCCGGCGCGGCCGATCCGGACCGCCAGCCAGACGAGGTAGAGCGAGCCCGCCACCTTCATCGCCAGTTGCAGCGAGGGCAGGGCGAGAAGCAGTCCGGCCAGCCCGGCCGCCGCCGCGCCCGTCACGGTGGCGAGGCCGGCGGCGCTGCCCACCATCAGCGGCACCGAGCGTCGAAAGCCGAATTGCGCGCCGGAGGCCGTCGACAGCGTCGTGGCGATGCCGGGCGTCGCGGTGGCCACGAAGGCGAACAGGACGAGCGGGATGACGGGCTGGAGCATGCGGTGTCCCTTTGCGACGGACACCATCGTAGGCAAGGCCAGGTATCAGTAAATGCAATGTTTGATATGGCTAGCATTAGGGAATATAATGATAGCCATGATCCGCAATCTCGACACGTCGCTCATCCGCACCTTCGTCACGGCGGCCGAGAAGGCCAGCATGACCGGCGCGGCCAATGCCCTCAACCTGACGCAGGGCGCGGTCAGCCAGCAGATCCGGCGGCTGGAGGATGTGCTCGGCAAGCGCCTGTTCGAGCGCGACCGGCGCGGGCTGAGGCTGACACGATCCGGCGAGCGGCTGCTCGACCGGGCAAGGCATCTCCTGCGTTTGAACGACGAGATCCTGGCGGAGATCGGCGGCGGGATCGTCGCGGGACAGGTGCGGCTCGGAGTGCCCTACGATCTCGTCGGCACATTGCTTCAGCCGGTGCTGAAGGCCTATGCCGAGGCCTATCCGCAGGTGGAGATTTCGCTGGTCTGCGCCTCTTCGCCGGAGCTGGCGGAAGCGCTGGCGGCCGGCACGATCGACCTTGCCGTCATCGAGGAGCAGGTCGGACCCTCGGTCGGCGAATGCATGCTGGTGGATCGCCTCGTCTGGGTCGGCGCCAAAGGCGGCTCGGCGCGTTCGAAACGGCCCTTGCCGGTGTCGATGGTCGCCGACACCTGCGCCTTCCGGCCGGCGGTCCTGCAGGCGCTCTCCGGGCACGGGCTCGACTGGCGCACGGTGTTCGAGAACGGCAACATCGATGCGACGACCGCGACGGTGCGCTCCGATCTTGCCGTCACCACCTGGCTCGCCTCGACCGTGCCCGGCGATCTCGACATATTGTCATTCGATGCCGGTCTTCCCGCGCTGCCGAACTTCTCGGTCAACCTGCATCTGCCGAGACATGCCATCGCTCCGGCCGCGCAGGCATTCGCCGCGCAGATCCGCGAGGGTCTGTCACGCCATCGGCAGGCGGCCTGAGGGCGGATCTTCCCGTCGTCTGCACGGCTCAAGGCGGCCGCGACGAAAACCAGACATCGCCGAGGATGGCGGTGGCGGTACGATCCGGCCGCCGGTCCTGCCTCAGCCAGACGGAGCGGCTGCGTATGGCCTGGGCATAGGTCGGGATCTTCGCCGGGGAACTGGCTATGGAGGCTCCGGCGCAGGCGATGAACCACGACCGCATGAAGGGATCGCAGACGAGACCTCTTTCGGTGCGCGTCACCATCACGGCCAGGGCGACCGGTTCGGCCGGGCGCCAGGGGAAGATCAGGCGGCCGCCGGGCCTCAGCGCGCCTAGCCAGGACACCGGTGGGGCGGCGACCGATGCGTTGACGTAGATGATGTCGGAAGCCGGCAGCGGCATGGCGACCGCGTCGCCGGTGATGACGGTCACATTGCTGTAGGGGGCGAGGTTTTCCTTCGCCCTGGTGGCGAGGGCGGGCTCCAGCTCGAAGGCCGTCACCGTGCCGCCAGGCAGCACCAGCATGGAGAGCAGCGCGGTGTAGTAGCCCGTGCCGGCCCCGACATGGGTCACCGTTTCGCCCGGCACGGGTGCCGCCTTGCCGATCCACATGGCGTGCAGGAAAGGCTCGCCATTGTTGATGCCCTTGCCATCGTCGAGCGCCACCAGGACATTCTGGTAGATGTGGACCGGGTCGGCGCTCGGCGTCGTGGTCTTGCCCCGGCCGGCGATAATGGTCCATGGCCCCGGTCCCAGGAAAGCCTCGCGCGGCACGGTGGCGAAGATCTCTTCCAGCCGAGGGTCGGCTGCGTCCGCCTGAGCGGCCATCAGGCGGGCATAGAGCCTGCGGGCGTCTTCCAGCTTGCTCATCGTGCGGACAAGATAGGACGGAGCGCCCGCGATGTCGCGTAGGCAAGGGCGCGGGTGCCGGCGAAGGCTCAGCCGAAACCGACGATCGTGTCGTAGAGCAGCTTGAAATTGAGCACCAGGATGATGGCCGCGACCACCCATGCCAGCGCGGCAACGCCGCGCGGGATGGCGAAGCTGCCCATCTTCTTGCGGTCCGAGACGAACTGCACCAGCGGGATCACGGCGAAGGGCAGTTGCATCGACAGCACGACCTGGCTGAACACGAGCAGCTCGCCGGTTCCCTTCTCGCCATAGAGCGCGGTGACGACGACCACGGGGATGATGGCAAGGCCGCGCGTCAGCAGCCGCCGCGCCCAGTTGGGAATGCGCAGGCGCAGGAAGCCTTCCATGATGATCTGGCCGGCAAGTGTCGCCGTCACCGTCGAGTTCAGGCCCGATGCCAGCAGCGCCACGGCGAACAGGACGGAGGCGATGCCGAGGCCGAGCAGCGGCGACAGCAGCCGGAAGGCCTGGTCGATCTCGGCCACGTCCTGGTGACCGGTCTCGTGAAAGGCGACCGCCGCGACGATCAGGATGGCGGCGTTGACGAACAGCGCCAGCATCAGGGCGATGGTGGAGTCCGCCGTTGCCCATTTGATCGCCTCGCGCTTGCCGGCATCGTTCCGCTCATAGGCGCGCGTCTGCACGATCGAGGAATGCAGGTAGAGATTGTGCGGCATGACCGTCGCGCCGATGATGCCTATGGCGATGTAGAGCATTGCCGGATTGGTGACGATCTCCGGCGAGGGCACGAACATGGAATGCAGGATCGTGCCCGCGGGCGGCGCGGCGACGAAGATCTGGATGGCGAAGCAGCTGAAGATGATGACCAGCAGCGCGATGACGAAGGCCTCGATGTAGCGGAAGCCCTTGTTCATCAGCAGCAGCACCAGGAAGGCGTCGAGCGCGGTGATGATGGCGCCGCCGATAAGCGGAATGCCGAACAGGAGTTGCAGGGCGATCGCCGTGCCGATCACCTCGGCGAGATCGCAGGCGATGATGGCGAGTTCGCAGGCCACCCACAAAGCGTAGTTCACCGGCCGGGGATAATAGGCGCGGCAGGCCTGGGCGAGGTCGCGCCCGGTGGCGATCCCGAGGCGCGCCGAGAGCGCCTGTAGCAGGATCGCCATCAGGTTGGAAAGCATGATGACGAAAAGCAGCGTGTAGCCGAACTGCGCACCGCCGGCGAGGTCGGTCGCCCAGTTGCCCGGGTCCATGTAGCCGACCGAAACCATGTAGCCCGGCCCCATGAAGGCAAGCAGCCGACGAAACCAGGAGCCCGAAGTGGGCACGGCGATGGTGGCGTTGACCTCGCGCAGGCTTGGCTGGTCGCCATCCTCGGGCCTGGCGAAGCTCCATGCGGGTCGTGGCGCGGCCGTGACTTCGGTATCGGACATGAAGGGGGACTTCCTGGAACGCTTCTAAACTAGCTCAAACTATCCCGTGGCTCAACATTATGCAATAGGCTATATTTCATTGTCATTGCTTTGTCGTGAGGCGACCAGGCTTCGCTGGTTGCACTGTCCGCGGAATGCACATAAACGGCCGGTATCGTGATTTCGTCGCCGGCTCGGCAGGGATGTCGAGCTCGTGGGCGTGCTTCGGAATCGAAAACGAACGGGAAAGAGACGCTTGACGGTGTTCCGATCCCCGAGGCGCGCGCGGCGGCTGACTTGGCGGCGCGAATTCCTGAAGTGGGACGCCGGAACGTGCTATGGTTGCCGGCCATCGAATCCGTGGGGGAGGTGCGCATATTGGCGGCAAACAAAAGAGCAGTTTCACGCCAGGAACCTCTGCCTGATGCCGAGGCCCATTCGGAAGGGTTTCGCCAGATGCGCGAGGCGCGGCGCGGCGCTTTGGTCGAGGACTATGTCGAGCTGATCGCCGACCTGATCGAGGATGGCAACGAGGCGCGCCAGGTGGATATCGCGGCGCGGCTCGGCGTCGCGCAGCCGACGGTCGCCAAGATGCTGACCAGGCTATGCGCGGACGGGCTGGTGTCGAGGAAGCCCTATCGCGGCGTGTTCCTGACGGAAGCCGGCCGCAAGGTCGCCGAGGAAAGCCGCATCCGTCACCAGACCGTCGAAGCCTTCCTGCGCTCGCTCGGCGTCAGCGCCGAAACGGCGCGCATCGACGCCGAGGGTATCGAGCATCATGTCAGCGCCGAGACGCTGGAGGCCTTTCGCCGGGCGATGACGCCGCGCTGAGGCGCGATCCCTGCCGACGGCCATCGGGGCTGGAACCCCCTGCGGTGCCGGGCGTTGTGGCGCGAGGCCTCGCCTCATGCGCTGGCCGTTGCAGGGAGGATATGATGGGCGTCGAACAGGCACCGAGCGCGAAAGGCAAGCAGTCCGCACGCGGATTGAAACAGGCCACCACGAAGGAAGAGCGCAGGACGGAGGCCGAAACGGGCCATCCCCTGAAGAAGGGCGCGGCCCGTTTCGAGGAGCGCTCGAAGAGTTCCGACGGCAAGAGCGCCGGCGCCAAGCAGCGAGGCTAGCCCAAGGGCGTCGTGATCCGATGTGCTCGCAGGACTTACCGGCCTTCGAACAGCGCGGTCTGCCTGGTCGAGGTCACCGTGCGGTGCGACAGCGACGCCACCAGCATGTCGCCGCCGGAATGGCCGGGCACCAGCCGTACCACCTTGTAGCCGCGCGACTGCAGGTCGGCGAGCAACCGTGGCAGCATCTGCGCGGTGCGCGGGTGGATATCGTGCATGAGGATGATGCCCGAACCGCGCTGCTCGATGCGGGCCAGCGTGCGCTGGCGCACTTGGTCGGGCGTCGACTGGAAGTAATCCTTGGAATCGATGTCGGCGTCGATGACGACGATGCCTCTCGACGCAAGCTGGCGCCTGAGCGCCGCCGTCGAGGAAAGGTAGGGGAAGCGGAAGAACGGTGCCACGCGATGGATCGATGGCGCCAGCGCCGCCGAGACGCTCTTGATGCCGCCGTCGATCTGCGCTTGCGCGCCCGCCGCGTCGAGATGCGCGAGGTTGGCATGGCTCTGCGTGTGGGTGCCGATGGTGTGGCCGTTGGCTGCCACCTCGCGCACGATCGCGGGGTAGGAGCGGGCCATGTCGCCCACCATCATGAAGGTCGCCTTGACGCCGGCGCTGTCGAGGGCGCGCAGCACGCTCTGGGTGCGGCCGGGCATCGGGCCGTCGTCGAAGGTCAGCGCCACTTCGTGATTGCGCAGCTTGAGATCGGCGACGCTGTTGACCACCACGGTGCGGCCGGCCAGCGCGCCGAAGGCGTGCGGGGCGAGGAAGCCCTTGGCGCCGCTGTCCTTCGATTCCTCCGCATAGGCCAGCTTTGGGGCCAGCTTGGCTCCGCCGGTATCGCTCGCGGGCTTGGTCGTCGTGCAGCCCGCGGCGAGAACGCCGAGCGCGGCAATACCCAACAGATGCGCCAGCAGGCGCCCGGACGCGAAAGCCATTTGGAAAATATCCCCTTGATCCGCCAATGCTTTTATTCCGGTTATGGTTAATGAATGTTTACACGGGCGCGCATCGGGGAGCGGCATTCGCGGCGGTTCGGCAAGGTTTCGACATGGCAGGCAGGCGGCCTTGATACGTCGTCAGCGCCACAAAAATGCTGTGACTTGGCGCAACCAGTACGTTAATTGTTGACCGGGTGAGGTGTGCGGCCGGCCGGTGTGCCGGTCCAACCGGAAGTTTCGCAGCGCGAGGAGTTGCCATGCTCTGGAGAGGCCGTCGTCAGAGTGACAATATCGAGGACGACCGCAGCGGCGGTGGTGGCCTCGGCGATCAGGGCGGCGGGCAGTTCCGCATCCCGATCGGCGGCAATGCGGGCGGCGGCGGCATGTCGCTGTCGGGCCTCGTCATCATCGGTGTCGTCTGCCTGATTGGCTGGGGTGTGTTCGGCATCAATCCGCTGCAGCTTTTCGGGCAGTTGACCGGCAGCGGCGACATCGGCGCCGGGCAGGTCGTTTCCGACAGTTCGCAGAACAGCGCTCCCGCCTCGTCAGGGGCCAACGATGAGATGAAGCAGTTCGTCGCCACCGTATTGGCCGAAACCGAGGATACCTGGACCGGTATCTTCAAGGCCAATGGGATGACCTATGAGGACCCGAAGCTGGTGCTGTTCACCGGGCAGATCCGCTCGGCCTGCGGCTTCGCCACGGCTGCGGCCGGGCCGTTCTATTGCCCGGGCGACCACAAGGTCTATCTCGACATGGCCTTCTTCCAGCAGTTGCAGCAGCAGTTCGGGGCTTCGGGCGAATTCGCCCGCGCCTATGTCATCGCGCATGAGGTCGGCCACCATGTCCAGAACCTCACCGGCATCCTGCCCAAGTTCAACCAGATGCGACAGGGCATGAGCGAGGTGGACGCTAACAAGATGTCGGTAAAGGTCGAGTTGCAGGCCGACTGTTTCGCCGGCGTCTGGGCGCACTATACGGCGCAGAAGGGCATCCTCGAGCAGGGCGACATCGAAAGCGCGCTCAACGCGGCCAAGCAGATCGGCGACGATACGCTGCAGAAGAAGATGCAGGGCTATGTCGTGCCGGAAAGCTTCAACCACGGCACCTCGCAGCAGCGCCAGACCTGGCTGGCGCGCGGCTACAAGAGCGGCAAGATTTCGGACTGCGATACGTTCAACAATCCGATCTGAGGCTGATCCCCGACCTGGCGTCAGTTGATGTCAGGATGAGAATATCCGGGATGTTCTCTGATTGTTCCGTGCGAACACTTCGTCTATAACGACGCTCCGTCCGCGCTGGAGCGGTTGAACGGCACGGCGCGATCGTGCCGGATGTGCTGATGCCCTGCGAAGGTCCGATGCGGCTTTCGCAGGGCAAGCACGGGCGGGCCGGAGGAAATTCCAGGAAAGGCCCGGCTGGCTTCCCTGGAATTCGCGCAAAGCAGATATTTGGGGAGGGGCGGCGATCAATCGAACGCTGAACCGCCCGGGAGCTTGATGGCATCATGATCGACCCCAAGACCGCCAGGCGGGGCCTCGCGCTCGTCTTCACCACGCTGCTGCTCGACATCATCGGCTTCGGCATCATCATGCCGGTGCTGCCGGCCTATCTCAGGGAATTGACCGGCGTCGGCATCAGCGAGGCGGCGATCGAGGGCGGCTGGCTGTTCTTCGTCTACGCGGTCATGCAGTTCTTCTTCGCGCCGATCATCGGTGGCCTGAGCGATCGCTTCGGGCGGCGGCCGGTGCTGCTCGCCTCGGTGCTCACCTTTTCCATCGACAATTTGATCTGCGCCATCGCCTGGTCCTTTCCGATGCTGTTCATCGGGCGGGTGCTGGCCGGCATTTCCGGTGCCAGCTATTCGACGACCTCGGCCTTCATCGCCGACATCTCCAACGATGAGAACCGCGCCAAGAATTTCGGGCTGCTCGGCATCGCCTTCGGTGTCGGTTTCGTCATCGGGCCGGTGCTCGGCGGGTTGCTCGGCACGTTCGGGCCGCGTGTGCCATTCTTTTTCGCCGCCGGGCTCGCCTTCGTGAATTTCCTGATCGCGATGTTTTTCCTGCCGGAAACGCTCGCCCAGAAACATCGGCGCCGCTTCGAGTGGAAGCGCGCCAACCCGGTCGGAACGCTGCTGCAGATGCGCAACTATCCCGGCATCGGCTGGATCGGGCTCACTTTCTTCCTGATGACGCTCGGCCACATGATGTATCCGGCCGTGTGGTCGTTCGTTTCCAACTACCGCTATGGCTGGAGCGAGCAGCAGATCGGCTTCTCGCTCGGCGCCTTCGGCCTGTGCGGGGCGATCGTCATGGCGACGGTGCTGCCGCGCATCATCCCCAGGATCGGCGAATGGAAGACGGCGGCGATCGGCCTGACCTTCACCGCGCTCAGTGCCTTCGGCTATGCCTTCGCGACGCAGGGCTGGATGGTCTACGCGGTGATCGTGGCCGGTTGCCTCGAGGCACTGGCCGATCCGCCGCTGAGGAGCCTTGCCGCCGCCAAGGTGCCGCCGTCGGCGCAGGGCGAGTTGCAGGGCGCGATGACCTCGATCTTCTCGATCACGTCGATCATCACGCCGCTGCTCTACACCACGATCTTCTCCTGGTTCACCGGGCCGAGCGCGCCGGTAACGTTTGGCGGTGCGCCTTACCTGCTCGGCGGATTCTTCCTCGCCTTGGCGCTCATCGTGTTCGTCACCAGGGTGGCCAGGCCGACGCCGAAGGAGGTCGAGCGCATCCATGCACCGGAACCTGTCACGGATCCGGCCTGAGGCGGCTCATTTCGGGCGAGCCGTGAGGTCGGGTGTCGCCAATCCTCCCAAGCCCCGGGGATGAGACCGGGGCCAGGGTTGGGACGCCGGCGCGGGGTCAGGCGATCTCGGCTTCGGCTCCGACGCGCTCGGGCAGGGCAGGCTCGCCGCGCTTCTCGCGGATCAGGTTGATGAAGCGGCGGAACAGATAGTGCGAATCCTGCGGACCCGGCGAGGCTTCCGGGTGGTGCTGGACCGAGAAGACCGGACGGCCGGTGAGCGCGATGCCGCAGTTCGAGCCGTCGAACAGCGAGACGTGTGTTTCCTCGACACCTTCGGGCAGCGAGTCGGCGTCGACCGCAAAGCCATGGTTCATCGACACGATCTCGACCTTGCCGGTGGTGTGATCCTTCACCGGATGGTTGGCGCCGTGGTGGCCCTGATGCATCTTGGCGGTCCTGCCGCCGACGGCAAGCGCCAGCATCTGGTGGCCGAGGCAGATGCCGAAGATCGGGATTTCGGTCTTCAACAGATCCTGGATGACCGGAACGGCGTAGATGCCAGTGGCTTCCGGGTCGCCCGGGCCGTTGGACAGGAAGATGCCGTCGGGCTGCATGGCAAGGATCTCTTCGGCGCCGGTGGTGGCCGGCACCACGGTGACCTTGGCGCCGAGGCCGGCGAGAAGGCGCAGGATGTTGCGCTTCACGCCATAGTCGACGGCAACGACATGCATGACCGGGTGGGCCTGCTCGCCAAATCCTTCCCGCCAGGCCCAGGGGGTTTCGCTCCACACCGAGGACTGGCCGGATGTGACGTCCTTGGCGAGGTCGAGACCGATCAGGCCGGACCACGCGGCGGCGCGGCGCTTCAGGTCGTCAATATCGAACACGCCGTCGGGAGCGTGCGCGATGACGGCATTGGGCATGCCCTTCTCGCGGATCAGGGCGGTGAGGGCGCGGGTGTCGATGCCCGAAAGGGCGACGATGCCGCGCTTCTTCAGCCACTGGTCGAGATGGCCGGCGGCGCGGTAGTTCGACGGGTTGGTGACGTCGGCCTTGAAGACCGCCCCGACGGCGCCGGCGCGCGCCAGCGGCGTCAGGTCCTCGATGTCCTCGTCATTGGTGCCGACATTGCCGATGTGGGGGAAGGTGAAGGTGACGATCTGGCCGGCATAGGACGGATCAGTGAGGATTTCCTCGTAGCCGGTGAGCGCGGTGTTGAAGCAAACCTCGGCGACCGCCGATCCCGTGGCGCCCAGTCCTCGGCCCTGGATGACCGTGCCGTCGGCCAGCACCAGAAGGGCGGTCGGCTTCTCGAGGGTCCAGGGGGCGGTCGTGCTTGCCATGGCGGCGCTCCTGTCAGGCCGCGCCGCTCTAACGATCCACGAACCGTTCGGCGCAGCAAACGACACGCAGCGGCTATCTTCCGAGCCTCCACGCGTCAATTCATTGTCTCATGCAGAACCGAGTAAATAGGGGAAGCGGCCAAAACGGTCAATGATGCCGTCCATGAGTGATGCCGATTTATTTCATGCAGCAATTCCAGTGGCTTGCGGGGGTTTGCCTTGCGGGCCGGGGAAAGCTATTGTCCGCCGCGAGCCGAAGCGGCGGCACATTTCACCGAAAGGTCGGGTGCCGACCTCTTTTCGCGATTCCGGAAACCGACATCGTTCTTTCCGGAAACGCGCCGTTTGATTAGCCGCATTTGTGCGACGCCAGATGTTCCATCTGGCTGCAAAATGCTGAGGAGAAAGAAATGCGCGAGAAGATCGCCGAAGCCCTGAAGAGCGCGATGAAGGCGCAGGACAAGCATCGCCTGCCGACGCTGAGGCTGATCCAGGCCGCCATCCACGACCGCGACATCGTCAACCGTGGCGCGGGCAAGCCGCCCGCTGCGGATGACGAAATCCTGCAGATCATGGCCAAGATGGTGAAGCAGCGCGAGGAGTCCGCCAAGGCGTTCGAGGACGGCAAGCGGCCAGAACTTGCCGCGCAGGAACGCGGCGAGATGGAGATCATCCGCGATTTCCTGCCCACGCAACTCGACGACGCCGCGATAACCGCCGCCGCGCGCGAGGCGATCGCCGCGACGGGCGCGGCGAGCCAGAAGGACATGGGCAAGGTGATCGCCGCGCTGAAGCAGAAATATGCCGGCCAGATGGATTTCGCCAAGGCCAGCGCCATCATCAAGGGCCTGCTGCAGTAGCTGATCAGGACTACGCGAACCGCGTCGTTTGTCAGCTCATGGTTCGATGACGACCTTGCCGTAAACCCGCCTCTCGTCGAGCAGGCGCATGGCATTGGCGGCGTTCTCGACAGAGAACCGCTCAGGATGGAGAGCCGGTTCTAGCTTGCCGGTCTTGACCAGATCGAGAAGCGCCAGAACGTCGTCGCGAGACCAGCCGTTCGAACCGACGATGTTCAGTTCGAACGTCCAGATGAGGCGCAGATCTTCATGCGGATCGTAACCCGCCGTGGCGCCGCAGGTCAGAAGCCTGCCGTCCCGACGCATGACGCGCAGCGACGGCACCCAGGTATCGCCACCGGTGAAGTTGACCACGACATCGATGCCGCCTTCGTCCTTTTGCGAGACGCGGGCCCTGCCGAAACGTTTGCGACATTCGGCCACCCAGTCCTCCGTGGCGTAGTTGATGCCGTAGTCGGCACCGAGTTCCTTCAGACGCTCAAGCTTGTCGTCACTCGAGGCGCAGGCGATCACGGTCGCGCCCGCCTGCTTGGCCAGTTGGACGCAACAGGTTCCGACGCCGCCTGAGGCGCCGAGGATCAGGACCTTCTCGCCCGGCTGGATCTTGCCGCGCGTCATCATCATTCGATAGGCCGTCCCATAGGCCACCGGCAGGGCCGCCGCCTGCGCGAAGCTGACATCGTCGGGGAGCGGCACGATCATATGCGCGGGGACGCGAACCAGTTCGGCAAGGCCACCGTCAAAGGTCTCTCCGAGCAGCCCGCCATCGACGCGGTCGATCGGATCGACGAGAACGCGTTGACCCACGGAAATGCCGACGACGTCGGCACCGGTCTCCACCACCTCGCCGGCGACATCGATGCCCATGATCAGCGGCATCGGGATCTTGATGCCGGGCATGCCCTTTCGGGTGAAGACATCATGATAGTTGAGCGTGCAGGCGCGCACCCGCAAGATCACATCTCCCGGGCCGGGGACCGGATCGCGGTAGGCGGGCTCGTAGATCATCTGATCCAGACCACCATGTTGATAGGTTACGACGGCGCGCATGGGAAACTCCAATCTCCATTGATTTCATTTGGCCGCATCACGTGGCCGGGCTCGGAGCGCTTCGCCCTGGATCAGGCGCAGCGCGGTCTTGTGTCGACAGGCGTCAACCCACCGTGCCGAAGCGCTCCCGCATCAGCCGTTGCACGACCTTGCGATCAATCTTGCCTGGTCCGTTGAGCGGCAGTTCCTCGACGAAGACGATGCGGCGCGGGTGGGCATAGGCAGGCCCGACCGACAGGCAGAACTGCTTGAGTTCTTCTTCCGTGACGTCCCGGCCTTTCGCCTTGACCACCATCGCAACGGGGACTTCGCCCTTGATGCGGTGGGCTATGGGCACCACGGATGCTTCGGCGACAGCGGGATTGCGCAGAAGCATGTTCTCCACTTCGAGCGGATAGACGTTCTCGCCACCCGAGTTGAACATGTCGTCGGTGCGGCCGCGGAAATAGAAGAAGCCGTCGTCGTCGCGTGAGAACACGTCGCCCGTGCTCAGCCAGCCATCCTTCAGCCGAACCGCATTGACCTCCGGCAGGTTCCAGTAGCCCGGCGTGACGCCGGGATTGCGCACCCAGAGTTCGCCATAGGAGAGATGCTCATTGCCATCGGCGTCGATGAGCTTCACCTCGCCTTCGGGCCAGACGACACCGCAACTGCCGTGCGGCACTGGACGACCGTCTGTCGGCGTGCCGATCATGACCGGGCCGCCTTCGGTCAGGCCATAGCTTTCGGACGCGGCGACGCCGAAAGCCGCCTCGACCGCGTCCAGCAGTTCCTTGGGTGTCGGCGCCGACCCGATCTTCAGGCTTTTGAGCGCCGAAAAATCGAGCGTATCGATCAGGTCGCGCTCCTGCAGAAGCAAGGTGAATACCGCGGGCACGGCGCCAGCGTGCGTGCACCGATAATCCGACAGCGTATGCAGGAAGCGCCGTGGCTCGAAGTTCGGCAAAAGCACAACCGAACCGCCCCAGCTCAGGAACGGCTTGATCGCGCCCGCCATGGCATTCTTGTGATAAAGCGGAACGGCTGCGAGCGCCCGGTGCTCGGGCAGGCCCGGCCAGTATTTCTGCAGGCAGCGAAGCCACCAGCACTGGCCCGCATGGGTCAGAACCACCCCCTTGGGCCGTCCCGTCGAACCTGACGTATAGGGCTGGAAAGAGGGATGATCGTCGGCCAGCCGCGTTGGCTGAAACCCGGGCCTGGCCGCGGCGAGTGTCGTCTCGTAATCCTGCCAACCGGCTTTCGCGGCGTCCAGGCTGATCTTCACCTTGCAGCCGATCCGGTCGGCCAGTGCCGCGACATGCGGGTTGGCCGCATCCTCCACCACCGCGCCGACGCAGCCGGCATCGCGCATGATGTATTCTAGCGTTTCCGTGCCGAGCTTGGTGTTGAGTGGAACCGGCACGATGCCGGCGCGCATGGCGCCGAAGAAAATCTCGACGAATTCAAAACGATTGCTGACGGAAAGCGCCAACCGGTCGCCTGATCTCAGGCCGCTGTCGATCAGCAGACGCGCCACGCGGTCGAGACGGTCTTCCAGTTCGCGGTAGAGCACATTGCGGGGCTTTTCTCGCGCAAGGTCGATGATGGCGATGTTGTCGGGGTAGAGGCTGGCGGCGTCGTGGTTCCAGTAGCCCAGATTGTTCCAGCGGGGATTTTCGGCGGTGATTGGCATTGCGAAACGCTCTTTCGAGATGGAGTTCAAGCGCGATCAGGGCGAGGTGAGGACGAGCTCTCCGCGCGGCGTGTCGAGAACCGCGAGGAAACCCGGCGTGGCGGCGATCCGCACGGGGATGTCGATGCCCATCTCACGATAGATGCCGGCGAGTTCTTCGGCTCGCGGATGAAGGACCGTGAATTCCTTCAGCCTGCCGCCGTCGGGCGTTGTCGCCGACGGATGCGGCGATGCTTTCCAGTCGATGGCGAAAGGAATGATCTCGCCGAAGACAGGATGCGTCACATAGAGGCAAGCCCAATCGAGACGCACGCCGTCCGGGCGTGTGCGTCCCATCTCCACCGGTCCTGTCGTGCCCACGCCGGCCCGTTTCGCCGCCGCCGCATAGGCACCAAGATCGGTGGTGCGGACGGCAAAGGTGGCGAGACCTGGCCTGGCCAGTGCGGCAATCTGGCCGCCACGATTGCCCTCCAGCGATTGGGCGGGATCCGGCGAGATGATTTCCAGATAGATGTTGCCGAGCCCGAGCAAGCTGTTGCGCGTCCCGAACCCCTGATGCGAACCGCCCCGGGTTGGTTCGACGCCAGTGAGCTTGCCGATCAGGGAGGACCCGATATCGAGATCCGGTGAGGCCCAGAGGATGTGGTCGAGTTCGACGCCCATGTCGTGTCCTTTCGGTTCGTCTCAACGGGTCAGCGTGAGATAGACGCCGCGTCCGCTTGCGACGAGTTTGTCGTTTTCGTCGAAAACATGCGCTTCGGCGGTCGCCAGCGTGCCGCCGAGCTTGATGACGCTGGCCCGCGCGACCAGCGGCCCGGGCAGGGCGGCACGGTGATAGTCCACGCGCATGTCGACGGTCGGAACGCCGCGCCCGATCCGGGCGGCGATCGCGTAGTCGGCGGCAAGATCGATGAGCGCGGCGAGAATGCCGCCGTGTGTGTAGCGGACCTCGGGATCCGAAACGAACTCCTCGCGCCAGGGCAGCAGGATCTCGACGCTGTCCCCGGACATTGATTTCAGCGATACGCCCAGCCAGCGGTGGAACGGACAGTCGCGCACCATCGCGTCCAACGTATCGAAGTCGCCTATCGGCGCATCAGCCATGAAATCCTCCAAGATAGAGCTCGGCGACCTTGGGGTCGCGGGCAAGTGCCGGTCCTTCGCCTTCATAGGCGTTGCGACCGAGGTCCAGGACGTAGCCGCGATGCGACATGGCGAGCGCCCGGGTGGCGTTCTGCTCGACCATCAGGATCGTCACCCCGGAGCGATTGATCGATGCGACCTGATCGAACATCAGATCGACGAAACGGGGCGCCAGACCGGCGGTCGGCTCATCCAGGAGCAGAGCCTTGGGCTCGGGCATCAAGGCCCTCGCCATGGCCAGCATCTGGCGTTCGCCGCCGGAAAGATTGCCGGCCAGTTGCTGGCGACGTTCGAACAGGCGCGGGAACAGCGCGTACATTGCATCCAGGCGCGGCCCGAGCTTCAGATCGCCGCGCGGCTTCAGTCCGATCTCCAGATTTTCCTCGACCGGCAGCGTCTCGAACACGTTCTCGCGCTGTGGCACGTAGCCCAGCCCGTGCCGCACGATCGCGCTTGGCGGGAGCCCGGAAATATCGAGGCCCTGCAGGGCGACACGCCCGCTTTTCGCCGGAACCAGGCCGATCAGGGCCTTGAGCAGCGTCGACTTGCCGGCGCCGTTGGGGCCGACAACGGTGACGATCTCGTCTTGCGCCACGCTGATGCTGACGCCATTCAGGATATCGACCTGCGGCACATAGCCCGCGACAAGGACGGTGGTTTCGAGCACTGCTGATGTCATGGCTTCGCCTCCGGGGCCGGGCCGCCGAGATAGGCCTCGATCACGGCGGCATCGGCACGGATCTGCTCCGGCGTGCCCATGGAGATGACGCGCCCCTGCGCCATGACGACGATGCGGTCGGCACGGTTCATCACCACGTCCATGTCGTGCTCGACGAACAGGAACGACGTGCCGTTGCTTTGACGCAGCGACGCGATGTGGTCGAGAATGGTGTGTCCAAGCGTCGGATTGACCCCGGCCATGGGCTCATCGAGCAGCACCATCGAGGGTTCGGTCATCAGCGCCCGCGCTATCTCCAGGAGTTTGCGCTGGCCCCCCGACAATGCGCCGGCATAGTCCGCCGCCTTGGATCGCAGGCCGAAAGTTTCGAGCAGGGACAGGGCCGCGTCGCGTGCCTTGTCTTCGGCCGCGTTGGCGTGGCGCGGCGCCGTCAGCAGGGAATACAGGTGTTGGCCAGGCTGGCGAGGCGCCGCAAGCAGCATGTTGTCGATCACCGACATGCCAGCCAGAACGCGCGTCAACTGGAAGGTGCGCACAAGGCCAAGCCGCGCGATCCTGTGCGGGGCCTTGCCGGTGATTGGTTGGCCGGCGAAGCGGATCGCTCCGGAATCAGGCTTCGCGAAGCCGCTGAGCAAGTCGAACATTGTCGTCTTGCCGGCCCCGTTGGGGCCGATCAAGGCGGTGATGGAACCCTTCTCCACGGTGAAGCTTGCACCGGCCACCGCTGTCAACCCGTCAAAGGATTTGACGGCATTGGCGACTTCCAGGATCGGTTCGGCGGTCATGGCCTCACCTTCATCTCGTTGACATTGCCGAGCAGGCCCTGTGGCCGGAGGCGGCTGAGCAAAAGCAGAAACAGGCCGACGATGATGAAGCGCAGCGAGGCCTGCTGTCCCGCCGACAGAGATGCATCGATCAGCCTCGTGCCTTCCAGCAGGGCCCAGAACACAAGGCTGCCGATCGCCACGCCGCCATAGCTGGCGAACCCGCCAAGCACCAGAATTGCATAGCCGAAGAAGGTGAAGGTCGGATCGAAGACGGTCGGATAGAGATAGGTGACATTGAGCGCCACGAAGAAGCCGGCGATCGCCGCCAATGCCGCGGCAAGGCCGAGCGACTGCAGCTTGTAGGAGAGAACGTTCTTGCCGAGTGCGGCGGTGGCGTCCTCATCCTCGCGGATGGCTCGCAGGACGCGGCCCCAGCCGGTCCGCTGCAGGCCCTGCAAGGCCAACAGCAACGCGACAAAGCTCAGCCACACGACGAGCAAAAGCGGCAGTTGCGTATAGCCGCCGAGACCGAACGCGCCGAGCTTCGAGAGCATCCAGCCGGAGGCCGCGCGCCATTCGTCGTCGAAGCCCAGAATGCCTTGATTGCCGCCGGAGAAAGCGGCGTTCTGCAGCGTGTAGCGAACGATCTCGGCAAATGCGATCGTGGCAATGGCGAAATGGTCGGAGCGCAGCCGAAGCGAGGATATGCCGACCACCACGCTGGCCAGGCAGGCAAGCAGGACCGCCGCCGGAAGGGCCAGCCAGAGCGACCAGCCATGGTCGACGACGAGGATGCCGATGCTGTAGGCGCCGATTGCCATGAAGCCAGCCTGACCGAAGTTGAGCAATCCGGTGAAGCCGGCGTTGAGCTGCAGCCCGAGCGTGAAAATGCCGTAGATGCCGGCGAGAACGCCGACATTGATCCAGAAATCGACGCTCATGATCCGCGCTTCTTTCGACCGAAGATGCCTTGCGGCATGAACAGCAGCATCAGGATGAGCAACGCGAATCCGACAGCGGGTTTCCAGCGCGCGTTGAACATCAGGGTCGACCATTCCTGCGAAAGGCCGATGACCAGTCCGCCGACTAGCGCGCCATAGGCATTGCCAATGCCGCCGAGGACCGTGGCCGCGAACAGGCTGAGCAGCAGCGTCAGGCCGAAATTGGGATTGAAGCTGCCGATGGCGGTCGCATAGAGGATGCCAGCAAGCCCGGCCAGAAAGCCTGAAACGATCCAGGTCATGTTGATGACATGCTGGGTGTCGATGCCCGATACTTCAGCCAGGGCGCGGTTGTCGGCAAAGGCGCGCATTTCCTTGCCGATGCCGGTGAAACGCAGAGCCAGTCCCACCAGGAGCATCGCCGCCAGGCCGACCAGCAACGCCACAGCCTGCAACGTGCCGAGACGAAGCGGGCCGAGCGCAATCGAATCCACCACATTCGCGCCGAGCGTCCGGACCTGGCTGCCGGCGAAGAACTGGACCGAGAAACGGATGACAAGTCCGAGCCCGATGGCGGACAGAAAGAGTTGCAGGGTGCCGGCCTTGGCCTGCCGCAGAGGTTGCCAGACGATTTTTTCCGTCACGAGGGCGAGTGCCGCCGTCGCAACCATCGCGCCGAGCATGGCAAGCGGCAGGGGCAGCCCAAGCCAGGCGAAGAGGATGGTGAAATAGGCGCCGGCGACAAGCAGGTCGCCATGCGCGAAGTTCACCAGTTTGAGAATTCCCAGCACGAGCGTGAGCCCGATCGCGCCAAGCCCGGTATAGCTGCCGGCCACGAAACCGTTGATCGTTGCCTGCGCCGTTGGGACCAGCCCGAAGAGTGCGGCCAGCAGGCAAAACACGACAGCCATCACGGCAACCAGAACGGTCAGCCGTGATGGGCTCGCCAGGCGGGAACGGACGGCGGAAGCATCATCTTCCGCCGCCGAGGCTCGTACAGTGGGCGTTGCCGACATTACTTCACGTTCACCTGTTCGACCTTGACCTGCTTGCCGCCCTTATACTGGAAGACGTCGTAGAGGCTGGTCGACGGGTCGCCATTGTCCTTGAACCGGAACAGGCCTGAGACGCCGACATAGTCGATGGGCTTGCCAGTCTCTGCCGCTTTCACGGCCTCGGAAAGGTTTGCGATGGTGAATTGTGGCGCTCCGTCCTGCGTGACCGAGCGTATCTTGTCGCGGATGGCGCCGGGCTCGGTCGAACCCGCCTGCACGGCCGCGAGGAAGCAAAGGATGCCGGCATCGAAGGTGTTGGCGGTATAGGAAGCGTTGGCCACGCCGCCTGCCTCATCCCACAACTTGTTGAACAGCTTGTAGGTTTCGGTGCCGGTCGGCGAGCCGCCGGCGACGCCATAGGCTCCCTCGAGCGCTTCTGCCGGGATGTTCTCCGGAACATTGGCGAAGGACAACGCATCCGCCACGAAGACCTTCTTTGCATCGAACTTTCCGGTCCGCACCAGCGCTGCGCCGAACTTGGCGTAGGTTTCCGGATAGTCGATGACCACATAGGCATCGGGATTGTCAGCCACGACCTGGCCGGCCTCGGAATCGAAGCTCTGCTGCTGGGGATCGAACGACACGGTCGTCGTAATCGTACCGCCGGTTGCTTTCCAATCCGTGGTGAAGCTCTTCGAGAGGGCATCGCCGTAGGGCTCGTTGCGGAACACGATCGCGACGGACTTGCCCTTGCCGACGTGATTTTCGATTGCCTGCACCAGCGCTTTCGACTGGAGATCGTCGGCGGCCACGGTGCGGTAGATCGTGCCGTCGTCCTTGACGGTGCGCAGCCTGGTGCTGGATGCGAGCGGCCAGAGCGTGATCTTGCGCTGCATGGTTATGCCATTGAGCACGGAGATCGATTCCGGCGTGGTGCCCGGTCCCAGAATGCAGGAGGCACCCTTGTCGACAAGGGTGCGCGCCGCCGAAAGGGCAGCCTGCGGATCTCCCTGCGCGTCGGCGGTGACGACACCCACCTTGATGGTCGCGCCTGCATCCTTGGCAGCCTTGTTGGCGACTTCAGCGGCCAGGTTGGTAGCCTTTTCGGCCGGCGGCCCGATTTCGGACAAGGGGCCGGATGCTTCAAGCAGCGCGCCGATCTTCAGGTCAAGCGACTCCGCGCTAGCGCCATGTCCCGATACCACGAAAGCGATGGCGGACACGGCGGCCCACCCTCCGAGCCGTTCTATTCTCCACGACATTGCCAATCTCCGTCACACGAAAAAGTTGGTTGATTTACGAGGCTACTGAGCGTTCAGTAATGAAGCTTGAATGACGGTTTTTAGTCAAGCGATTGGCTTGCCCTTTTTTTCAAATATTTTAGGACAGCGTTGCGCCGAGCCAGTCGGGGGAGAAAATATGAGGCAGTCAGGACCGGCTCCCAGCCAGACGCGGGACCTTACGATCGCGTCGGCGAGCCCGGACAAGGTCGTGGGTCTCTTCACCGCCACGATGAGCGGTTCGGGCGGTTCGCTGTTGGGGATTCTGACCGGCTTCGCCGTTCAACTCGCCAGAACGGGAACCATGCTCGCGCTGGCGTCCTCCCAGGCGGTTGAGGAAACCGACTGCCATGCGAGGATTTTTGTCCGTGAGCCGGTTGGTACCCTGCAGGGAGAAGCGGTCCTGTTGCACGCGACCGAGACGACAGCCAATTGGCGGGTGACGATTCAAGATGAAGGCGGCAAGCGGGTTTCGGAGATTTCGGTAAGTTGCGGCATTGCTGCCTCCGAGTCGCCTGCCGCAGATCCGGGCGAAAGGCCGAACGGCGGCGAGGAAACAGGCCACTCACGGGGCTCGGGCGCCGAGGCCCGCGAAATCGAGCCGGCGACGACTGCCGACAAGCGCCGTGAGCAGATCGCGGCGGCGGCCTCCGAAGTGATCGCGCGCAAGGGATTTGGCAAGGCGACCATGCGCGAGATCGCCGATACCGCAGGCATGCACGTGCCCACCATGTATCAGTACGTGGCGAGCAAGGACGAGATGCTGGAACTGGTCTATTATTGGACGATGGCCAGGGTGCGCACCGACGTGGCGGAAGCAACGGTCGACTGTCACACGGCAACGGAGAAGCTTCGCGCCACCATCGCCTCGCTGATAGACAAGGGCGACCGCTTTCGCCACAGCGTCGGCGTTCTGAACCGCGAGTTCAAATCTCTGTCGCGCGAGGCGAGGGCGCGTGTTCTGGAAGACTATCGCAAGCTGCTGTTCCAGATCGCCGAACTGGTGTCGGAGGGAACGGAAGCCGGCGAATTCAGGCCGGTTGAACCGGAGATCGCGGCCAATTTCATCGAAGCTGCCTGCGATATGTGGTCGTTGCGCCAATTTGCCGTGGGAAAATTCGGCCAGCAGATGTTTCGCGACGAAATATTTGAACTCGTCATCCGCAGCCTGAGATCATCGTAGCCCGGGCAGCGACATGAGCCTGGAGCGTAAGGCAGAAACGGTTCTCGCCAGCAGGGTCGGGCGCTACGCCGAAGCGGCGCCGGCCGCACCGCTCGGCGCGCATTTCCTGTGCGTATGGACGCATCGCATTCCCGAAGATCACACCGCGACGATCGCCGTGGTCCCCGATGGCTGCGTCGACCTTCTCTGGCATGAGGGCGGCCTTGCCGTGGTCGGTCCCGACGTCACGGCCGCCCATCCGGATCTTCGTCCAGGCACGACGGTTCTCGGCTTGCGTTTCCGACCTGGCGCGGCCGCGCGGTGGCTCGGCCTGCCGCTGGACGAGATCGTCGGCAGCGCGGTCGGGCTGCCCGACATCTGGGGCCGCAGGGCTGTCGAGATGGCCGACCAACTGGCCGAGACGGCGGGCATCGGGGAACAGGCCGTCTTGTTGCAGCGGATGCTGGCTCGGATGGCGGCTTCGATTGAGGCGCCGGATCGCGAAGGCGCCGCGATGTTCGAGACGCTGCAAGGCACGGCGGGCGCGGAGGGGGCGGGACTTATGCGGCTCAGGCGCAGCCTGGAGCTCAGCGAAAGGACGCTGCGCCGGCGCTGCCATCATCTGTTCGGCTACGGCCCGAAGACGCTCGATCGTATCCTGCGCTTCCAGAAGGTGCTCTCGGCGGCGCGGCGCAAGGACAATGCCGGGCTGGCCGCGCTGGCCTATGCGACGGGCTATGCCGACCAGGCCCATCTCAGTCGCGAAATCCACGCGCTGAGCGGCATGACAGCGAGCGAGTTCGTTCGCCAGCTTTCGTCCTGACTGGCCGTTTTGTTCAAGACCGTTCGCGCTCCCCGGCGCATGTTCGCGACAGACATTCCAACATGAAAGGAACGCCGCATGGGCGCGACCGGCAACGATCGGCAGATCGACAACATCGAATTCAACGTCAGCGACATAGGGCGCTCGCGCGCCTTCTACGGCAAGGCGTTCGGCTGGACGTTCACGGACTATGGGCCGAGCTACTGCGAATTCACCGACGGACGCCTGACCGGCGGGTTCACCATCGGCCCGGTGCGACCCGGCGGCCCGCTCGTCATCCTCTACGCCGACGATCTCGAGCAGACGCGGAAGCGGGTCGAGCAAGCCGGCGCGCGGATCGTCAGGCAGGCACTCGAATTTCCCGGCGGCCGCCGGTTCCACTTCGAGGACCCGGATGGGTATGAGCTGGCGGTGTGGACGGCCGCGTGAGGCTCCGGTTGTGCTGGCGCTTCTCCAATCGCTTGGCTTCCTGCTTCTCGGCAGCGTGTTCGTCTGGGCCGGCGCCGAGCATTTCCTGCGGTTCAGGGAGGTCGTGGCGCAGTTGGCCGCGCGCGGCTTTCCGGCGCCGGCGCCACTGCTTGCCACCGGTTCGGCGTTGGAGATCATCGCCGGCGCCTGCCTTGCAGCCGGTATCGCGCGTCCCTGGGCCGCGACGGCGCTAGGCGCCTTCACGATCGCGGCCAGCGTGATGGCCCTCGATTTCTGGCGATATGGCGGTGCGGAAAGGCAAGGGATGCGCTCCGCCTTCGCCATCAATGTCGCCGTCCTCGGCGGATTGATCCTGGCGGCGACGGCGGCACAATGAGTTGCACGGTCTTGTCGAGCGGGCATTTGCCTCGCCCCGATGCGGCCGAAGCCAGATCAGGCCACTTCGCCGGCGGCCTGGTCGACCGGTAGCAAGTCGGCCCCGGTGCGCGGCAACAGGCGCTGGAACTCCGTCCTCAGGAAAGCGGCGAGCTGGCGCACCGGCAGGCGCGGCTGCTGCGGCAGGATCATCGCCAGGCGCAGGTCCGGAAGCTCCGGCATGCCCTCGTTCGGGCCGAGCCGCCGCCAGTCCGACGGCACCGCGCATTCGGGAAGCACCGTCAGCATCTCGCCCGACGCGACAGCCAGCCGGATTCCGGCGATGTCGGTCGAGGAATAGACGACCCGCCAGCGCCGATCGGCGCGATCGAGGGCCGACAGGATATGCGGCCGGGCCCTGCAGCCATCCGGAAACAACGCCAGCTGCAGGCAACTCGCGGTCTCAGGCCGGCGATGCGGGGCCGAACACCAGACCTGCTTTTCGATGCGGATCACTTCGCCCTTCGGTTCCGCCGCACTCTGCGTGATGATGGCGATGTCGAGTTCGCGGCTTTCGACCATGTGCTCCAGCCGATGCGAGAAGTCGTATTGCAGGTCGAGGTTGACCCGGGGGTATTGCGGCACGAAACGTTCGATCAGCGCGGTTCCGAA
Source organism: Mesorhizobium sp. 65-26 (assembly GCA_001899205.1). Taxonomy (GTDB): domain Bacteria; phylum Pseudomonadota; class Alphaproteobacteria; order Rhizobiales; family Rhizobiaceae; genus Mesorhizobium. The sequence goes on along the minus strand of MKVL01000023.1, from coordinate 6,975 downwards.
CAGCACGAGATAGTCGTCCGGCATGCCGAGCCGCACCCGGCTCTCGTTGCGGCCTTCCAAAAGCACGGCGAGCGCCTCGTCCTCTATGGCGCGGATCCTGCGGGCGTATTCGAGCAGCCTTTGCCCCATCGGCGTCAGCGAGACGCGGCGATGCGCCCTGTCGAACAGGCGCACGTCGAGCTTCTCTTCCCATTTGGCGATCGCCATGCTGACGGCGGCCTGGGTGCGGCCGAGCCTCTCGGCCGCCATGGTGAAGCTTCCGGTTTCCGCGACCGCGAGAAAGGCCGCCAACGCATCGCTGTCGAGGTTCCGCATTTCGCTTTCCGCTCCAGGCAACGGCCTCTTGTCCCGCCGAAGAGGCAGGGATCAGCAGCCTTTATGCAAGAATAAGAAATCTCTCATTTTCCGCCCCAACCTTATAGCTATTGTTGCGGCTCGTAAAAACACGCAATCGAAAAAAGGGGAACCCATGTTGCGGAAAACGAGCAAATTCAACGTCGTAGCCGCCCTGTTGGGGGGCGTTGCGGCCGCCTGCATCTTTGCCGGCTCCGCCCTGGCCGAGACCACGCTGCGGCTGGCGCATGCATCCTCTCCGGACAGCCTGATCAACAAGGCGGTCGAGAAATTCGCCGCCGAGGTCAAGGAGCAGACCAAGGGATCGGTCGTCGTGCAGATCTTCCCGAACGGCCAGCTGGGCGATGAAGGCCCGATCGCCGATGGCGTTGGCGCTGGCGCGATCGACATCGGCCTGGGCGGCGCGGTGGACGCGATCGATCCGCGCCTCAACGTCCTGTCGCTGCCGTTCCTGTTCAAGGACGCCGACAATGTGCACAAGTTCCTCGACAGCGAGGAAGGCCGGAAGATCCAGCATTTCGGGACCGATCGCGGCTATCTGATGCTCGGCGCGCTCGATTCGGGCTTCCGCCAGTTCGCCACCAACAAGCCGATCGAGAAGCCGGCCGACCTTGCCGGCGTGAAGATCCGGACGCCGCCGAACCCGGTCATCCTGTCGACCATGAAGCAGCTTGGCGCGCTGGCCGAGTCCATCCCCTTCGGCCAGGTCTACACGGCTTTGCAGTCGCATGTCGTGGCGGCGGTCGAGCCGGAGATGCGCGACTACTACGATTCCAAATGGTACGAGGTGGCCAAGCACCTTTCGATCTCCAACTACATCTGGACCGCCAACTGGTGGTTCATGAACAAGGATCGTTTCGACGCGCTGACGCCCGACGAGCAGGCCGCCGTGCAGAAGGCGGCGGGCGACACCGTGAACTGGTATCGTGGCGAGCTGAGCAAGGCCTATGAGGACACGCAGAAGGCGCTTGAAACCAAGGGCGTGACCGTGACCAAGGTCGACACCGCTCCGTTCGTCGACCTCGTGAAGCCGGTCTACGACCAGTTCTCGAAGGAATGGGGCGCGGACCTCGTCTCGACGGTCCAGAAAGCCGCGTCGGCCAACTGAGGCGGATCCCGATGGACTCCCTTACCGAAACACCCCCTCCCGCCAGGCGGGGGGGCTTGGCGCGCGTCTTCGAGTTCGTCGGCGTCATCGCCTTCCTGGTGATGTTCGGCTCGACCTTGCTCGGTGTCATCGCCCGCTTCTTCGAGTTCGGCGGCGTCGAATGGTCGTTCGAGGTCGCCGGCATCGCCTTCATCTGGATCACCTTCATCGGTCTCATCAATGCCGAGATGCGGGGCGAGAACGTCGCCTTCGAGGCGCTCAACCAAGCCTCGCCTCCCAGGCTGAAGGCCATCTTCGACGCGGTCGCGATCCTTGCGCTGCTTGTCATGGGCATCGCCTTCCTGGTCAGTGGCATCGCGGTCTGGCAGCGCTCCTGGATGGTGCCGACCTCGGTGCTGCGCCTGCCGACCGGCGTCATCACCGTCACCGTCATCATTCTCGGCGTCTCGGCGGTTGCCATCGCCATCTCCCGCGCCTGGCGCATGTTGGGCCGGGGCCAGGTCGAGGCGGAGGCGCGGCAATGACCATCGCGATCCTTCTCGTCAGCTTCTCCATACTGCTCCTCATCGGCGTGCCGATCGCCTGGTGCATGGGCGTGGCGAGCCTGCTTGCCATCTATCTGGGCCATCTCAACCTGCCGGCGGCGTGGTTCGCGCAGCAGACCATCCGTGGCGCCGACGCCATCACGCTCGCCGCCATTCCGCTGTTCCTGTTCGCCGGCGAACTGATGAACCGCGGCGGCCTCACCAGGCGCATCATGCGCGTTGCCGAGCATATATTCGGGCGCATCACCGGCGGCCTCGGCCTGGTCAACGTGGCGACGGCGCTGGTCTATGGCGGCATCAGCGGTTCGGCCACCGCCGACACCGGCGCCGTGGGCTCGATCATGATCCCGGCAATGGCCCAGCGCGGCTATCCCAAGGCCTTCGCGGCCGCGGTGACCGCCGCTGCCGGCACGCTGGGCATCATCGGGCCGCAGAGCGTCATCCTGATCCTTTACGGCGTGCTGACCAACACGTCGATCGGCGGGCTTCTGGTCGCGGCGCTGGTGCCCGGCGCGTTCATCGCGGCGATCTTCATGATCACTTCCTACGTCGTGGCCAAGCGCCACGGCTTCCCGCGCAACGAGGATCCGGCGAGCTGGGGCGAGATCGGCCGCGACGCGGTCGGCGCGCTGCCGGCGCTGCTGATGCCGCTCTTGGTGCTGGGCTCGATCATAGGCGGTATCGCGACCGCCACGGAGGCCTCCGCGCTCGCCGTGGTCTACTCGTTCCTGGCCGGCATCCTGGTCTACCGGGAGCTGCCGCTGCGTTCGCTCTACGCCGCCGCCTCGTCGGCGGTGGCGACCACGGGCGTGATCATGATGATCATGGCGCTCGCCACCCCGTTCGGCTGGATCCTGACGGTCGAGCAGGTGCCGGCGAATGCCGCCGCCTGGATAACGGGCCTCGACACCTCGCCGATCGTCACGATCATCCTGGTGCTCCTGCTGCTCAAGATCGTCGGCTTTTGGCTCGATCTCGGGCCGGCGCTGATCATCCTGGCGCCGATCCTGGTTCCGATCGCCTTGTCGGCGGGCATGACGCCGTACCAGACCGGCATCGTCTTCACCATGACGCTGGGCATCGGGCTGTTCACGCCGCCGATCGGCACGAACATCTTCGTCGTCTGCAACGTGGCGAAGCTCGACATGTGGTCGGTCTCCGTCTGGCTGGTACCGTACTGGATCGCCAGCGTCATCTGCGTGGCGGCGCTGGTGGCCTTCCCGGGCCTTACCGAATGGTTGCCCAGGCTCCTTGGGGTGTGACATGCAGCATGTAGTTTGTGGGATTTCCAGCGGCGGCCGCGCCGTGCCCGATCTCGACGGACGGCGTTTCCTCGTCCAGCGGGCACAGGGCCCGTATGTCTGGGACGATCACGGCCGGCGCTATGTCGACACCGCGCTGGGCTTCGGCGCGACCTTCCTCGGCCATTCCGCGCCGGAAGTGATCGAGGCCACCAAGGCGGCGCTGGAGCGCGGCTCCATGCCCGCCTATGCCCACGCGCTCGAGGAAGAGGCGGCGGCAAGCCTTGCCGCCCATACCGGCGACCTCAGCAAGGTGATCTTCGTCAATTCCGGCAGCGAGGCCGTGCATCTCGCCTGCCGGCTGGCGCGAGCCGTTACCGGGCGCGGCCGGATCGCCAAGATGGCCGCCGGCTATGATGGCTGGTTCGACGACGTGGCGTTCGGCAATGCCGGCTCGCGCGAAGCGGAGATGCGGACCAACGCGCGTCCGGTCAAGAACGAGACGATGCTGCTGCGCTTCAACGATTTCGGCGACGTCGACCTCATGTTCAACGAGTGCGACGACATAGCGGCGGTGATCCTCGAGCCGATGATGGCCAATGCCGGATGCATCCTGGCCGCCGAAGGCTATCTCGCCCATGTCGCTGCGGTCGCGCGGCGCCACGGCGCCATCGTCATCATGGACGAGGTGCTGATGGGCTTTCGCCTGCATCCGGGCCTCGCCAGCCACCATCTCGGCGTCAGGCCAGACCTGGCGACGGTGGGCAAGGCGATCGGCAACGGCATCGCCGTCGCCGCGCTCATAGGCACGCCCGAGGTCATGGCGGCCTTCGAGGATCAGCGCGTCAACCGCGCCGGCACCTACAATGGAAACCCGGTCGCCTGCGCTGCCGTGAAGTCGTCTATGGCGCTGGTCGACAAGGTCGACTACGCGGCGATCGCCGCGCGCGGCGAGACGCTGCGCGCGGACGTCGTCAAGGGCTTCGCCGAGCAGGGCATCGAAACCTGCACCAGCGGCTATGGCACCGTGTTCACGCTGTGGCGTGGCCCGCGGGCCCCCGCCAATTACAAGGAGGCGGCGGCAATCGTCGATCCGGTCTTCACCGTCGACCTTCACCTGGAGCTGCGGCGGGCAGGGGTCATGTCGATGGCCACCACCTATGGCCGCTACTACCTCTCGGCCAGCCACGACCGGGAAGCGCTCGACCTGTGCGCCGGCGCGTTTCGCCAGGCGGCCGGGCGCATGGCGACAAACAGCCGGCGGGATTGATCGAGCCGGTGCCGTGGCTCCGGCCATGACCGGGGACATTCGACAGGCGTCTGAAAAGGAGGATCCGATGCATCCGGTCTATGTTCTCAACGGCCCCAACCTCAATCTTCTCGGCAAGCGGCAGCCGCAGATCTACGGCCACCAAACGCTGGCCGACGTCGAGCGCGAATGCCACGAGCTTGCCGCCAGGCTCGGGCTGCAGGTCCGTTTCCTGCAGAGCAACCGCGAATATGAGCTGATCGACTGGATCCACGAGGCGCGCGATATCGGCTCGGCCATCATCATCAACGCTGGTGCCTTCACCCATACGTCGCTGGCCATCCTCGACGCGCTCAATGCCTTCGAAGGGCCGGTCATCGAGGTCCACATCTCCAACATCCACAAGCGCGAGAGCTTCCGCCACCATTCCTATGTGTCGCTGCGGGCTGACGGCGTGATCGTCGGCTGCGGCACGGAGGGCTACCAGCTTGCGCTGCGCCGTGTCGGTTCGCTGCTTGCCGCCGGTACGGACGGCAAATAGGCCGACCGCGAGGCAGGAACGATGAAGACATCGATCGCAACCGTGACGGTGAGCGGCGATCTCGGCCAGAAGCTGGCGGCGATCGCGGCGGCCGGCTTCGACGGCGTCGAGATCTTCGAGAACGACCTGCTCGTCTTCGACAAGAGCCCCGCTGAGGTCGGGCGCATCGTTCGCGACCACGGGCTGGAAATCTCACTGTTCCAGCCGTTTCGCGATTTCGAGGGCATGCCGGAGCCCTATCGTGGCCGCACCTTCGACCGCGCCGAACGCAAGTTCGACGTCATGCAGGAACTCGGTGCCGACCTGGTGCTCGTCTGCTCCAACGTCTCGCCGATCGCGCTCGGCGGCATCGATCGCGCGGCGGCCGATTTCCGTGAGCTCGGTGAGCGTGCCGCCAGGCGTGGCCTGCGCGTCGGCTACGAGGCGCTCGCCTGGGGCCGCCATATCAACGACCATCGCGATGCCTGGGAGATCGTGCGCCGGGCCGACCATGCCAATGTCGGCCTGATCCTCGACAGTTTCCACACGCTCGCGCGCCGCCTCGACACCAATTCGATCCGCTCGATTCCGAAGGACCGCATCTTCCTTGTCCAGCTCGCCGACGCGCCGCTGATCGACATGGACCTGCTCTACTGGAGCCGCCATTATCGCAACATGCCGGGGGAGGGTGACCTGCCCGTCACCGACTTCACCCGCGCGGTGGCCGCGACCGGCTATGACGGCTATCTGTCCCTGGAGATATTCAACGACCAGTTCCGCGGCGGTTCCACCCGCTCCATCGCGGTCGACGGCAAGCGCTCGCTGCTCTACCTCGCCGATCGCGTCAAGCGCGCCGAGCCCGACGTCGCGCTGTCGGCGCCGGTTTTGCCCGATCGCAGCGCGGTCAAGGGCATCGCGTTCGTCGAGTTCTCGACCTCCGGCGGCAAACAGGATGAGCTTGCCGTTATGCTCGGCCAGCTTGGCTTCGCGAAGGTCGCCCGCCACAGGACCAAGGATGTCGACCTTTATCAGCAGGGCGACATCAGGCTCATCGTCAACGCGGAAAAACACGGCTTTGCCAGCACCGCCTATCATGTGCACGGGACCTCGGCCTATGCCTTCGGGCTGACGGTGGACGATGCCAACGGCACGGTCGAGCGCGCCGTCGCGCTCGGCGCCGAGCGTTTCGAACAGGCTCCAGGCCCGGGAGAGGTGACGATCCCGGCCATCCGCGAACCCGGCGGCGGGGTCTGCTACCTGCTCGACGGCAGCGAGGCGCTGTCGCGGCTCTGGGACATCGACTTCGTCGGTATTGCGCCGGAGCCGGAGCGGATCGATGCCGGGCTCAGGCATTTCGACCACATTGCCCAGACGGTGCGCTATGACGATCTCTTGACGACCATCCTCTTCCACACGACGTTGTTCGATGTCCGCAAGACGCCGATGGTCGATATCGTCGACCCCGGCGGCATCGTGCGAAGCCAGGTGGTGGAGAATGCCGAAGGCACGTTCCGGGTCACGCTGAATGGCGCCGAGAACCATCGCACGCTTGCCGGCCATTTCATCGCCGAGAGCTTCGGCTCGAGCATCCAGCATCTGGCGTTCTCGACCGACGACATCTTCGCGACCGCCGCGGCATTGGCCGGCAATGGCTTCACGCCGCTGGAGATCTTCCGCAACTACTATGACGACATCGAAGCCCGCTTCGGTCTTGACCCCGAATTCGCCGAGCGGCTGCGCAGGGCCAACGTCCTCTATGACCGAGACGACAGCGGCGAGTATTTCCAGCTCTACAGCCCGATCTACGGCGAGGGCTTCTTCTTCGAAATCGTCGAGCGGCGCGGCTACAAGGGCTATGGCGCGCCCAACGCGATCTTCCGCATCGCCGCGCAGAAGCGCCACATCCGGCCCATGGGCATGCCGCGCGGCTGAAGGGCGCGCGAGCTCCGGCTCCGAGC
>MKVL01000022.1 GCA_001899205.1 Mesorhizobium sp. 65-26 | reverse complement strand
GCCTCGTTCCTGCTCGTTACCGTTCTGACCTTGCTCGGTATCGTGCTCAGCCTAGGCCTGCCGAACCAGCTTGTGCCCCGAAGGCGCGGCAAATCCGGCGCGGACGACGGCCGCCCGATGCCCAAGCCACTCAATTCAATCCGTCGCCGAACTCAAACTTGAGAAGGAACATACGATGACCAAGAATGACGCAATCGTTGCTGTATTCACCGACCACCACGGAGCCGAGGCCGCGGTCCGCAAGCTCGCCAAAAGCGGGCTGGAGATGAAGCACTTCAGTATCGTCGGCAAGGGATACCACACGGAGGAGAAGGTTATAGGGTTTTACAATACCGGCGATCGGATCAAGTTCTGGGGCCAGAACGGTGCAATCTGGGGCGGTCTGTGGGGCCTGTTCTTTGGTGGAATTTTCATGACAGTTCCTGTTATGGGTCCTGTCGTGGTGCTCGGACATCTTGCCGCCATGGTATTCGCGGCAGTCGAGGGGGCAGTCGTCGTCGGCGGCCTCAGCGCGCTCGGAGCAGCCTTGTTCGGTCTGGGCATCCCCAAGGACAGCGTGATCCAGTACGAGGACGCCTTGAAAGCCGACGGGTTCCTGCTCGTGGCGCACGGCCCTGTCGAAGAGATGGCCCGCGCCAAGGCGATCCTTGAGACAACCGAACCGGTTCGTCTCGACCTGCATCAAGATGTGAAAGACATGGCGAAGCTACCTGGCGATCATCCTGAACATCACGCGACGACTTGATCGGGTGATCGGCTACTGTGTGTCCCCAGCACTGGAACTTTGGCGCCGCCGAAGCGGAGATCGATGAACCAACCGCGCCGTACGCCAGAAACTCTTGAAGCGAGAGCCTGACCCAATGTCTACTGATAAAGCGAGCCGCGAAAAGAAGAATGACAAGGCTGAGTTGAAGGCTGCTCAGATCCAATTGGTGAAGTTGGAACGCCACGTCATCGAAACCGGGCAGAAAATCTTGGTAATTATCGAGGGACGGGATGCTGCCGGAAAGGACGGCATCATCAAGCGGATTGTCCAGCACCTCTCACCACGTGAAGCGCGCGTGGTCGCCCTTGGAAAACCTTCCAATCGAAATCGCAAGGCGTGGTATTTTCAACGCTACGTCAAACATTTTCCGGTCGGTGGCGAGATCGTTCTATTCAATCGCAGCTGGTACAACCGGGCGGGGGTCGAGCGCGTTATGGGATTTTGCTCGAAAGGGGAATACGAGACATTCCTCAAGACTGCACCGATGTTCGAGGATCTTCTCGTGCACTGCGGCATCACGCTCGTGAAATACTATCTCGATATTTCGAAGGAGGAGCAGAAGAAAAGACTTAAAGAACGCCGCAATGATCCGCTGAGCCAGTGGAAGACCAGTCCCATCGACGAGACTGCTGTAAAGCACTGGGAGGACTATAGCGAGGCTCGCAACGAAATGTTGGCGCGAACCCACACGATTGCTGCGCCTTGGATAATCGTCAGAGCCGACGACAAACCGTTGGCCAGAATCAACCTTATCCGCGACCTGCTTACTCGGTTGGAATTCGAAGGGAAAGATCATCAAGCCGGTTTTCCGGATCCCAATGTTGTCTTTAGCTTTCATGAGGATGCAATCAGCAAAGGATTGCTAGCGAAATAAGACGCGGCGAAGCTAGACTCGCTGCGATCGATCTCCGGAAGAGTTATATGCGCCTGCTTGCATGGTGACACATTCCATCTCCGCCAGGTTGCTGGGCAGGTCACTGGTTCTGCACCATTTCCGAATGCAAGGACTTCCACTCATGGCGCACGATATGGATGTCGAGGCTAGCGCCCAGCCGACTGCCGTGTCGGTCGAGGCCACCGGCTTTCGCGACCAGCTAACGACAATCGGGCAGGCCCTGACGACGTCACCGGTGCGCAAGCAGCTGTTCTGGGCCTGGATCGGCATCGTTGCAATCATTGTCGCAACCTCGATCGGGCAGGTTCTGCTCAATCGCTGGAACCAACCCTTCTACGACGCGCTCGCGCGCCGTGACATGCAGGGCTTCCTGCGCCAGCTTCTGATCTTTGCCGCCATCGCCGGCGGGCTTCTGATGCTCAATGTCAGCCAGACCTGGCTCAACCAGGTGATGCGGCTGAAGCTGCGCGAGGCGCTGACGCTCGACCTGATTCAGGAATGGATGCGGCCGGCGCGCGCCTTCAGGCTCGCCAACGCAGGCGCCATCGGCGTCAATCCCGACCAGCGAATGCAGCAGGATGCCGGGCATCTCTCCGATCTTTCAACCGATCTCGGCGTCGGCCTAATGCAATCGCTCATCCTGCTGGCCTCCTTCGTCAGCGTCTTGTGGGGGCTGTCTTCGGGCTTCGTCTTCCATTTCGGCGGCAAGTCGCTGGCCATACCGGGCTACATGGTCTGGGCCGCAATACTTTATGCAGGCACCGCCTCTGGGCTGAGCTGGTGGGTCGGGCGGCCGCTCATCCGCCTCAACAGTGATCGCTACACGCGTGAAGCGGAGCTGCGCTCCTCGGTGGTCCGCGTCAACGAGAATGTCGATGCCATCGCGCTTGCTCATGGCGAGGCCGATGCGAAGCGGCAGCTTGAGCTCGACCTTGTCGCGGTGCTGGGCGCCATGCGGCGTATCTACAGCGCCCAGATCAACCTTTCGTGGGTCACCGACACCTATGGATGGATCACCGTCGTTGCGCCGATCCTCGTCGCATCGCCGGTCTATTTCGCTGGCGACATCAGCTTTGGCGGACTGATGATGGCAGTCGGCGCCTTCAACCAGGTCCACTCATCGCTGCGCTGGTTCATCAACAACATAGGCGCCATCGCCGATTGGCGCGCCACGCTGATGCGCGTCGCCGACTTCCGCATCGCACTTGTTGAAATGGATGTGCTCCACTGCACGGAAAGGCGCATCCAATTCGGCGAAAATCCAGACGGCAGCCTGACGTTCGAAAGCCTCGAGGTGGCCTCGCCGGATGGATGTACGAGGCTTACGGAACCACATGTCGAGATCAGCGCCGGCGAGCGGGTCATGATCACGGGAGAGCCGCGCGCCGGCAAGGCGCTGTTCTTTCGCGCCATTGCCGGTCTGTGGCCGTGGGGAAGTGGGCGCGTCGGCATGCCGGGAGGGGAAGTGCCTGCCTTTGTTCCTCGCACCCCCTATTTCCCGCTCGGCACGCTGCGCGACTTGCTCAACCACGCAGACGGCGCCGCCGAGATCGACGATGCTGATATTTCGGCGGTGCTCGCCGAGATCGGCCTTGAGCGCCTGTCGTCCTCGCTCGACCGTTCGGCGCGCTGGGAGCATGAACTGAGTGATGACGAGCAGCGTCTGCTTGCCCTTGCCAGGATCGCCTTGCGGCGGCCGAAATGGGTAATCATCGACGAGGCACTGGATACGTTCGACGGTGCGACACTGAGGCAGGTCCTGTCAATGCTGGAGAAGCGTCTCGCCGGTGCCACCATCCTGAACATCGGCCGTGGCCAGCACAACCCTCAGTTCTTTCCGCGCGCCTTGGACATCGTGAAAGACGCCAGAGGGGCGGCTCTCAACCCGGCCACTATCAGGGCCGGTGCGATCGAACCGCCACCGCCGGCCACTGTCGCCCATCGAAAGAAGTAGCCGGGTCCACGCATCCAAGTGATTTGGCGCAGCCAGGAAAGCGAACGTCATGGTGATCAGGTTAATTGCTCCCGCAATACGGCGAACTGCGGCGTGCCTGGTCGCCTGGCAGTCGGATCCGAAGTCCGCGAAGTCGCGGTTGCTGCCCTGTGACCACGGGCCGCCACCGCCGCTTCAACGCCTGACAACGGCTGCGTGCCGGTGCGCATACACAAGAAGAGGCTGCATATGATGCGCTGGCTTGGGGACGGGGGCAAGATTGTCGGACGCGATCGCACTGTTGATCGACGGCTGGCGAGGAGATATCAACGGAACCTATTCAACGGCGGGCGCGAGGTCGCGCGCACATCCGGCGCGATGACAGCGGCACAGATCGTCAGGTGGGTTCGCGACCACCTGACGATGGCCGCGACCTGAAAGCCGTCCCATGGAATCGCTCATCGCCCGGCTCGGACTAGCCTTGGCAATAGGCCTGCTTGTCGGACTGGAGCGCGGATGGCGGGAGCGGGACGCACCCGATCGCAGTCGGACGGCAGGCATTCGAACGTTCGGCATATCCGGCCTGCTCGGCGGCATTGTCACGGCACTGGCCAACGCGCTCGGCGCGGCTTCGGTGCTGGTCGGCGGCTTCATCGCCTTTGCCGCGATCTTCGCCTGGTACAAGGCGCGTGAAGCGGCCCGTGACGATGACTTCAGCGTCACAAGCGTCATGGCCGGTCTTGCTGTTTTCGCGCTTGGAGCGTTTTCCGTGGCCGGCGACTACCGGGCCGCGGCTGCTGGCGGCGCAGCACTCGCGGCGGTCCTCGCCAGTCGCGGGATTCTGCATGGCCTCCTGAAGCGCCTGACCTGGATCGAGCTTCGTTCGGCCCTGATCTTGGCGGTGATGACCGCCATCATTCTGCCCTTGCTGCCGGACCGCACTCTGGACCCGTGGGGCGGTTTCAATCCTTGGGAGGTCTGGTTTCTCACGGTGCTGATTGCCTCGATTTCGTTCGCCGGCTACGTAGCCGTTCGCGTCCTCGGCAGCACTCGCGGCCTGCTCGTCAGCTCGCTCACTGGCGCGATCGTCTCCTCCACCGCTGTTACTATGGCACTTGCTCGCGACGCAGCCGCTTCCGCAGGTAATCCCTTGCCGCTCGCGGGCGCCGCTTCGCTTGCCGCGATGGTTTCGATCTTGCGCGTTTGCGCTGTGGTTCTGGCCATCGAGCCAGCCGCATTGGTAGTGGTCGGCATGCCTGCGTTTGTCGCGTCGTTAGCATTCGCCATGTGCGGAACGCTCCTGCTGGCCCGCTACGGAGGGGATCACGAAAAGGGCACGCCGGCGCGGAATCCATTTGAGTTGGGCCCGCTGCTGTTTTTTGCGCTGCTTTTCGCGATCGTTTCCACCGCGAGCGCGGCTTTGGCCGCTCAATTCGGCGGACGCGGCTTACTGGCGAGCTCGGCGCTTTCTGGTACATTCGACGTCGATGAGTCGGTGCTCAGTGCGCTGCGCCTGGTCAAGTATTCGGTCTCAGTCAAGGCGGTCGGGCAGGCGGTGCTGGCGGCACTCGCGGCAAACGCGATCGGCCGCCTGTCGCTAGTGGTATTTTCCAGTCCAGTGAGGTTTTGGTTCCCATTGGCCGGCATCACCCTGATCGCCGCGACCGCTGGCTACCTCGCCATGCTACTGCTGAGGCTCTGATCGTGCAGGAGCGCGTAAGATTGCGAATCAAGGGCCAAATCCGGCTGTCGCGTTATGAACTGCCTCAAAGGAGTTCGCCAGCTTGCAGGACCTCACCCCAAAATTCAGGCACATTCGGCTGCTGCTTGCCCGCGAAAGGTCGCATCCGGAGCGGGATCGCGAGGAAGACTGTGACGTCCTCATCCCCTTGAATAGCAGAGTCGGATCGACCGGCTGAGTGGAAATAGCATCGGGCCGCCTGTCGCGTCCGTCGTTCGCACGGGTGAGGAGGATATGATCGGCCGCTTGCGGCGCAAGCCGGGCGGGCGATGGCATTTCGATTATGCCGAAGGTGATCGCGATGACGAGATCGGTTCCTATCTCGGGCGAGGAACGCTTCGTGCCTGGTGAATATGTTTCGGTCAAACGCAGCGGAGCCATGCATACCTACCAGGTAGCGAGGGTCGAACGGCCGTAAAGCCTTGAGGCGAGACGTCTAGAGGGCTATGCCGAGCGCGTGGAACGGTCTCGATCAGCTTCCGTCATTCAACCCAGCTGAACGGCCGCGGCTGGGCGCTTACAATCGAGCGACAACTTCCCTGAGACCTGAGACCAAGTTCCACTCTGCCCTTTATGCGACTTTTCGAGCACAGATGGTGAACGCCGAAGCTGCTGCGTCGTCCGAGGAGAAGCATCTACGGGCGGCAATATACCCCTCGCCTGGGGGCGTCACCTGCAAACTGCTATGCGGGGCGACATTGGGCCAGATTCAACCGCTGCGCATACACCTCCGAATCCAGCTAGACACCTGGCGAATCCAACCTGTAGGCCGTTTGGCTTCCGGTTTCTTTTCTACGTATCTTCGAATGTCGAAGCTCAGATCGCCGACCGCCGCCGGCGGGTAATGCGGGCAAGAAGGCGCTGACCAACGCCGGAACCGGTCGGCCTCCGAGACCAGGCCGGTATTGCCGTCAAACGTGAGATAGGCACCTGCCCTGGCCCGTCGGTTCCATGGCGTGACCATCTGAACGACCAGTCCTACCGCCAGCGAGGCGAGAACACCGTTGGACCACACCACCTGCGGACGCCCGCCGGCAGCGCCATACTTACGGGCTTCCTCGGCCAACGCCTCCTCGGTGACAATGCCAAGGCAGCGCAGGCACGGACTACCCGGCTGAGACAGGACAACCTGACCAGCGACGAGATGTCCGTGCCCAGCTTCAAGCTTGTGTACGTCCATGCCCTGGTCGATGTATGGGATGAGGAAGCGTCGGCAGAAGGCGTCGAGCTCGTCCTTGCCCCGCACGTTGTCGAGGCCACCCACGATGACGTCGCAGCACTTGAGCGCGTCACCCACGAGCTGCCACTGCTTGCGATAGATTTCGACCCGGGCCTTCGGATTGATGGCCTTGATCATTCGCCTCATGATCTCGACCTTGACCGCGCGCTTCAGCACGTACCACCACGTGCCGCCGATCAGCCTGTTGAGATTGGTCAACGAAATGCGGTCCTCGTCCACCAGCACGAAGTTGCCGATGCCGACATGGGCCAGTTGCTGAGCAACATGCGAGTTGCCTCCGCCGAGGCCCACCAAGCCGACGGTCACTTCACCCAATCGCCGTTCGCTCTGCGGGCCCAAAAAGCTCTGACGATCAAGCCAGCTCATATTTCGCACTCCATTGCTCGACGACCGGTTGGTCGACGCGGATGAAACGGTCGATCGGCACGGAACGCTTGCCGGGCTCAAGCCACAGCAACCCAGTTGCGCTGTCGTTGCTCAAAACCAGCAATCCATGCGGCATTTTCGGGCACGACTGGAAAAACCCAGGCACGAACGTGTTGCCACTCTCAAGATCTACGCCGCTGAAGCGCGGAAGGCCGCGACCACCGTGGGTATGGACATGGAGGAGGGTCGAAGCCGGCCGATAGGCTGCCTGTGCGGCTTTGCGCATGGCGTCAGAGCCAATCCTTGCGCCGACACCGGGAGCGACTTCGTAGTCTTCGTCGTCGACCGGCATGTAGTCGCGAACCAACAGCAACAGGCCATCTGGCGCTCTGGCCGCGCCTGCCGTCAGGAAGCCGACACGCTCGTGCGCGAACAAGTGCGGCCTTGCGAGATCGCGCCGGACCTGGTCGAGCACCGGACCGGCGATCTTGAGGCTTACTCTCATTTGAGCTGCCCCAGATGGTTTGCGAGGATTTCTGTCCAGGGCAACGACGGCGGCACATTGTTGAAGGACATCGCGTGCCATGCGCGGCCCATGATCTGGTGGACCGTCCAGTTCTGACCGCGGTTCGGGAATGGCTTCGAAAGGAAGAGCCGCGTCGTGTAGCTCGAATGGCCGCGCGGGCAGAGCAGGCCGTCTACCGTCACGGTACCACCGTTGTGTAGGACGTTCATGTTCGGGAGAAAGACGAGGGGTTGGCCCCCCTCGTCCCACAGTTCTGCCAGGCGATTGATCCGCCGCAATGCCGCAAGTTGGAGCTGGGCGGTCATGACGACTGCCCCACCGGCGGATGGGAGGCAAATTCCATCCCGTCCTTTACCTTCAGGCGCTCGCCCGGAGCCATCTCACGGAAGACGCCATCCGAGCCGATGATGTCGAGCTTGTAGCCAGGGGGAACTCCGAAGACGCTCATCAGCTCTTCGGTGGTGTAAACGCGGCGCTCGAGTTCGAACTCGACGTCGCCGCCGTAGATCACTGTCACCGTCTTCTTGTGCTTGCGCAGCTTGAAGCGCTCGACCTCATCGCCGCCGATATTGACCTCGTCATCATCGTCGAAAATCTGGTCGAGGCCCGGGCGCTCAAGGATCAGCGCCAGCTCGTCACCGGCGCCGGCAAGAAACTTGATCTGCGAGGCGATCAGCTTCTTGCGCGGCCACTCCATCGCCAGGCCTTCTACGAAGAAGCGGTGCGTGACGCCGCCTTCCAGCACGAAGAAGCGGTTGACCTTGCTCTTATCCAGCTCAGACGTTTCGGTCGGGCGCAAGGTTTCCAACTCGCCCGTCTTCAGATGCCGCAACACGACGAAGTCTTCGACGGGATGCTTGCCGACCGACATGGCGACCTGTGCGCCTGTGATCTTGGCGTCGTCGAACGTGACTGCGGCGAAGTCGAAGTTCTTATCGCCGATCTCGACTTCGAACGTAGCGTTGCCGTGCTTCCGGTCGCCGTCGGCGTTCATCAGAATCGTTTCCATATGCTCTCTCCATTTCAGAGCGCACGGACAAACGCTCCAGACCTTGACGAAATCCCGGAAGGGACAGATAGTTCTGATTCAGTCCGTTATGAGACTGTACATAATCGGACTAGATTGCCAAATCAAGTCCGATTTGACACTCATCGAGGAGCCCGATGGATACGAAGAAATGGACAGCACCCACAGAACAGCCTCACGGGGCACAGCCCACCCCCCTCGACTTCTTCTTCAAACTCGCGGAAATCTGGGACTTGAGCACCGATCAGCAGATCAAGCTGCTGGGATCGCCGGCCCGTTCGACGTATTTCCGTTGGCGTAAAGATGGCGGCGACGTTTCTGTGGATACGCTCGAGCGGATCTCACACTTGGGCTCTATCTATAAGGCCCTTACTATCCTGCTCGACTCACCTGATGCTGCCGTGAAGTGGATTCGCCGACCAAACCGATACTTCGAAGGAACGTCCGCCTTGGACATTATGCTGAACGGGAATTTGAGCGACATTATTAGGGTAAGACAATACGTCGATGCCCAACGCGGAGGGTAAGTTTGGAATATCCGCAGATCGCAGTCGACGGGCACTATCGCCGGTTGATCCCCTCAAAATATCCTACGATCGACATCTACGAGAAATTCGGCTCTCGGGAGATGCAGGCGCTTGCCGCCGAGCTCGAGACGATCACCAACCCGCGTCTTGCCGCCAAGTCTCGGATTACCGGTGGGAACATATCTGCCGATTCCAGTTCGCCGAAGCTTCAGAACTGGAACCACGCACCCTTCTCCTATCCCATGCCGGAAGGGACGCACTTCCTGCCGCCCCCCTATTCGGTCATGGAGCTGGCATCCGACGAGCGCGGCGCTCTCGCCAGAGCGATCATTAGACGTGAGGAGTTTCTTTCTCGCACCGATGAGCCGGTCTGCGGCGTTGACATGCGGATGATAACCAACAAAGTCGTGGGAAGCTTCGTCGACCTGCGCGGGGTGGCCCAAGACACTTCTCAGGCCGCCAGATGGAAGATCGGCTGGCGCTTGTACGAGGATGGCGTTAATGGCGTCATCTTCAACATGGCCGAATTGCCCGGCAGCGAATTCATCAGCATCTTCAACGATGACGTTCTTCTGGAGAAGGGCGTGCAAGGCGCCCATTACCGGTTCCGTTGGGACGGCCAGCGGATCGGTCGCCTTTATGACTTCGGCGCTGATCGAGACATAGATCGTAGCGAAATCATCCCGCGGCCGATGGCGGCTGCATAGATGTTCACCCGCGAGACGCTGGTTGTCGATGGCCCGTTGGCATTTCGCAGTCAGCGCACCGCGGCGGCGCGCGAGTGCAGGCTTGGTCGTGACATCCTGACGCTTCCGTTGCTTGCAGCCCGCCTCGCCGGCGGGTTCATAACTCCTGCGGGCACGGATGTTCTCTACCCAGCCATTCAGGCGGCATTAGCCGCAGGCGGTTTTCACGACATCGGCCGCGTTGCGAGCCTGCCAGGTATGCCCCGAGCGCTCCTTCAGTCTCTCGACGCCGCATGGCGGGCCGATATTGACCTATCCTCTCTTCCTCAAGAGGTCGGCCGCTTCGCCGATCTGCATCTGGTCGAGAAGCGCATACGCGACCATCTCCCTCCATCCCGACTGCTTCACGGCGACCTGCGCAACGAAGCGCTCGCGCGTGTTTCCCTAGCGAATGTCCTGCTTGGACCGGTAACACTCGCCGGGATCGTCGACGTCGACCCCATATGGCGCCCCTTGCTAAATGCGATTGCGCGTTTCACCGAGGTGGCGTGGGATATGCCGGGAAAAGTCGAATGCGGATGGTTCGACGGCAACGCGCGCAGCCGAGCACCGTCCAGCCCATCGCGGTTGACCGCGGAGGTGAGCGCCGACCCCAAATCCGAGGTTGTAGAGGCGTTGCGATGGGTGCGTGAGCTTCTCGCATCGGGCGAGGTGAAGGCCGAGCAAATTGCCATCGCGGCAACGGCGACGCCAGATTGGGATGAGCATTTCCTTGCCTACGCACGCGATGCTGCTCTCCCGCTCCATTTCTCCCACGGCGTCCCCGCGCTCAGCACGCCGGACGGGCAAGCATGTGCGGCGTTGGCCGACATCCTGATCAGCGGGCTTAGCCAGGAGCGCGTCTGGAGGCTTTTCAGGCGCCTGCCGGCTCGGCCCTTCGTGAGTTCTCTTCCGGAAGACTGGTTCACAGCGATACCGCGGCGTGCTGGCCTCAAGACCCTCGACCAATGGCGTCAAGCTCTGGCGGCGGCCCGGCCGCAGCGCCAGACGAACGACCTCGCCGAACGCATTCTTCTCCCGCTCCTGGAACTTCTCGCGCGCGGGCCCAATGCGGGCCGGGAAGCGGGCTCGCTGCTGCTCTCAGGTGCAAGTTTAGCCATGTGGAACGAGGCGTTGAGAAGCACACCGCCTCACGCTGTCGCACTTTCTTTGCAGGCCTTGCGGGTGAGCGACGGTCGCGAGCCTGCCAACAGCGTGGTGTGGTGCCCTGCGTCCCATCTGGCGGCGTGCCCGCGACCGTTCACCCGTTTGCTCGGCCTGACGAGCCGATCATGGCCACGCTTCGAGAACGACGATCCCCTTATGCCGGACCATCTTCTCGACCGGCGCAGGCTTCATCCGGTCACGACGGCCGAACGTGATCGGCAGCACTTCGAAGTCATTCGGGCTGGAACGCGCGACGCGTTAGTGTTGTCGCGGCCGGAGCGGAGTGCGAAGGGCAGCCTCCTGTCACCAAGCTCACTATGGCCCGCGGACGAGATACTTCATAAGCGAGATCGCATTCCCCGGCATGCTTTCAGCGAGGCGGACCGCCTCTTGGCCCGGCCACGCGACGCAGCGCAACTCGAGCACGTACGACAGAGCCAGCTCTGCTGGCGAAATTGGCAATGGAACTCTGCGTTGACACCCCATGACGGCTTGGTGGCACCAGATCATCCGGCTATCGTGACCGCTCTGTCTCGAACCCAATCGACAACGTCGCTCCAGCGTCTGCTGCGGGATCCCCTCGGCTTCGTGTGGCGCTACGCGCTTGACTGGCGTTCGATCCGCCTGGAGCCCGAACCGCTCCAGCTCGACCCGATCGCCTTTGGCGAGCTCGTACACGAGCTGATTAGCGGTGCAATCTCCAGCCTTGAGCCGAAACCCGGGTTTGCGCGTGCAAGTCCGGAGGAAATCGAGGCTGCCATCGCGGCCGCATCGGCGACAATCTTGAATTCGTGGCCGCTGCAACGCTCGGTCCCACCGCCCGTTCTCTGGCGTCATACGGTGAAAGAGGCGGCTCGACGGACATCCAAGGGACTTGCTTCGGATGATCCCACCAGGGCCGACACACGTAGCTGGAGTGAAATACCGTTCGGCCAGGAACAGCCTGTGGCGGCCCAGCTGCCATGGGATGCGACGGCCAAGATCCCAATTGCGGAGGCAGGTCTCGTCTATGGTGGCCGGATGGATCGGCTCGACATCCGCGCATCTGGCGACGGTGCGCAGATCACCGACTACAAGAGCTCCAAACCGCCTCCGAAGAACCAGCGCATCACCCTTGGCCAGGGACGCGAGCTGCAGCGGGTCCTATACGCCATGGCGGTCCGAACACTTCTTCCTGAAGTCAGGACGATTGTCGCCAGGCTAATCTATCTCGCTGACGATCCCGCGAAATTCGAATTGAGAGGTGACGAGCTCGACAGCGCCATCACCGAAGCGACGAGCTATCTCGTCGCGGCGGTCGGGATCGTTCGCAGCGGACGGATCGCGCCACGCTGGGAGCAGGACGTTCACTATGACGATATGCGCCTGGCGCTTCCGGCGGACCGCGAGAGCTACCTTCGCCGTAAGAGCTCCGAATTCCGCGCGGCCAACCAGAAGCTCGGCAAGCTCTGGAATTCCAACACATGACGCTGGTCGACCAGGAGAACCGTCGGCGGGCGATGACCGATTTCAACTCTATCCTCCTGGTCGAGGCCGCCGCTGGAACCGGCAAGACCTCGCTGATGGCGGGGCGTGTCGCGATGATGCTCGCCAGCGGTTATCTGCCTGGGGATATAGCGGCGATCACTTTCACCGAACTCGCGGCAAGCCAGCTCAATCGTCGCATCAAGGAAACGGTGGACGCGCTGTTGGCGGATGCGATACCGGCATTCCTCAAACCGGTGCTGCCAGATCGACTGACATCCGCCCAGCGTGCAGCGCTCACGGCTACGGCCCCTCGGCTTGACGAACTTACAGCAACGACCATTCACGGCTTCTGCCAGGCGATCATTCATAGCCATGGCGTTCAGGCCGGATTGGACCCCGGTGCGCGTATCGTTGATGCTACGATCGCGGATGGGCTCTTCCTTGGCGAACTTTCCGCGTGGTTTTCGCGGCGCCTCGGCGAGCGTGCGGTCGACGATGACCCTATTGTCGTCCTCGCCGAGCAAATCCCGCTTCAGGTTGTAGATCTGATGCGAGAGCTCGCCCTGCTCCGCAGGAAACACCCCGACGCGACCCCGATTGCGCCACCGGCGGACGGGCGTCCAGACATCGTATTCCTCCAGGCCGTCGATGACTTCGACAGGTGGCAGGCGAGTATTGGTGACCAAGGTTGGCCGCGAGAAATCGCTCTGGAACTGCAGCGACTGGCTGCGCGATACAAGAACGCATTTGAGCGGCCACCGGATTTCGCAACGCTTTGGAAGCTCTGCGACGCAGGTCACTCACGGCTATTCACCAGCAAAGGGCTTCAACTCAAGGCCTATGGCGAAGCCGCCGAGGTCCTCGGTGCCTATCGCGAAGAGACGGCCAGCGATCTTACCTTTCAACGCTACCAGGTCGTCAGCGACGCCTGGAACGAGCTGATCGGTCACATCGCGAGCAGATTGGTCTGTGAACTGTCATCGTCACTGGATCTGCTTCTCGATAACTATGAGCGCCAGAAGCGGGCGGCTGCGGTGCTCGACTTCGATGACCTGCTCCTCCATGTGCGTACATTGGTCCGCGACCACGAAGAGGTACGCCGCGCCATTGGGCAGCGTTACAGGTATATCCTGGTTGACGAATTTCAGGACACCGACCGCATTCAGAACGAGATTTTGTTCTCTATTGCTGCGAACGACGATCGTCTGGAGCGTTGGGAAGACAGCCGATTGCGGCCGGGATCGCTGTTCCTCGTCGGCGATCCGAAGCAGGCCATCTATCGCTTTCGCGGCGCCGATATCGAGGCCTATGAACTCTCTCGTCGGCTAGTCAGCGCGCAAGATGACGGCACCGTCATCGACGTCACTGCGAACTTCAGATCTCAGAGTCCCATCATCAAGCATGTGAACACGTGCTTCGAGGGGGTCTTTGGCAAGGGCTCGCAGCCCAGATATGTCGCTCTTGCCCCGACGATACCAGATCGCTCTTATCCCGTGCCGTGCGTGACAAGATTCACGGTTCATGTGGAGACCGAGGGACGCATCTACGCGGACATGTTCCGGGAGGCAGAGGCGGAGCGGGTTGCCGACATCTGCGAGCGCCTGATCGGCAATGTTATGATTCCGCGTGCGGATGGCTCCCTCACTCCCCTTCGCGCTGGGGACATAGCACTTCTTTCTCCGGGCCATACCGAACTCTGGCGCTATGAGCGCGCGCTGGAGAAGCGTGGCCTTTCCCTCTCTTCCCAGGCAGGCCAAAGCCTTATGCGGCGCCAGGAAACGCAAGACATGCTGGCACTGCTCCGCGTATTGGCGGACTCATCCGACACGCTCGCTTTCGGCGCGTTCATGCGCGGACCACTGGTCGGGCTGACCGAACAAGAGCTTCTCGATATCACCGCCGCCCTTCCTCCCGTCGAAGGGCGGCCCAGCTTCTTCAATGCGAGAACCGATGCCACCCTCGTGCGGCATCCGCTTGCAAGATCGATCCTGGAGCAGTTGCAGCACCTGAGGCGCCGAGTGTCGATCTCGACACCGAGTTTGATCCTGGCGGAGGCTATCGAACGCCTGAACGCTCGGGTGATCGTGGCGGCCCGGCACCGGAACCGGAACGCGCGTGCGATCGCGAATCTCGACGCATTGATCGAACGCGCGCGAAGCTATGGGGTCTCAGGGTTGCGCGCGTTCGTGCGTGACCTCCAAGCCGATTGGGAGCGGAAGGCAAGAGCACCCGAAGGGCGCATCGACGCAGCCGAGCATGCCATCGAGGTCGTAACCATACACAGCGCGAAAGGGTTGGAGTGGCCCGTCGTGATCCCCGTCAATTCGACGACAGAGCTCTATCGGCCGGATCAGTTTGTGCACCGGCAGTCGGACAACAGCTTGCACTGGATGCTTGGAGGCGTGTCTCCGCCGGACCTGGCAGCGGCGCGCGCCGAAGAAAGTCAGGAGGACGCCAATCAGCGCGAGAGAATCTGGTACGTCGCATGTACCCGCGCGCGCGACCTGTTGATCCTTCCGCACATCCCGCAGGCTTCGAAAGGCTCGTGGTTCAGTTCGATCGATCTTCGGCAGCTCGATCTCCCAGAACTGAACGTTTCGGACTTCGTGGCCGCCGACGCCCGCCCAGAAAGCACCAGCCGCAATGAGCAGACGGCAAGTGTCTTCGCCTTGGAACAGCGGAAGGTCGACGAGAGCGCTCCGTCGATCGTCTGGCGCCGCCCGAGCGACCATGATCAGGATCGCCCCGATGGTCTGCTCGATCCCGTCATCGCCACCGACACACCGGGGCAAACTGTAGAGGTCACGGGTGCGGGCGCATTGCGTGGAATTGTCCTGCACAAGCTCATGGAGGAGTTCCTCACCGGCGAGCTTGCGACTGAAGGTGAAGCAGTGGTTGCCCGAGCGCGCGCTCTGCTGGGCCAACTTGTAACGGAGACCGACGAAGAACCCCGACCGGACCCATCGGAAATGGCAGGTTGTGCCTTGCGGGCGATCGCTTTGCCGGAGGTCGCAGTGCTTCGTCCCTGGCTGGTGCCCGAAGTGGCGATTTGGGCGCCAGGCGAGGGCTTTCTCCTCGCAGGCCGCGCTGATGCGCTCGTAGTCAAAACAGGAAAGGTCGAGGTGGTGATTGATTGGAAGTCAGATATCAACCCCTCCCCCGCGATTCGAAGCGATTATGCCGGTCAGCTGAGAGACTATCTAGCTGCAACGGGTGCTGACCAAGGGATGCTGGTATTCCTGACTCTCGGCGAAATCGTTTTGGTGGCGGGTCAAGCGCGCCAACCCAATGATCTCGGTGTGCTGCAGTAGGTCGATCGCGCATTGCCTCGCAAGACCGAGGGAATGCCTGGCTCGGCTTGCAAGATGGGGGCCGTCTCATACCCGGTTCGTTTGTCAGAACGGCAGCCGATCTTGCCCGGATAGCCGTGCTCAAGCTCACGTAGGCGATTGGCGGTGGTGCGACCCGGCTACGGACGCAGTACCACGGCTGGATTGTGTGTTGGACTCAGTGCCGAGATTGCCTGGCCTTTGAAATCTGAGAGCCGGCGCGCGTGGGGACGTTTGACTGCTAGGTCAGGCCCACAATCGTAAAGCCGTAGATGCGGAATCCCGACCCTGTTCAGTCACGCTCGCGGCGCATCGAATCGATATCATATCGCAACGAACTTCCTTGCAATGCATCATATTTTGATATAAACGCATCAAACACACGATCTAATGCAACGACGCGCACAGGATGAAGATGGACCACTTCACAATCGTGCAAGCGCTTTGCCGTGCCGCAATCGCCGATGCTTCGCCGGCCTTGCGCAAGCAAATCGAGCGTTTGCGTGACGCCTTGACTAAGGACGGGGATTCAAAGCAGGCGGCCGCACTGACGAGCATCCTGACAACGGCGGATCGAACGAAGGAACTTTCGCCGAGCCGCATTGAGCGTTCGAAAGCTCAGATTCCTGGCGAGCTGCTGAGTCGCAACACCCCTGTTCCTGTCGATCGAGAGACGGCGGCACCGCTGGCAGACGTGATCTTCCCGGCGGACATTCAACCGGCTGCGCCGCTGTTCAATGCGACAGTCAGCCAAGCGATCGGCACCATCATCGAGGAATGGGCCAATTTCGATGCCTTATCCGAAATCGATATCCGGCCATCGAAGACCTGCCTCATCTATGGCGCGCCAGGCACCGGCAAGACGCGGTTGGCGCTGTGGATGGCTCACCAGCTTGATTTGCCAGTCGTACTGGTGAAGCTGGACGGCCTCGTGTCGTCTTTCCTGGGAACCACAGCCCGTAATATCGGCAATCTGTTCACATTCGCGAACCGCCATCGTTGCATCCTCCTGCTGGACGAGTTCGACGCGATCGCGAAAGTTCGCGATGACCCGCAGGAGGTGGGGGAGATAAAGCGAGTCGTGAACGCGCTCCTCCAGAACCTCGATGCACGCCGGGATGTTGGTTTCACGATCGGGATCACCAATCATCCCAAGCTGCTCGACACGGCAGTCTGGCGGCGGTTCGAGGTCCAACTCGAAATCCCCAAACCGGACTTTGAGATGCGAAAGGCGATCGCCGCGTTTTTTATGCCGCCTGTGAAAGCGCCCGACATCCATTTGCGGCTGATTGCGTGGTTCACGGAGGGATCGACAGGGGCAGAGATCGAGTCTCTGGTGCGCACGTACAAGAAGGCTACCACTGTTCGAGAGGAAGACAGACGGGGACTGCTCGACACCTTGCGCCAGTTCGCCACGTTGAACGCTGCCCGGGTTCAGAGTGAGCGGCGCGCGCTGCTGTTCGACGATTCAAGCAACTTGTTTCGCGCGATGCGGGACGATCCGATCCTTGGCTTCTCAATGGCCGACATTGGCGAAATCGCCGGCAAGGACAAGTCGACAGTGAGCCGCCAACTCGGCCGAACAACCAAGTCCAGTGACGGCGAGGTAGCGAATGGCTAGCCCGATCCAGATCGTCCTCAATCCAGAAAACTACGAAGAGGCACGGGAAGCTGGTGGTGGCGGCGGGCGAAAAGATTTCTTCGCGCATCGCGATGCCGAATTTGTGGCACATAGAAACGCCTTGCTGGGCCAGCTCGACACGATCTCCGGCGTGCTCAGCGCACAGTCGCAAGGAGACGTCGGCTATGTGAAGGTCATCCTGCGCCGCGAAGCATGGGCTAAAAGTCACCGGCCTGTTGCAAGCCTCTTTCGCGACAACCGCACGCCTGTCGTGGGCGGGGGTGATCTCGGCGTCATGATCGTCGAAGCCAGACCCGACGCGCTCCGGCAAGTCGCCGCCGAAATTGCAAGGGCCGAAACCTACACCGAGATGCGGTTCAACGAACAGAAGCAAAAGGATGAGCCAAATCCGTCCGCGCGAAAGAGCGAGACAGGTGCGATCGACCGTATCGAACTTTATGGGCCGGCTGACCGTCGCAGCTTTTCGGTTGAGGAGGCCGTAGCTTGGCTTTCAAACCCGATGACCGGAAGCGGCTATCAGGTTGAGCTGTTCGATAGCCCCCCGCCGCGCTCCGAGTGGGATCGCCTCGACGCCGGTCATCGTCGCCTCGCAGAGAGTTTTGTCGCAGGTTTCAATGCCCTCGAACACGGACTCTCGGTCGAGCGCCTGCAAGGTCATCGGAACAAGCAGCCGATCCTTTCGGTTCGGCTCGACCAATCGAGCTATCAACCTGTCCTGCGGTTGAATGAGACGCCGGTCGGCGAGCGTCGCCGCGAACTGGCTGTGTTTAATCCCGACATCGATCGCCATGCACGGCTTCTCGCCTTCCTTGACCGCCATCCACTGGTCCGGCGAATCGAGCTGCCTGGCATCGTTGTTCGGGCTACCAGTCCGTTCGCGCCAACCCAGCGTATTCGACCAACCGATGTCGCCATTCCTGTCCGTGACAGCCGACGCACTCATCCGCGCATGGGCATCATTGATGGCGGAATCGGTGACGCGCTGTCGGACTGGGTGATTGATCGTTGGGACATCCTCGCCGACGAAGACGTCGATCTCGCTCATGGCACGTTCATCGGTGGCCTGGCTGCGGTAGGTGGCGCACTCAATGGCGTGGAAATCTGTCCGGAGCCGGACGGCACAGAGTTGGTCGACGTTGCCGTCTTCCCGAACGAGCGCAAGGCGGGCGCCTTCGCGTCCTACTATCCGGACGGCCTGCCGCAGTTTTTCGACGAGATGGAGTCAGCTGTCTCGGATGCCCGCGCCCGCCACGGAGTGCGGGTGTTCAACATGAGCCTCAATATCCTTCAGCCGGCCGCACCGGACCGTTACAGTCCCCACGCGGCGCGGCTCGATCAGATTGCGGAGGCCAACAATGCTGTGGTCTTCATTTCGGCCGGCAATATCCAACCCCAGGATCTCCGCGCCGAGTGGCCCGCAGATCCCACTGCAGCTCTCGCTAGCCTGGTCAACGCCCGCAATGACGGCTTGCTCACGCCTGCGGAAAGCGCCCGCAATGTCGCTGTGGCCGCTCTCAATCCGCCCGGGCATGACGGCTGTGTGCCCTTTGCACCAACGCGTTTCAGTCGGCGTGGGCCGGGCCTCCGCGCCGGGGTGAAGCCGGATCTCGCTCACGTCGGTGGAGCAGGCTCTCAGAATTCGCTTCTCGGGCACGGGCTGTTCTCGATCCTACCCGACGGAACGATTATCGATGGGTGCGGCACGAGCTATGCCTCGCCGCTCGCTGCGAAAACTGCCGCGGTGCTCGACCACGCGATCGAAGGAGAGGTCTCGCGCGAGACCCTAATCGGATTGCTTGTCCATCACGCGGAGATGCCGGTGCCATTGCAGGCAACGGCGCTCGCGCCGATTGCGCGGCACATGGTCGGTTTTGGTATGCCGCCATCTGCTGATCGGATCCTCGAGACCGGCGACCATGCGATCACACTGGTTTTTGCGTCGCGCATCCGGCGCGACCAGCAGATCAACTTCCGTTTTTCATGGCCCGCCTCGCTGGTCGGTCCAGGCGGAAGATGCCGCGGCCGAGCGAAGATCACACTTATCTCAACGCCACCGCTTGATGCACGATTCGGTTCGGAGTTCGTCCGCGTAAACATCAACGCGACGCTGCAGCAGGAGCAGGCGGGCGGTGGATGGAAAGGAAGGCTTGAGCCGCTTTATCTTCCCACGAAACGCGAAGCGCCGGCGGTCGAGGCGGAACTGATCGAGCACGATCTGAAGTGGAGCCCGGTCAAGGTTCTGGCCAAGACGTTCCCGCAAGGCGTCGGCCCATCTTCGAACTGGCGCTTGTTCGTCGATTACCTGACCCGAGCGGGTGAGGCGATGCCCGACGAAGGTGTACCCTTCACGGCTATCGTCACGATCAGTGATCCCGATGCGGAGCAGCCGGTGTTCAACGACATGCGTCAAAACCTGCAGGCCCTCGGTACGCAGATCGCCGATATTCGAACGGCCGCGCGGATTACGCCGCGTATCTGATCCTACAAGCCAAGCCTATCGAGGAGGTAATTGTGGCGAAATCAGTCTCTCTCAGAACGGGGCGAACCTTTGCAACCGTCACCGCTGCCAAAGAGCATTTCTCCCGGATTTTACATGACCGAGAGCTAAAGCAGCAATTCGACGAGGACGATCTGGCTGACGTTCGCGCAATCTATGAGGACTACTGCGCCAGGACCGGTTGGGTATTGAAATCGCTTCCCGCGTCCTTCTATCCAACTCACGATCGCGGTCCAGGTTACACGACTCGATGCTTTGGTGTGACCTTCGAAGACGGGACAACGGGTAGTTTCTCGATGGACAAAGCGCTTAGGGCGATCGCGGCGTAGACTCCGGTCGGCCGCGGGATTGTGGGCAGTGTTCATTTGGTTCTGGCGGGAGCGACAAAATTAAAAAAAGCGATCTTCTAAAGAGGGCGTGGCAGCGTGCTGATGTTAGGAGTGCCGTAGCTTGGGATCAATGATTTATTTGACGCTTGGTCGCGTGCAGCTCGACTGGGGCAAGAACGGCAGATTTCAGAACCATAGCGCCCTGTTTCGTCCGGGCGACCTTACCGATATCCCGTATTTTTATGCTGCGGATGCAGATGATCCAGAAAGTGCAGACCTTCCCTTAATTCGGCACTCGGACAATTTCAGCTACCGGTTGATCACGGAGATGAAGCAAGGATATTCTGCGCCCCTGCGAACAGTTGCCCGGCGTCTTCTCTTGCTGGGCCACACCGACGACTACTGCAGAGCAGAGTTCAAGGCGCTGACCGAAATTGGCTATGCAAATCACGACTTCGGCTTTGACGACCTGAAGGCCTTGATGTCCTCCGCGAACGTCGGCGCGGCGAACTTCCGGCCAGACCTTGGGAGCGAGAATTTCGATCGCTTCTTCGCAGAGCATGTGGTGGCTGGAACGGAGGCGCAAGCTCGGCTCCAATCGCACTCTCAGGACGATGGTGAGATCAGCGGGCTCAGCGCCTACACGATTATTCGTCTCCTTGCCGACAATCCAACTGCTCAGGAATTGCCTGTCACGTGGCAGTTCGCTGACGTTGCAGATGGCGGCTGGGCGCCGAGCGAAAGTTTCGAAGCTGCCGTCCGCCAGCCGAACCGCTTTCTCATCGTCACGGAGGGCACATCCGATGTTCAGATCATCAAGCACGCCATCGAGCTGCTTGCGCCAGATCTCACTGACTTCTTTGATTTCGTCGATATGCGCGAGAACTATCCATTTTCTGGAACGGGTAGCCTTTACAACTTCGTGCGGGGCCTGATTAGCATTCGCATCCAGAATAATGTCGTTGTCATCTTCGATAACGACGCGGAGGGCGTGTTCAACTGGGAACGATCGGCGCGATTGAACCGCCTGGAGAACATGCGGATCGTGAAGCTACCCGATCGGTCGGCGTTCGAGAACTTTCGTACGATTGGTCCGACAGGCGAGCAGCGCGCCGACATCAATGGCAAGGCCGCGGCCATTGAATGCTACCTTGATGCTGGCCCGGAGCCAGTGGTGCGCTGGACAAGCTACGACCAAAAGCGCGACTGCTATCAAGGAGTCATCGAAGGCAAGGAAGAGATCGCGCGTCAGTTTCTTGGCCATAAGAAGCTCGAACCTGGATACGACTACTCCGGCCTCGAACACATCCTGACCATGCTAATCAGTGAGTGCGTTCGGATAAGCGAGGCGGAGGCCAAAGCCACGCTGGAAGCTGAGCACCCCGATGGTTAGAGCCCCAGCCGAGTTGAATCGTGTCTGATCATGAGCAGTGGGGAATGAACCTCGAAGGAAGATGATACAAAACAGACCTGCCCTTTGCTCGCTGACGCAACCGGCCGAGCAATGCTCTGAAAGGTAGCTCCAAACATGGTTTCTGCAGAACTTGTCCAAGCGCGCGAGTTTGCGACTAGGCTGCGCGAGTGTCTGCCGTCGTGTGTCGATGCCGCGGCCTTGGGCGTGCGTTCCAAAGCGCCATTCCAATTGCTGTGTGCACGCGAAGCGCTGATCTGGCGGAGCGAAGAGCTGGCGCGCAATGCATGCGACGCCCTCGAGCGTGCAGATTTGAGTGTCGCTGCCCTGCTGACGCGTGCTCTTACAGAAAACGCCGCCCTGATGTGGAAACTATGGGAGATTCTCGACGCGCGGCATACCCACTCGCCACAAGAGCTGAACGATCTGCTGATGCGGCTGCTCGTGGGCTCGCGAAAATGGTCGGATGGGCCACAGGCTATGCAAATCCTGAGCTGCATCGACCGAATGGACAAGGCGGTGCCGGGGGCGCGCGCCGGGTACGACAGCCTAAGTGAGATCGCACATCCAAATTGGTCCGGCGTCGCCGGCCTCTATTCCAAGCCCGACCCACCACGGTATTTAACGGAGTTCGGGCGCGGGTTGAGGGATACGCAGGGCACGGTCGACATGATCGCCAATGCGCTGCTCGGCTCGCTTGGCTTATTTGAGCTCGCCTATAACCGTATAGCCGAAGCGATGCCGGAGTTTCTGGCGGAACTTGAACCCCTTTGATCGGGTGAACCGCTCCCAGGTCGCAAGCATGGATCACGAGCTAGCGCAGAAGTCGTATGGCACCGACCGAGCGCGACTCGTCTACGGCAAGCGCCCCGACGGGACATTGGCCCATATAGGCGAGGTCGCGCGTGGGCTTGCTTGTGGCTGTGTATGCCCGGCCTGCGATGGGCAACTTGTGGCTAGGTTGAAGGAGGATCACAGAGTACCCCACTTCGCCCACCATGATGGCGAGGCATGTGGCGGTGGTCCTGAGACGGTCCTTCATTTGCTAGCCAAAGAAGCCTTTCGCAGCAATCCAAAACTCCTCCTTCCGGCAAGGCCCGGGCTCGACAATAAACGCGTTGTGACGAAGCCCAGCATTGAGGTTGAGACCGAATTTCTTCGGCTCGAGTACACCGATCCCAAGACGATCATTCCCGATCTCTACGTGCGCGCCCTCGGCTATGACTTGTTCGTCGAAGTCGCGGTCACCCATTTCACGGACGACGCCAAGATTCAGCGGCTTCGAGAACACAAGATCCCCGCCGTCGAAATCGATCTGTCCAAACTTCCGCGGGACTCTCAGAGAGACGCCATCACCGAAGCTGTGCTGAAAACAGCACGGCGCCGGTGGCTTTATCATCCCGGCATCGAGGCCGCGCGCGCTAAGCAGGACGCAGATGAGGTCGAATGGCAGAAGGAACGGAACAGGCGTGCGGCCGCAACTGCGGCAAAACACCGTAACCGAGTGGAGGAAATCGCGTCAGCTTACAGGCAGGCATTGGCGCAACCTGTCGGCCGCGACATCGCCATCCCGCGTCAGAGCGAACTTCAAGCGGTCGGTCTTGCGTCGTATATCGGCCGCGACGTCCCGGGCTTCGCCTGTTTTTCCGAACCACCGGCCGTATGGCAGGCTGTCATCCTGGCCGAGGTCTTTCATGATCGCCGCCTCGGCAATGCCCAGTGTAAATCCGTGCCCATCGCCAATCATCTGGAAAAGCGCCGTCTGATCCAGAAGCCCTTTCTCCGTATGCCCAGCGATGTGGCGCAGGACGTCACCGCGATCGAGGCCCGCTTCGCCCCGGCCTGGAAAGCGGTCGACAATTATCTGAGATATTTGCTCGGCGAAGGCATCCTGGTTCAACAAGGCTACGGAGTCGTGCTTGCCGCGACGTTCGCCAAGCCATGGAACGCGAGGACGCTGGCTGAGAACCAAAGAACGGCTTCGATACAGGCGACCGTGCAGCGGGTAAGGTGGATCCTTGGTGAGCTTCCCCAGGACGAACGCGCGGGCACGACCGTCGAGCAATGGTTGCAATCGATCCATCAGGAATCCGGTTTGACATATGACAAGGCGCTGCGCTCGGACATCGAGTCGCCCAAGATCATCGGCCAGATCGAACACATCGCGGAGATGCTGGAAGGAAGCGGTCCTCTCCCCTACGGAACTGCAGGGCTCCCTATCGGCAATGCCCTTTCGCGCCGCAAAGCCAAGATGGAAGAGCAGGCCGAAGAGCGCCGCAGGCTGCAATTGCAAGAAGCGAATCGCCTTCGTCACTTGAGGCGCGAGCGTTTATGCGTCGATGCGGAAAAGGAGTTGAATGGCGCGGATTTGGGAGCATTTCTGCACACAAAACGCGCGGACATGAACGACATGACGCCTGTGGAGCTAGCGGAAGATAGTGAGTCTGGATTGGCCCGTGCGCGGGAGGCTCTATCGGCCTTTGTTAGGCAGCGCCGCAGCGAAGCCG
Source organism: Mesorhizobium sp. 65-26 (assembly GCA_001899205.1). GTDB lineage: Bacteria > Pseudomonadota > Alphaproteobacteria > Rhizobiales > Rhizobiaceae > Mesorhizobium. The sequence continues at coordinate 40,852 of MKVL01000022.1, read as the reverse complement.
AGGCCGCAGCCGAGAAAGCGGAATACCAGGACAAGATCACCGATCTGGCAAACAGCTGTCTTCCTCCCAAACATGCATTGGCTTTTTTGAATGCTCGTGACGACGAATTCGATCGGAAGACGGCACTGCTTTACGTGAAGGACGAAACGACCTTTCAGAAAGCCTGCGCGAAACTCACGCAATGGGAGAATGAGTTCGGAAATCCATTCTGAGCTGCCATAGACCGATCTTTTCAGATGAATGCCTAATTATCCGGATATTCGTCCACGTGTACGCGGCTCTCGATGGCCTTGCCTGGAATGAAGTAGCCGAACTCTTGGCGCAACTGCTCGGCTTTCTCTACCGCCTCAGAAGGCCAGTCTTTGGTGTCGATCAACAAAAAGTCCTGCGACGAACCTTTTACCCCCATCGCGTCCAACCCGATGCCGACGATGTAGCGCTTCTGCGGCTTGACCGCTTTGGCCGCAATGCAACGCGATTTCAGGACCTCTGCGCGGTCTGCCCGATAGGTGGCATGATCTCCACCTTGGTCCCCGCGCCCGATATAGAGGACATAGTTCACGTCGGGCTGGCCGGATTCCAGAAGACTTCCGATTGCGTGCTTCCGGGCGGCGGCCGCGCGCTCGAGGATCATGCTGGAGAGGATACGGCGAAAGAGCCTCGTCTCGCCTGCCATTATCCTGACCAGCCGCTCATGGTCGGCCATCTCCATCTCATTGCCAAACTCAAGCGTCTCTCCAAGATAATGCCCGGTGACATATTCGATGAGCCTATCCCAGAAATAGCTAACCTTGTTTTCTGCACGACCGCGAAGGAAAGATGGATCGGCTTCGACTTTGGGCCAGAGGTTCGGATCGAGGCGGAAAGGCTGCTCCGTCGACGGAAACGTTCGATCGTTCCAAAGATAATAGGCCATAAGATCGAGTTCGGATTCGGCACTGACGAATTGGCCTTCATCAAAGAGAGCCGTTTTGCTGTTAAGGTAGTGAACGAAGTCAGAGATCGTCGACAGTTCACGAAGCACTATGGCCAGGCTTTCCTCATCGAATACGTGGACCCAGCCACGGGCTCTGTCCGTGTTTCCCACCGTAAATGGCATCGCGTCGTTCTGAACCGAAGGGGAAACAGCCAAGCCGCGCTTACCGGTGTCGGTCTCTGCCCGCTCGGCAGCGCCGAGCGCAACGCAGATGCGATGAATTCGCATGTCCGCTCCGGATGGTAGCGCGAGCGGAAGCGGTGTGGTGCATTTAGTATCGAGGAAGACACGATCCGGAAAGCTACGCAGCCACCGCTCGGCCTGGTCGATCTGATGTGCTGAATCGGAAATGGATTTTCGATACCAGCGTGACCAGTCCAATGTCGGGTTGCCGGTGTTGGGGTAGCCGCACGATTTGTCGGAGAAAAGGAGAATGTCGCTTCCGAACACCACCAGCAGGTCCGTGAGCTCCTTGGCGGGCTTCTTGAAAAGATTGGGATAGGTCCACAGCTTTAGAAATGACTGGTCGCACAGGCCAGCGAGAACTTTTTCAGAATGAGTGAGTCCTTCGGACCGTTTGAACCGCATAAATCAAGAACTCCAACATTTTTTGTGCCGAAGACAAGCAGATTATGCCCGGCGGGTATTGGGGTTACGGATGTGGGCCGAAAAAATTCAAGAAACCTCTAAAGGGCACGCTCGCCGGCGGCCTCAACCACGGCCGACAAATAGGTTGGAAGCTTGACGATCTGGTTTATCGCCCCGCCTCGCGTTCGATCACAAGGACGAACCTTTGAAGGCCAGCCTTTTCTTTAGGCCCGATCACCAAGCCATAGGTTGGATGGTCGAAATGATAGCGATCTCTCCAGCACCAACCGGGATGCTCATTCATAAGGTGAGCGAGAGCGGGGTTGAAACGACGCAGCGGCCAGGCGGTGAGCGCAAGCAGTTCTGGCGCTTGTCCCTCTCCCTTCTCAAGCATCAACGAGGCGATCGCAGCCGCATCCTGGCGAGTTCCCTTACTGCCCCATTCGCTCATGACTTGATGGTCGAACTGTTCATAGAACGCCTGGGTGGGACGCATTCTTTCGGCGCCGCTCAGGGCCCGATGCTCGACGAGCCCAAGGGCGATCAGATGCTCGGCGGCCTCGGATAGCTCATTATCAGTTGTCCCTGGCAACGACACCAGCAGTTCCTCGACGTCTACGAAGTGCTCTGCCAGCCCATCGGGGCAAGTGCGCGCCAATACCTCGACTAGTTGCGCAGTCAGGCCGGTCAGCGTCTCCCTCGGCGACAGCCGGGCTTCATGCCGGTCTAGACGTTCACCATGGTCGTTGGTGCGTTCCGTGATGGCCTGCTGCCAGATCTCACGGTCGCGCACCGACTTTGGCGGATGGGTCGTCTGATACAGGCGGGTCAGAAAACCTGTCACCGGCTCGATACCCGCGACCGCTTCGATGATCGCGCGTCCAATTTCTCGTTTAGGGTCAGCCGACGGCGCAACGATCGGGTCTTTTGCTTCCTCGCGATCGTCAGACATGCCACCCCCGCTTATGATGAATAGGTTATCATAAGCTATGGATTGGGAAGGGGAACCTTTTCCCGTCCTCGCTGTCGGCTACTTGTCATTGACATAAAGTCGTTATTTGTGCGACATTATGTCGTCAACCGTGCGACAGGAAATTTCATGCCCGAATCAACGCCCGAAGACATCTTCGACCGTAAGCCAACCCCTGAGGAGTTGACGCAGAAATTTAACGCTGCACTCAAAGAGCTGATGCTCACGCCAGGCGACCTAGCAACCATCATGGAAAAAAACCGCGATTATCGCGACTTCTCGGCGACCATTCGAGCCATTCAAAGGATAGTATCGGGAGAAACCCGCGTCTCAGGCGAGATGATGGTCATTGTGAATATGCTATTGCGACAGCACCGCCGCCTCAAAGCGCGTTATTCCGATCTCAAGTGGGAGCGCAATCAGCACGGAGCCTATTGGGCGCAAGTCGAGGATTGGTATGTTTATATTTCGCCCCAGACGCGCGGCCGTTGGATCCTCTCCTGCAGCCATGGGCCGAGCCCCAAGGATTACAGCCCGCCTTTCGGCCGCTGGCTCGACTCGCTCGAAGAGGCCAAAAGTAAGGCTCTAGTCTGCGTGGAAGAGGGCATGAATAACCTGGCCGAATTTTCCTACGAAACCATCTAGGCTGCTGAAGGTGGCGCACCACTGTTCGGCCGCGCGAACCTTTACCTTGGCCTTGCGCAATTGTTAAAATCCGGGATGATCACGCCGCTATTCGATCCAGATGTCGCGGACAAGGCGCCTGTGTCAACTGCCCTGCGCGAAGGACGCAAACGGGGCTGTATTGTCGTTGAGGTCCGCCTGTGGCACTATAGTGGCCTTCGCCAAGGGCCCAGTATCCGCTCCCTCACGCCAGCCCAACTTTGAAATCCTCCAGAACCTGAGCCAGCCCTGGCGTGCCCAGGAGCGTCGTCACGCGGGTCGGCCGCAGTTTTCCTACTGCCCGGTTGTAGACTGCGAGATTGGTCGCGCCGTTGAGGCGAGATGGATAGATGACCCCGTCAGGCTGAGACGGGTGCTCGTGAAACGCCACCGACCACCGGCGCGCCAAATTCTGCCGCTGTGCCCGAACGACGTCGGTCGGCACCCCCATCCTGACGGCATTGTCGTTTCTGAGGTCGACAAGGCGAAGCTCCGCCGTGGTTGCAATCTCCGCATAGCGCCGTTGGGTCAGTTCGACCTCGTCGATCGGAAGGTCGTCAACCAGTCCCTCGCGTCGGTCGCGAAGCACGGCCTCGAGGAAGCACACCTTCAGGGAGTCGCCGAGGTAGAGAACGCCAAAGCGATTTGCTTCGACGCGGCGCCGCGGGTCGCTGAAACGGCTAGGCGACTTTCCGTACCCGAGGGGATCGGGATAGGCGCCCCAGTAGATCCGCCCAAATGTGCGGCCCGGCGGTATGGTCTCGATCTCGAGCTCCGCTTGCTCGAAATCGCTTGGAGGTGGAGTGCCGGACATTCAGTCGAAGTCGCCCCTGGCCATACCTGCCACAGCGGCCAGCACCAAGGCATCGTCACCTTGCTGAAGAGCGTGAAGACCTGTTCGCCCATCGAGCGCGCCGTGACGCGACACCAGAAACCGGTAGACCGCCCAGGCGCTGTTGCCCAACGCCGCGTGGAGCGCAGGCAATGCGCCGAACGGCCGGCCGTTTTTATCGAGTTGCCAGACGGGAAAGCGAAAGCCGCGCTTGGCGCCGTCGATCCCGAGTACCTGACCGCTCTGCCGCCTGGCGTTAACCGTCACCCGCGACGTGCCGAGCAGCTTGGCGAAGGCTTCCGCACTCAGCATGTCCTCGCCGACGACAATTTCGGCGACACGCTTGCGGCCACGCTCGCGCGCCGCGGCAAGAGCGGCCTCGAGTTCGGCATCCGGCTTGTCTGTGTCTTCGACACGAAACACGTCGTCGGAAGCGCCGTGCTGTTCCTCCACCGGCGTGATCGTCTGCGCGTCGGCTGCTGGATCGACCTCGACCCGGAACGATACGCGATGCCCGAACTTGCGGCTGCGTGCGATCGCTTCCTGGTACCGCTCGAGCAACACCTTCTTGAAGTTTGCCTGAGCAGGTAGTTTTGTGGTGAAACTCAGGGCCGCGGCTCCCGCATGCGGCCCGGTTCCATCACGACTGCTGCGTTTCGGAGCGGCCATGGTGACAAATTCCTTCCTGTTGTCACCAATTTGGTTACAAAACGCAAGTTCGTCAAGTTCGATAACTTCGTAAAGTACCCAAATTCGTTCCAATGACCGGATGTGAGTTACATAATCCCCCAGGCGCGAAACCTCCCCCTGCCGGTCATCTCGCGCAGGCCGAGCTCGCGGACGAGATTGAGCGCCCCCTGTTTCGAGACTTTTAGCCGTTCCTGGATCATGCCGGTGGAGACAAGCGGCCGCGAGAGCACCAGCTCGACCAGGTCAGGCAGCTTCGAGCTGGCGCGGCGCTTTCGCAAGCGTCGCTCGATCTGGCTTTTCGCCAGCATCAGCCGGTCATGCTCCTTCAGCCCCGCGAGCGCAGCTTCCTGGATCGCATCGACAAACGCCAACAAGCGCTCGCCGCTCGTTTTCGCCCGCCGGCGCTCCCGCGGAATGGTCTTGGCGCCGAGGTGCAAGCCGGCAAGATGGCCTGCGGCAACGCCTTCCTGGCGCAGCAGCGCGGCCACCAGCAGTGGCCCGAGCCAGCCGGCATGCTGCAGCACCTCGATTTGGGACCAAGCCTCAAGCAGGATCGCTGCACGCAGCACTGCCGGCAGCGCCCGCGTATCCGCGAGCACGTCCTGCCATTCGCCCAGTCGCGCATCCTCGTCCCAGTCGAGATCATAGACGAGCGACGGCCGGTCGGACTGTCGCAGCCGCTCCTTGCCAACCGGCGCCGTCCCACCCTCCAGCACCTTCGCGGCGCGGTCGAGAACGGCGTCGATCGCCGCGAATTCCTCGGCCAGAGGATCCGGCTCGGCCGGATCGGCCAAATGCTCGCCTGGCGCCTGGGGCGCAGGCTCCCCCTGCCCTTCCCGGCCGCCATCCGCCGGCGCAGCCGTGCCGCGGCCGGTCAGGTGGCGCAGCCCGTCGCGCCCAAGCGCCCAGTCAGGCGCACGGGCGATGATTTGCCTTCTCGCGCGCAGGACCGCGTGGGCCCGCGTGAGCTCGTGCGTCGGCGCACGGATATCCATATGGGCGTCGTGCAGGACAAGGTCCTCGATATGGACGAGCTCGCCCTCGAGCCAAAGTGCCGTGGCGGCATCGGCAAAATTCTGCCGCTCGATCCAGCCGTCGCGGACCGGCGAGCGATGAAGCCGCTCGTCGAGACGCGCCAAGACCTCCGTGGCGCCAGCAACCGGGCCGATGAGCCTATCCAGAGGCAAAGTGCCGAAATCGTAAACCATTGATTTACCTTAACATGATTCGCGGCAGTCAAGCTATATGGCACTTCGTTGGACTTGCATCGTGTTTCGTTTGGCGCTCTTTTCACTATCGATAATGACTTCTTATCGATAGTGATTGATCTCGCGCGCCAAATCAGCCAGAATCGCGCTCAAGATGGCCGCCGGCGACCCCCGCGCGGCCGAAAAACGCAAAAGACGCGGCTTTTCCGCCGCATGAGAGAGGCGCCCCCGGCATGAGCGAGGAAAACCCTGTCCGCCTGCCCGACGCCGCCACCGTCGAGGCCGTACTCGATAGCCTCGATCCGGCCTCGGCCGACGCCGCGCTCGCCCCTGCCCTCGCCAGCGCCTTTCCCGGCTTCGCTTTCACCACCGCCGCGATCGACGATTTCTACTGGCGCGGCGACGCCCGTACGATCCTTGCCGCCGACGGCGCGCGGCGCGGCGACCATCGTGCCTGGGTCGAGCGCGAGCTGGAAGCGCTCGGCGGCGATCTCACCGCGTTCTGGAACCGCCACCGTGGGAGCGGAGAAAAATTTGCCGAATGGCGCGGCGCCTCCGTTTTCGCCTTCGCGCCCACGGGCCCCGGTGTCGCCGATTTCGTCCAGATCTCGCTCGGCCGCGAGATCGAGGTTCTGGCCGGACCCGTGGTCGATCCCGATTATCGCCCTTACAGCGCCGACGATCTTTTGGACCCGTCCTGGGTACGGCGCGAAGCCGAGATGGACGGTCCCGTGCTGTCGGGGCCGGTCTACCGGCTGCGCGGCCGCGCCGGCGGCGGCCTGGTCCACATGAAGAGTTTTCTGGCGCGTCGAGCACGGATCGAGAGAGAACAGCGGCAGGCACAGCGCCCGGAACTCGAGGCCCGCGTCATCCGGGAGGTCGGGCCGGACGGCGCGCGCGACACGCCGTTCCTGGACGCCAATCGCGACTGGTTCGATTTCGTGCCGCGGGAAAACCGCTTCTTTGCCGACTGGGAACGATCGAGCGCTTGCGGCCACCGCATTTTTGACCATTGGAGCTTCGATATCCACGATCTCGAGCATCGCGGCCGGCGCGAGATCGGTTTTATTCCGCGACCGCTGAGCAATCCGGCCGAGCAGCTCCTGGTGAAAGACGGCGTCTCCGTGCACCGGCTGATGGAAGGCATCGAGGCGATCGATGCGGAGATGAACCTGCCCTTCGCCTGGTTCTTCCTGATGACGCACGGCCATTGGGTCGATCCGGATGTCGGTGAGGCGATCGCCAAAAGCCTGCGCGCCGGGCGCGTGCGCCTGCCCGATCGCGACGCCGCCGTCCTGCTCGGCTGGGCGGACCGGCGCTATCTGTTCTGAGCCGCCGCCATGGACGCACGCCCGCCAAAACCCCTGCCCGATGAAAAACTGCGTCGCGCCGAAGCGCTTGACGCGCTCGAGTCCGTGCTCCCCTTCGACCGCCGCGATGTCCTGGCCGAAATCCTCTCCGACGACGATGTCGCCACCTTGCGCCATCTGGCGACGGAAGGCATCGGCGAGAACTCGCTCAGGGCACTCGCCTCCGATCTCGCCTATCTCGAGGCCTGGTGCCAGGCCGCGACCGGTCTGGCGCTCCCCTGGCCGGCGCCGGAAGCGCTGTTGATCAAGTTCGTGGCGCATCACCTTTGGGATCCGGTCCGGCGCGAAACCGATTCCGGTCATGGCATGCCGGAGGAGGTTGCGGCGGCGTTGAAAGGGGCCGGCCTTCTGCGAGCCGACGGTCCGCATGCGCCGAGCACGGTGCGACGGCGGTTGTCGAGCTGGTCGACGCTGACGCAATGGCGCGGGCTGAAGGGCAAATTCAATGCGCCGGGCTTGCGTCAGGCCCTGAAACTCGCGAGCCGAGCCAGCGCCCGCCCTCGCGGCCGAAAAAGCCCGAAGGCGGTCACGGCCGATGTGGTTGCCGCGCTTCTGAAGGCATGCGCCGGCGATCGCCTGGTCGATGTCCGTGATCGCGCCCTGCTGCTGATGGCCTTCGCCTCCGGTGGCCGACGCCGCAGCGAGGTGGCTGCCCTGCGCGTCGAGCAACTCGCGGTGCAAGATCCGGTGCCGCTCGACCCGAAAAATCCGGATGGACCGACGCTACCCTGCATGACCATCCATCTCGGCCGCACAAAAACAACGGAGGCCGACGCCGGTGCATCCGTGTTGTTGATCGGCCGCCCGGCGCTCGCCCTGACAGAGTGGCTGGAGCGTGCCGGGATTTCCGACGGCGCCGTGTTCCGCGGCATCGATCGCTGGGGCCATCTCGAACGCAAGGCATTGACCCCGCAATCGGTCAATCTCGTGCTGAAGCGTCGCATTGCCCAGGCGGGCCTTGATCCGAAGGCGTTTTCCGCCCACGGCTTGCGTGCCGGCTATCTGACCGAGTCCGCGCGCCGCGGCATTCCGCTGCCGGAGGCCATGCAGCAATCGCAACACCGCTCCGTCCAGCAAGCCTCGCGCTACTACAACGACGCCGAACGCCAGATGGGGCGGGCGGCGCGGCTCATCACCTAAAAAAGCCGCCGCGCCGGCCGTCACCATTTTGGCTTCTCCAGGCTACGGCGCAGCGCATCGGACATCTGAAACTGCCCGCCACCTTGCGGGCGCCCCTCTTGCCCGTAGCCATGCCCCGTTCCGGCCGGTTGTCCCGGCTTGGCGGCATCGAGCTTGGCCCTGAGCAGCGCCATCACCATCGGCCAGGTCGAGAATTTTCCGTCCCGGGCCCGCTCGGTCAGGCTGCGCAGGTAGCCGCCGGCGTTGTTGATCTGCGCGCTGCGCTCGTAGATCGCGGCCAGCGTAATGGCGGCCTGCTGCTCGCCCAGCACCTCCAGCGCCTCCTTCCAGGCGCTCGGGCTGACGCCGAGCATCGGCCTGGCCGCCTCCGCCGCGGCCAGAAGATCGCGCCAGTGGCGAATTTGGCCGCCCTGGCCCAACTCGCGCAGATTCGGGCAGGCATCCAGCACGATCCCTAAGGGCAAATCCCGTTTTGGCAGGCTGCGTACGTTCGCGGTTTCCGCAAACGTTGCCGCTTCTTCATATTTTCCTGAGCTGTTTTCAGAATCAGAAAGGGACTCTGGGTTTGAATTCTGTATGTGGCAGCCGGAATGGGACTCATTGGCGTCCGGATTCTGTGTTTTTGTGAATGATTCCAGCGTGTCGCGGATTTCGGCCCAAAGGTCATCGAGCTCCTCGACAACGCTCTCTACGAGCAGGCGGGAGGCCGTGCGCGGCAGCCGGCCGACGATCGCCTGGTAGGCCTGCAGCACGCGGCCCCAATTGCCGGGCACCTTCTCCTCGATGCCAGCGTCGATCATCTTGACGATGTCGCGGCGCAGCAGCGTCAGGCGCTCTCTGGCGACGCGAAACGCCTTCTTTTCGGCCTGGACCGTATCCGCAAGATCCCTGAACTCTTCTGCCCGCGCCACGATCGGCGCCAGGTCAAAACCGTAGGCCTGCTCGACCTCCCCTCCCCTTCCCTTGCGCGCGAAGCGCTTGCCGTTCGGGCTGTCCCGGCGAATGATCAGCCCACAGTCGACCAGCACCGCCAGATGGCGGCGCAGCGTCGTTGCCGGCATGCCGTTGGCACGTGCCATCAGCTGCTCGTTGGACGGCCACACGACGAGCTCTCCGTCGCCGGCGAGCGCCGTTTCGGGATGAAATGACAGCAGGGCGTTCAGAATGGCCAGCGCCCTGTCCGTGGCGCCGACCAGGTCCCGCGCCTCGCGGATGTGTTGAAATACCTGCCATTTCTGGACGCTTGCCTCCTTGGGCATCGTCCTGGCCTTCGCCTGGCTTGAAATCTGGTCAAGCGATAGCGGCCGCCGCCCAAAGGGCGTCGTTGCAATATGCGTGTGCATTTTTTCCTTCCACCTATCGTGCGATAGGCAAAAGAAAACTGCTCACCGAACTGGCGCCGGGACTCTTGACAGTGATTCGGGGAAATGCGATTCTCAGCTTGCTACAGACGTGAGAAGGGCTTCCGCGACGGTGACGTTCGGGGGCCTTTTTCTTTTGCGGTTTAGTCTCCTGTTTTCTTTGCCTGTTCCGATTCCCGGAAGGCCACGAAAAGTTCGTCTAACTTGTCGGCAATGAACGCGCCAAAGGGCGATGCGTCCTTCGATTTCAAGGCTAACGTAAACATCTTTCCCGTATCGGTGATCTTGGCGCGTACCGACTTGTCCCCCGGCGCCCAGGCTCTCTCTTGCGACTTCGCCGGCGTGCGGGCGCGCTTCGGAACGGAATTCAGGAAATCAAACAGGCGCGTGAAGCGGACATCGCTTTGGGACGACGCAAAATCGGCGCTCTTCAAATAGTCCGCTGCCCTGGTCCCGTTTTCAGGACGCTCCATCAGCTTGGCAAGTTGCCACCAGCGATCGCGACCAATCCCCTTGGCTGCTCCGACCGCCAGAATAATCCCCTCGGGGACATGGCTGGTAACCGAGCGCATCTTGGAAAATGTCGTGTCGTCCAGCGCCAGAGCCAATTTGACCGTCTCATGTGAATGGCCAGCCTTGAGGATGCGCTCGGCGAAAAGCGTCCGTTCGATGAAGGACAGATCCGCCCTGGCTGCGTTCTCTTGTCCTTGCGCTATCACATGGTCCTGATCGTCCATCTTCTTGACGACGGCTCGAACGGGCCGACCCAGATGCCGGGCAACTTTGACTCGCCGATGTCCAAAGACGGTCTGATAGCGCCCTGGCGCCGACGGATGCGGCCTAACCAGGATGGGAGAATCCTGCCCGCGCTCGCGGATTGCCGCCATCAGCTCGCGGAATTCGTCATCGTCGTCGGCAATACGATCTGAAACGAATGAACTGTCAATAAGGCCAGGATCGAGATCGACCACCGAACTCTTGGAGAGCTCCTCAAAGGATTGCATGATCGAGCGGGAGGCGCCTCGAACGGCATAGTTGGCGACATCCCTCGCCTCCGCGGCTGGCGCTCCCGCCCCCATCACGCTCCCGAATACGTCCTTGCGCGCCATTCAATTGCTCCGATTTGCCGCTACGCGACTGATTTCGTGCAAAAAATCGCCGGCTTTTACTGCCGTAAAATGCTCTATCGTCATGACCTGCCCCACGCGCGATGGATGAGGCCGACAATCTCCGAGTTCACGGCATCAAGTGACTCGACCGCCCGATCGTAGGTCGAGCGTGTGAAGGCCGATTTTTCGACCTCATAGAGGGTCTGCTTGGTCAAACCGGCATCCGAGATGGCAGTTGACTTGAGCATCGGGTTCTCAAGGATCTGGCCGGCCAGCATCGACTGCATGAAGCCAACCATCTGCGCCTGGGGAATATCCGTTGGCTCGTAGCGGGTGATTAGGTAACGGAACCAGTCCAACTCTATCTGCGCTCCGGCGCCCTTGATCGTTTTCAATATGCCACCGAGCATCAGCAGAAACTGGCTCATGGACATCAGGTCGAGCATTTGCGGATGAACCGTGATCAGAACGGATGTCGCTGCAGACATCGCAGTCAGGGTCAGATAGCCAAGCTGAGGCGGGCAATCGATGACGACGACATCGTAGCGGTTGTCAACTTCTGACAGCGCCTTTGCGATTCTTGTGAAAAACTGCCGGCCTGTACTGGACGACTTGTCCTGCATCGCTAGCGGGGTATCGTACTCATACTCCTGGAGTTCCAGATTAGCTGGGATGATGTCCAAGCCTGGGAAGTTGGTTGCCGATATCACGTCCGAAATCGGCTTTTGGTCCTCATCGTAACGGATGGCCTCGTAGAGAGAGAGGTTGCGGTCCAGTTCAGGCTGGAAGCCGTGAAGCGCTGAAAGCGACGCTTGCGGATCGAGGTCGATTGCCAGAACGCGATGACCCGTCAGGGCTAAGTGCTGGGCAAGGTGGGCTGCGGTGGTGGTTTTGCCGCTGCCTCCTTTGAAATTTACGACTGCCACGATCTGGAGCTTGTCTCCAGGCTTGCGATGCGGCACGTACTTCTTCACCTCGGTCCGGCCGTGGCGGTCAAGGAAGTGGCGCAACTCGAGCATCTGCTCGGCCGTGTAAGAACGCCGCCCGGAGGAATTTTGATCGGGCAGAGGTCCTTTGCCCTCGAGATGAAGGCGCTTCAAATTGTTCTGCGACACACCGAGATAGTGGGCGACCTCAGCCATTGAAAACGAGCGCAGGGTCTTTGTCGCGTTGGGTGGAAACTTCTCCATACGGAGCTGGTTGAGACGCCGCGATATCTCGGCACCTTGCTCGAGAATTTTGTCATCGAACTCGAAGCGTGGTAGCCGCATGGCGATGTTCATTCTCGTCGAAACCTGAATTGGCGCTTTTTGCGATGGAACCATTCAACAAGCGCTATTAAGCTCCGATTCGGCGAGCCACGGCAAGAAGTTTTGGGTTAACAGAAGGTTAACAGCAATAGCGTCCTGCTGTTGTGCACTTAAGTGGAGCGACCCTCAGGGCTATTTCCTTGTTTTCGTTATGCTCCGCAGCCAAATTTACTGCAGTAAATTCTCGTCCGCCAAGTCCGCTGAGCGACCCGGTTGTGCCTCGGTCCGCGCCCTTAGGGCGAGCGGCGCACGTAGTCGAAAAGCCTGGCATGCCATCGGCGAGTTCAAGATTGGTCGATGATCCAACCAGTCAGGCGCCTGCCAGTTTTGAGGCTCATCGCATCGACCAGGTCAGGTGGATGAATTTCAAAGAGGGGTCCAATCAGCTTCATTCTGGGCAGCGTGACGGCCTTCTGCCCTTCATATTCCGGCGTGTCGAAGCCTAGCGCCTCAATGATCAGTCGCCGGCGGTGTCTGCCGTCGACAGATATGTCGAGGATGAAGTCCGGACGGCAATAGCCGTCTGCAGTGGACAGGGCGAAAAGCGGCTTGGTGATCCTGATTTCGATCCGAGGCGCCGCCTTCAGGAAGACGAGCTGAGCCCAAAGGAGAAGGTTGAGCACGTCACGCTCGAAATCGCTCTCTACGGGTATCATCGTGTCAAGCGCGTGGACGGGCTGCGCATAAGCCTGGACGGGGCGCAAAGGGCTGTCATCATCGTCGCCGCGATCGAAATTCACCAGAACCAGATAGGGCCCGCAAGACTTCAGATCGCCGCGTAGCGGCCGACGCACCCTGGAAACAACCTCGATGAAGCCGGGTAGCGCAAGCGGATAGATTTTGCTGTCGGTGATCAGCTTGGCGGCGATGATCATAAAGCCCGTGGGGCGCGCCGAAGCGGGCCAGTTTGGGACCGACTGGATATTGCGCTGCCACCGCGATCGGGCGTCGAAGAAATCGGCAGGCCAGGTTGACAGGAGACGCGCGAGCGAGGTCGTGCGGACGACATTAAAGTTGCGGGCGGCCAGGCGCAGATCCCGTAAATGGGATGTGATCGATGCCGTAGTCTCGGGCCTAAGCTGGAGCGGCGCCACAACATTCTGGCGGGCTGCGTGGAGCAGGCGCCAGAGTTGTATGCCGAGGGCGGAAGGACGATCCGACCGACCCGAGTTCGTGGACGGCGGCTTACGGCTGCGATCGGCGATGTTTTCAGCAAGAGCGGGCAGGGGATCGAAGTAGGCGGTCGGCTTCGGCGGCATTGGGCGCAACATGAACTTCTTGTCGGTCGCGCTGCCTTCAAATGTCTTTTCAGAGAAGAATGGGCAGTTTTCGGCGTGGCTGGGACGATCGAACCTGGCCTGGGGATCGTCGGCAGCGCGTGTCATCCGCACGAGCGTGTAGACGTGCTCGTCGCGACGGGGGTACATCAGCGGACGAACAGGCCCGTCAATGCAATCGCATTCGATCCACCCGTCTCGTGCGGCTGCAGTTCGGATAACGGCGAGAGCCGCAGCGTCGTCCTCGTCATCAGCCTCATTGGCGTACCAGCGTTTCAGCGCCGCGGCGTCCTCGTCCGAAATGTCGGTGATCTGATAGGATGGGTGATGTCGGAGCACGATCCGCATTCCGATCCTCTCGGCAAGGTCAGAGCCAAACTGAACTTTTGCTTTGTGGCAGCGCGGGCGCTATCCGCGGATGCCTCCATGATGCTCAAATCGTTTCGAGAAATCGTCCTGTGAAGCGGCCGCTCATATGGTTAAGCCGTTTCACATTTCGGTAGAAAAGAGTCATTATGCGGAATCACCTACGAAATGATGCGTCAACGACTCAGTTTCAATCCGTTGAACCTGGACCCGAGCGGTGGGAGGAAAGTCGCTCAATGCCGAAATACACCGGTCCTTTGGTTGAATCGGTGGACTTGTCGATTCTCCAGAAGCGCGCGTCCAAGGCCCTTACGACATACAAGAAGGAAAAGAAGCTTAACCTTACCCAGTTGTCCCGCCGAACCGGCATCGCCCGTTCGCACCTAGTCAAGATCATGAAGGGTGAGTCGAATTTTTCCATCGGCGTGCTCTACCAGATCTGCAAGGTCCTCAATCTGTCGATCTCCGATCTCATCGGCACCAAGGCGGATACGAGCCTAACCATCACCTACGGATGGAAGGATGATGACGAGAAAGGCAACGACGCCTCTTTGCATTGAGAGATCGTCGCCTGTGGTTTCAGTGGTTCAGATTGAACCAGTGCCTTGAAATCTTACCAGTCGACTTGTCCTGGATATCGAAGAAATACGGGTCCGTTCGCGGGTGACGCGCCATCGTCTCGGTTTGCAGGCATTGCACATGTCCGTCTGTCACACTGCGACTTATCTGGTTGATGTTGCTCGCTGAATTGCGCCCGCCACGGGAACGGGGGCATTCCACGGATACCTGGCGCCGGCAGCCCGGACGACCCCGGTCGGCGCCATTGCGGCCCGCGGTCGATTGCAGCATGGTTTCCGTCCAGCCCTCCGGGCAGTCCTGGTAATTCTGCCGGCCAGGCTTGCCGGTTCCCGTCTCTGCACAGATCGGCCAATAGCCCGGGTGGACCTCGCGGATGGCGATGAGTTTCGTCATGGGAGGGACGCAATAGGAGACACCGTGCCAGGAAGGATTCTGGGATGCCGCGCACAACAACACCTTGCAGCCGAATGAGGCTCCCTGGGCCACGGCGGTTCGTGAATTCCCGGCCAAGGCCGACAGGATTGTCGCAACGCCGATTGCGGCAAGTTTTAGGTGTCTCATATCGCTCTCCTCGTGATTGTGGTCACTCGCCGGGCCGGACCCACGCGCCGTTCAGCTTGGCGAATTGCATCGGCCTCTTCTCGGGCTTGCCGTCCCCCCAATCGATTTCGCCGAAGCAGGTAACGCCGGCGATCTGCGGTGACGGTTCACATTTCTCGAGCTTGACCGTGACATTGGGGAACGACGGCCTCCCAGAAATGCTGCTCCTGACCCTTCTCCACGCGGCGGTCGCCTGCTCATCCGTTGGCCGATCGAGGGTTTCGACCAGTGGTGTGAAGACGGTGAAATAGGAATAGACACCGCCGGCAGCGCCGAGGGCGATCACAACGAAAAGGATCGATGACACTTTCATGGCAGTGCCATCCCTCCCTATTCCATGTCTTCTTTCGGGAAGCCAAGCTTGAGCAGAACGGCCTTGGGATCGCGTTCGCACTCGGCACGCAACGACAGCTGCTTTGCGCAGGCCGAGGCGAACTGAGCGACCAGATAAGAGGGGAGGTCGGGGGCGAGCTTGTAGGCAAGCGCCATGTATTTCTTCTCCAGATCCGATGCACAGCCGCGCCCAGCAGCCCCGCAATTGTCTGGATCGAGATTCTGGGAAGGCTGCGCTTGCTGCGCGATTGCCGGCGCGGCGACGATACTGACGACGAGAGCAACGATCACAGGAGAGGGGAGGGGTCTCATCATGTCGGCGACCTTTCAGTGCGTCGTTGCATCCCGCCCCCGTCGGCCGGCGGAGGCAGCGGCAGGCTTCCGATCGGATCATCCACCGTTTTTCGCTGATTTCGAGGCTCGACGGATATCGATTGACGGTATTGCCATGGCGGCGCCAGGCCGGTCGCCGACCACACGCCAAAGCCGAGGCCGCGTGCACGCCGCTCGAGGTCGAAATAGGCCGGCACGCCGGGTTCGTCCGGATAGTTGAAGGCGTAGCCAATACCTTCCGAGATCGCGGAGGCGGCAAGATTGGTGTCGCCGACGAAACAGTGGGCGAGGACGATGCCGTTTGCGTCGAACTGCAGCGGCGCGCAATTGACGTCCTGACGCAAGGTGCGCAGGATCATCCAGGCGCGGGCAACCTGGCCAACCGGCCAATCGAAATCGTCTGTCTGTGCGACCTGGCCGAGTTCGGAGGCCTCGTAGCCCGCGATGCGGACAACTGTTTCGTCTTTCAGGAACTCCAATGTCCGGCCATCGATGACCCGCACTCGCCCGAAGAGTTGATAGGGAAGGCGCTTGGTCATTGTCGATTTCGCGCTGTCAGACATCGATATCTGCGCTGAGGCGAGCAGGGCAGTCGATATTATGAGCAGCGCGGTTGGAAACAGGCGTTTCATTGCGACGACCCCGCCCTCCCGAGCACGGTGAGGGGATGCGGCATATCGGGGTAGGCCCACAGACCGACGCTCGCCTTGCGTGCAGCTTCTTCGGCGACGCGATAGTTCGGCACCACGGGCGCTCCCTTGCCGCTCATCGCTGCGAAGCCCCAGCCTTGCGCTATCAGATAAGTGGCAAGGTCATAGCGATGATTGCCGGCCGTGGTCTGGCACACGACGAGCGCATTGGACTGGTCGAGCGCTCGGATAGTGCTGCAGACAGGCCGCGTATCTCGGATGACGGCTTGGGCCATGAGGATGTTGAGATCGCCACAGTCACGTTTGACGCCGGCACGGAGCGTGACCTGCGTGCCACGTAGACAGGATTGGAGACCGTACAGCCGGTAACGTTTACCGTCGTGGACCCACGTATCGGCGGTTTCGAACCGGGCGTTCACTGGAAACGGAGTAAATGTGGCAGCCGCTGCCGTCTCTCCATCGGATGTGTGAACCTGCGATTGGGCCTGGACGGGGATCCCTTCCGCACGGAGGTCTCCACCGGGCCTGGCGGCCCAGATGCCGATGCCGGCGGCAGCTCCGATCACGAATGTTGTAGCGATCGACATCACGTTTTCTGAAACCCTATGCGCGACTGGGATGGAAGGAGGCAATGATCTTGTTCGCAGGGCTGTCGTGCGCAACCGTGCATAATGGTGCTGGTGCAACGAGCAGCATTTGCACGGCGATTCGAAAACCTGTGGTCCACAACATTGAGGCCTCCTGACTCAGGTTCTCGCAACCTTCATCATGTATATATCGTCCTCTATAGCGTCACTCTCTGCTAGTATACCGGTTTGAATAGGATGAAAAGACCCAAGTCGCTTCACTGCCGGCTGTGCATGCCCTCAGCGACCGAATAGGATGGCGAGAAGCGCGAACTGGAGAGTTGGAAGGCGATGAGAACCACTCTGCATATGCTCAAGGGCATCTGGGGTTTCGCAATGGCGTCGCCGTATTTTGTCATCGCGGCCTGCCTCGCCAGTGCGATTGCCGATATGATGTCGCCGGGATCCACTTTAGCCGGGTTCAACGGCTGGCTGGCCGCCAACATGCCGGTGTCGATCGGGATGCTGCTCGTCGTTCTCTTCTTTGTTAGCATCCTCTGGCACAACTTTCCCAAAACCAACGCCGAGAAACAGGCGGCTGCCGAGCGCACGGCGGCGATCGTTGCGGACGAGGGCGAGGAGACCCGCATCAATCAGAGCGGCGGCGGCTTTCGCGCGAAAGGCATCTAGGTCTGTAGCTGGAACCGGCGCGGGTCACGTGCCACGACATTGACGCGTTCCCCGTTTCTCCGTTCGGCGGTCGCCATGGGAGAGATGGATGACCGACCTGGAGCGCCACGCAGCGGCCTTGCTGCCTGCTCCACGTCCATGCTCGCATTGCCTTGACGCCGGCATACCGCGATTGCGCGGCTGAGACTCTCCCTTCCTCGAGGAGCGCCGTCGATAGTGCAAACATCGCGTAGATCTTAGGGCCAAAGCGGCCGATGATCGTCCGTCGTCAGCTATCGCCGAGGAGACGACTGACGCCTGCCATTGTCACGACACGATGGACGGAATGCATTTAACGACTTTGACGTTGAAGCCGGAAACCTTGATCGAGCCAGGTCTGACCAGCGGCACGACCAGTGGCTTGAAAATGGTGATCAGCGGCCGGAGGTCGGTTATCGGCAGGGACGGAGTGATACCGAAGGTCGTTGCGTCAGGGTGATCCGGTGGCAGCCCATCACACTGGAGAATCAGCGCGGCGCCGGCAATCGAGGTTCGCGCGTTTGCCATGCGGACGATCGCATCGGTGGGATGCAGTGCGGCCTCCGGATCGTGATAGACGATGAGATCGACATCGTCCGTGATGTTTTCCAAGCGGAGCATTGCGGGCCTTTCGCAGCCAATCAATGCCTTCATCTGTTCTTCGGGCGTGACGTGAGTGTCCGGGCCGTCCTCAAACGTGACTGTACGCAGACTCGCTGTGGCCGGCGTGAGAAGATATCCGGCAATTTCGTGCGTCGTCATGCGGTGTCCTTCCTGGCAGGGCAGACCGGGGCCTGCCCTCCATGTCGATAAGACCGAGGGAGGGTTGAAAGCGGCCGGGGCATGGCCCCGCGTCGCGGTTAGACCTTTTAGGCTGCGAACGCCCGATCCACGCCAACCCATCGGTGCGGCAACGACGCCCGGGAGGATCGCACGACTTCAGCGTTTGAACCGGGTCGTCCGAAGAGCGCGTCCCGGTCTGCCCATCGTGGCGGAATCCGAGCCCTTCAAGAGCTTTGTCGTGATGTGTCCGAGGATGGATTTCTGGGCGTATGTAGCCATGTATGTGCGACCAACAGGATCACCTCCTAGCTGTCCCAACGCCCTACAACCCAATTCTTGAGGTAACGGAAATGCGAGTTCTCGTCTACAGCTAAAACGTGTGGTCAAAACTGTTCCTACGAAGACGGCTCGCTACATCATTTCAACTGTACAAAGGCGTGACTTTCAGGCCGACCTGGAAGACAGCGGTTTCGGACCAGGTTCCTAGCATGCGCCGCGCCACGCTGTCCGCTTGGCGGCAAACCAGGGCCATCAAGGTGCGCCAAGACCCCAAGAACGTAACCATGCTGTCAGCCGAGGGGACCCTTTTGCGATAGGCGGTCGTTTAAGTTGGTGATTGCGCCGTCAGTCCCCATGTGAGAATAGTGTCCTCTATTGAGGTCGCTATATGCTTGAAGATGGGCTGCATAGTGCATCGTTGGTCGAGCGAGATATTTGGACGGGGTTGCCAAGGGTGACTCGGCACCAAGACGCTGCATGCGGACCTTTCGAGCTGCGGACTGCGAAATGGTTCCGGCAAACCCTGCGCGTCTGCTGTCCAAAATGTGGGGAGATGTCGAGGGCGTTCTTCCTGTTCGTTGATCCCGAGACTGAAGTCAGGATGTCCACCGACGCGGTTTGGCGTACGCTCGAGCGATACGCCTTCCTCACCACCTTAAGACGAGCAGACGCGGCAAGCGGCGGTATGTTGATCAGCTTGTCGAATGGCTTGGCTGCGCTGGCGAATGGAGAACTTCGGCAGCACTGCGAACAGTGTCGCACAGCGATTGCATTTGGAGATTTCCAGGCCGCGGCGATGGAGGCGTTCTCGAGTGATGCCAGGCAGGAACCGGCGGTCGAAATGATATGGCCCATGACTGCCCGGTCAGCGACGGCAGTCTTGTTCCATGAAGACCTGGCAATCCAGCAACGGTCGGCACAGCGCGAAGGCTACGGACGCATGGTGCGATTGTCGATCAGCGACAGCGAGGGAGAGTTGGCCATTGCCGACGTCTTCCATCATGTCGAGCACGGCGATTTCGCATTGACGGTGCTCGATGGCAGCGGGCGCGAAACTATGGCTTTCGGTTTCGAGGCACGCATCTTCACGTCGATCCGGCAGCTGGTGAATTTCGTATTGGCCATGGGCTATGCGGTCGAAGAAGTCGCTGAGATCTCAGCGGAGTCGATCTTGGCGCGGTTGAGCGCGTTGATGGCAATCTCAGCGCTAAAGGGCGCCGGCTACGAGATTGAAACCGACAATCGTCGGTCGGTCGACGCGATTCGGCGCCAGATCGAAGCGGAATTGGCGGCATTGTGAAGGAACCTATGAACAAGACAGCGGCAGCGGCACTCGGAATCGGTTTGGCGGTGGCGGGATGCGCCGCGCCGAAGGCCGTAAAGTCCTTGCCCCCAGGCCCCTATGCGAGACTGTTCCTGACGGATTGCCGGGCCTATGCGAGGTTCTCCGATTGCAAGCTAAAGGCCATATATGCCGCAGGGGACATCGTGCTTGGCAATGTGCAATCGAGCGCTATTCGACCTGGCCAATATCAGGTGATGGGCTGTTGGCCGATCGGCCGCGTGGTCCGACCGCTTCCGACATTCGGATGCGAATTGGCAACAGCACCAGGGCTGACCAACGCCGGCGATGTCACCGTAAAGGGAGGGACGGCGGTCCGGCTGGCGAAGTATCTTGGAGACAGGGAGCAGCTTGGATATCGCTGGAGGCGGGATCCCTGGTCGCGCATTCCGGAGTAATGGCCTCTTCCGATCGCGGAGCTCTGCGTTAGTGGTGGCAGCCGTCGACGGCCCTTGCGTGATTTGACCGAGATCCGAAGCGGATCGGTCGGGCGCGCTCGCCATGATGACCACGATCTGATGACAATGCGGCAGGCGTGCCTTCCCACGAGCTAGACCGTTCTTGTGGCGGTCGCGTTTCAACCAGCGAAGAACGCTCCCGCCCAGGACAACAGCCGAGCGTCATGATCGATCTAAATCGTCCTCAATAGCGTCATTCCATCGCCCTTCTATCGCTTCCTCATGGATAGCGATTTCCGACGGCTTCCAACACCGATCTTCATAAGAATCAGTAATCATACCATATTTCTCTTTTTCTTATATCGTCCTCTCTAGCGTGATTATATAACTCATTTTTCTGTTTGCCATTCCAGATTCATTGATTATAAGTGGCGCGTTCGAGCGGGGATGCGGCCTTGGAACAGCAACGCGATATGAGAGTGCTTACGAGGGATGCAGCTGCGTTGAAGCTCGTCATGGGCTTCATCAGTCTTGTAATCGCCGTCTGCCCGGCGGGCGCAGAGCCGAGCCGCGCAGGGCTTGCGGATCACTATGCAGAGCCTCGCCCGGAACGATTTGCCCGTCCGATAGGACTAGCGATCAGCGGGCCGATGCCGGTAAAGGTGAAGGCACAGAACATCGGGAACCCGTCCGACCGCGGAAAGGTCGAATCGGTGATCGCAGATCATGGACGCCCTGCGCGCCAGGACCTGCTTGACGGTGTTCCCTTCGACCTCCAGCAGCTGGTGCCGCTGATCGCCTCCGAGGAGCAGGTCGACGTCAATCTCATCCTCAGCGTCATGCGCGTAGAGAACCCCGCTTTCGATCGCTTTGCCGTCAGCGGAGCGGGCGCCGTCGGATTGATGCAGGTGAAGCCTGCGACAGGGATCCACTATGGTGCTCAAGATCTGACGGACCCGGAGCAGAACATTCGCGCTGGCGCGCGGTTCCTGGCCGACCTTGTGCGCAAGTACGACAACCCCGTCTTGGTAGCCGCCGCCTACAATGCCGGCGAACCGCGAGTCGACATGAGCGCGTCGATCCCGCTGATTCCCGAAACAGCGGACTATGTCACGAAGGTCGTCGGATTGTTGACCGTGGGCCCCAGAAGCGGCACGGAGCGTATCGCCTTCGGTGGCGCGGCGAGGTCGGCGTATGCGCGCGGAGGATCCCGCAAGGCACGCAAGGCAGCATCGTCGATGCTCGTCTATTCGGCCGATGTCGCCGAGCGCACGCAAGTTTCCGAAATCGCAGGTGAGATGACGGGCAGCGGCCCCGTGCGCATCAGAAAGGAGCAGTGATGTCTGAATTGATCCTCACGACAGCCGAGGTTTGGGGGCGAGCCGTATTGGCTCGGACCGGTTCCATGTGGAAGAGCCCGACAGCGCGCAAGGTCGTTGTGAACGGCTCGCTGATACTAACCTGCGCGGCGTTCGTGCTCGTCTCCCAAGCGCACCCCGCGCACGCGCAGTCCATGCAGAAGCTGGAGCAGGCGGTCGACAAGATCGTGGAATTCTTCACGGGCAAGTTCGGCCGCGGTGTCGGTGCTCTCGCCTTTATCGGCATGTTCCTGTCGGCGGCATTCGGCCTCTGGTCATGGGGCAACTTCCTGAAAGTCGGCGGCGCTGTTGCAGGTGTCTTCGCGTCCGTCGAGATCGTCAATTTCCTAAGCGGAGGCTGACGCGTTGCGATGGTGGAACGTTACAGGGAAAGCGACGTCGGTGACGATCACGTCAAGACCTATCCGGTGATCCTCGCGTTGACGAGGCCACCGACCATCCTCGGCATTCCGTACCTCTATGTGTGCGCGGAAGGATTCATTGCGGTCATGGCCTACCTGTTTCTTGGGTCGATCCTGTGGCTGCCGTCGACCGCGCTGGTCCTTCATGCATTCTTTTACGTGGCGTGCGTGAAGGGCGATCTGTGGTTCTTCGACATCCTGATGAAGACATCGCTTTGCGGTGTGAACCCCGTCGGCCGCCGGCTCGGCGGCGGCTTAAAGACGTATGGTGCCTAGATGGTCGCGCGGCGCGTCAAGGGATTGCTGACTAAGGGTTGGCAGGTGTTCGCTGACCGACAGGTATCGGCGCACATTCCGTACAGTCGCCCGTTCGAAAACGGCATCGTCAAGACCAAGAACGGGTGCCTCGTGACCACGATCCGGTTGAACGGCTTCTCCTTCGAGACCGCAGACCTGGACGAGATCAACAGGCTTCAGGTCAATCGCAACGCCGCCTTCCGCGCGGTGGCATCGATCGGCAGCTTCTCGATCTACACCCACGTGATCCGTCATCGCGTGAGGCCGCGGCTCAAGGGTGAGTTCGGCAACGCCTTCATGGCGAAGATGGACGATGTCTACCAGCAGCACATTTCGCGCAACGAGATGTTCGTCAACGATACGTTCGTCTCCCTGCTGATCCGGCCGATGTTCCGCAAGGGATCGACGCTTGGGCGTCTCGCTGGCGTGCGCGAACACGATCGGCGTGACCAGGAGCGGATCATGCGGGACAAGCTGGTCGAGGCTCGCACCGCGTTGGTGAAGGCGCTTGAGGCCTACGGTCCGCAAGTCCTTAAGGACGTGAAGCGTTTCGAGGTCCGGTATGGCGACGGCACCATCAGCTATCGTGACGTACCGGATGAAGGCGAAGCACCCGCAGATGCGCGGGTTGCCTGGTTTTCCCAGCAGGCGGAGTTCTTCTATCTGCTGGTGAACGGCGCAGTCGTCAGGCCGATGCAGTTGGGATCGCGGCCGCTGGATAACCTGTTGCCGGCGAGCCGGATCTCGATCGGCAACCGCACGATACGCCTCGAAGGTCAGACCAGATCGGAAGAGCGCTTCGGAGCCCTGATCTCGCTCAAGGACTATCCGCCGGAGACCGGGGCGGGAATGCTCGACTATGTGTTGAAGCTGCCACACGAGATGATCGTGACGCAATCGCTCTCGATGCTGGATGACGTTAAGGCGCGCAACAAGATCGATCTTCTCGATCGGCAATTGTCGAAGGCGTCGGAGGCGGGTTCCAGCGTTCAATCGGATCTCAGCCTCGCTCGCGATCAATTGGCGCGCAAGTATGTCGCTTTCGCCGAACATCATCTGACGGTGATGCCGATTGCTGGCTCGATTGGCGAGCTTGACGAGGCAGTCGCCGAGGTCGGGGCGCAACTCGGGGCTATCGGCGCTTCCTATAAGCGCGAGGATTTCAACTGCGAACCCGCCTTCTGGGCCCAGTTGCCCGGCAACCATGACTACATCGCGCGCCGCGCGGTCATATCGACGATGAATTTTGCCGGCTTATCGTCCTTTCACGCCTATCCCTACGGGCGTCCGGAAGGAAACTGTTGGGGATCCGCGGTCACTATTTTCGAGACGACATCCGGGACACCCTTCTTCTTCAATTTCCATGAGCGCGACGTCGGCCACACGACGTGCTTCGGCCCGACTGGCGCCGGCAAGACGGTCGTATTGGCCTTCCTGATCGCGCAAGCGCACCGCGTCAGCCCCGGGCTGAAGACAGTGATCTTCGACAAGGATCGCGGGCTCGACATCATGGTCCGTGCGATCGGTGGAACGTATCTCACCCTGGAGCCGGGTCAGCGTTCGGGATGGAATCCTTTCTTGATCGAAGACACGGCTGAGAACCGGTCGTTCCTCAACCGGTTGCTGGCCTACATGTTGAAGCCGGAGAACGGTACCAACCTGAGCTCGGCCGAGGACGCCATTATCGACGACGCCATCAAGACGATCATGAAGGCGCGACCCGAAATGCGCCGATTGTCATCGATTAAGCCTCTGCTGGAGGGTCGCGATCGGCACTCCAAGCTGTCGGAGCGGCTCGATAAGTGGATCGGGGAGGGAGCAAACGCCTGGTTGTTCGACAACCCGCAAGATCTGATGACGTTGCAGTCGAGCTGCATCGGCTTCGACATGACCTCGATCCTCGACGACAAACCCGTTCGCAGTGCCGCGCTGATGTACATGTTCCATCGGCTGGACGCTATTTATGACGGCTCGCCCGTGATCAACCTGATGGACGAGGCGTGGAAGCTGCTGGACGACGAGGTCTTCTCGCAGTTCATCAAGGACTATCTGAAGACGCTGCGCAAGCGCAACGGCATGGTCATCTTCGGCACGCAGTCCGCATCGGACGTGGTCGACTCCTCCATCTCGCGCACGATCATCGAGCAGACGTCGACCAATATCTTCTTCGGCAACTCCAAAGCGGACAAGCGCTCATACAGGGACCATTTCGGGCTCTCGGAGAGCGAGTTCGAATGGGTCAAGAACGCGGATCCGGCCAGTCGCTACATGCTGATCAAACATGCCAAGGACTCGGTGATCGCGCGCCTCGACATGAGCCACATGATGGACTTCGTGAAGGTCCTGTCGGGCCGCGAGGGGACCGTCGCGGAATGCGAAGCGCTGCGCGAGCAGTACGGGGACGAGCCGGCCAACTGGCTGGGAAAATTCTGCGGATGGCCGCATGAGAGCGAGGCGAGGGATGACAAGATCGCTGCTTGACCATTCCCGCGTCCGACTGTCGGCGCTGGCGCTTTCGATCGTCGTGGGCGGCAGTGCCGCTGCCCAGGTGCCTGTCATCGACGGCGAACGCCATGTCATCGAGGAGGACACGCGTGATCAGGTCTCGAAGAACCAGCAGGACAAACGCAAGCTCAAGGGCGGCTCCGGTGGTGTAACCGACTCCGTTGCGCCGGGGGAGGGGGCGGGCACGCCCGATCTCTGCAGCGACGCGGGAATGGGTGGCCCGTCGAGCAAGACGGCGGAGGTTCCGAAAAACCGACAGCAGATCGCCGACATGGTGCAGCGGATCGCGCGCGAGGAGGGCGTCGATCCGAACAAGGCCATGGCGATAGCCATGCAGGAGTCCCGATTTAACCAGAATGCACTGTCGCCGGTTGGCGCTCGCGGCGTCATGCAGCTCATGCCGGAGACGGCAGCCGGGCTTGGCGTCAATCCTTACGACCTGGAACAGAACATCCGAGGCGGCGTGCGCTATCTGCGCACGATGCTCAGCGATTTCAACGGCCGTTTCGATCTAGCCGCGGCCGGCTACAACGCCGGTCCCAATCGTGCGTCGCTGCAGGCAGGGCGCATTCCGAACATTGCCGAAACCATCGACTATGTGCGCAAGACCGCGGGCTATTTCGAGCAGTTTACGCAGCAATTCGGCAATCGGTCCCCCGCACCCGAAACGGTATCGGGCGAGGGCAACGGTTTCGGCGGTTGCGGCGAGCAACTGAAGAAGGCTTTCGATCGCAACACGCAGATGCAGGCCAAACGCGGCCAGGTGATCAACGATCTGGTCGAAAAGGCTCTTCAGCTCAACGGGCTGAGACAGCAAGCCATGCTGGAGGCACTTCGCGGAACGTCCGAATCCATTCGCGGCAGCGATGCTGGCGAGCGTAATGCCAACTGGCAAGGCAGCACCGTACGTCCGATCGAGGTCCAATGTCCGACCGGCGTGCTGAACCTCGGTTCGACCAGATGCTTTGCGGTTCCCGCAACGCTCACTAGCGACCAGGTTCGCCAATGGCTTGGCCAGTTGCAGGAACAGGCTCGGTCGCAGCGAGGCGTCGCCACCTTCGACGTGACGCAGGATGCCACCGGCGGACTGGTAGCCATTGTCGAGACCAGACCACAAGGCTGATCGGAAGGAACGAAAAGGAGCGAGTCCATGAGGCGATTTCTTGGAGTGGCCGCGGCTTCTGCCCTGGCGCCGTGCCTGGCATACGCGCAGGTGCCCGTCACTGACGCGGCCAACACGCGCGAGGCCGCGGAGATCCGGCGGCTGTCGGAAGAAATCCAGCGCGATACCAGCGTCGTCAAGGAGAACACGACGAAAACCCTGCAGGCGATCACCGGGGATCGCAGTCAGGACGCGAGCCAGTTCGCCAATCTGGCAACCGGAAGCGGATTCAGCATGGCCCAGGCGCCGGACTTCTCGTCCATCATGAGCGGCAATCAGTCTATGTTCGGCGGCATCGGCGGCGAGTTTCAGAACAACGCCGCGCAACTCATCAACGGCCTCAATCTGATCAAGGGCCTGGTGGACCAGTTCAAGGGCGGCGGCTCGACGGCCAACTCGAAGAGCTATGACGAAGCCGTCATGACGCTGACGTCGATGACGGCTTTGACTGATGCAGCGAATTCGGCAGCCAAGGAACGAACCCAGAGCTTTGTAGGTGCTGCAGGCGAGATCGGCAAGGCCAAGGACCTGAAGGGCGCGCTCGAGCAGAATACCCAGATGGTCAATCAGGGCAATGCGACGACCAACGAGGCCGTCGGCGCGCTGAACAACGCCGTCACCCTAACGACAAAAGAGCAGGTCGCCCGTATTGCCGCGATGTCGGAGCGGATCAGGGCTTTCTCCGCCGACGGCAATGGCGGGTCGGCGCAATCGCAAAACACGGCGGACCAGCTCAAGGCGTTCCAGGACGCACAATGAGATTGGTTGCATTGGCGCTGATTGGCTGCGCAGCGTTTTCCGGCTGCGCGGTTCCCAAGGAAAAGCTTGCGAAATGTTCGGCGGATGAAAACCCTGTGGGGCTCGCCGCCCTTTCGGGCACCGAGGCGAAACGTCCTAGACCGTTCGCTGCTTTCAACGACTGCGGCCCGATGAAGCCGGTCAACAGCTTCTGAGGGTCGAGCGCCCATGGACTATCTCGCAAATTTCTACAGCGCCGCGATCGAGTACTTCAACCGCGTCAACGGCGACGTCGTGCAAAAAGCGTGGGACGTCGCCAAGGACAATCAAGGGGTGTTTGCGGGGCTTTTCGCCCTGACCGTCTCCCTCTACTTCCTGTCGGTGGCCTTGGGGTATTCGCGGGGCAGCATCCAGGACGCAGGCGTGAC
This sequence comes from Mesorhizobium sp. 65-26, assembly GCA_001899205.1. Lineage (GTDB taxonomy): Bacteria > Pseudomonadota > Alphaproteobacteria > Rhizobiales > Rhizobiaceae > Mesorhizobium. The sequence goes on along the minus strand of MKVL01000022.1, from coordinate 13,511 downwards.
CGGGCTCAAGATTGTGCTGGCCTATGCGTTGATCATCTCCTGGGCGGACTTCAACGAGGTCGCCGGCAAGCTAATCATGGAGGGGCCCGAGGAGATCGGCGCGGCAATCGCCGCCAAGATGGGAGGCGTCGAGGCCAAAGGCATGGCCAACCTCGTCAAAGAAGTCGTCACCAAGGTCTACGAATGGGTTTCGCAGGTGGTCAAGGCCAACGAAAGCTGGGTGACGCCCAATTTCGTCGGCATGCTGGTGACGGTCATTGTGGTCGGCGTCGGCCTGATCCCGATGCTGCTGATCCTCACATTCGTGATCCTTTATGGAAAATTCCTGGTCTCCGTGGTGCTGGCGATCGGACCGTTCGCGATCATCGCGTATTTTTTCTCCGCCACGCGCTTCCTTTTTGAATCCTGGGTCAAGGGTCTCTTCATGGGAGCCCTGATCATCGTGTTCGGCTATATCATGGCCGGTTTTGCATTCGGCTTCGTTCAGGTTTCCATCGACAGCATGACCGGCGGCGGAAACTTCAGCAATGACGGTGTGATCCCGCGCGCGGTGGCGATCGCGCTCTATCTGCTCATGGTTGCGATCTTCATGCTGCGTGTTCCCGAATTCGCGCAATCTTTCGCCTATGGCACGGCAATGCATCTCAGGGGCCTGAACGGTGTGGAGGCGGCAAGTGCCGCCGCCACAGGCGCCAGAGGCGGCGTCACCGCCATGCGGGCAACCGGACAGGCCGCCTGGAATCAGATGGACCGCGAGGCGGGAAGACTGTCGGCTCTTTCCCAGGAACTGACGGCGCGTCGGCGGGGTCGGGGATAGGCAGGGGCGCTTTTGATCACATCAGCGTCGAAAATATCCCCTGAAGACAAATCAAATGATGGATCGCTGACTTATTTTTAGATAGTCCTCTATTGAGGACGATTTTTCTCAATTACTGAGTCTTGTATGTCGTTCCTCGCGCAGAACGCTTAGCCAAACGAGAGGTATCGTGGCAGACGACGCTGGACTGACCGAGCTCTACCGGAACACGGAAACCTGGGCCTCTCGCACATCGGCGTTGCGGGGGCTGATTTCGGCTATTCTCGGATTCTTCGCCCTGGCCGGTTGGGCGGTGGCCGGCATACTGGCGTTCTCCATCTCGCAGATGTTCCCGCTGATCCGAACCGAGGTCGTGCCGCTGATCGTCGACAAGAACACCGGCTATATGGAGACCGTAACGACGCTCCAAAAGGGCAACCGCAGCATCAGCGAGCTGGAGTCGGCCCGCGCCTCCTTCGTCGGCAATTATGTCCTTCGCCGCGAGATGTACGACCCGCGCTACGTCCGCGACACCTACGACATGATCGCTCTGTGGTCCGATCCAAACGGGCAGGCCTGGAGAAGCTACGACGAGGAGGTCAACCCCTCTAACCCGCGCAGCCCCGTCGCGGTGATCGGATCGGACGGAGACATCCAGCCCGATCTCCTGTCTGTCAACCTTGTCGGCCGCGACAGAGACGCATTTCTCTACAACGTCCGCTTCGAAACGCGCGAGCGCGTGAAGGGCGGCGACGTGACTAACCGGTGGGCGGCGAACGTCCGCATGAAGCGCGTCGACATGGCGGCGACAAATCGCGTGCGGATATTCAACCCCTTCACCTTCCAGGTCATCGAATATCGAAAGGTTCCCGAGTCAATGCCGACGGGCCTGCCGCGATGATGCGTCTGGTCCTGGCCCTGCTGATGACGACCACGGCGGTAGCCGCGCGCGCGGAACTGGTGGCGCAGCCTGGTCTGCAGGACCCGCGCGTCCGCTCAGTCCCTTATTCGGCATCACAGGTGGTTGTCGTAACCGGCACCTACGGCATGATCACGACGATCCTCTTCGGCCAGGATGAGGAGGTGCTGACCGTGACAGTGGGCGATTCCGTATCGTGGCAGATCGTGCTCGCCGCCAACAAGCGGGTGCTCAACATCAAGCCGATGGAGGACGACGCACCTACGAACATGTCCGTGATCACGACGAAACGGACCTACTCGTTCGAATTGCAGGTGAACACCTCGAAATCGAAGCGCGAGCAGACTTACAAGCTTCGCTTCACCTATCCGGAGGATGCGGGCCTGCGCGGCACGGCCGAGATGTGGCGCGAGGCAGAAGAGGCGACGAAGAGCCCCAACATCCAGAACCTGCGCCGCGACAAGGTGAACTTCGAGTACGGCTTCAAGGGCTCGGACGCTGCAAAACCGAACTGGGTCTTCGACGACGGTGTGAAGACCTTCATGCAGTTCACCGGCGACGTTCCCGCGATCTTCATCGTCGACGACCGGCGCCGCGAAAGCCTGGTCAATTACCGCCGCGAGGGCGACTACATCGTCATCGACGCGGTCTCCCGCCAATGGTCGTTGCGCTTGGGCGAGGAAGCCGAGACCTGCCTGTTCAACCTTCGCACGTCGCCGGCGGTCATTCTGGCGCCGGTGGACGGCGCTGTAGCGCCGCGCCGGCTCGGTCGCGCTGGCCGAGCTTTGCCGTCGATCGCGAACAGCGGAAGATAGAGGCGATTTCGATGAGCGACCCGAACTACGCACAATATCAGCTGGATGACGGCGGCATCGAGGCATTGCAGCGGCGAGGCGGTCGGGCCGGGAAGGCGACCGCCCTGCTCGTTGCGGCCCTCGCCACAATCGCCGTCCTCTACTACCTATTTTCCGACAATACGGCTGTCGTCGAGAACGAGCCGCAGGAAACGCAGGAATTCATTCCGCCGACCGCGCGGCAACCGACAGTGTTCGCGCCGCCGCCGGCGCCGCCGCAGCCGACCGTCGAAATCCCGATGGCACCGCCACCCCCACCGCCGGAGCCGCAATCCACCGAAGCCCCACCAACTCCCCCTTTACCGGCCGACATCCCGACGCAACAGCCGCCTGCTGAGGTGGCAGTGCCTGTCTGCGAGGAGGGCTCGCCGGACTTCGGGGTGAACCCCGTCTGTATCGAGATGGAACGCAGGAAGAATCGACTGGAGCGCGTTCGGTCCAATCTGGTGGTGATCGACCAGGGAGGCACCGGATCGCTTGTCGGGCAAGTCCAGGGCAGCGATGGGACCACGACAGCCGTTCCCATGGAGGGCGACGTCGGCGCGATGCCATCGCTGCAGGGCGGTGCGGCTGATGCTAATCGTGCTTTCCTTGCACAAATGACGGGCGCCGGGTTCGATTCGTCCACGGCAACGAAGAACAATCGCACCGATGCCTGGATCCCCCAGGGAACCATGATCAGCGGCACCCTCGACACGGCGATCAATTCCGACCTTGCCGGCATGACGCGTGCGATTGTCCATAAGGATGTCTATTCCTTCGACGGCCGCCGCATCCTCATTCCTGCTGGTTCGGCACTGATCGGCGATTACCAAACCGGCGTTGCGGAGGGCCAAGAACGCGTCTTCGTCGTTTGGAACCGCATGATCCGCGCCGATGGCGTCTCCGTGCAATTGGGGTCGTACGGAACCGATAGGCTCGGGCGTTCGGGGCTGACCGGAGAGGTGGACAAAAAATACTGGGAGCGCTTCGGGCCGCCGGCATTGCTGACCCTTGTCGGCGGCGCTGCCCAATATCTCGCCGGGCTCGGCGACACGTCCAATCAGTCGCAGAACATCATCGTGGTCAATCCGGACGGATCGACGACGTCGATCCAGGGCAATGGCACTCAGCAGGATGCCCGCAGGATCGCCGCCGAGACGATCGCGGCCGGCATCCAGCAGATGGCGAACGAGGCCTTCAAGACCTCGAACGCGACCAGGCCGACCATTCACATACCGCAGGGCACGGACATTAATGTCTTCGTGACGCGCGATCTGGATTTTTCGGAACTCTATCCGGACCCGGTTCGGGAGGAATTCGAGCGCATCCGCGCTGCGCGGAGGTCGCGCAAATGAACGCGTATGTCGAATTCGTGCGGCAGCAACTCGGGCCGCTAAGACCGTTCCTTGAAGATCCTCAGGTGGTGGAGATTTCGTGTCAGCGTCCCGGTGAGCTCTGGATCGAACGATCCGGCTCCCTCTTCATGCAGCGCCAGTATGCCGAGGGACTGGGCGCACACGACCTGAAAACCCTGGCCGAGCGAACCGCGGCCTTCTCCAAGCAGGTCATCAATGAGGAGAACCCGCTGCTGTCGGCGACGTTGCCCGACGGAGAGCGCATCCAATTTGTGCTGGCGCCAACGTCATTGACCGGGCACTGCTTCTCGATCCGCAAGCAGGTCATGCGCAACCTCTCGCTCGACGACTACGAGAGGGCAGGGGCCTTTCGCCGGACCCGGATCACCGGCGAGGCGTTCATCGATGACGTCGACCACGAATTGTCACGCCTTCTACGCGAACAGAAGGTTCGGCCGTTCCTGGAGCTCGCAGCGGCGAACCATCGTTCGATGCTGATCAGTGGCGGCACCTCGACCGGCAAGACGACATTCCTCAACGCTATGCTGAGCATCATCGACCTGCATGAGCGCCTCGTCCTCATGCAGGATGCGCCTGAGTTGACACCTCCGCAGGAAAACGTCGTCTCGCTCATCGCCTCTAAAGGCGACCAGGGCAGGGCGAGGGTCACCATGTCGTCGCTTCTGGCGACATCGTTGCGACTACGTCCCGACCGCATCTTCATGGGCGAACTGCGCGGCGACGAGGCGTTCGACTTCCTGAACGCCATCAATACGGGTCACCCGGGGTCGATGACGACAATCCACGCCAACGCCCCTCGAGAGGCATTCGACCGGCTGTCGACGCTGGTCCTGAACAGCGGGGTCCGCATGGATCGCTCCGACATCATCGCTTACATCAAGTCGATCATTCCGATCGTGGTTCAGCTGAGGAAGGGAGATGAACACGGCGGTCGCGGCGTAAGCGAGATCTTCTACGCCGACGAGGTGGATGAACATGGCAATCGCAAGCACGCCGTCTGACGGCAGCTCAGGCCGCGAACGCGGCGGCTTTCGCAGCCGAGTCGATCTGCCTGGACGATGGTCATGGCTGCGCCGGCAGTCCTTCTTCACCTTTCCGATTGCACTCGCCGCGATGTTCGCTGTCTGGTGCGTGACCTTCGTTGTTCTGTACGACGCCCATGTCGGCAGTGCCGGCAATTCCGCCTTCATCGACTGGCTGGCCCAGGCGCCACCCGCGACTGCGTTGAAACAGATCCTCGTCACTGCCGCGATGCGCGAGGCGAGAGGCATCGTCATCTTCGCCGCGGTGCTGGCATCGCCGGTTCTCTTCGTTATCCTTGCGCTCTGGATGCTGAAGGCCGGCCGGGGCTGGTCGCGCATCCTGCTTTATCTCGTGAACATCCGCTCCGGACGGCGCGTGGCGATCTATGCCTTCATCGCCGTCATGATGGTCGTCGTCGCGACGATCGCGTATTTCGCGGTGTTCTACATGGCCGCCACGAAGTTCGAGGAGCGGCGACAGCTGGCAGCGTATTTCTCCGACCGGCCGCTTGCGATGACGACGGCGCCGTTCGGAACCACGTCGCCTACAGGCAAGGTCCTGACCGCCGATCGCCAGCTTCGCATGGCTGCTCTGGCCGGTCTGGCGGCCGCGTTGGCATTGATCGGCCTGCCGGTTGGTGTCGCGGTGCACAAACGAAGCCGAATGGTTCATGGTACCGGCCGGCTGGGCGATATGACCGACGCGGCCGACTTCGGCCTGCGGTCGAAGCGCGGCATCGTGCTCGGCATGAAGCAGGGCATGCTGATCATCGACGACAGCGACCGGCATGTGACGGTGCTGGGCACGCCGGGATCGAATAAGTCGCGTGGCCTGGTCATTCCTTCGATTATGCGGTTCGGCGGCTCGATGTTCGTGCTCGACTTCGGTGGCGAGCTCTACAAGGACACCTCCGGCTGGCTGAAGGCGAACGGCTATCAGGTCTATCTGGTCGCGCCGGGCGAACCAGACACCGACGCCTTCAACCCGCTCGATTTCGTCAGCGCGGACCCGGCGCGACGGGTCACGGATCTGCAGAAGCTGTCGCTGATGCTGATGCCGGAGCGCATCCGCTCCGATGCCAGCGACTTCTGGGAAGAGAGCGCGCGCATCCTGCTGACGGCACTGCTGGCCTTCGTTATCGAATGCCCGGATACCCGCAATACGCTTGGCGAGCTCTATCGCATCCTGGGGTCCATGCCGGACGAGCGCACGGCAATCACCCAGCTGATGGAGAGGTACGAGAAAGTGCTCTCCGACACGACGCGCATTCAGCTGGAAAAATTCCGTGGCCGGCATGAAAAGCTGGGCGAGGGCATTGCCGCCGAGATTGCCGCAAAGATCGATCAGCTGGCCAACACCAATCTCGAGGCGTTCTTGTCGACCACGACAATCCCGTTGCGCGATATCCGCAAGCGAAAGATCGCGATTTTCCTAAAAGTCGACGTCCAGACCATCCGCATCTACGAGCGCTACATCGCGCTGATCATCGAGCAGATGGTCGACGTCTTTCTGAAGGAAGGGCCGCTGCGCGACAACCAACACGACGTGATGATGATGCTCGACGAGTTCGGCAACGCCGGACGCATGGAAGCGATCATGACGCAGGCGCCGCTGATGCGTAAATACGGCATCCGCTTCGTGTCGATCCTGCAAGACAGCGCGCAAGTCGAGCGGCTTTACGAACGGACCGGCCGTGACATCCTGCTGAACTCGTCGGCGATCAAGCTCTATATGAACTTCCAGAATCCGGCCGACGCCGAATATGTGTCGAAGTTCGCGGGCAGGCGGACCGAGTGGCTTCCGACCTCGTCCTATACCTATCGCCACGGCCGCCGCGACCGGCAGGAGTCGAGGACACCGCTCGGCATCGATGTCCTACCCGTCAGCGAATTGCTGGCAATGAAGCCCGAGGAAGCGATCCTGCAGGTGCAGGGTGCGCCAATTTTCAGGGTGCTCAAGCTCGACGCTGGCCAGTCGGTCCATTTCAAGGCGTACCAGACATATCAACCTTTGCCTGCACCGAAGCTGAACATCGTGTTCAGCGAGGGTGTCGCAAACCCGCCGACGCCGGCGGGCGAGGGGACGACGGTCCATCTGTCGACCTTGGACGGGCTAAAAAAGCGGCTGGGTCTGGACGCGTTGCGCGAGACAGGCGTCGCGAGGCCTGATCAAAAAGACCGAGGCAGGCAAGGCACAGCCGCGCCGCCGGACGACACAACCGCGAAATCGGAAGACACTGACGGCAAACGCCAAGGGACCGCCGACGACGTTGACGCACTGATCGACCGCCAAGTTTTGGCTGATGTCGTCTGGGAAGGCAGCACACAGGGCCGTGGCGCTCGCGACCGAGTGCGGGCCCGCGAGGCGGCAATATCCGACGACACGCGTCGCTCTCCGATCCTGAAGCGCCAGGAAGTCAGCACGGCATTTGGTCCGGATGGGGCAGCGTTCCCGCTGGAGGAAGGCTTTTTCGACGGTTCCATCCAGCCGGAGAACACGGATCCTCGGGACATCAATGAGCCTTTGGATTGGATCATGGCGGAGATCAGACGCCGATCTCCGCCGCAAGCCAGGGACGCTGTGGAGGAACTCCACGTGGCAGTGTCCGATCCACTCGAGGAGGGGACGAGATGACGGTCCGGCTTCTCTCCGAACGACCCGTGGGTGCCGGCGCGCAACTGTCGCCGACTGTAGGTCCGCAGCCACACCTACCCTTGTGGACCGCAGCCAAGAAAGGCCTGCCGCTCAGTTGGCCGGAGGGGGAAAGCTGATGCCGGCACCGAACGCGCAGGTGACGATCGCGATCACCAACTTCAAGGGTGGTGTCGGGAAATCGCTGCTGACGCATTTGCTTGCCGCGGAATTCGCCGCACAGGGTCACAGGGCGCAAATCTTCGATACCGACCCTCAGCAATCCACGACGCGCTGGTACGTGCTGTCGAAACAGCGAGGCTATAAGCTCGACGACATAGCAGTGTTCTCAGCGTCAGGCACTCTCGAGCCGGATCAACCGTCTGTCGACAAGGGCGCAACGCTGGAGCTTTCCTCGACGACCCTTAAAGCCAGGCTGGCAGATCTCCCGCCGTGCGATGTTTTGCTGATCGATGTCGGTGGCTACTGGTCGGAAGAGGCGGTTCTTCTTTATTCGCTCTGCGACGCGATCCTGATCCCCGTCGTTAACGAGGCTACATCGGCGACCCAAGCCATCGAGGTGGGCAAGGTGTTGCAGAACATCGCCAGGGCGACCGGGCGCACAATTCCCTACCGAGCGATCTTCAACAGCGTAACCCATATCAACCAGAACTCGATGGCGATGATGGAGACGCTCGCCGAGCTGAAGGCCGCAAAGTTTCCGATCGCCAAGCCGTTTCTGACCGTCCGTGACTGGTATGCGCGCGTCGGCGCCGGTTACGGCACGCTCTACGAATGGCAGGAGGCGATCAGGAACGACGCCACCCTGCGACCTTGGCAGAAGAAGAGGATGATGCAGCCGATCGAGGCGGCGATCGACGGGGTCAAGGTCATCAACAACGAGGTCGTCGCGATGCTGGAGCAGTCAATATGACCGATCCGGCAAAGCAGCTCGGTTCGATCCTTGCCCGCCGCAAGGCTTCTCTGGCCGACGCGATTGCTTCGCCGGACGATGCCTCGGAGAGAGCAGGATCGTTCAGTCCGCCCTCGCCGACTGACGCACTTTTTGGCGAATACCGGAAGTGGCCAGCTCAAGCAGCCGATGATCCGAGCCCCGCTTCCTCGGAACATAGTGGAACGCCATCTTCGACAGCAGACCGGGAGCCGTCCGCCTCTCGCTCTACCCGCAAGCCAAGGCGGGAGACGACGGCGGTGGTCGGTAGCGCCGGTGGTGACCCAGGCCAGCGTTTCAACCTCCACCTGAGAGGGGAACTCCTGAAAGACGTGCTGGCGGTCTCCACCGAGATGCGTCGTATTCCGACGAAAGCGATTGTGACCCTCTTGTCGGAAGCCGTCGCGGCACGGAAGCGGCGGTGACCGATGGTATCGCCGCACTACCAGTTCCGTCTCCGCACCTCTGTCGCCCCGGCAATCGACGATCTCGCGGCGCGGCTCGGGACCTCGCCAGGACGATTGATCCGGTTTCTCGTGGAGCGCACGGTCGCAGAGGGCGGCGCCTTGCTGCACGAGCACGACAGGGCACTTGCGGAAATGCGCCAATTCCATCGCGATCTGGTCATCGTCCTTGATCGATATCTTGAAGAAAACAATGACCTCGAAAGGAGACGATCCTTCTCCGAGATAAGGGAAACGTTGACCGATCTCGCTCGGGCGATCGACGCGATCCGGGCGAGCACCAATGCTACGCCTTCGCCCAGGATTGATGAAATCGTTCGTGACTATGATGCCGCCAAACCGTCCGTCAAAGATCCTTTCTAGGATTTCGGCCGCTAACCGACGCCTGCCGACGTATCTCTCGTCGTTGGATGATGACTGGCGTCAAAATGCGACGGAAAGGGGAGGGGGCGGTGGACAGGGCGGCGGCGGACCCCGATCGGTGCGAAGCCGACCGACAGTATCGGGCATCGCGACATCGGTTAGCCGAGCCCGCGGCAACAATGCCATCGTTGTAAAAGTCCTCAGTTACGGAGCTGGGGCACGATCGGCACGGAACGTGCTCGCGTACCAGGCCAAGGAGGAACGGGCGTGCGACCAGGATGGACGCGAGATATCAGACATCGCCGTGGCGGTGAAGGAATGGTCCACGGAGTTCAGTGATCGACAGGGATCCAAGGACGTCCTTCTGCTCACCTATGAACTGGGGAGCACCGGGAATGTTCACGCAGCGCTGGATGCGTTGACAGCACGCGGCGTTGCGCATGACGGCGACATGGATCGTACGCTTGCTTACAGCCTGCCCACCGGCGCAACCGACCACGGGCGCCTGCATGTGGCCGTTATTCTCGCCAGCGAGCGTAAGAGCAGGGCCGCGAAGGGGGAGGGAAGGCGACTTCCGGCAACGCTGGAAATCGTCCACGCCATAGACGGTCGGATCACAGCGGATCTTCGCGACAAGGGCGTTGAGGTATCATACCGATACCCGTCCTCGACCGCTTCTGGTGGCAGGGGGCTGACGGCGACGCTGCATCGAATGAGCCGTGATGGCGCCGACGTCCATATGTCGACGAAAACTCAATTGACGCCCATGGAGGGAAAGGCCGGAAAGTACGAACGCGGCGAGACCCGTCGCTGGATCGTTGCCACGGATACCAGGAGCCGGACACGCGAGGGTGCGAAAATCGCGCGGCTGATGGAGACTCGTCAGCCGCGCGACTTCATGCACCTCCTGCTGTCAGGCCCTGCCGATGTCGATCGCGGGGACTTCATCAAGGCTGGCGCCTCGTTCCTTCGTTCGGAATTCGGCAATCACCGCTACGCCTACGCGGTCCATAATCGTCATGATCTAAAGGCGCACCCCCATATTCACGTCCTTGTCTCCATGAAGGACTCGTTCGGTCGCAGCATGGACCCGAACATCCGCGATTTTACGGAGTGGCGGCATCACTTCGCTCAGCATCTCAAGGAGCGTGGCATTCATCTCGAGCCGCAGAAACGCAATGCCAGAGCTGGACCACCGCCGATCAAACGCTGGGAGTGGGAACTCTTTCAGCGGCTAGGCGCCGCGGCGCCTCCCTCCGTCCAGGATAAGGTTCTGGCGAAAATCCGGGATCGCCCGACGGCGCCGGCGATTGGTGCGGCAAGGGAACGGTTCATCACCCAGAAAGCCAATCTGGAACGCATCATCAAGATGCTGGAAGAAATCGGCAAGGATCGCCAGGCTCCGAGCACAGCGCGCGAGCTCAGCCAGGATCTGGCCGCGGGCCTGGCCAAAGAGTTCGGTCGTCTCCAGGCGGCAGTCGAGAGAGGGCGTGACCCGTCCAAGGAAGAAGGAAAAGACCATATGCTTCGCAATTCGCCGATCACAGCCGAGCAAGCAGTTCGAGCGGGGCAGCGCATCGCAAATGCCGCGGCCAAGGTCGCCGACAAGATCACCGATGCCACCGAGCGTCAGGCGTTCGAGGACGGAATGACCATCGTGCACAAACTCGTTGGTCTTCAGTTGGACGCTCGTAGAGTGTCGAAGGAAAAACTGCGCGCCGGCGGCCAGACCACCATGTCGACATCAACAACTGCTGGCCGCGATCGGCTGGATGAGAACGACACTCCCGCCCGCACGTCCAACAATCGCGCGATCGACGCCGCCCGCATTGAACAGGCGCAAGATGCGCAGGACCATCGTCGAGACGAACTGAAGGATAGAAAACAAAGTGCGGATCGTGAGCACGACAAGGAACGAGAGCAGCCAAGCCAAGTCAAAGGGCCTACGACGATAAAAATGCGACCGCCTCGGACAAACGACCGCGATCGCAATCGATAAAGCCATTGCGGCCGAAACCTCGGCAATAGGCTGGAACGATGGATCACCGATCCGCGACGTCCAACAGGTCTCACAGCTTACCGGGAGCCGTAGAAACCTGACTTCCCTGCCTGAAACGGTGTTCCGTCAGGAGGCCGTCTTGCGAGCTGCCCGTTTCTTCGGAGCAGGGACGGGTTCCTTTGGCTTGCGGCCCAAGCCTATCTGCTTGGCAAATGACGACCGGGCAGCCGCATAGGCCGGAGCGACCATAGGGTAGTCGCGAGGCAGATCCCATTTTTCGCGATATTGTTCCGGCGTCAGCTCATGATGGGTCATGAGGTGCCGCTTCAGCGATTTGAACTTCTTTCCGTCCTCGAGGCAAACGATGAAGTCGTCATGGACCGAACGCTTCGGATTCACGGCAGGCTTCGGTGCTTCCTCGACTTTGGCGGGTGTTGCTCCGCTCAACCCGGTCAGCGATTGATGTACTTGAGCGATTAGGGCCGGCAGCTCTGAGACCGGGACCGGATTGTTGGAGACATAAGCTGAAACGAGGTCAGCCGTCATTTCGACAATATCGGTGTTTTCGGACATTGATTTTCCAGACGCTGTATTCTGATCGCTCGCACGCACATACAGATTTTAGATCACCGATGCAAACCGTCGCTCTTCCACCGCCTGCCTTGGCCTGAGATCACGGACCGCGTCACTGACGCTTGGTGGTGATCCGGCCACTATGAGAACTCGCTGCAGTATCACGATTCCTGCGTATGACCTGCTTATCGCGATAGGCGGCACGAAAAACTGATACCGTTATTGACCTGTTCTGTCTTTCAGACATTGCCGGAAAACGGCAATGCCGCTTTGCCTGATTGCGTTGTTCCGGCAATGACTCATTCGGTCGTTTCCGACGCCGCCGCGGTACCCCGGCTTTTCTTACCGGGGCGACACCTCATCGACCCTTGTGCCCCGCGGGCGCCGGATGTCTGTATACAGACATCCTATCCTGCCATTTATCATAGAAGGGCGCGAAACCACCGTCGTCGCCAGTGACCGGGCGACGCGCCAGCACCGAACGATCACTGGCGGGCGTTCGCCGCGAGCTTCGATCGTCCTGCGATCGAGGCTAAGGAGGACGCCGACTCACGGCGGTGGTTTCGTGCCCTTCTATGATAAAGTCGAAGCGATCGCCGCGATAGCGTCACGGCGAGCAGCCAGGAGCGCAGCGAGTGGCTGCGGAGCTGTAGCGTCCATCGCGGTGTGAGCGCACCGCCAGGGCACGAGCGAAGGTGTCTGCCGCGAAAGCAGGCTGACACCGAGGGACTGCCCGGATGCATTTGCGGAGTCGCGGCAGCGTCCTTCAACCGGCCCGAAAGGCCGGCTGCGAAGCAGTCCACCAGGAGTGGGGGTTTGGGGGAGAGGCGGCTAGCCTCTCCCCCAGGGCGTGGCGGCGGGTTCGATGCACGCTGTCACGCCCTGCGCCGCGCACGCGCGCAGAACCGACGCCTTTGCGCGCAGGAGAGCGCCAATGTTCGGAAGTGCCGCGAGCGAGTGACAAGAAAGGTGAGAGGCGGCTCTTGCCGCCTCTCACCTGAGCGTCAGTCGCAGTCCGGTCCCCAGAGTGGGTTGATGTAGGGGTCGCCGGTGTGTTTGTCCTGAGGTGGCAACTCCCGGATGACTGCGTTGATGGGGTAGTTGCAGATCTCGGTGCGGCGTTGCGCGACGAGGATGCTGACGGCTGTCTCGTTGCTCTCGATAGCCCGAATCGCGTCCTCCATGTCGTCATGGGGTCCAAGGTTCTCAATGGGGATGACGTCATCATTTTCGTCGTAACCGCCGTGGAGATACATCGGCGCATCCAACAGCCGACTGGCTGCGAGTTCCGCCTTGCGGATCAGGCAGAAGCCAAGCTTCCGTTGCCTCCAATATTCCGCGCTGCCGCCATCGATGGTTGGGATTTTCGTGCGGGTCATAAGAAGTCTCCTTTCGTCTTTCTGACGAAAGGGGTCCGCACCGTAGGCGCGAGGGGTCAAGGATCGCGCAGCGACCGCCGGAGGCGGCGAGTGGGGGAGCCGATTTTCTGGTGACGCCCTCTTCGGGCGGCGCCTGAAAATTGGGGGAACCGCTCTTAGGTCTTAGTCAAGCGTCCTGTTTGGAGAAGGCGCCGTCATTC
>MKVL01000021.1:10259-64334 GCA_001899205.1 Mesorhizobium sp. 65-26 | reverse complement strand
CCGACTACGGCCTCGTCGGTGACCTCTTCACAATCCTGCCCGAACTCCAGAAGGCGCTTTGACCGGCTCAGGCAAAGCGTATTAAATTGTGAAGGGTGGGGTAGACGAAGTCGCCCCACCCTTTTAGTTTGCACCGCACAAAAAGCAGGCCGACAAGGCCTTTTGACGGGATCGGTGTAATGAGCAAGATCGAAACGATCGGCATCGTCGGCGCGGGCCAGATGGGTGGTGGCATTGCCCACGTATCGGCGCTGTCGGGATACAAGGTGCTGATCTACGACATCTCGCCCGACCGCATCGAGAAGGGCATCGCCACCATCAGCGGCAACATGGCCCGCCAGGTCGGATCCGGCAAGCTGGACGAGAAGCTGCGCAACGACGCCATGTCGCGCATCTCGGCGGCGTCGGCCATGGCCGATCTCGCTGGCGCCGACCTCGTGATCGAGGCGGCCACCGAGGACGAAACGGTCAAGCGCAAGATCTACGCGCAGCTCTGTCCGCAGCTCAATCCGGAAGCCATTCTGGCGACAAACACCTCGTCGATCTCGATCACGCGGCTGGCGGCGCAGACCGATCGCCCCGAGCGTTTCATCGGCATACATTTCATGAACCCGGTTCCGGTCATGAAGCTTGTCGAGCTCGTGCGCGGCATCGCCACCGAGGACCAGACCTTCGAAGCCGCCAAGACCTTCGTCAAGCAGCTCGACAAGACCATCACCGTCTCCGAGGACTTCCCGGCCTTCATCGTCAACCGCATCCTGCTGCCGATGATCAACGAAGCGATCTACACGCTCTACGAGGGCGTCGGCACCGTCGAGGCGATCGACACCGCCATGCGCCTCGGCGCCAACCATCCGATGGGGCCGCTGCAGCTCGCCGACTTCATCGGCCTCGACACCTGCCTGTCGATCATGCAGGTGCTGCATGACGGCCTGTCGGATTCGAAGTACCGCCCCTGCCCGCTGCTGGTGAAATATGTCGAGGCCGGCTGGCTCGGCCGCAAGACCGGCCGCGGCTTCTACGACTATCGCGGCGAGCATCCGGTCCCGACGCGCTGACCCTTGTCCTTCAAGACGCGGCGGCGAGCGGCCCGGATACTGGCGTGACGACCTCGCCGGCCTTCTCCCCTGTCGGCGCCATCGACACGCAGCCTCGGCCAGCCGCCTTGGCGGCGTAGCAACCGGCGTCCGCGCGGGCGATGATCTCGTCGACCGCGCCGCAGCCGGCGCTGATCGCGGTCAGGCCGATGCTGGCGCCGATCGAATATGACCGCCCCTCCCAGGTGAAGGCCAGGCCGTGAATGGCCTCGATGATCGACTGCGCGCGGAGTCTCGCGCTGGCCTCCGACGTCGATTTCAGCACGACGGCGAACTCGTCCCCGCCGAGACGGGCGACGATGTCCATCTGCCGGACCGCGTTGCGCAGCGCCTCGGCCGCCTGCTTGAGCAGCGCATCGCCGGCGGCATGGCCGCCCGTGTCGTTGACCGGCTTGAAATGGTCGAGGTCGACGAACATGAACTGGTGTTCCGTGCCGCCGTTGCGCACCTCGTCGACCAGTTCCTCCATGGCGCGCAGGAAGCTCGAGCGGTTGGGAAGGCCGGTGAGCGCATCATGGGCTGCGGCATGGGCCAGTTGGCGCTGCAGGGCGCGCGCATCGGTAAAATCCTGGAAGACGATGACCTGGCCGCAGAATTCATCGCGGTCATTGATGATCGGCGAGACCACCTGTCGGATGCTGCATCGTGTGTCGTCACGGCGGATCAGCACCGCGCGGCTGTTCGGCATGGCGGGGGCGCGCGCGCCGGCGACCGAGCGCGCGACGCCGATGCGCTGACCGGTTTCCTCATC
Organism: Mesorhizobium sp. 65-26; assembly: GCA_001899205.1. Taxonomy (GTDB): domain Bacteria; phylum Pseudomonadota; class Alphaproteobacteria; order Rhizobiales; family Rhizobiaceae; genus Mesorhizobium. The sequence goes on along the minus strand of MKVL01000021.1, from coordinate 62,486 downwards.
GACCGCCCAGTAGACGTGGCCGAGCAGCTTGCCCAGCGCCGCGCCGCTGGACGTGCCCGTCAGTTTCTCCGCGACCGGATTCATGAAGGTGACGCGGTTGCTCGCATCCGTGCAGATCACGGCATCGCCGATCGACTGCAACGTCACGCGAAGTCGCTCCTTTTCGCTGGCCAGCATCGCGGCGGAGATCGCAAGACGCTCCTCGGCTTCCTTGCGCCGGGTGATGTCGGTCAGGCTGCCGATCGCCCTGATCAGCCGGCCATCCTCCGCCCGCTCGATGGCCTTGCCGCGATCGAGTATCCAGATCCAGCGCCCATCCTTGTGGCGCATGCGGAACTCGGCCTCGAAGAACGGCGTCTTGCCTTCGAGATGCGCACGGTCGATCTCCTCGACGGCCGCGCGGTCTTCAGGATGGATCATCCTCAGCCAGCGGTCGGGGTCGCCATCCAGCTCGCCCTCGGCGTAGCCGAGCATCTGCACCCAGGTCGCGGAATAGGAAGTGCCGCCCTTGCGCAGATCGAATTCCCACACGCCCTGGCCGGCACTGGCAAGGGCAAAATTCCAGCGCGTCTCGGCCTCGGTGACCAGCGCCTCCGACTTCCGGCGCGCATCGATGTCCTCGATCTGGGAGACGATATAGAGTGGCTGGCCGTTGCTCTCATCACGGATGATGGAGCCAGAGAGCAGCGCCCAGACAGCCGTTCCGTCTTTCCTGAGGTAGCGCTTCTCGAAGCGGAAGCTGTCGCTCACGCCCGCTTTCAGCTCCTCGATTATCGTACGGCCCGCATCGACATCGTCAGGATGCGTGACCTCCCGGAAGGTCAGCCCTTCAACGTCCTCGCGGGAGCGACCCAGCATGGTGGCGAAGGCGGTGTTGCTGCGCATTATCCGGCCGTCTATGCCGACAACGGCTACGCCGATCGCGGAGTCCTCCATGACCCTGTGGAAGCGTTGCTCGCTTTCCATGAGTCGCCGGTCGAGCGACGTGGTTCGCCCGAACGTCAATGCCGCGAGTCCGACGGCGATCGCCGTCGCCGTCCCGACACCGACGTGCAGCGTCCCGCCCGTACCAACTTCGAGCCAGGCCAGCAGCGCCGATAAAAGCGCCGTGAACAGACTTACCGCCAGCAATATTTGTGTCCAGCCTCCGTTGGATCGGAAGCTGATTGGTTTTTGCCAAGTCACGATACGTGCCACCCCGCGCGTCATCGCTTTTGGCTGCAACCGTGACGGAGCGGTTTTAAGGAAAGGTTGCATCCGGCGTGGCCGGTGCGACCCGCGCCGGTCATTTGCCGGCATGCTTAAGGATCGGTGTTCGCGCGCGGCCCTACCAGCGCACGAACAGCCTTCCGCCAAGCGCGCCAAGCGCGGTGAGGAAGGCGATGGCGATCGTGTACCAGGTGGCGACGAAGAGCGGCGAATCGTCGAAGCAGTGCGCGGCATAGAAGGTAGCCGCCACGCCGCCGGCCAACAGGCCGGCCACCGCTCCGGACAGCACCGGGCGCGGCGGCGCCCCATGGCGCAAGGCCATGAGGAAGACCGCCAGCGGGCCGAGACCGATCAGCGGGATGAACGTCATGCAGATGTACATGTTCGTGCCGATCAGACGACGGCCCCAGTCGGCCGAGGGAACGGCAAGGAGCTCAAGGATCACGGCGACAGCGACCAGGATCGGTGCGACCCACATTGCGAGGGCCAGCCGCCGCGTGGCCGCGCCGGGCACGGACAGCGCGCGGATGAAGACGAAGGCGGTGACCGCAAGCGCGACCGTGTAGGTGAACTTGGCCGGAAAGCGCATCGTATGCATGGCGGAGGCCATGTCGGGGCGCGGACCGATTGTCAGCATGAAAACCGTCGCCGCGATGAGCACGGCGGCGCCCAGCGCCACCCACCAGGCGGCGGCCTGCGGCATCGCCCGGCTGCGGGCATCGGCGTCGAGCGCCTTGATGAGATCGTCCGTCCTCATGTCGTTTTCCCGAACCGCCTGGCAATGGCGGCGAGCCCGCGATGCAGCGAAACGCGCACCGCCGTCTCGCTGATGCCCAGCTTCGTCGCCGTTTCACCGATGGAGCGCCCCTCGACCGACACGGATGAGACCACCGAACGCAAGGCCGGCGTAAGTCCGTCGAGCGCACGGCCGATGTCGCGCTCGCTGACGCTCTCCGCTTCCGGCTCGGCGATCGTCTCGGCGATATCGCCTATATCGATCTCGATGCGACGCCCGCGCCGGCGGAACGCATCGATCAGCTTGAACCGTGCAATGGCATAGAGCCAGGGCAGCACCGGCTGGTCCTGCCGCCAGGTGTGACGCTTGACGTGTATGGCCAGCAAGGTTTCCTGCACGACATCCTCGGGATCGACCCCGCCCTGGACGATCCTGCGCCGGGCAAAGCCGCGCACCAGCGCGGCGGTTCTGTGAAGAAAGTCCGCGTACGCCTTCTCGTCTCCCGCGAGCGCGGCCCTGAGCAACCGGGAAAGCTCGGCCTCGTCCTTGCCCGTCACAGGCTCCATTCCCCCGATCTTCGCGCCCTCGCACGGATTTGTTACGTGGCCGGCGAAATAATGTCCAAGCCTATGTGCGGAGCAAATCACGAAAGCGCGCGGACATCGCCATGGAAGACCGGACGCCTCCGGCGCGTTCACGCATAATTGTGTGCTTGCCGGCGCTAGCATGGAGGCGGCGGCGGTTTGAAGCAGGGTCACAATGTTGACTATCACTGTCATGTATTGGTAGGTGCAACTGCCCCCAGACCCCAAGAGCGAGGATTACCCATGAAACATGCTTTTAGCGCGCTTGCAGGCGCCACGGCGCTCGTCTTCAGCCTGATTGCCGCTCCAGCCATGGCGGATGACGAAGGCATCATCGTCTACAACGCCCAGCATGAAAGCCTCGCCAAGGAATGGGCGGCCGGCTTTACCAAGGAGACCGGCATCAAGGTCACGCTGCGCAACGGCGGCGACAGCGACTTCTCAAACCAGATCGTCGCCGAAGGCGCCGCCTCGCCGGCCGACGTGTTCCTGACCGAGAATTCGCCGGCCATGGCGCTTGTCGAGGCCGCTGGACTGTTTGCCACGGTGGACGCCGACACGCTGGCCCAGGTGCCGCAGGAGTATCAGCCGTCGACCGGCAAATGGGTGGGCGTCGCCGCCCGCAGCACCGTCTTTGCCTACAACAAGGACAAGCTCAAGGAAGACCAGTTGCCCAAGTCGCTGCTCGATCTCGCCGACGCGAGCTGGAAGGGCCGCTGGGCGGCATCGCCGTCGGGCGCCGACTTCCAGGCGATCGTCAGCGCGCTGCTGCAGCTCAAGGGCGAGGCCGCGACGGCAGACTGGCTGAAGGCCATGAAGGCGAACTTCAGCCCCTACAAGGGCAACAGCACGGTGATGAAGGCCGTCAACGCCGGTGAGATCGATGGCGGCGTGATCTACCACTATTACTATTTCGGCGATCAGGCCAAGACCGGCGAGAACAGCAAGAATGTCGGGCTGCACTATTTCAAGAACCAGGATCCGGGCGCCTTCGTCTCGATCTCCGGTGGCGGCGTGCTGGCTTCGAGCAAGCACCAGAAGGAAGCCCAGGCTTTCCTGAAGTGGGTGACCGGCAAGGGCGGCCAGGAAATCCTGAAGACCGGCACTTCCTTCGAATATGCCGTCGGCAAGGATGCCCAGTCCAATCCGAAGCTGGTGCCGCTCGCCGATCTCCAGGCGCCGAAGGTGGACCCGGCGACGCTCAATTCGAAGAAGGTCATCGACCTGATGACGGCAGCCGGCTTGCTTTAGCCGACGTTCGTCCTAAAAGGGCAGTCGACTGCGCTCCTGCGGGAACTCGCTTTCCGCGGGAGCGCTCTGTTTTAGAGATGGCATCGTCCATGACGGCAAGCTGGTCCCAGGCGCGAGTGTCCGAACATCGGCAACGATCTTCGGCGAACTTCCCGCGCGCCGCCCGCGCGACCGGCCATGCCACGCTCCCCGCCGCTGGATGGCGGCATGGCGGCTGAGCCGATGCGCCCCGCTGCCGAACTCGCGCCGCCGGGCGCGCCATGGCAGGCGGCGACCGGCCTGCGGGCTCGCCGGCGCGTCGTGCCCTGGATCACGATGGCCGCCGCTCTCGTCTCGCTGCTCACCCTGCTGCCGCTCGCCTTCATCGTCTGGGTCGCGGTCCAGACGGGCTGGGAAACCGTGCAGGCGCTGGTGTTCCGACCACGCGTCGGCGAGCTGCTGGTCAACACCATGCTTCTGGTCGTCCTGACGGTGCCGATCTCCATCGCCCTGTCGGTGGCGCTGGCCTGGCTGACGGAGCGCAGTGACCTGCCCGGCGCGCGCTTCTGGGCCTGGCTGTCCGTGGCGCCGCTCGCCATACCCGCCTTCGTCCACAGCTATGCCTGGATCACCCTCCTGCCCTCCATGCATGGCCTGTGGGCGGGCGTGCTCGTTTCCGTCATCGCCTATTTCCCGTTTCTCTACCTTCCCGTGGCCGCGGCGCTGCGGCGCCTCGATCCGGCGCTGGAGGACGCGGCGGCGGCACTCGGCCTCGGCCCATGGCGGGTGTTCTGGCGCGTGGTGCTGCCGCAACTCAGGCTGGCGATATGCGGCGGCTCGCTGCTGATCGGGCTGCACCTGCTGGCCGAATACGGTCTCTACGTCTTCATCCGCTTCGACACGTTCACCACCGCGATCGTCGACCAGTTCCAGTCGACTTTCAACGGGCCGGCGGCCAACATGCTGGCCGGCGTCCTCGTCTCCTGCTGCCTGGTGCTGCTGGCGCTGGAAATCCTGGTGCGCGGTGAGGAGCGCTACGCCCGGGTCGGCTCCGGAGCCGCGCGACATCAGCAGCGCATGCGGCTCGGGCGCGCCGCGCTGCCCTGCCTGCTGCTGCCGCTCGTGGTCGCGTTGCTGACGCTCGGCGTGCCCTCGCTCACCATCGGTCGCTGGCTGGTGGCCGGCGGAGCCGAAGTGTGGCGTCTCGACGAAATCAGCCTCGCACTCGGGCAGACCCTGTTCCTGGCGGTGGCCGGCGCCTTGCTGGCCACGGTCGCGGCCATGCCGATGGCCTGGATCTCGATCCGTGCGCCGGGGCCACTGCAGCGCCTGCTGGAAGGCTGCAACTACATCGTCGGTTCGCTGCCCGGCGTCGTCGTGGCGCTGGCACTGGTGACCATCACCGTGCGCGCGCTTCACCCTCTTTACCAGACACTGTTCACGATCCTGTTTGCCTATGCGCTGATGTTCCTGCCGCGCGCGCTCGTCAGCCTGCGCGCTTCGATCGCCCAGGCGCCGATCGAGCTCGAGCGCGCCGCGGCCAGCCTCGGCCGTGGTCCCCTGAAGGCGCTTTGGTCGACGACCATCCGCCTGTCGGCGCCGGGCGCGGCCGCCGGCATGGCGCTGGTCGCGCTCGGCATCACCAACGAACTGACGGCGACGCAGATGCTGGCGCCCAACGGCACCCGCACCCTGGCGATGGCGTTCTGGTCCTACAGCGGCGAGATCGACTATGCATCGGCCGCGCCTTACGCGCTGATCATGGTGGCGCTGTCGCTGCCGCTGACCTGGCTGCTCTATGTCCAGTCGAAACGGATGGCCGGACGATGAGCTTTCTTGAACTTCGTGACGTGCACAAGCGCTATGGCCCGGTCCAGGCTCTTGCCGGTGTCGACCTCACCGTCGCCAGCGGCAGCCGGACCGCCATCGTCGGCCCGTCCGGTTGCGGCAAGACCACCCTGCTGCGGCTGATCGCCGGCTTCGAGACGCCCGACCAGGGCACCATCGCGCTGGCTGGCGAGGTACTGGCCAATGGCGACGGCGCCGTGCCGGCCCATCGGCGCGGCATCGGGCTGGTGGCCCAGGACGGCGCCCTGTTTCCGCATCTGAGCATCGCCGACAACATCGGTTTCGGCATGGCGCGGAGCGAGACGCGGCGCGACGAGCGCATCGCCGAGCTCGCCTATACGGTCGGGCTGGACAAGGCGATCCTGAAGCGGCGCCCGCACCAGCTCTCCGGCGGCCAGCAGCAACGCGTCGCGCTGGCGCGCGCCATGGCCATGAAGCCTCGCCTGATGCTGCTGGACGAGCCGTTTTCGGCGCTCGATACCGGCCTGCGCGCATCGATGCGCAAGGCGGTGGCCGAACTGCTGGAGGCGGCCGGCATCACCACCATCCTGGTCACCCACGACCAGGCCGAGGCACTGTCCTTCGCCAGCCAGGTCGCGGTCATGCGTGACGGAAAGTTCTCGCAGGTCGGCACGCCGCGCGAACTCTATCTCAGGCCCAGGGACAGGATGATCGCCGAGTTCCTCGGCGACGCCATCATCCTTCCGGCAAAGATATCAGACGGTTTTGCCAGCTCGCCGCTCGGGCGCCTTGCCGTCGACACGACAGAGCGCCGCGACGTCGCCCGCATCATGCTGCGGCCCGAGCAGGTGCTGCTGAAGCGGACCTCGCGCGAGGGCATGTCCGGCACGCCTGACATGCTGTTCGGCGAGGTCACGGAATCCGAATTCGCCGGATCGGTCTGCACCATCGCGGTGCGGTTGCTGAACAGCGCCGACCCACCGGATGCGGCGGCAATCGGCAACACGCCGCTCATCCTGCGCAAGCCGGGCATGGATGCCCCCGCCGTCGGAGAGATCGTGCGCCTCACCGTCTCCGGCACGGCGCACGTTCTGGCCTAGTCGGCTATCTCGAAAGCGGACTTTCTGATAGCGGCCCCTTGGTCGTCAGGACTTAGCCTTCGTCCACCGCGCTCGAGCCAGGACTTGAAGGTGCCACGAATGCATGGTGCACGCCGCCTCTGGCCTTTACACAGGGTTCTTTGCTAAGGAGCGCGTTTCAATCAAACACTAATCCGAAAGAACCAGCGCGTAGCGATCGTGACAGGCTTTCATTCTTGTGACCAAGGTGACGAAGATGAAGAAGCCTTTTGTTTCGTTGCGTCCGGAAATCACGCGGTCGCACGCCTTTATCCTGATGAACTGGATGGAAGACGAACGCGTCACGCGCTACTTGAGCGATTCAGGCAGCGTGTCCCGGTTCATCGCACAGGCCGTCGATCGCGCGCAGATGCCGATCCTGACGCATCTGTTCAATCAGGGTGGCCGTTTCTTCATGGCTTATGACAGAAACGACACCCCGGTCGGCTTCGTCCGGCTGGTCAAGACCGGCGCTGAATGTGAAATCGTTCTTGTTGTCGGCGACCATGAAAACTGGGGGCAAGGACTTGGCGGCAGCACCATCCGGGAAGGTCTGAAACTCGCCTTCCTCGATATGCGCGCCGAAAAAGTCATTGCCAGGATTCACACCAACAACATGCGTTCGATGAAGGGTTTCGAGCGCTGCGGCTTTCATCTCCAGGGCAAAACGCCAACGCTCAATTCCCTGTCCATGACAGCGGATCGATATCTCCAGCTTCTGCGCGAAGGCGCGATGGCAGATTCGACCGAGATCTATGTCACGGAGATCGACAAGGCGCGGCTCCAAAGCCTGATGGTGTTCGAGGAAGAGGTGCCGATGGCCAACCTTGAACACGAGATCGAGAGAGCTATCGTCGTTGAGCCTCAGCGCGTAGCGCGCGACGTCGTGACGATGAACTCGCGGGTTGTGCTGCATATCGACGGCGAAAAACAGGAAGTCGCTCTCGTCTATCCGCGGGACGCCGACGAGCGCGATCGCAAACTATCGGTCTTCTCCGACATCGGCACCGCGATCCTGGGTTACCAGGAAGGCGATGCCATCGATTGGATGGTTACAGATCGCACCCGACGCATACTGATCGAAAAGATGATCTACCAGCCGGAATCGTCTGGTGATCTTCATCTCTAGGGCAATACCCCGAATAGCTCTCGGACTGTCGGAGACGACCCGGCGCCACCTCCGAGGCCAGGCGCTCGCCGGTCTCGCCGGAATAGACCGGCCAGTGCTCGAGGAAGTCGCAGCCGTGCACGACGACATGGCCGGGATCGCCAATGAGGATGATCGAATAGGTGGGCGGCGCCTGTTCCACGATCTCGTTTGAATTGACCAGGTCGAGCACGAACCGCGCGTGCAGGCCGCGCTGCGCCGAGAACGGAATCCCGGCCACGGTGCCGGCGATGTCGCGGTGGACATGCCCGAAGAAGATGTAGCCGGCATTGCCGTGACGGCCGAGCAGCGCAAGGAAGCGCCCGGCCTCCTCGAGACCCAGCGGGTCGAGTTGCGGCAGGCCAAGCGCCACCGGCGGATGGTGCAGGAAGAGATAGGCCGGCTGGCCGGCGGCCTCGCCGAGCCTGGCATCGAGCCAGCCGAGCCGCTTCTCGCACAGCTCGCCGCCGACGCGCCCCTCGGCGAGGGAATCGAGGAACAGCAGCCTCGCGCCGGCCACGTCGAAGGTCGACTGCACGAAGCCGTTGTCGTCGAGCGGGTGTTCGGGAAAGGCGGCCGCGAGGTTGGCCCGCAGGTCGTGATTTCCCGGCACGAGCCGGTACGGCACCGTCAGCGTGTCCAGCGCCGCCCTGAGATCGGCATAGGCCGCTGGCTCGCCAGCATCCGTCAGGTCGCCGGTGAAGACGCACAGCGCCGCGTCCGGATGGAACGCATTGATATGCGCCACGCATGAAAGCAGCCGCTGGTGGAGGTCGACGCCGTAGCGGGGCTCGCGCCCGCCGCCGAGATGGATATCCGAGACCTGAATGATTTTCGTTGTCATGACCTGATTCTCGCTCACGGCCCGGCAGTGGCCGGGCGCGGGCGGACCCTAGACGGGCTTCATGAAAGGCGTGCAACGGTCGCGGCGGCTGTGGAATAGCCCGCCGATACATCCCAAGCCTATGTTCTATCTCGGGCAATGCCCGCCCGGCACGCGCCGAGCCGCTTCGCGCTTTTCGGCACCGCGCGCTAGTTGCGGTCGACGGGCCGGGAGCGCATGCGCGACACCGTCTCGCGCTCGGCGCGCTTGCAGCGCATTGGCGGCAGGCCCCGGTCGAGGAGATCCATGTCCTCCAGCACCATGTCGCCCATGCGCTTGAAGGCGATGTCGAGCGCGCCGGCGCGATGCGCGGAGCGCAGGAACCCCGGCAGCGATCGCACCGGGTGATCCTCGGCCGGCGGTTCCTCGGGAAAGACGTCGCTGGCGGCCAATATGTGTCCGCTGCGCACTGCCTCCATCAGCGCCGGGAAATCGACCACGCCCGCCCGGGACAGGAGGATGAAGGCCGCATTCCTGCGCATCCTGGAGAAGGCCTCGGCGCCGAGGAAGCCCTGGTTCTCGCTAGTCACCGAAGCAACCACGAAGATGAAGTCGCTCGATGACAGCACCTCGTCGAGCGTGGCTGGCGTCACGCCCTGGTCGAGCAGCATGGATGGCGGCAGCCAGGGATCGAAGACCCGCGTCCGGGTACGGAAGCCCGACAGCAGGCGGTTGAGCGCCTTGCCGAGATCGCCGAAGCCGATGATGCCGACCTCCGCGCCCGAAAGCAGCCGCGCCCTGGCGTTGCCGTCGCCGCCCCAGAGCTCTTCGCCGCGGCGGAAGGCAAGGTCGGCGTCGACGATGTCGCGCGCGAGATTCAGCGCCATGGCAAGGCCGAGCTCGGCGACCGGCTCGGCGAAGACGAGGCCTGTCGTTACGACATGGATGCCACGCGAAAACAGCGTCTCGTAGGGCATGTTGTCGATGAGGTTGCTCTCGACGTTGAACACGCAGCGCAGCGACTTCAGCCGCTCCAGCAAAGCCGGCGGGATCGGCGGCTGGCCGATGATGTAGCGCGCCTGCGCGAGTTCGCTGTCAGGTAGCGAATCCAGCGCCGGCGCCGTCGTCTCCACGATACGGTACTTGGCGCGCAGCCTCTCCAGCGCCGGCGGCGTGAAGATCAGATCGAGCGTCCTGGGCTCGGGCGCGCTGATGACCAGGGGCCTGGCGCTGTCGGACATTGTCGCTCCTCCTCGCGCGGCCGAAGAAAATCCCCGGCGCTCGTCGGCCGGCCGCCCGAAAGGAATACACGCGCCGAGGGTCCGAAACCACCGGCTTGTCACATGGAGCGGAAGGGGCCGTGTCGAACGCGGCGGCGGGTCAGACCACTGGTTCGGGCAGCGAGGCGACGAAGAAGTCGAGCCGCGCCCCTGTCTCCGACGAAAAGAAATGCATGTCCGAGGGAGAGAATTTCAACCCTATGGTGGAGCCCGGCGCGGGGTGGGCCGACTCCGAGGTGACGACGGAGAACGATGCGCCATCGAGGTCGACGTAGACGACCCGTCCGGCGCCGAGCTCCTCGACGAAATCGACGGTCGCCTCGACCGCGCCGGCCGCGCCCGGATCGACCATGCGCACGGCTTCCGGACGTATCCCCATCGCCACTTTCGTGCCCACGGGCAGGCCGGCGCGAGGCATGGGCAGGCGTCGACTGCCCTCGAGAAGGGAAATGCCGTCGAGGGCGACGACGCCCTCCAGTATGTTCATCGCCGGAGCGCCGACGAAACTCGCCACGAAGCGGCTCGCCGGCCGGCCGTAGATCTCGGCCGGCGTGCCGACCTGCTCGACGCGGCCGCCATTCATCACCACCAGCCTGTCGGCCAGCGTCATCGCCTCGACCTGGTCGTGGGTGACGAAGACGGAGGTGGCGCCGAGGCGCCGATGCAGCTTGCGGATTTCGGAGCGCATCTGCACGCGAAGCTTGGCGTCGAGGTTGGAGAGCGGCTCGTCAAAGAGGAAGACCTTAGGCTCGCGGATCATCGCGCGCCCCATCGCGACGCGCTGCCGCTGGCCGCCCGACAGGGCCGCCGGCTTGCGGTCGAGCAGATGCTCGAGCTCCAGGATGCGTGCGACCGCCTGGATGCGCTGGTTGCGCTGCGCGGCGGCAACGCCGGCCACCTTGAGCGAGTAGCCGATGTTCTGCGCCACGCTCATATGCGGATAGAGCGCGTAGTTCTGGAACACCATCGCGCAGCCGCGCTCGCGCGGCTCGAGCTTGTTGACCACCTTGCCGTCGATGGCGATCGTGCCGTCGGAAATCTCCTCCAGCCCGGCAATCATGCGCAGCAGCGTGGACTTGCCGCAGCCGGAGGGGCCCAGGATGACCACGAACTCGCCCGAGGCGATGTCGAGGTTCACGCCATGCACGACCTGCGCCTTGGCGTAGCTCTTCTTGACGTCGCGGATGGTGATGGAAGCCATGAGCTGTCCTTTCCGGTCACTTCTCGGTGGCGATGAGGCCGCGCACGAACCAGCGCTGCATGGCCACCACGACGATCAACGGCGGCAGCATGACGATCAGCGTACCGGCCATGGCGATGTGCCATTCCGGCATGCCGCCGACATTGGGGATGAGCTGCTTGAGCTCGGTCACCGCAGTGGCGTGGCTGGCATCCGTGGTGATCAGCAGCGGCCACAGATACTGGTTCCAGGCCCACAGGAACATGATCGTCCCCAGCGCCGCCATGTTGGTGCGCGACAGCGGCAGCAGGATGTCGACGAAGAAGCGCAACGCGCCGGCGCCGTCCATGCGCGCGGCCTCGGTCAGCTCATCCGGCACCGTCAGGAAGAACTGTCGGTAGAGGAAGGTGCCGGTGGCGGTGGCGACCAGCGGCATGATCAGCCCGGTATAGGAGTTGAGCAGGCCGAGGTTGAGCGACACCTCCACGCCGGAGATCTTCTCGATCAGCCAGGAAAGGCCGGTGACGTCGAGGATCGCCTGATAGGGCGACAGCACATTGGCGACCACCGCGTAGGTCGGCACGATGCGCACCTCCAGCGGCAGCATCAGGGTGACGAAGATCAGCCAGAAGATCAGCGTTCGGCCGCGATAGCGGAAATAGACGATCGAGAAGGCGGTGAGCGCGGAGACGATCACCTTTCCCGCCGCGACGCCGGCGGCCATGACGAAGCTGTTGAAGAGCTTCGGGCCAAGGTCGGCCGTCGTCCAGGCCGTCTGGAGGTTGACCCAGAAATCGCTGCCCGGCAGCAGCGACATCGGCACGTCGTTAACCTCCTTCAGGCTGTGCGAGGCCGCGATCACCACGATCGCGAAGGGCGCGATGCAGAAGACGAAGCCGAGGAACAGGATCAGGTGTGTGAAGAGGTTGAGGATCGGGGTGCGTTCGACCATGGCGGCCTCACCTGTAATGCACGCGCCGCTCGATGAAGCGGAACTGGAAGATGGTGAGCACGATGATGAGCAGCATCAGGATGATGCTCTGCGCGGCGGCACCCGAATAGTCGAAGCCTTTGAAGCCGTCCGAGTAGATCTTGTAGACCATCAGATTGGTGGCGTTGGCCGGGCCGCCGGCCGTCATGATGTCGACGATGCCGAAGGAGTCCTGGAAGCTCTCGGTGATGTTGATGACGAGCAGGAAGAAGATGGTCGGCGTGATCAGCGGGAACTGGATGTCGCGGAAGCGCCTGACGACGCCGGCGCCGTCCATCGCCGCCGCCTCGATCAGCGAGCGGGGGATGGCCTGGAAGGCGGCGAGGAAGAAGATGAAGTTGTAGCCGACATATTTCCACGAGAAGGCGACGATGATGGATGCCATGGCGGCGACGCCGTCGAGGCCAGGGTCCCACAGGCCCGGCCAGAACCGGTTGACGACGGCCATGAAGCCGGCTTCCGGCGCCAGGATGAAACGGAAGGCCATGGCGAGCGCGGGCGCGGCGATGCCGTAGGGCCAGATCAGCACGACGCGGTAGAGGCGCGAGCCTGCAAGCTGCCGGTCGGTCAGTGCGGCGAGCACCAGCGCGATGACCATGGCAAGCCCGGTGCTGATGGCGGCGAAGACGAGGCTTGCGCTGATCGAATGCCAATAGTCGGCGTTGGAAAGGATCGACCGGAAATTGTCGAGACCGACCCAGATGTTGCCGCCGCCCCAGGGCTGCTGCAAGGTCAGCGACCAGTACACGGCCTGCCCGGCCGGCCAGTAGAAGAAGGTGAAGATCAGCAGCAGTTGCGGCACCGCGAACAGGATGCCGATCGTCGATCTGCTGAAGGTGACGCGCTTTTCCATCGATCCGTCAACGCCGCCGGGCGGCAGGTCCAGTCTATTTCATGGTGCGGCCGCCCGTCGACTCGCTACGGAGCGGACAGGCGGCCGTGATCATTCGGGCAATCAGGGAAGCGTCTTGCCCGGATAGGTCTGCTGGAAGCGCTCGAGGATGGCGTCGCCATTCTTGACCAGCGTGTCGAGGCCTTCCTGGACGCTGACCTTGTTGGCGAAGATCGCCTGCATCTGGGTGCCGAACTCGGCGCGGATCTGGGTGAAGTTGCCGAGGCGGATGCCGCGGGTGATTTCGGTCGGCTCGGAGGCGGTCAGGCTCTCGATCGCCACTTCACGGCCCTTGTAGGGCGCCTTGTCGTAGAAGTTGTTGGCCTTCATGAAATCGAAGCCCGACTTGGTCACCGGGATGTAGCCGGTGTTGGTCGACCAGAACAGCGCGGTCTTGGGATCGTGGATGAAGTTGAGGAAGGCGGCAGCGCCCTTGTATTCGGCCTCCGACTTGCCCGACAGAACCCACAGCGAGGCGCCCCCGACCAGCGAATTCTTGCGCTCGGTGCCGGCATAGGCCGGAAGCTCGGCGACATCCCACTTCATGCCTTCCTTCTGGGTCCTGCCGACCGTGCCGTGGTCGCCGACCGAGGTGAGGATGAGCTGGCAGGTGCCGGACGCGAAGGCCTGCACCATGTCCTGGCCGAGATCCTTCGACTTGATCTTGATGAAGCCCTCGTCATACCACTTCTTGAGGTCGGTGACGTACTGCACGAACTTGGTCTTGTTGACCTCGAGGCGGGCGTCGAGACCGTCATAGCCGTTGTTCTTGGTGGCGATCGGCTGGTTGTGGATGGCCGAGAACTGCTCCATCAACTGCCAGCTTTCGTTGGCCGAGATGTTGATGGCCATCGGGCATTCGTAGCCCGCTTCCTTCAGCGCCTTGAGGTCGGCGCCGACGTCTTCCCAGGTCTTCGGCGCCTCGGTCTTGCCGGTCTTGGCGAAGGCGTCCTTGTTCCAGTACATCAGCGCCGTCGACGAGTTGAACGGGAAGGACAGCATCTCGCCCTTCGAGGTCGCGTAGTAGCGGGCGATGCCGGGGAAATAGTCCTTGTAGTCGACCTTGTAGCCGTTCTCTTCCATCAGCTTGTCGGCGGGCTTGTAGGCGCCGGACAGCATCATGGTCGCGGTGCCGACATCATAGACCTGGACGACGGTAGGCTGCTTGCCGGCGCGGAAGGCGGCGATCGTGTTCTGCAGCGTGGCGTCGTAATTGCCCTGGCTGGTGCAGACGACCTCGTAGTCCTTCTGCGACTCGTTGAAGTTCTTGCACATGGTGTCGACGACACGCGCCAGATCGCCCGAAAGGCCGAACCAGAAGTCGAACTTGGCGGGCGCGGCGGAAGCCGGCAGCACTGCGGAGACGCTGATAGCGCCGGCGGCGAGCGCCGCCAGACCGTTCTTGATGATCGACATGAATCTCATTCCCTGTTGAGTGGCTTGTTGTTCAAGGATCGTTGCGCAGGTCCCTGGCCGTCTCTTAGAGAAAGTATGTGACAGTTCTTTTGTGGCTTTTTGGCCCCTCCCGACCACCCTGCCTGGCCGCAAGCGGCGGCACGCCGTGGTTGCAATCGCGATAACCGACTCCTCAATCCGGCAACCTCTAAGCATTCAGGCTGCCAGGAATATCGCGGGAAATTGGGTGAGGGGCGATGTTGACGGTCTATAATTGCATCGTGAACCAGCACGATCTGAGGCTGGTCGCGCTGGCCGCGCTGATATGCGGCATCTCTTCCTTTTCGGCGGTCAACCTGCTGCGCCATGTCGGCCGGTCGACGCACAGGAACCGCCTTGTCTGGCTGGCGATCGCCGCCAGCTCGACCGGCTTCGGTATCTGGGCCACGCATTTCATCGCGATGATCGCGTTCACGCCCGGCATACCCAACGGATACAATCCGGAACTGTCGGCGCTCTCGCTGGCCGCCGCCATCGTGCTGACCGCCGTGGGCATGTGGGTGGCCACCCTGCGCGGCGGCATCGACCATTTCCTGGTCGGCGGCGCCATATTGGGCGCTGGCATCGCCGTCATGCACTATACCGGCATGGCCGCCTTCGAGGTGCAGGGCCGCATCGTCTGGAATCAACTCCTCGTCGCCGTGTCCCTGATGGGCGGCGTGTTCCTCGGCGCGCTCGCACTGCTCGTCGTCCTGCGCCGGCCTTCCACGCTGGCGACGATCGGCGGCGCTGTGCTTCTGACGCTGGCGATCTGCGTCCTGCATTTCACCGCCATGGCGGCGGTGTCCATCTTCCCCGATTCCTCCATCGAGATCTCGCCCTATACTGTCGCGCCGATGTCGCAGGCCTTCGCCGCCGCCGCCGCAAGCCTGGTGATCCTCGTGCTGTCCGGCACGGCGCTGTGGATCGATCTGCGCTTCCGCCGCCAGAAGGCCGAGGCCGATCGCATGCATGGCCTGGCAAATGCCGCGGTGGAGGGCCTGATCGTCTGCGACGGCACGCGCATCGTCAGCGCCAATGACAGCCTGGCGAAGCTGACGGGCCTTGCCAGCGAAACGCTGAATGCGATGCAGCTCGGCGATCTGTTCGACGAGCGTGACGAGATGAGCAGCCTCGGCGAGCAGGCCCGCGAAGCGGATCTCAAGGGGCCGGCCGGCACGCGGATCCCGGTCGAGCTCATCGCAAGGACGATCGACTATTGCGGCAAGCCGCACACGGTGGTCGCCGTCCGCGACGTTCGCGAACGCAGGAAGGCGCAGGAGGAAATCCTGCGGCTCGCCCATTTCGACCCGCTCACCGGCCTTGCCAACCGGCGCAGCTTCTCGGCACGGCTCGACGCCGAGATCTCGGCGACGGCCAGGGGGGCGAATGGCAGGCACCTGGCGCTTCTTCTGTTCGACCTCGATCGCTTCAAGGAGGTCAACGACCTCTATGGGCACGGCGCGGGCGATGCGCTGCTGCAGAAGGTGGCGAAATGCGCCTCGGGCGTGCTGCGCCACGGACAGATGCTCGCCCGCCTCGGCGGCGACGAGTTCGCCATCATCGCGCCAAACCTTCCCGACGCGCTCGCCGCCGGTCGCATCGCGGACGCCGTTCTGGCCGCAATGCACGAGGAAAACAGGACCTCGCCCGGTGGCGCCCTCATCTCGGCCAGCATCGGCATCGCGCTCTACCCGCTCGATGCCGAAGACCAGACCGGCCTCATCAGCCATGCCGACACGGCGCTATACCGCGCCAAGACGGAAGGACGCGACACCTACCGCTATTTCGAGGCGGCCATGGGCGCCGCCGCCCGCGACAAGCGGGTTATGGAGCACGAGTTGCGCCAGGCCATCGCGCGCCGGGAGTTTCGCCTCGTCTACCAGCCTCAGAAGGAGATCAATGGCGGTCGGATGATCGGTTTCGAGGCTTTGGTGCGCTGGCGCCATCCCGAGCGGGGTGACGTCTCGCCCGCGATCTTCATCCCGGTTGCGGAGGATGGCGGCATCATCGGCCAGATCGGCGACTGGGTGCTGGCGACTGCCTGCGAGGAAGCGGCGCGCTGGGAGAACCCGCTTATGGTCGCGGTCAACGTATCGGCGGTCCAGCTCCACAACCCGAATTTCAGCCGCAAGGTGCACGAGACGCTGCTACGCACGGGCCTCGCGCCCGGCCGGCTGGAACTCGAGATCACCGAGACGGCGCTGGTGAAGGACATGCCGCGCGCCCTGGCGACGCTCCGGCAGATCAAGGCGCTTGGCGTGCGCGTGGCGATGGACGATTTCGGCACCGGCTATTCGTCGCTGTCGAACCTGCGCGCCTTCCCCTTCGACAAGATCAAGATCGACGCGTCCTTCATCAAGTCGGTCGACAAGAACGGCCAGGTCGCGGCCATCGTGCGCGCCGTGCTCGGTCTGGGACGCGGCCTTGGCCTGCCGGTGCTTGCGGAAGGCGTCGAGACGCTCGGCGAACTCGACTTCCTCAACGCCGAGGCGTGCGAGATCGGACAGGGCTATTATCTCGGCAAGCCCAGCCCCATCGAGGCATTCGGCGAATTCACCGGCACGACCGCGTCGCCGGCGCGCGAGGTGGCCGCGCAAGGCGCGCGCCCGCGTCGCGCGGCGCCGCGCCTGCGCTCCGTCTGATCGGCAGGAAAGATCGAAGCGGCCGGCTGGCGGACGATACCGGCAGCGACCGTCGGTCGCGCGGGCTTACTTCGCCAGCGCGGCCTCTACGAGCTTCCTGGCGTCCTGGCTTGCCCATTCGGCCGGGCCGTTCATGTGGGCGACCAGGCATCCCTGGCCATCGATCAGCATGGTGACTGGCAGGCCGAGCGCGAGGCCACGCTTCTTGAGATCGTTGAACAGGGCCATCGTGGAATCCCGGTAGAAGCCGAGCTTCTCGACCCCGATCTCCTGCAGGAACTTCTTCGGCTTTGCGTCGTCGCCGGTATCGACATTGACCGCGATCACCTGGAAGGCATCGCTGCCCATGTCCTTCTGCAGCGCGTCGAGCGCCGGCATCTCGGCCCGGCAGGGCGCGCACCAGGTCGCCCACAGGTTGAGCAGCACCGTCTTGCCGGCATGGTCGGCCAGCGTCATCGGCTTGCCGTCCGGCCCGTTGAAGGCGAGATGCCGCATCGACTGCGGCGGATCGGCGGGCAGCAGCGCGGCGACCTCGCCGGTGGCGGCGGCGGCGACCTTCTTGGCACGCTCGGCGCCGGCGGCGCAGGCTACGTCGTCCTTGCCGTCGGCCGTGGCGGCCTGATCCGGCGCGTTGTTGCCAGAACCGCTCTCCCTGACATATACCGCGACCGCGCCTGCCAGAACGCCCGCGACGAGGGCGGCGAGGATCAGGCGAGGGGCGGGGAAAAATCGATTACCGTCTGCCATTCTCAAAACTGCTCCGAAAGCACGGGTTATAGCGATGAGCGACAAGAAGGCCAGCAACCAGATGTGGGGCGGACGTTTTGCCTCGGGTCCGGCCGCGATCATGGAAGCGATCAACGCGTCGATCTCGTTCGACCGCAAACTCTATGCCCAGGACATCGAGGGCTCGGTCGCCCATAGCCAGATGCTGGCGCAAACGGGCATTATTTCGGCGGCCGATCAAGAAAAAATCGCTCACGGGCTGAACACGATCCTGAAAGAGATCGAGTCCGGCGCCTTCGAATTCTCGACCAAGCTGGAAGACATTCACATGAATGTCGAGGCGCGCCTCGCCGAGCTGATCGGCCCCGCCGCCGGACGGCTGCACACCGCCCGCTCGCGCAACGACCAGGTGGCCGTCGACCTCAGGCTGTGGGTCAAGCGGGAATCGCAGCGCGTCGCCGAAGCGCAGAAGGGACTTATGACGGCGCTGCTGGAGCGGGCCGAGGAACACGCCGCCACGGTGATGCCGGGCTTTACCCACATGCAGGCGGCGCAGCCGGTGACCTTCGGCCACCACTGCATGGCCTATGTCGAGATGTTCGCGCGCGACCTGTCGCGGACCCGCGACGCGATCGAGCGGATGGACGAGAGCCCGCTCGGCTCGGCCGCGCTCGCCGGCACCAGCTTTCCGATCGACCGCCACATGACCGCCAAAACGCTGGGCTTCCGCGAGCCGATGCGCAATTCGCTGGACGGCGTCTCGGACCGCGATTTCGCGCTCGATTTCCTGTCCATGGCAGCGATCTGCGCCACGCACCTGTCGCGCCTGGCCGAGGAGATCATCATCTGGTCGACGCCGCAGTTCGGTTTCGTCAGGCTGTCGGACAGCTTCTCCACGGGCTCCTCGATCATGCCGCAGAAGAAGAACCCCGACGCCGCCGAACTGGTGCGCGGCAAGACCGGTCGCGTCAACGGCCATCTCGTCGGCCTGCTGACGGTGATGAAGGGGATGCCGCTGACTTACGGCAAGGACATGCAGGAAGACAAGGAATCGGTCTTCGACGCCGCCGAGACGCTGGACCTGATGCTGGCGGCGACGACCGGCATGGTGCGCGACATGACGGTCAACGCGGCTGCCATGAAGAAGGCAGCAGGCGCCGGCCACGCCACCGCGACGGACCTGGCCGACTGGCTGGTGCGCACGCTGGGCCTGCCGTTCCGCGAGGCCCATCATGTCACCGGACGGGCCGTGGCGCTGGCGGAGGAAAAGAAAGTCGGGCTGGAGAAACTCTCGCTCGACGACCTGCGCTCGATCCACCCGGGCATTACCGAAGACATTTTCTCGGTGCTGGCCGTGCAGAATTCGGTTAAGAGCCGCGTCAGCTTCGGCGGCACCGCGCCGTCGGAAGTGAGGAAGCAGATCCGCTATTGGAAAAAGCGCCTCGCCAAGGCGTAATGCCAACAGCAGGCGGCCAGGCGGGCTTACCCGGCGCCCCTATCGGCACGGCGAGGTCAAACCGCATTTTGCATCCCGCTCCAGGGGTGCAATGCACCTAAAACTCGGATAAAAGCGGCAGCACGCAAATGTTACGAACGGATGGATCGATGACCGGTCGCAGGATTTTGGTGACGCTGACGCTGCTGACGGCGATGGCGGCCGTCACGGCCTGCGGCAGGAAAGCCGCTCTCGACACGCCCTATGAAGCGGCCGTGCAGGCGCGCAAGGACGCCGAGAAGGCCAAGCAGCCGCTGCCCCCGGAGCCGGCGAAACCGGTCCAGGACAAGAAGTTCATCCTCGATCCGCTGATCTAGCGCCGGGCGGACCGGGCTCGGCCCGGTCGCACCGCGCTCCAAACTCCCGGAACCATTCCCGTGAACCATTTCGAATACCGCGACGGCATCCTTCATGCCGAGGACGTGGCGATACCAGATATCGCCGCGCAGGTCGGCACGCCCTTCTACTGCTATTCGACCGCGACGCTGACCCGGCATTACCGCGTCTTCAGCCAGGCCTTCGCGGGCCTCGACGCGCTGGTCTGCTATGCCATGAAGGCTAACTCCAACCAGGCCGTGCTGCGCACGCTGGCGCGGCTTGGCGCCGGCGCCGACGTGGTCTCGGAAGGCGAGCTGCGCCGTGCGCTCGCCGCCGGTATTCCCGCCGCCAAGATCCTGTTTTCCGGGGTCGGCAAGACGGCTCGCGAGATCGACTTCGCCCTGTGGGCCGGCATACTGTGCTTCAACGTCGAATCCGAGCCGGAGCTCGAACTGCTTTCGGCCCGCGCCGTGGCGCTGGGCAAGGTGGCCCCCGTCTCGCTGCGCATCAACCCGGATGTCGACGCCAGGACCCACAAGAAGATCTCCACCGGCAAGGCCGAGAACAAGTTCGGCATCCCGTGGCAGCGCGCCCGCCAGGTCTATGCCCGCGCCGCCGAGCTTCCGGGCATCAAGGTCACCGGCATCGACACCCATATCGGTAGCCAGATCACCGAATTGCAGCCCTTCGACGACGCGTTCGCGCTGCTGGCTGAACTGGTCGGCACGCTGCGCGCCGACGGCCACGCCATCGACCATGTCGATCTCGGCGGTGGCCTCGGCATCCCCTACCGCGTCGACAACAGCCCGCCTCCCCTGCCCGATGCCTATGCCGAAGTCGTGCGCAAGCACGTCACCAAGCTCGGCCTGAAGGTGATGTTCGAGCCGGGCAGGCTGATCGTCGGCAATGCCGGCATCCTCGTCTCGGAAGTGATCTTCGTGAAGGAAGGCGACGCGAAGAACTTCCTGATCGTCGACGCGGCGATGAACGACCTGATCCGGCCGACGCTCTACGACGCCTTCCATGACATCCGCCCGGTGGTGCAGCCGCCGGCGAACACGCCGCGCATGAAGGTCGACATCGTCGGCCAGGTTTGCGAGACGGGAGACTATCTCGGCCTCGACCGCGACCTGCCGAGGCTCAAGGCCGGCGACCTCGTGGCCGTGTCGACCGCCGGCGCCTATGGCGCGGTGCAGGCCGGCACCTACAACACCCGCCTGCTGGTGCCGGAAGTGCTGGTCGACGGCGACCGTTTCCATGTCGTGCGACCGCGTGGCAGCTATGAAGAGCTGATCGGGCTCGACTCGGTTCCGGACTGGTTGAAGTAGTCGTCCGAATCCACGCGCGAGCAATTCCAGGAAGCTCTAGAACCTATCCTGGATCAGCGCCTTCGCCCCGGCGATCCTCCTTCGTCGCGGCTGTAGAACGTCCAGGAGCACGCAATGACCGGTGACAAGTCCATCATCACGCGCGAGCGCATCGCCGCCGCCGAGCAGCGGATCCGGCCTTTCGTGCGGCATACGCCTGTGCTTCGGGTCGACATGGCCGATTTCGGCCGGCCGTCATTGCCGGTGGACCTCAAGCTCGAATGCCTGCAGCACTCCGGCTCGTTCAAGGCACGCGGAGCCTTCACCAACTTGCTCGAGCGGCAGGTGCCGCCGGCCGGCGTCGTCGCGGCCTCGGGCGGCAACCACGGCGCGGCGGTCGCTTATGCCGCCATGCGCCTCGGCCATAAGGCGACGATCTTCGTTCCAGAAGTCAGCCCGCCGGCCAAGCTCGAGCGCATTCGCGGCTACGGCGCCGAGCTCGTGGTGGGCGGAGCGCGCTACGCCGAGGCGCTGGCCGCCAGCGAGGAATTTGCAGTCAGGACAGGCGCCTTGCAGGTTCACGCCTTCAACCAGGAGGAAACGCTCATCGGCCAGGGCACGCTCGGACAGGAAATCGAGGCCGACCTGCCCGATCTCAACACGCTTCTGGTCGCGGTCGGCGGCGGCGGCCTGATCGGCGGCATCGCCGCCTGGTTTTCCGGGCGCATCAGGATCATCGCCATCGAGCCTGAAGGCGCGCCGACGCTCCATCGCGCTTTCGAGGCCGGCCACCCCGTCGACGCGCCGACCGAGGGCGTTGCCGCCGATTCGCTGGCGCCGAAACGCGTCGGCGAGATGATGTTCCCGATTGCCGAGGCGTTCGTCGAGCGTTCCATCCTGGTCAGCGACGACGAGATAATCGCCGCACAGAGAGCTCTCTGGAATCGGGTCCGGATCGTTGCCGAGCCGGGTGGCGCGGCCGCCTTCGCGGCGATGCTTTCCGGTCGCTACGCGCCTGAACCCGGCGAGCGCGTGGGCGTCCTGGTGTGCGGTGCCAACACCGACCCGTCGAAGCTCTGATCTCCGCCCCGGATCCTGCCCCGTTTTCGGCGTGGCTTTCGCTACGATGCGGCGCGCCGTTACGAAAACGCCGGTTCACGTTTTCGGCCCCCGCCTCGCCTTTGCCGTGTTTGCTGGTATTGTTCGACTCGTGAGGTTCGGGCTATCCCGCCCGCCCCGGAAGGGCTGATGACGCGACGACCCGCCAATAGCAATGATGACAGCTTCGTCGGTCGCCTGGCCATAAGCCGGCTGGCGACGCGGCTGTCCATGATTGTCGAGCGTGGCTGGCCGCTGCTGCTTCCGCTCATCGCTGTCGCCGGGCTTTTCCTCAGCGTCTCCTGGTTCGGCCTGTTTGCCCGCATGCCGGATGTCCTGCGGCTTGCCGTGCTCGCCATCTTCGGCCTGGCCACGCTTTCCGCTCTCTATCCGCTTCGCTTTTTCAGGTTGCCGGCCGAGGCCGAGATCGACCGGCGCATCGAGGCTGCCAACGCCCTGCTGCACGAGCCCGTGCAGGTGCAGGCGGACCGCCCTAGCGGCCGCGAAAGCAGCTTTGCGCAGGCGCTGTGGCGCGAGCACCAGCGCCGCATGGCGCGCAAGCTCGACGGCGTCACAGCGGACCTGCCGCGCCCGCGCGTGCCCGACCGCGACCCCTGGGCCCTGCGCGCGGCGGTGGCGCTGCTTTTCGTCATCGCCTTCGCCTTCTCCTTCGGCCCGACCGGCGGCGGCATCGCCGACGCCTTCACCGCCCGCGCCTTGCGCGATGCGGTGCCGCCGCGCATCGACGCCTGGGTGACTCCGCCGGCCTACACCGGCAAGCCGCCGCTTTTCCTCACCGCCGACGCCAACCAGGCCACGCCGACCTTCACCGTGCCCGAGGGCAGCGAGGTTTCGGTGCGTGTCACCGGCGGCCTCGGCGACGAGACCCTGCGCTACAACGACGCCAGCGGCAACGGCCGCGACATCGATCCGGCCGGCACGCAGGCGGGCGCTGCCCAGGCGGGCGCCGCTCAACCCGCGGCGCCGGCCCCCTCCAGGGCGCGCCAGTTCACGGGCAAACTGACGGGCGACGGCACGCTGACGCTGAAATCGGGCGAAGACGAACTCGCCCGCTGGGCCTTCGCGGTGCAGCCCGATACGCCGCCCCGGATCCGCTTCGTCGGTGAACCGAAACGTGCCGTCAACGGCGCCTTCGAGCTCAACTACGAGATCGACGACGACTATGGCGCCGCCAGCGCCAAGGCGGTTTTCGCCCTGGCGGACCCGCAGGCCCCGGACGCGCGGCCGCTCTATGGCCCGCCCGACATGCCGCTTGCGCTGCCGCGACGCGGCGGCAAGACAAAGACCGCCAAGACGACCAAGGATCTGACCGAGCATGTCTGGGCCGGCGGCAACATCAAGCTGACGCTCTCCGCGACGGACGATGCCGGGCACACGGCGACCAGCGAGACCAAGACGCTGGTCATGCCGCAACGCCCGTTCTCCAATCCGCTCGCCAGGGCCGTGATCGAACAGCGGCGGCTTCTGGCGCTCGACGCCAACGCCAAGCGGCGCGTGCTCGACCTGATGGACGCCATCACCTTGCGGCCCGAGGACACGTTCGACAACATGTCGAGCTACCTCGCCATCATCAGCGCGCGCAGCCGCCTCAAGCTGGCCGAGAGCGACGACCAGTTGCGCAGCGAAGTTTCCTATCTCTGGGAAATCGCCCTCGGCATCGAGGAGGGCAATCTGTCGGCGGCCGAGAAGCGCCTGCGCCAGGCCCAGCAGGCCTTGCAGGATGCCATCAAGAACGGCGCCAGCGACGAGGAGATCGACAAGGCGATGAAGGAACTGCGCGAGGCGATGAACCAGTTCCTGCAGGAATTCGCCGAGCGCGCCAAGCAGAACCCCAATCTGCCGCAGATGCAGCAGAACGGCCGCGAACTGCGCCAGAGCGACATCGAACGCATGATGAAGGAGATCGAGGACCTGGCGAAGTCGGGCAACCGCGACAAGGCCCAGCAACTGCTCTCCCAGTTGCAGGACATGATGAACAATCTCCAGGCCGGACGCCAGCAGCAGGGCGGCCAGCAAGACAGTGAGATGAAACAGCAGATGGACAAGCTGGGCGACATCATGCGGCGCCAGCAGGAGATGATGAACGAGACGTTCCGCATGGACCAGATGCAGCGGGGCGGCGGCCAGAATGGACAATCCCCCGACGACCAGGCGGGTGACGGCCAGGACGGGCAGCAGCAGCCAGGCGTCGGCGACGACCGCGATCCGCTCGGACGGCCCAAGCCGATGACGCCCGAGGAGTTCGCCGACGCGCTGAAGCAGTTGCAGGAAGGCCAGGGCAAGCTGCAGAAGGATCTCGAGCAGTTGCAGAAGGGCCTGCAGGGCATGGGCGTCGAGCCGGGCCAGGGCTTCGGCCAGGCCGGCAAGTCGATGGGCGATGCCGAGCGCGCGCTCGGCGAAGGCGACGGCAACAGCGCCGTCGGCCACCAGGGCCGCGCGCTGGAGGCGCTGCGCAACGGCGCCAAGGACATGATGAAGCAGTTCCAGGCCATGCAGGGCGACCAGGGTGGCAGCCAGGAGGGTGGCCGCCGTGAAAGCGCGGACCGCGACCCGCTCGGCCGGCCGAATGCCAGCAAGGGTCCTGACTTCGGCGACTCGGTCAAGGTCCCGGACGAGATCGACGTCCAGCGCGCGCGACAGATCCTCGAGGCCATCCGCAAGCGGCTCGGCAACGCGCTGAGCCCCGATCTCGAGCGCAGCTACCTGGAGCGCTTGCTGGAGCTGAAATAGCCTTCGCTCCGGACTGTTCTTCGTCGATGGCCGGCGGATCGCCGCGGCAACAGGAGACATCGCCACGATGCCGAAACTCGGTGCCGTAACACCCATCCTTCGCATGTTCGACATTGCCAAGGCGCGTGAGTTCTATCTCGGTTTCCTTGGTTTCGAGGTGCTGTTCGAACACCGTTTCGACGACGGCGCGCCGCTCTACATGGCCGTTTCCCGTGACGGCTGCGAACTGCATCTGAGCGAGCATCACGGCGATGGCTCGCCCGGCATCTCCGTGCGCGTTGAGGTCGAGGGTATCGCGGCGCTGCACCGCGAACTCATCGGCAAGGCCTATCGCTACGCGAGGCCCGGCCTTGAGGAGACGCCCTGGGGAACACGCGAGGTCTCGGTGGCCGATCCCTTTGGCAACCGGCTGCATTTCTTCGAGGACCAGCCCCGATCCTAGCCCTCCCCAGCTGGATACCGGCCGATTGCGGCCACCCCTGATCGGCGCTATCGTCCGCGCAAGGGGGATGGGGCATGATCGACTTCTGGTTCTCCATCGGTAGCACTTACAGTTACCTCTCCGTCATGCGCCTTGCCGATCTGTCGGCGCGCACCGGCATCGGCTTCCGCTGGCGGCCCTTCAACGTCCGCTCCATCATGATCGAGATGGACAACATCCCCTTCGCCAAGAAGCCGGCGAAGGCCGCCTATATGTGGCGAGACATCGAGCGGCGCGCCGCCCTCTACGGGCTGGCGCCGAAGCTGCCCGCGCCCTATC
This sequence comes from Mesorhizobium sp. 65-26, assembly GCA_001899205.1. Taxonomy (GTDB): domain Bacteria; phylum Pseudomonadota; class Alphaproteobacteria; order Rhizobiales; family Rhizobiaceae; genus Mesorhizobium. The sequence continues at coordinate 36,953 of MKVL01000021.1, read as the reverse complement.
CGCTCGCCGAGCTTGAGCGCGCCAACCGCGTCGCCGTGATCGCCGCGGACGAAGGCTGGTGCGAAACCTATGCCACGGAAAGCTACCGGCGCTGGTTCGAGCAGGGCGAACCGGCCGGCAGCGAGCCCAACGTCTCGGCCAGCATCGCGAAAGCCGGCAGGGATCCCGCGCGGATTCTCCAGCAGGCTGATTCAGAGCAGGCGAAAGCCGACCTTGTCGCCGCCACGGAACAAGCCAAGGCGCTCGGCATCTTCGGCTCGCCGAGCTTCCTGGTCGATGATGAGCTCTTCTGGGGCGACGACCGGCTCGACGATGCGCTGTGCTGGTTGAAGCAGATGGAAAGCGGCCCGCCCGACTGAGCAGTTCCGGTTGAGATGGAAACGCCGGAACCGCTCTATCTATTTGTTTTTACCGCATTTATGCGACGCCAAATGTTTCCATTTGGCTGCAAAATACTCTAAGGCTGGCGAACGCCCTCAAGCATCCCGGCAGCCTTGGCCATCTCGAATTCCCTTTGCGAATAGCGCTGGAACGCCGGGCGCGCGGCGAGGCGATCGAGATACGCCTTGAAGACCGGATTGTCCGGCAGCACCCGCAGCACGTTGGTGGCGTAGTGGATGCCGCTGCCGATCTGCGTGTCGGCGGCGGTAAAACGATCGCCGACGATATAGGGACCGGATGACAGGGCCTTCTCGAGATTGGCCACCATTTCGGCGAACGATCCATAGGAATAGCGCGGGCCCATGAAGTCGATCCCGTGCGCCTTCGCGGCCACCACCGGGTCGAGAACCGAGTCGGCATAGACCAGCCATGTCAGGTAGCGCGCCCGCGCGCTGTCGCCCGGCGCGGGCGCAAGCCCGGCCTCGGCGAAGACATCGGCCAGATAGATCGTGATCGCGGCCCGCTCGGTGACGACCGTGCCGTCATGGTCGATGGCCGGCACCTTCTTGTTCGGCTGGATCGAGCGGTAGGCCTCGGGCACCCCCTCCTTGGCCCGGATGGCAACCGCCGAGAACGAGAACGGCACGCCCAGTTCCTCGAGCAGCCAGTGAATGCTGGAAGCGCGCGACCAGGGTGCGTGGTAGAAGGTGATCATCTCGTTCGTCCTCCGGTTGGAATGCCGTGTTCTAGCAAACGGCTCCTGACATCTTTCTGTCAGGAGCCTGGCAGTTGGCGACCTCCGGGAACACGAATTCTCGCGACGCGACGACATCGCTACCGGTTGATGAACGCCTCGCGTATGGCGTCCGCCATGCCGTCGATCGCCTCGCTGCCGGCGGTCGCGCTGCGACGCATGACCACGTTGGAGGAATCGATGGCGCCGAAGCCATCGGCGGCGCTCAGTTCGCGGCAGCCGGCCGGTATGTTGCTGCGCGAGATCGGCGCGATTGCCAGACCGGACGTGACCGCCAGCTTCAGCCCGCCATTGGTGTCGCTGGTGTAGGCGACGCGATAGGCGAGGCCGCGCTCCTCCAGCGACTTGATGGCGAAGTCGCGGCACCAACCCTCGCGGTTGTAGAGCGCGATCGGCACCGGCCGCTCCTCATGCATGTTGTGCAGCGTCGAGGTGACCCAAACGGTGGGGTCGTGCATCAGCACCTCGCCGCCGGAATGGCCCTGCCATTCGAACACGACGGCAAGGTCCAGTTCGCCTGTCTCCACCGCTTCGATCTGCGCGCCGGAATGGGCGTAGCGCACTGTTACCTCGACCTTGGCGTGGCGCTTGGAAAAGGCGCTGAGCGCCCGCGACAGGATGGCGTGGCCATATTCCTCCGGTATGCCGATGCGCACCGGTCCGCCGAGTTGGGGCGCGGCCAGCGATGCCGCCGCCTCGTCGAGCAGTGAGACGATGCGGCGAGCGTTGGCGACCAGTTCGCCGCCGCGCCGCGTCAGCACCACGCCACGCGAGCCGCGCTCGAAAAGCGTGTTCCCGACCGCTGCCTCGAGCTTCTTCATCTGCATGGATACGGCCGACTGCGTGCGTCCGGCGCGCTCCGCCGCCTTGGTGAAATTGCCCGTGTCGACGATTGCGACAAAGGTCCGCAGGAGGTCGCTGTCGAGGGTTGGGCGCATGGCATCCGCCATAAGAAAAAATGATTGCTGGCATCATTCCAATTCGTTTGCAACATGTCAAACGGCGAAGGATAGTCCGCTCACCCATTGGATATGCGGTTGTGAAAACAGCTGCGGACCAATCGAAGAGTCCTCACTCATGCCCGCTGCCCGAAACAAGGCGGCGGGTTCTTTTTGTTCGAACGACCGCCCCGCGCGGCTACATGCAGGGAGCCTGATCGGCATGCGCAATCGGATGGTGCTCGGTATTCTGAGCCTCTGTCTCGGCGTGCTCGTGTTCTCGCTCCAGGACCCGCTGGTGAAGGCCGTCTCGGGCGCCTATCCGGTAACCGAGGTGATGGCGATCCGTTCGATCGTCGCCCTGCCGATCCTCATCTTCCTCGTCCATGCCGACGTCGGGCTGCGAGCTGTGCTGTCGAGGCGATTCGGCCTTTTGACGGCGCGCGCCTTCATCCAGTTCACCTCCTACACCGTCTACTACCTGGCGATCGCCGCCCTGCCCCTCGCCGACGCGGTGGCGCTCTATTTCATGGCGCCGCTGTTCATCATGGCCATGGCCGGTCCCTACCTCGGCGAGCGCGTATCCTGGCAGGCGCTGGTGACCGTGCTGATCGGCCTGTTCGGCGTGCTGGTGATGGTTCGCCCCGGCGCCGGCGTGTTCGACTGGGCGGCGTTGCTGTCGCTCGGCTCGGCCGGGCTCTACGGCTTTTCCCAGCTTATGGCGCGCAAGATCGGCGATACCGAGTCCTCCACCGTCATGGCTTTTTATCAGAACGGCGCGTATCTGGTCGGAGCAGCAGTGGTCGCCAGCCTGTTCTGGCTCGCCGGCATCACCCACGCCGTCCATCCCAGCGTCGAGTTCCTGGTGCGGCCATGGGTCTGGCCGGCGTTGCCGGATCTCCTCAAGATGGGTGCTTGCGGCTTCATCGCGTCGGCCGGCATGATCCTGCTGTCGCAGGCCTACCGCATGGCGCCGGCCAATCGTGTCGCGACCTTCGAATACACCGGCATCATCTGGTCGCCGCTGTGGGGCTTCCTGTTCTTCGCCGAGGTGCCGCGCTCCACCACCATCCTCGGCGCGGCCCTCATCATCGGCGCCGGCCTGCTTGCGCTACGGACCGAGCGGCGTGAAAGGCCGGCCCCGACGCTTGCCGCCGCCGACGCGGGCTGACGACCGGTCAAGCCCGCGCCATACTCCCGGCGGCAGGCCCTGGCGCAAGAAACAAATGCGGTTGTCAGGCTCCGGCGAAGCAGGCCAGCGCGCGATCGACGCGCGAGCGGATCTCGGCCAGCGTGAACGGCTTCTGCACGACATCGAGGATGATGCCATTGAGTTCCTCGGCGCGCTCGCGCTGGTCGGCATAGCCGGTCATCAGCAGGATCTTCATCGCCGGGAACAGGGCCGCCGCGGCCTTGGCCATCTCGATGCCGTCCATCTCGGGCATGCGAATGTCGGAGACGACCAAGTCATAGCTGCCCGCGGCCTCGCGGATCAGCGACAATCCCTGCGCGCCGTCGGCGGCGACATTGACTGCGTGCCCGTCGCGCTCCAGCGCGCGGGCGGCGAGTGTACGGACGGACTCATCGTCCTCAACGACCAGAAGCTTTGCCATGGGCGCGATATTTGGCGCGGAAAAGTTGCGTTTTTCTGAACCGCCGGACAGTTCACCACAGGGGACAGTTCACTTTCCGCGCGCCGGGCAATCTCCCGCGAAGCCGACGCGAGCGGTCCCCGCGCCGCGACTGCCGGAAGCTTCAGGCGTCGCCCTTCACGACGCCGACGAAGGGCAGTTCGCGGAAGGCATGCGCGACATCCATGCCGTAGCCGACGACGAAATAGTCGGGACAGTCGAAGCCGACATAGTCGGCGTTGAGCTCGGTCTGGCGCCGCATGCGCTTGTCCAGCAGCACCGCGATGGCGCAGCTCTTGGCGCCGCGCGACAGCATCAGGTCGCGCGTAAAGGACAGCGTCTTGCCTGATTCGAGGATGTCGTCGATCAGCAGCACGTCGCGACCGGCGACCTCGTTGTCGATGTCGCGCAGCACCCTCACCTCGCCGCTGCTGGTGCCGGCGCCATAGCTGGAAATGAAGATGAACTCGACCTCGGGCGAAAGCCCGACATCGTGCATGGCGCGGATCAGGTCCGCCGCGAAGATGAAGGAACCCTTCAGCACCGAGATGACGAGCAGGTTGCTGTAGTCGCGGCCGGCGATTTCCTTGGCGAGTTCAAGATTGCGCCGCGCGATCGCCGACGCGGAAAACAGCACTTCGATGTTCTTGCCGCGCACCACTGGCATCGCTGGCCCTTCCGGTTGAACGCCTATTCGGCGAAGGTGACCGATACGGTCTTCACGCCGTTTCTAGGCACGTCGAGCCGACTGGCAAAGCCGAATCTTTCGCCGGGCGACAGCCAACGGTCGGATGTCCCCAACGTATATCGGGTGATGCGCCCGTCATTGTCGGTGACCCGAATCTGCAATGGCGGCAGCGTGGCCGCGGCAGCGCCGTCATTGGCGGCCTCGCCGTCGACGAACAGGACAGGCCTCATCCCCGTCGCATCGACACGCGAGGTTACCCCCGAGATGGTGAGCGCCGAAGCCTGCGCCTCCGACAGGAACGGCGCCTGGCGCACCAGCGCATGCCCTCCCGAGATCCAGAAGGCGGCGAAAACAGCGCCCAGGCCAGCGATCCAGAAGATCGGCCCGCCCCTGCTGGCCGGCGCGGCCGGCACCGGGGTCTCCGGCCTGCGCAGCATATCCATGCCTTCCAGCCGCGGCGTATCGACGCCGCGCGGCGGCGGCACGGCATCCGTGGCGGCGGCCACGCGCGGCACCACCTCGTAATCGGCGTCGACGACATCTGTCGCGGCGCGCGCGCTCCTGTCAGGCGCAATGTCCCGCGCCGTCATGATTTCGCCGGAAACCGGGCGCGCGGTTCGATCCTTAGCCATCATGGCCGATACTGCTGCACGTGTTCTCTCTTCGTTTCTTTTGCGTAAACCCAAATGGTTAATGCTTCACAACCGGAGCCTTTGTGACGCGCCGAAAACACCCCGAAGTTAACGGTTGGTTAACCATGCCGGCCGATGGTCTAGTCGAGAAAGAGGCTGGCTCGCAGCCGCCACGAGATCAGGTCGCCTAAATTGATTCGCTTCGAAAATGTCGGCCTCCGCTATGGCATGGGACCGGAGATCCTCCGTGACATTTCCCTGCACATTCCGCAGCGCTCCTTCCAGTTCCTGAGCGGCCCCTCGGGTGCCGGCAAGACCACCTTGCTGCGCCTGCTGTTCATGTCGCTGAAGCCGACGCGCGGATTGATCACCATCTTCGGCAAGGATCGTTCGCTCGTCACGCGCACCGAACTGCCGCTGCTGCGCCGCCGCATCGGCGTGGTGTTCCAGGATTTCCGCCTGCTCGACCACATGACCACCTACGAGAATGTGGCGCTGCCCCTGCGCGTGCGCGGGCGCGAGGAGGCAAGCTACCGGACCGACGTCACCGAACTTCTGAAATGGGTGGGGCTCGGCGAGCGCATGCATGTGCTGCCGCCGGTGCTGTCGGGCGGCGAAAAACAGCGCGCCGCGATCGCGCGGGCGCTCATCGAGCAGCCCGAGATCCTGCTGGCCGACGAACCGACCGGCAATGTCGATCCGCCGCTGGCGCGGCGGCTGCTGCGTCTGTTCATCGAGCTCAACCGGCTCGGTACCGCCGTGGTGATCGCCACGCACGATCTCGGCCTCATGGAGCAGGTCGATGCCCGCCGCATGATCCTCGCTGGTGGAAGGCTCGACATCTATGACTGACGCCTCAGCCGAACATTTCGACGAACCGGGCGAAGCCGTCGCGGAACGGCCGCGCGCGCGGCGCAGGACCACGTCCATCGTGCCGCCGCACAACATAGCCGGCCGCGCGCTTGTCTTCGTCATCGCCATCATGACCTTCCTGTCCTGCCTGACCTTCGGCGCCGTCACGCTGGTGCGCGACACCGCCTCGGTCTGGGAGGACCAGATCGCGCGCGAGGCGACGATCCAGGTCAAGCCGGCGGAAGGGCTCGACATGGAGGCGGCGCTCACCGAGGCCTCCCAGATCGCCGCCCAGTTCCCCGGCGTGAAGTCCACCCGCATCATCGACCGCGATGCCACCGCGCGCCTGCTGGAACCCTGGCTCGGCTCCGGCCTCAACATCGACGAACTGCCGGTGCCGCGCCTGATCATCGTCACCATCGACGAGGCGAGTCCGCCGGACTTCGTCGCCATGCGCGCGGCGATCACGCCCAAGCTGCCGAGCGCTTCGCTCGACGACCATCGCACCTGGGTAGACCGGCTGGTGGCCATGGCCCGCACCACGGTGACGATCGGCATCGCCGTGCTGGCGCTGATGCTGACGGCGACCGTGCTGACCGTGGTCTTCGCCACGCGCGGCGCCATGGCCGGCAACGGCCACATCATCGAGGTGCTGCATTTCGTCGGCGCCGAGGCGCGCTTCATCGCGCGCGAATTCCGCAGGCACTTCCTCATCACCGGCATGAAGGGGGCAGCCGCCGGCGGCGCGGCCGCCGTGGCCGTGTTCATCGTCTTTTCCTGGTGGTCGTCGCGCAACATGGCGACGCCCCAGGCCGACCAGGCGGCGGCCCTGTTCGGCAATTTCGCCATCGGCTCTCTCGGCTATGTCGGGGTCGTGCTGATGGTCCTGGTGATCGGCGCGCTGACCGCCGCCACCTCGCACGTCACCGTCGTCGCCTATCTCACCGACATCGACATGCGCCAGCCGGAGGCGGGATGATAACGCATGGAGACATCACGTTACGGAAAGTGCGATTTTGAGCTACCAAATGCCGCATTTCAGGATTAACCATGGCATGATGGACGCGCGGGATTCGACCGATACGGCTGGACGCCTGCCCTCGCTTGTTGCGCCGTCGCTCGGCCACGCCAAGCCGCGCCGCATGGGCGCTGTCCTGCGCGTTGCCGGCATGGTCCTGCTTTCCCTGATGGTGCTTTTTGCCGGCGGTTTCGGCTGGTTCGCCAACACCGTCAGCCATCTGACGACGCCCACCAACCCGGCCAAGGCCGACGCCATCATCGTGCTGACCGGCGGCCAGTCGCGGCTCGACGCCGCCATGGACCTGCTGGCTTCGGGCAAGGGCGAGAGATTGCTGATCAGCGGCGTGCACCCCTCGGCCAGCCGCCGCCAACTTCAGGTGGCAATGGGCGGCGACAAGCGGCTGTTCTCCTGCTGCGTCGACATCGACCGCGCCGCGCTCGACACGATCGGCAATGCCGAGGAGAGCGCCAAATGGGTGGAAAGCCACGCCTATGGCACCATCATCCTGGTCACCAACAATTACCACATGCCGCGCAGCCTGCTGGAGATGGGCCGGTTGCTGCGCAATGCCAAGCTCGAGCCCTATCCGGTGGTCAACGCCAATCTCGAAAATGGCGGCTGGCTGACCAAGCCGGAAGCGCTGCGCGTCCTTTTCACCGAATACAACAAATATCTCCTCGCGCTGGCGCGCGGCATCGTGCCGGTGAAGCCCACTCCGCATGGCTTCGCCCTGGCCGAGACGGCGGCCGGCGGCTGAGCCGCCTCAACGCCTTTCCGTCGATACGGCTCCGCCAGTCCTTTTCCACGCCACCGATCGCATCGTTTCCTTTTTGCCCGGGCTTGGTGTAACCAACGCACACTTCCTCACCGGGCCTCCCAAATGCTCTATATCCGCTCGCTGGCGTTTAACTTCGTCTTCTACCTCAGCCTGATCGTCCAGATGATCTTCTGGACCCCCTATTATTTCCTGTCGCCGCGCCATCGCGCCTGGTTCGTGCCGAAATTCTGGTCGCGCACCTCGATGTGGCTCTACGCCAAGATCGCCGGCACCAGGAGCGAGATAACCGGCCTGGAAAACCTGCCCGAAGGCTCTTTCATCCTGGCGCCGAAGCACCAGTCCTTCTGGGATACGATCGCCTTCTTTCCGTACCTCAAGGACCCGCTCTACATCCTCAAGCGCGAACTGACCTGGATTCCGTTTTTCGGCTGGTACATCCAGAAGATGCGGATGATCCCCGTCGATCGCGGCAGCCGCTCGCGCGCTCTGAAGGCCGTGGTCAGCTCCACCAAGCAGGAAATGGCGCGCAACCCGCGACAGCTCATCATCTATCCGGAAGGCACGAGGCGGGCGCCCGGCGACGAGCCGTCCTACAAATACGGCATCGTTGAACTCTACGCCCAGCTTGGCATCCCCGTCGTGCCGGTCGCCCATGTCGCGGGCCTCTATTGGCCGCGCCGGAAGTTCCTGCGTTATCCCGGCACGATCAAGGCGCGCTTCCTGCCGCCGATCCCGCCGGGGCTCGGCAAGGAGGAGTTCATGTCGCGCCTGATCGGCGACACGGAAGCCGCCTGCGATCAGTTCCTTCTCGAGGCAGCTCAGGCGCCCAATCCGCCGCCGATGCCGCCCACGGCGGTGAAGCGGCTGCGCGAGCTCGGCGCCAAGGCAAACGCCTGATCCATCGCAAAAGCTCTCAGCCGCGCACCGCCAGCGCGGTGCTGAGCACCAGCGTCGCCGCGAAGGCGAGGTTGATGATCCGCGAAGCTCGGGGATGGCGCAGCAAGCCCGCGAAGGCCGCGCCGGCGCAAAGCCACGCGACGTGGATCGCGACGATCATCACGGCCAGAAGGATGATTTTCGTTCCGCCGCTGCCGGAGGCGCCGGCACTCGTCAGCACGGCGGCGATCGCCACATAGGCCTTGGGGTTGGCCACGGCCAGTATCGCCCCTCCGATAAAAGTTGGACGGCCGGACCGCTCGGCGGACGCCGCAAGCGGCGGCGCCGTGGCGATCCTGAACGCAAGGTAGAGAATGTAGGCGGCGGAAGCGGCGACCAGCACCGCTTCAAGTTCCGGCATGGACCTGACCAGCGTCGCGATGCCGCCGGCCACGACCAGCAGCACCGCGATCGTGCCGGCGACGATGCCAAGGGTGTAGGGCAGCGAGCCGCGCAGGCCGAAGGCGGCGCCGACCGCGCTGACGCTGATCGTCGCCGGGCCCGGACTGCCCATGACGATGGCGGACGTCACCGCCAGTGTCAGCAATTGCTGCCAGGCCTCTGGTTGCAGGAACGCCTGTCCGGACATCGCGGTCTCCACCTCGCCTATGATGCGGAAACGCTAGTACGGGGCCACCCGCGCCGTCTTGAACGATCGTGCGAAGGACTGATCACGCAAGACTGGAGGGCCGGCCGGCAAGACAGCCGGCCGCGTGATCAGGCGCTGGCCTTGTCCAGCGCCGCCATGTCTTCCGGTGCGAGCTTCAGCGAGGCGGCGCGCACGAGGCTGTCCATCTGGTCGAGCGTCGTGGCGCTGGCGATCGGCGCCGTGACGCCGGGCCGAGCCATCGCCCAGGCGAGCGCCACCTCGGCCTGCCTGGCCGAGTGCCGCTCCGACACGGCGTCGAGCGCCGACAGGATGCGCATGCCGCGAGGGTTGAGGTACTCCTTCACCCCGCCGCCGCGCGCGCTTTTGCCGAGATCGGCATCGCTGCGATACTTGCCGCTGAGGAAGCCCTTGGCCAGGCTGAAGTAGGTGATGACGCCGACATGCTCGGCCACGCACAGGTCGCGCAGCGGACCGTCGAAGGAGGAGCGGTCGTAGAGATTGTATTCCGGCTGCAGCACCTCGTAGCGCGGCAGACTGCGCAGGCTGGCGACGTCGAGCGCGGCGCGCAACTGGCCGGCATCGAGGTTTGACGCGCCGATGTTTCGAACCTTGCCCTTGGCGAGCAGCTTCTCATAGGCGGCGAGCGTTTCCTCGTAGGGCGTGGCCGGATCCGGCCAATGCGACAGGTAGAGATCGATGGCATCGGTCTGCAGGCGCTTCAGCGACTGCTCCACCGCCCGCTCGATATGGCTTGCGGAAAGATCGACCCGCCCCTGGCCCATGTCGGAGCCGACCTTGGTGATCACCACCACATCGTCGCGTCGGCCCCTGGCCTTCATCCACTTGCCGATGATGACTTCGGATTCGCCGCCCTGGTTGCCTTCCACCCAGCGCGAATAGACGTCGGCTGTGTCGATGGCGTTGAGCCCGGCATCGACGAAACGGTCGAGCAGGTCGAAGGAAGTCTTCTCGTCGGCCGTCCAGCCGAAGACGTTGCCCCCAAGCACAAGCGGCGCGATGGAAAGGTCTGTGCGACCGAGACGACGTTTCTGCAAGGCTGATCTCCGTTTGTGCGGGATTGGGGATGGTTGCCGGCCGCTTGTCTCGCGCCCGCCCCTTACCTAGGCCTTACGGTGGCAAGGTCAAAGGGCTGGCCGGCTTTTTGCGTCGACTGGCTCAAGCCGGCGCCATCCGCCGTCCGACATCCTCCAGCCAGTGATCGCGGATCCCCAACGCCTCGAGATGCCGCAGCGTGTTCGAGACATAATCCTCGTTGTTGCCGGATTGGCCGACCGCGCCGCTCACCACGCGCGCCGCCTCGGCCGCGTCCAGCGCGCCGGCATATTGTTCATGGTGCCGGTCAACCACATAGGTCACAGCCTCGACGGGGCCGCCATCGTCGATATGCACCTTCAGCACGCGCTCCAGGTAGACGTTCGTCACCAGTTCCCGCGCGCGCAGATAGCCCACCACCTCGTCGCGCAACTCACCGGGAACGCGGAACGCTAGCCCGATGCAGGAGCCGCCGTGATCGAGCCCCAGCACCAGGCCCGGGCGCTGCGGGGTGCCGCGATGCACATGGGAATAGACGCAAAGCGCGCGGCGATAGCCGTGCAGGCGCGCCCTTCGCGTCTCGACATGCGCAAATCCAGGCCGCCAGATCAGCGAGCCGTAGCCAAAAACCCAAAAATCGCCCATATCGCCGAGCCTGATTGCAGAAGAGTCGCCACACCGCGTCGGGACCCGGTGTTCTTTCCGCCCGTCTCTGTCTACCTTTTGGTGTCGGACACGAGAATCCGTTCGCAATAGCCATGCGTTAACGAGAGCCGCAGCATGACGTCAAGTGACGAGCCCACACCAAGCCTCCGCCGCCGCCTGCTCTGGCTCGCCGGCCCGATCGTGCTGCTGTTCGGCCTCTACAGCGCTGGCTGGTTCTACCTCGCGGAGCATGTCAGGGCGGAAGCCGACAAGACCGTGACGGACATGGCCGGCAACGGCGTCGCCGCCGCTTGCGCCAACCTCACCATCACCGGCTATCCGCTGAGCTTCAACATCTCCTGCGACGCGCTGGCCTATCAGGACAATGCCAGGAACATCGCGGCCTCGACCGGCAGCCTGAACGCCGTCGCCACGATCGCCCAGCCGCTGTCGCCAATCGCCGACGTGCGCGGGCCGCTGCGGACCTCCGTACCGGGAATGCCGCCGCTGTGGATCGACTGGGACAATCTGCAGGCCAAGGTAAAGCTCGGCTGGCAGGTACCGGCGCTCGTCTCGCTGCGAGCCGAGGGCCTCTCCGGCCAGACCGACCCCGCCGACGACAGCGATCCGGTCGAGCTTTTCAGCGCCGGAAAGGCTGCCGGCGAGTTGAGCCCCAACGGCCAGGACATCGACTATGTCGGCAGCTTCACTGACCTGGAGATCGACCCCGTCGCCATTGGCGGGCGCGTGCTGCCGCCGCTCGACGGCCATGGTGACGCAACGCTGAAGAACGGCCTGTTGCTGCTCAAGACCGAGCTGACGGGATTGCGCGGCCAGGCCCTCGACATCCGCAAGCTGGATGTCTCTTCCGGCAAGGCGCGCATCACCGTGTCCGGCCCCGTCTCGGTCGACGAGAACGGCCTCATCGATGCCGAACTGACGATCAAGATCAAGGAACCGAAAGCGGTTGCCGCCATCCTTGGCGCGGCCATTCCCGAGCAGAAGAGCCAGATCGAGCAGGGTTTCGCGGCGCTGTCGCTGCTCGGCAACGAGCCGTCCATGCCGCTGAAGGTGGTCAAGAGCAGGGCTTCGCTCGGCTTCATCCCGCTGGGCAAGATCAAGCCGATCGACTAGGCATGCTCGACAGGGGGACGATCGAGCCGATGGACAGACCGGTCAGGCTGCTGAGCGTGGGCGCCTTGACGCTCGACACCATCCTGCGCGTCGAAACGCTGCCGGCGCATCAGGGAAAGTTCATCGCCGACGACGGCGTCCAGATCGCCTCGGGCATGGCCACCAGCGCCGCCTGCGCCGCGCGCCGGCTTGGCGCCAGCGTGTCGCTCTGGGCAAGCGCCGGTGACGACCTCGTCGGCGACCAGCTCATATCGGGGATCGAGGCGGAGGGCGTCGATTGCAGCCTCGTGCGCCGCGTCGCCGGCGCGCGCTCGGCGCTGGCATCCATCCTGGTCGACGCTCATGGCGAACGCATCATCGTGCCGTTCTACGACAGGACGGCGCAAGCCGATCCGGAAGGTCTGCCCCTGGCCGATCTTTTGGGCTTCGACGCGGTTCTCGCCGATGTGCGTTGGCCCGGAGCCGCGGCACTTGCCCTGGCGGCCGCCCGCAAGGCTGGCCGCCCGGCAATCCTCGATGCTGATACCGCGCCAGTGGAGGTGCTGGAACGCCTGCTGCCGCTGGCCTCGCACATCGTCGCCTCGGAACCGGCGGCGCGCATCGCCTGCGGCCACGCTCTGGATCCTGAAACAGCTTGCGCCGACCTCGCCTCGCGCACCGACGCTTTCGTGGCGGTGACCGGTGGCGCGGCGGGAACCTGGTGGCATGACCGCCAGGCCGGGCGCGTCCGCCATGTCGAAGCGCCAAGGATCAAGGCGGTGGATACGCTTGCCGCCGGCGACGTGTTCCACGGCGCCTTCGCCGTCGGCCTGGCGGAAGGCATGCCGGTGGAATGGTCGCTGCGTTTCGCCAGCGCCGCGGCCGCGCTGAAATGCCTTCGCTTCGGCGGCCGGCTCGGCGCGCCCGGCAGGCAGGAGACGCTGGCAATGATGGCGGGCTCGCCACCGGTGGGCGTGTAACGCCGCCTTGCGCCCGGTGACGCCGCCCCTTGGCGGGGGATGACTTCAGGCTTTGGCCGGATGCTCCACGGCCTGCCGCCCGAAGTCGGGAGCGTCGATATCCTGGCCGGCCTCGATGATCGAGCGGCGGATGGCGCGGGTGCGGGTGAACAGGTCGAACAGCTTGTCGCCGTCGCCCCACCGGATCGCGCGCTGCAGCGAGGCGAGGTCCTCGGAGAAGCGCGCCAGCATTTCCAGGATAGCGTCCTTGTTGTGCAGGCAGACGTCGCGCCACATGGTCGGGTCGGAAGCGGCGAGACGGGTGAAGTCGCGGAAACCGGACGCGGAATATTTGATGACTTCCGTCTTGGTCACCGATTCGAGGTCATCAGCGGTGCCGACGATGTTGTAGGCGATGATGTGCGGCAGGTGCGAGACGATGGCCAGCGTCATGTCGTGGTGCTGCGGGTCCATCGTGTCGATGTTGGAGCCGCAGCGCCGCCAGAATTCGCTGAGCTTTTCCAGCGCCTGCGGATCGGTGCCCGGCAGTGGCGTGAAGATGCACCAGCGATTGTCGAACAGGTCGGCGAAGCCGGCATCCGGACCGGACTTCTCCGTGCCGGCCAGCGGATGGCCTGGAATGAAATGCACGCCCTGCGGCACATGCGGCTCGATCTGCGCGATGACCGAAGCCTTGGTCGAGCCGACATCGGTCAGGATGGCGCCCTGCTTCAGCGCCGGCGCGATCTCGGCCGCCACCTCGCCGGACGACCCGACCGGCACCGATATGATGATCAGGTCCGCGTCGCGCACCGCCTCGCTGGCGTCGGTCGTGTAGGAATCGCCGAGGCCAAGCTCCTCCGCCCTCGCCAGCGTCGACTTGCTGCGTGTGGCGATGGCGATGTGGCGGGTCAGGCCCTCGCGGCGGATGACGCGGGCCAGCGACGAACCGATCAGGCCGATGCCGACCAGCGCGATCTTCTCAAACATCGGATGTGTCGACGACGGCATGGCTCTCAGCTTTTCAGGAATGTTTCGAGGGCGTCGATCACGCCGCGATTGGCTTCCTCGGTGCCGACGCTCATGCGCAGCGCGTTGGGGAAGCCGTAGCCCGTCACCCGCCGCAATATATAGCCGCGCGCGGTCAGATAGTCGTCGGCCGCGGCCGCCGAGTGCTTGCCGTCGTCCGGAAAATGGATCAGCACGAAATTGCCGACGCTCGGCGTCACCCTGAGCCCAAGCCTGGTAAGCTCCTCGTTCAGCCAGGAGAGCCATTTCTCGTTGTGCGTGACGCTGAGCTCGATATGGGCACGGTCGCGGATCGCGGCGATGCCGGCCTCGATGGCCGTGGCGTTGACGTTGAAGGGGCCGCGAATGCGGTTGATCGCGTCGACGATGTGCATCGGGCCATACATCCAGCCGATGCGCGCGCCACCCAGGCCGAGCTTGGAGAAGGTCCGCGTCATGACAACGTTCTGCGCGCTGCCGGCGAGCTCTATGCCGGCCTCGTAGTCGTTGCGCCGCACATACTCCGCATAGGCCGCGTCGAGCACGAGCAGCACATCCTTCGGCAGCGCGGCGTGCAGCCGGCGCACCTCCTGGAAGGGCACGTAGGTGCCGGTCGGATTGTTCGGATTGGCGAGGAAGACGATCCTGGTGCGCGGCGTGACCGCCGCGATAATGGCGTCGATGTCAGTGCGCTCGTCCTTCTCCCGCACCGTCACCGGAACGGCACCGGCCGACTGGATGTAGATCTTGTAGACCATGAAGGCATGCTCGGTGATGATGGCCTCGTCGCCGGGGGCGAGGTAGGTCTGGGCGAGCAGCCCGAGGATCTCGTCGGAGCCGTTGGAGCAGATGATGTTGCCGGGGTTGAGGCCGTGCGCCTCGCCGATCGCCTCGCGCAGGCGCCGGGCGCTGCCATCAGGGTAGACGTCGAGCCTGGCGGCTACTTCGCGCGCGGCCTCCACCGCCTTTGGCGACGGTCCGAGCGGATTCTCGTTCGACGACAGCTTATGCACCTTGGCGACGCCGGCGGGCGCTGCGCTCTTGCCCGGCACATAGGCCTCTATGTCCATGATGCCCGCGCGGGGCGTTGGACGAGCCTGATCCGGTGTCTTTGTCATGTCGCGAGATCCATCGAAGAGATGCTCCCGCCCGGCGCGGCGGATTTCCGGCCGCGAAGCGCCAAACGGCAAGCCGCAGCGGAAATACAGGCCGGGCGCGGCAATGTCGAGAGGATGAGGGACATTGACGCCGACGCGCGCCGGTTCTATGACAACGGCGAATATCCCGTGGTGATTTGGCCGGTCGGCTTGCAGCCACGTTAAACAACTCGCTAAAGGGCCGTTTGCATCCTGTAACCGGCTTTGCGAATGGCATTGCCGGTTTTTTGTTGTCCGCGCCGGCCGGACAGCCGCTTCGAGCCGGATACGATCCAGGCCGACTGAGTGAGGGATGTCATGGCCGCTTCACGCGCGCGACAGGCAAGCAGCGAGGCCGACCAGCCGTCGAGCCCCGTGCTGCGGTTTGGCCCCGACCAGCCGCTCAGGCTCGACGCCGGCACGTTGCTGTCGCCATTCCAGATTGCCTACCAGACCTACGGCACGCTCAACGAGGCGCGCAGCAACGCCATCCTCGTCTGCCACGCGCTGACCGGCGACCAGCATGTCGCCAACAACAATCCGGTGACGGGAAAGCCCGGCTGGTGGGAAGTGCTGATCGGCCCCGGCAAGATCATCGATACCGACCGCTTCTTCGTCATCTGCTCGAACGTGCTGGGCGGCTGCCTGGGCTCCACCGGCCCCGCCTCGACCAATCCGGCGACCGGCAAGCCCTACGGCCTCGACCTTCCCGTCATCACCATCCGCGACATGGTGCGCGCGCAGGTGATGCTGGTCGACCATTTCGGCATCGACAAGCTGTTCTGCGTGCTTGGCGGCTCGATGGGCGGCATGCAGGTCCTGGAATGGGCATCCAGCTATCCGGAGCGCGTCTTCAGCGCCCTGCCGATCGCCACCGGCGCGCGGCATTCCTCGCAGAACATCGCCTTCCACGAGGTTGGCCGGCAGGCTGTCATGGCCGACCCGAACTGGCTCGGCGGCAAGTACCTCGAACAGGGCAAGCGCCCGGAGAAAGGGCTCGCCGTGGCGCGCATGGCCGCCCACATCACCTATCTTTCGGAAGCCGCCCTGCACCGGAAGTTCGGGCGCAACCTGCAGGACCGCACGGCGCTCACTTTCGGCTTTGACGCCGATTTCCAGATAGAGAGCTACCTGCGCCATCAGGGCATGACCTTCGTCGACCGCTTCGACGCCAACTCCTACCTCTACATGACCCGGGCGATGGACTATTTCGACCTCGCCGCCGACCATGGCGGACGGCTTGCCGACGCCTTCACCGGCACCAAGACGCGTTTCTGCCTGGTTTCCTTCACCTCGGACTGGCTGTTCCCGACCGAGGAAAGCCGCTCGATCGTGCATGCGCTCAACGCGGCTGGCGCCTCGGTGTCCTTCGTCGAGATCGAGACCGACCGCGGCCACGACGCCTTCCTGCTCGACGAGCCGGAAATGTTCGCGGCCATCAGCGGCTTCATCGCCTCGGCGGCGCGCGCCAGAGGGCTCGGCGCATGAGCGCCCCCTGTCTCGAAAGATCCGGACGCGGCGCCGGCAGGAAGGACAAGCCATGAGCGTCAACCGCGCCCCACGTGTCGACCTGGAGGTCGTCGCCGGTCTCATCGTACCGGGTTCGCGGGTGCTGGATGTCGGCTCCGGCGACGGCGAACTGCTCGAACTCCTGCAGGATACGAAGCAGGTCGACGGGCGCGGGCTGGAACTGTCGCAGCGCGGCGTCAACGAATGCGTGGCCCGTGGCCTGTCGGTCATCCAGGGCGACGCCGACAAGGACCTCGCCTTCTATCCCGACAAGGGATTTGATTTCGTCGTGCTGTCGCAGACCCTGCAGGCGACCCGCAACCCCAAGCTGGTGCTCGACGAGCTGCTGCGCATAGGCAAGCACGCCGTCGTCTCCTTCCCCAATTTCGGTCACTGGCGGGTGCGCCTGTCGCTGTTCGTCAATGGCCGCATGCCTGTGACCAAGGACCTGCCCTACTCCTGGTACGACACGCCCAACATTCATTTCTGCACCATTCGCGATTTCATGAACCTGTGCGACGAACTCGGCGCCACGGTGGAGAAGGCGACGGCGCTCGATGCCAACGGCCAGCGAATCGGCCTGTCCATGCCGTGGTGGTTCTGGAATTTCTTCGGCCAGCAGGCGGTGTTCCTGCTGCGGCGCTGACGCCGCGCGCGCGTCCGGCACGCCATGCTTGAAAGCAGAAAACTCAAGCATAGCGCCTCAATCGGCACTTGGGCGCGGCAACACTATGTTGCCGATACAACGCACAGACGAGAAAATCACTATAGCTGTGGCAATCGCGGCCAACACCGGGTGACAGCTACATTCGTTTTTTGTAGCGTTGCACCAATAGAGGGGTCGGTACGGGAGACGACGTGGTCCGGGGCGGGAACATGGGAACGGGGTGGACTATTCATCAAGTGCGTGGGGAACAGAGCCGGCCTGGCGCCGCGTATCCCTGCACGAGGCTCGGCTGATACACATGGCCGAAGCCGACGAACCTCTGATCACGGTAGTCACGCCTACCCACAACCGGCGCGAGAAAGTGCTGCGCGCCGTCGAAAGCGTGCTTGCCCAGAGCCACACCCGCTTCGAGCACATCGTCGTCGATGACGGCTCGACCGACGGAACGGCGGCCGCCCTGGCCGAAATCCGCGACCCCAGGCTGATCTATGTCGGCGCCAAATGGCGCGGCGCCAATGCCGCCCGCAATGCCGGCATCGAGCGCGCCCGCGCGCCAATCGTCACCTTCCTCGATTCCGACGACGTCTTCCTGCCCAACCGCCTCGAGCATGCGCTGGCGCGTTTCGAGGAAAATCCCTCGCTCGAGGTGCTGATCAGCTCATATGTCTCGTTGAAGGGCGGCCGCGCCACGAAATGCGCCAATCGCGAGGCCTGGCTTGGCCCGTCGATGCTCGAACGGGCGCTCGTCGCGCAGACGATCTTCATCGCCGGGTCGGCGATCACCGTGCGACGCGACGCTCTGCTGGCGATCGGCGGCTACGACAGCGACGTCACCCGCATGCAGGACCGCGAGCTGCTGTTGCGCTTCGCCCGGCGCTGCGGCGCGCTGCTGTCGGAATGCGTCGACTGGGAGAAGCACAATTCGCAGAACTCCATCTCCGGCCGTCGCGACGGCTATGTCGAAGCCTACGCGAACCTGATGTGCAAGCATCCATACATCGCCGAAGCCTATCCCGACATTCCGCCCTATATGGTCGCGCGCCAGCTGATCGCCGACCTGCTGCGGGGCCGGCTGCCGGAAGCTTTCGCCGGCTACATGGCCAACAGGTCCTCCGAGGCGCTGGGCTATTCGGTTTCGCAACTGGTACGCGGCTATGTCTGCGGGCGCCGCTGGCGCCAGGGCCTTTACGACGAGTTCCGCGAAAAGTTCGGCGCGCGGCTGGCCTGATCCCAGGCCTTCCTTCCGACCCACGCGGTGCGGCGATCCCATCTTTGGACAGAAGCGCCCACCGGGCTTGAGGCCGTTGTTACCGGATCGGATCTTGATCCGCATTGGCCTCGGATTGCGCTATTTCCGGTGCCTCATGACACGCGGCGGCGGTTCGATCGCGCCGGCCCTGATCCGGGCCGGCCTCAGGGCCGGCTCGCCGGTGTCCCGAACGATGGTCAGCGAGCGCGGGAAGAACTGGCTGTTGTGCTGGCCGCGCCCGATGTTGAGGATCGCGGCACCTGTGAGTCGCGCCTCCAGCATGGTCAGAACCCGCCGCAGCGTCGCGCCGTCGAACGTGTCCAGCGCCTCGTCGATGATCACCCATTTGGGTTTCTTCAGCGCAAGCCTCGCGAAGGCGAGGAGCCGTTGCTCGTCGTCACCGAGTTCGTGCTCCCAGCGCGCCGTCCGGTCCAGCGACGATGAGAGATGGCCAAGGCCCACCTCGGTAAGCACCGCGGCGATATCGGCATCGCTGACGGGCGCCTCTCCATAGGGATGATCAAGCACCTCGCGCAGGGTCCCCAGCGGGAAATAGGGTGTGCGCGGCACGAAGATCGGCGCCTCGCCCGAAGGCATGCCGATACGCCCGCTTCCCCACGGCCACAGGCCGGCGATGGCGCGGAAGAACAGCGTCTTGCCGGCGCGTGGTTCGCCGGTGATCATCACGCGTTCGCCGCCCTTGATCTCGACATGCGGCTGATCGAGCTTGGCGCACCCTTCCGGCGAGCCGACCTTCAGATTCTCGAAGGAAAGGTTGCCGTTCTTGTTCTCGCCGAACTCGATGCGCCGCTCCTTGTCGTGCAGCGCGTCGGTCTCGACCAGCGCGATGCGGAAATCGGCGACGCGCATCAGCGTCGCCCGCCAGTCCGCGATGCTGCCGATGTTGTTAATGAACCAGCGCAGCGACGAATGGACCTGGTTGAAGGCTCCAACCGCCATCATCAGTCCGCCGAAGCTGATGTCGCCGGCGAAATAGACCGGCGCCGCCACCAGGATCGGCGCGACGACGGTGATCCAGCCATAGGTGTCCGTCACCCAGGACAGGTTGATCTGGGCGCTGTAGATGCGCCGCATGGCGTCGAGCACCGTGCCGAGATCATGCACAAGCTTCTGCTTCGCCTCCGCCTCGCCATGCGCCAGCGCGATGGCATCGACATTCTCGTTGACCCGCACCACCGACGATCGGAACTCGGCCTCGCGCGTGTAGCGGTCGTTGTTGAAAGGGATGAGCGCCCGGCCCACCAGCCAGCTCAGCCAGGACGCCGTGCCGGCATAGATGAACACCGCCCAGACCATGTAGCCGGGGATGGCGAACGCGCTGCCCCCGATGTGGAAGACGAAACCAGAGGACAATTCCCACAGCACGCCGACGAAGGACGCCAGCAGGATGAAGGATTGCAGCAGGCCGACGCCGAGATCGGTCGAGAGGTCGGAGAGATGGGCCGCGTCCTGCTGCATGCGCTGGTCGGGATTGACGCCGATGGCGCCGGCATTGGCCAGGCGGAAGGCGCGCGCCGGCCGCAGCCACTCGTCGATCAGGTCCTGCGTCAACGCCTCGCGCAGCCGTAGCCGGATCATCTGGTTGAGCCAGGTCTGGGCGATGTTGAGCACCAGGAGCCCGCCGGCGATGCCGGCAAAGATGAGCAGCTGGTGCAGGAACTCCGTCATGTCGCGCCGCGCCAGCGCGTCGTAGAAGGGCTGGTTCCAGCGATTGAGCAAAACCTGCCCGACGGCGGTCGCGACAATGACCGCCATGATGCCCGCCGACATCATCAGCAGCTTCATTCTCACCGGCGATTGCGAGAGCCCCTGCCTGACCGCCGTCAACTGGTCGCGCAGGCTGCCGGTCTCGATCGACGGAGCGGCAGCCGTGCCGCCAGCCTTTTGGTCCGGAAGATCAGCCATGGGCGGTACCTTTGCATTGGGAGGCAGGCGCGAAAACCGGAAAACGGCGGGCTTGGCCTCACCCCGGCCGTGTCGGCGCCTCGTGCCGGGGCGCCGACAGCCTACCCAGCCGCGTGGCGCCATGCGGCGAAAAGACCGGCACGAAGACACGACGCGAGGCACGCTGGGCGACCGGCACGCCCTGGTAGAGCCGCTTCTGCGCCTCGACCACGATGACGCCGGAAAAGATCGGCCAGAACCGCCTTCCCGCCCGCTCGAGCACATTGTGGAGCCGCATCATGAAGCGCCGTTGCGATGGCGGGAACAGCAGCGCGTCGGACCATGCGGCGGGCGTGAAATTCGCCTCGCGCAGCAGTTCGGTCAGCTGGCCGCGGGAAAACGGCCGCCCATTGCCAAAGGGTGTATGCTCGAAGCGCGCCCAGACGCCGCGACGGTTGGGCACGACGATAACGACACGTCCGGCCGGCGACAGCACCCGCCAGATCTCGTTCAGCGTCTCGCGCGGATTCTC
The DNA here is from genome assembly GCA_001899205.1 of Mesorhizobium sp. 65-26. Taxonomy (GTDB): domain Bacteria; phylum Pseudomonadota; class Alphaproteobacteria; order Rhizobiales; family Rhizobiaceae; genus Mesorhizobium. The sequence goes on along the minus strand of MKVL01000021.1, from coordinate 15,956 downwards.
GGCATGTTCGAGCGAGTGGACAAGCAGCATGCGGTCGATACAGGCATCGACCAGAGGCAGTTCCTCGTCGAAGACAAGCGCCGTCGCGGCCGGGCCTGTCGTCGGCCAGACCACCGCGCCCTGGGTGGCCGGCATGAAGGCGAAGACGCGCTCGGCGTCACCGCCGAACCGTTCCAGCCAGGGCAGCGTATAGCCGAGGCCGACAAGCCTTTCGTTGGGCATGGCGGCCCAGATCGACGACAGCGCCATGGTGATCGAGCGTTCCGCCAGCCGCCCGAGCGTGGTGGAGTAGAAGGAACGCAGGTCGACGATATCGGAATGCATGCGCCGGACGGTAGCCGCGAAGCGGGCCGAGTTCAACAAACCTCGCCCGCATAACGCCATGCGCGTGATGACATCGGCGGCCCGACGCCCTATCTCTGCGACGATAGTGGAGACAGACGCCATGCCCGTCGAAATCGAACAATTCATCTGCCGCAGCGACAATTTCGGCGTGCTCGTGCACGACCCTTCCAGCGGCCAGACCGCGATCATCGACGCACCGGAGGAGGCGGCGATCCTGGCCGCCCTCAAGCGCACCGGCTGGACACCGACGATGATCCTGACCACGCATCATCATCTCGACCATGTCGAGGCGAACCTGGCGCTGAAGGACCGCTTCAAGCTGAAGATCGTCGGGCCCGAGGCGGAGAAGGCCAGGATACCCGGCATAGACCAGACCGTCAGGCAAGGCTCGGTCGTCCAGCTCGGCGCCGAGCGGATCGAGGTGATCGAGACGCCCGGCCACACCGCTGGCCACGTCTCCTACCACCTGCCGGCCCCGAAGGTGGCTTTCACCGCCGACACACTGTTCGCGCTCGGCTGCGGCCGGCTGTTCGAATGCAAGCCTCCGGTGATGCACGAATCGCTGAAGAAGCTCGCCGCGCTGCCAGCCGACACCGTCGTCTATTGCGGCCACGAATACACGCTCGCCAACGCGCGCTTCGCGCTGACCGTGGACCCGACCAATTCGGCCCTGAAGGAGCGCGCCGCCAGGATCGAGGCCCTGCGCGCGGCCGACAAGCCCACCTTGCCGACCACGATCGGCGAGGAACTGTCGACCAACCCGTTCCTGCGCTGGCACGATCCGGCCATCCGCAAGCACCTCGGCATGGAAAAGGCATCCGATGTCGAGGTGTTCGCCGAGATCCGCAAGCGCAAGGACAATTTCTGAGCGCCGTGATACGCTGCCGCCCATGATCAGCGCGGCGGAAATAATTGCGATTCTCGGGATGAAACCGCACCCGGAGGGCGGCTGGTACGCCGAGACCTTCCGTGACGGCGCGAACGGCGGGCGTGGCCATTCCACCGCCATCTATTTCCTGCTGGAGGAAGACCAGCTTTCGGCCTGGCACAGGGTCAAGGACGCTTCCGAGGTCTGGCATTTCTACGATGGCGCCCCATTGGCGCTGTCGATGCACCAGGAAGGCGGAGCCGTGATCGAGCAGGTGCTCGGCACGGCGCTGGCAGCCGGCGAACGACCGCAGATCGTCGTGCCGGCGGGCTGGTGGCAATCAGCCCGCAGCCTTGGCGAGTGGACGCTGGTCGGCTGCACGGTCGCGCCAGGCTTCCAATTCGCGGCCTTCGAACTGGCGGCGCCCGGCTGGGAACCACAACCGGCCTGACGCATACCTTCGGCAAGATGGATCCGGTCCCGCGACAAAGACGTGCGTGAAATCAGGTGCCTGAAGCAACAGCAGCGAAGCTGAAACATCGCGGCCCGCTTTAGGACCAAGCGTGGAATCGTTCGAGGCACTTCCAACGCCTTGATGGAACGGCTATTGCAGGCCGCCCAATGATGTTCGACATCCTGGGCAATGGGCGTGGCCCCGGCGCTTCGGACCAGGCGCCGAACCACTCAATGACACCGCAGCACCCGCCGGAGCCGCATATGAACTGGTATTTCGTCGTCGGCCTGGCTTTCGCGTCCAGCATCGACAATCTGGCCGTCGGGCTTTCCTATGGCGTGCGTGGCGTCCGCATCGGGCTTGCGGCCAATCTTGTCATCGCCGCGATCTGCTTTGTCTTCAGCATGGCCGGCATTTTCTTCGGCGAATGGATCGGCCGGGTGCTGCCGGGAGACCTGCCTGATGTTGCCGGCGCGGTCCTGCTGTTCATGATCGGCGTGCGCATCCTGCTGCTGGTGGCCCCCAGGAAAACTCCCGCCGGGAATCCAGGCCGGAGCCGGCTCGCCCGCTGGTTCTCCAGCGTGCTCGCGATGGAAAGCGGCAGGATCGGCTTCGTCGAGGCCGTTATCCTCGGCATCGCGCTGTCGGCGAACGCCCTGGCGAACGCCGTTGGCGCCGGCCTGCTGCACATGCCGGCCGTCGCCGTGGCGCTGACCGCCGCGACGGGAAGCCTGATAACGGTCGCGCTCGGCGTGGCGCTGGGCACCAGCGCCAGCCGTATCCGCATCGGTGGCATCGACCTCGGCCGGTTCGGAACGCTGATCAGCGGCGCCACGCTGGTCGGGCTGGCCATCGCCCAGGTCTGGCGATAGCCGCAGCACGAACAGCCGCGCGCGACGTCGCGCTCCAATCCCCTTGGATTGAGCGCTGACTACAGCCAGGAAACGATCGGATCGCCGAGCAGGAAGGCAAGCGTGATGGCTACCTGCGCGACATAGTACAGCACCCAGACGGCGTAGCGCGTCCAGGCGCGATGCGGCGAGCCGGGCGCCATCACGAATTTCTCCGTGGCGAGCAGCGCGTCGGATGCCATGAACAGGATGGCGCCGACGATCACCCATGGATGGTTGACCGTCAGGGCGGCGATACCCATCGCCAGGATCGCCACGACGTAGACCGCGACCGGCACGCGCAGGCCGGCGCCAACGCGCCGCCACAGCACCGACAGCATGGCGAGCGCGAACACGGCCATGGCCACCGCGACCACGGCCCGCCAGGGCTCCGCGGCAAAGGCCGGGAAGCCGCCGCCCGAATGCGCGAACAGCGCGATGTAGAGCACATGGGCGAGAAGGAAGCTGCCCAGGCCGCCGAGGAAGGTCGGCTCGCTGTCATAGGACAGGAAGGCATCGCCGATAGCGCTGAGCGCCAGGGCGGCAACCAGCAGCCCCGGACCGCCCTGCATGAAGGCGAGCGCGGCAAGCATGGCAACGGCGAGCGTCTTCGCCGCCGTGCGGGCGAGCCTTGGCGGCTGGGTCAGCGTGAACGTATAGATCACCGCCGCGACCAGCGAAAACAGCAGCGTGGCGTTGGGATTGGCGTCGATGCCGCCCGGAAACGGCATCATGCCTTTGCCCCTTCCGCCACCGGCTTGCGAAACAGCAGCGATTTCGCCGCCAGTACCGCACCGCCGGTGATGAGGATACAGGCGGCCAGGATGCGCAACGATGGTTCCGCGAAGCCGGTCGCGATCAGCACCAGCGTCGAGAGCAGCGGCGCGGCGTAGCTGGCCGCGCCAAGCACCTGGATGTTGCCGCGCTTGACGCCGATGTCCCAGGCATAGAAGGCAGCTCCCACCGGCATCAGCCCGAGGGCGAGCACGGCAAGCCATTGCCCCGGACCGTCGGGCAGGACGGTCTTTTCCAGCAGGAAATGACAGGCCAGCGAGAGCACCGAGGTGGCGGCGCAGAACCAGGTGACGATGCTGGTCGGCACCGATGGGAAGCGCCGCGACAGGAGCGAGTAGGACGACCAGAGCAGCGCGCACACAGCGGCCATGGCATAGCCGAAGCCGTAGCGCGCGTCGAAGGCGAGGCCGCCGCCCTTTGTGACGATCAGCACCGTGCCGGCAAGCCCCAGCAGGGCGCCGGCGACATGGTTCCAGGCCAGCCGCTCACCCGGCATCAGCGCCGATCCGAGCACGATCAGCAGCGGCCAGAGATAGGCGATCAGGCTTGCTTCCACCGCCGGCGCGTTGCGCAGCGCCGTGAAGTAGAAGAAATGGTAGCCGAACAGGCCGGCGATGCCGATGAACCAGACCTGCGGCGGGATCTTCTGTCCCTTGTCCGGGGCCGGCATGAACAGCCGCGCCACCAGACCCACGCCGGTGCCGATGGCAAAGGTCATGGCCGACAGCAGGAAGGGCGGCACGGCGCCCGAGGCATCGGTCAAAAGGGCGAGCAGCGCCCACATGGCAACCGCCGAGAACCCGATCAGCGTAGCGCGCCCCATACCCCGTCTCCGTCGGCGCCCCTCGCGCCCAAGCCTCGTTCCGAAAGTCGCGGACTTTTCGGAACGGATCATGCCTCAATACGAGATTTCAGGGTGAAATGCGATTTCGACGAAACGCAATCGCGCCCTAGCTGTTCGCCTCGAAGCGCCGCGCGCTGATGGTGAGAGGACCGATCTGCGTTCCCACCGAGGCGCGGATCGGCGCATATACGCCGGTTTTTCCGACGGGTGCAAACGTCACCAGGATGCGGCTGCGATTCTTCAGGAACTCCAGCGCCTTGCGGCCCTTGCGATAGCCCGAGACGGGCTCGAAGGCCAGCCGGCACGTCACCGTGTCACCCTTGTAGCCGGGCACCGAAATCGTACCCTTCGACTGATAGGTGAGGGTGAGGTTCGCGCGCATCTCGCCGTCGTAGATCTTGACCGTGCGCCCGCACACCTTGTCCGGGCTGTCGGCATGCACGACGGTTGCCGCCATCGGGTCCAGCACCGCGACCAGGTCGCTGGCGCCGAGAGGTACCCATTCCTTGGGATCGCGCTTTTCGGGAGCGGGAACCACCTTGGTGGACGTCACCGCGTCGTTCGAAAACCGGATGTCGATCATCGACGCCTTCTTGCCGGACGTGTAGTCGGCGCGGAAGGCGTTCGGATGCATCCGCTTGCCCGAGATCGTGCCTTTCGACGAGATCGTGCCATGCGTGTCGTCGAACAGCTTGGCGATGCCGGCGGCCGAGACCGTGCCGTCGATCGTGTAGTCGTCGCCGACATACTGGCTGGAGAAAGACGCCTTCGCCACGGAAAGACCGAGGAAGGAGACGGTGTATTCGCCCTTGAAGGTTCGCGCGTCCGCGGCGTATGCCGCAGGTGGCAGGGCAAGGGCGAGCGCGGCGACGAGAACTTGGGACAAGCGTGGCATGATGGGGCGAAGCATGACGGGGATATGATCCTCGGTTTTGCGGAATCAAGGCGCTGGCCCTATTCCTATGTCCCTGAGCAACCGCTTATAGGGTGAAATCCGGCGTTAATATGAAAGCCGGCTGATCTCGCGCGGGTCGTCGGAGCTTGACGCCCTGATGAAATGCAACTATGGAACGCCAACTTTTTCCATAAGGCCGCCCGATCGAAACCGCGCGCCGCACGGCGCGGGCTCGAGGTTTGGTCAGACTGAGAACTGAAGGTAACAACAATGTCCCGCACCTGCGAACTCACTGCCAAGGCAGTCCAGACCGGCAACAATGTGAGCCACGCCAACAACAAGACCAAGCGTCGCTTCCTGCCGAACCTCGTCAACGTCACGCTGATCTCGGAAGCGCTGAACCAGAACGTGCGCCTGCGCATTTCGGCCAACGCCCTGCGTTCGGTCGAGCATCGCGGCGGCCTCGACGCTTTCCTGGCCAAGGCCGACGCCAAGGAGCTGTCGCAGCGCGCGCGCCTGCTGAAGAAGCAGATCGCCAAGAAGCTGGCCGAGCAGTCCGCCGCCTGATCCATTCAAGGCGGGGGACGACCGCCTTTCGAGCGACGG
>MKVL01000021.1:0-10228 GCA_001899205.1 Mesorhizobium sp. 65-26 | reverse complement strand
CCCCATGCAGGGAACCGTCGGGTCGCTCTCGCTGGCGGACCTGCTCACCTGGGGCGCCTTCACCTATCCGTTCTCCTTCCTCGTCACCGATCTTGCCAATCGCCGCTACGGGCCTGCCGTGGCGCGGGGCATCGTCTTCGTCGGCTTCGCCACCGCGGTGACCTGTTCCATCCTGATCCCGCCCCTTCTGTACCGCTATGGCTTGATCGAGTTCGATACCGCCGCCAACCGGCTGGCGCGGGTCGCGGCGGCCTCTGGCGCCGCCTTCCTCACCGCGCAACTGCTCGACGTCACCGTCTTCAACCGGCTGCGCCGTCAAAGCTGGTGGCGCGCCCCGATCATCGGCACGCTGGTCGGCTCGATCTTCGACACGATGGTGTTTTTCACCATCGCCTTCTCGGCGGCTTTCGCCTTCGCCGGCCCGAGCGACGGCTTCGCGCTGGAGAGCGCGCCCTTCATGGGCCTGTTCCATGCCGAGACGATGCGCTGGATCTCCTGGGCATTCGGCGATCTCTCGGTGAAGCTGGTCATCGCGGTCGTCGCGCTGATCCCCTACCGCCTGCTCGCCGCGCGCTGGAGCCAGCCGGCGCTCGCCTGACGCCGGAAAGTCCCATCGAGAAACCCGGGTTGAGCGGGGCGACGCCAATGAAAGAGGCGTGCCATTTCGTCAGGCATTCGAGCCACGCCAAATAAGGCCGCCGGACGGTTTCGGCAGCTCGCCTGCGGATCAAGGATTGTTGCAATCCAACACGTGCGGTGGTTAGTGTTCCCCGCATCAAATACCATCGAACGGGACGGTATTCCGGTCGATTCGCGAGGAACTATCGATGTCAGGCAAAGATCCAACGGCCGAAACAACGCAACAGGTCGTCTCTCACATGGTGGAAGCGGTGAACCGCGCCCCACTGGTGGACGTTCCGTTCTGGCATCTCGAAATGACGGACGTGTTTCCGTCGGATCTTTATCGCCGCATGCGGGTCGCCATGCCCGAGCCGGGCGAGTATCGCGCGCTCAAGGGGCGTAACAGCGTGAACATCCAGGCGGACGGCTCCTCAACGCGGGTCAAGATCGATCTCTATCCGGAATACATCCGCCATTTGCCGAACGAGAAGCGGGCCGTATGGGCCCTGGTCGGAAAGGCGCTGTGCGCGCCGGAGTTGAAGGATGCGTTCATGCGGCGCCTGTCGCCCGGGCTGGAGCGTCGCTTCGGGGCGGACTTCCTGAACACCGAAATGTACCCGGTTCCCATGCTGACGCGCGATGTCGCGGGCTACAAGATCGGCTTCCACACCGATACGAAATGGAAAGGCATCACGGTCCAGTTCTACCTGCCCGAGGACGACAGCATCAATCACATCGGCACGCGCTTCGACCGGCGGCTGCCGGACGGCAAGTTCGAAATGGCGCACCGCATGCCTTTCTCCCCCAACACCGGCTACGCTTTCGCGGTTGGGGCGGACACCTGGCATTCGGTCGATACTGTCGGGCCGGAAGTGCGCACGCGCGACAGCATCCTTCATACCTATTTCGTGGACAGCAAGGCCGCGCTCAAGGTGCGCAACCGCAGCAAGCGCGTCGGCAATTTCCTGATGAACGAGATCCGCCACGTCGCCGGCCCCCGGTAGGGCCGACGGCACGCAGCGGCGCGATGATTCCCTGGTCCGTTCTCGACACCGCGAGAGTTCCCGGTTCTGATAGCGAACTGCGCCTGAAACAGCGCGGGACCGAATTTTCCATAATGCTCGGCACCAACGAGCTGATGAACAGCCGCCTCAGCGGTTCCGAGGAGGCCCTTGCCCGGCTGACCTGCGAGCGTCTGGCCGGCCGCAGGCGTCCAGGTGTGCTGATCGGCGGCCTTGGCATGGGCTTCACCTTGCGCGCCGCGCTGGAAGCGCTCGGCACGGATGCACGCATCGAGGTGGCCGAGTTGGTCCCCGCGGTCGTCGCCTGGGCGCGCGGGCCGATGTCGGGAATTTTCGCCGGATCGCTCGACAATCCCCGCGTCACCATCCGCGAGGTCGATGTCGGCCGGCTGATACGGTCGGAGAAGGCGGCGTGGGATGCCATACTGCTCGATGTCGACAACGGCCCCGAAGGTATCGTCTACGCGGGCAACGACGCGCTCTACGGCGCGCCCGGTCTCGGCGCGGCCCGCGCCGCGCTCAAGCCTGGCGGCGTGCTGGCGGTGTGGTCGCAGGGGCCGGACAGCGGCTTCACGCGGCGCCTGAAACAGGCAGGCTTCACCGTCGAGGAGGTGAAGACGCGCGCCAATGGCAAGCGCGGCGCGCGCCATGTCATCTGGATCGCCACCAACGGTTCGCGGTCCTGACCGGAGGCCACCTTCGGCGGTTCGGCCTATTTCGACCTCTGGAGCTCCACGGCAAGAGCCTCGAGCAGCCCGCGGGTCCCCTCCTCCCGCCCCTTGGCGGAATCGACGCCATCGAAGAAGGCACCCTGCTCGGTATAGGTCAGCCTCGTGCCGCCGTCGTCAGGCGTAAGCTCCACGGTGGTAAGGGATGCCGACATCGCCTGCTGTCCGATTGCCATGCGGTAGGAGAACACGATGCGCTGGTCGGGAACGATATCCTGGAACTGGGCATCGAGCCGGATCTCCGGTCCGCCGCCATAGCTGAAACGAGACACTTCTCCGCCGCCGACACGAAAATCGAAGCTGAATTCGGCAATGGCGAAACCATCGCCCTCGACCCGCCAGCGCCGCACCGTGGCCTTGTCGGCAAAGGCATGGAAGACCCGGGCTGGTGACTGCGGGTAGGTCCGTTCGATCGTGAATGTGGAGTGGATGACGGTATGCTCGTCCTTGAGGGGCGCGGTCTGGTTCATTGCTTTTCGTCCTTTTCCTGATCTTGGGCTTTCGGAGGATCCGCCTCGGCCAGGATCTGGCCAAGACGGTCGAGATGGCGTTCCGCCGGAATGCGGCGTTCGGCGATCCAGTCGGCGAGCGGGCCAAGCCCGCCCGGCTCGATGCGGCAGGTCCGCACCCGCCCGATCTTTTCGCTGCGGATCAGCCCGCAGGCCTCCAGCACCTGCAGATGCTGCAGCACGGCCGCAAACGTCATGCCGAATGGTTCGGCCAGTTGGCTGACGGTTGCCGGTCCGCGGCTCAACCTTTCCAGGATCTGGCGGCGCGTGGGCTCGACAAGGGCACGAAGGATGGTGTCGATCTCGGAATAGTTAAGCATATGCTTGAGTATTTCGTCGACCACGCAAATTGTCAAGTATGGACTAAAGTATTCTGACAAAGAAAGGCCGCACGACCGGGAAACCATTCGTTATCAATAGCTTGCCAGAAGCCAGGGCCACGAGGGATCGTCGAAAGAGCGGCCGGAGAGGCGCGGATCAATCCTCGTGCAGGACGAATTCCAGGTAGAGGTTGCGCTGCAGGATCGAATGGTTGTCATCGGAGATCAGCGATACCATCAGCGCGCCATCGGCACGGCTCCAGACGTCGAGCCCTTCCATATTGTCGATCTGATAGCTCATGTCGGCCTGCAGCAGCACGGGACCATCGGCGATGGCTCCCATGGCTATGGACCCGCCCTGGATGCGTCGCAGCCGCATCTTGACGCCGCCCATGATCGAGAAGCTCCGCTCGAGCAGCAGCAGGTCGCCGTTCGGCAGGAAGGCGCCATCGGTTATGTCGAACTCGCCGTCGCGCCTGACGGTGAACACGCCTTTGCCCGACCCCTCGAGGATCGCCGCATAGACGTTGCCGGCCGTGTCGAGGCTCCTCTCCGAAACGGCCACGAGGCTGCCTTTGAGCGGGCCGCCCTCATTGGCGACGGCGATCGTCTCGAAACCCTTGTTCTGTCGCAGTTCGCGCGCCGGTATCAGGAAATCCAGCTTCCGAAGCGGTGATGCCATGTCGGCGGGATCGATCCGGAACTGGGCGATGCGATGGTTGTGCTCGAACCCGACCGTCGCTATGCCGTCCTTGACGGCGAGGCTTTCGGCATCGGCGTCCCGCTTCTTGTCGATCGGCCGGCCGGCGGCGTCGACCATCTGCTGCATGGTGAAATTCCGGATGCCGGACGGGCGTCCGTCGCCACCATGCGCGACCGTTCCGAAAAACCAGAAGCCGGTGTCTGCAACGCCGATGAATTCGGCTCCCGGCTTGAGGAAGCGGATGGCCGACAGCCCGCCGAAATTGCGCGAGCGTGCGGTCATCTCGAGGCCGCCGACGAATTCGAGCGGGCCGAACCGCTTCTCGTCATGGCCAATGTGGAACTGGGTGATCGGCCGCGCCACGATCTCAATCGTTTCGACCGGAGCCTGCTCGGAAGCGCTGGCGGGCGGATACAGGCAAAGCGTCGCAAGGACCGCGACAAGAACTCGCAAATGCGCCCTGCCCCTCATAGGATTGCGCGCTGCCGGCGAGCAACGGAGCGGCGCCGCGACATGCGACAGGCCGCTCTCACGAAGCGCGACGGAATCCGCCGCGCCGCTGGTCGCGCGCGCTTTCCTCGGCAAACAGCGAGGCCAGTTGCTCGGTCATCGCGCCGGCCAGTTCCTCGGCGTCGACGATGGTGACCGCGCGGCGATAGTAACGCGTCACGTCATGGCCGATGCCGATGGCCAGAAGCTCGACCGGCGAGCGCGTTTCGATCAGCTCGATCACCGCGCGCAGATGCCGCTCCAGATAGTTTCCGGGGTTGACCGACAGCGTCGAGTCGTCGACCGGCGCGCCGTCCGAGATCATCATCAGGATCTTGCGCTGTTCCGGCCGCCCGATCAGGCGGTTGTGCGCCCACAGCAGCGCCTCGCCGTCGATGTTCTCCTTCAGCAGGCCCTCGCGCATCATCAGGCCGAGGTTGCGGCGCGCGCGGCGCCATGGCTGGTCGGCGGATTTGTAGATGATGTGGCGCAGGTCGTTGAGCCGGCCGGGGTTCGGCGGCTTGCCTTCCTTGAGCCATTTCTCGCGCGCCTGCCCGCCCTTCCAGGCCCGGGTGGTGAAGCCGAGAATCTCGACCGAGACGCCGCAACGCTCCAGCGTGCGCGCCAGTATGTCGGCGCAGGTAGCAGCGACGGTGATCGGCCGGCCGCGCATGGAGCCGGAATTGTCGAGCACCAGCGTCACCACCGTGTCGCGGAACTTGGTGTCGCGCTCCTGCTTGAACGACAGCGGCTGCATCGGGTCGATGACGACGCGCACAAGGCGGGCCGGATCGAGGTAGCCTTCTTCCAGATCGAAATCCCAGGAGCGGTTCTGCTGCGCCATCAGGCGGCGCTGCAACCGGTTGGCAAGCCTGCCGACGACACCGGAAAGATTGGCGAGCTGCTTGTCGAGGAAGGCGCGCAGCCGGTCGAGCTCCTCTTCCTCGCAAAGATCCTCGGCCCCTACCGTCTCGTCGAAAGCCGTGGTGAAGACCTTGTAGTCGACCTCTTTCGACAGGTTGGCGAAGGGATTGTCGTTGCGCCGGGCCTCGCCGGGCGTCTCAGCATCCGCGTCGTCGTCATCGGACAGGTCGTCCGACGTCGCGTCGGTCGCTTCGGTCTCGGCGGACTGTTCCTCGTCGGAGGAGGATTCGGCATCCTCGGACTGCGACTGCTCGGCGCCGGAATCATCCTCGCCGCCTTCCTCGCTCTGTTCCTCGCCCTGCGGCTGGTTATCCTCGTTGTCGTCGGAGTCTTCGGTCTCCTGGTCGTCGCCGAGTTCCTCGGCCATCTCCATCGAGGCCAGCATGTCGCGCACGACGCGCGCGAAGGCCTGCTGGTCCTCCAGCTTGGCCGAGAGGCCTTCGAGATCGGCGCCGGCCTTCTCCTCGACCCAGGGACGCCAGAGATCGACCATGCGCTCGCCGCTCTTGGGCACCGGCCGCCCGGTCAGCTTCTCGCGCACCATCAGCGCCAGCGCTTCCTCGATCGGCGCGTCGGCCTTGTCGCGGACGTCGGCGAGGTTCGCCCTGGCGTATTTGTCCTCGAGCATCGTGCCGATGTTGTCGGCCACGCCCTGCATGACACGGCTGCCGATCGCCTCGACGCGAGCCTGCTCGACCGCGTCGTAGATCGCGCGGGCCTGCTTGCCCTCGGGCGCCAGCTTGGTGTGGATGCGCGCGTCATGGCAGGCGCGCTTCAGCGCCATGGAATCGCCGATGCCGCGCGTGATGGCGATATCGGTCTTGGACGCCTTCTTCGGCAGCTCAGGCAGCCTCGCGCGGCTGCCCGCCAGCGCCGGCCTGTCCTTGGCGAAGCCGACTTCCATCTCCTTGTCGCCGGAGATGGCGCGCATGCAGACGGTGACGGCGCGCTTGAAGCCGTCCGTATCCGAACCCGCCTTCGGCTTGTTACGCGTGTTGTCGCCTGGACCCGCCATGGAGGCTCAGCTTACCCCAGGACCACGTTGGCGGCGCTCTCCGGCAGATCCTCGCCGAAGGCGCGCTGGTAGAATTCGGCAACCACCGAACGCTCCAGCTCGTCGCATTTGTTGAGGAAGGTCAGCCGGAAGGCCATGCCGACGTCGCCGAAGATCTCGGCGTTCTCGGCCCAGGTGATCACGGTGCGCGGGCTCATGACCGTCGACAGGTCGCCATTGATGAAGGCCGACCGCGTCATGTCGGCGACGCGAACCATCTTGTTGACGATGTCCTTGCCCTTGCTGTCGCGATAGTGCTTGGCCTTGGCCAGCACGATCGAGACCTCGTTGTCGTGCGGCAGGTAATTCAGCGTGGTGACGATCGACCAGCGGTCCATCTGCGCCTGGTTGATCTGCTGCGTGCCGTGGTAGAGGCCCGTCGTGTCGCCGAGGCCGACCGTGTTGGCGGTGGCGAACAGGCGGAAAGCCGGATGCGGGCGGATGACGCGGCTCTGGTCGAGCAGCGTCAGGCGGCCCGACGATTCCAGCACGCGCTGGATGACGAACATCACGTCGGGACGGCCGGCATCGTATTCGTCGAAGCAGAGCGCGACATTGTGCTGGTAGGCCCAGGGCAGGATGCCGTCGCGGAATTCCGTGACCTGCAGCCCTTCCTTGACCACGATCGCGTCTTTGCCGACGAGATCGATGCGGCTGACGTGGCTGTCGAGGTTGACGCGCACGCAAGGCCAGTTGAGGCGGGCGGCGACCTGCTCGATATGGGTCGACTTGCCGGTGCCGTGATAGCCGGACACCATGACGCGGCGGTTGTAGGCGAAGCCGGCGAGGATCGCCAATGTGGTGGCCTTGTCGAAGAGATAGTCGGGATCGACGTCAGGCACATGCTCGGTCGATACCGAATAGGCCGGCACCACCATCTTGGACTCGAAACCGAAAGTATCCTTCACCGACACCGTCGTGTCGGGCAGGTTGGTGATGTCGCGATCGACCTTGTTCATATCTCTCAACGTCTCCACGGGCGAAACGCCGCGTTTCGCCGGCAATAGATTTTGTTCGGGGGCGGTCTTAGAGCCTTTTCCAACCGTAGGAAAGTTGGAAAAACACACGAGCCATAGGGTCGCTCAGCACAAACCTGCCTGCTTGAGCACGCGATAGGCCTGAAGCACATCGCGGAACCGGTCTTCCGAACCTCTGTCGCCACCATTCGCATCCGGATGGTGACGCTTCACCAGTTCCTTATAGCGCGCCTTGATATCCTTGCCAGTCGCCTTTGTATCAAGGCCAAGCGTTTCCAGCGCCTTGGCCTCAAGCGGCTTTGCCTTGCGCTCGCGCGCCTCCGGCGGCCCGTTGAACAGGTTGAAGGGATCGCGCATGCGATTGTAGTAGCCGGCGCGCCCCGAACGCTGCTGCGCGAAATCGGGCGCCGAGCGCGTCGCGGCGCCGTTGATGCCCATCTTCCAGGTGGGCCGGTGGCCGGTCAGAGCCTCCTTCTGAAAGCGCGCGATCTCGCTGTCGGGCACGCCCGAGAAGTAGTTGAAGCCCTTGTTGTATTCGCGCACATGGTCGAAACAGAAGCGGAAATACTCGCCTTCCTTCAGCCGCCCGACCGGCGCGCGATGAGTTCCGGCTTCCTTGCAGCCATCCCACTGGCAGATCGGCGCATGCGACTTCAGCTCCGCGTCCTTTTCAGGGCGGACGCGAATCTTCTCGAAATATTTGGGATACGGCTTCATCTCACCCATTTATGAGGTGTTCGCGGGTGCGAAACAAGAATTGACATTTTCACGACCTTCGCCCTAACCGCTGAATCGCGGCACAAAGCGGGCGATCGGCGTATTTTGTGCGATGCTGGAAATGCGTCCGGCCCCTCGGTCGGCGCGTTTGCGATATGTGGTGAAGGGAAGCGGCAATGTCCATACAGGCGACCTTGGAAGACAAGCTGAGGAAGGCGTTTTCGCCGGAGCGACTCGCGGTCATCAACGAGAGCCATCTCCATGCTGGTCACCACCATGTGGAATCCGGCCATCACGCCACCTTCGACGGCACCGGCGAGACGCATTTCCGCGTTCGCCTCGTTTCGCCGGCCTTCACCGGCATGAGCCGTGTCGACCGCCACCGCGCGGTCAACAGCTTGCTCGCCGACGAATTGAAGGCGGGACTGCATGCGCTGGCGATCGAGCCGTCGGCGCCCGGCGAGCCGACGCGCTGGTGATCCTCAGGCGATCGCGGCCTTGAGAAAGCCAAGCACGGCTTCGCTCAGCGCATCGCCATCCTTGCCGAGCCGCCGGTCGATCGACATGTGGGTATAGCCGCTGCCGTCGAACAGCGTGACCTTGGTGCCTGTCGCGCGCAGCCGCCCGGCAAATTCCGTCGAAACCGCTCCGCGGCCGGACGCGCCGGAATAGGCGATGAAAGTCGGCGGGTGTTTGCGGCCATCGACATAGCTGGCCGGCGATAGTGCGTGCCACTGTGCGCGGTCAGGGAAAGCGCGGGCATAGGCGCGGACCATTCCGCCGCTTTTCGCCAGGGCTTCAAGGTCATAGGCCCTGGTATCGTCGAGCACCAGCGCGGCAACGCCCGCCAGGTCGCCGCGCATACCGGTCAGCGCGACGAGATGGCAGCCGGCCGAATGCCCCATCGCGGCCATGCGGGAGGGGTCGCCGCCATGGCTGGCTATATTGGCGCGGACATAGGCGTAAGCCTTGGCGACGTCGCCTGCCTGCGTGGCCACATCGGCGCCGGGCAGCATGCGATAGTCGATCGAGACGAAACAGAAACCGTTGTCGAGCAGGAAGCCGGGCTTGGCATGGACCTGGCTCCGGTTGCCAAGCCGCCAGGCGCCGCCATGCACGAAGAAGACGACCGGCAGGCCCTTGGCGCCGTCCGGCGCGTAGATGTCGAGTTTTGCCGGACCATAGTCGAATGTGCGCGGTTCCGGCCTGCTCGGCCACCAGGACGCCGAGGCGCGCGCCGGCAGCAGCGCCGCGAGGGATGCCAGGACAAAACTTCGCCGATCGATCATCCACGCCCCCGACCGTTTTGCGCCCCAAGGGTGCCTGCGAGTGTCCCATGCGTCCAGTTACGGTTTCGTAATGGGTCGTCTCAGGGTCATTGTATCACCGCGACAAAAACAAACAGATAGAGCTGTTGCGACGTTTCCGTTTCAACCGGAACCGTTCTGGAGGCGTCCCGTTTCAGGCATCGCCAGCCGGCCGGATCCTGATCCTGGCTATGCGGTTCTTGTCGCGCTTCATGACCACGAAGCGCTTGCCGTGGAAGGTGAAGGCCTGCTTCTCATCGGGGATCGACTGGGTCTCGTGGATGACGAGGCCGGCGATGGTGGTCGCCTCCTCGTCCGGCAGGTTCCAGTCGAGCGCGCGGTTGAGGTCGCGGATCGGCACCGTGCCGTCGACGACGACGGAACCGTCGGCCTCCTGCTTGACGCCCTGTATGTCGACGTCGTGCTCGTCGGCGATCTCGCCGACGATCTCCTCGATGATGTCCTCGAGCGTCACCAGGCCTTCGACCTCGCCATATTCGTCGACGACGATGGCGAAATGCGCCTTGCGGCGCAGGAAGGCGTTGAGCTGCTCCTGCAAGGTCGTGGTGTCGGGTACGAACCACGGCTTGGACGCGATCTTCATCACGTCGATCTGGGCAAAGTCATTGCCGACATCGTTGAGCGCGCGCAGCAGGTCCTTGGCGTGCAACACCCCGACGATGTTGTCGAGCGAACCCTTCCACAGCGGCATGCGGGTGTGCGGGCTTTGCAGGATCTCCCGCACCACCGCCTCTGGCGGATCGTCGGCGTTGACCGAGCGCATGTTGGTGCGGTGGACCATGACGTCGGAAA
The DNA here is from genome assembly GCA_001899205.1 of Mesorhizobium sp. 65-26. Taxonomy (GTDB): domain Bacteria; phylum Pseudomonadota; class Alphaproteobacteria; order Rhizobiales; family Rhizobiaceae; genus Mesorhizobium. The sequence goes on along the minus strand of MKVL01000021.1, from coordinate 44 downwards.
CCTCGAGCTCCTCGAGGTCGAACAGGCCGCCGACGCGATCGCGG
>MKVL01000020.1 GCA_001899205.1 Mesorhizobium sp. 65-26 | reverse complement strand
TTGACGGAGAGCTTGTAGGCCGGAACCTCGCCCTTGTCGGTCTTGCGCATCGGAGCGGTGGCGTTGATCTGCGACCGCAGCGCCAGCAGCGCGTCGAGCTCGCAGTCTATGGTCAGGTAGAAATGCGGGATGGTGGACTTCGCCTCGACCAGGCGACGCGCGATGGTCTTGCGCATGTTGTCGTGCGGGATGAGCTCATAGGAGCCTTCCTCGAACAGCTTGAGCACCTGGTCGTCCGACATCGGCTTGGCCGCCGGAGCGGCAGCGGCAGGCGCGGGCGCGACGGCCGGAGCCTTGGCGCCACCGGCAATCGCCGCGTCGATGTCGGCCTTAACAACGCGGCCATGCGGCCCGGTGCCCGTTACCGCGGAAAGATCGAGCCCGGCCTCGCGCGCCAGCCGACGCGCCAGCGGCGTCGAACGAACACCGGTCCCCTCGCTTCTCGTTGCGGGAATGCCCGCTTCGCTCACGGCAGAAGCCGGGGCCTCGGGGCTCGCCACCTGGGCGGGCACCGCGACGGCGGCCACGGCCGGAGCCACGGCGGCGCCTCCGGCATAGGCCTCATCATCGGCATAGATCCAGGCGACGGGCGCGCCGACCGGGATGTCGATGCCTTCCTTGCCGGTTACATCGCGCAGGACGCCACTGGCCGGCGCGTCGATCTCCATCGCCGCCTTGTCGGTCTCGATCTCGAACAGCACGTCGCCCTTATTGACCCGAGCGCCTTCCTCGGCGAACCAGCGCGAAATCTGTCCGGTCGCCATGTCCATGTCGACCTTGGGAAGAATGACCTCCGTCGGCATGTGTCAGCGAGCTCCCTTCGCCAGGTCACGCGCGGCGGCGATGATGCCGGGAACCTGCGGCACGGTCGCCTTCTCCAGGTCCGGATTGTAGGGGATCGGCGTCTCGGCGCCGCCCAGGCGCACGATCGGCGCGTCGAGGAAGTCGAAAGCGTCGCTCTCGGCGATCATCGCGCTGACCTCGGCACCGATGCCGAGCGTCTTGACCGCTTCGTAGACGCACATCAACCGCGAGGTCTTCTTGACGCTGTCGATGATGGTCTGCTTGTCCATCGGCCGGATGGAACGCAGGTCGATCACCTCGATGTCGATGCCTTCCGCTTCCAGCGCCGCGGCCGCCTCGAGCGCCTTGTGCACCATGATGGAGGTCGCGACGATGGTCAGGTCACGCCCTTCGCGGCGGATGTCGGCCTTGCCGATCGGCACGGTATAGTGGCCCTCGGGGACCGGCCCCTTCATCTTGTAGAGCAGTTTGTGCTCGAAGATCATGACCGGGTCCGGATCGGCAACCGCCGCCAGCAGCATGCCCTTGGCGTCATAGGGGGTCGCAGGCTGGATGACCTTCAGCCCGGGCACGTGGCCGAGCCAGGCTTCCAAGCTCTGGCTGTGCTGCGCCGCCGCGCCCGTGCCCGAGCCGGCGGGGAAGCGCATGACGACGGGAACCGAGACCTCGCCGCCGAGCATGTAGCGCATCTTGGCGGCCTGGTTGACGATCTGCTCCATGCCGAGCGTGGCGAAATCGGAGAACTGGAACTCGAAGATCGGCCGCATGCCGGTAACGGCGGCGCCGACGGCGACGCCAGCGCCACCCAGTTCCGAGATCGGCGTGTCCATCACGCGGTCGGTGCCGAAGCGCTCGACCAGATCGCCGGTGACCTGGAACGCGCCGCCATAGACGCCGATGTCCTCGCCCATCAGGAACACGCGTTCGTCGGCTTCCATGGCGATCGCCATGGCTTCCTGGATTGCCTGAGCGTAGCTCAATTCACGTGGCGTCGTGTCCATCACGCCTGCTCCGTGTAAACGTAGTTGAGAATGTCGCGGATGTCGGGAGATTCGCTCGCCTTGGCGAATTCGATGCCTTCGGCGATCTCCTTGGCGACAGCGTCGCGGATCGACTGGATGCCCTGGTCGTCGATGAAGCCGAAATCGCGCATCTCGTTCTCGAAGAGCGTGATCGGATCGCGGTTCGACATCCAGTCCTCGATCTCTTCCTTGGTACGATAGCGGTTGCGATCGCTCTTGGAATGGCCGCGATGGCGATAGGTCTTGGATTCGATCAGCGTCGGGCCCTCTCCCGCGCGGGCGCGTTCGACGGCCTTGTGCGAGGCCTCGGCCACCTCCGAGAAGATGTTGCCGTTGACGATCACGCCAGGCATCGAATAGGCGGCGGCGCGCTCGGCGATGTTCTTGACCGCGGTCGAGCGGGCCGTCGACGTCGACATGCCGTAGCCATTGTTCTCGCACACGAAGATGACCGGCAGCTTCCAGACCGCGGCCATGTTGAGCGCTTCGTGGAAGGCGCCCTCGTTGTTGGCGCCGTCACCGAAGAAAGAGACAACGACCTTGCCGGTCTTCATCTTCTTGGCCGAGAGCGCGGCGCCGACGGCGATCGGAATGCCGCCGCCGACGATGCCGTTGGCGCCGAGATTGCCCTTGGCGACGTCGGCGATGTGCATGGAACCGCCGCGGCCCTTGCAGTAGCCCGACGTCTTGCCGAAGAACTCGGCGAACATGCGCTTGACCTCGGCGCCCTTGGCGATGCAGTGGCCGTGACCGCGATGGGTCGAGGTGATCTGGTCATCGTCGGTCAGCGGCATGCAGATGCCCATGGCGCTGGCTTCCTGGCCGATGGACAGGTGCATCGTGCCGTGGATGAGGCCGCGCATGTAGGACTCTTCCGCGCCCTCCTCGAAGCGGCGGATGAGGTACATCTTGTAGAGCACCTCCTTGAGCTGCTCCGGGCTGTACTGGCGATAGACGAAAGGAAGGTTCGCGCGGCTGTCCGCCACGGCTTTGCTGGCTTCGGCCATGGTCATGCTCCCGCGTTGCCGTAGACGAGCTTGTCCTGCCTTGCGCGCAGCTCGGCGATCTTGGATCCCGGAGCGGGCGCCGCGTTGGCGTAGGTGATGAGTTCGCCCTTCTTGATCGGCGCGGTCACCGAGCCGCCCTGCAGCAGGCCGCAAGGGATGGCCTTGGCCGCGTGAGCCTCCGGAGCCGTCATGATCCAGGCGCGGTAGCAGTACTCGCCGATCGCGTCGAGCTTATCGCCCGGCTTCAGATCCTTCTTGGCGACCGCGCAGACCTCGGCCACTGGCTTGGCCAGCGGCACCATGTCGGCCTTGCCGTAGAGCACGACGCGGGCGCAGGTGAGCGGCACCTCGAGCGAGGTCAGATGGTAGGGCCTATGGAAGGTGAAGTACGGGCCCTTGCCCATCTTCAGGTCTTCCATGCGCTCCGAGATGCGCGGATGCGACATGTCGGCGACGACGAAGACACCAGGCGCGACGCCCTTGCCGATCGTATAGTCGACCACGCCGACCCGCGACAGCACGCCGCCATCCTTCTCGGGGACAAGCACCTTTGACAATTCGCCAAGCGTCGCCGCCGGACCGTGCATGCCAGCCTTGTCGGGCACCAGGCCGGTGGCGTTGGCGATGGCGGCCATCTCGACCATGGTTTTCGAACCATCGACGAACTCGACCAGCATGCGCACGTTCATATGCCGGCGCTTGGCCTCCTCGGCATAGTCATCCGGGATCGCGTCGATGTTGAGCGGGTTGTTCTTGCCCTTGCCAGCGGCGACGATCGGATGACCCATGGCCGAGACGAACTCGATCAGTTCCATGCAGGAGGACGGCTCGTCGCCGGCGCCGAGCGAATAGGTGACGCCGAGCCGATCGGCCTCGCTCTTGAGATAGGCGCCGATGGTGACATCCGCCTCGACGTTCATCATGACCAGGTGCTTGCCGTGCTCCATGGCGCGCAGGCCGATCTCGGCGCCGACCGCCGGAACGCCCGTGGCGTCGATCACGACGTCGATCAGGTCATTGCCGATGACCAGGCTGGAATCGTTGGTCACCGCGATCTTGCCGGCTTCCATGGCGGCCGTCATCGCCGAAGCGTTCGAAACCTCGCGGGCGTGGCCGGTTTCCTGGAAGGCGATGTCCACCGCCTTGCTGGCGGCGGGAAGGTTGAGTTCGGAAATGGCACCGATCTCGATGCCGGGCATGTGCGCGACACGGGTGACGATGTCGGTCCCCATCTCGCCCGAGCCAATCAGACCGATGCGAATCGGCTTGCCGGACTTGCCGCGCTCGTCGAGATCGCGGGCAAGGCCCGTCAATGAAACATTGGAAGCCATCTCAGTCATTCCTCCCACGATGCACTCTGCTCGAATGCCTGACGCGTATTGAACATCTGTATTTCTGTCAAGACTAATGTCCATCTTTCAGCGGTTTTTGACGTCGCGTTCCGAGGTCGCGCCGCGATCGGAAAGCCGTCAGGAAAGCCTACTGCCGCGCAGTTCCCCGCTGCGCTCAAGAAGCCGATAGACGGTCGCGGCTATGTGGCTCTCGATGCGCTTGAGATCGCGCACGATGTCCAGGAACATGCCGGAAGTCTCGGCGCCCTCGGCGTAGCCGGCAAGAGTCTGTCGCATCCGGTGGTCGCCGGCGGCGCGTTCGAATTCGCGAAACCGCTCCTTCTCGACGACAAGCTGGCGGGCTGAAGCCGCGTCGCCGTCCATCAGCACACTCACGGCGAGCTTGCCGGAACACACTGGCGTTGGAACCGGCTGAGATCGGCGTCTCAAGCGACGGCGGGTGCGCCGCCGGATGCTGCATCGTCAGATAATTGCCAATGGGCTTTCGACAGCGGTGTCGGCGGAAGCGCGACCGAAGTCCGCATGCGCTCGGCTCATCCACCGCATGGCCAATAGGCGGTCGCATGGACCGCCATCTGTGTTGCCCGCCAGATAGTCCCGGCGGGCCGGAACCGGCGCGTCAGGACGCGCCGTAGAGCGTGACGATCTGGGCCTTGCCCAATGTGTTGAGGTGGACCATGAAACCGACCAGCGCGGGACTGGCATCGGCCTCGATATCCAGCCTCTCGACCTTGAGGGCGTGCACCGTGAAGATGTAGCGATGCGCCGGCCCCGGCGGCGGGGCCGCGCCGCCATAGCCCGGGCTGCCGAAATCGGTGCGTGTCTGCAACGCCCCCTGCGGCAGCCGTCCCTGCCGGCCGCCCGCGCCCGCCGGCAGTTCGCCGACGCTGCCGGGTATGTTCGCCATGACCCAGTGCCACCAGCCGGAGCCGGTCGGCGCGTCCGGATCGTAGCAGGTGACGACGAAGCTCCTGGTGCCTTCGGGGGCGCCGCTCCACGACAGATGCGGCGAGACGTTGCCGCCGCTGTAGCCCATGCCGTCGAGCACCTGCGCCTCCGGCAGCCTGGTGCCATCCCTGACGTCCTTGCTCGTCAGTCGAAAAGACATGCTGTCCTCCTGATCTTGGTGATGATCGACACCCGCCTGACGCGCCTCGCGCCGTCAGGGAACGTCGGGGTGCAGGATGCCGGCACGGTTCGGCGCTCCACGAAGGCCGAACCGTCCGAGCCCGTTGTCAGCCGACACCACGGCAAGGTGTCCGACGCCTCGCCGCGGGTTTCGTCGCCGGCTTTAGACCTTGATCTCCGGCCAGACGAAATTCGAGACGTCGCGCTTGTCGGCGATGATGTTCGCCAGGACCGGATCGAGATAGCGCTTGAACAGCGGCGGGTTCTCGCACATCGGGAAGTGCCCGATATGCTTCATCTCCAGGAAGGTCGAATTGGCGATCGCCTCGGAAGCCTTCTTGCTCATCGCCGGATGGCAGGCGCCGTCATATTCGCCGGTCATGAAGTAGATCGGCGGCGTGTCCTTCATGTCGCCGACGATGGCGCGGCTGTCGTGGTCGACGCTGTAGTAGTGGACGTCGCCCTTGAAGACGCCGGGCCCACCGGTGGCGTAGAACCACCAGATCTCCCAGCGCTCATTGTCCGGGCTCTGCGGCGCGATCTCGCCGGCCGTGTAGCTGCCGGCGATCTCGCCGCCATGGACGGCGGGGTGCGCGAGCACGTCGGCGATCCAGCCTGGCGAATGGATGGCGGCCTCGAGCGCGACCAGCGCGCGGATGCTGTCGCGGTAGCGATGCGCCAGCGGAATGCAGATGTTGCCGCCCATCGAGCTGCCCATGATGACCGGGTTCTGTGCGCCGACAGCCTCGCAGAAGGCCATGACCATGCCGCAGTAGAAATCGGTGGTGAGCTTGTACTCCTCCTCCATCAGCCACCATTCGCTCGGCGGGTTGGAGCGGCCGTGCCACGGCAGGTCGAAGGCGATGACACGGAAATTCCTGGTGATCTCCGGATCGGCCATCTGGTGGCGGTATTCGCGGGAATCGGTGCCGGCCGTGTGCAGGCAGACAAGCGGAATGCCGGTGCCGTTCTCTTCGTAATAGATGCGGTATTCCTGCCCCTCGTACGGGACATAGACGTAGCGACCGACAATCGGGTCGTGACGTGTCTTCGAAACCATCTTGGTTATCCTCGGTTGTCGGATCGGGGTCAGGCGGGCGCGGACGCCTTGGCGTCCACCTTGCGCATCAGTTCGAACATCCAGAGCAGCGCGCGGATGTTCTGCCAGAAGACCAGCAGATTGCCTTCGAGCTTGATGCGGCTGTTGAACGTCATGAAGACGACGTCGGTGTAGGTGGGCGGCGGCACCTTCTGGGCGAACTTGGCCCAAGAATCGACCGGCCCGCGCAGCGCGAACTGCCAGTTGGCGTCGAAATCGAAGGCGCCGGATTCGGTGATCGAAACCACGCGCCCCTGCTCGACCACGACCAGGAAGTCCTGATCGCCGATCCCGAGCAGGAAGCGGACGTTGCAGAACTTGCCGACGTTCCGGAAGGGCCCATCGGCGTTGACGATGCCGCGATAGCGGTCCATCCAGGCAAGATCGAATTGCTTACTCATTGCATCCTCCATTTTGGCAATTTCAACGTGGCACGCCGGCGGCGCCGACCTTCCTCAGCATCGCCCGCCTTTCGCCGCGGGCCCTGGCCAGTTCCGCCAGCCGCGGCGCGATGATCGCGACGAGCAGGACCAGCCCGTAGAAGATCGGCTGTATCCAGATGTCGACGCCGAGCAGCACCAGGCCGGTGAAGCCGGTGGCGACGAGGTAGACGCCGACGACCGTGCCCAGCGGGTTGAAGCGGCCGGGCTTGATCGCGGAGGCGCCGAGGAAGGCGGCGGCGAAGGCCGGCAGCAGGAAAACGGCGCCGATGTCGGGCTGGCCCGAGCCGATCTTGGCCGACTGCATGACGCCGGCGAGAGCGGCCAGCACGCCGCCGGCGGCAAGGCCGGCCATGGTCAGGCGCCCGGTGGGCAGGCCGGTCAGCCGCGCCGCTTCCAGATTGCTGCCGGTCGCATAGAGCTTGCGCCCGAGCGGCGTGTGCTCGAGCACGAACCACAGCAGCACCACCAGCGCTGCCGTCAGGTAGAGCGGATAGACGAAGCCGAGCAGCCGGCCACGGCCGGTGTTGAGGAAGGTGGGATCGATCTTGGCGAACAGCACCTGGCCACCCGTGTACCACATGGCGATGCCGCTGATGACGGTCGAGGTGGCAAGCGTGACGACGAAGGAATTGAAGCGGGCGACGATGAAGGCGCCGTTGACGAGACCGATCAACCCACCGCAGACCAGCGCCGCGAGCACGGCGAACGGCCAGGGCACCCCCTGCCCCTGCAGTCCGATGACAAGCGCCGAGGACAGGCTGAGTGTGGCGGCGATCGACAGGTCGAAGGCGCCGACGATCAGCCCCATCATCGCGGCCATGGCGATGACGATCAGCACCGCCTGGTTGTTGAGGATGGACTGCGCGTTGGCGAGCGTCGGAAAGGTCTCCGGCCGCAGGATCGAGAACATGGCGATCATGGCGGCCAGCACCACGATCATGCCGTAGCGCTGCGCGAACTGGAGGTAGCCGATACGATTGACCGCGGGCGGGATCGCTGCCTTTGCCTGGCTGGCGGATGTCATGTCAAAGCCCCGTCGCTGCGCGGTTGAGGTCGAGGGCGGAGACTTCGGAGGTCTTGCTGATCGTCCGCAGCCTGCCCTGGAAGAAGACGCCGACACGGTCGGAGATCGCCACGGCCTCCTCGAGATCGGTGGTGATCCAGATCACCGCCATGCCCTCGTCGCGGGCACGACGGATGCCGGCGAAGAGTTCGCGCCGGGAGATGACGTCGACGCCGTAGGTGGGTTCGTTGAGGACCATCAACCTGGGCGAGACGCGCAGCCATTTGCCGAACAGCACCTTCTGCTGGTTGCCGCCGCTCAAGGCGCGCAGCCCACGCTCCGGATCGGCCGGGACAACACCCATGTCCCGGATCACCGACCAGGCGTCGCGGCGCACGGCGTCGCCATCGACCATCGGGCCACGGGTGACCGGCTGGAAATCGGCAATGACGACATTTTCGGCGACGCTGCTTTCGGCAAATCCGGCCCGGCCGCGATCCGACGGAAGGTAGGCGATGCCGGCCGCGCGCGCCGACGCGATGGTCATCGAGGCGTTCGAGCGGCCGTCCAGCACGATCTCGCCGGAGAGCGGCGTGGTGAGCCCGTAGATGACGTCGCCGCAGTCTTCCGCGCCGCTGCCGATCATGCCGGTAAGCGCAAGGATCTCGCCTTCGCCGACGGACAGGCTGACATCGCGCAGGCGTCCTGTGGAAATGCCGCGCAGCGCGGCGACGGGCTTGCCCAATCGGCTTTCCGCGAACCGCCCGGCCTCGCGCTGCGGCTCACGTTCGCCGGTCATCAGGCCGGTCAGTTCCTCGACCGACGTTGCCCCGGTCTCCACCGTGGCGACGTTGCGGCCATCCTTGAAGACGGTGACCCTGTCGGTGAGCGCGAACAGTTCGTTCATGCGATGAGTGATGTAAAGGATGGCCGTGCCGCCGGAGGCCACGTGCCGCAGACGTTCGAGCAGGAGATCGACATCGGCATGCGGAAGCCTGGCCGTCGGCTCGTCCAGCACCAGCAGGTGGGCATGGTCGAACTGCGACATCGCCCGCGCGATGGCAACCAGCGTGCGCTCGGCCGGCGCCAGCGCCGAGACCGGGAGTTGCGGGTCGACCTGAAGATTGACGCGCGCGAGCGCCTCCACCGCCCGGGCCCTCTGGCGCCGCCAGTCGATACGGCCGCCGAAGCCGCGCGCGAAACCGCGCGGCCCGAAGGCGAGGTTGTCCTCGATCGACGACTGCTCGACCAGCGCCAGGTCCTGATGGACGAAGCCCACGCCCGCCGCCTGTATGGCGCTTGGCGAAAAGCCCTCCGGCAGATCGCGCCCACCCACGCCGAGCCGCGCGACGCGATCGGCATGGTGATAGCCGGCCATGATCTTGACCAGCGTCGACTTGCCCGAGCCGTTGGCTCCGGCAAGTCCCCTGATCTCACCCCGGTCGATGGTCAGGCCGACATCGGCCAGCGCCAGCGTGCCCCCGAAACTCTTGGACAGGCCCTCCACATGGAAGGCTGGAGTTCGGGAGCCGGCATGGCGCGGAGACATTTCCGCTTCCACGCCTGCCTCCGGCCTATTTGCCCCAGAGCTTCTTGTAGTGCTCGCGGAAATCCACGTCGCCGCCATAGTACTGACCGGCGGGGACCGCGGACGAGTTGCTCGCGTCGATGACGCGCACCGCCGTCCTGGTTTTCACCGGCTTCTCGCCGGCAAGAATGCGGTTGGCGTTGTCGATGCTCGACCAGGCCGAGAAGGCATAGGACACCGCCGCCGTCGCGACATAGTCGGGATCGGTCTTGATCGCGTCGAGCGCCTGCAGGTTGCCATTGCCGCCGGCAACGTGAACCTGGCCGCTACGCCCGCCGGCCTTGATGGCGTTGGCGGCGTCGATCGCGGTTTCGTCGGCCGGGCTGTAGATCCAGCTGATGTCCGGGTTCTGCAGGAGCAGCGCGTTGACGCGTTCGGGCAGCGAGGTATTCCATTCGCTGATCTTGACCTCGATGCTCTGCACCTTGCAGTCGCAATACTTGGCCAGCGCTTCCTTGGCCGCGTCATGGCGGAGCTTGGAGATGCCGAATTCGGGGTAGTACCACATCAGCACCGAGGCTTTTCCGCCGGCCTTCTGGGCGATGTATTTGCCGAGATCGTCGCCGATGATGCCGTTCACCTCGTCGCCGTCGGCGGCATCGATGCCCGGCTCGTCCGGGTTGGCACCGCACTGCGTGCAGACGACGGTGATGCCGGCCGCCTTCGCATCAGCCAGGGAACTCGCGACGGCCGACGGCAGGATGGCGGCCAGCGCGATCACGTCCGGCTTGGTCTGGATCGCCGACTGGATGGCGTCATCCCAGCCCTTGACGCTGCCCCGGCCATCGATGACCTGCGTGGTCCAGCCGAGCGCCTTCGCCGCCTCGACCTGAGCCTCGCTGATCGCGCGGCAGCCCTCGATGGCGGAAGCGCAGACGATGCTGACCAGTTTCTTGCCGGGCTGCGCCGCCGGACCCGTCGTCGGCAGCTGGCTCTCCTCTGCCGTGCGCGGCGCCATGGCCTGCTTCACCATGTCGTCCAGTTGCGCATCCGCCAGAGCCCCCCCGCCAAGACCGAGCACCATGCCGATCGACAGGATCGGACCCAGCACCTTGCCGCGAAGCCCCACAGTCATGCCTTCCTCCCTCGCCATTTGTTCCTCCCTTGGCGTGTTCCCGAGCAGCTCCAAACCCAAAGGTCCGATAGCTGACTTGATAGCACTAATATATACTGATCAGTATTTCAACAGGCGAACGGTATCAATCGATACGCTATGGACGCCCTCGATTCGCCGGCCGGCCCACAGAACACCCCGAGGCGCGCCACCGCCGCCGGTGGAGGGCGATGCGTCGCAGGTGGCGAAAAATGAAGGGCCCTCCGGCGCAGCGCCGAAGAGCCCTTCATTCCGTGTGCCGATCGGGGTTTCGCGCTGGCGCGTCTCCGCCTTCGGCTAATCTCGGAAACACTCGAAGTGCTTGTTGCTACGCAGCGCGAAACCGCTGCGCGGCCTGGCGGAGTTGCCCTAGAACGACCAATCCCAGTGAGCAGGCCTGGTGCCTGGAACCGGTGAGCGGAAGGTCGGGAAGCAATCCATCTTCAGCGTGCCGAGATAGGCGGTGCGCATGTCCTCGCCACCGAAGGCGATGCTGGCGATATGGTTGAGCGTGCGGCCTGCATCGGCATAGAGGATGTCGACGGTCAGCCCTTCCTTGCCATAGGCCTCCTCGGCCATCGCCATGTAGCCGGCATCGGCATCCTCGAACATGAGGCGCGGCCGCCCGTCGGACTCGAACCGGTAGATGCGGTTGGACACCACGCTGGTCACCCAGTAGCCGCCGAGCGCGTCGAAGGTACCGCCGTCCGGAAAGTCGCCGGCGCCGAGTTCGGCGAAGGTCTCCCGCTTGCCCAGCGAGCCGTCCGCCGCGATCCTCAGACGGGATATGCGCCGGCCGAATGTCTCGTTGACATAGAGCCAGGCGCCATCGTTCGAGAGCCGGCACTCGTTGGTGTAGCCGAAGCCTTCCTCGACGATCCGCGCGCCCTTGCCGTCCCACAGCACGATGTAGCCATCGGCGATGTCGCGGCGATAGGCCCTGGCACGCGGCACCTGCCTCGTGCTGACCGATATCCAGAGGCGGCCCTTATCGTCCGCCAGCACGAAGTTGACGGGATAGAGATGCCGGCCCTCGACCTCCATGAGGAAGGGCCGGCAGTCGCCGTTGCGATCGACCTGCCACACGCCGCCTTCCAGCCCGCTGTTGGCGATCATCAGCCGGCCATCCGGCATCAGGGCGATGCCGTTGGGCGTGAATTGCTGCGAGGAGACGCCATCGTTGCGGCCATAGAGCTTGCGGCTCCCATCGGGCGCGATGTGCAGCACGCCGACCGGATCGTGCGACACGAACATGCCGGCCGAAGCCGTGCACAGGATGCACTCCGGCCGGCTCAGGCCGCTGGAAACGAAGCTCAGTTGATCGGGCTTGATACGGTCCATTCTGTCTTTCCTGCTTGCGCGTTCCATGGCGACGACGCCCCGGAGCGGCGGCATCTGTGTCTTCGGATGCTGGAGGGTCGTTTCGGGCGGCGTAGTCGGGTCAGGCGTTCCTCGCGAACTGCCTTGCCATCGACCTGATCCTGGCGGCGAGGCCGTTGTCTCCCGGCACGCCGATCGACACGCAGTCGGCCAGCTTGCCGTCGAGCTCGGCGCGCGTGATCGGAGATGCCGGCGAACCCGGATAGTGCTCGACGGATGCGGAGGCGACCTGTTCGGCGCCGCGCATGAGGCTGACCGTGACACGGCCCCGATCGACGCCCACCCCGGCGGCACCGCTGGCCTCGGTCTCCTTCAACGACACACGACGGGCGAGGCTGACGAATTCGGGCCGCGAAACACCTTGCCCGGTGAAGGCGGCGAGCCCGAGCTGCCCTATCAGCAGCGCATGCGCGACCGTGTACTTGCCAGAGAACTTCGCCTCGGCCCCGGTCTGTGGAATATCGATGGTCAAGGCCTTGAGGCAACCCGGCGGCACCTCGACCTCGACGCGAATGGCGGGGTCGGAGAGCAGCGACGAAGCGCCTTCGCCATGCAGGCGGATGGCCGCCGCGACCGGGCGATGCGCCAGGTAGCAGCAGGCGAAGAGCTTGCGCGACAGGCCGGCGACGGCGGCCTCGACATCGAGTTCCAACTCGGCATCTGCGCCGCCTTCGAATACGGCGATGAAGCCATTGTCGCCGGCAAGCACATCCGCCGGCCCCTCGAGTCCGGCCATCGCCAGCCGCGCCGCGCGGACACCGGCCTGGGCGGCCAGACCAGCCTGCAGGGGTTTTGCCATGGTGCCGAAATTCCGCTGCAGCCCGCCGGCCTGCGCCGCGGCGATGGCGAGCGCCGACAGGAAGGCTCGTTCCTCAAGCCCGAACAGATGGGCGACCGCGGCGCCGGCGGCGACAGCGCCAATCGTCGAGGTGGCGTGCCAACCCTTGGCGTAGTGGGCGAAGCCGATCGCGTTCCCCAACCCGACATTCACGGCAAGGCCGAGCGCGAACGCCGTCGACCTGCGGTCACGAAGCTCGGGTGCGGATCGCGCCGCGGCCTCTATCGCCGGGATAAGCACCGCGCTGGGATGGGTGACGCTGGTCATGTGAACGTCGTCATAGTCGAGCGCATGCGCGGCCGTGCCCCAGACCAGCGCGGTCGCCTCGGGCTCGGCGCCGTCGACTTCGTCCCACGGGGCGCCGACGCGCGGATAGGCGCGCCGCACGGCCTGCGTGACCGGCTCGTCCCACCCGGCGCACAGCACGGCGAGCGTATCGGTGTAGGCGCGTTCGATCTCGTCCGCCGTCGCGGCGGCCAGGCGATCGAGCTTTCGCGAGAGCGAGAAAATGCGTCCGACCGGCATGGTCAGCACCCCTTGAACAGTGGCCGGCGTTTCTGGCTGAAGGCTTCCACGCCCTCGATGCGGTCCTGCGTCGAGACCAGCCGGCTGTAGGCCTCGATCTCGAGCGCCATCCCTTCCGCGAGCGGCATGCCCAGGCCCCGCGAGATCGCCAGCTTCGCCTGCCGGACAGCAATAGGCGCATTGGCGGCGATGCGGGCCGCCGCCTCGCCCGCGTCCCGCAGCAACCCTTCATCCTCGCAGACCGCGTTGACGAGCCCCCACTCATGCGCCTGCGCCGCGGAGAACGGCTTGCCCGTCATGATCAGTTCCTTGGCACGCCGCGCACCCACGGCATGGGCCAGCGTCTGCGTGCCGCCGGCGCCGGGTATGATGCCCAGCGTCACCTCGGTCAGCGCGAAATTGGCCCGCCGCGCCGCGTAGATGAAATCGCAGGCCGCCGCGATCTCGCAGCCGCCGCCATAGGCCGCGCCGTTGACGGCCGCCACGACAGGCACCGGGCAGGCCACAAGCGCCCGGGCCATGCGCTCGAACACCAGATGCTGCGAGCTCCAGGCCGCGATCGACATGCCGCGCCGTTCCTTGAGGTCGCCGCCGGCGCAGAAGGCCTTCTCGCCAGCGCCGGTCAGGACCACGCAACGAAGCCTGCCCGGTTCCAGCGCAAGCGTCTCGAAATAGGCGTAGAGTTCCTCGCCCATGCGCGTGTTCAGCGCGTTGGACACCTCAGGACGATTGAGGATCACGGTCTCGACGTGTTCCTGGTCCTGTCTGATCTCAAGGGTCTGGAAATCGGCTGTCATCCGCTGCCTGTGCGTTCGGCGGCCGGCGCGAGCGACGCGCGAGCAATGAGGCGACAATAGTCGAAGCCGCGGCCAAGCCCTCATAGTTCCTCGTGATAGATTCATACGTCGATCCGAATAGTGGAGCGCGCGGGCGCGCGGTAATTCCAGCCAGGGACGCGGAAGGCGTCGCCCGGCACATCCGGAAGGGACGATGAAAGACCTCAGCTTTGCCCGCTCGTGGCTGTTCGTGCCGGGAGATTCCGAACGCAAGCTCGCCAAATGCTGGTCGAGCGGCGCCGATGCCATCATCATCGACCTGGAGGACTCCGTCACCGCCGGAAACAAAGCCCTGGCGCGCGCCACGACGGCCCAGGCGATCCGCAAGGCCCGGTCCGACGGCATCGCCTCGACGATCGTGGTTCGCATCAACGCATGGCAGACCGGCTTGCTGGAAGACGATATCGCCGCCATTTCCGGCGCCGGCGCCGACGGCTATGTCGTGCCGAAGGTCGCGCGAGCGTCCGATCTCGCATCGATCGCAGTCCTGCTCGACAGGATCGAGCCGGCCGCATCCACGCGGGCCAGCCTTATCCCGATCGCCACCGAGCTGCCCGAGGCGATCTTCCGGCTGCCCGAGATCGCGACCGCCCACGAGCGGGTCCGCGCCCTCTTCTGGGGCATGGAGGATCTCGGCGTCGAGGTCGGCGCGCGCCGTACGCGACGTGCCGACGGGGAAATCCTCGAAGCATTCCGGATGGTGCGCTCGCTGGCGCTGTTCGCCGCCGCGGCCGCCGGCATCGCCTGCGTCGACACCCCGTTCGTCGACATCGCCAATGCCGATGGCCTGGCAAGCGAAGCGCAGGAAGCAAGCTGGGTCGGCTTTTCCGGAAAGCTCGCCATCCACCCCTCGCAGGTCGACGCCATCAACGCCGCCTTCTCGCCCTCAGCCGAGGAAGTCGAGGAGGCGCGCGCGATCCTGGCGATGTCGCGCGACGGCGGCGGCGCGGCCTTCCGCTACGCGGGGCGGATGATCGATACGCCGCATCTCAACGCGGCCGAGCGATTGCTGAGCCGGCTCAGGGCATGATGCCGAGGACCGCGGGGCGGTTCTCGGACGACATCGCGCTCCGCCTCTCGATCTAGCCGATCGCCAGCGGGTCGACCGAGACGGCGCGCTTCAGCGCGCGCAGCGAGAAGGTGGTGCGGGTGTGGCGAATGCCGTCGATGCGATAGAGCCGCTCGCGCAGGAAACGTTCGTAATCGGAGGTGCCCGCGACCGCCACTTTGACCAGATAGTCGTATTCGCCGGTGACCAGATGCGCCTCCAGCACTTCGGGAATCCGCGCGAGCTCGCTGCCGAACTCCTGCAACACCCGCTCGTCATGCTGCTGCAGCGTGACCTCGATGAAGACGATGTCGTTGAGGCCGAGCGCGGCCTGATCGATGACGGCCGTGTAGCGCTCGATCGTGCCGTTCGCCTCAAGCCGCTTGACGCGGTTCCAGCATGGCGAGGGCGAAAGACCGACCCGCTCGGCGAGTTCCTGGTTGGTCAGTCGGGCGTTGGCGTGGAGCGCGGACAGGATCCGGCGATCAACCGCATCGAGCTCGTCGCGCCCCTGCCGTTGCCGTTTCACGGAAGACATTCCTCACCTTTCCGACTTTCACAGAAGAAGCTTCTGACAATAGGGCGGCGCAGGCGAAAGAAAAGAAGAAATGCCTTTTGCCTACGGAATATCCTGATGGAAATGGAGAATCCTCATGCCCGATGAACAATCGACCGCGCGGACGCTGCGGCTCTCGACCGTTCTGGTCGACCCCTTCGATGGCGTCATCCGCATTCTGTGCGACGCGCAGCGCTTCGGGCTTGCGCTGCGGGCGTTGCATCTCGAGCCGCTCGGCGACGACCGCTCACGCATGGATCTCGAACTGCTGGTCCCCGCCGGCTCCGATGCAGACCTGCTGCGGACGCGTTTTGCACGGCACGGCGCCGTCATAAGCATCGCGCCGACGCCATCGGGCGGCGACGCCGACGAGCAAGCTTCCACCCCGGCCGCTGCCGCGCTTGCGGCACTTTCCGAGGCCATGGCTGGCGTGCGCACGGCCGCGGCAGGCTGACGCCATCTCCTTCGCCCGCGGAAATGATCGTCCCCGCTCCGGCGCGCCATCATAGCGGTTCGCGATGGCGCGATACGCCGAAGTTAGTTTGGCGACGCGCCATCTCAAAATATCCTGCGCATGGCGGCAGCTGACCGCCAAACCGGAATCGGGAGCGCGGGATGGACGAACGCAGGTCGAAGGCGAAGCAGGAGGTGCTTGCCGCCAACCGGGGCCCTTTCGGCGGCTGGTGGGAAGACCTTCTGGATGTCGACCCGGAGCTGATGCTGCGCGTCCATCGCCACATGCTCGCCGCCGAGGCCGGTCCGCTGCCACGTTTTTTCCGGCACCTGATCATCCTCGCCGTCGACTGCGTCGTGACGCATCTCTATCCGCGCGGGGTCGGCGTGCATGCGCGCGTCGCGATGGAGCATGGCGCGACGCCCCGGCAGGTCGTCGAGGCCCTGCAGATCTCCTCCTTCGCCAGCAACCGGGGCTGGTCGGTCGCGCTGCCGCTGGTGCTGGAGGAATTGGAGGCAGCCGGCAGGCAGGCCACGCTCCGCAATGCTGAAAAGGCATCCGAAGTGCGTAGCGCGTTCGAGGCGCAGGTTGGCGAATGGCGCGACTGGATGGACAACACGCTCGCCCACGACCCTGAAGCGCTGAAGGTGGTGTTGGAATTGGGCTACGGGACCGACGGTGGCGACGGGCTCGATGCCAGGCAGCGCGAGCTGCTGCTGCTTGCGGTCGCCGCTTGCCCTGCCCTTGCCAACCAGGACGCCATACGGCGCCATACGCGGCAAGCCCTGAAGCTCGGCGCCACGCCTGACGAGATTGTGCAGACCGTGAAGGTCGCCAACGTCATCGCCCTGCACCCGATCGTCGAGGGCATTCCGCAGCTCCGCGCGGTGCTCAACGCCGGCTGACCGCAAGCGAGGGCGGCCTTTGCGGCCACCCCTGGCGCCACTCAGTGAACGGCGGCATACATGATGCGCTCTTCCGTCGCCTCGCCCGGCGTGAACTCCTCGACGATGCGGCCGAGGCGCGAGACCAGTATCCTGTCCGACAGGTTCATGATCTCGGGCAGGTACGAGGAGATGACCACTACCGCCAGCCCGTCGTCGGCCAGGCGTCCGATGATCTCGTGGATTTCCGCGATGGCGCCGACGTCGACGCCGCGCGTCGGCTCGTCGAAGATGACGAGTCGCGGCTTCTGGACGAGGCCGGAGGCAATGACCACCTTTTGCTGGTTGCCGCCGGAAAGCTCGATGACGCGCGCGTTGGAGTTGATGGCGCGGATGTTGAGCTTCCTGGTCCATTCGTCGGCCAGCACCTTGGCGCTGGCATGGTTGACCACGGCGGCGGTGTTGAGATCGGCGCCGAGCAGTCCCGAATAGAGGTTGTCGGCGATCGACATGGTCTCGAAGAAGCCTTCCACCTTGCGATCCTCGGTCACATAGACGATGCCGTCCTTCACCGCCGGGCGCGGCACGCGATAGCGCACCGACTCGCCGAAGAGCTTGACCTCGCCGCCATGGAAGTAATTGCGCTTCTGGACGCCGGCGATGACCTTGGCGGTCTCGGTCCGGCCCGAGCCGATCAGGCCGAATATGCCGGTGATCTGCCCGGCATAGATGGAGAAGCTGTTGTTGCGCACCATCGAGCCCATCGACAGGTTCTGCACGCCAAGCACCTTCTCGCCGGCCGCGCGGTTCTTGCGCGGCGCGTTGGAATAGAGCTCGTTCGAAAGGCTGCGGCCGACCATGGCACGGATGATGCTGTCGCGGTTGAACTCGCTGGTGTCTCCGGTGACGACGAGTTCGCCGTCGCGCAGGATCGTGATGCGATCCGAGATCGAGAGCGCTTCCTCCAGCGCATGCGAGATGAAGACGATGGAAACGCCGCGCTCCTTCAGGCGCTTGATGAGCGAGAAGAAGTAGTACTTTTCCTCCGGCGTGAGCGAGGCCGTCGGTTCGTCGAAGATGATGACGCGCACGTCCTGGCGCACGGCGCGGGCGATCTCGACCATCT
This sequence comes from Mesorhizobium sp. 65-26, assembly GCA_001899205.1. Taxonomy (GTDB): domain Bacteria; phylum Pseudomonadota; class Alphaproteobacteria; order Rhizobiales; family Rhizobiaceae; genus Mesorhizobium. The sequence continues at coordinate 116,894 of MKVL01000020.1, read as the reverse complement.
GCTTCTTGGCGGCGCCCAGCGTCGCCACCGTCGCCCATGGGTCGACGTTGAAGTTGAGCGACTGCAGAAACTGCTGGGCGGCGATGTAGAGGCCGCGCAGGCGGTTGAAGAGCTTTTCGTCGCCAAGATAGATGTTCTGCGCGACCGACATGGACGGAACCAGGCTGGTTTCCTGGAACACCATGGCGATGCCGTTGGCCAGCGCCTCGGCCGGCGTCTGGAAGGACACCTCCTTGCCGTCGAGCAACATCTTGCCGCCCGAGCGCTCGGTGACGCCGGCCATGATCTTCATCAGCGTCGACTTGCCGGCGCCGTTTTCGCCGAGCAGGGCGTGGATCTCGCCCTTGCGCAAGGTGAAGTCGACGTTCTTGACCGCGGTGACGCCGCGATAGTCCTTGGTCACCGACTGCATTTCGACGATTGAGGTCATGCCTGCGTTCCTGCCGTCGCCAGCGCCACGAGGACGCCGTCACCCTTGCTCGCCACCATGGTCGCGCCGTTCCAGTCGGCGGCGCTGGTCACGCCGTGGCGCTTGCCGTCGGACCTGCTGTGGAAGGACTCGACCGGCTTGAAATCCTCGTCGAGCCGGACCAGCAGTCCGTAGGATCGGGTCGGCCCCCAGGGCTTGTGGATGCCGAGATGCTTCACGCCGCCGCCCTGCAGCGGCTCCTTGAAGCTGCGCCCCGCCCGCAGCGACGGCGCCATCCAGAAATCCTCCGGCACCTCGGCGATCATGCGCTCGCGATAGACTTTCTCGCGCAGCACGAACTCGATCATCTGGCTGCGCGGCGCGAAGACGCTGAGCCAGTAACCCCGCCCCGACGCCACGCGCGCCAGACGCCCCGGATAGCCCGGAATATCCCCCAGGACGGTCTCCCAGGATCCGTTGGAACGCCGGCGCACCAACCTGTGCTTCCAGGCCTCGGAGACGACCGGAGTGCCGGCAGCATCAGCAACCACACCGGCGGGGAACGCCATGTCCTGCCCGATCTTCTCGGCGCGCGCCCGCGAGGCCGGCACGCGCCAGACGGTACCGTTCGAGCCATGCGTCATCAGGTCCCGCTTCCACTCGGAGGCGCGGCGGCCCGACGCGCCGACGCAGATCAGCAGCGAGCCATCGGCCGCGAAGCTCATCGCGGTGGGCGAGGCGTCCTTTTGCGGCAGGTCGATCGGAACCTCGCCGCCATCGTCGGTGGTCGGCCTGATGACCGCGCCGCCCGTATCGAAGCCGATCGCCAGTTCGCCGCCGGCCGACACCGCGAGCGCGGAGATCGGCGCGTGCCATGTCTTCACCAGCCGTGGCTCCTTGCCCTGGCCATCAAGTGCGAACAGCTTTTCGCCCTGGCTGAAATAGAGCGCGCCGCCGGCAACGGCGAGATCGTCGAGACCGGGCGCGGCCAGCGTGACGGATGCGTCGTCCAGCCGCACATTGGGCCTCAGGGCGCCGTCCATCGATGGCACGGTGATGGAGAATTCGCCCCGTCCCCAGAGGGCGTCCCAGATGCGTGTCAGGCTGTTGCTCACGACCAATTCCCGAAATAAAGCGCGCGATCGTTGAAGTTCGGATCGGCATTCGGCAGCTTGAGCCGCCCCAGCCGGTTGTTGAACACGCCGCCCAGGTACAGATAGCCCTTGTGCTCGCGCATCGAGGTGATCATCGGGTGCTTCTCGCCCGAACGGTCCCAAAGCGATTCAAGGATCCTGCCATTGACGTCATATTTGACGACACCGCCGGTGTTGATGTTCGGATAGATCCACTCCTCGAACGCCACGCGCTGGGTCATGCGCCGGCGGAAATCCGGCATGCGCATGGCAAGGTCGAGCGCGGGTGTGCGCATGCCGAGCATGGCGACCCAGAAATTGCCGTCGGACGAGCGCCTGATGTTGTCGGGATAGCCGGGCAGGTCGGTGATGACGGGCTGGACTGTGCCCTTCCTCGGGCCGGCGAACCAGTAGCGATTGATGCGGCCCGCCCAGGTCTCGGCAAAGAACAGCGACTCGCCGTCGCCCGTCATGCAGATGCCGTTCGGGAACATGCGCTTCGGCAGAACGGTGCGCGTCACGCCGGTCTTGGGGTCGTAGCGCAGGACGCGGCCGTTGCCGCGGCCCTCCATCGAGTCCGTCGCCCAGTCGGTGACGTCGTAGCGGATCGTCGCCTCGCTGAAATAGACCGAGCCGTCGGGAGCAAAGTCCATGTCGTCGGCGAAGCGCATGCGGCTGTCGTCGATGATCGACAGGCGGCTGCGGTTGGTTTCGTCGGCGAGCCTGATCACCTCGCGGTCGGGCGTGACCTTGTAAAGGCCCATGCCGCTGATGCAGGCGTAGAGCGCGCCGTCGCCGTCGAAGTGCAGGCCGAGCGGCTGGCCGCCGATATGGGCGAAGATCTCGCTGCGCGTGTAGTCGGGCGCGAAGAACCTGACGATGTCGCCGTGGCGGCTACCGGTGTAGATGTTGTCCTGCCTGTCGAAGGCAAGATCCTCGGCGCCGTCGACCTGGTCGAGCCCGATCGCCTCGGCCTCTGCAAGACGATCGTTGATCTCATAGGGCGAGCCGGAGCCCGGATCGGTCGAGGCGGCCGCCGTCGGCGCGAAATAGGTCGGCGAGACATAGACGCGAGAGAGCAGCTTGTGGCGGTTCTTCAGCCAGCGGACATCCGTGGCCACGGCTACGAGCAGGGCGCCGCCGAGCAGCAGCGAATTGTAGCCGCTCGGCATCTGCAGCCGCAGCAGGCTGCTGGTCAGGAGAACGACGATGAAGGTGCCGAGCAGCGCCTTTGCCACCGAGCCGCGTCCGCCGCCCAGCGAATTACCGCCGAGCACCGCGGCCGTGAGCACCGTGACCTCGAGGCCGGCGCCGGTCTCGGAGCCGGCGCTGTTAAGGCGTGCGGCGTAAAGGACGCCGGCAAAGCTGGCGAAGATGCCGGAGATCACATAGGTCAGGCAGACGGTGCCGCGCACATTGATGCCGGCATTGTAGGCCGACCGGCGCGAGCCGCCGACCGCGGTGATGTGCCAGCCCTTGCGCATGCGGGTCAGGTAGATGTGCATCGCCACGGCGACGACCAGCACGAGGACGAAATTGAAGGGAATGCCCAGCACCGTACCGGCCGCCAGGAGATCCCACAGCTTCGAGTCCGGCGTGTACATGACGACGTCGCGGGCGTAGCGGAACGTCAGGATCTCGACGATGGCGCTGATGATGATCAGCGTGGCGAGCGTGGTGAGGAAGGCGCGAAGCTTGAGATAGCCGACCAGAACGCCGTTGATCAGCCCGCACAGCGCGCCCACCAGGAGCACCAGCAGGATGCCCACCATGACCGGCACCTGGAGGTAGTTCAGCAGGAACAGGGTCAGGAAATTGGCCAGCGCGAAGACGGATCCGACGCTGAGGTCGATGCCGCCGGCGAGGATGACAAGCGTCATCCCCAGCACCACGAAGGTCAGCTCGCCCATCTGCCGTAGCATGGTCGAGAAGGTGCCGAAGGTGAAGAAATTGTCGATGACCGTGCCGAAGACGATCAGCAGCAGCGCCAGGATGAAGACCGGGATCGCGTTGTCGATCCAGTTCTTCGACAGCAGTTCACCCACGACATGGTCGGGCACCAGGCGATAACGCCACTTCGCATACGTTTCCGATATCGCCATCTCACGTCCCTGAAGTCATGGAGCAATTCCGGCGAACGCAGGATCGCCTCAACGCTTCATCTCTTGTCTATGCGCAATTCCAAACGCTAAACCGTCGCGCCCTTGCAGGAACTGCCCTGGCCTGCGGAAGGTGGAGCGCCCGTCGCCGGGCGCTCCATGGGGATCAGTAACCGCGCTTGATCTCGTCGAGCGTCCAGCAGGAACTCGGGGTCAGCGTGTCCTTGGTCAGGTTCTGGGTCGTCAGGTAGATCGCGAACGGCTGCAGCGTCTCGTCCGCCGGACGCTGCAGGATGACGGCGATGGCGTCGTTGATGTGCTTCGACAGTTCGCGGATGTTGTAGGAGACGTAGAAGTCGTAGCTGCCGTCGGCGATCTTCTCGCAAGCCGCCTTTTCGCCGGCGCCCTGCGACACGACGAAGACCTTGCCGGTCAGCCCGGCTTCCCGGATGGCCGCGGCCATGCCGGAATCCTGGCCATCCCAGAGGCCGAAATAGCCGCACAGGTCAGGCGACTGGCGCACCACGGTCGAGACCACGGAATGGGCCTTGCTGGCGTCCCAGTCGGCGGCCTGGTCGGACACCACGGTCATCTCGGGATGCGCCGCCATGACGTCGTTGAAGGCCTTCATGCCGATGAAGTTGGTTGGGTTGTTGGGCGTGCCCTCGAGCGCGGCGATCTTGCCGTTGCCGCCATTCTTGGGGCTGCATTTCTCGACCAGCTTGAGCGCGTTCGTCTCGGCGTTCTTGTACCAGTCGATGCCGACATGGGCGGTCGAGTTGCTGGTCGCCTTGACGTTGACCTGCAGCACGCGCACGCCGGCTTCCATCGCCTGCTTGATGACGCGGGCATAGGCCTGCATGTCGACGTTCTGGATCACGACGAGGTCGGGCTTCTCGCTGATGATCTGGGTGATCGCCTGCACGCCCTGGTCGACGTTCCAGTTGGGGTCGCGGATCTGCAGCTGGAAGCCGTACTGGTCGGCCATGCGCTGCATGCCGGCGGCAAAGCCGGCGGCGATGTCCATGCCGATCGAGATCGGCACGAACACGACCTTCTTGCCTTTCATGCTCTCGTAGAACTTCGTCGACATGCCGTCGTCGAAGCCGGCGTCCTGCGCCTTGACGGCGGTCATGCCGATGCCGAGCGCGATGGCCGCGCCGCCGATGATGTTGATCAGTTTCCTCATTTTTCTCCTCCGTTTTTTTGTCGGTAGCGTCAGATGTCGCCCTGCTGCGATGTCTGTTCGTCTCGCGGGTTCAGAACCGTGTCGATGATGATGGCGACCAGCAGGATCACCCCCTTGATCAGGTTCTGGATCGAATAGGACACGTTCATGATCGTCATGCCGTTCAGGAAGATGCCGATCAGAAGCGTGCCGACGATGACGTTGAAGATCCCGCCGCGGCCGCCGCTCAGCACGATGCCGCCGAGCACGACGACCAGGATGACGTCGTAGACCATGGTCGAGTTGACCACGCGGGTGTTCATGGTGCCGACCAGGGTGGCCAGCACCAGGCCAGCGAAGAAGGCGATCGATGCCGAGATCACATATTGCAGCAGCATCATCGGGCGGGTCGGGATGCCGGCGATGCGCGCCTTCAGAGGATTGTCACCCATGGCGCGGATGAACACGCCTGGCTTGGTATGGCGCAGGAAGAGATGCGCCAGAAGCGCGACGATCGCGAAGGCGATCACCGGGATCGGGATGCCGAACACATAGCCGGCGCCGAATTCGCGGGTCCAGGACGCGCTCTGGGGAATGAACAGCAGGTCGACGTCGACGAAGGCGACGCGGGTGAAGCCGTAGATCGCCGTGGTCATCGCCAGCGTCGCGAAGATCGCCGGGATTTCCGCGTAGGCGACGAGGAAGCCGATGACCAGGCCGATGCACACCACGAACAGGTAGCCGAGCAGGACCGCCTGCCAGACAGGCGTGCCACCGCCGAGCATGAAGATGACCCAGGCGACCGACATCGCCATGGTCGAAATGATGGCGAGATCGATGCCGCGGCCGATGATGGTCAGCGCCATGCCGATGGCCAGTATGCCGAGAATGGAAACGCTCTGCACCAGCGACAGCAGGTTGCCCGGAGCGAGGAAGCCCGGAAGCGTCAGGCCGAACAGGACGAACATGACAACGGCAATCGCAAGAACGATGCGTTCCTGCGAAAAATACGCCGACCGGCGATCGCCGGCCTTACCACTGCTTGCCGTCTGCATGTCCCTCATTTCCTCCCTGAACCCTTGGCGGGCCAACCATGCGGCACTACATGGTCAATGCCTGCCCCGCATAGAGTTCATCCAAAAGCTCCGACCGGTGCTCGTCGAGCATCGGCGCCGGCCGCCGGATCGCGCCCGGCGTGGCGCTGAGGCGCCCGACCACCGCGTGCATGGGCAGCGTGCCCATCTCCGCGTCCTCCATCTCGACAAAGGTGCCGCGCGCCCGGACATGGGCATCCTCCATCAGCGCGACGGCGTCATAGATCGGTCCTACCGTGACCTCGGCCTTGTCGAAATGCGCCAGATTCTCAGCCAGCGTTAGCCCGCCGATGAAATCGCCGATGATGGCGTCCAGCTCCTCGACATTCTCGACCCGTTTTTCGTTGGTGACGAAGCGCGGATCGTCGCAGAGCTCGGCGCGGCCGATCGAGCGGAACAGGCGGTACGCCATCTCCGGCGTCGAGGCCGACAGGGCGACATAGCCGGCGTCGCTGGTGCAGTAGATGTTGCGCGGCGCCGACAGCGCCGTGCGGTTGCCGGTGCGTGTCGGCACGGCGCCGGTCGCCTTGTGGACTGCCTGGTCGGCGCCGAGGATCGAGATGATCGGCTCAAGCAGGGAAAGGTCGATTTCCTGGCCCTTGCCTGCGCCCAGTTCGGCCTCGCGCAGCGCGACCAGAACGGCCGACGCGCCATAGAGCCCGGCGACGGAATCGGCCAGGCCGAGATTGGGCAGCAGCGGCTCGCGGTCGGGGAAACCGTTCTTGAAAGCGAAGCCAGAAGCAGCCTCGACCAGCGTGCCGAAGCCGGGCTTGTCGCGATAAGGGCCGGTCTTGCCCCAGCCGCTGATGCGCGCAACGACGAGCTTGGGCTGGAGCTTGAGCAATTCGCCCATGTCGAAGCCCAGCCGGTCGAGGACGCCGGGCCGGAAATTCTCGACCAGTATGTGCGAGCTCGCGACCAGCTTGCGGAAGATGTCGCGGTCCTCGTCCTTCTTGAGGTCGATGACGATGCTGCGCTTGTTGCGGCCGTAGACCTTCCACTGGACCGAGATGCCGTTGAGTTTCCAGGCGCGCAGGGAATCGCCTTCGGGCGGCTCTACCTTGATGACGTCGGCGCCGAGATCGGCCAGCACATGGGTCAGCATGTTGCCGGCGACCAGACGGGAAAGGTCCAACACCCGGACCCCGTCCAGCGGGCATTTCCTGTCCCGAGCATACGCCTCTGCCACCAGCTTCCTCCCTTTACGCCGTGGCGCGGTGATACGGCACGGCGGCGGCGCAGAGGAAATAGCATCTGGTGACTGGGCTATTGCAAAAAGCTTTCGCGAATTGGCTGCTTCCGGATCGAGAACGCGCCGCGATGGACACGCCGGCCGGCTGCCCCGCACAATGCGCCGCCATATCGAGACGGGAGCGCGACGGCATGTATCCATCCAGGGTCGACATCACCGAGGTCGGCACGCGTGACGGCCTGCAGGCCGAACAGCAGTTCGTGCCGACGGAGCGCAAGATCGAGTTCATCGCCGGTTTCGCCGCGGCCGGACTGCGGCGCATAGAGGCGACATCCTTCGTTTCGCCGCGCGCCGTGCCGCAGCTCGCCGACGCGGCGCAGGTGGTCGCCGCGGCCAAGACCCTCGGCCCGACCATCGCGGCGCTGGTTCCCAACGCCAAGGGCGCCATGCGCGCGGTCGAGGCCGATGTCGACGAGATGGTGGTGTTCATATCCGCCTCCGAGAGCCACAGCGCCACCAATCTCAACATGTCGATCGACCAGGCGATCGCGGCGGTCGAGCCCGTCGCGGCGATCGCGCGCGACAGCGGCAAGGTGTTGCGCGCGGCGATCGCCGTCGCCTTCGGCTGCCCGTTCGAGGGCGACGTGCCGGCCGCGACGGTGAGCGGGATCGCAGGCCGGCTGAACTCGCTTGGCATAGGCTCGCTGACGCTCGGCGACACCACCGGCATGGCCTCGCCCCGCCATGTCGAGACAGTCTGCGGAAAGCTGTTCGAGGATCACCCGGAGATGCGGCTGACCCTGCATTTCCACAACACGCGCGGGCTTGGGCTCGTGAACGTCATGGCAGGGCTAAAGCTCGGCATCGACAGCTACGAATCGGCCGCGGCCGGCCTCGGTGGCTGCCCCTTCGCGGCGGGCGCCACCGGCAACATCTGCACCGAGGATCTCGTCTACATGCTCTCCGAACTCGGCATCGAGACCGGGATCGATCTCGATGCTATGATCGGCGTGGCCAGGGAGATGGAACGCTACCTCGGCCGGGCACTGCCGGGCCAACTGATGCGTGCCGGCCCGCGCACCCGGCTGCATCCGGTGAGCGCGGTGCGCAGAGCGGTCGGATAGGCTTCCGCCGCCTTTCAGGTCGCCCTGCGTACCTCAGGCCGCCACGCGTGCCTCAGGCCGCCACGCGTGCCTCAGGCCGCCACGCGTGCCTCAGGTCGCCACGCGTGCCTCAGGTCGCCACGCGTGCCTCAGGTCGCCACGCGTGCCTCAGGTCGCCCTGCGTACCTCAGGCTGCTTTGCGTGCATCCTCGATGATGAGATCGGCGGCCTTCTCGCCGATCATGATCGTGGGCGCGTTGGTGTTGCCCGTCGTCAGGTACGGCATGATCGATGAATCGGCGACCCGCAAGCCTTCGATGCCACGCACCTTCAGGCGCGGATCGACCACGGCCGCATCGTCGATGCCCATCTTGCAGGTGCCGACCGGATGATAGAGCGAGGATCCCTCGCGGCGGACGAATTCCTCGACCTGAGAATTGTCGGTGACGGCGTTTCCCGGCCGCGTCTCCTCGACGATGTAGTTCGAGAAAGCAGGCGCCGCGAAGATACTGCGCGCATGGGCGAGCCCTGCGGTCATGACGCGAAGATCATCCCTGTCGGTGGCGTAGCCATAGCGGATCTTCGGGCGCGCAGTCGGATCGGCGCTGTCGATCAGCACCGTGCCGCGGCTCCCCGGCCTGGTCGGACAGACGGCCACCGTCATGCCCGGCTGGTCCTCGAGCACAAGCGCCTTGCCGAACACATAGCTCGCCGGCGTAAACAGCAGTTGCAGGTCGGGACTCTCCAGCCCCTCCCGGCTGCGGCAGAACACCATCGCGCTGGTAACGCCGAAGGTCAGCGCGCCCTTGCCGGTCAGGCCGAATTTCATCACCTCGCGGGCAAGCCGCCAGCCGCGCGCCAGTTCGTTGATCGTGGTCAGGTTGCGTAGACGGCAGACCAGTCGCACGGTGAGATGGTCGGAAAGGTTGCGGCCGACGCCCGGCAGGCCGAGGCGGGGCGCGATGCCGACGGAGGACAGGTGATCCGGGTCGCCGATGCCCGAAAGCTGCAGCACCTGAGGCGACCCTATCGGCCCCGCCGACAGGATGACCTCGCGCGATGCCCTTACTTCCTTTGCCTGGCCGCCCTGAAGGTAGCGCACGCCGACGCACCGGCCGTTTTCGATGATCAGGCCGGATGCCGCGGCATTGGGGATGACCTCGACATTGCGCCGTGCCGCCGGGACCTGGAGGTAGGTGCGGAAGGTCGACCCTCGCAGCCGGCCACGGCGCGTCATCTGCGCGTAACCGACACCTTCCTGGCGCGCGCCATTGAGGTCGGGCGTGTAGGCGAATCCCGCCTCCTGCGCCGCCTTCACGAACAGATGCGTCAGCGGCAGGATGGTACGGTAGTCCTCGACCTTGAGCGGCCCGGTCCTGCCCCGGTACTGGGGATCGCCGTCGCCGGCATAGGTCTCGCCGCGCCGGAACAGCGGCATCACCTCGTCGTAGCTCCAGCCGCGGCAACCGAGCTGCGCCCAGCCGTCATAGTCGGCCGGGTTGCCGCGAACATAGAGCATGCCGTTGATCGAGCTCGAACCGCCCAGCACCTTGCCGCGCGGCGTATGGATGGGCCGGCCATAGGTGCCTTCCTCCGGCTCGGAGGCGTACATCCAGTTGTAGCGGGGATCGTAAAGCAGGTGTCCGACGCCGGCTGGGATGTGAATGAACGGATGCGAGTCGCGGCCGCCGGCCTCGAGGAGGCAGATCCTGTAGCCGGCCTCGGCCAGCCGCGCGGCGACGACGCATCCCGCGGAACCCGCACCTATCACGACGAAGTCTGGCTGCATGACGCTCCTTCCCTGCCCGGGCTAGCCCGAACCGCACTCACTGCAATGAAGAATGGGAAAAATCACACCCCCTCGGGGTGCATGAAATATTGAACATCGCTATGGCTATAAGTAAGCGCTATATCCGCATGAGCGGGCGTGCCTGTGCGACCGGGCTCCGCGGAGATTTGGAATGGAACTAAGACAGCTTCGCTATCTCATCTCTATCATCGATTTCGGCAGCTTCTCAAAGGCCAGCGGCCAACTCAACGTGGCACAGCCCGCGCTCAGCCAGCAGATCGCGAATCTGGAGAGCGAACTGGAAAAGCCGCTGCTGGTGCGCAGCGCGCGCGGCGTCTCGCCCACCGATGCCGGGCTGAGGCTCTACCGGCAGGCGCAGATCATCCTGGCGCATATCGAGCAGGCGAAGTCCGACGTGCGCATGGCCGAGTTCGCCGAGCAGTTCGTCGGCCAGGTGTCGGTGGGCCTGCCGACATCGACGGCCACGATGGTGGCGCTCCCCTATATCCAGCGCATGCGCAGCAATTTCCCCGGCATCCATCTGCGCATCGTCGAGGCGCTGTCGGGCCATCTGATCGAGATGCTGCTCAACAACAGGATCGACCTCGCCATCCAGTTCCGCAGCGAGGCGGCGGCCGGACTGCAGGTCGAGCCGCTGCTGACGGAGGAGCTGTTCTGGGTATCCTCGGAGGCCGAGACCAAGGGCCAGCCGATCACGCTCGCCGAGATCGCCAAGCGGCCGCTGACGGTGCCGGGCAAGCCGCATGCGATGCGCATGGTGATCGACCAGGCCTGCCAGGAGCGCAACATCGAGCTCAACATCGTGGCCGACGTCGATTCGCTTCCGGCGCTGCGCGGCATCGCCGCCACCGGCATCGCCGGCGTCGTCCTGCCGCAGTCGGCGCTGGCGGAATCCACCGGCTATGGCGAGCTCTTCAGCCGGCCCATCGTCGAGCCGAGACTGACCCGTCCGCTGGCGCTTTGCCGGTCCGAAGGGGCGCCGCGCAGCCGCGCCATGCAGGCCGCCGAAGAGGTCCTGCGCTTCCTGGTCAAGGACCTCGTCGAGGTCGGCACATGGAAGGGCGCGACGCTCGATCCGGCACTTTCCGGGCGCAAGCCCGACAAGAGCCTGACACCAAAAGCCAAGCGGCGCGTCCGGCAACCGGGCTAGATGACGTCAGCGGCCCTCAGCCGCGACAGCCGGTCATCGTCGTAGCCGATCTCGCGCAGGATCGCTTCCGTGTGCTCGCCCAGTTCCGGCGGCGGCAGCCTCGGCTCGCGGGCGACGCCGTCGCAGCGTATGGGAAGGCCGACGATGGCGACCGGCCCGCTTTGGCAACGCGCCGCCACGGCAACGCCCTGGCTGCAGACCTGCGGGTCGGCGAAAGCCTCGCCTATCCCGTAGACCGGGCCGCAAGGTATCCCGGCCCGGTTCAGAACCTCGATCCAGTGCGCTGAGGTTTCGTTCCTCGTCCTGTTCTCGATGACCTTGTTCAACTCGGACCGCCGCGCCACGCGCAGTTCGTTGGTGGCGTAGGTCGGGTCAACGAGCAGTTCCTCCAGCCCGAGCGCCTTGACCAGCCGGACATAGAAGGCGTCGTTGGAGGGAGCGATGGCGATCTCGCCGTCGGCGGTGGCGAACAGGCCATAGGGCGCGACCAGCGCATGGTCGTTTCCGGTGCGCGGCGCGCTCTCGCCGGAGTTCAGATAATTGGTCGCGTGGAACGACAGCATGCTCATCAGGCTGGCGAGCATGCTGACGCTGAGCGTCGCGCCTTGCGGATGCCTGTCGCGATCGTGCAACGCCGCCGCGATGCCCAGCGCGGCATAGAGGCCGCACACGAGGTCGGCGATCGGAACGCCGCTGCGCAGTGGCGGATCCCCCGCGCTGCCGTTGCAGCTCATGAAGCCGCTCATCGCCTGGACGATGAAGTCGAAGGCGGGCCGATCCGCATAGGGGCCGTCGATCCCGAAGCCGTTGATGTTGCAATGGACCAGCGCGGGATTGATCTCCTTCAGCCGCTCGGCGGAAAAGCCCATCCTGCCCAGCACGTCGGGGCGGAAATTCTCGACCAGCACGTCGGCGCGCGTCAGCAGGGCGGCCAGCACGGCCTTGCCCTCCGGAGCGTACAGATCAAGCGCGATGGAGCGCTTGTTGCGGTTGTAGTTGGCGAAATAGCTGCTCATGGAGCCGACCATGACCCCCTGCCCGCGCACGGGATCGCCCTGCTCCCTGGGTTCGACCTTGATCACATCGGCGCCCAGATCGGCAAGCAGGGCCGAGCAGAATGGGCCCGATATGACACGGGTAAGGTCGACGACGCGCACGCCCTGGAAAGACAAATTGATGCTCCTCGATGATCGAACGGATCGCCGATCGAAACGCAGACCCGGCCGGGCGGCAAGCACAACTCCGCGATGCTGGGCTTTCCCGATCGAGAGGCCGGCCAGGATCACGAAATCTTATGGCCACTTACCCGCTTCGTATTTTGCCTCGACAGGCATAGCGCCTAGATTGCCGGCCTTGGTTCGCGCATCGGGAGGAAGTCATGTCTGTTCAGGCCGCGTCGAAGGCAGAGTTAGAGTCCGTGCGCGAGCATGAGAACTTCATCGGCGGCAAGTCGCGCCCGGCACAGGATGGCCGGACCATCGACGTGGTGTGTCCCTCCGACGGCAAGGTGTTCGCGACAATCGCCAGGAGCGGCTCCGCCGATGTGGACGCGGCCGTCCGCAGCGCGAGGCAAGCTTTCGACACCGGCGCCTGGCCGCGCATGTCGGCGACCGACCGCGGCAGGGTGCTGGCCAGGATGTCCGAGCTGATCCTGCGCGAGCGCGAAAGCCTGGCGTTGCTGGAGGCCAGGGACGTCGGCAAGATCTATCGCTCGACCTTCTCCGACGTCACGGTGCTGGCGCGCTATTTCGAATTCTATGCCGGCGCCGCCGACAAGATCGGTGGCGACGTCATCCCGCTGCCGACCGGCTTCACCGCCTTCACCATCCGCGAGCCGCTCGGCGTGGTCGCCGGCATCCTGCCATGGAACTCGCCGACGCAGATGTTCGGCCGCGTGGTGAGCCCGGCGCTGGCCATGGGCAACACGGTGGTGCTGAAGCCCGCCGAGGATGCCTGTCTGAGCGTGCTGCGGCTGGCGGAGCTCGCCATCGAGGCCGGCCTGCCGGAAGGCGCGCTCAACGTCGTCACCGGCTACGGCCATGAGGCCGGAGCGGCGCTGTCGGCGCATCCGGCGATCGACTTCATCAGCTTCACCGGCTCGCCCGAGGTCGGCGCCCTGGTGCAGCAGGCGGCGGCCGCCAACCATGTCGGCGTGACGCTGGAGCTCGGCGGCAAGTCGCCGCATATCCTGTTCGACGACGCCGATTTCAAGGCCGCGTTGCCCATCATCACCGGCTCGATCATCGTCAATTCCGGCCAGACCTGCGTCGCCGGCAGCCGGCTGCTGGTGCAGGCCAGCGCCATGGAGCAGGCGGCCGAGATCTTCGGGGCGCATTTCCGTGGCCTGTCGACCGGCGCGCATGACGTCGAGTGCGACCTCGGCCCGCTCATCAACGCCAAGCAGCACAAGCGCGTGAACACGATGCTGTCGACCGCCATCGGCGAAGGCGTGCCGGTGATCGCCGAAGGCAGCATCAAGGACGGCAGCTCGAACGACGGCTATTTCGTGCGGCCGACCCTGCTTGGACCGGTGCCGCGCGACAACACCATCGCGCGGCGGGAAGTGTTCGGCCCCGTGCTGTCGCTGCTGCCGTTCACCGACGAGGCGGACGCCATCGCGCTCGCCAACGATACGCCGTTCGGCCTTGCCGCCGCTGTGTGGACCCGGGATGTCGGCCGCGCCATGCGGGTGGCGCGCCAGGTCCGTTCGGGCCAGGTCTACATCAACGGCTACGGCGCCGGCGGCGGCGTCGAACTCCCGTTCGGCGGCTTCAAGAAGTCAGGCCACGGCCGCGAGAAGGGCCTGGAGGCGCTGCATGAATTCTCCGCCACCAAGACGGTCATCCTCAACCACGGCTGAGCCGAAGCAGACCGACGCAACGCGGCCGGCGACGTCCGGCCGGCGCTGTCGTCTCAAGCCTGACGGCCGCGTTTCGGGTCCGGCACGTTTCCGATCAGGAACTCGACCATGGCGCGGGTCTGCGCGGGCAGCGCGCCGCGCCGCACGCACACGCGCATCTCGCGCCTTGCCCAGGCATCGGACAGCGGAACGCTGACGATGCGGCCGGAGCGGGCCGACGCCGCCAGCCCGCGTGGCAGGACGGTCACGCCGAAGCCGGCCGCCACCAGTTCGCGCGCCACCTCGTTGCTGTGGGCCTGGTAGCGAAGGTTGAGATGCTGGTTCAGCTCGGCGGCGGCACGCCGAAGCTGGCTCATCACGGAGCTGTTCTCGCTGACGCCGACAATGTCGGCCGAAAGCAGGTCCTGAAAGGCGATGGACGCCCTGGCCGCCAAAGGGTGATCAGCGGGAAGGACGGCTACCAGCTCATCGTGCTTGTAGGCATAGGTCTCGACCTCGCCCGGTATCTCCGGCGGCGTCGCGTAGATGCCGATATCAGCGGTGCCGGTGGCCACCGCATGGACGACTTCCGAGCTCATCTGCTCACGGATGTCGAGGTCGATGCGGGGATACGTCTCGGTGAAATCGCGCAATTCCACCGCCAGGAAGCCAACGAGGGCCGAGGGCACGGCGCTGATGCGCACATGCCCCTTCGCGCCCTGCGCGAACTCGCTCAGGTCCGTCCTCATCCCGTCGACGAGCGCGAAGATGCTGCGCGCATGATCGGCGAGCGCCTCGCCGACCGGCGTCGGGATGGTGCCCTTGGCGCCCCGGTACAGCAGCTTCACGTCGAAGAGATATTCGAGGTCCTGGATCCGTTTCGTGACCGCCGAGGGCGTGATGCTCTCGCGTTCGGCGGCGCGGCCGATGCTCTTTTCCTCGCAGACGGTCAGGAAGAGCCGCAGGCTGAGCAGGTCGAGCTTGGTGATCGTCTTCTTGAGAGGCGTGACCATGCGCACCTCAGGGCAAGGCGCGCAGGATGGCGTCCGCGCCCTTCTCGGCGATCATGTAGGTGGCAGCCATGGTGTTGGCCGACGGCATGGTCGGCATGATCGAGGCATCGACCACGCGCAGCCCCTCGACACCATGCACGCGCAGGCGGTCGTCGACGACCGAGCGGCGGTCCCCGGCAGGACCCATGCGGCAGGACCCCATCAGGTGGAAGACCGTCGACCCCTTGCGCCGCGCGAAATCGAGGATCTCGTCGTCGGTCTCGATGCTGGCGCCCGGACTTTCCCGGCCTGCGAAATAGGGCTTAAGCGGATCGGTCTCCAGCAGCCGCCGCGCCAGCCTGATGCCGGAGACGATCGCCGCCCTGTCGATCTCGGCGCCGAGATAGTTCGGCTGGATGGCCGGGTTCTCACGTGGATCGCGGGACCGCGCGCGGACATAGCCGGTGCTTTCGGGCCGTTGCTGCCAGACGCCACAGGTCATGCCGTCGAAACTGTCGAGCAATCCGGCCACGCCCTCGCGGTAGCTTGCCGGGGTGAAGGTCATCTGCAGGTCGGGCACGGAGAGCGCCGGGTCCGACTTCCAGAAGACGTGGGCCAGCGAAGGGCTCACCGAAAGCACGTTCGGCAGGCCAAGCGCCCAGCGCGCTGCCTGCCCGACAAGGGGGATGCCGCTGACCATGCGGTTGATGGTCCTGACGCCCTTGACGCGCGCCACGACGCGGATCGCCCAGTGATCGCGCAGGTTTTCGCCGACCCCTTCGAGCACATTGACGGGCGCGATGCCCAGCGCCTGCAGCAGCGGCGACGACCCGATGCCGGAAAGCTGGAGCAGCTTCGGGCTGTTGACCGCGCCGGCGGCGACGATCACCTCGCGGTTGGCGACCAGCCTTGCCTCGCCGCCATCGGGCCTGACATAGGTAACGCCGACCGCCTTGCGACCGGCGAAGTCCACCCGCGAGACCTGCGCCTGGGTGATCAGCGTCAGGTTCGGGCGCTTCAGCGCCGCCCTCAGGAAGCTGCGCGCCGAACTGCGGCGCTGCCCCTTGTGGATCACTCGCTGGTAGTAGCCGACGCCTGCCTGCGTGGCGCCGTTGTAGTCGGCATTGTAGGGGATGCCGGACGCCACGGCGCCCTTGACGAAGGCATCGCAGAGCGGATGATGCCAGTCGAGATCGGTGACGTAGAGGTTGCCGCCGCGCCCGCGCTGGCGATCATCGCCGGCGCCGATGCGCTTTTCGGTGCGGCGGAAGAGAGGCAGCACGTCTTCGTAGCTCCAGCCGCGATTGCCCATCTGCGCCCACGCGTCGTAATCGGCCGCCTGGCCGCGGTTGTAGACGAGGCCGTTGATCGAACTGGAACCGCCAAGCGTGCGGCCTTGCGTGGTGGCGATGCGACGGCCGGCGCTGCCGGCGGAAGGCTCGGTCTCGAAGCGCCAGGTGTAGGCCGGATTGAACAGCGTCTTGATGTAGCCCGCCGGCAGATGGATGTAGGGATGATTGTCCTTCGGCCCGGCCTCGATGACGCAGACCGTGTTCGCGGGATTTTCGGAAAGGCGATCCGCCAGCAGGCAGCCGGCTGTCCCCGCTCCGACGATGATGAAATCGAACTGACCTGCAGGCTGCGACAACGGCCCGTCCTCCCACGCGACCTTTCCGGAGCGATCGGATACCGCCGTTCCGGGCGACTGAACCGAGGCGGTCCGCTTTCATGCGTCGCGGCAGCGCTCGGGCCTTCGTTTCCTCCGCGACTCCGGACGGAGAACGACCATGCATCTTCCCGGAACCGCTTTCAGCGCATCGACCAAATGCCCCGGCTTTGCAAAGAGCGTTTGCCTATACCGGTATCCGGCGGCACTCACCCCCGACTCTAGCGCGGCACGGAAGGCCTGATCACGATGACCTTGGGTTCGGTGTATTCCTCGACGGCGAAGCGCACTCCCTCGCGTCCGAAACCCGACGTCCCGGTGCCGCCGTAAGGCATGTGATCGACACGCCAGGTGCCCGGGCCGTTGACGATGACGCCGCCGGCCTTGATCTCGTCGGACATGCGGAACGCGGTGTCGAGGTTGGCGGTGTAGATGCCGTGATGGATCGCGCCGCTCACGGCGTTCATCTCGGCAAGCGCCTCGTCGACCGAATCGACGGGGCTCACTGCCACCACCGGTCCGAAGATCTCGTTGCGCATGATGGTCATCTCCCCCGTCGCGCCGGTGATCACCGTGGGCGCGATATAGGCGCCCTGGCGTTCGCCGCCGCAGGCGATGGCGGCGCCCCGCGAAACGGCCTCGACGATGACCGCCTCGACCCGCCTGGCGGCCGCCTCGTCCACCATCGGCCCGATCGCCGCCGGACTGTCGGGCCGCATCTCCCTGACGTTGGCGACGAAGGCTTCGACGAACTCCGCGTAGCGCGAGCGCGCGACGTAGATGCGCTGTACCGATATGCAAGACTGGCCGGAGCGGACAAAGCCGCCGGCCGCGCATTCCCGCGCCGCCAGGGCGACATTGCCGTCCTCAGCGACGAACACGGCGCCGACGCCGCCGAGTTCCAGATGCACGCGCTTCAGCGGCACGGCCTCCTTGATCTTCCAGCCGACCATGCCGCCGGTGAAGCTGATGACGGGCAGGCGCGGATCACGCACCAGCGCCATCGTCGCGTCATTGTCGACGTCGACGACCGAGATCGCCTCCTTGGGCCAACCGGCCTCGACGACAAGGCGCGCCATCCTGACAGCGGCCAGGGGCACGCGCGGCGACGGCTTGAGCACGATCGGAGCGCCCGCCGCCACCGCCGGCGCGATCTTGTGGGCAGCGATCAACAGGGGACCGTTGTACGCGGTGATGCCGAGCACCGGCCCGACCGGCTCACGCCTGATATAGGCGACCGCGCCGCGCGCGCGTTCGACGGCATCGACGTTGAGCTGCTCGGACATGCCGGTCCGCGCATAGGCCGCCGTCAGCGTGAAGACCTCGATGGCGCGCTGCACCTCGAGCGTCATGTCCTTGACCGTCAGGTAGCCGCTCTCGTCGGCCAGCGCCTGGGCGATCGCCGGCGCATCCGCCGCCAGCGCCAGCGCGACCTTGTCGAGCACCGTAGCGCGATCGAAGCTGCTCGTCCGGCGCACCCTGTCGGCCGCGGCGACGGCCAGCGCCACCGCTTCCTCGACACGCGCGGGCTCCATCGCGCATTGCTCGCCCGCGACGAAACCGATCTTGCCTTGCTGCGTCATGTCTCTCTCCCCGGAATCGGTCCGCGACGTTGAGGGTTGCCACGGAGGTCCGCAATTCGCATTTCGGAAGTTCGCACCTGCCCGATCTTCCCTGCCGTGGCAATCAATAGGAGCGCGGCATGCCCAGAACGTGCTGGGCAACCTGCGCCAGGACGAGATTGTTCGAGATCGGCGCGGTGCGGAACAACCGTGCCTCGCGCCACTTGCGCTCGACATGGAACTCGGACGCGAAGCCGTAGCCGCCGAAGGTCGTCATCGCGGCTTCCGCCGCTTCCCAGGCGGCCTCGCTGGCAAGGTATTTGGCCATTGTGGCCTCACGGCCTCCGCCATCGCCCTCGCCGAACAGCGTCGCCGCCTTGTTGCGCATCAGCTCAGCCGCCTCGACATTGATATGCGCCCGGGCGATGGGAAACTGCACCCCCTGGTTGGCGCCGATCTGGCGATCGAAGACGACCCGGTCGCCGGCATAACCCGAGGCCGCCTTGACGAACCATTTGCCGTCGCCGATCGATTCGCTCGCCACCAGGAGCCGCTCGGCGTTGAGCGAATCGACGAGATAGCCGAACCCCTTGCCCTCCTCGCCGATCAGGTTCACGTCCGGGACGAAGAGATCGTCGATGAAGACCTGGCAGGTGTGGTGGTTGAGCATGGTGCGGATCGGCGTCGGCTTGAGCGAGGATCCGGCGGCGGCGATGTCGACGAGGAACAGGCTGAGCCCGGCGGTCTTGCGCTCGACCTTCTCGATCGGCGTCGTGCGCGCCAGCAGCAGATAGAGATCCGAATAGAGGTAGCGCGACGTCCAGATCTTCTGGCCGTCGATGCGGTAGCCGCCGTCGACCTTGCGGGCCGACGTCTTGATGCGCAGCGTGTTGGAGCCCGCGTCGGGCTCGGTCACGCCGAAGGCCTGCAGGCGCAGGCTGCCGTCTGCGATGCGCGGAAGATAGGCGCGCTTCTGGGCCTCGCTGCCGTGCCGCAGCAGCGACGCCATCGTGTACATCTGCGCATGACAGGCCGCGCCATTGCCGCCGGACCTGTTGATCTCCTCGAGGATGACGCAAGCATCGAGAATGCCCAGGCCCGAGCCGCCATACTCTTCAGGAATGAGGGCGGCGAGCCAGCCGGCCTTCGTCATCTCGTCGACGAAAGCCCTGGGGTAGTCGCCCGTCTCGTCGCATTCGCGCCAGTAGTCGAGGCCAAAGCGATCGCAGACGCGGCGGACCGCCTCGCGGATTTCCTGCTGGGTGTAGGTGTATTCGAAATCCATCATTCGGCCCCCGTGCGCCGTTGTTCCCCGGCGGCCCAGCCCGGCGCCGGGTCGTCCTCGTCGTCCAGCCCGTCGGCGAGCATCTCGCGCGTGGCCTCCCCCAGCACAGGCGGAGGCCTGCGCGACACCACCCGCTTGCCGTCGAGCCGCAGAGGCGTCGCGACCACCTTGTGGCGCGGCGCCGACTGGGTGGGCAGCGGCACGACCATGCCGGATGCCTCGACCTGCTCGTGCCCAAGCACGGACGCGACATCGTTGAGCTCGCTGCAGGGAGCGCCGACCGCGCGCAGCGCCGCGACCAGCTCCAATGTCGGCCGCTGGCCGGTGGCGGCCTCGATCTCGGCCTGCAACTCGGAACGTCGCTCGACGCGATTCCTGTTGGTGAGGAAGCGGGCGTCGACGGCGAGCTCCGGCCGGCCGATGGCTTCGCAGACGCGGGCGAACAGCCGGTCGTTGCCGGCACCGATGAAGATGCGTCCGTCGGCGGTGCGGAAAAGCTGGTACGGCGCCGCCATGGCCATCGCCGAACCGAGCTTGCGCGGGAGCTTTCCCGACGCCAGGAAGCCGGCGACGAAGACCGTCATCCACGACAGGCTGGTGTCGAGGAGGCTCGCCTCCACCACGGTACCAGCGCCGGTGCCGGCGCGCTTCAGCAGCGCCGCGAGTATGCCGATCGCCGCCCACATGCCGGTGCCCATGTCGACCAGCGACACGCTGACCCGGACCGGGTCGTCGCCCTCGTTGCCGGTCACGCTCATGATGCCTGAGAAGGCCTGTATCAACGGGTCGTAGCCGGGAAGCTCGCTCAGCGGACCGGTCGCGCCGAAGGCGCTGATCGCGCAATAGACGAGGCCGGGATTGCCGGCCGAGAGCGCGCCATGGCCAAGCCCCATGCGCTCGGCGCTGGCGGGACGCAGCGAATGCACCACCACGTCGACAGTGCGGGCAAGACGCGCCACCGCCCGCTTGCCCGGCGCGCTCGAAAGGTCGAGGGCGATGCTGCGCTTGCCCCGGTTGAGCGCCAGGAAGGTCGCCGATTCGCCGCCGATCTCCGGCGGCATCCACGCGCGGGTATCGTCGCCGCCGTCGGGACGCTCGATCTTGATGACCGTGGCACCGAGGTCGGCGAGGATCTGGGTGCAGAACGGACCCGCCACATTCTGCGTCAGGTCGAGCACCCGCACGCCTTCAAGTATGCCTGATGTCATTTTCGGAAACTGGCTCGGGACTTCGGGAGGGCGATGCGGCTCGAACCGCATCGCCCGGATGCGGGATCAGTTCAGCCGGAAGTCGATGACGCCGGCATCTTCCTTCCTGCGCGTATCCACCCACAGCGAGGTGGCGCAGTGCGGACAGACGAGCTGCTCGAAGACGAAACGCTCATCCAGCCGCAGGTGCGGGCCGAGTTCCTCCGGCTTGGGATTGCGGCGGGCCGCGGCGTCGCGCCAGTTGCCATCGGTTTCGCCGAGCTGGGCATCGCAGGCGCCGCAGCTCAGCGTCAATCCCGAGGCCGACGAGCCCACCTTGAGCGCCGGCCCCCACTGCAGGCTGTCGGCGGCTGTCGACTTGCCCTTTGCCGGCGATGGCATCCTGGCGTCGGCAAGCCTGCCGGCGCGGATCGCCGCGCGGCGGGCCTTGGTCGCCGTCTCGTCGACATTGCCGGCCGCGTCGACCACCACGCCATAGATGCCGCGTGCCGTTTCCAGGCTGACCGCGCCGTTGCGGACATCCTCGGCGACCCGTGCCGGCTCACGCAGGATCGGGTCGCCATAGCCGCCCCCGTTCTGCACGATCATGTTGACGACGTCGCCGGGGAAGAACTGCATGGAGGTCTTGGCCTCCAGCGCTTTCCGTTCGCCGGCGAGATCGGCATGCTTGCCGACCCGGCCATGGCTGGCGAGGTGGGACTGCCAGTCGCTCTTGCGCACCAGTTCGTATTTGCAGACCGAGCCGGGATAGCCGCCGAGCACGCCGATCTGGTCGGGCAGCGCCACGCCATGGCTGGCAAGCGTGCCGAACAGCACCTCGCTGTCATACATGGCCAGGCTGTATTCGATGCCGTTGCCGCCGCGATACTGGCCGGCACCAGCCGAATCCACGAGTTCGCGCCGCCAGAGATAGAGCATGGGCGAGGTCTTCTCATGCAGCTCGACATCGTTGAAACCGCCGGCCGGCACGATCAGCGAGCCGCCGGAGGCGACGCCGTCGCGCGAGCGGAAGGCCGGGCCGCCCCAACCGAGGGAATCCATGTACATGATGGCGAAGGGCTCGCCCGCCTGGTTCAGGCCGCCGAACTGAGCGAGCAGCCAGGACCCGTCGGCCGGACCGCAGACATAGTCGGCGAATTCGGGCGAGAAGGCCATCATCTTGGCGACGCATGCGGTGGCGGCGGCTGATGCGATCCAGTTCGCCGTCACCGACCCGCCGCTGATCGGCGATGGCGGCTCGGCGCTGATGATGGTGCGGTCGGCCAGCAGCACGGAAATGGGCCCAAGCAGGCCGGCGTTCCAGTCGAGTTCCTGGCCGAATGTGCCGAGCAGCGCCGTGGCGATGGCGCCGAGCGTGCCCGCCTTCGAGGCATTGCCCATGCCCTCGATCTGCGGATGCGCGTCGCGCAGGTCGAAGGTCAGTTGGTCGCCGCGCTTGCTCATGGTGCAGGCGACGCGGAAGACCTTGTTCGTGTGGCCGTCATGGTCGTAGTACATGGCGTGGCTGAACTCGCCGTCCGGCAGGCGGCTGAGCTGGGCGCGCATCTCGTCCTCGGTGCTGGCGATGTTCTGCAGCATGGTGTCGTGGACGGCGTCCGGGCCGTAGCGGCCGCACAATTCGCGCAGCCTTTCATGCGAGACCCTATGCGATGCGAGCAGGGCGCTGAAGTCGTTGCCGACGAAGAGCGGGATGCGCGAGCTGCCGAGGATCATGTCCCAGATGCCGCTGTCGAGCTCGCCGGCGCGCGCGATCTTCAGGATCGGGATGCGCAGGCCTTCCTCGAAGCAGGAGCGCGCGTCCGGCACCCAGCTTCCGGGCTCCTTGCCGCCGACATCGAGCAGATGCGCCATGCAGCCGGTCCAGGCGACGATGCGGCCATCGTGGAAATAGGGCGCGACGAGCTGGACGTCGTTCTGGTGGACACTGGCGATGAAGGGGTCGTTGGTGACGAAGACGTCGCCCTCGGCGATGTTGCCGGCGAACTTCTCGTTGATGAGCTGGATCATCATCGTCATCGTGCAGAGCGGGATCATGTAGAAGGTTCCCGACACGGCGATATCGCCATTCGGCATGTAGATGCCGAAATTGTAGTCCGTGGCGTGCACCACCGGCGAGCCGGAGGCGTGCATGATGGTGGTGGATCCTTCCTGGTTGATGGACCACAGCCGGTGGCGGATCACCTCGTAGGTGATCGGGTCCAGTTCCTTTCCGCGCGGTGACGGACGCGGACCGGCGGCGCGCAGGCTGAGCGGGATCGTGCTGGTGTCGATCGGGGCGTTCATGGTGCTGTCCTCCTCCTCAAGCCCGGGCGGTCAGGGTCACGTTCAGGAACTTGTCGACCTCGGCACGCTGGCCGGCGCCGACGACGAGCGTCGTGTCGTCGAATTCGACAATGGCGGGTCCGTCAAAGGCGAAGCCCGGACGGATCGCGCTCTCGTCATGGATCGCCGCCTCGCGCCAGGCGCCGCCGGAATAGATGCGACGCGTCGTGGTCTTGGCGGGCGCACCGCTCGCGGCTGCGGTTCCCGAACCATCCGCCCGGTGCAGCCTGGCGCGGGCCACGATGCGGAAGGCGCTGATCTCGATGCCGGCGGCGCGGAAGGCCGAGCCGGTGCCGAAGCGCGCCTCGTAGGACTTGATGAAATGCTCGATCAGCGCATCGACGTCGGGCTTGGCGAACGGGAACTTGGATACGTCCACCGACATGTCGAAGATCTGCGGGCGGAAGCGCACGTCAACATAACGCTCGTATTCGACGGCGGTGATATCCACGCCCTGGGCATTGAGGGCCTGGCGCGCCGATTCCTGGAGGTCGCCGAACACCCTGTTCAGCTCCTCGGCCTTGATGTGGTCCGAGAACGCATCCGTTCCGGCAGGGCAGATCAGCGAGCTCGCCTGCTCTCGGGTGACCACGAGATCGGACAGCAGGATGCCATGCGCCGAAAGGATCGACGCCGTGCGCGGTACGACGATCTTGTCGACGCCGAGATCTGCGCCATAGGAGCTGGCGTGGACGGGACCCGCCCCGCCATAGGCGACCAGGATGAAGTCACGAGGGTCGTATCCACGGTAGACGGTGGCCTGGCGTACCAGGTCGGACATCTGGCTGTCGACGATGCGCTTGATGCCTTCGGCGGCATCCTCGATGCTGAGGCCGAGCGGCTTGGCGACCTTCTCCTCGATCGCCTTGCGCGCCAGACCGGCATCGAGCTTGATGCGGCCGCCGAGGAAATTGTCCGGATTGACGAGGCCGAGCACGACGTCGGCATCAGTCACCGTCGGCTCGGTGCCCCCGGCCCCGTAGCAGGCAGGGCCAGGCACCGCGCCGGCGCTTTCCGGCCCGACGCGAAGCCTGCCGTTCTGCACCGTGGCGATGCTGCCGCCGCCGGCGCCGATGGTATCGATCGCGACCGAAGGCACGGCGACCACCTGGCGCTCGATGAAGGTCTCGCGCTGGATCATCGGACGGCCGTCGATGATGAGGCCGACATCGAAGCTGGTGCCGCCCATGTCGGTCGAGATCACGTTGGAGGAGCCGATCTGCTCGCCGACCAGGCGCGCGCCGACGACGCCGCCCACGGGTCCTGACAGCAGGATGCCGACCGCCTCGTCGGCGGCGCTTCCGGCCGCCGAGAGACCGCCATTGGAACGCATCAGCAGCGGCTCGCGCGGCAGGCCTTCCGCGTGCAGGCTGTCGACCAGGGAGCGCATCGCGCCCTTCACCTTCGGCCCGAGGAACGCGTTCATGACCGCCGTCTGCGTGCGCGCCAGCTCGCCAAGGCGCGGCAGCAGGTCGCTGGAGATGGTGACGAAGACGCCGGGCGCCTCTTCCTGGATGATGTCGCGCAGCCGGCGCTCGTGATCGGGGACCTTGAAGGCCCAGAGCAGCGACACGGCGATTGCGTCGACCTTCTCGGCCAGCAATTCGCGCACGACGGCGCGGGCCTGCGCCTCGTCGAGCGGGACGAGCACGCGCCCCTTGTAGTCGACGCGCTCGTTAATCTCGCGCACCAGCTTGCGGTCGACGAAGGGCACCGGCTTGGTGAGCAGGCGGAAGTTCTTGCTGGTGGCTTCGTCGAGGCCGGTGGCCTTGTACCCGCGATTGATGAAGACGGTGTCGCCGAAGCCCGCCGTCTGCAGCAGCCCGATGCGCGCGCCCTTGCGCGTCAACGCGGCATTGGTGGCGATGGTGGTGCCGTGGGAGAAGATGGCGATTTGCGACAGCAGCTCGCGCAGTTCGACACCATCGTCGGCGGCGGCAAACGCCAGCGTCGCGAGAATGCCCTTGACCGGATTGTCGGGAACCGTGCTCGCCTTGTAGCGACGCAAGCGGCCGCGCGGGTCGAGGACGGCGGTGTCGGTGAACGTGCCTCCGATGTCGGACGAGGCATAGTAGCTCATTCCTGATTCCTCCCAAGATGGCCGAGCATGCCGACACGGCGTCTCCCGGCGCGCGACGACATCAACGGTGGCGTACCGGCCTGCGGCCGACCGCGAATTTCCTCCCTCGCCGGACTGCGGCCCGGAGGCGGCCTGGCCGATCCTCCTGCTGCCGCTCGAACGACTGGAGCTTTCTAGCCCGTAATAAAAACTTATGGATAATAGTCATTGTCGATGTTCATATTCAGATTGCTTATGGGCAAAGCGGAGGAGAACGACAGATGGAAACCCGTCGCCTGGCGAACTTCATCGCCATCGTCGACTGCGGCAGCCTGACCAGGGCGGCCGAGAGGATGCACGTGGCGCAGCCGGCGCTCAGCCAGCAGCTCGCCGGCCTCGAGGCCACCTATGGCAAGCAGCTCGTGCTGCGCAGCCGCCAGGGCATCACGGTGACGCCGGCGGGGCGCGCGCTCTACCGCAACGCCCAGACGATGCTGCGCCAGTTGAAGCAGATGGAGTCCGACGTGAAGTCGGCCGGCGACTACATTTCCGGCCACGTGTCGGTCGGGTTGCCGGTCAGTTGCGCCTCGATCATGACCATTCCGCTGCTGCAGTCGGTGCGGGAGCGCTTTCCGCAGATTCTGCTGCAGATATCGGAGAACCTCAGCGGCCTGCTGGGCGAGCTCATCCTCAACAACCGGCTCGACATGGCGCTGCTCTACGGCACGCATGGCAGCGAGGGCCTGACTCGCAAGCCGCTGCTGCTGGAACGCCTATGCCTCGTCTGCCAGCCGGCCCTGGCTCCCGCCGGCGCAGACCGTGAAACGGTGTCGGTGTCGGCGATGGCCGATGTGCCGCTGGTGCTGCCGAGCCACTCCAACGGCCTGCGCGCACTGGTCGATGCCGCCTTCTCGCGCCACGGGCTGAAGCCACGCATCGTCGCCGAAATCGATTCGCTGCCCAGCCTGCGCGCATCCGCCGAGCGCGGGCTTGCCGCGACGATCCTGCCGCGCTCAGCGGCCATAGGGACGGACATCGGCGCGCTGTGCATCCGCGACGTGGTCGAGCCGAAGATCCAGCGCACGATCGTGCTGTGCCAGAACTCGGCGCCGCCGGCATCCGAGCCGGTGGAAGCCATCACCGCCGCGATGATCGAGACCGTCGATGAACTCGTCGAAACGGGCCGCTGGCCCGGCGTGCGGCGCGTGTAGGAAACCATCGCGGGAGGATTTGAAACCCGTCTTGCATACCCGATAAAACGTGATAGTACTGATCAGTATGTATTCACACTTACAGGTTTCAGCGAGGGTTCGAGGGTGACGGCTGGGCAGGAATCTTCGGAGCGCATCGCGCCCCCGCTGGCCCGGACGCTGCCAGACCTGCTGCGGGAACAGGCCGGCCTGCGCCCGGACGCGCTCGCGGTGATCGACGAGACCGGGCAAGCGAGTTTTGCCCAGTTGCACGCCCGGGCAACCCGTGTCGCCGCCGCTCTCCGGCGCGACGGCATTGGCCGGCAACATCGCGTCGGTATGCTTCTCGGCAACGGCGCTGAATGGCTCGAAATCTTCTTCGGCATCGGCATGACCGGCGCCGTCGCCGTGCCGTTCAGCACTTGGTCGACACGCTCGGAACTCGAATTCCTGGTCGCCGATTCGCGGATCACGGCCCTGTTCGTCCGGCCGAATTTTCTCGACCGCGATTTCGAAGCCGACCTCGCGCAGCTTGCCGCCGCCGGCCGGATGCCGGAGCTGCGGACGGTCATCGTGCTCGCGGCCGGCACACAGCACGGCTTCGTCAGCATGGAGAACTATCTGGCGGGCGCCGGCGACGTCGCGACGCCACCGCCGGGCGAAGGCCCGAGCGCGGCCGACGATGCCGTGGTGCTCTACACCTCAGGCTCGACGAGCCGGCCCAAGGGCGTGCGACTCAAGCATTTCGGCATGGTCGAGAACGGCTTCAACATCGGCGAGCGCCAGGGCCTGGGGCCGGGTGACAGGGTGTTCCTGCCGACGCCGCTGTTCTGGTCCTATGGCGCGGCGAACGCGTTGCCCGCGACGTTCAGCCATGGCGGCTGCCTTGTGCTGCCGGACCGGTTCGAGGCCGGCGCGGCACTGTCGATGATCGAGCGCACCGGTTGCACCGCCATCTACACGCTTCCGGCGATCACCAATGCGATGCTCAGGCATGCAAGCTTCAACCGAACGAGGACCCGTACGCTCCGCACCGGCCTGACCATCGGCAGCCCGAGAGATTTCCTCGCCGCCGCCAGCGAACTCGGCATCCCGCAGCTGTGCAACATCTACGGCGCCACCGAGACCTACGGAAACTGCGCCGTCACACGCCATGACTGGCCGCTCCAGCGGCGTGCGGGCTGCCAGGGCGAACCCCTGCCCGGCCAGGCATTCCGCTTCCGTGATCCCGAGACCGGCGAACTGCTGCCCGCCGGAAAGACCGGGCTCGCCGAGGTCTCCGGCTATGTCTCGCCCGGATATTCGGGGGCGAGCGCCGCGCTCAATCCCGATGTCTTCGGCGATGACGGCTTCTACCGCACCGGCGATATGGGCTTCCTCGACGCCGAGGGCGCGTTCGTCTTCGTCGGGCGTGATTCCGACATGATCAAGCGCGCCGGCATCAACATCTCCCCGGCCGAGATCGAGGACGTGATGAAGACCTTTGCCGGCGTCGCGCAGGCGGCGGTCGTCGGCGCGCCCGACGCCGAGCGCGGAGAGCTGGTCATCGCCTATGTCGTCCCGGCGACGGGCACGGCTGTGGTCGCGGCCGAACTTCTGGACCATTGCCGCGCGCAGCTTTCCAAATACAAGCTGCCCGACCGGATCGAATTCACCGACGCGCTGCCGCTCACCGCCACCGGCAAGCTGCAGCGCAAGGAGCTGAAGAAGGCGGCGGCCGCCCTTCTGGCGAACAAGGTGCTGCCGGCATGAAGGACGCCTGGGGCAAGTGGGGCGAAGCCGATGAACGGGGCGCGCTCAACCATATCGGCGCGCCGCAGGTGCGCAACGCCGCGCAACTGGTTCGGCAGGGCAGGACGATAAGCCTTGCTCAGCAGATCTCGGCCACCATGCCGGTGCCGAGCAGCAGGCCGGGCGTGATGCACTTCATGAACCGCGACGGCGGCGATTATGCCGCCGGCAGGCGGCGCCCCGGTGGCTTCCAGTTCGCCGACGACACGGTGGTGATGCCGTTGCACGCCGGAACGCATCTCGATGCACTCTGCCACTGCTGGTACGACGACATGCTCTACAACGGCTTCTCGGCAACCGAGGTCAAGAGCAACGGCGCCGCCCGGCTCGGGGTGCAGCAACTCGGTCCGATCGCGACGACGGGCGTGCTGCTCGACTTCGTTGCTCTCAACGGTGGACCGCTGGCGGACGGCTTCGCCATCGGGCCGAACATGGTCCAGGCGGCAATCGAGCGCTCGGGCGCCCTGCTTGCGAAGGGCGACGCCGTGCTTTTGCGCACGGGCTGGCAGGAACGCTCGGCCGCCGGCGAACCGGTGAATTTCGACAACGAACCCGGTCTCGATCGCGAGGCCGGCCTGCTGCTGGCAGAAGCCGGCGTGGCCCTTGTCGGCGCCGACAATTTCGCCGTCGAGGTGTTGCCTTTCCGGGCCGGGACGGTGTTTCCGGTGCATCAGTGCCTGATCAGGGACCATGGCGTCGTCTTGCTCGAAGGGCTGGAGCTTGCCGAGCTGGCGGCGCAGAATGTGGCGCGCTTCCTGTTTGTCGCCGCGGCGCTACCCATACGCGGCGCTACGGGAAGCCCGGTTAATCCGGTGGCCATCCTATGAGCCACGACCCACGCAGCGACGCGCCCGGAAACTCGCCCCTCGCCACCTTCCTGAGCGGGGTGCGCATCCTCGACCTGTCGCAGTACATACCCGGCCCGCTCGCCACCCTGCTGCTTGCCGACATGGGCGCGGAGGTGGTGAAGATCGAGCCGCCGAAGGGCGACGAGATGCTGGAGCTTGGCCCGCGCGACCAGCACGGACGACCGATCTTCTACAACAGCCTGAACGCCGGCAAGACGATCCGCCGCATCGACCTCAAGGACGATGCCGGCTGTGCCGAATTCCTGGAGCTGGTGCGCGCCGCCGACGTCGTGGTGGAAGGTTTCCGGCCCGGCGTCATCGATCGCCTGGGCATCGGCTACGACGTCCTTTCCGGCGTCAATCCCGGCATCGTTCTCTGCTCGATCAGCGGCTACGGCATCGGCTCGGGCCGCGCCGGCGTGGCCGGCCACGACGCCAACTACCTCGCCCTGGCCGGTCTGCTCGACCGGAACGGAACCGACAGCCCCATCTTCTTCGATCCGCCGATCTCGGACGTGTCCGGCTCCCTGTTCGCAGCGGTTGCCATCCTGGGCGCGCTGCACGGGCGCATCCGCACCGGCAAGGGCTGCGCCATCGATCTGGCTCTCGCTGACACGGCAATGCCGCTGCAGATGATACAGATCGCCGCCTATGGCGCGAACGGCACCATTCCGGGCCGGGGCGAAACCTACCTCAACGGCGGAGCAGCCTACTACCAGGTCTATCGCGCGAAGGACGGCCGCCATGTCGTGCTGGGCGCCATTGAGCCGAAATTCTGGAAGGCGTTCTGCGAGCGCGCGGGACAGCCGGACTGGGTATCGCGCCAGTCGGAAGAGCTGCCGCAGCATGCGCTGCGCCGCGACGTCGCAGCATACTTCGCCGGGCTGTCGACCGGGGAGATCACAACACGCTTCCAAGGCGTCGACTGCTGCCTGTCGGTCGTCAACGATCTGGGCGAGGCGCTTGCCGATCCTCACACCGGCGAGCGCCGGCTTGTGCGCAGGAACGCCGCCGGCGAGCTGCAGGCGCTCTTCCCGGCCTGGGTCGACGGCATCCCGCCATCACCGCGCGGACCGCCGGTAACGGACGGCACCGACAAGCCTGAATTTCCGCCGAAGCCTCAACCGAAATGAACGAAAAAGGTGCGTATCGATGGCCCTGAACAGACGAATCGCGGTGATCGGCAGCGCAATCAGCGCTCCGGTCACCGATGAGGCAAAATCGCTCGAGGAGCTGCTCTTCGACGTGGCGCAGGCCGCGATGCGGGATGCTGGCCTCGACGCCGACCAGATCGACGGCATCGTCGTCGCCTCCAACGACCAGTTCGATGGCCGCGCCATCTCGATCATGGCTGCGTCGGGCTCGGTCGGCGGCGTCGACCGCGACATACTGTCGACGCCTTCGGCGGGCGAGCATGCCTTCGTCATGGGCGTGCTGCGCGTCGCCTCCGGCCAGTACGACACGCAGCTCGTCGTGTCGTGGAGCCCCGTCGAGGCCTCGTCCCTGTCGGAGGCGCAGCGGCTCGGCGCCGATCCATATTTCCACCGCGCGCTGCCCCTGGATGAACTGTCGGGCGCAGCCCTGCAGGCATCGGCCATCCTGGCCGACCAGCCTGAAACCGCGGCACTTGCAAGGCGGCTGACCGAGCGCAACCGCGCCAACGGCATGCATGCCTATCCCGAAGCGGCGAGAGCCGGTGCGAAGAACCCGGACAAGACCGCCGGACGCTGGCCGATCGAGCCGGACATGGTGTCGTCCCCGGTGCTGGGCGCCGTGGCCGTGGTCATCGCGTCGGAGGAGCATATCGCGCGTCACAAGCTCGACAACGTCGCCTGGGTGCGCGGCATGGGCTGGGCGACCGAGGCGGGCTTCCTCGGCGACCGCGACCTTTCCACCGCGCCGGCGCTCGAGGAGGCCGCGCGGCGGGCCTATGCCGAGGCGGGCCTGAGCGACCCGCGCAAGGCGCTCGACGTCGTCGAACTCACCGACGTCAGCCCCTACCAGGAATTGCTTGCCTATGCCGCGCTCGGGCTCTCCGGCAAGGCGAAGTGGCAGGCTGACATCGACGCCGGCGTCTTCGATCGCGACGGCGAACTGCCGGTCAATCCGTCAGGCGGCGTCATCACCATCAACCCCGTCTTCTGCACGGGGATGATCCGCATCGCCGAGGCCGCCCGCCAGGTGCAGGGCAAGGCCGGACGCCACCAGATCCGCAACGCACGCGCGGCGCTGGCTCAAGCGGCAAGCGGTTTCGCCATGATGTACCAGACCGTGCTGGTGTTTGGACAAGACAAGGATGGAGCACTGGCATGAGCACGCCAAGGGTTGGGATCATCGCCATCGGCCAATCGGCCTTCAAGGCGCGCCGCGACGACGCAAGCTATCCGGACCTCGTGCGCGAGGCCGTGAACCAGGCGCTCACCGGCGCGCAACTCGAGCTCGATGACATCGAGGCGATCGTCTATTCGCTGTCTCCCGACGCGATGGTGGGCATCGGCAACGCCGAACGCCTGGGCGTGGATGCCGTCGGCGGCCGCAACAAGCGCTTCCTGCGTATCAACACCGGCGGCGCGACCGGCATTTCGAGCGTCGCGGCGGCCTACTACCACGTCGCGGCGGGAGCCTGCGACGTGGTGATGACGGCCGGCGCAGACAAGGTCGGCGAGTGCGGGGATTCGCAGACCGTGCTCAACAAGATCTGGGATCCGACCTACGAACGGCCCCTGCCGCTCGGCACCATCACCATGCTTGCCATGTCGGGCATCCGCTATGCGGACAAATACGGCATGAGCCAGGAGGACATGGCTCGTGTCGTCGTCAAGAACCGCAAGCACGCCTCACTCAACCCCAACGCGCATCTGCGCAAGGAGGTGACGGTCGACGAGGTGATGGCGTCGCGCTGCATCTCCTGGCCGATCAAGCTGATGGATTGCTGCCCGCAATCGAGCGGCGGCGGCGCCATGGTGCTGGCCTCCGAGCGCTACATCAAGCAGAACCGCCTCGACGCGGTCTGGATCACCGGCGTCGGGCATTGCTCGGAGACCTACTACCTCGGCGACCGCATGGGCCAGCGGCTGACCGCCGACCATGCCGACGCCTACGCGCTGCGCAACTCCTTTGCCCGCGCCTACAAGATGGCCGGCATCACCGACCCGCGCAAACAGGTCGATGTCGCCGAGCTCTACGCGCCGTTCAGCAACACCGAGTACCACTCGATCGAGGCCGCCGGCCTCGCCGATCTCGGCGGCGCTGTCGCTGGCGTCAATGAAGGGCGTTTCTCGATCGGCGGCGACATTCCGGTCAACCCCTCGGGCGGCGTGCTGTGCACAAACGCCATCGCCGTGACCGCGATGATCCGCGTGGCGGAGATCGCGCTGCAGGTGTCCGGCCGCGCCGGCGCCCATCAGGTCAAGGGCGCAAAGCTCGGCATCGCCAGCGGCAATGGCGGCGACCACCAGTTCTTCGGAACGATGGTCGTCGAGGCCTGACCGAAAACCTGCCAATTCCTCAAAGAGACGGACAAAGAGACATGGAACTTCTGAAGCGCCGCGAGGCCTGGAACATCACCTACACCCACGCGCTCGGCGAGACCGCAAGCTGGTTCTACGTGCAGATCCGCGACCACGCCAAGATCTATGGCCGGCGCTGCGGCAAGACCGGGCGCGTGCTGGTTCCGCCACGCGCCTTTTCGGACCAGACGCTCGAACCCACCACCGACTGGGTGGAGGTCGGTCCCGGCGGCCGTATCGAGACCTTCACCATCGTCTACGAGGAATTCCAGAACCTGCCGCCGCCGCCCTATGCGTTCGGCTATGTCATGCTCGACGGCGGCGACACGGCTATTGGCGGCTTCTTCCGGGGTGTCGACCTGTCGGACCCGGCGAAGGCCGCCGAGCGCCTCAAGGTCGGCACGCGGGTGACGACCAAATTCGCGGACGACCGCAAGGGCGACATGCTCGACTTCTGGTTCGAATGCGCGTGAACCGCCACGGCCGTGTCGGCGCCGGACACGGTCGCCGACCTGCCAGCGTTCGTTTTCGCGCATATGCGTGGCAAGCGGTTGGGTGTATGACGCCGGAGGGGAATCAAATAAGGGAAATAGCCTCCGTCGCCGGGGGAATTTGACACGCATGCCACAGGCCAGGATCGGAATCCGAGACGAGATCGCCGCGCTGAAGCGCACCCGGATACTGGCCGCGGCGGCGGACCTCTTCTACGAAAACGGCTACGAGAACACCACGCTCGACGCGGTCGCCGAGCGACTGGGCGTCTCGAAGCCCTTCATCTATGCCCATTTCAGCTCCAAGTCCGAGCTGCTCGCCGACATCTGCTCGCGCGGCATCGCCGCCTCGCTGGAGGCGCTGGACCAGGCGCTGTCGATGGAGGACACGCCGGCGGGCAAGCTCGAGGCGCTCGGCCGGGGTTTCGTGACCGCCGTTCTCGAATCCCAGATCCACATCGCGATCTTCTCGCGCGAGGAAAAGAACCTTCCGCCGGAGGATTTCGAACGCATCAACGAGATGCGGCGCGACTTCGACCGCAAGCTGACCGCGCTGCTGCGCCAGGGCGTCGAGCTGGGTGAATTCACGCTGAGCGATCCGCACATCGCCGCCCTGGGTATCGGCGGCATGGTGAGCTGGGCCTATGTCTGGTACCGCAAGGACGGTCGGCTCTCCATACCCGAGGTGGCCGACGAACTGACCCGGATCATCTTCGCGATCGTCCAGTACCGGCCCAAAACGGCCAAGAAATCCCGCTGAACCCGGCGGCCGGCAGTCCCCGAGTCAGCCGGCCGGTCAAGCGTCCAGACAGGCACAGAGGCGCTTCACGACACTCGCCGTATCGGCGGTGCCGCCAAGGTCGCGCGTCAGCGCGCCGTCGCCGATGGCCTTCTCAGAGGCGCGACGGATGCGAGCCGCCGCCGAGACGAGCCGATCATCCGCCTCGCGCCGCCCCAGCCACTCGAGCATCGAGGCCGCCGAAAGGACAGTGCCGTAGGGATTGGCGATGCCGAGCCCGGCGATGTCCGGGGCCGAACCATGCGCCGCCTGGAACAGGCCGCGCGACAGCCCGACTTCCGCCGACGGAGCCAGCCCCATGCCGCCGATGGTCGCGGCGGCGAGGTCCGACAGTATGTCGCCGAACATGTTCTCGGTGACGATGACGTTGTAGTGGCCCGGCCGGGTCACGAGATACATGGCCATCGCGTCGATCAGGCCATGCTCGGCCTCGATATCGGGGTAGTCCTTGCTCACTTCGTCGAAGATCGAGCGGAAGAAGGCGTAGCTGCGCAGCACGTTGGCCTTGTCGACGCAGGTCACGCGCCTGACGCCGTCCGCCGGCGCGCCATTCGAGGCACGGGCGATTTCGAACGCCTGGCGAACGATGCGTTCCACGCCCTTGCGGGTCTGCACCAGCGTGTCGACCGCCATCTCGCCGCGCAGCTGCGCCCCGGCGCCGCGCGCCGCGTAGAGGCCCTCGCTGTTCTCGCGCAGGATCACGTAGTCGATCTGGCCGGCTTCCACGCCCGCCAATGGCGAACGCACCCCGGCATAGAGCCGGACCGGGCGGATGTTGGCGAACAGGTCGAGCTCGAAGCGCAGGCGCAGCGTGAAGTCGAGGCCGGCCTCCGTGCCGTCGGGATGCACCACGCCTGGAATGCCGGCCGCGCCATGCAGGACGGCGTCCGCATCGCGGCAAGCCTGGAACGTTGCGTCGGGAAAGCTCTCACCGGTGCGGCGATAAAGCTCCGCGCCCGCGGGATACTCGGTGAACGCGAGCGGCAATTCCCCTCCGAAGGCGGCGCGCAGCACGTCGAGCGCCGCATCCGTCACTTCCGGGCCGATGCCGTCACCGGGAACCACGGCGATCTGGTAGCTGTCCTTCATCGCTTGCATCCTTCCCGCCAGCCTCAGATGCAGCGTCCGCCGTCGACTTCCATCGCGACGCCGGTGATCATCGAGGCTTCGTCCGAGCACAGGAAGGCAGCGGCGTTGCCCATGTCTTCCGGCGTCGAGAAGCGGCCGAGCGGGATGGTCGACAGGAACTTCGCGCGGATCTCCGGCGTGTCGGAGCCCATGAAGGTCGCCAGCAGCGGCGTGTCGCCCGCGACCGGATTGATGGCGTTGACGCGGATGCCGAAGGGGGCGAGCTCCACCGCCATGCCGCGCGTCGCGGTGATGACCCATCCCTTGGAGGCGTTGTACCAGGTCAGGTTCGGCCGCGGCGACACGCCACCGGTCGAGGCGACGTTGAGGATCGCACCGGCCTTCTGCGCCTTGAAATGGGGCACCATGGCGCGCGCGCCATGGTAGATCGAGCGCATGTTGACGTTAGCGACGCGATCGAAAGTGGCTTCGTCTATTTCGTCGAGTGGGGTCGGCACATGGCCGACGCCGGCATTGTTGACCAGCACGTGCAAGCCGCCGAAAGCCGACAAGGCGAGGTCGCGCGCGCCTTCCATGCCGGCGGCCTGGGCCACGTCGCCGACGAAGACCCGGCAGGCGTCGCCGAGGCTTTCCGCGACGCGCGCGGCATTGGCTGCGTCGCGGTCCATCACCACGACGCGCGCGCCCTCGGCCACGAACTTGCGCACGATCCCTTCGCCGAAACCCGAACCGCCGCCGGTCACGACGGCAATTTTTCCCTGAAGCTGCATCGATATCTCCTCCGGGCGCCGCGCCCTCGCTGCCGGCAAGATGGGCGATGGAGGCAGGCGAGGACAGTCGCATTATCTGAACGCGCGATCAGCTTTCCTTCCTTGAGATTGCACCCCCGCGCGCACATGATCCGTACTAACCTGCGGCGCGCCCCGCATCCGCCCGGATGCGGAACGGACGCCGTGGCGCTTTGATTTGCGCCTGGGGCTTTTCGCAAGCCGTCATGCGCCAGGGAGGTACAGATGATCGACTGGCAAACCCGCGCGGCGGCGCTCTACGACGGCGGCTTCCGCCCGATGTTCGTGCGCGGGCAGTGGGTGCCGTCCGCTTCCGGCGAAGTGATGGCGGCGCATAATCCCGCCAACGGGGCGCTGCTGGCGACCGTGCCAAGGGGCAGCGCCGCCGATATCGATGCCGCCGTCGCCGCGGCGCGCCGCGCCTTCGAAGGCCCTTGGTCGCGATCCACACCCTTCGAGCGCCAGGCGCTGCTGCTGCGGATTGCGGAGCGTTTCGAAGCCGAATGGGAAAACCTTTGCCTCTCCGACACCCTCGACATGGGCATGCCGATCTCGCGCACGCTGGCCAACAGCCGTCGCGTGCTCGGCATGCTGCGCTTCTATGCCGGCCAGGCGGTCTCCATTCACGGCGCCACCATCCCCAATTCCTTCCCCGGCGAGATCCTGTCGCAAACGGTGAAGGAGCCGGTCGGCGTGGTCGGCGCGATCATTCCATGGAACGCGCCGATCGCGGGATCGGTGTGGAAAGTGGCGCCGGCCATCGCGACGGGCTGCACGGTCGTGCTCAAGCCCTCGGAAGAGGCCTCTCTGACCGTGCTGATGATCGCCAGGCTGATGCAGGAAGCCGGCCTGCCGGACGGCGTGCTGAACGTGGTGACCGGCACCGGCGCCGAGGCCGGCGCGGCGCTGGCCGCGCATCCCGACGTCGACAAGATCGTCTTCACCGGCTCGACCGCCACCGGCCAGGCCATAGCGCGCGCCGCCACCGGAAACCTCAAGCGCGTCTCGCTGGAGCTGGGCGGGAAATCACCGGTGATCGTCTGCCGCGACGCCGACCTCGAAAAGGCCGTTCCCGTGGCGGCGATGGCGGTCTTCGCCAATTCCGGCCAGATCTGCATCGCCGGCTCACGCCTGTTCGTGCAGCGCGACATCCACGACGAGTTCGTCGGCCTGGTCGCCGATTACGCCAGGAAGCTGCGCATCGGCGCGGGTGTCGACCCCTTGACGGAAATCGGTCCCATCATCTCGGCCCGGCAGGCGCAGCGCGTCGCCGGATTCCTGGATGCCGGCAAGGCCGAGGGCGCCCGCCTCGTCGCGGGCGGCGCCCGGCTTGAGGGAGCGGAATTCGCGGGCGGCAACTTCATCGCGCCGACGGTGTTCGGCGATGTCGCCGACGACATGACGATCGCGCGCGAGGAGATTTTCGGCCCTGTCATCTCGGCCTTGCCCTTCGACACGCTGGACGAGGTGGTGGCGCGCGCCAATGCGACGCCCTACGGGCTGGCGGCGGGGGTGTTCACCACGCATCTCGGCACGGCGCACAAGCTGGCGCGGCGCCTCAAGGCAGGCTCGGTCTGGGTCAACATGTACCATGCCATCGATCCGGCGGTGCCGTTCGGCGGGGTGAAGATGTCCGGCTATGGCCGCGAGGGCGGCATCGAGCACATGGACGAGTATCTCGACACCAAGGCGGTGTGGATCAACACCGACTGACATCGAGGCCGCCGCTTCGGCGCTAAGGCTTGCGCATCTCGGTCCGGATCAGCTCAATGAGCTGTTCCGAATAGCTGTTATGGACGTAACCGCGCGCGGTCAGGATGCCGACGGCGCGCATGGCGGCGGCGTCGGAGATCGGCACCACGCGAAACTCCGCAGAGGGCAGCATCGGAATGGCGATCGACGGCACGATGGCGACGCCGAGGCCGGCCGAGGCCAGCGCGATCGCCGTATAGGCGTTCTGCACCTCATACTGGATGTTCAGCCGGATGCTGCCTTCGGCCACGATGCGGTCGATGAGGGTGCGGATCGCGGTCTGACGGTCGAGCATGATCAGCGGGAAATGCGACAGCTCGGCCAGCGTCAGCTCCTGCGCGCCGTGGTCGAAGTCGGCCGGCACGCAGGCGGCCAGCCGGTCCTGCAGGATCGGCTCGAACTGGAACTCGGTGAGGTTGGGGATTTCGGGACCGATGTAGAGCTCCACCTCCTGCTCCTGCAGCAAGGTAAGCGCACCGGCCGGCGGCGTTTCGCGCACATCCACCACCGAGCGCGGATAGCGCAGCTTGAACGTCGCCAGGATGTTTCCCAGCCGGGTGGAGGCCAGCGTGGGAGCGCAGGCGATCTTGACATGGCCGCGCCGCTGCGCCGCCACCTCCGACAGGCGCTGTAGCCCCATCTGCACGTCGGCCATGGCGCGCCGCACCTGCTCGTAGAGGATCCGGCCCTCGGGCGTGAGGTTGGCGCGTTGCGGCGTGCGGATGAACAGGCTCATCCCGACCTGTTCCTCGAGGTCGCGTATCTGCATCGAGACGGCCGAGGGCGAACGGTTGCTCTCCTCGGCGGCGCGGCGGAAGCTGCCATGCTCGGCGGCCAGCAGGAAAGTCTGCAGCAGCTTGAGATTGATGTTGTTCCCCGCCATGGCAAACTCCACTTCCGATCCTTGCCGCTCGCGGCGCCGAGCGAGGAGAGGCGCCGCTGGCATGCTGGCTGATCAGTGGACCGCGGCGAACATGATCGCGGCCTCGTCGGCCTCCGACGCCAGCATCTCCTCCACGACCCTGCCGCGCTTTGCAACCAGGATCCGGTCGGAAACCGCCATGATTTCCGGCAGGTAGGAGGAAATCACTACCACGGCCAGTCCCTGGTCGGCCAGATCGTGGATCAGCTTGTGGATTTCGACGATGGCGCCGACGTCGACGCCGCGCGTCGGTTCGTCGAAGATGATCAGCTTCGGCTCCTGGATGAGCGACTTGGCGATCACCACCTTCTGCTGGTTGCCGCCGGAAAGCTCGATCATGCGCGCCCGGTCCGATATCTGCTTGAGCTGCAGGCGCTCGCCCCACTCCCTGGCCAGTTCCACCGCCCGGCCCATCGACACGGGGGTGACCGGATTGGCGGCCTTTGACAATTCGCCGAGGAGCAGGTTCTGGCCCGCCGTCATCGTCTCGAAGAAGCCATCGACCTTGCGGTCCTCGGTAACGTAGACGATGCCGTCGCGCATGGCCGGGCGTGGCACGCGATAGCGCACCGGATTGCCGTTCAGGCGGATTTCGCCGCCATGCAGGAAGTCGCGCTTGAGCACGCCCGCGACGACCTTGGCCATCTCGCTGCGGCCGGCGCCGACGAGGCCGAAAATGCCCGTCACCTGACCACCGAAGACCGAGAAGGACGAGTTGCGGACCATCGAGCCACAGGACAGGTTCTCGACGCTCAGCACCTTTTCGCCATAGGGCCGGGGCTCGCGGCGGCGGGCGCCGTGCAAGGTCTCGGTCAGGTTGCGGCCGACCATCGCCTGAACGACGGAAGCGCGGGTGAAGTCCTTGGCGTCGCCGGTGGCGGCCAGCTCGCCGTCGCGCAGCACGGTAATGCGGTCGGCGACCTGCAGCGCCTCCTCCAGCGCGTGGGTGATGAAGACGATCGCCGTGCCCTGCTTCTTCAGGCGATCGATGAGGCTGAAGAAGTGGCGCTTCTCCTCCGGCGTCAGCGTCGCCGTCGGCTCGTCGAAGATGATGACGCGCGCCTTGTGGTGCACGGCGCGCGCGATTTCGACCATCTGCTTCTGCGCCGCGCCCAGCGTCGACACCTGTGCGGTCGGGTCGACCTGGAAGCCCATGCCGACGAGGAACTGCCGCGCCTCGATGTAGAGTCCGCGCAGGCGGTTGAAGGCCTTTTCGTCACCGAGATAGATGTTCTGGGCGACCGTCATGGCGGGAACGAGATTCGTCTCCTGGAACACCATGACGACGCCGTTGCGCAGCCCTTCGGCCGGCGAGCCGAAACTCACCTCGCGGCCGTCGAACAGCATCTTGCCGGAGGTCGGCCGGTAGACGCCCGCGATCACCTTGGTCAGCGTGGACTTGCCGGCGCCGTTCTCGCCGAGCAGCGCGTGGATCTCACCCTTGCGCAGGGTGAAGTCGATGTCGCGAAAGGCGGCGATGCCGCTGAAGGTCTTGGTGGCGTTGCGGAATTCGACGATGTTTTCCATGCCTAGCCCTCCCTCGCCGCGCCGCTCAGCCGCAGCACGCGGCCATTGCCCTTCGAGGCCACGAACAGGTCGTCGCCGCGCTCGCAGGCCGCGACGCAGCCATGCATCGCGCCGTCGGCCCGGGAATGGAAGCTGCGCAGCGGCCGCATCTGCTGATCGCACTGAACCATCAGCCCATAGGAGCGGGTGACGGCATATGGCTTCAGCACGCCCATCTGCTTGAGCTGGCTGCCCTGCATCGGCTCGCGGAAGGAGAGGCCCGAGGCCAGCGCCGGCGCCATCCAGAAGGGTTCCGGCACCTCGGCCAGCATGCGACGGCGATAGACGTCCTCGCGCAGGATGAACTCCACCAGCTGGTTGCGGATGGAATAGAAGCTCAGCCAGAAGCCGGCGTCGACCGCCGGCGCGATGCGGGCGGGATAGGCGGCCAGATGGGTGAGCGCCGGCTCCGTCCGTCCCGTGGTGAGGTCGACCGATAGCACGCGATGACGCCAGCTTTCCGTCAACCAGACGCGTTGCGAGCCGGTCGGCGCGACGCCCGCGGCCCAGGCGAGCTCGCCGAGGACGCGCGTGGCCTTGCCGGTCGAAAGGTCGAGCTTCCACAGGCTGCCGTCGGCACCCTTCTCCATCAGGTCGCGCCGCCACTCGCGCGCGCGGTTGCGCCGCGAGCCTTCGGTGACGAGCAGCGTGTCGCCGTCGAGGAAGGCGACCGAGGTCGGATGCGCCGGCCCGCCGTCGGATCGGCCGAAGCGCCGGCCGTCATGCGGGCCGCCGCGTATCTCTATGCCCTCGCCGTCGAGGCCGATGGCAAGCATGCCCTTGCCGGCGGCCAGCGCCGAAACCTCGACGGCGAGGGAGGCGAGCGGTTCGGCCGGGCGGCCATCCCAGCCCAGGCGCAGCACCTGCCGTCCGGACGAGCACACCAGTCCCTTCTCGGTCGCCGCCAGATTGTCGGCGTCGGCGAGTTCGGCGAAGATCTCGGCCTCGTCCAGCGCCGCGTTGGGCTTGAGCGGGCCGTCGAGGATCGGCACGGTGATGGCGGCCTCGCCGCGCCCCAGACGGCGATCGATGAATGCGCGGATCGCCCTCATGTGCGCTTGCTCCAGTAGGTGTCGACGCCACACCAGTTCTGATCGGCGTCAGGTAGCTTCAGCGTGCCCATGCGGTTGTTGAAGATGCCGCAGAGATAGAGCACGCCCTTGTGTTCGCGCATGGAGGTGATCATCGGGTGCTTCTGGCCGCCGAGATCCCAGTAGCTTTCGAGGATCTCGCCCTTCTCGCTGAATTTCAGCACGCAGCCGGTGTTGAGGTTGGGCATCAGCCAGGCATCCTCGGACACCCGGCGCGCCATGCGGCGGCGGAAGCCGGGCATCTCCAGCGAGAGATCGAGCGCCGGCGTGCGCGACCCCATGAGCGCCAGCCAGTAATTGCCGTCGGAGGCGCGGTTGATGTTGTCGGGATAGCCGGGCAGGCCCTCGATCACGCGCTCGACCGTGCCCTTCTTCGGGCCGGCGTAATAGTAGCGGTTGATGCGGCAGGCCCAGCTTTCGGCGAACAGCACCGATTCCCCGTCATACGAGGTGCAGACGCCGTTGGGGAACACCAGGTCGTTGACGATGGTGCGGGTGGTCCTGGCCTTCGGGTCGTAGCAGATCAGACGACCATTGCCCCGGCTCTCCAGCGCGTCGGCGTACCAGTCGTGCATCTCGAAGCGCACGGTGGCCTCGGAGAAGATGATGCGACCGTCGGGAAGGATGTCGCAGTCGTCGGCGAGCTTCATCACAGAATCGTCGGCGACGGAGGTCCAGCTGCGGTTGGTCTCGGCCGTCAGCAGGCTCACCTCGCCCTGCGGCGAAATCTGGTAGAGCCCCATGCCCCCGACGCAGACCGCCATGTTGCCCGCCTCGTCGAACACCATGCCCATGGGGGCGCCGCCAATGTGGGCGAACACTTCGTGCCTGGTGTAGTCGGGCGGCGACCAGCGCAGGATGTCGCCGTGGCGCGAGCCTGTATAGAGGTTGTCGTCGCGGTCGAAGACGACGTCCTCGGCTCCGTCCATGATGCCGAGGCCGATGACGCCGACCTCACGCAGGCGGTCATTGGGCTTCATCGGGCCGTCCTCGGTCGAGATCGACGGCAGCAGCTTGTTGAAGGTCGGCGAGATGTAGACCGCCCTGAGCAGCTTGTGGCGGTTCTTGACCCAGCGCACGTCGAGGAAGACGGAAGCCACCAGCACGAGGCCGAGCAGCAGCGCGTTCACCGTCGCCGGAATGGCCAGCGCCAGCAGCGAATTGGACAGGATGAGCACGAAGACCGTGCCCATCAGCGCCTTGGCGACCGAGCCGCGGCCGCCGCCGAGCGAAATGCCGCCGAGCACGGTCGCGGTCAGCGCCTGCAATTCCATGCCGGCGCCGACATCCGATGCGGCCGAGCCGATGCGGGCCGAGAACAGGTAGGCGGCCAGCGCGACGAAGATCGAGCACAGCACATAGGCCGAGAACACCGTCCAGCGCACATTGATGCCGGCATTGTGGGCCGAGCGCCGCGCGCCGCCGACGGCCAGCAGCCGCCAGCCATAGCGCCCGCGCGAGAGCACGACGTGAAGCGCCAGCGAGATGACCACCATCAGCAGGAACGAGGCGGGAAAGCCCCAGAGCTGGCCGATGCCGAGGAACTCGTAGGCCGGAGAATCCGGCGCGTTCATCACGATATCGGTCGAGATATCGGGGAAAACCATATCGAAAATCGAACGGTAGATGATCAGCGTCACCAGCGTGGTGAGGAAGGCGCGCATGCGTAGCACGCCGACCATCAGTCCGTTGATGGCGCCGCAGGCGGCGCCGACGGCAAGCGTCACCGCAAGGCCGGCGCCGAGGCTCATACCCTCGACGTTCATCACGTATAGCGCCGTCGTCACCGCAAGGGCGAAGGTGGAGCCGACCGACAGGTCGATGCCACCCGAGATCATGACGATCGACAGGCCGAGCACCACGAGCCCCAGTTCCGCCACCTGCTGGG
This sequence comes from Mesorhizobium sp. 65-26, assembly GCA_001899205.1. Taxonomy (GTDB): domain Bacteria; phylum Pseudomonadota; class Alphaproteobacteria; order Rhizobiales; family Rhizobiaceae; genus Mesorhizobium. Next base: position 74,079 of record MKVL01000020.1, on the reverse strand, counting down.
AAAGGTTGGCCAGGGTGCCGAGCTCGAAGAACCTCGGCACGATGGAGCCGAAGATCGCGATCACCAGCACCAGCGCGATGAAGGGGATCGCGCTGTCCACCCATTTCTTGTTCAGGACTTCGCCGACGACGTGATCGGGCAGAAACCGATAACGCCAGCGGACGACGGATTCGGAGAGGCTCATGGCGGGTCGCCTTACTTCAGCTGGTCAAGCGTCCAGCAATTGCGGCCGGTTGCGTTGTCCTTGTCGACGCGGGTGATCGGGCCGAAGAACACGGTCTTCTCTGAGCCTGCCGGACGCTGCGGGTTCTGGAGGAACTCGGAGATCTGCTGCGCGGCGATCTCGGCCTGGGTCGGCGCGTTGAAGTTGTAGATGACGCTGAGCAGGCCCTTCTTGATGCTGTCGCATCCGGTGGCCGCGCCGGCGCCGTTGGTGACGATGGTGACCTGGTTCTGCTTGCCAGCCGCCTGAACGGCCGCGCCGGCGCCGATCTCGGCATTGTCCCAGATGCCCATGATGCCGCACAGGTCGGGATGCTGCTGCAGCACCGTCTCGGTGATCTGGCGCGCCTTCTCGCTATCGTAGTCGGCCGGCTGGTCGGAGACCAGGGTCAGGCCGGGATTCTCGGCGAGGATCTGGTTGATGCCTTCACGCATGTAGATGTTAGCGGCGCCCGTCTGCACGCCGGCCAGCCAGACGATCTTGCCCGAGGGCGCGCCCGGCTTCAGGCAGGTGCGCGCGAGCTCGCCCGCCTCCAGGCGTCCCATCTCGATCCAGTCGTTGCCGACATAGCTGTCGGTCTGGGTGATCGACTGCATGTTGATCTGCAGGATCTTGATGCCGGCTTCCTGGGCCTGCTTCAGCGCGCGGGCGTAGGTCTGGACGTCGGGGTTCTGCACGATCAGCACGTCGGGCTTCTCGGCGATGGCGCCCTGGAGCGCACGGATGCCGGCGGCCGTATCCATGTTCGGGTCGCGGACCTCGAACTTGAAGCCGTAGCGGGCGGCGTGACGCTGCCAGACGGTGGTCCAGGCCTGGTTCAGGTCCATGCCCTGCGACAGCGGGATGAAGATCACCCGCTTGTCCTTGAGCGCATTGACATAGGCGGCGCGGCCGACCTGGTCGATGTCCTTGGCGACGGCCGGCATGGCATGCAGGCCGACCGCGACCAATGTCGCGGCGATGGCTTTCTTCAAAAGGCTCATGGATTCTCCTCCCTTATGTCGATGACTTGCCGGGCATGCCGGCGGTTGCGGGTTCAGATGTCGCCGCTCTGCGAGGTCTGCTCGTCACGCGGGTTGATGACCGCGTCGAGCGCGAGCGCCGCCAGAAGGATCACGCTCTTGATCAGGTTCTGGCTTGTGAAGCTGAAATTCAGGATGGTCATGCCGTTGATCAGGATGCCGACCAGCACCGTGCCGACCAGCACGTTGCGGACGCCGCCCTGACCGCCCGAGAGGCTGATGCCACCCAGCACGACGACCAGCAGCACGTCGTAGATCAGCGTCGAATTGTAGAGGCGGGTGTTGATGCCCGAGACCAGGCCGGTGAGCAGGATGCCGGCCGAATAGGCGATCAGCGCCGAGACGACGTACTGGCTGATGATGACGGGGCGCGTCGGCAGGCCCATGGTTCGCGCCGCCTGCGGATTGTCGCCGGTCGCGTAAACGAAGCGGCCGAAGCGGGTGAGCCTGAGGAACAGCGCGATCAGCGCCGCGAGGCCGACGAAGATCAGCACCGAGACCGGAACCCCGGCCACCGTGCCGGAACCGATGAAGGTCAGCCAGCCAACGCCCGGCGGCGCATAGAGAACGTCCGAATTGAAGGCGACGCGGCCGCCGCCATAGACGACCGAGGCCATGGCGAGCGTGGCGAAGATCGGCGGCACCTCGGCGACGGCGATCAGGAAGCCTGTGATGAAGCCGCAGACCGCGACCAGGCCGGCGCCGATCAGCAGCGCCTGGCCGAAACCGAAGCCCTGGCTGGACAGCCAGATCGAGAAGGCAACGCCGACCACCATGACGGCGACCATGGTGAGGTCGATGCCGCGGCCGACGACGATGAAACCCATGCCGACGGCCAGCGTGCCGAGGATGGCGACGTTCTTGAGCAGCGTCAGCAGGTTGCCCTGGGTCAGGAAGTTGTTGAGCGAGATCGAGAAGACGATGAACAGCACGACCGCGATGGCCGCGACGACGCCTTCCTGGGTGATCTTGAAGCGGCGCCCGGAGGGCCGCGACGAGGCATCGGCCGCCGATGTCCCGGACCCTGCTGCCATAGCGACCTCCCTGCCCTTGCGCCACGCCGTGCCGCCCCGCCGCTTGTGGCGAGGCATTCAACGACCGTTGGCGGCTTTCCTCCTCCGGCCCGGAACGGCGGGAATCCCCAATGCCATTCCAGGACGCTTCAATGTTCCGGCTCAGGCTGGAAGGATCAATTTCGTTTTTCTGACAGGCCGTGCAGGAATCGGTCCAGAAAAGCTCAACGCCACCAGTCCGCGCTCATGGCGAGGACTTTCGCGCCAGCCTCGGCCCCGTCACGACGTCGATGACCTCGGGCTTCGTGCTGTCGACCACGCCGTCCCAGCCGCCACCCAGCGCCTTGTTGAGGGCAATGTAGTCGGTGGCGATCAGGATCCGGCTCTGCAGCAGCGAATCCTCTGCCGAGTAAGCCGATCTCTCGGCATCCAGCACGTCAAGCAGGCTGGTCTCGCCAGCCTTGTACAGCGCCTGTTCGAGGCGCGCCGCCTCGCCATAGGATTTGGCCGAAGACGCGAGCTTGCCTACCCTGACGCGCTCCTGCGCCAGCGAGACGAGAGCGTTCTCCACATCCTCCAGCGCGCCGAGCACGGAGGATCGGTAGGCGATGAAATACTGGTCTCGCTGCGCCTGCGCGACCTCGACCGCGGCCTTCAACTGGCCGGCATTGAACAATGGAACGCTGAGCGTCGGCCCGAACGACCAGCCGATGGTGGAATTCTTGCCGAGGTCGCCGAGCCTGTAGGCCGAGGTGCTGATGTTTCCGGTCAGGCTGACCGAGGGGTAGCGCGCCGCCTCGGCCTGGCCGATCTTGGCGGTGTACTGCGCATACTGCCGTTCGGCCACGCGCACGTCCGGACGTGAAAGCAGGATGTCGGCCGGAATGCCGGTCGGCATCGGCATCCGGGGCGCCGGGATCGGCGCGCCGCGCTTCAGCCGTCCGTCAAGCGCGGCCGGCGGACGGCCAGTCAGCACGGCGAGACGGTGCACCGCTTCGGCGTAGCTTGCCTCCAGGGTGGGGACGGAGGCCTCGGTGCTGGCCGCCTGTCCCATGGCCTTGGCGACATCCGCCGCCGTGGCCGAGCCGGCCGCGGCCTTGGCGCGGGTGAGTTCCGCGGTCTGCCTTTGTGAGGCGCCCGCGCGACGGGCAAGCGCGATGCGCGCCTGATAGCCGCGCGCCTGGGCGTAGTTGGAGGCTACGTCGCCGACGAGGGTGAGCAGGGTCGAGCGCAGCTCCTGCTCGGAAGCATCGACGCCGTAGCGCGCGGCCTCCACGGCCCTGTGGTTGGCGCCGAAGAGGTCGAGCTCCCAACTGGCGTCGAAGCCGGACTGGTACTGGCTGTAGGCATCGCCGGCGCTGCCGCCGGAGGTCGTGGCGGCCGCCTTGGCGCGGGTCGCCGAGGCCGAGCCGGTGGCCGACGGGAACAATGTGCCGGCGGATTGGCGATAGCTGGCGCGCGCCTCACGTATCTTGGCCTTGGCGGCGGCCACGTCGAGATTGCCGGCGACCGCTTCCTCGACCAGCGTGTTGAGCTCGGGATCGCGCAGGCGCTGCCACCATCTCGAGAGCTGCGCCGGTTGGGCCGCCTGCCCCGCTTTCTGGCCGCTCCATTTGGCCGGGGTGGGCATGAGGGACGCGCGATAATCCGGACCGACGACGCATCCCGAGAGCAGCACCGCGGTGATGACGGGCAAAATCAGCCGCCTCGCGGTCACCGAACCGCGTTCGAAACGTGTCATGAAGGAAAATCCTATTGCTGGTTGGCTGCCGCCGTGGCCTCGCCCTTGTCCTGGTCCTGCCTGGCCGCCCGCCCCTTGAAGATGCGGCGCACGGTGACGAACAACAGCGGCACCATGAACACGCCGATCACGGTCGCCGCGATCATGCCGCCCATCACGCCGATGCCGACGGAGTTCTGCGCCCCCGAGCCAGCACCGCTGGCAATTGCCAGGGGCGTGACGCCGAGGATGAAGGCCAGCGACGTCATCAGGATCGGCCGCAGCCGTTGCCGCGCCGCCTCCAGCGTCGCCTCGACCAGACCCATGCCGGCCGCCTGTCGCTCGATGGCGAACTCGACGATGAGGATGGCGTTCTTGGCGGCGAGACCGATCGTGGTCAGCAACCCGACCTTGAAGTAGACGTCATTGGTCTGCCCGAAGAGGGTCGCCGCAAGCAGCGCGCCGAAGATGCCGATCGGCACCGAAAGCATCACGGCGAACGGGATCGACCAGCTCTCGTAGAGCGCGGCAAGGCACAGGAAGACGACGAGCGCCGAAATCGCGTAGAGCGAGAGCGCCTGATTGCCCGAGAGACGTTCCTGGTGCGACAGGCCGGTCCATTCGTGGGAATATCCGGCCGGTAGCTGCGCCACGAGCCTGTCGATCTCGTCCATCGCCGCGCCGGAGCTGACGCCGCTGGCCGCGGCGCCCTGGATCTCGACCGCCGCCGAGCCGTTGTAGCGTTCGAGCCTCGGCGAACCGAAGGTCCAGTGGCTGGAGGCGAAGGCCGAAAACGGCACCATCACGCCGGCGGAATTGCGGACCTGCCACTTGTCCAGGTCTTCCGGCTGCATGCGGAAATTGGGATCGGACTGCAGGTAGACCGGTTTCACCCGCCCGCGATCGATGAAGTCGTTGACATAGTTGCTGCCCCAGGCCGTGGACAGCGTGTTGTTGATGTCGGACAGGCTGACGCCGAAGGCACTCGCCTTTTCCTGATCGATGTCGACGGCGAATTGCGGCTGGTCCTCCTGGCCGTTGGGTCGGGTGTTGGCGAGAAGCTTGCTCTGCGAGGCGAGGCCGAGGAGCTGGTTGCGCGTCTGGATCAGCGCGTCATGGCCAGCGCCGTTGACGTCCTGAAGATAGAAGTCGAAGCCGTTGGTGCTGCCGAAGCCCTGGATGGCCGGAGGCGCCAGCGCGAAGACCTGCGCGTCCCTGATCTTGGAGAAAGCCCCCATCGCACGGCCGGCTATAGCCTTCGCCGCCATGTCCGCCGATTTACGCTCGCTGAAATCCTTGAGCCTGATGAAGGCGATGCCGACATTCTGGCCGGCGCCGCCGAAGCCGAAGCCTGAAGCGGTGAAGACGCCGTCGACCGCGTCCTTCTCGTTCTTGAGGTAGCGGTCGGTCACCTCGGCCAGCACGCGCTCCGTCCGGTCCTGCGTCGCGCCGACCGGCAGCTGCACGCTGGTGATCAGGATGCCCTGGTCTTCCTCCGGCAGGAACGAGCTCGGCAGCCTGGCGAACATCCAGCCCATGGCGACGACGATGGCGAGGAAGACCACGAGGAAGCGCTTTCCCCTGTTGATGATGCCGTGCGAGCCGTCGCGGTAGGCTGTCGTGCCGCGGTCGAAGACGCGATTGAACCAGCCGAACGGCCCTTTCTGCGTGGCGTGGTCCTTGGGCGGCCGCAGGATCGTGGCGCAGAGCGCCGGCGTCAGCACCAGCGCGACCAGCACCGACAACACCATCGCCGAGACGATGGTCACCGAGAACTGCCTGTAGATGATGCCGGTGGAACCGCCGAAGAAGGCCATCGGCACGAACACGGCCGAAAGCACCGTGGCGATGCCGATCAGCGCACCGGTGATCTCGTTCATCGATTTGCGCGTCGCCTCCTTGGGCGACAGACCTTCCTCCGCCATGACGCGTTCGACGTTCTCCACAACGACGATGGCATCGTCGACGAGCAGGCCGATGGCGAGCACCATCGCGAACATGGTCAGCGTGTTGACGGAGTAGCCGAACACCGACAGCACGCCGAACGTGCCGAGCAGCACCACCGGCACCGCGATCGTCGGAATGATCGTGGCGCGCAGGTTCTGCAGGAAGATGAACATCACCAGGAACACCAGCACGATCGCCTCGGCCAGCGTCTTGACCACCTCCTCGATCGACAGCCGAACGAAGGGCGACGTATCGTAGGGATAGACGACCTCGACCCCTTGCGGGAAAGTCGAGCTCAGTCTGGTGATGGTGGAGCGCACGGCTTCCGCGGTGCTGATGGCGTTGGCCCCTGTGGCCAGGTTGACGGCAACGCCGGCCGACGGCTTGCCATTGTAGTTGGCGGACGTGGTGTAGCTCTCGGCGCCCAGTTCGACTGTGGCGACGTCGTTGAGCCTGACAAGAGAGCCGTCGGTGTTGCTCTTCAGGATGATGTTGCGGAACTGCTCGGCCGTCTGCAGCCGGCTCTTGGCGGTCACCGTCGCATTGAGCTGCTGGCCCTTGCGCGCGGGGAGGCCGCCCAACTGACCGGCGGAAACCTGCGTGTTCTGCGCCTGGATGGCGGTCGACACATCGCTCGGCATCAGCGCGTATTTGGCGAGCTTATCCGGGTCGAGCCAGATGCGCATGGCGTAGCCCGAACCGAAGAGCTGCGTCGAGCCGACGCCTTCCACACGCTTCAGCGTGTCGTTGATGGTGGCATTGACGTAGTCGGCGAGATCGGTCGAGTTCATCTTGCCGTCGCTGGAGACGAAGCCGATGACCATCAGGAAGCCGGTCGACGATTTGGAGACGGTGATGCCGTTGCTCTGCACCACCTGCGGCAATTGCGACTGGACGAGTTGCAGCTTGTTCTGCGTCTGAACCTGGGCGGTGTCGGGATCGGCTGAGCTGGTGAAGGTCAGCGTGATGGAGGCCGCGCCTGTCGAAGTCGACGTCGCCGTCATGTAGTCGAGGTTGTCGATGCCGGTCATGCCCTGCTCGATGACCTTGGTCACCGAATTCTCGACCGTCTGTGCATCGGCGCCGGGATAATTGGCGCTGATGCTGACCGTGGTCGGGGCGATCTGCGGATATTGCGAGATCGGCAGCGTCCTGAGCGCCAGCAGGCCGCCCAGCATGATCACGATGGCGATCACCCAGGCGAAGATCGGCCGATTGATGAAAAATCCGGACATGGCTCAGTTCCCGGTCGACTGGCCGCTGCTGGCCATCTTGGAGGATGTTGCCGCCGCCGAGGTCCCCTGCGCGCGATCCTTGACCTCCCCGGTCGCCTCATCGATCGTGACCTCGACCGCCGTGGCATCGCCGCCCGCGCGCACCAATTGGGTGCCCTCGACGATGACGCGGTCGCCATCGCCGACGCCGCTGTCCACCAGCCAGTTGTTGCCGACGCTGTTGCGCACGGCGAGGACGCGCGACTCGACCTTGCCCTGCGCGTTGACGACCATGGCGGTCGCCTCGCCCTTGGTGTTGCGGCTGACGGCGCGCTGCGGCACCAGGAAGCTGTTCTGGGCGACACCCTCCTCGACCAGCGCCCGCACATACATGCCTGGCAGCAGCAGGCGGTCGGGATTGGGGAATTCGGCCCTGAGCGCGAAGGTGCCGGTCGTCTGGTCGACATTGGCGCCGGCGAATTCCAGCTTGCCTGTCTGCGCGTAGATCGTGCCGTTCTCGAGCTTCAGCTTGACGCTGACATTGGGGCCGCTGAACTTCAGCCGCCCTTCCGAGATCGCCTGACGCAGGTTGAGCAGATTGGTGCTCGACTGCGTGACGTCGACATTGATCGGATCGAGCGAGCGGATGGTCGTCAGCACCGTATCCTGGTTGGCGGTGACGAGCGCGCCGGGCGTCAGCGAGGACTTGTCGATACGGCCGGCGATCGGCGCGGTGATCGAGGTGCGGTCGAGGCTGATGCGCGCCGTCTCGACACTCGCCTTGGCCGACGCAACATCCGCCTGCGCCTGGGCGAGCGTCGCGGCGGCGTCGTCGTAATCCTGCTTGGAGACCACGTTCTGCTTCAGCAAGCCGGAATAACGGTCGAACTTGGCCTGCGCGGTGGGCAACGCGGCTTCCGCCTTCTGCTGGGCCGCTACGGCGCTGTCGTAGGCGGCCTTGTAGCTCGCGGGGTCGATGAGGTAGAGCGGCTGCCCGGCCACCACCTCGCTGCCTTCCTTGAACAGGCGCTGCTGGATGATGCCGTTGACCTGCGGACGCACCTCGGCGACCAGCGAGGCGGCCGTGCGGCCGGGCAGCTCGGCCGTTATCGCCACCGATTGCGGATGCAGGGTGACGACGCCCACCTCAGGTCTCCCGGCGCCGCCCATGCCGGCGGGAGCCTTGCCCTGTTCCTGCGAGCAGGCTGCCAGCAGCAGGGCCGCGCCCAGCATCGCGGCGCGCGACGCAAACCGGCGCTGCCTGGTCGACAAAAGACGTGGACTAGGCTGGATGGGCATGGCCTGGATCTCTCACTGGAGTTGTGTTCGCCGCCTGGGTGCCGGCATCGGTGCGCTCCACGAGCAGCCGGCCGAGGTACCGGCCGAGGAAGCGCTGGATATCGTCCATGAAAGTGTAGACGACGGGGACGTAGACAAGGCTGAGCACGGTCGAGGAGACAAGACCGCCAATGACGGCGATCGCCATCGGGGCTCGTGTCTCGGCGTCGGCGCCGATGCCAAGGGCGATCGGAAGCATGCCCGCTCCCATGGCGATCGACGTCATGACGATCGGCCTGGCCCGCTTGCGGGCGGCGTCGAGCAGTGCTTCGAAGCGGCTCATACGGCGCTCCTTCTCCGCGACCAGTGCATATTCGACCAGCAGGATCGAGTTCTTGGCCGCGATGCCCATCAACATCAGTATGCCGATCAGCGGCGACATGCCAAGCGCCTTGCCGGTGATAAGCATGAAACCGAGCGCGCCGCCTACCGAAAGCGGCAGCGCCACGAGGATCGTCACCGGCTGCACGAAGCTGCGGAACAGAAGCACCAGCGTCAGGTACACCAGCAGGATGCCTGCAACGATCGCGGTGGCGAAGCCGGTGAACAGCTCCTGCATGCGCTGGGCGTCGCCGCGCGCCAGCTCGTGCACGCCGGCCGGCAGGGCCTGAATGATCGGCAGCGCCCGGATGGCGGTCGTGGCCTCGCCAAGCGTCAGGCCGGAGAGGTCGGCTTCCACGGTGGCGCTGCGGCTGCGCTCGACGCGCGTGATGCTGTTCGGCCCGGCGCTGAAGCCGATGTCGGCAACGGCGCCGAGCGGCACAGTGCCCTTGCTGCCGGCCAGCGGCAGGACGGCCAGCTTCGCCGGATCGTCTATGGCGCCGTCCGGCAATGTCACGACGACGGAAACCTGGCGGTCGCCGAGATTGAACTTGGCCAGGCTGGTGTCGGTATCGCCGATCGTTGCGATCTTCACCGTCGCGGCGATGTCGGTCGGCGTGACGCCGAGCGCGGCTGCCCGCGCGCTGTCGGGACGTACGATCAGCTCGGGCTTCGTGGTCGCCGCGGTCGAGGTTGGATTGATGAGGCCCGGCACAGACTTCATCTGATCGATCAGCGCGTCGCTTGCCCTTTGCAGCGCATCGCCATTGTCGCCGATCAGCGTGATGGCGACCTTGGCGCCGGCGAAGCCGTCGGCACCGAACTGGATGCGCGCGCCGGGAATATCGTTGAGCCTCGGCGATGTCGCCGCCTCGAACTGCTGCTGGCTTTGCGCACGTTCGCCGCGTGGCTTGAGGTTGACGGTGACATTGGCGCTGCGCACCTCGGCGGAGGTCGAGCCCCGGTTCGGCCCGCCGCCCGAAGCAGCGGCCGTGCCGATGGTGGCGAAGATGCTGTCGACCGCCGGTTCGCCCGCGAGTCGGCGGGTGATGTCCTGAACGACATCCGTCGTCTGCTCGATGGTCGAACCCGGCTGCAATTCGACTGAAATCATAGAACGGCCGCGATCTGTCGCCGCCATGAATTCGGTCGGCAGCTTGGTCGCCAGCAGCATCGAGAAGGCGAAGAAGGCAATGCCCGCCAACAGCGTGACCCAGCGATGGCGCAGAGCGGTGCGGAGCAACCAGAGATAGCTCGGCACCCAGGCCGGCATGTCCTCCTCGCTATGGCCGCCGGCGCGGACCAGATAGGCGCCCATCAACGGCGTCAGCATGCGCGCGACGAGCAGCGAAAACAGCACCGACACGCAGACGGCGACGGCGAAGGAGAAGAAGAATTTCCCGGGGATGCCGGGCATGAAAGCTACGGGAAGGAACACGGCGACGATGGTTGCCGTTGTAGCCACCACCGCCAGCCCGATCTCGTCGGCGGCCTCGATGGCCGCCTGGTAGGCACTGGCGCCGGTCTGGCGCATGTGACGCACGATATTCTCGATCTCGACGATGGCGTCGTCGACGAGGATGCCCACCACCAGCGACAGCGCCAGCAGGGTGATGTTGTTCAGCGATATGTCGAACGCCGCCATCACGGCGAAGGTCGGGATCAGCGACAGCGGCATGGCGACGGCCGACACCAGGGTCGCCCGGATGTCGCGCAGGAACAGCCAGACCACGCCGACGGCCAGCAGCGCGCCAAGCCACAGAGCCTCGAGCGCCGCGTCGTAGCTTTCCTGAACAAAGCCGGACGAGGAGGTGACCTCGGTGAACTTGACGGTGGAGGTCCTGGCGCCCATTTCATCGATCGCGGCGCGCGCGGCCTTGACCACGTCGATCTCGCTCGATCCGACGGAACGGTAGACGTTGAAGGCAACCACCTGCCGGCCGTCGAGATAGGCGGTCTGGCGCGGCTTTTCCCAACTGTCGACCACCTTGCCTAGGTCGGAGAGCTTGACGTCACCCGCCCCGGTCAGCGCGATGCGCGTATCGGCCAGGGCCTCGACGGTGGCGGCGCTCGCCAGCGTGCGCACCGACTGCTCCTGGCCGCCGATCGTGGTGCGGCCGCCAGGCTGGTTGACGTTGTTCGCGGCAAGCGTCTGGCTGACATTGCCGGCGCTGATGCCGAGCGCGGCCAGCCGATCGGGGTCGAGCTCGACGCGGATGACGCGGTCGACGCCGCCCGAGCGGGTGATCTTGGACACGCCGTCGACGCCGAGCATCGCCTTGGCGACGTCATTGTCGATGTACCAGCTCAGCGTGTCGGGCGACATTGTCGGCGCCTCGACGACATAGGTCAGCACCGAATTGCCGGTGGCGTTGACCTTCGCCACGACCGGCGACTGCGCCGCGGCGGGCAGGCTCGCCTCCACGCCGGAAACCGCGTTGCGGACATCATTGGCGGCGGTTTCAGGGTCGGTTCCCAGCTTGAACTCGACCGTGGTGACGGATGAACCTTCGCTGAGCGACGTCGAAACATCGTCGACGCCGTCCAGGCTCGCCACCGCGTTCTCGATCACCTGCGCCACCTGCACTTCCATCTCGCTGGGGGCGGCGCCCGGCTGCGAGACCGTGACGGTGACCGTCGGCAGGTCGATATCAGGCATGTTGTTGGTGCGCAGATGCATGAAGCCGTAGAGGCCGGCGATGGTCAGCGACAGGAACAGGACGATGGTCGGAACCGGGTTGCGGATCGACCAGGAGGAGATCGCGTTCATCGCGCCGCCTCCACCTCGTGTGCGCCGTCGGCATCGTTGCCTGCGGCGACGCGCACGAGATTGCCGTCGCTGAGGAAGCCCGCGCCGGCGACCACCACATCATCACCTTCCGACAGCCCGCTCTCGATGACCACACGGCCGTCACGGTGCGCGCCGGTCGACACCGGGCGCATGACCGCCTTGCCGGCGGCGTCCACGACGAAGACGGCGGGCTTGCCGCCCTGCCAGACGAGCGCGGCCTCGGCGACGCTCAACTGCCGCGAGGTCGCTCCGGCGATCGCGACGCGGGCGAACATGCCGGGCTTCAATCCCGATCCCTCGCCGAGCGCGACATAGACCGTGGCAAGCCGCGTCGTCGAGTTCACCGTCTGGGCGATCGAGGAAACGGTGCCGGAAAAAGTCCGGCCAGATGCATCGACGACAGTCGCCGCCTGACCGACGGAGACGTCCGGCAGGTCCTTTTCGGGCACGAGAACGCCGACCTCCAGCCTGCCCTCGCGGATGATCTTCATCAGTTCCGTACCGGCCTGGACGATCGAGCCGGCCACCGCCGGCCGGCTGGAGACGATGCCGTCGAATGGCGCGCGTATGGTCGTCCGCTCGAGCTCGGCGCTCAGCCGGTCGACCACAGCCTTGGCCTGGTCGAGCTGGGCCCTGCCTGTCTTGACGGCTGTTGTCCTTTCCTCCGCGGTCTCCGCGCTTACGGCGTTGCTCGCCAGCAGCTTCTGGGCGCGGGCGGCAGCCGATACGGCGCCCTCCAGCGTCGCTTCGGCCTGCGTGACGGCGGCCTGCTGCTCGGCAAGCTGTGCCTTCAGCAACGAACCGTCGAGCCGCGCGACGACGTCACCGCTCCGCACCTTGTCGCCTTCGCTCACCAGCATATCGGTCAGCCGCAGCCCGCTCTCCTCCGCGCCGACAGTTGCCTCCTGCCAGGCGGAGACCGTGCCAGTGGCGCTGATCGAGGACATGGCGGTCTCGGATCGCGCCTTTTCGACGGAGACCGTCAGCGTGACGGCCGGCGTGGCCGGCGTCCGCGCTGCGGGCTCGGTCGAGCTCCGGCCATAGGCCTTAAGCACGGCCATGGCGGCCAGCACGACCACCGCCGCCAGCACAACATAGGTTTTACGCGATCTTACGGTCATGGCTTTCGTGATTGTTTGGTTCCGACAGCGGAAGCGACAGGCGCCAGGCCGCGAAACTCAGGCGGATCGCGCCTTTCAGTGCATCGGCAGGAAGCGTCAGCGGCGCCTCGCGCATGCCGGGCGCCTGCGAGCCACGCGCGAATCCGGGGGTTACGGACGCGATCAGCCGCAGCACCATCAGGGCTTCCCACATCCGTCATGCCTCCAGTCCATCGTTCTCGGAAAACCGGATGGCAGGAGGGTACCTGCCATCCGGCACTCAAAACCGGCCGGCCCGAGGACGGGGTGTACGCGGGCCGGCCGGCGCAGCCGGTCAGAGTTGCTCGCCGTTTCGGGGTAGGGGTCGCGGGAGCTGTCCGCCTTCGGGGGGCGGACCTCCGGGGCCGGCTGCGTCATCCGGCGGGCTTCCCCAGGGACCGGGGGGTGGTCCATGGGGCCGATCCGCCGAAGCGAGGATGTCGAGTTGCTCGGGAGTTAGCGTGGTGCGCAGCGCGGCGATCGCGTCCTTCAGCTTGCCAGCCGCGACGGCGCGGTTCGCGACGTCGTCCGCCAGCTTTTCCTGGAAGGCGAAGGGATCGGGCTTGCCGCCCGGACCGGCCATGCCGGGACCTGCGTCAGGCCCTTTCGTGTCCGGACCTTTCGCGTCAGGCCGACCAGTGCCGCCGGGACCGTGGTCGGGCCTGGGCGGAGCCAGAACGGCCTGCAGCGCGCTGGTGTAATCGCGCCAGGCGTCGAGCTGCTCGGCGCGGATGCCTATGCGCGTTTCCAGCACCGAGAGCCGCGCCGCCAGCATGAACTCCGGCGGCGGCCCCATGCGGCGGGGCCCAAAACCTTCGCCGTGGCGCATCGGTCCGCGCGGGCCGTGCCAGGGCATCGGCCCCGAACCTGCATCATCCTGCCGGGTCAGTGCCGGCGGTTCATCGCCGGGCGCCGCGCCAGGATCAGGCTGCGCCGCCAGCACGGGATGCACCGCCGCGACCGAAACCAGGCCGAGCGCCAAAAGTGTGCTTCGCATGATGGTGTTCCTTTCTCTCATGCTTCGGACAGCAGGAGGATAGGCAGCGTCTTTTTCCGTATCGCTTCGACACGTTGCCGAAGGTTTCCGCAAAAGAGAGATTTGTTTCCGAATGTTTCCGCGGACAGTGAGGAAACATTCGGTTGCAATTTTCCATCACGCGCTCCGCCTCCAGTTCCTATAATCAGGGACAGGCAAGGCGGAATGGCACGGCAATGCAGTCACAACCCCACATCCTCGTCGTCGACGACGATCGCGAGATCAGGACGCTTCTGGGACGCTATCTCGATGGCCAGGGCTTCCGCGTCTCGGTGGCGGCGGACCGGCGCGAGTGCGAGCAGAAGCTCGGCTCCGGCCAGTTCGACCTGATGGTGCTCGACGTGATGCTGCCCGACGGCTCGGGCCTCGACATCTGCCGGTCGCTGCGCGACCGCAAGCCGCATATTCCGGTGATCCTGCTGACCGCGCTGAAGGAGGATGTGGATCGCATCATCGGCCTGGAGCTCGGCGCCGACGACTATCTCGGCAAGCCGTTCAATCCGCGCGAGCTTGCCGCCCGCATCCGCGCCGTGCTCAGGCGCGCAACACCGGAGGACACCGACGCGCCGCGCCCACGCATCTATCATTTCGCCGGTTACAGGCTGGAACCCGACATCCGCAAGGTGACAGACGGGCAAGGCGAGGTCATCGACCTCACCGGCGCCGAGTTCGACCTCCTGCAGGTGTTCCTTGACCGGCCGGGACGGCTGTTGTCGCGCGACCAGCTTCTCGACCTGACGCAGGGGCGAGAGCGCGACCCGCTGCAGCGCTCGGTCGACGTGCTGATGAGCCGGCTGCGGCGCAAGTTCGGCGAGACGGGCGGCGAGCCGCTGTTCAAGACCGTGCGCAATGGCGGCTACCAGCTCACGGCGCGGGTCGAGACGGCGGAGGCCGGGCAATGACTTCGCTGCGCCGGCGATTGATCATCCTGCTCGTCATCTCGATCCTCGGCGTCGTCGGCCTCGCCACGGCCGTCGCGGTCAAAGTGCTCGGCGGACCATCGCCCGAGCTGATCATGGGGCCGCTCGCCAACCAGATCCGATACATGGTGCAACTGGTTCCAGGCCACGCCCGGAGCCCGGCCGACGCGCCGCTGGTCATCAGCGACCGCCCCGCCGATGGCCTGGAGGACCGGAAGCACACGCGGGTGCTGAACGACATTCTCCACCACAATGGCCTCGATGTCTCGGCCGTGGTCAGCCGCCATGCCGGCAGGCCCGGCATGGTCGCGTCGGTGGCTTTACCCGACAAGCGCTGGATGATCGTCGACGTGCCCGATTTCGGGCCGCCACGGGATGTCTGGTTCGGCCTCGCGGGCTGGATGGCGCTGATCGTGCTCGGCGCCACGCCGGTGTCGATCTACTTCACCGGAGTGCTGGTGCGCCCGCTCGAAATGCTCGAGGCGGCGGCCAGCAAGATCGGCTCGGACGGCGTTCTGGCGACGGTTCCCGAGAAGGGATCGGCCGAGGTCCGGGCGACCGCGCGCGCGCTGAACCAGCTCTCCGCGCGGCTGAAATCGGCCATGGAGAGCCGCATGCGGCTCGTCGCGGCCGCTGGCCACGACCTGAGGACACCCATGACCAGGATGCGGCTGCGCGCCGAGTTCCTCGACGAGGACCGCGACAAGTGGCTGCACGATCTCGACGAACTCGACCGCATCGCCGACAGCGCCATCCGGCTGGTGCGCGAGGAGGTCGACCAGGACGCCGTCGAACCCGTGGAACTGGACAGGCTGGTGCGCGACATCCAGGCCGAGATGCAATCGCTCGGCCACAAGGTCTCGATAGACCATCTCGACAAGGTGTCGGTCAAGGCCGGCGCGCTCGGCCTGCGCCGCGCGCTGCGCAATCTGATCGTCAACGCCGCGACGCACGGCAAGGGCTGCGACATCTCGCTGGCAAGGCGGGACGGCCGGGCGATCCTGACCATCGCCGACCAGGGCCCGGGCATTCCCCCCGACCTGATCAACAAGGCCTTCGAGCCGTTCTTCCGCGTCAATCCGGGCCGCATGCAGTCGATTCCGGGAGCCGGCCTCGGCCTCGCGATCGCCAAGGAGATCATCGAACGCCATGGCGGCACGGTAACGCTCGAAAACCGCGCCGGCGGCGGCCTGTCGCAGACGGTTGTCTTCGACGCCGCCTGAACCGGCGGCCATATTCTCCGCTCGATCGGCACTTGGCAGGGACTGGACGGCGTCTCGCGATGGGGGCTACAGTGGGCCCTATTCAATCATGATTGCTGGCGCGGTACCGATTTGACCGCAATGCCGACCAACCCTTTACCCGACGACAAATCGCGATACGCGGCGATGTTTCTGACTGGCGCTCCACCGGTCAGGCTTCATTAACAAGGTCAGGTACCCCTGATGACGGCCAGAGCCGAGGTTTCGTGGACGGCCCGCGCAATCCTGTCCGTCGCGCGGTTGTTGCTGACCCTTCGTCACCCCGCTCTTACGGTGCGGTTCGTGAAAAAACTCGGTTATCTGCCCAATCCGGCAGCGCCCGAAACATACCATGAGATGTTGTTCTGGCGAAAAATCTTCGACCGCAATCCGCTGTTCGTGACACTGACCGACAAGCTCGCTGCCAAGGCCCATATAAGCAGCGCCTGTCCCGAACTTGCCTTGCCTCGAACGCTCTGGTCCGGTCGCGACCCTGCCGACATCCCTCTCGACCTGCTGGCCGGCGATGTCGTCGTCAAGACAAACCACGGGTGCGCGATGAACATATTCGTTGCCAATGGCAACCCCGGTCGCGGTCACATCATCGCCAGGGTGCGGCACTGGCTGAGAAAACGTTATGGCCGGCGCGATGGCGAATGGGCCTATTGGCCAATTGTTCGGACCGTTTTCGTGGAAGAGCGGCTGCCGCTATCCGGCGCAAGGATCGCAACCGACATCAAAGTGCATGTTTGCGGTGGCGTGGTAACCCATGCCTGGGTCGAGGATAAGGCCGCGCGGCGCTCGCTGCTGCTCGATCGGGAAGCCAACGCGCTGCCGGGGCGCGATCCGGACTATCCTCGCGAGGATCAGGCGGTACCCGTCAATGCACCGCTTCTCGGCTATGTCCGCCAGGCGGTATCGATCGCCCCTGCCATCGCCGGCAACCTCGATTACATCCGCGTCGATTTCCTGGTCACCGACAACCGTCTCTATGCCGGAGAGATCGTCGTTTATCCCGGCGCTGGCTATGGCACCTGCACCAACCCGGCGTTCGCCGGCGAAATCGAGCGGCTCTGGCGGCTCGACCAATCCGCCTTCCTGCGGCGGCGGCACAAGGGGGCCATGCGCCTCTATGCCGACGCGCTTCGCGCCAGATGCCGGAGCGGCGTTACAAGCCCCTGATGTCAATCAGGGCATAGTCCCGAAAGAGCACAAAGATGCCCTTGCGTATCTTCAGCCATCCGACTTTGCCCGCAGGCGATATACTATCTGAAAATATTAGAGACTGTTTGGTGGAGCCAATCGGAATCGAACCGACGACCTCTTGAATGCCATTCAAGCGCTCTCCCAACTGAGCTATGGCCCCACTCCCGGCAGTCAGCCGGCGCCGTTTCCGGCGAAGAGATCCGGCGCGGCTTGCGTCGCGCCGTTAAGTGCAGGCGGCTTCTAACCCCGCCTTTCCAGAAGATCAAGCCTCCGATGAGCGCTTTTTCTCCACAAGCCGTAAAAGCCGGCAAACGCTCGCCGCGAAGGCTGAATCAGACCTCGTCGTCGTCGTCGCCGACGCCGATCATGTCGGACACGTCGTCGTCTTCCTCTTCCTCATCGGCAAGGAAGGTGTCGTCCTCGTCATCGCCGAGATCGACATCGTCGTCGCCCAGATCGGGAAGGTCGTCGCCGCCCTTGGCCTCTTCGTCCGCATCCTCGAGCGAGACGATCTCGGCGCCTTCCTCGTCCTCTGCGTCCTGTTCCTTGTCGGCGACCTCCTCGTCCTCCTCCATGGCGGCAATCTTGCCTTCCTCGAAGTAGGAACGCGGATAGCTCTTGCCCGTATAGGGAGAGACGATCGGGTCCTTGTTCAGGTCGTAAAATTTCCGGCCCGTTTCAGGGTCGACGCGTTTTGTGCCAAGTTCGGATTTTGCCACGGCAAGCCTCGTCAATAAAAGGTTGGTCCCCTTAACCGCAGTTTAAGGCGCTGTCAAAGCCAAAAGCCGGCGTCGCAAATCCTTGCATTGGAAGGGTCCCGGCAAGGGGATGACCATTGCCGCGTGTCGTGATACGAGACCGCCGCAACACAGGAACAAGGCCGGCCAGCCGGCATCTCGCCAGGAAAAACAATGTCTCACGCAGCCGCCCCGAAACCGGCCACGGCCCGCAAGTCACCTGCCCTTGCCGGCAAAGCCAGGGTGCCTGGCGACAAGTCGATCTCGCACCGCTCCTTCATGTTCGGCGGACTTGCCTCGGGCGAGACCCGCATCACCGGCCTGCTCGAAGGCGAGGACGTGATGCGCACCGGAGCCGCGATGAAGGCGATGGGCGCGCATATCGAGAAGAAGGGCGACGAATGGATCATCCGCGGCACCGGCAATGGCGCGTTGCTGCAGCCGGAAGGTCCGCTCGATTTCGGCAATGCCGGCACCGGCTCGCGCCTCACCATGGGCCTGGTCGGCACCTATGACATGGAAACGACCTTCATCGGCGACGCTTCGCTTTCCGGCCGCCCGATGGGTCGCGTGCTGGACCCGCTGCGCCAGATGGGCGTGCAGGTGCTGAAGGCGAGCCCCGGCGACCGCATGCCGATCACGCTGCGCGGCCCCAAGCACGCAGCACCCATCACCTACCGCGTGCCGATGGCTTCGGCGCAGGTGAAGTCCGCGGTGCTACTCGCCGGCCTCAACACGCCCGGCATCACGACGGTCATAGAACCGGTCATGACCCGCGACCATACCGAAAAGATGCTCAAGGGATTTGGCGCCAACCTTACCGTCGAGACCGACGAACGCGGCGTGCGCCACATCTTCATCGAGGGTCAGGGCAAGCTGAAGGGACAGACCATCGCGGTGCCCGGCGATCCTTCCTCGGCCGGTTTCCCGCTGGTGGCGGCGCTGATCGTGCCGGGTTCGGACATCGTGATCGAGAACGTGCTGATGAACCCGACCCGCACCGGCCTGCTGCTCACGCTGCAGGAGATGGGCGGCCGCATCGACATCCTCAATCCGCGCAACGCAGGCGGCGAGGACGTCGCGGACCTGCGCGTGCGCTCGTCTGATCTCAGGGGCGTGACCGTGCCGGCCGAGCGGGCGCCGTCGATGATCGACGAATATCCGGTGCTGGCGGTGGCGGCGAGCTTCGCCGAGGGCGAGACGCTGATGCAGGGCCTTGAGGAATTGCGCGTCAAGGAATCCGACCGCCTTTCGGCGGTGGCCAACGGGCTCAAGCTCAACGGCGTGGACTGCACCGAGGGCGAGGCTTCGCTCGCCGTGCGCGGCAGGCCCGGTGGCAAGGGGCTGGGTGGCAGCGGGCCGGAAACGGCGGTGCAAACGCATCTCGACCACCGCATCGCCATGAGCTTTCTGGTGATGGGACTGGCGACGGAGAAGCCCGTGACCATCGACGACGCCAACATGATCGCGACGAGTTTTCCGGAGTTCATGGGATTGATGAAGGGGCTGGGCGCGGAGATCGTTTGACGGCGATGGCAATCGCAAATGTTCGAGATCGGCACCCGACGTCCTTCCCGTCGTCATCCTGGGGCGGAGCAAGGAGCGAAGCGACGCGGCTCAGACCCCAGGATCCATGCCGTGACGCCAACGCGGTGCAATGGTGCAGAATTCTGGCTCGCAGCAATCTTCGGCTGATGTCACGGCATGGATCCCAGGGTCTCCGCTTCGCTACGCCCTGGGATGACGAAGGCGCGAGGATTTGTCGCCAAGCAAACAAAGCGGCGGCCCGCCAATGACCCACACCTTCACCATTGCCATCGACGGGCCGGCCGGCGCCGGCAAGGGCACGCTGGCCCGCCGGCTCTCCGACCATTACCGGCTGAACCTGCTCGATACCGGCCTCACTTATCGCGCGGTGGCCCACCGGCTGCTCGAGCTCGGCCTGCCACTCGACAATGTCTCGGCGGCGGAGACCGCGGCGCGACAGGTCGATCTCTCGAACCTCGACCGCACGGTGCTGTCGGCGCATGCGGTGGGCGAAGCCGCCTCCAAGGTCGCCGTCATCCCATCGGTGCGACGCATCCTCGTCGACAAGCAGCGAGCCTTCGCCAAGGCGCCGCCGGGCGCCGTGCTTGATGGCCGCGATATCGGCACGGTGGTGTGCCCGGACGCCGACATAAAGCTCTATGTGACGGCAAGCGCGGCAGTACGGGCCAGGCGCCGGCTGGCCGAGATCGAGAGCATGGGCGGCAGCGCCGATTTTGCTACGATCCTCGCCGATATCGAGCGGCGCGACGAACGCGACATGGGCCGTGCCGACTCGCCATTGAAGCCGGCCGCCGACGCGCACTTGCTTGATACCAGCGAAATGGCTATAGAAGCCGCGTTTCTCGCGGCCATGGCGATCATCGACGACGTCCTGGCCGCGAGAAGCGGGGCCTGATCCGGGTTTCTTTCGTGTTTCCGTTGCCGGAAGCGAGGAAAATACCCATATCGGGCACGAACCAGCCTGCCAGCATTCTACATGCGCCGGACTTGCCGCTGAGATAGCGGCCAAGGGCTTTAAGCCCGGAACGCCGGCAGGCGAACGCAACGCTAACCCACGGCGCCCGTCCCGTTCGAAACGCGGGGCATTCCAGGAGAAACAATGTCAGCTGCTAATCCGTCTCGCGACGATTTCGCGAGCATGCTCGAAGAATCATTCACCGCCGGCCATTCCGGCGAGGGCCAGGTTGTCCGGGGCACGATCACCGCGATCGAGAAGGACATGGCCATCATCGACGTCGGCCTCAAGGTCGAAGGCCGCGTGCCGCTGAAGGAATTCGGCGCCAAGGGCAAGGAAACCACCCTCAAGGTCGGCGATACCGTCGAAGTCTACGTCGAGCGCATCGAGAACGCGCTGGGCGAAGCCATGCTATCGCGCGAGAAGGCTCGCCGCGAGGAGAGCTGGGTGCGCCTCGAGGAGAAGTTCACCAAGGGTGAGCGCGTCGAAGGCGTCATCTTCAACCAGGTCAAGGGCGGCTTCACGGTCGATCTCGACGGCGCCGTGGCGTTCCTGCCGCGCAGCCAGGTCGACATCCGTCCGATCCGCGACGTTTCCCCGCTGATGCACAACCCGCAGCCCTTCGAGATCCTCAAGATGGATCGCCGTCGCGGCAACATCGTCGTGTCGCGTCGCACCGTGCTCGAGGAGAGCCGCGCCGAACAGCGTTCGGAGATCGTGCAGAACCTCGAGGAAGGCCAGGTGGTCGAAGGCGTGGTCAAGAACATCACCGACTACGGTGCGTTCGTCGACCTCGGCGGCATCGACGGCCTGTTGCATGTCACCGACATGGCATGGCGTCGCGTCAACCATCCGACCGAGATCCTCAACATCGGTCAGACGGTCAAGGTGCAGATCATCCGCATCAACCAGGAAACCCACCGCATCTCGCTCGGCATGAAGCAGCTCGAGTCGGATCCGTGGTCGGATATCGGCACCAAGTTCCCGATCGGCAAGAAGATCAAGGGCACCGTCACCAACATCACCGACTACGGCGCGTTCGTCGAGCTGGAGCCGGGCATCGAGGGCCTCATCCACGTTTCGGAAATGTCGTGGACGAAGAAGAACGTGCACCCCGGCAAGATCCTGTCGACGACGCAGGAAGTCGACGTGGTGGTGCTCGAGGTCGATCCGGCCAAGCGCCGCATCTCGCTCGGCCTCAAGCAGACGCTGGAAAACCCGTGGGAAGCCTTCGCGCGCACCCATCCGGTCGGCAGCCAGGTCGAGGGCGAGGTCAAGAACAAGACCGAGTTCGGCCTGTTCATCGGCCTGGAAGGCGACGTGGACGGCATGGTCCATCTCTCCGACCTCGACTGGACCCGTCCGGGCGAGCAGGTGATCGAAGAGTACAACCGCGGCGACGTGGTCAAGGCTCAGGTGCTCGACGTCGATATCGAGAAGGAGCGCATCTCGCTCGGCATCAAGCAGCTGGCGCGTGACACCGTCGGCGACGCCGCGAATTCGGGCGAGCTGCGCAAGAACGCCGTCGTCACCTGCGAAGTGACGGGCGTGAAGGATGGTGGCCTCGAAGTGCGGCTGGTCGACAGCGGCCTCGAGACCTTCATCAAGCGCTCCGACCTCAGCCGTGACCGCGACGAGCAGCGCCCCGAGCGCTTCACCGTCGGCCAGAAGGTCGACGCCCGCGTCATCGCCTTCGACAAGAAGACCCGCAAGCTGCAGGTCTCGATCAAGGCGCTGGAAATCGCCGAAGAGAAGGAAGCGGTCGCACAGTACGGCTCGACCGACTCCGGCGCCTCGCTGGGCGACATCCTGGGCGCGGCGTTGAAGAAGCAGGGCAACTAAGCCTCGCTTCGAGCGAACCGAAACAAAAACCCCGCCGGAGCGATCCGGCGGGGTTTTTGTTTGTCGGCTGTCTTATGAAATCAGGTGAAATCAGGCGCGGCCGTAAAGCGGCACCAGCGTGCCGCTCATCGCCTGGTTCACCGGCGAAGCCAGATAGGCGATGGCCTCGGCAGCGGCATCGAGGCTGACCCATTTGTCGAAATCGGCATCCGGCATGTCGGCGCGGTTAGCCGGCGTGTCCAGCGTGGACGGGGCAACCGCGTTGACGAGGATGCCCTTGCCTTTCAGTTCCTCGGCCATCGCCACCGTCATGGCGGCGACTGCCGCCTTGCTGGCGGCGTAGGCGACCATGCCGGCGCCCCGGCGCGGATCGAGCCCGGCGCGCGCCGTCACATTGACGATGCGCCCCGCCGTGCCGGAAGCCAGCATCGAACGCACCGCGGCGCGGCTGCACAGGAAGACGGTGCGCGCATTGGTGTCCATCATCTCGGCGAAGGACGCCGATTCGATCTTCTCGACCGGCGCCATGGTGAAACCGCCGGCGAGATGGATGGAAGCCCACAGTTCCGGCACCTGGCGGTAGAAGGCCTCGACCTTGGCGGAATCCGACAGGTCGACATTGTGCGCGAGCATGACGCGCTCATGCGTGGTGAAAGGGAAGTGGCCGGGCGCCGCCGCATGGGCGTTGGGAACGTGGCAGATCGCCCCCTGCTCCAGCAGCTTTCCCACGACGGCACCGCCGAGTGCTCCGGTTCCCCCGGTCACCACAATATGCCTGCCGCTCAGTGTTTCCGTCATCGTCGACTTCCTCCGGTCTTTTCTTATGGTTATCTGGCTATGCCGCTCCACGGGAGCGTCGCTTCTTTCGGCCCGTCACTCAATTGAAATATCGACATGGCAGAAGCCCGTTTTTGCATGCGTCGAGATTTTACTCGACGCTGCCGTCCGCGATCGCCTGTCCAGGCCAGCCGCTGACGATCGCATCCCAGACCAGCCGCTCCGTCACCTCCGGGCGCGTCTCCCTGTGGGTCAGCTTGTGCAGCCAGAAGCGGTCGAACACGGCACGGTGCGCGTCCTCGTCGAAAGGCTCGAAAAGGCGACGCTGGAGCGCGTGCGGCCGGTCGGCGCCGACCTGCGGCATGCGCAGGAAGTCGCGCCGCAACGGCGCGTGCAGCAGCAGCGAAGCCTCCATGTGGTGCGGGAACATGAAGTACTGGTGCAGCCGATCGTATTTCAGCCAGTAGTCGGCAAGGCCCTTAAACACCGTCTCGACCAGCGGATGACCTTTGCGGGCATGGATGAACCAGGTCTCCACCAGACGGGGAAGGCGACGGTGGGTCTCGCGCAGGATATAGAAGTCCTCGCGCTCGATCTCGGCGGGCACGGGCTGCCGCAGCAGGATGGTGGCATCGAGCCAGGTCCCGCCATGGTGATAGAGCAGGGCGAGCCGGGCGAAGTTGGAGAAATGCTGGCTCGTCATGAGCCCGCGGGCTCGCTTGTCCCAGATATGACCAGGCAATTCGACATGGTCGGCTAATGTCTCGTCGTCGAGCACGACGACCCGGCGCTCGCCCCGGTTCTGCATGACCGAGCGCAGGCAGGCCTTGACGATCGGCGGAGCCTGATCGGCGCCCTGCGCCCAAAATTGCCAGATCGGGCCGAGGCCGCCTGTCGGCTGGCTGGCCGAGCACCATTGGCTATGATCGACGGCGACCGTGCGCGCACGCCAGTCCGTTCTGCGCGAGAGATACATATGCGCCTTCGCGGCGCGTTTGCGCACAGGCCAGGGCATGGCGCGTCCCGATGCCAGCCAGCGCAAGGGCGCAAGATGCGCCAGCTTCAGCGAATCCCGGTGCGGAACCCGCTCACGGAAAAACGAGTCCTCGCCATAGGCATCGCCCGCCATCGATCTTCAGTCGACGATGATTTCGATCAGGCACGGCGCCGCGGCCGCCCGCGCGCGCTTCAGCGCCCGGGGAAGCTCGCCGACATCCGCAAGCCTCTCGGCGGCGAGGCCATAGGCCTCGGCCAGCTTGCAGAAATCCGGCGGAGCCGGCGAGACGCCGACCGGTTCCACGCCGACATCGAGCATCGAGGTCTCGATCTCGCGATAACCGTAATTGTTCCAGACCACGAAGATCACCGGCGCCTTGGCGTCGAGCGCCGCGCCAAGCTCGGGCAAGGTGAACTGGAAGCCGCCGTCGCCGGTGAGGCACACCACGGGCGCCTCGGGCACGCCAAGCGCCGCGCCGATGGCCGCCGGCGGCCCGTAGCCAAGCGCGCCGAAGCCGGTGGCGGCATTGAACCAGCCGCCCGGCCGGTCATGATCGTAATAGAGGTTGGCGGCGTAGATGGGCTGCGTCGAATCGCCGACGATGATGGCGCCCGGCAGCGCGTCGCGGATCGCCTCGACCGCGCGCACCTGCGCGGCGTAAGCCGGCTTCAATTCGCTGAAGGCTGCCTGCCGGGCAGCGGCGGCGCGGGCTTCGCCTTCGGGCGCGGCATGGCCGGAGCCGATCGCCGCGAGCAGCGCCTCGAGCGCTTCCGCGCAGTCGGCCTGGATCGAGACCGTTGCGGGGCGGCGCGCCAACTGGCCGGCGCCGATATCGATGCGGATCAGCTTCGGCGGCAGCACGAAGCCGCCATCGCCATAGCCGTCATAATCGGTCGGGCCGAACTCCGTGCCGGCGGCAATCACCAGATCGGCCTCGGCCATCAACGCGCGCACGCTCTGGAGGCTCGGGCTCGCCGGCACGCAGAGCGGATGACGGTGCAACAGGCCCCTTGCATTGGCGGTCTGGACCACGGGCGCGCCAAGGCGTTCGGCCAGCCGGCGCAATTGCGCATCGGCTTTTTTCGCGCCGCCGCCGGCAAGGATCAGCGGGCGGCTGGCGGAAGCGCAGAGCCTGGCGGCCTCGGCGATAGATGCCGCAGCGGGCTCCGGCGGCGCGGCGTTGCTCAACGCCGCCATGATGCCGTCGGCGGACTTGACCATGACGTCGGTCGGGATCTCGATATGGACCGGCCCAGGCCGCGTCGACGAGAACGAGGCAAAGGCACGCGCCAGCGCGCCCGGCAGTTCGTGCGCCTCGGTGACGCGTTGCGAGAACAGCGCCACCTTCTCCATCATGCCGCGCTGGTCGGGCAGTTCATGCAGGAAGCCCAGCCCCTTGCCGAGCGTGTCGGTGGCATTGACGCCTGAGATGACCAGCATCGGCACCGAATCGGCGCGCGCCTGGCCCATGGCGGTGATGGTGTTGGTGAGGCCCGGCCCGGTGATGACGAAGGCGACGCCAGGCCGGCCGCTGGCGCGGGCATAGCCATCGGCCATGAAGCCTGCGCCCTGCTCGTGGCGCGGCGTGACATGGCGGATCCTCGACCTGGCGAGCCCGCGATAGAGCTCGACCGTGTGCACGCCGGGAATGCCGAACACTGTGTCGACGCCGTGCGCCTCCAGCAAGGTGATGAGCGCTTCTCCGATGGTCGTCATTGGCGCAGCACCGGGCGCGTGAGGCAGGTCGGGCCGCCTTCGCAGGCGATACAGAGCGCATCCGCCTCGAAGGTCGCGACGGTACAGCCGGCGGCTTCCATGGCAGCCGCCGTCCTGGGAAAGCCGGCTACGGCGATGACCTGGCGCGGCGCCGTCGGCAGCACGTTGAGGCTGAGGCCGTTGGAGGCGGCGAATTCGCCAGCATCGCCCTCGACCAGCGTGATGCCGCGGGCACGCAGCATCTGGTAGAAGGCGGCCGGCAGCAGCGGCGCGTAAACCAGCGCAAGGTCGTCGGCCAGCGGGCTGATCACCGACATCAGATGCAGGCAGGCTTCCTCGCCATGCCAGAGCGGCAGGTCGAAACCGTAGACCGCGATGCCCTTGGGCGTAAGCAGGTTCGAAAGCTGCTGGATGCCATCCTGGTTGGTGCGGACGCCTCGGCCGACGGCCAGGGTGCGCTCGTCCACCCAGACGCAGTCGCCACCTTCGACCTGGCCCGGATCCTGGATGCGTCCGAGGATCGGCACACCCATGCGTCCGTAGGCCTGCTCGTGCAGCGATGGCTCGGATCGGCGCAGCGCCTTGCCCATCGACAGGATCACGGCGCCATGCGCGGTCACCAGGGACGGGTCATGCGTGAAGACGGAATCGGCCAGCCCGTCATCGGCGTCGGTCAGCCATTCGATCTCGGTGCCGGAGGACGCGACCAGCTTCGTCAACGCATCGTGCTGGACCGCTGCCCTGGCCGGATCGAAGCCCGGGCCATAGTGCCACTCAGCCGCCTTGGCGCGCGGCATGGCGCTGGCCGCTGAACGCATAAGGACCCGCCGCAACGGCGCGGCCATGGACTGCGACCCATATGGTTTTCCCACAAAATTCTCCCCTGCAGGCGCGATCCCGCCAATAACCACTACAGCAAGCTGTGATCAATGGTCCAACAAGCATGGTTGACGGCGGCAAGCTGAACGGTCCATCTTGAATACGGGAACCATAATAAGCGACTGATAAATGGGACAGAGAATCCAGCACCGACGTTTCAGGTCGCTCCGAGGAGCGGCGAACGGATGATGGCGCATGTCACCGCGCCCGCCTCGAACCAGACGACGCGCAACGGTGCCGCCGAAGCCATCCATGTCGAGAACCTGCACAAGAAGTTCGGCCAGTTGCATGTGCTGAAGGGCGTCTCGCTGTCTGCGCGGGACGGCGAGGTGGTCGCCATCATCGGCGGCTCGGGCTCCGGCAAATCGACGCTGCTGCGTTGCATCAACTGCCTGGAAAACCCAACCAGCGGCATCATCCGCGTCAATGGCGAGGAGATCAAGCTGAAGGCCGACAGCCATGGCCACACGGTGCCGGCCGATCGCAGGCAGATCGAGCGCATCCGCTCCAGGCTGGGCATGGTCTTCCAGAACTTCAACCTGTGGAGCCATATGACGTTGCTCGAAAACGTCATCGAGGTTCCCGTGCACGTGCTGGGCGTCAAGCGCGACGAGGCCGTCGCGCAGGCCGAGAAACTGCTGGCGCGCGTCGGCCTTGGCGAGAAGCGCGATGTCTATCCGGCTTACCTTTCCGGCGGCCAGCAGCAGCGCGCGGCGATCGCGCGGGCGCTGGCCATCAATCCACGCGTCATGCTGTTCGACGAGCCGACCTCCGCGCTCGATCCCGAACTGGTCGGCGAGGTGCTCAAGGTCATCGGCGACCTGGCGCGCGAGGGGCGAACCATGGTTCTGGTGACCCATGAGATGAAGTTCGCGCGCGAAGTCGCGACGCATGTCATCTATCTCTACAACGGGCTGGTCGAGGAAGAAGGCCCGCCGGAGCAGATTTTCGGCGCCCCGAAATCCGAGCGCCTCAAGCAGTTCATCCGCAACATCGGCTAGGGGAAGGCCGGGCGGAAGAAAAACAGGGAACCAACAACAAACTGGGAGTGATGACTATGAAGACCGTCCTGAAGACCTTCGCCGCCGCGCTGCTGCTCGGCGTCGCCGCCATGGGTGTCGCCAAGGCAGACCAGGTCAAGATCGGCGTTGCCGCCGAACCCTATCCGCCCTTTACATCGCCGGACGCGTCAGGCAAGTGGGTCGGCTGGGAGATCGATTTCGTCGACGCCGTCTGCGCCGAGGAGAAGCTCGACTGCGTGATCACCCCCGTCGCCTGGGACGGCATCATTCCGGCGCTGACCACCAAGAAGATCGATGCCATCGTCTCCTCCATGTCGATCACCGACGAGCGCAAGAAGACGATCGACTTCTCCGACAAATACTACAACACCCCGACGGCGATCATCGGCCCGAAGGACCAGAAATTCGGCGCCACGCCGGACGACCTGAAGGGCAAGGTGGTCGGCGTCCAGGTCTCGACCGTGCATGCCGTCTACGCCAAGAAGCACTTCGGCGGCACGGCCTCGGAGATCAAGGAGTACCAGACCCAGGACGAGGCCAACAACGATCTCGCCGCCGGCCGCCTCGACGCGGTGCAGGCCGACTCGATCGCACTCGGCGAATTCCTCAAGTCCGACCAGGGCAAGGCCTGCTGCGACCTGAAGGGGATGGTTGCGCCGGACGACGAGGTGCTCGGGCCTGGCGTCGGCGTCGGCCTGCGCAAGGAAGACACGGCGCTGAAGGAGAAGTTCAACGCCGGCATCAAGGCCATTCGCGCCAGCGGCAAGTATGACGAGATTTCGAAGAAGTACTTCGACTTCGACATCTACGGCTCCAACCCGCAGTCGAACTGACGAAGCCTCGCATATGAGCGGCCGGGCATGGCAATGGCGCCATGCCCGCCTGCTCAACCTTCCGAGAGCAATTCCAGGGAAAGCCTGCAACGGTTTTCCGTCCGGAATTGCGCAGAAACAAAGGCATGGAGCTGGTCCGCAATTCCATGAAATGCCGGACAGCTCCATGAGGCGCCCGCCCCCGACCGCCAGGGTCGGCTGACGGGGCCAGCAATTCGGGGGCGAAGCTGATCGACGCTCTTCTTCCGGCCTCGGCGGCCGGCATCATCGAACTCCTGTCACCCGTGCCGCCGGGTTGGGGCGGCACGCTTCTGGTGGGGCTGCTGCATTCGATCGAGATCGCGGTCGGCGCCACCTGCGTCGGCCTGATGATCGGCACGGCCGGAGCCTATGGCAAGCTCTACGGCGGCCCAGTGGTGCGCGACCTGCTGGCGGTCTACACCACCATCGTGCGCGCCGTGCCGGAACTGGTGCTGATCCTGCTGCTCTACTACGCCGGCACCGACCTCATCAACCAGGTGCTGACATCGATGGGCTACCAGCGCATCGACATCAGCGGCCTGGCGGCGGGCATCGCCGTGCTCGGCATCGTCCAGGGCGCTTATTCGACCGAGGTCATCCGTGGCGCGATCCTGGCCGTGCCGCAGGGACAGATCGAGGCCGCCCGCGCCTACGGCATGCCGCCGGGCCTGATGCTGCGGCGCATAACGCTGCCGGCGATGCTGCCCTTCGCCATACCCGGCCTTGCCAATCTGTGGCTGATCGCCACCAAGGACACGGCGCTTCTCGCGGTGGTCGGCTTCAACGAGCTGACGCTGGCGACGCGCCAGGCGGCCGGCGTCACCAAGGCCTACCTGATCTTCTATCTCGCCGCCGGCGTGCTCTATCTGGCGCTGACGCTGTTTTCCAACTTGATCATCGGCCGTGTCGAGGCGTGGGCCAGGCGCGGCACGCCATCAATCAGGGAGGCACGCTGATGTCGGGCGATGCCGCAATCGAAGCGGTGGCGCGGGCTTCGCTGTGGCTGAAGCCGCATCGCATCGTGCTGATCCTGATCGCGCTTGCCCTGTTGCTGGGCGCCGCCTTCTTCATGCGCTGGGACTGGCTGCCGCAATATTGGGAAATGGGGCTGGTGGGCCTGTGGCGGTCGCTGTGGATCCTCGCTGTCACCTGCGCGTTGGGCTTCATGATCGCCCTGCCGGTCGGGCTCGCGCAGGCAGCCGGCCCGATCTGGCTTGCCGCGCCTGCCAAGGTGTTCTGCACAATCATCCGGGGCACGCCGCTGCTCTTGCAGCTGTGGCTGCTCTATTACGGGCTGGGCTCGCTGTTTCCGCAATATCCATGGATCCGCGAATCCTGGATGTGGCCATATCTGCGCCAGGCATGGCCATACGGCGTGCTGGCGCTGACGCTTTCCTTCGCCGGCTACGAGGGCGAGGTGATGCGCGGCGCGTTCGCCGGCGTCCCGAGAGGCCAACTCGAGGCCGCCCGCGCCTTCGGCATGAGCCGTTGGAAGATCTTCCGCCGTGTCTGGCTGCCGCAGGCCTTCTACCGGGCACTGCCGACGCTGACCGGCGAGACCGTGTTGCAGTTGAAGTCGACGCCGCTGGTGGCGACCATCAGCGTGATCGACATCTTCGCTGTTTCCTCGAAGGTGCGGCAGGATACGTACCTCACCTACGAGCCGCTCCTGCTGCTGGCGCTGATCTACATGACGATCACCGGCATACTGGTGCTCGTCTTCAGCAGGATCGAGGCGCGCATACCGGTCAAGGTCGGCTAGAGCCAGTCCAGAAAACCGGTAGGCGGTCCAGCACCCGCGCGTGCAAATGGTCCGGTATCGGATGGCCGTGCGACGGCGTTCGCCGCTTTTCTTGCAGGGCCGGACGATTTTCAACACAAACGCTCTTTCATGTGCTGCTACTCATCGCGACAGACAACTCAACGGGCGATCATCCGAGGACGGTTACGATGCAACTCAGTCTCGACCAGGCAACAGGATTGTGCCGCATGGCGGCGCTCGGCGCCGGCGCCAATGAGGAAGCCACCCAGTCGCTGGTCGCCTCCATCATCGCCGCCGAAGCGGAAGGCCTGGCCTCGGTCGGCATGTCGCATTTCATCGACTATCTGGAGGCGCTGGAAGCCGGCCGCATCGACGGCAACGCCAATCCGGTGGTCACGAGACCCGCGCTCGCCGTCTATCTCTCCGACGCCCAGGGCGGTCTTGCCCACACCGGTTTCGACCGCACGATCGACGATCTGGTGAAGGCGGCGAAGCTGTTCGGCGTCGCGGTGTTTTCCCAGAAGAACGCCTACACCTGCGGTGCGCTCGGGTATTTTACCGGGCGGCTCGCGGCGCAGGGCCTGGTCGCCTTCGCCGCCACCAACGGCCCGGCGGTTCTCGCCGGCTCCGGCTCGGTCAAGCCGGTCTACTGCACCAATCCGATGTCGTTCGCGGCGCCTTCGGCCGATGGCGCACCGCTGGTGATCGACCAGTCGTCCAGCGCCACCGCCTTCGTCAACATCCGCAAGGCGGCCGAGGACGGCAAGAAGATCCCCGAAGGCTGGGCGCTCGACGAAAGCGGCAACCCGACAACCGACGCGGCGGCGGCCATGAAGGGCGCGCTGCTGGCCTTTGGCGGCCAGCGCGGCGCCAACATCGCGCTCATGGTCGAGGTGCTGGCGGCGGGACTTTCCGGCGCTAACTGGTCGCTCGACGCGCCCTGGTTCACGGGCGGACCGGACAGCCCCGCCACCGGCCTCTTCGTGCTCGCCATCCAGCCGAAGCTTCTCGACCCGGATTTCGAGCAGCGCATGAAGGCGCAGCTCGACAGGCTGCGCCGTCGCTACGGCGTGCATATTCCCGGCCGCTCGCGCGCCGAAGCCGCCGAAAAGGCTGCCGCGCGCGGCATTACCGTTTCCAAGGAAGTGGTGCAGCGCATCTCCGAATTCGCCGAGCGCTATTCGGCCTGATGCCTGCCGGGCAAGCTGGCCGCCCTGCCCCTTGAACCTTTTTCCGGCTGACGACGACCCAGGATCGGTAGCCCAATCGCAAGCCGCCAGTTGGCTCCCGGCTTGCGATTGGCGGTGCCGCGTCGTCCAGGGCCGGGGGCGGGCGTGCTTGCTTCACGCCACCTCGATACCGTCTCAGGTCAGGCTGCCTCGCCGGGCCCTGATTTCAACGTGAACGCCACCCGGAAAACCCCGCCTCGGCGGGGTTTTCTGCTTCCGCTCCGACTCCATCCGGCGCGGCTAATAAACATTACTTTTCCGGTCAACTTTTGTTCATTTGACTTTGGGCCTGCCCGCCCGCCGTTTGCTCGGATCGTCAGCAGCAAAAGGAGCCGAGATGCCGGCAAACACCGACACCCCCAGCAAGACCCTTATCATCCCTGCCCTCGGAGGCCTCTATGCGAGGCTGAACGAGGCCGTCGAGACCATACTTCGACTAGTCGCCGGCGGTTTTCTCACCATTCACGGCTCGCAGAAGATCACCAACCCGCTCGGCGCCGTCGAGATGGTGGAAGGGCTGGGCTTCTATCCCGGTGCCCTCTGGTCCGTCCTGCTTGCCTGCACCGAGTTCTTCGGCGGCATCTTCATCGCCATCGGGTTTCTGACCCGGCCGGCCGCCTTCGCCGGGCTGTTCGTGCTTCTGGTCACCGTCTGGTTCCACTGGGTCAGCATGGGCCAGGGTTTCTCGGGCGCCGAGAAGTCGCTGCTGTGGTCGGCGATGTTGCTCTTCTTCGTCATCCGGGGTGGCAACCGCCATTCGGTCGACGCGCGCATCGGCAAGGCGTTCTGAACAGCCTGAACAAGCACGTGATTGGCTCCGGCACGCCCTTTGCCTTTGGCGAGAAACCGACTATGAAACGGCTTCAGCCAAGCCCCATTGCATCGGGAAAGCGCCGGAGCCAGCCATGACCGAAATCCTGCAAACCCCAAAGCTCGTCGTCGTCTTCGGCGGGTCGGGCTTCGTAGGCCGCCATGTCGTGCGGGCGCTGGCCAAGCGGGGCTACCGCATCCGCGTCCCCTGCCGCCGTCCCGACCTCGCCGGCCACCTGCAGCCGCTCGGCAATGTCGGCCAGATTCAGCCGGTGCAGGCCAATGTGCGCATGCGCTGGTCGGTCGACCGCGCCGTGCAGGGCGCCGACCATGTCATCAACCTCGTCGCTATCCTGCACGAGACAGGCCGGCAGAAATTCTCGGCCGTCCATGATTTCGGCGCCCGCGCCGTGGCCGAGGCGGCACGCTCGGTCGGCGCCGGCCTGACCCACATTTCCGCGCTTGGCGCCGATGCGCGGTCCGAATCCGGCTATGCGCGCACCAAGGCGCTTGGCGAAAAGGCCGTTCTGGAGACGATCAAGGACGCCGTGATCTTCAGACCCTCGATCAATTTCGGCCCCGAGGACGGCTTCTTCAACCGTTTTGCCAACATGGCGCGCTTCTCGCCGGTGCTGCCGCTGATCGGCGGCGGGGAGACCAAGTTCCAGCCGGTCTATGTCGGCGATGTCGCCGAGGCGGTCGCCCGCTCGGTCGAAGGCAAGATCGAAGGCGGCCGTATCTACGAACTCGGCGGCCCGAGCGTGCTGACCTTCCGGCAGTGCATGGAAGAGATGCTCACGGTCATCGACCGCAAGCGCATGCTGGTTCCCGTGCCGTGGTGGGTGGCCAACCTGCAGGCCTCTGTCCTGGGGCTGCTGCCCAACCCGCTGCTGACCAAGGACCAGGTTTTGCAGTTGCGCGAGCACAACATCGTCACGGAAGCAGCGATCCGGGAAAACCGGACCCTGTCGGGCCTCGGCATCCAGCCGCAATCGCTGGGCACGATCCTGCCGAGCTATCTCTGGCGCTACCGCGCCGCTGGGCAGTTCCAGCGCAAGCCGGTCGCCTGAGGCGGCCGCTGCGCGTTGTCAGGCTGTGCGCGGGGTGACCCGCATGGGCAGGCCGCCCTGCGGCTGCGTGGTCAGCTTCTGGACAGGCGACGGTTCGGTGTCGGGCGTGGTGTCGAAGCGGAAGCGCGACAATAGCATGGCCAGCGCGATGATCGCTTCCTGCATGGCGAAGCTGGCGCCGATGCAGACGCGCGGCCCCGCCCCGAAGGGCAAATACTGGAAACGGTCGATCTTGTCGCGGTTGCCGGGGTGGAAGCGCTCCGGCATGAAGGCGTCCGGCCTGTCCCACAGCTTGCGGTGCCGATGCACGACCCAGGGCATGACCAGCACGGCGGCATAGCGCGGAATGTGCAGGTCCTTCCAGGTTTCCGGCTCGATCGGCTCGCGGTTTATCGACGGCGCCGGCGGATAGAGCCTCAGCGCCTCCTCGAACACGGCTCGGGTGAGCGGCATGGCGTCCAGCCATTTGGTCGGATCGGGCTCGCGCGCCAGCACCGCGTCGATCTCCTGCTCGACCTTGTCGCGCTCCCACGGCGCCTCGGCCAAGCAGTAGATCGTCCAGCCAAGGGCGCGCGCCGTCGTCTCGTGGCCGGCGCCGATGAAGGTGATGATGTTGTCCTCGACCTCGGCGCGCGTCAGCCCGCCCGGTCCTTCGGCCTTGAGCAGCAGGGTCAGGAAATCCTGCGGCACGCCGTCCGGATCGCGGCGCAGCCGCTCCTCGCGCATCGCCACCGTGTCCGTCACGATCCTGCGGAAATAGGCCAGCGCCTTGCGACCACGAATGCGGGTAAGGCGCGGCAGCCATTCCGGCGCGCGCAAAAGGTCGAGGGGATCGACGCGACCCATGGTCTCGAAGAGCCGGTCGATCTCCTTGGCGAAACTGCCGGGCTCGCCGGCGATCTCGCCGGAGAACAGCGTCTCGGCCAGGATATCGTAGGTGAGCAGCGTCATATCGTGGGCGATGTCTGAGGTGCCGCCGGCCTCGTAGCGGGTGACGAACTCCCGCGTGCGCCTGAGCATCGGCTCCGCGAAGCCGAAGATGTGACGCGGCGTGAAGACGGGCGCCATCGCCTTGCGCGAGCGCTTCCAGACCTCGCCCTCGGCGGTCAGCAGTCCGTCCCGCAGGATCGGACGCAGGATAAGCTGGCGCACGGTCGCCATCTTGTAGTTCCTGGCGTTGTCGACCAGCACATGCCGGATCAGGCCGGGATCATTGGCAATCACCAGCGGCCCGCCGACACCGCTCACCGATATCCAGGGTTCGTTGTAGGAGGGTTCGCCCCACAGTTCGAGCGGGTTGCGGTAGACGATGCGCATCATCTCCAGCGTCGAAGGCGGCGATGTTCGCGGCTTCGGCGCAGGGGGCACGAAGGGGGCCGGCTTGGTATCCATGAGCATGCTCCGCTGCTACCCGAATGTAGTGACGGCGAGGCATGGCGTCCATGTGGCGGAATGTGTATGCGGCGGCAGTCACGCAATCGCCGACGAACCGGCGCCGGTATCGAAGGATGTCGCCGCTCTCCTAGATGTGACCGCTGGTCGCGCGCGGCGACCTTGCCGGCCGGTCCCGATTGGCTTAGGTGGCGGTCACCAACGGATACTGTCAACCATCCGGTCCGGGCTCGAGCGACCGAGCGTAGCCCTGGACGGGGATATCAACCGCCAGCCGATTCCCGGCACAATCCGCCTTTGCCCAGCCCTCGCGGCGCCCGGCAGCGGACGATCGGGATCGCGACACCAGACGAAGGAGCGCCTTCTTGCCGCATCAGCTCAACATCATCATCGGCAGCACCAGACCCGGCCGCGCCGGTCCGGTCTTCGCGCACTGGCTCGAGCGCTTCGCCGGCGAGCACGGCAAGTTCAAGCCGGTTCTGACCGACATCGCCGCTTTCGACCTGCCGGTGCTCGACGAGCCGCATCATCCGAGGCTCGGCAAGTACGAGAAGGAACACACCAGGGCCTGGTCGAAGGCGACTGACGCGGCAGACGCCTTCGTCTTCGTGGCGCCGGAGTACAACTACTTCGTGGCGCCGGCGATCGTGAACGCGATCGACTACCTGTCGCGCGAATGGCAGTACAAGCCGGCCGCGATCCTGAGCTATGGCGGCGTGTCGGGCGGCCTGCGCGCGGCGCAATCACTGAAGCCGCTGCTGACCTCGGTCAAGGTGATGCCCATTCCGGAAGGCGTGACGCTGCCCGCCTATCAGAGCCTGCTCGACAAGGATGGCGCGTTCAACCCGACCGAGCAGGTCGCGGGCAGCGCCAGGGCGATGCTGGACGAGCTGCACCGCTGGAGCGAGGCGCTGAAGCCGTTGCGGGGCTGACGGCACCATTTTCCACAGCCGGCCAACAGTATGTCTCCTGTGGTCGAAAGCAGCCGCAAACCTTGGAAAAACCGCCTTTAAAGCCTATATCTTGGTGACATAAGAAAGCGCGATTCGGGGACTATTTCCGCGCTTTGCACGTCACATCTAGACAACAGGTTTTCATGAGCGACCAGACCGAAAACGAAGCCGGCGCAAGTGCCGAGTACGGCGCCGATTCCATCAAGGTTTTGAAGGGGTTGGACGCTGTCCGCAAGCGGCCGGGCATGTATATCGGCGACACCGACGACGGGTCCGGCCTGCACCACATGGTCTATGAGGTGGTGGATAACGCCATCGACGAGGCGCTGGCAGGCCATGCAGACCTCGTCTCGGTGACGCTCAACCCGGATGGATCGGTGACCGTCATCGACAACGGGCGCGGCATTCCGACCGATATCCACCCCAGCGAGGGCATTTCGGCCGCCGAAGTGATCATGACGCAGCTGCACGCCGGCGGGAAGTTCGACCAAAACTCCTACAAGGTGTCCGGCGGCCTGCATGGCGTCGGCGTCTCGGTCGTGAACGCCCTGTCGGCCTGGCTCAAGCTGAAGATCCGCCGCAACGGCGAGATCCACGAGATGCGGTTCACCCACGGCAACGCCGACGCGCCGCTCAAGATCAGCGGCACCTACGAGCAGAACAAGCAGCCCGGCACCTATGAAGGCCGCAGCGGCAGCGAGATCACCTTCTTCCCGTCGGCCGAGACCTTCACCATGGTGGAGTTCGACTTCGCGACGCTGGAGCACCGGCTGCGTGAACTGGCCTTCCTCAATTCGGGCGTGCGCATCGTGCTCACCGATGCCCGCCACGCCGACGTGCTGCGCCACGAGCTGCATTACGATGGCGGCCTGGAGGAGTTCGTCAAATATCTCGACAGGGTCAAGAAACCGCTGATCGAGAAGCCCATAGCCATTCGCGCCGAGCGCGACGGCATAACGGTTGAAGTGGCGATGTGGTGGAACGACAGCTTTCACGAGAACGTGCTGGCCTTCACCAACAACATCCCGCAGCGCGACGGCGGCACGCACCTTGCTGGCTTCCGCGGCGCGCTGACTCGCCAGATCACCGGCTATGGCGAATCCTCGGGCCTGACCAAGAAGGAAAAGGTGGCGCTGACCGGCGACGATTGCCGCGAAGGGCTCACCGCCGTGCTTTCGGTCAAGGTACCCGACCCGAAATTCTCCTCGCAGACCAAGGACAAGCTGGTCTCGTCCGAGGTCCGTCCGGTCGTGGAAAGCCTGGTCAACGATGCGCTCGGCACATGGCTGGAAGAGCATCCGACCGACGCCAAGGAAGTCATCGACAAGGCGGTCAAGGCGGCCGCCGCCCGCGAGGCCGCGCGCAAGGCGCGCGACATCACCCGCAAGAGCGCGCTGGGCGTCACCTCCCTGCCCGGCAAGCTGGCCGACTGCCAGGAGCGCGACCCGGCAAAGTCCGAACTGTTCATCGTCGAGGGCGACAGCGCCGGCGGCTCGGCCAAGAGCGGGCGCTCGCGCCAGAACCAGGCCATATTGCCGTTGCGCGGCAAGATCCTGAACGTCGAGCGGGTGCGCTTCGACCGCATGCTGAGCTCCGACATGATCGGCACGCTGATCACCGCGCTCGGAACGTCGATCGGCAAGGATGAGTTCAACCCCGACAAGCTGCGCTACCACAAGATCATCCTGATGACGGACGCCGACGTCGACGGCGCCCACATCCGCACCCTGCTGCTCACCTTCTTCTTCCGGCAGATGTCGGAACTGATCACGCGCGGCCATCTCTATATCGCCCAGCCGCCGCTTTATAAGGTGACGCGCGGCAAGAGCTCGCAATACCTCAAGGACGAAAGCGCCTTCGAGGAGTACCTGATCAATTCCGGGCTGGAGGACGCTTCGCTGACGCTCGGCTCGGGCGAGGTACGCACCGGCCAGGACCTGCGCGGCGCCGTCGACGACGCGCTCGCGGTGCGCCAGCTCATCAACGGCCTACACACGCGCTACAACCGTTCCGTGGTCGAGCAGGCCGCGATCGCCGGGGGGCTCAATCCCGAAATCCTCGCCGACATGGGCCGGGCCAACGCGATGGCCGAGCGGATCGCCGGGCGGCTCGACATCATCGCCGAGGACACGGAGCGCGGCTGGACCGGCGGCCTGTCGACGTCGAATGACGGTTCCGGCGGCTATGTGTTCGAGCGTACCGTGCGCAGCGTGCGGGAATATACGCATCTCGACCTTGCGCTCATCAACTCGGCCGACGCGCGCCAACTCGACCGCCTCGCGCGGCGGCTGGGCGACACTTACGACGTTCCGCCGGTGCTGCGCCGCAAGGACAATTTCGAAACCATCGCCGGCCCGCTGGCGCTGCTCAACGCGGTCTTCGCGAGCGGCCGCAAGGGCCTCACCATGCAGCGCTACAAGGGTCTCGGCGAGATGAACGCCGAGCAGCTCTGGGAAACCACGCTGGATCCGAATGTGCGTTCGCTGCTGCAGGTGAAGGTGACTGACGCGACCGATGCCGATTCGCTGTTCTCGCGGCTGATGGGCGACGAAGTCGAGCCGCGTCGCGAGTTCATCCAGGACAACGCGCTGTCCGTCGCCAATCTCGACATCTAGTCGAGACGCCGCAACGCCTTCCATCGCCGCCGGACGACAGCCGTCTGGCGGCGATCGCATTTTCAGGCCCTGTTCGTGCGAACCCGGCGGCGTAAGTTCTGCCTATCCTCGGTTCATTCGCGAGGAACCCGCGCCAAAACAGGCCTGGAATTTCCGGTCCCGTCGGACTCCGATCCCCTCTTACCGCCAGCCCCAAGCCAACCCGCCTGTTTGAAGGCCATTTCCTCGTGCGCCCCGCTCAAAAGTTCATATATGGTCCTTGACTTTATATACGAAACCGCCGCCTAATCACTCCAGACTGCAAAGCGCAACGACAACCCCCATCAAGAGGGCCTTATGAGGAGAACGATCGTGGACGACAGACTGAAGAATTTCCTGGATGCAAAGCTCAATGCCGATGTCAGCCGCCGCAGCTTCCTGCAGGGCGCGGCCGGCCTGTCGACGCTGACCGTGCTGGGAGGCACCGGAACCGCCCTGGCCGCGGGCGGCAAGCTCGGCGGCGACCTCAATTTCCTCGGCTGGGACGGAGAGAACGGCGCCAATGTCGCCAAGCCCTTCCTCGAGGCCAACAACATCAAGATGAATGCCTCTTTCCAGTCGGCGGCGGACGAGGCGCTGACCCGCTTCAACACCGGCGGCCGGGGCGCGATGGACATACTGACGCCCAACAAGGACTTCCAGACCGCGATCCTCAAATCGGGTGTTGAACTGTTCCAACCGCTCGACCTGAGCCGCATTCCCACGGCCAGCGGGCTGTTTCCCACCTTCAAGACCGCGTCCTGGCTGGTCAAGGACGGCAAGACCTACGGCATCCCGATCATCTGGGGTGACGAGCCTTGCGTCTTCAACCCGAAGAAATGGGACGCGATGCCGGCCAAGTACACGGATTTCGCCGATCCGAAGTTCAAGGGCGAACTGGTGCTGCTCGACGACCCGTTCGGCAACATCTGGCTGTGGGCGAAGTCGCTCGACATGCCGGAACCGAGCCGGCTGACGGCGGCGCAGTTGCAGAAGGTGCTGGAGGCAATGCTGAAGGCCAAGCCCAATGTGGTGACGATCGGCGGCTCGCATGGCGACATGGCCGACGTGCTGGTGCGCGGCGACGCCTCGATCGGCATCGGCGGCTGGGCCTATCAGGTGGTGATCGCCAAGGGCAAGGGCGTGGACCTGAAGGTCGGCTCGCCTTCCGTGGACGGCACGTTCTTCTGGTCGGATTCCTACGCGATCGCCGTCGACGCGCCCAATCTCGACAATGCCTACGCCTACATAGATTTCATGACCAAGCCGGAATCGAACGCCGCGCTGGCCACGGAGCTGTCGTCGGGCTGCACGGTCGAGGCCGCCTATGACCTGATGAAGGAAGACATCCGGTCGATGTTCCCCTACGAGCATGTGCGCAAGCCGAGCGGCAGCATCCTGGGCACGCAGATCGTCGTCCCGCCGCAGAAGCCGGATGGCGATGTCGTGGGCGCGGCCTCCTGGGTCGAAGCCTGGCAGACCTTCAAGGCCTCCTGAGCGACCGCGCACTTCCGGGCCGAGCGGCGGGACACCCGCCGCCACGGTCCGGACGCGGCCGAACCGACCGCAGACATAAATGAGCGTACCGATGTCCAGTTCAGCGGCACCAGCGGCCAGGGAGCAATCCCGGCCGCATGCCTCCATGCTTCCAGCGGCAGCGTTTTACATCGTGTTCTTCGCACTGCCGACGCTGTGCCTGTTCGTGCTCAGCTTCTGGACCGCCGACGGCTTCCAGTTGATCCCGGGCTTCACGCTCGGCAACTACGAGAAGATCTTCACCTCGCCGCTCTATCGCGCGCTGATGATCCGCACGATCGGCGTCGCCTTCGTGACGACGGCGATCGTCGTGC
The DNA here is from genome assembly GCA_001899205.1 of Mesorhizobium sp. 65-26. Lineage (GTDB taxonomy): Bacteria > Pseudomonadota > Alphaproteobacteria > Rhizobiales > Rhizobiaceae > Mesorhizobium. Next base: position 33,922 of record MKVL01000020.1, on the reverse strand, counting down.
CGATCGCCTTCGCGGTGTCGTTCCTGATGCGCTTCGTCTTCGAGCGGCGCGGCCAGTTCATCCTGCAGATGGTGCTGCTGTCTCTGTTCAGCGGCTATCTGGTGCGCATCTATGCCTGGCGGACCATCCTCGGCAAACAGGGACTGCTCAATTCGACGCTGCAATGGCTGGGCGTCATCCGCGAGCCACTCGACTTTCTCATCTACAGCAACTTCGCCGTCGTCGTGACGCTGAGCGGGCTGCTGCTGCCGCTGGCGGTGCTGCCGCTCTATTCGGCGATGCTCAACATCGGGCGCGACGACATCGAGGCCGCGCGCGACCTGGGCGCCGGGCGGCTGCATGTCCTGCGCACGGTGCTCCTGCCGATGGCGATGCCCGGGGTCCGCACGGCCTTTGCCTTCTCCTTCCTGCTGTCGGCCGGCGACTTCGTGACGCCGAGCCTGGTGGGCGGCGCGCAGAGCCTGCTGATCGGCAACATCATCTCCGACCAGTTCCGCGGCATCGGCTCCAACTGGCCGCTGGGCGCGGCAATGGCCTTCGTGGTGATCGCGGTGATGCTGGCGTCGTATCTGATCGTCATGCGCCTTATCAGATGGGTGACGACATGGTGAGACTGCGCAAACTCCTGCCGGCCGCTTTCGTCGGCGCGGTGCTGGCCTATCTCTATGCGCCGATCGCGGTGATCGTGATCTTCTCCTTCACCACATCGCCACGCCTGAGCATGCCGATCGAAGGCCTCACCCTCGACTGGTACACCAGCGCGCTGTCGAATTCGCTGATCTCGACGGCGCTGCGCAACAGCCTGCTGCTGGCAAGCGTCTCGGCGCTCGTTTCGGGCGTGATCGGGGCTGCGTTCGCCTTCGGCCTGGTCGCCCTGAAGCGGCCGAGGCTGCGCGCGTCACTGCTTGGCGCGAGCATGCTGCCGGCGATCATGCCGCTGCTCGTCATCGGCATCGCGCTGGCTGTCTTCTTCCGCCTGATGCACGTCCAGCAAGGCCTTCTCAACGCCGCCATCGGCCACGTGCTGGTTTCCCTGCCCTTCGTCGTCCTGACGATGAACGCGCGGCTGGAGACGTTCGACTTCAGCGTGCTGGAGGCGGCGCGGGATCTCGGCGCCACGCCGGGCCGGGTGCTGCGCGACATCACATTGCCGCTCATCCGTCCCTCCATCATCGGCGCCGCGCTGCTGGCCGCGGCGCTATCGCTCGACGAGTTCGTGGTGACCTGGTTCAACATCGGCAGCCAGCTGACCGTTCCGGTGCTGGTGTGGGGGCTGATGCGGCGCGGCATCGATCCATCCATCAACGCCATCGCCACGATGCTGCTGGCGCTGCTGGTCTGTCTCGTGGCTGCCTCGGCCCTCCTCAACCGGAAGAAATCGAAATGACGCAAACGGCAGTTGAAATCGAGGGCGTCCGCAAGCGCTTCGGCGCGGCGACCGCCCTCGAAAAGGTCGACCTCAATGTCGGCACGGGCGAGTTCCTGTCGTTGCTCGGCTCCAGCGGCTGCGGCAAGTCTACCCTGCTGCGCATCATCTCCGGCTTCGAACAGCCGACGGAAGGAAGTGTGCGTATCCACGGCACCGACGTGACACGCCAGCCGCCTGAACGGCGCCCGACCAACATGGTGTTCCAGCGCGGCGCCCTTTTTCCGCATATGAGCGTGCGCGAGAACATCGCCTACAGCCTGAAACTCAAGCGCTGGGAGCGGTCGCGCATCAACGACAGGGTCGACGAGATGCTGGCGCTGGTGCGGCTCGAAGGCTTCGCCGACCGCGAGCCCGGCAAACTGAGTGGCGGCCAGGCGCAACGCGTGGCGCTGGCCCGCGCGCTCGCCGGCGAGCCGCGCGTGCTGCTGCTCGACGAGCCTCTGTCGGCGTTGGACCTGAAGCTGCGACAGCAGATGCAGCTCGAACTGCGCGCCATCCAGAAGCGGCTCGGCGCCACCTTCATCTTCGTCACGCACGACCAGACCGAGGCGCTGGTCATGTCGGACCGCATCGCCATCATGAATAACGGACGGATCGTGCAGCACGGCACGCCCAGGGACATCTATCGGCGGCCGAACTCGGTCTTCGTTTCCGACTTCATCGGCGCGACCAATCTCCTGCGCGGCACGATCACGGCCGTCGAAGGCAAGCGTGTCGTGCTGAGGACCGACAGCGGAACATTCCATGCCCTGGCATCGGACATGGCCGTCAAGCGGGGCGAACGCGCCGCCCTTTCCGTGCGACCGGAGGCGATCAGCCTGCGGCGCGACCCCGGCGCCACGCCCGAGGGCTACAGCGTCGCGGGACTTGTCGACGAGATCATCTACCAGGGCAACACCGTGCGGGTCGGCGTACGGGCCGCCTCGGGCGCGGCCATCTGGATCGAAGGGCGAGGCGACGATTTCGACGGCCTGTCCTCGGGCACGGCCGTCGTGCTGTCATGGGCACCGGATGCCGCCATTCTTCTGAGGGAGGACACAGAATGAACAAGCCACGGGAGACGGCGCGGCTTCTCGTCCGCAATGGCTACCTCATCACCATGGACGATGACGAGACGATCTTCGAGCATGGCGCGATCGCGATCGGAGACGATGGCCGCATCCTGGCGGTGGGCGACGATGCCGACATCGCCGCGCGGTACCAGGCCGGGCAGACGATCGACGCGCATGGCGCTCCGATCCATCCCGGCTTCGTCGAATGCCATCTGCACGCCTCGTATCACCTGTTCCGCGGCGTGCTGCCGGACCAACTGGTCGAGAGCGATTCCTTCGACACGTTCGAAGGCCATTTCTACAACACGGTGACCGACGAGGACGAATACCTCTCCGTCCTGCTCGCCTGCCTCGAGATGATCCGCAACGGCACCACATGCTTCATGGAGGCCGGCACGGTGCTGACGCCGGAAATGGCCGCCAGGGCGGCAAGCGAGGTCGGCATTCGCGCCGTGATCGGCGACGCCTTCATCTGGGACCAGCCGCAGGGCTTTGCCCAGGGAAAAACCGACGGCGCGGGCTGCGCGACATGCGCCGCGCAGGCAAGGCTGCACACCGAACTCAAGCGCGCGCCGAAGACACGCGAAGAAGCGCTGGCGACGCTTGGCGCGCAGTTGAAGCGCAATGCCGATCCCGATGCGCTGGTGACCGGTCACGTGGCCGTTCTGGGCCTCGGCACGGCGAGCGAAGAGCTGATGATGGAGGCCAAGGACTGCGCCGACGCGGCATCGGTCACACTCAACATCCACCAGTCCTACAGCCCCGCCGACACCGAGGCCGATCGAAAGCGCTTCGGCCGCGATCCATTGCTGCATCTTGACGCCATCGGCTTCCTCGACCGCAATGTGACGTTCGCCCACGCCAACCATCTGACCGACGCCGAGTGCGAGGTGCTGCTGGAGCGCGGCGCTTCCCTTGCCTGGGCGCCCGCCGCCTCGATGATGTGGGGGCACGGAAGCTCGATGCACGGCCGCCACGGCGAGTTGTGGCGGCGGGGCGGCAACGTCGCGCTCGGATCGGATTCGCCGAACTGGTCGAACGACTTCGACCTGTGGCGGCAGTCGAACCTGGCGGTGCTTGCGGCGCGCGACACGCACATGGACCGCACCTACCTTGTCGCCGAGGACGGCATCGCCATGGCGACGCGCGCGGGCGCCCGCGCCGTCGGCCTCGAAAAGCAGATCGGATCGCTGGAAGCCGGCAAGCGCGCCGATATCGTCATCCACACGCTCGACCGGCCGGAAATGGTGCCGAGCACCAACATGATCCGCAACCTGTTCTACGCCTCGCGCTCCAAATCGGTGCACACGGTCATCGTCAACGGCAGGGTCATCCTGGAGGAAGGCCGCTTCGTCGGCATCGACGAGCGGGCGATCTATGCCGAGGTCCGCAAGGCCTCGCGGTCGCTTCTCAACCGCATGGGCCATAGGGTCGAGGCCAATGCCGTGCCACGCGCCGCGCGGCGGCCCTAGAGCCGGATGATTTCAGGTCTGTTCGACCTGAAATCTGAATCCGTCTCTAATTCAAAGAGATAGAGCATGACGCCGCCCGAAAATCGCTTCACACTTTTCGGCATCATGCTCTGGAGCAGGAGATAACCGTGTCCGATGCGCCGGTGACCGTCGAACTCCATCCATCCCACTTCGGCGAGGCGAGGAAGCCTATCGCCAGCCTGGGGGAATTGCGCGTCGAAGCCTTCCGCTATCCCTCCGGGGTGGCGGCGCTCGGCGTGACGAACGGCGTCGGCTCGCTCATCCTCCTGCCTTTCCAGGGACAGCAGATATGGGACGCCGAATTCCACGGCCGCAGGCTCACCATGCTGTCGGCCTTCGACGAACCGCGGCCGACGCGCGACTATCTCCGGACCTATGGCGCGTTCTTCATTCATTGCGGGGGCACGTCGATGGGCAACCCCGGACCTGACGACAATCATCCGCTGCATGGCGAACTGCCCAACCTGCCCTTCCAGAACGCGCAACTCGTCTTCGGCCGGGACGAGGCCGGTTGCTATGTCGAGATGACGGGAAGCGCGCGCGACACACTTGCCTTCCACCATGACTTCGTCGTGCGCCCGCGCCTGCGCATCCGCGAGGGGGCCAGCCTCCTCGACATGTCCGTCACGGTCGAAAACCGCGCGCCCAAGCCGCTGCCGTTTCTCTATCTGGCGCATATCAACTTCCGGCCGGTGGACGGCGGCGTGCTGGTCGACACGGTGCGCGACGATGCGCATGACATCGCCCTGCGCGCGGCGCAGCTCGGACCCGAGGAAAGCGATGCGGTGCGCGCCTATCACGCGGCCATCGCCAGCGACAGTTCTCTCCACCGGACGCTTGCGCCCGGCGTCCCGATCGAACCCGAACTGGTGCTGAGCATGAAGGCGACGAGCGACGCCGACGGCTGGGCGCATGCCATGCAGCGCCATCCCGACGGCCAGGCCGATTTCGTCAGCCACCGCCCTTCCGAGCTTCCTTTTGCCGTGCGCTGGATAACGCGCGCCGGCGAGCGGGACGCCCTGGGCCTGGTGCTGCCAGCCACGGCGCCGCCCGATGGCCTGGCGGCCGCCACGGCCAACGACCAGCTGGTGTGGATCGGGCCTGGAGAAACGTTCCGGACAACGATGCGGTTCGGCGCGCTGTCGGCGTCCGCGAGCCGGGATCTCGAAAGCACTATCGCGGCGATCCGCAACCGTTGAACCGATCAGGGCAGAGAGGGCAAACCATGAAGATCATGGTCGCCGGGGCGGGCGCCTTCGGCAAGGAACACCTGAAGACTCTGACGGCCATGGGTGGCATGACGCTTGCCGTGGCCGAGCGGCACACGGCCGAGCGCGAGCGCGTCGGCAAACTGTTCGCCCTGGACGACAGCGATGCCGACGCCTTCGCGCTGCTCGAGCGCTTCCAGCCCGATGGCGTGATCGTGGCGACACCCGCCGATGCACACGCGCCGCTGGCGCGCGCGGCGTTGGCGCGCGACATCGCCGTTCTCGTTGAAAAGCCGGTCGCGCCCGACGTCGCGATCATGCGGGAGCTTTGCGAAGCCGCGCGCGCCAGCCGCGCCTTCCTGCAGCCCGGCCATATTCTGAGATTCTCCGCCGGGCACCGTCGGCTGCTCGACGTGCTGCGAGAGGGCGAGATCGGCAGGCTGCTGCGCTTCGCCTCCCGCCGTTACCGCGACGCCAGCCATGCGAGCCGCTACGTGGGCATAGACCCGGTCCTGATGACGATGATCCACGACATCGACCTGGCGCTCTGGTTGGACGGCGGCGTGGCGTTGCGGGCAAGCGCGTTCCGGGGTGACGCCGGTGCCGGGCGTTCGCTTACCAGCGCCTGGGTGGAAAGCTCCAGCAAGGCAAACTGGTACATCGAGACGGCCTGGCTGCACCCCGGACCCGATTGTCCGGCGGACCGTGTGGAAATCGTCGGCGCCGGCGGCAGCGCCGAGCTTTTCGTCGGCAGCCATATCGAGGTGCATGGCGCATCGAGCCGGCGTATCGAGATCGAGGCATCCGACGACCCGCTGCGCACCGAGCTGGACTGCTTTGTCGCCGGTATCCGCGCCGGCAAGTCGCTCGCGCCCGTCTCGCCGTCGGATGCGCTCAATGGTCTGGTCGCCGCCGATTTGATCCTGCGGGCGCTCCACGATCGATAGATTTCCGTCCTGGCGCTTCTTCGGCGGCGCCGTCGGCATTTACCCCTTGGCGTTGCGCTCCAGCCATGCGCGACGCGCCTCGCGCTGTTCGGCGAGTTCGGCCTCGTCCCAGTAGCCGATCAGGACTCCCGGAGCGACGAGCGGATCGAAATGGCGCATCTTGTCGTCGTCGCCGGTGAACCACTCGTCCGGCACGGTGATGCGGGTATGGGGCGCGGCGAGCCAGCGGAAGAGTTCAAGGCGCAGCCGCTCGACAATTGTCGCCGCGGCCGGATCGGTGCCGATGTCGTGAAGCTCCTGCGGGTCACTCGCCAGGTCGAACAGCATGGGCGGGATCGCCTCGCCATGCACCAGCTTGTGGCGCCCGTCGGTGATCATGTAGAGCCGACAGCGGTCGAGCGGCACGTCGAGCCGCAGCCTGGCCATGTCGGCGCCGAAATCATATTCGCTGATCGCGTGGCCGCGCCAGGCGATCGGCGCCTGCGCACGCAGCAGCGGCAGCAGCGAGCGACCTTCCAGGATGTGCGGCTTCGGCGCGCCGCCCAGATAGTCGAGGAAGGTCGGCGCGAGATCGATCATCTCGACCAGCTCGTCGCGGATCTGGCCGCGCGTCGCATCGGCTTCCGGCGACGGGTCATAGACGATCATCGGTACCTTCACCGAGACGTCGTGGAACATGTATTTCTCGCCGAGCCAATGGTCGCCGAGATAGTCGCCATGGTCGGAGGTGAACACGATCATGGTGTTGTCGAAGAGGCCGCGCTCCTCGAGGAAGGCGAACAGCACGCCGAGCTGGTCGTCGATCTGCTTGATCAGCCCCATGTAGCAGGGGATGACCGTCTCGCGCGCTTCGTCGCGCGAGAAGTTGCGGGAGTAGCGCTCCTGCTGGAACGCGCCATAGATGGGATTGGGCGAAAGGCGCTCCGCCTCGCTTCGGATCGGCGGCTGCACGTCCGCCCTGCTGTACATGGCGTGGTACGGCGCCGGCACGATGTAGGGCCAGTGCGGCTTGATGTAGGAGAGATGCGCGCACCACGACTGCCCCGCCGCCTCGGCCTCCTCGATGAAACGCATGGCGCGCCGCGTCATGTAAGGCGTCTCGGAATGCTCCTCGGGGATGCGGGCGGCCTTGTCGGCATGGACGAGCAGCCAGCCGTTGAAATCCTCGCCGTCCTCGCCCTCGCCCGAATTCGCCCAGTGCTCCCAAGGATTGTCGGCGTCGAAACCATGCTGACGCAGATAGGCGTCGTAGGCCGGATCGGGATCGTAGGGGCTCGATGGATGCAGGCCATCGTCGCGCTCGAAAGGCTCGAAGCCGCATTCGGCGACATGCACGCCGATGATGGAATCACGGTCGATGCCGAGGCGCCGCATGCCCTCCTCGTCGGCGGTCATGTGGGTCTTGCCGACCAGGGCGCAGCGCACGCCGATCTCGCGCAGATGATCGCCCAGCGTCGGCTCGCCGACCCTCAGCGGAATGCCGTTCTGGATCGACCCGTGCGAGCGCATGTAGCGGCCCGTATAGGCGCTCATGCGCGACGGCCCGCAGACGGTGGACTGCACATAGGCGTTGGTGAAGCGCACGCCGCGCGCGGCCAGTCGGTCGATGTTGGGCGTCCGCAGCGTCTTGTGGCCGGCGCAGCCCAGATAGTCGAAGCGCAGCTGGTCGCACATGATGAAAAGCACATTGCGGCGCATCGATCACCCGTTGCCGTGAGTATCGGAGGAGCGGTAGTGCCAGAACAGCCAGCGCTTCTCCAGTTGGAAGACGAGGTTGTTGATGATCAACCCCACGATGGAGATGAAGGCGATCGCCGCCAGGCCATTGGCGATCTGGAAGTTCTCCTGCTGGCGCTGGATGAAGACGCCGATGCCATTGGTGGCGAGCAGCATCTCGGCCGTGACGCTGACCAGCAGCGCCGAAGCCACGGCCAATCGGAGGCCGGTCGCGATCATCGGCAGCGAGGCCGGAAGGTCGATGCGCAGCATCGTCTCCAGCCGGCTGAAGCGCAGCGAGCGCGCCACCAGATTGGCCATGGGATGCAAGGTCTTCGACGCCTCGTAGGTGTTCATCAGAAGCGGCACGGCGGCGGCGTAGGCGATGATCGAGATCTTGGCTGCGTCACCGGTGCCTGCAAACAGCATGACCACCGGAATGACCGCCGGCGGCGGCAAGGTGGCCAGCATGTCCATGATCGGCTCGACGATCGCGCCGACCGTTTTGAGGCGGCCGAGCAGGATGCCCAGCGGAATCATCAGCGCGGCCGCGACGAGGAAGCCGCTGGCGGCGCGCATCAGCGTGTACCCGATCTGGCCGACGATCTGCGGATAGAACTTCCAGATCGAAAGCGTCACCTGCCACGGGCCGGGAAACAGTGGCGTCGAGGCGCGCCAGGCCAGCACCTGCCAGGCGAGCAGGATGGCTACGGGCAGGATCAGGCCTCGCAGGCTTTCCTGGCGGCGGGAGAGGCTCATGCCGGCTGCCCCGTCATGCGCAGGTGCCATCCCGCCAGTTGCCAGCGCGCCGCGTTGACGATGGCGTTGAGCACCAGGCCGTTCGCCGCGCACACGAACATCAGCGCGTAGACCTCGGGAATGCGGATGGCGAACGCCTTGCGGACGAGCAGGAAGCCGAGCCCGTCATGGCCGGCCAGCATCTCGGCGACGACCACCGCGATCAGGCTGATGGTCGAGGCATAGCGTATGCCGGCGAATATCTCGGGCATGGCGGCCGGCAGCTTGATCTGGCGCAGGATCTGCCAGCGGCTCAGACCCAGCATCTGGCCGCTGCGGATCTGGATGTCGGAAACGCTGGCAAGGGCCGCGACGCCATTGAAATAGGGCGGCCAGACCGTGACCAGTATGATGATGAAGGCGTAGAGCTTGGGGCCAAGGCCGAGCATGAACACGGCCATCGGCACCACGGCCGCCGGCGGTATGGGCTGGATCAGCGCCGCGATCGGCGCGAAGCCGCGGCGGAAGGCCGGCGAGATGTCGCTCAGGATCGCCAGCCCGACGCCGAGCAGGGAAGCGCCGGCCAGCCCGAGCATCGCGCGCAGCAGCGTGCGCCACTCGGCGGCGGCAAGCTCGCCATTCGCGACCATGCCGAGAAAGCCCGAGACGATGGCGGGAATGCCCGGAAAATACTTCTCTGGCGCCAGCCCCAGCGCGGCCACCAGTTGCCACACGGCAACGATGATCAGGAAGGAGACGAGCGCGCGAAAGCGCAGCAGCAGGGCGAAGGCGCTGAAACCGTCCATCGTGGCGATCAGGCGGCGCTGGCGGGCGCGTGCGCGCGCTGGCCACGGATGCTGGTCATCACGTCATGGCGCGCGGCGAGGAAGCGCGGATCCTCGCGCGTGGTGATCTGGTCGCGCTTCTTGCCAAGCTCGATGACGATCTCATGGTCGACCACGGTCGGCCGGCGGGTGAGGACCACGACGCGGTCGGCCATGTAGACGGCTTCCTCGACATCGTGCGTCACCAGCACGCAGGTCTGCTTGAAGCGGATTGCGAGATCGAGCAGCAGGTCCTGCATGTCGGCGCGCGTCTGGGCATCGACGGCGGCGAGCGGCTCGTCGAGCAGCAGCAGCTCGCTTTGCGAGGCAAGGCCGCGCGCGATCGCCACGCGCTGCTGCATGCCGCCCGACAATTGCCAGGGATATTTGTCGGCGAAGCCGGCAAGGCCGACGGCATCGAGCATTTCCTGCGCCTTGTCGCGCTTCTGCGCGGCGGAGAGCCCCTGGATCCGGGCCATGCCGAAGGCGACGTTGTCGCGATTGTTCTTCCAGGGAAACAGCGATCGTGAATAGTCCTGGAACACGACGGCGACGCCTTTCGGCGGCGCCGTCACGGGACGGCCATTGAAGGTGACCGTGCCCGACGTCACGCCCTGCAGGCCGGCGATGGCGAACAGCAACGTCGTCTTGCCGCATCCGGACGGGCCGACGACCGAGACGAACTCGCCCCGGTTGACCGCGAAGGAGATGCCGCCCAGGACCTGGAGGGCATCCTTGCCCGCCCCATAGGTCTTGGTCAGCCCCTGCGCGCTCAGCACGACATCCATTGCCATCTCCCCGCTCCCTGCTTCGGACAGGCCGCCTACGGGGCCATGTTCGCGACCATGTCCTTGGCGCTCATGTCCTGGGTCAGCATATCCGCCCGCTTCATGGCGTCGAGCAGCACCTGCACTTCCGCTTCGGTGATGGTGAGTTCGCGCTTGACCACCGGCAAGGTGAAGTCCTTGGCGGCCTCGGGCGTCAGCCCCAGGAACTCGACAGCGGCGGCTTCCATGGCCGACCGGTCGGCCAGCAGCTTCTGCCGCGTGTCGAACAGGACCTTGCCGAAGGTCTTCAGCGCCGGGCCGTTGCTGGCGACATAATCGTCGGTGGCGAAGATGACGTCGTTGAGCACCGGCTCGCGTTCGTCGGCCAGCACGCCTTCCGCCAGCACCTTGGCGCCGATCGCCTTGTTCTTGGAGAGCGAGGCATAGAACGGGTTGACCGTGCAGGTGGCGTCGATGGCGCCCTGCTCGAGCGCGGCCTCCTGCTGCGGGAACGGCAGCACCACTTGCTGGACGTCGTCTATCTTCAGTCCGACCTTGGCGATCTGGTCGGCGAGCGTCAGCACGCAAAGCGAGCCGTTGGCGTTGACGGCCACCTTCTTGCCCTTGAGCCCGGCGAGGTCGGTGATACCGGAAGCGCTGGAGGCAACCAGCCAGGAGAATTTCTTGTCGGGATCGACCTCGTGCCCCAGCGCCATGACCATCTTGACGTTGATGCCGTTGAGCCTCGCGTTGATCGGCGGCACCGGCGAGGCATAGCCGACATCGGCCGAGCCCGACGCGATGGCCGCAACCACGGCCGGACCGCCCTGCACTTCCGTCAGCTCGACATCGAGACCGGCCTTGGCGAAATCGCCGTTCTTCTGGGCGACCAGGATCGGAAGGTCGGAATCGGCCAGCAGGTAGGCAAAGCGCAGCTTGGTGTTCTCGGCGGCGGCGACCCCGACGCCGGATGCCAGAATGAGTCCGCCGAGCAAGGCTGCGGCAACCGTACGACTGATGCTAAACCCGGAAAATCCCGGCATGTCACTCTCCTCCTTTTGTCCCTTCTTGCGAGGGGGGCCTTTTCATGGCACGTGTCATTGATTGACAATATCAAAGAAAATGCCTGACAATGTCAACTAATAAAGTCGAGCCCTACGATCACGAGATGGAGGCCACCCCGCCGCCATGGGTGCATCCGCGCGACATACGCGACATGTTCTCGTATCGCCTGGCGCTGCTGACGCGCATCAACGACCGCCAGGCGCACAACATGCTGGTGAGCACCTACCGCATCACGCTGGGCGAATGGCGCACGCTGGCGGTGGTGCAATATCTCGGCAAGCCGTCGCTGCGCGCCGTGGCGCGCGCCACCCAGCAGGATGAGGGCCAGCTCAGCCGTTACGTGGCTGGGCTGATCAAACGCGGCCTGCTGACCAAGACGGTCAGCAGCGAGGATCGCCGCTCGATTGACCTGATGCTGACCGACGAGGCGAGAAAACTCTATGACGAGGTGATGATGGTGGCGTGGGAGCTCAACCGCGAGATGTTCGTCGATCTCAGCGAGGACGAGCAGCGCCAGCTCGTGCAGTTGCTCGACAAGCTGTTCCGCTCGATCACGCGGCTATGACGCGCGGTCCGGCGCATGCGCGGAGAGTGTCGCGCGGATTTCAGGCATAACCCCGAAAACCGGCACCGGCGTTCGGGGTTCGCGCTAACCGGAAGTGGCCAGGATTCCGGCCAGCCTATTCGACGAAGCCGATAGCCGTCATCTCGACCCTCAGATCCGGGTCGGCGAGGCGCGCCTCGACGCAAGCGCGAGCCGGCGGGTTGGCCGGGTCGATCCAGGCGTCGTAGACGGCATTCATGCGGTCGAAATCGCCGATATGCGGCAGGAAGACATTGACCGAGAGAAGCCTGGACTTGCTGCCGCCGGCTTCCTTCAGCAACGCGTCGATCTTGCCCAGGACCTGGCGGGTCTGCTCTTCCAGCGAGGCCTTGCGGTCATCCGCGACCTGGCCGGCAATATGGATCTGGCCGCCATGCATGACGGCCTGGCTCATCCTCGTCCCGACGACGAAACGTTTGGTCATTCGATACTCCTTGGTTTTGAAATTCGTCTCGCGGACGGCGCGATTTGCCGGCTAGGCCCGCCTGGCGGCGATGCCATGCCGCGAGACCAGGGCGCAGATCCGCTCGGCTGTCTCGATCCGGTCGGTTGCCGGGTCCGCGGCCGGCACGTCTCCGCGATAAGTATGCTTGAAACCCGAGGCCGTCAGCACGCAGACCACCGGCCCTTGCAGGCGTGACGGATTGCGCATCAGCCAGGCGACGCCGGCCGATGCCGAGAGCTCGGCATCGACGCCGTCGTGGCGTAGCAGGGCCTCGCGCGCCGTCCTCATCTCCTCGTCGGTCACGGCGGCCGCAAGCCCCTCGCTGCGGCGCACGAGCCGCAATGTGTAAGTCCCATCCTGCGGATAACCCTTAAGCCGATCGGCGATGGACGTGGCGGCAGTCTCCACCGGCCCGTCCCATGGCTCGACCGTCTCGCTTCCCGACTTGAAAGCCCGCGCGATGGGGCAGCAGCCACTCGGCTGGATGGCAACGAGGGGCGGCAGGTTTCCGGTCTCCTGGGCGACACCATTGCCGGTGCCGACCAGCACCGGACCGGCGCTGATCGGCGCAACGATCGCCGACGGCGTTGAACCCAATTGACGAGCCGCTTCCACCCCGATCGAGCGGCAGGCCCATTCGGCCAGAGGCGCGGCGAAGGTGGAATAGAGCCGGCTCAGCTTCAGCTCTGCCGCGACGATGTCGGCGGCCCTGTAGGCCTCGCTCGGATCGTTGCCCGCCTCGATGATGGCGGCTCCGCGCGCCGCCACCGGCGCGATGCGCTCCACGGCCGTCCCGGTTGGGACGATGGCATAGATCGGCAAGCCGGCGCTGGCGCCGGCGGCCGAGGCTGCGAGTGCCGCGTTGCCGCTCGATGGCACCACGGCGCCGGCCGAACCGGAGCGGATCGCATCGGCGACGGCAAGCCGCATGATCCGATCCTTGAACGAGCCGGTCAGGTGACCGTTTTCGTATTTCAGGTAGACATTTCCCAGGCCCGGGATGCGGCTGCGGATCAGCGGCGACGCCGGCCAGAGCGCGGCCTGCGCTTCGGCATCGCCGATCGGCCGCTCGATGATACGGATGCCGCCGCATTCGCAGTAGCCGACGGCCGCCTCGCTGGCGGTCCCGCAATCGGAACAAATGGCAAGCATGTCAGCGCTCCGTCAGCCGGCGCATGAATTGCTGCACCCTGGCGTCCTTGGGCTGCGCGACCACCTCGTCGGGCGTCCCGTCTGCCAGGATGCGCCCCTGGTCCATGAACAGGACGCGGTCCGCGACCTCGCGGGCGAAGTTCATTTCATGGGTGACGACCAGCATGGTCATGCCGCTGTTGGCCAGCGAGCGCATCACGCCCAGAACCTCGCCGACCAGCTCGGGATCCAGCGCCGAGGTCGCCTCGTCGAACAGCATGATGCGCGGGTCCATGGCGAGCGCTCGGGCGATCGCCACGCGCTGCTGCTGGCCGCCGGAGAGCTGGCTGGGATAGGCGTCCCACTTCTCCTCGAGCCCGACCTTGGCGAGCAGTTCGCGCCCGCGCTTCTCGGCGTCCGCCTTGCCACGACCGAGCACCAGCTTCTGCGCCAGCATGACGTTGCCGCCCACGGTCAGGTGCGAGAAGAGATTGAACTGCTGGAAGACCATGCCGACATGCTTGCGGATCTCGTGCAGCCCTCGGCCGCTCGCCATCGAGATGCCGTCGACGACGATGTCGCCGCCCTGGATCGGCTCCAGGCCGTTGATGACGCGCAGAAGCGTGCTCTTGCCGGAGCCGCTCGGGCCGATGATCGCCACCACCTGGCCGACCTCGACCGACATGTCGATCCCGTTCAGCACGCTGAGCGAGCCGAAGCGCTTTTGCACGTTCGTCATCGTTAGAAGGGGCATTGGATAATCCTCCGAACCGGTCAGGCGCCGTTGCGCGCCAGCCGCCGTTCGATCCATTCGCTGAATTTGGAGATCGGGAAGCAGATGATGAAATAGAGGCAGCCGACGGTCAGCAGCACCTCCAGCGGCCGCCCGTACTGGAGCACCAGCTCCATGGCGCGGCGCATCAGCTCGTTGTAGCCGATGACCGTCGCGAGCGACGTGTCCTTGATGATGGCGACGTAGACGCCGACCAGCGGCGGCAGCGCGACCCGCAGCGCCTGCGGCCGCACCACATACCACAGGCGCTGGCCGAAGCTCAGCCCGAGCGCCGTGGCCGCCTCGACCTGGCCCTTCGGCACGGCCTCGACGCCTGCCCTCAGCACTTCGGCGACATAGGCGCCGGTGTAGAGCGATATGGCGCTGAAGGCGGCCCAGAACTTGTCGACCTCGATCCCGAGCATGGGCAGGCCGAAATAGACGAAGAAGAGCTGCATCAGCAGCGGCGTTCCGCGGAACACCTCGACATAGATGCGCAGGATGACGTTGAGCACACCAATGTTGAGCGCGCGCAGAACGCTGACCAGCGTGCCGACGAACGTCCCCACCACGATGGCGATCGCCGAAAGGAAAAGGGTGGTGAGGAAGCTGTCGAGCAGCAGCCAGCGCGAGGCCCAGACGGGAGCGAAGTTCATCGATCAGACCCTCGAGGCGCGGGGAAACAGCCAGCGGCCGAGCAGCAGCAGGCCGAGCGAACTGCCGAGCGTCAGCGCCAGATAGATCACGGTGGAGAAGGAATAGACCTCGATCGTCAGGAAGGTGCGGGCGCTGATCTCGTTGGTCCGTCCGGTAAGTTCCGGGACCGCGATGACGGACAGCAGCGAGGAACCGAGGATGGTGGCGATGAACATGTTGGAGAAGGCCGGGAAGATCGCTCGCAGGGCCACCGGAGCCACGACCCACACCAGGGTCTGCATCGGCGACATGGCAAGCGCGGCGGAAGCCTCGCGGTGCCCCTTCGGCACGGCGACCACGCCGGCCCGGAAGATCTCGCCGAGATAGGCGCCGACATTAAGGCCCAGGCCCAATATGCCGGCGGTGACAGCCGACAGACGCAAGCCGAGGCTCGGCAAGCCGTAGAAGACGATGAATATCTGCAGGAGCACGGGCGTGTTGCGCAACACCTCGACATAGATCGAGGCCAGCCAGCGCAACGGCGCGATGGCGCTCATCTTGCCGGCGGCGACGACGATGCCGACCGCGATGGCGAGCGCGAATGCCGAGAAGGTGATGACCAGCGTAAGCCATGCGCCATGCAGCAGCTGGCCGTAGAAGCTGGTTATGGATCCCCAATCGAGGAACATGGGCACATCTCCGCGATGACGGCACGGCGCGCGGCCGTGCCGTCATCTCACTGGCAATGTCAGAACTGCGGGTTGAGCGGCGCCGGCATGTCGGCGTTGAACCACTTGCGGTAGAGCTCGCGCCCCTTGCCGCTGGTGTTCAGCTCGAACACGAACATGTTGACCCAGGTCTGCCAGTCGGAATCGCCGCGCTGCAGGCCAATGCTGTTGTAGTCGACGAGGTCCTTGAAGGACGGATCGATGACGACCTTGATGCCGTCGTCCAGCTTGGCCTGATAGTTGAGGAAGTTTCCGTCCTCGATCATGGCGTCGACCTGGCCCTGCTTGAGGGCGAGAAGTGCCGCCGCCGAGCTGTCGAAGCGCTGGATATCGGCGCCCGGCACGGCGGCGCTGAAGGTCGCGTCCTGCGTCGTGCCCTTGATGACGGCGACGCGCTTGCCGTCGAGGTCCTTCGCGGCGGCGGCGGTGCTGTCCTTCGGCACGGCGATGGCCATGACCACGGCGGTTATGTACGGGTCGCTGAAGCTCACGACCTTGGCGCGCTCGGAGTTGCGCGTGAACTGACCGATGATCATGTCGACCTTGTCCGTGCGCAGGTTCGGGATGCGGTCGGCGGCGGTCGTGTCGACGATCTCGAGCTTGGCGCCAAGCTTCTCGGCCGCGAGCTTGGCGACATCGACGTCGAAGCCGTCGGGCTCGCCGGCATCGTTCTTCATGCCGAAGGGCGGCAGGCTGAGGATGATACCCACCCGCAGGGTCTTCGAGGCGATGATCTTGTCCAGCCTGGACTGCTGCTGAGCCGCCGCCGGGGCAAGGGCGGCCGCGAACATACCCGCCGCGGCGAGCGCGATCACACCCGCTTTCCAAAAACGCTTCATAGTGCTCACTCCCTTCTGTGTCTTAAATACCAGACAATGTGTCGATATATTGGACAACCTAGACGAGGCGTGCGCATACTGCAAGTGCCCCGCGTGATGTATTGATGGCCGGTGAGGGACGGAGCGATTCGGATGAAAACGACAAGCGTGCGGGCGCGCGGCATAGACCGCGTCATCGAAGTGCTCGAGTTCTTTCGGGCGACGCGCCAGCCCACGACCATCGGCGACCTGGCGCGCAAGCTGAACGCGCCTCGCTCCACGCTCTACGAGATCGTCAACAGCCTGACGGAAGCCGGCATGCTGGAGCAGACGGACGAGCAGGGACGGTTCTATTTCGGCAGCGCGGTGTATTTCTACGCCGACGCCTATCTCGCGTCGCAGCCGCTGGTCCGCAAGGGCCGCGACGAGGTGATGCGGCTTGCCGAACTCGCCGGCGAGACCGCGCAGCTCTGCATGCTTCTCGGCAACAAATACACGGTCGCGCATATGCAGGCGGGCTCGCGGCTGTTCCGCATCAGCTCCGAGACCGGCGTGCTGGTTCCGATCCCGTGGACGGCTTCCGGCCGCGTGTTGCTGGGCAACATGACCAGGGAGCAGGTACTCGCTTTCATCCCTCCGGAGGATTTTCGCCTGCCGAACGGCAAGACGGTCCCTCTCGACGACTTCATGAACGACATCCGCATGGCACACGAGCAGGGCTATGTGATCACCGCCGCACTCGCGGACGAGTTCACCTGCTGCCTGGCCGTGCCCATCCTCGACCAGACCACGAACCAGCCCATCGCCACGCTCTGCTTCGTCGTGCCTATCCACACGCCCGAGGAACGGCGGATGGAGCTTATCGGGCTGTTGAAGACCAGCAGCAGCATCGTTTCGGCACGCCTCGGCGACGGCAAGATCCCGGCGACCGCCCGCTGAGCCGGAACCTCGGATAGGCCACGAGCCTTCGATCGCGGCGGGGTAGCTTATACGCCAGAGTACCGGACCGGCATTTGCGCCCGTGAAAGCGGGCGTTAGCCGCGGCCTTGGCATAGCCGACGAACGAAGCGGGTATCGCAACCGACAGGCATCACGGCCGGCCGGTTCGAATCCCGCCACACTTGTAACTCCCACCCTCACGGGCAGCGGTCCTAGCCTGCATCAGTACCGGTCAACCGGCACTCCGCATCGCCCGGGCAAAGCATGGGCGATACGCGGCATGCCAAGGGAGAACACTGACCATGCATAGCTGTGACGACCTAGCCCCCGAGACGGAAACCGGCAGCGCCGGACGCACCGCCCGGGCCCACCACCCATGTTGCGGCGCGCCGGACGATTCCGTCCAGCATGCCTCTCGGCCTCACGACCAGGGCCAAGCGCACCATCCGCAAGCGGCAACGCGTCGCGACGACGCGACCACGGACTGACAAGGAGAAGACCGATGAACAAGCATGTAGCAATGAAGACGCCGCCGATCGTTTCGCGGCAGGCCTGGGAAACGGCGCACGAGCAATTGCTGGTGAAGGAGAAGGCGACCCTGCGCGCCAGGGACGCGCTTGCCGCCGAGCGCCGGCGGATGCCGTGGCTGGAAGTGGACAAGGACTATGTGTTCGAAGGTCCAAACGGCCGCGCGAGCCTGGTCGATCTGTTCGAAGGCCGCCGCCAGTTGATCGTCTATCGCGCCTTCTTCGAGCCGGGCGTCTATGGCTGGCCCGATCATGCCTGCCGGGGCTGCTCGCTCGGGGCCGACCAGGTCGGCCACCTGGCTCATCTCAACGCCCGCGACACCACGCTGGCCTACGCCTCGCGCGCGCCGCAGGCCGACATTGCGCGGCTGAAGAAGCGCATGGGCTGGGAGATGCCCTGGTACACGATCACCGACAGCTTCGACAAGGATTTCGGCGTCGACGAATGGCACGGCCACAACGTGTTCATCCGCGACGGCGACCGGGTGTTCCGCACCTACTTCATCAACAACCGTGGCGACGAGGTGATGGGCACCGTCTGGAGCTATCTCGACGTGACGCCGCTTGGCCGTCAGGAGGCCTGGGAAGATTCGCCCGAGGGCTATCCGCAGACCCAGACCTACAAGTGGTGGAACTGGCACGACAACTACGAGGAAGGCGCGGCGCCCGACCAGCGCTGGGTCGAGGTCTCCGACGCCGGCGAAGCGGCGTTCCGAAACAAGGACTGAGCGGGCTGCGGCACGCCGTCTGCCGGATCGTCAGGACCGGCGCCCCGCTCATCGAGGCACCAACAAAAAGCCCGGCTCGAAGGCCGGGCTTTTCAGCATGGGATCGGGTCGAGGCCGGATCAGTGATCCATGGCCTTGACGATTTCCTCGGTCATCTTCTTGGCGTCGCCGAGCAGCATCATCGTGCCGTCCTTGTAGAACAACGTGTTGTCGATGCCGGCATAACCGGAGCCGAGCGAGCGCTTGACGAACAGGCAGGTGCGGGCCTTGTCGACGTCGAGGATCGGCATGCCGTAGATCGGCGACGACTTGTCGTCGCGCGCGGACGGGTTGGTCACGTCGTTGGCGCCGATGACGTAGGCGACGTCGGCCTGGGCGAATTCGGAGTTGATGTCTTCCAGCTCGAAGACCTCGTCATAGGGCACGTTGGCCTCGGCGAGCAGCACGTTCATGTGACCGGGCATGCGGCCCGCCACCGGGTGGATGGCGTACTTGACCTCGACGCCGGCGGCCTTGAGCTTGTCGGCCATCTCGCGAACCGCATGCTGGGCCTGAGCGACGGCCATGCCGTAGCCGGGCACGATGATGACCTTCTGCGCGTTCATCATCAGGTAGGCGGCGTCGTCGGCCGAACCCTGCTTGACCGTGCGCTCGATGCCGTCGTCGCTGGCAGCCGCGGCCTCGCCGCCGAAGCCGCCCAGGATGACCGACAGGAAAGAGCGGTTCATGCCCTTGCACATGATGTAGGACAGGATCGCACCGCTAGAACCGACCAGCGCGCCAGTGATGATGAGCGCCAGGTTGCCGAGGGTGAAGCCAAGTGCGGCCGCCGCCCAGCCGGAATAGGAGTTCAGCATCGACACGACGACCGGCATGTCGGCGCCGCCGATCGGGATGATCAGCAGGATGCCGAGCACCAGCGACAGCGCGACGATGAGCCAGAACACGGCGTAGCTCTGCGTGATGACAAGCAACGCGATCAGCACCACCAAGGCAATGCCAAGCACGGCATTGATGAAATGGCGACCGCCGATCATGATCGGCTTGCCGGACATGCGCCCATCGAGCTTCAGGAAGGCGATGACGGATCCGGTGAAGGTGATGGCGCCAATGGCGACGCCGAGGCTCATCTCGACCAGCGCCTGGCCGTGGATGGCGCCGACCTCGCCGATGCCGAAGGAGGTGGGGGCATACATCGCCGCGGCCGCCACCATGACGGCAGCGAGACCGACCAGCGAGTGGAAGGCCGCCACGAGCTGCGGCATCGACGTCATGGCGATGCGCCGGGCGGTGACCGCGCCGACGCCGCCGCCGATCGCCAGCCCGAGCACGATGAGGCCGAGGCCGCTTAGCGAAGGCGTTGCCAACGCCAGCGTGGTGGCGATGGCGATGGCCATGCCGATCATGCCGTAGAGGTTGCCTTGCCGGCTGGTGGTCGGATGCGACAGGCCGCGCAGCGCCAGGATGAACAGGATGCCGGAAACGAGATAGAGGAAGGAGGCGAGATTGACGCTCACGTCACTTTTCCTTCTTCTTGTACATGGCAAGCATACGCTGGGTGACCAGGAAGCCGCCGAAGATGTTGACCGACACCAGAACCAGGGCGACGAAGCCGAAGCCGGTGGCGATACCCGACGCCGAGATGCCGACGGCCAGCAGCGCGCCGACCACGATGACCGAGGAGATGGCGTTGGTCACGGCCATCAGCGGCGTGTGCAGGGCCGGCGTGACCGACCAGACGACATAATAGCCGACGAAGATCGCCAGCACGAAGATGGCGAAGCGGAAGACGAAGGGGTCGATGGCGCCGCCGGAGAGCGTGTGCGCGGCGTTGCCGGCCGCTTCCGCCGCGCCCGGAGCGTGCGCCAGGTCCTGCACGGCGAGCCGCACGGCTGCCGTCGCCTGGTCGAGTTGCTCGAGAGCTTTCTGAAGCTGTTCCATCACGCGGTCCCCTTAGGCTTGCCAGCGGACTTGGTCGCGGTCGATTTGGCGGCCGCCGCCTTCTTCGGTGCCGCCCTCTTCGCGCCGGCGTCGGCGACGATCGTGGCCGCCGGAACGGCCGCCGGCTCGACGTAGGATTCGGCGGCCTTGGCGAAGGCCGGATGCACCACCTTGCCGCCGTCGGTCAGCATGGTCGCCTTGACCAGATCGTCGTCGCGGTTGATGGCGAGTTGCTTGGTGTTCTTGTCGACCATCGTCTCGAGGAAGGCCAGCAGGTTCTTGGCGTAGAGCAGGGAAGCCGAAGCCGACACCCGGCCGGGCACGTTGAGGTGGCCGACGATCTTGACGCCGTTGGCGGTGGTGACGACCTTGCCGGCCTCGGCGCCCTCGACATTGCCGCCGCGCTCGACCGCGAGGTCGACGATGACCGAACCCGGCTTCATCGACGCGACCATCGCCGCCGAAACCAGTTTCGGCGCCGGGCGGCCGGGGATCAGGGCGGTGGTGATGACGATATCCTGCTTGGCTATGTGCTCGGCCGTCAGCGCAGCCTGCTTGGCCTGGTATTCCTTGGACATTTCCTTGGCGTAGCCGCCCGCCGTCTCGGCCGCCTTGAACTCCTCGTCCTCGACGGCGAGGAACTTCGCGCCGAGCGAGGCGACCTGTTCCTTGGCGGCGGGCCGCACGTCCGTTGCTGTGACGACCGCGCCCAGACGACGCGCGGTGGCGATGGCCTGCAGGCCGGCGACGCCGACGCCCATGATGAAGACCTTGGCGGCGGGCACGGTGCCGGCGGCGGTCATCATCATCGGCAAGGCGCGGTCATACTCGGAGGCGCCATCGATGACGGCCTGGTAGCCTGCCAGGTTCGCCTGCGAAGACAGCACGTCCATGGACTGGGCGCGGGTGATGCGCGGCATGAACTCCATGGAGAAGGCGGTCACGCCGGCCTTCGCCAAGGCCGCCACGGCGGCATCGTTGCCGTAGGGGTCCATGATGGCGAGCACCGCGGCGCCCTTCTTGTAGCCTTTCAGCTCGGCATCCGTCGGACGGCGCACCTTCAGCACCACGTCGGCGCCGGCGGCGTCGGCTGCCTTGCCGACGGTGGCGCCAGCCTTGGCGAAATCCTCGTCGGGAATCCGCGAGCGGCTGCCTGCGCCGGCCTCGACGACCACGCTGAGGCCCATTGCCGCGAGGCGTTTCACCGTATCCGGCGAAGCCGCGACGCGAGGCTCGTTGGCATCAACTTCACGAGGGATGAAAACCGTCTGTCCCACCGCGTTATCCTTTCGGTTGGAACCTTGTTTCCCGCGCGACGCCGGCCGCCAGACGGCGGCGCCCCGTAATCAAAGCCTTGAAAACTTATCGCAGTATGAAGCCGCCGACGGCCATGATCAGGATGAACAGGATGGTCGCGGAGAAAAATCCGCCGACGAAAAAGCCGAAGGCCATGGCGATAAGGATGCCGGCGCAGAACAGCGAGCCGTATTTGGCCAGCGTCAGGAAGCCGGCATAGGTGCGCTCATGCTCGACATAGTCCATCTTCGCGCCCAGTTCGACAGGCCCGGTCGGCGCATGATCAGCCATGGAATTACCCCTTCGAAGACATCTTTCTGGCACATAGCGAAAAGCCGCGCCAAGAGCAATGGCACGATTGCCGCATCGCGGCGGACAACTGCCTCAAGGGAAAGTTGAAGGCGGAAGGCTCAGCCCGCGAGGTGCGGGAAAAACCCGACGAGGCCGACAATGATCAGGTAAATGGCGACGATGTAGTTGAGGAGCCGCGGCATCACGAGGATGAGCACGCCCGCGATCAGCGAGATCAGTGGCGTCACGGCAATTGTGGAAATGGTCATCTGCAATTCCTTGCGCATGCGTTCAGGAAGAGCGGGAGCCCCCGCCCTCGTTCACAAACGCGCGTAGCGCCGGAAAGCTCCAAAAGCCCGTGCGGACGGCCCGCTAGGCGGCCTCGCGGAAATACTTCGCGGTGGGAAGAATGGTCAGCGGCGCCAGTTCGCCCGCATGCGGCCGGTCGAACAGCATGCGCTGCTCCATCGGCGTCGAACGGAAGAACGGAAACCGCGACAGGGACCGCTCCCGGATGGCATTCACGTCGGCCCGGTAGAGCACGACCTTGTTGTACACGCCAGGATAGGGACGGGCCTCGCTGATCTTCTCGGAGTAGTAAATCCGTCTGTAGAAGCCGGCGTGGTCCTCGCGGATGGTCGACAGGCAATAGGGCGCGTTGAAATGGAAGCACGCCATGCCGGCAAGCCGCAGGGTGAGATAGGGAATTTGCGGGTAGACCTTGGACCAGTCGGGATCCGAGGCGAAGCGGCTGGGGCAGATGAAGGTCGCCCCTTCCCGCAGCATCGGCATGACGACGTCGCCGAAGGCCTTGGTCGAAGGTGACATCGGCGTCGCGAGCGTGACGTGGTGAATGCGCAGCGTGCTCACCAGGTCACGGTCGATATAGACGCCGAAACGATAGACGTTGGGCGTTTCGTCGAGTTCGTCGGAAATGGTGTGGCTCTCGCTGTCCGGGATCATGTCGTTCGACCGGTAGGACTTGTAGCGAAGACGATAGATGTCCTCGAGATCCTCGCCCTTGTCGCAGCGACGATACTCGGTCCGCTCAAGCATCGCCGAGACGTTCTTGGCGAAACTCGACATGTCGCCGGACGCACCTATCCCATCAACGCCCGCCGCATGGCGAAGCGCAGTCAACTCCGCAACCATGTACTCAACCCCGTAAGTTGCCGCCCGATTGGACACTACGTGAGGGTCGGCAGATGTAAAGATGAAAATAGATAGGGCGGTGTTTACCGAACGTTAAGGTTAATGATTGGTAAAATTATCGTAAAATACATGACATTTCATTTGATCAGCGACGAGATGCCTTGCGCGCCGTCTTGATGTCCCTGGCAAAAGGCCAGACCGTGCTGGACATGGTTTCGATACCGGAAGCGCTCAGCGCCGATCCGAACAGGAAGCCCTGCACGAGGTCGGGCTTGACCTGAAGCGCCAGGATCTTGAGCTGCTCGAAGGTTTCCACGCCTTCCACGGTCACCGACAGGCCGAGCGGCCGCGACAGGTTGACGATGCCCTTCAGCAGTTCCAGCGAACGCGAATTCTGGGTGACGTCCATCAGGAACGAGCGATCGATCTTGACCTTGTCGAGCGGCAGCTTGTGCAGGTAGCTCAGGCTCGAATAGCCGGTGCCGAAATCGTCGAGGGCGATGCGCACGCCGAGCTGCTTCAGTTCCTCGATATACTGGCGTGTCAGCGACTTATCGTCGAGCAGCGCCGTCTCGGTGACCTCGATCTCCAGCCGGCCCGGCGCCAGACCGGACGCGGTCAGCGCCTCGCGCACCTTCTGGATGACGTCCCGGCTGCGGAAATCCTTGGCGGAGAGATTGACCGACACACTGGTCTGGTCAGGCCACTTTGCGCATTCGGCGCAAGCCGCGTGGAGAACGAAGGTGCTGATTTCGGAGATGATGCCCATCTCCTCGGCCAGCGGGATGAAGATGCCGGGCGAAATCGGCCCGAGATCGGGATGATCCCAGCGGCAGAGCGCCTCGCAGCTCGCGATGCGCATGGTGTTCATCGCCACGATCGGCTGGTAGACGACCCGCAGGCCCTTGCTCTCCACCGCGCTGCGAAGGTCGGCCTTCATCAGCTGGCGGTTGCGGAAGGCGGCATCCATCGAGGCTTCGAAGAGGCGCCAGCTGTTCTTGCCCAACTCCTTGGCCTTGTAGAGGGCAAGGTCGGCCTTGACGATCATGGCGTCGACGTCGGAATCCTTGACCCTGGAGAGGACCGCGCCACCGCTGGCCTGGATGCGCAGGCCGTGGCCGGCGACATCGACCTCGCCCTGCAGGGTCGCGAAGATGTCGTCGAGCAGACCGCTCAGATGGCTCTCGTCCTCGACCCGATCGAAGAAGATCATGAACTCGTCGCCGCCGAAGCGGCTGACGTTGATGTCCTGTCCGGCAATGGCGGCAAGACGTTCGGCCACGGCGTAGATGAGGCCGTCGCCGATGGGATGGCCCAGCGTGTCGTTGACGCTCTTGAAATCGTCGAGGTCGAGCACGGCGAGGCCGCAGAGACGGTCGCGGTCGCCCGAGGCCATCGCCTCGCCGACCAGTTCGTGGAAATAGGCGCGGTTCGGCAGGCCGGTCAGGCTGTCGTAGCGGGCCATGAAGCGGATCTTCTCCTCCGCCTCGACACGCGCGGTGACGTCCTCGAAAGTGATGACGCCCAGTTCCTGGCTGCCCTCTCGCGCCGAAAACTCATAATGCTGGCCATTGGCCAGCGACACGAGCACCTTGCGATCGCGCCCTTCGCGCAACGCGCGCGTGAGCTGGGCTTCGATGTAGCGACAGTCCTTCGGCGCGAGCATGCCGCCGGCGACGCCGCGCATCAGCAGTCCGTGGATCGATCGACCTAGCAGCGCGTCTCCCGATTTCAGCGACATCAGGTGCGCGGCTTCGGCATTCGCCACCGCGACCCTGCCATCCGGACCCAGCATGACGAGGCCGTGCGACATGGTGTTGAGAGCGCGGTTGAAGCGCTGGGCGATGCGGTTCGCCTTCTTCTCCTCCGAAACGGCGGCGAACAGCACGTCGCGCACGGTGGTGGCGAACTTGCGGATGGCAAACAGGAACGGCGCAGCGGTGAGGCCGAGCAGAACATGGTAGATATCGCCGCGCAGCAGGAAGCCGAGCGAGATGGGCCACGTCAGGGTAACGGTCAGGATGGTGACCATGCGCGGAGAGCCGTAATTGCGGCCAGCGATCGAGGTCGCGGTCGCCAGGGTCAGGCAGACGGATGCGATCTCGGCGAAATTGTCGCGCGCGAAGTAGATTCCAAGCAGGCAGAAGCCGCCGAGCACCAGGCCGTGCAGGGAGCCGAAGAAGATATAGTCATTCTCGCGCTTGCGCGCTTCTTCCCAGGTCTTGGCGGAAGGCATGCTGTTGTACTTGCGGAAGTTCCTCATGCGGAAAATGCCGACGAGGACCATCGCAGTGGCAACGACCAGGTAGCTTGGATTGTCGGTCTTCCACCAGACGAGGCCGATCAGGAAGGTTTGCGCGAGAATACCAATAGAAAGCGTCAACCCGTCGCGAAACAACGTTTCCACGAACGGGATGTAGACGTCGACCGGGATCTCGTTTTTTCTTCTCAGATTCACGCCTGAATCCCAACCCTGGGAGCCAAGCTGTGCCACATCCGCCTTAAGAAAGGTTTAGAAAGGTCATTGCAACCACTACAGCGGCCGCAAGCAAAGATCAGGAAATCCTTCTACAGGTAAACAAGGCGTATCGCCTATTCCGCGGCCTGGAGTTCAGATCGCGCGGGCGTGCCGGCGAGCCGCTCGAGCAGCCTCGCACGTTCACCCGCGGCTTTTTCGGCACTGGCCTGCCTGACATGGCCGTAGCCGCGAATCAGGGCAGGCACGGACGCCAGCGCCGTCGCCGCCTCGATCCGGCCGGGCGCGAGCGCCGCGGCGATCGTTCCCAGATCCGCCTCATACTGCTGGAGCAGCCGCCGTTCCATGCGCCGCTCGGCAGTGTAGCCGAAGACGTCCAGCACAGTGCCGCGCAACCCCTTCATCGCCGCCAGCACACGCATTCCCTTTAGCATCCAGGGGCCGAAGTTCGACTTGCGCGGCTTGCCGTCATTGCCGCGCCGTCCGAGGATCGGCGGCGCGAGATGGAATTCGAGCCGCTCATAGCTCTGGAACTGCTTGCCTAACGCGGCGGAGAAGGAGCCGTCGGTGTAGAGACGGGCCACCTCGTATTCGTCCTTGATGGCCATGAGCTTGAACAGGTTCCGCGCGGCCGCCTCGGTCACCGCGGTCGAGCCTGCCAGAGCGCTGGCCTCAGCGGCGCGAAGCGTCGCCAGCGTGTCGGCGTAGCGCCTGCCATAGGCGGCGTTCTGATAGGCCGTGAGGAAGGCGACGCGGCGGG
Organism: Mesorhizobium sp. 65-26; assembly: GCA_001899205.1. Lineage (GTDB taxonomy): Bacteria > Pseudomonadota > Alphaproteobacteria > Rhizobiales > Rhizobiaceae > Mesorhizobium. The sequence continues at coordinate 7,439 of MKVL01000020.1, read as the reverse complement.
CGATGATGTCGTCCAGGGTCTCCGCCGGTGCGGCAGCCGCCTTTGTCGGCGGCGCGACGAGGGAGCGCACGAAATCCGGCTGATGGGCGGCGCGCCGGCCCCAGCGGAATGCCGCGACGTTCATGGCGACCGCCTCGCCGTTGAGCTCGATGGCCTTTTCGACCGCCGCCGCCGACAGCGGCAGGCCGCCATGCTGGAAGGCGAAGCCGAGCATGAACATGTTGGCGCCCAGCGAATTGCCGAACAGCGCGGTCGCGGTGCGGGTGGCATCGAAGAAATGCGCCTTGTCGTCGCCGGCGGCGGCCCGGATCGCCTTCTTCAATCGCTCGACCGGCAGCGAGAAGTCGGCCGAACGGGTGAACTCGCCCGGCATGATCTCGGCCGTGTTGGCGAGGAAGATGGTGTGGCCCTCCCGCACCGAGCCCAGCACCTTCTTGGCGCCTGACACGACCAGGTCGCAGCCAAGCACCAGGTCCGCCTTGCCGGCGGAGACGCGAATGGCGTGGATGTCCTCCGGCGTCGGGGCGATGCGCACATGGGTGAACACCGAGCCGCCCTTCTGGGCGAGGCCGGCCATGTCGATCATGCCGCAGCCCTTGCCCTCGAGATGCGCGGCCATGCCGAGTACGGCGCCGACGGTGACGACGCCGGTACCACCGACGCCGTCGATGATCGCCGCCCAGCCCTGGCCGCCCAGGCGGAATTCGGTGGGCTCCGGCACGCCGTCGAGCGGATCGCTCCGGCCGGCAATGCCCTCGGCCTTCCTGATCTTGGCGCCATGCACCGTGACGAAGGACGGACAGAAGCCGTTGAGACAGGAGAAATCCTTGTTGCAGCTCGACTGGTCGATCTTGCGCTTGCGGCCGAACTCGGTTTCCACCGGCTGGATCGAGACGCAGTTCGAAGTGACGCCGCAGTCGCCACAGCCCTCGCAGACGAGTTCGTTGATGAAGACGCGCTTGTCCGGATCGGGAAAGGTGCCACGCTTGCGGCGGCGGCGCTTCTCGGCGGCGCAGGTCTGGTCATAGATCAGCACCGACACGCCCCTGACCGCGCGAAGCTCGCGCTGGACAAGGTCGAGATCGTCGCGGTGGTGGATGGTGAGGCCGGCAGGAAAGTCCGCCTTGCCGGCATATTTGCCGGGCTCGTCGGTGACCAGCGCGATGCGCTCCACCCCTTCGGCGCGCACCTGCCGGGCGATCATGTCCACCGTCAGGCCACCTTCGTGCGGCTGGCCGCCCGTCATGGCGACGGCGTCGTTGTAGAGGATCTTGTAGGTGATGTTGGCACCGCTCGACAGCGCGAAGCGGATCGCCAGCGTGCCCGAGTGATTGTAGGTGCCGTCGCCGAGGTTCTGGAAGATGTGGTCGCGTTTAGAAAACGGCGCCTGGCCGACCCATTGCGCGCCCTCGCCGCCCATCGCCGTGAAGCCGACGGTGTTGCGATCCATCCACAGCGCCATGAAATGGCAGCCGATACCGGCGGCGGCGAGCGAGCCTTCCGGCACCTTGGTCGACGAATTGTGCGGACAGCCCGAGCAGAAGAAGGGCGTGCGCGAGCCGATATCGACCGTATCGGCGAGCATGGCCTGGAACTGTCGCAGCTTGGCGACGCGCGCCGATATCTCCTCCGAGGGGCCGATCGTGGAGAGGATCCGTTCGCCGAGCGCGATGGCGATCTCGTTGGGATCGAGCGCGCCCTTCGCCGGGAAGAGCCAGTCGCCGCGCTCGTTCCTCTTGCCGAGAATGGCCGGCTGCATGGCTGTGCCGTAGAGGCTCTCGCGCAATTGCACCTCGATCAGCGAGCGCTTCTCCTCGACCACGACGATGGTGTCGAGGCCGCGCGCGAACTCGGCGATGTGCTGCAAATCGAGTGGCCACGGGCAGCCGACCTTGAACAGGCGCACGCCGATGCGGTTGGCGGCCGCCTCATCTATGCCGATGTCCTCGAGCGCCTGGCGTACATCGAGATAGCTCTTGCCCAGGGTGATGACGCCGAGCTTGGGATTGCGGCCGCCGGAATAGACGATGCGATTGAGGCCGTTGGCGTGGATGAAGGCGGAGGCGGCGGCGCGCTTGTATTCGTGCAGCCGCTCCTCCTGGCCGAGCATGTCGATCTCGTTGCGGATGTTGAGACCACCGGGCGGCATGTCGAATGGCGGGATGACGATGTTCAGCCGCTCGAGCGAGGCGTCGACCGAGGCCGTCGATTCAATGTTGTCCTTGACGCATTTGATCGCCGCCCAGGTGCCGGCGAAGCGCGACATGGCAAAGCCGTAAAGCCCGTAGTCGATGATCTCCTGCACGCCGGCCGGGTTGAGGATCGGCACCATGGTGTCGATGAACAGGAATTCCGTGGCGTGGGCGTTGGTCGAGGATTCGGCCATGTGGTCGTCGCCCATCAGGGCCAATACGCCGCCATGCCTGGACGAACCCGCGAGATTGGCGTGGCGGAAGACGTCGCCGGAGCGATCGACGCCAGGACCCTTGCCGTACCAGACGGAGAAGACGCCGTCATGCGTGCCCTCGCCCATCAGCTCGGCCTGCTGCGTTCCCCAGCAAGCGGTCGCGGCGAGTTCCTCGTTGAGCCCGGGCTGGAAGACGATGTCGGCCTGGGCGAGCTGCTTCTTTGCCCGCCAGAGCTGCATGTCGAGGCCGCCGAGCGGCGACCCGCGATAGCCGGAGACGAATCCGGCCGTGTTCAGCCCGGCACGACGGTCGCGCTCGCGCTGCATCAGCAACATACGGATGACCGCCTGCGCCCCGGACAGGAAGATACGCTCCTTGCCAAGGTCGAACTTGTCATCGAGCGCCACGTCATGCAGCGTCATCAGGTATTCCTTCACCAGAGCCGTTCAGCATTCCATGGAACCGCCGAGCAGCCCTATCTCTTTGTTTTTACGCAATTCCAGACAGAAACACTTTTCCTGGAATTGTTCCGAGGCCGATCCGACCTCAGATCGTCCGGCTCCAGGCCGCGCCGAAGCGTCGGCCGGCCGCAGTCTTCCTCCCCCTTGCCGGAGAGGTCAAACGAAATCGAAGGCGCCAGGCGACGCGTGGCGAATGGTCCCCGAGGTTGCCGGTCCTCGGGCATGAGAAAAGCTGGCCGGCCGGCGGTCAGCCCGCCTTCGAGCAGTCCGGCTTCGGTTCGCCCGGCAACTTGCCATCGGGATGACCGACAAGGTCTGGATTGGCGGTGTAGAGCTCGCCGACCACCAGGGGGCGATCCGGGAGGATGGACTGGTCCTCGGTCGACATCAGTGTGGTGTCGATCTTCTGCAACACGTCGCCGCCGGCGTCCTTGATGACGATGGCGATCGTGTAGGGCTTGCCCTTGACGACGCAGGAGAGCGCCGGGCTTTCCAGCGTCACATGATCGAGCTTCGGCCAGACCTTCTGCTCGACCACCAGGGGGGAGCCGCCAGCGGGGTCCTGGAAGCTGACGACGGCCACCTGCCCCTCCCCCATCGGCTGCAGCGGCCGTAGCGTGACCATGTAGGTCGCCCTGGCGAGCCTATAATTGAAGACGAATATCTTGCCCGATATCTCGAACAGCTTGCCCTCGCCCTTGCCGGTGTCGCGGCAGGCGCCGAGCGCGACGGCCACGGCCAGGGCGCCCCCGACAAGGGCCGCGCGCGAAAGAACCCTATGCATTGCCGACCTCCGTGTTGCCGACCTTACTGGCCGCCACCCGGCGGCGATAATGACGACTGGCCTTCTGGCGATTGCCGCACACCTTCATGTCGCACCACAGGCGGCTGGAATTGCGGCTCCTGTCGACGAACAGCCAGGCGCAGTTGGGACAAATCCTCAGGCGCCCTACGGTATCGTCGCGCAGCAGCGACAGGGCCGAGACAGCGAGCGCCACCTCGAAGGCGATGGGTGTCGCCGGATCGCCGAACGGCCGCCCCGGCGAACCGACCTCGGCACTGCTGCCGGCAAGACCGGTCGAGCAGGCACCAAGGAAACCGGAAAGCTCCCCGGTGGCGACCGCCCCCCTCGACACCGCATCGCGAAACAGCCGGTCGGTCGCCTCGCGGATGGACAGGACCACGGGCGCGATGTCCCCAGGCGACTGGGCGTCCAGGCGCCTGCCGCCAAGTTCGGCGGCGCGGAAGCCGCTGGCCGCCTCGGCGAAACGGCCGATCTCGCGCGTATCGGCGAAGCGGTCGAAGGTCCGGTCGGGATCGGTCCGCAGGACCACGGTGTTCGCCGTGTCGAGCGCAAGCAGGCCGCCGGTGAAGCGATGCGGGGTCCAGGAGACGGTCATGCCGGAAATCTAACCTATAAATGCTATTTGACAAGTTAGAATCTCAGGCGCAAACCTATGCTGGGCGCGGCCTCCGCGACCCGAAGGGATGCCTATGCTGTATTTCTTCCAGCAGGTTCTGAACGGACTGCATTCGGGAGCGCTCTATGCGCTACTCGCCTTCGGCTACGTGCTGACCAACGGCATCCTGCACCGGACCAACCTCGCCTACGGCGCCCTGTTTGCCTTCAGCGGACAGACGATGATCCTGGCCGCCGCCTTCGGCTATCAGGTTTTGTGGCTGACCCTGTTCGCGGCCGTCGCTTTCGGCGTGGTCGCGGCTTTCCTCTATGCCTGGCTGATCTGCCATGCGCTCTCGCGCAGCATCTTCGAGCCGCTTGCCGACCGCACGCCCAACGCGATCGTGGTGACGACATTGGGCGTGCTGCTGTTTCTGTCGGAAGCCAGCCGGATCGCGGCCGACACACATGACCTCTGGCTTCCGCCGATGCTATCGCAACCGATCGTCTTCGCGCAGGATTCCGGTTTCAGGGCGACGCTGACGCTGATCCAACTGCTCGACTGCGCCACCGTGCTGGCGGCGATCGGGCTGGCGACCTGGCTCTTCGCCCGTTCCAGCTTCGGCCGACGGTGGCGTGCGGTCTCGGACGACCCGGGCGCGGCCGCCATGTGCGGCGTCGATGTGCGCGGCGTGTTCAGGTATGCCGTGCTGTTCGGCGGTCTCTGCGCGGCGCTGGCCGGCGCTCTGGCGGGGCTCTACTATGGCAATGTCAGTTTCGGCTCGGGCCTGGTCTACGGGCTGAAGATCCTCTTCGTCACCGCGGTCGGCAGCTACCAGTCGCCGCCACGCGCCGCGGTCGGCGCGGCCGCCTTCGGCATGGCGGAGTCCCTGTGGGCCGGCTACTTCCCGATCGAATGGCGCGATGCCTGGATGTATCTTTTCCTCGTCGCCATGCTGGTCCTGGTCGGAGCCGGGCGAGACACCAGGAAGCTCGCCTAGATCCGCGCATCCTTCAGGACACTCCAAAGCTTTGATTTGGTGCGCGACTCCGATTTTCCGGCTCATGCGCTAAGACTTTCGTTGCATGAGCCGCCGCGCTGCCCGCGGTTTTCCAGTGCCCGCGCCGTCGACGGTGGCGCCGCCCCCGACCGCCCAGGTTGACCCGGCCGACCACGCACGGCATACCGTTGGGCCACGGCGACGCGACGCATAAGAATGGGGGAACCAGCCCGCGCGCCGCACCAGGGAGGAATGCATGAAAGGGCTGCTCGCCCTGTCGCGAGGCATTGACCGCCTCAACGAAACCATCGGCAAATTGGTATCCTGGCTGATATTGCTGGCCATCCTGGTCAGCGCCGGCAACGCCGTCATCCGCAAGGTGTTCGACACCTCGTCCAATGCCTGGCTGGAGCTGCAATGGTACCTGTTCGGCGCCGCCTTCATGCTGGCGGCGGCCTATACGCTGAAGCAGAACGAACACATCCGCATCGACATCGTCTACGGGCTCTTTCCGCGCCGCCTGCGGCACTGGATCGACCTGTTCGGCCACGTCTTCTTCCTGATGCCGTTCGTGACGCTGATGGTGATCTACTTCGTCCCTTACGTGTCGCTGTCCTTCCGCAGCGGCGAGATGTCGACCAATGCCGGCGGCCTGATCGTCTGGCCGGCCAAGGCAATCCTGCTCGCCGGTTTCTTCCTGCTGTTCCTGCAGGGCATTTCCGAGATCATCAAGAAGATCGCCATCATGCGCGGCCTGATGGAGGATCCCAATCCGTTCCTGGCCGCGCATGAACAGGCGGAACTCGAGGCCAAGGCGCTGGCCGACGAGGTGCGCTCGTGATGGTCTTCATCGCCCAGAACATGGCGCCGATCATGTTCGCCTCGCTGATCCTGTTCATGCTGATCGGCTACCCCGTCGCCTTCTCGCTTGCCGCCAACGGGCTGCTGTTCTTCTGCATCGGCGTGTGGCTTACGCCGCATTCCGGCGGCGCGATCGACCTCGCCTGGCCGCTGCTCTACGCTCTGCCGGACAATTTCTACGGCAGCCGCGTGATGTCCAACGACACGCTGCTGGCCATTCCCTTCTTCACCTTCATGGGCATCGTTCTCGAACGCTCGGGCATGGCGGAGGACCTGCTGGACACGATCGGGCAACTGTTCGGCCCGATCCGGGGCGGACTGGCCTATGCCGTCATCTTCGTCGGCGCCCTGCTTGCCGCGACCACCGGCGTGGTGGCGGCCTCCGTCATCGCCATGGGGCTGATCTCGCTGCCGATCATGCTGCGCTACGGCTACGATCGCCGGCTGGCGTCGGGCGTCATCGCCGCATCGGGAACGCTGGCCCAGATCATCCCGCCCTCGCTGGTGCTGATCGTGCTCGCCGACCAGCTCGGCCGCTCGGTCGGCGACATGTACAAGGGCGCGCTGATTCCCGGCCTCGTGCTCACCGGGCTCTACGCGCTCTACATCCTCATCATGTCGATCGTCCGGCCGAAGTCGGTGCCGGCGCTGCCGCTGGAAGCCCGCACGCTCGGTCACGGCGTGCTGTCGCTGCTGGCGGCGCTGGTGGTCGCGGTCGCCGCTTCCTATGCCGCCTACCGCTATCTCGAGCCGGCTCATGGCGACAATGCGGACATCCTCGGCGCCTGCGTCGGGGTGATCTTAATCTACCTCGTCGCCATCGCTGACCGGCGCCTGAACATCAATATGATGTCGCGGCTGGCGCAGCAGGTGATCATCGTGCTGATCCCGCCGCTGGCGCTCATCTTCCTCGTGCTCGGCACCATCTTCCTCGGCATCGCCACGCCGACGGAAGGCGGCGCCACGGGCGCGGTCGGCGCGCTGGCCATGGCGGCCGCCAAGGGCAGGCTTTCACTCGATGTCATCCGGCAGGCGCTGGCCTCGACGACCAGACTGTCCTCCTTCGTGCTGTTCATCCTGATCGGCGCGCGGGTCTTCTCGCTGACCTTCTATGGCGTCAACGGGCAGATATGGGTGGAGCACCTCCTGACGTCGCTGCCGGGCGGCGAGGTGGGCTTCCTCATCGGCGTCAACATCCTGGTCTTCGTGCTCGCCTTCTTCCTCGACTTCTTCGAGCTCGCTTTCATCATCGTGCCGCTGCTGGCGCCGGCGGCGGACAAGCTCGGCATCGACCTGATCTGGTTCGGCG
>MKVL01000019.1:18717-84010 GCA_001899205.1 Mesorhizobium sp. 65-26 | reverse complement strand
AAGCTGCGCTTCGCCATCCGTGAAGGCGGCCGCACCGTCGGTGCCGGCATCGTCGTCACCATCAAAGAGTAATTTGGACGTAAACCGATCTGTCGCGGGCGCGGTAGTTGCCCGCGCCGCGCCAGAACAAGGAAGTGACGCATGAACGGACAGAATATCCGCATCCGCCTGAAGGCGTTTGATCACCGGGTGCTCGACGCCTCGACGCGCGAAATCGTGTCGACGGCAAAGCGCACCGGCGCCAACGTTCGCGGCCCCATTCCGCTGCCGACGCGGATCGAAAAGTTCACGGTCAACCGGTCGCCTCACGTCGACAAGAAGAGCCGCGAGCAGTTCGAGATGCGCACCCATAAGCGTCTGCTCGACATCGTCGATCCGACCCCGCAGACCGTCGACGCTCTGATGAAGCTCGATCTGGCAGCCGGCGTGGACGTCGAGATCAAGCTCTAAGGAACGAGAGGCGCGGGGCGACCCGGAACTCTGAAGGAAAAAGAGGCGTGGAGGGGCGTTAGCCCCGACAGGGAACTCTAAAGGAATTGAACCGATGCGTTCAGGTGTGATTGCAAAGAAGGTGGGAATGACCCGCATCTACAACGATGCCGGGGAACACGTTCCCGTCACCGTTCTCCAGATGGAGAACTGCCAGGTCGTGGCGCAGCGCACGCAGGAGAAGAATGGCTACACCGCCGTTCAGCTCGGCGTTGGCCTTGCCAAGGTGAAGAACACGTCGAAGGCGATGCGCGGCCATTTCGCCGCCGCTTCCGTCGAGCCGAAGGCGAAGGTCGCCGAGTTCCGCGTCTCCGCCGACAACATGATCGACGTCGGCGCCGAGCTCACCGTCGAGCACTTCGTCGCCGGCCAGAAGGTCGACGTGACGGGCACCTCGACCGGTAAGGGTTTCCAGGGCGTCATCAAGCGTCACAACATGGGTGGCGGCCGCGCGACCCACGGTAACTCGGTCTCGCACCGTACGCACGGTTCGACCGGCCAGCGCCAGGACCCCGGCAAGGTGTTCAAGGGCAAGAAGATGGCCGGCCACATGGGCGCTACCCGCGTCACCACGCAGAACGTCGAGGTCGTCTCGACCGACGCCGACCGCGGCCTGATCCTGATCCGCGGCGCCGTTCCCGGCGTCAAGGGCGCCTGGATCCTGGTCCGTGACGCCGCCAAGGTCGCTCTGCCTGCCAACGCGCCGAAGCCTGCCGCGATCCGCGCAGGTGCCGCCAAGAACGATGCCCCGGCCACTGAGGGAGCGGAATAATGGACCTCAAGATCACAACGCTCGGCGGCAAGGACGCCGGCAAGGTGAAACTCTCCGAGGAGATTTTCGGCCTTGACCCGCGCGAGGACATCCTGCAGCGCGTCGTGCGCTGGCAGCTTGCCAAGCGCCAGCAGGGCACGCACAAGGCGAAGGGCCGCGCCGAAATCGCGCGCACCGGCGCCAAGATGTACAAGCAGAAGGGTACGGGCCGCGCTCGTCACCACTCGGCTCGCGCCCCGCAGTTCCGCGGCGGTGGCAAGGCGCACGGCCCGGTCGTGCGCAGCCATGAGCATGAGCTGCCCAAGAAGGTGCGTGCGCTGGGCCTCAAGCATGCCCTTTCGGCCAAGGCCAAGAGCGCTTCGATCATCATCGTCGACGAGTTGACGCTGGCCGAAGCCAAGACCAAGGCCCTGGCGGCCAGCTTCGCCTCGCTGGGCCTGACCAACGCACTGGTGATCGGCGGCGCCGAGCTTGACAACAACTTCAAGCTGGCGGCGACCAACATCCCGAACATCGACGTGCTGCCCATTCAGGGCATCAACGTCTACGACATTCTGCGCCGCGGCACGCTGGTCCTTTCGAAGGCCGCCGTCGAGGCTCTCGAGGAGCGCTTTAAATGACCGACCTTCGTCATTATGACGTGATCGTCTCGCCGGCGATCACCGAAAAGTCGACCATGGCTTCCGAGCAGAACCAGGTCGTCTTCAACGTCGCCAAGAAGGCGTCGAAGCCGGAAATCAAGGCCGCCGTCGAAGCTCTCTTCGGCGTCAAGGTGACGGCTGTGAACACGCTCGTCCGCAAGGGCAAGATCAAGCGCTTCCGCGGCACGATCGGCCGCCAGGGCGACGTCAAGAAGGCGGTTGTGACGCTGGCCGATGGCCAGTCGATCGACGTCGCGACGGGTCTCTGAGCAAGGCCGCGAGGACAGGACAATGGCACTCAAGAAATTCAACCCGGTAACGCCGAGCACCCGCCAGCTGGTCATCGTCGACCGCTCGGGCCTCTACAAGGGCAAGCCCGTCAAGGGCCTGACCGAAGGCCTGACCAAGTCGGGCGGCCGCAACAACTACGGTCGCATCACCGCCCGCTTCATCGGCGGCGGTCACAAGCGCTCGTACCGCATCATCGACTTCAAGCGTAAGAAGTTCGACGTGGTCGGCACCGTGGAACGCATCGAATACGATCCGAACCGCACCGCCTTCATCGCGCTGATCAAGTATGACGACGGTGAGCTGTCCTACATCATCGCTCCGCAGCGTCTCGCTGCCGGCGACAAGATCGTGGCTGGCGAAGCGGTCGACGTGAAGCCGGGCAACGCGATGCCGCTGGCCTCGATGCCGGTCGGCACCATTGTCCACAATATCGAGCTGAAGCCGGGCAAGGGCGCCCAGGTGGCCCGTTCGGCCGGCGCCTACGGCCAGCTGGTCGGTCGCGACCAGGGCATGGCGATCCTGCGCCTCAATTCGGGCGAGCAGCGCGTTGTGCACGGTTCCTGCATGGCCACCGTCGGCGCCGTTTCGAACCCGGACCACGGCAACATCAATGACGGCAAGGCCGGTCGCACCGTCTGGCGCGGCAAGCGCCCGCACAACCGCGGCGTTGCCATGAACCCGGTCGACCATCCGCACGGCGGTGGCGAAGGCCGCACCTCGGGTGGCCGTCATCCGGTTTCGCCCTGGGGCAAGCCGACCAAGGGCAAGAAGACGCGGTCCAACAAGGCGACCGACAAGTTCATCGTGCGCTCGCGCCACCAGCGCAAGAGCTAAGAAGAGGTAACGCCAGGTGACTCGTTCTATTTGGAAAGGCCCCTTCATCGACGGCTACCTTCTCAAGAAGGTGGACAAGGTTCGTGAAGGTGGTCGCAATGAGGTGATCAAGATGTGGAGCCGTCGCTCCACCATCCTGCCGCAGTTCGTCGGCCTCACCTTCGGTGTCTACAACGGCCAGAAGCATGTTCCCGTTTCGGTGAACGAGGACATGGTCGGCCACAAGTTCGGTGAATTCGCTCCTACCCGGACCTATTACGGTCACGGCGCGGATAAGAAGGCGAAGAGGAAATAATCATGGGCAAGGCCAAAGCTCCGCGCAGGCTTGCTGATAACGAGGCGCGCGCCGTGCTGCGCACGATCCGTATCAGCCCGCAGAAGCTGAACCTGGTTGCCGCGCTCATCCGCGGCAAGAAGGTCGCGACAGCGCTTTCCGATCTCGAATTCTCGGCCAAGCGGATTTCCGGCACGGTCAAGAAGACGCTGGAATCGGCGATCGCCAACGCGGAAAACAATCACGACCTGGATGTCGACTCGCTGATCGTGGCGGAAGCCTATGTCGGCAAGTCGATCGTCATGAAGCGGTTCCACGCTCGCGGTCGCGGTCGCGCCAGCCGCATCGAGAAGCCGTTTGCTCACCTCACGATCGTCGTTCGTGAAGTGGAAGACAAAGTGGAGGCCGCATAATGGGTCAGAAAATCAATCCGATTGGCCTGCGCCTCGGCATCAACCGCACCTGGGATTCGCGCTGGTTCGCGAACACCGGCGAGTACGGCAAGCTGCTGCACGAGGACATCAAGATCCGCAAGTATCTTGAGAAGGAGCTCAAGCAGGCCGCGATCTCGAAGGTCGTGATCGAGCGCCCGCACAAGAAGTGCCGCGTCACCATCCATGCCGCGCGCCCGGGTCTGATCATCGGCAAGAAGGGCGCCGACATCGAGAAGCTTCGCAAGAAGCTGATGGAGATGACGCAGTCCGAGACGCACCTCAACATCGTTGAAGTGCGCAAGCCGGAAATCGACGCGACGCTGATCGCGCAGTCGATCGCCCAGCAGCTCGAGCGCCGCATTGCTTTCCGTCGCGCCATGAAGCGCGCCGTGCAGTCGGCCATGCGCCTCGGCGCCGAAGGCATCCGCATCAACTGCTCCGGCCGTCTCGGCGGCGCCGAAATCGCGCGCATGGAGTGGTATCGCGAAGGTCGCGTGCCGTTGCACACGCTGCGCGCCGATGTCGACTACGGCACGGCCGAGGCGAATACGGCCTACGGCATCTGCGGCGTCAAGGTTTGGGTGTTCAAGGGCGAGATCCTCGAGCATGACCCGATGGCTTCCGAGCGTCGCGCCACTGAAGGCGATCACGCTCATGGCGCCAGCGGCGAGCGCGAGCGTGGCCGTCGTCGCGAAAACGCCTGAGACATTTAGGAATTTGGAGTTAGAACGATGCTGCAGCCAAAGCGCACAAAGTTCCGTAAGCAGTTCAAGGGCCGTATCCACGGTGCCGCCAAGGGCGGCACGAACCTGGATTTCGGTGGTTTCGGACTGAAGGCGCTTGAGCCGAACCGCGTCACTGCGCGTGAGATCGAGGCGGCCCGCCGCGCGATCACCCGCGAAATGAAGCGCGCCGGCCGCGTCTGGATCCGTATTTTCCCGGATCTGCCGGTCACCTCGAAGCCGACCGAAGTCCGCATGGGTAAGGGCAAGGGCGGTGTCGATTATTGGGCGGCGCGCGTGAAGCCTGGCCGCATCATGTTCGAGATCGACGGCGTCAGCGAGGAGACCGCGCGTGAGGCGCTGCGTCTCGGCGCGGCCAAGCTCTCGGTCAGGACGCGCTTCGTGCAGCGCATCGCAGAATAAGGACGGGCCGATCATGAAAGCCGAAGACATCCGCACCAAGACCCAGGACCAGCTGGCGGACGATCTGGCCAGCCTGAAGAAGGAGCAGTTCAACCTGCGCTTCCAGAAGGCCACGGGTCAGCTCGAGAAGACCGCACGCGTGAAGCAGGTCCGCAAGGACATCGCGCGCATCAAGACCATTGCTGCGGAAAAATCCGCCGCCAAGAAGGCTTAAGGACGAGAACCATGCCAAAGCGCATTCTGCAGGGCACCGTCGTCAGCGACAAGAACGAGAAGACGGTCGTCGTCAAGGTCGAACGGCGCTTCACGCATCCCGTGATGAAGAAGACCGTGCGCATGACCAAGAAGTACAAGGCGCACGACGAGAGCAACGCCCACAAGGTCGGCGACGAAGTGTTCATCCAGGAATCGAAGCCGATTTCCAAGGACAAGCGCTGGATCGTCGTGTCTTCGGACCAGGCCTGACCGCCGGGCGTTACAGAACGAATTTTGGACAGACCGGGGAGGGGCCAAGAACCCGTCCCGTTAGAAAAGAAGAAGGCGGCCAGTCATGATTCAGATGCAAACAAACCTCGACGTCGCGGACAATTCCGGCGCCCGTCGTGTCATGTGCATCAAGGTGCTGGGCGGCTCGAAGCGGAAATACGCTTCCGTCGGCGACATCATCGTGGTGTCGATCAAGGAAGCCATTCCGCGCGGCCGCGTTAAGAAGGGCGATGTGATGAAGGCGGTCGTGGTTCGCACGGCCAAGGACATCCGCCGTCCCGACGGCAGCGTGATCCGTTTCGACAAGAACGCGGCCGTTCTCGTCGACAACAAGAAAGAGCCGATCGGCACGCGTATCTTCGGGCCGGTTCCGCGCGAACTGCGCGCCAAGAACCACATGAAGATCATCTCGCTCGCGCCTGAAGTGCTGTAAGGAACCGGACCAATGCAGAAGATTAGAAAAGGCGACAAGGTCGTCGTGCTGGCCGGCAAGGACAAGGGCCGTTCGGGCGAAGTCCTGTCGGTACAGCCGAAGGACGACACCGCGCTGGTGCGCGGCGTCAACATGATCCGTCGTCACCAGAAGCAGACCCAGGCCCAAGAGGGCGGGATCATCACCAAGGAAGCGCCGATCCACCTGTCGAATATCGCGCTGGCCGACCCCAAGGATGGCAAGCCGACCCGCGTCGGCTTCACCGTCCAGAAGGATGGCAAGAAGGTGCGCGTCGCCAAGCGTTCGGGAGAAGTCATCAATGGCTAAGGCTGAAACCAAGCAGGCTGCCGCCAAGAACGAGCCGCGCCTGAAGAAGGTCTATAACGAGACCATCCGCAAGGCGCTGCTGGAGCAGTTCGGCTACGACAACGACATGCAGGTTCCGCGCCTGGACAAGATCGTTCTGAACATGGGCGTCGGCGAAGCCACGGGCGACTCGAAGAAGCCTTCGGTCGCCGCCGAGGACCTGAGCCTCATCGCCGGCCAGAAGGCTGTCGTCACCCGCGCCCGCAATTCGATTGCCGGCTTCAAGGTGCGCGAGAACATGCCGATCGGCACGAAGGTCACGCTGCGCAAGGAACGCATGTACGAGTTCCTCGACCGCCTCGTGAACATCGCGCTGCCGCGCGTTCGCGACTTCCGCGGACTGAATCCGAAGAGCTTTGACGGCCGTGGCAACTACGCCATGGGCATCAAAGAGCACATCGTGTTCCCGGAGATCAACTACGACAAGGTTGATCAGGTCTGGGGCATGGACATCATCGTTTGTACGACTGCGAAGACGGACGACGAAGCCAGGGCTCTGCTCAAGGCTTTCAACTTCCCCTTCCGCCAGTAACGGCAGCGAGCAAAGGAAAAACCTGAAATGGCAAAGACCAGCTCAGTCGAGAAGAACAACAGGCGCCGCAAGCTTGCCGGCCAGTATGCCGCCAAGCGCAAGGCGCTCAAGGACATCGTCATGGATCAGTCCAAGCCGATGGAAGAGCGTTTCCGTGCGCAGCTGAAGCTGTCGGCGCTGCCGCGCAACTCGGCAAAGATCCGCATCCGCAACCGCTGCGAAGTCACCGGGCGCCCGCGCGCTTTCTATCGCAAGCTCAAGGTTTCGCGTATCGCGCTTCGCGATCTCGGCAACAACGGCCAGATCCCGGGCTTGGTCAAGTCGAGCTGGTAAGGAGACACTGAGATGTCATTGAGCGATCCTCTCGGCGATATGCTGACCCGCATCCGCAACGCCTACGGCCGCAAGAAGTCGAGCGTCTCGACCCCGGCCTCGCGGCTGCGCGCCCGCGTCCTCGACGTGCTGAAGTCGGAAGGTTACATCCGCGACTACAGCCAGACCGACTTCGAAAACGGTAAGTCCGAAATCGAGATCGAGCTGAAGTATTTCGACGGCGCTCCCGTCGTGCGCGATATCGAGCGCGTCTCCAAGCCTGGCCGCCGTGTCTACGTTTCGGCCAAGTCGATCCCGCACGTGGCCAACGGTCTCGGCATCGCCATTCTTTCCACGCCCAAGGGTGTGATGGCGGACCACGAGGCCCGCGAGCAGAACGTCGGTGGCGAGATCCTCTGCCAGGTCTTCTGATCTGGCACGAGATTGAACAGCGGGTCTCGGTTCCTGGGATCGCACCCGGGAACTGGACCCTGAAACAAGAGAAGTGACGAGGACAACAAAATGTCTCGTATCGGAAAGAAACCCGTTTCGTTGCCGGCCGGTGTGACCGCGACCATCAACGGCCAGACCGTGACCGCGAAGGGCCCCAAGGGCGAGCTCAAGTTCGTCGTCAACGACGAGGTCCTGGTCAAGATGGAGAACAACGAGATCTCCGTTCAGCCGCGCGACCAGAGCAAGAACGCCCGCTCCAAGTGGGGCATGTCGCGCACGCAGATCGTCAACATTCTGCATGGCGTGAAGGATGGCTTCGAGAAGAAGCTGGAAATCACCGGCGTCGGCTATCGCGCCGCGTTGCAGGGCAAGAACCTGCAGCTCGCGCTTGGCTTCAGCCACGACGTCGTCTACGAGACGCCGAATGGCATCACGATCACCGTGCCGAAGCCGACCGAGATCACGGTCTCGGGCATCGACAAGCAGCAGGTTGGTCAGGTTGCCGCCGAGATCCGCGAATATCGCGGTCCCGAGCCCTACAAGGGCAAGGGCGTGCGTTACGCCGGCGAGCGTATCGTGCGCAAGGAAGGCAAGAAGAAGTAATTCGCTACAACGCCGCGGGGAGCGGCCGCGGGCGGTGCTTGTCGCCGACCGCACATGGCGGCCCCCGTTTTTTGAAGGCAAGGAACAAGTACAATGGCCAACAAAGAAGCTACCCAGCGTCGCGCGCAGCGCGTCCGTCGTCAGATCAAGAAGGTCGCCGGCGAGCGTCCGCGTCTTTCGGTGCATCGCACCTCCAAGAATATCTATGTCCAGGTCATCGACGACGCCAAGGGCCACACCATCGCCGCCGCATCGACGCTTGAGAAGGATCTCAAGGGGTCGCTCAAGACCGGCGCTGACATCGGTGCCGCCGCGGCCGTCGGCAAGCTGATCGCCGAGCGTGCGGCGAAGGCCGGCGTCAAGGAAGTGGTGTTCGACCGTGGCCCGTACATCTATCACGGCCGCGTCAAGGCGCTCGCCGAAGCCGCTCGCGAGGGTGGCCTGAGCTTCTAAGGCATGGCCCCGAAAAGTCGCAGGCTTTTCGGAAAAGGTCACGCTTGAAGGAAAGGCCTTGGTGCGGAGTTCCTGCGGATCCTGCTCCAAGGCGTAATTTCTGCTCCGGATGTCGCAGAAAGTTGCAGACTTTCCGGACAGGATCATGCAGAGAGACGATTCTCACCGCCGGCGACCTCGAATGAGGCGTCGGCATTTCAGCAACCGTGCTTCCGGAAAAGAACAAGGAACAGGATATGGCACAGGAACGTAGAGAAGGCGGCCGCGGCCGCGAGCGTGAACGCGAGGAACGCGACGACGGCATGGTGGACAAGCTCGTCCACATCAACCGCGTCGCCAAGGTGGTGAAGGGTGGCCGTCGCTTCGGCTTCGCCGCTCTCGTCGTCGTCGGCGACCAGAAGGGCCGCGTCGGCTTCGGTCACGGCAAGGCGCGTGAAGTGCCGGAGGCTATCCGCAAGGCGACCGAGTCTGCCAAGCGCGACATGATCTTCGTGCCGCTGCGCTCGGGTCGTACGCTGCATCATGACGTCGAGGGTCGCTGGGGCGCTGGCCGCGTTCTGCTGCGCGCCGCCAAGCAGGGTACCGGCATCATCGCCGGCGGCCCGATGCGCGCCGTCTTCGAGACGCTCGGCATGCACGACGTCGTCGCCAAGTCGATGGGATCGTCGAACCCCTACAACATGGTTCGCGCCACCTTCGACGCGCTGAAGAGCCAGATGCATCCCAAGGATGTGGCTGCGGCGCGTGGCATCAAGTATTCGACCCTTCAGGCTCGCCGCGGCACTGCCGTAGCGGCTGAAGAATAGTCTGTTCTGACCAGGGATTTCGACCATGGCCAAGAAAGCTACCAAGACCATCACCGTTGAGCAGATCGGTTCGCCGATCCGTCGGCCGAAGGAACAGCGCGCGACGCTGGTCGGCCTCGGCCTCAACAAGATGCACAAGCAGCGCACCCTGGAGGATACGCCTTCCGTGCGCGGTATGATCGCTGCCGTTCAGCACCTCGTCCGCGTCGTCGACGAGCGCTGAGCAGAAGCGCAGGAGAACTCAGATGAAACTCAACGATCTGCGTGACATGGACGGCGCGACGCATTCCAGGAAGCGTCTCGGCCGCGGCATCGGCTCCGGTTCCGGCAAGACCGCCGGCCGTGGCGTGAAGGGCCAGAAGGCCCGCTCGGGTGTCGCCATCAACGGCTTCGAGGGTGGCCAGATGCCGCTCTATCGGCGCCTGCCGAAGCGCGGCTTCAACAACCTCTTCGGCAAGAGCTTTGCCGTCGTGTCGCTGGCCCGCATCCAGGCCGCCGTCGACGCCAAGAAGCTCGACGCGAAAGAGACCGTGACCGCCGAGGCGCTCGTCGCCGCCGGCGTGATCCGCCGCGTCAAGGACGGCGTGCGTGTCCTCTCCGACGGCGAACTCAAGGCGAAGCTCGCCTTCGACGTGGCCGGCGCCTCCAAGGCCGCCATCGAGAAGATCGAGAAGGCCGGCGGCTCGGTGAAGCTGCCGGAAGCGGCGGCCGCGGAATAAAGACGACCCGAAGCGCGGCAGGTGGGGTCTTGCTTCCGATCGCGCTTTGATCAGTTCAATTGGGCGGCCGCGTCAACGCGGCCGCTTGCATGTTTACGGTCCGGAGCTTATCTCGTGAGCTTCGGTGACACGCGCCGCCTGACCTCAGGGCCAACAAGCGTGACCAAGCGGAGAATCAGGCATGGCTTCGGCAGCTGAACAACTAGCCTCGAATCTGAATTTCTCGGCCTTCGCCAAGGCGGAGGACCTGAAGAAACGCATCTGGTTCACCATAGGCGCGTTGCTCGTCTACCGACTCGGCACCTACATCCCGATGCCCGGCATCAACCCAGATGCCTTCGCCCAGGCCTTCTCCTCGCAGAGCAAGGGCGTGCTTGGCATGTTCAACATGTTCGCCGGCGGCGCCGTGCAGCGCATGGCGATCTTCGCCCTCGGCATCATGCCCTACATTTCCGCCTCCATCATCATGCAGCTCATGACGTCGGTCATTCCGTCGCTGGAAGCGTTGAAGAAGGAAGGCGAACAGGGCCGCAAGGTCATCAACCAGTATACCCGCTACGGCACCGTGCTGCTCGCGCTGGTCCAGGCTTACGGTATTTCCGTCGGGCTTGAGAATGGTAACGGCATCGTCAGCGATCCCGGCATGTTCTTCCGGGCTTCGACCGTCATCACCCTGGTCGGCGGCACCATGTTCCTGATGTGGCTCGGCGAGCAGATCACCGCGCGCGGCATCGGCAACGGCATTTCGCTGATCATCTTCTCCGGCATCGTGGCCGGCCTGCCGCACGCCATTTCCGGCACGCTCGAGCTCGGCCGCACCGGCGCGCTGTCCACCAGCCTGATCCTCGCGATCATCGTGCTCGCCATCGTCGTGATCGCGCTGATCGTCTTCTTCGAGCGCGCCCAACGCCGCCTGCTGATCCAGTATCCGAAGCGCCAGGTCGGCAACCGCATGTTCCAGGGCGATACCTCGCACCTGCCGCTGAAGCTCAACACCTCGGGCGTCATTCCGCCGATCTTCGCATCCTCGCTGCTCCTGCTGCCGGCTACCGTCGCCGGGTTCTCGCAGGCCACGAATCTCCCGACCTGGGCCAGTTCGGTGCTCGCGTCGCTCGGTCATGGCCAGCCGCTCTACATGGCGTTCTACGCCGCGATGATCGTCTTCTTCGCCTTCTTCTACACGGCGATCGTGTTCAATCCGAAGGACACGGCGGACCAGCTCAAGAAGCACTCGGGCTTCATTCCCGGCTATCGCCCGGGCGAGCGCACTGCCGAGTACATCGACTACGTCCTCACCCGCATCACCGTCGTCGGCGCCATCTACCTGGTGCTGGTCTGCCTGCTGCCGGAGTTCCTGATTTCAGCCACTGGCGTACCGTTCTACCTCGGTGGCACATCGCTTCTGATCGTGGTCAGTGTCACGCTCGACACGGTCGCCCAGATTCAAGGCCACCTGATCGCGCACCAGTATGAGGGCCTGATCAAGAAGTCGAAGTTGCGCGGGGGTAAGAAGGCCAGATGAGACTGATTTTGCTTGGGCCGCCGGGGGCGGGCAAGGGGACGCAAGCACAGAGACTGGTCGAGAAGCACGGCATTCCCCAGCTCTCCACGGGCGATATGTTGCGCGCGGCCGTCCAGGCCGGTACCGAAGTCGGCAAGCGCGCCAAGGCGGTGATGGATGCCGGCGAACTGGTTTCCGACGCGATCGTCAACGCGATCGTGGCCGAACGCATCGACCAGCCCGACTGCGCGCGCGGTTTCATCCTCGACGGATATCCGCGCACCCTGGTGCAAGCGGACGCCGTCGAAGCGATGCTGAAGGAGCGCGGCATTGCGCTCGACACGGTTGTCGAGCTTGTCGTCGACGACAAGGCGCTCGTCGGTCGTATCGTCAAGCGGGCCGAGGATGCCAAGGCCGCCGGCCAGCCGGTGCGCAAGGACGACAATCCGGCTGTATTCGAAGAGCGCCTGCGCGAGTACTACAAGAAGACCGCGCCGCTCATCGGCTACTACTACGCCAAGGGCAAGCTGCGCGGCGTCGACGGCATGGCCAGCATCGATGCCGTCACCACCGAGATCGAGGCGGTCCTGGCCACGACGGTGAAGGTCGCCGCGACGGCTAAGTAAAGATTGCGCTTGACTGGAAAGGGCCGCTAGGCTATGGCGGCCCGTCTTCCTATCAGGCATGGACTCTGCTTGTCCGCAAGGACAAGGCAATTGCTTTGAACTGGAAACACCCGCATGGGCCGGCCTCCACCGGACGCGGGTCATTTTTCACCGCGCCAGGCTGCCCTGTTTTTCAGGGTCGGTCGGCCCAAATGGAGAAGAGAAGAACATGGCTCGTATAGCCGGCGTCAACATTCCGACCAACAAGCGCGTCGTTATCGCGCTTCAGTACATTCACGGCATTGGCAAGAAGTTCGCCCAGGAGATCGTCGACAAGGTCGGCATCCCGGCCGAGCGTCGCGTGAACCAGCTCACCGATGCCGAGGTTCTGGCGATTCGCGAGACGATCGACCGCGACTACCAGGTCGAGGGCGACCTGCGCCGCGAAGTGTCGATGAACATCAAGCGCCTCATGGACCTGGGCTGCTACCGCGGCCTGCGTCACCGCCGTTCGCTGCCGGTTCGCGGCCAGCGCACGCACACCAATGCGCGCACCCGCAAGGGCCCGGCAAAGGCAATCGCCGGCAAGAAGAAGTAATTTGGGGAGTAGGGCAGGGCGGTAAGGCAAAGGGATCGCGTTTTTCCCGACTTCCTTACCGCCTTGCTCCCCTACTACCTTACCAAGGTGGAGCCGCTGGCATTACGGCGGTGTAGAGATCAACTGAAAGGACTACCATGGCCAAGGAAGCCGCTCGTGTTCGCCGTCGCGAACGCAAGAACATTTCGTCGGGCGTTGCCCACGTCAATTCGACCTTCAACAACACGATGATCACCATCACCGACGCGCAGGGCAATTCGATTGCCTGGTCGTCGGCTGGCGCCCAGGGCTTCAAGGGTTCGCGCAAGTCGACCCCGTTCGCCGCCCAGATGGCTGCCGAGGACGCCGCCAAGAAGGCCCAGGAACACGGCATGCGCATGCTTGAGGTCGAGGTCTGCGGACCTGGCTCCGGTCGTGAATCGGCCCTGCGCGCCCTGCAGGCGGCCGGCTTCACCATCACCTCGATCCGTGATGTGACGCCGATCCCGCACAATGGCTGCCGTCCGCGCAAGAAGCGCCGCGTCTAATTTCGAACGCCGCGTGAACGCCGTCGGCGTTCCTCCACGGTATTCCAGGTCGCCCGCCACGATTGGATGGTGGCGGGGCAACGGAAGGAAGACATCATGATCCAGAAAAACTGGCAGGAACTGATCAAGCCGAACAAGATCGAGTTCTCGTCGAAGAAGAAGACGCTGACCACCCTGGTCGCCGAGCCGCTCGAGCGCGGCTTCGGCCTGACGCTCGGCAACGCGCTGCGCCGCGTGCTCCTGTCCTCGCTGCGTGGCGCGGCTGTGACCGCCGTGCAGATCGACGGCGTCCTGCACGAATTCTCGTCCATCGCCGGCGTGCGCGAGGACGTGACGGACATCGTGCTCAACATCAAGGAAATCGCCATCCGCATGGAAGGCGATGGTCCCAAGCGCATGGTCGTTCGCAAGCAGGGCCCGGGCGCCGTGCTGGCTGGCGACATCCAGACAGTCGGCGACGTCGAGATCCTCAACCCCGACCACGTCATCTGCACGCTGGACGAGGGCGCCGAGATCCGCATGGAGTTCACGGTCGACACCGGCAAGGGTTACGTGCCGGCCGATCGCAATCGAGCCGAGGACGCGCCGATCGGCCTGATCCCGGTCGATAGCCTCTATTCGCCGGTCAAGAAGGTCTCCTACAAGGTCGAGAACACCCGCGAGGGCCAGGTTCTCGACTACGACAAGCTGACCATGACCATCGAGACCGACGGTTCGATCTCGGGCGAGGACGCCGTGGCTTTCGCCGCTCGCATCCTGCAGGACCAGTTGGGCCTGTTCGTCAACTTCGACGAGCCGCAGAAAGAAGTCGCGGCGGAAGCCGTTACCGAGCTCGCCTTTAATCCGGCGCTGCTCAAGAAGGTCGACGAACTCGAGCTTTCGGTGCGTTCGGCCAACTGCCTGAAGAACGACAATATCGTCTACATCGGCGACCTGATCCAGAAGACCGAAGCCGAGATGCTGCGCACCCCGAACTTCGGCCGCAAGTCGCTGAACGAGATCAAGGAAGTTCTGGCGGCGATGGGGTTGCACCTCGGCATGGAAGTGCCGGACTGGCCGCCGGAAAATATCGAAGACCTCGCCAAGCGTTACGAAGACCAATATTGAGCATGAATTCCAAGGATCGGCGGCGTAAGCCGCTCGATCCGACGGTCATGCGGAAAACCATCAGAGGCCGTGGCCTCTTGAACAACTGAAGAAGGAAAAGAGCCATGCGCCACGGTTTCAAAGGCCGTCGCTTCGCCCGCAGCGTAAGCCACCGCAAGTCGATGTTCGCCAACCTTGCCGTGTCTCTCATCGAGCACGAACAGATCGTCACCACCTTGCCGAAGGCGAAGGACCTGCGTCCGATCGTCGAGAAGCTGGTGACGCTCGGCAAGCGCGGTGACCTGCACGCCCGCCGTCAGGTGATCGCGCAGATCGGCAATGAAGGCGTCGTCAAGCGCCTGTTCGAGACCCTCGCACCGCGCTACGCCAACCGCAACGGCGGCTACCTGCGCATCATGAAGGCTGGTTTCCGTCACGGCGACAACGCCGCGATGGCGGTGATCGAGTTCGTGGATCGCGACACCTCCGCCAAGGGCGCCGCTGACCGCGCTCGCCTCGAGGCCGAGGGCAACAACGAGGAAGCTGCCGCTTAGGCATGCCGCGACCGGGTGGAGACGCCCGGTACTGCAGGAGACAAAAAGGGGCCTTTCGGCCCCTTTTTCTATTGGCAACGGGAGAGGCCCCGACAGCTCGGAGCCGCCGGGCCTCAGGATCAGTAGTTGCGGTTGTAGTAGCGGTCGTCGCACGGTGCGGTGTAGATGCGGCCGTAGCGGTCCCTGTAGCGGCAAAGCTGCTCGTCGCGGCGCTGAGGGGTCGTCGCCTGGCCGATCGCCGCGCCAAGTATCGCGCCGCCCGCGGCACCCACCACGGTGCTGGCCGTGTCATGGCCGAGCGCCTGGCCGATCAAGGCGCCGCTGGCGCCGCCGATCAGCGCGCCCGTTCCGGCTCTCTGTTCCTGTTCAGACGCGCATCCGGTAAGGGCGGCGGTGAGAAGCGCGACAGCAATGGCAGTCGTCTTGGTCAGATACATAGTGGTCCTCTCGCAAGTCCAAAGACACGTCCCTCCGGCTCAATTGCTACTCCATTGAGGCGGAACGGCGGCGCGCGATCGCCCGGATGCCTTAAAATCGCCGATATGGTTTCCTTCGGCTTGACAAAGGTTAAGAACGGCGCTGTGAGCCGTGGCCTACAGGGGCGGGGTCGCTGTCGGGGAGGAGAGGCTGGAAGACAGGGATGGATAAGCCCTGGCGCCTCCCTCGGTCGCGGTTAGCCTCACGAAAAGAAACGGATTTCAGCGCCTTAGCCTTTCATTTTGCACAATCGTCGGGACAATGGCGCCGAACCCGACCTGGAGGATTCGCGATGCTTCTCAGACGACTGTCCATAGCCCTGCTGTGCGCCGTGATGGCGTGCGCGGCCGTGCCGGCGGTCAGGCATGCATCCGCCGAGGAGAACAAGAGCGAACCCGGTCTCTCCGATGTCCTGACCGACCTGCTGCATGGCGTGGAGGGCGAGAATGGCAATTCCGGCCCCGACAAGCGCGTGCCGTTCGGGCGCGAGGAGGTGCAGCTTTCCTTTGCGCCGCTGGTCAAGCAGACAGCTCCGGCAGTGGTCAACGTCTATGCCTCGCAGACCGCCAAGGTGGTTTCGCCCTTTGAGGGCGATCCCTTCTTCGAGGAGTTCTTCGGCCGCTCTCAGCCGCGCGCGCAGTCCTCGCTGGGTTCCGGCGTGCTCGTCGATCCGAGCGGCATCGTCGTGACCAATTTTCACGTCGTGAAGAACGCCGACCAGGTCAAGGTGGCCATGGCCGACGGGCGCGAGTTCGAAAGCAAGATCATGCTGAAGGACGAGACGCTGGATCTCGCCGTGCTCAAGATTTCGTCCGACAAGCCGTTTCCCGTCATCGCCATCGGCGACTCCGATGCGCTGGAGGTCGGCGACCTGGTACTGGCCATCGGCAATCCGTTCGGCGTCGGCCAGACGACGACCAGCGGCATCGTGTCGGCGCTTGCACGCAGCCACATCGGTGTTTCGGATTCGAGCTTCTTCATCCAGACCGACGCCGCCATCAACCCGGGCAATTCCGGCGGCGCCCTGATCAACATGGGCGGGCAGCTCATCGGCATCAACACGGCGATCTACAGCCGCAGCGGCGGCTCCATCGGCCTTGGCTTCGCCATCCCGTCCAACATGGTTCGTGCCTTCGCGGACGCCGCCAAGGCCGGGCTCGATTTCTTCGAACGCCCCTATATCGGGGCCGAGTTCGAGGCCGTTACGCCGCAGATCGCGGAATCGCTCGCCATGGAGAAGCCCGCCGGCGCGCTGGTGTCTTCCGTCGAGCCGAACGGCCCCGCCGCCAAGGCAGGCCTGAAGCCGGGTGACGTCGTTCTTTCGCTCAACGGCAAGCCGGTCGACACCATCGAAGCGCTGGACTACCGCATGGCGACGCTCTCGATCGGCGCCAAGGTGAATTTCGCTGTGCTCAGCAAGGGCCAGCAGGCGACGATGGAGATCGCCCTGGAGCGGCCACCGGAGGGTTCCAAGCCATCCGAGATCACCTTACGCGGCCGCAGCCCGTTTGCCGGCGCCAAGGTGGCTGAGCTTTCGCCGCGGCTCGCGCAGCGGCTCGGCCTGCGCACCGACGCCAAGGGCGTCACCGTGGTCGACATCAACCGCGATTCCCCGGCGGCCGATTTCGGCTTCCAGACGGGCGACATCGTGCGCGAGGTCAACGGCGTCACCATCGACACCGCAACGGCCCTGGAGCAGGCCTCCAAGCAGGATACGCGCTGGTGGCGCTTTACCGTCGAGCGCGGCGGGCAGATACTGCGTCAGGTGTTGCGTTACTGAGCACGAACGGGATTTTTCCCGGACGATGCCCCAACTCTGAAGAAGTGCATGGCGGATCTGTTCAGCGTCGAGGAACCGGAGAAGGCTTCAACCGGCCGCCCCCTGGCCGATCGGCTACGGCCGAGGAATCTCGGCGAGGTCGTCGGCCAGGAGCATTTGACCGGCCCGGATGGCGCGCTGACGCGGCTGATCAATTCCGGGTCGCTGGGGTCGATGATCTTCTGGGGGCCGCCCGGCACCGGAAAAACCACCGTGGCTCGGCTGCTGGCCGGTGAAACCGAGCTTGCCTTCGAACAGATATCGGCGATCTTTTCCGGCGTCGCCGACCTGAAGAAAGTGTTCGAGGCGGCAAAGCTGCGCCGCGCCAACGGCCGCCAGACGCTGCTCTTCGTCGACGAGATCCATCGCTTCAACCGGGCCCAGCAGGATGGATTCCTGCCGGTGATGGAGGACGGAACGATCGTGCTGGTCGGCGCCACCACGGAGAATCCATCCTTCGAGCTCAACGCCGCGCTTCTGTCGCGGGCCCGGGTGCTGGTATTCCAGTCGCTCGGCGAGGCGAGCATCACGAAACTCCTGGCGCGCGCCGAGGAGACCGAGGGCAGGGCGCTGCCGCTCGACGAGGATGCGCGCGCCATGCTCATCCGCATGGCGGATGGCGATGGTCGGGCATCCCTCACACTGGCAGAGGAAGTATGGCGCGCGGCCAAGCCGGGGGAGGTTTTCGGACCGGAAGGCCTCCAGCGCGTCGTCCAGCGTCGCGCGCCGATCTATGACAAGGGTCAGGACGGCCACTACAATCTGATCTCGGCGCTGCACAAGTCGGTACGCGGCTCCGATCCTGATGCAGCGCTTTACTATCTCGCGCGCATGTTCGACGCCGGCGAGGATCCTCTCTATCTCGGGCGCCGGCTGGTGCGCATGGCGGTGGAGGATATCGGGCTTGCCGACCCGCAGGCCCTGGTCGTCGCCAACGCCGCCAAGGATGCCTATGACTATCTGGGCTCGCCAGAGGGAGAGCTCGCCTTCGCGCAGGCCGCCGTCTATCTCGCCACCGCGCCGAAATCGAACGCCGTCTACACCGCCTTCAAGGCGGCGACGCAGGCAGCCAAGGAATTCGGCTCGCTGCTGCCGCCCAAGCACATCCTCAATGCGCCGACCAAGCTCATGAAGGAAGAAGACTACGGCGCCGGCTATCGCTACGACCACGACGAGCCGGACGCCTTCTCGGGCCAGGATTATTTTCCGGAAAAGATGGGACGGCGCACTTTTTACGATCCACCCGAACGCGGCTTCGAGCGCGACATACGCAAGCGGCTCGACTACTGGGCGAAGCTGCGCAAGGAACGGGGATAGGGGGCTTGCGCGGTCTCGTGGCCGCCCGGCATGAGATTTCGCCCTGGGGCATATCGAGCTCGCTGGGCCTCCACGCGCTTCTGATCGCCGCGCTGGCCGTGATGCCGGTGCCGAGACGGCCCGAGCCGTCCCACGAAGAGCCAGTGTCGGTCGACATACTCTCGCCGGATCAGTTTCGGGCACAGACAAGTCCGCCGCCGGCGCCGGTGGCGCCTCCAGTTCCGCAGGCTCCGACGACGGCACCCCTGCCAGAGGTCGCCGCGCCGGCACCTTCCAGGACGCCGGAGATGATCCGGCCAAACAGGATGCTCTCGGCCCGAACCCTGGCCGATCCGCGCAGTCGGCAGGCGAGGGCCGATCTCGCCACATTCGCCTCGGACGAGCGCATGCTGCAACTGTGCGACCTCGAGGCCATGGACCAGATCCATGCCTGGCGCGCGGACTTCCACCCGGATCGGGTGGTGCCCTATGCGACAGCGAGGGAAAGGATCGCCGACGGCGTCGTCTCGGCCAATGGCGCGGCCTTCCGCAGCCGGGGAAACTGGTTCGGGCTGCAATTCAAATGCGAGCTGTCGCGGGACGGCGGAACCGTCAAGGGTTTCGAGTTCCTGGTCGGTGACCCGATAGCGCGCGAGAAATGGGACGATTTGGGCCTGCCGGCCGTCCATTGATGTAGCTCGTTTCAACGCAGGGGCGCTGAGGTCTCCGGCGCGATCGTTGCCGCGGAGCGAACGACATTGTGCGCCGACCCAAAAGACCGTATCTAGGCGCACGGCTGGTGACGTTCGGAATCGATCCGTTACCGAAGCAGCGCGAGGCCAGGGGGGTACTGGCCGAAGACGCCCATAGCCGGCCATATCGAAACAGGATGGCGCTCAGGCGCCTGGAAAAATGACAAAGACCCTTCGCAAATCCATTCGCAAAGTCGCCATCGCCGTTCTGGTGCTGGCGGTCGGTTTTTATTTCATTCCCATTTTGACGACTTTGCTCGTCGTCTGCGGCATCATCGACGTGATGCGCAACGACCAGAAGGACTGGCCGCTGTTCAGCAGCTATTTCCTCGGCAACGGCTTGTTCACCTGGCTGCTTTCGCCTTTCAACCTGCTGGTCGACCTGTTGTCCTACCGGAATCCGGGCGTGTGGAAGCTCGAGCAGTTCCCGCCTGACTATCAGCGCGAGGTCAATGAGATCCTCGACGTCTTCAAGGCGCGCAAGCAGGAGATCATCGCCGACATAGACGCCAATTTCGGCGCCGGTCGGCGCGGCATGTATGTCTACCAGTGGTATGGCAAGCACAAGATCGACAACGTTCCGGAATTCAACAAGGATTTCAAATACATCAAGACCATCGCCGTCTCGGTGTTCAGCAAGCGCGAGTCGACCTCCTGGCATTTCGGACCGCTGCGGCTCAGCCTGCGCATCCTCTACAATCTCGTCCCGGTGAAGGCCGAGATCTTCGTCCAGTGCGGCAGCAAGAAGAACTACTGGTTCGACAACCCGTTGTTCATCTTCGACGACACGCTCTTCCACCGGTCGGTCAACGAATATGACGGACGCCGCTACTGCGTCTTCGTGGACATCATCCGCCCGTCTCCGTTCCCCCGCCTGATCGCCGGCCTGCTGGCTGTCGTTTCGGTCAGCGTCGAACGCATCAACTCGGTCTTCTACAAGAACTGGAAGATGATCGGCTCGTCAAAGCCGAAGAAGGCCGAAACCACCTGATAGCCTGTTTCCGGTCGCCAGCTCCGGGCGGCGGCCGGACCATGCCCGAGCGGCCATGGTGGGCATGTCCTTGCACCATGGTCGTATAGCGCTGCCCTGTCCTGATCCTCTAAAAACGCGGCTAGCGGATATATCTCAACGGATATAACGTGAAGTTGGAAGCGACATTCGCCTTGGGAGGAAGGGGTGAGCGCACGACAGCCAACCAGTCTTCATGCGGATTTTGTTCAGGCATCCATTGCCGGCAGTGACGCGGCGCGTTCCGCGCTTGTCGCCTCTTGGCGCCGCTCGCTCACTGTCCATGGCCTGGATCCGGCCGTACACGTTGCGCCACGACGGCTGACCGAGAGTGAGCTGAAACAGGCGCGGCAGCGGATGGAGCAACTGATCCGTGCCGCCGACGCGAGCCTGGACCGGCTTTACCTCGCCGTCGGCGGCATCGGCTGCTGCGTCCTGCTCGCCGACCGGGACGGTATTCCGGTGGAGCGCCGGGGCGCCGTCGCCGATGACGATACGTTCGACGAATGGGGCCTGTGGACCGGCACGGTCTGGAGCGAGGAGAGTGAAGGCACCAACGGAATTGGCACCTGCCTCGCGGACCAGCGCGCGTTGACCATCCATCGCGACCAGCATTTCCTGTCCCGCAACACGCTGCTCAGCTGCACCACGGCGCCGGTCTATGACCATGAAGGCAATCTGGCCGCGGCGCTCGATGTCTCGTCCTGCCGTTCGGACCTGACGGAGAGCTTCGTCAACCTGATCTCGGTCGCGGTGGGAGATGCCGCGCGCCGTATCGAAGCCGAGAATTTCCGCATGGTGTTCTCGGGCGCCCGCATCATGCTGGCGCCGGTGGCCGAACGGAGTGCCGGCGCCCTGATCGCCGTGGATAACGACGACCTCGTGATCGGGGCGACCCGATCGGCGCGGCTGGCGCTGGGCATCACGCAGCAGCTCCTGGCCAGGGGGCTGCCCGCGGCCGACATACTGGGCAGCGCCGCAAAGGCGACCGAGGATCTTGAGGAAGCGGAGCGCGGCGTCGTCCAGCGCGCCATCGCGCGGGCCGAGGGCAATGTCTCCCAGGCCGCCAGCAGCCTCGGCATTTCGCGGGCGACGCTGCATCGCAAGCTCGCCCGTTTCGGCATTCGCCGCCCGCACTGAGTTTTGCCCGTCCGACTGTCGCAGAACTGAGACAGTCGGACGGGCGGATCGCCTTCGCCCGGGATGACATCGTCGGTCCTGTTCGCAACTCTTGCCCATGAAGCGCGCCGCATCCCGTGGCGCTGCCTGTTGGGAGGAAGACGATGAACAAGGTTGAATTTTCCCGCGCGGCGAAGGTTCCCTTCGCCAAGCGTTACGACAACTACATCGGCGGCCAGTGGGTCGCCCCGAAAGCCGGCCGGTATTTCGAGAACATCTCGCCGGTCACCGGCAGGCCGCTGGGCGAGGTGGCCCGTTCGGACGCCGCCGACATCGAGGCCGCGCTCGACGCAGCCCACAGGGCCAAAGACGCCTGGGGCAAGACGAGCGCCGCTGCCCGCGCCTTGATCCTCAACCGTATCGCCGACCGCATGGAGGAAAATCTCGATCTGCTGGCGCTGGCCGAGACCTGGGACAACGGCAAGCCGATCCGCGAGACGACCGCGGCCGATCTGCCGCTCGCCATCGACCATTTCCGGTATTTCGCCGGCGCCGTGCGCGCGCAGGAAGGCGGCATCTCCGAGATCGACCACGACACGGTCGCCTATCATTTCCACGAGCCTCTCGGCGTCGTCGGGCAGATCATCCCGTGGAATTTCCCCTTGCTGATGGCCGTGTGGAAGCTGGCGCCGGCGCTGGCCGCGGGCAATTGCGTCGTCATCAAGCCGGCGGAGCAGACGCCCGCCACCATCATGCTCTGGGCCGATCTCATCGGCGACCTGCTGCCGCCCGGCGTCCTCAACATCGTCAACGGCTTTGGCCTGGAAGCGGGCAAGCCGCTGGCATCGTCGAACCGTATCGCCAAGATCGCCTTCACCGGCGAGACCACGACCGGACGCCTCATCTCGCAATACGCCAGCCAGAATCTTATCCCGGTCACTCTCGAGCTTGGCGGCAAGTCGCCTAACATCTTCTTCAGCGATGTCACCGCGGAAGACGACGACTTCTTCGACAAGGCGATCGAAGGCTTCGTCATGTTCGCGCTCAACCAGGGCGAGGTCTGCACATGCCCGAGCCGCGCGCTGGTGCACGAGAAGATCTACGACAAGTTCATCGAGCGCGCGCTGAAGCGGGTCGCAGCGATCGTTCAGGGCGATCCGCTCGATCCGGCAACCATGATCGGCGCCCAGGCATCGAGCGAGCAGCTCGAGAAGATCCTGTCCTACTTCGACATCGGCAGGAAGGAAGGAGCCGAGGTTCTGGCCGGCGGCGAGCAGAACCACCTGCCGGGTGACCTCGCCGGCGGCTACTACGTCAAGCCGACCGTGTTCAAGGGCAACAACAAGATGCGCATCTTCCAGGAGGAGATCTTTGGCCCGGTGGTTTCGGTCACCACCTTCAAGGACGATGACGAGGCGCTCTCGATTGCCAACGACACTCTCTACGGCCTCGGAGCCGGCATCTGGAGCCGCGACGCCAATCGTTGCTACCGCTTCGGCCGTGCCATCCAGGCCGGGCGCGTGTGGACGAACTGCTATCACGCCTATCCGGCCCACGCGGCTTTCGGCGGCTACAAGCAGTCCGGCATCGGCCGCGAGAACCACAAGATGATGCTCGACCACTATCAGCAGACCAAGAACATGCTGGTCAGCTATAGCCCGAAGAAGCTCGGCTTCTTCTGAACCTCCCAAGGCCTGGGCAAGGGGAAGGCGCGACGCGTTCGTGCCTTTCCGCTGAGTGAGGAGACGATGGACAAGATTTCATTGGGCAAAGTGTCGGCGACGCCCGAAGCCGAGGCGTTCCTGGCGGAGATCATTGCCGATCACGGGCCTGTCTTGTTCCACCAGTCGGGCGGTTGCTGCGACGGTTCATCGCCCATGTGCTATCCCCGGGGCGATTTCATCGTCGGCGACAACGACGTTCTGCTGGGCGAAATCGGCGAGACGCCGGTCTACATCAGCGCCTCGCAATACGAAGCATGGAAGCACACCGATCTGACGATCGACGTGGTTCCAGGCCGGGGCGGGATGTTCTCGCTCGACAATGGACGCGAGAAGCGTTTCCTGACCCGGTCCACCATCTGCGCCATTCCCCAGGAAGAGCCGGCACGGCGCCGGGATTGACCGGACATTCCGGCAGGGGCAGAAAATGCCCATGCTCCATCTGGTCCTCGTCGCGCTGGGCGGCGCCATCGGCGCCGGAATTCGCCACCTCTCCAATCTCGGCGCGCTGCGCCTCATCGGCCCGAACTATCCGTGGGGCACGATGCTCATCAACATCGTGGGCTCCCTCGTCATGGGCCTGTTCATCGGGCTTATGGCCCGGCGCGGCGGGTCGGCCGAGCTGCGTCTGTTCGTCGCCACCGGCATTCTCGGCGGCTTCACGACCTTCTCGGCTTTCTCGCTCGATTTCGCCACGCTGTGGGAGCGCGGAGCAACCTTGCCGGCGCTCGGCTACGCCCTGTTTAGCGTGGTTGGCGCGATCGTCGCGCTGTTTTTGGGCCTGTGGCTGGTCAGAACACTGCCGTAAGCCTCCTATTTCGAACCCGTCACGCCTTTTGGGCGAAGGGCATTGATGCTATTGCCCCGGTTTGAAATGGTTGAAGCGAGATTATGGCAGGCGTCGAACAGATAGTGGTGGAGCCCGGCGAAGCGGGCATGCGGCTCGACCGCTGGTTCAAGGTTCATTTCCCGGGCCTTGGCTTTGGCCATTTGCAGAAGCTCCTGCGCTCCGGCCAGGTTCGCGTCGATGGTGGCAGAGTAAAAGCCGATACGCGCGTCGAGCCGGGCCAGACGGTTCGCATCCCGCCGCTCGAGGTCGACAAGAAGGGCGAAACCCAGCTCACCGGCCACTCGATCCGCAACCAGGGCGATGCAGACGTGCTCGCCAAGATGCTGTTGCACGAGGATCCGAAGGTCTTCGTTTTCAACAAGCCGGCCGGTCTTGCCGTCCAGGGCGGCTCGGGCGTCACCCGAAACGTCGACGACATGCTGGAGGCCTGGCGCAACCAGAAGGGCGAGAAGCCGCGCCTCGTCCATCGCCTTGACCGCGACACGTCGGGCGTGCTGGTCATTGCCCGCACCCGCTTGGCCGCGATGAAGCTCTCGGAAGCCTTCCGGGCACGCGAGACGAAGAAGACCTACTGGGCGTTGGTCAAGGGCGTGCCGCCAAAGCGCGAGGACAAGATCTCGACCTGGCTCATCAAGGAGCCGACCGCTGATGGTGACCGCGTGCGCATCGCCAAGCATGGCGAAAAGGGCGCCGACCACGCCGTGTCCTACTATCGCGTCGTCGAGCAGGCCGCGCAGTCGCTGTCATGGCTGGAGATGGAACCCTATACCGGGCGTACGCATCAGCTTCGCGTTCACGCCGCCCATATCGGCTGCCCGATTATCGGCGACCCCAAATACTTTGAAGCCGACACCAACTGGGCGTTTCCGGGCGGCATCCAGAACCGGCTGCATCTGCATGCGCGCCGCATCGTGATCCCGCATCCCGACGGCGGCGTGATCGACGTAACCGCGCCGATGCCGCCGCACATGCGCCAGAGCTGGAACCTGCTCGGTTTCGACGAGCAGAGCGCCGAGGACTAAGCGTGAGCGGCGCGGCCGACACGCTTGACCGCCGCGACGCCGTCGACGTGGCTGCGGCCGTCACCATGGTGGCGCTGACATTCTCCTGGGGGCTCAACTACGTCGCCGCCAAGATTTCCTATGCCGGCTACGATCCCGTCTTCGTCTCGATCGCGCGTTCGGTCATCGGCGGGCTTTGCGTGCTCGGCTGGTGCTGGCTGCGCGGCATCCCCTTGTTCAGGCCGGACAAGACGCTCCTGCCGGGCATTGCCGTGGGCGTGCTCTTCGGCGTTGAATTCCTGTTCCTCTACATCGGTCTGGAATATACGACCGTCGCCCGCAACACCTTGCTGGTCAATGCCATGCCGTTCTGGGTGCTGGTCGGCGGCCATTTCCTGCTCGGCGAACATATGACCGCCCGCAAGTTCGCCGGCCTTGTGCTTGCCTTCTGCGGCCTGCTGGCCGTGTTTTCCGACAGGATCGGCGGCGGGGACAGCATGACCCTGACAGGCGATCTGCTCAGCCTTGGCGCCGGCATCCTGTGGGCGATGACCAGCATTCTCATCAAGCGTTCCACGCTGGTTCAGGCGAGTGCAGAGAAACTGCTGCTCTACCAGCTCGCCGGGGCCGCCGTCGTCGGCTTGCTGGTGCAGCCCATCGCTGGGCCGGCCTTGCGTGACGTCACTCTCGTGCCGACGCTGGCGCTGCTTTTCCAGGCCATCTATGTCGTCGCTTTCACCTATGTGCTGTGGTTCTGGTTGCTCAGGCGCTATCCGGCGTCGAGCCTGTCGAGCTTCGCCTTCCTGTCGCCCGTCTTCGGCGTGCTTTGTGGCGCGATGTTCTTGAACGAGCCGCTCAGCATTCGTATTTTCCTGGCACTCGGTCTCATCGCCGCCGGCCTGATCATCGTCAACCGGCCCGGGCGCAAGCAGATACTGGGCTGAGAAAGAACTCCCATGCGCGACATCCTCAACGACCTCGAAGCCGGCAAGCAACTGTCCGATCCGGACCCGGTGCGCCGCGCCCAGATCCAGATGAAGGCGCCGCTGCCGAAGCGCTTCTACAAGGAGGTTTCGGTCGTGCCGGTCGCGGAAGGCCATGCCGTCCATCTCGACGGCAAGCCGGTACGCACCCCCGGCAGGGCGCTGCTGGCGCTGCCGACGGAAAAGGCGGCCAGGCTCGTGGCTGATGAGTTCGCCGCGCAGGTCGAGACCATAGATCCCGTTTCCATGCCGGTGACGCGGCTGGTCAACACGGCCATCGACGGTGTCGCGACCGATCCGCAGGCGGTGCTGGAGGACATTCTGCGTTTCGCCTCGTCGGATCTGCTGTGCTACCGGGCCGATGGCCCGCAAGGGCTGGTCATCCGGCAGAACGAGCACTGGGACCCGGTCATCGACTGGGCGAGGGCAACCCTCGGAGCCCGCTTCAATCTCGCCGAGGGTGTAATCCATGTCGAGCAGCCGCGCGAGACGATTGCGGTGCTCGGAGCGCATCTTGCGCGGCGCGCGGAACCACTCAGGCTCGCCGCCATGCACCTCATGACCTCGCTCACCGGTTCGGCGCTGCTGGCAATCGCGGTGGAGGCGGGTGAACTCGACAGCGAGGCCGCCTGGAATGCCGGCCACGTCGACGAGGACTGGCAGATCGAGCACTGGGGGCAGGACGCCGAAGCCGTGGCGCGCCGATCCGCCCGCAAGCGCGACATGATGGCCGCCGCCGGCCTGATCGAGGCTCTGGCGGCCTGAGCGTTATTGCCTTCGCCGAGCGTTCGGCGTTGCGTCTCCGTCCGAATGCGAACAGGGCAATCGCCTGATCCGATCCAGGCATCCGGAGCGAGCATTAGACCAAAGTCATAATCCCAAAGGCGCTCTGCCGCCTTGGGGGGCTTTCTGTCATTTTTTCCGTGATGACCGCTCGTTTTCGAGTCCCTGAGGAGGATTCGATCTGACGGCTTCGACGAAAAGGTCTCACGGGAGGACGGCACTCATGGCAATGGCATCGACCGCCGGCAAAACCAGCCGCAGCATAACGCGAGAGGAAAAGAAGGTCATCTTCGCCTCCTCGCTCGGCACCGTATTCGAATGGTACGATTTCTATCTCTACGGTTCACTGGCCGCCTTCATCGGCTCGACCTTCTTCAGCCCCACGATCCCTGAGGCGACGCGCAACATCTTCGCGCTGCTCGCCTTTGCGGCGGGCTTCCTGGTGCGCCCGTTCGGCGCGCTGGTCTTCGGCCGCATCGGCGATCTCGTCGGCCGCAAATACACTTTCCTCGTTACGATGACGATCATGGGCCTGTCGACCTTCCTGGTCGGCCTGCTTCCCGGCTATGCGACCTTGGGCATTGCCGCGCCCGTGATCCTGATCTTCCTGCGCATGCTGCAGGGCCTGGCGCTCGGTGGTGAATATGGTGGTGCGGCAACCTATGTCGCCGAACATGCGCCTGATGATCGTCGTGGCTTCTACACCTCGTGGATCCAGACGACGGCAACACTCGGCCTGTTCCTGTCGCTGATCGTCATCCTGATCGTACAGGGCTCGCTGAGCAAGGAAACCTACGCCGCCTGGGGCTGGCGCATTCCCTTCATCGTTTCCTTCATTCTGCTCGCCGTTTCTGTCTGGATAAGGCTGTCGTTGTCGGAATCGCCGACCTTCAAGCGCATGAAGGAGGAGGGCAAGGGCTCGAAGGCGCCGCTGTCGGAAGCTTTCGGCCAGTGGAAGAACGCCAAGATCGCGCTCCTGGCCCTGTTCGGTCTCACCGCCGGCCAGGCCGTCGTGTGGTACAATGGCCAGTTCTACGCCCTGTTCTTCTTGCAGAACGTGCTGAAGGTCGATGCTCAGTCGGTCAACATCATGATCGCGATCGCGCTTGCGATCGGCTCCATCTTCTTCGTCGTCTTCGGCTGGCTGTCCGACAAGATCGGCCGCAAGCCGATCATCATGGCAGGGCTGGCGCTTGCCATCGTCTGCACCTTCCCGCTGTTCAAGGCGTTGACCTGGGCCGCCAACCCGGCGCTCGCCACCGCCCAGCAGAATACGCGGGCAACGGTGACGGCTGCGCCCGGCGACTGCAAGTTCCAGTTCAACCCGGTCGGAACCGCGAAATTCACGACGTCCTGTGACATCGCGACTTCGTTCCTGACCAAGAACTCCGTGCCGTATGAGGTCGTGACGACGGCTGCGGCCGGAACGCCGGCGACGGTCAAGATCGGCAACGAGACAGTCACGTCTTATGATGCCGTCGCGGCTGGCGATCAGGCGAAGACGAAGGACGCAGCCTTCGTCAAGGCGGTGAACATGTCGCTGCAGGATGGCGGCTATCCGCTGAAGCGCGCCGCCATCAAGGTCGCGGATCAGAAGCTCGACGCTTTCGTCGCCGCCAATCCGGAGCTCAAGCTTGACGCCGCGACCATCCGTGGCGGGGAGAAAGCGACGGTCAAGACCGACCAGGCCATCACCGACAAGCTTCTGACCAAGGAAGAGGCGGCGGGCGCGCCTGAGATCACCGCCTACAACATCCTCGGCGGCGGCGCCTTCGCCATGGTCGCCGATCCGGCGGCGATCAACTGGCCGATGACGATCGCGATCCTGTTCATCCTGGTGCTGTTCGTGACCATGGTCTATGGGCCGATCGCGGCGATCCTGGTGGAGATGTTCCCGACCCGCATCCGCTACACCGGCATGTCGCTGCCCTACCACATCGGCAATGGCTGGTTCGGCGGCCTGCTGCCCGCGACCGTGTTCGCGCTCAGCGCCTACAGGGGCGATATCTACTACGGCCTCTGGTATCCGGTCGTCATCGCCGCCATGTCGCTGATCATCGGCACGCTCTTCGTCAAGGATACGCTTGGCACCGACCTGAACGCCAAGCAGTAGCGGATCCCGCATCAATAAAGAAAAGCCCGGCGCGGTTATCGCGCCGGGCTTTTTCGTTCGGATGACATTTCAGGCCGATCAGCTGTTGTGCTGCCGGTTCTCTTCTTCGACCGCCGCCTCATGATACCAGCCGTCAAAATCGGCGTGCGTGTTACGCAGCGAAGCGAGCTCTGCCGCGAATTTCGCCTTGGCGCCTAAATTTGAGGCAGATGCACGAGCTGCAAGCGGGAACATCAGAATTTTTGCCGACGGGCGCGTTTGAGTGGCTTCCACGGGCGGCCTCCTTACTTCTCCAGGAGATTGTCGATTCAACTTTCCACCAAGATAGGTTGTGCGACTCCTTTAGGCAATATGCTTACAAAAAGAACATATTGTGCATATAATTTATGCAAATTACATATCTGACTGATCGTGACGCATTGCTGAGGCGGCTCAGCGAAATCAACGCAATGCCCTGACCATTTTGTCGCACCCGAGAGAGGGAGGCTGGCACGCGGCTTGCATTTTATGGCGCGGCAGGTCGGCTCGATCCGGCCATGCGTTGATGCCGCCACCAAGCGGCGTCCGAGCAACGAGAGGCACTGGAATGACCAAGTATAAGCTCGAGTATATCTGGCTCGACGGCTACACCCCGACCCCCAATCTGCGCGGCAAGACCCAGGTCAAGGAGTTTGCCGAATTCCCCACCCTCGAACAGCTTCCGCTGTGGGGTTTCGACGGCTCGTCCACGAACCAGGCCAAGGGCCACAGTTCGGATTGCGTGCTGAAGCCTGTGGCGGTCTATCCGGATCCTGCCCGCACCAACGGTGTCCTGGTGATGTGCGAAGTCATGATGCCCGATGGCGTCACCCCGCATGAATCGAACAGCCGCGCGACCATTCTCGACGACGAGGATGCCTGGTTCGGTTTCGAGCAGGAGTATTTCTTCTACAAGGACGGGCGTCCGCTCGGCTTTCCCGAGAGCGGCTATCCTGCGCCACAGGGCCCTTACTACACCGGCGTTGGCTACAAGAACGTCGGCGACGTCGCGCGCCAGATCGTCGAGGAGCATCTCGACCTCTGCCTGGCCGCCGGCCTCAATCACGAGGGCATCAACGCCGAAGTGGCGAAGGGCCAGTGGGAATTCCAGATTTTCGGCAAGGGTTCCAAGAAGGCCGCCGACCAGATCTGGATGGCGCGTTACCTGCTCCTGCGCCTGACGGAAAAGTACGGCATCGACATCGAGTTCCACTGCAAGCCGCTCGGCGATACCGACTGGAACGGTTCGGGCATGCACTGCAACTTCTCGACCAAATACATGCGCGAAGTGGGCGGCAAGGCCTATTTCGAGGCGCTGATGGCGCAGTTCGAGAAGAACCTGATGGACCACATCGCCGTGTACGGCCCGGACAACGACAAGCGCCTGACCGGAAAGCACGAGACCGCGCCGTGGAACAAGTTCTCCTATGGCGTCGCCGATCGTGGCGCGTCGATCCGGGTGCCGCACTCCTTCGTCAAGAATGACTACAAGGGCTATCTGGAAGATCGCCGCCCGAACTCGCAGGGCGACCCCTACCAGATCGCTTCGCAGGTCCTGAAGACGATCTCGGAAGTCGCGACCGACGCTTCGGTGTCCGCGGCCGCCTGATCCTCTGCCGCGTGGCCCCTGTGGCCGCCTCGACATTGCTGGAAGGATCCGGTGACAAAAAAGCCCCGGCGCAAGACGCCGGGGCTTTTTCATATCGGCCCGCGGCCGAAGAGGGATTTATCGGCGGGCGGTGATTCCGCGCGCGTGCAGCGCCGCGACGACCTTCGCATGGGGCAGGGCGGGGGTCCGGTTGCCGTCACGGCCTGTCATTTCGCTGTTGGCGACCAGCGCGTTCAGCACCGCTTCCTCGGTCGCCTGGACGACCGCCGTATAGAAATCATCCATTCGTCCCCAGGGGACGAAGTCCATATGACCGTAGCTCTCTTCGCTCGGCGCGCCTTGCGGAAACCGACCGTTGAGCGCATCGGGGTTTGCCGTCGAGAAAGCAAGAAAGATGTCGCCGGAAAAGTGCGAGCCCGCCGTTCCCGTGCGTGCGAGGCCGAGCGGCACGCGGCGCGCCAGTGCCTTGCATTGGCCTGGCAGCAGCGGTGCGTCGGTGGCGACGATGCCGATGCAGGAACCCGCGCCCGTCGGCCGGCCACTGAAATAGGCTTCCATCGGATTGTCGTCGGCGAGTTCGTCGCCCATGGGAATGCCCGCGATGCTGAGCTCGTTGCGCGAGCCGAAATTCGCCTGCAGGAAGACGCCGACCGTATATTGACGGTGGCCGTAGTCGACGATCCGCGAGGCTGTGCCCGACCCGCCCTTGAAGGCGTAGCAGTTCATGCCCGTGCCGCCGCCGACCGAGCCTTCCTCGATCCTGCCGCCCACCGCCTTGTCGATCGCCGCGACGGCGTGATCGACGGTGATGTGAGAGCCGTTGATGTCGTTGAGGTAACCGTCCCACGTCTCCGCCACGACCGGCAGCAGCCACTGGTTCGCGACCTCCGGCTTGTTGTGCGCCACCCAGTCGATGACACCGCGATGGCAGGGGCCGATGGCATGGGTGTTGGTGATCAGGATTGGCATGCTGAGGCTGCCAGCTTCTTCCAGCCACGAGGCGCCGGTCATCTCGCCATTGCCATTGAACGAATGATAGCCGGCTGCGCATGCCGTGCCGACTCCGTCGCGGCCCAGTGGCAGGATCGCTGTGACCCCTGTGCGCACGGGGCCGTGGCCGACTGACAGCTTTCCTTCACCCTCGACGATCGTCGAGTAGCCAACGAGAACGCCGTCGACGTCGGTAATGGCATTGGCGGGGCCGGGGCTGCCCTGCAATGGGATGCCAAGCGCCCTGGCGCGGGCCCTACCTGTCGGCGTGGTGTCAATATCAGCTCGTTGGTTCATGCTGTTGTGCTCTCCCTTTTGTAAGTCGGCTCAGCGAAGGCGGCAGCCGGTCGCCAGCTCCCCGTAGTCGGTCAGGATTGACACGGCGGTGGGATGATCGACAGCCGGCACGACGTTGATCAGATGAAGCCCGAGGCCGTCCTCCAGGATCACCAACGCGCGCGCGATCGCGTCGCTGGCCGATTGCAACTTGAATATTCCGGTGGCCGCGCCAGCTTCGAGGATGCCGACATAGATCGCCACCTGGCGCTCGAACAAGGCGATGTGGCGGGCTGCATAGCTGGCATCGGAGCGGGAGTAGGCACCAAGCTCATAGAGTAGCCGGCAAAGCTGGTCGTCCCTGTCCGTGGGCAGGCCGCTCTCGATCATTGCCTTGAGGCGCAGCTTCGGGTCCTCGATGCGGGTGACCGAGGCGGCGCGCAGCGTGCAGAACCGCTCCACGGCCTGCTTCTGCACGTCGTCGAGCAGGTCTTTCAGTCCCGGATAGTAGTAGAGCAGCGCGCTGGAACTCATGCCTGCCTCGTTGGCGACATCGCGCAGCGTGACCCCGGCAAGGCCATGCCTGGCGATCATCGATTCCGCCGCCGCCACTAAAGTCAGGCGACGGTCGGCTTGGGTTGTCGGTCGGCCCATTGAGTTATTTCCTGAATTGAATTCAATTTATGTGTAGGTGCTGCGATCGCGCAAGAGGCGTGTACACCATATTCGTTGACGAAGCGATACGGTGTGGCTAGGTTCCGTCACGGAGGATAATTTTTATCAGATTAAAAAAAGGGGAGGACCATGTCCACAAACGAAGCCTCGACGGGCGTCGACGCCGCGACCGGCGCCAAGGGGTTGGATCGAGCACTCAATGCGCTCGGCACACTGATGATCGTGCTGTCGGCGGTGACGCCGGCATCCTCGGTCTTCATCATCGTTCCGGGTGTCATCGCGCTGGCCGGCACCGGCTCGTTTCTCAGCTTCGTGCTGGCCGCCGTCATCGGCCTGTTCATGGCCTTCGTGTATGCCGAGTTGTCGTCGGCCTATCCGATGGCCGGCGGCGAATACACCATGATCGGCCGTACGCTCGGCCGCTTCTGGGGGTTCGTCACGCTGGTGCTGGTCTTCGTCTCGATCGTGCTGATCGTGGCCGTCATAGCGCTTGGCGTCGGCACCTATTTGGGGGTCCTCATCCCCAATCTCAGCCCGCAATGGGTAGGCGTCATAACGATCATCCTCGCGGGCGCCGTGGCCGCGCTTCGCATCAAGGTCAACGCCTTCGTCACCGGTATCTTCCTCGGCATCGAGATGCTGGCGCTTCTGATCCTGACGCTACTGGGCTTTGCCCATATGGAACGGCCGCTTTCCAGCCTGTTCACCTCGCCGCAATTGCTCGACGCCACCACCAACCAATTGGTTCCGGCTGCAGCCGGCATCATCCTGGCTTCCACCGCCGTGTCGCTGTTTGCCTACAATGGCTATGGAGCCGCCGCATATTTCGGTGAAGAGACGCACGACGCCAAGCGCAACATCGGCAAGATCGTTCTGTGGGCGCTGGTCATCACCGTCGCCGCTGAACTTATTCCGCTGACGGCGGTCCTGCTCGGCGCGCCGGATCT
Source organism: Mesorhizobium sp. 65-26 (assembly GCA_001899205.1). GTDB lineage: Bacteria > Pseudomonadota > Alphaproteobacteria > Rhizobiales > Rhizobiaceae > Mesorhizobium. Next base: position 50,658 of record MKVL01000019.1, on the reverse strand, counting down.
CGTCGGCCTGCTCGCGGCTCCACAGAAGATCGAGTACTTTCTCGAGGCTCGCGGCGGCCATGTGCTGACCGTGATGATGAGCCTGGCCATCGCAGTGGCCATCTTCAATGCCGTTATTGCCATCATCCTGCAGGCCGCCCGCCTGCTTTTCAGCTCCGGACGCGACAAGACCTGGTTTGGTCCTATCAACGCGGCCGTAGCATCGGTCCACGGCAGCTACGCCTCGCCCTGGATCGCGACGATCGTCGTCGCCATCCTGGCGGCTCTGGCCTGCTTCATCGACCTCAATCTGCTCCTGGTCGTCAGCGGCACCTCGCTGGTGGTGATCTATGCCTTGCTGTGCGTGGCGGTCTTCGTCGGCCGGCGCAATGGCTCGACCTCGGGCGGACATTATCGGATGCCGTTGTTCCCGGTGCCGGCGGCGCTTGCCTTCCTGGCGCTGGTCTATGTGGCCTATCAAAACCTGCTCGACGCTTCCTTCGGTCGTCCGAGTCTGATCGCGACATTGCTGATCATGGCGGTTGCGGCAGTCTATTATCTCCTCGTCCTGGCGCGGCGCGCGGACTGGACTCTGCATGGCCCGGACGAGTTGGCCGACTAGTCGTCGAAGGCAGGCCGTATCCTCCTCCTGCGATCTGCCCGACGAGAGCCCCGGCCTGGCCGGGGCTCTTTTCGTTTAGTGTCCTCCATTGACAGGGCAGCGATACACCCAAAAAAAGTCAGCCCTGCAAGCAGCCGCAAGGAGGTAGTCAGGCCCACGCATTGTATTGGCCGAATGAAAAGGATGAAGTCCAGAAATCTTTTGAAAACAGTCTGTTACAGCCATTTTAGCAGATGATTTTCCGCGCAGGATCAGGTCGCTGGACCCCATATCCGCGCGTTTCCGCGGCACTTGCGCTCGTTGACAGATCGAGGCGCGCCATGCCTATTCGCAACCAGTGGTTACGCCATGACAATACTGTTAGCACGGGGCGGGGGTTTCGTACGCTACAGCATAGGCGTGGTGCCGGACGAGCGGGTGCTGTAGCCTGAGGCAGCGCCGCTCGCTCCTGGCATTTCGTAGTACCGCCGTTTCATCCAGCGCAACTATTGATTTTCGCGTGGCTTGCGGTCGCTGGCTGCCAAGCCTGATGCGCCCTCGTGCCGGTCATCTCCAGCGCTGGCGTGCCCGGTAATCTCCGGTCTTGCCGTCAACAAAAAAGCCCTTGAAGAAGCCAGGCTCCTTCAAGGGCTGTTTGACGGTCCGAAACGCGGCTTAGACCGAGTAGTACATGTCGTATTCGACCGGATGCGGGGTCATTTCGAACCGCATCACCTCGGCCATCTTCAGCTCGATGTAGCTGTCGATCTGGTCGTCGTCGAAGACACCGCCGGCCTTCAGGAAGCCGCGATCCTTGTCGAGGCTCTGCAGCGCCTCGCGCAGCGAACCGCAGACGGTCGGGATCTTCTTCAACTCCTTCGGCGGCAGGTCATAGAGATCCTTGTCCATCGGCTGACCCGGATGGATCTTGTTCTTGATGCCGTCGAGGCCGGCCATCAGCAGCGCGGCGAATGCAAGGTAGGGGTTCGCGCCCGGATCGGGGAAACGAACCTCGACGCGCTTCGACTTCGGCGAGCTGCCGAACGGGATGCGGCACGAGGCCGAGCGGTTGCGCGCCGAATAAGCGAGTAGCACCGGCGCTTCGTAGCCCGGCACCAGACGCTTGTAGGAATTGGTCAGCGGATTGGTGAAGGCATTGATCGCCTTGGCGTGCTTGATGACGCCGCCGATGAAGAACAGGCAGTTTTCCGAAAGGCCGGCATATTCATTGCCGGCGAAAGTCGGCTTGCCACCCTTCCAGATCGACATGTGGACGTGCATGCCCGAGCCGTTGTCGCCGAAGATCGGCTTCGGCATGAAGGTGGCCGTCTTGCCGTATGCGTTGGCGACCTGGTGAACGACATACTTGTAGATCAGCATCTTGTCGGCGTTGCGCACCAGCGCATCGAACTTGATGCCGAGCTCGTGCTGCGCGGCAGCCACTTCGTGGTGATGCTTCTCGACGCGCACGCCCATCTCGGCCAGCACCGTCAACATTTCCGAGCGCATGTCCTGCGCCGAATCGATCGGCGGCACCGGGAAATAGCCACCCTTCACGCGCGGCCGGTGGCCGAGGTTGCCGGTCTCATAGTCCGTGTCGTCATTCGACGGCAGTTCGGTGGAGTCGAGCTTGAAGCCGGTATTGTAGGGGTCGGCCTTGTACTTGACGTCGTCGAACACGAAGAACTCGGCTTCCGGGCCGACATAGATGGTGTCGCCGATGCCTTCGGCCTTCATGTAGGCCTCGGCCTTCTTGGCCGTGCCGCGCGGGTCACGATTGTAGGCTTCGCCCGAAACCGGATCGAGGATGTCGCACAGGATCACCATGGTCGACTGCGCGAAGAACGGGTCCATGTGCACGGTCTCGGGATCGGGCATCAGGACCATGTCGGACTCGTTGATGGCTTTCCAGCCGGCGATCGAGGAGCCGTCGAACATGACGCCGTCGGCGAACATGTCTTCCTCGACCTCGACGACATCCATCGTCACATGCTGCAGCTTGCCCTTCGGGTCGGTGAAGCGCAGGTCGACGAATTTCACGTCGTTGTCCTTGATCTGCTTCAGAATGTCTTTGGCTGTCGTCATATGGATCTTCCCTATGTGATGACGTTTTTTGAATTGATAGCTTGGTTGTCGGTGGCGCGCCCGGCGATTTCCACCTGGCGGCAAAAGTCCTAGACGGCGTCCATGCCGGTTTCGCCGGTGCGGATACGCACGACTTCCTCGATGTTGGAGACGAAGATCTTGCCGTCGCCGATGCGGCCAGTCTGCGCAGCCTTGCGGATCGCCTCTATGGCGCCCTCGACGGCGTCGTCGCCGAGCACGACCTCGACCTTCACCTTGGGCAGGAAGTCGACGACATATTCGGCGCCGCGATAGAGCTCGGTATGGCCCTTCTGGCGGCCGAAACCCTTGGCCTCGGTGACCGTGATGCCTTGCAGTCCGGCCTCCTGAAGCGCTTCCTTCACTTCGTCGAGTTTGAACGGTTTGATGATCGCTTCGATCTTTTTCATCTAAATAGCGGCCTCCACTGCCAAAAAACGGGTTGTGAACCCCGCTTGCGCCTCCATCAAGCACGAATTGTGCCAAATAGAGAAGCCTGAAACGGCGTCACATGATTTCGAAGCCAGGCTGCATCTGAGCGCAAATTCTCGTCGTTCGCTGCCCTGAAAGCGTCGTCACCGTTCGAAGCCTACACATTGCCGGGCAGGGCGTCCGCACAATAATTGGGCAGGCCGCATATTTTAGGGGCAGTGTGGGTGCCGAAATCATCACCGCTCCAACGCGCACGCCAACAAGCTTCGGCATAGCCCGTTTGCGTTGCATGGCGAAACGCTACATGGTCCGGCCATGGCAAGCGCGACGATCAAGACATCGGCCCTCGAACTCCTGTCCCCGGCTGAGATGGCCGCGGCCGACCAACTGGCGGTCGCAGAGGGGCCATATGACGGAATCGGACTGATGCGGCGCGCCGGTGCTGCCGTGGCCGCTGTCGTGCTGTCGCGCTATCCCCAGGCAAAGCGCGTTCACGTGCTGTGCGGTCCCGGCAACAATGGCGGCGATGGTTATGTCGTGGCGACGCTGCTGGCGCGGGCAGGGGTAGACGTATCCGTCTGGGCGGAAGGCAAACCAAAGCCCGGAAGTGACGCGGGGCTGGCGGCCGACGCCTGCGGATTGCCAGTAAAGCAACTGGGTGAGTGCGATCCGGTTGCGGGTGATGTCGTCGTTGACGCGCTCTATGGCGCGGGGCTTTCGAAGGGGATTTCCCACGATGCCACAAAAGTCGCCAGCCTCTGTGTTGCCGAGCGCGTGCCGGTCGTCTCCATCGACCTGCCCTCCGGCGTGTCGGGCGCGAGCGGGTTCGCTGGTGCCTGTTTCCAAGCTGACGTGACGGTCACCTTCGTCAGGAAGAAGCCGGGACATCTCCTTCTGCCGGGCCGCGAGCGGTGCGGCGAAATCGTTGTCGCCGACATCGGCATTCCGGATGCGCTCGTCGAGCGGCTGAAGGTGAAGACCTTTGAAAATACGCCAGGCCTTTGGCTGGGTGACCTGCGCAGGCCGGCGATCGACACCCACAAGTATCGGCGCGGTCACGTCGGCGTCTTCTCCGGCGGGCAGAGCGCCACCGGCGCGGCACGGCTGTCGGCGATGGCAGCGGCCAGAAGCGGGGCAGGGGCCGTGACGGTTCTCTCGCCAGCCAATGCCATGCAGGTGAATGCCGCGCATCTGACGTCGGTCATGCTGCGCAAGGTCGACAGCGAGCCGGATCTGGACGAATTCCTCGGCGAGCGATGGCCTTTGGCGGTCGTCCTCGGACCGGGTTTCGGCGTTGGCGGGAAGGCGCGCGACTTCGTTCTGCAACTGCTTGGGCGAGACAAGGAAAACGGCTACAGGCTTGGGACCCATGTCGAGCTCGGCGCGATTGTGCTGGACGCCGACGGCATCACATCCTTTCGCGACGTGCCGGATGCGCTTTTCGACGCGGCGCGCCGCACCCTGGCGCCATCCCTGGTGATGACGCCGCACGAAGGTGAGTTTGCCCGCCTTTTCCCCGATATCGCCGAATCGAAAGAGCAGTCGAAGCTCGCCAAGGCCCGCGCCGCGGCTGCCCGCGCCTACGCCGTCATCGTCTACAAGGGCGCCGACACCGTGATCGCCGCGCCGGACGGTCGCGCGGCCATCAACAGCAATGGCGCGCCCTGGCTCGCCACGGCCGGCTCCGGTGATGTCTTGTCGGGCATCATCGCAGGCTTGCTGGCGCAGGAGACGCCGCCTTTCGAGGCCGCCTGCGCCGGAGTATGGCTCCATGCCGAGGCCGGCAGCCGCTTTGGACCAGGCCTGATCGCCGAAGACCTGCCGCAGGCGATCGTCCCGGTGCTTGCCGAACTCATGCGAACGCCCCTGGAGTGGTGGCGGATTCACACCGTCTAGACGATTGCACGCGCCCGGTCTGGACGGCGCCCATGCGTCGCCGCGGCAGCAGGAGCGGCAAGGCGAAAAGCAGGATGGCAAACCTGCCCAGCCGCTCGCCGGCCCAAAGCACCGCCCGCGACATCACCGCTTCACAGCGGGATGTTGTCGTGCTTTTTCCAGGGGTTCTGCATGTCCTTGTTGCGCAGCATGCGAAGCGCGCGCGCGATACGGCGCCGCGTCGAATGGGGCATGATCACCTCGTCGACATAGCCGCGCTCGGCGGCCACGAACGGCGACAGGAAACGGTCTTCGTAGGCCTTGGTGTGCTCCGCGATCTTTTCGGGGTCGCCGATGTCCTTGCGATAGATGATCTCGACCGCGCCGCGGGCGCCCATCACCGCGATCTGAGCGGTCGGCCAGGCGTAGTTCATGTCGCCGCGCAAGTGCTTGGAGGCCATGACGTCATAGGCGCCGCCATAGGCCTTGCGGGTGATGACGGTGATCTTCGGCACGGTCGCCTCGGCATAGGCGAACAGGAGCTTGGCGCCGTGCTTGATCAGGCCGCCATATTCCTGCGCGGTGCCGGGCAGGAAGCCGGGGACGTCGACGAAGGTGACGATCGGTATCGAGAAGCAGTCGCAGAAGCGCACGAAGCGCGCCGCCTTGCGGCTGGCGTCGGAATCGAGCACGCCCGCCAGCACCATCGGCTGGTTGGCCACGAAGCCCACGGTGCGGCCCTCGACGCGGCCGAAACCGGTGACGATGTTCTTGGCGAAGCTCTCCTGGATCTCGAAGAAGTCGCCTTCGTCGACGGTCTTCAGGATCAGTTCCTTGATGTCGTAGGGCTTGTTGGCGTTGTCGGGAATGAGCCTGTCGAGCGACATGTCATGCTCGGTCACCGACTGGTAGCACTCGATCTCCGGAATATCCGCCGTGTTGGAAGCGGGCAGCAGGTCGATGAGCCGGCGCATCTGCAGGAGCGCTTCGACATCATTGTCGTAAGCGCCGTCGGCGATGGAGGATTTGGTGGTGTGGACGGAGGCGCCGCCGAGGCTTTCGGCGGTAACCGTCTCGTTGGTCACCGTCTTCACCACATCCGGCCCGGTCACGAACATGTAGGAGGTGTCGCGCACCATGAAGATGAAGTCGGTCATGGCAGGCGAATAGACGTCGCCGCCGGCGCAGGGGCCCATGATCAGCGAAATCTGCGGAATGACGCCGGAGGCCAGCGTGTTGCGCTGGAAGATCTCGGCATAGCCGCCGAGCGCCGCGACACCTTCCTGGATGCGGGCGCCGCCGGCATCGTAGAGGCCGATGATCGGCGCGCGATTGCGCAGCGCCATCTCCTGGACCTTGATGACCTTTTCGGCGTGCGCCTCTGATAGCGAGCCGCCGAACACGGTGAAGTCCTTTGCAAAGATATAGACCGGGCGGCCATTGACCGTGCCCCAGCCGGTGACGACGCCGTCGCCCGCGATCTTGGTCTTCTCCATGCCGAAATCGGTAGAGCGATGCTCGACATACATGTCGAACTCTTCGAAGGATCCTTCATCGAGGAAAATCTCGATCCGCTCGCGAGCGGTGAGCTTGCCCTTCTGGTGCTGCGCGTCGATACGGGCTTGACCACCCCCCATCCGGGCAATGTCGCGCCGGCGCTCGAGTTCCTTCAGCACGTCCTTCATCGATCGGTCCCCAGGATAAAAGCTGCGTCTCGTGGTAATGATGCCCGCGGGGGAGCGCAAGCGTCGCTTTCATGCACTTTTGTTGCGCTGCAACATGGCTCCCCTTGCATTTCCAGGGGAACTAGGCCATATGCAGCGGCATAGGCGCTTGGGCCGGGATTGTCCGGCCTTCTCGATGAATGAGACTGGTTGCGTCTGTTTTCCCTCTTTCCGGCTGATCGGCAAGGTGGCGAAAAAGCCCCGTGGCATAATGCCTGCGGGCACGACAGCGCAGCCGCGCGGACGATGGTGTCCGCCGCCTTGTCGTTCCATGACGATATGATCCGACGGCAGGTTGCGCCCTGCCGCAATCGGTGTTTGCGGCCTGAGGCCGCGTGAAAGAAGAAGAATTTTGACCAACGAAAACTCAGCGGAACTGAACGGTTTCGCCGCACTTGGAATCACCGGCGCCCTGCTCAAGGCCACTCTTGCCGCCGGCTTCACCGATCCCAAGCCTATCCAAAGCCAGGCAATCCCGCCGCAGCTGGAAGGCCGCGATATTTTCGGTATTGCCCAGACCGGCTCCGGCAAGACCGCGGCCTTCGCGCTGCCGATCCTGTCGAAGATCATCGGGCTTGGCACGAAGCGTCGGGCGAAGACGACCCGTGCGCTGATCCTGGCACCCACCAGGGAGCTCGCCGTGCAGATCGAAGAGACCATCAAGATGCTCGCCAAGGGCGCGCATGTCTCGACGGCCCTCGTACTGGGCGGCGTTTCGCGCTTCAGCCAGGTGAAGAAGATTGCCCCCGGGGTCGACATCCTCATCGCGACGCCCGGCCGGCTGACCGACCTGGTGCGCGAAGGCGACCTGATCCTCGCCGACACCAAGTGGCTCGTTCTCGATGAAGGCGACCGCATGCTGGACATGGGTTTCATCAACGACGTCAAGCGCATCGCCAAGGCGACCGCGCCCGACCGCCAGACAGCACTTTTCTCGGCCACCATGCCCGATGAAATCGCCGAATTGGCCAAGGGGCTGTTGAAGAACCCGGTCCGCATCGAAGTCTCGCCGCAAAGCACCGCGGCGGCCGAGATCGTGCAGAGCGTCGTCTTCGCTCGCACCAAACAGAAGCGCCAGGTTCTGTCGACCATGCTCGCCGACGAGGCGATGAAGTCCGTCATCATTTTTTCGCGCACCAAGCATGGCGCCGACAGGGTGACCAAGGATCTCGAACGCGACGGCTTCAAGGCCGCTGTCATCCATGGCAACAAGTCGCAGAACGCCCGTCAGAAGGCACTGAACGATTTTCGTGACGGTTCGGTGCGCATCCTGGTCGCGACCGACATCGCCGCGCGCGGCATCGACGTCCCCGGCATCAGCCATGTCATCAACTTCGACCTGCCGGACGAAGCCGAAAGCTACGTCCATCGCATCGGCCGCACCGGCCGCAACGGTCGTGACGGCATCGCCATCACGCTTTGCGATCCTTCGGAGAACAGCAAGCTGCGCCAGGTCGAGCGCATCATCCGCACCAAGCTGCCGATTGTTGCCGACCATCTCGGCAGCCCCGATCCGCAACGCAACCCGGCCGAACGGACCGAACGCCATGTCGACGCGGCCAATGATCGCGAGCACCATGGTGGCCGTCGCGATGGCCGACGCCCCGCGGGCGGCCACAACGGGGCCGGCAAGAGCAAGCCGCAGGGCAAGCCCGCCGGCGAGCGGCATCACGCCGCGAAGCCACAAGGTGAGCGTCCGGAAGGGCGCAAGCCCTTCAAGGGCAATAACAAGCGTCGCTTCGGCGGCAAGCGGCCGGCCAAGCGGGCCGCCTGACGAAAAACTATCCGCAGGCAGAGACCTCAGGTAATTTCCTGAAGCTGCTTCAAGCCAAGCAAAGGCGGCCGGGGTTATCTCCAGCCGCCTTTTTTGTCGCCTATTGTGTAAGCGCCTTCACCCATACGACGATACGCTCGGCGAGGAAGGCCGTGGTTGACGGCGACAACGCGTCGCCGGCCAGCACGTGGTTGTCGGGATCGCCCGTATCGTCGACAGGCACCAGTTCGTGCGCGGCCCCCCAACGGCCCGCGATTTCACGCGTGCGGTCCGGCAGCACGACCTTGTCGGAGTCCGAGAAGATGAACAGGGCAGGGATCCTGGCCTTCTCCACCGGGGCGCCATAGGCAAGCTGGGTCAGGGCGACCAAAGGCAGCGTCGCGGCCATCGGATAGCGCGTGGTCCAGAATTTCTCGTGCAGGGCGTTGCGCGGCGTGAAGCTGCGCTCCTTGCCGCTGACCATCTCGGCGATCTGCCTGCCCCACGGCAGGGTCACGATGTCCGCGCCCTTTGCCCGCACGCCGAAATTGGGCGAGATGAACGCGATGGCCTCGACGCCATCCGAGGCACCTGGCTGCGAGGCGGCCCAGGCGGCGAGTGAACCGCCGGTCGAGGTCGCGATGACGATCACCTTGTCGCCGATGGCCCGACCGATGGCGAGCGCTTCCTCATAGTCGTTTATCCAGGCGTTCACGCTGCCGGTGGCCATGGCGTTGCCATCCTGGCCGTGACCGGTCAGCCGCGTGTAGAAGAGGTTGGCATCGAGTTGATCGGCCACTTCGTCGGCCAGCGGGCGGACCTCGCCCTTCGAGGCCGAGAAACCATGGATATAGACGATCGAAAGCCGCGTCCTGGCGTGGACCAATGGGTCGGCCCAGATGATCTCCTTCTCCAGGCCATCGCGAATGCCGGGAACCCTGGCCTCTTCCTTCGCGAGGTACGCTTGCGGATCATCGCCTATCACCGAAGGATCGAAATGGATCGTGGTGTCGACAGGCACGCGTGGACCAAGCACGACGAGCAGCGCCAGAACGGCCAGTATGCCTACCACGGCAAACATGATCCTTCGCCCCATTGCAGACTCCAGGCAGCCAACGCTCGCGCGTGTGTCGTGAATTCGAAACCCGCTTCGCTGTCGGGATTTGGACTTTTGCGGATTCAGAATCGGGACCCAGGCCGGACGTAGCGCATGACCTCGAAAACCGGAATCGATTTCTTGCGTCGCGAACCGCGGAAGGGGTTGCGCATTGGGCCGGGCGCTATCTCTCGACTGGCGGCTTGCGCTCGAAATGCAGCGGACGCGCCTTCCAGTGCGTCATGAACAAGATGACCCATCTGCAGATCGGTCGTGGCAGGATGCTGAGCACTTTGAGCGGCCAGCTCAGCCGGTAGGGGAAGTGGACTTCGAAGCCGCCTTTCCTGATGCCGCGCGCCATGCGCCGCGAGGCCCGGCTGACGGGCATCAGGCCTGGCATCGGCAGCATGTTCTTCTCGGTGATCGCGGTGTCGACGAAACCGAGGTTCATGATCTGCACGCGAATGTTCATCTTGTCGAAATCGTATCTCAGCGACTCCGCCAGTATGTTCGCTGCTGCCTTTGTGCCGCCATAAGCGGCTGTCGTGGGCCAGCCGAAATAGGCTGTGACCGATCCGACCAGCACGATGTGGCCGCGCGAACGGATGCGCATGCGCTCGACGACGGGCACCAGGCCGTGGATGATGCCGAAGTAGTTGACGTCGAACGACTTGCGGAAGGCGCCGACGGTGAGCTGCTCTCCAGGAGTGGGGATGTAGTTTCCGGCATTGAAGATGGCCAGGACGATCGGGCCGAGATCCTTCTCGATCGCCGCGACAACGCCCACCATTCCTGACTCGTCGGTGACGTCGCAGGGATAGGCGACGACGCGTCCCGGCATCTGTGCGGTCTCGACGATCAGCGTGTCGATCGGATCGTCCTGGAGCGCCGTCACCGCCACGACGTAGCCTTCGGCCGCGAGGTCCTTGGCAAGCGCGCGACCGATGCCGCTGCTGCCGCCGGTCAGCCAGGCGACGCCATGCTTGGGGTTGGCGCGATAGATGGTCATGATGCATCCCGGAAACGTGCCGCTATCGTGCTCTAGAGCATTTTTCGGCCAAGTGGAATCACCAGGCGCGACACAGCCGCGATCAAAAAAAGAGAGCGGTTATGTCACATCCGTTGCGATCCCGTGATGCAACGCCGCCCGGAACGCACATTGCCGCAAATGCGACTGGGCCAGTCGATTCTTGCCTTGAAACGAAAGCTGCGGGTTTCTAGTGTCCCAACTCTGAAACTCGGCACGCCTCGGTATCTCGTCCGGAGCGGATTTCAGAAACGAAGAGACACTGGCAACTCACTGTTTATAGTGTCGTTCTCGGCTTCGAAGTTCGCCAACAACCGGTAGCGGAATCAAGTGGATCCTGAAACCACGACGCCAGGGCGTCCGCGCATGCAAGAAGGAATTCCGATGCACCGCTCCGTGATCGACGCGATCGGCAACACACCACTGATCCGCCTCAAGAGGGCGTCCGAGGAAACCGGATGCGAGATCCTGGGCAAGGCCGAGTTCATAAATCCCGGCCAGTCCGTCAAGGATCGCGCCGGCCTGTTCATCATCCGCGATGCCGAACGGCGCGGATTGCTGAAGCCCGGCGGCGTCATCGTTGAGGGTACGGCTGGTAATACCGGAATCGGCCTGACGCTGGTCGCCAAGGCTCTGGGCTATCGCACGGTCATCGTCATCCCGGAAACGCAGAGTCAGGAGAAGAAGGACACGATCCGGCTACTCGGAGCGGAACTGATCGAAGTGCCTGCGGTGGCGTACAAGAATCCCAACAACTACGTGAAATTGTCCGGCCGCCTGGCCGAGCAGATGGCAAGGAGCGAGCCAAACGGCGCCATCTGGGCAAACCAGTTCGACAACGTCGCCAACCGCGACGGCCACATCCATACGACGGCGGAAGAGATCTGGAGCCAGACCGGCGGCAAGGTCGATGGTTTTGTCTCCGCGGTCGGTTCGGGCGGAACGCTGGCCGGTGTGGGGCTCGGTCTGAAGGGCAAGAGCCAGGACGTCAAGATCGCTTTGGCCGACCCGCTAGGCGCCGCGCTCTACAGCTTCTACACCAGCGGCGAGCTCAAGTCCGAAGGCAGCTCCATCACCGAGGGTATCGGCCAGGGACGCATCACCGCCAATCTCGAAGGGTTCGCGCCGGACTTCTCATTCCAGATACCGGACGAGGAAGCGCTGCCGATCATCTTCGACCTGATCCAGGAAGAGGGCCTGTGTGTCGGCGGCTCGACCGGCATCAACATCGCCGGCGCCATCCGGCTGGCGCGGGAGCTCGGCCCGGGGCACACCATCGTGACCATCCTTTGCGACTATGGCACCCGCTACCAGTCCAAGCTGTTCAATCCTGCCTTCCTGCGTGAGAAGAAGCTGCCGATCCCGGCATGGATGGAGCATCAGAGCAGCATCGCGGTACCGTTCGAGAAGGTTGCGTGATGAGCTACAAGACGCAGGCCCTGTTTCGCGACGATGCCTATCTGAAGACGGCCGACGCCACGGTCGTCGCGATCAATGAACGGGGCGGCATCATCCTCGACCGGACGATCTTCTACGCCACATCGGGCGGGCAGCCCGGCGACACCGGCTATTTCCAGCGCGCGGATGGCAGCCGTATCGCCATCGCCGCCACCATAACGGGCGAGACCAAGGAAGAAATCATCCACGTTCCGGCACCGGAACAGCCGGTTCCGGCTGTAGGCGAGCAACTGACGCTGGTCATCAACTGGGATCGGCGGCATCTGCTGATGCGCATGCATGCGGCCTGCCATCTGCTTACGGTCGTATGCCCGTTCCCGATCACCGGGGCGGCGGTGGCGGAAGATGACAGCCGCGTCGACTTCGACATTCCGGACGCCAGCTTCAGCAAGGAAGAGGTGACTGCCGGGTTGATGGAACTGGTGCGGGCCGATCATCCGATTTTTACGCGCCTGATCACTGACGAGGAACTGGCGGCAAATCCCGGGCTGGTGAAATCCAAGAACGTGCGCCCACCCGTGGGGACCGGCAAGATCAGGCTGGTTTGTATCGGCAAGGATGCGTCCATCGACAGTCAACCTTGCGGCGGCACGCATGTGAAGAGCACCGGTGAGGTCGGCGAGATCCATATCGGCAAGATCGAGAAGAAGGGCCGCGAGAACCGGCGCTTTCGCATCCGCTTCGGGCCGATGCCCGCCGCGTGATGCTCGATCCGGCGAAGGCGCAGCAGCAGGAGAAACAACAATGGCTGAAGACAGTCCTTTCACGGTCGACGCCGACTGGCTGCAGAAACGCCTCGGTGAACCCGGCCTGACAATCGTCGACGCGTCCTGGTATCTGCCCGCGCAGAAGCGGGATGCCCGCGCCGAATACGAGGCGGCCCACATCCCGGGCGCGCGCTTTCTCGATCAAGATGCGGTCTCCGATGCCGATTCTCCGTTGCCGCACACGCTCGCGCCGCCACGCCGCTTCGCGCAATATGTCGGTGCGCTGGGGATCTCGGCGGACGATACGATCGTCGTCTATGACGGACCGGGCTTTTTCTCGGCGCCGCGGGCGTGGTGGATGTTCCGGGTGATGGGCGTCTTTCAGACCTATGTGCTGAACGGTGGCTTCGATGGATGGAAGGCCGAGGGTCGCCCGGTGACGGCGCAGCCGACCAGGATCGCCTCCTCCATATTCCATGCCGACTTCGATGCATCGCGCGTCGTCGGCCTGGATGAAATGCGACGCATCGTCGGGAGCGGCGAGAGCCAGATCGCCGATGCGCGCTCGCCGGGGCGTTTCGCCGGAACGGAGCCTGAGCCGCGCACTGGCGTTCGATCCGGTCACATGCCCGGTGCTCGCAACGTGCCGGCGTCGGCACTGTCGAGGCAGGGCAAGTTCCTGCCCAGGGAAGAGTTGCGCAAGGTGTTCGACGACGCCGGCATCGACTTGTCCAGGCCAGTCGTCACGTCCTGCGGTTCGGGAATCACCGCTGCCGTCATCACCCTGGCGCTGGAATCCCTTGGCCATGGCGACAACAGGCTCTACGACGGCTCGTGGACCGAATGGGGCGGCCTGTCCGACACCCCGGTCGCGACCGGCAAGGAGTGAGACGATGGAAAACGGCACGCTGGACGATATCGACGTCACCGTCACCTTCCTGGAAATGCACGTGCCGCCGTCCGTGACACCGCCTGCACCCTACAACCGTCAGATCGCCTTGCTGAGGACGAGGGACATTCCGCTGCATTTCTACCGCTACCTGATGGATCGGGTGGGGCGGAAGTGGCACTGGGTCAATGTGCTGAGACTGGATGACGATGAACTCGCGGCGGGGATCCACCGCGAGGACCGTGATATCAGGGTGCTCTATCTCGACGGCGCGCCGGCCGGCTTTTTCGACCTCAAGCCGCATCTGCCCAACGAGGTGGAACTCGCTTATTTCGGCATGATGGACCATGCCACCGGGCAGGGGATCGGCCGCTGGTTTCTCGGCGCCGCCATTGCCGCCGCCTGGTCATATGGCCCGAAGCGCGTGACGGTTCAGACGTGCACGCTCGACCATCCGGCGGCGCTGCCGCTTTACCAGAAGCTGGGCTTCACGCCCGTGGCGCAGAAGAAGGAAACGGTGCGGCCGCTGCCCTTCGCCGAACGATCGGCCAGTGTCATGCGGCCGTGACGTCTTCGCAATCCTGAAGGCCCCGTTCATCCGCGCTTCAGCTTGTCTTTGCCATCTGCCGGCACCATCAAACGGGCCGATGCCGAAGGAGAAAAGACATGATGACCCGTCGCACACTTGCCGCCGCGTTGATCGCCATTGTCGCCATGCCGACCCTGGCCGCCGCGCAGGCTACAACGCCTTCGGCCGCCACCATCGAGCGCCAGCTGGAAGCTGCACCCCAGGTCGAGCTCCGCCCCAATCAGCGCGTCACAATTCGCGAATTCAAGCGGCGGCCGGATCTCAGGCGCATGGCTCGCTCGATCGATATCCAGTCGATCAACTTCGCCTTCGGCTCGGCCGCGATTTCCAACTCGCAATACGGCAAGATCGAGAACATCGCTGACGCGCTCCACCGCATACTGCGCCGTAATCCTGGCGCACGTGTGCTGATCGAAGGTCATACCGACGCGGTCGGCTCGTTCCAGTCGAATCAGATCCTGTCCGAGCAGCGTGCCGCTTCGCTGAAGCGCACGCTGGTGCGTGAGTTCGGCGTTCCAGCCTATGCGCTTGAAACGGTGGGCTATGGCGAGGAGTTCCTGCTTGTCCAGACGCAGAACGAGGAATGGCGCAACCGCCGCGTGACTCTGCGCCGCTTCGACGACTTCATTCGCTAGGTGTCCGACAGGAAAGCGCCGTTGCCATGGGACGGGCCAGAACCGCCCGTCCGCGAAGCAACCAGCCGTGAAACAGCTCGAGCGCATGCCGTCCTGCCGGCGTTCGATTCTTGCACGGTTGGTCCGTCGCTGCGCTACGCCCGGCCGCAGCGAGCGATGCCCGCAACCTGGCGTGAATCGGGTGGCTGGGATAGCCGCCCGACCGTAAGTTCCGGTCAGCAAACCGGAGTTTTCATCATGCAGATCCTGTTCAAGGCCTTGCCGACCGAAGCCGTCCGCGCCCTGCAGCGCGGCGGGGTCGACGCATATGGGCTCAAGCCGGAGCGGCGCATTTCCGATGGGGACGGCACGCCTTGCCGCCACTGCCTGAGAAATGTCGATGCCGGCGACGCCTATCTCATCCTGGCGTACCGGCCATTCCCTGCGCTCCAGCCCTATGCCGAGACAGGACCCATCTTCCTGCATGCTCGGGAGTGCGATCGCGCCACCGAGGGCGAGACCCTGCCGGAGATGCTGGCAAGCCCGGACTATATCGTGCGCGGCTATGGCGCCGACGACCGCATCGTCTATGGCAGTGGCGCCGTCATTCCCACCGACGCCATCGTCGCACGGGCCTCGGCGCTGTTCGATAGCAATGATATTGCCTATGTCCACGTGCGTTCGGCGCGCAACAATTGCTACCAGTGCCGAATCGAGCGGGCTTGAGAGCAAGACAGCGGGCGCTTGCATTGTCGCATGTCCGTCGCATTGGGATGCTAGACAGTCAGTGTCGGTGGAGTTGCCGACCGCGGATGAACCGGCGGCAAGTCACGACAGTCGAGGAAGCGGGGCCAAAGCCCCGCTTTTTTGTTGCCTGCGGGCGACTGCACCACCGGCCACAGCCAGTTCCTGCCCCAACTTGGTCTTTGGACCAAAGAAAAAAGCCCGCCGGGGTTACCGACGGGCTTTGAGGGTTGCCTGGAGGGCTTAGTTGAACTTGTACTTGGCTTCGAGCCGGACCGTGTGGAAGGACGGCGTGTCCGTCACGAGACCCGACGGGATCGGGTACACGTCGGAGAAGTCCTTCTTCGAGAACTGCGAATAACGATATTCGACCCCGACGGTCACGTTGTTGGTGACAGCCGTTTCGAGACCGCCGCCGACCGAGAAGCCGCTGGAGCTCCAGCTCGCATCAAGCGGAGCAGGGGCGTCGAACTTGAAGTGCTGCCAGCTGTAGCCGCCCAGAACGTAAGCGAGGGTCGTTTCGTTCACCTTCATACCGACGCGGGCCAGCACGTCGAAACCGTAGTCGCCCTTGAGCTTCACGTCGGTTCCGAAGAGGTCGAGCTTCGAGTCGATGCCGGAGTAGCGGGCATCAACCTTGACGCCGGCGACCCAGCTGCCGAAATCCTGATCGTAGCCGGCATTGAGTTCGCCGAAGCCACCTTCGCTGCCGAGGCCGTTGAACGACAGGCCACCCAGCGGCGGCACTTCGACCTTGTGGACGGCGGCGCCTGCGCCCAGACCGCCACCGACGTAGAAGCCGGTCCAGTTGTAGGTGGGGCCTTCAAAGGCGGCCGGGCCACCTTCCTGCGCGCCAAAGCGATAGTTGGCGGCGATCTGGAAGGTATGCCGAGAAGTGTCGAGGTTGAGCGCACCATTCGGCACGTTGAACTGCGAGAGCAGATCGTCCTTCGTGCCAAAGCGGGTGTAGCGATACTCGGTCTTGATCGTCCAGTTGCTGTTGATCGCGGTCTCGAGGCCGGCGCCGACGAAGTAACCGCTCTGATCCCAGTCCATGCCGAAGCCGGCGTTGCTGTCGAGCTTGTACTTCTGCCAGGCATAGCCGCCCAGGACGTAGCCCAGCGTGCTCGGCGTGAAGAGGTAACCGACGCGCAGGCCGGCGTCGAAGCCGTAGGTTTCCTTGACCGACGCGCTCAAGCCGGCGACGTCAAGCTTGGTCTCGATGTTGCCGATATGGGCGTCGAGCAGGCCGCCAACCAGGAAACGGGGCGACACCAGATAGTCGTAGCCGACCGTAGCCTCGCCATACACGCCTTCGCCGCCGATGCCGTTCAGGGAGATCGGGATGAAGTCGCTGCTGAGCTTGTGAACGTTGGCACCCGCACCCAAACCGACGCCGATATAGATGCCGCTCCAGTTGAAGCCGGAAGCTGGCTGCTCCGGCGCGACCACGTCGGCTGCATGGGCAGCGGACATCAAAGCTACGACGGAAACGGCGCCCAGAAGAATAGATTTCGCGTTGATGCGCATAGACATTGCCCAAACCCTTTATAAACCCGGCGAAACTTCTAACAGGGAGTCGGCCGGATTGGGTATGACAAAAATGCAACAATAGTACTCAAACAACGTTCTGGCGGCTGCGAGTGAAAAATAGCCACCAAAACGAAGGCCCGCCGGCAATGCCGACGGGCCCGAAAAGTTCGTCGCTGGCGAAAGATGTCAGGCCGCCAGGACTGCCTTCGGTTCGACGAGCTCGTAGCCGAGCGCCTCGGCGACGGCGCGATTCGTTATCTTGCCCTTATGGACGTTGAGGCCGTTGCGCAGGTGATGGTCGTCGACCAGTGCCTTCAGGCCCTTGTCGGCCAGTTGCAGGCCATGGTGCAGGGTGGCGTTGTTCAGCGCGTGCGCCGACGTGACCGGCACGGCGCCGGGCATGTTGGCCACGCAATAGTGAATGACGCCATCGACCTCGTAGGTCGGGTCGGCATGAGTGGTGGCGTGCGAGGTTTCGAAGCAACCACCCTGGTCGATGGCGACGTCGACGAGAACCGAGCCCTTCTTCATGCCGGAGAGCATTTCGCGGGTGACGAGCTTCGGCGCGGCCGCGCCGGGGATCAGCACGGCGCCGACGACGATGTCGGCCGAGAAGCACTCTTCTTCCAGCGCCTCGACAGTGGAGTAGCGCGTGTGCACGCGGCCGGCGAAGAGGTCGTCGAGCTGGCGCAGGCGCGGGATCGAACGATCGATGATGGTGACATCGGCGCCGAGACCGGCGGCCATGCGCGCAGCATGCAGGCCGACGACGCCGCCGCCGAGCACGGTGACCTTGCCGGGCAGCACGCCCGGCACGCCGCCGAGCAGCACGCCGCGTCCGCCGTTGGCCTTCTGCAGCGCGGTCGCGCCGGCCTGGATCGAGAGGCGTCCGGCCACTTCCGACATCGGCGCCAGCAGCGGCAGGCCGCCACGGTCGTCCGTCACGGTTTCATAGGCGACGGCGGTGACGCCGGAGGCCAGCAGGCCCTTGGTCTGTTCCGGATCCGGCGCGAGGTGGAGATAGGTATAGAGGATCTGGCCTTCACGGAGCTGGACCCATTCGTTGGGCTGCGGCTCTTTCACCTTGACGATCATGTCCGACTTGGCGAACACGTCGGCGGCGGTCTTGGCGATCGTGGCGCCAGCGGCGCGGTAGGCGTTGTCGTCGGCGCCGATGCCCGCGCCGGCGCCGGTCTCGACCAGCACCTCGTGGCCATGCGCCACATATTCGCGGACCGAGCCGGGCGTAAGGCCGACGCGATACTCGTGGTTCTTGATTTCCTTGGGGCAACCGACGCGCATTCTTCTTCTCCTGCTACGGCCTTCTCGGGCACGTTCCCTGTATATGAGGAGTGAACCACGAAACGCTGCGAATGTGTTTGCGAATGCGCTTGCTTAACCGGCGCATCTTCGCCTATTTTTGCGCCGTGTAATCGCTTTTTCGCAGGATTCACGGAAAATGTCGCTGGATAGGATTGATATCGCCATTCTCGAGGCCTTGCAGAAGGACGGCCGGATGCCGAACGCGGCGCTTGCCGAAAAGGTGGGCCTGTCGCAATCGGCCTGCTCCAGGCGGTTGGACAACCTGGAGAAATCGGGCACGATCCGAGGCTATCACGCACGGCTTTCCAACGCGGCGCTCGGCCACCGGATGACGGCGATCGTCCACATATCGCTGTCAGGGCAGTTCGAAAAAACGTTGTCCGACTTCGAGGCCGCGATCAAACGGTGTCCCAACGTGCTCTCATGTCACCTGATGTCGGGCGAATACGACTATATCCTGAGGATCGCGGCGAAGGACCTCGTCGATTATGAGCGAATCCACAAGGAATGGCTTTCGGCCATGCCGCATGTGACGAAGATCAATTCGTCCTTCGCGCTGCGCGAGATCGTCGACAGGACAGCGATGGGCATGCGGCCGGAACTCGCCTAGCTCGGCGGGGATCGATCGGCTACTGAACCGACGCTTCGGTTACCAGCCTGTCCATCGGTATGTCGTGCGTCTGCGGATAGATGGTGGCGATTCGCTGGAGTTCGTAGCCAACGCCGATCACCAGGGGCTTGAACGGCATCGCCGCGAGCGTTCGGTCAAAGAAGCCGCCGCCGTAGCCGAGCCGGAAATGCCGCGGATCGATGCCGACGATCGGCGAGATGACGACATCGGGCAGCACCGGGTCGCCGTTGGCGGGGATGGGTATGTTCCAGACACCTTTCTCCAGCTTGTCGCCCGGCGCATAGGCGCGAAAGATCAGCGGGTGCCCCTTCTCCACGACGATCGGCAGGGCGGTGCGCCCGCCGCGCGCGTTGACCGAGGCCATCCACGGGCGCAGGTCCGGCTCGCCGCGGAACGGCCAATAGAGGCTGACCATGCGGCCGGTCACCTCGCCGATCACGGCGTCCAGCCCCTCGGCGATACGCTCGGACATGGCGGCGCGAGCGTCGGCGGAGACAGCGAGACGGGCGTTGATCAGTCGCTCTCGTTCGGCTTTGCGCCATCGCCGCACGTCTGGCCAGTCCGCGGGAGCCGCGCGAAACTCAGGATCCAGTTCGTGCATGAAGCAGGGCGGCGAAGCGTACTGCGCCGGACTTTGGTCGTCATGATCGCTGGCCATGCATCACCTCGTCGTGCTGTCCCTCGAAGCTATACCCGGCCACCATGGGCGACATGCGGATAAGCGACATTTCGCGACGAGTCCGGCGCGGGGCCGGACGGCGGTCCGCGCGGCGTTGCGTGAATACGACCGGCGGGGCAAGGTGGCTCCATCCTTCGACGTGAGGAACGTGATGAACGAAGCCAGCCACCATGTCGTTGTCGTCGGCGCGGGCTTTGGCGGCCTGGAGTTCACCAGGGCGCTTGCCGGCCAGCCGGTGCGTATCACCATGATCGACCGCCGCAACCATCATCTGTTCCAGCCGCTGCTCTATCAGGTGGCGACCACGTCCCTGGCGACATCGGAGATCGCCTGGCCGATCCGCCACCTGCTTCGCAAGCGTAAGGACGTGACCACCTTGCTGGCCAATGTCGTCGGTGTCGAGCGCGGGGCCAGGCGCGTGCTGTTCGAGGATGGCGGCGGCATCGGCTACGACACTCTGGTGCTGGCCACCGGCGCGCGCCATGCATATTTCGGCCACGCGGAATGGGAGCCTTTCGCGCCCGGGCTGAAAACGCTCGAGGACGCTACCACCATCCGGCGTCAGGTGCTGCTGGCCTTCGAGCGCGCCGAGCGCGAGGACGATCCCGTCGCGCGCCAGGCCCTCCTTACGCTCGCGATCATCGGCGGCGGGCCGACCGGCGTGGAGCTCGCCGGCACCATCGCCGAACTCGCCCACGAGACGCTGCATGGCGAGTTCCGCAACATCGACACGCGCCAGACGCGCGTCATCCTGATCGAAGCCGGCGACCGCATCCTCCCCAACTTCGCGCCCGAACTGTCGCATTACGCCAAGCGTGCGCTGGAGCGTTTGGGCGTGACGGTTGAGCTTGGACAAGCGGTCACGCGCTGCGATGCGGAGGGTGTCGTCTTCGGCGACAGGCGGCTGCCGACGCGAACCATTTTGTGGGCGGCGGGCGTCGCCGCATCACCCGTCGCCGAATGGCTGGGCGCGCCGGCCGACCGGGCGGGCAGGGTGGTCGTCGAGCCCGATCTCACCGTGCCCGGCAGTCCCGAGATATTCGTCATAGGCGACACCGCGCATGTCGAGAGACCGGATAAAAGGCCGGTGCCGGGCGTGGCGCCGGCCGCCAAGCAGCAGGGCCGGCACGTGGCGGCAACGCTGAAGGCGCGTCTTGCCGGCGACAGTGAAAGGCGACCGTTCCGCTACAGGCACGACGGGGACCTGGCCACGATCGGCAAACGCGCCGCTGTCATCGATTTCGGCTGGACACGGCTGACGGGCTGGCCGGCCTGGTGGCTGTGGGGCATCGCCCACATCTACTTTCTCATTGGCTTCCGCAACCGTCTCGCCGTGTCGTTGAGCTGGTTGTGGATCTACGCGACCGGGCAGCGCAGCGCCCGGCTTATCACCCAAGGCGATGACGACAGTGAAGACGGAGGGTGAGCTCGTCGCCGTCGCCGTTCATGCGCGCGTCATCTGTAGCTGGTGGACTGGCCCAGCGAAGCGCGATGAGTTGAATGGACTCATCCCGGCTTCGGCGCGAATGTCGCCGCGGGCAGGGCCCGTCCAGCGTCCGAGAAGGAGAAAACGATGTCCCGATTGCCGCCTGTCTCCCGCCGCGTCTTCCTGTCGGGATCCGCTGCCGCCGGGGCGTTGATCATGCTTCATCCCTTTTCCGCGCGGGCCGAAGCCAACCAGGCGCATCTGCGGATCATGGAGACGACGGACATCCATGTGAACCTGCTGCCCTACGACTACTATGCCGACAAGGCCAACGACACGATGGGCCTGTCGCGCACAGCCTCGCTCATCCACGCCGTGCGCAAGGAAGCGGTGAACTCGATGCTGATCGACAATGGCGACCTGCTGCAGGGCAATCCGATGGGCGATTTCGTAGCCTATGAGCGAGGCATGAAGGACGGCGACGTTCATCCGATCATGAAGGGCATGAATCTTCTCGACTACGCATGCTCGACGCTCGGCAACCACGAATTCAACTACGGCCTGTCCTTCATGGACAAGGTGCTGGCAGGGGCCAATTTCCCGTTCGTCTGCGCCAATCTGGTGCGCGGCACCGTGCTGGCGTCCAATCCGCGCGACGATAAGCTCTACCTCAAGCCCTACGTCATCCTCGACCGGAAGATAAAGGACGGCGCCGGCGCCGAACAGCCGATCCGGATCGGCGTCATCGGCTTCGTGCCGCCGCAGATCATGGTCTGGGACCTCAAGAACCTCGAAGGCAACGTCAAGACGCGCGACATCGTCGAGGCCGCGAAAGCCTGGGTGCCGCAGATGAAGGAGGAGGGGGCCGACATCGTGATCGCGCTGTCGCACTCCGGCATCGATGTGAAGCACGGTGACATGATGGAGAATGCCTCCTTCTTCGTTGCCGGCGTCGACGGCATCGACGCCGTCTTCACCGGCCACCAGCATCTCGTCTTCCCCGGCAAGAAAGACTTTCAGGGCATGGACGGCGTCGATACCCAGAAAGGAACGCTGCAAGGCAAGCCCGCCGTGATGGGCGGCTTCTGGGGTTCCCATATGGGCCTGATCGACCTGTTGCTGGAGCGCGACGGATCCAAATGGCGGGTGATCTCGGCGACGACGGAGGCGCGGCCGATCTACGAACGCGTCGACAACAAGAACAAGCCAACCGTGGAGGACGACAAGCGCATCATCGCGGCACTCGAGCAGGATCACCAGGCGACGCTTGCCTATGTGCGCAGGCCTGTCGGCAAGACCGCTGCGCCCCTCTATTCCTACTTCGCGCTTGTCGCCGACGATCCTTCGGTGCAGGTCGTCAACCAGGCGCAGAGTTGGTATCTTCAGGGCATATTGAAGAGCACGCAGTGGAAGGATGTGCCGCTGCTGTCGGCGGCGGCGCCCTTCAAGGCTGGCGGCCGCAACGGCGCCGACTACTACACCGACGTGCCTGCCGGCGATATCGCCATCAAGAACGTCGCCGACCTCTATCTCTATCCGAACACGGTGCGGGCCGTCGAAATCACCGGTGCCGAGGTGAAGGAGTGGCTGGAGATGTCGGCCGGGATCTTCAACAAGGTCGAGCCGGGCAAGGCCGACCAGCCGCTCATCAACACCGAATTCCCGTCCTACAATTTCGACGTCATTGACGGGGTCACTTACCAGATCGACCTGTCTCAGCCACCGAAATACGATGCCAAGGGCGGCGTGGCCAATGCCGGCTCCAATCGTATCATCGACTTGATGTTCCAGGCAAAGCCGATTGATCCGAAACAGAAATTCGTCGTTGCCACCAACAACTACCGGGCCGGCGGCGGTGGCAATTTCCCCGATATAAATGCCTCCAGGATCATTTACGAGGCGCCCGACACCAATCGCGACGTCATCGTGCGATATGTCGTCAGCCAGGGCACCATCAATCCAACCGCCGATGGCAACTGGTCATTCAAGCCACTGCCCGGAACGAGCGTCGTCTTCGAGACCGCTCCCAAGGCAAAGGACTTCATCGCGCAGGTGAAGTCGCTCAAGATCGAGCCGGTCGGCAATGGCGAAGCAGGCTTCGCGAAGTACCGCATCCTCTTGTGAGGACAGGGCGGGCTACTTGATGCCGACCGACGGCGAGGACACAGCCGGAGACGACACGTCGGAGTGGAACTGCGGTTCCACCGACGTGCCAAGCGGGTCGTTGGCAACGATCAGCGGCGCCATGCCGATCGGCGGGTTGACCTCCTCAATGGATGACGTCGGCGTGTTGTCGATCAGGTCGCTGGAGCCAGGCGTTGTCGTCGCTTCCGTGCTCGCGCCGAGCGGATCGTTGGTGACGGTCGGCACGGACGTGTTCTGAGCGGCGGCGCCCGACATGCCGGCGCCCAGCATGGCCATGGCGAACAATATCCGTTTCATCGAAGCCTCCTGGGATGGAGGCGCCGCGCGATCGCGTCGGAATGGACCGCAGGGGTCGCGAGCGTCACGGCGCCCGATGCGGCCAAACGGGCACCCGGCGATCGCGGTTTCATCACGTTCGCATGACCGAACGCCGGGCGCGTCAAGCTTTGTAGACCACCTGCCTGACATCGATGTAGCTGGCGCGGAAACCGGCCTCGCAATAGTGGAGGTAGAACTCCCACAGCTTCTTGAAGCGGTCGTCGAAGCCGAGCGGCATGATCCGCTCCCACGACGCCCAGAAGCGTTGCCGCCACTCGGCCAGCGTGCGGGCGTAATCCTGTGGGAAGACGCGTTCGCGCGCATGCGCGAGGCCATGGCTGGCGCCGAGTGCCTTCAGTATGGACGGCGTCGGCAGCATGCCGCCGGGGAAGACGTAGCGCTGGATGAAGTCCGGCCGTGCGCGATAGGTGTCGTAGGCGTCCTCGTTGATGGTGATGATCTGCAGGCCGGCCGTGCCGCCGGGGCGCAGGCAGTCCTTCATCTTGCTGAAGAACACCGGCCAGTATTTCTCGCCGACGGCCTCGAACATCTCGATCGATGCGATGCGGTCGTAGACCCCGGTTTCGTCGCGATAGTCCTGCAGCTTGATCTCGACCTTGTCGGCGAGACCGGCCTTGTGGATGCGTTCCCTGGCGAAGTCGTGCTGCTCCCGGCTGATCGTCAACCCGGTGACGCGGCAGCCGATCTCACGCGCCGCGAATTCGGCGAAGCCACCCCAGCCGCAGCCGATCTCCAGCACGTGATCGCCGGCGCCGATGCCCGTGTCCTTGGCGAGCGCCCGATACTTCGCAGCCTGCGCGCCCTCGAGGTCATTGGCTCCGGACGCGAACAGCCCCGAGGAATAGGTCATGCTCGGATCGAGCCATTCCCTGTAGAAGGCGTTGCCGAGGTCGTAGTGGGCGGAAATGTTGCGCTTCGAGCCCTTTCGCGTGTTCTCATTGAACCAGTGACGGATGCGCTGGACGGTGTTGATCAGCCAGCTCGCGCCGCCGGCCACACGCTCGCCGAGCGCCGAATTGACCACGAAAAGTTCGAGGAAACTGGTCACGTCAGGGCTTTCCCAGTCCCCATCCATGTAGGATTCGGCGACGCCGATCGTGCCGCCGGAGAACGCGCGGCCGGGCAGGTTCCAGTTCTTCAGCACCAGTTCGGCATCCGGGCCTGGGCCTTTGCCGCCGACCAGCACCGCGCGACCGTCCGGCATGCGCACCTTGAGCGTTCCGCGCGGCAGGTTCATCGCCGCCGACAACACCATGCGCGCCCGCGCCGGCAGCCCCCTGACGATCTCGGCGAAGTTCAACTCGTCGAGCTTCACGGCGTCGCCCGTCGCGTCGCCATTGTGCAATTTGTCCACCATCTACACCCCCGGACCTGTCGGCGCCGGCTTAGCCGGCGTCGATTCTCGCGGTTCATTCGCCAGGCCTACCGCTCACCGCTCCACGTTCGCGACCTGTGATCGCGCCAAGGCAGGCAGGTTCGATACGAAGCGCGCGCCGTCAGTCGGAATTGAGCGCCTCCTGGTGAATCCCCGACACAATCTTCCACGCCATCAGCCGGAACTTCAAGAGGCATGCCGGATACCAGGCTGAGCCAGGCTGGCGCAAAGCTTGTGGGCAAGGGGCGGCCGGCGCTGAAAGGGCTATGGCGGCAGCGGCTTATGCGCTAGCTTTAGCCATGCGTTATGTAATCGTCATCCTGACCGTCACCTTCTTCCTGATCTGGGATGGGCTCTATAACCAGGGTCGCTACCTCGACATCGCGATCCGGGATCTGACGCATGTCGTGCGCTACGTGACCGGCAAGGGCTGACGTCTCTAGTTTTCCCGGGCGCGTTCCTTCTTGGCGCCACGTCGCGAGACGAGCACGGCCACCACGATCACCGCGACGCCGATGGCAAGCGCCATCAGCAGGCGCTCATGGCGAGCCAATGTCTGTCCAACGATATGCTCGGCGCCCAGTCCGAAGACATAGCCGAGCGTGGCGAACAGGATCGCCCATACTGCTGACGAGATGGCATTCAGGATCACAAAGCGCGGCGCGGCGATGTTCGACAGCCCTGCCGCGACACCGCCGACCAGGCGCAGGCCGTAGATGTAACGGTTGGACAGCACAAAGATGTTGGGATGGGTGCGCAGCAACCGGTAGGCGCGGCGGAAACCCGGGCGCCTCCGAAACCGGACGACATAGGGGTGATCGGCGAAGCTGCGGCCGAGGATGAAGAACATGGTGTCACCGGCGAAGGCGCCGGCGAATGCAGCGAGGAAGACGTGCCAGAGGGCGAAGACATTCTGGTGTGCGAAGAAGCCGCCGAGAATGGCGGCGCTCTCGCCTTCCGCCACGCAGCCCAGGAAAACCGCGATCAGGCCGTAATGCTCGATCAGGCGGTGTATGATCTCGGTCACGCGACCATCCGCGACATGCGGTTCATCGCGGTATCCCCGATGGTCTCGCTCATGGTTCCTCCAGGCGTTCCGCACAGACGTAAAGGCTATCGGCCGCCTCGGGAAGTGCTAGATTGAGCGCCCGGGCGCAAGGCGGCAACTGCGACCGCGAAACCGGAGGGGGGAGCCATGGCAGATTTCAAGAAAATTCGCGCCCGCGCCGCGCAGCGCAAGGGCGGCGAGAAGGAACTGGCTTCCCTCTTGGGGCCGCTGCCGGACAATGCGGCGGTGGCCGATATTCCAGACGATCGCATCCTCTCAACCATGGCGGAGCGCGTCTTCGCGGCCGGTTTCGTCTGGCGGGTCATCGAGCAGAAGTGGCCCGGATTCGAGGAGGCATTCCTGCGCTTCGAGCCCAAGCGGTTGCTCTTCCAGCCCGACGATTTCTGGCATGAGCTCGCTTCCGACCAGCGCATCGTGCGCAACCCGCAGAAGATCAGGTCCGTCCGGGAAAACGCAGCCTTCGTCGAGCGCGTCTCCGGGGAACATCATGGCTTCGGCCAATTCCTCGCCGATTGGCCCGCCGGCGACCAGGTCGGGCTGATGGCCTATCTCGGCAAGCATGGCAGCCGGCTCGGCGGCCACACCGGCCAGTATTTCCTGCGCTGGCTCGGCTGGGACGCCTTCGTTCTCTCCGGTGACATGGTCGCCGCGTTGCGCGATGCGGGCCTCGACATCGGCGAAAATCCGACCTCGAAAAAGGACCTCGAAAAGATCCAGATCCAGATCAACCAGTGGGTGGCGGATACAGGCCTGCCGCGCCGGCACATTTCGCGCATCCTGGCGATGTCGATCGGCGAGAACCATTCTCCGCAGGCGCTGCGCGAATACACCGGCGAAGAGGAGTGATCCTCGGCGCTTTCGGGTGGTCCAAGCGAACGCCATTGCCGGGTGAATTCTGCCGCGCTAAACCGCAGGTATGACCAAGAAGCCCGACATCCTGCGCATCGCCGTTGCCCAGCTCAACCCGACTGTCGGCGATGTCGCCGGCAATCTCGCCAAAGCCCGCGCGGCGCGGTCGGATGCCGCCCGGCAGGGCGCGGATATCGTGCTCTTCACCGAACTGTTCCTGGCCGGCTATCCGCCGGAGGATCTGGTGCTGAAGCCGGCCTTCCTGAAGGCATGCGAGCAAGCCGCCGAAGCCTTCGCCGGGGATACCGCCGACGGCGGTCCGGGCGTCATCATCGGTACGCCGCTGAAGCGCAAGAGCGGCACGCACAATTCGATCGTCGTCGCCGATGGCGGCAAGATCATCGCCGAACGCTACAAGCTCGACCTGCCCAATTACGGCGAATTCGACGAGAAGCGTGTCTTCCAGGCCGGGCCTGAGGTCCAGGGGCCGGTCAATTTCCGCGGCGTGCGGCTGGGGATTCCAATCTGCGAGGACATCTGGGGCGAGATCGGCGTCTGTGAGACGCTTGCCGAGAGCGGCGCGGAAATCCTGCTTGTGCCGAACGGCTCACCCTATTACCGCGCCAAGATCGACGTGCGCCACCAGATCGTCATCAAGCAGGTCGTCGAGTGCGGGCTGCCGATGATCTATGCCAACCAGCTCGGCGGCCAGGACGAGCTGGTCTTCGACGGCGCGTCCTTCGCCATCGGCGCCGATCGAATGCTCGCCTTCCAGATGAGCCAGTTCGAGGAGGCGGTCGACGTCACCACCTGGAGACGGAAAGGCGATAGCTGGGCCTGCTCGGAAGGGCCGATGTCGAAGATCCCGGAGCGCGAGGAAGCCGACTACCGCGCCTGCATGCTGGGCCTGCGCGACTACGTCAACAAGAACGGCTTCAAGAACGTTGTGCTCGGCCTGTCCGGCGGCATCGATTCGGCGATCTGCACCGCGCTTGCCGTCGACGCTTTGGGCGAGGAGCGCGTGCGCACGGTGATGATGCCCTATCGCTACACGTCGAGCGATTCCCTGAAGGACGCCGAGGACTGCGCCCGCGCGCTCGGCTGCCGTTACGACATCGTGCCGATCTTCGAACCGGTCGAGGGCTTCATGCATGCGCTGACCCAACTTTTCGAGGGAACCAAGGAAGGCATCACCGAGGAGAACCTGCAGAGCCGCGCGCGCGGCACGATCCTGATGGCCATTTCCAACAAGTTCGGCTCCATGGTCGTCACCACGGGCAACAAGAGCGAAATGTCGGTCGGCTACGCCACCCTCTATGGCGACATGAACGGTGGCTTCAACCCGATCAAGGACCTCTACAAGATGCAGGTCTACGCGCTCTCACGCTGGCGCAACGACCACGTTCCGCCCGGAGCGCTGGGGCCGTCCGGGGAAGTGATCCCGAAGAACATCATCGACAAGGCGCCGTCGGCGGAACTGCGCGAAAACCAGACAGACCAGGATTCGCTGCCGCCCTATCCGGTGCTGGACGACATCCTCGAATGCCTGGTCGAGAACGAGATGGGCGTCGACGAGATCGTCGCGCGCGGCCATGACCGGGCGACAGTGAGGCGTATCGAGCATCTGCTCTACATCGCCGAGTACAAGCGCCGGCAGGCGGCGCCTGGCGTCAAGATCACGAAGAAGAACTTCGGTCGCGACCGCCGCTACCCTATCACCAATCGTTTTCGGGATGGCGCGCCGGGCTGAGTCCGGCCTCGGGGACAGTCAGGCGGCCGGGTTGCCGCCTCCTTCCGTCATATGCAGCGATCACATCCGCGAGAGCGGCGCCGTCAGTCGTGCCGTCGCCACAATCGCGAACTCATCACTTGCGCAGGCGCGAGGCGCCCTAACGCAACCGTGGGTGTAGTGATGAAGACGTTGACGATTGTTGGAACCTTGATGGCCATGCTTGCCTTGCCGGTCTCCCAGGCCGGCGCCGTGGGCTGCATTTCAGGCGCTGTCGCTGGCGGTGTGGCCGGTCATTATGCCGGCCACCATGCCGTGCTTGGCGCCATGGGTGGATGCGTGGTGGGTCACCAACTACACAAGAAGCAGAAGGCGGCTCGTAAGCTGAAGCAGCAAGAACAGCAGAACGCCCAGCAGCAGCCCACGGCGACACCCGCGACCCAGCCGGCGCAATAAGAGGCAAAATCCAATCTGAAGGCCGGGGTCCTGTGGGACACCGGCCATTGCGGCGGCTACCTTGCGCCGATGTCGGCCAGCGCCTGCTCCTGATGGCGGTGGCCCAGCACCTCATAACCGACAACCGTCACCACCGGCGCGAACGTCAGGATGACGAGGCAGATCGCCATGTCCACGCCCATGATGGCCGCGATGACGGCAGCGGCGATCACCGCCGCCGTGGCGACGAGCAGCCACGCGTGCAGCAGTTCGAAGCGCCGGACGAGGTAGTAGTAGAGCGCGTAGATCGAAGCGAGGAAGACGCTGATGGGGATCGCTATGCTCAGCAGCGTGGCGAGCGGACCGATCTCGGCCTTGTGTTCGATGAAGTAGGCAGCCACGTGCAGGCCGGCCCCCGTCGCGACGATGGAGGTGACGGTGATCAGCTGGCCGTAGCCCCAGACGAAGCAGCGCTCGCGATGGCTGTGCAGCACCGTTGCCGACGGAAGCAGGTAGTAGAGCCACCACAGGCCGAATGTCAGACCCATTCCCGCGATGCAGACGAGCGCGACGTCGACGGTCCAGCCCTGCGCCTCGACGACCGCCGACAGCGTTGCGAGCGTACCGACCACTCCTTCACCCAGCGCGATGATGGCGAAAAGGCTGTAGCGTTCGGCGATGTGGTGCGCATGCCACGGGGTGCCGCCATCCTTACGCTCGGCGAGGAAGGGGCCAGCCAGTTCGATGAGGCCGAGGATGCAGGCAAGCAAGAGGCTCGTCGCGACGGAGAAGTCGAGAACGATCTGCATCACCCAGCCGACCTGCGCGATTGAGATCGCTATGGCGTAAGTGATGCAGGCGCGTCGCCGGGCGGGATCCTGTCTTGCCGCGCGCAGCCACTGGAACACCATGGCAAGGCGCATGATGACATAGCCCAGCACCATCACCGAGTTGTCGAGATGCTCGCCGTGCTCGATCGAGGCGAACATGCGCGGCAACCCGATGGCGAGAACAAGCACGCCGATCATCTGCACCATTGTGACGAGGCGGAAGATCCAGTCGTCGATGTCATATGCGGAGGAGAACCAGGAGAAATTGACCCAGGCCCAGCAGATGGCAAAGCTGGCGAGGGAGAAGCCGAGCAGGCCGACGGAATAGTGGCCTTCAGCCAGCGCATGCGCCAGTTGCGCCGCCGCGAAGCCGAAAGCGGTCACGAAGGTCAGGTCGAACAGCAGTTCGAGCGGCGTGGCCACGCGATGTGCTTCGTGCGGATCGCGGCCGCCCATTCGGCGCGAATGGTGGTGTAGGGGTTCAGCGCCTGCGTGCGTGTTGCTCATGAACTGCCGTCTCGTCGTATGTTGCCGGAAATTATCCTGATTCGCTTGAAGCACATCCAAAGCTGTTCGTGTATACGGCATGAGCCTTTTCGCATGCCGCGCCGGGCGTTCGACGTTTTTTCATTGGGGTGACGCCATGGCCGATTGCGAAATCAGTTTCGACATGTCCCGGATGGATTTTCGCGCGACCTCCGATCTTCTGATGGCGAGCTACTGGGGAGTAGGGCGCACAGACGAAACCCATCGTCGCGCCTTCGCCAATTCGCTGTGCGCCGCGGCCTACATCGGCGGCAGGCAGGTCGGCTTCGGGCGGGCGATCACCGATCGCACGGTATTTGCCTATCTCGCCGACATCATCGTCTGGCCGGACTGTCGAGGGCAGGGGATCGGCCTGCGGTTGGTGCGGGCGTTGATCGAGCACCCGGAAGTGAAGACCGTCGCCCACTGGAGCCTTTCGACCAGCGACGCGCATGGCGTCTACGAGAAGCTCGGTTTCAAGCCCTCGACGGACGGGCGCTACATGCGGCTCGACCGCACGCCGGAGCAATGAGCCGGCACCGCCGGCCGGTTTGTTGCAAAATCGTCTCAGTGCTTGGACCAGTGGCGCTTTTGCGCCTCGCCCGTCTTGGCGAGCCGACATGCCATCCCTATAAGGGCTGTTCCGCGATTCCCGTGTGGGAGGACCGAATGGCAGTATTTAACATCGTTGTTGGAGGCCGCGAGGCTTAGGTCCAGGCCAGGGCTCGGCAGGGTTGTGACCCATGCGCCGAGGCTAGATCTGAACCGGGCTTTCGTCGATGCCGGTCGCCACCCTTTCACGGGTGCGCCACCAAATATGCCAAACATCCGCAATTGCAGGCGCTCTAAGCCTCAGCGGTTTCTTTAATTTCGATCTTACCGGGACCGGGCAGCATTGCGCCCGGATGACATCATGCCTCGTTTTCGAATCGATTTGCGCGCTGACGCCTTTCGCAATGTTCTGGGTTTCACCTTCGGCCACTGGCGCCGGCAGCCCTGGCGCCTTACCGGCATCATGGGCACCTTCCTGCTGGCGACGCTGGCCGACGTGCTGACGCCGCTCTACTCCGGCCGACTGGTCGACGCCGTCGCCAGCGGCGCGGCGACTGACGCCACTGCCTGGGGCGCGGCAACGACCGCGTTCCTTGTGCTGGTCCTGCTGGCGCTGGGGGCACTGGTGCTGCGCAACACCGCCTTCATGGGCATCACCGACCTGACCTTGCGGATGATGTCGGACATCGCCGGCGATGCGTTCCACCGTGTCCAGCGCTTCTCGACCGACTGGCATGCCAACAGCTTCGCCGGATCCACGGTGCGCAAGGTGACGCGCGGCATGTGGGCGCTCGACCTGCTCAACGACACCATTCTGATCGCGCTCTTCCCGTCGCTGGTCATGCTGATCGGCTCGACGCTGCTGCTCGGCTGGTTCTGGCCGCTGATGGGCGCCATCGTCGCCGCCGGC
>MKVL01000019.1:0-18675 GCA_001899205.1 Mesorhizobium sp. 65-26 | reverse complement strand
CCGCACCTGGGTGCGCGGCACGGTCAACGGCACCACGCAAGGAACGATGCTCCTCCTGTTGCGGGCGGCTGTCATCGGTTTCGTGCTGATCCTGTGGTCGTGGGGCCAGGCGAGCGCCGGCGACGTGGCTTTCGTGCTGACGTCGTTCTTCGTGCTGCAGGGCTATCTGCGTGACATCGGCACGCACATCCGCAACCTGCAGCGTTCGATCAACGACATGGAGGAACTGGTCGATTTCCAGTCGCAGCCGCTTGGCATCGAGGATCGTCCAGGCGCAGGGCCGATTGCCATCACGCAGGGGCGCATCAGCTTCGACGATGTGACCTTCCACTATGGCAGCCATCGCACCGCGCTCTATCGCGACTTCTCTGTCGAGATCGAGCCGGGCGAGAGAGTCGGCCTCGTTGGGCACTCGGGTTCGGGCAAGACGACCTTCGTCAAGCTGATCCAGCGCCTCTACGACGTGAACGCCGGTCGCATCCTGATCGATGGCCAGGACATCTCCCGGGTAGAGCAATCGTCGCTGCGCGGGCAGATCGCCATCGTCCAGCAGGAGCCGATCCTGTTCCACCGGTCGCTGGCCGAGAACATCGCCTATGCAAGGCCGAGCGCCAGCCAGGCCGAGATCGAGCACGCTGCCCGCCTGGCCAGCGCGCACGACTTCATCACCAGGCTGCCGAAGGGCTATGGCACGCTGGTCGGCGAGCGCGGCGTGAAGCTGTCCGGCGGCGAGCGGCAGCGTGTGGCGATCGCACGCGCCTTCCTGGCCGACGCGCCGATCCTGATCCTGGACGAGGCGACCTCGAGCCTGGATTCGGAGTCAGAGGTGCTGATCCAGCAGGCGATGGAGCGGCTCATGGTCGGCCGCACCACGCTCGTCATCGCGCACCGGCTATCGACGGTGAGGGCGCTCGACCGGCTGCTGGTGTTCGACCAGGGCCGCATCGTGGAGGAAGGCACGCACGACGCGCTGGTCCGCATGCCCGGCGGTATCTATCGCCGCCTGTTCGAGCGTCAGGCGCTGGAGCTGACCAAGGGCCTCGCCGTGTGACGGACCATGGCGGCGCATCCGACCGGATGCGCCGCCATGGTCTTTTCAAGCCGGCTTGCATGGCTTATCTGTGCGGCGGAGCGCGGGGGCGTGTCTTGTCAACTCCGAAAGCATCCGGTACGCCGCGCCCATGACAGTAACCGTCCGCTTCGCTCCGTCCCCGACCGGCCGCATTCATATCGGCAATGCGCGCACGGCCTTGTTCAATTGGCTTTTCGCCTTGAACAACAAGGGACGCTTCATTCAACGTTTCGACGACACCGACATTGCCCGCTCGAAGCAGGAATTCGCGGATTCGATCCTCTACGACCTGCACTGGCTGGGCATTTTCCCCGATGTGACGGAGTATCAGTCGCGGCGTTTCGAGGTCTATGACGCGGCGGTCGAGCGGCTGAAATCGGCTGGGGTGCTCTACGCCTGCTACGAAACGCCGGAGGAACTCGACCTCAGGCGCAAGGTGCGCCGCACGCGCGGCCTGCCGCCGGTCTACGGTCGCGAGGCGCTGACGCTATCGCCCGAGCAGGTGGCGGAATACCAGTCGGACGGGCGCCGGCCGCACTGGCGCTTCCTGCTGCCCAACTTCACCGCCGATCCTCTGCAGCCGGAGCGCACGGAAGTGCACTGGACGGATCTGGTGCGTGGCGAGGAGACCGTCGACCTCGCCTCGCTTTCCGACCCGGTTCTGGTGCGTGAGGACGGTACCTATCTCTATACGCTGCCTTCCGTCGTTGACGATATCGACATGGGAGTCAGCCATGTCATTCGCGGTGACGACCACGTCACCAACACCGGCGTGCAGATCGCCCTGTTCAAGGCGCTGAGCGCCGAACCGCCGGTCTTCGGCCACCACAATTTGCTGACAACGGCGTCGGGCGAGGGGCTGTCGAAGCGCACGGGAGCCCTTTCCATCGAAAGCCTGCGCGAGACCGGCATCGAGCCCATGGCGGTCGCTTCGCTGGCGGTGCTGGTCGGCACGTCCGAGAATGTCGCCGCGGTGCCGAACATGGTCGAACTCGCCAGCCATTTCGATCCAGCCGCAACCTCGAAATCGGCATCGAAATTCGATCCCGACGAGCTGTTCGTGCTCAACCGCGCGCTGCTGCACCACATGCCGTTCTCAGAGGCTCGCGACCGGCTGATGGTGCTTGGCATATCGGGCGACCAGGCGGAGCCTTTCTGGCTCGCGGTGCGCGGCAATCTCGACAAGCTGGCCGATGCCGTCGGCTGGTGGCGCATCCTGCGCGATGGGCCTCAGGAACCTCAGGATTTTTCCACCGACGATCGTGCCTTCCTGCGCGAGGCGTTCGACCTGCTGCCCGAAGACCCTTGGAATGGCGCGGTCTGGAAGGAATGGACCGGCAAGATCAAGGAAGCGAGCGGCCGCAAGGGCAAAGCCCTGTTCATGCCGCTGAGGCTGGCTCTTACTGGACTGCCTTCTGGGCCGGAGCTCGCAGATCTATTGCCCCTGATGGGTCGGGAAGGAACGCTGGCCCGACGACCCTGACCTTGCGCTGTTCGGGCGGCAGCGCAGAGACGGGGGACGTCACGGGTTTCGCGGCAAGTCGACCGATGGCGTCGCGGTCGAGGCCACCGGAGCGGTTGGCGAGCGTTTCCGGATCCGCGCCGGGATCGGGCTTCACGGCAGGCACCGGGATGAACGGTGTCGTCTCGATGTCAGGCTGCGGCTGGCCGGGTGGTGGCGGATTTCCCGCGATCACCTGGAAATTGCGCGCGGCATTACAGCCACAGGCCGGCGGGCGCGAGATGTTTGCCTTTTTGTAGAGATAGGCGGTCGGCAGTTCGCCGTAGGGCCTTCCCGTCACTGAGGAGACCATCTCCGCCGACTCATCGCCTGGGCCGCGCGAATAGAAAACCTGGATCTCCGTGCCGGGACAGCTCGATTCACAGTTCTTCTGGTCGCGTTCGAAATCGCCGGCGGAGGCCGCGTTGGACATCGGGAAGAAATAGCCATCGCAGGTGCGCACGCAGATGGTGCGGAACTCGCCTTGCGGGCGCGAGGCGGCCGCGTCGCCGGGGCGGTTGAGGACAAGACGTCCCGCATTCTCATCACCGCCCAGCAACTCCACCTGTCCGGCACTGCCGGAAAGCTGCTCGACCGTCTGGCCGTCGTTGAGGCGGACCTGCTGCGCGGGTGCTGGACGCACCGGCGCTGTTTCCTCGCGGCAGCCATTGGCATCCAGCGCCGCCAGGATGCGGGCCCGGTCCCTGCGGGAGCCACCGCCGGACAGCTCGGCGCGCTTGCGCTGCAAGCTGTCCAGATTGGTGTTCATGCGCTCGATGGAGGCGTTGATCGCCGCGCACTGACCGACATTGCGGCTGAACAGCGTAAAGCCGCAGCCGGCATCGCTTGCCCGGCCACGGGCTTTGCCAAGCTGCTCCATCTGCCGTGAGATGGCGTCGTCATATTTTCGGACCAGAGCTGCTCCACCGCCGCCGTTTGCCGAGGCAAGCCTGGCCTCGAGTTGACGGCAGAGTTGCGAGGCCGCCGGCGCCTCCGTCGAGGCAATGACCGAACCCGCAAGCGCCGCGAGCAGCGCCGCAAAATGGGTCAGCATCCTGCCTTTCATTCGTCCGGAATCCCCGCCTGCCTGGAGGTCGACCCTAGGCGGTTATGGTTAACCAACTGCGTATGCCGGGCGCGCCCATGGGCGATCGAGGAGCAAAGGCTTCGCCAGGTCGAAGCGGCGGCCGCCCAAAAGAAGACGCTTTCAATCGGAAACAATGCCCGAATCCTGAACGTGAGAGGCCAGGCATGACCGCGATATCCCGTCGAACCGCGCTACATCTAGGCCTCGCAAGCGTGGCGCTGCCCGTCGCCATGCGAAGTGCGCACGCCGCGCCGGACTGGCGGAGCAGGCTGGTCGAGGCCGCGCATCGGCAGATCGGCGTCACCACTCTCTACGATCCGACCTACACGCGCCTGGCTTATCCCGGCGGTGACGTCGCGCAAGATCGCGGTGTGTGCACCGATGTCGTCGTCAGGGCCTATCGGCGCGCCTTCAGGCTGGACCTGCAGAGGCTGGTTCACGAGGACATGCTCGCCAATTTCGCGGCCTATCCCAAGGGCTGGGGCCTGAAATCGCCGGACAGCAACATTGATCACCGGAGAGTGCCCAATCTTGCCGTCTTTTTCACGCGGCAGGGCGGTTCCTTGGCGGTCAGCCAGAATCCTGCCGATTATCAGCCCGGTGACCTGGTTGCGCAGATGCTGCCCGGCAATCTGCCGCATATCGCGATCATCTCGACCAACCGATCGCCGGATGTGATCGAACGACCACTGGTCATCCACAATATCGGGCAGGGCGCGCGCGAGGAGGATACGCTGTTCGCCTTCCGGCACACGGGGCATTTCCGCTTCGCGCCTGCCTGATGCGGATCAGGCCGGATTAACCGTCGCCACGGCCTTGTGCGCCGCTTCCACCACCGCCAGCGCCGTCATGTTGACCACGCCGCGCGAGGTCACCGAAGGCGTCAGTATGTGCGCGGGCTTGTCTGTACCGAGCAGGATCGGGCCGACATGCAGCGCATCCATCATGGTCCTCAACGCGGTCAGCGTGATGTTGGCGGCATCGAGATTGGGGAACACGAGCAGGTTGGCTTCTCCCTTCAGGCGCGAATGCGGATAGACGCGCTGGCGCAGTGTTTCCGAAAGCGCCGAATCCGCATGCATTTCGCCGTCGCACTGCAGGTCTGGCGCGATGCGCGCCAGGATAGCCGCCGCCTGCCGCATCTTGAGCGCGCTGGGCGCGTCTCGCGAGCCGAAATCCGAGAAGGAGAGGAGCGCTGCCTTGGGCTCCATGCCGAAGCGCCTGATCTCCTCGGCCGCCAGTATGGTCATCTCGGCGATCTCGTCGGCGGTGGGATCGATCGTGACATAGGTGTCGGTCAGGAAGATGATGCCGCGCTGCGAGATCAGCATCGAAAGCGCTGACAGGTCGCGGTCGGTGATGCCTTCGCGGGGGCCGATGATCAGGTTGACATTGCGCAGGTGGCGGGCGAAACGGCCCTCGAGGCCGCAGATCATCGCGTCGGCGTCGCCGCGCTTCAGCGCCAGCGCCGCGATGACGGTGTTGTCGGTGCGCACCATGGTTCGGGCCGCTTCCTGCGTAACGCCGCGCCGGCCGGCCAGTTCGATGAGCAGGTCGACATAGTTGCGGTAACGCGGATCGTCTTCCGGGTTGATCAGGCCGAAGTCGACGCCCGGTTTGATGCGCAGCCCGTAGCGTTTCAATCGCACGTCAATGACGTGTGGTCGGCCGATCAGGATCGGCTCGGCGATGCCTTCCTCCAGCACCACCTGGGCGGCGCGGAGCACGCGTTCGTCCTCGCCATCGGCGTAGATGACGCGCTTGGCGCTCGCCACTTTGGCGGAGGAGAACACCGGCTTCATCACCAGGCCGGAGCGGAAGACGAAGCGGTTCAGCTTGTCGACATAGGCCGTGAAGTCGCCGATCGGGCGGGTGGCGACGCCACTCTCGCAAGCGGCTTTCGCAACTGCCGGGGCAATGCGCAGAATGAGCCGAGGGTCAAAGGGCGAGGGGATCAGGAAATCCGGCCCGAACACCGGCGTTTCGCCCGAATAGGCGCGCGCGGCGACATCGGACGGTTCCTCGCGCGCCAGCGCAGCGATGGCCCGCACGGCAGCCATCTTCATTTCCTCGTTGATCGCGCTGGCGCCACAATCGAGTGCCCCCCGGAAAATATAGGGGAAGCACAGCACGTTGTTGACCTGGTTGGGGAAGTCGGAACGGCCGGTGCAGATCATCGCGTCGGGACGCGCGGCCCGCGCGACCTCGGGCATGATCTCGGGCGTGGGATTGGCAAGCGCCAGGATGAGCGGCTTCGGCGCCATCAGATGAAGCAGTTCCGGCTTCAGCACGCCGGCGGCCGACAGGCCGAGAAAGACGTCGGCGTCCGACAATACATCGGCGAGCGCGCGCGCGTCGGTATCCTTGACGTATGGATCCTTCCAGCGATCCATTTCGTCGACGCGGCCCTTGTAGGCCACGCCGAAGCGGTCGGTCACCCAGATGTTCTCCACCCGCGCGCCGAGCGAGACGAGCAGGTTGAGACAAGCAAGAGCCGCCGCGCCCGCGCCTGACGTGACGATCTTGATGTCGGCGATCGTCTTGCCGGCGAATTCAAGGGCGTTGAGCACGGCCGCGGCCACGATGATGGCGGTCCCGTGCTGGTCGTCATGGAAGACCGGGATCGACATGCGGGCCTTCAGTCGCTCCTCGACCTCGAAGCACTCGGGAGCCTTGATGTCCTCAAGGTTGATGCCGCCGAAAGTCGGTTCGAGCGCGGAAATGGTTTCCACCATGCGCTCGATGCCTGGGGCGTCGATCTCGATGTCGAAGACGTCGATGCCGGCGAACTTCTTGAACAGGACGGCCTTGCCTTCCATCACCGGCTTGGAGGCGAGCGGCCCGATATTGCCGAGGCCCAGCACCGCTGAACCGTTGGAGACGACGCCGACCAGATTGGCCCGCGCCGTGTAGTCGGCCGCCGCTGCCGGATTGTCGTGGATTTCGAGGCAGGGAGCGGCGACACCCGGCGAATAGGCGAGCGCAAGGTCGCGCTGGTTGCCGAGCGGCTTTGTGGCCTGGATCTCGAGCTTTCCGGGGGTGGGATTCTTGTGGAAGAAGAGGGCGGCCTCGTCGAGATCCGACCGTGCCGTCTTCTTGCTCTCGCCCGCCATCCGGCCGCTCCATCTGCTGTTGTCGCGCTTGTTGTAGCACGCGACGGCGGTTTTTCACGACGCCAAATGACGCAACCGCCACTGGTTCGGCGACGGCATGAAGTACAGCCAAGATCAATTTGTTGTGTAGTTTTCCGAAAGTGCTTTGTCAGAACGCGCTGACGTAGAGACCACCATCCACCGGGATGTTCTGGCCGGTCAGGTATCCGGCATGGACCGAACACAGGAAGGCGCAGATCTGGCCGAATTCCTCAGGCGTGCCCAGCCGTTTGGCCGGCACGTCGGCGCTGATGCGCGTCTTGCGCGCGGCCGCCGCCGCCGGGTCCTCGACTGTGCCCGCCTCGTGCGGACCGCGCAGCCTGTCGGTATCGAGCTTGCCAGGCAGGAGGTTGTTGATGGTCACGTTGCGGTCGATGACCGTGCGGGCAACGCCGGCAAGGAACGATGTCAGGCCGGCGCGAGCGCCGGACGACAGGTCGAGTCCGGGGATCGGGACGTAGACCGAAAGCGAGGTGATGTTGACGATGCGGCCAAAACCACGCTCGGCCATGCCGTCGACCACGGACTGGATGAGCTCGATCGGCGTCACCATGTTCTGCGTCACGCCGTCGAGAATCTTCTGCCGGTCGAGCGTGCGGAAGTCCCGGAAGGGCGGCCCGCCATTGTTGTTGACCAGGATGTCCGGCGCCGGGCAGGCGGCAAGCAACGCCTTCTGCACCTCGGGCTTCGAGACGTCGCCGACGACTTCCGTCACCTTCACGCCGAAGCGCGCGCGCAGATCGGCGGCCGTCGCGGCAAGGAGGGCCGCGTCGCGCCCGTTGACCACGAGGTCGCAACCGGCCTCGGCCAGTGCCGTGGCGCAGCCGCGCCCGAGCCCCTTGCTCGAAGCGCAGACGATGGCCTGCTTTCCGCGAATGCCGAGATCCATGACGATGACTCCATTTTTCTGATCGACGGCAAGCTACCCTCGGCGCTGGCACAATCGCAACCGTCATACGGTTGTTGCATGAATCGGGGCATAGGCTGCGCGAAAGCAACGGTGAAAACCATGTCCGGCTCAAGGCCCCGCACTTTCCGCAGCTTGTTCATCTCCGACGTCCATCTCGGCTCGAAGGCAGCCAAGGCGGAATTCCTGATCGACTTCCTGCGCCATCACGATGCCGATATCATCTATCTCGTCGGCGACATCGTCGACGGCTGGCGGCTCAAGCGCAGTTGGCACTGGCCGCAGGCCCACAACGACGTGGTGCAGAAGCTGCTGCGCAAGGCGCGCAAGGGTGCCCAGATAACCTACATCGCCGGCAACCATGACGAGTTCGCCCGCCAGTTCCAAGGCACCCATTTCGGCGGCATCGTCGTTGCCGACCGCGCGATCCACGAGACCGCCGACGGCCGCCGGCTGCTCGTCATCCATGGCGACCAGTTCGACACCGTCGTTCACAACGCGCGCTGGCTCGCCTATCTTGGCGACCACGCCTACGACGCCGCCATGGTCGTCAACCGGGTGGTGACGCGGCTTCGCCAGATGCTTGGCCTGCCGTACTGGTCGTTCTCGTCATGGGCCAAGGTCAAGGTGAAGAAGGCGGTCAACTTCATCGGTTCTTTCCAGACCGTGCTCGCCGAGGAAGCACGCCGTTCGCATGTCGACGGCGTCATCTGCGGCCACATCCACCATGCCGCCATCGAGAGCTTCGGCGATGTCCAGTACATCAACACCGGGGACTGGGTCGAAAGCTGCACGGCGGTTGCCGAGAACTTCGACGGCACGATGGAGATCCTGCGCTGGGCGCATGTCCTGGCCGAGGCGCCGGATGAACCCTTCATCCCGATGCTGATCGAGGACCGGGTGGGCGAGGCGGCCTGACACAGGACGGCAGGCTCGTTCCGGGCTAATCGATTAGTCCAAGTGGTTTCGCGGCGTTTACGCCCATGTTAAGGGATCGTCGCGCGTTGCCGGCCTCCCGGCCCTGCGACGCCGCCGGAATCGCCTTCACATGTCCCTGCCGCCGCTCTCGCCCGAACAACTCGTCAAGCCGCGTCATTTCGAGCTTCGCATGAGCCTGATCTACGCGACGTTGTTCGTGCCGCTCGGCACGCATCTGCCCTATTTCCCGCTGTGGCTGCAGGCCAAGGGCTTTCATCCCGAGCAGATCGCCATCATCCTCGCCGCGCCTATGTTCCTGCGGGTCGTGACGACGCCGTTGCTGACGGCGCTCGCCGACCGGGCGAAGGATCGCGCCGATGTCTATGTCACGCTGGTGGCGGCCTCGCTGGCGCTTTCGGCCGGTTATTTCCTGCCGGCGACATACGCCATCGTGCTGGCGGTTTCGCTGGCGCTCACCGTGTTCTGGACCCCGCACACGCCGATCGCCGATTCGCTGGCGCTTTCCGGCGTGCGCCGCTTCGGATCGAACTATGCCGGCATGCGCAAATGGGGCTCGATTTCCTATCTGTGCGCAAACTTCTGCGGCGGCCTCATTCTCTCGGCGACGGGGCCGGGCGCGGTACCCGTAATCATCTTCGTGGCGCTCGCCGCGACGCTGGTGGCCGGCCTTTTCGCGCCGCGGCTCGGCCGTCCGCGCCGCGCATCGCCCTTGTCGGCGACGGATATCCAGCAGGCCGCGACGAGGCTGTTCAACGCCTATTTCCTCTATTTTTCGTGCGGCGTGGGCGTCATCACCGCCAGCCACGCCTTTCTCTACGGCTTCGTGTCGATTTACTGGAAATCGATCGGCATCAGCGACTCGGTCATGGGGATGCTCTGGGCCTGGGGTGTCGTGTGCGAGGTCTGCATGTTCCTGACCTTCAGCAGGCTGTTTGGCCGTTTCTCGGTGGTGTCGGTCATGGTCCTGGCGGGCGCGGGCGCGATCGTGCGCTGGATCGCCTTTCCGCTGATATGGCCACTTGGCCTTGGCGTGACCGGCTTCTTCGGCGTGCAGACCCTGCACGCGATCTCGGTGGCGCTGGTGCTGATCGGCCTGCAGAAGATGATCGGCGAGACTGTCGCCGAGGAGCGCACCGGCGCCGCGCAGGGCATCGCCTACTTCTCAAACGGCTTCTTCATGGCGGTCGTGACACTGGTCTCGGGCCCGCTCTACGACCGCTTCGGCGTCGATGGCTTCTTCGCCATGATCCCGGTCGCCCTCATCGGCATCGGCTTGATCGCGATGGCCGCGCGTTCAGCCCCACAGCGCCCTGTCCGGGGGTGACACGAGCGATCCCCTGTACACGAGACCGGGGTCGCGGTCCCTTGCGAGCAGCAGCGGGCCGTCGAGGTCGACAAACTCGGCGTCCTGGGCCAGCAGGATAGCCGGCGCCATGGCCAGCGACGTTCCGACCATGCAACCGACCATCACGCCGAAGCCGAGCGCGCGGGCGCGGTCACGCAAAGCCAGCGCCTCGGTCAGCCCGCCCGATTTGTCGAGCTTGATGTTGACGGCGTCATAGAGGCCGACAAGCGCATCGAGGTTCTTTGCTTCGTGCACGCTTTCGTCGGCGCAGATCGGCACGGGGTGCGCTATGTCGCGCAGGATCGCATCCTGGCCGGCGGGCAGGGGCTGTTCGACCAGCGCGATGCCATGCGCCGCCGCAAGGGCGAGGTTTTCGACAATATCGCTCTCGGTCCAGCCTTCGTTGGCATCGAGGATGAAGCGACTTCGCGGCGCGGCAGCCGTCACGGCGCGGATCCGGGCCTGGTCGTTTTCTCCGCCGATCTTGACCTTCAGCAGGGGGCGGGCCGCGTTGGCCGCGGCCTGCGCGGCCATGGCCTCCGGTTCGCCGAGCGAGAGGGTGAAGGCGGTTTCGAGGTCGCGCGACGGCGATATGCCGAGTTGTTCGGCC
Source organism: Mesorhizobium sp. 65-26 (assembly GCA_001899205.1). Lineage (GTDB taxonomy): Bacteria > Pseudomonadota > Alphaproteobacteria > Rhizobiales > Rhizobiaceae > Mesorhizobium. The sequence goes on along the minus strand of MKVL01000019.1, from coordinate 8,062 downwards.
ACCGACCGGCCGCCGATCTTCGCTTCCAGGTCCCACAGCGCGCAATCGATGGCATTGCGCGCGGCGCCGGCGGGCATGGCGGCCAGAAGCGTGGCGCGATCGATTCCGCCGGCGATCTGCCCGCGCATGGCTTCGATCGCGGCGTGCACCCCCTCCATCGTCTCGCCGTAGCGCTTGTAGGGGACGCATTCGCCGCGTCCGACGTGACCGCCGTCGGTGATCGTGCAGGTGATGACCTCGGCTTCGGTCTTGGAGCCGCGCGATATGGTGAAGGTGCCGGCAATGGGGAAACGCTCGGCCTCGACCGAAATGACACGCGCCATATTTTTCTGCTCCGGCTATGCGACATCGGGAGCGCCGGCAAATCGACAGCTTCGCCCCGTCAGGCTAAACAGGACGCCATGTTGACCATCGGCAAGCGCGACGCAAGCGGCACGACCGCCAGGGAGGCTGACCACGAACCGCGCGTGGCGATCGGCGAGGAAGGGGATGTTCTCGGCTGCGCCTTTTCCGGGGTCTGGACCACGCGCACTGTCGCGCTGATTGACGGCCAGATGCGGGATGTCGAAAAACGTAGTGGCTTCAAGACGTTGGCGCTTGATCTTTCACATATCGAGAAGATCGACACGGCTGGCGCCTGGCTGATCGACCGGTTGATCGAGGCTTCCCGGAAAAAAGGCATCGAGACCACCTTGCAGGGACAGAGCAACGCTGCCGCAATTCTGCTCGACGCGGTCAGCGACGCGGTCCAGCGCGATCGTGATTCCGGGCGCGACCAGACGCCGAACATCGTTCTGCGCATGCTCGAGGCGGTAGGTCGCCGCGTCTACGAGATGCGCGATGACTTCCTGGCCTCGATGAACATTCTCGGCGCCACCATCCGCGGCTCGCAGATGAAGCTTGGGCGTGGCCACGGCGTCAACCTGGCCGCCATCTTCAACCAGATCGATCGCATGGGCGTCGGCGCGATACCGGTGGTCGTGCTGATGTCGGCCATCGTCGGCGCCATCGTTGCCCAACAGGGCGCATACCAGCTGAGCTACTTCGGCGCGGACATCTTCGTCGTCGATCTGGTGGGCGTGCTGATCCTGCGCGAACTCGGCGTGCTGATGACGGCGATCATGATCGCCGGGCGGTCGGGCAGCGCCATCACCGCCGAAATCGGCTCGATGAAGATGCGCGAGGAGGTCGACGCGCTGAAGGTCATCGGCCTCAACCCGATCGGCGTGCTCGTTTTCCCAAGGCTCGTGGCGCTGGTGATCGCCTTGCCCTGCCTCACCATCATCGCCAACTTCGCCGCGCTCGGCGGCGGCATCTTCGCCGCCTGGCTCTATTCGGGCATCGCGCCCGCCGCCTTCCTGGACCGACTACGTGTTGCCATCGACCTCAGCACCATCTTCGCCGGTCTGATCAAGGCGCCTTTCATGGCCATGATCATCGGCATCATCGCCTCTGTCGAGGGCATGAAAGTGGGCGGCAGCGCCGAGTCGCTCGGCAGGCAGGTGACGGCTTCCGTGGTGAAGTCGATCTTCGTGGTCATCATCCTTGATGGCCTTTTCGCCATCTTCTACGCTTCGATCGGCTTCTGACATGGCCGTGATCGAGCAGACGACCGAACATACGGGGCTGGACAAGGAAGGCGGCGAGATCGTCCTTTCCGCGCATGACATCACCGTCGCGTTCGACGACAAGGTGATCCTCGATCGCCTGTCCCTGGACATCAAGCGTGGCGAGATCCTGGGCTTTGTCGGCGCCTCTGGCGCCGGCAAATCGGTTCTCTTGCGCACGATACTGGGCCTTACCAAAAAGCAGTCGGGCACGATCAAGTTGTTCGGTGTCGATATCGAAAAGGCCAGCGAAAGGGAAAGGCTGCGCATCGACATGCGCCTCGGTGTCCTGTTCCAGCACGGCGCGCTGTTTTCGGCGCTGACGGTGCTGGAGAACGTCCAGGTGCCCATGCGGGAATATCTCGACCTGCCAAGGAAGCTCATGGACGAGCTCGCCATGCTCAAGGTCGAGCTGGTCGGCCTGCCGCCGGACGCGGCGCGTAAGTTCCCGTCCGAACTCTCAGGCGGCATGATCAAGCGCGCGGCTCTCGCGCGAGCCCTGGCGCTCGATCCCGACATTGTTTTCCTGGACGAGCCGACATCCGGCCTGGATCCGATCAGCGCGGCCGAGTTCGACGAACTGGTCGTCAAGCTACGCGATACGATGGATCTCACGGTCTACATGGTCACGCACGACCTCGACACGCTGTTCACCGCTTGCGACCACGTTGCTGTGCTGGGCAAAAAGAAGGTGCTGGTGGAAGGCACCATCGAGGACATGCTCAAAAGCGAGGAACCGTGGGTAAAATCCTATTTCCGCGGAAAACGCGCCCGCCAGCTTGATCTCGCGGCGCGCGCATAGCCATAAGTGAAGCAATGGAAACAAGGGCCAACTACGTCATCGTCGGGATTTTCACGCTGGTAGCGATCCTGGCGGCCTTTGCCTTCGTCTACTGGACGGCGGCGATCGGCGACAAGGGCGAGACTGCGATGCTGCGTGTGCGCATCCCCGGCTCTGCGTCCGGCCTCGGGCGGGGTAGCTTCGTCCTGTTCAACGGTGTCAAGGTCGGCGACGTGCGGCGCGTCTATCTCGACCTCAACAACCCGACGGTCGCTATTGCCGATACCGAAATCGACCGCCTGACGCCGATAACCAAGTCGACGCAGGCCGATCTTGGCCTCGCCAATCTTACCGGCCAGACCAATATCGAGCTCAAGGGCGCCGATCCCAAGGAAGTAAAGCTGCTCGACCAGGCCGAGAAGGAGGGCAAGGTCGCCGAGATCGTCGCGAACCCGTCGGCTGTGACCAACCTGCTGCAGACCGCGCAGGATATCTTCACCCGTGCGAACAACGTGCTCACCGACCTGGAGGGCTTCACCAAGGATGTTCGCGGGCCTCTGACGCAGACCGTCCAGAACGTGCAGACATTCTCGGACGCGCTGGCCAAGAATTCGGACGGCATCGACAAGTTCCTGTCGAGCGTGAGCGCGCTTTCCGACGAACTGAAGGGCGTTTCGGGCAAGCTGGATGGCACACTCAAGGCGGCCGAGGGCCTGCTCAATTCGGTCGACAAGGACCAGATCAAGAGCATCGTCGCCAACGTCAACACGGTCACCGGCAATCTGAAGGAAACCAGCAAGCAGTTCGACACCGTCATCAGCAATGTGAACACGGCGGTCGGCTCGATCAACGACTTCGCGCAGAAAACGCAAGGCACGCTTTCCAAGGTCAATGGCGTGCTGGACGGCATCGACCCGGCGCAGGTGCGTACCGCGCTCGCCAACATCCAGAAGGCGAGCGAGAGCGCCGACAAGGCCGCGGCCGACATCGCCAAGGTGACGGAGAAGTTCGCCAATCGGTCCGACGACATCGACCAGACGATCAAGGACGCCAGGCAGCTTGCCCAGCGCCTCAACGATGCCTCGGTTCGCGTCGACGGCATTCTGGCCAAGGTCGACACCCTGCTCGGCTCCGGGCAGGCCGACGGTGTCATGGCCGACGCCAGGGCCACGCTGAAGTCGTTCAAGCAGGTAGCCGACACGCTCAACGCCCGCCTCGGCACCATCACCGACAATCTGGCGCGTTTCTCGGGTCAGGGTCTCTCCAATGTCGAGGCACTGGTGCAGGACAGCCGGCGCTCGATCAGCCGCATCGAGGAGGCGATAACCGACCTCAGCCGCAACCCGCAGCGGATTCTGTCCGGCGGCGAGGGCGAGGTTCGTCAGTTCGATGGCAGGGCGCGGCGTTGACTCCCGCCTTCTTCCACCGCACAAAATCGGCATCGCGCCTTGGCGCGGCGCCTCAATCCGGGGACAGCAGATCCGGGGACAACGGGGATCGCCTGTGAAGATGAGATTGACGTCCGGCGTCGCCTTGCTCGCCGTAGCGCTTGCCGGCTGTGCCGCCCTTCCGGGCGGCGGCCCGGCTCCCCTCGACACGTTCGAACTCTCGGCGCCCTCCGTCGATGCACGCTCGCACAGCCGGCGTCAGATCCTGATCGCGCCGCCGTCAGCGCTCAAGGCGCTCGATAGCCAGAATATCGTCATCAAGACCTCGGCGCGCTCGATCCAGTATCTCAAGGGCGCGCAATGGGCCGACAGGCTGCCGCAGATCGTGCAGGCGCGGCTCGCCGAAACATTCCAGCGCTCCGGAAGCTTTGCCGGCGTTGGCAAGCCGGGCGAGGGGCTGGCGATCGATTATCAGGTCATCGTCGAGGTGCGCTCCTTCGAAGTGCAGGTCGATGGTGGCCAGCACGCCAATGTCGACCTCTATGTGCGCCTGCTCAACGATCGCAACGGCGAGGTACGCGCCGCCAAGAGCTTTACCGCCACCGCTCCTGTGTCCGGTGCCGGCAATCAGGCCTATGTAGCGGCGCTCGACGCGGCCTTTGGCGACGTCGCCAAGCAGATCGTACGCTGGACGGATTCGGCGATCTGAGATCTCTGCTGGCAGGCTTGGTGACGGTCCAGGACCTCGGCTGGCCGCAGCAACTCCCGAACAATCCATAAGCAGCCTTCTCGCAAGGCGGTAGCGCGGCCGCTACGACTGCGTGTGTCGAACTGAGGCCGCCTCGTTCCGGCTTCTTGCGTTGTTTCGATCCATAGGGCAACGGGAACGGACCTGACTCGAAGTCCGAGCGAGGCCCTGAAGGCCTGGCCGCCGGCAGACAAGAAAAAAGGCGGGAAATTTCCCGCCTTTTTCAGTCTATCTGCCTATCTCCGGCTGTCAGCGCAGCCGGCCCGAGGCGTGGGCCAGCATCGTGTAGACCTTGCCGGTGTCCGACGTCAGATAGGTCTGCGCCATCATGTTGTCGCGGTCGTTGCGCGAGACGTCCTTCAGCAGCTTCTCGAAGTCGTCGCAGTAGCGGTCGACAGCGGCGCGGAACTCGGCTTCCGCCTGATACTTGCGGCGGATCTCGTCGAACGTCTGCTGACCCTTCAGCGTGTAGAGGCGGCGCGTGAAGACGTCACGCTCGCCACGCCGATAGCGGTTCCACAGTTCGATCGACGCATCGTGGTCGATGGCGCGAGCGATATCGACCGACAGCGAGTTCAGCGATTCCACGACATGCAGCGGCGAGCGCTGGGCGGGGGCCGGGCGAGGCGCCTCGGCCACCGGGCTTGCCGGCTTGGCCTCTTCCTCGCGCGAAGCCCCGGTCAGCAGATCACGCACCCAGCCGCCCTGCGGCGTCCGGGCGTTGGCGTCGCGCAGGCGAGGAGCCGCTTCCGCCGGCCGCTCGATATCGAGCGTGCCACGCAGGCCGGCGCCAGCCAGCGGCGCCTGGGGCGCCGGGCTCTGCGGCTGCGGGGCGGCAGGCGGACGACGCGCAGGCTCGGACAGGCGGGCCGCCGGTGCCTGCGGCGCCGGGCGCAGGTTGCGCTGCTCGCCCGTTTCTCCGCTGCGTCCGGACTTCGCGACGATCTCCGACAGCTCCTTGAGCGCGTTGATCTGCTCGGCCACGGCGCGGCGGATGGCCGAGGTCGATTCCTTGGCTTCCTCCGGCATCTCGACGACGCCCTTCTTCAGCTCGGCCCGGGTCAGATCGAGCTCGCTCTTGATGGAGCTTGCGGTGCGGCGCATCTCGTCCGTCGCATCCTCGAAGCGGCGTGTTGCCGAGTCGACCACCTCGGAGATGGCGGTGCGGATCTTGTCGGCCGACGCCAGTGTCTTGCCTTCGGCGTTCTGCAGCGTCTGGCCGACCAGGCTCTCGAACGAGCGCATGACCTTTTCCAGATCCTCCGACTTCTTGACCAGCCCGACGGCGAGGTCCTCGAGCGAGGACTGCCGCTCCAGCGTGTGCTCGAGGTTGCTCTGGGCCGAGCCCAGCAGGTCTGAGGCACTCGCCAGCAGGCGGCTGTGCTCGTCGAACTTCGTCGCGATCGACGCGACCTCGCGCAGGGTCGAGGACGACAGGTCGGTGAGACGCGTCGTGTTCGAATCGACGAGGCGAGCCGAGCTTGCGAAAGTCTGCGCGGCCTTGTCGGTGGTCGCGGCGAAGCTCTGCGTGCTGCCCGTCAGCCGCTCCTCGACCTCTCCGAGGTTGATGGCGGCCTGGTCGATCAACTGACCGAGCTGCGCGCTCGACATGCTCATGCGGCCGATCAGGTCGGCGACGCTGTCGGCGAGCGTGGAGCGAGCCCCCTCAACGGCCGAGAGCGTCTCGGCCGTGCGCGCGGCGAGCGCGTTGACGAGCGAGGCATTTTCGCTACGCAGCTTCTCGGTCGCGCGCTCGGTGACCTCCTGCATGCTCTTCTGCAACTCGGAGCCGCCCTGGGCGAAGCGCTCGACCAGCGGCCGCGCGGTTTCGTCCAGGATCTTCGACATCTCGGCCGAACGCGCCGCGAGCATGGTGTTGAGCTCGCGGGTGTTGGCGCCGATCGTCTTGGCGGCATCGTTGGTGCTCTGGCCGATATGCTGGCCAACCGCGGTGAAGGTCTCGGCGATGACGTTGGCACGCGAGACGAGCTGGGCTTCGGCGCTCGAAACCTGCTCGTTCAGCCGCTGGCCCATGCTCTCGGCGGAGTAGGCGAGGCGGTTTTCGGCGCCCGCCACCTGCTCTTCCATGCGAGCCGCCGCGGCGGCCGCGCTGGCCGCCAGGCGTTCATCGGCGCCTGCCAGAGCCTGCTCGATTTCGCGGGCATGCACGGCCAGTTCCTGTCCGGCGCGACGTGCGCGGTCGGCGACACGCTGCTCGGTATCGGCGAACGCGCCGACGATGTTGTCAGCGTGCTGGCCGATCGCCGCGCTGCTGTCGGCGATGCGTGCCACCATGCGCTGGTCGGCATCCTCGAAGACACGGCCGATTTCGGAGACGCGTGTCGAGAGGGCATCGGAGCCCTCCGCGATACGTGCCGCCATGCGCTGGTCGACGTTCTCGAAGACCTGGCCGATTTCGTAGACACGTGACGACAGGGCGTCCGAGCCATCCGTAATGCGCGCCGCCATGCGCTGGTCGGCATCGTCGAAGACGCGGCCGATTTCGGAGACACGCGACGACAGGGTGTCCGAACCCTCGGCGATGCGCGACACCAGACGCTGGTCGGCGTCGTCGAAGATGCGACCGATCGCCGTGGCCCGCGTCGAAAGGGCTTCCGAGCCTTCCGCGATGCGGGCCATCAGTTGCTCGTCGGCCGAATCGAAGATGCGGCCCAGGTCCGATGCACGCGCGGCGAGCGCCTCGGCCGATTCGCTGATGCGCATCGACAGGCGTTCGTCGGCCCCCTCGAAGTTGCGCAGGATGTCGCCGGCACGGGCCGCGAGGGACTGCGCCGTCTCGACGGCGCGCGCCACCAGCCGCTGGTCGGCCGAATCGAAGGTGCCTGCGATCTCGGCGGCACGGGTGGCCAGATGGTCGGCGCTCTGCTGAGCGCGAGCCGCCATCTGGTCGGCGGTCTCCTGCGCACGGGCAAGCATGGCGTTCGAGGCGTCGTCGGCACGCGAAATGAGCGCGTTCGACGTGTCCTGGGCGCGAGCATGGAGACGATGGTCTGCGTCCTCGAAGGCACGAGCGATGTCCTCGGCGCGGGAAACGAGCGCGTTGGATGTATCCTGGGCGCGGGCGTGAAGGCGCTGGTCGGCATCCTCGAACGCACGGGCAATGTCCTCGGCCCTGGCAAGCAGCGCCGCGGAGGTCTGCTCGGCACGTTCGGCGATCCGACGATCGGCGTCGGTGAAAGCCACACCGGCCTGTTCATGCAGGGCGCTGGTCACTTCCATGACCTTTTCGCGCAGGGCGCCGGCGACGAACACGGCGCTCTTCTCAAGCACGTTGCGGACATTGTCGACGCCAGTCGACAGCGCGCGTTCCATGGTTCCGGCGCGCTCTTCGATGACACCGGTCTGACGGCTGAACGCCTGCTCGATCTTGTCGACTTCCGAGGCGATCGCATCGGAGATGGTCCCGCTCCGGGCGGCGATCTGATCGATGTGGCCGGAGAGCGACTTGTCGACGTCCTGTCGAGTTTCCGCCAGCCTTGCGAGATCGTCCTCCAGCGCGCGGCTCAGCATGCCGCGA
>MKVL01000018.1 GCA_001899205.1 Mesorhizobium sp. 65-26 | reverse complement strand
GACCGACAAGGGCGAGGTTCCGGCCTACAAGCTCTCCGTCAACGACATGATCATCAAGGCGATGGCGATGGCGTTGAAGGCGGTTCCGGATGCCAATGTGTCGTGGACAGAGGGCGCGATGGTGCGGCACAAGCATGCCGATGTCGGTGTCGCGGTGTCGATCCCCGGCGGCCTGATCACGCCGATCATCCGCCATGCGGACGAAAAGACGCTGTCGGTGATCTCCAACGAGATGAAGGATCTGGCGAGCCGGGCGCGCAGCCGCAAGCTGAAGCCCGAGGAATACCAGGGCGGCACGACGGCTGTTTCGAACCTGGGCATGTTCGGGATCAAGGATTTCGCGGCCGTCATCAACCCGCCGCACGCGACGATCCTTGCGGTCGGCGCGGGCGAGGAGCGGGCGGTGGTGAAGAACGGCGAGATCAAGATCGCGACGGTGATGTCGGTGACGCTGTCGACGGATCACCGCGCGGTCGATGGCGCGCTCGGCGCCGAACTCATCGGCGCCTTCAAGCGCCTCGTCGAAAACCCGATGGGCATGCTGGTGTAGGTTTCTGGCGCGGCGGCCACATCGCAGGTAAAGCGCATATGGCCAGCCAGCGGCAAGCTCCCATGGACAGGGCGAGTGGATGAAGACGGTTCTCTGCTATGGCGACTCCCTGACCTGGGGTTATAGCGCGGAAGGCGGTCGCCATCGGCTGGAAGACCGCTGGCCGAGCGTGCTGGAGAAACATCTCGGCGGTGACGTGCAAGTCATCGCCGAAGGGCTGAACGGCCGCACCACTGCGTTCGACGATCATCTTGCCGGCGCCGACCGCAACGGCGCGCGGCTGTTGCCGACCATCCTGACCAGCCACGCGCCCATCGATCTCGTGATCATCATGCTCGGCGCCAACGACATGAAGCCGTGGATCCATGGCAGCCCCGTCGCGGCCAAGCAGGGCATGCAGCGCCTCATCGATATCGTGCGCGGACATGACTATCCGTTCGACTGGCAGGCGCCGGAAATCCTGATCGTCTCGCCGCCTGTGCTCAGCGGCACCGATAACGCCGAATTCCGGGAAATGTTCGCCGGCGGCGACAAGGCTTCGGGCCGGCTCGCGCCGCTTTACGCCGCGCTTGCCGATGAGGCCGGTTGCGGCTTCTTCGATGCCGGCGGCGTTGCCGTCACCACGCCGCTCGATGGCGTCCATCTCGACGCCGAGAACACGCGCCGCATTGGTGAGGCGCTGGCGCCGGTCGTCCGCGTAATGCTCGAATTGTGAATCAAGGAGAAAACCGTGGCTGAGAACTACGACGTCATCATCATCGGCTCCGGCCCTGGCGGCTATGTGACGGCCGTCCGCTCCGCCCAGCTCGGCTTCAAGACCGCGATCGTCGAACGCGAGCATCTCGGGGGCATATGCCTCAACTGGGGCTGCATTCCGACCAAGGCACTGCTGCGCTCGGCCGAGATCATGCACTATTCCGATCATCTGAAGGACTACGGCCTGAAGCTCGACGGCAAAGTCACCCCGGACACCGCCGCTGTTGTCGACCGCTCGCGCAAGGTCTCACTGCGTCTCAACGCCGGCATCTCCTTCCTGATGAAGAAGAACAAGGTCGACGTGATCTGGGGCGAGGCCAAGCTGACGAAGCCCGGTGAGATCGTCGTCTCCAAGACCGCCAAGAAGCCGATGGAGCCGCAGCCGCCCGTGCCAAAGGGCGTCAAGGGTGAGGGCACCTACACGGCCAAGCACATCATTCTCGCCACCGGCGCCCGCCCGCGCGCGCTGCCCGGCATCGAGCCCGACGGCAAGCTGATCTGGACCTATTTCGAGGCGATGGTGCCGAAGGAGATGCCGAAATCGCTCCTCGTGATGGGCTCCGGCGCCATCGGCATCGAGTTCGCCTCCTTCTATCGCACGATGGGCGCCGAGGTGACCGTGGTCGAGCTTCTGCCTCAGGTCATGCCCGTGGAGGACGCCGAGGTCTCGAAATTCGCGCAGCGGCAGTTCGAGAAGCAGGGCATGAAGATCATCCTCGAGGCCAAGGTCACCAAGGTCGAGAAGGGCGCCAACTCGGTCACGGCGCATGTCGAGATGAAGGACGGCAAGGTCGAGAAGATCACCGCCGACCGCATGATTTCGGCCGTCGGCGTGCAGGGCAATATCGAGAATCTCGGTCTCGAGGCGCTCGGCGTGAAGACGGAACGCGGCTGTGTCGTCGTCGATGGCTACGGCAAGACCAATGTGCCGGGCATATACGCTATCGGCGATGTCGCGGGCCCGCCGATGCTCGCCCACAAGGCCGAGCACGAGGGCGTCGTCTGCGTCGAGAAGATCGCCAATTTCCCGGGCGTGCACGCCATCGACAAGCTGAAGATCCCCGGCTGCACCTATTGCAGCCCACAGGTTGCCTCCGTCGGCCTGACCGAAGCCAAGGCCAAGGCCGAGGGCAAGGACATACGCGTCGGCCGCTTCCAGTTCGCCGCCAACGGCAAGGCCATCGCGCTCGGCGAGGATCAGGGCTTCATCAAGACCATCTTCGACAAGAAGACGGGACAGTTGCTGGGCGCGCACATGGTCGGCGCCGAGGTGACCGAGCTCATCCAGGGCTTCGTCGTGGCGATGAACCTCGAGACAACCGAGGAAGAGTTGATGCACACGATCTTCCCACATCCGACGCTGTCGGAGATGATGAAGGAAAGCGTGCTCGACGCCTATGGTCGCGCGCTGAATGCATGATAAATTGAAGATGCCAGACTCAGCGGAGATCGACGGCAAGACAGTTCGTTTGAGAATGCGTTTTCACTCATCCAGGGAGAGAAAATATGACGAATGGCGTAGGCTGGATCGCAGCTATCATCATCGGCGGCCTCGCGGGCTGGCTGGCCGAGATGGTCATGAAGAGCAATACCGGCATCCTGATGAACATTATCCTCGGCATCGTCGGGGCGATCGTTCTGAATGCCATCCTGCAGGCATTGAATCTCGGCATCTTCGGCATAGGCTGGATCGCTTATCTGATCACCGGATTTGTCGGCGCCTGCCTGCTGATCTGGGTCGGACGGCTGGTACGCCGCTGACTCCTGAAAGGCCCAGCTATGTAAAAAAGGCCGTTGCGGCATGCGCCGTGTCGGCCTTTTTCTTTGCGGCGAAAAGTCCTAGATGACATTGCAGGGCCGCCGCCGGAAAGCGGTGGCCAAGAATGGGTTCCCGACATGGTCACCGTCCTCGATACGATCACCAAAGCGCCGCGTCCGCGGCATCCCGAAAAGGCCCATCGGCCCGATCAGGAGGTGCTGCGCAAACCGGAATGGATACGCGTCAAGGCGCCCATGTCGAAGGGCTATGTCGAGACGCGCGAGATCGTCAAGTCGCACAAGCTGGTGACGGTCTGCGAGGAAGCCGGCTGCCCCAACATCGGCGAATGCTGGGACAAGAAGCACGCCACCTTCATGATCATGGGTGAGATCTGCACCCGAGCCTGCGCCTTCTGCAACGTCGCGACAGGCATTCCGACGGCACTGGACGCCGACGAGCCGGCGCGTGTCGCGCACGCCGTCAAGCAGATGAGGCTCAGCCACGTCGTCATCACCTCGGTCGACCGCGACGACCTCGCCGATGGCGGCGCGCAGCATTTTGCTGATGTCATCCTCGCCATTCGCGCCGCGGCGCCTTTGACGACGATCGAGATCCTCACGCCCGACTTCCTGCGCAAGGAAGGCGCGCTGGAGATTGTTGTTGCCGCGCGGCCCGACGTCTTCAACCACAATCTCGAAACGGTGCCCTCCAACTACCTGACGGTTCGGCCCGGCGCCCGCTATTTCCATTCGATCAGGCTGTTGCAGCGGGTCAAGGAACTCGACCCGTCGATCTTCACCAAGTCCGGCATCATGGTCGGTCTCGGCGAAGAGCGTAACGAAGTGCTGCAACTGATGGACGACCTGCGTTCGGCCAATGTCGACTTCATGACCATCGGCCAGTACCTGCAGCCGTCGAAGAAGCACCATCCGGTGATCCGCTTCGTCACGCCCGAAGAGTTCAAGTCCTTCGAGACGATCGGCAGGACCAAGGGCTTCCTGCTGGTGGCGTCGAGCCCGCTCACGCGTTCCTCGCACCACGCCGGCGATGATTTCGCCAAGCTGCGCGCGGCGCGCGAAGCACAGCTCAAAAAAGCCGGCTAGCTCCGCGTTAATGCCCAAATTCGAAGCCACCCGCCGCGTATCGCACACGCCGCAGCAGATGTTTGCGCTGGTGGCCGATGTGGAGTCCTATCCGCAATTCCTGCCGCTGTGTGAAGCGCTGACGGTGCGCTCGCGCAAGGAGCGCGACGGCCGCACGGTGCTCGTCGCCGACATGAGCATCGGCTACAAGGCCATTCGCGAGACCTTCACAACGCAGGTCCTGCTCAAGCCCGACGAGAATGTCATCGACGTGAAGTACATTGATGGGCCGTTCAAATATCTGAGCAATCTCTGGCGGTTCGAGCCGGCCGATGGCGGCTGCTCGGTGCGGTTCTTCATCGACTACGAATTCAAGAGCCGCATCCTGGGCGCCGTCATGGGCACGATGTTCGATCGGGCCTTCCGAATGTTCTCGGAAGCCTTCGAGAAACGGGCTGACGTGATCTATGGCGTCTCGCCGGCCTAGGCGCCGGGCGCAGCCGTCAGGAAACGCCGAGCGCTTTCAGGCCGAGGTCAAGGGCGTGGCGGACAGTCTCGTGGCGAATGAAGTCGCGGCCCTTGTCGGGAAAGAGCATGCGCTCGGCGGCAACCGGCTTTCCGTTCACGGCAACGCCGAACCAGACGAGCCCGACTGGCTTTTCCGGCGAGCCGCCTCCCGGACCGGCGACGCCGGTGACGGCGAGCGTGAGGCTCGCGCGAGAGCGGGCGAGGGCGCCCGCGGCCATCTCAAGCGCTGTTTCCCGCGAGACGGCGCCATGCGCCTGGAGCGTCTCGGCGGAAACGCCCAGCATGTCCATCTTGGCTTCGTTGGAATAGGTGATGAAACCGCGGTCGACCACGGCGGATGAGCCGGCGATGTCGGTCAGCGCTGCGATGATCATCCCGCCGGTGCAACTCTCGGCCGTTGCCAGCATGATGTTTTGCGCCTGGCAGGCTTCAAGCAAGCGGTTGGGCAGGCCTTCATAGCTCATTCAGGCACCTCTCCGGGGAAAACCACGCTGGCCGTCGCAATGGCGGCGATGCCTTCTTCCCGCCCGACGAAGCCAAGCCGCTCATTGGTCGTGGCCTTGATCGAGATGCGATCCGGCGAGATGCCCAGCATTCGCGAGAGCGCCGCCGTCATCGTTTCGCGATGCGGCCCGACGCGCGGCGCCTCGCAGATCAGCGTGATGTCGGCATTTGCAATGCGGCCACCGCGCTCCCGCACCAGCCTTGCGGCATGTTCGACGAACAAATGCGACGCCGCGCCCTTCCACTGCGGATCGGATGGCGGGAAGTGCGTGCCGATATCGCCCGCGCCGCAGGTCGCCAGCAGCGCGTCGGTCAAGGCGTGGAGCCCGACATCGGCATCCGAGTGCCCGGACAGTTTTCGATTGTGCGGGATGGCGACGCCGCACAGGGTCACGTGGTCGCCGGCCTCGAAGGCGTGGACGTCGTAGCCATTGCCCGTCCTGATATCCGGGAAACGTGGCCGCTCCGCCGACAGCCGCTGATCGGCCATGGCGATATCACGCGCCCAGGTAAGCTTGGTGTTGTCGGCCGACCCCGGAACGATCTTCACCGGAATTCGTGCCCATTCGGCGATCGCGGCATCGTCGGTGAAGTCGGACCGGCCCATGTGATGGGCCTTCTCATGTGCTTCGAGAATAGCCAGGAACGGGAAGCCCTGCGGCGTCTGCGCGGCATGGAGGCCGGCGCGGGAAACGGTCTCGTCGATCATCCCCGTGGTCGATTCGCGCTTCAGCGTGTCTGCGACGGGGAGGGCGGGCAGCGCGCCCTGGCGCTCGCCAATGGCCATGATCGTGCGATCTATCACCTCCGCATCGACGAAGGGGCGAACGGCGTCATGGATGAGGACGCGCGCCGGCGCATATCCCTTGAGGGCCAGCAACCCAAGGCGCACGGAATCCTGCCGGGTGGCGCCACCGACGACCGCGGTGACGCGCTCGGCGTGGCCACCAGCCGCCTCGCGGAAAAGCTCGACATCGTCCGCATGGATGGCAACGACGACGGGACCGGTTCGTGGATGCCGCAGGAATACGTCCAGCGTGTGGGTTATTACCGCGCGGCCGCCGATGCGCTGATACTGCTTGGGGCCGTTGGCTTGGCCGGCGCGCGCGCCGCGGCCAGCGGCCACGATTACCACGGCGACTTTTTCGGATGCCGCCACGCCCAGGTTTGCACTTGCGTCAGTCATGATGTGTGGCTTAGTCGCGCCCAGAGCCGAAGGCCAGCATTTTTCCCAATTGCGCCGCAATGTGGCGTCATTGCGCGTTGCACATTGCCATTGTTCTGGTTACAGAATGTGCAACGTATGAAGATGCTTGGTTTTTGTGCATGCCCGATCTGAGCAAGCTGGCCCTGCCTCTCGACGTCGGCGGCGTGGCTATTCGTAACCGCGTGTTTCTGGCGCCGATGTCGGGGATCACAGATGATCCATTCCGCCGGCGCGCCCATGCGCACGGCGCGGGCCTCGTCGTATCCGAAATGGTGGCGAGTGGCGAGCTCGCCAAGGGCAGGGCTGGCTCCAGCCTGCGCGTCCGTCATTCGGGGCTCCCGGTCCACATGGTGCAGCTGGCGGGTCGTGAAGCCGCGCATATGGCAGAGGGCGCGCGCATCGCCGCGGGCGAGGGCGCCGACATCATCGACATCAACATGGGATGCCCGGCCAAGAAGGTGACGGGCGGCTATGCCGGGTCGGCGCTCATGCGCGACCTCGACCATGCGCTCTCACTGATCGAGGCCGTGGTGGGGGCGGTCAGCGTGCCGGTGACTGTCAAGATGCGGCTCGGCTGGGATGAAAGCGCGCTCAACGCGCCCATGCTCGCGCGACGCGCCGAGCAGGCCGGCGTCGCCATGGTGACGATCCATGGCCGCACACGCTGCCAATTCTATGAAGGCAAGGCCGACTGGCGCGCCATCGCCCGCGTCAAGGAGGCTGTCTCCATTCCAGTCGTTGCCAATGGCGACGTGACTTCCGCGTCCGATGCCGCCACGATCCTCGACCAATCGGGAGCCGACGCGGTGATGATCGGCCGCGCCCACTACGGCGCGCCGTGGACGGCGGGCGGCATCGCGGCCGAAGCGGCGGGCGCCGATTGCAACCGGCCGGCAACCCCCGCGGATTTGGCCGACTATGTCGTCGCCCACTACGAGGACATGCTTGCATTCTACGGCATGGAAAGCGGCCTGCGGCAGGCGCGAAAGCATCTCGGCTGGTATCTCGACCGGCACGCGCCGCATATTGCCGGCGACCGGAGAAAGGCCGTCCTGACGTCTCGCGAGCCGGAAAGCGTGACGGTCATGCTTCGCGACGCGCTGAGCGCCGCGATGACGGAAGCAAGCCTGCGGAGTGCGGCATGAACGCTCTCGGAACACAGATGACGGACGCCGCGCAGATCGTGCTCAACACGATCCGCCGACCGGTGATCATGATCGATCCGGCCGGCTACATCACCTTCGCCAACGCCGATGCCGAGGACTTCTTCCGCTCCAGCGCGACGATGCTTGCCCGCAACACGCTGTCGAAGCTTGTGCCTTTCGGCAGTCCGCTGCTGACGCTCGTCGACCAGGTGCGCGAGCGGCATGCGCCCGTCAACGAATACCGGGTGGACGTTTCCTCGCCCCGGCTCGGCATCGAGAAGGTGGTGGACCTCTACGTTGCGCCGGTTCCGGAGTTTCCGGGCTCCGTCGTGGTGATGTTCCAGGAGCGCTCGATGGCGGACAAGATCGACCGCCAGATGACACATCGTGGGGCAGCTCGCTCAGTGACGGGCCTTGCCGCCATGCTGGCGCATGAGATCAAGAACCCGCTCTCAGGCATACGCGGCGCCGCGCAATTACTCGAACTCTCCGCCTCCGACGAGGATCGCGCGCTGACCCGCCTCATCACGGACGAGACGGACCGGATCGTATCGCTCGTCGACCGCATGGAGGTGTTTTCTGACGAGCGGCCGATCGACCGTTACCCTGTCAACATCCACGTCGTCCTCGACCATGTGAAGGCGATCGCCAAGAACGGTTTTGCCAAGAGAATCAGGATATTGGAGGACTATGATCCTTCACTGCCTCCGGTCTTCGCCAATCGCGACCAGCTCATCCAAGTGTTCCTGAACCTGGTCAAGAACGCGGCAGAGGCGATCGGTGCCGACCCGCAGGGCGAGATCGTGTTGTCGACGGCTTTCCGGCCGGGCATCCGGGTGTCGGTACCGGGAACACAGGACCGCGTGTCGCTGCCGCTGGAATTCTGCGTGCGCGACAACGGGCCTGGTGTTTCCGAGGATATCCTGCCGATCCTGTTCGATCCTTTCATCACGACCAAGCCGAACGGCTCCGGCCTCGGCCTTGCCCTGGTCGCCAAGATCGTTGGCGAGCATGGCGGCATCATCGAATGCGATTCCACGCCGCGCGGCACCACCTTCCGTATTCTGATGCCAGCGTGGAAGGAAACATCGTTCAGCGATGGTGACAGCGAAGGAGACCGCAAATGACCATACGCGGCAACATTCTCGTCGCTGATGACGACGCGGCGATCCGTACCGTGCTCAACCAGGCGCTTTCCCGTGTCGGCCATGACGTGCGGGTGACGTCAAACGCATCGACCCTCTGGCGCTGGGTGGCGGCGGGAGAGGGCGACCTGGTCATCACCGATGTGGTGATGCCCGAGGAGAACGCGTTCGACATGCTGCCGCGCATCAAGAAAGCGCGGCCCGAACTGCCGGTCATTGTCATGAGCGCGCAGAACACCTTCATGACCGCCATCCGTGCCTCGGAGACCGGCGCCTACGAGTATCTGCCGAAACCGTTCGACCTCACCGAGCTGCTCAACATCGTCAATCGCGCGCTTTCGGAGCCGCGGCGTCCGACAATCGATACGCGTCCCGAGGAACAGCCGGAGACCATGCCGCTCGTCGGCCGCTCGGCGGCCATGCAGGACATCTACCGCATGCTGGCGCGGATGATGCAGACGGACCTCACGGTCATGATTTCAGGCGAGTCGGGCACCGGCAAGGAACTGGTGGCTCGCGCGCTGCACGAATATGGCCGCAGGCGCGGCGGTCCGTTCGTCGCCATCAACATGGCGGCAATCCCGCGCGACCTGATCGAATCCGAGCTGTTCGGCCATGAGAAAGGCGCCTTCACCGGCGCGCAGAACCGTTCGACCGGTCGCTTCGAGCAGGCAGAGGGCGGCACGCTGTTCCTCGACGAGATCGGTGACATGCCGATGGAGGCCCAGACGCGCCTGCTGCGTGTCCTCCAGCAGGGCGAGTACACCACGGTCGGCGGCCGCACGCCGATCAAAACCGATGTGCGCATCGTGGCCGCGACCAACAAGGACCTGCGGACCCTGATCAACCAGGGGCTTTTCCGCGAGGATCTCTTCTACCGGTTGAATGTCGTGCCGCTGCGCCTGCCGGCGCTGCGCGAGCGCTCCGAGGACATTCCCGACCTCGTGCGCCACTTCTTCAAGCGCGGCGAGATGGAAGGCCTGCAGACCAAGCGCATTGCAACGGGCGGCATCGAGATGATGAAGCGCTACGCCTGGCCGGGAAATGTCCGCGAACTCGAGAACCTGATCCGCAGGCTGGCCGCCCTCTATTCGCAGGACGAGATTTCAGCCGAGATCATCGAAACCGAGCTGAAGACCGGAGAGCGCCCGGTCGTGCCGGATGCCGGCAATCTCATTCCCGACGACCTGTCCATTGGCCAGGCCGTCGAGCACTTCCTGCAACGCTATTTCGCATCCTTTGCCGGGGAACTGCCGCCGGCCGGCCTCTACCAGCGCATTCTTGCCGAGGTGGAGTACCCGCTGGTGCTGGCCTCGATGACCGCAACGCGCGGCAATCAGATCAAGGCGGCCGAGTTGCTGGGCCTCAATCGCAACACACTGCGCAAGAAGATTCGCGAGCTCGGCGTCAACGTCTACAAATCGTCGCGGCAGTAGGCGGGAAGCGATCCTTTTCCAGGGGACGGGCGAGGGAAAGATTTCCGTCCCGGCCACACTTGTTGCATAATCGCCACAATGCGTTGCATAGATCCGACGCATTCACCGGCTCAAGACGGGACTATGGCGAGTCAGGCAACGACGCTCAACAAACCGCTTTTCAGCGCAACCGGCACCCGCGAGGGTCGTCGGCTTCTCGCGTTGCCCGGCATCGTCGCTGTGGCGGGCGCGCTTGTCACGGCGGCCATCTCCTTCGCCATCCTGGTCGGAGCGACCCCGATCACGCCAAATGCGACGACGACCCAGGCCCTGATCGCCCTCAACGCCTTCTTCGTCCTGTTCCTGGCCGCGCTTGTCGGGCGCGAGGTGCATCGCATCCTGACGGCTCGTCGGCACGGCAGGGCGGCATCGCGGCTGCATGTGCGCATCGTGGCGATGTTTGCCCTCGTCGCGGCCATACCCGCCATCATGGTCGCGATCATCGCCTCGATCACATTGGACATCGGTCTCGACCGCTGGTTCGAGATTCGCACCAAGACCATCGTCAACTCGTCCCTGTCGATCGCTGACGCTTATGTGCAGGAGAACGCGCGCAACCTTCAGGGCACGACACTGTCGATGGCCTATGATCTCGATGCGTCGCGCACGCTTTACGGGCTCGACCGCACGGGCTTCCTGGATCTGATGAACAAGGAGGCGGTAGGACGCGGTCTCGCGCACGCCGCTCTGATCAAGCCCGACGGCTCCTTCGTGATGAGCGCGAAGACCGAGGCCGACTTCTCAATGCCCGAGCCCCCGGAAGGGGCGGTGACCAGCGCGTCCGACGGCAAGCCGGTTCTGATCGAACCCCGCACCCGCAACATCATGGGCGCCATCGTCAAGCTGCGCGAGATAGAGGGGCTCTATCTCTACACCATCCGCCTCGTCGACCCAGAGGTGATCAAGGCGCGCCAGATCGTCAAGTCCAACACTGACGAGTATCGCGGCCTGGAAGACAACCGCCGCACCTCGCAGATCGCCTTCGCGCTGCCCTATTTGTCGCTGACACTGATCATCATCCTGTCCGCCATATGGACCGGCATTGCCGTGGCCGACCGCCTTGTGCGGCCGATCCGCCAGCTGATCGGCGCCGCCGACGAGGTGGCCACTGGCAATCTCGACGTGGCGGTTCCGGTCCGCCATTCCGACGGGGATGTCGCCTCGCTCGGCGACACCTTCAACAACATGCTTCTCGAGCTGAAGTCGCAGCGCAACGAACTGCTTTCGGCCAAGGATCTCATCGACGAGCGGCGGCGCTTCTCCGAAGCGGTCCTGGCTGGCGTCACCGCGGGTGTCATCGGCGTCGATCCCTACGGCATCGTCACCATCGTCAACCGTTCTGCCGAAACGATGCTTGCCATTTCGGCCGAGGCGGCCCTTGGCCAGAACCTCTCCGCCGTGCTGCCGCACGTCGGACGCGTGTTCGAGATCGGTCGCAAGTCGGGCAAGCCCGTCTATCGCGAGCAGGTCACCTTCTATCGTACCGGCATGGAGCGCACCTTCAACGTGCAGATCACGATCGAGGCTGGCGACAACGGCACCGAGGACAAGTCCTACGTTGTGACCGTGGACGACATCACCGATCTCCTCCAGGCGCAGCGCTCCTCGGCATGGGCGGACGTCGCGCGCCGCATCGCCCACGAGATCAAGAATCCGCTGACGCCGATCCAGCTTTCCGCCGAACGCATCAAGCGTCGTTACGGCAAGGTCATCACCGAGGACCGCGAGGTCTTCGACCAGTGCACCGATACAATCATCCGCCAGGTGGGAGACATCGGCCGAATGGTCGACGAGTTCTCCGCCTTCGCGCGCATGCCGAAGCCGGAGATGAAAGTCATCGACCTGCGCGAATCGCTGCGCGAAGCTTCATTCCTTGTCGAGGTGAGCCGCCCCGACATCACCTTCGAGCGGGACTTCGGCACCGAGGCGCTGAAGGGCACGTTCGACAGCCGCCTGATGGCGCAGGCTTTTGGCAACATCATCAAGAACGCGGCCGAGGCGATCGACGGTCTCGATGAAATGAAAGACGGCGAGCACGGCATAATCCGGATTCAAGCCGGGCGTCAGAATGGCGCGATCCGAATCGATGTCATCGACAATGGCAAGGGCCTGCCGCGCGAGAATCGCCAACGCTTGCTCGAGCCCTATATGACGACGCGAGAGAAGGGCACGGGGCTTGGCCTCGCAATCGTCAAGAAGATCGTGGAGGACCATGGCGGCCGGCTCGAACTGCACGACGCGCCCGCCGACTTCCACAACGGGCGAGGCGCGATGATCAGCATAATCATGCCGCCCGCGGCGTCGACCACGGCACCGCCGAAGGACGACGAAGGCCGTGCGGAACACGAACGAGAAACTGAAAAGGTCGGTAATGGCGTCTGATATTCTCATCGTCGACGACGAGGAAGACATCCGCGAACTCGTCGCCGGTATCCTGAGCGACGAGGGTCACGAAACCCGCACGGCGTTCGATGCCGACAGCGCGCTGGCGGCGATCGCCGATCGCGCCCCGAGGCTGATCTTTCTCGACATCTGGCTGCAGGGCTCGCGTCTCGACGGGCTGGCGCTGCTCGACGAGATCAAGACGATGCATCCCAATCTGCCGGTCGTGATGATCTCGGGCCACGGCAACATCGAGACCGCGGTCTCGGCCATCCGCCGTGGCGCGTATGATTTCATCGAGAAACCCTTCAAGGCCGATCGGCTCATCCTCGTTGCCGAGCGCGCCCTGGAAACCTCGAAACTGCGGCGCGAGGTTTCCGATCTGAAGCAGCGCAGTGGCGAGACCTTCGACCTGATCGGCATGTCGTCGGCCATGAGCCAGTTGCGTCAGACCATCGAGCGTGTCGCTCCGACCAACAGCCGTGTCATGATCATCGGTCCGTCGGGTTCGGGCAAGGAACTCGCGGCGCGCGCCATTCACGCGCTTTCGGCCCGCAAGAGCGGTCCTTTCGTGACGCTGAGCGCCGCCAATATCACGCCTGAACGCATGGAGATCGAGCTGTTCGGCACCGAATCGAACGGCACGGAGCGCAAGGTCGGCGCGCTCGAAGAAGCGCACCGCGGCATCCTCTATATCGACGAGGTGGCCGACATGCCGCGCGAGACACAGAACAAGATCCTGCGTGTTCTGGTCGAGCAGCAGTTCGAGCGGGTGGGCGGAACCAAGCGCGTCAAGGTCGACGTCCGCATCATCTCGTCGACGGCGCAGAATCTCGAGGCGATGATCGCCGACGGACGCTTCCGCGAGGATCTCTATCACCGGCTTGCCGTTGTGCCGGTCAACGTGCCGGGATTGGCCGAGCGGCGCGAGGATATCCCTTATCTGGTCGACAACTTCATGAAGCAGATTGCTCGCCAGGCCGGCATCAAGCCGCGTCGTATCGGCGACGACGCGCTCGCCGTCCTGCAGGCGCACAACTGGCCGGGTAACGTGCGCCAGCTGCGCAACAATGTCGAAAGGCTGATGATCCTCGCGCGCGGCGAGGACGTCGATGCCCCGATCACCGCGGACCTGCTGCCTTCGGAGATCGGCGACGTCATGCCCCGCACGCCGAACCAGTCGGACCAGCACATCATGGCCCTGCCGCTACGCGAGGCGCGCGAACAATTCGAAAAGGACTATCTGATCGCCCAGATCAACCGCTTCGGCGGCAATATCTCCAAGACCGCCGAGTTCATCGGCATGGAGCGTTCCGCCCTGCACCGCAAGTTGAAGTCGCTGGGCGTCTGACGATCCAGCGACCGAGCGGACGGCGACCCAATGTTTGCCGGTTACGGCAACAGTGGAATCGCATTAGAAAGAGCGACTTTCCCGAGGAACCCCGATGCCACGCATTGCCTATGTGAACGGGCGCTATGTCGCTCATGCCGACGCCGCCGTGCACATTGAGGACCGTGGCTATCAGTTCGCCGATGGCGTCTACGAGGTTTGCGAGGTGGCGCGCGGCTTCATCGTCGACATGCCGCGCCATCTCGGCCGGTTGGGCCGCTCGCTCAGCGAATTGTCCATCGCTTGGCCGGTTTCGCGCGGCGTCATGCCGTTGCTGATGCGCGAGGTGGTACGCCGCAACCACGTCACCACCGGCCTCGTCTACCTGCAGGTCACTCGGGGCGTGGCCAGCCGCGACTTCCTTTTTCCTCCCGCGGGGACACCGTCTTCGCTGGTGATAACCGCGCGCAAAGCCGACCCGGCCGCCCAGGCCAAGCGCGCCGCGGCAGGCATCAGGATCATCACCGTACCGGAGAACCGTTGGGATCGCGTCGACATCAAGAGCGTCGGCCTGCTGCCGAACGTGCTCGCCAAGCAGAAGGCCAAGGAAGCCGGAGCCCAGGAGGCCTGGTTCGTCGATGCCGACGGCATGGTCACGGAAGGCGGCTCGTCCAATGCCTGGATCATCACCATGGACGGGGTTCTGGTAACCCGCCCGGCCGAGCACGGCATCTTGCGCGGCATCACCCGGACCACCCTGTTCGATGTCGCGGCCAAGCTTGGCCTGAGAATCGAGGAACGTCATTTTTCAGTCGCCGAGGCCAAGGCCGCCAGGGAGGCATTCATCAGTTCGGCGACCACCATCGCCATGCCGGTCGTGGCGATCGACGGCGACCCCGTGGCCAATGGACATCCCGGTTCCGTGACACTTTCGTTGCGGCAGGCCTTTTTTGACGTTGCGGAAAAAAGTCCAGCCTGATAACCGCACAGGTGGAATGAACATCAATCCATCTCGTTCTGCTTGTCGTTACTGACGGCAAGACGGTGTTTGCGAGCTTGAGATGCGCCGGGTCATTGACGCATTGGTTCGCGGACCGAAAGGGATCGGCGAAGAAAGACAAGAACAATGGCGGAACGATCGCAAAATCTTCAGGACCTGTTCCTGAATTCAGTTCGCAAGAGCAAGAACCCACTCACCATTTTTCTCATCAACGGCGTAAAGCTGACCGGCGTGGTCACTTCGTTTGACAATTTCTGCGTCCTGCTGCGCCGAGACGGCCACTCCCAGCTCGTCTACAAGCACGCCATTTCCACGATCATGCCGAGCCAGCCGGTTCAGATGTTCGATGGCGAGGAAAGCCAGGGCGCCTGATTGGCACGTGAAAAGGACACGACCCACGCAGGTCGTGACAAACCGGCAAAACAGCCTGGGACCGAGGCCAAGGGCCCGACCCGGGCTGTCGTCATCGTGCCTGTGCTTCCCCGGCTGCCGCGCACCGACGAGGATCCCGGCAGGCCGCGCCTGACGCGCTCGGCCGAGGCCCGCCGCGACGAGGCGGTGGGGCTGGCCCGCGCCATTGACCTCGATCCGATCCATACAGCGGTGGTGGTGATCAACGACCCGCGTCCGGCAACGCTGCTCGGCAGCGGCAAGGTCGAGGAGTTCGCCGAGATCGTCAAGGAAGGCCATGCCGAGCTGGTCGTGGTCGATCATCCCTTGACGCCGGTGCAGCAGCGCAATCTCGAAAAAGAGATGAACACCAAGGTAGTCGACCGTACCGGTCTCATCCTGGAGATCTTCGGCGAGCGTGCCCGCACCAAGGAAGGCACGCTTCAGGTCGAACTCGCCCATCTCAACTACCAGAAGGGCCGCCTTGTGCGGAGCTGGACCCACCTCGAGCGGCAGCGCGGCGGCGCCGGCTTCCTCGGCGGTCCCGGCGAAACCCAGATCGAGTCCGATCGCCGCATCCTGCAGGACAAGATCACCAAGCTGAAGCACGAGCTGGAGACGGTTCGGCGCACGCGCGACCTGCACCGTGCCAAGCGCAAGAAAGTGCCGTTCCCGGTTGTGGCGATCGTCGGATATACCAACGCCGGCAAATCCACCCTGTTCAACCGGCTGACCGGGGCGGGGGTACTGGCGCAGGACATGTTGTTCGCGACGCTCGACCCGACCCTGCGCCGCGTTCGCCTGCCGCATGGAACGCCGATCATCCTTTCCGATACGGTGGGCTTCATCTCGGACCTGCCGACGCACCTGATCGCCGCCTTCCGCGCGACCCTGGAAGAGGTGGTCGAGGCCGATCTCGTCATCCATCTGCGCGACATTTCCGACCCCGACACAGCCGCGCAGGCTGAAGACGTCGAGCGCATCCTCGGCGATCTTGGTGTCGACGCCACCGACACCAGGCGCGTCATCGAGGTCTGGAACAAGATCGACAGGCTCGACGAAGGCAATCGCGCCAGGCTTCTGGCTGATGGCGTTGACGGCGGCAAGACGCCCCCCATCGCCGTCTCTGCCGTGACCGGCGAGGGTATCTATACGCTGAAGGCGCTGATCGAGACCAGGGTTTCCGGCGAACTCAAAACCCTGACCGTGACCATCGAACCCGCCCGTTACGGCATGGTCGACTGGCTTTACCGCAATGGTGACGTCCTGTCGCGAACCGACAACGAGGACGGCAGCACGACCATATCTCTGCAGGCCACACAGGCCGCGCGCGAAGAGATCGAAAACAGATTACATCGTAAAAACAGCGAGTAGGGCGGTTCCGCTCACAAACGGAGCGGGGCATAGCGCTGCCCCGGTGAGGCCAGCCCTATTTCGCCTTCTTCGCGTCCTGCCAGAGCTTTTCCATCTCATCCAGCGTCGCTGTCTCGAGCGTCCCGCCTGATGCGTCCAGCGCTCGTTCGACATAATGGAATCGCGATCGGAACTTGTCGTTGGTGCCGCTCAAGGCGGCTTCCGAGTCCAGCTTCAGGTGACGACCGAGATTGACCAGCGCGAACAGCGTGTCGCCGAATTCGTCCTTGATGGACGCGGTATCGCCCTTTGCCATCGCTTCGCGCAATTCGCCGATCTCCTCCTCGATCTTGTCAAGGATCGGGGCTGCCTCGCTCCAGTCGAAACCGACGCGGGCTGCCTTCTCCTGAAGCTTGAGCGCCCGGGTCAGGGCGGGCATGGCCACAGGCACGCTGTCGAGAAATCCCTTGCCGTTGTCCTCGGGGTCGAGGCCACGCGCCAGGCGCGCTTCCCGCTTCTCGGCTTTTTCCTCGGCCTTGATCTTCTCCCACATGCCCTTGGCCATGCCAGCGCCGCGCGCCGTCTCGTCGCCGAAGACATGCGGATGGCGGCGGATCATCTTGGTGGTAATGGCCTCCACGACGTCGCCGAAGGCGAACTCTCCGGCCTCCTCGGCCATCCGCGCATGGTAGACGACCTGCAGCAGAAGGTCGCCGAGTTCCTCGCGCAGGTCATCGGGATTGCCGCGCGATATGGCATCGGCCACCTCGTAGGCTTCCTCGATTGTGTAGGGAGCGATGGTCGAGAAATTCTGCTCGATATCCCACGGACAGCCGGTCTTAGGCTCGCGCAACGCCGCCATGATCTCGATCAGGCGGGAAATGTCCTTCGATGGCTTCATGGAGACGATGCTATCCCTCGGCCCGATGCGCGGCCACATGCGAGGATGCGGCGCCGGCGGATTGTCCACAGCAACCGGAGAAAGCGCGCACGGCGGTTGTCCGCATCGCGCCGTCGCCGGCTTTGCTCCGCGTCAGTCGAGAACCGAGACGATCGCCTTGGCCAGCCGGTCCATGCCGTCCTCGGGCAGGCCGGCCACGTTGATGCGGCTGTCGCCGACCATGTAGACGCCGTGCTCGACGCGCAGCCGCTCGACCTGCGCTTCCGTCAATCCGAGTCGGGAAAACATGCCGCGATGGCTGGCGACAAAGTCGAAGCGATCGGAATTGGTCTGCCTGCGCAGAGCGTCGGCGAACGCCACCCGAAGCCTCAGCATGCGCAGCCGCATCTCTTCCAGTTCGGCTTCCCAGTCGGCGCGCAGCGCGGCGTCCTCCAGCACGATACGCACGGCAGCCGCGCCATGGTCGGGCGGCATAGAGTAGATGGCGCGCGCCGCTGACAGCATCTGGCTCATCGCCACATCCGCCTGGGCGCCATCCCGGGCCATGATCATCGCCGCGCCGACGCGGTCGCGATAGACGGCGAAGTTCTTCGAACAGCTCGACGCAACCACCATCTCGGGAACCTTCGAGGCGACCAGCCGCAAGCCCTCCGCATCGGCGTCGAGACCCTCGCCGAAGCCTTGGTAGGCGATGTCTATGAAGGGCAGCAGGCCGCGCTCCACCAGCACATCCGCGACTTTTGCCCATTGACTGGCGTTGAGATTGGCGCCGGTCGGGTTATGGCAGCAACCGTGCAGCAGAACCACGTCGCCGCTCGCCGCTGTCCGCAGCGCCGCCAGCATTTCATCGAAGCGCACGGTGCCGGACGCCGCGTCGAAATAGGGATACTCGCGAACCTGGAGACCGGCGGCGCGCACGACCGGCATGTGGTTCGGCCAGGTCGGATTGGACAGCCAGACCGTGGCGCCAGCGCGCGTGCGCTGCAAGAGCTCCGCCACCAGCCGGAGCGCGCCGGAGCCGCCAGGCGCCTGCGCGGCGCGGATACACGACAGGTCGGCCTTGTCACCGAAGGCAAGCTTGATCATCGCCGTGTTGAAAGCCGTGTCGCCGGCAAGGCCAAGGTAGGTCTTGGTGTCCTGGCCAGCGAACAGGCGCGTCTCGGCCTCGCGCACGGCGCGCATCACCGGTGTCCTGCCTTCGCGATCCTTGTAGACGCCGACACCCAGGTCGACCTTGTCGGAACGGGGATCGGCCCGATAGAGGCCGATCAGGGCAAGGATCTTGTCGGCGGGGGCAGGCTGAAGGTTCTCGAACATGTGGATAACGGCTCCTGGCGGATGACCCCGAACCGCTTCCGGAAAGGACCCCGCGCGAAATCAAAATGCTGCAGCGTCCCTGTTTTGCCGCCCTTCGGGACGTCAGGCGCTGCTACGGCGGCGAAGTGATACGCAAATCGGCAGCGCTTCGCCAGACATTTCACCCGCTTGAGGGTACATCGTTCACCCTACACGTTCCTGTCACATGGCGTGGTTTGAATGCGCGCCTGGGGATGTGAATCGGAAGCACCACGTGAAATCGCCGGAACAGTTCGACCTCGCCATCGTCGGCTCGGGTATCGTCGGGCTTGCCCACGCGCTCGCCGCCGCGCGTCAGGGCCTGCGCACCGTCGTGATCGATCGCGACGCCCGCGCCAACGGCGCCTCGATCCGAAATTTCGGTTTCATCACCGTCAGCGGCCAGGAGCGCGGCGAGGTTTGGCGAAGGGCGATGCGTTCCCGCGACATCTGGCTGGAGATAGCCGGTCCCGCCGGCATTGAGATCCTTCAACGCGGTACGGTGGTGGTGGCCCGTCGGCCCGAGGCTCGCGTCGTGGTCGAGGCATTCCTGCGCACGGAAATGGGCGAGGGTTGCCAGTTGTTCGAACCGGCCGACATGGAGAAGCATGCCCGCGTTTCCGGAAAGGGCCTTTCCGGTGGGCTGTGGAGCCCTCATGAACTGCGCGTCGAATCCCGCGACGCCATCCCGCGCGTGGCTGCCCTCCTGGCCAACAGGCACGGCGTTGAATTCCGTCGCAACACCGCAGTGCGTTCAGTCGCGCCGCCGGTCGTGACAACCAGCCGGGGCGATATACTTGCCGACAAGGTGATCGTCTGCCCGGGCGACGACCTGACGACGCTTTACCCTGAACGGATCGCCCTGCAGGGCGTCACACGCTGCAAGCTGCAGATGATGCGGCTGGCCGACCCGGGCATACGTCTGCCGGCCGCGCTGATGTCCGACCTCGGCCTGGCCCGCTATGCCGGCTACGCGGCGCTGCCCGAGGCTGCAGCGCTGCGGAGCAGGCTGGAAGCCGATCAGCGGCAAGCGCTCGACAATGGCGTGCATCTCATCGTCGTTCAGGGCATCGACGGAACGCTCGTGGTCGGCGACTCGCATCACTACGCGATGACCCCGGACCCGTTCGGCTCGGATCATGTCGACGAGATCATCCTCGACGAATTCCGCGCGATTTTCGGCGGCATCGCTCCGCCCGTGATCGAGCGCTGGACCGGCACCTACGCCTCGGCGCCCGACAAAACGATGTTCGTCGATGCGCCGCAGGACGACGTGCGCCTGGTAATGATCACCAGCGGTACCGGTGCCAGCACGTCATTCGCGATCGCCGAGGAGGTTGTCGGCGAGCTTTTCGGAATGGCTCCTTCCGAGGTCAGGAAAACTGCATGACGAACGATCCGAACCTGCTCCGCGCCATTGTCTTCGACTGGGCCGGAACGGTGGTCGACCACGGTTCGCTGGCGCCGATGGGCGTCTTCGTCGAGGCCTTTGCCGAATTCGGCGTTACCATCAGCGTCGACGAGGCGCGTGGGCCCATGGGCATGGCAAAGCGGCCACACATCGCCGCATTGCTATCGCAGCCACGGATAGCCCGCGCCTGGGAGGAACGACACGGTCGGGCGCCGACCGAAGCCGACATCGATGCTGTCTACGCTGTCTTCGTGCCCAAGAACCGCGCCGTCGCGGCGAGCTTCTCGGACGTCATTCCCGGCGTCGCCAATGTCGTCTCCGCATTGCGGGCGCGAGGCTACAAGATCGGCTCGACCACCGGCTACACGCGCGACATCATGGCCGAGATCCTGCCAGTCGCGGCTGAGCAGGGGTTCTCACCGGATTGCCTGGTCTGCACGGGCGACACGCCGGACGGCAGGCCAACGCCCTTCATGCTGTGGAAAGCGCTGACCGAACTCGGCGTCTACCCGCCCTGGCTATGCGTGAAAGTGGATGACACCGAAGTTGGCATCGCCGAAGGCATCAACGCCGGCGCCTGGACGGTTGGCGTGTCGGTGACCGGCAACGTCTTTGGCCTGTCGCTCGCCGAAACCCAGGCGCTGGCGCCACATGCCTTTCGCACGAAACGGGCGGAGGCGGCGGCTCGCCTGAACGGGGCAGGTGCCCACTACGTCGTCAGCGGCGTGGCCGATCTCCTGCCGGTCATCGCCTTGATCGAGGGGCGTCTCAGACGCGGTGAAAAACCGTAATGCTTCGGCAATGGTTCCGACTCTAAATAGTAAAACCAATTTACGCGAAAGATGATTTGCCGGTTCATCCTGATTGGCTGTATCGGCGCATATGATTTCCTTGCGGCATCGCCATAAGGGCGAGATGCACGCCATTCAGCTACGCCATCAGTGGCGGGATGTGACTGACCCCGCCAAATCGTGTTTAGGTGGGAAAAGTGATATCCGTCATTTGGGAAGAGGACCCCAGATACTTGACGTCCGTACGATTGACCATGATCTGCAGTGGAGCGACCAGGGCCACCCGCCATGGGGCGTTTCCGCTCGACGAACCGCTGGAGCCACGTTCGGTTGCCATGGCGGAATCGATGCGCCAGGGCCTGAGGCGTGCAGACCGGACCTGGACCAGCCCCGCGCTTCGGGCGCGTCAGACGGCCGGAGCCCTGGCTCTGCCGGCAACCGTCCAGCCGCTCCTGGCCGATCACGACCATGGCGATTGGGCCGGCAGGACTTTCGCCGACGTGCAGGCGGAGGAGGGTGATGCCTTGGCCGTCTGGTTGGCGGATCCCAATGCCGCTCCGCACGGCGGCGAACCCCTGAGCGGCCTTCTGCTTCGTGCGGCGACATTCATGAACGAATTGGTTCAACTCCCTGGCCATACAATCGCCGTCACCCACGCGGCGATGATCCGGGCAGCCATGCTTCATGTGCTGGGAGCGCCGTGGCAATCCTACCGCAAGATCGACATCGAACCCTTGAGCATGGTTGATTTCCGCAGCGACGGCGGTCGTTGGACACTCCGCGCAGGTTCGCATCGCACCGGGGCAGGTGCCCGCGTGTGACGTGGACCTTCAGCGGCACAAGGCCAGCAGCCGGTCCCGCAGGTCGCTGATCTTGCCCGGCGTGGAGAACTCCTGCGAAAGCCAGGCGCCGTCGGCTGCAAGCCGCGCCAGTTCGAGGGCCGGATCGCTGTCGGTCGCGTTGTGACGCTGCAATCGGGCCGACAGCCAATCGGTCCAGACGCGCCGAAGTCCGGGGTCGGCCACCATGGAGATGGAGAGCGCGGCCCAGCGCCCGTCTATGCCAAGCACGCCAGGCCCCAGTCCCGATGCCACATAGGCACGCGTGAAGCTGCCGCGCGGCTCCGGATCCTTCGCCATCAGGGCATCGATCTGGGCGTCGAACTGGCCAAGCAGGTCGGCAAACACCCCTTCCACCAGCGCTTCCTTGCTCGGGAAATGATGGAACAAACCGCCTTTGGTGACGCCGGCCGCCTTGGCCACGGCCTGCAGACTCAACCCGGTCAAGCCTTCGTCGAGAGCAAGCCGGGCCGCGCAATCGAGAAGCGCACGACGCACCAGTTCCGGCTGCTTCTTGCGGGTATGCGCGTTCGACACCGTCAATGCCCTGAGCTGCTGGAGAAGGTTTGCATGACCACGACGCCGCTGACAATCAGCGCGATGCCGAGGAAGGCAGGCGTGTCGAGCGACTGGCGGAACACCACGACGCCCACGGCGGCGGTCAGCACGATGCCGAGACCGGCCCAGATCGCGTAGGCCACGCCGAGCGGGATCATCCTGAGCGCCTGGGACAGGAAAAAGAACGCCACCGCGTAGAACGCGCCCATCGCCAGCGTTGGCACCAGCCGCGTGAATTGCTCCGAGCGTAGCAGGAAGGCTGACCCGGTGACCTCGCAGATGATGGCCAGGGCGAGGGCGCCGTATCCGAGGACGAGGGGTTTCATGAAAGCTCCGATTCCAGTAAGGTCAGATAATAATACCGTCCGTCCGGTATGTTTCAAGCCTGCATCTTTGATAGGGAGCCGAAAAATTCCTGATTTCCCGAGTGTGAACTCGTCATTTCAAACCGGGCGACTACATAGGCGGGCAGGGCAAACACCACCACAGCAAGGAAACCCAGGCATGCCTGAACAGCTGACATTGAACGACGGCGCCACCATTCCGCGGATCGGACTCGGCGTATGGCAGGTCGATCCGGATATCACGGCCAAGGTCGTGCGGTGGGGAATCGAGGCCGGCTATCGCCTGATCGACACAGCCGAGGGCTATCGCAACGAGGAAGGCGTGGGGGAGGCGATCCGCTCAGCCGGCGTTCCGAGGAAAGAGCTGTTCATCACCTCGAAGCTGCGCAATGGCGCGCACCGTCGCGACGACGCGCTGCGGGCCTTCGACGACACGATGGCAAAGCTCGGCATCGACCGGATCGATCTGTTCCTGATCCACTGGCCCGTACCCGGCCAGAACAATTACGTCGAAGCCTGGAAGACGCTGGTTGAACTGAAGGAAGCAGGCCGCATCACCTCGGTCGGCGTGTCGAACTTCAACCAGGATCATCTGGAGCGGATCATCGGCGAAACCGGTGTCACACCCGTCGTCAACCAGATCGAACTGCACCCGCGCTTTCAGCAGCGCGACAAGCGCGACTTCCACAGGAAGCACGACATCCACATCGAAAGCTGGAGCCCGCTGGGCAGCGGCCGTCTGCTGACCGACCCGACACTGGAAAAGATCGCCCAGAAGCACGGTAAATCGGTGGCGCAGGTCATTATCCGCTGGCATCTCAAGGAAGGGCTGATCGTCATCCCGAAATCGATCCACCGGGAGCGCATCGCCGGCAATTTCAACGTCTTTGACTTCGACCTGGATGCCGGCGACATGCAGACGATCCGCGACATGGACACCGCCGACGGCCGGACAGGACCTGATCCGGCGACAGCCGCGTTCCTGTTCTAAACCGCTGCCTTTCTGCTCGCCTGGGTGGATGTGTCGACGTAGGCGGAGATGCACCATGGCAGATCATGGGTATCCTCCGCCGACGCGCTCCACGCGCCCGGTCTGCCAACGATCTCTCCACGATGGGTGCGACAGGTCAGGCCGTAGCGGCGACCACATGTGCCTGGATCTTGGCAACAACCTCGCCAGTGCCGTGCCTCTCCGCGATGGCGGACGTGGCGTAATCTGTCGCGACGGCGAGCTTTCCGGCTTCCCGTGCCTCGATCTCGTTGCGAAGCAGCGTTCCCTGGCAATAGGCGACCGCGGGGATGCGAGGCGAGGGGGCGCGGCTCTGCTCCGCCAGCGTATCGATCGCCACCTCGGAGAACCCGGCTTCTGCCAGGTCGGCATGGATCAGATCCTTGTCATGATAACCGTGCGGCGTGCGCGCCAGGAAGCGCGGCGGATCGTTCGGGAAAATCCTTGCGAGCGCGTTGGTCACGTCATCGGCGAAGTCGTTTTCCTCGATCCGATCCCAGACGCTGAACAGGAAACGTCCTCCCGGCTTCAGCACACGCCTGGCCTCGCGATACGCTGTCGGACGATTGGGGAAGAACATCGCGCCAAACTGACAGCAGACCAGGTCGAAGGTGGCGTCCTCGAACGGCAGAGCCATGGCATCCGCCTGGCGCCACTGGATGCGGCCATCCGGAGCCTGTCGCGAGGCAGCGTAGTCCAGCATCGGCTGGTTGAGGTCGGTCACGACATAGCTGGCAGCCCGCGATAGTTTCGGCGCCAGCGCGCGCGTCACGACGCCGGTGCCGGCCGCGACCTCCAGAACGGCGCCCGGCGACAATGCCATGGCGCGTTGCGCGAGATCCGCGGCGTATGGCTCGAAGATCAACGGCACCATGTAGCGGTCGTAGTTTTCCGGAATGGAGCCGGCAAACACCTTGTCCGTTTCAAGCATGGCTGTCTCCCCGCCGGGATCCGGTGCCAGGAGAGATTGGCAGGCGATTGTTTCCTCCCGATGGCGACGCCAACGCGGCTCCGTCACGAATTCCGTGCCGGCGGCGGCCGGCACCACCTTGGAAACCGGCGAGCCTCTGGCTACCCTTGCAGCCCGACAGCCTGGGAGCCGCCCATTTCAAAGCCCACCTTCCTCGAGATAGCCCGCCGCGCCGGCGTTGGCACGGCGACCGTCGAACGCGTGCTGAACGGCAGGGGCGGGGTGCGACCGGCGACCGTCGAGAAAGTGGTGGCGGCGGCGCGTTCGCTGGACTATCCGCGCCGGCTGCCGGAGGCACATCGCGGCGTGATCCGCATCGAGGTGATCCTGGTCAGGCCGGACGCGACCTTCTTCGCGCGGCTTTCCCGCGCCTTCGAACGCATAGCAGCGACGCTCGACCGTTCGATCGCTGTCCACCGCACCTTCCTCGACGAGGCTAATCCCGCTGCGATCGCCAAGCGTATCCTGGAACCTGATCCGCGGCGCGCCGCACTCATACTCGCCGCGCCTGACCATCCGCAGGTGAGCGCCGCGCTTCGCAAGCTCGAAGCGGAAAACATCCCGACCGTGCAGATCGTCACCCAGATCTCGGGCACCAGAAGCGCCTATGTCGGCATCGACAATTACGCCGCCGGCCGCATGGCGGGACTGCTGATGGCGAAGATGCAGCGGCGGCCGGGCAAGGTGGTCGCACTCTGCCACAGCCAGATTTACCGTGTCCACCGCGACCGCGTGCGCGGTTTTTTCGATTACCTGATCGATGAGGGGCGGGAGTTCGAGCCTATCGCCGCGCTGTTCGGCTTCGACGATGGCGACCGCAACGCCGAGCAGTTGCACGAAGCGCTGAAGCGCTGGCCCGACCTTGCCGGGCTCTACAATGCCGGCGGCGCCAACACGGCGCTCAACGAGGTGCTGCGCAAACACGCCAGAGGCAGCGACATCTTCTTCATCGGCCATGAGCTTACAGAGCGCAGCATGCGCGGCTTGCGGGAGGGCACGATGGATGTCGTGCTCGACCAGGCGCCGGAGGCACAGGCGCGCCGCGCCATCGACCTTGTGCTCGCCGCGCTCAACCTGCACGACCTGCCGGTCGAAAACCCGCCGATCCGCTTCATCACCTTCACCGCCGAGAACCTTTGATCTGATTTGATCAAGGAACAAGCGGCGCCCCGCAAGGGGCGGTGTTATCCCCTCGTGAAACGGGAGGATGACACGTGGCGAGACGGCTGACGGCCTACGACCTGCAAAGCGCCAAGGGCAGTCGCAAATGGCTGCAGCTGCATGTCGACACGCCGGCCGAAGCGGCGGCGGCCGTTGCCTGCGACATCGCCATCCTCTCCTGCGAACCCGATCACAACCTTGAAGCCATCCGCCAGGCGGCTCCCTACGCGTTCCTCTCGGTCGGCATGCCGCATGGCGCGGTCGCCTCGCCGGACGAGGCGGTGCGACTGGGCTTCGCCATGATGAAGCGCGGCGCCGATGCGGTCTACTCGTCGCATTCGCCGCGCTTCATTGAGGCCATGGCAGCCGAGGGAATTCCCGTGACAGGCCATGTCGGCCTGGTTCCCAACAGGGCCACCTGGACGAATTTCCGCGCCATCGGACGCACGGCTGAAGAGGCTCTCAAGGTGCTGCGCGCGGCCAAGGATCTGGAGAATGCAGGTGCGGCATGCATCGAAGTGGAGGTCGTGCCGGTAAGGTTGGCCGAGCACATCACGCGCTCGACACCGTTGATCACCATGGGCATGGGCTGCGGCGCGGCCTGCGACACGCAGTATCTGTTCTCCTGCGACGTGCTCGGCACCCACGCCGGCCACTACCCGCGCCACGCCAAGCGCTATGCCGACTTCGTCACGCTTGAAGCCGAATTGCAGGAGAAGCGCATCGCCGCCTTCCGCGCCTTTGGCCGCGACGTCGCCGGCGGGACCTATCCGGAAGCGAAGCACCAGGTGGACATGGACGATGCCGCCTATGAACGCTTCCTCAGCCTGTCTCAGCCCCTGTGAGGCCACCATGGATGACCTGCAATTCGGCAAGCGCAACAAGAGGGGCGACTGGGCTCCCAACGAACCGGCCGGCACCGCGCCGCTCTTCGTCTTTCCGCCGCGCCCGCTGGCGCTGCTGAAATGGCTGCCTCACTATTTCCTGCCCTACAATCTGCTCTTTGCGCTCACCGCCGTGGTGTGGTGGCGCTACGTGCTGCCCGACGTCGAGACGATGAAGACGCTCTCCGTCGGCTGGATCCTGCGCCTCTTCATCGTCAACTCCGTCGCGCTGCTGGTCTTCTTCGGGGTTTTCGAGATCAGGCTCTATACTTTTAAAGCACAGGGCAACCGCTTCAAATACAATGGCAAATGGCCGTCTGAGCAGAAGAACAAAGTCTTCTTCTTTGAGAACCAGAACCTCGACAATATGCTGCGCACCTTCGGCACCGGCATGCCGATCTGGACGGCAGTCGAGGTCGTGATCCTCCATCTCTATGCCAATGGCTACGTGCCGTGGCTGACCTTTGCCGAGCACCCGGTCTATCTCTTCCTGCTGGCGCTGGTGGTGCCGATCATCCACGAGACGCATTTCTTCCTGCTGCATCGCGCCATCCATTGGGGCCCGCTCTACAAATGGGTGCATTCGGTGCACCACAATTCGGTCAACCCGTCGCCCTGGTCGTCGCTGTCGATGCACCCGGTCGAGCAACTCGGCTACCTCGGCGTCGCCTTCTGGCACCTGATCATCCCGTCGAACCCGCTGCTGGCGCTCTACCAGCTCCACTATGCGGGATTCGGCGCCATTCCAGGCCATGTCGGCTTCGACAAGATGGAACTGACCGAGGACGCCGGCGTCGATAGCCACGCCTACATTCACTACCTCCACCACAAATATTTCGAGGTGAATTACGGCGACGGCCTCATCCCGTTCGACAAGTGGTTCGGCACTTTCCACGACGGCAGCAAGGACGGCGAGGCGCTGATGGAGGCGCGCTACGAGAAGAAGCGCGAGCGCGCCAACGCCGCCGCGAAATGACGCCAGCCCCATCCTGACAGCCAGTCGCTCGGCCCATGCCGAGCAATCCAGCCATCCCGAAAGGGCCGGAAAGAAAACGGGGTGAACCGGCACTCCATCCGAAAGGGAGGAATCCGTGAAGAAACGTCTCATCTCGACGGCGATTGCCGCTCTTATGTCGATGCCGGCCAGCGCCTTCGCCGCCAGGCTCGGGGTCTCGATCGTCGACTTCGACAACAATTTCCAGACGCTACTGATGCACGGCATGCAGGCTCGTGCCAAGGAAAAGGGCGCCGACATCCAGATCGAGGACGCCCATAACGACGTCGCCAAGCAACTCGACCAGGTGAAGAACTTCATCGCCAGCGGCGTCGACGGCATCATCGTCACGCTGGTCGACACCAACGCCTCCAAGACCATCAGCGAGGAAGCCGCCAGGGCCGGCATTCCGCTGGTTTTCGTCAACCTCGAACCGTCCGACATGAAGAGCCTGCCGGACAAGCAGGCCTATGTCGGCTCGAACGAGGTCGAGTCAGGCACGCTGCAGGCCTTCGAGGTCTGCAAGCTGTTGCGGGCGAGGGGCAAGTCTTCAGAGGCCACCGCCTACATCGTCATGGGCAGCCTGGTGCATCAGGCCGCGCTGCAGCGCACCAAGGATGTCGAGCAGGTCTTTTCGACCGACATGTGCAACTTCATCAAGGTCACCGACAAGCAATCGTCGGAATGGTCGCGCGACAACGCACAGAACCTGATGACCAACTGGCTGACGGCGGGCGCGACCCCCGATGCCGTCATCGCCAACAACGATGAATCCGCCATCGGCGCCATCCTGGCGCTCAAGGCCGGCGGCGTCGACATGAAGAACGTGGTGGTCGGCGGCATCGACGCCACGCAGGACGGGCTGCAGGCGATGAAGGCCGGCGAGCTTTCGGTGACGGTGTTCCAGAACGCCAAGGGGCAGGGCGGCGGCGGTGTCGACGCGGCGCTCGCGCTCGCCAAGGGCGAAAAGGTCGACCGCGTCGTCTATGTGCCCTTCGAACTGGTGACGCCAGCGAACGAGGCCGAGTACCTGAACAAGAACTAGGCCAGATGGCGTCCGGCGCCTGCTGGTTCCTCGTCCTCGATTTGGGGGAGGTGGCTCGCCCAAATCGAACCGGTCGATACACATGAGCCACAAACGAAGGAACGGAAGATGACCGACTGGATCAAGGCATGCGACCTCGACGACATCGAACAGGAAGGCGCCCGCCGCTTCGACCACGCCGGTCGGACCTACGCGATCTTCCGCTCGCCCGATGACGAGGTGTTCTGCACCGACGGACTCTGCACGCATGAGGCCGTTCACATCGCGGAGGGGCTGGTCATGGACTATGAGGTCGAATGTCCGAAGCACGCAGGCGCCTTCGACTATCGCACTGGCGTCGCCAAGCGCCTGCCGCCCTGCGTCAACCTCAGGACCTATCCGGCAAGGATCGAGGCCGGCACGGTTTTCGTCGAACTCTGATCGCGATCCACGGCGCGCAAACATCTCCACACGTTTCGCGCCGGCCGGCGGTCCCCTGCATCGGGATCGCCGGCGATATCCGCGCCGCCAGGCTCAAGAGCGTATTCGCCCGCGGACAGCCTCGAACAGCATGTCGCTACCCGTGCGCAGATGCCCACGCAGGATAGACGCAGCCCTCTTTTCGTCCCCGTTGGAGCAGGCAGCCAACAGGTCCCGGTGTTCGGCCTGGGACCGGCTCTGATAGTCCAGGTTCGACAGCAGAACGCGGACATAGCGATCGACAGCCCCATGGTAGGCCTCGATCGCCGCCAGCAGGCGGCTGTTGCCGCACCGACTGTACAGCGCCAGATGAAAAGCCGCGTTCAGGGCGCCCCAGCGCGCAACGTTCGCCTCTCCGTCGATTTGATCCAGCATGTCGGCGGCCTTGCGCAGAACTCCGGCGTCGAGCAGCGGGCAGGAGAGCCGAAGCGCCTCGACCTCGAGCAATTCGCGCAGCGCAAAGATTTCCCTGATTTCGGCGGGGTCCATCGAGGCGACGAAAGCCCCCTTGGTCGGATGGATGCTGACCAGCCCTTCCGTCTCCAGTTGTCGCAAGGCATCGCGCACAGGCATGCGGCTGAAGCCGAAGCGGGCCGCGAGCTCATCCTGCCGCAACGCCGCGCCAGCGGGCAGGGCGCCTGTGGCGATCGCTTCCCGCAAGATCGCCGATATCCGATCGGCCACTGTTTCAGGCCTTCCGGCGATCGCGTTCGTCAGTCCCGTCAGCCGGTCCATTGTCGACCTGTTCCATGCCCCTTTGGCTTGAACAGATAAAGCAATCTCGTATACGAGTATACGAATGAGACGCAAGAATCGACTTGCGGGCGGACTTTCGGAGAGCCTTTCATGACCGCATCGCCGACCCGATTGCGCATTGCAGTGCTGTTTGGCGGCCGATCGAGCGAGCACGAGGTCTCGATTATGTCCGCGACCAATGTGATGCGGGCACTCGACCCGGCCCGATATGACGCCGTGCCGATATACATCACCCGCGAAGGACAATGGTTTCTGAGCAGCTATGACGACGGCCGCCTGGCGACACCGTCGGCAGGCGTCGAGATTTGTCTCGTCCCTGGCGGCAGGGGGCGGATGATAGCGATCCGGACCGATGGCTCGTCTGAATCTCTCGCGAACCTCGACATCCTGTTTCCCGTCCTGCACGGCCTCAATGGCGAGGACGGGTCGGTGCAGGGGCTTGCCGAGGTGGCCCGCGTCCCGCTGGCGGGCTGTGGCATTCTCGGATCAGCGACGGCGCTCGACAAGGACATCGCCAAGCAGTTGCTGAAGGCTGCAGGGCTCCCGGTGGCGCGTTCGGTGACGATCCACGAAGGGAACGCTCCAGCCCTTGCGAAGCTGGAAGGCGAACTCGGCCTGCCCTTGTTCATCAAGCCGACGCGCCAGGGCTCGTCCGTGGGTGTCAGAAAGGTGTCGGCGAGCCAGGAATTCGGCGCGGCGCTGGCAGAAGCCTTCCGCCATGACCGCAAGCTCCTGGCGGAGGAATTCATCAACGGCCGGGAGATCGAATGCAGTGTCCTGGAGGACACCGAGGGCGGCCTCTTCGTCTCGCGGCCCGGCGAGATCGTGCCAGCGGACAGGCATGGTTTCTACAGCTATGACGCAAAATATGTCGATGCCGAAGGCGCGGCTCTGAAGGTGCCGGCGGAACTGCCCGCCGAAGTGGAAAGCGAGATGCGCTCCATCGCGGCGCGGGCCTTCCGTGCCCTCGGCTGCGACGGCATGGCCAGGGTCGATTTCTTCGTTACGCCCGAGATGCGCATCCTCGTCAACGAGCTCAACACCATTCCCGGCTTCACCGACATCAGCATGTATTCCAAGGCCATGGCGGCAAGCGGGGTAAGCTACCCCGAGATCATCGACCGGCTGGTCGTGCATGGCCTGGCGCGCGCCGAGCGGGCGTTGGCCTGAACGTCGCCGCCATCCGCGCATCGCGCCTTAGGCTTGACGCCGTCCAGGCTTGACGGAATCCTCGTGCTTCACGTTCCGCTTGAGAGCAGGGGACAAAGGATGCGAGGCAGGCATGGCGTTCGCAATCAAGGCCGAAATCCGCGATCCCCGGCCGGAGCTGTTTTCCTTCGTCGCACAGAAGACGATGTATGGCGGCAAGCAAATAGCCGTGGGCGACATCATCTTCCTTTTCGCCAGCGAGAACGAAGGCGGGCAGGGCCTCGTCGCGCGCGGTCTCGTCACATCGTCGGCGGCAATCCCCAGAAGGCCCGACCTGGAACGCCAGACCCCACGCGTCAGCGTTGCTATAAAGCGGACAACCTTGGCGACCAGGCCGCTGGGGAGGGCCGAACTGAAACACTTCAGGGATTGGAACGACGGCCGGCCGGAAACCGAGCTGAATTTCAAGTTCTATCGCCAGGCTACCAACAAGATCGTAGGCATTTCGTATCAGGCCGCGACATTCCTCGAAGGGTTTTTCTGAATTGCTCTAGCTCTGTGCCTTTGCCCGCCATGTCGCCGGCGGCGCGCCGAAGGCTTGCGAGAAGGCGCGATTGAAGGCGGCTTCGGTTGCGTAACCCGCTTCGAAGGCGATGGCAGCGATCGTTCGGCCCGTCGTCGTCAGGGCAACACTCGCCAGATAGAGCCGCCAGTCGCGTACATAGCGGATCGGCGAGGTGCCCAGCGTCTTCTGGAAGCGCTCGGCCAACACGCTGCGGGACACGCCGCAGGCGGTGGACAGTTCTTCCAGGGACCAGTCACGCCCGGGATCGTCGTGGATAAGCGAAAGGCATCGCGACAGCGACGCATCGGCCAGGGCGGCGAGCCAGCCCGTCGATCGCGGGTCGGCCGCCAGGATCTGGTGGCGCAGGATCTCGATGAACATGATCTCCGTGAGCCTCGGCAGCATCGAAACCCCGCCGGCACGCGGAGTGACGACCTCCGCCGCCATTTGC
Organism: Mesorhizobium sp. 65-26; assembly: GCA_001899205.1. Taxonomy (GTDB): domain Bacteria; phylum Pseudomonadota; class Alphaproteobacteria; order Rhizobiales; family Rhizobiaceae; genus Mesorhizobium. The sequence goes on along the minus strand of MKVL01000018.1, from coordinate 22,804 downwards.
CGAACGGTGGTGCGCAGCCAGTCGCCTGCTGCCGCTGATGTTCTTATGTGGATCAGTTCGGGCAAAACCTGCTTCAGCGGCGCGAAGCTAACGCCTTCGCATTGGAGATAGCCGCAGAGCAGGGTTACGGCGGAGGACGCCGCGCCGTAGCGAAGCACCGGGATTTCGCGCCATGGCCTCGGCGGCAGATCCAGGATCGGCGTTAGCAGCCTGCCGCCGAGCCCGACACCAAGTTGGTGACCGGTGCCGAAGGGAAACATGACGATGTCGCCCTCTGAAAGCTCCAACTCCTCGCCGCCGATCCTCAGCCAACAACTGCCGGATGCCAGGACATGGAAAGGCATGGTCCCGCCCGGCCTCCCGGACATGGCCGCCATGCGCGGAACACCGTCAGTCTGCCATTCGCCTGTCGGCATGAAACAGAATTGCAGCGAGCCCGACAGGCGTATTGTGGCCAGGACGGCCGACAGCACGTCGTCGCGGGCCACGCCGCGCTGGTGGCGCAGATTCTCGGAAAAAGCATCCAGCATTGCGGCCAAAGACGCGCGACCGGCGCGCTCCTAGGGTGAACGCGTTCAACGCAAACCCAAGGAGAATACAATGCCCGGTTCAACTGACAAGCTGGTCGTCCTCGTCACGAGAGGGATCGATTCCGAACTGTCGTCGGTCGCCTTTACCATTGCCAATGGTGGCATTACCGCCGGATTGAAGGTGTTCGTCTTCCTCACCAGCACGGCGATCGATCTGGTCCGCCGCGGCGGCCAGCAGATGACGCATGTGCCGCCCCTGGACCCGCTCGCCCGGCAGATAGAAGACTTCCAGAAGCGTGGCGGGACGATCTGGGCCTGTCCGCCATGCGTGAAGGCACGCGCCTACGAGCAGAAGGATCTTATCGACGGCGTCATCATCGCGGGCGCGAGTGTCATGCATGCCGAGATCAGGGAAGGGGCCGCGACGCTTTCGTTCTGAGGTGACATGGCGGGAGAGGGGGACTTGGGCCTCTCCACCCCCAGATAACGATCATGCCAGCAGGCTGGAATCCACCTGTTGGAAACGCGGCACGCCCGCCAGTGTGAGGCCGAGGGTCACTTCATCCAACAGGATGTCCAGCACCCTTGCGACGCCCGCTTCTCCACCCGCCGCCGCGCCGAAAAGCGCCGCGCGCCCAATGGCCGCCACGGATACGCCGCGCGCCTTGGCCTTGATCACATCCATCCCCGTCCTGATGCCGGAGTCGATGACCAGCGGCACATCATTGCCAACCGCTTGTCGTATTGCCGGGAGCGCGTCGATGCTGCTGATGGCGCCATCCAGTTGGCGCCCGCCATGGTTGGACACCCAGATGCCATCGGCGCCGGCCGCGACGAGCCGCGCCGCGTCGCCGGCGTGCAGGACGCCCTTCACCATCAGGCGTCCCTTCCACCATTCCCGTATGCGGTCGAAGTCGCTCCAGTTGAAGCCGGCGTGGAGGTTGCGCCCGACGCGGGCGGCGATCGTGAGCCCGGCACTGGTGTCGCCGAGAAATCCTCGCACGTTCTCGAACTGCGGTCCTCCGCTTCGTACCAGCTGCATCGCCCAATGCGGGTGCATGATGCCGTCGACCAGATGCCGCAATGTCGGCCGCATTGGAATGGAGACGCCGTTTCTCAGGTCCTTCTCGCGTTTGCCTCCGGCCTGCAGGTCCACCGTCACAACCAGTGTGGAATAGCCCAGTTCCTCGGCCCGGTGTACGAGTTGCCGATTGAAATCGAAATCCTTCAGCACATAGAGCTGGAACCACAGTTCTCCCGACACCGAGCGCGCCATGGTCTCCATGCCGGTGGTGGACATGGTCGACAGCGTATAGGGGATACCGCGTGCCGCCGCCGCCCGTGCGATGGCGATGTCCGCCGAAGGCCAGACGAGCGAGCAGGAGCCCATCGGGCAGATGACCAAGGGGGTAGGGCGCGTTTCCGAACCGATCGAGCTCGTGATGTCGGGCCGAGAGACATCGGTCAGCACGCGCGGCAGCAATCGGATCCGATCAAAGCCGTGGCGGTTATCGCGCAGCGTCAACTCCTCGCCCGCGCCACCGTCCACGAACTCGAAGATCGACTTCGGCAACCGTCGGCGTGCGAGCGCGCGAAAATCCTCGACGGAGTGTGCGGCCAGCATCCGTTTCATGTCGTTTCCGCGCCTATTCGAGAGTGCCGCCGGTGCGCTTCAGCCGCTGTGCCAACACGCTCATCTCGCGGTAGATCTCGCCCGCATCCGGATGCCAGGACCGGACAGCCGCCTCCTGCTCGTCAACCACGCGCTGGTCGCCGCGCGATGCCGGGCCGGTGAGGGCGCGTGCGGGGCCCAGCTCCATGACGTTGTCGGTGCACGCCGACATCAGCGTGGCATTGAGCGCGGCCGCGACGTCGTCCGGCACGCCGGCCTTGGCCCATGCCTCCCGCGCGATCGCCTGCAAGACGACGTTGAAATTGCTCGAGAAAACCGCCGCCGCATGATAGATCGCCTTGGCCTCGGACCTGATCCCGAAGGGCATTCCGCCGATCTCGGTGACAAGCGGCTCGACAAGGGCGAGGGCGCCCGCATCGCCTTCCATGCCGCAGGAAACGCCGTCGAAATGCGAGACGGCTTTGGCCGGCTCGGCAAAGGTCAGGACCGGATGCAGGCTTGCAAGCTGCCAGCCAAGGGCGCGCAGCGGCTTCATTTCGTCGGCCGGCAGGAAACCACTGCAATGTACCGCCACCGACGGCGTGTCGGATGCGGTAGGCGTGGCCGCAAGCTCGGCGGCCGCTGTCGCAACCTGGCTGTCGGGTACCGTCAGCAACCACAGGTCGGCCTGTCGCATGTCCGCGACAGATCGAACGGCGGCGCCCGCCCCGACGAAGGCGACGGCCGCCTCGGCCTTCTCGATTGAACGCCCCGCTATGTCCTGAACGGTACAGGCACCGGTCATGGCGATCCGGCGCAGGATGGTCAGCCCGACCTTGCCCGGCCCGATCAGATTGATCTTCAATCGTTCCATAGCCTGCCGCCGATCCATGGTTGGCAAAGGAATTCCGCGCGGGAAGCGCGAGCCCGGCCGATCTCTCCCTGAGCAAGCCGGCACCGCATCGATAAATGCCCGCCGAGACCATTGCGGGTCAATCGACAGCGGGCAATTTCGATTTTCTGATACGCCGTGCATCCTGCCGCGGCCGCTCTGCGCTTGGCGACCGAAGACGATGCCGGAAGCCGGCTTCAAGCCTGCCGGACGACGGCGCCGACCACATTGACGAGAAGCCGCGCGGCGGTCAGGGCCGACAGTCCGTCAATGTCGGACGGAGGGTAAAGTTCGGTGAGATCGAAGCCGGCGATCTTGCCGCGTTCGCTAACGCCAGCAATGAGGTCGATGACCTGCGTGTAGGTGAGGCCGCCCGGCGTTCGCGCCGCCACTCCCGGCATGATGCCGGGATCGACGCTGTCGCAGTCGAGAGCGATGACAACGCGCGCCGCATCCGGAATATGGCGCAAAGCCGCTTCAACGCCTTGCGCGTGAATCTCGCGGGCGGTGACGAAGCGGCTGCCATAGCGGCGCGCGGCCTCGATTTCGGCCAGGCGCGCGCTGCCAACGCTCCGGAGGCCCACCTGCACCATGCCAGCGACGTGCGGCATCTCGCTCGCCCGCCGCATCGGGCTCGAATAGCCATGGCGTTCGCCATGCACCTCATCGCGCCAGTCGATATGGGCGTCGATCTGCAGAACCCAGATCGGTTCCTGATCGGCGAAGCCGGCAAGGAACGGAATAGTCACCGAGCAGTCGCCGCCGAGCAGGATCGGAACGGCTGGCATGGACAGGATCGCGCGCGTCCTGGCCTCGATCAGTGCTCGATTGCCTACATTGTCATGCATGGTGGTGGGGAGATCGCCGAGGTCGACGCAGCAGGCTGGCCCGCCAGCGAAGAGCGGACCGCCGAGATCAAAATCCCAGTGCTCGACAAACGCCGCATCGTCCTTGCTTGCCGCGCGTATCGCGTTGGCGGCCGAGGCATGACCGCTGCTGTCCTGTCTGGGATAGGTGCTGCCGTGGCCAGCCCCGAAGATCACCACACGTGGCTTGCCTTCGCAAAGGTTGTCGGGAAAACCGAGAAAGGAAGCTGAATTGGTCATTCCTGATAGCCTTGTCCATGCTTGCGACGCGGAGCATTCCGAGACAGGCTATTTGCTTGGCCGGTTTGACGCCATACCGAAATGGGGCAGGGCGCGCCCTGTTGCCCATCGCCCGCCTTGGTGCAAAAGTGACAATCCGCAACGTTTCTAAATTAGGCGCGGAGCACGCTCGGAAGCGGGCAACCGTGACGATTTTGGCACCCATGGAGAGCTTGCGATGAAGGGCTTTCTTATGTTGGCGGGTTGTGGCCTTGTCCTGCTGGCGTTCGCGTCGCCTGCCGTCACTGGCGAGCCCGCTCGTGCCTCGGACAAGGCGGCGCTGGCCGAATGCCTGAAATATGTCAGCGACTTTCCGGGCAATGTTCCTGGAATAAATGACACGCCGACGCCAGCCGCCCATATCGACAACAAGATCAAGCTCTCTGGCCACGAGCCTGGCTCGTGCATCGACTACGTGACCGAGTTGTGCTCGTTCGAGAGCGACGATGGTCAATCGCAGCTCGGGCTGATCGATTGCGCCGACCGCGAGGTGAGCGTGTGGGAGGATCGTCTCAACGCGACCTATGCGGCGCTCATGGCCAAGGCGGCGCCCGAAGCGCGAGAAGGCTACCGCAAGATGCAACGCGCCTGGATCGACTATCGCAAAGCGCGCTGCGGGGCCGAAGGTTCGGCCGAAACCATAAACACCGATCGGCAGAGCAACATCATCGTAAGCTGCATGCTCGACGCGACGGCCCAGCAGGCTCTGATCCTCGATACGGAACTATCGGAGCTGTCCCGCTGACAGCGGAGCGGTCTGAATAAGCGGCGAGAGGACCGGGGCACGCCCACAGCGCCACACATAAAAGTCGCATAAGATAGATTATGGAACTTACACAGATGCCAGCTACGGCGATTTCCCGATATTTATCACGAGCTTGGCACTTTCCACGACTGCCGCAGTTGCTCTCGTTCGGAAGCCGATCGATGTGCTGAAGACGCGCCCGCGCTTGACGATGAGTGGCTGTAGCGGCCTTCACTACGGGCAGCTCTCTGTTCGCGGGGTCGGCAGGAACTCGCCATTGCCTTGCTCGAAATACGCCGCCTCGGCCACCGTCAGGTCGACTTGACGGACGAGCGATGGATCGTCCATGCGATTGTTTATAAGGAAACGAGCCTACGCGGCTGGATTGTAAGCCATTTCTATGATCATGCCGTCATAGGCTGGCACCACGTGGTCCGGCGTCTCGGCCATTACCGTGGCGTAGTCCAGCGGTATATGCATATGCGTGAGAACGGCTGACTTCGGCGCCAGCCGCTCGATCCAGCCGAGCGCCTGGTCGAGCGACAGATGGCTGGGATGCGTCTTGTATTGCAGCGCGTCGATCACCAGCATTTCGAGGCCCGTGAGCCGGGCGGCGGTCGCTTCCGGAAAATCGCTGATATCGGGGCAATAGGCCAGGCCGTCGACGCGGAAACCCAGCGATACGATATCGCCGTGGATCTGCGGCAGTGGCTGCAAGGTGAGGGGACCCCCCTCGCCTTCGATCCGGATCGCCCGGCCATGGTCGATCATATGCGGCAAAACGATGGGCGGATAAGAGCTGCCCGGAGGCGTCTCGAAGCAATAGCCGAAGGCATCGCGCAGGCGCGCCATGGTGAACTGGTCGGCATGGACGTCGATCAGCCGCCGCTGGTCGAGCACGAAGCCGCGAAGGTCGTCTATGCCATGGATATGATCGGCATGCGGATGCGTGTAGACGACGGCATCGATGCGTTTGACGCCGGCCATCAGCATCTGCTGGCGAAAATCCGGCCCGGTATCGATGACCACGGTGGTCCGGGCCCCATTGGCCGCAATGCGCTCGACGAGCGCCGCTGTGCGCATGCGGCGGTTCTTCGGGTTGGCCGGATCGCAATTTCCCCAGTCGCCGGTGATGCGTGGCGTACCCGGCGAAGAGCCGCAGCCTAGGATCGTCAGGCGCAGACGGTCGCTCATGCGCCACGCGATCCGGCTGGCAGAGGAGGCATCCTGGAGAACAACCGCAGGCAATTGTCCGTGGTGATGGTCGCTATCTCGCCTTCCGTGACACCGATCGTCTCGGCCAGCACCCTGGCCGTGTTGACGACCAAGGCTGGTTCGTTGCGCTTGCCGCGGAACGGTATCGGCGCAAGGTAAGGCGCGTCGGTCTCGACCAGCAACCGATCGCGCGGCACATCGGCGGCAATGGCCCGCAAGTCGGTGGAGTTCTTGAAGGTCAGGATGCCGGAAAAAGAGACGTAGCCGCCAAGCGCCACGCCAATTTCAGCCAGCCGTCGTCCGGAGGAAAAACAATGCAGGATGAAGGGGAAAGCGCCCTTCCCTGTCTCGTCCTCGAGGATAGAGGCCATGTCGTCATCGGCGTCGCGGGAATGGATCACCAGCGGCAGACCGGTCTGGCGCGCGGCGGCGATGTGCGTACGAAACCCCTGCGCCTGAGCGTCGCGCGGCGCCTTGTCGTAGAAATAGTCGAGACCGGCTTCGCCGATCGCCACCACCTTGGGATGGGCGGCGAGTTGCACCAGCTCGTCCGTCGTCACGTCGAGTTCCTCGGCCGCATTATGCGGATGAGTGCCGACCGAGCAATAGACGTCGCTAAAAGTTTCAGCAATTTCAATAATTTGCTGAAAACGTTTCACGCGCGTTGAGATCGTGACCATGCGGCCGACTCCGGCCGCTTGGGCGCGGGCGACGATGGCCGCCCGCTCCTCGGCGAAATCCGGAAAATCGAGATGGCAGTGGCTGTCGATCAGCATCAGGCCTTGCCATCCTGGTCGACGTAACGCGGAAACACGCCTTCAGGCGCCGGCAGTGGCGTGCCGGGCACCAGGGCGTGGTCCGCATGGACATGCGCGAAATCGCGCTTGTCGGACGGCACGGCGAGCAGGTCGAGCAGCTTCGCGGCTGATCCCGGAATAAACGGCTGACAAAGCACCGTCACCCGCCGCACCACCTCAGCTGTCGTCCACAGCACCGTCTCCATGCGCTCCGGATTGGTCTTCTTCAGCGCCCAAGGCTCCTGCCCCGCGAAATAGCGGTCGGCCTCCGCCACGACGCCGAAGATCGCCGCCAGCGCCAGATGGATGCCCTGCTCGGCCATGGCCTTGCGCGCGGTTGCCAGGGCCGCCGCCGCCTGGTCCAGGATCGCCGTGTCGGCCTCCGTCAGGTCGCCACGCTTCGGCACGGTGCCGCCGCAGTTCTTGGCGATCATTGACAGCGAACGCTGCGCCAGATTGCCAAGCCCGTTGGCGAGGTCGGCATTGGTGCGATTGACGATCGCCTCATGGCTGTAGCTGCCATCCTGGCCAAACGGCACTTCGCGCAGGAAGAAGTAGCGCACCTGGTCAAGGCCGTAGTGCTCGATCATGGTGAACGGGTCGATGACGTTGCCGACCGACTTCGACATCTTCTCGCCGCGGTTGAACAGGAAGCCGTGGCCGAAGACGCGCTTCGGCAGCGGGATTCCCGCCGACATCAGGAAGGCCGGCCAGTAGACCGTGTGGAAGCGCACGATGTCCTTGCCGATGATGTGCGCATCCGCAGGCCAGAAGCGCCATTTGTCAGCGTTTTCATCGGGATATCCGACACCGGTGATGTAGTTGGTCAATGCGTCGACCCACACGTACATCACGTGCTTTTCGTCGCCGGGAACTGGTACACCCCAGTCGAAAGTGGTGCGCGAGATCGAGAGGTCCTTCAGGCCGGACTTCACGAAGCTCATGACTTCGTTGCGCCGCTCTGCCGGGCCGATGAAGTCCGGCTGGTTTTCGTAAAGCGCGATCAGCCTGTCCTGGTAGGCGGACAGGCGGAAGAAATAGCTTTCCTCCTCGACCCATTCGACAGGCGTTCCCTGCGGCCCATAGCGGACGTTATCGGCCCGAACCTCGGTCTCTTCCTCGCCATAATAGGCTTCGTCGCGCACCGAGTACCAGCCGGCATAGCCGCCCTTGTAGATGTCGCCATTGGCGGCCATCGCCTTCCAGATCGCCTGCGAAGACGCGTAATGCCGCTCCTCGGTGGTGCGGATGAAATCATCGTTGGAGGCGTTGAGCGCGACGGCCATGCGCTTGAACTCGGCCGAGTTCCGATCGGCGAGCTCGCGTGCCGAGATGCCTTCCTTTCGGGCCGTCTGCAGCATCTTGATGCCATGCTCGTCGGTGCCGGTGAGGAAGAAGACTTCCTTGCCGTCGAGCCGCTGGAAGCGGGCGAGCGCGTCGGTGGCGATCAGCTCGTAGGCGTGGCCGATATGCGGCTTGCCGTTCGGATAGGAAATAGCGGTGGTGATGTAGAAAGTGTCGCGTGACATGGACGGACCGTCATGAATCTCTGAATGAAGTGAGGCGGTGGATATCGCATCGGGACGGCGATTGCCATCCCGTCGCAGCGGGCCATCACATTCGCATTGCAGAATTCAGGCGGTCGATCATGGTCAGGGCGTGCTGCTTCTTGTCGAGATTATAGGTCTCGGTCTCGGATACAGCGTCCAGCGCTTCCTGCCAAGTGTCGGAGAGGGTTTTCGCCAGTCCCAGGTCGCCCGTCATCGCTGCCCGGCTCGCCGCATCGGACAAGAGGTCAAGCGCACGGCGGTTGAAGATGTCGAAGGGGATCGCCTGATCGCGGCCGGCGACGGCCTCCGCCAGCTTGTAGGCGCCGGCGACGTCCCGCCTTCCCTTCACCAGCGCATCCAGCGCCTCGGCGATCTCCAGGCCACCATATTGCGTAAGCAGGATTGCATTGCGAACGCTGCCCCCTGCCCTTGCCACCAGCGCGGCTCGCGCTTCGGGATCCTCCGGCGGCGGCGGCTCGGTGGTCCCCAGCACCGTGAGCAGGCTTTCATCATCCAGCGGCGTCAAACGCACCATCTGGCAGCGTGAGCGGATTGTCGGCAGCAGGCTGCCCGGCGCGTGCACGATCAGGATGAACAGCGAGCGCGCCGGCGGCTCCTCGAGGTTCTTGAGCAGAGCATTGGCGGCGTTGGTGTTCATGTCGTCGGCCGGGTCGACAATGACAACGCGGTAGCTGCCATCATGCGAGGTCAGCGACAGGAAGCGGCTCACCTTGCGGATTTCGTCGACGGTTACGACGGTCTTGAAACTCTTGGTCTTGTCGTTGAGCGGGCGCGTCAGATGCAGCACCGAGGGGTGCGCCCCCGTTGCGATCTGGCGAAACAGCGAGGAGGTCGGATCGGGCGTCGCCAATGCCAGTGGCGCCTCCCCTGAAATCGGATGTTTCAGCAGGTGGTGCGCGAGATGGAAGGCAAGGGTCGCCTTGCCGATACCGACCGGGCCGGCGAAAATCAGCGCATGGGGTAGCTTGCCGGCCCGATAGGCGGAGGCGAGCATGTTTGCCGCCTGCTGATGTCCGATCAGGCGCGGCGTCTCGGAAGGTTCGGGAACGCCGTCGAGCGTATCGTGCTGCTCGGGCGCGATGCGTTCGAAGATCATGCGGGGGCCGTCTGCCGGTTCTGCGTCGGCGTCCTTGCCTCCAGCGCCGCGAAAACAGTCGCGGTCACGACGTTCTCAACCATGTCGGGGTCGCCCGACGCATCGATCACGATGCACCGGTCCGGCTCGGCGGCGGCAATGGCAAGGAAGGCTTCCCGGCGCTTGCGGTGAATGGCCAGCGTCTCCTTCTCGAAACGGTCCGCGCCGGCCTCGCCGCCGCGCCGCACCGTTGCCCGCCGCAATCCTTCGGCGGGATCGATATCGAAGATCAGCGTCATGTCAGGCACCATGCCGTTGATCGCCACCTGCTCCAGCGCATCCATGAAGTCGACGTCGATGCCACCGGTGACGCCCTGGTAGACGCGTGAGGAATCCATGAAGCGGTCGCAAAGCACGATGGCGCCGCGCTCTACCGCTGGCCGGATCACCTGTTCGACATGGTCCGAACGCGCGGCCGCGAAAAGAAACGCCTCCATCTTCGCTCCGAAAGGCTCGGCGGCGCCGGAAAGCAGCACATGCCTCACGGCTTCCGCGCCGGGCGAACCGCCGGGCTCGCGCGTCACCACGATGTCGTATTTCTTGGCACGCATCTTTCGGGCAAGCCGCTCGATCTGCGTTGACTTGCCGGCGCCCTCCCCGCCCTCGAAGGTGATGAAGAATCCGCGCGCCAATCGAAAACCTTTGTCCATCTGCACGATCGTCTTAGTCCCGGTCGGGAAAAAGGTCCACCATGATGGTGGTCGTCCTGACGCGCGCCTTGACGGAAGCCCGAGTCAAATTTTCTCGACGAAGCCTGACAAGCGTCGTCACATCCACGCAGCGCCAGGTGTTTCTACCCCGCCGCGGAATTCTAACGCAGCCAGCCGACGGCAAGTTCCTTGATGGCGTCAAGCGCGCGCTGCGGCAGCGTGCCCACAGCGACCGACTCGGCCGCGAACAACGGCGTCTCCTGGCTCAGCGTGTCGCCGATCCAGACCCGCAACGCGCCGATCGCCTGCCCTTGCTCCACCGGTGCTGCCACCGGGCCGGTGTAGACGATCTTGGCGGTCAGCTTGTCGCGATTGGTAATGGGCAGGAAGATGTCCACCGGACCTTTCGCCTTCAGCGCCACGCCGTGCTTCGCGCCGCCGAAAACCTGGGCTTCGCCGACCACTTCGTCCTTGCCGAATATCTCGGTCTTCTGGAACGACCGAATACCCCATTCGAGCAGCTTGCGCGCCTCCTCGCTGCGCTCTCGATCATTGGCCAGGCCGCTCATGGCCATGATCACCCTTGTGCCATCGCGACTGACGGAGCCGACGATGCCGAACCCGTTTGCCTCGCTGGCGCCCACGGCGAGCCCATCCGCACCGAAACCCATGGCCAGCAGCGGATTGCGGTTCGCCTGGGTGATGTTGTTCCAGTTGAAATCCTTCAGGCCGTAATAGTGGTAGAGGTCGGGGTAGTCGCGCCAGAGATGCAGGGCAAGAAGCGTCAGTTCCCGCACCGTCGTCTGCTGTCCGTCGGCAGGAAGGCCCGTGGAATTCACGAAGGTCGATTTCTCCAGGCCGATCTGGCGCGCGCGATCGGTCATCTGCGCGGCGAAGTTCTCCTCGGAGCCGGCCATGCCCTCGGCGAGCACCATGCAGCCATCATTGGCCGCCTGAACCGTCACGCCCTGTATCAGGTCCTCGACGCGGATCGCCGACTTCACCTTGGCGAACATGGTTGAGGTTCGGGATGGCGCGCCGCCCTTGCGCCACGCGTTCTCGCTGACCACGAATGTGTCGTCCAGCGTCAGGCGCTTCGATTTGATGGCGTTGAAGACGACTTCCATGGTCATCAGCTTGGCCATCGAAGCCGGCCGTATCAGGCGGTCGGCGTCCTTCGAAAACAGCACCGTCCCGGTATCGGCGTCGATCATGAAGGCTTGCGTGGCCTTGGTCTCGAAAAGCTGCGCTCTGGCTGTTTCGACTGACGATACGAAGGCAAGGCTGAGCAGACCCAGGAAAAGCGCGAGACAGCGTGATTCCATTCGGCACGACCCGTTGGAGCAAGATGATATGAGCCGGATCATTCCGGTTTTCCGGCGCGGAAGCAACCCGCCCGCGCATGAATAACAGACGTCAATCGCGTAACGACATGATGCCGCCCGCGCCAGTTTCAACCCCGAGACCGACCGGCGCGCTTAGCCCTAGCTGGAAGTCCGTTTCATCTGAGGAAAACCGTCTGGTCCGGCTCCGCAATGCGCGATGGCGTCAGTCGCGCACGGCAAGCGCGTCGGGCGCTCCATGCGACCATGCCGCCTGCAGCAGGTCGTCGAGGTTGTGGCGTCCGTCCGGATAGAGGTTGACGGAATACCAATCGTTGCCGCCCTGCACCGAACGCTGGATCTCGATCTTGCCGAACGCGGAAAGCTGGGCTGCCACCCGCTTGGCTTCGGAAGCGTGATCGAACGTACCGGCGGCGACAAAGCCGGCCGAGCCGCCTTGCGATTGAGGCGCGGAGGGCCGCTTCCAATCCTGCAACTGCTGGCGCGCATCGAGCGCCGCGAAGGCTGTGGACGCCCTCTCGACACGCTCATCCGCATACGACAGCGACGCCATGGCGAACGGCGACTGGGCCGGCAGCCCCATGTCTGGGCGCTGCGGCACGATCGGCCCCTGGTCCGGCAGGGCAATATCACCGAAAACGGGCGCCTGCGTCGCGAAGGCCGGCTGGGCGCCGGTCGTCAGCTTGCCCGGAAATGGCACAGCTCCGGCGCCGACAGGCTGGCTGGGCGATGCCCCATTCATGGCAACCATCACGCCCGTCGGCAAGCCGTCCGAAGGATCCGGGATCCGGTTGCCGGGATGATATGATGCCATCAGGTACTGGTCGTCATCGCCGTCGAGCGGCGCTCGGCCGACATAGTCTACCTTCACTTCCGCAGTGCCGATATTGGCATAATCGAGCATCTGGGCGGCACGCTTCGACAGGTCGATGATACGGCCGTCATGGTAGGGACCGCGATCGTTGACGCGCACGATGATCGAGCTGCCGGTCTTCATGTTGGTGACGCGCGCGTAGCTCGGCAACGGCATGGTCGGATGAGCCGCCGTCAGGTGCGCAGTGTCATAGACTTCGCCGTTGGCAGTATAGCGACCGTGGAAGGCGTCGCCATACCAGGATGCAAGACCTACCTTCGAGTACTTCCTGTCTTCCTTGGGATAATACCACTTGCCGCGAACCTGATAGGGCTTGCCCAATTGGTCGCGCCCGCCGCCGCGCCGCATGAAGGACGCGTAGGGACTGGCCTTTACGCCATATTCCGTCTCGGCGAAATATTCCTTCGAGCGGGGTTTCTTGAGGACCATGGCCTTCGGCTCGGGGGTCCCGCAACCGGCAAGCATCGTTGCCGACATGGCGAACAACACGAAGGCTGATGCACGGCGAAGACGCGGTCGCGTCGCAGTCTGCATTTTTCGATTGTCCCCTAGTCTCAACAAATACGCGGCACTGTGAACATCAGGAAGTCGCTCACCTTACCGCGCCTGCTACACCCTGATCCCCGATCCCTTGTGCGCAGGAATTGTTTAGCACGATGTTAACCGATTATGTCCGAAAGCGGGCAAGATTGTGACGCCCGCCACAGCGAGCGGTGGACGCCCGCAGGCCCGCGAAGACCGGGGTAGTGACGCGGCGATCCGGAGCAGCCACTAGGTATACGCCATATCAAGATGGCGAAGCGTCCGAAGACCTTCTCCCTCGGCCCGGATCCAGCCCCTTGCCGGGCTGACGACACCTTGTAGATTGAGCACATGGCGCTCAAACGGATGGACAATATAGGCATCGTCGTCGATGACCTCGAAGCGACAATCGACTTCTTTCGTGAGCTCGGCCTGGAGCTCGAAGGGCGGGCCACGATCGAAGGCGAGTGGGCCGGGCGCGTCACCGGTCTGGGCGACCAGCGAGTCGAGATTGCCATGATGCGCACGCCCGACGGCCATGGCCGGCTCGAACTATCCCGCTTCCTCATGCCGCCCGTCGTCGCGGATCACCGAAACGCCCCGGTGAACGCCCTGGGCTATCTGCGCGTGATGTTCGCGGTGGACGATCTGGATGAGACGCTTGAAAGGCTAGGCAAGCGCGGCGCCCGGCTCGTGGGCGAAGTGGTCGAGTACAAGAACGCCTACCGGCTCTGCTATATCCGGGGGCCTGAAGGGCTTCTGATCGGGCTCGCCCAGGAACTCGGCTGAGCGCACCGCGGGCGTCCGTCCCATGATCGGTCACTCAACGATCAGGATAACGCTCTACTACTGCCCTCGACGGCTCGGAGCGATAGCCGCATACACGGCACATTTGTGGATCGGGACGACGCGGGCGGCGCCAGGCACGTTGACGCGGCAGTGCGGACCGCTATAAGCAGCAACGGAAGCCAAGTAGTTGCAATTTGCGTGGAAAGTGCCCGTTTCAGCCAATTGGCCGAAACAAGAAAGCGCAATAAAGGCAACTCGTTGGAGGGATGGCCGAGCGGTTTAAGGCACCGGTCTTGAAAACCGGCGTGGGCGCAAGTTCACCGTGGGTTCGAATCCCACTCCCTCCGCCAAGGCCTCGTAACTTCCAGCAATACTTAGTCACACAAGCCATTGAAATACGTTCGGTTTTTGCGCTTTCGTCGCTGAAAACGCGGCTACTCCATCATCCTCCGTAACCCTGCATACCCGATAGAAGCCGGGTTATTCTCCTCTGCGAAACCGGGTATCGAAGGGAGGAGCCGACAATGCCCAAGCTCACAGACACGCAAGTACGCAACGCCAAGCCGACCGATAAGCCATACAAGCTGGCGGACGGCGGCAGCCTGCACCTGTACGTAAGCCCTGCCGGCGGGAAGCTCTGGCGCTACCGCTACGAGTTTGGCGGGAAGGAGAAATTGCTGTCCCTCGGCACGTACCCTGATCTCGGGCTGGCCGCAGCGCGTTCCGCTAGGAAGGCGAGCCGGTCAGGCCGCCAGTAGGCCAACGTGGATGGCGCCCTTCTCGGTGGCCGATAGCTCACCCTGATTTGCAACAGGGTAACGCGTGCGCGCAGGAAGGCGAAAAGTTGCCTTGACCTTTTTCCGAGAACGGCGCAGGGCATCCCGCGCGCGTAAGCCCGTCGGAACTGCGCGCGGCTTGTACGGAAATTCGAATATGCACGCTATTTTTGGCCTGATCGCCTTTTCGCTCTTATTGCTTGCCATGCTGCCGGTCGCTCTGGTTCGGCTTTGGCATGAACGTCGCGTTCGGACTAGGCAACGCATCGCCGAAGCTCGGGCTGCGTCCTAACCGCGTCTTCCGCCTTCGTACCATTGCGAGCAACGCTTCAACCGGGAAGTCTGCGGCTGCCGGCAATCCTGGCTCGGTCGTGTTCGCTGGAAGGCATCCGGTGCTTCAAACACGGATAGGGTTGCCTTCAAAGCGGAGGCCTTGTGAGCGCGACGAAGCACTCGACCACGACCGAAACGCATAACAAGGCCATTCCCATCAGATTGTACGGGTAGCCCGATAAGAAAATGGCCAGCAAGCATGCGGCCAGGAACGCTGATTTCATCCCCAATCCCCCCAAAACCTTCTCTCGTCCCTCGACGAGCCAAGGCAGTCGCGTCATGAACCGCCACTTCCGTGCCCCTGTTTCCTGGTGTTCAATCACGCGGTCACGGGCGAATGCCTCGCGGGCAGTCGCCGTTCCATCGCGTCTAGTCGACCGCTCCCCTCTCCTTGCAGAAGAAATAACCGATGCCTATAAGCACGAGCATCAACGAAACACCCACCCCAAACCCCAGCCAGAACATCGTTCGCCCCTTTCGACGCCCGCCACGCAGTCGTTCGCAACTGCGGTCACGGCATCGTCGATCACCTTGGCTGCCTCCTCATCGCCTCGCATATTAGATGATCATAACGTATTGGTGGCAGAGTGGAAGCGGGCGACTCGTCATATCGAAGGATAAACAGCGCGACATCGCCGGTTCCGCGAGAGCTTCTTAGAGATCAACGCACCGGATTAGGATGACGCAAATGTGTCATCAAAGGCTGTGAGCGAACGGCTTGCATGGCTTGCCGCGGGCGACCGTTTGGTTGATTTTTCAACAAAAATATGGTGTGTCTCTGCCCCTATGCGGATTCGTCTCATCCTCTCATCGCTGGCATTTGTCGCGCTCGCATGGCCCGCCGGCGCCATGGACAGCCATCTGCGCGCCGGCCTGCTGAAGCTCGACCCTCAGACGCGGCTGGAACAGCGCTGCGACGCGGAAGTCCTGGATCGCATCAGCCACGACGATCACAAGTACAAGGCAGATCGCGTCGTGGCTTATGCCTTCGCCACCCCGCAGATGAGCGCCGACGCCATCAAGAGCACCGGAGCTGCCTTCCGTAGCAACGGGCAGTGGTACCGTCTGAAGTTCAAATGCCAGACGGCACCCGACCACATGCAGGTGCTACAGTTCCGCTACAGGATCGGCGACGAGATTCCGGAAGCCGACTGGGCGAAATACAATCTCTACGATTGATTGGCGCCCGCCTTGTCCCATTTGTGCCAGTAAATTCCTGAAAGGCGCGCGCCGTGGCGACGGCGCTATTTGCCAAATCCGTCCTGTGTCTTGACGGGCGGGAACCATCCACGATAGGGCGTCGGACAACGCGAACGATCGGCGACCAAGAGGCTTCCAGTCGATGGAAATTTTCACCGCCGCGGGCTTTTCAGCCTTGCTTCAGGTCATCGCCATTGACCTCGTGCTGGCCGGCGACAACGCGATCGTCATTGGCATGGCCGCCGCTGGTCTGCCCTCCGACCAGCGCAAGAAGGCGATCCTGATCGGCGTCCTCGCGGCAACCGCGCTGCGGATCCTGTTCGCCACCGTAACCGTGACCCTGCTTGAAATCGTCGGCCTCGTGCTGGCCGGCGGCATCCTGCTGCTGTGGGTCTGCTGGAAGATGTGGCGCGAGCTGCGCACCAACCATGCCGACGAACGGGAAGCCACCGAACTCCTCTCGAACACGGCGGCGGAACGCAAAGCCGGAGATCCCGGCGCACGCAAGACGCTTGGCCAGGCAGCTATGCAGATCGTCGTCGCGGACGTGTCCATGTCGCTCGACAACGTGCTGGCGGTGGCGGGAGCGGCGCGGGACCATTTCCCCGTCCTCGTCATCGGCCTCGTGCTTTCGGTCGCCTTGATGGGGCTTGCCGCCTCCTTCATCGCCAAGCTGCTCCATCGCCATCGCTGGATCGCCTATATCGGCCTGCTGATCATCCTCTACGTCGCGCTCGACATGATCTATCGCGGCGCCATGGAAGTCTGGCCTCACGTCAACGATGCCATCAACTAAGATCAACTGAGCAGGCGGTTCGCGCCGCTTGCCTTGAGACGGGCCGTCTGCGGATGGCCGAAAGGGTGCCCTTTTCGTGCGGCCGCGCCCATATCAATGCCGCAATAAGTGTGTTACTGCGCCGCCTATTCAAAAAAATCCGGAAAATCCGTCATGACCGCCCCTCGCGTCAGTTTCGTCAGCCTTGGATGCCCGAAGGCGCTCGTCGACTCCGAGCGCATCATCACCCGGCTGCGTGCCGAGGGCTACGAAATCACGCGCAAGCATGATGGAGCCGACCTGGTGGTGGTCAACACTTGCGGCTTCCTGGATTCGGCGCGTGATGAATCGTTGGGAGCGATCGGTTCCGCACTTTCGGAGAACGGCCGCGTCATCGTCACCGGCTGTCTCGGCGCCGAGCCGGATGTGATCCGCGAGAAGCATCCCAACGTGCTGGCCATTACCGGTCCGCAGGCCTACGAAAGCGTCATGGCCGCCGTGCACGAGGCAGCTCCGCCGAGCCATGATCCCTACATCGACCTGTTGCCGCCGCAAGGCATCAAGCTCACGCCGAGGCACTACGCCTATCTCAAGATCTCGGAAGGCTGCAACAACCGCTGCACCTTCTGCATCATCCCCGCTTTGCGCGGTGATCTCGTCTCAAGGCCGGCGGCCGACGTGCTGCGCGAGGCCGAGAAACTCGCCAAGGCAGGCGTGAAGGAGATCCTCGTCATCTCGCAGGATACCAGCGCCTACGGCATCGACATCAAGTACCAGACGAGCATGTATGGCGATCGCGAAGTGCGGGCCAAATTCCTCGATCTCTCCGAGGAACTCGGCAAGCTCGGGGTATGGGTGCGTATGCACTACGTCTACCCCTACCCGCACGTCGCCGACGTCATTCCGCTGATGGCCGAGGGCAAGATCCTGCCCTATCTGGACATCCCCTTCCAGCATGCTTCACCGGGCGTGCTGAAGAACATGCGTCGCCCGGCCCATGGCGAAAAGACGCTGGAGCGCATTCGTGGCTGGCGCGAAATCTGCCCGGATCTCGCTATCCGGTCGACCTTCATCGTCGGCTTCCCTGGTGAGACCGAGGAGGATTTCGAGATGCTGCTCGACTGGCTGGACGAGGCCAAGATCGATCGCGCGGGCTGTTTCAAATATGAGCCCGTCAAGGGCGCCCGCTCCAACGATCTCGGCCTCGAGGAAGTGCCGCAGGAGATCAAGGAAGCGCGCTGGCATCGCTTCATGCAGCGCCAGCAGAAGATCTCGGCCGCCAAGCTCGCCAGGAAGGTCGGCAAGCGCCTGCCCGTGCTCATCGACGAGGCCCATGGCACGTCGGCGAAAGGCCGCACGAAATACGACGCGCCGGAGATCGACGGCTCCGTCCACATCCAGTCGCGCCGCCCGCTGCGCGCCGGCGACATCGTCACCGTCAAGATCGATCGCGCCGATGCCTACGATCTTTATGGATCGGCCGTCTGAGCCGCTACGGCGCGAAGAGAGCTACGGCAAAGAAAAAGGGCGCCTCGCGGCGCCCTTTCCTTTTGTTCCGGCCCAAGCCTTACTGCGGCAGCTTGTCGTCGATGCCCTTCACGTAGAAGTTCATACCGAGCAGCGTGCCGTCGTCGGCGACTTCGCCGTCCTTCAGCCACGGCGTGCCGTCCTGCTTGGCGACCGGACCGGTGAAGGGGTTCCAGCCTCCGGCGATCTTCTTCTCGGTCGCTTCGGCCATCGCCTTCACGTCGTCGGGCATGTTGGTGTACGGCGCGAGCTTGACCGCGCCGTCCTTGATGCCCAGCCACACATTGTCCGGCTTCCAGGTTCCGTCGAGCGCAGCCTGGATGCGGCTGATGTAGTACGGGCCCCATTCGTCGGTGAGCGAGGTCAGCTGCGCGTTCGGCGCGAACTTGATCATGTCCGAAGACTGGCCAAAGCCGTGCAGCTTGCGCTCCTCTGCGACCTGCAGGGCCGCGGTGGAATCGGTGTGCTGGACGATGATGTCGGCGCCCTGGTCGAACAGGGCTTTGGCGGCGTCGGCTTCCTTGCCCGGATCGAACCAGGAGTTCACCCACACGATCTTGGCCTTGAAGTTCGGGTTGATCGACTGGGCGCCGAGCATGAAGGAGTTGATGCCCATCACGACTTCGGGGATCGGGAAGGAGACGATGTAGCCGGCAACGCCGGACTTGGATTCCTTGGCGGCGATCTGTCCCAGGACGTAGCGACCCTCATAGAAGCGCGCATTGTAGACG
This sequence comes from Mesorhizobium sp. 65-26, assembly GCA_001899205.1. Taxonomy (GTDB): domain Bacteria; phylum Pseudomonadota; class Alphaproteobacteria; order Rhizobiales; family Rhizobiaceae; genus Mesorhizobium. Next base: position 3,642 of record MKVL01000018.1, on the reverse strand, counting down.
CCGAGGTTGTCGCCCGTCTTGAAGCCGGTGGCGTGCTCGAACATCACCTTCGGGAACTTCTTAGCCACCTTCACTTCGGCGTCCATGAAGCCAAAGGAGGTGCCGAAGATGATCTTGCAGCCTTCACGCGCCAGGCGCTCGAAAGCGCGCTCGGCGTCCGGACCTTCGGAGACGTTCTCCAGATAGGCGGTCTCGATCTTGTCGCCGAGCGCCTTCTGCGCCTCGAGGCGGCCCTGGTCATGCTGGTAGGAATAGCCGAAGTCGCCGATCGGCCCGACATAGACCCAGCACGCCTTCAGCTTGTCGGCCGCCTCGGCGGTTGCCGCCAGCGACAGCGCGGCTGTCGTCGTCATCAGCGCAATAAGCAGTTTTTTCATTGTGTTACCTCTCTGTGTTGAGCCTCGGGCTTCCCGATGGTTTCTTGTTGTCAACGATCCGGAACGAATGGCTGCCCCAGCGAGGCCGGCGTGTTCATCATCGTCAGACGCTTGTTGCGCGAGATTAGAACAAGAACGACGACGGTTGCCAGATAGGGCAGCGAAGAAAGCAGCTGCGAAGGCACCGGAATGCCAAAAGCCTGTGCATGAAGCTGGCCGATCCACACCGCGCCGAAGATGTAGGCCCCGGCCAGTACTCGCCACGGCCGCCATGAGGCGAACACCACCAGCGCCAGTGCGATCCAGCCGCGTCCCGCACTCATATTCTCTACCCATTGCGGGGTGTAGACCAGCGACAGATGTCCGCCGGCAAGACCGGCGCAGGCGCCGCCGAAGAGAACGGCCAGGTAGCGATAGCGGATCACCTTGATGCCCAGCGCGTGCGCCGAGGTATGACTGTCGCCGATCGAGCGCAGGGTCAATCCGGTGCGGGTCCGGAACAGGAACCACGTCACGGCGATGGTCAGCGCGATCGATATGTAGAAGATCGGATCCTGACCGAAGAGAAGCTTGCCGACGATCGGGATCGAGGACAGGCCAGGAATGTTGAGGTTGGGCAGCCTCTCGCCCGGCAAGCCGACGAAACTGGTGCCCATCATGCCGGAAAGACCGAGGCCGAGCAGCGTCAGCGACAGGCCGGTCGCGACCTGGTTCGTCGCCAGCGACAACGTCATGATCGCGAAAAGCAGGGAGAACAGCGCGCCGATGACGATTGCCGCGATCAGCCCTATCCAGGGCGAGCCGGTAAGATAGCCGGCGCCGAAGCCGCCCACCGCGCCCATGATCATCATGCCCTCGACGCCGAGATTGAGCACGCCGGAGCGTTCGACGACCAGCTCGCCGATCGCCGCGATCAGCAGCGGGGTCGCCGCGGTGGCGATCGTCAAAAGGATGTTGACGGTGATGTCCATCAGCGTGCCTCCCCCAGCTTCGCGGCGGCATCCAGCTTCGCCGTGGTCTCAGGTTTCTGCGCCGCGAGGCCAACGAGGCGGATGCGATAGTGGATGAGCGTGTCGCAGCCCAGGACAAAGAACAGCAGCATTCCCTGGAACACGCGCGCCACCTTGTCGGAAATCCCGAGCGCGGTCTGGACGGCCTCGCCGCCGAGATAGGTCAGGGCGAGCACGAGGCCGGCCGCGATGATGCCGAGCGGATTGAGGCGGCCGAGGAACGCCACGATGATGGCGGTGAAGCCGTAGCCGGGCGAAATCACCGGCTGCAACTGGCCGATGGTGCCGGAAACCTCAGATATGCCTGCAAGGCCGGCGAGCGCGCCCGACAGTGTGAAGGCGAAGAACACCATGCGGTTCGGGCCAAACCCAGCGAACCGTCCGGCGCGTGGGCTGGAACCCAGCACGCGAACCTCGAAGCCTTTCAGCATGCGGCTCATCAGCAGCCACACCGCCACGGCGGCGACCAGAGCGAAGACGAAGCCCAGATTGGCCCGGCCGGCGTCCGGCATCAGCTGCGGCAGAACGGCCGAGTCGCCAAACTGTATGGTCTGCGGGAAGCCATGGCCCTGCGGATCGCGCCAGGGGCCGCGTACCATCCAGTCGAGGAAGAGCTGGGCGACATAGACCAGCATCAGGCTGGTGAGGATCTCATTGGTGCTGAAACGGGTCTTGAGCAGCGCCGGTATGGCCGCGTAGGCCGCGCCGCCCACCATGCCGAGCAGCAGCATCAGCGGCAGCACCAGCGGCCCTTCGAACTGCGGAAACATCACCGGGATGATGGAGCCGACGATGCCGCCGAGGATGAACTGGCCCTCGGCGCCGATGTTCCAGATGTTGGCCTTGTAGCAGACCGACAGGCCGACAGCGATCAGGATCAATGGCGCTGCCTTGATCGCCAGTTCGTGCAACTGCCAGACCTGGCTGATCGGTTCGATGAAGTAGATGCGAAACGCGTTGAGCGGATTGACGCCGAGCAACGCGAACATGATGGCGCCGGCGATGATGGTCAGCCCGAAGGCGATGAACGGCGACAGCATCGAAAACAGCAGCGAACGCTGCGGGCGTTTGACGAGTTCCAGGCGCATCATGCCGTCTCCAGCGTATGGTCTGCGTGGCCGGGCTCCGCTCCGCCCATCAGCAAGCCGATCTTCTCGAAGGAAGCCTCCGCGATCGGCATCGGCTTCGACAACTCGCCATTGTGCATCACGGCAATTGCGTCCGATATCTCGAACAGCTCGTCGAGATCCTGGCTGATGACCAGGACGGCGGACCCTGCTCGCGACAGTTCGATCAGTGCTTGCCGGATATGCGCGGCCGCGCCGGCGTCGACGCCCCAGGTCGGCTGATTGACGACCATGACGTCAGGCTTGCGGTCGAGTTCGCGGCCGACGATGAATTTCTGCAGATTGCCGCCGGAAAGCGCTGCCGCCTCGGGATCTGGCGCGCTTTTGCGTACGTCCATCATCTGGATGATACGCTGAGCGGCACTGTAGATCGCGGCGTTCTTCACCATTCCACCCGAGCCGACGAAGGTCTTGCCGTCGGTGGCATGGCGTGACAGCAGCAGGTTTTCCGAGAGCTTCATGCGCGGCGCGGCGCCATGGCCCAGCCTTTCTTCCGGCACGAAAGCGGCGCCGAGCAGACGGCGTCCGGTGATGGTGAGACCACCGGCGTCCTTGCCGCGAATGCGAACCGAGCCGGCATCCTGCTGCAGCACCTCGCCCGAGACGGATTCGAAGAACTCGCCCTGGCCATTGCCCGCGACGCCGGCGATGCCGATCACCTCGCCGGCCCGGACGCTGAGATTGATGTTCTTGAGCGGAATGGAAAACGGTGTCGCCGGCTTCCGGTTCAGATTGCGGATCTCGAGCAGCGGCTTGGCGCTCTCGATGCCGGCCGAGGGCGCGCGCACCACTGCCTTGACCTCGTTGCCGACCATCATGCGGGCGAGCGAGGCGGCAGTTTCCTCGCGCGGGTTGCAATGGCCAACCACCTTGCCGTGGCGAAGCACGGTTGCCCGGTCGCAGATACGCTTCACCTCTTCCAGGCGATGCGAGATATAGAGGATGGACTTGCCCTCCGAGCGCAGGCGCTCCAGCGTCTCGAACAGCTTGTCGGCTTCCTGCGGCGTGAGCACCGACGTGGGCTCGTCGAGGATGATCAGCTGCGGCGTCTGCAGCAGGCAGCGGATGATCTCGATGCGCTGGCGCTCGCCGACCGACAGGTCACCCACCAGGGAATCCGGATCGAGC
>MKVL01000017.1 GCA_001899205.1 Mesorhizobium sp. 65-26 | reverse complement strand
GCCTCCCCATGCCTGATTCTGAGACAGGATCACAGAGTCAGGATAATGCCACGAGTTCCTCGAACGCATACTTTCTGGAGCCGTTAGAGCCCGAGAATTTGCGGTCCAGGCGCGAACCGTGACCGGTGGCATGTCCGAGCTCATGCAAGGCTGTCCGATGCCAATTAATCGGCTCGAAGTAAGCTTGGGGCGGAGGCACCTGAATATAGTCGTGGGCAGGCATATAGAACGCCCTGTTGCCGCCAATACGGAAGTCGATACCGGTGGCCTTGATCAGCGCCTCGACCCGCGGTTTGATCGGGCTTGCCACCCGCAGCGGAGCCGAAGCTGCGACTTCGCCAGGTAACCCTTCACATTGCTCGATATTGAAAACGGTGAAGCGCTTGAGGAATGGGATGGCCTGGGCATCCTCGCCCGTCTCGCGAGCGCGCTTCTTCTCGTGATCCGGGACAAAACGATCGGCATAAACGACCGTTGTCCCGTGCTCGCCTCTGCGGACATTCCCGCCGAGTGCGAAAGCCTGTCGATAGGTTATCCAATTCTGTGTTGGGAACCCGCGTTCCACGACCGCGCCCCAAAGGATAAGCACGTTGATCCCGCTGTACGCGCGACGGGTGCTGGCATTCTGCGGCAGGGAAAGCGAGGCTTTTGCCGCGGACGTCCCCCATGGCTGAACCCAGGGAAAACAACCCGCTTCCAGCTCCGCAATTATCTTGCTGGTGATCTCGTCGTAGAGGTTCGACCGGTCGGCGACGGCATGGGTTCGATTGGTCCGAACAGACATCGTGGTTCTCCGCGACGGGCGCCGGAGGCCTCTCCTCCCGCTTACAACCCGTCGCGAAAAACCCGCCCCCTCCTCTGACTCTCCGTCGGGAGAGCCCCTGCTCTCCCGACCAATGTGAAAAAAGGGCGTACAAGGCGGAAGCACCGAAATGTCCGTCAGCGGGAATAAGTCAGTTCGGTGCTGGAGCACGTTCGTGGCCCTGAGACCGGTTCAACAGGGCGGCCGAAGGAGCATCAGCATAGCGCCGCCGTGAGGCGGGATGCGGGACCGACCGCCCCCGGCGAAGGGCGCCATATGAAACGATGCTTGCTAACTTGATCGCAGAGCAGGAAGCGATCCGCAGCGCATGACGCTTGGTCGGTCCGGGCCATGGTTGTCCCTCACCGGCCGATATCTACGAAATGACCGCCCGGCGTACGCTTGGCGGCTTTCACCCGTTCCACCCTTGAAGACTATCGGCTTCAATCGTCTGCTCAGCGATGGAGGAATGGCGCCATGACTGGTCCCAGGGAAGGTGCAACAAAGCGGACGATCCGCCGAAAGGAGCTGCGCGAAATCGTACCTCTGGCCGACAGCACAATCTATGAAATGGAGCAACGCGGGCAATTTCCACGACGCTTCGCTCTGACCCCTCGGTGCGTTGTTTGGGATCTGGCCGAAGTAGAAGCCTGGCTCCAGGCTCGCAGGGCGGTTCCCCTCACCCGAGCGAGTCCTCCTGATGTGCGTTTACGGAAAACCTCTCCTGTCAGAGCGCGAGATCGCGCACAAATACCGTAGCATAGGGGACGACTGCCACTGTGCGGTGTCGATGATCAATCCGTTCGGGCACATTTGCCGCTGCGGCGGACGGATGGAGCCGCAGAGTCCACTGGCAAGTCCAACGCCCCAGTGAAGGCTTCAGGTAACCGTCCGTGAAACCAGATTGAGCGGTCGCGAACGTCGAAAGCTGCTCCCGAGATTCGGGACATCTATGATAACCATCCACCCTGCCGAAGATCGCTGATGGTCACGTCGGCACGATCACGCCGGCGGCATGATGGCGATGATGATCAGGAGCAAAAGCGTGCTGAACTTGCTGCTTATGATCGGCATGATGCCGTCTGATGTCACGTCATCAGACCCTCGAAAACAGCCATTATATAAGCTATTTTCCTCACAAAAGCTCGAAACAGCTAATTTTTGAGGCGAAAATGATCGACCTGAACGATCTTGGCAATGAGATCAAGAATGCCAGAAAGCAGCGTAAGCTGACACGGGAAAAGCTCGCCGAACTTTCCGGGCTCAGTCGGGCGAGGATCGAGGCGCTTGAGAACGGCAGGGTAGCCGACATGGGTTTCAAACGCGTACTCACGCTCATGAACATTGTCGGACTGGATTTCCGGCTGACGACCTTCAACAACAAGCGCCCCACACTCGAAGACATCATGGAGGAAGATGAAGCTGCGCGTTTGGGTAGGTAGCAAGCTAGTCGGCGTCCTGATGCGTAGCGGGAGAAACGAACTCGCCGATTCTCAAGCCGGAACATGTGGTAAGCTATCCGCTCCTGTGTGGGATCAAAGCGCCGGATCGGGCGCCAGGATCTGCATCGACGGCGGGATGAGAGTCGGCAGGTGCGTCCTGCCATCCACCCAGGCATCAATGATATCCGACCATTCCTGCATCATGTGCCGACGCTGCACCTCATATTCGGCCTTGTTGTAGACGCCACGCGACGAGCGTCCATCCTCGTGCGCCAAACACTTTTCTATCCAGTCGCTGTTGAAGCCGAGCTCGTTCAGCAGCGTCGAACCCGTCCGCCGCAGGTCGTGAACGGTAAACGGCTCCAGGGGCAGCCCCTGCACCTTGGCCCGTTCGACAACCGCATAGGTCACCCGGTTGAAGGTGGCGCGTGACATCGGAGCATCGGCGTCATACCGAGAGGGCAGAAGATACCTTGAATTGCCTGCACAGGTTTTCAAAGCGATCATGATGTCGAGGGTCTGGCGCGACAGATAGACGTTGTGAGCCTTCGAACGCTTCATCCGCTCTTTCGGGATGGTCCAGACCGCGTTCTCGAAGTCGATCTCGTCCCATACCGCGTCCTGCAGCTCGCTCTTCCGCACCATCGTCAGAAGGTAAAGCCGCATTCCCAAACGGATCGTGGGGAGTGTGGCCACATGCTCCAGCTGCTTCAGCATCACCCGAATTTCCGAGGGAGAAAGTGAGCGGTCCTTTGGCACGAATGTGGCAATTGACGCGGGCCCGACTTCATCAGCCGGATTGGCGACCTTCTCCCCATGCAGGATCGCGAAGCCGTAAATCTGCTTCACGATATCTCGTACGTGAATTGCAGTCGCCGGGGCACCACGTTCAACGATCTTGGCGCATAGGGTCCTTAAGTCGTCTGGCGTGATCTCCGGCAGGAGGCGGTTGCGCCAGACCGGAAGAAGCTCCCGCTCGAAGATGGCGCGCCGCATGGCGCGCGTGCTGTCGGCCATCGGCGCGACGGTGAGCCACTTCTCCCCGAACTCGCCAAAACTCTTTGCCTCTTTCAGGCGACGCTTGTCGCGCTGCTTCTCGATTGCCGGTGATCGCCCCTCGCTAATGGCGCGCTTGGCGTCGAGGCACTTCTCTCGGGCCAAAGCGAGCGAGATTCCGTCTCTGCCATATCTGCCTAGATAGACGGTCTCACGGCGTCCATGTAGCCTGTAATCCAGCCGAAACGAGATCGCGCCACTGGGCATGACGCGAACGTACATGCCGTCACGGTCAGCAATCTTGTAGATTTTTTCTTTTGGTTTCAGTGCCTTAAGGGCAGTGTCCGTCAACATACCCATTGCCTCCTGAAAAGTACCGTCAGCACAATTTCGAGGCTTCGTGACAGGAAATTCCTTTTTTCTTCAATGCCTTAAGGCACAAAAAAGTACCGTCACGAGCCTCTTTGGCTCCGACGGTACTTGGAAAGATTCGGGTGGGCAATATGCGGGAGGTCCGTCAAGCGGTCCGTCAGAGCCGATCTCTGCGTGCCGATTGTCGCTGATTGTCTCTGGAAGGATTTATTTGTGTTTTCAGTGCGTTACGTCGCAGATTGGCGTATTTCCGGCGGCATTTGGGTAGGCCTGAATCATTCCCACTCGATCGTGCCCGGCGGCTTCGACGTGACGTCGTAGACGACGCGGTTGATGCCACGCACCTCGTTGATGATGCGGGTGGCGGCGGCGCCGAGGAAATTCATGTCGTAGTGGTAGAAGTCGGCCGTCATGCCGTCGACCGAGGTGACGGCGCGCAGCGCGCAGACGAATTCGTAGGTGCGCCCGTCGCCCATGACGCCGACGGTCTGCACCGGCAGCAATACGGCGAAGGCCTGCCAGATCGCGTCGTAGAGACCAGCCTTGCGTATCTCGTCGAGATAGATCGCGTCGGCCTGGCGCAGGATCTCGAGCTTCTCGCGGGTGACGCCGCCGGGGCAGCGTATGGCAAGGCCAGGGCCAGGGAACGGATGCCGGCCGATGAAGCTCGCGGGTAGGCCCAGTTCCTTGCCCAGCGCCCTGACCTCGTCCTTGAACAGTTCGCGCAGCGGCTCCACGAGCTTCATCTTCATGCGCTCGGGCAGACCGCCGACATTGTGATGCGACTTGATCGTCACCGACGGGCCACCGGAGAAGGAGACACTTTCGATGACGTCGGGATAGAGCGTCCCCTGGACGAGGAAGTCCGCGCCGCCGAGCTTCCTGGCCTCTTCCTCGAAAACCTCGATGAACAGGCGTCCGATCGTCTTGCGCTTGGTCTCCGGGTCGGCCTCGCCCTCCAGGGCCGAGATGAAACGGTCCGACGCGTCGACCAGGATGAGCGGCAGATTGTAATGCTCGCGGAACATCGCGACGACGTTGGCGGCCTCGTCCTTGCGCATCAGGCCGTGGTCCACCAGGATGCAGGTGAGCTGGTCGCCGATGGCCTCGTGCGCCAGCAGCGCTGCAACGGAGGAGTCCACGCCGCCCGACAGCGCGCAGATCACCTTGCCCTTGCCCACCTGCTGGCGGATCGTCTCGACGGCGTGATCGCGATAGGCCGCCATGGTCCAGCCACGGCTGAGACCCGCAATCCGGTGGACGAAGTTGCCAAGCAGCTTGGCGCCGTCCGGCGTGTGGACGACCTCGGGGTGGAACTGCACGGCATAGAACTGGCGTTCCTCGTCGGCAATCGCCGCGAAGGGAGCGCCATTGGACGTGCCGACCACCTTGAAGCCGTCGGGAATGGCGGTGACGCGGTCGCCATGGCTCATCCAGACCTGGTGACGCGTGCCCTTGGCCCAGATGCCGTCGAACAGCGCGCAGTCGTTCTCTATCTCGAGGAAGGCGCGGCCGAACTCGCGGTGGTGGCCCGCCTCCACCTTGCCGCCGAGCTGGGCGCACATGGTCTGCTCGCCATAGCAGATGCCGAGCACCGGAATGCCGGCGGAAAAGACCTCGTCGGGGGCGCGGGGCGAGCCGATGTCGACAGTGGAATGCGGGCTGCCCGACAGGATCACCGCCTTTGGCCGGGTGCGGCGGAAGCCCTCCGCGGCGGACTGGAACGGAACGATTTCGCAGTAGACGCCGGCTTCGCGAACGCGTCGCGCAATCAGCTGCGTGACCTGGCTGCCGAAGTCGATGATCAGAACGGTGTCGGGATGTGTCGTCATGGCGAGCCTTTAAAGAAAGAACCGATTCGGCGCAATGGGCTCCCGCGCCCTGCGTCTTTCCGTCCTTTTCGGCCTATGCGAAGCGGATCGCGCCCGAGGTGATCGCCTGCTCCAGAGAGCCCACGGCAGCGGCCAGTTTCTCGTCGATGACGTGCAGATACTCGGTCCAGTCGTTGACGTGCCGGAGTTCGGCGACCCCGTCGGAAATGCCGCGCAAGCCGACCAACGGCACACCAAAGAGCTGGCAGGCACGCAGGCAGGCGAAAGTCTCCATGTCGACCATCTCGGCATCGATCGCATCATAGGCGGCGCCGGAGATGACCGCGCCGCCGGTCGACAGGCTGGCGCTCTTCACGCCGGGAATGACGAACGGCAAGGGCACCGTCACCGGCATATCGAGAAACGGCGTGGCGCCCTTCTCGAAACCAAGCGGCGAGGCGTCCATGTCGCGGTAGCTGACCGAAGAGGCCTGATAGATCTCGGTCTGCTCGAGGGTCCGGCTGCCGGCCGAACCGAGCGAGACGATCAGATCCGGCAACGCGTTTCCGGCCCGCAACGCCGCAAGCTCGACGCCCAGCCGCACGCCGGCCTCGACCGGCCCGACGCCTGTCATCAGCGGCGAGAAGAGCCGCCTCAGATGGGGACCGTATTCGGCCTCGACGGCCATCACGAAGAGAACGGATTTTCCCGCAATGCGCGACACTTCACCGGTCATAACCTACCCCTTGCTCGTCGCCCCTGAGGAAAGGATGAGGGCTACGTGCTTTCGCTGCCCCCGGCCCTTCGCCATGGCTCCGGGCGTTCGTCGCTCGAAAAGCCCATTTGGGGGCTTTTCGTCCGCTACGCGGACCGCTCCTCACCCCTCTATGCCGTCGCGGCCGACCACCGTCATCATCGTGCCGGTCATGGTGGCGATCAGCTTGGCCTCGCCATCGGCGGCAAAGGCATAGGCCTGGCCATCGGCGACGATGATGGTACGCCCGGGCTTGGTCACCGAGCCACGGAACAGGAAGCGCTCGCCCCTGCCCGGCGCAAGCAGATTGACCTTGAACTCGATGGTGAGCACGCCGGAATTTTCCGGCATCAGCGAAAAGGCCGCATAGCCGCAGGCCGAGTCCAGCGCCGTCGAGATGACGCCGGCATGCAGGAAACCATGCTGCTGGGTCAGGGCCTGCGAATAGGGCATCTCGATCTCGATGATGCCGGGCGTCACCAGGGTCAGCTCGGCGCCGATGGTGGCCATTGCCTGCTGGCGCGAGAAGGACGTCCTGACACGGCTCTCATAGTCCGGAGCGGGTTCGATCTTTGCTGCCATGGCCTCAGACTTTCACCTTTGCTGGCGAAGCTTATTGCAGAGCGGGAAGGCATGCGCAATCGGCAATTGCTGCAGCGCAACAACTGTCAATTGAGCTGGAGGATCGCGGCATTGAGCAGCGTCGCGAAGGCGACCCAAGCGCCATAGGGCACGAACAGCAAGCCCGAGAGCCTGTCACGTTTCCAGACGTGGATGATGAACAGCAGGATGCTGGCCAGCAGCAGCAGGATGACGATCAGCGCCGGCCCGATCAGCTTGGCGCCGAAGAAGGTGGGAGACCAGAGGAAATTCAGCACAAGCTGGCTGGTCCAGATACGCATGGACGTGCCCGCGGACTGCCGTTGCCATGTCCGCCAGCCCGTTATGGCTATGAGCATGTAGAGCACCGACCAGACGGGGCCGAAGACCCAGTTCGGTGGATTGAAGGAAGGTTTCGCCAGCGCGGCATACCAAGCCCCCGGCAAGGTGGCGTAGCCGATCAGCAGGCCGCCGCCGAGGACGAGAATGAGAAAGACGACGAGAGATGGATATTTTTGCAAGCGCGCCCCCGCGTCAGTGACCTACCTGACACCAGAACTGGGGCGCCGCTGCCCATCGTCAACAGCTCGTCAGACGGTCCTGCGAAGGGCGTGGAAATAGAAGCCGTCCGTGCCGCTCAGAGCCGGTGACAAGGAAATGCCGCCCGCATCGGCGACACGCGCGGCCGTTGAGTGGTCAGGGAAGTGGATGTCCCAGAGCTGCCGATGGTCGACAGGGGAAAAGCCGTCCCGGCGTTCCCGGAAGGCAGCGACCTGATCGCCGTTCTCTTCCTCGAACACCGAGCAGGTGATGTAGACCAGGAGCCCGCCCGGCCTGACAAAGGCGGAGGCTGCGTCGAGGATCGAGGCCTGCTCGCCCCGGCGCGCATCGAGCTGCTTCTGGGAAAGCCGCCACTTGGCGTCCGGCCGGCGGCGCCACGTGCCGCTTCCGGTGCAGGGTGCGTCGACAAGCACGATGTCCATACGGCCGGTGAGCGGAGCGAGCTCGCCGGGCTTCGACACGATCTGCACATTGCGGTTTTCGGAGCGGCGCATGCGATCGAAGATCGGCGCCAGCCGCGCCTTCTCCGCGTCGTGGGCGAAGAGCTGCCCGCGATTGTCCATGGCGGCGGACAGAGCAAGCGTCTTGCCGCCGGCGCCGGCGCAGAAATCGAGCACCTGCATGCCCGGCTCGGCACCGGCAAGGACAGCGGCGATCTGCGAACCCTCGTCCTGCACCTCGAACCAGCCCTTCTGGAAAGCCGGCTCGACCTGCACATTGGGGTGCCTGCCATCGCCCTCGATCGGCGGGATGCGGATGCCTTGCGGCCCGATACGGGCCGGCCTGGCGCCGGTCTGGCCCAGGGCATCGAGCACCTTGTCGCGGTTCGCCTGCAGCGTGTTGACCCTGAGATCGAGGGGCGGCCGCGTTGCCAGCGCAGCGCCTTCCTCGACCCAGGCATCGCCAAAGGCCCGTTCGAACAGCGGTACGCACCAGTCGGGTATATCTGCCCGCACTGCCGGTAGGGCGTCGGCAAGACGGTGGCTGGCGATCGCCTCCAGCTCACCCGCGTCGAGCAATGGCGGCGCGAACTTGTCGCCGTCGAGGGCGTCGTTGAGCGAGCGCGCCGTCTCGTTCCATTCGAGCAGCAGGGCGCCGAAGCCGACGGCGCGCGGCGTCTCGGCGCCCAGCAGCCAGCCCGCGGAACGCCTTCGACGCAGCCCGTCATAGACGATGTTGCCGATCGCCGCGCGATCGCCGCCACCGGCGAAGCGATGCGACAGGCCCCAATCCTTCAGCGCATCGGCCACCGGCCGGTGACGCCGGCCGATATCTTCCAGCACCTCGATCGCCGCAGCCAGCCTTCCGCCCAATCTCATTCTATCTTCGTACTCCACCAACCCGCTTCCAGCCATGCTCTAGCGCATGGCCCCGAGAATCGGAATCAATTTTCGGCCGGGATCAGGCGCAATTTCAACGCGTGGCGACGCCCCTTGCTTGCTGGACCGGGCGCCTGTGTAATGCTTTGCAACTTTTCCAGTTCCGCCTACTCTTTCACTGCGATTCGCAAAGAACTGAATGCTGATCGCAAGAAATGACCAGGAGAGGGCAATGAAGACTTATCTGGCGGAAGTTCTTGGCACGTTTTTATTGGTTTTTATCGGCACGGCTTCAGTGGTGACCGGTGGCTTTGGCGGCGCTCTGCCGCTCGGGCAGGAAGGCATCGGCCTGGCGTTCGGCATCGGCCTCATCGCGGCGGCCTATGCCATCGGCCCGATCTCGGGTGCGCATCTCAACCCGGCGGTGACGCTCGGTGTGTTCCTGGCCGGCCGCATGCCGGCAAAAGACGTCGTCCCTTATTGGATCGCACAGGTCATCGGCGGTATCATCGCCTCGCTTGCGCTCTGGATCATCGTTTCCGGACAGGTCGGCGGCCATACCGGCGGCTTCGGAGCCAATGGCTGGGACGTGGCTAAGTGGGGCGTCAGCTCGGCGTTCCTTTGGGAGGTCATCGGCACCTTCACCTTCGTCACGGTGATCCTCGGCGTTACGGCTGAAAAGCATGCGACGGCGTTTGCCGGACTGGTGATCGGCCTGACGCTGGCCGGGCTGCATTTCGCCATCATCCCGGTCACGGGCACGTCGCTCAATCCGGCCCGCTCGATCGGTCCGGCACTGTTCTCGGGTAGCGCGGCGATCGGCCAGCTCTGGCTGTTCATCGTCGCGCCGCTGATCGGCGGCGCGATTGCCGGCATCGTCGCCAAGGCGCGCATCTTCGAGAAGGACTGAGCCTCGAAGCTATCGACAAGCAAGAAGGGCGCGGCCCCCAGGCCGCACCCTTCTTCATTTGGCTGATCGGCGGACCGGCTCAGGCTGTCCTTGCCGTCTTCAGTCCGAGTTCGGCGACCATCGCCTCGCGCATCAGGTATTTCTGCGGCTTACCTGTCACCGTCATCGGCAATTCGGTACGGAAGCGTATGTAGCGAGGGACCTTGTAGTGGGCGATCTGGCCGGAACAGAACGCCTTGATCTCCTGCTCGGAGACGATCTGGCCGGGTTTCAGCACAATCCAGGCGCAAAGCTCCTCGCCGAATTTCTCGTCTGGAATGCCGAAGACCTGCACCTCCCTGATCTTCGGATGGCGATAGAGAAATTCCTCGACCTCGCGCGGATAGACGTTCTCGCCGCCGCGGATGACCATGTCCTTCACCCGCCCCACGATGTTGCAGTAACCTTCGGCATCGATGGTTGCGAGGTCGCCCGTATGCATCCAGCCCTCGGCGTCGACCGCTTCATGGGTCTTGGCGTCGTCGTCCCAATAGCCCTTCATCACCGAATAGCCGCGCGTGCACAGTTCTCCCGGCTCGCCGACCGGTACGGTGGCGCCGGCGACATCCACGATCTTGACCTCGACATGCGGATGAACGCGGCCAACGGTCGAGACCCGCTTTTCCAGAGGATCGTCGATGCTGCTCTGGAACGAGACCGGGCTGGTCTCGGTCATGCCGTAGGCGATGGTGACCTCCGACATATGCATCAGCGACACCACCTTCTTCATCACCTCGATCGGGCAGGGCGAGCCGGCCATGATGCCGGTGCGCAGGCTGGAAAGATCGAAGCTGGCGAAATCGGGATGGTCGAGCTGACCGACGAACATGGTCGGCACGCCGTAGAGGCCGGTGCAGCGCTCGCCGGCCACTGCGCGCAGCGTGGCACCGGGGTCGAAACCCTCCCCCGGGAACACCATGGTGGCACCCTTGGTGACGCAGCCCATCGTGGCCATGGACATGCCGAAGCAATGATAGAGCGGCACCGGGATGCACAGCCTGTCATCCACGGTCAACCGGATTGCCGAAGTGACGAAGTTGCCGTTGTTGACGATGTTGCGATGGGTCAGCGTCGCGCCCTTCGGCGCGCCCGTCGTTCCGCTGGTGAACTGGATGTTGATGGCGTCGCCCGGCTTGAGCCCATCGGAGATGCGATCCAGGCTGTCATGCTCGTCGCGTCCGGCCATCGCCAGCACGTCGGCGAAGTTGAACATGCCGGGCGAATTCTCCTCGCCCATGCGGATGATGCTGCGCAAGGCCGGCAGCTTGCGCGCCTTGAGCTTGCCGGGCTCGGCCGTCGCGACCTCGGGCGCCAGCGTCTCGATCATGCCGAGATAGTCAGAAGTCTTGAACTGAGCCGCGGTGACCAGAGCCCGACAACTTACCTTGTTCAGCGCATATTCGAGTTCGGTCAGCCGATAGGCCGGATTGATGTTGACGAGGATCAGCCCGATGCGCGCCGTGGCGAACTGGGTGACCAGCCATTCCCAGCGATTGGGCGACCAGATGCCGACGCGATCGCCCTTCTCCAGCCCGAGCGCCAGGAAGCCGGCGGCCAGCGCATCGACCGCTTCGGAAAGCTCATTCCAGGTGAAGCGCTTGTCCTGTCCGACGAATACGGCGGCATCCAGCGTGCCGTAGCGCGAGACCGTGTCGGAGAATATGGCCGGGATCGTCTGCTCGAGCAGCGGTACCGCGCGCTCGCCCGAGACATGCGCCTTACCGTCGAGAGGTTTCAGGAAGGTGCCATCGCGCTGTGCTGTGCGCAGGTTGCTGGCATTCTTCAGTTCGTCCAGATTGATCGCCATGGCCGTTTCCTCCCAGACAGGACGAGCCTACCAGCACGCTTCGACTATGGAAATCCCGCCGATAGTCTCCCTCCCCTCGAGGGCGAGGGGCCTCGGGCAGCGAGGCGGGTGGGATCGTATCGCGTCGAGCACTACCGCAGCGCCCCTCCCGTCCATCCGCCTTCGGCGGCTGTCCACCCCTCCCCTCAAGAGAGAGCGAGGGCGCTCACCTTGGCGGCGATATCCCGCAGCAGCGCCTCATCGGTGGCGTCACGGGCCTTCT
Organism: Mesorhizobium sp. 65-26; assembly: GCA_001899205.1. Taxonomy (GTDB): domain Bacteria; phylum Pseudomonadota; class Alphaproteobacteria; order Rhizobiales; family Rhizobiaceae; genus Mesorhizobium. Next base: position 91,551 of record MKVL01000017.1, on the reverse strand, counting down.
TCGAGGCGACAAGACAGGCCTGGGACTTCAAGACGACGCCGTCACCGAGGACCTTGAGAAGATTGGCGCGCAAGGTGGATCCGGTGGTGGTGATGTCAACCACGACATCGGCGAGCCCGGCGGCCGGCGCGCCCTCGGTAGCGCCAAGGCTTTCGACGATGCGATAGACTTGGATGCCGTGCTTCTGCGAGAAGAATTGCTGCGTCAGGCGCCAATATTTGGTGGCGATGCGCAGTCGCCGGCCGTGGCGCTGGCGGAAATCGGCGGCGACGTCGTCGAGGTCGGCCATGGTGTCGACATCGAGCCAGATCTCGGGGACCGCGACCACGACGTCGGCGTGGCCGAAGCCGAGCCTGGCGACGATCTCGGCGCGCGCCTCCCAATCGGCGACGTTCTCGCGCAGCAGGTCTTCACCGGTGATGCCGAGGTCGATGGCGCCCTGCCCGATCTCGCCCGATATTTCCGAGGCGGACAGGAACGCCACCTCGACGCCGTCGACGCCCTCGAGGCGCGCCCGGTATTTGCGGTCGTCGTCGGGCAGGCTGACGGCAAGGCCCGCCTTGGCCAGTACTTCCAGCGCCTGTTCCTTGAGACGGCCTTTCGAGGGGATCGCCAGCGTGATCATGACGCGTCCCCGCGCAGGGCCTCGATACGGTCGATCCAGACGGAGAAGCCTACGCCCGGTATGGTCGCCTTCGCGCCAAGCAGCGTCAGCAGCCTGTCGTAGCGGCCGCCGCCGGCCAGCGGCGGAGCTCCGTCTCGGGCACCGATCTCGAACACCAGGCCTGTGTAGTAATCCAGCGGGCGGCCGAAGGCGGCATCGTAGCGGATGGTGCCGGCGGGAAGGCCGTGCGCGGCGACGGCTTCGGCGCGCGCGGCGAAATTGTCCAGGGCGCGGCCGAGCGAAAGGCCGGCGGCGCCGGCAAAATCTTCAAGGGCGCGCGTGGCGCCATCCAGCGTGACATCGATGGCCAGGAACGATTTCAGCGCCGAGAAGGCGTCGTTCGACAGCCGCACGCTGCGCAGCTCGGCCTTCTCGATCAGGCGTCGCGCGATGTCGGACGGCGCCCGTCCGGAGGACGCCGAAAGCCCGGCGTCTTCCATGCCGGCGGCGATATGCGCGGAAAGCCCCTCCAGATCGCCATCGAGGACCAGCGTGGCTACCTCGGCGGCGAGTTGACCGTTGCGTGGCGGATTGGCGAGGTCGGTGAGCGCGGCTTCCAGCATTGCCGCCGAGCCGAAGGCGCGGGCGAGGCGCATGCGCCAGCCACGCGGCAGGCCGAGCGCGGCCAGGACCGCCTCGAAGACAGCCTGGTCGCCGAGTGTCACGGCCAGTGGCCGGCCTGGCAGCGCCAGGCTCAGCAAGGCGTGCGCGTCGGCCAGCGAACGGGCGTCCGCCCTGGCCGTATCGCGATCGCCGAGATCCTCGATGCCGGCCTGGAAGAACTCGTTGCCGCCTTCGCGGCGCTGGCGAAACACTTCGCCGAGATAGGAATAACGGCGCGGCGTGCCGGCCTGGCTGGCGATATGGTCGAGGCAGACGGGAATGGTGAACTCCGGCCGGAGGCACAGCGTCTTTCCCGTTTCGCTCTCGGTCAGAAAGATGCGGCGCCGCAAATCCTCGCCCGCCATGTCGAGGAACGGGTCGGCCGGCTGCAGCACAGCCACGTCAACAGCATGCGTGTCGCGTTCGGCGAAGAGCTTGGTGATCTCGGCGGCGATGGCCGGGTAGCGGGAGGTCATTGATCGGCAGGGCGCGAGCTCATGCGCCACCCTTCACCCGGTCCGCAGCCTGCGCCGCCAGGATTTTCCGCACCTCGACGACCAGTTCGCTCTCCGGGACGGTCACCTGGGCCGGGCGCGCGGCGCGCCACTCGGCATTGTCGGAAATCTCGGCCGACATGCGGGCGCCCTCGATCAGGTCCTTGATCTGCAGTTCGCCCCGGGCGCGCTCGTCGCCACCCTGAATGACCGCCACCGGGCTACCGCGCCGGTCGGCATATTTGAGCTGGGCCTTCATGCCGGCGCCGCCAAGATACATTTCGGAGCGGATGCCGGCGGCCCGCAGATCGGCGACCATTTTCTGATAACGGCCGAGGCTTTCCGTGTCCTTGTCCATGACCAGCACAATGACCGGCGCGATCACGTCCGATGTATCGAGCTTGCCGAGGTTCTTCAGCGCCGTCATCAACCTGCTGACGCCGATCGAAAACCCCGTCGCCGGCACCGGCTCGCCCCGGAAGCGCGAGACCAGGCCGTCATAGCGGCCACCGCCGCCGACCGAGCCGAAGCGCACGATCTGGCCATCCTCGTTGGGGATTTCGGCGAGCAACTCGGCCTCGAAGACAGGACCGGTATAATATTCAAGACCGCGCACGATCGAGGTGTCGATGATCACCCGGCCACCATAACCGGCGGTGTCGACCATAGAGGCGATCGCGGCCAGTTCGTCGATGCCCTCACGGCCAACGCCCGCAAGAAAATCGAGCGATTGCAGCCGCGCGATCTGCGCGGCATTGGACGAGATGCCGCCGCCCTCCTTCATATTCACCCACGATCCGGCCTCGCCCGCCGGCGCGTAGTTCATGAAGCGAAGCACGGTCTCGATCGCCTGCCGCTCCAGCCCGGCGCCCTTGGTGAAGTCGCCGCTTTCGTCCTTGCGGCCGGCGCCCAGCAGTTGCGCCACGCCTTCGGGGCCGACCTTGTCCATCTTGTCGATGGCGCGCAGCACGATCAGCCGGCGCCCGGCATTGGCGTCGCCGCCGAGGCCGATCGCCTCCAGCACGCCGTCGAGCACCTTGCGGTTGTTGACGCGGATCAGATAGTCGCCGCGCTTGATGCCGAGCGCTTCCATGACGTCGGCCATCATCATCGCCATCTCGGCGTCGGCAGCAGCACCGGCCACGCCGTTCGGCGTGCCGATCGTGTCGGCGTCGAACTGCATGAACTGGCGGAAGCGTCCGGGACCGGGCTTTTCATTGCGGAACACCCAGCCGGAGCGATAGCTGCGATAGGGCTTCGGCAGCTTGTCGAAGTTCTCGGCGACGAAACGGGCCGTCGGCGCGGTCAAATCATAGCGCAGCGACAGCCACTGGTCGTCGTCGTCCTGGAAAGAGAACACGCCTTCGTTCGGCCGATCCTGGTCGGGCAGGAACTTGCCCAGCGCATCGGTGTATTCGATCATCGGCTGGTCGACCGGCTCGAAACCATAGAGCTCATAGACCGAGCGGATCGTCACCATCATCTTTTCGACGGCGCGGATGTCTTCGGCGCTGCGGTCGGCAAAACCGCGCGGCAGCCGCGCTTTCGTCTTTTCCGATTTGTCGGCCATGGGATGAGGTCTTTTCGCTAGGTCAATATCGACGTGTTCGAGCGCGCGTTTCCTAACCGATGCAGCTTGGTGCGGCAAGGGAGTGCGCCTTCCCTTCTCCGAAACAAACGAGCCACAAAAGAAACAATTCCGCCACCGAGGCGGCATCGTGCCGACACAATCGAAGTGAATAAAGCGCCCGATAACAAGGGGTTGCAGGGGTCATGCCCGCGTCAGCGAATTTCGACATCATCGACAGCGTTCATGCGCGCGGCATCGGCCTGAGAGCCGACAGCCACTCGCAGTCACGCGCCAGCCAGGTCGCCGGCCCCTTCGAGGTTGCGCCGGAGGACCGCAAGGGGTCCGGCATGCGCGATGTGTTGATCACGGGCTTGCTGGTCATCTATCCGGCCTTTGCCACGGTGGCGGCCATCGTGGTAGGGCTCTTCCTGGCCGGCGCCGGCGGCGCCTGAGCCGATCCGCGCGGCAAGTGCGCGTTCTACCCGGGGGATATCATGCGGACGATATGCACAGGCACGCTTTGTGGCGTGCTTTTGCTTGGCGCGACCGGGGCGGCGAACGCCTGCCAGGCCGGGGATTCCAGGCTTGCCGGGCACTATTATCTCAACGGTGTGATGGAGGTCGGCTCCGAACTGCTGCTGCGCAAGGATGGCAGCTTCGAATTCATGCTCGCCTATGGCGCCAACGACCAGTACGGCAAGGGCTGCTGGGTGCGAAAGGGCTCGACCGTCGAAGTCATCCCGGCAGGCCGAAGTTCGGCCTCGACACACCAGACACCTGACGATCGCGGCTTCAGCGGCCTGGTGCTGACCATCTCCGGCTCCGGCCTGGTCTGGAACATCAACGAAAGCGGCCACAAGGGACGATACGAGAAGTAGCGCCGACCCTCGCCGTCTTGTGGAGAGAGACGCACGGCTGCGGAGTGGGGGCCGGAAGACTCTTTTCTGTCCCCCACCCGCGCCTGCGGCGCGGCCTCCCCACAAGGGGGAGGTAAGAGGCCACGCTCTACTTCGGACGCTTGAATGCCTTGCGTTCGGCTTCAACCTCCGGCCGGCAGACGCAGCCCTCGAGATGATCGTTGACCAGCCCCATGGCCTGCATGAAGGCATAGACGGTGGTCGGGCCTACAAAGCTCCAGCCGCGTTTCTTCAGCTCCTTGGAGATCCTGACGGAAACGGCGGTGGTCGGGTTGGCGCGCAGATGCGCGAGGTCGACGATCGCCGGCCGCTCGTCCGGGCCGGGCTCGAACTTCCAGAACCAAGCGGCCAGAGAGCCAGCCTCGTCGGCCAGTTCGCGTGCGCGCCTGGCATTGTTGATGGTCGAGACGATCTTGCCGCGATGGCGGATGATGCCGGCATTGCCGAGCAGGCGCTCGACATCGGCATCGGTGAAGGCCGCGACCCTGTCGAATTCGAAATTGGCGAAGGCCTCGCGAAAATTCTCGCGCTTGCGCAGGATGGTCAGCCATGACAGGCCGGACTGGAAACCTTCGAGGCAGATTTTCTCGAACAGCCTGCGATCGTCGGCCACGGGCCTGCCCCATTCATGGTCGTGATAGTGGAGATAATCCGGCAGGTTGCCGTGCCAGAAACAGCGCGAGATGCCGTCAGGGCCGGCGATAATGCCCGTATTCTCATTTGCCATCGCAGAAAATCCATTTGTTAATGCGCTGCGGCACCAATTTTACTCCGGCTTTACCAGATTCCTGAACCGGCCGGTAACCACACCAAAAGGTTTACTGACAAAGCGGCATTTTACGCATTCCGATTCATGTTTCAGTTGCTGGTCCGCGCCAAGGATCGCGAAGCCGGGGGCCTCTCCGCCCCGGACGAGTTCGACGATCCAAGGTGCGTTTCGATGAAGACAGCGTTGCTTTCCCTGCTCGGCGCGATGGCCGTCCTGGCCACCGGCGCCACGCCCTCCCTCGGCGGTGACCGCTATGCGGACCGGCCGCCCGTGATGGTGAGCCCCGATCTTTCGGCGCCCTGGCTGCTGCAGCTCGGCCATGCGCCCGGCATCGTGCGTCCAAGCCGCCAGGCAGCGCAGCAGCCGCAGCGCTATATCCAGACGCAGCCCGGCCAGCAGCGCACCGCCGCCGTGCAGGCGCCGGCCCGACGCATGGTGATGCGGCCGCAGATCAACCCCGTCTACCTGCCCCAGGAAGTCGCCTATGGCGGCCACCAGAAGCCGGGTACGATCGTCATCGACACCAAGCAGAATTTCCTCTTCCTCGTTGAAAAGGACGGCAAGGCGCGGCGCTACGGCGTCGGCACCGGCAAGCCGGGGTTCGAGTGGGCCGGCACGCACAAGATCACCAACAAGCGGGTGTGGCCCGACTGGCGTCCGCCGGCGGCAATGATCAAGCGAGAGGCCGCCAAGGGCCGCTACCTGCCGACCTACCTGGCCGGCGGCATGGAAAACCCGCTTGGTGCGCGCGCGCTCTATCTCGGATCCACGGAGTATCGCATCCACGGCACCAATCAGCCCTGGACCATCGGCGGGGCCGTGTCGTCCGGCTGCATCCGCATGCGCAACGAGGATGTTGTCGACCTCTACGAGCGGGTCAATATCGGAACCACCGTCGAAGTGATATGATCGGCACAGCGAATCACTTGGCCCAGAAGGCGTAGAACAGCCTCAAAAGCCATTCGAAGACACCGGGGGACGGGCCGTATGGGGATGCGGCCGGTCACGGAAGGGCAGCACGGGAAACCGCGCTGCCCTTTTTCATTGCCCGCGCCGACGATGCCCGCGTGCAATCCGCGCAGGTCGTTGGGAAAGCATGAAGGTTCGCTTTCGTGCTGCCTTTTCCCCGCATCCTTTGCTATGTCGGCGCCAAATTCCACTTTGAAGGATCCAGCCATGTCGCTCTCCGACGACAGCCGCTATCTCCGGGGTGGCCCGGTCGCCAAGCGCATCATCGCATCCGTGCGCGAGGACGCGGCCATCGCGAAGGCCGAAGGTTTTCCGCCGAAGCTCGTTTCGATCACGGTCGGCGACACCGCCGCGGTCGACGTCTATGTGCGCAACCAGCGCGCCAAGGCAGAACTGGCCGGCATCGATTTCGAGGAAAGGCGCTTTCCGGCGACGATCACGGCCGGCGAGCTGGAGGCGGCGATCCACGGGCTCAATGCCGACCCGCGCGTCACCGGCATCATCATCCAGCGGCCGGTCCCGGCGCATATTCCGATCAAGACGCTGCAGGCGGCGGTGCATCCGCTGAAGGATGTCGAGGGCATGCACCCGGCCTCGATCGGCAACATCGTCTACAACCAGCTCGATCTCGCGCCCTGCACGGCGGCCGCATCGGTCGAACTGCTCAAGGAGACCGGCCTCGACCTGAAGGGGCTGGAGGTGGTGGTCGTCGGCCATTCAGAGATCGTCGGCAAGCCGATCGCCTTTCTTCTGATGAGCGAGGGCGCGACGGTCACGGTCTGCCACCACATGACGCGATCGGTGGCGGCACACGCGCGGCGCGCCGACGCGCTGTTCGTCGCTGTCGGCAAGCCACGCCTGATCAAGGCCGACATGGTCAAGCCGGGCGCCGCCGTGATCGACATCGGCATCAATTCGGAAACCCTGCCCGACGGCTCCACCCGCATCGTCGGCGACGTCGACACCGACAGCGTCAAGGAAGTGGCCTCCTGGATCACTCCAGTACCGGGCGGTGTCGGCCCGATCACGGTCGCCATCCTGTTGCGTAACACGATGGTGGCGCTCAACCGGCAGCGCGCGCTCTACCAGGCGACCTACGGGACAGCGGACAAGCTCGCGGCTGAGTAATCGAGGCCATTTCGACGGGAAATGCGTTCGGCGCTTTTCCCGGAATTGCCCTATTCCGCAGCAACCAGTCTCTCGTCCGAAACGCCTTCCGGCTTCGGACCGCCATAGGCCCAGTCGAGCAGCTTGATCGTGTGCACGACCGGCAGTTTGGCGGCGGACGCGATCTGGGTGATGCAGCCGATGTTGCCGGTGGCGACGATTTCGGCGCCGGTCGCCTCGATGTTTTTCACCTTGCGGTCGCGCAGCTTCGCCGAAATCTCCGGCTGCAGGATGTTATAGGTTCCGGCCGAGCCGCAGCACAGATGGCCCTCGCGCGGCTCGCGCACGACGAAGCCCGCCTTGGCCAGCAGCTCCTTCGGCTGGCGCGTGATCTTCTGGCCGTGCTGCATCGAGCAGGCCGAGTGATAGGCAACGACCGTGCCCGGCTTGCGCACCGGCTCCGGCAGATCGATGGTCGCCAGGTACTCTGTAATGTCCTTGGCGAGCGCCGAGACACGCGCGGCCTTCTCCGCATAGGCGGGGTCGAGGCGCAACATGAAGCCATAGTCCTTGATCGTGGTGCCGCAGCCGGATGCCGTTATGATGATGGCATCGAGGCCACCCTGCTCGATGGCGCGCGTCCAGGCGTCCACATTCCGCCTGGCCGAGGCAAGTGCCGCCTCCTCGCGGCCCATATGGTGGACCAGCGCGCCACAGCAACCTTCGCCTTCCGGCACGACAATCTCGACGCCCAGTCGCGTCAGCAGCGAAATCGTCGTGTCGTTGATGGCCGGGTCGAGAACCGACTGCGCGCAGCCGGTGAGAATGGCGACACGCCCTCGCTTCGTCCCCTGTCCGGGGTGCACGCCTGGCAACGCTTTCGCCGACGCCGACGGGATCGAGGTCGGCGCCAGTCTGAGCATTGCCGCCACCGGCTTCAGCGCCGGCAGCTTCTCGAACAAGCCAATGAAGGGACGGCCGAGCCCGGCGAGCTTCAGCGCCGCGCGAAAGCGTCCGGGGTAAGGCAGCACGAAGGCCAGCAGGGCGCGCGTCAGCCGGTCGGGCAGCGGCCGCCGGTAGGTCTCATGGATATGGGCGCGGGCATGATCGACCAGATGCATGTAGTTCACGCCCGAAGGGCATGTCGTCATGCAGGCAAGGCAGGACAGGCAGCGGTCGACATGGGTGACGATTTCCTTGTCCGCCGGCCGGCCGTTCTCCAGCATGTCCTTGATCAGGTAGATGCGGCCGCGCGGTGAATCGAGCTCGTTGCCGAGCGTCACATAGGTGGGACAGGTGGCGGTGCAGAAGCCGCAATGCACGCATTTGCGCAGGATCTTCTCCGATTCCGCGACATGCGGATCGGCAAGCTGTGCGGCTGAGAAATTGGTCTGCACCTGAGTTACCCTTAATGCCCGAGCATGATGGTCCCGAAAGCGCCCGCTCGGGACGTCGTCCCTACGAGCCGAGGAGCCAGCTTTGCGGATTTTTGACCGGCTCGCCCCGCTGCAACGCCTGCAGGCCGAGGACGCAGCGCGCGATGAACCAGACCGCGACGACGAACATCAGCAGGAAGCCGACCACGAGCATCATGAGCACGACTGAGATCAGGGCGTAGAGCAGCCCGATCCAGAAGGTCCTGATCAGGAAGGTGTAGTGGCTTTCGACGAAACCGCCCGCCTTGCCGCGATTGACGTAGGCAAGCACGATGCCGACGATGCCGGAAACGCCGATCACGAGGCCGGCGAGATAAAGGATGTAGATGACCAGCGCGTTGGTGGCGCCCGGCTCCAGCCAGCGATCGGTCTGGCGCGGTGAAATGCCGTTGTCCTGATTGCTCATGATACCCCTCCCTCTGTTGCCGGGCTCACAGTAGCAGAGACCGACGGCAGCGCCATGCGGCCGGGATTGAGGATAGCCTTGGGATCGAATTCGGCCTTGAGCCGGGCTGAAAGCGCGGCCAGATGCGGCGGCTGCGGCTGGAACACCGGAACGGCGGCACGATGCGCCGCCGCGGCGCGAACAAGCGTGGCGTGGCCGCCGCCATGCTTGCGGATCAATCCCCGCAACAGCTCTGCCTCGGGATCGTTCTCGCGCATCGAGAGCCACACCAGCCCGCCCTGCCAGTCGTAGAAGGCGTCGACCGCCGCCTGCATGCGCAAGGTCATCACCATGTGATGCGCCTCGGCCGGGGCCATCGACACGCGCCAGACCGCTCCTTGGGTCGATGCGAAGGGCACGCAATCCCTGATATCGCGCCAGATAGTCCTGGACGCCTCGCCGGCGATGTCCTCCAGAGGTCCGGCCTTACCGAGCAGTTGCCGGAGCGCCTCCGTACGGTAGACGACCGACGGGCCAAAACCCTCGACACGCAGCAGCGTCGCCGCATCGCTGCCAAGCCTGCCACCGGCGACACGCGCCGCGATCCGCTCCGGCAGGTGGGCGGCGCTCGACACTTCGGCGCTGGAGCCGAGCGCCAGCGCCATGGCGGCAACGGCGGCATCGTCGAGCAGGCCGCGAATGGCCAAGGTCACCTCGGTCTCGGCCGCCGGCAGCACCTTGAAGGTGACGTCGGTGAGCACGGCGAGCGTGCCCCAGGAATTGGCCATCAGCTTGGAGAGATCATAGCCGGTGACATTCTTGACGACGCGCCCGCCCGACTTGAAGGCCTCGCCACGCCCCGAGACGGCGCCGACACCGAGGATATGGTCGCGCGCGGCACCCGCCTTCAGCCGCCGTGGCCCGGACAAGTTCGCGGCAAGCACGCCGCCGATCGTTCCGTTCTTGCCCCCTTGGCCCGGCTCGCCGCCGAGCAGCGGGCCGTAATCCATCGGCTCGAAGGCGAATTGCTGACCGTTTTCCGTCAGCAGTTGCTCGATCTCGGCGAGCGGCGTGCCGGCCTTCGCCGACAGCACCAGTTCGGCCGGCTCGTAGAGCGTGACGCCGGTAAGCTTCGACAAGTCGAGCGTATGCTCGGTCTGCAGCGGGCGGCCTATGCCGCGCTTGGAACCATGGCCGAGGATTTCAAGCGGCGCCTCTTCGGCCGCCGCCCATTGAACGGTGGAGAGGACTTCCGTTGAGGTGGATGGGGTGAAGGTGGTCATGAGTGCACCCAGTTCCTCGCCCCCGCAAAGCGGGGGAGAGGTGGCTCGGGCAAAGCCCGAGACGGAGAGGGGGCCATCATAGAGCGTTGTCTCCAATTTTCCTGGCGGCGAATACAAACCTGAGATCGGCAGCAGCCACATCTTCGGCAAGCCGCCCTTCCAAAGCTGCAAGGATCGTCTCGCAAACACTCCTCGTGTTCTTCAACACATCGAAGTTCCAGAGCCGCAGGACGGAGAAGCCTTCGCCACGCATGAACTCGTCACGCTGCCCGTCGTAACTACTCCCGGCGTGCTGACTGCCATCGATCTCAACAATCAACCTTTGGCCCCGACAGGCGAAATCCGCGAAATAAGGACCAATAGGCATCTGGCGGACGAATTTGTATCCGCCCAGCTTTTTGGCTTTCAACTCATTCCAGAGAGTAGCTTCCGCCTGATTTTCTCCATGGCGAAGCTCACGGGCCCGGACAATCTTTTCGGGCGAGCGGCGGCTTGGCTGATAGGCCGCCCCCCTCTCCGTCTCGGGCTTTGCCCGAGCCACCTCTCCCCCGCTTTGCGGGGGCGAGGAACCCAAGTCCTGAGACCTTACCATTCCTCGAAAACCTCGAAGCAACGTCGGTGGCTGTGCTCGCGTCTTCATTCCAATGCGCATCCGGCGATCGCACGGAGAACCCAAAGTTTATCAGCCTCCGATACCTTTAATTGGCTCAATCGAGTTCGACCGGAAGCGGAGATTCTGAGCACATTCGTTCCAGGGAACTCCCGCTTCAACGTCAGCAAGCCGAGGCGCACCATGGATTGCAGATCACGCGTATAGGGTGGACAGCGAGAGCTTCCGACCGCCATCCCTACTTCACCGTAACGCTCCGTGAATACCCACAGCAAAGCACCCATACGGCGCAAAGACGGTGGAGAAACAATCGGCTTCGGATCGGGGCCGTATCTCCAATTGCCAGCCAACCGCGTGTCGGCCAGGCGATCCTTGATGATCTTGGACAACGGCAAAGCTAGCGCGGCTGGCTTCCCCATCAAAACCTCGGAATATCCGGAAAGGCCACCTGTCCCCGATGAACATGCATCCTCCCCAGCTCAGCGCAGCGGCGCAGTTGCGGGAAGACCTTGCCGGGATTGAGCAGGTGGTTGGGATCGAACGCGCATTTGACGCGCATCTGCTGGTCGAGATCGATCTGGTTGAACATTTCCGGCATCAGGTCGCGCTTCTCGACGCCGACGCCGTGCTCACCGGTCAGGACGCCGCCAACCGCGACGCAGAGGCGCAATATGTCGGAGCCGAAGCTCTCGGCCTTGTCGAGTTCACCCGGCACGTTGGCGTCGTAGAGGATCAGCGGGTGCAGGTTGCCATCGCCGGCGTGGAAGACATTGGCGACGCCGAGCCCGTACTTTTCCGACAGCTCACGCATGCCGGCCAGCACGCGCGGCAGTTCCTTGCGCGGGATGGTGCCGTCCATGCAGTAATAGTCCGGCGAGATACGGCCGACCGCGGGGAAGGCCGCCTTGCGCCCGGCCCAGAAGCTCAGCCGCTCCTGCTCCGATTGCGAGATGCGGCAGGTGGTCGAACCGTTGCGATAGGCGATGGCCTCGACCAGCCCGATGAGATGGTCGACCTCGACGCTGGGACCGTCGAGTTCGACGATGAGCAGCGCCTCGACATCGAGCGGATAGCCTGCATGGACGAAATCCTCGGCCGCGTGAATCGCCGGGCGATCCATCATCTCCATGCCGCCCGGGATGATGCCGGCGCCGATGATGTCGGCGACGCATTGGCCGCCCTCCTCGCTGGTCGGGAAGCCGATGAGCAGCGCGCGCGCCGTCTCGGGCTTCTTCAGGATACGAACGGTGACCTCGGTGACGACGCCGAGCAGGCCTTCCGAGCCGGTCATGACGCCAAGCAGATCGTAGCCTTCCTGATCGAGATGGCTGCCGCCGAGACGTACGACCTCGCCATTCATCAGCACCATCTCGATGCCCAGCACATTGTTGGCGGTGAGCCCGTATTTTAGGCAATGCACGCCGCCGGAATTCTCCGCCACGTTGCCGCCGATCGAGCAGGCGATCTGGGAGGATGGATCGGGGGCGTAGTAGAAGCCCTCCTGCTCGACGGCGGTGGTGATGCCAAGATTGGTGACGCCGGGCTGGGCGACGACCACACGGTTGGGATAGTCGATCCGGATGATGCGGTTGAAGCGGCTCATCACCAGAAGCACCGCGTCCTCGAGCGGCAGCGCGCCGCCGGACAGCGACGTTCCGGAACCGCGCGGCACCACGCGGATGTTGCGTTCGTTGCAGTATTTCAGGACGCGCGAGACCTGGGCCACAGTTTCCGGCAGCACCACGACGAGCGGCAACTGCCGATAGGCTGTAAGCCCATCGCTTTCGAAAGCCCGCATGGCGTTGGGCGCGTCGACCACTCCCTCGCCCGGCACGATGATACGCATGTCGGCGACGATCTCGTCGCGGCGACGCATCGTGGCTTCATCTGGCTTCGGCATGGTCAGGCCGGACATGGCAGCCCTCACTCCGCTTGACTGGTCAAATTGTTTTACCAGCGCCGGCGACGTGTTGCAAATGCCGCGTGGATGGACGCCGCGCGGCGACGCCGGGCGTGACTTCCCCAGCGTCAATCTGCCGCTGGCGAAGCGGGGCTATTCGCCCGGATGCTTCGCCGGCTCGGAATGCGACTGGCGGATGCGGCGCACGCCCCACCAGACGAAGAGCACCGCGACCGGCACCGACGCGGCGGTAACGACCTCCGGCGCGAAGGCGTGGCCGAAGAACGAGGCGCCCTTGGCGATGTAGCCGATGAGACCGACCACATAGTAGGAGACGGCGGCCACGGAGAGGCCTTCCACCGTCTGCTGCAGCCGAAGTTGCAGGCGCGCCCGGTTGTTCATGGAAGCCAGCAGATCGCGGTTCTGCTTCTCCACCTCGACGTCGACCCAGGTGCGCAACAGCGTCGTGGCGCGGGTCAGCTTGCGCGACAGATTGGCCTGGCGCTCCTCGACCGAGCGGCAGGTTCGCATGGCGGGCGCGACGCGCCGTTGCAGAAAGCCGGCCCAGGTGTCGTAGCCAGGCACAGCCTCCTCTTCCAGCGCCTCCAGCCGCTCGCGCACGATGCCGTCATAGGCGCGGCAGGCACCGAAGCGATAAAGGCTGGACGCGGCATCCGCCTCCAGTTCGGCGGCGAGCTCGGTAAGGTCGGCGAGCAGCGTCTGGCTGTCGCGCGTCTCGGCCGCCTTCATCTCGAGCGTGGTCTGGGCGAGCCTGTCCTCGATGCGTCGCGCGCGGCCGGACAGGGTCTGCGCCAGCGGCAGGCCCAGCATGGCCAGAGTGCGGTAGGTTTCGATGTCGATCAGCCGCTGCGACAGCGCGCCGGTGCTGGCCGGCGTCAGGCCGCGATCGAGCACCAGCATGCGGGTCAACCCGTCGCCATCCTGGCGAAAGTCGGTGACGATGGCGGCATTGCCGCGCTCGACCAGCGAATAGCACAGGCTGGTCGGATCGAAGCCGGCAATCAGTTTCTCACTCACCTGGGTCCATTTGCGGATCTCGAGCCGAATGCCCGATATCACCGTTCCCGGCGGACAGAAGCCGTTGCCGAACGGCGAATCCTCCTGCATGCGGCCATTCTCCGAAAGCGGCCCCTCCCACAGATAGGTCGAGAACTCGGTGTGCCGCTCCCAGCGCAGCGAGCCCTTGCCCCACTTCATGGCATGGTGGCGGGCGGAGCGGTCCGGCGCGGCGATGCCGAGCCGTCTCGACAGTTCCGACAGCACGGCGTGGTCGACGCCGGAGCCGCCCTCGGTCATGAAGGAAAGCTGTACGAGCACCCGCGGCTTGTCGACCATCGGATGCGGCCGGGCATGCACCTCGCCCAGCGCCCCGGGGCGCCCTTCATGCGCCGGGAACCCCATGACGCTGCCCTGGGCGCGCGGCTGGAATTCGAGATTGGACGGATTGTCCGACACGGGCGGTCCCCCTGGCTTTCCTGACCTTTCGTGTGATGGCGTCCACTAGAAACAATCGCCAGCAGACGTAAACACCAAAGTTTAGCAGTCGCGGATATGCCAACGCCGTGCCGGATGCGACGGCCGAGGACCAATTGGATAAATAATTTGACCAGTTGGCGACGCAGGCTTTAATCTGGGCGACATATCGACAATTCCCCAGGCACGCCGTTGAGCGACATTTTCTCCAGGATCGAGCATTCGCGGACCGCCGACGAGGTGGTGCAGCAGATCGAGAGCCTGATCCTCGAAGGCGTTCTGCGCACCGGCGACCGCCTGCCGGGAGAGCGCGAGCTGGCACGCCAGTTCGACGTGTCGCGGCCGATCCTGCGCGACGCGCTGAAGGTCCTCGAAGGCCGGGGGCTGCTGACGACGAGACCTGGCGGCGGCACGCATGTCGCCGACATCATCGGGCAGTTGTTCACGCCGCCGGTGACCGATCTCATCTCTACGCATCGCAAGGCGGTGACGGATTACCTGGAGTACCGCCGCGAAGTGGAGGCGATAGCGGCGGAATACGCGGCGCGGCGCGCCACGCCGGATGACCTCGCGCTGCTCGACCAGATCATGACGCGCATGGACGAGGCGCACCGCACCGGCGACTTCGAGGACGAGGCCGAGATCGACGTCGAGTTCCACCACGCGATCTGCGAGTGCGCGCACAACATCATCCTGCTGCACACGCTACGCGCCTGCTACAGGCTGCTATCCGAAGGTGTGTTCCAGAACCGGTTGCTGGTGTTCGGCGTGCCCGGCGCGCGCGAGACGCTGCTTCAGCAGCACCGCGCCATCCACGCCGCCATCAAGGCCGGCGACCCGGCCGCCGCGCGACAGGCGGCGATGGACCACATCACCTATGTCGAACGGTCGATGGCCGAGGCGGAACGCACCGGCGACTGGCGTCGCGTCTCCCGGCTGCGGCTGCGCCAGCGCACCGACAGCGGCGACATCGAACCCGCGCGCAAACGATCCCGAAGCTGAACGAGACTCCCATGAGCACCATCCTGACCATCGCCGACCTGAAGGACCTCGCCCGCCAGCGGGTGCCGAAGATGTTCTTCGACTACGCCGATTCCGGCGCCTGGACGGAGGGCACCTACCGCGCCAACGAAGAGGACTTCCAGAAGATCAAGTTCCGCCAGCGCGTGCTGGTCGACATGAGCAACCGTTCGCTGGAATCGACCATGATCGGCGAAAAGGTCGCCATGCCCGTGGCGCTAGCGCCCACCGGGCTGACCGGCATGCAGCACGCTGACGGCGAGATGCTGGCGGCGCAGGCGGCGGAAGAGTTCGGCGTGCCGTTCACGCTCTCGACGATGAGCATTTGCTCCATCGAGGACGTCGCCTCGGTGACGAAGAAGCCGTTCTGGTTCCAGCTCTACGTGCTGCGCGACAAGAACTTCGTGCTCAACCTCATCGACCGGGCGAAGGCCGCGAAATGCTCGGCGCTGGTGCTGACGCTCGACCTGCAGATCCTGGGCCAGCGCCACAAGGATGTCCGCAACGGGCTCTCGGCGCCCCCCAAGATGACGATCGCCAACCTCGTCGACATGGCGATCCGGCCGCGCTGGTGCCTGGGCATGGCGCGCACGCCGCGCCGGACCTTCCGCAACATCGTCGGCCACGCCAAGGGGGTCGGCGACGTCGCCTCGCTGTCCTCGTGGACGACGGAGCAGTTCGATCCGCAGCTTTCGTGGAAGGACGTCGCCTGGATCAAGGAGCGCTGGGGCGGCAAGCTGATCCTGAAGGGCGTGCTTGACAAGGAAGACGCGCTGATGGCGGCCGATACCGGCGCCGACGCGATCATCGTTTCCAACCATGGCGGACGCCAGCTCGACGGCGCGCCTTCCTCGATCTCGGTGCTGGAAGAGATCGCCGACGCTGTCGGCGACAGGATCGAGGTGCATATGGACGGCGGCATCCGCTCCGGCCAGGACGTGCTGAAGGCGCTCTGCCTCGGCGCCAAGGGCACGTTCATCGGGCGGCCTTTCCTCTACGGCCTCGGCGCGCTCGGCAAGGAAGGCGTAACCAAGGCCCTCGAAATCATCCGCAAGGAAATGGATATAACCATGGCGTTGTGCGGAAAGCGACTTGTCACCGACATGGGCAAGGAGCAGCTTCGTCGTTGAGGCGGTGGGCGACCTGCGGCGTCGCGCGCGATTCGGGCGCGCGGCGGACGCTGTGGCACTTTGAATCTGGCGTATGATCCCTCCAGAAATCGATCCGGTTTCTGAGGGCGATGCGCCGGGCCAGGAGGCGACGCTGGCTTTGACTGACGGCATTCATTTTATCGACGCGCGCGGACCGGACGGGATGCGCATCTACGCAATCGGCGACGTCCACGGCAGGCTCGACCTGCTCGCCGCCATGCATCGTCAGATCGAAAGCCAGCTTCAGCTGCGACCGACGCCCGACTGGCGGATCATTCATCTTGGCGACTATGTCGACAGAGGCCCGGATTCAAAGGGCGTCATCGATTTCCTGATCAAGGCGCGCAAGCGCGACCGACGCAACATCGTGCTCGCCGGCAACCACGACATCGGCTTCCTCGATTTCCTCGATACCCCGACCGTTGACTCACTGTTCATCCGCTTCGGGGGCGTGCAGACCGGGCATTCCTACGGCGTAGCCATCGACGAAGGCCTGACCGGCTGGTTCGGAACATCGGAGTCCGCCTTGCTGAGGGGGCACGCTGCCCTGGTCGAGGCGGTGCCGCAGGCCCACATCAACTTCCTGCAGTCCCTGCCCTTCTCGGTGAGCTTCGGCGACTTCTTCTTCTGCCATGCCGGTGTGAGGCCGGGCGTGCCGCTGGAGAACCAGAACCCGCAGGACCTGACCTGGATCCGCGACGTTTTCCTGCAATATCCGGGCCTCTTCCCGAAGATCATCGTGCACGGCCATACGCCGGCGGCGGAGGCAGAGGTGACGGCCAACCGCGTCAATGTCGACACGCTTGCCTGGCAGTCGGGAAATCTCACCGCGCTCGTGGTGGAGGGAGCCGAGAAAGTGATCATGACGGTGACCGCTCCGGGCTGAGGCTGTCACTCGCGTCTCAGCCGCCCGGCGAAGGAGACCTCCGCTTTCGGCCGGATCCCCTCGCCAACAGCTACCGCCGCTCACGCCCCAGAACACCGGAGCGACGACGAATGCCGATTCCGGAATCGATACGGGCTTGAGAAATCAGGAAAAAAGAGGGGGTTTACACCCTGGATCGTCGGCGCGGGAGCGCGCCTCGTCGCCTAGTGGAGGCTGGCGGTGACGCCGTAGCCATCGACAGCGTTGTGGTTGTTGGCCGCGTCGGCGGCGTAGATGCCGAGGCCGCAGATCACGATCGCGGACAGCATGGCGAAGGACAGAAGAGCTGCTTTCACGGAAGTCATCTCTGGTTGAACTTTCTGCATCTGTGCACGAGGCGGTTACCAATGCGTTGAAACGAAGAATGCGCTTCAAAGTTTCGATAATTTTGCGCTTCTAGGCGGATTCTGTATCGGCGGTGTGTCGCGTGGGTCACACAAAAGGTTCATCACGTTTCACACCGGATGCAGGCGCGGGTCTCCCTAGAGGGGAGAGCGGACACAAGCCAAGGATGAAAGCGGTTGTCCCCGACGGATTCATGAGCGCGTGCCAAATATGCCACGTCGCATCGAGGCAACAGTCCGGTCACGCGGTCGCGCCGCCGGGCACGTGACGCTGCTTCAGGCGCCATGGGCCGGTGCCCGGGGCGCCGGCTTCGGCAGCGGGAGAAGGTCGCTAGATCGTCGCCACCCAGGCACGAGCGATGGCTATGCCCGCGGCATCGGCATCCGCTCCGTTGCGGGCCATCTCGTCGTCGAGCCGGTCGGCCCAGTCGGGATGGCGCTCGGCGATCGTATCGGCGAAGGAGGTGCTCCAGTCGAGCACGAGCGGACGGTTGGCCTCGAAATGGAACTGGAAGCCGTAGACCGCGCGGCCGATGCGGAACGCCTGGTTCCTGACGGCGGGATTGCCGGCCAGCCGCACAGCATCCTCGGGCAGCGCGAAAGTGTCGTCATGCCATTCGAAGATGGGGAAACTGTCCGGCAGTTCGGCCAGGACCGGATCGTCCTTGGCGGCCGGCTCCAGCGAGACCCGGTGCCAGCCGAATTCGGTGGCGCCGCCGACCTGGTTGCTGCCGCCAAAGGCGCGCGCCACCAGTTGGCTTCCCAGGCAGATGCCGAGCACCGAGCGATCCTTGCTGGCGAAGTCGCGCGTCAGATCAAGCAAGTCGGGGAAATAAGGGTATTCGCTGTCAGCCAGGGCATTCTGGCCGCCACCCATCAGCACCATGGCGTCATATCCGGCAGAGTCCTTCGGCAGCGGATCGCCTTCATGGGCGCGGCGCACGTCGAGATCGGCGCCCGCCTCGGCAAGGGCGACACCAACCTGGCCAAGCATGGTGTTGTCATAATTGTGAACCACCAGCACCCGCATCCCGAAAATCCTGCTGACATGAAAACGATGGCGAGAGCGATATCATGTCGGCGGCACCAGAGCCAAGACATGCCGGGCGGACATTCCTCGGTACGCCGACGGAACCGTCGCCAGGACTTTTTGAGCGTGCATACATCCCCGAAAACCGCGAGGCGGTTTCGGGCTCGGCCCAGGAGAACGAGCCATGCCACTGCAAAATCGGGTCGATCCGTTCGGCACCATCCATGCCGTGCCCGAACGCGGCAGCTTGATGGGCAATCGTGGCATCATCCATGATCCGCACACCAGGACGCTGCTGAAGAAGCGCTGGGCGCTCAAGGCTTGGATCATCTGCGTGTGCGATTTCCGCGGCGTTCGCCGGGTGCCGATGGGCAGCAATCGAGTGGTCGACGGTGAGCGCCGGGCGGGCTGGACCGAACTGTTCTTCCTCGACGAGGTTACGGCGCTGGCGGCCGGCCACCGCCCCTGCTTCTTCTGCCGCCGTGAGCGCGCGACGGATTTCATCGGGCGCTTCGGTGCGGCGTACGGCATTGACGAGCCGCGCGCGCCCGCATTGGACGACCGGCTCCATAAGGAGCGGCTGGCCTCCGGTGGACGAGCCGTCCCGCTGGGAGGCCAGGCGCTGGCGGCCCTGCCCGACGGCGCGATGATCTCCTCGAAGGGCAAGGCCTATGCATTGCGCGAAGGCACGGCATTGCCCTGGGGCTTTCGCGGTTACGGTCAGCCCGTCGACCCGAAAGGACTTGCCGATGCGCTTTCGATCACGCCCGCGACGACGCTGGCGGTGCTGCGTGCCGGTTACCGACCGGCCTGGGCGGATTGACGCGCGCGTGACGACGCGGGCATTCCGCCTGGCGACAGGATGCCCAGTGTGACCTATTTCAGCTCGGATTGCGGAATGGCTGGCACATCGGGGAGATCGTAGTAGTCGCCTGCCGATTCCGGATAGAGCTGGCTTTCCATCCGCAGCCCGGTGTCGCCGTCGATCGAGCCGGCCATGACAGAGATAAAGGGGTTGTCCATCCGGCGCCAGAACAGGTTGCTGCCGCAAGCCGAGCAGAAGCCGCGTTCCGCTTCGGGCGAGGACCTGAACCAGCGCAGTGTCCCACCCTCGATTGCCGCATCCTTGCTCGCGACCTGGGTGGCGGCGACATAGTGGCCGCTGCTCTTGCGGCACTGCGTGCAGTGGCAGGCGACGACCGGACGCAAGGCTCCGCGCAGTTCATAGCGAACGCTGCCGCACAGGCAGCCGCCTTGTGTAATCTTGTCCATCGCGACATCTCCCGCTTCATGCTCCGTCAATAGACTGCGATGCCAGGGCGCCTGCTGGCATCGCGATAGCGACGGGCCGGCGTCGTCTTTGTCTCCTGAAGCGGCGCCCCCTATTGGACCTGAGTTTGCACTCCGCCTCTTGCGCTCGGGTTGCCCTGAAAACTGCGCTTCCACTTTTGGACCCGATGCCTCGCGGGCGGCTTGACGCCGGCGGCCGGCTCGCTCATTCCTCGGTCATGCGCGCCAATTACAAGATGCAGCGGCTGTTCGTGCCGGACGACCTTGGACCAGATGTCGAGCTGGATGCGGGGCCACAGCAGAGCCATTACCTGACGCATGTGCTGCGGCTTTCCGAAGGCGCGGAGATCCTGCTCTTCAACGGACGCCACGGCGAATGGTCGGCGGCGATCGCGGCGAAGTCCAAGAAGGCGGTTCGCCTGAAGGTGCTGGACGAACAGCGTCCGCAGCCCACCCTTCCAGATCTCGTCTACTGCTTCGCGCCGTTGAAGCAGGGGCGGCTCGACTATCTCGTCCAGAAGGCGGTCGAAATGGGCGCCGGCGTCCTGCAGCCCGTCATCACACAGCACACGCAGGTGGCCAAGCCAGGGATCGAGCGGCTGCGCGCCAATGTGGTGGAGGCTGCCGAGCAGTGCGGAATCCTCGCCGTGCCCGAGGTGCGCGCGGCGGAGAAATTCGAGCGGCTTCTGTCCAGCTGGGACAAGGAACGGCGACTGGTCTTCTGCGACGAGGATGCCTCGACCAACAATCCGCTGCCGGCGCTGCAGGCCGTAAAGGAGAAGAAGCTCGCCCTGCTGGTCGGTCCGGAGGGTGGCTTTTCCGACGAGGAGCGCCGAATGCTGCGCGCCCTGCCCTTCGTCACCGCCATTCCGCTCGGTCCGCGTATCCTGCGCGCCGATACGGCCGCCGTGGCGGCGCTCGCCGTGATGCAGGCGACGATCGGCGACTGGTAGCTTCGGCCCAGCGGCCCCGTTTTGCGGGAATTGCTTCTTCCTTCCGCAGTTCCCATGGGAAAGCGTTGCGCGCTTTTCCCGGCAAAACCGCTGTGCACTTTTGCCGGAATCGCTTCGATCATCAAATCCTGTTGAGCCGTGGCTCAGGATTTTTCGCTTGATCGGCCGGCGGCATTTCGTCCATCTAGCGCGGCGGTCGTCCGGCCGCCTGCAGCACCGCACGCCCCTTCCGGACGCGCAAGGAACGCTGTAGCAGTTTTATCTTGCGCATGATCCCGGCAACAATCGACGCCGGTCATCCGCCAGGAGGGGCTTGATGGCGCGCGACACAACCGATTCCCGACCGATCGAAGGCGTCGACGAACTCGTCGACTATCTGGCCGCGGGCAACAAGCCGCGCGACAAATGGCGCATCGGCACCGAGCACGAGAAATTCCCCTTCTATGTCGACGGCAACAGCCCCGTCCCCTATGGCGGCGAGCGCGGTATCCGCGCCATCCTGGAAGGCATGCAGCATAAGCTGGGATGGGACCCGATCATCGATGACGGCCGCATCATCGGTCTTGTCGAACCGACCGGCCAGGGCGCGATCTCGCTGGAACCCGGCGGGCAATTCGAGCTCTCGGGCGCGCCGCTGGAGACGATCCACCAGACCTGTCGCGAGGGCAACGCGCATCTGGCGCAGGTGCGCGAGATCGCAGAGCCCCTCGGCATCCGCTTCCTCGGTCTCGGCGGCAGCCCGAAATGGTCGTTGGCCGAGACGCCCAGAATGCCGAAATCGCGCTACGACATCATGACGCGCTACATGCCGAAGGTCGGCACCAAGGGCCTCGACATGATGTACCGCACCTGCACGATCCAGGTGAATCTCGACTTCGAGAGCGAGGCCGACATGCGCCGCAAGATGCAGGTGTCGCTGAAGCTGCAACCACTTTCGACGGCGCTGTTCGCGAACTCGCCCTTCACCGAGAGCCGGCCGAACGGGCTTCAGAGCTGGCGCGGCGACATCTGGCGCGACACCGACAACCAGCGGTCGGGCATGCTCGAATTCTGCTTCTCGCCGGAGTTCGGCTTTGCCGACTATGTCGAGTGGGCGCTCGACGTGCCGATGTATTTCGTCATCCGCGACGGCCAGTATCACGACATGACGCGCTACACCTTCCGCCAGTTCATGGCCGGCGCCGCCCGCAACGAAGTGCCCGACGGGCTGCCGACCATGGGCGACTGGGCCAACCACCTGTCGACGCTGTTCCCCGACGTGCGGCTGAAGCGCTTCCTGGAAATGCGGGGCGCCGACGGCGGGCCCTGGCGGCGCATCTGCGCCCTGCCCGCCTTCTGGGTCGGGCTGCTCTATGACGAGCAGGCGCTGGACGCGGCCGAGACGCTGACCTCGAGCTGGACCTACGCGGAAGCCCTGGCGATGCGCAACGAGGTGCCGGAGCAAGGCATCTCTGCCCCGTTCCGCAACACCACCTTGCGCGAGATCGCCCGCGACGTGCTCGCCATCTCGCGCACGGGGCTGAAGAACCGCGCCCGGAAGAACCGCGACGGCTACGACGAGACCTCTTTCCTCAACACGCTCGACGAGGTCGTGGCGCGCGGCACGACCAGCGCCGAGGAGATGCTGTCGGCCTACCACACCCGCTGGGGCGGCTCGATCGAGCCGGTATTCATGGAATATGCCTACTAGCCGTTGAAGGCTGCCCTTCGGAAGCTGAAAGGTCGCGCGGCTAAGGCACGATTCCGATTTTGGGGTCATGTTTTGCTTGGCGCATGATCCCCTTCCGAAAATCGATTCCGATTCTTGGGGTCATGCGCTAGGCTCTCCGTGACATTGTTGCGGAGGAGATCCGATGCCTTCCCTGTTCGATATTTTCGCGCAAGCCCAGAACGGCAACGGCATGCAGGCGCTTGCCCAGCAATACGGGCTTTCGATGCAGCAGACCCAGGCGGCGGTGCAGGCCCTGCTGCCGGCGTTCTCGCAAGGGCTGCAGCGCAACACGGCCGATCCCTATGGCCTCGGCGCCTTCATGACGGCGATGGCAAGCGGCCAGCACGCCAAGTATTTCGACGACGCGAGCCGGGCCTTCTCGCCGCAGGGCATCGACGAGGGCAATGGCATCCTTGGCCACCTGTTCGGCTCGAAGGATCTTTCACGCGCCGTGGCCGCGCAGGCGGCGCAAGCGACCGGCCTGAGCCAGCAGGTTCTGCAGCAGATGCTGCCGTCCATGGCCTCCATGATGATGGGGGGCCTTTTCAAGCAGACGAACAACCAGATGCAAGGAGCCGGCGGGTTCGGCGCTGGGGGCAATCCCCTTGGTGAGATCATCGAGCAGATGATGCGGCAAGGAGGCGTTGCACAACCTTCACAGCAGCAACAGCCATCGAGCCCCTATGGTGAGAATCCGCTCGGCAAGGTTCTGCAGGACATGTTCGGCGGTGGCGCACAACAGCCGCAAGGCCGGCCCCAGCAGGCACCAGACCCCTTTGGCAACAATCCGCTTGGCAAGGTCCTGCAGGACATGTTCGGCGGCGGCGCGCAACAGCCGCAAGGCCAGCCGCAGCAGACACCCGACACCTCTGGCAGCAATCCGCTCGGCAAGGTGCTGCAGGACATGTTCGGCGGCGGTGCGCAACAGCCGCAAGGTCAGCCGCAGCAGGCGCCGGACCCCTTCGGCAACAATCCGCTCGGCAAGGTGCTGCAGGACATGCTGGGTGGCGGGCAACAGACGCAGGCTTCACCGCAACAGCCACAGGCACAGCAGACCAACCCGAGCGGCAGGCCGAGGAATCCGTTCGACGACGTCTTCGGCAAGATGTTCGAGACCGGCGCGCAGCAGCGCGACGAATACCAGAAGGGCGTGGAATCGATTTTCGATCAGTTCAAGCGCGGCATGGACCGGCGCTAGAGCGGCTCGACATTTTCCGGACGTACAAAAGAAAATGCCCGATCCTGGGAGGACCGGGCAAGGGTGCAGGCGGGCCGGTGGGGATACCGGCAGGGAGTGGGAGCCTGCAGAACTTTGCGTCGCGACGAACCGGCAAAAGGTTCAGGGCGAGCTGAATTTCAGGCGCGGTCACGCAACCTTGCGGGCGTGATCCTCGATGGTCTCGACGCGATCGGTGGCGATCGTGCGCAGCCTCGCGGTGGGATCGCTGCCGAAGGGCACGTCGATCGCGACATGCAGGTCGGCGCGTGTCAGCCCGATATCGGCGAGCTCGGCGTCGGACATCTCGCCAAGCCGGTAGAAGGCGCGGCGATTTTTCCATGCGCGATAGAAATTGAAGACGGTATTGGCCACGCGCATCGCAACGGCCGGACGCGACGAGATGCGCGAGCTATCGGCGGCGAAGTCATACGTGGTCATTTCGATCTCCTTCACAATCGGACAGGCCATGAGCAATCATCGGCAACGACGATCGCCGCCGGCCCGATTCACATGCCTTTGATGTGGACAATCCCTATGTGCCATCGGCGCATTGATTAATCCAACGAATGTTTCTAATCTTTAACATCAAGAACAATGATGGATTGGACCGATGAAGGCGCCGCTCGACCTGGATCAGTTGCAGACATTCGTCTCGATCGCCGATTCCGGCAGCTTCACGCGCGCCGCGGAGGAGGTTCACCGGACCCAGTCCGCGGTGTCGATGCAGATGCGCCGGCTGGAGGAGCGGATCGGCAAGCCGCTGTTCGAAAAGGACGGCCGCACCAACAAGCTCACGGAAGAGGGCGACAGGCTGCTGTCCTACGCAAGGCGGCTGCTCTACCTGAACCGCGAGACGCTCGCGGCCTTCGACGACCAGCGGCTCGAGGGCACCATCCGCATCGGCACGCCCGACGACTATGCCGACCGTTTCCTGCCCGAGATCATGGCGCGTTTCGCCCGCTCCAATCCGCGCGTCGAGCTCACCGTGATCTGCGAGCCAACGCCGGGCCTCGTCGAACACCTCAAGCGCGGCAATCTCGACCTCGCCCTCGTTACCCACAACGATGCGCGCGCCCAGTCGGAGGTCGTTCGGCGCGAGCCGCTGCTGTGGGTCACCTCGGTCAACCACGCCACGCATGAGCAGGAAGTCCTGCCGATGGCCTTCGGGCGGCCGAACTGTATCTGGCGCCGCGCCGCCGTCGACGTGCTCGACCGCCAGCGCCGCGACTACCGCATCCTGTTCACCAGCTTCTCGGCGACGGTGATCACCGCCGCGGTTCTTTCCGGCCTCGCGATCTCGGTGCTGCCCGAATGCGCGCTTCGCCCCGGCATGCGCGTGCTCGGCGAGGCGGACGGCTTCGGCGCCCTGCCCGATTGCCGCATCGGCATCATGCGCGGCCAGACGACGCGGCCGGAGATCGTCGACGCGCTGGCCCGCCACATCTCGGAAAGCCTCGACAACATCTCCGTGCCCGTCGCCGAGGAAGCCGGAAGCTTCGACTTCGCCGCGCTTGCCTTCGCCAAGATGAAGCGCACGAAGCCGAACCAGATCCTGCCGGGCTGGTAGTCCCGACGGAAGACGCGGACAGCGGCCAACACGTCTTGACGCGGGCGATGCGGCGCGCGCCAATCGGCGCATGAGCGATCCGGCAAACGAATCACGCACCAATGCCACCGAATACACGGTGAGCGAGATTTCGGGCGCGCTGAAACGCACCGTCGAGGATGCCTTCGGCAATGTGCGGGTGCGCGGCGAAATATCGGGCTATCGCGGACCGCATTCATCCGGCCACGCCTATTTCACGCTGAAGGACGACCGCGCGCGCCTCGACGCGGTGGTGTGGAAAGGCACGATGAGCCGGCTGAAATTCCGCCCCGAGGAGGGGATGGAGGTCATCGCCACCGGCAAGCTCACCACCTATCCAGGGAAATCGAACTACCAGATCGTCATCGACAATCTGGAGCCGGCGGGCGCCGGCGCGCTGATGGCGCTGCTGGAGGAGCGCAAGCGCCGACTGCAGGCCGAAGGCCTGTTCGACACCGGGCGCAAACGGCCGTTGCCGTTCATGCCTTGCGTCATCGGCGTCATCACCTCGCCCACCGGAGCGGTGATCCGCGACATCATCCATCGGGTCAAGGACCGGTTCCCGCTGCATGTGCTGTTGTGGCCCGTCCGCGTGCAGGGCGAGACCGCTGGCGCGGAGGTGACGGCGGCGGTTGCCGGCTTCAACGCCCTGCCCTGGGAAGGCCCGGTTCCCAGGCCGGACGTGCTGATCGTGGCGCGCGGCGGCGGCAGCCTGGAGGATCTCTGGGGGTTCAACGACGAGGCGCTGGCCCGCGCGGTCGCGGCCTCGGCCATTCCCGTCATATCGGCGGTCGGCCACGAGACCGACTGGACGCTGGTCGACTTCGTTTCGGACCGACGCGCGCCGACGCCCACCGGCGCGGCCGAGATGGCGGTGCCGGTCAAGGCGGATCTGGAGGCGGTCCTGGCTGGCCTTTCCGCTCGGTTGAGAACGGCGGCCTCGCGCAATTTCGAGCGTAAGCGGCAGGCCGTGCGCGCCGCCGCCAGGGCACTTCCCTCGCCCGACCAGTTGCTGGCGCTGCCGCGCCGCCGCCTCGACGAGGCGACGAGCCGGCTCGGCCGCGCGCTGACGGTCGGCGTCGAGCGCAAACGCGCGAAGCTGGAACGACAAAGGCTGACGCCGGCGACGCTGGCTCGGCGCATCAACGAGGCACGCCTGCTGACGGGCCGCGACATCGCCCGGGCGCAGGCAGCGTTCTTCGCCATCGCGCGCGAACGCCGGGCGCGCTTCCTGCGCGCCTCGACACGGTTGACGCCGGCGCCGATCGCCCGGCGGCAGAAATTACAGGCCGACGCGCTGACGGGGCTGGCGCGCCGGCAGGACCAGGCCATGTCGCGGCGCCTGGACCGGCTGCGCGGCAGCCTGACCCAGGCCGAGCGCCTGCTGGCGACACTGTCGCACAAGGCCGTGCTGGCGCGCGGCTTCGCCCTGGTGAAAGGCGCCGACGGCGCCGTCATCAAGCAGGCGGCGGAACTCGCGCCCGGCATGGGGTTGTCGCTGGAGTTCGCCGACGGCACCGCCGACGCGGTCGCCACCAGCGGCCCGGCACGGCCGAAGACCACCGCCAGGCCTGCCGGTAAATCCCAGCCGGCCAGGGACAAGGAAGGCGGCAACCAGGGATCGCTGTTTTGAGCTTCCGGACATGAGCAACGATCCGCATCTGACCACGCCCTCGGGCAAGCCGCGCGCGCGAAGTTTCGGCATCGCCTTCGACGGCAAGCCCGGGCCGTTCAACGCCATCACGGATGTCGCCGGCGTGAGCGTCGGCTACACGACGCTGATCGAAGGCGAAGGCGCGCTTTCCGTCGGCAAGGGGCCGGTGCGCACGGGTGTCACGGCCATTCTGCCCAGGCCGGTCGCCGAGCTTGCAACGCCGGTGTTCGCGGGGATATTCAGCCAGAACGGCAATGGCGAGCTGAGCGGGTCCCACATCATCGAGGAGACCGGCGCCTTCAATTTCCCGATCACCATCACCAACACGCATTCCTGCGGCGTGTCGCGCGACGGAACGCTGCGCTGGATGCACAAGGTGCTGCCGGCGGCGCTGGACAGCGCCTGGGGCCTGCCGGTCGCGGGAGAAACCTATGACGGCTTCCTCAACGACATCAACGGCCACCACCTGACCTTCGAACATGTCTCGGCCGCGCTCGACAATGCCACCAGCGGCGCCATCGAGGAAGGCAGCGTCGGCGGCGGTACGGGTATGATCACTTTCGGCTTCAAGGCCGGATCAGGCACCGCCTCGCGCATCGTGGCGTGGCAGGGTCGCGACCACGTGCTCGGCGTCTTCGTGCAGGCCAATTTCGGCAAGCGGCACAACTTCACCATACGTGGGCGCCGCGTCGGCAAGGAACTTGCCGAGCCGGCGATCCGCGAAGGCACGCCGCGCGCGGAGAAGGGATCGATCATCGCGGTCGTCGCCACCGACGCACCGCTCCTGCCGCATCAGATGAAGCGCCTGGCGCGCCGGATACCGCTGGGCATCGCGATGACGGGCGGCTTCGCCTACCACAGTTCCGGCGACATCTTCCTTGCCTTCTCGACCGCCAATCCGGGAGCGGCGAAGGCGCCTTCCGGCCGACTCGCCAGCGCCGATTTCATCCCCGACACCGACATCGACCCATTCTTCGACGCCGTCGTGCAGGGCGTCGAGGAAGCCATCCTCAACGCCATGATCGCCAATGAAGACATGACCGGCCGCGACGGCAACTTCGTGCCGGCGCTGCCGAAAAGCTGGCTAGCGGCTCAATTCGGAAAACTTTGAAAACAAGACGGCGGCAGAGCCGCCGAAAAGGGGCAGCGGCGGCGGACCGCCTAAAGGGGCGGGTAACCCGTCCTGCCTAGAGCGTTTCCGGTTGAAATGGAACCGTCGGAACCGCTCTATCTATTTGTTTTTGCCGCATTTATGCGACGCCAAATGTTTCCATTTGGCTGCAAAATGCTCTAGCCAGACGCCTTGTCGGACTTGCCTTCTTCCGCTTCGGCGGCTTCCTCCAGCCGTGACGCGATCAATTCCTGGATGTCGCCGACCTCTTCCTGGATATCTTCCAGCGCGATGCCGGCCTCGGCCGCCTTGGCCGCGCATTCCTTGGCAAGGGTTTCAGCCTGCTTGCCGATATGGGCCGAAGACTGGCAGTGGACCTTTTCGCCGATCCATTCCCGCAAGAACTCGATCGCGTGTTCACTCATGCTGCTGTTCCCTTACGGCCACCGCACCGGCCCCAGAATCGCTTCCGACTGTCGCGAGGCACGATGCGTGAACTTAGGTTGTTGGCGCGTCCCTTGTCCGTCCCGCGGACACCAGGCGCTCCAACCCGGTTGGTAATCATAACGTCCAGCCCCCGCGAGCGATGCATGTCCATTCGAACCGAGTCGCCACCACCCAGCAAGCCGATCCCGCACGGGACCCACAAGGCCGAAGGAATTACCAGGTTCAAGGAGAGCATTCTTCCAATCATAGGGGGAATTGGTACCGTTGGCTGGGATCGAACCAGCGACCTCCGGATCCACAATCCGGCGCTCTAACCAGCTGAGCTACAACGGCACGTCTGCCTGGGCGGGCTCCAAGTGAAAAACTCATTCTCCGGGACCCGCTCCGTCGTTCGGCGATGCGTCCATACGGGCTATTGAATTTTAATTCAAGGCTTTTGCGACGCAAAGCACTTTTGCCCACATCCGCGTCATGCTGCGGGCAAAGAAAAAGGCCGGCGGGAGGAGGTGCCGGCCTTTTCCTGTTACGAGCCAGCGGGAGGAGGAGCTGGCTGGTCACCCCGGCGAGCAGAGGGAGGAGGTTCCACCCACCGGGTATTCTATGATTGCCATCTTACACATGATCGTCTCGAAGAAAATGCGACCTTTTGTTGCATCTTCATATCATGCGCAAAAATTAGGCAGCCTTGACGTCCTTGAACGCCTTCTCGAAGGCAACCTTGATCGGCTTGGAGACGTCCTCGACCGCCTTGGAGGCGACGGCCTGGAAATCCTTGGCCTGCTCGACACCGGCCTCGACGCGCTTGCGGAGGAACGAGGTCTGCAGCTCGACGACTTCCGAAAGGGTCTTGGCACCGATCAGCGCCTCGATATGCGAGAAGCTGGCTTCGGCGTTGGCGCGCAGCGCGGCAATGGTCTTGAGCGAGAGGTCGCCGGAAACCGTCTTGGCGGTCTCGTAGGTCGATTCCAGAACCTTCTGGGTCTCTTCGGCGCCGGTCTTCAGCTTGGCATAGGCCTCTTTCGACTGCTCGACACCCTTTTCGGCGAAGGTGCGGAACTGATCGGTAGCCTTGGAAGCGTCAAAGCTCGGAAACTCGACGCCCTCGATGGTCTCGGCGGTCTTGGTCTTGGACATTTTCCATCCTTTTCGGGGCAGCGGCTTTTGCGAAAAGCCGTCTCGTGCATGTATGGAAAGAGATATAGAGGATTTTTTGTGCAATGCAACATCTTTGTTGCGATGCAACATGAATACAGGCTCCCGCCGTTAACCAAGAGGCCAGAATTCGGCCATCGCACGCTATGGATTGTGGACCTTCGCGCCGTCCGCTTTTATTAACAAAGCGTTAACCGCAAGCTGCCCGAAGTCCGTGGGGATCGCCAAGCGCATGCCGTCCGAGACCTATTCCTTCCTCGATGTCGCCGTGCTGGACACGGTGCGGCAGCGCTTTGCCGCCGGCGACGCGATCGCCATATTGGCGGCGGACCTCGAGCAGGTGATATGGGCGAACGGGCCAGGGGCCGCCCTGTTCGGCTACTCAGACATCGAGGCGATCATCGGGGCGTCTGCGCGCCTGCCACTGATCGCCCGGCGCCAGATCATGGCGACGAGCGGCTTTCCAGCCATCGGTCGCGACCGGGCCATTACCGTCAGGCTGGCGAGCGGCCTGACCAGTCGCGCGATCGGCTTCCTGGCGACCGCCTTGACCATGCCCGACGGCGAAAGCGCGATCATGCTTGCCTTGCCGGCGCCGCAAGCCGGGTCGCGTAGCGCCGCCGAAATAGCCGGCCGCGCCATCAGCGGCTTCACCGAGGACGGCCACCATATTGCCTTCGTCGACGCCCGGGGTGAAATCGAGGCATCGTCGAGCGGCTTCTCGGCCCTTGGCATCACACGCGAAACACTGGCCGCGCTCGTCGCCGAAGTGGCGACCGATCCTCATCGGATCGTCAGGCGCATCGTCAGCGGCAAGGCCGCGTATCCGGCCGGGCTCGCCCGCCTGACAGAGCAGCGCCACCTGCTCATGGTGATCGATGAGGACCTGGCCGAGGAACCGGCTAGGGAAGCAGCCACGACAGCCGACAAGCCCACTATCGTCGAGGACGCCGCAGGCGAATCGGAACCACTGAAGTTTCCCGCCGAGACAGCGCCCACGGCGGAGGCTACCGAAGCACCGCAGGGCCATAGCGGCGACGAGGCACGCACGACCACCGCCGACATGCCTACCGTCCAGGCGCCCGCCGCGACGGAGGGAGACGGAACCACAAACGGTTCCGCGCAGCATGATCACTGGTATTTCAACGCTGGCGACGACGCCGACCAGCCGCGAGAAACCGCCCCGCTCGTGGCGGCCCAGACCGTGACCCCGCCGCCTCCGGCGGATCATCCGCCTCGGCAACCGGCCGCGAGCGCGCCGAGGCCAATCGACCGCCAGGCAGCGCCGATCCGATTCGTCTGGCTGACCGATGAGGAAGGGCGGTTCAGCTCGCTCTCGCCCGAATTCACCGCAATCGTCGGCAAGGCCGCGGCCGACGTCATCGGCAGGCGGTTCCGGGACGTCGCCACCACATTCGGCCTTGACCCGTCCGGCGAGATCGCGGGGCTGCTGGAGCGGCGCGACACCTGGTCGGGACGCTCCGTGCAGTGGCCGGTGGCCGGGACCGACCTCAAGATCCCGGTCGATCTGGCGGCGCTGCCCGTCTATGGCCGCAACAGGGAATTCAAGGGCTTTCGCGGGTTCGGTGTCGCGCGCACTGGCGACGCCATGATCGACCCCGAAGCCATCGGCATGGCGCTGGTGCCCAATGGCCAGCCCCCTGCCCCAACCGCACCTGAGGCCACGATCAGCGAGGAACCGCCGCCGAGCGACCCCTTCAAAGGCGAGGTGCCGGCGCTGACGATCGTGCCAAAGCCGGAGCGGCGCTTTGCCGACAAGGTCATCCGCCTCGCCGAGCACCGGCAGCCAGGCAACGACAAGGGCGCGAAGGGCTCCATCGACAGGGAATTGTCCGTCGTCGAGCGCAGCGCCTTCCGGGAGATCGGCGAGCGGTTGCGGAAGGACAGTTCCAGCGCCGCCGAGGCAGGCGCGGCGGACAAGCAGCTTCCGGCGGAGGGAGCGCCGGCACGCACGGCTGCATCCGCGCCCCACGAGACACCCACACACCCTGCCGAGCCATCACCGCCCCAGGCCGGAGAGCCCGTGCCGCCG
This sequence comes from Mesorhizobium sp. 65-26, assembly GCA_001899205.1. Taxonomy (GTDB): domain Bacteria; phylum Pseudomonadota; class Alphaproteobacteria; order Rhizobiales; family Rhizobiaceae; genus Mesorhizobium. The sequence continues at coordinate 59,705 of MKVL01000017.1, read as the reverse complement.
GCCTCGTCCGAAGCACGGCCGGATGGCTCCACGGAGAAACCGCCGGAGCAGGCCGCTTCCCCGACCCCCGAGGCAAGGCCTGGCGTGGCCGGTTCCGGCACGCTGGCTGCTGAGACAGCCGCCCCCTCCGGGCAGGACGAGCCCGTCGCGGCCAATGACGACAGCATGACCGCCGATGACTTCCGCGACGCGGAGGACAACGAGGAATGGGCGCAGCCCGACGACGGCGCGCCCGCCGACAAGGATACCGGCAAGGCCGAGATACTCGCCGCTGCGCACATATCCCAGCCCGCGCCGGCGCCGAAGACCGACGGCTTCCTGCCGTCGGCCTTTTCGTCCGCCGAGGCCACTGCTCCCGACACGTCCATCCTCAGCAAGCTGCCGGTACCGTTGCTCATCCATTCCGGCGACGCGCTTCACTACGCCAACGAGGAGTTTCTCGCGCTGACCGGCTACGACACGCTGGCGGAGCTTGCGGAGGCAGGCGGCATCGGCGCGCTCTTTGCCGACCCGTACGCCGATGACGAGGCCTCTGACGGTACCGACCACGCTCTGCACATGCGGGCAAGGGACGGCCAGGAGTTTCCGATCGAGGCTATCCTGCGTTCGGTCCCCTGGCTTGGCGGCAAGGCGCTGATGCTGGTCGTGCGGCGTTCGGGCGACGACGAGACGGCAACGGCGCCGCACGTCATGGCGGACGACCCCGCGCAGCCCGACATAGCGGAACTCAAGACCCGCATCGCCGAGATGCGGACCATCATCGACACGGCGACCGACGGCGTGGTGCTGATCGGCCGCGATGGGACGATCCGTTCCATCAGCCGCCCGGCGGAAGCCTTGTTCGGCTTCGACAGCGACGAAGTGGCCGGCAAATCCTTCGCGTCCCTCTTCGCCATCGAGAGCCAGCGCGCGGCGCAGGACTATCTTGCCGGCCTGTCGGAACCGGGCGTCGCCAGCGTGCTCAATGACGGCCGCGAGGTGATCGGCCGCGAGGCGCAGGGGCGTTTCATCCCGCTGTTCATGACCATCGGCAGGCTGCCCAACGACAGTGGCTTCTGCGCCGTCGTGCGCGACATCACGCAGTGGAAACGAGCCGAGGAGGATCTCACCCAGGCGCGCGCGGTGGCCGAGCGCGCCTCCTCGCAGAAGACCGAATTCCTGGCCCGCATCAGCCACGAGATCCGCACGCCGCTCAACGCGATCATCGGTTTCTCCGAACTGATGGTCGACGAGAAGTTCGGTCCGGTGGCCAATGACCGCTACCGCGACTATCTGCGCGACATCAACCGCTCGGGCAACCATGTGCTCGACCTGGTCAACGACCTGCTGGATATCTCGAAAATCGAGGCCGGCCAGCAGGAAATGGACTATGAGGCCGTGTCGCTCAACGACACGCTCGCCGAAACCGTGGCCATGATGCAGCCCCAGGCCAACCGCGAGCGGGTCATCATCCGGTCCAGCTTCGCCTCGCGCCTTCCGGACGTGGTGGCCGACCTGCGCAGCGTACGCCAGATCGCCCTCAACATCCTATCCAACGCCATCCGCTACACGCAGGCGGGTGGCCAGGTGATCGTCTCCACCGCCTACGAATCGTCCGGTGACGTGGCAATGCGGGTGCGCGATACCGGCATCGGCATGAGCCAGGCCGAGATCGAGCAGGCGCTGAAGCCGTTCAAGCAGATCAACGCGCTGAAAAGGGGACGCGGCGACGGAACCGGCCTCGGCCTGCCGCTGACCAAGGCCATGGTGGAAGCGAATCGCGCCCGCTTCACCATCACCTCGACGCCGGGCGAAGGCACGCTGGTGGAGGTCGCCTTCCCATCCACCCGCGTCCTGGCCGAATAGGTCTTTCCAGGACGTGGCGATGCCGGCTTTCGCGGCCACGCGCCAGCCGCAGAACCCTGCACCTAAAAGAAAAGGCGCCCAAGGGGACGCCTTAAAAGATGGGATTGCTGTCACAACGGGGGCTTGAGCGAATTCTGGTCCTCGGGGATGAGAGGAACGGGATTTCTCCCTCAAGTTACGTGTGACTATCGGCGTCAGGCCTTAACAAAACCTTACCTGGCCGATGGAAAGTTTACCAATGTGTACCACTCATGAAATCTAGGTAAATTCGCGCGTCACGTTTTGTTAACCATCGCGGCGGCGCCACCGCGACCGGTTCTTCGCATAGCGCTTCACTGCGCGAGCTGTGGCAAATCCCTGAACAGGTCGAGGGCCTCGGGATTGGCGAGCGCCTCCTTGTTCTTGACGGCGCGGCCATGGACCACGTCGCGCACGGCAAGCTCGGTGATCTTGCCGGACTTTGTGCGCGGAATGTCGGCAACGGCGACGACCCTGGCCGGCACGTGGCGTGGGCTGGCCCCCGAGCGGATCCTGGTGCGGATGCGCTTTTCCAGATCCTCGTCCAGCGCCACCCCGGCGGCCAGCCGCACGAACAGCACCACACGCACGTCGTTGTCGAAATCCTGGCCGATGCACAGCGCCTCGAGAATCTCCGGCATCTGCTCGACCTGGTTGTAGATCTCGGCCGTGCCGATCCGCACCCCGCCCGGATTGAGCGTCGCATCCGAGCGGCCGTGGATGACGATGCCGCCATGCACCGTCCATTCGGCGAAGTCGCCATGGCACCAGACATTGTCGAAGCGCTCGAAATAGGCAGCCTTGTATTTCTTGCCCTCGGGGTCGTTCCAGAAGCCGACCGGCATCGAGGGGAACGCCTTGACGCAGACGAGCTCGCCCTTCTCCTGCCTGACCGGCCTGCCATCGTCGTCCCACACGTCGACCGCCATGCCGAGGCCCGGCCCCTGGATCTCGCCGGTCCAGACCGGCTCCGTCGGCACACCGAGCACGAAGCACGAGACGATGTCGGTGCCGCCGGAGATGGAAGCCAGGTGCACGTCCTTCTTGATGCCGTCATAGACGAAGCGGAAATCCTCCGGCGACAAAGGCGAGCCGGTCGAGGACAGCGTGCGCACGCTTGAAAGGTCATGGCTGCCGATCGGCCGCAGGCCCGCCTTGCGCACCGAATCGATGAACTTCGCCGAGGTGCCGAAATAGGTCATCTTCTCGGCGTCAGCGAAGTCGAACAGCACATTGCCGTCGGGATAGAAGGGCGAGCCGTCATAGAGCAGCAGCGTCGCGCCCGAGGCCAGGCCCGAGACCAGCCAGTTCCACATCATCCAGCCGCAGGTGGTGAAGTAGAAGAAGCGGTCGCCGTCGAGCAGACCGGCATGCAGGCGGTGTTCCTTCACATGCTGGAGCAGCGTGCCGCCGGCCGAGTGGACAATGCACTTGGGAATGCCGGTCGTGCCGGATGAAAACAGGATGTACAGCGGATGCGAGAAGGGCAGCCGCTCGAAGCTGAGCGGCTTGACGGCGAAGGGCGAGAGCGCCTCTTCCAACGCGGCCGCCCTGTCGATGGTCGCGGCGACATCGGCCGACGTGCCGAGATAATCGACGATGAGCACCTTGCGCACGCTGGCAAGCTTGGCCGCGACGGCGGCCACCTTCTCGGCGACCTCGATGGCCTTGCCGTTGTACCAGTAGCCATCGGGCGCGATGAAGACGACCGGCTCGATCTGGCCGAACCGGTCGAGCACGCCCTGCTCGCCAAAATCCGGCGAACAGGAAGACCAGACCGCGCCGATCGAAGCGGCGGCCAGCATGGCGGCAACGGCCTCCGGCATGTTGGGCATCATGGCGGCGATGCGATCGCCCGCCTTGACGCCGAGAGACAGGAAGAGCTGCTGGAGGCGTGAGGTCAGCGCGTTGAGCTCATTCCAGGAGAGCCTTCGCTCGACCTTATCCTCGCCATGAAAGACGATTGCCGGACCGCCGCCGGTCTTTCTCAGCAGGTTCTCGGCGAAATTGAGCCTGGCGTCGGGAAAGAAGGCGGCGCCAGGCATCCTGTCGCCGTCGGCCAGCACGCGCGATCCCTTGTCGCCAACGATACCGCAGAAATCCCAGACCAGGTTCCAGAACGCCTCGCGGTCTTCGATCGACCAGCGGTGCAGCGCCTCGTAGGTGGAAAGTTCCCTGCCGGAAAGCGCCGAAGCCGCCTTGCCGAAAGCCGTCAGCGGCGCGGCATCGATCCGCTCCTGCCCCGGTGTCCAAAGGGGTGTATCCTCAGACATGATCGTTCCTCCCACGGTCATGCTCGCTTATGCATGCTGCAATGCAGCAGAGCAAGATTTTGTTGAGCCGGCGGTACCTCGCCTGTGCGCAAAATGCCTTTCCCCGGCCATAAAGACTTGAAATGCGTCCGTCCTCAGTTACACCCGTCGAGCGTTTTGTCGGAATGAAAGCATACAGGGCGAGATGCCATCACCTTTGATCCGGCGCGGCATATGGGCGATCGGCGCTGCCGTCATCGTCATCGCGCTGGCCGTCGCCGCCCTGCCGCTGATCGCATCCACCCGGATCGTGCGCGACCGCATCGCCTGGGAGATGAGCGCCTGGAGCGGATTCCGCGTTTCCATCGCGGGTGCGCCGCGCATCGAGGTATGGCCGACATTTCGCGCGATCCTGAGCGACGTCACCCTTTCGCGATGGACTGAAAACGATGCGCCGCCGGTGATCGAGGCGGAGCGTGTCGAGATCGATCTTTCCGCCATGGCGGCGCTGCGCGGCGACGTGGTGTTCTCGGCGGCGCGGTTGGTGCGGCCGACGATCAGGGTCGAGCGTGGCGCGTCCGGCCTGTTCCTGCCGGTCATGCCTTCGGGCGGACGCATCGCGCGTTCGATCGATGTGGCGCATGGACTGATCAACGCCAATCCCGCCAAGCCGGACCTGGGCAAGCTGCCATCGGACCCGTTCGGCACGGTGGAATTCCGGGACGGCCGCGTGGTCGCCACAGTCGACGGCAAGGACCAGGAAATCCTCAGCAGCCTCACGGGCCAGGCGAACTGGCAGGCCATGAACAGCAATGCGACGATGTCGGCGACCGGCATATGGCGCGGCGAAAGCGTCAGCCTCGATCTCGCCTCGCCGCAACCGTTGGTGCTGTTTGCCGGTGGCGCCGCGCCGATGACAGTTGCTTTCAAGGCCGCGCCGGCGACCTTCTCGTTCGATGGCACGGCCGGCATATCGCCGAACGCCTATCTCGACGGCCAGGCGAAATTCTCCGCGCCTTCGCTGCGACGCCTGCTCGAATGGTCGCAGGCCGGGATCGCACCAGGCGCGGCCATCGGTTCGGTGACGGTGTCGAGCAAGATCACCGCGGCCGCCGGACGCATCAAGTTCGAAAACACGGCGGTCGCCCTCGACAACAATCCGGGCATGGGCGCGCTTGACTTCTCGCTGACCGAAGCCAGGCCCGTCATCTCGGGCACGCTGGCCTTTGACACGCTCGACCTGCAGTCGTTCCTTTCCGCCTTCACGCCGCTGACGCCGGCCGGCGGCACGGGTCCGGGGGAAATCGATACGAGCTTCGCCGACCGCGTCAATCTCGACCTCAGGCTCTCGGCCGCGCATGCTACCGCGGGCCCGGTCCAGCTTGCCGACGTGGCCGCCACCGCGCAGGTCAAGAACGGCCTTGCCGTCTTCGACATTTCCGACGCCTCCGCCTTCAACGGCAACATCCAGAGCAGCCTGCGCTTCGACCGCAAGCCCGAAGGCACCCAGGTGGAGATGCGGCTTCTGGCATCGGACGTCGATATGGGCGCCTTCGCCACAGCAGCCGGGATGACCCGGCTGGTCCCGGTCGGCTCGGGAACCGTGTCGATCATCCTGAAGGGACCCGGCAAGTCCTGGAATTCCATTTTCGAGAATGCCGACGGATCGTTCTCGGCGACGATCGGCCCGGGCTCGCTCACCGGGCTCAACCTGCCAGCCTTCCTCAAGCGCAACGAACAGGGCGGCTTCTTCGCGCTGGACGACGTCGCCGACGGCACGCTGCCGATTGACGGCGCCGAGATCAAGGCGAGCATCTCGAAAGGCGTCGCGCGCCTGGACAAGGCCGAGGCCAATGCGCCGAAATACAAGATATGGCTGTCCGGCATCGCCTCCTATGCCGGGCGCGGCCTGGCGCTCTCGGGCGGCATAGTCCCGGCCGGACAGCAGCCCGCGCCGCAGCCGCAGGCCCAAGCCAATGGCCAGGCGTCCACCCAGCCCCCGCCGCCGCTCAACCAGTCACTGTTCTTCGTCGGGGGAAACTGGAGCACGCCGTTCATCTCGCCGATCAGCCGGGGCGTCTCTGGCCAATAGGGTTCACCGCTTCACGGAACCGGCGAGCCGCTCAACCCGCTTCGCCTGTCGCGCCCCAAGCAAACAATGAGCGCTTCACACATTCCTGGAATTGCTCCCGGCAAGCCTGTCCAGGCGGGCGCCCGATAGTTCCCGCCATCACGGAAATCCCGATCGACCTGCGCGTAGAGCGGTTCAGCACCGAACCGCTCTAGCTATTTGTTTTTGCCGCGTCCGTGCGACGCCAAATGTCTCCATCTGGCTGCATAATGCTCTAACCGCGCTGCGCCGCCTGTTCGTCACGCAGGCGCTGCACCTCTCGACGCTTGTTGGCGATCGAGGCGATGACGACGCCGATCGCCACCACCGCGATCAGGATCGTGCAGGCGGCGTTGATTTCGGGCGTCACGCCGAGGCGCACCTGGCTGTAGATCTTCATCGGCAGCGTCGTGGCGCCGGGGCCTGAGGTGAAGCTGGCGATGACCAGGTCGTCGAGCGAAAGCGTGAAGGCCAGCATCCAACCCGACACGATGGCCGGCATGATGACGGGCAGCGTGATCTGGAAGAAGGTCTTGACCGGCGGCGCGCCGAGATCCATCGCCGCCTCTTCCAGCGAACGGTCGAAGCTGACGAGGCGCGACTGCACCACGACGGCCACGAAGCACATTGTGAAGGTGATGTGGGCGAGCGTCACGGTGAGGAAGCCGCGATCGAGGCCGACGGCGACGAACAGCAGCAACAGCGACAGGCCGGTGATGACTTCGGGCATGACCAGCGGCGCGAAGACCATGCCGGAAAACAGCAGCCGGCCCCGGAAGCGCGTGTAGCGCGTCAGCGTCAGCGCCGCCATGGTGCCGAGAACGGTCGCCACCGTAGCCGAGATAAGCCCGACGCGGATCGTCACCCAGGCGGCGTCCATGAGGCCCTGGTTCTGGAACAGCGAGACGTACCATTTGGTGGAAAAACCGCCCCAGACGGTGACCAGCTTCGATTCGTTGAAGGAAAAGATGACGAGCAGCACGATCGGCAAATAGAGGAAGGCAAAGCCCAGCACGACCGAGGTGATGTTGAAACGGCTCCAGGTCGCGTTCATTTGCCTTGCTCCTGGGCACGCGCCTGCGCCTGCTGGAAAATCATGATCGGCACGATGAGCAACAGCAGCAGGATGACCGCCACGGCCGAGGACACCGGCCAGTCGCGATTGGAGAAGAACTCATTCCACAGGGTCCTGCCGATCATGAGCGTCTGCGAACCGCCGAGCAGGTCGGGGATGACGAATTCGCCGACGGCGGGGATGAAGACGAGCAGGCAGCCGGCGATCACCCCCGGCAGGGACAACGGGAACGTTATCTTCCAGAAGGCGCTGGTGGGCGGACAACCAAGGTCCTTTGCCGCCTCGATCAGCGAATAGTCCATCTTCTCCAGCGACGAATAGAGCGGCAGCACCATGAACGGCAGGTAGGAATAGACGATGCCGATGAAGATGGCCGTGTAGGTGTTGAGGATCACCAGCGGCTCGCTGATGACGTGCAGGGACAAGAGCAACTGATTGAGCAGCCCTTCAGGCTTCAGGATGCCGATCCAGGCGTAGACGCGGATCAGGAACGACGTCCAGAAGGGCAGGATCACCAGCATCAGCAGCGTCGGCCGGATCGTCGCCGGCGCGCGCGCCATGCCGTAGGCGATGGGATAGCCGACCAGCAAGGTGAGGATGGTCGAGATGCCGGCAATGACGACGCTCGACAGATAGGCCTTGAAGTACAGCGCGTCCTGCGTCAGCCAGAGATAGTTGTCGAAGCTGAGTTGCTTCAGCTTGCCGACGAAGCCGGACCAGCCGCTGCTGAAATCGAGCACTGGCGTGTAGGGCGGCATCGAGATCGCGCTTTGAGACAGCGATATCTTGAAGACGATGACGAAGGGAACGAGAAAGAAGAACAGCAGCCAGAGATAGGGGACGATGATCACCAGACGGCCGACGAAGCCTTTCGCGAGCCTCGCGGGCAGCGATGCGGAAACGTCGACTGGCGGCGCGGCGCTTGCGGTGGCGGCGATATCGGACATGCTCGCCTCCTAGCGGGTCAGCACGACGCCGGCGTCGGGCCGGAACGACACCCAGGCGCGATCGTTCCAGGTCAGCGGGTCCTCGCTGATGCGCGCCGCGTTCAGGGCGCTGGCACGTACGATCTGCCCGTCGTCCAGCTTGACGTGATAGACGGTCATGTCGCCGAGATAGGCGATGTCGTAGACCTCGCCCTCGAGGGCGTTGACCCCTTCGGCCGGCTTCTTCGACGACACCTTGATCTTCTCCGGCCGGATGGCGAAGACGATGTCGGAGCCGGGCTTGGCGTCGCCATTGTCGACGACGATCTGGGCGCCGCTGGCGCCGGTAATGCGTGCCGTGCCGGCCGTCCGGTCGGCGACCTTACCCTCGAACATGTTCACGTTGCCGACGAAATGCGCCACGAAGCGGGAGGTCGGGGCCTCGTAGATCTCCGCCGGCGTCGCGACCTGCATCACCTCGCCCTTGTCCATGATGGCGATGCGGTCGGCCATGGTCATCGCCTCTTCCTGGTCGTGGGTGACGACGACGAAGGTCAGGCCAAGTTCCTGCTGCAGGTCCATCAGCTCGAACTGCGTTTCCTCGCGCAGCTTCTTGTCGAGCGCGCCGAGCGGCTCGTCCAGCAGCAGCACCTTGGGTCGCTTGGCGACGGAACGCGCCAGCGCCACGCGCTGGCGCTGGCCGCCGGAGAGCTGGTGCGGCTTGCGCTTGGCGAACTGCTCGAGCTTGACCAGCCTGAGCATCTCGGCGACGCGCTTCTGGATATCGGCCGAAGGCATGCCTTCCTGCTTGAGGCCGAAGGCTATGTTCTTTTCCACGCTCATGTGCGGGAACAGCGCGTAGGACTGGAACATCATGTTGACCGGCCGCCTGTAGGGCGGAATGCCGCGCAGATCCTGGCCATCGAGCATGATGCGTCCCGCCGTCGGCTCCTCGAAGCCGGCAAGCATCCTGAGCAAGGTCGACTTGCCGCAACCCGACGCACCGAGAAGCGCGAAGAATTCCCGCTCGAAAATGGTCAGCGACAGGTTGTTGACGGCCGTGAAGTCACCGAACTTCTTGGTGACGTTTTCGAACTGGATATACGGCTTGGCATTGGGGTCGTTCCATGGCGCGAAAGCCCTGCGGATGCTGCCAAGCGATTTCATGTCCCACTCCGTCCTGCTTCAAAACCCCTGAGAGAAACGGTCCCGGCAGCAACCTGCCGGGACCGCTCGATCGACTACTGCCCGGTGACGATCTTGGTCCAGCTGCGCGTGATAACGCGCTGGGTCTTGGGATCATAGGGCGCGACAGTGTAGAGCTTCTTGACCGTTTCCTCGTCGGGGTAGACCGACGGGTCGCTCAGCAGCGCCTTGTCGACAAACTGCTGCGAAGCCTTGTTGCCGTTGGCGTAAAGCACGACGTTCGAGGATTTCGCGATCACCTCCGGCGTCATCATGTAGTTGAGGAACTCATGCGCCTCGGCGACATGCTTCGCATCGGCAGGAATCGCCATCTGATCGAACCACATCTGGGCGCCTTCCTTCGGCACGGAATAGCCGATCTCGACCCCCTGCTTGGCCTCCTGGGCCCGATTGCGCGCCTGGAAGACGTCGCCGGACCAGCCAACCGCCATGCAGATATCGCCGTTGGCGAGCGCGTTGATGTATTCCGAAGAATGGAACTTCCTGATGTAGGGCCTGATCTTCAGCATCGCTTCCTCGGCCTTGGCGATGTCGTCGGGCGAGGTGCTGTTGGGGTCGAGGCCGAGATATTTCAGGGCGGCGGGGATCACGTCGGCCGGAGAATCCAGCACGTAGACGCCGCAATCCTTCAGCTTGGCCAGCTTGTCCGGATTGAAGAAGACATCCCAACTGTCGATCTTGTCGGTGCCGAGCGCGGCCTGCACCTTCTTGATGTTATAGCCGAGGCCAACCGTGCCCCACATGTAGTTGACCGAATACTCGTTGCCGGGATCGTACTTGGCGGTGCGCTCCTGGATCAGGTCCCACATGTTCGAGATGTTGGGCAGCTTCGACTTGTCGAGCTTCTGGAAGACGCTGGCCTGAATCTGGCGCGCAAGGAAATTGGCTGAGGGAACGACGACGTCGTAGCCGCTGCCGCCGGCAAGCAGCTTGGTCTCGAGAATCTCGTTGGAATCGAAGGTGTCGTAGACGACCTTGATGCCAGTCTTCTTGGTGAAGTCGTCGATGATCGTCGGGTCGATATAATCGGACCAGTTATAGACGTTGACGACGCGGTCTTCCGCCTGGGCGGAAGGTACGAAGAGCGCCAGAAATACCGAAGTCGCCGAAAGCCAAAGCGCTTTGCGGATCATGTTATTCTCCTTTGATGTGTGTTCCCTCGTCAGCCCTGCACGGCAAGGCGCGGCTGGCCATCTGGTTCAGACTATTGAGCTTTCCGGAAACCGACAAGCATGAATTGCCGAGGCGACCGCGCCCTACAGCCGGGCTGGCGGGCCTGCGGCGGCGGTGTGCCGTGCGAAATTGAGTCACGGCATCGTCGGCGGCTTTCGCCGCAACCGAGCCAGCTCTGCGGTCGCGAGAACCGGCCTCGATCGGGCCGGTTTGGGGGCTTGGCAAGATACGCCTGTCTTGTTGTTGCCGTAATCCCAGCCTGCCCGCGCGGCGACGAGGTTGTCAATGGCAAAACCGGCTGGATCGAGCCGCGTCAGTTCGGCGACGGCATGCCCGTGGTGCCGGGCCTTGCGGGACGCGCCTGGCGCGAGAATTCAAGAGCGAGATGGACCAGCAGCGCGGTGATGACGATCGCGCCCCCGATAATGGTGCGCGTCGACGGCACCTCGGAATGAACCAGCCAGACCCAGATCGGACCGAGGATCGGCTCGAAGGTGCCGAGCAGCGCCGCGAGGGCAGCGGGCACTAGCCGGGCGCCGGTGGCGAAAAAAGCAAGGCCGAGGCCGAGGTTGACGACGCCGAAGGCGAAGAGGAAGCCCATGTCATGGGCGGAGACCGCGAAGGTCGAGGCCTGCGACGTTGCAAAGGCGGCGGCGAGGATCGTCCCAAGGCAGGTCGCGGGCGTCATGCGAACATGGGCGAAGCGCCGCGTGATAACCGTGGCGACGGAGAACATGATGGCGATCAGCAGCGCCAGTCCGTCGCCAATGGGAGAGACCGCGCCGCCGAGCGATTCAGAGACCATGACGGCGACGCCCCCGATGACGGCGGCGATGGCCAACCAGGTCGTCATCGATACACGTTCCCGAAACAGCGCCCAGGCGAGCAGCGCCGCCAGCAGGGGCACACCGGCCTGCATCAGGAGGATATTGGCGACGGTGGTATAGCCGAGGGCAACGACGAAACAGGTCGACGCCGAGGCAAAGCAGAAGGCGACCGCGAGGCCCGGCAACCCCATGTCGCGAAACAGCGCCACGGTGCCGCGCCAGCCATCGCGCCAGGCCATGAAGCAAAGCAGGAAAGCGGCGGCCCATACCGAACGCCAGAAGATGACCGTCCAGCTGTCGGCGACATCGATGAAACGGGCGAAGGTACCGCCGAAGCTCCACATCAATGCCGACAGGAACACCAGCAGAATGCCGACGCGCTCCTCGCGCCGCGAGACAGTCGGCGAAACGGCGATCGGCGATGAAGCGGCGTCGGTCATGGCGACACTATCGAGGATCCGTGGCCGGTGCGATATACGGCGAACGACGCAACCGCGCCGTATTCGCCTAATACATCCGCCATCGACAGGCGTGATCCAGTTTCACGTTCCACTTGGCGCACATGCGGGCTGCCGAATTGGGAACCTTCGCAACGCTGGCCCCAACCGGAAACTGCCCTAGGAGGAGGCGTCCTTCTTGCCTCGAATGAGCCGCCAGAGGCCGGCCAGGGGAACCAGCAGGATCACGCCGAACTTCTTCAGCACCACAAGCGCCACCGCCAGCAGGCCCGCCTTCGCTGCCAGCTTGCCGGCTATCAGCCCGCCCACACCGACGGCCGCGACCGTGTCGAGGCCCGGCTGGAAATCGACGTATTTCTTGCCTGCGTTGAAGGTCGCCAGATCCAGCACCTCGTTCAGGCTCTGCTTGATCTCAGGCAGTTGCTTCACCGTGGCGATGTAGCTCATCACGAAGACGCCTTCGCGGCCTAGAAAGCGGACATCGTAGTTGAGCGTATGGACGGCGTCGTTTCCGAACTGAAGTTCCTTGGCCCAGTGCAGGCGCTTGTTGACCGCGTCGTAGACCGGCGGCGAGGCCCAGCCAATCAGGGTGACGGGCGGAAAACCGTCCTTCGTCCGCTGGTCGTTGTTTGACAAGGTATCGGCCTGCATGCTGCGCAGCAGATCGTCGTAGTCGATGGAGGCCGCGTCGCTGTCGTCGACATGGCCGATCTTCTCCCAGCGTAGTTCTATGCCCCAATTGTCCTGGGCGATGGGATCGTAATTCACCGGAAAGATCATGCCGACCGCGTCGGCGCTAGCGTCCGGCGGATTGCCCCAGGCTTCGGTCAGCACCGCGGCGCTGTCCTTCTTGTCGAGGAAATAGAACTTGCCCTTAAGATCCAGATGGACGCCCTCGGCGAGATCCACCACGCCGGTCTTCGGATCGATCTTGTCCAGGAACGCCTTGCCGGCATCATTGTACTGTGCGTAGTCCTTGAAGAAATCCGACGATTTCTCAGCGACAGCAGATGAAGTGGAGAGGGCAAGCGCCAGCCCAAGCCAGAAAACCGTTTTGCTCATCGCCGCCCCCCAGCTTGCGTTACTTCTTTTTGATATCCCGCCATCAGCGGTGAATCAATGTTTCGATCGACACTTCAGGGCGTAGCCGATGTGCGGCACTTGCCGCCGGCCCGGATGATCTTGCTGCCGCATCGGTGATGCCAGCGTCACTGAAAATCGAAAGCGCTGAGACCCGTGACCATTTCGTCGAGGCCGAGCGGACGCGTGACCGGCGGCTCCGCCCGCGCCAGGCAGCCAATGCGTTCGCAGAGGCGGCATGCCGGCCCGACGGGCGTGGCCACCACGGCGCCCTGCCCGGATTTGCCGCCGCTGGCGGCCGGCGCCCCCGGGAGCGCCGCGCCATAGACGATCTCTTCGCGGAAACCGATATCGCAGCCCAGAAGCAGCGCCGTGCGGCGCGGCCTTTCCGAGAACGCGCCCTGCGGACCCTCCAGCGTGCGGGCGATGCACAGGAACTCGGCCCCGTCAGGCATTTCCACCGCCTCGACCAGTATCTGTCCGGGCTGGGCAAAAGCGGCATGCACTGGAAGTTTCGGACAGCCGCCGCCGAAGCGGCTGTGCGGAAAGCCCTGGCTGCCGGCCCTGCGGAAACGGTTGCCGGCGTTGTCCACCTCGAGCATGAAGAACGGGACGCCGGCCGCGCCGGAACGCTGCAGCATGGTAAGCCTGTTCGCCGCCTGCTCGAAGGAAACGCCAAAGCGGGAGCGCAGCACGTCGATGTCGTAGCGGGCGCGAACGGCCGCCGCCTGAAAGGCCTGATAAGGCATCATCAGTGCGTGCGCCGCGTAGCGTCCGAGCTCGAAGCGGGCAAGGCGGCGGGCCTCGTCGGTCGTCAGCTTCAGCGCCTGGATCTCGCCGGCCACGGCAACCGTCATGCGCACGAGGCAGGCCTCCATCGCCACTTCGCGCAACTGGTCGAACGGCGACAGCCGTTCCGACAGGAACAGGCGTTGCGAATGCCGGTCGTAACGGCGCCGCCAGTTGGGCATGGTGGCAACCGGAAGCACCTTGACGACGATGCCATGCTCGCGCCTCAGCCACGCTTTCAAGGCACCCAGCAGGTCGTCGCCGGGATTGAGCACCGAGGTGAAGGCTTCGGCCTCCTCCTCCAGCGCGGTAAAATGGTTGGGCCGCCGCTCGAAAATCTCGTGCACCTCGTCGATCGGCAGGCGGGCGCCGGAAAGCGCCGTGACCCTGCCCTCTCGCGCCAGCAGCTCGCTCAGGTCGGACAGCCGCTCGGCCTGTTCGCGATAGGCGCGAAACAGCTTGATCATGGCCGCCGCCGCATTGGGAGCCGCTTCGGCGATCTCGATCAGCTCCTGATCGCCCGGCAACTCGCCGATCAGCAGCGGATCGGCAAACATTTCCTTGAGCGCCGATATCGACCCCCTGGCCTCGGCTTGCAGTTCGTCGGGCTCGATCTTGTAGACGGAAGCCAACTTGAGGATGAGCTGGACGGTGAGCGGGCGCTGGTTGCGCTCGATCAGGTTGAGATAGGACGGCGAGATGCCAAGCTCTTCCGCCATTGCCGTCTGGGTCAGCCCCCTAGCATTGCGCAGACGCCTGATGCGCGGCCCGGCGAAAATCTTCCGGTCGGTCACATCGCTCTCCTTGACAGGAATTTACACATGATCGGGCCAAGCGGTGAATTTGAGGAGTTTACAATTTTGACAAATTTACAGAAGCAACCGGTCAAACACAACACAGGTTTTCTCTATTTTTGGCGACCTTCTCCCGAATATTCTCGCGCTTTTCGCGCCGCAATGTAAATCATGTCACATCCGATTGGCCCCAGACCTCCCTGCAAGGTGCCATTCGCGTTCAACGCCAGAATGATCCGGAGTAACCGATGACTGATTTTTACAACCTCGTTCCATCCGCTCCCGAAGGCCGCTTCGACGGTATCGAGCGGCCCTATTCGCCCGAGGATGTGAAGCGGCTGCGGGGCTCCGTGCAGATCCGGCAGACCCTTGCCGAAATGGGCGCCAACCGGCTATGGAAGCTCATCCACGAGGAGGATTTCGTCAACGCGCTCGGCGCCATGTCGGGCAATCAGGCCATGCAGCAGGTTCGCGCCGGGCTGAAGGCGATCTATCTCTCCGGCTGGCAGGTCGCGGCCGACGCCAACACCGCGTCCGCCATGTATCCGGACCAGTCGCTCTATCCGGCCAACGCGGCGCCCGAACTGGTGAAGCGCATCAACCGCACGCTGCAGCGCGCCGACCAGATCGAGACGTCGGAAGGCAACGGGCTTTCCGTCGACACCTGGTTCGCGCCGATCGTGGCCGACGCCGAAGCCGGCTTCGGCGGACCGCTCAATGCTTTCGAGATCATGAAGGCATTCATCGAGGCGGGCGCGGCGGGCGTGCATTACGAGGACCAGCTCGCGTCGGAGAAGAAGTGCGGCCATCTTGGCGGCAAGGTGCTGATCCCGACCGCGGCGCACATCCGCAACCTCAACGCGGCGCGCCTCGCGGCCGACGTGATGGGCACGCCGACGCTGGTCGTGGCCCGCACCGACGCGGAGGCCGCCAAGCTTCTCACCTCCGACATCGATGAACGCGACCAGCCTTTCGTCGACTATGACGCAGGCCGCACCGTCGAGGGCTTCTACCAGGTGCGCAACGGGATCGAGCCGTGCATCGCCCGCGCTATCGCCTATGCGCCGCATGCCGACCTGATCTGGTGCGAGACCTCGAAGCCGGACCTGGCGCAGGCGCGGAAGTTCGCCGAAGGGGTGCACAGGCATCATCCGGGCAAGCTGCTGGCCTACAACTGCTCGCCGTCGTTCAACTGGAAGAAGAACCTCGACGACGCGACGATCGCCAAGTTCCAGCGGGAGCTCGGCGCAATGGGCTACAAGTTCCAGTTCATCACGCTGGCCGGCTTCCATCAGCTCAACTACGGCATGTTCGAGCTGGCCCGCGGCTACAAGGCCCGGCAGATGGCGGCCTATTCGGAGCTGCAGGAGGCCGAGTTCGCGGCGGAGGCCAATGGCTACACCGCGACAAAGCACCAGCGCGAAGTCGGCACCGGCTATTTCGATGCCGTGTCGATGGCGATCACCGGCGGCAAGTCCTCGACCACGGCCATGCACGAGTCGACCGAGCACGCACAGTTCAAGCCGGCGGCGGAGTAAGCCGCCGGTACCGGAACTGGATGCATCAGGGAGAGATGAGACATCCCGCATCCGCTTGATTTTACCGCATCCGCGCGACGCCGGGCTGACCCACGGGCCGCCGGATGCTCCAGAGAGGAACACCCGCAAAGCGGGATGAACAAGGAGAAGACCAATGGCTTCGATCAGTCGCGTCAAGGAACGGGCGGAAGAGCAGTCCTCCGCCATGAGCGTCGACCAGCAGGCGACCATCCGCATGCTGGCCAATGACCTGCACAGGCTCAACCAGTCGGTCATGAAGGCCGTCGAGGCCGGCGTCTCGGTGGAACTGGTGCGCTCGGCACGCCATCACGGCGGCGACGGCAACTGGGGAGATCTGCTCATCCCGGTGATCGTGACCCAGAGTCACGGCTGATCGATCCATGCATATCGACAGATCACCCGCGCGACCTCCGCGCGGGTGATCTTCGTCATTCGACAGCGGTTTTCTGGACAGATCAGTACAGAGTTGGCGGCAAATCCGGTTATTTCCTCGATAAACTGGGGGCCGCCCCTTTCAACTTGACATGCGTCGTGATCTCACGCCAATAGTCGACCGATTTCAACTCTGCATTGAAATGGGGGCGAGCACCTTGGTCGACTTGTGTGCCTTGTGAACCGTGGGACTGGGATCGCAAGACATCTGAATGTGGTGGGCCGCGCTTCCCGTGACGAAACGTTGCGGGACCCTTCACTCGTGCTGGTGGTGGGGACATCGCCGATCAACAGGGTGGTGGTTTCCAAGATCGTCGAACGTTCCGGCCTCAGGCCCGTTTCAGAATCGCCAGACGTGGCGGCAAGAACGCTTGCCACACTCGTCCCCGGCGCCATCGTCCTGGATGGCGGCGCCGACAACAAGGACTGCGACGGCCTGATATCCGATATCGCCGCGCTGCGGCGCACCTCGGGCCAGTCACAGCCTCCCGTCATCCTGCTTTCCACCAGGAACGGCACGCCCGAGAGCCTGTCCTTGTCGAGTGTGGTCGACGCCGTGGTGGCGAAGCCGATCACCACGGAACGGCTGCAGCCGGTCATCGATCGCCTGGTGCGGCGCGGCGGCAACTGAGCCAAGCGCCGATCGCATTTGCACTGCGCCAGATGAAATCACCTGACTGCCAAATGCTATCCGTTTGATTTAACCGTATTTTTGCGGCGCCCAGCGAAGAAGCCCGAGCGCGAGATGCTGACCGCCTCAGCCCGCTATGCTGTCGATCAATCCGGGCAGTTGCCCGAGGTCGGCGATCTGCCGGAAGCGGGCCGCCTCGCGCGGGGCCTCGACATGTTCGAGCACCCAGGTCAATTCGTGCGGCACATAGATGCCCCAACTGCCGGCCTCGATCGCCGGCACCACGTCGGACTTGAGCGAATTGCCGACCATCATGCTCCGCTCGGCGCCATCGCCATGACGGTCGAACAGGCGCGCGTAGGTGTGCGCACTCTTGTCGCTGACGATCTCCACGGCTTGGAAGAAATCCCCCAACCCCGATTGCGCCAGCTTGCGCTCCTGGTCGAACAGATCGCCCTTGGTGATCAAGACCAGGCGATAGGAGCCGGCGAGACGCTCGATCGTCTCGCGCGCATGCGGCAGCACCTCGATCGGATGCGCGAGCATCTCGCGGCCGGCTTCCAGGATCCGCGATATGACCGTGGCGGGCACACGCCCCTCCGTGACCTCTATCGCCGTCTCGATCATCGACAACGTAAAGCCCTTGATGCCGAATCCGTAGGTTGCGAGGTTGCGCTTCTCGGCTTCCAGCAGCCGCGCCGATATCTTCGCCTCGTCGCCGTGATCGGCGAGCATCGCGACGAACTGCTTTTCGGTGCTGCGGAAGAAGAGCTCGTTCTGCCACAGCGTGTCATCGGCGTCGAACCCGATGGTCGTGACCAGCTTGGACGGCATGCGGCACTCTCGCTCTTTTGCAGGGCGACGCATCCAGGCGCCGCGCGGGCCGGCCCTATGTAGACGCCACCGAGGTTTGTCGCCAGTATCGTTTTTCTCGGTGCACGAGCCGTGCCCGGCAAACGGAAGGCAGAAAGGGCTCCCCTTCCCTTCCGTCGTGAGGCACGGCTATACTCGGGTATCCGCAACCCAATCTGGTGAATGATGCCGCCTGCAAAAAAGGAAGTCCGTCCGTCGAGCCGCGGAGGACGCACCCGCACGCCTGCCTACGTCAAGAACCAACGCGGTGTCAAAAACTGGAAGGAAGCCAGCGACTGGCTTGAATGGCGCAGCATCGAGGACATCGAATGCATAACGCCTGACCAGGCCGGCGTGGCGCGCGGCAAGATGATGCCGTCGAAGAAATTCACCTCGAACACCTCGCTGGCACTGCCTTCGGCGGTGTTCATGACGACGATTTCCGGCGGCTATCCGGAGGACGGCAATGGCTTCCATTATCCGGAGGACGATGGCGACCTCAAGCTGATGCCGGACCTTTCGACGCTGACCGTCGTGCCGTGGGAGGAGGACCCGACGGCGGCAGTCATCTGCGATCTTGTCCACCAGGATGGCCGCTCGGTCGAGTTCACCCCCCGCAACGTGCTGAAACGCGTGCTTGCCGCCTACGACAAACGCGGCCTGAAGCCCGTCGTGGCGCCCGAGATCGAGTTCTATCTGGTGCGCAAGAATCCCGATCCCGACTATCCGCTGACCCCTCCCGTCGGCCGCTCGGGCCGGCCGATCGGCGGCGGCGCCGGCTACTCGATCGCCGGCGTCAACGAGTTCGACGAGCTGATCGACGACATCTACCATTTCTCCGAGCGCCAGGGCCTGGAGATCGACACGCTGATCCACGAAGAGGGCGCCGGCCAGCTCGAGATCAACCTGCGCCACGGCGACCCGATCGAGCTCGCCGACCAGGTGTTCATGTTCAAGCGCACGATCCGCGAGGCCGCGCTGAAGCACGAGATCTACGCCACCTTCATGGCCAAGCCGATCCAGGGCCAGCCCGGCTCGGCCATGCACATCCACCAGTCGGTCATCGACAAGAAGACCGGCAGGAACGTCTTCTCGGCGGAGGACGGCTCGGAAACGGACGACTTCTTCCATTTCATCGGCGGCATGCAGAAGCATGTGCCGAACGCGCTGGTGATGTTCGCGCCCTATGTGAACTCTTACCGGCGCCTGACTCAGGCGGCCTCGGCGCCGGTCAACAACAAGTGGGGCTACGACAACCGAACCACGGCCTTCCGCGTGCCTCGCTCGGATCCGGCGGCCCGGCGCGTCGAGAACCGCATCCCCTCCTCCGACGCCAATCCCTATCTCGCTCTCGCGGCCTCGCTCGCATGCGGATTGATCGGCATCACCAACAAGATCAAGGCTGAACCGCCGGTGCTGACCACCGCCAACGAGGACGAGATCGACCTGCCGCGCAGCTTGCTGGAGGCCGTCGACCTGTTCGAGGCCGATGAGGAACTGGGCGCGATCCTGGGTAAATCCTTCGCCGCCACCTACGCGGCGATCAAGCGCGCGGAGTTCGAGACCTTCATGGAAGTGATCAGCCCGTGGGAGCGGGAGTATCTGCTGCTCAACGTGTGAGGGGGAATAGCGAGTAGCGAATAGAGAGCAGGGAGCGTCGCTCCATCGTCCCTTTTTGCCATAGTCGCTATTCGCCACTCACCATTCGCTACTGTCTGTCCGCTAAACTCTTCCTGGCACCCCATGAATTACCAATCCCCCATCTCTCCCGGCCGCTCCTGGTATGAGGATACGGCCGGTCCGCGTCCTGAGTATCCGGCGCTGGACGGCGATATTTCCTGCGACGTCGCCATTGTCGGCGGCGGCTTCACGGGGCTTTCGGCGGCCGCGCATCTGGCCAAGGCCGGGACGAACGTGGTGCTGATCGAGGCGCATCGCTTCGGCGACGGGGCCTCCGGCCGCAATGGCGGCCAGATGGGTACCGGGCAGCGCGCATGGGCCGAGGAACTGGAGAGCGAGTACGGCTTTTCCCGCGCCAAGGCCCTGTTCGATCTCGCCGAGGAAGCCAAGAGCCATCTTCTCGACTTCGCCGCCGCCAATGCAATCGAAATCGACTATGTGCCGGGCCAGTTGTCTGTTGCGCACAAGCCCCGTTACGTCGACGACTACAAGGCGCATGCCGAGGTCATGGCGACGCGTTTCAACTATCCGCACCTCACCTTCATGGACGCGAAGGAGGCGGCGGAGCGGCTCGGCTCGACGGCCTATTTCGGCGGCACCCGCGACACCGGCACCGGCCATATACATCCGCTGAAGCTGGTGATCGGTACAGCCAGGGTAGCGACGCAGGCAGGGGCGCAGCTTTTCGAACGCACATCGTCGACCGGCATCACGTCGACCGGCGGCAAGGTGCGGATCGCCACTCCCAGGGGAACGATCACCGCCAGCAAGTGCCTGATCGGCGTGAACGCCTATGGCGGATCGCTGGAGCCGGTCAGCGCCGCGCACATCATGCCGATCGGCTCGTTCATCGGCGCGACGGTGCCGCTCGGCGCCGACAGCAAGGTGCTGCCGGGTGGCGAAGCGGTCGACGATTCGCGTTTCGTCGTGCGCTACTTCCGCAAGTCGACGGATGGCAGGCTGCTGTTCGGCGGACGCGAGATCTACGCGGTCAAGGATCCGAAAGACATCCACATCCACATCCGCCGGCAGATCGCCGAGATCTATCCGGCGCTCAGGGAGGTCGAGATAACCCATGGCTGGGGTGGTTATGTCGGCATCACCATGCCGCGAAAGCCTTTCGTGCGCGAGGTCATGCCGAACGTCATTTCGGCCGGCGGCTATTCCGGCCACGGCGTCATGCTGTCCAACTTCTTCGGCAAACTCTACGCGGAAACGGTCGCGGGCAATCGCGACCGGCTGCGGCTGATCGAGGATCTCAACATTCCCCCGTTCCCGGGTGGACGGCGCTTTCGCTCGCCGCTGCTCTTCCTTGCGCTCAACTGGTACGCGCTGCGCGACAGGATTTAGAATCACGTCCGCCGAAAGCGCGACCGGTTTCGGCGGAAAGACATGTGCCAAATCAAAGGCCTGGTGCCTGCCGAGCGTCGCTGAAAGACCGCGCCACGCTTTTAGGATCGATTAATCGATCCTCCACGCATTGCTTGCGAATTTCTTAACAAAGGCGCACTGATGCCACAATCGCAGGCGAAAGATGCGCGCCGTGGGCGCTTAGACGGGGAAATCTGCGGGACCGCCCGCTTTTGATTCTGGGACCGATGCCGATCCGGCGCCGCATGGCCGGCGTGAGATTGCAAGAACATCGGCCCATATATGGAGGTGGCAAGAGTGAGAGAGCCCTTCAGTTTCGGCGTGCCGGAACGACGGCGCCTCGCCATGCAGTTCGGCTACGACATGCAGCCTTCGCTCTGGCAAGGGGTAAGGTCGAACGCGCACCTGGTGATTGCCGCTGTCGGCACGGCCGCGCTTCTGGGTGTGGCCGCCGTGGCGCTATGGCTGGCGCTGCCGGCGGGCGAACGCCAGGCCGCCGCGAGCCCCGAGCAGATCGTTCCAGCCGTTCCGGTCAAAACCAAGAAGATCGCCGCGACAGCCAACGTGACGGTGGCGGCGGTGGACAGCACGCATACCAGGCCGAAGGTCGAGAAGGCTTCGGTGACCATTGCCGCGCCAAAGGCGCCCTTGCCGGCGCTGGCCGCTAATGATCCGCGCTGGAGCGGCACGAACGCCGCGGCACCGGCCGACCCGGCCAAGGCTCAAGCCGCCGACGCGACTGGCCAGAACGGACAGGCTGACAAGCCGGCCACGACGGTCGCATACACCCAGCCCACCGGGGAAACCGATGGAGAGGCGTTGCTGGCCAAGGTTGCCGCGCCAGGCGAAAACAGCGCCACCGATGGCGCTCAGACTGCGGCCATTCCGGCCGCTGTACCTGAAGCACCCCCGGCACCGTCCGACGAAAGCGCCGACGCGCCCGCCAAGGCAAAGACGAAAAAAGTCGCGGCGGCCGGCATGGGACGGATATTGAGGCCGGTGACCATGCGGGCCGGCCCCAAGAAGAATGCGGCGGCAATCGGTACCGTGCCCGCCAGGACCTCGGTCCAGGTGGTAAGTTGCAAGCAATGGTGCGAGATCGTCTACGGCGGCAAGCGCGGCTTCATCTACAAGAGCTACATCAGGCCCGGCGCTTGACTTCGGGCCACATGCCCTGTCAGGCGCCGAACAAGCGCCTGACGCGCTGCCATCTCCTGGCCCGCCTGAGCCCGCGCACATGCTGGTCATGCTCTTCGTACGGGACTTCATAGAGGCCGCAAGTATGGCAATCCTCCCGCTTCTTGCAGGAGGGGACCCAACACTTGACATCATGCTTCCAGGCCAGCGCCACCCGCTCGAGGTGAAGGTTTGACGAGCTCTTCAGCAGAATGAGTTCTCCGGGCACGGCCGTACGCTTTATGTGGTCGGAGACCTCCTTCGCCGAACGCAGTTCCAGGAAACGACCACTGTCGATGTCAGCCTGGCCCGGGTCTGCCTTGTGCGCGTTATCGCCGGTGTAGATGATCTCGTCGGCGGCCTCGCGCGCCACCTTGTAGGCATAGTGGTATTTCCTGGTCGAGCCGGCATAGTCCGATATCTGGCCGAGCACGATGCGCTTTCGCGCCACTGTCGACTTCGCCACCATGTCGAGCGCCATGTAGAGCGAGTGCCATGGCGACTTGGCCGCGTCGACGATGAATTGCGGCCCGCCATCGATCGACACGACCTCGCAGCGATTGGCAAGCGGCTTGAAGGTCTTCAGAGCGGCGGCCACCTTCTCCGGCGGCATGCCCAGTTCGAGTGCGGTAACGACGGCAGCGGCAACTGGCAGCCAGAAATAGTCGGCCGGGAAAGGAGCCGCGACCCGCAAGGCGTTTTCCTTCCAGCGCAGCGTGAAGGTCAGCAGTTGCGGATAGGCGGCATGGACGTCGGCAACCCTGTAGTCGACGCCTTCCGACATGCCGAAGGTAACGACGCGATGGCCGGTCCGGCCCGCCATGGCGGCAACGTGGGGATCGTCGGCATTGAGCACGGCGAAACCGCCCGGCATCAGCGCATCCAGGAGGGTGCCCTTTTCCTCCGCGACGTTCTCGATCTTCCGGAAGCTGGAATAGTGTTCGAGACGCACCATCGTCACCACGGCAACATGCGGCCGGAATATGTCGGCCATCGGCTTGATGGTGCCCATTCCGTGCGCGCCGGCCTCGAAAACCACGTAGTCGAGGTCGCCGGCGCGCTGCATACGCTTGTACAGCGTGTTCACCAGCGATCGCATCGAATTGGCGAGGAACTGCGAATAGACGGCGCCGTGATCGGCCAACAGATGGCCGAGAAGGCTGGTGGCGGTGGATTTGCCGGAACTGCCGGTGATGGCGATGAAGGTCGCCCTGCTTCTGGCGCGGCCGCGTTTAGCCTTGGCCACCCTGACGCGTTGCCTCACGTCCTCGATGGCTGCCGTCAACTTTGCCTTCATCCCCATGCCGGTTTTCAGCTCCGCTTGTTTGGCGCCTCGCTCAGATGCAGCGTCCGCCATCCACCTCCAGGGCCACGCCGGTTATGAAGGCGGCCTCGTCGGATGCCAGCCACAACGCCGCATTGGCGATATCGAGCGGCGTCGAAAGGCGGCCCAGGGGTATCGACGAGCGGAACTTCTCGCGGATTTCCGGCGTGTCCGCCCCCATGAACTTCTCCAGCATACCGGTTTCGCCGGCGACGGGACACAGGCAGTTCACACGAATGTTCTTCGGCGCCAGCTCGATCGCCATCGACTTGGTCGCCGTGATCGCCCAGCCCTTGGAGGCGTTGTACCAGGTGAGGCCCGGCCGCGGCCTGATGCCGGCGGTGGACGCGGTTGTGAGGATAACACCGCCACCCTGCCGCTCCATGACCGGCACCACGGCCAGCGCGGCGTGATAGATGGCCTTCATGTTTACGGCAGTGATCAGGTCGAACGTCTCCTCGTCGACCTTGAGCATGTCGCCATTGCGATGGGTGAAGCCGGCGTTGTTGACCATGATGTCTATGCGACCGAAGGCGCTCATGGCGGCATAGACCATCTCGTCGAACTCGGAACGCAGCGAGACGTCGGTCTGTGTCCAGATCGCTGCCGCGCCGATCTCGCCGGCGACGTGCTCGGCGCCCTTGGCATTGAGGTCGGCAACCACCACGCGGGCGCCCTCCTCGGCGAAGCGCTTCGCCATGCCCTCGCCAAAGCCCGACGCCGCCCCGGTGACGATGGCAACCTTGCCCTCAAGCCGCATGATGTTTCCCATTCATGGCCATGGACGCTCGCGCGCGACGTCCGGATTGATCCTGCATCGACGCGCCCTGCCGCTGGCGGCCTGGACACAGGCGGCCGGAAAGATGCGCGTCTTCGCGATTCTTCTTTGGCTTCGCCATGATCACGCCCTATGTTGCGGCTGCGAAGGCCTCGCGGTGACACCGCCCGCCGACAAGCCTTCGGGTGGCGCCGGTGTCAAGAGGCAGCTTTCGACGCCTGGGTGTGACACCAAGGCACTGGAAAATTTAAATCGATTAGATTATATCGGGCCGCGTCACAGCGACCGGCGCCAGAGCGGACAGACCATGACGAGCCAGATCATCCCCGTCGATCCCTTCGACTTCATCATTTTCGGAGGCACAGGCGACCTGTCGGAACGCAAGCTGCTGCCCTCGCTCTACTATCGCCAACGTGACCACCAGTTCTCCGAACCGACCCGAATCATCGGCACTTCGCGATCGAAGATGACCGATGAGGAGTTCAGGGCATTCGCCAGGCAGGCGATCATCGACCACGTCAAAGCCGCCGATATAGACGACAAGGAGCTCGAGACCTTTCTCGCCCGCCTCTCCTATGTCTCGGCAGACGCTACCACTGGCGCGGGTTTCGACACGCTCAAGCAGGCGATCGGCGACAGCGACCGCATCCGTGCCTTCTACCTGGCGGTCGCGCCGGCGCTGTTCGGCGAGATCTCTCACAAGCTGCGGGAACACAAGCTGATCACGCCCAATTCGCGCATCGTGCTGGAAAAGCCGATCGGCCGCGACCTCGCCTCGGCGCGCGCGCTCAACGACGCTGTGGGCGACGATTTCCAGGAAAGCCAGATTTTCCGCATCGATCACTATCTCGGCAAGGAGACGGTGCAGAACCTGATGGCGCTGCGCTTCGCCAACGCGCTCTACCAGCCGCTGTGGAACTCTGCCTATGTCGACCATGTCCAGATCACGGTTGCGGAGACTGTCGGGCTCGAGGACCGCGTCACTTACTACGACAAGGCTGGCGCGCTCCGCGACATGGTGCAGAATCACATGCTGCAGCTGTTGTGCCTGGTCGCCATGGAAACGCCGTCCTCGATGGACGCCGACGCCGTGCGCGATGAGAAGCTGAAGGTGCTGCGGGCACTGAAGCGCGTCAACGGCAACGAGGCGCCGAAGCAGACGGTGCGGGGGCAGTACCGCGCCGGCGCATCGGCCGGCGGACCGGTGAAGGGCTATGTCGAGGAGCTCGGCAAGGACAGCAACACCGAGACCTTCGTCGCCATCAAGGCCGAGATCGGCAACTGGCGCTGGGCCGGCGTGCCGTTCTACCTCAGGACCGGCAAGCGCCTGGCGACGCGCGTCTCGGAGATCGTCATCGAGTTCAAGCCGATCCCCTACTCGATCTTCGGCGACAGCGCCGGGCCGATCTTCGCCAACCAGCTGGTCATCCGCCTGCAGCCGGACGAAGGCGTCAAGCAGTACATCATGATCAAGGATCCCGGTCCGGGCGGCATGCGGCTGCGTCAGATCTCGCTCGACATGAGCTTCGCGCAGTCTTTCGACGGTCGCGCGCCGGATGCCTATGAGCGACTGATCATGGATGTCGTGCGTGGCAACCAGACGCTGTTCATGCGCCGTGACGAGGTCGAGGCGGCATGGAAGTGGATCGACCCGATCCAGAACGCCTGGGAAAGCGCCAGGCAGGAAGCGCAGGGCTATACGGCCGGCACCTGGGGGCCTTCGGCCTCCATTGCGCTCATCGAACGCGACGGACGGACATGGCACGAGAGCAACTGAACGGCGCCTACAACTGGCATGAGTTCCCCGCGCGGCCGGACCTGGCCGCGGCGTTGAGCGAACGCGTCGCCAACCGCCTCGCCGCAGCGATCGCCGCGCGCGGCACGGCTTTCCTGGCCGTTTCCGGCGGCACCACGCCAGCGCGGTTCTTCGCCGCGCTCTCGACGGCCGCCATCGCCTGGGACAAGGTGGTGGTGACCCTCATCGACGAACGTTTCGTTCCGGCCAGCTCGCCGCGTTCCAATGCCGGTCTCGTCGCCGCCAACCTGCTTCGCAACGCCGCCGCGGCGGCGCGCTTCGTGCCGCTCTATCACGAGGCAACCAGCATCGAGGACGCGGCTGCTTCGGATGACGCAGCGCTGCGGCAACTTCCATGGCCGCTCGACGTCGCCGTGCTCGGCATGGGCGCCGACGGCCACACGGCCTCCTTCTTCCCGGACGCTGACGACCTCACTGTTTTGCTCGATCCGGCTTCCAGCAGGATCGTCCTGCCCGTCCACGCGGCGAGCGCCGGCGAGCCGCGCCTGACGCTTGCCATGGCCCGCATCGTCGATGCCGGCTTCCTGGCGCTTCACATCGAGGGCGACGACAAGCGCGCCGCCTTCAACGGCGCGATGGGGCCGGGACCGAAAAAGCCCATCAGGGCCGTGTTCGACGCCTCGCCGAGGGCCGTCGAGGTTTTCTGGGCCCCCTGAAATCAAACTTGCCACACGGGCCCGGCGGACAGTGGGAGGACGTCTCCCGGGACCCTAGAAGGACCAACCGCCATGACAGCCAGACGTGACATCGAAGCCATCACCGAGCGCATCCGCCAACGTTCGAAGGCAGGCCGCGAGGCCTATCTCGCGCGCATCGCCGAGGCCTCCGGCCGCAGCGCCAATCGGGCTGTGCTTTCATGCGGCAACCTTGCGCACGGCTTCGCAGTCTGCAGCCCGTCGGAGAAGATAGCGCTCGGCGGCGATCGGGTGCCCAATCTCGGCATCATCACCTCCTACAACGACATGCTGTCGGCGCATCAGCCCTTCGAGACGTTTCCGGCGCTGATCAAGGAAGCCGCGCGCGAGGCTGGCGGCATCGCCCAGGTGGCCGGCGGCGTGCCGGCCATGTGCGACGGTGTCACCCAGGGCCAGCCCGGCATGGAGCTGTCGCTCTTCTCGCGCGACGTGATCGCCATGGCGGCGGCAATCGGCCTTTCGCACAACATGTTCGACGCCGCCGTCTTCCTCGGCGTCTGCGACAAGATCGTGCCCGGACTTGTCATCGCGGCGCTCAGTTTCGGCCATCTGCCGGCGATCTTCATTCCCGCCGGGCCGATGACGTCGGGCCTTGCCAATGACGAAAAGGCGCGGGTCCGCCAGCTCTATGCCGAGGGCAAGGTCGGCCGGCCCGAATTGCTCGAGGCGGAGTCCAAATCCTACCACGGGCCGGGCACCTGCACTTTCTACGGCACGGCCAACTCCAACCAGATGCTGATGGAGCTCATGGGCCTGCACACGCCCGGCGCGTCCTTCGTCAATCCTGGCACGCCGCTGCGCGACGCCCTGACCCGGGAAGCGGCGAAGCGGGCGCTGGCAATCACCGCGCTCGGCAACGCCTATACGCCGGTCGGGCGCATGATCGACGAGCGCTCGATCGTCAACGGCGTCGTCGGCCTGCACGCCACCGGTGGCTCCACCAACCACACTATCCATCTTATCGCCATGGCCGCGGCCGCCGGCATAGCGCTCACCTGGCAGGACATCTCGGACCTGTCGGAAGCCGTGCCGCTGCTGGCGCGCGTCTATCCGAACGGGCTTGCCGACGTGAACCACTTCCACGCCGCCGGCGGGCTCGGCTTCCTGATCCGCGAACTGCTCGACGAGGGCATCCTGCACGAGGACGTGCAGACGGTGTGGGGCGAAGGCTTGCGGCCCTACGCGGTCGAGGCAAGGCTCGGCGCCGACGGTAGCGTGGTGCGCGAGGCAGCGCCCCGCGACAGCGGCGACGACAAGGTGCTGGCGCCGTTCAAGAAGGCATTCCAGCCGACCGGCGGCCTGAAGGTGCTCGCCGGCAATCTCGGACACGCCGTCATCAAGACATCGGCCGTCAAGCCGGAGCGGCGCGTCATCGAGGCGCCGGCCAGGGTCTTCGATAGCCAGCAGGGGCTGAACGATGCCTTCAAGGCAGGCACGCTCACCGGCGACTTCATCGCCGTCATCCGCTTCCAGGGGCCAAAGGCCAACGGCATGCCGGAACTGCACAAGCTGACCACGGTGCTCGGCATCCTGCAGGATCGCGGCCAGCGCGTGGCGCTGGTCACCGACGGGCGCATGTCGGGCGCTTCCGGCAAGGTGCCGGCGGCCATCCATGTGACGCCGGAGGCGGTCGAGAACGGCCCCATCAGCAGGATTCATGACGGCGACATCATCCGGCTCGACGCCGATGCCGGCACGCTGGAGGTGCTGGTGCCGGCGGCGGAATTCGCGCTGCGCCGATCGGCGGAAGCCGACCTCATCGGCAATGAATTCGGCTTTGGCCGCGAGCTCTTCGCCGGTTTCCGGCAGATGGTCGGGCGCGCGGATCATGGCGCCGCCGCCTTCGGCAACGCCTGACCTGCCACCATCCGACAAAACAAAAGGGCAGCCTGGGGCCGCCCTTTTGTTTTCCTTGGATGCCGGTCATTGCGAAACTGTGATCTCGCTGCGGCCGCCGGCCCTTATGGTCACCGGCATTTCCTTGTCATGCCCGCCTTCGGCCGCGTGGCGCACGACGACATAGTCGCCGGCGGCGATGGTCTGCTGCCAGCTGTCCCCATAGCCCATGCCGAGCAACTTGCGGTTACCCTGGATGTCCTTCTGCGGCGACAGGATCTCGATCGAGGAGGCGCCCGGCGCCGAAATCGCGACAACGCCGGCGTTGAGCGCCACCTTCACGTCCTGGCTGTCGCCGACCTTGACGCTGAAGGGCTGCTCGACGGAAGCAAGATCGAGCGTCGTGATCGCGACATAATCGCCGGCCGGCAGCCAGAACTTGGGATCCGGCCCATAGGAGTGCTCGATGCTGTCGCGCGTGCCGTCGGTCTTCTTGGCTGCCTGGACGACCTCGACGCCAATGCCCGAACTGTCAGCCTTGTCGCCGCCGGCGGCATAATAGACGCTGAGCGCGACACGGCCGACGCCGACGATAACGTCCTTATCGACCTTCTGGCCGGCCTTCAGCTGGATCGTCTCCGAGGCGGCACCGCTGCCGATATGGACATCGACCTTCTGTTCGCCCGCCGGAACGATGATCCTGGTGTCGCCATAGTGGGTCGTGCTGCCGCCCGGATAGGTGAAGTCTAGACGAGCCTCGCTGCTGATGTCGGCGCCCTGGCTCGTGCGAGGATGAATGCTCAGCGTACCGGCGTTGAGGACGAAGACCGGCTTCTGGATCTGGCCTGCTTCGATCCTGACCTTCTGCTCGACCCGGGCCTCGTCGTCGCGGGCAAGCACGATGTAGTCGCCGGGCTCAAGCTTGGCGCGATAATTGCCATATTCCGTCGTGACGGACTCGCCGCGCGAGCCGTCCGGATTGGCCTTGTACACCTCCCAGGCATTGCCGTCGGTAATCGGCTGGCCGCCCTCGACCATCACGACGCTGGGCAGGAAGTTGAACTCCGAATTGGCCGGATCGGCGGTGGCCTGGACAGCCGGCGCCGGCGTGGGCGCAGCAGGGGCGGGCTCTGGCGCGGGCTGCGGCGCAGGCGCGGCGGATGCCGGAGCCGTCACCGTCTTGAGCAGCGCGTCGCGCAAAGCGTTGGCATCCGAGGCCTGGATGTACTTGCCGCCGGTGTTCTCGGCCAGGCAGGCAACCTGCCTGCCTTCATCCTCGCTGAGGCCGAAGCCTACGACATCGACGGTGAAATCGATGCCCTTGGCCTTGAGCTCCTTGCCGAGCGCACAGGGATCGCCGCCGCAGGTCTCGATGCCATCGGTGATCAGGACGACCGTCGCCTTGTCCTCCGTGTACTTCAGCGCCTCGGCCGCCTGCTTGACGGCAGCCGTCAGGGGCGTCTTGCCGAGGAATTTCATGGAATCGGCCGCCGCTGAGATCGCGCTTGCCGAGCCGGCCTGCGGCGGGACGATCAGCTCGATGTCGTCGCAACTGGCCTTCTGGCGGTGGCCATAGGCCATGAACCCGATCTCCTTGTCGGCGGGAACGGACTGGAGCACGGTCCTCAGCGACTCGCGGGCGATCTCCTGCCTCGGCTTCCCGTCGATCTGCGCCCACATCGAGCCCGAAGCATCGAGTATGATGATTGCCCTGTCGGCCGCGACGCCGAGCGTGGTCGTCCACAAAAGGAGAGTCGCCGCAGCGATGCCCCGTGCCAGTCCCGCCATGGAAATCTCCTGAATTCGTCCCTTGCGTGCCCGGATGGGCGCACGGCGCGCCGTAAAGGCGCATCCTCGTTTCGGATGCATGGCCGAATCCGTCGCTTTCCGGCTGCCGCATCGATCCGGAGCGGAAGCTATTTGAGGCAGCCTCTCTAGACAAGCCCGGTTGGATCAGGCTCCGGAGGTTTCGGCGGGAACGAAACCCTCGGCCGCGACGATCGCGCGATAGCGGGGGTCGGCTCTCAAGGTCTTGAAAGGCGGCTCGATGCGGATGCCCAGCATGTCGGCCTCCTTTCGCCGCACCGATTCCCCGAGATAGCGGATCGCATCGTCGCCGAGGCCGAGCATGGCGGCGGTACCCGCTACCTTGAAGGCGGGTTCAAGGTTCCTTTCGAACTGCCTGATCTGCTCGGCATACATGGCCTCAAGCATGCCTCGCCCTCCGGATTGGCGAAGGCCCTGCTCGGCCGCGTCGGCAATGGCGCGGCGGGCGCCGTTGTTGGCCACCTCGGCGGCACGGCGGTACTCGCGCAGGAAATCGGTGTAGCGCTCCTGATCGAGATAGATGGTGGCGAGATATTCCGGGGGCGAGCGCAGGTTCGGCTCCGCCTTGGCCAATTGCTGGAGGATCATGACGGCGGCATCGACCTGGCCGGCATAGAACAGGATCAAGGCCTTGTTGGCCAGGATCGCGCGCGACTCCGGATTGAGCTGCTGCGCCAGCCCGATCTCGCGGAGCGGCGTGGCCGTGTCCCCGGTGACCATCAGCGTCAGCGCGTACCAGTGATGCGTGGCCGCCGCACTCGGATCGAGGCGAATGGCGCGTTCGAACAGTTCCCTCGACCTGGCGAAATCCTTCGTCCAGTAGAAGGTTGTGAAGGCCAGCGCCGCATAGCCGCCGGCATTGTCCGGATCGAGCGCGATCGCCCGCTGCGCGGCCGCGAGCGCGCGCGGATATGCTTCGTTGGGCGGCATCAAGGTGAACTGGCTGATAGTGTTGTAGGCCTCGGCCAGCTTCACATAGGCATCGGCGTAGTTCGGATCGAGCGTGGTCGCCTCGGTCAGCAATTGTATGGCGTGGGTGAAGCCGTCGGCCTGCCGCGTACCGAGATGATAGACCGCGTCGAGATAGAGATCCTGCACACGGGGATCAGGCCTGTAGGGCGCGCGTGAAGGCAGGATTGTATTGCCGCGCATGGCCACGGTGCCGGCCAGCGCCAGCAACGCGAGCGCGGCGGCCCCGAAAAGCAACGGCCGCCTGCGCAACGTCCGGATATCCGACCCGACCCCGGCTGCGGGCATTTCGGCGAGAACAGGTGCTGCAGGCAAGACCGAAACCGGCGCGGCCGGTCGCGGCGGGGTATCCTCTGCCGCAGCGGCCGTATCTTCCCGCGCGGCGCTTTCGCCGCGCAGCCAGCGCTCGAGCTCGTCCGTATAGGCAAAGACCAGATTGCGCGCGCCGCCCGAGATGCGGTGCACCGGCAGACCACGCTGGCGTTCCCAGCGCCGCACGGTTCGCTCGTCGCGTCCGAAGAACGCGGCGATCTCCTTCCAGTCGCGAAGACGGCGGTCGCGCTTGCTGGTCAAGTTCAGGCCCCGTGCCCTGGAGCTTGCTCCCTGCCGCCGGATATCCCCCGGCACTGCCAAGGCTTGCTTCATTCATCGAACGAGACGCCTCAACGCGGCACTCTCCCCAGAATGCCGAAGCCGAACCCGTCGCTAAAATAGTGCTGCATGAGCGCAACGACCGCAAGAGGCCGCAGCCGTTTCAGCGCTGGCTCTTCCAGGCTCCTGGCGGATTTACGACCGGAATGGCCCGCTCAATAGGTGGTGCGCCGCTCCTCCGACGGTGGGCGGCCGAACTGCAGTCGATAGCTCTGCGCGAAATAGGAATGCGAGGTAAAGCCGGTCGCGATCGCCACATCGAGGATCGGCATGTTGGTCTGGCGCAGCAATTCGCGCGCCCGCTCGAGCCTCAGCCGCATGTAGTAGCGGCCAGGCGTGACGCTGAGATGGCGCAGGAAGAGGCGCTCCACCTGGCGCACCGAAAGCCCCGCGGATTTGGCGAGTTGCACCGCCGACAGAGGTTCGTCGAGATGATCCGCCATCAGCTCGACGATCCGTCTGAGCTTTTCGGATTTGCCCGTGAGGTCGCGTTCAGGCCCGACGCGCTGGCGGTCGCCGGCCGAGCGGATGCGCTCGTGCTGGAACTGGTTGGCGACGCCGTTGGCGAGATTGGAGCCGAAATCGCCGCGCACGATCTCCAGCATCAGGTCGATCGAGGTCGTGCCGCCCGCGCAGGTGTAGCGCTTACGGTCGATCTCGAAGACATTGCCTGTGCAATTGATGTCGGGAAACCGCTCCATGAACCCGGCGCGGTTCTCCCAGTGGATGGTGCAACGATAGCCATCGAGTTGGCCGGCTTCCGCGAGCAGGTAGGAGCCGACCGAAAGCGCGCCGAGCGCGTTGCCGCGCCTGCCCCAGCCGCGCAGGGCGGCCAGCACCTTGCTCTTGCCGGGAAAATCCGTCGTCAACCCGACGCAGACGAACAGGATGTCGACGGGCGGCAGGTCGGCGACGCTGTAGTCGATTTTCAGCGGCAGCCCGTTGGAGGCCATAACCGCGTCACCATCGGCCGAGACCGTGGTCCAGCCGTAGAAATCGCGGCCGAGCAACCGGTTGGCGGAGCGGAAGCAGTCGATCGCCGCCGCCAGAGAGAACATCGAGAACTTGTCGACCAGCAGAAATCCGAATTGCCGACCACCACCCTGAACGGGATCGTTCGTGACCGGCCGTTCGACGGATGCGGTTGGGTTCGGCAATGTGGAAGGCTCTCTGCTCAGAAGGACGGCCGTTTCAGCCCGGCCGCGAGGTAGGCCGACGCTAGCGTGTTGGCCATCAACATGGCAATGGTCATCGGCCCAACCCCACCGGGAACCGGCGTGATGGCGCCGGCCATGGCCGCCGCCTCGGCATAGGCGACGTCGCCCACCAGCCGGGACTTGCCCTCGCCCTTCTCCGGCGCCGGGATGCGGTTGATGCCGACGTCGATGACGGTGGCGCCGGGCTTTACCCAGTCACCCCTCACCATTTCCGGACGACCGACGGCGGCGACCAGTATGTCGGCCGTGCGCGCCAGCGCGGGAAGGTCCTTGGTGCGGCTGTGCGCGATGGTGACGGTACAGTTGGCGGCCAGCAGCAGATTGGCCATCGGCTTGCCGACGATGTTGGAGCGACCGACGACGACCGCGTTGAGGCCCGACAGGTCCTTGCCGCGCACCCGTTCGATCAGAAGCATCGAACCGGCCGGCGTGCAGGGAACGAAGGCAGTCGCCAGTTCGCCTGTGCCGAGCTTGCCGACATTGATGAAATGGAAGCCGTCGACATCCTTTTCCGGAGCGATGGTCTGGATGATCTTGCCGGCGTCGATGTGCCCGGGCAGCGGGAGCTGCACCAGGATGCCGTGAATTGCCGGATCGGCATTGAGATCGCCGATGATCTCGAGCAGCGCCTGCTCCGAAGTGTCGGCCGGCAGCGTATGCTGGACCGAGTGGAAGCCGCATTCCTTGGCCGTGCGGGATTTCGACGCGACATAGACCTGGCTGGCCGGGTCCTCGCCGACGATCACAACCGCCAGGCCGGGCCGGCGGGCGCCCTTGCCCTCCAACTCCCCGGTCAGGGCCTTGACCTTGCGCACGACATCCTCGGCGACTTTCTTCCCGTCAATCACTTCGGCCATGAATCACCTTCGAAACCGGTTTTGCCCGCCTTGTTCGCACGTCCCTGGCGCATCCGCGAGGACGGCGCGAGCCTGCGCGGCATTTTCACGAAAATTCAACAGCGCAATCCCGTCAATGCGCCGTCCCATGCCGCTAACTCGAAACCGGCGGTTTTATCCCCGCCCTCCCGGGGGAGCTTTTGGCGAAAGAACCATTTTCGGCCCGAAATCGGAAATACGGCGCAAGCCGTCATCGGCAAACCGCGTCAAACCCTCGGCTTCGTGCTCTAGAAGTAGCGCTTGCCGGACCGGCTCTTGCTGAGTTCGCGGACCGCCTCGCGGAACTCCCGCAGGCTGGCGCGGATCTCCTCGATCGAAGCCTGCTGTTCGGCCACATCAGTGGCCTCACGGCGCGAAACCTCGGGATCGAGCGGTGGACGCGGGGGATCGTCCGCTCGCGGCAACGGATCGGGGCCCTGGGGATAGGCAGCCCTCGACCGCGAAGGATAGTCGGCCGGCTCTGGCAGGTACGGCGAATAGCGAGCCTGTTCACGCGGCTGCGATGGATAGGGATGATCGGCACCACGATGCCACAGCGGCTCGTCCGCTGTCGGGGACATACCGATGTCCTGGCTGGCACGATGGGCCGGGGTATCCAGCGGCCTTTCGACAGTTGACCCGGCGGGCGCGTCGGCCGCCGTGGCGATGGGACCTTCCTGTTCCTTGTCGGCGGCGGACAATCCGCTGTCGGGGTCAACGCGGACCGGCTGTGTCGCCGCAGCCGGAGCGGAGCGTTGGCGGTCATCGTCCTCGACCGGCGGCGTGCGAGGGGCCTGCCCCCGGCGGGTGCGCGTGTCGGCGGTTTCGCGCAGGCTCTCATAGGCGCCGCGCATGGCCCCGATCCCGATGCCGGAGACAAGGCCCAGCAACAGGCCGGCGAGCGCAATCACGGCGCGCGACGGGCCTTTCGCCTCCAGCGGCGCCAGGGCCGGCGAGATGACGTTGATGTTGGCCGTGTTGATGTCCTTCTGCTCGCTGGTCTCCTTCGCGCGCAGCAGGAACTGTTCGTAGACCTGGCGTCTGGCAGTCGCCACGCGCTCCAGTTCGCGCAGTGAGACAAGGTCGTTGTTGACGTCGCCACTGCGCACCTTGGCCTGCGCCATGCGGGACGCAAGGTCCTGCTCCAGTTGCACGGCGCGCGTGAGATCGACCTGCAGCGAGGAGGCGATGCGCTGCAGTTCGGCCGCGATGCGATCGCGCGCTCCAGCGAGCTGGGCGTTGAGCGCCTGTATCTCGGGATGGCGCGGCCCGAGCTTGACCGCGGCCCTGTCCGCCTCCTGCTTCAACGCCGCATATTGCGCGCGCAGGTCGTTCATCGTGTTCGAGTTGATTTCCTCCGGCAATGTGCCGCTCAGCACCGCATTGACGTCGGTGCCACGCGCCGAGGCGGCGCGCGCGTTCAGTTCGAGGGTGCGGGCGCGCGCGATCGAGAGCTGTTCGTTGAGCTTCAGCATCTCGTCGTCGCTGATCAGCCGGCCCTGCGCGTCGACGAGGTCGTGCGAGGACCGGAAATCCTCGACCTGGCGCTCGGCCGCCTCGACGCCCTTGCGCAATTCGTCGAGCCTGGCGGTGAGTTCGTCGGAAGCTCGCCCCGCCGTCTTGGACTGGAGTTCGCTCGAGATCTGTTGGAAAGCCGTTCTCGTCGTGTTGGCGATCAGCGCCGACTTGTCGGGATTCTGCGTGGTCGCGCTGATCGAGACGACGAAGGTCTTGCCGCCGCGCTCGACGTCCAGGCTTCTCGCCAGATTGCGGATTGCCAGCGCGCGGGTACGGGCATCGCTGGAGCCCGCGTCCGCCTCCTGCCGGGACAGGAAGGAGCGGAGCATCGAGATCAGGCCAAGACCACTCTTGCCCTGGCCGTTGAACTCGGGATCGTTGGTGAGGTTGAGTTGAGTGACGACCTTGTCGAGGACATCGCCCGACGTGAGGATGCGCACCTGGTTCTCGACGATTGCCAGCGTCGCGTCTGAGGCGATGACATTCTGCGTCAGGTCGCGATCGGTGAGCTTCAGGTCGCGTGGGTCAACGATAACCTCGGTGGTTGCCTCGTACTTCTTGGGCGTCGATACGGCGACCGCCACGCCCAACGCCGTCCCAAGGATCGTCGTGGCCAGGATCAGCCTCTTCGACCTGGCGATACCGCCAATGATGCGCGCCGGATCGATCAACGGCTTCCATTCCTGGCCGTCTGCCGTTCCGGAAGAGACCGGTACGGCACTCTCGACGGCGACCCGTTCGGATTGGGAGGCCGGGGGATCGCGTGGGATGCGGGGTTCCACGGCGGCCGCCGGCGGCTGCGACTGGATTACCGTGGGTGACGGCGGCGGAGCCGAGGGGGTCGGCGGCGGGACCGGGGTTGCCGGGGGGGGCGGCGGCTCAGGGATTGCCACCGATGGGACCGGCGGCACCAGCGGTGGTATCGACGGTTCGGGTGGAGGGGGCTGCGGTTGGTCGGCCTTCGGTTCCTCGACGAGCGCCGCGCGCTGCTTTCCTCGCCGCGGCCAGCGCGGCAAAATCCGGCCAAGCCCGGAAGGGCTTCTCTTGACCGATGCGGCTTCGGCCGGCGCGGGTGCACCATCATCGATGGTCGGGTCGGTCTGCGGGTCCGGCCGCGCCTCCCGCGCTTCGCGCAACGCGCGCGCAAGGCGATGGCGCGCCGCGGCATCCTCGCGCCACGACGGGTCGACGCGGTCGCCCGCCGAAGCTGGCGACATGCGCTGGTCCTCGTTGCCCCGCATCGCCTGGCTGAGCGCAAGCAGCGAACGCTCGCGCCTCCAGTCTTCGCGGTTTTCCCTGTCGGCCATCGTCCTGGAGCTCTGTTCCTGCCGGCCTGCGACCGCGAGCCATTCGTTAAACCATGCTAAAGAGGCATAGGAAACAAAAGGTTAATTTTTCTTTCCGGAAATCCTGATCTCCCTTACTGGTTGCAGAATTATAGATCACAACCAGATACATCCAACCGCACGTTAAGCTTTCCGTGCCAATCTGTCCTCGACACGAAGCAAGCCGGCGCGGCGTCCTTGCGCGGTGTGGGCGATACAACATCAGCGGGTGTTCAAATCCATCATACCGGCGACACACCGCGAAGGAGCCCCCTCGCCCGTATCGGTGGTTTTCTGGCCGCTCGGCGCGAGGTTCTGCGCGACTATTTCTCGGCGGTTAGTGGCGCCGGCGGGCGGCTGATATTCTCGCTCGCCTATTTCGTCGCCCTGGCGAACACCTTGTCCATCTCCGAGTTCGGCATGTTCGCCACCGCGTCGGCGGCCGGCGTCATGCTGTCGCGCATCCTCGCCTTCGGCTTCATATCGGCGCTCTACCGCACGGCGACCATACGCCCGAACCTGATCGGCACCTTCACGGCCGGCTTCCTGGTGCTCGGCGCCCTCTCGCTGCCATTGCTGGCCGCCGCCTCCTACGCGGTCTACCTGCTCTTCTTTGCCGACGCCGTGCCACTCAAGGTCTTCGCGGCAATCGTCTTTGCCGAGGCCTTGCTGTGGCGACCGGTCGAAGTGGCGCTGATCGTGAACAACGGCCTCGGCAAGTTCGGCCGCGCCGCCCTCCTGACCATCCTGGCGACGGCTCTGCGCGCCGTGGCGGCGGTGCTGTTCACGCTGGCGAGCGAACACAGCATCTGGGTGTGGTCCTGGTTCTATATCGGCGCCAACCTCGCCTCGCTGCTCATCGCCTACGGCGTGTTCTATCCCCGCCAGAGGCTGCGCCTGCGTATGGAACTCTATCTCAGGCGCATCGCCGATTCCCTCTATGTGGCGGGCGCGGAAGTGCTGTTCTACCTGCAGATGGAGTTCGACAAGCTGCTCGTTCTGGCGCTGGGGGGACCACATCTGGCCGGTATCTACGCCATCATCATGCGGCTGGTGGACCTCACGGCGATCCCGATCCGCACCTTCTCCATGATGCTCGTCCAACGCATGATGCGGGCGCCGGAGCTTTTGTCGCGGCTGGCGGTGAAATGCGGCATAGAGGGCGGCGTCTTCGCCGTCTCGACACTGGCGCTGGTCGCGCTCGGCGTGGTTCTGCATTTCTTCCCGAATGCGCTCGGCCACAACGTGGCGGAAGCCGCGCCACTGGTCATGCTGGCGCTCTGCGTTCCCGGCCTGCGCAACCTCGTCGAATACCAGGCCGAACTGTTGTTCGCGCGCGGCCAGACTCTGGTGCGCGCTGTCAATCTCGGCGTGCTCGCCGGCCTCAAGGCCGCGCTGCTGGCCTATGTGCTGGGCGCTTTTGCGGACACCGCCAATCTGGTGCTGTCGCTCAACGGCGTGTTCCTGCTGCTTTATCTGGCTTCGACGGTGCTCACCTATTCGGCGATGCGGCGACCCGCCAAGGCAATCTGACACGGGCAGGCCTCAGCGGGCACCATGCCCGATCAACCGCCGGATGCGACCGACATCGGTGCCGATGAAGGACTGCATGCCGATCGCCACCTGCTCCGGCGCCATGGTGGCGACGAAGTGGCGGAAAGCATCATCCGAAAGCGGCTGACCATTCCAGTGGACGCGGCAGAACTCCTCCGCGCCGTGGAAATGCCCGGCGCCGCCGATCACGTCATCGACATAGCGGCCGTAGATCATGCATTCGGAGAATTGCCGCGCAGAGCCGATCACCGCCGCCCAGTCGCGGCCGTGTGTCTTCTCGATCCCGGCGCACATGGCGTTCACCGTCTCGCGGCGCCAGGCGATCAACGTCGAAATGTAGTCATGGGTCGAAACGCGCGAGGCATCGATACCGAGCGCGTCGCCAGCGTTGCGCGACCAGATACGGTGTTCGCCGTGGCCGTCCGAAGACAGCACATCCTCGCGGCGGAACAGGCGCACCTTTCCATCACGCGAGAAGGCGGCGCAATCGAACGGCTTCAGGAACGCCACGTCGGAATCGACGTAGACGAGCACGTCCTCCGCGGCATGCGCGGCTATGGCGATGCGGCGCAGTTGTTGCACATGCCAGCCGCGCAAGGGCTGGGTCCTGAGGCTGAGCCAGATACGCCGGCGGAACAGGCTCAGCGGATCGTCGAACGCATGCAGCCAGGACGGCAGAAGATCCCGCTCGTCGACGACCGAGCGGCGGCTGTCCTCAAGCTGACGAAACAGCGCCACGTCGCGCTGCTCGACGAGGATGTAGTGATGGGCGAAACCGGAAACGTGACGGTCGAGGGTCTCGCAGAGCAGCCGGCAGCGTTCGAAATCAGGCGCGTAGCTGGCGGTGACAACGGCCGCGGTCGGCGCCCGCAACGTGGCCTCCGGCGTGGCATCGGTGCCCGGCGAATTCACGACCGTTCTCCGCTTGTCGCGGAGCGATCGGAAAGTTTGCGGGAGCCGGAGAGCTTCTGTTTGAGGACGCGCAGCAGGAACAGCGGATTACCGACGACATAGCGCCACCACAGGCGACCGGGCTCAATGGAAAGCCGGAACAGCCATTCGAGCCGGACGCGCCGGATCGGCAACGGCGCGCGCGGCACCGAGCCGCTGAGGAAATCGAGCAAGGCGCCCACCGCGACTGGCAGCGTGCAGTGTCGCGCATCGATATGGCGCGCGATCCAGAGCTCCTGGCGAGGCACCCCCATCGCCACCAGCAGCACGTCCGGGCGCAGCGCAGCGATACGCTCCACGATGGCGGGCTCCTCGGACGGCGGAAAGTAACCATCGTGGATGACCACGAATTTGTGCTGCACAGCAAGCGCCGACAGTTTTGCCGAAGCCGCCTCGGCATTGACGCGGGTCGTGCCGAGCAGCCCCACGGTCAGCGGGTGGACCGAGGCCTGCAGGAAAGCCGGCACGAAGTCGGTGCCGTTGAGGTTATCCGGGAACGGTGCGCCGTACAGCAGCTTCGACGCCATGTCGACGCCGATGCCGTCGGGCAGAATCAGGAAATCTTCCAGCGCTTCGGCGAAGACAGGGTCCGTGTAAGCAATGTTTGCGTTGTGCGCGTTGAGGAAACTGATCCTGGTGAAGCGCCTCTCGGCGATGAGACGGCCAAGCAGGTTCATCGCTTCCCCCTGGCAGATCGCCAGAACCGGAATGCCGAGAATGTTCCTGAAGTGATCGGCACTGAAGCCCTCGCCGGCGATGCGTGCGTTCATGCGAACGCTTCCTTGCCGACGGCGCCAAGCCTGACCAGCCCGCGTGCCACTGCGGCGTCGAGCGCCTCTATCTGGCGCTTGTGGAAAGCACCCCCGTCAACATCGTGAACATCCGCGGCGGCCGCCTCCAATGCCGCAGCGAATGCAGCCGGATCGTCGGTGACGACGCAATTGGCCGGCCGATGATCGATGCCGCGCAAGGAATGGCTGGTGGCGACGGACGGCAGGCCGAGCTCGAAGGTCTCGACGGTCTTGAGCTGGACCCCGCTTCCGGCCGTGCTGATCAGGGGAATGACGGCGGCCGAGCGGACAAAGGCGCGCGCGTCAGGAACCCGGTCGACGAATACAATACCCGGGTGCGTCGCCGCCATTCCGGACGGGAGGCTGCCGGCGATCCTGATGCGGAAGTCCGAACGCAGGCGCGGCGCGACCTTTTCCAGGAACCAGTCGAGGCCGATGCGGTTGGGCTGCCAGGTCCAGGTACCGATCAGCGCCGCATCGCAATCGATGCGCCGTGGACGCTGCGGTTGCGAGGGCGCCGGGCTTGTCACCAGGGGCAGCACGGCGGAACGCTCCTCGGAGGCAACGCCCAGCGCGGCGCGATCCTCCTCGGCCAAAGTGAAGACGAAACGGGCGCGGCCGCACAGCCGCTCTTCCAGCCGCCGCAGCAGGCGTGCCTCGCGGCGAAACAGCAAGCGCTGGACAATGTCTGACGCCGCGGCGGCGTTCTCCCCGGCCGACGCGTACTCGACATTGTGGGCGACGAAAATGGAGGGCCGGTCGCCGAACAGTGCCTGAAAGGCGCCGGCGAACTGCACGGAATTCAGGACATAGCCGTCGAAGGGACCGGCACGTTCGATGGCGGCGCGCACCGTCTCGTCCGATACGGCACGCAGCTTGACCGACGAAAAGGTGAGGCCGGACAGCATTGCCTTGGCGAGCCACGCAAGCTTTTGCAGCGTCGAGGCGCTCTCGGTGCGCACGTCTACGGCGCCGAGCACAATGGTGTTCCCGGGGTCGGCGACAGGCTTGCCCGGCCATGCAAAGCCTAGCACCGTGACGCGCGCGCCGGCACGCCGCAGGGCGCCGATGATTGCAGCGTTGGCGATCTCATAACCCGAGGCGAGAGCACCGTCGGGCACGATCGATGTGGCGAACAACAGATGCATCTCGTCCATCCTGTCAGGCCCCTTAACAAAGCACCGTGAAGCCTTGATTAAGTCACCATGCGGGACGATCGAAAGCTGGGGACAGAATAACCCCTCCGGGAAGGTGATTAACGGAAGCTTATCACCGTGATGATACTCAGGACCGAACCCATCAAACGGCTTGCAGACGGATGATCCTTTCGCCATCGGACGGCTCGATATCGATCGCGGGACGATCCCCTGGTCTCGCCGCCGACTCAATCGAGGTGGTGATCACCCTGCCGACCTTCAAGCGCCCGGCGCAGGTGCTGGAAA
This sequence comes from Mesorhizobium sp. 65-26, assembly GCA_001899205.1. GTDB lineage: Bacteria > Pseudomonadota > Alphaproteobacteria > Rhizobiales > Rhizobiaceae > Mesorhizobium. The sequence goes on along the minus strand of MKVL01000017.1, from coordinate 17,882 downwards.
CGCTCGCCTCGCTCCGAGCGCAGGTCACGGCCCGACGCTTCGCCGTCATCGTGATGGAGAACGAAGCCGAGGCGCGCGAGGGGGCCAGGGCGACACAGCCGCTGTTCGAGCGTGGCGAGATGGCCGGCATGGTCATCATCGCGCACGAACGCGGCAATTGCAGCGCCTACAATGCGGGCTGGCAGACGGCGATCCTGCATTTCCCGAACTTCCGCCACCTGCTGGTCATCGACGACGACGAGATCGCCGAACCGCAATGGCTCGAACGCATGTGCGCCACGGCGGAGGCGCTCGGCGCCGACATCGTCGGCGGACCGCAAGTACCTGTCTTCGCCGATCCTGCTCATGCCCGATGGGCCGACCATCCGGTCTTCGCGCCGCCCTACGCGACCACCGGTCACGTGCGTTCCCTCTATTCCTCCGGCAACCTGCTTGTCGGCAGGCACGTGCTCACGGCGATGGGACCGCCATTCCTCGACCTCCGGTTCAACTTCATGGGCGGCGGCGATTCGGATTTCCTCAGCCGTTCGGCACAAAGGGGCTTCGTGCTCGGCTGGTGCGCCGAGGCAAGGGTGCTGGAGAGCGTGCCGGCACGGCGCGTCGAGCCCGATTGGATCCGCGCCCGCAGCCTGCGCAATGGCGTGATCTCGACGCTGGTCGAAAAGAAGCGGCGCGCCGGAACGCCTTTCGCGGGGACGAAGGTGATGCTGAAAAGCCTGGCCCTGCTGGCGGCCTCGCCATTTCGCGGCCTGGTCCGGCTGGCGCGCACGCGCTGGCCGGCGCTGGCGATCTACCCAATCCATGTCGCGATCGGCCGCGTCGCCGCCGAATTCGGATACGCCAATGAGCAGTACCGGCAGCCTGAGAAGAACTGAGCAGGCGCCGCTCAGCGCCGCCTTCACGCGTGACGGCATCGCCACCGCGGTCGCCGCGCTGCTGTTCACCGTCATCCTAGTGTCGTTCCGTCCTTTTCAGCCGGCCGGCGCGGAACTGACCGGCGAAGGCGGTGACATCGTCAACCAGCTCGGCTTCGGCTCGCTGGGCGCGATCTCGATCCTGTCCCTGCTCACGCTCGCCGACCGGCGCGTGGTGCGATCGTTGCTCAGCCCGTCCTGGCTGCTGATGCTCGGCTTCTTCATGCTTTCGGTGATCCTGGCCACCGATCCGCCCTCGGCGATGCGGGCGGCATCCTTCACGCTGATCGGCATTTTGACCATGGCGACGATCCTGGCACTGCCGCGCGACGCCGAGGCATTCTCGAACGTGATCGTCTTCACCGCCGCCGCCGTCATGGGGTTGTCCTATGTCGGCCTGTTCGTCTTCCCCAACGAAGCCCTGCATACGGCGAATTCCATCGAGCCGGAGCATGCCGGACTGTGGCGCGGCGTGTTCACGCACAAGAACATCGCAGGCCCCGTCATGGCCTGCTTCAGCTTCGCCGGGCTCTACCTGTTCCGGCGCGGCAGGCGCCTGGCCGGCTTCATCGTCTTCTGCGCGGCAATGAACTTCATGCTGCACACCGGCTCCAAGACCACGGCCGGGCTGGTGCCGTTCTCGATCCTGATCGTCATGTTCCCCAGCCTGCTCGGCATGCGCCTCGGCACGCCGATCCTGTTCGGGCTCGCCATGGTCGCGACGGCCATCGGCACGCTCGGCATCGTCTTCCTGCCACCCGTGAATGCGTTGGCTGCGATCTATTTCCCCGACCTGACCTATACGGGCCGCACGACATTGTGGGAGTTCGCGGGCGAGATGCTGGCGAAGAAGCCCTGGACCGGTTACGGCTACGAAAGCTTCTGGGGAACGCCGCTTCTGCTCAACCAGGACCAGCCCTTCGACCGGGCCTGGGACATCCGAACCATCGTGCACGGGCATGACGGCTATCTCGACATAGCCGTGCTGATGGGCATTCCGGCCCTGTGCGTGGCGGTCTACACCTTCCTCATCGCGCCGATGCGCGACTACATGCGCATCCCGCTGCGCAAGGAGAACGTCTATCTCGGCGATTTCTTCATGATGGTGGTGCTGTTCGCGGCGCTGAACGCTTTCCTCGAGAGCTTCTTCTTCCACCGCAGCGACCCGGTGTGGCTGTTCTTCGTGCTGGGCGTGCTCGGACTGCGGCAGGCCTCGCTGCGGCCGATCGCGATCAGGCACACTGCCTAATAAAGCGTCTCGCGATCTCGCGTCGTCTCTTCCGAGCCAGGCCGTTTTTTGCGTGTCGGCGGGGTGTTTCCACCCGGCGGCAAAATGCTCTATGGAAAACCTTTCCTCGGAGGGTTTCCAATGACGATCAGGCTCGTTCTCGCCGGCTGCGGCAATATGGGCTATGCGATGCTGGCAGGCTGGCTGAAGTCGGGCAAGCTTGCCCCGGCCGATGTTTTCGTGGTCGAGCCTAATGCCGATCTGCGCCAGCGGGCGGCGACGCTGGGCTGCCACGTCGCGGCCGAGGCCGGCGCGATACCTGCCGACGCCGTACCATCCCTGGTGGTGATCGCCGTCAAGCCGCAGGTGATCCGGGACGTCACCGCCGCCTACCGGCGCTTCGGCGATGGCCGCACTACTTTCGTCAGCATTGCCGCAGGCACGCCGGTGGCCACCTTCGAGGCGATCCTCGGCGCGCGCGCGCCGATCGTGCGCTGCATGCCCAACACGCCGGCGGCCATCGGCAAGGGCATGATGGTGGTGTTTTCCAACCCGCTGGTCTCGCCCGAGACCAAGGCCCGCGTCGCCGACCTTCTGTCGGCGAGCGGCGAGGTAGCCACCATCGACGACGAGGGTCTGATGGACGCCGTGACAGCGGTCTCGGGATCCGGACCGGCCTACATCTTCCATTTCATCGAGGCATTGACGGCAGCGGCCGAGCATGCCGGGCTGCCGGGCGAAACCGCCAGGCTGCTTGCCATGCAGACGGTTTATGGAGCCGCCTCGCTCGCCGCCGAAAGCCGCGAGGACCCGGGCGTGCTGCGCCAGCAGGTGACCAGCCCCAACGGCACCACGGCCGCGGCGCTGTCCGTGCTGATGGGCGAGAACCGGCTGACCAAGCTGGTGACCGAGGCCGTGGAAGCGGCGCGGCTCAGGTCGATCGAGCTGGGGAAGTAGCGGGATAGAGCATCTCGTCCTGGAGGCGCCGCAAGGCAAACAGCCTTGTCGTCTGGTCCGGCGCGGAATTGTCCGAGGTCAGCAGTTCACCCTTCCTGACCGGTTTCAGCACCTTGCCGCCCTCGAGCAAGCCGACCGGCACGGCGCCGGCGGCGCGGGCATCGCCGACCGTCATCGTCCATGACCGGTAGCAGGTCTCGCCGATGGCATCGAAGGTCTCGCCGGCCGCGAGATCGCGCTTGGCGACGGCGCAGACCTCGGCCACGGGCCGTGGCAGGGGCACCATGTCGGGCTTGCCGGAAAGCATGATGCGGGCAGCCGTCAGCGGCACTTCCAGCGACGTCAGGTGATAGGGGCGGAACAGGCCGTAATACGGGCCGCGACCGACATGAAGGTCGTCCATGCGCTCGATGACACGCGGGTGCGTCGCCTCGACGATGACGAAGACGCCGGGCGCCACGCCCTTGCCGATGGTGTAGTCGACGACGCCCTTGCGCGACAGCAGGCCGCCATCGGCGCGCGGGATCAGCACTTTGACCAGGTCGTCGCGATCGGCCTTCGGGCCGTGCATGCCGGGCACGTCGGGCACGAGGCCGGTGGCGTTGGCGATGGCGCACATTTCCACCATGGTCTTCGAGCCGTCGACGAACTCGACCAGCATGCGCGGGTTCATGTTGCGGCGCGCCGCCTCCTCGCGATAGTCGTCGGGGACGGCATCGTGGTTGAGAGGATTGTTCTTGCCCTTGCCGGCCGACACGATGGTGAGGCCCAGCGCCGAGGCGAATTCGATCAGTTCCATGCAGCTCGACGGCTCATCGCCGGCGCCGACGGAATAGACGACGCCGAGCCGGTCGGCCTGCTGCTTGAGGTAACAGCCGATGGTGACGTCGGCCTCGACGTTCATCATCACCAGATGCTTGCCGTGCTCCATCGCCATGAGGTCGAAATCGGCAGCGACGCCCGGCTTGCCGGTGGCATCGATGACGACGTCGATCAGCGGATTGGTGACCAGCATTTCGTTCGACGTGATGGCGATCGCACCGCTCTCGATCGCCTGCGTGACTTTCGACGGCGTCTCGGCTTCCCGGGCCATGGCTTCGTCGCCATAGGCGATCCGGATCGCCTCTCGCGCCGTGTGCGGGCGGCGCGTGGAGATGGCGCAGACCGAAATGCCGGGCATCAGCATGCCCTGGGTCACGAGATCCGTGCCCATCTCGCCCGAGCCTATGACGCCGATGCGCACCGGCCGGCCCTCGGCCGCCCGGCGGGCCAGATCGCGGGCAATTCCCGTCAAGGCGACATTGGTCATCGGCACGTATCCTCCCCGATATCTGGCACGCGGCCGCCCTTAGCAGGGAACGCGGCCTACCGCCAACGAAACCGGCTGCGGAACCCCGGCCCGTCAACCGCGTCGAAAGGGAGGTGGTTTCCATTCCGGGATCGGCTTGTTAGGGTGTTGGCATGAAGGCGTCAGCGATCCGCCGAGCGGCATTCCTGTTGGTGTTACCCTTGGCCGGTTGCGGCTCGACCTTTTCGGGGGCGAGCGGGCCATCCGCATACGCCGCGATGAGCTGCTCCGACCTGAATGTCGCGCTCGGTTCGTCCTCCACCGGCGTCAGCCGGGAAGCCATGTCACGCGGCAGGATCTCCAACACCAACGTCCCGTTCTGGGTGCCGGGCGGTCACAAGGCCATCGAGGCGCTGAAGAACAGGCAGACCAGGAAGATAGACACGCTGCAGGCCGAAACGGCCGCTATCGCCGCCGAACGGGACAGGCGCTGCCGCTAGAGCGCCGCGCGTCCTTCAGGGCGCGCCGAGGACGCCCCAACACCTTGATTTGGTGCATGATCCTTCTGGAACTCGATTCCGACTTTCGCGGTCATGCACCAGACGCGCGCCGCCAGCCGTTCGCACCGCAACGGTAACGAAAATTTGCGAAAACGTGTCAACTCCCTGATCTGGCGTAAGCTTCGGCTAATGATAGGGTCCGCTCGCCGGGGGGCACATCAAGGGAGTTCGCAATGAGGATTGCAAGCATTCTGGTTTCGATCGCGATCGTTGGTTCCGCCGCGACCGGCGCCTTCGCCGCGGCGACCAGCACGACGACGACCCAGCCGGCCGCAACAACGACCACGACAACGACGCCCCCCGCCAAGAAGGCGACCAAGGCGATGACGCCGGAAAAGACCGCTATCTCGAAGCAGTGCTCGGCGCTGGCGGATGCCAAGGGCCTGCATGGCAAGGACCGCGAAAAGTTCCGCGCCGCCTGCAAAAAGAATGGCGGCAAGGCTCCGTCGTAAGCGAACACCCGATTCGATCCGGTATCGCACAAGAACCGCTCCGCCCCCGGGGCGGTTCTTTTTTCGGGCGTTGGAATGCATGGGAGTCGTGGCGGCGAGCGGCCGCGCGAGAAGACAGATTTAGGAGGGCTGGTGCTGCGAGAGAGGATTGAACTCTCGACCTCTCCCTTACCAAGGGAGTGCTCTACCACTGAGCTACCGCAGCAATGGCGGCGCTTCTGCCACAACGAATCGCCAAGCGCAAGGCCATCCGCGCACCGTCGCAAGACCTGGTTGCCGGCTGTGGACATCGGCACGCCATAATGTTGATTATCCCTGACGATGGCTTCGCGCGCCGCTATGCGTCACCGGACGCAGGACGACGTTGCAATGTTGCCTGGCGTGGCCGGGACGGGACGATGAACGACAGGACCAATCCACCCAAGACCGGCGAGGCGGGTCGCAAGAACCGGCTCGCCGAGCAGTTGCGCGCCAACCTGCAGAAGCGCAAGGCGCAGTCGCGCTCGCGCCGGACCGGCGACGCCGACACGCGGCCGGAAGGCCTGGCAGCGGCCGGCACGACGCAAAAAGAGTGAGCAAACCCCGCAAGGCCTTGGATCGGACCCTGGGAAATCCTATTTCTTGAACCGCGCCGGTCGATGGTCTAGAGGGGCCGGATACATCAAAACGATCGAAAGCCGGCTTTTCAGCCGAGGGGACTTCTTTCATGGATCGCATCCGAATCGTCGGCGGCAACGAGCTTGCCGGCAACATTCCGATTTCCGGCGCGAAGAACGCCGCCCTGCCACTGATGATCGCCTCGCTGCTGACCGACGACACGCTGACGCTGGAGAACGTGCCGCACCTGGCCGACGTCGAGCAGTTGATCCGCATCCTCGGCAACCATGGCGTCGACTATTCCGTGAACGGCCGCCGCGAAAAGCAGCAGGAAGGCTATTCGCGCACCATCAATTTTTCCGCCCGCAACATCGTCGACACCACCGCGCCTTATGAACTGGTGTCGAAGATGCGTGCCTCGTTCTGGGTGATCGGCCCGCTGCTTGCCCGCATGGGCGTGGCCAAGGTCTCCTTGCCAGGCGGCTGCGCCATCGGCACGCGGCCCGTCGACCTCTTCCTCGAAGGCCTGCAGGCGCTCGGCGCCGATCTCGACGTGGATACCGGCTATGTCATCGCCAAGACCAGGAACGGGCGGCTCGTCGGCAACCGCTATGTCTTCCCCAAAGTGTCGGTCGGCGCCACGCATGTGCTCCTCATGGCCGCTTCGCTGGCCAAGGGCGAGACGGTGCTGGAAAACGCCGCCTGCGAGCCCGAGATCGTCAACCTCGCCGAATGCCTGAACGCGATGGGCGCCAAGATCCACGGCGCGGGCACCCCGACCATCACCATCGAAGGCGTCGAGGCGCTGTCCGGCGCCCGCGTGCGGGTCATTCCGGACCGCATCGAGACCGGCACCTATGCCATGGCCGTGGCGATGACCGGCGGCGACGTGGTGCTGGAAGGCGCACGGCCGGAACTGCTGCAGACGGCGCTCGACGTCATTGTCCAGACCGGAGCCGAGATCACGCCCACCAATTCGGGCATTCGCGTCAAGCGCAACGGCGCCGGCATCTCGCCGGTCGACGTCACGACGGCGCCCTTCCCCGCCTTTCCCACCGACCTGCAGGCGCAGTTCATGGGATTGATGACCATGGCCAAGGGCAAGTCGCGCATCACCGAGACGATCTTCGAGAATCGCTTCATGCATGTGCAGGAGCTTGCCCGCCTGGGCGCCCACATCACGCTTTCCGGCCAGACGGCGATCGTGGAAGGCGTGGCGAAACTCAAAGGCGCGCAGGTGATGGCAACGGACCTGCGCGCCTCTGTCTCGCTGGTCATAGCCGGCCTCGCCGCCGAGGGCGAGACGATGGTCAACCGCGTCTACCATCTCGATCGCGGTTTCGAGCGACTGGAAGAAAAACTCTCCGGCTGCGGCGCCGTGATCGAGCGCATTTCGGGATGATCCTGGCCCGCCGCGCCTGTTGGCGCGCATGGCGGGCCTAAGACACGTCGCGGCGCGCCCCGGAGCCCTGGCCCGGAGCCCCGGAACGAGAAGCGTTCAAGGGCGCCCCGCGTCCAACCCTATCTGATTGATTCAGCCGCATTTATGCGACGCCGGGTGATTTCACCTGGCGGCAAAATGCTCTAACAGAGGGTTGGCAACCACTTTCAGGTGCGAATTCAGCATGAATGCCCTCAAGCTCGTCGCGCTCGACGACCAGGATCTGAAGATCGTCTCGGCCCATGTCCAGGATGCCGTGATGAAGGTCGGCGACCTCGAATTCCTGCCCTCGGCAAAGCGTTTCGTGCTGCCTATGAACCGTTTCGTGTGGGAGGCCAGGTCGGGCTTCCTGCGCCAGCACAATGAACGTCGACAGAGCGTGCTGCATTTCGATCGCGTTCTGGGCGTCAAGAGCAGCGGCATTGCCCGCAACAAGCCAGCCGAGGTGCTGTCGCTGCTGGCGATCAGCTTCGTGCCGCTCGACGCGCCGGCCGGCATCGTCGAGCTTATCTTCTCCGGCGGCGGCACCATCATGCTCGATGTCGAATGCGTCGAGGCGCGCCTTGCCGATATAGGTGGTGCCTGGGAGGCTTCCTCCCGTCCCGCCCACAGGGGCTGAGCGGATATCCCATGGCCGTCACGCTCCGCCAGTCCGACGCCGATTTCGAGCAGCGCTTCGCGTCGTTTCTCTCAACCAAGCGCGAAGTGTCCGAGGATGTCGGCGCCGCTGTGCGCGAGATCATCGCGCGCGTGCGCGCCGAGGGCGACGCGGCGCTGATCGATTACACGCGTCGCTTCGACAGGGCCGATCTCGCCGCGCTGGGCATCGCGGTGTCGAAGGACGACATCGCCCGGGCCTATGAGGCGGTCGATGCCGAGACCGTCGAAGCGTTAAAATTCGCAGCCCAGCGCATCAGGGCCCATCACGAGCGGCAACGGCCGAAGGACGAGCGCTATACCGACGCGGCCGGCGTAGAGCTCGGCTGGCGCTGGACGGCGATCGAGGCCGTGGGCCTTTATGTGCCAGGCGGCACGGCGAGCTATCCGAGTTCGGTGCTGATGAACGCGATCCCGGCCAGGGTGGCGGGGGTCGAGCGCATCGCCATGGTCGTGCCGGCCTCCGGCGGCGTGATCGCCCCGCTGGTGCTCGTCGCGGCCGACCTTGCGGGCGTATCCGAAATCTACCGCATCGGCGGCGCGCAGGCTGTCGCGGCGCTGGCCTATGGAACCGAAAGCGTGAAGCCGGTGGCCAAGATCGTCGGCCCGGGCAACGCCTATGTGGCGGCCGCAAAGCGGCAGGTGTTCGGTACCGTCGGCATCGACATGATCGCCGGCCCCTCGGAAGTGCTGGTCGTGGCGGACGGCGACAACGATCCCGACTGGATCGCCGCCGACCTGCTCGCCCAGGCCGAGCACGACGTGTCGGCGCAGTCGATCCTGATCACCGACGATGCCGGCTTCGGCAAGGCCGTCGAGCAAGCGGTCGAACGCCAGTTGAAGAGCCTGCCGCGCGGCGAGACGGCCGCCGCGAGCTGGCGCGACTTCGGCGCGGTCATCCTGGTGCCGACGATCGAGGCGGCACTGCCGCTGGTCGACCGAATCGCGGCCGAGCATGTCGAACTGGCCATCGCCGATGCCGAGGGCTTCCTGTCGCGCATGCGCAACGCCGGCGCGGTCTTCCTCGGCCGGCACACGCCGGAGGCGATCGGCGACTATGTCGGCGGCTCCAACCACGTGCTGCCGACGGCGCGCTCGGCGCGGTTCTCGTCCGGCCTTTCGGTGCTCGACTTCGTCAAGCGCAGCTCGATCCTCAAGCTTGGCCCCGACCAGCTTCGCGCGCTGGCGCCGGCGGCGATCGCATTGGCCCGGGCGGAAGGGCTGGAGGCGCATGGACGCTCCGTCGCCATAAGGCTGAACATGTAGCCATGTCGGATTACGACCAAACCCGCGCCAGGCTGATCGATGTCGAGCTCGACGAAACGATCGGCCGTTCGACGCCCGACGTCGAGCACGAGCGGGCGGTGGCGATCTTCGACCTGATCGAGGAGAACCAGTTCCGGCCGGTCAGCGATGCCGGCACCGGCCCCTACAGGCTCAAACTGTCGCTTGCCGAATCGCGGCTGGTGTTCGCGATCGCGCGCGAGGACGGCACGACCGTCGTCACCCACATCCTGTCGCTGACGCCGCTCAGGCGTATCGTCAAGGATTACTACATGATCTGCGAGAGCTACTACGAGGCCATCCGATCCTCGACGCCCAGCCAGATCGAGGCGATCGACATGGGACGGCGCGGCCTTCACAACGAGGGCTCGCAGACGCTGATGGACCGGCTGGCGGGCAAGATCGACATCGATTTCGACACGGCGCGCCGGCTGTTCACGCTGGTCTGCGTGCTGCACTGGCGAGGCTGATCTGGCTTCCGCCGCCCTGCCCCGTTCGATCCTCTTCCTGTGCGGCATGAACGCCGTGCGCTCGCCCATGGCCGAGCTGCTGGCGCGGCGGATGCTGCCGGCCGACACCTTCATCGCTTCGGCGGGCGTGCGCGGCGGCGAACGCGATCCCTTCGTCGATGCCGTACTTGCCGAGGAAGGGCTGTCGCTCGGCGACCGCCATCCGCGAACCATGGAAGACCTGGAGGACGACTATTTCGACCTCATCATCACCCTGGCGCCGGAAGCCCATCACGCCGCGCTCGAGCTTACACGCTCGCTTGCCGTCGACGTCGAATACTGGCCGACGCCGGACCCGACCGACATAGCCGGCACGCGCGAACAGATCATGGCCGCCTATCGCGATGTGTGCGAGCGGCTGAAGGCCCGCATCCGCCATCGTTTCCTGCCACCGAGCGGCGGCGGGGATGCCGGCTAGGCGGCAATGCCCTTCTACCGGAGCACGCGTCTCCACCTGCCTCTCCGATCCAGCTGCGTCCGTATGATGCCAAGCCTGTTCAGCCGGCTGCAAAATGCTCTTAAGCGTGTTCACAATTGGCCGATTATCATATAGGTTCCGCCGAAATTCCGGCCGGGCGCCGGAATGACCATCCAAGCAAAGGTATCGAATGCCGAAGGAAGAAGTCCTCGAGTTTCCGGGTGTCGTCACGGAATTGCTGCCCAACGCGATGTTCCGGGTGAAACTCGAAAACGAACACGAGATCATCGCCCATACGGCCGGCCGCATGCGCAAGAACCGCATCCGTGTGCTGACCGGCGACAAGGTTCTGGTTGAAATGACGCCCTACGATCTTACCAAGGGCCGCATCACCTATCGTTTCAAGTAAGACCGCCAGCGCCGCCGGGCAAAACCGGCGAACTGCCCCGACCTTTCGTTTTACGCAGTTCCGAGCGGAAACCTTTACAAACCTCCTGGGATCGCGATGAGCATTTTGCAGAAGCTGGTGCTTGCCTCGGGTTCGCCGCGTCGCATCGAACTGCTGCAACAGGCGGGCATCGAGCCTGATCGCGTGCTGCCGGCCGACATCGACGAGACGCCGCTGCGCGCCGAGCATCCGCGCTCGCTGGCAAAGCGGCTGGCCAAGGAAAAGGCCGAAAAGGCGCTGGCGTCGCTGAAGACGGAGGCCGACTATGCGCCGGCCTTCCTGCTCGCCGCCGACACGGTGGTGGCGGTTGGCCGCCGCATCCTGCCCAAGGCCGAGACGATCGACGACGCCGCCAACTGCCTCGGCCTGCTCTCGGGGCGCTCGCATCGCGTCTATTCCGGTGTCTGCGTCATCACGCCGGGCGGCAAGCTGCGCGAGCGCCTGGTCGAGACCAGGGTGCGTTTCAAGCGGCTGCCGCGCGAGGAGATCGAGGCCTATGTGGCGTCGGGAGAATGGCGCGGCAAGGCGGGCGGCTATGCCGTGCAGGGCCTCGCCGGCTCCTTCGTGGTCAAGCTGGTCGGCTCCTACACCAATGTCGTCGGCCTGCCGCTCTACGAGACGGTGGCGCTGCTGTCCGGCGAAGGCTTCAATGCGCGCCGCAACTGGCTGGAGGGCGCGCCCTCGTGAGCGCCAGCGAAAAGGTCACGACGCTGCTGCCACGCCGCGTCTGTCCCGAATGCGGCAAACCCTCGGCGCGCGAGACCTATCCGTTCTGCTCCGAGCGCTGCAAGAGCATCGATCTCAACCGTTGGCTCACCGGCGCCTACGTCATCCCCGGACGCCCGGAGGAAGACGAAACGGATGACGATCCACAGGGCTGAAGGACGCTTGCGCAGGCCGGATCCGGCACTTTCGACGGCCTTCAGCAAAAAACGGCGACATGCACAGCTAAGCGCTGGACAGGCAGGATTCCCGTGCTATAACCCACGCGCTTTCACGGGGTGCCACGGTGCTTCCGGGAAACGAAACCCGGCGAAACTCCTTAGCCGGACAGGCCCAGATAGCTCAGTTGGTAGAGCAGCGGACTGAAAATCCGCGTGTCGGTGGTTCGAATCCGCCTCTGGGCACCAACAACTTCTCAAGGAAATTGAATACTTTAACGGGCGTCCTGCTTGGCCGCACCTGCTGCATCACGTCGCAAGGCGATTCCTTGGACTTCCAAGGATTTCGAATGGCAGCCGGCAACGCCCTGCGACATGGATGCAGCAAGATTGAGCCAGATAGCCGGCATTATGCTTCCGTCGTTTCGGTGATAATGTCCGGGCGGGCACGCAGCCTGATTGAGCGCCGTCGCTTTTCAAATCGTGAGGGCTTTCCATGCGCCAAGCCATGCCGTCGCTTATCGCGGCCTGCCTGCTCACCGCGGTCGTTCCGCCCGCCGCTGTTGCGCAAGGCAACGCCAATGCGGACATCTGCGCGGCGACCGACGAAAGCTCCGTCATGCCGGAACAGCGTATCGGCGCATGCAACGCTTTGATCAAGGCCTCAAGGAAGGCGCCGAAGGACCTCGCGGCCGCGCTGGTCAATCGCGGCTCGGCCTACTGGACAATCGACAAGATGAAGCTGGCCTTCGCCGACTTCAATCGCGCGATCGCGCTCGACCCGGACAACAGCAGCGCCTTTCGCGAACGAGCCAATGCGTTTCGTTCGGATGGAAAGCTGGACCGTGCGCTCTCGGACGCCACGGAGGCCGTGCGGCTCAATCCAAAGGACGCGGCGGCCTACAATATCAGAGGCAACGTACTCAGCGATCAGCGCGAATACGAACGCGCCATCGAGGACTACAACCAGGCCCTGCAGCTCGATCCGCAATTCAGCATGGCGTTCCGTGACCGCGGAGCCGCCTTCTAGTTCAAGGAGGACTACGAGCGCGCCATCAAGGACTACGACGACGCGATCAGGCTCGATTCACACAGCGCGCCCGCCTATTCCAACCGCGCAGCCGCCTACGAGAAACTCGGCAAGATCGACAAGGCGATCGCCGACGACAGCGAGGCGATCAAGCTCGATTCCGCCGTGCCCGAATATTTCGACAATCGTGGCCTGTCCTATGCGAAGAACGGCGAGTACGACCGCGCGATCATCGATTTCACCCAAGCGATCCGCATTGCGCCTCAAGCTAAATTCTTGACCAATCGCGGCAACGCCTGGCAATCCAAGGGCGATCTCGGTCACGCGATCGCCGATTACGACAGGGCGATCAGGATAGATCCTACCGACGCGGACGCCTGGAACAATCGCGGCACCGCCTGGCGGGGCAAGCACGATATTGACCGCGCCATGGCGGATTACCGGGAGGCATTGCGCATCAATCCGAAATTCGACACGGCGGCGGAAAATCTGGAATCGCTTCGCCTGCTCCGCGCAAAGAACGGAAAGTGAAGGGAAAGCGCCAGCATGGCGCGAGGCAGACGTAAGCTCGATAGAAACGACTACGGCGGCACTTGCGAAGAAAAAATAAATGCATGAAGAGCCCCCGCTTTCCATAGCGGATGGTCAACGCCAATTGAAAAATACCATCGATTTTTCCCGACTTTACCCCAGCCCGTTCGCCATGCCCTCCAAATAGCGCACGTGTTGGCGCCATGCTATACTTGCATTGCTATATGGAGGAGGAAGCAATGACTGACAACAATGGTCTCAAGCAGGTGGCGCTACATCCCGATGATCTATTTCGCATGCAAAGACTGTCGGAAGAGGTTAGTGGACGCCTGAAGGAGATGGGCATGATCGTGGCCCGCACCCTCGGCATACCTGTAGACGCCAACACTATCTTCAAGTTCGAGCCGAGACCCGCTGGCGTCGTCTTCGGCTATCCAGGCGGCCAGCATGTAAATCTCGTTTGCACGCCAGACGGAAGCGTCTGCGGCTGCTACGTCGACCCGCCAGGCATTTGCGTCCAAGGGAACCCGACTACCGGCTGCTAGATGTACCCAGGCCGGCGCGGCTGACGTCGCCTGACAACCCGCGCCGGCCGAGCGGGCACGTCACGGTCCGCCGCGCGCCCATGTGTGGATGGAAACGACTGTTCGTCGACCGCCAGACCCCCGCAGGAGTGCGGGTCGCGCGCCAGCAACCTTCACCGCGCGGGCGCCGTCCGGTTCTGCGAATATGAAGACGGCAAATCGCACTCTTTTCAGAGCCGAACTGGCATCGTAAGAAGTCGCGGCTTTAGCCACCGTCGCCGGTCGGCGTATGATTTTGCTACATGAAGGTCAGCTCATGCCCATCCCACAATATGATTGGCAGTCCAGGGACGCAGCCGCCGAAAACGTCCAACTCGCCGAAGCCGAGAAGAGCCGGGCGGGACGTATCACCAACATGAAGGGGGTTCTTCTTCATTCCGTCCCCGCCTTCAAGCTGTTTTCCGCGGTCCTGCCCCTCAAGGAGCGGTTGCGCGATACGCTCGGAAGTCGGGCGGTCGACGTTTTCTCGCTGGCGATCTCCGAGGATTCGCATTGCATCCTCTGTTCGCTTTATTTCCGACGCGCTCTGATCGCCCACGGGGTTGACCCGGACGAGTACACGCCAACCGAGGACGAGGCCGCGCTTATCGAGATCGCCCACCGGATCGCGGCCGAGCCTGCCGCGCATCGCAACCCGCCCCCGATGGCCTTGCAGACGCTGAAGGCGAAATACGGCTCGGAGCTGGTTATCGCCGTCGTGTCCTATGGCTCGGCAATGCTCGCGACCAACCGCCTCAACACCACGCTTGGCATCCCGATCGACGACGATCTGCTGCCGACGCTGGAGGCGACCAGCGCGCCGGATTCGAACGCCGCCTAAGCCCGGCCATCAGCCGGGATCGCGCCTGTCGTTAGCCGCGTTCGCACCCCCTGCCCAGGACTGAAGCAACCGGTCGGCCAGGATCGCCAGGAAGGCGATCGACAGGCCGGCCACCAGACCCATGCCGGCGTCGGCCTTGCCGAGGGCGACATAGACCGCCTGGCCAAGATCGCGCGTGCCGACCAGGGCCGCGATCGCCAGCATCGAGAGCGCCGCCATGATGGTCTGGTTGAGGCCGAGCATGACGACCGGCAGCGCGAGCGGCAGCTTGGCCTGCAGCAGGGTCTGCATCGGAGTCGCGCCCATCTGCTCGACCGCCTCGACGACGTCGGCGCGCACATGGCGCAAGCCGTGCTCGACATAGCGGATCGGCGGCACGATGGCGTAGAGCATGATGGCGATCAGCGCCGTGAACTCGCCGACCTTGAAGAACATCAGCGCCGGAATGAGGAAGACGAATTGCGGCATGGTCTGCAAAGCGTCGCAGATCGGCTTCAGGATGCGCGAGACGCGGTCGCTATGTGCCGCCCATGTGCCGAGCGCGCCGCCGACCAGAAGGCAAAGCAGGACAGCCAGCGTGCAAAGATAGAGCGACTGCACCAGTTGCGGCCACAACCCGTTGACCAGGATCAGCCCGAAGCCGGCCACCGCGAAGAGGCCGAGCCGTGGCCCACACACCTGTGCGGCGAGCAAGGCGACGGCGAGGATGAAGACAGGCCACGGCAGATCGAGAAAGCCGGTATAGAGAATGAGGCCGGCGGCCAGCGCGGCGACCGCCGCCCGCCAACCGAAGCGGTGGGCAGCCAGCCCGGACAGGGCCAGGACCAGGGCGACGTAGGCGGCCAGCACCGATGGCGGCAGGGAAAAGCCCCACATTGCCGGCGTCGCCGAGCCGGAAATGCCGACGCGCAACGGCAAAAGCAGGCAATAGAGCACGGAATTGCGCACGCCATTGAAGAACCAGGCATAGTCGCGCACGAGCCCCAGCAGCCATTGGTTGACGGCGCCCATCTGCATGCGCAGCCCTGTTTGCGGCAGCAGCGTTGCATCGGGCATGGCAAGCCGGATGACCACGGCGAGGGCCAACGCAATCGCCAGGGTCATGGCCAGGCGGCGCGGCGTCATCCATTGCATGGCGCGCGTCGGCCCGGTCTCGGGCGCCTTGGCGAAGCCGATGGTGAGGCGGTCGATGAGAATGGCGAGCAGCGCGATCACCAGGCCGGAGAGGATGCTCTGGCCGAACTCGGCCTTGCGCATGGAGGACAGCACCTCCCAGCCGATATCCTCGAAGCCGCCGATGATGGCGGCGACGATGACCATCGACAACGCCGCCATCGTCGTCTGATTGAAGCCGACGAGAAGCTGCGGCAGCGCCGTCGGCACCTCCACCTGCCAGAATTGCTGGCGGCGCGTGCAACCGCTCATAAGGCCGGCCTCGCTGATCGCCGCCGGCACGCGGTCGAGGCCGAGCATCGTGTTGCGCACCATGGGCGGCGTCGCATAGATCGCGGAGGCGATCAGCCCGACCACGGGGCCGAAACCGAAGAGAAGCAGCAGCGGGATGAGATAGGCGAAGGCAGGCACGGTCTGCATCAGGTCGAGCGCGCCGAGCAACACAGGACGCCAACGCGGGCGAGCGTAGCCGAGAATGCCAAGCAGAAAGCCGAGCACGGTCGAGATCGGCACCGCCAGCAGCACCAGCGCAAGCGTGTTCATGCTCTGCGGCCAATAGCCGGCAAGCAGGATATAGCCGAGCGTAAAAACGGCGAAGATTGCCAGCCGCTCGCCGCTCGACTTCAGCGCAAGGGTGACGACTGCCAGCATCACCGCCGGCCACGGCAGCCAGGCGAGTGCCAGCCGGGCGCCCCGCATCGGCGCATCGAGCAGGGCGGAAAGCGCCCGGAACGCGGGTTGGATGACGGCGACGACAACGTCGGTCACGGCGTTGATGTAAGTGGCCAGCGGCAGCGTCCATTCCTTGGGGAAATTGACCAGCCAGGGAAGCTCGGCTTTCAGCAGCAGGCAAAGCACGGTCAGCACGCCGAGGCCGCACCAGGGAACCAGGGCCGGCGCGATGGCGACCCTCCGCGGGGATCGTGCGATCGCGGCCGGCGCCGTCATGAGCGGGTCCGCCTCGCCTGCTCGCGCTCGAGCACGGCAAGCACCGCGCTGGCGCTGAGCAGCGCCGGTGGGGCATCGCCGGCGGACTGGATGGAGAAGGCCGCCACGCCGGAGGCAAGTTGCGGAAGCAAGGTTTCAAGGCTGGTACCGGCTGCAACGCTGCGCTCAGGCAGAGCCGCCCCGTTGGCGGGGGTCGCGATATCGCCGGCCGTGATGACGCGCAACAGCGGCATGTCCTCGGTGAACTGCGCGACATAGTCGTCGGCCGGGTTGAGCACGATGTCGGCCGGCCGGCCGATCTGGACGATCTTGCCAGCCCGCATGATCGCCAGCCGGTCGGCCAGGCGAAAAGCCTCGGCGATGTCGTGGGTGATGAAGATGATGGTCTTCTTCAGCATGCGCTGCAGGCGCAGGAACTCGTCCTGCATCTGCTTGCGGATCAGTGGATCCAGCGCCGAGAACGGCTCGTCGAGAAACCAGAGCTCCGGCCCCACGGCGAGCGAACGGGCGATGCCGACGCGCTGCTGCTGGCCGCCGGAGAGCTGATGCGGAAAGGACGCCTCGCGGCCTTCGAGCCCGACCAATGCTATCATTTCGCGGGCGCGGGCCTCGCGCTCCTTGGGCGGCTTGCCCTGGATTTTCAGCGGGAAGGCGACGTTGCCCAACACGTTCAGGTGCGGCAGCAGGCCGAAATTCTGGAACACCATGCCCATGGCGTGGCGGCGCAGTTCGATCAGTTCCTTGCCGCTGGCAGCGAGCAGGTTCCTGCCATCGAGCAGGATTTCGCCGGCGCTGGGTTCGACCAGGCGCGACAGGCAGCGCACCAGGGTCGACTTGCCGGAGCCGGACAGGCCCATGATGACGAAAATCTCGCCCGTCGCCACTTCGAAACTGGCGTCGACCACGGCCGGCAGATGCGCTTCGGCGCGCAGGCGCTGGGCCAGCGCATCGGGATCGATGACATAGCCGCGTGAGTCGAAATAATAGCCCGGGCGCCGGCCATAAACCTTCCAGACATTTCGACAGGCAAGCTTTACCGGACGCGCGGCAGTGTCCATTACCATCAACCCGTGCCGATTGTTCGCCCGGCTCCGCGCATTGCGGAAACCGGGCCTTTGTTAACCTCAGCCCTCGTCAGGCATATCGGCGAATTATCCCTTGG
>MKVL01000016.1 GCA_001899205.1 Mesorhizobium sp. 65-26 | reverse complement strand
AGATGGGGGGAATCGAACCCCCGTCCATCGCTGGGTCTCTGCGCCTTCTCCGGGTGCAGTCTGTGCAGACGTTCTGCTCGGCTCCGACCTTTGTCACAGACACCCAAGTCGACGAGCCCAGCCTGGGAAGAGTCCCACGTGACGTCCAGACGCCGTCACGCAGCAAGTTCCCTAGATGACGCCAGGGTCCGTAGCGGGAACGCCTACGGTCTGACGGACTTCAGGCTCGCTTACGCAGCGAGGGCGAAGTCAGTGCGCTTTGCATCGGCACTTATTGTTTTGCAGAGATCGTTAACGAGATAACCCTGCATCCTCGGCCCGCTTCTCGCAGATTCGAAGACGATGTCGAAACCGATCATCCCCGAGATCCTTCTTCCGAAGGGACCGCTGTCACTCTGTGGAATTGCCAGCTCGGGCATCGAAACACCCGAGCATCCCAGACTACAACGTTCGCGGCATCCTCACCATTCCGCGCCATCCGCCCGCCCCGCGTAGGCTCGGCGGCATGAACGATGTCGTCATCAGCGTGCGCGGCGAGCACGAGATCCGCCGCGCCCCCGAGGAGGCGGTCGCGCGCCTCACGATCCGGGCCGAGGGTCCCGAACGCGGCGCTGTCGTCGAGCGGATCTCGGCCCTCACGGAGCCCGTTCGCGACGACCTGATCGCGCGGAAGGAGGCGGGCGGCGTCGTGGAATGGTCGAGCCAGCGCGTCTCGGTCTGGTCCGATCGCCCGTGGAACGCCGACGGCAAGCGCCTCGCGCCGGTGCACTACGCGTCGGTCGAGGTCGTCGCCACCTTCACCGATTTCGCCGCCCTGTCGTGGTGGGTCGGCGACGCGGCCGAGCGCGAGGGTGTGCAGATCGGCGAGGTCGAATGGCGCCTCTCCCCCGCGACGCGCGTCCAGGTGGAGCGGGATGCCGCCACCGAGGCCGTTCACGTCGCCGTCTGGCGGGCCGAGGCCTATGCCGCCGCGCTGGGCATCGGCTCGGTCACGGCACTCGAGGTCGCCGACGTCGGACTCCTCTCCCGGCAGTCCGACGGTGCCGGGCAGCCGCCGATGCTGAAGGGGATGCGCGCCGCGTCGTTCGCCGCCGACGCCGGCGGCGGCTCCGGGTTGCACTTCGAGCCGGAGGACATCGTCGTCACGGCCGCCGTCGAGGCCCGCTTCGTCGCGCGATGAGCTCCGCCGTCACCTCTCCCCGCGCGGGCATCGCCGACCGCTTGTCACGCATGATCCAGCTGCCGACGGTGTCAGCCGAACTCGCGCAACGAGGAATGGCCCCCTTCGACGACCTCGTCGCCCTCATCGCCGAGCTCTACCCGCTGGCACACGAGCATCTCGACGTGGAGCACCACACCGACCTCGGCCTGCTCTTCCGGTGGAAGGGGCGGCGCGAGGCATCCGACGGCCCCGTCGTGCTGATGGCGCACTACGACGTCGTCCCGGTCGACGAGACCGACCCGTGGACGTACCCGCCCTTCGAGGGACGCGTCGCCGACGGCTGGGTCTACGGCCGTGGGGCGCTCGACGACAAGGGGCCGTTGATCGTCATCCTCGAGGCG
>MKVL01000015.1:90299-308704 GCA_001899205.1 Mesorhizobium sp. 65-26 | reverse complement strand
AACGCCGGCAACATAGAACAGGTCGGCTCGCCGCTGGAGCTCTATCGCAGCCCGCGCAACCTGTTCGTTGCCGGCTTCATCGGCTCGCCGAAGATGAACCTGATCGAGGGCGAGCCGGCATCGAAGCATGGTGCGAAGACGATCGGCATCCGGCCGGAGCATCTGCGCATCTCGACGACGGAGGGAACGTGGAAGGGAACGGTTGGGGTTGCCGAGCATCTCGGCTCCGACACCTTCCTGCATGTGCAGACCGAGGGCCTCGGCACCATCAACGTGCGCGCCGACGGTGAGGTCCCCGTCAGGCATGGCGACACCATCTATCTCACGCCAGACCCCGCCAAGCTGCACAGATTCGGCCCGGATGGCCTCGCCATGCCGGCCTGACCATGGGTGCCGCCTGACGGCAAGCCGGTCAAGCGATCGCCGTTATTTCCGCATCCGATTAACGATGGGCGCGTTTCTGCATCGTGCTATGGCCGTTCGCCTTTCGCGATGCTAGCCTCTACTGGTTTCTTACCGAGGGGAATGCCATATGACTTTTCGATTGCGCCGACTTCATCTTGCCGCGCTGTTCGTGGTGGCGAGCTCATTGCCAACCTTCGCCGCCGGGCAGACCACCAACCAGCAGATCGACCAGTTGCTCGGCGATCATACGAAATACGAAGCCGTCATCACCAAGCTGCAGAAGGCCGTGGCGGCCCATGACGCCCCCGGTGTCGCGGCGCTGGTCAGCTATCCGATCCGCGTGAAGATCAAGGGCAAGAACACCCTGGTCAAGTCGCCAAAGACGTTCGTGAAGAACTACGACGCGATCATGACCCCCAAGATCACCGATGCAGTGACCAAGCAGGACTATGAGAAGCTGTTCGTGAACGCCACGGGCATCATGTTCGGCGACGGCCAGGTGTGGGTCAACGGCGTCTGCAAGGACAAGGCGTGCAAGAACTTCGACGCCAAGGTCATCACCATCCAGGGTGGGCCGAAATAGCCCGCCAGCAAAAAGCCGGCTAATCATTCGCCCGAACGGACCATGCCGCCATGCCAGGCGCGGCATGGTCCTTCGGGCGGGACGCCACCGGCGGGGCGCCCCAATGAGACAGGCATGTCTTCCTAAGGACACCGGCCTTGCCGGCTGGACATGCGTGTAGGCAAGAGCGCCGGAATCCGGGGATCGCGGCGCGCTTGCGATCAATCCCTGAGCAGATCGAACATCAGCTTGAAGAAGCGGTCGGAATCGACCTCGTTGGCAATCAGCGCGTTGTCCTTCAGACCACGCTCGCCCCAGAAGTCGGCCACAGTGGCGCCGAACGTGTAGCTGCCGCTGAGATCGACGCCGATATGCGCCGGGCGCGTCCTGACGAGGGTCGGGTCGATGACCAGCGCCAACGCCAGCGGATCGTGCATGGCGCCGCCGACGCCCATCGAGTTGCGATGCAGCTTCTCGTAGAACAGCAGCCAGTCGTTCACCAGCTTGCCGAGCGGGGTGTCGATCTTGGCGAGCTCGGCATATTGCGGCGCCTCGACCAGCACCTGCATGGTGACGTCGAGCCCGACCATGGTGATCGGCACGCCTGAATCCAGAACGATCTTCAGCGCTTCCGGATCGCAAAAGGCGTTGAACTCGGTCGGCGTGATGATCTCGCTCTTGCGGTAGAACACGCCGCCCATCCAGATCAGTTGCTTGATCTTGGGCAGGACATGCGGGTGCTTGAGCAGCAGCAGGCCGATGTTGCAGAGCGGACCGGTGGCGACAACGACGGTCGGTTCGTCACGCGACAGCAGCTTCTCGGCGAGGAAGTCCACGGCATGCTGCTCGACCGGCTTGATGGTGGCCTGCGGCAGGTAGGGCGAACCTTCCAGGCCGCTCGGGCCGTCGGCGGTGCCCAGCACCAGCGGCCGCGCCAGCGGACGATGGCAGCCGGCGGCCACCGGCACGTCTCCGGCGCCGATATATTCCAGGATGCGCAGCGCATTGGTGGTCGTCTTTTCCAGCTCGGCATTGCCGCAGGTGGTGGTGACGCCAAGCAGTTCCACGGCCGGCGAGCGATGCGCCATGACGAGCGCGATGGCGTCGTCGTGACCGGGGTCGCAATCGAAAAGGATGGGTGTAGGGGTCATGGTGATGTTCTTTATGCCGGCTGCTTAGCGGACCGACCGCTCGTAGCGGGCGATGGTGTCCTTGAAGATGTTGAGGAAGCGGCGTCCGTCGAGGTCCGTTCCGATCCGGGTGGTCTTGGGGCCGCCGCCGGGCAGGATCTGGAAACCGCGATAGGCGACCGTCTGGCCGCGCGCCACATGGCCCTCAGTCAGCACGTCGACGAAAAGCGGTTCGGTGAGCGTGGCAAGGCCGGGATCGAAGGCGAGCGCGACGGTGATGACGTCATCGAGCGGGAAGCCGACGAGGCCGAAGAACTCGCGCCAAATGTCGATATAGATCGGGAACACCTCGGCGATCATGTCGAGGACCGGGTTGTCCTTCGCCACTGCCTGCATGTCGGCGATGTCGTCGCGCGTCAACATCGACGTGGCGACGCGGTTGTCCTCGCAGATGTCGAGCGGCACCAGGATCTTGTCGACCTCGGCGTTCAGCACGATGCGCGAGGCCTCGGGATCGGCCCAGATATTGTACTCGCTGACCGGCGTCATGTTGCCGGGCGTCTGGAAGGTGCCGCCGAGCACCAGCAGCCGCTTCAACGCGCCGGCAAGCCGGGGCTCCTGCAGGAAGGCCATGGCGGCGTTGGTGAGCGGGCCGGTGGTGACCAGGGTGATCTCGCCGGGGTTGGCCATGACGGTGTCGATGATGAAGTCGACGGCATGGCCCGGCGTTGCCTGGCGCTTCGGCGCCGGGGCCGGCGGGTTGAACTTCTTCAGCCGCTCGCCGAAGCGCGCGGTCAGCCGCTTCTCGAAATGCACGGGCGCTTCCATGTCGGCCTTGGCGTGGCCGACGATCGGCCGCCAGGCGCCGGCATGCACCGGGATGTCGTCGCGGCCGGCGAGCGTGAGCGTGTTGAGCACCACGTTCGTGACCTGCTCGATCGGCCCCGCCGCGCCGGTGACGGTGGTGACCGCCTCCAGCTTGACGTTCGGGCTGGCTGCGGCAAACAGCACGGCGAGGATGTCGTCGCCGGCTGAATCCACGTCGAGGATTATGCGTTCCATATGCGTGTTGCGTCCTTACCTTGGGAGGGTGTTGTCGTTTTCCGTCGGCTTGTTCTCGACCGAGAGCAGCTTCCTCATGCTGTCGAGCGTCTCGCGGATGATGCGCGGGCGGCCGCGATAGGAGAGCGCGAACAGCGCCACCAGCGCGACCACGTAGGGCACGGCCAGGATGAGGTATGACGGGAAGCCGAAGGTCTGAAGCCGAAGCGAGAAGGCGTCGGCGAAGCCGAACAGCAGGCAGCCGCCCAGCACCTTCAGCGGATCGCCGTTGGAGAAGATCAGGATCGCCACGGCCATGAAGCCGCGCCCCGACGACATGTTCTCGGTGAACATGGTGATGTAGCCCAGCGACAGATGAGCGCCGGCAAGACCCGCGAGCAGACCGCAGAGCAGCGAGGCGATGTAGCGGACCCGGGTGATGGAGATGCCCAGCGCCTCGGCCGCCTCGGGCTTTTCACCGACGACGCGGATGTAGAGGCCGAGCTTCGTACGCTTGTAGAACAGCACCAGAAGCGGCACGGCGATGAAGGCGACGTAGACCATGGGCGTGTAGCCGGAGATCAGCGGCGCCCATGATCCCAACAGTTCTCGGGCCCACGGGATCTGCACCTTGGGCAGGCCGACGATGCCGTGGCCGACGATCGAGCCGCGGGTGCCGAAGATCGCCTTCATCAGCGAGATGGTCATGCCGCCGGCGAGGATGTTGAGCGCGAGGCCCACCACCACCTCGTTGGCGCGGAAGGTGACGACCAGAAGCGCGAAGATGAGCGCGAAGACGAGCGCCGCCGCCACGCCGCACAACACGCCGACAAGGGCCGAGCCGGACCAGATGGAGCCGAGCACCGCGAAGAACGCGCCGACCAGCATCTGGCCCTCGAGGCCGATGTTGAAGATGCCTGCCTTGGTGGTGAAGGAACCGCCGAGGCCGACCAGCAGGATCGGCGCGGTGGTCCTGAGCGTCGCGACCAGAAGCGCGACGTTGAGGAGCTTGTCTAGAACTTCCATCGACGCTCTCCCGCCGTGCTGTCGCCGCGGCGCTTCATCAGCACCTGCGCGGATACGCTGAGGATGATGAGGGCCTGGATGACCGTGATGATTTCGCGCGACGCCGTCGTCTCGACCTCGAGCAGCAGCGAGCCGCTGCGCAGCGCGCCGAAGAACAGCGCCGTGACGATGGTGCCGATGGGCGAACCGTTGGCGAGGAGGGCCGCGATCAGGCCGTCGAAGCCGAAGCCGGGCGCGAAGCCCTCCATGAAGCGATGATGCACGCCGAGCGTCTCGACGCCGCCGGCAAGGCCGCCGACCGCGCCGGAGACGAGCAGCACCAGGAAGCCCTGCCGCTTGACGTCGACACCGCCATATTCGGCGAACTTCGGCGCCGAGCCGACCATCGAGACGGAGTAGCCCTTGCTGGTGTAGCGGAAGAACCAGGCGACGAAGAGCGCCAGCACCAGCCCGATTATGAGGCCCCAGTTGAGGCGCGAGAAGGAGAACAGCTCGGGCAGGTAGGCGGTGGGCAGGATGGGCGGCGTTTCCGACCAGCCGCCGGGCCGCTTGAACAGGAAGATCGTGAAGTAGGAGGTCAGCAGCACCGCGACATAGTTCGACAGGATGGTGGAGACCACCTCGTTGGTGTTGTAGCGGGCGCGGAAGAAGGCCGGGATGGACACCCAGGCGGCGCCGGCAAGGGTCGCCACCACCAGGGCCACCAGCATGTGGAGGCCGGCCGGCAGCGGCAGGTCGAAGCCCACCCAGGCGGCAGCGAAACCGCCGAGGAAGAGCTGTCCCTCGATGCCGACGTTGAACATGCCGCCGCGCAGGCCGATGCAGGCGGCGACGCCGCAGATCAGGATGGGCGTGGTCTGCAGGAGGGTGCCGGCGATCTTGGACTGGTCGCCGAAGGCGCCGCGCAGCAGCGTCATGAACACCTTCACCGGGCTCTCATCCACCAGGATGATGATCACGGCGCCGATGGCGAGGGCGAAAAGGACGGCGAGAAGCTGCCCGTAAACGGCACGCAACCTGTCACTCATGATGCCGCTCCGCCTGTCGCCGGCTCGGCTTCGACACCTGCCATCATCATGCCGATCCTTTCGCTGTCGGCTCCATCGCCCTCGACCTCGCCCATGATCCGGCCGTTGAACATGACCAGGATACGGTCGGCGAGCGTGAGGAGCTCATCGAGCTGTACCGATATGACGAGAACGGCGCGCCCCGCGGCGCGCTGGCGCATGATCTCGTCGTGGATGGATTCCTGCGCGCCGATGTCGACGCCGCGCGTCGGCTGGTCGATGAGCAGGAAGTCCGAGTCGTTGGTGAATTCCCGCGCCAGCACGACTTTCTGGATGTTGCCGCCGGACAGCCGCTTGACGGTGTCCTCCGGGCCGCGCGCGCGAATGTCGAAACGCTTGATCATGTCGACGGCCTGGCTGGCCGCGGCCTTCCAGTCGAGGACGCCGTGGCGCGCCCATGGCGCCTTGGACTGGCGGCCCATCAACAGGTTCGCCGAAATCGAGGCGCCGCCGTCGACACCGCGCACCATGCGGTCGCCGGGAACATGGGCGAGGCCGGCCTCGCGGATCCGGGACGGCGACAGCGTGGCCAGGTCGCGGCCCTTGAGCATGGCCGAGCCATGGCTGGCGGGGCGCAGGCCGGCGAGCACTTCGGCAAGCTCGGTCTGGCCGTTGCCGGCAACGCCGGCGATGCCGACGATCTCGCCGGCGCGCACCGTGAAGCTCGCATCGCGCAGCGCCGGCAGCCGGCGATCGTCGCGGGCCCACAGGTTCTTGACATCGAGCACGACCTCGCCGGCCGTCCTGTCGCGGCGTCGCCGCTCGAAGCTGACATCGCGGCCGACCATCATGCGCACCAGATCGGCCTTGGTCAGCTCGGCCGTCGGGCGCGTCGCGACATGCTTGCCGTGGCGCAGCACGGTGACGGTGTCGGAAACCTCCATCACCTCCTCGAGGTGATGGGAGATGAAGATGACGGTCATGCCACCGGCGACGAAGCCGCGCAGCGTCTGGAAGAGTTCGCGGCTTTCCTGGGGCGTCAGCACGGCCGTCGGCTCGTCCAGGATGATGGTGCGCGCGCCGCGGGCCAGCACCTTGAGGATTTCGATGCGCTGCTCGATGCCGACCGACAGCAGCGAGACGCGCTCGGTGGGGTCGACCCGCAGGCCGAAGCGCTCGGACAGTTCGCGCGTCTTCTCGATCTGCGCTGCATGGTCGATCAGCCCGTTGCGGCGGATCTCCATGCCGAGGAAGACGTTGTCCGCCACGGAGAGCGAGGGAACCAGCTTGAAGTGCTGGTGCACCATGCCGAGCCCGGCATTGATGGCGGCGGCCGGATCGGCCATGACCATGTCCTGGCCGCCGATGCGGATCGTGCCCTCGTCGGGCTGCAGCAGGCCGAACAGGACGTTCATCAGGGTGGTCTTGCCGGCGCCGTTCTCGCCGATGATGGCGTGGATCTCGCCACGGCGCACCGCGATCGAGACGCTGTCATTGGCGACGAAGGCGTTGAACCGCTTCGTGATGCCAATCAGTTCGACAGCCATCTCTGCGGTGGCGGCCGGCGTGGCTGGTGCCGGGGATGGCGACGCTTCGGACACGGAAGCTCCACTGCTCCAGGGCAATTCCAGGAAAATCTACGGTCTGCCGTCTGGAATTGCGTGAAAACAAATTTGAACGAGCCGGCGAACCGGCCCATCCGAAACACGGATTTCAAGAGGACCCGGAGGCTGCACCAGCCTCCGGGCAGGCTCAAGCCTTACTTGGCCTTGGCGATCTTGATCGAGCCGTCGACGATGCCCTTCTTGATGGCGTCGAGCTTGGTCTTGATCTCCTCGGGGATCTTCGGCGCGATGTCGTCGCAGACCTTCACCTCGACGCCGCCCGAAGCGAGGTCGAAGGTGCGGGTGCCGGCGGTCAGCTTGTGGCCTTCTACCTCGTCCTTGATCAGGCTGTAGACGGCGATGTCGCCGCGCTTCAGCATCGAGGCGAGCACGTTGCCCGGAGCCGAGGAGCACATGTCGATGTCGACGCCGATCGAGTACTTGTCGGCGGCGGCGCTGGCCTGCATGACGCCCTCGCCCGTCGGGCCGGCGACGTTGTAGACGATGTCGGCGCCTTCATTGTAGAGCGCCTGGGTCAGCTCGCTGCCCTTGGCCGGGTCATCGAAGGTGCCGGCGAAAACGGGCTTCACGGCAATGTCGGGAGCGGCGTATTTCGCGCCCTGCTCGTAGCCGCCGAGGAAGTTGCGGATGACCGGGATGTCACGGCCGCCGACGAAGCCGATGGCCTTGCCGTCGCCGATCTTGTCGAAGGCGCTGCCCTTGGCCTCGATCATGCCGGCAAGCGCGCCGGCGACGAAGGAGCCCTGCTCCTCGGCGAAGTTGGCGTAGATCATCTTGTCGCTGTCGAGCACGCCGTCGATGAAGACGAAGCGCTGGTTCGGATAGGCATGGCTGGCCTTCTGCAGCGCGTCGACCAGCTCCCAGCCCATGACGAAGATGAGGTCGTACTTGCCGTCCTTCGCCAGGTTGGCGAACTGCTCTTCATAGTCGAGGGCGCGGTTGCCGGTGTCGACCAGCTTGAGGTCGATGCCGAAATCGGTCTTGGCCTTGTTGAGACCGTTGACGATGGAAACGCCGAAGCCCTGGGCGAAGTAGCCGGAGATGGCGGCCACGGACACCTTGGTTTCCGCGCAGGCAAGGCTGACCGAGGCGGCAAGCGCCGCGCCGGTGATAATGCACTTCGAAAGGATGTTTTTCATGTCAGTCCCCTGGTTGAAGGTCGCCCCAAGTGCCGGCCCCACAAGGGGTACCGGAAAACTTGTTGGTGATCATATGACTTTATGAGTGGTCTAATGACCTGTCAATCTGGTGCCGTGCGATGTCCCACGCGCTTGTTTTGCAAACTGCGGCCCGAGACGGCTTGACAAAGCGCCCGGATCGATAATTGTTGATACTCTAACAATTTCGCAATGCCATAGTCGGGAGCAACCGATGCCCAAGCCGGTCGTCAGGAAGTTTGTAGTACAGGTCGAGGAGATTTTTCATGAGGGCGGACCTGCCCGGGCCGAGCCGGTCAAGCGCGGCGCGGTGCTGGCAGTGATCGAGAACCCGTTTGCCGGGCGCTACGTGGAAGAGATCACCGGCTTCATGGAAGACCTCAAGCCGCTCGGGCTTGAAATGGCGGGACGCCTGCTCGACGCGCTCGGCGGCGATGCCTCGAAGATCGAGGGCTATGGCAAGGGCGCCATTGTCGGCGGCGGCGGCGAACTCGAGCACGGCGCGCTGTGGCACAATCCGGGCGGCTACGCGATGCGCGAACTGCTCGGCGGCGCCAAGGCCATCGTGCCGTCGACCAAGAAGGTGGGCGGCCCCGGCGCGCGCATCGACATCCCGGTCACGCACCTCAACGCATCCTATGTGCGCAGCCATTTCGACGCGATCGAGGTGGGCATCAACGACGCGCCGCGCGCCAACGAACTGCTGCTTGTGCTGGCCATGACGACGGGTCCGCGCGTGCACGCCCGCGCCGGCGGCCTGGAAGCCAAGGACATCAAGGGCGAGGACGGCCTGAGATGAGCGTCGAGATCCGTCGAATCATCACCATCGTCGAGGAAACGCGCGAGGAAGGCGGCAAGCCGGTCAATCCGCCGACCCGTCGCGCCGCCGCCGTCGCCGTCATCCGCAATCCGTTCGCCGGGCGCTATGTCGACGATCTCTCCGCGCTCAGCGACATCGGCGCCGAACTCGGCGACATCCTGCCGAAGCGCGCCGTGGCGGCGCTCGGCATACCGGGCGACCAGATCGAGAGCTTCGGCAAGGCTGCCGCCGTCGGCGCCAATGGCGAGCTGGAGCATGCCGCGGCCATCCTGCATCCCAAGCTCGGCGCGCCGTTCCGCGACGTGCTCGGCACCGGCGCGGCGCTCATTCCGTCGTCGAAGAAGCGAGGCGGACTCGGCGTGCCGCTGGACATCCCGCTCGGCCACAAGGATGCCGCCAAGGTTCGCAGCCACTTCGACGGCATGGAAGTGCGCGTGCCGGACGCGCCGCGCGACGACGAGATCGTCGTGGCGATCGCCGTCACCGATTCGGGCCGGCCTCACCCGCGCGTCGGCGGGCTGGCCAAGGAACAGGTCGTCGGCAAGGACGGGCTGATCTGAACCGGACCGGATGCCGCCCGGCGACGGGCGGCGCCCGCCGGACCCAATAGGACGAAGCAAAAACAAAGCGGCCCCCAGATGGCATTTGGGGGCCGCTTTGTCGTTTCAGGGCGGGTACGCGGATCAGGCCGCGACGATCTCGGGTACGCGGATGGCGGGCGGCGTGTTGCGGCTGCGCGCGGTGCGCACCTCGCCGTCGATCATGATCATGCCGATGCCCGGCAGGTTGCCGAGCGCGAGGCTTTCCAGGAAATCCTTGCCAATGCCGCCGGCGGCCTGATCCATGAAGATGAGATCGGCGGCGCGGCCGGCTTCGATGACGCCGCGGTCGGCGAGCTTGCGAACCCGCGCGGTGTTGCCGGTGGCGAAGCAGAAGACCACTTCGGTGGGCACATCGCCGAGCGAGGCCAGGTGGCAGATGGTGCGCAGGATGCCGAGCGGCTGCACGCCCGAGCCGGCGGGACCATCGGTGCCGAGGATGACGCGGTCGAGTTCGTTGCGTTCCTTGGCGATGCCGAGCACAAACAGGCCGGTGCGCAGGTTGCCGTTGTGGACGATCTCGAGCGCGCGGGTGCCCTCCTCGCAGATGCGGCGGATCTCGTCGTCGGGCAGCGCCGTGGGACCGCCATTGACATGCGCCACGACGTCGGCGTCGACCTCGAGCACCACCTCGGCGCCGATGCGGCCGGAACCGGGAATCGAGGGACCGCCGGTATGGGTCATCGAGGTCATGCCGTATTTGCGCGCCCAGGCGATCATCTGGCGACCCGTCGGGCCGTCCTTCACGCCGCCGAGCCCGACCTCGCCGATCAGCGTCACGCCGGCTTCGGCGAGCTCGCGGAAGTCATTCTCGGTCATGCCGGGCTCCAGCACGGGAGCGCCGGCGATGATCTTCATGCCGCTCGGGCGGAAATTGGCGAAGCTGCGCTGCGCGGCGATGCCGAGCGCCTTGATGCCGACGATGTCGCGCGGGCGGCCGGGATAGTGCGCCTCGCCGGCCGAGATGATGGTGGTGACGCCGCCATGCACGGTCGAATCGATCCAGCCGATCTGGTTCTGGCGCGGCGTCCAGTCGCCGGCGGCGGTGTGGACGTGGTTGTCGATGAGGCCGGGGGTGACGACGCAGCCCTGCGCGTCGATGACCTTGGTGGCGCCGGCCGTATCGAGTTCGCTTTCCTTGCCGACCGCGGCGATGAGACCGTCGACCACCACGATGGTGTCGGCGTCGAGGATCGGACGACCGATATCGCCGCTCAGCATCAGGCCGACATTGCGGATGACCGTCTTGCCGGCGGCGGGCTTGGCTTGCGGTTCGGAGGACATCGGACGGTTCCTTTCGTCTGGCGCGGACATGGGGTGAGAACCCCGCCGCCGAGCGACCCCGGTGGCGTCCGCCGTATGCTGCGTTCTAGTTTGGGGTCAGAAGGTCATTTGGCGTCCGTGTCGCCCGGGTCGTCGCCGCTGATGCGCTGGAGCAGGTTGAGAAGGGTCGCCTGCTCGGCCGGCGAGAGCGGCGATAGCAGCCGGCGTCCCACCTCGACGCTGCGGTGCAGGCGATCGAGCGTATAGCGGACGCCAGCGTCGGTGAGCGCGATGATGGCCAGGCGCTGGTCGGTCTTGGAGGCGCTGCGCTTGACCAGCCCCTGCCGCAAGAGCTTGCGCACCACCAGGCTGATGGTGGACGGATCCATTGCCGTCAGCCGCCCGAGATGGTTCTGGGAAACCTCACCGTAGCGCAAGACAGTGGCCAGGGCCGCGTACTGGGTTGGCGAGAGATCCTCGCCGGCCATTTCCTGCTGGAAGCACAACGTCGCGCGCTGATGGGCGCGCCGTACGATATGAGCAGGGTGCAGGTCAAGGTCGTATCCGGTCGCAGCGTAGCGGGCCAGCGCTTCATCGCGACTCAACTGCTCGTCGGCCGCCTTCCGCTTGGTCTGCCTTGTGTCGTCGGTCATCGTCACGGGGTGAATGAACTCCTGGCTGGCCTGTTCTCGGTGCTGCCTTGCAATCAGGCCGCGACGCTGGTGTTTTCCACGAACGCGCCTTCCCGGAAGGCCCGCACCACGCTAGCCGCGTTGCTGACCACGCCGAAATGGGTGGCGATGTCGTAGAGCGAGCTTTCCTGCTCGCGCGGGCCGGTGGCCGCGCAGCAATCGGCCGGCACCACCACCTCATAGCCGTTGAAGAAGGCGTCATGCACGGTCGAGCGCACGCAGATGTTGGTGACGACGCCGAAGACGATGATCTGGTCGACCTTGAGATCCTTGAGCGTCAGGTCGAGATCGGTCTGGAAGAAGGAGGAATAGCGACGCTTGACGACATGGATCTCGTCGGCGCGCGCGCCGAGGTCGTCGATGATCTCGACGCCCCAGGTGCCTTCCACGCAGTGCGGCGTGCGCTTCAGCCATTCACGATCCTGGCGCACGTTGCCGCGATGGACGTCGTGCACCCAGATGACCGGAACGCCGGAGGCGCGCGCGGCCTCGATGACGGCGAGCTGTGGCCCGACCAGCGTTTCGTAGCCCGGCAGCACCATGGCGCCGCCCGGCTTGCAGAAGTCGTTGATCATGTCGACCACGACGACCGCCGCGCGCTTGGTGTCGATGCTGACGCCAGCTTCCTGTCGATGCGATGAGAATATATCCAAGGACATGGCAAATTTCCCCGGCAGCCATTGATTGTTGGTGGTCATACAAAACCCTGCGCGACGCGAAGTCAATCCTTCCAGATGCTTTGCCCCGGCATGATGGATGACGAAGCGGGGGAAATCCCGCTCCAGGAGCATTTCGACGGGCCGAAGAGACGTTCCGGCGGCGGTTTTGCCGGACGTATCCGCCGAAAAAGCCGTTGACAAGCGCGCTGTTTGGAGAGACCGATCGTTTGACCATCAACGATATTTGCGGCATGACCGCGCCCGGTCATGAGAAGGAGCAGGACATGAACGTCATCGTCACGGGATCGAGCGGTCTGCTGGGCCACCACGTGGCGGAGGCTTTCGTGGCGGCCGGCCACGAGGTGCTGGGCATCGACCTTGCCCCGCCAGCGCGCGGCGGCTGGAAGCATGTCAGCGCCGACCTGACCGATCTCGGCCTTGCCCTGCAGCTCGTGCGCGACGCTGACGCCGTCATCCATGTCGCGGCCATTCCGCGCCCGACCGGAAAGGCCGCCGCCGAAGTGTTCCGCACCAACATGGCGGCCGCCTACAATGTGGTCGAGGCGGCCGCGCTTTCGGGAACCTCGCGCTTCATCTATGCCTCGTCCTTTTCCGTGCTCGGCTATCCCTTCGCGCCGAAGCTGACGCCGCCCGCCTACCTGCCGATCGACCAGAACCATCCGATCGGCGCGCAGGACGCGTACGGCCTGTCGAAGTGGCTGGGGGAGGAAGTTGTCGAGGCGGCTGTGCGCCGAGGCGCCTTCTCGGCGGTGAGCCTGCGCATGCCCTGGATCCAGATGCCGGAGACCTTCTTCGAGACCGTCGGACCGCGCCGGCGCACGCAGGACGCGGGCTGGGACCTGTGGGGCTATCTCGACGCGCGCGACGCGGCCGACGCCTTCCTCAAGGCGCTGGCCTGGCAAGGACAGGGGCATCTGCGCACCTTCATCAGCGCCGCCGACACCTATTCGGAAACGCCGACGGCCGAGCTGCTGAAAGGCGCCTTCCCTTCAGTCCCGGTCAAGCGGCCGCTCGACGGCCACGCGTCGGTGATCGACAACAGCCATGCCCGCGAGACGCTGGGCTTCGAGCCGCGCCATTCGTGGCGCGCCTACGGCAGCAACTAGGCCTCAGTTGTCGCAATCCCACGGGAAAGCGCTCTTCGCCGTCCCGGAATTGCCTCGGTAACACAGGAGAAAACACGATGACCCGTTTTGTGGACAAGGCCGTGCTGGTCACCGGCGGCGGCGGCGCCATCGGCAGCGCGGCGGCGCGCCGCTTCGCCCAGGAGGGCGCCAGGGTCGCGATCGTGGATCTCGACGCAAGGCGCGCCGAAGACATCGCCTCGGCGATCGGCAATGGCGCCATCGCCATCACCGCCGACGTCTCCGATGAGGCGGCCGCCAGCGAAGCCGTGGCCAGGGCGGTGAAGGCCTTCGGCCGGCTGGACGCGGTGTTCAACAATGCCGGCATCTCCGGCAAGGTGGCGCCGGTGCACGAACTGCCGACGGAAGACTGGGATCGCATCGTGCGCGTCAACCTGCGCTCGATGTTCCTGGTGCTGAAGGCTTCGGTGAAGGCGATGATCGAGGCCGGCGTGGAAGGCTCGATCGTCAACATGGGTTCGTCCATGGCCGGCTGGGACGTGCTTGCCGGCGGCGCCGGCTATGCCTCGACCAAGCATGGCGTGGTGGGGCTGACGCGCGTCGCCGCGCTCGACGCCGCGCCCTACGGCATCCGCGTCAACGCCATCTGCCCGGGCGTCATCGAGACGACGCTTGGCGTGCCGGCCGCCGACAAGGCGCAGTACCTGGCCGGCGTGCAGCGCTTCGCCGATCGCATTCCGCTGCGGCGCATCGGCCAGCCGGAGGACGTGGCGGCCGCGGTCGCCTTCCTCGCCTCCGACGATGCACGCCATGTCACGGGAGTGGACTGGCTGATCGATGGCGGCCAGACGCTGCAAAGCTGGGCCAACGCCCCCGAGGCCGCGACCTTCCCCGACCTGCGGCGCAACGCGCGCTAGAACGGCCCGCATGGACGACTGAATTCGGTTCCGCGATGCGGCGGACCCAGCGCATGGCCCCGAGAACCGCTTTCGGGGTCATGCGCTGACTAAAAATGCGGGCGGGTACATCCGACGGCGTCGGGCATCCGCCCTTTCGCTTCGACGGCCTCGGGTTTACTTCGCCTGGCTACTGCCAAGCCGGCGCGGCGGCGCAAGCGCCAGCAGCTTGCCGAACAGGCCCTGCGGCAGCACGACGACCACGATGATGAACAGCGCGCCGAGCGCGATCAGCCAATACTGGTCGAGGCTGGAGGACATGGCGTTCTCCGTGGCGCGCACGGCGAGCGCGCCGAGGAAGGCGCCCATCAGCACCGAACGGCCACCGACGGCCACCCAGATCAGCACTTCCGTGGAAAGCGCGAAGCCGACCAGCGGCGGCGAGACGAAGCCGAACTGGGTGGTGAACAGGCCGCCGGCAAAACCCGCCATGGCGCCCGAAACGGTGAAGACGAAGATTTTGTGCAGGCGCACGTCGTAGCCGAAGTGCAGCGTGCGGCGTTCGTCGTTGCGAATGGCCGCCAGCACGGTGCCAAGCGGCGAGCGCCCGATCCACAGCGACAGCAGATAGGTGAGCAGCGCGGCGACGCCGACGAAGAAATACGTCGCGTTGGTCGAGAGCGGATCGCCATTCGGCGCCGACAGCGGCGGCACGTTGAACAGGCCGTTGAAGCCGCCGATGAATTCCCAGCGGCGCGCCGCGATCTCGCACACCACGGCGGCGCAGAGCGTGACGATGGCGAGATGCGCGCCCGACAGGGCACGGCCCTGGAACAGGATCCAGCCGAGCACCGCGGCGACCAGCATGGGCAGCAGCACGGCGAGCGCCAGGCCCGTCCACTGGCTATCGCCAAGCCAGGGCAGCTTGCCAAGCGTCACCAGCGCCATGGAATAAGCGCCGATGCCGAAGAAGATGGCCTGGCCGAAGCACAATATGCCGGCCTGCCCCCAGATCAGCCCGAGGCTGAGCGCGAAGATGCCGTAGGTGACGTATTGTGTGAGCAGGCCGATGTTCCAGTCGTCGAGCACGAGTGGGGCAGCCGCAAGCCCTATCCAGGCGAGGATGGTGAGGCCAAGGCCAAGACGCCCGGCATCACGCAAAGAACGACGCGTCATTTGCGGCCTCCGGTGATGCCGTTGGGCAGGAAGCGGATGATGATCATGGCGAGCAGGAACACCAGGATCTGGGCGTCGGCCTGCGAGATGCCGGCCGAGAAGATGGTGGTGGCGCCGCCGATGACGCCGGAGCCGATGAGCGCGCCGACCAGCGAATTGACGCCGCCCACCAGCACGGAGAGGAAGGACGGAATGAGGAAGCCGACGCCCATCTGCGGGTCGACACTCATGATCGGCGCCATGACCGCGCCGGCGAAACCGGCCAGCGCCGAGCCGACGGCAAAGGTGGCGCGGTCCATGCGACGCGTGTTGATGCCGAGCGAGGCGGCCATTGCGCGGTTGGCGATGACGCCACGGATCTGCAGCCCGAGCCTGGTGCGGAAAAACAGGTAGTAGGTGGCGAGCGCCAGCGCCGCCGAAAGCGCCATGATGAACAGGCGGTAGGCCGGATACTGGACGCCGAACACGTCGACGGCGGCGGGAATCGGATTGGGCACGCTCTGCGCGCCCGGCCCGAACAGCACGACCACGCCCTGCTTGATGACCAGCGACAGGCCCCAGGTGGCAAGGATGGTGTCGATGAAGCGATGGTAGATGTGGCGGATGATCAGCCACTCCACCAGCAGGCCGACGACGGCCAGCACGGCGGGCGCCAGCAGCAGGCCCAGCCAGAACGACCCCGTCGCATTGCTGACCGCGACGACGACATAGGCGCCGATCAGGAAGAACTCGCCATGGGCCATGTTGATGACGTTCATCAGGCCGAAGATGACGACGAGGCCGAGTGTCACCAGCAGCAGGGCGAGGGTGAAGTTCGCGGTGTCGAGCAGAAGGGCGATTGTCGCTTCCACGGCGGCCTCAGATTGACAGGTAGCGATGGACGAGTTCGGGCTTGTCGCGTAGTTCGCCGATATGGTCGGCGCGGTCGGCGATGACGCCGTTTTCCATGAACAGCGCGCGCCCGGCGAGGGTCTCGACGAAATCCAGATTCTGCTCGACCACCAGGATGGTCAGCCCGGTGGAACGGGCGATGGTCTGCAAGGTGCGACCGATCTCGTCGACGATGGAAGGCTGGATGCCCTCGGACGGCTCGTCGAGCAGCACCAGCTTGGGCTGACCGACGAGGCAGCGCATGATGGCGAGCTGCTGCTGCTGGCCGCCCGACATGGTGCCGGCCTTCTGCTTGCGCCGCTCGCCGAGGATGGGGAAGAAATCGTAGATGTCGCCAGGCAGCCGCTTGGGCAGGTTCGGCTTGCCGAGCACGCCCATCAGCAGGTTTTCCTCGACGGTGAAATCCTTGAAGATCTCGCGCCCCTGCGGCACGTAGCCTATGCCGGCATTGGCGATGGCGTAGGAGGGAGAGCCGCCGAGGTCGCGGCCGTCCAGGCGAAAGCTGCCGCTCTGCTTGGCAAGCTGCCCGGCGAGCGCGCGCATCAGCGTGGTCTTGCCCATGCCGTTGCGGCCGAGAAGGGCGACGACCTCGCCCTTGGCGACATCGAAAGTGACGCCCTTCAGCACGCTGCCGCCGGATGGATAGCCGGCAACAAGATTTTCGACCGCGAGCATCAGTGGCGCTTCCCGAGATAGGATTCGATGACGCGCGGGTCGCGGCTGACCTCTTCGTAGCGACCCTCGGCGATGATCTTGCCGCGGACCATGACGATGATCGGGCATTCGAGCTGGCGCACGAAATTCATGTCGTGCTCGATCACCAGGATCGACTTGCCTTCCTCGTCGCGCAGCCGGCGGATCAGGCTCGCCACGGCGCTGGTCTCCGCGCCCGACATGCCGGCCGTCGGCTCGTCGAGCAGGATGAGCTCGGCGTCGCGCGCCAGCAGCATGGCGATTTCCAGCCGCTGCTTCTCGCCATGGGCGATCTCGCCGACCTTCTCGCCGGCCTTGCCGGCCAGGCCACAGAGGTCGAGCAGCCGGTCGCGGCGGGCGGCGTCCGGGCGGTAGCCGAGCAGCGAAAGCGGCCCGTAGCGCCCAGCGCCGGCGGCGAGCGGGATCTCGATGTTCTCGGCCACGCTGAGTTCGGGATAGACGCCCGGAACCTGGAACTTTCGCGCCACGCCGAGCCGCGAGATGCGATGCGGCGACAGGCCGGCGACGTTGCGGCCGCCGAGCCTGACCTCGCCGCCATCGGGTGGGAATTCGCCGGTGACGACGTTGAACAGCGTGGTCTTGCCGCAGCCGTTCGGCCCCAGGATGCATTGCATCGCGCCCTTGGGCAGCGTCAGGTCGAGCCCGTCGAGGACGACGAGCCCGCCGAAGCGCTTGGTGACGCCCGCAAGCTGCAGGATGGGGCCGTTCGGCTCGCTCACCGCGTCAGCCGCACTGGCTTGGCGCGACGATGCGGCCGAGATCCTTGAGCACCTTGAGCTGGCCGTTGTCGACCTGGACGATCAGCACGTTGAGGTCGGCGTGACGGTCCGAGGCGCGCAGATCCACCTCGCCATTGCCCGACATGAGCGACTGGCCGACCATCGAGGCCAGGATCTTCTGCTTGTCGTCGGAGCCGGCCTTCTTGATGCCCTCGATGAAGAAGCGGGTAAGCGTGTAGTGCGCGTCGGTGGTGTTTGAGACCACGGAGTTCGCGCCGTAGCGGGCGTGGAAGCGCTCGACGAAGGCCTTGGCTTCGGGCTTGTCGAGATTGGCGATGAAGTTCGACGGCGCGACGATGCCGTTCGATTCCGCCTGCGAGAGGCCGGCGACGTAGTTCTCGTTGAAACCGAAGAAGATGATCTTGATCTTGCTTTGCAGGCCGGCGGCGGCGAACTGCTTGACGAAGGTGATGGCGTCGGCGCCGACGATGGTGATGACCACCACGTCGGTGCCCGAGCTTTCGATCTTGCGCAGCGTGGCGGCGTAGTCCTTGGCGCCCCAGGGGGTGTATTCCTCGCCGACGACCTTCGCCTTCGCCTTCTCGACCTCCTCGCGGAAGGCCTTGTTCATCTTCTGCGGCCAGACATAGTCGCTGCCGACGAGATAGAAGGCCTTGCCCAGGTTCTCGACCGCATAGGGCACGAGCGGATTCACCCAATGCGCGGGCAACGCGCTGTAGCAGGCGACATACGGGCTGCACACGCCGCCCTCATAGTCGGTGGCGTAGAGCAATGGCGTCTTGTAGCGCTCGATGGTCGGCAGCATGGCATCGCGGTTGGCGCTGGTGACCGGGCCGATGATGGCGGTGACCTTGTCGCGGCGGATCAGTTCGCTGGTACGCTCGACCGCCGTCTTGGGATCGGTGCGGTCGTCGGCCTTGACGATCTCGAACATCCGCCCGCCCAGCACGCCGCCCGCCTCGTTGGCCTCCAGCAGCGCCATTTCCGCGCCCTGGAAGCCCTGCTGGCCTAGCACCTCGAGACCGCCTGAGAACGGCTGCAGGATGCCGACCTTGATGGGATCGCCGGCAGCGCGCGCGACGTAAGGCATTGCGAGGCCGGCGAGGGCCCCGGCGGCGCCGGTCAACAGCACGTTGCGGCGCGAGATTCTCGAATTCAGATTCATGTCGTTCTCCTCCCGATCTGTATGCCCACCCGCCAACCGTCCCACGGTCGACGACGATGTTTTCCTGCTCGCGCCACGCGATCCGCGACGCTTCGCGCCGGCTCCCCGGTGGCCGGCAGTTTGTTTGTGTTCAAACGAGATTATGGGTGATCTAACAATCTGTCAATCGCGTCGGAATTCGCTTCACGGGCGAGATTCGAGGCGTCGATCCGGGCCTGCGGCGCGATGCGCGAAACAATCTGTTGCGTCGGCGCGCCGGCACGGCTAAATAGCATTCGTCCACTGTTGTAGACTTAAGTCCATTATAGTGGACAAATGGATTTGACAACACCCGCGGCAGGCGGGATCGCTCGTGGAGAATGGGATGGAGAAGTTTATCTTCAACAGAAGAAGTGTCCTTTTGGGGGCCGGCGGCCTGTGCCTCGCGGCAACGGGCCTCACCTCGGGCATCGCGTCGGCCGGCACCTTGCTGACGGACGCCAAGAAGGACGGCCGCATCCGGGTCGGCTTCGCCAACGAGGCGCCCTATGCGTTCGCCTCGCCGGACGGCAAGCTGACAGGCCTGATGCCGGACGTGATCGGCCACATCATGAAGGAACTGGGCATCGGCGACCTCGAAGGCGTATTGACCGACTTCGGCGGCCTCATCCCCGGCCTGCTGGCCAAGCGCTTCGACATTCTCGGCGCCGGCCTCTACGTCACGCCGGTGCGCTGCAAGCAGGTTGCCGCCAGCAACCCGCAATATGTCGTCACGGAGTCGATCGCCGTGAAGAAGGGCAATCCGAAGAACATCCACAGCTACGCCGACATCGCCAAGGACGACAGCATCAAGATCGGCACGCTGGCCGGCTCCATCAACACGCAGTACCTGGCCACCGCCAAGGTGCCGACCAGCCGGATCGTGCTTTTCCCGGACCTGCCTTCGGCCATAGCCGGCCTGCAGGGCGGTCGCGTCGACGGCGTCACCATGAGCATCATTTCGCTGCAGGACGTGCTGCGCAAGACCAATGATCCGGGGATCGAGCTGGTCAATCCGTTCGAGGACCCGCTCGACGAGAACGGCAAGCCGACGCGCGGTTACGGCGCGGCCTGGTTCCGCCGCGAGGACGAGGACCTTGTCGCCGCCTATAACGGCAAACTTGCCGAGATCAACGCCAGCGGCAAGCTGCTCGAAC
Source organism: Mesorhizobium sp. 65-26 (assembly GCA_001899205.1). GTDB lineage: Bacteria > Pseudomonadota > Alphaproteobacteria > Rhizobiales > Rhizobiaceae > Mesorhizobium. The sequence goes on along the minus strand of MKVL01000015.1, from coordinate 288,855 downwards.
TGATGGAGCCCTATGGCTTCACCGCCGCGCAGGTTCCGGCCGCCGACGTCACGGCGGCGCAACTCTGCAAGGCCTGATACAGTCATGAGGCGGCACGGCATCGGCCGTGCCGCCCGATCCTTGCACCGGGGCCAATGAACCTTACCGTTTTCCTCCCCGCCCTGCTCAAGGGCGCCCTTGTCACGCTCGAGGCCACGCTGCTCTCGGCGGCCGTCGCGCTTGTGGTGTCGGTCGTCGTCGGCCTCGTCAGGCTGTCGCGCTTCCGCCTGCTACGGGGCGCCGCCCTCGTCTATGTCGAGATCTTCCGCGGCACCTCCGCGCTGGTCCAGCTGTTCTATTTCTTCTTCGTGCTGCCGATCTTCGGCATCGATCTCTCGCCGATGGCGGCCGGCGTCATCGCGCTCGGCCTGAACTTCGGCTCCTATGGATCGGAAGTGGTGCGCGCCGCCGTGCTCAACGTGCCGCGCGGACAGCACGAGGCCGCGGTGGCGCTGAACTATCCGCCAGGACTGGCGATGCGCCGCATCATCTTCCCGCAGGCGCTGGCGGCGATGCTGCCGCCCTTCGGCAATCTGCTGATCGATCTCCTGAAGGCGACATCGCTGCTCTCGCTCATCACCATCGGCGACCTGACCTTTGCCGGCAAATCGCTGGTGCAGAGCCAGGGCCACGTCACGGCGATCTATACGCTGGTGCTGGTGTTCTATTTCGTCATGGCACTGATGCTCGGCCGGCTGATGCAGGCCGCCGAGCGGCGCGTGCCGGGCGCGACGGCGGGAGGCGGCCGATGAATTTCGACTTCGACTACGCGCTGCAGATCCTGCCGACGCTGCTGCGCGCCACGGTGATAACCTTCCAGGCGACGGTCGGCGGCATGGTGCTGGCCATGATCGTCGGCCTGGCGCTGGAGCTGCTGCGCCGCTCCGGCGTCAAGCCCGTCGTCTACGCGACGAAGGGCTTCGTCTCCTTCGTGCGCGGCACGCCGCTGCTGATCCAGCTCTATTTTCTCTACTACGTGCTGCCGCTCTACGGCCTGTCGCTGGAGACGATGGAGACTGGCATCCTCGGCCTCGGCCTGCACTATGGCGCCTATCTGTCGGAGGTCTATCGCGCCGGCATAGACGGGGTGCCTAAGGGGCAGTGGGAGGCGGCGACCGCGCTCAACGCGTCGCGCACGCACACCTGGCTGCGCATCATCCTGCCGCAAGCCGTGCCGCCGATGCTGCCGGTGTTCGGCAACTATCTGATCGCCATGTTCAAGGACACGCCGCTGCTGGCGACGATAACCCTTCTGGAACTGCTCGGCACCGCCCAGGCGGAAGCCGCCATCTCCTACCGCTACCTCGAGCCTTACACGCTGGTCGGACTGATCTTCCTCGTCCTGAGCTGGCCCTCGGCATCGCTGGTGCGGCTCATCGAAAATCGCATTCGCGCGGAGAACCGCAATGGGCGCTGATCCCCGTCAACCGATCCTGCGCATGCAGGGCGTGTCGAAATCCTATGGCGCCGTGCAGATCCTGCGCGGCATCGACCTCGACGTGGAAGCCGGGCAGCGCATCGCGCTGATCGGCCCGAGCGGCTCGGGCAAGACCACGCTGCTGCGGCTGGTGATGACGCTGGAGACGCCGGAGGACGGCACGATCGAGGTCGAGGGCGAATTGCTCGGCCTGCGGCGCGTCGGCGACCGGCTGGTCAAGGACAGCGGCGCGCATCTGCGTTCCGTGCGCGGCAAGATCGGCATGGTGTTCCAGCACTTCAACCTGTTCCCGCATATGAGCGCGCTGCAGAACATCATGGACGGGCCGGTGCATGTGCGCGGCCTGTCAAAGGACCAGGCGCGAGAGCGGGCGCTCGACCTGCTCGCCAAGGTCGGCTTGCGCAACAAGGCCGACTCGCTGCCGCGCCAGCTTTCCGGCGGCCAGCAGCAGCGGGTGGCGATCGCCCGCGCGCTGGCCATGGAACCGAAGATCATGCTGTTCGACGAGATCACCTCGGCGCTCGACCCCGAGCTGGTCGGCGAGGTGCTGGCGATCGTGCGCGAGCTGGCGCACGAGACCGGCATGACGATGCTGATCGTCACCCATGAGATGGGGTTCGCCCGCGAGGTCGCGAACCGCGTGCTGTTCATGGAGGGCGGCCATATCGTCGAGGATGGCGAACCCGAGCAGGTGTTCGGCAATCCGCGCAGCGACCGCACCAAGGCGTTTCTCGGCGCGGTGCTGCACCGCTAGCGAGCATGTCCGGGCAGGTATGACAATTCCGTCCGGATTTGCGTGACAACAAAAGACTTGAGGTGTCGCCGGAATTCATTTCGAAGCGACGCGACCACAGCGGCGGAGGCGACGATGATGGCCAGCATAGTTCATGGACCCGGCTTCGAGAACGTTCGGCTGACCTGCGTCTGGTGCGGCGCCAGTCGCGGCGCCGATCTCGACCCCTGGTGCCATGTCTGCGGCGGCTCGCTGGCGGCGGAGGCTGACGGCGACGCGCCGCTGCCCGCAAGCTGGCGATCCTTTGCCGACATCGCATCCCTGCTTCCCGGCGGCGACACCCCCGTCAGCCTGGGCGAGGGCGGAACGCCGCTCGTGCGCCTCTCGCGTCTGTTCGGCGACGACGCGGTGCACGCCAAGGCAGACTGGATGAATCCCACCGGCTCGTTCAAGGACCGGGGCGCCGCCGTCGCGGTGTCGGCGGCGCTCGGGCTCGGCGCCGAGGGTGTGGTCTGCGCGTCGACCGGCAACAACGCCACCTCGGTCAGCGCCTACGCGGCGCGCGCCGGCCTGCCCTGCATCATCACACTCTCGTCATCGACCCCTCCCAGCAAGGTTGCCCATGCGCGGGCCTATGGCGCGACGCTGGTCGAGGTCGACGGCACCTTCAGCGACGCCTACCACATGGCCGAAACGATCCGGCGGACCGCACAGGGATGGGCGAACCTGACCTCGACCTTCGCCAACCCCTACATGACCGCCGCGCATGCCACGATCTACTACGAGCTCCTGCGCCAGCTCGGCGAACAGCCGGGCACGATCATCATGCCGATCGGCGCCGGACCGATGCTGGCTGGCCTGCTTCAGGGCGCGGACCGCCTGCTGCGGCAGGGCGCCATCGACCGCCTGCCGGTGCTGATCGGCGTGCAGTCCGCCGGTTGCGCGCCGATCGCGCGCGCCTTCGACAATGGCGACGAGACCGTGCGCGAGTGGGAAGAGAACGATTTCGGCATGGCCGGATCGATCAACGATCCGTTGCGCGGCTATCCGGCCGACGGCACCCGCACGCTGCGCGATATCCGCAGGACCGACGGGTTCGCGGTGGCGGTGGATGACGCCGAGATCCGCGACGCCATGAGCGACCTCGCCCACTTCGAAGGCATCGCCGCCGAGCCGGCCGCGGCGGCGCCGCTTGCGGCGCTGCGCCGGCTGATGCGCAACCACGCGCTGCCGCGCCCGATTACGTTGGTCATCTCGGGCCATGCCCTGAAGGACCCCGGCGCGCTGCCCGGCGCATCGCCGCGCCTCAAGGCGGGCAGGGATATCGGACCGCTCGACTTCGTCGCGGCCGCCAGAAAGAACTTCGCCGCCGGCACGACGGCCTGAACCATCCCACGGCCCTCAAAGGACATTCGTCGCGCGGCGCCGGCCACCGTTCGCGGGCCGGAAAAGCGCCCCGAGGAAACGGCCGACGCCGACGCGCCTGTGGACGGCTCACGAATTGCAGAAGGAGACTTTGGTTTGCGAAAAACAGCGATGGTCGAGGATGCCGTCAAGCCGGCGGGGCACTATTCGCACGCCGTCATCAGCAACGGTCTCGTGTTCGTCTCGGGACAGGGACCGGTCGATCCCGAGACCGGAGACATGTCGTCGAGCTTCTCCGGGCAGGTGCGCCAGACGATGCGCAACCTGGACATCATCCTGCGCGGCGTGGGCACCGAGCTGAAGCACGCGGTCAAGATCAACGCCTATCTGAGCGACCTCGCCAACTTCGCGGAATTCAACAGGGTCTACAGCGAGTTCTTCCCCGGCGAGCCGCCGGCCCGAACCACCGTCGGCTGCCAGTTGCTCGACATCATGGTCGAGATCGATTGCGTGGCCGATCTCGCGCCCAAATAGGCGACGGTCGCGGTTGGGCCGGCCCTATTCCGCGGCGCTTGGGAGCGCCGCCAGCGACAAGCGGTCGGCGCTTGCCCTCAGGCGTGAGAGCAATGCCTGCACCTCTTCGGGGGTGCGGTCGATCGTCACCACCGCGCAAAGCGTCGCCATCGCCTTGCCGGTCGTGTCGCGGATGGGTGCCGCCAGGCACTGGGTCAGCCCGTCGATCAACCCCGACGTAGTGGCATAGCCGACCGATCCCGCAGCGATCACCTCGCGGCAGAAATCGTCGACGCCGATCCTGCGGCCGTCGGGCAGGACGAAGTCCTCCGGCGGAATGAGGTCGATGATCTCTTCGCGCGTCATGCCCGCCAGCAGGAGCCGCCCGGAGGCCGTCCACGGGATCGGCAGCCTGACGCCGACCTCGGAGCTGATGCGGAACATACGCGCGCCCGTGCGCACATAGGCGATGGTGTATTTGTTGCCCTGGAGCGTGCAGAATTCGAACGTCTCGCCGACCTCGCGCGCCAGCCTGTCGACCTCTTCGCGCGCACGGCGCATGAGGTCGTTGCGCCTGAGGTAATCGGCCGCGTAGAAATGCACGGCGCGACCGAAGAAAATCCGGCCGCGCGGCCCATAATCCTCGAGTATGTCGGATCTGATGAAGCGGTTGACGATGTTGTAGATCGTCGAGCGCGGCGCATCGAGCCTCTGCGCGATGTCGGCGATCGACAGCGGCTCGCCCGCCTGGTGCAGGCATTCCAGTATGTCGATCGCGCGGTCGAGCCCGCTCTCGCGAAGTTTGGTCTTGGGTGGCGTTGTCATGGGTTTTTACGGACCTGTCGCAAGCGCCGCATGGCGCATCGCATTCCAGTGCCCCTGTTTCGAAATCCGTCTTCGATCATCACGACACCAGCTTGTACGTAGGACGGCGCCCCCTGTCACGTCCAGATCACCCACGGACCTTCAGCGCATATGGCCGCGTCGCCAGACGGCGGGCGCCTCGCCGACACGGTTGCGGAAGAAGCGCGAGAAATAGGCCGGATCCTCGAAACCCAGCTCACGGCCGATATCCTCGACCGGCCGCACGGTGAACACCAGCAGCCGCTTGGCCTCCAGCAGCCGGCGCTCCAGCACCATGCCCTTCACCGTCTGCCCGAAGGTCTCGCGGGCCGCCCGGTCGAGCAAATGCGCCGTCGTCGCCAGCAGCTCGACATAGCGCGCCACCGGCCAGTCCTCGCGAAAATGACGATCGATCGCGCGGCGCAGGGCAAAGCCGAGCGCGACGGACGGCGCGGCCGCGTCGCCGCCCGCGCCGCCGCCGAGCCGCGCCATCAGCGACAGCACGGCGCCGATCAGGTTGGACAGCATCCGCTGGCTGGCGCCGGCCCCGCCACGATATTCCTGCGCGATCATGTCGAGCAGCGCGGCGATGCGCTGCCAGGTCGGATCGGACGCCTCGCCGCCCAGCAGCACCGGCGCGTCGAGCGCAAGATCGACAAGCGGCGCCATGGCGCCGAGCAGGTCGTCGGAGATCGACACCACGACGGCGTCGGAATGTTCGCCGACATCAAAGGCGTGGACCACGTTGCTCGGCACGAAGCTGATGGCGGGTGCCGAAAAACTCCAAGTCCGTTCCTCTATGCGATAGGTGCCCCCGCCCTCGAACCAGTAGGTGATCTGGCCCATCAGCGGATGCTTGTGGGCGGCGACGTGGCCGAGGTGCAGGCTCTTGCGCGCCATCACGGTTTCGACATGCAGGAAGCCGATGTCGAGCGCGCGGCTCGGCTCGCCATAGACGAAGAACGCCGGAACCTGGTTTCTCTCCACCATGCCGGAAAAAGTACAAGCGAATTGCCGGCTTTGTCCATGGCCCGGCGGATGCTCCGGGCCTAGGCTCGCCGGATCTCGAGGAGGAGAACATGATGCGAGCCGAGGACTATCGCCGCGACAAGACCCGCCCGTTCACCGGCGCGGAATATCTGGAAAGCCTGCGCGACGGCCGCGAGGTCTATATCAACGGCGAGCGGATCGCCGACGTCACCGCGCATCCGGCGATGCGCAATTCCGTGCGCTCGCTGGCGCGCCTCTACGATGCCCTGCACGATCCCAAGAGCAGGGACAGGCTGACCGCGCCGACCGACACCGGCTCCGACGGCTACACGCACAAATATTTCCGCGTCGCCCGTTCCTCGGCCGAGCTCGTCGCGCAGCAGGGAGCGATCGCCGACTGGGCGCGCATGTCCTATGGCTGGATGGGCCGGACGGCGGACTACAAGGCGGCGCTGATGAACACGCTGGGCGCCAATGCCGACTGGTACGGCCCGTTCAAGGACAATGCGCTCGCCTGGCACAAGCGCGCCCAGGAATCGGTCCTGTTCATGAACCACGCCATCGTCAATCCGCCGATCGACCGCCACAAGCCGGCCGACGCGGTCAAGGACGTGTTCGTGCACATCACCAGGGAGACTGACGCCGGCATCTACGTCTCGGGCGCCAAGGTGGTGGCGACCTCCTCGGCGCTGACGCACTACAATTTCCTCGCCCAGAGCTCGGCGACGGTGACCGAGGATCCGTCGCTGTCGGTGATGTTCATCGTGCCGATGAATGCGCCGGGGATAAAGATGTTCTGCCGCGTCTCCTACGAGCAGACGGCCAACACGGTCGGCCACCCTTTCGATTATCCGCTGTCGTCGCGCTTCGACGAGAACGACGCGATCCTGGTGCTCGACAATGTCTTCGTGCCCTGGGAGGACGTGCTGGTGCTGCGGGACGCGGCGAAGATCCTCTCCTTCCATCCGGCGTCCGGCTTCATGCACGGCTATTGCTTCCAGGGCTGCACGCGCTTCGCGGTGAAGCTCGACTTCCTGGCCGGGTTGCTGGCCAAGGCGCTGCGCGCCACCGGTGGCGACGCCTTCCGCGGCAACCAGGCGGCGCTGGGCGAGGTGATCGCGCTCAGGCACATGTTCTGGAGCTTCTCCAACGCCATGGCCTGCAATCCGCTTCCCTGGGCCAATGGCGCGGTGCTGCCCAACCTGGAAGCGGCGCTGTCCTATCGCACCTTCATGTCGGAAGCCTATCCGCGCGTCATCGACACGGTGCGCCGGGTGATCGCCTCGGGACTGATCTATCTCCCCTCCTCGGCCGCCGATTTCGGCAACCCGGAGATCGACCGCTACCTCGCGCAATATGTGCGCGGCTCGAACGACATGGGCCATGTCGAGCGCATCAAGATCATGAAGCTGCTGTGGGACGCGACCGGCACCGAGTTCGGCGGCCGCCACGCGCTCTACGAGCTCAATTACGCCGGCGCGCCGGAAGAGGTGCGGCTGCAGGTGCTGAAGGGCGCCGAACGCGGCGGACGGCTGAAGGAGATGGAGGCGCTGGTCGACCAATGCATGGCCGACTACGACGAGAACGGCTGGACGGGCGACACCTGGCTGGCGCCCCTCGACGCGCCGGGCGGCCTGCGCAAGGCGGCCGAGTGAGGCTGTCATGGCAGAGTTCGTTTCAAGGACCGAATTCCGCGACGCCATGGCCAGGGTCTGCGCGCCGGTGAACGTCGTGACGACCAACGGCCCCGCCGGGCGCGGCGGCTTCACCGCCACGGCGATGTGCTCCGTCACCGACGAGCCGCCGACGCTGCTTGTGTGCATGAACAGCCGCTCGGCGCAGACCGCTCTGTTCATCGACAATGGCCGTTTCTGCGTCAATGTGCTGACGCAAGAACACAGGGGCCTTGCCGCCTGTTTCGCCGGCCAGCAGAGCGACATGGATGCCCGCTACGCCGCCGCCCACTGGATCGGCCTGCCGTCAGGCAACCAGGCGCTGGCCGACGCCATCGTCTCCTTCGACTGCCGCATGAGCGATGCAAGGCGCATCGGCACGCACAACATCTTCACCGGGGAGGTGGTCGACATCCGTGCCCGCAAGGACGGCCACGCGCTGCTCTATTTCGACCGCAACTACGTGCACGTCCCGACCCAAGCCGGAAGCTTCGGCGGCTAATAATCGCGAAGAGGGCCGGCGCCAGCCGGCCCGCCGCCGAAGCCCGTCTCAGAGCTGGATCCAGGCGGTCTTCAGGTCGACATATTTTTCGAGCGCGTGCAGCGACTTGTCGTGGCCGTTGCCGGACTGCTTCACGCCGCCGAGCGGCACGGTGTTGTCGGCGCCGCCATAGGTGTTGACGTGCACCACACCGGCCTTGACGCCGCGCACCATGCGGTGGGCGCGCGACAGGTTCGAGGTCCAGACGGCCGAGGCCAGCCCATACTCCGTGGCGTTGGCGATGCGAAGCGCCTCGTCTTCCGTGTCGAAGGGAATGATCGACAGGATCGGCCCGAACACCTCTTCCCTGGCCAGCGTCATGCCCGGATCGACGTCGAAGACGGTCGGCTGCATGTAGAAGCCGCCGGTTTCCTGAAGGATGCGCTGGCCGCCAGTGCGCAACGAGGCGCCCTCGCCGAGCGCCCGCTCGGCATAGCCAAGGTTCTTGCGCAGCTGCGCCTCGCTGGAGATCGCGCCCGCCTCGGTGGTGACCTGCAGCGGATCGCCGACCTTCATGCCGGCGGCGATCGCGGCGACCTTTTCCGCGACTTCGGCATGGATCGACCGCTCGACCAGCAGCCGCGAGCCGGCCACGCAGACCTGGCCCGAATTGCGGAAGATGCCATAGGCCGACACCTTCGCGACCTGGCCGAGATCCGGCGCGTCGGCGAAGACGATGTTGGGCGACTTGCCGCCCAGTTCGAGATAGACGCGCTTCAGGTTCGAGCGCGCCGAATATTCGAGCAGCCGGCGGCCGACCGGGCCGGACCCGGTGAAGGCGAGCACGTCGATGTCGCCATGCAGGCCGATCGCCTCGCCCGCCACCGACCCGCTGCCGGTGACGACATTGAGCACGCCCTCGGGCAGGCCCGCCTCGGCGCAAAGCTCGGCCAGCCTCAGCAGGGTAAGGGACGCCACCTCGGCCGGCTTGACGACGACCGAATTGCCGGCGGCGAGCGCCGGCGCGATCTTCCAGGCGCCGATCATCATCGGGAAATTCCACGGCACGATCGCCGCCACCACACCGACCGGCTCGCGATGGACGAGGCCGAGCACGTTTTGCGGCGTCGGCGCGATCTCGCCATAGACCTTGTCGACGGCCTCGGCATAGTAGCGGAAGGTGCCTGCAGCGCTGCCCGGTTCGGCCTTGAGCGCCATCGATATCTCGGTGCCGTTGTCGCGCACGCCGAGCACGGCGAGCTCCAGCGCGTTCTTCTCGATCAGCTCGGCGATCCTGAGCAGCACCTTCTTGCGCTCGGCTGGCGCCGCCCTCGACCACGTGCCCTTCTCGAAGGCCGCGCGCGCCGCCCTGACGGCGAGGTCGACGTCGAGCGCGGTGCCACTGGCGATGGTGGTCAGCCTGTTGCCGTCGATCGGCGAGACGACGTCCATGGTGGCGCCTTCGACCGGCTGGCGCCAGGCGCCGCCGATGAACAGCGCCTGCGCGGCGACGGGAAGGGTCCGGATCTGGTCGATTTTGTCCTGCATGCCACTCTTCTCAAAATGGAGATGGCGGGCACCGGCCCGCCATCATGGGTCGATTCAGTTTGCCGTCAGGCCTCCTGGCCGGCGCCGAGGCGGGCGAAGCCGGCCGCGTCGAACGAGCGCAGGCGAATGGCGGCGAGGAAGCCGATCAGCGCGGCAATCACCACCAGGCCGGGCAGCAGCACCGCCAGCACGCCGTTGGCGCCGGCGATGGCGCCGAAGTTGACCGAGATGTAATAGACCAGCACCAGAAGGATCAAGCCGGTCACGATCGGCAGCACCTTGGTCACCACCGGATTGCTCTCCAGGCCGGGATTGCGGCCGAAGAAGGCGACGATGGCGAAGGCGGTGAAGGCCATCAGCAGGATGATCGCCAGCGTGCCAACATTGGTCAGCCACGAGAACAGCGCCAGGACCGGATCCTGGCCCGTCGCGGCGAACAGCGCCACCACCAGCGCGGCGATGACCGTCTGGATCAACGAGCCGACATGCGGGCTCTGGAACTGCGAATGGGTGACACCGACCGACTTCGGCAGCAGGCCCTCGCGGCCGGCGACATACATGTAACGCGCGACGCCGTTGTGGAAGGCGAGCACGCCGGCAAACAGGCTGGTGATGAAGAGGATGTTCATCACGACGGTGATCCAGTGGCCGACATAGCGCTCGGCGAGGCCGAAGAGGAAGGTGGTGGGATCCTGGAGGCCCTGGAGCTGCGGCACCAGCTTGTCGACGCCGGCGCCGTTCACCATCAGCCACGAGGTGAGCATGTAGAACACGCCGATGATCAGCACTGAGATGTAGGTGGCGCGCGGCACCGTCTTGTTCGGCTCGCGGGCTTCCTCGCTATAGATCGTGGTGGCCTCGAAGCCGATGAACGCGGCGAAGCAGAACAGGATGCCGATGGCCGGCGTGCCGCTCCAGAAGGCGGCGGGCGTGAAGGGCGCGATCGACAGGCCTGCATCGCCGCCCTTGAGCAGGATCGCGGCGTCGATGACGAGCACGACCAGGTATTCGAGGATGACCAGCGCCGTCAGCACCTTGGCCGACAGGTCGACGCGCCGGTAGCCGAAGACAGCGACGACGGCGATGCCGAGATAGGTCCATGCCCACCAGGGCATGCTGAAGCCGAGGCTGGCGAAGAAGCCGGAGGTAATGGCGCCAAACATGCCGAACACGCCGATCTGCATGGCGTTGTAGGCGAGGATGGCGATGAGGGCGGCCGCGCCGCCCATCAGGCCGCCCAGCCCCTGCGCCGTATAGGCGTAGAAGGCGCCGGCATTGCGGATGTGCCGCGCCATGGCGACATAGCCGACGGAAAACAGCAGCAGCACCACTGTCACCAGCAGGAAGGTAAGCGGGATGCCCGGGCCGTTGCCGAGCAGCATGGAAAGCGGGACGCCGCCGGCGACGGCGGTAAGCGGGGCCGCGGCCGACACCACAAGAAAGGTGACGGCGCCGACGCCGAGCGCGTTCTTGCGCAATTGGTTTATGCCTGTTTCGGGCGAGGATTGAGTCTGCATGTCGATTCCCCTCTCTGGCTGCGTTCGCCAACCACCCCGGAATGTCGCTCCCGAGGTTCTCCTCTCGACGCCTCGACGCCCCGGCCCTTGTCGTTGTTCTTGGCCAAAGCGGCGAATTGGTTCACTATTTGAACCGACGCTTCAAATATAGACTTGCAAATAAGGTCCCGACCTGTCAAGTTAATTCGCATGTTAAGTAAATAGGGCCACCAAGGCCCGGAACGGACTTCGGAAAACGGTTCCCCGCCGGGAGGCACGACGCGGAAACCGGCGGCACGAAGCCAGGGAGGAACGGATGAGTACGATCGGCAAGGCGCTTGGCCTTCTGGACGCGATATCGCGCCTCGACAGGGAGCACGGCCTCAGCGACATCGCGCGGCTCTGCGCGCTGGACAAGGCGACGACGCGCCGTTTCCTGGTCGAGCTGGAGCGCCACGGCTTCGTCGAGCAGGACGCCGAGACGCGCAAATATCGCATCGGCGCCGAGCCCGTCAGGCTGGCGCGCATCCGCGAGGCGCGCTTCCCCTTCCTCAGCCTCGCCGTCCCGGTGCTCCGGGACCTCGCCGCCGCATCGACCGAAACGGTGCATCTGGCGGAATATTCGGCGGGCCGGCTCTCGAACATCCATGTCGAGATGTCGCCGCGCGCGCATTGCGTCACCGTCGATGTCGGCTCCGTCCTGCCCTTCCACGCCACCGCGTCGGGATTGGCTTTCCTGGCCTTCAGCCCGGCCGGGCTTGCCGAGCAGATGCTGGCCGAGCCATTGCAGGCCTTCACCAGATACACGCTGACCCGCGCCCCGGACCTGCGCGCGATGCTGGCCGAGACGGCCGAACGAGGCTTCTCGATCAGCCGGCAGGGGCTGGAAGCCGGCGTCGTCAGCACGGCGGCGCCGGTTCGCGCGCCGGACGGAACCCCCATCGGGACGGTCGCCATCGCCGCGCCGCTGGTGCGTGTCAACGCAGTGCGGATCCTGGAGCTGGGACAGCAGGTCGCCGAGGCGGCCGGGCAGATCTCGGACGCATTCTTCGGCCTCGGGCAACCCGCTCCGACGCTGTCGCGGAAGGCAGGCTGATGAGCGCCAGGACCCCCAGCATCCTGGTGATCGGCACCGGGGACACCAAGAGCGATGAGCTGCAGTTCATGGCCGCCATCATCCGCGACGCCGGCGGCGTGCCGGTGATGATGGACGTCAGCATTCTCGGCGACCCGCCCTACCAGCCCGAATATTCCCGCCACGACGTCGCCGCCGCGGCCGGCACGACCATCGAGGCCATTGCCACGAGCGGTGACGAGAACAGCGCCATGGCGCTGATGTCACGCGGCGCGGCCGAACTGGCGCGCAGCCTCAACGAGGCCGGACAGGTCGACGGCATGATCGTGCTCGGCGGCTCGATGGGCACCGACCTGGCGCTCGACGTCGCCGCGGCGCTGCCGCTCGGCCTGCCCAAATTCGTCGTCTCGACCATCGCCTATTCCCATCTCCTGCCGCCGGAGCGGATCGCGCCGGACCTGATGATGATCCTGTGGGCAGGCGGCCTCTACGGCCTCAACCCGATCTGCAAGGCCGTGCTCTCGCAGGCCTGCGGCGCCGTCGTCGGCGCGGCCCGCTCCGGTATCCGGCCCGACAACAGTCGGCCGCTGATCGGCATGACGTCGCTTGGGTCGAGCTGCCTCAAATACATGAAGTACCTGAAGCCCGAGCTGGAACGGCGCGGCTACGACGTGGCGGTCTTCCATGCCACCGGCATGGGCGGCCGCGCCTTCGAGGCGATCGCCGCGCAGAACGGCTTCGCCGCCGTCTTCGATTTCTGCATCCAGGAGGTGAGCAACCATCACCACGGCACGGTCGTTACCTCCGGGCCGGACCGTCTCGAGAATGCCGGCCGTGTCGGCATCCCGCAGATCGTTGCGCCGGGCGCGGTCGACATGGTCGACCTGCCCGCATGGCAGACGCTACCGGAAGCTTTCGCCGAACGCCCCTATCATGCGCACAACCGGCTCATCGGCTCGATCACCAGCTCGCCCGAGCGGCGCCGCGAGGTGGCGCGGCTGGTGGGCGAGAAGCTCGGCAATGCCGGCGCGCGGGTGGCGATGCTGCTGCCGCTGCAGGGCGTGCAGGAGTGGGACAAGCCGGAGGAGCCGCTGCACGATCCGGAGGGGCTCGACGCGCTGATGGACGAGATGCGGCGGACACTGCCCGCCCCCGTCACCGTCGAGGAGGTCGACGCGCACATCAATTCCGAGGCTTTCTCGGCCAGGGCGCTGGCGATCTTCGACGCCTGGGTCTCGCAAGGGGTCATCCCGGGTGGCAAGCCATGAACGGCCGGAAAGCGCTCATCCTCGACTTCGGCGGCGTCGTCACCCGTACGATGTTCGAGACGCATGACATCACCGAGCGCGCGCTTGGCCTGCCGGCGGGCTCGCTCACCTGGCGCGGCCCCTTCGATCCGGCGACGGACCCGCTCTGGGTGGCGATGCAGGACCGCAGGATCACCGAACGCGACTACTGGCTCACCCGCGCGGCGGAGGTCGGCCGGCTGGTCGGCGAGGAATGGTCCGACATGCAGACCTTCGTGCGCCGCGCGCGTGGCGCCGATGCCGAACTGGTGCTGCGGCCCGAAGCGCGCGACGCCATCACCAGGGCCAAGGCCGCCGGCCTCAGGCTCGCCATCCTGTCCAACGAGCTCGACCTGTTCTACGGCATCGAGTTCCGCAAGCGTTTTCCGCTGATCGACCTCTTCGACATCATCGTCGACGCCACCTATACGGGTATTCTCAAGCCCGATCCGCGCGCCTATGAGCTGGTGATCTCGCAGCTCGGCCTGCCCCGGACGGACTGCGTTTTCGTCGACGACCAGAAGAAAAACATCGAAGGCGCCGAGGCGGTGCGGCTGCCGCACGTGCATTTCGACGTCACCCGGCCCGCCGAGGGCTACGCCCGCGCGCTCGCCATGCTCGGGCTCTGACCAAAAGGAACGACCGATGCGTGAGACCAACTTCCTGATCGAGAACAATGCCCGCCATATGTGGCATCCGATGGCGCATCCGGCCGAAATGCAGGCGCATCCGCCGCGCATCATCAATGCCGGCCAGGGCGTAGAGATCGTCGACATAAACGGCAAGAAGGTGCTCGACGCCGTCGGCGGCCTGTGGAACGTCAACCTGGGCTATTCCTGCGAGCCGGTGAAGAAGGCGATCCGCGACCAGCTCGACGAGCTGCCCTATTATTCGACATTTCGCGGCACGACCAATTCGCCGCTGATCGAGCTTTCCTACGAGCTCGCCGAATGGTTTCGGGAAGATGGGCTCACCCGCTCCTTCTTCACCAGCGGCGGCTCGGACTCGGTGGAGACGTGCCTGCGGCTGGCGCGCCAGTACCACAAGGTCAACGGCCAGCCCGAGCGCACCAAGTTCATCGCGCTGAAGAAGGGCTACCACGGCACGCATTTCGGCGGCGCCTCTGTCAACGGCAACCAGAATTTCCGCCGCAACTACGAGCCGCTGTTGCCGGGCGTTTTCCATCTGCCTGCGCCGTGGACCTACCGCAACCCGTTCGGCACCAGCGACGGCGCCGAGATCGCGGCCGCGATCGGCCGCCTGTTCGAGGACGAGATCGCCTTCCAGGGGGCCGACACGATCGCGGCGCTGATCGTCGAGCCGGTGCTGGGCGCCGGCGGCGTCATCGTTCCGCACGAGACCTTCCTGCCGCTGATGCGCGCGATCTGCGACCGCCACGGCATCCTGCTGATCGCCGACGAGGTGATCACCGCCTTCGGCCGCACCGGAGCCTGGTCGGGCTCACGCCTGTGGGGCGTGAAGCCCGACATGATGTCGACGGCCAAGGCGATCACCAATGGCTACTACCCGTTCGGCGCGGTGATGATCGCCGACAAGGTCGCACAGGCCTTCGAGAGCAACAAGAACGGTCTCGGCGCAATCGGCCACGGCTACACCTATTCCGGCCATCCGGTGGGCGCCGCGGCCGCTCTGGCAACGCTACGGGAGACCCGGCGGCTCGATGTCGCCGCCAATGCCGGCGCGCGCGGCGAGGAATTGCTGGCGGGGCTGAAGGGCCTGCAGGACAAGCACGAGCTGGTCGGCGACGCGCGCGGCAAGGGCCTGATGTGCGCGGTGGAACTGGTCAGCGACCGCGCCAGGAAGACACCGGCGGCCAAGGACGTCGTCCAGAAGGTTCAGGACGTCGCCTACGATGCCGGCGTGATGATGCGCACCTCCGGCGCCAATGTCATCATCTCGCCGCCGCTGATCGTCACCGCCGGCGACGTCGCCCGCATCGTCGAGGCGCTCGATGCCGGCCTGACCGCCGCGAGGGCCGGCTGAGATGGCGTCCAACAGCGCGTTGCTTGCCCGGCGCGAGCGCCTGCTCGGCAAGAACATGGCCACCTTCTACCAGGACCCGGTGCATCTGGTGCGCGGCGAGGGCGTGTTCGTGTGGGACGCGGACGGCAAGCGCTACCTCGACTGCTACAACAACGTGCCGCATGTCGGCCACTGCCACCCGCGCGTGGTCGAGGCCATCGCCCGGCAGGCGGCGACGCTCAACACCCACACGCGCTACCTGCACGAAGGCATACTCGACTATGTCGAGCGGCTGACGGCGACGTTCGACCCGTCGCTCGACGCGGCGATCCTGACCTGCACCGGCAGCGAGGCCAACGACGTGGCGCTGCGCATGGCGCAGGCGGTGACCGGCAGGACGGGCGTCATCGCCACGAACCACACCTATCACGGCAACACGACGGCCGTTTCGCAGCTCTCCACCCGCATGCCGCCGGTCGGCGGCTATGGCGGGCATGTGCGCCACGTACCGGCGCCCGACAGCTATCGGCCGCTTGGCGGGCAGCCGGGCGAGCCGTTCGCCACCGCCTTCGCCGCCGAGGTCGAAAAGGCGATCGCCTCGCTCCAGGCCGGCCCGCACGGGTTTTCCGCGCTGATCATCGATCCATTCTTTGCCAACGAAGGATTTCCGGACCTGCCGGCCGGCTTCCTCGACAAGACCGTTGCCGCCGTGCGCAAGGCCGGCGGCCTGGTGATCTGCGACGAGGTGCAGCCAGGCTTCGGCCGCACCGGCACGCATATGTGGGGGCACCAGCGCGCCGGCATCGTCGCCGACATCGTGACGCTGGGCAAGCCGATGGGCAACGGACACCCGATCGGCGGCGTGGTCGCCAACATCGACACCGTCAATGCCTTCCGCAAGGCCTTCCGCTACTTCAACACCTTCGGCGGCAACCCCGTCTCCTGCGCGGCGGCGATGGCCGTGCTCGACGTGATCGAGGACGAGGGGCTGGTCGAGAACGCGCGACGCGTGGGCGAGTACACGCGCGCGGCCTTCCACCGGCTGGCCGAAAAGCACGCCATCATCGGCGACGTGCGCGGCAGCGGCCTGTTCATGGGCACCGAATTCGTGCTCGACCGGAATGCGAGGACGCCGGCCCCGGAAATCGCGACGCGGATCATCAACGCCATGCGTGAGCGCGGCGTGCTGATGGGCAAGATCGGCGTCCATGAATGCAGCACCAAGATCCGCCCGCCGATGCCGTTCTCCCGGGAGAATGCCGACCTGATGCTGTCGACGTTCGATGACGTCCTGTCCGGCCTGTAGGCGCGCGATGACGGACCGACCGCCCGAGCTGGACCATGACGCCCTGCGCGGCCGCGCCGCCGAGGCGCTACGGCACTGGCCGGCGCCCGCCCAGCAGCCGGCGCTGCTGAAGTATCGCGAGAATGCGATCTTCCGCATCGCGCTCGCCGACGGCACGCCCGCCGTGCTGCGGCTGCACCGCGCCGGCTATCATGACGAGGCGGCGCTGCGCTCGGAACTGGACTGGATGACGGCGCTGCGTCTGGGCGGCCTTCCCGTGCCGTCGCCAGTGCCCGCCGGCGATGGGCGCGCGCTGGTACGCCTCGCGGCGAACGGCCAGTTCGGCGAACAGCATGTCGACGTGGTCAGCTGGGTCGAAGGCGACCAGCTCGGACAGTCGGGCGTGCCGCTGGCGCAGTCGCCCGAACGCCAGGCCGAGATCTTCTTCCAGCTCGGCGCCGCGATGGCGCGGATGCACAATCTTGCCGACGCCTGGCAGCCGCCCCGGCATTTTCAACGTCCCTCCTGGGATGTGGACGGACTGCTCGGCGAGCGCCCCGTATGGGGACGGTTCTGGGATTGCGCCGGCGTCGTGCCCACCAGGGCGCCGCTGCTGCGGGACCTACGCCAGCGGCTGCTCCGCGCCGTCGAGAACGCTGAGGTGAAGGCCCTGGACTATGGCCTGATCCACGCCGATCTCGTGCGCGAGAACGTGCTCGTCACCGAGACCGGCGTGTCGTTCATCGATTTCGACGATGCCGGATACGGCTTTCGCCTTTTCGACCTCGCCACGACGCTGCTGAAGAACAGGCTGGAGCCGCACTATGCGACGATCGAGCGCGCGCTGATCGCCGGCTATCGCAGCCAGCGCGAGCTGCCGGAAGCGGCGGTCTCGCTGCTGCCGCTGTTCCTCGTCCTTCGTAGCCTCACCTACATAGGCTGGAACTCCGAACGGCCGGAGATGCCCGGCGCGGCCGAACGGCTGGCGCGCACGGTCGAGGAAAGCCTGGAACTGGCCGGTCGGCTCGATCGCGGGCCTTGACATTCGCACCATTATTTTTAACATGTTAAATAAAGAGCGGGACACGTCCCGGAGATCGTGACTTCGCCCCGGGGAGAGGGAGGCATGCCGCACTTCACTTTCGAATATTCGGCCAACCTCGACGGCCGCGTCGACTTCGACAGGCTGTGCCGCGCCGTGCGCGAGACGATCCTCGAGACCGGACTGTTCGAGATCGGCGCGGTGCGCGTGCGCACCATCCGCAGCGAGCACTACGCGATCGCCGACCTGCTGCCGGAGAATGCCTTCATCGACATGTCGTTCCGCATCGGCCGGGGCCGCAGCGACACCGAGAAGAAGGCGACCGGCGAAGCGATCTTCGAGACGGTCTGCGCCGAGCTGGCCGACCTTTTCGAGACGCCGCATTTCGCGCTGACGCTGGAGATCCGCGAGATCGACCCGCAGCTCAGCTGGAAGAAGAACGCGATCCACCCGCGCCTGCGAGCGAAGGAACGATGACGCCGAAGGTTGGGCCCACCAGCCTTCCACGCAGTACAAGATAGCGGCGGCCGCATGCCGGCAGCCATGCATGACGATCGGAGAACAGGAATGTCGAAGCTCGACGAGAACATCGCCAAGGCCGAAGGCTACCTTGCCCGCTTCCGCCAGGACGGCGTGCTGAACCATATCGGGGGCGAGTCGGTGGCCGCCGCCGCCGGCGAGACCTTCGAGACGATCTCCCCCGTCGACCTCAAGCCATTGGCCAAGGTGGCGCTGGGCAAGGCTGCCGACATCGACCGTGCCGCGAAAGCGGCCAAGGCGGCCTTCGCCGAATGGGCGGCGATGCCCGGCGATGCCCGCAAGAAGATCCTGCACAAGATCGCCGACGCCATCGTCGCGCGCGCCGAGGAGATCGCCTTCGTCGAATGCATGGATACCGGGCAGGCGCTGAAGTTCATGGCCAAGGCGGCGCTGCGCGGCGCCGAGAACTTCCGCTTCTACGCCGACAAGGCGCCGGAGGCGCGCGACGGCAAGTCGCTGCGGGCCGAAGGCCAGATCAACATGACGACGCGCGTGCCGATCGGCCCGGTCGGCATCATCACGCCCTGGAACACGCCCTTCATGCTGTCGACCTGGAAGATCGCACCGGCGCTGGCCGCCGGCTGCACCATCGTCCACAAGCCGGCGGAATTCTCGCCGCTGACGGCACGGCTGCTTGTCGAGATCGCCGAGGGCGCCGGGCTGCCGAAAGGCGTGTGGAACCTCGTCAACGGCTTCGGCGAGGATGCCGGCAAGGCACTGACCGAGCACCCGCTGATCAAGGCCATCGGCTTCGTCGGCGAAAGCCGGACCGGCTCGCACATCATGCGCCAGGGCGCCGACACGCTGAAGCGCGTCCATTTCGAGCTCGGCGGCAAGAACCCGGTCGTGGTGTTCGCCGACGCCGACCTGGAGCGCGCCGCCGACGCCGCCGTCTTCATGATCTATTCGCTGAACGGCGAGCGCTGCACCTCCTCGTCGCGCCTGCTGGTCGAGGAGAGCGTCTACGACCGCTTCACCGCCCTCGTCGCCGAACGCGCCAAGCGCATCAAGGTCGGCCATCCGCTCGACCCGCAGACGGTGGTCGGCCCGCTGGTCCATCCCGTGCACGAGAAGAAGGTGCTCGAATACATCGCCATCGGGCAGTCGGAAGGCGCCAGGGTCGCCGCGGGCGGCGCCAAGGTCGATGGACCTGGCGGCGGCTGCTATGTCGCGCCGACGCTGTTCACCGGCGCGCACAACCGCATGCGCATCGCCCAGGAAGAGATCTTCGGCCCGGTGCTGACCGCCATCCCCTTCAAGGACGAGGCCCAGGCGCTCGAACTGGCCAACGACATCAGCTACGGCCTGACCGGATATCTCTGGACTTCGGACGTCACCCGCGCCTTCCGCTTCAGCGACCAGCTGGAAGCCGGCATGATCTGGGTGAACTCGGAAAACGTGCGCCACCTGCCGACGCCGTTCGGCGGCGTCAAGAATTCGGGCATCGGCCGCGACGGCGGCGACTGGTCGTTCGACTTCTACATGGAGACCAAGAACGTCGCCTTCGCGACCAAGCCGCACGCCATCCAGAAGCTGGGCGCCTGACGCCCGGCAGCATGATCATGGCCCCGCCGCGCGCGAACGGGCCGGAGGAGGAAACCGATGTCGATACCGCAACCCAATCTCTACCCGCCCTTCAACATCGTGCGGCTCAGCCATGTCGAATACGGCGTGACCGACCTCGCGCGGTCGCGGGCCTTCTATGTCGACACGCTTGGCCTGCAGGTGACGGACGAGACGGCCGACCGGATCTACCTGCGCGCCATGGAAGAGCGCGGCCACCACTGCATCGTGCTGAAGAAATCCGACAAGGCCGAGGCGCGCGAGCTCGGCTTCAAGGTGTTCGACGACGAGCATCTCGACAAGGCCGCGCACTTCTTCGGCGGCAAGGGCCTGCCTGTGGAATGGGTCGAGCGGCCCTACCAGTCGCGCACCTTCCGCACCCGGGATCCGCTCGGCATCCCGCTCGAATTCTACAGTCGCATGGACCGGCTACCGCCGATCCACCAGAAATACGCACTCTATCGCGGCGTGAAGCCACTGCGCATCGACCACTTCAACTGCTTCTCGCCCGACGTCGACGCCTCCGTCGCCTTCTACAACGAGATCGGCTTCCGCGTGACCGAATACACGCAGGACGAGGAAAGCGGGCGGCTATGGGCGGCCTGGACGCACCGCAAGGGCGGCGTGCACGACATCGCCTTCACCAACGGCCGTGGCCCGCGGCTGCACCACACCGCCTTCTGGGTGCCGACGCCGCTCAACATCATCGACCTGCTCGACCTGATGGCGACGACCGGCTGGGTGGCCAATATCGAGCGCGGCCCCGGCCGGCACGGCATCTCCAACGCCTTCTTCCTCTACGTGCTCGACCCGGACGGTCATCGCATCGAGATCTATTGCTCAGACTACCAGACGGTCGATCCCGATCTCGAGCCGATCAAGTGGGACCTCAAGGACCCGCAGCGGCAGACGCTGTGGGGCGCGCCGGCGCCGAAGTCATGGTTCGAGCACGGCAGCCTGTTCGCCGATACGCCGGTCAGGGATTCCATGCTGGCCGCGCAGCCGATCATCGCCCCCTGAGTGGACGACGGATCGAGATAGCGCATTTCGACCAAGGCTGTTTTATGAGGATCGCATGTCCCGTCCACGTCTGATCAGCTTTTCACGCAACGGCAAGGCAGGCTACGGACTGCTGTCCGGCGATGGCGTCGTCGACCTGTCGGCGCGGCATGGCCAGCGCTGGCCGAGCCTGCGCGAGGTGATCGCCGACGGCGCCCTGGCGAAGCTCGCCCGGGAATCGTCCAGCCTGCCGGCCGACTTCCCGGTCAGCGAGATACGCTACGAAATCCCGATCCCGGCGCCGGAGAAGATCATCTGCGTCGGCGTCAACTTCCCGGATCGCAACGAGGAGTACAAGGATGGGCAGGCCGCCCCTTCCAACCCGTCGCTGTTCGTTCGCTTCCCGCGCTCCTTCACCGGCCACCAGCAGCCCTTGATGCGGCCGCCGGAAAGCCCGCAGCTCGACTACGAGGGCGAGATCGTCATCGTCATCGGCAAGGGCGGCCGGCGCATCGGCGAGGACACGGCGCTCGACCACATAGCGGCGCTCTCGCTCTGCAACGAGGGCACGATCCGCGACTGGGTGCGGCACGCCAAGTTCAACGTCACGCAGGGCAAGAATTTCGACCGCAGCGGCTCGATCGGCCCATGGCTGGTCCCCTATGAGGACGAGGCACAGCTCGCCGACATCAGGCTCGAGACGCGTGTCAACGGCGAGGTGCGCCAGCAGGACCGCACGAGCCGGATGATCTTTTCCTTCCGCAAGATCATCAACTATATCTCGACCTTCACCACGCTCGCCGCCGGCGACGTGATCGTCACCGGCACGCCGACCGGCGCCGGCGCCCGCTTCGACCCGCCGGTCTGGCTCAAGCCCGGCGATGTCGTCGAGGTCGAGGCCGAGGGTATCGGCACGTTGAGAAACACCATCGCCGACGAGGCATGAGATGCTGAGCAAGCAAGAGATCGAAGTGGCGGCCGAAAGCCTGGACAAGGCCGAGCGCACGAGGGCGCAGATCGGGCTCCTGTCGCTGAAACATCCGGCCATCGACATGGCCGATGCCTATGCGATCCAGGCTGCCTGGGTGGAGCGGAAGCTCGCCGCCGGCCGCGGGACGATCGGCTGGAAGATCGGCCTGACGTCGAAGGCGATGCAATCGGCGCTCAACATCAACATCCCGGATTCGGGCGTGCTGTTCGACGACATGGTGTTCGAGGACGGCGCCGTCGTGCCGGCCGACCGCTTCATCCAGCCGCGCGTCGAGGCCGAGATCGCCTTCATCATGAAGGCGCCGCTGCGAGGCCCCGGCGTGACGGTGTTCGATGTGCTCAACGCCACCGACTATGTGACGCCGGCGCTGGAGATCCTCGACACGCGCATCCTGCGCGTCGATCCCGAGACGAAGAAGGCCCGCAACGTCTTCGACACGATCTCCGACAATGCCGCCAACGCCGGCGTCGTGGCCGGCGGCCGCGCGGTGCGGCCGGACCAGATCGACATGCGCTGGATGGGCGCGATCGTGTCGCGCAATGCTGAGGTCGAGGAGACCGGGCTCGGCGCCGGCGTCCTCAACCAGCCGGCGCGCGGCATTGCCTGGCTCGCCAACAGGCTGGCCGAATATGGCGGCGCCATCGAGGCCGGGCAGCTCGTGCTCGCCGGCTCCTTCATCCGGCCGATCGAGGCCCGGCATGGCGACACGATCATCGCCGACTTCGGCCCTTACGGGTCGGTCAGCCTGTTCTTCGCCTGAGCCTGTCTGAAGCTTTGTCCTGAAGCGCGATCCCGCCGGAAAGGTTCGCGGCTTTTCGGGATAGCGGCGGCGTGCCTGTGCGATCAATCCTGTTCGCCGGGCCGGCCGGCCTGCTTCAGGCTCGCCAGTTCCTCCAGCATGTCGAGCAGCTTCTCGACGCGCTCGGCGCCGAAGCGCGCGTCGATGCCGGCATAGGCCTTCAGGCTTTCCGGCATGACCTCCTCGATGACGGCGCGGCCGGCAGGCGCGATCTGCAGCAGGACGCGCCGGCCGTCGGCCTTGTCCTTGTGCTTGGTGATGAAGCCTCGCTCCTCGAGCGAACGGATCATGCGCGTCAGGCTCGGCGCCAGGATGAAGGCTTTCTCGGCCACCTCGGAAGCGTCGAGCATGCCAGCCTCGGCCAGCACCCTGATCACCCGCCACTGCTGCTCGGTCACGTCATGGGCGGCCAGGATCGGGCGGAAATGGCTCATCACCGCCTCGCGCGCCCGCAGCAAGCCGATGGCAAGCGAGCGCCGGCGTTCGCGACGCTGCTCGCCGGCTGGGGACGTATCGGTCTGGGAAAGCCGCTCGTTCTTCATCCAGCTTCTATCGAGCAAATTAGCCATGCGCGCAATCGGCAAAGGCTGTGGCGCGCTCGCCGGGACACAGTTCTACAAGCCTGCCTTCTATGGACTTGACTTCAAGAATCGTGGAAAATTCAACAAAATGGAGACGCCCAATAATGAACGACCACCAAAGGTCGCGAACGAAGTTCGAGTTCGCCCATGACAACTTCGAATTCGACCAGTGGCCGTTCTACAATATGTCCCGGCTGATATCGCTTTACCATCGGCGGCTCGACGTCGCCCTGAAGCCGCTCGGGATCGATACTCCCCGCTGGAGAATCCTCAGCATCCTCGCCAAGCGCGGCACCGCCTCGGTGACCGAGGTTTCCGAGGAAGCCGTCATGCTGATGTCGACGACCGCCAAGATCATCCGCAGGATGGCCGACCAGGGCCTGGTCGGAACATCCGTGTCCCAGCGGGACGCGCGGTCGGTGGAGGTCTCGCTTACCCCGTTGGGAGCGGAGACATTGGCGGTGGTGCAAAGGAAGGTCGATGCGGTGGCGGCGAGGTCATTTCTCGACGTGCCGGAAACCGACATCGACGCGCTGAATGCAACCACCAGGAAGATGTACGCGAACCTCGAAATCTAGCTTCTAGATTTCGAAGACCTTCTGCTCCGTCCGGTGCAGCCGCACTATCTCTCCGCCTTCCGACAACAGGAAGTTGTCGCACATGACGGCGAAGCAGCTGTGCCCATCGGCCAGCGTCGGGTGCACGGCGAGGTTCATGCCGGCTTCGAGCGACCTGGGCTCGTCGGCACGGACCAGCGGCCGTTCGACAAGATTGTAGCCCTGGCCATGCGCGAAGATGCGATTTTCCGCCGGATGCCGCAACGCGATGCGCTGGTCGTTATGCTGACGAAACACGTCGGCGCATGATGCGCCAGGCCGCATAGAAGGCAGGATCTGTTCCTGGAGGGTGCGGGCCTGCTCGCATGCTTCGAGCAGTCCGGAGCCCGCCTTGCCGAAGACGATGTTGCGAGCGACCTCGGTGAAGTGCCCCGAGGGTCCCGCGTTTTCGATCAGCAGTGAGAGGTAGTCGCCCTCGCGGATGACCCGGTTCTGGTTCCATGTCAGCTTGAAAGGCGCGAAGGCGCCCTGCCGCGCGGACCCAGCCAGTATGACGCCGGCGGAACCTCCCAGGCGCAGCGAGGCAGATCGCGCGAGAGCCGTCACATCGATCTCGCGCATACCCGGCTTCGCCTCCGCGAGGACGGCGGCGAACACTTCGTCCTGGAGCGCGGCCGTGGCGCGAATATGGATCTGCTCCTCGGGGCTCTTGACCATCATCATGGCGTCTACCGCATCCGTGGCATCGACGAATTCAACGACCCCCTCCAGATTTTCCATGAGCTGGCGAAGGAACCGATACGGCATGTTCGCGCCGCCGACCAATCCGACCCGGACAAAGGCGCGCTTGCGGATGAGATGCGTCAGCGTTTCGGCTTCGTAGCCAGCGGTATAGGCGGCGGACTGGAACGAGGCGACCGTGTGGATCGAACTGACCCCGTGGTATTCGTCGGCTTCGGGATCGTGCCGATGCGCGCCGCCAGCGGCGCCATGTTCGATCACCGTCACGCCGTCGCCCGGCACGAACATCACCACGGTACGGTAGGAACTGACAGGCTCGTCGATGAACCACCTGATATAGCCCGACATGTCATCTTCATTGCCGAGGGCCACCAACGCATCGACCCTTCCATCCTGTGCCGCCGCGCCAAGCAGGGCGTGGCGCCGGCCGATCTCGGCCGCCGTCATATGGGCGAAGCGGGACCGTGCCATCAGACGGCGCCCTCTCGCCACTTGCCGCTCCAGCCTTCGACGACGGCGGGATTGCAGACGAATTGAGGGACTTCGCCGACCAGTGCTCGCTCGACGTTTTCCAGGAGGATCAAGGGCATCCTGTCGAACGTGTCTCTGGTATGGCCGACCATATGCGGCGTCAGGATCGCGTTGCCAAGCGCACGCAGGGGGCTCGATATGTCGAGCGGTTCCGGATCGAAGACGTCGAGCGCCAGCCGCATGGCCGGCCGCTCGGCGGCAAGCCGCGCCAGGGCATGATCGTTCGAAATCGCACCTCGGGCGATGTTCACGAACACGACGTCGGGCTTCATCAGCGCAAGTTCGCCGGCGCCGAGCATGCCACGCGTGCGGTCGTTCAGTTCCGTCGCGACGACCACCACGTCGCTGGTGCGCAGCAATTCCTCCAACGACATCGCGGCGACCCCATCCGGCAGGGCGCGCGCCGTGCGCACGAACGCTCCCAGGGCGCAACCGAAGGGCCGCAGCCGCTCGACCAGGGCCTGTCCGATCTTTCCGAGCCCGATGATGCCGACCTTGCGGTTCATCAGCGTGCGGGCACGTGGGTAGTCCGGGCGGCGGCTTCCATCCGCCATGTAGGTCAAAGCCCGGTCGAACTCGTAAAGCGATGCCAGGATGAGCATCACGGCCGCCTCGGCCATGCTGGTATAATTCTCGACGGTCTGCCCGTTGGCGATGAGAATGTTGCGGGCGGTCGCCGCGGAATGATCAAATTCTTCCGTCCCGATCACCGGCGAGATGAGCGCGCGCAGGCGAGGAGCGGCATCCATCTCGGCGGCGCCGATCGGCAGCACATCCACGTCCACGATGACATCGGCGCGGGCGAGGCGGTTCGACGCCAGATAGGCGCGACCGTCGGTGAAACGGCCAACGTCGTGGCCCTGTGCTTTCAGGCCGCGTATCGCGTCCTCGAAGATGCCGCTGAAATCGTCGCCGCCGAGAAAGTCGATGGTGCTTGGATGGCTGGTCATTTGAAATCCTTTTCCTGAGATGAATGCATGCCGGGCGCCGGCGCGCCCGGCCCGAAGTCGCCGGCGACTAGCCGACCGACCGGTGCAGCTTGCTGTCGACGACGACGGTCAATGTCGGTGACAGGCTCTTGGCGGCGGCATCCACCTGCTCGTAATAGATCTGCGTGTCGGGATGGTTCCGGGATGCCTCGAGCGCGGCCTCGCTCTCCCACTGCGCATAGTTGATGACGCGAGTGCCATCGATGCTGCGATGGATGGAGGACGACACGAAGCCGTCGAGGCCGGAGATGACGTTCTCCGTCGCCGCAACGAACATCCGCACGACCTCGTCGCATCTGTCGGGCTCGACCTCGACGACGTTGATCAGGGTGAGCAGCTTCTTGGCGGGATCGATAACGACCATGGGTTTCTCCTTTGTTGGTCGGCTGAAAGGTAATTTTCGACAGCAATCATCCGTCTCCGGCCGGGACGGCCGAAGTGATGGAAGGCTTCGATTGTCAGGGGTTACTGTGTTGGCACCTCGCAACGTGGCAGATCGTGGACCGCTGCCAGCAGGGTCCTGGTGTAGTCATGTCGGGGCGCCGAGAAGAGCTCGGCCGTCGGGCCCGATTCCAGCACCACGCCATGCCGCATGACCATCGTACGGCTGGCGAGCATGCGGACGACAGCAAGATCGTGGCTCACGAAGATCGTCGCGACGCCACGTTGCGCCGCCAGTTCGCCCAGCAGCTCCAGGATCGATGCCTGGACGGAGACATCAAGCGCCGACGTGATCTCGTCGCACAGAAGGACGGCAGGCCGCGCCGCGAAGGCTCGGGCGATGGCGATGCGCTGCTTCTGGCCGCCCGAGAGTTCCGACGGCCGCCGGTCGAGCACGAGGCGAGGCAGTTGCACCGCGTCGAGCAGCCGTTCGATCTCGGCTGTTTCTCCGGATCTGCCCAGGCCCTCACGAAACAGGCGGAGCGGCCGGCTCAGAATGGCGCGGACCGTGTGCCTGGGATTGAGCGAACTGTCCGGGTTCTGGAACACCATCTGCAGTTCGCCGCGCTGCGCACGCGGCCGCCCTGAAACCGTGGCGGCGAGCGTCTCGCCGCGAAACTCGATGCTGCCGGCCGTGGGCGGCAGCAGCCCGGCGATGGCACGCAGCAGCGTGGACTTTCCGCTGCCGCTTTCGCCGACGATGCCAAGCGTCTCGCCGCGTCGCAGATCGAGGTCGATATGGCGTATCGTCGGCGCCGAGGCATTGCGGTGCGTGCAGACAAGACCCCGGACAGCCAGAACGGGCTCGCCGGCGATCGCTGGCGACAAGGGCCTGAGCAAGGATGCGGCGGCGGACCGTTCGTTCGCCTGCAGGCAGCGGACGACGTGGCCACCATCGCTGACCGTGAGCGGCACGTCCGCCGAAATACAGGCATCCCTTACCTGACTGCACCGATCGGCGAAGGCGCACGCGTCCTTTACGGTCGACGAGGGTGGCCGCCCCGGAATACCGGAGACCATGCCGGGACGCTCAAGGCTTGGCGCGGCCAGCATCAGGGCGCGGGTATAGGGGTGAAGCGCCGCGGTGACGACAGCTCGCGCGGTACCGACCTCGACGATCTGGCCAGCATACATGACCGCTATCCTGTCGGCGATCGAATGCAGCAGAGCGAGGTCGTGGCTGACATATATGACGCTTACGCCTTTCTCCCGGACAAGCCCGCCGAGCAACACCGATATGTGGGCCTGGGTGGTCGCGTCGAGACCGGTGGTCGGCTCGTCCAGGATCAGAAGTTCGGGCTCGCAGGAGAGTGCCACGGCTATCGCGATGCGCTGCTGCTGACCGCCGCTGAACTCGAAGGGATAGCGCCGGATGGCGCGCTCGGGGTCGGGAATCTCCACCCGCCGCAACAGTTCGATCTGGCGCCGCAGGAGCGCTGCGCCACGCAAGCCCATATGACGGCGCAACGGATCGGCGATCTGCTGTCCAATTCGCAGCGACGGATTGAGGGCAAGATTCGCCTGTTGAGAGACGAAGGCTGCCTTGCGCCCCCAGATCGTTCGCAGCTCCGCCAGCGGCAGGCTCATCAGGTCCGTTCCGCCAAGCCATACCTGCCCACCGAGAACTCGAACTCCAGGACTGCGGTAACCCATCGCCGCCAGGGCTGTCGTCGATTTCCCGCAACCGGACTCTCCCACCAGCCCGAGAACCTCGCCGCGCCGGAGGGTGAGATCGACACCTCGCACGACCTCGTTGAACGCACCACCTGGTGTCGCATAGGCTAGTGAAAGATCGCTGATGCGCAGGAGCGCATTATCCGCGACGCCCGCGGACACGGTCGATTTCATTGCGCCGATCTCTCCCATCGGGAACCTCATCACAGCGAGACACCCGGCTTGCCGGACGCGGGATCGAGATAGCGAGCCAACGCGTCCGCGATGAGATTGAGCGAGACCGACAGGACAGCTATGCCAAGCGCGGGAGCCGCGACCCCGAGTGGGGAAACGGTGATGAAGGATCGTGCTTGCGCCACCATCAGCCCCCAGTCCGAAGAAGGTGGCTGGGCGCCGAGGCCGAGGAAACTGAGCGCCGCCACGAAGATCACGGCCCAGGTCATGCGCAAGGTGAATTCGGCGATGACCGTCGCGGCAATATTGGGCAGGAGTTCCCGGACCAGAATGTAAAGGACGCTTTCGCCGCGCGCCTGCGCCGCCGCGACATAGTCGCTGGTGACAACCGCCTGCGCCGCGCCGCGAAGAATCCTGCCCGTGCGCGGCGCGAATATGACGGCCACCGCAAGGATCATCACCAGGGGCGAAGTGCCGAAGCCGGCGATCAGGACGAGCGCCAACAGCAGAGGCGGCAGCGCCAGCGCGAGGTCGAACAGACTGCTTATCAGGCGATCCAGCCATTCAAGGCCTGGCCGCACCTGAACATATGCGCCCAGCACGCCGAGGCCGCCGCCGACAAGCATGGCGAGCGTGACGGCGGCCAGCGGCATCAGGACAACCGACCTGCCTCCGAACAGGAACCGGCTCAGAATGTCGCGCCCGAGTTCATCCGTGCCGAACAGAAACGCGCTCGAAGGGGGATCGTTCGGCAGGCCCAGGCCGATCTGGGTCGGCGAATACGGAGCCATCGACGGACCCAATGCTATGACCGCGACCATCGCGGCGGCGAGACCCAGGCCGATACGGCCGCCGCCGCTCGCCGCCAGCGTTCGCCAGAGACCGGGGGTACGTACCCGGCCTGGCGCAATCGCATCCGATCCCTGCAAGTAGTTGACGCTCATCTCGCGCGAAGCCTCGGATTCACGTAGGCGGCCATCAGGTCCGCCGCGAGGTTGATGATGATGAACATCGCGCCCATCAGCAGGGCTACGGCTTGCACCGTATAGGTGTCCCCTGTCGTGATCGCCTCGACGAGGCGGCGGCCGATGCCCGGGAAATTGAACACATTCTCGATCACCACCACCCCGCTGATGAGATAGACGAGGTTCAGCGCGAGGGTGTTGATGATCGGGGTCGCGGCAGGCAATACGGCGTAAGCCCACAGGATGCGGCGTCGCGACAGGCCGTTGAGGATCGCGGCTCGCGTATGGGCCGAAGCAAGCGACTCGCAGATCGACGACCGCGCTATCCGGATCGTATAGGGCGCGGTCACCAGGACCATCGTGGTGACCGGCAGCACATAGGCGCTGAGATTGTCGAATGCGGAGCCGAACAGCAGCGCCGTGCTGTCGATCGGCAGCCACCCGAGCGTGACTCCGAAGAGCAGGACGAGACCCATGCCGGTCACGAACTCGGGCAGGGCCGTCAGAACCGTCGTTCCCGCCAGCAGGGACACATCCTGCCAGCCACCCATCCTGAGCGCCATGTAGACGGCGACGCCGAGCGAGAGCGGGACCCCTATGACGAGGGCCAGCAGGGCAAGGACGACCGTGTTGCCCAGCCGCGGCATGACGTCGGCGCGAACATCCCGCCCGGTGACCGCGGACACGCCGAAATCGCCCGTGGCGGCGCCAGCCAGCCACTCTGCGTAGCGGACGGCGAACGGGCGATCGAGACCCTTATCGTGGATGAACAACTCCACCTGCCCCTGGGTGACTTCACGTCCGAGGGCGTTTCGCGCGACATCCTCGGGAGCGATGCTGGTCGCCGCGAACGTGATCAGGGACATGAGCAGCAGTGTGGCGAGGGCGAAGCCAAGCCTCGACAAGACGACCCTCTGCCCAGGCGCGCCGCGCAAATGGGCCAGGAACTCCGTGATTTTCTTTGCGGTCATGGCTGTCTTGGCACGTGCCTGGGGAATCCTGCGACCGGGTGGCACCACCCGGCGCAGCACGAATGCGGCTGGATCCAAGAGATCGGTCGGGAAGGCCAACCCATTCTCAATCCATCCCGCCCTAGGCGATGTGCGCCTCGTGAAACTGCAGATTGTCCTCGCTGTGCGGTTTGACGCCCTGCACCGTCTTCCGCATGCCCCAAAGCTGGTTGAGCGCAAAGGATATGCTCGCGCCAGCCTGGTCGGCGACGATTGACCAGGCCTCCTGGAGGAGCTCGTTCTGCTTGTTCTCGTCGAGGGAGGCGCACACCTCCGCAAGCAGCTTGTCGATCTCGGGATTGCTGATCTTGGTCTCCGCGTAGGCAGGCTTGGTGACGTAGAGATTGCCTATCGTCGCGACCGGAGGACGAGCGCCGCTGTAGCTGATGTACATGGGCTTGGTCTGCCAGACCTGGCTCCAATAGGTGCCGGAATTTTCCTGCTGAATGGCGACGCGAATGCCGGCCGGCCTCACTATCTCGGCGAAGGCCGTGGCCATCTCCACCATTCCGGAGAGACTTGGCGATGTGTAAAGCTGGAGGTCGATCCCGTTCGGATGGCCTGCCTCAGCGAGGAGCCGCTTGGCTTCCTCGATGTTCTGCGCGCGAACGCCAAGGCCAGGCGGATAGGACGGATGCCCGGGCCAGACATTGACATCGCTGGTGAGAGTGCCGTGTCCCTGGAAGACGATATTCAACAAAGCCTGCCTGTCGACCGCCGCCTTGACCGCCTTGATGACCTTGGGGTCGTCGAACGGGGCCTGGGTCATGTCCATGACCACATACATGAAGCCGGAATTCGGGCTGGATACGATGTGTGCTCCTGGCGAACCGTCGACCTGGCGCACCTGGGCGGGTCCGACCTGGCCTATGACATCCGACTGGCCCGACAGCAGCGACTGGACCAAGGTGGCCGGCTCGTCGATCTTTACCTGCCGGATACCGTCGAGATAGGGCAGCCCGGCGCGCCAGTAGTTCGGATTGCGGACCAGTTCCCAGCTCTCGCCCGGCGCGAAGCTGGCGATCTTGAACGGGCCGGAGCCGATGGCAGTCTCGACCTTGAACTCCGTGGTACCCTTTTTCACCACCGCGAAGTTGCGGGTGGCAATCTGTTGCGGAAAAACAGTGTTTGCGCTCTTCAGCTTGAAAGCGATGGTGCGGGCGTCGCGAACCTCTATGCCGCTGGTATCCAGCATCTGCGACAGGCCGGCAAAGCTGGGGGATTTCGTCGCCGCATCGAGCAGCCTTGAAAAACTGTAGGCGACATCCTCCGACGTCAGCGGAGTCCCGTCGGAGAATTTGAGGCCGTCGCGAAGCACAAAGGTCCAGGCCGAGCCATCCGCGTTGGCGTCCCACTTCTCGGCAAGCTCGGCGGACACGCTGAAATCGTTCTCGATCCGCAGCAAACGGTCATAGATGTTGGCGCAGTACATGGATTCGTTGCCTTCGCGCAGGCGCGCCGGATCCAGCGTCTCGCGAACGGTGCCACTCGTGTAGGCCAGGCGCAGCGTCCCGCCACGCTTGGGTTCCTGCGTCGCCGCCGCCGCCGTTTCGGAGAATTTCATGAAACTGGCCGCGCCGAGCATCAGGCCGGTGGCGACGCCACCCTTCAGCACGGTTCGACGGCCGAGACGCAACTGGGAGCCGGCAGCGTCCTTGACGGATTCCTTGTTCTGGTCGGTCATTTGATGTTCCCCTTTTTTATGTCCATTTCCATGGAATATTCGTGTAATTGACTTTAGCGCAAGCGACGCGACGTGCAACGGTTTTTTTGCACGACAAGGCAAATCATGCGGCATATCCGGCATTGTTCGCGCGCGTCGCGCCGTCCGGGAAAGCTTGCCCACCGACGGCACGCCGCCGACGACGCGCCTGGGTCGCGGATGCCTGTGCCGGGACACGGCCCGGTCGAGGAAACCGACTTCAAATAGCAATGGGGCCCGGCTTGCGAGCCGAGCCCCATGTTGGACCGAAACCGGCCGGGCGCCGCGCTTCGTCATAAGATATGTCGCCGTCGCCGCGGAGCGGCGCGGCACGTTTCGCATCGATCAGTTGCGGTTGCGCCCCATGTTGGCGAAGCGCGCCGGGTCGGCCTTTTCCAGGCGGAGCGCCAAGAGGTAGCCGACGATGGCCGCAGCCGGGATCAGCGCCGGCAGGATGATGCCGAGCGCGCCACCGGTGGTGCCGGTGAGATCGCCGAAGTTCAGGAAGATGTAGACGAACAGCCCCGCCATCACGATGCCGGAAACCAGCGGCAGCACCAGCGTCGTCAACGCCGACCCACCAGAGCCCTGACGGAGGAAGAAGACGATGACCGCGAGCGAGGTGACCGTCATCATGCCGAGCACGCCGAGCGTGCCGATCTGGCTGATCCAGGTGAACATGTTGAGCACCGGATCAAGCCCGAGGCCGGCGAAAATGGCCAGCACGATGAGCGCGCCGATGGTCTGGACCACGGAGCCGACATGCGGGCTCTGGTGGGCGTCGTGGGTGCGGCCGAAGGCAGCCGGTAGCAGTCCCTCGCGGCCGGCGACGTAGCTGTAGCGGGCGATGTAATTGTGGAAGGCCGACAGCGCCGCGAACAGGCTGGAGACCAGCAACAGGCCGGCGATGGTCGGCACCGGGCCACCGACATATTCAGCGGCGAGGTTGAAGAAGAACGCCGACGGATCGGGCAGCGCCTGGATGGTCGGCACCAGCTTGTCGGCGCCGACGCCGACGATCATCAGCCAGGTGGTAAAGACGAAGAACACGCCGATCATGAGGACCGAGAGGTAAGTGGCGCGCGGGATGGTCTTTTCCGGCTCGCGAGCCTCCTCGGCATAGATCGTCGTCGCCTCGAAGCCGATGAAGGATCCCAGGCAGAACAGTACGGCCGCCGTCAGCGAGCCGGAGAACATGGCCTTCGGATCGAAGATGTTCAGCGCCAGGCCGCTGGCGCCGCCCTTGCTCAGGATAGCAAAGTCGACGATCAGCACGACCACGTATTCCAGCACCACCGCCGCGACCAGGACCTTGGCCGACAGGTCGACCTGGCGATAGCCGAGGATGCCGACGAGAAGCACCGCGATCAGGCTCCAGCCCCACCAGGGAAGCGTCAGACCGAGTTCGCCGAAGACGCCGGACGCGATGCCGCCGAGCAGGCCGATCAAGCCGAACTGCATGGCGTTATAGGCGACGAGCGCCACGATGGCGATGGCGCCGGCGGTGCGCCCGCCAAGGCCGCGCGCGGCGTAGGCATAGAAGGCGCCCGCATTGGTGACGTGCCGCGACATGGCGACGTAACCGGCAGAGAAGGCCAGCATCACCAGCGTCACGAAGACGAAGGTTGCCGGGATGCCGGCGCCGTTGCCCAGCATGAAGGCCAGCGGCATGGCGCCCGCGACGCCGGTCAGTGGCGCCGCAGCCGAAATCACCATGAATGTCACGGCCAGCAGGCCGAGGGAATTCCTACGAAGCTCGTTTGTCCCCGCGATACTCATCTGTCATTCTCCTCCTGTGTTCCCCAAATTCGCTCCGGCGCGTTTCGCGCCTTGTTGCCTCACCATTTGCCGGCTTCGGTCCCCCGCGCCGTCTCATTGCCGGCCCGCCTGTCCGAAAGAGGCCCGGCAGCGGGCAAGAAAGTCCTTCGCCAGCTCGCTGCGCCGGTCGGCGCGCTGCGCGATCGACACCACCGCGCCCTCCGGAAACTCCTCGTCGAGCGGTATCGCCAGGATCTCCGTGCCGTCGGGCGCGTTGCGGGTCTGGGGCGCCTGCGGCACGATCGAATAGCCCAGGCCCTGCGCGACGAGGCCGCGCAC
Source organism: Mesorhizobium sp. 65-26 (assembly GCA_001899205.1). GTDB lineage: Bacteria > Pseudomonadota > Alphaproteobacteria > Rhizobiales > Rhizobiaceae > Mesorhizobium. The sequence goes on along the minus strand of MKVL01000015.1, from coordinate 254,711 downwards.
CATGGCAAGCGACGGCGACTGGAAGCGGATGACCGGCTTCAGGCCGTGGCGACCGAACAGTGCCGCGTTGGCCGAGCGCACGGACGGGAAGTCGAGCAGGATCATCGGCTGGTCGGCAAGATCAGCGAGCCGCAGGCTGGCGCGCGAGGCCAGCGGATGGCTGGTGCCCAGCAGCACGTGCGGCGCCGGAGGGCACACCAACTCGACATCGAGGTCGGGCTCGCTCACCTGGCCGAAGGTGATGGCCGCGTCGATCCTGCCGGCGCGCATCTGCTCGACGAGGTCGTCATGATCGGCCTCAAGCAGCCGGATGTCGACGTCGGGCCGCTGGCCGGCGAAATCGGCGACGAGGCCCGGCACGAATTGCGGGCCCAACGTGATGAAGAAGCCGATGCTGATCTGGCTTTCCGGACGATGCGGCTGATGCTCGTCCGGCGCGATCGGAACGGCGCGCCGGTAGCCCCTGTTGGCGTAGACGAGCGGCGAGCGCTGGGCCGACAGCTCGATCTGCTCGACCTCGCCGATGAAGATGAAATGCGTGCCCCACAAAAGCGCGGTCTTCACCTCGCAGTCGAGCGAGACGACGGCGCCGTCGATGATCGGCGCGCCGGTGGCGCCGGCATGCCAGGCGATGGCGCCGAACCTGTCCTCGTTGAGATGCTTGAGGCGGCCGGAGAAGAGATCGGAGACGAAGCTCTGGTTGCCGCTCAGCACATTGGCGCAGAAGCGCCGGTTCTTCTTGATCGCCTCGCAGGCGGGGCTGAGGTGATGGACGCTGACCAACAGCGAGGGCCGGCTGGAGTCGGCCGATACCGAGGTCATGGACGAAACGGTGACGCCGAACCGGCCCGCGTCCCCGTCGGTGGTCACGACGGTGACGGCCGACGCGACGCGGCTCATGCCTTCCAGGAAGCGGGTTCGCAGATCGGCGGTCATGTCGTTCACCCCAGGTCGAAGAAGCGTTCCAGTTCCACGTCGGGTACCTTGCGACGGAATTCGTTGTGCTGGCTCTCGCGCGTCGAGCAGAAGGCCTCGACGAAGCGCGCGCCGAGCCAGTCGCCGGCGAAGGTCGAGCGGCGCAGGCGGTCGATCGCCTCGGGCATGGAGCGCGCGAAGTCGCGCGGCGCCTCCTGCGAATAGCCATTGCCGAGGGTCTCCGGCTCCGGCTCGATCTTGTCGATGATGCCGGCGATGCCCGCCGCAATGGTGGCGGCGACGGTGAGATACGGGTTGGTGTCGGCGCCGGGCAGGCGGTTCTCGACGCGCAGCGAGCCGGCGTCATGGCCGACGATGCGGAAACAGGTCGTGCGGTTCTCGAAGCCCCAGGTGAGGCCGGGCGGCGCGAAAGTGCCCGGCGCGAAGCGGCGATAGGAATTGACCGTCGGCTGGAAGATCAGCGTCATGTCGCCGACATAGGCCTGCATGCCACCGATGAAGTGGCGGAACGTCTGCGAGACGCCGTTCTTCTGCGACGGGTCGTGGAAGACCGACTTGCCGTCCTTGTCCTTCAGCGAAATGTGGACGTGGATCGACTGGCTGTCGGCGGCCTCTGTCCAGCGCGGCATGAAGGTGACGCACTTGCCCTGCCGCTGCGCCAGCGCGCGCAGGAAATTCTTGAGCAGGATGAGCTGGTCGGCCGGCTCCAGCCCCTCGCCGGCGGAAATGCAGGCCTCGAGGAAGCCGCCGCCGATCTCCTCGTGCATCTTGGCCAGGTCGATGCGCAACGCCTCGCACATCGCGGCCACGGCCTCGTACCATTCGGTCTGCTGCACCTGGTAGAGGACGAGGTCGTGGCTGTTGTGCTGGGTCGCGGTCTTGAGGTTGCGATAGCCCTTGGCGCGGGCGCTTTCGGGCGTCTCGTCGAACAGCGTGTATTCGAGCTCCATGCCGTAGCGCGGACGCAAGCCTGCCTCGCCGGCGCGATCGAGGACCCGCTTCAGGATCGAACGCGTGCAAAGCTCCGCCGTGCCGCCGGAATAATTCGCAAGCACCAGCATGTCGTGGCCCGGCTTCGACCAGGGCAGGCGGCGCGTCGTGGCGGGATCGATGACCAGCGGATCGTCGTGGAAATCGGAGCTGCCGTCGGAGATGCCGGGAATGACCTGCACCACGTCGGTGGGGTCGAGTGCCAGCGTCACCGGCGACATGCCCATGCCGTTGCGGGCGATGCCGCGAAGGCTGCCCGCGGAGACCATCTGCCCGCGCAGAAGCCCGTTGGTGTCGACCATCGCGACCGTGGCAAAGCGGCTGGCCGGATCGGCCAGGTATTCGTCAATTGTCATGTTCCACCTGCTGAAGGGATTGGGCGTTTATCAGCGCCTCTAATGTGGCAAGGTCTTCCGCCGGCCGGGTCGAATAGGCCTTCAGGAAAACCCGCAATCCGTTGTTGACGTAACGCGCCACTTCGGCGCGGCTCGGCATGCTGTCCGGCATGTAGAGGGCCTGGGTGCGGGGCGCCGAGAGGATGAGGCCCCACAGATCCTGCGCGGCGAGCTCGGCATCGTCGAAGGCGAGCGTGCCGGCGCGCCGCTGGCCGGAAAGATAATCCATGATGCCGCGCAGGAGGTGGTCCGGTCCGGACGCCTGGTAGGCGCGGCCGATCTCGGGGAAGCGCTGCACCTCGCCGATGATGAGCCGGGCAAGCGAGAGCAGGTCGGGGCGCATGACGGTGTCGGCGTAGTCCCAGGCGAAGCCGAGGAGATCAGCCACCATGCCGCCGCCGGAGGGATGCTCGAACAGCTCCAGCATCTGGTCGCGCTTGCCGAGCATCATGGCGGCGAACAGCGCTTCCTTGGATGCGAAATACTGGTAGAGCGTCGGCTTGGACAGGCCGGCCTCGGCCGCCACGGCGTCCATGGTGGCGCCCGAATAGCCGGTCTCGGCAAAGACCTTCAGCCCGGCCTCGAGGATGCGCCGCTCACGGTCTATGCGGTTCTGCTGGCGGCGCGGAAGGGCTGATGTCATTGCGGCAGCCTTCCGAGGAAATCGACGAGCAGGCGATTATAGTCATCCGGCCGCTCGACATTGCAGACGTGGCCGGCACCGGCAATCGTCTCGTAGCGCGCGTCGGGCCGCGCGGCCTGCCGCCAGATGCGCCTCGCGACGCCGCGGATCTCGTCCGGCGAGGCCAGCCGGTCGTGCGCGCCCGTCATCATCAGCACCGGCATGGCCAGGCGCGAGAAGTCGAACTTTTCCGGCGGGTTGGTGAAGCACACCAGCGCATCTCGATAGGTGCGCGCCGGGATGGCCGCCATGGAATCGAAGAGCTCGCCGCGCACCGCCTCGGTCGCATCCGGCCCGGCCAGCACCTTGACCACGGAAGGGGCGAAATCGGCAGGGGTCTGGCCGGCATCCAGCGGCACCTCGCGGCTGATGCGGAACGCCTCGCGCTCCGCCGCGCCCGCCTCGGACATGCCGGTGCAGCCGCCTGAGAGCACCAGCCCCGCCAGCCTATCGGGATGGCGCATGGCGAAGGAGGTGGCGATCCAGGACCCGTAGGACAGGCCGACCAGCACCAACCGGTCGTGGCCGAGCGCCCCGGCGACGCGCAGGATGTCGTCGCAATAATCCTCGACGGTCGACTGGTTCGATCCGAGCGTGCTGCCGCCATAGCCCCTGAGGTCGAGGGCGGCGGCGCGCATCAGATTGCCGGCGGCGCCCAGTTGCGGCAGCCAGTTCCGGCGGTTGCCGCCGATGCCATGCAGGAACAGGCAAAGCGGGCCCTTGCGCGGCGGCGTCACGCTGAGCGCCAGCCGGGGCGCTCCATCGAGGACGACGTCCGCGACAGCCGCCGGCGCCGGCACCGCTTCGGGACGCGGCGCTGAAGCTGCCTGGCCGGCGCGCTCACGCAGGGCCTCGATGCCCATTTCGAAAACGACGCGCGTGCCTCCGCAGATCGGTGCCAGCCGCTCGACGGGGGCGTCGACCGTGGCGGTCCAGCGGATGAGGCTGCCGCCGTCGGGCGCGGCTTCCACCGTGAAGGCGGCGTCGTAGGCCTCGACCGAGGCAATGCCCTGCAGATGGGTGTAGGCGAGCGCGTGGTCGCTGTCGCTCAGCCAGGTGAGGCGCTCGCGATAGAGCGTGTCCTCGCCGTGCACGGTGAAGGCGCGGATCAACGATCCGAGCGCGTCACGCTCGGCGCGGATCGTGGCGATGGCCGGATGCCACCGCCCGCAGAAATCGCCGGCGATCGCCCAGACGGCGTCGGCGGACGCCTGGCAATGCCCGAGGACCTCGACCTGATCGCGCGGCACGGCGAAATCACCTCACCGCGCGGGCGGCGCTGGAATCGCCGCGCCAGAGCGAGTTGCGCGCGCCGCCCTCGTCGCCGGGAGCGTGGTCGAGCTCGTCCATCTCGTAGAGGGCGAGCACGCCCAGATAGTCCTCCATGATCTCCGAGGTGAAGGGCAGCATCAGGGCGCCGCAGCGGCTGTCGCGATACATGCGCTCCAGCGGCAGCGACTTCAGCATCGACTGGCCGCCGCAGGTGCGGATCGCCATCGACGTCATCTCGGCGGCGCCTTCCATGACGTTGTACTGAGCGGCGTACATGCGCAGCACCTCCGCCTTGGAGGGGAAGCCCTTGGACTCACCGAAGGCCTGCCACCACAGGGCGCGGATGTTGGCGAGACGCGCATACATCTTGCCTACGGCGATGCGCTTGGTGGCGTACATGCGCCGGTCGATCGGCGGCTGGCCGGGAATCTTGCCCTTCAGGTAGTCGACCATGAAATCGTAGGCGCCCTGCGCCACGCCCATGTAGGTGGGCGACAGCGTGATCATCATGTGCGGCCAGTTGGGCAGCGTCTTGTTGAAGATGCCGCGCGGCATCAGCAGGTCGTCGGCGGCGACGAAGACATCCTTCAGGATGAGGTCGCGGCTGTTGGTGCCGCGCATGCCGAGCGGATCCCACTCGCCCTTCACGGTGAGGCCGGGCGTGTCCTTGTGGACGACGAACAGCATGGTGTCCTCATGGCGCGGCTCCTGGCCCTCGAACACCTCGGTGCAGACGATGGTGTAGTAGTCGCAATAGCCGGCAAGCGAGGCGAACTTCTTGAAGCCGTTGATCTTCCAGCCGCCATCCACCTTGCGGCACTGGGTCTGGTTCGGCTTCGAGGTCCAGTTCTGGCCGCCTTCGGAAATCGGCTGCGAGAAGATCGCCTTCTCGGCGATGGCGCGGCGGAACTGCCGCTCGCGCAGCGGCGCGAAGGTCGCCTTCTCCTCGAGCGTCAGGTTCGGCATCTCGAACATGAAGCGCGACCAGGCCATCGAGGAATTGTGCATGTTGAAGGTCAGCGCGGTGGCACCGCAATACTTGCCGATCTCGGCGCCGACCATGGCGTATTCGAACATCGAGAAGCCCCAGCCGCCGAACTCCTCGGGGATGCACAGGCCGAGGAAGCCTTCCGCCGCCAGGTCCCTGTAGTTCTCGACCGGGAAGGAGGCGTCATCGTCGACCGCCTTGGCGCGCCCGGCGAACTTCTCGCGGCCGAGCTCGTTCACCCGGTTGAGAACCTCCTGCACCTGCGGCCGGATGCGCGACAGGTCGTAGTAGTCGGAAATTTCACTCATGCTTGCATCTCCCTGACGCAGGGCCGGCAAGGCCGGAAAACCGGTCCCCGAAGGCTCGTGCGCGAATTCGAAATGCCAGGACGCGGCCGGTGCCCTATCGGGCACGCCGCGCCGTGGCGGTCAAAGAACCAGTTCCCCCTGCAGGACGCCCTGCCTGACGACGACCTTTCCATCCAGCGCGATGGTGCAGTTGCGCATCGGCAGGTCGAAATGGCCGAGCGTGTAGCGGCCGGCATACTGGTTGGCGCCGGTGGACCAGAGGAAGGAGCCGGCGAGCGCCCTGAACTCCACCGCCTGCATGTCGCGCTTGTCGTACATCGCCGCCGACACCCAGCGGGCGCGCGGGTGCATGCCCCAGCCGACATGGCTCATGCCGTAGGCGTTGCGGTCGTCCCAGGCTTCCATGTACTCGCGGAAATGGATGGCATCGACGCCGTCGCCCTTGATGGCGGTGACGAAGTCGTTCTCGACGGTGAAGTCGATGCGGCTCGTCAGCGTCGTCTTGAAGGTCAGGTTCATGTCGCCGACGTCCATGACGATGCGGCCGTTGACGCAGTTCTTGCCGGGGAAAGCCAGGCACAGGCCGCCCGGCCAGTGCGCCACGGCGCCCGGCCTGGTGCCGAAACCCGGCGTGCCGCCGCAAGGGGCATTGCGCAGGTCGATGACCAGATCGGTACCGGCGGCGGAGGTGACGCGCATCTCGCTTGCCGCGCGCAGCATCTCCACGCCGAGCGCGACCTTGGGGCCAAGCTCGGCCATCGGCTCGGTGCGCTCGAGGATCTCGGGATGCTCGTTGCAGACCACCAGAAGGCGCGTGTTGCCGGCCTCCTCGATCTCCGGCCATTCGGGCGCGTGGATCAGGCCCTCGACCGTGCAGTCGACGATCACCTCGACGCGCTTCAGCGCCTCGATGACGGCGCGGTTCTGCTGGATCGCCCAGGACGTGCCCGTCGACTTGACCGGCACCGGCGCCGTCTGGCGCGGCGTGGGCATCTGGATCATGCAGTATTCGGCGCCGAGGTCGTGGCAGGCGAGGTCCGACATATGGACGAGCACCGGGCGCGACTGGGTCTCCGAAAGGATGGCGACCTTGGTGCCCTTGCCGATGGCGTTCAGGGCGAAGACGCGGCGGAAACTGTCCAGCCAACGTCCCTCGACGCGCTCCTGCAGCATGGAACCTCCCCTTGACGAACCGCGCTTTTGCGAATTTCTTAACTGGGGAGTAAAGTTTCTTGTTTTGGCTCCGGTGTCAACAGGATTTTCGAAGATTCTGATTTATTCGATGATCTTCCCGTCCCGTTCGGCCAGCCACTCGCGCCATTTGGGACGCGCCAGGCTGAACGTGTCGCGGCTGCGGACATAGTCGCTGCCATAGGAGCGGGCGACGAGGTCGAGCCTGGGCGTGTCGATATGGGCCCGCTCGGCATCCAGCACGCAGTCGTCGGCGATATGGACGGTCAGCACGTGGCCGATGACGACGACCTGGAAAGGGCCCGTCTCGACCGAGGACAGCGACACGCATTCGAAGGCGACAGGGCTCTCGGCGATGCGGGGGGGACGCACGCGCGCCGACGGCTCGGTGGCGAGGCCGGCAAGCGACAGCTCCTCCACGCCGCGCGGCGCGTCGATGGCGGTGACGTTCATCGCTCGCACCAGTCGCTCCGGCACCAGGTTCACCACGAACTCGCCGGTGTCGAGGATGTTGCGCGCGGTGTCCTTGAAGCCGCGCTCCGGGTCGGCGAGCAGGCCGATGGCGACCGTCGGCGGCGCCGAGCCCATGACGTTGAAGAAGCTGAAGGGCGCCGCGTTGATCCGGCCCTCGGCATCCTGCGTCACCACCCAGGCGATGGGCCGGGGCATGACGGTGGCGGCCAGAAGCTTGTAGGCGTTCTGGGTGCCCACTTCCTCCAGATCGAAGCGCATCAGACCTCGCGCACGGCAGGCTTGGCGCGCGTGTCCACGGTGAGGCTGAACACGTCCGGGCGCGCATAGTGGCCGGTGACGTCGAAGTCGAACTTGGCGCGCATGACCGCCGCCGGGTCGATGTCGGCATAGAGGATCGTCTCGCCGTCGAAATCCGGTCCGGCCAACACACGGCCCATCGGATCGACGATCGCCGAGCCGCCGCGCATCATCACCCGGTCCGGTTCATCGCCCAGCGCGCTCTCGTGGTCGGGCCCGAAGGCCTTCCGTGTTATGTGCTGACAGGCGGTGAGCACAAAGGTGCGGCCCTCGAGCGCGATGTGGCGCATCGTCGGCAGCCAGGTGTCGCGATCGTCGGCGGTCGGCGCGCAATAGAGGCTGACGCCCTGATGATACATGTGCATGCGCAGAGCCGGCATGTAGTTTTCCCAGCAGATCACCGCGCCGACCGTGCCCAAGGCGGTGCGAAAGACAGGCATGGTCGAGCCATCGCCAAAGCCCCAGATCAGCCGCTCGCCCGCCGTCGGCATCAGCTTCCTGTGCTTACCGACGAGCCCTCTTTCGCCGTCGAAATAGAGCACCGTGCAGTAAAGCGTCGCGCCGTCGCGCTCGATCACCCCGACAACGGCGAACGTGCCGGTCTCGGCCGCCGCCTCGGCCAGCACGGCCACTTCCGGCCCGTCGAGGTCGACGGCCGCGGCGTGGTACCGCGCGAAGGCGTCGCGCCCTTCCGGCTTGCGCATGCCTATGGGCGCGCCGAAGCTGGCGCCTTTCGGGTAGCCGCCGACCAGCGCCTCGGGAAAGACCGCCAGGCGCGCGCCGTTCGCCGCCGCCTCGCGCAGGCGCGCGGCCGCGCTTTCGGCGGTGGCCAGCGCATCGTCGGGTATCGAGGCCATCTGCACGACGGCGGCCTTGAAAGGCGCGTTCATTGCCTCACTCCGGCGTGGCGTCGACGATCGGATGGCGCAGGCTGCCTATGCCCTCGACGCAGGCGGTGACGACATCGCCCGGCCACATCCATTCCTGCGGGCTGCGCCCGGCGCCGACGCCCTCCGGTGTGCCGCTGGCGATGACGTCGCCCGGCTCCAGCGTGATGCCGGACGAGATGTCGGCGATCAGGTCGTCGACCTTGAACAGCATGTGGCGTGTGTTGGAGCGCTGCTTCTCGACGCCGTTCAGCGTCAGCCAGAGGTCGAGCACCTGTGGATCGGGAATCTCGTCGGCGGTGACGATGCAGGGGCCGAACGGCGCGTAGGTATCCTGGCCCTTGGAGAAGATCCACTGGCCGGCGCGCCGGTTGTCGCGAGCCGAAACGTCGATCATCACCGAATAGCCGAAGACGTGGCCGAGCGCGTCCTTCTTGCTTACCCGCCGCGCCGTCGTGCCGATGATGACGGCGAGCTCGACCTCCCAGTCGAGCTGCTGGGTCATCTTCCTGTTGTGCTCGATGCCCTCGCCGGGGCCGATCACGGTGGTCGGCGGCTTGGAGAAGATGACCGGCTGCTTGGGCAGATCCTTGGAAGTGTCCAGCGACTTGGCGCTCTCGGCGACATGCTCGACATAGTTCAGGCCGACGCCGAAGATGTTCTTGCGCGGCCGCGGGATCGGGGCCAGCAGCTTCACATTGGCGAGCGCGATGGCCAGCCCGGCCGAGAAGCGGCCCTCGCTGCGCTCCAGGCAGTCGCGCAGCGTCTCCAGCGCCGGGCGGCCGGCATCGATGAAATCGAGCATCGTGCCGGGCAGGTCCTCGCCATGCGCGGCGCCGATCGCCTCGACGTCGACGACGAGATCATCGACGATCACGCCGAGCTTCGCCGCCGCCTCGACGGCGGCGCGATAGGTTACCAGTTTCATGCTTGCTTGCCTTTCAAAGCGTCGGTTGATGGCCGCCGTTCTCGCCGAAGGCCTGCTCGCGATAGAGGCCGAGCGCCCGCATCACCGGCAGGTCGGACAGGCAGAACAGGCAGGCGTCCTCGCTGGCCGAGCCATTCACATGCTCGTGCCATGCCCAGGACGGAACGCAGAAGATGTCATGCTCGCGCCAGTCGTAGCGCTTGCCGTCGATGATCGAATGACCCTCGCCCTTGGCGACGTGGTAGAGCCCGCTGCCGGTGTGGCGATGGGCGCGGGTGTGCTCGCCCGGACGCAGCATCTGCATCGAAGCGCCCATGGTCTGCATGACAGGCCCGTTGGTCACCGGGTTCACATATTCCATCAGCACGCCGTCGAAGGGCGAGCCGTCGGTGCAGCCGGCGTATTTGAGCAGAGACTCGTAGGTCGGCGCCCATTCATATTTGAACATCGGGCTGTAGCCCTTCGTCCACGCATCGCCCATCGGCTTGAGGCCGGGATTGCCCCAGGTCTTGGTCATGTCGTCGACAGCGTAGCCGACGGCCTGCCGCAGGTCCGGATGGACCTCGTAGAAATTTGCTTCCATGGCGTTGACGAAGGGGATGTCCAGCCCGTCCTGCCAGATGCAGGGCGAGCCGCTGGCCTCGACGCCATGCTCGTGCCAGGTGCCGTTCGGCGTCAGCACGAAATCGTTGGCGCCGAGCGTCATCTTGTGGCCGTCAACCACCGTATAGGCGCCACTTCCCTCCATGATGAAGCGGATTGCCGAGGCCGAGTGGCGGTGGGCGGAGGCGACCTCGCCCGGATTCATCACCTGAAGTCCGGCATAGAGCCAGCCGACGGCGGCGGCGACATCGGAGCGACCGGGATTGTTGAGGTAGACCACCCGGCGGCCGGCCTTTTCCGGCGTGACGAGATCGACCGAGCGCAGCACGTGCTCGCGCAGGTCACGGTAGCGCCAGACGACAGGCACGGAGCTGCTCTTCGGCTGCCACGGCTCGATCTTGTTGGCGACCGTCCACAGCGCGCCGGCGCTGAAGCGCTCGAGCTGCTCGTAATAAGCCAGAAGCTCCGGCGTGTCCTCGACATTGGCGCGCCCGGCGACATCCTCGCGATGATTTTCGCGCTGCTTTGCCATTGGCTCTTCCTTTCGGCTGTCCATCGGCAAAAAGGATGTGGCATCTCAGTTTCGAAAGCAACATGTATTTTCGAAAATTTATGGAATTGCCGACACGGGTTGGGCTAGGGTAATCGTAGAGCCGAGACTTCACCGGATGATCGATCGCATCGAAATGACTGATTCCGTCGCATGACCCTGGCCGAGAAAGCATACGACGCGCTGCGTCACGACATCATCCGGGGCGCCTTCGCGCCCGGCAGGCCGCTACGCCTGGCCGATCTCAGCGAACGCTACGGCATGGGCTTCTCGCCGCTGCGCGAGGCGCTGAACCGGCTGCAGGCGGAACGGCTGGTGACGGCCGAGTCACTGCGCGGCTTCCGCGTCGCGCCGCTCTCGCTCGACGAACTGCATGACGCCACCTCGGTGCGCATCATGATCGAGACGCAGGCGCTGCGCGCCGCGATCCAGTCCGGCGACGACGCCTGGGCGGCGGGGATCGTATCCTCGCTCTACGCACTCAACCTGCAGGCAAGCCGCTCCGGCGGCGAGGCCGACATCTGGACGCTGGAAGCGCGGCACTACGCCTTCCACCGCGCGCTGCTGGCGGCCTGCAACTCACCCTGGATGCTGGAGTTCTTCGACCGGCTCTACGCCGCGACCGAGCGCTATCGCATCCCGATCCTGCTCGCGGCCACGCATCCGGCCGGCCGCGACGTCCAGGCCGAGCACAGCGCGCTCGCCGAGGCGGCGCTGGCCCGTGACGCCGACAGGGCCGCGGCCCTGCTCGAGGAGCATTACCGCAAGACGGTCGAGCATCTCTCCGCGGTCATTCGCGAGAGCGAGCCGGACCTTTTGCTGGCGGGCGCCGCCGGCTAAGGCGGCGGCAGCCGCACTGAGCCTATCCGCGAACGCTGCTTCACCAGACAGCCGGCTCGGTCGATCAAGCGTCCGGCACGATGCGCACGCACATCGGCGTGCCGATGGCGATGGCTTTTCCGGTGTCGGTCAGCGCGCCGGTCTTCTCGTCGCGGGCGAAGATCGAGATCCTGTCGGCGTTCTGGTTGGCGCAGAACAGGTGCCTGCCGGACGGCGTCAGCGCCAGGTTGCGCGGGGTCGCGCCGCCGCAGGGTTCGAAGCCGACCGATCGCAGCGTGCCTGTCTGCTGGTCAACGGCGAAGATGGCGATGCTGTCGTGACCGCGGTTCGAGCCGTAGAGGAAGCGTCCGTCCGGCGAGATCTGTATGTCGGCGCAATGGTTGCTGGCGCGCGCCTCGGCCGGCACCGCCGGCTGGGTGTCTATCGCCGAGAGCCTGCCGGAGGCGTCGAGCGACAGCGCCACGACGGTGGAATCGAGCTCGTTCATGACGAACAGGAAGCGGCCGTCCGGATGCAGCGCCGCATGGCGCGGCCCGGCGCCGGGCGCCAGCGCGGTTTCGCCGAGCCGGGTCAGCCCGCCATCGGCGCCGACGCGGTAGGCCACCAGCCGGTCGATGCCGAGATCGGCGACGACGACGACATTGTCGGCGACCTCGGTGACGCTGTGCGCATGCGGGCGCTCCTGTCTGGCCGAGTCAGGACCGGTTCCCGCATGGGTGACGCTGGCGAGCGCCGGCGTCAGCGCGCCGTCTTTCTCGAAGCCGTAGACGACGAGCGAGCGGTCAGGGCCGCCGCTGCCCATGCCGTAATTGGCGACGAACAGCTTCGAGCCGTCGCGGGAAACGGCATTGTGCGCGGTGATCGAGCCGAGCGCTGGCTGCTTGTTCAGATAGGCGAGCGTGCCCGCGCCACGGTCGAAGCGATAGGCGGAGACCGTTCCTTCGCGCCAGGCGAACACTTCCGAATTGGCATAGACGCGCGACCCGTCGGGGGTGACCGACAGGAAGGTCGGATTGTCGATGTCGTCGGTCTCGGCAAGCTTGACGGTTTCGAGCGTCTCCTCGTCGAAGGCATAGACACCGAGGCCGACGCCGCGCGCACCCTGAAAATAGGGAGCCTCGCGGTTGAGACTGCCGACGAACACCAGATGCCGCATTTTATTCCTCCCTGAATGCGCTTCATCGAATTGCGCGCATTTCACCCAAAATCGGCTTGTCGCGCAACCTCATATGTGAATATACTATTTACAAAAGAAGATTGGTGGAGGACCAGTCGTCCGTTTGCCCATGGCGAGCCGTGGGGAGCGCCGCCATGACCTCCCTAGAGCCGGATGATTTCAGGTCGGATCGACCTGAAATCTGAATCCGCCTCTAAATCAAGGAGATCGAGCATGATGCCGTCCGAAAACCGCTTCACACTTTTCGGCATCATGCTCTAGCACGGAACGGACAATGACCAGCTTCGCACCCACAGTCGGCGTCTCCTCGACCCATCCGAAAGGCATGCCCGCGGAACATGCCGAACTGCCGGTGTGGAATGCCGAGAACTGGTTCTACGAGGACTGGCCGGTCGGCCAGAAGATCCGCTCGCTTCGCCGCACCATGGCGGAAGGCGACAGCCATCTCTTCAACATGCTGGTGCTCGACATCCATCCCTATGTGCAGGACCAGACCTTCGCCGAGACCGAGGGCATCTTCGGCAAGCGCCTGATCGCCGGCGCCTTCGTCTTCTCGGCCGGCCTCGGCCTCGTCGCCACCAACTGCGTCAACGCCTTCTCCTACGGCTACGACAAGCTGCGCTTCATCAAGCCGGTGTTCATCGGCGACACCATCTACGCGATCCGCACCAACCTCGACAAAAAGCCCCGTTACGAGACGATGGGGCTGATCCGCGCCAGCTACGAGGTCTTCAAGGGTGAAGGAGAGCTGGTGCTCTACTGCGAGCACCTGCAGACGGTGAAGTATCGCAATCCGGCCGACTTCGCCGGCAAGACGGAGAAGTGACCATGGCCGCCGAGCTGCCGCTTTCCGGCCTTGTCGTCGTCGACATGAGCCAGTTCCTGTCCGGGCCGTACTGTTCGCTGCGGCTGCTCGACCTCGGCGCCCGCGTCATCAAGATCGAGCGCCCCGACGGCGGCGACCTGTCGCGCCGGCTCTATCTCAGCGACACCGAGATCGGCGGCGATTCCACCATCTTCCACGCCATCAACCGCGCCAAGGAGAGCTTTGCCGTCGACCTCAAGAACGAGGCCGATCTCGCCGCGCTGCGCGGCCTGCTGGCCAAGGCCGACGTGCTGATCCAGAATTTTCGCCCGGGCGTGATCGAACGGCTTGGCCTCGACTACGAGCATGTGCGCGCCATCAATCCGCGCCTCGTCTATGCCTCGATCTCCGGCTATGGCGAGGAAGGCCCGTGGGTGAAGCGGCCGGGCCAGGACCTGCTGGCGCAGTCGCGCTCCGGCGTGATGTGGCTGAACGGCGACGAGGGCCAGGGACCGGTGCCCTTCGGCCTCGCCATCGCCGATATGCTGGCCGGCGCCGCCTGCGCGCAAGGCATCCTGGCGGCGCTGGTACGGCGCGGCATCACCGGCGCCGGCGCGCATGTCGAGACCAGCCTGCTCGAGGCGCTGATCGACTTCCAGTTCGAGGTGCTGACCACCCATCTCAATGACGGCCGCCGCCTGCCGCACCGCTCGGCGGTGCGCAGCGCGCATGCCTATCTGTCGGCGCCCTACGGCGTCTATCCGACCAGCGACGGCTATCTCGCCATCGCCATGACGCCGATCCCGAAGCTCGCCGACCTGCTCGAACTGGATACGCTCGCGCCCTACCGCGACGATCCGGCGAGCTGGTTCACCGCGCGCGACGAGATCAAGGCCATCATCGCCAAAAGGCTGGCCGAGAAGACCGTGGACGAATGGCTGGCCATCCTCGAGCCGGCCGACATCTGGTGCGCCAAGGTGCTGACCTGGCCGGAGATGATGGCGAGCGACGGCTTCAAGGTGCTGGACATGCTGCAGACGGTGACGCGCGAGGACAATGTCTCGATCCTCACCACCCGTTCGCCGCTGCGCGTCGACGGCGCGCGCGCCAGGGTCGACCGCGCCGCGCCGCTGGTTGGCGAGCACAGCGCCCGCATCCGCGAGGAATTCGGCCTGTGAGCGCGCCGACACTCAAGGGCATGACCTGGAGCCATCCGCGTGGCTACGATCCGATGGTCGCCTGCTCGACGCTGTGGCGCGAGAAGACCGGCGTCGCGATCGCCTGGGAAAAGCGCTCGCTGCAGGATTTCGAATCCTTCCCGGTCGAGGAACTGGCCAAGGCCTATGACCTGATCGTCATCGACCATCCGCATGTCGGCCAGATCACCGCCGAAGGCTGCCTGGCGCCGCTCGACATGCCCGGCCGCGAGACCGAGTGCGAGGCGCTCGCCAGAGGCAGCGTCGGACAGTCCTATCCGAGCTACACCTGGCCGGATCAAACCGGGCAGGACCGGCAATGGGCCTTCCCGATCGACGCGGCCTGCCAGGTCCAGGCCTGGCGGCCGGACCTGCTGGCCGCCGCGCCGGCGAGCTGGGGCGAGGTGCTGGAGCTGGCCCGCGCCGGCCGGGTGCTGCTGCCGCTGCGGCCGCCGCACTCGCTGATGTGCTTCTACACGCTGGCCGGGAACCTCGGCCACGCCTGCGCCACCACCGGCCCCGGTGACCTGATCGCCGCTGACGCCGGCGAAGCCGTCTTCGAGAGGCTGCGCGAGCTTGCCGGACTGGTCGATCCCGATTGCCTCGGCATGGACCCGATCGCCGTCTCGGAAGCAATGGCGCTGCCGGAATCGCGCATCGCCTGCGCGCCGCTGATCTACGGCTACGTCTCCTACGGCATGGCCGGCTTCCGGCCACGCCGGCTCGCCTTCGCCGACATGCCGGTGGCCGGCCGGCACGGGCCGGTGGGGTCGGCGCTCGGCGGCACCGGCATCGCCGTCTCCGCCTTCTCGCAAGCCCGGGCCGAGGCGATCGACTTCGCCTACTGGATCGCCGCCGGCGACACGCAGCGCGGCCCTTACGCGGCCGGCGGCGGCCAACCCGGACATGCCGCCGCCTGGGAAGACGACGCCGTCAACGCCACTACCGGCGATTTCTACCGCGCCACGCGCGCGACGCTGGAATGCGCCTGGGTGCGCCCGCGCCATGACGGCTACATGGCCTTCCAGCAGGCGGCATCCGATCGCATCAATCTCGGCCTCGCCGAACGGCAAGACGCAGGCCGCGTCGTTGCCGACCTCAACCGGCTGTTCCGGCAAAGCTTCGGAGCGGACTGAGGGACCGGCGGGCGCGGGAGGAGGAAACTGAAGCGCAACATGAGTGGAGGAAAGTCATGAGAACCATCGGTCGCGGCGTTCTGGCCGCAGCAACGTTCCTGTCGGTCTCGAGCATCGCCCAGGCGGCGGACGTGAAGTCCGTCATCGACGGCCTGCCGGCGGAGCTGAAGGCGCAGTATGACGGGGCGCCGCAGAAAATCCTGCCTTCGGCCTGGGACAACTTCAAGGCGCCCGCCAAGCCGTGGAAATGGTGTCACTCGGAGAGCTACCAGGGCAACCCCTGGCGCGTCGCCGTCACCAACGAGCTCAAGCGCCTGGTCGACGGGCTGATCGCCGACGGCACGGTGGCGAGCTTCGAGGTCTCCGATTCCAACAACGACACCAGCCAGCAGATCAACCAGATCCGCGCCTTCATCGACAAGGGCTGCTCGATCATCACCTCGATCCCCGGCTCGGCCACCGCGCTGGACGACGCCGTGGACGCGGCCGCCAAGGCGGGCATTCCCTTCATCACCGCCGCCGGCTCGGTGACCAGCCCCAACGCCATCAACGTCGATTCCAACTATGCCCGCTGGGGCTATGACATGATGACGGCGATCGGCAAGGCCAAGCCGGACGCCAGCGTGCTGATGGTCGAAGGCATCGCCGGCCATCCGATCGTGGTTCAGGAGAAGCAGGGCGCCGACAAGGCGCTGGCGGAAAACAGCGGCATCAAGGTGGCGCGCACCGTCAACGGCAACTGGACCGCCAACGTCACCAAGACGGTGGTGCTGCAGGCGATCGCCACCAACCCCGCGCCGATCGACGCAGTGTGGACCACGGGCAGCGAAAGCAGGGTGGTGGCCGAAGCCTTCGCGCAGGCCGGCCGTCCGGCGCCGCTCGTCACCGGCTCGATCACCGGCGACGCGCTGGGCTACTGGAAGGCAAATCCCGACAAGTACCGCTTCGAAGGCAACGCCGTGCTGCCGGGCTGGACCGCCGAGACGCTGTTCCGCACCGGCGTGCGGGTGCTGGAGGGCCAGCAGCCCAAGCTCAACACGCTGCTCATTCCCATTCCGGCCGTCCATGGCAACGAACTGGACAAGTGGTACAAGGACTGCATGACGCCGGACGCCGTCTCGGTCTTCCCCGTGCCGCCGACCGACCCGATGCCCGAGAACCTGCTCGACGCCTATTTCGCCAAGCCGGCGCCGACCAAGGGCTGGGACTACGCCAAGGTGCCTGACGCCTGCGCCAAGTGAGAGTCCGGGGCATGATCCCGAAACGTTGCAGACTTTTCGGCGAAGATCATGCGCCAACAAGCGAGGCATGATCCCGAAAAAGTTGCGGATTTTTCGGGATCATGTGTCAAAAAGAACGAGGCGCGCCGCGATCCCCGGGATCCATGCGACGCGCTTTTCAGCGGAATGCGTTCGGGAGGGGCACATGCTGGAAGTGCGGGGCATTGCCAAACGCTACGGCGAGACCGTGGCGCTGGCGGAGGCGTCTATCGCCTTTCGCGCCGGCACCATCCATACCATCCTCGGCGAGAACGGCTCGGGCAAGAGCACGCTGGTGAAGCTGTTGTCGGGCATCGTGCGGCCGGACGAGGGCGCGATCCTGCTCGACGGCAAGCCCTTCGCCGGCGGCGGTCCGGCAGCCTTCCAGGCAGCCGGCTTCGCGACGGTTTTCCAGGAAGTGCTGGTGGCGCCCGACCGCAGCGTGACCGACAACATCCTGCTCGGCCTCGACGGGCTGCTCAGCCGGACCGTGCCGCGCGGCGAACGGCGATCGCGCGCCGAGGCGGTGCTGAAGCGCTTCGCCGTGACCGGCATCGCGCTCGACCAGGCGGCCGGGCAACTGCCGCTCGCCGCGCAGCAGCTCGTCGTGCTGGCGAGGGCGGTGGTGCGCAACCCGCGCATCCTCATCCTCGACGAGGTGACCGCGGCGCTCGACTTCGCCGACAGGGAAGCGGTGTTCTCGCTGATGCGGCAACTGGCCGGGCAAGGCTGCCTCATCCTGTTCATCACCCACCGCATGGACGAGGTGATGACGCTTTCGGACCGCATATCGATCCTGCGCGGCGGCCGGGTGGTGGCGACGCAGGAGCGTGGCGCCGCGACAGCGGCGGAACTCCTCAAGGCGATGGCGCCACAGACCGCGGCGGAGCTGGCGCATGGCTGACGACACCAACCGGGCGACGCTTTCGATAAGCGGCCTCACCATTGCTCAGGGCACGGATCCGATCACGCAGAGCATCGCGCCGGGCGAGATCGTCGGCCTGGCCGGGCTCGATGGCCACGGCCAGGAGAAATTCCTGACCACGCTGGCCGGACTGACGAAGCCGCATGCCGGCGCGGTCAGCGTCGAACGCGCCGGCATGTCGCGACCGATCGGCAGCTTCCGCAAGGCAGTCGCCGCCGGCGTCGCCTACCTGCCGCGCGACCGCCGCGCCACCGGCATCTTCCCGACCCAGTCGGTGCTCGACAATTTCGCCATCTCGACGCTGTCGCGCGACCTGCGCCTCGGCCTGCTCAGCATGGGCGCGCGCCGGCGCCGCTACGAGACCTACCGGCAGAAGCTGTCAATCGTCGCCCCCAGGCCGGATGCGCCGATCACCACCCTGTCCGGCGGCAACCAGCAGAAGGTGCTGCTTGCCCGGGCGCTGGCGCTGGAGCCGCGCATCCTGCTGCTCAACGACCCGACGCGCGGCGTCGACGTGGCGACGCGCCACGTGCTCTACGACGTCTTCCGCGGGCTGGCCGCAGAAGGCATGACGCTGATCATTCTCTCCAGCGAGATCGAGGAGATCCTGCTCTTGTGCCATCGCGTGCTCGTCTTCAGGGAACAGCGGCTGGCGGCCGAAATCGCCGGTGACGGCATGTCGACCGACGCGGTCATCGCCGCCATGTTCGGACGCGCGGCATGAACGCGCATCGTCTCAGGACGCTGAGCCAGGGCATCGGCTTCGCGGCGCTGCTGCTGGTCATCCTGCTCGCCGCGAACCTGATCCTCAGCCCCACCCGCTTCCAACCGGCCGGCTGGGGCGCGCTGATCGGGCTGGCCGCGCCGCTGATCGGCGCAGCGGCGGCCTCCACCCCCGTCATCCTGGCCGGGCGCGGCGGCATCGACATATCGGTCGGGCCGTTGATGGGCTTCGTCAACGCCGTTGTCATTCAGGTCCTGTTCCTGAAGCTCGGCTGGTCGTCGCCCTTCGTCATCGTGCCCGTGGCGCTGATCATCGGCATGGCCTTCGGCGCAGCCAACGGCTTCCTGGCGACGGTCGTGCGCATCCAGCCGATCGTCGCCACGCTCGGCACCTATCTGTTCCTGGCCGGCGTGACGCTGACCGTGCTGCCGGCGCCGATCGGCCCCGCGCCGGCCTGGCTGAAGGCGATGGCCGGCTCCTGGTCGGCGCTGCCGCTGGCGCTGATCTTCCTGTTCTGGTGGCTGGTGCGGCAGACGCCCTATTACGACCAGCTCATGGCGGTGGGCAGCGACGACCGCGCCGCCTACACGGCCGGCGTACCGGTGACCCGGGTGCGCTTCATCGCCTATGTCATGACCGGCCTGCTGGCCGCGGCCGCCGGGCTGATGCTGACGGCGCTGATCGGCTCGGCCGACCCTAACATCGGTCCCACCTACACGCTGATGGCCATCGCCGCCGTGGCGCTTGGCGGGGTGAGCCTGGCCGGCGGACGCGGCGGCCTTGCGGGTGCCGCCATCGGCGCCATCGACATCTTCCTGCTGCAGAGCCTGCTCACGGCTTTCAACGTCTCGACCTACGTGCTGCAGATCGCCTACGGCGTCATCCTGGTGGCCGCCGTGGTGATGACGGCGGTGCAGGAGAAATTCGCCGGCGGAAAGGCACGGGCATGAACGCGAAGCTTTTCCGGTCCAACCTGTTTCAGTCGAACTTGTTTCAGTCCACCAGGGCCCGCGTCATCGGCGCCTTCGCCGTGGCGCTCTTGCTGCAGATCGTCGGCACCGTGCTGATCCCCGGCTATTCGGCGCCCTTCGCCATCCGGGCGCTGCTGGTCATCGCCTCGCTGCTGGCGGTGGCCTCCGTCGGCCAGACGCTGGTCGTCATCCTCGGCGGCATCGACCTGTCGATCCCCTTCGTCATCGGCTTCGCCAATGTCGTGGCGGCGCAGCTCTACGGCAGCGGCTGGAACTTCGCGCTGGTCTGCGCCGTCGTCGGCGTGCTGGCGATCCTGATCGGCGCGCTGAACGGCCTGATCTCGCGCGGGCTCGACATCCACCCGCTGATCGTGACGCTCGGCGTCGGCATGGTCGTGCAGGGCGCCGTGCTGCTGTGGACCGGCGGCTTCCCGTCCGGCTCGGCACCGCAGGCCGTTTCCGACTTCGTCTCCATCGGCGGATCGGCCGGGCCGCTGCCGGTGCCGTGGCTGGTGCCATGCGTGGCAGTGCTGGCGCTGCTGGTGATGCTGGTGCTATCGCGAACGCCCTATGGGCGGCGGCTCTACGCGCTGGGCAGCAATCCGGGCGCGGCGCCGCTGGCGCTGATCGACCCCGTCGCCATGTGGACCATGACCTACGCCGCCAGCGCCTTCTTCGCCGCCATGGCCGGGGTGCTGCTGCTCGGCTTCGCCGGCTCGGCCTATGGCGATGTCGGCCAGCCCTATCTGTTCCAGACTATCGCCGCGGTGGTGGTCGGCGGCGCGGCGCTTGTCGGCGGGCGCGGCAGCTATATCGGCACGATCGCCGGCGTGCTGGTGCTGACCGAGATCAACACGCTGCTGATCGGCCTCGGCATGCGGCCTTCGACCGTGCAGGCGGCGCTCGGCCTGGTCATCGTCGCCCTGGTCTCGTTCTACGGCCGCGAACGGCATGTGAGCGCGACAATCTGAATGATATCGGGTATCCGCCCCATTACCGAGCCGGAAACCCGAGGATCTATCGATCCATGTCGACGTTCTTGGTTTCCTTGCCGATCAGCAGCGCGATCAGCGTCAGCACGCTCATCGCGCTCAGATAGACGCCGACCCAGAACGGGCTGCCGCCACCGGCGCTCCACAACGCCACGGCGATGAAGGGCGCGACCGCCGCGCCGAGGATCGACGACACGTTGTAGGAAATGCCGGAGCCGGTGTAGCGCACATTGGCCGGGAACAGTTCCGGCAGCAGCGCGCCCATCGGACCGAACGTCATCCCCATGAGGGCGAAGCCGATGATCAGCCAAGCCATCACCCCTACCGTGCCGGCGGCGAGCATCGGCGTCCACAACAGGCCGAAGACGGCGATCGCCAGCGTGATCCAGAGCAGCGTCTTGCGCCGTCCCCAGCGGTCGGCCCAGGGCCCCGAGACCATGGTGAAGATGCCGAAGAACACCACGCCGATGATCATCATCAGCACGAAGGTCGTGTAGTCGTAGCCCAATCCCGGGACCGGGGCCTTGGGCGAGGCGCGGCCATAGCTCAGCGAGAAGGTCGTCATCAGGTAGAACAGCACGTAGGTGGCGAGCATGTAGAAGGTGCCGAGGATGAGCTCCTTCCAGTGCGTTTTGACGACGGCCGCCAACGGCATCTTCTTCACCTGCCCCTTGCGCACCGTGTTTTCGAAGGCGGTGCTTTCCACCAGGTTGAGTCGCACCCACAGGCCGATCGCCACCATGGCGACGGAGAACAGGAAGGGGATGCGCCAGCCCCAGGAGAGGAAGGCCTGCGACGGCGTCGACGGATCGTTCGATGGCAGCAACGCCGCCATGACCAGGAACAGGCCGTTGGCGATGATGAAGCCGATCGGCGCGCCGAGCTGCGGGAAGGTGCCGTAGATCGCGCGCTTGTTGGCCGGCGCGTTCTCCGTGGCGACGAGGGCGGCGCCGCTCCACTCACCGCCGAGCGCGAAGCCCTGCGCGAGGCGCAGCACGACCAGCAGGGCCGGCGCGAGCCAGCCCGCCGTCGGATAGGTCGGCAGGCAGCCGATCAGGAAGGTGGCGATGCCCATGGTGAGCAGCGCGCCGACCAGGGTTATCTTGCGCCCTCGCCTGTCGCCGAGATGGCCGAAGAAGATGGCGCCCAGCGGCCGCGCCACCATCGCCGCGCCGAACACGGCGAAGGAGGCGAGCAGTGCGGTCGTCTCGTTGCCCGCCGGAAAGAACAGATGCGGGAAAACGAGAACCGCCGCCGTCGCGTAGACGTAGAAATCGTAGAATTCGATGGTCGTGCCGATCAGGCTGGCGAGGATGACGCGCGAGCGCGGATTGGCTGGGACCGCTCCTCGGGAAACGGATTGAACTGTCGCTGACATGGAAGGACACCCTAGGGAAGGCACGCCTGCCGCGCCTTCTTTCTGATTTGTTGCTTGTTGCAATTGCATTGCATACTAAAAGATTGCATGCAATGTTTTTGCGCGGGAGTGGCGATCACTTGGATGAGATGGACAATTTCGGGCAACTGGTGACGACGGTGGCGCGCCTTTGGCGGCGCAGCGCCAACGAACGGCTGGACCGCTACGGAATTTCGCATGCGGCCGCCATGCCCCTGCTGGCATTGTGGCAGCTGGGCGGCGAGGCACGGCAGGGCGCGGTGGCGGAGCAGGCGGGCCTCGAGGGCCCTTCCGTCGTGCGCCTCATCGACCTTCTCGTCATGGAAGGACTGGTCGACCGTCGCGAGGATCCGACGGACCGGCGGGCGAAGATCCTCGTGCTGACGCCGAAGGGCCATGAGCGCATGCAGGCGATCAATGCGGTGCTGACCGAACTGCGCGGCGAGGTCATCGCCGAGTTCGATCACCAGGACCTTAGGACCGCCGCGGCGGTGCTGAAGCGCCTGCAATCCTCGCTGGCGGCTCCCTAGGGCGGGTCCGATTTCAAGCGGGGACGCCAAGCATGACTGCTAGAGCCGCCACAGCTTCCTGGCGTTGCCCGACAGCAGCTTCGCGCGCTCGTCGGCGCTTGCCCTTTCCAGCAGCGCGAGCGTGGTCGCCACCCAGGCCAGCAGGCCGCCGCCGAGCGTGCAGACCGGCCAGTCGCTGCCCCAGACGACACGATCCCAGCCGAAGCTGGCGATGGTGTGCTCGACATAGGGGCGGATGGTCTCCACCGTCCAGGTGTCCGGATCGGCATAGGCCACCACGCCCGAGATCTTGCCCACCACGTTGGGACGGCGGGCGATCTCGATGATCCCCTCGCGCCAGGGGTGCTCGGCGCCGGCCTTGATGTCGGGCACGCCGCAATGGTCGAGCACGAACTGCACGTCGGGCGCCAGGTCGACGAGCGCGATCGCCTGCTTCATCTGCCGGGGCAGGACGCACAGATCGAAGGTCAGACCTTTGCCGCCGAGGCGCTTGATGTTGTCGCGAAACAGGGCGCTCTCGGAAAGCCCGTCCGGCACGACATGCAGCACGCGGCGGAAGCCCTTGACGAAGGGGTTGGCCAGCACCCTCTCCAGATAAGCCGGAAAGTCAGGCTCTTCCGGCCGGCAGGAGGCGATGGCGCCCCTGAGCAGGCTGTCCTTGCGCTCGGAAAGAGCCTTCACGTGGCGGGTCTCGGCCTCGATGTCGAGCGGATCGACATCAACCTCCATGTGCAACGCGGCCTCTATGCCGGCGCGGCGCGCCTGGACCGCGTAGTCCTCGTGCGAGAAATCATGGTCGAGGGCAGGCGCCCCGCCGAGCCAGGGGTAGCGCAGCACCGAGCGGTCGATGAGATGCAGGTGGGTGTCGACGATCATCGCGGTGCCTTCCCGTTGCGCCGATGTCCGACGCCAGGTTTCGGCGTCGGGAGTCCGGACACCATCTCACAGGAGAATTGGTCCTTCAAATAAGAATTAGCTCGCGGCGCGAACAGCCTTGGCCTGCTCCGGCTCGAAGCCGGCGAGTTGCGAAAGCTTGGCGGCGGTGACCTGCAGCAGGTCGATGGTCCTGGTGATGTCGGGCGCGTCGGGCGTGTTGACCAGCGGGATATAGGGAATGGTCAGCGCCGCGATCGCGTTGCCGTCGGAAGCGCGCACCGGCGTCGACAGATTGTAGACGCCGGCCGTCTGCATGGAGGCCATCATCTCGTAGCCGCGGTCGCGGACCTGGTCGAGGCGGGCGAAGAAGTCCGGCGGCGGCGCGAACTTCTCAGTGCTGCGCAGATGCTCGGCGATCATCATCTCGCGCTCCTCGGGTGAGCGGAAGGCGAGCAGGACATGGCCCGAGCCGGTGTCGAACAGGCTGATGTGCGAGCCGACGCGGATCGAGATGCCCCAGTAGCGCGGCGCTTCCTGCTGCGCGATCACCACGGCCGAGCCGCGATCGAAGACGACAAGCTGGTTGGCCTGCCACGAGGTCTCGGCCAATTCGCGCATGAGCGGCGTGGCGTAGGACACCAGCCGGCGCACCGCCGCGTGCAACTGCCCCAGCCCGAAAAGCTTGAGCGTCAGCGAATAGCGATCGCCGTCGAGCCGCGTGACATAGCCGCGCCGCACCAGGCGGTCGAGCATGCGGTAGAACTCGTTCGGGCTGCGGCCGAGACGCTTGGCGATCTCGGCCTGGGTAAGGCCGCTCTCGACGCTGGCGAGCAGTTCCAGGATGTCGAGCCCCTTGTCCAGCGCCGGGGCGCGATAACGGTCATCCTCGTCGTCCTGCATCGGGATTCTTCCCCAGTGAAATCCACTCTTCATATACGCAAGAGCGCGGCCAGTTGGAAGCGCGTTCAGGATACGAAACGCGATGGGACTTGACCAATACATAAATAATATGTTTGCATATGAATGAAGCGCTCGACGCTTCGGGCCGGCATTAGCCGGCGAGGAATCCGTTCCGGGAGGAAACAATGAAGAGACTGCTATCCGGCGTGTCCGCCGGGGTAATGCTGCTGGCTGTCGGTGCGGGCGGCGCCCTTGCCGCCGACCTGCCCGGCAAGTTCGAGGGCGTCACCATCGACGCCAAGCTGATCGGCGGCCAGCAATACGAGAAGCTCTACGAGCGCATCGGCGAATGGGAGAAGGCCACCGGCGCCAAGGTCAACGTCATCTCGAAGAAGAACCACTTCGACCTCGACAAGGAGATCAAGTCGGACATCGCCTCGGGCAGCGTGAGCTGGTGCGTCGGTTCCAACCACTCGTCCTTCGCGCCGCAATATCCGGGCATCTACACCGACCTGGCCAAGCTGCTGCCGAAGGAGGAGGTCGATGCCTTCGTGCCGTCCACGATCAAGGCGGCGACGCTCGACGGCAAGCTGGTGATGCTGCCGCGCGCGCAGTTCGACGTCTCGGCGCTCTACTACCAGAAGAGCCTCTACGCCGACGAAACCAAGAAGAAGGCCTACAAGGAAAAGTACGGCGTCGAACTCACGCCGCCCGACACCTGGGACGAAGTCGCCCGCCAGGCCGAGTTCTTCGCCAATCCGCCGGACTTCTACGGCACGCAGTTCGCCGGCAAGGAAGAGGCCATCAACGGCCGCTTCTACGAGATGCTGGTGGCCAATGGCGGCGAATATCTCGACAAGGACGGCAAGCCCGCCTTCAACTCCGAGGCCGGCGTCAAGGCGCTCGACTGGTTCGTCAATCTCTACAAGGCCAAGGCCGTTCCGGCCGGCACCACCAACTACCTGTGGGACGACCTCGGCCAGGGCTTCGCCTCGGGCACCGTGGCGATCAACCTCGACTGGCCGGGCTGGGCCGGCTTCTTCAACGATCCGAAGTCGTCCAAGGTGGCCGGCAATGTCGGCGTGAAGGTCGCGCCGATGGGTTCGGCCGGCGTGCGCACCGGCTGGTCCGGCTTCCACGGCTTCTCGGTGACCGAGAACTGCGCCCACAAGGACGCCGCCGCCTCGCTGGTGTGGTGGCTGACCAACGAGGACAGCCAGAAGCTGGAGGCCGCCGCAGGCCCGCTGCCGACGCGCACGGCGGTGTGGGACTGGGACCTGAAGCAGGCCGAGAGCGATCCTTACAAGAAGGAAGTGCTGGCGGCGTTCCAGGAGGAAGCCAAGCACGCCTTCGCGGTTCCGCAGACGGCCTCGTGGATCGAGATCTCCAACGCCGTCTATCCTGAGCTGCAGGCCGCCATCCTCGGCGACAAGACCTCCAAGCAGGCGCTGGGCGCTGCGGCCGAGAAGGCCACCAACATCCTGAAGGACGCCGGCGCCCTCTAGGCGCCGGTTCCTGCCGGCTCGGGTGATGGGCTGGCGCGCGCCGCCCCTCACCCAGTTTCCGTTTCGCCCGGCTGAGCTCTCCGACGGAGATTGCCGGCGCCCGCACCCCCTTCTTCTCCCGCGGGAGAGGGTGGCCGCGACCTTTGGCGCCACGGCGCCCGTCGCATGATCGACCCGAAACCCAGACGAGGACCATGAAAAGCCGCCTGCTTTCACCCCCCGCGCTGCTTTTGCTGCCGGCCACCATCGTGCTGGCGGCGGTCGTGGTCGTGCCGCTGCTTTTGTCGCTCTATTCCAGCTTCACGCCATTCCGGCTGACCAAGCCGGAGACCTTCTTCGTCTTCATCGGCCTGCGCAACTACACCACCATCCTGTCCGACTGGGGATTCTGGGTGGCGTTCGGGCGCACGGTGCTGCTGCTGACACTGGCGCTCAACCTGGAAATGCTGCTTGGCCTCGGGCTGGCGCTGCTGGTCGAGAAGGCCACGCGCGGCCAGCGCCTGCTGCGCACGCTGATGATGTTCCCGATGATGTTCTCGCCGATCCTCGTCGGCTTCCAGTTCAAATTCATGTTCAACGACAACATCGGCCTGGTGAACAACGCCCTGCAGTCGCTGGGCATCACGCAGAACGCCATACCGTGGCTGATCGACGGCCGGCTTGCCTTCATCGCCATCCTCACCGCCGAGATCTGGTCGGCGACGTCGGTCTTCGCCATCCTGATCCTCGCCGGCCTGCTGGCGATGCCGAAGGAGCCGGTGGAGGCAGCCCGCGTCGACGGCTGCACGCCGTGGCAGACCTTCCGCTACGTGACTTGGCCGTTCGTCATGCCGTTCGCCTACATCGCCATGACGATCCGCTCGCTCGACGTGGCCCGCGCCTACGACATCGTCAAGATCATGACCGATGGCGGCCCGGCCGGCCGTACCGAGCTGCTGTGGACGCTGGTGGCGCGCACCGCCTATTCGGACGCGCGCATGGGCGCCGCCAACGCCATGGCGTATGTCTCGATCCTGCTGTCGATCCTGTTCACCTGGTATTTCTTCCGCAAGCTCGCCGCGGCGCGGGCGCAGATCGGAGCGGAGTGGTAGCCATGGCCGACGAAAACGCCTCCGCCCGGCTGAACAAGCGCGTCCTGGGCATCGCCCACAAGGTCGGGCTGTTCCTGGCCATGCTGTTCATCTGCCTGCCCGGCCTGTGGATCGTGCTGTCGTCCTTCCGGCCGACGGTCGAGATCATGGCCAAGCCGCCGGTCTGGATCCCGCAAAGCCTCTCGTTCGATGCCTATGTCTCGATGTTCTCCGGCGTCGGCAAGGGCGGCATCCCGGTGTGGGACTATTTCCGCAACTCGCTGATCATCTCCGTCACCTCGACGGTGCTCGCCATCGTCATCGGCATGGCCGGCGGCTATGCCTTCGCGCGCTTCCGCTTCAAGGGCAAGTCGGGCTGGTTCCTCGGCCTGATGCTGACGCGCACGGTGCCGGGCATCGCGCTGTCGCTGCCGCTGTTCTTCGTCTATGCCCGGCTCGGCATCATCGATACGCATTTCGGCCTGATCCTGGCCTATGTGGCGCTCAACATCCCCTTCACCATCTGGCTGATCGACGGCTTCTTCCGCCAGGTGCCGAAGGACCTCGCCGAGGCCGCGCAGATCGACGGCTGCACGCGCTGGCAGGCCTTCTGGCAGGTCGAGTTCCCGCTCGCCGGCCCCGGCATCGCGTCATCGGCGATCTTCGCCTTCCTCACCTCGTGGAACGAGTTCGCGCTGGCTTCCCAGCTGACGCGCTCGGTCAATTCCAAGACGCTGCCGGTCGGCCTGCTCGACTACACGGCCGAGTTCACCATCGACTGGCGCGGCATGTGCGCGCTGGCCGTGGTGATGATCATCCCCGCGCTCGCCCTCACCTATATCGTCCAGAAACACCTCGTCGGCGGCTTGACGTCGGGCGCGGTGAAAGGCTGACCCCATGGCTACCGTCACGCTGAAGAACCTCACCAAGAATTACGGCAATGTCGGCGTCGTGCACGGCATCGACCTCGACGTCGCCGACCGCGAATTCATCTCGCTGGTCGGACCGTCGGGCTGCGGCAAGTCGACGACACTGCGCATGATCGCCGGCCTGGAGGAGATCTCGGGTGGCGAGATCCGCATCGGCGACAGGGTGGTCAACGACCTGCCGCCGCGCTCGCGCAACATCGCCATGGTGTTCCAGTCCTACGCGCTCTACCCGCATATGACAGTGCGCGAGAACATGGGCTTCTCGCTCAAGATCGCCGGGCGCCCGGCCGACGACATCGACCGGCGCGTGAAGGAAGCGGCGGCGATCCTCGACCTCAACCACCTGCTCGAGCGCCGGCCCTCGCAGTTGTCCGGCGGCCAGCGCCAGCGCGTCGCCATGGGCCGCGCCATCGTGCGCAGCCCCGACGTCTTCCTGTTCGACGAACCGCTCAGCAATCTCGACGCCAAGCTGCGCACGCAGATGCGCACCGAGATCAAGCGGCTGCACGCCAAGGTCAACGCCACGGTCATCTACGTCACGCACGATCAGGTCGAGGCGATGACGCTTTCCGACCGCATCGTCATCATGCGCGACGGCCATATCGAGCAGGTCGGCACGCCCGAGGACGTGTTCAGGCGGCCAGCGACCCGCTTCGTCGCCGGCTTCATCGGCTCACCGCCGATGAACCTGCGCGAGGCGACGGTGGCCGATGGCGCGCTCGCCTTCGACGGCGGCGGCAAACTGCCCCTGCCGCGCCAGTTCCGCGACAAGGTGGTGGCCGGCGACAAGGTCGTGTTCGGACTGCGCCCCGACGATCTCTATCCCAGGGGCCACGGCATCCATTCTGGCGAGGCGAGCGACGTGCACGACCTCGACCTCACCGTCACCATCACCGAGCCGCTCGGCAACGAGACGCTGGTGTTCGCCGACTTCGCCGGCCAGGATCTGGTGGCGCGCATGCTCAATCCCAAGCCGCTTAAGGCCGGCGAGCGCGTGCCAATGAGCTTCGACCTGAGCCAGGCGCATCTGTTTTCCGCAGCAACCGGCCAATCACTGAGGGCATAGACCATGGCAAGGATCGAACGGATCGAACTGCGGATGGTGGACCTGGTGCCGAAGGTCAAGCGCACCGACGCCATCCAGTCCTTCGTCTCGCAGGAGACGCCGATCGTCACCATCACCGATTCCGACGGCGCGACGGGCACCGGTTACTCCTACACGATCGGCACCGGCGGCTCGTCGGTGATGCGGTTGCTGGCGGACCATCTGTGCCCGCGCATCATCGGCCGCGACGCCGACATGATCGAGGCGATCTGGCACGAGCTGGAGTTCATGACCCACGCGACCACGATCGGGGCCATCACCTCGATCGCGCTCGCAGCGATCGACACGGCGCTGTGGGACCTGCGGGCCAGAAAGCAGAAGCTGCCGTTGTGGAAGCTCGCCGGCGGCGCCAAGGACCGCTGCCCGCTCTACACGACCGAGGGCGGCTGGCTGCACATCCCCACCGAAGCGCTGGTCGATGACGCGTTGCAGGCCAAGGCCAAAGGCTTCAACGGCTCCAAGGTCAAGATCGGCCGCCCGCATGGCTCCGAGGACCATGCCCGTCTCGCGGCCGTGCGCAAGGCGGTGGGCGACGGCTACGAGATCATGACCGACGCCAACCAGGGTTTCTCGGTCGACGAGGCGATCCGCCGCGCCGACCGGTTGCGCGATCTCGACCTCGCCTGGATCGAGGAACCGCTGCCGGCGGACGACATCGACGGCCATGTGCGGCTCAACAATTCCACCTCGACGCCGATCGCCATCGGCGAGTCGCTCTATTCGATCCGCCACTTCCGCGAGTACATGCAGAAGGGCGGCTGCTCGATCGTTCAGGTCGATGTCGGCCGCATCGGCGGCATCACGCCCTGGCTGAAGGTCGCGCATGCGGCGGAGGCCTTCGACATACCGGTGTGCCCGCATTTCCTCATGGAACTGCACGTCTCGCTGGTCTGCGCCATCCAGAACGGCAAATATGTCGAGTATATTCCGCAGCTCGACGAGCTGACCGGCTCGCGCATGACGATCAAGGAGGGCTTCGCGCACGCGCCGTCCGAGCCCGGCATCGGCATCGACTGGGACTGGGACGCCATCCGTGGCCGCAGCGTGGAGGAATTCACGCGCGTCGTGACGTCGAAGCCGGCGTGAAGACCACCGGCGCCTTTCGCCTCCGGTGAACGGCGCCTTGGGCAATTCCGGCGAAAGGAGAAGCGCTGATGCAACGCATGGGTTTCGTTCTCGGCATCAAGCCGGTGGGGATCGAGGAATATCGCAAGCTGCACGCCGCCGTCTGGCCCGACGTGCTGGCCAAGATCGCCGATTGCAACATTCGCAACTACTCGATCTTCCTGCGCCAACCGGAGAACCTGCTGTTTTCCTGTTTCGAATATCACGGCAGCGACTTCGCCGCCGATTCCGCCAGGATGGCCGCCGACCCGAGGACGCAGGAATGGTGGGCGATCAACATGCCCCTGCAGCAGCCGCTGCAGACGCGCGCCGAAGGCGA
The DNA here is from genome assembly GCA_001899205.1 of Mesorhizobium sp. 65-26. Classification (GTDB taxonomy): domain Bacteria; phylum Pseudomonadota; class Alphaproteobacteria; order Rhizobiales; family Rhizobiaceae; genus Mesorhizobium. The sequence continues at coordinate 224,430 of MKVL01000015.1, read as the reverse complement.
ATGGTGGGCGGCCATGGACGAAATCTTCCATGTCGACTGACGGCTTCCGCCACCTCGCCCGCGCCGGACTAATTTAATGCATTTTGACCCGCAATCGCTTTCGCAGTCCTGGCCGGCACCCTCCAACCCGCGCCCGGTGGTGACATTCGGCGCGGGCTCGATCGTGCGCGACGCGCATTATCCCGCCTACCGCAAGTCGGGCATTCCGATCGCCGGCCTCTACGATCCCGACTTCGCCAAGGCGCAGGCGCTGGCCGCCGAATGGGGCGTCGCCGCCTATCGCACGGTCGAGGAAGCGGCTTCGGTGAGCGGCGCGATCTTCGATCTCGCGACGCCGCCGGCCTTCCACGCCGAGGTGCTCAAGGCGCTGCCCGACGGCGCCTGCGCACTGATCCAGAAACCCATGGGCAAGGACCTTGCCGGCGCGACCGAGATACTGAAAATCTGCCGCGAGAAGCGCCTGGTCGGCGCGGTCAACTTCCAGCTTCGCTTCGCGCCGATGATGCTGGCGCTGAAGGATGCGATCGCCAAGGGCTGGCTCGGCGAGGTGGTCGATTTCGATGCCTGGCTGGCGCTCGACACGCCGTGGAACCTGTGGGCCTTCGTCGCCAGCGAACCGAGGGTGGAGATCGCGCTGCACTCCATCCACTATCTCGACCTCATCCGCCAGCTTCTCGGCGACCCCAGCGGCGTGCACGCCAAAACGCTCGGCCACCCCACGCACAAGATCGCGCAGACACGCACCAGCGCCATCCTCGACTACGGCGATCATGTGCGCTGCAACCTGTCGATCAACCACGACCACCGGTTCGGCCGCCGCCACCAGGCCTGCGAGTTCCGCGTCTGCGGTACAGAGGGCGCCGCCTATCTCAAGCTCGGCGTCAATCTCGACTATCCGCGCGGCGAGCCCGATATTCTGGAGATACACCCCAGGGGCGGTGGCGACTGGGTCGCGGTGCCGCTCAAGGGCGGCTGGTTCCCCGACGCCTTCGTCGGGCGGATGGCCAATCTGCAGCGCTTCGCCGCGGGCGAGGACACGGAGCTGGTGAGCAGCGTCGAGGATGCATGGAAGACGATGGCGCTGGTGGAGGCGGCCTATGCGTCGAGCGCCGCGCCCGCCACGGCAATAGCGGGGATGCCCTGAGATGGAAGTGACCACCTATTTCGAGGACTACGAGATCGGCTCGTCGCGCAAGACCAGCGGGCGCACGATCACCGAGACGGATTTCATCGTGCATGCCGGCCATACAGGCGACTTCTTCCCGCACCACATGGACGCGGAGTTCATGAAGAACACGCCGTTCGGCCAGCGCATCGCGCATGGCACGCTGGTGTTCTCGGTCGGGGTCGGTCTGACGGCCTCGGTCATCAATCCGGTGGCCTTCTCCTACGGCTACGACCGGTTGCGCTTCATCAAGCCGGTGTTCATCGGCGACACGATCCATTCCGTCGCCACCATCGTCGCCAAGGAGGACGATCCGAAGCGGCCGGAAGCCGGCCGCGTGATCGAACGCCTCGAGGTGATCAACCAGCACGGCAAGGCGGTGCTGGCGGCCGACCACATCTATGTCGTCGAAAGACGGCCCAAATCCTGAAATCCCGAGTGCCCGGAAGCGGCGCGAACATGCGAGGACATCATCATGGCTGATCTCACGGGAAAGACCGTTCTGCTGACCGCGGCCGCGCAAGGCATCGGGCGCGCCTCGGCGCTGGCTTTCGCCAAAGCGGGCGCGACGGTGCATGCCACCGACATCAACGAGAGCGTGCTGCGGCAACTCGACGGCACGCCGGGGATCGTCACGCGCCGGCTGGATGTGCTCGATGACAGGGCGGTGAACGCCGCCGTCGGAGAGATCGGGCGTATCGACGTGCTGTTCAACTGCGCCGGCTTCGTGCATGCCGGCACCATACTGGAGATGAAGGACGAAGACCTCGACTTCGCCTTCAACCTCAATGTGCGCGCCATGGTGCGCACCATCCGCGCCGTGCTGCCGCAGATGCTGGAGCGCGGCGACGGCGCCATCGTCAACATGGCCTCCGTGGCCGGCTCGGTCAAAGGCGTGCCCAACCGCTTCGCCTATGGCGTGACCAAGGCGGCCGTGGTCGGCCTCACCAAGGCGGTGGCCGCCGACTATGTCGGCAAGGGCATACGCTGCAACTGCATCTGCCCCGGCACGGTGGAAAGCCCGTCGCTCGGCGACCGCATGCGCGCGCAGGGCGACTACGATGCTGCCCGCGCCGCCTTCATTGCCCGCCAGCCGATGGGCAGGATCGGCACGCCTGAGGAGATCGCCGATCTCGCCGTCTATCTGGCCGGGGCGACCTACACCACGGGCCAAGCCTACAATATCGACGGCGGCTGGTCGATCTGAGCGGAACGAGGCTGAAAGCCATGACCAGGATAACGAACCTCGCCACGCACGACCTTCGCTTCCCGACCTCGCAGCATCTCGACGGCTCGGACGCGATGAACCCCGACCCTGACTATTCCGCCGCCTATGTCGTGCTGGAAACCGATGACGGTCTCGCCGGCCACGGCCTGACCTTCACCATCGGCCGCGGCAACGATATCTGCGTGGCGGCGATCGAGGCGATGCGCCATCTGGTCGTGGGTCTGGAGCTGGACTGGATCGAGGCCGATCCGGCCCGCATGTGGCGGCACCTGACCGGCGACAGCCAGTTGCGTTGGATCGGCCCCGACAAGGGCGCCATGCACCTGGCGACGGGCGCCGTCGTCAACGCGATGTGGGACCTGCTGGCCAAGCGCGCCGGCAAGCCCGTCTGGCGCTACGTCGCCGACATGAGCCCGGAGCAGATCCTCGCCATTGTCGACTTCCGCTACCTCACTGATGTGCTGACCCCGCAGGAGGCGCTGGTAATCCTGACACGGGCGCAGGCCGGCAAGGCCGAGCGGGTCGCCATACTGGAGAAGGAAGGCTACCGCTGCTACACGACTTCGGCCGGCTGGCTCGGCTATTCAGAGGAGAAGCTGCGCCGCCTGTGCCAGGAGGCCATCGACGCCGGCTTCGACCACATCAAGATGAAGGTCGGCCGCGACCTCGAGGACGACATTCGCCGGCTTACCATCGTGCGCGAGATCATCGGGCCGGACCGCTACCTGATGATCGATGCCAACCAGGTGTGGGAGGTGCCGCAGGCGATCGAATGGCTGGGCAAGCTCGCCTTCGCCAGGCCCTTCTTCATCGAGGAGCCGACCAGCCCGGATGACGTCGCCGGCCACCGCAAGATTCGCGAAGCCGTCCGCCCGATCAAGGTGGCGACCGGCGAGATGTGCCAGAACCGCATCATGTTCAAGCAGTTCATCGCCGAAGGCGCGATCGACGTGGTGCAAATCGACGCCTGCCGCATGGGTGGGCTTAACGAGGTGCTGGCCGTGCTGCTGATCGCCGCCAAATACGGCCTGCCGGTGTGGCCGCATGCCGGCGGCGTCGGCCTTTGCGAATATGTGCAGCACCTGTCGATGATCGACTATCTCTGCGTCAGCGGCAGCAAGGACGGCCGCGTGATCGAGTATGTCGACCACCTGCACGAGCATTTCCTGGAGCCGTGCGTGATCCGCGACGCTGCCTACATGCCGCCGACGGCGCCCGGCTTTTCCATCGAGATGAAGCAGCAGTCGATCCGCGACTACACGTTCAAGGGCTGAATCGCGCTCGGATCAGGCATGACGCAGTCCGAAAGCCGCTTCGCGCTTTTCGGCATCATGCTCAGGGAAGCGCCCCTTGCCGGCGCGAGCCATGGCGACCCGCGTCGGGCCTTGCGCGGGAGCGATATTAAGGATGCCGGCCAAGCCGGCGTTCTGCGGGTCCCGGAAAAATTGAGAGAATATTCCCGGCATGGCATCGCGGCCGGAAACGTGGTTCTTTGATTAAGTCGATAGTTTTCCTGAAGATTAGCGCAAGGTTCGGCATTCCGCCTGGCCCGCCAGATTCACGAAACACAGAGATCGACCATGTCCAATTTCCTCCGCGCACTGCCACAGTTCCTGTCCTCCACGCTCGACCGACGCCAGGGTCTTGCTCTGCTCTTCGCCTCGGCCGTCGCGGCGGCCGCCCTTTCGGCGCCCGGCTCGGCGCTGGCCGAAGACAAGAAGACGGTCAAGGTCGGCATCATCAGCGGCGAGGACGAGGACGTCTGGCGCGTGGTGACCGCGCAGGCGGCCGAGAAGGGCCTCAAGGTCGAGACCGTGGTGTTCAACGACTACACGCAGCCCAACGAAGCGCTCGAGCGCGGCGAGATCGACGCCAATGCCTTCCAGCACAAGCCCTATCTGGACAACCAGATCAAGACGCAGGGCTATCACATCGTGCCCGTAGGCTATACCGGCGTCTGGCCGATCGGCCTCTACTCCAGGAAATTCACCAAGGTTGCCGACCTGCCGGAAGGCGCAGTGATCGGCGTGCCGAACGATCCTTCCAATGAGGGGCGGGCCTTGCGCGTTTTGCAGAACGAGGGCGTGATCAAGCTGAAGGACGGCACCGGCATCCTCGCCACCACGGCCGACATCGCCGAGAATCCCAAAAAGCTGGAGATCAAGGAGTTGGACGCCGGCATCGTCGGACGTTCCGTCGACGACCTCGACGCAGCCGTCGTCAACACCGACTGGGCGCTGAAGAGCGGCCTCACCCCCGAGCAGCGCATCGCCCAGGAACCCATCGCCGACAATCCCTACCGCAACTTCATCGCGGTGAAGGCCGGCAGCGAGAACGAAGCCTGGGTGAAGACGCTGGTCGCGGCCTACCAGAACGACGCCGTCAAGGCCGAGTTCGACAAGGTCTACAAGGGCACCGGCGTCAGCGCCTACTGAGGCCGCGCATTTTGATCGGGATATCGGATCCGTTCTATCCGCTTTTCACCGACCAACCGGGACTGGGCGGTCCACGCGAAGCGTGGGCCGCCGCCGATCTGGAAGCGGCTTTCGGACGACATCATGCCTCTCCAGCGGATAACCGGAAAGGGCCGGCCATGAACCAGCACGTCAGCCCGGCCGCCAGCCTTCGACCCGCGCCGGACGCGGCCGAGGATGTCGTCAGGCTCGTCGACCTCAAGCGTCATTTCGGTGCGACGGCGGCGCTCGACGGCGTGTCACTTAGCGTGCGCAAGGGCGAGATCCTCGGCATCATCGGTCGCAGCGGCGCCGGCAAGTCGACCTTGATCCGTTGCCTCAACGGCCTGGAGCGTCCGGATTCCGGCGAGGTTTTCGTCGAAGGCCGCGAGATCAGCCGGCTCGGCGAACGCCAGTTGCAGCCGCTGCGCCGGCGCGTCGGCATGATCTTCCAGCATTTCAACCTGCTGTCGGCCAAGACGGTGGAGGACAATGCCGCGCTGCCGTTGAAGATCGCCGGCCGGCCGAAGACGGAACGGCGCCGGCGCGCGGCCGAACTGCTCGACCTCGTCGGCCTCGCGGAGAAGGCGCGTGCCTACCCGGCGTCGCTCTCCGGCGGCCAGAAGCAGCGCGTCGGCATCGCCAGGGCGCTCGCCGCCGATCCGGCGCTGCTTCTGTCGGATGAGGCGACCTCGGCGCTGGATCCGGAGACGACGCGCTCCATCCTGGCGCTGTTGCGTGACATCAACCGCCGCCTCGGCCTGACCATCCTGCTCATCACCCACGAGATGGAAGTGATCCGCTCGATCGCCGATCGGGTCGCGGTGATCGATGCCGGCCGCATCGTCGAGGAAGGGCCCGTCTGGTCGGTGTTCGCCGATCCGCGTTCCGAGGTCAGCCGCAGCCTGTTGTCCAGCATGCGCCCGCAGTTGCCGGAAGGCCTCGCAGCCAGGTTGTCGCCGACGGGCAACGAGGCGGTGCTGCGGCTGGACGTTGCCGGCGAGACGGCGCGAGGCTCGCTGCTGTCGGACCTCGCCACAGCCGTGCCTGGCCGCTTCCGCATCCTGCATGGCGGCATCGACCACATACAGGATCAGCCGGTCGGCACGCTGTTCCTGTCGATCCCCGCAACCGACCCCGACCACGTCGCGAAAGCGATCGCGTTCCTGAGAGCCCGCGCGGCGCGGGTGGAGGTGCTTGGCCATGTCGCCGGTCCTGTTTGACCTGCTGTTGCGCTCCATCTGGGAGACCGTGCTGATGACCGCCGCGTCCGGCCTCGTCTCGCTCGTTTTCGGACTGCCGCTGGGACTGGCGCTTGTCGCCACGGACCGTGGCGGCATCGCCGAGCGCCCCTGGCTGAACCGCGCGCTGGGCGCGCTGGTCAACGGCTTCCGATCGGTGCCGTTCATCATCCTGCTGGTGGCGCTGATCCCGATCACCCGGCTGATCGTCGGCACCTCGATCGGCACATGGGCCGCGATCGTGCCGCTGTCGATCGCGGCGACGCCCTACTATGCGCGCATCGCGGAGGTGTCGTTGCGCGAGGTCGACCACGGCTTGATCGAGGCGGCGCGCGCCATGGGCGGCAATCGGTGGACCATCGTGCGCGAGGTGCTGGTGCCGGAGGCGCTGCCCGGACTGGTGGCCGGCTTCACGGTCACGCTCGTGACGCTGGTGGGCGCCTCGGCGATGGCCGGCGCGATCGGCGCGGGCGGCCTCGGCGACCTTGCCATCCGCTATGGCTACCAGCGGTTCGAGACATCCATCATGGTCGCGGTTGTCGCGGTGCTGATCGTTCTGGTGTGCGGCATCCAGTGGATCGGCGACCGACTGGTCGTACGGCTCGACCGGCGGTAGCCATCGGCTGAATCTTCGAGATCGGTCGCTGCCTCGACAAGGTCGTCATACTAGGGGGCAGCGATGCATGGTTCTATCCTCTCAGCCTGGCGCCTTCCGGATCGAAGAACGGCATCGGCGCCACCACCGCCCGTGTCGGCACGCCGTCTACGTCGATGCTGAGCTCGGTGCCGATGGCGGTGAACGGCAGCCGCAGATGCGCTGTCGCCAGGACCTTTCCCAGCGAATAGCCGTGGTCGCTGTAGGTGACCATGCCGGCATCCTCGCCCCCGGACAGAACCCTCGCATCCGTCGCGGCCGGCCTGTCGCCGTCGAGGATCAGTCCCGTCCAGCGTTCACCGATACCGTCGTCGCGGATCTTGAGCAGCGCCTCGCGGCCGACGAAGTCTCCCTTGTCGAACCGGATCCAGCGATCGAGGCCGACATGGAACGGCGTGCGGCTCTCGTCCATGTCGATGCCATGCGCCGGATAGGCCTTTTCGAGCCCGAGCGTGAACATGGCAAGGACGCCATAAGGCTGCAGGCCGAAATCGCGGCCAACGCGCATCAGCATGTCCCAGATGGAGGCCGCTTCGTCGGCGGGCACGAACAGCTCGAAGCCGAGTTCGCCGGTGACGCCGGTGCGCGAGATCAGCACCTTCGTCTCGCCGATGCGCCCGGCGGTGAACGCCCAGCGCCTCAACCCGTCGAGATCTGCATCCGAAACAAGCGCCTTGAGGAGTTCGCGCGAGCGCGGGCCCTGTATGGTCGGGAAGGCGATGGCCGCTGTGATGTCGGTGACATAGGCCCTGCGCCCGGCCGCGTGATGCTGCAGCCAGGGCAGCATCTTCAGGCGATTGACCGAGCCAGTCACCAGCATGAAGTGCTCGGGCGCCAGCCGAAACACGGTGAGGTCGTCCATGATGCCGCCATCGTCGCGGCAGACGGTGGAATAGCGCACCTGGCCGGGCTTCATGGCGGCGGCGTCGTTGACAATGACGTGGTTGACCAGCGCCTCGGCGTCCGGCCCCTTGATGTCCATCTTGCCCATCGTGCTGAGGTCCTGGACACCGACATTGCGGCGGGTATTCAGGTGTTCGTCGGCAATGCCGGAATAGTATTTGGCCGAGATGAAATCGCCGCCGACCCGGCCCATATGGGCGCCCAGCCCGACAATGCTGCTGTAGAAAGGGGATCGCCGCTCAGCCATCGAAATCTCCATCGCCTGCCGATGGAAAAATACGGGCTTTTGCATTCCCGGCGGAGACGGAAGCGACACGCCTTGCATCGATCACGGCGCGGGTCGTCCGATAGCCTTGTTCAGAGCGCGCGCACTCTTCGATTTCCCGGAAACAAGACCTTCGCCGAATTCCGCCATAACTACTATGGCCGTGCAGTATATCGACGCCATGGCGCGTTTATTGATCACGGCATGACGCTGATATATTCTTCCCGAGGGTGCTATTGGGGAGGAAACCCATGGGACAGCCTGAGTTCATAGAACAGACCTCGCGTCGTCTTATCGAAAACGACATCGCGGAACGCACGCGAATCCATCAATCCGAAATTGCCAGGTTCCAGGCCGCGCAAGACGGTGCGCGTACACTGAAGGTGAAGTCGCGCAACACGCCCTACACGATGCTGGCGCAGGGCGATTCATGGTTCGACTATCCTTTGACCGGCAATACGCTGCCATATGCCAGGACCGACGTGATCGCGCAGTTGGGTAAGATGGGAAGTACGCCGCCCAAGATCCTGAACCTTGCCCATCACGGCGACGCGGCGACGGAGGAAATGTCCCTGCCGAAGCAGGAGCGGATGATAACAGCGCTACGGGACAGGGCTAACTGGCTTCACGGCAAGCCCGACGCGATCCTGTTCTCGGCCGGCGGCAATGACATCGCCGGAAACCAGTTCTGCATTTTCCTCGATTTCAACGACGGTCATTCCACCGGGTTGAATGCCGATCGTTTCAACAAGGCGCTTGGCATCGTCGAGGCGTGCTATCTTGCCCTCTTTGCCTTGCGGGATCGCCTTGCGCCCGGGGTACCGGTGTTCAGCCACTGTTACGACTTCCCGATCCCCAATGGGGTCAGCCCGTGGTGCATCGGGCCCTGGCTGAAACCCTCGATCGACTTCTGCAACTGGACCGTTCCGCAGGGCAAGGCGATCGTGCACGACGCCCTGGTGGCGTTCCGGGTGATGCTGAAACGCCTGGAGAGCGACGCGGCCAACAATTTCCACGTCGTCGAGACGCAAGGCATTCTGAAGCCGGCTGACTGGGCCAACGAATTGCATCCGCACCCCGCTGGCTTCAAGAAGATCGCACAGAAGTTCGCGACGGCCCTTGGCCATAAATTGCAGAAACGCGTGCCCTATGAAGCACCCGTAGCCTGATTGCTGTTGGCCCACCCTGCCTGGCTGGGCGCGGGCGCGCCGAACATCCGCGGCGCGCCTCCACCTTCTGGAGTTTCCTAGCGCCCGCGTTTTTCCGCGCGGGCCAGAGCCGCCAGCCCTCGCGGAGGCGGCTCCGCGGCGTCGAGATAGGACCGGATCAGTTGCTCGTCCTCGGCGCCCTCAAAGGCCGAAGCGATGCCCCTGATCTGGGCAGGTATATCCCAATCCCGCGGGCGGAGCCTGGGCGACCACCATCCGCAGTGCCTGTCTTCAACCCACTGGCGACGAAGCCGAAGGCAGTTCAGCAGCCCATCATCTTCATGGCCAAATTCGACGCCGCAGCAGGGGCAGATCTCGTAGGACGACTCCTTGCCGTTCTCACCCCAGGGCAGGTCGGGAAATTGGGCGAGACCGCAAACGCGGCACTTGAACTTATCCTCGATCACGCCCGAACATCTCGCTCGCCTGCTCGGGCGTGTAGTAGCCGAGGGCTATGTCGCGCCGCACCAATTCCGGGTCGCGCTCGCGCGGGTCGCCGTAGCCGCCGCCGCCCGGCGTGCCGACGCGCACGCGGTCGCCGGCCTTCAGCGGAATGTCCTGTTCCTTGGACAGGTGCGGCGGCACGTGCTCCTCGCCGTCGCGGAAGACCCGCACAGTGTTGACCGCGCCGTCCCTGCCGCCGAGCACGCCTTGCGGCCCGAAGCGGCCATGGTCCATGACGAAGGACGCGCGAGCTTCACCTCGTAATATCTCCACCTCATAGGCGAGGCCGAAGCCGCCCCGATGCTTGCCGGCGCCGCCGGAACCCTCGCGCAGCGCGTAGTGGCGATAGAGCACGGGATAGGCCTGCTCCATGATCTCGACCGGCGGCGATTTGGAGATGCCGATGGTCGAGCAGCCATTGGTGAGGCCGTCGTGGCCTGCGTTGCCGCCATAGCCGCCGCCCGAGATCTGGTACATGACATAGTCGCGGCCGCGCGCCGGGTCATGCCCGCCGAGCGCGAAATTGCCGCTGGAGCCGGCGGGCGCGGCCGTCACCTTGTCGGGCAGCGCCTGCACCATGGCCGCGAAGACGGCCTCGGCGATGCGCTGCGAGACCTCCGCCGCGCAGCCGGACACCGGGCGCGGATACTTCGCGTCGAGGAAGGTTCCTTCCGGCCGCCTGACGACCAGCGGCTCGAAGGCGCCGGCGCTGATGGGCACGTCCGGGAAGATATGGCGCATGGCGAGATAGACCGACGACAGCGTCGTCGCCAGCACGCTGTTCATCGGGCCGGCGCAGGGCTTCGACGAGCCGGCGAAATCAAAGGTCAGCGTATCGCCCCTCTTCTCCACGGCCAGGGCGATGGTCAGCGGCTCGTCCACGACACCATCGGAATCGACGAAGGCCCGCGCGCGATAGGTGCCGTCGGGGATGGCCGATATGTTGGCGCGCATCTGCGCGGCGGCGCGGCGGCGCAGCTCGGCGATCGCCTCGACGACAGTTTCGTCCCCGTAACGATCCAGGATTTCATTAAGCCTGTCCTGCCCGATCAGCAACGCGGCGGCCTGCGCCCGGATGTCGCCGATGCGCTGGTCGGCAACGCGTATGTTGGAGCAGATGATGGCGTAGATCTCGGGATCGAGCACGCCCTTCTTGAACAGCTTCACCGGCGGCAGCCGCAGGCCTTCCTGCTCGACCGCTGTCGCGGATGCCGAGAAGCCGCCCGGCACCGAGCCGCCGATGTCGGGCCAGTGGCCGGTGTTGGAGAGCCAGCAGAAGATCTTGCCGTCGCGATAGACCGGCATGACGAAGCGCACATCCATCAGATGCGTGCCGCCGAGATAGGGGTCGTTGACGATGTAGATGTCGCCGGGCGCCGGCGGCAGGCAGCGCCCGTCGGCGATCATCTCGATGACCGTCTTCGTGGAGTACTGCATCACGCCGACGAACACCGGCAGGCCCTGGCTGCCCTGCGCGATCAGCGAGCCGTCGACGGCCGAATAGATGCCGTCCGAGCGGTCGTTGGCCTCGGCGATGACGGGCGAGAAGGCGGCGCGCGAAAACGTCAGGTCCATCTCGTCGCAGACCTGTTGCAGCGCCGCCTGCAGGACCGAGAGCGTGATTGCGTCGAGCGTGCTCATCTCAGGCTCCGCCGATGTCGATGACGATGTTGCCGTCGGCGTCCGAGCGCGCGCGGTCGCCCGGTTCCAGGACCGTGGTGGCGTCCATCTGCTCCAGGATCGCCGGTCCCTCGACGACGGCGTCGAGCGGCAGCTTCTCCCTGCCGTAGACCGGCGTGTCGATCCAGGCGCCGCCGTACCAGACGGGCCGCATTTCACGCAGCGCCTCGTCGAGCGTGGCGGCGCGCCCGGCAGGGTCGATCAGCCTCGACAGGTCGATTGCCGGGCGCACGCCGGTGACCGAGGTGTTGAGGTTGACGAGGTTGGCGCGGATCTCCGGCAATTCCACCTTGAAGCGCGCGAAATAGGCCTTCTCGAACAATTCCTGAAGCAACTGGCGCGTCACCGAGGACGAGGGCAGCGCGACGTTGATGATGTGCGTCTGGCCGACGAACTGCATGTCGGCGGAGTGGGTGACGCGGATCGCATCCGGCTTCACGGCTTCCTTGGCGATCAGCGCCTCGCCTTCGTTTCGGTGCCGTTCCAATACCTCGCTGAGCATGGCTTCGTCGAGCAGGCTCACCGGCTGGTTGACCGTGTTGACGAAGTCGTGCCGCAGATCGGCGACGACGCAGCCGAGCGCGTTGGTGATGCCCGGCCGCGCCGGCACCAGCACGCGCGGCAGGCCGAGTTCGCGGGCGAGCGCGGTCGCGTGCAGCGGCCCGGCGCCGCCAAAGGCGAACAGGGTGAAGTCGCGCGGATCATGGCCGCGCGACACCGACACCATGCGGATGGCGCCGGCCATCTTGATGTTGGCGAGCCGCAGCACCGCGCCGGCCGCCTCGACGCCGGACAGGCCGGTGCGCCTGCCGATGCGTTCCTCGAAAATGGCGGCGACATGTCCTGATGTAACCGGATTGTCGACGGCAAGCAGCTTCTTCGGCGCCAGCCTGCCGAGCACGAGGTTGGCGTCGGTGATAGTGGGGTCCGTGCCGCCGCGCCCGTAGCAGATCGGACCGGGATTGGCGCCGGCGCTCTCCGGCCCGACCTGGATCAGCCCGGCCGCGTCGACGCGGGCGATCGAGCCGCCGCCGGCGCCGACCGTGTGCACCGCCACCATCGGTACGTGGATGGGCATGGCGTATTCGATCTCGATCTCGTTCGAGACAGCGGGTTCGGCATTGCGGATCAGCGCCACGTCTGTCGAGGTGCCGCCCATGTCGTAGGTGACGAGATTGCCGAAGCCGGCGCGTTTTCCGGTGTAGGCCGCGGCGATCACGCCCGAGGCCGGCCCCGACATGACGGTCTTAGCCGATTCACGTGTGACGAAGCGGGCCGAAATCATGCCGCCATTGCCATTCATGATCAGGAAATCACGGGCATAGCCCTGCGCCGCGAGCTCATGGCGCAGCTTCTCGACATAGCGCTCGAGGATCGGCTGCACCGAGGCGTTGACCGAGGCCGTCACGCCGCGCTCGAATTCGCGCGCTTCCGACAGCAGCGCGTGACCCGTCGTGACGTAGCCGTTCGGCCAGAATTCGGCGGCGATCTCGGCCGCCCGGCGCTCATGCGAGGGGTTGGCGTAGGAATGCAGGAAATGAATGACGAGCGACTCGCAGCCGGCGGCGAGCAGCCGCTTCACCGCCTCGCGCATGTCGTTCTCGTCGAGCGGCACGCGCACGGCGCCGGAGGCCTCCACCCGCTCGGCCACTTCCAGCCGCAGGTCGCGTGGAATGACGGGCACGAAGGTTCCGGACATGCCATAGGCCTGCGGCCGGGTGCGCCGGCCGAGCTCGATCACATCGCGAAAACCCTTCGTCGTGATCATGCCGGTGCGGGCCAGGCGGCGCTCCAGCACGGCGTTGGTGGTGGTGGTGGTACCATGCACGATGAGGTCGATGCCGTCGACCGGAAAACCGGTGGCGCCGAGCGCGGCGACGACGCCGAAAGCCTGGTTGTGGACCGTCGTCGGGGTCTTGGCGATGCGCACCTTGCCGCCGTCGCGGCCATCGACCAGGAGGAGATCGGTGAAGGTCCCGCCGACATCGATGCCGGCCACGACGCTGCCCCGCGACGCCGTAAAATTCTCTTCCATTGGCGAAACCCGAAATGCCCGAACTAAGGATATGTCCCAGTTTGGAAAGGCGTTTTACGGTGGTATCTTGACGCAAATATCATTTGTATACTAATAAAATCGGGACACAAGGGCCTACCGCTTCATGAGGCGCGTCAGCGGCACGCCTGGACCTGACCGGTCCAGCGCGCAGGAAAAGCTCGGCGCCCGCGCGGGAGTTTCGGCCCGAAAGGGTGGATTTGATGAACACCACAGTTTCGCTCAATGCCGACGGCGCCCGGGCGCTCAACTTTCCGATTCCGGCCAATGTCCATGCCGAGACGGTCGTATCGGTGAAGCACTACACCGACCGCTTGTTTTCGTTCCGCATCACGCGGCCGCAGTCGCTGCGCTTCCGCTCCGGCGAGTTCGTCATGATCGGCCTGCCGAATGCCGAGAAGCCGGTCTTCCGCGCATATTCCGTGGCGAGCCCCGCCTGGGACGAGGAGCTTGAGTTCTTCTCCATCAAGGTGCCGGACGGCCCGTTGACCTCCGAGCTGCAGAAGATCCAGGTCGGCGACACCGTCATCATGCGCCAGAAGGCGACGGGCACGCTGGTGCTCGACGCGCTGACGCCCGCCAAGCGCCTGTTCATGATCTCGACCGGCACCGGCATCGCGCCCTTCGCCAGCCTGCTGCGCGACCCGGACACCTATGAGAAGTTCGAGCAGGTGATCCTTACCCATACCTGCCGCGACAATGCCGAGCTCACCTACGGCCAGGAACTGGTGGCCGCGCTGGAGAGCGACCCGCTGATCGGCGAACTGACCGGCGGCCGCGTCACGCTCTACAATTCGACGACGCGCGAGGAATCCCCGCGCATGGGCCGCATCACCGCACTGATCGGCTCCGGCAAGTTCTACAGCGACATCGGCATCGACAAGCTCGATCCCGAGACGGACCGCATCATGATCTGCGGCTCGATGCATATGCTGAAGGACGTCAAGGAGCTCGCCGAAAGCCTCGGCTTCCAGGAAGGCTCGCTCAGCCATCCCGCCAGCTTCGTGGTCGAGCGCGCCTTCGTCGGCTGAGAGCCACATCGACACCCCCGGCTTTTGACCTTCCGGTCAAAAACTAGCTGCCTTGGCGGCCTTTTTCGGCTATCCCTTGCCTGAGGACTCGTGAAGCGTCGCTTCGCGGGCTATCTTTGCGCGTGCCGCCCGGACGTTCGGGCGCGCGTCGCCGGAGGAAAGGGCAGGAGATGAGCAGCACGATCCGCGAGGCAGAGGTCGGCGCGTCCAAGGTGACGCCGCTGCCGGGGCGCGCCGCCGCCAACACGCCGGCGGCGCCGGACCATCGCATCGCGCGCAACCCCGGCATGAAGCTCGACCTCGGCTTCCTGGAATCGGTGCGCAGCGTCAACCGCTCGGCGCTGGAACGCCGCGTGGCCACACTGACCAAGCGGCGCTCGATCAAGGCCGACAACCAGGCGGCGTGGCTGCTGCGCGCGATCGCCTGCATGGATCTCACCACGCTGAATTCCAACGACACCGACGAGCGCGTGCGCAGGCTCTGCGCCAAGGCGATCAATCCGCTGCGCCGCGACATCGTCGAAGGGCTCGGCATAGCGGGCGAGACCATCCGCCCGGCGGCGGTGTGCGTCTATCATCCGTTCGTCGCCACCGCCGTCGATGCGCTGCGCGGCACCGGCGTCCATGTCGCTGCCGTCTCCACCGCCTTCCCGCACGGCCTGACGCCGCTCTCGACGCGGCTGCAGGAGATCGAGGCGTCGGTGAAGGACGGCGCCGACGAGATCGACGTCGTCATTCCGCGCGGCCTGGTGTTCGGCGCCAAATGGCGCGAGCTGTTCAACGAGATCGTGTCGATGCGCGCGGCCTGCGGCGACGCCCATCTCAAGGTCATCCTCGGCACCGGCGATCTTTCCACGCTGCGCAACGTGATGCTCGCCTCGATGGTGGCGATGATGGCGGGCGCGGATTTCATCAAGACCTCGACCGGCAAGGAAAGCGTCAACGCCACGCTGCCGGTCGGCCTTGCCATGGTGCGCGCCATCCGCGCCTATTTCGAGGAGACGGGCTATCTGATCGGCTTCAAGCCGGCCGGCGGCATTTCCACGGCGAAGGCGTCGCTCGACTGGCTGGTGCTGATGAAGGAGGAGCTCGGCCGCCCCTGGCTGGAGCCGGAACTGTTCCGCTTCGGCGCCTCCAGCCTGCTCACCGACATCGAACGCCAGCTCGAACATCACCTAACCGGGCATTATTCGGCCAACCATCGCCACGCGATGGCGTAGGTCCTATTACCCCACCCCGATCGGCTTTGCCGATCGACCCTCCCCGCAAGAGCGGAGGGTAACGGAGGCACCTCGTGAACATACTCGAACGCTATCACGCCATGGAATACGGACCGGCGCCGGAAGCCCGCAATGAAGCCGATGCCTGGATCGCCTGGCGCGACTTCGCAAAAGCATTGTTCATCGACGGCGCCTGGAAGGCGGCGGCCAGCGGCAAGACTTTCGAGACCAGCGAACCGTCCTCCGGCAAGCTGCTCGCCAAGGTCTCGGACGCGGGCGCCGCCGATATCGACGCGGCAGTCTCGGCGGCCGCCAAGGCGCTGCCGAAATGGTCGGCCTCCTCGGGCTACGCCCGCGCCAAAGTGCTCTACGCGATCGGCCGGGCGATGCAGCGGCACCAGCGCCTCTTCGCGGTGCTCGAGACCATCGACAACGGCAAGCCGATCCGCGAAAGCCGCGACATCGACGTGCCGCTGGCGATCCGGCACTTCATCTACCATGCCGGCTGGGCGCAGACGCTGGAGACGGACTTTCCCGACCAGAAGCCGGTCGGCGTCGTTGGCCAGGTCATCCCATGGAATTTCCCGCTGCTGATGCTTGCCTGGAAGATCGCGCCGGCGCTGGCCGCCGGCTGCACGGTGGTGCTGAAACCGGCCGAGTTCACGCCGCTCACAGCGATCCTCTTTGCCGAGATCTGCGAGCGCGCCGGCGTGCCGAAAGGCGTGGTCAACATCGTCCAGGGCGGACCTGAGGCCGGAGCCGCGATAGTCAACCATCCCGGCATCCAGAAGATCGCCTTCACCGGCTCCTCGGAAGTCGGCAGGATCATCCGCAGGGCGACCGCAGGGTCAGGCAAGAAGCTGTCACTGGAACTGGGCGGCAAGTCGGCCTTCATCGTCTTCGAGGACGCCGATCTCGACAGCGCCGTGGAGGGGCTGGTCGACGGCATCTGGTTCAACCAGGGGCAGGTCTGCTGCGCCGGCTCGCGCCTTCTGGTGCAGGAAGGCATCGCCGAGGCCTTCATCGCCAAGGTCAAGGTCAGGATGGGCCGGTTGCGTGTCGGCAGCCCGCTCGACAAGAACACCGACATCGGCCCGCTGGTCGACCGCACCCAGCTCGATCGCGTGCAGGGCCTGATCGCCGAGGGCGCGAAGCAGGGCGCCGTCTGCTGGCAGCCGGATGCCACGCTGCCGGCCTCCGGCTACTATCATTTGCCGACGCTCGCCACCGGTGTTTCGCCGGCTAATATTCTTGCTCAGGAAGAAGTTTTCGGCCCCGTGCTGGCGACGATGACGTTCCGCAGCACCGAGGAAGCGGTCGAGCTCGCCAACAACACGCGCTACGGGCTTGCGGCCTCGGTGTGGAGCGAGAACGTCAACCTGGCGCTGCACGTCGCGCCGCAACTCAAGGCCGGCGTCGTCTGGGTCAACGGCACCAACATGTTCGATGCGGCCTGCGGCTTCGGCGGCTACCGCGAAAGCGGTTTCGGCCGCGAGGGCGGGCGCGAAGGCATGTTCGAATATCTCGCCACCAGGCTGCCGGTCGGCCCGGTGATCAGGCCTGCGGTCGCCGCGCGCGCCCAGCCGGTCGAGCAGGCCGACGGCTCGGCGATCGACCGCACCGCGAAGCTGTTCATCGGCGGCAAGCAGGTGCGGCCGGACGGCAATTATTCGCTGGCCGTCGCCACCGCCAAGGGCAAGCTTGCCGGCGAGGTCGGCCTCGGCAGCCGCAAGGATATACGCGATGCGGTTTCCGCCGCCCGCGCCTGCAAGGGCTGGCCGGACGCGACCGCCTATAACCGCGCCCAGGTGCTCTACTATCTCGCCGAGAACCTCTCCGGCCGCTCCGACGAATTCGCCGCGCGGCTGACGCAGCTCACCGGCGTCGGCGCGAAAGCCGCGCGCGAGGAGGTCGATCTCTCCATCGAGCGGCTGTTCCTCTATGCCGGCCTGGCCGACAAGTTCGAAGGCCGGGTACACCAGCCGCCGGCCCGCGTCGTCACGCTGGCCCTGCATGAGCCGGTGGGCGTCGTCGGCATCGTCGCGCCGGACAACCAGCCGCTGCTCGGCCTCGTCTCGCTGGTGGCGCCGGCGCTCGCCATGGGCAATACGGTGGTCGTCGTGCCATCGGAGCGCCACCCGCTGCTGGCCACCGATCTCTACCAGGTGATCGAGTATTCCGACATTCCGGCCGGCGCCCTCAACATCGTCACCGGGCGCGGTACCGAACTCTGCGGCGTGCTGGCCAAGCACGACGATGTCGACGGGCTCTGGGTGTTCGCCGATGCCGAAACCTGCGCCAAGGCGGAGGCCGACTCGATCGGCAACCTCAAGCGCGTCTGGACCGGCAACGGCCGCAGCCTCGACTGGGCCTCGCGGGAGGCCGCCGGCGATGCCTTCCTGCGCCGCGCCATCGAGGTCAAGAACGTCTGGGTTCCCTACGGCGACTGACCATGCCAACGGCGGTCGAGACCGGGCGGACTGTTTCGGGCTTGACCGTCACCCGACTGTACATTACCGAGAAAAAACATTCGAACCCTGGAAATCGGCCTCGGGCGGCGCGCTGGCGCGTGCCAGCCGGACGCGGTGATTTTCGGCGTGACGGAAAGCGACGGACGCAACGAAGCGGAGCGCGCCGGATGCGCCGCGCCCTGGAACAGCTCCAGCGGGCGGTTTTGCGCCCGGAATCGTCCCATGGACATTGCATCTTGCCGCGCCACCGTTAAAACACGCGTGCGAAACGCTCAGGCAGGAGGAACGGAATGGCGGATCTGGCGGGGAAGGTCGTCGTCATCACGGCGGCGGCACAAGGCATCGGCCGGGCAAGCGCGCTTGCTTTCGCCAAGGCTGGAGCCACTGTCCACGCCACCGACATCAACGAAACGCTGCTGGCGGAGCTCGCCAAGACGCCAGGGATCAAGACCCTCAAGCTCGATGTGCTGAACAACGACGCCGTAGCCGCCGGCTTCGCGGCGATCGGCCGGGTCGACGTGCTGTTCAACTGCGCCGGCTTCGTCCATTCCGGCTCCATACTGGAGATGAAGGACGCCGACCTCGACTTCGCCCTCAACCTCAACGTACGCGCGATGATCCGCACGATCCGGGCTGTGCTGCCCGGCATGCTGGAGCGCGGCGACGGCTCCATCATCAACATGGCCTCGCTGGCAAGCTCGCAGAAGGGCGTGCCCAACCGCTTCGCCTACGGCCTCACCAAGGCGGCCGTCATCGGCCTCACCAAGGCGATCGCCGCCGATTATGTCGGCAAGGGCATACGCTGCAACGCCATCTGCCCCGGCACCGTCGAAAGCCCCTCGCTGCAGGACCGCATGCACGCGCAGGGCGACTACGAAGCCGCGCGCGCGGCCTTTATCGCCCGCCAGCCCATGGGCCGGCTGGGCACCGCGGAAGAAATCGCCGATCTCGCCGTCTATCTGGCCGGAGCCAGCTATACCTCCGGGCAGGCCTACAACATCGATGGCGGCTGGTCGATCTAGAGCATGATCCCGAAAAGTTGCAGACTTTTCGGAGAAGATCATGGCTCAAATGCAAATCCTGGAACGAGATGTCATCTCGCTCCAGAGAAATCTGACTGAGGAGAAGATACATGAAGCTGCTGCGCTATGGCGAGGCGGGAAGCGAACGTCCCGGCCTTCTCGATGCGGATGGAACGATCCGCGATCTTAGCGGTCATGTCGCCGATATAGGCGGCAAGGCGCTCGACCCCGCATCCCTGGCGGCGCTCGCCAAGATCGACCCGAAATCGCTGCCGGCGGTCGCCGGCGCGCCCCGCATCGGCGCCTGCGTGGCCGGCACGGGCAAGTTCATCTGCATCGGCCTCAACTATTCCGACCATGCCGCCGAGACGGGCGCCACGGTTCCTTCCGAGCCGATCATCTTCATGAAGGCTTCTTCCGCGATCGTCGGCCCCGATGACGACGTTCTGATCCCGCGCGGCTCGGTCAAGACCGACTGGGAGGTCGAACTCGGCGTCGTCATCGGCAAGACCGCCAAATATGTCAGCGAGGCCGACGCGCTGGACTATGTCGCCGGCTACTGCGTTTCGCACGATGTTTCCGAGCGCGCCTTCCAGACCGAGCGCCAGGGCCAGTGGACCAAGGGCAAGTCCTGCGACACGTTCGGCCCGATCGGCCCCTGGCTGGTCACCAAGGACGAGGTGAAGGATCCGCAGAACGTCAAGATGTGGCTGAAGGTCAACGGCAAGACCATGCAGGACGGCTCGACCAAGACGATGGTCTACGGCGTCGCCCATCTGGTCTCCTATCTCAGCCAGTTCATGTCGCTGCATCCCGGCGACGTCATCTCCACCGGCACGCCGCCCGGCGTCGGCATGGGCATGAAGCCGCCCGTCTACCTCAAGGCCGGCGACGTGGTCGAACTCGGCATCGAGGGCATGGGCACGCAGAAGCAGACCTTCAAGGCTGACGCGTAAGCGGTATAGAATTCTTCGGGCGGCGCTGCCCCTCATCTGGCTGCCGCCATCTTCTCCCCGTTTACGGGGAGAAGGACGCTGTCGCGGTCCGTTTCGCCAATCGCGAACGTTGCGGAACAGGCGGTGAGATTGCGGCCAGCCGTTGTCTCCCCGTTTTACGGGGACATGCCCGGCAGGGCAATGAAGGGCGGTGCCGGGCCGCGTGGAAAAATCTACCTTATGACTCTGCCGTCCGCCCCGAACCTATACGTCTTCGCCGGATCGGGTGTGGCGTAAAGCGTCGAGCCCGGCTCGGCGTTGTAGACGCCGAAGATGCGCACGGTGATCAGTCCCGCCTTCTCGCAGTCGAGATAGAGGTTGGTGTCCGCCCCGAGATGCTCGGCGTGGACCACCGTGCCCTTCCAGGTGCCCGAATTCGGATCGACCGTCAGGTGCTCCGGCCGCACGCCGACGGTCTTGGCCGTCTCGCCGAGCCGGGCGCCCTCGATGAAGTTCATCTTCGGCGAGCCGATGAAGCCGGCGACGAATTCGTTTGCCGGCGCATTGTAGAGTTCCATCGGGCCGCCGATCTGCTCGATGCGGCCGGCATTGAGCACAACGATCTTGTCGGCCAGCGTCATCGCCTCGACCTGGTCGTGGGTGACGTAGATCATCGTTGCCTTCAGCCGGCGGTGCAGTTGCGCGATCTCCAGCCTGGTGTTGACGCGCAGCGCGGCGTCGAGGTTCGACAGCGGCTCGTCGAACAGGAAGAGCTTCGGCTCGCGCACCACGGCGCGGCCGATGGCGACGCGCTGGCGCTGGCCGCCGGACAGTTCCGCCGGCCGGCGTTCGAGATAGGGTTCCAGCGACAGCATCGCCGAAGCGACGCCGATGCGGCGGTCGATCTCGGCCGCCGGCGTGCCGGCCTGCTTGAGGCCGAGCCCCATATTGTTGCGCACCGTCAGGTGCGGGTAGAGCGCGTAGGTCTGGAACACCATGGCGATGCCGCGCTTGGCCGGCGGCGTGATGGAAACGTCCTGGCCGTCGATGACCACCCGGCCCGAGGTCGAATCCTCCAGCCCGGCGATCACCCTGAGCAGGGTCGATTTCCCGCAACCGGACGGGCCGACGAAAACGACGAATTCGCCGTCATTGACCTCGAGGTCGATGCCCTTGAGCACCTCGACCGGCCCGAAGGCCTTCTTGACATTCTCGATGTTCAGCGCACCCACGGCTTCGTTCCTGTTCTAGAGTTTCACGGCTGCGCCGGTGCGCACGCTCTCGTCGGCGGCAAGGCATACGGCAAGCGACCTGACCGCGTCGTCCATGTGGCGGGTCAGGTCGATGTCCTCGCGGATCGCCTTGAGCACATAGGCCTGTTCCAGGTCGCAGAGATCCTGGTGGCCGGGCTCGCCCTCCATCGACAGCATCCGGTCCTCGCTGGCGAACCTGCCGTCAGGGCCGGTAGCAGCGCTGTGCAGGCGGATGGTCGAGGTCTTGGTGTGAGTGTCGATGTCGTCGGACTTCACGCCTTCCTTCATGACGATCGACACGCAGCCCCTGGGCGACATCACGTCCTTCACGAAGAAGGCCGTCTCGGAGATCATCGGCCCCCAGCCGGCTTCGTACCAGCCAACCGAGCCATCCTCGAACAGCACCTGGAGATGGCCGTAATTGTACATGGAGGGCGCGACCTCGTCGCTCAGCCTGACACCCATGCCACGCACCTCGACGGGACGCGCATCGGTGATCTGCAGCATGACGTCGAGATAGTGGACGCCGCAGTCGACTATCGGCGACGTCGTCTGCATGAGCTGCTTGTGCGTCTCCCAGGTGTGGCCTGAGGACTGCTGGTTGAGGTTCATGCGGAAGACGTAGGGGCCGCCGAGCTTGCGCGCCTCGGCGATCAGCCTGACCCAGGAGGGGTGATGGCGCAGTATGTAGCCGATCACCAGCTTGCGGCCATTGGCCTTGGCGGCGTCGACGACGCGCCTGGCATCGGCCACCGTCGTTGCCAGCGGCTTCTCGACGAACACGTGGCAGCCGGCCTCCATCGCCCGCACCGCATAGTCGGCATGACTGTCGGAATAGGTGGCGATGCAGGCGAGGTCGGGCTTCTCGTCACGCAGCGCGTCGTCGAACGAGCGCCTGATGCCGTAGCCGGAGAGCCCGTCCGGTAGAGGCACATCCGAACGGTTGACCAGGGCCGCGATCTCGAAACCCGGATTGGTATGGTAGGCCAGCGCATGGCTGCGGCCCATATTGCCAAGGCCGGCGACGACGACGCGAAGGGGTTGAGACATTCAATTAGCCTTTTCTTGTCTGCGGGCTTCAAGGGTTACCAGCACCGAAGGCGCACACTCATCCGCCACCTGCAAAGCAGTTCGCTCGCTTTCGCACCGCGCCAGGAGCCCAAAGCCGTAAGTGTCGACGCCATTCCTGACGAGAGACTGCCTTTGGTCTCCGGGCAGCGCGTATTCGAGGTTTAGCGCTTGGGTAAACGCCTTCGCCTGGTTGTCTTCCATCTGAGAGTTGACGCGCCAACGTATGTGGCAATTGTATTCCTTCGGTCGGCGCTCCGCCCCGAGCCGCTTAAACCAGACGGCGGCGTTCATATAGAATTGCGACCCCCAGGAAGACTTCTGAAGGTTCAGCAAGCAGATTGTTTCCGGCCATTCCCGGTAGAAATTCGTGGCTCGGACGCCTCGGAATCCATGTCGGCTCGCTGTCTCAACAAGGGCCTCCACAATAATCTCTCGACCGTCACTCACTTGACGGCTCCGGAAGTGATGCCGCGGATCAGTTGCCGCGAGAAGATGACGTAGAGGACGAGCACCGGCAGGATGGCCAGCGAGAGCGCCGCCAGCACGGCGTTCCAGTTGGTGACGAACTGGCCGAGGAAGAGCTGCGCGCCGAGCGTCACGGTCTTGGTGCCTTCGGACGGCGCCAGGATCAGCGGGAACCACAGATCGTTCCAGATCGGGATCATGGTGAAGACGGCGACCGTCGCCATGGCCGGGCGCACCAGCGGCAGCACCAGGCGGAAGAAGATCGTGTATTCCGACAGGCCATCGATCCTGCCCGCGTTCTTCAGGTCGTCCGACACCTGCTTCATGAATTCGGACAGGATGAAGATGGCCAGCGGCAGGCCCTGCGCGGTGTAGACCAGGATCAGCGCCATCAGCGTGTTGACCAGGCCGCTCGCGACCATGAGCTGCAGGATGGCGACGGTGCCGAGCCGGATCGGGATCATGATGCCGAGCGCGAGATAAAGCCCCATCAGCGTGTTGCCGCGGAAGCGGTATTCCGACAGGGCGAAGGCCGCCATGGCGCCGAACAGAAGCACGAAGAACAGCGAGGCGACGGTGACGACGAGGCTGTTCTGGAAATAATGGATGAAATCACCCTGGCCGATCACCGTGGTGTAGCCGATGAGGTCGAAGGTCTTGGGCGTCGGCGGCGTCAGCGGTGCGCTGAAGATCGCCGCGCGCGACTTGAACGAGTTGACGACGACCAGGATGACCGGGAACAGCGCGATCGCCGTGTAGGTCAGCAGGACCGCGTGGGCGCCGATGGTGCGGGGCAGCGAACGGGTGGCTGTGCTCATCGCCATCACCTCAGAACTGGTAGCGACGCAGACGCGTCTGGATGAGGAACAGGTAGATGCAGACGCCCACCAGGATGATCAGGAACATCATCGTGGCGATCGCCGCGCCCATGTTGGGATCGCCGACCTGCAGCTGGAAACCGAAGAAGGCGCGGTAGAGGAAGGTGCCGAGAATGTCGGTCGAATAGTTGGGGCCGGCCAGCGCTCCCTGAGCCGTGTAGATCAGGTCGAAGGCGTTGAAGTTGCCGACGAAGGTGAGGATCGAAATGATGCCGATGGACGGCAGGATCAGCGGCAGCTTGATCTTCCAGAACTGCGCCATGCCGGTGACCCCGTCGCATTCGGCCGCCTCGATCACCTCGTCGGGGATCGACAGCAGCGCGGCGTAGATCAGCATCATCGGGATGCCGACGAACTGCCAGACCGAGATCAGGCTGAGCGCGGTGAGCGCGTATTGTTCCTTGCCGAGCCAGGGCGTGAACAGGCTCTTGAGGCCGACGATGTCGAGCATGTGCGGCGCCACGCCCCACAGCGGCGAGAGGATCAGCTTCCAGGCAAAGCCGACGATGACGAAGGACAGGATGGTCGGCACGAAGATGGCCGTGCGGTAGAAGGCGGAGAAGCGCAGCCTCGGGCTGGACAGCAGCGCCGCCAGCAGGACGCCGATCGGGTTCTGCACCAGCATGTGGATGATGAAGAACCAGACGTTGTTCCGCAACGCGTTCCAGAAGTTCACCGACCAGTTGGGATCGCCGAACAGCGTGCGGAAATTGTCGAACCCGACGAAGACCTGGGCCTGGTTGATGCTGCGGAACAGCGACAGTTGCAGCGTGCCGGCGAGCGGCAGGATCATGATCGCCGTGTAGACGAGCACCGCCGGCGCCAGGAAGACGCCGATGTGCCAGCGGAACGGTCGTTTCGGTCGTGTCTGTGCGGCCATGCGTTCGGTCCCCGCCGTCTCTGGAGTCCAGTTCGGATGATGCTAGTCGTTGTCTCGATGCACGGCCCGACTGTCCTCGCCATGGGAGGATCAGGCCGCGACAATGCGGCTCGGTCTCCCCGCGAAGCCGAGGGTAAGACCGCCGGGCGGCGCCGACAATGGATATCTGAAAGCTGCCGGACGGCTGGCCGGGCCGGAGCCGGTTGATTTCAGGCCGAGATCGGCCTGAAATCAGAGCCGGGCTCCGGATCCGGGAGTAGGAACATGACGCTGCCCGAAAGCCGCTCGGCAAGTCTCGGCGTCATGCTCCAGCCCGGCCGGCTGATTGCCCTTACTTCGCCGGCTTGTACCAGCTGTCGAGGCCGGCCTGCAGCTTCTTGGCCGCGTCCTCGGGCGTGACAGTGCCGTTGATGACGTTGGCCGACTGCACCCAGGTCTCGTTTTCGAGGTTCGGCGTGCCGCGCGACAGGATCTGGTAGGTCGAGCGGATCGTCGACTTGCACTTGCCGCGCCAGGAAACGAATTCCTCGGCGAGCGGGTCTGCCATCTTCACCGGTGTCGAGTTCAGGCTGAAGAAGCCCGGCAGCGCGTTGGCGTAGATGGCGGCGAAGTCCGGCGAAGCAACCCAGGACAGGAACTTCTTGGCTTCCTCGGGATGCTTGGTGGCCGCGTTCATGCCGATGCCGATATCGGTATGGTCGGAGATGTAGCAGGTGTCGCCGGCCTTCTCGACGGGCGGCGGAAAGGCGCCCATCTTGAACTGGGCCTGCGTGTTGAACTGGCCGATCTCCCAGGAACCGGCCGGATAGATGGCGGCGCGGCCGAGGGTGAACATGTTCTGGCTGTCCGGATAGGTCTGCGCCTCGAAGCCGTCGCCGAGATAGGGCTTCCACTTGGCGAGCTCGGTGAAGGGCGCGACCCAATCGGCATCGGTCAGCTTCTGCGCGCCCTTGATCAGCGCCAGGCGGCCGTCCTCGCCCTTCCAGTAGTTCGGGCCGATGTTCTGGTAGCCCATGGTCGCGGCTTCCCAGAGATCCTTGGTGCCCATCGCCATCGGAACGTAGGTGCCGTCGGCCTTGATCTTGTCGAGCGCGGCGAAGAACTCGTCACGCGTCTGCGGCACCTTGATGCCGAGCTTGTCGAAGGCGTCCTTGTTGTAGATGAAGCCATGGATGACCGAGGCCATCGGCACGCAGAAGCTCGACTTGCCGTCATCGGTCTGCCAGGCGGCCTTGGCGACGGGCGAGAAATTCTCCATGCCGGCCAGCGAGCTGAGGTCGGCGAGGTTGCCCTTCTTGAACAGTTCGAGCGACTTGTCGAACGGGCGGCAGGTGATCAGGTCGCCGGCGGAGCCCGCGGTGAGCTTGGCGCCGAGGGCGGCGTCGTATTCGGTCGGAGCCGAGGGCGAGAAGACCAGCTTGATGCCGGGGTTCTTGGCTTCGAAGGCCGGGATGAGCTTGTCCTTCCAGATGGACAGGTCGTCATTGCGCCAGCTCTCGATGTTGAGCGTGACGTCATCGGCCAGGGCCATCCCGGTCGAGCCGAGGATGCTTGTGCCGAGCAGCAGTGCCGTCAGTAGTCTGGTGGTCATGTTCAGTCTCCCTTTTGACCTTTTTCAGGTTCGGTTTTGATGAGAACAGGGACGTTGAGCCCCTTGCTCCCCTCGATCATGGAAAGCGGCGGCCAGGGCCTGCTCTTTCCAGTATCCTTTCGGCCTGGCCGGCACGACGACAGCCACGCGCACGGCGCGACCGCGCAGTCCGGATACCGCCGGCGGCGGCAAGGCTGGTCATGCGACCGTCACCCACAGGAGCGGGTTCGACGCGGTCGATATTGATGGGGCTGAGCAAAGCAAGGATGGCATGCGGGGCCTGGACATCCAGCCCTCCGGCACTTTGATGAGGCGCTAGCATGCGCATCTCCACCATCCCGTCTCCTCCCGGTTGATAGGACAATACCAAAAAAATACCACTTGTCCATATCCATTAACGATTTTCGATGCACCGGCGTGATCGCCCGGCAAAATGTCTCGATTTTTCAATAAAATGCGCCTCAATCTTTTTTCGCCGGAAATTAATCCTTGGCTATTGGTATTTTATTGGTATTATCTTCCCGGAGGAGACATCCCGTGAAATTCGTGCTTGGCATAGATGGCGGCGGCACCAGCTGCAGGGCGGCCCTTGCGACCGCGGACGGGGCCGTCGTCGGCCGCGCCAAGAGCGGCGCCGCCAACATCCGCACCGACCTTACCGGCGCGCGCGCCAACATCGTCGAGGCGGCCAGGCAGGCCTTCCTCGCCGCCGGCGAGAACCCCGACCTTATCCCGCAGACCCCCGCCATACTCGGGTTGGCCGGCGCCAATGTCGGCACCTACCGGCAGCAGCTCGAGGCCATCCTGCCGTTCAGCACGAGCCGCGTCGAAACCGACGCCGAGATCGCGCTGGAGGGCGCGGTGGGCTCCGGCGACGGCGCCATGGCCATCCTCGGCACCGGCACCGCCTACATGGCGCGCAAGAATGGCAAGTCGCGCGCCATTGGCGGCTGGGGCTTCCAGGTCGGCGACCAGGCGAGCGGCGCCCGCATCGGTCGCGACCTGCTCGAGCAGACGCTGCTGGCCTATGACGGCATTCGCCCCGGCTCGCCGCTGACGGGCGCGATGCTGGCCGTCTTCCGCAACAATCCCGAGGACGTGGTCGAGTTCACCACCAATGCCAAGCCGGGCGACTTCGGCGGCTTCGCGCCCAAGGTGTTCGAACATGCCGCGAAGGGCGACCTCGTCGCTAACTGGATCGTCGACAAGGCCGTCGGCGACGTCGAGGCCGCGCTCGGCGCGCTCGATCTTTCGCCCGAGACGCCGCTCTGCCTGCTCGGCGGCCTGGCGCCGCTCTACGCGCCGCGCCTCTCGGCGCGCTACCAGACGCTGCTGAGGCCGCCCCTCGACGACGCGCTCGGCGGCGCGGTACGGATGGCGGCGCGGATCTTCGCCGGTGCCGCGGAGAAGGCCGGATGAACGCCGCCGACCAGATCTTCGCCATGCTGAGGGAATCGTCGCGCAGCGGCGCGCCGCTCTATCTGCAGCTCCGGCGCAGCATCGAGGAGGCCGTCAATCGCGGCCTGATCGGCCCCGGCGACGCCCTGCCGTCCGAGCGCGACATCGCCAGCAAGGCCGACATCTCCCGCGTCACCGTGCGCAAGGCGGTGCAGGATCTGGTCAAGGGCGGCATCCTCGTCCAGCGCCACGGCTCGGGCACCTTCGTGGCGCCGCGCATGGAGCGCGTCGAGCAATCGCTGTCCAGACTCACGTCCTTCACCGAAGACATGGCACGGCGCGGCATGGCCGTGCGCTCGGCCTGGCTCGATCGCGGCCTCTACGCGCCCTCGCCCGACGAGATGATGGTGCTCGGCCTGTCGTCCAGCGAACTTGTGGCGCGCGTGGCGCGCCTGCGCATCGCCAACGACACGCCGCTGGCGATCGAGCGCGCGTCGCTCTCGGCCAGCGTGCTGCCCGATCCCGAGGCGGTCGGCACCTCGCTCTACGCCGCGCTCGAGACGAGCGGCCACCGGCCGGTGCGCGCCGTGCAACGCATTTCCGCCGCCAATCTGGGCGACAATGACGCTCGCCTGCTGGAGGTGCCGCCCGGCGTCGCCGGATTGCACATCGAACGCATCTCCTATCTGGCGAGCGGCAAGGTCATCGAATTCACCCGCTCCATCTACAGGGGCGATGCCTATGATTTCGTCGCCGAACTCCGGCTGAGCGGACCAAGCGAAGAGGGCCGACCATGAATGCACCCAAGACCCATATGCGCCGCGAGATCGAGGAGATCCCGGACGCCACCGCCCGGCTGCTCGACAGTTCGGGCGCGGTGCTGAGCGAGGCCGGCCGCGGCATCCGCCAGCACGAGCCGCAATTCATCGTCACCGTGGCGCGCGGTTCCTCCGACCATGCCGCCACCTTCATGAAATACGCCGTCGAGCTGACGGCTGGCCTTGCCGTCGCCTCGGTCGGCCCCTCTATCGCGTCCATCTACGGCACCAAGCTCAGGCTGCGCGGCTCGGCCTGCCTGGCGATCTCGCAGTCGGGCAAGAGCCCCGACATCGTCGCCATGGCGGAGGCCGCCAAGGCCGGCGGCGCGCTGACGGTCGCGATCACCAACACGGCCGACTCGCCGCTGGCGCGCGCCTCGGACCATGCCATCGATATCCTCGCCGGCCCCGAGCGCAGCGTCGCGGCGACCAAGACCTTCGTCAATTCGGCCGTCGCCGGCCTGGCGCTGATGGCGCACGCCACCGGCGACACGGCGCTGCTCGAGGCACTGGCCCGCCTGCCCGAGCATTTCCGCAAGGCGATCGCCTGCGACTGGATGGGGCTTGCCGGCGCGCTGGAGAAGCGCCAGTCGCTGTTCATCCTCGGGCGCGGTCCTTCCTTCGCCATCGCCAGCGAGGCGGCACTGAAGTTCAAGGAAACCTGCGGCATGCACGCCGAGGCGTTCAGCGCGGCCGAGGTGATGCACGGCCCGCTGGCGCTGGTCGGCCCCGATTTCCCGGTTCTGGCGCTGGCCGCCCGCGATGCGTCGGAGCCTTCCGTCGCCGAGGCCGCCGACGCGCTGTCGGGCAAGGGCGCGCCGGTCTTCGTCACGTCGGGCCTGGCCACCAGCGCCGTGCGCCTGCCGCATGTCGCGACCGGCCATCCGCTCACCGACCCGCTGCCGCTGATCGTTTCGTTCTATATGTTCGCGGAAGCCTTCGCCCGCCACCGCGGGCTCGACCCCGACACGCCCCCCAACCTTCGCAAGGTGACTGAAACCGTATGAGTGACCATTTCGCCCTCACCGGCGCCCGCATCTTCGACGGCGACGCCTGGCATGACGATGCAGCCCTTGTCGTGAAGGGTGGCGAGATCGAGGCCATCGTGCCTTCGGGCAAGATTCCGGCCGGGGTCTCGCGCGTCGAGACCGGCGGCGGCCTGCTGGTTCCCGGCTTCGTCGACATCCAGGTCAATGGCGGCGGCGGCGTGATGCTCAACGACCATCCCGACGTCGCCTCGATCGAGACCATCTGCCGCGCGCACGCGCCGTTCGGCACGACGGCACTCCTGCCGACGCTGATCACCGACACGCCGGAGATCACCGCGGCCGCCATCGCCGCCGGAGAAGAAGCGACGAAACGCAAGGTGCCGGGCTTCCTCGGCCTGCATCTCGAGGGACCGCATCTGTCGATCGCCCGCAAGGGCGCGCATGATCCCAAGCTGATCCGGCCTATGACAGCCGCCGACGAAGCGGCGCTGATCGCTGCACGCCGGCACCTGCCGGTGCTGTTGACGACGATCGCCCCCGAATCCGTCAAGCCCGAACAGGTCGCCGCGCTGGCCAGGGCCGGCGTCATCGTCAGCCTCGGTCATTCGGACACCGGCTACGCCACGGCGGTCGCTTTCGCCGAAGCCGGCGCCAGCGTCGTCACCCATCTGTTCAACGCGATGAGCCAGATCGGCAATCGTGAGGCCGGGCTGGCGGGCGCCGCGATCGACACCGGCACGCTGTTCGCCGGCCTGATCGCCGATGGCATCCATGTCGACCCGGCGACCATGGCGATCGCGCTGCGGGCCAAGAAGGGACCGGGCAGGATCGCGCTGGTCACCGACGCCATGGCGACGATCGGCACCGACATGACCTCGTTCACGTTGAATGGCCGCACCATCCACCGCAAGGATGGCAGCCTGCGGCTTGCCGACGGCACGCTGGCGGGCGCCGACCTCGACATGATCTCGGCCGTGCGCTTCATACACCGCGTCGTCGGGCTCGATCTCGATGAGGCACTGCGCATGGCCTCGCTCTATCCGGCGCAGGCTGTCGGCCAGTCTAGCCGGCACGGTCGGCTCGGCGCCGGCGCTGCGGCCGACATCGTGTCGCTGTCGGACGATCTCGACGTCCGGCGGGTCTGGATCGGCGGCGCGCCGGTGTTCGAAGCCGCGTAGCAGAAGGCGCGGCCAGTTCGGACGATCAACCGGCCCTGTCGGCCGCGCTCCTGATGGCTTCGATGTTGGCTCGGTAGGCCTCGACGCTGTTGCCCTTGAACACGGCGGCGCCGGCCACCAGCACATTGGCGCCGGCGGCGGTGACCAGCGGCGCGGTCTCGGGCGAGACGCCGCCGTCGATCTCGATGTGGATCGGGCGGTCGCCGATCAGCGCCTTGACCCGCTTCACCTTTTCGACGATGGCCGGAATGAAGGCCTGGCCTCCGAAACCCGGATTGACCGTCATGATCAGGATCAGGTCGAGCCGGTCGAGCACGTATTCGATCGCGCTCTCGGGCGTCGCCGGATTGAGCGAGACGCCGGCCTTCTTGCCGAGGCTTCGTATCGTCTGCAGCGAACGGTCGAGATGCGGTCCGGCCTCGGCATGGACCGTCATGCCGTCGCAGCCGGCCTCGGCGAAGGCCGCCAGATAGGGATCGGCCGGCGCGATCATCAGATGGCAGTCGAAGAAGGCCTTGGTGCGGTTGCGGATGGCCTTGATCACCGGAGGCCCGAAGGTGATGTTGGGCACGAAATGGCCGTCCATCACATCGAGATGGATCCAGTCGGCGCCGGCTGCCGCAACCGCCTCGACCTCGTCGCCGAGCTTCGAGAAATCCGACGCCAGCACGGATGGCGCGATCAGGGTCTTCTTGGTCACGATGCTGGCTCTCCCGATGTCGTTTCAGCCCGCGGCCGCCGCGGGCCTCGTCGGGGATGTGCCTAGACCATCATCCCGCCGAGGGGAAGCGGGTTTTGCCGGCCGGACCGGGCCGGAAACGCCGCGTTCCGCGGGCCAGCCCATGAAAAACCCCGCCGGATTGATCCGGCGGGGTGACGAATGATCGACGGTCGAATGACCGTCTATTGCAGGTTATTCGGCTCCTGCGGCAGCCGTGACGGACGCCTCGGCCCAACCTGCATCACGCCCGGCCCGAGCAGCAGGCCCGGCGTGATGAACTCCACGCCCGGCCGCCTGCGGACAGGCACGCAGTTCGGATACTCACCCGTCGTGCCGACAGGGCAGCGCCGCCGGACCGCCGGCTGGCAATGGCCGTTGACCAGACGCGAGCCAGGCGCGCATTGCACCTGCGGCTTGCGGCAGGCGCTGCCGCGCAGCTCGGTGCCACGCGGGCAGACGCAGTCGCCGCCGGGCGTGCGAACCTGACCGCGCACCGTACACTGCTGCGGCTTCGGGCGGACGGGCAGGCAGGCATTTCCCCGGACCTCGGTGCCGCTCGGGCAGGCGCAGGCGCCATCGGCGTTGCGCACCTGGCCACGGATCCGGCACTGGTTCGGGTTGGGCTTCGGCTTGTCCGGCACGCAGGCATTGGCCCTGCGGTCGAGATGCGTGCCGTCCGGGCAGGCGCAGCTTCCGTCCTGGGTCGGCACCGAGCCGCGTATGGTGCACTTGCGCACCACCTTGCAGGCCCCGTTCACCACCACGCCCTGGCGGCAGACGCAGTCGCCGTCCTGGTTGCGGTATTGGCCGGGCAGCAAGGTGCACTGGCTCGGTGGCGGCTGCTCGCCGGAAGTGCAGCGGCCGTTGCGCAGTTCCGTACCGCGCGGGCAGACGCAGCGTCCGTCCTCTGTGCGGATTTGGCCCTGCAGCAGGACGCAGGACGGAACCGGAAGCGGCAACGGGACGGGGATGACCGTCGTGCCGCCGCCGGACGAGCATTGTCCGTTGCGGAAGGTCGTGCCCGGCGGGCACACGCAACGGCCGGCGCTGTTCAGCACCAGGCCCTGCGAGCACTGGTTCTTCACCTCGTGCGGGATGGTGAAGGGATGGCAGGCATAGGCCTTGCCGCCTTCGCCCGCGCCACCCGCCGCGCCGGGAATGAGCGCGTCACCGCCCCGGACCGGCGTGTCGGGCGACAGGACGCCAACGCAGTTCTGCCCGCTGGCCGGACCCTGCAGGGCGGCCAGGCGACCGTCGTTCGGAAGGACCACGGTGACATGGTGCGTATGGCTTTCGCCGGCGCCGAGGCTGAGGTTGGCTATGCAGGATGCCGGCAGCGTCGCCGGTTCCGGCGCGCAGCCGAAGGGCGGATCGATCGAGGTGATCGCGACCCCATCCAGCCGGCCGATGCCGTCGATGCCGATGGCGTCGCCGATGCGCACCGGGCCGGAGAAGGCAGCCGGACCGTCGTTCGTGATGGTGATCTCGAACGAGCAGGGCTGGCCCGGCCGGCATTCGCTGTCGCCGGTCTTCTCGACACGGATGGTGGACCCGCCACCGCCCTCGGCGCAGGCACGGCCGATCGGACGGACGATGTCGTCGCCCGGTGCCGGCCCGATGGAGCCGCGCGCGCAGTTCTGGAACGCGCCGTTCGCTGCCACCGTCACGTCGAAGTGGCGGCTGGTCCCGGCCGTCAGCGTGGCCCCCGGTATCTGGC
The DNA here is from genome assembly GCA_001899205.1 of Mesorhizobium sp. 65-26. Lineage (GTDB taxonomy): Bacteria > Pseudomonadota > Alphaproteobacteria > Rhizobiales > Rhizobiaceae > Mesorhizobium. Next base: position 191,497 of record MKVL01000015.1, on the reverse strand, counting down.
AGGACAAGGCGTTGGCGGGAACCGGTCCGCAGGTCCAGTCAGCGCCGTCGGGCATCACGGCCTGTACCTGCGCCGCGCCGCCGCCGGAGACCAGCGTGGCCGCGTCGTCGACGCGGATCTGCCCGGTCGGCGCCACGGTGCCGGTGTTGGTGACGGTGATGCGGCAGGAGGCCGAGGCCGCGCCGGCCAGCGTGCCGCCGCAGGTCTTTTCGATGCGCAGCGACGGCTGGCCGCCCTCGGGACGCGGGAAGCGTTCCGTGGCGCACGCCTTGTTGTTGGCGAGATTGCCTTCGCCGGGAATCGGCCTGACCTCGGCGCAGTTCTCGACCGTGTCGGACCGGTAGCCTTTCGGCATGGTCGCGGTGACGACGATCGCGGCGGAGGCACCGGGCGCGAGCGTGATGGCGGCTGCGTCGCAGCGGAACTGGCCGGGGCCGTTCGGTCCGCAGGTCCAGGGCGGCGTCGGACCGAAGCTCGCCGAGGCGGGGGCGCCGCCCGGATAGCTGTCGATCACCGTCAGCGGCCCGCTATAGGTCGCCGTGCCGTTGTTGATGACGTCGATGACGAAACCGCAGACGCCATTGGCCGAGCATACCTCCGAGCGAGCCCGCTTCTTCAGCAGCAGGTCGACCCTCTTTTCGACCGGCGGCTGGCAGTCACGGTCGCGATCGCCACGCCGGCAGATCGGGATCGAGGCGCAGGCGCGATCGTTCTGCTGGCTGCCGAACAGCGGCTTGCCGCTGGCCTGGTAGTCGTAGGCGGCGCAGTTGCGCAGGCTGTTGCCCTGCCAGCCGGGAGCCGGCTTGAAGCCGAGATGGAGATCGACATGGGCGCCCGGAGTGAGCGTCGTCACCGGATAGGTGCAGGTCATCGGCGAGGTTGTGGGCGCACAGACCCAGGGCGGATTGGGCCCTGTAACGAGCGTCGAGCCGGCTGGCAGCGTGACGTCGTCGATGACGATCTTGCCGTTGTAGGGCGCGGTGCCGACATTGGTGACGGTGATGGTGAAATCGCAGCCGCCTGCCATGGTGCAGCGCGGCACGTCGGCGCGCTTCTCGACCTTGAGGTCCGGCTCCTTGTCACGGGGCGGGCAACGCAGGTCACGCGGGATGACGATGTCGATCGTCTGCGTGCAGCAGAGACTCCAGCCTTCCTTCGGCCCGCCATAGGTGTCGATGCCGGTGACGACGAGGTGGATCGTTTCGCCCGGCGAGGCGCCGATGATCTTCCAGTCGAGCACGCCGCCGCCCATCGGCACCTGCTGCGTGGCCGGAACAATGGTGACGCCGGGTGTCGTCGTCGACACCTGCACCCATTTGCCGCCCATCTGCGGGCCGACCGGCATGTGGTAGATGAAGGCGCCGCCGCCGGGCACGCAGTCGACCGTACCCCGCTCCACCTTGAAGCACTCCTTGCCGGGAGGTGGTGGCGGCGGCGGGTTGCACCTGGTGACGTCGATCCGGATCGAGGTCTTCACCCCGGTCAGGATGTTGCCGTCGTCGGGCTGGCCCGGATCCTGCGAGGGAATGGTGGTCACGGCGCCACCAGCGGCCGTCACCTTGATGGTGCCCTGGTTGTCGACCGTCACCGGCGCGGGAAACGCCGCGTGATCGATGCTAGCCGTGATCTGGAAGGTGATGGTGCGCTCGTTGGGCACGCCGAGGCCGGCGAGATCCAGCGGCGAGATGCGGAAGTCGGTTACCGTGGCGGTGTCGTCCGGTCCGGCCGAGGTGTCGATCGCGGCGACAGGCAGCGGGCCGCCGGACGCGTCCGTGCCGTCGCCCGAAACATGAACGCCGACGATCCGCAGGCCATGCGGAAGCTGGTCCCTGAAGTCGAGCCTGGCGGCTTTCAGGGCCGCCGCGAGGCCTGGGCTGGCAAAGCCTTGCGGATTGCCGCGCAGGCCGAAGGTGAGCGTGTAGACGACATAGTCGCAGCCGCGCTGGCCGCCCGTCTTGGTAAAGAACGGCACGATGCCGCCCGGCTCGGGGTTGATGATGCGCGAACTGTCGTGTTCGAGCTTGTAGTCGATGCCTCCGGATTGCGGATTGCCGGTAACGCTCTGGCCGGCCTTGGCCGGAGCGGCATCCTCGGCAAAGCCGGGCGCCGGGGCGAGCATGGCGACCGCGATACCGGCCGCCATCAGCCAGCGCGCGCCGCGCCTGGCGTATGACAGGGGTTTCATGATCGTCTCCATGACGGTTCGGTTGCTTGCCGCGCGCGGGGAAAGGGCGAGATAGCGCATCTGTCCCTCCCTCAGCGATCGCAGCTCGAGGCCGGCGTCCGGAGCGGCAGCGTCATCTTGCAGCAAGGGTAGTAGCCGCCCTTGTCCTGGTCGGACTTGCGATAGAAGCAGAGTCCGACATTGACGGTGTCGCCCGGATGGTGGCCGGTGATGTCGATCCTGTAAGGCGCGCCCGGAGCATGGGACATGGGCGAGGTCACCTCGACCCCCGGCGTCCCGGACAGAGCCTTGATCGAATCGCCGCCAAAGCCGGCATGGTCATGGAGATAGAGATCGGCCTCGAGCCCGCGCGGCGTGCAGAAATAGGTGACGTCGTCGACGTCGAGGCAAGGAGGCAGGTTGCCGGGAGGCGGGAATTCCGGCGGATAGAACGGAGGCAGGTAGCCGCCGCCCGGTATCTGCTCGTAATAGCCGGCGCGGCCCTCGCAGGGGCGCCAGACCCTGACGTCGCCGACATGGCCCTCGACGTCGGGATCCTCGAAATAGCCGTCGAAGTCGACGAACCACGAGCCGAAGGGCGGCGCGTTGGCGGGCTTGACCAGCGCCTTCGGCGTCAGCTGCACGCCGTGTACGGCGAAGGGGCCGCCGGCGGCGAGCCGGTCGGCGAGCGCGGCGTTCTCGCGCAGCTTGTCGCCGGTGTTGACCAGCGTGGCGTCGCAGGCGCCGGTGTCGAGGTTGCCCTCGGCATCATAGCCATATTGCAGGTCGACGCCGCCGGCCGACTGCCTGTTGCCGTCGGGAAAGCCGACCGCGTACTCCTGCGGCACCGGCACCCAGGCCGACTGCGTCGTGGGATCGTCCGGATTCTCGCGCCAGTAGCGCAGCACCTCGCCCTTTCCGGAATCGGCGAACAGGCTGTAGTCGTAGCGGTTTTCGACCGGGCCGCGCTGGGCGAGATACATCAAGCCATCATTGTCGAAGGCGATGTCGGTGACCGCGTAGTCCTGGTCGGCCTTGACCGTGAGCTCCCAGCGCGGATCGCCGGCGAAGCCGCCGTCGCGCGCGATGCCAACCGACCATATCTCGGCCTTCTCGCCGACCGAATAATAGAGGCGGCCGCCATGATAGGCGACGCCCCAGACGCGCCGCTCGTCCTGGGTGTAGCCCCAGGTGGCGGGGTTTTCGGAATCGAAGGCGGCGCCATGGATGTCCATGATCGCGCCATCGTCGGCCACCGGCGGCAGGCCGCGCGCCGGGCGCCCGGCGACGCCGTGGTCGAACGTGTCGATCAGCGTGCCGTTGGCATCGATGCGGTGAATGAGGCCGGTGTCGAGGTCGGAGGCGAAGAACTGGCGGTGCGCCGGGTCGAAGGCCAGATTGCCGATGCCGGGGCCGCTGTTAGTGTCGATGTCGGCGAACTTGCTGACCTGGCCGGTGATGCCGTCGATCTTCCAGATGGTGCCCGGGCCACCGCCATTGGTTGCGCCGAACTGGCCGTCCATGAACGAGGCGGCGGCGGCGCCGTGGCGCTGGCGCTCGGGCCTGCCGTTGCCCTTGACGTCGGGCGTGACGATCTGGATGCCGTGCAGGGAGGTAGCGGCCGCGTAAAGGTTGGGCACGCCGGAGGGAACGCCCTCGCGCACGCCATCGTCATAGGTGAGGCCGAACACCTGGCCGATCTGCCCGGCCGTCACCTCGAAGGGCGACGGGGTGAAGACGAGCTGGCCAGAGGCAGGGCCGCCGAGCCGGGAAACGTCGAAGACGCGCAAGGTGGCGCGGGACGTGTCGATGAAGGTCGCGTCGACCGGGTCGACGCCCGGCGGCAGGCCCTGGTCGAAATTGGGTATGGTGGTGCCGGAAAAGCCCGTTACCGCCATGGAACCGGGATAGATGATGCGGGTCTGGGCATCCTGCGCCCTTGCAAGACCACCCAGCCACAGGCTGGCGGCAAGCGCCAGCGCCAGGAGCCCGAGGACCTGCATCGGACGCTGGACGATATTGCGCAGCCGGCCTGCGGGGGAGACAAGCGGTCCATGGTCGCAGGACATGAAACTACCCCCGCGGGATGGGGGAGAAACGTCCGGCCCTACCGCGCGAAACAGGGCAAAGCGCGGCGTCGCGGCACGTTTTTCCCTGATCGAGTTGTCTGTTTTCCTCGCGGTGACGATACGCCTGCTCCGGCAAAGGGTCAACGGAACCAGCGGGAAGCCCAGAGCGTCGGTTCCCTCGCGGAAGCGATGGCGGCGCCGGGCTTGCGCTTGTCCCGGAGACCGCGGAACCTCGGGTTTTCCGGTCATGGGGATGTCCTTTCCGGCCCGCACCATGCGGCGCCTGCGCGTCAGTCGCGAGCGGCGCGGGAAAGGTTCACGCCGACGAGTGGGGACATGCCCCCGGCAAACCGCCATTGGCGGGATCGGAACGGCCCGACCGCGGGCCGGTGGATGCCTTGCGCAGAATGCTTGCGCCCGATGCCGCCTGTTCTTATATACGCGCCAAGCCGTCCGGCGCGGTTATGCCGGTCGCCGGGCGGCATTTCTTTTGAACAGGGGCTTTCGTCGGAACGCCTGATAAGGGTCCTGAGAGCCTGCTTAGCGGAGAGACTAGAGAAATGGCAAAAGTAATCGGTATCGATCTCGGAACCACGAATTCCTGCATCGCCATCATGGATGGCAAGGAGCCGAAGGTCATCGAGAATGCGGAAGGCGCGCGCACGACCCCTTCCATCGTCGCCATCAGCGGCGACGGTGAACGCCTCGTCGGCCAGCCGGCCAAGCGCCAGGCGGTCACCAATCCTGAAAACACCATCTTCGCGGTCAAGCGTCTGATCGGCCGCCGTTACGACGATCCGGTGACGGAGAAGGACAAGAAGCTTGTCCCCTACAAGATCGTCAAGGGCGACAATGGCGACGCCTGGGTCGAGGCTGGCGGCAAGAAGCAGTCGCCGTCGCAGATCTCGGCCATGATCCTGCAGAAGATGAAGGAAACGGCTGAATCCTATCTCGGCGAGAAGGTCGAGAAGGCCGTCATCACCGTTCCGGCCTATTTCAACGACGCCCAGCGCCAGGCGACCAAGGACGCCGGCAGGATCGCCGGCCTCGAGGTGCTGCGCATCATCAACGAGCCGACCGCCGCGGCGCTTGCCTATGGCCTTGAGAAGAAGGACGGCAAGACCATCGCCGTCTATGACCTTGGCGGCGGTACCTTCGACATTTCCGTGCTGGAAATCGGCGACGGCGTGTTCGAGGTGAAGTCGACCAACGGCGACACCTTCCTCGGCGGCGAGGACTTCGACATGCGCCTGGTCGAGTACCTGGCGGCGGAGTTCAAGAAGGAACAGGGCATCGACCTGAAGAACGACAAGCTCGCCCTGCAGCGTCTCAAGGAAGCTGCGGAAAAGGCCAAGATCGAGCTGTCGTCGACGACGCAGACCGAGATCAACCTGCCCTTCATCACCGCCGACGCGACCGGCCCGAAGCACCTGACGCTGAAGCTGACCCGCGCCAAGTTCGAAAGCCTGGTCGAGGATCTCGTCCAGCGCACGATCGAGCCGTGCAAGGCGGCGCTCAAGGATGCCGGCCTGAAGGCCGGCGAGATCGACGAGGTCGTCCTGGTCGGCGGCATGACCCGCATGCCCAAGATCCAGGAGATCGTGAAGCAGTTCTTCGGCAAGGAGCCGCACAAGGGCGTCAACCCCGATGAGGTCGTCGCGCTCGGCGCCGCCATCCAGGCCGGCGTGCTGCAGGGCGACGTCAAGGACGTCCTGCTGCTCGACGTGACGCCGCTGTCGCTGGGCATCGAGACGCTGGGTGGCGTGTTCACCCGGTTGATCGAGCGCAACACGACGATCCCGACCAAGAAGAGCCAGACCTTCTCGACGGCCGAGGATTCGCAGTCGGCCGTGACCATCCGGGTCTTCCAGGGCGAGCGCGAAATGGCCGCCGACAACAAGGCGCTCGGCCAGTTCGACCTGGTCGGCATCCCGCCGGCACCGCGCGGCGTGCCGCAGATCGAGGTCACCTTCGACATCGACGCCAACGGCATCGTCAACGTCTCGGCCAAGGACAAGGGCACCGGCAAGGAGCACCAGATCCGCATCCAGGCCTCGGGCGGCCTGTCCGATGCCGACATCGAGAAGATGGTGAAGGACGCCGAGGCCAATGCCGAGACCGACAAGAAGCGCAAGGCGCTGGTCGAGGCACGCAACCAGGCCGAAGGCATGGCGCACTCCGCCGAGAAGTCGCTGAAGGACTATGGCGACAAGGTCTCGGAGGCCGACCGCACGGCAATCGCCGCCGCGATCGCGGCGCTGAAGACCGCCGCCGAGGGCGACGACGTCGCCGAGATCGAAGCCAAGACGCAGGCGCTCGGCGAAGTCTCGATGAAGCTCGGCCAGGCCATGTACGAGGCCTCGCAGAAGGAAGCCGCGGAAGCCGACGCCAAGGCGGACGCCGCCAAGGATTCGGACGTGGTCGACGCCGACTTCGAGGAAATCGACGAAGACGACGACAAGAAGAAGTCGGCCTGAGCGGCCTGACGACGAACCCTGCGAAAAGCCCGGCGAAGGCCGGGCTTTTTTGCAACCCTGATCGAAAAAGTGACTGAAAACCCCGGGCGGGACCAGCTCAGCACTAGTATCGGGGCAATATCGCTCCTAAATCGAACAACGTGCCGGCAAACGACGCAACAATGCTTCAAGACATTGAGCATCCGGACAGCGGGAAAAAATGAAAGCTGACTTCTACGAAACGCTGGGCGTTCAGAAGGGCGCCGACGACAAGGAACTGAAGAGCGCTTTCCGCAAGCTCGCCATGCAGTTCCATCCCGACCGCAATCCCGGCGACAATGCCTGCGAGCACAAGTTCAAGGAAATCAACGAGGCCTACGAGACGTTGAAGGATCCGCAGAAGCGGGCCGCCTACGATCGTTTCGGTCACGCCGCCTTCGAGCAGGGTGGCATGAATGGCTCGGCGCACGGCTTCGGCGCCGGCGGCTTCGCCGACATCTTCGAGGATATTTTCGGCGACATGATGGGCGGGCGCCAGCGCCGCTCGTCCGGCGGCCGCGAACGCGGCGCCGATCTCCGCTACAACATGGAGATCTCGCTGGAAGAGGCGTTTTCCGGCAAGACCGCGCAGATTCGCGTGCCGGCCTCGATCGCCTGCACCGAATGCTCCGGCAGCGGCGCCAAGCCCGGCACCCAGCCGGTCACCTGCTCGATGTGTAACGGTCACGGCAAGGTGCGCGCCACGCAGGGCTTCTTCTCGATCGAGCGGACCTGCCCGCAATGCCAGGGCCGTGGCCAGACCATCAAGGACCCGTGCCCGAAATGCGCCGGCCAGGGCCGCGTCACCGAGGAGCGCTCGCTGTCGGTGAACATTCCGTCCGGCATCGAGGACGGTACCCGCATCAGGCTCGCCAATGAGGGCGAGGCCGGCCTGCGCGGCGGCCCTTCGGGCGACCTCTACATCTTCCTCGCCGTGAAGCCGCACGAGTTCTTCCAGCGCGATGGCGCCGATCTCTACTGCAAGGTGCCGATCTCGATGACGACGGCCGCCCTTGGCGGCTCGTTCGAGGTGACGACGCTGGACGGCACCCAGACCAAGGTGAAGGTGCCCGAGGGCACCCAGAACGGGCGTCAGTTCCGCCTCAAGGGCAAGGGCATGCCGGTGCTGCGCCAGCCCAATGTCGGCGATCTCTACATCCAGACCAGCGTCGAGACGCCTCAGAACCTGTCGCGGCGCCAGCGCGAGCTGCTGGAGGAGTTCGAGCAGCTGTCCTCCCAGGACAACTCGCCCCAGTCGAGCGGCTTTTTCGCCCGCATGAAGGATTTCTTCGAATCTTTCGGAGAGCGTTGAAGCGCGACGGATACTATCATATCCACGACATCCGCACGCGCGTGCCTTGTCTTGCACCCCGCAGGTGGTAAGTAGCATCGTGGGGGACGTTGAGGAGAACTTGCATGACTCGTGGTCCCGGGTTGCGGAAGGCGCTGGCGGAAAAGTTCGACGACGAGCTTAAATTCTTCAAGGGCTGGATCGACAAACCGAAGACCGTCGGATCGATCGTGCCGACCAGTTCCATCACCGCCCGCAAGATGGCCTCGATCGTCAACCCGCGCTCCGGCCTGCCGGTGCTCGAGGTCGGGCCGGGCACCGGCGTCATCACCCGCGCCATCCTCGCCCAGGGCGTCCGGCCGGAGAACCTCTACGCCGTCGAGTACTCCACCGATTTCGTACGCCACCTGCGCAGCCTCTATCCAGGCGTGAATGTCATCGAGGGCGACGCGTTCAACCTCAATGCCACGCTCGGCGACAAGCGCGACATGGTGTTCGATTCCGTGGTTTCGGGCGTGCCGCTGCTCAATTTCCCGGTCGCGCAGCGCGTCGCCTATATCGAAAGCCTGCTCGACCGCATCCCGGAGGGCAGGCCGATCGTGCAACTGACCTATGGTCCGATGTCGCCGATCCCGCCGGGCCGCGGCAACTACACGGTCGAGCATTTCCATTTCGTGTTCCGCAACATTCCACCGACGCAGCTCTGGATCTACCGGCGCGGCAGACGCAACTGAACTCGCCTGCCCGGCGAGGCAGGATCATTGCGTGGTGGCTTCGCCCGCCAATCGATGCAGGAAGGCCAGAAGCCTTTCGAGCGCCTCGGCCCCGGCCTTCGTGTCGAGGTCGAACTGATATTCGTGCGGCAGGGCTGGGCTGTAATCCTCGGGAAAGAATAGCGTATCCGTGCTCACGCCTTGCGCCCCGATCGCCCCGGCGATGAGCGTGGATTGCGGCGCCAGCGGGTCTGCATTGCCGACAGAGACGAATGCCGGCGGAAATTGCGGCGTCAGATGCCTATTGACCGAGAATTCGGCCAGCCGCGGATCGTCGTCCAGCCGCTTCGTGCCGATATAGGACCACATCACGGTGCGAATGAAGCTGGCGAAAGGCCCCTCGGGCGAGACCCGCGATGCATCGTAGACACCGCAGAACAAGGCGACCCCCTTCAACTGCGCAGGCGCGACTGCCGGGCTGACACCCACCATGGCGGCATAGGCCGGGTTGCCGACCGTGGCCGCCAACTGGGCCACGATCTGCGCGCCGGCGGAATCGCCGGCGAGGAAAAGCCTGTTGGGATCGATGTGGTATCGCCCGGCATTGCGGGCAAGGAAGGCAAGAGCCTTGTTGGCCTGGAGGACCGGCGTCGGATAGCGGGCGCCGGGCGCGAGCGAATAGCCGACGGCGACGGCGACATAGCCGTGTCCGGCCAGGATCTTGAGATAACCGGAGAGATCGTCCTTGTTCCCGGCGACGAAACCGCCGCCATGCACCCAGACCACCGCCGGCAAGGCCTTGTCGGCGACGCCGGCCGGCAGATAGACATCGAGGGTCTCGTCCTGACCTTCGCCGTAGAGCTGGTCGCCCATCACACCGATGTCGGCCGGCGCATGCTTCTCAAGCGCCAGGTTGCGCGCCACCGCATCGCGGTGGAAGGCATGACGGATCAGCAGGACCGATGGCCAGGGGCTGAACACGAAAGCGGCATAGATGGCCGCCGCCACCACTGCCAGACCAACCAGTATGTAGCCCACCCACCACACGCGCATGCCCGCACCCTACACATGGCGCCGCCGACGGCAAGACTGCCAACGACCGGGCGAACTGGCGCAATCTCGGCTATTGATTCAGTCGGCACATCGCCTATAGCTGCGAGAACAGCAAGGGGACGTCGATGCCGATCATCCCGAAGATCCTGGTCTTTGCCGGCTCGGTCCGGACAGGCGCCTATAGCGGCAGGACCGCCGACGCCGCGCAACAGGAGCTTGCCCTGCAGGGCGCCGAGGTGACCCGCATCTCGCTTGGCGATTATTCCCTGCCGATCATGGACGAGGACCTGGAGCACGAAAAGGGCATACCGGAGAACGCCATGAGGCTGGCGCGGCTGATCGCGGCCCATGACGGGCTGCTGATCGCCACACCGGAATACAATGGCTCCATACCGCCACTGCTGAAGAATACGATCGACTGGGTGAGCCGGGTGCGCAAGGACGGCGGCAAGCCGTTCAAGCCATTCGCCGGCAAGCCTGTCGGCCTCTGCTCATCCTCGGACGGCAAATTCGCCGGCATACGCTGCATAAACCACCTTCGCGCCGTGCTCGTGCGCTGCCAGACGGAGGTGGTGACGCCGGAATTATCGGTGTCGGGCGCCAGCACGGCTTTCGGCGAGGACGGCCGTCTGCTGGACGAGAGATCACACCAGTCGCTGGAGCACCTATGCCGCACACTGATCGAAACCTCGCGCTTCCTCTCGACCAGAGCCGTGCCTTGAGCCCGGCCACAATGCGGGACAGGCTGATCGTCGGCCTCGACGTGCCGACGCTCAAGCAGGCGGAGCAGGCCGTGCGCGACCTGGAAGGCGTCGTTTCCTTCTACAAGATCGGCTACCAGCTCGCCTTTGCCGGCGGGCTCGATTTCGCGCGCGAGCTGGCCAGCGGCGGCACCAGCGTCTTCCTCGACATGAAGCTGCTCGACATCGACAACACGGTGGCCAAGGGCGTCGAGAACATCGTCAGGATGGGGGTGTCGATGCTGACGCTGCACGCCTACCCGAAGGCGATGAAGGCGGCCGTGGCCGCCGCCAGGGGCAGCGAGCTGTGCCTGCTGGCCGTCACCGTGCTGACCTCGATGGACGAGCAGGATGTGATCGACGCCGGCTACGAGTACGACCCGCACACCCTGGTGCTCAGGCGGTCCGAGCAGGCATTGCATGCCGGCATGGGCGGCATCGTCTGCTCGGCCGGAGAAGCCTCGGCGGTGCGCCGCATCGTCGGGCCGGACATGGCGGTGGTGACGCCCGGCATCCGGCCGGCGGGCAGCGACCATGGCGATCAGAAGCGGGTGATGACGCCGGCGGAAGCGATCCGCGCCGGCTCCAGCCACCTCGTCGTCGGCCGCCCGATCATCGGCGCCGCCGACAGACGCGCGGCCGCCCAGGCCATCCTCGACGAAATGGCTTCGGCCTGAACCAGCTTCCGGTCCCGGCGGAGTTTGGATAGGCTCCGTGAAGGCCGCACCGGCCATCCGTCGCGGACCAACGCGCCGGAAATGAGACAGGAGAGAGGAATGCCGAAGGGATACTGGATCGCCCGCGTCGATGTGCGCGATCCCGAGGGATACAAGGACTATGTGGCGGCCGCCAAGCTTGCCTTCGATCGCTTCGGCGCCAACTTCCTGGCGCGTGGCGGCGCCCACGAAAAGGCCGAGGGCCAGGGACGCGACCGCAACGTCATCATCGAATTCGCGTCGCTCGCCGTGGCGCATGATTGCTATCATTCGCCGGAGTACCAGCGCGCCGCGGCGATCCGCCAGAAGGTTGCCGATGGCGAGATCGTGCTGGTCGAAGGCTTCTGAGCCCGGGCCGGATTACGCCGCGCGTCGCGCGGCGCAATCTCCGGGAATCATATGCCCATCACCGAGGGTAGCCAGAGCACGGTCTGCGGGATGAAGGTGATGACCAGCAGCACCGCCAGCACGATGGCCACGATCGGCAGGCTGGCCCAGATCACCTCGCGCATCGGCACCTTGGCGATGGACTGGGTGATCAACAGGTTGAGACCCAACGGCGGATGGATCAGGCCAACCATCAGGTTGAGCACGATGACCAGCCCGAAATGCGTCGGGTCGATACCGAAGCTCTTGGCCGCCGGCAGGAAGATCGGCACCAGAATGATGGTGGCCGGCGTCGAATCCAGGAACATGCCGGCGATCAGGAACACGATGTTGACCAGCAGCATGAATTCGACCGGCGACAGGTCGGCCCGGTGCAGCAGCGACTGGATGTCGGCCGGAATGCCGTGCACGACGACCAGATAGGCGATGAAGGACGAGACGGCTACCACGAGCATGATGTTGGCGGTCTGCAGCCCGGCGTCGGTCAGCATGGCCGGAAATTGCCGCCAGCTGAATTCATGGTGGATGATCCAGCCGATGAAGATGGCGTAGAGGACCAGCACGGCGCCGAGTTCGGTGACGGTGAACAGGCCGCCCTTGGCGCCGACGATCAGCAGCAACGGCATGGACAGCGCCCAGGCGCTGCCCCTGAACTGACGTCCGATCACGTCCCATGACGGCCGGCCGCGCGCAGGAAGCTGATGGCGGCGCGCATAGTTCATGACATAGGCGATGAGCGCGACCGCGATCAGCACGCCGGGTATGTAGGCGCCGACGAACAGGCGCGTGATCGAGACCTGCGCGATGACGCCGTAGATAACGAGCGGGATGCTGGGCGGGATGATCGGGCCGATGACGGCGGCGCCCGCGGTCAGCGCGGCGGCGAAGCCGCCGCTGTAGCCTTCCTTGCGCATTTCGGGGATCAGCAGCGCGCCGCTGGCCGAGGCGTCCGCCACTGACGAGCCGGAGATGCCGGCCAGGAAGACGTTGGTGCCGACATTGACCACGCCGGAGGACCCGCGGATGCGGCCGAGCGCGGAGGAGAAGAGATCGACGACGCGCGTGGTGATGCCGCCGCTGTTCATGACCGAGGCCGCGAGGATGAAGAAGGGCACGGCGAGCAGCGGGAAGGAATCGATGCCGTTGACCATCTTCTGGGCGAGAATGAAGCCCGGCATGCCCCAGATGGCGATGACCAGCAGCGCGGCGAGCCCGAGCGCGATGGCCACGGGCACGGCCAGCAGGGCAAGCACCAGGAAGGTGGCGGAAAGGACGAGAAGCATTGTCATGGCGCGGTTTCCTCACGCGCGGCGGCGCCCTGGTCGAGCCGCGCCTGTCCGCCCGAAGTCGCGCCGACGACCAGGCGCTCGATAATGAAGACCAGGCCGAGGCCGCAGAAGCCGAGCAGCGCGCCGTAGAACCAGTCGAAGCTTATTCCGGTGGCAGGGGCGATCTTCTGGCCGACGACGATCATCAGGTGGCGCGCGTAGATGGCCAGGATGACCAGGAAGACCGCCGTGGCGAGGTCCACGAGCACGTTCAGCCGGCCGAGATACCCTTTGCTCAGCCGATCATGCAGCAGGTCGATGACGATGAGCTCGCGGCGGCTGACCAGCAGCCCCGCGCCGAGGAAGCTCATCCAGATGAACAATATCCTGGAAATCTCTGCGAGTTGCGGCGTCGGCGCACCGAGGAAATAGCGGCTGAAGACCTGGACGCAGACGAGAAGCACGATCGCGAACAGCGCCGCGCCCACCAACAGGCCCAGGATCAGGCGCAGGGCATCGCCCACGCGCACAAGGACGGAGGACATCCGGGAATCTCCAAAGGAAAGGACCCGCCGCTCGCGCGGCAGGTCCTGTTTTTCACTTAACGGCCCGGATCTTGTCGATGTAGGGCTGGAGCGCCGGATCGTATTTGGCTTCCGCCGCCTTGGCCATGAATTCTTCCAGGTTCGGCTTGTGCACGACCACGCCCTGGGCGACGAGATCGTCGAGGACCTTGGCCTGAGAAGCGTCGGTATATTCGCGATACCAGTCGGCGCTGGCGTCCGCGCTGGCGGCGAAGGCATCCTGCACCTTCTTGTCGAGGCCCTGGTACCAGGGCTCACCACACATGAAGCCCATCGTCTCGGCCATGTGGTTGGTGATCATCAGGTGCTTGGCGACCTCGTAGAAGCGCTGGTCCTTGATCGCGACGAGCGGCTGCTCGACACCGTCGACGACGCCCTGCTGGATGGCGGTGTAGACCTCCTCGAAAGGCACGGTCGCCGGATTGGCGCCGAGCGCCTGGATCGAGGCGATGTAGGCGGGAATGCCGGGGGCGCGGACCTTGCGGCCCTGCAGGTCGGCCAGGCTGTCGGCCGGCTTGGTCAGGAGGAACTGGCGGAAGCCGTGGTAGGCCGGGCCGAGCACGCGGAAGCCGGCGTCCTTGGCGATCGTGTCGAGGATCTCCTTGCCGACCGGACCGCGCCAGATGCGGAAGAAATGGTCCTCGTCGCGGTAGAGATAGGCGACACCCTCGACGTTGGCCGCGGGATGGAAGGAACCGAGGTCGCCGACGCTCTCATACATGCATTCGAGCACGCCGCCCTTCACCTGCTCGACCATCTCGTCGACGGTGCCGAGCTGGGAGCTCGGGAAAAGCTGGATCGAGACGTCGGAGCCAAGCGCTGCCTCCATCTTCTCCTTGAACACTTCCATCGCCTTGGTGTCGGGGCTGTCGGGCGAGCCCGCGCCGCCGATGCGGATGGTGACGCCGGCATGCGCCGCCGTGGTCAGCGCGGCAATGCAGGCCGCCGCCAAAATCGATTTCAACATGGTCGAATTCCCCTTTCTTGTGTGTCTTTGATTTGCAGCCGGATGGTTTCAAGCGATATCCGAACGGCTTCCACCCTTCCGTTCACGTCAGCGCGGTGATCACCTCGTCCAGCGTGTCGACGATGATGTCGATCTCCTCCTCGGTGACGATGTAGGGCGGCGTGATCTGGATATGGTCGCCGCCCATGCCGAAATTGGCGCCCGGCACGCCGCCACCGACGATGACGCCACGCTCGCGCATCATCGTGACAAGCCGCGAGGTGAAGGCTTTTTCCGTCGGGAAGGGCTCGCGCGTGGCACGGTTGGCGACGAACTCGACGCCGGCATAGAGGCCCTTGCCGCGAACGTCGCCTATGCAGGCATGGCGCTGCTGGAGCTGCCGCAGGCGGGTGGCAAGATATTGGCCGATCTCGGCCGGGCGGGTGAACAGGCCCTCGCGCGACATGATGTCGAAGACCTGCTGGCCGATGAAGCAGGAAGCGGGGTGGCCGCTGAAGGTGAAGCCATGCACGAAGCGCCGGCGCCCCTCGCGGAAGAACTCGGTGATCCTGTCGTTGACCAGCACCGCGCCGAGCGGCGCGTAGCCGCTGCCGATCGCCTTGCCGCAGGTGATCATGTCCGGCGCGACGCCCCAGTCGCTGATGGCGAAGGGCTTGCCGGTGCGGCCGTAGCCGGCCAGCACCTCGTCGGCGACGAACAGCACGCCGTAGCGGTCGCATATCTCGCGCACGCGCTTGTAGTAGTCCTTGTGCGGCACCAGCCCTGAAGCCGTGGTGCCGACGATGGTCTCGGCAAAGAAGGCCGCCACCGTCTCGGGGCCTTCAAGGTTGATCGCGCGCTCGAGCTCGTCGGCGCAGTCGAGCGTGCAGCCGCCATTGTCGCGGCAATAGGCGCAGCGATACTCGTAAGGCGGCGCGATGTGGATGACGGGCAGAAGATACGGCGTGTAGGGCGTGCGCCAGCTGGTGCGGCCGGACAGCGACAGGGTGGCGATGGTGACGCCATGATAACTCTGCCAGCGCGAGATGATCTTGTGGCGCTGCGGCTCGCCGCGATCGAGATGATACTGGCGGGCAAGCTTCAGCGCGGTCTCGTTGGCCTCCGAACCGCCGGAGACGAAATAGACGGCCTTCATCTCCTCAGGGGCGACCGAGAGGATCGAGGAGGCCAGCTTTTCCTGCCAGGGATGCGAGAAGGTGGCGGTATAGGCGAAGGTGACCGTGTTGCCGGCTTCCGCAAGCGCCCGGTAGATCTCCGTGCGACCATGACCGATGCCGACGACGCCGGCGCTGCCCATGCCGTCGAGATAGGCCTTGCCATCCGCATCGTGGATGTAGACGCCGCTGCCATGCGCCAGGACTGGCAGCTCGGCGGCGTAGTCCCTCGAAAAGATCGACGACATCGCCGCCCCCGCTTCCATTTGTCGGCAACATTCCGGAACTGGGGTCGGCTGTCAATATCGATTATTGATAATCGATGAAACATGTGCTCGAATCGCCGGCACGGTATAAGGGTGGAGGGACCGTCTCCGAGACGGCGCCTGTCCAACCGACGATTTTTCCACAGCCGGCGCGCGGCTGCGGGGCCTGCGATTGCAACTCTTGGTGCAAAGCCGCAAGTTCCTGTTTTTAAGTGATTTAGCTCGATCCGGAATCGCCGCTGATGACGTCTTCAAAAGTTTCGGAAATCCTGGGGGACACCCACCCCTCACTGGAACGGGAAATCGCCATGGCGCTGCGGGCGGCCATCGTCGACGGCGAATTCGAGCCCGGCACGCGTCTGATCGAGCTCGACATAGCGGCGCGCTTCAACGTCAGCCAGGGAACCATCCGCGCCGCGCTCAAATATCTGCAGGCCCAGGGCCTCGTCGCCTACCGGCCGCGGCGCGGCAATTTCGTCATCACCGTCGAGAAGACCGACATCTACGAAATCTCGGTGCTGCGCGAATCGCTCGAGGCGCTCGGCGCGAGGCTCGCCGCCAAGCGCATCGACGATGCCGGGCGCAAGCAGTTGCAGGACATCGTCCGCGCCATGCGAAAGGCGGCCGAGGACGGCAACCGCAAGAAGCTGATGGAACTGGATTTCGACTTCCACCGGGCGGTCATCGATATCTCCGGCCATCGCCGGCTGATGGAGATCTATGAGCGGCTGGAGGGGCAGACGCGCATGTTCCTGCGGCTGACCGACCGCTTCTACAACGACCTGAACGATATACCGAGCCTGCACGAGCCGCTGGTGGCGGCGATTACCGAAGGCGACGCGGAGGCGGCGTTTCAACTGGCCATACGCCATGCCGACGCCGATGCCGAGGAACTGATCTCGAGCATGTCGCTGGCCCTGCGGCCGGCATAGGCCGATTGCGGAAACGATTATGCGGCCACGGGCCGCGCCGACAGCCGGTTGGCTGCGGTCTCGGCCATCGCGTCGACGAGGCTCATGCCCCACCGCGTCCGGCAATAGGCGCGGAAGTCGAAGCAGGGCAGGCCGGGGCAGATTTCGAATTCGATGAGGTGGACGGTGTCGTCGGCCTCGACCCTGAGATCGATCGAATAGACGTCCCTGAGGCCGAGCCCCGCCACCAGCCGCCCGGCGATGCGGCGAATTTCCGCATCGGCCCTTGGCTGGGTATCGCCGACCGGCTGAAGGTCGGGTTCGGCATAGATGCCGGCCGCCTTTGCCGCCTCGCCGGTATCGCCATAGAGCGCCATCGAGTCGGCCATGGTCTGGAAGTCGCCACCGGAATCGACGAAGGCTATGCCCAGCGCCTCGGTGCCTGTGTCGGGCTTCACGCCGAGGAAGCTTGCGCGCACGTTGCGGCCGGCGACATAGGGCTGGACGACGACATCGTCGCGATAGTGAGCAAAGACGCGGCGGCTGAGTTCCAGCGCGTGGCCGAGGTCGGCGATACGCGAATCCGGCCAGATGCCGATCTTGGCGCCCAGCCTGTTGGGCTTGACGAACCAGCCGGCGGCGGAGGCCGGCGGTTCGACCAGCCATTTGCCGTCGCGGGCAAAACCGGCCGACGGCACCGGCAGGCCGAGCGCGCCGAGCACGGCGCCGGAGCGGAACTTGTCCTGGCAGAGCGCGAACAGCGCGTCGTCGGCGCCGACCGTCCGCAAGCCGTTGAGCCGCGCCAGGGCGGGCGCCGCGCCGCCGCGGAAATACGCGATGCCGTCGGTCAGCGTCCAGACCAGGGTCGTCGCGGCGTCGGCCCCGGCCAGCGCCGAGGGCGCCTCGTCGAGTTCGACCGGCAGGAAGGAGAGGCCACGCCTCTCGCAAGCGGCGGCCAGCGCGTCGAATTCGGGCGCGAGGTCGGTCGACTGCGCCAGATAGGAGGATATCTCGATCGCCCGCTCCCGCGGATAACCATCGGCGAGAAGCCTGTCGAAACAGGCTTTCTCCGGCTCATGGACGAGGATCAGCTTCGGCGTATGGCGCAGCATGGGACGGGACGGCTCCGGGCAATATGGGCCGCTACAATCGCACGCCGTCCGCGATCGGCTTTCGTGAAACCGACCGACCCGGGGCGATTGCGTGACAGCATGGCTCCATCTCCCTGACCGGAGATGGGCCGCCCATCAGGCGATCAGGACGCGTGGCTCGAAAAGGCCGTTGACGGGAATGTCGAGCAGGAAGGTCTTGCCGGCCTGCGGATCCTCGGCGCGCTGCTTCCTGTCCTTGCCGGACCAGGCCGAGGTAACCGCCAGCCGGTCGGCGGCCTTGCCGACGAAGGCGGGGCACGAAGGCTGCGTGACCGGCATTTCCACCGTGCGCACCAGCTTGCCGTCGGGGCCGTAGGCCTTGACCACGGCGCCACCCCAGCAGGCATTCCACAGTATGCCGTCGCGATCGAGCACCGAACCGTCGATATAGCCCTTGGCCGAGCGATGGTCGACGAAGACCCTGGCCTCGCCGGACGGCAGGCCGGTCGACGGGTCGCAGCCGACGCGCATCAACAGGCCCGTGGACGTATCGGTGTAGTAGGCGATGGTGCCGTCCTGCGAGAAGCAGATCGAGTTGGAGACCGTGATGCCCGAAAACAGGCGGCGCAGTTCGCCCTTGAAGAACCAGTAGATGGAACCGGCGCCCTTCTCTTCCTTCTTGCCCATCGTGCCCACCCAGAAGGCGCCGCAGGGGTGGACGCGGGCATCGTTCGAGCGCGTCACCGCATTGTCGGCCTCGAGCGGCGTGTGCAGCGTCAGCTTTCCGCTGGCCACGTCACGGACATGCAGGCCGATCTCGGTGGCGATCAGCTGGCGGCCCTCGTCGATGACGGCGATGGCGCTGGCCATCTGGCCGAGCTCGTTCACCTTGACCGCGCCGCCGGAGAGCTTCTGCTCCAGCAGGTGGCCATGGACGATATCGAACCAGAACAGCGTGTCGGTGGCCGGATCGTAGCTCGGCCCCTCGCCAAGTTCGCAGACATGCTCGGAAAAAACCGAAACCTCGCTCATTGCGCCCCTCCAAAAGCCGCGTCCCAGGCAATCACCGCGGCGCGGGCGCGCGCGGCCACCTCCTCGACGCTCATGCCCGGCTTGAACAGGCTGGAGCCAAGGCCGAAGACCGTGACGCCCGCAGCCTTGTAGCCGGCGAAATCCTTGTCGGAGACGCCGCCGACCGCGCCGACCAGCGTATCGGCAGGCAGCACGGCGCGCATGGCGGCGATGCCGCCGGCGCCGAGCACGCTTGCCGGGAAGAACTTGAGCGCCGAAGCGCCGAGGCGAAGCGCCAGGAAGGCCTCGGTCGGCGTGAACACGCCGGGCATCGTCACCATGCCATGCGTCCCGGCGCGTTCCATCACCTCGGCGTCGATGCTGGGGCTGACCAGCAGCCGGCCGCCGGCCTCGTTCAGCCTGTCGACATCGGCCGCCGTCAGCACCGTGCCGGCGCCGACCAGCGCCGTCTTCGGCAGCGCCTTGACTATGGCGGCGATCGAGACGAACGGCTCCGGCGAATTGAGCGGCACCTCGATCGCCTCTATGCCGGCCTCGAAGACCGCCTGCCCGACGGCGACAGCCTCGGCCGGCTTCAGGCCACGCAGGATCGCGACAAGGCCGCGCCCGAGTTTGGGGAAGGGTGCGGTTGTCATGCCTTTTCTCCGATCATGCCATTCTCGCGCGCCGCCTCGACCAGGCCGGCGCGCACCGCCTCGTCGGCGTCGACGATCCTGACGGCAAGGCCGGCGACATCAAGGGCCGTGGCGTAGAGCGCACCAAGCGCGCCGGAAGCGACAAGCACGACCGGTGCGTTGCCCGCGCCGTAACGCCTCCTGGCGGAGGCGATCTCGCCGCCGATCAGCAGGCCCGACAGGCAAGCCGCCGCTTCCGCCGCGCCAAGGCCCTGCAGCAGGCCGGCGGCGCGGATCGCAAACAGTTTCGAGGTGACGTCACCGCCCTCGCCCAGCGCCCTTTCGCACCACTGGCGGAAGAACACATTGTCCGGCGTCACGGCCGCCGGATGCTCGCCGAGCGAATGGCGCAGGATCGAATGCTCAGCCAGCACCGAGAACAGCTCGCCGGTCGGCCAGGTGCCGAAGCCCGCGACCGCGCCATCCTCGACGACCACCCATTTCGAGTGGGTGCCCGGCATGCAGACGAGATGACGGCCGCCGGCCGGCAGCCCGGCGCCGGCAAGTTGGGTCTCCTCGCCGCGCATCACGTCTGGCGCGTCGGCAAGGCGTTGGGCGAGGCCCGGCACGATGCGGATGTCGCGACCCTGCGCGGGAACGCGGGCAGCGCCCGCCAGTATGGCGCCGATCGGCGCCGGCACGTCGACATAGGGGGCTTCCAGCCAGCCCTGGCGCGAACCGGCCATGCCGCAGATGATGACGGGCAGCGACGGCGCCGCGCCCATGGCCGCGAGATGGCCTTCGAGCACGCCGGCGAAGCCTTTCTCGCGCGCGCTGATCAGCCCGTCGTCGCCACGCCGCTCGGCCAGCACCTTGCCGGAGGCGTCGATGAGCCAGGCCCGCAGCCGGGTCGTGCCCCAGTCGACGGCGGCGACCGCCGGAGCCGTATTCACAGGAAGCCTCCGTCGACGATCAGCATCTGCGCCGTCAGCAGGCGCGAGGCGTCAGAGGCGAGGAACAGCACGGTGCCGACGATGTCGTCGGGTCGCATCACCTGCTTGATGCATTGCCGGGCGACATGGGCGGCGAGCGATTCCTCCGTCACCCAGAGATCGCGCTGCCGCTCGGTGATCACCCAGCCGGGCGCGATGGCGTTGACGCGGATACCGTCGGGCCCGAGCTTGCCGGCGAGCCCCTTGGTGAGGCCCAGGATGCCGGCCTTGGCGGCGGTGTAGGACGGCATGTCGGGGTGGTTGATGAGGTAGGAGGTCGAGGTGAAGTTGATGATCGAGCCACCGCCGGCGCGCTTCATGCCGGGCGCCACGGCCTGGGCGCTGAAGAAATGCGGCCTGAGGTTGATCGCCTGGTTGGCGTCCCAATACTCCACCGTGACATCCTCCACGGCGTGGCGGTCGTCCCTGGCGGCGTTGTTGACCAGAACGGTGACGTCGCCATGCGCCTCGGCGGCTTTCGCGGCCGAAGCGCGCAACGCCTCGATGTCGCCTATGTCGGTCTTGAGGTAGAGCGGCCGCCGGCCGAGATCCTTCTCGAGACGATCGGCGAGCGCCAGGCTTGGGCCGTCGGCGATGTCCATGAAGGCGACGCTGGCGCCCTGCCTCATGAAACCTTCGGTCAGCGCCGCGCCGATGCCGGAGCCGCCGCCGGTGATCAGCACCGAGGCTCCCTCGAGGTCGGCAAACCGCGCCGATGGCATCATCTTCTTCCTCCCGACATGAACGGCGCGCATCCTATCCGGACGGATCGGGCAGGCAAGGCCGAAAACCCGTTTTGCGCGCTTATGTCAGACAAAAAGAGAAATGGCGGCGACGACCGCCGCGCGGCCGATCAGATCGCCTTGGCGCGCAGGGCGCCGCGGAAAGAATCCCTGAGATAGCCCAGCGTGGCATCGGCGTCGGCCGGCCTGCCGAACAGGAAGCCCTGGCCGCCGGCACAGCCGAACTGAATCAGCCGATCGGCCTGCGCCTCCTGCTCTATGCCTTCGGCGACGACGTCCATGCCCAGCCCTTCGCACATGGCGAGGATGGCGCGAATGATGTGTTCGGAAGGGCGGTCGTCGAGGATGGACGAAACGAAGGTGCGGTCGATCTTCAGCTTGTCGAAATTGAACTCGCGCAGACGGCCGAGCGAGGACTGGCCGGTGCCGAAATCGTCGAGCGACACGCGGATGCCGACGCGACGCAGGTCCTCGACGATCTTCTCGGCGGACGCCGGATCGTTCATCAGGCCGGTCTCGGTGATCTCGATCTCCAGCCGCCGCGGATCGAAGCCGGTGCGATCGAGGATCGCCAGTATGTGCAGGCCGGTGTTCTGGTCGACAAGCTGTGATGGCGACAGGTTGAAGGACAGGAACAGGTCCTTGGGCCAGCTCCTGGCGGCCTCGGCGGCCTTGCGCAGGACGAGCTGCGACAGGGGTCCGATGATGCCGCGCTCCTCGGCAATGGGGATGAAGACCGTCGGCGGCACCGCGCCGAGATCACGATCGGTCCAGCGCGCCAGCGTCTCGAAACCGATGGTGCGGCGCGTACCGAGGTCGACGATGGGCTGGAAATGCGGCTCGACCTCGCCGGCGGAGACGGCGCGGCGCAGTGCCTGCTCGATGCGGGTGACGCGCTTGGCCGCTTCCTCCATCTCGCGCGTGTAGACCACGACCCGCCCACGCCCCGAGCGCTTGGCGTGGTAGAGCGCGGTCTCCGCCTTGTTGACGAGGATCTCGGTGGTCTCGTCGCCGGAATAGAACAGCGAGCAGCCGACCGAGGCCGAGAGCCTCGCGGTGCGCTCGCCGACATCGTAGGGCGCCGAGAGAATCTCGATCAGCATGCGCGAACGCTCGGACGCCGCCTCCTCGCTGAACACCATCGGGTAGAGGACGGCGAATTCGTCGGCGCCGATACGGCAGACCGTGGAGTAGCCGTCCATCGAGGCGCGCAGGCGCATCGCCACCTGGATCAGTATGTCGTCGCCCGCCCTGTGCCCGAAAAGGTCGTTGATCGGCTTGAAGCCGTCGAGGTCGAGGATCACGACGGTGAAAGGCGCGGGATCGTCGGCGCGATCGCTGATCAGGCGGTCGATCTTGTCGAAGAAGCGGCGATGATTGCCAAGCCCGGTCAATGGATCGGTAAAAGCCAGATCCGAGTCCCTGTTTGCCTGACCGGTGCCAAACGACGTTTGCATCGGTGCCTAGTCCCGCCCCCTAGAGCATGACGCCGAAAAGTGCGAAGCGGTTTTCGGACGACATCATGCTCTATCTTTTGATCTGGAGCCGGATTCAGATCTCAGGTCGATGCGATCTGAGATCATCCGGCTCCGGTATTTTCCCCGAGACTGGCAGCAAACCCTTTAGGAAACGTATCATGGAATTATTTTCCGGATCGGCGGCCAGGTGACCGCCGTGCCGGCCGAGCGCTGTCAGGTGGCACCACCCTCGGCGCCAACGGCCTTGACACGGTAGAGCTGCAGAGGGCCGGCAAGCGTGCCCGGGACAGACTCCAGCCAGGCAGGCACCACGCCGCGCACAAGCTCGGCCATGAAGCCAGCCGGTGCCTTTCCGGTCAGGAGCTTGGTCTCGCCATTGGTCGGGCAGACCGCGACGAGGCCGACATGGTGCGCCTCGACGATCGCCCTGGCACCGTCGGCCGACCCCATGAAGGCATCGAGGGCCGCGAGGTCGCCGGCGATGTTGCGGTGATAGGGACCGGCGAAGACGCGATGCCCGGAATAGGCGAGGATCGGCGATCCGAGATTGGAGACCGCCAGCACCACCGTATTTGGCTGCCGGGCAAGCGTCGCGTAGGTGGCCTTGGCCTCGCAGGCGATGTCGACCTTGACGCCTCCCTCGGTCGTGGCCGGCGTCTTCTTGCCCTCCAGCGCGATCGACGCCGCGGCGGCGGCGCCGGTCCAGACCGCGTTGACGGAAACCAGCCAGACCGCGGCCATGCGCAGGGCGACGCCGCGCGACGGGTTGGTCCTTGCCCGTTCGCGCCACTGCGCGATCCACGCCGATAGCGGAATGACGGCGAAGGCTATCGAGAAGGTCGAGCCGCGCACCTGCCAGACGCTGACCAGGAACGCCACCAGCAGCAGCGCGCCGACCAGGCTTTCCTGGCGCCGCCACGGGCCACGGCGCAGGCGCAGCGCCATCAGCACCAGCGCCACCGCCGGCGTCGCATAGCGCGCCATCACCGAAGCCGGGCTTTCGAACACGAGCTGGCGCAGCGACTGGGCCTCGTCGATATGATCGAGCCACATCTCCTTGAGGCGCGGGTCGAGCGTGGCGTAGGGCGCGGCCAGGCATTGCGGGAAGAACAGGACCACGACGGCGCCGATGGCGACGGCCAGCAGGCCGAGCGAGACGAGCCGGCGCTGGCGGTCGCGGGCGGCCGCGTCGAGGGTGGCCAACGCGGCCAGGCCCGCGCCGGCCAGCGCGGCGACGACGAACTGCACGACCGAATACGCATCGCACTGGGCCTGACCCCAGGCGGACATCGGCACGGTGGTGACGAAGGCGAAGGCGGCGAGCGCGGCGACGCCGAGGCCGAAATACCTGGCGACGAGCCGTTCCTGGGCGCCATCGAAGAGGAACAGCAGCGCCACGACGGCGCCGATCGAGCCGGCTGAAGGCAGGCTTTCCATACCGATGGCCATGGACAGCGCGGCGCACACGCCCGCCGCGAAGGCCGCCGGCCCGCGCACGGGCGTGCCGAGCAGCAGGCTGAGGCTTGCCATGATCAGCATCAGCTGGACGTTGTGATGGTCGAGCGAACCGGGCGAGTAGATGCCGACGAAATGATAGGCGGCTGCGCCGATCACGACGGCGGGCAGGACCGCGGGAGCACCGCCGAAGCGGCGCGCGGCGCGCACTGTGAAGAACAGCGTCAGCATGAACAGCAGGGCCGGCCACAGGACCTGGACCACCTGCTCGGCCAGCGGCATGTTTCCGGTCACGGCGGAGGCGGCAAGCATGCCGAGCGCCAGCGGCGCGTCGAGCAGACGCGACCAGTGCATGACGAAGCCGCCTTCCAGGCCCATCCTGTACTGATGCATGTCGAACCAGCCCTGGCCGCCCAGCAGGTCGCGGACCTGCACCAGCTGCAGCAGGCTGTCATTGTCGCCCCGGGCATTGGCGAGCTCGGGAAAGCCCGACATCGCGTTGACAAGGAACGCCACCAGCGTGGCGGCCAACACCAGCATCAGGTCGAACCGCCAGCTCGCGGCGCCGCTGTCCTTGGCCGTGCTCATTTCAGGACCTCTGAAGGGAAACTGAACGGCTTAAACCTAGCCTTAACGGCTTCAATAAATAGTAAAGCCGCTCGAACGGGGGCGGCGCGGCCGGGTGGTCGCCAAGCCGAAAAGGCAGCGGGAGGCCAGGAATGCCCTACGAAGTCCGCTTTGAACCTACCATCGCCGTGCTCCTTCCCTGCTACAACGAGGAGCTGACGATCGCCGACGTGGTGCGGCGTTTCCGCGAGACGCTGCCGTCGGCCGCGATCTACGTCTTCGACAACAATTCCAAGGACCTTACCGCGCTGCGTGCCCGCGCCGCCGGCGCCATCGTCATCCGCGAGCCGCGCCAGGGCAAGGGCAATGTGGTGCGCCGCATGTTCGCCGACATCGACGCCGACATCTACCTGATGGCCGACGGCGACGGCACCTACGCGCCGGAAGACGCGCCGCAACTGATTAACACGCTGCTCACCGAACGCTGCGACATGGCGGTGGGCACCCGGCGCGGCGTCACCGACGACGCCGGCCGCGCCGGCCACGCCTTCGGCAACCGCATCTTCAACACGCTCTACAAGCGCATGTTCGGCAGCGACTTCACCGACATCTTCTCCGGTTACCGCGCCTTCACGCGTCGCTTCGTAAAGAGCTTCCCCGCCGTTTCGGGCGGCTTCGAGATCGAGACCGAAATGTCGGTGCATGCCTCGCAGCTCAAGCTGCCGGTGTGCGAGATCGCGCTCGACTACGGCCGGCGGCCCAAGGGGTCGTCCTCGAAGCTGTCGACCTATCGCGACGGCGCCAGGATTCTCTGGATGTTCGCCATGCTGATGAAGGAAACGCAGCCGCTGCGTTTCTTCGGGGCGTTTTCGGTGTTCTTCCTCGGCTCGAGCCTGTTCCTGATGGCGCCGGTCGTGATCGAATTCCTGGAGACCGGCCTGGTGCCCCGCATGCCGACCTGGGTTCTGTCGGTCGCGCTGCTGCTCCTGTCGATGCTGGCGGCGGTGACCGGGCTGATCCTGGACTCGGTGTCGCGCGGCCGCGCCGAGCAGAAGCGCATCTCCTATCTGTCGATCCCCGCGACCCGGATCGAGCGGCGTCAGCCGGCCGAGGCGGCGGTCGTGAAACCCGAATCCGGCAAGGCGCCCCGGGCAGCCTGATCGGGATGGCCGAAATGAGACCACCCGCTCCATTCCATCTGCCCTGTCTGGCGGCATGAAACGCGTCGCGCGCTTCGTCTTCGCCGGCGGCATCGGCTTTCTCGCCGACGCGGCGGCGCTTTGGCTTCTCCTGTCGGTTACGCCACTCGGACCTTTCGTCGCGCGCGTGCTGTCGATAGGCTTCGCGCTCACCGTCACCTGGCAAATCAACCGGCGCCTGACATTCTCGCCGTCCAGCCGCGGCATCGCGGCCGAAGGCGTGCGCTATGGCGGGGTCGGCATCGCCACCGCCGTCGTGAACTACGCGGTCTATTCGACGGTCCTGCTCGCCTGGCCGGCGACCCCGCCACTCGCCGCGCTTGTCGTCGCCTCGCTGGTGGCGATGACGTTTTCCTTCCTCGGCTATTCCAGGCTGGTCTTCGACCGCTGAAGCTCCGCGCATCGTCCCCGATTCGGCACTGGGCGAAACGCATTTGAGCCTGGCCGATTGGCAGGAGGCGTCGAGTTCCTTATATGCCTGAGCGCAATCGTCGGAGAGCCTCCATGTCGCTGAAAGTCGCCGTCCAGATGGACCATATCTCAACAGTGTCCATCGCCGGCGACACGAGCTTCGCGCTGTCGCTGGAGGCGCAGCGGCGCGGCCACCAGCTCTTCCACTATACGCCGGACCGGCTTTCGCTGCGCGACGGCAAGGTTTTCGCCGCCGTCGAGGAGATGCAGGTCCGCGACGAGAAGGGCAATCACTACACGCTCGGCGAGAAGGTACGCACCGATCTCTCCGGCATGGACGTGGTGCTGCTGCGGCAGGATCCGCCCTTCGACATGAACTACATCACCACCACGCACATACTGGAGCGCATCCATCCAAAGACGCTGGTGGTCAACGACCCGGCCTGGGTGCGCAACAGCCCCGAGAAAATCTTCGTCACAGAATTTCCGGACCTGATGCCGGAGACGCTGATCACCAAGGACCCGCGGGAAGTCGCCGCCTTCCGCAGGGAATTCGGCGACATCATCGTCAAGCCGCTCTACGGCAATGGCGGCGCCGGCATCTTCCACATGCAGGAAGCCGACCGCAACCTCGCCTCGCTGCTCGAAATGTTCGGCCAGCTGTTCCGCGAGGCCTACATCGTGCAGCGCTACCTGAAGGACGTGCGCAAGGGCGACAAGCGCATCATCCTGATCGATGGCGAGCCGGTGGGTGCCGTCAACCGCGTGCCGGCCGAACACGATTCACGCTCCAACATGCATGTCGGCGGCCGCGCCGAAAAGACCGAGTTGACGGAGCGCGAGCGCGAGATCTGCGCCCGCATCGGCCCGGCGCTGCGGGAGCGCGGCTTCATCCTGGTCGGCATCGACGTGATCGGCGACTACATGACCGAGATCAACGTGACCTCGCCGACCGGCATACGCGAGGTCAAGCGCTTCGGCGGCGCCGATATCGCGGCGCTGTTCTGGGACTGCGTCGAGGGCAAGCGCGGGTAGTCCGTTAACCCCTGGCTAACCATGTTCCGCTTTTGCTACCCGGCACAACCCGGCTGCAACTTGCGCGATTGCAGGTTCCGTTAATGTTTCCGCTTTGATCAACGACTTGTGATCAAGGCGCCCGCGTGAGCAGCGAACCCATCAGGCCGTCGCGCCGCCGGAAGGCGACGATATCCTCGGAGCAGTCCGGCTCGTCCCGTTCCCTCGCGGCGAGGCGCTCTCTCAGGCGCACCCATTCCACCGGCTCGATCGAACCGGTCCGCTGGTCGATGACAGCCGCGAGAAAGCCGCCCTCGACGAGCAATCCGCAGAGGCCGTCGACGCTCGCTCCGCATTCCCTCAACATCATCGGCGATATCTCGCAGAGCAGGACGATCTCGTGCGGATGGCTGGCGAGCAACTTTCGCGCGCCACGAAGCACATGCCATTCGCTGCCCTGCACGTCGAGCTTGACGACGAGCGGGCGGGACCGGATGCCGGCATAGTCGTCGAGGCGGCGGACCGCGACGCTCACGGCGTCGCGCCCGGCGCGCCGCGCTCCCAGCCGGTGGTCGCCCAGATTGTCCTGACTCAGGCTCAGCATGTCGGCGCGACTGCCATCCGAAAGCGCCCATCCGTTGACGACGACATTCCCGAGGCTGCTCAGCGCGACGTTCGTGCGCAATTTCGCAAGGTTGCGCGGCTCGGGCTCGAAGCTGTGGACCCGACCCCGATCGCCCAGGCGATGGCCGGCGACGACGCTGTGCCAGCCGATATTGGCGCCGACATCGACCAGGTCGGCGTCGTTGCCGAGCAGTTCGAGCAGCAGGCGGGTCGTCGTCTGCTCCCATACCCCACCGCTGATGATCGAATAGGAGATGTAGATATCACTGTGACCGTGGGTCTCGAACAGGAAGGGCGGCAGGCCGTCGAGCGTGACGAGGCGCCGGGTCTTTCGCCCGGCTCGGCGAAAGCCAAACCTTGTCCAGTTCAGGAGGTTCACCAATGACGCCTTCTTCATGAGCGCTCTAGGATGTTCTCGTACAAGTTTGGCCGCTTACCCTGTCCAGGTTCTCGTCGGCGAGCAGAATGCGGCATCACCGGATTGTGTTCCAATGCTCCGCGCTGGTGTGAAATTCTCGATCCCGCTAGATTGAGCGGACCTCGTGGAGGGCACGATGCGGCTTTTCGTCGTTGAAGACGATCCCTATTGGCAGCAGGCAATTCAGGCAATCGTCAAGCATCGACCTGAATACCAGATTGTCGCGCTCTGCGGTAATCTCGGTCAGGCGCTCCGCAGCGTACAGACGGAGGCCTTCGATCTGATGATCGTCGATCTCGGCCTGCCGGACGGGTCCGGCATCGACGTCATTCGCGCGGCGAGACGCTATCAACCCGACGCCGATATTCTGGTCGCCACGGTGTTCGCCGACGAGGGCAATGTGGTCGCGGCGATCTACGCAGGCGCCACGGGATACCTGCTGAAGGAGAGCACACCGATGCAATGGAGCGCCGCGATCGACGATCTGCGGGCCGGGCATTCTCCGATCGACCCGAAGATCGCCCGCCACATCCTCGGCGCCGTGCAGCAGCGTGGCCGCATGGTCCAGCCCGCGTTGATCGGACGTACCCAGCCTTCGCCAACACGGGCGGGCGCCGAAAGCCCCGTCGATCCAAAACTGTCGCCGCGCGAATTGGAAGTGCTCCAGTTGGTGGCCAAGGGGTTCACGCTCGTTGAAGCCGCCCGGTTTCTCAAGCTCTCGCCGAACACGACGCGCGCCCACGCAAAGGCCATCTATCGAAAGCTCGAAGTCAGCACGCGCGGCGAAGCTGTCTTCGAGGCTTCCGTCCTTGGGCTTATCTGAACCGACCCGCCATGGAACTCGCCACGCGTTCAAACGCCCGGTATTCCATCAGCCGGCACGTCGCCCTGGTGGTCGGCATCATCCTTGCCGTGACGATCGCTCCGCTGGCGATCGGGCTGGTGACGCCGTCAGCGGCTCTGCTTCAATGGCGGCTGGACCACGCGACGCTCGAACTGGTTCCCAATGACGGCACCGTAAGCCACGGCTCCGCTTCCAACGACGCGCCGCAGGCAGCGCCGGTCGCGTTGCCGGACCCCTGGAACAAGACGCATCCCGGATTCGGCGGTGTCGGCCGCTACAGCATCACGGTCCATGTGGAGCCCGACGCGCTGGCCGATCGCGCCCTCTACATTCCACGCCTGAGCAACAGTGGCGTTGTCGAGATCAACGGCGCGCCGCTTGCCGAGTCCGCGCGTGCCGACAGCACTTCTTGGCGCTGGAACCGTCCGCTCTACCTCACTATTCCTCCCGACAAGCTTCGTCCCGGCGACAACACGCTCGCCATATCGGTCTCCGGCGTTGCCAACAGCAGGGCCGGACTGTCGGAGGGTTTCTTCGGCCCGCGCGACAGGCTTCGCGCCGCCTATCGCCTGCGCCGGTTCTTCCAGGTCGACCTGTTGTGGATCGCCAACCTCACCGTCATCGTTCTCGCCATCCCGCTTCTGTTCAGCTGGCTCCGCGATCCCCTCGGCTCGGTCAACTACGGCTTGTTCAGCGCCGGGTCGATCCTGTTCGGGGTGCGCAATTTTCACGGCTTCTTCGACTTCCTGCCCATGCCGGTCGAATATTGGTGGCCGCTGGTCAGCGCGAGTCTCGGCTGGTCCCTCGGTCTGATCTGGATCTTCCTGCTGCGCTTTTCCGACTATCGCTGGCGCGGATTCGAGCTAGCGCTCGCGGCGTTCACGGTCGCCGGATCGGCGGCGCTGTTCATGGTGCCGACGGACCGCTTCATGGCACTCTCGCCCTGGCTCTGGTACGTCCCCCAGTTTCTCATCGGCATATTCTGCGTCGGCGCATTCACCTACCGCACGATTTCGAAGCCAACGCTTCATCGCGCCATTCTTCTGGTCGGCATATTGGGCCAGATGGGCCCCGCCGTTCACGACGTACTGTGGATAGAGGGCGCGGGATCCTTCTCGAGCATCCTGTGGATGGCGCTGAGTTTCCCGGTGGTCCTCATCCTGACCAGCGTGCTGCTCGCCGACGACATGGCACGAACCAGGGCCGCGCTCGGCAACGTCAACAAGGTTCTCGAGTCGCGTGTCACCGCCGCGCGACAGGACCTCGAAGAGCTTTATGAGAGCAAGCGCGCGACCGAGCGTGAGGCGATCGGCACCGAGGAGCGGCTCCGGCTGATGCGCGACATGCATGACGGCGTCGGAACGCGGCTGTCGCTGTTGCTGAGCGGCCTTACCCGGGGCGAGATATCGAGCGGCGAGGTCGAGGACGCGGTGCGGGACTCGCTGGAGGAACTGCATCTGCTGCTCGACGCGCGAGGCCCCAGCACGACGACGCTGATCGATGCCCTGGCAAACCTCCGTTACCGGCTGGGACCGCGTCTGGCCGCGGCCGGCGTCGAAACGCGCTGGGAAGTCGGCGCCGGCGCCGAAACCCTCGTCCTGTCGGCGGAGGCAACGCTGCATGTGCTGCGCATCATCCAGGAGTGCATCACGAATTCGGTTCGGCATGGCCAGGCCGGGCTGGTGACCCTCAAGATCGAGCGGTCGACGGCCAGTCCGCAACCGCCAGCGCCGGGTTCGACCACGCCGTCCTTCGAGGTACTGGTCATCGACAATGGCGTCGGCATCAACAACGCCAACGCGGTCACCAGGGGCGGCGGACGCGGACTTGCCAACATCAAGGCCCGCGCCAACGCCCTCGGCGGCGCCTTCACCCTGCACTCCACCGCCACGGAAACGATCGCGCGCCTCAGCCTGTAGCGGATGTACCGCCAGCAGGCTGGTTGCCGGGGGACTTCTCGAGAGCCCGTTCAGCTTTTCACAGAAAGGCCGAACGGCTCTATCTCTTTGTTTTGACCCAATTCCCAAGGGAAAGCCGTTACACAGCTTTTCCTGGAGTTGCTCTAGTCCATCATGCGGACGCAATCTCGTCCGTCACTTTTGGCCTGGTAAAGCGCGCGATCGGCCCGATCCATCAGGGCGTGGAGGACTTCGTTCTGGCGCGCGATTGCGATCCCAAAGCTGGCTGTTGGGCGCGCTTCGCCCGAAACGGTAGTCAAGGCTGCTTCCTTGAACGCAGACCGGGCTTCCTCGGCCAGCAACCGCGCATCGTCGGCCTTTCCCGCCGGAAGCAAAATAGCGAATTCCTCGCCGCCAAGGCGGGCCATGATCGCGTCTCGGGGGGCTTTCTTTTTCAGAACCTCGGAGAAACTCTGGATAATCTTGTCGCCGTTCATATGTCCGAAGCGGTCGTTGATCGATTTGAAGTGATCGAGGTCGCTCAGGATCATTGCCACGGGTGCGCTGACGGTCTGCCGCACCAGGGCTTCGAGCGCGCGTGGTTCAAATCCCCGGCGATTGAACAGTCCCGATAGCGCGTCGACTTGCGCATCCGTCTTGATACTGTCCATCACGTCGCTCGCGATCACAGCGAATATCCCCACGGCCATCATCGCGCAAATAAGAGCATCCGAGATCGAGACAATCAGCCAATAAGCTCCTTCGAATCGCTCGTCCCCTATGCCGGAAGCGAGCAAGAACAAGGGGCGAAGAAGGAAACCGACGCACGAGACAATCGTTAAGCCAAGAAGGACGAACTCGACCGGAGTGCGGTTCGATAGCTTTCCAACATCAGGCAGCATCAGGAGACCGACCGCAGCGAGCCCCGTATTGAACCAGACAACTCTCGCGAACAGGCTTTGTTCTACGAACTGATAGTAATAGAGCGCGCTGAGCGCCACCACGGCGATTGCCAGGAGTGCGCCATAGCGAGGCCGTCGTCCACGCCGGCTGGATAATGCTACGGACAACAAGGCCATTGCCAGCATCAAGAGCCCGTTGGCCAGCAATCGCAGCACCGGATCCTTAAGCGAAAAAGCAAAATAGAAGATAACAAAGCAAATGGCCCTTATCGCATACGAAAGGGCGAAGATCCTGATATAGGCAAGATGGCGATGATGGTACCAAATTACGAACAAGGCGGCGCAGAATATTGCGGACATGTTCGAATTCAGCAATCCGATGACGTCTTGATAGCTCATGCCCGACCGCACATGGTGATCAACTCTCTCCACCTGTCTCGACTCGCCGGGCCGCGATACCACAGTGCTTGTGAATCTCAGATGAACTCGACGTTCTCGGAGCTGGTTTGCAGCTTCATGGATAGTTCGACACCTCCGGAAGAGCGGAATGTCTGGCCCACCAGGTCAACGACCTACGCCCGCGAGTTGACTCCCACATGACGATTTCACTCGGGGCGCGTCGCGCCTTGCTCAGGGACGCTGCGAAGACTGTATGATCGTCGTAGGGGCTGCGTCGCATCCCACCCCCTTGGACGGAATCGAGCATTCAGGTTTCGGGCTCGGTACATCTCGAACGGTCCCGCACAGCCCGGGGCCGCCAATTGAATGGCTAGCAAGGATTGCCACCGGAGGCCGCCACCATAGCCGTCGCGCCGGCCGGCTCAGTTGAAGTGATAGTTCAGTCCGACGCGCACGATGTTGTCGCTGAAATGGGTGTGCGCGCTCACTGTCCCGATCAAATCTGTCAAATTACCAGGGTTGCTGCTGCTCGCATCGAACGCAGTCGAGCTGTCCCGCGACCCGAGGTCCACGTACATGTATTCCAGTTTCCAGGTCCAATTGGCCGGAAGCCATTCAGAAAACCTTCCTTCCAAGCCTGCACCCACAGCAAAACCAATCTTGGTCCGTTGACCGAAACTGCTTGTGCTCGGCCCAAACGAAGCAGCAAAGTGAGGATCGTAGGCGTTAATCGTTACATTGCCTGAATTGACGCTACCGTAAGCCAATCCACCGGTGCCAAAAAGGAGAAGGTCGGGGTTTATCAGGACGCCAACGCGGCCGCGAACGGTGCCAAACCATTCAATCCTGGCATCGCTCGTCGTGGCGGTGCCGCTGAGCGAATAACATTCGAATCGATTGCAACCGATGCCTGAGAAAGGAGTCGAGAATGAATTGTCCCCACCAGAACCCTGGATATCCGCTTCCAAACCCAACACCACTTGCGGACTGATCTGATAGTTATAGCCAATCTGCGCGCCGCCGATGAGGGGTTGTTGCCGCTGGGAGTCCGCGAAGGCAGTGGAGATTGTGGCGCCGAGGGGGCCGGATATCGTTCCGTTACCTGCGACATCGGTGTTCCCACCCCAACCGTAACCGACGTTGCCGCCAACGTAGAACCCGTTCCAGCCATGGGCCGGCGCCGTGCCCTCCGGAGACGCCTTCAAGGCCACATCCGCCGCAAATGCTGCACCCGACGAAGCGGCGAGCAACATCGCCGCGGCGAGAAACGCAGATTTCATCCTCAACCCCCCTTACCAATCCGGGAAGGCTATATGAGCGACCTCTAAAATCAACACGCGGCGCGGGGCATTCAGGTCGCAGGCGGATCAACTCGGCGTGACCTGTGACCTCAAAGCCGGCAAACTCAACTCTCCATCGGACGCCGGCAGGAAGCCGCCCACATCACCGGGATTCGAGGGCCGCCGCATGTTCCCGTAATGTTCTTGCCATGATCAACGACTTGTGATTGTGTGGCGCGAGGTCGCGCGGCGGCCGCGCGGGCTGGGGCAAGTCCGTATCCGGGGGCGGGAACATGGTGGCGCGGGTTCGCACGGTCGCTTTCCAGGGCATCGAGGCCGTTCCGGTCGACGTGCAGGTGATGATCGCGCCCGGCAAGGTCGGCATGCACATCGTCGGCCTGGCCGACAAGGCGGTGGCCGAGAGTCGCGAGCGGGTGCAGGCGGCCCTGCATGCGTCCGGCCTGTCGATGCCGTCGAAGAAGGTGACGGTCAACCTGGCGCCCGCCGACCTGCCCAAGGAGGGCAGCCATTACGACCTGCCGATCGCGCTCGGACTGATGGCGGCGCTGGGCGCCGTCCCGGGCGACATGCTGGCCAGCTTCGTCGTGCTGGGCGAATTGTCGCTCGACGGCACCATTGCGCCGGTGGCCGGCGTGCTGCCGGCGGCGATCGCGGCCAATGGCGAAGGCAAAGGTCTTATCTGCCCGTTCGCCTGCGGCCCCGAGGCCGCCTGGGCAGGCAAGGACATGGACATCGTGGCGCCGCGCAGCCTGATCGCAATCGCCAACCATTTCCGCGGCACCCAGGTGCTGTCGCGACCCGAGGCCGTCATCCGGGCCGCCGCGCGCGACCTGCCCGACCTTGCCGACATCAAGGGCCAGGAGAGCGCCAAGCGGGCATTGGAGGTGGCGGCCGCCGGCGGCCACAACCTTTTGATGGCCGGGCCCCCGGGGTCCGGCAAATCGATGCTGGCGCAGAGGCTGCCCTCGATCCTGACGCCGCTGACGCCGAAGGAACTGCTCGAAGTGTCGATGATCGCCTCGGTGGCGGGCGAACTTGCCGAGGGCAAGCTGACCGACAGGCGGCCATTCCGCGCGCCGCATCATTCGGCCTCGATGGCGGCGCTGGTCGGCGGCGGCCTGCGCGCCCGGCCGGGCGAGGTCTCGCTGGCGCACAATGGCGTGCTGTTCCTCGACGAGTTCCCTGAATTCTCGCCGCAGACGCTGGATGCATTGCGCCAGCCGCTGGAGACGGGCGACTGCATGATCGCGCGGGCCAACCACCGCGTCACCTATCCGGCCCGCATCCAGCTCGTCGCGGCGATGAATCCATGCCGCTGCGGCATGGCGGGAGAGCCGGGCTATCGCTGCGCGCGCGGCGAGCGCTGCCGCGCCGACTACCAGGCGCGCATCTCCGGACCGCTGCTCGATCGCATCGATCTCAGGATCGAGGTGCCGGCGGTTTCGGCAAGCGACCTGATCCGCCCGGACCAGGCGGAGAAAAGCGCGGCAGTGGCGGCGCGCGTGGCCCGCGCCCGCGCCATGCAGAGCGATCGCTTCGAACGGCTCGGCATCACAGGCTGCACAACCAACGCGCATTGCGCGCCAGCGGCGATCGAGGAGATCGCGCGGCCTGACGCGGCCGGGCTTTCGCTGCTGCGCGACGCCAGCGAGAAGCTCGGCTTTTCCGCCCGCGCCTATCATCGCGTGCTCAAGGTGGCGCGCACACTGGCCGACCTCGACGCCAGCGAGACGGTCGGCCGCATCCATCTCGCCGAGGCGATCTCCTACCGGATGAGCGCCGAGCGCGCGGCGCAGGCCGCCTAGACGGGGGCCTTGCCCGTGAACCGCCTGCTCGGCGCCGACAGGGCCGGCGCTGCCCGACATTGGAGCACCGCGCTCCGGGATTGGTCCCTGACGCCCTTCCGGGGAACTTCGCCGTGATGTTTGAAGGAAGAGGGTCACTCGACGTATCAAACGACTTTCACCCGCCGCGCATTGACATCGTCAAGCTGGCAACAGTAGGTGTCCTTGCTTATCATTTCAGTTGCTGGCGGCCTGTGACTGTCGAAGTACTCTTCCTGACTTGGCTTGCCATATCGTACCGCAGCGCTTCGCAAAGGTCCGGCGTGCATTGAAGAAGCCCGTTCTCGCAACGTCGATTCCGCCTCGCGCGATTGCCGCGCCCGACAGCGAGGACGCCCAGCGCATCCTCGTGGCGCTGCAGTCCTTCGACGCAAACGGATACGACATCGTCTCCGTGCGGCGGCAGTCGGAAGCGGAACCTCGCCTCGATGGCGTGTCGATGCGAAGCGTCGTGGGTTCGAGCGAGGGCTTCTTCGCGCACAAATACGGCCCGAGCTTCGCGGACATATTCCATCTGGCGCGCAGCGCGCCTGTCGCGGCCGTCGTCAATTCCGACATCTTCATGATCCCCTGCGGCGCCGTCGACTACTTGCGGACCAAAAACCGGACAATCGTCGCGTCCCGCAGAATAGACGTCGCCCGGCTTGGAGGCGATTTCGAAGGCGTCTACAACCTGGGCATAGACGGCCTGTTCTTTTCACCAGACATCGATCTCAGCCCGTTCGAGAATGAGCCTTTCGCCTCCTTTCAGCTCGGGGCGCCGTTCTGGGACATCGTTATCCCGCTGGTGCTGTCCTTCCATTTCGACCTCGAATTCTCCGTACCGCCCGTGCTCCTGCACGCCATTCATCCGCAGAACTGGCAGCAGGAGGACTACCGCGGCCTCCGCAGGAAGGCGGTCGAGATCACTGTCGACTATGCCCGGCGCGTGGAGAACCAAAGCGCGCGGGCGGCGCAGTTCCTGCGCGGGCTGGAGACATACTGCCCGAACTTCGGCGATGCCCCGTCCAAGAAGGAGATCAAGCGCGCCGCCACCTACATGAATGCGTTCCTGCAGAGCATCGAGACCGGGAGCAGCGCCGATCTCAATCCGGACATGAACCACCCCTACGTCCGCGCATGCGTGAACTACGTGTTCTCCATCGACAGCGATCATGTCAACGCCGCGCGGCTGCTGGCCAGGTATTACGCCAGCGACTACGGCTCGGTGAAGATCGCGCACTTCGTCGTGCGGACATTCCTGCGGGTGCGCCGCATCGTCCTCAAACGGCGTGAGGTCGCCGACGCCTTGCTCACCTCCGCCGATGCCGTCGCCCTGCGTCCGCCGCCGATACGCGGCGGCCTCAAGCACGATCTATAGATAGAAACCGGACAGGCCTGGGCCAGGATTTCGGCCGGTACGACGCGTCGAGGCCAATTTGCGGAAACGCAGGCGATAGGCGCCACGGCCAATCCCGCCAGACGGCGCCTACCTCTCATTTATGTGATCGGCCGGCGCTTGCACGTGAAAATCGCCGGCAATAAAAGATGACTGCTTTGCACAAGTTTTGATCTCCGCCTCGGAAGGCGTGCGGGCAGGCCTCGGTTGAGCCAGGGCCTGCTGGAGCGCGCGCATGCGCGAATGATCCGCGCGAAGCGCTGGAAGGACCGCCCGATGCCCTCGCCATGACGGCGACGGACGAAAGCGGTTTCGGCTGGACAGGCGATGCTGGTACCGTTCCTGATCATGTTTCGCGAGGGCGTCGAAGCGGCCCTCATCGTCGGCATCATCGCCAGCTATCTCCAGCGCACCGGGCGCGGCGCGTGGATGCCCGTGGTCTGGATCGGCATCCTGCTAGCGCTGGCGTTCTCGCTTGCCGTCGGCGCGGCGTTGCAGCTCGCCAGCGTGGAATTCCCGCAGAAAGCGCAGGAACTGTTCGAGGCGGCAATCGGCCTCGTCGCCGTCTGCGTGCTGACCTCCATGGTGTTCTGGATGCGCAAGGCGGCGCGCTCTATCAAGGCTGAGCTGCACAATTCGATCGACGCCGCGCTCGGCGCGCCGTCGCGCAGGGGCTTTGGCCTGATCGCCATGGTGTTCCTGGCGGTGGCGCGCGAGGGCGTGGAATCCGTTTTCTTCCTGCTCGCCGCCTTCCAGCAGGAGAGCGGCATGGCGCCGCTGGCCGCCCTTGCCGGCGTGCTGCTCGCGGCGGCGGTCGGCTACGGCATCTACGCCGGCAGCGTGCGGCTCGACCTCAGGCGCTTCTTCCGCTGGACCGGCGCCTTCATCCTGTTCGTCGCCGCCGGCCTGCTCGCCAACTCGGTCCGGGCGCTGCATGAGGCGGGCCTTTGGAACCACTGGCAGCAGGTGGTGTTCGACATCAGCGGCGTGCTGCCGATGGACAGCCCGCTCGGCTCGCTGCTCAGCGGCATGTTCGGCTATGTCGACGCACCGACGATCAGCGAGATCGTCGCCTATTTCGGCTTCCTGGTGCCGGCCCTCTGGCTGTTCCTGGCCGGCCAGCCGGGCAGCCAGTCCGCCACTGTTTCCAAGCAGGGAGCGTGAGCCGCACGATGGCAACGACCTCGCTCAACGAAAGCCTGCCGCGCGGCGCCGTAAGGGCCGGCCTCGCGATCGCCATCCTGCTTCTCGTCGCGGCCGCGGCCGCCTTCCTCTACGCCACCGAGCGCGCCCGCGATGTCCGCCGCGCGGCGGCGACCAGGGTGACGATCTCCGCGCGCGCGTGCGAGCCAGGCGAGATCACGGTTGCGGCGGGACGGCACGCCTTCGAGATCGTCAACGCATCCGAACGCGCGGTCGAGTGGGAGATCCTGGACGGCGTCATGGTCATCGAGGAGCGCGAGAACATCGCGCCCGGCTTCTCCCAGACACTGACGGCGCGGCTGGAGCCCGGTGACTATGCCATCACCTGCGGCCTGCTGAGCAACCCGCGCGGCAAGCTGCACGTGCTGGCGGCCACCGGTGCCGCGACGCGGGAGAAGCCCGATCTTGCCGCCTTCATCGGCGCGCTCGCCGAGTACAAGGTTTTCCTGGCAAGCCAGGCCCGGGATTTCACCCAGGCCGCCGACGCCCTTGCCGGCGCCGTGAAGGCTGGAGATCTCGACAAGGCCAGGACGCTCTACCTGCCGGCACAGGCCGCCTATGCCAGGCTGGCGCCGGTGGCGCCGCTGTTTTCCGACCTCGACACGTCGATCGACGCGCCCGCCGCCTATTTCGAGAAGCGCGAGGCCGATCCCGCCTTCGTCGGGCTGCACCGTATCGCCCACGGGCTTTTCAACCCGGCAGGCGCGGATGGCCTGGCACCCGTCGCCGACAGGCTGACAAGCGACGCCGCGACGCTGCAAACCCGCATCCACGACCTGCGGGTCACCCCGCAAGGCATGATCGGCGGCGGCGCCGCCGCGCTCGACCGCCTGACGGCAGGCGACCCGGGTCAGGCAGGTGACCCGAGCGAGTTGGAAGCGCGCCTGTCCGGCGTGCGCAAGGTCTACGACCTGTTGCGTCCGATCGCGGCCAAGACCCAGGCCGAACTGGCAAGCACCATAGACGGCGATTTCAACCGCCTGGACAAGACGATCTCCAACCAGGCTTCGGCAGGCGCGGCGGATGCCGGGATGAGCAAGGACGCGGCCGCGCTGGCAGCCGACCTCTCCCGACTGCGCGACGGCATGGAACTTAACTGATGAGCACAAGATCTCTTGACCCGAATGTCGCGCCGGCGCTGTCGCGCCGCTCGATCCTGATCGGCGCCGTGGCCGGCGCCATGACGCCGGGCATGGCCGCGGCCGCCGGCACCAGCAGCGTGACGCAGGCGCCCGAAAGCGACGCCATCCACCAGCGCCAGCGTTTCCACGGCACGCACCAGCCCGGCATCGTCACGCCGAGGCCGGCGGCGGGCCTGGTGGCGTCCTTCGACGTGCTGGCGCGGGACCGCGCGGGACTGGAGAAGCTGCTGCGCACGCTCACCCAGCGCACGGCCTTCCTCATGGAAGGCGGCACGCCGCCGGAACTCGACCCAAAATTCCCGCCAGCCGATTCCGGCATACTCGGACCGGAGGTGACGCCCGACAACGTGACCATCACGACATCGTTCGGCGCCTCGCTGTTCGACGAGCGTTTCGGCCTGCAGACGCTGCGGCCCAGGCATCTTTCGCGCATGAGCGCGTTCAGGAACGACGCCCTGCAGGCGGAACTCTGCCACGGCGACCTTCTGGTGCAGATCTGCTCCAACACCCCCGACACCAACATCCACGCATTGCGCGACATCATCAAGAACACGCCGGACCTGCTCATGCTGCGCTGGAAGCAGGAGGGCTCGGTGCCCGTCCAGCAGCCGCATCCGGGCAGGCCGAAGGAGAGCGCGCGCAACTTCCTCGGCTTCCGTGACGGCTCGGCCAATCCGGATTCCGCCGACACCGGCGAGATGAACCGCATCGTCTGGGTGCAGCCCGGCGGCGACGAGCCGGCATGGGCTGCCGGCGGCTCCTACCAGGCGGTGCGCCTGATCCGCAATTTCGTCGAGCGCTGGGACCGCACGCCGCTGCAGCAGCAGGAAAAGATCATCGGCCGCAAGAAGGCGAGTGGCGCGCCCTTCGACGGCCAGGCCGAGACCGACCTGCCCCGCTACGCATCCGATCCCAAGGGCCAGCTCACGCCGCTCGATGCCCATATAAGGCTCGCCAACGCGCGCGACGCGGAGGCGCGCAAGCACCTCATCCTGCGCCGGCCGTTCAATTATTCCAACGGCGTCAGCAAGTCCGGCCAGCTCGACATGGGGTTGCTGTTCATCGCCTACCAAGCCGACCTCGAGCAGGGCTTCATCGCCGTCCAGAACCGCCTGAGCGGCGAGGCGCTGGAGGAATACATCAAGCCGTTCGGCGGCGGCTATTTCTTCGTCCCGCCCGGCGTGCGCGACGCGAACGACTATCTCGGCCGGCCGCTGCTGGAAGCGGCCTCGGGATCGACGAGCCCCCACACCTGACAGCATTTTCAAACCCGAGAGGATTTTTCCATGAAGCTCCATCGCATCGCGGCCGCCTCGGCCATTGTGCTCGCCGCCAGCCTGGCGCCGGTCCTGGCCGCCGTGTCGCCGCTCGATCTCGTGCAGCCGATCGCCGACTACAAGATCTACGTCCAGGACAAGATCGACACACTGGAGGCCAGGACCAAGGATTTCACCGATGCCGTCAAGGCCGGCGATCTCGCCAAGGCCAAGGCGCTCTACGCGCCGGCGCGCGTCAACTACGAGATGATCGAGCCGATCGCGGAACTGTTCTCCGACCTCGACGGCGCCATCGATTCCCGCGCCGACGACCATGAACAGAAGGAAAAGTCCGCTGACTTCACCGGCTTCCACCGCATCGAATACGGCCTGTTCAGCCAGAACAGCACCGAAGGCCTCGCGCCGATCGCCGACAAGCTCTACGCCGACGTGGTCGACCTGAAGAAGCGCGTCGCCGGGCTGACCGTGCCGCCGGAAAAGGCGATCGACGGCGCGGCCGGCCTGCTTGAGGAAGTCGCCTCCAGCAAGATTTCCGGCGAGGAGGACCGCTACAGCCACACCGATCTCTGGGACTTCCAGGCCAACATCGACGGCGCCCAGAAGATCGTGGCGCTGGTGCAGCCGCTGGTGGAGAAGGAAGATCCGGCGCTGATCAAGACCGTGAACGACAATTTCACCACCGTCGACACGATCCTGGCCAAGTACAAGACGGCCGATGGCTTCGAGACCTATGACAAGCTGTCGGAAAACGACCGCAAGGCGCTGGCCGGCCCGGTGACGGCGCTGGCCGAGGACCTGTCCAAGCTGCGCGGCACGCTCGGCCTGAATTGAGGCAATCCGGTACGGCGGCGGATCGAAGCCGGTCTGCCGCCCTTGCCGGCGAAGCCGAAGTCACACGCATCTCCCCTCTCTTCGGGACGCCGGGCCGAGCCTGATGGGCATCGCCAGATAGGCATTGGCTCAAGCATAGGCCTGTGGCGTTGCTGC
The DNA here is from genome assembly GCA_001899205.1 of Mesorhizobium sp. 65-26. Classification (GTDB taxonomy): domain Bacteria; phylum Pseudomonadota; class Alphaproteobacteria; order Rhizobiales; family Rhizobiaceae; genus Mesorhizobium. Next base: position 149,906 of record MKVL01000015.1, on the reverse strand, counting down.
CGCCCTCAAACAGCCACACGCGCTTCGCGACATCCTGGCCAGAACCAAAGTCGGCTTACGGATTATCGACCATGACGAACATGGCGACCGGGACGGCCTGTCGAGGCGCGTCCTCACGGGCGGTTCAAATTTCCGAGCGCCGCTTCCTCCGCCATATCAGCGCGTCAATATTGAACTAATTGCCAATTCTGAACGTCGTGGAGGGTCGCAGAATGGACTGGATACACGCGCGATCGCAATATATGAGGTAACCTTCGTATATTCGAGGCATACCGTTGATACTCAGCCGGCATCGAAAATTCATTTTCTTCAAGACGATCAAGACCGGCAGCACGAGCTGCGAAATCGCATTGTCACGGCATTGCGGCCCCGAGGACGTCATCACCTATCTGCCGCCTCCGGACGAACAGCTGCGCCGCAGCTTCGGCGGACGCGCCGAACAGAACAACCGCAATGCGGTTTGCAAGCAATGGGCAGGCAGGCTGCTTGGGTGGGACCGCGAAAAGAGGAAGCATCGTTTCCCACACAACATCTCGGCGGCCGACCTCAGGACCCGAATCCCTTCCCTGGAATGGAACTCATTTTTCAAATTCACGATCGCGCGAAATCCGTTTGATCGCGCCATCAGCAAATATTTCCACGACAGGCAGCACATGCCGTCGCGCGCGGGCTCGCCGAAGAAAGCCCCCTCGAAGGACGACATAAACCAGTATCTGCTGACATTGCCCGACAGCGACCTGACCAACTGGCATATCTATGCCGACGAAGAGGCGCCGCTCGTCGATCGCGTCATCGCCTATGAGGATCTCTCGGGCGAGCTCGCGAGCATATTGGGATCGATCGGCGTCGCCGAGGAAATCGTGCTGCCACGGGCCAAGGGACAGTGGCGCACCAATCGCGAGCCCTATCAGTCGATCATCGGGTCGGAGCTTCGCCAAAAGATCGAAGCCGCCGCCTCGAACGAGATCGAACTGATGCGCTACAGCTGGTAGCCGGAAGCGCTTCCGGCGCTCCGGCGGCGCATGGCAGATCGCGTATCGACGGCTGATCCGTCGCCTCAGCCCCTGGCCTTCAGTTCCAGCCTGCGCGCGTGCAGCACCGGCTCGGTGTAGCCGTTCGGCTGGATGCGTCCCTTGAAGACCAGGTCGCAGGCGGCCTGGAAGGCGATCGAGCCGTCGAAATCGGGCGCCATTGGCCGGTAGAGCGGATCGCCCTCGTTCTGGCGGTCGACAATCGCCGCCATGCGCTTCATCGTCGCCATCACCTGGTCGGGCGTGCAGACCTTGTGGTGCAGCCAGTTGGCGATGTGCTGCGAGGAAATGCGCAGCGTGGCGCGATCCTCCATCAGCCCGACATCGTTGATGTCGGGGACCTTGGAACAGCCAACGCCCTGGTCGATCCAGCGCACGACATAGCCGAGGATGCCCTGCGCGTTGTTGTCGAGCTCGGCCTGGATGTCGGCGGGGCTCCAGTTCGGGCGAACCGCGACCGGCACCGACAGTATGTCGTCGAGCCGGGCCTTCGGCCGGCTCTTCAGCGCCGCCTGCACGGCGTGCACATCGACCTTGTGGTAGTGGGTGGCGTGCAGCGTAGCGGCCGTCGGCGACGGCACCCACGCGGTGTTGGCGCCGGCCTTCGGGTGCGCGATCTTCTGCTCCAGCATCGCCGCCATCAGGTCCGGCATCGCCCACATGCCCTTGCCGATCTGGGCGTGGCCGGCCAGCCCACATTCCAGGCCGGTATCGACGTTCCAGGCCTCGTAGGCGGAAATCCAGGCGGCCTGCTTCATGTCGCCCTTGCGGATCATCGGGCCGGCTTCCATCGAAGTGTGAATCTCGTCGCCGGTGCGGTCGAGGAAGCCGGTGTTGATGAACACCACGCGCTCGCGGGCGGCGCGGATCGCCTCCTTGAGGTTGATTGTGGTGCGGCGCTCCTCGTCCATGATGCCCATCTTCATGGTGTTCCGGGGCATGCCGAGCAGGTCCTCGACGCGATCGAAGATCTCGACGGCGAAGGCGACTTCCTCCGGTCCGTGCATCTTGGGCTTCACGACATACATCGAACCGGCGCGGGAATTCGCGCGCCGGCCGTTCGAGCCGACATCGTGCAGCGCGATCAGCGCCGTTATCGCCGCATCCATGATGCCTTCCGGCACCTCGTTGCCGTCGCGATCGGTGATCGCCGGATTGGTCATGAGGTGGCCGACATTGCGCACCAGCATCAGCGAGCGGCCGGGCAGGGTAAGCTGGCCGCCATTTGGCGCGGTGTAGGAACGGTCGGGGTTGAGCTTGCGGGTGAACGTCTTGCCGCCCTTGGTGATGTCCTCGGCGAGGTCGCCCTTCATCAGGCCGAGCCAGTTGCGGTAGACGACGACCTTGTCCTCGGCGTCCACGGCCGCGACGGAATCCTCGCAGTCCTGGATGGTGGTCAGCGCCGATTCCAGGATCACGTCGGCGACGCCGGCCGGATCGGTCTTGCCGATCTGGTTGGCGCGATCGATGACGATCTCGATGTGCAGCCCGTTCCTGACCAGCACGATGGCCTCGGGGCTCGCCGCGTCACCGCGATAGCCGGCGAACTGCTTCGGGTCGGCAAGCGTGGTGCTGCCGGCGCCGGCGCTGAGCCTCAGCGCGCCGTTCGACACGGACAGCCCGTTGACGCCGGCCCACTTGCCTGACGTCAGCGGCGCGGACTGGTCGAGGAAATCCTTGGCCCAGGCAATGACCCTGGCGCCGCGGGCCGGGTTGAAGCCCTTGCCCTTCTCGGCGCCTCCGGTCTCGGGGATGGCGTCGGTGCCGTAGAGCGCGTCGTAAAGCGAGCCCCAGCGCGCATTGGCGGCGTTGAGCGCGTAGCGCGCGTTCATCACCGGCACGACGAGCTGCGGGCCGGCGACCGTCGATATTTCGGGGTCGACATTGGCAGTCGTCACCGCGAAGGCCCCGCCCTCCGGCAGGAGGTAACCGATCTCCCTCAGGAAACCCTTGTAGGCTTCCATATCGACCGGCGCGCCATTGTCGCGATACCAGCCGTCGATCTTCTCCTGCAAAGCATCGCGCTTCGCCAGCAGGGCGCGGTTCTTCGGCGCGAGATCATGGACTATGGCCGAGAAGCCGTTCCAGAAGCGGCCGGCATCGACGCCGGTCCCCGGCAGCGCCTCGGATACGACGAAATCGTGAAGCGCGCGGTCGATCCGCAATCCGGCGATTTCGATGCGATCAGTCATCAGCGCTTCTCCAGATGCTAGGCTTGCCGGCTTCCCGGCCTTCTCCGCCGCCGGCGCATGAGCCCGAAAATCGCAATCGATTTTTCGGAAGGGATCGTGCGCCAAATCAAAGTGCTACAGGTCCTTTGCGCGCCCGAAAGGATGCTCGGCGCCCTGACGAGGGCGTTTGGCACGTCACGATGGCAGGGTCAATTCGGCTAAAGGCCCAAGGGCGGATTTTGCGCCCACAGGGCGGCCTACACCGCGATTCTCGGCCTGCCCGAGGCGACCGCCACCACATGCGCCTCGATGAACATGCGCTGACCCTCGACGGTGGAGACGCGAAACTCGGTGGCCACGTCGATCTCGGCGCTGTCGGTGCCGGCCTGGTTCGCCCTTTCGGCGGCGATGGCGCGCACATCGGCCTCGGCTGCGGCGATCGCCTTGGCCTCGTCGAGGAAGTCGCGAACCGTCTCGCCCGACGCAAGGCGGAACAGTCCTTCCTTGGGCTGGCTGACGCGGGCCTCGGCCGAAACGCGCACCTGGCCCACCACGGCGCCGAGCGCGTTGGCGACGTCGGTGTCTTCCGGCACCACGCAGCCATTGCCGATCAGTGGCGGCAGGCCGGCATAATGCAGCGGCGCCGAGGCGCCGAGCCCGATCACCGGACGGTCGAGCGCGACGGTGAAGCGGGCAATGCCCGGATGGGCATCGACGGCGCGCTGCACCAGGGCGTGCGCGACGGTCGCGGCGCCGTCCAGCCCGTCCTCGGCAAAGGCGGTCTCCAGTATGTATTCGGCCGACCAGCGCGTCAGCGTCACCAGCACACGTTCGGAGATCGCCTCCACGGACGCCGCGATCGCCTGGCCACGGCCGTCGCGGCGGCGGGCGAAGAGTTCGGCGCCGAGCCTGGCGGTGGCGGCATCCCAATTGGCCTGCTTGCCCAGGACATGCGCGGCATCGGAGGGCGTGAAGCCCGAAATGTGCACCAGGCCACGCGACACCAGGCGGTTCAGGGTGGCATTCTGGGCATTCGACGTGAGCAGCTTGTCGAGGGCGATCGGCGTCGCGCCGATCGCCTCATAGAGTTTCGCCTCCGGCGTGGTCAGGCCGGCCGCGAGCCTGTCCGGCACGCCGGTACGGAGCGCAAAGCGGCCGTCCATGCGACCGACATTGGGCGCGCGGAGCTGCCGCTCCAGCTCGGCGGTGACGGCCTTGCCATGCGCCATGCCGGCCAGCGCCAGCGGCACCAGGCGGCGTGGACCGAGCAGGATCCTGGGGTTGAGCGCGCCATCCTCCAGCGTCACTTCCGAGTCGCCGCCGAGGCCGAAGGTGCGCATGGCGACCGCCTCGACCATGGTGCGGAAGCCGCCGACGGTGGCGCCTTCCGGATCGAGCCTCGGCCGCCCCTTGTCGAGCACGGCGACGTCGGTGGTGGTGCCGCCGATGTCGGATACCATGGCGTCGTCGAGGCCGGTCATGTGGCGGGCGCCGACCAGGCTGGCGGCCGGACCGGACAGGATGGTCTCGATCGGCCGCTGCCGGGCGAAGGCGGCGGACACCAGCGCGCCATCGCCGCGCACCACCATCAGCGGCGCGTTGATGCCGCGCTTGGCGAGGAAGCCTTCCGTCGCCGCCACCAGCCGGTCGATCATCGAGATCAGGCGGGCATTCAACAGCGTGGTGAGCGCCCGGCGCGGACCGCCGAGCTTGGCCGACAGTTCGTGGCTGGCGGTGACGGGCAGGCCGGTTTTCTCGCGGATGAGGTCGCGGGCGGCAAGCTCGTGCGCCGGATTGCGGGTGGCGAAATAGGCGCAGACAGCGAAGCCCGACACCGAACCGCCGAGCTCCGGCAGCGCGGCTTCCAGGCCGGCGAGATCGAGCCTGGCGGCATTGCCGTGCACGTCATGGCCGCCGGGGCAGAACACGACCGGGTCGCTGCCCAGCGCCGTCTTCAACCCGTCGCGGGCGAGGTCGGCCTCGGAAAAGCCGATCATGACGAGCGCGACGCGGCCGCCCTGGCCCTCGACCAGCGCGTTGGTGGCGAGCGTCGTCGACATCGATACAAGCTTGATGGAAGCCGGATTGGTGCCCGACTTCTCCAGCACGGCGTCGACCGCGCCGGAAATGCCGACAGCAAGATCGTGGCGCGTGGTGAGCGACTTGGCCTTGGCGAGCACCTTGCCCTTCGGCCCGCCTTCCTCCGACCACAGCACGGCGTCGGTGTAGGTGCCGCCGGTGTCGATGCCGAGGAAGAGCGGTTTTGGCTTGGCGGTCATTTGGGCGGCGGTCCGGAACAAGAAACGTTGTTGCCTGCCCTTAGCCGATACGGGCTGGCGGATAAAGCAGGGAGGGATGGGCCAGTTCGTCTCCGCCTCGGGGAGCCGGCAGGTCAGAGGGGGTGCTGTCCCGCCGGCCTCTCGCGGTCGTCATCCTCGGGCTTGACCCGAGGATCCATGCCATGACCTTTGCCGTGGGGTGCAACGGCGCAAAATCTGTAATCGCTGCAATGCCTTAACGTAACGGCATGGATCCTAGGGTCTGCGCGCGTCGCTTCGCGCCTTGCTCCGCCCTAGGATGACGAATCGCGAACGCGCTACCCCTCGAAGCCGACCCGCTTGTGCGAGCCGTCGCAGAACGGCTTGTTGGCCGAATGGCCGCAGCGGCAGAGGAAAACCTTCGTGGTGCGGGCGATGGTGTGGCCGGTGCCGGTGACGATCTCGGCATTGCCTTCCAGCTTGAGCGGGCCGTTGGCGGTGGGCGTCACGGTGAGCGGACCGTCCCGCGCTTCCAGTACCTGTGGCTCCTTCAGCGCCGGCTCGCCGGTGGCGGCGAAGCCCGCCTTGGTGTGGCTGCCGTCGCAGAACGGCTTGTTCTCGGATGCGCCGCACCGGCAGAGCGTGGCGCGGAAGAAGGTTTCGCCGTCGAGCACGATCTCTGCATGGACCGCGAGCGGCCCGTTCTCGCGCACCCGCACCGTGTTGACGACGGGCGGCTTCTCCTGCGGCCCGCCATCCTTGCGGACATAGGTGATGGCGCCCGACGGACAGCTTTCGGCGATGGCGACGATGCGCTCGACGCTGGCGGCGTCGGGATGGATCCATTCGCCGGGGGCGTTGGGCACGAAGACGTGGGGGTCGCCAAGGACGCAGTTGCGCGAGTGGATGCAGCGCTTGCCTGAGAAACCGACGTCGATCTTGTCGCCTTCGACCGTGCCTGCCATGGGTAGGTCTCCTGTTCCGCCCGCAGGCTAGGGCCATGGCGTCATCGGCGTCAAGCTGGCCGAATGGCCACGCGCTATGCTCGACGGAACCCTACTCGGCGAGGTCGATGGTTTCCGTCGAATGCTCCACGCAGATGAAGCAGCAGGTGTCGCAGGGCTGGTCGTTGTCGGGCCCTACGCCGGCGGAGAGCCTGTCGTTGCCATTGACCCAGGCGCCCCAGCACAGGCGCTCGCCCTGATTGCAGGAGATGGGCACCGACTTGCGCGCGCGCGGATCGATGAGGAAGACCTTGTCGCCGCCCGGCCAGACCGTATCGCGGTCGCGGCTGAACAGTTCGAGCGCGACACCGTCGGAACGCTGGTTCTTGACGTAGAGCGACATGTCGGCGGCCGCGACCGGCGCAGCGCCAAGGACGAAGAGGCCCAGGAGCACCAGGCCGCGCATGCCTTTCATGTCCAAATCCTCCCGCCACGCGGTCGCCCGAATCGGATCCTACCGGTATAGCCTCGCGCGGCAGGCGAGGGCAGCGCGGAGGCGGGAAAATCGGCGTCGCAAACGGCCGGGTTAACGAAGTCACGAACACTTGCTTAACGCTTCGCGGCTATGTGACGGCGCGAGGGGCAATACAGAACGAGTATCATGAGCGACAGCCCTGACAAGCGCGGCGAGTGGCGCGCCATCTTCTACGTCCAGGCCCGCGTGGGCATCCTGTTCGTGCCGGTCATCATCAGCCTGCTGATCATCGGCGCGCTGGCCGGCAACGACCGCAAATCGGTTCCTGACGTCGACCGGACCATCACCGGCTCGGTGAAGTAGCGAGCCATGCGCCGGCGGCCTTGATCGGCCGCCCGCGCTCCGTCACGGACAATCGGCTCCCTTTCCGTCCAAAGCTTTAGCCAGACCCGCCGCCTGTCGCGCTGCACGTCATTGGCGGCATTCCCCTGAATGTAATACCAATTGACCGACACCGCGCGCGGCGCGGGCGTTCGGGCAGGGAGGGGGTCTTGGACATCAAGGGAAAAGTGGCGCTGGTGACGGGCGGCGGAAGCGGCATCGGCGCGGCAATCGCGAAGGCGCTGGCCGCCGAGGGAGCCCGCGTGATGATCGCCGGGCGCCGGCCGGAGCAATTGCGACAGACCGTGCAGGCGATCGGCGAGCTTGGCGGCGATGCCGCCATTCATGTGGGCGATGTCGCGCGGGCGCAGGACTGCGAGGCGCTGGTGGCCGCGACCGAGGCGCAATTCGGCCCGGTCGACGTGCTCGTGAACAATGCCGGGATACTGCCCAAGGGAAAGCCGCTGACCGACTATTCCGTCGAGGAATGGGACGCGGTGATGTCGGTCAACGTCAGGGCCGCGTTCCTGCTGGCGAAACGGGTGCTGCCGCGCATGGTCGAGCGCGGGTCGGGACATATCGTCAACATCAGCTCGGTCTCGGGGATCCGTTTCTTCGTCGGGGAATCCATCTACGGCCTGAGCAAGCATGCGCTGAACGCGCTGACCAATTTCATCTCCGAGGAATACGGCGCGCGCGGCATCCATTGCCTGTCCATCTGTCCCGGACTGGTGCACACCGACATGGGCCTCACGCTCGAGCCAACGCACCGTGACCGGCTGCTGACACCGGAGGACATAGCCGGCTCGGTGATCTGGGCCCTGCGGCAGCGCCACGGCGTGCGGGTGCCGTTCCCCATCGTGCTGGAGCCGCAAGACAATCCCTGGGAAGGCGGCTATCCCATGCTCAACCAGAAGTTCTGAGCATATTGCCCTAGGGTTCGCTGGGAAGGCCGAGGCATCGGCAATTGCATCGAGCCCGCTGAGAGGCTGACGTCAAGACTTGAAGAGGCTTATGTTGCTGATCCCGTTGGTAGTCGGGAAAGATGGTGCCCAGAAGAGGACTCGAACCTCCACTCCTTGCGGAACACGGACCTGAACCGTGCGCGTCTACCAATTCCGCCATCTGGGCTGGTGGGCGCTCATGTAAGCGGGCTTCGGAGCGGTGTCAACGCGCTTTTTTCGATGCGTGGGGCCGGGACGGTGAAAGTCGCCCGAAGCGGCATGCAAATCCGGCGCTGGCGCGCCGGATTTTGTCCTCCAGCTCTTTTGTCGCGGCCCACGAACCGTTTGCCGGCTAGAGCGCCGCGCGTCCCTCGGACGCGCAAAGGACGCTCTACCACTTTGATTTGGCGCATGATCCTTTCCGAAAACCGGTCCCGATTTTCGAGGTCATGCGCTAGCCTTCCAGCACTTCCTTGGAGGCCACGGTCGAATCGGCGTTGAGCGTGTAGACGACCGGCACGCCGGTGCCGAGTTCCAGCTTGACGATCTCCTCGCCCGACTTGCCGTCCAGCGCCATGATCAGCGCGCGCAACGAATTGCCATGCGCCGCGACCAGCACGGTCTCGCCGCGCAGCACGTGCGGCTGCACCTCGTGCAGATAGTAGGGCCAGACGCGCGCGCCGGTGTCCTTCAGGCTTTCGCCGCCGGGCGGGGCGATGTCGTAGGAGCGGCGCCAGACATGCACCTGCTCCTCGCCCCACTTCTTGCGCGCGTCGTCCTTGTTGAGGCCGGAGAGGTCGCCATAGTCGCGCTCGTTGAGCGCCTGGTCGCGGATGGTCTTGAGGTCGCCCTGGCCGACCACGTCGAGAATGTGCTGGCAGGTCTTCTGCGCCCGCTTCAGCGCCGAGGTGTAGGCGATATCGAATTTCAGGCCGCGCGCCTTGAGCTTCTCGCCGGCGGCAAGCGCCTCGGCATTGCCCTGCTCGGTCAGGTCGACGTCGCGCCAGCCGGTGAACAGGTTCTTCAGGTTCCATTCGCTCTGGCCGTGACGGACGAGCACGAGGGTTCTCGACATGTTTGCTCCTTCAGGGTTTCGCAAGAACGACGTGTCAGGCGAGGCCGAGCACGTCCCGCATCGAATAGAGTCCGGGCTTCTTGCCGCGCGCCCAGAGCGCCGCCTTGACGGCGCCACGGGCGAATATCGCGCGGTCCTCGGCATGGTGGGACAGGGTGACACGCTCGCCGGTGCCAGCCAGGATCACGCTGTGGTCGCCGACCACCGAGCCGCCGCGTAGCGTGGCGAAGCCGATGGAGCCCGTCTGGCGCGCGCCGGTATGGCCGTCGCGCACGCGCACGCTGTTGTCGCGCAGGCCGATCTCACGTCCCTTCGCCGCCGCCTCGCCGAGCAGAAGCGCCGTGCCCGACGGCGCGTCGACCTTGTTGCGGTGATGCATTTCGAGAATCTCGATGTCGAAATCGTCGGCGGAGAGCGCGGCCGCGGCCTGTTCGACCAGCACCGCCAGCAGATTGACGCCAAGGCTCATATTGCCCGACTTGACGATCGTCGCATGGCGGGCGGCGGCCGCGATCGCGGCATCGTCCGCCGCCGAGCAGCCGGTGGTGCCGATGACATGCACGATGCGCGCCTGCGCCGCGTAGCCGGCGAACTCGATGCTCGCGGCCGGCGTCGTGAAATCGAGCACGCCGTCGGCCCTGGCGAAGACCGGAAGCGGATCGTCGGTGATCGGCACGCCGATCTCGCCGACGCCGGCGAGCGTGCCGGCATCCTTGCCGATGTCGGGCGAACCGGCGCGCTCTACCGCGCCGACGACGCGCGCGCCCGCGATGGTGGCGATCGCCCGGATCAGCGTCTGGCCCATGCGGCCGGCGGCGCCCACCACCACGAGGCCCATCTCGCGCGCCTGCTCTTCGCTCATGAACTGCTCCCGACCGTTGCCGGCTCGTCCGGCGCTTCAGTTTGAATCGGCTTGGCGTCGTCGACAAGCCCGAGCCCCTTGGCGCCCTGCACGCGGTGGAAGCGGGCATAGGCGCTGTGCGGATCGGCCATCAGCGAGGCATGCGTGCCTTCCTCGACCAGCCGCCCCTCTTCCAGCACGACGATGTGGTCGGCGTTGACGACGGTCGACAGGCGGTGCGCGATGACGATGGTGGTGCGGCCTTCCATCACATGGGTAAGGGCCTGCTGAACGCGCGCCTCCGCCTCGTTGTCGAGCGCCGAGGTGGCCTCGTCCAGCAGCAGCACGGGCGCCCGGCGGACGATGGCGCGGGCGATCGAGACGCGCTGGCGCTGGCCGCCCGACAGCGTCACGCCGTTTTCGCCGACCGGCGTGTCGTAGCCTTCCGGCTGCTGGCGGATGAAGTCGTCGGCCGCGGCCTGGACGGCGGCCACCTCGATGTCCCTGTCGGTGGCCGACAGGCGCCCGTAGCGGATGTTGTCGCGGATGGTGCCCTCGAACAGATAGGGCTGCTGCGAGACATAGGCGATCGAGCCGCGCAGCGACTGCTTGGTGACCTTGGAAATGTCCTGGCCGTCGATCTCGATGCTGCCGCCGTCGAGGTCGTAGAAGCGCTGCAGCAGCGCCACCAGCGTCGACTTGCCGGCACCCGAGGCGCCAACGATCGCGGTCATCTTGCCGGCGGCGGCGGTGAAGCTCAGATTGCGCAGCACCGGCGCCTCGGGCGTATAGCCGAAGGTCAGGTCGTTGAAGCGGACCTCGCCCGTGCTGACCCTCAGCTCGACGGCGCCCGGCACGTCGCGCTGCTTCGGTTCGAGATCGAGCAGTTCATAGATCATGCGCGCGTTGACCAGGGCGCGCTCCATGCCCACCTGCACGCGCGCCAGCCGGCGGGCGGGATCATAGGCCAGCAGCAGCGCCGTGATGAAGGAAAAGACCTCGCCCGGTGGCTCGCCGAGCACGGCGGCCCGATAGCCGGAATAGGCGATGACGCCGGCGACAGCAAAGCCGGCAAGCATGTCCGAGATGGGCGACAGGCGTTCGGAAACACGCGCGATCTTGTTGGCGCGCTGCTCGGCGTCGGTGACGAGCACGCCGATGCGACGCGTCAGCTCGTCCTCCATGGTAAAAGCCTTGACGATGGCTATGCCCTGCGTCGCCTCCTGCATGGCGCCGATCAGGCGCGAGTTGATCTGCACGGATTCGCGCGTGATGCGGCGCAAGCGGCGCTGCAGATGCGTCACCGTGTAGATCAGCGGTGGGCCGATCAGCAGCGCCGACAGCGACAGCAGCGGATCCTGGTAGACCATGACGCCGATCAGGCCGATCAGCGTCACCGCGTCGCGCGCCAGCGAGGTCAGCGTCATCGACAAGAGGTCGCGTATGCCGTTGACGTTCTCGTTGATCTGGGCGGCGAGGCGGCCGGAACGGGTGTCGTTGAAAAAATCGACCCCGAGCTTCATCAACTGCTCGAACACCCGGCGCTGGTAGCGGGCGACCAGATTGTTGCCGATCCTGGCGAGCGTCACGGCCTGGCCGTAGGTGGCAAGCCCACGCAGGATGAAGGCGACGACGATCACGCCGCATATCGCCGCCACAAGGTCGGCGCGCCGCTCGACGAAGATCCTGTTGACCACCGGGCTCATGATCCAGGCGGTCAGCGCCGTCGTTCCGGAGACGACCAGCAGGCACAGGACCGCCAGCACGTAGGACCCGCGATAGTCGCGGCCATTCTCCGCGATGATGCGGCGCACCACCGAGGCGATCTCGCCGGGGCGGGCCTTCTGGTCCGGAGGTGGTATTCTCAGTTCGGGCACGTCGTCGCTTCCGCTGGGTGGCCGGGTTTCGGATTTGGCCCCCCTCTTAGCGTCATGACGGCGGCTTGCCTATGCCCGGTCGCCAAACTTCGCGCCGTGCGAAAAGCCGCTTCGCGCTGAAATCGCGCTATCGCCAGCGACGCCCGGCCGTCTGCACGCCGAAGAGCGACGGGTTGCGCGCATAGGCCGCCAGGCCTGAAAGGGCGGCCAGCGGGTGGGTGATGACATAGACCGGCATGGTGCGCATCAGCTCGCTGTGCGGTGCCTTGTCCTCGAAGGCGGCGCGGAAATTGCCCGCCTTGAGGGCCGGGATGATCTTCTGCGCGATGCCGCCGGTGAGGAAGACACCGCCACGGCTCATGAACACCAGGGCAAGGTCGCCCGCCGTGCGCCCGAGGCAGGTGACGAACGTCTCCAGCGCTTCCTCGGCGACCGGGTCGGTCCCCGCCAGCGCCGCGGCGGTGACTTCGGCTGGCGTCGTGAACGGCGCCGGCTTGCCGTCGACCATGGCCACCGCCCGGTAGACATTGACCAGCCCGCGCCCGCACAGGATCTGCTCGCCGGAGATGCGGCCTTCCAGCTTCTCTATATGCGGGAACACCTCGAAATCGCGCGGCGTGCGCGGGCCGATATCCATGTGGCCGCCCTCGCCCGGCACCGGGATCCAGTGGTCGAGCGCATAGACCAGCCCGGCGACGCCGAGGCCGGTGCCCGGCCCGAGCACCACGCGCCCCGCGGCCGGCTCCGGCGCGCCGCCGCCGATCTTTTCCATGTGCTCCTCGCCCAGCGCCACCACGGCGAGCGCCTGCGCCTCGAAATCGTTGAGCACGACGATGTCGCTCAGCCCGAGATTGGCGATCATCTGCCTCGGCTTGACGATCCAGGGGCAGTTGGTGAGCTGGATCTCGTCACTGTCGACCGGGCCAGCCACGGCCAGCACGGCGGAGTTCGGCCGGATAGACGAACGATCGAGCACCGCCGAGCGGATGGCGTCGTCGATGGTGGCGAAATTGGCGGTCTGCACGATGACCGGTTCGCTGGCCTCCGATTGCGCGTCGGGCACGATCGAGAAGCGCGCATTGGTGCCGCCGATATCGCCGATCAGGATCGGAAAGCGCAACGAGGTGTCGCTGTCGTTTGTAGTTGGCATGCCTGTCGTCCGTCCCCGGCACCTAGCGCAAATCAAAGTGCTGGAGCGTCCCCTTGTGCATCCGAACGGACGCGCGGCGCTCCAGACGGCCCACGGCCGTTCTTTCGTTGACTAGCGCATGAGTTTGAAAAGGGAAATCGCTTTTCGAGGCAATGGCGCGCAGAAACCGGTTCTGCGACCAAACGGCCACGATTTCGCGAAAACCGGAGACTTAAACCGTTTCAGCAGGGATGCTCCCGCGCCCGTGCCTCACTTGCCCGGGCGGGGGCGCGGCAGCGGAACGCCGATCTCCGGCGTCGGTGCGAACGCGCTTGCCGCCGCCGGCATCGCGGCGTCTGAAGCCGACAGCGTCGGCGGCGCGGGCTGGGGCTCGGGTTCCGGCGCCGCCGCGACGGGCGTGCCGTCGCCGCGATAGGTGGCGGCCTCGGCGGAAGGCGGGCTCGGCGCGTCGAGCACGGCCTGGCATTCCCTCGGGAGGTTCGCCATCGTCATGACGTCGCGCGCCTTTGGCGCGTCCGGGTTCTTGGCCGGACGCCAGGGTTCCTCGGTGAACCACCATGCCAGCGGCTTGCCGCAGCCGTCATCCTCCGGCGTCGCCTCCTGCGCCTTGCAGCCGGTGGAGCCAGGCTGGCAGCCGATGCGCATGTGGAAATGATAGTCGTGGCCCCAGAAGGGCCGGATCTTGCGCAGCCAGGAGCGGTCACCGGTGACCGTATCGCAGAGCTTCTTCTTGATACCGGGATTGACCAGGATGCGCTCGACCTGCGGATAGCTGGCGGCGCGCTTCAGCAGCCGTGTGTGGGCCGGCGTCCACAGCGCGTCCTTCACCAGATGCGTCTTCTCGTCGACCATCAGCGTCGCGCTCATGCTCTCGCGCTGGCTGGGGGTCAGCTTGCGCGCCGGCATCGGCGTGAGCCAGATGTCGGCGTCGAGGCCGATCTGGTGCGAGGCGTGGCCGGAGGTCATCGGACCGCCGCGCGGCTGCGCGATGTCGCCGATCAGCAGGCCCGGCCAGCCGTCGGCGACCGCGTCGCGCGACAGGCGCTCGATCGTCGCGATCATCGCCGGATGCCCCCAGCGGCGGTTGCGCGACGGGCGCATGACCTGCCAGGTCGGACCGTCCATGGGAATGGCGACGCCACCGGTGAAACAGCCCTTGGAGTAGAAACCGAAGGATCGCGGCTGTCCCACGGCCGGCAGCTTCTCGGCGCCGAACAGGTCCTTTGCCCGCTCCTGCGCCGATACCGGCCCCGAGGCGAGCCCCGCCAGGGCGAACAGGCCGGCGGCGACCGCCAGCCTTGCGTGCCTGCGAAACAGCGATCGCGCCGATGCCATCATCCGATAGAAACCCTCCGCAAAGCGCTCACTCGCGCGTTCGGCCGGCCGAATCATAGCACGTCGGGCCGGGCGCTTCGATCATTGCCGCTTCATCGGGCTGCGCGGCGCGCCGTCGCGCCAGTTGCCGTCCGCCCACATGCGCTCGAGCGCCACGCGATAGTTCGGGAAGCGGAAGCCGTATCCGGCCGCCTTGATCGCACCGTTGGCGACACGCTTGTTCTCGCCGTAGAAGGAGCGCGCCATGGGCGAGAGCTGGGCGGTCTCGAACGGGATTTCCGGCGGTGGCTCGACGCCCATCAGCCCGGCGGCATAGGCGACGACATCCTGCGGCGGGGCCGGCTCGTCGTCGGTGACGTTGAAGACGCCGCCGATATTGTTCCCGGCCAGATGCCAGAGCGCACCGGCAATGTCGTCGCAATGGATGCGGTTGAACACCTGCTGCGGCTTGACCAGCCGCCGCGCGGTGCCGTTCTCCAGATTGACCAGCGCATTGCGGCCGGGGCCGTAGATGCCGGAGAGGCGCAGGACCGCCACCGGCCGACCGGTCTGGCGGCCGAGTTCCTGCCAGTCCCGTTCAGCCGCAACGCGCTGCATCGACCGTTTCGACACCGGCTTGCATTCGGCTGTTTCGTCGACCCAGGCGCCACCATGGTCGCCGTAGACGCCGACGGTGGAGAGATAGCCGATCCATTCGAGCGCCGGCATCTTCTCGCGGATCACCGCGCCGACCGCGTTCAGCACGGGATCGCCCGCCTCGTCGGGAGCGACCGAGACGACGAGATGGGTCGTCCTGGCGAGCGCCTCGCCGATCTCCGATGTCGGCGCGCCATCGAAGCGCAGCGGCTCGATGCCGGCTTGGCGCAGCGCGTCGAACTTTTCCGGCGCGCGCGTCGTGCCCAGGACCGGCACTTGCCGATCGTTGGCCCGCGCGAAGGCCTGCCCGGAATAGCCGGCGCCGAAGATGAAGAACCGTCTTTCGCCGTGGCCGTTTTCGGACGACATCATGCCCCTTCCCGTTGATTGAGTGCCGACAGCCATTCGTCGCGCACGCTCGCGTCGCCCTCGGTCTTCAGTCCCGTGGCAGCAAGCCCCTCAAGATCGCCATCCGGCACCAGTCGTGACAGGGCCCAGATTGCCGCACCCCTGACCAACGGCGAAGCGTCGTCCAGCAGTCCGCGCACGACCGGCTTCAACTCGGCATCGGTCGAATTGCCGGCTGCGATCAGCACGTTGCGGACGAAGCGGTCGCGGCCGATGCGCTTGACCGGCGAGCCGGCGAAGAAGGCCCGGAAGGCCGCGTCGTCGAGCCGCAGGAGATCGGTGAGCGCGGGCTCGCGCAGGTCCTCGCGGGCGGCAAGCTTGGCTTCCGAGGCGGCGCTGGCGAATTTGTTCCAGGGGCAGGCGGCGAGGCAGTCGTCGCAGCCATAGATGCGATTGCCGATCGCGGCGCGGAATTCATGCGGGATCGGGCCCTTGTTCTCGATGGTGAGGTAGGAGATGCAGCGGCGCGAGTCGAGACGGTAGGGTACCGGGAAGGCGTTGGTCGGGCAGGCGTCGAGGCAGGCACGGCAGGAGCCGCAATGATCGACCTCCGCCGCGTCGGGTTCGAGTTCGGCCGTCGTGAAAATGGTGCCGAGGAACAGCCATGAACCATGCGCGCGGCTGACAAGGTTGGTGTGCTTGCCCTGCCAGCCGAGCCCGGCGGCTTCGGCGAGCGGCTTTTCCATGACCGGCGCGGTATCGACGAAGACCTTCACGTCACCGCCGGCCTTTGCCACGACCTTGCCGGCGATCTCCTTCAGCCGGCCCTTCATCACGTCGTGATAGTCGCGGTTTCGCGCATAGACGGAAATCGCGCCGCGATGGGGCTTTTCGAGGATATCACGCGGATCGTGATCCGGTCCGTAGTTCATCGCCAGCACGACGATCGAACGGACCTCCGGCCACAGAGTGGAGGGCTCCGCCCGCCGCTCGAGCGTCTCGGCGATCCAGCCCATCGAACCATGAAAACCGTCGGCGACGAATTCGGCCAAACGGGCCGGCGCCCGCGGGATGGAATCCGGCGTGGTGACGGCGACCGCGTCGAAACCGGCGCGACGCGCCTCGGCGTCGATCAGCGCGCGCAGGCGGGCTTTTTCAGAAATCGAGGTCCGCATAGTGCGACACTGGCGAAAGGCCGCGCACCCGGTCTGACAGCAGCGGCCTGAAGGAGGGCCGCGACTTCACCCGCGTGTACCACTCGCGCGCGGCCGGATGTTCGCGCCAGTCGATCTCGCCGAGATAGTCGAGCACCGACAGCGTCGACGCGGCGGCGAGATCGGCATAGGTGACCCTGCCGCCGGCCAGCCAGTGCCGGGTGCCCGCCAGCCAGTTGGTGTACTTCATATGCTGGCGGATGTTGGCGCGCGCGGCGCGGATGGCGCCCGAATCGGGCGAGCCGCCGCCGGCGGTCTCCGGCATGACCGGCTTCAGCACGCGTTCGCGCACGAGATGCCTGGTGACTTCGCTTTCGGCCTTGTTGAGATACCAGTCGGTGAGGCGGCGGATCTCGGCCCGCTGCATAGGATCCTCGGCGAACAGCCGCCGCTCACGCTTCAGCACGCCGCGCGTCTCGTCGAGATATTCGGCGATCACCATGGCGCCGACGATCGGCACGTCGCCCTCGGCGAGCAGGATCGGCAAGGTCCCCGCCGGATTGAGCGCCAGGAATTCCTTGCGCCGCGTCCAGGGCTTCTCCTCGATCAAAGCCAGTTCCTCGCCGTATTCGCCGAAGGCGAGGCGGACGAAGCGACAGGTGGCGAACATGGGGTGATGGAAGAGCGTAAGCATGGTTCCGAGATATTGGCACGTCGCGTCGAAAATGCATTCGGACGACGCTATTCATGTTCTTGTTCGATGCGCGCCGTTGTCCCAAAACCGCTTCGCACTTTTGGGCGACATGCATTGGCACTGGCGAATCGCCTACAGCGCCGGTAAGTCTTGGCCGCCCGATTCCCCGGGCCGTCATGGTGTTGCGACCTATAGGGGGAGTTCCGCGCCATGACAAGCAAGCCATTTAGCCAACACTCCCCCAAATTCCCGAGGTTGCAATGGAAAGCCAGACCATCGTCGAAGCGCTGCTGCTTGGCCTGCTGGAGGGTCTGACCGAATTCATCCCCGTCTCCTCGACGGGACACATCCTGCTGGCAGGTCATTTCCTGGGCTTCGAATCGACCGGCAAGGCCTTCGAGATCCTGATCCAGCTCGGCGCCATCCTGGCCATCCTCGGCGTCTATTTCCGCCGCCTTTGGCAGATGCTGCTCGACCTGCCGCACGACCGGCTGACCAGACACTTCGTCATCGGCATCCTCATCGCCTTCCTGCCGGCGGCGTTTCTCGGCGTGGTGGCGCACGACTTCATCAAGACGGTGCTGTTCGAATCGCCGCGCCTGATCTGCATCATGCTGATCATCGGCGGCGTGGTTCTGCTGGCGGTGGACCGCATGAACCTCAAGCCTGTCTATCGCGACGTCGAACGCTTCCCGACACGGCTTTACCTGCAGATCGGCCTGTTCCAGTGCCTGTCGCTGATCCCCGGCACCTCGCGCTCCGGCTCGACGATCGTCGGGGCGCTGCTTCTGGGCGTCGACAAGCGCGCGGCGGCCGAATTCTCGTTCTTCCTCGCCATGCCGACCATGGTCGGCGCCTTCGCCTACGACCTGTTCAAGAACCGCAACGTGCTGACCTCGGCCGACCTGCCGATCATCGCGGTGGGCTTCATCGCCGCCTTCGTCAGCGCGCTGGTGGTCGTGCGCTTCCTGCTCGATTACGTCTCGCGCAAGGGCTACTCGCTGTTCGGCTGGTGGCGGCTGGTGGTCGGCATCGTCGGGCTGGTGGCGCTGACGATCTGGGGGTGAGGAGCGGTCCGCGAAGCGGACGGGAAGCCAATTGCTTGGCTTTCCGAGCGACGAACGCCCCGAGCGATGCGAGGGGCCGGGCCGCCTTCAGTTCCTCCCGTAAAACGCATTCTCGACATGCACCGGCCAGCGCCAGGGCAGCACCGCGACCATGTCGAAACGCGCCGAAAGACGCCCGTAGTCCGGCTGGCGCGAGAGCCAGAGATCGGCCGCCGCCTCGATGCGCCGCTCCGAGCCGTGGGCGATCGCTTCCATGGCCTCGATCAGCGTCCGGCGCGCCTTGACCTCGACGAACAGGACCAGATCACCGCGCCGGGCGATGAGGTCGATCTCGCCGAGCCTGGTGCGATGACGGCGGGCAAGGATACGGTAGCCCTTCAGCATCAGCGCCAGCGCCGCCAGCCACTCGCCACGATGGCCGCGCCGATAGGCCTTGCGCCGCTGGTCGACCCGGCGTTCAGCCATGGCCGTATCTGGCGAGGGTAATGACCGGAAGCCGCTTGGCGCCTTCCGTCATCATGCCCTGAGCTCCAGCAGCCGCCGGTAGAGCGCCTGTTTCTGGCCGCCGGTCATCCTGGCAGCCTCGGCGGCGGCCTTGGAAGCCGGCATTTCGGCGGCAAGCGACAGCAGCAGGCGGTCAATGTCCTCCGGCTCCTGCGCGGTCGCTTCCGGCGGGCCGACACAGATCACGATCTCGCCCTTCGGCGTATCCGCGGCGGCATAGTGGGCGGCCAGTTCGCCAAGCGTGCCCAGGCGCATCTCCTCGAACGTCTTCGTCAACTCGCGCCCGATCGCGGCCCGCCGCCCATCGCCGAGCGCCTCGACCATGGCACCGAGCGTTTCGGCCAGCCGGCGCGGCGATTCGAAGAAGATCAGCGTCGCCGGCACCTGCCTGAAGCTCTCCAGCTTCGTCAGCCGCTGACCCGCTTTCGCAGGCAGGAAGCCGGCGAACAGGAAGGCGTCCGACGGCAGGCCAGACGCCGTCAGCGCGGCGAGCGCGGCCGAGGGGCCGGGTATCGGAATGACGCGGAAGCCCTGGTCCAGCGCCTCGCCGACCAGCCGGTAGCCCGGGTCGGAGACCAGCGGCGTGCCGGCGTCCGAGATCAGCGCGACACTCTGGCCCGCCCGCAGGGCCTCGATCAGCTTCGGCCCGGCCTCGGCGGCATTGTGCTCGTGATAGGCCGTGGTGCGGCGGCGGATGCCGTAGCGATCGAGCAGCACACGCGAGACGCGCGTGTCCTCGCAGGCAACGACGTCGGCGCTGGCCAGCGTCTCCAGCGCGCGCAGCGTGATGTCGGAGAGATTGCCGATCGGCGTCGCCACGAGATAGAGCGCCGGCTTGAGTGGGCGCACCGCCATCTCCGTCTGGCCGATCACATAGCTGCGTTTGTCGCCGGTCACCGCTTTTTCTCCATCCACGCTGTTTGGCACGGCCCGCGCCTCGTTGCAAAACGTGAGGTCGATGTAAGGAAATCGCCATGCCTTCGCCACAGTGAGGAACGAAACCGGCAGCACGGACTTAACCCCTGATTCCCCGGAGGAGGCAGGACCGAACGATGCCTTATCGCTTCGATATCTTCATAAGCCGACTTGAAACGAAAAACGCCCGCGAGGGCATTCCCCCACATCCGCTGGCCGCCCAGCATGGCGCCCGCCGCGACAAGAGCGACCAGAAGCCCGTCCGCCACGACGAGGCGCATGGCGAGAAGGACCGCGCCAAGCATCGCCGCAAGCACGACGCTTGAACATTCGCCACCCTCACGCATGGTCACGGCATAGCTCCTCGGGTCAAGCCCGAGGATGACGCGGTGCGGGGGATCGCCACCAGCCCTCAGAGATAGCGAGGCACCTTCGCCTCCAGCAGCCGCACCAACTCCGGATCCATGAATTCATAATCGTCCGGGATGTCGAGGCAGATGACGCGCGCCCGCTTCAGGCTGGCGCGGAACTTCTTCTGCAGTTTGGCGCGATGCGCCCTTTCCATGACGAAGATGATGTCGGCCCAGGCCACCAGCTCGTGCGTCAGCGGATTGTCGGCGTCGTGATTGGTGCCGGCCGATTCGACCTCGATGTCGCGGCGCCCGGAGAAGACCTGTTCGGCGGTCGGGCTGCGCAGGCGGTTCTGGCTGCAGACGAAGAGGATGTTTTTCAACGACCGGGTCCGCGCCTGTGTGAAAATCCGCGCCCGGCGACCATGCCTACCTTGCCAGGTCGGCCACGATGGCGTCGAGCACGATCATGCCGGCGGCCGTGGCGCGCAGGCGCGCATTGCCAACAGGAGCGACAAGCCCTTCCTGCTGCAGCGTGGACAGCCGCTCCGTCGACAGGCCGCGCCCCGAATAGGCCTCGTAGCGCGACAGGTCGATGCCCTCGGCCAACCGCAGGCCCATCAGGAGAAATTCGTCGGCCTCTTCGTCGCGCGTCAGGGTCTCGCCGCCGGTGACGCCGTGCCCCCTGGCCTCGACCAGGTTGGCCCAGGTCTCGGGCATCCTCTCGGCGATCGTCACCACGCGGCGGCCATTCTCGACGAAGCGGCCATGCGCGCCCGGCCCGACGCCGACATATTCGCCATAGCGCCAGTAGGTCAGGTTGTGCCGGCTCTCGGCGCCCGGCCGCGCGTGGTTGGAGATTTCATAGGCCGGCAGTCCGTGCGCTGATGTGACGTCCTGCGTCAACTGGTAGAGGTCGGCGGCCCGGTCGTTGTCCGGGATGGTGAACTTGCGCGCCGCGTGCAGCGCGTGGAACGGCGTGCCTTCCTCGATGGTGAGCTGATAGAGCGAAAGATGGTCGGCGGCGTGGCCGATCGCCTGTTCGAGCTCCGCCTGCCAGGCTTCCAGCGTCTGCCCCGGCCGCGCATAGATCAGGTCGAAGGACAGGCGCGGAAAGATCTCACGCGCCAGCCCGATCGCCGAGAGCGCCTCCTCGACATTGTGCAACCGGCCGAGGAAACGAAGATCCTGGTCGTTGAGCGCCTGGACGCCGAGCGACACACGATTGACGCCCGCCGCGCGGTAGCCACGGAACCGCCCGGCCTCGACCGAGGACGGATTGGCCTCCAGCGTCACCTCGATGCCGGCGGGCACGGTCCAGTTCTTGGCGACGGCGTCGAGCACGGCCGCCACCGTCTCCGGCTTCATCAGCGAGGGCGTGCCGCCGCCGAGGAAGATGCTGGTGACCTCGCGCGGGCCGGTGCGGGCGCGCATCGTCGCCAGCTCGCGTTCGAAGGCGCGGGCGAAGCGCTCCTGATCGACTGGCTGGTGACGGACATGGCTGTTGAAGTCGCAGTAAGGGCACTTGGCCGCGCAGAAGGGCCAATGCACGTAGACGCCGAAGCCGGGGCTTCGGTCGAGCGGCATGGACACCGACGTCATGCCTGTCCCGGCCGCGCTGCGTCGAGCCGCGCCAAATCCAGTCGTGCCTGGGCGAACTTCTGGAAGGCGCGGGCGCGGTGCGAAAGCGCCGTCGGCTGGCCGGGCTTCCAGCCGTGCTTTTCCGCCGCGCTCATCTCGCCGAAGGTCTTGTCGTAGCCGTCCGGCCTGAACACCGGATCGTAACCGAAGCCGAGCTCGCCGCGCGGCGGCCAGACTAGCGTGCCCTCCACCTCGCCGCGATAATATTCTGCCTCGCCGTCCGGGAAGGCGAGGCAGATGACGGCGACGAAGCGGCCGGTGCGCTGGCCAGGTTTCGTCGCACGGGCCTCCTGCAAGGCCGTTTCCGTCTTCTGCATGGCCATGCCGAAATCCCGGCTGCCGTCGGGTTTCTCGGCCCAGTTGGCGGTGTAGACGCCGGGCGCGCCGCCGAGCGCGTCGACGCACAGGCCCGAATCGTCCGACAGCGCCGGCAGGCCGGTCGCCCTGGCCGCGGCAAGAGCCTTGATGTAGGCGTTCTCCTCGAAGGTGGTGCCGGTCTCGTCCGGCTCGGGCAGGCCGTATTCCTTGGCCGACTTCGCCTCGAAGCCGAACGGCGTCATCAGGTCGGCGAACTCGCGCAACTTGCCGGCATTGTGGCTGGCGACGACGATCTTCCTGCCATCGAGAGAATGAACGATCGGCTGACGCATCAGAAACCCCAGATCCTTGGTTCAGCGAACTCGATCGAATTGCCCGAGGGATCGCGTATGTAGATGGAATGCCCACCCTGCGGCCACTCGAACTCGCTTTCGATGGCGATGCCCTTCGCGGCGAGATGGGTCCGCCAGCCGGCCATCTCCTCCATGCTCGCCGCAAAGCACAGATGGCCCTCGCCAGCCGTGCCATGCGGCGGCACTTTCAGCCTGGCGTCGGGCGCCGGCGGAATTCTGGTCGCCTCGGCGTTGAAGAGCAGCAGCACGCCGCCGCCGCAGCCGAAGAAGGCGTGCCTGCCTTCGACCTTGCCCAGCAGTTCAAGGCCGATCACGTCGCGGTAAAAAGCCTCGGCGGCTTGTAAGTTCGTGACATACAGAGCTGATTCCAAAATCGCTGAGGGAGTCACGAGGCACCCCCCTCTGGCCTGCCGGCCATCTCCCCCGCGGGGGGGGAGATTGGCAGCGTCGACGCCGCCGCAGATCTTTCAACGTTGGAGATTGGCGAAGGCCGATGCGACACCCGATCTCCCCCCTTGCGGGGGAGATGGCCGGCAGGCCTGAGGGGGGTGTGAAGGATCGCCAACCTCATTCGTTCTTCTCGGCGGCCCTACGCCACCGCCATCTGCTGCAGGCTCACCAGCCGCGAAATGCCCTTCTTGGCCAGGCCCATCAGTGCCGAGAACTGCTCTTCCGAGAAGGGCTCGCCCTCGGCAGTGCCCTGGATCTCGACGATGCCGCCCTTGCCGGTCATGACGAAATTGGCGTCGGTGCCGGCGGCGGAGTCTTCGAGATAGTCGAGATCGATGACCGGCTGGCCGTCATGGATGCCGCAGGAAATAGCCGCGACATGGTCCTTCAGCACCTTGGAGACGCTGATCATCTGCCTTGCCTCCATCCAGCGCAGGCAATCATAGAGCGCCACCCAGCCGCCGGTGATCGAGGCCGTGCGGGTGCCGCCATCGGCCTGGATGACGTCGCAGTCGACGGTGATCTGCTGTTCGCCCAGCGCCTGGAGGTCGACCACGGCGCGCAGCGAGCGGCCGATCAGCCGCTGGATCTCGAGCGTGCGGCCGCCCTGCTTGCCGGCGGAAGCCTCGCGGCGCATGCGTTCGCCGGTCGAGCGCGGCAGCATGCCATATTCGGCCGTCACCCAGCCCTTGCCGGAATTGCGCATCCAGCCGGGCACCTTTTCCTCAAGGCTCGCCGTGCACAGCACATGCGTGTCGCCGAATTTGACGAGGCACGAGCCTTCCGCGTGTTTCGAGACGCCACGCTCGAAGGAGATGGCACGCATTTCGTCGAACTGGCGTTTGGAGGGGCGCATTCAGGCCTTCTTTCCGATGTTTCTTGGATTCGTTGGCGGCTTGTAGCCGCATGGGGCGCACGGCGCAAAGAAAAACGGACCGCAAGGCGGAGCAGCGGCCCTTGTGTTCCCGCTACGGGTTGCGCGAAGGCCCGCGAAGTTTATATCCTTGGATTGGAGGTTTTGGCCCGAATGACCAAGGCAATCACGGATCAGGCTTCGTTGTCATCCGCACTTCAGTCGCTGGACCTGCGCTCGCGCGACATCTTCAGGCGCATCGTCGATTCCTATCTGAGGGATGGCGAGCCGGTCGGCTCGCGCAGCCTGTCGCGCATCATGCCGTCGTCGCTGTCGCCGGCGACGATCCGCAACGTGATGAGCGACCTCGAGCATCTCGGGCTGATCTACGCGCCGCACATTTCGGCCGGCCGCCTGCCGACGCAGGCCGGCCTGCGCTTCTTCGTCGACGCCTTCATGGAGCTCGGCGACCTCTCCGACGACGAGCGGCGCACCATCGAGGCGCAGGTCAAGGCGTCGGGCTCTGGCGCGACGCTGGAGCACATGCTGACCGAGGCCAGCCAGATGCTGTCGGGCATGTCGCGCGGCGCCGGGCTGGTGCTGGCGGCCAAGCACGAGTTGGCGCTCAAGCACATCGAATTCATCCAACTGGAGCCGACCAAGGCGCTGGCCGTGCTGGTGTCGCAGAGCGGCGATGTCGAGAACCGCGTCATCGAACTGCCTGCCGGCATCACAGTCTCGCAACTGCACGAGGCTTCGAACTTCCTCAACGCGCACATACGCGGCCGCACGCTGGCCGAGGCGCGGACGGAAATCGCCCGCATCAAGTCCGAAACCCAGGCCGCGCTCGACACGCTGTCGCAGGACCTGGTGGAGAAGGGCCTGGCGATGTGGGCCGGCGCCGAGAGCGACCTGCCGGCGCGCCTCATCGTGCGCGGCCGCGCCAACCTACTGGAAAACGTCACTGCGCAGGCCGACATCGAGCTGCTGCGGCACCTGTTCGAGGACATGGAGACGCAGGACGGGCTGATCCAGCTTCTCGACCTCGCCGAGGCCGGGTCCGGCGTGCGCATCTTCATCGGCTCGGAAAACAAACTGTTTTCGCTGTCGGGCTCATCGCTGGTGGTGGCGCCCTATCGCGACAAGGACGCCCGCGTCGTCGGCGCGCTTGGCGTCATCGGCCCGACGCGGCTGAACTACGCCCGCGTCGTGCCGATGGTCGACTATACGGCGCAGCTCATTTCCCGCATGCTGCGCTAGGCCAACTCCGGCGGAAGCGCGCGACGCTGCTGCCTCGGGGATTGAGTGGGACAGGCTGTCGAGGAGACGAAACATGGCGCTGGAATCATTAAAGGCCCAGATAAGCCTGCTGCTCGAGGAGATGGTCAACCAGCCCGAGGACGAGCACGAGATCCAGGAGCAACTGCGCGAGAAGCTGCGGGAAATGCGGGCGATGGGCCTGCCTTTGCCGGCCGATCTGGTCGCGCTGGAAAAGCAGCTCGACGACGACCTCGACGTCGAGGAGAACTGAGCCGCGCTCGCGGACGGAAGATCGCCGCGCATTCTCCCGGAATCCTCAAATCCGCGTGCGCCAGCTACTCTTTTGGCATGCCCGCCCAATATCCGATGGTGCCGGCCATATGCGGCTCCTGAGCCGGGTGTGGCCGCGAAACCCATGGAGGACAGAAATGATGCGGATCGCCGGCTATGCGGGCCTCGCCCTGTTTCTGACCACCAGCGCCTTCGCGCAGCAAGCGGACGGGCCAGTGCTGAAAGGCCCCGCGGCCTTCGGCGACTGGCGCGCCGACCGGCCGGGCGTGCGCCGCCTGATCCGGGCCGAGGACCTGCCGGCGCCATATGTGACGAAATCCGCCTCGAACGCCGCCGGCATCGCCGAGCGACCCGACGGCGCGACGCCGAAACTGCCGGAGGGATTCACGGCCGAGCTGGTCGCCTCGGGCATAGACAATCCGCGCGTCGTGCGCGTCGCGCCCAATGGCGACCTGTTCGTGGCCGACAGCGAGGCCAACCAGGTGCGGGTCTACCGGCTCGCCGAGGGTGGCGCGAAGCCAGTCAAAAGCGATATCTTCGCCGGCGACCTCAACCAGCCCTACGGCATCGCCTTCTATCCGCCGGGCGACGACCCGCAATGGGTCTATATCGCCAACAGCGACAGCGTCGTGCGCTTTGCCTATCGCGCCGGCGACCTGAAGGCGACCGGCCGCGCCGAGACGATCATCGACAACATTCCCTCGAACCATCACTGGACCCGCGACATCGTCTTCTCGCCCGATGGCAAGACGCTCTATCTTTCCGTGGGATCGGGCTCGAACGTCGCCGAAGGCATGGCGCGAAAGCCGCAAGGCGGGCTGGACGCGTGGATCAAATCGAAGCCGCTCGGCGCGAGCTGGGGTTCGGAGGAAGGCCGCGCCGACGTGCTGGCCTTCGATCCCGACGGCAAGAACGAACGGAGCGTGGCGACGGGACTGCGCAACTGCTCGGGCATGGGCCTGCAGCCCGCCACCGGGGCGCTGTGGTGCGTCGTCAACGAGCGCGACGCGCTGGGCGACAATCTGCCATTCGACTATGCCACGCAGGTGCGGCAGGACGCCTTCTACGGCTGGCCCTGGTACTATATCGGCGCCCATGAGGACCCCAGGCACAAGGGTCAGCGCCCTGACCTCGCCGGCAAGGTCAGCGTGCCCGACGTGCTGATGCAGGCGCATTCGGCGCCGCTCAATATCGCCTTCTATGACGGCAAGGCCTTTCCCCAGGAATACAGGGGCGACGCCTTCGTGGCCCTGCATGGCTCGTGGAATCGCGGCAACAGCACGGGCTACAAGGTCGTCAGGCTGGTGTTCCGGGACGGCAAGCCGACCGGCGAGTACGAGGACTTCATGACCGGCTTCGTCGTTGCCAATGGCGAGGTCTGGGGTCGCCCCGTTGGCGTCGCCGTGGCCAGGGACGGCGCGCTGATTGTCACCGAGGACGGCAGCGGCACGATATGGCGCGTCACCTACAACGGGCGGTCCTGAGGGGTAGGATCGGCGCACAGACCGGCTGGCGTAACCGAATCCGGCCGCAGGGAATTTCGCAGGTCGCGTTTTCGTGCGAAAAGGCGCCGCTTAGTCCAAAGGCCGCTCGCATGACACTCACCGGTTTCGTCGCCTATGCCGCCACGCTCGGCATCGCCGCCGCGATCCCGGGACCGGGCATCACCGCGCTGGTGGCGCGCGCCCTCGGCTCGGGTTTCCGCTCGTCGCTCGCCATGTCGTTCGGGCTGATCGTCGGCGACCTCACATACCTTACCGCCGTCGTGCTCGGCCTTGCCTTCGTGGCGCAGACATTCGGCCTGGTCTTCCTGGCCATCAAATGGGCCGGCGTCGCCTATCTCGCCTTCCTCGGCTGGCGCTTCTGGACAAGCGGCATCTCGCCCGAGAATGTCGAGGCGGGCAAGAGCCAGGACGGGCTGGCCAGCTGCGTCCTCGCCGGCCTGACGCTGACGCTCGGCAACCCGAAGACGATGATCTTCTATCTCGCCATCACCCCGACCATCGTCGACCTCAAGACGATCACGCTGGCCGACTACGCCATCCTCGCCATGCTCACGGTCGTCGTGCTGCTTGTGGTGCTGGTGCCCTATCTGGCGCTTGCCGCCAAGGCGCGCTGGTTCCTGAAGTCGCCCCGCGCGCTGAAAGCGCTGAACCGCACGGCCGCCGGTTTCATGGTCGGCGCGGCGGCGGCGATCGCGGCCCGCCAATAGGGCCATTTCAGCCAAACGATTCCAAAAACAGGCGAATAGCTGGAATCTCTTTCCTTGAGTTCGCCGCTTTGAGCACGGCGGCCACTCGGATATTTTCACCTGACAGCTTATCTTGCGCGGCAGGATACCCTATCTAGCCGGCCTGAGCGCTGAACTCCTGGGAGCAGACCATATGAACAAGCCCGCCACCCCCGCGCGCGTGCCCGGCCGCGGCCGCGTCTTCAACTCGATCACCGAGACGATCGGCGATACGCCGCTGGTGCGGCTGGACAAATTCGCCAGGGAGAAGGGCGTCGTCGCCAATCTGATGGCCAAGCTCGAATTCTTCAACCCGATCGCCTCGGTCAAGGATCGCATCGGCGTCGCCATGATCGAGGCGCTGGAAGAGGCAGGCAAGATCGCGCCCGGCAAGACGACGCTGATCGAGCCGACCTCCGGCAACACCGGCATCGCGCTCGCCTTCGCGGCGGCGGCCAAGGGCTACAAGCTGATCCTGACCATGCCCGAAACCATGTCGATCGAGCGCCGCAAGATGCTGGCGCTGCTTGGCGCCGAGCTGGTGCTGACCGAAGGGCCGAAGGGCATGAAGGGCGCCATCGCCAAGGCCGACGAACTGGCGGCGTCGATTCCCGGCGCGATCATCCCGCAGCAATTCGAAAATCCCGCCAACCCGGAAATCCACCGCAGGACGACGGCCGAGGAGATCTGGAACGACACGCATGGCGAGGTCGACATCTTCGTCGCCGGCATCGGCACCGGCGGCACCATCACCGGCGTCGGCCAGGTGCTGAAGAAGCGCAAGCCGTCGCTGCATGTGGTCGCCGTGGAGCCGGAATCGTCGCCCGTGCTGTCGGGCGGCCAGCCTGGCCCGCACAAGATCCAGGGCATCGGCGCCGGCTTCGCGCCGAAGATCCTCGACACGACCATCTATGACGAGATCGTCAAGGTCTCGAACGAGGATTCCGTCGCCAATGCGCGGCTCGTCGCCCGCCTCGAGGGCGTTCCGGTCGGCATCTCCTCGGGCGCGGCGCTGCAGGCGGCGATCGTCGTCGGCTCGCGGCCGGAGAACAAGGGCAAGAACCTGGTGGTGATCGTCCCCTCTTTCGCCGAACGCTATCTCTCGACCATCCTGTTCGACGGGCTGGGCGCTTAGGTTCCACGATCCGCCGGCCATCCGGCGCGCTGGACCGTAGGAAACATCGCGCCTGGCATCCGCCCCACGCTTGAGCGGACGGATGCTTCCGGTTCAAATCCCCACCGGCCGCCAATGGCCAGTGGGAGGATTGCATGTACAAGCTCTATACGCGCCCAGGCAGTGGCGGCTTCGTCGTCGAGGCCGCGCTGGCGCTCGCCAATGCGCGCTTCGACCAGATCGACGTCCCGAAGACGGACCGGCCGGACCAGGCGTTCCTGGATATCAGCCCCCTCAACCAGGTTCCCGTGCTGACCCTGCCCGACGGGCGGTCGATCACGGAATCGGCTGCGATCTGCATGCTGCTCGCCGAGCGCCACCCGGATGCCGGGCTGTCGCCGGCGCCGGGCGAACCGGGCCGTGCCGACTTCCTGCGCTGGATGGCGTTCATGTCCTCGGTGCTCTACCCGGCGGTGCTGCGCTTCTATTACGCGCCGCGCTACACCGCCGACGCGGAAGGCGCGAAGGCGGTGAAGCAGGCGGCCGTCGCGGAAATGGACCGAGGCTTCGCCATCGTCGACGCGGCGCTGGCCGGCCGGGAGTGGCTGGCCGGCGACAGGCTGTCGCTGGCCGACATCTATCTCGTCATGCTGGTGGCCTGGCATCCCGATGCCGAAAAGGCGCGCACAGCCTGGCCAGGCATCCAGCGCGTCTGGGCGAGGCTGCGCGAGCACCCGGTGATCAGCAAGCTCAACGTCTCGCACGAGATGTGGCCCGCCTGAGGCCTTAGCCGACGGGCCTCAGGATCAAGCGCGGGCGACACGCGCGCGCTTGTCCAGCAGGAAGCGGCGCAAGGCCGGATCACGCTCGAGGCCGATCGCCTGGTCGTAGGCCTCGGCGGCCTCCGCCGCCATGCCGAGCCTGGCCGCCAGTTCGGCGCGGGCGGCCCAATAGGGCTGGTAGCCGGCAAGCCGCCTGTCGCTGCCAATCTCGTCGAGCGCGGCGAGCCCCTCGATCGCTCCTTCCGTCTCGGCGATCGCCACGGCGCGGTTGATCGCCACCACCGGCGAGGCGGCGATCGCCATCAGCGCATCGTAGAGCTGGCGGATCGCGGTCCAGTCGGTTGCGCCGCCGCGCCGCCTGGCGGTGTGCGCCGATTGCACGGCGGCTTCCAGCTGGTAGCGCCCGATGATGCCCTTGGCGGCGGCGCGCCGGAGCAGGCCTTCCGCCTCCTCGATCAGCGCCTCGTCCCAGAGCGCGGTATCCTGCTCGTCGAGCGGTACGAAGTCGCCGTCGTGGCCGCGACGCGCGGCGCGCCGGGCTTCGGCGAACAGCATCAGCGCCAGAAGGCCGAGCGTCTCCGGCTCCTCCGGTATCAGCGAGGCGACCAGCCGGCCAAGCCAGATGCCTTCGGTGGCGAGGTTGCGCCGGCGTGTCTCGGTTCCGGCCGGATCCGACCATCCCTCGGCGAAGGTCGCGTAGATCGCTTCCAGAACGGCGTCGAGGCGCTCGCCGAGCTCCGCCCGCTCCGGCACGCGGAACGGGATGCCGGCCTCGTGGATGCGGCTCTTGGCGCGCACCAGCCGTTGGCCCATCGCGGTTGGCGAAACCAGGAAGGCGGAGGCTATGGTGGCGGCGTCGAAGCCGAGCACCGCCTGCAGCATCAGCGGCGCGCGCACGCCGGGCTCGATCGCCGGATGGGCGCAGGCAAACATCAACCTCAGCCGCTCGTCGGGCAGTTCCTCATTGGTCATGCGCGCCTCCGCCTCCTCGGCGATCAGCCGCAGATGATCGCGGGCGGCCTCGCCGGTCAGTCGCCGCCGGACGGCGTCGACGTCGCGCCGGCGCGCCACGGCAAGCAGCCAGGCTTCCGGCCTCTCCGGCACGCCGTCGCGCGGCCAGCGCTCCAGCGCGGCGGCAAAGGCTTCGGCCAGCGCGTCCTCGGCGCCCGCCACGTCGCGCGTGCGGGCGGCGAGATAGGCGACCAGCTTTCCATAGCTCCGACGGGCGGCCGCTTCGGCCGCCGCCCGCGCGATCTCCGATCGATCGTCCATCACATGGTCGTCTCCCGGACGGTCATTTCTCGGACAGGTATGTCTCCATCTCCCAGATCGGCCGCACCTCCACCGTGCCGGTGCCGGCCGCGGGGCAGCGCGCGCCCCATTCGATGGCGGTGTCGAGGTCTGCCGCCTCGATCATGTAGAAGCCGGCCAGTTGCTCCTTGGTGTCGGCGTAGGGGCCGTCGAGCACGTTGGTCTTGCCGTTGCTCAACCGCACCGACGTAGCGGCCTGGGTCGGACGCAGCCGGTCGCCGGCCAGCCAGGCGCCGGATTTCTTCAACGCTTCGGTATAGGCGCCATAGGCGGCGAGTATCTGCTCGGTCTTGTCGCGCGGCGTGTTCGCCATCGCGGCTTCATCATTGTAGATCAGAAGCATGTAACGCATGGTCTTCTCCCCTGGTGCGAGGGCCGCTTCATTGCGGGCCGATCCCATGTCGGGCGGCCACGGCCGATTTCGACAGGCGCGGCGAAAATCTTTCATCCGCCCTGGCTGCCCGCGCAAGGGCATGTCGCCAATCGTCAGTCCGCCGGAGCCGACTCTAACGCCGTGGTCCCGTCGGCCGGTCGCGACACCGGGCTGAGCCAGCCCCGGTAGCGTACGATCAATCCCGTGAGCGGATGCGATATCTCGACGTGAAAGCGGAACCGGCCATTCTCGACGGTCTCATGGGAGGATGATCGCGGGCAAAGCCACATGGGCAGCGGCAGGCCGAGAAACGACCAGCGCCGCAGGACGAGCGCCAGCCGGTCTTCCCCGGCGACCAGCGCCATGGCGAAGGTCAGCGGGCCGAAGCGTTCGCACATGAGGTGCTCCGACCGCCCCTTGCCGGCCGACTGGTGGCTGGAGAAGCTGTGCGTGCCGAAGGTGCGTGTCCACGTCTCGCCGTCGCCATCGGCGTCGAAACGGACCTTCACCGGGATATCGGCGGCGGCTTGCGGGAAGCCGGGAAACCACGCCGCGATCCGGCTGAGGATGCCGCGGCCACGCTCGACACTGGCGCGGCCCTCGGCCGCCACCGTGCCGTCATGCATGGCGCGGATAGCGGCGGGCAGACCATGCCACGCATCGCCGAGCAGGGCCGGATAAAGTGGCCGGCCGGTCTCGGCGGCGCCATCCCGGAAACCGGCATGGATCGTGCGTCCGGCAAACAGCGCCTCATAGTCCTCGAGCTCGAGATCCCGCACCGCCGCCCGCGCGCCCGGCGCGGGCATCTCGCCGGCGAGCGCCTTGCGCACCAGGGCCTCGACCGCCATGGACGGGATCAGCGGTCCGTCCCTACCTTCCGCCAGAAGGTGCCACGACCGCCGGGCCGGGCGGCCGGCGCGGTCGATCCCTTCGACTTCGACGAACATGCCACCGCGATGCTCGCCCCATCTGAGATGGTTGGTCGCCCAGTGCATGAGCGGCGCGAGCGGCGACAGCGAACGGATCAGGCCGGCGCGAACGAACCAGGCAAGGCCGATCAGGGCACGATGCAGCACTTCCGGCACCGGACCGGCGCCCATCCAGATCGCTTTGGCCTGCGGCCACAGCGCTGTCAGTGCCCGCAGGTCCGGCACGTCGACGAGCGAGAACAGCGTGTTCCTCAAAGGCACCCGACCGGGCGGCGCGATGGTGTAGCGCATCTGCTCGGTGAAGGGGCGAGCCTGCCGTGGACTGCCGTCCCGCACCAGCCGCACCGGCTGGCCGGCATAGCCCGCTATGGCGCGGATGACGTTTTCGCCGACACCGGCGAAGGGCGACGGCGCGATGCCGCCTTTGATGCTGTCCACCCGCGCCAGGTCGCCGGTCAACCGGCAGGCCACCGCAGCGGTCAGCACCGGAAAACTGGAGACGCCGGAAAGCACGACGATGCCGGCCGCGACGGCCCGGTCGTCGAAGGCAGCGACGCCGGCAACGAAATCGGAACCGTCGGCGAGGTCGAGATAGTGGATGCGGGCGTCGAGGCAGGCCTCGATCAGCCGGTAGCTTGCGTCCCCGTAGGCCTGGAACGGACCGCTGGCATCGATGACGATGTCAGGCCGCAGGCCGGCAAGCTGCGCGGCAAGGTCGCCATCGCGATCGAAGGTCGCCGGCAGCAGCGTGGCCCGGGCGCTGGCCCTTGCCCGGCAATAGGCCTCGGCGCTGGACAGCGAGCGGCCGGCGACCAGCACGGTGAGGCGCGGTTCGTTCTCCAGCAGTTCGACAATGCGGCCGCCGAAGGTTCCGTAGCCGCCGACGATGAGAAGCTTCATGTGGCGTCCCCGATTCAGGCGACCAGCCGCGATCGCAATTCGGCGGACGGCACCTCGCAATTGTCCCTCTTGCCGAACAGGGCGTAGCGGTTCCTTGCGATGACGCCATAGATCCGGTCGCGCAGCGGGCGCGGCAGGGCGAGCAGAGCCTTGGCCACGCGCCACGGCCAGCCGAGCTCGCCTAGCACGGCGAGGGCGCCGTCGAGATGGGTGAAGGCGACGCCGTCGATGAGGACGAGATTGGTTTCGTAGCTGTCGGTTCGCAGTCCATGCCGCGCGAAAAGCGCCGCCCCGAATGGCGACTGCGCGGTGGCGAAGCGGAAGCGGCGGCGGCGATCGAGCCTGGCCACCAGGCGTGCGAAGCCGGAGCACAGCACGCAGACGCCATCGAAGATGATCAGGGAGCCGCTCTCGTCGGAGCGGCCGGTCGGTTGAGGGCGGTTCGACTTGATTCGGTCGGTCACGCTGGTCTCGGCTGCTTGTGCCTTACGACACTAGGCCAGCCGGAGGCCGCGTCAAAGGTGCGGCGATGTCGCACGCCTGCCGGCCAGGACAAGGCGGCCGGCGCGATAGGTGGTCGCGCGATGGTTTTCCGCCGGCCTGCAGATCCGGCTCTCGTGACGGCTTTCGACGGTCATGGTCAATGCGCGCTCACGCCGAGCGAATTGCCACGACGGGCACAGGCCGGACCCGGGCCACGCATGTAGTAGCGCTCAGGCCGATAGGTCGGCGCGACAAATTCACGGATGGCCGCGGCGTAGCCAATGAGGTGCTTGAGGAAGTCCATTTTACCAGTCCCTGTACCGATTTTCGGATGTCCCTTCCGAATTGCGGGTATCTTAGCGCCGAGGCGTGAATAGTCGGTGAACACGATGTTAACTTCCGGTCGAAAATGCCTTGCATCGTGGCCGGAATGCGGCTGTTTCGGGGTCTTTCGGTGCAATGCGGCTCCATTCCGCCCGATGTGACTTTTGCATCACATATGTTTCGTTTTAATGTCGCTTGCGCGCGGTTTTGTTTCACACCCCTCAAGGCGAGCGTGCCGCCCTCTCTTCCGTGCCGATGGGCAGGGGCCTTGTCCGGGTCAGGCCGGAACTTGTCGGCGAGGTGGAGTTCCGCAGCTGGACCTCGGACCGTATAATCCGCCACGCCTCTTTCCAGAGGCTGCGCAGGGACAAGCCAGCGGAGGACGTCGTGCAGGAGACGCCAGGCAGGAAAACCGGCAAGGCCGAAAGCGCGAAGGCCGGCGCAGGCAAAGCGGTCCCGCAAGCCTCGGCCGGCGGCGCGAGCACATCGGTGAAGCTCTCGCATCCCGACAAGCTGCTGTGGCCGGACGAAAAGGTCTCGAAGCAGGACCTGCTCGACCATTACGCGCTGGTCTGGCCGCGCATGGAGCCTTTCGTCGTCAACCGGCCGCTCAGCCTTGTGCGGGCGC
Source organism: Mesorhizobium sp. 65-26 (assembly GCA_001899205.1). Taxonomy (GTDB): domain Bacteria; phylum Pseudomonadota; class Alphaproteobacteria; order Rhizobiales; family Rhizobiaceae; genus Mesorhizobium. The sequence goes on along the minus strand of MKVL01000015.1, from coordinate 115,516 downwards.
CGGACGGCGTCCACGGTCCCCGCTTCTTCCAGAAACACGCTTCGCCGGGGATGAGCGACAAGATCGCCAGGATGAAGGACCCTGGCGATGGCGAGGAAATCCTGTTCATCCGGGATTTCGACGGGCTTGCCGCGCTGGTGCAGTACGGCGTGGTCGAGGTCCATATATGGGGCTCGACCATCGACGCGCTGGAAACGCCGGACCAGATCATCTTCGACCTCGATCCGGACGAAGGCGTCGACGCCGCGGCGGTGCGCGCCGCGGCGCTCGACATCCATGCCAAGCTCGACGAGCTGTCGCTGCCCAACCTGGTCAAGACATCGGGCGGCAAGGGCTACCATGTGCTGGTGCCGCTCAAGCCCTCGGCGGACTGGGAGGCGGTCAAGGGTTTCGCGCATGACTTCGCCCGCGCGCTGGAGCAGGGCGCGCCTGAGCACTACACGGCGACGCTGTCGAAGAAGGCGCGCACGGGAAAGATCTTCGTCGATTATCTGCGCAACGGCCGCGGCTCGACCACGGTCGCGCCCTATTCCTCGCGCGCCAAGAAGGGCGCCACGGTATCGATGCCGGTGACCTGGCCGGAAATCGAGGCCGGGATGCCGCCCAATGCTTTCCCGCTTGGCGATGCCTCCACGCTGGCACAGTTGAAGAAGGCCGACCCGTGGAAGGATTTCTTCAAGCTGGGCAAGCCGCTGAAGCGGACCTAGGGGCTTCGTCATCCCCGGATGAGGGGACGCCCTGGGGATGAGGCTTCGCCTCACCCGGGATGACGACATCAGGCAAGAAACACTTTCTCGAACGCCTGCCTGCCCGGCGGCGAGAACACCACCGCGCGGCTGGCCTTTTCGCGCCGCGCCCATTTCTCGGCGAGGATCTTGTCGAGGATGGCGGCGCCGAGCGCCCCGGCAAGATGCGAGCGCCGCACGCTCCAGTCGAGGCAGGCACGGCACACGGGCCGCCTGGCGCTGCCGTCGATCTCGATACCAAGGGCTGCGAAATGCCCGGCGCCGCCCGGCGCGAGCCTGATGCCGTCGTCGTCGCGCAGCAGCATTTTCCGCTCCACCAGCCGGTCGAGCATCGCCACCGCCTGCTCGCCGGCGAGATGGTCGTAGCAGACGCGCGCCGTGCGCATGGCGGCGTCGCGCGGCCCCGGCCGCACCCGCTTGGGGCCGACCGCCTCGGCGACACCGATGATCGCCTCGATCATGCTGGCCACCTGCTGGCCGGCCAGGCCGTAGTAGCGGTGCCGGCCCTGGCTCGCCACCGTCAGCAAGCCGCCCTCCATGAGCTTCGACAGATGCGACGAAGCTGTGGGCAGCGACACGCCTGCCTCCAGCGCCAGCTCGCTTGCCGTCAGCGCCGTGCCGCCCATCAGGGCGGTCAGCATGTTGGCGCGGGCCGGATCGCCGACCAGGCTGGCGATGCGTGCGATGTCGGGTCCTTCGCGCATGGTTTCATCCTCATCGAAGTGTTCCCGCGAGGAAAGCACTATTGTCGATCCAGCTCAAGGAGCCGAGGCCGAAGCCGCCGAAGGCTCCTGACAGGAAAGGCCTAGCAGAGCGGCGGCGGCGATGTTTCGACATCGGTCGAACCGTCATCGCCGCGACCCAGATCCGACAAGGAGATCGACATGACCATCACCTGCTTCATCCGCTACGAGATCGACCCGTTCGGCAAGGCGGCGTTCGAGGAGTATGCCCGCAACTGGGGGCAGGCCATACCGCGCTGCGGCGCCGACCTGATCGGCTATTTCGCGCCGCATGAAGGCTCGGCCACCACGGCCTACGCCGCCTACAACATCGAAAGCCTCGCCGCCTACGAGGCCTATCGCGCGCGGCTCGCCGCCGACCCGGCCGGCAAGGCGAATTACGACTTCGCCCGGCGCGAGCGGTTCATCCTGAAGGAGGATCGCATCTTCCTGAAGCTCGCGTCGGGACCGCATGCGCCGAGGCAGGCCTTCGACGCCGACGCAAGGGGAGCAAAGCCGTGATCGCCGTCATCTTCGAGGTGCAGCCGGCGCACGGAAAGCGCGACGCCTATCTCGGCATCGCCGCCGAGCTGCGGCCGCTGCTCGACGGCATCGACGGCTTCATCTCGATCGAGCGCTTCCAGAGTCTCGCCGATCCGAAGCGCGTCCTGTCGCTGTCGTTCTGGCCCGACGAGGACGCGGTGAAGGCGTGGCGCAATACCGAGGAGCATCGGCAGGCGCAGCAGGCGGGACGCGGCGGCATCTTCGCCGGCTATCGCCTGCGCATCGCCCATGTCGTGCGCGACTACGGCCTGACGGAAAGGGCCGAGGCGCCAGCCGACAGCCGGGCGGTGAATGGGTGAGGGACAGCGCTGTCGAACTCAGGCGCCGTACACCCCCACCCCTAACCCCTCCCCACAAGGGGGAGGGGGACGCTGCCGCGCGCATCTCCCGACGCCGAGACGTCGCCAATTTGCGAAGATCGGCGCCTGCGGGAATCCCCCCCCTTGTGGGGAGGGTCAGGGTGGGGGTCTGCGCCGTCCGAGCTTATGGCCCCGCCACATGCGACAGCCTGCTTCCGGAGGGAGAGGAAAAGAGCTCGGTTCCGGAAAGCTCGTACCCTTCCTCTCCCCCGTCGTTCGGGGGAGGTGTCCGCGCAGCGGACGGAGTGGGGGTCGTACCCCATGCGATTGCCTTGCCGCTACGCGTTACCGATCAGCACGCCGGCCGCGAACACCAGCGCGCCGCCCAGCACCACCTGGAAGGCGGCGCGCCAGAACGGCGTCTGCATGTAGCGGTTCTGGATGAAGGCGATGGCCCAGAGCTCGAAGAACACCACGACGCCCGCGACGATGGTGGCGGTCCAGAAATAGGGGATGAGGTAGGGCAGGGCATGGCCGAGCCCGCCCAGCGTCGTCATGACGCCGACGGTGAGCCCGCGCTTCAGCGGCGAGCCGCGACCCGATAGCTTGCCGTCGTCGGAGGCCACTTCGGTGAAACCCATCGAGATGCCGGCGCCAATCGAGGCGGCGAGGCCGACCAGGAAGGTCTGGAAGGTGGCATGGGTGGCGAAGGCGGCGGCAAAGATCGGCGCCAGCGTCGAGACCGATCCGTCCATCAGGCCGGCAAGGCCCGGCTGCACATAGGTGAGGATGAACTGGCGCTGCTCGGCGCTCGCCTCCTCGGACCTGACCTCGCCCGGCACGTGCTTCTGTTCCAGTTCGTGCGCGGAGTTCTCGTGGCCGAGTTCCGCCGCCGCCAAATCGTCGAGCAGCTTGCGCGTCGAGGCATCGGTGGTCCGCTTGGCCGCCTCGACATAGAAGCGGTAGGCCTGCTGCTCCATCGCCTCGGCCTGCCGGCGCACATGCTCGATGCCCAGCGGCCGCACCAGCCAGTCGGGCTTGCGCTCGTAATAGCCCCTCACATGCTCGCGGCGGATCAGCGGAATGCGCTCGCCGAAACGCTTGCGGTGAAGCTCGATGAGCGCGTCGCGGTGGCCATCCTCCTCCTCGGCCATGGCCTCGAACACCTTGGCCGATTGCGGAAAGCTCTCCGCCAGTCCGTCGGCGTAGGCGCGGTAGATTCTGCCGTCGTCCTCCTCGGACGAAATCGCCAGCGCCAGGATTTCCTGCTCCGACAGCGAATCGAAGGAGCGGCGGCCGAAGCCGAAAACACGGGAAAGCATGAGAATTGGACCCTAGTTTAGAATAATTCTAAAGTAGGATTTTCCCAACCTAAGGTCAATCGCCACGCACCGGCAAAAGCCGCGCCAACGGAGGCAAGGCAAGCCCCTTCCTATTGCCGAATGTTCACCTATATAGTGGCTTCAACCGCAAAAGCAGGAAGCCAGGCATGTCGGCAAAGCACCCGAGTCACTCTTTTGACCCCAAGCCGGTTCTCGACCTCATCGCCAGCATCGAGGCGGATCTGCGCCGCCTGAAGGACATGGTGGAACAGGAAGTCGAGAAGTTCGATCCGGCCAACCCGCACAACAAGTCGCCGGACGGCAAGCTGACCGAGGAGGGCGTCGAATGCTGCTACCGCATGTTCGACGAGGGCAAGTCGCGCTACTCGGTGTCGCAGCAGATGAAGATCTCCTTCGCCGCCGCCACGCACCGCTTCAACAACTGGCGCAAGCTGGGCGGCAAGAAGCGGACCCGCGCACTGCTGGGGTGAGGAGCGCTCCTTCGCTTCGTCATCCTCGGGCTTGACCCGAGGATCCATGCCGTAACCGTTGCCCTAGAATGCCATGGCTCGGAACACGCATGGACGCCTTGCGAGGAGCGCGTTGTTCTGACCGGCCTCAACTGCCGTGGAGGTCATGGCATGGATCCCAGGGTCTTCGCGAACGGAGCTCCGCTCCTGCTTCGCCCTGGGATGACGAAGATCGCGGTCTCGGCCGGTCGCGATCCGCCAACTTTGTGACCGTCACATTTTTTCGTTGGCGCGCCTCCGCATTCTTCGTGCAGCATGGATGCACCCTGTCCCGTGAGACCCCTCCATGACCACCCTTCCCGGCATTGCCGATATCCATGCCGCCGCGAGCCGGCTTTCCGGCCTGATCGTCGAGACGCCGCTCCTTGAATCCCCCGCTCTCAACGAGCGCTTCGGCGGCAGGATCCTGTTCAAGCCGGAAACGCTGCAGCGCACGGGCTCGTTCAAGTTCCGCGGCGCCTACAACAAGCTGTCGTCGCTGAGCCCGCAGGAGCGCAGCCGGGGCGTCGTCGCTTTTTCGTCGGGGAATCACGCGCAGGGCGTGGCGGCGTCCGCCGCCATGTTCGGCGTCAAAGCGGTCATCGCCATGCCCGCCGACGCGCCGGCGATGAAGATCGGCAATGTGCGGGCGATGGGCGCCGAAGTGGTGCCGTTCGACCGGTTCCGCGACGACCGCATGAGCGTCGTGCGCCCCTATATCGACAAGGGCATGGTGCTGGTGCCGCCCTTCGACGATCCGGCCATCATCGCCGGCCAGGGCACGATCGGGCTGGAACTGACGCGGCAGGCGAAGGCGCTGGGCGTCGACCTCGACGCCGTCGTCATCCCCTGCGGCGGCGGCGGCCTGACCAGCGGCATTTCGATTGCTGTCAAGGATGGCTCGCCGCGAACCGACGTCTGGGCCGTCGAGCCGGAGCATTTCGACGACACCCGCCGCTCGCTCGCCGCCGGCGCGCCGGTCGCCAACGAGCCGGGTTACAGCTCGATCTGCGACGCCATCCTCACCGCCCAGCCCGGCGAGATCACCTTCGAGATCAACCGCAGGAACCTCGCCGGCGCCATCGCCGTCTCCGACAAGGCAACGGCGCAGGCGGTGCGCGACGCAATGGCCTATCTCAAGCTGGTGGTGGAGCCCGGTGGCTGCGTCGCGCTGGCCGCCCTGTCCTCGGGCGAGATCGAGTTGTCGGGCAAATGCGTCGCGGTCGTGCTTTCGGGCGGCAATGTCGACTTCGGCACCTATGCCGAGATCATGGCGGCGGCTTAGGCGGCTCCGGCGTCACGGCATGAATCCCAGGATCCGCGCTTTGCTCCGCTCGGGGATGACGACGCCACGGGTTGCGTCTAATCCAGCGTGCGGCGGAACCGCAGCAGGGCAGTGCCGGCGAACACCACCACGAACAGTGCCAGCCAGGCGATCTCGGTGGCGATGGCGTTGAAGTCGGCGCCTTTCAGCATGACAGCGCGGGTGATGCGCAGGAAATGCGTCAGCGGGAAGATCTCGCCCAGCGTCTGCGCCCAGTTCGGCATGCCGCGATAGGGGAACATGAAGCCGGACAGCATGATCGAGGGCAGGAAGAAGAAGAAGGTGAGCTGCATGGCCTGCATCTGCGTGCGCGCGATCGTCGAGATGGTGTAGCCGAGCAGCACCAGCGAGAGCACGAAGACGAGCACCGACGACAGCAGCAGCGCCAGGCTGCCGACGAAGGGAATGCCGAACAGGAGCTTGGCGGCCACCAGCACGACAACCACCTGCACCGACCCGACGACGAGATAGGGCAGCACCTTGCCCAGCATGATCTCGGCCGGGCTCGACGGCATGGCGAGGAGATTTTCCATCGTGCCGCGCTCGGTCTCGCGGGTGAGGGCCATCGCGGTCATCATCACCATGGTCATCTGCAGGATGACGCCGAGCAGGCCGGGCACGATGTTGTATTGCGAGATGCCTTCGGGGTTGTAGCGCCGGTGCACCACGACCTGGAGCTGCTGCTTTGCATTCTCGGCCGCCGTCTCCTGCATGCCGCGCGCCCGCAGCAGCGCCTGGCTCGCCACCGTGCTCAGCGTCGAGACGGCGCCGCTCGCCGCCGAAGGGTCGGTGGCGTCAGCCTCGATCAGGATCTGCGGGCTGTCGTCGCGCTCGACGCGCCGGGCGAAGTCGGCCGGGATGGTGACGACGAAGGAGACGGCGCCCTTGGCCATCAGCGCCTCGGCTTCCGCCGCGCTCCCCACGACATGGTCGAAACGATAGTAGCCGGTCATCTCCAGCGCCGAGACCATGGCGCGCGTGTACTGGTCGTTGCTCATCGCCACCAGCGCGGTCGGCAGGCCCTTGGGGTCGTTGTTGATGGCGAAGCCGAACAACACGAGCTGCATCAGCGGCACGCCCAGCATCATGGCGAAGGTGATGCGGTCGCGCCGCATCTGGATGAATTCCTTGATCAGCAGCGCGCCGAGCCGGGCGAAGGAGAAGACGGCGTTCATCCCATATTGTCCTTCGAGCCGGACATGAACTGGATGAAGACATCCTCCAGGCTGGTCTCGCCGGCGGCCACGGTCACGCCCTCGTACTCCTTCTCGATGCCGGCCAGCGCGGCCTCGAGCGCCGCCTTGTCGGCGCCCACGACATGCAGCGTGGCGCCGAAGGGCGCGACCTGGTCGACGCCCGGGCGGCCGCGCAGCGCCTCGGCGACCTTGTCGAGCCGGGGACCCTGCACGACGAAGGTGGAGAGGCCTGCGTTGCGCACCACCTCGTCGACCGTGCCGGTGGCCAGCATCTTGCCGTAGGAGATGTAGCTGATGCGGTGGCAGCGCTCGGCCTCGTCCATGTAGTGGGTTGAGACGAGCACGGTCAGCCCGCCATGGGCGAGCAGGTGGATCTCGTCCCAGAATTCGCGCCGCGCCTTGGGGTCGACGCCGGCGGTCGGCTCGTCGAGCAGCAGCAGCTTCGGCTTGTGCATGATGCAGGCGGCAAGCGCCAGACGCTGCTTCCAGCCGCCCGAAAGCGTGCCGGCGAGCTGGTTGCGGCGCGAGGTGAGGCCGAGTTCCTCGAGCGTCCTGGCGACATAGTCCTCGACCGGCTTCAACTGGTAGAGCCTGGCCACGAATTCGAGGTTCTCGCCGATCGTCAGGTCCTCGTAGAACGAGAACTTCTGCGTCATGTAGCCGACTTCGCGCTTGATCCTGAGGCTCTCGGTGCGGATGTCGAAGCCGAGCACCGTGCCCTCGCCCTCGTCGGGCGTCAGCAGCCCGCACATGATGCGGATGGTGGTCGTCTTGCCCGAGCCGTTTGGCCCGAGGAAGCCGACGATCTCGCCTTCGGCGACCGTCATCGTGACATGGTCGACGACGGTCTTGTCGCCGAAGCGCTTGACCAGGCCGCGAACGTCGATGGCGTTCATTGCACGCTGTCCAGCTCGACATCGACGATCTGGCCGGGCTGCAGGACGCCGGCATCGCCCTCGGGCCGCGCCTCGACGAGATAGACCAGCTTCTGGCGGTTCTCGAGCGAATAGATGACCGGCGGCGTGAATTCCGGATCGGGCGAGACGTAGCTGACGCGCGCCTTGAGATCCGGCCCGCAACCGTCGCAACGAACCGTGAGCTGCGAGCCGACCTTGACCGAGGAAAAGGCCGTCTCGGGAATGTAGACGCTGAGCTTGACGGCGCCGTCGGGCAGCATGGAGATGACCGGTGCCGTCGGGCCGGCCGTGTCGCCGGGATTGCGGATGACATCGTTGATGCGGCCGGCCGAGGGCGCCGTCAACGAGCGCTTGGAGAGGCGCCAGCGCGCCTGCTCGAGCGCCGCCTGCGCCTGCTTGACCTGGTTGTCGGCGGCCTTGATGGTTTCGGCGCGCGCCGGCAGGCCGCCGACGGCGAGATTGGCTTCCGCCTGGCCGACCTGCGCATTGGCGGTTTCCAGCGTGGCGGAGGCGGTGTCGTAGTCGGCCTGGGTGCCGGTGCCGCGCTTGAACAGGTCGGCGGCGCGATCATATTTGCGCTTGGCGTCGGCGGCCTGCGCCCTGGCCATGTCGACCTGCGCCTTGAGCACGGCGATCTCTTCCGGGCGCTTGCCCACCTGCAGGTCGGCAAGCTGCGCCTGCGCCTGCGCCAACGCAGCTTCCGCCTGGGCGACGGCGATGGTGGCGTCGGCGCTTTCCAGCGTCGCCACCACGAGGCCCGGGGTCACGCGGTCGCCGCGCCGGACAGTCACCGTCTCGACCTGCGCCACCTCGATCGGCGCCAGCAGCACATATTCGCCCTCGACATAGCCGACGGCCAGCGGCGTCGGCGCGGCGCAGGCGGCGAACAGCTTGGCCGCAAGGGGTATGGAACAGAGCAGGCTCATGGTCGCTTCCTCGTCCTGGAACGGTCCGGCGCAACGCCGTACCGCCCCGGCTATTTGTTGTCGGGCAATCCCCGCGGGCGTGCCCGGGCGGCCAATATGGCGCCGAGATTGTCTTTCGCCGTCGCCGCCACCCTGGCGGCCTCGGCCTCGCCGATGCGCTGCCAGCCCATGCGGCGCATCACCGCCTCGCGGCCGATGCGGAAATAGATGACCTGGCCGATCAGCGTGAACACGGTGAGGCGGGTGCGCTCGCTTTCCGCCGGCTCGCCCGTCGCCTGCTCCCAGATCAGGCACAGGCGCCGGTGCAGCGGCTCGAACACGCCGTCATAGATGCGATCGAGCGCGGCCGTTGGCCGCGACAGCTCGCGCAGCACGAACTGAACGATCTCGCCGGCCTCGGGACGGGCGACGACGAAGGACACCATGCGCTCGAGCGCGGTGAAGAGCTGCGCCCGCGCTGCCTCCGGATCGGCTGGCACCTCAGCCCCCGGATCGCCGAAGGCGGTCGCCGCGACGGCCCGGATGGTCTCGACGATATGGTCGGCGGCGGCGAGGCGGAGCCCCTCCTTGCCGCCGAAATGATAGGCGATCGAGCCGATATTGGCCTTGGCCTCGGCGGCGATCGCGCGCGTCGAGGTGCCGTCGAAGCCGTTGCGTCCGAACAGCTTGAGCGCCGCGTGAACGAGCGCGGCGCGCGTCTGTTCGGCCGGGGGCATCTCCCGTACCGGTCTGTTATCGTTCGGCGATCCGATCATTTGCCGAATTTAATCAATCGAATGATTAAAGTCAATTTGCCGGGCCGGCAGGCGAACCGTCTTTCATCCGCTCGTCTTTCGCCTTGCCACGGCAGGCCCCGCAAGCTTTATTGCGCGGCCATGGGCAAGGAAGTCGAACGCAAGTTCCTGGTCTCCAGCCCCGCCTGGCGGGACCTGGTCGAAGCGGACATCCGCATACGGCAATTCTACCTCGCAACGGCGCCCGGCCGCTCGGTGCGCGTGCGCATCAGCGACGGCACGGACGCCAAGCTGACGCTGAAGTTCGGCGGCAGGCAGCGCGAGCGAGACGAATTCGAGTATGCGATCCCGCTGAACGAGGCTGAGGAGATGCTCGCCTTCGCCGTCGGACGTGTCATCGAGAAGACACGCCACCATGTTAGGCATCGCGGCTATCTCTATGAAGTCGACGTCTTCGGCGGGGTTCTGGCCGGGCTGGTGGTTGCCGAACTCGAAACGCCGGAGGACGTGCCCGACGACATGCTGCCTGACTGGCTCGGCCGCGAAGTCACCGGCGAGCCGAAATATTACAACGCGTCGCTCGCCCTCGGGGGGATTCCGGAGATCGCCGCATGACGTTTCGGATCGATCCGCGCCTGCCGCTGACCGGCGAGATCAAACGCATCCTTGCCGAGGAAATCGGCAAGGCCTTGCGGCATCTTACGATTGCCCATGACAGGCCGGAGCGGGCGCTGCACAAGTGCCGCAAGCGGCTCAAGAACGTGCGGGCCTTGCTGCGCCTGATCCGTTCCGGGGACGAAACGTTCTACACGGCGGAAAACCAGCGCTACCGCGAGGTCGCGGCGCTGCTGGCCGGCCCGCGCGAGGCGACGGCGCTGATCGAGACCATCGACCGGCTGGCGGCGGATTTCCCGGAACGCAGCGCGGATGGCGGCCTCTCGGCGGTACGGATCCGGCTGGTCGAGCGCCAGCAGGCCATGCATGAGGGCGAAGACCTCGGCACCACCATAGAGGCGGCGATCAAGGCCTGCCGGCAGGGCATGGAGAAGGTCGAGGGGCTCATCCTGCCGGACCAGCCCGAACAGGCCGCCGACGTGCTGGCCGACGGGGCGCGCGCCACGCTGCGTCGCGCCCGCAAGGCGTTGGAGCGGGCCGGCACGAATGGCGAGGCGGAGGACTTCCACGACCTGCGCAAGGCCGCCAAGACGCACAGCGTGCATCTTTCGCTGCTCGGGCGGCTTTGGCCGACGCCGATCAAGGCGCGCCGCAAGGCCGTCGACGAACTTGGCGAAAGGCTGGGCGAACTGCACGACGTCTTCGTCATGCGCGCGCTGCTCGACGCCGAGGACGGTCCGCTCGGCCCGGCCGAGGACACCCGCCTGCTCGGCAAGCTGCTCAAGCATTCGGAAAAGCACCTGAAAAAGATCTCGCTGGCCGCCGCCGCGGAACTGTTCGGCGACAGCCCGAAGCGCTCGACGCGCAAGCTGGCGCGCAAGGCGCGCGACGACCTCGCCGCCGCCCTGCCGCAGGAAGAAGCGACGACCGCGACCTGACCGGCAAGCGTCGGCCGCCGATCGATCCCGTCAGAGCAGGCCGGCCCTGCGCACGGCGTCGGCATGGGTGCGGCTGACCGGAAGCATGGCGCCGTCGGCGAGTTTCAGGAACGGCTTGCCGTCCTGGCGCCGGTTGCCGGCGACGGCGTCCAGCGCCACCCAGTGCGAACGATGGATCTGGATGCCGGGCACGTCGCCCGTCTCGCGCAACGCATCGGCGAACCGCATCAGCAGCAGCGTCGATCCCTTCTCGGTGTGCACCTCGACATAGTGATCCTGCATCGACAGGTAGAGGAGCCTGCCGCGAACAGCGTGCGGCAGCCTGTCGACCAGCGGCGGCCGTGGCGATGACGGCGCCATTTCGGCGACCGGCGCCGCGACATCCACGGGGGCGACCCTCGCAGCAGCGTCGACCGCGCCGCGCGGTCCGCGAGCCGCCATCGTCACCAGGAAGGAGATAGCCGCCGCGATCAGGCAGCAATTGACGAACAGCCTGGCGATCTCGGGAAAAGACGGAACGGGCCCGCCGAACAAGGCCTGGTTGAACAGGAGAACGGTGATCGTCACCGGCAGGCCGGCGACGGCGCCCGCCACCACGCCGCGAACCTGCCAGGCCCCGGTCGTGCGAAAGAGGCCGGCAAGCACCAGCCGCATGGCCAGGAAACCGACCGCGAAGGTGGCGAGAGCCAATGCCAGCCAATAGGCGAGGCGCGGCAGAAGCGCGAGTTGCTCATAGGTGCCGAACGGCCCGGTGACGCCGAGGATCGCCGCCACCGCTACGATCGCGCTCCAGAAGCGCGGCGACTGCAACAGCGCCTGCATTTCGCGAAGCGTGGAATGCAACACCGTGCCTTTCACGTAGCCGATCGTCCCTTCCCGAAGAGCTGTTTGCCGCGCTTCCGCCCGGCGTCCAAAGGTGCCGGCGAACCACGGCGCCAAGCGATACCGCGACGGCGACCGGCCTTCAACAGCCCCGGCCTTCGATAACGAGGAGACCTTCGATGCCGATCCATCACCCGAACATCATCCGTTCGCCGCTCAAGGCGATCGCGCTTGCCGGAATGCTCGCGCTTTCGCTCTGCCCCGCAACAACAGCCCTCGCGGACGGTATCGCCAATGCCGGTCCGGCCGGGCAGCCCGGCGTCATCGATATCGTGACGCATACGCCGTCCTGGGTGTGGCCGCTGATCCTCTTCGGCCTGTTCATCGGCTGGACCCGCACCCGCGACCGCGTCGTGGCGCCGAGCCGGCTGTTCGTCATGCCGGCGCTGATCGGCGGCCTTGCCTTGCACAATCTGGCGCTTTCGGGTGCCTCCGCCGGCGGCTTGCTCGGCTTCGTATGCGGCGCCGTCGCGGGAGCGCTCGCCGGAACGGCGGTGGCGCGGCGGCGCCCCGCCCGGCTGCTCGACGACGGACGGCTCGCGGTGCGCGGCGACTGGGTGCCGCTCGCCCTGGTCACGGCGATCATCGTCATGCGCTACGCCAGGGGCGTCGCGATCGGCCTGCATCCGGCGCTGGCGCAGGACGCAACCTTCATGCTGGTCGACACCACCCTGTCGGGCTTCATCGCCGCCATGATGGTGGCGCGCACGATCGGCATACTCCCGGCCGGCTTCCTCGGCGGCCAGCGCCAGTATGGCTGAGCCTCGGCCCGACGGACCGTGCTATGACGGTCCGTCGGCGGGAATCTTGAGGAAGGTTCAGCGTATGGAGAACCAGAAGACCGGGGGCGCCGCCCGTGCTCCTCTCGGACAGCGGCGCGAGCGGATACAGTGAGTTTCGCGGGCGACCATCCGCCGCTCGCCCGCGCGGAATTGCCGGACGATACCGTCGGGCTCGCCCGATATCTCATCGGCAAGCTGGTGGTGCGCGCGCTGCCCGAAGGCACCGTCGGCGGCCGCATCGTCGAGACGGAGGCCTATGTCGCCGGCGACGCCGCCGGCCACGGCTACCGGGGGATGACGCCACGCAACCGCTCGCTGTTCCTCGAGCGCGGCCACGCCTATGTCTACCTCGCCTATGGCGTGTCCTTCATGCTCAATGTCTCGAGCGAGGCGCCTGGTATCGGCACCGGCGTACTGATCCGGGCCCTTGAGCCGCTCCACGGCATCGCCATCATGCGGCTCAATCGCGGCGTCGAGCGCTTACGTGACCTGGCGCGCGGACCCGGGCGACTGGCGGCGGCGCTGCGGATCGATCGATCGCTGGACGGGACGGACCTGTGCCGCGAAGGTCCCCTGTGGCTGGCAAGCGATGGCCACGATCCGGGCGCCATCGGCCTGAGCACCAGGATCGGCATTTCGAAGGATGCGGAACGGCCACTGCGGTTCTATGTCAGGGAGAACCCTTTCGTCAGCGGTCCGGCAGCGCTCAACCGCTGAGCCGACCAACGCCGCCCCCTCTTCCGACTGGGTGAACTACTGTGCCGCTTGTGTGCCCATCAACTGCGCCCGCGCATCCCTGATCGAGGCGGCATAGGTGACCAACGGCCGCTTGACGCCATGGTTGATCAGCGTGCGCCGGATCTGCGGCGACGCGCCCGCGATGACGAAACGGACGCCGGCATGGCGCGCCTTGTGGGCCGCGCTTTCGATGACGTTGGCGGCGGTGGAATCGAAGAACGGCACGGCCGAGCAATCGAGGATGAAATTCTTGCGCTGGTCGGCGATGCGGTCGAGCACCGTGGCGACCGCCGAGGCGGCGCCGAAGAAGAAGGCGCCCGATATCCTGTAGACGACGGTATCGGCATCGGTGGCCTCGCTGGAATCGTAGGCGCCACCGCGATCGGCGACATCTTCCTGCACAAGCGACTGGTCGGTCTCGACCGCGATGCTCTTGGCCATGCGGTCGATGAACAGGATGGAGCCCAGCGCGAAGCCGACGATGATGCCTTCCGTCAGGTCGCGGAAGACGACGATCAGGAAGGTCGCCAGCAGCACCAGCGCATCGCCGCGCGAGGCCTTGAGCAGCGTGGCGAAGGCCTGCTTCTCGAACATGTTCCAGCAGACCACCGCCAGCACGCCGGCGAGCGCAGAAAGCGGGATGTAGCTGGCCAGCGGCGCGGCCACCAGCATCAGCACCAGCAGGATCACCGAATGGCTCATGCCGGCGACGGGGCCGTGCGCCCCGGCCCGTACGTTGGTGGCCGTGCGGGCGATGGTGCCGGTGGCGCAGATGCCGCCGAACAGCGCCGAGGCTATGTTGGCGAAGCCCTGAGCCACCAGCTCGCAGTTGGAGCGGTGGCGCCGGCCCGTCATGCCGTCGGCGACGACGGCCGACAGCAGCGATTCGATAGCGCCGAGCAGCGCGAAGGCGATGGCGTCGGGCAGCACGTCGATCATCTTGCCGAGGCTGAGCGGCGGCAGGGCCGGCCATTGCAGGCTGCGCGGAATGCCGCCATAGCGCGTGCCGATGGTCTCGGCCGGCAGCGCGAACAGCGCCACGACCAGCGAGGCGAGGCCGATGGCGATCAGCATGGCCGGCCATTTCGGCCGCAAGCGCCGGACCAGGACGATGGTGCCGATGGTCAGCACGGCGACGAAAGTGGCGGCCGGATTGATGGTGCCGGCCGCCTGGGCGAGCGCCATCAGCTTCGGCAGGAACGGCCCCGGCTCCTTGCCAGGAAGCTTCAATCCGAACAGTTCGACGATCTGGCCGGAGAAGATGATGACGGCAATGCCGGCTGTGAAACCGACCGTCACTGGATAGGGAATGAACTTGATGTAGGTTCCGAGCCGCAGATAGCCGATGGCGAGCAGGAAAACACCGGCCATCAGGGTGGCGAGCAGCAGGCCGTCGACGCCGACCCGGGCCGTCGTCGCCGCGACCAGCACGATGAAGGCGCCCGCCGGCCCGCCGATCTGGAAGCGGCTGCCGCCCAGCGCCGAGACGACGAAGCCGCCGACGATGGAGGTGTAGAGGCCGCGCTCCGGCGTGACGCCGGAGGCGATGGCTATGGCCATGGAAAGCGGCAGCGCGACGATGGCGACGGTCAGCCCGGCGATAAGGTCGGCCTTGAAATGCTCCAGCGTGTAGCCCTCGCGCCAGACCGTCACCAGCTTGGGCGTGAAAAGCTCCGCGAAACTCGGCCGCGATGCCTTGTGAATTGCCTGACGGCTCATGCCTGTCTCCGCACCATAAGGGCGGCGGGATCGTCGGCATGACTGTCGGCGGTCGCCGTCGCGACGTGGAGCGCGGCGTGTCCGGCCCGATGGCGGGTAAGGGACACCAAGGCACGCTCCGACACTTCGACCCGGCGTGTCCGGAAATCGAGGTCGATCTTCGGAACGATGCGCCGTGCGGCTCAGCCTTGCGGGTTGGACAGCGCGGCCGGCTTCAGGCGTACGCCCCGGCCGCCACGCTCGCTGGCCTGGTTGTCGCCGATCAATTCAACCCCGGCCTCGTCGAGGGCCTGGATGACCTTCATCAGCGTATCGACCACGCCCCGGACAACGCCTTCGCTCGCTTCCATGCGCTGGATGGTCGGAAGCGAAACGCCGGCGCGCTCGGCAAGCGTCTTCTGATCGATACCGGCCAGCGCCCTCGCGGCGCGCATCTGCGCGGCAGTGATCATCGGTCGCCTTCCCCGTCTGAGCCTGCGGAATGAATGTTTAATACCATTATAGTCATGTTTCAAGCATCATAATGCACATTCTGAGCATGCATAGTCATTCCTCGTCCGGCAGCGCTTCGCGACTCTGCAGCAGCCGTGCCACAAGCCAGCACAGCATCGCCCAGGCAAAGCCCGCGCACCAGCCCGCCAGCACATCGGACGGCCAGTGGACGCCGAGATAGATGCGGCTTATCCCGACGAGAATAGCCACCAGCACCGACAATGACAGCACATAGACCTTGGCGACACGGCCGGGCAGGAAACGGGCGGCCAGGCTGCCGAGCGTCAGATAGGTGACCGCCGAAAGCATGGCGTGGCCGCTGGGAAAGGACAGCGACGTTTCGGTGACGAGATGCGAGACCAGCTCCGGCCGTGGCCTGTCGATGCCGACCTTCAGCAGGCTGGACAGCACCTGGCCGCCGGCCACCGCGACAAAGATCAGCAGCGCCGTCGCCCATCTGCGGACCAGCAGGAAGTAGATGATCGTCGCCGTGGTGATCAGCACCAGCACGCTGGCGCTGCCGAGGCTGGTGATGTCGCGCATGGCGCCTTCCAGCCAGAGCGGGCCGACCGGCACGTTCGGCTGGCCTGCTTGCCGGAAGGCCAGCAGGATATCGGCGTCGAAGCTGCGCGGCGTGCCGGCGCGCGCCACCTCCATCAGCTCGACGAAGCCCCACAGCCCGCCGGCGATAACCAGCCCCGCGAGCAGGATCGGGAACTCGATCCGGTTGACCAGGGTGCGCGCCGTGTCCTTCATCGAGGTCCTTCCCTACCTGCCTTGCAGATAGGGCCCGAGCGAGATCAGCGCCACGGCGGCGACGGCCAGCACAATGCCGGTCGCCTGGAGTGTGTTGACGCGTTCGCTGAAGAACATCAGCGCGACCACGTTCACCGCCACGAGCTGGATCACCGCGGACAGGCTGAAGGAAACCGACATGCCGAACTCGCGGATGAGGCGCAGCATGACGAGGTTGCCGAGTGAATAGAGGAACAGGGTGAGCACGATCTTGCCAAGGCCGGGGGCAAGCGCCCATTGCTTGGCGGCCGTCGCCGCGCCCAGGAAAATCACGGTCGAAAAACAGAGCTGCACAAATCCCCAGACACTCACGTCCCGTTCCCTCCTGAAGGCGTAATTGCCCACGCCTGCCGCCGCCCTTGTTTCCGAAGCCGGCGAGGCCGTCAAGCAGAGCCCGCCCAGTCATCACTTCGCTGCCAGCGGACCGAAGCCGAATGTCGCAAAATCTCCGCCGGACGAGGTTTCGCCACCAGAATCGGCCCACCCTGCCACGGTCCCCAGGGGCGTCAGCATCGACCTGAAGCCGTCGCGCGCCTCATGCGTCGGCAAATCAGTTCGGGGCAGTTCCGCCGCTATTGTCACGAAAATGTGATCGGCGGACTATAGGGGTCGAAAGGTCACCCCGCTCCAGCCACTCAAAGAAGCCAGAGGAAAGCTCATGACCGAACCCCGCTCCCCTGACTCCCGTTTCCCCACCAGCCTGCTCGAGGAGAATGACGGCCCGGCCGTCAACCCGACCGACAACCGCACCATGGGTGATATCATCGCCCGGCGTTTTTCGCGTCGCGGCTTCCTCCAGGGCTCGCTGGCCGTCTCGGCCATCGCCGCCACCGTCGGCCCCGTCGCGCTGATCAGCGCCGACAAGGCGCGCGCCGCTTCCGGCTCGGCCTTCGCCTTCGACGAGCTGGAGGCCGGTATCGACGACAAGCACCATGTCGCGCCGGGTTACGACGCCGACGTGCTGCTGCGCTGGGGCGATCCGCTGTTCTCCGACTCGCCCGAATTCGACCCGGCGAAGCAGACCGCCGAGGCGCAGGCCCGGCAGTTCGGCTACAACAACGACTATGTCGGCTACATCGCCATCGACGGCTCGGCCGAACACGGCCTGCTGGTGGTCAACCACGAATACACCAACCCGCATCTGATGTTCCCCGGCCTGGTCACGGTCACCGACGGCAAGGCCAAGCAGGCGCCGCTCAGCAAGGAGCAGGTCGATGTCGAGATGGCCGCGCATGGCGGCACCGTCGTCGAGATCCGCAAGGTTTCGGGCAAGTGGCAGGTGGTGCGCGACGGCAAGCTCAACCGCCGCATCACGTCCAACACCGAAATGGCGCTCTCCGGCCCCGTCGCCGGCCACGACCGCGTCAGGACCAATGCCGATCCGGCCGGCACCAAGGTGTTCGGCACGATCAACAACTGCGCCGGCGGCGTCACGCCCTGGGGCACCTATGTGATGGCCGAGGAGAACATCCACGGCTATTTCTCGGGCGAGCTGCCGGAAGGCCACAGGGAAGCCGCCAACTACAAGCGGCTCGGCATTCCGGAAGGCGCCTATGAATGGGGCGCGCATTACGACCGCTTCAACCTCGCCAGGGAGCCGAACGAGCCCAACCGCTTCGGCTGGATCGTCGAGGTCGACGTCAACGACCCGAATTCCGTGCCGAGGAAGCGCACGGCGATGGGACGCTTCAAGCACGAGGGCGCGGAATCGATCGTCGCGAAGGACGGCCGCGTCGTCTTCTATCTCGGCGACGACGAGCGCTTCGACTACGTCTACAAATTCGTCACCGCCGGCAAGTTCAACGCCGATGACCGCGCGGCCAACCGGGACCTGCTCGACGACGGCACGCTTTCCGTCGCCAGATTCGCCGAGGACGGCACGGTGGAATGGCTGCCGATCGTCTTCGGACAAGGCCCGCTGACGGCGGAGAACGGCTTTGCCAGCCAGGCCGACGTGCTGATCGAGACCCGGCGCGCCGCCGACCTGCTCGGCGCCACCAAGATGGACCGCCCCGAGGACATCCAGCCCAACGGCGTCAACGGCAAGGTCTATGTGATGCTGACCAACAATTCCAAGCGCAAGGCGGACCAGGTCGACGCCGCCAACCCGCGCGCCGGGAACGCCTTCGGCCACATCATCGAGATCGCCGAGGACGACGGCGACTTCGCCGCCGGCAAGGGCAAGTGGGAAGTGCTGCTGAAGTGCGGCGATCCCTCGGTCGCCGAGGTCGGCGCCACCTTCTCCACCGCGACGACGGCCAATGGCTGGTTCGGCATGCCCGACAATTGCGCCATCGACGCGGCCGGCCGGCTGTGGGTCGCGACCGACGGCCAGGGCCCGAAGGCCACCGGCCGCACGGACGGGCTGTGGGCGGTCGACACCGAGGGCGAGGCGCGGGCGACCTCGAAGCTGTTCTTCCGCGTGCCGATCGGCGCCGAAATGTGCGGTCCGCTGTTCGCGCCCGACGACCAGACCGCCTTCGTCGCCGTCCAGCATCCGGGCGATGGCGGCGAGGACTGGGAAGGCTTCGGCCGGCCGTCCTATTACGAGGATCCGTCGACCCGCTGGCCCGACTTCAAGGCCGACATACCGGTGCGACCGGCGGTCGTCGCCATCACCAGGCAGGGCGGCGGCAAGATCGCCGTCTGACACACCTTCAGGACAGATGCTCGCAATTACCGGGGAGGCGTTCGACAGCCGAACGCCTCCCCGATTTCATCAGGCCGGCAAGCCTCGGGCGGCGTCTGAAGGGCGGCCTGTCAGTTGCGCAGCCGGTAGCCGGTCTTGAAGATCCAGGCGACGATGGCGATGCAGACGGCCAGGAACGCCAGCGTCATGCCGAGGCTGACGCCGACCGAGACATCCGCCTTGCCGAAGAAGCTCCAGCGGAAGCCGCTGATCAGGTAGACGACCGGGTTGAACAGCGTGATCGTCTTCCAGACGCCGGGCAGCATGTGGATGGAATAGAAGCTGCCGCCGAGGAAGGTCAGCGGCGTGATGATCAGGAGCGGCACGAGCTGCAGCTGCTCGAAGGTCTTGGCCCAGATGCCGATGATGAAGCCGAACAGGCTGAAGGTGACCGCTGTCAGCACCAGGAAAGCGACCATCCAGAACGGATGCTCGATGCGCAGCGGCACGAACAGCGAGGCCGTCGCCAGGATGATCAGGCCGAGCAAGATCGACTTGGTCGCCGCGCCGCCGACATAGGCGATGACGATTTCAAGGTAGGACACCGGCGCCGACAGGAGCTCGTAGATCGAGCCGACGAATTTCGGGAAGTAGATGGCGAAGGAGGCGTTCGAGATCGACTGCGTCAGGAGCGACAGCATCATCAGGCCGGGCACGATGAAGGCGCCGTAGCTGATGCCGTCGATCTCGGTGATGCGCGAGCCGATGGCCGAGCCGAAGACGACGAAATAGAGCGATGTCGAGATGACCGGCGAGATGATGCTCTGCAGCACGGTGCGGAACGCACGCGCCATTTCGACCCGATAGATCGCCCATACCGCGCGGGGGTTCATTGGTCTTGCCTCAGCAGATTGACGAAGATCTCCTCGAGCGAGCTGTTTTGCGTATCGAGGTCTCGGAACTCGATGCCCGCAGCGCCGAGATCGCGCAGCAGCGAGGCGACGCCCGGCCGATCGCTCTGGTTGTCATAGGTGTAGGTGAGCTGGCCGCCATCCGCGGACAGTTCCAGCGCGTAGCGCGAAAGCGCCTCGGGGACAGCCCCGAGCGGCGCGCGCAGCTCCAGCGTCATCTGCTTGCGGCCCAGCTTGCGCATCAGCTCGGCCTTGCCCTCGACCAGGATGATCTCGCCCTTGTTGATGACGCCGACGCGGTCGGCCATCGCCTCGGCTTCCTCGATGTAGTGCGTGGTGAGGATGATGGTGACGCCGTCCTCGCGCAGGCGCCGCACCATCTCCCACATGTCCTGGCGCAGCTCGACGTCGACGCCGGCCGTCGGCTCGTCGAGGAACAGCACGCGCGGCTCGTGCGACAGTGCCTTGGCGATCATCAACCGCCGCTTCATGCCGCCCGACAGGGTGATCGCCTTGGCGTCCTTCTTCTCCCACAGCGACAGGTCGCGCAGCACCTTCTCGACGAAGGCCTTGTTGGCCGGCTTGCCGAACAGGCCGCGGCTGTAGTTGACGGTCGCCCAGACCGTCTCGAAGGCGTCGATGGTGAGCTCCTGCGGCACAAGCCCGATCAGGCCGCGCGCGGCGCGATAATCCCTGCCGATGTCGTGGCCGTCGACGGTGACGGTGCCGGACGAGCGGTTGACGATGCCGCAGACGATCGAGATCAGCGTCGTCTTGCCGGCGCCATTGGGGCCGAGCAAGGCGAAGATCTCGCCGCGCTGGATATCAAGGTTGATTTCCTTCAGCGCCTTGAAGCCGGTGGCGTAGGTCTTGGTCACCCCGGCGATGGTAATGATGGAGGACATGGCTGAAAAATGACTGCTTGAAAGGGAATTTTTGTGCGTTGAATGTCGGTGCGAATGGCGGGAAGTCAATGCCACTCCTGACACTTCTGGACAATCTTTCCCTCGGAGCCGGCTTTGGCGGTATCGAAATCCTGCCCGGGACTTCGGTGGGATCTCCGCCTGCGCGCATCCTGTCCAACTGTTAATTCGACTTGAATCGCCGCCGGCCGTAGACTTGCGCGGACAGGGTTCGAAGGATCGCGATGGACCAGCGAGCGACGACGGGCCGCCATGACGGCGGAGATCCACCCGCAATGGAAGGCCCAAGGGTGGTCGAAAAACCCCGACCGGCGACACACGCGGACGATGCGCCCGCCACGGGACGTTCGAGCGGCTGGATCGCCTGGCTGATCTTCCTCGTCGTGGTGGCCGCTGTTTCCGCCTATCTCTGGCAGAGGCCGCAGGCGTCGGCGCCCGTCGAGCGCGGCGGGCGGCGCATGATGCAGCCAAGCTCGATCGGCGTCGCCACCGTGTCGACCGGTGACATGAAGGTGACGCTCGACGCCCTTGGCTCGGTGACCTCGCTGGCGACAGTCACCGTGAAGACACAGGTCAGCGGCCAGCTCATCGAGATCGATTTCAAGGAGGGCCAGGAGGTCAAGAAGGGCGATCCGCTGGCCCAGATCGACCCGCGGCCCTACCAGGCCGCGCTGGCGCAGGCGCAGGGCCAGCTTTCTCGCGACCAGGCGCTGCTCGACGGCGCCAAGGTGGATCTCGCCCGCTACAAGGGCCTTGCCGCGCAAAACGCCGTGCCGCGCCAGACGCTCGACACCCAGACCGCGCTCGTCGCCCAGTACCAGGGCACGATCGACACGGACAAGGCGCTGGTGGAGGCCGCCACGGTCAACCTCGCCTATTGCAGGATCGTGGCGCCGATGGATGGGCGCGTCGGCCTCAGGCAGGTGGACAGCGGCAACTACGTGACGCCGGGCGACGCCAACGGCATCGTGGTGCTGACCCAGCTCCATCCGATCAGCGTGCTGTTCACGGTTCCCGAGGACGAACTGCCGGCCATCGCCAAGCGCCTGCGCTCGGGCGCGACGCTGCCGGTCGCGGCCTACGACCGGGGCAGGACGACGAAACTGGCCGACGGCCAGTTGGAAACCTTCGACAGCCAGATCGATCCGACGACCGGCACGATCAAGCTCCGGGCCTCGTTCGACAATGGCGACCGGCTACTCTACCCCAACCAGTTCGTCAACGTCGAGCTGGAGGTCGACCAGCACAAGGGCGTGTCGATCGTGCCGACGGCGGCCATCCAGCGCGGCCTGCCTGGTACCTTCGTCTATGTCGTCAATGCCGACAGCACCGTGTCGGTGCGCAAGGTGGAGCTCGGCGTCACCGATGGCGACCGCGTCGAAATCAGCTCCGGCCTCGCCGCCGGCGAGCGCGTGGTGGTGGATGGGGCCGACAAGCTGCGCGAGGGCGCGAAGGTCAATGTCCGCGACGCCAATGGTAGCCAGCAGCCTCCGGCCCAGGCGCCACCGCCGGCTGGCGAAAAGCCGCAGGACGGCCAGCAGGCCCAGCCCGCCAGCGGACAGCAGCAGGGCCAGGCACAGGGCAATGGCGGGCAGGGGGAGCACAAGCACCAGGGCAACGGAAAACGCCGCCACGCTTCGGACGCCTCGGGCGCCCCGCAGCAATGAGCCCGTCACGCGCCTTCATCCTGAGGCCGGTCGCCACCTCGCTGCTGATGGTGGCGGTCCTGCTTTCGGGCATGCTGGCGTTCCGCTTCCTGCCGGTCTCGGCTTTGCCGGAGGTGGACTACCCGACGATCCAGGTGCAGACCTTCTATCCCGGCGCCAGCCCGGACGTGATGACGTCCTCGATCACCGCGCCGCTGGAAGTGCAGCTCGGCCAGATCGCCAACCTCAACCAGATGAACTCGGTGAGCTCGGCCGGCGCCTCGGTGATCACGCTGCAGTTCAGCCTGGCCATCTCGCTCGACGTCGCCGAGCAGGAGGTGCAGGCGGCGATCAACGCGGCCGGCAACCTGCTGCCGTCGGACCTGCCGGCGCCGCCGATCTACGCCAAGGTCAATCCCGCCGACGCGCCGGTGCTGACACTGGGGCTGACCTCGAAAACGCTGCCGCTGCGCGACGTGCAGCAGATGGCCGACACGCGGCTGGCGCAGAAGATCTCGCAGCTCGCCGGCGTCGGGCTGGTCACGCTGAGCGGCGGCCAGCGGCCGGCCGTGCGTATCCAGGCCGATCCGCGCAAGCTTGCCGCCTACGGCCTCAACCTCGACGACCTGCGCACCACGCTGGGCAGCGCCAACGTCAACACGCCCAAGGGCAGTTTCGACGGCACGTCGCGCGCCTACACCGTCAACGCCAACGACCAGCTCAACGACCCCGACCAGTACCGCTCGCTGATCGTCGCCTACAAGAACGGCGCGCCGGTGCGGCTGAGCGACGTCGGCACCGTCGTCGACGGCACCGAGAACGACAAGCTCGGCGCCTGGATGGACGCCACGCCGGCCATCATCATGAACGTGCAGCGCCAACCCGGCGCCAACGTCATCGAGGTGGTGGACCGTATCAAGGCGTTGCTGCCGCAGCTCCAGGCCTCGCTGCCGGCCTCGATCGACGTCCAGGTGCTGACCGACCGCACCACCACCATCCGCGCCTCGGTGCGCGACGTCGAATACGAGCTGGCGCTGGCGGTGATGCTGGTGGTGCTGGTGATCTTCGTGTTCCTGCGCAGCGCCCGCGCCACGCTGATCCCCAGTCTGTCGGTGCCGCTGTCGCTGATCGGCACGCTGGGCATCATGTACCTGTTCGGCTTCAGCCTCGACAATCTGTCGCTGATGGCGCTGACTATCGCCACCGGCTTCGTCGTCGACGACGCCATCGTCGTCATCGAGAACATCGCCCGCTACATCGAGGAGGGGCTGCCGCCCGAGGAAGCCGCCCTCAAGGGTTCCGAGCAGATCGGCTTCACCATCATCTCGCTGACGGTGTCACTGATCGCCGTGCTGATCCCGCTGCTGTTCATGGGCGACGTGGTCGGCCGGCTGTTCCGCGAATTCTCGATCACGCTCGCCGCCACCATCCTGATCTCGGCCGTCGTGTCGCTGACGCTGGTGCCGATGCTGTGCGCCAAGCTGCTCAAGCCGCAGTCGGAAATCCGCGAGAACCGGTTCCAGCGTGCCAGCCACGATTTCTTCGAATGGGTGATCCGCGGCTATGGCCGGGCGCTCGACTGGGTGCTCGACCGCCAGCAGCTCATGCTGGTGGTGGCCGTCGCCACGCTGCTGATCACCGGCATGCTCTACGTCGTGATCCCCAAGGGCTTCTTCCCGGTGCAGGACACCGGCGTCATCCAGGCCATCACCGAGGCGCCGCAGTCGGTCTCCTACGCCTCGATGGCCGAACGCCAGCAACAGCTCGCCGACATCATCCTGAGGGACAAGGACGTCGACAGCCTGTCGTCCTTCATCGGCGTCGACGGCACCAACATGACGCTGAATGTCGGGCGCATGCTGATCAACCTGAAGCCGCACGAAGAGCGCACCGACGACATCGCCACCGTCATCGAAAGGCTGAAGGAGAACACGGCGGGGCTTTCCGGCGCGACGCTCTACATGCAGCCGGTGCAGGACCTGACCATAGACGGCACGGTGAGCCGCACCCAGTACCAGTTCGTGCTGCAGGACGCCAATGCCGACGAGCTGGCCGAGTGGACGCCGAAGCTGGTGGAGCGGCTGCGCGCGCTGCCGGAGCTGAGCGACGTGGCGAGCGACCTCGCCGAAAGCGGGCTGGCCGTGAACGTCGTCATCGATCGCGACCAGGCGGCGCGCTTCGGCATCACGCCGGCGACGATCGACAACGCGCTCTACGACGCCTTCGGGCAGCGCATCGTCTCGACCATATTCACCACCTCCAGCCAGTACCGGGTGATCCTGGAGGCCGCGCCCTCGCTGCAGGGTTCGCTGCGCTCGCTGAACTCGATCTACCTGCCCAATTCGACCGGCGGCGCGCCGATCCCGCTCTCGGTGGTGGCGAGCATGCGCGTCGACACCGCGCCACTGCAGATCACCCATATGGGCCAGTTCCCGGCCACCACCGTGTCGTTCAACCTGGCGCCGGGCGCATCGCTGGGCGCCGCCGTGGACGCCATCCAGCAGGCGGAAGCCGGCATCGGCATGCCGCTCAGCATCATCACCAGCTTCCAGGGCGCGGCGCAGGCCTTCCAGGCCTCGCTGAGCAACCAGCTGTTCCTCATCCTGGCGGCGCTGGTGACGGTCTATATCGTGCTCGGCGTGCTCTATGAGAGCTTCATCCACCCGATCACCATCCTGTCGACGCTGCCTTCGGCCGGCATCGGCGCGCTGCTTGCCCTCATGGCGGCGGGCGAGGACCTGACCATCATCTCGATCATCGGCATCATCCTCTTGATCGGCATCGTCAAGAAGAACGCCATCATGATGATCGACTTCGCGCTGGAGGCGCAGCGCGACGAGGGGCTGGCGCCGCGCGCGGCGATCCACCGCGCCTCAATGCTGCGCTTC
>MKVL01000015.1:0-90268 GCA_001899205.1 Mesorhizobium sp. 65-26 | reverse complement strand
CCGCCATGATCGAGGAGAGCGGGGCGGGCGCAGGGCCATGAACCTCTCCACCCCGTTCATCCGCCGCCCGGTAGCCACGACGCTCCTAACGCTGGGCGTGCTGCTGGCCGGGCTGGTGGCGTTTCCGCTGCTGCCGGTGGCGCCGCTGCCGGCCGTCGACTACCCCGTCATCTCGGTGCAGGCGAGCCTGCCCGGCGCCAGCCCGCAGGTGGTGGCAGAGACGGTGGCGAGCCCGCTGGAGCGGCATCTCGGCCAGATCGCCGACGTCAACGAGATGACCTCGTCCTCCAGCGTCGGCTCGGCGCGCATCACGCTGCAGTTCGGCCTCGACCGCGACATAGACGGCGCCGCGCGCGACGTGCAGGCGGCGATCAACGCCGCCCGCGCCGACCTGCCGTCGAGCCTGCGCTCCAACCCGACCTATCGCAAGGTGAACCCGGCCGACGCTCCGATCCTCATCCTGGCGCTGACCTCGGACACGCTGTCCAAGGGCGAGATCTTCGACGCCGCCAGCACCGTGCTGGCGCAGAAGCTGTCACAGGTCGACGGCGTCGGCGAGGTGTCGGTCGGCGGCTCCTCGCTGCCGGCGGTGCGGGTCGAACTGGTGCCGCCGGCGCTCTACAAATACGGCATCGGCCTGGAGGACGTGCGCGCCGCGCTCGCCTCGGCCAACGCGCACAGCCCGAAGGGCGCGATCGACGTCGGCCAGCAACGCTACCAGATCCTGGCCAACGACCAGGCGACGGCGGCCAAGGACTACCGGTCGCTGATCGTCGCCTACCGCAACGGCGCCCCCGTGCGGCTGAGCGATGTCGGCGAGGTGACGGATTCGGTCGAGAACATCCGCAATGCCGGCCTCGCCAACGGCAAGCCGGCGGTGCTGGTGATCCTCAACCGCTCGCCCAACGCCAACATCATCGACACGGTCGACCGGGTGAAGGCGCTGCTGCCGACGCTGCGCGCCTCGGTCTCGCCGGCCATCGACATCAACCTCGCCAACGACCGCTCGACCACCATCCGCGCCTCGCTGCAGGAGGTCGAGCAGGCGCTGATGATCGCCATCGGCCTGGTGATCCTGGTCGTCTTCGCCTTCCTGCGCGACGCGCGCTCGACGCTGATCCCCGTGGTGGCGGTGCCGGTGTCGCTGGTCGGCACGCTTGGCATCATGTACCTGCTCGGCTTCTCGATCGACAACCTGTCGCTGATGGCGCTGACCATCGCCACCGGCTTCGTCGTCGACGACGCCATCGTCGTGCTCGAGAACATCTCCCGCCACATCTCCGACGGCATGCCGCCGACGCGGGCGGCGATCGAGGGCGCCCGGGAAGTCGGCTTCACGGTGCTGGCGATGAGCGTGTCGCTGATCGCCGTCTTCATCCCCATCCTGCTGATGGGCGGCCTGGTCGGTCGGCTGTTCCGCGAATTCGCGGTGACGCTGTCGGCCGCCATCCTGGTCTCGCTGGTCGTCTCGCTGACCACCACGCCGATGATGTGCGCCGTCTTCCTGCGCCCTCACCGTGAGCGCGTCCGCGGCCGGCTCTACCGGGCGAGCGAGCGGGCCTTCGACCTGATGCTTGCCGGATACCGGCGCTCGCTCGCCGCGGCGCTGCGGCATCCGCGGCTGGTGCTGGCGATCCTGCTCGCCGTCCTCTGCCTCAACTTCCATCTCTACGCCACCATTCCCAAGGGCTTCTTCCCGCAGCAGGACACCGGCAGGCTCACCGGTTCGATCCAGGCGGACCAGGCGACCTCCTTCCAGTCCATGTCGCAGAAGCTCAGCCAGTTCGCCGACATCGTCAGCCGCGATCCGGCCGTCGACACGGCCGTCGGCTTCACCGGCGGCGGCCAGACCAATTCCGGCTTCATGTTCGTGTCGCTGAAGCCGCTCGCCGAGCGCAAGATCTCCGCCGACCAGGTGATCGGGCGGCTGCGCGGCGCGCTGTCGGTGGTCTCGGGCGCGACGTTGTTCCTGCAATCGGTGCAGGACATCCGCGTCGGCGGCCGGCAGTCCAACGCGCAGTACCAGTACACGCTGCAGGGCGACAGTTTCGACGAACTCGTGGAGTGGGCGCCGAAGCTGGCGGCGGCGCTGCAGGGCGACCCGCGCCTGACCGACGTCAACAGCGACCAGCAGAACAAGGGGCTGGAAGCCAACGTCGTCATCGACCGCGACGCCGCGGCGCGCCTTGGCATCACTGTCGGCCAGATCGACAACACGCTCTACGACGCCTTCGGCCAGCGCCAGGTGTCGACCATCTACGTGGCGCGCAACCAGTACCATGTGGTGATGGAGGCGGCGCCGCAATACTGGCAGAACCCGGAAACGCTGAGCCAGGTCTATGTCAGCACCTCGGGCGGCTCGGTGGGCGGCTCGCAGGCCTCGAACGCTGTATCCGGCACCTTCGCCTCGGCGGGCAAGTCGACCAGCGCCTCGGCGGTCGCCTCGGACGCGGCGCGCAACCAGGCCAACAACTCGATCGCCAGCACCGGCAAGAGCTCCGCCTCCACTGGCGCGGCGGTGAGCACCGGCACGGAGACGATGGTGCCGCTTGCCTCCGTGGCGCGCTTCGGGCCGGGCTCGACGCCGCTGTCGATCAACCACCAGGGACTGTTCGTCGCCACCACCCTGTCGTTCAACCTCGCGCCGGGCATGGCGCTGAGCGACGCGGTGGACGCGATCGCCCAGGCCTCGGATCGCATCGGCATGCCGACCACCATCCACGGTTCCTTCGCCGGCACGGCAAGGGTGTTCCAGGACACGCTGTCCAACCAGCCGATGCTGATCCTGGCGGCGCTGATCGCCGTCTACGCCGTGCTCGGCATCCTCTATGAGAGCTACGCTCATCCGCTCACCATCCTGTCGACGCTGCCCTCGGCCGGCGTGGGCGCGCTGCTGGCGCTGTCGGCGGCGAACATCGAGTTCAGCATCATGGCGCTGATCGGCGTCATCCTGCTGATCGGCATCGTCAAGAAGAACGCCATCATGATGATCGACTTCGCGCTCGACGCCGAGCGGCGCGGCAACATGGCGCCCGAGGAAGCCATCTTCCAGGCCTGCATCCTGCGCTTCCGGCCGATCATGATGACGACCATGGCGGCGCTGCTGGGCGCCGTGCCGCTGGCCCTCGGCCTCGGCGAGGGCGGCGAGATCCGCCAGCCGCTGGGCATCTCGATCGTCGGCGGGCTGGTGCTCAGCCAGATGCTGACGCTCTACACGACGCCTGTCATCTACATCTATATCGACCGCCTCCGGCTGGGCTGGGGCAGGCGCAGGACCCGGTCCGCGCCGCGAGCGAGCCCGGTGCCGGGGGAATAGGCCATGCGCGAAGGAGAGGGTTGCATGCGAATGAAACAGAGGCCGCCGGGCCGGCGCCCGGCGATGCCGCGCCTGGCGCGGACGGCCATGGCCTGCATGGTTTCGCTCGGCCTGACGGGCTGCGTGCTCAACACCGAGCATCCCGACGCCATGCTCGACGTGCCGGCCAAATACGGCAACGCGCCGCGCGCGGCGAAGGCGGCCGAGCCGAGGCCGGAATGGTGGCGCGGCTTCGGCTCGCCGGAGCTGACCAGCCTGGTCGAGCAGGCGCGCGCCGCCAATCTCGACATCGCCGTCGCCATGGCGCAGATCATCCAGGCCGACGCGCAGGCGGGCATTGCCGGCGCGCCGCTGCTGCCCAGCCTCTCCGGTTCAGGCAGCGCCGCGACCCAGCGCCAGGCCGGCAGCGGCCAACCGCAGTTCGGCCTCGGCCTGTCGGCCAGCTACATGCTGGACTTCTGGGGCAAGAACCGCGCCACGCTCTACGCCGCGGAGAAGACCGCGCTGGCCAGCCGCTTCAACCGCGAGGTGGTGATGCTGAGCACCGTCGTGTCGGTCGCCAACACCTATTTCCAGGTGCTCGCCGCGCAGGACCAGCTTGCCGTGGCGCGCGACAACCTTGCCGCGGCGAGCCGCATCCAGGGCCTGATCCAGAAGCAGTTCACCGCCGGCACCGCCTCGCAGCTCGACGTTTCCCAGCAGGCCGCGCTGGTGGCGCAGGTGCGCGCCTCCATCCCGCCGCTGGAGGTAACGCGGCGGCAGAACATCGCCGCGCTCGCCGTCCTGCTGGCCAAGGTGCCGGCCGGCTTCCGTATCGACGCGCGCGGCCTGTCGCGCATCTCCGTGCCGCGCGTGACGCCCGGCCTGCCGTCCGAACTCTTGGCCAGGCGCCCCGACATACGCGAGGCGGAAGCGCAGCTCGCGGCCTCCAGCTTCAGCGTCGAGGCGGCGCGCGGCGCGTTCTTCCCGCAGATCGAGCTCACCGGCAGCGCCGGCTTCCAGAGCAAGGCGCTGGCCGCGCTGTTCGGGCCGGGCGCCTGGTATTACACGCTGGTGGCGGGCCTCAGCCAGCCGATCTTCGACGGCTTCCAGTTGCAGAACCAGCTCAAGCAGGCCAAGGGGGCACAGTTGCAGAGCCTGCAGGCCTACCGCAAGGCGGTGCTGTCGGGCTTCGCCGATGTCGAGATCGCGCTGGTGGCGCTGGAGCAAACGACGCTGCAGCAGCGCCTGCAGGGCGAAGTGGTGGCCAATTCACGCAAGGGTTTTCAGGTCGCCGAGGAGCAGCTCAAGGGCGGCACCGCCAATCTGGTCAGCGTGCTGCAGACGGAGCAGACGCTGTTCAGCGCGCAGTCGACACTGGTCCAGGTGCGGCTCAACCGGCTGCTGGCGGCCACCAGCCTGTTCCAGGCGCTGGGCGGCGGCTGGGACGGCGAGACTTTGGCCTCGACACCGGCGACGCAGTGAACATCTCCTGACGTCGGGACGTCGCCGTGAGGACAGGCGCGGCGGGAATACCTTTCCCTTGAAGGGGGCAATCGCGTAAGAGCACGACCCCCACTCCGGTCGGCCTTGCCGACCACCTCTCCCCCGAACGACGGGGGAGAGGAAGGGAGCGAGCCTGCCAAACCGGGCTCCTTTCCTCTCCCTCCGGAGGGCAGGGCAACAGCATTGGGAAATCGGAAAGCGTTTTGCCCGGCGCGGACCCCCACCCCTAGCCCCTCCCCACAAGGGGGAGGCGCCAACGCCGAGGACATGTCTTCAGGCGGTACTTGCGGCACAGCGGCCGGCGAGTCCCCCTCCCCTTGTGGGGAGGGCTTGGGGGTGGGGGTATGCGACGCTGGAGTTATCGCCGCCGCCATGTGAGTTCCTTGTCCACAAAGGCTGAGGCACCTTCGTCAAACCACGGCGGGACGCCAGCAGCTACGGCGCCCTAGCTCTTGCTCGAGGCCAGCACCAGGACCGGCTTTTCGCTGTAGAGCTTGGGGAACATCGTCTTCAGGTTCTCGATCTTGGGCAGGTCGTTGTAGACGATGTAGGGATAGGTCGGGTTCAGCGTCAGGAAATCCTGGTGATAGTCCTCGGCCGGATAGAAGGTCTTGCCGGTCTCCAGCGTGGTGACGATCGGCTTCGAAAACACCTTGGCCTTGTCGAGCTGGGCGATGTAGCTCTCGGCGAGCTTCTTCTGCTCGGGATTCTCGGCGAAGATCGTCGAGCGATACTGCGTGCCCTCGTCGGGACCCTGGTAGTTGAGCTCCGTCGGGTTGTGCGCGACCGAGAAATAGACCTGCAGCAATTGGCCGTAGGTGACCTTCGACGGGTCGTAGGTGACCTCGACGGATTCCGCGTGGCCGGTGCGGCCGGTGCCGACCGTCTCGTAGACGGCGTCGTCCTTGCCGCCGCCCGTGTAGCCGGAGACGGCGCGCTCGACGCCCCTGACATGCTGGAACACGCCCTGCACGCCCCAGAAGCAGCCGCCGGCGAAGACAGCCTTTTCGCTGCCGGCCACGGGCTTCTCGTCGACCGCCGGCGGCGGGATCGTCACCGCGTCCTCGGCCGAGATCGCCGGCGTCTGCCATAGCGCGGCGGCCGCCGCCGCGACGACCAGCGCGGCAAGCGCGCCCTTGATGAGGAATGGCGATCGCCGCGCGGCCTTGTGCTCGATGCCGGTCATGTCTGATCTCCTTTCATGGTTCCTGGACTATACGACGGAAGCCCCCGTCGGGTTTCTCACTTTGCCGTGCGGGGGCGATGGAGTCGGCGCCAATCTTCAGTTCGCCGTGGTGTCGGCCGGCTTCATGGCGTCGGCGGACTTCATCGCATCCGCCGGCTTCATGGCATTGGCCGGCTTCATCGCATCCGTCGCCGGTTTCATGGCGTTCGCCGCCGGCTTCATCGCGTCGGTGGCCATTGCCGGCTTCATCGCGCCGGTCGCGTCGTCGGCACGCGCGCCGGCGGCGAGCGCCGTCGAGCCGAGGGCGAGCGCGAGCGCGGCGAGGACGGGGAATCTGGTCATGATCGTCTCCTGGGGTTGCGGCGCGCGGATGCGGGCCGGTTGATGCGGCCGCCCGTGCGGCCCTGCGAAAACAGCGGATGGTCAGTCGGTGGCGGCGGCGAGGATCGGGCCGCCGCCCGGCGTCTGCACCAGAACGGCGGTGGCGAGGCCGCCCGGGGCTTCGGGAAGCGGCAAGGTGGTGGCGGCGCCGGCCCAGGCGCCCAGCCGCTGCAGCGAATGGACGACATTGGCGTGCGGCAAGGTGCGACCGGTGTTCTCGCCGCGCCCCACCGGCACCTCCACGACATGCCTGTCGTAGCGCACCAGCCAGATGTCGGCATGGCCGCCCGGCGCCGCGCCGGCGCCGATCGAGACCTTGTCCTGGCCGAGCACGAGCGCCGGGCCCGGCGTCGGATGGCTGGCGGCGATCAGCGTCTCGATCTCGCCCGGCCGGGCGCCGACGGCGTCGGCATGGCCGTTGACCACGACCTGCGGCGTGAACGGCCCGTCATGGCCGAGCGCGGGCTCGTAATCGACCTGGCGCTGCGTGAATTCGGGCCGGCCGAACGTGTCCTTCCAGCCGAGATAGTCCCAGTAGGTGACGTTGAAAGACAGCGCCAGCACGCCCGGCTGCTGACGGACCTTGATGAGGTTGGCGTTGGCCGGCGGGCAGGACGAGCAACCCTGGCTGGTGAACAGTTCGACCACGGTGAGCGGCTGGCCGGCGACGGCGCCCGTCGCCGCGAAGGCAAGCAGCGCGGCGCCCGCCAGCGCCCCAAGCCTGCCTGTTCTCGATCGTGTCATCGGATCCTCCGTTGCAACGGGCGCCGGTCGCCGGCCATGCCCGTTGCTTCGTCCCCGACGGACACGTCGTTACATCTTCACCGGTTTGTGATTGGGGGTGTCGGCGCAGACCCCCACCCTAACCCTCCCCACAAGGGGGAGGGAACGCTGCCGCGCGCCCATCTTTCGACGCTGAGACGTCGACAGTTTGCGAAGATCGGCACCTGCGGGAATCCCCTCCCCCTTGTGGGGAGGGTAGGGTGGGGGTACCTGTCGCGCTGACACGCTCCAAATTTCCATATGCGATGGCCCTGCCCTCCGCGGAGGGAGAGGAAGGGAGCCTAGCCCGGCAAGCTCGCGCCTTTCCTCTCCCCGTCGTTCGGGGGAGAGGTGTCCGCGCAGCGGACGGAGTGGGGGTCGTGCCCCTTGCGTGATTGCCAAGTCCCTTGTGGGGAGGTCGTGGAGACGAAGCCTGAGTCCGTCACCGTCCCCGCCGCTACTGCGTCAGCATCGTCTCCGACGGGCGCTGGTTGAAATCGCACTTGCCGGTGACGTTGTAGAAGAAGTCGGCGTTCGTGTAGGCCGCGGGAAGCGAATTGCCGCCGTCCTCCCAGGCCTGGTAGCTGGTCTGCGAGCAAGGCACGACAGTGAAGATGTCGACCGTCTGGCCGGAGGCAACCTCGGTCAAAGGGGTCGGCGAAAGGCCCAGGTAGAGATGGTTCGACGTCGTGGGATCGTTCGACTTGAACGTCGCCGTGTTGCCGGTGGTGACGTCCATCTGCAGATAGAGACTGTTCATCTGGCTCACGTCGACGGCGGCGCCGGTGCCGTTGGCCGGCACGGTTGTGGTAGCGCAAGTGGTCTTGAAATAGACCGTCTGCTTGCTGTTGCTGTCATATTGCGAGGTTACGACCGCGTCGGTCGGCGGGTTGACGAAGTTGGTCGTCGAGCCGGCTGTGGTGCAGGTCTGCGTCTGCACCACCGTAGAGGTCGAGCCGTTGACCAGGGAAATGGTCGTCGTGCCGTAACCCTTCGCTTCATTGGTGGTGTAGGACTTGGCCTTGTTGCCGGACCCCACCGTGTAGGTGAAGCCATAGGACGAGAAGACGTAGCTGGCCGTCATCAGCTTCTGCGGCGAGGTCGCGCCGAATTTCGTGCCGTAGAGCGTGACCGTCTTGTTCCAGTAGCCCGACACCTTGTCGACCTTGAACGTCGCCTGCACAAGCGACGGCGTCTTGCGCACGGCGGCGGTGACGCCGATCGACACCGTCGGCACGCGGGCGATCTGCATGAAATTGGTCGGCATGGCGTAGCTGGCCGAAACGTTGGCGCGCGCCGTGCCGAAAGTATCGACCTGGAAACTGTCGAGGTTGACCGTGCCCTGGCCGCCATTGGCGACGAAGGAGTCCCTCAGCTTCTGCAGGCGGTCGGTGTCCGTCGCCGTGGGCGGCAGCGTGGTGACGGCCAGCACCGCCGCGTCGAGCGCGTTCTGCATCGAGGCGCGGGTCGAAACCGCCGATGTGTAATCCATGGAGAAGCCGACCACGGCCACCATGGGTAGCAGCGCCATGGCGAAGACCGGCGCCAGGGAACCGTCGCGAGCACGCAGGAAACCTTTGCCTGGAAAGCACATTCCGAACCCCCAGAAGTCATGGGCAAGTCCGGCGACCCCAATCGCCTCATTGCCCCTATCTCTTTGTTTTTGGGCAACTTCCCTGAGGAGAGTGCTTGGTATCTCCGCCGGAATTGCTCTTACTGACGCGGGCATTTACCATGTCGGGCGCAAACGATGCTCTAACGGGATTGGTCAAAGTTTAATGAATCGGTGCCGAACCCGTTGCGCCGCGCGGCTTGCCGCCGCTTTGCGCCCCTGCTAAAGCGCGCGCCATGACCACACCCCTCGACCACATCCGCAATTTTTCCATCGTCGCCCATATCGACCATGGCAAGTCGACGCTTGCCGACCGCCTGATCCAGCTGACCGGCGGGTTGGAGGAGCGCGAGATGAAGGAGCAGGTGCTGGACTCGATGGACATCGAGCGCGAGCGCGGCATCACCATCAAGGCGCAGACGGTGCGGCTGAAGTACCGCGCCAAAAATGGCGAGGACTACGTCCTCAACCTGATCGACACGCCCGGCCACGTCGACTTCGCCTATGAAGTGTCGCGGTCTCTCGCCGCCTGCGAGGGCTCTCTGCTGGTGGTCGACGCCAGCCAGGGCGTCGAGGCGCAGACGCTGGCCAATGTCTACCAGGCGATCGACAACAACCACGAGATCGTCGTGGTGCTGAACAAGGTCGACCTGCCGGCGGCCGAGCCGGAGCGCATCCGCGAGCAGGTCGAGGAGGTGATCGGCATCGACGCCTCCAACGCGGTGATGATCTCGGCCAAGACCGGCCTCGGCGTGCCCGACGTGCTGGAAGCCATCATCAACCAGTTGCCGCCGCCGCGCGAGGGCGACGCCTCGGCGCCGCTCAAGGCGATGCTGGTCGATAGCTGGTACGACACCTATCTCGGCGTCATCGTGCTGGTGCGCGTCATCGACGGCGTGCTGAAGAAGGGCCAGACCATCCGCATGATGGGCACCGGCGCCAAGTACCTCGTCGAGCGCACCGGCGTGTTCACGCCCGCCCGCGTCAATGTCGACGAGCTCGGCCCCGGCGAGTTCGGCTTCTTCACCGGCTCGATCAAGGAAGTGGCCGACACGCGCGTTGGCGACACCATCACCGAGGACCGCCGCCAGACGCAGACGGCGCTGCCCGGCTTCAAGCCGGCGCAGCCGGTGGTGTTCTGCGGCCTGTTCCCGGTCGACGCCGCCGACTTCGAGGATCTGCGCGCCGCCGTCGGCAAGCTGCGCCTCAACGACGCGTCATTCTCGTTCGAAATGGAGACCTCGGCGGCGCTCGGCTTCGGCTTCCGCTGCGGCTTCCTCGGCTTGCTGCACCTGGAAATCATCCAGGAGCGGCTGGAGCGCGAGTTCAACCTCGACCTGATCGCCACGGCGCCGTCCGTCGTCTACCGCATGAACCTCAACGACGGCACGACGAAGGAGCTGCACAACCCGGCCGACATGCCCGACGTGGTCAAGATCGCCTCGATCGAGGAGCCGTGGATCCGCGCCACCATCCTGACGCCGGACGACTATCTCGGCGGCATCCTGAAGCTGTGCCAGGACCGGCGCGGCATCCAGGCCGACCTCTCCTATGTCGGCAAGCGCGCCATGCTGACCTACGACCTGCCGCTCAACGAGGTGGTGTTCGATTTCTACGACCGGCTGAAGTCGATCTCGAAGGGCTACGCCTCGTTCGACTATCATCTGACCGACTATCGCGAGGGCGACCTGGTGAAGATGTCGATCCTGGTCAATGACGAGCCGGTCGACGCGCTGTCCATGCTGGTACACCGCTCGGCGGCGGAAAAGCGCGGCCGCGTGATGTGCGAGAAGCTGAAGGAGCTGATCCCGCAGCACCTGTTCAAGATCCCGATCCAGGCCGCCATCGGCGGCCGCATCATCGCCCGCGAAACCGTCTCGGCGCTGCGCAAGGACGTGACCGCCAAGTGCTACGGCGGCGACGTCTCGCGCAAGCGCAAGCTGCTGGACAAGCAGAAAGAGGGCAAGAAGCGGATGCGCCAGTTCGGCAAGGTGGATATCCCGCAGGAAGCGTTTATCCAGGCGCTGAAGATGGGGGATTGAGGGGGCGGTTGGTGCGCAGAGCGCACTAAGCCATCGAGCCGGTGGATCGATGGCTTGCTTGGAAAGGGGAGCTGCCGGGGGCAACAGCTCTCCTAGCTCTGGTCTGTTTCTGTGCGATAACGGCCCTCAGAGAGGCGGTCTGAACGTCAGCGGAATCTACGTCGAAAGAGAAGAACATTTCCACTTTCTAGGTCGAGCATTTCCGCCGCAGGCTTAAGCTTAGTGAGAGCCATCGAATCAAGATTTCCATCGGCAAAGGTCCCTTCTTCAAGGGACGAGAGTTGCTCCAGCTCTTGACTAGGTAGAGGTATCGCGGATCTAATTGTCGATCTTGCGAATCCCCCAGACGCCAACGTCACCTCAAAACCCCGCCGCAACATTCGAGGTCGTTCAAGGGGCATATCCGAAGGAGAATCGTAAGGCTCTCGAAGGGGTCCGCGCCACCTTCTCACCGTCATTGAACGGAACAGTTGTGCCTTTCCATCTTCGTCGGTAAGGCCAAGGTCATATGCGCGCATAATCATCGCACTAATCGATATGCCCCATCGTCTTTTTAGTGCGCAGAAATAATCAAGAGAAACCGATCCGACTTCAGCGATAAACGAATCACGGGGAAAGAGCATTGCTCCTGCAAATCTATGAGCCTGCTGCTCAATAAGTTTATGAGCGGCCGGCATCTTCGCCTGATCGGGAGTCACGTTCCTGTGAAGAACTAGGTGACCAAGTTCATGCGCAGCATCAAAGCGCGCCCTTGAACAACTAACACCTTCCACGTTGATAATAACAAACGGCCTTTGCAGCAATTTTGATGTAAAACAAAGTCCATCTTGCTTATCTGAAGGAATATTCAAAGCCGCAACCGGGACGCCTGCATTCTCAAGGGCAAGTATCATGTCCGGTATCGGCTCGGTACGTAGCTTCCAATACGACCGAAGATCAGTAGCAGCCTGCTCTATCTGGCTGTTGGTGATGAGGTTGAAGTCCTTGGAAATATCCAACTCGGGTAGGTTCAGCTTTGGAAAATCGACCTCAGACTGCAGGAAACCGAAAATCTCACACAGCCAACGGATACGCTGTTCAGTTATCTCACGTGCACTCTTGCTTTCTGACGCCCTAGATCGCCAGTGGACAAGGTCAATTTCTTCACCCCACGCAGGGGTGAAGAAGAAGCTTTGTGGAAATTGTAGCTTATCCGCAATGACGCTAACGCGATGAGCTTGAGGCTTATCAAGGCCATCCTCATAGCGAGAAATTGCCGATCCAGAAACTCCGATAAGATCCCCAAGTGTATTCTTAAACATACCTCTGGCGAGCCTAGCTTCTCTAAGCCGCTCGCCTCGAAAATTTGGAACGCCGAAACTCATAGATAGACTCTTGACTGCTGTTTTTTCTTAAGGCGAACGATTACTTCGTCCTTTTGATCCGACGGCGGAGTTGTGCTGGGTCCGCCCTCGGTAGAGAATCGGGCCTTCTCTAGGCCAAACATCGCGATGCGGTACAAATCGAGCCTCGCCACCCACGTAGCGTAGCCGCCATCTGGCACGCCCAACATAAGGCCACCAAGTGCCCGATCCCGGCGCGTAAATCGGGGACCAGATGCCCCATGCAACAGAACTGCGAGTATGCTGCCCGACCAATCAAGATCACGATTGGGCACGTCGCCGAGGTTTAGCTCAAGCTGACGAATCAACCCATGTGTGTCTGCCAACTCACGCTTATAGTCAGCAACACGAGGCGCATCTGACAGTTCCAAAAATGGTTCCTGGATGAGAACGATCCGCCCCATTTTAAGGAGAATTTTTTGCTGTCCATTACACTCCAAGCTGCGAAAGCTGTACGGTACCCCATGTTGCTGTGCAGCTAGGACCATCGCTCTAATTGCGCAATTGGCTCGACGAGCTGCGAACTCCGAGAGTTTCAACTCTAGCGGCAACGCGGCATCGTCTCGGAGTTCCTCGTAAAGCCGATCATATCTCCAGGCGACTTCAATCGCGAGCGTCTCAACAAAATCCGGGTTGAGATCAAAACGAAGGATCTCGTGTGTCTGCTGGAGAAGTGAATGCACTCCCGAATCCTTTTCGCCGAAAGATACGACTTAAGCGAATCTGCATTTTCCATGAAAAAAGTCAAGCGTGTTAGGATTTTCATCCTCATCAAGCTTTGTCACTAAAGATTTTCGCCTTATGGGTAGGGTCACTACGTTCGTGCCCGCCGTGCTATTTGTCGTTTCGGCGGACATGATCCTCTGCGGTGCGCCTTTGCTGCCGACACCAGCGCCGCTGCCCACTAGGCTATCCTTTCCCAGACGCTGCCGAATGAACAACTGAGCTAGATTCAGGTGACGCTGGTGGT
Source organism: Mesorhizobium sp. 65-26 (assembly GCA_001899205.1). GTDB lineage: Bacteria > Pseudomonadota > Alphaproteobacteria > Rhizobiales > Rhizobiaceae > Mesorhizobium. The sequence goes on along the minus strand of MKVL01000015.1, from coordinate 77,132 downwards.
GTCGTGGGGGACAGCGTGCGGCTGCAGCATGGCAACCATGGCCGGCCGACGCTGGTGAATTTCGAGCTGAGCGGCCCGCTGCCCAAGGCAATCAAGTGTTTGAACGCCAATGCGCTCAACCTGAAGCCGATCCGGCGGCTGGCGCCTGATGAAAAGGTGGGGCGGTAGCGGCGCTGGTTCAGCGCGTGGGGCTAGGTCTAATCCCGGACGTCACCGCCGCCCCTCACCTGCCTGCCGGCATCCTCTCCCCCGCGAAGCGGGGGCGAGGAACCCAAGAATGGGAAGGGCTCACCCCTCCAGCCACACCTTCTCGAAATGCTGCTCGAGCGCCTGGTGCTGTTCCAGGCCGTGTACGCCCTTGCGGTAGGTGCGGTAGACCGAGCGCCAGTAGGGCTGGATGATGATGCCGCTGTCGCGCAGGATGTGCTCGATCTTGCCCATGACCTCCTTGCGCGCCTTGGCGTCGGGCATGGCCAGCGCCTTGTCGAGCAGTTCGTCGAATTCCTTGTCGGAAAAGGCGCTCTCGTTCCACGCCGCGCCGGATTTATACGCCAGTGCCAGCACCTGGACGCCGAGCGGGCGGCCGAGCCATTCGGTGCAGGAGAAGGGGTATTTGCTCCAGTCGTTCCAGAAGGTGGCGGCGGGCAGCACGGTGCGCTTGATCCTGAGGCCGGTCTCGCGCATCTGCGCGGCTATGGCGTCGGCCGTGCCCTTCTGCCATTCGATGTCGACCGAGATGAGCTCGTATTCGTGGTCGGCCTTGCCGGATTCGGCGAGCAGCTTCTTCGCCGCGTCGACGTCGCGTTTTGCCGGACCGATGTCGGCGAATTCCGGATGCATGGGGCCGACATGATGGTTGTCGGCGGGCTTGCCGCGCCCGTCGAGGCCGAGCTTCAGCACCGCGGCGTTGTCGACCGCAAGCTGCGCGGCGCGGCGCACCCTGACGTCGCCGTAGGGCGCGTTGTTGACGTTGAAGCGCGCCACGATGGTGGAGCCGGTGGCGATCTCGGAATTTTGCAGGCCCATCTGCGCGGTCTGCGAGACGGCGTCGGAGGCGGTCTCGTGGTCGGTGTCGATCTCGCCGGATTCGAAGGCCGACAGCATGGCGTTGGGGTCGGAGCCGTAGTCGACCCATTTGATGCCGTCGAGCCAGAACTCGCCCTTCCACCAGGGCTTGTCCTTGCGCTTCACCTCGGCGCCGGTCTCGGCGTCCCATTTGACCAGTTCGCAGGGGCCGGTGGTGATGGCCAGCGCCTTCATCGGGTCGCCGTCGCCCTCGTAGGAGCGATGCATGATCAGCGCCGGATAGTCGGTCATGCCGGCGATCAGCGAGATGTCGGGCTTCGGCAGGTTGAGCCGGATGGTGTGGTCGTCGACCTTCTGGATGCCGCCGTCGATTGGCTTCTTGGTGTCGGGATTGACCAGCGCGCCCATGCGCGCGGCCACCGAATTGCCGGGCACGGCGGCGTCGCACCAGCGGGTGAGGTTGTGGATCACGTCGTCGGCGTCGAAGGCATCGCCATTCGACCAGGTGATGCCCTTGCGCACATGCAGCGTCAGGGTTTTGGCGTCGTCGCTGGATTCCCAGCTTTCCAGCAGCCACGGCTCGAAGGTGAAGTCGGTGTTCCAGCGCACGAGATATTCGTTGCAGTGGCGCGCGACGTTGGACATCTCGACGCCGTCGAAGGTGCGCGGGTCCTTGAAGCCCTTGACGTTCATGGCGACGCGCAGCGTGCCGCCGCGCCTGGGCTGCTCGGCGGCGCGCGCCGGCGAGGCGGAAAGCCCGCCCAGCGCCAGCGCGCCGGCGGCGCTGACGCCGAGGCCGGCCATGAGGGCGAGATATTCGCGGCGGTTCATGCCGCCCTTCCTGAAATCGTCGGCGAGCGGCCGGGCGCGCGGGTGCAGTTTCCTGTCGGTCAGCATGAATTTCATCGTCGTTCCCTCTTGTTGGTGCGCGTCGCCTGACAGCTTCCCCGCGGGCCGGACCCGAGGGTGCGCAACGGTTTGGGCAACGTTCCGCGCCAAGGCGCCGCCCCGGCCGGCCTGGACGCTGGTGGATGCGGCGGCCGGGGCACCATTGCCTGCGCGGGGATGATAGGGCGCGTGCCCGCGCCGAAATGTCTGGTTTTCCGCAATTCTTGTGCGGTGTTCCGCAAGGCGCGTCGGATCTTGTCCTTCGAGGGGAGGCCGTCGCGAGGGCGGCGGCATATGAACCCGAGCGCCGCATACCCCCACCCCTGACCCCTCCCCACAAGGGGGAGGGGGACTGCCGAACCCTGAGGAGTCACCAGTTTGCGAAGGTCGGCGCCTGCGGCGGTCCCCCACTTCGGAGGGAGGGAGCCTGGTTCGCCGAGTTCGCACCTTTCCTCTCCCTGTCGTTCGGGGAGGGGCGGTAGCGCATAGATTCAAGCGCTGCAGACCCCCACCCCTAACCCCTCCCCACAAGGGGGAGGGGGACTGCCGTGCGCTTATCTCCGGACCCTGAGGAGTCACCAGTTTGCGAAGGTCGGCGCCTGCGGGAATCCCCTCCCCCTTGTGGGGAGGGTTAGGGTGGGGGTACCTGCCGCTCGGATATTTCTACAATTGCCTGCCCCTGGGGTTGGGCCGATCGCGGATGGGGTTCCCCCACTCCGTCGCCGCTGGGCGGCGCCACCTCTCCCCCCTCCGGAGGGAGAGGAAAGGGGCCAAGGTCGGCAAGCTCCCGCCCTTCCTCTCCCCCGCCGTTCGGGGGAGAGGTGGTCGGCAAAGCCGACCGGAGTGGGGGTCGCGCCCCTTACCCGATTTGCCCCGTCCTCGATGGGGGGCGATCAAACCGCCGCGCCCAGCCTGGCGATGTCGGCGATGATCCTCGCGAAGGCCTCGGCGGCACGCGGCACGGTGGCTCGGGCGCGCAGGAAGCTGTGGGTGAGGCGCGGCTCCTCGCGGCAAAGCGCGCGACCGCCAGCGGCGAGGACGCGGTCGCGATAGGTCTCGCCGTCGGACGAGAGCGGATCGCATTCGGCGGTGACGACGACCGTCGGCGGCAGGCCGGCGAAATCGCCGTCGCGAAGCGGCGCGAAGGTGGGGTCGTCGGGCGACTGTCCGGGCGCGGCGCGGATGGTCCGGTAGAAATCGAGGTCGGCCAGCGTCAGCAGGGGCGCGGCGGCGTGCTCGACATAGGAGCGGCCAATCTCGCCGCCTAGCCCGGGATAGATCAGCATCTGGCCGATCGCCCGGCGCGGGTGCCGGCGGGTGGCGTGCGCGACGGCTGCGGCGAGGGTGCCGCCGGCGCTTTCGCCGCACAGCACGAGCGGCAGGCCGGACGCGGCGGCAAGCCATTCGAAGGCGGCGAGCGCATCGTCGAAGGCGGCGGGATGGCGATGTTCCGGCGCCAGACGGTAGTCGACCGAAAATACCTCGAAGCCGGTGCCGGCGCAGATCTCGGCGCAGATGTCGTCATGGCTGTCGAGCCCGCCGAGAACGAAGCCGCCGCCATGGCAGTAGAGCACGCAAGCCGCGGGCGCCGCGCCCGCCGGCAGGTAGTGGCGCAGCGCGATGTCGCGACCGGCCGCCCTGACCAGCCGGTCCTGCGTTTCGACGCCGGCCGGGCGCGGCAGGCGGAAAGCCGCGCACATCCGGTCATAGACGACGCGCTGCGCGGCGATGGGCGCGGCCACGATCTCGGGCGGGTACCAGCCATTGACCGCGTCGACGTAATCCCAGAACTCGGGATCGAGCCGGGCGGCGTACTTGCCGCGCGAGGCCGAGGACGTGTCGGGCGGCTTGCCGGCCATCGTCAGAGCCCGGCGTAGAGCCGGGCCGCGTTGTCGAAGGTGAAGCGCATCGGCACCGAGCCCTCGACCTGCCACGCTTCGACCGTTTCGCCGGCCAGCAACCGGCAGGCGCCGGCGGTGTCGGTGACGGCGCCGCCATAGAGTCGGTTGGCGAGGTTGAGGATGGCGGTCTGGTGCATGGCGGCGCTGCCGCTGCCGCAGGCGTCCTTGACCAGCAGCACGCGAAAGCCGCGCGCCACCGCGTCCTTCACCGTGGCGTCGACACAGGCCTCGGTCCACACGCCGGCGACGACCAGCCATTCGATGCCTTGCGCCCTGATCTCGTCGGCGGCGGGGCCTGCGCGAAGCGCGCTGGCCTCTGCCTTGACGCGCATCGCCTCGCCATCGCGCGGCGCGACTTCCCGGCAGATCGCCGTCAGCGGATCGTCCTTGTCGGAAAAGGCCGACTTGCCACTCTCGTCGAGCGGATGGAAGGGGCGGTCCTGCATGTCGAGGTCGACGATGTAGGCCCAGTGATGCAGCGGCACGCCATTGGCACGCGCCGCCGCCTGCAGGCGCTGCACGTTGGCGAGGATATCGCCATAGCCCTCGACGAGGTAGCGCCTGTCCTTGCGGTGCTCTTCCTGGAGATCGATGAACGCGGCGGCCACCGTGCCGCGCCGGATGGTAATGGGTGCTTTCATGGGGGTGTTTCTGGGTTTCCGGCAACGGTTCGATGATGGGGTGGCGCGCTGGCGCAAGCGATGGAGATTGGCCCGGACCTTCGCGACATCGTCATCCCAGGGCGAAGCAGGAGCGAAGCTCCGTCGCGAAGACCCTGGGATCCATGCCGTGACCCCGACCGAAGGGTGTGGCCGTGCAGAATTCGGCACCGCCGCGACGCCTTGGCGTCACGGCATGGATCCTGGGGTCTGCGCCGCGTCGCTGCGCTCCTTGCTCCGCCCCAGGATGACGAAGCGATGGATGTTCGCGCCAATCGCAAGCATATGCGCCCAGCCAAGGCAAGCACGGCATCACACCCGCGGCTCCAGGAACTCGTCCTCGTAGGGAAAGCGCGAGAGCAGCTCGGTGCCAGTCTCGGTGACGAGGATCTCGTCCTCCAGCTTGACGCCCTCGCGGCCACCCTTCTCGCCGATGTAGCTTTCGACGCTGACCACCATGCCCGGCACGACGATGCCGTCGCGGCCGTAGGTGGCGTAGTCCATGGCGTGGGCGATGAAGGGCGTTTCGCCATGCATGCCGACGCCGTGCATGACCGAGGTGTAGCGCTGGTCGACGAAGCGGTCCGGAATCTTCCACGCCTTCTCGGCGATCTCGCGGAAGGCCATGCCGGGCTTCACGATCCCGATGTTGTGCTGCACCTGGTCGTGCGCCATGCGGTAGAGCGACTTCTGGTAAGGGGTGGGCTTGCCCGGGCCGCAGCGGAAGGTGCGGGAGAAGTCGGAGTAGTAGCCGTAGCAGCCGATCGTGTCGGTATCGAGCGCGACCAGTTCGCCCGGCCTGATCTTGCGGCCGCTGGCCTCGTTGAACCACGGGTTGGTACGCTGGCCCGAGGTGAGCAGCCGGGTCTCGATGAACTCGCCGCCCTGGCGGATCACCTCGCCGTACATGATGGCGAAGAGCTCGTTCTCGGACACGCCGGGCCTGATCGCCTCGCGCACAGCTGCCACCGCGGCCTCGGCGCCGGCCATCGAGGCCATCAGGCATTTGACCTCCTCCGGCGTCTTCACCGCGCGCACGGCGAGGATCTCGCCCTGGCAATCCCTGACCTCGCAGCCGCGCTTTTCCAGCGCCAGCGCCTGCAGGTGGCTGCAGCGGTCCAGCCCGAGCTTCATCGAGCCGCCGCCATGCTTCTTCAGAAGCTCGGCGATCTCGTCGGCGAAGGGGCCGGCGGTCTCGTCGTCGCGGCCCGACACCGAGGACCAGACCAGCTTGGAAGGGCGCGCCTCGTCGATCGTGTCGAGCACCATGGAGACATGGTAGCTCTGCGGGTACTCGAACAGCACGATCGGCCCCTCGGTGGGGATGAAGAAATAGCGGGTCGAGTTGCGCAGGAAGTAGCCGAACATGTTGCGCGAGCCGGTGGCGTAGCGCTGGTTGTAGGGGTCGAACAGAACGACGCCGCCATAGCCCGCCTCGCGCATCCAGCCGCGCAGCTTCGCCAGCCGGCCCTTGCGCAAGGCATCCGCGTCGATGAAGGAGGGCTCGGTGTCCGACAGCCACATGCCGCCGGCCGGGTCGGCGGCGGCCGGGTGGCGCATGCGGTCCTTGAAGTCGACATCCTCGGTGCTGTCGGGATCGAATACGACGATGCTCATCACGCGCCTCCTGTTCCGGCGAACATAGCCGGGCGCGGTTTTGAGCTTGTGCGGCATTCCGCAAATGTTGTGCCGGATGCCGCATCGCTGGCGCCGTTGTTCGATCGCAGGGCTGGCGGGATAGCACCTCCCTCTGTCCTGCCGGACATCTCCCCCGCAAGGGGGGAGATCAGCAATTCCGCTGATGGCGTTCTCCCTGCAACGCAAGCGATTGGCGAAGGCGAGGGCGACATCCAATCTCCCCCCTTGCGGGGGAGATGTCCGGCAGGACAGAGGGGGGTGTGAGGGAACTCGGCGCGGCAGGAAGGGAGCGCTCTAATGCCTGCGCGTCGCCTTCGGCGCGTGGCCATGTTCCTCCCGAAAAGCCCGGGCAAAGCTCGACATGGAAGCAAACCCGCATGCCAGCGCCACGTCGCGCACGGCGAGCGAGGAGTGGGCGAGGAGGTCGGCGGCCCGCTTCAGCCGCAGGCGCCGGTAGTAGCCGTTGGGCGAGACGCCGAGCTCGGCGCGGAAGTTCCGCTCCAGCTTGTCGGGCGAGACGCCGAGCCGCGTCGCCAGCTCGGCCATGGCGAGGCGCTCCTCCACGGCGTCCTCCATGACGGCGATGGCCGACAGCACCAGCTCGTTCTGCACGCCGGTGCGCAGGCGCAGCGGCATCAGCTTGCGGTCGACGCTGGAGCGCAGCGGGCTGTGCACGAACCATTCCGCGACGCCGGCCGCGATCTCCGCGCCGCAATCGCGGGTGATGATCTCCAGCATCATGTCGAGGCTGCCGACGCCACCGGCCGAGGTGAAGCGCCGGCGGTCGATGACGTAGAGGTCGCGCCGCAGCTCGATGTCCGGAAAGGCCTCGGTGAAGGCGGCCTGGCTGGTCCAGTGCAGCGTGCAGGCATGGCCGTCGAGCAGGCCGGCGCGGGCGAGGAAGAAGGCGGCGTCGGCCACCGCGCCGATATGGGCGCCATTGCGCAGGCTCCGGCGGATCCAGCCCATCGCCGCGTCGGCCACGACATGATCGGCGTCGCCGCCCGAGCAGACGACGATGCGGTCGACCCTGGGCGCGTCGGCCGCCGGGAAGCCGGGCTGGATGACGACGCCGTTCGAGGCCTCGACGGTCCCCGGGTCGGCGCCGACGATGATCCAGCGATAGCACTCCCGCCGCGCCAGTATGTTGGCGGCGCGCAGCGGCTCGATGACCGAGGAGAACGCCATCATCGGAAAGCCGGGAAAGACCAGCACCGCGAAGGTGAGGGGAGCTTCGGTGGATGGTGGTGGTTCGCGCGTGGCCATGGCGTCCGCAGCCGGGTGGGGTGGGGCGCTAGAATTCGGTCAGACGGGGCGCGGGGTCAACCTGGGAGGCTAAACCCAATCACGGAAACACGGGCTAGCCATGAGATCGCAGAGTATTTAAGCCGGATAGCAGCATAATTACGACTATCTTACTATATTTCTAATATTATATTAATAGAAATCCATCCAAGTTACTACCACCATAGTACTTGGCTGCCATAAATTTAGCAATGTCTACTATTGCTCTATTCCCCTATTTGACATAGTTATATCCATGCCTATGGCGATCATAGCTTGTTATTCAATCGTGAGCGGCGCCAGAATTTTCGACTCCGCTCTTAGAAAGAGGAGGGGGAAATGCATAGGAGTGCCGTCAGTGCCAGTTGTGCCTTGATTCTTTTACTATCTACGAGCTCTGGATTCACCGCAGATGCTTGTGGGTCTCTGCATGTGAAAGTGCATTCTGTGGCTTTGCCCGATAATGGTGCGCCACCTCACGATCAAACTCTAGATCAAACATGGAAAATTGTCGAAGGATCGAAGCACGATTACGTGAATTCTGACGGATCGATAGCTTCTCAGGGTTACCCAAGTAACGGTGGGTCTCATAGTTACGAATACCTTGATACGTCATGCAAAGTGACGTCGTCAAAAAAGGTCCCTTGGACAATCGGATTGACGATCAACGCCAAAAGCGACTTGCGTTCAGGTGTCGGCAATGGAACCGGCGCAAGTTCCGACTATGATACCGACTGGGTTATCTCGGTATCACCCCCAACCAAGCCTAGGAAAGCGACGTGGAAGCTTTCTGTTTCCGGAACAGTTCAAGCATCGAACGTTTCGCCAAACTGTTCAATCAGCTTGAATTCATCTCAGAAAAAGACGTTGCCCACCGGACCTTTCACAGAGATTTTCTCAAAAATCAAGAAAGGTGATACAGTAACCTTTTCATGCTCTCAGGGTCATTTGGCAATATTCCCAACCCCTGCAGACAACGCCACCGTCACCAATGTCAACAGCAACGTAAATCTGACCTTTGCCCGGTGACTATGCGACGGCATCCGCCGCTGGACGCGGATTTTTTGTATTCACGTTGGAAAGTTAGCTGAAACTTAGCGGCCTGCTGACCGGGAGTCACTTCCGGTCAGCAGCTGTCAAACACCCTCCTCAGCCGCCCAGCGCCTGCTCCAGGTCCGCGATCAGGTCGTCGCCGTCCTCGATGCCGGCCGACAGCCGCACCAGCGAATCCGAAATGCCGATCGCCGCGCGCTTTTCCGGCGGAATGGAGCCGTGCGTCATCAGCGCCGGATGCTCGATCAGGCTTTCCACGCCGCCAAGGCTCTCGGCCAGGGTGAACAGCCGCGTGCGCTCGAGGAAGCGCCTGGTGCCGGCGAGGTCGCGGTCGAGCTCCACCGAGATCATGCCGCCGAAGGCATGCATCTGCTGCACGGCGATGGAATGCTGCGGGTGGCTGGCGAGGCCGGGATAGATGACCCGGCGCACATCCTTTCGCGTTTCCAGCCATTGCGCGATCTTCAGGCCGTTGGCGGAATGCCGCTCCATGCGCAGCGCCAGGGTCTTGATGCCGCGCAAGGCAAGAAAACTGTCGAACGGGCCGGAGATGGCGCCGATGGCGTTCTGCAGGAATTTCAGCCGGTCGGACAGGTCCTTGTTGTCGCCGACGACGGCGACGCCGCCGACCATGTCGGAATGGCCGTTGAGGTATTTCGTCACCGAATGCACCACGATGTCGATGCCGAGTTCCAGCGGCCGCTGGATATAGGGGCTGCAGAAGGTGTTGTCGGCGACGGTGACCAGCCCTTTGCGCCTGCCCAGCGCCGCGACCGCCTCGAGGTCGACGACGCGCAGCAGCGGGTTGGTCGGCGTCTCGACCCAGAGCAGCTTCGTCTCGGGCCGGATCGCGGCCTCGACCGCCGCGAGGTCGGTGAAATCGGCGAAGCTGACCTGCAGCCCCGCCGAGCGCTTGCGCACGCGCTCCATCAGCCGGAAGGAGCCGCCATAGATGTCGTCGGTGGCCACCACATGGGCGCCCGCGTCGAAAAGCTCCAGCACCGTCGAGATCGCCGCCAGCCCGGAGGCGAAGGCGAAGGCGTTAACGCCGCTTTCGAGGTCGGCCACGGCGCGCTCGAAGGCGAAGCGCGTCGGGTTCTGGCTGCGGGCGTACTCGAAGCCCTTGTGCACGCCCGGAGACTGCTGGGCGTAGGTGGAGGTGGCGTAGATCGGCACCATCACCGCGCCCGTGGTCGGGTCGTGGCTCTGACCGCCATGGACGGTGCGGGTCGAAAAGGCCAGGCGGTTCTTACCGGTGGACGTCATTTTGCGCGGCGCCTCAGATGGTTGATCAGGTCGATGCGGGTGATGAGGCCGATGAACTCCTCGCCGTCGAAGACAATGGCGACCTCGTTGCGGTCGAAGACCGGCAGCAGCGCGTCCAGCGTCTGGCTGGCCTGCAGCGTGTGCAGGTCGGCGGCCATGGCGGTGCGCACCGGAGCATTGAAGCGGTCCCAGCGGCCGTCATACGGCCCGTCAACCTTGGCCAGTATGTCGCTTTCGTCGATGATGCCGACCAGTTTGCCGTCGTCGAGCACGGGAAGCTGCGATACGTCGGAGCGGCGCATGCGGCCATAGGCGTTGAGCAGGCTCTCCTGCGGGCCGACCCAGACCGTGTCGCCGGTGCGGTGCGAACGCATGACCAGGTCGCGCAGGTCGCCATGCTGCTCGTGCTCGGCAAGCCCCTGCTCGGCCAGCCAGAAATCGTCGAACACCTTCGACAGGTACTTGTTGCCGCTGTCGCAGACGAAGGTGACGACGCGCTTCGGCACCGTCTGCTCGCGGCAGTAGCGAAGCGCCGCCGAAAGCAGCGTGCCGGAGGACGAGCCGGCCAGTATGCCTTCCCTGGAAAGCAGGTCGCGCACGGCCAGCATGCTCTGCTTGTCGGGGATCGAATAGGCCTTCCTGACCAGCGACAGGTCGGCATTGGGCGGCACGAAATCCTCGCCGATGCCCTCGACCGTCCAGCTTCCGGCCTCTTCCATCCTGCCGGTCTTGATCAGCGGCGCCAGCACCGAGCCAACCGGATCGGCAAGCACCATCTCCGTCTTGGGCGAAGCCCTGGCGAAGAAGCGGCCAAGGCCGCTCAGCGTGCCGCCGGAGCCGACGCCGACCACCACCGCGTCGACGTCGCCGTCGAGCTGGGCGAGGATTTCCGGACCGGTCGTCGTCTCATGCGCCAGCGGGTTGGCCGGATTGGCGAATTGGTTGGCATAGAAAGCGCCCGGCAGTTCGGCGGCGATCTTCTCGGCCATGTCCTGGTAATATTCGGGATGGCCCTTGCCGACGTCGGAGCGGGTCATGCGCACCTCGGCGCCGAGCGCGCGCAGGTGCTGGATCTTCTCGCGCGACATCTTGTCGGGCACCACCAGGACGATGCGATAGCCCTTGGGAATGCCGACCTGGGCAAGACCGAGGCCGGTGTTGCCGGCGGTGGCCTCGACGATGGTGCCGCCGGGACGCAGCCTGCCCTCGCGCTCGGCGCCGGCTATCATCGACAGCGCGATGCGGTCCTTGATCGAGCCGCCCGGATTCTGGCTCTCCAGCTTGATGAACAGCCGGCACTTGCCGGTGTCGAACTTGGTCAGCTCGACGACCGGCGTCTGGCCGATCAGGTCGAGGACCGAGACCACCGGCGGCCGCAGGCGCGACAGCGCGCTCTCCGCAGGGGCCCTGCCGGGTGCGGCTTTCCGGTGCTCGCTCATGTCAGGCCTCCATGGGTCAAACTAGCGTCTTGTCCAGCCGATCGCGTCTGGAAAGAAGATAGATCGTGCCAATTGGACGGCCAGTCGAGGAATGAAATTCCAGGGCGCGGCAAGGGCAGCGTTCCTGCACCCCCTCTGGCCGGCAGGGCAGAGGGGGGTGCTGTCCCTCGATCGTCGACAGGTCCGCCTAGCCCAGCAACATCTTGCTCAGCCGGGCGCACTGGACGCGGATGTCGGGGATGGCGTCGATCTCGAAGAAGGTGCCGCGCGTCAGCGGGCCGACGGCCAGGATCTTGGACGATACGGTGCCGTCGCCGGCGATGACCTCGCAATCGGGCGTCACATCGAGGCCGAGCCGCAGCGGATCGGGCCGCGCCAGGCCGCGATCGACGAGCGAGCGCACCACGCTGTTGGAGGAGGTCGAGATGTCCCTGACAATGCCGGTGCAATCATAGATGCGGGCGACCTCGATCGTCTCCAGTTCCTGCTTGTGGCGAGGCTGGACCGTTGCCGTGAAGCCGTCCGCCGGCTCGATGTCCATCACGCGCCCGGCAAGCAGGCGGATGCGGCCGGACCGCACCGCCTTGGTGACCCGCTCGTAGACCTCGGGCGCCATGCGATGGCGGTGGATGTCCCACCAGGCCTTGGTGTGCTCGACGAAGCGGCGCTTGGCGGTCGAGGGCCAGTTCTGCCAGATCTTCTGGTTGAAGGGCCTCAGCCCGTCGACCACGTCGCGCCAGTCGCCGCCGGCCTTCTGGTTCTCGCGGATCAGGTCGCGGAACCAACCGACGAAATAGGAGAGCTGCGTGCCGAGCGGGATGTCGGCGACATCGAGCTTGATCGGATTGCCCTTGCGATGCGGCGACGGCAGCAGGCCGCGCCGCGACACCGCCACTATCCCGCCGCGGTGACCGCGCTGGTCGAGCGACAGGAAGGCGTCGACCATGCTGAGCCCGGTGCCGAGCACCAGCACGCGCGCGTCGGGATCGAGCGGCGTGTCGGCTTCCGAACCCATGCGGATGGCATGGCCCTGGCCGACACCGGGCTGCTCGTCATGGCCGGTGGCCAGCACGGCGAGATGACCGACCACGCTGGTGCCGTTGGCAAGCGCCACCTCGACACCGGAGGGGGTCGGCACGACAGACAGGCTTTCCTCACGGATCAGGCGCAGCCTGCCGGTGTCGCGCTCGCGCGCCTCGAGATCGTCGAGCAGCTCTTTCAGATATCGGGCATAGAGGCTGCGCGGCGCGTAGAAGGGTCCCTGGTCGGGACTGGCCAGGCCGTGTTCCAACAGCCAACGCGCGAAATTGCCGGGATCATCGGCATAGGCACTCATGCCCGACGCGTTGACGTTGAGCACATGCGCCGACAGCAGCGTCGAATAGGCGAGGCCCTGGCCGAAATGCGGCCGCCGCTCGATCAGCGTCACGCGCAGGTCGGGATTGGGCGACTTCAGGAGATGGGCCGCCATCACGACGCCGCTGGCGCCGCCGCCGACAATGACGATGGAAGAACCGGTGCGGGTGCTCATGCGTCAGCGAAGCGTGGCGCCTTGGGCGGAAAGGCCTGTGGCCGTCATGATGCAAAGCCTCCGGTCGATTGTTCTTTATTCCCCAATGTCGATAAGAATACTATTCTTTAGGCGAGGCACAGGAAACCGGTTTTCGATCCTGCGCCATGCGGAAGCAGGATTTTTCCAAAGCTGGCCGGCCGACGCAAGATCATGCTCGCCACCAGCCCACGCGCATCATCCGGCCGGCGAAGCGCGGCCGCTTGGCCGGCACACGGACGCCGGTTCGAACCGGCCGCCCGTCGACCGCAGTCAACCGCGCGACCGCCCTGCCCATAAAAGACCGGCAAGGCCGATCAGCATGGCCAGTATGCCCATGTAGAGCCATTGCCGCTCACCGGTCATGAAGCTGCCGCCCACCAGGCCGGCGCCTTGCAGGGTCCACAGCAGCCCGACGGCAAACACAATCAACGCCAGCACAAACCTGATCACTTTCATGGCCCAGACCTCCCTGACAAGTCGATCGCCGCCCGCGCCTGAATGACCATGGAAGAGCTGCAGGATGCGGCCGGTCCTCGATCGGTTCTACTTGCATATTAACGTTCGGCATTGCCGGGCGCATCCCCTGCGTCGCGCCGAATATCATGAAGAATTGGTATACAATTGGCTTAAGATTCCTGACAAACTGTTTCCCGGCGACTCCAAACGTGTGCCGTCGCCATGGAACTGCCGGATGCTTGCCGCATTTCACGCCTTATTCGCCACCTAACGGCTTGGGCCTGTCAAAAACGGAGCCCCTACCCCTAGATGATGATGAAGAAACAGACCGCGCTGGCCGCGGTGACGCTCGCGGCTGGCCTGATGGTCGGCGCATCCGCCTCTCCCTCCGCAGCGGCCGGCGCCGCGCAATGCGGCCGCGCCTCGTGGTACGCGATGCACACAAGGACCGCCTCCGGCGAGCGCATGAACCCGTCGGCGCTGACCGCCGCCCACCGCACCCTACCGTTCGGCACGCGGGTGAAAGTCACCAACCAGTCCAATGGCCGCACCGTCGTGGTCCGCATCAACGATCGCGGTCCCTTCATCAGGGGTCGCGTGCTCGACCTGTCGAAGGGCGCCGCCAACCAGCTCGGCTTCATCGGGTCGGGCCACACCGCCGTCTGCATGGCTCGGGTCTGATCCCAGGGCATGATGCTGAAAAGCGCGGACCGCTTTCCCTGACATCATGCTCTATCTCTTTGATTTAGAGACGGATTCAGATTTCAGGTCGATACGGCCTGAAATCATCCGGCTCTAGGCCGCGAGACGCGGGGGCTCCGCCAGCCCGACGACCGATCGGCATCGACGATCAGTCAGCGTCTCGCGGCCGCACACTGAGCCGGCTGCCGCCGTTCAGGTCCGAGTTTCAACAGCTTGTACGAAAGAATGAGCCGGTTCCCGCCGACCCGGCGTATTGCATCGCAGCAATTTGTTGTTAACTTCAGCGCGAGACATTCAAGGCTCGGCGCTGCTCGTCGTCCCTTCGGTCGCAGCAGCAGCGGAGTGCTCGATGTTCTACCAGCTCTATGAATTCAACCATGCCGCCCTGCAGCCCGCGCGATTGTACGCCGACGCAGTGCGCATGCTCTACAACAATCCGCTCAATCCGCTGTCGCACACACCGTTCGGCCGCTCGATCGCGGCGGCGGCGGAGCTTTTCGAGCGCGGCACCCGCCGCTACGGCAAGCCGAGCTTCGGGCTGAAGAAGACCGTGGTCGACTGGAAGACGGTGGATGTGAACGAGACCGTCGTCTGGTCGCGGCCCTTCTGCAACCTGATCCGCTTCCGGCGCGACGTTCCGGCTGGCCGCAAGGCCGATCCGAAACTGCTCATCGTGGCGCCGATGTCGGGCCACTACGCGACGCTGCTGCGCGGCACGGTGGAGGCGATGCTGCCCTATGCCGACGTGCACATCACCGACTGGGTCGACGCCCGCATGGTGCCGCTGTCGGAAGGCGGCTTCGATCTCGACGACTATATCGACTATGTCGTCGACATGCTGCACGCGCTCGGCCCGGACACGCACGTCATGGCGGTCTGCCAGCCCTCGGTGCCGGTGCTTGCCGCGGTAGCGCTGATGGAAGCGCGCGGCGACCGCTTCGCGCCCTCGACCATGACGCTGATGGGCGGCCCCATCGATACGCGCCGCAATCCGACGGCGGTCAACATGCTGGCCGAGGAGAAGGACCTCGACTGGTTCCGCGACAACGTCATCATGCACGCCCCCTGGCCGGTGCCGGGCTTCGGCCGCGAGGTGTATCCGGGCTTCCTGCAGCTTTCGGGCTTCATGAGCATGAACCTCGATCGTCACATCATCGCTCACAAGGACTTCTTCATGCACCTTGTGAAGAACGACGGCGACAACGCGGAGAAGCACCGCGACTTCTATGACGAATATCTGGCGGTGATGGACCTGTCGGCCGAATTCTACCTGCAGACCGTCGACACCGTCTTCATCCGCCACGCCTTGCCGAAGGGCGAGATGAAGCATCGCGGCACGCCGGTCGACACGTCGGCGATCCGCAATGTCGCGCTGTTCACCGTCGAGGGCGAGAACGACGATATTTCCGGGCTCGGCCAGACGAAGGCGGCGCAGGACCTGTGCGTCAACATCCCGGCCGACCGCAAGGCCCACTACATGCAGCCGGCGGTCGGGCATTACGGCGTCTTCAACGGATCGCGCTTCCGCTCGGAAATCGTGCCGCGGATCGTCGACTTCATCACCAGCTATGGCCGCCAGGACCGCGTGGCGATCAAGCCTAAGCTGGCGAAGACGGTCCGGAAATAGCCGGAAGCCGCCGCGCGCCGGCCGTTCCGGGAGACCTGTTGCAGAATCGCCGCGCGCCGGGACGCGCGGTAACCATGTGGGCAGTCGGCTGACGTCACGGAATTGACACGAACTGTAAATCGCCTTTAACGTTTCGTTAACTAGCCCTCAGGCGCGGACAAAACCGCAGGGGGCGGTCAACGAAAATGGCGGCACGCCGGACACGATCCGGACGGAGCCGCCTCGGCAAGGGCGAGCGGGGACATGAATTCCTCATCGATGGGGCGGAAGCTGCGTCTGTGCGCGGCGAGCGGGCTGGCGATGCTGCTGGCGCTTCCGGCGGCGGCCTCGGCGGGTGCTATGGTGACGGGCGGGCTCACTTCGCAGCCGATCGGCCATTACGATTTCTGCAAGGCCAATCCGGAGGAATGCTCGATCCGCCCGACCGACCTCGCCCCGGCGGTGATGAACGACGCCCTGTGGAGCAAGCTGACCACAATCACCGCCAAGGTGAACGCCGCCGTGAAGCCGATGAGCGATCTCGAGATCTACGGCAAGGACGAGGTCTGGGCCTATCCCGACAAGGGCGTCGGCGATTGCGAGGACTACGTGCTGGAGAAGCGGCGCGAACTCTCGCGCATGGGCATCACGCTCGCCGACCTGCTGATCACCGTGGTGCGCAAGCCCGATGGCGAAGGCCATGCCGTGCTGACGGTGCGCACCGACAAGGGCGACTACATCCTCGACAACCTCAACGACGCCGTCCGCCCCTGGGAGGAGACCGGCTACCGCTTCCTCAAGCGGCAGGCGATCGACAACACCGGCCGCTGGGTGTCGATCCGCGAGGGCCAGCCGGTCCTGGTCGGCGCCGTCCGCTAGGCCGTCTCGACCGCGGACGCGGCGATGCGGCTTCGCCGCTATCCCATCGTTGGCTCTCCTGGGGCCTTTACGCATTCGGGCGTTTCCCATGCATTTCGCCCGACCGGCTTATTTCCGCCCGGAGATCGTCCAGGACTGTGGCGGTAGCGCTTGAGCGCCGCATATCTGTCGCGCCGATGCGCCAAATTTCCTTATGCAATTGCCGCGAGGATCGCCTGGCATTTTTTTCGATTTCTCCATGAACCAATCCGTTCGGGCCGGCGACACACCAGCGCAGACCCAACCAATCATGGAGAACTCAGATGACTGCCATTCTTCGCAACGTGCTTCTTGCCGCCATCGCCGTGTCGGCGCTGGCCAGCTCGGCCATGGCCGACCAGACCCTCACCTGTTCCCAGACGCCGGCTGGCAAGCTCTGGACCGGCAAGTGTTGCACGGCCAGCGACAACTGCATGGGCGGCGATCGCGATCGCGGCGACCATGACCGGGGTGGCCGGGACAGAGGCTGATCCCGCCGTGCCAGAGCGCCATTCCAGAGACTCCAATGCCCGCCGGCCGATGGCCGGTGGGCATTTTGCCTGCATTGCCTGACGGGCCTACGGCTGCTGGCCGAGCGCGGCGCGAACGACGGTGGCGATGTCGCGGAGCTGGGCATCGTCAAGCCTGGCGATGTTATCGGCAAGCAGGTTGGCAAGTTCCGTTGCCGCCGGACTGAGCCCGGCCGTATCGAGCCTGACGCGCGGATGGGACGCCTCGGCGAGGCGCACCAGCTCCTCGGCATCGTCCCAGATGATGTTGAAATAGCCGATGATCTTCTGGATCAGCGTCCAGCTCGGCACGCCGCGCCTTCCATGTTCCAGGGCCGACAGATAGGCCGCGCTGACGCCGACGGCGGCGGCCATGTCCTTTTGGCTGACGCCGCGTTCGTTCCGCAGCGTCCGCAACCTTTCACCGAACGGCGTCATGGCGACGTCCTGGTCCGGCGCAGCCGGATGTAGAGCGCTCCCGAACCGCCATGGTGGCGGGCGGCATGGTCGTGGCTGGAAACCAGCGGGCGAAACAGCGGCGTCGACAGCCAGGCCGGCACGGCGCGGCGCAGGACGCCGTCGCCGCCGGAAGAGGAGCCCTTGCCGGTGATGACCAGCACGTAGCGGATGCCACCAGCATGCGCGCGGCTGAGGAAGGAAAACAGCAGCGAATAGGCCTCTTCCTGCGTCATGCCGTGCAGGTCGACCCGACCTTCGATCGGCAGCCGCCCCTTGGAGAGCTTGTCCAGCGTCGGCTCGTCGAGCGCGCGCGCGACATGCTGCGTCTTCGGCTTTGCCGGACTGGCCGGGGCGGCCGAGCGCGCGGCCGGCGCCTGCTCGGGCGTGACAGTGGCGGCGACTTCGGGCACCTCGATGACCGCCTTGCCCTTCAGCGGCTTCGCCGTGCGGGCGACGAGGTTCCACAGGACCCGATCTTCCTCGTTCAGGCGGTCGGGCCGGCGGCTCACGGGCAAGCCTCCGCGAACAGCGCGCGCGGCACCAGGGCGTAGAAATCGGCCGCGTTGCGGACGACGCCGGCGATCTCGCCGGCGGCATCGCCCGAACCGGCGAACAGGTCGCCCCGCGCCGGGCCTGTGATAGCCGAGCCGGTGTCCTGCGCGATCATCAGGCGCCGGAACGGCTTGCCGTCGAACGCAGTCAGCCCGGGCGCCGCGATGTAGAAGGGCGTGCCGAACGTATGCAGCAGCCGGTCGACGGCAACGGAGCGCCCCGGCGCCAGCGGCACCTTGGCCGCGGCGATCGGCCCCAGCGCCGCGTCATCGACCGGCGCTTCACGGAAGAAGATGTAGGAGCGGTTGCGCCAAAGAATCTCGTCGACGCGATGCGGGTTCGCCTTGAACCAGGCGCGGATCGACTGCATCGTCACCTTTTCGAGCGGGATCTCGCCCATCTCGCTCAACACCTTGCCGGGGCCGGTGAAGCGCTGTCCCGACTTGGCGGCATAGGTGACGCGGCAGAGCCGGCCGTCGGTCATGGAAAGCCGCGCCGCGCCCTGCACATGGATGAAGAAGGCATCGACCTTGTCGGCGAGCCAGGCGATCCCGAGGTTTTGTCCGGCGAGCGCCCCGCGCTCGATCTCGCCCCTGTCGTGATATTCGACCGGGACGCTCGCGGTCCGGCGCGCGAAGGCGAGATAGGGGTCCATGCCCGCAGGCCGGTTGCCGTCGTCGATGTCGACGAGGTCGGCGGGGCGCGACAGAAGCGGCACCGTGAAGTCCACGGTCCGCACCGGCGAAGCGACGACCTGCGGTTCGTAGAAGCCGGTGACGAGGCCGGCGCCACCTGCTTCAGCAGCCACCAGCGCGGGCGTGAAATGCCGCTCGAAGAAAGTGCGGGCGGTGGACCGATCGGCGAGCGAAACGGCCCGTGCCTCGGCATAGGCGTCGGCAAAGGCGGCAAAATCGACTCCGAGCGCGCCCGTGCGATACGGCTTGACCAGAGCATGGAAGGCCGAACGGCGGAAAGCCGCGAAGGCCGCCAGATGATCGTCGGTCTCCCAGCCGGGCAGATCGCTGAAGGATTTCTTCGAAAACAGGGGAGATAGCGACACCAGGGCCTCGGCGACATTAGAGCGCGGCGCGCCTTCCGTCCTTGTTATCACGCATGCGCCCGTCCCAAAACCGGCGAGCACTTCCTGGTGGGGCGAAATTCCGTCAGACGCCGCCTCGCCGATCACCGCGTGATCGCGCGAGATCGGGCGCCGGCCGGGTCATTCCTCTTCTTCCGTGGCGACCAGTTTCCAGTTCGGGTCGCGCGAGCGGGTGTCGCGGGCGAAGGTCCAGACGTCCTTGACCTCGGCGACCGTCTCCGGATCGCCGTCGATGACCGCGCCGGCCTTGTCACGGGTGGCCGAAATCAGCTCGCTGACGATGCGCAGCGTAACGTGCGCCTCGCCGCCCTTCATCTCGGCATTCACGATGTCGGCCTTGTCGATGCCGACGAAGGAAGACTGGATCTTCTCCGAGCGCGCCTCGCGCTCGCCAATGGCGGCGACGAAGCCGTCGAAGACCTCGCGCGACAGAAGGTTCTTCAGCGTTTTGCGATCGCCGTCGGCGTAGGCCATGACGATCATCTCGTAAGCCATCTTGGCGCCATCGACGAAGCCCTTCGGATCGAAGGAGGCGTCGTTGTCCTTGATCGCGCGCAGACCCTTGTTCAACTCGCTGTCGGGGGCGGCGAAGGCATCGATCGCGGCGTATGTATCGGCGGCCGGCTCACCCGGCGGGCGCTTGCGCGGCAGTGAGACGACATTCTCGGGACCCTGCGGGGCCTCCTTGTCGCCGGCACGCGCCGCCGTATAGGGGTCGAACGGCGGGCGTTCGTTGCCAGTCCGGCGACCGAGGACATTGCGGAGCTGGAAAAAGATCACCACCGCCGCAATCAGAAAGAAAATGGTGCCGAAATCGAAGAATCCCATATCTTCCGCCGATCAATCCCTATTCTGGCCGGACCAACGGGCAAGACCGCGGGTCACATGGCGTTCAACACTCAAAGCATATAGAACGCTAGGCGCAATCATTCAAATCAAAGGCAGGCATACCTATTTAACGGGCTCACCTGCCGGTCACGTCGCCGCCGGCAAGCAAAACCTGGAAACGGTCGGTCAGACTTGCGCATTTCGTTCCTCCCCCTGTTCCTGCTCGCGCTCCCGCTTCTGGAGATCGCCGGTTTCGTCGTCGTCGGCCGCCAGATCGGCGCGCTCGCGACGGTCGGCCTGGTGATCGCCTCCAGCATCGCCGGCGGCCTCCTGCTACGGCACCAGGGGCTGGGCGTCATGGCGCGCATCCGCACCGAGATGGAAGCCGGCCACGATCCCAGCCGGCAGCTCGCGCATGGCGCCATGATCGTGGTGGCGGCGATCCTGCTCATCGTTCCCGGCTTCATCACCGATATCATCGGCATCCTGCTGTTCCTGCCGCCGGTGCGGGACCTTGCCTGGCGGCTGCTGAAAGGGCGCGTCGTGGTGGCGAGCGAATTCACCACGGCCGGCTTCAGGAGTCGACAGCGCGGCAAGACCATCGACCTCGACGATGACGACTATTCGCGCGACGACGATTATTCCCGCGGATCCGAGCACCACTCGCCGTGGCGGCGCCTGAAGGATGAATAAGGCCAACCTTGTGTTGTCATGCCGAGCATGGTAGCGAACGCCCGATTTCAATTCGGGCGGCGATGCTGCCGCGGCAAGAGGACAACGGCTTATGGCCAGCAATGATGACGCGCCGGCCGGCGCGGCCAACGGAAACGGCACCGCCACGCAGCCGACGCTCAACGTACTTGCCCAGTACGTTAAGGACCTTTCCTTCGAAAGCCCCGGCGCGCCCAACTCGCTGCGCGGCCGCGACAAGGCGCCCGGCATCGCCATCAACGTCAACGTCAACGCCAATCCGCTCTCGGACAAGCAGTTCGACGTCAACCTGACGCTGAACGCCAAGGCCTCCTTCGACCAGGAAGTGCTGTTCAACGTCGAGCTGGTCTATGGCGGCGTGTTCAACATCACCGGGTTCCCGCAGGAGCACATGCTGCCGATCCTGTTCATCGAGTGCCCGCGCCTGCTGTTCCCGTTCGCCCGTCAGATCATCGCCGAATCGACGCGCAATGGCGGCTTCCCGCCGCTGATGCTCGACCCGATCGACTTCGCGCAGATGTTCCAGCAGAAGCTGGCCGAGGACCAGGCCGCGGCCAAGGTCAAGACCAGCTGAGGCAACACCGTCCCGAAGATTCGGGATCGGACAGGCCTGGCTGTACCAGCAGATTTCCAGCGAAAGCCGGATTCTATTCTTTGCAATAACGATGAAAGCCGGGCCAATGGCCCGGTTTTTTCGTTTCGGCCGACGCCGGAGCTTGATTCATACCGCCAACCGGCATTACCGTCGATGCATCGCTGCGACGCCGTTACGCGGTTGCGCCTGTGGCGGCGACGGGCGCCCGAGGATATATCTGCGGCATCGTGCGCGACGACGTCCACACCAAGGGAATCCCGGTCCTCTGCGCCTCCTGCGAGGCGCGGCACCGTGGCATTTGCGGCGCGCTGACGCCCGACCAGCTCGTCACCCTCTCCAAGGGCGCGAGCCGGCGCCGGATCGTCGGCGGACGCGAGCTCGTCGGCGACGCCGAGAATGTCGACCATTATTCGAACGTGCTGTCCGGGGTGGTCAAATTGACCAAAACGCTCGCCGATGGCCGCCAGCAGATCGTCGGATTGCAGTTCGCGCCGGATTTCCTCGGCCGTCCCTTCAAGGCGGAAAGCGAAGTGGCGGCGGAGGCCGCGACCGAGGTCGAGCTGTGCTCCTTCCCGCGCGGCGCGCTTGAACGCATGATGGCCGAGCAGCCGGGCCTAGAGCACCGCCTGCTGCAGCAGACGCTGGAAGAGCTCGACCAGGCGCGCGAATGGATGGTGACGCTCGGCCGCAAGACGGCCGCCGAGCGTATCGCCAGCTTCCTCCTGATGATCGCCCGCAACATCGATCCCTCCGCCGGTCCGGAGCGCCGCGGCGCCGCCTTCGACCTGCCGCTGTCGCGGGCCGAGATCGCCGATTTCCTCGGCCTGACCATCGAGACGGTCAGCCGGCAACTGACCCGGCTGCGCAGCGACGGCGTGATCCGCATCGAAAACAACCGCCATGTCATCATCGACGACATAGCGCGGCTGGCGTCACGCGCGGGCGGCTGACCCTAGCACATCACGCCGGTTGCGCGGCCTCAGCCCGCGCCGTCGGTCAGGGCCGGGAGCAGATGGTCGCGTTCGAAGGCGATGTGTCGACGCAGGGCCTCGAAAAATGCGCGCAGCATGTAGCCGAAGGCCTCCGGATTGGCGATCGGCCCGCCATGGCCATGGGCGAGCAGCGCCTCGCTGAGATCCTCGGCCAGGCATTCGTCCTCGAGGTGCTCGGCGCGCAACCTGGCGACGATCCGCTCCCGCTGCTCCGTTTGGGCGAAGGCAGGAAAGACGATTTCCTCCTCGAAGTGATGGCTGGCGCGCAGCATTGGCAACAGGCTGCTCGCAACATCGAGGCACAGGAGGGGATCGACGCGCGACGGAAGGTCGTCGGCGATCGCCTCGAGCGCGTCGCAAAGCCGCAGCTTGCGTTCGTGCGCCCGGGCGACCAAAAGCGCGAAATCCAGGGCAAGCCGCTCCCGTTCCCGGCCGAAGCCGGGCTTCTGCCTGCTGTCCGTCATGGATGAAGGCTCCGAACCGCCGCGGATCAGGGTGTCGGCAGCGGCACGCCTTCGTGCGTGGGCTCCTCACGCACCGAGCGCAGCTCGTACCAGAGCGCGTTGAGGATGCCGACCGAAGCGGCAAGACCAAGTCCGAGTATCCAGGCGAAGTACCACATGGTTCCTGTTCCTCTTTCCGAGCAATTCCGGTGAAACAGGGTCACCTCCATTGCTCTGTCTCATTTGGTTTCCGGCAAAGCCGCCACGCGGCCTTGCCGGAACTGTCCTAGTACGCGCTGGTGCCGGCGCTCTCGACGCTCTTCTCGCTGACCTTGCCGCGCAGCACGCGGTAGACCCAGCCGGTGTAGGCGAGGATGAGCGGCATGAAGATCGCCGTCGCGATCAGCATGTTGCGCAGCGTCAGCCGGCTCGAGGATGCGTCGAAGACGGCCAGCGAATGGCCGGGATTGGTGCTCGACGGCAGCAGGATCGGGAACATGGCGACGCCGACCGTGGCGACGATGGTGGCGACGCCGAGCGAGGAGGCGAGGAAGGTCAAGCCCGCCGCCCGCGTGCGGAACCCGATGGCGGCGAGCAGCGGCGCGGCGACGCCGAGCGCGGGCACCACCCACAGGAGCGGATGCGCGTGGAAATTGGCGAGCCAGGCGCCGGGGTCGGCCTCGACGGTCTTGAGAAGCGGGTTCGACGGCCCGTCCCAGACGATCGGCGAGGTAACGCGGTAGCCGCCGAGCAGGCCGAGCCATACAAGAACGCCGCCGCCGGCAAACAGCACGCCGGCGAGAAGCGCCGCCTTACCGCCGAGCGCCCGCGAGCGATCGGCCACCGGGCCTTCACTCTTGAGGGCGAGCCAGGCGGCACCGTGCATGACCAGCATGGAGAGCGACACCAGGCCGCAATAGAGCGCCACAGGGTTGAGCAGGCCGAAAAGCGTGCCTTCGTAGATCGGCCTGAGATCGGAGGTGTAGTGGAACGGCACGCCGCGCAGCGTGTTGCCGACCGCCACGCCGAAGATCAGCGCCGGCACGGCGCTGCCGACGAACAGCGCCCGATCCCAGCCCGCGCGCCAGGCCGGATCCGGCCGCTTCGAGCGGTACTTGAAGCTGACGGGCCGCAGGATCAGCGCCGCGAGCACCAGGAACATGGCGAGGTAGAAGCCGGAGAAGGACAGCGCGTAGAGCGCCGGCCAGGCGGCGAAGATGGCGCCGCCACCGAGGATGAACCACACCTGGTTGCCTTCCCAGACCGGGCCGATGGTGTTGATGACGACGCGCCGCTCGGCATCCGTCTTGCCGACGAAGGGCAGGAGGGTGCCGACGCCCATGTCGAAGCCGTCGGTCGTGGCAAAGCCGATCAACAGCACGCCGAGCAGGATCCACCAGATCACCCGGAGCGTTGAATAGTCGAAGAGAAATTCGATCATCGTCCTAATCCTCTCGCTTCACTCTGCGGGCTGCATGGCCGGGTCGGCGTTCGGGCGCAGGTCGTCGATGACCTTGGCCACCTCCGGCCCCTTGCGGATGGCCGCCAGCATCAGGCGCACCTCGATGACGGCGAGCACGCCGTAGATCAGGGTGAAGCTGGCGATCGTCAGCATCAGGTTCCATGCGCCAAGCTCTGACGTGGCGAGGAAGGTCGGCAGCACGCCGTCGATGATCCAGGGCTGGCGGCCGAACTCCGCCACGAACCAGCCGACCTCGATGGCGATCCAGGGCAGCGGCATGGCCAGCAGCGCGGCGCGGAGCAGCCAGCGCGGCGCCGCCGTCTCGCGTGTCGTGTGCCAGAGCGACACGGCAAACAGCGCGGCGAGCAGGAAGCCGCAGGCCACCATCAGGCGGAAGCCGAAGAAGAGCAGCGGCACATAAGGCACGGTCGACCAGGCGGCATCCTTGATCTGCTGCTCGCTCGCCTGCCGGGGATCGGGCAGGAACCGCTTGAGCAGCAGCGCGTAGCCGAGATCCCTGGAGTTGGCATCGAAGGCGGCGCGGGCGGCGGTGTCGCTGCGGTTCGCCTTGACCTTCTCCAGCGCGTCATAGGCGAGGATGCCGGTACGGATGCGTTCCTCGGCATGGGCGACGAGCTGGTCGATGCCGGGAATCTCCCTGTCGATCGAGCGCGTGCCGATTATGCCCATAACCCACGGGATGCGGATGGCGAAATGCGTCTCGCGATCCCTCTGGCTCGGAATGCCGAAGGCGGTGAAGGAGGCGGGTGCGGGCTCGGTCTCCCACATGGCCTCTATCGCCGCGAGCTTCATCTTCTGGTTGTCGGTGAGCGCGTAGCCGCTTTCGTCGCCGAGCACGATGACCGACAGCGCCGACGCCAGGCCGAAGGCCGAGGCGATGACGAAGGAGCGCTTGGCGAGCTCGACGTGGCGGCCGCGCAGCAGATACCAGGCCGAGACGCCGAGCACGAAGGTGGCGGCGCAGACATAGCCGGCCGAGACGGTGTGGACGAACTTGGCCTGCGCGACCGGATTGAAGATCACCGCCATGAAGTCGGTGACCTCCATGCGCATCGTGTCCGGATTGAAGGCCGCGCCGACCGGGTTCTGCATCCAGCCATTGGCGATCAGGATCCACAGCGCCGAGAAATTGGTGCCCAGCGCCATCAGCCAGGTGACGATCATGTGGGCCCGCGCCGACAGCCTGTCCCAGCCGAAGAAGAACAGGCCGACGAAGGTCGCCTCGAGGAAGAAGGCCATCAGGCCCTCGATGGCGAGTGGCGCGCCGAACACGTCACCTACATAGTGCGAGTAGAAGGCCCAGTTCATGCCGAACTGGAATTCCATGGTGATGCCGGTGGCGACGCCGAGGGCGAAGTTGATGCCGAACAGCACGCCCCAGAATTTGGTCATCTCGCGCCAGACGGTGCGGCCCGTCATCACGTAGACGGTCTCCATCATGGCGATAAGGATGGACAGGCCGAGCGTCAGCGGCACGAACAGGAAGTGGTAGAGCGCCGTCAGGGCGAACTGCAGTCGCGACAGGTCGACGAGGAGCGGATCAATCATGGGGGAATCCCTCTTGCGTATGAGCCTTCCTAGATCGGTTCCAGCCCATATGATTTGATATGGATCAAGCTGACCAGCCGAAATCCATGCGACAAGACCGCGATGACGTTAGAAACCGCATGTGAGACCCCGGACCAACAAGGTCCCACCTTCGGCGCGCTGGCACATGCGCGCGAGGCGGGCAGGCCCGGCGCGCGGCGCGTGCTGGCCTGGCAGGTCGCGCGAACGGCTCTCAGGCTCGGCTTTTCCGGATCCGTGGTGCTGCTCGTCGGACGGCTGGTCATGAACCAGCCCGTCGAAGGCTGGGTGCCGCTCGCCACGATCGGGCTGCTACTCGCGGCGACGCTCGCCGGCTTCGCCTGCGATCGCGTCCAGGCCGGCGCGGAAACGCATGTTGCCATCGCCGTCAGGGACGCGGCGCTGCAAAGGCTGCGCATGATGCCGTCGCGCCAGCTCCGCCGGCTGAGCCCCGGCGCGCTGACAGTCAGCATGCAGCGCCACCCCGAGGCGCTGGCCGCGCTGGTCATCGGCCACCGCACCGCGAGCATGGTGATGGCGGTCGGGCCGCTGCTGGCGGCGGCGGCGCTGCTCCTCGTTTCCTGGCAGGCGGCGGCGCTGGTGCTGGTGATGACGCCTGTCATGATCATATTCTTCGCGCTGGTCGGCGACACCATCGCCAGGCGGGCAAAGGCGCGCGAGACCGCGTTCGGACGCCTCGCCGGCCAGTTCGCCGACCGCATGCGCGCCTTGCCGACGGTGCTTGCCAACCATGCCCTGGCGACGGAGGAAGCGCGGCTCGCGGAACGGCTGCGGGCCTATGCGGCCAACACCATGGGCGTGCTGCGCGTGGCCTTTCTCAATGCCGGCATCATCGACTTCTTCGCCTCGATGTCGATCGCCGTGCTCGCCGTGTTCCTCGGCCTCGGCCACCTGAAGCTGGCGTCCATTCCTGGTTTCTCCAACCTGGAGCTTTGGCAGAGCCTGTTCATCCTGATGGTGGCGCCTGAATATTTCGCGCCGTTCCGCCGCTTTTCCGAACAGTACCACGCCAAGGCGGATGGGCTGGCGGCGGCGGCGGCGATGGACGCGATGCTGGATATCGCCACCGACGCGTCGCCCGGCTTGCCGATGTTCGACGTGCCGGCACTCGACCGGCTGGACTTCGACCTGCCGGCATGCGGGCTGGTCGCGATCACCGGCCGCAGCGGCGCGGGCAAGTCAACGCTGCTGCGACGCCTCGCCGGGCTCGATCCGACACCCGGAGCGTCAGCCGCCGCGAAACCCGCAATCGCCGACGCGGTCTGGGTCGCCACCGACAGCTACGTTCCGGAAGGCACGCTCGGCGACGCGATCGCCTGGGAGATGGCGAGCCCGAGCAAGGCACGCCTGATGCTGGCGGCCGGCGCCGTCGGGCTGCTTGACGACGGACTGCTGGCGGGCGGGCTCGACGCGCATCTCGCCATGGGCGGCGCCAATCTTTCCGGCGGCCAGCGGCTGCGCATCGCGGTCGCCCGGGCGGCACTGTCGGAGCGCTCGGTGATCGCCGACGAGCCGACCGCAAAACTCGATCCCGCCACGGCGAGGGCAGTGCGCCAGGCGCTGGTCGAGATGGCCGGGTCGCGGCTGGTGGTGGCGGCGACGCATGATCCGGAGCTCGCGGCGCTGGCCGGCCGCGTCATCGATCTCGACGCGCTCGAGAAGCGGGAGCCGGCGGCATGACCACGCAGCATCGCAGCACCAGCCGCGAAAGCTGGCGCTACGCAACCCTGCTGGCGCTGGCGGCGCTGCTTTGCGGCCTGTTGCTCGGCGGTCTCTCGGCGTGGTTCCTGGGGTCGGTCGCCATCGCCGGGCTGACAGCGGCGGCCCTTACCTTCAACTTCCATATACCGGCGGCGCTGGTGCGGCTGTTCGCCACCGGCCGCACCGCGGCGCGCTACGGCGAGCGCCTGCTTGGGCACAAGGCCGCGCTTTCCGACCAGGTCGAGCGCCGCGTGCGGCTGTTCTCGGCGATGGCCGCCGCGCCATCCGTGCGGCAGGCCGGCTGGCAGCTCGGCGACCAGGCGCGGCTCGCCGACTATCTCGACGATGTCGAGGACCTCGACTTCGCAAGGCTGCGCGCCGGCATGCCGGCGCTGACGCTGGCCTGCGGCATCGCAGGCTGCCTTGCGACGACCGCCTTCGTGGCGCCGCTGGCGCTCGCTCCGATCGCGCTGTTCCTGGCGGCGATCCTGATGGCGGCACGGTGGACGGCGAAAGCCGGCGCGGTGACCTGGGCGCGCGCCCGCACGGCGCGGCGGGCGGCGGCGCGCGCGCTGGGCACGGCGATGGCATCGAGCGTTCCGCTCAAGGCCGAGGGGCTATGGAAACAGCAATGCGGCGCGGCGCTGGCTGGCTTTTCGGCGGCCGACCGCGACGTTCTGGGACTTCGCAGGGCGCAGGCGGCGTTCGACGCGGCGGCTTCGCTGTTCGGACCGATCAGCGCGCTGTGCGTAATCGCCGTGGCATGGCTTTCCGGCGCGCGCGGCGAAGCGCTGCTGATCCCGGTGTTCCTGGCCTTCGCCTGGCTGCCGCTGGGCGAGGCGATGGGCAGCGCCTCGCGTATCCTGGTCGCGGAATTGCGGCGCCGGGCCGCGCAGGCCGAGCTCGACAGATGGACCGACGGGCCGCCCAAGGCACAGCCGCGGGCCAACCTCCGCCTCACCGGGCCGGTAGCGGCCCTGGCGCATGCGGCGCTGCAACGGCGCGCGCCGGACGGACGGCCGATCGGCGCGCCGGACGGGCTGACGCTGAAAGCCGGGCGGCCGACAATTCTCACCGGCGAAAGCGGCGTCGGCAAGACCAGCTTGCTGAAGCAGGTCGCCGGCTGGATCGGCAACGACATGATGCGAACCGACGCGGACCTGCTCGGGGCGGACGACCGCCGGGCGCTGTCAACCTTCTGCCCGCACGACGCGGCGATCCTTCAGGACACGGTGCGCACCAATCTGTTCGCGCCGGCGGCGACGGACGGGGAACTGTGGCAGGCGCTGGAGGCGGTCGAGCTCGAGGCGCGGATCAAGGCGGCGGGCGGGCTCGACGCCTGGATCACGCAGGATAGCCTGTCGCTCGGCGAGGCGCAGCGGCTGAACCTTGCCCGCGCCTGGCTGTCGGACAGGCCGATCGTGCTGCTCGACGAACCGGCCGAACATCTCGACCACGCCCAGGGCCAGCGAATCCTGGCGCGCCTGGCCGAGCGGTTGCGCGACCGCGTCGTCGTGTTGTCCAGCCACCGGGCGACGACCCTGCCGGACGCCGTTACGATCGGCCTCGGATCCTGAACAGCGCCGCCACGTCCGATCTCGCCACGGCAGCCATATCCGGTCGCGAAACGTCCGACTGCTCGGGCTCAACCTTCGGCGAAGCGCAGCCAGATCGCCTTTTCGCCCAGCGTGCCGACCATGGCCGCGTGGGCGGCGCGTTCGGCCTCGCTGATGCGCGGCGCCAGCGGCACCGACCGGGCGCCGATGGAAATGTCGATGACGCTGCCGGCCTCGTCGACGGCGGTGGCCACAACCGAGTCGAGCACCAGCGCGGCCTGCTTGCCGCCGATCAGCTCGATATAGACCTCGGCCAGCAGTTCGGAGTCGAGCAAGGCGCCGTGCTTGGTGCGGCGCGTGTTGTCGATGCCGTAGCGCCGGCAGAGCGCGTCGAGCGAGTTCGGGCCCATCGGATGCTTGCGGCGCGCCAGCGCCAGCGTGTCGACGATGCGGCCGGGATCGATCTGCGGATGACCGAGACGCTCGAACTCGACGTTGAGGAAGTTGACGTCGAAAGTGGCGTTGTGCGCCACCAGCTTGGCGCCGTCAATGAAGGAGAACCACTCCTCGGCGACGTCGGCGAAGACCGGCTTGCCCTGCAGGTCGGCGGCGCTGATGCCGTGCACGGCCTGCGCCTCGGGATTGATCGCGCGGCCCTGCGGGTTGATGTAGTGGTGGAAGGTGCGGCCGGTGGGGAAGCGATTGACCAGCTCGACGCCGCCCAGTTCGATGACACGATCCTCGCGCGCGTCGAGGCCCGTGGTTTCCGTATCGAAGATGATCTCGCGCATCGAATCAGTCCGCTTTCGCGCAGCCAGCATCGCGCGCGCCCCGAAAATGGCAACGGGCAATGCGGGCAGCAAGGGCGAGGCCGCCGCCCGGCGGGCTTTTCCCCGGATATGGCGAGGCGAGACCTGTCGTGACGGGCGCCCCGACCCTGATCGTCCCGCTTGTGGGCGGGACAATCGCCTTTGGGGCACGACCCCCATTTGCGATCGGCCTGCCGGCGTACAAACCTTGGGGAGCTTCCCGTGCCCCTGTTCAGGACCGGGGCGTCAGCTCTGCGATGATCGCCCGCACGGCTGCGCGGGCAGCCTCGAGGCCGTGGCCCGTATCGACGACGAAATCCGCCTGAGTCCGCTTTTGCGCGTCGGGAACCTGCTTGGCCAGGATCGCCTCGAATTTCGCTTCCGTCATGCCGGGCCGCGCCAGCACGCGGTCGCGCTGGACCTCGGCCGGCGCCGTCACCACCACGACCTTGTCGACGCGGTCGCGGCCGCCGGTCTCGAACAGAAGCGGTATGTCGAGCACCGCCATCGGCCTGCCGGCGGCGCGATGGCCGGCGAGGAAGGCATCCGCGTCGGCGCGCACCAGCGGATGGACGATCCGCTCCAGGCGTTTCAGCGCCTCGGCGTCGCCCAGCACCCTTTGCGCCAGCCGGCCGCGATCCACCACGCCGTCGACGGTGGTTCCGGGAAACGCCGCCTCGACGAGCGGCGCCGCCTTGCCGGCGTAGAGGCGATGCACGGCCTCGTCGGAATCGTGCACCGGCACGCCGGCCTCGGCGAACATGCCGGCAGTCGTCGACTTGCCCATGCCGATCGATCCGGTAAGGCCGAGCACGATCATGTCAGGTCCTCAATGGGCTTTAGAACATCGGACCGAAAAGTGTGTACGGCTTCCGGATTATTCCGATGCTCAATCATAGTGTCAGAGCGTCCTTTGGGCGTCCGATTGGACGCCCGGCGCTTTAATGTCGGCGACGATCATGCGCCGCAGTTCGGGCGACACTTCGGGCCTGGCGCCGAACCAGCGCTCGAAGCCTGGCACGGCCTGGTGCAGCAGCATGCCGAGCCCGTCGGCGGCCTTCAGGCCGCGCGCCCTGGCGGCGGCGAGCAGCGGCGTCTCCAGCGGCACATAGACGATGTCGGTGACGATGGCATGGTCGGGCAGGCCGGCGGGATCGGCCGGCAGGCCTTCATTGCCATGCATGCCGAGCGCCGTGGTGTTGATCAGCAGGCCGGCATCGGCAAGCAATTCGCCGGTCGCCTCGACGGCATGCGCCGTGACGCCGGCGCCGAAACGGTCGGCCAGTTCGCGCGCCCGCGCGAGCGTGCGGTTGACGATGCGGATGTCGCGCACGCCACGCTGCTTCAAGGCCTGGATGACGGCGCGGGAAGCGCCGCCCGCGCCAAGCACAACCGCCGGACCATTGGCCGCCCAGCCCGGAACCTGGTCGTCAAGGTTTGCGGCGAAGCCATGGCCGTCAGTGTTGCCGCCCCAGAGCGTGCCGTCCTCGAACCACAGCGTGTTGACGGCGCCGATCTCCTCGGCCGCCCGGTCGCGGCGCGCGGCGAGCGCGAAGGCGGCCTCCTTGTGCGGGATGGTGACGTTGCCACCGCGATAGCCATTTTCGGCCAGCCCTTCCAGGAAGGCCGCGAAATCGGATGGCGCGACGTCGATCGCCTCATAGCTGCCGGCGATGCCGTATCTGGCCAGCCAGTGGCCATGGATCTTCGGCGAGCGCGAATGGGCGATGGGGTGACCGACGACGAAAGCCTTCTTCATGGTCTCAGCCATCGATGGCTCCCAGCTCGCGCAGCTTTGCCAGCACCGGCAGCAGCGGCAGGCCGACGATGGTGAAATAGTCGCCCTCGATCTTGTCGAAGAGCTGGATGCCCTCGCCCTCGATCTGGTAGGCGCCGACGCTGGACAGCGCCTTGGCGCCGACGCGCGCCAGATGCCGGCCGATGAAGGCGGGGTCGAGCTTGCGCATCGTCAGGCTGGCGACACCGACATGCCGCCACAGCACCTCGCCGTCGCGGCACAGCACCGCGGCGCTGTTCAACTGATGGGTCTTGCCCGACAGCGCCAGCAGATGGCGCCGCGCGCCCTCCATGTCGGCGGGCTTGTGGAATATCTCGTCGCCCAGCGACAGGGTCTGGTCGCAGCCGAGCACGAGGCTTTTCGGCCGGCGCTCGCTCACCTCGGTGGCCTTGGCTTCGGCCAGCACCTGGGCGACGTCCTCCGGCGAAACGCCGCTGCCCTTGAGCGGCGCTTCCAGCGCGCGCTCGTCGACATCGGCGGGAACGGCCTCGATGTCGAGGCCGGCATTGACGAGCATCGCCTTGCGGAACGGACTGCCCGAAGCGAGGATGATTTTCTCGGTCATTTTCACTCGCACGCACGAAGCGGGTTGAACAATATTTGCAACGCTTGCACCGCCCCTCATTGTCCTGCCGGACATTTCTCCCCGTATAGGGACGGGGAGAAAGACAGCAGCGTCAGCAGAGGTGCTCCTCCTGCTACGCAGGTCGTTCGCGAAGCCTTCGATGACAGTGCCCCTCTCCCCGTCCCTATACGGGGAGAGGATGCCGGCAGGCAGGTGAGGGGCAGCGCCGACCGTCCGCTAGGAAGCGAGGCAAGCTTGCTCATCGCTCATCTATCTCGACTTCCCGCGCAGGGCAACGATGGCGGCTGCCGTTTCCTCGATGGAGCGGCGACTGACGTCGATCATCGGCCAGCCGTGACGGGTGCAGATCTGGCGGGCGTAGGCGAGTTCCTCGGCAATGACGGCGCGGTCGATATAGTCGCCGGGTTCGTAGGCGGTGGTGCTGCCGAGCAATCGGTTCTGCCTGACATGCGAGATGCGCTCGACCGTGGTGATCAGGCCGACGATCAGCGGCTTCGTGGCATGGATCAGGCTTTCCGGCACGGGAACGCCGAGCACGATCGGGATGTTGGCGGTCTTGATGCCGCGGTTGGCGAGATAGATGCTGGTCGGCGTCTTCGAGGTGCGGGAGATGCCGATCAGCACGATGTCGGCGTCGTCCATGTTGGCCGGCAACTGGCCGTCATCATGCTCCATGGTGAAGTTGAGCGCGTCGATGCGGCGGAAATATTCGGCGTCGAGCACGTGCTGGGCGCCGACACGGCGGCCGGCCGGCGTGCCGAGATAGGACTGGAAGACCGTGAGCACCGGCTCCAGCACCGACACGCAGGGCAGGCCCATGGCGGCGCAGCGTTCGTCGATGCTGCGCGCCAGTTTCTGGTCGACGACCGTATAGAGGATGATGCCGGGCTCTTCCTCGATGTCCTCGAACACCTTGGCGACCTGCTTTTCCGTGCGGATGAGCGGATAGATGTGCTCGATGGCGCGCGCGTCCTTGTATTGCGCGGATGCCGCGCGGCCGGCGGCGAGCAGCGTCTCGCCGGTCGCGTCGGAAATCAGATGCAGGTGAAAGAAGCTCTGGGGTTTGTGCACAGGGTTTCGTTCCGGGCTGTGGGCGGGTGTGGACAAAGCTGGACAAGAAAGCCGGCCGACGGGAAGCGACTGTATCAGATGGCAGGTTGTCCACAATTCGGTGTGCTGTAATCTTCGCCGGGCGGCTGGGGACAAAATCGGGGAGAGGCAAAGGCATGCTCCAGCCATCCACAGGACGCATCACCGGAAGCTGGTCGACAAGGTCTTGATTCCAGAACGGGATTCCCGACTTTCCCCAGAAAGCTCCTTCGGTCACGCGATGTGTGCGCGACAATATGGGGGCTGGTGTTTTGCGGGGCAAAGCGGGACAGGTGGCAACCACCAG
This sequence comes from Mesorhizobium sp. 65-26, assembly GCA_001899205.1. Classification (GTDB taxonomy): domain Bacteria; phylum Pseudomonadota; class Alphaproteobacteria; order Rhizobiales; family Rhizobiaceae; genus Mesorhizobium. The sequence goes on along the minus strand of MKVL01000015.1, from coordinate 43,661 downwards.
AACCAACAGACTCTTAGAATCAAAAGAGTCTTAGAAATTAGATAGTTTGTTTTAAGAGAGCTGCGCATGACCCCGAAATCGGTATCGATTTCCGGAAAGGCTCATGCGCAAAACAGGATGCTACAGCGTCCTTCGCGCGTCCAAAGCATGCGCGGCGCTGTAGGGAGGCGAGCATTCCATGTCCGTGAAGCGGTCCATGCTTGATGTGCTGAAGGGGGAAGCGGTGTTCCCGCCTCCGCTCTGGATGATGCGTCAGGCCGGACGCTATCTGCCGGAGTACAGGCAAACGCGCCGCAAGGCGGGTTCGTTCCTCGACCTCTGCTACAATCCCGATCTCGCCGTCGAAGTGACGCTGCAGCCGATCGAACGCTTCGGTTTCGATGCCTCGATCCTGTTCTCGGACATACTGGTGGTGCCGCACGCTCTGGGCCGGGACGTTCGCTTCGAGGAAGGGCGAGGCCCGCTGCTGACGCCGATCAACGCGTCCGAGATCCCGGCGCTCGACGGCGCAGCGTTTCACGTGAATCTCGAACCGGTCTACGAAACGGTGCGCCGCCTGCGCGCCCGACTGCCGAACGAGACGACACTGATCGGCTTCTGCGGTGCGCCGTGGACGGTGGCGACCTATATGATTGCCGGCCACGGCACGCCGGACCAGGCGCCGGCGCGGCTGTTCGCCTATCGCGAGCCGGCGGCGTTCGAGGCGCTGCTCAAGACGCTGGCGGATCATTCCGCCGCCTATCTCATTCGGCAGATCGAGGCCGGCGCCGATGTCGTGCAGATCTTCGATTCGTGGTCGGGCGTGCTCGATGAGGACTGCTTCGAGCGGTTCTGCGTCAAGCCGGTGGCCGAGATCGTGCGGCAGGTTCGCAAGGTCTATCCGCATGTGCCGATCATCGGCTTTCCCAAGGGAGCCGGCACGCAATACACGACCTATCGCGCGCGTACCGGCGTGACCGGCCTCGGCCTCGACTGGACGGTGCCGCTCGGCACGGCGCAGGCGCTGCAGAAGGCGGGCGCGGTGCAGGGCAATCTCGACCCGCTGCGCCTGGTAGCGGGCGGCGCGGCGCTGGCGGACGGCGTTACGGCGATCCTGAAGGCCCTGGGCAATGGTCCGCTGGTCTTCAATCTCGGCCATGGCATCACCCCGGAAACTCCGGTGGAGCATGTCGAGGCGATGGTGAAGATGGTGCGGAGCGCGACGCGCTGAAGGTAGGCAGGCAATGGTGAATGCAGCAAATACCGGCAGCAGCGCCGGCGCGGCGCGGCGGGCGATGATCGCCCTGGTCGTCTTCCTGGCGCTGGCGGTGCTGCTCTTCCTGTTCGGCCCGGACGACTTCTATCCCTGGGCGAAGGCGATCCACGTGATCGCGGTGATCTCGTGGATGGCCGGGATGCTCTATCTGCCGCGGCTCTTCGTCTATCATGTCGATGCCGAGAAGGGTTCGGTGCAGTCGGAGACCTTCAAGGTCATGGAGCGCCGTCTGCTGCGCGGCATCATCAATCCGGCGATGATCGTCACCTGGGTGTTCGGCCTCTGGCTGGCCTGGAAAAGCTTCGGTTTTCATGGCGGCTGGCTGCATGCCAAGATCGCGCTGGTGCTCGGTCTTTCGGCCGTGCACGGTTACCTGGCGGGCGCGGTGCGGAAATTCGCCGAGGATCGCAACGAAAAGCCGGCGCGCCACTGGCGGATCGTCAACGAGATCCCCACATTGCTGATGATCGCCATCGTCATACTGGTGATCGTGAAGCCTTTCTGAGGCTTTCGCGGCCGCAAAAGGCGGCTTGCTCTTTGGGTGGACCGACGATACAAGACAGGTCTTCCTTCCCATCCAGCGCCGCCCTCCATTGCTTTTCGGCCCGCGCTCGCATTCGTTGCCGCCACCGAATTTTTCCCAAAGCACACCCAGAGTCCGTTCATGCAGGAAATGAAACTCGCAGAGTTCAAGAACAAGAAGCCGCCAGAGCTGATCGCTTATGCCGAATCGCTCGAGGTGGAGAACGCCAGCGTCATGCGCAAGCAGGAGCTGATGTTCGCGATCCTGAAGAAGCTTGCCGCCCAGGACGTCGAGATCATCGGCGACGGCGTGGTCGAGGTTCTGCAGGATGGCTTCGGCTTTCTGCGCTCCGCAAACGCCAATTATCTGCCGGGTCCCGATGACATCTACATCTCGCCCTCGCAGATCCGCCGCTTCTCGCTGAAGACCGGCGACACCGTCGAAGGACCGATTCGCAGTCCGAAGGAAGGCGAACGCTATTTCGCGCTCCTCAAGGTCAACACGATCAACTTCGACGACCCGGAGAAGATCCGGCACAAGATCCATTTCGACAATCTGACGCCGCTCTATCCGACCTCGCGGTTGAAGATGGAGACCGAGAACCCGGCCACCAAGGACATCTCGCCGCGCGTCATCGACCTGGTGGCGCCGATCGGCAAGGGCCAGCGCGCTCTGATCAACGCGCAGCCACGCACCGGCAAGACGGTGCTGATGCAGAACATCGCGCATTCCATCACCACCAACCATCCGGAATGCTACCTGATCGTTCTCCTGATCGACGAGCGTCCCGAGGAAGTCACCGACATGCAGCGCTCGGTGAAGGGCGAGGTGATTTCCTCGACCTTCGACGAGCCGGCCGCGCGCCACGTGCAGGTCGCCGAGATGGTGATCGAGAAGGCCAAGCGCCTTGTCGAGCACGGCCGTGACGTCGTCATCCTGCTCGATTCGATCACCCGCCTCGGGCGCGCCTACAACACCGTCGTGCCGTCATCCGGCAAGGTGCTGACCGGCGGTGTCGACGCCAACGCGCTGCAGCGCCCGAAGCGTTTCTTCGGCGCCGCCCGCAACATCGAGGAAGGCGGTTCGCTGACTATCATCGCCACGGCGCTGATCGACACCGGCAGCCGCATGGACGAAGTCATCTTCGAAGAGTTCAAGGGCACCGGTAACTGCGAAATCCAGCTCGACCGCAAGGTGGCCGACAAGCGCATCTATCCGGCGATCGACATCCTCAAGTCCGGCACCCGCAAGGAAGACCTGCTCGTGCCGCGCTCGGATCTGCAGAAGATCTTCGTGCTGCGCCGCATCCTGGCGCCGATGGGAACCACCGACGCGATCGAGTTCCTCATCGACAAGCTCAAGCAGACCAAGACCAATGCCGACTTCTTCGATTCGATGAATACGTGATTGGAGCGGCTGCCGGTTCCGCCCTTTAAGGCAGTCGAGGCAAAGGTCACCGTGGTATCGCGGAGGTTGGCGCTGCCCCTCATTGCCCTGCCGGGCATCTCTCCCCGTAAACGGGGAGAGAGAGGCTGGCCGCAACCTCGGCGCGTTTTTGCAACGTTCAAGCTTGGCGAAATGTACTGCGACAGCGTCCTTCTCCCCGTTTACGGGGAGAAGATGGCGGCAGCCAGATGAGGGGCGGCGGCAACGCTGATAGATGGCGATGCCGCCTAAGGCTACTCCAGAAATTTGAGCCGTTCTCTCGGGAAACGGCGCGTGGCGCCTTCCCTTGGAGGTAGCGCCAAGACAAAGGGACAGAGCGGTTCCGTGAAACGGTGAAACGCTCTAGGCCTCCCTCTGCAACAGCCTTTCCAACTCTCCGGCTTCGACAACCGGCGGCAGGCAGACCTGCCCGGTGCAGAGCCACGCTCCGGGCTTGTCCGTCGGCGGCAGCACACCACCTGGCAGAAGCGATCGATTCGCTTCCGAACCGATCGCCACGACGATATCGACCCGGCGCGGATCCGGATTTCGATTCGCGACCGGAATGAGGCTAGAGGCTTCTGGCGTGTCGACAATAACGAGCTTCATCGGTTCGATGGCCAGCGCGCAGGCGTTGACGCTGGCTGCCTGGCCATATGCCTGGTGGGCGGCCCGTCCGGCGGCATGTTCGGCGACCTTCAAGGCCTTGTCCTGGAGATCGATGTCGCCGGTGAGCGACGCCAGCCGGACCAAAGCCTCGATGATCTGCCCCGTGGCCGACGGGATGGCCTCGTCGACGTCGCCCCGGATACGGATCGGCACGTCGCCGCTGTCGGAGGCGGTGAGATAGTAGCCGGTGCCCTCGGCGTCGGCATGCCAGCGGTCGAGCCCGGCGATGAAATCGCGGGCATGATCCAGATAGGCGCCCTCGCCCGTCGCTTCCGACAGCGCGATCGCCGCATTGGTCATCGCGGCATAATCGCTGGACAGCGCCGGAAACAGCTTCTTCGAGCCGAGCATGGAGTGTGCCAGCCGGCCGTTCTCGCGCGCCGCGACGATACTGGCAAAGGCCGTGGCCGCGGCTTCGATCCAGTCTTTTCGGCCAAGCGAACGCCCGGCTTCGGCGAGTGCTGCGATCATCAGGCCGTTCCAGTCGGTCAGAACCTTGCCGTCGCGGCCCGGCCTCACGCGCCTTTCGCGGATTTCCAGCAACCTGTCCTTGATCGGCTGCAACGCCCGGCGCGCAGCGACCGAGCCGAGCTGTTGCTCGGCTGTCTGGTGGATGACCGGCTTGCCTTCCCAGCCATGCGGGCTGGCGAGGCTGAGATGGTTAAAGAAGAGTTTCGACCGTTCGCCGAGCGCCGCCTCGATCTCTGCCCTGTCCCAGGTGTAGAAAAGCCCCTCCTCGCCGTCGCTGTCGGCGTCCAAGCTGGCCGCGAAGGCGCCGCCCTCGACCCGCATCTCGCGCAGCAGCCAGGCAATCGTCTCCTCGATTCGTATCCGGAACAATTCATTGCCGGTCGCGGCATAGGCCCAGTTGCACTGCCGCACGAGCTGGGCGTTGTCGTAGAGCATCTTCTCGAAGTGCGGCACCAGCCATTCGGCGTCGGTGGAGTAGCGGCTGAGACCGCCGCCAACATGATCGTAGATGCCGCCGGCGAGCATCCGTTCCAGAGTCAACAGCACGTCGTCGCGGTGGTCCGTGTTGCCATTGCGCAGCCAGGACAGCCAGAGTGTCTGCATGAAGGGCGCATTGGGGAATTTCGGCGCGCCGCGCAGGCCGCCGAGCGTCCTGTCGACCATGCCGTCGATGCCTTCGGCGAGCTGGTCGAGGCTGTCCGTGGTCAGCGCGGCCTTGCCGTGGGCGCCGGCCAGTCGAGTCTCGACATGCGTGGTCAGCCCGCTGGCGCTCTGCTCGAGGCTTTCCTTCTTCTCGCGCCAGGCCTTGTCGACCGCTTCCAGCACCTGGACGAAACCCGGACGGCCATAGCGCGGCTGCGGCGGAAAGTAAGTGCCGCCCCAGAATGGCTTGCCGTCGGGCGTCAGGAACATGGTCAGTGGCCAGCCGCCCTGCTCACCCATGGAGGCCAGGGCCGCCATGTAGATCTGGTCGATGTCCGGCCGCTCCTCGCGGTCGACCTTGATGTTGACGAAGAGCCGGTTCATGACGGCGGCGATCGCGTCGTTCTCGAAGCTCTCATGCGCCATGACATGGCACCAGTGGCAGGCGGCATAGCCGATGGACAGCAGGATCGGGCGGTCGAGCGTCCTCGCCTCGTCCAGAGCGGCCGGTGACCAAGCCCGCCAGTGTACGGGATTGTCACTGTGCTGCTGGAGATACGGACTGGCTTCCTCGCCAAGCATGTTTTGCGGTGGCAATGTCACGATGAAGCGCCTCGCGGGATCACAGGTTTTCAGATTTCGGCCGGGCACGTACGGACATCGATGGGCGTCAGGCGTCCGGACTGCGCTTTAGTCTTCGGCATGATGCCGCGGCAGTCAATGCAAACAACCGTGGCTGGTTGCCTGGCGGCGCTGGTTCAGTAAGTGCGGACTTTGGCCGCGCGAGCATTTAGGCTATGGCGCAGTTGAACCGCCTGGAAGCGAGGGATCGACGAAGAATGCACGAAGATACGATCGTCGCGTTGTCCAGCGGCCGGCTGCCCGCCGGCGTCGCCGTGATTCGCGTTTCGGGCCCACGGAGTCGATTCGTAATCGAAACGATCTCCGGGAAGATGGTTACCGATCGGCTGGCGACGTATCGGAGGTTTCGTAGTCCGGACGGCTCGACGATCGACAGCGGGCTGGTGCTGTTTTTTCCTGGTCCGGGCAGCTTCACGGGAGAAGATGTCGCGGAGTTCCAGGTGCATGGCGGGCTCGCGGTCGTTGCTGCCATGCTGGAGGCGATCCTCGCTTGCGGGGGCGTCAGGCATGCGGAGCCCGGCGATTTTACGCGCCGCGCCTTCCTGAACGACAAGCTTGACCTGGTTCGCACCGAGGCGCTCGCCGATCTGGTCAACGCCCAGACGGAGGCGCAGCGACGCTTCGCCGTGCGCAACGCCGAAGGCGCGCAGAGCCGGCTCTACCTGGATTGGCGCCGTCGCCTGATCCACGCGCGGGCCATGATCGAGGCTGAGATCGATTTTTCCGACGAGGAGGATGTGCCCGGTTCTGTTTCGGATGCGATCTGGTCCGATGTGGGGGCGCTGATCGGCGAGATCGAGCGACACGTCGCGGGCTACCGGGTCGCTGAGATCATTCGCGACGGTTTCGAGGTGGTTATTCTCGGAGCGCCGAACGCCGGCAAGTCGAGTCTGTTCAATGCGCTGGCGAGGCGCGAAGCGGCTATCGTCACCGACGAGCCCGGCACGACGCGCGACCTGCTGGAGGTCGTGCTCGATCTCAGGGGTGTCCGGGTGCGGGTGACCGACACGGCCGGACTTCGAGAGAATGCGGGCAAGGTGGAGGCGATCGGCATAGAAAGAGCCCGCGCCAAGGCGCATGGCGCTGACCTTGTGCTTTTGCTGGAGGACATGGACAGGCCGGTTCCGGTCGACGTTTCGGTGAATGACACGCCGGTGCTTCGCATCGGAACGAAGTCAGATCTTGTTGCAGAATTCGGCCGCCCCGTACCTGGGTACGATCTGACGGTTTCGACGAAGGACGGGGCTGGCGTGACGACGCTGCTCGACGAGATTGCGCGCCGCGCCGGGGATGGCATCGGGCAGGCTGGCGATGTGCTCCCGTCTCGTCTGCGCCACGTCGCCTTGCTGGAAGAGTCCAAGACCTATCTTCAAGCGGCGTTTCGCAGCCAGGCCGGGCAGGAGCTGCGCGCGGAAGAACTTCGACTCGCGGCCGACAGATTGGGACGGATTGTTGGCGCCGTCGACGTCGAGGACATGCTCGATGTTATCTTCTCGCAATTCTGCATTGGAAAATGACTCACGTGAAACATGCCGGCCCTATGATGGACGTGATTCACGTGAAACATGCTGCCTGTCGGCAATCCTGAGCGGAGGTGCGTCTTCGGCTGATCGATCATTCTTGCGCCTGCCGGGGGCCTAAAGAGGTTCGTTTCCAGCCCGAGATCTGTTTCACGTGAAACGAAACGACGAGTTTCCTTGACAGCGGGCCGCCGGATGGACATGTGTTCCGGCGATTCCAAACCAAAGAGATAAAGCATGATGTGGTCCAAACACCATGCTCTCGAGTCTCATTCGGGACAGCAGGAAAATGACCGATCGCTATGATGTGATTGTGGTGGGTGGCGGGCACGCCGGCTGCGAGGCCGCAGGCGCCTCCGCTCGCGCCGGCGCGCGGACGGCGTTGGTGACGCTGCGTTTCGATACGATCGGCGTGATGTCGTGCAACCCGGCCATTGGCGGGCTTGGCAAAGGGCATCTCGTGCGCGAGATCGATGCCATGGACGGTCTGATGGGCCGGGTGGCCGACTCAGCCGGTATCCAGTTCCGCCTGCTCAACCGCCGCAAGGGCCCTGCCGTGCGCGGCCCGCGTACCCAGGCGGACCGGAAGCTCTATCGCCAGGCGATGCAGGCATCGATTCGGAACCAGAACGGCCTTGATGTGATCGAGGGCGAGGCCCATGATTTCGAGATCAGGGATGGCAAGATCGTTGCTGTCGTGCTCGCGGATGGCAGGCGGTTCGGCTGCGGCGCGGTCGTTTTGACCACCGGCACCTTCCTGCGCGGCCTTATCCACATCGGCGAAAAGAAGATTGTCGCGGGCCGCATGAACGAGCAGGCCAGCATGGGGCTGTCGGCGACGATGAGCCACGCGGGCTTCAAGCTCGGCCGGTTGAAGACGGGGACGCCTCCCCGCCTCGACGGGCGTACGATCGACTGGGCCTCGCTGGACAAGCAGGCGGCCGACGAGGATCCGGAGCCGTTCTCGCTGCTTACCGACCGCATCGTCAATCCGCAGATCGACTGCGGCATTACCCGCACGACGCTCGCCACGCATGAGATCATCCGCGCCAATCTCGGGCGCTCGGCCATGTATTCCGGTTCGATCGAAGGCGTCGGCCCGCGTTACTGCCCGTCGATCGAGGACAAGATCGTCAAGTTCGGCGACCGCGAGGGTCACCAGATCTTTCTTGAACCCGAAGGCCTCGACGATCACACGATCTATCCGAACGGCATCTCGACCTCGCTTCCCGAGGATGTGCAGCTCGACATATTGAAGAGCATTCCCGGGCTGGAGCGTGCGACGATGCTGCAACCGGGCTATGCGATCGAGTACGATCACGTCGATCCGCGCGAACTGGAGGCATCGCTGGAGACCAGGCGGGTCGCCGGGCTTTTCCTGGCAGGGCAGATCAACGGCACCACCGGCTACGAGGAAGCCGGCGCCCAGGGGTTGCTGGCCGGTCTCAACGCCGCGCGCCGCGCCGGCGCCGCCGATCCGGTCGTGCTCAGCCGTACCGAGGCCTATATCGGCGTGATGGTGGATGACCTGACCAGCCGCGGCATCAGCGAGCCTTACCGCATGTTCACGTCGCGCGCCGAGTTCCGCCTGTCGCTGCGCGCTGACAATGCCGATGAGCGGCTGACGCCCCTGGCCGAGAAGCTCGGGGTTGCATCGTCGGAGCGTCTAGCGCGGTTCGGCGACGTCATGCGCCGGCTGGACGAGGCGCGCGCGCTGGCCCTGTCCATTGCGATGACGCCGAACGAGGCGTCGCGGCACGGGCTGGAGATCAACCGAGACGGCGTGCGGCGCTCCGCCTACGAGTTGCTGGCGCATCCCGGAGTCGATGTCGGCTGGCTGGCGCGCATCGCGCCGGCTTTCGGCGATATCGATGGCAAGACAAGGGAGCGCCTGGAGACGGAGGCCAAGTACGCCGTCTATCTCGACCGGCAGAACGCGGACGCCGTGCAGATACGTCACGAAGAAGGCCGGTTGATTCCGGACGGACTCGATTTCGCCGGCGTGCCGGGTCTGTCCAACGAACTCAAGCAGAAAATGAAGGCGCGGCGGCCGCGCTCGATCGCGGATGCGCAGCGCATGGAGGGGATGACGCCGGCCGCGCTGGCCATCATCGTGGCACATGTGCGCAACGCCAGCCGGGCCGCCGAGAGGGATGTGGCGTGACAGCGCCCACACTGGAGACGCTGCGCGCGGCGGCAGGCCCCGTTTCACGTGAAACATTCGAGCGCCTGGTGGCGTTCGAAGCCCTGTTCCTGAAGTGGAACCGCAGCATCAATCTCGCCGCGCCGTCGACGCTGGACGATGTCTGGCGTCGTCACATTCTCGACAGCGCCCAGCTTGGGCTGATCGAGGCGAAGGCCACACGCTGGGTGGATCTGGGATCCGGCGGCGGTTTTCCCGGCCTGGTGCTGGCATTCCTGCTCGCCGAACGTGAGGGCGGAGCCATAGATCTGGTCGAAAGCAACCGGAAGAAGGCGTCTTTCCTGCAGGCTGTCGTTGGTCAATTCGGTTTGCCCGCGCGGATCGTGGCGCGGCGGATCGAGGACGCTCCTGCCCTCGTGCCGGCGCCGCAAGTGGTGACGGCCCGGGCACTCGCGCCGCTTTCGGCACTTCTCGACCTTGCCGCGCCGTGGCTTTCCGCCGGCGCGCGCGGCCTGTTCCACAAAGGCCGGGATTACCGGGCTGAGCTGCAAGAAAGCGCTCACCGATGGTCGTTCGATCTGGTAGAACATCCAAGCATCACCGACCCGCATGGCGTCATTCTTGAAGTGTCTGATCTGCGTCCTGCCTGATCTGCTTGTGGCGACTGAATAATATGAATGCCTGGCATAAACCCATGATGAAGAACGGTCCTCGAATCATCACCATCGCCAACCAGAAGGGCGGCGTGGGCAAAACGACGACGGCCATCAACCTGGCAACGGCGCTGGCAGCCATCGGCGAGCGCGTTCTGATCGTCGATCTCGACCCGCAGGGCAATGCCAGCACCGGGCTCGGCATCGACCGCAAGGACCGCACGGTCTCGTCCTATGACGTGCTGACCGGCGAGCTCGATCTGGAAGCGGCGGCGATCCCGACCGCCGTGCCCGGCCTGTCGATCGTGCCCTCGACGCTCGACCTGCTCGGCATCGAAATGGAAATCGCCTCGGCGCCGGACCGTGTCCTGCGGCTGCGCAATGCCTTGCGTGCCGCCACCGATCGCAAGGCGAATCTGGGCTATGTGCTGATCGACTGCCCGCCCTCGCTCAACCTTCTGACATTGAACTCCATGGCGGCCGCCGATTCGGTGCTGGTGCCGCTGCAGTGCGAGTTCTTCGCTCTGGAGGGCCTGAGCCAGCTCCTGGAGACGGTCGAGCAGGTAAGGCAATCGATCAATCCGGAGCTGACGATCCAGGGCATCGTGCTGACCATGTATGACGGGCGCAACAACCTCGCCAACCAGGTGGTGCAGGATGTGCGCACCCATATGGGCGACAAGGTCTACGAGACAGTGATTCCGCGCAATGTCCGCGTTTCCGAAGCGCCCTCCTACGGCAAACCGGCGATCCTCTACGACCTGAAATGTTCCGGTAGCCAGGCCTATCTGCAACTGGCCTCCGAAGTCATCCGGCGGGAACGCAAACTGCGCGCGGCTTAAAGGTTCGGAGCCGAAACCAGGCCAGAGACTCAAGGCCTGTAGCCGATTCGATACCGAAACGATCTGGAAGAGTGATGAGCGAAGACCTTTCGAGAAAGAGACTGGGGCGCGGGCTTGCGGCGCTGATCGGCGAGATCGATCGCCCGGCCGCGCCGGAAAAGCCGCCGGCGGCGGCCGACGGCAAGGTGCCGATCGAATTCCTCAGCCCCAATCCGCGCAACCCGCGCCGGCATTTCGGCGACGCCGAGCTCACCGACCTCGCCCAGTCGATCCGCGAACATGGTGTGGTACAGCCGGTCGTCGCGCGTCCCGCTCCCGGACAGTCGGGCCGCTATGAGATCATCGCCGGCGAGCGTCGCTGGCGCGCCGCGCAGCGCGCCGGGCTAACCGAAATCCCGGTCATCGTGCGCGACGTCAACGACCGCACGGCGCTCGAACTCGCCATCATCGAAAACGTCCAGCGCGCCGACCTCAATCCGGTCGAGGAGGCGCTGGGCTACCAGCAGCTCATCGACGAGCATGGCTACACCCAGGCCGATCTCGGTCAGGTGATCGGCAAGAGCCGCAGCCATGTCGCCAACACGCTGCGGCTGCTGAAACTGCCCGACGTCATCCGCGACATGCTGGTCGACGGCGCGCTGTCGGCCGGACATGCGCGCACGCTGGTGACGGCCGAGGATCCGGCCGGTCTCGCCAAGCGGATCGTCGAGGAGGGGCTTTCCGTGCGCCAGGCTGAAGCGTTGGCGCAGATGCCCGCGGGCGCCGCCCCGGCCGCGCCGCGCAAGGCCGAGCCGGCGCAGAAGGACGCCGACACGATGGCGCTCGAGAAGCTGATGACCGACACGCTCGGCATGATCGTGACGATCGAGCACAAGGATCGCGGCGGCGCCATCCGCGTTGCCTATCGCACGCTGGACCAGCTCGACGAGCTCTGCCGGCGGCTGAAGGACGAGCGCTGAGGTAGCCCTATGGCGCCTCACCACGGGTGAGTGCGACGTCTTACGATCATGACGGCAGGTGTGGTTGTTTGACTTCCTTTGCTGCCCGCAGATTAGCCGGCGAATGATTGCGCGGACGAGCGCTGCTTCACATCGACAATTGAACGATCAGGCATATTTCTCCTGGATATCTGCGCGAGCAAGACGGCTCGGCACTTCCCGCCGAACGTCCGAAGAACGCCACAGACCTTTGATTTCGCACATGATCCTGTTCGAAAACCCAACTCGTGGAGGCATGCGCCGGCGAATGGCGTGCAGAGCCCGACTGCTCCCAGGGTTCTCCAGGTGGGAAGCTCTCGCCGGTTAGGGTTGGATACATCGCGTGGGTTCGTCGGCGGCGAGCCGCTTTCACGTGAAACAGTCCTGCTGTCGGGGTTCTGAACCGGATCGCCTTCGCGCGCATCTGACCGGTTCGTTTCGCGCTCCGGAGCGGCGGACCGGCAAAAGGTAGCGGCGGCGACCGCTCTTCAGGCGTCGTTGTCGGCCTGTAGCCTGTTGCTCGTCATCAGCCGCGAACGCACCAGTAGCACCGAGATGACGACGGCCAGGATCGGGCTGGCGATGAACGCGGCGTCATCCAGCCGGCCGCCGAGCGACAGGAAGGCGGACACGCGCCAGAACACCACCGTCAAAAACAGCGCGCAAAAGCACCCGATGACAATTTTCTTTGTCATTTCTCCCCCGGAAACCCTGACCCGGCAAATCATGCCTACCCCGTCATGATCTTTATTAGAGTTTCCTCACATTATCCAGCGGGGCAAATTCCGTCGCGCCTTCGCGCGCCCGAGATCTGATACCGTCCCGGTGGCAGGCCGAGGCGGCGGCATGGCCAGGGCCTTGCTGTCCGTCTCGAGCCCAGGCCAAGGCCTTGAAAGGGGTGGACGTTTGAAGGTGCCGCCCGACAAACCCTGCGATCGACGCGGTCCCGATCAGCGACGCGGTCGCGCGCCGATCCCTTCGACGACGACGCGGATGACGCGCCTGATCTCGCTTTCGTCGAATAGCCCGCCGGCGAGGGCCGAGAGCATGGCCTGGGCGTATATGCCGAGCAGCACCAGCGCCATGAAGTTCGGATCCTCATCGGGACGGATGGCGCCCTGGCGCTGGCCCAGGATCAGCACGTCCCGCACCAGTCGCTGGAACGAGGGCCGGCCGGCGGGCGGTTCCAGGGTGGGCCGTTCGGCGGGCGCGAGAGCCAGCCGCGCGAGCGAAGGGTTGGCCAGGCACCATCCGGCGCTGTCGAGAAACACCTTTTCGAGCAATGCGAACACATCCTCGTTGGCCGCGATCCGCGCGCGGTACAGCGGGTCGGGCTCGGCCTCCAGCCGGGCGATGAGCTGGACGGCCACCTCATCCTTGGAGCTGAACAGATTGTAGACGGTCTTGCGGGTCAGCCCGGCACGGGTCGCGATCTCCTCCATCGAGCTACCGGCAAATCCCGATTCCCGAAACGCCGCATCGGCGGCATCGAGAATGAGCTTGCGCGACCGGTCCGTTCGTTTCTGGCTTGCCATCTTTATACTCTAGTGTAAATTTACACACATGTAAATAAAGGCATGGCGCGTGGCGCCGCGCCGAAGGACAGCACAGCGGATGGGGATCTGTCGGCGGAAGGCCGCGCGACTGGACCGTGCAGGCCGGCCGCCGGCGATGATGCGCAATCCGCCTTGTCGGCTGTGCCATGTCCGTGCGGCGTGTCATTGGAGGCCTTGACGGCCATGGTCGCCATTCTCAGGCAATTCGGTCCGGATATCTGGATCACGGACGGCCCGATAGTGATCGCGGCCGCGGGTTTTCACTATCCCACCCGCATGGCGGTCATCAGGCTGCCGGGCGCAAGCTTGGTCGTCTGGTCGCCGACGGCGCTGCACGAAGATCTCCGCAAGGAGATCGAAGCGCTCGGCACCGTCCGCCATCTCGTGGCGCCCAACACGCTGCACCACGTGTTCCTCGGCGACTGGCAGCGTGCCTATCCCGAGGCGCTGGTCCACGCCCCGCCGGGCCTGAGCGCAAAACGGGCCGACATCCGCATCGACAGCGAACTCACGGACCTGCCGGAGGCGGGCTGGGCCGCCGACCTCGACCATGTCGTCTTCCGGGGAAACCGGATCACGACGGAAGTGGTCTTCTTCCACCGTCCCAGCGAGACAGTGCTGTTCACCGACCTGATCCAGCATCTCCCGCCCGGCTGGTTCAGCGGCTGGCGTGCCGCCGTCGCGCGCCTCGACCTGATGGTGGCGCCCTGGCCAGAGGTGCCGCGCAAGTTCCGCCTGGCGTTCAGGGATCGCCCCGCCGCGCGCTCGGCGATCGAAAGGGTGCTGGCCTGGCCGGCCCGGAAGTTGCTGATGGCGCATGGCGCGCCGGTTACCGACGGTGGCCAGGAAGCCATCCGCCACGCGTTCCGGTGGCTGACGGATCGTTGAGGCGGTGGAACTGTCGCGCCGAGATATCGAAGTTCCTCGCAACGCGTCGCGACTGGGACGGGGAGAGTTTCTCTTCCGCTCGCAGCTGCCTTCGATCGGCGTCGACTTCTGGCTGGAAAGTACATCTGTCCCCGGAGCCCGAGGTGTCGAAACTCTCTCCGAGCCCAGCAAGGGCGTGGCGGGCGGCTCGCTTTCCAAGGGTGACGGCCCTCCATCGACGCCCGCCTTCCCGCCGGCGATCGGTCTCCGAGGCTTTCCTGAACTGGTTCGATGGAACTCCCCTGAAAGCTGAAGGAGCGACCGCACGGTGTTGAGCTGGCTGCCGCATTTGCCGGATAATGAAGTACTGGTTTAAGAGGGCTCTGCGCTGATATACCAGTGATAGGCAAGTGAGATTACCGATCATGCCCGGAGACTGCAGAGGCAGGGCTGACGGTTTTCTGCGGCGCAATTGTCGGATTCTCGCGACTGATTGGGCGTCGCTCTCCGCGCCGCCACGCGCCGGCCAAAAGGCCGGGATGCGATCCGCCGGCTGACAGGCTGTCATCGAAGCTCCCCGCGAAGCGCAGGGCTAATCTCATAGGGCAGTCCCCCACTCCGTCGCCGCTGCGCGGCGCCACCTCTTCCCCCTCCGGAGGGAGAGGAAAGGAGCCTGGTTCAACAAGCTCGCGCACTTCCTCTCCCCCGTCGTTCGGGGGAGAGGTGGTCGGCAAAGCCGACCGGAGTGGGGGTCGGGCCCATATGCGATTACCTTGCCACGGGCGTGGCGGTGATCTTGTTGGGCACGGTCTACTTCCGCTCGCGTCCGCCTTCGACCGGCATGGGCCTCCGAACGCAAACTGTCGCAGGAACCCTATCTATCGGCGATCCGAACTATCGGATTCCCGCGATTGGTAGGCGAAAGCGGCTTGTCGCTATCTCTGCCCCAGCCTGGCGCTCTCGACCGCTATGCCGAGCAGAGCCTGCCGCGCCAGCGGCACGGAAAGATCCGGCCTGCGCCGGGTCTGCAGGACCGCGGATTGCAGACGCGCCAGCGCGCGGCTCAGCGCCTCGACGCTCCAGCGGTCGAGCGCCTTCTCGACCAGCTTGCGCCTGGAGAAGAAAACCGGCGGGCGGGCGCCGGCGACCACCGAGGCGGCATTGCGGCCGCCGGATTCCATCTGGCCGCGCATCACCTGCATCGCCTGCAGCTGCCGCATCGCCGAGGACAGCACCAGGAACGGCGCTCCGCCCGACTGGCAGTGCCGCGTGAAGGCGACGTCGAAATCGCCGACCTTGCCCTCCAGCATGGCATCGACGGCGTCGTCGAAGGACAGGCCGGAAACGTCGCCCGACATCGCCCTGACATCCTCGAGGCCGATCTCCTTCTGTCCGGTCGCATAAAGCACGAGCTTCTCGATCTCGCCGCGCGAGGCGAGCCTGTCGCCGCCCAGATTGCGGCGCAGCGCCTGTCGCGCCTCCAGCGTCATGCCCATGCCGGCCTTGCGCAGCTCGTCGTCGATGACGGCGTCGATGTCCTTGGCCTCGTCGGCGTAGCAGGGCAGAGCCATGGCATTGCCGGCCGCCTCGACGGTGGCGCGCAGGCCCGCGCCCTTCTTCAGGTCGCCGGCCTCGATGAGGATGATCGCGTCGCGCGCCGGCTCGGCGGCCAGCGCCTTGACGTCGTCGGCCAGTCCCTTCTGGGCGCCGGCGTTGCGCACCCACAGCAGGCGCCGGTCGGAAAACATCGGCACGGTGCGCGCCTCGTCGAGCAGCCGTCCCTGGCCGTCCACCTCGGAGCCGTCGAGCCGGACCACGGAAAACGGATCGTCGAGCGGCAGGCCGGTCTTGCCGGCAAAGGCCTTGGCCCGCTCCGCCACCAGCCCGCGATCCGGGCCGTAGAGCAGAACGATCTGCATGGCCGGATCAGGCCGCGCCAGCCACGAATCGACCTCATATGCCTTCTTCTGTGCCATGCCGAGGTGGTTAGCACGGCGGCGAGGCGGGTGAACAGGCTCTCGCTGGCCAGGGCAATGCCCCATCATTGGTGTCGCGGCCACGTGCGCCGCCCCCACCCTAATCCTCACGGCAGGGTGGCAGGACGCTGCCGCGCTCTTACCCGCTGGCCTCGAGATGTCGCCAGCAAGGAAGATCGGTGCCTGCGGGATTCCCTCCCCTCCAGGGCAGCCGCATATGGGGTTCCCCACTCCGTCGCCGCTACGCGGCGCCACCTCTCCCACCTCCGGAGGGAGAGGAAAGGAGCCCGGTTCGGCAGGCTCCCGCCCTTCCTCTCCCCGGTCGTTCGGGGGAGAGGTGGTCGGCAAAGCCGACCGGAGTGGGGGTCGTACCCACATGCGATTGCGCCGCCACAAGGGCGAGAACGCTGTCGCGTTCCTACTCGCTGGCTTCGTGACGCCACCAGTTAGCCGAGACCGGCGCCTGCGGAATGCCCTATCCTTGTGGAGTGGGTCAGGGTGGGGCACTCGCACCAGAGACTTCCAGCGGTCGACTTGCCGGCTGTTGCGTCGGACGGCATGCCGTCATTCGCCAAATTGCGCGCGGGCGAAAAAAATCGACAAGAAATTTCGCCGCCATATCTGCATCTTGTCGCCTGCGCGCCGCATCGGCCTCGAGGGGCCGGGGACCGGGGGACGGCACGCCATTCTCGCCCGATGAATTGGCGGCGCGGATGTGGCAATATCACGCCGGCAGCATTGGAGGACCAAGGTCATGACCGAAGCTGGGAAGCTGCGCTTCCATGTTCCGGAACCCGAGGTTAGGCCGGGCGGAACGCCCGACTTCTCCAACGTCACCATTCCCAAGGCCGGATCGGTGGCCCGCCCCGAGATCGATGTCGATCCGCGCACCATCCGTGACATGGCCTTCTCGATCATCCGGGTGCTGAACCGCAATGGCGAGGCCGTCGGGCCGTGGGCCGGGCTGCTGACCAGCGACGAATTGCTGGAGGGCCTGCGCCACATGATGACGCTGCGGGCCTTCGACGCCCGCATGCAGATGGCGCAGCGCCAGGGCAAGACCTCCTTCTACATGCAGCACCTTGGCGAGGAAGCCGTGAGCTGCGCCTTCCGCAAGGCGCTCGCGCCGGGCGACATGAACTTCCCAACCTACCGGCAGGCCGGTCTGCTCATCGCAGACGACTATCCGATGGTCTCGATGATGAATCAGATCTACTCCAACGAGGCCGATCCGCTGAAGGGCCGGCAATTGCCGGTCATGTACTCCTCCAAGGAGCACGGCTTCTTCTCCATCTCCGGCAACCTGGCGACGCAGTACATCCAGGCGGTGGGCTGGGCGATGGCCTCGGCCATCTCCAACGACTCCCGCATCGCCGCCGCCTGGATCGGCGACGGCTCGACCGCCGAGTCCGATTTCCACGCGGCACTTGTGTTTGCGTCCACCTACAAGGCGCCGGTCGTGCTCAACGTCGTCAACAACCAGTGGGCGATCTCGACCTTCCAGGGCATTGCGCGCGGCGGCTCCGGCACCTTCGCGGCGCGTGGGCTAGGCTTCGGCATCCCTTCGCTCCGCGTCGACGGCAACGACTACCTCGCCGTCCACGCGGTGGCGAAATGGGCGGTGGAGCGGGCGCGCGCCAATCTCGGGCCGACGCTCGTCGAATACGTCACCTACCGCGTCGGCGCACATTCGACCTCGGACGATCCGTCCGCCTACCGGCCGAAGGCCGAATCCGACGCCTGGCCGCTGGGAGACCCGGTGGTGCGGCTGAAGAACCATCTGATCAAGCTGGGCGTCTGGTCGGAGGAGCGGCACAGCCAGGCGGAAGCCGAGATCCTCGACACCGTCATCGCCGCGCAGAAGGAGGCCGAGGGGCACGGCACGCTGCATGCCGGCGGCAAGCCCTCGGCGCGCGACATGTTCGAGGGCGTCTATGCCGAGATGCCGCAGCATCTCAGACGCCAGCGCCAGCAGGCGGGAGTGTAGGCCCCATGCCAAGACGGACGATGATCGAGGCGATCCGCGACGCCATGGACGTATCGATGGGGCTCGACGAGCGCGTCATCGTGTACGGCGAGGATGTCGGCTTCTTCGGTGGCGTGTTCCGCTGCACGCAGGGGCTGCAGGCCAAATACGGCAAGAGCCGCTGTTTCGACGCGCCGATCAGTGAAGCCGGCATCGTCGGCTCGGCCATCGGCATGGCCGCCTACGGGCTGCGGCCCTGCGTCGAGGTTCAGTTTGCCGACTATGTCTATCCAGCCTATGACCAGATCGTCTCGGAAGCGGCGCGGCTGCGCTATCGCTCCAACGGCGATTTCACCTGCCCCATCGTGGTGCGCATGCCGACCGGCGGTGGCATCTTCGGCGGCCAGACGCATAGCCAGAGCCCCGAGGCCCTGTTCACCCACGTATCCGGCCTCAAGGTCGTCGTGCCGTCCAACCCGGCCGACGCCAAGGGGCTGCTGATCGCGGCGATCGAGGATCCGGATCCGGTGATCTTCCTGGAGCCGAAGCGGCTCTACAATGGGCCGTTCGACGGCCATCACGACCGTCCGGTGACGCCCTGGTCGAAACACGAGCTGGGTGAGGTGGTCGATGGTCACTATACCGTGCCGCTCGGCAAGGCGGTGGTGCGGCGGTCCGGCGAGGCGCTGACCGTGCTTGCCTACGGCACGATGGTCTATGTGGCGGAGGCGGCCGTCGCCGAAACGGGCATCGATGCCGAGATCATCGACCTCAGGACCCTGCTGCCGCTCGACCTCGAGACCATCGTCGCCTCGGTCAGGAAGACCGGTCGCTGCGTCGTGGTGCACGAGGCGACGCTGACGTCCGGCTTCGGCGCCGAGCTCGCCGCGCTGGTTCAGGAGAACTGCTTCTATCACCTGGAAGCGCCGGTCAAACGCGTCGCCGGCTGGGACACGCCCTACCCGCACGCCCAGGAATGGGACTATTTCCCCGGACCGGCCAGGGTCGGCCGCGCGCTCGTCGAGACGATGGAAGGGGAGTCCTGACGATGGGCGAGTATGTCATCAAGCTCCCCGATGTCGGCGAAGGCGTCGCCGAGGCCGAGCTCGTCGAATGGCACGTCAAGGTCGGCGACGTGGTGCGCGAGGATACGGTTCTGGCCGCCGTCATGACCGACAAGGCGACCGTCGAGATCCCCTCGCCGGTTGACGGCGAGATTCTCTGGCTCGGCGCCGAGATCGGCGACACGGTGGCGATCGGCTCCCCGATCGTGCGGCTGCAGGTCGCGGGCGACGGCAATGTGAAGGCAACCGCGTCCGCGCCCAAGACGCAGGCGCCGGCCCAGCCGGCGGCCGAAAAGCCCGACGTCGCACCGAGCGCTCCGAAGGTTGCGCCGAAGTCGCCGTCGCCCGCGCCGGCCCCCCGGCCTTCGCATCCGGCATCCATTTCCGGCGCGCCGCGCGCCGAGGGCGAGAAGCCGCTGGCCTCGCCCGCCGTCAGGCTGCGTGCCAGGGAGGCCGGCATCGACCTTCGCCAGGTTCCCGGCAGCGGCCCGGCCGGCCGCATCAGCCACGAGGACATCGATGCCTTCATGGCGCGTGGCCCGCAGCTTGCCAGGGCGCCGGGCCTCGCCCGCAACGAGAGCGTCGAGGACATCAAGGTCGTCGGGCTGCGCCGCAAGATCGCCGAGAAGATGGCGCTCGCCAAGTCGCGCATCCCGCACATCACCTATGTCGAGGAGGTCGACGTCACGGCGCTGGAGGAATTGCGTGCCGCTCTCAACAAGGACAAGCGCGGTGGCAAGGGGGGCGAGCGACCGAAGCTGACGCTGCTGCCCTTCCTGATGCGGGCGATGGTCAAGGCGATCGCCGAGCAGCCGCAGCTCAACGCCCTGTTCGACGACGAGGCCGGCATCGTCCACCAGCATGGCGGCGTGCATATCGGCATCGCCGCGCAGACGCCGTCGGGCCTCGTGGTGCCGGTGGTCAGGCATGCCGAGGCGCGCGACCTATGGGATTGCGCCGCCGAGGTCAACCGGCTGGCGGAGGCGGCCAAGTCCGGCACGGCGACGCGCGAGGAGCTTTCGGGCTCGACCATCACCATCACCTCGCTCGGCGCCATGGGCGGCGTGGCGACGACGCCCGTCATCAACCATCCGGAAGTGGCGATCATCGGCGTCAACAAGATGATGGTGCGCCCGGTTTGGGACGGCAGCCAGTTCATCCCGCGCAAGATGATGAACCTCTCCTCCAGCTTCGACCACCGCGTCATCGACGGCTGGGACGCCGCCGTCTTCATCCAGCGCATTAAGGCGCTGCTGGAGACGCCGGCGCTGATTTTCGTGGATTAGAGCGCGATGGATAGGGACGTTGCCCCCGCGCCTTCGTCATCCTCGAGCATGACCCGAGGATCCATGCCGTGCCTGACATCGAAGGGTGCGGCGGGGCAGAATTCCGCACAGTGGCAACGCTCGAATGTCACGGCATGGATTCCAGGGTCTGCGCGCGTCGCTTCGCTCCCTGCTTCGCCCTGGAATGACGAAGGCGCGAGCGCCTCAGCAAATCTCCAACCCAGGCGATACGGCACCGGGCCAAGGCGACCGGTCGAGGTAACCCCATGAAAGAAATCTCCTGCAAGCTGCTCGTCATCGGCGCCGGTCCCGGCGGCTATGTCTGCGCCATCCGGGCCGGCCAGCTCGGCATCGACACCGTCATCGTCGAGGCCGGCAAGCCGGGGGGCACCTGCCTCAATGTCGGCTGCATCCCATCCAAGGCGATGATCCATGCCGCCGAGGAGTTCGAGAAAGTCGCGCACATGGCCGGCGGCAAGAGCCCGCTCGGCATTTCCGTGGCCGCGCCGACGCTCGATCTCGCCCGAACCGTCGCCTGGAAGGACGGTATCGTTAGCCGGCTCAACAGTGGCGTGGCCGGCCTGCTGAAAAAGGCGCGGGTCAAGACCGTGCAGGGCTGGGCGACGTTCCGAGACGGCAAAACCGTCGAGGTTGAAACGGAGACCGGAACGCAGGTCATCCGCGCCGAGACGGTCGTCATCGCCACCGGTTCCGCGCCGGTGGAACTGCCTTTCCTGCCGTTCGGCGGGCCGGTCATTTCGTCGACCGAGGCGCTGGCTTTGGCCGAGGTGCCCGGCAAGCTCGCTGTCGTCGGCGGCGGCTATATCGGGCTGGAACTCGGCATGGCCTTTGCCCGCATGGGCGCCAAGGTCACCGTGGTCGAGGCGTTGCCGCGTATCCTGGCGCAATACGACGCCGAGCTCACCCGCCCGGTGCTCAAGTGCCTCGGCGAGCTCGGCGTCAAGGTCCTGACCGGCGCCAAGGCCAGGGGGCTGACGGGTAAGGGCGACGCGCTGCTGATCGAGACGGCCGAGGGCGAGGAGGCGAGGATCGCCGCCGACAGGATCCTTGTCACGGTCGGGCGCAAGCCGCTCACCGATGGCTGGGGGCTGGAGCAGATCGACCTCGACAGGTCGGGCAGGTTCATCCGCATCGACGACCAGTGCCGCACCTCGATGCGCGGCGTCTTCGCCATCGGCGACGTCACCGGCGAGCCGATGCTGGCGCACCGGGCGATGGCGCAGGGCGAGATGGTCGCCGAGATCGTGGCCGGCCACAAGCGAAGCTGGGACAAGCGCTGCATCCCCGCCATCTGCTTCACCGATCCGGAGCTGGTCACCGCCGGCCTGTCGCCGGACGAGGCGAAGGCCCAGGGCATCGAAATCAAGGTCGGGCAGTTTCCCTTCGCCGCCAATGGCCGGGCGATGACGAAGATGGGCGAGGACGGCTTCGTGCGTGTCGTCGCCCGCGCGGACAACCATCTGGTGCTCGGCATCCAGGCAGTGGGGCAGGGCGTCTCGGAACTGTCGGCGGCCTTCGGCCTGGCGATCGAGACGGGCGCGCGGCTGGAAGACATAGCCGGCACCGTCCATGCGCACCCGACACAGGGCGAAGGCTTCCAGGAGGCGGCGCTGAAGGCGCTGGGCCACGCGCTGCATATTTGAGGGCTTACCCTCCCCCTTGTGGGGAGGGTCGACCCGCGAAGCGGAGCGGGGGTTCTCGTAGGGCGCCGACCCTCCCCCCAGGGGGAGGGTGGCAAATCAGCTCGCCAGACGGCTCACCATTTCGTGTTGCGCGTAGGCCTGGCCGAAGCGGTTTGCGAGGAAGGCGTCGAGCGCGATGTCCTCTTGGCGTACGAAGCCCCTGGCCGGCAGGCTGCCGTCGGCCAGCATGTCCAGCACCGCGCAGATGCCGGAAGCGGTGGTGATCTGGATCGCGCTGCGCACGACGGTGCCGACGCGGCGCGAGTAGATCTTGTTGGCGTAGGTTTCCTGCAGCAGGCGGCCGTTGCGGCGGCCCGATACGGTGACGAAGACGATGACCACGTCCTGCAGCGTCGCCGGCAGGGCGCTTTCGAAAATATCCTTCAGAACCTCGCGGCGGTGGCGCAGGCCGAGATCGTTGAGCAGCGCCTTCATGATGGCGGCGTGGCCGGGATAGCGGATGGTGCGGTAGTTCAGCGTGCGCACCTTGCCCTTCAGCGTCTCGGCCAGCGTGCCGAGGCCGCCCGACGTGTTGAAGGCCTCATAGGTGACGCCGTCGAGCGAGAACTCCTCGCGTTCCTCCAGCGGCGGCACTTCCACCAGCTCGCCCTCGACGATCGCCTCGCAGGGCTCGCAATATTCGTTGATGACGCCGTCGGTGCTCCAGGTCAGGTTGTAGTTCAGCGCGTTCGACGGATATTGCGGCAGGGCGCCGACGCGCATGCGCACGCTCTCCAGCGTATCGAAGCGGCTGGCGAGGTCGTTGGCGACGATCGAGATGAAGCCCGGCGCTAGGCCGCATTGCGGGATGAAGGCGCTGTCGGCCGAACGCGCCAGCTCCTTCACGCGGCGGGTGCTGGCGACGTCCTCAGTCAGGTCGAGATAATGGACGCCGGCGCTCGCGGCGGCTTCGGCGATGCGCGTGGTGAGGTGGAAGGGAGCCGCGCTCAGCACGGCGAACTTGCCTGCCAGCGCAGCATCCAGCGCGCCGGCCTCGGCGATGTCGAGCTCCAGCGTGGCGACGCCGGCCGGCAGTTCGGCGGCGGCGAGCTGCGCCGCGGAGCGGTCAATGAGGGTGACGTGATAGTCCCCGGTTGCGGCGAGCATCTCGGCGATGGTGGCGCCGATCTTGCCGGCGCCGACGACAGCGATTTCCTTCATGGCCAAACCCCTTGCAAATTCGATATGCGCGAAGCATTGCAGGTCGGCAGTCGAAAAGAAGCGTGAAATCTGGCGAACCGAAGTCTATATTTAAACGATACGCCGAGGGATTTCGTCAGAATGCTGAGCGACGCCGACCAAGCCCTGCTATCGCTTCTGCGCGACAATGCGCGTGCCTCCACGGCCGAGCTTGCCCGGCGGCTCGGCGTGTCGCGCACGACCGTGCAAAGCCGCATCGAGCGGCTGGAGCAGCGCGGCGTCATCGCCGGCTATGGCGTCAGGCTGTCGTCCGACTACGAGCAGGGGCAGGTGCGCGCGCATGTGCTTCTGACGGTGACGCCGAAACTCGCCGACAAGGTGGTGCGCAGCCTGCGGGCGCTGGCGCCGGTGCGGACGCTGCATTCGGTCAGCGGCAATTTCGACATGATCGTCATCGTCGAGGCGTCCTCGATCCGGGAGCTCGACCTGCTGCTCGACCAGATCGGCGCGCTGGACGGCGTCGAGCGGACATCCTCGTCGATCATCCTGTCGACCCGCATCGATCGCTGACCCGAAAGGCCCTGGCCCCCGGCCTGTTCCACCAGCGGATTTCTTACCGATTTGTATAGGTCCGGCCAACGGCCGGTATGCTAGAGGCGGCATTATCCGGCGCCGTGGGGTTGTGTCGGGTGACTGGACATGGCCCGCCGGAGATTCGCGTCGGTCAAGAACTCTGTTGGGTGTCGCCCGCAAGCCGGGCAGGGGGCAAATCACGATGCTGGCGATGCCGCGTGGCATGTCCGGGGGCATGCCCATCGATGCCGTGGGCGCCATGCGCCGGCGCCGCGCCGTGCGCGGCTAGCCCGTGACCGACAGCTCCACCCTGGAGGAAGGCCGCCAGTGCCTGGCACGCACCGCCGACGCGAGTGGCCTTTCGTTTGTCCGATCCATGCTGCCAGCCTCCGTCGCGGGCAAGGTGGCGCTCCTGACCGTCGCCTTCCTGGTCCTGCGGCTGGCGCTCGCCGCCGCCATTCCCCTGTCCATCGACGAAGCCTATGCGGTCGTCGTCTCGCGCAGCCACGCGCTGTCCTATTTCGACCACCCGCCGCTCGGCTTCGCGCTCGCCCGTCTGATGGCGGATACGTTCGACTGCGAGTGCCGGTTCGTGGTCAGGCTGCCCTATGTCATCCTGGGGTCCCTGTCGGGCCTGCTGCTGTTCGACCTCACCCGCCGGGCCTATGGCTCCGGCGCGGCGCTGTGGGCGCTCGCCTGGTATTCGGTTGCGCCGTTCTTCCTGATATCGGCCGGGCATTTCGTCGTCCCCGACGGTCCGCTCAATTTCTTCCTGCTCGCCAGTGCCTGGGCGGTCGCGCCGATGCTGATCGACGAGGGCGCCGGCACGCCGCGCCACGCCCTGCCGCGCTGGATCGTGGCGGGGGTAGCGCTCGGCCTTGCCCTGATGTCGAAGTACCAGGCCGGCCTTTTCGGCATATCGGCACTCATCCTGCTTGTGTCCACCAAGGCCGGACGAGCGCAGCTGGCGACGCCCGGGCCATGGATCGCCGGAGCGCTGGCCGCGCTCGGCCTGGCCCCGGTCGTGCTGTGGAACATGGAGCATGGCTGGATCTCGTTCGCGTTCCAGTCGAGCAGGGGCCTGGAGGCGGAACAGCACCTTCTGCACCCCGGCAATCTTGCGCTCACCCTGCTCGGCCAGGTCGCCTATCTGCTGCCGGGGACGTGGCTGGTGATGATGGCCGGCATGTGGCGCGGCATCGCACCCGATGCCGGGCGTGCCGATCGCTTCTTTGCACTGCTATCGGCGCTCCCGGTCGTGTTCTTCGATCTTGCGGCGCTGTTCAGCGCCCATTCCCTGCCGCATTGGCCGATGAGCGGCTTCCTGTTCGCCTTTCCGTTCCTGGGCCGCTGGTGCGCGGACCGTTCGGAACGTGGGCTGGCCTGGGTGAGCGGCTTTCTCACCGCCGCTGTCATTGCCATTCCGCTGCTGGCGATCGGCTTCGCGCTGCAAACCGGCACAGCGGCCTTTACCCGGCCATTCTTCGACAGGGCACAGAGCTTCGACGTCAACTGGCAGCACGTCGACTGGACGGCCTTGAGAGGCGCGGCGCAGGCCGATCTGGCCGGTCCCGACAGCTATGTGGTCGCCTCCAACTGGATGCAGGGCGCGCGCATTGCCCTTGCCCTCGGCCCGGGCGTGCCGATGGAGATGCTACCTGGAGACATCAGGCATTTCCAGTTCATGAACGACATCAGGCTGAGTACCCGCTCCAGGGGCTTCCTGGTCGGCGCCCTGCGTTTCGACGACGAGGCGTCGGCCGAGGCGTGGCTGCGCGCCGGCCTCGACGGCCGCTTCGTCGTCACCGGCGAGGCGCGCCATGTCACGCAACGCCTGGCAGGCTTTCCGGTGTTCGACATACTGATCCTGCCGGTCGCTCGATCCGATCCGGAGCGTCGCGCCGCCGACCCGCACAAGCGCTGATTCCTTACCGATTTGTATGCAGTCAGCTAAGATCTGGCATGCTAAAGGCGTCGTCGCATTTTGCGGGTGTGGTGACGGCCATCCGGCGCTGGCCGGGTATCCGAAAAAAGAACGCGCGGGGCAAGATCCGGAAAGGGTCGCCCCGAAACGCGCGCAGAACCCGGCGTGGCGCCAGCGACGCGGCGCTCCAGCCGGCACTCATAAGGAAAATCTCCACTGATGTATGAAAAAGACGCCGCCATCACCGGCTGGATCAATGGCTGGGCCGGGCTCTCGCCGGCCGCCGACAACCTGATGATCTGGATCTCGACCATCGGCGTGCCACTCATGGTGCTCGCGGTCGCCGTGCAATGGTGGCTGCCGCGGCGCGACCTGCCGACCCGCCACGTGCTGGTGGCGTCCGGCCTTACCTTCCTGATCGGCCTCGGCATCAACCAGCTCGTGCTGTTGTTCATCCAGAGGGCCCGCCCCTATGAGGCGCATGTCTCGCGGCTGATCATCGAGCCTACCGCCGACTTCTCCTTTCCGTCCGACCATGCGACGGCGAGCTTCGCCATCGCGGCGGCCTTCCTGCTGCTCGGGCAGCGTGGCCGAGGGGCGGCTTTCCTGGCGGCAGCCATCATCATATCGTTCTCGCGCGTCTATCTCGGAACGCATTATGTCAGCGACATCATCGGTGGCGCGGCGACAGCGGTGATGGCCGCCCTGCTGGTGCGCGCCGCCTATCGGGAAAACACGGCGCTGGACCGGTTCGTCACCGGCATCCTGTAAGCTTCCTGTGCCGCGCGTGACCGTTGCGTATCCCATCCGGGGATTGCTCCGGCAATTCCAGGAAATGTCGACCAGCTTCGCAAGATGCTCTAGAAATCGCGCAGGCGCTCCGCGTCGTGCCCCGGCCGGGGCCTCGTGAAGAGGACGGCCGCGGCGACCGAGGCGATCAGAAGGCCCAGCATCGTCCCCAGATAGAGCCAGGGAACCGAGAGCGCCTGCGGTGGCGGGTCGAAGACGCCTGTCAGCAGCTTGACCAGCATCCAGGCGGTGGCGATTCCCGAGGCCAGCCCGAACAGGATGCCGCCGGTGACGACCAGCACGCCCTCGGCCCAAAGGAAGGCCGCGAGTTGCCCGGGCCTGGCACCAATCGCGCCGAGGATGGAAAAGGTCCGTCGCCGCTCGACGAAGCCCAGCGCCAGCATCAGGCCCGCGGAGGCGGCGGCCATGACGGCGGAAAAACTCAGCTCGACCGTGGTCAGGCCCCGCAGATTGACCGCCGTCAGGCTGGAGCCGATCAGCCGCGTTGCCTCGCCGATATCGGCGACCTTCAGCGGCGGATCGAAGGAGAGCTCCGTCGAAGCCTGCCGGGCAAGCGCGGTGGGATCTCCCCTTGACCGCATGAGGACATATTCGGCGGCGTCCGACCCGGTCATGCGACCGACATAGGCGGCGTTGGCGACCAGGAAGGAATCCCTGGGCGCCGTCGGAAACTCGCGCGCGATGCCGACGAAGCGAAACGCGACGGGGTGGTATTGATGATCCCTGGCGTTGATCAGCCGCAGATTGATGGTGTCGCCGGGCTGCAGCTGGAAGTCCTGAACGGTTTCTTCGGAAACCAGGACGCCATCGGGGGTCGACGCCAGCCGCCCGAGCACGTCGGCGGCGGTACCGTCGAAATAGGCGTCGGACAGTGTCGTCGCCTGCCCGATACGTCTGGGATCGATGCCGTAGAGATCCTGCAGGTCGGCGCCGACATAGGCGAAACGATGCTGCATGGGCTCCGCCGCCGCTGTCTCGGGCAATTGCTCCAGTGCCGCCAGCTGCGCTCCGGCCGGCCGGTCCGTTGTGCCGAAAACAGTCACGTCGGAACCGTTGGTCAGTTCCGCATCGACACGCGCCTGCGCGTTGTAGGTTTCGTTGAAGATCGCGGTCGACGTGGCGAAGGATATCGCCAGCGCGGTCATGGCGATGCCCAGGGTCAGGCGCGACGCCTGTCTCGAAAGCGCCGCGGCGACGATGGCGGCAAGCGGCCCACAGACCGGGGCAATGAGCGCGCGAAGTGGCCTGCCGTTGCGCGCGATGATCCGGCCCGAGAGCCGAATGGTGAGCAGCGCCATGCCGGTCCAGAACAATGCCGGGGCGATGAAGGCCTTGTAGTCGACCGATGTCGCCGCCACGCCCTCCGGAGCCAGGACGATCTGGTAGCCGGTGCTGGCCTGCTGCCAGAAGAAGAATCCGGCCGCGGCGAGCAGCGCGAGGTCCAGCCATAGCCGCTGCCAGAGCGGCGTCGTTGTCCGGATCACCGCGCGTCGCGCCTGGCCGGTCGCAATCAGCCGGGCGTCGCGCCACGCCGGAAGGAGGTATGCCGCAAGCCCGACGAGCAGCCCGGCCATCGCGACGAGGAGCAGCGTCGTGCCGGCAGAGGCCGAATTGTCGCGCAGTCCCGGAACGAAGCCGAGGAAGTACAGCGCGCATGCCAGCCCGAGCGCGATCCCGCCGATGCTGGCAACCATCGCCTCGGCGGCGGACAGGATCAGGATCCGGCGCATCGGCGCTCCGCGAACGCGGAGCAGTGCCTGCTCGATCCGCCTGCCGCCGGCGGTCGACATTGTTACCGCCATCGTGAGCGCGATTGCGAGCGCGATGCCAGGCACGCCGAGGAAGAGGAAGAGCACCGACACGTAGAGCGCGTCCTGGCGGACGGCATCGAGACGGGCGCCGAGATTGTCGGCGACCACGGCCTGCCCCGCGAGGCCAATCTCGAGGTTCCGCTTCTTTCCGGTGGCAAAGGCGTAGGCAGCGGTCGGATCGGCGGGCAACGAGCCATGGGCAAGCCGGACATGCAGCTGCAGGCGGGTGCTTTCCGGATGCGGCGTGTCAGGAGAGCCGAACAGTTTGCGCCAGTCCTCCGCCGGCAGGACCAGAACGTTGTCGGGTGGCGCCTGCGGCGCCGCCCGGGGTGGCAGGCCCGGCAACTGGAACAGCGAGTCGGCATCCGGCAGATCGACCACGCCCGCGATCCGGACGCTGGCCGGAGGCAGCCCGCCCGACCGCCTGATGACGATCATATCGCCCGGACCGACGTGGAGATTGGCGGCTGTCTGCTGGGCCACCAGAACGCCGTCTGCGCTGCCGGAAAGCGACCGGATCTCCGCCGGGAAATCCTTCGAATAGCTGTCGTCGAAGGCTATTGCCTGTCCCGGGCCGGTGGTCTGGGTGGTATCGCCGGTCCGCGCCTCAAGCCCGGCGATGTCGGCGTACCGCACCCTATGGGTGGCCCTGACGTCGGCGGTCGTCTCCAGCACCTTGGCGACGGCGTCCGGATCGGCGCCCGGGATGAGCTGAACCTGCCAGTCGATCGACACGGCCGATATGGCGCGGGCCGTCATGGAAGCGCCGGCACCGAGAAGAAAAAGCGTCAAGGTCGCCAGCAGCGCGACGGTCAGGGCGACGCCAGCGGCCGTGCCCGCCACGCGCATGAAGCGCCGCGCGAGCACGCCACGCACCCACAGCGCCAGCATCATGGCATCCTGCCCCGCCACGGCTCGGTGAACAGTAAGCCATGGTCCATGATCCAGCGCGTTGCCATGCGCGCCGCGACTGTCTCGTCATGCGTCGCCACCACCAGGGCCGCGCCGCTGCCCTCGAGGCAATCGAGTACGGTGTCGAAGAACAGTTGAGCGGTCCTGCTGTCCAATTGCCCGGTCGGCTCGTCGGCAAGCAGGAGACCCGGCCCGAGCAGCAGGGCGCGAACCATTGCCACCCGTTGCGCCTGCCCGCCGGACAGCTCCTCCGGCAGTTTGCCGGCGAGACCGCCAAGGCCGAACGCCTCAAGCAGCCTGGCCGCCATGCTACCGGCCTGGATATCCTCGCCGGCAAGAACCGCGGGCAACTCCACATTCTGGAGGACCGTCAGAGCGGGAAAGAGACTGGGAGCCTGGAAAACGAAGCCGACATGTCGCGGCCTGAGCTCGTCGAACGGCCCGAGGCCAGGCCAGTCGATGCTGCCATGCGTCGGCCGGTCCAGGCCGCCCAGCAGATGAAGCAGTGTGGTCTTGCCGCTGCCGGAGGGGCCGGTCAGGGCGATGCGTGCCCCCGAGGCGATCCGACAGTCGACGTCGCGCAGGACGACGTTGGTGCCGTAACGTCCGTCCGGGAATTCGCGGCGGACGCTTTTTGCCACCACCAGCACATCAGTCATTGTCCACCTTTCCGTCCCTGAGCCTGACGATGCGATCGGCATGACGCGCCAGCGCGTCGCTGTGGGTTGCGATCAGCGTCGCCAGGCCCTTGCGGCGACGCGTCTCGAAATGGTCGATCAACTGCGTTTCGGCGAAACGGTCGATTTCGGCGGTGGGTTCGTCGGCGACCAGGATCAGAGGGTCCGCCGCCAGCGCCACTCCCAGGCCGGCGCGCGCCGTTTCGCCGCCCGAAAGTTCGATTGGAAACGCGTCGGCCCGGACCAGGAGGCCGAGGCTGTCGAGGAGCTCGCCGACGCGTCGCCGATCGGGTTTTCCGGCGAGCAGCATCTGCAGACGGATATTCTGCTGGACCGTCAGGTGCGGGAAGAGATTGCCGGCCTGGAGCAGGATGCCGAAGTGAGCGGCGCGCAGCCCGGCACGCTCTGTTTCCGGGCGCCTGGAAAGCCGCGTGCCGGCAACTTCGACATAACCGCCATCCGGTTCGTCCAGCCCGGTCAGGCACGCCAGCAGGGTGGACTTGCCGCTGCCCGACGGCCCGACGACGGCAACCGTCTCGCCCCTCGACAGACGCAGGCTGACGCCGCGCAACGCGGCTGTCTCGTCGTCACCAACATGAAAGAACCGGTAGATCTCGTGCGCCTCGAGCGCCGGCATGTCAGTTCCACCTGAACGAATTCGACATCAACT
Organism: Mesorhizobium sp. 65-26; assembly: GCA_001899205.1. GTDB lineage: Bacteria > Pseudomonadota > Alphaproteobacteria > Rhizobiales > Rhizobiaceae > Mesorhizobium. The sequence goes on along the minus strand of MKVL01000015.1, from coordinate 12,964 downwards.
GCCACTGGTCGACATTGTCCGCGCCCTTGGGCGCGAAGAATTCCAGCGTCGCCAGCTTGCCGTTCCGGAAGAACAGGTATCGTTCGTTCTCGAGACGGACCTGCGTGCTGGTCACGGCGTTAGGCTCGGAATTGGATGTGTAGACGATACGTATGGCCTGGCCCGCCGGCAGCCTGACCGCCTTGATTGAGCTTACCTTGACGGCGCGCTCGGGTTTCCCGAACAGCGACAGATTGCTTGTGTCCGCGCTCGCGGCGGTTGGCGCTGCGTCGGCTTTCGCGATCGAGACGGCGACACCGTCCAGCTTGTCGACGAAGCTCACGCCGTCGGCGAGGTCGGATCGCGCCCATCCTTCCGGCACCTTGACCGAAAAGCCCAGCGGCGAGGCATAGTCGATGAAGACTTGCGTGTCGGGAATGTCGCCGGGCGGGTTCTTCTCCGCCGGCACCGCCTGTTCGACGGCGAACGCCGGGGAAATGCCGAGCATCGGCATGGTGACGCCGGCGCAAGCGCCAAGCACAAGGGCGACCGAAACCTGGCGGAATTCTCGAGAGGGAAGCCTCATCCTGAACGACCTTTCCAACTCAATGGAGCGCGCATTCAGTATCGCGCCCCAGAATTACGGGAAGGTCGCCCGCCATATACGGATCGGTAAGCTTGCAATCCGTGCGCCGATCGTCTCCTGGCTCGCCAGTTGCGGGTCGCTCTTCGCGGGCGCGTGTTCTTCCGGATGCATTATGCCGCAGCCGGCCGCACCATCGGAAAGCTGACGATCACGGCAAGGCCGGGGTGCCGGTCCTCCAGTCCGATGGAGGCGCCATGCAGGTCGGCGATCGCCCGCACCAGGCTGAGGCCGAGGCCGGAGCCAGGCGTGGAGCGGCTGTCATCCAGCCTGTAGAGCCGCTGGAAGACTTTATCGCGCTCCTCGGCCGGAATGCCAGGACCGTTGTCACTGACTTCGGCGAGGATATGGCCGGTCCGCCGCGTCACCGAGAGCGCAATCGCCGTGCCGCGCGGGCAATGCCGCATGGCGTTCTCGACGAGGTTGGCGAAAAGCTGCGTCAGGAGCTCGCGATCACCATGGATCCAGCCATCCGCGCCCGGCGCGACGGTAGCGGAAAGAGACTTGCCGTCGTCCTCGGCGACGTCGGTGTAGATCTCGGCGATCATCTCGACCAATTCGCCGAGCTGCAGGTCGGTGAAGCGCGCCTTGCGGGCGCCGGCCTCGATCTGGGCGATGCGTAGCAGCGCGTCGAAGGTCTCGTTGATCTGCAGGCTTTCCAGGCGCGCCTCCACAAGGTCCTCGGAAATGTCCTGTCCGGACGCGGTCTTGCGCGCGGCGGCGTCGAGGATCATCTGCAGGCGGTTCAGCGGCGTCTTGAGATCGTGGGCAATGTCGGTGCTGACCTGCTTCATGCCCTCGACCAGGGCCGACAGCCGGTCGAGCGCGCCGTTGATCTGACGCGAGACGCTGTCGATGTCATCGCCATTGCCGATCAGCGGAATGCGCGCGCCGAGCCGCCCGTGCGAGACGTCGACCATGGTGGCGGCGATGCCGTCGAGCCGGCGCTGGACGCGCGAGGCCAGCACGGCGCCGCCCGCCACCGCCAGGCCGGTGATGATCAGGGTTCCCCAGCCGAAGCTCATCATCAGGATGGTCTCCAGCTCCTCCGTTTCTGACAGGCTGAAGGCGACGGCGAGATGGTTGCCGCCGACCGGGCCTGAATAGGCGCGGTAGGCGACGCCATGCGGAATTCCGGGCACGGCGCCGCCGAACATGGAGAACCCTTCCGGCAGGCCGGCGGCGGTGAAATTGCCGGCCAGATGGCGGCCGTCGGGACCGGTCAGCGAGAAGAGCTGCTCCTTCCTGCCGCTGAGCTTGGCGTGGGCGTCGACCGTGGAGACGAGGTCCTCGAGGTCGTGCCCGGCATAGGTCTGCGCCACCACCTTGTAGGTTTCCATGATCGTCTCGTCGAGGCGGTCGGCGAGGTCGGCGCTCATCAGCTGATAGACGATCGCGCCCGACAGCACGAAGGCCAGCACAAAGAGAAACGCGAATGTCAGCGCCAGCCGGAACGGTGTGCTGCGCAGCAGGCTGAGCCGGGGCCCGGTCATGTCAACGGGGCATGCAGGCTGTAGCCGGTGCTGCGGACGGTGTGGATGAGCTGAACGTCGAACGGCTTGTCGATCTTGGCGCGCAGGCGGCTGATATGCGTCTCGACGACGCTGGTCTTGGGGTCGAAATGGAAGTCCCAGACCCGTTCCAGAAGCATGGTGCGGGTGATGACCCTGCCTTCGCCGCGCATCAGCACCTCGAGCAGGCTGAACTCGCGCGGCTGCAGGTCGATCGGCTGGCCCTGACGCGTGACGCGGCGCATGATCAGGTCCATCTCGAGGTCGGCGATGCGCAGGGTGGTCTTCTGCTCCTGCGCGGCCGGCCGCCGGCCGAGCGCATGCACGCGGGCCAGCAGTTCGGAGAAGGCGAAGGGCTTGACGAGATAGTCGTCGCCGCCGGCCTCCAGCCCCTCCACCCGGTCGTCGACGCCGCCGATCGAGGTCAGGAAGATCGCCGGCGTCCGAACGCCGGCGGCGCGCACCGCCTTGATCATCGACAGGCCGTCGAGGCCCGGCACCATGCGGTCGGCGATGATGACGTCATAGCCGCCACGCGTCGCCGCGAACAAGGCGTCGTGGCCGTTGCGCAGGAGGTCGCAGACATGCCCGGCCTCGGTCAGGCCCCTGACGACGTAGTCGGCGGTTCGTGGGTCGTCCTCAACGAGAAGAAGCCGCATTACTGTCCTGCTGTTGCCGCGGCCTCGCCGCGGCCGGCGCTATGGTTCTCATGATGGACATATTGATGGCACCGGCGGCGGCGAACTTCAAACACAAACAGTACTGGCCACTTGGTCGGCTACTCGGACTGGAGCGCGATCTGCTCGCTCTCGGCGGCGCTCTTCCTGAGCGTCATGTAGAGGACGAGAGCAATGATGCAGCCGAGGAACAGAATGCTGGTGAAGGTGGTGCCGAAGCCCAGTCCGCCATACTCGACCGGCTGCGAGAGAAGGTCGCCGAACGAAGCGCCGAGCGGCCGCGTCAGTATGTAGGCCAGCCAGAAGGCGAGGATGGCGTTGAGGCGCAGACCGTAATAGGCGATGGCGATGGCCACGATGACGCCGCCGAACATCAGGCCGGTCACGAGGTAGCCCATGTCGAAGCGCTCGGCGACGAGGTCGCCGGCGGCCGTGCCCAGCGAGAAGGTGAAGAGGATCGCCAGCCAGTAGTAGATCTCGCGCCGGGTGGTGACGATGGTGTGGATGGAAAGCGTCCGTTCGCTGGCGTACCAGACAGCGAAGGTGGCGGCGAGCAGGACGCTGAAGACGATGGTCGTGGTTTCGAGGCGGACGCCGAAATTGTCGACGAGATTGTCGGTGACCAGCGTGCCGACGACGCTGATGAGAACCACCGCCAGCCAGTAGGCCCAGGGCACATAGCGCTTCTGCGCGAACTGGATGACCAGGGCGACCACCAGAACGGCGGTCATGATCAGCGAGGTGACCGTCAGCCCGAAGCCGAGATTGACGGCCAGATAGTCGGCGGCCGTCTCGCCCATGGTCACCGCCATGAGCTTGATCAGCCAGAAATCGACGGTGACGTTCGGAACCCGGTTGAGGGCGGCGGTATCGACGCGTTGGTCGGCTGACGAAAGCATGGCGGTGTCCTCTGGTTCGAGCTGGGATCCGGCTTACTTGCCGAGGACCTTCATCGCCTGGGCGAAGAAGTCGTTGGCGCGCTTGTCGTCGTCGGCGTTGCAGCGCTCGATGCCCTTGGCTTCTAGGTCGGAGACCTTCTTCTTGTCGGCGTCGCTGACCTTGGCCGAAGCTTCGGCGGCGCGCAGCTCCTTGAGCGTGTTTTCGCACGGCGTGGCAGCGGCGAAGGCGGAAACGGGGCTGGCGAAGGCAATCGCGCCGAGGGTGAAGGCAAGGATCATGGTCTTCATGTCATGGTTTCCCGTTTGGCGCCGGGCTTTTCCGGCGGCATTGATCGTGTCCGCCAAGTTGAAATCTTGCCGGCATCAACACTGTAGGGACGCGATTTCACGTCCATCTTTCCGGGGCTTTACGATTTTGTAAGCTGGGCAAAATCCAGGGCGACCGGGGTTCCGGACTTCATTTGGACGATTGCGCGCGAAGAAAGTCTCGCGCGCCACCCGACCGCGCGAAAGACTGCAATCGCCGCTGGCGACATTTGGGATCGGAGCGTGTTTTTCCTGGATTATGGCGGCGAAAACGCCGGCGTCGCCCGGATGGCAAACAGATCGGAAGTCGGCTTCGGAGTTCCGGTCAGGAGCCGAGCGGATAAGGCATGTAGCCGACGAAGCCGGTTATCTTCCAGCGGCCGTCGACCCTGCCGCAGAAATACAGGGTCTGCCATTTGAGCCTGTCGACGCCGCCATCGGCCCTGGCGACCGAGCCGTCGAACTTCTTGTGCAGCACCGCCCGGTCGCCGTCCACGTCGATGTCGCGCATGTTGGTGACGCGGAACAGGGCCTCGCGCAGCGGCTCGGCGAAGCTGGTCGCCGCCGTCTCAGCGGCCTGGCGCAGCCATTCGTCGCGATAAGCGGCGAGCGTCGGGAACTGCAGTCGCCAGGCATCGGCATTGGTGAGGAAATGCGCGTGCATGCCGAAGAAGCCCGAGGCGACGAAGTCGTCCTCCACCATCGACCAGTCCTGCGCCAGGAAGGCGTCGATGTCGCGCCGCACCAGCATCTCCCAGAGCGCGTGGCGATCCGCGTCGCCGGCCGGAAACGGGTTCCTGTCGAAAGTCATGCCGATGTCCCGATCGTTTCGGCCGCCCCGTTCCCGAGGTCCGCCCGCCTCTGTCTCGCGGCAGGATGCAGGGGCGCCGGAGGCAAAGCAACCCGGATTCCCGAAGATCGCCGCCACGAGGCATGGACGACGGCACGCAAACCGGATCAAATGCCGCGCAAACGCCACCCGGGCCTGTCCCGGGGCCGCGTTTCGAGATCAGACAGGGAGGATTCTGATGCCAAAGCAGTGTTTCGGTACGTCGCATGTCCCGCTCTCGCCAGCGGTGCGCGCGGGCGACATGGTTTACGTCTCCGGCCAGGTGCCGGTCGGTGGCGACGGCCTGGTCGTCAAGGGCGGCATCGCCGAGCAGACCGAACAGGTGCTGCAGAACGTCAAGGCGGCGCTGGCGCTGGCCGGCTGCACAATGGACGACGTGGTCAAGACCACGGTCTGGCTCGAGGACGCGCGCGATTTCGGCATGTTCAACACCGTCTACGCGCGGCATTTCCCGAAAAACCCGCCGGCCCGCACCACGGTAGAATCGCGGCTGATGATCGACATCAAGATCGAGGTCGAGGCGGTCGCCTACAAGCCGCTCTGAGTTTCGCGGGGCGGCGGCAGAACGGGAGACGGCGATGCGGTTTGATCTGCTGGTGAAGGGCGGCCGCCTGATCGATCCGGCGGCCGGCATCGACGCGCGGCGCGACGTCGCCATGTCGGGCGGCCGTGTCGCGGCGATCGAGGCCGACATCCCGGCCGACAATGCGCGGCAGGTTATCGACGCGACGGGCTGCATTGTCACCCCGGGGCTGATCGACCTGCACAGCCACGTCTACTGGGGCGGCACGTCGCTCGGCGTCGATGCGGACCGCCTCGCCGCCAAGAGCGGCACCACAACCTTCATCGACGCGGGCAGCGCCGGCGCCGGCAATTTCCTCGGCTTCCGCCGCCATGTGATGGAGCGTTCGAAGGTCCGCATCCTGGCCTATGTGAACATTTCCTTTGCCGGCATTTTCGGCTTCGCGCGGACCGTTTCTGTCGGCGAATGCAGCGATCTCAGGCTGTGCGAACCGCGCGAGACGGTGGCCGCCGCGCGCGAGCACGCCGAGGTGGTGGTCGGCGTCAAGGTGCGCTCCGGGCGCCACGCCGGCGGCTCCAGCGGCATCGCTCCCGTTGACCTCGCGCTGGAAGCGGCCGATCAGGCCGGGCTGCCGCTGATGGCGCATATAGACGAGCCGCCGCCCGGCCGCTCTGAAGTGCTGCCGCGCCTGCGCCGTGGCGACATCCTCACCCATTGCTTCCGGCCGTTTCCCAACGCGCCGGTCTTCGCCTCGGGCGCGGTCAGGCCCGACATGCGGCTGGCGCGCGAGCGCGGCGTCATCTTCGACATCGGCCACGGCATGGGCTCGTTCGACTTCGCCGTGGCAAGAGCGATGCTGGTGGAAGGACTTGCGCCGGACGTGATCAGCAGCGACGTGCATCTCTATTGCGTCGACGGCCCGGCATTCGACATGCTGGTGTGCATGTCGAAGCTGATGGCGCTGGGCATGCCGCTGGTCGAGGTGCTGCGCGCCGCGACCGAAAGCCCGGCGCGGGCGATCGCCAGGCCGCAGCTCGGCACGCTCTCGATCGGCGGCATCGGCGATGTCGCCGTGCTTCGGCAACGGGCCGGCCGCTTCACCTTCGTCGATTCCGTCGGGGCGAAGCTGGTCGCGGATGCGCGGCTGGTGTCGAAGGGTGTGGCGATCGGCGGCGTCTGGTGGCCGAACGAGGCGCCCGACCACAATGAGACAGAGCGCTTCGAGGCGCATGCGCATCATACGCATGTGGACGTGGCGGCGAGGCATTTCGGGCCTATGTCTTCGTCATCCTAGGGTCTCCGCGACGGAGCTTCGCCCTGGGATGACGAACGTTACCGCCTCGAATTGCTCGGCTCGCCGTAGACCGGCGTCGCGATCCCTTCCATGCGCGCCTTGATCTGCAGCGCCACGAACTTCGAATAGAAGCGCGACAAAGCGAGGTTGCCGCCGTGGAACCACAGGCCTTGCTGCGCCGTCGGCTTCCACATGTTGCGCAGTTCGCCCTGCCATGGGCCGGGGTCGCCCTTCACGCCGGAGCCGAGGCCCCAGCACGGACCGACCTTGTCGGCGACCTCGCGCGAGACGATCGCCGCCACCGTCTCGTTCATCGACTGATAGCCGGTGCAGGCGATGATGGCGTCGACCTCCAGCTCCGACCCGTCCTCGAACAGGATGCCTTTCGGCGTCAGCGCCTCGATGGCGACGCCGCTCTTCACCGCGATCTCGCCGCCGATGATGAGCTCGCTGGCGCCGACATCGATGTAGTAGCCGGAACCGGTGCGGTAGGCCTTCATCAAAAGGCCGGTGTCGTCGTCGCCGAAGTCGATGGCGAAGCCGCTGGCGGCGAGACGCCGGTAGAAATCGGCGTCGCGCTCGCGGATCACGTCGTAGAGCGCCTTCTGCCCCTTGGGCGCCAGCGCGAAGGGCGTCGAGGCGACGATCATGTCGGCCTTGTCGGTGGTTATGCCGCGCGCCAGCGCGTTCTCGGAGAAGATCTCGAAGCCGACCTCCATCAGCGTTTCGGACTTCACCACCGTGGTCGGCGAGCGCTGCACCATGGTGACCCTGGCGCCGGCTTCCCATAGGTCGACGCTGACATCGTGGCCGGAGCTTGCCGCGCCGATGACGGCCACCTTCCGGTCGCGAAACTTATCTCCGCTGGAATACTGGCTGGAATGCAGCAGCTCGCCCTTGAAGCTCTCCGCGCCCGGCAGGTCGATCCGGCGCGGCGGCCCATAGGCGCCGGTGGCGAAGACGATGTGGCGGGGCTTGAGCGTTATGCGCTGGCCGACGCGATCGACCACGACGGTCCAAAGCTGTTCGACCTCGTCATAGGTCGCGCTGACGCAGCGGGTCGAGACCCAGTAATTCAGCTCCATGACGCGCGTGTACATCTCCAGCCAGTCGCCCATCTTGTCCTTGGGCGTGAAAACCGGCCAGTTCTCCGGGAACGGAATGTAGGGCAGGTGATCGTACCAGACCGGGTCGTGCAGCACGAGCGAGCGGTAGCGGTTGCGCCAGGAGTCGCCCGGCCGCGCATTCTTCTCGATGACCAGGGCGGGAACGCCGAGCTGGCGCAGCCGTGCCCCCAGCATGATGCCGCCCTGGCCGCCGCCGATCACCAGGCAGTAGGGCTGCTCCCGCACGCCGAGGTCGCGCGCCTCGCGCGCCCGCGCCTCCGACCAGGTCTCGCGGTCGGGATCGGCCTTGTGGCGCACGCCGAGCGGGCGCATCGGCCCCCTGCGCTCCTCGAACCCCCTGAGGTCGCGCATGGCGGTGAACAGGGTGCGGCACTTGCTGTCGCGCAGGCGCAGGCAGCCCTCGCCCCGGGCCGAGGCGGTCTCGAAGGTGAACCAGGCCTCCACCGTGCCCTCGTCCGAGGTCGCTTCGCCGGTCAGGCGCCAGCCGCTGGGCTTCACGCCCGCCAGCGTCACTTCCAGCATGGCGCGGATCGCCGGCTGGCCTTCCATCGTCCTGATGTTCCAGGTGAAGGCCAGCAGGTCGCGCCAGTAGCAGTCCTGCGAAAACAGGCGAAGCGCCGCCTCCGCGTCGGCCGTCTCCAGCGCCCGGCCGAAGGATTCCAGCCAGGCCGCGGCCTGTTTCGATGGTGCCGTGTCGAGCATGTCTTTCCCCTCCTCCCAGGATGAAGACGGCGTGGCCCGGCCACGCTTCCTTCCGCTGCCTCTTACCATGTTCGCGTCGCGCCGCTCCACGTGTCAGCCCCGGCACCCGCCATCGGCGGACAATCCCTCGTTTGAGGGATGAGGGATATGGCGTTGAGCGCTAGGCAATCGGCGCATCCCGCTGCCGATTGCGCCGGGACGCATCGACATCGCATCGGGAGAGATTGAAATCATGAAATCGAGAATGCTCGGCTCGGGCCTGCTGGCTGGCCTGTCGCTGCTCACGGCGGTCATGGCATCGCCGGTCGAAGCCCGCAACACCTCGTCCAACCCCTACCGGACGCCCTGCCACGACGACCGCATACGGCTTTGTTCGACGGCGAGCCCCGGCAAGGCGGGCTCGTGCCTGAAGAAGCACATCAACGAGCTCAGCCCGGCCTGCAAGGCCCAGGTGAAGAAGAAGTAAGGCGCGTCGCCGGGCTCTACTTTGTCGTCGGCGTGTCGCGGGTACCGCGCCGCGCGGCGGTCCCCGGCCCGGCATCCTCGTTCAGCCCCGACATGTGATCGAGGCCGGTCTTCAGGGCAAGCACCGTTCTTACGCCTGTCAGCAGCCGCACAAGGTCGACCTGGCGATGGGTGCCGGTCTTCTCGAACAGGGAGCGGACCTGCGAACGTACGGTGCTGTCGGCGACGCCGCGCAGGCCGGCGATGTCGTTGATGGTCTTGCCCTGGGTCAGGTCGCGGGCGATGGCCGCCTCGGCCGCGGTAAGGTCGAACAGGCCTTCCATGATCCGGGGATCGACGCCGACCTCGTCGGCCGAGGACGTGATGACCAGAAGCATGTCGGCGACATTGAAGATGTCGCGGCTGGCGCCGACGATGGGCAGAACATGCGCCACCATGGTCGGATGTTCCTCGGTGGCGGCGATCGGGAAGGTGCCGCCCTGATTGCCTGGCGCCTCGAGCACATTGCGCCAGCAGGCATCGGCCGTGGTCTGGGAGAAGCCCAGGCGGGCCTGCCTGTCCTGCATAACGCGCGGCAACAGCTTCTCGAAACCCTTGCTCGCCAGCACCAGCCTGCCGCGCCGGATGGCGCCGGTCGGCAGCCCGATCACGTCGAACGCCTCGACCGCGGCGCGCACCTGCTCGAAGCGCAGGCGCGCCGTCAGCAGCGCCGCGCGCGCTATATGCGGGCGAAGCGCCGTCAGCCGCTGCGCAACCTCCTTGCGCAACGGGCCTGAATCGTAGCTGCGGTGCACGGAAATCTTGAGCACGTCGCCGGTGGGCGAGATGATGTTGGTGCCGGCATGCCAGTAGACCCCGTAGGGCTTCATGAAATCCTGATAGTAGGGATGGCGCGCCATCTCCTCGGCCGACATCACTTCGGTGTCGAGCAGGAAGCGCGGCTCGTCGAAACGGGCACGCCGTTCGGCCGATTCGATGTAGGGATTGCGCGCCACCCAGTTGTCGCGCAGGTAGATCTGCATCTTCTCCAGGCAGCGTTCGTTGGTCGACCAGCCGTTGAGCCCCTTGCCGTCGATGGCGAACAGCGCCGCGTCCGTGCATTCGCCGGCCCGGGCGAGCAGGTCCAGAACACCCTGTCCGGTCCACAGGCTCGGTATCGCGGCCGCCTCGTAGATGCGCCCGATCAGCTCATGATCCGAAGATTCCAGTCCGCCTGAATACATATCCCCTACCCCCAATCCGGATGGGCGTCCCTCGCCCGGATCGCCCGGCGCGATACCGGCCTGCCTGACGCCTCCGGCTGCACCCCCCGGTTGCATGAAAACGGTACAGCGGCCGTGGAACCAATGAACAGGTGCCGTCCGATCACGGTTTGTTGAGGGCCGGTCCGCAGCTTCATCGCGCCGTGGCGGGGCGCGGATATTCGAGCTGCCTGGCAACGGCGTCGGTGGTGCGCTCGCCATAGCGCTCGCCGATCGCGCGCAGCGTCTCGTCCAGCGCCTGCACGGGCGGCAGGTTGTCTGGCGCCGGCAGCGGCGTTGCCCCCGCCCCATCGCCATCGGCCAGCACAAGCACGCCCTCGCGGGAGCGAACGGCGCTTTCCGTCGCCGAAACGGTCACGGCGCCCGAACGAAAGGTGCGCGACCATGCGTCGGCGACAAGAGCCAGCGCGATCTCGTCCATGCCCGGCCGCAGCGCGATGCCAAGCCGCTGGTGGCGCCAGAAGGCCAGCGTGTTGCCCGCCGCCGTCAGCGCGAAGGGCCGCGTGAGCGCGAAGGCACGGCTGTCGTGGCGCGCGTCCCATGCCGGCAGGCCGAGCTCGCGGCCGACGGTCTCGGCCTTCTCCCGTCCGGCAATGGCCTCGATCAGCGTCAGCATCATCGGCATCGAGGCGGTGATGCCCGTCGTCGTGGCCACCCCGCGATCGACGACGAAGCGCCGGTCGGCGACATAGCGCATCGTCGGATGCGCCTTGCGCAGGCCGGGCAGCGAATACCAGTGGGCGGTCGCCTGCCGGCCGTCCAGCAGGCCGGCGGCGCCCAGCACTTCGGCTCCGGCGCAGATGCCGATGATGATGGCGTGTCGCTCGGCCTGCCGGTTGATCCAGCGCAGGACCTCCGGATCGTCGCTGGGCATCATGGCGGGAACGACGACATAGTCGGCGCCTTCGGGATAACGGGCGTCGAACTCGGCCGTGGTCGCGTCCGGCTGAACCTTCAACGCAGGCATCAGCGTCACCGGGCCGGGCCGCGTCGCCAGCGCCATGACGTCGGCCACGCCGGCCCGTCGCAGGATGCCTAGCGGCATCAGATAGTCTGTCGTCTCGGTGGCGTTGTTGATGCCGACCACCGCGACCAGCGGCCGCTGCCGCTTCGGCGGACGCAAGGCGGCAAGCGTGGCGCTCGCCTCGTCCTCGCTGATGGCGGGCTGCGTCGTCACGGGCGTCGACGACGGCAGCGACACGAGCCAGCCCACGGCCCCGGCCAGCAGCAGCAGGACCGCCCCGGTACCGGCCCATGACAGGATCCGCAGTTTCATCGCGTCTTGCTCCTTTTCGCTGGACTTGACGGAAAGCCTATAGCGGCTAGGCTTTGGCTGAAATGACATAGATCAGGCAAAAACTGCCATGCATCGCGCCGTCGCCATCATCGTCCATCCCGGCTTCCAGCTGCTCGACGCCGCCGGCCCCAGCGCGGCGTTCGAGATCGCCGAGCACTTCTGTCCGGGCAGCTACAGGCTCGCCATCCTGGCGCCGGACGGCGGCGAGATCGAAAGTTCGTCCGGCATGAAGCTCGCGGCGGCGCCGCTGGCGGATGCCGGCGCCTTCGACACCGTCATCGTCGCCGGCGGCGAGATCGTGCGGTCGATGGCGGCCGCGCAGGCGATCGTCGCCTGGCTGGCACGGACGGAAGCGCGGCGCACGGCCAGCGTCTGTTCGGGCGCCTATCTGCTGGCCGAGGCCGGGCTGCTCGACGGCCGGCGCGCCACAACCCATTGGGCGAGCAGCGACGACTTCGCCCGCCGCTATCCCCGCATCACGATGGACGCCGAGCGCATCTTCATTCGCGACGGCGGCGTCTGGACTTCGGCCGGCATCACCGCCGGGATCGACCTGGCGCTCGCGCTGATCGAGGACGATCTCGGCGCGCATGTCGCCCGCCGTACCGCCCAGCAGCTCGTGGTCCACCAGCGCCGGCCGGGCGGCCAGTCACAGTTCTCGGCCCTGGTCGAGCTCGGCGGGCGCACCGGCCGGTTCGTCGAGCTCATCGCCTGGATGCGGGCGCATCTGGGCGAGGCGCTGACCGTCGAGCGGCTTGCCGACCAGGCGGCCATGAGCCCGCGCAACTTCGCCCGCGCCTTCGCGGCCGAGACGGGAACGACGCCGGCGAAGGCGGTGGAGCGGCTGCGTCTCGAAATCGCGCGCACGGCCATCGAGAACGGCCACGCGCCGCTGGAGAGCATTGCCGAGACGACGGGCTTCGGCGATGCCGGGCGCATGCGCCGCGCCTTCCTGCGCGGTCTCGGCCAGCCGCCACAGGCGCTGCGGCGGGCGGCGCGGCGATGAGAAGGGCGTCGCCGGGATTCCGGACGCCATGGCCTTTCGCCGGAAAGGCCGGCTGGACATGGCGCCCCCTTGAAATACGGTCGGCCCATGCGGATATCGTGCCGATCACGGCAACAGAGACGGAAAGACGACCCAGATCATGAAGAAAATAGGCTTCCTCTCATTCGGCCATTGGTCGCCATCGCCGCAGTCGGGCACGCGCTCGGCGTCGGACGCGCTGCTGCAGTCGATCGACCTGGCGGTCGCGGTCGAGGAGCTGGGCGCCGACGGCGCCTATTTCCGCGTCCACCACTTCGCCCGGCAGCTCGGCTCGCCCTTTCCGCTGCTGGCGGCGGTCGGCGCGCGCACCAAGCGCATCGAGATCGGCACCGCCGTCATCGACATGCGCTACGAGAACCCGCTCTACATGGCCGAGGATGCCGG
>MKVL01000014.1:53400-83383 GCA_001899205.1 Mesorhizobium sp. 65-26 | reverse complement strand
ATCACCCCAAGCATCAGCGCAAAGTTGGAAGCGCGAGGAACGAGGAATAGTCCGGCTGCCAGGATTGAGAGGGCAGGCGCGACGAACCATCGTGTCGTCTCGGGCTTGATCCAGGGCGAGAACACAATCGCCTGCGCGACGAACATCACCAGGCTGCATTCGGTGAACATCATCGCGATCTGATATGGCGTCAGTCCGAGTTCCTGTTTCCCGCGAAGCGCCAATCCGACTTCGAATACGCCGATTCCGGCAGAGACGATAAAAGAGACGGAGAGAAGCTTGGGAACGAGCCACCTGGGCGCCTGCGAAGCAGGCTGCTCACGCTGTTGGGTGGCATCGGTGCGCTTCGTTCCTGGCACCGTCATCGTGGCAGCACCCGCCACGAGAAACGCAAGGATTGCTGCCCCTGCCAACGGGAGGGAAAGCGGCCCGGCCGCACCGACGACAGGGAATAAGTTGACCGCGCCGCGGGCAATGAAGACCCCCAGCATAGGTCCGAGCAAAAACCCTGCGATACCGGCCAAACTGACAAAGGTCAGGCGGCGGGCTCGTGCTTCTTCATTCGCCGCGAGGTCGCCTATTGCAGCCAGTGCGACCGGTGTGACTGAAGCAGCGAACATACCACTGAAGAAGCGCTCGGCATAAACTGCGGTCAGACTTTCGATGAAGGCGAAGGTCATCATGGTCGCGCCGAACCCGATCAACCCGATCAGAAGAATGCCGCGGCGCCCGAACCGGTCGGACAAATGCCCCCAGACCGGAGCAAAGAGAAAGAGCGATAGCGTATAAAGGCCCGTCAGCACGCCAGTTGCGCGGGAAACTTGGGCCGCATCGCCGCCGGGGCCGAGCAGCCGCTCGATCAGGTACGGGAGAAGGGGCAGTATGATGCCATAACCCATCGACACCGTAAAAACTGACAGCATCAGCACAACCATCGTGCTTAGCGGTACGCCTGCGGATGTAGAACGATTTCTCATGATTTTTGGCGATTTCCCAAAGGTCTGTCTAAACGCAAGCTGTCAAGTTGGGCCGTTCGAGAGGCTGCGCCTGAATATGCCTCGCAGGCTCTCTCCTGCGCCGTCGCCATGGCACAGTGACTCGATCGCTATAGCCGAAAATACTGCCGGCTCCGCTTTTCGTCGGAACGGGTGCACCCTTCCGTATGATGGCAACAGGGAGTGGGGTCTTTTCATGGAAGTAGTAGGCGTGCGTGCCGATCTTGCTATCCATTCTGCACTCCCGGGGCTTAGTGTCCGGCACGTTGGCCTATTGTGGACTGCCCGGCTTTGTTCTGAATCAAACTGAACTCCATCTTTACGTCCCTCTCGACGTGAGGCCGACAGATCGTTTGGTCGGAAGTGGTTGCGCGGCGTTGGTGTATGGTGAGCTAAATCGCGCCCGAATCGTGGCCTCATCTTCAACAGGATTGTGGCAGTGTCATATCAGAAAAGAGCTTCGTAAGATGATGCCGCCGCAACAAGAGCGCGCAAGAACAAGCAGTCCGTTACTGAGACGATGAGCAAAAGTGGTGGTCATAGTGATCAAAGATCAGGCGTTTCGAGGTGCGTCATTGCTCGCGGCAGATCGGTTAGCCAGCGTCGGGTTTGCGCATATCTGACAGTTGTACGAAGCTTTCTGCTAGACCAACGTCCGTTGCTGACTTATTCAGGAATACACATTAATACGCGCGTTAGATGGCCTGACCCAAGATCCATCTCGGCAATATGCCCGTAGTTTCATTCCTGGCGCAGGACTGCTATTCACTTGCTTCCCGTCCCGAGACTTCTTCGATGAGAATTCTGAAGAAAACGTGCGGCGTACTGTCTGAAAGGGGAGGCGTGACTGGCTTGAGGGCACCGGGCTCCCACCATTCCGCATGTTTGCTCAACACCGACCACGCGTGATCACGCTGAAGTTGGTGGCCGATCCGGTCGGGGAGTTCTTCATAGCGACCGTCGACCACCACGCTTCTCCATCCGCGGCCTTGGCTGTGTTCGCCGACCTGGACGCATACCAAGGGATTGGCCCGCATCCAATCGATCTTCTTGCCCGGCAAGGAAAACGCATAGAGGTGATTATCCGCATGGGCGTAGTTGAAACACACGACGTAGGGCTGGCCGTCCTTCGCGCATGCCAGATGGCCGACACGATTGGCCGCCAGCAACCTCGTGCATTCGAGATTGGATAATATACGCACGTTCATCATCCCATCTCCCATCGGTTCCTTTTGCTCGTAGGCTCCGCCATAGACGCCGCCATCTCCATAAGGCCAATAATCTGTGCATTTTATCGCCGGCTAGCGTTGATCCGAATCAATTCGAACTCAGTGCCGCAGTTTGCCCGGCGCGTCGCATTCTTACGATTTGCGCTGTCTTAGGGACTGTTCGCGAACAGGCGAAAATCCGCCAGCCGAGGCTGCAAGTCGCTGACTGATGCGCTTGGGGCCCACCCGGCTTACTAATGATTAGCGTTCTGCTGCCGCGCGCCTTTGGGGTAAGCCGCTGGTGGTGGCGTCCTTACTGAATCAGTCGCGCCATGCGCCCCAAAATAGCTATTGTAGCTGACGATCTGGCCAAGCTTAACGCAATCCGTTTCAGCGTTCAGCCGGAACGCGCCGATCCATAGCGTCGTAGTCAGCGGCGGACATTTTCGGCAAGGTCATCAGAAATTCCGTCACGTCCCAGATTTCCTTGTCACTGAACGATGGGCCCCAGGCGGGCATACCGGTGAAGCGAATGCCATTCTTGGTTGCCCAGAAGAGTTCCTCAGCGCTCATGTCGTCAGCGTCGGCACCAAAGGTGGGGGCCTGCGGGTTAAAGCCGGCGGCCATCGGATTTGGCGTTTGGCCAACCGGCGTGTGGCACATCGCGCATTGCTGCCGAAAGATGCGAAAGCCATTGTCACGATCCGCGGTCACAGCGGGGCTGGGCAGCGCAACGTCGCGCGAATGCGTCGCTATGGAGGCCTCGCGAACGGTGATGAGCAACCATTTCAGCGCCGCGGAATCCTCTACCGTCGCCGCCACGTTGAATACGCCCGAATAAATCACCACCACCGCCGCCACCATGGCGCCGACCACCAGCACGCCGACTGTGACAAACGCATGGCGGACCCAATGCGTGCCGGTTTCAAACCACGTAGACATTCCAGCCCCCATATGAATTGCGGATAGATCCGCGCGGAATTGCGAGCGCGACAAGCAACAGTCCGGCAACGACGCTGGCCCCCTGTGCCAGCGTCGATATGGTGCCGTCCAGTAGCCAGGGAGCTGCGATCAGCCACACCCCGGCGGGAACGTTCAGGAAACGCACGGCGCGTGTCACCTCGGCGAAGGCGATGATCGAGAATGTCACCACCAGCAAGCCGACCATATGGTCGCTGTTGGCCATTGTGCCGCCGCTGCCGAATGCAAGCCGGGTAAAAGTCAGCCAGATGCCGATAGCGATGCTGGCCATCAGTGCCGGGGGAAAGGTGACGCCGCGCGCCGACTGCGCGAACATCTGGGACTTTGCGGCCAGCACGCCGCGCGCGTGGTCGTCGCTGCCACCCTCCATAGCGCCGCCGGTCCAGAAGGTGCGCCAGAACGGCTTGCCCTTGCGATGCGAGTAGGTCAGGAACTGTCCCATCGCCACGAATTCATCCATCGAGAACGGGATCATCAACGCCATCGCCAGTGCTGCGACCAGACACAGCGTGCACCAGGTGCCGATCACGATTGGTTGGATGATGACAAAATAGATGCTGACAACCCCCAGCGGAACGATCAGCAGCGCCAGCGCCAGCACCATCCACGGCATGGTGCGCCAACGATCCTTGCCGCCCATGAAGGTCATCACGATCTCGAGCGCATAGACCAGTGCCCCTAGCCCGGCGTCGGCAACCGGCCAGGCCTTTGAAACCGACGAGGTGATGATCGTCTCGGTGCCGTTCAGGCCATTTTCACCGGCAAAGAATGGATCCCATTGACTGTCGATATGGCCAAGCTGATAGGCTGTCATATAGCGCGCGATCAAAAACCCGAGCAGCGCAAATGCCGCAATCGGCACCCGCTGCAGCCAGCTTGCCGGATTATAGCCCCACTCAGGCGGAATCTCGGGCTTGCCCATCATGCCTTCCATGCTCATTCCTGGCATCATCGGGATTAGTACGGCAAGGGCGATCACCACGCTGCCGACCAAGGTGCCGTTGGCATAGGCCGCGGGCAGTGGTGTCCAGAACACCAGGGGCGACAGCAGCAGCCAGCCGCCGACCACCGCATTTGCCCATTGCGCCCATGGATAACGCCGCTGGGCGTTGGCCGACAGATAGCCGAAGGTCACAATAAGAACGCCGCTGACCACGTCGCTTATGGTCATTTCCATGTTACGATGCGCGAATGGCGTCAGCCCGCGTTCCGCCATCACCCGTAGCTGGTTGACGTCGGGTACGAAATTGCTGAGGTAGCCCAGCGTGAACGGCGCGGTGATCATCCAGAAACCCAGCATCATCGCCACGTAATGCGGCCAGAGCATCGCGCGGTGCGCATCACCCATCATGTCGCCCATGCCGCCCGCTGCCGTGCCGGCCATTGCATCGTCCTTCATCCCGCTGGTCATAGCCGTCATCGTGTGGCTCTGCGCGGCAGGTATGGCCGCTTTTTGTGCGAGCTCTTCCACCAGCGTCATGCCGCAGATCGGGCAACTGCCAGGTTCGCTGCGTCTTATCTCGGGGTGCATTGGACAGGCGTAGGTCTTGCCGGCGGTTGTGGTCGGTTTAACTGCCGCTTGAGGCGCAGCACCGTGACCGGCACGGCCCGAATGATCGTTTGTCATCGTCCCTGCTCCTGTTTTGCCGCTTCCGCGTTGGCCAGCATCCATTCGGCCGGCTCCAGTCCGTTCTCTCGATAGAAAGCCAGCGGATCGGCCTTGAGCATCGCCACCATTTTCGGGAGTGTCTTGCGCAAGGTGTGCTTCGGTACCCAGCCCAGAAGTTTTTTCGCCCGACTCGGATCCAGCGCGTAATGGTCATTGGCCCGGTCGATCATCCATGGCTTGATGAAGGGTTTTTGGCCCAGGATGGTGTCCTCAACCCACGCACCGATCTTGGCGATTGGTCCCGGCACACTGAACTCCTCGTAAGACTCGTCATGGATCTGCCGCATGAAGGAGTGTTGCAACTCGTCATAACTCAGCGTGTCCGGCTCGCCGATCAGGATAACTGTCTCTGCCGCCAATTTGGCGCGGCGCTCGACGGTAAGGGCAATCGCCTCCACCACGTCATCCATATGAACATAGGCTGTGCCATGCGAGGTTGAGCCGGCGTAAAGATGCGATTCAAGCTGGCGTTCGTGGATCCGCTGTATCTGATGCGCCAGAGGCGGCGAATGGCAGCCATCGTCATAGACCCCGGCAAAGCGCAGCATCACCGTCGGCACTGCACCGCGCTCCGCAGCGATGATCGCCTCGGTGCGGACCTTCGATTCGGGGTAAGCCCAAGTGGGGCCGATCGGCCAGTCTTCGGTGATGAATATGCCTGGCTCGCCGGGTTTGTGCACCAGCATGGTCGAGGAGAAGACGAACTGCTGTACGTCGAAGCCAGCGCGCAGACCGGCCAGCAGCCGCCTAGTGCCATTGACCGTCACCTTATCATACATCGGGCTCGGTTTACCGATGAAATCGTAATATGCGGCCAGATGGATCACCGAGGCGACGCGGTCGCCGTGATGGGCACGAAGGATGCGAAGTCCTTCGGTCACACTGTCATCCGAGGTAATATCGACCGGAATCCGGGTGCAGCCTTCAGGCGGATCGGGCGGAGACTGGAGATCGAAGCCGACGACGTTGGAGAAGGTCTTGCGCAATTCGCGCATCACGGCGGTGCCAATCCGGCCGTTGGCACCAGTGATCAGAATGATATCCCCGTCCGGTCTCACGGTCGTTCTCCTGCTATTTCATAGGGAAGCCGCTCGCGAATAAGACAGCTAAGGTCTCCGTTCGCCTTCAGCCTTGCACATAACGCACAAGTTGATCGATGTTGAGTTCGCGGTCGGCGATTATGCTTTTCATGAGATCGCCAATCGAAATCACTCCCACGAGACGTCCATCACGCAGGACCGGAAGGTGCCTAATGCGTTTCTCGGTCATCAGGGCCATGCAAGCTTCAGCGCTCTGCCCCGGCTCCACATAGATGACGTCCCGTTCCATAACCTCGCGAACCAGCGTCTTCGGTGATGATCTGCCCTTCAGGAATACTTTCCTGGCATAATGCCGTTCGGTGAATATGCCGACGAGATTGTCGTCCTCGTTGACCAACACCGCGCCCACGTTTCTTCTTTCCATCATCTGGAGCGCGTGCAGAACAGTGTCATCGGGGCGGACGAAGTAGATATCGTGGCCCTTGGCATCGAGGATTTGCCGAACCGTGGTCATAAGAACCTCCGTTGACCAGTTCCCGTCTTCAGCCACACGACAAAAAACCTAGTGCGTGATGCATTGGGGCTCATTGACATGAATCAAATTTGTTATGCGGTAAAAGAATCATATTAGCTTAGCTACGAGAACTTGAGTAGCAAAGGGTTCAAGGGAAGAGGCGTCGTGGTCCGGCGTTTGGGTGTGCGCTCAATAGTTGCAACGCTGCACTCTCCGGCCAACTCTAGCGAACCCGCGGCGGCGCGGTCCATCGAGTTGACCGCTCAAAAGCGCATCGCATTTTGAACGACCTCAGGCGGGAGCCGTTCAGGTTCTCGTAGTAATAACCGTACCGCGCTCGCCCCTGACGATTGCCAGGGCATCGTCGAGCTTGCCGATAGCTGCAGGCTTGCCCGTTGCTTCGGCGAACTCGACCGCCGCACCGACCTTCGGCCCCATGGATCCGGCCGGAAAATTCCGTCCGGATATCTCTGTCGTGACAACGCGCCGGAGCGCGCGGGCCTGCGGCGTGCCATAGTCGGCATAAACCGCATCGACGTCCGTCAGCATGAGCAGCATGTCGGCTTTCAATTGGCGCGCGAGAAGCGAGCTCGCCAGGTCCTTGTCGATCACGGCCTCGACACCGCGGAGGCTGCCGTCGGTTCCCTCCACGACCGGGACGCCGCCGCCGCCCGTGCAAATGACGATAACGTTCCGTTCGGTGAGGAACGAGATCACGGAAGCCTCCAGGATCTCCAGCGGCCTGGGGGAAGGCACAACGCGGCGCCACTTGTCGCCATCGGGTGCGATCTGCCAGCCGCGTTCCGCGGCAAGCCGGCGGGCGGTTGCTTCGTCGTAGACCGGGCCTATCGGCTTCGTCGGCCGCGCGAAGGCCGGATCGCGCGGGTCCACCTTCACCTGCGTCAGCAGGGTTGCAAACAACCTGTTCCTGAGGAGGTTGCCGAGTTCCTGCTCGATCACATAGCCGATCATGCCGGCGCTCTCGGCGCCGAGCACGTCCAATGGGAATGTCCCGCCATCCGGGGTCGCCGCCGCCTGCAGCGCGAGCAGGCCCACTTGTGGGCCGTTGCCATGCGTGATGACGATCGAGTGCCCTTCGCCGACAAGGCCGGCCAGCACAGATGCGGCGCGCGCAACGTTGGCGCGCTGGTTTTCGGCGGTCATCGGCTCTCCACGACGCAGGAGCGCGTTTCCGCCGAGAGCAACGACGATCAGCATCTCAATTGCCAATCGTGGCGACGAGCAGCGCCTTGATCGTGTGCATGCGGTTCTCCGCCTGGTCGAAGACGATCGAGGCGCCCGACTCGAACACCTGATCCGTGACCTCCATGCAGTCGATCCCGAATTCGCGCGCGACATAGGCGCCGACCTCGGTCTCGGTGTCATGGAACGCCGGTAGGCAATGCATGAATTTCACGTGCGGATTGCCGCTGGCCGACATCACCTCGCTCGTCACCCGATAGGGCGTCAGGAGACGGATGCGCTCGGGCCAGGCCGATTTGTCTTCGCCCATGGAGAGCCACACATCCGTGTAGATGAAGTCGGCGCCTTCCACGCAGCTCTTCACGTCGTCGTCCAGCCTGAAGCGGCTGCCGCTGCGCTCCGCCAGGGTTCTCACATGGGCGCAGAACTCTTCGTCCGGCCAAAGCTCCTTGGGGGAAGCTATACGCATGTCGATGCCGACCTTGGCTGCGCCCACGGCCAGGGATTGCGCGACATTGTCCCGGCCCTCCCCGACGAAGGCGACCGTCATGTCGGACAAATGCTTGTGCGTGAATTCGCGCATGGTCATGAAATCGGCGAGGATCTGCGTCGGATGCGCCTCGTCGGTCAGGCCGTTGTAGACGGGCACGCCGGCATGCGTGGCAAGCAGCTCGGCCTGATGCTGCGCGAAGCCGCGATATTCGATCGCGTCATACATGCGGCCGAGCACGCGCGCGGTGTCCTTCATGGACTCCTTGTGCCCGATATGGCTGCCGCTGGGACCGAAATAGGTGACATGGGCGCCCTGATCGTAGGCGGCCACCTCGAACCCGGTCCGCGTGCGGGTCGAGTCCTTTTCGAAGATGAGGGCGATGTTCTTGCGAACGAGGCGCGGTATCTCGTGCCCGGCCTGCTTGGCGGCCTTCAGATCGGCCGCCAGCTTCAGGAGGAAACGAATCTCGTCGGCTGAGAGGTCGTCCAGTGAGAGCACCGAACGTCCATGAAGGTTGATCGACATTTGGGAGTCCTTTTCAGAGCGGGTCTCGGGCGATGGGGCAGGTCATGCAATGGCCGCCGCCGCGCCCGCGGCTGAGCTCGGCGCCCTCGACGGTGATCACCTCGATACCCGCGCGGCGCAGAAGCGTGTTGGTGTAGACATTGCGGTCGTAGCCGATGACGACGCCGGGCTCGACCGCGACGACGTTGTTGCCGTCGTCCCATTGCTCGCGCTCGGCCTCGTAGCGGTCGCCGCCCGTGGCGATGATCCGCAACGACTTCAGCCCGAGGGCCTCCGCCACGACCGCGACGAAGGGCTCTTTTTCTTCCCTGACCTCGACCGCCGCATCGCCGTCTCCGGGCCGGATCGAGAAGGTGCGCAGCCTTTCGACCACCGGCGGATACATGGTGGCCAAGTCCCGGTCGCAGAAGGTGAAGACGGTGTCCAGATGCATGAAGGAGCGGTCGCGCGGCATCAGAGCCGCGATCACGCGTGTGGCTTCTCCGGCGGCGAACAGGCTGCGGGCAAGATCACCGACCGCCTGCGGCGTGGTGCGCTCGCCCATGCCGACGAGAACGACGCCCCCGCCGACGGGCATGACGTCGCCGCCTTCGAGGCTGACGCCTGTTCCGGCCTGGGGCGAGACGAACGGGATGCCGCTGTCGCGGAACCTCGGATGGAAGCGGTAGACGGCCTCGACGTTGGCCGCCTCCGGCCGCCTGGCGGGCCAGTACATCGGGTTGGCCGACACGGCGCGGTAAATCCAGCAGGAGCTGTCACGGGTGAACAGCTGGTTGGGCAGCGGAGGCAGCACGAAGTCCTGTGGCGCGAGCGTCCTTCCGGTCAGGCCCTTGGGCTCGAACGGGAGTTCGGCGCGGGCGATGCCGCCGACGAGACAGGTTGCCAGCAGGCCGGCCGACATCTCGTTCAGCCAGCCACGCATCTCGTCGACCATGTCGAGGCCGACCACGCCGGCATGCACCCGGCGGTCGAGAAGCCAGTCGCGAGCCTTGCCGAGGGCCATTGTCTCGGCAAGCAGTTCGCCGAACGAATGCACCACCACGCCGCGCTCGCGCAATGCGTCGACGAATACGTCGTGTTCCTGACGCGCCCGCTTCACCCACAACACGTCGTCGAACAGCAGCGCCCTGCAATTGTCCGGTGTCAGCCTGCGCAGGCTGAGATCCGGCCTGTGGACCATGACCTCGCGCAGGCGACCGACTTCCGAATGCACTCCAAGATTTGTCATCGGACGGCCTCTCAAAGTGCGCTGACGGCGCCGGTCCACATTTCGTAGACGGCAAGGATTGCAACTGCGACGAGGGCGACCGCGATGACGGCTTCCACCGGGTGGAAGACACGCTGATTACCCTCGCGGCGGGCCCAGACGTAGAAGATGATGCCCGGGGCGTAGAGGATCGCGCACATGAACAGGTACGCGGGCCCCGCCGCATAGACGAGCCACAGACCGTAGATCGTTGCCAGCACGCCGGCCAGGAGCGGTCCGGCACGCCCCTCGCCGCCCTGGTAGCTTTCTCCGGTCAGGGCCAGTTTCGCGGCGAA
Source organism: Mesorhizobium sp. 65-26 (assembly GCA_001899205.1). Classification (GTDB taxonomy): domain Bacteria; phylum Pseudomonadota; class Alphaproteobacteria; order Rhizobiales; family Rhizobiaceae; genus Mesorhizobium. Next base: position 73,213 of record MKVL01000014.1, on the reverse strand, counting down.
GGCACCGGAGAAGATGTAGGGCACGAGGATGGCGGTCGAAGCGATGTAGAAGAGCGCCTGGTAGGTGCTGTGGGCAAAGAGCGTGATCACCAGGAAGGCCTGGACGAGCAGGTTGGTGATCAGCAACGACGTCGAGGGGACGCCGCGTTCGCTTTCCCGGCCGAAGAACTTCGGCATGGTTCCGTCCTTTCCGGCGACATGCGGAACTTCCGCCGCGAGCAACGTCCAGCTCAGGAAGGCGCCGACGACCGAGACGACGAGCGCGAGATTGATGAGCATGGCGCCCCAGGGCCCGACGACCGCCTCCAGCACGCCCGCCATCGACGGGTTCTTCAGGGCGGCGAGTTCGGGCTGGCTCAGGATGCCGAGCGAAAGCAGCGAGACCAGCGCATAGAGCGCGAGGCAGGTGAAGAAGCCGAGCACCGTCGCGGTCGCGATGTCCTTGCGGCGCTCCGCCCGGGCGGAGAAGACGCTGGCGCCTTCGATGCCGATGAACACCCACAGCGTCACCAGCATCGTGCTCTTGACCTGGGCGGCGATCGTGCCGAGCGAGGCGTTGCCGAGCCCGCTGAAGTCGAGTGTCCAGACATTGAGCCTGAACGCGACGGCGACGATCCCGACGAACAGGACGACAGGCGCGATCTTGGCCACGGTCACGATGGTGTTGACGACCGCAGCCTGGCGGATGCCCGCGAGGATCAGAAAGTGGATGAGCCACAGCAGGATCGATGCGCCGAGCACCGCCTGCCACGTATTTCCGTCACCGAAAGCGGGGAAGAAATAGGACAACGCGCTGAAAACGATCACCGCGTAGGAGACGTTGCCGACCCATGCGCTGATCCAATAGCCCCAGGCGCTGTTGAAGCCCACGAACGGGCCGAAGCCGGCCTTGGCATAGGCGTAGGGGCCGTTGTCCAGCTCGGGCCTGCGCACCGCCAGCGACTGGTAGACAAACACCAGCGCAAGCATGCCGACCGCCGTGATGGCCCAGCCGATCAGGATGGCAAGCGGACCGGCGCCGGCCGCCATGTTCTGGGGGAGGCTGAAGACGCCCGAGCCCACCATGGAGCCGATCACGAGCGCGGTCAGCGACCCCAGCCGGAGCTTCGCCGTCGGTCCGGTCGCTGCTTTCGAGACGGGGATATTGGCTTCAGCCGTGGTCAAGGCGCTCTCCCAAGTTTGAGGCGTGTGATGGGAGGCAATGAACAAGAAAAAAGAACAGACAGCTTTGATGCTGATCAAATCCCAACGAGGCTTGAGATTGGAAAATGAAAACTAGATTTCGCGCCGTTTTGCGACGGGGAATGTGAGGGTGCGTGTTCATCCTTTTCGCGGAAGGGTCGCGTTGGTGTCCCTTCGTTGCGATTGAGGAACACAGGGTACGTCGCGATCCGGTCGCGATCCGGCGGAAAAGGGCAACGGAGCCAGGAAATGACCAAACAGCCTACAACAGCAGCCAATGGAAACCGCTTGTCCGCGCAGGAACTGCGCGACATCGATGCCTATTGGCGTGCCGCCAACTACCTGACCATCGGGCAGATCTATCTGCTCGACAATCCGCTGCTTCGCGAGCCCCTCCGGCTGGAACATGTCAAGCCAAGGCTGCTTGGCCATTGGGGAACCTCGCCGGGTCTCAGCTTCATCTATGCGCATCTCAACCGCGCCATCAGACAGCGCGATGCCAATGTCATCTATGTCTGCGGTCCCGGCCATGGCGGACCGGCGATGGTGGCAAACACCTATCTCGAGGGCACCTACAGCGAGACCAATCCGGACATCGCGTTGGGCGAGGCCGGAATGAAGAAGCTCTTCCGCCAGTTCTCGTTTCCGGGCGGCATCCCAAGCCATGCGGCGCCCGATGTGCCCGGCTCGATCCATGAAGGCGGCGAGCTTGGCTACGCGCTCTCGCACGCCTATGGCGCGGCCTTTGACAACCCGGACCTTGTCGTCGCCTGCGTCGTTGGCGACGGCGAGGCGGAAACCGGGCCGCTCGCCACGTCCTGGCATTCCAACAAGTTCCTCAACCCGGCGCTTGACGGCGCGGTGCTGCCGATCCTCCATCTCAACGGCTACAAGATCGCCAATCCCACCATTCTGGGTCGCATCCCCGGGGAAGAGCTGCGCGCGCTGTTCATCGGCTACGGCTACGAGCCGCTGTTTGTCGAGGGCGACGATCCGGCCTTGATGCATGAGCGGATGGCGGTCGTGCTCGACGATGCGCTCGACCGCATCAAGGCTATACAGGACGCCGCGCGCAGCGGCGCGAAGACCGCGCAGCCGCGGCCGAAATGGCCGATGATCGTGCTCCGAAGCCCGAAGGGCTGGACCGGTCCCAAGGAGGTCGACGGGCTGAAGACCGAGGGATTCTGGCGCGCCCACCAGGTTCCGCTCTCCGGCCTGGCGGAAAACCCGGAGCATCTGAGGATGCTTGAGGCGTGGCTGAGAAGCTACCGGCCCCAGGAGCTTTTCGATGCCGCCGGCGCGCCGGTGGCCCCGATCCGCGCCACCGCCCCGGAAGGTGAAAGGCGCATGAGCGCCAATCCGCACGCCAATGGCGGTCTGCTGCGGCGGTCTCTCGAACTGCCTGGCCTGGATGAGCACGCCGTTCCGGTCGAGCGGCCTGGCGGCGTCAGGGCTGAGTCGACCCGCGTGATGGGCAGCTTCCTGCGCGACGTCATGACGTTGAACCGGGCCGCCAGGAATTTCCGCATCGTCGGGCCCGACGAGACGGCCTCGAACCGGTGGCAGGACGTCTTCGAGGTGACGGAGCGCGCCTGGATGGAAGAGATTCTTCCCGAGGACGTCCACCTGGCGCGGGAAGGCAGGGTTCTGGAAATTCTATCCGAGCATACGTGCCAGGGTTGGCTGGAAGGTTACCTGCTGACCGGGCGCCACGGCTTCTTCTCCTGCTACGAGGCCTTCACGCATATCGTCGATTCGATGTTCAACCAGCATGCGAAATGGCTGGACGCCTGCCGCAAGCTCGCCTGGCGGCGACCGATCGCTTCACTGAACTATCTGTTGTCCAGCCATGTCTGGCAGCAGGAGCACAACGGTTTCAGCCATCAGGATCCAGGCTTCATCGACGTGGCGCTGAACAAGAAGGCGGATGTCGTGCGCGTCTATCTGCCGGCGGATGCCAACAGCCTGCTTTGCGTGACCGACCATGTGCTCAAGACATGGAACCGCATCAACGTCATCGTCGCCGGCAAGGCCAATTCCTGGCAGTGGCTGTCCATCGACGAGGCGAAAGTCCATTGCAGCGCCGGCATCGGCATATGGGAATGGGCATCGACCGACGGCGGCGCCGAGCCGGATGTGGTGATGGCCTGCGCTGGCGACGTGCCGACGCTCGAGACGCTGGCCGCCGTTCAAATCCTGAGACTCCACATTCCCGACCTCAAGGTCCGTGTGGTCAACGTCGTCGACCTGATGACGCTGCAGCCGAAGGAACATCATCCGCACGGGCTGTCGGATCGCGACTTCGACGCGTTGTTCACCAGGGACAAGCCCGTGATCTTCGCCTATCACGGCTATCCGTGGACCATCCACCGCCTGACCTACCGGCGGACCAATCACGACAACATCCATGTGCGCGGCTACAATGAGGAAGGGACGACGACGACGCCGTTCGACATGACCGTGCTCAATGGGCTCGATCGCTATCATCTCGTGCTCGGCGTGCTCGACCGCATTCCCGAGCCGGCTGGCGCGCATGTGCAACTGAAACAGGCCATGGAAGGCAAGCTGATCGAGCACGGAGCCTATATCCGCGAGCACGGCCAGGACATGCCCGAGATACTCGGTTGGAAGTGGGAGCGGTAGCCGATGACGAAGCGCCAGGCCGGGAGGATCGTGTCCGTCAGAGCGGCTGGGGCCGATCGGCCATGACCGATGCAATCCTCGTCCTCAATGGCGGCTCGTCAAGCCTGAAGTTCGCCGCCTTCCATGGGCGCGGCGAGCTTCATCTGCTGGTGCGTGGCAGCGTCTCGTCGATCGGCGAGCGGCCCCGGCTCCACGTCGCGCCCACGGCAACGACACCCCCGTTCGACAGAAGCCTCGGCGAACAACCGATCTCCATGGGCAAGGCATTCGAGGCCGTTGCCTCCTACCTGGCGGACCGCGGCGTCTTGCGCCGGGTGCGCAGGGTCGGGCATCGCATCGTCCATGGCGGTCGGGAGTTTACCCGCGCAACGTTGCTCGACGAGCGCACGCTCGAGGCCTTGCGCAGGCTCGAGCCACTCGCACCGATTCATCAGGCGATCAACCTGGAGCTCGTCGGCCTAGCCACCCGCCTTCTGCCCGGCGCCACGCAGGTGGGCTGCTTCGATACGGCCTTTCACGCGGTGCAGCCCGAGCACGCAAGGCTTTATGGCCTGCCGCGCGAGATGTCGGAGCAAGGCATCGTGTCCTACGGGTTCCACGGGCTCTCCTACAGCCATATCGCCAGCGAGCTCCACAACCGTTACGGAGCCGTCGCCGGTGGCCGGACGATCGTTGCCCATCTCGGCAGCGGAGCGAGCCTGTGCGCGATGAAGGCGGGCGTCAGCCACGCCACCACCATGGGCTTCTCGACGCTTGACGGCCTTGTCATGAGCACGCGCTGCGGCGCGATCGATCCCGGCATCATCCTGCACCTTCTGCAGGACCGGAAGCTGTCGTCGGATGAACTGGCCGGCCTGCTCTACGAGCGGTCCGGTCTGCTGGGGGTATCAGGCATCTCTGGGAGCATGCAGACGCTGCTTGCGTCGAAGGATCCGGCGGCGATGCGCGCGGCCGATCTTTTCGTCTACCGTGTCGGGCGGGAGATCGGATCGCTTGCCGCGGCCATAGGCGGGCTCGATACGCTCGTGTTCACCGCGGGCATCGGCGAGCACGCGCCTGTGATCCGGCAAAGGATCTGCGAGGCCGCGGGATGGCTGGGCGTCGCGCTCGACAAGGGGTTGAACACGAGCGGCGAGGAATTGGTCAGCGCCCCGGATTCCCTTGTCGACGTGCTTGTCATTCCAGCCGATGAGGAACGGGCCGTTGGCAGTCAGGTGTTCGGCAGGTATTCGGTGTGACCGATGAAGGGGCGCCGATAGAGTTTCGCCTAGTCACGCAATCGTGGACAGAACCCAATGAACACCATAGTCGTTTCCCCGCTCAATATCCCTGATGATGACGTGGAAATCGTTGAGCGAAAAGGTCTCGGCCACCCGGACACGATCTGCGACGCGCTTGCTGAGACGTTCTCGCGTAACCTCTCTCGCGAATACCGAGACCGATTCGGCAGTATACTCCATTACAATGTCGACAAGGCACTTCTGTGCGGCGGGCGCGCGGCGCCAGCCTTCGGCGGTGGCACAATACTGGCCCCTATCAATGTCTACCTAGCCGGACGAGCCGTAACGCGGGTAGGAAACGAAGCCGTCCGGATCAATGAAATCGCGGTCGATGGATCGCGGGCATGGCTGCGGGCCAACCTGCATGCTCTCGATGCAGAGCGTTTTGTGCGCATTCACGACTTGATAGGGCCAGGCTCGCACGATCTGCAGGCTGTGTTCTCGCGACAATCGAGGTCACAAATCCATCACGCCAACGACACGTCAATTGGTGTTGGCTATGCGCCGATGAGCCCGCTTGAGCAGGTGGTACTCGCGATCGAGAAGCGGATCAATGGAAGAGACCGTGACCATGAGCATCCGGCCTGGGGCGAGGACGTGAAGGTCATGGGAGTGCGAAACGGGGGGACGGTAGACATTACAGTCGCGTGTGCCATTGTGGGGCGTCACGTGGCGCGTCTTGATGACTATCTCGCCGAAAAGGCTTCCATCGAAAAACTTGTGCAGGAGCTTGCCGCCCATCACGGCTTCACTTCCGTCCGAGTCGAGGTCAACGCGGCAGATGATCCCGCCTCCGGCGCCCTTTATCTTACCGTTGCGGGTACGTCGGCGGAGGCGGGGGATGATGGTCAGGTGGGCCGCGGCAATCGAGCAAATGGCTTGATAACGCCCTGCCGCCCTATGAGCCTCGAGGCAGTTGCTGGAAAGAATCCGGTCAGTCATGTGGGCAAGATCTACAATGTCGTCGCGCGCGAGATTGCCGAAACACTGGCCGTAAATGTGCCCGAAATCGCGGCAGCACATTGCCTTATGGTCAGTCGAATTGGCGCCCCAGTGACCAACCCGGCTCTTGTACAAGTGAAGCTCGCGACCAGAGACGGCTTGCCAGCTATCCGAATGAAGGCGCGCGTTGAGGACATCGTCACCCATCAGCTTTCCCGTGTTCCGCAGCTGATCGATGAGTTCATCGCTGGCGCCATCGAGGTCTTTTGATTTCGGGGAGCAGTGGACAAGACGTCGCCAAGCAATGGGATGATTGAACGAAAATCTGCGCTTGCCGCTCGGACGTGCGCGATCCGTATTCGCCAAGCGCGAATGTCGACTTTCCAATCACTGCAGCGCTGACTTCAGCGCCGGTGTCCGCCGGCACGATGCGCTTGCGATTGGAGTCGATATTGATCGCGGTGACCGTGACATATGGCAGGTGCAACGTGATCTCAGGATCGCCGAGGGTTCTTGATATGCATCAAGGAATTGACGGCGCCTCATTGGTACCAGTCAAGTTGGAGCGAGAGCCGTTTATGTAAGACCGGTGATTGAACCGCCGTGCGAGCGTATCTTTGATCCATGTTGAAGATGGCTCTTGATTGGAAAGCCGCTCGCCCAGACCGAGTGCGATGCGCGGCTGTGGTACCAGTGAGAAAGGAAGCCAGCAGATGATGAGGGATTGGATCGATATGACCGGATACGGCCTCGGCCACTGGGCCGTCTTCGCCGTGATGATCGCGGTACTTCTCTACCCGATCGGCAGGATCCTCAGCCGTATTGGCTTGTCGCCGCTCTGGTCGGTTCTTGCAGTCATTCCGATTGTGAACCTGATCGGGCTTTGGGTGCTTGCATTTGCCGATTGGCCGGGAAGGGGAGGCGCGGCGGGCAGGCAATAGGGTGCCTGACGGATCAATTTGCTTCGATATCGATTGGTTCGGGCCGTCGCCGATGGGCGGCCATGCCGCTTAGTTTTCATGTCTGAGACAATTCTTGCCGGAGGTGAGTCGATGGAGCCCCCCATGCCCAGCCAATCGCGGGTCCCCTCCTGGTCGTGAGATCTGATGGAGACACCGCGTTATGCTCCTTCATTGGCAAGTTGAGGCAGTCGATTTCGCGACGCAGGCTTTCGAACGGAGCAGGCCGTTGCCAGCCGGCGACTGCGTGGTGCTCTTCTCTATTTTAGCCGGCAGTTTGGTGGCAGCTTCAGCCACGGTTTTTCTCCTCGGAACCGAGTTGATCGACAGGTACCTGCGCTTCCGCCCCTCCACCTTCAGGTTGCCCAGGAGGCGACAGAGCCCGAGGCCGGCGGACCTGCTCGCCAGGCATCTTTGCCGGGTTGGTTCATCACTTCGCGTATCCGCGTCCATCGCGCCTGCTTCGGATGGTCTCCACTCCTGGCGAAATCGATCAATCCAAACCGCGGGACCGGCTGGTAGGCAAAGGAGATGAGATGCAATCTGTCCCAAGTTCGCCAGGCGTCGCCAACGATGCCTATTGGTCCGTCGAGGCCGACGAACTCCTGCAAAGGCTGGAGACTTCCGCCTCTGGGCTAGCAAGCGCCGACGCGGCATCGCGGCTTGCGAAACTTGGCCGAAACACCTTGGTGTCGCGTTCCGGCACGTCGGCTCTGGCGGTCTTTGTCCGGCAGTTCCGCAGCCCGCTGGTCCTGATCCTCATCTTCGCAGCCATGGTGTCGGCGTTCGTCGGCGAGGGTAACGAGGCCGCGATCATCGGCGCGATCGTGCTGGCAAGCTGCGTCCTCAGCTTCACCCAGGAGTTCGGCGCCTCAAAGGCGATGGAGGCGTTGAAGCAGCGCATTTCCCGTAAGGCCATTTTGTTGCGTGACCGTAGCGAGTCTTCGGTTGATGCCGAAGACATCGTGCCTGGCGACGTGGTCAGCCTTTCGGCTGGCAACCTCATTCCGGTCGACGGCATCATTTTGGAAGCGCGGGATTTCAACGTTAGTGAAGCTGTACTAACCGGCGAGACTTTTCCCGCGGTCAAGGCACCGGGCCGGTCGGCCCCTGAGGCCAGTATTGCACAGCGGGCCAACGTGGTGTTCACCGGCACGTCGGTCCGCAGCGGCACGGCGAAGGTGCTTGCGGTTGCGACGGGAGCCCACACCGAGTTCGCGTCCATCGCCGAGGCTCTCCAGCGGCGCATTCCCGAAACCGAGTTTGCACGCGGCATTAGGCTGTTCGGCTACCTGATGACCGAGATCATGCTCGCGATCGTCATTCTGGTGTTTTTCGCCAATTTGATGCTCGATCGGCCGTTGATCGAATCGCTTCTGTTTTCACTGGCGCTCGCCGTCGGCTTGACGCCCGAACTTCTCCCCGCAATCATCAGTGTCACACTGGCCCGAGGCGCGCGGATGATGGCTGCCAGCGGCGTCATCGTGCGCCGCCTTGATGCCATCGAGAATCTGGGCAGCATGGACCTGCTCTGCACCGACAAGACCGGAACGCTGACCGAGGGCGTCATTCACCTCGATGGATGGCTCGACGTCGAGGGCAATCCGTCGGCCGAGGTTCTGCTTTGGGCACGCCTCAATGCAACCTTGCAGACCGGGCTGAAGAACCCGTTGGACGAAGCAATAGCGAGTGCACAAGGCGGGGAGGGAACCTCGACCGGTTTCACAAAGGTCGATGAGATTCCCTACGACTTTGTCCGCAAGCGGCTCTCGGTCGTGGTGCGGATCGGGCAAGCCGAAGAGCTGCTGATCACCAAGGGGGCGGTTCAAAATGTCCTCGAAGCATGCGCTTTCGTTCAAAACGCGAATGGGCTGCAACCCATGGACGACACGCATCGTGAGGCGATCGACGAAAAGTTCCGGCGCTGGAGCGCGCAGGGCTATCGCGTCCTCGGACTGGCGATCCGGCGTTTTGATGGCCGGTCGAAATTCGGCAGGGATGACGAGAGCGCACTGACCTTTGCGGGCTTCCTGCTTTTCCTCGACCCGCCGAAAGAGGGCGTAAGGGAAACGCTCGCGGCGCTCGCCCATCGGGGCATCGCGGTGAAGGTCATATCGGGCGACAACCGCTACGTCGCCGCGCATCTGGCCGATGCAGTTGGCCTTCGCACCAACAGGATCATGACTGGTGAAGACCTGTCGAAACTGACGAAGGCCGGCCTTTTCGCCAGTGTGGGAAAGACAGACCTATTCGTCGAAATCGATCCCAACCAGAAAGAGCGCATCGTTGAGGCCTTGCGCGACAGCGGCCATGTCGTCGGCTACCTGGGCGACGGCATCAATGACGCGCCGGCGCTTCACGAGGCCGACATAGGCATCTCCGTCGACACCGCAGTCGATGTCGCCCGCGAGGCCGCTGATGTTATCCTTCTCAAACGGGACCTGGGCGTCCTGGTGCGCGGCGTCGACGACGGTCGCAAAACCTTCGCCAACACGATGAAATACATCTCCATCACGACGAGCGCCAACTTCGGCAACATGATCAGCATGGCCGTCGCCTCGCTGTTCCTGCCGTTCCTGCCGCTGTTGGCAAAACAGATTCTGCTCAACAATTTCCTTTCAGATGTCCCCTCGCTCGCCATTGCAGGCGACAATGTCGATGCAGATCAACTGCGCCGGCCGCGCCGCTGGGACATGCGTTTTGTCCGGCGCTTCATGGTCAGCTTTGGCCTGGTCAGCTCGGTTTTCGACTTCGCGACTTTCGCTTTCCTTCTGCTTCTCGTTCATGCGCCTGTCGCCACTTTCCGGACCGCGTGGTTCGTCGAATCGCTGCTGACGCAACTTTCCATTTTGCTCATAGTGCGTACCCACAAGGCCTTCTGGTCCAGCCGCCCGAGCGGTCTGCTTGCGTCGCTTGTGCTGGGCGTCCAAATTGTCGCTATCCTGCTCCCATACGCCCCCTTCGCAGGATGGTTTGGTTTTGTACCTTTGCCGCTGCCGGTCCTTGCCGGGCTCGTCACCATCACAGCTTTCTATGTGGTCGTTTCGGAGGTAACCAAGCATTGGCTCTTCGATCATGGGAGCCATCACGGGCACCGGTCGGGAGCAAGGCAGATCATCGGCGGAAGCAAATCGAGATCGGCCTATCCGCGTTGATGTTCTACCTCACGGAGGCTTGAAGCGATGGCGAAGCGGGCATCCTGCCGTACCGGAGGTCGACGAACGGGCTTCAGGTACTGCTTGTCCACCCGGGCGGACCGTTCTGGCAAAGTCGTGATCTCGGCGCCGGGTCGATTGAAGGTCCCAATCAGGATCCGCGTAGGGCTCCTCATGGAGCAATTTCTATCCAAGTGCCCGATGCAGGCCCGGTCGCACATGCCCTGAGCCTGGTTCGGTGACCGCTATTGTTTCGCAGATCCTCCTTGCCGTACAGTTCCGGCTAAGGCTTGTTGAGATTCATCGTGAGTTAATGACGGCAGCCGCGAGATTGATGAAGGCTGCAAAGCTATGGTCGGTTTTGTCGGCACGCATGGCGATACGCTTGAATTCCTTGAGTTTGCAGAAGAAGTTCTCGATCAGGTGGCGCCATTTGTAGAGTTCCTTGTCGAGCGGCAGGGGAGAAGCGCGACGGGAGTGCTGTGAAATAACGATCTTGGCGCCGCGCTCGTTCAGATCGGCAATGATGGTGTTGCTGTCGAAGGCTTTGTCGGCGATCAAGCCGCCGAAACAGACACCATCAATGAGCGGTGCGACGCCCACCGTATCGAACCGCTGGCCGGGCAAAAGGACAAAGCGCACCAGATTTCCAAGTGCATCGGTGAGCGCCAGGATTTTGGTGGTCATGCCGCCCTTGGAGCGGCCTATGGCCTGGCTTTGAGTCCCCCTTTTGCGCCCTGTCCATGGCGGTGGACCTTGACGATGGTGGCATCGACCATGGCGTATTCCATGTCCGGTTCATCCGAGCAGGCCTCGAAAAGCTTTATGAAAACATCGGCTTTGACCCAATCGCGGTAGCGCTTGAAAACGGTGTTCCAGTTCCCGAAGACGGCGGGAAGATCACGCCATGGGCTTCCTGTGCGCACAATCCAAAGCAAGGCTTCGATGAAGCGGCGATTGTCACCCCCACTTCGTCCGGGGTCGGTTGGCTTACCCAGACAATGCGGTTCCATCTTCGCCCATTGGGCGTCCGTCAGCACGAATCGTTCCATCCAAAGCTTGAATCACAACCAAGCCAAAACTGGAATCCTGAATCTCAACAAGCCTTAATGCGAGTTTCTTGATCAAGATCAAAGCGCCCGGTGTCAGAATCCGGTGATCTTTATCAAGAGGATTTGAAAGTTGGACGGCCATGGCCAGAATGCCAGCAAAAGTGTGTGCGGTTACGGCGCAGCCAAATTGGGCAGCGGTGTGGCACATGTTTCTGCTGGTGCTGCTCCTGATGAGCCTGCTGTTGTCGGTGGTTCATGTCAGGGCCGAAGGGCCAGCCGCCGTCTCCAATCACCTTGTCGCGGCTGACGGAGGCTTCACCGGCCGTGCGTCGGCGGGCTGGTACGGTTCAACAAGCGCGCTTCAGAACCACGACTTTCCGTCGGTCCCATGTGGCGGCGAAAGCTGCTGTGGATCTGTCTGTCATGCGCCTGCAGGGCTGAGCATGGCAGCGGAAATAAGAGTGCCAGGTATGGCTGAACATTATTCGTTCGTCGTGGCGCAAGCGGCCTGCGAGCCGGCTTCGCCGGGCCTGTTCCGCCCTCCGATCGCCTAAATCGGCAGCCGGCCGGTCGAGGCTGGCAGAGTCCGATGTTCGCTGCAGCCATCGCGGGGACCATGCGGTCCGGCGACCAGTTGCCGACGTCCTCCAGAATCCAGATCGAAGCTCCAGTCAGGTCCTTGGGGGCACCGCCCCCGACAAAGCAGGAGCATGAGGCAAGAAATGAAAGAGATCGTCGTTAACGAACGCGTGGCGCCTTCCGGCAGCCGCAGTCGCGCCCCGGCCGCCGTGGGTCACGTGCATGAGTATCATAGTTCAGCTGGAGGCTCGCCGATGTCGTCCACCTTGATGCCGACCGGCGTCGCAGCCGTGGACGTCTATCAACCGGAAGCGGGCCAGCCCCCCAGACAAGGTGCCGGAGCCCGCGCAAGCACGTTTTTGCTGCGGAGCCTACTTCGCCGGGTCATCCGCAAAGGCACGTTGACCTTGATGACACCCGACGGCTGCGCCTGCGACATCGGTCATGGCGAGCCCTCGGTCACAATCCGGATCACTGATCACGCCACGGTGCGGGGGCTGTTTCTCAATCCCGACCTGGTGCTAGGCGAAGCCTATATGGACGGCACACTCGTCGTCGAAGGCGGACGAGTCCACGATCTGCTTGATCTCTGCCTCGCCAATCTCGGCTGGGACACGGGACATTGGGTCCAGCGCGCCCGGTCGATTGGCCGGCGCCTAGGGCGACGCCTGGCGCAGCACAATCCGGTTTCTAGCTCCCGCGCCAACGTGGCCCACCACTACGATCTTTCCGACATGCTGTATGAGCTGTTCCTCGACGCCGACCGCCAATACTCCTGCGCCTACTACCTGTCGCCCGACGACACGCTGGAGCAGGCCCAGGATCAGAAGAAGCGGCATATTGCAGCCAAGCTTCTGCTGCGGGCCGGCCAGCGCGTTCTCGACATCGGCTCGGGATGGGGCGGACTGGCCCTTCACCTCGCGCGCAACGCCGATGTCGACGTCACCGGAGTGACGCTGTCCACGGAGCAGCATGGCTACGCCAACCGGCGCGCCCATGACGTCGGTTTGAATGATCGCGTCAGATTCCTGCTTAAGGACTATCGACACGAAAACGGGCACTACGAACGCATTGTATCCGTTGGCATGTTCGAACACGTCGGTGTTGGCCACTTCGGCGAATACTTCGAAAAGATAAAGGACCTGCTTGCGGACGACGGCGTCGCGTTGATCCACACGATCGGCAGTGCCGCTGGGCCGGGAGCGGCCAACCCCTGGATTCGCAAATATATCTTCCCCGGCGGATACACACCGGCGCTCTCCGAGATCGTGCCAGCCATCGAGCGCGCTGGACTTCAAATCACCGACATCGAGGTCCTGCGGCTGCACTACGCCGAGACGCTGAAAGACTGGCGCAAGCGGTTCATGGCCAACCGTGACCGCATCGCTGCGATCTACGACGACCGGTTCTGCCGGATGTGGGAATTCTACCTAGCTGGTTGCGAGGCCGCATTCCGCCATTCGGGGCTCGTCGTCTTTCAGATCCAGCTGAGCAAGCGCGTCGACACCGTGCCGATTACCCGTGACTACATCGCCGCGTGGGAGCGCGCGCAAAGCCCGGTCTGAAGGGCTGGATTTTATGGGAACCGCGCCTCCCAATGAGCGGCGGAGATTATGGAGACAAAAATGACGAGAAAGACAGCCACCAACCAAAGCGTAACCCCATCCGGTGGATGTGGCTGCGGGCACGCCGCAGATCACTCGCACGAACATGAAGCGCACGCCGGACATGGCTGCTGCGATGACGCAGCTAGTCACGCCAATCCCACGCGCCAGCATGAGAGGGGTTGTTGCGGCGGGTCGCATGCCTCGAAAACGAGCCAAAACGCCGACGGCGCATCCGCTCCTGAGAAAGGACTTAACCCATGAGCAACCACAGTCATTTCCCGGTCGATCATGAAGTTGAGCCTCGGCCCAACCACGAGGGAGAGCCGAAACCGACCGGCTTCTGGAGCTCGAGGACGGGCTTGGTGACGATCGCCTTCCTCGCTATCGGCGCCTTTTTCCTGATTTTGGAGCACCGGGCACACGTCGTTCCCTGGCTTCCCTGGCTCATCCTCCTGGCCTGCCCGTTGCTGCACTTCGGGCACGGCGGGCACGGCGGATATGGAGACGCCGAGAACAACCCATCCGACAATCGACCGAATTCGCCGCATCAGCACTGAGGCAACAGTCGTCTGGAGAACCCATCATGAACGACACCATTCCCGCCTATGGACTATGGTCGCTGGTCGTCATCAACTCAGCGATTTTCATCTTCTTCGCGTTTAGCTTCTTCAAGCCGCAGACGAAACGCGACTGGCGCTCGTTCGGCGCGTTCAGCGCCTTTCTGATCGCGCTATTCACCGAGATGTATGGCTTCCCGCTGACGATTTATCTGCTCTCGGGTTGGCTGCAGAGCCGATACCCAGGCGTCGATTGGTTCTCGCATGATGGCGGGCATCTTCTTGAGGAACTATTCGGCTGGCGAACGAACCCGCATTTCGGGCCGTTCCACATTCTGAGCTTCGTCTTCATAGGCGGCGGCTTCGTCCTGATCTCGGCCGGCTGGAAAGTACTCTACGACGCGCAGCGCCGCCGGACGCTTGCCACGACGGGGGTCTATTCCTACGTCCGGCATCCACAGTATGACGGCTTTATCCTGGTGATGTTCGGCTTCCTGCTGCAATGGCCGACCTTGCTCACACTGGCGATGTTCCCAATTCTGGTGTTCATGTACGTGCGCCTGGCCCGGATCGAGGAGCGCGAAACGCGGGCTGAATTCGGAGGCGAGTATGAGCGGTATATGCGTGAAGTACCGGGCTTCGTCCCGCGCCTTCGTGATCTCACCGGCGGCCCCAACCGCGGCCAGGCCGGCCAGCGCTGATCGGAGGAGACCATGGAGATCAAGCGCGAGCACCAGATCAATTTCTGGTACGTTATCATCGCCTTTGTCGCGGTGTTGTTGATTCAGGACTTCCTGTTCCAGCCGACGCACATCAAGGCGATTCCCTACAGCGAGTTCCAGCAACTCGCCGATCAGGGCAAGGTCACCGATCTCGTGATCGGGCCCGGCCAGATCTCCGGCACCTACAAAGCGCCGGTCGACAAGGCTGTTCCGCACTTTGTCACAAACCGCGTTGATCCCGGCCTCGCGCAGACACTTGCGAAGGGCAATCTGACGTTCTCAGGGGAGGCGGCTCCGGGTTTCCTTCAGACCGTTTTGGGCTGGCTGATACCCACCCTCGGCTTTGTGCTGCTCTGGATGTTTCTCATCCGGCCGATGGCCGGGGGACAGGGAATGGGCGGCATGATGTCGATTGGCAAGAGCAAGGCCAAGATCTTTGTCGAGAAAGACATCAAGACCAGTTTCGCCGATGCGGCGGGAGTCGATGAGGCGAAAGACGAGCTGAAGGAGGTCGTCTCGTTTCTCAAGGATCCGAAAAGCTATGGCAGGCTGGGCGCGCACGTGCCGAAGGGCGTGCTGCTGGTCGGTCCACCGGGCACGGGCAAGACGTTGCTCGCCCGTGCCGTCGCGGGGGAGGCGGGTGTTGCCTTCTTCTCCATTTCAGGCTCCGAGTTTGTCGAGATGTTCGTTGGCGTGGGTGCCGCCCGCGTGCGTGACCTCTTCCAGCAGGCGCGCCAGCACGCACCGGCCATCATCTTCATTGATGAACTCGATGCGCTTGGCCGTGCCCGCGGCAGCTCTGTTCTGGGCGGCGGCGGCCATGACGAAAAGGAGCAGACCCTCAATCAGCTCCTGACCGAAATGGATGGCTTCGATTCGAGTGTTGGCGTCGTCCTGCTGGCCGCGACTAACAGGCCGGAGATTCTCGACCCGGCGCTGCTTCGCGCCGGTCGCTTCGATCGGCAAGTGCTTGTCGACCGGCCGGACAAGAAAGGGCGCGCCGACATTCTCCTGGTGCACTTGCAAAAGATCAAGCTCGCCTCGGGCGTTCCGGTCGAGGACATCGCCGCGCTCACGCCGGGCTTTACGGGCGCCGATCTCGCGAACCTCGTCAACGAGGCCGCTCTTCTGGCCACGCGGCGAGACGCCGAGAGCGTGACACTTGAAGACTTCACCCAGGCAATCGAGCGCATCGTCGCCGGACTTGAGAAGCGCAATCGACTGCTGAATCCCCACGAGCGAGAAATAGTCGCCCACCACGAGATGGGCCACGCCCTGGTGGCGATGGCTTTACCTGGCGTCGACCCCGTCCAGAAAGTCTCGATCATCCCGCGCGGCATCGCGGCGCTCGGCTATACGCTTCAAAGACCCCTCGAAGACCGCTTTTTGATGAATCGCGCTGAACTCATGAATCGCATGACTGTGCTGCTGGGCGGCCGGGCGGCGGAAACCCTGATCTTCGATGAGGTGTCGACCGGCGCCGCCGACGATCTCGGCAAAGCCACTGAAATAGCCCGAAGTATGGTGGTGCGCTTCGGTATGGATGAGGCGCTGGGCCAGGTCGCCTATGAGCCAGAGGCCGCCCCGCTTCTGGGAGGCCCTGAGGGTGCCGATTGGCGCCCACGCCGGTACGGCGAGCAGACGGCCGCAGCCATCGATGCCGCTGTGCGCGGGCTGATCGACAGCGCCTTTCACATGGCTATCACCGTCCTGACGACCAATCGCGCCCTGCTTAGCCAGGCGGCAGAGGACTTGCTCGCGAAGGAGACATTCTCGGCCGCGGAATTGGCCATGGTCGCCGGGAAGCTCACGCGAACTGACATACCCAAGAAGATGCCCAAGGTCGGCCCGGGTCTTGCCGCCATGAGCTCGATCTCGTGATGAAGCCCTTGGATAAATACTGGATCTGGGTGGGCGCCGCTATCTCGCGGCCACTTCCACTCGACTCCTTCGGGCCACAAGCTGGCCGCCCAAGCGGCTCTGGCTCCGCCCACGACAACATTGCTTGAGCATGGAGAACGACAATGTTTTACACGACGCGTAACACAGTCGCCACAGTATCGCCTGACCGGATTTGGGGAGCACAGGCGGTAGCAGCGAGGCCCGAATTGTGGCGGAGCCTCTTCGTGGTTCTGGCGACTACGCTCTGGCTGGCAGCCTTTTGGTTCACCCCGGCTTCTGCCGAGGAAAATGAAAACTACAAGGTGGCACAGGGGTTAGGCGTCTATCTGGGAGTCTTGCCGGCGGCAATTGCGCGTGGTCATCTTGAGAGCCACCCGGAGGCTACCATGCATGGCGGCCCCCCGCGCGGTACGCATGAATATCACATCATCATTGCGGTCTTCGAGGCCGCGACGGGCGCGCGTATCGAGAACGCCAAGGTGACTGCAACGGTATCGGGACTGGGACATGTTGGACAAAACAGCCTGGAACTTGAGCCGATGGCGATCGCCGGGACCGTGACCTATGGTGGCTTTGTCGACCTGCCCGGTAATGACCGCTATGACATCGCGGTCGACGTCAGTGTTCCGGGACGCCCCGCGCCCGCGCGAGTCAGCTTCACGTACCAACATTAGGTCCTTGCACGGCAGGCAGTGACATAGCAGCGCCTGCCACCCGAATTCTGCGCCAACGTTGTTCTGCAGCAAAGAAGCCCCTCTCATTAGAGACCACTGTCTAGTCTGAAGCTTGAGACCGACAACGCGTCAACAAGGGTCGGCCTCGATGGCATGTTGATAACCGAAAGTCATGATCCTGCGATCGTTCGAGAAATGGAAAGCGAGAGTTGGAGCAAGGCGCTGGGCCGTCGCCGTGTTGGCGGCGGTGTTCACTCTGACAGCCGTGCTCCAAATTGAGCCGATCAAGAACGGGCCCTTGAAGAGCACGGAATGGTACGTGGTTCTCAATCAGGCTAACAGAGACTCTTTCGGTCAGCATGTTCCGGGAGGCTATCCGTCAGGGCAGCATGACCATCGCCAAATTGCCGGCTGCAGCGCCGGAGGCTGTAGCTTGTGCGGGGTGGAGCCAATGACATCTGCCCTCCCACAGAAAGTTGCAGGCCGGATGGCTTGGGCTGGCCTCACCGGCTCTTTGATTTCGCTCGCTATTCCACCGCCGCTGCCGCCCCCCATTCTCCACGCGTAGAACTTCGTCACTGCGCCTTCGGCATTTATCGAAAACCTAATATGTGGAGAATTGTCATGTCACTGATCAATATGGCGTCGCGCGCGGCGCCGGTGGTTTCGCGCGCGTTTATCGGGCTCGCCATCGCGGCGGCTGCCGGCGTGGGCCTGTCGCAAACCCTCGCGGCGGAACCGAATCTCGGCCCGGGTTCAGTCTTTACCGCTAACGAAGGAGGCGGAAGCCTCAGTCGCATCGATCTCGAGTCAGGCAAGGTACAATCCGTGACCTTACCGCTGATGCCGCACAACGTCGATGTCAGTGCCCGGGCGGGGTTCGTCTTTGTTGTTGGTGCCGGCCAAGAGAGCGAGATGTCCATGTCTGGCCAAGCCACCGGTTCCAAGATGAAGATGGCCATGGCCGAGAATACATCGGAACCGGGTGGACGTTTGGCGGTCCTAAAATTGGACGCCATCGATGAGGGGCCTATCGCGGTGATCGACGTCGGGCACCATCCGGCCCATGTCATTCCTGACCAGGATGGGAAACGGGTCTTCGTAACCGATTCGGAATCGAACACGGTTTCCGTGGTCGATCTGTCTGCGCTTAAGGTGGTGAAAACAATTCCAACTGGCCGCTACCCCCACGGGCTGCGGCTCAGCCCTGACGGGAAGGAACTTTTCGTCGCTAACGTCGAGGATGGATCGGTTTCCGTCATCGACGTAGCGAGCCTTGCAGAGTCGGCTCGCATCCCGGTCGGCAAGGCGCCGGTTCAGGTCGGCTTCACGCCGGACGGAACACGCGTCTATGTTTCCCTTCGGGACGAAAACCAGGTCGCGGTGATTGATCGCGTCGCCCGGCAGGTGGTGGCCAAGGTCGCCGTCGGCCGTAACCCGATCCAGGTCTATGCGACGCCGGACGGACAGTTCGTCTACGTCGCCGATCAAGGAAGCGATATCGACCCCGACAATAGGGTCTCGATCATCGACGTGGCCGGAAACAAAGTCGTGAAGACGCTTGGCGTCGGCGCCGGCGCCCACGGCGTCACTATCGCCAAGGACGGACGGTTCGCTTACATCACGAACATCAAGGACAACAGCGTCTCGGTGATCGACACTGCCGCCCAGGCCGTCGTCCGGACCATTCCTGTCGGCAAGGGCCCGAACGGAATTGCTGTCCTCTCTGGCAATTCATGACAACAACGCTCTGCTGACAGTGCGGCGGCGCGGCCTTGCTTCTGCATAGCCGCGCCGCTTACAAGTCGCTCGGACAGTTCGACTCGCATGTCTGGCCCTTTGCGGTAAGTTGACAAAATCTCATGCGTTTCGGACGGCTTTGATGCCCATCTTCCGACTCTTCCGCATCACGTTAGAAGTGCTCCGCTTCATGTGGGATGGCGCCGTGGGCCGACTTGGCCTGTCCCGATCGGTTCCGCAGGCGCCCGAGCGGCTGCGCCTTAGCCTTGAGCGGCTGGGTACAACGTTCATAAAACTCGGCCAGGCGCTGAGCATGCGTCGCGATGTGCTCCCCGATGCCTATATTGAGGCCCTCCAGGCTCTGCAGGATCACGTGGCGCCGTTCCCAGCGAAGGAAGCAATTGAGGAGATCGAACGCGGCCTGAGTCGTCACGTCAACGAGTTGTTTGCCGAATTCGATGCCACTCCCCTCGCTGCGGCGTCCATCGCGCAAGTCCATACGGCACGCCTCCACGACGGACGGGACGTCATCGTCAAGGTTCGTCGTGCCGGCATCAAGCAGAAGATCGACCGTGATATGCGTGCCCTCACATGGTTGACGCGCATCGCCCTCATGCTCGCGCCGCGGCTGCGGCACTATCAACCTCTGCGCGTCATCGACGAGATCTGGAGCAACCTTTACAAGGAGATCGATTTCCGCCGGGAAGCGCAAAACATCAAACGGTTCGCGGTGGCCTTCGCTGAGTGGCCGACTCTGCTCGTGCCTGACGTCGTCGACGATCTCGTTTGCGAGACCGCTATCGTCCAGGAGCGAAGCGG
>MKVL01000014.1:11992-53362 GCA_001899205.1 Mesorhizobium sp. 65-26 | reverse complement strand
GTCCGCGGCTCGCGCAGAATTTCGTCGATGCGTACCTCCATCAGATATTCGTTCTCGGCGTGTTCCATGGGGACCCGCATCCCGGCAATCTCTTCGTCACCCAGGACAAACGGATTTGCTTTCACGATTTCGGCCTGATCGGGTTCCTTGACCGGGCGGCGCGCCGCAAGCTCGCCGCGTTCACCATCGCCTTCATTCGCCAGGATGCCGACTGGCTCCTCGACGCGGCCATCGACCTTGGCGTTCTGGGCGGCGAAATGGATCGAGGCGAGTTCCGACGCGGGCTGGCGGAGATTATTGCCGACTACGCCGCGTTGCCGCTCAAGGACTGGTCTCTCGCCGAAGCGTTCTTGCGGGTGACGCGGCTCGGACGCGCTCAGAACGTATTCGTCCCTCTCGACCTGCTCATCCTAATGCGCGCCATGTTCCTCGCCGAGCACACTGTGCGCATTCTCGACCCCGATTTCCAGCTGTTGGAAAATCTTCAAGCCAAAGGCCCTGAGGCGCTCAAAGGCGCGATGGAGCAATCCGACTGGACGGGGGCGCTCGACCGGCTGAAAATCGACGCCATCACGGCGGCACACGACCTGCCGGCGGTGATCAGGTCATGGACTCGGCAACTGGTGCAGGAAGGCGATGGTCTAGGCCTGAGCTTGCACGTGCGCGAGCTGAAGGGATTGAACGAGCATATCGACCGCGGCAGCAACCGGCTCGCGCTCGGCCTTGTCACGCTAGGTCTCTATATTGCCGGCTCGCTGCTCATGCAGCACAGCATAGGGCCACGTATTTTCGGTGACATGCCCGCCCTGGCTGCATTCGCCTACATTCTAGCGCTCTGGTTCACCTTTCGACTTGTCCGTGGGATTGCCAGGTCCGGAAAGCTTTGAAGCAAGATTGTAGCACCTCTGGTGGAACATGGTCGAGTGGCCGAACAGCACGCACTCCGGTCTGGGCCTCGTTATCGAGCCTCAGTAGAAAATAGACCGCCGTCTCGGGAATGTCTTCGGCGCGCGCCCCCACATTGATCGAAATCAAAGCTAGCCAGCGCGCGGCTCCTTAGAGTGCAAACAGTTCCAGTTGATCCGAGGACGGAACGAGCGCTCAAGCCCGCGCACAACCCGAAGTTATCGGCCTCGAAATGCGAAGCAGAAGCATCATGTTCGACCAACATGCCTCCCACGCCACAGCTCCGACCGCTGTCGAACAGCCAGCGATCGACGCGGGGCTCCGCGCGTATATGCTGCGCGTTTACAACTACATGGCCGGCGGGCTGATTCTGACCGGAGTTGTCGCCTACGGCGCGGCTGCGAGTGGCTTGTATCAAGCTATTGTTGGTACGGTCTTGTTTTGGATAGTGCTGCTGGCCCCCTTAGCTCTCGTTATGCTCTTGAGCTTCCGCATCGAGCGCATGAGCCTTGGCGCGGCACAGCTGACCTTCTGGGCCTATGCGGGGCTCGTCGGTCTGTCGCTCGCCGGCATCTTTCTCATGTACACCGGCGCAAGCATCACGCGGGTATTCTTCATCGCAGCCACAACATTTGGCGCGATGAGCCTTTACGGCTACACGACACGGAACGACCTCTCCCGTTTCAGCTCTTTCCTGCTCATGGGTCTGATCGGCATAGTGACTGCTAGCCTCGTGAACATCTTCCTCGCCTCTTCGGCGCTGCAGTTCTCGATCTCGATCATCGGTGTCCTTGTCTTCGTAGGCCTCACCGCCTGGGATACGCAACGGATCAAGGAGCTCTACCTCGAGGGTGAGGATGCGACGGTCGCTGGGAAAAAGGCAATCATCGGCGCGCTGGGGCTGTACCTCGACTTCCTCAATCTTTTCCTTCTGATGATGCAGCTCTTCGGCGATCGCCGGCGCTAGAGGTCAAGAGGTGACGCCGTCTGCTGTAGCAAAGAGCCGTCGGGTCGAGTGGCGTCGAATGATAATGTGACGAGGCGATTGAAGTGGTCCGCGACAGGTTCGAGCGAGCAAGCAAGCCTCGGCACGTCGACTGCAGAGTTTCATGGCCATCGGACGGACGTGCCTGACTCGGAGCGCCTCTGCGACAGCCACTGCAAAGGAGTAGTGTGATGACTTGGCTTGGAAATAATTGGATTTGGATCGTGTTCGCCTTCGGTATGTTCGCCATGCACTTTTTCGGGCATCGGCACGGACATGGGCCCGCCCATGGCAACGGTCACGATCATGACCCCGCGGCCCCGGCCGATCGATTGGGCAGACAGACAGAGGGCGAGGTTTTCGAGGCCTCCGGGCCGTTGGCCGACCATCCTCACGCCCCGCGGGGCAACGACGCTAACACGGCCCGTCGCAGCTCCATCGTTCCCAAAGTTGCGCCCGAACACGAAACTGCCTCAGTTGATGCGTCGGCGCCGACGACCGAGCACGCTGCACATGGTGGTGAGGAGCGGCCGACCGGTGATCGGCGGCATCGCAACCATTGTTGAATTATCAGCGAGGCCCACACCGTGGCGGGGCATCGCCAACGTTGCCTGATGGGCGGCGCAGTCCTAAATGCCCGGGCGTGGATCCTGCGAATACCTGTTTGATCGTTTGATCAGAGCAAACCGGCGTGGCACGGCTCGCCGAACAGGTCGGCTCTGCGACCGCCGCCCCGTCGCATCCCCGGCCCGCCGCGACGCGATACGGACCTGTCGCGGCTGCCTCGATTTCGTTTTCCACTTGACCGCGTGGGCGCAAGGAGATCTGCGCGACATGTTGGGTCCTCAGTCGCAGGGGCCATCCAACCTGGCTTCATTTCCGGGTCCAAATATCTTGACCCGATCAGACTGTTATAATTGTATTCGGTTTTCCAGAATGAGCTCTGACATGGACGTGGGTTGTGCCCGAAGCCTTGTATTTCGAAATCGGCAGCTTCTGGACACTGTTCTACCTTCTCTTCGAATGGTCGATCCGGATCATCATGTTGATGGTCGTACCATTTCGTCGCTCACCAGACGCTGCAAAAGGCTGGCTGCTTTTGGTCTTCTTTTTGCCGGTTCCAGCCCTTGTGCTATATATTCTCATTGGGAGGCCGAACTATCCAAGGTGGCGTCGCATTCGCTTCGCCCGATTGCGCACGATCCTTGAGGGAGCGACCCACCAGCTCTCTCGTATACAAGCTTGTCGTCCGCCCCTTCTCCCGAGCAATTTGGTTCAGGCCGCTACGCTGATAAAGAACCTCGGCCAATTTCCCACGCTGGCCGGCAACGATGCGGAACTTCTCAGCAACTACAACGGTCTCATCGACAAACTCATTGCGGATATCGAAGGTGCCCGAAATCACGTTCACCTGGTCGTCTACATTTTTGCAGATGACGCTACCGGCAGAAGAGTGATCAAAGCCCTTGTTGAGGCGGCGCGGCGGGGCGTCACGTGCCGAGTTCTTATCGATGCTCTTGGTTCGCGGCAGTGGGCGCGTCGCGTTCTTGAGGCTCTCACTGCCGGAGGCGTAACCACTCACTTGGTGCTGCCACTCGGACTGATACGTCGTAGAACCGCCCGAGCCGATTTGCGCAATCACAGGAAGATCTTCGTGATTGACAGCCGGATTGGGTACGCCGGCTCCCAGAACATCGTCGACGCCAATACGACTAACGAGGAGCTTGTCGCGCGCATTACAGGTCCGGTCGTCTTGGAACTGCAAGCAGTCTTCGCCGCCGATTGGTTCCTGGAAACCGAAGAGGTGCTCGATATCGCGGGTCTCTTCCCCCACCACCATCCTGGTGCAGGCGTCGTCGCGCAAGTCCTGCCCAGTGGACCCGATTACCCGACTGCTGGGGTGTCACACCTCATGGTAGGCCTCATCCACGGCGCGCGGGAGCGGGTAGTAATTACAACCCCCTACTTCATACCGGATGAGGCCTTGTTGCGGGCGCTCCAAGCAGCTGTGTTACGCGGCGTCGAGGTCCACCTCGTGGTATCACGCCAGGTGGACCAGATTTTGGTCGGTTTCGCGCAGCGCTCCTACTATGAGGAACTGCTTGAAGCCGGCATCCAAATTCACCTCTATCGGAGCCGCTTATTGCATGCGAAGCACTTCAGCATCGACGGCGAGATTACCCAGATCGGGTCGAGCAACGTCGATATTCGCTCGTTCCTGCTGAACGCCGAGGTCAGTCTGATCTTCTATGATAAAGACATAACGGCTCGCCTTCTCCTGGAGCAGGAGCGCTACTTTGCGAGCAGCGATTTGCTGACATTTCCCCTGTGGCGGGGCCGTTTCTTTGGCATAAAAGTCTGCGAGAATTTGGCGCGCTTGATGAGTCCACTCTTGTGAGCTGAATTTTGTCCGGCGTAGACGAACTAGCCCTTGGCGTTCATGATCGTCAAAATGGTCTGCTTAGCCCACATCAACTCTTCGGCGGCAATCCAATCGGTTTTGCGCTGAGATTAGTAGTGCGTAGATTCGCCGTCAGCGCGGTCCAGTCAGTCAATGTCGACCGCGACTGTGAGCGACACAGCGTTGTGCCTGCCCCGATCGATCCTGAAGATCATGGCGACTAGATAGAACGACATCAGGGCACCGCCGAAGCAGAACGCCGATATGTAGGCGAAACGGAAAAACAGATACGTGATGGCCGCGACGATCGCTACGAGCACTCCAAAGATCCTGATCTCCCCCCTGGTGGAAAGAAGAAGCGGCAGGATGATGAGCATAAGGTAGATGGCGTAGGTGAGTTCACGAGCGAACAAGAAATCGAACAATTCGACCCCATCGTACACGATCGCTGAATCGAGAAACTGTACGCTGAGCCAGTCGCTATGAACGAAATAGGGAAGATACTGGCCGGCGCCGAGGATTGCGCCTGCGATAGCGAAGAGAAGATAGAGCGGCTTTCGGCGCAGCGGCTCAAGGAAATAGGTCGAGAATGGGACCCATATCGGCCAAGCCAGCCACGAGAAGAACATGTAGCCGATAGCGTAGAATTTGACGAGATCGCGATCGCCACTTGCGCTGCTGGTCCAGACGAACCCCTCCAGGAGCTGTTGCAGGCCGAACAGCAGAGGCAGCGCACAGATCGGTGCGTAGCGGCGGTCGGTACGATAGGCCCTCAGGATGCTGAAAGCGCCTGACGGAAGCAGGAGCGCGGCCGCCGTAAAGCTCGCCTTGGCCGAGAAGCACATAAAAACCTCACTGCGTCGACTCTTTCTGCACAGGCGGCGGATGCCGTTGCAGCGAGATTAGATTGACGATGTAAAAATTGTCCATAGGTAGTCATTAAACATGACACATGCGGATCTTTACGCCGACAGTTGCGGCCTCGAACACGCCGCGGCCCCAGTGGCTTGGTGGGTTCCTGCTCGGATATTGCACGCCGGATCGGCTGGTCCGAGCCGGTATTGATTTGCCGCAAAGGAGGTCGGGGGCAACGACGCTACATTATGCCTGTTAGCGCTCGGGCGTCCGCTTGAACTGAGTTCATGGAGTGAAGGCACATGAAAGCAAAAGATGTAATGACCGCGAATGTCGTCACGGTATCGCCTGACCACGGCGTAAGACACGCCGCGAAAATCATGCTTGATCATCGCATCAGCGGCGTCCCGGTTGTCGGCGACGATGGCCGCCTGGCTGGAGTTGTGAGCGAAGGCGATTTCCTGCGCCGGTCGGAGCTAGGTGCGTCGTCGCCGGTCGAGGCGCGCGGCTATGTGAAGGGCCATAGCTGGAAAGTGGCCGATCTGATGACTTCGAATGTCGTTGTGGTCGATGAGGAAACCTCGATAGGTCGAATTGCTCTCCTGATGCAGGAGCACGGTATCAAGCGCATACCGGTGATGAGGGGACAACATCTGGTCGGCGTCGTCAGCCGTGCCGACCTTTTGCGCGCCGTGGTAGCGGCAAAATTCGACGACGACACGGCGGCGGGTGACGATGCGATCAAGCGCAGCATTCTTACGCGGTTGCGAGAGGACGCAGGCGTCGAGGGAGAAGCGTTAGCGCTCACGGTCAGCGATGGTCTGGTGCATTTTTCGGGCACGGTCGGATCGCAGGCCGAACGGGATGCCGTCCGCGTGGTTGCCGAGGGCGTCAGGGGCGTCAAAGGGGTGTTCGACCAGCTTAACGTGGCGCATCCCTGAACAGCGGTCGGGGAGCATACAAAGATGCGATCGCATGTTTCGGAACCCAACGATCCGGCAACCACCTCTGCCATGCAAGACGACCTGGCGACATTGCAGCGCGAGACATTCGACTACTTCATCCACGAGGCGAACCCTGCCAACGGTCTCATCCTGGACAAGACCGAGGCAGATTGGCCCGCTAGCATCGCAGCCACCGGTCTTGCGCTGTCCTGCTATCCGGTGGGAGTCGAGCGCGGATTCATGAGCCGGGCCGCAGCTGTTGAACGTACCTTGACGACGTTACGCTTCTTCTGGAACAGTTCACAGGGCCCGGAGCCGGACGCAACGGGATATCGCGGCTTCTATTACCATTTCCTGGACATGCAAACTGGCAGGAGGGCCTGGCAATGCGAGTTGTCGACCATCGACAGCACGCTCCTGCTGGCTGGCGCGCTGGCGGCGGGGCAGTATTTCGATGCCGACACCGAGGCCGAAACCGAAATCCGCACCTTGGCGAACGCGCTCTTTTGCCGTGCCGATTGGCGCTGGGCACGGAATGGAGGAGAAACCGTCACTCATGGTTGGACGCCGGAGCGCGGATTCATCAAATATCGCTGGGAAGGCTATGACGAGGCGCTCCTGCTCTATGTTCTGGGGCTCGGTTCGCCGACCTACCCCCTTCCAGAAAGCAGCTACTCGGCCTGGACGGCAACATTTCGATGGGAGCAGTGCTACGGCTACGACTACCTCTATGCCGGGCCATTGTTCATTCATCAGCTCTCGCACGTATGGATCGATCTTCGAGGTTTGCAGGATGCCTTCATGCGGAGCAAGGGC
The DNA here is from genome assembly GCA_001899205.1 of Mesorhizobium sp. 65-26. Lineage (GTDB taxonomy): Bacteria > Pseudomonadota > Alphaproteobacteria > Rhizobiales > Rhizobiaceae > Mesorhizobium. Next base: position 46,455 of record MKVL01000014.1, on the reverse strand, counting down.
AGTGATTACTTCGAGAACAGCCGGCGTGCCACCTTCGTCCAACAACGCTATGCCATCGACAATCCGCGCGGTTTTGAAGGCTACGGCGAACACTGCTGGGGCATTACCGCAAGTGAGGGGCCCGGTCCCTCAACACTCAGGGTGAAGGGCATCGAACGCCGGTTCGAAGGCTATGTCGCGCGCGGAGTTCCCTACGGTCCCGACGATGGCACGCTCGCTCCGTGGGCCATCGCCGCTTCCTTGCCTTTTGCGCCGGAAATCGTCCGGCCAGCGATCAGCTTCTGCATCCACCAGGCCAAGCTCAAGGCCGCCAAGGCTTATGGGTTCAAGGCGGCCTTCAATCCGACGCATCCGGGGACGTCCGACGATGCTTTTGGATGGTGGATTTCACCTTGGCATTTCGGCCTCAACGAAGGGCCCGTCGTCCTGATGATCGAGAATGACGCCAGCGGCCTCTTGTGGCGGTTGATGCGCTCATGCCCGTATGTCCGCAACGGCTTGCAACGGGCAGGATTTGAAGGCGGCTGGTTGAGGGATTTCGATCAAGAATCGACGCCAATCGCTTGAGTGGCTTGCGCCCGAGGCGGAGAGCGTAAACGGCAAACTGCGGCATCGTCGCGACTGGAGGGTGCATTGCCGAATGCGTGGGAAATCGACGTGGAGAAGCATTCTTCCTTGAAAGGCTTTTCTCAGGGCATAGCCTGTGGAAAGGGCAGGTTTTGATCTGGCTCAAAGAAAACGCATTCGATGACGGTAGAGTCCCTCTACATCGCTTTTCCGACCGGCGGTGCAGATGATAAAGAAAATTTCCACAACTTATGGGAACAGGAAAGATGAAAGCAAAGAACTTAGCGACCCCGGCTCTTACCAAGGGCGTCGAAACTCGTATGGTTAGAGGGTCTCTGATGCGGAGCATGCCTGCTTTGACGATGTTGGCTGTGGCATTGATTGTTTCGGGGTGCCAGCAGTTACCTGCCGATCATTGGTCCCCCAAGCAATGCCGGTCAAAGGCGAGCGACGCCAAAAACTGCTATCCAAGGGACCTTCCTCATCTGCCCGTGCACAAGTGACCAGGGGCTGATCGGTGCGACGTCGTCCTACCACATTCGTTGTTTTCGCAGCATCAAGGCAACTACGCCACTTTCACGTGACGACACGTGACGCTTTGCTATAACCGGGCCGAGGCGGTGCTGACCTGAGCGCGGTTTGTGCGCCAAGTATGGATAAAAGAATGCGTCTTGCTCCGATCGTCGCTGTTACTGTCCTCATAGCCGCCGCCGGCAGCGGTTACGCATACTGGTTGAGGGAAGAGGCGACCCGCGTACCCATAGGATTGGCGCGAGCCAATGGTCGGATCGAAGTCGAGCGCGTCGACATCGCAACCAAATATGCCGGCCGCCTCTCCGAGGTGGGCGTTAACGAGGGCTCTGATGTCGAGAAAGATGCTGTTCTCGCCCGCATCGACACGACAGAGATACTTGCGCAGCTTGCCGCGGCGAAAGCTGGCGTGCACCGCAGCCATCAGGGTGTGGCAAACGCCGAGGCCAATGTTGCCGTGCGCGAGGCGGAGTTGAAGCTGGCCGACGTAGAGCTGAAGCGCGCCGCCGAGCTCACACGCACCAATACGGCCACCCAAGCGGAACTGGATCGTCGCACGGCACAGAGAGACATCTCAAAAGCTGCTCTGGATAGCGCCAAAGTGGCTGTGGAAGACGCCAAGACAGCGGTGGAGGCTGCCGAGGCTCAAGTGACCCAAATCCAGGCGATGATTGCCGACATGACGCTGAAAGCTCCGGTGTCGGGCCGAGTCGAATATCGCCTTGCTCAAACCGGGGAGGTGGTCGCGGCCGGCGGGCGGGTGCTCACGCTTCTCGACCTTTCGGACGCCCATATGACGATCTTCCTTCCCACGAGCCAAGTCGGGCGTGTCGAGCTCGGATCGGAGGCGCGGATCGTGCTCGACGGGGCGCCCGGATACGTCGTCCCGGCAACGGTTTCCTTCGTCGCAGCGGATGCGCAGTTCACCCCAAAATATGTCGAGACCGTCGATGAGCGCGAGAAGCTGATGTACCGGATCAAGCTGCACATTGATCCGCAGATACTCCAAAAACACAGCGGCTATGTGAAAGCAGGCATGACCGGCTACGCTTACGTCAAAGTACAGGCCGGAGCAGCCTGGCCGGCCGATCTGACGCCGAGGCTCCCGGATGTCCGCTGACCAGGAACCCGGCATTCGAGTCGGTTCGGTTCGCCACCGCTATGGCAAAACGATTGCGCTCGACGGCGTCAGCCTTTCGATCGACTCTGGAACGACGACGGCCTTCATCGGCCCAGATGGCGTCGGCAAGTCCAGCCTTCTCGGCCTGATGGCCGGCGTCAAGCAAATCCAGTCTGGAACCGTGGCGGCTCTTGGCGGGAACATGGCATTGCGCTCTCACCGCGATTCGGTGGCGCCTCGCATCGCCTATATGCCACAGGGCCTCGGCCGCAACCTCTATCCGACCCTCTCCGTCGTCGAGAACATCGATTTCTTCGGCCGATTGTATGGACAGGCAGAAGGCGAGCGCCACAAACGCATCGCGCGCCTTCTCATCGCGACGGGGCTCGATCCCTTCCCGGACCGCCCTGCCGGCAAATTGTCGGGCGGGATGAAGCAGAAGCTCGGCCTTTGCTGTGCCCTGATCCACGACCCCGACCTGTTGATCCTCGATGAACCCACAACCGGTGTCGATCCACTGTCGCGGCGCCAATTTTGGGACCTGATCGGACGAATCCGCATCGAGCGTCCCGGCCTGACGGTGCTGGTGGCGACCGCCTACATGGAGGAAGCCGAGCACTTCGATCACATCGTCGCCATGGATGAGGGCAAGGTTATCGCCGCAGGTGACACAGCGCAGATCCTTGCCCAAACCAAGGCAAGCACGCTGGAGGAAGCCTACATCGCTCTCCAGCGTCCCGAGCGTCGCGGCGATCGCAAGGAGCTGGCGATTCCAGAGCTGCAACATAGCGATGGTCCTCCCGCGATCGCTGCCGATAACCTGACCATGCGCTTCGGCGATTTCACCGCGGTGGATCACGTCAGCTTCCGAATCCAGCGCGGAGAGATTTTTGGATTTCTGGGATCGAATGGTTGCGGCAAGACGACCACGATGAAGATGCTCACGGGACTTCTGCCGGCGAGCGAAGGGCGAGCCGAGCTGTTGGGAAAGCCTGTCGATGCCCGCGACATCATGACAAGAATGCGCATCGGCTACATGTCGCAATCCTTCTCGCTCTACGAGGAGATCTCCGTCAGGGCGAACCTGGAGCTTCATGGACGCCTCTTCCGCATTCCTGCAGGCGACCTTGAGGCGCGCGTCGCCTCAGCATTGACCCGGTTCGACCTCGAAGTCGTTGCGAACGCGTTGCCGACTGAACTGCCGCTCGGGATGCGCCAGCGGCTCCAGCTTGCCGCGGCCTGTCTGCATCAGCCCGAAGTGCTGATCCTCGACGAACCTACTTCGGGTGTGGACCCGGCGGCACGTGACCGGTTCTGGGATCTCCTCGTCGAGATGTCGCGCCGCGATGGAGTGACCATCTTCATCTCGACACATTTCATGAACGAGGCCGAACGCTGTGACCGAGTTTCCTTGATGCATGCAGGCCGCGTTCTTGCGATCGGCAACCCCGACGAACTTCGCCTGGCGCGTAACGCCGGCAATCTGGAGGACGCCTTTGTTGCCTATCTCGAGGAGGCATCGGCCCAGTCGGCGGCGCCGAAGAATCTACCTGCATCATCTGCCGCCGTCGAGCTGGCCAATGCGTCTGCTCTGTCCGGGTCAGAGACGACGTCCCTCGCAGACCTCTCGCCAAGATCGCCAGCGGCATCTGTGCGTCGAATCTGGGCCTTTGCCCGGCGAGAGGCCGTGGAACTCCTGAGAGATCGCATCCGGCTTGCTTTCGCGCTGCTTGGACCTCTCTTGCTGCTGGCAACGTTTGGCTATGGCATCTCGTTCGATATCGAAAATCTTCGCTACGCTGTGCTCGATCGAGATCAGTCTGTCGAGAGTCGCTTGTTCCTGGAGCAGTTTTCGCATTCCCGCTATTTTGTTGAGCAGTCACCACTGACAAACGAATTCGAGATCGACAATCGCTTGCGCTCGGGGGAGTTGCGGTTCGCTGTCGATATTCCGCCCGGCTTTGGTCGCGACCTTCTGCATGATCGCCAGCCGCAGGTGAGCTTCTGGCTCGACGGCGGCAATACGTTTCCGGCGGAGACGGCGCGCGCTTATATTCAGGGTGCGGTTCTGACCTACGCGGCGGAGCGCCAGCTTCAGGAACATGGCCAAGATGCGCAGATGTCGCCGGTCAATGTCGAGCCGCGGTTTCGCTACAACCAGGACTTCCGCAGCGTTTTCGCAATCACGCCGGGGTCGATCATGCTTCTGCTGGTCGTGTTTCCAGCGATGCTGACGGCACTCGCCGTCGTCCGGGAAAAGGAGATGGGCTCGATTACGAACGTCTACGCCTCTCCCGCGACGGTCGGCGAATATCTCATCGGCAAGCAGCTACCCTATGTTGCGACCGGCCTTGTCAGTTTTGTCAGCCTTGTGGTGATGGCTGCCGGCGTGCTTGGCGTAGTCCCAAAGGGGTCCGTGCTTGCCTTGTCAATTGCAGCCTTGAGCTACGTGTTTGCGGCAACCGCCTTCGGTCTTTTGGTATCGGCATTCGTCTCGACACAGGTCGCGGCGATTTTTGCAACAGCGATTCTGACCGCAATGACTGCGGCGCACTATTCCGGGTTCCTTTTCCCGGCCTCGACACTTGAAGGTCCGGCCCGTGTAATGGGGCTTTCATTTCCCGCACTTTGGTTCCAAACCGTCAGTCTCGGCGTCTTTGCCAAAGGGCTCGGGGCGAATGCGTTTATTACCGAGATCGCCGTATTGATCGGTTTTGGCATCGTGTTTCTCCTGCTGGCTCGCCTGTCGGTCCGCAAGCAAAGCATCTAGCCATGAAATATTGGGTTCGGAACGTATTTCGTCTCGGTGTCAAGGAACTCGCCAGCCTGGCGCGCGACGTGGTCATGGCCGTTCTGATTGTCTATGTTTTCACGGTCGCCGTTTATTCCGAGGCGACCGCCATGAAGACCGACGTAAGCAATGCCGGTGTGGCCATCGTCGATGCCGACCACTCGATCTTGTCCGCGAGCATCAAGGACGCCCTGCAGCCGCCTTACTTTCGCGTACCCCGCGAAATCGATCGCTCAGAACTCGATGAACTCCTGGACAAGGGACTATACACCTTTGTCCTCGAAATTCCGCCGCGCTTCGAAGCCGATCTTTTGGCGAACCGCGGTCCGTCAATACAAATCAATGTCGATGCGACGGCAGTGGCACAAGCCGCCGTTGGAACAGCCTACATCCAGCAAATCATTGCCCGCGAGACGGCAGACTTTCTGCATCAGCACGGTGCCACCCAGGCCGTTCCGATCGAACCGGTCATCCGCGCCTTGTTCAATCAGAACCTTGAGGCGATCCGTTTTTCCGCCAGTATGGGTATCATCAACAATGTCACGATCCTCGCGGTCATCCTTGCCGGCGCGGCGGTGATGCGCGAACGTGAGCGCGGCACCATTGAGCATTTATTGGTGATGCCTGTGCTGCCGAACGAAATTCTTGCGGCAAAGATCTGGGCGAATGGATTGATTGTCCTGCTGGCGGCAGGGCTTTCGCTCCACCTCGTGGTGCAGTTCGCGCTGCAAGTGCCAATCGTGGGATCGGTGGAATTCTTCCTTGCCGGGACCGCCGTCTATCTCTTCGCAGTGACATCGCTCGGCATCTTGCTAGCCACCATCGCCAACTCGATGCCGCAATTTGCGCTGCTAGCGATCCCGGTCTTCATCGTGATGTTCCTGCTATCAGGCTCGTTCACTCCATTCGAGAGCATGCCGGTGTTGCTGCAAGACATCATGTACGCGTCGCCGTCGACGCACTTTGTCAGATTCGCGCAATCGGTCCTCTATCGTGGCGCCGGAGTTGACCTCGTCTGGAAGGACCTGGCGGCAATGGCGGCGCTGGGCGCCGCGTTTGTTGCTGTTGCCCTGTCGCGCTTCAGGACAATGCTCGCACGGCAGTCGTAATCAGGACCAGCACTATTGCCTCCGGGGGTTCCTACGGGCATTGGGCGCATGACTTCGGGATACGCTAGCGAATTCGCGGCAAATGATGTGACGAAGCCCACCGCGCGGACAGCGCATTGCCGGAATGCCCGCTGATCGAGACGTCATTCCGCAAAACGTCGTTCAATGAGTCGTTTTCGCGGACGTCGCGTTGCCGAGGGCGACAGAATGCATCTGCACCGACATATGAGTCGGTTGAACGCTGATCGGTGACTGTTCGGACATCATTTCCGCATGTCGTCTTGGCGAGCCAATAGCACCTGCCCGTCCCAATCCGAGGCCATCACTCCTTTGGCCCGCGAAACGAGGCGTCCTGCGTCGAGAGCCTCTGCCAGCGCTTTTCGCGGCGCGTCGACGTCGGACTGCGTCGAGACCAGCGTGACGAGCCCGAGAGGATGATAGACACGTTCCTCGGCGACGGACCCAATCCAGAGCGGCGCGGTCTGGCCGTTGGTAACCTCGACGTCGGCGGCCCACAGCCGGAGCACGAGACGAGAATCCAAGAATACAACGTCACTGGACTGTCGAACAAGGGTCAGGCTGGGAAAGCGACCGCCGGCGAGAAAGGGAACAACCGGAAGGTTGGCCGCACTGGCCGATCCGGTGAACCAGGTCAGAGTGCTCAACGACGCCCAAGCTGCCGATGTGTGCCAGCCCTTCCGTAGCAAGACGTCTTGCAGGCTTTGCAAGCTACCGGCCCACTGGAACGTCAGCGGCTCTTGCGTCTCGCCGGTAAGGTCGATGCGGCGCGCTGGCAGCTGCTGCCAATCCGACGCCCACCAATCAGCGGCCGCCATGGATTGCGTCGTGCTTTTGATGGCGTATCGCTGGATATCCGTCGCGTTGCTGCGGTAGATATGAAAGCCTCCGGCGAGGATGAGCGACGCACATCCGACGGCAAGCAGCCGACTTGGTTCAATGCGCTCGGTTTGGCGGCGCAGATAGGACAGTCCAAGCAGCGCGAGCCAGGCGGACCCGAATGCCAAACCTCCGAGCACGTCGGACAGCCAGTGTACACCGAGGTAGAGGCGTGAGAATGCGATCATAAATATCAGGACCGCGGCGACGAGTGCGACCAAGACGCGCAACACGGGGCGAAGTTCACGCGCCATAAGGAAGGCGAGGAATCCGTAGAGCACCATATTGACTGTGCTATGGCCGCTTGGAAAGGAAAACGCACTCCAGCCGGGATAGAGCGATTCACCTGGCCTGGCTCGATGCAAAGCCACCTTGATGACTGTGTTGAGAGCCGAAGCTCCAGCGATTGCAGCGATCCAATAGGCGGCCGTGCGCCAGGCGCGCTTCCACGCAAGCCACAGAAAGATGATGATTGTGACCGCCACCACGACGGCGGTGTCGCCGAGTTCGGTGATGGCGATCATCACCGCATCGCCAGGTGCGGTGCGAAGATCCTGGAGGGCGCGATAGATCGCGCCGTCAGCGAGCACCAACGGATCGCCGCTGACTACATCTTCAAGGATGCCGAAGAACAGCCATGCTGCTCCGATGAGCAGAACCATCGGCAGTGCGAGAGCCCGCGCCTCGTTCTGTAAAGGATCAAACAAACTAGTGAGATTGCGGCCGAGCCAGGTGTCGTGGGTGCCGGCCCAGGCCCGTAGCCATTCCCCACCGATGACGAGCAAGGCTATGCCGCGGCCCAAAGTCCACCGCACGACATGCAGAACCACCCAACCCGTTACGAGCAGAACGATCAGCAGGATCGCCAGCGGCTTTGCGGCCGCACCGAAAATGCCGAAGGCGGCACCAACGAGCACACCGGGCAGGATATGCGACGGAGCCCAGGCGAGCGCCGACGCAACATTGACGGCATAGAACCGTCTGACCGGCATTCCCAGCATGCCGGCGAGGAGCGGAATGAAGGCGCGGACGCCCGGTGTGAAGCGGGCGAGAAAAACACTCTTGTCGCCATGACGCGTGAAAAAGGCCTCGCTGCGCTCAATCAGTTCGGGGTTCCGGTTCAGTGGCCAGAGGCCAAGAATCTCGCGATGGTACCGGTGCCCCAGCCAGAATGAAAGCCATCACCAGCGATGGCGCCTGAAGTGGCTGCGATCAGCAACGGCCAGAGCAACAATACGCCGCTCGGCACCAGGGTGCTGAGCGCGAGGATCACAGCGGTGCCGGGGATGACGACGCCGACGATCGGGATCGACTCCGAAAGCGCCAGCACAAACACCGCCAGATAGGCCACATGCGGGCGCGCCGTCAGGAATTCGACCACCGATGAGACCAGGGACGTCAGCATCCCGAGGCGTCCTATAGAGTGCCGGTGATGAGGCGGTAGGCGAGCGACGTTGTCACGACCTTTGCCTTGACGGAGCGTTTCCGAACAATTCGGCGCTGGCCTCGGCCAGCAAGCTGGCGATGGAAATCGCATTCGACGGATGCGGAATCGAGTCTGTGCTCACGACCCTTTCGGCACCGGCCGCCAACAGCTGCGCGTAGGCGTCTTGAGCGAACACGGGATGAATGACGATGCAGACTGCAGGAGGCAGACCAAGTCGCCTTAGGTGACCCAGGGTTTCGATCATGGTCCCTCCCGACGAAACGATGTCATCAACGATGATTGGGGTTCGGCTGCGAGCCGCGTCAATCGAAGGAAGGCTCACCTCGACGTCGCGGTCACCGCGTCGGGTTTTCGTCAAGATATGATAGGTAACACCGGCGCGGTGAGCGACGTCGGATACCCATTGGCCACTTTCACTGTCGGGACCTATCAGGACGCCGTTCGGGACATGGCCTCGAATCCATTCAGCGACCAGGGGAGCCGTGGCAACTGCCCGGGCCGGGATGCGAAACAGCTCGGAAACCCTGGGATTCCTGTGCAGGTGGGGATCCGCTGTCACCAGCCAGTCGAAATTTTCCGTCAAGAAACGTGCGAACACTGGCGCGCTTACGGCTTCACCGGGATTGAACCGCTTATCCTGACGCATGTAGGCCAGATATGGCGCAACAAGCCCAACGGAGCGAGCTCCGAATTCGCGCGCTGTCGCCGCCGCGAACAGCAGCGGCATGGCGAGTTCATCAGGGCTGTGGAGACTGGCTACGAGCGCGACGTCGGCGCCGTGCAGATCCTGTTCGATTGTGACTAGGGATTCGCCGTCCGGAAAATGGCGCCAGTCCAGCCGGCCGGTTCGCGCGCCCAGCAAAGGGGCTAGTGCGTCTGCCAGGGTTCGCTGCAACGGGAAAGGAAGCAGCACGCGGGTCATTGTCCGCCCCCGATCTCGAATATGTCCGGATGAGCCGAAGCATATTCAAATGCGTATTCCAGTTCTCCAGGGGACCGGGCGTGGACGTGAAACAGCGGCTCGCCGATCTTGATACTGTCGCCGATGCGAAGGCGGGAATCAAGTCCAGCAACGGCGCTGCCGGGAGCGCCGGCAAGCTTGGCGACCTTTGCAAGCCGACGGTTGTCAATCTGGTGGATCTGGCCGGTTCGGTTGGCGAAAACCGGACGGATGTGGGGAGCCATTCCTGGCTCGGTAAAGCCGCCCTGTGCCTCGCAGATCGCAACAAACTTGCGCAAGGCGGCGCCGTCGTCGAGCAGTGTGCAGGCCAACACCCGTCCCTTGCCGGGCACGGCCCCAGGTGCGGCATCGAGCAAGGCGCCGGCAAGATCAAGTGCACGGCTGCGCAGATCGCCGGGCGCTGCCGCGTCGTTGCGCAGGACGCTCAGCACGTCTCGCGCCTCAAGAGCCGGCCCGATGCCGTATCCAACCGGTTGGTGGCCATCGGTGCGCACAACCGACAGGTTAAGTCCGAGAGCCTGAGCTGTCGCCAGGAGCCTTGCCTCAAGCAACGCGGCGGCAGAGGAAGAACGCACCTTGGCGGTCGGTCCGATGGGAATGTCTATCACCACGTGGGTGGAGCCGGCCGCGGCCTTCTTCGAAAGCACGCTTGCGACCAGTTGGCCGTCGCTGTCGAAGTCGAGCGGGCGCTCGATGCGGATCAGAATGTCATCGGCTGGGCTGAGCCGGACATTTCCGCCCCAGACGATGCAGCCTCCTTCACGCTCGACCACGCTTCGCATGGCTTCGAGGTCCAGCGCCACCGGCGCCATCACCTCCATGGCATCGGCTGTGCCGGCGGGGGATGTGATGGCCCGTGAGGACGTCTTTGGGATTCGGTGACCAGCGGCGGCAACGATCGCTACGATAATCGGCGTGGTGCGGTTTCCGGGAAGGCCGCCGACGCAATGCTTGTCCAATACCGCGCCGCTGCCCCAATCGATGCGCTCGCCGACCGCCAACATTGCCTTCGTGAGGGCAGTCGTCTCTTCATTGTCGAGCCGCTCGCCGGCGCATGCCGTGATGAATGCCGTCAATTCGATATCCGACAGCCGGTTGTCGACTGTGTCGCGCATGAGGGCAAGGAAATCGGCCTCGCGGAGCCGCCGGCCGAAGACCTTCGCCCGCAACGCCGGTGCCGACACGGGCGGCTCCGGATGGCTGAATACGGCGACTGCGTCGGGGCCCGGCTGGAGGATCGTCCAGGCCGCCTCGGACAGCGCCGCGACATCCAATTCGAGATGATCGTCGACAACCACGTTGAGCGTGGCTACCACCTCGCGGTCGCCGCTACGTGCCAGAACTCGGGTCAGGGCGGTAAAGCCCTCTGACCGGCAGACATGACAGTCGCGATGCATGTAGACCACCGGTTGCTGGTATGTGTCGATGCCTGCTCGGACGAGGCGCAACTGGCTATGGTCGCCACTCATGCTGGCCGCTCCAGATCAATCCGCTCGAGGTGCTCGGGCGTGCGAGCCCGCCATCGCAGTTCGCGATTGATGCGGCCACGCAGTGTATCAGCGGCGTCCGGTTCGCCGTGCGTAATGTATGCAATCTTGGGTGCGCGGCGAGCGGGTCGCATCCATTCGAGAATCTCGTCTGCGTCCGCGTGACCGGAAAAGCTCTCAAGCTGAACGACTTCCGCACGGATCGGCACATCACGTCCAAACATCCGAAGGTGGTCGGCGCCGGCTGCTAGAGCCGCACCTCGCGTACCCCCGGCCTGGAAACCCGAAAGCAGGATCGCATTGCGCGCATCCGATCCGAATGCCTGAAGGTGGTGCAACACCCGTCCTCCGGTGAGCATGCCGCTTGCCGATATGATGATCATGGGCCCCCGCCTGAGGTTCAGGGCTTTGGATTCTTCGACAGAGCGCACCAGCGTCGCGATTGAGTACATGGCCCGGCATTCATCGACGCTGACGTGGTGCTCGTCATGGAAACGGTGGTAGATTTCCGTAGCATCGACAGCCATGGGGCTATTGAGGAACACGGGCACGGTTGGGATCTCGCCGCGCTGGCGAAGGCGAGCAATGTGCAGCATGATGCCTTGGGCGCGGCCGACGGCGAACGCCGGGATGACGATCACACCGCCCCGAGCTGCGACACGCCGGATGACTGGAGCAAGTTCCGCCTCAGCGTTGGCTCGCGGATGTCTGCGGTTGCCGTAGGTAGATTCGCAGACGAGAATGTCAGCCTCCAGCAGTGGTTGGGGTGGCCGCATCAGTGGGTCTTGCGGGCGCCCGAGATCACCACTGAAATGCAACGTCATGTCGGCCAATTTCAAGCTTATCTGCGCGGCGCCAAGAAGATGCCCAGCGTGGATGAAACGGGCTCGAACGCCGGGCCGGATTTCGAATTCACAATCGAAATCCCGAGTCTCGATATGTTCCAGGGAAGCCCTCGCGTCCTCAAGAGTGTACAGCGGCGCAGGATTGGCATGCTTGGAATAGCCTCGCTCCTTCGCGTACCTTGCCTCTTCTTCCTGAAGGTGGCCGCTGTCGGGTAGTAGCAGAGAACACAACTCGGCGGTGGCGGGAGTGCATATGATCTTGCCGCGAAACCCATCGCGCACCAACGCGGGAATATAGCCCGAATGGTCGAGATGCGCATGAGTCAGCAGCATCGTGTCGATGGTTTCGGGCGACACCGGGAATGCCGCGCGATTGCGATCGCGCAGCTGTTTGTAGCCCTGAAAGAGACCGCAATCGATGAGAATGCGGTGTCCATCCGTTTCAAGCAGGTACCGCGATCCTGTAACTGTTCCTGCGGCCCCGAGAAATTGAAGTGATGGTGAGGAATCTTGTTTCACGTAACTCTCCAAGCAATTGGTAAAAGTCCGAGAATACTCATTCGGCAATACCTCTCCCGTAAACGGCGCGAAGCTCAGCTGTCTCAAGCACCGGCCGCGGTGGCGTGAAGCGGCCGGTTGATCGATCTCTAGGAAGAGCAGTCCCGTTACCTACAGCAGTGGCCAGAACCCGGGCGGCCGCGAGAGGCACCGGGACGACTTGCGTAGAGGAGGGACCCGCGCTGCCGAGTCAAATCCGGCAGCGAGGCCACCATTCAAGATCCGCCCGACATAAGGAACGGGCAAACTCGGCACGAGGGACGAAGCCGCCAAAGTGACGGCAAAGCCGATCAGATCGACGATAAGGATGGGCCGGCGCCCGATGAAATCCGACAACCGCCCCCAAATCCCATAGCCGCGCGCAACGACAAAGGCCGAGGCGCGAAGTGCGCCCAGGAACCACCACGATGCGGGCAGGGGGCCTTTAGTGGATACGCTCATGCCGGGAGGCCAGTTGGGTGCTCGTGAGCGGCACCTTCGGTCATCGACCCGGCGGACCGGATGCCCGCGAGCCTGGTTCGCTTGAGCAGCAGAGCGTTGACGGCCACGAGAGCCGAACTGCCCGACATTGCCAGCGCCGCAATCTCGGGGCTCAGCAGGAACGGGTAGAACACGCCCGCCGCGACCGGGAAGGCGATGAGATTGTATCCGACCGCCCACCATAGGTTCTGGTGCATCTTGCGCAGCGTGGCGCGCGAGAGCGTCATCGCACCGACCACATCGTAGGGATCGCTCTTCATCAGCACGATGTCGGCGCTTTCGATGGCGACATCGGTGCCTGCTCCGATTGCGAACCCGACATCGGCCTGTGTCAGGGCGGGCGCGTCGTTGACGCCGTCGCCAACCATGCCGACCTTCAAGCCCTGCCCTTGCAATTCCTTGATCTTTTCGGCCTTCTGTCCCGGCAAAACGTCGGCCAGAACGATGTCGATACCGAGTGCGCCGGCGATGCGCTTGGCGGTGCCTGCATTGTCGCCCGTGAGCATGGCTACGCGAACGCCCTGGTCGTGCAATTTGGCAATCGTTGCGATGGCCGTCGGGCGGGGCGTATCGGCGATCGCGATCAGCCCGAGCAGCTTGCCGGACCGCGCGACATGGATGACGGTACGGCCTTCGCCCTTGAGCGTCTCGGCCCTCTCGCCGAGCGTCAGAAGATCGATCTTCTGCTCGTCCATAAGACGCCGGTTGCCGAGGAAGACCGGCGCCCCGCCGATCGCGGCTCTGGCGCCTTCGCCTTCGATGTTCAGGAAGTCCGACACTTTGGGGAGCTTCAGGTCTTTGGCCCGCTCGACGATGGCGACGGCTAACGGGTGATCCGACCCCTGATCCACGGCGGCTGCGACTTGCAGAACCTCCTCGAGCGAAATGCCGACAGCCGGGACGATTTCGACGACCTTGGGCTGGCCCATGGTCAGCGTGCCGGTCTTGTCGAATACGATCACGTTGAGCTTGGTCGCCTCCTCGAGAGCGGCGGCATTCTTGAACAGGATGCCGTTTGAAGCGCCAAGGCCGGTGCCAACCATGACGGCCATCGGCGTGGCGAGGCCGAGCGCATCGGGACAGGCGATGACGAAGACAGTGATGGTCAGGGTCATCGCGAACAGTAGGGGCTGGCCGAGCCACCAAAACCAGATCGCGAAAGTCGCAAGCCCGATGACGATCGCGGCAAGCACAAGCCATTGCGACGCGCGATCGGCGAGCAGCTGCGCCGGCGCTTTCGAATTCTGGGCTTCCTGGACCAACTTGACGATCTGGGCAAGGGCGGTGTCGGCGCCCACCTTGGTGGAGCGATAGCGCAGCGTGCCGCTTTTGTTGATGGTCGCCCCGATGACCTTGTCCCCGACCTTCTTTGTCACCGGCATCGACTCGCCGGTCAGCATCGATTCATCAATGGTCGACGTGCCCTCGGTCACCTCGCCATCGACGGGAAGCTTGTTGCCGGGGCGCAGGACCACAATGTCGCCGAGCACGACGTCCGCGGTCGCGACCTCGACCTCCTTGCCGTCTCGCAAGACGGTGGCCTTGGGCGGGGCGAGGTCGAGCAGGGCTCTGATCGCGGCCGAAGCCCCGGCGCGGGCGCGCATCTCCAGCCAGTGGCCGAGCAGGATGAACACCAGCAGCACGCTCGCCGCCTCGTAGAATTGCTGCCCCTCGAAGAAGAAGGTCGCGCCGACGCTGAACAGGTAGCCGGTGCCTACGCTCAGCACCACCAGCACCGCCATGTTAAGCACGCCGTTGCGCAGGGCCCGCCATGCGGCAACCAGGAAGGGCCAGACCGGATAGAGGATCGCGGCGCTGGCAAGGAAAAACATCGCCAGATCCTCTCTCATCCCGAAAGGTGGACGCAACCAGGGCTCGCCCAGCCCCATGGGCTCCATGGCGAAAATCGGCAGAGTGAAAACCAGGCTGACAAGGAAACGATTGCGCATGTCCTTGACCATGCCCTGCATATCCATGCCGGCGCCGTGTCCCATCTCATGGGCCATGGCGTCGTGCGACGCCGTGGCCGCAGCCGTCCTCCGGCCCGCTGCACCTGGCTTGATCATGGACGCGTGCCCGGCATGATCATGCCCGGCGTGCCCGGAGGTCGCGCGCGGATGCCCCGGCGGAATCGTCGTGCTGTCGGGAATGCACAGATGCCGCGGCACGGTCTCGCCGCGACAATGGAAGCCACAGGCCTCGATTTCGCGGGCAAGGATCTCCGGGCTCGTCCGCCCCTCGTCGAATTCGACGGTTGAGGTTGTGGACCCCGCGTTCATCGCGACACTGGCGACACCGGGCAAGGCGGCGAGATGCATTTCGACGGCTGCGAAATCCATCATGCCGACGAGGTCGCGTACTTCCAGATTCACCTTCTTCATGGCCAGTGTCCTATACTTGCGGCTGCAACATGCTGCGGTTCGGTTGCAGGCTGCGGACGATCGCCGCCGCCTGCGATGCTCTAGGCTCGGTAGGCGAAGGTCGACATCATGCCGGTCGCCATGTGGTAGAGATGGTGGCAATGGAATGCCCATTGGCCGGGATTGACGGCATCCACGGCAATCGTTACGGAGCGATTGGGGGGCAGCAAGACGGTATCTCTCACCGCCCCTGGAAGCCGCCGTCCGTCGATCGCGACCACCTGGAAATGATGGCCGTGCAGATGCATTGGATGCGCCATCATGCTGGTGTTGCGCAGCATGACCTCCACGCGGTCGCCAGGATCCACGACGAGCGGCGGGTTGGTCTGCAACCCCCAACGGTAGGCGACCATATCACCGGTCAGCGCCATGTCGAATGTCTTGTCGGCCGGGCGCGATGCCAATGGTTCGATAGCACGCAGTTGTGCCTCAAGCATCAAATCGAGAACCGGAGCGTCGACATCAGCCGTCGTCGCGAGCTTGGTCACCGTCGCTCCGGCCGGACGCAGGACAATACCGGTCCGCTCCCTGCTTCCTTCGCGGAGCGCGAGGATCGGGAAGGAGCGGGACTCGCGCGGCAACTGCACGCGGACGTCGATGCGCTGCCCCATCGTCATTGGAAATCGACGATCTTTGACCGGCTCGATATCCTGACCATCGACAGCGATCAGTTCGCCTTCGAGTTCGCCGAGGTCGATCGTGAATGCGGTCGCGGTCGCGCCGTTGATGATGCGTAGCCGCGCCCGGCCGCCGGCTTCCATCGAGACGACTTCAGGATCGTCCAGCGTGCGATCATTAGCCAGATAGGCGTCGTAGTCGATGTCGTTGATATCGGTCGCCATGCCGCCATCGTCCATCCCTGCCATTGTGTTGCCGGCGCCACCCGACATGTCCATGCCGCCCTGTCCCATGGGCATGGTGCCTCCAGCATTCTTGCCCTTCAAGCCGGCCAGTAATTCCTCCGGCGACGAGAACGAGAAGTCGTGAAGCAGGATAACGATCTCCTGTTCATCCCTTTTGTCGTCGGGATTGTAGACGATCAGAGGAGCGGCAAGAAGGGCCTGCTCCTGAAGAGTGTGGGCGTGCATCCAATGGGTGCCGGGCTTGCCCACCGGGAAATCGTAGGCGCGATCGGTGCCAGCGGCGATGAGCGACAGCGGTGCGTCGGCCACGCCATCGTTCGGCCACGGCGGCGTCAGCCCGTGCCAGTGGATGATCGTTGGCTCGGCAGTCTCGTTTCGAAGCAGCACGTTGAAGGCATCGCCCGCACGCAAGCGAAGGCCTGGCGCCCCGTCGGCTCTTCGCAACCCGAAGACGCTTGCGGCCTTGCCGTTCACCTCGATAGTGCGGCGGACGATGCCAAGCGGCGCCTGGCCGCCCGACTGACCGGCGAAAGCCGGTCTAAGTGGGAGTGCTGGCACCGCAAGTCCTGCCGCGCCAGCAAGCGCAACTTTCAAGAAATCTCGGCGCTTCATAATCATCTCCTTCGGTTTGAACTCCAGGCTGTTGAAACATCCGGCCCGGGTCAGGGTTTAACAAAATTCACTTTTTCGGTTTGCAACGCGATACTGGTCATGCGCTGGGCAAAACCGATGGACGTCGCTGTCAGCGAGAGCGCCCGGCCATCGCGACGGGATGACGCGTCCGAACACCCCAACGCAATCAGGGGAAGGCCGTAGCAACTGCGTGGCCATCAGGCGCTATCCGATAACGGGGCTGCCTTCCTGCCAGAGCGGGGTTGCGAACGACATTGTCCCGGTTGCGCGGCTTTCACACCTGGTTCTCGACGCGCTTTACCGACGCCCGGTGGCGACGACATTGTAGATCGAGGCGTAAACGACACCCGCCACGAGGCCGACGACACCAAGGCCGAGAACGCCGTAGACAAGTCGGCCGGCTCTCATCGGCGCCGTTGACCTGACCGCACTGAGGTCAAGTCCGTGCGTGACGGCGCCAAAAAAATCGAGCGTTGCGTCCGGCCAGATAGCGAAGGCCAGAGCGCAGAACATGCTCATCAGGGCCAGCGTCACGCCTAGCGCAAAGCCGACGGACAGAACGCTCAGTTTGTTCACGGCTTCCTCCTGTCACTTCGCGTGTTGCTTGAGCCACTCCTGCATAGCGGCGATTTCGGCTTGCTGAGCGGTGATGATCTGATTGGCCCATACCTTGACCTGATCATCTTTGCCGAACTGCAGAGCCGCGCGGGCCATGTCGATCGCCCCCTGGTGATGCGGGATCATCGCCTGGACGAAAGCGACATCGGGATCGCCGGCCTGGATGCCCTGCATCATCGGCCCGTCCATTTGCTTCATCGCCTGCATGTAGTTTCTGGAGGCCTCGGACATGTTGGCAGTGCCCATCGGCATGTTCGTCATGCCGCCGCCCTGGCCCTGCGCCATGCCGCCTTGCGTGCCGGGCATCGTGCCGCCCTGCACCATCTGCTGCATCATGGGCATCATCTGTTGCATCATGGACATCATCGCCGTGCACTGCTCGGGCGACCCGCCCGGCATCGCCGATGCGGGCGGAGTCGCTATCGTCGCTTGCGGCACATCGGCCGCCGGATGGTGCGGATCCGTCTGGGCAAAAGCCGTGCCTGACAGCGTTGCGCATGCGGCAAGCGTGATCAATCGAAGGTAGGTTTTCATGACTGTTTCCTTGTCGTTGGTGTGGACAGACAGGCGAACTCCAAAAATGGGTGCGCAAGTCGGATCGCCGGGGCGTTTTCGTTTCGTATCACGCGGCCTTGACGGACACCGCTGGCCTTCAACCGTTCCAACGGCCGCGATAGCGCGATATCAGGCGTGGATTTGGGGAGGTGGCAGCAGGGCCTCCGGATTTATGCCAGTTACCGAGACAGTTTTGCCCGCAATGAAACGGACCGCATCGTGGGCGTCGCAGGGAATTCCGCTTTGGAAGGTGGCAAGGCTTGCAGAACAGCAGCCGGAGCCGGTCGAGTGTAAGCCGCAATCCAGGCACTCACCACATGGGCCGCGGTGGTTGCCCTGGTCCGTGAAAGCAGAGTGCCCCGTCGTCTTGTGCGAGACCATCGCCGAGAGCCCGGTGACCTCCGGGCCGGCAGCCGTTGCTGAGGCCGACCCCGCGAGACCAGCAATCCCACCGCCCGCAATCAGGAGGATTACGGCCAGTACTATCCATAGCTGAACCAAGGCGATTTTCATGGGGGCTAATTTAAACTCAATGTCGCATTGGTCCTTGATGCAAATCAAAGCCGCAAATCGTGGAAGCTCCGTAGGCTCCAAGGTTGACAAAGCGCCGATCAGCCGCTTTTCCGACCCACGCGTCGGGGGGCTGATCGTGTCGGGGCAATAGGGCTTGCCGCGTTTTGACTGTAACGCGCCCACAAGAAGTTGCTTGCGCAGGTCCGAATTCGGTTAAGACTGCGTGCCAGTTTTCTGCACGTGAGTGCCTGCCAGCCTTTGGGCTCTTTTGGGCTCTAAAGCAAGTAGGCGACCGGCGGCCCTGGGTGACCTATGCCCACCCATGCCAAAGTTGGCGTGATGCAGACGAAAGATCGGGATCTAGATCCCGGCTGACGTCAACGCGAGCGACCAAAACCTTTTCGCGCGGGTTGCGCTAAGTGTCTGCACGTGCGGCGGCGCCAAAGCGAAGGCGTGTGACAATTACGGCTTGGAGCCAGGATGCCGCGCCGATTTTGTGCTGGTCGATGCCGAGACGGTTGCAGAAGCCGTCGTTTCGAGGCCCATTCGCAAGCTGGTCGTAAAGAAGGGTCGAGTGACCGCTCGCCATGGCAAAGCGTTGGTCAATGAGCCGTTTGTGTCTTGATGAGCTTGTCGTTTTCCGTAGTTCTCTGCGCAGGCTCTCGATGTCGACCGGCAGCATGGAGCCTTCTGTCTACGGTCGTACCACTTCGTATGCATTCAACGAGCTGGCCATCCCGCGAAGACGGCACATTTGGTTCGTCAATTGGACGCCGCCCATGCAGAGATTCTTCATCTCAAGGTAGGCCCCGAGGCCGTACCGGGAACTCTCCCGCCTGATGCCGGACTGCTTCACTCCACCGAAAGGCCCGGATTCCGAGGTCATGCATCCGGTGTCGAGGCCCACCATGTCGTATTCTCAGGGCCTCGGCCACACGCTTACGCCAACGTGGTAGTCCCTTGACAACTGTTGCGTGCTGAAGCGGCATACACTGAGGGAGCAAATGAAGTGCTGCGTTGGTCTTTTGTGGAACGGGGGCAAAGTTGTCGGAAGCGATGGTACAATTGCTAGACCGCTGGCGGGGGGACGCCAACGGAACTTACCGCTCATGGTTTCTCTGGGAGGAGCGGCTCAAGAACTTCAGATCGATCCGGCGGGGCATCCAACAGATCGTCACCGAGATCTGCGCGGGCAACTTCGGTACCGCCTACCGGGGATCCTCGCTTGAGACCGTAGTGCATTCGATTGCAGAGCAACGCCAGATCTTCAGAGGTGCGGATCACGCTTTCCTGTGGAAGCCCAAGCTTCGGATTCCGGACATATACGAGAATCCTGACAATCAGAAGGCCTTCGGTCGGCTCCTCGACACCTGCGTTTGTTGCAGCACGGAGCAGCAGGTAATTGGCGCAATACAGGAGATCGACCGCATGGCGATAAAGGGGCTTGGTCCTGCGGTCGCCAACCTCCTCTATTTCCTGCATCCCACCATTATTCCGCCGTTCAACACCGCAATTGTAAACGGCTACAATGCGCTCACCGGGGCCAAGGTGAAGCTCGGCCGGTGGGACGAGTTTCTGGCCATGCGGCAGGGCGTTCTTTCCCTGAATGCCCAATTCAGGCATTTGCTGAGCAACGACCTCGGGGCCATTGGTGGCCTGCTGTTCGACGTTGGCGGCGGCCGATACCCCGCACCTCCCCGGGACACTAACGAAGAAGCAATGAGGATCTGGGAAGCCGATCTTGCCCGGGTCCGCGAGGAAGCTGCCAAGGCCAACAAGGCTATCGTTGAAGCGCGTGAGAGCGATCATACTCACACCGAGGTTCAAGGCTGGTTGAGGGATCTCGGTTTGGCGGTTGGGTACGACGTCTGGATAGCGGCAAATGATCGAAACCGTCCTTTGGGCCCCGGGAAGCTTGGCGACGGCTGCCTCGAGCGCCTTCCGGTTCCATCGACCACCCCGGGGCTCGAGGCGATCCGGCTCATCGACGTGCTTTGGCTTGACAGATCCTCAGGACGCATCATTGCCGCCTACGAGGTGGAGCACACGACTTCAATCTACTCAGGTATCGTCCGCATGCTCGATCTTGCACTTGGCGAGGACGTCCATGCCCTGGAAGGGCTCTTTCTGGTGGCGCCCGACGGTCGCGAGGACGAAGTCCGTACTCAGCTTGGTCGGCCTGCGTTCAGCCGCGTCGCCGACCTCAAGGTCAGGTATCTGCCCTATGGCGAGCTCAAGTCGAATCGCGAAGCGATTGCCCGTTTTGGACACGGCATGAAGCCCATCCAGGCCATCACGCGGCAGCTTGTGTGAACTACGGCTGGCCCAGCCAGTTGGTGAGCGGCAAGATCAGGCTGAGCAATACGGGTTGATGGACCAAATAGATCGCCAAACTGTGTCGTCCCAGCCAGCCGATACCGTTCCCAACTGGATGATCAGGCTCATGACGGCTAATCCACTGATCGGCTGAATATCTGATAGCCGTCCTGGCGATAGCAAGCCCCAACAGGGTCAAAACCGATCCACGGAAATACAGGAACATAGTCATTGCTTAACGGCGGTTGACTGGCATAGCCAATCCAGGCCAGCAATCGGGTGTTGAACAGCGGGGAACTGATCAGTCTTGGAAGCACGATGACCGCGATGCCTGCAGCGGCGATAATCGTCGCGGGTAGGCGGAGGAACAGCAGGCCGAGGGAAAACGATCCTGGTGGCAATCGAAACGGCCAAGGCGGCACAAGCAATTGTCAGCAAGCGTTCGGCGAATGGTGTCCAGCAAGTCGCCCGCCGATGCGCCAAGGCAAGGCTGACGCCGACAAGGATCATGAAGGCGCTCGCGAGCGATCGGCCGAAGAGGATCCACGCCGGATGCCTTGCAAGACGTGCCGGGATAAGCCCGGTCATGTCCAAATCCCAGACGAAATGAAAAATCACAACTCCGATGATACCGAGGCCACGAACCAAGTCGACGGATCTTAGTCGGAGCCCTGCCCTCCCTGCTACATCGTCGAGAGCGTGCTGCCGAATGCGGAAGGAGGGGACTTGAAAGACGTTCGGCATCTGGGAAACAGCTTACCTGCAAGCGACCGCATCGGTTACTGCCTGCCGAGGTCGTCGCGCTTGTGGTAGGCTGCGATTTCAGCCCTGCGAAGAAAACTCCGATTTGTGTCTAATATTTGTTCTGCTGCCGAACGCTCTCCAGCTCATGATGCTGGTCACCATTTTTCGTTGGAGGATTCGGATTCCCCTACCGAAGCGAGTTTACGTTTGGACCAGTACAACCTAAGCCGCGTCACTACTGTTCGGATGGAAACAACGTTCGCAATCGCCGATTTCTGCGGGGGAAAAATGTGCGAGCCTCGTAACAACCGACCCTTTGTCAACGAATTGAATAATCAGGCATGCGATGAACGAAGGGGCGACCGCACCGTTGCGTGGCGTTGTACGCGACGGACATACTCGACAGGTGCTCAGTTACGCGATGAACCAAAACGGAGGTCAGCGTAGCGCTTTGCGTCGGCTCGATAGGAGACCGCCAGCCAACCGTCTAGGCGGCGCTCACGCGGACACCTGCACTGCACTGACGGTTCACCGCCTTTCTTTGCCATCTGGTACGGCATCGCAGTCGCGGTCTGGCTATTCTCGGCTCCACCGCATTGCCGCGGCTCGCTCGCTGGACCAACGACATGTTCGGCTAGGGATCGTCACGGAGTTTTCGCAATAGGAAGATGTACGAAATGAATGTGTCTGACTATGCCGAGTGGACGGCGCTCTGGCCCTATGCCGTGTTGCTGATCGTCGTGGGTGTCTGGGCGGTCCATCACTTCCTAGCCCCTTCAGGCTGGCGGGAATGGTCCGGCGCGGGATTGGTCCAGGCCTTCATCATCGCGCTCTACGCGGAGATGTACGGTTTTCCGCTCACGATTTATCTTTTCACAAGCCTCTTGCCCCTTAAGATTCCGCTCGTTCATTCCAGCGGTCACCTCTGGGCCACTCTTTTGGGCTACGGCCGACTTGGAGTTGCGGTCGAGGCAATGATCAGCTTTGTTTTCCTGGTCTCAGGGCTGCTCCTGATTGTCAAAGGCTGGGTGCGGGTCTACTTCGGTGGCGATAATCTTCTGACCGAGGGCGTCTATGCGATCGTTCGGCATCCGCAATACCTGGGGATAATCCTCTTGGTCCTCGGGCAGATCATCGACTGGCCAACTATCCCCACGCTTGCGCTTGCGCCTGTAATTGTCTGGCTCTACGTTAACCTTGCCAAGCGAGAGGAGGTGGCCTTGATGAGCCGTTTCGGGAGCCGGTTTGTTGAGTACCGCCAACGCGTCCCGATGCTCATTCCCGACTGGCATCTGCTACGCGGAACATGGGGGTAAGCCACCCCTTTCTTGCGGCTCGCATCGGCACCGAGTGTTCCCCGATCCCGGCGGTGAAGAACCAAGTACACGAGGCCACCTAAGCAAGCCCGACTCCCGGTGAAGCAGGTGCTGCACCTCATCTGCGAAAGCCTTCCCAAATGGAGCAGGATGCCGGAATCGATGGCACCGGGGCGCGTGCCCATCACCAGGCCGTCGAGTGCTAAGAAGCCATGAAATTCTAGCGCCCACTGCATGTGCTGCCCCTCGCCACTGCCATGGAGAAGCCCCGACAAACTGGACGAAATACTCAATCTTTCGAGGGATTTTGATCGAGGAAATAGCCAAACGGAATAGCCAACCGAGACACTCTGGACATCGACGATCGGCAGCTGGCGGTCCGCGTCCATAGGGTGATTGGCGCCGCCAGAACCAATCACTTGTCGGAGCAGGCGTTTGAGCAAGAACCTTAACCGTTCGGCCCACAACGCATCCTTTGATTCGGAAGACAAGGATGCCCCATCAACGCCTGGGATCAAACATTGCCTTATGACTTTTCGTGGTTTCGAGGCCAAAGTGGGTTGCCGCTGGCTGCGGTCCACGCGCCGAAAACGGCCATTGCAAGGAAAGGCGGCAGATAGCCGGTCGTGCCGTTCGAGGCCTGCCTCAGCCAGTCGGGCACCGCATAGGTCACAGCCCGCTGACGGCGTAGAAGGCGACGAAGACGGCGATTGCCTGGCCCCAGGCCGAGGAAGCGGCGCAGGTTGAATAGCGTGAAAGCGAGCGTGAAGCCAGCGATCGGCAACACGTCGGCCCAGACCGCCAACTTGACGGCGAAGGTATGGAACAGCGTCGAACCGATGGCGATCGCCTCCACCCACCAGGCCAGCACCTCGGCGAAACTCCGCTTCCGTTCTGCCTTACTTCCTGCACGCTCCACAATCCAGCGGCAAGAAACGCGAGGTTGGTCAAAGCATTGGCCGGCTCGGCCCAAAGTCCAGGCTCGATCCGCTCGCAATAAAGATCGACGGGGTCGGGAGAGTTTGCCCACATGGTGATGATGCCGCCCTTCGAATCGAACTGCGTCGAAAAATGCAGGCCTCTCCAATTGCGTGCTTATCTGCGGTTGCAACAATAAAATTTCACCGCAACGTGACTTCCCGTTGACTGGCGCTTCTGCCACATGTTTTGGCAATCAGAACAAGGTTGGCGTCACCAGCGGGAATCGGAACGGCCATGGCATCTGGACGACCATTGCGGCTTGCGGCATTGGCGCTGGCCGTCTCAGCGTTCGCCGGTGCCGCGCTGGCAAGCGAGCCCGAGACGCTTCAGGCCGGGAAGTCCCAGCCCGAGAAACCATTGGGCGTGGTCGAGCTTTTCACCAGCCAGGGCTGCAGCTCCTGTCCGCCGGCCGATGAGTTCTTCGCCGAGCTCGCCGCGAAGGAAAACATCGTCGCCCTCGCCTACCATGTGAACTACTGGGATTATCTGGGCTGGCAGGACAAGCTGAGCAGCAAGGAGAACACCGAGCGCCAGTATGACTATATGCGCGCCTTCGGCAGCCGCTCGGTCTACACGCCGCAGGCGGTCATCAACGGCCGCAGCCATGTTAACGGTGCCAGCCGCAAGGATGTCGACGGCGCGCTGGCGCGCCTCGACCGGGCCGGCGAGGGCATGCGCGTCGGCATCAAGGTCAGCCGCGCGAGCGACCACGTCGTGATCGACACTGGCGACGCCGGCAGCGGACCGAGCGATGCCCATGTGGTGATCGTCTATTTCGACCCGCCGCAGACGGTCAGCATTGGCCAGGGCGAGAACAGCGGTCGCAGCCTCACCTACTGGAACGCCGTCTCCGACATCCAGATCGCCGGCATGTGGCACGGCAAGGCGCAGCGCTACGAATTGCCGATGACCGAAATCGCCAAGAAGGGCGGCTGCGCGGTGCTGCTGCAGTCCGTCGGCAAGGACGGCATGCCCGGACCGATCCTCGGCGCCGCCTTCATCCGCAAGCCTTAGTCCAGCTGACGCTACGGATCAAACATGCGCTTCCCTTTTCAACTGGGTAGCGTCCCAGGCAGGCGCCATGGCCTTCTTTACTATGTGTCGAGATCGCTTCCTGTCGGCGCCTGCACGCGTTGCGCGAAAGTTCAGACGTCTTCGTTGTGGCAGCACGCACCTAGCTTCGGCCCTGGCTAGGCCGTACGATGCTCGCCGGTCATCCACCAGTATTCAGCCAGACCGTGCCGGCGGCGAGTGTGACCAGCGTCAGTGGTAGGCCGACCTTGAAGAAGGCCATGAAGGACAGCTCCTTGCCGGCCGCCTTTGCCTGCTCGGCGACGATCAGATTGGCGACCGAGCCGAGCAGCGTGAAATTGCCGGCAAGCGTCGAGCTCATCGCCACGACCAGCCAGGCGCGCTGCGGGTTTTCCAACCCGGGGATGAAGGGTCGGAGCGCCAGCGCGGCCGGCACATTGCTCATGATGTTGGAAAGCACTGCGGTGAAACCGGACAGCCGCCAGACATTGTCGAGGCCAATGTTCTTCGCCCAGGCGATCATATCAGGCGTGAGCAGCGTGCGCTCGGCGCCGGCCACCACCACGAATAGGCCGGCGAACATGAAGAGCAGCGGCCCGTCGATCTCGCGGTAGATGCGCCGCGGCTTGATTGCCCGGGTGACCAGCAGGAAGGCGCCGGCAATCAGCGCCGCCTTGGCGACGGGAACGCCGGCAAAGAAGGCTAGCGCCAGCAACACGCAAACGATGGTGGCCTTCAGCACCTGCCCGGGCAGCATGCGGCCGCGACAGACTTCCGGGCTGAGTTCGGCGGGGCGGGAGAATTCGGCGCGGTAGACGACGCGCACGATGACGATGACGCAAAAGAGGCCGAACAGGGCCACCGGCGCCAGCGCCAGCGTGAAGGTCGGATAGGAAATGCCGGACAGCGCGCCGATCACCATGTTCTGCGGGTTGCCAGTGATGGTGGCGACGCTGCCGGCGTTCGAGGCGACGGCGGTGGCGATCAGATAGGGCACCGGGTTGCGGTTGATGACGCGGGTGACGTGGACGACGATTGGCGCCACCACCAGGCAGATCGCGTCATTGACCAGGAAGGCCGAGAGCACGCCAGTCAACAGCGTCACCATCACCAGAAGCATGAAGGGCGCATGGGCATGCTCGATGGCAAAGCCGCCAAGCGCGCGAAACGCGCCCGAAACCTTCAGATGCGCGACCACGATCATCATGCCGAGCAGCAGCGTGATGGTGTCGAAATTGATGGCTTTGTAGGCATCCTCGATGCCGATCGCGCCAATGGCGATCATGGCGGCGCCGCCGAGCAGCGCGATGCCGGCGCGATCGAGGCGCAGGCCGGGAATGCGGCCGACGGCGACGCCGGCATAGGTGGCTACCAAGATGAAAAGCGCGACCGCGCCCGTCCATGTCATGATAGAGCCTCAGGTCAGTGCGCGTATTTGATCAACGCAACAAGCTTTAGCAACGCAATGACGAAGCTGTTAGCGGAAGCGTTGACGGTCATGACCATGCCGAATCGTACGCACCTGACGGACAGCGTCTTAAGGGCTTGCGTCAGGCGCGGGCAAAATAGAAGAAGCGCCATACTTCGTACGCCATCATGTTCATTTTTGGGTTTCTCCCAGCGACCGCTTCGGAACTTTGTTCAAAATAGACGCGATGTGGTCGACGGTGATGATCTCGCAGGTCAATACGACCAGAGTCAACGAACGGCAAGCTGAGGGCAATATCTGCAAAACACCGCAATCATGCTGGTGGCAAGGGAGCGGGTGCTCTCTTGCGACGCTTGGAACTCGGCTCGAAGACGCGGCGTCGTGCGGGCGCTGCCGTGAAGAACACTTGCCATAGGGCATCTTCATCCTGACGACTCAGGCTTGATGATGCACCATCACACTCGGGGACTACACAGCTAGCAATGTCACGAAGGCAGTTGCGCGCTTTCTTTTGGAAACCGCCATGATGACCTCTCTCAAGCCTCCTGTCGCCGAGACATCGGTTGGGTTGCGCTGAGCATGGACGGAGTGCTCCAAGAGGCGTGCTCTCGGCCGCCGCTCCCTGTGTCCGCGCACATCGATTGATCGGAGCAACATTCGATCTCCCCCTAAAGAAGAAATGCGGGGCCCGCCAAGGCAGGCCCCGCAACGATCATTACTTCGCCTTCTCGATTTTGGTGACGGTGAGGCGGCCGTTGACGCGGTCAGCCTCGAACTTCACTTTGTCGCCGACCTTGACCGTCTTCAGTGCCGCCGGATCGGCGACGGCGAACACCATGGTCATGCCGTCCATATTGAGGTTGGTGATCGGGCCATGCTTCAGGGTGATCTTTGCCTGGGCGTTATCGATCTTGGTGACCTGGCCGTCCACCGGCGCGGCGAGCGCAGGCGCAGCAGCGACAGTGAGCAGGAGGATGGCGGTGGCAGCTATCTTACGCATGAGGTTTCTCCTTCGGTTATGTTTGAGGACTACGACGTCGTCACTTGACGACGATGGTGCCGGCCATGCCGGCTTCCCGGTGGCCCGGGATCAGGCAGGAGAAATCGAACTCGCCCGCCTTGGTGAATTTCCAGACGATCTCGCCGGCCTTCTTCGGCGCCAGCCGCATGGCGTTCGGATCGTCATGCTCCATGTCGGGGTTCTGGCGCATCTGCTCAGCGTGCTTGAGATTCTCAGCCAGCGTGCCGAGGACCACCTCGTGGTCCAGTTCGCCGTTGTTGCGCAGCATCAATTTTACCTGCTCACCTTTTTTGATCTCAACTCGGTTGGGCAGGAACTCCATGCGGCCGTCGGTTTCCCGCATAACGACTTGTACGACGCGTGCCGGTTTCTTGGGATTGCCGGGTTCGCCGTAGGCGCGCTCAGCACCGTCATGGCCTGCATCGGCGAAAGCGGCCATCGGCCACGACAACACGGCAACTGCCGCTATAAGAATTCTGACTTTCATGAACTTGACTGTCCTTCAGTGGTTGTTTCGGGAGGATGTGGTGCCGGGTTTGACGACGGTCAGCTCGGCGGTCTTGCTCTTGTCGAAGACGGGGGCGGCAGAACGCTCCGTCTTCTGGGCTGGGCCGGTCCACTCGTAAGCGACGGTACCCTGCGGATGCTGGTACCAGCCGGGGTCCTTGTAGTTCCCGGAAGCGAGACCTTCTCGCACCTTCACCACCGAGAACATGCCGCCCATCTCGATCGGACCGAATGGACCGAAACCGGTCATCATCGGCAGTGTGTTATCGGGCAGCGGCATTTCCATCTCGCCCATGTCGGCCATGCCGGCGGTACCCATCGGCATGTAATCGGGAACGAGCTTTTTGATTTTCTTCGCGGTCTCCTTTTTGTCGGCGCCGATGAAGGTCGCCAGTCCGTGACCCATGGCGTTCATCGTGTGATGCGACTTATGACAGTGGATCGCCCAGTCGCCAGGGTTACCTGCGACAAAGTCGAAGGCGCGCATCTGGCCGACCGCGCAGTCAATGGTGACTTCAGGCCAGCTGGCCGCCTCTGGTACCCAGCCGCCATCCGTGCACGAGACCTTGAAGTCGTAGCCGTGCATATGGATCGGGTGGTTGGTCATGGTGAGGTTGCCGAAGCGAACGCGCACCCTGTCGCCCTTGGCTGCGACCAAGGGATCGATGCCGGGGAAGACGCGCGTGTTCCATGTCCACATGTTGAAGTCGGTCATCTCGGCCACCTTCGGCACATAGGCGCCGGGATCGATGTCATAGGCCGCCATCAGGAAGACGAAGTCGCGGTCGACACGACGAAAGGCCGGATCCTTAGGGTGCACGACAAAGAAGCCCATCATGCCCATCGCCATCTGCACCATTTCGTCGGCGTGCGGGTGGTACATGAAGGTTCCGCTCTTCTGGAGCTGGAATTCGTAGACGAAGGTCTTGCCGACCGGAATCTGCGGTTGGGTCATGCCACCGACACCGTCCATGCCGCTGGGCAGAATCTGGCCATGCCAGTGAATGGTGGTGTGCTCGGGCAGCCGGTTGGTGACGAAGATGCGCACCTTGTCGCCTTCCACCGCCTCGATAGTTGGGCCTGGCGACTGGCCGTTGTAGCCCCACAAATGGCCGACCATGCCCGGGGCGAATTCGCGTACAACCGGTTCGGCGACGAGATGAAACTCCTTCCAGTCGCCATTCATGCGCCAGGGCAGTGTCCAGCCGTTCAACGTAACCACAGGGTTGTAATCCGGGCCAGTTGTCGGAACCAGCGGTGGCTGCATTACGGCTTCCTTCATCGTCGGCGCCTCAGGCGCCGATGCGTATGCCGTGCGCCCCGACAACTGACTGGCTCCGATCAGGGAAATAGCCCCGGACGCGGCAAGGAAATTTCGACGGGATACCGTCATTGCTGTACTCCGTCGATCAGTCACTGTTCGCGACGGATGCGGCCTCGGCCGTGCCTCCGCCGAGGATGGCGCTTTGGAAATCGATACCGGCAAGAAAGGCGTCGCGCTGGGCGTCTATCGAGGCGAGGTTGGATTCGATCCCTTCGCGCGCAGTGGTGAGCAGCTCGAAAACATCGATCAGCATGCCGTTGTATCGAAGTTGGGTTTCTTCGCTGACTACCTTACGCATCGGGATGACGTTGTTCCGGTACTGGCGCGCGATATCGTTCGCCGCCCGGTAGGACAGCAATGCAGAGCGCGCCTGCGAACGGATATTTACCGCAAGCATGCCGAACCGGTTGACCGCTTGCATGTAGATTTCGGCGTTGCGACGGCGGCTCGTTTCACCGAAATCGAATATCGGTATCTCAAGCTGCAGGTCGAGTGCTCCTCCACGGGAGCGCGCTGTCTCGACCCCGCCATTGGCCTTGGTACGCTCGAAATTGGCGAGGCCCGCAAGATCAAAGGCTGACACATACCGGGTGGCGTCGACCAACTTCAAGGACTGCGCCAGGGCCTCAAGCTCCAGTCGTGCAGCGATGAGATCGACACGCTTCCGGATTGCTTCGACTTCCGCTTGATCAGAGGTCTGAATCTTCCTCGGGAGCGCCGGTAGGCGATTTGGCAACTTGTAGGTGGCGTCTGCTCCCCACGCCCCCAGCTCTCGCGTGAGGGACTCAAAAGCAAGACCGGCCTCGAGTCTGGCTGCCGCCAATTGGTTGGATGTCTCGGCGTAGAATGCGCTAGCTCGCGCTTGATCCAGCTTGGTCGCGGAGCCTGTTTCGCCCAGCTTTCTAGTCAGGTCCGCTGCTGCCTCGGCCGACAAGCGGGCCTGCTCAAGGAAGCTGGCGCGGTTGCGTGCGGCCACGGCCTTGTAGTAAGCCTTTCGGGTGTTGGTCGCGAGACGGAAAGTGGCCTCAATTGCGCGGTAACGGGCGGCTTCAAACTGCTTTTCGCCAATCTTCCTTCGCGCAGGCAACGTCAATAGATCAAGAACTGAGCCGACCAGGCGTCGCTCAATTGACAAGGCGCCGTCAGTGACCACACCACTGACCGAGACGATTGGATTCGGCGGCAGGCTCGCTTCCACGAACGCCGCCTCTGAAATGCCGAGCGCATTATATTCTGCCTGGAGACCGCGATTGTTGAGTAGTGCGATCTGAACGGCACTGTCAGCGGTCAACGGTTTGGCCAGCAGGGCCTTGACGCGTGAGGCGGCGGCGGCGGCGGTGCTTCGCGAAGAAATCTTGATCGTATCGGCGCCTATTGCCGATGCGACCTGGGCCCTAACCGGCGTCAGTCCCCCATCGCCGCCGAATGTGGCGCATCCGCTGAGTGTCAGCGCTACAAGCGCAACGCTCCCCAGTTGAAAGCGTCGGCGCTTAGCAAGTCCAAAGGTCTGCCGAGATCTCAACGATTTCACTTGCCGCCCTCCTTTGGCGCAACCTGATCGTTGCTCTCTACCCAATCTTTTACAGACACCGGATGGTAGTCCGCCGTGCCAGCAAGGACAGGGGCGTATCGTGTATGGGGAACCGGCGAGTCTGCCGCGGCCGGCGAAAAGTCAACCTCAAGGTTAGGCACTGCCGAGCAAGCAGATAAAAACCAGACCAAAGCAACAATGAGATAGGATTTCATTCGTTTCATTCAATTCTTTATCTGTTGAAGATAAATTCTTTATATCGACTTTCTAAATAATAAAGCACCTCATGTATCTACATATTTTTTGAGATTTGAGAAACTCATTCCCTTATAGCAAGGTCGCACAAAGTAACCATTGATATAAAATTGGGTCAAAAGAATTTTATTTACATATTTGTAAACGTTCCGGACTAGTTGCGCGCCGTACGGTTTTGGTCGTTGAGCGCCTCCCGCGGATGTTACGCTCCAACGCACACGGACACCGTAGGTCCGCCGACTTCGAGCCCTCTGGCGCGCGGGCGGCTGACCCGGTCGCGACCGTAAGAAGAATCACAGACGTGTAAGTTTTGCGGAAAACCCCTGTGAGTTTGACGCCGTATTACGGCCCTGCCGGCGTTTAAACGCCTGCCCATCGAAGAAGGAATGAACAATGAAGAAGATCGTCTACAGCTTTGCTATTTTCGCCACCATGACATCGGTAAGCTTCGCCAATAGCGGGCCAATCCCCTCCGAAGGGGAGATCGACAGGGTGTTGCATGGCCATGGCACGCCTGGCGACGTGGTTGTTCCCTCGTCCAACGGAGACGTCTCCTACAAAGTTCTGGAAAGCGGGACCGTCCAGAAGATCAATCGCCGCTACAACACCATGGAGATCGTAAGATCGCATCGCCCCGGAAGCACCACTGAACGGCCCTCCTGGGTCGGAAGGTAAGACCGACTGCAAGGCGCCACTCTCCCCGGGCGCCTCTACCGCTTATCGGGATGAACCGGCAATGTGAGTGCCGGTTCACCCTATCAATGTGCCGCTCGTCTCCGAACCTGGGTTCCGAACGTTGCAACAGAACATTCTGCCGCCAGACCACTGTCTGGTCTGGCTTGACCGACCGTCGTTTCGCGTATGGCATCTGCCGCCGGCACCTGCGTCACTTTGGCTTGATAGCCTGTGAGAAATTGCCAAGGTCTCGGCCAACATTGAACACAGTCCCGCGAGACGCTGCGACCGTTCATCGAATGCAATGCGAAACGAACTCGGTTGCGTGCGACTCTATGTTCTCATTGACGACGGCCATCCGTGGCGGCGGCCCGTTCTGGCGCGATTGTAGGAGGCCCCGAGCGATATTGAGTTAGCACAAGTTCCGGCCAATCTGGCACAGCCGCGGATCAGAACCGAGCGGGAATACCCGCCGAACAACATCACGCTGAGACATCTCCCGGCATAGCGGGCGAACGATACCTGACATAGAGGTCATCCACGCTTGAGACCCAAGCTAGATGAAAGCATTCCATTATGAAAATTCTGCTGGTTGAGGACGACAAGGATATTTCCCAATACATAGAAACCGCTCTTCGGTCGTCAGGACATGTTGTTGATGTTTTCCGAAACGGGCAAGACGCGCTGTTGATCGGTCTGCAAGAGCGCTTCGACGTTGCGATCATAGACCGGATGCTGCCTGGCCTTGACGGATTGTCGTTGTTGCGTGGATTGCGTGGCGCAGGCGCGAAGGTGCCGGTGATTTTCTTGACATCCATGGGTGGTGTCCACGACCGGGTGGAAGGACTGGAGGCCGGTGCCGACGACTACCTGGTTAAGCCTTTCGCATTTTCCGAGCTTCTAGCACGGATCAATGCGCTTGGCCGTCGCCCTCCGATCGCCGCCGAAAAGACAAAGCTCAAAGTGGCCGACCTCGAGCTCGACCTTTTCAGCAGGCTGGCGAGCAGGGACGGCATAGCCATAGAATTGTTACCCCGGGAATTCGCGTTACTTGAGCTGCTGATGCGAAACGAAGGGCGTGTCCTCACCAAAACTATGCTTCTGGAGCGAATCTGGAATTTTAATTTTGATCCTCAGAGCACGGTTGTTGAAACACATATCAGTCGCCTACGGGCGAAGATCGATAAGCCCTTCTCTGTGCCTCTGTTGCACAATACTCGCAACACCGGTTACAGCATCCATGGCCAACGTTAGCTTCGCTAGGAGCACGTCGATCCGCCTTGCAGCGTTGTATATCAGCCTCTTCCTGGCTTCGTTCTTGGGAGGCAATGCCCTCGCCTACAATCTTGTAGCCGCTTATCTCTATGAGCGACTGGACTCGAACGTGACGGAACGATTTCGGGAGATATCAGCTGCCTACGAGGCGCGAGACGTTGAAGGCGCGATCGCCATGATCAACAGCCATAGCCCGGCGTTAACAGGTCAGGAGACGATTTACACGCTGAGGGACCCGGAGGGGGGGCTTCTCGCCGGAAATGTCCAACTCGCCGAAGTACCGCCTGGGTTCTCGACGCGGGCACCAACAAGTCATGAAAGGAAGCTCAACAACTACCGTGTGTTCCGGTCAGCGCTCGGCGCATACGATTTGACGGTCGGCGTGAGTTATGACGATACCAATCGTTTGCGGAAGATTGCCATTGTCAGCTTCGGTTTGGCGACGGCGATCGTCCTTGCCGTCGGGCTGGGCGCCGCAGCTATCACGGCTGGCCGCATGCGCAGCCGCATCGGGTCGCTATCGAGTGCGATGAAGGCTGTCGGGGCAGGTCATTTGTCGACGCGCTTGCCCGTTTCGTGGCGGAAGGATGACATCGACACGCTCGCGGTCGAGATCAACGTGGCCCTGGCGCAGCTACAGGCGAGCGTGTCTGCCATGACGCAGGTAACCACTGACATTGCACATGATCTCAAAACGCCGATTGGACGGCTTTTCCTCATACTTGATGCAGCGTTCGAAGAGGACAAACTGCCATCAATAAAGAGTCTCCTCGACAGAGCGAAAAACGAGGCGACCAACATCACTGCTACATTCGAAGGTTTGCTGCGCATTTCCCAGATAGAATCCGGAGCCCGAGGCTCGCGGTTCGCCGAGATCGACCTTTATGCGCTCCTGGACGAGATATGCGATATCTATAAGGACATTGTCGAAGATAGCGGGCGCACGTTAACATTCGTCAGCGAGCAAAGATATGAACCTGCGCGCATTTTTGGCGACAGCGACCTCTTGAAGCAGATGTGCGTGAACCTCATCGTAAACGCTATGCGCCATACACCACCTGGCACCTCCATTGTGGTCTCGACGTACAACGACGCTAGCTGGTGGACGGTTCAGATTGCGGATGATGGTCCTGGCGTTCCCGTGGACGAACGCGGGCACGTCTTCAAGCGCTTCTACAGGCTTGAGAAGAGCAGGACGACAGAAGGGACAGGGTTGGGACTGAGCCTGGTGAAAGCCATCTCGGAATTGCACGGAGGGTCGGTATCCCTCCATGACAACGAGCCCGGCCTGATCGTCAGGATCGATTTCCCGCTATATTCACAGTAAAAAGGTCCGCCCGCGGAGGTCAATTCGCGGGCGGACAATAACCATCCGCACTGCACATTCACTTGCACTGCGTCTGAGACAGTTCTTGTTAAATCACCAAATTTTACGCTGATTGAAACGAGGCTTACAAAAATGTAAGTCGTTGTGCCCCTAGCTAATATAGAGGGTGGTTGTCGCCGCCCCGGAATTGGTCGTAAGCGCCTCGCCGATCGCCTATGGATTTGGGCTTGACGTTTTCCGGAATCGCCAGGGCATGAGTTCCTCGATCTGGCTCTGCGGATGGCCGTTGGTGGTGGCGTCGAGAGTTTTGGAGAGGTAGGCGACCAGGTTGACGT
>MKVL01000014.1:0-11970 GCA_001899205.1 Mesorhizobium sp. 65-26 | reverse complement strand
ACCGGGTCAGACCTTCCCAGTGGCCGAGCCCATAGCGGATGTCTTCGGCCAGTCCGGAGCCGGAGGAGATCATCGATAGCTGCTTTTCGAACCATGGCTTCAGGGCAGCGATGATCGGCGCGGAATGCTCCCGTCGGGCGGCAAGGCGGATTTGAGGCGATGCGCCGCGCACGGTTGCCTCGATGGCGTAGAGCGCCCGATCTGGCGTATCGCCGCCTCGGCGATCGGGGACTTGGTGTTGCGCGCCAGCTTCACAAAACGTCGGCGCAGATGGCTCCAGCAATGGACGAGCAGCCACGGTCCCTGCGACCGCTCCAGGCGTGTCAGCCGGTCGTAACCCTCATAGGCGTCAACTTGCAGGAACCGTCCGCCAAAGCCTTGAAGGAAGCGTTCAGCATGGTCGCCGCCACGCCCTGGCGCATAGTGGAACAGCAGGCCTTGGCTACCATGGCTGCGGTCATCGCAGGCGATCGCGCAGAAGAAGCCCTTCTTGACCTTGCCGCGTCCGGGATCGAGCACCGGCGCGGTAGTCTCGCCCATGAACAGGCGATCCGCGCCAGCCAGATGCTGCGCATGTGCTCGGCTATCGGCTTGAGATGGAAGCAGGCCCGGCCTGCCCAGTTGCCCAGTGTGGCGCGATCCAGTTGGATACCCTGGCGAGCGTAGATCTCGGCCTGCCGGTAGAACGGCAAGTGATCGCCGAACTTGGGACGATAACCTGGGCGATCAATGCCTCGGTCGGCAGGCCGCCAGGCACCACATGCTCGGGGGCATGGGCCTGCACGACCGCGCCCGAGCAGCGGCGGCAAGCGTATTTCGGGCGGCGCGTGACCAGCACGCGCAACTGCGCCGGGATCACGCCCAGCCGCTCGCTGACGTCCTCGCCGATTCTGGCCATCTCGCCGCAGCCGCACGGGCACAACGTGCTCTCGGGCTCGATGACCCGCTCCACCCGCGGCAGATGGGCCGGCAAGTGACCGCGGTTGCGCCGGCGAGAACCGGAGGTCTCGTCCGAACGGCCCTGGATGACTCGCTGCGCCTTTTCCTGCGCGGCGTCAGTACACCCTGCGCGATCTCCTCGTCTTCGAGCGGCAGGTGGTATTGATCCGGAGCAGCTTCTCGGATTTGGCACCGTTGGCTGACGATGCTCTCTAGCCGGCGGCGCGCCTCTTCGGCCTCAGCCAAGGCAGCCTGGTGCCCGGCCGGGGTCGCTTGTGTCTGGGCCAGGAGCGCCTTCAAACGCTCGTTCTCTTCCTGGATAACCGTCAGATTCATGCGCTAAATCAAGCACATGAACACCAATAACGCCACCGGAGACAACGCCTGAGTCACTGTGCCACACACTCATCCGGCAAGCTGCGGACGCCGTGCCCCTCGGGGCGAACCAGTCTCCAATCCAGCCCTTCGAACAAGGCCGCGAACATCGCCGGCGACATCCGCATCACACCGTCGCGAACCTGCGGCCATACGAACTTCGAACCCTCGAGCCGCTTATGCACCAGCACCAGTCCGGTGCGATCCCAGACCAAAATCTTGATCCTGTTAGCCCTTTGGGCCCGGAAGACGAAGGCCGTCCCACAGTATGGGTCGAGGGCCAGTATCTCCTGCACCGCAGCTGCCAGCCCGTCGAGGCCGCGACGAAAGTCGACCGGACGGGTCGCCATATAGATCTTCAGATCGGCGCCGGGTGCAATCATCGCGAGGCCCGCACCGCACGGATCACCTGCGGCAGGTGCTCGAGGTCAATCGCCGTTCGGATCGCCATGTCGTCGATCACGATTTTCACCTTCGCTGGTGCCGATTTCGGTGACCTCATCGTCGGTTGAGGCGCCGATGATTCTTCCACCATCAGCGGCGCGAACATCGGCGCCATGCTTTCGGGCAGTGCCAGTTGTCCTTGGCGAAGGCGACGCCGCGAATCGTAGATTTGCCTGCGGGTCGCGCCATGCTTGCGGGCGACCGCCGCCACCGGCACCCCCGGCATCAGGCTCTCGGCCGCAATCCGGGCTCCGTCGGCCTCCGAGCGAACCCGCCGCCCCGTTGGGCCTTCCAGAACCTCGAGCCGGCCTGCGTAGCCAGCTGTTGGGACGTCCAAATGGACGTCCCTTTTTGCCGTCTGCTTCCATGCAGGCCCTCCGTCTCTCGCGATCGGGGGGATTCTTGGCACATTCACCCCATGCGCCGCACGAGGGGAGCGGCGTGGCGCTTACAACTGGTCGCTGAAACTCATCTCTTCACCTGCGGTTGGATTCTGCATCACTAGCCGCGCGCAGCGGACAAGCAGCAAGCAGCCGTCCTGGCACGTCCTGAAATGTGACACTTTTGCAACGTTCGCACGCTACCCCGAATGGCGATCGGCACTCTTACAGATATGTAAATTTCGTGTTCGTCCCAAGTAAATCTCATCCCCCCAGATCAATTCGACCGGGGCACAGATCCGCCCGGTAAACTCCAATTGGAAAAAGGTGGGAAAATGAGAATTCCTTTTTTTGCTACAGTCCTTACAGTGCCAATCTTGACCCTCGGCAACGCCTACGCGGCCGATGCAGTGGTTGTGGCAGAGCCAGAACCTGCTGAATATGTCCGAGTCTGCGACGTTTTCGGGGCAGGCTTCTTTTACATTCCCGGAACAGAGACATGTCTGCGCATTGGTGGCTATGTGCGCTATGATATAGGCATCGGAGAAAATCTCGGTTCGGACGTTGATGGGGATGGTCTCGGCGACACCTATTACAAGAGGGCCCGCTTTGCACTGCAGACCGACGCGCGCACCCAGACGGATTTGGGCACGCTGCGGGCTTACGCTCAGATCAACTTCGATCGCGACACCGGCGGCTCGGTCTGGAGTTACCTTTCCTCTCCGACCCCCTCAGATCAGCTGTACATAAACCACGTATACGTGGAGCTAGGCGGCTTCAAGGTCGGCATGACCGACTCTGTCTTCAGCACCTTCACTGACTATGCAGGTAACGTGATCAACGATTGGCTGCTCGGCTACGGCCCATTCCGCACCAATCAGATGTCTTATACCTACACGGGAACAAACGGCTTTGCGGCGACCGTAGCATTGGAGCAGGGCGCCGGCTTCTATACGATCAATGACTACATGCCTCATGTCGTGGCAGGCGCATCGTATACCCAGGGTTGGGGCAAG
The DNA here is from genome assembly GCA_001899205.1 of Mesorhizobium sp. 65-26. Lineage (GTDB taxonomy): Bacteria > Pseudomonadota > Alphaproteobacteria > Rhizobiales > Rhizobiaceae > Mesorhizobium. The sequence continues at coordinate 8,816 of MKVL01000014.1, read as the reverse complement.
CTGGCTGCGGTCGCGGGCTACGATAGTGTCAACGACGTCTGGGCCGGCAAAGCCCGAATCGATCTCAAGGCCTCCGACACCGTTTCTCTTTTCGCCATGGTTGGATATAAGTCGGACAAATACCTGCCTAACTACTATGGCAACTGGGGTGGCTCGTGGGCTGTTTGGGCCGGCGGCTCCGCCAAGCTTGCCGACAAGGCGAACGGCAACCTGCAGATCGCCTACGACGGCAACAAGGAGTTCGTCGCAGTCGCAAATATCGACTACACAGTCGTCCCTGGCTTCGTCGTCACGCCGGAGATCGTGTACACTAAGGTCGGCGGTGTCGCTAACGGCAAGCAGTCGCTGGGCGGGTTCCTTCGCTTCCAGCGCTCCTTCTAAATCTGAGAGCCAAGAGACGCCGGAGATCTGTTCTCCGGTGCCTCTATCACGCCGACATTGGCAAGTCGATCTGCGTTTGTCCCGGAGCACGAACAGCGCCCCGGGAAGGGATCTGCGGTCAGAACGTTCTGTGGACCTGGGCGGCCAAGCCATCCATCCTTTTGCGCATATCGCACAACTGCGTGGCCAGCTAGCTGTGAGCTTTCGGGAGGTTGTCCATTCGGACCGGACCAAGGAGACTGGAGTTACCAAGCTTCAGCATGCACCGGAGGGTCCGAATGAACATCCACGAGAATGCCCGTCTCACGCCGCTGCGTCGAGAGGAGATGGCGCTGTCGGTGATAGAAGGCGCTCTTTCCCAAGCCCATGCGGCGCGCGTCTACGGCGTGTCGGCCAAGATCGTAGCGCGCTGGGTCGAGCGCTATAAGGCCGAAGGGCAGGCAGAGAGCGGACACGATCTTTCACTCGAACTCGGGCTGTTTAGCGACTCGTCCAATAGAGCGCGGTTTAGCTCCTACATGGATGGCTACTGCCACGGTATTCATGCGAATTCGTAACATTCTTCCGTCTCAAAATGGCGGTATTGCACCATCTTCCAAACCGTCGACATTCGTTGCGACGAGTCGTGACAGCCACACCATTGCCAGCCCGATGCTGGGAAGGTCAACCGGTCAGATAGTTAAAAATTTGAATAAATTTCCATGGCAAATATGCCAATCAGTTTGCCAGAACTTTACCCATCTTCCTTTCCAATAATTTGAGGCGATATTGATAGCGTCCACTGTCAGAGGTGGACGTTATGAACAAACAAAAACATGTATGGGGAGCGGTCACGCTCCAGGTATTATTGCTGGCAATTGGCCTCGTCAGCTTGGAGCAGCCTTCCATTGCAGGCACGGATTTTGATGGGGTAGCCAACACTGGCACACCGCTGGAAAAGCCGCGGGCGCCGTCTTACCTCGGCGGCGTTCCGCTGGAGAGATCGTGGCCGCGGCAGCCTACCGCAGCCTATCAGTCTGTTAGGGTTGTCGATGATTATGGCCCTGCCAATGCAGAGCGAGGGACCAGTCCTTCGACGGTGCGAGGCGATGTCCGAATCGACCCCATGCAGACAGCGGCGTTCACTCCCGGCGTATTTGGATCGGTTGCCTTGTCGATGCGCAACTTTCCTGCTTCCGCGCGCTGGGCGCCCGTCTACCAGGCAATCGTCGACTGCTCAACGGAGGGCGCTTGCGAGCACAAGAGCGCTGCTTTTGCCGCTATGATTGAAGTGGTTCGAGACAAAGGATTCAACGACAAGCTGTCCTTCGTTAACAGCACTGTAAACCGCTTGATCGCCTACAAGAAAGACAGCCTGGTCTACGGCGAATTCGACTATTGGGCAAAGCCTCTGGAGATCCTCGAACGACGAGCCGGCGATTGCGAAGATTTTGCGATACTGAAGATGACTGCACTGCAGAGGGCAGGTATTCCGGCGCAGAGCATGTCGCTTGTTATTCTCCAGGATCGCAAGAGAAATTTCTTCCACGCGGTCCTGTCTGTGAGTACCAGCGGCGGCACCTTCATTCTTGACAACCTCAGCAACAACGTTCTGCGGGACGGCGATCTCCCCGATTACCAACCGCTCTATTCCGTCAGCACAAACCGCGCTTGGATCTTCGGCTCCAGATCCACTGTAGCGCGTGTCGCCGACGTCAAAGGCAACTTCGCGTCGGTCGCCCCCGGCGAAGGCCTACAGTAATTTTCCGACAATGATACGCCTTCCGTATTCTGTCTTGCCAAGGTGCGCTCAATCATCGCCGGATCTATTTTGATGATTGACGTCACGTGTCACGTGCGCGCGATATTTCGTTGGTTCATCCTTGTCGAATATGCCCATCTCCGGCTTCGCCATGCCTGAGCAGCCCAAGATGGAATACGGACATAGGGCGCGAACTGCGTTCACGAGGGAGCTGGACGTTTCGACGCTGCCACGCTGCTCTCTGCAACCCAATGCACTGGCGATTCTGCATTTTCGATCACTCGGAATACAATCGCTACCGCGCCAGCGACGCGAGGCGCCCATTTGTAGAATCCTTGGCCGATGGCGACCGTTCACCAAGCTTCGCGCAAGGCACTGGGATTATGCCATCAATCCACAACGTGACATGCGGAAGGACCTGCCGTGGGCATTCTGATCGGGCTTGTGGTGACGCTCGGCTGCGTTCTCGGCGGCTTCATCGCCATGGGCGGCCATCTTCGCGTGCTGGTGCAGCCATGGGAAGCGGTGGTCATCTGCGGCGCCGCGCTCGGCACCTTCCTCGTCGCCAATCCGATGAAGACGGTCAAGGACACCGGCAAGGGCATTCTCGAGGCCTTCAAGCAGGCGGTGCCGAAGGAGCGCGACTATCTCGAGACGCTGGGCGTCCTGCACAGCCTGATGCGCGAACTGCGCTCGAAGTCGCGCAGCGAGGTAGAGGCGCATATCGACAATCCGGAAGAGTCGGCGATCTTCCAGGCCTTTCCGACCGTGCTGAAGAACCACGACCTGACGAATTTCATCTGCGACTACTGCCGCATCATCATCATCGGCAATGCCCGCTCGCATGAAATCGAGGCGCTGATGGACGAAGAGATCCAGACGATCCGCACCGACAAGCTGAAGGCCTATCACGCGATGGTCGCGGTCGGCGACGGCCTGCCGGCGCTGGGCATCGTGGCGGCCGTGCTCGGCGTGGTGAAAGCGATGGGCGCGCTGGACCAGTCGCCGGAAATCCTCGGCGGCCTGATCGGCGCGGCACTCGTGGGAACCTTCCTCGGCATCGTCCTGTCCTATGCGGTGGTCGGTCCGGTCGCCACCAAGATCAAGACGGTGCGCGAGAAGAAGAACCGCCTCTACATCATCGTCAAGCAGACGCTGCTTGCGTATATGAACGGCGCCTTGCCACAGGTGGCGATCGAGTTCGGCCGCAAGACCATCTCCTCCTACGAGCGCCCGACGATCGACGCCGTCGAGCAGAGCACGATGAACACGGGCGGCGCCGACAAGAAGGCGGCCTGAGGCATCTTCGTATGGGACCGCAAGGGCGGCTGTATGTCGCCCCTGCGACTCTCGGCAAAGACCTATAACAACCCGGTTCCGAACAGGATCGGAGTCTTGCTGGCGGCCTTCGTGCCGAGTCGAATGGCCATAGCGAACGTCTCGACGCTTTCGCCGAAAGGCTCAGGTCACGGTATATTATAGAACAACGACTGTCGTTCCGATCGGGACGCGATCGTAGAGATCCGTCACGTGATCGTTGAGCATCCGAATGCAGCCGTTGGATACCGCCTGCCCGATCGTCCAGGGCTCGGTTGTTCCATGGATGCGATAGTAAGTGTCACGGCCATTCCGATAGAGGTAGAGCGCCCGAGCGCCAAGGGGGTTGCTTGGGCCACCTTCGACGCCATTGGCATACTTCCCGTACTTGGCCGGATCGCGTTTGATCATGTTCGCGGTCGGCATCCAACTCGGCCACTTCGCCTTTCTCGCCACCTGCGCCGTACCCGACCAGGCCAGTCCGGCTTTGCCGACCCCGACGCCATAACGTCTGGCGGAGGTTCCTGTTTCGACTAAGTACAGGTATCGATTGCCCGGGTCGACCACGACGGTCCCAACGGAATATGAATTTGGAAAGTCCACGGTTTGTGGTTGATATTTCGCATCAAGCACAAACTTCTTCTGAACCTTGGCGGCGAAAGCACCCTGTGGAGCGAGCACGGCGGCCAGGCCGAACATCGCGGAACGGCGATTGATCATTTTTCCCTCATCGAAGGCACAACTGAAAATTGGTTCGAGTTCAGCTACGCTCTTCGAGGTTGGGGGGCTTGTCGGAGACATCGGCGATGTAGCCGACGACAGATATTTCGGCCGGGAAATACGCGTTGCCGTCGATAGGAACGATACCGGTCAGTGTGGCTTGGACAACGGCATGGCTGTCGGATTGACAGTGCGCATCCACAAACTGCTGAAGCTGTTTCCCCTTCTGCGACTCGCCGCTCAAGACGAGGTTGGTGCTAAGATCTCTCAGGCCCTGATGCGCCGCCTCGATGACACCGCGAGCACGCGCTTGAGTTGGCTCCAATATTGCGCCGAAATGCAAAATCATCGCGATCAGGGTTAGAAAGCTCAACCCGGTTCTAAGCAATTCACACCTCACGGCCAGCTCCCCTGAGGTGGAAGAGACTTCATGCCTCAAAAATCGGCGTATCAAATCTATTCCTCCGCACTATGCGGATCTGCCAAAGCGGCCTCTGGCCGGCTTACCGGCACGTCGTCCAGCGACGTCTGCTTGGCAAGTGCCGCGGCGCCGCGGCTCTTCAAAAGTTTGCGGAAGCTGACGTTCATGCCGCCGTCGGCATAGGCGTGAGCGGTGATATTTGCGCCCGAGGCGAGAATCGCCTCTGTCTTTCGCGCATCGGCTTCACCACGAGCGACCACAGCGGCATTCAGTGGAGTTGACAACGATGGGCATGGCGCCAGCGGGTCGCGTGGATCACCACCTTCAAAATCGGCATCAAAAACATACTGCCTGCCACAGTAAGACACCTTCGGCGGGCGACCGGTGACCGCGAAATTGTCGTAGCCCTGCTTCAAGTTCGTCCAAAAGCTGAAATTGGGATCGTTTCGGTTCTTTGCCATGTTTTCCGGGGTCATTCGGAACGGGAAGGCCTGCACCTGGAAAGACGTCTGGCCGCCTTTTACGGCTTCGCGAACGATTGCGTAGATTTCGGCGACACCGGCGTCCGTCAATGCAAAGCATCCCGAAGATGAACACGCGCCATGGACCATTAGGGCTTCACCGCTATAGCCAAGCGCGCTTTCCAACTTGTTTGGATAACCGAGATTGAAAGAGAGATAATATTGTGAATTCGGATTCAGCATGCCTGCCGAAACCTGATAGAAGCCCTCGGGCGCCTGTCGGTCGCCATTTTTCGTTTTCGGCCCAAGTTTCCCCGACCAGCGGCACATCGGAAACGTCTTCAACAGTGCATAGCGGCCTGTGCGATCACGCTTCCATATCTCCAACTCACTCTCGTCCTTGAATATCCGAATCAGAATTGGATCCGCGGGCGTCATTTTGCGGCGGCTCATTTCGCTGACAAGGCTCGCCTTGAGGGGTTGGCCTGCTTTGTCGGCAACGTTCAAATTTGCATTGTCAGCGACGTTCAAGACGGTCGACACGCACCCAGACATAAAAATTGCAAGCGCAGGAACGGTCAGGAATCGCGATAGTTTCCGAAGCACCTTAGCTCGTTCCTTCAGCTTTTGGTCTCAAGGGGCGGTCCGCCATGTCTCGCCTGTATGTCGGCAAATCGCTGATAGCAGCACCGGCATTGTCAGTCAGCAGGGTTAACAAAATTTGATTTTGTTTGCACTGCTCCGGCAGCGCCGCGCACGCCGGCTATGGCTTCTCGCTGGCAAACAGAGTTGAGGAGATCTTTGCAACGCTGGCAGCGCTGACCAGATCGGCGTGCACTCAGCCGGGCGGCAGCCCTTCAGAAACAATCCAGAAACAAAATTCTACAGTCGGGAAAAACTCGCGAAAAATTTAAAGGGCATAACCGGTGCCGTGGCGGTCAGGTCATCGGCTGCGACGCAAGTTTCCGGAGTAACGGACAAGGCCGATGCAGAGGTTCTGGATCAGCGTGGTGGGTGCTTTGCTCAGCATATCGCTCACCACGGCGGCAACCGGAGCCTCCAGCACGAAGGTGACGCCGCTGACCCGGACCGAGCGTTGCGCCAATCTCAGCCGTCAAGTTGACGAAGCCCTCGAAACCCATGCCGCGGCCACGCAGGTCACCGCGGCGAAAGCACTACAAAGAAAGGGAGACCGGTTCTGCGCCAACAAGAAGCAAGCACAGGGAATCCGGATGCTCGCGAACGCTTTGAAGCTGCTTGGAGTGACTCCGATCGATCCAGATCAGTGGCACTCAACTCCCGACCCGCACAAAAAGGAAATGAAGCCATGAAAAAGTCCCTCCTCTCCGCCCTCGGCCTCGCTGTTGCCCTTGCCTTCTCGATGCCGGCCGTCAGCAACGCGGCTGCAACCACGACCGCTGCTCCGGCTGCGACCACGACTGCTCCGGCCACGACGGCGCCTGCGAAGGCTGCTCCGAAGAAGAAGGCTGCGACCAAGAAGGCCTGCAAGCCGACCAAGAAGCACAAGTGCCCGGTGAAGAAGGCCGCGAAGGCAAAGAAGGCGGCTCCGAAGGCCTGAACCAAGCCGCACAAACCAAGCCTATCCCAGGACAGGGCCGTTCCGGCTGGAACGGCCCTGTTTGCGTTTTAACTATTGCCTGTGCCCGTCGGACCCTGGAGCAGCATGTTTCGTGCAGCTCTGCGCTTCATCAAGGCCCAGATCACCGCGCAAATGGTCGGTTCGGTATGTTTCTCGCTTCTGAGGCAAGCCGCTGCCATTTTTTCATCTTGACGTGGCCGCCAAGCGCCATAGAGCGGCCGACCGGCTATTTCGCTGCCGCAAATGGCTAAATGATCCGCTACTTCGTCCGGAAGCGAGCGACCGAGAGGAATTTGACGGCGCTGCCGGTGAAGCGGCTGGCGTCGGGAACCTCGCCGCCGGTCTGGAAGCCGGCTGTGTACACTTCGCTCGGCGGCGTGGGCACGATGTTGTAGGCATAGCGGGGCGCCGTCGTTGGGCTGGAGATCGCAGCGATGTTTTCGCCGCTGCTCAGCGCCCAGAGTGCGGTTTGCGGTGGCGTCGGCACCAGCATCGCCTTCGGCCCAGGCCTCAGATCGTGGACAGAGGCTCTGGCTTCCTTGTGCGTCGTCTTCACACCCGCACCGATCGCCTGCACGGGATCCATCCCGGCCGGACGGGTGGCGATGGCGTCGCGGGGCGACGCGGCGTCAACACCCGAGGGATCGTTGAAGGTCGGGTGGGGCTGCGGCTCGCCCAGTGATGCAACCTGATATTCTGCGCCGATCCCTTCGGCCTCGCTCGTTGTGTTGGCCTGTTTGACGACGGCCTTGATCTCATACGTGTCCGGGTCGGGGCGTGCCGTCGGCAGCACCGAAAAGGCATCGGTCGCGATCTCGTGGTGCGAGGTCCTGTCGGCGAGCGCCAGCAGCACATTCTTATCCTCGGGTTCGATCGGCATCGAGCGATCAGGCCGCCAGGTCGGCAACGGAACGTGGTTGACGGCCACCTGGGCCGGATCGGTAGACGCATGCGCGGCTGCATTGCCGATGCTGGATGGAGCCTTGCCTGGTGCCGGCGCCTGCGCGGTCGCTACCGCCTGTTCGGTTGTGGCCGAGGCGTCCGCCACGGCAAATGGCACATTCTCGGGCGTCTCCTGGCCGACATCGACCTTCGGCCTCGGCGTAAACGCGGGCAGCGGAACCTCCTTCGGCGGCAGCGCGGCGATGATCGCCTCAGGCGTATCCTGCTGCGGCCCGGAATTGTCCGCGCTGTCGCCGGCGATCTGCGGGATGCTGGCGCGCTTGGCGGTCTGCGGCGCGACGACTGCAGCGCTCGGCAGGTTGCCGCTTTTTGCGGCGACCACCGCCGGTTTCACGGCCTTCGGCTTCGGCGCAGGTTCGGCGCTCGCGACATCGACGCTGTCGTCAGCCTCATCACTTCCGCCGCCGCCGAAGAAGGCCGCGAGCAGTCCGCCTGAGCGTTTGCTCGAGCCGCCGGCGCTGGCCAGTTCGATATTGGGCGTGCCGGCGCCCCTGCGCGCCTTGTAGGCGGCCACCGCCTGCTCATAGCCCGGCAGCGGCCGCCCGTCGCTCGGCACGTGCAGCGTCTTGCCGTTCGGGAACAGGCTGACCAGCTCCTGGCGGCTGATGCCCGGCCAGTGGCGGACATTGCCGACATCCATGTGGACGAAGGGCGAGCCGGACGTCGGATAGTAACCGACGCCGCCGCCCTGCATCTTGAGGCCGATGTTGCGCAGCTTCTTCAGCGGCACGCCGGGAATGTAGAAGTCCAGCGCCTTGCCGAGCATGTGCTGGCTTTCCTTGGCGACACCGCGGCTGCGGCTGCGCAGCATGGCGTTGGTCGCCGGTGAGCGATAACCGCAGACGACCTGGATATAGTCCGTCGCGCCGCTCTCGCGGTAGGCTTCCCAGACGAGGTCGAGCAACTGCGGGTCCATCCTGGTCGGCTCGTTGCGGCGCCAGTCGCGCAGGATGATGTTGATCTTGCGCAGGCCGTCCCGATCGTAGCGGCCATTGCGCTTGTAGACGATCTCTGCCTTTTCCCCCGTGTGCAGGTGATAGAATTTCAGCGAACGGATTTCGGCCTTCGCGCCGGAGACGGCCGCGGAGAGGAACCCGACAGCCAAAATCACAGCAGCCAGCCACCTCGGCCGGACGCTCACGTGAAAATGCCGCCCGGTTGTGTGTCGTTCGACGTGGTTCAAATCAAAAGGCCTTGCAGGCTGCCGTTTGT
>MKVL01000013.1:83149-212076 GCA_001899205.1 Mesorhizobium sp. 65-26 | reverse complement strand
CGCCCGAACCGTCTGACTTGACGCGAACCTTAACGTTCGCGTCCACAACCCGCTTTACGGGCACCAAGATCTTCATTTGCCAGGCCTCGCGATCAACGTGCGGTATAGCCGCCATCGACCGGCAGGGCGACGCCGGTGACGAACGAAGCATCGTCCGAGGCAAGCCAGAGCGCGGCATTGGCGATGTCCTGTGCCACGCCGAGCCGGCCGAGTGGAATCGCCGCCAGGAGACGTTCGCGGTTGGCCGCCGCTTCCTTGGCGTCACCGCTGCGGCCGACGAACTGGGGCAGCATGGGTGTGTCGATCGGGCCCGGGCAGATGGCGTTAACCCGGATTCCCTTGGGCGCGTAGCGCAATGCCAGCGACCGGGCCAGGCCGACGACGCCGGTCTTGACGGCCGAATAGAGCGGGCTGAAAGGCGAGCCGACCAGTCCCGACACCGACGAGGTGAAGATGATCGAGCCGCCGCCGGTCATGTGCGGAATGGCCGCCCCGGCCGAGAACATCGCCGAGGCGAGGTTGAGCCGCACGGCGAAATCGAAATCCTCGTCGGTCAGGTTCTCGACGTCGCCGGAGCCCGCCGCGCCGACATGGCTCCACAGCACGTCGAGCCCGCCAAGCGAAGCCGCGGCCTTGCCCAGCGCATCGCGAACAGCCCCGGTGGACGAGAGATCGGCGATAACAGCCGACACCTTGCCGCCAAGACCGGCCGCAACCTCCTCGACCGCCGGATTGACGTCCACCGCCACCACCCGCGCGCCCTCACGGGCGAAGATTTCGCAGCCGGCACGCCCCATGCCTGAGGCCGCCGCGGTGACGATCACGCGCTTTCCATTCAATCTCATGCTCATTCCTCCAGAAGATGCGGCCTCGAATGCGGACCGCGAAAGTGAAACCTTGCTCCTCGCGCGGCTTGCGCGAGGACATCGTGTTGTCGGCACTCCGGGATGGCCAGGCGGGCGTTCGCCTTTTCAGGCGGCGAGAAGACCTCGCTCCACCCAGTCCGCCGGTACCTTTATGGGGAAATCCATCAGCATCTGGGCATGCGCCTTACCCTGCGGATCATAGCGCAGCGAGGCGATGCCACCGCCACCGAGCGAACGGTGCAGAAGGAAATTGAAGCCGTTGAGACCCGGCCAGGCGAAGCGCTGCACCGGTCCGGCGACGACGTGGGCCATGTACTCCTTGACGGCGTCGGAGGTGAGCTGGCGTTCGATCTCGCTGGCGAATTCCGGGCGGCGCGCGATGATGGCTATGTTGGAATCATCGCCCTTGTCGCCGCTGCGTCCATAGGCCAGGCGCACCAGCGGAACGCTGACCGTTTCGCCTTGCGGAAACGCCACGGCACGAACCTCGTCCGGCACCGCCGCTGGCAGAGACTGCCCCTCCACCGGCACCGGAACATCCAGCGGCTGCTTGTCACCGACCACGATCGAGAGGTTGACGCGGTCCTTCTGCAGAAGCATCGAGAACAGGCGCAGCACCGGCTGTACCTTGGGCCGGCCGCCCATGACGCCGGCCGTGCCCTGCCCCATTGACGTCGATGCTGGCGCGATCTCGCGCGCGAAAATATCCATCGCCGCTCGCGAACGGTGGCGCGCCGCTATCTTCATCATCACCTCGCGGTTGGCGCCGGAGCGGCTGTGCGGACCGTAGGTGGCTTCCGCCCCCAGGATTTCGGTCGAAACATCGTCGAAGTCGCCAAGCCCTTCACGGTCGAGAATGCGCCGGACCTTCTTCAGGATGGCCGAGGCCATGGCCTGCGCCTTCTCCACGGCGTCGCGGCCGTTGACCATCAGGGTCGCGATGGAACGAAAGCCGTCCTGGTAGGTGATGCTGACCTTGTAGGTATCGGTGGGCGCCTTGCCCCGAACGCCGCTGACCAGGACCCGGTCCGGTCCCGTCTCGACCACGGCGATCGACCTCAGGTCGCACACCACATCCGGCAGCACGTAGTTGCCCGGATCGCCGGTTTCGTAACAGATCTGCTCGGCAACGGTCGCCATCGACACCTTGCCGCCGGTGCCGGTCGGCTTGGTGACGGTGAAGGTTCCGTCGGCGGCGCATTCGACGATCGGATAGCCGATATTGTCCCAACCGTCGGCGACCTCGCGCCAGTCGGTGAAGACGCCGCCCGTCGACTGCGGACCGCATTCGATGACATGCCCGGCGAGACTGCCGGCCGCCATCCGGTCATAGTCGTGCGGCTGCCAGCCGAATTCGTGGACCAGCGCGCCGAGCGCAAGCGCGCTGTCGGCTGCCCTGCCGGTGACGACGATCGATGCCCCTTCCCTCAGTGCCGCCGCAACGGGGAGAGCGCCGACATAGGCGTTGCCGGTGCTGACGCCGGACGGCAGGCCGGCTCCCGATTTCATGTCCTTGACGTCTTCCTGCCGAAGCTCCGGCACCAGGGGCGAAATGTCGTCGCCGATCACCGCCGCGACCGTCAGAGACACACCCTGCGCGGCAAGCTCGCGCTCGATCGCTTCCTTGCAGGCTATCGGATTGACGCCGCCGGCGCTGCTGATGATCTTGAGCTTCCGCTCTGCGATCACCCGCGCGAACGGCTTGATGACGTCGGCGATGAAGTCGGGCGCGTAACCCATGGCCGGGTCCTTCGCACGCGCGCGGCCGAGCAGCGACATGGTGATTTCGGCGAGATAGTCGAACACCACATAGTCGACCTCGCCGGACAGGATCAGTTGCCGCGCGCCCTCGGGCGAATCCCCCCAAAACCCGGATGCGCCGCCGATCCGGATATTCCTTGCGGCCATGAAAAGCGTCCTCTCTTCAAGAATTACTCATTCCGATATCGGATCGGTATTCCATTTTTATGCAGTCGTCAATGCGTCATTGCAGCAAACGGGCACTTGTGACGGGAAGCCGGGGACAGGCGCCAGTCGGGACCCAGCCATCGCCCTCGACGGGCAGCACTGTGTATCGGTAGAGTTCGCCGACCGGTCCACGATGAAGGAGGAATGCCATGTCGCCTGCCCTAGTCCCCGAGCGCTGGCCCGACCTGCCTTATGCGGCGTGGAAGCCTACCTACGAGACGTTGCATCTGTGGACCCAGATCGTCGGCAAGATCCGCCTGGCGCGCGAGCCCTGGCTCAACCACTCCTGGCACGTGCCTCTCTACGTGACCGCTCGCGGCCTGACGACCTCGCCCATGCCCGCCGGCAACCGCGCCTTCCAGATCGATTTCGACTTCGTCGATCACCTCTTGTGGGTGAAGACGAGCGACGACCATTCCCGCCAAGTCATGCTCGCACCGAAATCGGTGGCCGAATTCTACAGTGAGGTGATGGCGACGCTCGCCGAACTCGGGCTCGACACGCCGATCAACCCGTTGCCCAGCGAGATCGCCGGAGGCGTCCCCTTCGGCCAGGACAGCCTCCACGCCTCCTACGATCGCGATCTTGCCAATCGCTTCTGGCGCATCCTGCTTGCCACGCATGGCGTGCTTTCGCGATTCCGGACGGGCTTCCTCGGCAAAGTCAGCCCCGTTCACTTCTTCTGGGGCGGCTTCGACCTGGCGGTGACGCGCTTTTCCGGCAGGCGGGCGCCGCTGCACCCGGGCGGCATCCCACGCCTGTCCGACACAGTGACCCGCGAGGCCTATTCGCATGAAGTCAGCAGCGCCGGTTTCTGGCCAGGCGGCGGACCGATCGATTACCCGGCCTTCTATTCCTACGCCTATCCGGCGCCTGATGGCTTCGCGTCGGCGCCTGTCCAGCCGCCGCAGGCATTCTTCTCGCCGGAGTTCGGCGAATTCCTGCTGCCTTACGAAGCGGTGCGCACGGCGGCGGATCCCGAAGCAACGCTCATGGCGTTCCTGCAGAGCACCTATGACGCCGCCGCCGCTCTCGGCAAATGGGATCGCGACGCTCTCGAATGCCCCGTCGGCGCGCCGTCCCGGCCCAGGCCGCTCTAGCTATTTCCCAACCTGCTGGTCCTTCCACCGCCCCTCGATCTCGACCTCTATGTCGAAGAGATCGAGCGTGCGGGCGGCCGTATAGGTGACCATTTCGTCGATGGATTTCGGGCGGGGATAGAAGGCAGGAACCGGCGGCATGACAATGCCGCCCATCTCGGTCAGCCGCAGCATGTTGTGGCAATGGCCGAGATGCAGCGGCGTTTCGCGAAACAGCACGACGAGGCGACGCCGCTCCTTGAGCACGACATCGGCCGCCCGCGCGACCAGCGTGCCGCCCGTGCCCATGGCGATCTCGGCGAGGCTCTTGGCCGAACAAGGGGCGACGATCATGCCCATGGTGCGGAAACTGCCGCTGGCGATGGGTGCGGCTATATCCCTGTTATCGTGACAATGGTCGGCCAGCGCCTTCATCTGGCCGAAGGTCATGTCGGTCTCATGCGCCATGGCCGTTATAGCCGCGCGCGACACGACGAGGTGGGTCTCGATCTCGTGTTCACGCAGCATCTTCAGGAGGCAGACCGCGTAGTCGAAGCCCGATGCACCGGTGACGCCGACGATGACGCGTTTCGGAGCGGCCACAATCAGTACTCCGCAAGCCGCGCGCGGACCGAGGCCAGGATGTCCCCCGGGGCGCGGGCGAATTCGGAAAGCGAACTCCGCTCGCCGTCGCCGGGGCGGGTACAGGCGACCAGGCCGATCTTGGTGACGGTCAGGCGTTCGTGCACGGGATCGCAACGGTCGGCCTTCATGCCCGGAAGCACTACCATGTCCTCATGCCCGCGGAAGCGCGCGGCGAGAGACCATTCGACGGCGACCGGATCCTCGGGATCGATGTCGTCCTCCACGACGGTCACCAGCTTGAACAGATTGACCTGGCCCATGGCGAGGATGGCGGCGCGCTTGCCTTCGCCAAGCCGGGGCCGATGCATACTGATGATGGCGTGCAGGCGGCCCATGCCGCCATCCGTGACCAGCACGCGTCGGACGGACGGGATGACGCGCTGCAAAGCCTGGCAGGTCACGGCCTCGATCGCCAGCGCGCCGAGCAGGCAGTGCTCAGCGGCATATCCGGGCAGAATGGCCTGGTACATGGCGTCACGACGATGGGTGACGCAGGTGATGGTACCGCCGGTGCCGGCCCCGTAGCGGACATAGAAGCCGTGGAACTCGGAAACGTCGCCTTCCTCGATCGGGTCGGCATTGTCGATATGGCCTTCCAGGACGATCTCGGCGCCAGCGGGCACTTCGAGAGGCACCGTCCTGCAGCGCACGAGTTCGAGCGGTTCGCCAAGCAAACCGCCAACGACGTCATATTCGTCGTCGCCCAGCCCAAGATACATCTGGGAGCCGAGCAGGACGGCCGGATGATTGCCGATCGCGACCGCGATCGGCAGCTTGCGCCCAAGCTTGCGCGCCTTCTCGGCCAGCAGGTTGAGATGATGGTTCTTGGCGATGCCGACCATGACACGATCGCCGCCCTCGAGCCGCAGCCGGGCGATCGAGACGTTCCGGCGCCCGGTCTCGGGGTCCTTGGCCACGATCACGCCGGCGGTGATGTAGGGGCCGCCTTCGTGCTCGAACCATGTCGGCACCGGAAGGATGCGGCCGAGATCGATGTCGTTCCCGTGCACCACCTCCTGCAACGGCGCCTGCTCCACGAGCACGGGCTGGATAGGCTTGCCCAGGGCTTCGAGGATCAGCTGATGCAGGCGTGGCTTCTCAACGCCCAGCAGCCGCGCGACGCGATCGCGGGAATTCATGAGATTGCCGATAACCGGCATGGCATGTCCTGCCACGACGCTGAAAAGCTGCGGCTTTTCCCTGTCGCGCAGGGCAAGCACCGCGCCAAGCTCGAAGCGCGGATTGACGCCGCGCTCCACGCGGTGCAGGTCGCCCACGGCCTCGAGCCGTTCGACCACGCCGCGAAAGCTCTGGTCCGTTGCCGCCATCGGCCTCCCCTATGCCAACGAGTCGGCGACGCCGAACTCGGCCTTCAGCATGTCGACGATCTGGCCGAGATCGAAGACCTTCTGGCCTTCCGTGCCGATCGGCAGCACGGGCATGATGCGCGCCACCAATGGTCTCAAGCCGTCGCCGAGGTTGGCGATGTCGAGGGAGCGGCGGTGAATGGCCCAGACCGCGCAGGCCGCCTCGATGGCAACCACCGTCCAGGCAGGCTCCAGCATGCGCACCGTCTCGGCGACAGATTGCGGCGCGTTGCCGGCGACATCCTCGACGCCGTCGTCAAGCTGGCCGGAGTAGCTCAGCATGGCGGGATGAGCCGCCTGGCGCACCGCGCCGACGGTGGCTCCGGCGATGTGGCCGAAATTCAGGAACTGCACGCCGCCGATCGCGCCGGGTTCGGCGGCGAGGCTCGTCGGCAGGCCGGTGAATCCGGGCCACTGGATCTTGTGAATGCGCTGCCCGGAAGCCTCGATCACCTTGGCGATCGCCTGACGAAGCGTGTCCATGGCGAGCGCGCAGGCGGTGGTTTCCATGTTCCCGTGCGAGATGAAGTCGCCGGTGGCCGTGTCGATCATCGGATTGTCGCAGGCCGCGCCCAACTCCGTTTCGAAGATCGAATGGGCAAAATCATAGGCCGCCTCGGCGGCGCCATGGATCTGCGGGATGCACCGGAAGCTCAACGGGTCCTGCAGGAAGCGCGCCTCTCCCGGCTGCCAGAGCCGGCTGTTGGCGAGAGCCGCCCGCAGTGCCTTGCCGGCGCGGATCTGGCCCGGCTGGCCGCGCGCCTGGTCGACCTTCTCGCCCCAGGACCTCAGGTTGCCGCGAAGGCCCTCCATCGACATCGCGCCCGCAAGGGTGGCCGCGTCGAGCAGGGCGCGCTGTTCGCGGATCGCCAGAACGCCCTCGGCAAGCATCAGGCTGTTGGAATTGAGCAGCGACACCGCCTCCTTGGCGGTGAGGCCCTCGAGAGGCGCGGGGCCATGGCCGCCGGGCTGGGCGCCGGCACGGCCGATCAGCGGCACCGCCATCTGGCTCATCGCCACGATGTCCGAGGCGCCGACGGACATGCCGAGCCGTGCTCCGGGGAGATCGTCCACCCGCAGCCGCGCCACGAGGCTCTCGACGAGTTCGAGACGGACGCCGGACCGTCCGCGGGCAAAGAGCGAAAGCTGGATGGCCAGCGCCGCGCGCACCACCTGCGGCGACGCATTACGGCCAGGCGCGAGCGTCGCATGCGCGGTGATCATGAGGTCGTTGTAGCGGGCGATCGCCTCGGGATCGACGGAGAAATCCTTCTGGCTGCCGACGCCAGTCGTGATGCCGTAGGCGGGAATCTTCTCATCCACAAGCCGGTCGACGACGGCGCGCGCCTTGCGGACCGCCTCGCGCCCATCCGGCGAAAGGGTGACGATCGCCCTGCGCTCGGCAATGGCGCCGACATCGTCGATCGTCAGCGGCTTCGTGCCCACGGATACGGTCATCGGCGTCATCGACGGCTCCCCTCGTTGCCCGCCGAGCTTAGTCAGCTTGCCGGCCGAACATGATATGCTAAAACCCGGACAACAGATGCCATGGGAAGCATCGAAGGCAGCCGCGAAATGGACACGGCCACGCTGGCGACGGCACTTGCGGTGATGCGGGAAAGCTCGGTGCGCGGCGCCGCGGCCCTGCTCGGCCGGCCGCCGTCGAGCGTCGCCGACGCGTTCGAACGGTTCGAGAGCGAACTGGCGCTGAAGCTGGCGTCTCGCCGCGATGGCGGCCTGTCGCTTACACTCGCCGGGGAAAACCTGGCGCGATCCATTCCCGCCCTCACTGAAACCCTCGCCCATATCGCCGCCGTCGCCGGTCAAGGGTCTGCTGATGAGGGCCACGTGCTTGCGTGGGCGGCGCGGAACGCCATTCCCGTGACCGCGCTCGGCAATTTCGGCGTGGTGATCCGGGCCGGCTCGATCCGGCGCGCGGCACGTGAGCTCGGCGTTGGCCAGCCCAACCTCTCGCGGCAGATGGCGACACTCGAAAAGGTGCTCGGACAAAAGCTGCTCATTCGTGAAATGCATGGCTGCGAACCGACCGCCGAGGGGCTCGAATTCGGCGAGGCGGCGATGGCGCTCGCCAGCAAGCTCGCCAGCCTTGCCGGGCCGGCGAGGAAGCGCTTCGCCCGCGCGCTTCACACCGTCAGGCTCGGCACCATCATTCCGGTTGGCCACGAAAGCCGGCTGGCGGCGCGGCTGGCGTCTCTCGTCGCCGAATGGCGCGCCGACGACGGCAAGCCCGACCTCTTCGTCAGCAGCACGACCGCGGAGGATCTTGCCGAGGGGCTGCGGTCGGGGCGCTTCGACGTGGCGCTGACCGACATCGCCCTGCGCAACAAGCGCTTCGAGAGCCGTGAGATCTTTTCCGGCGAACTCGTGATCGTTGGTGCGGCCGATGCGGTGCCGCCCGACGCCGCGATCCAGCCGCTGGTCAACCGGCATCTGATCGCGGTTCCGAGCCTGCGGAGCGGGCTGCGCCAATCGGTCAGCGAAGCGCTCGAACCGTTCCTCGGCGGCGAAGGCCAGGCCGCGACCCGACTGGTAGAGGTCGACGCGCTGCCGATCGTCATCAACCTCGTCCTCGACCACGGCTATCTCACCGTGCTTCCGCTGGAGGCGGTCGCGGCGCTCGACAGGCCGGTCGGCATCGTCCGCCTGCCAGATGCGCAGCGGGTCGGCTTTCACCTTGTCTGGCGACGGACGCAGGCCTCGCGACGCATCGCCATGCAGATCGCGCAATCGATCACGGACGCATAGGCTGTCCATGGTTCGGCATATCCCCTCGAGAGCCAGCCGGCCATAGAGTGCTGGCCATCGTATCCGCCACAGGGGACCTTCGATGTCCGATTTCGATCTCGTGCTCAAAGGCACGCTGGTGCTCGCTGACCGGGTGGTGCCGTCGGGCTTCGTCGCCGTTCGGGACGGTGTGGTGGCCATGCTCGGCCAGGGCGCGATGCCCGCCAGCCGGGAGCGGCACGATCTGGGCGACGCGCTGATCATGCCGGGGGCGATCGATGCCCAGGTGCATTCGCTGAGCCAGAAGAACCAGGAGGATTTCATCTGGTCGACCCGCTCGGCCGCCGCCGGCGGGGTGACCACCATCGTCGACATGCCCTATGACGAGGGCAGCCTCGTGTGTTCCGCCGAGGCGGTCCAGGGAAAGATCGCGCATGCCGAGACGCAGGCGCGCGTCGACTTCGCGCTCTACGGCACGGTCGATCCGGAAGAGGGAGCAGCCCGCATCGCCGAGCAGGCGGAAGCCGGCGTGGCGGCCTTCAAGTTCTCGACGTTCGGCACCGACCCGAAACGCTTTCCGCGCATACCGCCCGCCTTGCTTGCCCAGTGCTTCGCCGAGGTCGCCAGGACCGGCCTGTGCGCCGGCGTGCACAATGAGAGCGACGAGTATATCCGCGCCGCCATGGCCAAGGTCCGGGCCGCCGGCATCACCGACTATACGGCGCATGGTCTTTCGCGACCGCCGCTGACGGAGCTTCTCGCGATGCACGAGATCTACGAGATCGGCGCGCAGACGGGCTGTCCGGCGCATGTCGTGCACTGCTCCCTCGCGCGCGGCTACGAGATCGCCGCGTCCTACCGCGCACAAGGCCACGCCGCGACGGTCGAATGCCTGATCCATTATCTGACGCTGGATGAGGAGAACGATGCCAGGCGGCTCGGCGGGCGGTCCAAATGCAATCCGCCGATCCGTCCACGGGCCGAGGTGGAAGCGCTCTGGCGCCAGCTTACGGCCGGCAATGTCACGCTTCTTTCGACGGACCACGTCAGTTGGTCGCTCGACCGCAAGACCAACCCGGACATGCTGTCCAATGCATCGGGACTGCCGGGGCTGGAGATGCTGATACCGCTTTTCGTCAAGGGCGCGCTGGAGCGTGGCGTGCCGCTGAGCTGGGGCGCGCGGCTGATGACGCTCAATCCGGCGCGCCATTTCCGGATCGACCACGTGAAGGGCGCGCTGGAGCCCGGCAAGCACGCTGACATCGCGGTGCTGACACCGGAGGCCTTCACCTACGATGCCGGCAAGACCGGCAACAACGTTGCCGGCTGGTCGCCCTATGACGGCATGACGCTGCCCTATCGTGTCGCCGCCACCTACAGCCGTGGCGAGCTGGTCTATGACGGCGCGACGGTTATCGCAGATCCAGGCAGGGGCAGCTTCGTGCGCCCTCCCGCGTCGCTGCCGTTGTCGAGGCCGCTGGCATGAGCCACCCCGGTGAAAGGCCAAACCTGCCGGTTTCAGCGTCACGCATTGCAGCGGATATCGACAAGCTGGCCGAGATCACCGAACCGGGTCGGCCGTGGACACGCCGCGCCTTCAGCCCACTCCATCGCGAAGGCCGTGCCTGGCTTGCCGACCGCTTCCAGGCGGCGGGACTGGAGACGCGGATCGACGCGTCGGGCAATCTGATCGGACGCCGCGCTGGCCGGTTGCCGGGATCGGGAACACTGATGCTCGGCTCGCATTCGGACACCGTGCCCGACGGCGGGCGGTTCGATGGCATTGCGGGTGTGATAGCCGCGCTCGAAGTCGCGAGATCGCTCGCCGATGCCGGGATCCAGCTGGACCATGATCTGGAGATCGTCGATTTCCTTGCCGAGGAAGTCTCCATCTTCGGCGTCTCCTGCATCGGCAGCCGGGGCATGGCGGGGGTGCGGCCACCGGAATGGCTCGGGCGGCAGGCCGAGGGCATGACGCTGGCCCAGGGGCTGGTCGCGACCGGCGGCCGCGAGGCTCCCGATCCGGCCCGCCAGGACATCAAGGCCTTCCTGGAACTGCATATCGAGCAGGGGCCGGTTCTCGAAACGGAAAAGCGCGACATCGGCATTGTGAGCGCAATCGCGGGCATCGCCCGCATCGAGATCGTGATCGAGGGGCGGGCCGATCACGCCGGTACGACACCAATGGGCGCGCGCCGCGATGCGCTGGTGGCGGCATCGAAACTGGTGCTCGGCATCGAGCATCTCGCGACCGATCTTTCGCGGCAGCCCCGGCATTTCGCCGCAACGGTCGGCGAGTTCGCGATGTTGCCCAATGCCGCCAATGTCGTGCCGTCCAACGTTCGCATGCTGGTCGACATCCGCTCGGAGCAGCGCGACGACCTGGACAGGTTCGCGGCGGCGCTGAACGACCTTTGCATTTCCGTGGCCGAGAAGGATCACGTCGATGTCTCGCCACGGCGAATATCGGACGCACCGGCAGTGCGGATGGACGACGGCATCGGCGGCATGCTTGCCAACGCAACCGAAAGCCTTGGCGGATCGCATCGGCAACTCGCATCGGGCGCGGGACACGATGCCGCGTTCATGGCCAGGATTTCGCGCGCGGCGATGATCTTCATCCCATGCCTCGGTGGCAGAAGCCATGCGCCAGAGGAATTCGCGGAGAATGACGACATCGCATTCGGAGCCGCGGTGCTGCTGGAAACCGTTCGGGCGCTCGACCGACAGATTTCCGAATGAGGAGATCTCGCGCCGCGTAAGGAGTTGGCGCCACGAACCGACGCTCGCCTTGCCCTTCCCTTCCCTCTTCTCGGAGAGCCCAACAAACCGCTTCAAACCGCTCCGCCACAGCGCTACGATCAAGCCATGGCACCCACCGTCAGTCCGACAATCGCCGCTCGCCACGACCAGATGTTTCCGGTCCTGACCGATGCGGACATCGAGCGCATGCGCCGGTTTGGCACGGCCAGGTCCTATACCGCCGGCGAACGCATCGTCACCGCGGGCGAAGTGTCGCCCGGGCTGGTCGTGATCCTTTCGGGCAAGGTCGACATCACGCAGGCCGGCGGCCTCGGCCGGAGCGAGCCCATCATCAGCTATGGCTCCGGCAATTTCATCGGCGAACTGGCGCAGCTTTCGAGCCGACCTGCTCTGATCAATGCCGCGGCGGTCGAACCGGTCGAAGCCATCGTCATCCCCTCGCAGCGTCTGCGCGACCTGATGGTGCAAGAGGCGAGCCTCGGCGAACGCGTCATGCGGGCGTTGATCCTGCGCCGCGTCGGCCTCCTGGAGAGCGGTATCAGCGGACCGGTCATCATCGGCCCGCCCGACAATGGTGACGTCCTGCGGCTGCAAGGCTTTCTAGCCCGCAGTGGCATGCCGCACCGCGCCCTCGATTCCGACACCGACCCCTGCGCCAGGACCCTGATCGAGCGCTTCCACGTCGACCCGCACCATCTGCCGATCGTCCTTTGCCCAAACGGCAAGCTGCTCCACAATCCGGGCGAGAACGAACTCGCCCGCTGTGTCGGCCTGCTGCGGCCAGTGGACGCGAACAAAGTCTACGACGTGGCCATCATCGGCGCCGGCCCGGCGGGTCTGGCCGCCGCGGTCTATGCCGCCTCGGAAGGGCTTTCGACGATCGTTCTCGATTGCCGCGCCTTCGGCGGACAGGCAGGCGCCTCCTCGCGCATCGAAAACTATCTCGGCTTTCCGACCGGCATTTCGGGAATGGCCTTGATGGCGCGTGCCTACAATCAGGCACAGAAATTCGGCGTCGAGGTGGTTATCCCCGACGAGGCGAAGCTGCTCGGCGCCACCAGCCTGGCGGGCGCTGGCTATGCGGTGGCCGTCGGCGATGGCGAGACAGTGCATACACGCACCGTCGTGATCGCCAGCGGCGCGCGCTACCGCCGTCTCGACCTGGCGAACCTGACGCAGTTCGAAGGAACCTCCATCCATTATTGGGCCTCGCCGATCGAGGCGCGACTTTGCCGGGACCAGGAGGTGGCGCTCGTCGGCGCCGGCAATTCGGCCGGCCAGGCGGCGGTCTTCCTGGCGAGCCACGTGCGCAAGGTCTCGCTGCTCGCGCGGCGCGACAATCTGGATGCCACCATGTCGCGCTACCTGGTCGAGCGCATCAAGGCACAGCCGAACATCGAGGTGCTGGCCGAGACGGAGATCGAGGCCCTGGAAGGCCGCGAAGGCAATCTCGAGCAGGTACGCTGGCGCAACCGCGCAACCGGCGCGGAAACGACGCGTGGAATCCACCATGTCTTTCTGTTCATCGGCGCCGATCCGAACACGGACTGGCTGGCGGACTGCGACGTGGCGCTCGACTCCAAGGGCTTCGTCCGAACCGGGCCTGACGTCGCGCCAGGACATGGCTTGATGGAAACCAGCCGCGACGGCGTCTTCGCCATAGGCGATGTTCGCTGCGGCTCTACCAAACGGGTCGCGGCCGCCGTCGGCGAAGGCGCCCAGGTGGTCGCGGCATTGCACGCCTATCTCGCGCGCAATGGCGGCCGCGCCGCCGAGGCCAGTTCCCGGAAGAGCGCGTGATGGTTTTCAGTCCTGCGAAAGGAACAGTCGGAACAGGCGAGGAGAGCGAAATATGGATGAATGCGGGCATACGAAAGACATCAGGGACGTCACGCCGAGCGCGTTGGGCTGCGAGGAATGCCTGAAGAGCGGATCCTGGTGGGTGCATCTCAGGCTCTGCCGGACATGCGGCCATGTCGGCTGCTGCGACGACTCGCCCAACCGCCACGCCACGAAGCATTTCCACGCCAGCGGCCATCCCGTCATAGAGGGATATGACCCGCCCGAAGGCTGGGGCTGGTGCTATGTCGACGAGGTGTTTATCGACCTCGGTGACCGCACCACGCCGCAGAACGGCCCCATCCCGCGCTTCTACTAGATCCGACAAAGAGAAATCACCGTTATAGCAAGAGCCCGGACGGAGCGCGGCATGGGAAGCTGGTCGCAATTCTATGCCACCATTGGCACGGCTTCCGCGGCCTTGCTCGGCTTGCTCTTCGTCGCCGTGTCGGTCAACGCGGAGTCGGCTCTCGGCAAGGACCCCATGTCCCGTCGCCTCGCCGAGCAGGCGTTTCACAACTATCTTACCGTCATGATGGTCTCGCTCGTGGGACTTTTCCCGGGGATCCAGGCATCGACGTTCGGTCTGGTGACGCTGCTTGCCACGGCGAGCTGGTCGGTATGGGTCGTGATCCGGTTCTACCAGACGGTCACGCAATCCAGGGAATTCGGGGCGTCGACCTATGCGTTTCGTCGCCATCTGGCCTCGCTGGCGGGTTTCGCCATGTTGCTGGTCTCGGCATTGTTGATGGCGATCAAACGGGACGACGCATTCAACTGGATCGCGGCATCGACGCTGGTTCTTCTCTTTTCCGCCACGACCGTATCCTGGGAACTGCTGCGACGCTTGTCGGACCGGCATCCGCGCTGAGCAGCGGCGGACGGCGACCTCAGCCGGATCGAGATCCCCAACTGACAGCCGGGGCGCGTGTGATCGCCATACGCGCCCAGCGAGCATGCGATTGACCCAATCATATATGAAACGTATACGGTTCGGATGTTCGCCAGTTTCGAGAGACATCCATGGGCATTGTGAAGATCGACGACGAGTTGCATGAAGAGGCCCGCCGGGCCAGCACGGTGATGTGCCGGTCCATCAATGCGCAGGCCGAGTTCTGGATGAAGATCGGCATGCTGGCCGAAGCCAATCCGACCCTGTCCTTCAACGAGATCGTGAAGACGCAATTCGCGGCCGCGCAGGGGCATCTGCCAAAGCTCGCGGTCGCCTGAGATGGTAAAGACCCCGGACGAACTGGCGCTCATGCGCCTGTCGGGACGGATGCTGGCGTCCGTCTTCGAAATGCTGGACGGGCAGGAACTCGCCGGCATGTCGACGCTGGAGGTGAACGACCTGGTCGACCGTTTCATCACGGTGGATCTCGCCGCGCGCCCCGCCAGCAAGGGCCAGTACGGCTTCAAATATGTCCTGAACTGTTCGATCAACCATGTCGTCTGCCACGGCGTGCCCAGCCCGGCCGACATCATCCGCGACGGCGACATCGTCAACTTCGACATCACGCTGGAGAAGAACGGCTTCATCGCCGATTCGAGCAAGACCTACCTGGTCGGCAATGCCTCGCCGGCCGCGAGGCGGCTGGTGCGTGTCGCCCAGGAGGCGATGTGGAAAGGCATAGGCCAGGTCCGGCCCGGCGCACCTGGGAGACATCGGCTTCGCGATCGAACGGCATGCCAAGAGGAACGGCTATTCGATCGTGCGGGAGTATTGCGGACACGGCATCGGCCGCGAGATGCACGAGGAACCGCAAGTGCTCAATTTCGGCCGACCGGGAACCGGCATGAAACTGCGCGAAGGCATGATCTTCACCATCGAGCCGATGCTCAACCAGGGCACCAGCAAGGTTTCGACCGAGCGGGACGGATGGACGGTGGTAACCAATGACCGCAAGCTCTCCGCCCAGTTCGAGCACACGGTCGCCGTCACAAGGTCCGGGGTCGAAGTGCTGACCTTGCGTCGCGGCGAGAGGCCGATGACGGAAAGCCAGCTGTGACCGAGGATTCGCACGCCGCGTGGACGTATCGGACGCGTGGCGGCGCGGCCCAAGGCTGGCACTCCCTCCGCCATTGAAGCCCGGTCCGCGAGGATCTGCCGGCCCTCTTCGGTGACTTGCCCGGCACCGCGCGCGACACATCAGACCTTTTGCAAGTGACGTTTCCCGACTATCCTGTCGGTCCCGCATCATAAGGGAACAGGCGGGTGTTTTGGGGTATGCGCACATGACGGGCCTGCACGCTTCGCGGCGACCATCGGCGGCGATATTCGGTTGCGCGAGCCACACGCTCAGCGCCTCGGAATTCCGCTTCTTCCGCGAGACCAATCCCTACGGCTTCATCCTCCACAGCCGCAACTGCCGTGACCCGAAGCAACTCGGCGAGCTGGTCCGCGAGTTGAAGGAAGCGGTCGGCAGGAAGCACGTCAACATCTTCATCGACCAGGAAGGCGGACGCATCAGCCGGCTGGCGCCACCGCATTGGCGGGCGGTGCCTTCCGCCGTGCAGTTCCTCGACGTCGCCCGCACCGACCCCAGGCGCGCGGCCGAGGCCGTCCACCTCAACGCCCGCCTGGTGGCGGCGGAACTGCGCCAGCTCGGCATCACCGTCAACATCGCGCCGGTGCTCGACCTGCCCGCGCCGAATGCCCACAAAATCATCGGCGGGCGCGCTTTCGGCGACACGCCCGAGACGGTCTCGCTGCTCGGCCGCGCCGCCTGCGAAGGCCTGCTTTGCGGCGGTGTGCTGCCTGTCATCAAGCACATTGTCGGCCACGGCCGCGCCGCGGTCGACCGCAACGAGCCGTTGCTGGTGGTGGACGCATCCCTCAAGGAGATGGACAATTTCGACTTCGTCCCCTTCCGGGCCTTGCACGACATGCCTTGCGCCATGGTCGCGCATGTCCTCTACCGCAAGCTCGACCCCGAAATACGCGCCACCGCGTCGGTGCCGGTCATAGAAGGCATCATACGCTCGAACATAGGCTTCGGCGGCGTGCTGATCAGCGACGACGTCGCGACGCTCGGGCCAGCCCACGAACTGGACCGCCACGTTCGCGAGACGCTGGAGGCGGGTTGCGATCTCGTCGTGCATGGCAATGGCGACATGGACCAGATGCAGGCGGTGGCCGCGGCCCTGGAAGGCGTCGGCGAGGATACGGCGCTGCGGCTGGAACGCGCCGAGGCAGCACGGCACGAGCCGGCGCCGATCGACATGGAGCGGGCGACCGCTCGTCTCGACATCCTGCTGCGCACCGGCCGGTCGAACGACAACGCCGGGGACACGCGCAGCGGTCGCGTCGTCGCCAGCGTGGTCGACAGCATCGAACGCGACATCGTTTTCGGGCGGCTCCTGCCGCGCCAAAGGCTGATGGAAGACGAACTGGTCTATGGAATGGGCGTCAAGCGGCATGTCGCGCGCGCGGCCTTCCAGGAACTGGCGCGCAAGGGCATCGTCAGCTTCGAGGCCTATCGCGGCGCCACCATCCGCCACTTCACCCAGGATGAACTGGCCAAGCTGCAGGATCTGCAGACCACGCTCCACGTCGCGGCCGCGAACCGCCTGCAGCGCCCCGCCCCTTCCCTGCTCTTCCGGCTCGAGGAGGTGCAGAACCAGTTTTGCGAAGCCGTCGAGCGACGTGACCTGCAGCAGATCCTCCACGCCGACATCGTCTTCCATCAGGTGCTGTGCGAGGGATCCGGAAACGAGTTCCTCTCCGCCGCCATCGGCAACTGCGATGCGCTGGTGCGAAACGTCTATGTCCAGAATCTGCGGTCGGTGGAGCGGCTCGCGCTCACCTGCCATGAGCATGAAGCAATCATCGAGGCGGTGCGCCGCGAAGATGCGAACCTGCTTGCGCATCTGTGTGCGGAACACATCGCGATGGCGTTTGAGTTCTACCGGGAAAGCGTGCTCGGCCTGGAACCCAAGGCGGCGCTGCGGCCGCATTGAAATCGCCGAAGCGGGCCGGCCCTGAAAGAGCCACGCGGCGCGCTTCAGGCATCACGTTCAAAAGCGCCTTGCTTAGCCGGCTTAAAAACCCTGATCGCGCAGGAACCGCCGCGCATCGAGCATGGCCGCCATGCGATCCTGCTTCCAGCCGAACTGGTCCGCCTCGTATTCCACCGCCAGTTGACCGCCATAACCGAGGCCGCGCAGCAGCGACAGCAGGCCGGGCCAATCCATCTCGCCCGCGCCGAGGGGCGGGCAGGAAAAATCCGGGAAACGACCGGCGGCGTCCTTCACATGCACGATGCTGATGCGATCGATCAGCTTTTCGGCCGCCTCGAATTCGGATTCGCCGTGCAGGAAGATGTGCGATGGATCGAAGCAGACACGCAGGTCCGCGCCAGGCAGGTTGCCGATCAGCTCGAGATAATCGGCGGTCGAGCGGATGAAATGCGGCACGCAGCCCTCTACCGCCACCTTCACGCCACGCCCCGCGCCATGATCGCAAAGCCGGGCGAGTGCGTCGCTCAGCCGGCTGAACGCCTCGGCGCGCGAAAGCGATTGTGCCTGCCGGCCCGTGAAGCAGTGGACGAGGGGGATGCCGAGTTCCGCCGCCAGATCGATCGAGGCCATGGCGTAGGCCAGGTTCTCCTGGCCTCGCCTGTCATCGTCGGGGACCAAGTAAACGTTGGCCCCAAGCGCCGACGCCGCTTTGTCGATGTCGCGCAGATCGGCCCTCGCCTGCTCGCGGTGGTGGGCATCCAGACGCGGCGTCAGATGCGGCGGCGGCGACTTCTCGAAGCCGTCGCCGTTGATGTCGAGGCCTTCGTAGCCGGCCAGCCGCGCCATCTCGGCGACCGTCGCCAGCGGCTGGTCGTGGAGATGGCCGGTACAATATGCGACGCGCGACACCCTTGCCGTCCTCAGCTGTAGCTCGGCATGCGATAAGGCGTGCCCTGCGTCAGCGGCAGCGATATCCAGCAGCTGTCGATCTGCGAGTCGTAGGCTGCCTGGATCAGCTCCTGGCTGCGGATGCCATCGATGCCGGTGGCGCCGACATGGGTCGCCTGGCGGCCTCTCAGCGCATCGGCGAATTCGGAGACCTGCTCTGCGTAGGCGTCGTTGAACTCCGGCCAGAACGACATCCAGCCGGTCCAGGCCGGATTGGCGCGCGCCTTGGCGAACGGATAGACCGCCCCGGTCAGGCGCTTCGGCAATTCCTCCGGCGCGACCGTCGTGTTGATCGCCAGCGGCACCGCGTGGAAAGGCGAAACCGCGTTGGTGACCAGATGGATCGAACCCTTGGTGCCGTAGATGTCGGTCGAATCGGCGATCACGGAGGAGAAGCGGTCGGCCGCGAAAGTGCCGCGCGCGCCCTTCCTGGTGCGAACGATCATATGCACGTTGTCATCCACCACCGGCGGGATCACGGAGTGGTGGAGATCGGCCACCACGCTCTCGAAATCGTCGTCCAGCAGATGCCGGATCATGTCGTAGCGGTGGACCAGATTGTCGTTGATGGTGGTGCCGCCGGACTGCTCGGGCAGGTAGCGGAAGTTGGTCTCGTCGAAATAGTTGTTCCACTTGCCGGAAAAGACGCTGCGGAAGGCATGGATCTCGCCGATCACGCCTTGCTCGATGGCGAATTTGGCCAGCTTGACCTGGTTGAGGAAGCGCTGGTTGAAGCCGGTGCGCAAAGGCACGCCGGCTTCGTCGGCCGCCTTCTGCATCGACAGGGCCTCATCGAGCGTGATCGAGATCGGCTTCTCGCACAGCACGCCCCGGCCTGCCTTCGCGCAAACCTCGGCATGTTCACGGTGCATGAAGTTCGGCGTGCACACCACCACGCCTTCCACGGCCGGATCGCGCAGCATCTCGTCCAGCGAGGTGTAGATCTTCTCGGCGCCGTACTGCTCGGCCACCTGGCCGGCCCGCTTGCGGTCGGGATCGCAAATGGCGACCAGGCGCGCATTGGCCGTCTTGCCGACCGCCGGCGCATGATAGTGGGCGATGCTGCCAGCGCCGAGGATGCCGATGCCTACTTTGTCCATGGATTCACCTTTTGCTCTGCGGTCCGCTCGCGATCAGCGGCCGGTGTCGTTGGATGGTACGGGAGGGGCGGAATCGCGCGAACCGGAGGTCAGCTCGCGCCGGTAGATCGCGATCACGATCACGAACACCAGCAGCGTCCACACCGTCGAGATCACCGCTGTCTGCGGGTCGATCCGGTCGCGAAGCGACAGGAACATCACCTTGGTCAGCGTCGTGTTGGGGCCGCTGCCGACGAACATCGAAATGATGACCTCGTCCAGCGACGTCAGGAACGACAACAGCAGGGCGGTCAGGATCGGGCCCTTTATCTGCGGCACCAGCACCATGAAGAAGGATTGCGGGCCGTTGGCGCCGAGGCTGCGCGCGACGCGGAGCTGGTCGGTGTCGAAGGTGGCGAGCGCGGCGCGCAGGATGACGAAGGCGACCGGCGCGGCCATCAGCGTGTGGCCGATAAGGAGACCGGGGAATGTTCCGTTGAGCCGCAGCTTGGCAAAGGCGAAGAACAGGCCGATGCCGATCAGCACCGGCGGCACAGCCACCGGTAACAGCACGATGCCGCTGATCGCCAGCGAGCGGCGGCCGCTGAGAGAGCGCGCGGCATAGGCTGCCAGAAGCGCGATCGGCATGGCGCAGAAGGATGTCGAAAGCGCGAGCAGCAGGCTGGTGCGCGTGGCCGACATCCAGACGTTGGATTGCCAGAATTCGTGCCACCAGCGCAGCGACCAGCTGCTCGGGGGGAACTCCAGGAGTTCCGACCCCGACAGCGACATCGGGATGACAAGGAGCGTCGGAATAAGCAGGAACACGGCAACCACGCCCGCGAAGACGCCGAAGGCCAGACGGCCGGCGCGCCCCAGTTGCAGGAGATTATCCATTGGCTGCCCCCGTCGAACGGCGCGACCGGGCGACCGCCCAGTATCCGACGGCAAGCGCGGCGGCGACCATGGCCAGCAACACCACGCCCAGCGAACTGGCCGCTCCCCAGTTGGAGAAGGAGGAGATGTTCTTTTCGATGCGCATCGACACGACGGTGACGTTGCCGCCGCCGAGGATCGCCGGGGTGACGAAGAAGCCCAGCGTCGTGACGAAGACGAGCACGGTCCCGGCCAGTATGCCGGACGCCGAGAGCGGAAGGATGACGCCGAAGAAGGTGCGCGTGCGGCTGGCGCCGAGGCTAAGCGCGGCCCGCACCACGTTGACGTCCATCTGCTTCATGGCAGCGTAGGTCGGCAGCACGAAGACGGGCAGCATGATGTGGACCATGCCGACGACGGTGCCGGCGAAATTGTTGATGAGCGGCAAGGGTTCGCTCGTGAGGCCGGTCCACATCAGGAAGGAATTGACCAGGCCGAAGCGCTGCAGCACCACCAGCCAGGTGTAGGTGCGCACCAGAAGCGCCGTCCAGAAGGGCAGCAGGATCGCCAGGAACAGCAGCGCCGCCGGCCGTCCTCTCGCGGTTGCCATGACGAAGGCGAGCGGCGTGCCGACCAGCACGCAGACCAGCACCGTGACCGCGCTGAGCTGGAAGGTGGTCAGGAATGTGCGGTAGTAGGCCGGCGACTCCACGATGCGGCTGTAGTTCTCCAGCGACAGGTGCCCGTCGGCGCCGACGAACGACTGGGCGAAGAACCAACCCGTCGGGACGACGAGGGCGGCGATCACCAGCAGGAGCGCCGGCACCGCCAGCATGCCTTCGAACGCGCGCATTTTCGCGGGACGTCCGTCCGCGTGACCGGCCGCGGCGCCGAGGCTGGGCGATATCGGGCTCATTGCGATGCCGCCGGCACGAAGGAAAGCTGCCCGCAGGGCACGAAGGCGCGCACCGTGGAGCCGGCGGCGATGCCGCCAAGCCTTGCTTCCTCGGCCACGCTTATCCTGGCCTCCACGCTGGCGCCGTCCGTTGTCGAAAGCAGGACCAACCAGCCATCGCCCTGGAACAGCGTACGCACCACTTCCGCCGCGAAGATGAAACCATCGCCACCGTTGGCGTCCGGGTCCAGGCTTATGTGCTCGGCGCGCAGCACGGCGAGTTCGTCGGCCGCGCCGCGTTCCGTCGCCATGGCCTCCGCCCCTGCCCCGCGCGGCTCCAGCGCGTCCAGTCGCAGCAGGTTCGCATGGCCGATGAAGGTGGCGGTGAAACGGCTGTTGGGTGCCCTGTAGATCGCCTGCGGCGTCTCGGCCTGAACGATGCGGCCGCGCTCCATCACGGCGATGCGGTCGGACATCGCCATCGCCTCGCGCTGGTCGTGGGTGACGTAGATGGTGGTGAGGCCCAGCCGCTCGTGCAGGCCACGGATCTCGACCTGCATGCGTTCGCGCAGGTTCTTGTCCAGGGCCGACAGCGGTTCGTCCATGAGCATGAGCCGGGGCTTGCACACGACGGCGCGCGCCAGCGCCACACGCTGGCGCTGGCCGCCGGACAGATTGGCCGGGTTGCGATCCTCGAACCCGGCAAGACCGACCCGGTCGAGCGCGTCGAGCGCCTGCCGCCGCGCTTCGGAGCGAGCAACACGGCGGACACGCATGGGGAACATCACATTGGCCAGCACGCTCATATGCGGGAACAAGGCGTAGTTCTGGAACACGACGCCCAGGTCGCGTTTGTTCGCCGGCAGCGCGGAGATGTCGCGGCCGGCCAGCAGGATCGAACCGCCGGTCGGCTGCACGAAGCCGGCGATCGCCATCAGCAGGGTCGACTTGCCCGACCCGGAAGGGCCGAGCAATGTGAGGAACTCGCCATCGCGGACCGTCAGGCTCACGGCCCGCAAGGCCGTGAACCCGTGGTACTGCTTGCTCAAATCCGTGATCTCGAGCAAGGGCGTGCCCGTAACCGCTGCCATGACGTAACCCGTTCCCCGCTTCAGTTGTTCATCATGTCGTCGAAGGCGGCGTCCGCCTTGGCGGTGTTTTCAGCCCACCAGGAACCGCTCTGCACCACCATCTTTTCGGCGTTGGCCGGGAAGCTGGGGAACTTGGCCGCCGTCGCGTCCGAAATCAGACCGGTCGCGTAGGCCTTCATGTTGAGCGGGCCGTACTTCACCATGACGGAGAAGTTTGCCTGCGGCTCCGGCTTCGACATCTCGTTGAGCAGCTTCATCGCCGCCGCCTTGTGCGGGGCATCGGCCGGAACCGCCCAGCAATCCTGGCTCAGAATGCCTTCGTTGAAGGTGTAGTCCACCGGCGCGCCGCCGGCCTTGAGACCTTCGGAGCGGCCGTTCCACATCACGGCCATGTCGACCTCGTTGTCCTTCATGATCTGCTGGCTCTGCGAGCCGGATGACCACCAGACCGCGATATTGGGCTTCAATTCGGCAAGCTTGTCGATGGCGCGCTTCAACCCTTCGGGCGAGGACAGCACCGAATAGACATCCTTCGGCGCCACGCCATCGGCCATCAAAGCCATCTCGAGCTGCGCTTCGGAATCGTTGTGCATAGCGCGACGTCCGGGGAATTTCTTCACGTCCCAGAAATCGGCCCAGCTCTTGGGCGGATTGTCCTTGTAGACCTTGGTGTTCCAGGCCAGCACCCAGGAGGAGGCGAGGAAGCCGATGCAGGCGGGGCCTGCGGCGGCCTTGGGAAATTCGCTGGCGTCGATGACTGAATAGTCGAGCGGCCCGAACAGGCCCTCCTTGAAGCCGATCTCGGCCTGGAAGGTCGGCACCTGGACGATGTCGTAGGTGACGGCGCCGGCATCCTTCTGCAGGCGCAGTGCCTGGTAGCCGTCGTCGAAAGTTTCCTCCCGGACCGTCAGGCCGAGCGACTTGGCGGCCGGGTTCCAGAGATACTTGGCGCCCGCCTCCTGCACCACGCCGCCGGACGTCGCGATGGTCACTTCCTGGGCGAATGCCGCGCCCGGCCCCAGCAAGCCGAGCACCAGCACGCCACAGCCGAATATGTTCGTTCCCGCACCAATCATTTTTTCATTCTCCCATTTGGATGCGCCCAAATCTGACGCATCCGCCGCCCCTCGCAACAGAGGGATTATCGATCCGATCATCGAGAAAATTATTGATAATTCAGCCGATTTGGGCGGCGGCGGATCGTCGCTAGACATGGTCCCCGTAGAGCGGCCAGGGCGATGAAAGCGCGAGCCGCAGCGCCGGTTCGAGCGCACGGATGGGAGCCCCGACATGGATGTAAGATCGATCGAACAGGTGGCCGCGAGCCCGGAGCATCAGGGCACCGTGCCGGTGTGGTGGCTGTTCAAGCCGCGCGAGATGCGAGCAGAGACGCTGGGCGGTCATCTGGAGCTGGTCAGCGAGTTCGAGGTGCTCGGTGGCGGCGAGGTCCATCCGCACAGCCATCCCACTTTCGAGTTCTACTATGTGCTTTCCGGCCGGGGCTTGATGACCATCGAAGAGGAAACCCGCGAGATCCGCCAGGGAGACCTGGTGAAGATCCCACCGGAAGCAGTCCACAGCCTGCGCCCGGTCAGCGGCAACGCCTCGATCCGCTGCCTGGCCTTCGCCGTGGCGGTGCCTGGCGCCCCGACCATCGACTACTCGGCCGAATGACGGCAAGCGGAGCATGACGATGGAAAAACGCTTCCTCTATGCCGGCCTTGCCGGCGACAGCGATGCCGGCCGCTTCATCAGCCACGGCCTCTATCGGTCGGCCACGGTCGAAGGGCCCTGGGAGCCGATCGGCGACCGCATTCACCCGCAGCCCGAGGTCCGCGCCATCGTCACGGATGCCGGCCGCACCGGCCGGGTGACGGTGGGCACGCAGCGCGGCGTCTTTCGCAGCGAAGATCATGGCGAGAGCTGGCGTCAACTGCCGGCGCCGGACCCGGGGATCGCCGTATGGTCGCTCTTCAACCATCCGAGCGAGCCGGATACCCTGCTGGCCGGCCTGGAACCAGCCGCCATGCTGCGCAGCCGCGACGACGGCCAGACATGGCAGGCCTTGTCTTTCGACACTCGCTTTCCGGCGGTCACCGAAGGGCCGGAAATGCCCAAACGGGTCACCGGCATCGCCATCGATCCGCGGCGGCCGCGGACGATCTACGCCAGCATAGAGATCGGCGGCCTGCTGCGCAGCGAGGATGACGGCGAGACCTGGGGCTGCGTGACCGAAGGCGTCTATGTCAACGAGGACAGCGTCGACCTGCACGCCGTCTCGGTGAGCGGCAAGGACAGCCTGCTCACAGTCGCCACCCGCGTCGGCGCCTTCCAAAGTGAGGACGAGGGCCGGCGCTGGCGCACGCTCGACATCCCGATGCTGCGGCCGCGCGGCACCTATTGCCGCGCCATAGCGCGGGCGGCGGACGACCCCGACCGCATCTACATGGGCGTCGGCAACGATTTCGACGGCGATGTCGGCGCGCTGATCACCTCAGGCGATGGCGGCGGCTCCTGGCGCCCCGTGTCGCTGCCCTGCCCGCTCAAGACCACGGTCTTCGCCCTGGCGATCGATCCGCGCGCGCCGGCCGGAATCGCCTGCGCAACCAAGTACGGCCACGTCTTCGCCTCGGCCGATGCCGGCGCAAGCTGGCGCATGGGCAAACTTCCGGCGGGAGCGGGCCACGTTTTCGCGCTGGCCGTCGGCTGATCACGAATTCCCTCGCAAACACGGATCAAAGGCCATGGCCAATCCCCTGAAGCAGAAACTGCTGCGCAATGAGACCGTCCTGGTCGTCAATCCCGATCATCCCTCGCCGTCCCTGACGGAGTTCGTCGCCAAGCTCGGCGTCGACGGCATCTTCATCGACTGTGAGCACGGCATGGCCGGCATAGAGCGCGTCTCGGACATGTGCCGCGCCGCGCGCGTCGCCGGCGTGCCCACGGTGGTGCGCCCCGAATGCGATGCGCCGTGGCTCGTCACCCGCTATCTCGACGCCGGCGGCGACGGCGTCATGGTCCCGCATATCGACGACGAGGCCATGGCCACGCGACTGGTCGAGACGGTGCGCTACGCGCGCCCGAGGGACCACGGCGACAAGGTGGTCATCGCCATGATCGAATCCCTGCAGGCGGTGGAGCGGCTCGACGCCATCCTGGCCGTCGAGGGGATCGACGTCTTCTTCGTCGGGCCGAATGACCTGTCGCAGTCGATGGGGCTGCCGGGGCAGATGCACAGCCGGGACGTCAAGGCGATGGTCAAGTCGCTCGGCGCGAGGATCAGGGCGGCGGGCCGGATTCCGGGCACTCTCGTGGTCCAGGAAACGGCCACCGAATTCGTCGCGGCCGGTTTTTCCTACCTCTACGAGCACGCCAACAATTTTCTTGCCGCCGGGACGGCCTCGTTCCGCCGGCAGCTGTCAGCAAGGAGCTAGAAGAACATGCCGATCACACGCCTGCGCACGGGCCCTCGAATGAGCCAGATCGTGATCCACAACGACACGGTCTACCTGGCGGGCCAGACCGCGAACGACCCGGTGCCCTCGGTGCCCGAACAGACGCGGCAGATTCTTGCCAAGATCGATGCGCTGCTGGCGGAGGCAGGGACCGACAAATCGAAGATCCTGTCCGCGACGATCTGGCTGAGCGATATCCGCCGCTTCGAGGAGATGAACGAAGTGTGGGATGCCTGGGTCACGCCTGACAGCACGCCGGCGCGCGCGACGGTCGAGGCGCTGTTGGCGCGCACGCCCAATCTGGTCGAGATCGGCATCATCGCAGCGCGCGATTGAGCGCTGGCGCCGGAGGTGTTCTGATGCTGTTGGACGAACTCGGCTCGAAAGGTGTCGTTGAACTCGCGCGCATGATCGCCGCGAAGGAACTGTCGCCCGTCGAACTCACCATGGACATCATCAAGGGGATCGAAGACCGCAACGACGCCTTGAACGCCCTTGTGGTCTTCGCCTTCGAGGAAGCGCTCGACACTGCACGCGCGGCCGAGCGCGCGCTGATGGCGGGCGACAAGATCGGCCCGCTTCACGGTATCCCCTATGCGCTGAAGGACTGTTTCGACTTCAAGCCGGGCTGGCGCAATACGTTCGGCGGCGTCCCGGCCTTGAAGGACTATGTCAGCGGCGCCTATTCGCTCTCCCCGCAACGCGCCGACCGCGCGGGCGCGATCGCCGTGGGCAAGACCAACAGCCCCAGCTTCGGGTTCCGGGGCACATGCGACAATTTCCTGTTCGGCCCGACGCGCAATCCGTTCAACCTGGCGCTGAATTCCGGCGGCTCATCGGGCGGCGCGGCCGCCGCGGTTGCTGCCGGGCTGCTGCCTTTCGCCGAGGGCGGCGACGGCGGCGGCTCGATCCGCATTCCCGCGGCATGGTGCGGCGTCTACGGCTTCAAGCAATCCTTCGGGCGGCTCCCGCTGCATGCGGGGGCCAACAGGTTCTCGGGCATCAACCCCTTCATCTTCGAAGGCTCGCTGACGCGCAGCGTCGCCGACACGGCCTACATCCTTGGCGCGCTTGCCGGAGAAGACCCCGCCGATCCGCTGAGCTATCCCTCGCACGGCGACTTCATGCCCGCCACACGGCGCTCGATCCGCGGCATGCGCATCGCCTATAGCCCGAACCTCGGCATTCATGGCGTCGACCCGATCATCGCGGAGCGCGTCGCCGATGCTGTCAGGGCCTTCGAGGAGGCGGGCGCAATCGTGGAGCAGGTCGATCTCGACCTGCGTTACACGCTGCGGGAGCTTTCCGATCTGTGGTGCAGGTTGATCGTGCCCAACAGCCTGCTGACGCTGAAGCTGCTCCAGGCCGAAGGCCATGACCTGCTACGCGACCACCCTGAGGACCTGCCGTTGCAGTTTCGCGAATGGCTGGAATGCTGCAGATCAATGACGATCCTGCAGCATCTGGAGGACCAGACAATGCGCTCCGAGGTCTTCGCGACATTCCAGGAGCTGTTCGAGCGCTACGACCTTCTCGCCTGTCCGACGGTCGCGGCGATGCCTGTCGCCAACGCCGTCGATGGCAACACCGTCGGTCCCTCCAGCGTGGCCGGGCGCCCCGCCGATCCGCTAATCGGCTGGTGTATGACGTTCTTGTTCAACCTGACCGGACACCCGGCCGCGTCGGTGCCCGCCGGCCTCTCGCCCGACGGGCTGCCGGTGGGCTTGCAGCTTATCGGCCGCGGCAGGGCCGACGCCGACGTCCTCGCCGCCAGCGCGGCATTCGAACAACTTCGCCCGTGGGCAAGCACATACCGAATCTGCCACAATCTCCCGGCAGCCGGTGCCACGGGAAGCGCCGGCGAGAATGAGGCTATGCATGGATCTGCCCTTTGACCTTGGCGCTGGCGCCGCTTCGCTCGGACATCGCTTTCTGATCGGCTTGCAGCCAGGCCATGTGCTGGGCGACCATGACAAGCGGCTGCTTTCTCTTTTGCGGCCTGCCGGGGTCGTCTTCTTCCGCGCCAATTTCCAGGCCGGCGTGCCTTACGAGGAATGGCTCGGCACGCACCGGCAACTCGTCGCCGACATTCGCGAGCATATCGGCCGCGACGAAGTGATCTTCAGCATCGACCATGAAGGCGGCGGGGTGCTGCGCCCGCCGGCGCCGATAACGCCTTTCGCCTATGCCCGGCGCTGGCGCGAAAACGCGGCGGATGTCGGCCACGCCATGGGCCGGGAGTTGGCATCGCTTGGCTTCAACGTCAATTTTGCGCCGGTTCTGGACGTCAATTCCAATCCGGACAATCCGGTGATCGGCCGCCGTTCCTTCGGCGCCACGCCCCAGGAGGTGACGGAGGCCGCGCGGCCGTTCCTGCATGCCATGCAGGCCGAAGGCGTGATGGGCTGCCTCAAGCATTTTCCTGGACACGGCGACACGAGCGTCGATTCCCATTACGGCCTGCCGGTCGTGGATGTCGACGCCAAGACGTTTCGCCAGCGCGAGCTGGCGCCGTTCCGCGAGCTTGCCAATGGCGAGGCGCGCATGGTCATGACCGCCCATATCGTCTTTCCGCAAATCGATCCCGGCACGCCGGCGACGATGTCGAGAACGATCCTGCAGGACATATTGCGCAACGAACTGGGTTTTGGTGGGGTCGTCGTTTCGGACGACCTCGGCATGAAGGCGATTTCGTCCATGCTCGACCAGCCGGAGACGTCGATCAAGCTGGCCAATGCCGGCTGCGACCTGCTTTGCATGTGCGCCTATTGGGCCGACACCGGCCTCATCCTGCGCATTATCGACAACATCATCGCCGGCATCCGCGATGGCAGCGTCGCGGAAACAGTGCTCGAGCAATCCCACCAGCGCGTCACGAAATTGCTGTCGGAACTGCCACGGCACGGCGTTACGGCGCTGTCCGATGTGGATTTCACCCGCCATGCCGGACTGGCGCCACTGCACGATAACAGCGCCCGCAAGGTTGCCGAGGGCGGGGCCGCGACCGTGTGAGACTTCGGTCGACGGCGGTGCGATCAAACCGGCTCGAAGCCAAGCAGCTCCCGTGCCACGGTACGCTCCTCGTCGGCCGGTATGACCAGAACCTCGACGGCTGAATTGCGGCCACTGATCAGTTCCGCGCCGACGAGGTTCGAGCCCTCGTCGAGCGCTACCCCCAGCCAGCCGGCTGCCTCGCATATCCTGCGCCGGATCTCGGGCGCATGCTCGCCGATGCCGGCGGTGAACACGAGCGTGTCGAGCCCTCCGAGCGCGGCGACGAGCGAACCGATCTCACGCCCGATGCGATAGATGAAGAGATCGATCGCGCGCGCGGCCGACGCCTCCTTGGATGCGAGCAGCACCTGCATGTCGCCGGAGATGCCGGACACGCCGAGCAGCCCCGATTGCTCGTAAAGAAGATCGGTCAGTTCGGCCGACGAGAGCTTGCGCTCCTGCATGAGGTGCAGGAGCACGCCGGGGTCGATGGCGCCGCAACGCGTGCTCATGACAAGGCCGTCGAGCGTCGAGAACCCCATCGTGGTCGCGACGCTTTGCCCGGCCTTCATGGCGCAGAGGCTCGCCCCGCTGCCGAGATGTGCGACGATCGCGCGACCGCCGGCACGGGCGCCCCGGCGCTCGCGGAGCGACGCTGCGATATGAGCGTAGGAAAGACCATGGAAGCCATAGGAGACGATGCCCTGTTCGGTCATCTCCCGAGGCAGGCCATAGATCCTCGCGAGTTCAGGCCGCCCCGCGTGAAAGGCGGTGTCGAAGCAGCCGAACTGCGTTGCCGCGGGCAGGAGCCGGCCGGCCAGGTCGACGATTTCCAGGTTGATCGCCTGATGGATCGGGGCAAGCACCTCGAGCTTGCGCAGGGCGCTCAGCGCGCGCTCATCAAGCGGGGCCGCCCCGGTAAAGTCCCGCCCGCCATGAACGATGCGATGCCCGACCTTGCCGACCTGCGCCGGCAGCCCGCGCTCGGCAAGCACCGCCGCGACCGCCTCGAACGCCCTGGCGATGGTGATCGGCCCCTCGCCCAGGCTCCTGTCCTGTCGCGGCGACGTCGCCGTGGCGTCGACCCGTAGCCGGGGCCGGCCGCCTATCGACGACACGCCGCCGCGCAGCAGCAAGGGGAGCTCGTCGCGGGCCTCGAACGCCGCGAACTTCAGGCTCGACGAGCCGCCATTGAGAACGAGAATGGCGCTGTTCATGACCGCCCGGCCGCCGTTTGTCCGCGACCGCCGGACCGTCCGGCTCGACGTTTCGGCATTGGCTACTGCTCCCACTTCCAGCCGAGGATCTCCGGCATGTCCTGGCCATGGGCGCGGATGTAGGCATTGTGCTCGATCAGCTTGCCCTCCATGGCCTGCCTCAGGGCGATATGCGCGCCCGTCGGCTCGGGAATACGATCGAGCACGCCCAGCACGAGATGATACCGGTCGAGGCCGTTCATCACGGTCATGTCGAAGGGCGTGGTCGTGGTGCCTTCCTCATTGTAGCCGCGCACATGGATGTTGTCGTGATTGGTTCGCCGGTATGTCAGCCGATGGATGGTCCAGGGATAGCCGTGATAGGCGAAGATGACGGGCTTATCCCGGGTGAACAGCGCGTCGAACGCGTGATCCGACAGGCCGTGCGGATGGTTCTCCTTCGGCTGCAAGGTCATCAGGTCGACGATGTTGACCACCCTGATCCTGAGCTCCGGCATGTTCTGTTTCAGGATCTGCACGGCGGCCAGCGTCTCCAGCGTCGGCACGTCGCCGGCGCAGGCCATGACCACGTCCGGCTCGGCGCCATGGTCGGTCGAGGCCCATGGCCATATGCCGATCCCGGCATGGCAATGCACGATCGCTTCCTCGATCGACAACCACTGCCAGGACGGCGCCTTACCGGCCACAATGACGTTGATGCGGTTCCAGGTCTGCAACACATGATCCGTCACGCAAAGCAGGCTGTTGGCGTCCGCCGGGAGGTAGACCCGCACGACATCGGCCTTCTTGTTCAGGGCCACGTCGATGAAGCCCGGATCCTGATGGCTGAAGCCATTGTGCTCCTGCTGCCAGACATGGCTCGACAAGAGATAGTTCAGCGATGCGATCGGGCGCCGCCAGGGCAGTTTGCGGCAGGCGTCAAGCCATTTCGCATGCTGGTTGAACATCGAATCGACAATGTGCGTGAAGGCCTCGTAGCAAGAGAACAGGCCGTGCCGGCCCGTCAGCAGATAGCCTTCCAGCCAGCCTTGGCAGGTGTGCTCTGACAGAATTTCGAGCACCCTGCCATCCCGCGCGAGATGCACATCCTCGGGCAGGATCTTCTCCATCCAGGCGCGCTCGGTCACCTCGAAGACATCCTGAAGCCGGTTCGACGCGGTTTCGTCGGGACCGACGATGCGGAAGTTCGCGGCGTCGCGATTCATCGCCATCACGTCGCGCAGGAAGCCGCCCATCACGCGGGTCGCCTCGGCCTTGACGCTTCCCGGCCGATCGAGCGCGACAGCGTCGTCGCGCAGGCCGGGCAGTTCGAGCGATTTCCGCAACAGGCCGCCATTGGCATGCGGGTTGGCGCTCATGCGTCTGGCGCCATTCGGAGCGGTGGCACGGATGGCTGACACAGGCGCGCCCGAAGCGTCGAACAGCTCCTCGGGCCGATAGCTTCTCAGCCATTCCTCCAGCATCCTCAGATGCGCGGGATTTTCAGCGAGGCCCGACAGCGGGACCTGATGGGCGCGCCAGAAGCCTTCCGTCTTCAGTCCGTCGACCTCCTTGGGACCGGTCCAGCCCTTGGGGCTGCGAAACACGATCATCGGCCATTTCGGCCGGTCCAGCATGGCCGCGCCACCGCGAGCCGCTTCCTGGATCACCTTGATACGGTCGAGCGCGTCGTCGAGCACCAGCGCCATCCGCTCGTGCATCGCGGTCGGCTCATCGCCTTCGACGAACAGCGGCTCGTAGCCGTAGCCGACGAACAGCGCGCGCAATTCCTCCTCGGGTATCCGGGCAAGGATCGTCGGATTGGCGATCTTGTAGCCATTGAGATGCAGTATCGGCAGCACCGCGCCGTCGTGCACCGGATTGAGGAATTTGTTGGAATGCCAGGCGGTGGCCAGCGGCCCCGTCTCGGCTTCACCATCGCCGACGACGCACACGACGATGAGGTCCGGATTGTCGAAGGCCGCGCCATAGGCGTGGGAGAGCGCGTAGCCGAGTTCCCCGCCTTCATGGATAGAGCCCGGCACATCGGGGGCGGCGTGGCTGGGGATGCCGCCCGGGAAGGAAAACTGCCGGAAGAGCTTCCTCATCCCCTCCTCGCTCAGCGGAATATCCGGATTGATCTCGCTGTAGGTGCCTTCGAGATAGGTATTCGCAACCATGGCCGGCCCGCCATGGCCGGGCCCGCAGATATAGATGGCGTCGGCGTCGCGAAGCCGGATCGCGCGGTTCATATGCGCGTAGATGAAGCTCAGGCCGGGGGACGTCCCCCAATGGCCCAGCAGCCGCGGCTTGACATGCTCCAGCCGGAGCGGCTCACGAAGCAGCGGATTGTCGAGAAGGTATATCTGCCCGATCGTCAGGTAATTCGCGGCGCGCCAATAGGCGTCGATGTCGCTCAGTTCCTGCTCGGACAAGCGTTTGGCCGCCTGGGCGGTATTCGCCTGCTTGTTCATCTGCCTGGCTCCTTTGCCTCGTCTGTGGGACGCCGCGGCTGACCAACCGGCCACCGGACTGCCCCAACGCTGAGCGTCGAATTCAGTTCATCTGCCCGCACCAAACCGCGGGCCGGCGCAACTATGCTCGATTGTCCCGACGCCGCCTTGATCCATCTCAAATGGAGCGCCGAGACGAGCGGAAGCCGCGCTCTACTCCCCGGACGCAGCTTAACGGGGTTGGGCCGCAGACATGTGACGAGCGGCCGAGCCCGGTTACTGCCCTTTGTGCTCAGCGGCCCGACAGGTCACCGGGACAGGCCGTAGCGCCTGCGGCGCTCGCCGGGTAGCTGTACACGCGAAGCCCCGAGGCGGCGTCGAACGGACAGGCGGACAGCCAGGAAGGAGCCCGCCCCGTCATCAAAGACGACGCCAGAGGATAGGCTTTGTCGGCGATTGGTGAGGGAGCTTCCCGCCAATCGCAGACCACGACATGGGTTGCCCGCGACTGGTCGAGCATGACGCGTGGATCGGTGGTGGCCGGATCGAAAAAGCGATAGACACGCCCCTGCCCGAGCGCGGCGGGATGGTTGGTGATTGCAACGACCCGGATGTCGGGTGTCCTCGCCAGGAGACGGGAGGACAGGACAGGAGGCGCCAGCAGGACGGTACCGGCAGGCCACTGATAGGCATCATGGGTATTGTCCAGGCCGCAGATGTCCGCCAGTTCCGCACCAGGCATGCTCAGCGCCCGAGCCGGGATGATGGTCTCGACCAGCACCAGGACGATGGAGAGGAATGTGCCGGGAGCGATCAGGGCAATGGCCGGAATGGCCGTGATGCGTCGACCGAGCGCCGTCCCAAGGCGGGATGCTTCGGGAAGAAGAACGGCCAGGACAGGCAACATGCCGATGCCCGAGAACAGCGCGATGTAGCGCATGTAACGGAAATAGCAGACGCCAAGCACCACGGAGAGCACAGAGAGCGTCGCGAAAATCAGCATCGCCCGATCGCGGGTGCCGCGAAAAAGGCAAAGCATGGCGGGCGCCAGCGCGCCGATGAAGAGCAGTGCGACGCCCGGCATGCCGGGCGACAGCACGACATCGGGCCGTCGCCACAAGCTCACTTCCTGCGGGAAGATATTGATTGTGTTCTGTCGCACATAGGGATCGATCAGCGCGTAAGGCCCGCCCCGGCATTGCGGGAAGACATGGATGAGCGCTGCGCCGGCAAACACGCCCGCCGCCAGGATGGCTAGCAGTCGCACCGACCGGCCGGTGCCCTTCCCGAGCAGGAGCGGCATGGCGGCGAAAGCAAGCCCCGCTACGGCCAGCCCGAGCATATGCGGCAGGGAATAGCTGTCGCATACCGGCCTTGCGTAGCGGGAGGGCGGCACGACGGCGACGAACATCGCCAGTGCGCCGAGCATCAGCGCGCCGCCGAAGGTCGCCAGTCGCCGCCGGTCCCCGCCGCTGGCCCATTCGAAGACGTAGATGGCGAAGATCACGAGATAGAAGGGCGCGAACTCAACGCTGACCGCCTGGGCAAGCGCCGTCAGCAACCCGTTGGCGAAGGCGGCGCCCCTGCCCGTCGAGAGAACCAGCGTCATGCTGGCAAGCAGCAGCACGATCTGCAGGCTGTGATAGTCGATGCGCCAGGGCGCGAATTCGAAAAACGCCCGCATCGCGAACAGGCATGCGACAGGCAGTGCCAGCGGGCCGGTAAAGCCGAGCGCGTCGATGATCCTGCGATAGAGGCCGAGGGCCGGCGCCAGCAGGAGCAACGGGACGAGGAAACAGGCCACGCCCAACGCGCTTTCGCGGGCAAGTAATGGCGACAGCAGAAGCGTCATGGCGGCATAGGGCAGATCGACGATCCACGGCCAATGCGTGACGTATGGCTCCGGCTGGACGATACCCGGCAGCGTCCGGTCGAAGATGTCGCCGTTCGCAAGCAGCGTCCGAATCTCGTGCAGCTTCAGGAAGTCGTCGGCATCGTAATTGAGCTGGAGCCCGGCCAGCCAGAACCCGCTCAGGACGGGCGCCAGGCAAAGAAAGCAGACGAATGCGGGAAAAGAGGCGGCGCGAACGACCATCGACGTGGAGGCCTTCACGCTGTCTTGACCATCGACCGGAACACTCAGCGGCATGGAAACCCACCACCGGAACACGAAAATGCACTACCGGAAGAAGATTTACTTCACGTAAAATGGCGCGTGATGCATGGGAGGCGGCACAGCCCAGGAAGCGCCTTGGCGGGGAACCGCGACAGGAGGCGAGCCTTCAGCAACCGCCTTGTACCGACGGAAATGTCAGAAGCTGTGGCACGCAATCATCATCCATCACATATGATCGCCACGAACACCTTGCCGGACGCGCGATCCGGTTGCGCTCGGCGAGGCTTGATGATTTGTTGCCGCTTCATGGAGTGCAAATGATGCCAGAACCAATCCGCCAAGACGACTACGGGTCGGCAAACCCCTACGACCCGAACGACCTGTCTGCCTTGAATCAGTTCGGCCCGGGCATCGGCGCCAACGACTTCGAGAAATACGCGGTTGCCGTGATCATCGTCTTCGGCGCGCTCATCATCGGCGGCCTGATGGCCGCCTCGCTGGTGTTCGGCCACCGTAACGGCTTCCTGTTCGCCCTCGGTGGCGCCACATCCGCCTGGATTGCGGGCAACGCGCTGCTGCTCGACCGGCCCCGCCTTTACGCACTTTTCGTCGGCATCGCCGCGATCATGCTGATCGCGTCGACCATCACCCTGGTCGTCTGACCCCGAGAGGTAATTAGGCGTTCTACGGGGGAAAATGCGGCGCATTTCCCCCGACATTCGTTAGCCCGCCTTATCGAGCGACCATCAATAGCCCTGCGCCGCTCCGGAAGCCGCACGGCTGTCCATGGCGCCGTTGTAGCGTGCGCCGCCGCCCTTTTCGATCTCCGCCAGGCTCTTTCCGCCGACCAGAATGCCCGCGGCCTGGCCCCAACTCTTTTCGCTGATGTCGAGGTGATAACCCATGCCTGCCAGCAGCTTCAGCGTATCCGGCGACAGCCCGAACCGTTCGACATAGATCGTATCCGGCAGCCATTGGTGATGGATGCGCGGCGCGTCGATCGCCTGCTGGATGTCCATGCCATGGTCGATGACGTTGACGATCGCCTCCAGCGTGATGGTGATGATGCGCGAGCCGCCCGGGCTGCCGATGATCATGAAGGGCTTACCGTTCCTGGTGACGATGGTCGGGCTCATCGAGGACAGCGGCGTCTTCTTCGGCTGGATGGCGTTGGCCTCGCCCTGAACCAGACCGTAGAGATTGGGTACGCCCGGCTTCTGGGTGAAATCGTCCATCTCGTTGTTGAGCAGGATGCCGGTGCCGTCAGCGACGACGCCGGCGCCATAGGAGCCGTTGAGCGTATAGGTTACGGCAACCGCGTTGCCCTCATCGTC
The DNA here is from genome assembly GCA_001899205.1 of Mesorhizobium sp. 65-26. Classification (GTDB taxonomy): domain Bacteria; phylum Pseudomonadota; class Alphaproteobacteria; order Rhizobiales; family Rhizobiaceae; genus Mesorhizobium. The sequence goes on along the minus strand of MKVL01000013.1, from coordinate 176,407 downwards.
GATGATTGAATAGTGGGTGGTTTCCGTCGACTCGCCAAAGCCCTTCGGCATCAGATCCTTCGAGACACCCGCCCGGAACGGATCGATCCTGTCGCGGATCTCCTTGGCATAGCCCTTGTCCAGCAGCTTCGAGACGGGATTGTCGACAAAATCGGGGTCGCCGAGCGCAGAGTTGCGATCGACATAGGCACGGCGCATCGCCTCGACCATGACATGGACGGTCTCGGCCGAGCCGGCGCCGAGATAGGACATCGGATAGCCTTCGATCACGTTTAGGATCTCGCAGATGATAGCGCCGCCGGAACTCGGCGGCGGCGAGGAGACGATCTCGTAGCCGCGATAGGAGCAGGTGACGGGCTTCAGCTCGCGAACGGCATATTGCTCGAAATCTTCCTTGGCGAGGATGCCGCCTTTGGCGCCGCTTGCCCTCACGATGGCGTCGGCAATGGCACCCTTGTAGAAAGCGTCAGGCCCTTTCTCGGAGATCGCCGAGAGCGAGGCGGCTAGGTCCGGCTGAACCAGCTTTTCGCCCATGCCGTAGGGCTTGCCGTCCTTCTTCAGGAAGATGGCGGCTGCGGCGGGATCCTTCGCCAGTCGCGAGGCGCTGTCCGCAAAAGATGCCGCATCACCCTGGTTGAGGACAAAGCCGTCCCTGGCGAAGGCGATTGCCGGCGCGATCAGGTCCTGCCTGGAAAGCGTGCCGTATTTTTCGCGCACCATCTCGAAACCGGCGACCGAGCCCGGCACACCGACCGCGAGATAGCCGTCGAGGCTGGCGCCCTTCACGGGATTGCCGGCCTTGTCGAGATACATGGTCCTGGTGGCGGCGAGCGGCGCGCGTTCGCGAAAATCGATGAAGGTGGTGCGGCCATCCTTCATGCGCACGGTCATGAAGCCGCCGCCGCCGATGTTGCCGGCATTGGGATAGACGACAGCAAGCGCGTAGCCGACGGCGACCGCGGCATCGATGGCGTTACCGCCTCGCTTCAGGACCTCGACGCCGACGTCCGTGGCGAGATGCTGCGCGGTCACCACCATACCGTGCTCGCCCTTGGCCGGAGCTGGCGATGCGGCGAAAGCCGTCGCCGATGATGCCAGGGCGAGAGTAATGGAAAGACTGACCGAGATCAGCGTCCGACGGGTGAGATGCATGGCGGGCTCTCCTGGCGTTGGGTGCCGTAAGAAAGACCGTCGCGGGGCGTTAGTCCAATAACAATTGAATAAAGTGGGCGCTTCGCACGATTCTATTTTCAGGGCAGGCGCCGCCCCTCACCTGCCTGCCGGCATCCTCTCCCCGTATAGTGACGGGGAGAGGGGCACTCTCATCGCCGATTTAGCCAATTGCCGGCGTTGCTTAGAAGGGCACAGGCGTTGCTGCCAGCCGCCTTCTCCCCGTCACCATACAGGAGAAGGTGCAGGCAAGCGGATGAGGGGCGGCGCTGATGTCTGAGGTGATCCTGGCCTCACACAATCCCGCCGCCACCGCCGGCAACAGCCGGCCGCTCCGCCGCGACCTTGGCCCGGTAACCGGCCTCGCGATAGGCGGCAACCGGGTCGGCCGCGCCACCGGTCCTCAGCCGCGCCATGGCAAGGATCGGCTCGACGTCGGTGCGATAGGCCGCCTTCAGCGCCTGCGTCGCCATCAGCGCGTCATTGGCCTCCTGAAAGCCCTCCAGCGCCTTGCGATCGACCAGCAGGGCCTGCGCATAGGCGCGCTGCACCTCGACCGCCGACAGCATCAGGCTTTCGATCGGATCGGTGACGTTATGGCTCTGGTCGAGCATATGCGCGGGGTCGAAGCCCTTGGCCCCGTTGAGCTCGGCATCGACCAGTTCATTGAACACCAGGAACAGCCGGTAGGGATCGATCGAGCCGGCGTCGAGGTCGTCGTCGCCATATTTGGAATCGTTGAAGTGAAAGCCGCCGAGCTTGCCGAACTGGATCAGCCGCGACACGATCATCTCGATGTTGACGTTGGGCGCGTGGTGGCCAAGGTCGACCAGGCAGAAGGCCTTGTCGCCGAGCTCTTTCGCTATGATGTAGTTGGTGCCCCAGTCCTGCACGACCGTCGAATAAAAGGCGGGCTCGTACATCTTGTGCTCGGTGAACAGCCGCCAGTCGTCCGGCAGGCCGGCATAGACCTCGCGCATGGCGTCGAGATAGCGCTCGAAGGCCTTTGCGAAATTCACCTGACCAGGAAAATTCGAGCCGTCGCCGATCCATACCGTCAGCGCCTTGGAGCCGAGCGTCCTGCCGATCTCGATGCATTCGAGATTGTGCTCGACCGCCTGCCGGCGCGTGCCGGCATCGGCATGCGAGAGCGAGCCGAACTTGTAAGAGAGCTTCTGGTCCCGGGCGTCGGAGAAGGTGTTGGAGTTCATGGCGTCGAAGCCGAGGCCGAAGCGCGATGCGGCCTGCTTGAGCCGGTTCGGATCGGCCTTGTCCCAAGGTATGTGCAGCGAGACGGTGGGCGTGGCCTGTGTCAGCTGGCTGATAACGGCGCAGTCCTCGATCTTGTCGAAGATGTCGCGCGGCTCGCCGACCCCGGGAAAGCGGGCGAAGCGCGTGCCACCGGTGCCGACGCCCCAGGAGGGGATCGCGACGCCGAATTTCTCGACCTTGTCGCGGATGGCATCGATGGCGATGCCTCGCCGGTCGAGGCGCTCGCCGAGCGAGGCGTAATCGCGCTCCAGGTCGGCCTTGCGCGCGGCGTTGTGCCTGGCGACGAGGTCCGCGGAAATGATGGTTTCGGACACTGCAATTCCTCCCAATTGTGCAGCTTTACCCTCCCCTTCGTGGGGAGGTTGGCCCGTAGGGCCGGGAGGGGGACCCCCACCCCGGCAGGCATTCCCCGCTTCGCGGCGACTGCTTGCCGACCCTCCCCACAAGGGGAAGGGTAAAAAAGCTAGCGCGTGAAGCTTTGCGCGTTGCCTGCGTCGACGTTGACGATGTTGCCGGTCGACTTGGCGGACATGTCGGAGGCGAAGAAATAGATCGCCTCCGCGATATCCTCCGGGAACACCGAACGCTTCAGCATCGAACGCGAGCGGTAATGCTCCTCGAGATCGTCGGTCGACATCTTGTAGGCCGCCGCGCGCTGCTCCTTCCATTCGCCGGTCCAGATCTTGGAGCCGCGCAAGACGGCGTCGGGATTGACGACGTTGACCCGGATCTGCGCCTCGGCTCCCTCCAGCGCGAGGCAGCGCGCGAGATGAATCTCGGCCGCCTTGGCGGTGCAATAAGCCGAGGCGTTGGGCGACGCGGCGAGCCCGTTCTTGGAGGCGACGAAGACGACATTGCCGCCGATCTTCTGCACGCGGAACAGGCGGAAGGCCTCGCGCGAGACGAGGAAATAGCCCGTCGACAATATGTCCATGTTCTTGTTCCACAGCGCCAGCGACGTCTCCTCGATCGGCGCCGAGGAGGCGAGACCCGCATTGGAAACCAGGATGTCGATGCCGCCGAATTCGACCGCCATATCGGCGAAGCCCGACGCAACCTGATCCTCCGAGGTGACGTCGATGCGCACCGGGCGGATGAAGTCCTTGCCATAGGCCTTCGAGAGCTCGTCATTGGCGTTGGCAAGCGCCGCCTCGTCTATGTCGGCCAGAACCACGCAGGCGCCCTCGCGCAGCAGGCGGTTGGCCGTCGCGCGGCCGATGCCACCGGCGCCGCCGGTGACCAGCGCGATCTGGCCGGCCAGCGACTTCGGCTTCGGCATGCGCTGGAGCTTCAAATCCTCAAGCAGCCAGTATTCGATATCGAAGGCTTCCTGCGCCGGCAGGCCGACATAGGACGAGACTGTCGAGGCGCCGCGCATGACGTTGATGGCGTTGACGTAGAATTCGCCGGAGATGCGGGCGGTAGCCTTGTCGCCGGCGAAGGTGAACATGCCGACGCCGGGCATCAGGTAGACGACGGCGTTGGGATCGCGAATGGCGGGCGAATCCGCATGCTTGCAACTGTCGTAGTAGGCCCGGTAGCCGGCGCGGTACTCGGCGATGTCATCGGCGAGACGGGCGATGACGGCGTCGACATCGGGATTGCCGGGATCGAACTCGATCACCAGCGGCCTGATCTTGGTGCGCAGGAAGTGATCCGGGCAGGACGTGCCGAGAGAGGCGAGCGGGCGCAGATCCTTCGAATTGACGAATTCGAGCACGGCGGGCTGGTCGTCGAAATGGCCGAGCTTGTGGCTCTTCTCGGAGATCAGGCCACGGATCTTCGGCATCAGCCTGGCGGCGATGGCGCGACGCGCGGGAGCGTCCAGGGACTTCACCACCTCGCCGCCGAAGATGGCCTTGCCTTCCGACTTGCGCTCGAACCAGTCAATCGCCTGGTTGATCACCGAGATCGTCGTCTCGTAGCATTCCTTGGGCGTGTCGCCCCAGGTGAAGAGACCATGGCTCTCCAGAACGACGCCCTTGGCGTCGGGATTCTCCTGGCAGAACTTCTCCAGCCACATGCCGAGCTCGAAACCCGGCCGCTTCCACGGCAGCCAGCCGATGGCATCGCCGAAGACCTCCTTTGTGATCGCCCTGGAATCCTTGGCGGCGGCGATCGCGATGATGGCGTCGGGATGCATATGGTCGACGCAGGGCTTGGGCACGAAAGCATGCAGCGGCGTGTCGATCGAGGCCGCGCGCGGGTTGAGGTTGAAGGTGCAATGGGGCAGATAGCTCACCATCTCGTCCTCGTGCTCGACGCCGCGATAAAGCCCTTTCAGGGCGCGCAGCTTGTCCATGTAGAGCGTGGCGAAGCCGTCGAGCTTGATCGAGGCGCTGTCGCCGCCCGATCCCTTCACCCACAGCACCTCGACGTCCTTCCCGCTCAGCGGGTCCTTCTGCCAGACCTTGGACGAGGTGTTGCCGCCACCATAGTTGGTGACGCGCTTGTCGGAGCCGAGCGTGTTCGAGCGATAGACCAGAAGCTCGGGCCCGCTCATCCCTTCGGCCTTCGCGTCATCCCAAAGATTGGCGAGGCGCGAGCCGGAGCGCTTGTCGAGCATAGGTATCCTCCCTTCGGAGCGCGAATGGCGCGCCCCTCTTTTCGTCGGGAATGTCTACGCAAGCGGCATTTTTGTCAATCATAAACGATCAAGATCGATCATATTGCACCGCACAATGAAAATATATGATCGGAAATGATTGACACTGCTCGGTTTCTGGTGCCTGATGCACAGGCAGGGAGGAACCATGCACGAAAAAGAGCGCCACAGGATCATTCTGTCCGCCGTCCAGGAAAAGCCTGTGGTGACGGTGCAGGAACTGGTCGACCTGACGGACTCCTCCGAGGCCACGATCCGGCGCGACATCGCGGCGCTGCATGTCCAGAAGCGCCTGCGCCGCGTGCGTGGCGGCGCCGAAGCCATTTCGCCGCCGCAGTTCATCGGCCTGGCCGGCCGGCCTTTCTCCGTCAACGAGACGATCAACGCATCGCAGAAGCGAGCGATCGCACGGGAGGCGGTCGAGCTTTGCAAGGACGGCGAGCCGATCATCATCAATGGCGGCACCACGACCTTCCAGATGGTGCACTTCCTCAGCGGCCGGCGCATGCCGATCTTCACCAACTCGTTCCCGATCGCCGAGCACCTGCTGAAACATTCGAAGAATACGGTGATGCTGTCGGGCGGCACGATCTACCGCGAGCAGAACATCATCCTGTCGCCCTTCGACAACGACGTGACGCGCAACTTCTATGCGCGCCGCATGTTCATGGGCGCGCAAGGGCTCGGGCCGCTTGGCCTTATGGAAGGCGACCCGCTGCTGATCCAGGCAGAGCAGAAGCTGATCGACCAGGCCGACGAGCTGGTGGTGCTGGTCGATTCCTCGAAATTCCGCATGCGCTCCAGCCTGATCCTGTGCGGGCTTTCACGCATCGCCACCGTGATCACCGACGACGGCATCGAGGATCGCGAAGCCAACATGCTCGAGACTGCCGGCGTGACGCTGATCGTCGCCCGCAGGCCGGCACAGGACAAGGAAGGATCTTCGCTGCAGGCCTGACCAATTCGCGTCCGCAGCGGCGATGGAATGCAACGCTCAAGGGAGGAACAGTCGATGAGCTTTTTGAAGAAATTGCTGGTAACGGCGGCCTTTTCCGCCGCCATGTTCGTGAATGCCGCCTATGCCGAGAACGTCAAGATCGCGCTGGTGGTGAAGTCGCTAGGTAACGGCTTCTTCGATGCCGCCAACAAGGGCGCAGAGGAAGCCGCCAAGGAACTGGGCGATGTCGACGTCATCTACACCGGCCCGACCAAGGCCACCGCCGAAGCGCAGATCGAGGTCATCAACTCGCTGATCGCGCAGAAGGTCAACGCGATCGCCATTTCGGCCAATGATCCCGACGCGCTGGTGCCGGTGCTGAAGAAGGCGATGGAACGCGGCATCACCGTGATCTCGTGGGATTCGGGCGTCGCCAAGGAAGGCCGCCAGCTTCACCTCAACCCGTCCGACACCGGCCTGATCGGCGAGACGATCATCAAGCTCGCCGCCGACTACCTGCCGGAAGGCGGCGACGTCGCGATCCTGTCGGCTTCCTCGACCGCCACCAACCAGAACGCCTGGATCGAAGCGGCCAAGAAGGTGCTGCCGGAGAAGTTCCCGAAGATCAAGCTGGTCGCCACCGTCTATGGCGATGACGACTCGGCCAAGAGCACGGACCAGGCCAAGGGCCTGCTGAAGTCCTACCCGAACCTCAAGGCGATCATCGCGCCGACCACCGTCGGCGTCGTCGCAGCCGCGCAGGTGGTGACGGACGAGAACCTGATCGGCAAGGTCAACGTCACTGGTCTCGCCCTGCCGTCGGAGTTCAAGAAGTTCATCGACAACGGCGCCAGCCAGGCGGTTGCGCTGTGGAATCCGATCGACCTCGGCTATTCCGCTATTTACCTCGCGCATGACCTGGCGGTGAAGAAGGAAGAGGCCAAGCCCGGCGCCACGCTGTCGATCGGCCGCGTCGGGAAGGTGACGCTCGACGACACCAACTCGGCCGCGATGGCTCCGCCCTTCCAGTTCGACAAGACGAACATCGAGAAGTTCTCCAAGATCTACTGATCCGGGGATTCACGCTCGTGCGGCGGGGCACCTGTCCCGCCGCACATACAACGGACCTTCTCTCAGGGCCTGATACGGATATGGACACGACAGCCCAGCGCAAAGCGGAGACGAACGGGCTCACGCCTTCCGGCCCGGCTCCAAGCGCGAACCCGCGTCTGACGCTCTCCGGCATCTCAAAGAGTTTCCCCGGCGTTCGCGCCCTGCACAATGTCAGCCTGTCGCTCTACCCGGGCCAGGTGACCGCCCTGATCGGCGAGAACGGCGCCGGCAAGTCGACGCTGGTCAAGATCATGACCGGCATCTACCAGCCCGACGCCGGCGAGATCAGCATCGACGGGCAGGCCACGGCGCTGCCCAGCGCGCACGCGGCCTTCGGCCACGGCATCACCGCCATCCATCAGGAAACCGTACTGTTCGACGACCTTTCGGTCGCCGAAAACATCTTTCTCGGCCACGCGCCGCGCACCCGCTTCGGCACCATCGACTGGCGTACCATGCGCAAAAACGCGCGCGAGGTGCTGGAGACGATGCGCGCCGGCCATATCGACGCCGACGCGCGGCTGAAGGACCTCGGCATCGCCAACAAGCATCTCGTCGCCGTTGCCCGCGCGATGTCGATCGATGCGCGCATCGTCATTATGGACGAGCCGACGGCGGCGCTTTCGATGAAGGAGATCGAGGAGCTCTTTCTCCTGATCGAATTCCTGAAGAGCGAAGGCAAGGCCGTGCTCTTCATCAGCCACAAGTTCGACGAGATCTACCGCATCGCGGACCGCTATACCGTGTTCCGCGACGGCGAGATGGTGGGCGAAGGCCTGCTCAAGGACGCCGGCCAGAACGAGATCGTGCGCATGATGGTCGGCCGCAACGTCGACCATATCTTCCCGCATCGGGAGCCCAGTATCGGCTCGGCTGTGCTTTCGGTTTCGGGCCTGTCGCATCCGACCGAGTTCGACGATATCGGCTTCGAATTGCGCAAGGGCGAGATCCTCGGCTTCTACGGCCTTGTCGGCGCCGGTCGCAGCGAGGTGATGCAGGCGATATCGGGTATCACGCGCACAGCCAAGGGCACGATTTCCCTGGACGGCAAGACGATCGCGCCGAAATCGGCGGCGGACTCGATCGACGCGGGCATCGTCTATGTGCCGGAAGAGCGCGGCAAGCAGGGCGTGGTCATCGGCCTGCCGATCTTCCAGAATGTCTCGCTGCCGTCGCTGAAGCGAACCTCGAAATCCGGCGTCCTCAAGCTGGCGGAAGAATTCTCGCTCGCCCGCTCCTACACGGAGCGGCTGGACCTGCGCGCGTCCTCGCTCAGCCAGGACGTCGGCACGCTTTCGGGCGGCAACCAGCAGAAGGTCGTGATCGCCAAATGGCTGGCCACGACGCCCAAGGTCATCATCCTCGACGAGCCGACCAAGGGCATCGACATCGGCTCCAAGGCCGCGGTGCACGGCTTCATGGCCGAACTGGTCTCGCAAGGCCTCTCGGTGATCATGGTGTCGTCGGAATTGCCGGAAATCCTCGGCATGTCCGATCGCGTGGTGGTGATGCGCGAGGGTCGCATCGCGGCCACCTACGACAACAAGGGGCTGGACGCCGAGACGCTTGTTCGGACGGCAGCGGGGATCGCGGCATGAAGAGCCTGCTCAAATATCGCGAAATCTGGCTGCTTGCCGGCATCCTCGTGCTGATCGGCCTGATTTCGACGCGCTTCCCGGGTTTCGCCGATCCGGCCAACCTGCGCCAAGTGTTCAACGACACTGCCATACTGATGATCCTGGCGCTCGGCCAGATGGTGGTGATCCTGACGCGCTCGATCGATCTCTCGATGGCCTCCAACCTCTGCTTCACCGGCATGGTGGTGGCGATGCTGAACGCCGCCCACCCGGCGATCCCGATCCCGGTGCTGATCGTCATCGCGCTCGCCGTCGGGCTGGTGCTCGGCGCGATCAACGGCTTGCTGGTCTGGCGCCTGAACATCCCGTCGATCGTGGTGACGCTCGGCACGCTCACCATCTATCGCGGCGCGACCTTCGTCCTGTCCGGCGGCGCCTGGGTCAATGCCGACCGGATGAGCGCCGACTTCATCAACTTCCAGCGCGTCGCCTTTCTCGGCATCCCGGTCCTGTCCTGGATCGCTCTGCTGGTGATCGCCCTGTTCTTCCTGGCGATGACGCGCACGGCGATCGGCCGCTCGATCTACGCCATCGGCGTCAACCCGACAGCGTCGGTCTACGCAGGCATCGATGTCGGCCGCACCAAGTTCGTCGTCTTCTGCATTTCCGGCATGGTCAGCGGGCTTGCCGGCTACCTCTGGATCTCGCGCTATGTGATCGCGTCGGTCGAGGTCGCCAACGGCTACGAGCTCAACATCATCGCCGCCTGCGTCATCGGCGGCATCTCGATCGCCGGCGGCATCGGCTCCGTCGGCGGCGCCGTGCTGGGTTCGCTGTTCCTCGGCATCATCTCCAACGCGCTGCCCGTCATCAACATCTCGCCCTTCTGGCAGATGGCGATCTCGGGCGGCGCCATCATCCTGGCCGTGGTGCTCAACGCGCGCGGCGAACGCCGGCAAGGCCGCATCATCCTCAGAAAGGCCGAAGCGGCATGAGCGACACCCCGGCCCCGCGCCATATTCCAGACCGGCTGGACAAGCCGCTGACCTCCGCGATCTTTTCCTGGGAGGCGCTGCTCGTCGCCGTCGCCGTCGTCATCTTCGTCGTCAACAGCTTCGCCTCGCCCTATTTCCTCGACCCGTGGTCGCTGTCGGACCTGACCTTCAACTTCACCGAAAAGGGGCTGATCGCGCTGGCCATGGCGCTGCTGATCATCTCCGGCGAGATCGACCTGTCGGTGGCGGCCATCGTGGCGCTCGCCTCGACGATGATGGGCATGGCGGTGCAGGCCGGCGCCGGCACACCGGTGCTGGTGGCGATCGGCATCGTGGTCGGCCTCGGCTGCGGCGCCTTCAACGGGCTACTGGTGACCCGCCTCGGCCTGCCCTCCATCGTCGTCACCATCGGCACGATGAGCCTGTTTCGCGGCATCGCCTTCATCATCCTCGGCGACCAGGCCTACAAGGGCTATCCAGAGAGCTTCGCCTTCTTCGGGCAGGGCTATGTCTGGTGGGCCTTCTCGTTCGAGCTCACGCTTTTCCTCGTCGCGGCGCTCATCTACTGGTTCGTGCTGCACCGCACGAGCTTCGGCCGGCGGGTGTTCGCCATCGGCAACAACCCGGTCGCCTGCCAGTTTTCCGGGGTGCGCGTCGACCGCATCAAGTTCATCCTGTTTTGCCTCACCGGCCTGATGTCCGGCGTTGCCTCGGTGCTGATCACCTCGCGTCTGGGCTCGACGCGGCCGTCGATCGCGCAGGGCTACGAGCTCGAGGCCATCACCATGGTGGTGCTGGGCGGCGTCTCGATCCTCGGCGGCGCCGGCAGCATCCTGGGTGTCGTGCTTGCCGCTTTCATCATGGGATTGGTGACGTTCGGCCTCGGCCTGCTCAACGTGCCGGGCATCGTCATGTCGATCTTCATCGGCCTGCTGCTGATCATCGTCATCGCGCTGCCGATCGTCTGGCGGCGGCTGCGCGAGGGGCGCTTCGCCTGATGGAAAAATACGCCTTCAAGATGAAGCTCAATCCCGGCATGAAAGCCGAGTACAAGTGCCGGCATGACGAGATCTGGCCCGAACTGGTCGCCCTGCTCAAGCAGGCTGGCGTCTCCGACTACTCGATCCATCTCGACGAGGAGACCAACATCCTGTTCGGCGTGCTGTGGCGCAACGACGACCACGGCATGGCCGATCTTCCGAAGCACCCGGTGATGCGGCGCTGGTGGGCTGCAATGGCCGACGTGATGGAAACCAGAGCCGATAACGAGCCAGTGGCGGTGCCACTGGAAACAATGTTCCATATGGCATGATCCGACGCGTCGCCGTCATCGATATCGGCAAGACCAACGCCAAGGTTGCACTGGTCGACCTGGACGGCATGGCCGAGACCGCGCTGCGCCGCACGGCCAATACCGTCGCCATGGACGGCCCCTACCCGCATCACGACGTCGAGCGCCTGTGGGCCTTTATTCTCGACAGCCTCGCCGACCTGCACCGCGAACAGCCGATCGATGCCATCTCCATCACCACCCATGGCGCGACGGCGGTGCTGGTTGATGCCTCGGGCAGATTGGCGCTGCCCGTGATCGACTACGAGTTTTCAGGAATCGACGAGCTCACGCAGGCATATGATGCCGCGCGGCCGCCTTTCGCCGAGACCGGCACGCCGCGTCTGCCCGCCGGCCTGAACATCGGCGCCCAGCTGTTCTTCCAGCAGAAACGCTTTCCGGTCGAGTTCAGCCACACGGCCGCGATCCTGATGTATCCGCAATACTGGGCGCTGCGGCTGACCGGCGTCGCGGCCAACGAGGTGACCTCGCTCGGCTGCCATACCGATCTCTGGAACCCGTGGCGGGCCGACTATTCCTCGCTGGTCGACAGCATGGGCTGGCGCGGGCTGATGGCGCCCGTCCGGCCCGCGAAGGATCGCCTCGGGCCGATCCTTCCGGCAATTGCGCAACGGACCGGGCTCGCCCCGCGGACGCCTGTCTTTTGCGGCCTTCACGATTCCAACGCGTCCCTGCTGCCGCATCTCCTGTCGGACTCACCGCCCTTCTGCGTCGTTTCGACCGGAACCTGGGTGGTGTCGATGGCCGTCGGCGGCCGCAAGGTCGACCTCGACCCCGCGCGCGACACGCTGGTCAACGTCAACGGCCTCGGCGATCCCGTGCCTTCCGCGCGCTTCATGGGCGGGCGCGAATTCTCCCAGCTCGCCGACAGCCTGCCGGCGAACTGGAGCGAGAAGGATGTGGCGGCGGTGCTGTCGCGAAAATCGCTCCTCCTGCCTTCCATGCAGCAGGGATCCGGACCGTTCCCGCACAGCACGGCGCGATGGGTCGATGCCGAGGGCCTGGGTCCCGGGCAGCGCTTCGCCGTCATCTCGTTCTATCTGGCGCTGATGACCGCGACCTGCCTGGACCTCATCGGCGGCGACGGCCCGACGACGGTAGAGGGGCCTTTCGCCCGGAACCCGCTTTTCATCCGCATGCTGGCGGCGGCGACGGGACGACCGGCCATTGCGTCGGAAACGTCGACCGGCACCAGTATCGGCGCGGCGTTGCTGGCGTTCGACGGCGTCAAGGCAACGAGCAAGGGCGAGCGGACCGAACCGCCGCCCGAGCGCGCCTGGGGCGAATACGCAAGGGCGTGGCGGCAAGCCATCGAGACTTAGTCCACGCGGTGATGTGACAGGCTGGCGCTGCGCCTTGTCAGCGCGCCGTCCCGTAAAGCAAACCCTGCGTGTCGATCTCCGGCTTGCGGCCGGCGACGATGTCGGCGAGCAATTTGCCGGACCCGCAGGAGATCGTCCAGCCGAGATGCCCGTGCCCGGTGTCGAGGTAGAGGTTGCGATAGCGCGCGCGGCCGATGACCGGCACCGAACTCGGCATCATCGGCCTCAGCCCCGCCCAGAGCTCCGCCTTGCTCTCGTCGAAAGCGCCCGGGAACAGATCCTTACCGGTCCTGAACATGGCAGCGAAGTCGCGGGGGCGGAAGGTGCGGTCGAAGCCGGTGAATTCGGCGGTCGAGGCCAGCCTGATGCGGTTGCCGAGCCTGGAATAGGCGATGAGCTGGTCCTCGTCGGCGCCGCCCATCGTCGGCCCCTTGCTCTCGTCCTCCAGCGGAATGGTCGCGGTGTAGCCCTTCACGGGATAGACGGGCAGGTCGACGCCGTAGCGGCGGCCGAGCAGGCCGCTTTCCGGGCCCAGGGAAATGACGATGGCATCGCCGGCGACGGGACCGGCCGAGGTCATGACGGCCCGAACCCGGTCGCCCTCGATGTCGAGACCCTGCACGGTGGTGCCGAACAGGAATTCGACGCCGAGCTTTTCGGTGCAGTAGGCCGACAGTCTTTCCGTGAACTGGCGGGAATCGCCTGTCTGGTCGATGGGCGAATAGACGCCGCCCGCGATCTTGTCCCTGGCGCCGGCAAGCCCCGGCTCGAGCTCGACCAGCCGGTCGCGGCCGACGATCTCGATCGGCAGGCCAAGCTCGGCCAGGAAGCGGTAATTGTCCGTTCCGGTATCCAGGCTTTGCTGAGAGCGGAAGAAATAGAGGATGCCTCTCTTGCGCTCGTCATAGCCGACACCGGTGTCGGCCGAGAGCGCGTTGATGCACTCGCGCGCGTAAAGCGCCAGCCGCAGCTTGACCCGGCTGTTGGCGCGCAGGCGCTCCTGCGTGCACTGGCGCAGGAAACGCATGCTCCAGGCGAAGAAGTAGGGATCGAGGCGCAGCCGCACCTTGATGCCGAGATCGTGGTTGAAGATCCCGCGCAGGAAGGTCTTCAGCGCCGACGGCGAGGCCCAGGCCGTGGCGTCGCCGGGTGAGACCAGGCCGGCATTCGAGTAGCTGGTGCCCCGCGCCGCCATCGGGTGGCGCTCGATCACCGTCACCTCGTGACCGTCTTTAGCCAGATAGTAGGCGGCCGCCGTGCCAACCACACCGGCGCCGAGAACCAGGACCTTCATGCCTTCCCCTCATCACGGCGTGCGCCTCGGCGCATCGCTGAATGAGCCTCAATACCGCGTCAGGACGCCCCGGACGAGCCCTTGGCCCAACAGGTCAGCTTCTGGCGGAATTCTTGCCGGTCAGTATCCGCTCCCAGGCCAGCGCGTCGGTGACGATCAGGTCGAGATCGTCGCGCCGCGGCGTCCAGCCGAGTTCCCTTCGGGCAAGCTCGGAATTGGCCACCACGGCGGCGGCGTCGCCCGGACGGCGATCGCCCATCCGGACATCGAAGTCGTGGCCGAAGGCGCGGCGCACGCTGTCGATCACCTCCAGCACGGAATAGCCGTGGCTGTAGCCGCAATTGGCGACGAGGCTGCCGCCGCCGCCGCGCAGCCGCTGCAGCGCCAGCCGGTGCGCGGCGGCGAGATCGCTGACGTGGATATAGTCGCGCATGCAGGTGCCGTCCGGCGTCGGATAATCGGTGCCGAAGACCTGCATGAAGGGCCGCTTGCCCAGCGCCGTCTCGCAGGCAACCTTGATCAGGTGCGTGGCGCCCGGGGTCGACTGGCCGGTGCGGCCACGGGGGTCGGCGCCGGCGACGTTGAAGTAGCGCAGGGCCGTATAACGCAGCGGGTGCGCGACGGCGGCGTCGCGCAGCATCCATTCGCTCATCAGCTTGGACAGGCCGTAGGGCGATTCCGGCGCGAGGCGGGCATCCTCGCGCACCGGCTCCAGCCCGGCGCCGCCATAGACGGCGGCCGTCGAGGAGAAGATGAAATGCGGCACGCCCTCGCGAACGGCGGTCTCGATCAGCGTGCGCGTCTTGCAGGTGTTGTTCTCGTAGTAGCCGAGCGGATCGGTCACCGATTCGGGGACGACGATCGAGCCGGCGAAGTGGATGATGGCGTCGACGCCATTGTCCCGGATGATCTGGCCAACCAATTCCCGATCTGCGACGTCACCGACGACGAGTTTCGCCTCGGGTGCCACGGCCCATTCGAATCCGGTCGAAAGCCGATCGAGGACGACGACACTTTCGCCCGCGTCCAGCAACTCCCAGACCATATGGCTGCCGATATAGCCGGCACCGCCCGTCACCAGAACCGCCATGCAACTCCTCGCTGATCAAGATTTATCGGAAACTGTCTCAACGGCCGCCTACTGGCAGGCGCCGCCCAAGCCTACTACCCTGCTCGTTACCGTTTCCTGTGACATTTGGCATCGTCCTGAAACAAAGTTGATCCACATCAAGGAAATAAGCCGCCAATCGTGTTCGTTAGGGCAGTCTCTGGGCGTGGCATTTTGACCGGAACGGTCTGGTGGACGCCGAATGGGGCAATGATTATGATCCGGCGCAAAATTGGGAAGTCGACATGAATTATCAGCGGTTCTTCGAGGAAGCGATCGATCAGCTCCACGCGGAGCGCCGATACCGCGTTTTCGCCGACCTCGAGCGCATTGCCGGCAAGTTTCCGCGTGCCATCTGGCGTTCCAACGGCCGCGCCGAGGAGATCACCGTCTGGTGCTCCAACGACTATCTCGGCATGGGCCAGCACCCCGACGTGATCGCCGCCTTCCAGAATGCGGCCAGCCGCATGGGCTCCGGCGCCGGTGGCACGCGCAACATCTCCGGCACCTCGAACCCGCTGGTCGAGCTCGAACATGAACTGGCCGACCTGCACGGCAAGGAAGCGGCGTTGGTCTTCACCTCCGGCTTCGTCTCCAACGAGGCGTCGATCTCGACGATCGCGCGGCTGCTGCCGAACTGCCTGATCATCTCGGACGAATTGAACCATGCCTCGATGATCGAGGGCGTTCGCCGCTCGGGCGCCGAGAAGAAGATCTTCCGCCACAACGACGTTGCGCATCTGGAAAGCCTGCTGCAGGCGGCCGGCCGCGAGCGCGCCAAGCTGATCGTCTTCGAAAGCGTCTATTCGATGGACGGCGACATCGCGCCGATCAAGCAGATCGTCGAGCTCGCCGAACGCTACAACGCCATGACCTATATCGACGAGGTCCACGCCGTCGGCATGTACGGACCGCGCGGCGGCGGCATCACCGAGCGCGAGGGACTGGCCGGGCGCATCGACATCATCGAGGGCACGCTGGCCAAGGCCTTCGGCACGCTGGGCGGTTACATCACCGGCACCAGCGCGGTGATCGACGCGGTGCGCTCCTACGCGCCGGGCTTCATCTTCACCACCGCCTTGCCGCCGGCGATCGCCGCGGCGTCGACCACCTCGATCCGTCACCTCAAGCGCTCGCAGGCCGAGCGCGACGCCCAGCAGCAGCAGGCGGCCCGGACCAAGCACATCCTGGCTTCCGCCGGCTTGCCGGTGATGGAATCAGCCACCCATATCGTGCCGGTTCTGGTCGGCGATCCCGAGCTGTGCAAGATGGCCAGCGACCGCCTGCTCGGCGTCCATGGCATCTACATCCAGCCGATCAACTATCCGACGGTGCCGCGCGGCACCGAACGGCTGCGCATCACGCCGACGCCTTTCCACTCCGATGCATTGATCGCGGAACTGCAGGACGCCCTGGTCGAGACCTGGGACGCGCTGGGCATCCCCTATGCCTCGGCCGGCAAGCCGGCCGTCACCCAGAGCGACCGCATCATACCGCTGCTGGTGCCGAAGTCCGGCGGCTGAAGGGCGGCGGCCAGCTCCGCATCTTCAAGCAAATGAAAATGGGCGTGGCCTCCGGCCGCGCCCATCATTTTTTCGCCACCCATACACAGAGGCGTAGATATCAACGCGGCCGGCCCGATCCACGGGCCGCCGCGTCGCGCTGGTCAGGCGACCGGCCGCACCCAGCCATGCGTGTCGGCAGCCGTGCCGCGCTGGATGCCGAGAAGCTGGGCGCGCAGGCGTGCCGTCACTTCGCCATCGCCGCTGTTGCCGATGGCGAAGGAGCCGTCGGCAAAGCGCACGGTGCCGATGCCGGCAATGACCGCCGCCGTGCCGCAGGCGAAGGCCTCGCGCAGCTTGCCGCTCTCGGCGTCCTTGCGCCACTGTTCGAAGGAATAGGGCCGCTCCTCGACGCGCAGGCCGGCCTCGCGAGCCAGCGTCAGGATGGAGCCGCGGGTGATGCCAGGCAGGATGGTGCCACCCAGCGGCGGCGTGACGAGGCTGCCGTCATCCATGACGAAGCAGACGTTCATGCCGCCGAGTTCTTCCACCCAGCGATGCTCGGCCGCGTCGAGGAAAACCACCTGGTCGCATCCATTACGGGTCGCCTCGGCCTGCGCGATCAGGCTTGCGGCGTAGTTGCCGCCGCATTTGGCGGCGCCGGTGCCACCGGGCGCGGCGCGGGTGTAATCGCTGGAAACCCAGACCGAAACCGCCTTGTAGCCGCCCTTGAAATAGGCGCCGACCGGCGACGCGATGACGCAGAAGATGTACTCCGATGCCGGCCTGACACCGAGGAACGACTCGCTGGCGAACATGAAGGGCCGCAGATAGAGGCTGCCATCATCATGCGGCACCCAGTCGGCATCCTTGCGCACGAGGGTGCGGACCGCGTCCAGGAAGAGTTCCTCCGGCACCGCCGGCATCGCCATCCTTTCAGCGGACTGCGCCATGCGCCGCGCATTTTCCTCGGGGCGGAACAGCGCGATGCCCTGCGCGGTCCTGTAGGCCTTCATGCCCTCGAAGATTTCCTGGGCGTAGTGCAGCACCGAGGCGGCCGGATCGATCGCGAACGGCGCCCGCGCCCTGAGCTCGGCATCGTGCCAGCCGTTCTCGGCGTTCCACTTCACCGTCACCATGTGGTCGCTGAAGACCTTGCCGAAGCCGGGGTTCTGCATCAGCGCCTGGCGTTTGTCCGGCGGCGTCGGCGAGGCGTGGGGGATCGACCTAATGGGCAGCGTGGTTGTCATCAATGCTTCCTGACGTAAAGAACGGAATTGGTAGGGATATTTGCGCGAAATCGCGCGGATCCGGCAAGCGCAAACTACATGCGACGCATCCAGTCGGCAATGCGGGTCGCGGCTTCCTCGATCTGGTCGAGGCGGCGATGGAAGCACAGCCGGAAGAACCCCTCCCCGCCCGGGCCGAACGCCGTGCCGGGGGCCAGTCCGACATTGGCGCGGTCGACGATGTCGAAGGCGGCGGCGTGGGAATCGGTGATGCCGTCGATGGCGAAGAACAGGTAGAAGGCCCCTTGCGGCACGGTGAAGCGGGCGCGGCCGGTTTCGCCGAGGATGCGGCAGACCAGGTCGCGCGCTGTTCGTGCCCTCTCGACCTGCCCGGCGATGAAGTCGTCGCCCTCGTCGAGGGCCGCGACGGCGCCGCGCTGCATGAACTGGGCGACGCCCGAGGTCGAATACTGGATCAGGTTCTCGAACACCTGTTGCAGCTCCGGATGCGTCTTGACCCAACCCACGCGCCAGCCGGTCATCGCCCAGTTCTTGGAGAAGCTGTTGACGAAGAGGATGCGGTCCTCCGGCGACGCCACGTCGAGGAAGGAGGGCGCTCGGCCATGGCCATAGTGGAACAGCGAGTAGATCTCGTCGGCGACGAGCCACAGATTCCTGGCCCGCGCGAGTTCGAGGATCGCCCGCAGGGTTTCCCGGTCGGCGGTCCAGCCGGTCGGGTTGGACGGCGTGTTGATGAACAGCGCCTTGGTGCGCGGCGTGATCGCGGCGGCGATCTTCTCGACGTCGCAGGACCAGCCATTGCTCGACTGGTCGAGCACGACCGGCACGGGAATGGCGCCGGCGACCCCGGCGGCGGCGGCGAAATTCGGCCAGGCCGGCGACAGGTAGATCACCTCGTCGCCCTTGCCGGCGAGCGCATCCAGCGCGAGCTGGATGGCGTGCATGCCGGACCCGGTGGCGATGAATTCTTCCGGCGCGAAGGTCTTGCCGAAATGCCTGGCGTAGTAGCGGGCAAGCGCCTGCCTGAGTTCGGGTATGCCCCTTTGCCAGGTGTAGAAGGTTTCACCGGCGGCGAGCGCGCGCGACGCGGCATCGGTGATGAAGGCCGGTGTCGGCAGGTCACCCTCGCCGGCCCAGAGCGGGATCATGCCGTCGCGCCCACGGCCGTGGTTCATGACGGCGACGATGCCGCTTTCCGGCGCCTCGCGCGCTTCGGCGCGCAACGTGTCTATCAGGGTCATGGCAGTCCAGTATTCCTAAGACATGGTCCCGGAAAGTCGCGGGACCACAATTCAAGGCAAGGCCTGGGGCGAGACGGCGCTTCGGCGAAACGCCCGCTCGCTCCAAGGATTGGCAGCTCTTTATCAGATGCAAAAAAGGAAAACCCCGGCCGCAAGCGACCGGGGTTTTGGTCCAGGGACCGGCTCCTGTCTACTTTTTCGCGAGCAGGTCGCGGATTTCGGTGAGCAGCGCAACATCGGCCGGCGGCGCGGCCGGGGCCGGGGCCGGCTTCTGGTTCTCAAGGCGCCGGCGCAGATTGTTCACGGCCTTGACCATGAGGAAGATGATGAAGGCCATGATCAGGAAATTGATGACCTGCGTGACGAAGCTGCCATAGGCGAAGACCGCGCCCTGCTTGCGCGCATCGACCAGGTTGGTGGCCGTCACATTGTGCGAAAGACCGATGAAGTAGTTGGAGAAATCAACGCCACCCAGCGCACCGATGAACGGCATGATGATATCGTCGACCAGCGACGTGACGATCCTGCCGAAGGCAGCGCCAATGATGACGCCGACGGCCAAGTCCATCACATTGCCCTTGGAGATGAACTCCTGGAATTCTTTCAGCATTCGACCCTCCTTGCCATAACCAGCCGTCCTGCCGTTCCCAACCTCTGCGGCATCGACCCGCGGCCAACATAACAAAAACCTGCGGTTGCAAAACGGGAAAAAAGACGAAGCCACCGCTTTGTGCAGAGGTGGGATGGCGCGTCCACGGCATGCGCCGAAAGCCGCGATGGACTCAGCCCCCTAGCTGTGATTGCGTCGGCGCAGGGAGGAAATGCGGACCGTGCAGGGCTGGTTCATCGTCATCATCGCGATCGCCTATGTGACGCTGCTGTTCGCCATCGCCAGCCTGGGTGACCGTCGCTCGGCTTCATCGGCGGGGCCCGGCCGCTCGCGACCGTTCATCTATGCGCTCAGCCTGGCCATCTACTGCACGTCATGGACCTTCTTCGGCTCGGTCGGACTGTCGTCCGAACGCGGGCTGGAATTCCTCGGTATCTACACAGGCCCGGTGCTGATGTTCGTCTTCGGCTTCCCGCTGCTCAACCGCATCGTCAGGCTGGCCAAGAGCGAGAAGATCACCTCGATCGCCGATTTCCTCGGGGCGCGCTATGGCAAGAGCTTCAGCGTCGCCGCGATCGCGACCCTCATCGCCACCATCGGCGCTGTGCCGTACATCGCCCTGCAGCTGAAGGCGATCTCCGGATCGGTCAGCCTGATGGTCGAGCACTATACCGGCTCGCCGCCCTCCTTCGATCCCTTCGTCAGTGATATCTCGCTGGTCGTCGCCATGCTGCTGGCGCTGTTTGCCGTGCTGTTCGGCACACGCCACGCCGACGCCACCGAGCATCAGGACGGGCTGGTTCTGGCGGTGGCGGTGGAGACCGTGGTCAAGCTTGCCGCCTTCCTGGCCATCGGCCTGATGGTGACTTTCCTGATCTTCAGCGGTCCCGGTGACATGTTCAGCAAACTGGCCGCCAACAGCCAGGTCCGCCAGGCCATGGGCTACTCGACATCGCTCGCCACCTGGCTGGTGTTGACCTGTCTCAGCGGCTTCGCCGTCATCCTGCTGCCGCGCCAGTTCTACGTCACCATCGTCGAGAACCGTGGCGTCGCGGAACTGCGCACCGCGACCTGGGTGTTCCCGCTCTATCTGGTGGCGATCAACCTCTTCGTGCTGCCGATCGCGTTTGCCGGCCTTTCGCTGGTCGGCACGAAGACCAGCAGCGACCTCTACGTGCTGTCGCTGCCGCTGTTCTCCGGCCACGACCTGCTGGCCATGGCCGCCTTCATCGGCGGCCTGTCGGCGGCAACGGCGATGGTCATCGTCGAGAGCGTGGCGCTGTCGATCATGATCTCCAACGACCTCGTCATCCCGCTCTTCGTGCGCCGCGTGCTCAAGACGTCCGCCGGCGAGGACTGGTCGACGCTGATCCTCAACGTGCGGCGCGCGGCGATCTTCATCATGCTGTTCATCGCCTTCCTCTACTATCGCGGCAGCACTGACAGCGCCCGCCTGTCGTCGATCGGCCTGATGTCGTTCGCCGCGATCGCCCAGTTCGCGCCGGCGCTGATCGGCGGGCTGATCTGGCGCGGCGCCAACGGCCGCGGCGCCACGCTCGGCATGGTGACGGGCATTGTCGTGTGGGGCTACACGCTGCTGCTGCCCTCGTTCCTGGCGCCCGACACTGACATCCTCGTCCATGGCTTGTTCGGCTTCGAGGCGCTGCGCCCGCAGGCGCTGTTCGGCACTGTCGCCGAGCCGCTCAACCACGGCGTGCTGTGGAGCCTGTCGGTGAACGCGCTGTTCTTCGTGCTGGGTTCGCTGTCGCGGGCATCTGTGCCCCTGGAACGCATCCAGGCCTCGATCTTCGTGCCGCGCGAACCGGTTCCGATGCCGAGCCTGCGGCGCTTCCGTACCGCCATCACCGTCAACGACCTGAAGGACACCATCGCGCGGTATCTCGGCGTCGAGCGCACCGAACGCTCGTTCCAGTCGTTCGAAAAGGCGGGCGGCCTCGCGCTGCACGGCAACGAACAGGCCGGCATGGACGTGATCCGCTTCTCCGAGCAGTTGCTGGCCAGCGCCGTGGGCTCGTCTTCGGCGCGGCTGATCCTGTCGCTGCTGTTCCGGCGCCACGACCGTGAATCCCGGGATGCCTTCCGCCTGCTCGACGACGCCACCGAAGCCCTGCAGCACAATCGCGACCTGCTGCAGATCGCACTCGACCAGATGGAACAGGGCATCACCGTCTTCGACCGCGATTTCCGGCTGATCTGCTGGAACCGGCAATACCGGGCGCTGTTCGACCTGCCTGACGAGATGGGCCAGGTGGGCGTGTCGCTCGATCGCATCCTGCACCACCTCGCCGAGCGCGGCGACATTCCGGCCGACCAGCGCGTGGCCATGCTTGACCGGCTGACCAGCTTCGTCAGCCCGTGGCAGATGGAGCTGAAGACCAGCGGCCGCATCCTGGAGCTTCGCTCCAATCCGATGCCGGATGGCGGCATCGTCGCCACCTACGCCGACATCTCCGGCCGCGTCGAGCAGGACCGGGCGCTGAAACGGGCCAACGAGACGCTGGAGCAGCGTGTGAAAAGCCGCACCGCCGAGCTCACCCGGGTCAATGAAGAGCTGGCGCAGGCGCAGATGCTGGCCGAGGAGGCCAATCTCGGCAAGACGCGGTTCCTGGCGGCCGCGGGCCATGACATCCTGCAGCCGCTCAACGCCGCTCGACTCTATTGCGCCTCGCTGATCGAGAAGGCCGGTAAGGGTCCGGCCGGCAAGGCGGCGATCAACATCGAATCCTCGCTGGAATCGGTCGAAACCATTCTCGGCGCCGTGCTCGACATCTCCCGGCTCGACGCCGGCGCGATGAAGCCGGAGGACACCACGTTCAGTCTGGACCGGCTGCTGCTGCAGATCGGCAACGACTTCCGGCCGCTCGCCGCCGAGAAGCGGCTCGGTCTCACGATCATGGCGTCGTCGGTCAATGTGACGACGGACCGCAACCTGCTGCGACGCCTGATCCAGAACCTGGTTTCCAACGCCATCAAGTATACGCGCCAGGGTCGCATCCTCGTCGGCGCGCGCCGGCGCGGCGAACTGGTCGAGATCCAGGTGCTCGACACCGGCATCGGCATCGCGGGAGACGAGCTGAACACGGTGTTTCGCGAGTTCACGCGACTGGACGAAGGCGCGCGCGAGGCCGAGGGGCTCGGCCTCGGCCTCTCCATCGTCGACCGCATCGCCCGTGTGCTGCGCCTGGAGATCCGGATCTTCTCGACACCGGGCAAGGGCACGCGCTTTTCCGTCCTGCTGCCGATCGCCGCCGAAGCGCCGCGCCGCGAGGTCGAGGCGCGGCCACCCGCGCGGTCGGCAACCTCGCTGTCGGGCCTGAACGTGCTTTGCATCGACAATGACGAGCGCATCCTCGAAGGCATGCGGCTGCTGCTCGAGGGCTGGGGGTGCAAGGTGGCGACGCTATCGGGCTCGCGCGACCTCGACGCCAGGGTCGTCACGCGGCCGGACATCATCCTCGCCGACTATCATCTCGACGACGAGACGGGGCTCGACCTGATCGTCCGGCTACGGGCGCGCCATGGCGAGGACATTCCGGCGGTGCTGGTCACCGCCGACCGCTCCGGCGAAGTGCGCGCCGCCGCGACCCGGCTCGACGTTCCCGTGATCAACAAGCCGCTCAAGCCGGCGGCATTGCGTTCGGCGATGGCACGGGTGCGACCGCTGGCGCCGGCGGCGCAGTAATACAAGGGCCGTCGGTGGCCTTCCCCACCCTATGCCAACGCCTTCGAAATGTCGTTCGCGGTCTGGATGACGAGCGGCGCAAGTCCTTCAAGGCGCATGTCCGGCATGCGCTCGGCCGGGCCCGATACGCTGACCGAGGCAAACACCCTGCCGGCCGCGTCCCTGATGGGCGCGCCTATGCAGCGAAGGCCGACCTGGTTCTCCTCGTTGTCGATCGCGAAGCCCCGAGCCCGAACAAGCGCCAGTTCGTCGAGGAGTTCGCCGAGATCGGTGATGGTGTTGGGCGTATAGCGCTTGAGGCCTTCTTCCTGTGCAATCCGGCGCACCAGCACGTCGTCCTGAAAGGCGAGGAATGCCTTGCCGACGCTGGTGCAATAGGTCGGAGCAGCCTCGATCGTGGTCAATGTGGTGAGCCGCGAAGTACCCATCTCCTCGCGTTCGACGCAGACCATCTGGCTGCCGTCGAACATGTGGAAATGGATGACCTCGCCGGTAAAGAGCTGCAGCTTGGCGATGTGAGGATGCGCCCGCCGCGGCGTGTCCAGGCTCGCCAGCACGCTGCTGCCATAATAGAACATCTTCAAGCCGAGCCTGTAGCTCTGGCGGCGCCCGTCCTGATCGAGCATCCCGACTTCCCGCAGCGAGGCGACGATGCGATGGACGGTGGTACGAGGCAGGCCCGTGGCCTCCGATATCTCGCCCACCGTCAGCGTGGGATGCAACCGCGTGAAACAGTCGAGCACCACCGACATCTTGCGCAGTGACTTCGCCCCGGAATCGCGACTCTCGCGAGCCGATTCCTCGATCCCGTCGGCGGATTCAATGTGAGGCGCCGTGACGACTTCGGCCTGGCCCATGGTTTTCCTTTCCATATCGCTCATTGCCTCGACGTTATCTTGCGCACACGCGCCTCGAGGCGCCGCGCCACCATTTCGAGACCGAAACATAGGACGAAATAGGCGGCCGCGACGATTGTGAAAACAACGAAGGGCTCATTGGTCCTGATGACGACTTCCCGACCCAGCCGCGTGAGCTCGCTGATTCCCACCACGGAAACCAGCGAGGTATCCTTCACCATCAGGATCGATTGACCAAGAAGCGATGGGATAATCGCCATCAGCGTCTGTGGCAGCACGATATCCCTGAGCCGTTGAGTGATGGTGAAGCCAAGCGCGACGGCGGCTTCGTTCTGTCCCTTGTCGAAGCCGAGCAGCCCGCCCCGGATGATCTCGGTCATATACGCGCCATGGCTCAGCGCGAGCGCGATGATCGCCGTCGTGACCGGCCCGATGTCGATGCCGTAGTAAGGCAGGCCGTAATAGACCAGGAAGATGAACATCAGGAAGGGAACACTGCGGAAGATGTAGACGTAAATTCCCGCAACGATGCGCAGCAGCCTGGATTTCGAGGCGCCCATCAGGCCGCCGACGATGCCCAGGGCGAGCGCCGGAAAGAAAGCCGAGACCATCAGCACGATGACGATCGGCATCCCCGACAGGATGAGCGTGGCGGCGTCGTAGATCAGCGAAAGGAGAGCCATGCTCAAACCCTCCGGTGCCGGGAAAAGCCGGCACGGCGCTCGTACAGATCGACGAGCAGGTTGAGCACGGCGCAAATGACGACGTAGATCACGCAGCTCACCAGGTAGGCCTCCAGGAACTGGTAGGTCTCGTTGCCGACGTCATCGGCCGCCTTGGTGATCTCGAGGACCGCGATGGTGTAGAGAAGCGAGGTGTCCTTGATCAGCTGGACAAACTGGCCGGTGACGGCGGGCAGGACCGTGGGCGCGGCCTGCGGGACCAGCACGCGCCCCAGCAGGACGCGGCGGTTGAGGCCCAGCGCCATGGCCGCCTCCGTCTGTCCCTGCGGGATGGCAGCCAATCCCCCACGCGTGATCTCGGCGATATAGGCGCCCGAGTTGAAGGTGAGCGCGACGACCCCGGTCGCGAAGGCGGAAAGCGTGACGCCGAGCGCCGGCAAGCCGAAATAGATGAAATAGACCTGCACAAGCATCGGCGTGTTGCGCACGATCGAAATGTAAATGGCGACGACGCGTCCCGCGGCGCCGGTCGAGGAGAAACGGACGACGCCGGCGAAGACACCGACGAAAAGGGACAACACCAGGCCGAAGGCGGCCGCCATCAGCGCGTTGCCCAGCCCACGCATATAGACGTCACGATATTGCCAGAAGAGGTCATAGGCTGTGGCGAACATCACTGACCTCAGTGGTGGAGTATCTGGTCGAGGAAGACGCGCGTGCGCGCCTCCCTTGGATTGGCGAAGAACGCGGCGGGCGGCGCGCGTTCGACCACCTGACCTGCCTCCATGAAGAGGATTTCGGTGGCGAGCTCGCGGGCAAAGCCCATCTCGTGGGTCACCACGATCATCGTCATGCCGCCAGCGGCGAGGCCGCGCATGACCTGCAGGACCTCGCCCACCATTTCCGGATCGAGCGCGGAGGTGGGCTCGTCGAACAGCAGCAGTTCCGGGTCCATCGCCAGCGCCCGGCATATGGCGACGCGCTGCTGCTGGCCGCCGGAAAGCCTGACCGGGTAGCTGTCGGCCTTGTCGGCCAGGCCGACGCGATCAAGCAGCGCCCGGGCGCGCTCGGCGGCCTCGCGCCGGCTTTTGCCAAGCACCCGCCTCTGCGGCAGCGCGATGTTGTCGAGGACGCTTAGGTGCTGGAAAAGATTGAAGCGCTGGAAGACCATGCCAATGCGACGGTAGAGCTCCCGACCATGCAGACCGGCGAGATCGCGCCCTTCGATCGACATCGAACCGCTGGTAAGCGGGCCGGCGAGACGGTTGATGCTGCGGATCAGCGTGCTCTTTCCCGACCCGGAAGGGCCGCATACGACCAACACGTCTCCCTTGCCGAATTCGAACGAAACGTCGCGCAGCGCATGGAAGCCGCCGAAGTGGAAATTGACGTCTTTCGCCTCGAAGAATGTCATTCGGTCACCGTGGATGGAGAGATGCCTGGCACTGCAGCGTGTCCGGCGTTGCTGGCGCGACCCGCTGGGGAAGGTCAAGAAGATCACGCGCCAGGTCAGGGCGCCGGCGCGTCCCCAGGATATTGTTGAGGACGCGCCGCACCGTCGCCATGCTACTCCAGGGTCGCGCGCGTTCCCTTGCCGCTTTCCGGCACATAGGCCGAAATGCCGAGCTGCTCGACCAGCTTCTTGCGTTCCTCGGAGACGCCGTTGTTCTTCTCGAGGAAATCCTTCTTCCAGGCCTCGCCGTCGACCCAGTAGGCGCGCAGCGCCTCGAGCTTGCCGTTCGCCTTGATCTCGGCGAGGAGCTTGTCGAGGTAGGCCTGTGCCCCGGTATCGTCCTTGCGCACGGCGAAGGCCCAATTATCCGAGCTGATGAGCTCGCGCGGCTTCTTCAGCGACACGAAGCCATATTCGCGCTGCACCACGCCGAGCACCGCCAGGTCGTTCAGCGCGGCATCGACGCGGCTGGTCTTCAGCGCCTGATAGGTGTCGGTATCGTTCGGGTAGCTCTGAACCTCGGCATTGGCGAAAAACTGCTTGGCAATGTCGACCGCGCTGGTGCCGGCCTTCACGGCGATCCTCTTTCCCGGCTGGTTCAGATCTTCCCAGGACGAGGCCGCAGCATCCGGTCGCACGATCGCGACAACGCCCGTCGAATACCAGTTTTCCTTGGTGAACAGGATCTGCTCGGCGCGTTTCGGGGTGACGGTCATGCTGGTTGCCAGGATATCGGACTTGCGCGTCAGCAACCCGGGTATCAGGCCCGCCCACTCGACATTCCTCAGTTCAAGGTCGACATCGAGCTTGGCCGCGATCATGCGGTCGAGGTCGATCGAGAACCCTGCCGCATTGCCGTTGGCGTCACGGAATTGCCACGGCGCCGCCGACAGGTCGTTCATGATGACGATCTTCTTGTCGCCTTGGATCTTGGCAAGCGTCGGACTCTCGTCCGCCGCCCATGCGGTTGCGCCCGCGGCCACCAGCAGGCCGAGCGCCAACGGAACCAGTTTGTTGAAATACATCAATCACTCCCATTGATTCAGCTATTAATCCCGCATATCGGAACATACACGGCATTCGCAGCCTGATGCATCCACATTTTTTTGAAATACGCAAGTCCGGCCCTTGACCAAATCATAAAATATGGGCTGTAAATGGATTGTCATATCATTGTATTCCGTAATTCGGAATATGCAACTGAAAAGTTCCGTTCCTGGAGAAAGACATGTCATCACAATCCGTTTCCGGCCAAAAGCTCACGGGCATCATCCCGCCTATCACCATGCCTTTCGACGCCAACGGCAATCTCGTCCCGGGAGCGATCCGTGAGCAGGTCGACTTCATGATCGAGCAAGGCGTCGATGGCATGGTCGCCGGGGGCAGCACGGGCGAAGGCCACACGCTCAACGACGCCGATTTCACAGCGTCGATGAAGGCCGTTCACGATGCCATCGACGGCCGTGTCCCCTTCCTGGCAGGGCTGATCATCAACAGCACGCGCAGCGCCATCGAACGCGCCCGCATGCTCAAGGGGCTGAACATCGCCGCGATGCAGGTCACCCCCGTGCATTACCTCTTCAAGCCGAGCGAGGACGCCACGGTGCAACACTTCCGCACCATCTGGGAGGAGACCGGCATCCCGATCATTATCTACAACGTGGTTCCCTGGAACTATCTGAGCTCCGACCTGATGCTGCGGATCATGGACGAGGTTCCCGGCGTCATCGGCATGAAGCAGAGCGCCGGCGATCTGAAACTCGTGTCGGACCTGCTCCATCGCCTCAAGCCTGGGAACATCGTGCTCACCGGCACCGACGCCCTGCTCTATCCGGCATTTTCACTTGGCGTGCACGGCGCGATCAGCGCACTGACGTCGGCGGTTCCCGCCGTTACGGCCAAGCTCTGGAACCATGTGCAGTCCGGCGACCACAAGGCCGCCCTTGCCTTGCACTATCGCCTGGCCGACCTTTGGGACGCGCTGCCGCACGACAACCTCCCGGCCTGCGTGAAGTACTGTCAGCACCGGCAGGGCCTGGCTCTTCACCTGCCGCGCGCGCCGATGTCGCCTGTCAGCGACAGCCAGAAGGGTCGCATCGACGAGGCGCTGCAGGCGCTTCTCGCATAGTAGGATGCAAGCTGTTGGCGGGGCGCATGGCGTCCCGCCATGTCGTGAAACAATGCAATGAAGCGGGCAAGGCCGCCCGGAGGAGAAGGCATGGATTGGCATATGTCGCAATGGCCCGTAGCGGGCAGTCCCGACCGGATCAGCGGGATCGAGCTCAACCAGATCTGCGACATCGCCGACCTTGCCCGCGAGGATCCGGATGTCATCAAGCTCTGGATCGGCGAAGGCGACCTTCCCACGCCGGACTTCATCCGCGAAGCGGCCGTCGCGTCATTGGCGGCCGGCCAGACGCGCTACACCTACTCCCATGGCGTGCCGGCCCTTCGCGAGGCGCTCGACCGTTATCACAAGCGCCACTGGAACGTTGACATCGGAGCGGACCGCTTCAGCGTCACAGCAGGCGGCGTGCAGGCGATCATGCAGGCCTTTCAGGCGGTACTCAGCCCGGGCGATGAAGTGATCGTTCCGGTTCCGGCATGGCCCAACCTCGTCGAGATCGTGCGCATCCTCGGCGGCAAGGTAGTGCCGGTGAACTACCGGGTGGCGGAGGGTGGCGGCTTCCGGCTCGACCTCGACGACATCTTCGCCGCGGTCACCCCTCGCACCCGCGTCATCGCCATCAACTCACCGTCCAACCCGACCGGCTGGATCATGCCACGCGAACAGATGAAAGCGGTGCTCGACTTCGCGCGCTCGCGCGGGATCTGGATCGTTTCCGACGAAGTCTACGCCCATTTCACCTATGACGGCACGATCGCGCCATCTTTCCTGGAACTCGCGACGCCCACCGACAGGCTGATGATCACCAACACCTTCTCCAAGAACTGGTGCATGACCGGCTGGCGCATCGGCTGGGTGATCTTCCCGAGCGGCATGAGCACGATCTTCGACAATCTCAGCCAGTACAACACGACCAGCGTCGCGACGTTCATCCAGCACGCCGCGATAGCTGCGCTCGACCAAGGCGACGATTTCATCAAGGCGCTGGTGGCGCGGTCGGCCAAGGGCAGGGAAATCATCTGCTCGGCGCTCGACAGCCTGCCAAATGTCCGGGTGTTCTGGCCGGAGGGAACCTTCTACTTCTTCTTCTCGGTCCACGGCATGAACAGTGGCTACGACATGGCGCGGCGCATCCTGCGCGAGGCGGGCGTCGGCGTGGCTCCAGGCTCGGCCTTCGGCCGTGGCGGCGAGGCCTATCTGCGGGTATGTTTCGCGGTCGATCCAAAGCTCATCCAGGAAGGCGCCCACCGCCTTGTCGATTTCCTCAGGAAGGTCGCCTGAACGCCATGAAGAAATTGATCAACGACCCGCGTAACGTCGTTCGCGAGATGCTCGAGGGCATCGCCGACCTGACGCCGCACCTTGCGCTTCTGGATACCGAGAATGTCGCCCTGCGCGCCGGCCTGCCGGCCGTCGCGGAGCGGCCCGTGGCGGTGATCTCCGGCGGCGGCGCCGGGCATGAACCGGCTCACGCGGGCTATGTCGGACCGGGCATGCTGAGCGCGGCGGTGACGGGGGACGTGTTCACCTCGCCCAGCTCGGATGCAGTCCTCGCGGCGATCCGCGCGACCGCCGGACCGGCCGGCGCCCTGCTCATCATCAAGAACTACACCGGCGACCGCCTGAATTTCGGCATTGCCGCGGAACTCGCGCGAGCGGAGGGAATCCCTGTCGAGATAGCCGTGGTGGCCGACGACGTCGCCCTCGCGGGCGTCGTCGCCCCGGAAAGGCGGCGCGGCATCGCCGGCACGGTTCTCGTCCACAAGATCGCCGGAGCCGCGGCGGCGGCTGCCCTCCCCTTGGCCGTGGTGTCGGAAAAGGCGCGATCCGCGGCTGCCCGGATCGGCACGATGGGTGTCGCGCTTGGCGCCTGCACCGTCCCCACCGCAGGCAAGCCGGGCTTCACGCTGGGCGAACGCGAGATCGAGCTGGGTCTCGGAATTCACGGCGAGAAGGGTGTCGAGCGCGGAGAGATCAGGCCGGCGAATGAGCTGGTCGAACAGATGATCGCCAGGATCGCCGAGGAGTGCGGGCTCCAGACGGGAGATCGCGTCGCGCTGCTCGTCAACGGCCTCGGCGCGACGCCGCCCCTGGAGCTCGCCATCGTGGCGCGTCATGCGCTGGCTGTCCTGCGCCAGCGCGGCATCACGATCGAACGCGCCTGGAACGACAACCTGCTGACGGCCCTCGAAATGCCTGGCTGTTCGCTTTCCGTGCTGAAGCTCGACGGCAACGAGCTGCAGTTCCTCGATGCCCCCACGGAGGCGAGTGCGTGGCCGGGCTCCGGACACATTCCAGCCAGCCGGTCGATCATCGCCGCCACCGCACCAATCGCCGGTCCGGCCGAGACACATCTGGATGCGGCCGATTCCAGCCTGCGCGGCATCATCATGGCAGCGGCGGACGCTCTGGAGGCAGCCGAGGTCCAGCTGACCGACCTCGACAGCAAGGCGGGTGACGGCGATCTGGGCGCGAGCATGGTGCGCGGCGCACAAGCCGTTCGCGCCCTGCCGGAATCGGCCTGGTCAAGCCCGTCAAGGGCAATCCTCGACATCTCGACGGCCTTGCGCCGCGCGATCGCCGGCAGTTCTGGGCCATTCTACGCCATTGCCCTGGCACGCGCCGGACGCCACCTTGCGCAGCAGCGAACGCTGACGGCCGAGAACTGGGTGGAAGCATTCGAACTCGCCGTCGCCGCCGTTACCGAAGCCGGCGGTGCCAAGCCCGGCGACCGCACCATGGTGGATGCCCTGGAGCCCGCGGTTCGCTCGCTGAAATCGACCGCCGGCCTGCCGCCCAGGGAACGCTGCTCCCTGGCGGCGGACGCCGCGGCGGCAGGGGCCGAGGCCACCGCCTCGATGTCACCACGACTCGGCAGGGCAAGTTATCTCGGCGACCGGGCTATCGGCACTCCCGACGGAGGCGCCGTCGCGGTTGCGATCTGGATGCGCGCCATCGCCCAGGCGATCAGCAGTCGGGCCTGAGGCGCCAGGCTCAGCTGGCGGCCTGCAACGGATCGCCGCCGATCTTCGACAGCAGGATCACCGCCTGGGTCCTGCTGTCGACGCCGAGCTTCTGCAGGATCGCGGAGACATGCGCCTTGATCGTCGCCTCCGACACGCCGAGTTCGTAGGCGATCTGCTTGTTGAGCAGGCCCTCGGCCAGCATGCCGAGCACGCGCGTCTGCTGCGGCGTCAGCGACTGGAGACGCTTGATCAGGTCGGATATCTCGGGATCGCGTTCGACGCCGAGGTCTATGCCCACCGGCGCTGCAATGTCGCCAGCCAGCACCGTGCGCACGGCGTGGCGGATCTCGTCCATGCTCGCGGACTTGGAAATGAAGCCCGACGCGCCGAGATCGAGCGCCCGGCGAATGGTCACCGGATCGTCATGCGCAGAGACCACCATCATCGGCACGGCCGGGTGGATGCCGCGCAGCGATATCAGCCCGGACAGGCCGCTGGCGCCAGGCATGGACAGATCCAGCAGGACGAGATCGACATCCTCGCCGGCGACGACGAGCGCCTTGGCGCTCTCGAAATCGCCGGCCTCGTGGATGGTCGCGACATCACCCAGGCCGGCCAGCGCCTCCCTCAGCGCTCCACGAAACAGCGGATGGTCGTCGGCAATGACGAATGTATAGCCTGACGGCACGTATTCCTCCCCCGAATCCCATTGATAAGCTTCTGTTTTTACGGGACCAGTCGAAGATTATGCGGCGATGCGCGCGCTTTTCAAGCGGCAACGGCCGGGGCCTGTCTTTTCCCCAGCTTCAGGTCTTTTGCGGATCAGGCTTGGCGCTGTCGCCGCTGTCCTTGTTCATGTCCTTCACTATGCCCATGACGCCGCGCATGAAGCGCTCCATGTAGCTCATCGTCTTGTTGAAATCCTCCTCGCTGGGCAGGGAGGATTCGACACGCGCGGAAAGTGAATTCTCGAGCTTGGCGACCCGATCGTCCAAGGCCTTGACCGAGGTCTGCAGACGGTCGATCTCATCCTGGAAGGCCGCGCGTTCATCGGCGGCCATCTTGCAGACGAGCTGGCCGGAGCGCTCCTCGCAAAGCGACATCGCGCCGGTCTGGGTGTCCATGCGCACGTAACCCGTGGCCGATTTCTCGAGCCGGTAGCGTTCGGTTTCCTCGGACTGGGCCGATGCCGCCACCATCGAAACCAGCGCGGCGGGAATCAGGATGTGCTGCAGACGCATGTCGTTCCTCCATGTGCTGTTGAGGCAACGTACCACAGTTTTGCGCCGGAAATGCGAAGGCGTTCCGCTCCTTGCAGCTGGGCGCCCCGCGGTGGCGCGACTTTTTCGGAGTTGCATGCCCTTCCCGGCACGCCCTGTTCGGACTATAGCGCTGCCATGTCCCGGATTGTCTACAAGATCGCCCCCGAAGCCCTTTGGCGCGAAGCCGAAAGCATCGGCCGCTTTACAGGCGCACCGATCGACGTCGCCGACGGCTTCATCCATTTCTCGACCGCGAGCCAGGTCCGCGAGACCGCGGCCCGGCATTTCGCCGGCCAGGCCGACCTGCTGCTGATCGCCATCGACGGCGCACGACTGGGCGACGCGCTGAAATACGAGGTCTCGCGCGGCGGCGCGCTGTTCCCGCATCTCTATGCCCCGCTCGACCTCGGCGCCGTTCTCTGGGTCAGGCCAATGCCGCTCGGCGACGACGGAGCCCACCGCTTCTCCGCGCTGGAGGCCGAATGAGCGCGCTCGACAGGCTCGGCCGGACGCTGCTTTTCGCGTTCGATCCAGAAACCGCGCACGGCCTGTCGATCAAGGCGCTGAAATGCGGCCTGCCGGTTGCCGGCCGCGCGCCCGCGGATGCGCGCCTCAAGGTGCGGCTGTGCGGCCTCGATTTCCCGAACCCGCTCGGCATGGCGGCCGGCTACGACAAGAACGCCGAGGTGCCGGACGCGCTGCTCGGCCTCGGCTTCGGTTTCGCCGAGGTCGGCACGATCACGCCGCTGCCGCAGGCAGGCAATCCGAAGCCGCGCATCTTCCGGCTGACGGCCGACGACGCGGTGATCAACCGCCTGGGCTTCAACAATGAGGGCCATGACGCCGCCGAGCGGCGCCTTGCCGCGCGCAAGGGCAGGCCGGGCATAGTCGGGGTCAATATCGGCGCCAACAAGGATAGCGCTGATCGCGTCGGCGACTATGAGCGCGGCGTCCGTCGTTTCGCACCCCATGCCAGCTATCTCACCGTCAACATCTCCTCGCCGAACACGCCCGGCCTGCGCAACATGCAGGCGCGCGAGCAGCTCGACGAATTGCTGACGCGCGTGATGGCGGCGCGTGCCTCTGCCACGACGAGACCTCCGGTCTTCCTGAAGATCGCGCCGGACCTCGTCGAGGCCGAACTGGAAGACATCGCCGCCGAGGTGGCGGACAAGCGACTCGACGGCGTCATCGTCTCCAACACCACGCTTTCCCGCGCCGGACTGCGCCAAGCCAGCGCCGAAACCGGCGGCCTTTCCGGAAAGCCGTTGTTCGAGCGCTCGACGGCGGTGCTGGCCAGGATGCGCAGGCTGCTCGGGCCGGACATGGCCATCATCGGTGTCGGCGGCGTCGACAGCGCCGACACCGCGCTGGAGAAGATCCGCGCCGGCGCCGATCTCGTCCAACTCTATACCGGCATGATCTATGCCGGGCCGGCATTGCCCGGCCGCATCGTGGCCGGTCTCACCCGCTTCGCCGCTCGCGAGGGACTGAAATCGATCAGCGAGCTGCGCGACACCGGCCTCGATAAATGGGTGTCCAGGCCGCTCAGCTGAAGGCTGTGCGAACCCGCAACCTGAGTATGGCGAACAGGCTGAAGCCACGGGTCAGCAGGAAGACGTGCAGTGCCGCCCAGAGGCCGCTGTTGCCGAAAGCCGGGGCCAGCGAGACCAGCGCGGCGACGAAGGCCAGCAACGACAGCAGCATCATGTTGCGCATGTCTCGCGACCACGTCGCGCCGATGAAGACGCCATCCATCTGAAAGGCCAGCACGCCGCTCAACGCCGTGAACGCGGCCCATGGCAGATAGGTATCGGCGACGGAACGTACCTCCGCTGACGTCGTGACCAGCGCGACCAAAGGGGCGCCGCCGAACAGCAGCACCAGCGTCGCAGTAGCCGCGAGGCCGAACCCCCAGATCAGCGTCAGCCGCACGGCCTGACGGAAGGGGGCCGCGGCATGGGCGCCGATGGCGCGGCCGGCGAGCTGTTCGGCGGCGGTGGCGAAGCCGTCGAGGAAATAGCCGGCGATGAGGAAGAAATTCATCAGCACCGCATTGGCGGCGAGCGTCACCGTACCGAACTGCGCGCCCTGACGTGTGAACAGCGCGAAAGCGGCAAGCAGCGAGAAGGAGCGGATCATGATGTCGCGGTTGAGCGACAGCATGCGCCGCAAGGCCGGCATGTCGAGGATCCGGCCGCGCGGCAATGGCGGGGCTGACCGGAACCGCCGGATGACGATCGCTAGGCCCAGGATGGTGGCGGCGAACTCGCCGATGACCGTTGCCCAGGCGACACCGGCGACGCCCCAGCCGAGCTCCAGCCCGAGCAGGAAGCAGAGCACTATGTTGACGCCGTTGAGCACCGCCTGGAGCATCAGGCCGAGCCTGCCCTCACCCCTGCCCAGCACATAACCGAGCACGGCGTAATTGATCAGCGAGAAGGGCGTGGCCAGCATGCGGATGTGGATGTAGACGCTCATCGCCTCGCTGACACGAGGGCCCGCACCCATGAACCATCGACCGGCCTCGGCAAGGAGCGGAGCCAGCGCAGCCAATATGACCCCGGCGACGACCGCGACCAGCACGGCACGCCAGAACACCGCCTGCTCCTCCAACTGGTCGCCCCGTCCGAAGGCTTGCGCGACCAAGCCCGTCGTTCCCGAGCGCAGAAAGTTGAAGGTGGTGAAGACCAGGTCGAACGCCAGCGCGCCGGCGGCAAGGCCGCCGAGCAGCGCGGCGTCGCCGAACTGGCCGACCACCGCCGTGTCGACAATGCCGAGAAGCGGCGTCGTCAGATAGGCGAGCGTCATCGGCACGGCGATGGCCAGCACCGATCTGTTGGTGACGATGAAATGTCTCGCGGTGGCTTGGGTCGGTCCCTCGTTCAAGGACTGCTTCCTGGCTGATTGCGGCTTGATCGGACAGTCGATCTGCCCCAATTTGGCGTTACCGCGCAATCGCCTACCCGAGCGGCCAAACGAATTCCACCACTTCATGCCGCTGCAGATCGTCCATCACCCCGACTACGATGCCGGCTTCGCCGTCAACCATCGCTTCCCGATGAGCAAGTATCCACTGCTGATGGAGACGTTGCTGGCGCGCGGACTGGCGGTACCCGGGGCGCTGAGCATGCCCGAGCCGGCGCCCGTCGCCTCTTTGGGGCTTGCCCATGCGACGGACTACGTCGAACAGGTGCTGGCCTGCACGGTGCCGAGGACGATCGAGCGCGAGATCGGCTTTCCAGTCAGCGAGCGCGTTTCGCTGCGCGCGCAGTTGGCCACCGGCGGCACGCTGCTGGCGGCGCGGCTGGCGCTACTGCACGGCATCGCCTGCAACGCCGCCGGCGGCAGCCACCATGCCAGGCGCGCGCAAGGCGCTGGCTTCTGCACCTTCAACGACGTTGCCGTCGCGTCGCTCACACTTCTGGCCGAGGGCGCCGTCCGCAAGGTGCTGGTCGTCGACCTCGACGTGCACCAGGGCGACGGCACCGCCGACATACTCGCCGGCGATCCGCGCGTCTTCACCTTCTCGATGCATGGCGATCGCAACTATCCCGTCCGCAAGATCGCGTCCGACCTCGACATCGCGCTGCCCGACGGCACCGGCGATGCCGCCTATCTCGATCGGCTGGAGGATATTCTGCCGCGCCTCGGCGAGGGCGGGCCCTGGGACATTGTCTTCTACAATGCCGGCGTCGACGTCCACGCCGAGGATCGGCTGGGCCGACTGGCGCTAACCGACGCGGGCTTGCGGGCCCGCGACAGCATGGTGATCGGCTATTTCCAGCGGATCGGCATACCCGTGTGCGGCGTCATCGGCGGCGGCTATTCGACCGATGTCGCGGCGCTCGCGGCCCGTCACGCCATCCTGTTCGAGGCGGCGTCCAGCCACGCCTGAAGAACGGCGTCCGCCCTACTTCCGATAATTGGCGATCCTGAGCAGGACGAAGGCCGGCACGACGATCGCCGCGCCGAGCAGGATATAGCCGAGGAAACGGTCGATGGCGTGGAAGCCAAGGTTCCACAGATCGACGAAGAACTTGCGGATGCCATAGAGCACATCGTACGGCGTCCAGCCGAACGTGGTCATGACGATGCCAACGAGAAACGACACCACCAGCAGCTTCAGGAGCACCCTGAACGGCGTGTCGCCGAGAAAGCGCGTCAATGCGGACAAGGCCTGCCTCCGGACAATTCCCGATTCGGGAACACGGACCAGAGATACGCACTCGGCCGCCCGGCATCAAGCCGAACGGTGACCCGCAGCGGATCAGCGCCCTCCGGCAGCGACCGGAATGCCGCAGCGATCGAGCATCCGGCCAAGCGGCGAGGTCGGCGGCACGGCGCGTCCTCCCATCCACTTGGCGAGAACGTTGTCGAACAGATGGATACACAAGGTCCGCGACGTCGCGATGTCAGACAGCGCAAGTTGCGGGTCGAGCAGCAGCGTGACCTGTGAGTGGAGGATCGGATAGAAGACGTCGATGGGCGCCGCGTGGCTGATGGCGCCGGTGGTCTTGGCGAGGTGGGTGACCGCTTCCGGTCCAAGCTTGCCCCAGGGATAGTGCGAAATGTGGACCGGAAGGCCGACCGCCTTGCGCAGGCGGTACCATGCGCGTCTCTCACGTCCAAGCCACGGTGCGATGTAGTGGGGATCCTCCGTCATCTTGAGACCCTCGACCAGCATCGGGCATTCCACGGGCAGCTTAAGCACGGCGCCGTTGAGCTGGTCGTTCGCCTGATAGCCGAATATGTAGTCCTGCCGCGGGATAGGCTTGAGACAGAACACGTCGCAATCGACGTAGAGCCCCAGCCCGGCCTCGAGGATCTTCATCCGGTAGAGGTTGGAGAACAGCGACGGGCTACCGTTCGACCGGTAGTAGACAATCCGTTCCCTGGGCATCAGCCTCGATGCGTCGGCGAGTTCCACGCCCGACGGCACATTGCCGGGAATATCGTAGCAGTGCAGCACCATGCGATGGCCCGCCAGGACGAAGGAACGCAGGCAGGCCGCATGGATGTCAT
This sequence comes from Mesorhizobium sp. 65-26, assembly GCA_001899205.1. GTDB lineage: Bacteria > Pseudomonadota > Alphaproteobacteria > Rhizobiales > Rhizobiaceae > Mesorhizobium. The sequence goes on along the minus strand of MKVL01000013.1, from coordinate 138,983 downwards.
GCAGGGCATCGCCGATCCACAAAGCGTTGACGACAGGTTCGATGGCTGGTGCCGGGCCGTCCCTCGCGATCGTCTCCGTCATGCGCGAGGTCCCGTCGCCTGGGCGACGAAATCGTCGACGATCCGTTCCGGAGCGCGCAGCGCGCGCATCGCGGCCCGGTAAGCCGCCGCGCGCCGCTCGAGCGCGGACAGCGCCTCCCTGATGTCGGCCACCAGATCGAACGTGCGCGCCGTGTAGGGTCGAAACGGCTGCATGGCGGCCGCGCTCAGCGACCCGGCTGGAATGCCCACCGGCACGCACCCCGCATAGGCGCATTCGACATATTTCATCAGCTCGACATTGTAGCGGGTGCCGCACAGGAAGAAGTGCGTGAAGCGCGACGCAAGGCCGATGAAGCGGGCGTGGGTGACATCATGCCGTGGCGGCCTGCCGTGTTCGGGATAGCCGGGATGCTTCAGATCGAAGACACACCATCGCAGCACCGGGTTCCAGCGACGGGCACGCCGCAAGGCATGCCGGGGCGGATAGAGGCGTGACGAATTGCTGCCGGACAGGAAGATCCTCCGCCGTCGCGTATCAAGGGGAAGCTCGACCTCGCGCGTGACGTCGTAGGCGTAAGGCAGAAGGGCGACGCGGGAGACGGCGAGCGTCCTGGTGAACGCCAGCATCGGACCCGCCGGCTCGTAGGTGGTGGCGTAGTGAACGCCGGGATGATCGGCATGATCGAAGATGAGCCTGACATTGGGATTGCTGGTCTCGGGCATGACCGAGTCGCTGACACGGAAGAAGATCGGCTGGCGCTGGCCGGCGGGAAGCGAAAGATGCATTCGCAGCCGCTCGGCGTCGCCGGCTTCGATACGGTGATCGACAACAGCCAGGTCGTAGTCATCCTCGCCGATGCGGCTGATGGGCCTGGTCTCCCAGCCGAGAGGCCTGGCGAAGGCCGGCCCGACGCCAGGATAGATCGCCTTGTCGTAGGGATGGGTATCCGAGTGGAAATAGACTATTCGCAAGGCCCGCTCCCGAAGGCCTCGGGCGCCGCCACCGCGCGTCACGCGCCAGCATGTCCCCAAGACCAAACCCCTGTCCTGTCTACGCCATTCGATGGGGTCAGGGCAACGACGACGCTCCTGCGCACGGCACCAGGGGCCACGCCGGGCCGGCCATCCCTTGCAGGCAGTGCGGCGGCTGCCGGATTGACAATCCATTATCGCGGACTGATATTCGGCCCAAAGCTCATTTGCCGGCTGCAAAAGTCGCGGCTGAGTTCCGTCTGACCATGTAGTCTTCTCTCCTGCCTTGAGAAAGAACTGCAATGACAGCAAGACTGTTTTGCTCGAAGCCATTCTCTTGGTTTGAAGTAACAGGCTGGCAGAAACCCCAGGGGGACGTCTATCTGTGTTGCCCAACCTGGCTGGAAACGCCGGTTGGCAATCTGCAAGAACAGTCGGTTGCAGAGATCTGGAACGGCGAGAAAGCGCAGGCGATCCGCCATTCCATCCTGGATGGCTCATTTTCATATTGCCACAAGATCCGATGCCCATTCCTTCAATCGGAATCCGGTCCTGTACAGTTGTCCGAGGACGTTACGGACCCGATGATGCGCATGGCCATAGAGCAGGAGTTGACCGATCTCCCCTGGGGGCCGCAGGAGATCAACTGTGCGTTTGACAAGTCATGCAATCTTTCTTGCCCAAGCTGCCGGCACGAACGCATTATTGAATCGGATCAGTCTGTTCCCATTCGCCTCATTCAAAGCAAGCTGGAGAAAGAAGCTCTCCCCGGGGCCAGATATCTCTACATCACCGGTTCCGGTGATGCGTTCGGGAGCCCGTTCTTCAACCAGTGGCTTCGCACGATGCGGCTGGGGGACGCGCCCAAGCTCCAGCACCTGCATATTCACACCAACGCGCAATTGTGGACGCCGCGCATGTGGGACCGGATTCCGGAACCTGTCCGGAGCAAGATCCTCAGCGCTGAGATTTCGATCGATGCGGCAACAGCCGGCACTTATGTGGTCAATCGCCGCGGTGGCAGCTTCGAAAGGCTGATGGAGAATCTGGAATTCGTGCAGAGCCTTCGTCGTGATGGGCCCCTGAAGCGCTTGACGTTCAGCATGGTCGTCCAAAACAACAATTTTAGAGAGATGCCGGACTTCGTAAGGCTCGGGCTCCGCTTCGGCGCCGACTACGTCTATTTCAGCCAGTTGGTGAATTGGGGCACGTTCGATGACGATGAATTTCGACGCAGATCGGTTCATCTGAAGGGAAACGAGAACCATAAGGAATTTCTGTCGGTACTCGACGACTCCATGTTCGACGAGTCCGTCGTCTATTTGGGCAATCTCGCGAGGTTCAAGGGACAGTCCCTGGAGGTGAGCGAGGCCGAGTTTCCAGAACTGCAATCGGTCTAGAATCCGGCTGTTTGTTCGGGCCAGCTGACAGCCGGCATTGCGCGGAACAAGCCGCCGAGAAACGAAAATACTCTTCTTGCCGGACCGTTAGCGGAGCGTCGCCGCTGCCCTCGCCGTGCCAATTCGCTCTCAAGACCAACTCCTTGTCGTGTCCTCCCGTTCCCCAGGGGCCAGGAAGACACGACTGCGCGTGGGCGTTCGGCGACGCGCCCCGAGCAATTGGTTAAGAAACAGTAAACAACTTCTCTATAATTTATTGAAAATACTAGGAAAATTCTTTGCTTTGCGGATTTGCGCAATGTGCCCGCAATTTTCACTTGTCAGAAACGGCCCGTCTTCCAGGGACGCGCCACCGACGAACCCAGGGCGCGGGGGCGGGCAAGCGCCGATCGCAGCGGCTGCCGGAAGACATCGAACCGGAGCATGACCACCCAAGAGGTCACGCTCCTCGGGAGTCAACGCGCGCATCGGGGGTCCCTTGCGCCAGCATGTTTGGAGTTTTGACATGTCCTTTCGCACGATGATCGTGCTGGCAAGCCTTGCCATCGTTTCCAGCGGGGCGGCACGCGCCGCCGACCTGACGTCCACCTACAATGATCCGCCGGCCTTCCAGTGGAGCGGCGCCTATATCGGCGCTCATGGCGGCATCGCATCCGCGAAGGCACCGAACCCCTTCCGGAGTGGCAACGGCTTCGACGGCGGCATCCAGGCCGGCTACAATATTCAGGCCGGGCCCGCGGTGTTCGGCGCCGAGATCGAGGGCTCGTACCTGGGTGGGACCAGGCACGACGTCACCGGCGGCACGCTCAAGGAGAAGTGGCGCGCCGCGGCAAAGGCGAAGGCCGGCCTGAGCTTCGACCAGACGCTGGTCTATGGCACGGCCGGCGTGGCGCTGACCAAGTTCGACAAGAGCGACAGCCTGAACAGCGCCGACGAACGCAGGATCGGCTACCTGGTCGGCGCGGGCGTCGAGCAGGGCTTCGCCGGTGGCCTGTCGGCACGGCTCGAATACAACTACGTCCGCACGCCTGACGTGGAGACCACCTCGATCTACGGCCAGTCGAAGAAAGACATCAACAGCCAGGAACTCAAGGCGGGCATCAACTACCGCTTCTAGGGCGTGATCGAGGCGGCGGCCTTCCCGCGCCGGACGTCCACTGATGCATCGGAACCGGAATGCCCCTACCGGTGTGCTGACCCCACTCCGCGGTGCCGATGCACGGCCCTGAAGACCCTACCGGTTTTCAGGGCCACTTTCATGATGAAGCCTCCAGGCGATTCACCGGGGGCCATCGAACCCGGAACAATCGGAAAAGAGGCCCCCCATCTACGCTTGGGATCAGGCGGGTTGGCGAGCCAGGACGCGTAATGTCGAGGCAATGTTGGCGACCTAGAGCGTCGTCCGCCACGGCGCGCCGCCGCCTCAGAGATAGGAGCCGACCATGCCCAGATCCGGTACCGCCAGGCGCAGATGGGCTCTCGGAGCCACCGCCGCCGCGATCTTGATGCTGGCGGCGTGCGCATCCGACATCATGAAGAACTATGTCGGCCAGCCCGTCGAATCCGTCATCCTCGACTACGGCCCACCGACCACCATGGTCGACCTAGCGCCGGGCGAGCGCGCCTATCAATGGCGCAGGATTTCGACCAATGTCGTGTCTGGTTCTTCGAGCGGAGAGATCCGCGAGACCAGGCATGGCACCAAGTACGAGACGACCGAGACGCCGGGCTATGTCGAGCGGCAGGAGTGCTTCTACACCTTCTATGCCCGCCAGTCGTCGGGGCGCTGGTTGATCACCAATTTCCGCAAGCCGAAGCTGGAATGCGAATAACGGTCGGGAAGCACATGCCCGCTGACGCGAGCACACCGCCGGACCTTGCCGCGCGCCGACCGTTGCGGCAGGAACCGGCAATGCTCGAGAACGAGACAGCCGGCCTTGGCCGCTGACGGAGACTGGACATGCGTATCCTGCTGATCGAGGACGAGCCCGAGATGGCGTCCGTCCTCAAGACGGCCTTGCAGAGGCAGGACATCATCGTCGACCAGGTGTCGACCCTGGCCGACGCCGAGATGATGGCAAAGGTCGGATCCTATGATGCCGTGGTGCTGGACCGTCGCCTGCCGGATGGCGAAGGGCTGAGCCTGATACCGCGCCTGCGGGCCCTGCATGTCGATGCGCCGGTCCTCGCGCTGACCGCCATGGGCGGCCTCGACGACCGGATCAGTGGCCTCAATGCCGGAGCCGACGACTACATGGTCAAGCCGTTCGCGACGGAAGAACTCGTCGCGCGGCTGCGCGCGCTGCACAGGCGCCAGTTCACGCTGCGGGCGGAGCACACGATGATCGGTCGCCTCACCTACGACTTCCGCCACCGCGAAGCGCTGGTCGGCGACCAGACACTGGACCTGCCGCGGCGCGAGCGCCTGGTACTGGAAACGCTGATCCGCCGGCCCGGACGCGCCGTCATGCGCGGCACCCTCGAAGAGGCCGTCTACGCGCTGGACGACGAGATCGGTTCCAACGCGCTCGACGCCCATATATCGCGACTGCGCCGCAAGCTGGAGGATGTCGCCGCCGGCATCGAGATCAGGGCTATCCGCAACATCGGCTACCTGTTGCGGGCCATCCCGTGAAGAAGGCGCGGACACGCTCGCTGCAATGGGTGCTGGTGCGGCGGCTGATCCTGCTGCAGGCGGCGATGCTGCTCATCTTCATCGCACTCTGCGCGGCCGCCCTCTGGATCGCCAACCCGAGGCTTCTGGTCGACAACGAGGCCGCTGTCGCCGCTTTGAAGAACGCGGTGGAGCGGGGGCCTGACGGGCGGCTGGTCGTGCGCGAGACCGACGAATTGCGGACGTTCCGCGAGAGCTTTCCGCATGTGTGGTACATCATCCGCGACCGGACGGGCCAAAGCGTGCGCGACGGTACCATTCCCGACATCTACACCCGCACGCCCGGCGACCTGCTGGCCGCGGTGGATCGCGTAACGCTCGAATCCTCCAGGGACGACCTCCCGTCCGGCGCCTTCATGGAAAACGTCGACAGCAAGGCCGGACCGCTGCAGATCATCGCCTCGACCCGCTCCTCGCGCGAGGCTACCGACGGGCTGGAGGTCAGCATCTCGGCCACGGTGGAGGTGGCCAAGAACCCGGACGGCAGCCGCGACTGGGAGCGCGCCTTGCCCGCGCTCGCCCTGATCGTCGTCATGGTGGTGCTGCCGATAGCCATTGTCATGGGCATCACCACGCTCGTCACCACTCCGGCCGTGGTGCGGCGATCCTTCTCCGGACTGCTCGACACGGCCCGGCAAGCGGCGCGCATCGACATAAACAACAGGGCCATGCAACTTCCGCTGAAGCATGTGCCGCAAGAGATCACGCCGCTGGTGCAAGCCTTCAACCAGACGCTGACGCGCCTTGCCCAGGGCTACGACCGGCACAACCGCTTCCTCACCGATGCCGCGCACGAACTGCGCACGCCGATCGCCATCCTGCGCACGCGCGCCGAGTTGCTCGGTAAGGAGCCGCAAGGCGCGCGGCTGCTGCAGGACATCGAGCGCCTGTCGCATCTGGCGCAGCAACTGCTCGACCACCAGATGCTGGAGCGCCCTGCAAGCGAGCGCGAGGTGGTGGATCTCAAGGAACTCGTCAGCCGCGTCGCCGCCGATTTCGCGCCGCTCGCCATCGAAGCCGGCTACGACCTCGCCTTCGAGCCGCCGCCGCGCAAACTGTTTGTGGAGGCGAACGCGCTGCAGCTCGAGCGCGCGCTGGCGAATGTCGTGCGCAACGCCATCGACCATGGCGGCGGCTCCGGCACCATCACGCTGGTGGTGACCGGCAATGGTGGCATCGAGGTCCGCGACGAAGGTCCCGGTATCCCGTCGGACGAGCGCGACAACGTCTTCGAGCCGTTCTACCGCCTGCATCCGCAATCGCGCGGCGCGGGCCTCGGCCTCAACCTCACCCGGCAGATCGTCGAGCTGCATGGCGGCAGCGTCGGCATTCTGGATGGCGCGTGGAGGGGCACCCGCGTGCGCCTGGAACTGCCGGTGCTGGCGGGATGACGGCTCGATCCATCAGATCCGCCAGCGGAAGATCCGGGCCCAGAAGGGTCGATCGCGATAGACCTCTCTCGATCGCCACAGCCTGTTGTAGCGATTGCCCCCGACAATGCCGAGCTGCGACATCGGCCCGCCGCCGCGCTTGCGTTTGATCGCCACCGGCTCTCCCTTGTAGAGGAGGCCGTGGCCCGGCCCGCCGCCGGCATTTTCCGGCGATGGCGGCAACTGAACCGCCTCTCCGACCACGAGGTTCTCGGGATCGCAGGTTAGCGCGACGGCCTTGCCGAACAGGGTCGGCCCCGTCGGGCACAACGCCGTCGGCCCGTAATATTCGCGTTTCACGTTCGCGCAGACCATCTCGATGGCCTTCTCAAACGCCCGGTGACGCGGCGGCGCGGCAACCACGCCGATGCTCGTGTCCCAAGGGGTGGAGCTCAAGAAATCGCGAAAGATCGAGAGCTTCCCATCGGCGCGAGGCACGGCGCGCAGGAAGAAGTAGGAGAGATCGGCATAGAGGCCGCCGTGCTCATACAGCAGGCAATATTTGGCGAGATCGGCCTTGTAGGCGTAGGGCCGCAGTGTCCGGAAAGCCGAAAGCACCTCGGCGTCGAAATGGCTCGCGATGAAATCCGTCAGCATGGTTTCACGCCAGAGCAGGTGTTCTTCGCCCGGATGGCGGCTCCTGAGCGAGCGGATGTTTTCCGAGACGAGGTCCGACAGTTCCTCGTCCTCGCGGTCGGTCAGGAGAATGCTGAACAGCGGCATCGCCATCTCCTATGGCTTCAGGGCGCTTCGAGGGCGACGAGCTTCTCCCAGTCGCGCCACTGGTGAGGATAGGCCCTGAGATAAGCAAGATGGCGGTCCGCGAAATCCTGCGCCGCGCCTTGGATCAGGGCGGCCTTGTCGTCATGGGCATCGAGATCGATCGGAGGCTCCACCACCACTTTGATCGTGCCGGTGCCATCGTCGCGCCCGACGAAGACCGGCAGCAGGGGAGCGCCGGCCACCTTCGCCAGGCGCGGCGCGCCGCTGGCAATCTCCACCGCCGATTGACCGATGCGCGCGCTGACCAGCAATTCACCTTCCCAGGCGCCGGCGGTGATCGAAACAAATTTGTTGGCGCGAAGCAGGCGCCGGGCCTCGTTCATGCTGGCGGCGGGATTGGCGCGATCTATCACCACGCGGCCTGCGGCGTATTTCAACTCCGCGCCGGTCCTGATCGGATTGAGCCAGCGCATGCCGAAGCGCGATTTGGAGAAGCCATGCTCCGGTCTGCTGACGTGGAAGACATCGAAGCCGGCGCGGGCGAACGCCATCTTGGCGGCAAGCGCGTTGAAGGCGAAATGAGCGATCCACAAGACAGCCCCCCGGCCCCCTGCCCGGGCCGCATCGAGATGATCGAGCCCATGCAACTCGATCTTAGGCTTCCAGCCGGCGAGGCGCTCCCGAATTATCTGGATGTTGTGCTCGCTTCGTGTCGCGGCGATGCGCCGTCTGTCCTCGGCGCCGGCCACGCCAAAGGCGGCAAGATCGCGTCCGGCGGCACCAGCCGGCGCTGGAGAGCCTTTGCGCCGCTCAAGCCAATGGCAGACCCCATGCCATCGCTTCTCGGGCACGAGAAGTGAAACCAGGGCGAAGACAGGCAGTCGAATCAGGAAGCCGGCATCGTCCGATGTGAAGAACGTTTCGGAGCGGGAAATCCGCTTCCGCTTCCGAATGGTGATCTTCAAGCTGGGTCCCCACCCTGCGCGCCGCCGTGCTTCTACCACGCCGGCGCGCGGCATCAAAGCTCGCGCCAGGCCAGCCATTCTTTGCGTGCGTTGCCGATTGCCCGAGACGGGGCCGCCATGCTAACGAGGCATCGCGCGGGTATGATGTAATGGTAGCCTGTCAGCTTCCCAAGCTGAACGCGCGGGTTCGATTCCCGCTACCCGCTCCAACTTGCGCCACAAGGGTTTGCGCTTGAACTAGCGCTGGTCGAAAGTTGGCGGTTTTACAGGCAGTTTTACAGGCTCCGTTCCGGTTCTGGTCTGCGCAAGGCAGAAAAAGGGCGGCGGCGTATTGGATGTCGCCGCCCAATCCATGACGTTTAAGCTGCTGTGGCAGTGAGAATGTTCAAGGCTGCCTGACGACTGCCGGGATGCCTTTTGCCGGTGTTGACTTCGGAAATCCGACCGCTGTTGGTATCGAAATGCGCGGCGATCCGGCTCTGCAACTCGCCATTCCAGATCATCAAGTGAACCCGGATCGCTTCGTCAAAGGTGAGCTTGTGGCTCGGTGGTGTCATTGCTATTTCTCCGTTTGAAATAGCCGGGCAAGGGTTGACTTGCGCCGCGAACACGACAATGGTCGTTTCGTTGCAACAAATTCCGCCCTTACCCGGCGGCTTCTACCAAGACCGGTTCCCTCTGCCAGGAGGGGCCGGTCTACTCGTTTGAAAGAATCACTCTCTCAAACGCTGCGATGATTTCGTATCATGCGCCCTGGTGCAAACACTAAATATAGTGTTAACAGAACCTTTTCTCCTGCCTTTGTAGGCCGGCGATTGGCTTCAAATAACTGTAAGATATGGCGTTTTTGGCACAAACAAGCCTTGTCAGCAGATGGCCGCAATGGTGCCAGTGACCACTACATTCGATGTCGAAATGCCTGTGAATTGCGTGGATAGCTACTTGGCGGCCCCATTCAACTTCCGGATCCGTTCCTTGATCGCGGCGCCGCGGCTGACGTAGCGGCGGATGATGCGGGCGACCTGGTCTTCTTCCCAGGCCATGATCTCAGCGATCTCACGCTCGGTCATGCCGGCGACATAGAACTTCGTCGCCGCAGTGCCACGCAGATCGTGAAAATGTAGATTGTCACCTTTCGGCCAGGCTATCTTTTTCGCGTCGGAGAACGAACTGGCCAGACCGTTGACAGTCCACGGACGCTTCCTGCTGCCGGTCAGGACGACCGGCGAGCGCCTCGGAATTCGCGCGAGAACGTCGCGCAACTCCTGATAAAGCGGAATCACAGCCTCGCGTTTATGCCTGCTCTTGCCGGTCGTGACGATGATGGCGTCCTCGCCGACATGCGACCACGACAGCCGCACGAGATCACCAACGCGCAGACCAGTATGCGCCGCCAGGTCGACGGCATGGGCAATCTCCACCGAACAAGTGACCTTGAGGTGCGCAATATCGTTGTCCGTCCAGATTATTTCCGAGCGAGAGCCGCTATAGAGTTGCTTGATCCCCTCGCATGGGTTGGAGGCGATCTTGCCCAGCGGATCTACGGCGTAGGAGAGCACGCGGGACAATACCTGCACACCATAGTCCGCCGTCCGCGGCTTCTCGGCATATTTGGCTCGCCACTGCCGGATGATCGGCCTGATCCTTTTAGGCCGATCGAACTGCGCGATCCGCAACTCGCCGAAATGGTCAGCGATGCGGTCGAGCCAAGGTCCCCAATTGCGCCGCGTCGAGTGGGCAAGCTTCTGATAGTCGGGGCTGGCCTTGTAGAGTGCCACCAGGGATCGAAAGCGGCTGTTGTCGGGTGTCGTGACGCTGGCGATCGCATCGTTGTATGAAGCGATGAACTCGGGCGTTCCGGGCTCGCCGGCGATTCTCGGACCGCCGCGCCAGGCATACCAGACCCTCCCCTTGGATCTGACCCGGTGGAGACCTTTCAGTTCAAGCGCGACCATGCTTCGCCTCGAACTCAGCGAGCTCACGGTCGAGAACGTCGGAAACGCCGTAAGAGCCGGCAACCTCGGAGTGGGTATCAAGCAGACGGTCGAGCACCGCCTTGTCCCAGACTTTGCGGCCCAGGAACCCAATTGGCTGGGGCGCCAAGCCATTCCTCACAAGCTTGTCGAGATGCGCGGGGCTCACGCCCAGATATGACGCTGCTTCCTTGCGGTCGAAACACCTGCGTTCAGTGGCAGGAAGGGCGTGGATGAGGGAGGCGACGATCTGCATGGCGTTCAGTTGGACCAGAGCTTCGAGGTGCACGTTGGAGTGAGAGAAAGCGTCAAGGGAGGCGCGCGCGGTGATGCGTAATTTTATGTATAGCGAAATAGAAAGCGGACTACGCTTTACGCGGCGTCAATTGGGTTCAAACTCGAGACTGGAATAGGTCCGTCATGTTAATCCAATTCGAAACCTGGTCTGGGAAAATCCGGGGAATGGCTAGCATCCGCTGAGGAGGACCAGTGCGGTGGGTCCCCGTGAGAGACCGTCGAAGTCCTAGGCGGGATATCGAGATGCCATGGGGATGCGTTGGGGCACCACCGATATCCCGAGTTCCAATCCTCCTCTACCGGGCATATGCAACCTGAAGTTGGTTACGGAAAGCTGACACCGCAACCGATCTTGTTGACATTCTAAGCGGAACAGTCAACTTTTCAGAGGCAAATTGGCCCAAAATGCCAACTTGGAGCGTTGCGCTGTCAACTTCTCCGACAACAAAAAGCCAATGATTTCAGTGTCCAGGTTGACGGACGTTGACGTTCGTTGACGCTTTGACCCCGAAACGGGCTTTTTTGACTCGGTGACAACATCAAGAGGCGTGCACTGGATCTGCATAGACGAGCCGGGAACCGCTCTGGCCGGCCGAAGAAGCCCGAAAGCAGGAACATCACTTGGGCCGATGCGCCGGTTACCGAAACACGGAGCCGTGATCGACGAAACTCCTTGCCCTACAAGGGCGAATACATTTTCAACCACCGCGCAACTCGCGCCTCAAGCGTGAGCATGGTCGAGAGAAACAGTTCATTCCAGCCGAGAAGATGGCTGGCTCTCATTGAACGATCCTAAGCGTCCCAGAAATCCGCCAACTTGGCAAAGGAGGTATTCCGGGGGCGCCGACCGTATGCTTGGCTTTGATTGGGTAATTGCCCAACCTCCGATGATAACGACAGAGGCTGCAGATCGGCAGCAGCCTCCTGAGTCGTCGACGGGCGGAGCCAGCTAGGGGTTAGGCCTCGGCCGAGACTTGGCCTTCATCCTGATGCGTGCCTTTTCACCAAAGATCGGGCTCTCCTCGACCTGATCAATGATCATTTCCGCGACTTCGAGAACTCCAATATCAGCAGGATCGGACAAAGCCGCTCCGATGGTATCCGCGATATCATAGATCAGCATATCGCGCGGATCCGGTTCATGCGCTCCCAGAGGAATGATCGGCATCAGGCCACCCCCTCGACAGTGCGAAGACGGCTTCCGATGTCCAGGAGAAGGTGTTCGTCCAGATGTCGCGCGTGTTCCGGGCAAAGCACGCAATCCCGCGCCATCAATCGAGGGTCGATTTCCATGAAATCGAGCTTCGGTTCGCCCCTATAGAGAAGCATACTGCTCCAGCCGTGCTTGTGCGGTTCGGTTGTGATGGCGTGACAACCTCCCCATGCGCACATTCTGGGAAGACTGATCGACTCAATTCCTGAGGACTTGCGGTTCGTCTTGACGGATAGTAAGCGTTCGCTTACTATTGATTAGTCGTGCAAGGGCATCCCGCCATGCCATGCGGCTCCACGACTCTCGCCATCAAGGCAGCACCCCGCTCAAAGCCGAAGCCACCAACGACCTGCCGACAAAGCGAACGCCGATATCAGTCGAATAGACGGCGTGCCTCTTCCCAGTGGGAATGCGAACATAGCGGCCTCGATGGAGACGGCCCGTCCTTATACCGTGAGGACACTATGAGGCAGCCGCAGCCGACCGGAAGATCAGGACGATCGCTCCCGGAGAAATCCGGACGCCCGCTCCTGGTTGTCGCCAGCTATCAAAGGACGCAAAGAAAAGATCGCGGCACCGTAGTGAGAACTACGACCGCGTGTCGTGCGCCGGTTGAAGTTAAGCCGGGCACGATGATGGGCGGCGAGGAAATGCCCCCTAACCGGATGGGGCCTCATGGCCCGGGATTCGGAGTTATGGCCAGGTTACGCATCCCACCTGGCCGCCATGACAAGGCTAAGCTCTTCAACACTGTCGATGCAGAATCGAACAAGACCCCCTTGCTGGATGGCCGCCATAGTAGTGCGCGATCCGGTAGGGGGAAAGCCAATCTATGCAGGGATATCGTGCAGCCAATGCGAGACGATTAGACGAGAGGCTTTGTATCCAAGTGCGCACCGGCGTCCAAAGCTGAACTAAACCGCAGCGCTCTCGCTGATCTCTCGGATGCGCGCGACAAGGGCAGCCACCTGGCCTTCGTCGAATACCTGTTCCGGTCCCGTCGGAGCGATGTCGGTAAACGGCGCCTCATAGAGCAGTGCGGGATCCATCGAGCCGGCTTCGGTCATGTGCTCGATGACCAGGCCGATGAACTCGATCTGCTGATGCGCGGCGGCGCCATGCGATAGGAATTCACCGAAGGCGTCACTTACCGCTGAACGGTCGAGCCCGACCAGCGAGCGCACGAAGCGACCGAAGCCGCGGCTGGCCTCCCGGGCGCGCTCGATATCCTGCGGACCGGCAATCCCTGCCTCCAGCAGCAGCCGTTCCAGCTCCGCCAGATCGTATGCGGTTAGTGCCCTGCCCTGGCGCAACTTGTCGAGAACCTGATTGCCGGAGAGTCCACGGAGGAAGTGCCGTGCCTTCGCCTTGAAGCGGGCGAAATCGGCCTCGCCGACCTGCGGCAGGTCGATCTCCTCGCCGGCGCCGATCTCGTCGGCGAAGTTCGAGTAGACGATCGACCGACGGCCTTTCTCGATGTGCTGAATCAGATTGCGCAGGCGCAGCCGGACCAGCTCCAGCAGAGGAACGCTCACGCCTTCCCACCATTGCGAGGTCTGGATCTCTTCGATGAGCACCGCCTGCGCTGCGATGCCTGGAATGGCTGTCTGGTCCTCGAGCGCGGATGCGAATTCGAGGAGTTGCTTCTTCAGCGTATCGAAGCGCTTGGAGCCTTTGAGAAGGGCAAGCTGCAGCTGGAACATCAGCAGGTCGAAGCGCTTCGCTTCCTCGGTTCCCAGTTCACGCGACGATGGAAGCGGCGCAATGTCGCTCACCAGCTCATCCCGCGCCTCATCGTCGATGTCATTCCAAGCCTGGTCGGCCTGGTATTTTTCGACCATCCGGCGCTTCTGGCGCACGATGAAGTTCTCGAGGTTCAGGCCAGCGACGGTCTCGCGCAGAACGGCCAGCGCGCTCGCACGCACCTCTTCCATACTCGGCGGGTCTACGTGGCTGCCGGGCGCTTCGTAAGGTTGCTGTTCGGGCGCGGCAAAGCCGCCCGCCTTGCCACCCTTGTCATCTACCGCACGCACAAGATCGAGCCGGGCGGCGAACAGGCGGGCCGATAGGGATTTGGCAACGCTGGCTTCCTTGATCTCCGGATTTGCGCCGAAGAACTCGAGATTCTGGCAATAGTCGAAGACGCGAAAGAATTCCTTGTCCTGGCCAGGGCCAAACAGGTCGGGGCAGAGACGCGTGCCGCGGCCCATCATCTGCCAGAACTTGGTCTTCGACCGCACCTGTTTGAAGAAAACAAGATTCACCACCTCCGGCACGTCGATGCCGGTGTCCAGCATATCGACCGAGATGGCGATGTGCGGGGCCTTGCCCTTCTTGGAGAAGTCGTCGATCAGCGTCTGTGCGTAGGCACCGCTCTCGTAGGTGATGACGCGCGCGAAGTGTCCAGCAAGCGACGGATAGGCCGCGTTGAAGCGAGCCTCGATGTAAACAGCGTGTGCCTGGTTCTTGGCGAAGATGATGGTCTTGCCGAGCCGGTCGCCGCCTTCGACCTTCAACCCGTTCTGCATCAAGTGCGCAATGACCCGGTCAACGGTGTCCTGGTTGAACAGGCGCTTGTTCACCTCGGCCGCCTCGACCGTATCGGGGATCTCGTCCTCGCCCCACTCCAGCATGTCCCACTGGTCCTTCTCCTCCTCGGAGAGATCGTCATAGCGCAAGCCGGAGCGCACGATCTTCAGCGGCACAGAGATCGCCACGGGCGGCACGAGATGGCCGTCGGCAACAGCTTCTTCGAGGCTGTAGGCGTCGGTGGGCACGCCGTCTTCCAGGTCGACGAGCGAATAGGTATTCTTGTCGATCTCGTCCTTGGGCGTCGCGGTCAGGCCGACGAGGAACGAGTCAAAATACTCGAAGATCGCGCGATAGCGCTGGTAGACCGACCGGTGCGCCTCATCGATGACGATGAGGTCGAAATGCCCAGGGCCGAACTTGGCCTTGCCCTCCTGCCTGCCATCGATGAGGTTCATCATCGTCGGATAGGTGGACAGGAACACGCGGCCCTCGATGGACCGCTCTGTGACGAGATTGACTGGCGCCGAATCCGGCAGATGCGCCTTGAAGGCACCAGCCGCCTGGTTCACCAGGGCCACGCGATCCGCAAGGAACAGCACGCGCTTCACCCAGCCAGCGCGCATCAAAAGATCGACCAACGCTATGACGGTGCGCGTCTTGCCGGAGCCCGTGGCCATCACGAGCAGTGCCTTGCGCTCGCCCTCGTCCTCGAAGGCCTTGCCGATGGCACGGATGGCGCGCTGCTGGTAGGGGCGCTTGTCGCCGGCAATCTTCGTGTTGAGCCTTGTCTCGGCGAGCTTCCTGCGGCTTGTGCGGCGCTGGATCAGGAGTTCCAACTCGTCGCGCTTGTAGAAGCCGCCGATCTGGCGCGGCGGATAGCGCACATCGTCCCAGATCCAGTGCTCATAGCCATTCGAATAGAAGATCACCGGCCGTTGGCCGTAGCGGGCCTCCAGCCGATCGGCATAGAGTTTTGCCTGCTGCTGGCCCTGGCGGGCATCCTTGCGCGTGCGCTTGGCCTCGACCAGGCCCAGCGGCTTGCCATCCGCGCCCCACAACACATAGTCGACGAAGCCGATGCCCTGCTCGTTCGGCATGCCCTCGACGCGGAACTCAGTGTCTTCCGGCCTGTCCAGCGCCCAGCCCGCCTCGCGCAGCAGAAGGTCGATGAAGCGGTCGCGAGTTTCGGCCTCATTGTAGTCATGCGTGGAAGGCGTCGCCTCTGCCGCATGACGGGCCGCCGACACTTCGGCGCGCAGGCGCTGCAGTTCGGCGTCGAGGTTCTGGTTGTCGGAAAGCAGTTTGGTCAGTTCGCCGTTCTTGGCGTCGAGCTCGGCTTGCTGCGCCTTCAGATGCGCGAAGGCCTTCTTCAGCGTCTCGTCGCGGCGCGCCAGCACCGAGGCGTCGAAAGCCATGCCGTCCGCCGGCTTTGCCTTGCGCGCGTAGGTGCGCGCCAGCCAGAAGCAGACGTGGAACAGTTCCTTGACCGCGCCGACGGCGTCGCCTGGCCGGATGGTCTTTTCCTCGTGCACGGCGCGATTGCGCAGCGTGTTGATGAATTTCGCCTTGGCGAACACCGCATCGCCCGCCGCGCGGCGAAAGCTCGGTTCATGCAGCAGTGCGGCGATATTGTCCTGGTAGGGCAGCTTCAGGCCAGGATCGTTGCGGAATGCCCATTTGACCGCGAGCTCGACTGTCTTGCCGGCAAAGAACGCCGCCGCCGTCGGCGACACACCCGCCTGCCGTTCTGCCTCCACCGCCGCCTCGTGGACGGTTGGAAACTCTGCGGCGAGGAAGGTGAAGTTGGACGTCACTTCAAGTCCTTGAGCTTTGGGAAATCAGTTGCAAATGCCAGTCGGATCGGAATCCACTCCGCGTCATTGACACTGTGCTTCCATTTCACCTCATTCATGACGACGTAGCCGGCAGAACGAAGATCTTTTTCCAGCTGCTTTTCCATCGCGCCCACACTATTTCGGAAAGGCGTGTGTAATTTCATAAGAGAATCTCGCGTGAGCTTATCAGCATGATCGAAATCTTCGGGCTTAACGACTTCTGGGTGGATGGGGCCATGGGCGATTAGCTCAAAGGACCCACACGTCTCGGGTTCGATTCCACGGCTCGTGAGATGGCGACGTAGTGCGTTCTGGTTCTTCATTGAGCCGAGGTGCTGCCCCATCCGAATATATGGTGGCGAGGCGTTGGGACTGGAGTTGTCACCTGTCCGCCCGACATAGAGAAGTTCGCGACCGTCGGCGGCTGCGACCTTCCAAACATAGAGCCAAAAGCCGCGCCGCAGCATTTGGCCTGGTAGCGTAAGGCGGAAAGTGCCGATGTCGGCCATTCGTGTGTGTCTCCTCAGAACTGCGCCCGCCAGGTCGCAGCTTTCAGCAGCAAGGATTTGTCCAGCGGTGGCGTGAGTTCGAAGGCGCGCGGCTGGCTGGCGAAGTCGAACAACCGCATCAGCCTGAACGCATCCGGGCGCTCCTCCGAGAAGGCCCGTTCATTCTCCGAGAGCAGAAACGGGGTCTGCTTGTGACCAATGGTAGTCTTCACCTCGATGAGGCGTTCCCTGCCGGCCGGATCGAACGAACGAATGTCGTAGCCGGCGCCGTCGCCGTCCTCCGCTGAAACCCAGCGCACCTTGCGGGCAAGATCTTCACGCCCCGCAGCGCGCAAGGTTGACTGCTCGGCGACGAAGACGCACTCCTCTCCGTTCTTGCCCAGTTGTCGATTGCGGGCATCCCGTAGAGCAGGGTCGAATTTCCGCACGATCCGCTCCAGCGCCGGCGGCACAGCTTCGAAATTCGTGATAGGCGGCGCTTCGAAGAAGATTTGTTGGGGCTCGTGCAGGCCGGGTGCGGACGCCGCAGGCATCGGGTTCTCGAAAAGCGCCTGATCGCGGGCGATATGGCGCTCGACGCCGTCGACCAGCGCCCGCTGGTAATTGGCCATCGGCTTGTAACCGGCGATCCATGGCATGCCGAGCCGATAGAGCACCGCGCTGATATTCTGATGCTTGAATTCGATCGAGCCGCGGCTGCGGCCAGTGAGTTCCTGAAGCGCCGCATTGCGCTGCGCCTTCACGAACGCACGGCCCGCCAGTTCCAGCGACAGCATGTCGAAGTAGTCGGCGACGATCAGGTCGATCTCGCGATCCAACCAGTCACTGCCGGCTGGCGCGTCGGCCATAATCAAAGCTGGCCTGAGAAAGCGCGAAATTGAAGGGACGAGAAGAGGCTATCCGCTGAAGAATGAGCCTCAATTCCCGAGGACCGCTGAATACCGAGGCGACGCACCGAACGAGCGAATTCAACCTGAATCTCGATCGGGGGAAGGGGCAAAGAAAGTCCCTTGATGATGCCCATGTTTAGCCCCGGCATCACCGCACCTTTAGCCTCAACGCCCAACTGCCGGAGTATAGAAGGATGTTGCAGGAACGCGGCCTGGAGAAATTCAGGCAGGCATTTACCGGCATCCAATGTGATACAGCAGAGGTGCTTCGTATTTATCGCTATGGGAATGTCATCAGGCACTACCGCGCAACGGCCACACGTTCCCATGATCGTAATGAGGACATCGCGAGGCAACACGGTATAGCGACGCAGTTCCTCGTATTTTCGGGGCGTGATATAACGCCGTTCAACCCAACGGAATTCGTTGCTTACGGCGTTGTCGATCCCAAGCACGGGTATACCCTTCTCAACGAACTCCGAATGAAGGAGTTGGCTACCGAACGGGCCGGTTCGCATGCTTACGGACAGTGACTCGACCGTAGCGATTGGCCAAGATTTTTGCTCTCCCGAAATAAACATCTCCAGAAAGATCGACTGCGTGAGGCTGTCGAGCAACTCGATGGCGCGTTTGCGCTTGCGGCGTAGCGCATCAGCCTTGTCCAGGATCGCAGCAATTCGCTGCTGTTCGCGGAGAGGTGGGAGGGGGATTTCGAGGCGCTTCAGGAAGTCAGCCGGAACGCGTTTCTGGCCGGCGCTGCCTGTCATATTGCTGGCGCCAACTTCGCGGAACTTCGAGTTCCAAACTAGTTGGAAAAGATACGACGGATCGAGTTCCTTACCAGCACGCAAGACATGAAACTCGGTCGAACCGAATCCAAAGGGCTTCGTTAGCGCACTCGTTCGCGTCGCCTTCCCATTCTCGAAGCAGGGTGTGATCTTGGCCACCAAAATATCGCCACGCTCGAAATAGGTATAGCCCTTCTTGACTTCCCGAACGGACCGCTCCTCCTCAAAGCTGATCAGTCCATCCTCAGACACTGCCGCCATCGGAAGGAAAGAAGCAATATCGATGTCGGAGATCGACCTCGGCATGCGGGGGTTGATTTCGCAGACCTCGTCAAGGCGAGCAATATGCAATGTCACAGCATCGCCTCCAGCTCTTGTAGTCCGTCGGCGATCTCCTTCTCCAGTGCCTTCAGTTCAGCGATGATCTCTTTCGGCGGGCGGTGATCCTGCGCCTCGTGCACCATCTCCTTGTAGCGGTTGATGGAAAGGTCGTAGCCGGTTGCCGCGATCTCGGCTTTCGGCACGCGGAAGCTTTGCGCCGTTCGGGGCCGGTCGCGTTCGGCACTGTTGCGCTCAGCCCAGCGCGCGGCGATGTCGGGCAGGTTGTTTTTCGCCAGTTCCTCGTCGGTCAAGGTCAGGTTTACGAAATGGCCTGCCTCGCGGTAACCCGGCGTCGGCCCGATCTTCTCGGCCGGCAGCAGGGCATTGCGCTTGTCGTCCAGCGAAAAGCCGTCGGCCTGGCAGTCGTAGAACCAGACGTGATCCGTGTCGCCGGAATTAGTCTTGGTGAATAGCACGATCGCCGTCGAGACGCCGGCATAGGGCCGGAAGACGCCCGACGGCAGCTTGACGATGCCGTCGAGCCGATGGTCCTCGACCAGCATGCGGCGGATTTCCTTGTGCGCGGTGGAGGAGCCGAACAGCACGCCGTCCGGCACGATCACTGCCGCCCGCCCACCGGGCTTCAAGAGCTTCAGGAACAGCGCCATGAACAGAAGCTCGGTCTTCTTGGTCTTGACGATTGCCTGCAGATCCTTGGCGACCTGATCGGCGTCAAGCGAGCCCGCGAAGGGTGGATTGGCGAGCACGAGCGAATAGCGGTCCTCGTCGCCGGCATGTTCCTGGCTGAGCGAATCCTTGTAGCGGATATCGGGATCCTCGACGCCGTGTAACGTCATATTCATCGAACCGATGCGCAGCATGGTGTTGTCGAAGTCGAAGCCGTGGAACATCTCCTCGTTGAAATGGTCGCGGCTCTCCTGGTCGTGGAACATCCTCGGATGGTTGTCGCGCAGATATTCGCCCGCCGCGACCAGGAAGCCGCAGGTGCCGCAGGCAGGATCGCAAATGATGTCCTTCGGCGTCGGCGCCGTCATCTCCACCATCAGCGCGATGATGTGGCGCGGTGTCCGGAACTGACCGTTCTGGCCGGCGGTGGCGATCTTGCCCAGCATGTATTCGTAGAGATCGCCCTTCGTGTCGCGGTCCTGCATCGGCAGCTTGTCGATGAGGTCGACCACCTTCACCAGCAGCGCCGGCGAGGGAATGGTGAAGCGCGCGCCCTTCATATGCGTGGCGTGCGCAGTGCCGTCCTCCGCCATGTTGCGCAGGAAGGGGAAGACGTGCTCCGACACGATCTTGAACATGGTGCCGGCATCCCTGTTCTTCAGCCGCGACCACCGCAGGTCCGCATAGGCGACGCCGCCGCCCTCGCCGATGCCGTCCTTGCCACCCTTGAAGATGCGACGACGCATAGGCTGGCCGGTGCGCATCGAGCGGTTCTCCTCGAGCTGCTCGGCTTCGTCCAGCCCGCGCATGAACAGCAGATAGGTGATCTGCTCGATCACCTCGAGCGGATTGGCGATGCCACCCGCCCAGAAGGCGTTCCAGACGGCATCGATTTTCGAACGCAATTCACCAGTGATCATTCCCGTCCCACTCGATTCGTGCCAACGGCATGACACTAGGTCGAGTTCGCTTGAGATGGAACCAGCCCGTGTGCGGCCTGAACAGATTGGCTGGACTTGCCGTCGATATCGTTGATTGGATAAACGCAAGGCACGTGACGGTGGATAAATTCGAACAACAGTAGAAATTTACTGACGAATGTCGGAACGTTCTTAGCTGGGTAATGCCGGACGTTCTTCCGGTGGTGGGGTGAAATAGAAATTATGTTTGGTTCAGTTCTTGATCTGGGGACCTTGGTAAAGGACCTGGTTCTTTCCGCTGCGTCATTCCTGACAGGTGACGCGGCGCCGGGCATCGTTGTGATCCTGCTGCTGGTTGCACTTGCCCTCATCCTGGCGTTTGCGTGGCATACCTTCCAGATGCGGATCAGCTCAATCAAACGGTTGCGCCGCGAACTTGGGAGTGGCGACTCACCGCTGCTGCAAGGCCGCGAAAAGATCAGTGCGTGGTTTAACAGCCAGAAAGGCGGCAAAGAGCAGGAGGCTCTTCGCGAAGCTTGGAGCGAGTTCGACGAGACGCTGTTCATCGACAACTCAGGTGACGAGCCGCTGCTTCGCAATTCCGTGCGTCCATCAGCGTTCTTCAACATCGACGATCTGCACTTTGGCCAGGGCTTCTATCGAATCTGGCCAGGCCTGTTCGTCTCGATCGGTCTGGCGCTCACCTTTCTTGGCCTTATCGCAGCGCTGAATGCGTTGTCTGGAAAGCATATCGACGATGCGGCTATGGCCAATCTCCTGCGGATCGCATCGGCCAAGTTCATCATGTCCCTGACGGGTTTGGTCTGTTCGATCGTGTTGACGATCGTGCTCCGGATTTTCGTCGGCAGCCTTGATGAACAGTTGCATCGGCTTTGCAGGACGGTCGAAGGCCGGATAAATTTCGCCAGCCTGGAGCAGATTGCGGTCGACCAACTGCGTGCGACGATAGAAAGTCGCGAGCACCAGCGACAACTTACCCTGCAAATGATCGCTGAGATCGGTGGGCCTCTCAAAACTGAACTGCCGCAGGCAATTTCGTCCTCCATCACGACGGCCATGCAGCCCATTATGGACAAGGTGAGCCAACAGGGCACCGATAGCATTGCGACTATGGCGACGGATCTGTCGCAGCAGGTGACACAAGGGGTCGCCGGTGCGCTTGGGCAGGCAAGCGAGCACTTGGCGCACGCTGGCGACAAGATAAGCCAGCTGGCCGACCGCATGGACCAGTCCTCCGGCCGCATGGGGAGCGAAATGGAGCAAGCCGTTGCTCGTGTCGCCCAGGCGGTGGATGAGCTGCGCGGAGCAATGTCTGCCTCTGCACAATCCGCAACCGGCGTATTCAACCAAGGCGCGGAGCAACTTCTCGGTGCCATGAACCGGACGCTGGAAAGCATTCGCGACAACACCGGCGAAGGTGCCCGGGCGATTTCGGCCGCCGCGGTGGACATGCGCGACGCTGCTGTCGCCATGCGTAGCGAAATTGAGACCGCAGCGCGCAGTGGCGCCGATGCGGCAAAAGCTCGGCTGGAACTTGCGGGCGAAGATGCGGGCAAAGCGATTGGCGCGGCCGGGCAGACAATGTTGGATGCTTTCAGCAAGGCGGGTGCCGACATAGCTGGAATGACCCAAGCGCTTTCTTCGAAGGCGGGTGATGATCTGATTGCTCCGATCGAGGCGATTGCGCACCAACTCGACGGCATGGTGACTTCGCTCACGGGCGGCGCCGACCAAATGCGCAGACTCGCGGATGCTGTGCGCGACGGTGCATCGGCCAGTGCCGAAGCCGCAGGCACGTTCCGCGGGGCCTCCCAGGAACTCGTGGCCGCAGCCGCGCCTGTCCGCGCGACCTCGGAGCGCATCGAGGGCTCGCTACGTCAGTTTGCGGACGGCACGCGGGATGCCGTCGCAACCGTCCGGGAAAGCTCGCTCGCGACCGCGGAGGCGGCTGCCCGGACATTGGAAGTGGCGCGTGAGACGATTGCTGCAGAACGCCAGGGCGTCGAAAGCTCGCTTGCCGCAGTCACAACCATGCTTGAACGGCTGCGTGGTCAGGGCGACCGCATGGATACGATCGACGACAAGCTTGGCCATGCGTTCGATCTTTACTCCAGCCAGACTGAACAGGCGATGCAGGCCGTTCGCAGCCATGTTCAGAGTATGGCGGGTCAACTGAACACGGCGCTGTCGACGCTTCAGACGATCCTTGACGGACTGCAGGAGTTCCAACCACAGCAGGGACGTAGCTAATGCGTGCCAGCTCCATGCGTCGTCGCCGGCATGAGGAAGAAGAAGAGTCCGCCTTCGTGTCGATGACAGACATGACGGTTGGTTTCCTCTTCATCGTCATCCTGCTGCTTGCTTTCTTCGCGAGTCGATACAATCGGTCAGAGATGGTGCCTCGTTCCCAATACGAGCAGGTGTTGAACGAACGAGACGCGTTAGCTGAAGAACTCAAACGCCTACAGCAACGCATTGTGCAATTGGAAACCGAGCGCGACGCGGCCATCGCAGCCCGCGAGAAAGCGGAGAAGGAAATTGCCGTGCTGAAGGCCCGGATCGCGCAGCTCGAGGCTGAGCTGGAAAGGCTAAGAAAACCCAATCCTCTTGAAGCCTATATCAACAACAGCATGGAGACTCGGCGTCGCATCCTTCAGCAGTTGCGTGACCGAATTGCGCTCGACTTTCCGGATCTCCAGCTGATGCTAAGTGAGGAGTCGCTTCGCTTCCAGGGCGAAGGGCTTTTCAAGCGGGGGGAGTATACACTTCTCCCCGACGGGCTGCGCCTCGTCCAGGTGTTAGCAGATCGCCTGCACGATATAGTGCCTTGCTACACGCTGGGCGCTGATGCCAGGTTCGACACGAATTGCAATTCCGGGTTCGCCCTTATCGAGGCTGTCCAGATCGAAGGCCACACAGACTCAGACGGCGACGATATGGCGAATCTTGTGCTGTCCACCAATCGCGCCACGACCACGTTCCGTGCGATGACCACCCACCAACAGCTGTTGAGCTACCTCAATTTCCAGCGACAGCCGGTTCTGTCGGTCGCCGGCTATGGCCGGATGCGTCCGATCGCGCCTAACGACACGGTCGAGCACAAGGCATCAAACCGACGCATAGACCTGCGCATTATCATGCACGTTCCCCGAGACACCGATGAGATCGAGAAGGTGCGGGATGCGCTGCTCATCGGATCTCGGATGAGTCGCCCGTGACCCACGAAGCGCACCAACGGTCCTTGGCCCACCAACTCGACGATCTACGACCGCTTGAGACGCCTTCCCTGCCATCTTTCGAGTTGATCGAGCGGAACATCCGTCGGGTTCTCGACAGATACGACGCACCCGACAAACCTCCGGAACGGGACGCTGAACGGCTCTTCTCCGAGATGCTGCGCAGGATCAGAGAACACGATTGGCACAAGGTGCCAATGAGTTTCGTGACGCGCGTAGCTTCTCTCGTCTACGCGGCAGCACACCGGGTTCGTGACGACCTGGCCGACATTCGCCGCTTCCTGTGCGCCGAGATTCGCGCAACGATACGCCATGGTTTTATCAACCCGATGCTGCGGATCTATATTGAGAGCTACGAGACGGGTAAGGCCCACACGCTGGAGTTGGCTGAGGCGCTGCAATACTCTCGCTCCAAGATCGGAGCACGTTGGCAGCCTCTTCTGGAGAACGTCCCGGAGTTGCTCGACGCGCACCATGCGCCCTCGGCGCTTGCCGCCAAAATGGACCTGATGCCGGATCCTTGGCATGGCCTTCGGGCGTTGGGACTTCATCAGCCGCACGCGCCCGGTCTAATGGACGCGGCTCATCTCGAATTCCTCAATATCATCGGGCCCCGACTCACATCGCTTGATGAAATTGAGCGATTGCTGGGGTGGCTTAGACCGGATGATCGTGCGCTCAGACAGGTTGGCGCAGGTAAGGCGATCGAAGTTCTGCTGGGTCACTGGCGGACACGCAACCCTCCCGCAGAAATTCAGAGCCTGCTGGTTGATCGATTAACGCAGCTCTACAGTCATCCTCGTGTCAACCCTCATCCTGCCTGGAATGAGGTCGACCCAGCTTTGGTTCAGATCTTCCTGCGCTGGCTAATGGGTGCGGACATCCGGTTCTTGTTCCGGGTTCTAACGGAAGTCGAACGCGGTCACATGTGGGCCGACCGGGAGAAGTTCTGGTGGACACTCCATGAGCAGGGGCGCATCGATGAAGTCTGGATCGCCTTCAACGATGATGGACATCGTGCGGCGATGTCGAAGCTGCCCACGGATGCTCGTCAACATGGGCGGCGTTTCGGCCGGCAGGTCGGCGAGCGCGACAAGTCTCTACTTATCATGCGTATCCGCAACAAAATCGTCATTGAAGGAACATTCAGCTTTAGAGTCCATTTCTTCAGGGCCGATCAGCTACGCACCCCTGAGCTTTATCGACAGCGCTACGACGTGGCAGAAATCCGAGAACTCCCAAATCTCGACGCGATTGCTCACCAGGGCGACTGGCAATCCCGTGTTCTGATGGCGCTATCCCGATGACATTTGAACTCAGCTACGACGCTTCCAAGATCACGCTGCGCCTCTCAGCCGACCGCTCTGGTCTGCTGGGGCGTTTCATGCGCGTCAAGAAGGTTGATCTCGAAACGCTTTCGGGCGCCGATCGTCGGCTAGTGCTGGCTCTCGCGGATCTCAAATCCACGGCCGACGGCCTTGGCGAAACTGTCCAGATATCTGCCGACCACATCACGCTCGGACATCGTCTGGCCGCAGCACTGGACAACTCCACCGCAGTTGAGATCGGGTTGCCTCCGCTGACGGACCTGACCTTGCGCACCGACGCAGAGGGCGTGCTCGGGACAGAGGGCTTTCGCCTCCAAGTCCAGTGGCAACGATCCGGCCAGCAACGAACTCCGAAGAGAACTGGATCGATTCTAGAGACGGATCGAGGCCTGCAGCGGCTGCCATTATGGATGCTCGAGGCAATCCAGGTTGCAGAAGGGTTTCGTAAGTCCAAGGACGACGCTGAGCACTGGGAGGCTTTAGCGCGCTTTCGCAAGGCGCTTGAGCCAGGTGTAGATATGTCAGCGGATAGTGCGATGGCTCGGCTTTCGATGACGGATTTCCTTTCCGGACTCGAGATATCGCTCGCCGACGGATTCTCAATCAGTCCGACGCACGATGGTGACGACTTCGAGGTGTTGCCCTTTGCCAATGAAAGGCTCAATCCTGACGAGGTCACAAATGAGGCCATGGCCGAGCTCGCAGGTCCTGACCTCGCCCAATTTCAGCGACGATTGCGTGAGCGCGGAGCGCTCAATGCCTTTCGACTTGCACCGGGTAAGTTCTTGGTCGTCGATCGCAGCGCGGGGGCCGCGCTTAAAGTCATGGCCGAAATGCAGCGAGCGGCTCTGGAGGAGCGCAGGGCATTCGTGCGCAATCCTCGCGCACGAATTACCGAGGCAGTCGAGGCGCATCTGCGCAGGCAACGCGGTTTTCAGGAATTGTCTTCAGCTGCGCAGGAAGAAGCTGTTGAGGCCGCAGCAGGACCACTTTTCATCGAGACCGAAGAGTATTCCCGATTTTCCGAACGCGTGACGGGCATTGAGGCCTACTCAGGAAACCCGGTAGCGGAATTTGCATCAAGTGGCACGACATGGCTGCCCGAGGCCTTCACCGACGCGGTGCTCAAGCGCCTGGATGAACTCCGGACACCCGAACTAGAAGAACTGCGTGATCGGTTGCAAACGGCTATCGATGGAGGGGCTGCAACTCTGTCGTTCGAAGACATTGAACTTCCCGCAAACAGCCAGACGCTTCATGTCCTTGAGGGTCGTCTCCAGTCGCGGAGTCTCGCAGAACAGGAACCTGATCACGGTGATGTAGGCAGAAACGGCCCCATAATACTGAAGACCGAGGTCAACTTCGACGATGTCTCTTGGCGTCCAACCCGAGGGCCTCGGCATTCAAATCTCGGAGACGGGGTGCCTTATGCGATCAAGACCAGGTTGAAAGATCATCAGGTCGAGAGCTTAGGCTTGCAGATTGAATCCTGGAAGGCGGGAATGCCAGGCATCCTGAATGCCGATGAACAAGGCCTGGGCAAGACGCTGCAGACAATCGCATTCCTGACGTGGCTAAACGAGCACATGAAGCGTGACGGGACGGCAGGCCGCGGCCCAATGCTGATTGTTGCTCCGACGTCGTTGCTTGAGAACTGGGAACTGGAGGTTAGTCAACACGTCGAGTCGCCGGGCCTCGGACATCTCATACGGCTCTATGGATCCGCTACGGGAGCTAGGAAACTTGCGGGGGCGAACGGGCGCGATACCTTGGACGGCGACTCCAGGTTGGACTTCTCTGATATCCGTGGTGCACTCAATGCAGGAGCGGGGCACCTTACCTGGATTCTGACAACCTATACCACGCTAACCAACTATCAGCATTCGCTCGGCAACATCCCGTTCGCGGTTGCCGTTTTCGACGAGATTCAGAATATTAAGAATCCAGGCACCCTGGCGGCGAACGCAGCCAGGGCAATGAACGCCGACTTTCGTATTGGCCTAACGGGAACGCCGATCGAGAATTCGACCGTCGATCTTTGGGCGATTATGGATCAGCTGACTCCTGGCGCGCTGGGGTCATTACGGGAGTTCCGCGATCGATATGGAGCCCCGGACGAAGACAACATGGCGGAACTCCACTCTCGCGTGTTCAAGACGCAGACCGGTTTGCCACCGCTAGCCTTTCGACGCCTTAAGGAAACCGTTGCCCGCGACCTTCCCACAAAGTCACGTTTCATGCATCCACGAGCAATGCCACCGCTTCAGGCAGACCGCTATGAGGAGGCTCGTGTCAAGCTCGCAAGTGGCGGCCCTGGCGCTGCGTTGAAGATGCTGCACCATATTCGTTCCGTTTCGGTGCATCCAGCAATTGACGCGCAAGAAGACGCGCAGGAATTTATTGACGCGTCAGGACGACTGGCAGCAACTTTCGACATATTGCGGCGCATCAGGTCGGCGCGTGAGCGAGCGCTGGTCTTCATTGAGAGCCGGCAGATGCAGTTCCGCTTCATGGAACTGGTGCGTGCCGAGTTCGGCTTAGCGCGGGTTGATCTCATCAATGGCGACACGCCCATCCAGAAGCGTCAGGCGATCGTGAACCGTTTTCAGGAGCACCTCACCAAAGATGGCGGATTCGACCTGCTGGTTCTCGGTCCAAAAGCAGCGGGAACCGGTCTTACCCTAACGGCCGCCACCCATGTGATCCACCTGTCTCGCTGGTGGAATCCGGCCGTTGAGGAACAGTGCAACGACCGTGTTCATCGCCTTGGTCAAACCAGACCAATAACAGTCCACGTGCCCATGGCAGTCCATCCAGAATACCGCGAACACTCTTTCGACCTGCTTCTTCAGAGCCTCATGCAGAAGAAACGCAGGCTCGCCAGTTCCGCGCTTTGGCCAATGGGCGATTCCGCGGACGATGCAGCTCATCTCCAGCATATGTTGCGGGAGGAAGGCGGACCAATATCCGGTCGCACTATCGACGACGCCATGGCGGCGATGATGAGACGCGATGGGATTAGCTTGGCTGCACCGAACGCCGAGGGTGCTTGGGAGTATAAATGATCGTTGTGAAAAATCGCCGTAGTCTTAGGCGTCATCTGAGCCGACCTTGGCGCGAAACACTCACATATTCAGTTATCACCAATCCTGCGCACCAGACGAAGTTTGAGGCTAGGCTTGCGCCATGCGCGAAGAATCTCTTCGACCTGCGGCGCAATGAAAGCCCGAGACTCCTCGCGAGTCATCATCTTGGATCCGAGCAACTCATCGTAATCGGTATAGGAATGCCGGATGTGTTTCTGCAATTCGATACCGACTGCCGCTCCCAGCTTTAAGCCTTTCCAGTCTCTTGAGCTAACCCGTGCAGCTATCGTGAGGCACGTCTTCTTCGGACAACCCGGGTGATGGATGCGCATGTGCTGCACCACGGCGTCGAAAGAAAAAGTGTTTGGCGAATTCGGTTTAGGGGAATCGCTATCTGGCATCGACAATCAACCATATTTTTTGAGGAGCGAGGGAGGCACGGACAAAAGAAATTGTCGGCCCGGGGAGATGTCATGTTCACGGAGGTGTCGACTGAAAAATCCGCCTTAGCTTCTGCACCTTTTCGAGCGTGGGCGCCGGATCCGAATCCCAGGAAGCGAGCCTGATCACCTCAAGCCAGAAACGCTCGTTGGGGGTGATCTCGCGGTCCCGATTATCGGCGATCCGCCGCCAGCTCTCGGCGGATTGGTCCTGCTCACCGCTCATTTGCCGAATATCCCGCGAATGGCGGATCGTGCCTTCGAGGTGAGGTTCGGGTTGGAGTGATCCGATGCCCGGCGGATTTCCTCGAGCCACGCCACTTCGTTCTCGGTGACCAGCGTCCCGAAGATCTGCCTGACGGCAAGCTCGGTGGTGTCGCCGCCGAGCTGTTCGATCGCCAGTTGAAAGAGCATTACCGGATCGCACTCGAGGGAGGTTGCCAGAGCCGACACCCTGTCGAGCGGCAGCTTGGCCGTTCCGGCCTTGATCATCGCGAGCATGTTCGGATTGACGAACCCCGCCTCACTGGCGATGGCGATCTGGGTCTTCTTCGGCCTCAGCTCCAGGATGCGCTTATCAAGATACTTGGCGAGCCTGGTGCCCGCGTAGGGTTTCCCCTGACGGTTGGTCATCGTCGTCTTCCTTCTGAAATCACAGCTTCGATGCGCTACTGATTTCTTTATAGCGACGGCCTGATGGGGATTTCGCGGGATCAGCGCAGGGGATTTGGGGACATTTTAGCCCCATTAGCGCAGGCGTTGCGGTTGATTGAAGGCTACCGAGAACGTAGGAAAACTTCGCTGCGGCGGTGTGGAAGGACACACGGCCAGCAAAGGTCCGAGATGGTGACGAGAAGGCAGCGGCGTAATGGCTCGGTGCGCTAAGCCCATCCACCAGCCGGTTTCGAGCCCGGTCCGCGCCACTGGCTCCATTCGGAATTTTCGAAGCCGCCGCCGCGAAGGCGTTAAAAATCGAACGCCCCGCCCCTTGCTCAGCCAGCGCAGTTGGTGGACTAGAGAAATTGTAATCTTCGTGCTACATATTTGATTAATTTGAAGCACGAAGGTGTCAAGATGCCTACCCCCCATAACCCTCCTGCAGTCGTGCGGCGTGCGCTGCGCAAGCTTGGAGCGGACATTCACGATGCCCGCCGGCGGCGTCGACTGCCGATGGCGGTCGTGGCCGAGCGTGCCTTCACGTCTCGCTCGACACTACAAAGGGTCGAAGCTGGCGACACCAACGTCAGCATCGGCATTTATGCCGGTGTCCTGCAGGCGCTCGGCCTGCTCGACGGTCTCGGCCAGGTAGCCGATATCAACAACGACAGCGTCGGGCGGGCGCTGGCCAGCGCCAACCTGCCCAAGCACGTTCATCTCAAGCGTACAACCGGATCATCCCACGATGGCTGACTTCGAGGTCCATATCGATCTGGACGGTCGCACGCGCCCGATCGGACTGGCGAGGACCAATCGCGTCCGCGGCGCCGAGACCATCCTCTTCGAATACGACGGAGCATGGCTTGAGGATCCCGATCGTTTCTCGCTGGAGCCAGCACTTCAATTGACCCGTGGCGCCTTCGCTCCTCTTGCCGGGCTGGCGACCTTCGGCTCGATCGGCGACTCGGCGCCGGATACCTGGGGTCGCCGGCTCATGCAGCGCGTCCAGCGCCGCCTCGCCGAGCGCGAAGGGCGCGCCGTTCGCACACTCGTGGAAAGCGACTACCTGCTCGGCGTCGCCGACGAGACCCGGCTTGGCGCGCTGCGCTTCCGCTGGGTTGGCGACGAGGTTTTCCAGGCACCGATCCGTGCTGGCGTTCCCGCACTCATTGAGCTTGGCCGTTTGCTTGAAATCACAGAGCGGATTCTCCGCGACGAAGAAACGGATGAGGACCTCCAACTCATCTTCGCCCCCGGCTCCTCCCTCGGCGGCGCGCGTCCGAAGGCGTCGGTCACCGACCAACATGGCCACCTCTCCATAGCGAAATTCCCGAAGGAGATCGACGACTACAGCATGGAGACCTGGGAAGAGATCGCACTGCGACTGGCCGGCCAGGCTGGTATCGCCACGCCTCGGCACGAACTTGTCGACGTCGCCGGCAAGGCGGTCATGCTGTCGCGACGCTTCGACCGCGATGGCACGATCCGCATCCCATTCCTGTCGGCGATGGCAATGATGGGCGCCAAGGATGGCGAGCGCGGCAGCTACCCGGAGATCGTCGATGTTCTTGCGCAGCACGGCGCCCGGGGAAAGACGGACGCTCACGCCCTCTATCGGCGTGTCGTCTTCAACGTTCTGATCTCCAATGTCGATGACCATCTCCGCAATCACGGTTTCCTGTGGCTGGGACGGGCGGGATGGTCTCTTTCGCCAGCATACGATCTCAATCCCGTTCCGACCGATCTCAAGCCACGGATGTTGACGACGAACATCAATCTCGACGAGGGCACCTGTTCGCTCGATTTGCTGGAAGCGGCATCGGAATTTTTCGCGCTCACGCTGCCGCAGGCCCGCGCGATCATCAAAGAAGTCGCAACCGTGACCGCGACCTGGCGCGATACCGCCAAGGCGGCCGGTGCCCGCTCGACCGAGATCAACCGCATGGCCAGCGCCTTCGAGCACGATGATCTCAAGCGGGCGCTGGCACTATGACGGAAACACCCTGCGCAGCCATGAGCCAGCCAGCGCCTATCTCACCAGCGGTGAGGCATAGGGCCCAAACTCCGGCGCCGGATGGCACGGCAGCGTAGCCGGCCGGGTGACACAATGGTTTTACACAGCCATTGATTTCATTGAGGAATTTCTGACGAACAATGGCGCTGTTTTACAGCCAAGCCATTGAAATATCTGGATCACGTCCAGCTTCCCAAGCTGAACGCGCGGGTTCGATTCCCGCTACCCGCTCCAGCAAAACCCTCATACAGGCTCGGCAACCGGCCACATTGTCGTGGCCGGTTCTTAAGGCGTCGAGTGTGGATCAGAGCCAGACGCGCGTGCGCCAGCAGCGGACATGACGCCGGCCGCGGTGCCAGTAGCTGCGGCAGACCCTTCTCCAGCCATGCCGCGGCCGCCGGCGATGATGGTGATGGTGGCCACGGCGATGGGAAACCTGCACGACTTCGGCGCCATCGCCACTTTCGTCGATGAAGGCCTGGTCCGGCTTGTCGAGTTGGTCGAGTATTCCATTGCCGCTGGGAATACCCGCGACAGCCTTGCCAGGCCCGGCCAGGCCGGCAAGCGCCGCCGCCCCGGCAAGCCCGAGCATTCCAGTAAGAAACAACCGGCGTTCCATAGAAAACCTCCCAAACTGGTCACCGGCGTCATTCCCCGGGTCGAAATGGACCCGTTGACGCCGAACGGCTTGAACGCGCGGATCGGATAGCCGTTCCATCGCGCCGGGCGGGATTGTGACAGAAAGGCGCGCCACCGTCACCCGCGATCAGTGACGTCCATCATGCGCCTAACAGAACCGGACGGCCTCGGACGCGCCGAAACCCGGGCTACGCGAGGGCTCCGGGACACAGGGGAATATGATCGGCCGCCTCTTCGGCACCCATCCGGATAATGCCGTGCGAGAGGCCGCCATGCGCATCGATCCACTGCCTGACCCAGTCGGGATATTGCGAGATCAGGTAGTTGGCAGCGACCGCATTCTGCTGTGCGCCGACGCCGTAGGGGAGATGGAAGCCGAAGGATGCGCGCGCGGTGATGCAAAGCTGGTCGGCGGGCAAGGAGAGGTAGAGCGTACAGGCGCTGTCGCATGCGCCCTCGAAACGCACCTGCTCAGCGGCGGCGCGCAGTTCGGCGACATGCAGGGCGAAGACGACGATCTGGCCACCGGGGTTTCCCCGCACCGTCTCCGCGCTGGCGGGCAGCGCCAGCGACACGGCGGCGAGGAACGCAATCGCCCTGGCCAAAAGCTTCAACCCAACCCTTACGGGTCGCAAACTGCTGTCCATCCGACTAGCCTCGCGGTCATCTCGCGACGTCAACGCTAGCACCAGGATGGTTAACAACCGGCAGCCTCGCGAACGCTGAACGCCAAGGTTCGCCCGCTGCCCGGGAGCATCTCAACAGCATGGCTGCCGGAAATTCAAGGTTTTTCTAACCGGCCGGCCCGACGGAGCCCAGGGTGTTGCCGCTCAGCCGTTGGAAGCCGGACGGCGCTATCCCACCTCGCGGAGGATGAAGTCGTGCAGCATCTTGGCGGCTGGCGAAAGCACGCGGTTCTTCACCGTGATCAGGCTGTAGGGCCGGACCTCGATGTCGAACTCCGTCTGGACGACGTCGATCGCGCCGGCGAGACCTTCCGGGCTCTGGATGAATTTGGCGACCTGGATCGAAACCGGCGCGATGGCATCGGACTGGGCGACCATCACCAGGGTGAGCAACAGCGAGCTGGTGTTCAGGATGCGGTCCGGCAAGGCGATGTTCCGATTGAGGAAATTGCTCTCCATCGCCTGGCGCAGGGGAGAGCCGCCGGACTGGAAGACCCAGTCATAGGCCGCTGTCTCTTCCAGCCCCACCGCCTTGCCCCTGGTCAGCGGATGGCCGCGCCGCACGATGAGGCAGGCCTTCTCGACGCCGATGACGCGCGATTCGAACAGGCGCGGATTGAGGTCGTCGGGGATGCGGGCGATGATGAAATCGTGGCGCGTGGCGAGCAGTTCGCGCGCCAGCACGTTCGACGTCTCGACCTGCATCGTGATCTCGATGCGCGGGTAGATGCGGCGGATCTCGCGGATCGCCGGCACCGCAAGCTCGATCGCCGGCGCGGTGACGGCGCCGAGGAAGACCGAGCCGCCCTTGCCAACCTTGAGTTCGGAAATCTCGCGGTCGGCCTCGCGCATCTCGAGCAGGATCGAGCGCGCCCGACGGGCCAGCGCCTTGCCATAGGGCGTGAGCGTGATGCCGCGCGGCAGTCTCTCGCAAAGCTTGACGTCGAGCACAGCCTCCATCTCGGCGATCATGCGCGAGGCGGCCGGTTGCGATATGTTCATGACCTGAGCCGCCGCGCTGACGCGCCCATGGTCGTCGAGGGCGACGATCATGCGCATGTGGCGCAGGCTGAGGCCGCTGCGCAGCAGGGTCTCGCCGTCGCCGGGCAAGCCGCCCTCACCGCCCGTCGCGGCTCCGATGTTCCTCGATGCCACCATCTTCTCCTCCCGCGGCCACGATGCCACACTCCCCTCCCGGAGCGCCAAGGTGACGACACTGAATATACCGAATTTGGTATAGCAACCACCAAAGATCGCATTTGACAGTTATGGCAAAGGGCCACAACGTTAGCGTGTCCTGGGACCTGCCGATCGACGACGATGAAAAATCGCATCGATTTAAACCAGCGCCCGGGACCGTAGGGAGGAATACCGGAGATCGATATTACGGCAGCAGTGCGCTTGCGCTTCTGCACGATTGCGCGGCCCGCGAAACCCCGGGGCGCCGCGTCCATCAACCAGGGAGAGTAGACGTGAAGATCATCAAGACGCTGGCCGCCGTCGCGGCCCTTGGTATCGCCGCCATGACCTATTCGGCTCACGCAGCCGACAAGGGCCTCGTCGGCGTGCTGATGCCGACCAAGACCTCGCAGCGCTGGATCAACGACGGCGACGCCGTCAAGTCGCAGCTCGAGGCGCTGGGCTACACGGTCGACCTGCAGTATGCGCAGGACGACATCCCCAACCAGCTCAGCCAGCTCGAAAACGAGATCACCAAGGGCCCGAAGGCGCTGATCATCGCCTCCATCGACGGCACCACCATGGCCGACGCGCTGCAGAAGGCCAATGACGCCGGTGTCGTCACCATCGCCTATGACCGCCTGATCAAGAAGACCCCGAACGTCGACTACTACACCACCTTCGACAATTTCGGCGTCGGCGTGATCCAGGCCAACTCCCTGGTCAAGGGCCTCAAGGAGCGCTTCCCGAACACCAAGCCGTGGAACGTCGAGCTGTTCGGCGGCTCGCCGGACGACAACAACGCCTTCTTCTTCTACAATGGCGCGATGTCGGTCCTGCAGCCGCTGATAGACAGCGGCGCGATCAAGATCAAGTCCGGCCAGATGGGCATGGACAAGGTCGGCACGCTGCGCTGGCTCGCCGCCACCGCCCAGGCGCGCATGGACAACCTGCTCTCGGCCAACTACTCGGACGGCAGCCGCGTCGATGGCGTCCTGTCGCCCTATGACGGCCTGTCGCGCGGCATCACCGCCTCGCTCCGTGCCGTCGGCTACGGCACCGAAGCCCAGCCCTGGCCGATCGTCACCGGCCAGGATGCCGAGACCGCCTCGGTCAAGCTGATCATCTCGGGCGAGCAGTACTCGACGGTGTTCAAGGATACCCGCGACCTGGCCAAGGCCACGGTGCAGCTGGTCGACAAGGTGCTGTCCGGCGGCAAGCCCGACGGTCTCGACACCAAGACCTACAACAACGACGTCAAGGTCGTTCCCTCGATCCTGCTGACGCCGCATGAGGTCGACAAGTCGAACTACCAGAAGCTGGTCGTCGACTCCGGCTACATCAAGGCTGAAGACCTGAAGTAAGCCAGGTCCGGAATCGGGGTCCCGCGCGATGCGGGGCCCCTTTTCGTCCGCGCGCGCCCCCGGTATTGTTTTGCCTGCTCCGCGGCATCCCGTGCTCTTCCGGCGCGGAGAGACGTGGCAGCGTGTTGATTTCGTGCATGGCCCTTTCCGGATTAGACTCCGGTTCGGGGTGATGCGCCAGGGAGTGAATTCCTGATGACTTCGACGATTTTGGAGATGCGCGACATCACCAAGACGTTCCCCGGCGTGAAAGCCCTGTCGAACGTCAATCTCAGCGTCGAGGAAGGAGAAATCCACGCCATCGTCGGCGAGAACGGCGCCGGCAAGTCGACGCTCATGAAGGTGCTGTCGGGTGTCTATCCCTCGGGCACGTATGATGGCAGCATCATCTTTCGCGGCCAGGAATGCCACTTCAAGGGCATCCATGACAGCGAGCATATCGGCATCGTCATCATCCACCAGGAGCTTGCCCTGGTGCCGATGCTGTCGATCACGGAAAACATCTTCCTCGGCAACGAGAACGCCAGCTACGGCGTCATCGACTGGGACGCCAACGAGAAGCGCACCAGCGCCCTGCTGCAAAAGGTTGGCCTCAAGGAAGACCCCAAGACGCTGATCACCAATATCGGCGTCGGCAAGCAGCAGCTGGTCGAGATCGCCAAGGCGCTCAGCAAGGAAGTGAAGCTGTTGATCCTTGACGAGCCGACCGCGTCGCTCAGCGAGAAGGACAGCCAGGCGCTGCTCGATCTCCTGCTTGAGTTCAAGCGCCAGGGCATGACCTCGATCCTCATCTCGCACAAGCTCAACGAGGTGAACCGGGTCGCCGACAAGGTCACGGTGATCCGCGACGGGCGCACGATCGAGACGCTTCCCCGCAAGGACATCAGCGAGGATCGCATCATCACCTCGATGGTCGGCCGTTCGCTCGACGACCGCTATCCGCCGCGTGAACCGCAGATCGGCGACGTCATCTTCGAGGTCAAGGACTGGTCGGTCTTCCATCCGATCCATGCCGAGCGGCAGGTGATCAAGAACATCAACCTCAATGTGCGTAAGGGCGAGGTGGTCGGCATAGCGGGGCTCATGGGCGCCGGCCGCACCGAATTCGCCATGAGCCTGTTCGGCCGCTCCTATGGCCGGCGCATCAGCGGCGAGGTCCTGCTGAGAGGCAAGCCCCTCGATCTCTCGACGGTGAGCAGGGCGGCGCAGAACCGCATCGCCTATGTCACCGAGGACCGCAAGACCTACGGGCTCAACCTCATCGACCACATCAAGCACAATGTGACGCTGGCCAATCTCGGCGGCGTCTCCAGTGGCGGCGTGATCGACGACATGCGCGAAATGAGCGTGGCGAACGAATACCGCAAGAAGACCAACATCCGCGCTTCCAGCGTCTACCAGCTCACCGGCAACCTTTCGGGCGGCAACCAGCAGAAGGTGGTGCTGTCGAAATGGCTGTTCGCCGATCCCGAAGTCCTGATCCTCGACGAGCCGACGCGCGGCATTGACGTCGGCGCCAAGTACGAAATCTATACAATCATCGCCCGCCTCGCGGCGGAAGGCAAAGCGATCATCGTCATCTCGTCGGAGATGCCGGAGCTGCTCGGCATCTCCGATCGCATCTATGTGATGAACGAGGGCCGCATCGTCGGCGAGATGGCTGCAAGCGACGCAAGCCAGGAAAAAATCATGCGCGCCATCGTCCGGGGAGAAGGAAAAGCATCATGAGCACGGAAAGCGCTCCCGCACCGCAAAGCGGCGTCGCCGAGGACGTCAAGCAGCGACCGCGCGTCGCCGTCTCGGCGCTGACGACCAACCTGCGCGAATACGGACTGATCATCGCGCTGATCGTCATCATGCTGTTCTTCCAGTACACGACATCGGGAACGCTGTTCAAACCGGTCAACCTCTCGAACCTGGTTCAGCAGAACTCCTTCATCATCGTCATGGCCCTGGGCATGCTGCTGGTCATCGTGGCCGGCTATATCGATCTCAGCGTCGGGTCGGTCGCGGGCTTCATCGGCGCGCTGGCGGCGATGATGATGGTCATCTGGCCGCTCGGCTTTCTCAGCAATCCGCTGGTCGTTTCGATCGTCTGCCTGATCGTCGGCGGCCTGATCGGCGCGGCGCAAGGCTATTGGATCGCCTATCACAAGATACCGAGCTTCATCGTCACGCTGGCGGGCATGCTGATCTTCCGCGGCATCTGCCAGGCGCTGCTTGGCGGCGGCTCCTCGGTCGGTCCGCTGCCGGACAGCTTCAAGGCGTTGAGCTCCGGCTTCATTCCCGACGTCATCGGACCGCTGACGCTCATCCCGCCGACAGTGAACGCCGCTGGCAAGACCATCGTCGGCAGCGGGCTCACGCTGCACATGACAACCGTCGTGCTGGGCCTGATCGCGGTGCTCGCCTATGCCTATTTCGGCTTCCGGACGCGGCGCAAGCGCGAGCGCCACGGCTATGAGGCCGAGCCTTTCGCGCTGTTCGTCATCAAGACGCTGGTGGGCAGCGCATTGGCGCTGTTCCTGGTGTTCCAGTTCGCGAGCTACAGGGGCCTGCCGGTCGTGCTGCTGGTGATGGGCGTGCTGATCTCGCTGTTCGTCTTCGTCACCAAGCGCATGACCATCGGCCGGCGCATCTACGCCATGGGCGGCAACGCCAAGGCCGCGCAGCTCTCGGGCATCAACACCGAGCGGCTGACGCTGCTCGTCTTCATCAACATGGGCGTGCTGTCGGCGCTCGGCGGCCTGATCATCGCGGCGCGCCTCGGCCAGGCCGTGCCAGCGGCGGGTCTGGGCAGCGAGCTCGACGTCATCGCGGCCGTCTTCATCGGCGGCGCCTCTGCGATGGGCGGCGTCGGCCAGGTCATCGGCGCCGTCGTCGGTGGCTTCATCATGGGCGTGATGAACAACGGCATGTCGATCATGGGCGTCAACGTCGACTGGCAGCAGGTCGTCAAGGGCCTGGTGCTGCTCGGCGCCGTGATCTTCGACGTCTACAACAAGAACAAGGCCTGAGGGCGGCCGGGGTTCAGGAGGCATACGGGTTCCAGATCGCGACGCCGCCGGCAACCCGTCGGCGCCAAGAAGCCCCAGCAAGGACCGGGCTCGCGAGCGCAATCCGGACGAAGAGTTTCAACCGTGGCGCGGACTCCTTCGCGCCACGCCGGTCAAGGTTTGCCCGATCGGCGACCAGACCAGGCGAAATGAGAGAGGGTTCAACATGCTGATCTCCCAGATCCTCGACGACGCCGAGACGATCCGCGTCGTTGCCCGCAATGGCGGCAAGACCAGAACCATCAACGGCGCGCGCAGCGTCTATTCGCTGGCGATGGAAGCCGCGCGGACGGGCACTGGCCTGGAGGCGTTGATCGAGCGCAAGGGCTATGGCGAAACGGTCGATCTCGAAGCCGCCTACAAAAAGGGCCGGCTGGTCTCGCCGATCAACCATCCGGATCCAGCGCATCTCCACCTTACCGGCACCGGCCTCACGCATCTCGGCTCCGCGGCGACGCGCGATTCCATGCACAAGAAGCTCAGCGACGGCGAGGAGCAGCTCACCGATTCCATGAAGATGTTCCGCATGGGGCTTGAGGGCGGCAAGCCCGGCAAGGGTCAGGTCGGCGTGCAGCCGGAATGGTTCTACAAGGGCAATGGCACCATGGCGGTTGCGCCCGGCGCGCCGTTGATGTCGCCCGCCTTCGCGCAGGATGCCGGCGAGGAGCCGGAGATTGCCGGCATCTACATCATCGGCGACGATGGCGCGCCGTTCCGGGTCGGCTTCACCCTGTCGAACGAGTTCTCCGACCATGTGACGGAGCGGGTGAATTACCTGTTCCTCGCCCACTCCAAGCTGCGCAACGCCTCGTTCGGCCCGGAGATCCTGATCGGCGACCTGCCCGCCGACATCAGGGGCTCATCGCGCATATGGCGCGACGGCGAGAAGCTTTGGGAGAAGCCGTTCCTCTCGGGCGAGGCGAACATGTCCCACACCATCGCCAATCTCGAGCATCACCACTTCAAATACTCGGCCTTCCGCCAGCCGGGCGATGTGCATGTCCACATGTTCGGAACCGCGACGCTGTCCTTCGCAGACGGCGTAAGGACCGAGGCCGGCGACGTGTTCGAGATCGAGGCGGCGGACTTCGGCCTGCCCCTTCGCAATCCGCTGGAGATCGAAAAGCCGGTGAAAGTGGCGGTCAAGGCGTTGTAGAACAGGACCAAGATTTGGGGGAAGGAATGAAACGCATCCGGCAGAGCCTGGCGTTCACAGGCTTGGTACTGGCGCTCGCCTGCTCCTCCCTGACCGCTTACGCTGCCGGAAAATGCAGCCCAAAAACCTACCGTGAAGCCCGGTCGGCAATGTCGAGCCGTCTTCTGGCCACCGGATACTCAAAGGCGCAGGCGGACTTTCTCATGCGCAATGCGGATCGCATGACATCCGCGCTGCCCGCAACCGCGCTGAACGACAGCGGCCAGGCTTGCGGCATCGACTCCGCGAGAGCCCACGTCCTTGGATGCCTCGACAGGCAATTGTTCCCATTGGGCGCGGGCTCAAGCTCTCCGCTTGATGAAACGAAGCGAACCAAGGGATTTTGGGGCAGGAAGCTTCTGACCACGCGAGAGCTGCTCTTTATCGGCCATTTTCATGCTTGCCTCGCCGCAGCGGGAGAATATCTCTTTCGCCACTGACGGACCCGGCGAGCCTCAGCGCGCGGCTCGGAAGTGCTTGGAGAGCTTCAGCCCCTGCGCCTGGTAATTCGAGCCGAGATCGGTGCCGTAAAGCGCGTTCGGACGCTTGAGCATATGTTCGTAGACGAGGCGGCCAACGATCTGGCCATGGTCGAGGATGAAGGGCACTTCGTGGCTGCGCACCTCGAGCACGGCACGACTGCCGGTGCCGCCGGCGGCCGAGTGGCCAAAACCGGGATCGAAGAACCCGGCATAGTGGACTCGGAATTCGCCGACCAGCGGATCGAAGGGCGTCATCTCGGCGGCATGGAGCGGCGGCACGTGCACGGCTTCCTGGCTGACCAGGATGTAGAATTCGTCCGGGTCGAGCACCAACTCG
Source organism: Mesorhizobium sp. 65-26 (assembly GCA_001899205.1). Taxonomy (GTDB): domain Bacteria; phylum Pseudomonadota; class Alphaproteobacteria; order Rhizobiales; family Rhizobiaceae; genus Mesorhizobium. Next base: position 99,092 of record MKVL01000013.1, on the reverse strand, counting down.
CCGGCACCGCTCTTGTAGAGCGGCTCCCAGAAATCGACGATATCCTGCGCCCCGCGCTTGTCGACGTCGACGAGACCGGTGTGGTGCTTGCCGCGATAGCCGACCAGACCATTCTTGTCGCCCTTGAGGTCGATCGACAGCGCGATGCCACCGCCCGAAATATTCGGCGGATCGGTCGCCACCAGCGTCTCGGCGCGATGCAATTCGTGCAGTTCGCTCTCCGACAGAAGCGCGTTGCCCATGCGGAAGCGGATCTGCGAAAGCCGCGAACCGGCGCGCACGACGATCGGGAAGGTGCGCGGGCTGACCTCGAGATAGAGCGGGCCATGATAGCCGGCGACGATCTTGTCGAACTCATGGCCACGGTCGGTCATGACACGGGTGAAGATGTCCAGCCGCCCCGTGGAGCTCTTGGGGTTGGCCGATGCGGAGACATGCGCCGGCAGCGCCAGGCTCTCCAGCAGCGGAACGATGTAGACGCAGCCGGTCTCCAGCACCGCGCCGTCGGCAAGGCTGATCTCGTGCAGCTTCAGCCGCTCCAGCTTGTCGGCGACCTTGTGGTTCGGCCCGGGCAGGAAGGAGGCGCGCACGCGGTAGGCCTTGTCGCCCAGCCTGAGGTCGAGGCTTGCCGGCTGGATCTGGTCGGTGTCTCGCGCGCGCGGCGACTTCAGCGCACCCGACTGAAACAGCGCCGCTATGTCCTGATCGGGAAGAATGCCTGTGTGCCGCACAGTCTGGCTCCGCTCGAAGGCCGGCGGGGTCCTTTCGCGCCACTGGCGCCTGCCGCAAATATGGGGCGGACCCTGCCTGGTACAAACCTCTTAATGAAGCCGGCAATTGACGCAAGCGTGGCGCGGGTCTAAAGGGTCGTTATCCCGTGGTGATTTGGCCGGTCGGCTTGCAGCCACGTTAAACAAGTCGCTAAAGGACCGTCGGCCCATGAGGCCATATGGACCGGTTGCGACTTCGCGGCCGGTTTTTTTGTGTCTGGAACAAAGCGATGACCACCAAGAAGCGTAACTGGAAGCCTCAAACCGCACTCGTGCACGGCGGAACCCTGCGTTCCGGCTTCGGCGAGACCGCCGAGGCGATGTACCTGACCCAGGGCTATGTCTACGAGACGGCGCAGGCCGCGGAGGCGCGCTTCAAGGGCGAGGAGCCGGGCTTCATCTATTCGCGCTACGCCAACCCTACCGTGGACATGTTCGAGAAGCGCATGTGCGCGCTGGAGGGCGCCGAGGATGCGCGCGCCACAGCGTCCGGCATGGCGGCGGTAAGTGCCGCCATCCTGTGCAGCGTGAAGGCCGGCGACCACATCGTGGCCGCGCGCGCCCTGTTCGGCTCCTGTCGGTGGGTGGTCGAGACGCTGGCGCCGAGATACGGTATCGAAGCGACCCTGGTCGACGGCCGTGACATCGGCAACTGGGAAAAAGCGGTGCGGCCCAACACCAAGCTGTTCTTCCTGGAAAGCCCGACCAACCCGACGCTGGAAGTGGTCGATATCGCTGCCGTCGCCGCGCTGGCCAATTCGATCGGCGCCCGGGTTGTCGTCGACAACGTCTTCGCCACGCCATTGCAGCAGAAGCCGCTGCAGCTCGGCGCCCATGTGGTGGTCTACTCGGCCACCAAGCATATCGATGGCCAGGGACGTTGCCTGGGTGGCGTCATCCTGTCGGACAAGAAGTGGATCGACGAAAACCTGCACGACTATTTCCGCCATACCGGCCCGAGCCTGTCACCCTTCAACGCCTGGACCTTGCTGAAAGGGCTGGAGACCCTTCCTCTGCGCGTGCGCCAGCAGACGGAGAGCGCGGGCAAGATCGCCGACTTCCTCGCCGGACGGCCTGAAATCGCGCGCGTCGTCTATCCCGGCCGCGCCGACCATCCGCAGGCCGATATCGTCAAGAAGCAGATGCTGGGCGGCTCGACGCTCATCTGCCTCGACGTCAAGGGCGGCAAGCAGGCGGCCTTCGCCCTCCAGAACGCGCTCGACATCGTGCTGATCTCGAACAATCTCGGCGACGCCAAGAGCCTGATTACCCATCCCGCAACGACGACGCACAAGAATCTCACCGACGAAGCGCGCGCCGAGCTCGGCATCGGTCCGGGTACGCTTCGCCTGTCGGTCGGGCTCGAGGATACGGACGATCTGCTGGAAGACATCGACCAGGCACTGAAGGCGGCCCGCTAACCCCTGCCTTCGCGATGGAGCGGGGCCGCGCCCCCGCCCCATCGGTTTGATTGACCGTGTTTCGGGTCCACGTGGTCCGTCGGAAGGAGCCCTAGGCGCCCCCTTCCAGTTCGGTCATCGCCTTGGTGCTTATGGTCATGGCATTGCCGCGCCAGTCGACGGCGCCGCCGAGCCAACCGCGCGCCCAGATGGCCGGCAGAAGAAGGTCGCGCACCATCATCGCCGCGACCATGCGCGGCGACATGTACCAGCCCTTGGTCCATGCGAGGGCACACTCCGGCAGATAGGCTGCGGCAAGCACGGCGACAGCCGTGGCCGCCAGGCTGAAGCCAGCCGCGTCGGCCGCAACCAGCGCCAGGGCGAGCGGCACGGCAACGCCGGTCAGGATCTCCGGCAAGAAGAACAGCGGAAAGGTGACGCGGCGCAGGCGCGCCCAGCGCGCCTGCCGTGACCAGATATCGCCGAGCGAGCGGCGGCCGAGCGGCTGCTCGAACGGGGCCGCGACGAGATTGACGCGCAGGCCGATGCCATTGACCAGCTTGGTGGCGGCAGCGTCCTCCGCGATCTCGGCCGCAAGAGCGCGGATGCCGCCGTTGGCGTCAAGCATCGGCTTGTTCCACAGCATGCTTTTGCCCTGCGCGAAGCCAAGGCCCAGCGCCTCGCCCGCATACTGCCAGCGTGCCTGCAGCGTGTTGAGGAACGCGCACTCGACCTCCGCCCAGAAGCCGGCCGGCCGGGAGCCGATCGGGGTCGAACAGACGAGGCCGGTACCCTCGCGCCAGGCCGCCATGAGATGCTGGATGTAGTCCGCTGGCATCAGCACGTTGGAATCGGCCAGGATCACCCAATCGTGGCGCGCCGCTTCCCACCCCTTGATGCAGTTGTTGAGCTTCGGGTTGGCGCTGAAGCGGTCGTCGCCGATCAACAGCCGCGCCGGGACGGCCGGAAACCGCGCCATTGCGTCCGTGATCATCAAGGCGACGGGATCGTCCGGCTGGGCGACGCAGAAGACCAGCTCATAGCACGGCCAGTCGAGCGAAAAGGCCCGTTCCAGCGTTTCGGCGGTGAAGGGTTCGATGCCGCGCGCCGGCACGACGATGGAGACCGCGGCGGCCTCTCTGTCAGGCGGAGCGATGGGCTTTCGCCGCCGCAGCCGCGAGGCGGCGAGCGCGATGCTGGCGAGGTTGGAGGCGATGAGGGCTGCGGGCAAGGCGGCAAGAAGCGTCAGTTCCATCGAGATCCGGTCACTCCAGAATACCGATCAGCCCGACGCCTTCACCGCGCGCCAGGGGCCCGAGTCGCCCCTCGCACACCATCATTGTCATATGTCACTTAAATGACATTGTTTACCGGCACTTGCGCTTGAAGGCGGCGTGGATGCCGCCGAGCGGGCGTTGGCGCCCACGGCGCCGGATTGTTGGGGAGCAGGCCATGTACCGCGCCGTGACGCGCAAGATCGAAGTGCAGGTCAGGCCGTTCTTCCTCGAGGATCGCTCCGATCCCTCCGAGAACCGCTATGTCTGGGGCTATCAGGTCACGATCGACAACCAGTCGGACGAGTTCGTACAGCTCGTGTCGCGCTACTGGCACATCACCGACGGCGCAGGCCGCGTCGAGGAAGTGCGCGGCGCCGGCGTGGTCGGCGAACAGCCAGAGCTCAATCCGGGCGACAGCTATCAGTACACGTCCGGCTGCCCGCTCTCCACGCCTTCAGGGATCATGGTCGGCCGCTACACGATGCGCAACCAGCGCGGCGAGCTGTTCGACATCGCCATCCCCGCCTTCTCGCTGGACATGCCGGGCACCAGGCGGACGGTGAACTAGACGTCGGCGATTGCCTTCTTTCTCCCCGTTTGACGGGGAGAAATGCCCCCGCAGGGCAATGAGGGGCGGCGCCGAGCTTTTGAGATTTTCTTTCGGACGAGGCGACCGGTGCCGACATTGCCAGCGGCAACGCTGCCCCTCATACGCCCTTCGGGCACCTTCTCCCCGTAGAACGGGGAGAAGGTGGAGTGTCATTTCGCCGCCGCGAATTCGGTCGGGTCGAAATCGTACTGGGTGGAGCAGAACTCGCAGGCAACGTGGATGCCGCCATCCTCGGTGCTCTGCTGGATCTCCTCGGCCGAGAAGCCTTCCAGGATGCCACGGATCTTCTCGCGCGAGCACGAGCACTGGTCCGCGACCGGCACGCCCGGGAACACGCGCACGCCGTGCTCGTGGAACAGCCGGTAGAGCAGCCGCTCGGCACCGACCGTCGGGTCGATGAGCTCCGCCGGTTCGATCGTGCCGATCAGCGCCAGCAGCTCCTGCCAGGAATTGTCGGCCGGATCATGCACGTCGTCGCGCGGGTCGCCGTCGCCGCCCGAAATATCGGGCACGCGCATGCGCTCCGGAGCCTGGGGCAGGAACTGCGCCAGGATGCCGCCGGCGCGCCACTGCTCGCGGGCGCCGCCCACGGCCGGCGTCAGCAGCTTGGCCACCGACAGCCTGAGATCGGTCGGTATCTGCTCCGACTGGCGGAAGTAGACACGCGCGGCCTGCTCAAGCGAGACGCCATCAAGCTGGACGATGCCCTGATAGCGCTGCGTGTGCGCGCCCTGGTCGATAGTCAGGGCCAGCACGCCGTTGCCGAGCAACGTCCGCGGCGACACCTCGCCCGCGGCGGCGAGCGCCTCGAGCCTGCCGGCATCGAAGCGCGCATAGCCGCGCAGCGCATGCGGGGTAGAGAAATCCGCCACCAGCATGTCGACCGGCCCATCGGTACGGGTCTGCAGGATGAACTTGCCTTCGAACTTGAGCGATGTGCCGAGCAGCACCGTCAGCACGCAGGCTTCCGCCAGCAGGCGCGCGACCGGCTCGGGATAGTCGTGACGCGCCAGGATCGCATCCAGCATCGGTCCGAGCTGGACGGTACGTCCGCGCACGTCCAGCGGGCCGACCTCGAAAGGCACGACATGATCGTCGCCGGCAAAGTCGAATTCGCCTAGCTTGGGGTGGTGATGTTCAGCCACTTGACGGGTTTCCAGCATGACAAAGCTCCGGGGCGCGGCCATGCAACCCGATTGGGAACATGCCTCGAGACGCCCTATTTTTGCGTGATGCGGCGCAGATAGGCATCACGCAGCCGGAGATCAAGCGCCCAGGCACCAGGCGAGAACCGCCTTCTGGGCATGCAGCCGGTTCTCGGCTTCGTCGAACACCACCGAGTGCGGGCCGTCGATGACCTCGTCGGTGACTTCCTCGCCGCGGTGGGCCGGCAGGCAATGCATGAACAGCGCATCGGGCTTGGCCCTCGCCATCAGCGCGGCATTGACCTGGTAGGGCGAGAAGACGTTGTGGCCGCGCGCGCGATGCTCCTGGCCCATCGACACCCAGCTGTCGGTGACGACACAGTCGGCCTCGTCGACCGCCTCCTCGGCGGTGCCTGTGAACCGCACCTTGCCGCCATTGGCTCTCGACCAGTCGACATATTTCTCGAACGGCTCGCTGCCTTGCGGCACGGCCACGTTGAGATTGAAACGGAACCGCGCGGACGCTTCCAGCAGCGAATGCAGCACGTTGTTGCCGTCCCCGGTCCAGGCAAAGGTCTTGCCAGCCACCGGACCGCGATGTTCCTCGTAGGTCATGATGTCGGCCATCAGCTGGCAGGGATGGGTGTCATCGGTGAGACCGTTGATCACCGGCACGGTGGCATTGCCGGTAAGCTCAAGCAGCCTGTCGTGCGAAGTGGTGCGGATCATGATGGCGTCGACATAGCGCGACAGCACCTTCGCCGTGTCGGCGATGGTCTCGGAGCGGCCGAGCTGCATTTCCGTGCCGGTCAGCATGATGGTCTCGCCACCGAGCTGGCGCATGCCGACGTCGAACGAGACGCGCGTGCGGGTCGACGGCTTGTCGAAGATCATCGCCAGTACCTTGCCCTCGAGCGGCTTGGTGCGTTCGCCTGCCTTCAGTCGCGCCTTTCGCGCCACGGCGTCGTCGAGCATGAAACGCAGCTCGCCCGCGGAAACGGTGGAAAGATCGGTGAAATGACGAAGCGACATCAGGACTTCCAGGCTCAGTTCGCGGCGGCGGCGATCTCGGCCGCCAGGCCCTTGGCGCCGGCGCGGATGCGCTCCAGCGCCTCGTGGATTTCGGCATCGGTGACCGTGAGCGGCGGCAGCAGGCGGATAACGTTGTCGCCGGCCGGAACCGTCAGCAGATGCTGGTCACGCAGCGCCATGTTGACCTTGCCGTTGGGCATCGCGCATTTGAGGCCGAGCATGAGGCCGGTACCGCGAATACCTTCGATGACTTCGGGGAATTCGTCGGAAATCGCGGCCAGGCCCTGCTTCAGCAGCAGCGCCTTGCGCTGCACGTCCTGCAGGAAGCCGTCCTCCAGCACCACGTCGAGCACCGCGTTGCCGACCGCCATGGCCAGCGGATTGCCGCCGAAGGTGGTGCCGTGCACGCCGGCGGTCATGCCGACAGCGGCTTCATTGGTGGCGAGGCAGGCGCCCATCGGGAAACCGCCGCCGATGCCCTTGGCGATGGCCATGATATCGGGCGCGACGCCGGACCATTCATAGGCGAAAAGCTTGCCGGTACGGCCGATGCCGCACTGAACCTCGTCATAGATGAGCAGCAGCCCGTGCTGCTCGCAGAGCTGCCGCAGCTTCTTCAGCGACTGGGTCGGCACCGGGCGTATGCCGCCCTCGCCCTGCACCGGCTCGATCAGGATCGCCGCCGTCTCCGGCGTGATCGCCTTCTCGGCGGCTTCCATGTCGTCGAACGGCACCTGGTCGAAACCGTCGACCTTGGGGCCGAAGCCCTCAAGGTACTTGTATTGCCCGCCGGCCGCGATGGTGGCCAGGGTGCGGCCGTGGAAGGCGCCTTCGAAGGTGATGATGCGGAAGCGCTCGGGATGGCCCTTGACGAAATGATAGCGCCGCGCAGTCTTGATGGCGCATTCCAGCGCCTCGGCGCCGGAATTGGTGAAGAACACCTTGTCGGCGAAGGTGGCGTCCGCCAGCCGTTCACCGAGCCGTGCCTGCCCAGGGATCTCGTAGAGATTGGAGACGTGCCACAGTTTGGATGCCTGCTCGGTGAGCGCGGCAACCAGGTGCGGGTGGCCATGGCCGAGCGAATTCACGGCGATGCCGCCGGCGAAATCCAGATATCGCTCGCCCTTTTCGGTCACCAGCCAGGTGCCCTCCCCGTGGTCGAATGCAAGGGGTGCGCGAGCAAAGGTCTCGTAAAGCGCCGAACCGCTCATTATATGCGTCTCCGGAACCGGAAAATCAAAAAAGCCGCCAAAGCGGCGGCCTTTGCGGCTTATCGTGTTTTTCGGCCATGAAGTCAACGAAAAGGTCGTGCAAGGCGCGCGACTGCTCCCCAACGGAACGCCAGCTCATAAGCAACGGGGCAAGTTGGGGAAAACCGAAAAAACCGAATCGTGTTGCACCTCGGACTCTTGTCACCGAGTCAGCGCTTAAGGTAGTTGTAATCGAGAAATAACTAGATTTCGTGCGGCGGACCTAATCACCCGATATATGTGGTGTCTGCCCGGCGGGAGCCGGGGCGTGAATGGATTCCGACCGCCGCACATTTCAGCAGGAGCGCGGTCTCATGAACTGGACTGACGAGCGGGTCGAACTTCTCAGAAAATTGTGGTCGGAAGGTCTGAGCGCGAGCCAGATCGCGGCGCAGCTCGGCGGTGTCAGCCGCAACGCGGTAATCGGCAAGGTGCATCGGTTGAAGTTGTCGGGCCGCGGTCGCGCCACGGCGGCGCCGGCGCGTCAGAAGAAGGCCGTGCAGGGCACCACGGTGCAGAAATCCGTTTCGCGCGCGGCGACCGCCGCCCGCCATGTCACCACCTCGATCGGCGCCACCGCGCTGCAGGCGCAGTTCGACGCCGAGCCGGAGGTCCGTCACTACATCCGCCCCGTCGCGGAAAACGTCGTGGTGCCGATCTCGCGGCACCTGATGCTGGTGGAACTGACCGAGCGAACCTGCAAGTGGCCGAATGGCGACCCGCTGTCCGAGGACTTCCACTTCTGCGGCAATGATGCCGCCGAAACCGGTCCCTACTGCAAGTATCACTCCCGCATCGCCTTCCAGCCCGCGGCGGAGCGCCGGCGCAGCCGGTAAGCCGGCGGCAAGGTCACGAATTCACAACGCCGGCATCGTCCTCGATGCCGGCGTTGTCGTTTCCAGGCGCCAATGAAGCGCATGACGAACAGTCCCGACACCGGCCAGGCCGGCGTCGGGACCAATCACGGCATCATTTTCCCGATTGCAATCCGGAAAGCACGACCTTGTCCGTCTTGTCGCCCTTCGGCCGCTCGGCCGGCATCTGGTCGCCGGTGACGATGTAGTAGATCGTCTCGGCGATGTTGGTGGCGTGGTCGCCGATGCGCTCGATGTTCTTGGCGCAGAACAACAGATGCGTGCAGGGCGTGATGTTGCGCGGATCTTCCATCATGTAGGTCAGAAGCTCGCGGAAGAGCGAGGTGTACATGGCGTCGATCTGGTCGTCGCGGTCACGCACGAAGCCGATCTTTTCCACGGACCGCGAGGCGTATACGTCGAGCACTTCCTTGAGTTGGGTCAGGGCAAGGTCGGCCAGGGCTTCCAGGCCCCGGAACAGGCTCGGCGGCTGGCGTCCCTCGATGACGGCCACGACGCGCTTGGCGACGTTCTTGCCGAGGTCGCCGACCCGCTCGAGGTCGGCCGAGATGCGGATGGCGCCGATGATCTCGCGCAGGTCCGTGGCCATGGGCTGGCGCCTGGCGATGATGATGATGGCCTTGTCGTCGATCTCGCGCTGGCCTTCGTCGAGCACCGCGTCGTCGCGGATAACCTTCTGCGCAAGGCCCGGATCGGCATTGACCAGGGCGGCGATCGCCTGTTCGACCATGCGCTCGGCATGGCCGCCCATCGCCGCGATGCGCTTAGAAAGATATTTCAATTCCTCGTCATAGGCGCTGACGATGTGCACGGATTGCATGGCCGAAGTGCCCTCCCGGAACCACTGCCTGAGTCGTTTCACCGAATCCCCGCTGATACGCTAGCGGGATGACAGAAAAAAGAAACGATCCCTTGAAAGATAGCGCGCTTTATAGCGCCGGCAAATGAACCGAAAACGCCGCGCCCTTGCCGACTTCCGACTTGATCGACAGCCGGCCGTTGTGGCGCGTGAGGATATGCTTGACGATCGACAGACCAAGGCCGGTGCCCTTCTGGGTGCGGCTGCTCTCGACGTCGACACGATAGAACCGCTCGGTGATGCGCGGAATATGCTCCTCGGGGATGCCTGGGCCGAAATCGCGAATGGTGACGTCGATGCCCGGCTCGGGACCGTCTTCCGTGCGTGCGATCGAGACCGCGACGCGGCCACCAGACTGCCCGTATTTGCAGGCATTCTCGAGCAAGTTCTCGAAGACCTGGAACAGTTCGTCGCGGTCACCGGGAACGGCCAGCCGACCCTGCGGAAAGTCGCGTTCCACGACGACGCCGTTCTCGGTGGCGAGCGGCGCCAGCGAGTCGATGACACTGTCCACCGTCTGCCGCAGGTCGACCTCGGTGCCGGGCCTCAGATAGGGCTTCATCTCCAGCCGGGACAGGGACAAGAGGTCGTCGATGAGGCGCGCCATGCGGCCGGTCTGGTTCTGCATGATCTGCAGGAACTGGTCGCGCGCCGCGGGGTCGTTGCGGGCCGGGCCACGCAGCGTCTCGATGAAGCCGGCGATGGAGGCCAGCGGCGTCCGCAACTCGTGGCTGGCGTTGGCGATGAAGTCGGCGCGCATGCGATCGATGCGGCGGGACTCGCTCTGATCCTTGAACGCCAGCACATAGAGATCCGTGCCGTGGCCGACCGACGAGGCGCTTACCCTGTAGGCGCGCTCGACCGGGAGCTTTTCGAGGTATTCGATGACACTGGAGGCAACGGTGCCCGCCAGCACGCTGTCGAGCAGGCTCTGCATCTCCGGCGCGCGGAACTTGAGCGACAGCGACATTCCAGGCGCGATGCCACCGAAAGCGGCGAAGGCGGCGGCATTGGCATGAACGATCGTCGCGGTGCGATCGAAGATGATCAGCGGGTCGGCGACGGCGGCGGCCAGGTACTCGCCGGACAGGCGTTGCAGGCCGCTTGCCTCCATCGCGGCGGCGCGCTCCGCCGACTGGTTCGCGGCGCCGGCCGGCAGCAGAGCGGCCGCCACCATCACTGCCAGGGCCGCCACCAGGACGAAGACGGAGCTTGCGGCGAAGACATAGACGGATATGAGGGCGACGACGCCCGCGACGATCAGCCAGCGGGCATTCCACAGCCGTGCCGCCAAGGCTTGCAACAGGCCTGTCGGTTCAGTGCCGGTATCCGCCATCCAGTGGTCCGATTCCAATATCCGCCCCCAGTCCAGCAACAGCTTTGCCAAGGAAAGCAAAGAGCCGCCAACCCAATATACTTATGCAGGGCGGTATGCATCCGTACGCTACTAGCGCATGGCCCCGAAAACCGGAATCGTTTTCGGAAAGGACCGTGCGCAATACCAACGTGGCGCAGTGGCATCCGCCCCTTGTTCAACCGCGTTCCCGTTGTCCTGGAATCCGCCCGGCCGCAAAGAACTCTATGGCGTCCGGAATTTGACACCCGGATGACAGCCGGCTTGCTTTCGCAGCGTCGGCAACTTCCTGCTGGACCGGCATGGAGGCTGCCAATAGCATGCGCCCGAAACTGGGAGGGTATGCCTGCATGAAAAAACCCGAGGATGACGCCGCCACCGCCCCGCAGGGGCCGTTGAAGATCAAGGTCGACGGCAAGGAGCGCGAGTTCGACATCGACAACCCGGTGCTTCCCGACTGGATCGAGAACAACAAGCTGACCGCCGGCGGCTATCCCTACGACAAGAAGATGAAGAGCGAGGAGTACGACAAGACGCTCGAACGGCTACAGATCGAGCTGGTCAAGGCGCAGGCCTGGCTGCAGGCGACCGGCAAGCGCGTGATGGCGCTGTTCGAGGGGCGCGACGCCGCCGGCAAGGGCGGCACGATCTTCGTGGTCCGGCAGTACCTCAACCCCAGAACCGCGCGCAACGTGGCGCTGACCAAGCCGAACCCGGCCGAGACCGGCCAATGGTATTACCAGCGCTACGTGGCGCAGTTCCCGACGGCGGGCGAATTCGTGACCTTCGACCGCTCCTGGTACAATCGCGCCGGCGTCGAGCCGGTCATGGGTTTCTGCACGCCCGAGCAGTATGAGCGCTTCCTCGACGAGACCCCGCATCTGGAGCGGATGATCAGCAATGACGGCGTCCATTTCTTCAAGTTCTGGCTGAACATCGGCCGCGAGACGCAGCTCGAGCGCTTCCATGACCGCCGCTGGTCGCCGTTGAAGAACTGGAAGTTCTCGCCGATCGACATCGCCGGCATCAACAAATGGGACGACTACACCAAGGCGCGCGACATCATGATCGAACGCACGCACAAGGAGTTCGCGCCATGGATCGTCGTGCGCGCCAACGACAAGCGGCGCGCGCGGCTGGCCGTGCTGCAACGGATCCTGCTGTCGCTGCCCTATGAGGGCCGCGATCTCGACGCCATCGGCAAGGAAGACAAGAAGATCATCGGCGAAGGGCCGTCGTTCCTGGAAAAATAGGCTTCCTCCCCAGGCACGGCCGCTTCGCCGATAGTCCCGTGCTGTCCGAGCAGCAGCATTGCGCGGCATCAGGTGGACCCACCTGGCCGCAAATGCCTTACGCAGCCAGACGGGCGATCCTCTGCAGCCGTTTCAGGGTGGTGTCGTCCTGAAGCGCCTGCTGGAAGAGTGATATTTCATGATCGATACGGTCGCACAGCACGTCCGTATCACCTTTCAGAAGTCCGCGTGTCTGCATGAGCGCCGCGACCGGCTTCTTGGCCAGTTGCCTTGCCCTCGCCAGCGCCGCCTCCTCGGCACTGCCTTGCGCCACGACCTCGCCGACGAGCCCAAGCGCCCTTGCATCCTCTGCCCCAAGCGTGTCGCCCAGGCAGAAGAAGCGGAAGGCGCCCGCATAGCCGAGCTTCTGGGGGGCCAGAATGCTGGTCGCCGCGTCCGGCACGAGGCCGAAATCGACGAAGGGCACGCGGAAGGTGCTTTTGTCCGATGCGATCACCATGTCGCAATGGAACAGGATGGTGCAGCCGACACCGACGGCGTCGCCGTCGACACAGGCCAGCACCGGCTTCGGGAACGTCGCCAGCATGCGGAACATGTCGGTGACGGCGGCGATGAGCTGCTGGTGCTTGGTGGCGTCGAGGAACTCCGAGAAGTCACCGCCAAGACAGAAGCAGCCCGCCAGTCCGCGAAGCATGACCACGCGGACGTCGTCGTTGACGGCGGCCTCATGGAGCGTCTTCGCCAGGCTGGCATAGGCCCTCCTGTCGAGCACCGGCCGGCCGTCATGCGAGGATACCGTCACGATCAGCGTGTGGCCGCGCAGCTCCGGTTCGGGATGGAAACCCACGGTCGCCTCCATCACGAAGCCTGCTTCAGGCCGAACTGGACGGGGTATCCCCTGTTCAGTACCGGCGCGAAGTGGTTGCGACGCTCGCGCACGACCTCCAGCGTGTGCTCGTTGAAGGTGAGCAACGTGGCGACGACCTGCTGGTTGCCGTAAGTGCGCTGATAGCCTAGCGGCCTCGCCAGGAAGTGGAGTTGCAGCGCGCGCAGGACCCACATCGGCTCGAACTCGATGATCACCTGGTTGACGCCACGCTTCAGGCCCCATTCGACGAAGCCCGCGATGAGCTCGGTGCCAACCGTCGAGACGCCACGCTTGCCGTCACGATGGCCCGGCGCCACGGCGTAGCGGGTGAGCTCCCAGACCTTCGGGCCGGAAGGCGGCGTGCCTTCGTAGAGGTCCGTCAGCACGTCGCTCAGAAGATGCGGCCGTGTCGTCGGCAGCATGCGCTGGTAGCCGGCGAGTTCGCCGTTGCGGATGACGAGGTGGTGTTCGGCCTCGTCATGGTCGAACTGATCGATCTCAAGGCGATCAGGCCGGGCGAGATCGCTCCAGCCCATCTCTTCGACGAAGATTTTGTAGCGAAGCCTATGGACGGCCTCCCAGAGGTCCGGGCGTTCCATAAGCTCTTGTGTGGTAAGGGAAAAAAGCATCAACCGTCTCCTGTTAAACGAAGATACGGCCGGGCTTTCCCGAGAAAATTACGCTGTCACGTAAGCAAGACTCCAGGCCTGCACGGCCGACCTAACTAATATAGCCGCGCCTAATCGCTTCCGCGACGGCTTGGACCCTGTTGACGGCACCGAGTTTGCTTTTGGCGTTAAGAAGGTGTTTCTCCGAGGTATGTTCGGAGATTCCGAGGATCTGCGAAATCTCCCATTCCGACTTGCCGACGGCGGCCCATTGCAGGCATTCGCGCTCGCGCGGCGCCAGCTCGATATGGTCGATGGTCTTGCCAGCCATGGTGTGAAGCTGCATGGCGCGGCCAATCGCATAGGTCGACACCAGCGAGACCATGCTGAATTCCGCTTCCGACAGATGCACGGCCTCGCCGCCCAGCGAAACCATGACGATCTCGCCGTCGAGCGTGACCAGCGGAAAGGCGAGGCCGTCGCGCAACTTGAACTCGCGGGCATCGCCCATCACCTCGTCGCTGTCGCGATCGATGGTGATCATCTTCGACGCCTCGCGCCACTGGAAGGGAGCCTGAAGGTTCTTCATGTGGCTGACGACCGGATCATGGTCGACATAGTTGCGCTGGACATAGCGCTCCAGCCAGTCGCCCGGCCAGTCGCACAGCAGCACGTGATCCTTCTGCTGGCCGCGTGGCGTGCCCGGGCGCGGAACGGTTCCGGCCATCAGCGCCGTCAGGCCGAAATTGGACGTGACGGAGAGTAGCCGCTCGCAAACCGCGGCAGCCGTTCCGGCGTGTTGCAGTTGGTCCATGAATTCCAATGTGCGATCAAACTGGCTCATCGCAGCATCTACCCCCATGTCGCATTCCGCATCGAAACCAATGGTCCGCGTCCGGACCACATTTCGCCACTAACCAGCGATTGCAAATGCGCGTGCTTTCGTTGTGGCCTTCCGGCCGTAACACTGCCTCCCACGATCAGGGTACAACCCGAATCTGTTCCGGCAAAATCAAAAAACGTTGTGCCTGAGTCGTTTTCATACGAAAAGCCATTCAAACGGACGGAGGCTCGAACGTGTCGTTTCGGCGGTTTTTCATCGCGTCGGTGCTGTCGATGGCAGGGTTGCTGCAGCCATTTGCCACCGCGCGCGCGGCCGAGCCGCAGGTTCCGGCGCTGTGGGACACCAAGGAACGGCTGCCCAAACCCGACCTTTCCGCCCTGCCCCGGCTGCGGTTCCTGACCACCACCGATTTCCCGCCCTTCAACTTTCTCGATGGCGAGGGTCGCCTGTCGGGGTTTGACGTCGATCTCGCGCGCGCCATCTGCGCCGAACTCGACATCGCGGACAAATGCCAGATCCAGGCCTTGCCCTGGGCCGAACTCGACGGCGCGTTGCAGAGGGGCGAAGGCGAAGCAATCATTGCGGGCATCGCCGTGACCGCTGATTCGCGCGAGAAATATGCCTTTTCGCGCTCGTACCTGCAGTTCCCGGCGCGCTTCATCATGCCCAAGAGGACCGCTTTGACGGAGCCGGTTCTCGGCAAGCTGAGGGGCAAGCGGGTCGGGGTGCTTGCCGGCTCGGCGCATGAGAAGATGCTGCACGACTATTTCGCGACCGTCGAGGTCGTGCCCTTCGACAAGCCGGAAGACCTCTACGGCAACCTGAAAGCCGGCAAGATCGACGCCGCTTTCGGCGACGGCATGCGTTTCGCTTTCTGGCTCGGCGGCTCGGACGCCGGCGGCTGCTGCCGCTTCGCCGGCGGCCCTTACCTGGCGCCCGAATATCTGGGCTCCGGCATGGCCATCGCCACCAAGGTCGACAACCCGGCGCTGGCGGCGGCCTTCGACTACGCGCTGCAGGAGATCTCGATGAAGGGCATCTTCGCCGAGTTCTACCTGCGCTACTTCCCGGTCAGCTTCTACTGACTCGCTACAGGCGATCAGGGCCAGGGTAGCCCGCTTCAGCGTATCGGCTCCTGTCGAGGCGGTTCGGCACGCGCGGGGAGCTTCTTCGCATCAGCCAGCGCGGCGTCAGCGATGATCGAAAGCTTGAGGCGACCGAACTCCCCGATCAAGGTCTCCTCGGCTCTGGCGAAGGCTTCAACCAACGCGGCGTTCGCCGCCCGCTCGACGGGACAGGCCGGATGATCCGAGGACAACCCTGCACTGAGCACCTTGTCCTCGCGAAGCGCCGTCTGCACGTCGAGCACCGTCAATTCGGTCAGCGGCCGCAGAAGAACCCATCCTCCACCGCGACCCCCCTCGGAGCCAACGATACCTTTTCGCCTGAGAGCACTCATCGTCCGCCGCACGACGACGGGATTGGTGTTCAACATCCTCGCAATCGTCTCCGAGGTCTCTCGCCCACCCAACAGCCCTATGTGAATGAGGACGTGGAGCATGCGCACCAGCCGGCTATCTTGCTTCATACCGCCTCTTTTTAGCGTAACAATATTTGTTACGGAATATTGACCGACCCTCTTTCTGTAACCTATACAGTTGCGCAAAAGGCGTTGTCGAGGCGCATGCAGGCGAAAGTCGCTCCTCGATATCGACGGCAATCCGAGCAAGCAGGAAAGGCCGGCGGCAACAGCCGCCGTGATGACATCAGATGAACAACCGGACCGTCGAGACAGGCA
>MKVL01000013.1:0-83139 GCA_001899205.1 Mesorhizobium sp. 65-26 | reverse complement strand
CGCCGCTGTCGATGAATATACGGTCTTTCATCTTGTCGGCGACATGGTCGCGTTGCTCGATACCCTCGGAGAGCAGACGGCGATCATCGTGGGCAACGATTGGGGCGCGACGGTCGCCTGGCAGGCGGCGCAGATGCGGCCAGACCGTTTCCGGGGCGTGGTCGCCATGAGCGTTCCGATGATGGGCCGGCCCCCAATGGCTCCGACGCGCATTTTCCCGCGGACGGACGAAGCCCTGCTCTACACCCTATATTTCCAGGAGCCTGGCGTGGCCGAAGCGGAATTTGGCGCCGATGTCCGACGCGCCTTGCGCAAGATATTGTTCGCCGCATCCGGCGAAGCGGGGCCTCGCAAACCCGGCGATGGCACACCCAACCCGTTCGCGATGGTATCCCGCAAAGCCGGACTTCTTGCGGGACTGCCGGATCCGCAGGTGCTGCCAGACTGGCTGACCGAGACCGATCTCCACGCCTATGTGGACGCTTTCATGACTTCCGGTTTCGAAGGCGGCCTCAACTACTACCGCAATCTCGACCGCAACTGGCAGCTTCAGGCTTCCCTTGCCGGCATGAGGATCGAAGTCCCGGCCCTGTTCCTGGTCGGGGAACGCGATACGGGGCTGAGCATTCCGGGAATGCGGGACATCATTGACGACATGCCGTCGCTTGTTCCCCAGCTCACCGAGACGGTCATAGTGCCTGGAAGCGGCCACTGGTTGCCGCAAGAACGCCCCGACTTGGTCAGCGCCGCCATCGCCGGCTTTGCCAAGCGCATCGCCGGCTGACCGCAAGTTACAAGAACGCAGTGACGCGTCAGGTCAGAGTGCGCAGGCGCGCCTTGGCAGCACGCCCGATCGCGGCCACGGTCAGCGTGTCGAGGTCGAGTTCACGGCGGATGAGCTGCAGCATCCGCACCTCCTCGAGCCGCATTTCGAGATCGACGGCCGCCACTTCGAAGGCCGCGGCGTAAGCCGTGTCGCGCAGCCGCTCCGGCAATGCCCTGGCGACGCGGGCCAGCACGCCCTCCAGTCCGTCCTCGTCGTGCAGGGCCTTCTGGCAATCCTGCGAGACGGCCAC
The DNA here is from genome assembly GCA_001899205.1 of Mesorhizobium sp. 65-26. Lineage (GTDB taxonomy): Bacteria > Pseudomonadota > Alphaproteobacteria > Rhizobiales > Rhizobiaceae > Mesorhizobium. Next base: position 82,063 of record MKVL01000013.1, on the reverse strand, counting down.
CAGCCTGTCCTGGTCGAAATCCTCGAACACCGGCCAGGTGCGCACGACATCGCCGATCCGCGCCAGCTCGACATCGGTCATGTCCCGGTCGGAGGCCGAGGTGATGACCATGAGGTAGATCAGAGCTTCGTGCGGTGTCAGCAAAGGCATTCAAGGTCTCCTTGGTAACGGGTCACCAAGGTAGGCACGGCGGGAGGGCGTCGCAAGGAAAACAGCCGCAAATCGTTGACGCTCCGGCCAGTCACGCCTAAAGCACGTCGCGACAAGACGGTCTCAAGCGACGTGCCTCAAGCCTTTCCCAAGGCGTGTCGTCATCCCAAAGCCGCAGCGCGCTTTTTGAGCGATATGCATCGGGGCCGGTTGAAACCCTACCTGCCGCGAAGCCGGCGCATGATTTGGAACACTGACATGGCGGGATCAAACATCATCGATCTCAATCCCGAGCTGCTCGCGGCCGCCGCCGAAAGCAAGGCGTGGCCGTTCGAGGAAGCGAAAAAGATCATCGCGCGCTACAAGGACGGCGAGTTCCCCGAGACGGTGCTGTTCGAGACCGGCTACGGCCCCTCGGGCCTGCCGCATATCGGCACGTTCGGCGAGGTGGCGCGCACGACGATGGTGCGCCACGCCTTCCGCGTCCTGACGCAGGACAAGGTCAAGACCAAGCTGCTTTGCTTCTCCGACGACATGGACGGCATGCGCAAGATCCCGGACAATGTGCCGGATCGCGCGGCGCTGGAGCCCTATCTGCACATGCCGCTCACAGCGGTGCCCAATCCGTTCGGCGGCGACTACGCCAGCTTCGCCGACCACAACAACGCGATGCTGTGCCGCTTCCTCGACACGTTCGGCTTCGACTACGAATTCGCGAGTGCAACCCAGTACTACAAGTCAGGCCGTTTCGACGAAGTGCTGGTGCGCGCCGCCGAGCGCTATGACGAGATCATGGCGGTGATGCTGCCGACGCTCGGGCCGGAACGCCAGGCGACGTACAGCCCGTTCCTGCCGATCTCGCCGAAGAGCGGTCGCGTGCTCTACGTGCCGATGAAGCATGTCGACGCCAAGGCCGGCACCATCACCTTCGACGACGAGGGCACCGAGACCACGCTCTCCATAAAGGGCGGCAAGGTGAAGCTGCAATGGAAGCCGGATTTCGGCATGCGCTGGGCAGCGCTCGGCGTCGACTTCGAGATGTTCGGCAAGGATCACCAGACGAACGCTGTTATCTACGACCGCATCTGCAACATCCTCGGCGGCCGCGCGCCGGAGCATTTCGTCTACGAGCTGTTCCTCGACGAGAACGGCCAGAAGATATCGAAATCGAAGGGCAACGGCCTCACCATCGACGAATGGCTGACCTATGCGCCGACGGAGAGCCTCGGTCTCTACATGTACCAGCGGCCGCGCCAGGCCAAGAAGCTCTATTTCGACGTCATACCGAGGGCCGTCGACGAGTATTACACCTTCCTCGGCGCCTATCCCCGGCAGGACTGGAAGGAGCGCCTCGGCAATCCGGTCTGGCACATGCATGACGGTAATCCGCCCGCCGTCGACATGCCGGTGCCGTTCTCGCTGCTGCTCAACCTGGTCAGCGCCTCGAACGCGCAGAACAAGGACGTGCTGTGGGGCTTCATCACCCGCCATGCGCCGGGCGTGACGCCGAAGACGCATCCCGAGCTCGACAAGCTGACCGGCTACGCGATCCGGTACTTCGACGATTTCGTGAAGCCGACCAAGACCTTCCGTGCCGCCGACGAGGTCGAGCGCGACGCGCTGGCGGCGCTCGACGCCGCCCTTGGCTCGCTGCCGGCCGGCGCCGACGGCGAGGCGATCCAGAACGCGGCGCTCAACGTGGCGCGGCGGATCGAGCGCTACCAGGACCATTCCAAGCAAAGCCCGGAAGGCGGCCCCGGCGTGTCGGTGGCCTTCTTCCAGATGATCTACCAGGTGCTGATCGGCCAGGAACGCGGTCCGCGCTTCGGCTCGTTCGCCGCGCTCTATGGCATTGCCGAAACCCGCGCCCTCATTCAACGGGCGCTGGCTGGTCAACTGATGGCGGCGGGCTGAGCGCGCCGTCATTGCCGTCCAGGATCGACGCCGGCGCCTCGGGGGCCGGCCCGGTCTCGGGCGGTGCCGGCGGCAGGCCTGACATGTCGGGCGCCTCGCCGAAGATACCCTTTTTCTCACTGCGCGCCTTGTCGCCGGCCTCGACATAAGGGCCGGCCGCCGCCGCGCGCGCCCAGCCGTTCTCGACCAGCCACTGGCCGACATCCTGATTTCCGACCCGGCATTCGGCGGCGATGCGATCGCGTCCACCTTCCGGCGGCACGCTGCAGACGACCGCCCGCCCGCGCAGGAAGGCTCGGAAGGCGGTCCGCGCCCGCATGCCGCAGGCCCAGCTCTTGTCACCCTCCGCGCAGGTCTCGTCCTGCCCGACGACATCGATACCCGAGACCGCGATGGCGTAGCCCTTGGCCTCGATGAGCCCGGCCGCGCTTGCGACCGGCTGGAACAGCTTGGTGCCCTTCCAGTCGCCGGGCATCGTCGTCTTCGGCGGCTTGAGCGGACCGGCGAGCGCCAGATCGCTGAGCGGTGCGCGCGGCTCGATGCGTTCCAGCCCATCGGTCTGCGCCGGCGAGGAGGCGATTGCCTCGGAATCCACGGTCCTGGAGCGCACCGGCGGGCGCGAGGGCGCGGGCTCCGCAATCGTCGAGGTTGTAGGCGGCGTGTCGGCGGCAGGCAAATCCGTGACATCCAGATCGGGCTTAAATTGCTCCGCGGCGCCAACGCCCTGCGAACGCAATATCGCATGCCCGCCGGTCATGACCGCCGCCGCCATCACGAAAATCGTCAGCACCGCGAGCACGGCATGAAATGGACGCATAGGCCGGACTTCCTAGAACATTCTACGACGGGGGTGAATCGCCTGATGGCCCACAAATGCGGCCATGGGGGATCGAGCGGAATGCAGGGAATCCACCCGAACCTCTATTGACTGGCCCAGACGATCCGCGCCACCCATTCGATGTCGTGGGTCGGTATGTCGCGGTCGGGGTGTTCGGGGTTGAGCGAGACGAGCGCGATCGACTGCGTCGTCTGCCGCTCGAGCACCTTGGCCATCACCTCTCCCGTGCTGGTCTTGACGACGACGCGATCGCCCTTGCGGACCGCGGCGCCGGGCTGGACGATGAGCACATCGCCGTTGCGATAGAGCGGCAGCATGGAATCGCCCTGCACCTTAAGCGCGTAGGCCCCATCCGCCGACTGGGCCGGCAGTTCGACCAGGTCCCAGCCCTGGCCGGCGGGGAAGCCGGCATCGTCGAAGAACCCGCCGGCACCCGCCTGGGCAAAGCCAAGCAACGGCACGGCGTGGCCAGCGGCGGCGCTGCCGCCGCGAGCGCCTCCGTTCCGCTCCTCGATCAGCCCCATGAATTCGTCCAGGGACGCACCCGTGGCCTCGATGATCTTGGCCAGGGATTCCGTCGAAGGCCAGCGCGGCCGCCCGTCCGAAGAGCGGCGCTTCGACTTGTTGAAGGCGGTTGAATCGAGCCCGGCGCGCCTGGCGAGGCCGGAGGCCGAGAGCGAGTAGCGCTCGGCGAGAGCATCGATGGCGGCCCATACACGGTCGTGCGAGAGCAAGCCCGCTCTCCTTCGAAACAGGAAAAAATGCCTTTCCTGTCTAACGCGCGAGCAGCGAGATGTCCACCAGCACGGCCGGCGGATCAGGAACAAAACCGTCTGACAGAGATGGCGCCGTAGCCCCTGGTTTCACGAAATACGCGCCCTCGGCGACGAGCCGTCGGCAACCGGAGGCGAGGCTATCCCGCCATTGCCGCCATCGCCCTCGGCAGCCCCTTCCTGAGCTCATCGACATTCATCACGGGGATGAAGTCGACGGCGGCATTGAATGCAAAGAAGAACCGCTCACCGATATAGGGCATATCCGAACTGTCCTTTATCTCGACGAAGAGGTAGGCCGTCCGGCGGCCACTTTCGGCGGTGAAATAGGCAGCCTCGGGCTTCAGATCGGACAGACTATGCTCGATGAACCTGGCCATGCTGCCGTCCTTGACCGCCTTGTTGCCCTCCTCTGTCGGGACAGTAACTCTCAGCATCATACGCATGACGATACTCCCTCCATCAGTTAACATTAGAAAAAATCTAATGTATCACTGGCGACCGATGAGGGGAAGCTGCCGCGAAGGTGCCCGGCAAAAGTCGGCCAGACGAGGCCCGTTGGCCTGACGGCGCAAGCCCGGCGACGCGCATGAACAAACAGTTGGTTCGGGCGGCATATAGCGGAACCCGCATCGGCCGCCTATGCGATGGGAATTGCGGCGCGCGGTGGTGGTCATCATGCGCGCCGAGAGCGGCCCCGCGCGTCCTGCCAGACGCGCGGGGCCGCTCTCCATGCGTCAGGCCGCCTTCTTCACCTCGCCCTTCCGATAGGGATCGAACCGCTGGTAGAACGTCTCGCCCTTTTCGGCCATGTCGAGGAGCAGCTTGGGCGCCTTGAACTCGGCGCCGTATTTCTTCTGCAGGCGCTTGGCGATCTTGACGAACTCCTTCGCGCCGATGCCGTCGATATAGGACAGGGCACCGCCGGTGTAGGGAGCGAACCCAAAGGCCAGGATCGAGCCGACATCGGCCTCGCGCGGATCGGTGACGATCCCCTCCTCCATCACCCGCGCCGCTTCCAGCGCGATGGTGACAAGCAGGCGCTGCTGCAACTCCTCGTAGTCGACCTTCTCGGGCCTGAGCTGCGGGTAGAGGTCCTTGAGTCCGGGCCAGAGCTTCTTCTTGGCCGGCTTGGCGGGATAGTCGTAGAAGCCCCTGCCGTTCTTGCGGCCGAAACGGCCATGGGTGTCGACCATGGTGTTTATCAGTGCCATCTGCTTGGGGTCGACGGCCTTGTCGCCAAGATCCCTGATGGTCTGCTTCATGATCTTCTGGGCAAGGTCGACTGCTGTCTCGTCAGTGAGCGCCAGAGGACCGACGGGCATGCCAGCGGCCCTAGCGGCGTTCTCGATCATCGCCGCCGGGACGCCCTCGATGAGCATCTTGTAGGCTTCCGACATGTAGCGCAGCACGCAGCGATTGACGTAGAAGCCGCGCGTGTCGTTGACAACGATCGGCGTCTTCTTGATGGCGCGCACGAAGTCGATCGCCACGGCAAGCGCCTTGTCGCCGGTCTTCTTGCCGAGGATGATCTCGACCAGCATCATCTTGTCGACCGGCGAGAAGAAGTGGATGCCGACGAAATTCTTCGGCCGCGCCGAGTTCTTCGCCAAGGAGGTGATCGGAATGGTGGACGTGTTGGAGGCGAAGATCGCCGACGACTTCAGCACGGCCTCCGCCTGTTCGGTGGCGCTCTTCTTGACCGCCGAATCCTCGAACACGGCCTCGACGACGAGATCGCAGCCGGCAAGGTCGGCATAGTCGGCCGTCGGCGTGATCAGCGACAGGAGCTTTTCCCGATCCTCCGGCTTGGCGCGGCCCTTCTTCACCTGATCCGCGATCAGGCTGTCGGAATGCGCCTTGCCTTTCTCGGCCGAAGCCGTGTCGCGGTCGAGCAGCACCACAGGAATGCCGGCCTTGGCCGTGACATAGGCGATGCCGGCGCCCATGAAGCCGGCGCCGAGGATGCCGATTTTCTTGAACCTGGTGTCCGGCACGCCCGCCGGGCGGCGCGCGCCCTTGTTCAACTCCTGCAGCGATACGAAGAGCGAGCGGATCATGGCCGCCGCTTCCCTGGTCTGCATGATCTCGGTGAAGTAGCGCTGCTCGATCCTGAGCGCGGTGTCGAACGGCACCAGCAGGCCTTCATAGACGCATTTCAGGATCGCCGCCGCGGCCGGGTAGTTGCCATAGGTCTCGCGGCGCAGGATGGCGATGGCCGGCGGCCAGAGATTGGCGCCCGCCGCCGAATAGATCGGGCCGCCGGGCAGCTTGAAGCCCTTCTCGTCCCAGGGTGCCACCGGCTTCAGCCCGTTCCTGATCATCGCCTTGGCGGTCTCGACGAGCTTCGCCGGTTCGGCGATCTCGTGGATCAGGCCCATGGACTTCGCCTTCTGCGGCGTCAGGGTCTGGCCCGAGGTCAGCATCTGCAGCGCCTGCTGCTGGTCGGTCAGCCTCGGCACGCGCTGGGTGCCGCCGGCGCCCGGGAAAATGCCGATCTTCACCTCGGGAAGCGCCATCCGCACCTTGTCGGAATCGGCGGCGACACGGCCGTGGCAGGCGAGCGACATCTCGAAGGCTCCGCCCATGCAGGTGCCGTTGATCGCCGACACCCAGGGCTTGCCGGAGGTCTCGAGCTTGCGGAACAGGCCGGTCATAGTGCCTGCATTCTCGAACAGAGCCCGGGTCGCCTTCGCGGGGTCCTTCGCCTTGTCCCTGGCGAAAGTCGTGAGCATCTTCTGCAGCAAGGTGATGTCAGCGCCGCCGGAGAAGGTGTCCTTGCCGGACGTGATCACCGCGCCCTTGATGGCCGCATCGGCCGCCACCTTTTCAACGATGGCGTTCAGTTCGAGCATGACTTCCTCGGTGAACACGTTCATCGAGCGATCCGGCATGTCCCAAGTGACCAGCGCGATGCCGTCGGCATCGATGTCGAGGGTGAAATTGGTGTAGGTTGCCATTGTCTTGATACCCCTCAGTACAGGATGGGTTCGATCGTCAGGGACACGTCGCCGCGGCCCCGGTAGCGTTGCTTCGAAGTGTTGAGGGCAATAAGCCGCCCGCCGCGTTCCAGACGCACGGTGAAGCCCGGATCGACGGCGCGCCGCAAGGCGGCCTTCGGTACATCCATCTCGAACGGAACGAGCCGGCGCCTTCCGGAACTGCGGACCGAGGTGGCCGCGATCAGGTCGGCGGCCTTGTCCATGACGCCCTGTTCCTCCAGGCGGATGGTCAGCCTGCCCGCCGGCAACGCACCGTTGGCGGCATAGCGGACGACGCCGCGCAGGCGGACCCTGCCTGACCTCTCGGCGGCGCCGGCGACATCGATGCCGCCGGCGGTCAGCGCCGTGGCGCCGATCAGCCCAAGCAGCACGCGTCGGGTAAATTCGGCCATGCTCAGACCCTCTCGATGATCGTCGCGGTGCCCATGCCGGCGCCGATGCATAGCGTGACCAGGGCGGTGTTCAGGTCGCGGCGCTCGAGTTCGTCGAGCACGGTGCCGAGGATCATCGCCCCGGTGGCCCCGAGCGGATGGCCCATGGCGATGGCGCCGCCATTGACGTTGATCCTGTCGTGCGGAATGTCGAAGGCCTGCATGTAGCGCAACACCACCGAGGCGAAGGCCTCGTTGAGCTCGAACAGGTCGATGTCCGATAGCTTCATCCTGGCGCGCTGCAGCAGCTTCTCGGTGACATCGACCGGACCGGTCAGCATCAGCACCGGCTCCGAGCCGATGTTGGCGAAAGCGCGGATGCGTGCGCGCGGCTTCAGGCCCATAGCCTTGCCGGCCTTCTTCGAGCCGAGCAGCACCGCGGCGGCGCCGTCGACGATGCCCGACGAATTGCCGGCGTGGTGGACGTGATTGACCTCTTCCACCTCCGGATGTTTCTGCACCGCGACGGCGTCGAAGCCGCCCATCTCGCCCGGAATGACGAAGGACGGGTTGAGCGCGGCGAGCGACTGCATGTCGGTCGAGGGTCGCATGTGCTCGTCATGGTCGAGGATGGTAAGGCCGTTCTGGTCCTTGATCGGGATCACCGAGTTCTTGAAGCGGCCTTCGCCCCAGGCCTTGGCGGCGCGCTTCTGGCTCTCGACGGCATACGCGTCGACGTCGTCGCGCGAGAAGCCGTATTTGGTCGCAATCAGGTCGGCCGAAATACCCTGCGGCACGAACCAGCCGGGGAGGCCGACGGAAGGATCCATGAACCAGGCGCCGCCGGACATGCCCATGCCGACGCGCGACATGGATTCGACACCGCCGGCGATCACGATCTCGTCGGCGCCCTGCGCGATCTTGGCGGCGCCGAAATTGATGGCGTCGAGGCCCGAGGCGCAGAAGCGCGAGATCTGCATGCCAGGCGCCCTGGTGTCGTAGCCGGCCTCGAAAGCGGCGGCGCGCGGAATGACGGCGCCAGCCTCGCCGACAGGATCGACGCAGCCGAAGATGATGTCGTCGACAGTCGCCGTGTCCAGCCCGTTGCGGTCGCGGATCGCCTCCAGCGTCCGGGCGGCAAGCCGCACAGCCGGCACCTCATGCAGCGACCCGTCCTTCTTGCCCCTGCCGCGCGGCGTGCGCACCGCGTCATAGACGTAAGCTTCGGCCATCTTCCTGCTCCTTGGTTTGCCGGTCACCGCTCAGAGCGAGCGGCCGATCAGCAATTTCATGATCTCGTTGGTGCCGCCATAGATGCGCTGGACGCGAGCGTCGCGGAACATGCGGGCGATCGGATATTCATTCATGTAGCCATAGCCGCCGTGCAATTGCAGGCATTCGTCGACCACCTTGTTCTGCAGGTCGGACAGCCAGTACTTGGCCATCGAGGCGGTAACCGGGTCGAGGCCGCCATTGATGTGGCGCGCCACGCAGTCATTGTAGAAGACGCGGCCGATGGTCGCCTCGGTCTTCAGTTCGGCCAGCTTGAACTGCGTGTTCTGGAAATCGATGATCGCCTTGCCGAAGGCCTTGCGTTCCTTGACGTAATCGATGGTCAACGCCAGCGCCCGCTCGATCATGGCGATCGCGCCGGTGCCGATCTGCAGCCGTTCCTGCGGCAGTTGCTGCATGAGCTGGATGAAGCCCTGCCCCTCCTCGTGGCCGAGCAGGTTCGAGGTCGGCACGCGCACGTCGTTGAAGAACAGCTCCGATGTGTCGTTGGCCTTCAGCCCGATCTTGTCGAGGTTGCGGCCGCGTTCGAAGCCCTCGACCTCGTCCGTCTCCACGACGATCAGCGAGGTGCCCTTGGCGCCCTTCTCGGGATCGGTCTTGGTGACGACGATAATGAAATTGGCGAGCTGGCCGTTGGTGATGAAGGTCTTGGAGCCGTTGATCCTGTACCGGTTGCCATCCTTCTCGGCCCGCGTCTTGACGCCCTGCAGGTCGGAGCCGGCGCCCGGCTCGGTCATGGCGATGGCGCCGATCAGTTCGCCCGTGGCGAGCCTCGGCAACCATTTGCGCTTCTGCTCGTCGGAGCCGTAGTGGAGGACGTAGGGGGCGACGATGGAATTGTGCAGGCCGATGCCGAAGCCGTCGACGCCGACATGGCCGATCGCCTCGATGATGGCGCTCTCGTGGGCAAACGTGCCCCCCGAGCCGCCGTACTCTTCCGGCATGGAGGCGCAGAGCAGCCCGGCCGAGCCGGCCTTCAGCCAGCTCTCGCGGTCGACCATCTCGTTCTTCTCGAACTCCTCGTAGCGCGGCGCGATCTCTTCCGACATGAACCGGTGCGCCATGTCGTAGAGCATCGAGACATCGTCCGCCGCCCAGGCGGGCTTGGGAAGACCGAGGATGTCAGCGGGATTGGTCATGTATCTGGTTCTCCTCCCAAATCCTCACCGCATCGGCGCACGGCATCGGCGGCCTTTCCCAGGCCTTATACCGGCGTCCCGCACACTAGAACGCTTCCGCCGGCAGGGCCATCATCGTGTCGGCGCCGGCTGAGACGCGGGCCAGCCGCGTCGCCGTCTCGGGCATGATGCGTTCCATGAAGAAGCGGGCCGTCACCAGCTTGTTGTCGTGCAGCGGCGAGGAGCCCGCCGGCCTGGCAAGAGCGGCCTTGGCCATCATGCCCCACATATAGCCCAGCCCGACCAGTCCGAAGAGGTGCATGTAGTCCGTGGAGGCGGCGCCAGCATTGTCCGGCTTGGCCATGGCGTTCTGCACCAGCCACATGGTGGCCGTCTGCAGGTCGTTGAGGCCCTTCTTCAATGCCTTGGTGAAGGGCGCCATCTTCTCGTCGGCGCGGTTCGCCTCGCAGAAGTCGCCCACGTCCTTGAAGAAGGCCTGGACCGCGCGGCCGCCATTCTGCGCGAGCTTGCGGCCGACGAGGTCGAGCGCCTGGATGCCGTTGGCGCCCTCGTAGATCATGGCGATGCGGGCATCGCGGACGAACTGGCTCATGCCATGCTCTTCGATGTAGCCGTGGCCGCCAAACACCTGCTGCGCCATGACCGCATGGTCGAAGCCCCTGTCTGTCAGCACGCCCTTGACGACAGGCGTCAGCAGGCCGGTGTAGTCCTCGGCCGCCTGGCTGTCCTTCGCATCGCCGGAACGGTGCGCGACATCCGATTGGATCGCGGTCCACAACGTCAGGGCGCGGCCGGCCTCGTTGAATGCCTTCATGGTCATCAGGCTGCGGCGGATATCGGGGTGAACGATGATCGGGTCGGCCTTCTTGTCAGGCGCCTTCGCTCCCGACAGCGAGCGACCCTGCAAGCGATCCTTGGCGTAGGAAACGGCGTTCTGGTAGGCGATCTCCGACAATGAAAGCCCCTGCAGGGCGACGCCGAGCCGTGCCTCGTTCATCATCGTGAACATGGCCTTCAGGCCGCCGTTGACCTCGCCGAGCAGCGTGCCCTCGGCCTCGTCATAGTTCATGACGCAGGTCGAGTTGCCATGGATGCCCATCTTCTCCTCGATCGAGCCGCAGGACAGCGAATTGCGTGCACCCGGATTGCCGGAAGCGTCGAGCTTGAGCTTCGGCACGATGAACAGCGAGATGCCCTTGACCCCCTCCGGCGCGCCCTCGATGCGGGCGATCACCAGGTGGACAATGTTCTCCGACATGTCGTGCTCGCCAGCCGAGATAAATATCTTCTGGCCGGAAATCTTGTAGGTACCGTCACCGTTCGGCACCGCCTTGGTACGCAACAGGCCGAGGTCGGTGCCGCAATGCGGCTCGGTCAGGTTCATGGTGCCTGTCCACGTACCCTCGACCAGCCTGGGCAGCCATGTCGCCTTCTGCTCGTCGGTGCCATGGGTAACGATGGCGGCGATCGCGCCCTGCGTCAGCCCCGGATACATCATCAGCGCCATGTTGGCCGACACCATGTATTCCGAGACGGCCTGATGTACCACGTAGGGCAGCCCCTGACCACCGAACTCGGCGGGCGCCGCCAGCCCCATCCAGCCGCCTTCGCGATACTGGTCGAGTGCTTCCTTGAAACCCTTCGGCGTGGTCACCGAGCCGTCGTCGTGGCGGATGCAACCTTCCGTGTCACCGGTACGGTTCAGGGGATGCAGGACGTTTTCGGCGAGCTTCGCGCCTTCGGCCAGGATCGCTTCCAGCACGTCGGGCGTCGCATCGGAGAAGCCGGGAAGGTTCGAGTAGCACTGGTAGCCCAGCACCTCGTTCAGCACGAAGAGCGTATCCTCGACCGGAGCCCTGTATGTCGGCATGTTCTGTTCTCCACCCTGCGGCCACGAAACGGCCTCCCGGAACTGGCCGGGGATGGCGGCGGGCCAATTGTCGAGTCGGAGATAACAAATATTGACGTTTGCGTAAACGTCAATTTTTTTGATGCGACATTTTTTCGTCGATGGCCGGCGCGTGCCTGCCCATGCGATTGCAAAGAAAAAGCCGCGCGGCCAGGGCCACGCGGCTTTCCTTCAGGCGATAGGATATTGTGTCAGCTTGCCGCGCTGGCCGGCGGCACGGTCCGCTCCAGAAGCAACTTGCGAACGGTCGCCATCGACGCGCTCAGTTCCTCGATGGCGTCGTCGATCAGCGCGCGCTGCTTCTGCAGGCGGGCAAGCTGCTTCTCCGACTTGTCGAGCGTAAGCCGGAGCTGCTTGGTGTTGGAACCGGTCGGATCGTAGAGGTCCATCATCTGCTTGACGTCGCGCAGCGAGAACCCGACCTTGCGGCCGAGCAGGATCAGCTTGAGGCGCGCCTTGTCGCGGCGCGAATAGAGGCGGGTCGCGCCGTCGCGCTGCGGGTTGAGGAGACCCTTGTCCTCGTAGAAACGCAGCGTGCGCAGCGTCACTCCGTATTTCTTGGCCATTTCGCCGATGCGGGTGAAGTCCTCACCGGCGTCAATGGATGCATCGTTGGTATTGGCCGCGCTTTCGCCGGCCGAAATAAGCGTCATGGTCACTGGCTTTCCCCGTCTGATGGCGTCGCGGTCCGAGCCCTGCGTCGCCGGGAGTGAAAGCGGGGGCGTGCTTCCACTCATGGTTTCGACAAACAAATCACAAGAGTACGCCCTGCGCAGCTCTTACGTTTACGTCAATTCTATATCGATAGCCGCCTCATGACGCAAGGGCGTTGTGGGGGCGCGGCCCGGTGTCGCGACCGCAGCGCGATATCCAGGATGTTGCAACTTCTTAAGCTTGGTTAACGCGTTGTTTACCACGTTGGGAGAAATGTGCGCATGTCGGCTACCCGTGGTGATCCTGTATCGAAGTTTTCACGGTTGTTCGGAGCGCGGGCTGAATGCCCGGGAAGCGTCCCTTCCGCCATGGCGAACGCCCGGCCGCCTTCGTTACCGGCAGGACTTTTGGGGGAACTGGCCGCAAGCCAGGTCATTCTTGAAAACGGGCGCACCGATGAACAGCAAGCGGTCCTATCTCGATACACTCAATGCCGGCAGGCAGCGCAGGCCGCATACCACGCTCGACGATCTCACCCGCTCGCTGGAGACGCTGGAACAGCGCCTGGAGCGGACGCAGGAAGACGTGATGCGCCGCCATGCGGCCGATCCGCGCCAGACCGGCGCGACCGCCCTTGGCCAGCAGCGCTGGTATGAAGATCCGCACGCGGCGCAGCGGCCGAAGACGCCGGCACCGACGCCGCCCGCCTTCGACCAGAACTACCAGGCGATCGCCCGCGACATCGACCGTGTGCGCGGCCAGGAAGACGGCGTCGCCGCCGTCGGCAAGATCGCCGGCGAGCTGCGCGGCCTTCGCGAGGAACTGCGCCACCAGATGACGGCCGGCCTGCAGCGTGAGTTCGACGCGCTGCGGCGCGACATCGACAGCGCCTTCCAGGCGGGCGGTTCTTCCAGCGGCCAGCCGGGCAAGGGCAGCGCCGAACTGGGCGTCGAGTTCGAACGGCTGTCCGGAGCCATCCAGACGCTGGCCGAGAAGAGCGACGACAGAAGCGTCAACATGCTGCGGCTGGAGCTGGAGCAGGTGAAGGGCGCGCTCGACACGCTGGCGCGCGAGGAGAGCGTGCGCGCGGTCGACCGCCGCTGGGACGATTTCGACCGCCGCTGGAGCGCCTTCGAGGACCGCGTCGACGCCGACCAGCGCAAGCGTTCGGAGGATCCGGGCCTTGCCGCGCTGACGGGCCGGCTCGAGCAGATCAGCAATGCCGTCAACAACCTGCCGGAGTCGCTGTCGCTGCGTTCGCTCGAGGACAAGGTGCGCACGCTGGCCACCGCTGTCGACCATTTCGCCAACCAGCAGGACACGCGCGGCAGCCAGACGCTGGGCATGATCGACGAAAGGCTGGACGAGATCTCGCGCGCCATCGTCGCCTCGACGGTCGCCGCGCAGGCCAACGCGCTCGACCATGAGGTCTTCGAACGCATCGAGAAGCGCATCGATTCCCTCGCCTTGCAGATCGAGGAGGTCGCCCAGGATCGACCTGGCAACGAGGTGATCGACCGGCTGAGCCTGCTTTCCAGCCGGGTCGACGAACTCGCCGGCCGCGCCAACCTGCCCGAACAGGCCATGGAGCGGCTCGCCCACCAGATCGCGCAGATCGCCGACAAGATCGACCATGCGCCCGCCATGCCGGATCCCGACTACATCTTCCAGGGCCTGGAACAGCGCTTCGAGGTGCTCTCGAACATGCTGGAGCGGCGCCAGGGCGATGCGATCGAGCAGGGCAACATGCTGTTTCGCGACCTCGAGCGCCGTCTGGACGAAGTTACCGAACGGCTCGACCAGCGCATCCGCCAGGACGACAATGCCGGCATCATGGAGGCCATCGACGCCCGCTTCACGGCGCTGGCCAAGCGCATCGAGACCCGCGTGCCCGACCCTGCCGGCGAAGCCGCCATCCGTGGCCTGGAAGACCGGCTGCAGGACATCTCGAACCGGCTCGACCTTTCCGCCGCGCAGGTCGCCGGCATCGATCCGACGCTTATCCGCAGCCTGGAATCGCAGGTCGCCAGCCTGTCCGCGCATCTTTCGAAGCCCAGCATGCCCCTGCCGGAGTTCGAGGATATCAGCCCGCGCCTCAACCAGATCGAGAAGTCGCTCGCCGGCACCCGGGATTCCATCCTGAGCGCGGCGCGCGAGGCGGCCGAGAGCGCCGTGCGCTCGATGGGAAGCTCCAACGAAACGCCGGCGGTCGCAGGCCTCGCACAGGACCTGAAGACGCTCGAGGCGCTGACCCGCCGGTCGGACGAGCGCAATTCGCGCACCTTCGAAGCCATTCACGACACGCTGCTCAAGATCGTCGACAGGCTCGGCTCGCTGGAGACTGACGAGCCGACCAGCGCCGTGAGCGAGTTCATGGAGGCGCGGACGCAGACCTTCGCCGGGCATGCCCCACGCGCGACGCTCCGGGACGCGCCGTCCATGGACATCGACCAGCCTCTGCCGCTCGCCGGCAGCGAGGAAAGCTCTCGCGGTGAACAGATTTCGCATAGCGAACCGGTTACGCGCGGCGAACCGGTTACGCATGGCGAACCGGTCACCCGCACGCCGGCCGAGGCCGCGGCCGCGGCCGCTCTGGCGGCCCTCGGTTCGGATGCAGCCAACGCAAAGGGTGGCGAGCAGGCCGGCAAGCGCAAATCCATGCTCGGCGGACTGGCGCGCGCCTTCAAGGGCAAGAAGGAACCGGAGATGCCGCCGCTTGCCGGATCGGCGCCGAGCGCCGATGTCCCGAGCGTCGACCTCGACGAGCCGCTCGATCCCAAGCTCGCCAACCGTCCGCTGGAGCCGGGGTCCGGCGCGCCGGACCTCAACGCGATCATGAAGCGCGTTCGCGACGAGCGCAGCCAGCCGGCCAAATCGAACGAGACCGATGCGGCGAAGTCGGACTTCATCGCCGCAGCCAGGCGCGCGGCGCAGGCCGCCGCCGCCGAGGCTGACGCCCTCAAGCGCCAGTCGACGATGAGCGGCCCGGTGAAGGCCCTGCGGATCGGCGATCTCCTGAAGGCTCGGCGCAAGCCGATCCTGATGGCTGCCGCAGCGATCATGATGGCGCTGGCCGGCCTCCAACTCGGCAAGGCCTTCTTCTCCGATCCGGCCGAGGTCGCCAGCAACGACAGCGCGCCCGCCGCCATCGCCCAGCCGGTGGAGACGGCCCCGAGCAACGCCGCGACGCCGCCGAAGACGGTGACGCAGGCCGCCGCCGAGCAGAGCGAACCGGCACATCCCGTCAGGCAGGCGGAGCAGTCCGGTCCGACATCGGGCAGCGACGCTCCCCAGCAGGCGGCCGCGGCCCCGCAGGCGCCGATGGATGGCGAGATGGAGCCCGTGGCCCAGCCGCAGGCGGCATCGGTCGCCATGCCTGCGGCCGCCGTCCAGACGCCGGCGACGCCCTCGCCGCTGATGGCCCATTCCCCGCTCACGACTTCCGCCCTTCCCTTCCAGGCAACGGCCCCTGACGCGGATGCCAAGGCTCTTCCGACCGGGACAGCGCCCGAGATCACCGGCGCGGTTGCGCCGACGAATGCGGCCGCAAAGGAAACATCCGGCGCGCTCGACGTTCCGGCCGAAATCGGCCCGGTCGCCCTGCACGACGCGGCCGCCGGCGGCGACGCCAAGGCACTCTTCGAGATCGGCTCGCGTTATGCGGACGGGCGCGGCGTGAAGGAAGACGCGGCGTGGGCCGCCAAGTGGTACGAGAAGTCGGCCGCGCTGGGCTTCGCTCCGGCACAATACCGCGTCGGCAATCTCTACGAGAAGGGTATTGGCGTCGACCGCGACATCAAGAAGGCCAAGACCTACTACCAGCTCGCCGCAGAGCAGGGCAACGCCAGCGCCATGCACAATCTGGCGGTGCTGTTCGCGATGGCGGCGGATGGGGTGACCGACAATGAGTCGGCCGCGCACTGGTTCCAGGCGGCAGCCGATCTCGGCGTCAAGGACAGCCAGTTCAATCTCGGCATCCTGTCCGCCAAGGGCGTGGGGATGAAGCAGAACCTGGAGGAATCCTACAAATGGTTCGCGCTGGTCGCCAAGACCGGCGACAAGGATGCCGCCACCAAGCGCGACGAGATCGCCAACGCCCTTCGCCCCGACCAGCTCGAGCGGGCCCGTGCCGCGACCGAACTGTGGAAGGCCAAGCCGCTCGACACGGCGGCCAACTCGGCCGACATCCCGGCGGCCTGGCAGATCGACACGCAGCAGAGCACGGCCGGCATCGACATGAAAAAGGCCGTCCAGAACATCCAGTTCATCCTCAACAAGAACGGCTACGATGCCGGCGGCGCCGATGGTGTCATGGGCCAGAAGACCAAGAACGCGATCATGGCCTTCCAGACCGACAACAACATGAAGGCGACGGGTTCCGTCGACGAACCGCTGGTGCGGGCACTGCTGGCGCGCAAATAACGGCGGAAGCGTCGCTTACGCAACGTCGCTGCCATACATTTGCCTGTTAACTGATTGAGATGTTTTTTGTTTCGGCGGGGCGGCGAGGTTTGACTTCGCCGCTCCGTCAGCGCAAGAACAATTCCGCTTTCCGGCGTCGAATGCCCGCAACGGCCGCATTCACCGGGAGGCAAACGGGTCGAGACTGACGGGTGGGCATCTATCTCCCGATCGCGGAAATTTCCGTCAACGTCTTCGTGCTGCTCGCCATGGGCGCGGCGGTCGGCTTCCTGTCGGGCATGTTCGGGGTCGGCGGCGGCTTCCTCATCACACCGCTGCTGATCTTCTACAACATCCCGCCGGCGATCGCGGTCGCCACCGGCGCCAACCAGGTCATCGCCTCCTCCTTCTCGGGCGCTCTGTCGCACATGAAGCGGGGCACGCTCGATTTCAAGCTCGGCGGGGTATTGCTGGCGGGAGGCGTGGTCGGGTCGACCGGCGGCATCTACGTCTTCGGCCTGCTGCGCCGCATCGGCCAGCTCGACCTCTTCATCTCGCTGCTCTACGTGGTCCTGCTCGGCACCGTCGGTGGGCTGATGCTGGTGGAGAGCGTCAATGCACTGCGCGCCACGCGCAGCGGCGCCGCGCCGACCCTGAAGAAATCCGGCCAGCACAACTGGATCCACCGGCTGCCGCTCAAGATGCGCTTCAGGGCCTCCAAGCTCTTCGTCAGCGTCATCCCCGTGCTCGGCCTGGGCGCCGGCATCGGCTTCCTGTCCTCCATCATGGGCGTCGGCGGCGGCTTCATCATGGTGCCGGCGCTGATCTACCTTCTCAAGGTTCCGACCAACGTCGTCATCGGCACCTCGCTGTTCCAGATCATCTTCACCTCGGCATACACGACGCTGGTTCATGCCACCACCAACCAGACGGTCGACGTGATGCTGGCCTTCCTGCTGATGGCCGGCGGCGTCGCTGGCGCGCAATATGGCGCCAAGGCGGGCCAGCGGCTGCGCGGCGAGCAGTTGCGGGCACTGCTGGCCATGCTGGTGCTGGCCGTGGCGGTGCGTCTGGCCTTCGACCTCTTCGTCACGCCGCCCAATCTCTACTCGCTGACCGGCGCGGAATGAACTGATGGCAGGAGCGAGACGTCTGGCCGCCTCTGTCCTGTTTTCCCTGCTGGCGGCGGTCTTTCCGGCGGCAGCGCAGAATGCGCCGACCGAAGGCATCCAGATCGGCCTTTCCACCGACAACGTATCGATCACCGCCGGCTTCTCCGGCGCGGACCTGACCATTTTCGGATCGCTTGAGAATCCCGACCCGCTGATCGCCAGGCAGGGCCGCTACGACGTCATCGTCGTGTTGGAAGGCCCGGGCCGGCCGGTGGTCGTGCGCCGGAAGGACCGCGTGCTCGGCGTGTGGATCAACCTGGAGTCCGAAAGCTTCGACAATGTGCCGGTCTCCTATTCGGTGGCGACGACACGGCCCATGCAGGACATCACCGAGCCGACCAGCTACAAGCAGCTCTCGCTCGGCGCCTCGAACCTCTACATGCAGCCGACGGATACCGGTGGCGACCCGACGACCATCCAGGAGTTCACCGCGGCCCTGCGGGAACGCAAGAAGGCCACCGGGCTTTACAGCGAAAATGTCGGCGGCGTGCAGTTCCTTTCGCAAAACCTGTTCCGCGCGACGGTGAGACTGGCGCCCAACGTGCCCGTCGGCACGCACAAGGCGCGCGCCTTCCTGTTCAGGAGCGGCCTGTTCATCAAGGAAAGCTCGGCCCAGCTCGAGATCCGCAAATCCGGCTTCGAGCAGTCGATCTTCCGGGCCGCGCACAACTACTCCTTCCTCTACGGCGTCTTCGCCATCTGCCTGGCGATGGTGACGGGCTGGCTCGGAAGGCTGGTGTTCCGCAAGGATTGACGGCTCGCCAAGGAAGGGCGCAGTCGGGAAAAGAAAGGGTTTCCCTTTTTCCCGCCATGCGATAAACCGCCGCCTCCCGCCCCAAGGGAAAACACGCACAATCAATTCGGCAGAGCGGTCCGGCCATCCGGATGACGGCGCATTCGCGGCGTCGGCAAGCCGCCACGAACCAAGGACAGGAGGCTGCGATGCGACAAGCATTCGGCGGCATCGACTTCGGCACGTCCAATTCCACCGTTGGCGTGATCCGCGACGGCAAGGCACGGCTGGTCGCGCTGGAAGGCGAACAGGCCACCTTGCCGAGCGCCATATTCTTCAACTTCGAGGACGGGCATACCTATTTCGGCCGCCGTGCGATCGGCGACTATACCGACAGCGTCGAGGGCCGGCTGATGCGTTCGCTGAAGAGCGTACTCGGCAGCTCGCTGGTCAACGAGAAGACGCGCATCAAGGCGCGCCTGCTTGGTTTCACCGAGATCATCGGCTTCTTCATCGGCCATTTGAAGAAACAGCTGGAGCAGGATGCGGGGGGACCGGTCGAGCGCGTCGTGCTCGGGCGGCCGGTGCAGTTCGTCGACGACGACGCGCAGGCCGATGCCAAGGCGCAGGCGGAGCTCGAAAAGGCAGCCCGCACGCAGGGCTTCAAGCACATCGCCTTCCAGTTCGAGCCGATCGCGGCCGCGCTCGACTACGAACAGAACGTCAGCCGGGAGGAACTGGCGCTGATCGTCGACATGGGCGGCGGCACGTCCGACTTCTCGGTCGTGCGCGTGTCGCCAGAACGCGCCCGCTCGGTCGTTCGCAAGGACGACATCCTGGCCAACCGCGGCGTCCACATCGGCGGCACCGATTTCGACCGGCTGCTCAGCATCGCCCACGTCATGCCGGAGCTCGGCTACCTGACGCCGACCAAGGACGGCAAGCGCAACCTGCCGGCGAGCTATTTCATCGACCTGGCCACATGGCAGCGCATCAACCTCGTCTATACCGCCAAGGCGATGAACGACCTCAGGCAGATCCGCTACGAGGCCGTGCGCGCCGACCTCGTCGATCGCTTCATCGAGATCGTCGAGCACCGCTACGGCCATGCCATGGCGGGCCTGGTCGAGCGGGCCAAGATCGCGCTGACGCTGCAGCCCGCCGCCGAGGTGAAAGTGTCGCTGCCCGGCGCGCGCTTCGCGGCCGAGATCACGCGCACCGGTCTTGAAGAAACGATCACCGCCGACATCGACCGCGTGACCGCGACCGTCAGGCAGACGATCCAGGACGCCGGCGTCGAAGCGTCCGACATAACGGCCGTGTTCCTGACCGGCGGATCGACCGCGGTGCCGCTGGCGCGTCGGCGGATCCTGTCGCTGGTGCCGCAGGCCTCCGTGATCGAGGGCGACATGTTCGGCTCGGTGGGACTCGGCCTGGCGCTCGACGCGCAACGCAAATTCGCCTGAGGCGCTACGCGCTCGGAAGTGCCTCGGCGCCGGCGCCCAGATGCGCGCGCAACGCGAGTTGCGCGAGGCTCGGCTGCCGGTCGCGATGGGAGATCACCGCGAAATCACGCTGGGGCAGGTCGATCGGAACGGAACGCAGGCTGCCTTCGGCAATCGCGCGCGCCACGACCAGTTCCGAGATGATGGTGGCGCCGGTGCCGGCCTCCACCGCCTGGCGCACGGCCTCGTTGCTTGGCAACACCAGGAAGATGCGCAGGTCCGACAGCGATATGCCATCGCGCCGCGCCATGTCCTCCAGCACCTCGCGCGTGCCCGAGCCGCCTTCCCGGATGATCCAGCGCAGGTCCTTGATGTCGGGGCGGCCGGGCGCCAGCTCAGGGATCGGCGGATGCGCGCCCGCCACGACCAGCATCAGGCGGTCGACGTCGACCTTGACGCGGCGCAGTATGTCGGACTCGGTGCGGCCCTCCACCAGGCCGAGATCGGCCGCGCCGTCGAGGACATGGGCCTCGACCTGCCTGGTGTTGCCGATGGCGACACTCAGCCTGACGGCCGGATAGGCCTCATGGAAAGAGGCCAGCCGGCGCGGCAGCCAGTAGCTGGCAATGGTCTGGCTGGCAGAGATCGACAGGCTGCCGGTGACCGTCTGGGCGACATGTTCCAGTACGTTGCGGGCGGCGGCGGCGCGCTCGAGAACGGCCTTCGCCTCCGGCAGGAAACGGCGGCCGGTCTGGGCGAGCTCGATGTTGCGCCCGACCCGGTTGAAAAGCTGCACGCCATGCTGCTCCTCCAGCGAGCGTATGGCGGCGGAAGCGGCCGACTGGGAGATGCCCAGCAGTTCCGCTGCCTTGGTCATGTGGCCGCGTTCGGCAACGGCCACGAAGATGCGCAACTGCTCAAGTGTCATGGCTTATCAAGAAACGAGATCGATCAAACTTACAAGAACAACTTATTAGACGGATCGGTGGCCTTATTCTAGATTTTCTCCAGAAGTTGGAAAAAATTGGCGGCCAGAGCGCAAAAGGCAGAAAATTGATAGAGCGCTTCCTCCTCCCGCTGGCACGTTGGATGCGTCACCTGCGGCGACGGCTGACCGGTGACGGTTATCACCCTGAGGCGCATTATATGCGCGGCCCCGGCCCCAAGACGCGCGCGAAGCTCAGCGGCCACTCGCCCCAGTGATGACCTTCAGGCAGGCGCGCGGCGCAAATTCCGCACCGACCCAACGACCCCTCTCCGACACACGCGCCCCCAACGAGGGGGATGGCGTAAACACGTCTCCCGAGATCTCTGACCGGGTGGCCAAGACGACATGCTACATGTGCGCCTGCCGCTGCGGCATCGAAGTTCATGTCAAGGACGGCAAGGTCCGCTACATCAACGGCAACAAGGACCATCCGGTCAATCGCGGCGTGATCTGCGGCAAGGGCAGCGCCGGCATCATGCAGCACTACAGCCCTGCGCGGCTGAAGAAGCCGCTGCTGCGCACCGGGCCGCGCGGCTCAGGCGAGTTCCGCGAGATCGAGTGGGAAGAAGCGCTTGGCATCGCCACGCAAAGGCTTTCCGCCATACGCCAGAGCGATCCGAGGAAGCTCGCCTTCTTCACCGGGCGCGACCAGTCGCAATCGCTGACCGGCTGGTGGGCGAGCCGCTTCGGCACGCCCAACTTTGCCGCCCATGGCGGCTTCTGTTCCGTCAACATGGCGGCCGGCGGCCTCTACACGATCGGCGGATCGTTCTGGGAATTCGGCGAGCCCGACTGGGACAACACGCGCTACTTCATGCTGTTCGGCGTCGCCGAGGACCATGATTCCAACCCGATCAAGATCGGCCTCGGCAAGCTCAAGGCGCGTGGCGCCAAGGTCGTCTCCATCAACCCGTGCCGCACCGGCTACAACGCGATCGCCGATGACTGGGTGGGCATCCGGCCGGGCACAGACGGCCTGTTCGTGTTCGCCATCATCCACGAACTGCTGAAGGCCGGCCGCGTCGATCTGGACTATCTCCTGCGCTACACCAACGCGCACCTGCTGGTGACGCAGGAACCGGGCAGCGCCGATGACGGACTGTTCGTCCGCGACGAGGCCGGCAAGCCGCTGTGCTGGGACCGGGTGGCGGGCACCGCCATAGACGGTGCGAGCGCCGATGCGAAGCCGGCGCTGACCGGCACCTACGAGGTTCGCGGACGCCGCTGCGTTCCGGTGTTCCAGCTGATCGCCAATCGTTACCTCGACGAAAACTATTCGCCCGACGCCGTGGCCGGGCGCTGCGGCGTGGCCGCCGACACGATACGCCGCATCGCGGCGGAGCTGGCCCATGTCGCCTTCGAGCAGATGATCGAGCTTCCTGTCGCCTGGACCGACTGGGCCGGGCGTCGCCACGAGACGATCAAGGGCCGACCCGTTTCGATGCATGCCATGCGTGGCATCTCGGCCCACTCCAACGGCTTTCACACCTGCCGCGCCATCCATCTGCTGCAGGTGCTGCTCGGCACCGTCGACGTGCCGGGTGGCTTCCGCTTCAAGGCGCCCTATCCGAAGCCGGCGCCGCCGGGCCCGAAACCGGCCGGCACAACGGTGGCGCCGATGACGCCGCTGGACGGCATGCCGCTCGGTTTCGTCAGCGGACCCGAGGACCTCCTGGTCGACGGTGACGGGCGGCCGACGCGCATCGACAAGGCCTATTCCTGGGACGCGCCGCTCTCCGCGCACGGGCTGATGCACACCGTCATCCGCAACGCCTGGGCCGGCGATCCCTACCGGATCGACACGCTCATGATGTACATGGCCAACATGGCCTGGAACTCCTCGATGAACACCGTCGAGACGATTGCCATGCTGACCGAGAAGGACGCATCGGGCGACTACAGGATCCCCTTCATCATCTACGCCGATGCGTACTACTCCGAGACCGTGCCTTTCGCCGATCTCGTGCTGCCCGACACGACCTATCTCGAACGGCATGACTGTATCAGCCTGCTCGACCGGCCGATCAGCCACGCCGACGGCCCGGCCGACGCCATCCGTCATCCCGTCGTCGAACCCGACCGCGACGTCAGGCCGTTCCAATCGGTGCTGATCGATCTCGGCGCGCGGCTGGGTCTGCCCGGCTTCGTCAACGATGACGGCTCTGCCAGGTATCGCGACTACGCCGACTACATCGTCAACCACGAGCGCACCCCCGGCATCGGACCTTTGGCCGGCTGGCGCGGCAAGGACGGCAAATCGATGGGCCGGGGCGAGGCCAATCCCGACCAGATGCAACGCTACATCGACAATGGCGGCTTCTGGCACCACGAGCTTTCGGCCGACCAGCGCTACTACAAGATGGCCAACCGCGCCTATCTCGACTTCGCCGCAGAGATGGGCTTCATCGCCAAGGCGCAGCCGATCGTCTTCCAACTCTACTCCGAGCCGATGCAGCGTTTCCGCCTTGCCGCGCTCGGCCATGGGCCGGTCCAGCCGCCGGAGAGCGAACGCGATCGTATCGCGACCTACATGGACCCGCTGCCCTTCTGGTACGTTCCGTTCGAGGAGGATGCCGTCGACCTCGACACCTATCCGCTGCACGCGCTGACGCAACGCCCCATGCACATGTACCATTCCTGGGGCTCGCAGAATGCCTGGCTGCGTCAAATCACCAGCCAGAACCGGCTCTTTGTCCACCGCGAGACCGCGACCGACCTCGGCCTCGTCGACGATGACTGGGTGTGGATCGAGAGCATCAACGGCCGGGTGAAAGGCCAGATCAGACTGATTGACGGCGTGAACCCGTCCACGGTCTGGACCTGGAACGCCATCGGCAAGCGGCGCGGCAGCTGGGGACTGAGCGACGACGCCGCCGAGAGCAATCGCGGCTTCCTGCTCAACCACATTATCGGCGACCAGACGCCGGCGGGCGCCAAAGACAGGCGCTATTCCAACTCCGATCCGGTGACCGGCCAGGCCGCATGGTTCGACCTGCGCGTTCGCATCGTCAAATGCGCGCCCGGCGAAGACGGCTTCACCGAGCCGCAGTTCGAGCGTTTTGCCCAACCGCCGCACTTCCAACCCTCGCCCGACATCAGTCGCTTCGGCGCTGATTTTCGCGCCAGCCGGGAACCCGCCGAATGACCTGCCTTCCCGCGCAAACCGACAGGAAGCTCGGCCTGGTGATCGATCTCGACACCTGCGTCGGCTGCCAGGCCTGCGTCACCGCCTGCAAGGAATGGAATACGGGCGGCCACATGGCGCCGCTCACCGACATTGACCCGTATGGCGGGCATGTCGACGGCGTCTGGTTCAACCGCGTGCACAGCTACGAGCATGCGACCGCCATGGGCGGGCGCACCGTCAACTTCCCGCGCTCCTGCCTGCACTGCGACCAGCCCGCCTGCGTCACCGTCTGCCCTACCGGCGCCTCCTACAAGCGCGCCTCAGACGGCATCGTGCTGGTGGACGAAAGCAAATGCATCGGCTGCAAATTGTGCAGTTGGGCCTGCCCCTACGGCGCGCGCGAGTTCGACACCGATGTCGGCGTCATGAAGAAATGCACGCTGTGCGTCGATCGCATCTATAACAACAACCTGGCCGAGGAGGATCGCGTGCCGGCATGCGTCGCGGCCTGCCCGACCAGCGCCCGGCATTTCGGCGATCTCGGCGATCCGGCCTCGCCGGTCTCCCTATTGGTCGCCGAGCGCGATGGCGTCGACCTGATGCCGGAACTCGGCTACCGGCCGACCAACAAGTACCTGCCGCCGCGCGCCCGAACGCAGCGTTCCGCTACCGTCCCGGCACCGGCGCTCGAGCCGGTGAAAGCCGAGGGCGGTTTCCTCGGTTGGGTCGACCGCATGCTTTCGAACTGACTTCACGCCGCCATGCATCCCGCCTTTTCCGTCGTCTTCTTCACAACCGCCACCGGCGCCGGCTATGGCCTGCTGGCGCTGCTCGGCATGCTTGGCGCGCTGGGCTTCGTGCAGCCTGATTTCTGGCTGGGCTTCACCGGCATGGCGCTTGCGCTCGGCCTGATCACCGCCGGGCTCCTGTCTTCCACCGGGCATCTCGGGCGGCCGGAGCGCGCGTGGCGGGCCTTTTCGCAATGGCGCAGTTCCTGGCTGTCGCGCGAGGGCGTGCTGTCGGTCGCGACCTATGTCCCGGCCGGATTGTTCGGCATCGGATGGGTGCTTCTCGGGCGCATCGACGGCTGGATCACCGCCGCCGGCCTGATCGCGGCCTGCGGCGCCGTCGCCACTGTCTGCGCGACCGGAATGATCTATGCCTCGCTGAAGCCTATCGCGCAGTGGCACAGCCCCTACACGCTGCCGGGCTATCTGATCTTCTCGGCCATGAGCGGCTTGCTGCTGCTCAACGCGCTGCTGCAGGGTTTCGGCCTCGGCTCGCGCATCGGGCTTGCACTCGCGGTCCTTGCCACCCTTGTCGGCTGGGGCTGGAAGCTTGCCACCTGGCGCCACAATGACCGGCTGGAAATTCCGAGCACCGCCAACACGGCGACAGGGCTTGCCGGCGGCACCGTGCGGTCGCTGGAATGGCCGCACACGGAAGAGAACTACGTGCTGAAGGAGATGGGCTTCCGCATCGCGCGCAAACACGCCGCCAAGCTTCGCCGGATCACGCAAGGCCTCGCCTTCCTGCTGCCGGCGCTGCTGCTGGCCGCGGCCTTCGCCCTGCCCTCGCCATTGGCCGTGATCCTGTCGGTGCTCGCGGCCATCGCGCAGCTCAGCGGCCTGCTCGTCGAGCGCTGGCTGTTCTTCGCGGAGGCGAAGCACACGGTAACGCTGTACTACGGACGATAGACGGGGCTCAGCCCGGCCGCAGCATGGCGCGCGAAATGGCAAAGATGCGCTCGGCGCCGAGCATGTAGGCCATCAACGTCTCCGCCCGGAACAGACCGGCATAGGCGCGGTCGAGCACGTTGAGCGAACCGGTATAGGCGCCGAAGGCCGGCATGATCATGCGGCCGCCATCGCCGGCAAAGCAGCGTCGGCGGACCGAGCGGCCACGCTGCACGATGCGGGCGCAAGGGTGCAGATGGCCCGATATCTCGCCCTCAACGCGCACCCGCGACGGCTCATGCCGAAACACGAGCGAGCCGATGGCAAGCTCGCGCACCGTCTCGCCGGGCAGGTCGGCCGGCGCCTCGGGATCGTGGTTGCCGGCGATCCAGAACCATTCGCGGCCGGCCATCAGCCCTTCGAGCCGCTCACGAAAACTCCGGTGCATGCGTTCGGCGCCGCCGCCGTCATGGAAACTGTCGCCCAGGCTGACGACGATCGCCGGCTGGTAGTCGGCAATCGCCGCCTGCAGCCGGAGCAGGGTCGCGCCGGTGTCGTAGGGCGGGATCAGCGCGCCGCGACGGGCAAGCGACGACCCCTTTTCCAGGTGCAGGTCGGATACGGCGAGCAAGCGAAAATCCGGGAAATAGAGCACGCCGCGCGGATCGCAGACCGCTCGCTCGCCGGCTATGCCGACGAGATCGGTCCCGGCGAATGTCGCTGCCATTGGCGTGAAGTTCATTCCCTCTCAACCCGTCTTTTCATGTGACTGCTCCAGGCCCCGGCCAGCCGCCCATGGCTTCCTCGACCAGATCGGCCGCCTCCATCAGCAGGCTTTCATTGGCGCCGCCATTCACCGATTCCTTGCCGATTTCCAGCATGATCGGCACCGCCAGCGGTGAGATCTGGTCGAGATGCTTATGCATGATTCGACCGCGCACCCGCGAGAGCATCTCGGCAAGTCTGCTGACATCGAGCAATCCGGCCGCGGCATCGGCACGCGTCGCCTGCAGCAGGATGTGGTCCGGCTCATGGCCGCGCAGCACGTCGTAGATGAGATCGGCCGAAACCGTCACCTGGCGCCCGCTCTTTTCCTGCCCCGGAAAGCGCTTCTCGATCAATCCGGCGATGACGGCGCAGGTGCGGAACATGCGCTTCAGCATCCAGCTGTCGTTCAGCCAGGCGTCGAGATCGTCGCCGAGCATGTCCTCGTCGAAGAGTTGCCCGAGGGATGGCTTCTTCGCCTTGAACAACGCCGCCATGTCGTCCAGCGCCCACACGGCCAGGGAGTAATCGGTGGCGACGAAGCCGAGCGGCCGCGCTCCCGCGCGTTCGAGCCGCCGCGTCAGCAGCATGCCCAGTGTCTGGTGGGCGAGCCGCCCCTCGAACGGATAGGCGACCATGTAGTGCCGGTTGCCGCGCGGAAAGGTCTCCACCAACAGGTCGCCGCGCTTCGGCAGCACGGATTTTTCCTTCTGCAGCCGCAACCAGTCCGCAACCTGTTCCGGCAGCACGCGCCAGCGATCGGAATCGGCCAGCATGCCGCGCACCTGATCGGCGAGATAGGTGGAAAGCGGGAACTTGCCGCCGGCATAGGAGGGCACGATGATGTTGGCGCCCGTGCCGTTGGAGACGACGCACTCGTTCTCGCGGATGCCCTCGAAACGCAGCACCTTGCCGGAGAACAGGAAATTGTCGCCGGGCCGCAGTGTCTCGGCGAAATACTCCTCGATCTTGCCGAGCACCGGCCCACCGCGCCCGGCCATGCCGCGTCCCTGCCTGACATAGCGCACGTTGAGCTCCGGCATCTCGACGATGGTGCCGACATTCAGGCGATATTGCTGGGCGATGCGCGGATGCGAGACGCGCCACAGGCCGTCTTTCGTCCTCCGGATGCGCGCATAGCGCTCGTAGTTCTTCAATGCGTAGCCACCGGAGGCGACGAAATCGACCACGCGGTCGAAGGTCTCGCGTTCAAGCGCCGCGTAGGGCGCGGCGCCGCGCACCTCCTCGAACAGGCGATCGGCGTCGAACGGCGCTCCGCAGGCGACGCCGAGCACATGTTGCGACAGAACGTCGAGCGCGCCCCTGATCAAAGGCGGCGTGTCCTGGGCGCCGAGATAGTTGGCGTCGAGCGCCGCGCGGCATTCCAGCACCTCGAAGCGATTGGCCGGGATCAGGATCGCCTTGGACGGTTCGTCCATGCGGTGGTTGGCGCGACCGATGCGCTGCGCCAGGCGGCTCGCCCCCTTCGGCGCGCCGACATGGACGACCAGGTCGACGTCGCCCCAGTCGATGCCGAGGTCGAGCGTCGAGGTGGCGACGATGGCGCGCAGCGCGTTCTCGCCCATCGCCTTCTCGACGCGACGGCGCTGGCCGACATCGAGCGAGCCATGATGCAGGGCGATGGGCAGCGAATCGTCGTTCGCCCGCCACAGTTCCTGGAACAGCAGCTCGGCCTGGCTGCGCGTGTTGACGAACAGAAGCGTGGTGCGGTGCTTCTTGATCGCCTCGTAGATTTCGGGAATCGCGTAGCGCGCCGAATGGCCCGACCAGGGCACGCGCTCGCGCGAATCCAGGATCGAGATGTCGGGCTTGGCGCCGCCGGCCACGGTGATCAATCCTGCCATGGCGCCCACCGGCGCCTGCGCCACCAGCCAGCGCCGCAACTCGTCGGGCTCGGCCACCGTTGCCGACAGTCCGATCGTCTGCAGGCCGGGTACGAAGGCGCGCAGCCGCGCGAGGCCGAGCGCCAGGAGATGGCCGCGCTTCGAGGTCACCAGCGAGTGCAGCTCGTCCAGAATGACGTAGCGCAGATCTTCGAAGAAGCGGCGTGCGTCGCCGGATGCGATGAGCAGCGCCAGTTGCTCGGGCGTGGTGAGCAGGATGTCCGGCGGCACCAGCTTCTGCCTCTGGCGCTTGTGGGCGGGCGTGTCGCCGGTGCGCGTCTCGATGGTGACGGGCAGTCCGATCTCCTCGACCGGCTTGCCCAGATTGCGCTCGATATCGACGGCGAGCGCCTTCAGCGGCGAGATGTAGAGCGTGTGGACGCCGCGATGCGCCTCACCTGGTTTCCGCCGCGGCCGGTTGGCCAGTTCGGTGAGCGAGGGCATGAAGCCGGCCAGCGTCTTGCCGGCGCCGGTCGGCGCGATGAGCAGCACCGATTGTCCTGCCTGCGCCTTTGCCAGCAACTCAATCTGGTGGGCGCGCGGCGCCCAGCCCTTGCCGGCGAACCATTTGACGAACGGTTCGGGCAGGACCACGGCGGCATTCTGTTCGGCAAGGCGCGGCTGCTCTGTCACGAGCCAGAGGTAGCGCGGCACGGCGCGGCCGCCAAGCAAAATCGGAACAAAAAGGGATCAGAGGTGAATGTCAGGCGGTCGGAACGGATAGCCGCGTGTTCCTTCCGTCGTGCCGATCGTTGACACTACCGTTCTTACTATGCAATTGGTTGCATATCGCAATCAGATTTCCGGATTGGGTCGATGTTGTTGGCTGGGCTGCGACCGACACGTTCAAACGGGTGCTGCCGATCATGTCCGAAGCGGACAGCGATCGCAGACGGTGCCCTCCGCACCTAGACAACGGCTTGAAGGTATTCCGAGATAACTGGATGGGAGATTTTTTGGCATGGCGAAGCTCTTCTTCGGGATGAACGTATCGCTGGACGGCTACATCGACCACGAGGCATTCGCGCCGGGCCGCTTGCTCTTTCGTCACTGGATAGAGTCGGGGCGCCGCTTGACGGGCAGCATCTATGGCCGCCGCCTCTACGAAGTCATGCGCTATTGGGACGAGGACCATTCCGAGTGGGACGCGGACGAGCACGATTTCGCGCTGGCGTGGCGAAGGCAGCCGAAATGGGTTGTGTCACGCTCGCTGAAGTCGGTTGGCCCCAACGCGACGCTTGTCTCGGATGACATCGAGGCGGTGTTGCGCGGATTGAAGGATAAGCTCGCGGGCGAAATTCAGATCGGTGGCTCGGGGCTGGCGGCGAGCCTGACCGATACAGGCCTGATTGACGAATATCGACTCTACTTCCGCCCCGTTGTGCTGGGTCGTGGCAAGCCATTCTTCGCTGGCCCCCGGCCCCCACTCCGCCTTGTCGCCAACGATCTGATCGGAGAAGACGCTATCAGGCTGACATACGTTCCGGCCTAAGCGAGCAACCCTGAAGCATGTCTAGGGTCGCCGGAAGCCCGTCGGCCCGCCATAGAGATAGCCGATACGGTCGACGGCTTCCCCAAGACCCTCGCGGGACACGAGCATGGTGTGGCCATTGGCGTGGATCATATCCCGCTCATCGGTCATGATCGCCACGTGCCCCTTCCAGAAGACAAGATCCCCCCGCCGGAGCCCGGAAAAATCCGCGCCGGGCTCGAACGGCGTACCGATGCTCGCCGCCTGCATGTCGGAGTCGCGCAAGACGTCTTTCCCGGCCATGCGCATCGAAAGCTGCACCAGGCCCGAGCAGTCGATGCCGAAACCGGAGACGCCGCCCCAGAGATAGGGCGTGTCGAGGAACATCTCGGCGACCGAGACATAGTCCGTCGCCGTCTCCGTCATCGGCCTGAGATGCTTCGCAATGATGGCCTCGCCAGAGGCGAGGACAGCATAGGCCGTGCCACGCGTCTCCGCGGCGCCGGTTACCGCCACCGTCGAGCCCATCGAAAGCTGCCCGCTGCGCGGAAACCGCAGGTCGGGACCGGGATAGACGAAGGTACGCGGCACCGAAACGATATGGGTCGGAGCCACTGCGCGAGCGTCCAGGGCCGTGGCCGCGACATAGCCGACATAGCCATCGCGCTCGGCCTGAACCCAGGCCCAGCCATCGCCCTCCTCGAACACCAGCACATCGTCGCCGTGGAGGAACTGGGTGTTTAGTCCAGCATCCGCGCGCGGCGCCTTCAGCACGTCCGCGACCGGGGCCGTGATGCGCGCGGCGCGCCCGGCAACGAAACGCTCGGCCGTCACCTCGCCTTTCAGGCGGGCGTCGGCAAGATCGGAACGGAAGGCATGAAGACGGGCGTCGTGAACGGTCAAATCGGCAATTCCTGTGCTTTGGCGATGATACCATCACCAAAGCGCTCGACAAAGAGCGCTCCCTCGACCGTGCGCCGGATCAGGACGTTGCGCTTGTCGAGTTCGTCGCGATGGCGCGAAACCAGCTTGAGTGCCCCCATCGTGTCGAGCGCGCGGGTGATCACCGGCTTGGTGACGTTGAGGCGGGCGGCCAACCCCCGCACGGTGTGCGGCGGCGGATCGAGATAGATGGTGAGCAGTATCGCCGTCTGGCGCATGGTGAGATCGGGCGCGTCGTCACGCACCTGCGACAGCATCACCTGCTGCCACAGTCGCAAGGCCTGGCTCGGACGCAGCGAGATCGACATGACGCCAGCATGACGGCAAATCGTTTCGGTTCCGTTTCAGTGCGACGGCGAAGCAAACCGCTCCGTCAGGCGTAACGCCGCGATATCACCCGCTCCAGCGCACGGATGCACTGCGCCTCTCCGCCAGCCAGTCCGTGCGGCCGGTCGGCAGGGTTCCAGGCGAAGATGTCGAAATGCGCCCAGGCGGCGGTCCTTTCCACGAAGCGCTTAAGGAACAGCGCGGCCGTGATGGAGCCCGCGAAACCGTCCGATGTGACGTTGTTGATGTCGGCGATCTTGGACGACAGCTTGGCATCGTAAGGCCGCCACAAGGGCATGCGCCACATCGGATCCTCGACCGAGATGGAGGCATCGGCCAATTCGGCCGCGAATGTCTCATCGGCGGTGTAGAATGGCGGCAGGTCGGGCCCGAGGGCGACCCGCGCCGCGCCTGTCAGCGTCGCCATGTCGACCAGCATCTGCGGCTCTTCCTCATCGGCCAGCGCCAGAGCATCAGCCAGGATCAGCCGGCCCTCGGCGTCGGTGTTGCCGATCTCGACGGTGATGCCCTTGCGACTGGCAAGCACGTCGCCGGGGCGGAAGGCATTGCCGGCGATGGAGTTCTCGACGGCCGGGATCAGCACGCGCAGCCGAACCTTGGTGCCGGCGGCCATGATCATCGAGGCCAGGCCAAGCACATTGGCCGCCCCGCCCATGTCCTTCTTCATCAGAAGCATGCTCGAGGACGGCTTTATGTCGAGGCCGCCCGTGTCGAAACAGACGCCCTTGCCGACCAGAGTCACCTTCGGCCCGTCCTTCGGCCCCCAGTTGATGTCGATCAGACGCGGCGCCTGCGCCGAGGCGCGGCCGACGGCATGGATCATGGGAAAATTCCTGGTCAGCAGGTCGTCGCCGGTTACGACCGAGATTTCGGCGCCATGCGCCGAGGCAACCGTCCGTGCCGCCTTTTCCAGATCGTCCGGCCCCATGTCGTTGGTCGGCGTGTTGACCAGGTCGCGCGCCAGGAAGACACCGTCGGCGACACGGCGCACGAAGGCCGCGTCGGCGCCGGCGGGCGAGGCGATGCGCAGGGCCTTGCCTGGCTTCCTGCCGTAGTGGGTGAAGACATAACCGCCCAGCACCACCGCCAGCGCGGCCAGATCGGGCGACGACGGCACCGAAGCGAAATACCAATCGCCTTCGGGCAGAGCGCGAGCTGCCGCGCCGATACCGAGCGTGCCTTCGCCCTCCCCGATCCCGAACAGCGCGCCGGCAAGCGCGCCGCCCTTGCCGGGCAGCAGCAGCGTCCTGCCTGCTTCGCCGGAAAAACCGTTGGCATCGGCCCATGCCAGGACGTCGGGCGCAAGCCCCGCCGACGCCAGCCCATCCCTCGCCACCAGATGCAGCGGAAGCGCGTTCGTCGGCTGCTGTTCCACCAATTCGACGGGCATGTAATGTTCTCCAGGCAGGCTTCGGATAGACTTTAACCGGGCTTCCAATAGCGTGAAAATCGAATACGGGAAATGCAAGACAATTCAGATGGATATACAATAGCCGGCGGCAGTACCGAGGAAAAACGCGTCATGGTCCACCGCCCGCTCCTGATGCTTGCCGCTTTCGGCATGCTCGTCGTGCCCGAGGCCAGGGCCGCGACGCTCAGGATGGTTTGCGAAAACCCCCGCCGCGACTATGTCGTCACCTACGAGGAAGGCGCCAAGACTATGTCCGCCAACGAGACCGCCTATCGCGTGCTGGCGGTGGAGAGAACCAAAAGGAAGCTGGTGGTTGCCGGCTTGACGGTCGACGACGGCCCTACCTTCCGGGCTCATTTCCGACCGGAGAAGAAGATCGAATACTTCTCCAACAACGCATTGATGCAGACGGACGCCTGCCGGTAACGAAGGCCCGGAACGGCCCGCCGGACCGCTGCTCCGGCAATGCGCCATGCCCTCCCCGTCCCCTCAAAAGTAAACGCATCATGAAGGCCCGTTAACCATCCATTAGGGTTAACAGAATACTTCTGTGCGGGAGAAGATGGCCATCCAACGGCCACGCGCACGAATGGAGGCCTCGCGCCCATGGCGACCCACCGCACGACGAATGTCAACGGAAAGAGGCTGCTGACGGCTGCCTTCATGCTGGCCCTGGCCGCCAGTGTCGCGGGCTGTGGCACCAGCAACATCACCACCGGCTCGATCAGCCGCAGCCACGGCAAGCCGCTTGAAACCATGTCGGCCGGAGAACTGCAGGGAGCGACCGCCTCGCTCGGCCAGTCCTATGCCAGGAACCCCAACGACAAGCGGATCGCGACGAACTACGCGGCGGCACTGCAGATGAATGGCGACGCTGAGCAGTCGCTTGCCGTCATGCGCAAGCTCGCCATCGCCTACCCCAAGGACCGCGACGTGCTCGCCGCCTATGGCAAGGCGCTGGCGGCGAATGGCCAGTTCGAACCGGCGCTCGATGCCGTGCGCCGGGCGCAGACGCCCGAATATCCGGACTGGCGGCTGGTGTCGGCCGAGGCCGCGATCCTCGACCAGCTCGGACAGCGAGACGAGGCCCGCAACGACTATCGCAAGGCGCTGGAACTCAAGCCGAACGAACCGTCGGTGCTTTCCAATCTCGGCATGTCCTACGTGCTGGAGGGAGACCTGCGCACGGCGGAGACCTATATGCGCTCGGCCGCCCAGCAGCCCACCGCCGACAGCCGCGTGCGCCAGAACCTCGCGCTCGTCGTCGGCCTTCAGGGCCGCTTCGACGAGGCCGAGAAGATCGCGTCGCAGGAATTGTCGCCGGAGCAGGCGCAGGCCAACGTCGCCTATCTCCGGCAGATGCTGGCCCAGCAGAACGCCTGGAGCCAGCTCAAGGACCAGGACAAGACCAAGAAAAAGGTCGTCGCCGCCAACTGATTGCATGGCAGGAGCCCACGAGGCCTCCTGCCATGGCAAAAGCAAAAAGCCGCGAGGCCCGGGCCGCGCGGCTTTTGCTTTGAGTGGCTTGTGCGAGGGACGTCGGTCTACTGGCTGCTCGAATTATGCTGGTCGCCGAAGATGCCGCGCTGGCTGACCTGGATGCCCGCCGGGCCCAGGATGATGGCGAACAGCACCGGCAGGAAGAACAGGATCATCGGCACGGTGAGCTTCGGCGGCAGGGCGGCCGCCTTCTTCTCCGCGGCGTTCATGCGCATGTCGCGGCTCTCGGCGGCGAGCACGCGGAGCGCATGCGCGACGGGCGTGCCGTAGCGCTCGGCCTGCACCAGCGCCTGCGATACCGATTTCACCGATTCCAGGCCGGTACGCGACGCCAGGTTCTCATAGGCCTGCTTACGTTCCTGCAGGTAGGAAAGCTCTGCGTTGGTGAGGATGAATTCCTCGGCCAGCTCGACCGACTGTCCACCGATCTCATCCGCGACCCGGCGAAGCGCGGCTTCCACCGACATGCCGGACTCCACGCAGATCAGCATCAGGTCGAGCGCATCCGGCCAGGCAAGCTGGATGGATTGCTTGCGCTTGGTGGCGCGGTTGTTGATGTAGAGCACGGGCGCGTAGAAGCCGGCATAGGCGACGAGCACGCAGACGAACAGCTTTATGAACGACGGCTGGTCGGGTAGGCCGCCGAGCAGGAACATGTAGACGGCGGCGAGCGCAAAGCCCACGAACGGCAGCACGAGGCGGAAGAACAGGAAGCGCGTCAGCGGGTTCTGGCCGCGGAAGCCCGCCACCTTCAGCTTCTGCAAGGTGGCCTCGTCGGCCAGTGCCCGCCGGAGATCCAGGCGTTCGACGATGTTGCGCATGCCGATCGACTGCTGCTCGCGCAGGCCCTTGCGACGGCGATCGGCCTCCACGGCCAGCCGCGCCCGCTGCTTGGCACGCAGTTCCTCGCGTTCCAGGGCCACCGATTTCATGCGCGACTTGAGCTGGTTGCCGCCGAGCGCGGGCAGCAGTGTGAAGACGGTCGCGAAGACCGCGATGGCAACCAGCATCGCGATCAGGAAGGACGGATCCGTGAGGGTTTTTACGACATGTTCGGTCATCGCAAATCCGCCTGCGAGTCAAAGGAACCGAGCACGATGCCGTCCGAAAGCCGCTTAAAACTGTCCGGCGCCATACCCTAGACCTCGAAGTTCATCATCTTGCGCATCACCAGGATGCCGATCATCATCCACACGCCGGAGCAGCCCAGGATGAGGTTGCCGACATTGGTCGTGAACAGCGGCATGATGTAGTTCGGACTGGTGAGGTAGACGAGAAAGGCGACCACGAAGGGCAGAGCGCCGATGATGACGGCAGATGCCTTGGCTTCCATGGAGAGTGCCTGGACCTTGGCCTTCATCTTCTTGCGGTCGCGCAGCACGCGCGAAAGGTTGCCCAGCGCTTCCGAAAGATTGCCGCCGGCCTGCGACTGGATCTGGATGACGATGCCGAAGAAGCCCGCCTCCGCGCATGGCATGGTTTCGGACATGCGCATTGTGGCATCCGGGATCGACAGACCCATCTGCTGGGAATCGACGATGCGCCGGAACTCGGTCTTTACCGGCTCCGGGGACTCGTTGGCGATCAGCCGAATGGCGTCGTTCAGCGGCAGACCGGACTTGACCGCGCGCACGATGATGTCGAGCGCGTTGGGAAACTCGTTGAGAAAAGCCTTGACCCGCCGGTTGCGGCAGAATGAGACGAACCAGCGCGGCAGGCCAAGCGTGCCGGCCAGGAGAGCGCCAGGCAGCACAAGCAGCGGCGCTCCGGCAAAATAGGCGAGGAAGGTCATCAACAGGCCGCAGACGGCCGAATAGAGATAGAAACGCTCCAGCGTGACGCTCATGCCGGCCTGGCGAAGCTGCGCCCTCAGGGGCGGCTTCTTGACCATGTTCTGGTTGGACTTCTGCTTTTCCTCGAGCTGTTTCAGCGAGTCCTGGACGGACTTGCGCCGCTTCGCCGCTTCGGCGACGCGATCGCGCGAGGCCTTGACGACCGAGCGGTCGGTCTCGGCGGCCTTGATGGTCTGCAGGCGCTTGTCGGCCTGCTTCTCGTTGTTCATCCGGGTGAACAGGAAAGCATAGGCAACCGCGCCGGCGCTGACGCCGGCGAGAACGACGAATGCCAGTACGGTGCCGTCAAATCCGAACATCGACCCGTGCCCCCACGCCTCCACTCAACTCTCTTTGTTCCCGCGCAATTCCGGACGCAGAACCGCTAACCACTTCCGCTGGAATTGCTCTAGTCAGGTCGCTTCTCCATGGCTTCGAGCGCAACGGCCAGCCGCTGCTCCTCGCCATAGTAGCGGGCGCGTTCCCAGAAATGCGGGCGGCCGATGCCGGTGGACAGGTGTTCGCCGACCAGCCTGCCGTTCGAATCCTCGCCCTTGATGTTGTAGAGGACGATGTCCTGGGTGATGATGACGTCGCCTTCCATGCCGATCACCTCGGTGATGTGGGTGATGCGGCGTGATCCGTCGCGCAGGCGTGCCGCCTGGATGATCACGTCGACGGAGCCGACGATGATCTCGCGCACGGTCTTCTGCGGCAGGGAATAGCCGCCCATGGCGATCATCGATTCCATGCGGTTCAGGCATTCGCGCGGGCTGTTGGAGTGGATGGTGCCCATCGAGCCGTCGTGGCCGGTGTTCATCGCCTGCAGCAGATCGAACACCTCGGGTCCGCGCACCTCGCCGACGATGATGCGCTCGGGACGCATGCGCAGGCAGTTCTTGACCAGGTCCCGCATCGTCACCTCGCCCTCGCCCTCGAGGTTGGGCGGACGGGTTTCGAGGCGCACCACATGCGGCTGCTGCAGCTGCAGTTCGGCCGAG
This sequence comes from Mesorhizobium sp. 65-26, assembly GCA_001899205.1. Classification (GTDB taxonomy): domain Bacteria; phylum Pseudomonadota; class Alphaproteobacteria; order Rhizobiales; family Rhizobiaceae; genus Mesorhizobium. The sequence goes on along the minus strand of MKVL01000013.1, from coordinate 45,304 downwards.
TCCTCGCAGGTGATGACGCGCTCTTCGCGATCGATGTAGTTGGTGAGGCAGTTGAGAAGCGTCGTCTTGCCGGAGCCGGTACCGCCGGAGATGACGATGTTGCAGCGGACGCGACCGATGATCTTCAGGACCTCGGCTCCCTGCGGGGAAATGGCGCCGAACTTGACGAGCTGATCGAGTGTCAGCTTGTCCTTCTTGAACTTGCGGATGGTGAGCGCGGTGCCGTCGATGGCGAGCGGCGGCGCGATGACGTTGACGCGCGAGCCATCGGGAAGGCGCGCGTCGCAGATCGGGCTCGATTCGTCGACGCGGCGACCCACCTGGCTGACGATGCGCTGACAGATGTTGAGAAGCTGCTGGTTGTCGCGGAAACGGATGCCGGTCTGCTCGACCCTGCCGTTCACCTCGATATAGACGTTCTTGGAGCCGTTGACCATGATATCGGCGATATCGTCGCGGGCCAGCAGCGGCTCCAGCGGGCCATAGCCCAGCACGTCGTTGCAGATGTCCTCGAGCAGTTCCTCCTGCTCGGAGATCGACATCGCGAAGTTCTTGATGGCGATGATGTCGTTGACGATGTCGCGGATTTCCTCGCGCGCGCTCTCGGGATCGAGCTTGGCGAGTTGCGACAGGTCAATCGTGTCGATGAGGGCCGAGAAGACCTGGCTCTTGGTGTCGTAATAGGTTTCGCTGCGCTCGCGCTGTATCCGCTTCGGCTCGGGCGCCATTGGCGGAGCCTCGACGGCACGGCGCGGCGGACTGGCGGCCGGCTGGCCGGCGGCCGACCGCTGGGCAGCCGCCTGCTCCGTCACGCTGGCAGCGGGCGTAGCGGCGGGCGTGGATACGGGCGGGCGAAACTCCGGGGTGAACCGGCTGCCGTCGTCACTGCCTCTTTTGCCAAACATGATCGACTACCAATTCCGCCGCTGGGGCGTCACTTCTTGTTGCGCGACAGCTTGCCGAGAAGGCCGCCGAGGCCGGCCTTCTTCCTCGTCTTGATCTCGCTGCGCCCGGTCAACACATGGGCGATCTCGTTGATCGTGGAGACCACCGGGTTCTTGGCATCCATTTCACCCAGCATGCGTCCATTGTTGGCCGCGTTGCCGAACAGCAGCGGATCGAACGGAATGACCGACATCGGCGTCAGGCCAAGCGGCTCGGCGAAGTCGGATGCGGCGATCTCAGGTCGCTTGGGAACACCGGTCTGATTGATGATCAACTTCGGCGGCGGATCGTTCGGACGCAGCCGCTTGAGCATGTCGACGAGGTTCTTCGTGTTGCGCAGGTTCGCCAGCTCCGGCGTCGCTGTAATCACGATCTCGTCGGCCTTCACCAGCGTGCTCTTGGTCCAGCCGGTCCACAGATGCGGCACGTCCAGCACCAGCAGCGGAACGCTGCGCTGGGCGGTATCGATGAGCTGGGCGAAGGCATCCGGGTCGAAGTCATAGACGCGCTCGAGGGTCGACGGCGCCGCCAGCAGCGACAGGTGCTCGGCGCACTGAGCCAGCAGGCGATCGAGGTAGACTTCGTCGATGCGCTCGGGCGAGAAGACCGCCTCGGCGATGCCCTGGGCGGGATCCTGGTCGAAATTGATATTGGCCGTGCCGAAGGCAAGGTCGAGATCGGCGACCACGACCTCGGACTTGAAGAGCGAGGACATGGCCCAGGCCACGTTGTGGGCAATGGTCGACGAGCCGACGCCGCCCTTGGCGCCGACGAAGGCGATCGAGCGACCGATGGGCTCGGCTTCGGGATCGACGAAGATCGACGAAACGACACTGACGATATCGGCCATCGAGACCGGCGCGATGACGTATTCGGAAATGCCCGAACGGATCAGCTCGCGATAGAGGCCGACGTCGTTGTAGTGGCCGATCACCACCACTTTCGAACTCGGGTCGCAATGTTCGGAGAGCTCCGCGAGTTGTTCCAGCAGTTGCTTCGGCTCGGCGCGCGATTCCAGGATGATCAGGTTCGGCGTCGGCGCCGAATGATAGAACTCGATGGCGGTCGGAATGCCGCCCATGTGTACCTTCAGATGAGCCTTCGCCATGCGGCGATCCTCGCCGGCGCGCTCGATGGGATTGGCTACCCCATCCGTCTCGCAGAAAGCCTGTATGGAGATGCGCGGGACAGGCCGCAGCGACTGCATCATCGCAATGTCCTGCGGCGAGGTATCGCCCTCCACCCGGCTGTCGTAGGCAAGATTGCTCATCGTCTGTCTCTTTCCGTGACTTGCGCGGGCCTCAATACGTCACTTCGGAATTGCCGAGGAACTCGTTGGAGATGCCCCTGGCGCGATAGACGTCGATCACCTTGCCGCGGTTTTCGGCATCGATGTCGGTCATCTTGCGCGGGCCGAGGAGATCGGACGGGTTGGCCATCTGGGCCGCGAGATTGTTCTGATAAGAACAGCCGAAGTCGGCGTAGTGCCTGTTGTCCGACGTCTGCAGCAGATCCTCGGGCCAGCGCCCGCACTTGTCGGTCTGCGCCCTGACCGCGACGAAGGAAACGCGCACCGGAGCCGATGCCTCGGCGGAAGCCGACTGGTAGGAGGTCATGACGATGCGTTTGCGGTTGATGCCGCTGGCGGCCGCCACCCGGGCGAAGTCCCGTCCCGCCACCAGCGCGGCGGCTTCGTTGGCCGAGCCGAGCGGTATGGCGATGGTCAAGGCCGGCGCGGCGCTCCTGTCGTAACCGTCGAGGAAACCGAGAAGCGTGTCGCGCTGGTAGCCGGTCATGCCGCGGTCGCCAGCGCCGACGGGAATGTCGACCTTCTGGTTCTTCTCGGCGATCATGATCGGATGGTTGGTGCGGTAGTCGTCCGGCACCGAGCCGACGGTGATGCTGTCGCGGTTGGCGCAGCCGCTGAGCAGGGCGGCCAAGGCGATCGCAACAGCCGGGACCAGCTTCCTGGCCTGCAATGCTGACTGAGACATGTCGGTTCCCCGCTTACTTGTAGATGAAGCCGACCACGCCGTGGTATCGGCCGGCTGGCCTGTCGGTCTGCATGGTGCCGTAGACGCGGTTGACGCGGCCAAGGAACATGCCGGCGCCGTCGCTCGCCGCGTTGAAATTGTCGTCCGGCTTGGCCAGCTCGTTGCGTGCGACCGGCCGGGCCAGATAGGGCGTGATGATGATCACGAGTTCGCTTTCGTTGCGCACGAAGTCGCGGCTGCGGAAGAGTGTCCCGAGCACCGGGATCTTCGTCAGGCCAGGCAACCCGTTGACCGCCTGGCGGACATCGTCGCGAACAAGACCGGCGATCATCATGGAGCCGCCCGACGGCAGTTCCACCGTCGTGTCGGCCAGGCGCTTGCGCAGCGATATGATGTTGGTATCGCCGAGTGAGAAGGAGCCTTCCGTGGTCGGCTCCGAAACGGATGTCCTCACCTTCAGGCTGATACGGCCGGCCGACAGCACAACCGGCTGGAACTCAAGCCCGATGCCGTACTCGACCTGCTTTGACGTCCAGACCCTGTCGGCGTTCTGGTTGTCGTTCGACTTGGCGTTGGAGACGCCGTTCACCATATTGTATTCGCCGCCGACCCTGAAGGTCGCTTTTTCGCCGGACACCGCCGTCAAGGTCGGCTCGGCCAGCGTTTTCATGACGCCGGACTGCTCCATGGCATTGATGTAGCCCTGCAAGGTGGAGCTCGCGAATTTGAAGCCGGAGTCCGACAATGGCTTGCCTAGGCCCGGGAAGGTGTCGCCGATCGCGCCCCAGGTGATGCCGTTGCTGCCGCCGCTGCCAACCATGTTGACGCCGAGCTGCTTCATCACCGAACGGCTGACTTCGGCGACGGTCACTTTCAGCGTGACCTGGTCGTCACCGATGATCTGCAGCAGGTTGACGATCTTGGAGACACGGCGTTCCTGGTCGGGGTTGTTGATGTCCACGCCACCCTGCGCGGAGCCGCCGGCGGCGGTCTGCGAGTACTGGCCGGTCGTCGCTTCACCACCCGTCACGAAGATGGTTGCGAGGTCGACCGCACGCTTGGCATCCAGCGGCGTGTCGACGGTTCCCGTCAGCACGACGTTGTCGTTGAGGAGTTCGACCTTCACCGACGAGGTGGGCAGGAACCGCTTGATGTAATCCTCAAGACCAGCGACATCGCGCTCGACGGCCAGATCGAGGCTGACGATCTGCTCGCCATTGGGGCCGAAGACGAAGATGTTGGTTTCGCCCACCGCCTTGCCGAAGAGGTAGATGCGGCGCGCGGTGCGGGTGACGGCGTCGGCGACCGCCGGATTGGCGACCAGGATGTCGTAGGCGTCGCTCGGCAGGTCGATGACGACCGATTTGTTGAGGCCGAGCTTGACGCGCTGAGTGGCGGTCGAGGCCGTCACCTGCGCGTTCTTGCCGGCGGCGCTGGCTCCCGGGACACCCGGCAAGCCGGTCGTGCCGACCAGAAGGGCAAGCGCGGTGGCCGCGACGGCCGGGAGATTGCGGAACAGCTTCATTTCCTTGCCCCCACTTCGGAAACTTCGCCCGATTTGATCAGCCGCACCGTTCCTCGACGACCATTGCCGGAGACGAGATAGTCGGCCTCGGGGAGGTTCTTTTCCTGCGTGTCGGTGATAGAGCGCAGGGCCAACGTCAGGCGGTCGGCCATCTGCTGGGCGACCGTGATGATTTCCGCCTGCTGCGGGGTCAGTTCCAGCGTGGCTGTCTGGCCGACCCTCGTCTTCTTGCCTTCCTCGTCTTCCTGGATCGTCTGGTCGATCGCCAGCACCCTGATGTTCTTGAGGATGGTCTCGGTGTTGAAGCCGCCACCACCGTTGCTGGCGTCGGCGCGCCGGGTCATGATGACGTCGACGAAATCGTTAGGGAGAATGAAGCCGCCGGCCGAGGTATCGGCCGATATCGCCGTGGCCACGGCGCGCATGCCCGTGGGCAGGATCGACGACATGAAGCTCTGCCCCTCGCCCACCAGCTTCGAGCGGCGCAGCGGCTCGCCGGAGTACATCGCCACGCGGGCGACCGATCCCTTGAGCTTGTCGAGCGCTTCAGGTTCCGCGGCGCGGGTGATGAAGTTCGCGTTGACGCCGTCCGAGGGCCAGGACTGCCAGCCTATGCTGTTGCCGAGCTTGTTGCCCATCGGCACGTCGCCGGACAGAACAAGCACGTCCTGCAGCGCGATGGCCGGCGCCTTGGGGCCGGCATCGACGATGATCTGGGGCGGCGGGGCCACCACCATGTTCTTGGCGACATAGCCCGCACCACCAGCCGCGGCCACCGCCACGCTCAGTATGATCAGTCGCGATGCTGGCATCTGTCCGAACCCTCGCCCCTGGCAATCTAGCCAGGCCGGACTGTGCAGCGGCAATCGTCAAAACAAGGTTAACGCAATGCTTACGATCGTGATTAATTTAAGGTTTACATAATTTAGCGGGAATATGTCGGCGAGTGACCGCGCGGCCCGGCGCGGTTCGATTGCAACCCGTTCATGAAATGCCGGAAGAGACCGATCAGCTCGCCATCTGCGACAGCGCCCAGACCATCAGCGGCGAATCCGGAAAGGTCACCAACCCGCCTATGCCAAGCGCTATGCCATAGGGCACACCTGTCTTGTCGTCGGCCAGATGCCGCAGAAAGCGATTGTGGCCGGTGACGGTCGCGAGCGGCGACTTCCTGTAGACGATGATTGCCAGCGTCAGCAGGCCGCCAACCATGGTCGAGGCAACGAGATAGTCGAGGAGATGGATGTTCAGGCCCATCCACACAGCGGTGGCGGCCAGCAGCTTGGCATCGCCGCCGCCCATTCCGCCGAGCGCGAAGAGGCCGAATGTCACCGCGAGCACCAGGCCACCCGCCGCGAAATGCCAGCCATAGGTTGCCCAATCCATGCCCGTCAACGGCGCAACAATCGCGAAGGTCACCACCAACAGGGCGGGGACGCGATTGGCGATCGTCATCGACAATGTGTCGGAGATCGCGGCGTAGAGCATACAGAAGGGAAAGACGACCAGGATCAGGGCTTCAAGCATGGCGCGGTGCCTGTGTTCGGATTTGGGGTCGGGACCAGCCTAGGCATGTTCGATTAACGATTGATGAGGCGGGCGGGCCGCGCGACGAGGAACAAGGAACAGGACAAAGAAAAAGGGCCGCGCGAGGCGGCCCTTGAACTCCAGAGCGATCAGATCGCTCGTGACGTATCAGCCGCCCGTCGGGCTGTTGTTCACAGCGCTGGCGATGGCGTTGAACTTGCTGCTCAGGGCGTTGCCCAGCGAGCCGGCGCCAACCATGATGGCGAGAGCGATGAGCGCGGCGATCAGACCGTATTCGATTGCGGTCGCGCCGGACTCGTCCTTCATAAAACGAGCGATAAGGTTAGACATTCGAGAGCTCCTAACTCCACGTGTTACAGCACTTCCGTCAACGTCTCTTCCGGGTTGATCGGATGATCTCAATCTAGTGAGAAGCTCTTTCGATCGGCTTAATAAACAGCCTTACCGATTCCTTTCCCGGCTTCAACGACCTGCGTGGTTAACCGTAAGCTAAATTTCGCGCCGCTGATTTGCGATCCGCATTCAGCCGGGAAAATCCTGTGCACCGCAGGGTTTGCCCAATGAAGACGGCAATCCGCGGACAAGGCCGATCGGCTGCCGTTTTAATCGACAACGGTTACCGGTGGGCCGAAACCAGGGCCCGGTTTAACCGTTGGTTCACCAATCTCGTTCATGTTCCATTGAAAAGTTCGCCGTCGTGGAGCGCCTCAATGGTCGTGCCGAAATCGTCCCTGCTCGCCGCCGCGGCGCTTGCCATCACGGCGTTCATCGTCCCCGCGCAAGCCGGTTCCGGCATCGAAGTCACGATGAACCAGGCCAAGATCGTGAAGTTATCGCGCGCGGCCGACACGATCGTGGTCGGCAATCCGGCGATCGCCGACGCATCCGTTCAGGACGCCTCGACCATCGTGCTGACCGGCAAGGGCTTCGGGGTCACCAACCTCGTGGTGCTCGATCAGGAAGGCAGCCCGATCGTCGACGAACAGGTCACCGTCGTGCGGCAGGCGGCATCGTCGGTGCGCATCTACCGACGCGCCGAGGTGCAGACCATGTCCTGCACGCCCTATTGCGAAAGCTCGTACAAGAGCGAGGCGGAGAAGACTTCCGAGGCGGAGATGAACGCCGCCCGCTAGTGATCGGGCTGCTTTCATACTTACGCGAACCTGCCTTGGCGAACCGCCCCTTTTCCGCGGCCCGGCCCCCTGCCGACCGGCCAGGATTGGTTAGCCTGACGTAAACCGCTTCCTGGCGAATTTAACAATCATCCAAACCCGACCTAAATCGGTCCCTGCTATTGTGCCCGCCGATACCTCAGCAGGATCGGCAGGATCGAACATGGGCAATGACGGCATCCCCGGACGGGACACGCGCAAGGCAGGACAAGCGAGGCTTCTGGCCCGCTTCGCGCGCGACCGGCGCGGCAGCACGGCGATGGAATTCGCGCTGCTCGCCATTCCCTTCGCCCTGCTCGTCTTCGCGATCCTGGAGAGCTGCATTTCCTTTGCCGGCCAGGAGGTGATGGCCAACATCACCGATGACGTGGCCCGCCAGTTGCGCACCGGCCAGATACGGAGCGCCAACATCAACGATACGACGCTGAAGCAGCTTATCTGCAACCAATTGCAGATCGTTGTTGCCGCGAACTGCCCGGGGCTGGCCGTAGATCTTCGCGAATATGCGACCTTCGCGGATGCAGCCCAGGCCGGATTCAAGATCCAGGACGGTGACATTGTCCTCACGCAGGGAACCGGCACCACCAATTTCACGGTGGCTCCGGGCGCGGCGGAATCCAAGAACATGCTGAGGGTCTTCTACAGATGGCCCGTGATGACCGATTTCCTGGCCAAGTCGATGGCCAATCTGAAGAACGGCAACACGCTGCATTTCGCGTCGGTCACCTGGCAGAACGAGCCGTTCGACAACTGAGATTTACCGCCTGCCTGGCAGATAACGGACTTGGGTATTTTTCGTGCGGGGGCACATATTGTGATAGCGACGATCAGAAAGACGACAACACGGCTGTTGCGCGATCGCCGCGGCATCGCCGCGATCGAATTCGCCTTGATCGTACCGATCCTGCTGATCATGTATTTCATCACCATGGAGGCCTCGCAGGCCATCGAGACCAACAAGAAAGTCAGCCGCATCGGCAGCATGGTGGCCGATCTCGTCACACAGCAGCAGAGCGTCCTGGCGGCGGACCTCGACGCCATCATGAAGATCGGAACCTCGACGCTACAGCCCTACAACCGCTCGACGCCACAGATCATCATCACCGCGATCCAGGTGACCACCGATACGACGCCGAAAGTGCAGGTCGTATGGTCGCGCAAGGTGGTCAACGGCGTCTCCAGCGTCGACGCCGCCAAGAACACCATCACCACGGTCCCGGACTCGCTCAAGATCGCAGGCACCTTCCTCATCCGCGTGGAAAGCGACCTCACCTATCAGCCGATCATCACGTGGTCGGCTGACGCGAAGAAACGGACTGGCCTCGTCTCCGCCTTCGACAAGATACCGATGAGCGAGACCTACTACCTGCGTCCCCGCAGAAGCCAGACGATCCCCTGCAGCGACTGCTGATCCGCAGCCGTGACGCGGCCGACCGCCGCCGCTACCGTTGCGGGGTGGATCCAGCGACCATGCGAACAATGGCGGCGGCCATGCCGTAATCCCCGGCCGCCACGGCGGTGAACCCGCCCGCATGCCTGGCCTCCAGCAGGTCATAGACATCGGGCGACATCGCCTTGAGGTTGGTGAGGAAGACGGTCAGCCGGCGCTTGGCCTCCGGATCCAGATTGCTGCGCACGGCATGGGGTCCATAGCGCAGCAGGCCCGATGTCCAGATCGTGCGAAGCTCGTTGCGCGGTATGCCCGCCGCCTCAAGCCTGCCAGCCGTTCCGGCCGCGTCGACCTGCACCCTATCCGCGCTTGCCGGCGTCCAGCCGAAAAGCGCGTCGGCCTTGCCCTCGACCAGCATCGTCTCGGCGGCCGCCACCGAACCGGCGTGCGCCAGGAAAGTCGAATCCTCGGCGATCGTGACGCCCTCCCCTCTCAGCCCCGCGATCGGCAGCAGCGAGCCTCCGACATCGTCGGCGGGCGCCATCGCGATTTTGTGCGTCGCCATCGCGGCCAGGTCCGGCAGCCTGCCGTCACGGGTCAGCAGAACGCCGCGGATGCCGGTCGCACCATCGGAATCGATCGGCGCCACGAGCGGCTCGACGCAGCCGCAACGTTCCGACACGGTGGCGTAGGCAATGGCCGAATAGATGGCATAGTCGACCTTGGCGTTGGCCTGCGCCTCGATCAACGACGCGTAGTCGCGGGCAACGACGAACTCGACCTTCATGCCAAGCGCCTTGGTATAGGCATCCGTCAACAGCGCCAGGCCCGGCACGGTGTTGCCGGCGCCCGGCTCGGCGACGATGCCGACGCGGAATGTGCCGATATCGTCGCGCCAGCCGGCCCGGGCGGGCGCCGATGACGCCGAACCGATCATCAGTGCGATGGCCAGCGTCTTGGAGATGGCCTTTATCGCCGGCATTCAGCTATCCCCGTCGATCGATCATCCCGAACCGGCCGCATTCCGTCCCCCGCGCTGGCAGTAGCCAAGGCCTTGCGAATTGCCAATGCACGGAAGGGACCTTATGTCTGGGGTCACCGACAGGCAACGATGATCCCATGGCGCGCGCTTTCCTTTTCGTTCTCGACTCCTTCGGCATAGGCGGCGCGGCCGACGCGGGGCGCTATGGCGACAGCGGCTCCGACACGTTCGGGCATATAGCCGAAGCCTGCGCCGCGGGGCGCGCCAACCGCGCGGGCTTGCGCAGCGGACCGCTGGCCATCCCCAACATGGCCGGGCTGGGTCTCGGCGCCGCCGCCAGGACGGCCACCGGCTTCGATTTCGACGACGGCGGCATCAGACCGTTGCCATCCTCGTTCCACGGCGCCGCGCAGGAGGTTTCCAGCGGCAAGGACACGCCGTCGGGCCACTGGGAAATCGCCGCGCTGCCGGTGCGCTTCGACTGGGGTTACTTCCCCGACACGGTACCGGCCTTTCCTGCCGAACTGACCGAGGCGATGATCCGCGAAGGCAAGGTGCCGGGTATCCTCGGCGACTGCCACGCGCCAGGCACCGAGATCATCGAGCGTTTCGGCGAGGAGCATATCCGTACCGGCAAGCCGATCTGCTACACCTCGGTCGATTCCGTCCTTCAGATTGCCGCGCACGAGCAGCATTTCGGGCTGGAGCGGCTCTACGAATTCTGCGCCACCGTGCGCCGGCTGGTCGATCCCCTGAGGATCGGCCGGGTGATCGCCCGGCCTTTCGTCGGGGAAACCGCCGCCACGTTCCAGCGCACGCACAACCGGCGTGACTATGCCGTGCCGCCACCGGAGCCGACGCTGCTCGACCGACTGACGGCGCAAGGCCACAGGGTGATCGCCGTCGGCAAGATCGGCGACATCTTTGCTCACCGGGGCATCTCCGAGGTGCGCAAGGCACCCGGCAACATGGCCATGTTCGACAAGGCTCTCGGCGCGATGGACGATGCCGCCGACGGTGACCTGGTCTTTGCCAATTTCGTCGACTTCGACACTGAGTTCGGCCACCGGCGCGATGTGGCGGGCTACGCGGCGGCGCTGGAGGCCTTCGACCGCCGACTGCCGGAAGCGTTTTCCCGCCTCAAGCCGGGGGATCTCCTCATCCTGACGGCCGATCATGGCAACGACCCGACCTGGCGCGGCACCGATCATACGCGCGAGCGCATCCCGGTGATCGGCATCGGCCCGGGGCTCAGGGGCGGCGCCATCGGCCTGCGCGCCACATTCGCCGACATCGGCGAAACCGTTGCCGAGCATCTTGGCCTGGCGCCGGGACGCCATGGCTCGTCTTTCCACGGGATGATTGCCGGCGATGCCTGAACTGCCCGAAGTCGAGACTGTTCGCCGAGGCCTGCAACCCGCGCTGGAAGGCGCGCGCCTGGTCGCCGTGGAGGCGCGCCGGCCGGACCTGCGCTTTCCCTTTCCCGAACGCTTTGTCGAGCGCCTGACCGGCAGGACCATCACGGCGCTCGGCCGGCGCGCCAAATACCTGACCATGCACGCCGATGACGGCCTGGTGCTGATCTGTCATCTCGGCATGTCGGGCTCGTTCCGGGTCGAAACAGCCGGGACGAGCGAAATGCCGGGGGAATTCCACCACCAGCGCTCGAAGAACGAGACGCACGACCACGTCGTCTTTCACACAGAGCTGCCGACGGGCGAACGCTCCCGCATCATCTTCAACGACCCGCGCCGCTTCGGCTTCATGCTGTTCAGCGAAGGAGTGCCCGACGAGCACCCGATGCTTGCCGGCCTCGGCGTCGAGCCGACCGGCAATGCGCTGGACGGAACGCTGCTTGCCTCGCTGCTCGAGGGGCGCCGGTCGCCGCTGAAGGCAGCGCTCCTCGATCAGCGCCTGATCGCCGGACTGGGCAACATCTATGTCTCGGAGGCGCTGTGGCGCGCCGGCCTGTCGCCGTTGCGCGAGGCGGGCACGATCGCCAAAGCCAGCAAGAAGGCCAGGCAGCAGAGCGACCGCCTGGCCGGAGCGATCCGGACGGTCATCGCCGACGCGATCGCGGCCGGCGGATCCTCGCTGCGCGATCATGTCCGCACCGACGGCTCGCTCGGCTATTTCCAGCACTCCTTCGCCGTCTATGACCGCGAGGGCGAGCCTTGCCCTACACCCGGCTGCGGCGGGCATGTCGAGCGGATCGTGCAGAGCGGACGCTCGACCTTCTATTGCCGGGCCTGCCAGCGCTGAGCGGCGAAACTCGGAAATCGATTCCGCTTGTCCAGGTCACGCGACAGGCGGACGAGCTGATTCCACCTGGCTGCAAAATGCTCTAAGACCGGATCACATTGATCGGCGCCGTAAAACCAGGAGGCAGGGCCATGACCTATGAAACCATCATCGTGGAGACACGCGGCAAGGTCGGGCTGATCACGCTGAACCGGCCGAAGGCGCTCAACGCGCTCAATTCCCAGGTGCTGGCGGATATCGTCGCCGCGGCCAAGGCGTTCGATGCCGACCCCGGCATCGGCGCGCTGGTCGTCACCGGGTCCGAGAAGGCCTTCGCGGCCGGCGCCGACATCAAGGAGATGCAGGCGATGTCCTTCGTCGAAGCCTATGTGAGGGACTTCTTCGTTGGCTGGGAGGAATTCACCCGCACCCGAAAGCCGGTCATCGCTGCAGTAGCCGGCTACGCGCTCGGCGGCGGCTGCGAGCTGGCCATGATGTGCGACTTCATCATCGCCGCCGACAATGCGAAATTCGGCCAGCCCGAGATTACGCTGGGCGTCATGCCCGGCATGGGCGGATCGCAGCGGCTGACCCGATTCGTCGGCAAGTCGAAGGCCATGGATATGTGCCTGACCGGGCGGATGATGGACGCCGCCGAGGCCGAGCGTTCCGGCCTGGTGTCGCGGGTCGTGCCGGCAGCCGAGCTGGTCGAGGAGGCACTCAAGGCCGCCGCGAAGATCGCCGAATTCTCCTTGCCGTCCGTGATGATGACGAAGGAGGCCGTGAACCGTGCCTACGAGACGACGCTGACCGAGGGACTGCGTTTCGAACGCCGCCTGTTCCACTCGCTTTTCGCTCTGGACGACCAGAAGGAGGGCATGGCTGCCTTCGCCGAAAAGCGCAAGCCGAACTTCACCCACAGGTAGGATGCCGGCTTCCCAAAAAGACGGGCCGGCGACGTTGACGCGCCGGAAAAGCTGAACTATAAGCCGCACCAACCGAGGCGGCCCCGTGGCTGCCCGTTTGTTTTTTGCGCCCTGCGGCACGCCGCAGCCGCCCACAAGATCGGATAGAGAGGCAACATGGCGAATACCTCGTCGGCCAAGAAGGCAACGCGTAAGATCGCCCGCCGCGCGGCGATCAACAAGAACCGCCGCTCGCGCGTGCGCACCTACGTCCGCAAGGTCGAGGAAGCCCTCGCCGCCGGCGACAAGGCAGCCGCCGTGGAGGCCTTCAAGGTCGCGGAACCGGAATTGATGCGCGCCGCCACCAAGGGTGTGCTGCACAAGAATACGGCTTCCCGGAAGGTCTCCAGACTCGCTCAGCGCGTCAAGGTCCTGTCTGCCTGATATCCCGCAAGGGAAAACTGATCTTCTTTGAAACCCGGCCGCACAGGCCGGGTTTTTTCGTTTGCCGGCAAGTACTTAAAAAGAAAGCTCGGTAAAGGTCACCGCAGACGTATTTCAGATTTCGGAAATCCTTTGCCGGCATATACATTCCGACTGATATTCACGACTACTGAAACAGCTCAACCACAGGACGGAGGTCGGCACAAATTGCTTTTATTTTTCAAATAGTTACAGATGGTCATTCACAACTTGTCCACATCGCGCTCCGGCTACGGGGGACAAGTGGCTGTCAAGAGAATTATTTCAGAAAATTTCAGTTCGGGTGGCGTTTTTCATATTCGCCGGAAAAGGGTTTGAATCACAATGGGTTTGCCAAAATGTGCTCTGGCGGCATGGTCTCCGAACCCCTTCAGGCTAACCAGATTCCTTAAAAATCGGTTAGTCGTGGCCTTGCCCTATCCACAACGATTTCGGTAATGTCCATCCATCGAAAGGGACGGGCTCTTGCCCTGACCCAACCTGAGACGGCCAGCTTAAATTGGCGAAGTTTACGACGTGGATCATTTCCGCGCTCGGGTTGGTTTGCCTTTTCGATACAGTAGGGGACTGGGCGTAATTGTATATGGCAAGAGGACGGCGCGCCGGCGCTTTTTTGGCCGGGTGGAATCCTGTTGTCCTGTCGCCAGCGCGGATCGACTTCCCAAGGGTCGGCTCGTTTCCCCTAGAACTATGAGGCATGGGCACCCGCCAGCGGCGGTGGGTGCATCACGCTCAGGAAGATCGTCGGACTCATGGATGCAGGAGGCGCATCCCCGGCGCAGTGCAGGTACAAAAAAAGGACGTCGAACATGCAAAGCGGCATAGAAAGGGAGAGCAGCGGTGAGCTCCCATTTCCTGGATCCATGGCCGGGGACGAGGCGGTTTCTTCCAGCGACGCAGACCAGAAGTTCGAGCGGGTCAAGGCCCAGTTGAAGGCGCGCCTGGGCGCGGAGGTGTATTCCAGCTGGTTCGGCCGCATGAAGGTGGCCGAGGCTTCGAAAGGTATCGTGCGCATCTCGGTGCCGACCGCGTTCCTGCGCTCGTGGATCAACGGTCACTATCTCGACCTGATCGCGGACCTGTGGAAGCAGGAAGACGCCGACATCCTGAAGGTCGAGATCGTGGTGCGCAATGCCACCCGCCAGGCCCGAAACAGCAGCGAGCCGGAAACGATTCCAGCCCGCAAGATGACCAAGCAGACGCAGACCGCGCTGGCGGCGGGCACCGCGGGCAGCGGGCGCGTCGAGCGCGCGCCGGCGCCGCGCGCCGGCGTCCAGGCCGAAGGCGAATTCCGCCACAATGTGCTGGGGTCCCCGCTCGACCCCCGCTACACCTTCTCTTCCTTCATCGAGGGGCCGTCCAACCGGGTGGCGTTCGCCGCCGCCAAGGCTGTCGCGGAATCGCAATCCAGCGCCGTGCGCTTCAATCCGCTTTTCCTGCATGCCACCGTCGGCCTCGGCAAGACGCATCTCCTGCAGGCGATCGCGGCGGAATCTCTGAAGCAGAATCCGAAGTCGCGCGTCGTCTACCTGACGGCCGAATACTTCATGTGGCGCTTCGCCACCGCGATCCGCGACAACAACGCGCTGACGCTGAAGGAACAGCTGCGCGACATCGACCTTCTCATCATCGACGACATGCAGTTCCTGCAGGGCAAGTCGATCCAGCACGAGTTCTGCCACCTGATCAACATGCTGCTCGACAGCGCCAAGCAGGTGGTGGTCGCCGCCGACCGGCCGCCGGCGGAACTGGAGTCGCTCGAGCCGCGCGTGCGCTCCCGCCTCAATGGCGGCGTCGCGCTGGAAATGTCGGCGCCGGACTTCGCCATGCGGCTCGGCATGCTGAAACTGCGCCTTGCGACCGCCAAGGCGGACGACGCAACGCTCGACATCTCCGAGGAGATTCTCAACCACGTCGCCCGTACCGTGACCGGTAGCGGCCGCGAACTGGAGGGCGCGTTCAACCAGTTGCTGTTCCGCCAGTCCTTCGAGCCGCAGATCACGATCGATCGCATCGACGAGATCCTCGGCCATATCTACCGTTCCGGCGAACCGAAACGGGTGCGGATCGAGGACATCCAGCGCATCGTGGCCCGGCACTACAACGTGTCGAAGACCGAGCTCTTGTCCAACCGGCGCACGCGCACCATCGTCAAGCCGCGCCAGGTGGCGATGTATCTGTCCAAGGTGATGACGCCACGCTCGCTGCCGGAGATCGGCCGGCGCTTCGGCGGGCGCGACCACACCACCGTGCTGCATGCCGTGCGCAAGATCGAGGACCTTTCCGGCGCCGACAACACGCTGGCTCAGGAACTGGAGCTGCTGCGCAGGCTCATCAACGACCAGGCCTGACGGGCTTTCGATTCTTGCCGCACGGTGTCGGAAAACCCTCGGCGGGTTTTTCGACACGGCCGGCGAAACGCTGGTTCGCGAAGTTCGCGACGTTTATCCCCAGAAAGCCCGCGCTACCGCCCCGAAGCGGTGGCGCGGGCTTGCGTTTGCTGGTCTTTTCCTGTCAGTCTAAGCCGATTCTGAGCTTGTTCAGACCTTTCGCGGGGCGCCGCTTGCGGAGACCCGTTCATCCATTAAGCGGGCCTGTTTCGTCATGCGTGTTATCCTCGAACGGTCAAACCTCCTGAAGTCGCTCAACCACGTTCACCGTGTCGTGGAACGGCGCAACACCATCCCGATTCTCTCGAACGTGCTGCTCAATGCCGACGGCGCGAGCCTGGAGATGAAGGCGACCGACCTTGACCTCGAGGTCACGGAAGCCACGCCCGCCAAGGTGGAGCGCGGCGGCGCGACGACGGTGCCCGCGCACCTGCTCTACGACATCGTGCGCAAGCTGGCCGACGGTGCTGAGGTGATGCTCAAGACCGACGAGGATGGCAACGCCATGACGGTGACGTCGGGCCGTTCCAGCTTCCGGCTGCAATGCCTGCCGCAGTCCGACTTCCCCGAGCTCTCGGCCGGATCGCTGTCTCATATCTTCCGGCTCGATTCGGTGGCGCTCAAGGGCCTGATCGAGAAGACGCAGTTCGCCATCTCCACCGAGGAGACGCGCTACTACCTCAACGGCATCTACCTGCACACGATCGAGGTCGGCGGCAAGCTGAAGCTGCGCGCCGTCGCCACCGACGGCCACCGCCTGGCACGCGCCGAGGTCGACGCGCCGGCCGGCTCCGAAGGCATGCCGGGCATCATCATCCCACGCAAGACCGTCAGCGAATTGCAGAAGCTGGTCGACGATCCGGACATCGCGATCACCACCGAGCTCTCCGACACCAAGATCCGCTTCACCATCGGCAGCGTCGTGCTGACGTCGAAGCTCATCGACGGCACCTTCCCCGACTACCAGCGCGTCATTCCGACCGGCAACGACAAGAAGCTGATCATCGATCGCCAGGGCTTCGCGGCAGCCGTCGACCGCGTCTCGACCATCTCCTCGGAGCGTGGCCGCGCCGTGAAGCTGTCGATCGCCGAGGGACAGGTGACGCTTGCGGTCAACAATCCGGATTCCGGCAGCGCAACCGAGGAACTGGCGGCGGACTACTCGTCCGACCCGATCGAGATCGGCTTCAACGCCAAGTACCTGCTCGATGTCGCCGCCCAGCTTTCCGGCACGGAGGCCAAGTTCATGCTGGCCGACGCCGGCTCGCCGACGCTGATCCACGACATGGCGGACGAAACCGCGCTCTACGTTCTGATGCCGATGCGGGTATAGCCGCCGGCGGGTCCGACGCCGCCCGGCGAGGGCAAGCGATGGCCGTGGCGACATCGACAGGCGGGATGACCTTTGCCGGATCAAACCTACATAAGTAAGCTTACGCTTACGAATTTTCGCAATTACGCCGCGCTCTCGATCGACCTTCGGCCGGGCGCGGTGGTGTTTTGCGGGGACAATGGCGCCGGCAAGACAAACCTGCTCGAAGCCATATCGCTGCTGACGCCGGGGCGCGGCCTGCGCCGGGCGCCCTATGCCGACATTGCGCGCGAAGACGGCGATGGCGGCTTCGCGCTGCATGCCCGGCTTGACGGGCCGGAGGGCGAGGTGGAGATCGGCACAGGCATTTCCGGCGGAGACGCGATCGGCGAAGGCGGCCGAAAGGTACGTATCAACGGCGCGGCGGCACGTTCGGCCGAGGAGATGCTGGAATGGCTGCGGGTGGTATGGCTGACGCCGGCCATGGACGCGCTGTTCACCGGGCCTGCCGGCGACCGACGCCGGTTCCTCGACCGGTTGGTGCTGGCGATCGACCCCGGCCACGGCCAACGCGCGCTGGACTACGAGAAGGCCATGCGCGGTCGCAACCGCCTGCTGGCGGAAGGCTCGCGCGACGGAGCCTGGTTCGACGCGATCGAGACGCAGATGGCCGAGACAGGCGTGGCCATGGCCGCCGCCCGCGCCGAGTTGGTGCGGCTGCTGGCGGCGATGATCGAGAGACTACCCGCCACCGGTCCCTTTCCGCAGGCCGACATCGGCCTGGAGGGCGTGCTGGAGAGCGAAGTCGCCACCATGCCCGCGATCGATGTCGAGGAGCGCTTCCGCCGCGCCCTCGCCGAAGGTCGCCTTCGTGATCGCGCTGCCGGCCGCACGCTGGACGGCCCGCACCGTTCGGATCTTCTCGTGCGTCACCGCCCCAAGGACATGCCGGCCGAATTGTGCTCGACCGGCGAGCAGAAGGCGCTGCTGGTTGGGATCGTGCTGTCGCATGCTCGCCTGACCGGTGAAATGTCCGGGATGACGCCGGTCCTGCTGCTCGACGAGATCGCCGCGCACCTCGACGCCGGCCGCCGCGCGGCGCTGTTTGCCATCCTGGAGGAGCTCAACTGCCAGACGTTCATGACCGGCACCGACACGGCGCTGTTTTCCAGCCTTGCCGGGCGCGCCCAGTTCCTGACCGTCGACCATGGGACCGTTCGCTCCGACGACTGAGCGCAGTCTACACACTTGGGCGACATGCAGGCTGTTTCCGACGCATGTCGACCTCCCAAAACCGCTACACACTTTCGGGCGACATGCAGGCTGTTTCCGGTGCATGTCGACCTCCCAAAACCGCTACACACTTTTGGGCGACATGCACTATGGTCCGGCCATGACCCCTGCCCCGCTTTCGCCAGAAGAACTGGAGCGCTACGCCCGCCACATCGTGCTGCCGGAGATCGGCGGGGCCGGCCAGCAGCGGCTGAAACGGGCCCGCGTGCTGGTGATCGGCGCCGGGGGTCTCGGCGCGCCGGCGCTGCAATATCTGGCGGCGGCCGGCGTCGGCACGCTCGGCATCGTCGACGACGACATCGTCTCGTTGTCCAACCTCCAACGGCAGGTCATCCACGCCACGGATACGATCGGGGTGCCCAAGACCGAGAGCGCCCGCCGGGCGATCGCCGCGATCAACCCTCACGTCACGGTGGCGCGCCATGATTTCAGGCTGACGTCCGGCAATGCCCCTGCCCTGGTCAGATCATACGACATCGTCGTCGACGGCTCGGACAATTTCGAAACGCGCTACGCGGTGGCCGATGCCTGCGCGGCGGAAGGCAGGCCGCTCGTCCATGCCGCCGTTGGCCGCTTCGACGGCTCGATCACGGTGCTGAAGCCGTTCGAGAACGGCAAGGACGGAAAGCCCAACCCGAACTATCGCGACCTCTTTCCGGAGGCCCCGCCCGCCGGACTGGTGCCGTCCTGCGCGGAAGCCGGCATCGTCGGCGCCTTGACCGGGGTGATCGGGACACTGCAGGCGATGGAGGCGATCAAGCTGATCACCGGCATCGGCGAGCCGCTGGTCGGCCGGCTGCTGCTCTACGATGCGCTCGCCGCCCGCATCGACACCATTCGCTATGGACGACGCTGAAGCATGAGCCATCTTCCCGACGTGGGCTCCGCCGGCCCCGTGATCAGCCGGCTCGACGCTGGTTTCGACCGCTGGGACGAACTCCTGCAACTCATTCTGCGCTCCTTCGCCTCGATGGACGGCGTCATTGATCCTCCCTCCTCGGCGCATCGCCTGACCGCCAAAAGCCTGCGTGAGAAGGCCGGGGTGGAGGCAGCTTTCATCGCCATGATCGATGGCCGCCTCATCGGCTGCGTATTCGCCAGGGAGCGCGAGAGTGATTTCTATGTCGGCAAGCTCGCCGTCGACCCCAGCCTGCAGGGACAGGGGATCGGCAAGCGGCTGATGCAGGCCGTGGAGGTGCTCGCGCGCGAGCGCGGCAAGGCGGCGCTCGAGCTTGAGACCCGCATCGAGCTGACAGGCAATCACGCGGCCTTCGCCCGGCTGGGCTTCCGCGAGACCGCGCGGACGGCGCACCCTGGCTATGCCAGGGCGACGTCGATCACGATGCGCAAATCCATTTCGTAAGCATACGCTAACGTTACTGCTTCCGCCATTTACGGACGGCATCGACCGTCTGCGCCACCAGCGTATCGAACGGGATCGTTGCCGGGCGACGCATATAGGTCACGATGTCGCCGGCAAGCAGCGGCGCCGTCCAGCGTTCCGCGATCGCGGCGCTGCCGCGCTGGATGGCAACCACGCACAGGATCTGCGCGGCATTGCAGTCGACGTCGTGTCCGATGCCGCAGACGATCTCCAGCGTGCGCTCGAAATCGCCCTTGCCGAACCACAGCGCCACCACCTGGGCGGCGGCGTTGGGGTAGGCGTGGATCCAGTTGTACTCGACATATTTCGCGTCGCAGCGCGCCCATGCCGACTGCCAGTCCGCCTCGGTCCGGCACGCGTCGAGCGCGAACGCGAGTACCTGGCCATATTCCGACTCCGTCGAGAACAGCGCGACGGTCTCCTCCAGCAGCGAAACCGTGTCGTTCTGCGTGAAGGCACGAGCCGCCAGAACAGCGTTGAACACCTCGCCCAATATGCCGTTGGCCGCATGCGAGACTGCGCCATCGATCCAGGCGAGGCGTGCAGCCTCGCGCGCCCTGCCCGGCGCGACCATGCCGCAGATGGCACCGCGCATCTGAGCACCGATCCACTCGTCGAACGGATTGTCGGTGGTCGCCGTCTCCGGCGGCAGCAGGCCGCGCCTGATGTTGGCGAGCGCGATCGCCTCCGCCGACCAGCCCATGGGGATCATCGACGTCCAGCGCTCGCTGATATCGGCGCCGCTGACGGCATGGCCTTTGTCGGCGAAAGCTTCGAGGAAGGCGATCTCGAAGGTGATGTCGTCATTGTAGGTGTTCGGCTCGCGGACATAGCTCCGGATCGGTCCGAAAACCTTCATGATGTTCTCGGCCGAGTAACCCTCCAACGCCGTGCCGGCGGCTGCCCCGACGAGCTGGCCAAGCCAGCCGGCGCGGCTGCGATCGGCAAAATCCGCATCGTCGACCGCAACGGCGACATCGGCGGGCCACTGGACGGTGGCGTCGAATTCTTCCCACGAGCGATAGCGCACGGTGCGCTGGGAGGGATGGTCAGGGTCGGGCCGCGCGGCGCGCATCAGCACGCGCAGACGCATGTCGATGACGTAAAGCCGCTCGAAATCGCCGCGCGCCAGGGCTTCACCGCCTTCCCTGAGAAGGTCCTCGTAGGGCTCCAGCACATAGCCCTTGTTCTCCAGCGACTGCAGCGCGCCGGCCATCAGGTTCTCCGGCGCGGCCGAGCCCGGCACGTTGCTCTTCCAGAACAGCGCGACGCCGAAATCCAGCCCCTTCATCAATTCGCTGGCGTCCCATGTCTGCTCTTCGGCGGTGCGGACGACCGGCTGTGTCTGGCGCAAGAGATCGCGGGTGAGTTCCCATGCCTTCATGGTTCTTCCTGTCTATTTCGAGAGTTGAGCGATGCGGGCGAGCGAGCGGCGGCGGCGGCTCGCCCAGAAGGTCAGCACGACGATCGGCACCACATAGGGGATCATCTGCATGAGTTCGTTGGGCAGGCCGAGGCTCTGCATGGTGATGGCAAGCGTCTCGGCGACCGCGATGATGACGGCCGATATCAGCGTGCCCAGGGGCGTTGCCATGCCCATAACCTCGATGGCGATGGCGATGAAGCCGCGGCCGGCCGTCATGTCCTGCGCGAACCAGCTCACATAGCCCATGGAAAGATACGCGCCGGCCAGCCCGCCGAACACGCCGGAGAGCATCAGAGCCAGCATCTGAACGCGGGCGACCGGAATGCCGGCCGCGGCGGCGGCCTTGGGATCGACGCCGACCGCGCGCATGTGCAGGCCGAACGGTGTCCGCATCACCAGAAGGCTGACCAAGGGCACGGCAAACAACGCGAACCAGGTGAGGATATGGTGACCGGACAGCAGCGGCCCGAGCACCGGTATCCCGTCTATGACGGGCAGGCGGACGCTCGGCAGCACCCCGCTCTTCAGCGAACCCGACATGCCCTTGTCGCCAGTGGCGAAGAACAGCCCCAGCGTCGTCGCCGAGGAGGCCGCCAGGTTGAGCGCTATGCCTGTTATGATGAGGTTGGCGCCGAGGCCGTTTATGACGAAGGCCATCAGGCAGCCGACGGCGCCGCACAGCACGATGGCCGCGCCGAGGCCGAGCCAGGCGCTGCCGGTCCCGGCGCTGACCAGCACGCCGGTCAGCGCGCCAACCAACATCATGCCCTCCATGCCGATGTTGAAGACACCAGCCCGGTCGGAGATCAGCACGCCGAGGGCTGCCAGCAGCAATGGCGTCATGACCCGCAGCACCGTGGCGAAGAGGGCGGGATCGGCAAGATGTTCGAACAGGCCGCTCATGATGCCGAGGCCTCGCCGCGCTGGCGGATGGTCCTGATCAGCCGCAGCAGCGCCGGATGCTGGAAGATGGCGTTGGCGGTGACCGCCAGCATGATCGCGGCGGTGATGAGCCCGACGACCTCGACCGGAATGCCGACTTCCTGCGCCAGGATGTTGCCGCCGACCTGGAGATAGCCAAGGAAGAGCGCTGCCGGCAGGATGAGGAACGGATTCTCGCGCGCCAGGATGGCGACGATGATGCCGGTCCAGCCCAGGCCGGGAAGATGCGTCCAGGAGAAGCGGGGATAGAGGCCCAGCACCTCGATGGCGCCGGCCATGCCGGCGATCAGCCCGCCGGCGACCTGCGCCATCATCACGATGCGCGATGACGGCAATCCGAGATGGGTGGCGAAGCCGGGACTGGAGCCGACGATGCGGAGGTTGAGGCCGGCGCGCGTCTTGAACAGCCATATGCCCGCGCCGAGGCAAGCCAGCACGGCGATGATAGCGCCGCTGTTCAGGCGCGTGGATGGCAAGAGACGCTCCAGCCTTGCGTCGGCCGGAATGCGGTAGGACATCAGCGTGCCGGCGGCCGGATCGCGCAGGAAATAGTTCAGCACGAACACGCCGGCAAAGAGGATCGCGAAGTTCAGCACCAGCGAGGTGACCATTTCGGAAGCGTCATGGCGGATGCGCAGATAGCCCGGAACGATGCAGGCAAGGCTGCCGACGGTCGCGCCGACGACGATGGCGAGGAATGGCGCCGCGACATGGGGAAGCGGCAGAAGCAGCGCGGCCGCCGTGGCCGCGAGACCGCCCAGAAAAAAGCCGCCCTCGATGCCGAGATTGAACAGGCCCGACCGGAAGATCACCGTCGCGGCAAGGCCGGTGAAGGCGATCGGCGTGGCAACCTCGGCGACGTTGCCGAGATGGCGCACGGAATCGAGCGGGCCGAGCAGAAAACTGGTGAGCACCGCGGCCGGCTGCGGCTGTGACAATGCGAATGGCACCAACACCACCAGGATGACAGCCGCGACGACGGCGAGGGTGACGAGAAGCTGAACCAGGCCCGCAAGCAAATTGCCCTTCATGACGCGGTCTCCAGCCCCAGCATGAACGGACCCAGCCGCGCCGGATCGAGCTCAGGCCCGTTGCGCAGGTCGGCGACGATGCGGCCGGCAAAGAGCACGACAACGCGATCGGCAAGGCGCAGCAATTCGTCGAGATCGGCCGTCACCAGCAGGATGGCGGCGCCACCACGCGCCGCTTCGTCGAGCCGCTTGTGCAGGAAGGCGGCGGCGGCCACGTCGATGCCGCGCGTCGGCTGGTCGGCGATGAGGAATCTGGGACGCGTCGCAAGCTCGCGGGCGGCGATCAGCTTCTGCGCGTTGCCGCCGGACAGGGAATCGAGCCGCTCGCCGATGCCCGAGTTGCGCACCGAATAGTCGGCGATCATCTTGCGCACGCGCGCCGTGATCGCAGCGCCGCGCAACAGCGGGCCGCGTTGCAGTTCGGGGTCGCCGTCGGTGCCGGCTATGGCGTTTTCGGCCAGGCTCAGCGCCGGCGCGCCGCCCTGCCCGAAGCGGTCCGCCGGCAGGTTCGCCAGGCCGGCCCTGCGCCAGCCGAGGGCATCCACCCGAGCCATGTCGCGACCGTTGAAAGCGATCCTGCCCGATGCTGGATTCATCATGCCGCTGAGCACCGAGACCAGCCCGCGCTGGCCGCTGCCTTCGACGCCGGCAATGCCGACAATCTCGCCGGCATGTATCTTCAGGGAGATGTCCTGGATCCGGTCGGCGGGATCGCGAACGGCGGTGGAGACGCCGTCTAGAACCACCGCCACATCGCCCGCGACCTTGGCCGGAACGCGCCGGGTAACCTCGACGGCCCGTCCCATCACCATCTGCATGATGGCGTCGTCGGGAATGTCGGCCAGCCTCGACGTGCCGGTGAGCCGGCCGCCGCGCAGCACGGTGACGCTTTCGGCGAGCGCGCGGACCTCGTTCAGCTTGTGGGAGATGAAGATGATCGTCATGCCACGGGCGCTGAGGCCGCGCAGCCGGTTGAACAGCTCCTCGATCTCCGGCGGCGACAGTACGGCCGTCGGCTCGTCGAGGATCAGGATGCGGGTGTCGCGCGAAAGCGCCTTGAGGATCTCGACCTTCTGCTGGGCGGCGACCGACAGGCGGCCCGTCAAGGCGTCCGGATCCACGGCGAGCTCATATTCGCGGCTCAGCGCTACAACCCACCGCCGCGCCTCCGCGCGGTCGATCAGGAGGCCACGTCGCGGCTCGTGGCCGAGGATGATGTTCTCGGTGACAGTCAGGGTCGGGATCAGGGAGAAATGCTGATGTACCATGCCGAGGCCGTGCTGGCCGGCAAAGCCGGCGGCCCCTGTGGAAACCGGCTTGCCATCGAGCAGCACCTCGCCAGCCGTCGGCTCGGTGAGCCCGAACAGGATCTTCATCAGCGTCGACTTGCCGGCGCCATTCTCGCCGCAGACGGCGTGGATCGACCCCGCGCGGATCGCGAACGACACGTCGCTGAGGGCGACCGTGCCGTTCGGATAGGTCTTGGCAATGCCGTTGAAGGCGACGGCCGGCACCACGTCCAGGGTTTTGGCGCGGTCGTCGCTCATCGGATCAGGGCCGCACGCCGTCGCGCAGCTTGGAGATGTCCTCGGTGGACATGCCGAAGGCCGTCGGGACCTTGATCTCGCCGCTGGCGATCTTCTGCTCCGCCGCCTTGACCGCGGCCAGCACCTCCGGCGTGGCGAGCTTGGCCATGTTGCCGGTCCCGACGAGGCCGACGGCGCCTTCCGCCAGACCGACCGCCTTGCCGGTGCCGAACGGCAGCTTGCCCTCGGCATAGAGGTCGTAGGCCTGGAGGAGGCTGACGTCGACGTTCTTCAGCACCGAGCTCACAACCTGCGAGGCGATGCCCGGATCGCTGCTGGCGAAGATCGCTTCCTGATCGGAATCGACGCCGAGCACGTAGTGACCGGTTTCCTTGGCGGCGGAGAGCTGGCCGAGGCCGGCCTGCGAGGCCGCCGTGAAGCCGATGGCGACGCCTGAGCGATATTGCGCCAGGCCGAGTTCCTTGCCCTTGGCGGCGTCGACGAAGGAGCCGGCGTAGGAGACCGCGACCTTGACGCCGGGATCGACCGACTGCGCGCCGGCGATGTAGCCGACGAGGAAATCGTTGATGACGGGAATGTCCATGCCTCCGAGGAAGCCGAGCGCGGTGCCGGTCTTTGCCGGCAGCTTGCCGGACTTCAATAGGCCGGCAGCCAGCACGCCGCCCAGATAGGAGCCCTCATTCTGCTTGTACTGGATCGAATAGACGTTGCCGAAACCGCCTTCCTCGTAGGGCACGGAGGCATCGTAGAGGATGTACTTCTTGTCGGGATACTGCTTGGCGACATCGCCCAGCGCCTCGGAGATCGAATAGGTGCCGGCGATGATCAGGTTCCAGTCCTGCTCGGAAGCATCGAGCAGCGCCGGCTCCCATTTCGTGGGATCGTCGCCGACCTCGAGCACCCTGGTCTCGACCTTGTCGCCATATTTCTTCTTGATCATCTCGATGCCGCGATTGGCGGAATCGAAGAAGGACTTGTCGCCGAGCGCGCCATTGATGATGAGAAGGATCTTGTCGGCGGCGGCGGCCTGCGAAGCGGTGGCCCCGAGCGCCGCCGCGGAAGCCGCCACGGCGAAGGAAAGGCGCAGAAGCATGCGCCTGCTGACTGGAAGCATTGAACTCTCTCCCTTGAGACGATTGCAAAACCGGCCACGAACCGCCCATTCCGACGCAAATCCAGCTGAAAGGCGCTGTTATGAGCTTGTTTAATCGTGTAAACTACGAAAACAACGGAGACCTCCCGCTGTCAAGCGAAATCGTTTAAACGTGTAACCGACAAAGTGGTGGCCTCATTCCGAGCATGACGAAGACCGACAGACAGGGACGCAGCCCGACAATCAAGGACGTCGCCCAGGCGGCGGGCGTCTCCTCGGCAACCGTGTCCTACGTGCTCAACAACCTGAACAAGGTGACGCCGGAGGTGGACGCGCATGTGCGCCGGATCGCCAACGAACTCGGCTATCACCGCAACCGCGCCGCGACCGCGCTGAAGACCGGCCGCAATCACGCCATCGGCTGTATCGTGCCGTCGCTGGTCAGCCCGGTGTTTCCCGAGATCACACAGGCCGTGCAGCAGCGCGCCGAGGAGCTTGGCTTCGCCACTTTCGTGATCGATTCCGGCGCGGGCGAACTGCGCGAGGCGCAGGCGGCGCGCACCTTGCTCAAGCACGGCGTCGACGGCGCCGTGGCGGTGCTGAGCACGCATTCGCGCATCGTCGAGCGGCCGATCTTTCCGCTGGTCGCGATCGACCGTCAGATCGCCGGCCTCGACAGCGTGCAGGCCGACCATCACATCGGCGGCCGCATGATGGCCGAGCACGCCATCGCGCTCGGTCACCGAAAAGTCGGGCTGCTGTCTGGCGAACAGGACCTGCTCAGCAGCCGGCAGCGGCGCGACGGTTTCGTCGAGGCCGCGCGCGGCAGGCTCGATATCGCCTGGGACATCGAGGTGCCGCTGCTTTCGACCCTGCCGGCCGAAGCGGTCAATGCCGTAGGACGGAAGGATGTGAGCCTGATCGCCTGCGTCAATGACCTCGTCGCCATCTCGGCGCTGAGCGTGCTGCGCAGGAACGGGATCGACGTGCCGAAACAGGTGTCGGTGATCGGCTTCGACGACATGCAATGGTCGTCATGGCCGCTGATCGACCTCACCACGATCCGCCAGCCGCTGGCGGAACTCGGCCGCCGCGCCGTCGAGCTGCTGATACGCAGGCTCAACGACCCGCAATCGGACACCGAGAACGTCGTGCTGCCGGTATCGCTGGTGAAACGGGCGTCAACAGCCAGGCCTGGCGGTTCAGGCGATGAAACCGGCTGAGCTTCAGGTCCGCAGCGGCAGCACGCGGTCCGGCGGCCTGTGGCCGTCGAAGAAGGCGCGGATGTTGATAATCACCTTCTCGCCCATGTCGATGCGACCCTCCAGCGTCGCCGAGCCCATATGCGGCAAGAGCACCACCTTGCCCTTGGCTGCCAGCTTGAGCAGCCGGGCGTTCAGCGCCGGCTCGTGCTCGTAGACGTCGAGCCCGGCTCCGGCGATCTTGCCGTCCTGAACCAGCTTGACCAGCGATTCCTCGTCGATGATGTCGCCGCGCGCGGTGTTGACGATGTAGGCCGTGGGCTGCAATAGCGCGAGGCGCCGCGCCGACAGCAGGTGGAACGTCGCCGGGGTCGAGGGACAGTTCACCGAGATGATGTCCATGCGGGCCAGCATCTGGTCGAGGCTCTCCCAGTAGGTCGCTTCCAACTCGTCCTCGACGGCCGGCATCACGCGATGCCGGTTGTGGTAGTGGATCGACAGGCCGAAGGCCTTGGCGCGCCGGGCAACGGCAGTGCCGATGCGACCCATGCCGACAATGCCGAGCCGCTTGCCCCAGATGCGGCGGCCGAGCATCCAGGTCGGCGACCAGCCGGCCCATTTCTTTTCGCCGGTGAGCACGTTGGCTCCTTCGGCCAGACGCCGCGGCACGGCCAGGATCAGCGCCATGGTCATGTCGGCCGTGTCCTCGGTGAGCACGTTCGGCGTGTTGGTGACGGTGATGCCGCGCTTGGCGGCGGCGCTGACATCGATCTTGTCGACGCCGTTGCCGAAATTGGCGATCAGCTTGAGATTATCTCCTGCCTGAGCGATCAGCGCCGCATCGATCTGGTCGGTCACGGTCGGAACCAGGACGTCGGCCTCCTTGACCGCGGCGACCAGCTCCGGCTGCGTCATCGGCCTGTCCTCGACGTTCAAGCGGGCGTCGAACAGTTCGCGCATGCGGGTCTCGACCGGGTCTGGCAGCTTGCGCGTGATGACGACGAGAGGCTTTTTTCTGCCTGCCATTGTTCCCTCGTACCCCGATCTCGTTGAGACCTCTTTAACCAAGACCGGCGAAACTGGGAACCGGTCGTGGCACCTGCGACTCCTGTAACAAGCGGTGCCGCCGAAGACAAAGAAAAAGGGGGCGCCCAGGCATAGGCCGGCGCCGAAAGGAACAAAGGTGTCTGGTTTCGCATCGCTCCGCCTGATTGCCAGCGCGGCATTGCTTGGCGTCCTGATACACAGCCCGCTCGCTTCCGCCCAGGGCGCCGCGGCGACGGGCCAGGCGACGATCACGCTCGGACCGAGCGGGCTGCCTCTGCCCCGTTTCGTCAGCCTGAAACCCTCACGCGTGAACTCGCGCGTCGGCCCCGGCGCCAACTATTCGGTCAACTGGATGTACGTGAAGGCCGGGCTGCCCATGGAAGTCATCCAGGAATTCGACACATGGCGCCGCGTGCGCGACTCCGACGGCGCGGAAGGCTGGATCAATCAGTCGATGCTTTCGGGCCGCCGCACGGCAATCGTGACACCGTGGCAGCGCAACAAGGACGTCCGCGTCAATCTTCTCTACAAGCCTAACAAGGACGCGCGCGTTATCGCCATGATCGAGCCCGGCGTGATGGGCACGATCAAGGCCTGTGACGGCCAGTGGTGCGAGATGACGTTCGACGGTCACACGGGCTGGCTGGCGCAGTCACTCGTCTGGGGCGCCTATCCGGGCGAGCACGTCAAGGATTGAGCAACTCCCGGTCGGCTGATCGGCACTGGACGATCAGCCACGAGCCTGCGGGCGCAAGCACTACGTCTGCCAGGGATTTCGGAAAACGCGGCCGCGCCGCGTTCAGTCGCGACGCTTGGGGCGCAGCCTCACCACGATATCGACATTGGCGATCTCCATCCCCTCCGGAGGCTCCGGCAGGTTGGTGACCGTCACCGGACCGTCGGCGATATCGAAGATGCGGTTCTCGCCCTCGACATAGAAGTGGTGGTGGTCCGACGTGTTGGTGTCGAAATAGGTCTTCGCGCCCTCGACGGCCAGGATGCGCAGAAGGCCCGCCTGGGTGAACTGGTGCAAGGCGTTATAGACCGTGGCCAGCGAAACCGGCACGCCGGCGGCAATCGCCTCCTCGTGCAGTTCCTCGGCCGACAGGTGTCGGTCACCCTTGGCGAAAAGCAGGTCGGCAAGCGCAATGCGCTGGCGCGTCGGCCTCAGGCCGGCGTCCCGTACACGCTTGTCCACAGCGACATTTTCCTTTCGGCAGCCCAGATCCATCTATCCGCCAACGCCCATAGTTCCGCCCCAAGAGGCGCCCAGAGTGGCAGAAAAATGGATAGCCGCCGAAACTGGATGCATGCTGACATATATTCTGTCGCCCGAACGCGATCAATAGCGCGCATTGACCCGGGCAAACGAGCAGGTTAAGCGCAAACGCCGGTTTCCGGCCTGAAATAGATTGTGTTAGGAACACCAACGACAAGGGCGGCCCAGCGCCCGCTGGTTATCACGGGGACAGATTATATGGCGGGTCAAAAATCCAGCTACGGTTACGAGGAACTGCTCGCCTGCGCCCGCGGCGATCTGTTCGGGCCGGGAAATGCCCAGTTGCCCTATCCACCGATGCTGATGTTCGACCGAATCACCGAGATCAGCGAAACGGGCGGCGCCTTCGACAAGGGCTTCATCCGCGCCGAGTTCGACATCAAGCCGGACCTGTGGTTCTTCGCCTGCCATTTCATCGGCAATCCGATCATGCCGGGCTGCCTCGGCCTCGACGCCATGTGGCAGCTCACCGGCTTCTACCTCGGCTGGCTCGGCGAACCCGGCAAGGGAATGGCGCTCTCGACCGGCGAAGTGAAATTCAAGGGCATGGTCACGCCATCGGTCAAGAAGGTCGAGTACGGCGTGGACTTCAAGCGCGTGATGCGCGGAAGGCTCGTGCTCGGCATCGCCGACGGCTGGCTCAAGGCCGATGGCGAGCCCATATACGCGGCAACGGATCTGAAAGTCGGCCTGTCCAAGCAGTCGGCGGCCACCTGAGGGGCACCTTCGCGGCGCCGCGTTCGGTCGGCATGCGGAAGTGTCGCGGCATGGTTTTGCGCATCTACCCGGAATGCCGCTCCCGGCCTTCCGGGACATGCGATGGAAGGAGTAGCGAATGAGACGGGTCGTAGTTACAGGCCTCGGCATCGTGTCGTCGATCGGCAACAATGCCAACGAGGTGCAGACCTCGCTTCATGACGCCCGGTCAGGCATCAGCTTTTCGGACTCCTTCGCCGAGCACGGCTTCCGCTGCCAGGTGTGGGGCGCGCCCACCCTCGACCCGACATCGATGATCGACCGCCGCGCCATGCGCTTCCTGAGCCAGGGCGCCGCCTGGAACCACGTCGCGATGGATCAGGCGATCGCCGATGCCGGCCTCGGCGAAAGCGACATCACCAATGAACGCACCGGCATCGTCATGGGCTCCGGCGGCCCGTCGACCAGGACCATCGTCGAAGCCGCCGAAACCACGCTGAAGAACGGCAGCCCGAAGCGCATCGGCCCGTTCGCCGTGCCGAAGGCGATGTCGTCGACCGCATCCGCCACTCTCGCCACCTGGTTCAAGATCCACGGCGTCAACTATTCGATCTCCTCGGCCTGCTCGACCTCGGCGCATTGCATCGGCAATGCCTACGAGCTGATCCAGTGGGGCAAGCAGGACGTGATGTTCGCCGGCGGCCATGAGGATCTCGACTGGACGATGTCGGACCTGTTCGACGCGATGGGCGCCATGTCGTCGAAGTACAACGACAAGGCATCGACGGCGTCCCGCGCCTATGATGTCAACCGCGACGGCTTCGTCATTGCCGGCGGCGCCGGTGTGCTGGTGCTCGAGGAACTCGAGCACGCCAGGGCGCGCGGCGCCAAGATCTACGCCGAGATCGTCGGCTACGGCGCGACCTCGGACGGCTACGACATGGTCGCGCCGTCGGGCGAAGGCGCCATACGCTGCATGCGCCAGGCGCTGGCGACCGTGTCCGGACCCGTCGACTACATCAACACCCATGGCACCTCGACCCCGGTGGGCGACTCCAAGGAGATGGGCGCCATTCGCCAGGTGTTCGGCGAGAAGATGCCGTTCATCACCTCGACCAAATCGCTGACCGGCCACTCGCTCGGCGCCGCCGGCGTGCAGGAATCGATCTACTCGATCCTGATGATGCAGGGCGGCTTCATCGGCGAAAGCGCCCATATCGAGGAACTCGACCCCGAGTTCGAGGGCATGCCGATCGTGCGCAAGCGGATCGACAACGCGAAGATCGACACCGTCCTGTCGAATTCGTTCGGCTTCGGCGGCACCAACGCCACGCTGGTTTTCCAGCGTCACTCCGCATAAGGATCTGCCAGTCATGGATGGACTGATGAAGGGCAAGCGCGGGCTTGTCATGGGCGTTGCCAACGATCATTCGATCGCCTGGGGCATCGCCCAGAAGCTGTCCGAGCATGGCGCGGAGCTGGCCTTCACTTACCAGGGCGAAGCCTTCGGGCGGCGCGTGAAGCCGTTGGCCGAGAGGCTCGGCGCTTCGCTCATCGTCCCCTGCGACGTCGAGGAAAGCGCCTCCGTCGCCGCCACGTTCGAGACGCTGGGCAACAGCTGGGGCGGGCTGGATTTCGTCGTCCACGCCATCGGCTTTTCCGACAAGAACGAGCTCAAGGGCCTCTACGCCGACACCAGCCGCGACAATTTCGTCCGCACCATGGTGATCTCCTGCTACTCCTTCACCGAGGTCGCGCGCCACGCCGCAGCCCTGATGACGGATGGCGGTTCGATGATCACGCTGACCTATGCCGGCTCCGTGCGCGTCATGCCGAACTACAACGTCATGGGCGTCGCCAAGGCCGGGCTGGAAGCCAGCGTCCGCTATCTCGCCAACGATTACGGCCCTCGCGGGATAAGGGTGAACGGCATTTCGGCCGGACCGGTGCGGACCCTGGCGGGCGCCGGCATTTCGGACGCGCGGCACATGTTCTCCTACCAGCAGCGCAATTCGCCGCTGCGTCGTACGGTGACGATCGACGAGGTCGGCGGCTCCGCGCTCTATCTGCTGAGCGACCTTTCCTCCGGCGTAACCGGCGAAATCCACTATGTGGATTCCGGCTATCACATCGTCTCCATGCCCACTCTGGACGAGCTGAAGCAGATGGATGGCGGCCGGGAATAGTCCATCCGGTAAAATTGGAAGCATTCGCGGAAAGCGATCTTAAGAGGCATCCGCTAGGAGTCCCCCAACCTGGGGACTCCGTAATGCCTGCCGTCAGAAATCCGAAGCGAACACCCTTGTTCCGGCTGCTCACCATCGGCAGTTCGGGCATCGGCAGCTTCGTGCTTGGCCTGTGGGGCCTGAAGGCGGCTTTCGGCGACGGCCTCGCGGGCATGGAAGCCGGCACGGTCGTCGGCATCATGGCCGCGCTCTGCGCGCTGGCCGCGGCGGCGGCGTCCCTCTCCTTCTTCGCCGGCGTCGACGAGTCGGCCGACTATGTCTTCCAGGAAACCCATTTCGACAAGCTGACGGGCCTGCTGTCGCGCCCGGCCATGGTCGGCAAGATCGCCGACGCCGCCTGTGCCACCAGCAAGACCGGAGAGCCGGTCTATCTCATCGATATCGACATCGACCGTTTCAAGCACATCAACGATGCCATCGGCTACAGCCATGGCGACAGCCTCATCCGCGCCTTCGCCAAGCGGCTGCGCGCGCAGATGCCGAAGGATGTGGTGATGGGACGCATCGGCGCCGGCGAGTTTGCCGTGCTGCTGCCCGACCGCGCCATCAGGGGTTCGATGGAAAAGACGGTCGAAACCCTCATCAACGAACTGATGGAGCCTTACCAGCTCGTTTCCCACCAGCAGTCGGTCAGCCTGTCGGTGGGCATCGTGGCAATGCCGAAGGACGGCGTCGACCCGGTCCTTGTTCTCCGGCGCTCCAACCTTGCGCTGCAGAACGCACGCGCCGCCGGCGTCGGCAACTGGTCGGTGTTCCATGCCGATATGGGCCTCGTCGCCGAACATCGCCAATGGGTCGAATCCGAGCTGCATGCGGCTTTCGACAGGGGCGACTTCGACCTCCACTACCAGCCGCAGCTCGACCTCCCGACCGGTCGCGTGATCGGCTACGAGGCACTCATCCGCTGGAAGCACCCCGAGCGGGGCATGATCCCGCCGACGGAGTTCATCCCGATCGCCGAGGAAACCGGCATGATCGTGCCGATCGGTGAATGGGTGCTGCGCAAGGCCTGCAGCGACGCGCGCCACCTGCCCGACGATTG
Organism: Mesorhizobium sp. 65-26; assembly: GCA_001899205.1. GTDB lineage: Bacteria > Pseudomonadota > Alphaproteobacteria > Rhizobiales > Rhizobiaceae > Mesorhizobium. The sequence goes on along the minus strand of MKVL01000013.1, from coordinate 12,189 downwards.
CTTCGTGGCCGTCAACATCTCTCCCGTGCAGTTCATGACCAAGGATTTCGTCGGCACGGTGCGGGAGACGATGAAGCGAACCGGCATGAAGCCGTCCCGCCTGGAGCTGGAGCTGACCGAAACGGCCATGATGCAGGATCGCGACCGCGCTGCGGCCATCCTGCGCGAGCTTGCCGAGATGGGCATTTCGGTGGCCGTCGACGATTTCGGCACCGGCTACTCGAACCTCAGCTACCTGATCGATTTTTCGTTCGGCAAGCTGAAGATCGACCGTTCCTTCGTCAGCCGCATCGACACCGACACCAGTTCGGGCGCCGTCGTGTCGACCATCGTCGGCCTTTCGCGCGCGCTGGGCGTGGGCATCATCGCCGAGGGTGTCGAGACGGAGAACCAGGCGACGCTGCTTCGTGCCGCCGGTTGCGAGGTCGCGCAAGGCTACCTTTTCGGCCGCCCTGCCCCGCTCAAGATCAGCGCCGGTCAGTCCGCGGCTCCTGGCTCACGGGAAAAGCTGGTCGCCAACGCGCACTGAACGCTGCTCACCCAGCCTAGCGGCGCGCCGAAAACACCTTGAAGGCGCCATCGCGGGCGATCTCGACATGGCTGGAGAAGGCGGCCGCAAGCACCTGCTCGTATGGCAGTTGGCGGTTCGCGACCATGAACAGCTTCCCGCCGGGCTTCAACGCCCTGGATGCGGCCCGGATCATGCCGGCTCCGATCTCCGGCTCGGCCGCGCGGCTGCTGTGAAAGGGCGGGTTCATGACGATCGTGTCGTAGCGCCGTTCGACGGTTTCCGTCAGAAGATCGGTCCAGAAGAAGCGCGGTTCGAGGGCGCCCGGGCGGACGTTGAGCCTGGCCGCTTCCAGGGCCTCGAAATCCGCCTCGAAAAGATCCAGCCCGGCGAGATCCGGGGAGCGCGCCGCGATCTCCGCGGCCAGATAGCCCCAGCCCGCGCAGAAGTCGGCCACATTGCCCCTGAGGTCGCCCGGCAGATGCGCGGCCAGAAACTTCGAGCCGGCATCGATACGGTCGAAGGAGAACATGCCCGGCGCGGTGTGGAAGCGCCCGTCGACCGTGACCGCGGGATTGGCGCCGCGCAGCGCTTCAGCGACTGACGGCCCGACCGAACGGAGCCAGAATGCCACGCCGTGATGTTTCGGCAGATGGCCCTCCAGCGGCGCCAGCGCGTTGATGCGTTTGCGCAGGCTGTCGATGCCGTCGTCCTTGCTGCCCGCCACCACGATCAGGCCGCCCGGCGTCACACATTCGATCGCCTGGGCGATGCGCATCTCGTTCTGGCCACGATGGCGGCCGGAGAGCACGAGGGCGGCCTCGTAGCCGGAACCCTCCACCCGTGGCGTGACCGTGTAGCCGGATGCCTGCAAGGCACTGAAATGCGGCCGGAAACCCTGCACCAGATGGAGTGCCGCATCGAAATCGCGAGGCAGTCGGAAGCCGGGTTCGGCACCCAGGAAAAGGATGCGGGCGTCCTTTCGCGGCAAGGGCAGCGCCTCGGCCTCGAAAGGATGAAACAACGTCTTGAGCGGCTCCGCGGCCATTTATCCGGCTCCCCAGGGGCATGGTCCCGAAAAGTTGCCCGACTTTTCGGACAAGATCATGCCTCACGCTCCAAACGAAAACGGGCGCGACCTGCGCCGCGCCCGTCTCGATTACCGTTTCAGGCCACTCAGGCGGCGGTTTCCTCGCCTTCGGCCTTCTTCTCGCGGACGATTTCCTTGCCGGTGGCCTGGTCGACGACCTTCATCGACAGGCGAACCTTGCCGCGCTCGTCGAAGCCCATCAGCTTCACCCACACCTTGTCACCTTCCTTGACGACATCGGACGTCTTGGCGACGCGGTCGTTGGCAAGCTGCGAGATGTGCACGAGGCCGTCACGCGGACCGAAGAAGTTGACGAAGGCGCCGAAGTCGGCGGTCTTGACGACCGTGCCCTCGTAGATCTCGCCCACTTCCGGCTCGGCGACGATGGTGTGGATCCACTTGCGCGCCGCCTCGATCTCCTTGGCGTTGGCGGAAGCGATCTTGATCGTGCCGTCGTCCTCGATGTTGATCTTGGCGCCGGTCTTCTCGACGATCTCGCGGATGACCTTGCCGCCGGAACCGATGACGTCGCGGATCTTGTCGGTCGGGATGTGCATGACCTCGATGCGCGGCGCGAACTCGCCGAGCTCGGCGCGGGCGCCGGAGAGCGCATGAGCCATCTCGCCGAGGATGTGCAGACGGCCGTCCTTGGCCTGGCCAAGAGCGATCTGCATGATCTCCTCGGTGATGCCGTCGATCTTGATGTCCATCTGCAGCGACGTGACGCCATTGGCGGTGCCGGCGACCTTGAAGTCCATGTCGCCGAGATGATCCTCGTCACCGAGAATGTCGGAGAGCACGGCGAAACGCTCACCTTCCTTGATCAGGCCCATGGCGATGCCGGCAACCGGCTTTGCCAGCGGCACGCCGGCATCCATCAACGCCAGCGAGGTGCCGCAGACAGTCGCCATAGAGGACGAGCCGTTGGACTCGGTGATCTCCGAGACGACGCGCAGCGTGTAGGGGAACTGGTCAGCGGTCGGCAGCATCGGGCGAATGGCGCGCCAGGCGAGCTTGCCGTGGCCGATTTCGCGGCGGCCGGGCGACCCCATACGGCCGGTTTCGCCGACGGAATAGGGAGGGAAGTTGTAGTGAAGGAGGAACTTCTCCTTGTACATGCCGGTCAGCGAGTCGACATACTGCTCGTCCTCGCCGGTGCCGAGCGTGGCGACGACCAGCGCCTGCGTCTCGCCGCGGGTGAACAGCGCCGAACCATGCGTGCGCGGCAGGACGCCGACTTCGGAGACGATCTTGCGGACCGTCTTCAGGTCACGGCCGTCGATGCGCGAGCCGGTGTCGAGGATGTTCCAGCGCACGACCTTGGCCTGGAGTTCCTTGAACACGCTCCCGATCTGCTCGGAGGCATACTTGGCCTCTTCGCCTTCGGCCGGAGCGAAGGCAGCCTTGACCTTCGCCTTGACGGCGTCGACGGCGGCGTAACGCTTCTGCTTGTCGGTGATCTTGTAGGCTTCGCGAAGTTCGTCGCCGACGATCTTCAGCATCTCGCCTTCCAGTTCGGAGTAGTCCGGCGCGGTGAAGTCGCGCGGATCCTTGGCGGCGACCTCGGCCAGCTTGATGATCGCGTCGATCACCGGCTGGAAGCCCTTGTGGCCGAACATGACAGCGCCGAGCATCAGCTCCTCGCTGAGTTCCTTGGCTTCGGATTCCACCATAAGAACGGCATCGGTGGTGCCGGCGACGACGAGGTCGAGCTTGGATTCCTGCATCTCGTCGATGTGCGGGTTGAGCACGTATTCGCCATTGATGTAGCCGACGCGGGCGCCGCCGATCGGGCCCATGAACGGCACGCCCGACAGGGTGAGCGCGGCCGAGGTGGCAACGATGGAGAGAATGTCCGGATCGTTCTCGAGGTCGTGCTGGACGACGGTGACGACGATCTGGGTGTCGTTCTTGTAGCCGTCGGCGAAGAGCGGACGGATCGGGCGGTCGATCAGGCGGGAAACCAGCGTTTCCTTCTCGCTCGGACGGCCTTCACGCTTGAAATAGCCGCCGGGGATCTTGCCGGCCGCGTAGGTCTTTTCCTGATAGTTGACGGTCAGCGGGAAGAAATCGAGGCCGGGCTTCGGCTCCTTCATCGAAACGACGGTGGCGAGGACCACGGTCTCGCCGTAGGTCGCGAGCACGGCGCCGTCGGCTTGGCGGGCGATCTTGCCGGTTTCCAGGATGAGCGGCCGGCCGCCCCACTCGATTTCCACCTTGTGGTGATTGAACATGTCTTGTCCTTCATATGCGGAAAAGTGCCGCGCCATCTGTCGGTGCGCGGACGTACTTTCCCTGCTTCCTTTCTCGGGCAGCCACGGGCAAGACAACGGGAAGCTCGGTTCGACTGCGGCGCGGCGGCCGCGCGAGCGTCCTGCAATCCTGCCCCATGACCGTCCATGGGCGGCTTCTAACGGCCCTCCGCCGTCGCGAAACCGGGTCTCGCCGGTCGATACGACCGGCCTTGCGCATGATCTTGAAAGCCCTGGGCCTTCAAAAGCGCATCACGCGCAAATTCAAACTCTCGGGCGCTGCTTTAGACTCTATGGCGCGCCCCATTTCCACAGACGAGCGGCACGGCGAACCGGCACTCGAATGCGCGACCGGCGGGCCCCTGGGAGCCCGCCGGTCGATTCGTCAACGGCGCAGACCGAGCTTCTCGATCAGCGACTGATAGCGTGCGTCGTCCTTGCGCTTGAGGTAGTCAAGCAGGCTGCGACGCTGGGAAACCAGAGCAAGCAGGCCACGACGGGAGTGATTGTCCTTCTTGTGGTCCTTGAAGTGCTCGGTCAGGTTCTTGATACGCTCGGAAAGAATGGCAACCTGGACTTCCGGGGATCCGGTATCGCCCTTCGCGGTCGCGAATTCAGCCATCAATTCCTTCTTGCGTTCGGGAGTAACCGACATCGTGTTTTTCCTTATCTGTTCGAGGAAACGGGTCGCCCTCAGCCGGGATGTCGTCCAGCAGGGGCCGGTGCAAGCAACGCGCATACGCGCGATGCTGCGGCGCATATAGTGCAATTCCGGAAAAAACGCCAGCCCAATTCACAAGCCGGCTTTCTGGAACCTCCGCAGCCATGTTGAGCAGGCTGGCGCCGCACAAATGCGGCCAAATCAAACGGATAGAGCGACTGACCCGAACGCGTCCAGACGCATCGCGCGCCAGCCCCGCACCTTGCTTCGCCGACCTTCAGAGCCACCTCTTCCATTTGAAGAAGGCGATCAGCCCGGCGGCGACCAGCACCATGAACAGCAGCGCGGACGGATAGCCGTAATAGGCCTTCAGCTCCGGCATGTTCCAGGGCGAGGCCGCCGGGTCGAAGTTCATGCCCCAGACCCCGACCAGGAAGGTGAGCGGCATGAAGATCACCGAGACGATGGTCAGGTAGGAGATGACGTCGTTGGTGCGCGCCTGCATCAGCGACAGGTGCATTTCGATCAGCCCCGTCAGCATGTCGCGCTGGGTTTCGACCAATTCGATCTGGCGCAGCGAATGGTCGAGCGTATCGTTGAGGAATATCTTGGTCTCGGCCTTCACGAACGGGGCGTCGTTGCGGATCAGCGTCGCGAGCGCGTCGCGCATGGGCCACAGCACGCCCTTCAGCACATTGGCGTCGCGACGCAGTTCGTGAAGCTGGCGCATCTGGTGCTTGTGCGCCTTGTGCAGCATCTCGTCCTCGATGCCATCGACGATGTCGCCAGCCGCCTCGATCGGCGGGAAATAGCTGTCGACGATCGCATCGATCAGCGCATAGGCGAGATAGTCGGCGCCGCGGGTGCGCAGCCGGTTGGGCGCCGAGCTTTCGATGCGCTTGCGCACCGGATCGAAGGGATCGCCCTCCCGCTCCTGGAAGGTGACTATGAAGTTGCCGCCCAGGAAAAGCGAGATCTGCTCGTAGCGATGCGTCGCGGCATCGTCGATCATCTTGACGACGATGAAGGCGTGGTCCTCGAAGAAGTCCACCTTCGGGCGCTGGCCGGTGTTGACGACATCCTCCAGCGCCAGGGGATGCAGGTTGAAGATGCGCCCTATCCCGGCAATGAGATCGACATTGGCGAGCCCCGTGCAGTCGAGCCAGAGGATCGGCCATCTGTCGCGGTTGGCATGGACGTCGTCTATGCTGGCCTGCTCGATGGTCCTCGACCGCTCGGGCGAGATCAGCGTCAGCCTCAGTTCGCTGCGCCGCGCCGCCGGGTCGGCGATCAGCGTGCCGGGTGACGCGCCGATCGGCGATCGCTTGCTTCTCCGCCGCGCGCGCATCCCGATCGTCTCAGACTTGCCCATCAGTCCCCCGGCACCGCGGTCATCGACACGGCCACCCTAGAGCGGTTCCGGTTGAAATGGAATCGTCGGAACCGCTCTATCTATTTGTTTTTGCCGCATTTTATGCGACGCCAAAATGTTTCCATTTGGCTGCAGAATGCTCTAGCCGACGAAAACACGCTTCGGCTTGAACATGCCCTGCTCGATGGCGCCGATGGCGACCAGGCGGCCGCGCGCGGTCGCGCAGGCTTCCTCCGCCTCGACCGGCGCGTCGCGGCCACGGATGATGACGGGGTTGCCGAGGCGTATCCTGGCCGCGGCGTCGTCGCTCACCTGGACCTGCGGCAGGCAGTCGAGGGCCACCACCGTATCGACCAGCAGCGCATCGATCGCGGCGAAGTCGACGGGAATATCCGCGTCCTCTCCGGCCTCATCGCCATCCTCTTTTCCAGCGCCGAAGCGGGCGGCCTCGAGTTCGGCGATGGTGACGAAATCCTCCGGCGTGAAGGGCTCGACCTCGATCCGGCGCAAGTGGCTGATGTGACCGAAGCACCCGAGATCACGGCCCATATCGCGTGCCAGCGACCGGACATAGGTGCCCTTGCCACACTCGATCTCGAAGACGCTGCCATCGGCATTGTGCTCGACGACCTCCAGGCGGCCGACCTCGATCTCGCGGGCGGGAATGTCGACCGTCTCGCCCTCGCGAGCGAGGTCATAGGCGCGCTCGCCGGCGATCTTGATGGCAGAGAATTGCGGCGGCGTCTGCATGATGACGCCGATGTATTTCGGCAGCAGCGCCTTCACCTGCGCTTCCGACGGGCGAAGGTCGGAGCTTTTCGTGACCGGCCCCTCGAGATCGTCGGTCGAGCGCTCCTCGCCCCAGGCGACGGTGAAGCGGTAGACCTTGGCGCCATCCTGCACGTAAGGCACGGTCTTGGTCGCCTCGCCGAGCGCGATCGGCAGCATGCCTGAAGCCAGTGGGTCGAGCGTGCCGGCATGGCCGGCCTTCTCCGCCTGATAGAGCCACTTGATCTTGGAGACGGCCTCGGTCGAGCCCATGCCAACCGGCTTGTCCAGCACGACCCAGCCGGAAACCGGCCGTCCCTTCTTCTTACCCCTACGCCCCACTTATTCCTCGTCCTTGTCGTTGTTCTGATCGTCGGGACCGAGATCGCGCGCGACTTCGGGGGACTTCAGCAGTTCGTTGATCCTGGCGAAATTGTCGAAAGACGTGTCCAGCCGGAAGCGAAACTCCGGCATGTACTTCATCTGCCTGAGCGCGCCGGAGACGCGGCCGCGGATGAATTTCGCGTGCTTGTTGAGCGCCTCGATGACGACACCGGCATCGCCGGCGCCGAGCGGCGAGACGAAAGCGGTGGCGATCTTGAGATCAGGCGACATGCGCACCTCGGAGATCGAAACGACGCTGTTCTCGATGACCGGATCGATGATCTCGCCGCGCTGCAGCGTCTCCGAGAGCGCGTGGCGCACCTGCTCGCCGACGCGCAGCATGCGCTGGGAGGGACCAGATGTGGTGGTTTTCATTTTTCTTGTCCAGACTGCCGTAGCGAGATCGAGTTGACGGTCCGACTATCCGGATACAGCAACGCGTATCGAGTTTTGCTTGAGTGAACGCTGTTTTGCGTCTTCGGTGAGCCGTTGAAACACGTTCCTGACAAATGTTCGACTTTCGTCGGGAGCGCCGAACACCCGCTTTGGCACGTAAGGAGCCCAAGCCGCAGAAACAAAACCTACCAGTTTCTCCGTCTCATACATCTGATCGATGTCCTGAAAACCCAGTCTTGTCAGACTGTGGGCGCTCTTCCACTGCAACCCATCGGCCTCGATGGAAAAGACGACAGCAGTTTCGGGCCTTCGCTTCTTTAACCAGCGAACTCCCAAACGTCGCACAAGGCCCATAATGAGCCTTGCGCCGACAACGTACAGTGCGAACGCTATCGATGCTGACGCAGCAAGTCCGCCGGCCTTGCCCATGGAACGACCCAAATGGGCCCATGACCAGCCGAAGAACCAGCCCAAGAATACGCCCAGCAGCAGATAAACTGGCCAACACCAGTAACGCTGCCAGAAGCTCAAGACATTGCGGGTCGCCGCGCGACCCGCAATGACGGACTCCTCATAGTTCGGCGTATAGCCAATCTCCATCGGCAGCCCGAACCTTACAGCGTCCTGGTCACCATCTCGATGCGGAAGCACTCGATGACGTCGCCGACGCGCATGTCCTCGTAGTTCTGGAAGGCCATGCCGCATTCCTGGCCGCCCGGCACTTCGGACACTTCGTCCTTGAAGCGCTTGAGCGTCTTCAGCGTGCCTTCGTGGACGACCACGTTGTCGCGGATCAGGCGTACGCCCGCGCCGCGCTCGACTTTGCCTTCGGTGACACGGCAGCCGGCGATCTTGCCGATCTTGCTGATGTCGAAGATCTCGAGGATCTCGGCATTGCCTATGAAGGTCTCGCGGCGTTCCGGCGACAGCATGCCCGACAGCGCCGCCTTCACGTCATCCACGAGGTTGTAGATGATCGAGTAGTAGCGGATTTCGATGTCGGCGGCGGCTGCCGCGGTACGGGCCTGCGCATTGGCGCGCACGTTGAAGCCGATGATTGCCGCACCCGAGGTTTCGGCCAGCGACACGTCGGTTTCGGTGATGCCGCCGGCGCCGGCGTGGACGATGCGCACGCGCACCTCGTCGTTGCCGAGAGCTTCGAGAGCGGCCCTGATCGCCTCGATCGAACCCTGCACGTCGCCCTTGATGACCAGCGGGAACTCCTTGAGGCCGCTGGTCTGCAACTGCGACATCATCTGTTCGAGCGAACCGCGCTGGCCGGCATGCTTGGCCACCGCCTTGTCGCGGGCCAGACGCTGGCGATACTCGGTGATCTCGCGGGCGCGGGCCTCGTTGTTGACGACAGCGAAACGGTCGCCAGCCAGAGGCGTGCCCTGCAGGCCGAGCACCTCGACCGGCATGGCCGGCGGCGCCTCCTGGACGTGGTTGCCATGGTCGTCGACCAGCGCGCGCACGCGGCCCCACTCGTTGCCGGCGACAAGGATGTCGCCCGGCATCAGCGTACCGGTCTGCACCAGCACCGTCGCGACCGGGCCACGGCCCTTGTCGAGCTGCGCCTCGATGACCACGCCTTCCGCGGTACGGTCGGGATTTGCCTTCAGGTCGAGGATTTCGGCCTGCAGCAGGATCGCCTCGAGAAGCTTGTCGAGACCGGTTCCCTTGGTTGCCGAAACCTCGACGTCCAGCACCTCGCCGCCCATCGATTCGACGAACACCTCATGGCGCAGCAGTTCAGTCCGAACCTTCTGCGGGTTGGCATCGTGCTTGTCGATCTTGTTGATCGCAACGATGATCGGCACACCGGCCGCCTTGGCGTGGTTGATGGACTCGATCGTCTGCGGCATCACGCTATCGTCGGCAGCCACCACCAGAATGGCGATGTCGGTGGCCTGCGCGCCACGGGCGCGCATCGCCGTGAAGGCGGCGTGGCCGGGCGTGTCGATGAAGGTGATCTTCTGACCGTTCCTCTCGACCTGGTAGGCGCCGATATGCTGGGTGATGCCGCCGGCTTCCCCGGATGCCACGTTGGCATGGCGGATGGCATCGAGCAGCGAGGTCTTGCCGTGGTCGACGTGCCCCATGATGGTCACGACCGGCGGGCGCGACACGAGATCCTCGGGCCGGTCGGCGATGTTGAACAGGCCTTCCTCGATGTCGGATTCGGCGACGCGGCGAACCGTATGGCCGAATTCGCTGGCCACGAGTTCGGCCGTGTCGGCGTCGATGACGTCGCCCGGCTTGAGGATCTGGCCCTGCTTCATGAAATACTTGACGACGTCCACCGCCCGCTCGGACATGCGCTGGGCAAGTTCCTGAACGGTGATGGTCTCGGGCAGGATCACTTCACGCATCACTTTCTCGCGCGGCTCGTTGTGCATCGCGCGCTTGAACTTCTCTTGGCGGCGACGCATCGACGACAGCGAGCGGGCCCGCGCGTCCTCGTCCGACAGGGCGGAGTTCAGCGTGAGCTTGCCGCGCCGACGATCTTCCTCGCCCTTGGTCGGCTTGGCCGGACGCGCCACCTCGGGCGTGGCCAGCCGGCGAACCGGCGTGCTGGCGGGGCTGCCAGGGCTGACCCGCCTCGGCTTGACTTCTTCCTCTTCCTCGGCGGTAGCGAGGTCGGCCGCCTGGGGAGCGCGACGGCGCGCCTCTTCCTCGGCGCGGCGGCGCGACTCGGCCTCGGCCTGCAGGCGTGCTTCCTCTTCCGCCTGGCGGCGCGCGGAGTCGTCACGCTCACGACGGCGGCGTTCTTCTTCCTCGGCGCGACGCTTGGCTTCCTCGGCGGCGCGCTGGCGGTCCTCGACCTCGCGGGCCTTCGACCCTTCAAGGGCACGCCGGCGGGCTTCCATCTCGCCACGCGACAATTCGTTCAGCACCATGCCGCTGCGCTCGACCGGCTGGGGAGCGGGCCGCGGAGGTGGGGGCGGCGCAACCGGTGCGGCCGGCGCGGGAGCCTGAGGCGCGGCCGCGGCCGGCTTCGGCGTGAAGACCGACACGGGGGCAGCCGGCTCCGGCCTGTCGCCAGGCATGGAGAACTTGCGCTTCTTGGTCTCGACGACGACCGACTTCGTACGGCCGTGCGAGAAGTTCTGGCGCACGGTGCCCTGTTCGGTGCCGGGCCGCTTCAGCGTCAAAGTCTTCTTCGGCGTAACGCTCAGCGTCTTGTCGTCGCCCGATTTCGTATCGCTCATTCCATATCCTCTGCGGCATCATCTTCGTCAGCAATGGCCGCAAGCATTGCCAGATCGTCCGGGGTACCGCCCCGATATCGGTCGAGCGCCATCATGCGCTTCTGGACCGCCCTGCCCGCGTCTCCGGCGAGAACGGCAGCATGTATCACATTTGTACCCCCCAATGCCAAGCTCAACTCGGCCTCGGGGAAAAGTTTGTAGGCAAGGGTGGCGGGGCCGCCGAGATGGACGGTAGCGCGCCGCGCCTGACTGATCTTGCGGACGCCGTCTTCCGCGGCTTCGATCGCATGCAGCACCAGCAGTGCCTGCCCGTCGCGCACCGCGCCCTCGACCTTGGCCGCGCCAAGAACGACTTCGCCGGCCTTGCGGGCAAGGCCCAACATGCCCAGGGCGGATCTGGAAAGCAGCCCGTCGACCATGTCGCCGAGATTGCCGGGAACGGTAACCTGCGCCTTGAATGCACGGGCGAACAGGTTCTTCGCCGCTGCCTTGTCGATATGTAGGCGATCGGCGGTGACCCAGCAACCACGGCCGGGCAGATTTCTCTTGATGTCCGGAACGACGGCCGAATCCGGGCCGACGACGAACCGGATCAGTTCATCCGGTTCGGCCTGCCTGCGCGTAACGATGCAAGTGCGATCGTTCATCTCGTCCAAGGGCGGGTTTTGTGCGATGCGGTTTCACCTCACGCACCAACGGCTTCGTCGGCCGAAGCTGCTTCGGCTGCGAGCTCGTCCTCGGAAATCCAGCCGGCCTTCAGGCGAGCGGCAAGGACCATCTGCTCGGCATCGGCGCGCGAAACGCCGTGGCTGGCCAGCACGCCCGGATAGACCTTGGTCTCGCCGTCCTTGCGCTCCTTCCAGCCGATCAGGTCGTCGGCGGCATAGCCGGCGAAATCCTCGATCGTCTTCACGCCGTCCTCGCCGAGCGTCACCATCATGGCGGTGGTGATGCCTGGGATTTCACGCAGTTCGTCCTTCACACCGAGCGCCTTGCGCTTGGCATCGTGCTCGGCCTCGATCTTCTCGAGGTACTCGCGGGCACGGGTCTGGATCTCCGATGCCGTATCCTCGTCGAAACCGTCGATCGAGGCGATTTCGCCCGAGTCGACATAGGCGACTTCCTCGACGCTGGTGAAGCCTTCGGAGGCCAGCACCTGGCCGACCATCTCGTCGACGTCGAGGGCTTCCATGAACAGCGTGGAACGCTCCACGAACTCCTTCTGGCGGCGCTCGGATTCCTCGGCCTCGGTCAGGATGTCGATGTCCCAGCCGGTGAGCTGCGATGCCAGGCGCACGTTCTGGCCGCGACGGCCGATCGCCAGCGAAAGCTGGTCGTCGGGAACGACGACCTCGATGCGCTCGGCGTCCTCGTCCAGCACCACCTTGGCGACTTCAGCCGGCTGCAAGGCGTTGACGATGAAGGAGGCCGCCGAGGGCGACCACGGAATGATGTCGATCTTCTCGCCCTGCAGCTCGCCGACAACCGCCTGGACGCGGCTGCCGCGCATGCCGACGCAGGCGCCGACCGGATCGATGGAGCTGTC
>MKVL01000012.1 GCA_001899205.1 Mesorhizobium sp. 65-26 | reverse complement strand
GCCGCCCGATATCATCAGTTCGGCCTCGCCGGCCTTGATGGCGCGGGCGGCGATAATGGTGGCGTCCATGCCGGAGCCGCACAGGCGATTGACGGTCGAGCCGGGAACTTCCTTCGGCAGGCCCGCGAGAAGCAGCGCCATGCGCGCCACGTTGCGGTTATCCTCGCCGGCCTGGTTGGCGCAGCCGTAGACGACATCGTCCACCGCCTGCCAGTCGACACCGGCATTGCGTTCGATCAGCGCCCTGAGCGGCACCGCGCCCAGATCGTCCGTCCGCACCGAAGACAGCGACCCGCCGAAGCGGCCGATCGGCGTGCGGATGTAGTCACAGATGTAGGCCTCGGCCATGTCATGCAGCCTTTTCTTTTCCGGTTCCCTCATGCGCGGCCCTGGTGCGTGCCTGCAGGTCGCGCAATGTCCTGAGTTCGAGTTCGCTGGGCGCCGGCGTTTCGTCAAGCCCCTCGGCGAATTTCACGATCCATCCGCAGCTGTCCTGGACCCGCTGGCGCGAGACGCCGGGGTGCAGCGACACGACCGTGAACTCCTTGGTGACGGGATCCGGCTTCCAGATGGCGAGGTCGGTGATCAGCAGCGTCGGTCCCGCCGTGTCGATGCCGAGACGTTTGCGATGGTCGCCGCCCTCGCCATGGCCGAAGGAGGTGAAGAAATCGATCTTCTCGACCATGCCGCGCTTCGACTGCGCCATTGTGATGTAGACCTCGCGCGACGAGGTCGCGATCTCCGGCGCGCCACCGCCGCCAGGAAGCCGCGTTTTGGGATGGAAATAGTCGCCGATGACCGTCGTGTTGATGTTGCCGAACTTGTCGAGCTGCGCGGCGCCGAGGAAGCCGATCGAAATGCGCCCGCCCTGCAGCCAGTAGCGGAACATCTCCGGCACCGCCACGGTGGTGACCGCCGTCTCGCAGAGTTCTCCGTCGCCGATCGACAAGGGCAGCACATCCGGCGCGGTGCCGATCGTGCCGCTTTCGTAGATCAGCGTGATGTCGGGCGCGTGCGTCAGCCGCGCGACATTGCAGGCGGCCGACGGCGCGCCGATGCCGACGAAGCAGACATCGTCGTTTTTGAGCGCGCGGCTCGCCGCGATCGTCATCATCTCGGCCGGCGTGAAACCCGTTTCCTCGCTCATGCGGCTTTCCTCAGATGCTCGACCCGGGCCGCGAAATCATCGGCCGTTCTCTCCAGCACGTTCTCGCGCATCCACGCCTGGAACCGGTCGCGGTCGGCGGCGATCTCGTCCCATTCGAGATAGGCGGCGTTGTCGCGCGCGTAGTAGCCATGTGCGTAGGACGGATGCGAGCCGCCGGGCACCACGGAGATCGCCGCGATCGTCCAGCGCGGCAACACGGTGAGGTTCGGATGGAGATCGTCGAAATTGTCGACCACCTCCTCCACCGTCACCACGGCGCGCTTGGCCGCCAACACCGCTTCCTTCTGGATGCCGATGATGCCCTCGACCAGCACGTTTCCCTTCCTGTCGGCCTTCTGCGCGTGAATGAAGGTGACGTCGGGGCGTATCGCCGGAACGGCGGCCAGGACCTCGCCGGTGAACGGGCAGGTGACGGAGCGGATGTTCGGATTGACCTCGGCGAGCCCGGCGCCGCGATAGCCACGAAACACCGCGCAGGGAAGGCCGGCGGCGCCCGCCTCATAGGCGTTGGCCATGCCGGCATGGCTATGTTCCTCGACCTCGATCCGGTTCGGGAAGCCGTTCTCGATGGCGTCGCGGGCGCGCCTGAGCAGGCCGACGCCCGGGTTGCCGACATAGGAAAAGACGATCTTCTTGGCCATGCCCATGCCGATCATCTGGTCGTAGATCAGGTCCGGCGTCATGCGCACCAATGTCAGGTCGCGGAAGCCCTGGCGGATCGCCTCATGCGCGGCGGCCGTCGGGATCAGATGGGTGAAGCCTTCGAAAGCGACCGTGTCGCCATCCCTGAGATTTTCCGCGACAGCCTGCTTGAGCGGCAGGAACTTGACCATCGAACAGGCCTCCGGGGCGATTTGCCAGATTGGCATTTGTTCGCATTGCGAACTTTTGTTTCCTATGCGATACTTTCTAGGCTGGCTTTGCCGGACGAGTCAATCCCGGCAACGGCGTTGGCGCATCACGCAGAAGCCCGGGAAGCGGCTTTCGGACGCATGGTGCGCAGCCTCCCTGATTGGAGTCGCGAGGGGCGGAATGGACCAGGAAGCAACATCGCGCGACCATGTCGGATCGCTGGAGCGCGGCCTGCAGGTGATGGAGATCCTGGCCAGGCATCCCCAGGGCATGACGCTGACCGAGATGGCCGAGGCGGCCGGACTGACCCGTGCCGGCGCGCGCCGCTTCCTGCTGACGCTGACCGCGACCGGCTACGCTTCGCAGTCGGGCCGGCGGTTTTCGCTGTCGCCGCGCCTTCTGACCGTGGCGCGCACATGGCTCGGCGGCGCTTCGCTGTGGACTTTCGCGACACCGATCATGCGTGAGGTGGCGGCCAGGTTCGACGAGGCCTGCAACGCCGCCGTGCTGTCGGGCCAGGACGTCGTCTATGTCGCCCGCATTCCCGGCCGCCGCATCCTCAGCGTCTCGCTCGACATCGGCACACGACTGCCGGCCTATTGCACATCGATGGGACGGGTCCTGCTCGGCGGCCTTGCGGAGGACGAACTCCAGGCATTCCTTGGCCAGGCAGCGCTTGAGCGGCGAACGCCGAAGACCCTCACCGACAGGCGCGCGCTGGCCGCCGCCATCGGCGAGGCAAGGACCAAGGGCTTCGCCATCGTCGATGGGGAACTGGAACCCGGCCTGCGCTCGATCGCCGCGCCGATCCGCGACCGCGCCGGCGGCATCGTCGCGGCGCTCAACGTCTCGACCCAGTCGGCGCGTTTTTCGGTGGCCGAAATGGAGCGGGAGATCCTGCCCGTCCTGCTCGACGCAAGGCGGCGGATCGAGGATTTCTTCGTCGTCTGATTGAAGTCGTTATGGCGGTGCACCCAACCCGCCAACGCTGGCGCCGCCCCTCATTGCCCTGCCGGGCATTTCTCCCCGTACGGGGAGAAAAAGCTGGCCGCGGCGCTAGCGTTCTTCGGCAGCGTTGACGACTGGCGAAACCGTCGATGGCAGCGCCCCGCTCCCCGTCCCTATACGGGGAGAGGATGCCGGCAGGAGGTGGGGGCAGCGCCTGCATCGACGACTTAGGACTCGAAGTCGAATCGCCCTGGTTCCGACATCCACCATTCGCTCAATGCTTGAGGCGGTCGCGCATCGCGTACCACAGCATGCCCAGCACATAGAGCGGGCCGCGCAGTGCCGTGCCGCCCGGGAATGGCAGCGGGCTCAGCGTCGAGAACAGGTCGAGCCGCGCGGCATCGCCGGTAATCGCCTCGGCGAGCAGCTTGCCCGACAGGGTCGACAGGATGACGCCCTTGCCGGAATAGCCATGCGCGAAATAGACCTCGCCATAGTGACCGACATGCGGCAGCCGGGACGTCGTGACCGACACCAGCCCGCCCCAGGCATGTTCGATGCGGCGGCCGCGCAGTTGCGGAAAGGTGTTCTCCATATGCGGCCGCACGAAACCGGCGATGTCGGCCGGCGGCGACGGCGTGTAGCGCTCGCCGCCGCCGAACAGCATGCGCCCGTCCGCTGACAGCCTGAAATAGTTGACCACGAAACGCGTGTCGGAGACGGCGACATTGCCGGGGATCACCTCCGCGGCGTCGGCGAGCGGCTCCGTGGCGATGATATAGTTGCCGACCGGCATGATGCGGCTGTTGACGCGCGGCTCCAGCCCCTTGAGAAGCGCGTCGCCGGCAAGAACGGCGTGGCGTGCCCGCACCGAGCCTTTCGCCGTCGAGACGCGGATCGAGGGCTCGCGATCGAGGCGGGTCGCGACCGAGTTTTCGTGGATGGTCACGCCCGCGGCTACGGCCGCGCGGGCCAGGCCCAGTGTGTAGTTCAGCGGATGCATGTGGCCGCCGAGCTTTTCCAGCATCGCGCCTTGATAGGGCGAATTGACGATGCCGCGCGCCTGCCCAGCAGAAAGCATCTCGACATGCGGGAAATTCATCACCTTGGCGAGGCATTCCGCCTCCTCCTCGAGATCCCGCAGATCCGAGGCGCTGACCGCGCCGACCAGATGACCGGTCAGCCGGAGATCGCAATCAATGGCATGGCGCTCGATGATGTCGAGCACCAGGCCGCGCGCCTCGAAGGCCAGATCGAACAGCGCCTTGGCGCGTTCGGGCCCAAAGCTCCTGACCAATCCCTTGGCGCCCTTGCGCAGGCCCGGGATCATCTGGCCGCCATTGCGGCCCGAAGCGCCCCAGCCGATCCTGCCGCCTTCGAGCAGCACGACCTTCAGCCCGCGCTCGGCGGCGTGGAGCGCGGCGGAAAGGCCGGTGCAGCCGCCACCGACAACCACGAGATCGGCCTCGACCTCGCCCTGCAAGGCCGGATGAACGACCGCCGGAGCCGCGGTCGCGACATAGTAGGACTTGCCGATGTCGAGGCCGGAATTGAAGCCCGTCGAAGCCATGGTCACACCTTGAGCAGCAGATGGTCGCGTTCCCAGGACGTGACCACGCCCTGGAACAGGTCGAGCTCCACGCTCTTGACGCGCAGATAGGTCTGGAAGAAATCCTCGCCGAGCAGGTTTCGCACCGGGTCGCAGGCCGCGAACCGGTCGAGCGCTTCTTCCATGGTCTTCGGCAGAGTGCTCTTGACCTTGTAGGCATTGCCCGAAGCTTCGGCCGACCGCGCCAGCTTCTCCTCGACGCCGAGATAGCCGGCGAGCAGCGAACCGGCGATCGCCAGATAGGGATTGCAATCCGCGCCCGGCAGCCGGTTTTCCACCCGCCGCGCGGCACGCCCGCCAGCCGGCACACGAAGGCCGCAGGAGCGGTTGTCGTGCGACCATTCGATATTGGCCGGCGCGCTGTGGTTCGGCCGGATGCGCCGGAACGAATTCACGTTCGGCGCGAACAGCGGCATGATCTCGGGGACGTATTTCTGCAACCCGCCAATGAAGTGGCCGAACATCTCGGTATCGGCATCGTCCTTGCCGGCAAACAGCGTGTTGCCGGCCTCGTCGACGACCGACATGTGCAGATGCATCGAGCTCCCGGCCTGCTCTGCGATCGGCTTGGCCATGAAGGTGGCGTGCATGCCGCATTGCTGCGCGGCCTGACGCGTCAGCCGCTTGAACAGAAGCACCTTGTCGGCCAGCGGCAAGGCGTCGCCATGCAGGAAGTTGATCTCCAGCTGCGCCGTCCCCGATTCGTGGATCAGCGTGTCGAGCGGCAGGCCCGCGGCGGCGGCATAGTCGTAGACGCGCCGGATCACCGGTTCGAATTCCTCGAGCGCGGCCATGTCGTAGGGATGCTGCACGGCCTCGGCGCGGCCATTGGCGCCGACCGGCGCGGTCAGCGGCCGGTCCGGATCGGGATTGGGCGCCGTAAGGTAGAACTCGAGTTCGGGCGCCACCACGGCGCGCCAGCCGCGCCGGCGATAAAGATCGAGCACGGCGCGCAGCACATGGCGCGGCGAGGCCGTCCATGGCCGGCCGTCCATGTGGAAGGCATCGGCGAAGACATAGGCCTTGCCAGCGCCGGCACCGGGCGCCAGGCAAAGCGTCGAGACGTCGGGCACCATGCGCATGTCCGGATCCGAATAGGCAAAGCCCTCGTCGACCGAGCCGGAATAGCGGCCATCGATGCTCACCAGGAAGGCGCTGCTCGGCAGATAGAGCGCGCGGTCTTCCAGCGCCTTGAGGAATTTGGCTGTCGGCAGCGTCTTGCCGCGCAGCACGCCGTTCATGTCGGGCACCAGGCATTCGACCTCGTTGATGCCGTGCCGGGCCAGCCAGGCCTCCGGGTCGCTGGAGGTCGTCGCGGTATTCGTGATCTTGTCAGGCATTTCGTTCATGTCCGTATCAGGGAGAGTATCGCTTGCGCGGCCACGTCCGTTCCGGGTTTCAGCGCCATATGGGCTGCATTCTCCCTGAGGCGGGCGCGCATGGCATCGTCGGCCAGCAGGCCGACAATGGCTCTTTCCAGTACTCCCTCTGTCCAGCCGTCGCGGCTGAGATGGTTGCCGACGCCGGTCTCCTCGGCGCGGCGCGCATTGTCGTGCCCGTCCCAGCAGTAGGGCATGATCAGCGACGGCACGCCGAAGCGCAGCGCCTCGCAAAAACTGTTGTTGCCGCCATGGTGGATGAACAGATCGGACTTCGCCACCACCGAAGGCTGCGGAAACCAGGCGTCGAGATAGACATTGTCCGGCACCGCGCGATAGGCGTCACGCAGGCCGCCGACATTGACTATGAAGCGCGCCGGCAGCCTGTCGAACACGGCCAGCATGCGTTCGATCAGTCCGACATCCATGGCGCCGAGGCTGCCGAAGCTGAGATAGACCAGGGGGCCGCCGTCGCGCGGGAAGACCGGCACCTCGAACGGCCCTTCCGAACGCACGCAGCCTTCGAGATAGACGAAGCGATCCGGATCGAGCGGCTCGGTTCGCTCGCGCCGCACGATCGAGGGCGTGAGCAGCAGGTTGAGATCCGGCGAGGCCTCCAGGAACGACCCCTTGGGCAGCGGCGCCAGTCCCGCCTCGGCGCGCAGCCGGTTGAACCTTTCATGCGCGGGGGCAACCGCCGCGAGATAGCGCCGTTCGAAGGCGGCGCGGGCGGCGTCGCCGGTGGCAAGGCCGGACAGATAGGGCGGCACATTGGCGTCCGGAAGCTCGGTCTCGGCGCAGGAAACGACGCGCACCCACGGACAGCCGGACGCGGCGATGGCCGGGAACATGATGACGTTGTCGAGCACCACGGCGTCGGGTTTCAGCCGCGCCAGCAATTGCCGGAGCGGCGCCTCGGCGTCGACGGCCGTATCGACGATCGCTTCCCAGGTCGGCGCGACATAGGTCTCGAGCTGGTCGGCCGGGCTCAGCCGAAAATGCGGCAGGTGCCGACGCACGAAAGCCTGCCAGTAGCTCTGCCGTTCGCTGTCGCTCAACCGGTCCTCGGTCGGCAGTTGGTATTCCTGAAAGCCGTAATCGGCGAACACGCCGGTGAAGCCGGCATGGCAGATGAACACCGGCCGCGCGCCACGGGCGCGCAGCGCCTGCGCGATGCCGACGCAGTTCAGCGCCGCGCCGAAACTCGCTTCGGGAAACAACGCGATCGTCGGGTTCGGCTTGCGCATGCGGTTCATCAATCCGGCCGGCTGATCATGCCGAACAGGGCCGGCGCGCCCCGGCTGGCCGCTTGCGGCCGCTGGCTGCGCGACAGCCGCAGATGCACACGCAACAGATCGGCCGCCACCTCGTACTGCCGGCTTTCCAGATGGTCGAGAATGGTCAGATGCTCGCGCAGGGACTGCTTCAGCCTGAAGACGTTGATGCCCGCATAGATGCCGGGCAGCCGGCGCAGCCGCAAGTGGTCGGAGAGCGCATCGGTGATGAAACGATTGGCCGAGCCGTCGGCGATCATGCCGTGGAACTCGATGTCGAGCCGCTGGAATTCCCTGGTGTCGAACGCGGGGTCGGGCAACGCCGCCAGCGCCTCCATGCCCTGCCGCAGCGCCGCCGCGCGGGCGCCGTCGAGGCGGAAGCCCGGCGCGAGCAATGCGGCCGGCTCCAGCAAAAGGCGAAACTCGTAGCTCTCGCCCTGCGCTTCCGGATCGTCCGGCGCCCGGCGAAACAGCCAGGACTGGCCGGGCGCGCGGTCGAGCAGATTCTCGTCAGTCAGTCTCGTGAGTGCTTTTAGTACCGTCTTACGATCCGCATTGTACCGCCGCATCAACCCGCTGGCGGTCACGGTCTGGTCCAGCCGCCGCGCCGAGCGGTCGCGCAGGATCGCTTCGGCGAGCTCATCCTCTTCGGCGGCGGGCAATTCGGTGGTCACGGCCGCCTGGGCGGCGAGGTCGACGGCGAGACGATAGCCGGTGGCGGCCTCCCACTGCACCACGCCCTGTTCGGCCAGCAGCCGCAAGGCCGCCCGGACCGGGGTCCGCGAAACGCTGCACAAGGAGGCGATCTGCTGTTCCGGCAAATGAGTACCGGGCTCGAAGCCGCGCTGCCGCGCCACATCCAGGATGCGCTGCGCGAGATCGAGATGGTTGGTGCGAGGTCGCCTGGCTGCCGCTTGCATGACACTTCTCGGGACGGGCATGTCCGTGATGGTTAGACCGATCGCCGTTGCGGACGCAACCGGCGAGATTCCTCAGCCACCCGCCAAATTATGGATTGACGTACTTTTTTCTGCAATAGTACTGTCAGTGCAATCGGCGACAAAAAGACCGAGGGAACAGGGATCGGAACCGCGGCAGAGCCGCGAGCCCCGGTCCGCACAAGATTTCGACGATCAACCGGAATGGGAGTCCGCCATGACCGCCACCGCTTTGCGGTATCGTTCGCTGAGAACGTCTTCGATCGCGCTCGGCCTTGCACTGGCCCTGTCGCTGCCAGCCGCCGCCGCCGATCTCGTCATTTCCAACTGGGATGGCTACATGGCCCCCGACGCCATGACGGCCTTCAAGGCCGAGACGGGCGTTGCCGGCGAAGTGGTGGTGCACGCCACCAATGAGGAGATCATGGGCAAGCTCGTCGCCTCCGGCGGCAAGGGCTATGACGTGGTCTTCGTTTCCTCGCCTTTCGCCGAGGTACTGAACAAGCTCGGCCTGACCGAGCCGATCGATCACGCCAAGATCCCCAACCTCGCCAATCTCTACCCGGAAGCGACCAGGCTTCCGCACGACGTGGGCAACGCCTTTTCCGTCCCCTACACCTGGGGCACCACCGGCCTGTGCTACCGCTCCGACCTCATGAAGGCGGCGCCGACGAGCTGGAACGATCTTCTGGCGCCCTCCGACGAGCTCAAGGGCAAGACGACGATGCTGGCGACCGACCGTTGGCTGCTCGCCGCAGGCCAGCTCGACAAGGGCTTTTCCGTCAACGAGACCGACCCTGCAAAGCTCGCCGAGGTGAAGGACCTGCTGATCTCGGCCAAGAAGACGCTGCTCGCCTATGACGACACCACCTTCTATTCGAAGCTGGTGTCCGGCGAGGCGCTGATGGTGCAGGCCTGGGACGGCTGGTGCAATTACGGCATCGCCGAGAAGCCGGAGATCAAATACGTCATCCCGAAGGAAGGCTCCGACCTCTGGGTCGACACGATGGTCGTCATGAAGGCGTCGCAGAACAAGGACGCCGCCTTCAAGTTCATCAACTTCATGCTCGACGCCAAGAACCACGCCTGGGCGGCGCAGAACATCGACTACAAGGTGCCAAACAAGCCGGCCATGGAAAGCCTGCCGGCGGATTTTCTCGCCAAGTTCCCCAACATGGCAATGCCCGTGGCCGATCTCGTCAAGTTCGAACAATTGCGTGACGTCGGCGAAGCCCAGCGCGATTACGCGAAGATCGTCAGCGAGATCAAGGCCGCGCAGTAAGCGGCGTTGAACCAGTCATCACGGCCGGCGATGTTTCTGTCGCCGGCCCTGAGCGGTACCTGAAATTGTCCCAGACCCGATTTCGCTCCTCCCTGCTGATGGCTCCGGCGCTGGTCTGGCTGACCGCGCTGATGGTGGTGCCGTGCGCGCTGGTGCTGGCGCTCGCCTTCTTCCGGCGCGGCATCTATGGCGGCATCGACTATACGTTCACGCTGGAGAATTTCGGGCTCGTCGTCGACCCGCTCTATGCCGGCATCTTTCTGAAATCGGCGCGCATCGCCGGCACCGCGACGATCATAGCGGTGGTCATCGGCTATGCCGCGGCCTACGCGATATCGGCGGCGCCGCGCCGCCTGCAGCCGGTCTTCCTGTTCTTCGCCGTGCTGCCCTTCTGGTCGAACTACCTGATCCGCACCTATGCCTGGATCGTGCTCCTCAACCGCGAGGGACTGGTCACGCAGTTGCTGCGCTGGCTGGGCTACACCGGCGAGCCGCCGTCGATGCTCTACACCGAGGGCGCGGTGATCGCCGGCCTGGTCTACAATTACCTGCCCTTCGTCATCCTCGCCTGCTATGCGCCGCTGTCGCGGCTCAACCCCGAACTGGCCGAGGCCTCGCGCGACCTCGGCGCCTCCGCCGCCACCACCTTTCGCCGCGTCATCCTGCCGCTCACCGTGCCGGGCATCGCGGCCGGCGCGGTCTTCGTCTTCGTCCTGTCGATCGGAAATTTCGTCACGCCCGCACTGCTCGGCGGCGGACGTTTCCAGATGATCGGCAACCTCGTCTACGACCAGTTCCTGACCGCCAATGACTGGCCGTTCGGCGCCGCGCTCGCCATGGCGCTGATAGCCATCATGCTTCTCGTGCTGATGGCGCAGGCCATGTTCGCCGACCGCGCCGCCGGCCGCGCCGCCGAAGCCACGGGAGGCGCCGATGGCTGAGCGCTCGCTGGCCACGAGGCGAACGCTCCGGCTGGTGCTCGGCCTCGTCTTCGCCTTCCTCTACATCCCGATCGCCGTGCTGGTGGCGCTGTCGTTCAACAAGGGCGGCCTGCCGACCGCCTGGTCCGGCTTCTCGCTGAAATGGTATGTCTCGCTCGCCGGTAATTCGGCGATCCTGTCGGCCGGCCTCAACACGCTGATCGTGGCGCTGGTCTCGACGGCCACCGCGACGCTGCTCGGCACGCTGCTGGCGATCGGCGTCGAGATGCGCCGCCGCCATGGCAAGGCCCTGGAGGCGCTGATCTTCGCGCCGATGATCATTCCCGACATCGTGCTGGCGATCGCCCTGCTCTCGTTCTTCTCGATGCTCAACCTCACCATGGGCCTGCACACCATCATCCTCGCCCACGTCGTCTTCAACCTCGCTTTCGTCTGCTCGGTCGTGCGCGCCCGGCTGAAGAGTTTCGACTGGTCGATCGTCGAGGCGTCGGCCGACCTCGGCGCCTCCGCGTTCACCACCTTCCGGCGCGTGACGTTGCCGGTCATCCTGCCGGCCGTCATCGCCGGCGCGCTGCTCGCCTTCACGCTTTCGGTCGACGAGTTCATCATCGCCTTCTTCACCGCCGGCGCCGGCCGCGCCTCGACCACGCTGCCGATGCAGATCTATTCGATGATCCGCTTCGGCATCACGCCGGAGATCAACGCGCTGGCGACCATCGTCATGGCGGTCTCGATCACCGCGCTGACGCTTTCGCAGCGGCTCAACCGCGGGATCATCGGTCAATGAACGAGCCGCGCACCTTGCTTTCCATCGACGGCGTTTCGAAGAATTTCGGCCGGGTGACGGCGGTCGACCGCGTCAGCCTCGACATCCGCGAGAACGAGTTCTTCGCCCTGCTCGGTCCGTCGGGATGCGGCAAGACCACGCTGCTGCGCATGCTGGCCGGTTTCGAGACGCCCAGCGAAGGCCGCATCATGCTCGACGGGCGCGACATTGCGCGCACGCCGCCCAACAAGCGGCCCGTCAACCTGATGTTCCAGTCCTACGCGCTGTTCCCGCACATGAGCGTCAGGGCCAATGTCTCCTACGGACTGGAGATGGAACGGCTGCCGGCACGGGAAATCCGCGACCGCGTTGATTCCATCCTTGCGACGACGGAGCTCGTGCCCTTCGCCGACCGCAAGCCGGAGCAGCTCTCGGGCGGCCAGAAGCAGCGCGTGGCGCTGGCGCGCGCCCTGGTCAAGCGGCCGCGCCTGCTGCTGCTGGACGAGCCGCTCGGCGCGCTCGACAAGAAGCTGCGCGGCGCCATGCAGCTCGAGCTGAAGCGCCTGCAGCACGAAGTCGGCATCACCTTCGTCATCGTCACCCACGACCAGGAGGAATCACTGGTCATGGCTGACCGCATGGCGGTGTTGCGCGGCGGCAGGCTGCTGCAATGCGACACGCCGCACACGGTCTACGAACATCCCGCCGACCGTTTCGTCGCCGACTTCATCGGCGTGATGAACTTTGTCCCCGGTCATCTCGACAATGGCGGCGTGCGCGCCGCCGATGGCACCCGCCTGGAAGGCAGGGGGACGGCCACGCCAGTCGGCGCCGGCACCTCGGGTGCCACCGGCGCCGGGGTTGCCGCCGTGCGGCCGGAGCGCATCCGGTTGTTCCCACCGCCGCAGGCCGCGAATCGGACCACGGGCAAGGTGGAAGCGCTCGCCTATCAGGGCCAGGACCTGCAGCTGCATGTGCGCACGGCCTTGTCCGACAGGCCGTTCCTGGTGCGCGTCACGGCGGATGCCGCCGACCGCCGGCCGGTTTCGGTCGGCGACCAGGTGGAGCTCGGCTGGGACGCTGCCGACGTCAGGATTTTCGCGGATTAGCGCGGGATGGGCAATGGAATGGTCATCCCGCGCTAGTGCTTTTGTTTGACGCATGATCTCGGCCGAAAAGTCCGCAACTTTTCGGGATCATGCTTTGGTGGAGAGAGGTTTCATGGCGCAGAAGACGATCGCGTTTTTCCCCGAGGCAGCCTTCGGGCCGGCGCTCAATTCCGTCGGCATCGCCCAGGCCGTGGAGGCGCGCGGCCACAAGGCGGTTTTCCTGTCGGACCCCGGCTTCGTCGATGTCTACAGGGGTTACGGCTTCGAGGCGCACCCGGTGAACCTCTCCGAGCCCATGCCGCCGGAGCAGATGGCCAAGTTCTGGGAAGACTTCATCAACGGCCATATCCCCAACTTCCGCAAGTCGCCCTACGACCAGGTCGACAACTATGTGAAGGATTGCTGGACCGCCATCGTCGATAGCGCCAAATGGGCGCAGAAGGACCTGCCCGGTGTGCTGGCTTCCATCAAGCCCGACGTCATCTGCGTCGATAACGTCATCCTGTTTCCGGCGATCAAGCAGTACGGCAAGCCCTGGGTGCGCGTCATCTCCTGTTCGGAGAACGAGATCGAGGACGAGGACATCCCGCCGCATCTTTCCGGCTGCGCCGAGGACGACCATGCCGGGCATCAGCGCTACCGCGACCATTTCAACGCGGTGATCAGGCCGATCCACGACGACTTCAACGCCTTCCTCACGGCCAATGGCGAGGCAGCCTACCCGCTCGGGCAATTCTTCGAGGCCTCGCCCCATCTCAACCTGCTGCTCTATCCGGAGGCCGCAAAATTCAAGCGCCGGCATCCGCTCGACCCGGCCCGCTTCCAGTATCTGGAGGGTTGCGTGCGGCAGGAGAAGCCCTACGAGATCCCCACCTTCGCCAAGAACAATGACGGGCCGTTGCTCTATGTCTCCTTCGGCAGCCTGGGGGCTGGCGACGTCGATCTCCTGAAGCGCATCATCGCCACGCTTGCCGGCACCCGCTATCGCGCGCTGGTCAACGTCGGCGGCTACAAGGACCAGTACACGGACGTGCCCGGCAATGTCATCGTCGACAGCTGGTTCCCGCAGCCCTCGGTCATCCCGCAGGTCGACGCGGTCATCCACCATGGCGGCAACAACTCGTTCACCGAGTGCCTCTACTTCGGCAAGCCGGCGATCATCATGCCCTATGTCTGGGACGGCCACGACAACGCCCGGCGTGTCGAGGAGACGGGCCACGGCTTCGGCATGCCGCGCTACGACTGGACCGATGCCGAGCTGGTCGCCAGGATCGAGACATGCCTGACCGACCCGGCGATGCGGGCGAAGCTGGCGGCTACCTCCGCACGCATGCGGTCACAGAACGGACCAGAGACGGCGGCCGGTCTGCTGGAGAGGCTGCTGTGAGCTCGTCAGCGCCGCATCTTCATCAGGCATCCACCCGCACCGACCTCGTCGACTGGGGCGTCCAGCCCGACGCGCTCGAAGGCGCCTCCCATTCGACCGGCCGGCTGGTGCACAAGGGGCCGAACAACCAGCCCGAGTCCGGCATCTGGGTCTGCACGCCCGGCCGCTGGCGGCTCTCCATCCCGCGCGACGAGCTCTGCCACTTCGTCGCCGGGCGCGCGACGTATCGGTCGGATGTCGGCGAGGTGATAGAAGTCTCCGCGGGAACCGTGGTCATGTTCCCCGCCGGCTGGACGGGCGAATGCACGGTGCATGAGACCATGCGCAACGTCTACATGCTGGCCTGAGGGCGTGATCCCGAAAAGTGGGAACCGGTTTTCGGACAAGATCACGCTCAAGCTAAGAATCTGCTGAACGGAGCTTCATTCATGCCGACACCGCACTGGCCGAACGCCGCTTCCGTCGAGCTCGACGACTGGGGCGCCGGCACCAACACGATAGCGGGCGCGCCGCGCGCCTCGGGCAAGGTGCTCTTCCAGCGCGAGGATGGATCGAGCGAGTGCGGCCTGTGGCGTTGCACGCCCGGCACCCGGCGCGTCGCCTTCCAGGTCGACGAGTTCTGCCATTTCCTCTCCGGGCGCGGTCTCTACATCAGGGACAATGGCGAACGCATCCCCGTCGAGGCACAGACGCTGGTGTTCTTCCCCGCCGGCTGGACCGGCACCTGCGAGATAACCGAAACGCTGACCAAGGCCTTCATGTGCCGGTGAGCCCCCAGAACGACCTGCAAGGACAAGACTGATGACCACACCTGTCATGAAATCGCCGCTCGCCATCACCGACCTGGTCGACTGGGGCGTCATTCCCACCATGATCGAGGGCGAATCCCGCACGTCGGGCAAATTGCTGCACAAGGGGCCGGAAGGCCGTTCCGAATGCGGGCTGTGGGTCTGCACGCCGGGCAAGTGGCACTGCCACGTCACCCGCGACGAGTTCTGCCACTTCCTGGAGGGCCGCTGCACCTACGTGCACGAGTCCGGGGAGGTGATCGAGATCGAGCCCGACACGGCCGCCTTCTTCCCGCAGGACTGGAAGGGCGTATGCACCGTCCATGAGACGATCAAGAAGGTCTACATGATCCGCTGAAGCGATCGGGAGGAGTTTTCCATGGAGTTTTCACCCGATAGGCCTGCCCTGTTCGTGAACCCGGCCTACAGGCCGATGACGGGGCCATCGCGATCGGTCATCGACCCCGCGACACTGGAGGCGGTGGGCGCCATCAGCGTGGCGAGCGAGCCCGAGATCGACGCCGTGCTCGACGCCGCCACCAGGGCGCAATCGGCTTGGAAGCGGCTCGACGCCAAGAGCCGCGCGAAACATCTGCACATGGTGGCCAGCGCCATCGAGGCAGCCGACTTCACGCGCTGCGCCGAACTGATGGTGCGCGAGATGGGCAAGCCCTATCCCGAGGCGATTGGCGAGATCGCCAATTGCGCGCCGATCTTCCGCTACTATGCCGAGATGGCGCGCGACGACGCAGGCAAGGTTGCCGGCACGACGCAGGCCGGGTCGTTCCAGTACGCGCGCTACGAACCCTATGGCGTTTCCGTCCATATCATGCCCTACAATTTCCCGATCCTGCTGATGTGCTGGACGGTGGCGGCCTCATTGGCTGCCGGCAATGCCTGCGTGATCAAGCCCGCCGAGGCGACGACGCTGTCGACGCTCGACTACATGACGGTCTTCCGCTCGCTGCCGGAGGGGCTGGTTTCCTGCCTGCCGGGTGGCGCGGCCACCGCCCAGGCGCTGATCGCGTCGGAGCGCACGCACGCGGTTGCCTTCACCGGCTCGGTCGTCGCCGGCAAGGCCGTCGCCGTCGCCTGCGCCGAGCGCATGAAGCCTTGCGTCATCGAGGCCGGCGGCAGCGACCCCATGATCATCAGCGCGCACGCGCCGCTGGAGGTGGCGGCGGCCGGCGCCGTCACCGCCGCCTTCCACCTCACTGGCCAGGTCTGCACCTCGGCCGAGCGCTTCTTCGTCGTCGATGCCGTGCACGACCGCTTCGTCGATCTCTTCGCCGAAAGGACGCGCGCGCTGCGCATCGGCAACGGGCTCGACCGCAGCGAGATCGGGCCGCTGGTCAGCGAGGCGGCACGCGCCAAGGTCATGCGGTTGGTCGACGAGGCGGTTCGCGCCGGCGCCCGGGCGGTGACCGGCGGACGCATCCCGCCGGCGCACGACACCGGCTGGTTCTACGAGCCGACCATCCTGACCGGCGTGACGCCGGACATGGCGATCGTGCGCGAGGAATGCTTCGGGCCGGTAGCCGCGATCTGCCGCGTCAAGGATTTCGACGAGGCCATCCGGCTCGCCAACGACAGCCCCTTCGGGCTCGGCGCGTCGGTGTTCAGCACTGACCTCGCCGAGGCGCATGAAGCGGCCGAGCGGCTGGAAGCCGGCATGGTCTGGGTCAACAATCCGCTGATCGACAATGACGCGCTGCCGTTCGGCGGCTGGAAGGCTTCCGGCCTCGGGCGCGAGCTCGGCCGCCAGGGTCTCGACGCCTTCCGGCGGTCGAAGATGGTGATCATCGACCACAAGCCGGCGATCCAGGAGTGGTGGTATCCCTATCCCGACAGCTGGTTCCGCGAAACCGGCGGCCGCAAGCACGTCTGAGGAGAGGCATCGGCTCAGCCGATGCTTTCGCCTCCGTCGATCACCAGCGCCTGGCCGGTCATGAAGGATGACCGGTCGGAGACGAGGAACAGGATCGCGTCGGCGATCTCCTCGGCGCTGGCCCAGCGCCCCATCGGGATCTTGGTGCGGACATAGTTCTCGATCGCTTCGCGGCCGCCCATCTGGGCGATGAACGGTTCATTGAACGGCGTGTCGACCCATCCCGGGCAGAGCGCGTTGACGCGGACATTGTGCCGGGCATAGTCGAGCGACATCTGCCGGGTCATCGCCACCACGGCATGTTTCGATGTCGCATAGGCGATCATCTCGCGGTCGTAGAACACGCCCGAATTGGAGGCCGTGTTGAGGATGACGCCGCCGCCCTGCGCGATCATCGACGGCATGACCAGCCTGGCCGCCAGGAACTGCGCGCGCACATTGACCCGCCACGAGGCATCCATGCCGCTGGTCTCGACCTCCGTGAGCGTGCCGCCGACCTGGATGCCGGCGTGATTGTGCAGGATGTCGATGCGCGCATGCCTGTCGAGCGTGCCGGCGATGAGTTGCTCGACCGCCCCGTCGTCAGAAACATCGGTGGCGACCGCTTCGGCCCGGCCACCCGCAACGCGGATGTCCGCGGCCGTCGCTTCGCCGGCGGCCTCATCCCTGTCGGCGATGACGACCATGGCGCCTTCCCTTGCCATGATCACGGCCCCGGCGCGGCCTATGCCGGAGCCTGCGCCTGTCACCACGGCGATGCGGTCCTTGAGGATCATGATGCGACTTTCAATTTGATGGCTTGCGCTGGCGCAGCTGCAATTGGGCAAGCACCACGAGCAGGACGGAGGCGACGAGCACGATCGTCGCGATGGCGTTGATTTCCGGCGTCACGCCGCGCCGGATCGACGCAAAGACATAGATCGGCAGTGTCGTCTGCGCGCCGGCGACAAAGAAGGCGATGATGAAATCGTCGAAGGAAAATGTGAAGGCGAGCAGGAAGCCTGCGACAACCGCCGGCATGATCTGCGGCAGGACAATCGAACGGAAGGTCGTCAGCGGCGTGGCATAGAGATCGCTCGAGGCCTCGACCAGGTTGCGGTCGAGGCTGCCGAGCCGCGTACCGACGATCATCGTCACCAGCGCCATCGAGAACAGGCCGTGCGCGGCGATGATCGAGCCATACCCCAGCGACAGCCGCGGCGGCTGGTCATCAGGCCAGATCGAGGCGAGGAACGGATTGACGACCGCAAACAGCTGGACGAGGGCGACCAGGGTCGAGATGCCGATGACGACGCCGGGAACGACGATCGCGGCACCCAGCAGCGCGTCGAAGATTGCGCGGGTCCTGACGCCGACGCGGGCCAGGCCAAGCGCCGCCGCTGTACCGAACACAGCCGCCAGCAGGGCGCTGGTGGTGGCGATGAACAGGCTGTTCTTCAGCGCCTCGACCAGGAACGGGTTGGACAGCGCCTTGCCGTACCACTGCACGGAAAAGCCGGTGAACTCGCTCGCATGGTGGCCGGCGTTGAAGGAGAACAGCACGACCAGCG
The DNA here is from genome assembly GCA_001899205.1 of Mesorhizobium sp. 65-26. Taxonomy (GTDB): domain Bacteria; phylum Pseudomonadota; class Alphaproteobacteria; order Rhizobiales; family Rhizobiaceae; genus Mesorhizobium. The sequence goes on along the minus strand of MKVL01000012.1, from coordinate 208,023 downwards.
CGATCGGCAGATAGAGGAAGGCGAAGACGGCGATGACGAAGGCGCGCATCAGATCAGGTCCACCCGGCGCGCGCCCGAAACCCGGGTCGAGATTCGGTTGGCGGCAATCAGCACCACGACCGAGACCAAAACCAGCGTGATCGCGATCGCCGAACCGAACGGCCAGTTGCGCGACTGCAGGAACAGGTCGACCAGTGCATTGCCGATGAAGAACACCTTGCCGCCGCCGAGCAGTGTCGGGATCAGGTATTCGCCGAGCAGCAGGATCATGACCAGCGAGAAGCCGGTCATCACGCCGGGCAGCGACAGCTTCAGGGTCACGCCGAGGAAAGTCGCGAGCGGCGTCGCTCCGAGATCCGCTGAAGCTTCCAGCAGCCGTCTGTCGAGCCGCTCGAGGCTGACATAGATCGGCAGGATCATCAGCGGCAGATAGCCGTAGACGATACCGAGCAGGACGGCGCCCGGCGTGTTGATCAACCTGACATCCTCGATGCCGGCCAAGGCGAGCAGCGCGGGGATGCCGCGCCCGCCCAGAATGTACATCCAGGCATAGGTCCGCATCAGGAGGCTGGTCCAGAACGGAATGACGACCAGCGCAAGCAGGATCAGCCGCCAGCGCTGCGGCGCAAGAAGGGCGAGGTAGTAGGCAACCGGATAGGCGACGAGCAGGCAGGCGAGCGCGCCCACCGGCGCCAGCACCATCGTGTTCCAGAAGGCGGTCGCCCGCGCCGGGAGGTTGGCATATTGCGCCAGCGTGAACGCCGCCTGGTAGCCGCCCTCCGGCGCCCGCTCGCCGACGCTGAACACGGCAATGGCAATGAACGGCAGCACGAGGAACACAACCAGCCACGCTGTCGCCGGGGCGAGCAGCATGGCCGTCAGCAGATTTTTGCGAAGGACGTTGCCGCGCATCGAAGGATTGCCCCGGTGCCGGCGGGTGGAGGCCCGCCGGTCAAGTTTGTCTGCGTCGGATCTGAGACTCGTTCGCGTCAGGCCGACTTGAAACGCGCCATCAGCTCCGCGCGGCCCGGGTCGGTCAGCGTCGCCGCCGCGCCGAACTCCAGCGGCGTCAACAGGTCGGCCGCCGGATACAGGATCGGGTTGTCCAGCACCTCCTTCGGCAGCAGCTTGTTGACCCGCGCGTCGGTCGATGGCGCGCCATTGGCGAGGTGCTCCTTCACCGCGACCTGCGGGTTCATCAGATAGTTGAGCAAGGCATAGCCGGCGGGTTTGTTCGGTGCGTCCTTGGGGATGGCATAGAAGTCGGTCCAGATCTCGCCGCCCTCCTTGCCCAGCACATAGGCGATCTCGGGAATGTCGCGATGGAGCTGGGCGCCGTCATTGGTCCAGCACATCGTCATCCAGGCATCGCCAGCGCGCATTCCAGGCTGATAGTCGGACGAAACCGCGAACAGGTGCGGCTTGACCTTCAGCAGCAGTTCTTCGGCCTTGGCGAGTTCGTCCTGCTTCAGCGAATTGAACGAATAGCCATAATATTTCAGCGCATTGCCGATCGTGGTCAGCTGGTAGTCATGCACCATGGTGCGGCCATCACCCTCCGCCATGGCCGTGTCCCAGAACTCCTTCCAGCTCGTCATCGGCTTGGCGAGCTTCTTGGTGTTGACGGCAAAGCCCGTGGTGCCCCAGTTCTTCGGCACCGCATAGATGACCTTGTCGATCGTGCCTTCGGCGGTAAAGCGCGGATCTTCCTGCGTGCCGTCGAAATTCGGCAGTTTCGCCATGTCGAGCGGCTCGATGATGCCGAGCTTCTTGTAGGTCGAGATCGTGTAATTGGTCGGCACAAACAGGCTCCAGCCCGACGCACCGGCCTGCAGCTTGGCCAGCATCTCCTCATTCGAGCCGAACACGTTGACCTCGACGGCCACGCCTGTGTCCTTCTTGAAGTTCTCGAAGGTCTGCGGGTCATGATAATTCGGCCATGTGGCGATCGACATGCGGTCGCCAAGGCTTTCGGCGGCGAAGACCGGCGTCGGCATGATGCCGATCTCGCGCGCCATCACCGCCGTCGCGATGCCGAGGCCGGTGAGACCGAGGAAATCGCGGCGGCCGATCGAACCGCGCTTGAGGCGCATCAGCTGATCGACGAAGTTCTCAGGGCTTATCGGCAGTCCATCACGATATGATTTCGACATGTTTGCTTACCCTCTGGTTGGTCCCGTTGTTCTTGGTCTCCGGAAACGCCAGCGGCGTTCCGGTGGCAAAGCCGATGGCGACGGGTTCGCCCGGCTTGAAGAGATTGCCGTGGCCGATCAGGTGATCGGCCTTGGCGAGCAGCGTTCCGATGCCCTGGACCTCGATGGCGTATTCCGCGGTCGAGCCGAGAAAAATCCGGTTGCGGACGATGCCCTTGAACGGACCGCTCTCCGCCGCGCCGAGACTGAGTGATTCCGGCCGCAGGCTGACCGAAACGGTCTCGCCCTGCCGCAGGGCGGTCCGCTTGCGCGCCGCAATGACAGTGCCGTCGGCAAGGGCCACGTCGACCAGATCGCCCGAGTGTCCGGCAACCTTGCCGCTCAACAGATTGGTCTTGCCGACGAAATCGGCGACGAACAGATCGGCCGGCTCGTCATAGATCTCGCTCGGCTGTCCGAGCTGGACAATGCGGCCGCCATTCATGACGCAGACGAAATCGCTCATCGACAGCGCTTCCTCCTGGTCGTGGGTAACCAGCACGAAGGTGATGCCGATGTCGCGTTGCAGGTTCTGCAGCTCGATCTGCATGTCGGTGCGAAGCTTCTTGTCGAGCGCCGCCAGCGGCTCGTCGAGCAAGAGCACCGCCGGCTTGTTCACCAGCGCGCGCGCCAGGGCGACACGCTGCTGCTGGCCGCCGGAAAGTTCGTGGATCTTGCGGCGGCCGTAGCCGGCGAGCCGCACCATCTCGAGCGCTTCCCCGACCCTCTGGCCGATCTCGCGCGACGCCAGTCTCGGCCGCGCCTGGCGCAGCCCGTAGGCAACGTTGTCCTCGACATTCAAATGCGGGAACAGCGCGTATTGCTGGAACACCATGTTGACCGGCCGCCGGTAGGGCGGCGTGCCGGCCATGTCCTGGCCGCGGATGAACACCTGGCCTTCGCTCGGCTGTTCGAAGCCGCCGATCATGCGCAGGCAGGTCGTCTTGCCGCAGCCGGACGGCCCGAGCAGCGCGACAAAGGCGGATGGCGGGACAGCCAGGTCGATGCCGCTGACCGCGGTCACCGCGCCATAGCGTTTGGTGACGCCGCGAAACTCGATGTCGGGCACTGCGGTCAAGGCTGCGGGCTCCAGCAACAGGACGATCGATTTCAAGACGCTACCAGAGCCAATGGCAGCTAGTATATACCTCGCGAGTGGTATATCTGATCTATTTTCGCGTTTTAAGGGGTAGGAATTGGGCGCATCCCGAAAGGACGAATACAGCCGGCTCGCCGCGCTGGTCGCTGCGACGCGCGAGACCAATGGCGATCTCTTCGGCAAGGCGATGGTCGACTGGCTGAGGCTATATGTCGGTTTCGATCATTGCGTGATCTTCGGCTATCGCGGCGCCTCGCGACCGCCACTCCTGTTCGAGACCTTCTCGCCCGCCGAAAGTCACGTCTTCGTCGCGCTCTATCAGGAAGGACCCTATCTGCTCGACCCGTTCCATCACGCGGCGGTCGAGCGCAAGGAAGGCTTCTGGCGCATGCGCGAACTCGCTCCGGACCGCTTCTACGCCAGCGAGTATTTTCGTTCCTACTACAGCCAGACGAGACTGGCCGAGGAGGTCGGCTTCTTCGTGCCCCTGCCGGGCAAGGATGCGCTGGTGCTGTCGCTGATGCGCTTGCGCGCTTCAGGTCCGTTCGGCACCGCCGATGCCAGATTGCTGCGCGACATGGCGCCGGCAGTGATCAGCCTGGCCAGATTGCGCTGGCCCGCCCTTCCAGCCGACGAACCCGCCGAATCCATGCAGGACGAAACGTTACCCGCGGTCAACGAGTTCGATCGGGCCCATATCTGGGAAAGCCTGTCGCTGACGCCGCGCGAAAAGCATGTCGTCGACCTGGTGCTGCAGGGGCATTCCACGGAGTCGATCGCAAGGGCCATGCGCATCGTGCCGGGAACGGTGAAGGTTCATCGCCGCAACATATATCGCAAGCTCAAGATCAAGTCGCAGGCCGGGCTCTTCGCGCGCTTCGTCGAGATCATCGAGGCGCGGATCCGGTAGCGCGTTCTCGCCACGTCGTCATACCGAGGCGAAGCGGGAGTAAAACTCTTGCGCAACGCCGCGGTACTATCGACCCACCATTTGATCAGGTTGCGGCGCCGGCCTCCCATGAGCCGGTTTCGGCAAAACGGCGCAGCAGCGGCGCCACCTTGAAGGCGGGCCTGCCGGTGCGCTCGTGCCAATGGTCGAGCCGCTGCACGATCTTGCCCGCGCCGGCGAGGCCCGCGAAGAACATCGGCCCGCCCTTGCCGATCGGGAAGCCATAGCCGTTGACCCAGACGGTATCGATGTCGGAAGCGCGCGCCGCGATGCCTTCCTCGAGGATCCTGGCGCCCTCGTTAATCATCGGATAGAGCGTCCGCTCGATGATCTCTTCGGCTTCGATCTGGCGCGGCGCGATGCCCAGTTCGGCCGCCTTGCCGCGGATCAGCGCCTCGACCTCCAAGTCCGGGCGCGGCGTGCGGCTGCCGTTCTCGTAGAGATAGTAGCCCTTGCCTGTCTTCTGGCCGAAGCGGCCCTGCTCGCACAGCGCGTCGGCGATGACCGCCGTCTGGCCGCGCGCCTTGCGGTTGCGCCAGCCGATGTCCAGCCCGGCGAGATCGCCCATCTGGAACGGCCCCATCGGCCAGCCGAAATCGGTGAAAGCCTTGTCGACCTGGGCGGGCGTCGCTCCTTCGAGCAGCAGCGCTTCCTGCTCGGCGCCGCGCGCCGAAAGCATGCGGTTGCCGACGAAACCGTGGCACACGCCGACGATGACCGGCACCTTGGCGATGCGCCGCGCAAGGTCGACCACGCTCGCCAGCGCATCGGGCGCCGTCTTTTCGGCGCGCACGATCTCCAGCAGCTTCATGACGTTGGCCGGCGAGAAGAAATGCATGCCGAGCACGTCCTGCGGCCGCGAGATCGAGGCGGCGATCTCGTTGATGTCGAGATAGGACGTGTTGGTGGCGAGGATGGCGCCGGGCTTGGCGACCGTGTCGAGCTTGCCGAACACCTCCTTCTTGACCGACATCTCCTCGAACACCGCCTCGACGATGAGATCGCAGCCGGCAAGGTCGGCATAGTCGGTGGTGCCGCTGAACAGCGCCAGCCGGGCCTGCCTGGCCTCCTCGCTGAGCGAACCACGCGAGACGGAAACGGCGTAATTCTTGTCGATCGTCGCCAGCCCGCGCTGCAGCGCCTCCTGGCTGGTTTCCAGCAGCGTCACCGGAAAGCCGCCATTGACGAAGGCCATGGCGATGCCACCGCCCATCGTGCCGGCGCCGATGATGCCGACCCGGGCGATCTTGCGCTTCTGCAGATCCTTGCCGGGCACTTTCGCCGCCTCGCGTTCGGCGAAGAACAGATGCCGCTGGGCACGCGACTGGTCGCCGGCGACCAGCTTGACGAACAGCGCCCGCTCCGCCGCCAGCGCCTCGTCGAACGGCAGCGTGATCGCGTTGCGCACCGCTTCGGCGCAGGCGAGCGGCGCCTCGAGCCCACGCGCTTTTTTCGCCAGTTCCGCCGCCTCGGCATCGAAGGCGGCAAGGTCAATCTCGCGCAGCCGCGCGTCACGGTCGCGCACCGGGATCGCCGGCGCGCCGGCGGACGCCTTGCCGGCCGCGAAAGCCACGGCATTGGCGGTGAGGTCGCCCTCGACCACGGCATCCACCAGGCCAGCGGCCTGCGCCTCGCGTGCGCCGACCGGCGTGCCGGAAACGATCATGGCGAGCGCCTTGGACGGGCCGACCAGCCTGGGCAGGCGGACCGTGCCGCCGCCGCCCGGCAGCAAGCCGAGCTTGACTTCGGGCAGGCCGACCTTGGCGCCGGCGTCGGCGACGCGGAAATGACAGCCCAGAGCCAGTTCCAGCCCGCCACCCAGGGCCGTGCCGTGGATCGCCGCCACGGTCGGCTTGGCGATGGCTTCCAACACGGCCACGATGGCGCGCAGTTCCGGCTGCTGCATCGGCTTGCCGAATTCGGTGATGTCGGCGCCGGCGACGAAGGTCCTGCCGGCGCAGGCAATCACGATGGCCGCCACCGACGGATCGTCGCGCAGCGAGACCAGTGCCTGCATCAGCGGCTCGCGGACATGAAAGCTCAGCGCGTTGACCGGAGGATTGTCGATGGTGATGACGGCGACATCGCCTTGCCTGGCGACACTGACGAAACTGGACAAGCAGGACCTCCCGAAATGTATGACCGGCCGCGACCGCGTTGGCGGTTTACAGGGATGGGACGCGAATGAAAACCCGGCGCGGACGCGGAGCCAGCGATTACCGCCGGCCGGCCGCTTCCGTCGCCATCATCTCCGGCAGGTCCACCTCGACACGGCGGCCGCCGCGCCAGGAGGCGAAGGCGGCGACGAGATACAGGACAGCCGAGAAGGTGAAGGCGAAGACCAGCCCGTGCTTGAAGGGGCCGGACATCAGTTCGGGGAAGAAGGTGTTGCCGGTCAGGATCGTCGCGTTCTGCGCTGGCAGCGCGTGCAGGACGTCGGCCGGGATCAGTTCGCCCATCGGGTTGTAACCGAGGAAGGCGGCGAACAGGCTGGCCACCGGCGGCATGTTGGCGACCTGGTGCGCGACGGCCTCCGGCACGTGCTGTGCCAGCAGCCCGGCCTCCATGGTCTGCGGCAGGCTGGCCGCGAGGCCGGCAAGCATCAGGCTGAAGAACAGCCCGATGGACAGCACCTGCCCGGCATTGGTGGTCGTGGCACGCATGCCGGACGCCTGGCCGCGCTCGCGTGCCGGCACTGAATTCATGATCTGGGTCGAGTTCGGCGCCACGAACAGGCCCGAGCCGAGACCGTTGAGGAACAAGAGCGCGGCAAAAGCCGTGTAGGAGAAGTCGGCGGGCAGCGCCATCAGCGCCACGAAGCTGGCCGCGCCCGCCACCATGCCGCCGACCGCGAACGGCACCCCGCCGATCCGGTCGGAGAAATAGCCGGAAAGCGGACCGGCGATGAGGAAGCCGACGGTGAGCGGCAGCATGAAGATGGCCGACCACAGCGGCGTCTGCTCGAACGAATAGCCATGCAACGGCAGCCAGATGCCTTGGAGCCAGACGATAAGCATGAACTGCAGGCCGCCGCGCGCGATGCCCGAGGCGAGGTTGGCGAGGTTGCCGTAGGCGAAGCCCGGAATGCGGAACAGCTTGAGGTCGAGCATCGGCTTCTCGACGCGCTGCTCGATCATCACGAAGGCGACCAGCGAGACGATGCCGACGGCAAAGAAGATCAGCACTTTCGGGCTGGTCCATGCCATGACCTGATCGCCATAGGGCTGCAGCCCGTAGGTAATGGCGGTCAGGATCAACACCAGGCCGAGGCCGAAGCTGATGTTGCCCAGCCAGTCGATCTTGTGGCTCGAGCGGTTGGGCGCGTCATGCAGCTTGAGATAGGCCCATACCGTGCCGACGAGGCCGAAGGGCACGTTGATCCAGAACACCAGCCGCCAGTCGGTGTCGGCCAGCAGCCCGCCGATCAGCAGGCCGATGAACTGGCCGCCGATGGCCGCCACCACATTGATGCCCAGCGCGAAGCCGCGCTCGTTCTCGGGAAAGGCATCGGTGAGCAGGGCCGTGGAATTGGCCATGATCAGCGCGCCGCCGATGCCCTGTATGATGCGCACACTGATCAGATACATGGCGGCGAAATCGCCCTGGCCGGGCAGCAGGCTGAGCGCGATCGAGGCGGCGGTGAAGATGGCGAAGCCCAGATTGTACATCTTCGCGCGGCCGAACTGGTCGCCCAGGCGCCCGAATGCCACGACGAGCACGGCTGTCGCAATCATGTAACCGATGATCGCCCATAGCAGGTAGTTGATGTTGCCGGGGTCCAGCGCCTTGAGGCCGATGCCACGAAACACCGCCGGCAGGCTGATCAGCAGGATCGAGCCATTGATCGCCGCCGCCAGCATGCCGAGGGTGGTATTGCTCAGAACCATCCACTTGTGGTTCCGTGGACGTGCTGCGACCGGGGCATTCATGGAGTGCGACTTTCGGGATGCTGGCGGACAGGCGGCCGCCGATATATGAGGATAGTCTCAGGTTTGGAATATGAGTATGGTCTCGGAAAAAGCAAGCGCGAAGATGCCGCAACCCCGCGCGCCACGGCAAAAAAGAGGCCATGATCGCGTCGCCGCGCTGGCGGCGAGCGCCACGGAACTGTTCGCCGAGAAGGGCTATGACGCGACGACGATGACCGAGATCGCCGCGCGCGCCGGCGCGGCCATCGGCACGCTCTATCTGTTCTTCCCTACCAAGGAAGGGCTGGCGCAGGCGATCCTGGCGGAGCACGCCGAGGAGCTCTCCACCCGGCTCGACGCGCTGCGCGAGCGCACTTCGGGTCTCGACGCGGCGGCCATTGCCGACGCCCTGTTTAGCGTGCTCGGCGATTTCATGGCCAGCCATCCGGCCTATTCCGCGCTTGTCGACATTCCTGGAGACGACGTCTGGCGGCGTTCGATGCGGGCCCGCCGGCGCCAGCAGATCGCGGCCCTGTTTGCCGGCCCGGAACCGGCCGTGCCCCCCGCCCAGGCGGAGCGGCTGGCCGTCATCGTGCCGCAGATGATGCGCATACCGCTGGCGCTCGTCGGCGAGAAGCGGCTGCGCGACGGCGTGCTGGAAGAGTTGAAGCTGATGCTGAGCCGGCATCTTGGGGCGGACGCCGAGCGCTGACCCGCAGTCGTGGCGCGCCTGGCGATCAACTTGCGGTGGGACGATTGAAAAGCGCTCCCGGAGTGGTCTACGGATTGCCCAGGAGACCAGGATCAAGATGACGCCGACAGTTGCTCCCGGAGCGCCCGGAATTCCGGCGCGCTGGACCTCAAGCGCCAAGAGCGGCGTCGGCACCGCGCTTTCGTCCAAAAGCCCGCTCTGGTTCACGCTCAGCCACGGCATTCTGAACGAGATCTACTACCCGCGCCTCGACGCCGCCTGCACGCGCGACCTTGGCCTGATCGTTACCGGACCAGGCGGCTATTTCTCCGAGGAAAAGCGCGACGCCACTCACGCGGTCGAACCATTCGAGGACGGCGTGCCCGCCTATCGCCTGACCAACAGCGCGGCCGACGGTGCCTACCGAATCGACAAGCGCGTCATCACCGACCCGAAGCGCCCGGTCCTGTTGCAGGAAATCACTTTCCTTTCCCTCAAAGGCACCGACCACCGCGTCTACGCATTGCTTGCGCCGCATCTCGTCAACGCCGGCATGGGCAACAGCGCCTGGCTCGGCGAGCACAGGGGGCAGCGGATGCTGTTCGCGTCCGGTCGCGGCGTCTTTATCGCCCTCGCCTCGTCGCTGCCCTGGGGCGATTGCTCGGCCGGCTATGTCGGCGTCTCGGACGGCTGGCAGCAGTTGCGCGACAGGGGCCAGCTCGATCCGGCCTGGGAACGCGCCGACGACGGCAACGTCGCGCTCACCGGCGAGATCGGCTTCTCGGCCGGCAAGGCCACGGCCGTGCTGGCGCTCGGCTTCGGCGCCTATCCCGAAGAGGCCGCCGATCACGCCGCCGCCAGCCTGCGTGAGGGTTTCGAGGCCGCCGCTGGCCTCTATGTCGCGAACTGGCGGAAATGGCAGGCCGGCCTGGAGAGGCTCGACCGCCGCGCCGCGTCCGGCCTGAATGCCTACCGAGTCGGCACCGCGGTGCTTGCCACGCACCTGTCGATCGCCAGGCAAGGCGCCGCCGTGGCCAGCCTGTCGATCCCCTGGGGCTTCGACAAGGGCGATGACGACCTTGGCGGCTACCATCTGGTCTGGCCGCGCGATCTCGTCGAGACCGCCGGCGGATTTCTCGCCGCCGGCGACGCTGTGGAAGCGCTGCGGATCCTCACCTATCTCCGCTCGATCCAGCAGCCGGACGGCCATTGGCCGCAGAATGCCTGGTCGAACGGGACCGCCTACTGGCCCGGCATCCAGATGGACGAATGCGCCTTCCCGCTGCTGCTTGCCGACGCGCTTCGCCGCGCCGGCCACCTGCCGCGCGCCAGGCTGGCCGAGTTCCTGCCGATGATCGAGAACGCCGCTTCCTATGTCGCGCGCAACGGTCCCGTCACCGGCGAGGATCGCTGGGAAGAGGATGCCGGCTACAGCCCCTTCACGCTCGCCGTCGAAATCGCCGGCCTGCTCGCCGCCGCCGACATGCTGGATGCCTGCGGGAATGCGGAGCCGGCAAACTACCTGCGCGAAACAGCCGACTGCTGGAACGACCAGATCGAACGCTGGACCTACGTCACCGGGACGGAGCTGTGCGCAACGGCCGGAGTGGAAGGTTACTACGTACGGGTCGCGCCGCCCGACGACGCCGGCGCCGCCTCGCCGAAGGACGGTTACGTGCCGATCAAGAACCGGCCGCCCGGCGACACCGACAGGCCGGCGCGCGCCATCGTCAGCCCGGACGCGCTAGCCCTGGTGCGCTTCGGGCTCAGGGCCGCCGACGACCCGCGCATCGTCAACACCGTCAAGGCCATCGATGCGTCGTTGCGCTGCGACCTGCCGCAAGGCCCTGTCTGGTACCGCTACACCGGCGACGGCTATGGCGAGCATGAGGACGGCGCCCCCTTCGACGGAACCGGAAGGGGACGGCCGTGGCCGTTGCTGACCGGCGAGCGCGCCCATTACGAGCTGGCGGCGGGACGCGACGAGAGGGCGCGGGAACTGCTCGCGACCTTCGAGAATTCGGCCGGCCCGGGCGGCCTGCTGCCGGAGCAGGTTTGGGATGCCCCTGACATGCCGGAGCGCGAGTTGCGGCGGGGCGCTCCGTCGGGCAGCGCCATGCCGCTGGTCTGGGCGCATGCGGAACACATAAAGCTGCTGCGCTCGCTGCGCGACGGAGCGGTCTTCGACCTGCCGCCGCAAGGGGTGGAACGCTATCTCAGGCAAGGCACGGGATCGCGGCTCAGGACCTGGCGCTTCAACAACAGGATCCGCGCCATTCCGGCTGGCAAGGTGCTGCGCCTGGAACTTTCTGCCCGCGCCGTGGTTCACTGGAGCAGCGACAGATGGCTGACGGTGACGGACAGCGCGACCGCCGGGAACGCGCTCGGCATTCATCTCGTGGACCTGCCTGTTGCCGGCCTCGCGCCGGGCGGCTCGATCCTCTTCACTTTTTTCTGGCCCGATACCGGCCGATGGGAGAATGTCGACTTCTCCGTCGGCGTCGGCGAACCGGACCCAGGAGCTATCCCGAAGCCGGGAGCCGCACCGGCGAAAGGCGCGACGCGGGTCTCGCAATAGGCCATGCTCACAGATCGATACCTCTAGCGACCAGGACGAGAAAACATGCAGATCGGAATGATGGGACTGGGAAGGATGGGCGCCAACATGGTGCGGCGGCTCATGCGCGACGGCCACCAATGCGTCGTCTATGACATCAATCCGGCGAGCGTCGCCGCGCTGGTCAAGGACGGCGCCATCGGCGCGGCCTCACTCGAGGAGTTCGTCGGCAAGCTCAGCAAGCCGCGCAGCGCCTGGTTGATGCTGCCGGCCGCCATCACCGGCAAGATCGTCGACCAGGTGGCGGCGCTGATGGAGCCCGGCGACATCGTCATCGACGGCGGCAATTCCTATTATCATGACGCGGTGGACCAGGGCGCAAAGCTGGCAGCCAAGGGCATCAACTTCGTCGATGTCGGCACCAGCGGCGGCGTCTGGGGGCTGGAGCGCGGCTACTGCTTGATGATCGGCGGCCCCGACGAAGCCGTGCGGCACCTCGATCCGGTCTTCGCCACGCTTGCGCCCGGCGCCGATTCCGGCGCCAATCCGCCAAGGGACGCCGGGACCGCACCCTTCGGTTACCTGCATTGCGGCCCGAGCGGCGCCGGCCACTTCGTCAAGATGGTGCACAACGGCATCGAATACGGCGTCATGGCCGCCTATGCCGAGGGCATGAACATCCTCAACGCGGCCAATGCCGGCAAGGTCAAGCGCGACGCGGATGCCGAGACCAGCCCTCTGCAGAACCCGGAATACTACCAGTTCGATATCGATCTTCCGGCCGTCGCCGAGGTCTGGCGGCACGGCAGCGTCATCGGTTCCTGGCTGCTGGATCTCACGGCCGGCGCGCTTAAAAGCGATCCCACGCTCGCCCAGTTCGGCGGCCGCGTGTCGGATTCCGGCGAGGGGCGCTGGACGCTGAAGGCGGCGATCGACACCGGCGTGCCGGCGCCGGTCTTGTCTTCCGCCCTGTTCGACCGTTTCTCCTCGCAAGGCGAATCCGCCTTTGCCGACAAGCTGCTCTCGGCGATGCGCTACGCCTTTGGCGGCCATCTCGAAAAGCCGAAGGCGTGAGGGGGAGACACGCGCATGACTGAGCAGCGGTCCGACACGCTGGTGCTTTTCGGAGCGACCGGCGACCTCGCCCACAAGAAGATCTTTCCGGCGCTCTACCGGATGGTCGCCAAGGGAACGCTGACCGAACCGGTCATCGGCGTCGCCTTCGACCCCTGGGACATCAGCAAGCTGCAGGCGCGCGCCCGCGACGGCATCGTCACCGCGCTCGGCGGCATCGACGAGAAGGTGTTCGCCAAGTTCTCCTCGCTGCTGCGCTACGTCAGTGGCGACTACCGCGACTCGGCGACCTTCGAGAAGCTGAAGACCGCGCTTGGCTCGGCGCAGCGTCCGCTGCACTACATGGCGGTGCCGCCCAACATGTTCGAGACCGTGGTCCAGGGGCTGGAACAGGCCGGCATCACGCGCGGCGCGCGGCTGATGGTGGAAAAACCCTTCGGCCACGACCTGCAGTCGGCGCGCTGGCTGAACCGGGTACTGCATCTGGTGTTCGACGAGGAATCGATCTTCCGCATCGACCACTATCTCGGCAAGGAGGCGATCCAGAACCTGCTCTACTTCCGCTTCGCCAACTCCTTCCTGGAGCCGATCTGGAACCGCAATTTCGTTGAGAGCGTGCAGATCACCATGGCCGAGGATTTCGGCGTCGAGGGGCGCGGCCGCTTTTATGACGAAGTCGGCTGCATCCGCGACGTCATCGAGAACCATCTTCTCAACATCCTGCTGCTGCTCGCCATGGAGCCGCCGGTAGGGCGTTCCGCCGACGACCTGATCGACGAGAAGGTCCAGGTGCTGCGCGCCATCCGCACGCTGACCAGGGACGATGTCGTGCGCGGCCAGTTCAAGGGCTATCTCAACGAACCCGGCGTGGCGCCGAACTCGCCGGTCGAGACTTTCGCCGCTGTGCGGTTCTTCGTCGACACCTGGCGCTGGCAGGACGTTCCTTTCTTCATCCGCGCCGGCAAGAACATGCCCGTGCACGTGACTGAAGTGGTGGTGCGGCTGAAGCGGCCACCGCTCGATGTCTTCGACCCGATCAAGCCGGGCGACGCCAATTACGTCCGCTTTCGCATCGACCCCCAGGTGGTGATCGCCATCGGCGCCCAGCGCAAGCAGCCGGGCGACGACATGGTCGGCGAGCAGGTCGAACTGACCGCGCTCGACGACAGCAAGAGCGACATGCCGCCTTACGAGCGGCTGATCGGCGACGCCATGAACGGCAACCGGCAGCTCTTCACGCGACAGGATGCCAGCGAGTTCGCATGGCGCATCGTCGGCCCGGTCCTGGGCGACACGACGCCGCCGCACCTCTACGATCCCGGCACCTGGGGCCCCGCTGACGCGATGGCCAATTTCGGGCCGCCCAATGGCTGGATCGATCCGGTCAAATAGCATTCGGGCCAAACAACGTTCTGGGAGAGGCAGCCATGAAGAAGCCGGAAAAGCGGACGGCGGCAAAGGCCGAAGCGAAGGTGCTCGCCATCGACATAGGCGGCTCGCACGTCAAGATACGCAGCAGCGCCGGCGGCGAGGAGCGCCGCGCCGATTCCGGCCCGGACCTGACGCCGCAGAAGATGATCGATGCGGTGAAGGGCCTGGCGGACGGCCTTGCCTATGACGTCGTCTCGATGGGCTATCCCGGCCCGGTGGCGCACAACCGCCCCTTCGCCGATCCCGCCAACCTCGGCAAGGGCTGGGCCGGCTTCGACTTCGCGGCCGCCTTCGGCACGCCCGTGAAGGTCGTGAACGATGCGCTGATGCAGGCAATCGGCAGCTACGAGGGCGGCCGCATGCTGTTCCTCGGGCTCGGAACCGGCCTCGGCGCGGCCATGATCGTCGACAATGTCGCCCAGCCGATGGAGCTCGCGCACCTTCCCTACAGGAAGGGTCGCAGCTTCGAGGATTATGTCGGCGAACGCGGCCTGGTGAAGCGCGGCAAGAAGAAATGGCGCAAGCATGTCTTCGATGTCGTCGACAGACTTCGCGCCGCGTTGCGGCCTGATTACGTCGTCATCGGTGGCGGCAATGTAGAGAAGCTCGACGAACTGCCTCAGGATAGCCGTCGCGGTGACAATACGCTCGCTTTCCAGGGCGGATTTCGACTCTGGCGCGACAAATCTTTGGTCGTCTGAACTCATACAGATTTGCCGTCGTCGGAAGTTACTGGCCGAATACGCTGGATATCCTTTAGTATAGTTGTTCAAAATAACGTGTTCATGGCGCCATAGCCGATTGCGCCTTGCAGATTTGCCGACTAGAAATTCGGTCGTTCAAAAGACGGAGACTGACTTGACCGACACCAACAACAACGACCGCAAGGAAGTTGACCTTCTGGAGCTGACCGCCCACATCGTGTCCGCCTATGTCGAGAAGAACCGGCTTCCGGCTTCCGGCCTGAGCGACCTCATCGCCAGTGTCAGCGCGTCGATAGGCGGACTGGGGCAGCCGACCGTGCCGGAAGTGGTCCCGCCGGTGCCCGCGGTCAACCCCAAGCGGTCCGTGACGCCGGACTTCATCATCTGTCTCGAGGACGGCAAGAAGTTCAAGTCGCTCAAGCGCCACCTCGGGGTGCATTACGGCCTCACGCCGGATGCCTACCGCGCAAAATGGGGCTTGCCGGCCGACTATCCCATGGTTGCCCCCAACTACGCGGCATCGCGCTCGCAGCTTGCCAAGTCGATCGGCCTCGGTCGCAAGCCGACGGTGGCTGAAACGGCAAAGCCGGCCAGGGCAAAGAAGGCCAAGGCCACCGCCTGAGCCGGCCAGAACGCCTGTACTAACGATTTCATGGAGCCTGCCGGCGAAATCCGCCTTGGCAGGCTTCATGCTTTTGTGGCTTGGATGAAACCGACGTGTGCTCCGCCGAAGATCGGATTCGATTTGCCGGGGACAACGTGGGGATCAATTGCCGCGGCATGGCTTGCGCCTCGATGGGGACGCGCGCCGGCGTGGCCCGGGGGAGAAAGCCATGCACTACACGCGAATGGTCATCGAGAAGGAAGCGCCGGAGGAATACGGTTACGACCGCATCCGCTACAACCTCTCGGAAAGCTCGATCGCCGACCAGAAACTCTCCGACACCGGCCTGTCGCTGCCGGATGTCACCCTCTTCTATGGCGAGCATCGCGGCGACAAGGCCTTGCGCGCGCTGATCGCGGCGCAGGACCAGGGGATCTCGCCCGATGACGTGCTGGTGACGGCAGGGGCCGCCGGCGCCCTGTTCATCATCTCCACCTCGCTTCTGTCGGCCGGCGACCATCTCGTCGTCGTCAGGCCCAACTATGCCACGAACATCGAGACACCGAGGGCGATCGGCTGCGCCATCAGCTATGTCGACCTCGCCTTCGAGGACGGCTTCGCGATCGATATCGACCGCGTCGCGGCCGCCATTCGGCCGAGCACGAAGCTGATCAGCGTCACCTGCCCGCACAATCCGACGGGCACGATGATGAAGCGGGACGATCTCGACGCGCTGGTCGCTCTGGCCGAGAAGCATGGCTGCCGGCTGCTGGTCGACGAGACCTATCGCGACCTCTCCTACGGACACCGCCTGCCGACGGCTGCCTCGCTCAGCCCGAGGGCGATCAGCGTCGCCTCGCTGTCCAAGGCCTTCGGCATCCCCGGCATCCGCATCGGCTGGCTGGTCACACGGGACCCCGGACTGCAGGAGACGTTCCTTGCCGCCAAGGAGCAGATCGGCATCTGCGGCAGCGTCATCGACGAGGCCATCGCGCGCTCCATGCTCGAGCGCCGCGACGCGTTCCTTGGAGCGCTGCTGCCGGAAATGGCCAGGCGTCGCGACATCGTGCAGGCCTGGATCGACCGCGAACCGCTCGTCGACTGGGTGCGCCCGGAAGGCGGCGTGGTGGGCTTCCCTCGTCTGAATGTCGATGCCGGCTTCGACCTCGACGCGTTCTACGTCAGGCTGCTGGAGAAGCACGGCACCTATGTCGGCCCGGGTCACTGGTTCGAGATGCCGAAGCACTTCTTCCGCGTCGGCTTCGGCTGGCCGACCGAGGCCGAACTCAGGGGCGGGCTCGACGCCATTTCGGCTGCGCTGCGCGACTAAGGCCTGATGTCGAGCGCTGGGGAAAGCGCGAAGCGCTCTCCCTGGACTTCACACCCGGTCTCTTTGCGGCGTCTCCTCGATCGAGATATCTCCGGACTTCAGGTCGATTCGGCCTGAAGTCATCCGATTCACCCTGCATTCCGACCATTGGTCCCCAGGGAAAGCGCGGCAAGCGTTTCCCGGGAAGGATTGGCGCGCCCCATTTCCTGCTCGTCCCGGCGCCCTCAAACTCTTTGGAACATTCCGGCCGCTCGATCATTAATGAATAACCAATAGATGATCGTCCGGTGACGAGGAGAAAGACAGATGGGCCGTGGTATATTGTTGTGGCTGCTTGGCGTTCCGATCCCGATTATCTTGCTGATACTGCTTTTCTGGCATTGAGAGGTGGTATCATGTCAAATACAGACATAGTCGTCGCAACCGGCAGCCCAGCTCCTTCCCCGGTGAACTGGGGAGCGATCGTTGCCGGCGCGCTCGTCGCCACCGTTGCGACGCTGGTCCTGTTGCTGATCGGCTCCGGCCTCGGCCTGACGATGGTTTCGCCATGGTCGTCTCAAGGCAGCACCGCCACGGCTGTTCTTGCTTCAGCCGCCATCTGGCTCGTCGTCGTGCAGTGGATTTCATCCTGCCTCGGCGGGTACCTCGCTGGCCGGCTTCGCCGGCGATGGACCTCCGTCCATTCCGACGAGGTTGTCTTTCGCGACAGCGCGCATGGACTTCTGGCCTGGGCGCTGGCGACGCTGATCGTCGTGGGTGTCCTGGGATCCGCCATATCGAGCCTCATCGGTTCGGGCCTTCAGGCCACGGCCAACGTTGCGGCCGGCGCCGCCAATGCTGCATCCTCGGCCGTCGCCGATGCGGGCGCCAACCCCTCGATGGCCTACTTCGTCGACAGCCTGTTTCGGCCGGCGGACAGCGCGCGACTGAACGCGCCAGGCCAGGCAGGCGATGGCGAAGCGGCGGCACAGGCGACCCGTATCCTGTTGACGAGCGCGGCGTCGGGCGAAATTTCCGAAGGCGACAAGAGCTATCTCGCGATGCTCGTCGCGGCACGCACGGGCCTTTCCCAGCAGGATGCGCAAAAGCGTATCGATGACACCTGGACCAGGATCGAGGACGCCAAGGTAAAAGCCCAGCAAGCGGCGGAAACCGCCAGGAAGTCGGCCGTGAAGACCGCGCTCCTCGGAGCCTTGTCCCTGGTCATCGGCGCTTTCATCGCCGCCGTCTCGGCAATCCTGGGCGGCAAACTGCGTGACGAGGACGAGGATTCCTGGTCTCTGTCCGCACCGTAGGTGCTCCCCGGCAACCGCGGTGCATGGCACCGGGTTGACACCTGCCACGAGGCCTTGGAACAGGGTGCGCCGCCACGGCTTTCCGACGAAGTCGAAGCGCGTTCAAGGCGTCAGAAACCACAGTATGGCCATGATCCCCGCGACCTCTGGACTGGCGTCACGACCAGTAACGCCCGCGTGGTATCCGGCCGTTGTTTCATGAAACGGCTTGATCAGCGGGCGGATTTGTCGCACACCCCCGGCTGAACTTTCATAAGGTTTCTTGGCCGGACCAGCGCCCATGGTGGAAGAGCCCCGCCGCCACAGCACCGGGGCCGATTTTCATGATTGCCGAAGACATATCACCGGACCAGCGCTATGCCGCGTTCCGCCATCGCTCCTTCCTGAGCTACTGGGCGTCACGCTTCCTCACCACCTTCGCCGCGCAGATCGTGTCGGTGGCGGTGGGCTGGCAGATGTACGACCTGACCCGCGACCCCTTCGATCTCGGCCTTGTCGGCATCGTCCAGTTCCTGCCGTCGCTGCTGCTGGTGCTGGTCACCGGCGTCGTCGCCGACCGCTTCGGCCGCCGGCTGATCATGGCGCTGGCGATCCTGGTGGAAGCCGCCTGCGCGCTGGCGCTGCTGGTGCTTTCACTGCGCCATGCCGGCGGACCATTGCCGATCTTCGCCGTGCTTGCCCTGTTCGGCATGGCGCGCGCCTTCTTCGGCCCGGCCTCCGCCTCGCTGTTTGCCAACCTCGTGCCGCCGGAGGATTTCGCCAACGCGATCGCCTGGAATTCATCCGCCTGGCAGACGGCGACGATCCTCGGGCCAGTCGCCGGCGGCCTGCTCTACGGCCTGTCGGCGGAGGTCGCCTATGGCACGGCGGCGGTCCTGATGCTGCTCGCCGGCATCCTCGTCTTCACCATTCCGCGCCCCGAGCAGCGCAGCGCGACGGAAAAGCCGACGATGCAGACGCTGTTTGCCGGTTTCGGCTACATCTGGAGCGAGAAGGTGGTGCTCGGCGCCATTTCGCTCGACCTCTTCGCGGTGCTGCTCTCCGGCGCCTCGGCGCTGCTGCCGGTCTACGCGCGCGACATCCTCGACCTCGGCCCATGGGGGCTCGGCCTGCTGCGCTCCGCGCCCGGCGTCGGCGCCATCTGCGTCGCCATATGGCTCGCCGGCCATCCGCTCCGAGATCATGCCGGCCGCATCATGCTGACCTTCGTTGCCCTGTTCGGCGCCTGCACCGCGCTGTTCGGCCTGTCGACCGTCACCTGGCTGTCGATCGTCGCGCTCGCTCTGCTCGGCGCCACCGACATGTTCAGCGTCTATATCAGGGAAACGCTGATCCAGCTCTGGACGCCGGACCATGTGCGCGGCCGCGTCAATGCCGTGAACCAGGTGTTCGTCGGGGCTTCGAACGAGCTCGGCGAATTCCGCGCGGGCACGATGGCGGCGCTGATCGGCACGGTTCCGGCGGTGGTGATTGGCGGTGTCGGCGCCATTGCGGTTGCCGGGCTGTGGGCGGTGCTGTTTCCTCAGTTGCGCGACGTACGCCGCCTGACCAGCCGCGAATGACCCCGGAAATCTGACGCACGGCGCTCCGGGCGGTCGGCTCAGCCGGCCGCCGGCCTGCCGAAGATCAACCCCAGGAATTCGCCGAGCCAGCGCTTCAGATGCATGTCCCAGATCAGCCGGCCGCCGAGATGGTCGCGGCCGGGCTGGGCACCGGGCAGCTCGAAGCGATGCGCGCCATGCACCACCCAGCGCTGCATCATTATCCGTGTCAGCTCGCCGTGGAACTGGATGCCCCAGGCATTGTCGCCATAGCGGAAAGCCTGGTTCGGATAGGCCTCGGCCGTCGCCAGCAGCGTCGCGTCGCTGGGCAGCGAAAAGCCCTCGCGATGGAATTGATAGACCATTTCGGGCCAGTGCATCAGCTTGCGGCCCTCATCCGTCGCCTTGAGCGGATACCAGCCGATCTCGACAAGGCCGGTGTCGTGGCCGCCGACCTTGCCGCCGAGGTGGTTGACCAGCATCTGCGCGCCGAGGCAGATGCCCAGCAGCGGCCGATTCTCGCCGAGCGGCACCTTCAGCCACTCCGTCTCGCGACGCACGAACTCGTCTTCGTCATTGGCGCTCATCGGCCCGCCGAACACCACGGCGCCGGCATGGTTTTCGAGTGTTTCCGGCAGGCTGTCGCCGAGCGGCGGACGGCGGATATCGAGGTCGAACCCCTCTTCGAGCAGCATGTGGCCGACCCGCCCGGCGCTCGAATTCTCCTGATGCAGTACGATCAGGATTCTGGGCTTGGGCCTCGGAGGCATCGTGGCGCGGGATCCCTGTATGCTCTATTCGTCGCTGGCCGTCCCGGTCGCGCCCGGCGCGTGCGCCGCCGCCCTGCGGCGCGCCTCGACCCGGTCATGACGCTCGACACCGATCAGCTCGGCGACGCGCCAGACCGTATTGTCCTCCAGCTCGTGCAATTCGCCGTCGGCATAGACGATCTCCCACATCAGGCCGATGAAGGCCTTGCGCTCCTCGGCGCCGAGGTGCCGCTTCAGCACGCTGGTGAAGGCATAGAGGTCGATTGCCTCGTCGTCGGCGCGCTGGCCGGCGGCCGCCAGCGCCTCCAGCTCTGCGCCACCGATCGAATAGGTCTCTGACAGTACCGCCTTGAAGCGCTCCCACTCGACATCTTGACGCACGCCGTCGGCGCTCATCACATGATAGAGCAGCGCCGACGCGGCGACGCGCGGGTCGTCCGCGCTGGGTCGGGCGCCGCCCGTTCCGGGTAAATCCCTCAGGAATGACAGTACGCGTTCGAACATGAAATTTCCCAGTCGGGTTGACCTCAGAACAGCCGGAACCGGCGCGATGATTTTTCGCCCTCGTCGTCCGGGTCGACACCCGGATCGTCGGGAAGCCTGGCGGGAGCGTCGGCCGGCTCCGCCGTCGCGGCATCGCCCGGCCCGTCGGCGACGGGAGGCGCGACCTGATGGTCGAGCGGCTCGCCTTCCTTGCCTGCCGTGACACCGTCCGGCAGCACGCGGTCAATCACATCGGCGCTGTCGCGGGGGGCGGAGATGGCCGGCACCGCCTCCACCTCATCGTGGCTGTCGATCAACTGGCCGAGACGTTCCACCGGCGCACGCCATTCGAAGGCGTCGAGCTTGCCGGTCACCGGCGAGACCGGCTCCCAGCGTTCCGACACGACGCCATCGGCTACCCAGGCCGGGTCGCGCGGCGCCCGCACCGCCTTGGCCAGAAGCTGGCGGACCTTGCCCTGGTCGCCCGTCTCTGCCTCCTCGATGTCGGCCAGCAGCAGATAGGCGCTCTCGCGCCGATCCATGCGGATAGCCGCTTCCGCCTCGGCGCGGGCCGTGGCGAAGTCCTGCGCATCGAAGGCGGCGCGCGCCACCGCCATCGACGATTCGGCATGGTTCTTCTTCATCGATTGCAGCTTGCGCGCCCGGTTGAGCCGGTCGAGCACCGCGTCGCCCGGACGGGCATGGGTGTAAAGTTCGGCGATCTCCGGATGCGGCTCGGTCTGCCACGCCGTTTCCAGCACCTTGGAGCCCTTGCGCACATCGTTCTGGCGAAACAGTGCCTTGGCGGCCGCGACGGCCGCCGGCGCGAAGTCCGGCCGCAGGCGATTGGCCTCGACGGCGGCGGCGCGCGCCGCGTTGGGATCGCTTTCCATGAGCGCCTGGGCCTTGGCGGTAAGCAGCACGGCGCGGCGGCGACTGGCGGCGTCGCGCTCAATCTGCCTGGTCGACTTCTGCGATTCAACCAGTTTCAGCGCGCCGTCCCAGTCGCCCTGGCCCGTAAGGTCCTCGAGCGTCGATTCGGCGGCCCAGGCGAGTTGCGGCGCGGCAGCGGCGGCACGGCCGGCATAGTGACGCGCGGCGTTGCGGTCACCAAGGCGCTCGGCCTCGAGATAGAGCCCGCGCAGGCCGAGCAGCCGCATTTCCGGATCGTCGAGCATGCTCTCGAACTTCTCGCGCGCCGCCTTGTGGTCGCCCTCGAGCAGCGAGGCCTGTGCTTCGAGCAGGTGGATCAGCGGCTCCTGATCGGCGCTGATCAGCTTGGCGGCCTCCCTGGTCTTCTTGCGCGCAAGCGCGCCGTCGCCGGCGCCCGCCGCGATCATGCCGGTGGACAGCGCCTGGTAGCCGCGATCGCGACGACGCACCCGGAAATACCGCGAGATCGTGTAGGGGCTGTTCCAGACCGATTTCACCAGCCACCAGAGGATCATCACCGCGGCCACCACGGCCACGACCGCCACCGCCGCCACCATCAGGCTGACCTGGTACTGGTAGCCGTTGAAGGTGACGACCATTTCGCCGGGCCGGTCCGCCAGCCAGGCAAAGCCGAGTCCGAGCCCGAAGACGACGACGAGGAAAAGCAGGATGCGGATCATTGCCTGGTCCTCATGCCTTCATCGCGTCGGCGATCAAGGCGCCGATCTGCGCCTCGACCTCAATGCGCGCCTTCAGTTTGCCGGCAAAGTCGGCGCCTGCCGCCTTTGCCGCGTCGGGCAACGTTTCGTACTCGCTGAGCGCCTTGGCGTAGTCGCCCTGGTTGACGGCGACCTCCATGCGCGCGACGGTCTCTGGCGCGCCCTTGCCTTCGACGGCGCCAACCGGACGCACCTTGACGAGCGACTGCGCGCTCGAAACCAGGTTCTGGAAGAAACCGGCATTGGCATCCGCGGGCTTGGCGGCGGCCACCATGGCGTTGGCGGCGGCGTCCACCTGCGTGGCGATCTCGGCCCTGGTCGGCACGCCCTTGTCGGCATAGCCGCGCAAGGTGGCGAGCTCGGGCGCGTTCGGCGCGATCGCGGCGAAGGTCTCGAGTTCGGCCGAGAACGGCGCGCCGCGATCGAGCGCCGCCTTCAGCGCCGAGGCGGCGATGGCGAGCGCGATCTTCGGCTGCGAGGCCTGCGCCTCGACCTTGCCGGAGAGCTGCGACACCGACTGTTCCAGCGCGCCGATCCGGCCGTCCTCGCTCTTGGCGGCATCGCCGGCCGATTTCACCAGCGCGTCGAGGCCGGCTAGCTTGTCGTTGACAGGGCCGAGATCGACCGGGGCTGCCTTGGGCGCCTGGTTGAGGGTCGCGACTGCCGATTCGACCTGGCTGAGCTTGTCGGTCAGCGACGCGATGGCCGCGCTGTCGCCGGTTCCGCCGGATTGCACGGCCGATTTCAGCGCCGCGACATCCGATTTGACATGGTCGAGCGCCGAGGAAAAACCATCGACCTTGGACGATACGTCGCCACCATTGGTTTCCTTCAGCCGCGCGATCTCGCTCTTCAGCGCGGCGACCTGGCTGTTGACGTCGTCGATCGACACGCCGGACGCATTCTGGCCTGGTGCGCCAAGCAGGCCCGCGAACTGCAGGCCGCCGGCAACCGCCAGCGCCACGATGCCACCGATGACGCCGGCACCGAGCCCGCGCGCGCCGCCACGGGCGGGGGGCGGCGCGAAAGCCGCCTGGCCGTTGCCAGCCGACTCGCCGCCAGCCGCCGCCGCGCCGGCCTGGGTCTTCTCGCTGAAGTCATAGTCGAAGCTTCGCGTCGTGCCGGCCTTGCCATCTTCCGGCGCCGTAGCGGCTTCGGCCGTGGCTCCGGGATAGGTGGAATCGGGACCGCTGAAGTCCTCTCCGCCCGGCTTGGCCTGCTCGTCCTTGCCGGATGTCGGAGCGTCGGCGTGCTCCCACGGCTCCAGGTCGCTCTGCTCGGCATGCACGGGTTCCGCGACGGGCGGCGAATCGCTCGCCTTCGTCTCGCCGGCCTTGGCCTTCGTCGCATCCTCGTCGACGATTCGCGACACGGCGCCGGGCTCCAGCTCGATGGTCACCGGTTCGCGCCGGCTCTTCGAATGTCGCGTCTTCGGCGTCTTGACCATGTTCGGACTCCGCTAATTCAGTTGGGCTTCAGGTTCGCAACGGCGGCGCGTAATGGCTGGAATGGGTCTAGCACATCACCAAGCGGTGAAAAGGGGCGGCGTGATGGCGCGCTTTGGCGCCCGGACATTTTGATCCTTCCGGCGCATCGCGGCCTACGCCCGCACGAGCGCTAGCAGCGCATCCTCGTCGGGCCGCGCCGCAACGCGGATATCCGTGCCTGCGATATCGCCGAGCGCTGCCGCGACGCGGTCGGAAAGCGCCAGGAAACGCGTCTTTTCAAACAGCTCGCGCAGGGCCGGTCGGCCGGCCAGTTCCCGTATGGCCGCTCCAGCCCGGGCAGAATAGACCAGAGCGATGTCGACGGGCCTGCCCGAAAGCCGCTCGAGCACGGCCGCGTCGGCATAGTCGATGCCGATCGTGTCGTAGGTCTCGACCGCCCGCACATCGACGCCGGCCGACGACAGGCGCGCCTCGAAGGCCGGCAGCCGAACGCGGCCGCACAGATACGCAAGTGATTTTCCCGCAAGCGAACCGGCCAGGACGTCTGCAAGAGCCTCAGCCGTGCCCGGCCCCTCGCTGACCGAGAGGAATCCGGCGGCACGCGCAGCTTGCGCCGTCCTGGCGCCGACCGCGTGGCATGGCAGCGCGGCGAGCGCCGCGACGATTTCGCGCGGCGCGTGGCGGATCGCGTTGGCGCTGGTGATCGCCACCGCAGCCACGTCGCCGGGCAGGGCATCGACCGGCAGCGCCTGCGTGCGCGTCAAGGGCAGCAACAGCGGCTGAAATCCCTGGTCCTCGAGCCGGCGCGCGGTGCGCGAGGCACCGGACGCCGGCCGCGTGACCAGGACGCGGACCATGTCAGGCCCAGCCGTCGAAGAACGTCTCGCCGGCCTTCGCCCGAACCTCCCGGCCGGCCGCGTCGCCAAGACGCGCGGCGTCGGACGCAAGGCCGGCCGAGCGCACCTCGTGCGACTGCGCGCCATCCGGGGAAAGGATCAGCCCGGCGAAGGACAACTGCCCGTCGGCGACGGTGGCATAGCCGGCGATCGGCGTGCGGCATGACCCGTCGAGCGCGGCCAGGAAGGCGCGTTCGCATGCCAGCGCCTGGCCGGTCGGCACGTCGTGGATCGCCGCCAGCAATGCGTGTGTGTCGGCATCGCCGGCGCGGCTCTCGATGCAGATCGCCCCTTGCCCGGGCGCCGGCGGAAAGTCGTCGAGCGACATCAGGTCGGTGATGACATGCTCGAGCCCGAGGCGCTTGAGCCCGGCATAGGCGAGGATGGTGCCCGAGGCGACGCCCTCCTCCAGCTTGCGCAGGCGGGTGTTGACGTTGCCGCGGAACATCACCACGTCGAGGTCCGGCCGCATGCGGCGGATCAGCGCCTGCCGCCGCAGCGACGAGGAGCCCACCGTAGCGCCGCGCGGCAGGTCGGCGATTCGCCTAGCCGCCTTGCCTATGAAAGCGTCGCGCGCGTCCTCGCGCGGCAGGAAAGCCGACAATTCCAGCCCGTCCGGCAGCGTGGTCGGCATGTCCTTGGACGAATGCACGGCGATGTCGAGGCGACGCTCCAGCAGCGCCTCCTCGATCTCCTTGGTGAAGAGTCCCTTGCCGCCGGCTTCCGACAGCGGCCGGTCCTGGATGCGGTCGCCGCTGGTGGCGATGACCACGATCTCGAACGCCTGTTCGGGCAGGCCGTGCGCGGCCATCAGCCGGCTTTGCGTCTCGCGTGCCTGGGCGAGCGCCAACGGGCTGCCACGTGTTCCGATCCTCAAGATTGTTTGCATGGCGCGCGGTCCGTGATAACCCCCGGCTGGAAGCATTTCGCGGCCATATGGCGTGGCGGAAATGCGGCTGGATAAACAGCTGGAGCGAAATGCGCGACGGATTGAGCGCATCCGGTCCAGCGAGGCCTTTTCGGCCTTCTCCTAACGGGGAAAGGCCGACTGCACAATCTCTAGGGGCAGCGACCAATTGATCCGCGTGCTGGGCATTGAAACGAGTTGCGACGAGACGGCGGCCAGCGTCGTCGCGCTTGCCGGCGATTCGAAGCCGGAAATCCTGTCCAATGTCGTGCTGAGCCAGATCGAGGAGCACGCGGCTTTCGGCGGCGTCGTGCCCGAGATCGCCGCCCGCGCCCATGTCGAGGCGCTGGACGGCATCATCGAGGCGGCGCTCGCGGATTCGGGGATGGCGCTTTCCGACATCGACGCCGTCGCCGCCACCGCCGGGCCGGGACTTGTCGGCGGGCTGATCGTCGGTCTGATGACGGCCAAGGCCATCGCCGCCGCCACCGGCAAGCCGCTGATCGCGGTCAACCACCTCGAGGGCCATGCGCTGACAGCGCGGCTGACCGACGGCCTCGCCTTCCCTTACCTGCTGCTGCTGGTCTCGGGCGGACACACCCAGATCGTCGCGGTGCGTGGCGTCGGCGACTACCAGCGCTGGGCGACCACCATCGACGACGCGCTCGGCGAGGCCTTCGACAAGACCGCCAAAATGCTCGGCCTGCCCTATCCCGGCGGTCCCAATGTCGAGAAGGCCGCTGCCGCCGGCGATGCGACGCGCTTCGCCTTCCCGCGTCCGATGAAAGGCTCTGCGCAGCCCGACTTCTCCTTTTCCGGCCTCAAGACCGCCGTGCGGCAGGCGGCGGAAGCCATCAGCCCGCTGAGCGACCAGGACGTCGCCGACATCTGCGCCTCGTTCCAGGCGGCGGTGGCCGACGCGTTGGGCGATCGCGTGGCGCGCGCCTTGGCCCGTTTCCGCGAGACATTCCCCGACATGGCCGCGCCGGCGCTCGTCGTGGCCGGCGGCGTCGCCGCCAACCGGACGATCAAGGACCGGCTGCAGGCGCTGTGCGCCGAAGCCGGCTTCAACTTCGTCGCGCCGCCGATGAAGCTCTGCACCGACAATGCGGCGATGATCGCCTGGGCCGGCATCGAACGGATCGGGGCCGGCATGGCGGACGAGAACGGCTTCGATTTCGTTCCGCGTTCGCGCTGGCCGCTGGACGGCATCTCCGCTCCGATGGTTGGTTCCGGCCGGCGCGGGGCCAAGGCATGAGTGGAGAGGGCATGAGCGAGCCGGCGGGCAAGAGCGGCTGGCGCGTGGCCGTGCTGGGTGGCGGCGCCTGGGGTACGGCACTGGCGTTGGCCATGCTGCGCGCCGGACATGACGTCGCCCTGTGGGCGCGCGACGAGGCGATGGTGGCCGCGATCCGTCGCGGCGAGAACCCGCGCTACCTGCCCGGCATCGCCATAGACCCCGGCATCGAGGCCACGCACGAGCTGCAGGCCGCGCTGGCCGGCGCTGATTGCGTGCTGGCGGTGACGCCGGCGCAGTCGCTGCGCGCCGTGCTATCCGAAGCGCGCGACCACGTGCCGAAGGGCGCGCCGCTGGTGCTGTGCGCCAAGGGCATCGAGCGCGAAACAGGGGCGCTCTTGTCGACCATCGTCGAGGAGATGCTGCCGGCCAATCCGGTCGCCGTTCTTTCCGGCCCGAGCTTCGCAACTGACGTCGCCAGGGGCTTGCCGACGGCCGTCGTCGTCGCCGGCGACGAGGCGCTCGCCGCTGACCTCGCGGCGCGTTTCTCGGCGCTCAACCTGCGCTGCTATTCCAGCGACGACGTGGTCGGCGTCGAGATTGGCGGCGCGCTGAAGAACGTCTTCGCCATTGCCGCCGGCGCGGTCACCGGCGCCGGCCTCGGCGCCAGCGCGCAGGCGGCCATGGTGACACGCGGCTTCGTCGAGCTGCGCCGCATCGGCGCCGCCTTCGGTGCCCGGCCCGAGACGCTGATGGGCCTTTCCGGCCTGGGCGACCTGCTGCTCACCTGTTCGTCCACCCAGTCGCGCAACTTCGCTTACGGGTTGGCGCTCGGACAGGGCAAGCCGCTTGCCGGACTGCCGCTGGCCGAGGGCGTGCCGACGGCCGCCATTGCCGCCCGCCTTGCCAGCGAGCGCGGCATCGATGCGCCGATCATCACCGCCACGGCCGCGATCCTCGACGGCGCGCTCACCATCGGGCAGGCGGTGACGGCGCTGATGACGCGGCCGCTGAAGACCGAAACCGATTCCTGAGGCGCGATCCCGCGAGCGCGCATCAGGCCACCTGAACCGATCGATCAATGGAGACGAAGACATGCTGTTTGCGCTGATTTGCAAGGACAAGCCCGGAAGCCTTCAGGTGCGGCTCGACACGCGCCCGACCCACGTTGCCTATCTGGAAGGGCTGAATGGCGAAAAGAAGCTGGCCTTCGCCGGTCCCTTCCTCGACGGCGACAGCAAGCCGAACGGCAGCCTCGTCGTGGTCGAGGCGCCGGACATGGCGGCGGCGCAGGCGCTTGCAGCCGGAGACCCCTATGCCAAGGCCGGGCTGTTCGAGAGCGTCGAGATCCGTCCGTGGAACTGGACCTTCAACAAGCCCGCGTGAGCTATATTGCACCGCCTTCGCGGTTCGGCCGCGACGCGCGGCAATCCCCTCTCCCCGTCGTCGCGGGGAGAGGATAAGGATAGGGCAACGCAGACGCCCGACAGCGGCGAACCGACAATGGCGACAGGACGACTGAGATGAACTACTGGCTGTTCAAATCCGAGCCCTTCAAGTTCTCCTTCGAGATGCTGAAGGCCAAGGGCAAGGAAGGCACGCAGTGGGACGGCGTGCGCAACTATGCCGCGCGCAACAACATGAAGGCCATGCAGGTCGGCGATCTCGGCTTCTTCTATCATTCCAACGAGGGGCTCAACATCGTCGGCATCGCCGAGGTCTGCGCGCTCGCCCATCACGATACCACCACGGACGATCCGCGCTGGGAATGCGTCGACGTGCGCGCCTACAAAGACGTTCCCACGCCGGTGACACTGGAGCAGGTCAAGGCCAATCCCAAGCTCTCCGAAATGGCGCTGGTGCGGCTGGGCCGGCTTTCCGTGCAGCCGGTGACGCCGGCGGAGTGGAAAGAGGTTTGCCGCATGGCCGGCCTGAACCCGGCGCCGTGACGCGGCTGACGCCGGACAACGCCGCGCGCTTCATCCTCGACAACACGGCGCTGATGGCGCCGCCGCATGTGCCGGAGATCGTCCTGCACCTGGCCGACGAGGCGCATGACTTATGGCTGAAGACGGAGGAGGAGTTGGCCGAGATCGGCCTGCCGCCACCCTTCTGGGCCTTCGCCTGGGCCGGCGGACAGGGCCTGGCGCGCCATGTTCTCGACAATCCCGCGCTGGTGCGCGGCAAGCGCGTGCTGGATTTCGCCTCCGGCTCCGGCCTCGTTGCCATCGCCGCCGCCAAGGCGGGCGCGGCCGGTGTGGTGGCCGCCGACATCGACCCTTTCTGCGCCACGGCGATTGCCCTCAACCTCCGCGCCAACGGCACGGAGGCGCAATTCCTCGGCACCGACTGCATCGGGACGGATGCCGGCTGGGACGTCGTGCTGGCCGGCGATGTCTTCTACGACAAGGGCATGGCCGACAGGCTGATGCCGTGGTTTCGCGCCTTGAAGGCGCGCGGCGTCGACATCCTCGTCGGCGATCCCGGCCGCTCCTACCTGCCGCGCGACGGCCTGACGTCGCTCGGCGTCTACGAGGTGCCGGTGACCCGCGCCCTGGAAGACGCCGAGGTCAAGCGCACCACGGTGTGGCGTCTTTCTTGACGCCGGTCGCGAACGGGCGTTCCATCCGGGAAAGCGCCCAGCGCCTGGAGCGTCCCGGTGATTCCATGAGAAGCGCGAGCGTTCCGGAGGGAGGGGAAAATGGATTTCTCGGCGGTTAACTGGCTGGCGGTGATTGCCGCCGCCGTGGTGGCCTGGTTGTTCGGCGCGGTCTGGTACGTGGCCTTGAGCAAGCCGTGGCTGGCGGCCGCCCGGCTCGACCCCGCGACGATGAAGAGATCCGCCTTGCCATTCATCGTCAGCTTCGTCGCCGAACTCGTCATGGCCTTCGTGCTGGCGCTGGTCGTCGGCGCGATGACCGGCGGCGAGCCGAACCCGGCCGCCGGCCTCGTCTTCGGCTTCGTGCTGTGGCTCGGCTTCGTCGTCACCACGCTGTCGGTCAACCACCGCTACCAGGGATTCGGCTGGGGGCTGACGGCCATCGACGCCGGCCACTGGCTCGGCGTGCTGCTGATCATGGGCGCGTTGATCGGCTGGTTCGGCGCGACGGCGGGCTGAACCAACGTCACGGGCGTGTCTTGGCAACCTCGCCCAGGATCCACTCTCGGAAGGCGACGATGCGCGGATCGTTGCCTGTCTCCTTCGGATAGACCAGGAAGTAGGCGAACTCCGCCGCCACCTTGATGCCGAGTTCGAAAGGCCGCACCAGCCGGCCCTCGGACAGGTCGTTGGCAACCATCGCGAAATCGGCCAGCGCCACGGCGCTGCCGTCGAGCGCGGCCTGCACGGCATCCGTCGACGTGCCGAACACCACGGTGCGGCTGTCGTCGAAATCGTCGACGCCGGCGGCCTGCATCCACATGCGCCAGTTCGGCCAGGTGACGCCCTGGCGCGCCCATTCGATATGGGCAAGCGTATGCCGGAACAGGTCGCGCGGCTCGCGCAGCGGCAGCCCGGACGCCAGCAGGCTCGGACTGCACACCGGAATGATGATGTTGTCGAACAGGCGGTGCGCGCTGAGACCCGGATACTTGCCGGCCCCGAACCGGATGCCGACATCAATGTCGTCGAGCTCGAAATCGCGCAGGCCATAAGCAATGTCGAAGCGCAGCTCGATGCCGGGGTGGTGGCTGCGGAAATCCTCCACTCGCCGCATCAGCCATTTGGCCGCGAATTGCGCGTCGAGCGTCACCTTCAGCAAGGCGGTGCCGCGCGTCACCTTGTGCGCCCGGGCAACGGCGCGGCCGAGCACGTCGAGCGCTTCGGTCGCCGCGTCGAACAGCACGCTGCCCGCCTCGGTCAGGCGGATGGTGCGGCTGGTGCGCTGGAAAAGCACGACGCCGAGCTGATCCTCGATCTCCTTGATCTGGTGGCTGACGGCGGCGGGCGTCAGGCCGAGCTCGTCGGCGGCACGGGTGAAATTGAGATGACGGCCCGCCGTCTCCAGCGTCCTCAGCGCGCGCGTTCCCGGCAGCAACCTGGCCATGGATGGGACCTCGATCATCAAAGAAAACTTTATGATCCGGAAAGAACTACTCGTTTCCCCCTTTTGTTTCAATTCGCCATGATGTGGGCATCGAAACAACATCAAACCGGACTTGATGTCCGGAAGAACGGATCACACCATGTCGTACATTGTCTTGAAGTCCGAGCATGCCAGGCCGTCCTGGCTGAGCGTGGCGCTCGACTGGCTTCGCCAGGCCAGGGTTGCAGCCACCCTGGCAAATCGCGATGTCGAGGAGCTGTCGGACCATCAGTTGCGTGACATCGGCGCCAGGCGCAGCGACGTTGCGCACGCCCTCGACCGCGAACTCGGCAGGATCGGCCTGCTCGACACCGGCTGGCAGCGTCCGCGTCGATCCCATCACTAATGCATATACCGCTGGCACCATCATCGGCATGACCGGCTTTGGCGCCAGCGGGTCAGTGGACTGAAGGAGAATCCGCATGCGTGGTCATTGCTTGTGCGGCGCCATTGCTTTTGAAGTCGATGGTCCGACGCAGGCCTGCGTGGTCTGTCATTGTGAGAGTTGCCGGCGGCAATGTTCTGCACCGATGGCAACCTACATCGGCGTCCTGGACGGCCAATGGCGATGGCTGGGCAAACGGCCGAAGGTGTTCAACTCGTCTCCCGGTGTGGAAAGAACATTTTGCGATCACTGCGGCACGCCGCTGTCATTCCGCTCGAAGAAGATGTCCGACGTCATGCATTTCTTTGCCGCGGCAATGGAGGAGCCGGAGAAATTTGCGCCCACGCTGCATGTCGCCTTTGAAGAGAGGCTTCCTTGGCTGAAACTCGCCGACGGTCTGCCGACACGTTCCGGACCTGACTATACGAAAGATTAGGTCAGGCCGCGTCGGAACCGCGACGTGGCCGAACCGGCTGGCTTCAGAGACCGCCATTTGCTGGCCGGCAGAATCCTACCTGAGCACCTTCACTACCGTCCGGTCCGACAGCAGCGGCAACAGCCGCTGCATGGTGCGGGCCGTGACCGCCACGCAGCCCTGTGTCGGCGAGAATCCCGGCCGCGACAAATGGAAAAAGATGGCGCTGCCCCGCCCCCGGCGGCGCGGCGCGATGTTCCAGTCCAGCACCAGGCAGGCATCGTAGAGCCTGTCGTCGCGCAGCATGCGCTCGTGGCTGGCGCCATAGGGTATCCTCACAGGGCGATTGTAGTTGCGGTCGTCCGGCACCTCGCACCAGCCGAGATCCGGCCCGATTGGTGCCATCGCCAGGCGTGTCACGCGGGCGCTCCGGAAATGGTCGCGCCGGAAATATCCCGAGAGAACCCGCATCGCGGCCAGCGGCGTCGCGCCGTCGCCCTCGCGCTTGGCGGCCGAAATGCCACCGCGCCCCAGCGCGCAGGGAAACACCAGCCGGCCAGCTCCCAGCAGGCCCTGCGTGGCATGGCCGGGACGTGCGCGCACCGTCAGCACGGCCAGCCCTTTCGGCAAAATTGCGCCGGCTGCATTGCGATCTCGTTTTTTCTTGTATGATCGTGCCACGGAACAAATCACTGTGAACGGCTGTTGTGCCGGTCAGCTTCCGCATAAACAGGCAGCGGTCAACTGAATTTTCTTTTCAAAACAACGGATTGATCCATGACTTCACGCACAATTCTGATCGTCGACGACGATGACGACCTGCGCGGCACGCTTCTCGAACAGCTCTCGCTCTACGAGGAATTCGAGGTTTTGCAGGAATCGAGCGCCGCAAAGGGCGTCGCCGCCGCGCGTGCCGGTCTCGTCGACCTGCTGATCATGGACGTCGGCCTGCCTGACATGGACGGGCGCGAAGCGGTCAAGATCCTGCGCAAGGGCGGCTACAAGGCGCCCATCATCATGCTGACCGGCCACGATACCGATTCGGACACCATCCTCGGCCTCGAGGCCGGCGCCAACGACTATGTCACCAAGCCGTTCCGCTTCGCCGTCCTGCTCGCCCGCATCCGCGCCCAGCTGCGCCAGCACGAGCAGAGCGAGGACGCCACCTTCTCGGTCGGGCCCTACACCTTCAAGCCGAGCCAGAAGCTTCTCATCGACCCGCGCGGCGCCAAGGTGAGGCTGACCGAAAAGGAAGCCTCGATCATCAAATATCTCTACCGCGCCGACCAGAAGGTGGTGACGCGCGACGTGCTGCTCGAAGAGGTGTGGGGCTACAATTCCGGCGTCACCACGCACACGCTGGAAACGCACGTTTATCGCCTGCGCCAGAAGATCGAGCGCGATCCTTCCAATGCCGAAATTCTTGTGACAGAAAGCGGCGGCTACAAGCTGGTTCCTTAAACATTTCATTATCCAATGAGCGGTCGGGCGGGGCGCTTTTCGGGTACGGTCTGAAACTGGAGGCGGTTTGGATCGGGCTCGCGGAGGAGGTGTCGGACTGTCGGTGCGGGGACATAGCTGAAGATGGCGCTGGATGACGACATCCGCATCCTGTCCGACGTGAGGCTCTTCCAGGGCTTCACGCAGGAACAGCTGCGCCTGCTCGCCTTCGGCGCCGAGACCACCCTGCTGCAGGCCGAACGCAAGCTCTACCGCGAGGACGACGAGGCCGATTCGGCATACATCGTGGTCTCGGGCAGCATCGTGCTCTATCGCGAGCAGGACGGCGCGGGCGTCCCCGTCGCCATGGCCGGCCCCGGCACGATTCTGAGCGAACTGGCGCTGATTGCCGATACGAGGAGGCTGACCAGCGCCTCCGCCGCCACCGATTCGGAAGTGATCCGGCTCAGCCGCAAGATGTTCCGCCGCATTCTCGAGGAGTATCCCGAGATCGCCGAGCAGCTCTACCAGCGCATATCGGACGAGTTCCAGGCGATGATTCGCCGCCTGGAGGAACTGGCGCCCCGGTTCCTCGGCTAGCCTTGTCGCTGAACCATTGAGGCGCTGGCCACAGGTCGACGGGCAATGGGCGGGGCAAAGCGTCGCGGCCTGCCCGGCGGCGACCCTCGGTCCGCTCGCGCTAGTCCAGATCGAACTTGGCGATCACCGGCACATGGTCCGACGGCCGGTCCCAGCCGCGCGCCGCGCGCAGGATCTCATAACCGGCGAAGCTGGGCACCAGGTTGGGCGACGACCAGACATGGTCGAGCCGGCGGCCCCGGTCGGAAAGCTCCCAGTCGCGCGCGCGATAGCTCCACCAGGTGTAGAGCTTCTGCTCCGGCGGCACGTTGAGCCGCATCAGGTCGACCCACTGGCCGGCAACGCGCATCGCCTCGAAATTCTCGGTCTCGACCGGCGTGTGGCTGACGACGTTGAGGAGCTGCTTGTGCGACCAGACGTCATGCTCCAGCGGCGCGATGTTGAGGTCGCCGACCAGAATCGACGCCGAAGCCTCATCATGCTCGGCGCGGATGGCGTTCATCTCGGCCACGAAACCCAGCTTGTGCTTGAACTTGGCGTTGATCTCGGGATCGGGTTCGTCGCCGCCGGCCGGGACGTAGAAATTGTGCAGCAGGATCGACCGGCCACCGGCCTTGACCCGGACCGACAGGTGGCGGCTGTCGTCGATCTCGCAGAAGCGCCGCTTCTCGACCAGCTCGAGCGGGCGACGGGCCACCGTGGCGACGCCGTGATAGCCCTTCTGGCCATGGAACAGGATGTGCTCGTATCCGGCCTTGCGAAAGGCCTTCTCCGGAAAGAGCTCGTCCGGAACCTTGGTTTCCTGCAGGCACAGCACGTCGGGCGCGTGCTCCTCCAGCAGCCGTTCGACGATCGGCATGCGCAGGCGCACGGAGTTGATGTTCCAGGTGGCGAGGGTAAACGGCATGCGGCGGGGTCCGGGACGGCTAAGGTCGTCGAACTAGTGCCAGCCGCGCGCGACAAAAACAAGCTATCGACAATCGCCAATGCCAATGCCGCCCCTCATTGCCCCGCCGGGCCCTTCTCGCCGTTTGCGGAGAGAAGATGGCAGCAGCGGAGGAACGTCGGCGTGGTCCGAAAGAGCTTCGGAGCGGCGAAAACCTACCGCGTCTTGGTGTTGAGCTCGCGGTTCGCCGTATAGTCGATGGCGAAGGTGTCGGGCGCGAAGGAGACGCCCTCCTTGACGTTGAAGATCATCACCGTCGTGTCCTTGCCCTGCGCGTCGGTGATCGTCCACTGCCGCAGTTCGTAGGTCTTCGGATCGAACATCATGGTGATCCGGGCATTGCCGAACACCGACTTGTCGGAGAGCTGGATGGTTGTGATGTCGTCCTCTTCCTTGACGGCCTGCACGCGCCCGCCGGAAAGGTCGATCCGGTCCTCCAGCAGCAGCTTCAGCGGCGTCTTCGACAGCGGATAGAGGTCGGATGTGTTGAGCTTCTTGTTGAGGATGACGACCGACTTGCCGTCGGAAATCACCCGGAAGTTCGACGCGCCGTCATAGTTGAAGCGAATCTTGCCCGGCCGCTCGAGAAAGAACTTGCCGCCGGTCTGCTCGCCCTTCGGGCCGAACTGCACGAATTCACCGCTCATCGATTTGACCGACGAGAAATGGTCGGCGATCTTCTGCGCCGCTGGCGGCACCGCCGCCTGCGCGGCGGCGAGCAGCTGGAATCCGGGCACGACGTTGAGAGCGGCTGCCCCCGCGACCACCAGGCCGAGGCCTAGAACCTGTCGGCGGGTCGGGGTGAATTGCGTCTGGGTCTTCATGCCGGTCACTCTCTATGGTTCGTGTAGTCTAGTCTCTGGACCCCCAGTTGGGCCTAAGTTTGGCGGGGTTGCGACGGCTCCGTCGCATGAACGCGCCAGATGATTTGAGGTTGCCTCTGCCGCGCGGGCCGGCCGAGATTCGGCGGGCGCGGGAAAGCCCCGCGCCTGACCCGGAATCTCGGCAACCCTAGAACTTGTCCTCTTCGGTCGGCACCAGGATCTCGCGCTTGCCGGCATGGTTGGCGGCGCCGACGATGCCTTCCTTCTCCATCCTCTCGATGATCGAGGCGGCGCGGTTGTAGCCGATGCCGAGGCGGCGCTGGATGTAGCTGGTCGAGGCCTTGCCGTCGCGCAGCACCACGGCGACCGCCTGGTCGTAGGGATCGTCCGAATCGTCGAAATTCCCGCCGCCACCGGAGCCACCCTTGCCCGCTGGCTCATCGTCGTCCTCGTCGTCATCCTCGGTGATGGCGTCGAGATATTCCGGCACGCCCTGGAGCTTGAGATGCGCCACGACCTTCTCGACCTCGTCGTCCGAGACGAACGGGCCGTGCACGCGCTGGATGCGGCCGCCGCCGGCCATATAGAGCATGTCGCCCATGCCGAGCAGTTGTTCGGCGCCCTGCTCGCCCAGGATCGTGCGGCTGTCGATCTTCGAGGTCACCTGGAACGACATGCGGGTCGGGAAGTTGGCCTTGATGGTGCCGGTGATGACGTCGACCGAGGGGCGTTGCGTGGCCATGATCACATGGATGCCGGCGGCGCGCGCCATCTGCGCCAGGCGCTGTACCGCGCCCTCGATGTCCTTGCCGGCGACCATCATCAGGTCGGCCATCTCGTCGATGATGACGACGATGTAGGGCATCGGCTCGAGGTCGAGATCCTCCGTCTCATAGATCGCCTCGCCGGTCTGGCGGTCGAAGCCGGTCTGCACCGTGCGCGAGATCTTCTCGCCCTTCTTGCCGGCCTGCAGCACGCGGGCGTTGAAGCCGTCGATGTTGCGCACGCCGACCTTGGACATCTTGCGATAGCGGTCCTCCATCTCGCGCACCGTCCACTTCAGCGCCACGACGGCCTTCTTCGGATCGGTGACGACCGGCGTCAGCAGATGCGGGATGCCGTCATAGACGGAGAGTTCGAGCATCTTGGGGTCGATCATGATCAGGCGGCACTCTTCCGGCTTCAGCCGGTAGAGCAGCGACAGGATCATGGTGTTGATGGCGACCGACTTGCCGGAGCCGGTGGTGCCGGCGACCAGCACGTGCGGCATCTTGGCGATATCGACGATGACCGCCTCGCCGCCGATGGTCTTGCCCAGCGCCAGCGCCAGCCTGGCCTTGGTCGTCTCGAAGTCACGGCTCGCCAGGATCTCGCGCAGGTAGACGGTCTCGCGCTTGGCGTTCGGCAGCTCGATGCCGATGGCGTTGCGGCCGGGCACGACGGCGACGCGGCAGGCGATCGCGCTCATCGAACGGGCGATGTCGTCGGCGAGGCCAATGACGCGCGACGACTTGATCCCCGGGGCGGGCTCAAGTTCGTAGAGGGTGACGACCGGGCCGGGCCGGACCTGGATGATCTCGCCCTTGACGCCGAAATCCTCGAGCACCCCCTCGAGCAGGCGCGCGTTCTGTTCCAGCGCGTCCTTCGACAGGCTGGGATCGCGCACCACATTCTTCGGCTCGGACAGGAAGTGCAGCGACGGCATCTCGAAATGGTCGGAGCCGATCAGCGACGTCTGCGCCTCGCGCTGGACGCGGGCGCCGGGGGCGGGCCGCGGCGACGGTGCCGCGACGCGAGTCGCCGCATCGGAACGGAACTGCTGGACCTTGGCGGTCGACACGCGCGGGCTCGGTTCCGGCGCGAAATCCATGTCGTCCTCGTCGTCGAAGACATCGGCATCATCGGGGTCGAGGGACGCGCTGCGGTCGTTGACCATGGCGGCGAAGAATTCCGGCTCGACGCGGGCGCGGCCGTCCGGGCTCATGCGCTGCTCGGCGAATTCAGCTGATTCCACCCGCTCGGCGGCACGGCGCCAGGCGCTGGGACGCGCCTCCATTTCCGGTTCGTAGTCGTCATGGTCACGCCGACGCGCGGCGATGTGGCGGCGCAGCCAGGCGCGGCCCGACAGCCACCAGTGGGTGATGGCGCCGAGCGCCAGCATGCCCTCGCCGCCCTCGTCATCGTCATCGTCCAGCAGCTCGTCCTGATCGCGGGGATCGACTGTCTCCGGCTCTTCGAGGATGGCGAAGCCGTTCTTGCGGCCGATGAGCGCCGAACCATGCGCGAACAGCCACAGCGCCGGCGCGGCGAGCAGCACGGCGATGATGCTGGCGACGAGGCCGGTCGGATAGCCGCCGATCGCCATGCCCGGTATCTTGAGCACCATGTCGCCGAACACGCCGCCGAGGCCGGTTGGCAATGGCCAGGTCTTGGGCGGGGTGACGCAGCCCGCGATCGCGGCGGCGAGCAGCGCGAAGCCGAACCAGGAGAAACCACGCTTCGGCAGCTTGTCAACACCGCGCGCGGTGAACAGCAGGAAGCCCCAGATGACCGCCGGGACGAGCGCCGCGACGGCGGCAAGGCCGAAGAACTGCATGGCGAGGTCGGAAAAGACCGCGCCTGGATAGCCCATGGCGTTGGTGACGGTGTTGGCGGTGGCGTGCGAGAAACTTGGATCAGCGACGTTCCAGGTGGCCAGCGCGGCGACCCCGAACGCGACCAACGCGAACAGGCCGGCGCCGACAAGCCGCCCAACCTGACGTCGCGCGAAGGCCCGGACGCCATGTCCGGTGTCTGTCAGCGCGAGCGGTGCGGAAGCCCCTGAACGCATGCCTCAATCCCCGTCAGTGATGGACTGCCGGACGCAGGACGCACCGGCGGATTCGCGCCCAGACTAGAGGCTGGATGGTTAAGGCCGCATTAACCATGGGTTTTTACCAGCGCTGCCTGAAAGACAGTGACGGCAGGCCCCGGGGCCCGCCGCCATTGCGCCGGAAACGGCACATCGACCGGGTCGCTGGAACCCGATCCCTCCGTTCACTTATGGCCGGCAAGCGCCATCACATTGGCGCAGAACTCGGCGTGCGGCTTGCTCATCGCCGCGTCCTGGCACTCCTTCATCATCGAATCCTGCTTGTCCTTGGCCGTCGCGTCCCAGGCTGCCTTGAATTCGGTCTGCGACTTCATGGTCTTCATGCCGGAATCGGTGAAGAACGGCGCCATATTGTCCGGCTCGTCGAGCGCGCCGGCAAATGCAACGCCGCCAACCATCGAAAGAGCGAGCGCGCCGAGCGCGATGTATTTGAGATTCATGGGTCGGTTCCTTCCCTGTGTTTATCGACCGCCCAGACGACGATCGTCACAACAGTTCGGGATCGGCCGCGCCGGCGTTTCATGACTTCGGCATCAAGTGAACGTGATCGTCCGGGCACGGCGACCCGGTCGCCCCTCGGAAAAAAGGAGGCCCGGACCAGGTCCGGGCCTCAAAGCGTGAACCCCTTGCGGAGGTCACGACGGGATTACGAAAGCAATTCCGGAAGTGCGCGGCGGTTTTCCGCGGGGAATTGCATGAGGTCGATAGGGACCGGCGGCGGAAGGGGGCCGCCGGTCCCTTCTGGCGAGAGCCCCTTACGGAACCACCTCGCCGTGCTGGGTGATGTCGAGACCCTCGACTTCTTCCTGGGTGGTCGGACGCAGGCCGACCAGCGCCTTGACGATGTAGAGGATCACGAAGGTGACGATCGCGGTCCACAGGATGGTGAAGGCGATGCCGTAGAGCTGGGTGACGACGGAAGCATCCTTGCCGAGGCTGTTGATCGCCGGATCGGCGAGCACGCCGGTGAGCAGCGCGCCGACGATGCCGCCGACGCCGTGCACGCCGAAGGCATCGAGCGAGTCGTCATAGCCCAGAGCGTGCTTCACCTTGACCGCCGAGATGTAGCAGACCACGCCGGCGATGATGCCGATGATGAAGGCGCCGGTCGGGTTGACGAAGCCGGAAGCCGGCGTGATCGCGACCAGGCCGGCAACGGCGCCGGAGATGATGCCGAGCACCGAAGGCTTCTTGGCGACGATCCATTCGGCGAACATCCAGGCCAGCGCCGCCGCGGCGGTGGCGACCTGCGTGTTCATCATCGCGGCGCCGGCCAGGCCGTCGGCCGCCAGTTCCGAACCGGCATTGAAGCCGAACCAGCCGACCCACAGCAGCGAAGCGCCGATGACCGAGTAGACGAGGTTGTGCGGCGCCATGTTGGTGGTGCCGTAGCCCTCGCGCTTGCCGAGAACGAGCGCGCAGACGAGGCCCGCGACACCGGCGTTGATGTGGACGACCGTGCCGCCGGCGAAGTCGAGAACGCCGGCCGTGCCGAGGAAGCCTCCGCCCCACACCCAGTGGGCGATCGGCGCGTAGACGAAGACCAGCCACAGGCCCATGAAGATGAGCAGCGCCGAGAACTTCATGCGTTCGGCGAAGGCGCCGGCGATGAGGGCGGGCGTGATGATGGCGAAGGTCATCTGGAACATCGAGAAGACGAATTCAGGAATGTTCGCCACGCCCGGCGCCCACAGCGTCGAGACTGTGATGCCGTGATGGAAGGCCTTCGACAGGCCGCCGATGAATTTGTTGAGGCTGCCGCCGTCCGAGAAGGCCAGCGAATAGCCGAACATGAACCACAGCACCGTCACCAGGCAGGTGATGGCGAAGCTCTGCATGATGGTGGCGAGCACGTTCTTCTTGCGCACCATGCCGCCGTAGAACAGCGCCAGGCCCGGAATGGTCATCATCAGCACCAGCGCGGTGGAAGTGAGCATCCATGCGGTGTTGCCGGCGTCGAGCGCCGGGGCCGGCGTGGCGGGGGCGGCGGCAGCGGCGGCCGGAGCGGCCTCCTGCGCCAGCGCGGCGACGGTGCCCAGCAGACCGAGGACGAGCGAGCCCAGGGCCGCGCGTCCCGTCGTCTTCAATGTGGAAGGAATGGTCATTGAACTCTCCATTGGAATACGTGTTCGCCGCTCACAGCGCGTCGGTGTCTGTTTCGCCGGTACGGATGCGCACCGCCTGGTCGATGCCGAAGACGAAGATCTTGCCGTCACCGATCTGGCCGGTCTTGGCGGCGGCGGTAATGGCTTCAACGGCCTTGTCGACCATGTCGGCGCTGACGGCGACCTCGATCTTGATTTTCGGCAGGAAGCTGACCGCGTATTCCGCCCCGCGATAGATTTCCGTATGCCCCTTCTGACGCCCGTAGCCTTTGACTTCGGTGACGGTCAGGCCCTGGATGCCGACGGCGGTGAGCGCTTCGCGCACCTCGTCCAGCTTGAACGGCTTGATGATTGCCATCACGATTTTCATAAGGTTTCACCCTTCGCTATTGCGGTTTCCCGCGTTTGCATGACTTCGCCGATCCCGAGGAGCCGGAGAGTGCCCTTAAGGATTCAAGCTCCGTGCCAATTGCCGAAGCAGGGTGTTAACTCGTTGTAAACAATAGGAAACAGCCTGCCGAAGGCAGAGCCGGCTCAAAGTGGCGGCGGGCCGCACGGCTAAAGAATAGGCAATTTTTCAGGAATGCCCAATTTGCAAGCAAATGGCGTTGCCGCAGGCAGCGGCACGACATCGCCGCAAGAATTCCGCGCAAAACCAGGCCGGGCCGATTTCTTTTGCGCGCGCGGCGGAAGTGATTGGAGAAACCGGCCCAGCTCAGCGCCGCAGCCGCACCAGCCCTTCCTGGGCGACCGAGGCAATCAACGTGCCGTCGCGGGCGTAGAGCGTGCCGCGGCTGAAGCCGCGCGACCCGGAGCTCGACGGGCTGTCCTGCGTGTAGAGCAGCCAGTCGTCGAGCGGGTGCGGCCTGTGGAACCACATCGAATGATCGAGGCTGGCGGCCTGGATATCGGGATCGAACAGGCCCCTGCCATGCGCGAAGGTGGAGGTATCGAGCAGCGTCATGTCGGACAGATAGGCAAGCAGCGCCGATTGCAGCGCGCGGTCGTCGGGAACCGGACCGGCGAGCCTGATCCAAACATTCTGCCGTGGCGGCAGCTTGTCGCGGCTCTCGTAGTGTTCGAGATTGACCGGCCTCAGTTCCAATGGCCGTTCCCGGGCCCAGAAGCGGCGAACGGCTTCCGGCACGTGCAAGGCGTTCTCCAGCAGCTGCCGCTGGGTCTTCAGCCCTTCCGGGGGCGGAACGCCATCCGGCAGCGCGAACTGGTGCTCAAGGCCTTTCTCGTCGAGCTGGAACGACGCCTCGAGCGAGAAGATCGCCTGCCCGTGCTGAACCGCCAGAACCCGGCGCGTGGTGAAGGAGCGTCCGTCGCGGATACGGTCGACCTCGTAGACGATCGGCACCTTGATGTCGCCCGGCCGCATGAAATAACCGTGCAGCGAATGGACGTGGCGGTCCGGCTCGACGGTCCGCTGCGCCGCGATGAGCGCCTGGGCGATGGTCTGGCCGCCGAACACGCGCTGCCATTCGACCTGCGGGCTGCGACCACGATACAGATTGTGTTCCAGCTGCTCGAGGTCGAGAATGCGCAGAAGTTCGTCCATGACCGTCATTTGATGACCTCGCCGCGATTACCATCGGCGGGTTTCCGACAGGATGGGCGGGCCGTCAAGGGTGAAACCCGGGGCAAAAAGATAGGGCATGATGTCAGGGAAAGCGCTCCGCGCTTTATCCAGAGAAAACCGCTTCACACTTTTCGGCATCATGCTCTGGCCGGCA
Organism: Mesorhizobium sp. 65-26; assembly: GCA_001899205.1. Classification (GTDB taxonomy): domain Bacteria; phylum Pseudomonadota; class Alphaproteobacteria; order Rhizobiales; family Rhizobiaceae; genus Mesorhizobium. Next base: position 165,844 of record MKVL01000012.1, on the reverse strand, counting down.
CGAAAGGACAGGAAAGATGGAACGCAGGACGAAGGCTGAAGCCAGACAGGGTCTGGACGTGCTGGTGGCGGGCGCTGGCTATGTCGGGCTTGCCGCCGCCGTCTCGCTGAAGGCGGCGCGCCCCAGCCTTTCCGTGGCCGTGGTCGACGCTGCCCCCGCCGGCGCATGGCGCAAGGATGGCCGCGCCTCGGCCATCGCCGCCGCCGCCTGCCGCATGCTGGAGCAGCTTGGCGTCTGGGGCGAGATCGCGCCGCATGCCCAGGCAATCACCGAGATGGTCGTCACCGATTCACGCACCGCCGACCCGGTGCGCCCGACCTTCCTGACATTCGACGGCGAGGTGGCGCCCGGCGAGCCGTTTGCCCATATGGTCGCCAACCAGGCGCTGAACGGTGCCCTGCGCAAGCGCGCCGAAACGCTCGGCATCGACATCATCGAAGGCGTCGCCGTGCAGGGTTTCGAAACCCGGGGCGCCAGCCTTACCGTGCATCTCGCCGACGGCGCGGCGCTGGCCACGCGCCTGCTGGTCGCCGCCGACGGCGTGAACTCAAGACTGCGCGACATGGCCGGCATCAAGACGGTACGGTGGGAATACGGCCAGTCCGGCATTGTCTGCACCGTCGCGCACGAGCGCCCGCACAATGGCCGCGCCGAGGAGCATTTTCTCCCCGCGGGCCCGTTCGCCACGCTGCCCCTCAAGCCCGACCAGGATGGCACCAACCGCTCCTCGATCGTCTGGGTGGAGCGCACAGAGGATGCCGAAAAGCTGGTGGCCGGCGACGAGTTCCTGTTCGAACACGAGCTGGAGCAGCGTTTCAGCCTGAAGCTCGGCGAGATCCGCGTCGCCGACAAGCCGCGGGCCTGGCCGCTCGGCCTGACGCTGGCGCGGGCCTTCGTGGCGCCGCGCGTCGCGCTGGCGGGCGATGCCGCCCATGGCATCCATCCGATCGCCGGCCAGGGCCTCAATCTCGGCCTCAAGGACGTCGCGGCGTTGGCCGAGGTGGTGGTCGAAGCCGACCGGCTCGGCCAGGACATCGGCGCCCTCGACGTGCTCGAGCGCTACCAGCAATGGCGGCGCTTCGACACGGTGCAGATGGGCATCACCACCGATGTGCTGAACCGCCTGTTCTCCAACGACATCGCCCCGCTGCGCACGGTGCGCGACATCGGCCTCGGCCTCGTCGAGCGCATGCCGCGCCTGAAGGACTTCTTCATCCGTCAGGCCTCGGGCCTGTCCGGCGACACGCCAAGGCTGCTCAAGGGCGAGGCGATCTGAGCGGCAGTGACCGGTATTGAATCGTCATCCTCGGGCTTGACCCGAGGATCCATGCCGTGACCTTGACCGTAAGGCGCGACACGAGAAACGCTTCGCACCGATCGTCGACGCAGGCGTAGGCGCGGTGACAGTTTACTTTTCGGCAAAGCGGTCGAGGTTTGCAGTTCAGAGGAAAAACTGTCGCCTCTGGCTGGCGTCCCCCGCTCTGGACTAGTTCACTTCAAAACCAAGCTTCTGCCGCAGCCGGAGCATGCGCTGGTCCGCGATCCTCAGACGCTGCTCGCCGCCTTCGGCGACGCGATTGAGCATTCCCAGCAGGTCGTTCCGTTCCGCGGGGTCCAGCCGCTCGCGCAGGAACGGCGCCAGCTTGTCGATGGTTATCGTGGTGTCGTCGACCTGCGAGACGGCCCATTTGGCGTAGACGACCGCCTCGTCGGTCTTCTTCTGGGAATCGGCGATCTGCGAGATCACATCGCGCAGCACGGACTCGCGCTGCGGCAGGATCGGCCCCTGTTCGGAAACGATCGCGGCGATCAGCGTCGCGGCGGCCACGACCGGATCGTCGATCGCGGTGAGCGGTGAAAGCGCCGCCTGCTTGCGCAGCTTCTTGCGGCGGATGTTGCCCTGCACGCGTCCGACGACGTCCGCGACCTCCTGGGCCGCCTCGTTCATCATCTTCAACCGATACCACCAGAAGGCGGCTGCCCCCAGCACGCCAAGAACTGCAATCAAGAAAGGCATGTCGAATCCCCCGAATTCCCGGCAACGATAGGGGAAGCGAGGCACCGCTTCAACACGCCAGGGTTGCGGCGGACGTGGAAAGATCCAGCCCGCCGCGAGTATGATGCAAGGCGCTCATGACCCCGGTATGTCGTAGACCGCCCTGACCTCGACGGTTCCGAGCTCCGCCAGCGGAATGCCGCCGGCAATCGCCAGCGCCTCGTCCAGATCAGCGGCCTCGACCATGACGAAGCCGAGGAGCTGCTCCTTGGTTTCGGCGAACGGCCCGTCGGTCACCAGCTGCTTGCCCTTGCGGCGGCGCACTGTCTTCGATGTGCGAACCGGCTGCAGCGCCTGGGCAATAATCAGCTTTCCCTGTTGTTCAAGCACCCTGTCATAGGCGAGCGAATCGGCATCGAGCTTCCTGCCCTGCTCGGCGGTGAGCTCGTGCAGCAGCCTCTCCTCTCCGTAGACCAGACAAACATACTGCATGACCTATCTCCCGGTTCCAGCTTCAATGTCCACGATCGGCGCGTCGGAGCGCCAACCAGCGGCGGCATGATCGACAAGGCCGACAGCGCCGGCAATGATGGCGAGGGCCACCAGCAGGCGGCCAAGGCCCGATGCGCGGAAAGGGAAGGTGTCCGGCGCGACCTGCCAGGCAGGTCCCTGGCTGCGGGAAACAAGCGGGTTCATGTCATCCTCCATGCGCCACGACCACCGTGGCCGCCCGCAGGACGACCGGCCGAGGCGCGCGCCGACATTTTCGCGCGCACTTTTTTCGTTCGCCCGTTCTCGATGAACATCCCGCCCGATCCAGGAGATCGGACAATTCATAAATCTCAAACGTGCGGGATGCGATGATTGCCTGATGAAGGAAGAGATGCGCAGATATTCCAACATCCAGATTGTCCTGCATTGGGCGGTCGTTTTGATGATCATCGCCCAGTGGTGGACCGCGGCGGCGATCCCGCGCACGCACAGCCCCCTGTTGCCGCCAACGGCATCGGACCTGTTCCAGCACAAGGTTCACAACTATTGCGGCATGACGATCGGAGTGCTGATCGCACTGCGGGTCGCCTTGCGGCTTGCGCGCGGATTTCGGCAAGCGCCCCGCATGTCGAACTGGCAGGATCGCGCCGCCGCCTTCGTCCATTGGGGGCTTTACGCGGCACTGGCGGCGCAGGCCCTCACCGGGTTTATCGCTTCCTACTATTGGGGACCGATGGCAGGAATTCACAGGGCCATCTGGAACGTGACCCTCGCGCTGATTTCGGTTCATGTCGCGGCGGCCGCCTGGCACGGCTTGCGTCGCGACGACGTTCTTGCGCGCATGCTCCCGTCGAAGCAGTCGTAGCAGACCGAGGGCGCTCCGGGACGCAGGCTGCCGCGTGATTTTTCGGCCGCTGCCCGTAGCCTTCGCCCCGGCCCGCGCTATAGTCGGACGAACACTTTCACCGCGACCGCAAGGAGACATCTCATGGACCGCACCGCGAACGCCGTCTGGAAAGGCAATCTGACGGAAGGCAAGGGCACGCTCGATACACAGAGCGGCGTGCTCAAGGGCTCGCCCTATTCGTTCAAGATGCGCTTCCAGGACGAAAGCGGCAAATCCGGCACCAACCCGGAAGAGCTGATCGCGGCGGCGCATGCCGGCTGCTACGCCATGCAGCTCTCGCATTTCCTGGCCGAGAACGGCACGCCCGCCGCCGAGCTCGACGCCAAGGCCGTGGTGACGTTGGTTCCGGGCACCGGCATCACCGGCAGCGCCATCACGCTGGTCGGCAAGGTGCCGGGCATCGACGCGGCGAAGTTCAAGGAACTGGCCGAGAAGGCCAAGGCCGAATGCCCGGTCTCCAAGGCGCTCGGCGCCATCAAGGTCTCGCTCGACGCCAGGCTGGCCTGACGCCGGCACGGTGAGGGCAGCGCCGGCGAGAAAGCCGGCGCGCCTCGTCTAGCGGTTGACGGACTTCGGGTCGTCGCGCTGAAATCATTCGGGGCGGAATGCCGCCGCGCGCACATCCGACGGCGTCGCATCGTAGCGACGCCGGAACGCCCGGTTGAAATAGGACAGGTCGTTGAAGCCTGCCTCATAGGCGATCGCCGTGATGCTGCGGCCGGCGTGACGCGGGTCGCAGAGCATGCGATGCGCGCGCAGCAGGCGCTGGCGCAGCGTGAACTCCGACAGTGACGTCCCGTCGCCCTCGAACAGCTTGCGCACGTAGCGCGTGGATAGGCGATGGCGCCGGGCGACGTCCTCGGCGGAAAGGCCGCCGCGCTGGGCGACGATATCAGCCTTGATGGCGCGCAGCCGCGCCACCCGCGCGCCGCGTCCGCGCGCTATCTCCGCCGCGTCCTTCGTGCCGCCGATCGCCAGCGCGGCAAGGTCGAACACATGTGTCGCGGCCAGGTGCAGTTCTTCCGAACTCAGCCCGTCGCCCGCTTCCTGGAGCGAATGGACATAGTCGATCAGCAGCCGCATGGCGCCGCCGGCGGTCGGCAAGGGTCGCATCAACGCCAGGCCCGGATCGCCGATCAGCGGCGAGAGCTGCTTCAGGGAAAAGCTCAGATTGACGAAGCGGATGCCGCCCGGCTGGATGAGGTTGAGGCCCACCTCCTCGCCGCTCATCAGCAGCGCATGGCCGTTGCCTACCGGTTCCTCGCGACCGCGATGCTTCATGACGCTGGCGCCGTCGAGCACCGCCAGCAGGATCAGGTCGTCGCTGTCGATCAGCGCCGTCGAATGATGCACCCGGAACGCCGAACACCGGCCCGTGGCGATGCCCAGCCCGGGCAGCGCGCGCACCCGCATGTCGACATGCGTCGGATCGAGCGGATCGAGGTCGACCTTGAGCACCGTGCGGCCATAGACCTCGCGCATGACCTCGACACGATCCCGCTCCGGAATCATGTCGGTCATCAGCCTGAACGAGTCCGACGGCCCCCTCGCCGCAGTCATCGGCACCCCCGCCTCCACCGACGATCGGCGACCATCGTCGCCAATCATGGAGCCCGTATCCCCGCCACGGATCGAACCGGCTCCAGAGGGGCGCTGATATGCCCGTGAGCCGCGTAAACGTCAATACAGGGCCGTTTGAGCCGTTTTGAGGGCCCTTCCGTCCAAGTCGCCGGTCTCCTGCCGAACCTAGTTTGCGGCGCGCCCCGGATCAGGGGCGCTTTGCGGCGACTGGAAGAGGAGGTTCGATGTTTCGCAGCCCATTGTGCAAGGCGTTCACGGCGCTTGCCTCGGCAGGCTTCAATCCGCGCGTCTACCTGCTGTCGATTGCGCTCGGCAGGCGGGGCGACCACGATCGCGACGGTGAACAGGAGCGACCAAGGAGCAAGAAGCCTCGGCCGTAGGAGCAAGGCGCGGATACGGCCTTCGCAGCCGCCAGGCGGCGAACAGGTGTTGGCGAAATCCGTGTCCGCGCTATGCGCCCAGCGCGTCGAGACGCGCCTTGAGCGCGGCGACCTCTTCCTCGAGCGCCAGCACGCGCGCCTCGAGATCCGAGGCCGGCGCCGCCGGTTGCCATGGCGCCGGCGCGGTTGCCTGGATGTCCACCGGTCCGCTCAGCAGGTGGACATAGCGCTCCTCGCGCTGGCCGGGCGCGCGGTCGAGCTGCAGGATGAGCGGCGGCCGGCGGCCGATCATCAGGTCGAGATTGTCGCGCAGTTCCTCGACCGAGCCGAGGCGCGCCATGCGTTCCGAACGGGCGAGCAGCTCATGCGCGGTCTGCGGCCCGCGTAGCAGGAGCAGGCCGATCAGCGCGATCTGCGGCGTGGTGAGCGAGAACTGCTGCGCCACCGTATGCTCGTAGCGCTCGACGCGCGAGGCGAAGGCGCGCCGCACCAGGCCTTTCTGCTCGAGCTGGCCGAACGCCCTGGCGATCTCGTTCTGCTCCAGCGACATGACGGGTTCGCGCGCCGTCTTCTGGTTGGCGGCGGCATGCGCGGCATTCAGCGTCAGCGGATAGACGTCGGGCGTCAGCTCCTTCTTCTCGATCAGGCAGCCGAGCACGCGCGCTTCGACGGGAGAGAGAATAGGAAGGTCGGTGGTCATTGGCGTTCGGCCTCCTGGCGGTAAAAGGCGGTTGCCAGGGCGCGGTTGCGCGTCTGGCGCGCCTCGTCCCTGGTCGAACCGGCCATGTTCATCTCGTGATGACCATAGCGTGCCTCGAGATAGCGCGCGATCTCGGCCGGGATCGGGCCGAGCCCCATCTCGCGGGTCTGGCGCTTCTTGTCGATCAGTTGCCGGATCTCGCTGGCGGCGCGCGCCGGTATTTCTGTCTCGGCCAGGCAGTCGACCAGGTTCATTGGCGGCAGCCGCGTGAAATCCCTCTGCTCCATCCAGTCCAGCGCGACGATCGGCCGGATGAAATAGAACAGCTTCTTCAGCTTCACGTCGCCGGAAAAGCTGCCGATCCTGGCGACATGCGAGCGTGCCAGGCCCAGGTAGTGCCGTGACACCTTGGCCGGATCGACGATCTCGGCCAGCAGCTCGAGAAGGCGGTCGCGAAAGCCCGCCATCTCCTCGTAGACGATAGGCGACTTCGCCCATTCGACGATGACCGCGTTGCCGCCGAGCGCCAGCAGCAGCGCCTTGCGCAGGTCCCAGCCGCCAGCATCGATATCACCCTCGATGGGAAACTCGATCACGTCGCGCGGCTGTTCCAGCACGAGGTGGTCGGCAACCGGGCGGACATAGACGAAGCGGCAGTCGTAATCGCTGTCCGGCGACGGGAAGCCCCAGGCGCGGCTGCCGCTTTCGATGGCGAACAGTATGGTCGCGCCCTGCCCTCGGGCGCTGTCGAGACGGCTCCGGATGGCCGCGACGGCATCCGACGAAAAGTCGGCAGGCAGCGGCATCGCGATCCCGATGCCCTAGACCCGTCGCTCCACCATCATCTTCTTGATCTCCGCGATCGCCTTGGCCGGGTTCAGGCCCTTGGGGCAGGTCTGCGCGCAGTTCATGATGGTGTGGCAGCGATAGAGACGGAACGGATCCTCGAGATTGTCGAGCCGGTCGCCGGTCGCCTCGTCGCGGGAATCGATCAGCCAGCGATAGGCCTGCAGCAGCACGGCCGGGCCGAGATAGCGGTCGCCGTTCCACCAGTAGCTCGGGCACGAGGTGGAGCAGCAGGCGCATAGGATGCACTCGTAGAGGCCGTCGAGCTTCTCGCGGTCCTCATGGCTCTGCAGCCATTCCTTGGCCGGCTCCGGAGACACGGTCTGCAGCCAGGGCTGGATCGACGCATGCTGGGCGTAGAAATTGGTGAGGTCGGGCACCAGGTCCTTGATGACGGGCATGTGCGGCAGCGGATAGATCTTGACCGCGCCCGAAATGTCCTCGGCGCCCTTGGTGCAGGCGAGCGTGTTGGAACCGTCGATGTTCATGGCGCAGGAGCCGCAGATGCCCTCGCGGCAGGAGCGGCGCAGCGTCAGTGTCGGATCGATCTTGTTCTTGATCCACAACAGCGCGTCCAGCACCATCGGCCCGCAATCGTCCATGTCGACGAAATAGGTGTCCATGCGCGGGTTCTCGTCATCGTCCGGCGACCAGCGGTAGATGCGGTATTCGCGCAGGTTTGTGGCGCCCTGCGGCTTCGGCCAGGTCTTGCCCTGATTGATCTTCGAGTTCTTGGGGAGCGTGAGTTCGACCATTACCTGCGGTCCTTTCGGATGACGAGCTTCAGCCCGGACCAGATTTCATTCACGGCGGCGACCTTGACGTCGACGAGGTCGCGTTTCAGGGCCTCGGCGCGGATCACGTCCTCGGTGACGTCGGTCGGCACTTTCGAAGCCTTCTTCGGCCAGGACACCCAGACCATGCCATCGCGCTTGATCGCCGTCTCGATGTGGCCCAAGCCGTCCTCGATCTCGGCGCGCCGCCGGGTGAAGGCATGCACGGCGTCGTATTTTCGGCTGCCCGAAATATCGGACCATTCGGCCAGCCGATCCAGCTCGGCAAACGCAACGGCTTCGGCCAGATCGTCCAGCTCCGGCGGCAGCGCGACGAAGGCGGCGACCATGCCGTCCTTCAGGCCGAGCTTGGCCGGAAGGGGCGTGCCGGAATATCCCGCGGCCGCCGATGCCATCGTCAGTACACCCGCGCCTTCGGCGCGATCTTGGCGAGGCTGATGCCGCCGTCCTTCTCGGCCACCAGCGGCTCGGTGTGCACCGGCCGGTAGGTGAGCGTCACCTTGCCGCTCTCGCTGACATGGGCCAGCGTGTGCTTGCGCCATTCGGCGTCGTCGCGCTTGTCGAAGTCTTCCCGCGCGTGCGCGCCGCGGCTCTCCTTGCGCGCCTCGGCGCCGTAGACCGTGGTGATGGCGTTGACCATCAGGTTTTCCAGCTCCAGCGTCTCGACGAGATCGGAATTCCAGATCATCGACCGGTCGGTGACCTTGAGGTCTTTCAGTTCGCCCCAGAGCTCGGAGATGCGCTTGCAGCCGTTCTCCAGAGATTCCTGGGTGCGGAACACCGCCGCGTCTTCCTGCATGGCCCGCTGCATCTTTTCGCGCAACACCGCCGTCGGCGTCGAGCCGTTGGCATGGCGAAGCTTGTCGAAGCGATCCATGATCTTCTCGACCGAAGCCGCGTTGGGCGCCGGGATCGACGATTTGCGGTCGATCACCTGGCCGGCGCGCAGCGCCGCCGCCCGGCCGAACACCACGAGGTCGATCAGCGAGTTGGAACCCAGGCGATTGGCGCCATGCACCGAGGCGCAGCCCGCCTCGCCAACTGCCATCAGGCCGGGCGACACGCGGTCGGGATCCTTGGCGGTCGGGTTGAGCACCTCGCCCCAGTAGTTGGTCGGCACGCCGCCCATATTGTAGTGGACCGTCGGCAGCACCGGGATCGGCTCCTTGGTGAGGTCGACACCGGCGAAGATCTTGGCCGATTCCGAAATGCCGGGCAGCCGCTCGTGCAGCACCGCCGGATCGAGATGGTCGAGATGCAGGAAGATGTGGTCCTTGTTCTTGCCGACGCCGCGCCCCTCGCGGATCTCCAGCGTCATGCAGCGCGAGACGACGTCGCGCGAGGCGAGGTCCTTGGCCGACGGCGCGTAGCGTTCCATGAAGCGCTCGCCCTCGGAGTTGACGAGATAGCCGCCCTCGCCGCGCGCGCCTTCGGTGATCAGGCAGCCGGCGCCGTAGATGCCGGTCGGATGGAACTGCACGAATTCCATGTCCTGCAGCGGCAGCCCTGCGCGGGCCGCCATGCCACCGCCGTCGCCGGTGCAGGTATGCGCCGAGGTGGCCGAGAAATAGGCGCGGCCATAGCCGCCGGTCGCCAGCACGACCATCTTGGCCGAGAAGCGGTGGATCGTGCCGTCGTCGAGGTTCCACGCCACCACGCCGGTGCAGGTGCCGTCCGGCTCCATGATCAGGTCGAGCGCGAAATACTCGATGAAGAACTGCGCGTTGTTCTTCAGCGACTGGCCGTAGAGCGTGTGCAGGATGGCGTGGCCGGTGCGGTCGGCGGCGGCGCAGGTGCGCTGCACGGGCGGACCGTCGCCATAGTTCATCATGTGGCCGCCGAACGGCCGCTGGTAGATCTTGCCCTCTTCCGTGCGCGAGAACGGCACGCCGTAATGCTCGAGCTCGTAGACGGCGGCAGGCGCCTCGCGCACCATGTATTCCATGGCGTCGACGTCGCCCAGCCAGTCCGACCCCTTGACGGTGTCGTACATGTGCCACTGCCAGGAATCCGGCCCCATGTTGGAGAGCGAGGCGGCGATGCCGCCCTGCGCGGCGACCGTGTGCGAGCGCGTCGGGAACACCTTGGTGATGCAGGCCGTGCGCAGGCCCTGCTCGGCCATGCCGAGCGTGGCGCGCAGCCCGGCGCCGCCGGCGCCGACGATCACGACGTCGAACTTGTGATCGACATAGGTATAGGCGGAACCCGCCCCGGCTGATTTCGTGTCCTTGGCCAAGGCTTCAGCCTCCGAATGCAAGCTTGAGCAGGGCGAACAGCGAAGCGACGCCGACTGCTACGGTAAAGAACGTGTTGAGCGCGATCAGCGCCAGCTTCATGCCCTCGCCATGCACATAATCCTCGATGATCACCTGCATGCCGAGCCGCATATGGTAGAGCCCTGAGACGAGCACCAGGGCGATGACCAGCGCCACGAACGGATTGGCGAGTGCTGCCCGCACCTCGGCATAGCCGGCGCCGTTGAGCGCGATCAGGAACCCGACGAAGAACAGCATCAGCGGCACGTTGGCGATCGCCGTCAGCCGCTGGTGCCAGAAGTGGCCGGTGCCCTCGCGGGCGGAACCCAGGCCGCGGACCTTGCCCAGCGGCGTGCGCATGTCAGTCTTGCTGCCGCTCACGATCAGCCTCCCCGCACCATGTAGCCGACGACCCAGATCAGCAGGGTCAGAATGATCGACCCCACCACCGTCGCCCAGGCAATCTTCGAGGCCGTATGCTTCTCGAGCCCGGCCCCCGTGTCCCAGACCAGGTGGCGGATACCACCCAGCATGTGCTGCATCAGCGCCCAGGTGTAACCGAACAGGACCAGCCGGCCGAGCCAGGAGCCGAACGCCCAGTTGACCCAGTCGAAGGAGGCCTGCGTGCTTGCCGCGGCGATCAGCCAGGCGGCCACCAGCAAGGTGCCGAAATAGAGCGCGCCGCCGGTGATGCGGTGGATGATCGACATCGTCATGGTGATCGGCGGCCTGTACACGGACAGGTGCGGCGAAAGCGGCCGTTCACGCCTGGCGAATTCGCGGGTGGCTGGTGATTTGCTCATGGCTCCCCCAGATCGGTGCTCCTGGAGTCCCGGATCGAAATGCGGCATGGCCGCTTCCGGATGCGACTTCGGACAGCCCGGTTTCTAATGCTCTTTTTGCACCGCGTCAAAGCCGGAAAACCGTTTCGGAAACGTAATTTAGTCTTACGAAAAGGCAGGCTTCGTCTCTAATCGATTGAAGCCGGCGCAGCTTCGCTGCAGTGCGGTATAAGGCGGGCTCAGCGCTTGCAGGCGAGAGGCCTGGCACCGGCCTTCATCACCAACAGGTCGCGGCCGTCGATCACGATCGCGTCATGCGCCTGGCCGTAGCGGCTGCTCTGGTTCGCGGGCGACGCCGGCAGCTCCTCGCTCACCCCGTCCGCGCCAAGCACGCGCACCGAGGTGCCGAGGTTTTCGACGGTCATCCTGCCGCCGTCGGCGCAACTGTAGGTCGCTGTGCGCGGCTGCGGTCCCGTCACGTCGGTCACGACCGACATCGATGGCGCGGAGGCCACCTTCGGAGCAACCGATGCGCCGGGAGGAGCGGTCCTGGCGGCGTTGGGCGCGCCGTCCTGCGGGACGCAGGCCGCGACGGCCAGCAGCATCGGCGGCGCCAGCATCCTCCAGATCGTCCGGTCGAACGCCATGTGCTGTCCTCCTGCGTCAAACCGGCCGCGACGCTGTCGCGAACCATCGGGATGAGCGCGATCGTGGCAGCAAGCATGGCCGAATGATGACCGGCCCGAGTCGCGCCGGCGGATATTAACCATGTTTAGTAAGAGATCGCCACCACTCGCGGCCAGCCTCTTAACAAAGGTTAAGAAAAGGTTAATTCTCCGATTCGCGGAGGCTCGCCTCCCTGACAATGGAGGGATGCCATGGGTTCGACATCGCAGAGGTCGCGTCTCGCGGCGCTCCTGGTGGCAGTGGCCACCGTCGGCAGCGCGGCGCCGGCGCTGGCGGATTCCCGCCATCAGGACCGTGTCTACGCCGATTCGTTCGGCAATCTCGTCATCGACAGCGCCGCTGGCTACAAGCGCATCCTGGTTGGCGAGGGCAAGCTCGCCAAGGAACTGTCCGCCTACACCAGCGCCGGCCAGCCCAAGGTGATCTACGAGAGCGCGCCCGACACAAGCAGTGGTGACTGCTACCGGCCGCCGGTCTTCGTGAAGGGCCGCAGCTACATGTACGGCCTGTCTGACGGCGAGATGCCGGAGCTCAGCCCCTGCCGCTGACCAGAAGCGAACGATACGGGTTCAGAAACTAGCCTGCTCCGGCCGAGTGGCGACCGGTCGGTCCGGACGCGATCCGCACGCAGTCCCTGCCGCCATTCTTGGCCTGGTAGAGCGCGCTGTCGGCGCGGCGCATCAGGTCGTTGAACTTCTCGCCCGCCGCAAGCTCGGCCACGCCGAAACTAGCCGTGCAGCGGCGGTTGGGCGGCAATCCCAAAATCGGCAGCGAGCCGAAGGCGCTGCGCGCACCCTCGGCGAACAGCCTGGCGGCGGCAAGGTTGGTACCCGGCAGCAAGATGGCGAACTCCTCGCCGCCGATGCGGCCAGCGACGTGGTGGTCGGCGGCCGCCTCGCGCAGGAAACCGGCGAAGACTTCGATCACCCGGTCGCCGCTGGCGTGGCCGAAACTGTCGTTGATGGCCTTGAAGTGGTCGATATCGGCGATCACCAGGGCAACCGGTACGCCCCGGCGCATGGCGTCGCGCAGCGCCAGCTGCGCATGCTTGGTGAAGCCGCCACGGTTGAGCAGGCCGGAAAGCGTATCGGTCTCGGATCGCGACGTCATCTCGGCGAAGACGTCGCGGACAAGGATCACCAGGATCATCAGCGCCAGCGCCAGCGAGAAGATGGTGCCGAGCGACTGGGAGACCAGGGCGTAGGGGCTTTCCAGGTAGGATTGCGGATTGGCACCCCAGCCGCCCATGACATGGGCAATGAAGGGCTTGCTGAGGAATTGCAGGGAGCTGGCCGCCAGCACGCCCATCAGAAGATAGTCGAGCGCGCCGCGCCGTTGCCGCGATGACCAGACGATGGCCAGGCCCACCAGTTGCATGGCGGCGTAAGGCAACTGGTAGGCCATCATGCGGGTAAAGGACTGGCGCGGCAGGTCCTGTACGAAATAGACGGCGACCGAGGCCGCCAGCAGGAAGGCCAGCATCGGAGCCCATGGCGCCGCGACGCCGTATTTGTGGGCGAGGCCGGCGTTGAAGGCTATCGTGGCGCCCAGGAAGACCGCGAAGGCAATGACGACGACGGGGCGCGCGTCATTGAAGACCGGTATGACGAACTCGATGGCGAGATAGGCCATGCCGATGAGGTAGGCGAGCGCCATCCAGCGCGCCGAAATCCGTCCGGCATCATGCAGGGCGATCATCAGGAAGGCCGCGGCCAGCAGGCCCGCGACGAACAGGTTGATGCCGAGGATGTAGTTTGCGCTGTCCATGCGATCCTGATTTTGCCCATTCCAGCAAACCATCGTCCGCCGAAAAAGACGTTAACGGCGGCCCGCCCGCCGGCCCGCCACGCGGGTCGGTCGTTCATTTGCTCTTAAATGGATAATGGATCGTACCGGGGCGAGCGCTCGAGTGATCAGCCGACGCTCAGCGACTCGGGCACGAATACCGTTTCCGGACGCTCGTAGGACAGGCGCACGCTGTCGCGGCCGTTCCGCTTGGCCTTGTAGAGGGCCTCGTCGGCGCGTCGCATCAACGGCTCGAGACCCTCGCCTCCCGATCGCGCCGCCACGCCGAAGCTGGCGGTAACTTTCGTCCCCGGCGGCAGGCCGTCGACGCTGCCCGACGAATAGAGCGTGCGGATGGCCTCGGCGAACAGCCTTGCCGCGGCAAGATCGGCAAGGGGAAGCAGCACGGCGAATTCCTCGCCGCCGATGCGGCCGGCGACGCCGCGTGCACCCGTGGCCATGCGCAGCTTGGCGGCGAAGTCGGTGATCACCCGGTCGCCCGCCGCGTGCCCGTGACGGTCGTTGAGCGCCTTGAAATGGTCGAGGTCGGCCAACACCAGCGCGAGTGGGACATTGGCCTTGCTGCAGCGCTCGAGCAGCAGCAGCCCGCGCTCCTCGAAACCGCGCCGGTTGAGCAGGCCCGACAGCGGGTCGGTAAAGGTCTCGGCCTTGAGGGTGTGCATGATGTCGAGCGCGGCCGCGGTGAACAGGCAGAGCGCCACGAGCAACGACAGCAGCGCGTGCGACAGCACCGCGGTCGTCCAGTAGGACGAACTGTAGAAACCTTCGTAGGTTATGAACGGCCCATGCAGGATGACGATGGCCAGCGTGCGCACGAAGAAGTTCGCGCCGCTGACCAGCGACAGCACGAACAGGATCATCTCGACCGGGCCATTGTGGCGCACCGTGCGCAGCTCGGCGGCAATCAGCAGGCTTAGCCCGCCGAAGCCGAAATTCATCGCCAGGATGCGCCAGGTGAGATCCGGCGTGACGAACAGGAACCAGCAGAAGGCACCGAGCCCGCCTCCGAGCATGACCGCTATCCCGACATAGGGAACGCGGCGCCCGTAGCGCGCGACCACAGCGCTGGAGAGGCAGGCGGCGGCGATGGTGAAGCTGACGTTTGAGAGCAGCTTCGTGCCCGCCATGCCGATGGGCAGCATGAAATGCTGCAACAGGAAGCCGATCGCGGAAATCGAGTAGCTGGCTGCCAGCGCCCCAAGGTAGGGATGCTGGCGCTGGTGCAGCCACAAAACCAGAAAGGCCGAACCGAGCGCAAGCGCGATCGTCGGATTGAGCAACGCGATGAGCAGGCTGGTGTCCAAAGGACGTTTGGCTTTCTTGACTTTACCCCAGGGAAGATCATAGGGCGCAAGACCAAACAAGCCGTTAAGTGCGGCCGGAAAATGCCGGGAGCGCTCGCTCCCACTTCAAGAAAAAACCCCGGAGCGCGAGGCGCTTCGGGGTTTCGCGTCGGCCGCCTGGCATAGCAGGAACGCGTCCAGGTCGAATGGGCTGAGCGGTTATTTCCAGTCGCGAATGTCGACAAAATGGCCGGCGATCGCCGCCGCCGCCGCCATGGCCGGCGACACCAGGTGCGTGCGGCCCTTGAAGCCCTGCCGTCCCTCGAAATTGCGGTTAGAGGTCGAGGCGCAGCGCTCGTGCGGCTTCAGCCGGTCGTCGTTCATGGCAAGGCACATCGAGCAGCCCGGCTCGCGCCAGTCGAAGCCGGCGGCGAGGAAGATCTTGTCCAGCCCTTCCGCTTCCGCCTGCTCCTTCACCAGGCCGGAACCCGGGACGATCATGGCATTGACGCGCGGATTGACGGTCTTGCCCTCGACCACCTTGGCGGCTGCACGCAGATCCTCGATGCGGCCATTGGTGCAGGAGCCGATGAAGACGCGGTCAAGCGCGATGTCGGTGATCCTGGTCCCCGGCGTCAGGCCCATATATTCCAGCGCGCGCTGCTTGGAGGAGCGCTTGTTCTCGTCGGCGAGTTCCTCGGGGTTCGGCACGGTGCCCTGCACCGACACGACGTCCTCGGGCGACGAGCCCCAGGACACGATCGGCGGCAGCTTCGCCGCGTCGAGCACGATCACCTTGTCGAAATGCGCGCCCTCGTCGGTCTTCAGCGTCTTCCAGTACTCGACCGCCGCGTCCCAGGCCGCGCCCTTCGGCGCGCGGGGCTTGTCCTTGACATAGGCGAAGGTCGTCTCGTCGGGCGCGATCAGGCCGGCGCGCGCGCCACCCTCGATCGACATATTGCAGATGGTCATGCGGCCTTCCATCGACAGCGAGCGGATCGCCTCGCCCGCATATTCGATGACATAGCCGGTGCCGCCGGCGGTGCCGATCTCGCCGATGATGGCGAGGATGATGTCCTTGGCGGTGACGCCTTCCGGCAACTGGCCGTCGACACGCACCAGCATGTTCTTGGCCTTGCGCTGGATCAGCGTCTGGGTGGCCAGCACGTGCTCCACTTCCGAGGTACCGATGCCGTGCGCCAGCGCGCCGAAGGCGCCGTGCGTCGAGGTGTGGCTGTCGCCGCAGACGATGGTCATGCCGGGCAGGGTGAAGCCCTGCTCTGGCCCGATGATGTGCACGATGCCCTGGCGGATATCATTCTCGGAATAATAGTCGATGCCGAATTCCTTGGCGTTGTTGGCCAGCGCCTCGACCTGGATGCGGCTTTCCTCGTTCTTGATGCCGAACTTGCGCTCGGGCGAGGTCGGCACGTTGTGGTCGACCACCGCCAGCGTCTTCTCGGGATGGCGGACCTTGCGGCCGGTCATGCGCAGGCCCTCGAAAGCCTGCGGGCTGGTCACTTCGTGAACCAGGTGGCGATCGATGTAGAGCAGGCAGGTGCCGTCTTCCTGGCGGTCGACGACGTGGTCGTCGAAGATCTTGTCGTAGAGGGTGCGCGGTGCGCTCATGTGCGTAAATCCGTCGATATGAGAATGGGAAAAAGCTGACGCCGGACCTCGGGCCGGCGAAACGACCTGGGCTCAGCTAAGTCGGCTGGTCAGCGCGCCGCAGACGCGCGCGGAGAAACGCGACGGCAGGCGCTTCCTGTCCTGCAGCACGAAACCCTTGTAGGCCGGATCGCTGAAAAGCTTTTCCATGGCGCTGCTCATATCAATCTTTGCGGATTTCGGCAATTGGCGGGATTTGGTTGCTCTTCCCGCCTTTCGCGGGGGCGAGGAATTGGCGCCGGCTTGTCTCGCTCACAAAACCTCGAACACGAAAGCCTTCACCAGCGCGTCCGGATCGCCGATCGCATAGCAGCGGAACCAAGGGCTCTGCTCGGCCAGCCGCCACTTACCCGCCGCCGTGAGTTCGTCGAATACCGCCTGGAAGCCGCCAGCCTCGAACACCTGGTCGCGCACCGTGAAAATGGCTTGGCCGCCCTTGCGGGTGATGCGCACCAGTTCGTGCAGGCCGGAGGCCGGCGCATGGCCGATGGTGAACACGCCGGTGGAGAAGAAGGCGCGGAAATGCCCGTCCGGCCAGGGAAGCGGCCCGCCGAGCATCGCCTTCCTGAGGTCGCCATAGGCGCCACGGCTGGCGGCGAGCTTGAGCATGTCGTCCGACAGGTCGAGGCCGGCAAGATCGCCATAGCCAAGCGCCTTCAGCGATGGCCCCGACAGGCCCGTGCCGCAGCCGGCATCGAGCAGCGGCCCCTCGCCAGCCGGCACATGCCGCGCCACCCAGGCTGTGATAAGGAACGGCAGGAGATAGCCGAGCGAGGCCGTTTCGCTGTCATAGGTCGCCGCCCACGCCGCATAGGCCCCGGCCAGCGCCTCGGGCGAATCGGCGCCATAGACGGTATCGAGCGCCGCGTTGGCCTTGTCGGTATTCATCGATCCTCCCTCGGGCTGCAGCACCGATGGTAGCCTGCTTGCGGCCGGCCGGCTATTCCTTCCGCTGGGCCTATTCCTCGTCGTTCTGGCGACGCAGGCGCCGCTCGAGCGCCCGGAGCGACAGCGATAGGCCGACGGTCAGGAGCAGGTAGATGTAGGCGACGATCGAGTAGGTCTCGAAGAAGCGAAAGGAACCGGCGGCGTAGACCTTGCCGATCTGGGTGATGTCGGCGACGCCGAGCACCGACACCAGCGAGGAATCCTTGACCATGGCGACGAAATCATTGCCGAGCGGCGGCAGGATGGTGCGGATCGCCTGCGGAAAGACGATCAGCCGGAAGCGCTGGGCGCGCGTCAGGCCGAGCGCCTTGGCCGCCTCGATCTGGCCCTTGTCGACCGACTGGATGCCGGCGCGGAACACTTCGGCGATGAAGGCCGAATAGCCGATAGTGAGCGCCATGATGGCGCGCCACAGCAGCGACACGTCGCGCACCAGGAGCTCGCCGAACAGGCCGGCCGCCTGCAGCGGCGCGGTGATCGCGTTCCAGCCCGCCACGAAGGCCGGCGCGCCGACGAAAGCGATCCAGAACAACAGCACCAGGATCGGCACGCCGCGGATGATCTCGACATAGAAACGGGAGATCTGGCGCAGCCAGCGCGAGCCGGACAAGGCCATCAATGCGAAGCCGAGCCCGAGCATGGAGGCGAGCGCGAAGGCGATCACGGTGACGAAGACGGTGATGCCGATGCCCTTGGCCACGGTCGCGAAGACCTGGGCGTAGATGTCGTCGACGGCGACGAACAGCGCCACCGCCAGCGCAAGCACGCTGGCGACGACGAGCCACCAGGGGAAGTCGGGTTTCGCAGCTGGTCCGGCCGACATCAGGCGATGCCGCCACTGGAGTTGCAAAGGTCGCGTTCCTTCACACCCCCCTGTGCCCTGCCGGGCATCTCCCCCGCAAGGGGGGAGATCAGTTGTCGCGCAGGCTTTCGCCAAACTCCGACGCTGAAGGACGAGTGCCGCCGGCCAAACCGCCAATCTCCCCCCTTGCGGGGGAGATGTCCGGCAGGACAGAGGGGGGTGCTCGAGCGCCAGTTCGGCGCGATTTCCTGCACGGGTACCGCCGCCAGCAAGAGCGCCTACTGTCCCATCTTGTAGTCGAGGAACCACTTCTTGTTGAGCGCGTCGAACGTGCCGTCGGCCTTCAGCGCGGCGATCGCGGCGTTGACAGGCTTCACCAGATCGGACCCCTTGGGGAAGATAAAGCCGAAATCCTCGCTGCCGAGCGGCCCGCCGACCAGCTTCAGCTTGCCGTCGGACGCGTCGACATAGCCCTTGCCGGCGGTGCCGTCGGTGAGCACGACATCGACGTCGCCGGCCTTCAACGCCTGCACGGTGGCGCCGAACGTCTCGAACAGCTTGATGCGCGGGTTCTGCTCGTTGCCGTCGAGCACGCTGTAGACGGCGGTGTAGAAGGGGGTGGTTCCGGGCTGCGCGCCGACCAGCCCATCCTTCAGCGCCGCGAAGCTCTTGGCGTCGGTGAAGCGCTTCTCGTCGCCGCGCACCAGCATGAACTGCTCGGAACGCATGTAGGGATCGGAGAAATCCACCTTCTGCTTGCGGTCGTCCTTGATGGTGATGCCGGTCATGCCGATGTTGTACTGGTTGTCGGAAACCGCCTGGATCATCGCGTCCCAGGAGGTGTTCTGGTACTCGACCTTGAAGTTCAGCCGCTTGGCGATCTCGTCCATCGCGTCATACTCCCAGCCGATCTGCTTGCCGGTCTTGACGTCGACGAACTGCAGCGGCGGATAGGCATTTTCCGTCACCACGATCACCTTGCGGCCGCCGAGATCGGGCAGTGCATCGGCGAGCGCCGTCACGGGCGCGAGAAGGCAGGCCAGCAGGCCAGCCAGCAGCAGTTTCGACTTGATCATGACACGCTCCGAAAGTGATCCGCCCGACTTTGGTCCGGGCATTGGCAACATCCGGCGCCGACTTTAGCCGTCCGCAAGCGCCTTGCAAGCCGCAGCGATGCGCACCTCGTGGGGAAAGAGGATTCGGCTGCCTCGCGAAGCGCAATTGCGGAACGATCGTTGCCTTGGCAGTCAGTCGGTGGTCTCGCGCAGATCGCGCACCAGCCGGGTCAGGGCGCGGTGCAGCGTCCGCGCCTCGTCGGGATCCAGCGGCACCTTGCAGGCCAGCCCGGCCGACACGTCGGCGGCGCGCGCGCGCAGCGCCTGGCCCGTTGCGGTCGGCTCGACCAGCACGCGCCGCTCGTCTTCCGGATCGCGGCGGCGCGTGACGAGCCCGCCCGCCTCCATGCGCTTGAGCAGCGGCGTCAGCGTCGCCGAATCGAGACCAAGCGCCTCGCCGAGCTCGCCCACCGTGCTCGGCGCGCGTTCCCACAGCGCCAGCATGGCCAGATATTGCGGATAGGTGAGACCGAGCGGGTCGAGCAACGGCCGGTAGAGCTTTGTCATCAGCCCGCTCGCGGAATAGAGCGCGAAGCAGAGCTGCTGGTCCAGCCGGGGTGTCGGCGCGGTCCCAGCGGCACCCGCCGGGCTGGCTCTCGTGGTCTCTTTGGTCGTCATGGTCTCTCTGGCGGTCAGGCCGCCCTTGCCGAAAGCGCCACCTCGATATTGCCCTTGATCGCGTTGGAATAGGGGCAGATCTCATGCGCCGCCGATACAAGCGCTTCCGCCGCCTGCTGATCAAGGCCCTTCGTCTCGGCCGCCAGAGCGACGCCGAGCTTGAAGCCCCCGGAGCCATTCGGATGCAGGCTGACATTGGCCGTCACCGAGGCATCCGCGAGCGGCAGCTTCTGCTTGCCGGCCAGGAAACGCATCGCGCTTTCGAAACAGGCGGCGTAGCCGGCGGCGAAAAGCTGCTCCGGATTGGTGGCGCCGCCCTTGCCGCCAAGTTCCTTGGGCATGGCAAGATCGACGCTGAGCAGGCCATCGTCAGTCTGGACATGGCCTGCGCGGCCGCCGACGGCGCGAGCCTGGGTCGAATAGAGTGCGGTCATCTCGTGTCTCCATACTTTAATTTGTACACGATTAATTAGTGCACGATACAATTATGGTCAAGCCGGTATCCGCTGAATTTTCTTCGCCCTGGCATTTCGCAGCCAAACGGGGCGTTTGGCGTCGCGCAAACGCCGCAAGGAAATAGATCGAGCGGTTCCGACGATCCCATCTCAACCGGAGCCGCCCTAAACGACGAAAGGCGGCCGAAGCCGCCTTTCCAGATGACGTATGCGAAAACCTTACTCGGCGGCCGGAGCTTCGGCGGCGGCCTTCTTCTCGGCGGCTTCCTGCGCGGCCTTCTCGGCGGCCAGCGCCTCGGCGGCGGCGACCTTCTCGGCCTCGATGCGGGCCTTCTCGGCGTTCAGCGCGTCGCGCTCCTCATCGTTCAGCTTGCGGGCGCGCACGCCGGTGTTCTCGGAAATGCGGGCCGACTTGCCGCGACGGTCGCGCAGATAATACAGCTTGGCGCGGCGCACCTTGCCGCGGCGCACGATCTCGACGCCCTCGACCATTGGCGAGAACACCGGGAACACGCGCTCCACGCCTTCGCCGTAGGAAATCTTGCGGACGGTGAAACTCTCCTGGAAGCCGGCGCCGGAACGGGCGATGACGACGCCCTCATAGGCCTGCACGCGGGTGCGGCTGCCTTCGGTCACGCGCACCTGGACGCGTACGGTGTCGCCGGGCTGGAATTCGGGAAGCTTGCGCTTGGCTTCGATCTTGGCGGCCTGTTCGGCCTCGAGCTGACGGATGAGATCCATCTCAAATATCCACTTCTTGTTCTTCCGACAGTCAGAGCGTCCTACGCTCGCCTTGCAGTTCCAATGACCGCTCGGCTATGCCCTCGGCCTGGGATATATATCCGCGGCTTCGGACAGGGACGGCTACACCGCCATTGTTGACGGGTCCCGGGAGATTGTTCTTCCGGTTCGGCGGCCACATACAGCTATTTCAGCGCTTTGTCACCCTTGGCCTGAGTCTTTTTTGCGCGGCGAACACGCTGCCGCGACACGGCAAGATCGAACCGCCCCGCGTTGGCTCGCGGTTCGGCGCGGAAAACACCTTCGCACTTCGGCCCGATTTATTCTAAGCCGGGACATCACCCGTTCTCCTCGGCGACCCCGGATGTCAATCTTCGACGCAGCCTTGCTCTTTCTTGCCGGCCTTCTGTCCGGCGCGGTCAACGCCATCGCCGGCGGCGGCACCTTCGTCACCTTCGGCGCCATGACGCTGATCGGCCTGCCGCCGATCGCCGCCAACGCCACCTCCTCGGTGGCGCAGTTCCCGGGCTACATCACCTCGACGCTCGCCTATCTCGACGACATCAGGCACTTCTGGCGCGGCGCGTTGCTGCTCTGCCTGATCTCGGCCGCCGGCGCCCTTGCCGGCGCGCTCACCCTGCTTGCCCTTTCCAACCCTTCCTTCCGGGCGCTGGTGCCGTGGCTGCTCATCGGCGCCACCGCCCTGTTCGCCGCGGGCCCCTGGCTGAAGCCGGCGCCGGGACCGGAACACCGGGCCTCGGTCGGCTCGCTGGCGGGATCGCTCGTGCAGTTCGTGACCGCCGTCTATGGCGGCTTCTTCGGCGCCGGCATGGGGGTGATGATGCTGGCCACCCTCGGCCTCACCCAGGCCGGCGACTACCATCGGCTTAACGCGCTGAAGAACATGCTGTCCATCGTCATCGCCGCCGTCGCCATACTGGTGTTCGTTTCCGGTGGCGTCGTCGCCTGGCCGCAGGCGATCGTCATGATCCCGGGCGTGGCGCTGGGCGGCTATGCCGGCGTGTGGATCGCCAGGCGCGTGCCGCAGAACGTGGTGCGCGGCTTCGTCATCGCCGTCGGCCTGTTTCTCGCCTTCTATTATTTCAGCAAGGGCTGAGCGCGGGCCTCAGCCCTTGCTGAACCACTCGGATTCCAGCAGGTCCGGCCGTCGCTCCCGGGTCAACCTCTCGGCCTCGGCGCGACGCCATTCGGCGATCTTCTTGTGGTTGCCGGAGGTCAGCACCTCCGGGATCGGCCTGCCCTCGAATTCCTGCGGCCGCGTGTAATGCGGGTGTTCGAGCAGGCCGTTCTCGAAGCTCTCCTCATCGCCCGAGACGGCATTGCCCATGACGCCGGGCAGCAGCCGCACGACCGCGTCGAGCAGCACCAGCGCCGCCGGCTCGCCGCCCGACAGGATGAAATCGCCGATGGAAACCTCCTCAAGCCCGCGCGCCTCGATCAGCCGCTGGTCGACGCCTTCGAAGCGGCCGCAAAGGATCACCGCGCCAGGCCCGGCGGCCAGCTCGCGCACGCGGGCCTGCGTCAACGGCCGGCCGCGCGGGCTCATCAGCAGCCTCGGCCGCTCATCCCCCGGCGGCGAGGCGTGGTCGATTGCCTTCGCCAGAACGTCGGCGCGCATCACCATGCCGGCGCCGCCGCCGGCCGGCGTGTCGTCGACCGTGCGATGTTTGTCTGTGGCGAAATCGCGGATCTGGATCGCCTCCAGCGACCATGTGCCCGCCTCCAGCGCGCGGCCGGCCAGCGACACGCCGAGCGCACCGGGAAACATCTCCGGATAGAGCGTCAGCACCGAGGCGGAAAAGCTCACCGGTTGCCCCCGGCATCCTTCGGTCCGCGCGGCCTGCCCTCGGGCTTGAACTCGTCCCGGCCGGGCGCATCCGGATCATCGTCGCCGACGAGACCCGCGGCCACGGCATCGACGCGCACGAAGCCCTGCGTAATCGCGACTTCCGGCACGGCGGCCTGGGTGAACGGGATCAGCACGCCCTTTCGCCCGGCAAGCGTCACGTCGAGTATGTCGCCGCCGCCGAAATTATGCACCGCGACAACCCTGCCGATGGCGCCGGTCTCGTCCCGCACCTCGAGGCCGATCAGGTCGGCGTGGTAG
The DNA here is from genome assembly GCA_001899205.1 of Mesorhizobium sp. 65-26. GTDB lineage: Bacteria > Pseudomonadota > Alphaproteobacteria > Rhizobiales > Rhizobiaceae > Mesorhizobium. The sequence continues at coordinate 142,860 of MKVL01000012.1, read as the reverse complement.
AACTCGTCCTCCTCGCCGTCGTCGGGCAGCATCGAGCGGTCGACGAACAGCTCAGTTCCGGCAAGCGCCTCGGCCGCGTTGCGGTCGTTGACGCCCTTGAAGCGCACCACCACGACCGTGTTGGCGGGCCTGATGTCCGTAATCTGGAAGGCGCGGCCATCCCTGGTGTAGAGCGGCCCGTAATCGGCCAGCGCCAGCGGATCGCCGGTGAAGGTCTTGACGCGCAATTCGCCCTTGATGCCGTGCGCGGCGCCGATCACGGCCATCTGGACGGGGTTCTGGAGCTTCGACATCGGGGCACTTCCTTTGCCCTGCTGTAACGCATGCCCCCAAGAATCGAAATCGATTTTCGGAACGACGATGCGCAAAGATCGGACCCAGGGTCCGCACGATCGCTATTTCAACGATCCCCTCTTCACCGCTTGCTAACCTGACTGCCGGACAATTCCGCCATGCAGGAATTCCTCATCCCGGCCAAACCCGACCTTCAGGCGGCGCGCGAAGCCTGGCTGAAAATGCTGGCGCACGAGCGGCGGCTTTCGCCTGAAACCGTCGAGGCCTACGAGCGCGACACGCGGCAATTCCTGCATTTCCTGACCGGCCATTGCGGCGGACCGCCCGGCATTTCCGACATTGCCGACCTGCGCCCGGCCGACCTGCGCGGCTTCCTCGCGGCGCGCCGTGCCGAGGGCGCCGGCGCGCGCACGCTGGGCCGCGGCCTTGCCGGCATCCGCTCGCTGCTGCGCTTCCTCGAAAGGCGCGGCCTGGTAAACGCCGCCGGCGCCACCGCCCTGCGCGCGCCGCGCCAGCCCAAGTCGCTGCCCAAGCCGCTTACCGCGACGGACGCCATCAAGGTCGTGTCGGTGGAAGGCCAGCTTGCCGAGGAACCCTGGATCGCGGCCCGCAACGCCGCCGTGCTGACGTTGCTTTACGGCTCGGGACTGCGCATTTCCGAGGCGCTCGGCCTCACCGCGGCCGAGCTGGCGTCGGAGGCCGACACGGTGCTGCGCGTCACTGGCAAGGGCGGCAAGACGCGGCTGGTGCCGGTGCTGCCCGTGGCGCTGAAGGCGGTCGCCGAATATCGCCGGCTTTGTCCGTTCCATCTCGACCCCAAGGGAGTGCTGTTTCGGGGCGCCCGTGGCGGCCCGCTCAACCCGGCCATCGTCCAGCGCGAGATGGCCAGGATGCGTTCGGCGCTCAACCTGCCGGAGACCGCGACCCCGCATGCGCTGCGCCATTCCTTCGCCACCCACCTGCTCGGCCGGGGCGGCGACCTGCGCACCATCCAGGAGCTGCTCGGCCACGCCAGCCTGTCGACCACCCAGGTCTACACCGGCGTCGACACGGCAAGACTGCTCGAGGTCTACGAATCCGCCCATCCCCGTGCGTGACCGCGCCCGCGCGAGCCTGTTCGCCAACGGTTAACGGTTTTGCCGCTTTTCGGGCCTAAGACCACGGAGGCGAGGCGCCGGGAGGCGCCGCGTGGCCGGGTCCTGGAAAAAGATCACGGCCGAAACACGAAAGGCCGCCATGAAACGTGTCATCGCCATAGCCGACCGCGCCAGCCTGGCGTCGATGAAGCTGCTGGCCGCGCTCAACGTGCTGGCCTTCCTGCTGTTCCTGGCCGTGGTGCTGATGGCCGCGAGCAAGGCGCGCGCCGACACGCCCGTCTGCGGCGGCGACGACCTCGTGGCCGAGCTCAGCAAGAACAACGCGGCCGCCTATCGCGACGTCGAGGCACAGGCCGCCGCCGTGGCCAACGGCAAGGGCCGGTTGTGGAAGCTGGAGAAATCCGGCCAGAAACCGTCCTTCCTGTTCGGCACGCTGCATTTTTCGGACCCGCGCGTCACCACGCTGCCGCCCGCCGCGCAACAGGCATTCGACGCCACCGACACCGTGATCATCGAGACGACGGACGCGCTGGACAAGAACGCCATGATGGGCGCGCTCGCCAAGGAGCCGAACCTGATGATGTTCACGGACAGCACGACGCTGACCTCGCTGATGTCGCCGCAGGACGCCGAGATCGTGAACAAGGCTCTCGACGCGCGCGGCATACCGCCCTTCTCGGTCGCCAAGATGCAGCCCTGGCTGCTGTCCACCATGGTGGCGATGTCGCCCTGCGAGCTCGCCCGGCAGGGACAGGGCGCGCCCGTGCTCGACACCAAGCTGGCCCGCGACGGCAAGGCGGCGGGCAAGGCCGTGGAAGGTCTCGAGACTGCGACGGAGCAGCTCCGCGCCATGGCCTCGCTGCCGGTCGCCTTCCATGTCAGGAGCCTGATCGATACGTTGAAGCTCGGCGACAAGATCAAGGACGTCAACGAGACCATGATCGCGCTCTACCTGCGTGGCGAGATCGGCATGATCATGCCGGCGCTGAAGGCCGTTGCCCCGGGCCAGGCCGACGACCAGGCCGGCTTTGCCGAATTCGAGCAGACCATCGTCACCAACCGCAACAAGGTGATGGCCGAGCGCGCGGCCCCGATCCTCGCCAGGGGCAACGTCTTCATGGCGGTCGGAGCGCTGCATCTGCCCGGCCCCGACGGGCTGGTCGAGGATTTTCGCAAGGCAGGCTATACTGTCACCGTCGTCAACTGAGTCGCGTGGCGGCCGCCCTGGGCAGTTCCAGCGAAACTTTGTGTCGGTTTTGCCGGGAAAAGCGCGTAACGCTTCCCCCAGGAATTGCTTGAGGACAAGGAGAAGGGCAAGGACGGCGATCCGTTTCTCGCCGGAGTTGCCAGGCCGGAAGGCTGGCCCTCCCGGCATTCCGCCGTCCGCGTGAAACTCATTGGCGGATCGTGCGTTGATGACTGTTGATTGATCCCTTTCATTCAAGGAGGACACATTTCATGGCCAATCCCAACGACCCTCTCACCCCTCCAAGCACCCCGCCCGCGAGTGGCGGCGGCAGCGGATGGCTGATCGCCCTTGTTGTCATCATCCTGGCCATTGTCGCGTACTATGTTTTCGGAAGAAGCGGCGGCGAGCATGCCCCGGCGCCCGAGGCGCCCGCCGCGACGACGCCGGCACCGGCGCCGGCGCCAGCCGAACCGGCCAAGCCCGCCGAGCCTGCGAAACCGGCCGAGCCCGCGAAGCCTGCTGAGCCGGCTCCTGCCCCGGCACCAGCTCCAGCGCCTGCTCCGGCACCAGCTCCGGCGCCTGCCCCAGCTCCCGCTCCGGCTCAGTAATCGGGCTACAGCTAGAGAACGAACGGCCCGCCGAAAGGCGGGCCGTTTTGTTTTCAGACGCGGTCCTGGAGAGGACTTTTCAGAAAACCGCTCCGCGCCAGATGGCCACGGGTGTGGGTTTAAGGCCTCTAGATGTGAATCGGCTTGAAGAAGGTCGCCAGCGCCGCTTCCTTGACAGCTTCCGACATCGTCGGGTGCGCATGGCAGGTGCGTGCGAGATCCTCCGAAGAGCCGCCGAACTCCATCAGCACCGCCGCCTCGTGGATCATCTCGCCGGCGCCGAAGCCAACGATATGGACGCCCAGCACGCGGTCATTGTGCTTGTCGGCCAGGATCTTCACGAAGCCGTCCGTGTGCAGCATGGCGCGCGCGCGGCCATTGGCGCTGAACGGGAACTTGCCGACCTTGTACTCGATACCGGCCTTCTTCAGCTCCTCCTCAGTCTTGCCGACGGAGGCGACTTCCGGGCTGGTGTAGACGACGCTCGGAATGACGTCGTAGTTCACATGGCCGGCCTGGCCGGCGATGGTTTCGGCCACCGCCACGCCTTCGTCCTCCGCCTTGTGCGCCAGCATCGGACCGGCCACCACGTCGCCGATCGCATAGATGCCGGGCACGTTGGTCCGCAGATGGCCATCGGTCTTCACCCGGCCGCGCTCGTCCATCTCCACGCCGGCTTCCTTCAGGCCAAGCCCGTCGGCATAGGGCCGACGGCCAGTGGCGACCAGCACCACATCCGCCTCCATCGTCTCGGCCGCGCCGCCCTTCACCGGCTCGAAGGTGACGGTGGCGCCCTTCTTGGCCTTGGCCACGCCGGTGACCTTGGCGCCGAGCTTGAACTCGAAGCCCTGCTTGGAAAGCAGCCGCTGGAACTGCTTGGACACCTCGCCATCCATGCCGCCGAGGATGTTGTCGAGGAATTCGACCACCGTGACCTTGGCGCCGAGCCGCGCCCACACCGAGCCGAGCTCCAGCCCGATGACGCCGCCGCCGACGACCACCAGATGGCCGGGCACCTTGGCCAGCGACAGCGCGCCGGTCGAGGACACCACGACCTTCTCGTCGAAGTCGACCTTGACGCCGGGAATGCCGGCGACATCCGACCCGGTGGCGATGACGATGTTCTTCGTCTCGATCTCCTCGACCTTGCCGTCCTCGCCGGTGACCGCGACCTTGCCGGCGCCGACCACCTTGCCGGTGCCGCGGAAGGAGTCGATCTTGTTCTTCTTGAACAGGAAGGCGACGCCGTTGACGTTGGAGGCGACCGTCGTGTCCTTGTGCGCCAGCATCTTCGTCAGGTTGAGCTTGGGGGCGCTCACCTCGACGCCCAGCGTGTCGAAGGCATGGCCGGCTTCCGCGAACATCTCGGAAGCATAAAGCAGCGCCTTCGAGGGAATGCAGCCGATGTTGAGGCAGGTGCCGCCGAAGGTCGCATTCTTTTCCACCACGGCGGTCTTCAGCCCGAGCTGAGCTGCCTTGATGGCGCAGACATATCCGCCCGGTCCCGACCCGATGATAACCACGTCATATGCCATGATGGTGTCCTTCTCTCTGCCGCTCAGCGGCCGCCGCTTACGTTCAAGATCGCGCCCGTCGTATAGGACGCGGCTTCGGATAGAAGATAGAGGATAGCGCTGGCCACTTCATCGGCCGTGCCCGCTCTTTTCATCGGCAGCGCGCCTTCCACGCGCGCGATGCGGTCGGGCTGGCCAGACAGGGCGTGGATCTCGGTGTCGATCATGCCGGGGCTGACGGCGTTGACGCGGATGCCCTCCGCCGCCACCTCGCGCGCCAGCCCGATGGTGAAGGAGTTGATGGCGCCCTTCGAGGCGGCATAGTCGACATACTGGTCGGCGCCGCCGATCTCGGCCACCATCGACGACAGGTTGACGATCGCGCCGCCGCGCCCGCCATGGCGTGTCGACATGCGCTTCACCGCCTCGCGGGCGCACAGCATCGAGCCGATGACGTTGACGCGCATGATCCGTTCCATGCGCGCGGCGCCGATGCCGTCGAGCCGCGAGAACGCCTCCAGCACGCCGGCATTGTTGACCAGCGCGTCGAGCCCGCCGAAGGTCCTGTCGACTGCCTCGAACACGGCCAGTATGTCGGCCTCGCTGCCGACATCGCCCTGCACCGCGAAGGCCTCGCCGCCAGCGCCGACGATAGCATCGACAACCGCCTGCGCCGGACCCTGCTGCGACACATAGGTCAGCGCGACGCGATAACCCGCCCGCGCGGCCTGCCGCGCCACCGAAGCGCCGATGCCGCGACCGCCGCCGGTGACCAGCAGCGTCTTTCCCGTGGCGCTCATTCCTGGCAGCCCTTCAGCGTGAAGACGTCGCCGGGCACCTTGGAAAAACCGCCGGTGCCATGCGCGGCGGAATGGTCGAGCACAGGCCCGAGATCGGGCAGGATCAGCGTCTTCGGCGCTTCTATGCCCTCCGCCGGCAGCAAGCCGACCTCGCCCTTCTCGTCGGTCGTGTAGATGACGCCGTTCCAGAGCGTGCAGGCGGCGAGCTCCGGTCCGGTGACGTCGCCCTCGGGGCATTTGTACATCAACGCGCCGTTCGGCCGCGAGACGCCCTGCGTCCACATGACGATGCCGTTCAGCACGACATTGTTGTCGAGTATCAGGCGGAACGTGTTGGTGACCGTCGCCGACGTGCCGGTCGGCGTGAAGTCGATCTCGGCGCCGCCGCCCGGTTCGCCATAGACGGAGAGCTCGATCGGGCAGGCGGCGCGCGCCTCGGCCGTGGCCATAATCATGCCGGCCGCGAAAGCGGGCGCCATCCCGACACGATGAAGCAAACCCCTGATCATGGCGCGCGATCCTCTCGTCACCCTCAGGCAGCCAGCCTAGCCGGCATCAGCGCCAGACCGCCCGGCGATGACGCCGAACGCCGTCATAGATCGAGAACCAGCCGTTCCGGATCTTCCAGGCTTTCCTTGACGCGCACCAGGAAGGTCACCGCTTCCTTGCCGTCGACGATGCGGTGATCGTAGCTGAGCGCCAGGTACATCATCGGCCGGATCACGATCTGGCCGCCGACCACGACGGGCCGGTCCTGGATCTTGTGCATGCCGAGAATGCCCGACTGCGGCGCATTCAGGATCGGCGTCGACATCAGCGAGCCGTAGACGCCGCCGTTTGAAATCGTAAACGTGCCGCCTTGCATGTCCGCAACCGACAGCTTGCCGTCGCGCGCGGCGAGACCCAGCCGGCCGATCTCCTTCTCGATCTCGGCGATCGACATCTGGTCGGCATCGCGCACCACCGGCACCACGAGCCCCTTGTCGGTGCCGACGGCGACGCCGACATGGGCGAAGTTCTTGTAGATGATGTCGGTGCCGTCGATCTCGGCGTTGACGGCCGGGATCTCCTTCAGCGCATGTGTCACCGCCTTGGTGAAGAAGCCCATGAAGCCGAGCTTCACGCCGTGCTTCTTCTCGAACACGTCCTTGTACTTGGAGCGCAGCGCCATGACGGCGCTCATGTCCACCTCGTTGAAGGTGGTGAGCATGGCGGCCGTCGACTGCGCTTCCTTGAGGCGGCGCGCGATGGTCTGGCGCAGCTTGGTCATGCGCACGCGCTCCTCGCGCGGCGCGTCATCTGCCGAGGACGGCGCGCGCGCCACGACGGGAGCGGGAGCTGCCCTGGGGGTCTCCGCCGGCTGCGAGGGCGCGCCCTTCGAGATGGCGTCGAGCACATCGCCCTTGAGCACCTGGCCGCGCTTGCCGGAGCCTGAAACCTGGTCGACCGACAGGTTGTTCTCGGCGATCAGCTTGGCTGCGGCCGGAGCCGGCGGCATGGTGCGCGGCTCTATGGATTCGCCTTCGCCGGCGACCTTGGCCGTCTCGGCTGCGGCCTGCTTGACGGTGGAAGCCGCATCCGGGCTGGAGGCCTGCGCCACCGCCTGCGGCTTCGTGGCCGGCGCGGCGCCTGCCGAGATCGAGCCGAGCAGGGCGCCGACGCCCACGGTCTCGCCTTCCTTGGCGGTGATCTCGGCCAGCGTTCCGGCGGCCGCGGCCGGCACTTCGACCGTCACCTTGTCGGTTTCGAGCTCGACCAGCGGCTCGTCGGCGGCGATGGCGTCGCCGACCTTCTTGAACCACTTGCCTATGGTCGCTTCGGTGACGGATTCGCCGAGGGTCGGAACGCGGATTTCGGTAGCCATTGTGCCTGTCCGTTCTTTTGCTTCTGTTCTGTGTGCCGCTTATTCGCCAAGCGCGTCTTCGAGCAGGGCGGCGAGCTGGGCAAGGTGCTTGGACATCAGGCCCGTCGCCGGCGAAGCGGCGGCCGGACGGCCGGTGTAGCGCACCCGCTGATGCTTGGCGTCGATATGCGCCAGCACCCATTCCAGATAGGGGTCGATGAACGACCAGGCGCCCATGTTCTTGGGCTCCTCCTGGCACCACACCATCTGCGCGTTGCGGAAACGCGACAGCTCGGTGATCAGGGCCTTGGCCGGGAACGGGTAGAGCTGCTCGACGCGCAGCAGGTAGATATCGTTGATGCCGCGCTTCTCGCGCTCCTCGTAGAGGTCGTAATAGACCTTGCCCGAGCACAGCACGACGCGGCGGATCTTCGAATCCTTGACCAGCTTGATCGGCTGGTCGGACAGGTATTGCGCGTCGTCCCACAGCAGCCGGTGGAAGGTGCTTTCGCCCGAGATTTCCGACAGCGTCGACACCGCCCGCTTGTGGCGCAGCAGCGACTTCGGCGTCATCAGGATCAGCGGCTTGCGGAAGTCGCGCTTCAGCTGCCGGCGCAGGATGTGGAAATAGTTGGCCGGCGTCGTGCAATTGGCGACCTGCATGTTGTCCTCGGCGCAGAGCTGCAGGAAGCGCTCCAGCCTGGCGGAGGAGTGCTCAGGCCCCTGGCCCTCATAGCCATGCGGCAGGAGGCAGACGAGGCCCGACATGCGCAGCCACTTGCGCTCGCCCGACGAGATGAACTGGTCGAACACCACCTGGGCGCCGTTGGCGAAGTCGCCGAACTGGGCTTCCCACAGGGTCAGCGCCTTGGGCTCGGCGAGGCTGTAGCCATATTCGAAGCCCAGCACCGCCTCTTCCGACAGCATCGAGTTGATGACCTCGTAGCCGGCCTGCGCCGGCGACAGGTTGTTGAGCGGGATGTAGCGGTTCTCGTCGCGCTGGTCGTAGAGCACGGAATGACGCTGCGAGAAGGTGCCGCGCTCGGAGTCCTGGCCGGACAGCCGGATCGGATTGCCGTCGAGCAGGATCGCGCCGAAGGCCAGCGCCTCGGCGGTCGACCAGTCGATGCCTTCGCCCGATTCGATCGCCTGGCGGCGGTTCTCCAGGAAGCGCACGATCGTCTTGTGCGCCTCGAAGCCCTTCGGCACTTCGGTCAGCTTCTTGCCGATTTCCTTCAGCGTCTTCACCGGCACGGCGGTCTTGCCGCGCCGCTGTTCGTCCTGATTGTCGGCGGTGCGCAGGCCCGACCACGCGCCGTCCAGCCAGTCGGCCTTGTTGGGCTTGTAGTGCTGGCCGACCTCCCATTCCTGCTCCAGATGGGCGCGCCAGTCGGCCTTCATCTTGTCGAGCTCGGCCTGGGTGATGTGGCCTTCGGCGATCAGCCTGTCGCCGTAGATCTGCACCGTGGTCTTGTGGCCGCGGATGTTGCGATACATGATCGGCTGCGTGAAGGCCGGCTCGTCACCCTCATTGTGGCCGAAGCGGCGGTAGCAGAACATGTCCACCACCACCGGCTTGTGGAACTTCATGCGGAATTCCATCGCCACCTTGGCGGCGTGGACCACCGCTTCCGGGTCGTCGCCATTGACGTGGAAGATCGGCGCCTCGATCATCTTGGCGACGTCGGACGGATAGGGCGACGAACGCGAGAAGCGTGGATTGGTGGTGAAGCCGATCTGGTTGTTGATGATGAAGTGCAGCGTGCCGGCGACGCGATGGCCGCGCAGGCCCGACAGGCCGAGAATTTCGGCGATCACGCCCTGGCCGGCGAAAGCGGCGTCGCCGTGCAGCAGCAGCGGCAGCACCTTGGCGCGTTCCTCCAGTGGCACGATTTCGGCGCGGCCGCGGCCGAACAGGTAGTCCTGCTTGGCGCGCGCCTTGCCCATCACCACCGGGTCGACGATTTCCAGGTGCGAGGGGTTGGCGGTCAGCGACAGGTGCACCTTGTTGCCGTCGAACTCGCGGTCCGACGAGGCGCCGAGATGGTACTTGACGTCGCCCGAGCCCTCGACCTCGTCGGGCGCGTAGGAACCGCCCTTGAATTCGTGGAAGATGGCACGGTGCGGCTTGGCCATCACCTGGGAGAGCACGTTGAGACGGCCGCGATGGGCCATGCCGAGCACGATCTCCACCAGGCCGAGCTGGCCGCCGCGCTTGACGATCTGCTCCAGCGCCGGGATCAGCGCCTCGCCGCCGTCGAGGCCGAAGCGCTTGGTGCCCTTGTACTTGACGTCGATGAACTGCTCGAAGCCTTCCGCCTCGACCAGCTTCTGCAGGATCGCCTTCTTGCCGGTGGCGGTGAAGGTGATCTCCTTGTCGGCGCCCTCGATGCGCTCCTGGATCCAGGCCTTCTCCTCGGGGTCGGAGATGTGCATGAACTCGACGCCGAGCGTCGAGCAATAGGTGCGGGTGAGGATTTCCAGCATCTGCCGGATGGTGCCGAATTCCAGCCCCAGCACGTTGTCGAGGAAGATCGGCCGGTCGTAGTCGGCTTCGGTGAAGCCGTAATTCGCCGGCGACAGCTCGTTATAGTCCTCGAGCGGCTTGGCGATGCCCAGCGGATCGAGATTGGCGTGCAGGTGGCCGCGCATGCGGTAGGCGCGGATCATCATGATGGCGCGCACGGAATCGCGCGTCGCCTGGTGCACGTCGGCGTCGGAAAGCACGGTGCCGTTGACGACCGCCTTCTCCTTCACCTTCTTTTCGACGTGCTTCTCGACCAGGCCCCAATTGCCGTCGAGCGCCGACACCAGTTCGCCATTGGCCTGCAGCGGCCAGGAGGGCTTCGCCCAGGAGGCGCCTGTGGCGTTCCTGCGCACGTCGCCGGCATCGTCCTTCAGCGCCGCGAAGAAATCCTGCCATTCGGGATCGACCGAATTGGGATCGTCCTCATAGGCGGCATAAAGCGCGTCGATATAGTCCGCGTTGCCGCCATACAGGAACGAGGTGAGCGAGAATTGGTCGTTGGCTTGATCTTGTCTTGCCATTTTATCAGCGGAGCGCCCGCTCCGTCTCCTTTTTAGGAGCAAATAGCGAGTAGCGAATAGGATCTTTTCCAGATCGCGCCGCTACTCTTTCCCTATTCGCTACTCACTACTACTCACTATTCCCTACTGCCTTAACTCTTGATCGCCTCGACCAGCGTCGTGCCCAGTCGCGCCGGCGACGGCGAAACCTTGATGCCGGCCGATTCCATGGCCGCGATCTTGTCTTCCGCGCCGCCCTTGCCGCCGGAAATCACCGCGCCCGCATGGCCCATGGTGCGGCCGGCCGGCGCCGTGCGCCCGGCGATGAAGCCCGCCATCGGCTTCTTGCGGCCGCGCTTGGCCTCGTCCTTGAGGAACTGCGCGGCGTCTTCCTCGGCCGAACCGCCGATCTCGCCGATCATGATGATCGACTTGGTCTCGTCGTCGGCCAGGAACATCTCGAGCACGTCAATGAACTCCGTGCCCTTGACCGGATCGCCGCCGATGCCGACCGCCGTGGTCTGGCCAAGGCCGACATTGGTGGTCTGGAACACCGCCTCATAGGTAAGCGTTCCCGAGCGCGAAACAACGCCCACCGAGCCCTTGCGGAAGATGTTGCCGGGCATGATGCCGATCTTGCACTCGTCGGGGGTCAGCACGCCCGGGCAATTCGGCCCGATGAGCCGCGACTTCGAACGATCGAGCCGTGCCTTGACCTTGACCATGTCAGTGACCGGAATGCCTTCGGTGATGCAGACGATCAGCGGGATCTCGGCCTCGATGGCCTCGATGATGGCCTCGGCGGCGCCCGCCGGCGGCACGTAGATGACAGAGGCGTTGGCGCCGGTCTTGTACCTGCCCTCGGCAACGCTGGCGAAGATCGGCAGCGTCTCGCCCTTGGAACCGGTCCAGGTCTCGCCGCCTTTCTTGGGATGGATGCCGCCCACCATCTTGGTGCCGTGATAGGCCAGCGCCTGCTCGGTATGGAACGTGCCGGTCTTGCCGGTCAGGCCCTGAACCAGCACCTTGGTGTTCTTGTCGACGAGAATGGACATGGGAGCCCTTTTCTAAAAACCGTTGATCGAGGAAGGCGAGATGCGCCGGTAGACGCCGCTCACCATGTCTTGCCAGCGATCGCCGCCGGCGGGTTTGAAATGCAGTCGCATGCGGTAGGCATCGGCACCGTCGAAAACATACGTCACGCGCGCCGAGCCGCGCGGCGACGACCGCTCCAGGACCAGTTCGGCGCCGTTCCATGCCCCCGTGGCCGGCAAGGCCGGCACGAAGCCCATGGAATCGAACTGGTGCATGGTGACGACCTTGTTCTGCTGGTCGAAGCCGAACACATTGTGCGAGCCGAAGGAGACGGTGCCGTCGCGGCGCTGCCTGTAGCGCTGCACCACGAACAGGCCGCCGAACTCAGCCTCTGCCATCACTTCGGACGTCGCGTTGCCTTCGTCGGCCCACTGCGTCGCCGCGATCTCCTCCTCGCCACGCCACGTGCCGACCAGCGCCTGCAGGCGCTGGTGATCGGCCGAAAGGGAGGAGAAGGACGCCGCGCTCATCGGTCAGAGCCGCTTCAGATCGGTGACGGTGTAGCCACTCTTGGCATTGCCGGTGTTCAAGGTCGTCGACGGCTCGAACATCAGCACCACGGGCTCCGAGGTCAGCGAGCGCGGCCGATGCTCGACGCCGCGCGGCACGACGATGAAATCGCCTTCGCCCAGCTCGACCGGCCCGTCGCGGAAATCGATGGCGATGCGCCCGCGCAGCACGAGGAAAGCCTCGTCCTCATGCTCATGCGCATGCCAGTCGAAAGTCTCGCCGAACTTTGCGACCTTGGCCTGGCTGTCGTTGATATCGCCGGCGATGTGCGGATCGAAGACCTTGGTGATCGTACGATCCGCAGCCTCGACCAGGTTTATCTTGCGAGGAGGCATCCTACGGGTTCCGCCTTTGCAGTTCCGATTTCAGGTCACGCAGTACGGCTACAATCTCTCGATTTGTCTCGACGAGCTCACGAACAGCGGCCGCATTGTCATGACCGGCAAATTGCCGGGCCCGCACATATTGTTTCAATGTCACGAGACCCCAGGCCCAGATGACCACGAAAACCGCCAACGGCAACCATGCGACTATGTACCCGAGCAGGCTTTGCGTGGCGTCGTGTTCCACAGCCGTATCAGCCCTTCACCGCCTTGACGATCTTCTTGGCTGCGTCATCCAGGTCGTCCGCCGAGACGACATTCAAGCCGCTGTCGTTGATGATCTTCTTGCCGAGCTCGGCATTGGTGCCTTCCAGCCGAACCACCAGCGGCACCTTCAGGCCCACTTCCTTGACGGCGGCGATCACGCCCTCGGCGATGACGTCGCACTTCATGATGCCGCCGAAGATGTTGATGAGGATGCCTTCGACCGCCGGGTCCTTGGTGATGATCTTGAACGCGGCCGTCACTTTTTCCTTGGAAGCCCCGCCGCCGACGTCGAGGAAGTTGGCGGGCTCGGCACCGTAGAGCTTGATGATGTCCATCGTCGCCATGGCAAGGCCGGCGCCGTTGACCATGCAGCCGATATTGCCGTCGAGGGCGACATAGGCGAGGTCGTATTTCGACGCCTCGATCTCCTTCTCGTCCTCCTCGGTGGTGTCGCGCAGTTCCATCAGGTCCGGGTGGCGGAACAGCGCGTTGTTGTCGAACGACACCTTGGCGTCGAGCACGCGCAGCCGGCCGTTCTTCATGACGATCAGCGGATTGACCTCGAGCAGGCTCATGTCCTTTTCGACGAAGGCCTTGTAGAGGATCGGGAACAGCGATGCGCCGTCCTTGGCCGCGTCGCCGCCGAGCTTCAGGGCGTCGTTGAGCTTCTTCACGTCGTCCGCCGTCACGCCCTTGTCCGGGTCGATGGCGACCGTGATGATCTTCTCCGGCGTGTCGTGGGCGACCGCCTCGATGTCCATGCCGCCCTCGGTCGAGACGACGAAGGCGATGCGGCCGACCGAACGGTCGACCAGGATCGACAGATAGAGCTCGCGGTCGATGTCGGCGCCGTCCTCGATGTAGAGGCGGTTGACCTGCTTGCCGTCCGCTCCGGTCTGCTTGGTGACCAGCGTGTGGCCGAGCATCTCGTTGGCGTTGGCGACCACCTCGGCCACCGACTTCGCGAGCCGCACGCCGCCCTTGGCGTCAGGGCCGAGTTCCCTGAACTTGCCTTTGCCGCGGCCGCCCGCGTGGATCTGGCTCTTCACCACGTAGAGCGGGCCGGGCAGCGCCTTGGCGGCGGCCTCGGCCTCGCCCGCCTTGAACACCGGCACGCCTTCGGCCACGGGCGCGCCGAAGCTCTTCAGCAGCGCCTTTGCCTGATATTCATGGATGTTCATGGCTTGTGTCTCCGGATCAGGGTCTTGGGGATCGGGGTCTTTGGATCACTTGCCGGCGAGATGCGGCGCGATCTTGACGCAGGCGTCCGTGAGGCCCTGCACGGCGGCCACCGAACTGTCGAACATCTTCTGCTCGGTCTTCGAGAGGTCGATCTCGATGACGCGCTCGACACCGCCGGCGCCGATCACCACGGGAACGCCGACATAGGTGCCCTTGACGCCGTACTGGCCGGAAAGATGCGCCGCGCAGGGCAGCACGCGCTTCTTGTCCTTGAGGTAGGATTCAGCCATCTGGATCGCCGAAGCGGCCGGCGCGTAGTAGGCCGAGCCGGTCTTGAGCAGGCCGACGATCTCAGCGCCGCCGTCGCGGGTGCGCTGCACGATCTGGTCGAGCTTCTCCTTGGAGGTCCAGCCCATCTTGACGAGGTCGGGCAGCGGGATGCCGGCAACCGTCGAATAGCGGATCATCGGCACCATCGAGTCGCCGTGGCCGCCAAGCACGAAGGCGGTGACGTCCTCGACCGAGACCTTGAACTCCTCGGCCAGGAAATAGCGGAAACGCGCGCTGTCGAGCACGCCGGCCATGCCCACGACATGGGTCTTCGGCAGGCCCGAGAACTTCTGCAGCGCCCACACCATGGCGTCGAGCGGGTTGGTGATGCAGATGACGAAGGCCTTCGGCGCGTACTTCTTCAGGCCGGCGCCGACCTGTTCCATGACCTTGAGGTTGATGCCCAGCAGGTCGTCGCGGCTCATGCCCGGCTTGCGCGGCACGCCGGCCGTGACGATGCAGACGTCGGCACCCTCGATGCCGGCATAGTCGTTGACGCCGGTCAGCCTGGAATCGAAGCCGTCGACCGGCGACGATTGCGCGATGTCGAGGCCCTTGCCCTGCGGAATGCCCTCGGCAATATCGAACAGAACCACGTCGCCGAGGTCCTTGAGGCCGATCATGTGCGCGAGCGTTCCGCCGATCATGCCCGAGCCGATAAGCGCTATCTTGTTGCGTGCCATGTCAGGATGTTTTCCCTTTGTTGTGACGGCGCCCCAAATCCTTGACGACTTGATGACGCGCCGGGCCGGAATGCCGCGGGGCAACCGCGAAATTTCGCCGCACCCCATAGCTCCGGCCCGAAAAATATTCAAACGATTCTTTTCGAGTGAACGTTTTCAATCGGTTAGAAACGATGGGATTTACGTAAACGTCAAAATTATCCAGTCTCACCAAGGGAATTTACACAATACGCATCGAAACCAGAAGACTAAACGCGGGTGATGACGGCCTTGTGAAACGGATAGCCGGGAATGTGTTCGACCCGACAGCGGGGCAGGATCGGCCGGCCTCGCCCAACCATATCATGAGCTCCCGATCACATGCGTCCGGCTTCCGGACGCCGCATCGCTGACGCGCGCGACGTTGTTCGCCACGCGACGAGGCGCGTCCGCTATGCCTGCGCCTGCCGCGCTTCCCCGGCTGGCGGCCGCTCCGTCTGCCGCTGCGCCCAGTCGTCCAGCCAGTCGCGGCTTTGCATTTCGATCAACCGCGATGCCGTGCGCTCGAATTCGAAGACCTCGACGCCGCGCGTCGCCGTGTAGAGTTGCGACGGCTGCGCCGCTGCGCTCATCACCAGCCGCGCGTGATGGTCGTAGAGCGTATCGACCAGCAGGATGAAGCGCTTGGCCTCGTTGCGCTTGCCTTCGCCGAGCACCGGCACCTGGTCGATGAAGATGGTGGGGAAGCGGTCGACGATGGCCAGGTAGTCGCGCGCCCCGAGCGGCTTTTCGCACAGGTCCGCGAAGGAAAAGCGCGCCGCGGCGCCCGCCGCGCGTGGCACGACCACGCGCCGGCCCTTCACCGTCAGCGTCGTCTCGGCCGTCGGCGCGCCGCGCGTCATCGCCGCCCAGGCCGCATCGAGGGCGGCATCGGCGGCCGCGTCGGCGGGCGTGACGTAGACCGGCATGCTGCCGAGCTTCTCCAGCCGGTAATCCTTGTCGCTGTCGAGCGTCATCACCTCGGCGTTACGCTCCAGCAGGCTGATGAAAGGCAGGAAGAGCTGGCGGTTCAGGCCGTCGCGATAGAGGTCGCGCGGCGCGACGTTGGAGGTGGCGACCAGCACGACGCCATTGGCGAACAGCGCCGAGAACAGCCTGGACAGGATCATCGCGTCGGCGATGTCGGTGACGGAGAATTCGTCGAAGCACAGCACCCAGGCCTGCTCGGCCAGCGCCCGCGCCACCGGCGGGATCGGATCGTCCTCCTTGACGGTGCCATCCTTGCGCGCCTGCCGGTGCTTCTGGATGCGATCCTGCACGTCGGCCATGAAATCGTTGAAATGCGCGCGGCGCTTGCGCCTGACGGGCAAGAGCTCGAAGAACATGTCCATGAGCATGGTCTTGCCGCGGCCGACACCGCCATGGATGTAGAGGCCCTTGACCGTTTCCTGAGGCTGCTTCTTGCGCGCGAACAGCCAGCCCAGGGCGCTGGATTTCTGCGCCAGGCGCTTGGCCGAGATCTCGTCAGTCAGCCGGTCGAGCGCGGCGGCAATGCGTTCCTGCTCCGCATCGCGCGCTATCGCGCCGGTCTCGACCAGATGGTCATAGCGCTGCCGGACGGTCGCATGGGTCTGAAGTCCGTCACGCAGATGCATCGGTCACGTCGTTCTGGAGCTATTCCGGAAAAGGCGGTTCATCCGGAATTGCGTAAAAACAAATGCCTGAAAGGGCTCGGCACTCCATCGCGCCAAGCCACCCGAGAGGCGGTTCGCTCTACCTTGTAAGCGAGATGGGCTGGCCATTGGAAGTCTGGCCGTCGAATTTCGACCCGCCCGAGGAATAGAGGCGCGCGAGCGTGCCGCCATTGTCGTCATAGAGCGTGAGCTGCTTGCCGGACACGTTCCACGACTTGATGCCGTCGATCGGGGCCGGGCAATGCAGCGGACCGGCGCGATAGCCGGCGCCGAACTTGGTCTGCGGTGTCGCCACCTTGCAGCTCTGGCCCGAAACATTGACGTTCCAGACGCCGGCAACGCTGGCCGCGGTAAGGTCGGCGGCGCCGGCGGGAGCCGAACCGTCCGGCGGCAGGGACGCGACCTGCGTGTTCTGCGGCGCGCTGGGGAACTGCGAGGGATCCGTGGTGCCGGGCGAAGCCGGCGGCGGCAATTGGTTCTGCGTCACCGTGCCGGACGGTGCCGGCGCGAGCGGCGCCGGCTGCTGGTTATCCATCGACGAGAACCGAGAGGTCGTGCAACCGCTCGCGACCATGGCGGCCAGGGACACGGCCAGCAGGCCGCCTTTCGAAAACTTCATTCCAACCTCCGTCGGAGCGGGCCCATCCGCCGTCCGCGCAATCTCGCCCCACCAAAAAGGACAAGGTGGCAAAATTTCAACCCGATATGGTTAAAATACGGTTTGCGGCGAGATTTGTTGCAAATTTATCGCAATCATCCCGCCAGCGCCGCGCTCGGCACGAACACGTAGCCGTCCGGTCCGACGACATGGCATTCGCGCAGGCCGTGCGGCTTATCGATGGAGCCGGCAAGCACGATGTGCCCGGACCGGCGCGCCCGTTCCTCGACGGCATCGGGATCGGCGCCGTAGAGGCGCAACTCGACGCCAGCGCCGCGCGTGTCGGCGCCGGCGATGACGCCGCTCATCGGATTGTCGAGATAACTATGGTCGGCATGCAGCATGAACACCGAACCCAGCAGTTCCACCGCGGCGAAATCCTCGTCGGCGTAGACGGTCCTGGCGCCCAGCACCTCGCTGCAGAACGCTTCCATCGCCGCCATATCGGAAACCAGCAGGTTGACGCCCAGCCCGCGCGGCAGGGAACGGCCGAAATCATCCGCCTTCATCCAGGGTGTCTTCGTCCGCTTCTTCACAAGAGCATCTCCTTTGGATCATGCCTGCCTCTGGGGAAATGTCTCAACGCGGCTCGAAGCGATAGAGCGGTTGCGAGAACGGCATCGCACGACCCAGGAGACCAGCGCAACGGCGATCCAGCGCGCGCGCCAGTGCATGGGTCCTCAACAACGCGGTTTTCCAGTCGCTGGCAGTTTTCAACAGAGTCAAGGCATCCGCTGGGCGACCGGCTGAGATGAGGATATCCGCGGCCGCAAGGCGATCCTCCGGAGAGATTGCCTTGCCTCCCTTCAGCGCGCGCGCCAGATCAACCCACTTTTCCCAGGGAAATGATGTCGTAAGCCCCCCAGGGCGCGGAGGCGGTCCGGCCACCTTACCCTCCACGAAGGGTGCGAGCGCCAGTCGCGCCAAAGCTCGGTCGACGAATTCCTCTGCAGTTTCACCCTGCATTTCGGAAACGCCAAAGCGCCCGAGAACGCCATCACGGCCACGGCGCCCGAAAGTATCGTCGAGCCGGTAAGCCATGGAGGCAACCAAGGCATCGGGGTCATCTATTGGATCCAGCCGCTTCGCTGAAATCTGTGCATTGAGCTCTGCGGCAACCACGGTGCCGACCCGCCGGTCGCCACTCAGGTACATCGACGTCATCAGTATTTCGGGTACGGGCGAATATTTCACCAAGTGCCCGATCGCCCGCCAAGCTTCACCCCATCCCGCTTTTCCCCAAGCGGTCTTTCGATCCAGCGCCTGCACCTCCTCAGGCTGTGCTGAAATGTCGAAGGAGGGACGAAAATTTTCCTCATACAGCGCTTCACGGATCGTTTGCTCTCGCCAGGCCTTTTGGTTGGAACCTCCTGGTGGCCGAGGAGCAGCGGAAAGTCGGTCGAGGTAGGACACAAAGTCCGTGAGATTATCCTTGAGAGCCAACAACTGAAGCGCCAGTGACGTGGCGCCCGCGTCTTCCGCTCGCTTGGCCAGGTTGAACTTTGCTTCATCGTCGAGATCAGCCAGTGCCTTCGCAATCGCGGTCGCAGCCAACGATGCATTATAGGGATCGGATGTCTGCCAGCGCGCAAGCTCGTTCAGTAGCCAGTCGCCGCCGTCCTCGATCACCAGCGCAAGCCATGCCGATTCGCCAAGCTGAGACACAATCGATTTGGTGTTGGGAAGCGGTTGCATGTTTGCGATCATGGCCGCTCGGTCGGGCCTTGTCGCATAGGCAAGTCTGAGTTCGACAATTCGCAGCGGTGGATGACTGCGCTTTTCAAGCCTTGCCAGAAGCGCTGAGCCTTCGACGTAGCTCAGGTCACCGTATCGGATTTTCAGGTAGGCGGCGTCGTCACCGACACGATCTC
The DNA here is from genome assembly GCA_001899205.1 of Mesorhizobium sp. 65-26. Classification (GTDB taxonomy): domain Bacteria; phylum Pseudomonadota; class Alphaproteobacteria; order Rhizobiales; family Rhizobiaceae; genus Mesorhizobium. Next base: position 123,896 of record MKVL01000012.1, on the reverse strand, counting down.
GCCAGAAATTCGGGAATGTTGCCGGTTCGGCAAGGAGAAAATCAGTTGCTGCCAGGATAGTTGGCGCGTAGCTGCAAGTTTTGGGCTTATCTTGCTGCGCGGCAGCCACCGGCGAAATAGATACGATCCCAAAGACCACAAGAATTCTCAGCCAACGCATAGCGCCCCTCTCCGCTTCGACAGGCGACCCTACATTGAAACTTGTGGACCGACACCAGCGAACTCCCTCGCCACATCCGAAGGTGCCACCGGCTCTAGTTTCCCTCGGCATCGGTCGGCAAACGCTAGCACTGGCCAACACAAAGCCTAAGTTCTGGGAATTGTTTTATCCGGAGCAAAATCTTGATCGTCGGAAAGAAAGCCGCCAACCGCTACTACAGCGGCCCGCCCAGCGATCATTTCGACGGCACGCTGTTTTTCAATCCCGACGGCAAGCCGCCCGGCCGGTTCACCGATCTCCTCAAGTGGCAGTTCGGCGGCGGTCGCGCGAAATGGCCGGCGGCATGGCCCAGTCCCCATCCCAGCGCCAGGCCCATCGGGCGGGTGGGGGGCAATTCGCTGCGGCTCACCATGGTCGGCCACGCCTCGCTGCTGATCCAGGCGTCCGGGCTGAACATCCTGACCGATCCGGTGTGGTCGGACCGCGCCTCGCCATTCGCCTTCGCCGGGCCGAAGCGGGTCAACGAGCCGGGCATCGCCTTCGCCGACCTGCCTCCGATCGACGTGGTGCTGGTCAGCCACAATCACTACGACCACCTCGACCTCGCGACGCTGAAGCGGCTGAAGCAGGGCCATGACCCGCTGGTCGTGACGCCGGTCGGCAACGATGCCATCATCCGCGCGGCCGTGTCCGGCATGCGCATCGCCGCGCACGACTGGGGCGAACGGCTCGATCCCGGCAATGGCGCGACGATTCATGTCGAGCCCGCGCATCACTGGTCGGCGCGCGGGGCGCGCGACAGGCGCATGGCGCTTTGGGCCGGATTCGTCATCGAAACCGCGAGCGGCAACATCTACTTCGCCGGCGACACCGGCTTCCACGGCGGCGTCAACTACCGGCTGATGGCCGAGAAACATGGCGGCTTCCGCCTCGCCATCCTGCCGATCGGCGCCTACGAGCCGCGCTGGTTCATGGCCCCGCAGCACCAGAACCCCGAGGAAGCCGTTCAGGGCATGAAGCTGTGCAATGCCGCCCATGCCGCCGGCTGCCACTGGGGCACCTTCCAACTGACCGACGAACCCCTCGAAGAACCGGCGCAGAAACTTGCCGCCGCCCTGGCCGCCGAGGACGTCGCGGAAGAGCGTTTTCGCGCGATGCGTCCCGGCGAGGTATGGGACGTTCCGGCGAACTGATCAAGGAACCCAAGCGGCCAGCAAGCGTTTGTCTGGCAACGCAATTTCGCCTGGGAGCCTTTCATGATCAAATGGATCATCATCCTGCTCATCGTCGCCGCCGCCGCCAGCCTGCTCGGCATGCCGGCGCTGGCCGGAGCCGCCGCCACCGGCGCGCGCGTGCTCATCGGCATCGTCCTGGTCATTTTCCTGCTGATCGTGCTCGGCGTCTTCGCGATCACCTGAGCCTAACGACGCTTGCGTCGTACCAAGGCATCTTAGCCATGACCGGAGACGCGCCGCACTGGTAATTCCTGCCCATTTCCGCCATATAGCGCCAAACGGACAGGAAAAGACCGGAACGAATGGCAGGCACTGCCCCCTTCGCCAAGATGAATGGCATCGGCAACGAGATCATCGTCGCCGACATGCGGGGGCGTGCCGACCGCGTGACGCCGGCAGCGGCGATCGCGCTCAACGCCGATCCGGCCACCCGCTTCGACCAGATCATGGCCATCCATGACGCGCGCACGCCCGGCACCGCCTATTTCATCGACATCGTGAACTCCGATGGCAGCGGCGCGCAGGCCTGCGGCAACGGCACGCGCTGCGTGGTCCAGGCTCTCGCCGCCGAAACCGGCCAGAAGACCTTCGTGCTGGAGACTGTTGCCGGCATCCTCAACGCCGAGGAGCATGCCGACGGGCTGATCTCGGTCGACATGGGCAGGCCCCGCTTCGGCTGGCAGGACATTCCGCTGGCCGAGGAGTTCCGCGACACCCGCATGATCGAGCTGCAGATCGGCCCGATCGACGCGCCGGTGCTGCATTCGCCCTCGGCGGTTTCGATGGGCAATCCGCACGCCATCTTCTGGGTCGACCGCGACGTCTGGTCCTATGAGCTCGACCGCTTCGGCCCGCTGCTCGAAAACCATCCGATCTTCCCCGAGCGCGCCAACATCACCATCGCCCAGGTGACGTCGCCCGGCACCATGGTGATCCGCACCTGGGAGCGCGGCGCCGGCCTGACCAAGGCCTGCGGCTCCGCCGCCTGCGCGGCCGCCGTGGCGGCTGCCCGCACCGGCCGCACCGGCCGGACGGTGGAGCTGCTGACGCCCGGCGGCGGGCTGCTCAAGGTCGAGTGGCGCGCGGACGACCACGTCATCCTGACGGGCGCCGCCGAATGGGAGTTCTCGGGCACTTTCGATCCGGTGACGGGCGCCTGGCTGCGCGACACCGAGAGCGCCGCCTGATGTCCGCGCTGCCCAAGGGCGTATCCGGGGGCGTCGAGGTCGTCACCTTCGGCTGCCGGTTGAACACCTACGAATCCGAGGTGATGCGCCGCGAAGCCGAAAGCGCCGGGCTGGGCGCTCTGAAGGACGGCGCCATCATCTTCAACACCTGCGCGGTGACCGCCGAGGCGGTGCGCCAGGCCAAGCAGTCGATCCGCAAGGCGCGCCGCGAAAACCCCAACGCCCGCATCATCGTCACCGGCTGCGCCGCGCAGACCGAGCCCGCCAACTTCGTCGAAATGGACGAGGTCGACCTCGTTCTCGGCAACGAGGAGAAGCTGAAGGCGAACTCCTATCGCGCGCTGCCCGACTTCGGCGTCAACGACACCGAAAAGGCGCGCGTCAACGACATCTTCTCGGTGCGCGAGACGGCAAGCCACATGGTCGACGCCATCGAGGGCCGGGCACGCGCCTTCGTGCAGGTCCAGAACGGCTGCGACCATCGCTGCACCTTCTGTATCATCCCTTACGGGCGCGGCAATTCGCGCTCGGTGCCGATGGGCGCCGTGGTCGAGCAGGTCAAGCGGCTGGCCGGCAACGGCTATGCCGAGATCGTGCTGACCGGCGTCGACATGACCAGCTTCGGCGCCGATCTTCCCGGCAGCCCGAGGCTCGGCCGGCTGGTCAGGACCATCCTGCGCCAGGTGCCTGACGTGAAGCGCCTGCGGCTCTCCTCCATCGATTCCATCGAGGCGGACGACGAGCTGCTCGACGCCATCGCCAACGAATCCCGCCTGATGCCGCACCTGCATCTGTCGCTGCAATCGGGCGACGACATGATCCTGAAGCGCATGAAGCGACGCCATCTACGCGACCAGTCGATCCGCTTCTGCGAGGACGTGCGCAAGCTGCGCCCCGGCATCGTCTTCGGCGCCGACATCATCGCCGGCTTCCCGACCGAGACCGAGGCGATGTTCGAGAATTCGCTTGATATCGTCGAGGAATGCGGGCTGACGCATCTCCACGTCTTCCCCTTCAGCCCCCGCGAGGGCACGCCCGCCGCGCGCATGCCGCAGGTCCGCCGCGAGCTGGTCAAGCAGCGCGCCGCCCGCTTGCGCGCCGCCGGCGAGGCCGCCTATCAGCGCCACCTGTCCTCGCTCGCCGGCACCCGCCAGTCGATCCTGATCGAGCGCGACGGCCTTGGCCGTACCGAAGGTTTCACGCTTGCCGCGCTCGACGCTGGCAAGCCGGGCGAAATCGTCGAGGCCGACATATCGGGCCACGACGGCGCCAGGCTGATCGCCGCCCCCCTTGCCGCCCGCGCGGCCTGAGAAACGCAGAGCATGGCTGGTTTTTTCAAGAAGATATTTTCGTTCGGCAAGAAAGAGGTCGTCGAGGAACGCGTCGACGAGACCGCCCCGCTGCCGCCGATCAAATGGGACCAGCTCGACGCGCTGAAGCCGGCGGCCGAGCAGCCCGTGCCGGAATTCCTCAAGCGCGACGAGCCGCAGCCGGCGTCTCCCCTCGATGCAATGGTAGAGGCCGCGCCGCAACCGATATCCGAGGAGCCGCCACCCGCGCCGGCGCCTTCCATCCCTCAGCCACCGGAACCGGCGGTTCCCGCCGAGCCGGAGCCGCTTCCGCAACCCGAGCCGGACCAGGAACCGCGGCCCGCGCCTGAGCAGCCCGAGCCCCCGGCACCCGAGGAAGTGCCGCCTGCGCTCCCCGAGCCGGAGCCTGAACCCGCGAAGCCGGAACCGACGCCCGAGCCCTCGCCGCCGGAGGTGCCTGCCCCCGCGCCGGCCGAACCGGAAATCGAGCCGGCACGGCCGGAGCCGCTGCCCGAGCCGGCTCCCGTCGAAGTGCCGGCCCGGCCAAGCGAGATTCCGGTCGAGACGCCTGTGCCCCTTGAGGTTCCGCCGGCGGAAGAGCCTTCGGCTGAGCCAACCCTGGAGGTCGGCGCCGCCCCTCATCCGCCTGCCGGCACCTTCTCCCCGTATAGTGACGGGGAGAAGGAAGAAGCTCCGGCGCCGGCGTCCTCCACTCCCTCCCCTTCACGAGGAGAGGATAAAGGTGACGGACAGCGCCAGACTGCCGAGGATTCGGCTCCGCCGCCTGGTGCCATGCCACCACCCCACCCTCCCCTCGATGGGGAGGGTCGCCACGAAGTGGCGGGGCGGGGTGACAGCGCCGACGTTGATGCCAGTCACCCCCGAGCTGCGCCCGAGACCGTCCCCGTCGAGGCGAAGGTAGAGGTCGCGCCGCAGCCCGAATCGCAGCCAGCTCCGCCACCGACGCAGCAACCGAAACCGGCGCCCTCCGCCGGCAAGGTGACGGTGGCGAAGAAGGTCGAGCAGAAGGCCGAGCCGCAAAAGGCACCGGAGCCCGCGCCGAAGCGGTCCTGGTTCCAGCGCATGAAGGACGGGCTGGCGCGGTCGTCGCGCGAGCTCACCGGCAGCATCGCCGGCGTGTTCACCAAGCGCAAGCTGGACGAGGACACGCTGCAGGACCTGGAAGACGTGCTGATCCGCGCCGATCTCGGCATGGAGACGGCGCTGCGGGTCACCGATGCACTCGCCGCCAGCCGCTATGGCAAGGACGTCTCGGACAGCGAAGTCCGCGCGATCATGGCGACCGAGGTCGAGAAAGTGCTGACGCCCGTGGCCATGCCGCTGGAGCTGGACCTCAGCCACAAGCCGCATGTGGTGCTCGTCGTCGGCGTCAACGGCACCGGCAAGACCACCACCATCGGCAAGCTGGCGGCCAAGCTGACCGCCGGCGGCCTGTCGGTGATGCTGGCGGCCGGCGACACATTCCGCGCCGCCGCGATCGAGCAGCTCAAGATCTGGGGGGAGCGCACCGGCTCCCCGGTCGTCGCCTCCAAGCTCGGCGCCGATGCGGCGGGTCTCGCCTACGACGCCTTCGAGAAGGCGAAGGAGGCCGGCTCCGACGTGCTGATCATCGATACGGCCGGTCGCCTGCAGAACAAGGCCGAACTGATGGCCGAGCTGGAGAAGATCGTGCGCGTGCTGGGCAAGCTCGACCCGGAAGCGCCGCACACCGTGCTGCAGACGGTCGACGCCACCACCGGCCAGAACGCGCTGAACCAGGTCGAGATCTTCCGCAACGTCGCCGGCGTCAACGGCCTGGTGATGACCAAGCTGGACGGCACCGCGCGCGGCGGTATTCTTGTGGCGATCGCCGCGAAGCACAAGCTGCCGGTCTATTTCATCGGTGTCGGCGAACAGGTCGACGACCTCGAGCCTTTTTCGGCAAATGAATTCGCCAGGGCGATCGCTGGCGTATCCTAGAGCATATCACTGCACGGGCGACAAAAGCACAATGAGGCCGAACGCCCGGCAACGCCCCCAGGCCAAAGGCGCCCAGGAACGAAGACGGAAGGACGACATGAACCCGCCAATCCTCGAACGCGATCCGTCCGATCCGCAGAAGGGCAGGAAGGAAGGGCTGAACCCGCTGCTCAAGCTGGCGCTCGAACTGGGCCCGCTTCTGGTGTTCTTCTTCGCCAATGCGCGCGGCGCCTGGCTGACGCAGAAGTTCCCCGTCCTGGCCGAATTCGGCGGGCCGATCTTCGTCGCCACTGGCCTGTTCATGGCCGCGACGGCCATCGCGCTGCTCGTGTCCTGGCTGCTCACCCGCACCTTGCCGATCATGCCGCTGGTGTCGGGCATCGTCGTTCTCGTCTTCGGCGCGCTGACGCTCTACCTGCAGGACGACGTCTTCATCAAGATGAAGCCCACCATCGTCAACACGCTGTTCGGCGGCGTCCTGCTCGGCGGTCTCTTCTTCGGCAAGTCGCTGCTGGGCTACGTCTTCGATTCCGCCTTCAGCCTCGATGCCGAGGGCTGGCGCAAGCTGACCTTCCGCTGGGGCCTGTTCTTCCTCTTCCTGGCCGTGGTCAACGAGGTGGTGTGGCGGCATTTTTCGACCGACGCCTGGGTCACCTTCAAGGTCTGGGGCATCATGCCGATCACGCTGGTGTTCACCATCAGCCAGATGCCGCTTATCATGCGCCATTCGCTGGAGGACAAGACCGGCGAGAAAGCCGGCAAATAGGCAGCCAGGGAAGGGCGCGCGGCGCCTTCCCCGGGAGACACAGGGGGACGGCATGGAATTCCTCGCCACGCACGACGAACTGAGGACGATCTACAAGACGCCGCGGCCGACCGACGGTTCGATCCGCAAGGAGCTCAAGGCGCTGGACGGCCATTGCCGCTCCTTCATCGGCAAGAGCCCGTTCGTGCTGATCGGGTCCTCCGACGGGGCCGGCAACGCCGATGTCACGCCGAAGGGCGACAGACCGGGCTTCGCCGCCATTCTCGACGACAGGACGGTGGCCATTCCGGACCGACCCGGCAACAACCGGCTCGACACGCTGGAAAACATCATCCGCAATCCGTCGGTCGGCCTGCTCTTCCTCATTCCGGGCATGAACGAAACGCTGCGCGTCAACGGCGACGCCCGCATCACCGTCGATGGCGGCCTGCGCGAGCGGCTGGCCGTCGACGGCAAGGAACCGCTCAGCGTCATCGTCGTGTCGGTCAAGGCCGCCTACATGCATTGCGCCAAGGCCTTCATGCGCTCCGATCTCTGGAAGCCCGAGACCTGGTACGACCGCTCGACCCTGCCGACGCTCGGCCAGATCCTGCGTGACCAGCTGGCGCTCGCCGATTCGGCCGAGGCGACCGACCGTTGGCTGGACGACAGCTACAAGCAGACCATGTGGTAGGGCGCCTGCCGGAGCGGTTCGACGTTTGCGTGAAATGGTGAAATGCTCAAGCGCGATTCGCCGAGGTTTCCCGTCTTGCCCAGCTTTCTCGCCATTTCCGGCAGCCTGCGCGCCGCTTCCACAAACACGGCCCTGGTCGAGGCGCTGGCCGCCAACGCGCCGCCGGACTGCGCCGTGGCGGTCTATCGCGGACTGGGCGACCTGCCGATCTTCAATCCAGACGACGAGGGCGACCGCACGCCGGGGCCGGCAGCGGCGCTGATCGACGCGGTGACGAGGGCCGATGGTGTCATCGTCTGCTGTCCGGAATATGCCCATGGCGTGCCCGGCGGCATGAAGAACGCGCTCGACTGGCTGGTGTCGCGCGATGCCGCCGTCGGCAAGCCGGCCATGCTGGCGCACGCCTCGCCGCGCTCGCTCTATGCCCGCGCCGCCCTCGCCGAGATCATGCGCACGATGTCGTTTGCGATGTTCGAGGCGGCGCCACTGGAAATCGCCCTGCTTGGCAGGAAGCCGCCGGAGATGGCGGCGGTTCTGAGCGAAGACGCGAACCGGCGGGCCATGCGTGACGCGGTGCAGGCTTTTGCGGGGTTTATACGCGCAAACATAGCCTCGTCATCCTAGGGCGGAGCAAGGAGCGAAGCGACGCGGCGCAGACCCTAGGATCCATGCCGTTACGCTAAAGCATTGCAACGGTTACAGAATTCTGCGCCGCTGCATCCACGTCAGAGGTCACGGCATGGATCCTCGGGTCAAGCCCGAGGATGACGGACGCGAGGGGGAGCGCCCTACCGCCATCGCCGAAAAGGAAGGCGCGCGAACCCGAATGTGTGGCCCTCTACCCCTTCCTCAACGTCTCGACATCGGTCTTGCCGACATACCAGTCGCGGGCGTTGACCTCCTCGAAGACCACCCAGACATCGTCATTGCCGAGCCCGGTGGCATCGACGATGGCCGAGGTCACTTTCCTTGCGATGTCGGCCTTCTTGCTCGCCGGATCGTCGGCGATCACTTCCTTGACGATGCGAATGTTGACGAACGGCATGACGTCCTTCCCTTCGGTTGCATGGGCTACCGAGCCCCTCGCCTCAATAGGTCCTGGCGCCGTTGACCATCAGCCGCACCGCGTAGAGCGAGGTCGTGCCGGCGATGTAGAGGCAGTTCATCTTCTCGCCGCCGAAAACGCAATTGGCGGTGATCTCCGGCACCTTGACCTTGCCGATCAGCGTGCCGTCGGGATCGTAGCAATGGATGCCGTCCTCGGCGCTGGACCAGATGCGCCCGGCATCGTCGAGGCGGAAGCCGTCGAACAGGCCGGCCGTGCAGTCGGCGAAGACCTTGCCGCCGGAGATCTTCCTGCCGCCCTTGCCGACATTGAACACGCGCATATGCGCCGGATTCTCGGCGCCATGCGTGCGGCCGGTGTCGACGACGTAGAGCTTGCTTTCGTCGAGCGAGAAGGCGAGCCCGTTGGGCCTGACCATGTCGGTGATGACGGCATCCACCTCGCCGGTGCCCGGATCGACACGGTAGACATTGCACGCGCCGATCTCGCTCTCGGCCTTGTCGCCCTCGTAGTCGCTGTCGATGCCGTAGGACGGATCGGTGAACCAGATCGAGCCATCCGACCTTACGACGACGTCGTTGGGGGAGTTCAGCCGCTTGCCGCGCCATTTGTCGGCTATGGTGACGATCCTGCCGTCATGTTCGGTGCGGCTGACGCGCCGACCGGAATGCTCGCAGGTGACCAGCCGACCCTGGCGGTCGACGGTGTTGCCGTTGGAGTTGCCCGACGGCTGGCGGAAGGTGCTGACGCTGCCGTCGGTCTCGTCGTAGCGCAGCATGCGGTTGTTGGGGATGTCCGACCAGACGAGGTAACGGCCTGCGGCGAACCAGGCCGGGCCTTCCGCCCAGCGGCAACCGGTGAAAAGCCGCTCCACGGAGGCGGTGCTGTTGAAAAGGCGCGCGAAGCGCGGATCCAGGACTTCGTAGTCGGCGGCGGCCATGGTCTCTCCCTCCCCATTCGGCGTCGGGCGCGATCAAGCCAGCACGCCGCGAACATGGCAAGGGCCATGCTTCGTTAACCCGCTATGCGCGCAGCGCAATGGTGCATTGCAACATCTTCTTTTTGCAATGCACCATGCCTATGTCATGATCCGTATCGATCAGGGAGGAACAACCAGCCGCCGAAGGGCGGCATAGAAGGGAACTCGCCATGATCCTCGACAGCCTCATCACCCGCGCCCGCGACAGCATCGCCAAGCGCAGGCAGTACAACCGCCTCGTCGCCGAGATCGACAGCTTCTCCAGCCGCGACCTTGCCGACATGCGCGCCGACCGCAGCGAAATGCTGTACCAGGTCCACAAGCAGATTTACGGCTGATCCCTACTTGGCCGCCCGCCGCGGCCTCTCGCGCTCGTCATCCTTGGGCGTAGCTTCGCGAAGCGGAGCGAAGACCCAAGGATCCATGCCGTAACGCGCGAGCGTCGCGGCAGTGCAGGTTTTTTGTCCGCGACGGTCCGTGATTTCCAGCGCCATCAATGCGTCTATTCTGGACCGTCGTGTCCTTCGGTCAATGCCACGGCATGGATTCCAGGGTCTGCGTGCGTCGCTTTGCTCCTTACTTCGCCCTGGAATGACGAAGTGAAAGGCAATGTCAGCCCGGCGCCGCCAGCGCCTTCTCTATCTGCGGCAGCAGCAACGCCTTCGCGGAGTCCGGCGTCAGCGGACCGACATGCTTGTAGGCGATCTTGCCGTCCTTGCCGATGACGAAGGTTTCCGGCACGCCGTAGACGCCCCAGTCGATCGCGGTACGGCCGGCCTGGTCCACGCCGATCGCCTGGAACGGATTGCCGAGCTCGCCAAGGAACCGCCGGGCATTCTCCGGCTTGTCCTTGTAGTTCAGCGCCGCCATCACGAAACGCCTGTCCTGCGACAGCGCTAGCAGCACCGGGTGCTCCTCGCGGCAGGGCGCGCACCAGGAGGCGAAGACATTCACCAGCGTCACCTTGCCGGCGAAGGATTTCGAATCGAGGCCCGGCAGATCGGTGCCGTCGAGCGGCGGCAGGTCGGTCCGCGGCGCCTGCAGCCCGATCAGCGCCGAGGGGATTTCCGAAACGTCGCGACCCGACACGAGCTGCGACAGGAACAGCCCGGCCAGTCCGATGAAGACCAGCAGCGGCAGCACCACCAGCAGACGGCGGCGGGCCGGTGACGGCGTTCGCGTGTCCATGCTCATGACGCTTTGCCCGATCTCTCGGAACGCCTGCGCACGCCGGCGGCCTCCAGTTCAGCGAGGTCGCGCCGGCGCGCCCGCTGATCGAGCAGCACCCAGCCGACCAATCCGGCGAGCACGATCGCCGTGATGGCATATGCGGCGGTGACGTAAAGGGCGTGCGCGCTCATGTCCGGGTCCAGATCCTGTCAGCCGTTTTCATAATCGTGCCGGCCGCCTGTCGCAATGAACGCCACATGCGGCAGATTTGCGGATCGGATGCGCGCTCCCAAGCAGCGACATCAGTCCGTGCCGTGGCGCAGTGCCAGCGCCGCCGCGACCGAGCCGATGACGGCAAGAAACAGCGTCAGCGCGGCGAGAATGAGGAAGGGCTGGGTGAACGTGCCCTGGCCGACCGACGAGGCGCCGTAGCTCGCCGACACGCCGAAGATGAGGATGGGGATGGTCAGCGGCAGCACCAGCACCGAGATCAGCAACCCGCCGCGCGGCAGCGCCACCGCCACCGCCGCGCCCACGGCGCCGATGAAGGTGATGGCCGGCGTGCCGACGAGCAGCGTCAGTGCGGTGGCGCCGATGCCCGACGGGTCCATGTTCATGAACAGGCCGAGCAGGGGTGCTGCGACCACCAGCGGCAGCACGCTGCCGGCCCAGTGCGCCAGGCATTTGACGAACACGGTGAGCGCCAGCATATGACGCTCGTTGGCCAGCACGAGGAGGTCGAGCGAGCCGTCCTCCCGATCGGCCTGGAACAGGCGGTCGAGGCCGAGCAGGCAGGCGAGCAAGGCGCCGATCCAAAGGATCGCCGGGCCGATGCGCGACAAAAGGTTCAGGTCCGGCCCGACGCCGAACGGAATGGTGGCGATCACCGCCAGGAAGAAGATGACGCCCGTCAGGGCGCCGCCGCCGGCGCGGATCGAAAGGCGGATATCGCGAAGGAAGAGGGCTAGCATGATCCGAGATGCCTGTACCCGGGCACCCCCCTTGCCCATTCTTCGCGTAGCTGCCTCGGAGGGCTGACGAGTCCAGCAGAACGCCGGTTCCTCGCCCCCACGAAGTGGGGGAGAGGTGGCCGCGAAGCGGCCGGAGAGGGGGATTTCATAGGACGCTCCACTCTCCGTCCCGGGCTTTGCCCGAGCCACCTCTCCCCACTTCCGTGGGGCGAGGAAAAGAGGCGGCCGCACAAGCCGATGCATAGTGCCGACATCAGTCTGCTTCCCCCATCCTCAACGTCTTCACACCCTCAAGCCCCAGTGGCAGGTGCGTGGCGGCGATCAGTATCCCTCCGCTTTCGAGATGCGCGCGCATCAGCCCGGCGAATCGCCCTTCGGACGCCTTGTCCAGCCCGGCCGTCGGTTCGTCGAGCAACCACACCGGCCTGTGGCTGATCAGGAGCTTGGCGATCGACACCCGCCGCTTCTGCCCCGTCGACAGATAGCCGAACGGCAGATGGCCGATACCGCCGAGGCCGACGGTCTTCAGGGCATCCTCGACGCCCGGCGCCGGCGTGCCCTCTCCCGCCGAATTGGCCTGCCCCGAATCGCCCTGGAAACTCCGCCAGAACCGCAGGTTTTCCGCCACGCTCAGCGCCGTCTTCATCGCATTGAGATGGCCGAGGTAGTGGCAGGCCGAGGCGACCGTGGGAAAATCCTCGCCGCCGCCCTCGACCAGGACACGGCCCGGCCTTGCCGGCAAGAGCCCGGCGACAACCCGGAGCAGCGTCGACTTGCCGACGCCGTTCGGGCCGGTCACCACCAGTGCTTCACCCTTGTCGAGGGTAAAGCCTATACCGGAGAAAACCGGTTCGCCGCCGCGCTCGCCGCCCAGATTTTCGGCGATCAGCCGCATTCCAGTCCGCCCCGAAACGTCATTTCGCGGCTCTCGCCGCATCGCACAAATTTGCTCTGCAACTGTCTAGAACTATTCCAGGAAATTCTCTATATGCGGGTCATCCGTGCCAGCGGTCGGCGCGGGAACAGAATTAGCGCCGAACCAGCGCACGTGCCGCCTTGAACGGCTCGGGTTGCTTGGGAGCGGACAGCGGAAATGGCCGTACCCGCACCTTTGCGCGTGATTGCATGCCATCGGCGTCCGTTCCCTTTCAGGCTGAACAGACAAGGACGGATCGCACGTGTCAAAATCCCTCGACAGTTTCAATTGCCGCCGCACCCTGAAGGTGGGTGACGCCGAATACACCTATTTCAACCTCGTCGAGGCCGAGAAGAACGGCCTTACCGGCATCGCCCAGCTGCCCTATTCGATGAAGGTGCTGCTGGAGAACCTGCTGCGCAACGAGGACGGCCGCTCCGTCACCAAGGACAGCATCCAGGCCGTCGCCGGCTGGCTGACCGACAAAGGCACCGCCGGCGTCGAGATCGCCTATCGCCCGGCACGCGTGCTGATGCAGGACTTCACCGGCGTTCCCGCCGTGGTCGACCTCGCCGCCATGCGCGACGGCATCAAGGCGCTCGGCGGCGATCCGGAGAAGATCAACCCGCTGGTCCCGGTCGACCTCGTCATCGACCACTCCGTCATCGTCGACGAATTCGGCACGCCGATGGCCTTCGCCCGCAACGTCGAGCTCGAATACGAGCGCAACGAAGAGCGCTACAAGTTCCTGAAGTGGGGCCAGCAGGCGTTCCGCAACTTCCGCGTCGTGCCGCCCGGCACCGGCATCTGCCACCAGGTCAACCTCGAATATCTCGGCCAGGTGGTGTGGACCAACAGCGAGGACGGCGAAACCACCGCCTACCCGGACACCTGCGTCGGCACCGATTCGCACACCACCATGATCAACGGCCTGGGCGTGCTGGGCTGGGGCGTCGGCGGCATCGAGGCCGAGGCCGCCATGCTCGGCCAGCCCGTCTCCATGCTGCTGCCCGAAGTCATCGGCTTCCGCCTCACCGGCAAGCTGAAGGAAGGCGTCACCGCCACCGACCTGGTGCTGACCGTCACCCAGATGCTGCGCAAGAAGGGCGTCGTCGGCAAGTTCGTCGAGTTCTTCGGCCCCGGCCTCTCCAACATGACGCTGGCCGACCGCGCCACCATCGGCAACATGGCCCCGGAATATGGCGCGACCTGCGGCTTCTTCCCGGTCGACTCGGAAACCGTTCGCTACCTGACCATGTCGGGCCGCAGCGAGGACCGCATCGCCCTGGTCGAGGCCTATTCGAAGGCGCAGGGCATGTGGCGCGACGCCGGCTCGGCCGATCCGGTCTTCACCGACCTGCTCGAGCTCGACCTCGGCGACGTCGTTCCGTCGATGGCCGGCCCGAAGCGTCCCGAGGGCCGCGTCGCGCTGGAAGGCATCCCGGCCGGCTTCGCCAAGGCGATGGAGACCGAGTACAAGAAGGCGGCCGAGATCTCGAAGCGCTACGCCGTCGAGGGTACCGATCACGACCTCGGCCATGGCGACGTCGTCATCGCCGCCATCACGTCGTGCACCAACACCTCGAACCCGAGCGTGCTGATCGGCGCCGGCCTGCTCGCCCGCAACGCCAACCGCGTCGGCCTCAAGCAGAAGCCGTGGGTCAAGACCTCGCTGGCGCCGGGAAGCCAGGTGGTGGCCGAATACCTGGAAAAGTCCGGCCTGCAGAAGGAACTCGACCAGATCGGCTTCAACCTGGTCGGCTTCGGCTGCACCACCTGCATCGGCAATTCCGGCCCGCTGCCGGCGCCGATCTCCAAGACCATCAACGACAAGGGTCTGATTGCTGCCGCGGTCTTGTCCGGCAACCGCAACTTCGAGGGCCGCGTCTCGCCGGACGTGCAGGCGAACTACCTCGCCTCGCCGCCTCTCGTCGTCGCGCATGCCCTGGCCGGTACGGTGACCAAAGACCTGACCAAGGAGCCGCTCGGCGAAGGCCGCGACGGCAAGCCGGTCTACCTCAAGGATATCTGGCCGAGCTCGGCCGAGATCCAAGAGTTCATCGAGAAGAACGTCACCCGCGAGCTGTTCGCCCGCAAATATGCCGACGTCTTCAAGGGTGACGAGAACTGGCAGAAGGTCCAGGCGCCGGAAGGCCAGACCTATGCCTGGGATGACAACTCGACCTATGTGCAGAACCCGCCCTATTTCGCCGGCATGGCCCGCAGCTTCGGCAAGGTCGGCGACATCAAGGGCGCGCGCGTGCTCGGTCTCTTCGGCGACAAGATCACCACCGACCACATCTCGCCGGCGGGTTCGATCAAGGCCGCCTCGCCGGCCGGCAAGTACCTCACCGACCATGGCGTCGGCGTCGCCGACTTCAACCAGTACGGCACGCGGCGCGGCAACCATGAGGTGATGATGCGCGGCACCTTCGCCAACATCCGCATCCGCAACCACATGCTGGGCGAGAACGGCCGCGAGGGTGGCTACACGATCCACTATCCCTCGAAGGAGGAGATGTCGATCTACGACGCCGCCATGGAGTACAAGAAGGAAGGCGTGCCGCTGGTCATCTTCGCCGGTGTCGAATACGGCAACGGCTCGTCGCGCGACTGGGCTGCCAAGGGCACGAACCTGCTTGGCGTCCGCGCGGTCATCGCCCAGTCCTTCGAGCGCATCCACCGCTCGAACCTGGTCGGCATGGGCGTCATCCCGTTCGTCTTCGAGGACGGCACCTCATGGGCCTCGCTCAACCTCAAGGGCGACGAACTGGTCGAGATCGACGGTCTTGAGCAGATCAAGCCGCGTCAGAAGATGGTGGCCAAGGTTACCTATGGCGACGGCACGGTGAAGAACGTGCCGATCATCTGCCGCATCGATACGCTGGATGAGCTCGACTACTTCAAGAACGGCGGCATCCTGCAGTACGTGCTGCGCGACCTGGCAGCGTAAAAAGTGAGTAGTGAGTAGGAATTGGCGAGTAGGGGAAAGAGCGCCTCTACTCACTACCCCCTACTCACTACTGTCTGACCTTCGGCGCCCCGAACCGCGCCGTCGCCGCCAGCAGCACGCCCAGCATCACGCCGTTGAAGACGTGCCAGAGGAAATGCGTGCCGAGCGGAAAGCTCGCGCACACCAGCGGGTCGATCATGCGGCAGATCACCGAGACGACGAAAATCGCCGACCCCGTGAGATTGTACCAGCCGGCGCGGTTGCCGCTGGCCGCCACCCAGGCGCCGAAGAAGGCCAGCGCCAGGAACGGCGGCAGGTAGCCGGTCGTGCCGTTGGATGCCTGGCGCAGCCAGTCCGGCACGGCGAATGTTATCGCGCCTGCCACCACATAGAAGATCACGAACACCGCGATCGCCTTGCCCCACGTCATGCCGAGGAAACGGCGCAGGTTGAACAGCGTGTAGGCGAGCGTGAAGCCGGCGATCGGCAGAACGTCGGCCCAGACCGTGCCCTTGGTGGCGAAGGTGTGGAATATCGTCGATCCGATGCCGATGGCCACGACCCACCAGGCGAGCACCTCGGCGAAGGTTCCCGTGCCCAGCCTGCGGACCTCGCGCACGCCCCACAGGCCGGCCGCGATGAAGGCAAGGTTGGTCAGCGCATTGACCGGCTCGGCCCACAGACCGGGCCCGGTTCGCTCGCAATACAGATCGACAGGCGTGAGAAACGTTTGCCACATGCTGATTGCCGTCCCGAATCGATTGCTACCCTGAAGTGCAGTCTCTCACCCAGGGTCAACCGACATTCAAGGATCGCGGCCTGGCGTGGCATAAAATTTGTTCGCCAGACGGCACTCTTTCGCAGCCGGAACCGACCTCCGGAATCCCGAGGAACTCGCGCCAATCCATTCAGTTGGACATCGCTCCCGCTCTCCCCGTCCCGTGCGCTGTCTCCGGGAGGTGACAGCAGTAAAAATTTCACCGCAACGTGACTTCCCGTTGAGTGTTGCTTCTGCCACAAAAAAACCAACCAGAATAAAGCCGGCGCCACCGGCGGGAATTGGACGGCCATGGCATTTCGAAAATTGTTGCGGCTGGCGGCATTTGCGCTGGCCGTTTTGATGTTACCCCGCGCAGGACTTGCCGGTCAGACTGAAAAACCCTTGGGTGTGGTCGAATTGTTCACCAGCCAGGGCTGCAATTCCTGTCCGGCGGCAGATGAGTTCTTCGCCGAATTGGCCGGCCGTGACGACGTCGTCGCGCTCTCCTATCATGTCGACTACTGGGACTATCTTGGCTGGAAGGACACGCTGAGCCGCAAGGAGAACACCGAGCGGCAGTATGACTACATGCGCGCTTTCGGTGGCCGCTCTGTCTACACGCCTCAGGCGGTGATCAACGGGCGCACCCACGTCAACGGCGCCAACCGGGGCGAGGTCAACGGCACGCTCGGCCGCCTGCAGAAGCTCGGCGACGGCCTGCGTGTCCCCATCACCGTCAGCCGCACCAGCGACCGGGTGATGATCGATGCCGGCGATGCCGGCGACATGACCGGCGACGCCCACGTCATCATCGTCTATTTCGATGCGCCGCAGGCGATCAAGATCGGCAAAGGCGAGAACAGCGGCCGCCGGATGACCTATTGGAACGCGGTGACCGGTATCCAGACCGCCGGCATGTGGCACGGCAAGGCACAGCGCTACGAACTGCCGATGAGCGAAATCTCCAAGCGCGGCGCCGGCAGCGCGGTGCTGCTGCAATCCGTCGGCAAGGACGGCCTGCCCGGCCCCATTCTCGGTGCCGCCTTCATCCGCAAGCCATGAGCTTTGGCCTTTAGCGCGTCGTCATCCCGGGGTCTGCGCGCCGCTTTGCGTCGCTCCGCCCCAGGGACAACGAGCGCTGAGCAATAAAAAACCGACGTCAGCTTGCTTCTGACGCCGGTCATTTAGTTTTGGGATCGTCGCACCCGATTCTTCCAAGGAAAAACCGAGGTTGGTTCGATCCGACGCAGACCCGTGGGCGGGGGGCTTGGGGTTTACGAGCCGGTGCCGGACCGAACCGTCTCAGGCAACGCGAGTAAATTCGTCGGACATTGGGGCATGAGCGCGGATAAAAAACGGCGGGATTGTGGCGAAGCATCACCAATTCCAACATCACGTTTTACAAATGTGAGTGTCCGCCACGAGAGCGCCGCCCGCCCGCCGCTGCTTAGCCGGGTATTGCAATTGGGCGGGGAAAGCGCAAACCTTGGTGTTGCGAAGACTCACTTCGAGGGATTGAGCATGACCGATCGCGGCAGCGGCACGGAGGATGGGGACGCATCCGCAATATTGATCCCGCTGCACGAGGCGCGACGCGAACGTCTCGATCAGCCGGTACGCTTCGACCGTCGCGAACTGGACCAGATCCTCAGGGTCTACGGCCGTATGGTCGCCGCCAACGAATGGCGCGACTACGCGATCGACCATCTCTCCGACCGGGCCGTCTTTTCCGTCTTCCGCCGCACCAGCGAGGTGCCGCTGTTCCAGATCGTCAAGGACCCGAAGCTGGCGCGCCGGCAGGGCGCGTTCTCGGTCGTCGCGGCCGGCGGGCGCATCCTCAAGCGCGGCGCCGAACTCGGCCGGGTGCTCGGTATCTTCGACCGGCAGCTCAAGCTGGTCTAGAGCATTTTGCAGCCAGATGGAAACGTCTGGCGTCGCACAAATGCGGCAAAAACAAATGGATAGAACGGTTCCGGCAAGCGCGCGGCGGTTTTGCGTAACGCTCTCGGCGTGTGGCTATTTCTGCCGGAAATTCCGCTCCGGCAGCGAGTTCGGATCGGGCGGCAGCCCGGCGCCGCCATTCATTTCGAGCTGCATGAACACCGTGTCGAGCCAGCGTCCGTGCTTGTAGCCGGAGCCTTCCAGCCGGCCGGCGTGACGGAAGCCGAGCTTCTCGTGCAGCCGCACCGAGGCACTGTCAGAATGGCCGTCGCCGATGACGGCGATGATCTGGCGGAAGCCGGCCGACCGCGATGCCTCGATCAGCGCCTGCATCAGCAGCGACCCGACGCCCTGGCCCTTGGCTTCCGGCGCGATATAGACCGAATCCTCGACGATGAAGCGATAGGCTGGCCGGGGCCGGAACGGGCCGGCATAGGCGTAGCCGAGCACGAGGCCGCCCTTTTCAGCCACAAGGTAAGGAAATTCGCCCGCCATCAGGTTGGCGAACCGGACGGTCATCTCGGCCAGGCCCGGCGGCTCCAGCTCGTATGTGGCCGTACCATGCAGCACCGCGTCGGCGTAGATATCGGTGATCCGCTCCAGATCGGCCGAGATCGCCGGCCGTATGGTAATGGTGCTCATAATTTATGCAGTCCAATCATCCGCCTTCAATAACAGCAGAGCGCCGGGCAAAAGAAAAGGGCGGCCCATTGGGCCGCCCTTTCCTGACTCGCTGGTCCAGCCCAGCCGGGCGGTTGCCTTAGCGGCGGTCGCCCATGAACTGCAGCAGGAACATGAACAGGTTGATGAAGTCGAGGTAGAGCGTCAGCGCGCCCATGATGGCCTTGCGGCCGGCGACTTCGTACTGGTCGCCCTCGAAATACATCTCCTTGATCTTCTGCGTGTCGTAGGCGGTGAGGCCGGCGAAGACCAGCACGCCGATCGCCGAGACGGCGAAGGAAAGCGCCGACGACTGCAGGAAGATGTTGATCACGGACGCGATGATGATGCCGAACACGCCCATGATCAGGAACGAGCCCATCGCCGTCAGGTCACGCTTGGTGGTGTAGCCGAACAGCGACAGCGCGCCAAAGGCGGCGGCGGTGGCGAAGAACGTCTGCGAGATGCTGGCGGTCGTGTAGACCAGGAAGATCGACGACAGCGACAGGCCGACCAGGCCCGCATAGATCCAGAACGTCGTCTGCGCGGCCGACACGCTCATCGACTGCACGCGGAACGACAGGAAGAACACCGCGGCCAGCGGCGCGAGCATCACGACCCACTTCAGCGGCGACGCGAAGATGGCGTAGCCGAAGGAGGTGAGCATTTCGCCGCTCGGCAGCGTCGCGACGGCGGCGGCCGGATTCGTCGTGGTGGCCAGCATGATCGTACCGACCGCGGCAAGGCCGGTGATGAGGAGGCCAAGCCCCATCAGATTGTAGACCTTGATCATATAGACGCGCAGGCCCTGATCGATGTCGGCATCGACGCGGGCACCGGGCACGGTGCGCGTCTGATAGTTGCGAAGGGGTTCAGCCATGAGAATCCTCTGTTGCTTCTGCCCCGTCCGGTGTCGGGTCCTTTCGAATACCCAGGCGCCGCTGGCGAGGCTCCAGCATGCCTGCGGCAAATATGATGGTTCTTCGCGTCAAGAACAAGACCGTAACCGGATGTAATGCATCGTGAACACGAAGAAGCCCGGTTTCCCCGGCTCGCGCGGTCGAAAGATTAAGCGAATTTAACGCCGCGCGGCTGTCTTTCGCCGCGGCCGCCTAGAGTTCGCGCAGCACCGGCGCCGCCTTGTGGCCCAGCACCCTCCACGTTCCGGCAAGCCCGATGCCGACCGTCACCACCAGCGACAGAACCACTGTCGCCAGCGCCACCTCGGGCATGAAGTGCGACGGCAGCATCATGATGCGTGCGACAACAAACCACGCCGCGACGCTGCCCGCCGCCAGGGCGAACAGGGCGGTGGCCAGGCCGATCAGCATATATTCCAGCGAGAAGGCCAGGATCAGCGTCCTGCGCGTCGCGCCAAGCGTCTTCAGCACCACCGCGTCGTGGACGCGCGCCCGATTGCCCGCGGCGAGCGCGCCGGCCAGCACCAGCACCGACGAGATCAGCGCCACGCCCGCCGCCGACCGGATCGCCGTGCCCAACTGCCCGACCAGCCGGTTGACGATGTCGAGAGCGTCCTTGACGCGCACCGTCGTCACCGCCGGGAAGGCCCGCGTCACCGCGTTGAGGACACGGGCATCGTCCGCCGTGGTGGCGTTCTTTTCCGTCAGCGTCGCCATCCAGCCATGCGGCGCCCCGGCGAATGTGTTGGGCGAGAACACCATGACGAAGTTGATGCCCATGCTCTCCCACTCGACCTGGCGGAAATTGGCGATCCTGGCCGTCACGTTGCGGCCGAGCACGTTGACGGTGACGGTATCGCTGAGCTTCAACCCGATTTCCTTGGCTTCCTGGGCCGAGAACGAGACCAGCGGCTCGCCGGCATAATTGTCCGGCCACCACGCGCCTTCGGTCAGCGTCGTGTTTTCCGGCTGCCTGGCGTCGTAGGTCAGGCCGCGATCGCCTCGCAGCACCCACGCGCCCGCCGCCGGCACCTTGACCTTGTCGACGGGAACGCCGCTCAGCGCCATCACGCGGCCGCGCAGCATCGGCACCTTGGCCAGCGTTCCCTGCGGCGCCTCCCGGCCGACCAGCGTGGCGAAGGCGTCGACGTCGCTGGCCTGGATGTCGACGAAGAAGAAGTTGGGCGCTCGCTCCGACAGGTTGCCCTCGATCTGCCGCCGGAGATTGCCGTCGATCAGCGCCAGCGTCACCAGCAGCGTCAGCCCGAGTCCGAGCGAAAGCACCACCGAAGGCGTCAGCGCGCCCGGCCGGTGGATGTTGCCGATGGCCAGCCTCAGCGCCGTGGAACGCACGCGAGGGCTCTTGCGCGCCAGCCACTGCACCAGGGCGCCGACAAGGCGCAGCACCAGGAAGGCGAACAGGGTGGCGCCGACGAAGATCGCGGCGATGCGCCGGTCGCCGGAGAATTGGATGGCCAGCGCGGCCAGCAGCGCCGCGATGCCGAGCGCGGTCGCGACATAGACGAGGCGCGGACGGCCGCGGCCCTCGAAGCCCATTTCGCGAAACAGCGCCGTCGCCGGCACGTCGCGTGCCCGCCCGAGCGGCAGCAGCGCGAAGGCCAGCGTGACCAGCACGCCGAACAGCGCCGCCATGGCAAGCGCGCCGGGATAGAAACCGCCTTCGGCCGGCACCGGAATGACAGATTGCAGGGCCGCGCTCGCCGCGAATGGCATCAGCGCGCCCAGCGCCAGCCCGGCCACGATGCCGAGCGCGGCGATCATCAGGATCTGCGTGAGATAGACGGCAAAGACGAAGCCGCCTGAAGCACCGAGGCTCTTGAAGGTGGCGATGACGCCGCGCTTGCCGTCGAGATAGGCGCGCACCGCATTGGCGACGCCGACGCCGCCGACCACCAGGGCCGTCAGGCCGACCAGGGTCAGGAACTGCGAGAAGCGCTCGATGTTGGACGACAACGCCGGCGCCGCATTGCCGCGCGTGCGGATCGACCAGCCCGATTCGGGAAAGTCTTTCGCCGCCTGCTGCTGGATCGCCTTGACGCGCGCGTCGTCCGATCCGGCGGGCAGGCGCACCTTGTAGGCGTTCTCGGTCAGGCTGCCCGGCTGGACCAGGCCCGAGGCCGCAAGCCCTTCCCTCGAGATCATCAGGCGCGGGGCGAAGCCGAAACCGTCGGATATCGCATCCGGCTCGTTGACCAGCCTTGCCCGCAACTCGAAAATGGCCCCGCCAAGCTTGATGCGGCTGCCCACCGAAAGGTGCAGCCTGTCGAACAGAAGATCCGGAGCCACGGCGCCGAACACCCCGGAGCGTTCGCCGAGCAGATCCTGCCGGGACAGCGCCGGTTCCGTCTCGATCGTGCCGTAGAGCGGATAGGCGTCGTCCACCGCCTTGGCCTCGACCAGCGCCTGGTCGGAGCCGTCGACCAGCCGCGCCATCGAGCGCATGCCGGTGTTTTCGGAGACCGTGCCCAGACTATCGAGAAAAGCACGCTCGGCCGTCGTTGCCTCGCGCTGGTTGATCTGGAAGCGCAGGTCGCCGCCGAGCAGCGTCTGCCCCTGGTCGGCGACACTGGCGGAAATCGCCCGCGCCACCGAGTTGACGCCGCCGATCGCCGCCACGCCGAGCGCGATGCAGGCGAGGAAGATCAGGAAGCCAGACAGCCCGCCGCGCATCTCGCGCAGCGAGAAGCGCAGTGCAAGCCTTATGGTTCGAAACAGGGAAATTCCTTCGACGGGCCGCTCGGCGGCCGCCTTTTGCCCGGCGGGGAGAAAGGGCTGGCTCCGGGATGAGGGCGTGTCCGTCATGCGGCTACCCCGTCACTTCCACCGGCACAGGATCCTCGATCCGCCCCGAACGCATCGAGACCTGTCTCGTGCAACGCGCCGCCAGCGCCGGATCGTGCGTGACCAGTACCAGTGTCATGCCACGCTCTGCCGCCTTGGCGAACAGCAGGTCCGCCACCTGTCTGCCCGTCGCCTGGTCGAGATTGCCGGTCGGCTCGTCGGCGATCAGGATGCGCGGCGACGGCGCCAGCGCCCGCGCGATCGCCACGCGCTGCTGCTCGCCGCCCGACAGCTCGCCCGGATAATGGGTGACGCGCTCGCTTAGCCCCACCGCCGCCAGCTCCCGCGCCGCGACCGCGAACGGATCGGCGTGGCCGGCAAGTTCCAGCGGCACGGCGACATTCTCCAGCGCGGTCATGTTCGGGATGAGATGGAAAGACTGGAACACGATGCCGACGTTTCGCCCTCGAAACGATGCGATCTGATCCTCGCTTCTGTCGTTGAGCAGCTCGCCGGCGATGCGCACCGTGCCCGAATCCACGCGCTCAAGCCCGGCCAGCACCATCAGCAGCGTCGACTTGCCAGAACCGGAGGGACCGACGATGCCGGTGGCTTCTCCCGACGCGACATCAAGGCTGATGCCTTTCAGCACATGCACGGCCGAGGCGCCGCTCCCCAGTGTCAGCGATACGTCCCTCAGCGCGATGACGGCTTCTGTCAAATCCAAATCGTCCTATATGGGAAGCGAAGGTGATCGCCCGACAGACGACCGCCACCGCCAAGAGATGTTCTCGCTATATGGGGCCTGCCGCATGGCTTTCAAACACGGCGTTGCCACAGCCTTTCTGCTTTTCCTCGCCATTTGCGGCGCCAATTCGTCGGCCGCCGCCGCTCCCTTCCAGATCGTCGGTTTGGGTGACAGCCTGATGGCGGGCTACGGCCTGGGGCCCGATCAGGGGTTCACCGACAGGCTGGCCGCCGCCTTGAAGGCGCAGGGGCACGATGTGGTGATCGCCAATGCCGGCGTCTCCGGCGATACATCAAGCGGCGGACTGTCGCGGCTCGACTGGTCGGTGCCTGACGGCACCCAGCTCGTCATTCTCGAGCTCGGCGCCAACGACATGCTGCGTGGCCTCGCGCCCGACATCACCGAAAAGAACCTCGACGCCATGCTGGCGAAGCTGAAGGAGCGCCACATCGCGGTGCTCCTGGTCGGCATGCGCGCCGCGCCCAATCTCGGCCCCGACTACCAGGCGGCATTCGACCCCATCTTCCCCAGGCTCGCCGAGAAATACGGCGTTCCGCTCTATCCGTTCTTTCTTGACGGCGTCGCCGGCCAGCCGGCGCTGCAGCTCGAGGACGGCATGCATCCGAATCCCAAGGGTGTCGACCAGATGGTCGAGCGCATCCTGCCGACGGTCGAGAAGGCCATCGCGGCGCAGGGCAGGTCGTGAGCGCGAGAGCAATTTACGTTGGGGAAAGGCGCCAGCCGGACTGTTGCCAACAAACAGCTTGCCCCGCTCGCCTATCGATGATTCGCTAGGGGTGCATTTCGATTCGAGGACAGGAGGCTCTTCATGCCGCGTCTTTTCACCGCCCTCGAAATTCCGCGTGACGCTGCCCTCTCGCTGTCCCTGCTCCGGGGCGGCCTGCCCGGAGCCCGCTGGATCGATGTCGAGAACTACCATCTGACATTGCGCTTCATCGGCGACATCGAAGGCCATCTGGCCGACGAGATCGTCGACGCGCTCGACCGGGTACACCGGCCCTCCTTCTCCCTGTCGCTGACGGGCGTCGGCGCCTTCGGCGGCAAGAAGCCGCACGCGGTGTGGGCGGGGGTTTCGGCCTCGCCCGACCTGACGGGGCTGCAGGGCGAGATCGACCGCATCTGCCAGCGCCTCGGCGTTCCCGCCGATCCGCGCAAGTTCACGCCGCATGTGACGCTGGCGCGGCTGCGCAATTCCAGCCCGCTTGATGTCGCGCAATACCTGTCCGCGCGCGGCAATTTCTCGACGCTGCCGTTCCGCGTCGGCCGCTTCGTTCTGATGTCGTCGCGCGATTCCGTTGGCGGCGGCCCCTATATCGTCGAGGAGGCCTGGTCGCTTTCGGGCGCGGACCGGGCTGCCGCGACACCACGCCTGGGCGCACAGGGAACGCTCTGAGCGCGCGGCCTGGCCTCGGAGGCCAGGTCCCCACTTTCGAGAGACTTTCAGCTCTTCCGGGCAGGATCAGTCGAGCCGGAAACGATTGCGGTTTTCGGGATCCCGTACGAGGCGCGCCGCCAGCGCCTCCGACGCTTCGCGGACCATGCGGTAG
The DNA here is from genome assembly GCA_001899205.1 of Mesorhizobium sp. 65-26. Taxonomy (GTDB): domain Bacteria; phylum Pseudomonadota; class Alphaproteobacteria; order Rhizobiales; family Rhizobiaceae; genus Mesorhizobium. The sequence continues at coordinate 99,131 of MKVL01000012.1, read as the reverse complement.
ACGGCGGCGGCATCCGGCCCGTCATAGTAGGGGTCCGGCACATCGCGCGCGCCCTGCCGCGCGAACTCCAGGAAACGATGCACCTTGCCGCGCCCCTCGGCCGGCGCCAGCGCCTTCAGGTCGGCCACGTTCGACCGGTCCATGCCGAGGATGAGGTCGAAGCGGGAGAAATCCTCCACGATGACCTTACGCGCCCTCTGCCCGGAAATGTCGACGCCATGGTGCGCGGCAATGGCGATGGAGCGACGGTCCGGCTGCTCGCCGGCATGCCAGCCGCCGGTACCTGCCGAATCGACCGTCATGCCAGTAAATCCGCGCTCCTCCAGCACGGCGCGGAAGACGCCCTCGGCCAGCGGCGAGCGGCAGATGTTGCCGAGGCAGACGAACAGGACGGAACTTACCGGATTCCCGTTCATCGATGCGGCACCTGAACCCTCGTTTTCACGCATTTCGTCGCACCAGCCTCGGCGTCTTCGGGCGACACGAACTTTTCCTGTCGCGCCCACGCGCTCCGATCAAAAACCGCCGCGCACTTTCGCAAGACATGCACTACGGTGGAGTCCATTTTGCGAATAGCACGGGATTTCGACATGACGAGAGAGAAACTGAGCAAGGAAGCCGTCTCCGCCGCGCTGGCCGAGCTCGAAGGCTGGGCCCTGGCCGACGACAATGCCTCGATCCGGCGCCGCTTCGACTTCAAGAACTTCTCCGAGGCCTTCGCCTTCATGACGCGCGTCGCGCTCGCGGCGGAGAAGATGGACCACCACCCCGACTGGTCAAATGTCTACAAGACCGTCGACGTGACGCTGAACACGCATGACGCCGGCGGCGTGACGGCGCTCGACATCGAACTGGCGAAGCGGATGAACCGCTATTTCCACTGAGACGTCTCAGTCGCCCGCCAGCGCGATTCGGTTTTTCAGACCCTGGAGGATCGCAACTCTTGTAGCGGGGTGATGCTTTCACCACATTTCCCGGCGGCAGGCCGGGCCCGATGACGGGCTCGGCCGCCAAGGAGAAACGGATGGTGCGAGAATCGGGTTTTGACTACTTCGGCTTCGGCGACAAGCTGGGCGGCGAGAGCGAGGTGCGCGCGAAATTCTGGCGCACCGCGAAGAAAGCCGCGCGGCAGATCCCGTTCATGGAAGACGTGGTCGCGGCCTATTATTGCGCGCTCGACAAGGAAACCCCGTTGCGCGTGAAAGGCATATTGCTGGCCGCGCTCGGCTATTTCGTGCTGCCGGTGGATCTCATCCCCGACTTCATCGTCGGCTTCGGCTTCACCGACGACATCGCTGTGCTGACCGCCGCCATCACCGCCGTCCGCACCCACATCACGCCGGCGCATCGGCTGGCCGCCAAGCAGGCAATCGCCGACAAGGGCTGACTCGCGGCCCAAAAACCGGAACCGGTTTTCGCAGGGATGCGGCATGCGGTTGCGCACGCGCGCGGCGGCCCGGATTTAAGTCAAACTCTTGCCGTTTTCGTGGCCTCCAAGTCGCGACCGGGACTGAGCGCCGGCCGGTTTTCGCGGCACCGCATATTCTTGCGGGCCGCGGCATCCCGATCGGTGTATGACTTCAGGCGAATCGATATCGATTTGCCGCGGTCATGCATCGGCGTCGGCGCGCGGAAGGCGGCGGTTTCCTTGGGTGACGTTCCTTTCTTGGGAGAATTCACCGTTTGGTAACCCAGATTAAATCAAAATGAAGCAACGGCAGGACGCGACGCGGACCAGCCTCCGCTCCATTTGGAATACGGGAAAGACGATGCGCGGATTGATTGCTACAGTTTCCAGTCTGGTCCTGGTGGCCTTGACAGCGCCGGCGCTGGCGCAGTCGGCGACCAAGATCGGGCAGCACAATGCCTGGGGCACCTACAGCTACCAGGCCTCCGGCGGCAAGGTCTGCTACGTGCTGACGGTGCCGACCGACAAGCAGCCGCCGACCCTCGACCATGGCGACATGTTCTTCTTCGTCAGCCAGCGGCCGGGCCAGCAGGTCTCCTACGAGCCGCAGTTCATCGCCGGCTACAATTTCCAGGAAGGCTCCAAGGCCACCGTCACCATCGACAAGAAGACCTTCTCGATGTTCACGCGCGGCAAGTCGGCCTGGGTCGAGAACGCCGCCGAGGAACCAGTGCTGATCGCCGCCATGAAGACCGGCACCGACATGAAGGTTTCGGCCAAGTCCGGGCGCGGCAACCCCACCACCTATGTCTTCTCGCTGAAAGGCATTTCGGCCGCGCTCGCCTCGATCGCCAAGTGCAAATAGCCGCCGGCTGATTTATCCGAAAAAAGGCCGGGCAGCGATGTCCGGCCTTTTTCATTGCAGATGAGCTATAGGGCCGATGCTCCTGGCGCGCTGTCGTCGAACAGCATGACCAAGCGAAACCGAACCTTAAGCAGTTGGAAATAGCCTCGGGCGGCGAATGCTGGAGGGTGGCCACGCATGCGCGTCGAAGGCCACCGGATTTACGTGGTTGCCGGTTGCCGATGGCTGGACCTTGGGCATCACGGACGGATACCGGATGCCTGCTGCGACACTGCCAATTCTCGTGAATGTCTTCGTCGCCGGCATGTTCGTCGCGAGTTTTCTCACGATCGCGCAGTTGAATCCGGGATTTGGCCACATCCGGTGGTTCGCCGCCAGCTATGCCGTCGGTATGCTGACCCCGCTCGCCGAATTCCTCCTCCCCATCGCGCCGTCGCCCGTGCCCTTCATGATCATGAGCTATGCCGGCGTCTTCGCTGGCATGACGCTGATGGCGCCGGCTCTCTCCAGGCTCTATGGCCAACGGCCGGCGTGGAGAATTGCCACCGTGATCATCGTCGGAGGTATTTGTCTGAGGTCGCTGATCTGGAATGGGCAGCGGAACGAATTCTGGTACGAGCTGACCTATCAGGCGCCCTTTGCCGTCGCGGCGCTGTTTTGCGCCGCGACCACGCTCGCGCACGGAAGATCGACGGCACTGGACCGGACCACGGCGGGGCTCTTCACGATTATCGCCGCTCATTTCCTGCTCAAGCCGTTCGCGGCGGTCTATTTCGGATCGGGAGCGACGGCGAGCACCTATGTCAGCAGCACCTACGCGTTGATATCCCAGGCCAGTTCCGGCGTCCTGCTGCTGGGGGCGGGATTGCTGGTGCTGATCAACTCGTTGCAGATGGTGGTGCTGAAGGACCGCAGCGACGCCGCCTCGGACGCCCTTACCGGCTTGCCGAACAGACGCGCCTTGAACAGCGCATTCGACCAGATCAGCGGCCAAACGAGCGGCAGGAGCGGCCCCGTCAGCGCCGCCATCGCGATCTTCGACATCGACCATTTCAAGCAGATAAACGACCGCTGGGGGCACGCCAAGGGCGACGACGTCATTCGTGCGGTGGCCCGATGTCTCGACGACAATCGCCCCGACAACGCGATGGTCGCCAGGATCGGCGGAGAAGAATTTGTCGTGCTGATGCCATGGCAGGGCGAGAGCCTCGCCAGGCTCTCCTGTGAGAAGCTCCGTCTTGCGGTTTCTCAACTGACCTTCATGCGGCTGGCGAAGGTCACCGTCAGCGTTGGAGTAACGCCGGTTGCGCGGCACGATGACCTGTCAATCGCGCTCGGTCGCGCCGATCGCGGTCTGTATCGCGCCAAGGATACGGGCCGCGACCGATGCGTCTTCGAGCCTCAAGCTCCTGTCGTGCCGGACGCCGATGTCAAAACGGCCGGCGGCTCGAACCGTCTCGGCGGTCCGGTGAAGCGTTTGGGCTGAAGGTACCAGCGCACGGAGCGAACCGGACGGATCGCGACAACGCCTTAGGCGTTGCCTTCACTCGTTTCCTCGGCCCTTCTGCGTCGGATCGCGTCGGCGATGAAGACGCGCGACAGAGCGTGGTAGAGCGGTTCGCGCGAGATCATGCGCGCCGTGCCGTAGCCGAGCATCGAGGCGAGCATCAGCGCGATCACGTTGTCATGGTTGCCGGTCATCTCCAGGATGATGACGAAGGCCGTCATCGGCGCCTGCACCACCCCGGCGAAGTAACCCGCCATGCCGAGCAGCGCGGCGATCCCCGTATTGGCGCCGAGCACGAGGCCGAGCGTGCTGCCGATGCCCGCGCCGACAGCGAGCGACGGCGCGAAGATGCCGCCGGGAATGCCCGAGACCGTCGACAGCAGGCCGGCGGCGAACTTCTCGGCGAAGAACAGCCACGGCAGCGGCGCGCCCTCGACCGCGCCACGCGCCTGCGCGTAGCCGGTGCCGAAGGTCAGGCCTCCGGAAGCGATGCCGATCACCGCCACCAGGAGCCCGCAAACCGTTGCCACGATGAGGGTGCGCCACAGCGGCTGGAACCGGTTCCAGCGCCGGATGCGGCGCGTGATCCTCAGCGTCAGCAGCGAGAACAGCGCTCCAAGCCCACCGCCGATGACGCCGCAGGCGAGCACCAGCGGCCAGTCGCTGGCGAAGGCGACCGTGTCCCTGGCGATGCCGAAATAGGTATAGTTGCCGAGCAGCCCGAGCGAGGCGAGGCCGGCCAGGATCACCGCCGTCAGCACCAGCCCGTTGGTGCGAGCCTCGTAGGTGCGGCCCATCTCCTCGATGGCGAAGACGATGCCAGCGAGGGGCGTGTTGAAGGCGGCCGCTATGCCGGCGGCCGAACCGGCGAGGATAAGCCCGCGCGCCTGCGCCATGCCGCCCCAGCGCGCCGCCTGCAGCATCAGCGATGCCCCCACCTGTACGGTCGGTCCCTCGCGGCCGATCGAGGCGCCGCAGAACAGCCCGACGACGGTGAGCGCGATCTTGCCACCGGCAAGGCGCAGCGACAGCAGGTGGGTACGGTCCGACTCGTCGCGCAGATGCCTGGCGGCGATGGCCTGCGGAATGCCGCTGCCCTGCGAGCCGGGGAAATAGGCATGGGCAAGCCAGGCGCACAGCGCGAAGCCCGCCGGCGTGACAATGAGCGGCAGCATGGCGCGCCAGCCGCCATCATGGCCGATCAGGGCATGGAAGGCGATCTGCGCGCGGTCGGCCAGCACCGCGAAGAGCACGCTGATCAGGCCGATGCAGATCGCGCCGGCCCAGAACACCAGGCGCGGCTGCCAGACCCTGCGCGACGCCCACATGGCGCGCGAGCGCCGCAGCATGGGATATTTTCGTGATGCGCCGGCCATCCGCGCCCCTCGTGGTCATGATCGCCCCTACCACACCGATGCGGGCGATCATACCCCGTGAGGCTGGCCCGGTTCCGCGCATGCCGATCACAATACCGATCGAAACCGAACCGCCGCCGGCGAGGCCCACGACAAACCGTTCAGCCTGCCGGTCGACCTCGCGGCAGGCGCGACGAAAGGCTTACATTGCCATCTTCTCGCACTTGGCCTGCGCCTCCTTGGTCGACGTGTCGATCATGTAGGCTTTGCCCTTGGCGTCGGTCATCATCATCATGCAATGCTTGATGGGCTTGGCCATCTTCATCATTTCCGCGCTCGCCTTGGCGTCGGGCGTCATGGTGCCCATGTGGCCGTCGGGCATGATCGCGGTCACTTGCCCGCCTTTCATCATCGTCATGGTTCCCATCGCATCCTCGGCAAGGGCAGGCGAGACGGACAGCGCGGCGAGGGCGGCGATTGCGACAAGCTTGATAGAAGGCATTTCTGGTCACTCCCAGGTTGCAGGGCACGATCGCCCCTTTCCCGCTTCGCCGCCGGGCGGCGAAGCGTTACACCAACACGACGATGTGATCGGCCTGGCCGCGCCCCAGGGCATCGCCGCGCTATTTGCCTGCCGGCTGAGCGGATTCGGAACGCTTGGGCGGCGTGCGGCTTTCTTCGGGCCACGGTCAAAATTTGTTGACCGCGTCCCCAGTAGAAATGACTATCGTTCGATCCCGATCGGGACATAAGCAGTGCCGCGCGGCCAGGTTGCGGCGGCTCGTAGACGGAAATGGCGCCAGCCATTCCAGCGGCATTTAGGAATTCACGGCCTATACATTGGAACAGCCCCTTTTCGCGACAGAGCGTGACCCGAGACTGAGGCTGATCATCCCGGTCATCGTCGCCATCGCCTTTCTGATGGAACAGCTCGATTCCACCATCATCACCACGGCTATTCCGGCGATCGCCGAAAGCCTGGACACGACGCCCGTAAGGCTCAACCTGGCGATCACCACCTATATACTGACGCTCGCCGTGTTCATTCCCGTCAGCGGCTGGTTCGCCGACCGGTTCGGAGCGCGCAGGATTTTTGCCCTGGCGCTGTTCATCTTCACATTGGGCTCGGTACTGTGCGGGATGGCCGACAGCGTCGGCATGCTGCTGGCGATGCGCGCGCTGCAGGGGCTGGGCGGCGCCATGATGACACCGGTCGGGCGGCTCATCCTGCTGCGCAGCTTTCCGCGCAGCGGGCTGATCACCGCCATGACCTACATGACCCTGCCGGCCATCATGGGACCGGTAATCGGGCCGCTGCTCGGCGGCGTCCTCACCACCTACGCTTCCTGGCGCTGGATCTTCTACGTCAACGTGCCCTTCGGCTGCATCGGCATCCTGGCGGCGCTGCGCTTCGTCGACGATTTCCGCGGCGAAACGGTGCAGCGCTTCGACTTCGCCGGCTTCCTCATGGTGGGAAGCGGCGCGGCCCTCCTGCAGTTCGGCCTGGAGAACATCGGCCGGCCGACGATCCCGACCCTGGCGACGACGCTGGTGCTGGTCGCGTCGGTGCTGCTGCTGCTTGCCTTCGGCCGCTACGCGCGCCGCGTCGCGGCACCGGCCGTCGACCTGACGCTGTTTCGCTTTCGCTCCTTCTGGGTCGGCACGCTCGCCGGCGGCCTGTGCCGCGTCGGCCTCAACGGCGTGCCGTTCCTGCTGCCGCTGATGCTGCAGGTCGGCTTCGGCATGAGCCCGGTCACCTCGGGCTCGCTGACCTTCGTCGGCAGCTTCGGCGCCCTGCTGATGCGGCCGCTTCTGTCGCGCCTGTTGCGGCGCTTCGGCTTCAAGTCGGTGCTGACGGGCAGCGCCCTTGTCGGCTCGGCCACCGTGGCGGGCTTCGCCCTGATGCAGGCCGACACGCCGCACTGGATGATCGGTCTCTACGTCTTCCTGTTCGGGATCGTGCGTTCGGCCCAGTTCATGACCTCCAACACGCTCTCCTATGCCGACCTGCCGGGCGAGAAGCTCAGCCGCGCCACCAGCCTCGGCGGCGTCCTGCAGCAGCTCAGCGTTTCGCTCGGCGTCTCGATCGCCGCCATGGTGCTGGGCCTCGTGTCCGGCCAGGCCCATGCGCCAACGCCGGAACAGTTCCATTGGGTCTTCGTGCTGACGGCGGTTGTCCCGCTGATCTCAATTCCCGGCTTCTTCTTCCTGCGCGCAGAGGACGGCGCCCAGGTCAGCGGCCACCGCCGCAAGGCGGAGGCTGCAGCCGACGCCACGCCTTGACCGTGCGGTATTGCATTACGTTGAAACCTCAGGTCTGAAAACGCGGGTGGCTCCTTCTTCCGGATCGATGACCAGCACAACGTTTTCAGGATTCTGCCAGGGCAGGGACAACACGAAAGCTGCAAAGTCGTCCTCAGGGAAATGGTTGAAACCACCGCCCGCTACAAACATTTGCGGGTGCTTGCTGCCGCCAAAGCTATCCTCGACGCTGTTAAGTTGCTGGAAGGGACCAGCGTGCTCGACCAGCCATTCCTGTATGCGCTCAAAGAGAACCAGCTGACCGCTCGGGCCCGAACAATCTTCAGCAATAGATGCACAAAGCACCACACCACTCACGACGCTCACTTTCGTTCCTCCGGATAACTGCACTTCTCACACAACTTACGCGCGGCCTAACTGATGCACTACCAACCCTGCGCGGCGCATGACTCCGGCCGCAAGCTGTGCTATGCGCCGCGCTTCATTTCAGGCACGATGCTGAAATCGGCCGCAAACCGCTTATATTGGCGCTACCATGACTGTCTCACTTGATTTAACCGCCGAAGGCGCGCGCGACGCATTGCGCGCGCGCTCCGCTTCCGCCGAGAAACCCTCGCTGATCGGCCTGACCCGCGCCGAGCTGGCCGAGGCGCTGGTCGCATCGGGCGTCGTGCCGGAGCGCCAGGCGAAGATGCGCGTCCAGCAGCTCTGGCACTGGATGTATGTGCGCGGCGTCTCCGATTTCGCCCACATGTTCAACATCTCCAAGGACCTGCGCGCCGAGCTCGACGAGCATTTCACCGTCGCGCGGCCGGAAATCGTCGAGGAGCAGGTCTCCTCCGACGGCACGCGCAAATGGCTGTTCCGCTTCCCGCCGCGCGGCGCCGGCCGGCCGGTCGAGATCGAGACCGTCTACATTCCCGAGGAGGGCCGCGGCACGCTGTGCATCTCATCGCAGGTCGGCTGCACGCTGACCTGCTCCTTCTGCCACACCGGCACGCAGAAGCTGGTGCGCAACCTGACGACGGAAGAAATCCTCGCGCAGCTTCTCACCGCGCGCGACCGTCTCGGCGACTTCCCAGACCGCGACACGCCGGACGGCGCCATCGTGCCGGCCGAGGGCAGGAAAGTCTCCAACATCGTCATGATGGGCATGGGCGAGCCGCTCTACAATTTCGAGGCGGTGAAGAAGGCGCTGCTGATCGCTTCCGACGGCGACGGGCTTTCGCTCTCCAAGCGCCGCATCACGCTGTCGACCTCGGGCGTCGTGCCGGAAATCGCCCGCACCGGCGAGGAGATCGGCGTCATGCTGGCGATCTCGCTGCACGCAACCAATGACGACCTGCGCGACCTGCTCGTGCCGATCAACAAGAAGTTCCCGCTGAAGGACCTGATCGCCGCCTGCCGCGCCTATCCCGGGCTCTCCAACGCGCGCCGCATCACCTTCGAATATGTGATGCTGAAGGACGTCAACGATTCCCTCGAGGACGCCAAGGCGCTGGTCAAGCTGCTCAAGGGCATTCCGGCCAAGATCAACCTGATCCCCTTCAACCCCTGGCCCGGCACCAACTACCAGTGCTCGGACTGGGAGACGATCGAGAAGTTCGCCGACACCATCAACAATGCCGGCTACGCCTCGCCGATCCGCACGCCGCGCGGCCGCGACATCCTCGCCGCCTGCGGCCAGTTGAAGTCGGAATCGGAGCGGATGCGCAAAGTGGACCGTTTGGCGCTGGAAGCCATGATGATCGCGGGGCACGGCGAGGCTTGAGCTCCCTGCGCGCCTGGCTGAAGCGCCTTGGCGCCATCGCGGCGAGCTATCTTGTCGCCGTGCTCGCCTCGATCCTCATATCGATGCTTCTCGTCACTCTGTCGGAAGGCCTTGGCGAGAGAGACTGGTCGCTGCTCGCCGCCGTCGACTGGCTGTCGCTTCCGGTCTGGACGCTCGCCCTGTCGGCAAGCGCCTTGATGGTCGCCGCCCCGGCGATCTTCGCCGCCGAGCGGCTGTCGCTTCGCCGATGGTTTTACTTCGCTGTCATGGGAATGATCGCCGCCATCGTCATCGACGGCTCTCTCACGACTTCAATCGACGGGTCCGGCCTTGCACCGGTCCATTTCATTTTCGCGGCGATGCTGGGCGTTGCCTCGGGTTCGATCTATTGGCTTCTGGCCGGGCGCCACTCCGGCCATCTCAGGGAGCGTAACCCGGCATGAACCGCCTCGTCGCATACATCGTCCGATTTGCCGTCATCCTGTTCGGCTATGTCGTTGCCTCGCTGGCGGCCAGCGCCTTCCTCAACATCCTGTTCCTCGGCGCGCTCGGCTACGCGCCGGGCCATCTCGAGCCGGCGGCTGTCACCTCGCTCTATTTCTCGATCCCCTTCGTGGCGCTGTTCGTCGCCTATTTCGCCTTCCTGCCGGCGGCCGTCGTCATCCTCGTCTCCGAAGTGCTCGCCCGGCGCGACTGGCTGTTCTACGCGCTGGCCGGCGCCGTGGTGGCGGCGGTCTTCATCGTCGTCGCCCGCGAAACGGGCGACAGCGATTTCGCGGTGACCGACGCAAGCGTCATGATGGCCGTCGTCGGCAGCGGCATTGTCGGCGGCATCTTCTATTGGCTGAGCTGCGGCCGCTGGGCGGGAAGCTGGCGCCAGGCGGGGAATATCGAGCGGCCTACTTCGCCTGGGCGGTCAGGATCTTGAGCGCGAAGGCCGAGAATACGCCGGCGAAGAGATAGTCGACCACCCGCGTGACGCGCGGACTGGCGTTCATCGCCGCCGCGAACTTCTCCGCCGCCAGCACCATCGGCGCCGTCACGATGATCGAGAAGACGATGAACATGCCGCCGAGGAAGAACAGCTTGCCGGGCGCATGCGGATCGTGCGCCGACACGAATTGCGGCAGGAAGGTCATGAAGAACAGGATGACCTTCGGGTTGAGCAGGTTGACGCCGAGGCCCGCCATCCAGCTGCGCAGCAAGGACACGCGCTGGCCGGCCTTCTTCTCCGGCGCGAAGGCCGAGCCCCGGGCGATCGCCTGCCAGGCGAGGAACACCAGATAGCCGGCGCCGAACATCTTCAGCACGAAGAACGCCATCGGCGACGCGACGATCAGCGCCGAGATGCCGACCACCACCAGCGTGGTGTGGACGAAGGTGCCGCACAGCGCGCCCGCCATCGAGGCAAAGCCCGTGGCCCGCCCCTGACTCAGCGTGCGCGACACGAACAGCGTCATGTCGGGTCCCGGCGTTATCGCCAGGATCACCGTGGCGATGGCGAACTGGATCAGCGTCGTGGTGTCGGGGATGAAGGACATGGGGCGCGCAGGACTGCGGGAGGGACCGCTCAGCCTATACAGCAAGCCCCGAATCCGCGCTAGGCGTAGATGGCGGTCCGCTCGGCCGGCTCATGCTCGATCATCGGGCCCGGCTGCTGGATCAGTTCGATCGGCTTCGGCCGGCCAAGGAAGAAACCCTGTGCCTCGTTGCAGCCTTCGACCTGGAGGATCGAGAGCTGGACATGCGTCTCGACACCTTCGGCCAGCACCGGGATCTCCAGGCTGCGCCCGAGCGTCAGCACCGCGCGGATGATCGCCTTGGCCTGCGGGCTGCGCTCGACATCTGCCATGAACGAGCGGTCGAGCTTGATCTTGTCGAAGGGGAAGGAGCGCAGCGTGTCGAGCGAGGAATAGCCGGTACCGAAGTCGTCGATCGCGATCGTCACCCCCAGCGCCTTGATCTGGCGCAGCACGTGCAGGGTGCGGACCTTGTCTGCGACGATGGTCGATTCCGTGAGCTCCAGCTCCAGCCGGCGCGGCGACAGGCCGGTCTCGACCAGGATCTGGTGGATGAGCTTGGCAAGGTCGGCATGGGCGAACTGCACGGGTGACAGATTGACCGCGATCTTGTGATCGTTGTCCCAGGACGCGGCCTGCTGGCAGGCCGTGCGCAGCACCCATTCGCCGATCGCCAGGATGGAGCCGTTTTCCTCGGCCACCGGGATGAAGACGGCGGGCGGGATCATGCCGCGTTGCGGGTGGGTCCAGCGCAGCAGCGCCTCGTAGCCGCAGACCGTGCCGGTCGCGACCGACGTCTGCACCTGATAGTGGAGGGAAAGCTCGCCGCGCTCGACCGCCAGCCGCAGGTCCGTCGCGAGCGCCCGGCGCGCTCGCGCGGTTTCGTCCATGGCGGATTCGTAGAAGCAGACGGCGCGGGTGACGTCGTTCTTGGCCCGGTACATGGCAAGATCGGCGTTGCTGACCAGCCTCTCCCGGTCAGCGCCATCGCGCGGATAGACGGCGACGCCGATGGAGGCGCCGGCGGCGATCTCGAAATCGTCGAGGCGCAGCGACTCGAAGAGCGACTTCTCCAGCCGCGATACCAAGCCGAGCAGATCGTTCTGGTCCTTGAAGCGCTTGATGGCGGCAAATTCGTCGCCGCCGAGCCTGGCGACGAACTCGCCATCGGTGGCCAGCCTGGTCAGCCTGCGGGCGACGATCTTGAGCGCCTGATCGCCGGCGGCATGCCCGCGCAGGTCGTTGATCTCCTTGAAGCGGTCGAGATCGATGACGATCACGGCCGTCATCGTTCCCTCCTCCTCGCGCGTCCGCTCGATCTCGTGGTCGAGGCGGTCGTTGAAGCTGACGCGGTTGGCGAGGCCCGTGAGAGCGTCGTTGAGGGCCAGGTGCTGCAGCCGCTCGTAGCTCTCCATGCGGCCACGCTCGTCGATCATGTAGCTGGCGAAGCCGGTAGCGGCGACGATGAGCCCGACGACGGCGACGGCAACCGCCATGGCCTCGAGGATGTCGGGGTTGGTGCCGGTGGTGACGAACGACAGTGGCGTGACCGACACGGCCGCCATGGCCGTGAAATGCAAGCTGACGATCGCCAGCACCAGCAGGGCGATGCCTGCCAGCTCGGACAGGCGATGCGGCCGTCGCACGGTCTGCCCCAGAGCTGCGGCGGAAAAGACGACCGAAAGCACGACGGACGCCGCGACATAGACACTGTCCCAGTCGACGATGCCGGCCACGTGATAGGCCATCATGCCGGTATAGTGCATCGCCGCGACGGCAAGCCCGACCATGGCGCCGCCCAGTTCCGGCGCGAAGCGGTGGTTTGCATTCGATGCCATCGCAAGGCCGGCGCCGGCGCCGGTTATGGCGAAGACCAGCGACAGCATGGTCATGAAAGGATCGAAGGTGATCGGCACGCCGGGCTGGTAGGCCAGCATGGCGATGAAATGCGTGCACCAGACGGAGGAACCGGCCGCGACCGCCGTCAGGAACAGCCAGCCCCGCATCTGAAGCCCGAGCGTCTTGCGGGCCCGCTCGAACAGGCCCATCGTCACCCAGCAGCCGGTGACGCACATGACAGCCGCCAGCAGCACGAGCCACAGATTATGTTCCGTGGCGATACAGGTTATGACGCGCATCGAGAGCGACCCCAGACTTTGCGCTCCCGATAGTGGCAAGGGGTGAAGACTTGCTTAAGTTTCACCTGTTCAGTACATCTTTCGGTTGTATCCGGTAGAGAGAAGCCATTCAGCTCGCGCGAAGCCCCACGCCTTGCTCGCTCCGCCGTTCCTGCTAAAAGGCCATCCGACAATGCGCGACGCCGTTTCCGGGCGCGCGGGCAGGGTTCAGGGCGCATCGCCCGGCAAGACATCCGACGGAGACCACATGTCCAAGCATAAGAACGTCAAGAAGGTGGTGCTCGCCTATTCCGGCGGCCTCGACACCTCCATCATCCTGAAATGGCTGCAGACCGAGCTCGGCGCCGAAGTCGTCACCTTCACCGCCGACCTCGGCCAGGGCGGCGAGCTGGAGCCGGCCCGCAAGAAGGCCGAGATGATGGGCATCAAGGACATCCGCATCGTCGACGTGCGCGAGGAGTTCGTTGCCGACTTCGTCTTCCCGATGTTCCGCGCCAACGCCGTCTATGAAGGCACCTATCTGCTCGGCACCTCGATTGCCCGGCCGCTGATCTCCAAGCATCTGGTCGAGATCGCGAAAGAAACCGGCGCCGATGCGATCGCGCACGGCGCCACCGGCAAGGGCAACGACCAGGTGCGGTTCGAGCTGTCGGCCTACGCGCTCAATCCCGACATCAAGGTCATCGCGCCGTGGCGTGACTGGTCGTTCAAGTCGCGCACCGACCTGATCAATTTCGCCGAGCAGCACCAGATCCCGGTGGCGAAGGACAAGCGCGGCGAGGCGCCCTTCTCGGTCGACGCCAACCTCCTGCACTCGTCCTCCGAGGGCAAGGTGCTGGAGGATCCGTGGAACGAGCCGCCGGAATTCGTGCATCAGCGCACCGTCTCGCCGATGGACGCGCCCGACGCCGTCACCGAGATCGAGATCGAGTTCCTGAAGGGCGATCCGATCGCGCTCAACGGCAAGAAGCTTTCGCCGGCGACCATGCTGGCCGCGCTCAACGACCTCGGCCGCGACAACGGCATCGGTCGCCTCGACCTCGTCGAGAACCGCTTCGTCGGCATGAAGTCGCGCGGCGTCTACGAAACTCCCGGCGGCACCATCCTGCTCGCGGCCCACCGGGCCATCGAATCCATCACGCTCGACCGGGGCGCGGCCCACCTCAAGGACGAGTTCATGCCGCGCTACGCCGAGCTCATCTACAACGGCTTCTGGTTCTCGCCCGAGCGCGTCATGCTGCAGGCGATGATCGACAAGAGCCAGGAAGACGTCGAGGGCACGGTGCGGCTGAAGCTCTACAAGGGCAACGTCATGGTCACCGGTCGCAAGTCCAGGAAGACGCTCTATTCCGATGCGCTGGTCACCTTCGAGGACGATCGCGGCGCCTACGACCAGAAGGATGCGGAAGGTTTCATCCGCCTCAACGGATTGCGCCTGCGCACACTGGCCGCGCGCAACCGCAAAGCCTGAGACGAGTATCGGACTTCTTCCAAATACAGCCAAAGCTGAACCATCGAAAACCCGGCGGCGACGCCGGGTTTTTATTTGCATTTTCTAATGTATCTGGAAATGAGCCTGGCCTAAGCGGTTTCTGTTTGACCCATGGATCACTTCATCTAGGTTGCATCCGGGTTTTTGGGGGATTTGACAGTGAAAATAAGGATTTCTCTTCTGCTGGCGGCAGCAGCTGCCGTCATGCTGTGCCAACCCGCCGAGGCGGCGAAGAAACCCGCCGGAAAGGTGAACCTATCCGGATGCATCGAAGCCGTGCAGGTTTGGAGCATCACCCTGAAGCAGGACATCGCCAGTTTCATGGGTGTCTCGCGCGAGCGCATGCCGGCCCTGTTTTGCCAAAGGCTGGCCGAAGGAATGCGCAGCGGCCGGATCACCTATTCCGACGTGAACGCACTGCAGCTCGATCAGCGGACCGAATTCTGGAAAGTCATCAAGGGCAAGTGACCCCAGCGCAGCGGAGCAGGTCGCCGGCATGGAAGCACGGCATGCGGCTCGCGCCGCTGCTTGCGCTGTTCTGTCCAGCCGCAACCTTTGCCGGGGATTTCGATCCCGCTTCGGTCGATCTCGCCGCTTTGATCGAGTGCAGGGCGGATGCGCCCGGCTATAACGGCTTCGCCCTTTGGCTGGCCGGAGAACCCTGCGCGACTGGGACACTCGGCTGGAAAGAGATCCCCTCTGAAAATCCTTTCCTGCGGCAATATCGGCTGCCTGTCCCCCTCCATGTCTTCGGCCTTGAGACGACAGCCATCGTCTTCACAGCGACCGGGCCGATGGCGGTGCTCGATGGCGTTGCCGCGCCGGAACTCGCAAGGAAGCTGGCCATACCGGCCACGATCTCGACGCCGGACAAGTTCCTCGGCGAGAAAGTCGTCATCGACGAGACGGAGGTTGCCGACGGCGTCACCTTCGCCACGCGTATCGCGCTCAACGTGTCGACGGTCGATTCACACCCCGGCAAGGTGCTCGCGGGCTGTTCCTACGCCATCGACGTAAAATAAAGGCCCGGCGTTTCCACCGGGCCTTTTCGGTCAACTGGAGATTCTATCAGTCGCCGTCGATCGCCGTGGCGATGCGGGCAATGGCCTGCTGATAGACGTTCGCGTCGTTCCAGCCGGCAATCGCGCCGAGGTTGGATTGCGCGCTCGCGCCAGCGCGCCAGCCATGCGCCTTCAGGAAGTTGGCGGTGGAAGCCAGTGCGGTGGCCTTGTCGCGCAGGTTTCCGCTGCCCACGCCATATTTCAGCACGTTGCCGGGCAGGAACTGCGTATGGCCGATCTCGCCATGCGCCGCGCCGACAGACGAAGCGCTGAGCGCCCCGCGATCAACCAGCTTCAGCGCTGCGATGGCATGCGGATGGAAGAAGTCGGGGCGGCGGCAGTCATAGGCGAGCGTCACGATGGCGGACACCGTGTTCTGATTGCCCATGGCAGAGCCGAAGCCGGTCTCCATGCCCCAGATGGCCAGCAGCACGCCCGGCGAAACGCCGTAGTTCTGTTCGATCTTGTCGAACATCGCGGCGTTCGACTTCTTCAGCGTACGCCCCTTGGAGATGATCGCGGCGGCGCCCCGGCGCTTCATGAACTCGTCCACCGAACCGCTGAAGGCCTTGTGGATGCCGCGATCCACCGAGATCGTCTTCGTCGCGTAGGTGGCGCCCGCCAGAGCGGCCAGGCCCTTCGGGCCGACACCCTCGGACTTTGCCTGCGCGGCAAAATCCTGCTTCCAGGCATCGAAGCCGGCGCTGCTCTTGCCACAGCTGGCCGCCGCCTGCGCCCCCGTCCCCAACGCAAGCAAAGCCACGACCGTGGCCGCCGCAAACATCTTTCCCTTGGCAAAAAATGCCATGCCTGTTCTCCTAGATTGCCTGAATCACGTCCCTTGGAACGGAATTTGCCAGCGAAATGCCCGCTTGTCACCGTTTCTAACCAATGGCAGGCGAATGCCGGGTAAATCGCCCGCGATCAAGCGTTTCTTATGGCGGAGATCGAGCCGTCGCGACTGTTTTCCTGGCCGCGTTGCTGAACGGTCCTACCTCGGGAGGAACAACCGGTTGGAAATCTTGCCTTCGGCCTCCGTAGCCGGTGGCCGGAGCGGATTTGTCTGGCACCTCGCTCCGATCACTCACGATCTTTTGAGCGATCGGCCGAAAGACCATGGAACAATTCGTGACCGGCAGGACGGCATTTTAGCCGGAACGCATAGGTGCGGGTTTCGTTTTCGACCGCGAGGGAGCGTTGAAAACGGAGAAAAACGATGAAACGCGTATTGTTGCCGGCGCTTGCCGGTGCTCTGCTCGCCATGACGGGCGCCGCCCTTGCCGACACGCCTGTCTCGGCGGTGGCGGATCTCAACGTCCGCGCCGGTCCGGGGCCGCAATATCCGGTCATCGGCGTTCTGGCGGCCGGACAGTCGACCACGCTCAGTGGCTGCATCGAAAACAGCAAATGGTGCACGATCGCGGAAGCCGGCGGCAGAGGCTGGATCTATTCCGACTATGTCACCGCCGATTTCGGCGGTGACAGGGTCGTCCTGACGCGCCGCCCGGCCGATGCCGGCATCGCCGTCGTGGCGCCGCCGACCGACGATCTCTACGCTGACGACAATTACACCGGCGCCATCGTGGCAGGCGATCCGATGGAGCCGATCGCCCGGCCGCCGGCCGAAATCGGCACCTATGTGACCACCCACCGGGTCGAGCCGGTCTATCTCGACGGCGAGGTGGTGACGGGTGCGGTGCTGCCCGACACGGTCGAGCTGCGCGATATCCCGGACTACAACTATCGCTACGTCTATGTGAACAACCAGCCGGCGCTGGTCGATCCGGCGACGCGGCGCATCGTCTACGTGGTACGCTGATCAGGCTTGCGAGAAGAACGGCCGCCAGCACTGGCGGCCGTTTTTGATGTCGGCTCGCGGTAACTCCGCTTGCCCGGTAATTGCGTGGTAACCGCCGATCTCCTAGACCCATATGGCGAAAGCCTTCGGCAGGGGAGCCGCGTGACGATCGAAAATACCGCCTTCGAGCGCTACCGCCGCTCGCCCAACGAAAAGACCACCTTGCCGCGCCTCTTCCTGGGAACGGCGATCGTCATCGCCTTCTGGATGGCCATGACAGCCCTGGTGCTGTTCGCCGGCACCTATGCCTACATCGTCTGGCGCCTTCCCGGTCCCTCAACCGGGCGCTACATGCAGGACTTCCTGGCGTCGCCAACCGGCATCCTGAGCGCGTTGATCTCCTTCATCGGCATCTGGCTCGGCCTGTGGGCCGCCATGCGCTGGGTGCACGGCGAGCCCCTTTGGGCGCTGGTGGGCGTGAGCCGCCGCGTCTCGCGATCGGGCTTCCTCAAGGGGCTGGTCGCGGTGCTGCTCACCTCCCTTCTGTCGGAGGTGCTGCTCTACTGGCTGCAGCCCGAGATCGCGCGTGGCGACATCACCCTGTCCTTGTGGCTTTTGTTCCTGGTCCCGATCGTGCTGCTGACGCTGCTGCAGATATCGTCCGAGGAGGTGCTGTTCCGTGGCTACCTGCTGCGCGGCCTGGCCAGCCGCTTCTCCAGCCCCCTCGTCTGGGCGTTGCTGCCCGGCCTGCTGTTCACCTCGCTGCACTGGAGCGCGGGCGCCAGCCTGGCCATCAACGCCTGCGTCATGGTCTCGATCGCCGCCTTCGCCCTGCTGCTGACGCTCCTGGTCTACACCACCGGCAATCTCGGCGCCGCCTTCGGCGCTCATCTCGGTAACAACCTGACCGGCTTCCTGCTGATCTCGCACCAGGAAGGCTACAACGCCTTCGCCCTGTTTATCGCCAAGCCGCTGGAAGGGCCGGGCTGGACGACCACGGATGCCGCGATCGTCGCGCTGATCGGCATCGGCTGCACGCTGCTGACGATCCTCATGCTGCTGCATCCACGCTCGCCGCTGAAGGTGACGCCCGAGCGCGCGGATCTGGTGGCCGGTACGGTGTCCTGACCCGGAAAACGTGGGCGGCGCCGGCCTGACTCGATTGCCGCTCGGCGCCCGACCTTGACTCTTTCGCCGATTTCCTGTCTACACGCCCCGAATTCCGCGACGAGACCTTCTCCGCGAAAGCTGACCAGGACGCCGAAGCCTCTTTGGAGGCGGGTGCTGTAAAACGATCCTGGAGGCCAACACCCGGCAGCGCGATGCGCCCCCGGGTGCTTTTTGGTTTTGGGCTTTTGCTTGGACGCTTGGCGCGAATGCACTACCTCTCGGTCGAACCGAACCGAGATCGAAGGAAGACAGATGTTTGAATCCCTTCAGGAGCGTCTTGGCTCCATCCTGAACGGCCTGACCGGCCGCGGCGCGCTGTCCGAGGCGGATGTCTCGGCGGCGCTGCGCGAGGTGCGCCGCGCGCTGCTCGAGGCGGACGTGGCGCTCGAAGTGGTGCGCTCCTTCACCGACAGGGTGCGCGAGAAGGCGGTCGGCGCCGCCGTGCTGAAGTCGATCAAGCCCGGCCAGATGGTCGTCAAGATCGTCCATGACGAACTGGTCGACATGCTGGGCGCCGAGGGCGTCGCCATCGATCTCAACGCGCCGGCCCCGGTCGTCGTCATGATGGTCGGCCTGCAGGGCTCCGGCAAGACGACCACATCGGCCAAGATCGCCAAGCGCCTGACGGAGCGTCAGAACAAGAAGGTCCTGATGGCCTCGCTCGACACGCGGCGTCCCGCCGCGCAGGAGCAGTTGCGCCAGCTCGGCGAGCAGACCAAGGTCGCCACGCTGCCTGTTATCGCCGGACAGAGCCCGGTGGACATCGCCAGGCGCGCCGTGCAGGCGGCCAAGCTCGGCGGCCATGATGTGGTCATCCTCGATACCGCCGGCCGCACCCATATCGACGAGCCGCTGATGGTCGAGATGGCCGACATCAAGAAGGTGTCGAGCCCGCATGAAATCCTGCTGGTCGCCGACTCGCTGACCGGTCAGGACGCCGTCAACCTGGCGAAGAGCTTCGACGAGCGCGTCGGCATCACCGGCCTTGTGCTGACCCGCATGGACGGCGACGGCCGCGGCGGCGCCGCGCTTTCGATGCGCGCCGTCACCGGCAAGCCGATCAAGCTGATCGGCACCGGCGAAAAGATGGACGGGCTGGAGGAATTCCACCCCAAGCGCATCGCCGATCGCATCCTCGGCATGGGCGACATCGTCTCGCTCGTCGAGAAGGCGGCCGAGAATATCGACGCCGAGCAGGCGGCGGCGATGGCCAAGAAGATGCAGTCGGGCAAGTTCGACCTGAACGACCTGGCCCAGCAGCTTCAGCAGATGTCGAAGATGGGTGGCATGGGCGGCATCATGGGCATGATGCCGGGCATGGGCAAGATCAAGGATCAGATGGCCGCCGCCGGCCTGGACGACAAGATGTTCGCCCGCCAGCTTGCAATCATTTCCTCGATGACCAGGGCCGAGCGCGCCAACCCCGACCTCCTCAAGCATTCGCGCAAGAAGCGCATCGCCGCCGGCTCCGGCACCGACGCGGCCGAGATCAACAAGCTGCTCAAGATGCATCGCGGCATGGCCGACATGATGAAGGCGATGGGTGGCAAGGGCAAAGGCGGCGGCCTCATGCGCGGCATGATGGGCGGCCTCGCCTCGAAGATGGGCCTCGGCGGCATGATGCCCGGCGGAATGGGCGGCATGCCCGACCTGTCGAAGATGGATCCCAAGCAGCTCGAAGCCCTTCAGAAGCAGGCGCAGGCCGCCGGCCTCGGCAAGGGCCTCCCTGGCGGCTTGCCCGGCGGGCTCCCGGGCGGGCTTCCCGGTGGCGGCCTGCCAGGCCTTCCCGGCGGCCTCAAGCTACCGGGCCTGGGCGGTGGCGGACTGCCCGGCCTCGGCAAGAAGAAGTGAGGGAGGACGCCATGAGCGAGCAAAAGCAGGCGATCGACGCACGCGCCATTCTGTCCGGCTACCGCGCCTCGATCGACAACATCGACGCGGCCCTGATCCACATGCTGGCCGAACGCTTCCGCTGCACCAAGGCGGTGGGCGTGCTGAAGGCCGAGCATGGCCTGCCGCCGGCCGACCCGGCGCGCGAGCAGCAACAGATCGCCCGCCTGCGCCAGTTGGCGAAGGATGCCAACCTGGATCCCGATTTCGCGGAGAAGTTCCTCAACTTCGTCGTCCGCGAAGTGATCCGCCACCACGAACAGATCGCCGCGGCCAACGGCGTGACGAAAACCGGCTGAGTGCGCGTCGCTCAAGACAGAGACACAGCCCTAATCAATCAACGACATCAGAGCTTTTAGGAGAAAAACAATGGCACTGAAGATCAGACTGGCCCGCGCGGGCTCGAAGAAGCGTCCTTACTACCACGTCGTCGTCGCCGACGCCCGTTCGCCCCGCGACGGCCGTTTCATCGAGGCGATCGGCTCGTGGAACCCGCTGCTGCCGAAGGACGGCGAACGCGTCAAGGTCGACGCCGATCGCGTCAAGCACTGGCTCGCCAATGGCGCCCAGCCGACCGACCGCGTCCTGCGCTTCCTCGACGAGGCCGGCATCGCCAAGCGCGACGCCCGCTCGAACCCGAAGAAGGCGGAGCCGGGCAAGAAGGCCCAGGAACGCGCAAAGGACGCTCTAACACTTTGATTTGGCGCATGATCCTTTCCGAAAATCGATTCCGATTTTCGGGGTCATGCGCTAGTAGCCGCGCGGGCAGCGCGCGACGTACACACGCCCGTGGCGGTCGCGATATCGGCACTGGCCGCTTTCCGTGGCTCGGCCGATAAGCGCGCCGGCGATCGCGCCGGCGGCGCCGCCGACCACGGCGCCCTGGACTGGGTCACCCGCGACCGCGGCGCCAATTGCCGCGCCGCCCAGGCCGCCGACGGCCGCGCCCTGTTCCGTGCGCGAACACGCACCGAGCGTTGCCATCAACGCCACCAGAACCAGCATCTTCTTCATTGTCGTTCCTCTCGATTTCGCCGCCCCAATGGCGACAACGCGAAAGTGAGAAAAACGATCCCGACCGATGCGAACTAAGCTTCAAAGGGCTTCGGACAAGTTTTGCCGGCGGTCTTCTAGCGCTGAACGAGCTTTTCGAGATTGGCCAGGCCGATCTCGAAATCCTTGCCGATCATCGTATCGAAATTCATGAAAAGCCCCATCAGCTTGGCGATGAAGGGACGCGCGCCGCTCATCGCCCAGGTCACCCTGGTGCCGTCGCCGGCCGGGGTCAGCGTGAAGTCGACGAGGTTGTTGGCCCGGAACGGTTTCTCGAAGTCGAGCTTCAGCGACACGCGCGAGGGCGTGACGGCATCGGTGATTTCCATGCGGCCAGTGCCGGCCTTGCCGTTGCCTTCCCAGGCATAGGCCGCACCCTTGCCGTTGTCGGCGCCCGAGAGCGTACGCTTCATCCCCGGATCGAGCTTTTCATAGGGCGACCATTCGGGCCAGCGCCTGAAATCGCCGATCAGCGGAAAGATCGCCTCGGCCGGCGCCTTGATGGTGGCCGAACGGCTGACAACGAAGTCATTGGGCCGGGTCGCGGCGAAGATGAGCACGGCGGCGATGAGGATCACGAGGACAATGAGGATCGCGGCAAGCATCTTTTTTCTCCCCTGCTTATCGGCTGAACGGGATCAGCGCCCGCACCCTGGCGTCGCGCAGGTAGAGCCCGCCCCACAGTATGACAGCCAGGTAGACGCCGAACAAAGTATGCGAAAACAGCGGATTGCCGATGCGCACATGGGTGGAGATGGCGCCGCCCATATAGGCGGTGAGCAGGATTGCACCGAGCACTGAGGTGCGCGGCAGCACGTAGAGCGCGGTCGAGACCAGCCCGATCACGCCGAGCAGGCGCGCGGTGCCGGCATCGGCCGGCCAGCCGAGCTGCGCCATGGTTTGCGTGACGACGTCGAGCGGCGGCAGCTTGATGACGCCGTCGAAGATCATGAACAGCACGATAAGGCCACTCAGCACGCGGCCGGTCCACAGGGCGCCCCTGGAAGCGGGCGCGGTTTCGGAAATGGTCATTGGTGTTCCCTCCTGGTGGTCGAACCCGGCTCATTGCCGGCTTTGGACCAAGGACGCGGAGTCAGACCGCGATCCTACATGGGGCCTTGTCCTTTTTGGCGCCGATGGCGCTCGGAGGGTTTCCGCGGTTCGATGAAAGCGGAAACTGCCCTAGGAGAAATAGAACTTCTCGCCCGGCAGCATCTTGGGCGGCGTCTCGCCGAGGGCCTCGAAGACGGAGATCTCGCAGACCCGGCAGAGCCCGTCGAGGGCAAGGTCGTTGGCTTCCTTGCCGAACGGGTCCTCGAGCTCCTCCGACAGCGCGTCGAGGCCGAAGAAAGTATAGGCGATCAACGCCGTGAACAGCGGCGTCGCCCAGCCGGTGGTCGAGATCAGCCCGATGGGCAGCAGCAGGCACACGATGTAGGCCGTGCGATGCACCAGGAGCGTATAGGCGAAGGGCAGCGGCGTGCCGGCGATCCGCTCGCAGCCGGCCTGTATGGCGGTGATCGACGCGAGCCGCTCATCGAGGATGCGGAAGCCGATCGGGTCGACGTCGCCCGCGACACGCCGGCCATTGGCGCGCCGGCCCATGCGGCGGACCATTTCGTCGGCGGGGTTGGCGAAGGCGGCGGCCGCGTCCGCCTCGTCGCCGATGAAGGCGCGGGCATCCTGCCGGCTGTCGGTCTTGCGCAACTGCCCGCGCAGGAAGTGGCAGAAGGCGAGCGCCTCCATCAGAAGCGCGCGCTGCTCGGCCCGGTCGGCGATCAGGCTGGTGGTGGCGCGCGACAGGTTGCGTATCTCGAAGACCAGCGTGCCCCAGAGCTTGCGCGCCTCCCACCAACGGTCGTAGGCGGCGTTGTTGCGGAACGAGAGGTAGATCGACAGGGTCACGCCCACCAGTCCGAACGGGGCGATGGTGAAGACGCCGAGATCGAGGTGGAACTGGCGCGCTATGATCAGAATGACCGCCGAATAGAGTGCGAAACCGAGGATCTGCGGCAGGATGCGCGGCACCACGGACCCGCGCATGATGAAGAACAGTTGCAGGAAGCGCGGGCGCGGGCGGATGATCATCGGATGGACCTTTTGCGAACCGTTATGTCTCTACGGCGATAACGATTTTGCGGCTCAACCGCCAGCGACATCGTCATGTCGGCCTTGCGCCGGACCGTTGACGTTTCGAGCGGGACTGTTGAGAACGTCGCAGAGCGCCAGACGAGGGGAATGAAAGATGAGCGGCGAGACGGACCTGCAACAGCTGCTGGCATCGATGAAGCCGCAGCTCTATCCGGAAGTCTATGTCTTCGCCACGCTGCCGCCCGGCGCAGCCTTGCCGGCGGGCCCGGAGCCGGTCATGCGCTTCGTCGAGCGTGAGGGCACGACGCTGATCCTGGCCGAAACCCACGCGAAGGCCGCCGGCCTTGCCGGAATGTTCCGCAGCCGCATGATCACGCTCGACATCCATTCGTCGCTGGAGGCGGTCGGCTTCCTCGCCGCCATCACCGCGCCGCTGGCCGCGGCGGGCATGGGCGTCAATCCGGTTTCGGCCTTCTACCACGACCATCTGTTCGTGCCGGCGGAAAGGGCCGACGAGGCGCTCGCCATTCTACTGGAGCTCGCGGCGGAGGCCGCCATCTGAATCGCTGAACGGCGGACGGGTTTTCGATGGCGACGCGGCGATTACTTGGCTATAGGCGAACCATGACCGACGCCCTGCCTCCCTGCCCCGCGTGCTCCTCCACATACACCTATCAGGTGGATGCCTTGCTCAACTGCCCGGAATGCGGCCACGAGTGGTCGCCGGGAGCCGCGTCCGACGACACGCTTCAGGTTCGCGACAGCGTCGGCAACATTCTCGTGGACGGCGACACCGTGACGGTGATCAAGGACCTGAAGCTGAAGGGATCATCCTCGGTGATCAAGGTCGGAACCAAGGTTCGCGGCATCCGCCTCGTCGACGGCGATCACGACATCGACTGCAAGGTTCCGGGATTTGGCCAGATCGGCCTGAAGTCCCAGTTCGTCAAGAAAGTCTCGGAATAGGCCGTTCGCGGCGGCCGCGAGCGCATCGGCCAAAGCTGGCGCCGCCCCTCATCCGCCCTTCGGGCACCTTCTCCCCGTGAACGGGGAGAAGGAAACTCCCACGCTGAAGGCCGAGCCCGCGACGGCGGGCCGCCGGTCGTCCGGCGCGCCCGCGCAGGGCCAGCCGCGTCAGCGGCGATGCGGCCCGTGAGCGAAAACGGAATCGGCCAAGGGCCGAAACCCGTGAGCGAGAATCAGGCCGCCTTCTTCTTC
Source organism: Mesorhizobium sp. 65-26 (assembly GCA_001899205.1). Lineage (GTDB taxonomy): Bacteria > Pseudomonadota > Alphaproteobacteria > Rhizobiales > Rhizobiaceae > Mesorhizobium. The sequence continues at coordinate 74,532 of MKVL01000012.1, read as the reverse complement.
GGCTGGATCAGGCCGCGCTCGATCAGCAGTTCGGCGATCTGCACCGCGTTGAGGGCCGCGCCCTTGCGCAGATTGTCGGAGACGATCCACATCGACAGGCCGTTGTCGATGGTGGAGTCCTCGCGGATGCGCGAGATGTAGGTGGCGTCCTCACCGGCCGATTCCAGCGGCGTGATGTAGCCGCCGTTCTCGCGCTTGTCGACGACCAGGCAGCCCGGCGCCTCGCGCAGGATTTCGCGAGCCTCGTCGGCGCTGATCGGCTTCTCGAACTCGACGTTGACCGCTTCCGAATGGCCGATGAAGACGGGCACGCGCACGCAGGTGGCGGTGAGCTTGATCTTGGGGTCGAGCATCTTCTTGGTCTCGGCCACCATCTTCCACTCTTCCTTGGTCGAGCCGTCGTCGAGGAAGACGTCGATATGCGGAATAACGTTGAAGGCGATGCGCTTGGTGAACTTCTTGACGTCGACCTGGTCGGCGACGAAGACGGCGCGCGTCTGGGTGAACAGCTCGTCCATGCCTTCCTTGCCGGCGCCCGACACCGACTGATAGGTGGCGACGACGACGCGCTTGATGGTGGCCGCGTCATGCAGCGGCTTCAGCGCCACGACCATCTGGGCGGTCGAGCAATTCGGATTGGCGATGATGTTCTTGCGCGAGAACTGGGCGATCGCGTCGGGGTTCACTTCCGGCACGATCAGCGGCACGTCCGGATCGTAGCGGAAGGCCGACGAATTATCGATGACGACGCAGCCCTGCTTGCCGATCTTGGGCGACCATTCCTTCGAGACGTTGCCGCCGGCCGACATGATGCAGATGTCGGTGTCGGAAAAGTCGTAGGTGTCCAGCGCCCTGACCTTCAGCGTCCGGTCGCCATAGGACACTTCCGTGCCCTGGCTGCGGCGGGAGGCGAGAGCCACCACCTCGTCGGCCGGGAAGCCGCGCTCGTCCAGAATATTCAGCATTTCCCGGCCCACATTGCCCGTGGCGCCGACGACTGCAACCTTGAAACCCATCGAAATCTCCTGTCCCTCTCCGCTTGGTTTGTTGGAGAGAACCCGCCGGCCATCGCGGGCTCCGTCCCCCGGGCCGAACCCGGGAGAGGGTGGTTAGGCCAAGGGAATCACACCGTTTTGGTGGTGGTTTTGGCCGTGATTTTGGTTGAACGCAGGAAAGCGCGCTTCGCCTCGCCGGGAACCATGCTGCCATGGCCGGGGAAGTCGAATGCATGGAGCGCCATGAGAAGGCCGCGCATCGGAGCTGTCCTGTTCGGCGTCGGCTTTTACGCGCTTTGCGCAAAGAGTCAATCGTGGTGGAACAAGGCTTCGAACTCAGGTCTGCGGGCCGGATTGGCGTGTTGTTCATCGACGCCCCGAAATCCTGGCCGGTTCGTCGCGACCAGAGTGCTTATACGCTGCCCTCACACATCGGGTGCGATCAGTTGCAATGACGGGAAGTACGTCCGATAGCGACCGACATCACGCGTCAGCAGCCGCAATCCGGCGACGGCCGCATGCGCGCCAATGAAGAAATCGGGCAGCACACCCGTCCTCGATCCACCGGCCTTTCGATACTGTGTGAAGACCTTGCCTGCCAGAAAAAGGGCGGCACGCGGCATCGAAGTCATTTCGAGCCCGGCCCTGTCGACGAATGCCTCGAGGTGCTCGATGCGTTCATAACGGACGGCAAGCTCGGCATAGACCGCGTCGTTGATCAGCAAAGGCCCGTCGAGGCTGGCCGCTTCAAGCTGGGAAAGTGACCAATCCGCCCACTTCGGATCGTCAGTCACAAGGTCGAGGAGAACGTTGGTATCGACGAGCGTCACGTTTCACCGCGCGTCAGCGCCATGATCGCCTCGGTGTCGAGCCCGCTGCCGGCATGACCGCGCAGCTTGGCGAAACGGCTTGCGGGTTGCTTTTTGTCGGCGCGGGCAAGCACGACGCTGCCATCGGCGGCGCGGTGGAAATCAACCTTGCTCCCCGGGACAATTCCAAGAAAATCGCGAACCGGCTTCGGGATGGTCACTTGTCCCTTGGCCGTAACCGTGGTGGCCATGCATTGCTCCTGGGCAATACCATCTTCTACAAAGGTATTACCCAAAAAGCCAATTTTCAATCCCGCCTGGCCAAGACTCTGAAATGAGGCCGACGCTCCGCCGGAGCCCCGTGCGCTCGACGCGCACTGTACAATGGCCGCCGCACGCAGTACGAACGGCTAAATCATACGTGCGGCGCCAGACCGGCCCCGGCATGTGCTCCATGGCGAGCACGAACCCTGAATTCCGAAAGAGCAAGATGTCCAATTTCGAAGGTATCGTTCCTGCGCTGGCAGTGGCGTTGGAAAAGCGCGGTTTCACCGCATTGACCCCGGTGCAACGTGCCGTGCTGGCTCCCGAGCTTGCCGGCGCCGACGCGCTGGTCTCGGCCCAGACCGGATCGGGCAAGACGGTGGCCTTCGGCCTGGCGCTGGCGCCGACCCTGCTGGAGGGCGAGGAGCGCTTCGCGGCGGCCGCGACGCCGGTCGCGCTGGCGGTGGCGCCGACGCGGGAGCTGGCCCTGCAGGTGCGGCGCGAACTGGAATGGCTCTATGAGCCGACCGGCGCGACGGTGGCGTCCTGCGTCGGCGGCATGGACATGCGTTCGGAGCGGCGCGCGCTGGAGCGTGGCGCCCATATCGTCGTCGGCACGCCCGGCCGCCTGCGTGACCACATCACTCGCGGCTCGCTCGACATGTCGACGCTGAAGGCGGTGGTGCTGGACGAGGCCGACGAGATGCTCGATCTCGGCTTCCGCGAGGATCTCGAATTCATCCTCCAGGCGGCGCCGGCCGAGCGCCGCACGCTGATGTTCTCGGCCACGGTTCCGCAGGCCATAGCGACCCTGGCGAAGAGTTACCAGCGCGACGCCATGCGCATCTCGGCGCCGGGCGAGGAAAGGCAGCATCTCGACATCGAGTACCGGGCGCTGAACGTCGCCCAGGCGGACCGCGAGAACGCCATCATCAACGTGCTGCGCTACTATGAGGCGAAGAACGCGCTGGTGTTCTGCAACACGCGCGCCGCCGTCAACCACCTGACCGCGCGCTTCAACAACCGCAACTTCTCCGTCGTGGCGCTTTCCGGCGAGCTCAGCCAGAACGAGCGCAGCCACGCGCTGCAGGCCATGCGAGACGGACGCGCCAGGGTCTGCATCGCCACCGACGTCGCGGCGCGCGGCATCGACCTGCCCAATCTCGAACTGGTGGTGCATGCCGATCTGCCGACCAATCCGGAAACGCTGCTACATCGCAGCGGCCGCACCGGCCGCGCCGGGCGCAAGGGCGTCAGCGCGCTGATCGTACCCAACAGCGCCCGCAGGCGAGCCGAGAGGCTGCTCCAGAACGCCGGGCTCAAGGCGACCTGGGCAAGCCCGCCCTCGGCCGACGATGTGCTGCGCCGCGACGACGAGCGCATCCTGGCCGATCCATCCTTCGACGAGGCGGTGAACGAGGACGAGCGCGATTTCGTCGCGACGCTGCTCGAACGGCATGGCGCCGAGCAGGTGGCGGCCGCTTTCGTGCGCCTGTGCCGCGGCAGCCGCTCGGCGCCCGAGGAACTGATCGACATCGCGCCGTTCTCGCCTTCAAACGACAGGCCCGCCCGCAGGGACGAGGCGCCGGGCCGCCGCGACGATTTCGGTGACAGCGTCTGGTTCTCGCTGTCCGTCGGACGCCGGCAGAACGCCGAGCCGCGCTGGCTGATCCCGATGCTGTGCCGCACCACGGGCATCAGCAAGCGCGAGATCGGCGCCATCAAGATGCAGCCGGAAGAGACCTTCGTCCAGATCGCCGCGGACTGGGCCGATCGCTTCTTCGAGGCCACGGGCCCGCACCGCAAGCTTCAGGACAACATCAAGGTAAGGCGGATCGACGGTACGCCCGACCTGTCGCGCGCCGGCTACCAATCGCCGAAGCAGAAGAAGCCGCATCGCGGCAAGGGCTCGTTCGAAAAGGGCTCCTTCGAGAAGGGCTCATTCGACAGGAACGCGCCCAGGAACAAGGCCGCGGATGCCAATCCCTGGGCACCGCGCGACGACAGGAAGCGGGCCGGAAAGAAGGACAAGCCGAAATCGCCGAAGGCAGGCGCCGACGCGCCCCGCAAGCCGAAGAAGACGCCTCCGCGCTAGAGCATTTTGCGGCCAAATGGGAAACATTTGGCGTCGCAAAAATGGAGCCGTTCGGCGCTTCAATGAAATGCCGGGCGGCTCTAGGCCTTCTTCTTGTCCATCGCCACCCAGCCCTTGCGGGTATAGTCCTCGAGCGCTCTGACGGCGAGGCCGGACGGATAGCAGACCGCGAAGTAGAGTATCGCGGTGATGGTGTAGACCGTGAAATACTGGAAGTTCCTGGCCGATATGATCTGTCCGGAGAACATCAGCTCCTGCACGGTCACGACCGACGCCAGCGACGTGTCCTTGAACAGCGATATCAGGTAGTTGCCGAGCGTCGGCAGCACCGTGCGCGTCGCCTGCGGCAGGACGATCTTGCGAAACGCCAGCCAGCGCGAGAGGCCGAGGCTGAAGGCGGCCTCGGTCTGCCCCTTCGGAATGGACTGGATGCCGCCCCGGAACACTTCGCTGAGATAGGCTGAATAGTGCAGCGACAGGCCTATGATCACCGCCGTGATCGGCTCCAGCCGGATGCCGGCGGCCGGCAGCACGTAGTAGATGTAGATCAGTTGCAGGATCAGCGGGGTTGCCCGCATGAACTCAACGAAGACGTTGGCCGGCCAGCGCAGCAGGCGCACAGGCGAGAGGCGTCCGAGCGCCAGCGGAATCGCCAGCGCGGTCGCCAGCACCATGGAGACGGCGGTGAGGAACACCGTCAGCCCAAGGCCCTTGAGGAACACGTGCCAGTACTGGGCGACGACATCGACGTTGAAAAGTTCCATGACGATTGGGGCTCCTGAACTCACCTCGGCGCGACCAGCCAGGCCCGGATCGTCGATCCGGTCCGCCCTGCGGGCTCACCGACTACGCCGTTTCCCGCGCTGTTGTCGCGGTTGCCGCAACGGAGAGCGCGGCCGGACCGGCCGCGCGCCCTGTTTCCCTGGCATTTGTGGATTAATACGCCGCCAGGCCTCGCGGCCTGGCAGCCGAAGCCCGGATCACTTCAGCGGGAAGAAGAACAGATTGGCTTCCGAGAAGCCGTACTTCTTCAGCAGCGCCAGCACGTTGCCGTTGCCGCGGGCCTCGGACAGGCCCTGGCTGATCGCCGCGCGCAGCGAGCAGTCTTCCTTGCGCAGGCCCGGACGGACATAGCCGTAGCCATAGGTGAAGATCAGCTCCTGCGGCACCGCGATGCCCTTGAGGAGTTCCATCGCCCCGTCCTTGGTGGAGCCCAGGAACAGGCTGATCTTGGTGTCGTCATCGACGATCGCGCTGACGCGGCCCGTCGACACGGCGCTGAACTGCTCCGCGTCGGTCTGGAACGGCACGACGTCGGCGCCGATCTTGCGCAGATATTCGTCGGCGGCCGAGCCGGCGATGGCGCCGATCTGCTTGCCCTTCAGGTCGTCGAACGACTTGATGCCGTCCGGATTGCCCGTCTTCACCAGGATGCCGGGGCCATACCAGTAGGCCGGACCGCCGAAGGAGATGACCTTCTTGCGATCGGGCGTGATGTGAAGGGCGGCGACCATGTCGATGCGCTTGGACAGCAGCGCCGGGATGAGCTGGCCGAACGGCATCACCTCGTACTTGATCTTGTCGATGCCGGCCCATTTGATCGCGGCCTCGTCGATCTCGACCTCGAGGCCTTCGGCCTTCTGTGTGTCCGGATTGAGCGAGGTGAAGGGCGGGGACGGCGAAATGCCGACCGTGATCCCGTTGGCCTTGGCCGTCTCGTAGGACGCGTCGCCGCAATTCTCGAACAGCGGCGATGCTTCATGCTGGAATTCCTGCGCCTTGGCGGCGCTCACGCCAAATCCGACCAGCAGCGCGACGGCCGCAATGGACATCCTCATTTTTTACTTCCCCTATTCCCTTTTTCAGCCGCCTCGATGCGAACCGATGCCAACATGGATTGCCCGTTCTGCCAGGCGCCCATGCCTGGCAGAACGGGCGTTAACGCATACTGTATACCATATTCAATAAACCAAGACCAGAGCGCAAGGGCACCTTTGACGATAATGAAGGCATGAGCGGAGCCGTTTCGCTCGGCGGCGGGTTCTGGAGGCCGCCCTTGCGAAGGGCGGGAAATTTGAACACTCTGGCCGCGGGGGGGACATCATGCGCGGCGAAGTTCTTCACTATGACGAGGAACAGGGTTTTGGCTTCATCACCGGAGCCGACGGCAACGGCTATTCGTTCCGCTACGAAGACCTGCGCCGCGACATGGTCGCCAAGGGCGCCAGGGTCGAGTTCCAGCCGAACGGCGACCGGGCAAGCAACATCCTTCCGGTCGACGGCCAGCCGGCCGATCCCGCGAGCGGCCCTGCTCCAGCGCCCATGGCAGCCCGGCCGATGGCGCCACGGCCAGCCGCCATGCGCGCCTCGGCGGACAGCGCCCCGGCCGCGACGACGCATTTCGGCCGCGACGCCGGGAACGTCGCCACGGAGCCCACGGGCCTGTGGGGGTATTTCTGGCGTGCGCTGCGCGAGGATTACCTGAACTTCTCGGGCCGGGCCCGCCGCAAGGAATTCTGGGGCTTCTGCCTGTTCTGGACGATCGGCTTTATTGTCCTTGCCGTCGCCGGCCTTGTCGTCGACCTCGGGGTGAGCGATCTCGCCAGCAATGGCGAGCCGTTCGTCATGCTCAGCCTCGTCGTCCTCTTCACGGTGCTGACGATCCTGCCGTGGATCGCGCTGCTGGCGCGGCGCCTGCACGATATCGGCATGACAGGCTGGCTCGCCATACTCTGCTTCATCCCCTCGTTGGGATGGCTTGTCACCGTGGTCTTCGGGCTGATCCCGACACAGGCCGGCGCCAACAGGTGGGGACCCGCGCCGGCCGGCGTCGATGGCTAGAGCCGGATGAGTTCAGACAGAGCCGGAGGCGCGGCCAGCCGGCGCCATGAGATTGCTACGCGCTTTTGTCGCGAAAACCGCCGGCTAGTGCCTCGAATGCCGGTCCCGACAGCCGCAGGAAGACCTTCTGGCCGTGCCGTTCGGCGCCGAGCCTGCCGTAGAAGCGCAGCGCGCCCTCGTTCCAGTCCTCGGTCGTCAAGTCGATGCGGCCAATGCCGGAGCGCCGGCAATGATCGGCGAGAAAGCCGACCAGCGCGCGGCCGATGCCGGCGTTGCGCACGCCATCACGCACGAACAAATCCTTCAGGAACATCAGCCGTTCGAGATCGATGCCGGGATGGGCGATCGCCACCGACGCCAGCCCCGCGACAGCGCCGCTCCTGAAGGCGAGCGCGAAATGCGGATAGGCCGGGCTTTCCTCGCCGAGCCATTTCCGCGCCGCCGCCAGCGCCCGGTCCGGATCGAGCGGCGGCTGGCGGTAGTGCGTCGCCATCTCGCAAAGCACGATGGCGAGCGCTTCGGCATCCTCGGCCGTCGCCCAGCGGACGTCGACCGTCATGGCTTCACGGCGCTTTCGGATTTCACCCGAGGAACTTGGCGATGATAGCGTCGCCCATCGCCACCGTGCCGACCTCGGTCATGCCGGGCGACAGAATGTCCTTGGTGCGCAGGCCGTCCTCGAGCACGGCGGCGATTGCCGCTTCCACGCGGTCGGCCTCGGCGACCATGCCGAAGGAATAGCGCAGGCACATGGCGAACGACGCGATCATGGCGATCGGGTTGGCGATGCCCTTGCCGGCAATGTCGGGCGCCGAGCCGTGCACCGGCTCGTAGAGCGCCTTGCGCTTGCCGGTCTTGGCGTCGGGCGCGCCGAGCGAGGCCGAGGGCAGCATGCCGATCGAGCCGGTGAGCATGGCCGCGATGTCGGAGAGCATGTCGCCGAACAGATTGTCGGTGACGATGACGTCGAACTGCTTGGGCCAGCGCACCAGCTGCATGCCGCCGGCATCGGCCAGCATGTGGTCGAGCTTGACGTCGCTGTAGCGGGCCTTGTGGGTCTGGGTGACCACCTCGTTCCACAGCACGCCCGACTTCATGACGTTGCGCTTTTCCATCGAGGTGACGTGGTTCTTGCGGGTCCGCGCCAGTTCGAAGGCGACGCCCGAGATGCGCTCGATCTCGAACGTATCGTAGACCTGCGTGTCGATGCCGCGCTTCTGGCCGTTGCCGAGATCGATGATCTGCTTCGGCTCGCCGAAATAGACGCCGCCAGTGAGCTCGCGCACGATCAGGATGTCGAGACCCTCGACCACTTCCTGCTTGAGCGAAGAGGAGGCGGCAAGCGCCGGATAGCAGATCGCCGGACGCAGGTTGGCGAACAGCTCCATGTCCTTGCGCAACCTGAGCAGACCGGCCTCGGGGCGCACCTCGTAGGGCACGGCATCCCACTTCGGGCCGCCGACGGCGCCGAACAGCACCGCGTCCGCCGTCATCGCCTTGGCCATGTCGGCGTCCGAGATCGCCGCGCCATGCGCGTCGTAGGCGCAACCGCCGACCAGCCCCTCGTCGGTGACGAAACCGCTGCCCAGCTTTTCGTTCATGACGCCGATGAGCTTCTTCACCTCGGCCATGGCCTCTGGGCCGATGCCGTCGCCGGGGAGCAGGAAGAGATGCTTTGAAGCCATGGAGAACCGTCCGGAAAGAATTGAACCGGCGCCTTGCTAAACGCCAGACGCTTGCGGCGCAAGGGGATGAGGGCCGCGGTGGCGCCGATCTGTCGCAGTTGTTTCATGCGCCGGCCCGAAGCGGCGGCTCGGAGTTGGCCAGAACGGCGCCGCGATGCTCAGGGCAGGCGGCTGCAAGCCCTCACCGGTGCTCGAGGATATTCACCAGCCGGCCGAACGGATCGCGCACATAGAAGCGCCGCACGCCCCAGGGTTCGTCGGCCGGGCCGTATTCCACGGCGAAGCCCGCGCGCGTCATGCCCTCCAGCGCCGCCTCGACGTCGTCGACCTCGATCGACAGGTCCGGCACCGGCGTTCCCGAGCCGCCTTGCGCCATGAAGCTGACCTGCGGCCGCGTCGCTTCCCCGCAGCCATAGGTGGCGATCCAGCCCTGATCCATGATCAGGTCGAGACCGAGCACGTCGTGATAGAAGCGCCGCGCCGCCTGCGGGTCTGGCGTGGCGATGTTGGCGACGATGCGGCGGACTACCATCCGTCGGCTCACAGCGTCCGCCGCAGCGCGGTGACCTCGATCTCGATCTTCATCTCCGGCTTGTTGAGCTGGCAGGTGATCATCGTCGCCGCCGGGCGGATCTCGCCGAACGCCTCGCCGAGGATCGGGAAGACGATGTCGGCATAAGCCTGGTCGGCGATGTAGTAATGCGCGCGCACCACGTCGGCCATCTCGAAGCCGCCATCGTTCAGCGCCTTGGCGATGGTCAGCAGGCAGTTGCGCGTCTGCGCCTCGACCGTCTCGGGCATGGTCATGGTGGCATAGTCGTAACCGGTCGTTCCCGACACGAAGCACCAGTCGCCCTGCACCACCGCGCGCGAATAGCCGGCGGTCTTCTCGAAAGGCGAACCAGTGGAGATTAGCTTGCGCATGAGGGGCCTCCGCTATGTCTTCAGCCAATCTTGCGGCGATGCCCATGCCATTGCCATAGGCCAGACGGAACCAAGCGTTGCCTCGTTTGATGCACTGTCCTTTGCTCCCTGACTGTGACATTCTTCCAGTGCAAGCGTTTCCGGAGGGTGGCCATGGTTACGCGGGTGATCGGAATTCCGGATGCCGACGGCGTCATCCGGATTGCGTGCGGCGGCGACATCATCGAAATCGAGATTCCGGGTGCCAAGCCCGCCTCTGGCGGTGGATCGACGAACCCAGGCCCCGGTGCGGTGCCGCCAAATCCGGGAGACGTGCCCGGCACGTATCTCAGGGTGTCGGTGACGGCGGACGGCAAGCTCGACGTGGAGCAACTTCTCCAGGACCTTCGCCACCCGTGGTCCGATCCGACCAAATCCCGTCCGCGGATGGTCTTGCTGCAGGCCCGGCAGCCTGACCTCCACGAGCTGAGCCAGATGGGTAAGCAGATCGGCAAGATCGCGGACAATCTTCCCCTGGTGATCGATTTCGGCGATCCGGGCTCTTCGAAGAAATGAGCGACGCGCCTTCACCGGTCGTTTCGGCCATGTCCGCGGCGACGCAGTCGCTGAGGGACACCGCCAAATGGATGGTCGGCGGAGTGGTCGGAACGGCTGCCGGGGTCTTTGCCGGCAGCTCCCTGACCTCGCTGGGATCGCTCGACCCGGCGGCGGACCGGGGAAGATTGGCGCTGGCGCTGATTGGCCTTCTGGTCGGCTTCGGCGGCCTCGCTATCGTTGTGGTCTGGGCTTTTCGCGTTCTCACTGTCGAGACGAGGACGTTCCGGGAATTCGTCGGCAATGCCGAGAAGGAATTCGAGCAGGCACGAGAGACCCTGCTCGAACGTTACAAAAGCTGGTTTCCGGAAGGCATCGCATCCTTCAAGGACTATCTGAGCAGCGTCGACGCGGCACATGGGCGCTTGAAGAAGGGCGGTAATGACGACAAGGACAAGGCGCTCGTCGCCAAGGCCGCGAGCGACTTTGCAGTCTTCAATGCCAATGCCGGGTTCACCGTCGTTCGCAACCGCTTCCTTAGCCTGAGACTGGCATTGGCTGTCGGCACGCCGATCGCGATCGTCGGCTTTGGCCTGTTCGCATGGGCGGTCAATCCGCCGCCGGCCAAGCCCAGGCCGCCGGCATTCTCACTCACCATCCAGGGAACGCGATAGGCCGGCCTTGAAACGGAAGCCTAATTCCCCGACCCCTGTGCCTTGTCCAGCGCTTCCTTGATGTCGGCCGGCCAGGTCTTCACGTCGGGCCAGGCCTGCGGCTCGCCATTGTCGCCACGGCGGGCGAAATAGACCTGATGCTTTACCGGGTCGATGGCCATGAAGCCGTCATTGCCGCCGCAGTCATGCGGCACGCAGCCGGTGGCGTAGAAGGCGCCCGACGCCGTCTTTTCGGTGCCGCCGCCGACCAGCAGGCTGGTCGCCATGTCGGGCATGTCCTTGCCGAGCAGCGCCGCGCCCGCCTTGTAGACCGCCTCGTTGTGGAAGGCATCGATGATGTTGTCGTATTTCGACGGGTCGATGTCCTTCCAGTCGGTGCCGGGCTCCGGCATGTAGGTGAGGTTTCCCGATATGGTCAGCCCCGACGTGGGCGACCATTGCAGCGCCGGCTTGGAATCACCCGGCAGCAGGTAGGGCACGAAATAGATGGCGCTTTCGGAGATCGCGGTCGGCGGCGCGCCGCATTCGTCCTGCTCGACCGTCGTCGTCTGGATCTCGCCATCCTTCTTCCAGACGATGACCTTGGCCGGTCCGCACTGGTTGCCGCCGTCGCCGACATCGACCAGCGCCACGTTGACGTCGCCGATCTTGACGATCTTGTCGAAATAGACGTCGTAGTTGCTGGCGAGTTTCTTGCCGTCATAGGACAGCACCTTCTCGCCGTCCTGCTCCGGCTGCGTGATGGTGAGCTGGCCGCCCTCGAACGGGATCGGCGCCTGGTTGTCGGCCTCGCCCAGCGCCGCGTTCGAGGTGCTCGATGGGTCCTGGTTGACGGTCCCGCCGGACGTATCTGCGGCCGGCACCAGCACCTGGTCGGTCTGAGCATGCGCGCCGGCCACCGGCACGAGCAGCCACGTCAGCACGCAGGCGCCGGCAAGAAGCGAACGTGTCATGACTGTCCCTCCCGTTCAGCCGCCACGAACCCGGCCGCTGACGGCCAGGTCTATCGATATGCTTTCAGCCGCTCAGGCCCAGGGGCGTTGCTCGGCGTTGCGCTTCTCGAAGGAAGCGATGGCGCCGGCCTTCTCCATGGTCAGGCCGATGTCGTCGAGCCCGTTGAGCAGGCAATGCCGCTTGAAATCGTCGAGGTCGAACTTGACCACGCCACCGTCGGGCCCACGGATTTCCTTGGTCTCGAGATCGACGGAGAGCGTCGCGTTGGAACCGCGCGAGGCGTCGTCCATCAGCTTATCCAGGTCTTCCGGGCTGACGGTGATCGGCAGCACGCCGTTCTTGAAGCAGTTGTTGTAGAAGATGTCGGCGAACGAGGTCGAGATGACGCAGCGAATGCCGAAGTCGAGCAGCGCCCACGGCGCGTGCTCGCGGCTCGAGCCGCAGCCGAAATTGTCGCCGGCGACCAGGATCTGGGCGTTGCGGTAGGCCGGCTTGTTGAGCACGAAATCCGGATTCTCCGAGCCGTCATCCTTGAAGCGCATCTCGGCGAAGAGCCCCTTGCCGAGCCCGGTGCGCTTGATCGTCTTCAGATAATCCTTCGGGATGATCATGTCGGTGTCGATGTTGACGATCGGCATGGGCGCGGCGACGCCGGTGAGCTTGGTGAATTTGTCCATGGTTCCTTGCCCGACTTCTGACTGGGGATTGCTGGCGCCCGGTTTACACAAAGCCGGCGGCAAATAAAAGGCGACTGTTCGTGCCCGGTGGCGAACGGCCATTTCTCGATTCGGCGTTTCGCCGCTTGACATGCAACCAAATGGTTGCATATTAAAGCCATGAGCATGGATGCCGTCTTTCGCGCTTTGGCCGACCCGACCCGCCGGCTGCTGCTGGACAGCCTGTATGCCCGCAACGGGCAGACGCTCAACGCGCTGTGCGAGCATATGGAGATGACGCGCCAGGCCGTGACCAAGCACCTGGCGATCCTGGAAGAGGCGAACCTCGTCACCACCGTCCGCAAGGGGCGCGAGAAGGAGCATTACCTCAACCCGGTGCCCATCAACGAGATCGCCGAGCGCTGGATCGGCAAGTTCGAACGGGGGCGGCTCGCCGCCCTCAGCGATTTGAAGAAACGACTGGAAGGAGAAGAGCCGTGAACAGCAGCTTCGTCTACGTCACCTACATCCGCACCACCGCCGACAAGCTCTGGACGGCGCTGACCGATCCGGAATTCAACCGGCAGTTCTTCCTGTGCTCCTACCAGGAGAGCGACTGGAAGGTGGGCTCGAGCTGGAAGCTGATCTTCCCCGACGGCAGCGTCGCCGACTCAGGCGAGATCCTGGAGATCGACCCACCCAGGCGCCTCGTCATCAAATGGCGCAACGAATGGCTGCCGGATGTCAGGGAGGACGGCTACACGCGCTGCACCTTCACCATCGAGCAGGATGGAGAATTGGTGAAACTCGCCGTGACCCACGAGGCCGACGGCCCGCACAGGCTGATCCCCAATGTGTCCAAGGGCTGGCCGCTGGTGCTGGCGAGCCTCAAGAGCCTGATCGAGACGGGAAAAGGGTTCGAGCGCCCGCCATCAAAGGGCTGAAGCTTCGTTTCGGATACGATACAACCCTTGAAGGAGGCCAGCTGATGCTTCAATGGTCCTCACCGCAAGCCATGGCGAATACGGACACGGTCATGGCTTCGGTCGACCTTCTCACCGTCCCCGAGAAGGTTATCTCGGCATTGATAACCGACGAAGTCGAGCGGTGGTGGGGTTCTTCGGAAACCTACCGCATGACCGGCTGGTCGGCCGATCCCCGCGTCGGCGGAAGCTGGAGCGTCACGGTGCGGACCGCTGATGGCAGGTGGCTGCCCGCGAGCGGGAAATTTCTGGAAATCGAGATGTCGCGCCGGATCGTGCAGACGAGGCGTTATGGCTGGGACCATCCGACGCTGGGCCGCCACGAAACAACGCTCGCCTATCTGCTGGAGCCGGTCGCAGCCGGCACGCGGCTCATCGTCTGTCACGGCGGTTTCGCCGGCTTTCCCGACGCCGCGGCCGAACATGCCTACGGCTGGGCGCGCGTGCTCGGCTGGCTGCAAGGATACCTTGGCGAGGGGATGAAGGCGGTGTGAGGGAATGAGGCGATGGCGTTCCCTGGCGAAGGAGAGGCGCGCCTCAGATCACATTCAGCTCCCGGAACGCCCGCCCCTCGGCGATCCGGCCGTAGCCGAAGGCGGTGCAGTCGATGGTGCGGTAGCCGCCATGCACGATGAGCTCGGCCAGCGCCTTGCCCACCGCCGGCGCCTGCTGCAGGCCGTGGCCGGAAAAGCCGTTGGCGAATAGAAAGTTCCCGACCTCGGGATGCGGCCCGATCACCGCGTTCTGGTCGAGCGTGTTGTAGTCGTAGTGGCCGGCCCAGGCGCGCGTCGGCTTGATCGCCTCGAAGGAGGGGATACGGGTGGCGAGAGCAGGCCAGATCACCTCCTCGAACAGCGGCCAGTTGACCTCGAAATCCTTCGGATCGGGGGCGATATCGCCCTCTTCCGGTTCGGCGCCGCCAGTGATGTAGACCGAGCCTTCCGGGCGCACATAGATGCCGCTCGGATCGACGAGCAGCGGCATGTCGGCGAATTTGTCGCGCGCCTCGAAGACGAAGACGTTGCGCTTGCGCGGCTCGACCGGCAGGACCAGCCCGGCCATGGCCGCCACCTTGCCGGCGTTCGGCCCGGCGGCGTTGACGACGATGCCGGCTTCCAGCGTCTCGCCATTGTCGAGATTGACGCCGGTGACGCGGTTGCCCTGGCGCGCGATGCCGGCGGCTGAGGCGGTGATGAGGTCGACATTCATGCCGCGCAGCGCCTTGCGGAACAGCATGAGCATGGCATGCGCGTCGAACCAGCCTTCGCCGCTCCGGCCATAGGCGCCGGCGGTGATGCCTTCCGCCGACAGCCAGGCAAAGCGGTGGGTGAGCTGATCGGCGTCCTCGAGCACGATGTCGGCGCCCTCGGCCATCTGCGCCTCGTGATTGGCCTTGAGGATCGGCAGGCCGTTCTCGCCGGCGAGGATGAGATAGCCGCCCTCGCGGAAGCCGATATCGGCGTCGGCGCCGAACTCCTCGGTCAGGCGGCGGAACAGTTTCAGCGTGAACTGCGACAGCCGGATGTTTTCTGGGATGGAGAATTGCTGGCGGATCGAGGCGCAGGACAGCGTCGTCGCCGCGTGGGCGAATTGCGGGTCACGCTCGACCAGCGCGATCGACCCGGAAAAGCCTTCCTTGCGCAGATAGTAGGCGACCGAGGAACCGACGATGGCTCCGCCGATGATGACGATGTCGTAACGCACTCTCTCGCCTTTCCAGTTCTGAAGCTTGGTTCCCGAGGCCGGCGCCCCGGGATCAGGCCCCGGTCGATGCGACCGGCACGGTAATCTCGAAGCGCGTGCCGCGTTCGGAGTCAACCAGCCGTATCGTGCCATCATGCGCTTTCAGGAGGGCCAGCACGATGCCGAGGCCCATGCCGGTGCCGCCGCTCTCGCGCCGCGTGGTGAAGAACGGCTCGAAGATGCGGGCGCGGTTGTTGGGCGAAACGCCCTCGCCGTCGTCGCTGACCAGCACGACGGCCCGTCCGTCGCGTCCCCATGCCGTGATTGTCACCGCGCCGGCGCCGTGACGCGCCGAATTGTCGATCAGGTTGGCCAGCACGATGGCGGTGTTTTCCGCCGAGATGCCGAGGCGGATGTCGCTGCCGGCCTCGACGCGGACATCCAGCCTTGTGTCCGTCGGCAGCGTCCCCAGCGCCGCGCCGAGCGAGGCGCTGGCGCCGCTCGGCGCGAGGTTTTCCGCCCGCGCCAGGTCCAGCAGCCGGCGCACCAGGAGGTTGAGGCGCCCGGCGTCGGTGACGATATTGCCGGAAAAGCGCCGCCGCTCGGCCTCGTCCATGGCGCCGCCGGCATCCCTGAGCAGCTCGGCCGCGCCCTGGATCGCCGTCAGCGGCGACTTCAGCTCGTGCGAGACATGGGTGGCGAAGGTCTGGATGCTGTCGGAGCGCGCCTGCAGCTTGCCGGCCATGTCGAGGAAAGCGGCCGACAATTCCGCCATCTCGCGCGTTCCGTGGTGGTCGAGGGGCTGCATGGCCGTGCGATCGCCGGCGGCGATGCGCTTGGTGCGGTCGATCAGCGCATAGATCGGCCGGCTGACGGTGCGCAGGAACACCAGCCCGATCAGCAGCGTGCCGCCGACGATCGCGATCGCCGCCAGCGTGACCTTGCCGCGCTCGCCATAGAGATGCTTGACGATGTTGTTGGGGGTCCGCGAGAGATAGACGACGCCGGCCACCTTGCCGTCGACCGCCACCGGCATGGCAACGAAGACGCGCACCCGCGTGCCCCGGCTGACCGAATAGAGCGGCGGCGCCGGTTGGTCGGGAATGCGCAACCTGAGCACGCTGTCGTAGCGGCCGGCGAGCGCCGCGCTCACTTCCGCGATGCCAGCCAGCGACATGCCGACATCACCCCGCCCGGCTATGACGACGCCATGCGGGTCGAGCAGGCGAAAGCCGGCCAGCGTCACCTTCTGCGTCTCGTCGAGCACGCCGGACAGGCGTGCCCCGATCGCGGCGAAGGCCGGATCCATGATGGCGGCGACACCGGGCGGCCGCACCGGAAGCACGTCGTCGGACGCCAGGTCGAGGCTGGGCTCGACCGGCTGGTAGGGATAGTTCCTGTTGCTGGCCGCCGACAGCGACGCGCCGAGCCTGTCGGCCGTGATGCCCGCGTCGCGCACATCCTGGGCATAGACGGCGGCGAGCGCCGCCCCTTGCGCGATCAGCTCGCCTTCGGTCTGGTGGATGAGCTGGTTCTCATAGAGCCGGAAGAAGAACAGGCCGACCAGCGGCAGCGCCATGACCACCACGAGGATGGCGACGACGACGGTGGCGAGCCTCGGCCGCCACCTTTCCTTGCTCAACCACCGCATCGGCCGAGCCGGAAGCCGACGCCGTGCACCGTTTCGATCGCGTCCGCGCAGCCGGCGGCCGCCAGCTTGGCGCGGATGTTGCGGATATGGCTGTCGATGGTGCGGTCGGCGACATGGATGTTGGCGGCATAGGCGCTGGCCATCACCACGTCGCGGCCGAGCACATGGGTGGGGCGGGAGAGAAAGCCCCTGAGGATGGAGAATTCGATGCCCGTCAGCACCAGCGGCCTGCCGTCGAAGCTGGCGGCGTGGCTGGCCGGAACCAGCACCAGCTTGCCATGCGCGAACCGGCGCTCGTCCACCTGTTCGGCGGCGGCCGGGCGCGCGCGGCGCAGAATAACGTTGACGCGGGCGACCAGTTCGCGCGGGCTGAACGGTTTCGTCACATAGTCGTCGCCGCCCATTTCCAGCCCGAGGATGCGGTCGATCTCCTCGTCGCGCGCCGACAGGAACAGCACCGGTATGTCGCAGCGCTGCCGCAGCCGCCGGCAGACCTCCAGCCCATCCATCTCCGGCATGCCGATGTCGAGCACGATAAGGTCGGGCGCGCGGCGCTCGACGGCCTGCAGGGCGGCGGCGCCGTCGGTCACCGCATGCGTCCTCATGCCGGCCTTTTCCAGCGCGAAGCAGATGATCTCGCGGATATGCGGGTCGTCGTCGGCGACGAGGATGGTGTGCGGCATCGATCAGTCCGGACTGCTGTCGGGTTGGCAACCCTGGGGAATCAGAAGCGGGCCCCTTGCGTCGAGGTAACGCAGGAGTCGCCAGTCGCGAAAGCTCCAGCGTCGCCAGTTTTTCTGCTCCGCGCGATAGCATGTTTCCACGTCGGCATCAGTGATGTCGCGGCTGTAGGAGAGGAAAATCTCGCTCTTGTGCTGGGAAAGACGGTCGAGAGCCGGCAGCCCGGCAGGGCCGAGCGAGCGGATGTAGGCAATGTCGAGACTGGTGCCGGGGCCGTTCATTTCAAAGGAGTGGTCGACATTGTAGTTGGCGATCAGTGCGGCGAAATTGACGAAGCAGCAGGCATAGAGCGTCGCCGATAACGTCAGAAGATTGACGGAGAGCAGCCATGCATTGGGTTTTTCGAGCGCGATGCGGACGATGACGAGCGCGAGCCCGAGCGCCACCAGCCCCATCCAGATGAAGGCGGCGACGCGCAGATAGGTCAGCGCGTAGGCGCCCACATAGAGGTCGAGCCGCAGGATCGAGGAGACGACCAGCACGATGTTCTGCGCCACCCAGAGATAGACGAGGCGGCGGATCAGCGGATCGCGCGACGTCTCGCTGCCGGGGCGCAGCGCCGTCAGCACGAACGCGGCGGCGAGCAGCGCTGTTACCATCAGCGGGTAAGCGCCGCGATGCGCGTAGGCCGCGTAGGTCAGCCCGTCCGGCAGCGCCAGGCCACCCCAGAGATAGGCGGCGTCGAGCGCGGTCTGCACGGCGAACAGCCCGTTGAAGACGAGCAACGCGCGCAGGATCGCCGCCTTGCCGAAGAGGATATCCTCGGTCGCGCCGGCTGCCGGTCGGGCCCTCGGTGCCTTGGGCGCCGTCGCGCGCATGATACGCCGGAGCAGGCGCGGCAGGCGTGGCCGCAGGAATGGCCACGTGCCGGCAAGCACGAACAGCCAGAAGGCCAGCCGGAGCACGTCGATCCGTTCGAGCAGGACGAAGAGGTTGATCCGCGAAAGCCACTGCTCGATGACCGGATTGGCGGCATTGAACAGGGCGAGAAAGACTACGCCGAGGCTGATCGGCATCAGCCAGACGGCGACGGTCAGACGGAAGCGGCGCCCGCCGGCGCGGCGGGAAACCTTGCGCCAGCGGAAGAGGTCTCGGACGAACTGGAAAGGCGCGACGGCCAGGAACAGGCAGAGCTGGCCGGCGACGCGGGCAATGCCCGTTCGCAGTCGGCCGGCGAGCGAGAGCGCGAACAGCGCAAGTCCCGCCAGCGCGACAATGACGGAAAGTAGGCTGACGTTTTCGGCCAGCGGCAGCAACGCGGCGAACAGCGCCATGGGCCGGAGCCAGATCCGGCCGGAGCAATTCCAGGAAAAGCGTGTAGCGGTTTTCCCGGGAAAAGCACGTCGTGTTTTCCCTAGGGGATTGCGAGAGAACAAGGACAGGGAGGCCGGATGCATGGCCACGATCGCGCCGGCCAGCACGAGGCCGAACAGGAAGACGGTGATGCCGACGGGCTGGCCGTAAAAGAGAAAATCCGCCAGCACGACCAGCAGGACACCGACGCCGACGCGGCGGCAGTAATTCGCGGTGCGTGAGGCGGTCATGCCCGTGCCTCCGGCGCGGGGCCAGCGTGGCCGGGCCGGGCTCTCGGCACGAAGGCCAGCAGCGTCGCCGGCGGACGCGGGCGCGGCGGATCGATGAACCACCAGCCGTCATGGCGCAGCCGGCGTGGGAGGGAAAGGCGGGCGGTCTGGGGCGTGTGCATGCCGTCCTTTTCGCCGGCGCCTGGGCCATTCCAGCGGCAGGGCCGGGGAGAATTTCAGCATTGATTTGCAGTTTTCATGCAGCGCGCGCCTTTCCTCTCCCCCGTCGTTCGGGAGGGGTGCCTGCACAGGTCGTACGGCCGCCATTGGCGGCGAGGGCCTTTGCGAACCGGCAGCCCGAAGCTACAACAGCGACCGCAGGAAGGGTCCTGCCGAAGAATCGAAGGGTCGCATGGCGCGGAGCAAACCGGCAACGTTGAAGGATGTGGCGGCACTCGCGAACGTGTCGCGCGCAACCGCGGCCCGCGCCCTGAACAGCTATGGCTATGTAGGCGACGAAACCGCCCGGAAAGTGCAGGCGGCGGCCGGGAAGCTCGGCTATCGCGGCAATCGCCTGGCGCAGGCATTGCGCAACGGGCAGCTGCCGATCGTCGGCTGCATCCTCGGCGACATCCAGAACCCGTTCTTCGCGCGCATCGCCCATGACATCGAGGTGCTTGCCCGCGAGTGCGGGTACAATCTCGTCATCGGCAGCAGCGAGGAGGAGTTGGGGCAGGAAGTCTCGCTCCTGGCGAGCCTCCGGTCTCTCTCCATACGAGGCTTCATCGTCGCGCCGACATCGGCCGACAACAATGCGCATCTGCAGGGCCTGATCGCGGAAAGCGTGCCGCTGATCCTGATCGACCGTGTCGCCGAAGGCGTCGACTGCGACAGCGTCGTGGTCGACAACGAGGGCGGAGCGCGCAAGGCGGTCGAATATCTGATCGCCATGGGCCACCGCCGTATCGGGCTGCTGCAGGACGACATGCGTATCTTCACCTCCCGGGAGCGCATGACAGGCTACCAGACGGCGCTTGGCGCCGCCGGCATCGCGCCCGACGAACGGATGATCGCGGTCTCGCAATCGACGGTCGAGCATGCCGTCGACGCGACGATACGCCTGTTCAGCCAGAAGACGCCGCCGACGGCGCTTTTCACGGTCGACAGCCTCATGACGCAGGGCGCGCTTCTCGCTTTCCGCTCGATGGGGATTTCCATTCCCCACAATGTCTCGCTGATCGGCTTCGACGATTTCAACCTGGCGACGTTCACCGATCCGCAGATCACCGTCGTCTCGCAGCCGGTTTCGGAAATCGGACGCGCGGCGGCCCGGCTGCTGTTCGACCGGCTTTCCGGAAAGACCGATGCGCCGCGAAAAGTTCGCTTTGAAACCAAGCTGATCGTTCGCGGCTCCGTGAGCCGGCGCGGCTGAGCCGCGAAAACGCGGCTCCATCTTTTTTTGAAACCCCACTTGCCAGCACGGGATTCTCATGCGCTAAATGTGTGTGAGATCGATCTCACATTGTCTCAAGATCATTGCGTGAAGACGCCCGCCTGGTTCGGGACGAGTGCGGAACGCAAAACGGGAAGGTTCAAATGCTCAACTTCGATAGGGATCGCTTTGTGAAGATCCAAAGCGGCGCGGTTGCAATCGCCAAGGACGTGCGTGTCCTGATGCGCGATCTGCTGGACGGCGGTCTGGAACGCATCTTCTTCATGGGAACCGGCGGCGTGCAGTTTCTGACCCTGCCGGCCATCGAGCTTGCGCGCAACACGACGCTTTTCCCGGTTTCCGCGGCCTATTCCGCGCAGGTCGTGCTGGAGCCGCCGGCGGGCCTCGACGAGAAGGCGCTGGTCGTTCTGCCCTCGCTGTCCGGCACCACCAAGGAAAGCGTGCAGCTTCTCGCCTTCCTGAAGGAGCGTGGCGTCAAGACGCTGTCGCTCACCGGCCACAAGGATACGCCGCTCGGCCGCGACGCCGACTACAACTTCACCAACTTCGCCGAGGACGACACGTCTTCGGAATCCTTCTACCTGCAGACCCTTCTCATCGTGCTGGCCCTCCTGGCCGAACGCGGCGAATATGCCGATTTCGATGCGACCGTGGCCGAGCTGGCGCTGCTGCCGAAGCTGCTGGTTTCGGTGAAGGAAAGCTACGAGGCCGAGGCCGCCATCCTCGCCAAGGAGATCAAGGACGAAACCTACCACATCTTCACGGGCGCCGGTTCCGTCTGGCCGGAAGCACACTACTACGGCATGTGCATCCTCGAGGAGATGCAGTGGATCCGCACCCGCCCGGTACAGGCATCCGACTTCTTCCACGGCACGCTCGAACTGGTGGAGCCGGGCGTCAGCCTGTTCATCTTCAAGGGCGAGGATGCGTTCCGGCCGCTGACCGACCGGGTGGAGAACTTCGCCAAGCGCTACACCAACAAGGTACGCGTCCTCGATGCGGCTTCCGCCAGCCTGCCGGGTATCTCGGCCAAAACGCGCGGCCTCATCTCGCCGATCGTCCTCGCAACCATGCTGGAGCGCCTCAGCGCGCATCTGGAGGTGCTGCGTGACCATCCGCTGACCACGCGCCGCTATTACAAGCGCGTCGAATACTGAGCTTTGCGGTCCGGCGCCGCCGCCGGACCGCACGCCTGCCTGCATGCCTGACGAAAACAACAGAGAGGAACTGCGAAATGAAAGCCAATATGTTCTTGAGCACGTCCAGCCTCGCGGCGATCGTCGCCTTCGCCATCGGCGGCGTCAATGCCGCATCCGCCGCCGACGCGGTCGTTGCTGATCCCAATGCGAAGGTCGACTATTCGGGCACGGTCAGCGTGCTGACGAAATTCGGCCTGCAGCAGCTTTCTCCCTTTTTCGTCGACGCGGCCAAGAAATATGAAGCGCTTCATCCCGGCGTGAAGGTCGAGCTCATCCAGGAGAGCGACGACAGCGTAAAGGGCAAGACCAAGGCGCTCGTCGCCTCCAATTCGCTGCCGGACGTCTACTTCACCTGGACAGGCAGCTGGGGCGAGAACTTCGTGCGCGGCAAGCGCGCCGTCGATCTCACCCCCGTCATCGGGCCCAACACGGAATGGGGCAAGACGCTCGCGACCGCCGCCGTCTCCGCCTTCCAGTACAATGGCAAGCTCTACGGCATTCCGCTTTATCTCGACGCCAAGTTCATGGGCTACAACAAGAGCCTGTTCCAAAAGGCCGGCATTGCCGAGCCCAAGACCTTCGACGACTTGCTGAGCGCCTGCGCGGCCCTCAAGAAGACCGGCGTCACGCCGATCTCCTACGGCAACAAGGAAGGCTGGCCGGGCGTGCATTATGCGGGCCAGCTGCTTGCCTACAATGTGCCGCAGGCGACCCTCGAGAAGGATTTCGTTCCGGCCACCGCCGAATATACCGATCCCGGCTATGTCGAGAGCCTGAAGCAGTACAAGCAGATCATCGATGAATGCTCGGACGGATCCGGCACCAACGGTTCCTCCTATGCCTCGGCCTTGCAGCAGTTCAGCAACGGCAAGTCCGCCATGTACTATCAGGAGATCATCGAGTTCGATCAGTCGACGGCCGACGGCGCGCTGAAGCGCGAGGATTTCGGTTTCTTCAAGCTGCCGGTCCCGAAGGACGCCAAGGGCGACGTCAAGGCCATCGAAGGCGCGCCGGAAGGCTACATGATCAACGCGGCCTCGAAGAACGTCCCTCTCGCGATCGATTTCATGCGCTTTGTCACCTCGGCCGAAAACGGTAAGATCCTGTCGGCGCCGCCTTATGGCCAGCCGAGCGCAACGGTCGGCGGCTATTCGGCGGAGAGCATGAACCCGACCGTTGTCGACGGCCTGAAGGTGATCGCTGATTCCTCCTACCTCATGCCCTGGCTCGATACGGCGAATCCGCCGCGCGTGGCGGCCGCATGGCTGTCTGGCCTGCAGGCGCTGATCGGCGGCTCGATGACCCCGGAACAGGTCATGGAACGCGTGAAGGAAGCGGCGGCTTCGTCGAAGTAGGGATTGGCCAGCGATGACCGCCATGCAGCCTGGGCACAAGGGTGAAGCCGTCAAAATCGGCTTTGCCGGGCCGAGCCGGTCCGCGAGGGACTGGCTCGGCCCTCTGGCCGCCGTTTGGTCGTTCCGCTGGATCCTCGTCGCCTTCGTGCTGATCCTCTGGTTCGTCTACTATCCGATCATCGACAACTTTGTCGTCAGCACGAAGAACCAGGACATCTTCACCGGCGAAACCGCTTTCGTCGGACTGGAAAACTACCGCCGCCTGCAAGCCGATCCGGTGGTCTGGACCTCGATCGTCAACAACACGCTCTATGCCGTCATCTCGGTCGTCTTCCAGGTCTTCGGCGCCTTCGTGCTGGCGGCGTTGATCGAAGGGCTCGCCGAGGAGAGATGGCGGCGTTTCTGGCGCGCCGTCTATTTCGTGCCCTCGGCCATCTCGATCACCGTGACCGGCCTTCTCTTCTACTTCATCTATCAGCCCGACATCGGCCTTCTGGATTCGGCGCTGACACAGGTCGGCCTTGCGGGATGGTCGCGCGCCTGGCTCGGCGAGGAAGGGACGGCCATCTATGCCATCATCGCCATGAGCCAATGGCAGGGCTTCGGCTATTCGACGCTGCTGTTCGCCATCGCCATCCAGAAGATCCCGCGCGACCTCTACGACGCGGCGATCATGGACGGGGCGGGAACCTGGCGGCGCCTGTGGAGCATCACCTTTCCGCTGACGCGGGAAATGACGGGCCTGATGGTGATCATCACCATCACCGGCGCGTTCCAGGTCTTCAACGAGGTCATGGTGATGACCGGCGGCGGACCCAACAACAGCAGCCAGGTCCTCGGCACGTGGCTCTATCAGCAGGGTTTCATCGAGAACGACTTCGGCTACGGCGCGGCGATCGCATCGGTCATCTTCGTCATCACGCTCATGACCGGCTTCGCGCAGCTCTGGTACACAAAGAGGCGGAGGGTCGAGCTGTGAGCCACTCCTATCAGCCGCGCCAGACGGATCGCACCGACTTCGTCGCAGTGCTGGCGAAGGTCTGCCTCGTCACCTTCCTCACCAGCCTCGGCATCGTCGTGCTCTATCCGCTGTTCTGGATGGCCCTGAACGGCTTCAAGACCAACGCGGAGATCTTCGGCAACCCGTTCGCGCTGCCGACAGGCTTCAGCCTGACGAACTATATCGCCGCCTGGAACCAGGGCATTCGCAACTATATCGCGACGAGCGTCATCGTCACGCTCGGATCGGCCTTCTGCACCGTACTGGTCAGCGCCTGGACCGCTTATGGCCTGACCCGCTCGAAGCTGCCGGGCAAGCCGTTCTTCGTCGGCATCGTGCTTGGCGGCCTGATGCTGAGCCCGACGGTCGCCGTCATCCCGCTGGTGCGCATGATGCAGGACCTCGGCCTCTACAACACCTACTGGGCGCTGATCATCCTCTACACCGCCTTCCGCATTCCCTTCACGACCTTCCTGATCCGCGCCTACATGCTTGGCCTGCCGCGCGACCTCGACGAGGCCGCCATCATGGATGGCGCCAGCGAAGGCCAGATCTTCTGGAAGGTGACGCTGCCGCTGTGCAAGCCGATCCTGGTGTCCTGCGTCATCCTGCACGTGCTCTTCGCCTGGAACGAGTATCTCTTCGCGATGATCTTCACCAGCGGCGCCGACCTCCAGACGCTGCCGGTCGGCCTGACCTCCATCATGGCGAAACACGGCACGAACTACGCCGTCGTCTTCGCCGCCATGACGCTCTCGGCGCTTCCCATCGTCATGGTCTTCTTCGCCGCTCAGCGCTTCTTCATCCGCGGGCTTGCCGAAGGCATCGGGAAATAGGGCAAGGTTCATGTTGAAACGCAGACAGCTCATCGGTGCGAATTTCTCCTTTCAGCACCACCCCTTCCGCTGGACCGCCGAAAAGCTCAGCGCCATGGGGTTCGACCGGATGGAATTCTGGGGCATCGCCCCGCATCTCGACCTCTTCCATGACAACCGCGCGCGGCTCGCCGAGGTAAAGTCGATCCTCGCCGACAACGGCCTGACCGTCCGTTGCTTCACGCCGGAGCAGGTTCTCTATCCGATCAACATCGCGTCCGGCGACGGCGCCTATCGGGAGGCCAGCGTCGAGCGCTTCATGCGCGCGGCCGATATCAGCGCCGAACTCGGCGCGACCTATCTCTTCCTGACGCCGGGCCGCGGTTTCGAATGCGAAAGCAGGCAAACCGCCTGGGAGCATTCGGTCGCGTCGATCAACCGGATCGCGTCGCATGCGAGGTCGCTCGGCGTTTCCTGCCTTCTGGAGCCGCTGCAGCGCCTCGAAAGCAACATCGTCACCAATGCGGATGAACTTCACGCCCTGTGGCGCGCGCTCGACGGCGACGACATCGACGTGGTGCTCGATCTCGTTGCCATGGCGACCGCGGGCGACAGCGTCGGCGGTTATTTCGAGCGCTTCGGAAAGCGTATTGCGCATGTCCATGTCGTCGACGGGACGCCGGCGGGACATCTTGCCTGGGGCGACGGCAACCTGCCGCTCGACCACCATCTCGGCCAGCTTCGCGCGCAAGGGTTTGCCGGCACGCTGACCTTCGAGCCCTTCGGCAACGGGTCCTATGCACTCGATCCCGTTTCCGCCTGGAGGCGATGCCTGGACGCGATCGCGCCTCATCTCGATCGGGCGGACCAGGAATGACGAAAGCCAATCCCAATCTGATCGCCGTCGGCGACAATTGTCTCGACGCTTACCTGACCAAGGGTTTCGTCACTGTGGGCGGCAACGCGCTCAATGTCGCCGTGCAGTGGCGGCGGCACGGGCTGAACGCCCGCTATTTCGGGGCGCTGGGGCAGGATACGGAAGCCGACATCATGCTCGAGGCCATCGCGGAGGCGGGGCTCGACCGGAACGATGTCGAAATACGTCCCGGCTCTTCCGCCGTGACCCTGCTTGCCGACGATGCCGGGGAACGGCGCTTCCTTCTCGAATCGCTCGGCGTGGGCGAGAATTACGTTCCCAGCGCCGAACGCTACGAGGCGCTGCGGCAGGCCGATTGGGTGCATCTCGGGACGAACTCCAGCGAACAACTCGTCCGCAGGCTGGTCGCGGATGGCATGCCCTTCAGCATCGATGTTTCCACCCGGCATTTCGAGCTTTCGCTGGAAGGCGTGCCGCTGGTCTTCGCCTCCGGCCCGGACGATCCGGCCGAGGCCGTGGAACCGCTGATCGCGCGGTTCAGGGCGGCGGGCGCGCGCCAGATCGTGGTCACCTGCGGCAAGCGCGGCTCCTTCTACGACGATGGCGGCAGCGTGACCGAGGCGGGTTCGGTGCCGGTCGCCGTCGTCGACACCTGCGGCGCGGGGGACAGCTTCATCGCGACCTTCATCACGTCGCGCTTCTTCGCGGAGCGTTCGGGCAGGGCCGCTCTCGACCTCGCCGCCGAAAGGGCATCGGAAACCTGCACCCATCTCGGCGGCTTCCCGCAGCCCATCCGGGCGATCCCGCAATGGTTGCTCGCCAAATATGACGATGTCATCCGCGGCACGCAGAGGACCGGAACATGAATACCATCACGATGCGGCCGCCCGTCGCGGCGGCGAAGGCCGACCGCTCCTACTGGCTGCGCAGCATTGAGGCCGACGCCGTCACCCAGCCCTTGCAGGGCGCGGCGGACTGCGATGTGGCGATCGTCGGCGGCGGATATGCCGGCCTGTGGACGGCCCTGCGGATCAAGGAACAGTCGCCTGAAACGCGCGTCACCGTGCTCGAAGCCGATTTCTGCGGCTCCGGCGCCTCGGGCCGCAATGGCGGCCAGGTTCATAGCTGGTTCGCCGAGATCGACATGCTGCGCGCGCTTGTCGGCGAGGACGATGCGCTGATGCTGTGCCGGGCGACCGCAGACGCCATCGAGGAGTTGAACGGCCTCCAGACCTCCGGCGCCGTTGATATGGGCCTCAGGCTGGACGGCTGGCTGTGGACGGCAAGTTCGACCGCGCAGGAAGGGGCCTGGGCCGCCGCCCGTGACCTCTGCCTCGCGCTCGGCGAAGAGCGCTTCCGGCCGCTTCAGCGCGCCGACATCCTGCGCCGCACCGGCTCGGACGTTTCCTATGTCGGCATCGTCGAGGAGAGGGCGGGGACCGTGCAACCCGCCAAGCTCGCCATCGGCCTGCGCCGGCTTGCCCTTGAAAGGGGCATCGTCATCCACGAGCGGAGCCCGGTCGTCGAAATCACGCCCGGTCCGCGGCCGCGGCTGCGCACGGCCGGCGGCGTGCTTGCCGCCGGCAAGGTGGTGCTCGCCACCAATGCCTGGCTTTCGGCCATTCCGGAACTGCATCCCTATCTCTATGTGGTGAGCAGCCAGGTCGTCGCGACCGCGCCGGCGCCCGACATTCTCGAGCGGATCGGCTGGACGGACGGCGCCTCGATCTGCGACGCGCAGCACCATGTGCTCTATTACCAGCGCACGCCGGAAGGCACGGTCATCTTCGGACGGGGCACGGGCGGCATCGCCTATGACGACCGCATCGATGGCCGGTTCAACCGCGGCGGCGACGGCGGCGCGGACAACATCCGGGAATTGCACCGGGTCTATCCGCAACTCAAGGACGTGCCGGTGCTTTGCGACTGGACCGGCCCGATCGACTGCACGGCGCAGCACCTGCCGGTCTTCGGGCATTTGAAGGACCACGCGAACATCTTCTACGCGATGGGTTTCAACGGCACGGGCATCGCCCAGACGCCTGTCGCCGGCCGCATCGTGGCAAGCCTCGTCCTCGGGCGTGACGACGCGTGGAGCCGGTGCGGGCTGGTCGGCATCGGCAAGCGCACCCGGCTTCCGCCCGAGCCCCTGCGCTATTTCGGCGCCCGCGTCGTGCGCCGCGCCATCCGGCGCAAGAACGACCTCGAAATCCTCAACAGGAGGCCGGACGCGGTGACGCGATTCCTGGCCGGGCTCGCTCCCTGACGGCGCATGCCTCCGAAATCAAACCAATGGAATGGGAACGATGGCCGATTTGTCGCTGAGAAACATTCGCAAGGTTTATGGTGACCTGGAAGTCCTGCACGGCATCGACCTTGAGATAAAGTCGGGTGAACTCATCGTCTTCGTCGGACCGTCGGGCTGCGGGAAATCCACCTTGCTGCGCTCGATCGCCGGCCTGGAGGCGATCACCTCCGGCGACCTCGTCATCGATGGCGAGCGGATCAATGCCGTCGCGCCCTCGAAGCGTGGCATCTCCATGGTGTTCCAGTCCTATGCGCTCTACCCGCATATGACGGTCTACGAGAACATGGCCTTCGGGTTGCGCATCGCCGGGATGACCAAGGCCGAGATCGACGAGCGGGTGCGCAAGGCGGCCGAAATCCTCCAGCTCGACAAATATCTGCAACGCCTGCCGAGGGCTCTTTCCGGCGGGCAGCGGCAGCGCGTGGCGATCGGCCGCGCCATCGTGCGCAATCCGCGTGTCTTCCTGTTCGACGAGCCGCTCTCCAACCTCGATGCCGCGCTGCGCGTCGCCACCCGCATCGAGATCGCCAAGCTGAAGCAGAGCATGCCCGACGTGACGATGATCTACGTCACCCACGACCAGGTCGAGGCGATGACGCTGGCGGACCGGATCGTCGTGTTCAAGGATGGTGGCATCGAGCAGCTGGGCACGCCGACCGACCTTTACCGGAAGCCCGCGAACCTCTTCGTCGCCCAGTTCATCGGCTCGCCGGCGATGAACATCCTGAAGGGAACGGTCGTCGAGCGCACCGGAACGTCGGCGCGTTGCCGGCTCGACTGCGGCGTCACCCTCGATGTGGCGGCGGAGCCTGGCAGGCTTTCGAAAGGTGAGGCCGTCAGCATCGGCATCCGCCCGGAAAACCTGCGGATCGCCGAGGGCAAGGGGGCCGAGCCGGCATTTGCCGGAACCGTCGATCTCGTCGAGCATCTCGGCGAGGTGCAGATTCTCTATGTGGACCTGCCCGGCGTCAGCGAAAAATTCCTGGTCAAGGTGGACGGGGAGAGCTCCGTCGCGCGCTCGCAGGGCGTCCATTTCACGGCGCGGCGGCGCGATATTCATGTTTTCGACGCCGCCGGCAAAGCCGTCCCCTCGGATGTGAGTTTCGCGGGCGCGTAAGCCGGAAGCCGACCGGCTCCCGACCTTGCCGGTGGCTCGATGGAGATAGCACCACATGCTTGCCTCGGCCGCCGCCAGCCGGCATAGATCGCGTCCATGACCCAGACCTACCGCCCGCGCCGTTCCGTGCTCTATGTGCCCGCCTCGAACGAGAAGGCGCTGGCCAAGATCGCCACGCTCGATTGCGACGGCGTCATCGTCGACCTCGAGGATGCCGTCGCGCCCGCCGACAAGGTCGCGGCGCGCGACAGGCTGGCGGCCGTTTTCGCCGGGCGCGCCGATCGGCGCCGCGAGATGATCGTGCGCGTCAACGCGCTGTCCAGCGAATGGGGCGCGGACGACCTGCGCGCCGCGGCTGCCTGCGAGCCCGACGCCATCCTTTTGCCCAAGGTCAACACGCCGCGCGACGTGCTGGAAGCCGGCGACCTGCTCGACGACGCCTTCGTGCCGGACAGCGTGAAGCTGTGGGCGATGATCGAGACACCCAGGGCGTTGCTCAACATCGGCGCCATCGCCGAATTGGGTCGCGATCCGGCCTCGCGCCTGGACTGTTTCGTTGCCGGAACGAATGACCTGGTCAAGGATACCGGCGTGCTCGCCACGCCCGACCGGCGCTATCTCGTGCCCTGGCTGATGCAGATGGTGCTGGCCGCCCGCGCCGGCGGCCTCGACATGATCGACGGCGTGTCCAACGACTTTCGCGACCTCGACGGTTTCGCCCGCCAATGCGCCGAGGCCGCCGCCATGGGATTCGACGGCAAGACGCTCATCCATCCGGCGCAGATCGAGGCCGCCAACCGCGCTTTCGCGCCAACCCCCGAGGCGGTAGCCGAGGCGCGCCTTGTCGTCGAGGCCTTCGCCCAGCCCGGCAATGCCGGCAAGGGCGTGATCGCGCTGAACGGCCGCATGGTCGAGCGGCTGCATCTGGCGCAGGCCGAAAAACTGCTGGCGAAGGTGGCCGCCATCGGCGCATGATGGACGCCGCCCGAGAGCACATGCCTGACCCTGTCCAGGGGTGCGATCGGGGCCACGGTTTGGGCGACGGCAATTCACCACAGGAATGAGACGATGAAACTCTACCGCTTTCTGACCGGCCCGGACGACGCCAGCTTCTGCCACAAGGTGACGGCGGCCCTGAACAAGGGCTGGCATCTCTTCGGTTCGCCGACCTACGGCTACGACAAGAAGACCAAGTCGATGCGCTGCGGACAGGCCGTGGTGAAGGATGTCGAGGGCCACGAATACACGCCCGACACCAAGCTCAGCGACTGGTAACCCCAGCATCTGGAGCATCCGGCTGGCTGGATGCCCGGTCCGTGATCGCATCCCGCCGGGCGCCGGCAGGCGATCGCTTCAGCGCAGCGCCATCCGCGCCTTCAGCGCCTCGTAGCGGGCGGGCGTGGCGTCGGCCAGCGCTTCCTCGCGGCTGGACGGCAGGTCGGCGAAGGGTATCGGCCGGTCGAACTGGCTGACCGTCATGTCCCAACGCACGCCGTCGACCATGTTGTAGAAATGCGTGCCGCCCGGCGTGTGCGTCTTCAGGATGCTGCCGCCGAAAGCGTCGTGGATGACCAGCGAGGTGGCGCTGCAGTGGCCCTTGGCCGGGTTTTCGACGCTCCAGCTTCCGGAGCTTTCCGGCCCCCAGGCGGCCTTCAGCCTGTCGAACAGGTCGCCCGGGTTGATGAATTCGCGCATGACACTCACTCCGCCGCCGCCTCGATGCGCTCCATATCGTCGTCGGATAAGCCGAAATGATGGCCGATCTCGTGGATCAGCACATGGGTGACGATATCGCCCAGCGTTTCCTCGTTTTCGGCCCAGTAGTCGAGGATGGCGCGACGGTAAAGCGTGATGCGGTTCGGCCCTTCGCCCGTCTGCGGGTTCCAGCGTTCGGCGATGCCGCGCCCTTCGAACAGGCCGAGCAGGTCGAAGGGCGTTTCCAGCGACAGGTCGTCCATGATCTCTTCGGTCGGGAACTCCGCGATCTGGATGACGATTTCGCCGGTAAGCTTGCGGAAATCCTCCGGCAGGTGCGCGTAGGCCTCCAGCGCCAGGAACTCGATTTCCTCCATCGACGGTGAGAATTCGTCGTGCCAGGTGCGGGTCTTGTAGATGCGGGCCATGCCTTGTCCTTTTGATCCCGGCATATAGGCTTTCACGCTCAAATCGGCAAATGCGCGCATTACAGGCCCTTTTTCCGGCAAATCCGGGCAAGGAATAAATTCCTTGTGACTCCGCTTGACTCTTCAGGGGCCCTCTGGAATCTATAGGAACATAACAGGAACAATTTCTGCCGAAAGCGAACGTCATGGCGATAACCGCCGTGGCGCGGGACACTGTTTTTGCCCTGCGCCGCCAGATCGCGAAGATCGAGGGAACGCTGCCGGAACGCCTTGAGGCGCCGGCGGCGACGCCCGTCGATCCCCGCGCCACCACGCTTACCCTCGTCCGGCGCGGGCTTGCCGTGGCGCCGGACGATGCCTTCCTGCGCACCGGCATCGAGCGCCTCGACGCCGCCCTGGGCGGCGGCCTGCCGAAGGCGGCGCTGAGCGAGATCCACGGCACTGAGACCCGCGACGCCGGCGCGGTCGCCGGCCTCGCCCTCTCGCTCGCCGGGCTGGTCCTGCGCCAGGGCAGGCCATTGCCGGTTCTGTGGATCGGCACGTGCGACATCTTCCACGAGGCCGGCTTTCCCTATGCCGGCGGGCTGCGCGGTGTCTTCGGCATCGAGCCGGAGCTGATGCTGTTTTCCGAGACGCCAAGGCTGCAGGACGCCTTGTGGATCGCCGAGGAGGCCGCCCGCATGACGGCTTTCGCCGCCGTTGTCCTCGAACTGCGCGGCAACCCGAAAGGGCTCGACCTTACCGCCACGCGGCGCCTGCATGCCCGCGCGCAGGATGCCGGCCGGCCGGTGCTCCTGCTGCGCCAGGCGGGCGAAGCCGAGCCGACGGCGGCGCCGGTGCGCCTCATCGCCTCGGCCGCGCCGGCCGCCAGCCGCGAGACCATCGCCGGGCCGCTTGCCGGCTCGATCGGCCGCCCCGCCTTCACCGTCACCATCGGCAAGAGCCGCACGGCCCTGCCTGGACAATTCACACTGGAGTGGAACCCCGATGAGCACGCTTTCGCGGAAAGAAGCCCCCCGCAAGGACGGGCAGAGAATCCTGTCGCTGTGGTTCCCGCATCTGGCCGCCGAGCGGATTCTGCGGCAGCGGCTGGGTCGGTCCTGGCGTTCCCGTCCACCGGCTCACCCTCCGCTGGTGATCAGCCATCGCGACAGCAACGCCCAGCGCATATCGGCCCTCGACGAGCGGGCTGAGGGGCTGGGCCTGAAGCGCGGCATGGGCATTGCCGACGCCCGTGCCATGCACCCGGCGATCGACGTCGTGGAGGCCGACCCGGAAGCCGACCGTCGCCTGCTCGAAGGCCTCGCCGACTGGTGCGACCGCTACACCCCGCTGGTGGCCATCGACGGCGAGGACGGGCTGTTCCTCGACGTCACCGGCTGCACCCATCTGTTCGGCGGCGAGCGCGCGATGCTGGACGACATGCTGGGGCGCTTCTTCCACCAGGGCTTCGACGTCCGCGCCGGCATGGCCGCGACGCCAGGCGCGGCCTGGGCGGCGGCGCGCTTCTGCGGCGACCGCATCGTGGACGGCGGCGACGAGGAGACGCTGCTTGCCCCCCTGCCGCTCGCCGCGCTGCGCATCGCGCCGGAAATCCGCGCCAGCCTGGAAAGCGTGGGCCTGCGCACCGCCGGCGCCGTGATGGCCGCGCCGCGCGCGCCGCTCGCCCGCCGTTTCGGCACCACTCTGCTCTTGCGCCTCGACCAGGCGCTCGGCCGTCTCGACGAGGCGGTCTCGCCGCGCCTGCCGGTGGCGCCGCTGTCCGTCGAACGTCACCTTGCCGAGCCGATCGTGCTGAGCGACGACATCGAGCGGCTGGTGAGCCTGCTGGCGGTGACGCTGAAGGCCGACCTGGAGCGCCGGGGCGAAGGCGCCAGGGCGCTGGCGCTTCTGCTCTTTCGCGTCGACGGCGCCGTCAGCCGCGTCAGCGTCGGCACGTCGCGGCCGCTGCGCGATCCGACGCTGATCAGAAGGCTGTTCCACGAACGCCTCACCGCGCTCGAGCAGGACATCGACGCCGGCTTTGGTTTCGATCTCGTGCGCCTCTCGGTGCTGTCGGTCGCCGCCTTCGACATGCGGCAGGCCGACCTTGCCGGCGAGATCAATGACGACGAAGCCGACATCGCCATGTTCGCCGACCGCGTGCGCGCCCGCCTCGGCGAGGGCGCCGTGCTGCGGCCGATCGCCGTCGAGAGCCACCTGCCGGAACGCGCCGTCGCCATCGTCCCTTTCGCGGAAACGCCGCGGCGGCGGGCGCCGCCAAGGAAGCCTGAACGCGAGACGCCGCGCATGACCATATATCCGCCCGAGCGGCCGATCCGGCTGTTCCGCTCGCCCGAGCCCATCGAGGTGCCGGCCACCGAGATCCCCGAGGGTCCGCCGATGAACTTCCGCTGGCGCCGCGCGCTGTATCGCGTCGCCCGTGCCGAAGGTCCGGAGCGCATCGCCGCCGAATGGTGGCGCAGGCTGCCCGGCGAGGAAGAGGCACCGATCCGCGACTACTACCGCATCGAGGACAGCGAAGGCCGCCGCTACTGGCTCTATCGCCAGGGCTTCTACGGTGCTTCGCAGGCCGCGCCGCGCTGGTTCCTGCACGGGGTTTTCGCATGAACGCGCTGACCGTCATCCCCTACGCCGAATTCGGCATCCGCTCGAACTTCTCCTTCCTGCGCGGCGCCTCGCGGCCGGAAGAGCTGGTGGTCACGGCAAAGTTCCACGGCTTCTCCTCGATCGGCCTTGCCGACCGCAACACCGTGGCCGGCGTGGTGCGCGCGTGGCAGCAGGCCAAGGTCGAGAAGCTTCCCTATCATCCCGGCTGCCGGCTGGTGTTCCGCGACGGCACGCCCGACATCCTCGCCTACCCTCGCGACCGCGCCGGCTGGGGGCATCTGTGCCGCATGCTGACGCAGGCCAACCTGCGCGAGGAGAACGAGAAGGGCGTGACGCTGCTGGAATACGACGACCTCCTCGAATGGGGCGACCGCATGGCACTGGCCGCGCTGCCGGAACTGGTCCATCCCCACGAGGATCTGGAGATGATTAGTCGGCTCAAGGACAGGTTCGGCGCGGCCCTTCGGCTTGCCGTGGCGCCTGATTATGGCGGCAATGATCGTTTCCGCGTCGAGCAGGCGGCGGCCATGGCCGAAAGCGCCGGCGTGCCGCTGATGGCGACCAACGACGTGCTCTACCATGCCGCCGACCGCCGGCCGTTGCAGGACGTGCTCACCGCGATCCGCCTCAACACGCCGATTTCGGAGGTCGGGCTGGAGCTGACTGCGAACGCCGAGCGGCACCTGAAGCCGCCGCTGGAAATGGCGCGCCTATTCCGCCGCCATCCGCAAGCGCTTGCGGAAACGCTGCGCTTCGCCGACGAACTGGGCTTCTCGCTCAGCGATCTCGAATACAACTACCCGGACGAGCCGACGGAATCCGGCCTCGGGCCGCAGGCCGAGCTCGAACGCCTGGCCCGGGAAGGGGCAGCCACGCGCTATCCCGCCGGCGTGCCCGAAGACGTGCTACGGCGCATCGACAGCGAACTCGCCCTGATCGAGCGGCTGAACTATGCCCGCTATTTCCTGACCGTTTACGACATCGTCAAGTTCGCCCGTAGCCAGAACATCCTCTGCCAGGGACGCGGCTCGGCCGCCAATTCGATCGTCTGCTTCTGCATCGGCATCACCGAGGTGGGACCGGACAGGATCGACACGCTGTTCGAGCGCTTCATCTCCGAGGAGCGCAACGAGCCGCCCGACATCGACGTCGATTTCGAGCATGAGAAGCGCGATATCGTCATCCAGTACATCTACACGAAATACAGCGCCAAGCGCACCGCGCTCGCCGCCGCCGTCATCAGCTATCGTGGCCGCTCGGCGCTGCGCGAGGTGGCCAAGGCCATGGGCCTGTCGGAGGACGTCAGAAGCGCGCTGTCCAGCTCGATCTGGGGCTGGTCGACCTCGGAACTCGGCGAGAAGGAAGCAAGCGCCGGCGGCATAGACCGCACCGATCCGCTGGCGAGCCAGGTGATCGAACGCGCCAACGAGATCATGGGCTTTCCCCGGCACCTGTCGCAGCATGTCGGCGGCTTCGTCATCACCCGCGACCGGCTCGACGAGGTGGTGCCGATCGTGAAGACGGCGATGGACGACCGCAAGATGGTCGAATGGGACAAGGACGATCTCGACGCGGTGAAGATCCTCAAGGTGGACGTCCTGGCGCTGGGCATGCTGACCTGCCTGCAGCGCGCCTTCACCTTGCTCACGGATCATTATCCGCGGGCGCGGGATGAATATGGGCAACCCTATGTGCTCGCCACTCTTCCCGAGGAGGACAGGCGCGTCTACGCCATGATCGAGCGGGCAGATACGCTCGGCGTGTTCCAGATCGAGTCGCGCGCGCAGATGTCGATGCTGCCGCGCCTGAAGCCGAAGAATTTCTACGACCTGGTCATAGAGGTCGCCATCGTGCGGCCAGGTCCGATCCAGGGCGACATGGTGCATCCCTATCTGCGTCGTCGGCAGGAGAAGGAAAAGCCTGAATATCCCAAGCCGGAGTTGGAAGAAATCCTCGGCAAGACGCTTGGGGTGCCGCTGTTCCAGGAACAGGCGATGAAGATCGCCATCGTCGCCGGCGGCTTCCGCCCGGGCGAGGC
Source organism: Mesorhizobium sp. 65-26 (assembly GCA_001899205.1). Classification (GTDB taxonomy): domain Bacteria; phylum Pseudomonadota; class Alphaproteobacteria; order Rhizobiales; family Rhizobiaceae; genus Mesorhizobium. Next base: position 38,625 of record MKVL01000012.1, on the reverse strand, counting down.
CGACGAACTGCGCCGCGCCATGGCCACCTTCAAGCGCACAGGCACGATCGGCAATTACCGCCAGCGCATGATCGACGGCATGGTCGGCAGAGGCTACGAGAAGGAGTTCGCCGAACGCTGCTTCAAGCAGATCGAGGGCTTTGGCGAATATGGCTTTCCCGAAAGCCATGCCGCGTCCTTCGCGCTGCTGGTCTACGCCTCCTGCTGGTTCAAGACCTTCTATCCCGACGTCTTCTGCGCCGCGATCCTCAATTCGCAGCCGATGGGCTTCTATCAGCCGGCGCAGCTGGTGCGCGATGCGCGCGACCACGGCGTCGGCATCCGCGAGGTCGACGTCAACCATTCCGCCTGGGATTGCACGCTGGAAGAGGACGGTTTCGATCCCTCGCGCATCCTGGCGCGGCATGGCTCGATGCGCGGCGTCATCGAGACCCGCCATGCCGTCCGTCTCGGCTTCCGCCAGGTCAAGGGGCTCTCGGAAAAGCGCATGGAAGCCTTCGCGGCGCGGCGCGGCGACGGCTATGTGTCGGTCCGCGACGTCTGGATGCGCTCCGGCCTCGATGTCGACGAGATCGAGAAGCTGGCCCAGGCCGATGCTTTCCGCTCCATCGGCCTCGACCGCCGCGCCGCGCTCTGGGAAGTGCGCGCGCTGGACGGCAGGAGCGCCGCCGAGAAACTGCCGCTGTTCGACCGCCCGGCGCTTGGCCTGCGCGAGCTGGAACCGGAGACGCGGCTGCCGGAAATGCCGCTCGGCGAGCACGTCATCCATGATTACCGCGCGCTCGGCCTGTCGCTGAAGGCCCATCCGGTCGCCTTCCTGCGCGAAAGGCTGGACCGCGCCGGCGTGACGCCGAATGCCGACCTGCCGCGCGTGCGCGACGGCAGGCGCGTTTCGGTCGCCGGCCTCGTGCTGGTGCGCCAGCGGCCGGGCAAGGGCAACGCCATCTTCCTGACGCTGGAGGACGACAAGGCCGTTGCCAACGTCATCTTCTGGGAAAGAACGTTCACCCGCTTCCGGCCGATCGTGATGGGCGCGCGCTTCGTGCGCGTCACCGGCAAGCTGCAGTCGGAATCCGATGTCGTCCATATCGTGGCCGAAAGGATCGAGGACCTCACCCCCTGGCTGACCGCGCTGCTGGAGGAGACCGGCGCGGCCGGCCCACCCACGACCGGACATCGGGCCACGATCGAGCATCAGCAAGTGCCACCGGCCGGCGCGGATCGGGCGAAGGGCACGATGCCGGTCCGCCAGGACATCGCGACGCTGACCGACAAGGCGGAGAAGGTCATGCCCAGGGGCCGGAATTTTCAGTAGGCACGCGCACTGGCCCCGGCGGCGTAAGGATTGGCCCCAGACGCCGCAGCCTCGCTTAAGCCAGTCGTCGCTGTCGATGGTGCAGGTGGAAATCCATCCATCGTGCCGCGAAGCGTCCGGTATTGCTCGCCGACGAGCCGTTTTCGATGATTGGGACGCATCTCCCGAATCCCGTGAATTCCCGCGACGCTGATCTCGGACAGACGCCACGCATTCGCAGCGCTCGCCGCCTTTAATGACACTATAAGTGACACCAATTGACTCGGTCCGAAATTCATGTCACAAGGCATGTCATGAATTAGACGGAGACCACCATGGCCGAAACACGCAGCTACAACAGCCCGCTCCGCGAGGAGAAAGCCCGCGAGACCCGCGAGGCGATCCTGCGCGCGCTCTACCGGCTGATGAGCGCCGCGACCATGCAGGACGACATCAGCATGGAGGCGATCGCGACCGAGGCCGGCATCCAGCGGCGCACCATATTCCGCCACTTTCCAACCAAGGACGATCTGCTGACGGCCTTCTGGCCGTGGCTCAACGAACTGATCGGCGCGTCCATCGCGCCCGAAACCGCGGCCGACATCGTGACAGGGCCTCGGGATGCCTTCCCCCGCTTCGACGCGCATGAGGCCGCGATCCGCGCCTCGCTGCATTCGCCGACCGGCCGCGCCATGCGCGCGGGCATGGTTCCCGGCCGTCGTCTGCGGTTTGCCGGGGCGCTTGCCCCGATCCTGTCCACACTCGCGCCAGCCGAAGCCCGAAGGGTCGAGGCGCTGGCGCACCTGCTTTACTCGGCCTCCGCCTGGGAGGCCCTCAGGGACTACGGCGGTCTCACTGGCGCCCAAGCCGGTGAAACCGCCTCTTGGGCGCTCGATACGATCCTGTCCGCGGTCGCTTCGGGCTCTTTGCCGCGGACATGACATCGAAAGCCAGGGAGACAATGGCAATGAACATGCATGTGACAACCAGCCACGATAGCGAGGCCCGCTGGGTCGTCGCCGACCGCGTCCGCTTTCTCGGCGGCATGGCGGGCGAAAAGCTCGAACTGATCGAGGTGGAGATTCCACCAGGCTCCGGCACGCCGCCGCACAGCCACGCGTCGCCGGAACTGTTCTATGTGGTCGAGGGCGAGGTCACCATCCGCCACTTCGCCAGCGGCAAACCTCCGACCACGGTCGCGGCAAGGGCCGGCACGTCGGTGCGGATCGACGGCCATGCACCGCACAACTATGCGAACGAGAGCGGCAGGCCGGCACGCATGCTGGTGATGATCGAACCGTCGATGACGGCGTTCTTCCGCGAGATCGGCACGCCGGAGCCGCAGGCCGAGCCGGACTTCGCCCGCATCGGCGCCGCCATGCAGCGCCACGGCATAGAAGTCCTGCCGATGGCGTCCTGATCGCCGCGCCTGCCGCTGGCGGCGACTGATCCGCCGTCATGACGGACAATCGCGGATGGAGTTCCCCCACTCCGTCGCCGCTGCGCGGCGCCACCTCTCCCCCCTCCGGAGGGAGAGGAAAGGAGCCGAGTTCGGCAGGCTCGCGCCTTTCCTCTCCCCCGTCGTTCGGGGGAGAGGTGGTCGGCTAAGCCGACCGGAGTGGGGGTCGCGCCGCATTTGCGATTGCCTTGCCGTAAACGGGGAGAAGTGCCCGGCAGGGCAATGAGGGGCGGCGCCGACGTCTAGAAGCCAGTCGCCCACAGCCATCATCACCGACGGCACCGCCGGCATGCTCACCTATCAGGAAGGTCCGCCCAGCCGGGGCGGCGGCGCGGGCAGGATATCCTCGGCGGAAATGCTGCGCGCTTCAGAGGGCAGCATGACCGGGATTCCGTCGCGAATGGGGTAGGCGAGCCTGGCCACGCGCGACACCAGCTCGCCGCGCTCCGGGTCCCAGCTCAGCGGTCCCTTGGTCAGCGGGCAGGCCAGCAACTCCAGCAACCTGGGGTCGACCTCGGCTCTCTTCGCGTCGCGTTCACCAGCCATCATCCGTCCACTTCCGCCGAATGTATCTGCTGCATTCATGCGCCGCCGGAAAATCCGGCGGTGCAGTGCTTATTGCAGGCTCGAGCCAAAATCCTCGTTCTCGCGCGCCAGCGTCATCTCGGTGATGGCGATCAGCGTTTCGGCGCGTGTCTTCAGGTCCGCCGCCTCGAGCAACGCCTGCTTTTCGGCCGGGCCGTAGGGCGCCATCATCGACAGCGCGTTGACCAGCATGGCGTTCTCGGCGCGGCTGACGCTTTCCCAGTCGGCCTCCAGGTCGTTGGCCTGCAGATAGGCCCGGAACGCTCGCAGCAGCGAAGGCCGGTCGACCTCGCCCGCCGCCTGGTCTTCCCCGAGGTCGGCGAGGAACGGCGCTATCCGACCCTGCCGAAACGGCGTCTTGACCGCCAGCTCCTGCGCCACGCGGAAACGGCAGACGCCCTGCAGCGAGATCAGATAGCGGCCGTCGCCGCTTTCGGAAAAGCCGATGATGCGGCCGGCGCAGCCGACATTGCACAATTCCGGTTCGCCATCGTCACGCAACGCGCCGTCGAGGCGAGGCTGGATCATGCCGATCAGCCGGTCGCCGCCGAGCGCCTCGTCGACCATCTGCAGGTAGCGCGGCTCGAAGATGTTGAGCGGCATGCGCCCGCCCGGCAGAAGCAGCGCGCCGACGAGCGGAAACAGCGGTATGGTCGACGGCAGGTCCGCGTCCAGCCGGTAATGCGCGTTTCCCGCTTGCACCTTTATCCTCCGATTCGCTTCGCCACGGCCTGACCCTGAAGGCCGAGGTCCCGGACGAGATCATGCTCCGGAAACAAGGCCTGAAGCGGGATGATCCATCCGGACCAGTCCAGCCGCGCCGAAAGCGCCGCGCCTTTCGGCATCACGCTCTAATCTGGCGCGGCGATGGCCGCCAGCAAGCCCGCGATCGTCGCGGGCTTACGAAAACAGCAGCGACGACAGCTTGCGGCGGGCCGAAAGCGTCGCCTCGTCGGTCATGCCCCAGGCCTCGAAGAACTGCAGCAGCTGCGCCCTGGCGCCGTCGTCGTTCCAGGCACGGTCAGCCTTGACGATGGCCAGCAGGCTGTCGGCCGCCGCCATGCGATCGCCCATGGCGTTCTGGATCATGGCGAGGTCGAAGCGCGCCTGGTGATCCTTGGGGTTCTCGGCGAGCCGCTTTTCAAGCTCGGCCGGATTGCCGAGGCCGGCAGTCTGCGCGGCCAGCGCCATCTTGGCGCGCAGCGCCGAAAGCGCGGGCGCGTCCTTCTTGGCCTCGGGCGCCTTGGCCAGCACCGCCTCGGCGCCTTCGGCGTCGCCCGCCTCGAACAGCAGTTCGGCGAGACCTGCGATCGCCTCGATCGTTTCCGGCGCCTGCGCCAGGATCGCATCGTAGATGTCGGCCGCGGTCTGGGCATCGCCCGCCGCGCGCGCCTCGGCGGCGGCTTCCAGCGCCTCCGTAATCTGCGGCGCGCCATTGCCCTTGCCGCCGACCTTCTTGATGAACTCGTTGATCTGGCTCTCCGGAATCGCGCCCATGAAGCCGTCGATCGGCTGCCCGTCCTTGAAGGCGATGATCGCCGGGATGGACTGGATGCCGAGCTGGCCAGCGACCGAGGGATGCTCGTCGATGTTCATCTTGACCAGCTTCACCTTGCCGCCCGCCGCCTTGACGGCCTTTTCCAGCAGCGGCGTCAGTTGCTTGCATGGGCCGCACCAGGGCGCCCAGAAGTCGACGAGCACCGGCTGGCGGCGCGATTCCTGGATAACGTCGGCGGCAAAGCCCGCGGTCGTCGTGTCCTTGATGAGGTCGGCGGCCGGCGCAAGGCTGGCCGCGTCGGCGCCACGGCCGCGATCGCCGCCGCCATATTGCACGGTCGTCGCATACTGGCCGCCCATGCCGCCGAATGGATTGTTGTCACTCATGTGGTCGCCCTTTCGGTCGCGCCGCCATCGAGCGGCCTGGCGCGACATCCCTGTTCAGAATTCGTTTCAGCCACCCATGTGGCGATCAGGCCGAGACTTTCAAGATAGCAGCATCGTGCCCCGTTGCCTCGACGAATCTGACAAGATCGGCCGTCCCGATCGACGTCGTCGCCTCATTGGTCAGCGGATGGGCGTTGATGACGTCATGGCGCATCAAGGCCTCGTCGAGGATCAGCTTCACCCGCTGCTTCGTGTCGTTGATCACCCCGAACACGGTCACGGCGCCCGGAATCACCCCGAGCAGCTCCATCAGCATTTCCGGCTTGCCGAAGGAAACGCGGCTGGCGGCGCCGATCAGGGAATGGATCTGCTTGAGGTCCACCACGGCGTCCTCGCCGACCGTGACCAGGAAGAAATTGTCCTTCTTGTCCTTGAGGAACAGGTTCTTGGTGTGGCCGCCCAGGATCTCGCCGCGCAGCGACTGTGAATCGGCGACCGTGAACAGCGGCGGATGCCGCTTGGTCGAGACGGCGATGCCGAGTTGGTCGAGAAAGGCAAAAAGCTCGGCTTCGGTCTTCGGCATCTCATCTCTTTCCGGGCAAGGGTTCCGAACACGCCGTTTACGGCCAATGACGCGGTCGAGACAAGACCGTTGCGGGGGGCGGGTGCATCCATGGCGCGCACGATGCCCTGGCCATGGTCCAAAATGTCGCGAAAAAAGCCTGCGTTTTCCCTGTTGCAATCGGCTCGCTCTTCAGCCATATAGGCCCGGCTTGCGGCCGAGGCCGCTTGAGCGGGTGTAGCTCAGGGGTAGAGCACAACCTTGCCAAGGTTGGGGTCGGGCGTTCGAATCGCCTCACCCGCTCCAATTTCCTCAGGGAAATTAAGTACTTAGATCAGGGCCACCATTCGGTGGCCCTTTCTATTTCTGCGTGGTCAACACCTGGTCAACACGATGCATAGGAGTCGGGAACCGCCTTAACGCGGTACTAGTCTGCCCAAAGTCATCAGTGACGCTTTGTCCAGTTGCTGCGGAACGTCCAATTGCAAGATTTGGCCGCCTCGGACCTAGGAGAATGAGATCTCCTATCGCTGTGGACGGCATCGGACTGGATAAGACGGCTTGTAGCAATAAGATGCTAATTGCACGCCCCTGTGCAGCTTCAAGCCCGGGAGGGCTCGCCACGCTGCTCCGCCGCGTCTTCATCGATCAGGGCAGCGACTAGCTCAACTGCTGAGGCCAAGTGCCTGGCAAAGTCGGTCCGCGTTTTTGCTCGGCTTGGTCGGCAAGGGGGCAGGTATCCCGCAATCTGCTCCAAGTCCCGCAGCACCGAGGCGATGTGCGGCCAAGGAAAGTCGGTGGGATCACCGATGTCTCGATCTGCGCCGACAATGATTTGCAATTTGGCAATTACTCCTTCGAGCGACGTTGCCGCGATTTCAGGGACAGAGTCCTGGAGTTTAAGAGCTTCGGTCATCGCAAAGACCTCGGCCTCCCGCGCAACCGCATATTCCTGAGGATCGCGGAGAGTGCGTGCTGTTTGACCTCGAACTCCTGTCGGGGAATCTGCGGTCAATCCCTGAATTCCGGGATTGACCATGATTTGGCTCTCCAAGCGCTGCTGCACGCGACATAGCAGCATGGAGATGTACCGGGCCATTTGCCAATCGCTCAGCAGCAGAAGTGCCGGATCGCGTGGGGCTGCCGGTTGCAATTCCGTCTCGTTGCGGCTTGCGGCGAGAACGGTCGGCTTTTTCGTTGCCACAGCATGGTCTCCTTCCGTGGGGCAAGTCCCTTGCTCGGCGAATACATATTATAGTTGATAAACTTAAAGTGTGTAAACCTCGATTGTCCGGCGCATGGACATGCGTCAGCTGGTTGGAAAAAACTTTGCGCGTATTCGGCGGGAGAAAGGCCTGACGCAGGAGGACGTAGAAGCACGCTCTGGATTCAGTCAGCAGTATCTGAGCAGCCTCGAACGCGGTCGGCGTAACCCCACGGTGATCACTCTTTACGAACTTGCCCAAGCGCTAGGTGTAAGCCACTTGGAGTTGGTCAAGCCGAGTGACTAACCCTAGCCAGTTTTCATAAGAAGACCTGTCGCGAGCCGCTCGCGAGCGTGCCAATTGAACGGCGCTGTAGCGCGCGAGCGGCGACTTTGCGCGTCATATTAAACGCTGGCGCGACATGCGTAATCCCTGAACAGCTCCCTGCCTTCGGCCAGACTAGCTTGCTCACCGCTGAACGAAATCAAGCCTTCCGACGACCTGACTTCTTTGCAGGCGCGACGACGGTCTTGCGGCCAAGCCCGCTGGACTTGGCGAGGGCCGATCGTTGGGCCGCGTAGTTCGGCGCCACCATTGGATAATCAGACTTTAGCCCCCACTTGGCCCGATACTCGTCTGGCGTCAGCCCATAATGCACGCCGAGATGGCGCTTCAGCGATTTGAACTTCTTTCCGTCCTCCAGGCAGATGATGTAGTCGGGGAACACCGAGCGCTTAGGATTGACGGCCGGCTCCTGCTTCGGCGCTTCGGCAGCAGATGGCTGACCTACGCCCGCCAGGGATGAGTGGACTGAAGCAATGAGGTCAGGCAGCCCCGCGACCGGCAGCGGATTCTTGCTGACATAGGCAGACACAATATCGGCAGTCAGTTCGACCAGATCGACCGACTGGGCTTCGTGTTGTTCGTTCAAGTTTTCGCTCCTGTATGGGATCTGAATGCGCCCCGCGTAGCGTTATATGGGCAATTATTGAGAACTGCCGCCGAGTGGCTTCTGCATCTGCCACGATGTTGGCGCGAAAGATGCCAGAGTTGATTAGGGATGCAATAGTCTGTGCCAGGCTCGCCGCTTTATCTCAAAGGTCTGACGACCAACGGGCTTGAGGAAGCGGATATTGGTATCGCCCAGCCTTTCTGGAAGGAAGCCGACGGAATGACAGCCCAGAGAAAGTCCAGCCGCCTTCAACTACCGGCGATTGTTGCCGGAGAATGGCGAGGAGAGATCGTCGGCTCAGCCAACGTCAATTTTGGCCAGGTCGTGCAGCCAGGCCCGCCGCGCCAATCGGTTGAGTTCACCTATGTCATACTGGCAGCCTCGCTCATCATGCCGAACAAAGCATTCAGATGGCCTGGAACCGTCATGATCATGGCCCCCATTCCTATGAAGACGGAACACCCCGATGCGGGTGTTCTTTTTGAGACTGCTGAGCTGCCATCGCTGAACCTCTCCCTCTACGTCAGCAGAGAGCAGTTTTCGGACATGTTGCCACGCCTTGAGGCACATCGATTGAAGGATTTTCATTTCACGGTAGAGGAAAAGGACGCAGAGGGCCGGTGGGCTGTGCGAAGCTGGGGCATGGGGACCACTAGGCTGGCTGCGTAATTACCGAGAGAAGCCGGTTAGCTTGGCAGATTGGTAAAGAATTGGTCGAACGCCTGTTTCTGCCCACCTCGGTTGGCTAGCCCCTTAAGCGGTGACGATGAAGCCGTGCAGCAAGTCCGCTAACGCTCCCTGATCAGGCTCCGGGCACGGGGTGCCGGTTCCATCCCGCCCCCAAATAGCAGCGGCATCGGCCAAGAAGTTGTCGCAGATTTTGAAGAAAAATGTAGCGTCTGCTTCGTCCATGTCGGCGTAAGTATGCGCAGTGGCATTGCGGATCTGAAGGGTCAGACGCTGGTGAAGCGGCCTGACGAACTGAGCATTGCAGAGCTGTATCTCATCACTGAAATCGCTACACCGCGATGCGAGCAGCGCAGGCACGATGACAAGCAAGTGCGTCAAGTCGAGTCGGCTGCCGGGCGTAGGTCGGCGATAGTCGCCCACGTTGTTGAAGAACCGCTGGTAGTTAAGGTCGGGCAATTCGTTAGGTGCATCGAGCGGATCTAGGCCTAGGTAGGCACATAATGACTGTAGAATAGCCTCAGGAACGCTCCCAGCCGAGCGAATCTGCTCGGCTGGGGAGCCAGATTTTCTTACTCTTCCAAGAAATGCCCGGATAGAATATTGGAGGAGCATGCGAACATCCGGATCGCCGGCTTGTCGGGCAAGTACATCGAGGCGAGAGCCACGGCCCTGGGACGGTTCCAAGGCATTTCCAACGCGATCGCTCCAGCGGACAAGCTGGTCGACCCAAGCTCTATGTGCTTCGATGGGTAAGTTTCCGTCGAGCAACTTACGGCCAACGCGCTGCACCGTTCGCCAGTCTATCTCTAACAGACCTCCCGTATCGTTGTCGTGGATCGCAGCAAGCAAAGTGACCAAGCTCGTGAAGGCCTCGAGGTGCGGGGAGCTTTGCTCTAGGAGCTGGGCCTGACGAGCCGCATCTGCGTACCTGTCGTTACTCAGCGCCTCCAAGACTCTTGCGAAGGCGATCCAGGGACCCTGCCTGCCGGTGAGCAAGAGCCGTCCGAGCACAGGGCTCGCAAGCACTGTACGACCCGCCTTGTCTTGCTTCAGGAGGAAGTCCGCGAGATCGAGGTGCCGGAGGTAAGCAAGCTGTGCGGGTTGCAATCGTCCGGTGGCGACACGGAGTCGAAGATCGTCGCCGTCAGCCAGCCGCGGACCAACAGCGAGGTCGAAGAAACGTTCCATGCTATCGCCAAGTGATCTGGCCGAACGACCAACCACATCCTCCATGTCCGTAGCCGCGGCGGCAATGATTGCGGAATGCACACAATCTGGGCCTCCAGCCAAGGCAAAAAGCTTTTGAGCTTGGGCGCTGTCCAGCCCTGCCAACACAGCGGATGCAACAAATTCTGCACGGCTCAGCGGCGGCAAGACCATTTGGTCGTGGTTGTCACCATAGGCCGAGTTCACGAACGGGAATTTGCCGCGCAGTGATAGCTCGGTCCTGATGGACTGGTAGTTCATGGGAGAAATCGCGATCGTGGACAGCTGACCGTCATGTTCCAGCTGGCGCATGGTCGACAGGACCGAAAGCAGGTGATCGTCGGCAATGCTTGCGAACGCATGAAACCGATCAATCACAAGGATCGGATGGTTGCCATCGTGCTGTGCCGCCCCAATGAGATTCTCGAGCCAGTCGGCGGCGTACCTCTCCTTGGACACTTGTGACACGGATATGATAGAGCGGCCAAGCTCGCGCCCAACACGTTCCACGAAGTGGGAACTCGATGTCACCGCATCAGTGGTTAGCCGAACGACGACAGCCCGACGGTTCTCATATGCTGCGGCAATGGGGTCGTTTGCTCGAGACCAAGTAACGACCTCGTTGGCGATTCGTAGTGTGTCGCAACCCGGAGGCACGATGAGCAAGCACGATCGGCCCGGCTGTGCTTTCCAAGTGGTGCCAAACCTCCGCTGGAACCATGTATGGTCAGTCCTCATGTGCCGGCCCGTTGGTGCCGGAGGTGGTAGGCATGCTGTTGCCGGGGTGCGCGAAACCCTTCCGCGAAAATCGGGACCCGGAACCTGTACATTGAGGAACGAGGCATCTCCAATATATCTAAATCAACCAATGAAAGCAGGCGTGACTTCCAAGCCTCCAACTCATCTAGCTCAAGAAGAGACTGGTCGATGATGTAGCTTTGCTGGGCCTCATCAACGACGAGAGAACTCGAATTGGCGACACGCCAGAGCAATAGCCAGAGCAGGTCCTGCTCGCGTTGCCCCTGAAGGCCCAACATATGCTCGATTGGCTCTAGCACTTCGTAGGCTTTGAAAGGTAAGTCGATGCTCCGACCGCCCACTAGGGCAGAAACTCCCTGCCGGACGTCAGCCTTCGTTACTGGTCCAGAACGCACGATCGCGGTCGTTGCAGCACCCAACTGCCACAAAAACTGAGGCATCCCAGCACACATGTCGATGGCGTATCGAACAGGTTCACCGGCGAAAGCAACATAGGGAGCGAGTTTATCAGGGGACACCAGTTTTCGCGCCGTCTCCGGGTTCGTCAGCCCCGCGAGGTCAATTTGCAACGAGCTGCCAAAGAATGCATTTTTGTATGACCGGGCAAACTCCGCAATGTGGTTACTACCTGACAACAAGAGGCCAACCTTGGTAGAGGTCTGAGAGATCTCCCTCAGACCTTGGAGAAGTTGTTCCAGTTCCAGCCGCTTTGCCTCGCCACCGCGATAGGGGAGGACAAGTGTCTCTGCCTCATCGACAAGATAGATTACGCGGGTGGCCCCTCCCGCCCAGTCCAAGAGACGCTCACTCAAGATAGTGAGCGAATCCGCAAGGCTCTCCGAGTCACGCAGGTCCAAGATCGCGTTGCGCACTGCATCCCGTTCAGATCCTAGGCGTTGGCGCAGCTTTTCACCTAACTCACCGTTCAGGTCCGTTGAGCTAAAGTTACGCTTCCCAAGCGCTTGCGCGATTGCGGAGTAGAAAACCGCGCTTACTTGTTGGCTGGAATCCATCATTGCCGCTCGACGCTCGGCAAGCGAAAAGTAAACAGTGATCGGCGCATCACGCCTGGGTTGGCGGTGACGTCCATGGAATGCATACAGCAGAGACGTTTTTCCGATGCGGCGCATACCGGTCAACAGCACAGGGCTAGGGCGGCGCGCGCCGACCAGCGCGCCATGCAAGCGCTCAAGCTCGTCGTGCCGACCGATGAAGGAGTCGCCGGCGGCTGGAGTATTCTCGACGCCCGGAAAGGCATCGAGCAGTGTCTCATCATCGATCCGCTTTGTATCGCCTGCCCGTAACTCGACTCGCGCGAGCTGGCACACGACGTCGCGGCTTATCAGTTCGCCTGCTAACACGCGCGCATTAACGCGAATCCTGAAATTGTCGTCGCGCTGACTGGTAGCGTCATGCCAGCTTTCGCCAAATCTGACGTCCATCGTCCATTGACCGGCGAAGTAGACGGGCTGCTCCGAGAGGCGTCTGCGGCGGCTGCCGTCGTCGAAGGAAACGTCGTCGTTTGGGAAGAGGATGGCTTCCATCGATTCAGGGACAAGCCCACGAGGTTCGATCGAAATCGCGACTGAAAGCTCTGTCCGGCGGCGTTTGTCAATACGAAGAACTATGTCATTGTCAACGCTGACAACAAGATCCGCATCTATCGCCTGTGCTGCCGTCGGCAGACTCGCAACGAAAGTGCGAAAGGGGACACCTTGAGCGGCCTTTGCCACTTGGTTTGCGACGGCTTCCGAGACCGAAACTAAATCGGGCCGCTGGGAGACGATCGCACGAAGGTTTAGGAGCTGTTCCAGACGGGAGCGAATGGCGGGCTCATGGCGCGCTGCCAGGAACAACAAATGTTCGTTCAGACCGCGCTCGTGAAGAAAGCTCAACAGTGCAGCACGGATCGGTCCAGGTTCGGCTGTGGCTGTCGGGGCATCCCAAAGCCGGTTTATAACCTCACGGCCAATCGTGCCCGAGCAAAGCTGTTCGAGCGTTCGGGCGGCAAGATTGTTGCCGGCCAGTATCTGCGCCAAGCCCATTCGCTTATCTAGAAGCGGGGTCCAAGATCCGTCTGAGTGGAGCACGGGCGGTTTACCCGACGATTTGCTTGAAAGCGCAATCGCGGCGGAAAACAGATCGAATGCAATGGCGAGGAGACGAGAAATAGGCAACGCGCGATTTATGAGATAACCGCTAGCTCCAAGCACTTTTGCCGAAGTTACCAAACCGTCTCGCGCACCTTCGAGCCGTTCTTGCGTAAGCGCAACAAGCGTGTCCGCGAACTCAGCTATATCGGCCATCCTGCGCGAGTCTTCATCGCCAGTATCAAGACGGAGCGTTCGCGCCGCCTGGGCAAGTGAGACCCAGTCCGCCCGCTCTGCTAGCGGCACCAATTTCGCACCAATAGCCTCCGCAGCAGGGGCGCGGGCTGCTGTATGGGATGGGGCCTCGATGGCGCCGTATGAAAGCTCAAGCCCTTGGGCGCAAGCAGCTGGATCAGGCGATTGTTCGATCACACCGCCGACATCGAGAGCGCGCTCAAGCAAAGTATCGCTCGAAGCTCCCGCGTCCAAAGAGCCTAGCGCTACAGCCTCTTCGCCGACGAAGCGGACATACCAGCGTACCACTTCAATGAGCGCTTGGCGCTGTCCCTCATCAAGTTGGCCCGAAAGCTGAATCCATGTCCTCAACTTCTCGGCTGGAGTGTCGACAAATCCGACGAGTTCGGATGAACGTTGCTCCGATATCCAATAGCTTGGGTCTAGCACCCGCTCGGAGAATTCCCGCGCATACTCGGCGAGCTCTGGCAAGGCTCCGGTCGCCTCCAGCATCTTCTCGATGGGCTTCAGATGGGCACGTTCTGCTGCCCGGTTCAAAAGCTCAGCGTTCCAGCGCCCCCTAAGGTCGGCAAGTGACCAGCGCTCATCGGGGCCTTCAACTCCAGCTTTTAGCAACCGTCGAAGCAAGGTCGCTCGTTCGGCCGCAACGGGGGCATCAAGCGCATCCCTCCTGCCGACATCGATGAGCTCGGATACCTCCATCTCAAGGAAATCCATTTGCTCTGCGGCTTCGCGGAGTTCCCAGCGCTCAAGTGAGTCTTGCACGGCTGAGGCGGTGGAAACTGATCGCACCAACGCGGCGCCATGCTCGAGCTCAAGAGTCGCGAGTCGCTGCCTCAGGGGCGCGAGCGCTTCGCTTGCAGCATTCGCGACACGGTCTGACAGCTGCTGGCGCTCACTTACTGGGATCGCCGCTTCCTCAGCGTAGGCGCGCGCCGCCGCGATTTGTCCCCGGGCAATTAAGTCTTCCGTCAGTTCCAGCGGACTGGGATTGCGGCCCAGTGCCCAGTGCCTGATGGCACTTGCCGCCACGTCCACTGTCGGTACATCCCCCTGTAGATAGAATTCTGACAGCTCCATCGATTGCTGCGCCCAGGCAGTTTCGGATGCTGTCCAGCGACTTTCGGAGACTGGCGTTGGATCCCCACGCAATGTGGGGAGCTCAAACAAAGTCGCGGGCCCGACCAGCATTGATCGCACCTCATATTCCAGCCACACCTGTGATCCAGCAACGGAGCTTTCCTTGCTGAGCTGTGCAAGCGCACTCGCAAGTTGGACGCCAAAAACTCTTCGGCGCGATTTGGCTTGAGGCGTGGTTGATTGCAGGAATGAGTCAAGCAGCTCCCTTCCCTGACGGACATAACGCTGGATCCGCGCACGATGACGGGGTTCGATCCGCGCCGTCCTAGCATTCTCCCGGCGAACGTCGGAGACTGCGAGTTCAATAGCATCTTCGACATCGAAAGAAGTGGAGAGTGCCTCTGCGGCCTTGGCGTCGACCTGTCCGTGTTTGACCAGGGGGACGAAGTGACGCTCCCGTATCGCCTCGCGGAGTTGCAAGTAGAATCCTGAACTAGCGGATGTCGTGGTCGCGTAGGCGGCGAGCTCCGTGCCAATATTGTTGTTGTTGGCGCTAGATGCCCAGTCCGGCGCGGCGAGGCGACGGAGCTCCGTGCCATTCCCAATGAGGTCCAAGTGATGGATCAGTAGGTTGGTCAAAGTGGCAAGCGGTGCGCCAACCAGTGTCTCGTCTGTGAGTCTGAGGCTCGGGTCGGTAATGACTACGAGCGGGCCAAAGTTAAGTATGTCTCGCAACCGCTCGGCGACGATTATTCGCTGTAGTGCTGGATGCTCATCAAAAAGTACCGACGTTGGATCGACGAGATGAAGCAAGTCTCGTCGAACCCTACTGTTCCCAATCGCTGCCAGACGCCGCTCGAAATCCGCAGCGAATTCTGCGCCGCTGTCGAGACCCAAACGGATGAGCAACGCTGCGGCAACGGGCCATTGGCTGGGGTCAACGTTGTCGAGCAACGTCTTGATTTCTGCTGACGACGCCCTCCGCAACCAACCGGCGACATCCGTTGTGCCGTTTCCATGGCTTTCGACAAACGCACGAACTGCGGCGATGAACTCGCCTTCTCGCGACTGCATGGCCTTGACGTGAGAACGGAGCGAAGGGAGTTTACTGAAGGCGTCGAGCAATGTTGGAAGGTCTGTACTAGCGGAAGCGAGTTCGACCCACAGAGGGCGGACGCTCTGATCAGCTACGGGCTTCGAGAAACTTGCGATGGCATCTGCTGAGGGCACCATCAACGCCAAGCTTTTCGAATCTGCCCGGTCGATGTCGTCGATCCATTGCGGGGGCTCTAGGCCCGACACCTTCATCGCACCGAGCAGGGTCGACCGCACAAAGCTACGGCATTTGCTGGCGACCACCTGTTGCCGTGCACGTGCCTCGCGCGCCTTTTCGATCGCTTTCGTCCGGGCGAAGTAGTCAACCTCGTTGAGCTCCAGCAGCTGCATAACAGATACACCGGAGTCGATCTCGAGCTCGGCCGCGACAGCAGCGTCGAATGCGGCGGAGGCCGAAAGCATTAAATCCTTGGCCACGGTACTGGAATCCGGCAATGGCGAAGTGCTGATCAATAGCTCAGGGACAGGAGCAAGGACCGGAGAGCTTGTCGCCGGAATAATGACAGGAGCAGATACTAGGTTCTGCACCGCAGTGCGCGCTTGATCCACCCCGTCGCGGGCTGTTTCAATCGACCGGGAAACCAAAGGTTCCAGCTGCGTTATGCCGTGCTTGCTAGCAGTCTCTACTAGCGAAACCGCCTCGTCCAGAGGAAGCAGCGCAGCAAACAGAATGATGACACGGGCCAGCTCCTGGCTTTCCAACGAGACGGGGGGAGCAGCAACACGCAGCGCATCGTCAAGTGAGGTGGCCGTCAGGAAGAAGGCATCGGAATCACCGAGGTCAGGCCGCGCGATCCCAGCGCTGGTGGCCCAGCTAACGAGATCGCTGAACTGCGAGTCGGCCAAGTAGCGGAGCCAGAGGATTTCCGAGAGTTTTCGTCCGATTCGATGCACCCACTGACCTCGTTGGCGCCGGTTACCACGGATATCATCGACGTAGACTTCGACATCCGGTAACGCGTCTCGCCCGACGCGCCGGCTGGCAAATTGGTATGAGAGCGCGTCATCTCGCTCGCGTTGATCGAAGTCGGTATTGCTTCGGTCGAAAGGAATATCAAGTTGCTTGGCGGCCTGCTTGAGACCGCGCCGGACGGCAGATGCCGGCCACTTGCGATACGCCGGTAGGTGCACGAAAAAGGCATCGCCGATCAAGCGGCGATCAGCCAGCAACTCGGGAAGTGGGCCGCTTGGATCGAATGGCCAGCACTGCAGAAGTGAAGTTAATCCGACCTGCTCCCCCCCAATCGAAACCACGCACGACCTCTGAATAGTTAATATCGATGTTGAATCAGTCTCGCACTTCTTCGCACAGCGCCGGCGTCCTTGCCAGCGTCAGGGGCAAGCGCACCATCTTCGACTTCACAGCTATTCGCTCCCAACTCTACACTAACTCCGGCCGTGGCGACCCTAGCGCGACTTAAAGGATACTGGGGTGGCGGGCGGACCGGCGCCTAGCCTGGCCGACAGGTCCCGACGCCGAAGCGCCCTGACCTGCTGGACTGACGTACGACCAATGCGTCGGGCCGAATCGAAACTCAAGCTTAGAGGTCGCAACGCATTCGGAAATGTGCCAAAAAGCGTTCGAAGACACCGCTTTAGATACTCTCGGCACATTGTGCCGAATTGTTGCAATGTGCGGAATTCGTTAGAAAGAATAGTAAAAACAATCACCCAACCGAAGCGCAATGTGCACCCTTTTATCTTGCCGTCTTAATCGGTCGTATTTTCCGCGACTTTCTATCCATCGTCGTTCCTCTTCTAAACTACGATAATACACTATTCTATGCTCTAAGCCACGATCCCGTACTCTTGCGTCAAGGTCCGATGCGCCGTGCAGTCTTCCGCGCTCTGCGACGGCGTAGCAGCGCTGCTTATTGGCAGCACGGGAACCGTCGTGGCGCACTTTTCCATCGGACTGACGGAGCATCGTCACAGGCAATCCGGCGCGGTCCGGCCGTCTTGCGATCGGCGCGGCCGCAGGCAAGATAACGTGCGTTCCGTCGTTCCTGGTCTGCATCAGTCCTCATCCGCCGGAGCGGATTCCTTGTGTCAGGTGGCGCCCGTCAGTGTGCCGGCGCCATGCGTTTCAACTGTCGGTCTTCTGTTCATCGATGCGCTCCGAGCAGCTTGCGAGCCTTGTCATGGGCACGCCGGCCGGCATCCGCCTGGCTTGCCGCCGGGTCGCCGACATAGAACGTTCCGTCGGTCCAGATCGCGTGCATGATCACCGCCAGCTTGCGCGCAACGGCGACACAGGCCTTACGGTGACAGGAGCGTTTGGCGATCGCCTGGCCCCCAGCTATTGACCTTGTCCATGCCCTTGAAGCGCGTCATCAGCCCCGACGCCGCCTCGTATAGCGAGCGTCGCACGTCCGCGTCGCCGGCCTTCGATATGCGACCCTGAACGTCGATCGAGGTGCCCGACTGCCAGCGCCGCGAGGTCAGTCCGAAGTAGGCCGCGACGTCGCGTGAGCGGCGGAAGCGTGACGGATCGTCGATCGCCGTCATGAACGAAAGTGCCGTCACCGGGCCGACGCCGGGGATGGCCATGAAGCGTCGGCACAGTTCGCTGCGTGCCACCATTTTGACGACGAGATTGTGCAGCCGGCAATACTGCCCCCACAGCGCTGCGCGCGCCGTCAGCATGGCGTCCATCAACTCGGACGACAGTGGATCTTCCGCCACCGCGGTGCGCACCGCCTGCTCGAAGGCCCCTCGCCCGACCTTGCCCAGTCGGATGCCGAATGCCTTCAGCGAATGGCGGATGGCGTTTTCCAGATCGAGGAACTTGGCCTTCAGATTGCGCCGATGCGTCAGCAGAAGCTTCGTCCGGTAGCAGCTTTGCGACTTGATATGGGCCTGGCGGAACCAGCCGGTGCGCATGATGTGGGCGATGCCGAGCGCATCGGTCTTGTCGGTCTTATTGCGCTGCGCTGAGAGTGCGGCGCGCACATGCTGCGTCTCCAGGCAGACGGCCGGCAGGCCAAGCTTCTTGAGTTCCGGATGCAGCCAGGGCGACAGTGATCCTGCCTCGTGGCCGACGCGGCGCAGGCGCGGCAGAAACGGCTTCAGCACCGCAAAAAGCGCATCAGGATCTGTCACCGCCGTCGCCTCGAGATGCACAGCGCCATGATCGTCGACGACGCACACCGCTGTCTCGTCCATCGCCACGTCTAGTCCGCAAAAGAATTCCATCGTTCGCCTCCTGCGTTGTTTCACAGGCGCAGATTTTGCCGCCGAGTCGCCGGCGATCGCCAGTTGACCCGCGGTCGACGCACAGTTTTGCTGCTCGGCGAGGCGCTCGCACCGATTGCGGGCGGCAATCGGTCTCGGTCGTGTTTCGTGGCCCTCCCTCGATTGCTTCTGACCCTCCCTCCACCACGAGGCAATGTCCGGCAGCCCCCTGCTGCCCGAGGATCTACGAAAGGGAGCAGATCGCTTTTAGAGCGTCCCGCTGATGCCCACTGCTGCCTTGCTTCAGCTGCGGCCGATCTGCAGTCACCTTGATGATGTAAGCGCATTCCCGGCACGATCGACGGCACGTTGGAGTAGCCAGATTTGACCTCAGATGGCACTGGCCGGCCTGTCATATCGACACTGCGAAGGCGTGCCAAACATAGCTCGGCTGAACAAAATGGGGATAAGCCGACGTGTGGCAAAAAGACATCCTGGTGTTGCCCGACGATCTGATTGCGTTCGCCTGGTCTGCGCCGATGCGGGACTTGGCGGCGAAGCTCGAACTGTCCGATGTCCGGCTGAAGAAACTGCTGACGCGATGTGGAATTGCGTCGCCGCCGCAGGGCTATTGGAACAAAATACGTGCCGGAAAGAAGGTACTAGCCCTACCGAAGGCGCCACCGCGGCGCCCCGGTGAATTGGGTCGAGCAAGTGTCGACGCTCGCTTCGCAAAGGTGCTTCCGATTGCAGCCCCGCTTGCATCCAATGGGCCATTCGCATCCGCTCTGGTTCCAGAAGACCTCGACGAACTCCACGCACAGGAATTGCAAGCGATTGGCAAAGCTTCCGTCCCACACACGTTGGACAGGCCCCACAAAGGACTCGTTCAAATTCTCAAGCAGGAGCAGCGCCGCCGCGATAAAAATGCAGAACGCGAGTGGACCTTTGACGAACCCAGGTTCGACAATCCGCTGGCCAAGCGACGATTGAGGATCTTCAACGCCTTGTTTTTGGCGCTCAGCAAGCGCGGCCACGACGGTGGTGCCTACGAACGCGATGGAGAAATTCACGCGGGAGCAGCTATCGGTGACACACATGTCGGTTTGGACATTGGAATAGTCGGCAGCCACCGCACCGCGCGTCAGCATGGGTACTTACGGCCGGCGCCAGACCAGCCAGCATCAACCCCGCTTGCCCTGCGGATCGATCCGGGTTTCGACCGCAAGAATACAGTTTCTTGGCAGGATGACGGTGACGCCAAGCTCGAATCAAGGATCGCCGAGATCGCGGCTGCGGTCATCGTGGCGGGCGAGAAAAAGTTTCGCCTGAGTCTGCGGGAAGCCGAGGAGCGTGCAGAGCGGGAGCGGATTGAAAAGGAAAAGCAGCGCCAGGAATGGCTAGTTCAGCTCAACCAAAAGCGCCTGCAAAATCTACGGAACAGCGGCGAGCTGTTACGTGAAGCTGAAGACATTCGCGCGCTTGTTGAGCGCGTCCGTCGCGCGATCGGCGAAGGTTCGGCTGATATCGATCCCTCCGTGGTGGAAGCTTGGCAACTGTGGGCACTCGCAGAAGCCGATAGGATCGACCCGGTGCGGTCTGGCCAAATTTTAACGCACCTCAACGAGCCGTCGCTATAGTAGGTTATGCGATTGGTCATCGACAGCAGCAAGTTACAGTCATCGGAGTTGCGCGAGTTCCTCCGCGCAAGCACGGCGAACCTTGCTGTGCTCCCAGACTTCGCGTGGTTCGAGGTCTACAAGCAGGAGACCGTCGATGCGATCCTCGCCTTCCTCTCGGTGATCGGCGATTTCCCGAAGCAGATAGTCGTTCTGAAGTCTGGAGGAGAGATCGCGAGAATGAATCCCGGCCTTCCTGACGGGATCACCGCTATGGAGCAGCATGACGTGGCACCGCTGATCCGCGAGATGGCGCACATCATGAACGGGTCTCGCCGCAGCGATCCATTCGTCCTGCAGCATCTTCGGAATCTGTGGAGCGCTGCCGCTGTTAATCTCGATGGAATGCACCAGGGAGCGATCGATATCGTGACGTCGCTGCCGGAGATGTCAGAGCAGATGTTTTCGGAACACGAGATAAGGATGCTCAGGACTGGAGGCGCCTATACGGCTGAAATGTTCGGCAACATTTTCGGCGCCGCCGAGCAAATCTGGGAAGCCCTGGCGACGAGACATGGATTGCAACCGCGATCGATGGACCGCGTGCACATTACCAGAACGTACCTTTTCCGGTACGCTCTTGGCATTGTTATCTATCTTCTCTGGTGGATTAGGATTGGTAGTCCGAAAGTTGAGCGCATTGACCGCATACGCAACGACCTAATTGATCTCAGCTTTGCGGTTTACGGCACGTACTACGACGGTTTTCTCACCGCCGATCGCAAGGCCGAATGGATGTTTCTGAACCTATCTCGCGCTCTGGAAGCTATGCAGGAATGAGTCGGGACATTCACGCTTGTAAGAGATTACCCCAGGCGTCTCTCAAGGAATTGGAAGCGCCCACTGGACATGTTCCTCCTTTGTTCTCATATTGACGAGTGATTCTTGAACGCCTCTAGCCTCCGCGTGATTGAGATTTTAACAGATTTCAGTAAAGTAGCTTGCCGCGGAACGCCGCGGATTGCCGCGGAGGCGAGAGTGGGGAAGGACGGCCGCGACGCTGAGCGTGTCACGACGACGCTGACACGGCGGCAGAAGGCAGAGCTCGATCGGTTGGCGAAGGCCCGAGGCGTCAAGGTGGCGTGGCTCATTCGGCGGGCGGTCGAACGGTATTTGGAAGAGGCGGCGGGAGGGCCAATGCTCCCGCTCGATCTTGATGGGGGCGAGGATGTTAAGCGCTGAACTCTTCGCCGGATGCGGTGGACTAGCCTTGGGCATGTCCCAGGTTGGTTTTACTCACCAATACATGGCCGAGTTCGATCATGATGCCGTTTCTACAGTTCTTCACAATAAGCTCAAGGGCGTTGAGTATGTGAGGGATTGGCCGATGGATCTTCGGGATGTGCGCGATATCGACTGGCGCGCCCTCCCGACTTTGGACGTTGTATCCGGCGGACCGCCCTGCCAGCCCTTTGGGATTGGCGGTAAAAAGCGCGGACAGGAGGACCACCGCGACATGTGGCCCGAGGCGATCCGTGCGGTGCGAGAGGCAATGCCCCGCTCGTTTCTATTCGAAAACGTACGCAACATCGCGGGTCCGCGGTTCCGGCCTTATCTCGACTGGATCGTGGCCCACCTTGAGCGGCCATCACTGCTGCGCAAAGACCATGAGGAGTATGATGAGCACCGCGTAAGGCTTGCTGCGTCGAAAGCTAAGCAGGAATATCGAGTCGTTTGGCAAGTTGTTAACGCTGCTGATTTCGGGGCTGCACAGATCCGGCATCGCGTTCTAATCTTCGGTATAAGATTGGACCTGAACGTTGCTCCCGCCGCAATGGCGCCGTCCCATTCGCGCGACAGGCTCCTATGGGAGCAATATGTGTCTGGTGAATATTGGTCCCGTCATGGTCTGAAGAAACGGCACCACCCAATTCTTCGTCATGACCAGTCGCGAGTCGAGGAACTATTGCGTGCTAGACAGGAGCCCGATGGCCTGCCTTGGGTTACGGTCAGGGACGTTCTTTCGGGACTTGGTGAGCCAGACGGCAAGCGCAATCACGTTCTACAGCCGGGAGCACGCGTTTACCCGGGGCACACTGGCAGCCCGCTTGACCTTCCGGCCAAGGCCCTCAAAGCCGGAGACCATGGGGTCCCCGGCGGCGAGAACATGATGATTTGCGACGATGGTTCGGTTCGCTACTTTAGCACGCGAGAGGCTGCGCGGCTGGTCGGATTGCCGGATGACTACGAATTTCCGCGCTCTTGGACAGAAAGCATGCGTCAGCTTGGGAATGCTGTGCCAGCGCCACTCGGCGCGGCCGCTGGCGCTTGGCTGGCACGGCTGGTTACTGGTGGCCCCGGTCGCCCGCTGGTTTTGGGTCGCAGGGCAGCGTAGCATTGGCACGCTAGAAGCCGGGGGGCGATTCGCGACAGATAAACCTCGAATCGGCCAACTAAGAGGTTTAGCGGATGGCGCTTGCACCTGATCGGGCGGCGATCAAAGCCCTAGAGGATGCATTGAAAGCGGTTCTCGCAGCGGCTGGAAGCAACCCGCCGCAAGCAGTTGTTCGTCGAATCCGCGAGGGTCTCGCTGCTCACGCGAGCGCGGTCGAGGCAGCTCGGTCTTCCACCGACCCTATTCGAATGCCGCGCACCACATTCGATCCTGCAGATCCTAAGGCGATCGGTCGGATGGTTTCCATCGCGTTACTTGCCCAACCGTTAGTACCTCTTGGCGATGTTCAACCGGCTTACGGCTCGGGAGTCTATGCGATCTACTATCGTGGCAATCATCCGCTCTACGCAGGGATCGCCGGGTCCGAGACACCAATCTACGTTGGCAAGGCAGATCCAGCCAATGACGATGCGAGCACTACACGGGAGCAAGGTGCGAAGCTGACGGCGCGATTGGCCGAGCATGCCGGCACCATCACGACGGCCGAGGGCTATGCCGACCGCCTATCTGCCCATCTTTCACCCATTAGCCTGAGCGACTTTCTTAGCCGCAGGCTCGTCTGCGCAACCAATGCTCAACTCGTGGCCGAAAAACATCTCATTCGGACGTTCTGGCCGATCTGGAATGCCGAGACGAAGGCTTGCTGGGGCATGAGCAAGCATGGCGACGCGGCAACAACGCGCGCTAACAAGCGCTCGCCCTGGGACGTCGTGCACCCTGGTCGCGCTTGGGCGCTGGACGAGCGGCTCGTCGACTCGCTGGCGCCGACCGAGATAGCGCAGCGAATCGCCGACACACTTGCTCGCGTGCCGCCGCGACGTGACCATGCCGCGCTGCTTGAGGAAATGCTGGCCGGCTTCCGCCAGGATGATTCCCCTGTTGAGGAGCGGGATGAGGCTCCGGTGGGGGAGTTAGTAGCGGGGCCGGGGCCGGATGAGGCTGGCGGTGCGGACGACACATGAGGTTGATAGGGCCCGGAGCGCCCAGATGGCCCTCATCAAGGGCAAGAATACGAAACCGGAGTTGCGGGTTCGGAAGGCAATCCATGCTGCCGGCTTGAGGTATCGCCTGCACGCCAAGGATATTCTGGGGAACCCGGACCTGGTCTTGCGATCTCGTGGGTTGGTCATTTTTGTTCATGGGTGCTTTTGGCACCAGCACCCTGATCCGTCCTGCAAGCTGGCCCGCATGCCGAAATCCAAACTGGAATTCTGGCGGCCCAAATTGGAGGGCAATCGCCTCCGCGATGTGAGAGTTCGTGAGAATCTTGAGGCCCGGGGATGGTCCGTGGTCGAGGTTTGGGAATGCCAGACCGGCGCGCGGGAGCTAGATGCCCTCGTTGAGCGACTGAGGCAAATGCCTGTCACCGATGCGCCTATTAGAAGGAAAGGGAAAAGCGCGAAATGAGCCAGGAATTCGACCTCACGCCGGACCCGCGTGTCCTGCAGATGCTGGGGGAGATCAATCTCCCACAATGGCGGTGTCTAGCTGAGCTCATTGATAATTCGATCGACGGGTTTGTCCACGCTGCTCGATCGGGAAAGCCCATTGAGGCGCCCGAGATAGGTGTGGCCCTGCCTATGGCCGACAACGAGAACGCCCGCGTTACAGTGAAGGACAACGGCCCGGGGATGTCCTTTGAGTCTTTGGAAAAGGCTGTGCGGGCAGGTTGGTCAGGCAATGATCCCTTATCGAACCTCGGCCTCTTTGGCATGGGATTTAACATTGCGACTGCGCGACTTGGCCTTTTGACGGAGGTGTGGACCAGCCGCGCCGGCGATCCGGAGGAGGTCGGCGTCCGCATCGACCTGGACGAGCTTAGGGCAACGCGCAACTTCAAGGTCCCTCGCCAAACCCGCGCAAAACCCGATCATACTAGCCATGGCACGACGATCGTGATTAGCCGGCTCAAGCCCGATCAGCGCGCCTACCTCGCGCGGGGCAACAATCAGAAAACCATGCGCAAGCATTTAGCCCGCGCATACTCATCGCTGCTCGGCCAATCGGAGGCCGGAAAGATTCGATTGATGGTCGGCAGCACGAGGCTATCGCCTCGCAGACATTGTGTCTGGGGTGAGGACCGGACGGTGTCGTTTCCGGACAGCACTGTCGCGAGGGCTGTTGAGCACATCGACGTCAAGCTTGCCCCCCGCCGCTATTGCACTCACTGCATGCGAACACTCGCGGCCGCCGAGGAAACTTGCCCAACCGGGAGCCCGAGCTGTCATGTCGTTGAGGCCGAACGTCGGGTACACGGTTGGATCGGTCTTCAACGGTACCTTCACAACACCGAGTTTGGCCTCGATTTCATCCGCAACGGACGGAAGATCGAGATCGCCAACAAGGATTTGTTTGAATGGAGCGATGGGGAAACCTCGGAGGTTGAGTATCCGACGGACGACCAACGCGGCCGAGGCCGCTTTGTCGGCGAGATCCACATTGATCATTGTCGCGTGAGCTACACGAAGGATCGTTTCGAACGCGACGACCCGGCGTGGAGCGAAATGGTCCGTGTAGTTCGAGGCGAAGGCCCACTGCGCCCGATCGTCGCGAAACAGCGTGGATATGAAGGTAACGACAGCCCGCTATACAGCCTCTATCAGGCCTTTCGCCGCTCTAGCCCGCAGGGTAAGAATGGCCTTTGGTCGCGGGTGCTTGTCGTCAAGGACAATGATCGCGCGCAGCAGATGGCCGCTCTCTTCGACGAGGACGACCCCGACTATCTAACCGACGACCGGTGGTGGCAGCTCGTTCTCGAGCAAGACAAGGAGGTGCTTGGGGAAAAGCCCGGGGACGGAGGCGATGCGCCGCTTCCACCAGGATTCGTGGATGAACCGACCTCAATCAATCCAGGCGAGTCGCCGCCACCTCCTCCCGAAACAGAGCCCGCACCGGAGCCGCCGCCGCCCCCGGCGCGGCGGCCGATCCACGATTTGTCGCGGAAGTACGTCCATCCGACCTTCCGTGTGGAATACGAGATCCAGGCGTATGGCGTCGCGAGTAGCGACCCGGACCTTCCGACCGGGCTTCCGTGGGCACTGAGGCTCGATGATGTCGCGACGCGCACCTACGGCTTTCTGGTTGACGTGGGCCATGATGTTTTCCGGTCGACCACGATGACGCCCCTCGACGGGTTGCTGACGGAATTGACGCATCGCACAGTCGAATTCCTCAAGGGACAAGCCCAGGATCCATCTGTGGCGGGTGTGTTGGCCGACTTCCGTAGGCAATACTGCGTCGACACGCGGCTCGACCCGCAGGAAATTATTACGGTGGCCATCTCGGTGCTTGGGGACATGGCGCGAGCCATTCCGTCGCTGACAGGCTCCGACCAGAACGAGGTAATGTTTGGCGAGCTTGATGAAGGCGAGAAGGAGTCGCTGGCCCGAAGAATGGCCAATCGCGGAGTTCCGGATCGTAAGGCTCTAATCGCCGATGGACGTTTCTGGGACTACGCGGATCCGGAGTCCTTGCGGGGTCTATTCAATCGACATCCCGAACTCTTCCTAGATGGCAAATTTTGGAATGATGCCTACTCCAGTATCGATTTCGGGAGTCCCGCAGTGACCGAACAGGCCCGTCGCACTGTGCGGGCACGGTATGACGCGTATCTGGGTGACGCGGTCTGGCTCGCGAACCAGTCGTCCGCTGATATTGATCGCGCGAGTCGGGACGCGATCATCCGGGCGACATGCTCGGTGCGCTTACTTAAATCGGATGTCTCAGACTAATGCGGATGCCATTCCTCGACGCAGAGCGACTGCTTAAGGGTCCTTGGCAGGCCTTTGAGCGAGACGTTGCGCGGCTGCTCGTCTGCAACGGGTTCGAGGATGTGCGGCTCGTAGGCGGATCGGGCGATCACGGCGCGGACGTGCTTGGGGTCAAAAATGGTGAGCTCTGGGTGATCCAGTGCAAATTCACCACAGGCGGCTATCCGTCAGCGAGTGCCGTGAACGAGGTTGGCGAGGCGGCCCGTTTCTATAAGGCCGAGCGCATCTACGTTGCCTCAAGCAGAAGGGCGGGGCCTGGGACCTACGAGGCGATCAAGCGCTGGAAGGCACTAGGTATCGAGATCGGCGTGCTCGAACCGTCGATGCTTCTGGAGCTCGCGCGGAGGAGTCCGGAGTATTCTGTTCATCGCAGGGAGCTGCGTGACTACCAGGATGATGCCGTCGACAAGTTTGTGGCCTCGCTTCGGGAGACACGGCGAGGTCAGGTCGTCCTCGCGACCGGGCTTGGAAAGACGGTTGTGCTCGCCGAAAGCGTCGCGAGCCTTTTTCGGGACGACGCCATCCCGGGGGGGCAGGTGCTAGTGCTCGCCGGCACACGCGAGCTCGTCGATCAGCTGCTGCGGTCTTTTTGGGATCAGCTTCCGAAATGGGTCCCGACTCATCGGTTGATAGGGGGTGAGGGCCCAACACATTGGGATGGCATCACCTTCGCGACGATCCAAAGCGCTGTGTCGCGCCTGGATGAACTTCCTGAGTTTGGCCTTGTCCTCATCGATGAGGCGCATCACGTCGGCTCCGAGACCTTCCGCCGGGTAACTGACCATCTGTCCGAATCCATGATTGGAGGCGTTACCGCAACGCCATGGCGTGGCGATGGGTATGACATCGACGAGTTGCTTGGCCCGCCGGTGGTGAGGATCGGCATAGCCGAGGGACTCAAGCGTGGCTTCCTGTGTGAGGCGGACTATCGCCTTCTCGCGGACAATCTCGACTGGGAATGGGTCCGCGAGCATTCGCGTAACCGCTATTCGCTAAGCCAACTGAATCGGTTGCTGCTACTGCCGACGCGCGACGAGGAAGCGGCGCGGACCATCCGCGACACATTTGACAAAGAGCGCCGTCGATCGGCGATTGTCTTTTGCTCTTCCGTTCAACATGCTCATAGCTTTGCGGCCACGTTACGGCTGTTCGGACTCAAGGCGGAGCCGATCACCGGTGACATGACGCCTCGGGAGCGGGATCGGGCGATGGCAGCTTTTCGGAAGGGAAGCCTGGATGTGGTGACGACGCGCGATCTGTTCAACGAGGGCGTCGACGTGCCTGACGTCGATATGATCGTGTTCATGCGCGTGACCCACAGCCGGCGCATCTTCGTGCAGCAACTCGGCCGCGGGCTTCGCATCAGCCCGAACAAGACGAAGGTGGTTGTCCTAGACTTCGTCAGTGACTTGCGTCGGATCGCGGAGGTCGTTGAGCTCGAGAAGGCCGCTCGGGGCGATCTCGAGCGACTGCGTCTTCCGGGGATGGTGCAATTCCGGGACGAGGGGGCGGGAAGCTTCATGTTGGACTGGATGCGCGACCAGGCCGATCTCTTCATGCGCGAGGGCGATCCAACGCTTGAGCTGCCCGCATTCGATTTTCCGAAACCCCACAATGGGGGAACGGTGCAATGAGGATGCCAGAGGAGATACGTGACGGGCTCCGCGACAGACTCTGGGGCACCGCTGACGATTTGGGCTGGGCGTCCCTGAACGACGCGGAACGCTCGCGGTACTATGAGAAGTGGACGAAGGACGCGTCGATAGGTGGCCAGCTCGCGCACTTCATGGATCCGCGCAAGGTGCGAGTCTACATCAAGGATTCTCTTATCAAGCCATACGAGCGGGCGCGGCTCCTCGCGACCGAGGCGGAGATCTGGCGCGCGCTTGAAATGTCGCCACCAACAGCGGCCGCCGAGACGTATATCAAGCCGCACGGATGCCTACTTGAGGATGGCCGGATCATCTGTTGGGGTAAGAGTCGCGACTGGAAGCTTGTTCTGATGGCCATGTTCGAGCGCGGACGTTCACGGCACGACGCCAGGCCGTTTGGCGCGGTGCTGCTGGAGACTGGCAAGACGTCTGAGCAACAGGCCCGACGTCTGGTGAAGGATGCGGCCACTCGTCTCGGCATTGAGAGGCTTGCCTGGTTGGATGACCACGATGCGTGAGAAGTTCCCAGGTTGGTACCCGAAAAAGCCCGAGCAGATAGCAAAGCTCTGGGATACGGCTATCTTTGTTCCCGACCCAACGTCCTGCTGCACTGCTTGCGTCACACCACGGTCGTGCGCGACGAGCTCCTCCGCCTATTCGAGGTTCTCGGCGACGCGCTGTGGATTCCCTATCAGGTCGGCTTGGAGTTTCAGCGCAACAGACTGGATGTGGAGTTTGGCGCCCTCGACGCCTACGACGCGTTGCTCAAGGATCAGGAAGCGAACTTGGAGAAGGCCCGCGAGCGCCTGCGGCAGGTGCGCGCGCATCCAACCATCGATGTGCAGAGGGAGCTCTCGGCTCTCGACATGTTCCTTTCCGATTTTAAGGGCCGTATCGAGGACGCGCGAGCCGCGCACCCATCCTCGGAAATTGAGGGCGTGGTGGAACGCTTGACGAAGCTTCTGGAAAATCGTGTTGGGGAGAAATGGCGTGCAGACCAGCTCGCCGCTGTCAAGAAGGAAGGCGAGGATCGCTACGCGAAGAAGATTCCACCCGGGTATAAGGACAACAAGAAGGACGCCGGGGAATTCGACAAGTTCGGCGATCTGATCATCTGGAAGGAGATGATCGCGAAGGCCAAGGCCGACAAGCGGCCGGTGATCTTTATCTCCGACGACGCCAAGGAAGATTGGTGGTGGATTCACCGCGGCCGCAAAATGGGACCGCGCCCAGAACTGATCGAGGAGTTTCGGGCGCAAGCCGAGCAGGAATTCCACATCTACGAATTCAGCCAATTCCTGCGATTTGCCGCCCAGCGGTTTCCTGAGATCAAGGCGAACGTCGAGAAGGTAGAGGAGAGTCTGCTCGCGGACGAGGAGGCCCGGCGACGGCAGGTCGACGCCGCGGCGGCGTCAGAACTCGACGCCCGCATGCGGAGTCTGGAGGACGAGCGCGATCAAATCATCGGCATCCTGTCCGGTGCCCCCGGCACTGGATCCCTTGTCAGCGGTGATCGGGCCGGACTGCGTGCTCGCCTGGAGGAACTGAACCGGGAGATCAAGGCAGTGACTCAACCTCGCGCTTCGGATAGTGCAGTCGGCGACGGGGTCGACGCGAGCGAACGCGGTTAGTGGCGAAGGCGGAAAGCAGCGGCGAGTGAAGGGCATATTCGACACCAAGCCGAACTCCAAATACGACGATGAAGTCACACATCGATATCACTTTCCTCCCCAGTATCGCGCTATCGCCGAAAGGATAGTAGGCGACTGGATTATCTACCGGGAGCCACAGCGGAATAGGGGAAGACGCGCATATGTGGCGGTGGGTAAGGTTATATCACTTACGCCCGACACCATGCGATCAGGCTATTCCTACGCCGTGATCGGAGAATACCTCCCGTTTGATCGACCGGTACCGTTTGCAGGGGGTAATTCGTACGCGGAAGCCTCACTGCGCGAGATCGGCGATCCGGCGCGGATCGGCGCCTATCTCCAGGGAAAATCCGTCCGGGCATTATCAGATTCGGACTTCGCCAGGATTGTCCGCGCAGGCCTATCGGACACATTGTCTCCAGAGAATTCTATCCGACTAGAGCTCGACAGGACCCATGTTGATCCCGCGACTTTTGAATTGGCCCACGCTCCGCGAGAAGAGCAAGAACGGCGAATTGAGCAGATACTGCTCAACAGGAAGATTCGCGATGCAAGCTTTCGAGGGCAAGTGTGTGAGGCGTACGATAATCGATGCGCGGTTACGGGGCTTCAAATCATCAATGGCGGCGGCAGAGCAGAGGTTCAGGCCGCACATATATGGCCGGTTGGCTCAGGTGGTCCTGACGTCGTACAGAACGGCCTTGCGCTTTCAGGCACCGTACATTGGTTATTCGACCGACATCTCATCTCATTGACCGACGATTATCGGCTATTGGTCTCACACAACAAAGTACCCGATGAGCTGCGCGGTCTATTCGCCAGGCAAATGGACCGAATCCATTTGCCAAGAGACAGCAAACTCTGGCCTCATCCAGCATATATCGCTCGCCACAGAGAGGCATTCAGCTCCATCTAAGCCCATGTTTTGATTTTCACGTTGATGCAGATCCAGCCAAATTTGAAATGGGTTCTTCATTTATTGCAAGCATGATCGCCGGGAGCCGTCCCTCTGTGGGGCAGTCGCTTCCCATCCTCTGCCGCAGCAATCGCCTCGGCAATAATCTCCTGCACTCGAGCGCCTTCAATGCCCTCGGCATTGAGGCGATCCACGAGACAGGTTGTCAGGATTTCGAGGTCATTCCGTCGCGCCTTCCGGTTGCGAGGAAGTGACACATTTCCAGCGAGTGCCATCGCGATTTTCTTGGCAACCCGATTCGCAGCGCGACGTGACGGATCGTTTTGCACGTGAGCGTAAATGGCCGTTGAACGCGGATTTGAATGGCCCAGCATGGCGCCCGTCAGTGCCAGCGCTTCACCCGTTGAGATCGCGGTCGAGCCGATCGTATGGCGAAGCGTGTGAGGCGTAACGCCGGGAAGCTTCGCTTTCTTAATCGCCTTGGCCCAGATGCGCTTGGTGCCCTGGAAATAAGTGTCCCCACGTTCAGCCGGGAATACGAAATTGCTGGGCGGCTCACGTGGCAAGCTTTCGAGTAGCGTGACTGCGGCAGCTCCAAGCGGTCGGACGGACTTACCTGTCTTGCTATCGTCGAGTTCCAAGAGTCCCTCGGCGAGATTTACCTCAGTCCACTTCAGCGACGCGATCTCCTCTCTGCGGCAGCCAGTCAGCGCCCAAAGCCTTGCGATATTGACGGCCTTCGAATTTACACCTTCTGCCTCCAACTCTTCCAGCGCCGACCCAAGGCGCGTCACCTCGTCGAGCACGAGGAAGCGTTTTCGCTGATTGTCCGTCTTCCGAACGGCCGCCGTCTCGCAAGGGTTCTTCTGAACGATCTCGCTACGGATAGCGAAGCTGAAAACAGCAGACAAGTCGCGTACGACCTTGCGGGCCGCACCCTCACCGCCGCGTACAATGATGCGTCTGCGGGGCCCAATCTTCTCGTCTCGATTGGTCTTTCCAGCGGTGACGTCACGGACAAAGCGTTCGATGTCGCCTGCATTCAATTCACTCACGCGCTTGTGCCCGAGCAATGGCACGACATGGTTACGAAGGCGCGCGAGCGTCAACTGCTTGGTCAACGGCTTCATCGGTTGACCCTGCCGTTTCCCGCGCTGAATGACGCAGCCCTCTTCTTCATAGAGTTCGATCAAGCCAGTCATCTTCATCTCGCGTCGTTTTGCGCGGCGTTCATCCGCCGGATCTTCGCCCTTGGCGACGCCTCCAAGGACAGTTTTCGCCTGCTTGCGCGCTTGCTCTGGAGTAAGCGTGCCTAACCTGCCGATGGTCACGAACCGCTGCGCAGCCGATCGACCACCACCTTCGGCGCGATACCGGACGATGAAGGTCTTCGCGCCGCTCGTTTCCACGCGCAGACCGAAGCCGGACAACTCGCTGTCCCAGACGAAGTAGCGTCGGTCCCTCTTCTCGGCAGCGTCAACCACCCGTTTTGTGAGAGCCACACCAACGCGCTTTGCCATCGATCCATCTCCTCAAAGGCCCCCATTGGTCAACACCTGGTCAACACTGCGAAGGAAAAGACTGGATTACCCTAGCGAATAGCTGGAAATAATGTCAAGCTTTATCAATAAGTTATCGTACTCCCGGATACTGCTGGATGGCGTGGCGTAGCCCATCTCTAACCTTGCCAAGGTTGGGGTCGGGCGTTCGAATCGCCTCACCCGCTCCAGTTTCCCTCCGGGGGATCAAGCATCGTGAAAAAAGGCCGGATCGCTCCGGCCTTTTTCATTTTTGGCGATCGGCATGGAAATCCGCCGACATCCACGCCTGCCATCACCGATCCGTGCAGCGACCAAATCACGCCGTTGCGGCGCTCATGCTTGATGCCGCCACGGTTTCGTTCCACATCCCTCGGGATGAAGGACGGAACGCCGAGGCAGGGACGGGAGTGGTTGTGGGGCTTGCCCGCGTCGGTGATCCTGCACGCGCTGATTTTCTCGTTTCTCGTCTACGGTCTGACGAAGTCTCCCGACCAGCCGAAGAACGACCAGGCGGTCGACGTCTCGCTGGTGCCCGCTCCCGAGCCGCCCAAGCCGAAACCCGCTCCGGAACCAGCCAGGAAGGAACCGGAAAAGCCCCAGCAAACCGCTGAGAAGCCGCCTGCACCGGAGAAGGCGCCGGAAAACCCGCCAGAGCAGCAGAAGCAGCAGCCCAATCCGCCGCCGGCCGCAGAGGCGAGGCCTGTCTTTCAGTATGGTGACAAGGATGCCGGTCCGCGGAAGTCGCCGGATGGATCCAGCGCCCAGGACAGCGCCAAGTCTCCGGACAAGACCAATGATTCGACGCCGCCCGCTGCGGCCAAGGACGCCGAAGAGAAGGCCGTTGCGGCAAGGGAAACCGAGCCGCCGAAGGATGCGGCAAAGCAGCCGGACGCCGCGCCAGCACCCTTGACCGCGACAGGTGGCGACAATGACGTAGCGTTGCCCGCTACCGCCGACACGCCGGAACCCAGGCCCGCAAACGCGGCGCAGGAAGCAGACATAAGCGCCACCAAGTCAGGCCCGCAGGGCGATTCGAAGCTTCCAGGGGCTCGCAGGCTCTCCTCACAGGAAGCCACAAAGGATGAGCTTGCAACCGCGGCGATAGCTGGTTTGCCTCGGGACAAACGGGTTGGCTTACTTTGCAGCAGCAGACTAGAGGCGCAGTTGCAGGGTGCCTCTTACAACCCCGGTAGTGTACCGAAATTTTGGCTCAAGGCCGGTAACGTCATTGACTGCCCGAATTCAGCCTTTGGTACCCAAATGGGACGGTGGTACAAACTGAGTTTCCGGTGTGAGGTCGACAGCGATGCGACGAAGGTGGTGTCTTTCAACTACCGCGTCGGAGCGAAGATTTCGCCGGAAGAACAGGACCGCTACCGGACACCGCGCTGTCAGTAGGACATGACGCAGAGATGCGTGTCCCTCATCCGCCGCGCAGCACCGTCCTGCACGCCGTCAGCGCCGATTGCAGCGCGGCTTCGCTGTCGATGGTGCACAGGCTGAGGCGCACGAGGTTCTGCCGGCCGCCGGGATCGGCCGACATTTCGGAACTGGGCAGCACCGCCACGCCCTGCTGCTGCATGTGCGCGCTGAACTGGCCGGCCCGCCAGGGTTCGGGCAGCTTCAGCAGCAGATGCAGCGCCGCGTCGTCGGTGACGATGTCGAACTCGCCCAGGATCTGGCGCGCCATCTCCTGGCGGCGCCGGATGATCGCCCGCTGCCGCTCGCACAGCCTGGCGGCGGTGCCGTCGAGGATCCAGTTCGCGGCGATCTGGCCGAGCAGCGGCGATGTCATCCACGTTGACACGCGGATGGCGTTGAGCGCGTCGGCCCTGAGCGAGGCGGGCATCAGCAGGAAGCCGATGCGCAGGCCCGGCGCGACCGATTTCGACAGGCTGGTGCAGAAGCAGGTGCGCTCCGGCGCCATGGCGGCCAGCGGCGGCGGGCGGTCCGGCTGCCGCAGCAGCGGCCCGTAGACGTCGTCCTCGATGAGGATGAAGCCGTGCTGCCGGGCGATCTCGACCACCTGCCGCCGCCGTTCCGCCGGCATGACCGCCAGCGTCGGGTTCTGCAGGTTCGGCACCACCACCAGCGCGCGCGGACGCTCGCGTTTCACCATCGCTTCCAGCGCGTCGGGCCGCAGCCCGCCGACGTCCAGCGGCACGGCGCCGATGCGCAGGCCGAGCGCCCGGCAGGCGCCGATGATGGCGGGTGACGTCATTTCCTCCAGCAGAACGAGGTCGCCGGCGCGCGCGACGGCCAGCAGCGAGACGAAGACGCCATGGATGGCGCCCGCCGTGATGAGGAGCCGCTCCGGCGCCGCCTCGACGCCGAGGTCCCTGACCCAGGCCGCGCCCGCCGCGAGATGGCTGGGATGCGCGCTGTTGGGGTGATAGCGCAGGAGGTCGGCGGCGTTGGGCAGCGAGCCCAGCGCCTCGAAGGCAAGGCGAAGCTCGTCGTTCGCGGCCGACGGAAACGGGAAGTTCGAGCTCATGTCGAGGGCATCCGCCCCGCCGGTCTTCGGCCAGGGCATGCGCTCGGGCACGGACAGCATGCGCACGAAGGTGCCCCGCCCCACCTCGCCGGCGACGATTCCCATCTCGGCGGCGAGGTCGTAGGCCTTGGAGACCGTCGACAGGTTCATGCCCAGCCGCGCCGCCAGCGCCCGGCGTGGCGGCAGCCTGGCGCCCGGCAGCAGCGTTCCCGACCGCGCCGCCTCGGCGATCGCATGGGCAAGCGCCACATATTTCGGACCGGAGGCGGCGAGCGTTTCGGGCGTCCACATTGAGTGCCACACAATCTCGTGAGGAGTCACTCAATCATTATCATTGTCTGGTAGCCACGAGAACCCTTACGCTCGGCGGAACGAAAAGGAGACTGGAATGCGCAAGCTGGGCCTGATCGGCGGAATGAGCTGGCAAAGCACGGCGATCTACTATCGCCACATGAACACCATCGCTCACGAGCGGCTGGGCGGCCTGCACTCGGCCGACATCGTGCTGCGCTCGCTGGATTTCGCCGGGATCGCCGAAAAACAGCACAGCGGCGACTGGGACGGGGCAGCCGACATACTGGTGGCGGCGGCGCGCGATCTGGAACGCGCCGGCGCCGAGGCGCTGGTTCTGTGCACCAACACCATGCACCTGCTGGCCGACCGCATCGAGGCGGCCTGTTCCATCCCGTTGATCCACATCGCCGATGCGACCGCCGACGCCATCCGGCAGACACCCTCGACGACGCCGGCGCTGCTCGCCACCCGCTTCACCATGGAGCGCCCCTTCTATCGCGACCGGCTTGCCGAAAAGCGCGGCATCGCGACGATCGTACCCGACGAGGATGGCCGGGCGACCGTGCACAGGATAATCTACGAGGAGCTCTGCGAGGGTGTTGTCACGCCTGCGTCCAAGCAGGCATATCTCGACGAAGTAAAGCGTTTGACGGCGCGCGGCGCCGATGGTGTGATCCTCGGATGCACCGAGATAACCATGCTGATCGGGCAGGACGATTTCGACATTCCGGTCTTCGACACGACGTGGATCCACGCCAGCGCGGCGATGGATTTCGCGCTTGGCGCTAAGAACTGAACAGCCAGAAAAGGACGACTGAGATGAGACGCGGATTGAGCAGTTTGGGCTACGGGTTGCTGGCGGCGTCGCTGTGGACCATGGCACCGGCGACGCAGGCGCTGTCGGCGACCGCATTCGAGACGGCCAAGCAGACGGGAACCGTCACCGTCGGCCTCGCCAACGAGAAGCCCTATGCCTACATCGAGACCGACGGCAAGGTCACCGGCGCCATCGTCGAAGTGCTGCGCGCGGCGCTGGAGCCGCTGGGCATCACCAAGATCGAAGCCAACGTCAACGAATTCTCGGCACTGGTGCCGGGCGTCATGGCGGGGCGCTTCGACATCATCGGCGCCGGCATGTACGTCACGCCGAAGCGCTGCGAGAGCATCGCCTTCACCAACCCGCTGACGCAGATCGCCACGGTGCTCGCCACCCATGCCGGCAACCCGGCCAACATCCATTCGCTCGAGGACATCGCCAAGTCGCCGACCCTGAAGGTCGGCAGCCAGCTCGGCACCGCCCAGGTGGACGACCTGCATCGCGCCGGCATCCCCGAGGACCGGATCGTTCTGTTCTCGCGCGATACCGAGGGCTTCTCCGGCCTGCAGGCCGGGCGCGTCGACGCGATCTATTATCCGGCGCTCGAGATCAGCGAGCTGATCGCCAAGACCGGCGCCAAGGATGTCGAGCGCGTCGAGCCCTTCACCATCGCCAAGGGCGCCGACGGCAAGCCGCTGCTCAACTTCCAGGCGCTCGGCCTGCGCAAGGAGGATGGCGACTTCATCGAGGCCCTCAACAAGCAGATCGCCGCCCTGCGCGCGTCGGGCAAGCTCGCCGAGATCCTCAAGCCGTTCGGCTTCAGCGCCCAGGACCTGCCGGCCGACAGCATCACCGCCGCCAGCATCTGCTCGGGCTCGTAGAACAGGTGCAGGACGGCTTCGCCAGGCTGGTCGAGCTCATGCCCCTTCTGCTGGAGGGGGCATGGGCAACCCTGAGGATATCGGCCATGTCGCTGATCGCGGCGATGGTCGTGGCCTTCCTCATCGGCATGGCCAGGCTGTCGGGCCTGCGGCCGCTGCGCGTCGGAGCCGTCATCTTCGTCGAGTTCTTCCGCGGCACCTCGCTCCTGGTGCAGCTTTTCTTCCTCTATTTCATCCTGCCGCTCTACCATGTCAGGCTGAGCGGCGAGACCACCGCCGTGCTCGGCATCGGCCTCAACCTCGGCGCCTACGGTTCCGAGATCGTGCGCTCGGCCATCGCCAGCATCGGCATCGGCCAGTACGAGGCGGCGCGGAGTCTTTCGCTGCCGCGCTGGATCACCTTTTCCAGGGTCATCTTCCCACAGGCGATGCTGATCATGCTGCCGAGTTTCGGCAACCTCGCCATCGAGATCGTGAAGGCGACCGCGCTGGTCTCGCTCATCACCATTTCCGAGCTGACCCAGACCGGCCACAATCTGATCAACGCCACCGGCGACACCTCGCTGGTCTGGGGGATCATCCTTGTGATGTACCTCGTCATCAACACGCCGCTGAACCTTCTGGTGGCCTGGGCGGAAAAGCGCGCCGGGCGCTTCAAGCAGGGGAAGTCGCGTGTCGTTTGATTTCGGCTTTGCCCTGAGCATCCTGCCCATCCTGCTGCGCGGCGCGGTGCTGACCGTGCTGGCGACGTTCGGCGGCTTCGCCGGCGCGCTGGTCGGCGGCGCCATCGTCGCGGCCATGCAGCGCTCCGACGTCAAGGCGCTGCGCTTCATCGCCATCGGCTTCGTCTATGTCATCCGCAACACGCCGCTGCTGGTGCAGCTCTATTTCGTCTTCTACGTGCTGCCGTCCTTCGGCATCACCATCGGCGCGCTGGCCGCGGGCATACTCGGCCTGTCGCTGCATTATTCGGCCTTCATCGCCGAGGTCTATCGCGCCGGCATCGGCGCCGTGCCGGTCGGCCAGTTCGAGGCCGCCGACGCGCTCGGCCTGCGCACGTTGCAGAAATGGGCGCTGGTCATCGCGCCACAGGCGCTCAAGCCGATCCTGCCTGTGCTGGGCAACTATCTGATCGGCATGTTCAAGGAGACGCCGATCCTGGCGACCATCACCGTCATCGAGCTGTTCGGCGCGGCGCAGGACGTGGCCGGCAAGACCTACCGCTACAACGAACCCTACACTCTGGTGGCGCTGATCTTCCTCGCCATCAGCATCCCCTGTTCACTGCTCGTCAGGCGGCTGGATACCACCCGTAAGGGCGCCTAGAGCCGGAACGCTGGAAAGGAAACCCATGACAGGCTTCATCGATCGAGAACGCGCAACCCGGCTGACGGAGGGCGCCGGCATCGAGGCGCTGGTGCTTTGCGAGCCCGAGGCCTTCCAGTATGCGACCGGCGCGTGGATCGGCGCCGCCGGCCTGTTCCGGCGGGCCGGCGCGGGCTTCGTCGTCATACCGCGAAAGGCTGACCTGCCGGTCGGCGTGGTCGCCGCCGATTTCTACGCCGCGCAGGTCAGGGCCGCGTCTCCGCACGCGCTGGTGCGCACGCATCCGATCTGGATCGAATCGGCGCCTTTCGACGCCTCGGTATCCGCGCGGCCGCTTGGCGAGCGCATCGAGGACGGCACCGCCTCGCTTGGCCGCGCGCCGGGCTTTTTCCGGCCGGGCACGTTCGAGCTCGCCAACGCCGCCGCCGAGCTCAAGCGCATCCTCGACGATTTCGGGCTCGGCCGCGCGACGCTCGGCCTCGATCTCGACTTCGTGCCGGCGGCCGACTTCGCGGCGCTGCGGACGATGCTGCCGGACTGTTCGCTGGTCAACGGCTCGCCGCTCCTCGACCGGCTGCGCGCGATCAAGACGGCGGCCGAGATCGACCTTCTCCAGCAGGGCATCGTGCTCTCCGAGGCCGGGCTTTCGCGGCTGCAGCGGCACGCCGCGCCGGGCATGCGCCAGGCCGAGCTCATCGCTCTCTACCGCGAAGGTGTCGCCGGCGCCGCGACCGGATCGCGCCAGGCCTCGACGGCGGAGTACATGACGCTCGGCGCCCGCGCCAAGAGCGCCGACGTCCCGGCGGCCATGGGTGATCCGCTGAAATGCGACATGGTCTGCACGCTCGGCGGCTACGCGGCCGACATGTCGCGCAATTTCGTCTTCGGGCCCCCTTC
>MKVL01000011.1 GCA_001899205.1 Mesorhizobium sp. 65-26 | reverse complement strand
GCGGCCAGCACCTTCGGATAGATGTCGCCGACATTGTTGAGCCAGATCTCGACGGAGGCGCTGAGCGAGCCATCGGCGAGGCCTGAGAATTGCGGGAAGTTGCCGGCGGTGACGTATTCGACCTTATAGCCGAGCTTCTCCAATATCTGTCCGGCGATGTGGGTGGAGACGTGCGCACCCGTCCATTCCAGCATCGCCAGCTTGATCGGCTCGTCCTTCGCCCCGAGATCGGCGGCGGCCGCAGGCGCGCTGGCGGCCAGCAGGGCGGCAAGCGCAAGATTCCTGGCATTCAAGATCGGCTTCCTCAGCATGATGTTCCCCTTGTTTTTGGTTGGTATCGCTGTTTGCCGCACAGAAGTGTTGCACAATGCCGGCCGCCGACTTAACAAAATTAGACGCCAATTTTCGA
This sequence comes from Mesorhizobium sp. 65-26, assembly GCA_001899205.1. GTDB lineage: Bacteria > Pseudomonadota > Alphaproteobacteria > Rhizobiales > Rhizobiaceae > Mesorhizobium. The sequence continues at coordinate 7,344 of MKVL01000011.1, read as the reverse complement.
TCTTTGGACACGTGGCTCCAAGCGCGCAACCGATCCGCATCCTCATCGTGGTCACGCCGAACTTCAATCTGGCGGCGACGACGGCCTTCATCGATCCGTTCCGGGCGACGAATTATCTCGAGGGTTTGACCCGCTTCCGGTGGGCGATTGCATCCACGCAGGGCGGGTCCTGCCTGGCCAGCAACGGGATGACCGTCCAGACGGAAAAACTGGCTTCCATCGAGGAGCAGAATTTCGAAATCGTGCTGGTTTCCGCGAGCTGGACGCCCGAGACGGCAAGCACCCCGCACCTGCAGGCACTGCTCAGAAAATGGGCGCGCAACGGCTCAATCGTCGGTGGATTGGACACGGGCGCATTCATCCTGGCCGATGCCGGATTGCTCGACGGTCGGCGCGCCACGGTGCATTACGAGCATATCGATGCGCTGAAGGAACTGCACCCCGACATCGACGTGTCGGAGGACATCTTCGTCCATGACGGCAAACGCTTCACCTGCAGCGGCGGGATCGCTTCCGCGGATGTCGCCCTGCATCTGATCCGGGCAAGCGCCGGCGATGCTTTGGCCAACGCCGCCGCCCGGTATATCTTTCATCCGACCTTGAGGCCGGCGGGAACGTCGCAAAACCCGGGCAACGCGGAACCGCTCGGCCGCAGCGCCCCGCAAACCGTGCGGCAGGTCATATCGATCATGGAGCTGCATCTCGAGCAGACGCTGACCATTCCCGAGCTTTGCCGCAAGGTCGATATCTCGCAGAGACAGCTCGACCGGCTGTTCAAGCAATATGTCGGCAAGCCACCGGCGCTCTATTATCGCGACATCCGGCTGGACCGGGCGCGCGGGCTGGTGACCCAGACCGACATGCTCATGTCGGAAATCGCGATCGCTTCCGGCTTTTCGAGCCAGGTCCATTTCAGCCGAGCCTATCGCGAACGCTTCGGTCTTTCGCCACGATCGGATCGCGTCGAGGGCCGCATACCCTTCGAGTTCAGGGCCTGGCCGATGCACCGGAAGTCGGTGGACGATGGCGGCGAGGCTGCTGGCGAAAAAAGATAAACCAGCGGCGAACCACGCATAGTTTCTCCGCATTTTCGGCAGCAAGCTTGGCACCGTGTCCTACCACAGGCGCACGAAACGAGAGGTGCTCCGATGACGCTGCTTCCTTCGAAAGACGAGTTCGCCGCCATCAAGGAGGGGTATTCGCCGAACCCCTCGCGATCCCTTTCGCTGAAGAGCGATGCCTACACCGACCCGCGTTGGTATCAGGTCGATCTGGAGGCGATCATCGCGAGGACCTGGCAGTGGGTCTGCCATGTCGAAAAAGTCCGCAAGCCGGGTGACTATATCGCGGTCGAGATCGCGGGACGTCCCATAGCCGTCGTCCGCGATCGCGAAGGCGTTCTGCGCGCCTTCTACAATGTCTGCAAACACCGCGCCCACGCTCTCCTTTCAGGCGAAGGCAACTCCAACAAGATCATGTGTCCGTACCACGCGTGGACCTATCGCCTCGACGGCCAGTTGGTGCGAGCGCCGCACACCGAAACGCTGGAGGATTTCCAGACGAAGGACATCTGCCTGGACAGGGTCCAGGTCGACGAGTTCTGCGGCTTCGTCTACGTCAATCTCGACCCCTCGGCCCCGTCGGTCGCCTCCCAGACAGGCGACCTCGCGACCGAGATCAAGCACTGGGCGCCGGACATCGACAAGCTGACCTTCGCGCATCGGCTGACCTACGACATCAAGTCGAACTGGAAGAACGTCGTCGACAACTTCCTCGAGTGCTACCACTGCCCGACGGCGCACAAGGATTTCTGCACGCTGGTCGACATGAGCACCTACAAGGTGACGACGCACGGCATCTATTCCAGCCACATGGCCGACGCCGGCAAATCCGCCAACTCGGCCTATGACGTCTCCAACGCGACCGTGCGGACGCACGCGGTGTGGTGGCTGTGGCCGAACACTTGCCTGATGCGCTACCCCGGTCGGTCCTCGATGATCGTACTGAACATCATCCCGGCGGGGCCTGACCGGACCTTCGAGACCTACGACTTCTTCCTCGAAAGCAAGGAACCGGACGAGGGGGAATTGCAGTCGATCAAATATCTCGACGAGGTGCTGCAGGTTGAGGACATCAACATCGTCGAGAGCGTCCAGAAGGGCATGAACACGCCTGCCTTCACGCAGGGGCGCATCGTCAACGACCCCAATGGCTCCGGGCAATCGGAACACGCCGTGCATCATTTTCACGGGCTGGTGCTGGACGCCTATGGGCGCTGCGCGGCGTGATCGTCACGTTCCACCAATGATGCATCCAGCCGGCACTGGCGTTTCAAGGGGCTTTCGATGAGCGGAAAACTCACGGGCAAGGTGGCGCTGGTCACCGGTGGACGCGGCGGAATCGGCCGCGCGATCTGCGAAAGGTTTCTCGCGGAAGGAGCCACGGTCTTCGCCGGCGACCTGAGCGACACGGGGAGCATGGGCTCCTCGCCGCAGGCATCCGCGGCATTCGTGCCGTTGGACGTAACCTCGGAACACCAGGTCATGGCAGCCATGGGCAAAGTGGAGGCGGCGGCCGGGAAATTGGACGTGCTCGTAAACGCCGCCGGTATCGAGATCGAAAAAACCATCGAGCACACCACGCTGGATGAATGGAACCGGTGTTTCGCGGTCAACGTCACCGGCATGTTCCTGACCTCAAAATACGCGCTCCCCCTGATGCGCAAGGCAGCGGGCGGCGGCAACACCGCCTCGATCATCAATTTCGGCAGCTATGACGGCTTCATCGCCGATCCGGGTCTGGCAGCCTATTGCGCCAGCAAGGGCGCGGTGCATGCGCTGACCCGCGCCATGGCCTGCGACCATGGCCCCGAAGGCATACGGGTGAACGCGATCTGCCCGGGCTATGTCGACACGCCGATGCTGCAGTCCTTCTTTGCCGGCGCGGGATCGGGAGGCGGCGGCGGTACGATCGACTCGCTTCGCGACGCGGTGCGCAACGTGCACCCGATCCGCAACTACGGCACGCCGGCCGATGTCGCCAACCTGGTCAACTGGCTGGCGAGCGACGAGGCGCGCTACGCCAGCGGCCAGCTCTGGATCCTCGATGGCGGCCTTTCAGCCCAGGTTCAGCAGATGAGACTTTGACCATGAGCAAACCCGTTATCATCACATGCGCGCCGACCGGCGGCATCCATACGCCGACCATGTCGGAATATCTGCCGATCACGCCGACCGAGATCGCCAAGGCCAGCATCGACGCCGCCGAAGCAGGCGCGGCGATCATCCATCTCCATGCGCGCAATCCGGACACGGGAAAGCCCGATCCTCGGCCGGAACTGTTCCAGGATTTTCTGCCGCGCATCAAGCAGTCCTGCAACGCGGTGCTGAACATCACCACCGGCGGCGGGCTCGGCATGACGCGCGAGGAGCGGCTTCAGGCCGCGCGGTCGGTCAGTCCCGAAATGGCGTCGATGAACATGGGATCGATGAATTTCGGCATCTTCCCGATGCTCGACAAATACTCGAACTGGAAGCACGAGTGGGAGCCGGAATTCCTGGCGATGACCCGGGATTTCATCTTCCGCAACACGTTCGGCGACATCGAATATTCGCTGCGCGAGCTCGGCGACGCGCATGGCACGCGTTTCGAGTTCGAATGTTACGACCTCGGGCACCTCTACAATCTCGCCTGGGTCGTCGACCAGGGCTGGGTCAAGCCGCCCTTCTTCGTCCAGATGGTGTTCGGCATCCTCGGCGGAGTCGGCGCCGACCTCGACAATCTGGTGCACATGCACACCATCGCCGAAAAACTGTTCGGCGACGACTATGAGTGGTCGGTGCTCGCCGCCGGCAGGCATCAGATCCCGTTCACCACGCAAGCCGCGCTGCTTGGCGGGAACCTGCGCGTCGGCATGGAGGACAGCCTCTATATCGGCCCGGGCCAGAAAGCGACGTCCAGCGCCGAGCAGGTGAGGAAGATCCGCTCGATCGTCGAGAATCTCGGCCGCACCATCGCCACGCCCGAGGAAGTGCGGGTGCGCCTGGGTCTCAAGGGCGGCGACAATGTCGCGTTTTGAGTGAGAGGACGACATGGTCTCCCAAGGACAAAATCTGCTGGGAAGAACGGCGATCGTCACCGGCGGCGGCCGCGGCATCGGCCGCGCGATCGTCGACAGGCTGGTCGCCGACGGAGCCCATGTCCTGGTCTGCGGTCGCGGCAACCGGCCGGACGATCTTGCCGCCGAGATCGCGTGGGTTCAGGCCGATGTCGGCAAATCCTCCGATGCAGAAGCCATCGTGAGGGCCGCCCGCGATGCTTTCGGCGCGCCGACCATCCTCGTCAACAATGCCGGCATCCAGATCACCAAGACGGTCGTCGAGACCACCGATGAGGATTGGGATCTTGTCGTCGGCGCAAACTGCAAGGGCATGTTCAACATGTGCCGCGCGGTGCTGCCCTTCATGGCCGAGCATGGCGGCAGCATCGTCAATATCGGCTCGATCTCCGGCAACGTCGCCGATTCGAAAATGGCGGTCTACAACGCCTCGAAAGCCTTCGTGCACGCACTGACCCGCTCAATGGCGGTCGACCACGGACCGAAGGTGCGATGCAACGCCATCTGCCCGGGTTGGATCATGACCGAGATGGCTGCGGACGGTTTCGACCTTGCAAGCGATCCGGCGCGCGCCAAGGCCGACGCCATCGCCAGGCATCCCGTGGGCAGGCTCGGCGTGCCGGCTGATATCGCCAACGCAGTCGCCTGGCTGGTTTCCGACCAGGCGACCTTCGCGACCGGCCAATGTTTCGTTCTCGATGGCGGGCTGACTGCCGCCTCCCCTCTGCAACCAGGATTGTTCTAGATGACCAACGTCAATCACACGGCGGTGCTCGGCGCGGGCGTTATCGGCGCGAGCTGGACGGCGTTGTTCCTCGCCTCCGGTCGCAGCGTCGCGGTGTTCGACGTGTCCGATACGACCGAAGCGCAGGTTCGCGGCTATGTCGAGCAGGCATGGCCGGTGCTGAAAGAGCTCGGCCTCACGGAAAAAGGCAATCCTGATCGCGTGAGCTTCCATAGATCGGCGGCCGAGGCCGTTGACGGCGCGCAATTCGTCCAGGAAAGCGTGCCGGAACGCATCAACATCAAGCATGAACTGTTCGCGGCGATCGAGCCTGCACTGGCGCCGGATGCGATCGTGGCGTCGTCGGCTTCGGGCCTGACGTTGAGCGAAATGCAGGCGGGATGGAAGAATCCCGGCCGCTTCGTGCTTGGCCATCCCTTCAACCCCCCTCACCTCATCCCGCTGGTCGAGGTCATGGGGAACGGACGCACGGCCGGCGGCGTGGTGGAGGCGGCCGAGCGCTTCTACGCCAGCGTCGGCAAGGTCACCATCCGTGTGAACCGCGAGGTGCCGGGCCACGTGGCGAACCGGCTGCAGGCAGCGGTATGGCGCGAGGCGATCCATCTGGTGAAGACCGGCGTCGCGAGCGTCGAGGATGTCGACAAGGCGATGTGGGCTGGGCCGGGTTTGCGCTGGGCCGCGATGGGCCCGACCATGCTGTTCCACCTCGGCGCCGGCGAAGGCGGCCTCGCCGCGTTCTGCCAGCGCTATACCGACAGCTTCAACCGCTGGTGGGATGATCTCGGCGTCCTCCATCTCGACCCGACAATGTCGGCGACGCTCGTGCAGGGCGTCACGGAGGAGGCTCGGGGCAAACCGGTGTCGGACCTGTCCGGCCAACGCGACGCCTTGATCACCGCCACGCTGAAGGCGATCACGCCGCTCCGGGCGCGCTGAGCGGCACAATGTCGAACGCCCCGGCAGAAAACGGCCCTGTCGTCATCGTCGGCGCCGGGCAAGCGGGATTTTCCGTCGCCGCCAAACTGCGCGACCTCGGGCATAGCGGCCGGATCACCCTGGTCGGAGCGGAGCCGCACCCGCCCTACCAGCGCCCGCCGCTTTCGAAAGGCTATCTTCTCGGCGATCTCACGGAGGAGCGACTGTATCTCAGGCCTTCGGCATTCTATGCCCAGAAAGCCATCGAGCTTCAGACAGGGACGGAGGTCGAGGCAATCGACAGGGATCGGCGCGAAGCGCGGCTGAGCGATGGATCGGTCCTGTCCTATGGCCACCTTGTCCTTGCCACCGGATCGCGGCCCCGGCTCCTGCCGCCGGATCAAGGCGGCGACCTCGACGGAATCTACTATCTGAGGTCGATTGCCGACATAAAGAAGCTCGCGCAGGAATTCGTCGCGGGCCGGCGCGTCATCATCGTCGGCGGCGGCTATATCGGCCTCGAAGCCGCTGCCGTCTCCGCCAAGCTGGGCTTGCGCGTGACGCTCATCGAGAGCGCCCCACGCATCCTGCAGCGTGTCGCGTCGGCCCACACAGCCTCGTTTTTCCGTGACCTCCATCAAAGCCATGGGGTCGAGATACTGGAAGGCATTGGATTGGCGCATCTGGCGGGGCGCGAGGGCCGGGTGACCGATGCAGTGCTTACCGACGGCCGCAATTTGCCGGCCGATTTCGTGATTGTCGGCATCGGCATCCACCCGAATGCGGAACTCGCTGAAATGGCGGGCCTCGATACCGAGAATGGCATCAAGGTCGACGCCCTGTGCCAGACCACCGACCCCGCCATCCTCGCGGCCGGCGACTGCGCCTCGTTTCCCTGGAGGGGTCGGCGCATCCGGCTCGAAAGCGTCGGCAACGCCGTCGAGCAGGGCGAAGCGGTGGCGAAGACCATTGTGGGTCAGCCGCATGAATATCACGCGGAGCCCTGGTTCTGGTCGGATCAGTTCGATTGCAAATTGCAAATCGCGGGTTTGAGCGGCGATTACGATTGCGCAGTCACCCGACAAGTGTCCGAGAGCTCCCTTTCCGTGTGGTATTACCGGCGCGACGAGTTGCTGGCGGTGGACGCGATCAACCAGCCGGGCGCCTACATGGTGGGCAAGCGCCTGATTGCGCGGGGAAAATCGCCGGATCAGGTAAAAGTCGGCGACGCAGGCTTCGAGCTCAAGTCGCTGCTTGCCTGATCAGGTCGCAGCCTTGGAGATTGGTTTGAACGCCGGTCCCGTCGTCATCCACGGGAGGGGCGAAGAGCGAAGCGACGAGCGCAGACCCGAGGATCCATGCCGTTACTTCAACGTCTTGCGGCGGTGCAGAATTCTGCTCCGCCGCTGTCTTCGGCCACGGTCACGGCGTGGATCCCAGTGTCTCCGCGACGGAGCTTTCGCTCCTTCGCCCAGGGATTATGAAGTTGACGTTCGCTCGTCGTGCTATCCCTTGGCGCCATCCAGCCAAGGTTTCCACACCGCCTCGTTCTTGTCGATCCATTCCT
>MKVL01000010.1:1052806-1078335 GCA_001899205.1 Mesorhizobium sp. 65-26 | reverse complement strand
CCTCCCGAGGGTCGGCCACCAAAACGACACCCGCCGGATCTCCTCCCCCGGCGGGTGTTGTGTTTTTGGCGGTACCCGGCGGACCCTTGCGTCGCGATTGCATTCGATGCGCCAAGGGACTATTGCGGCCCGCATGAACAAAGATCCTATCCATATCATTGGCGGTGGGCTGGCCGGCAGCGAGGCGGCCTGGCAGGCGGCGCAGGCCGGGGTACCGGTAATCCTGCACGAGATGCGGCCGGTGCGCGGTACCGACGCGCACAAGACCGAGGGCCTCGCCGAGCTGGTCTGCTCCAACTCGTTCCGCTCCGACGACGCCCAGGCCAACGCCGTTGGCCTGTTGCACGCGGAGATGCGGCTCGCGGGCTCGCTCATCATGAGCGCGGGCGACGCCAACCAGGTTCCTGCCGGCGGCGCGCTGGCCGTTGATCGCGACGGCTTTTCCGATGCGGTCACCAAAAGGATCGAGGCACATCCGCTGATCACCATTCGCCGCGAGGAAGTGCCCGGCCTGCCGCCGGTCGAATGGGGCCAGACCATCATCGCCACGGGGCCGTTGACCGCGCCCACGCTCGCCCAGTCGATCGCCGAGGCGACCGGCTCGGATGCACTGGCGTTTTTCGACGCCATCGCGCCGATCATCCATTTCGACACGATCGACATGAACACGAGCTGGTTCCAGTCGCGCTACGACAAGGTCGGCCCCGGCGGCACCGGCAAGGACTACATCAACTGCCCGATGGACAAGGAACAGTATTTTGCCTTCGTCCAGGCGCTGATCGACGGCCAGAAGACCGAGTTCAAGCAGTGGGAAGGCACGCCCTATTTCGACGGCTGCCTGCCGATCGAGGTGATGGCCGAGCGCGGCGTCGAAACCTTGCGCTACGGGCCGATGAAACCGATGGGGCTGACCAACGCCCACAATCCGACGGTCAAGGCCTATGCGGTCGTGCAGCTTCGCCAGGACAATGCGTTGGGCACGCTCTACAACATGGTCGGCTTCCAGACCAAGCTCAGGCATGCCGAGCAGGTGCGGATTTTCCGCACCATCCCGGGGCTTGAGAATGCCGAATTCGCGCGCCTCGGCGGCCTGCACCGCAACACCTACATCAACTCTCCGACGCTGCTCGATCCCTCGCTGCAGTTGAAGTCCCGGCCCGGCCTGCGCTTCGCCGGCCAGATCACCGGCTGCGAAGGCTATGTCGAAAGCGCGGCCATCGGCCTGCTCGCCGGCCGTTTCGCCGCGGCCGAGCGGCTCGGCCAGACGCCCTCGTTACCGCCGGCGACCACCGCCTTCGGCGCGCTGCTCAACCACATCACCGGAGGCCACATCGTCTCCGACGACGAGCCCGGCAAACGCTCCTTCCAGCCCATGAACGTCAATTTCGGCCTGTTTCCTCCAGTTGAGGCGCCAAAGGTCGAGGGAAAACGTCTGCGCGGCAAGGACAAGACGGTGGCAAAGCGCCATGCGGTCACCTCGCGCGCATTGGCCGATTGCCGGGTGTGGCTGGGATTGCCGGCGCGGGCCGAGGCGGCGGAATAGTCGTGGCCAAGCGCTCCGATATGCCGCAGCTTTTTCCGCCAGGTTATCAGACAACCGGTGAACCCTTCACCGGCAACTACGAGATCATGTGGAGCATCTACATCAGGTGCAACAACGTGCAGAAGCTGCATAAGGTCCACATCCCGGCCCTCGAGGCGCTGATTGGCCAGCCGCACGGAGGCAAGGGCTGGACAGTAGAGAAAGACGAAGACAGCGATCCGAACTTGAAGAGAATCATTGCTTTGCAGCGCCTCGCAGGGCCTTACGACGATCGGTTCCTCCTCGATTTCATGAAGACGCTCTATCGCCTGGCGCCGTTCTGGCGCATCCAAGCTCGTCTTGATCCGTCCCACCCGCATGGCGCCTATGTCATGGCCCGATTTTCGCAAGATGCACCAGGCTCCGAGCCGCCTGCAGTCGTCGACGTTCAGGTGGAACTAATGGCCAATTTCACCGATGCAATGGGCGGTGAATCAGGACGTTATCTCGGCTCCGGTCAGCGGATCAGCTAAGCAGCGTCCTGACGTGATCACTCCGCCGGCTCGGGCACCTGCCCCGGCAATCCAGGCTTCCCCGCCTCTCCCGGATTCCTCCGTACATAAGCCGCCTTCAGCGTTTCCGACGTGTCGCGCGAGCCGTCATGGCTCCAGCCCGGCGGCTGGATGAGATAGTTGAGGCGCTGGCCGAGTGTCAGCCCCGGCGTCAGCGCATCCTTGAACATGCCGATCCATTCGTGGAACGCCACCTTCAGCGGGTTGAAGGTGCCGAGATTCCTGACGATGCCGTAGCGCGGTCGGTCCTCCTCCAGTTCCTCGACAAAGGTGCCGAACATGCGGTCCCAGATGATCAGCGTGCCGGCATAGTTGGCGTCGAGATAGCGCGGATTGGTGGCATGGTGGACGCGGTGGTGCGAGGGTGTGTTGAAGATGAACTCGAACCAGCCCCACATCCTGCCGATCGTCTCGGTGTGGATCCAGAATTGCCAGACGAGATTGAAACCGAAGACGAAGGCGATCACGGCCGGGTGGAAGCCGAGCAGCACCAGCGGCGCCTGCAGGATGAAGGTGAAGGTGAACAGGCCGGTCCAGCTCTGACGAAGCGCGGTGGAGAGGTTGTAGTGCTGGCTGGAATGGTGGTTGACATGCTCGGCCCACACCCAGCGCACCCGATGCGCTATGCGGTGATAGACGTAATAGCGCAGGTCATCCAGCACGAAGGCCGCGACGAACACCCAGATCGACAGGCCGAGATTGAAGAAGCGGAACTGCCACAGCCACAACAGCGCCCAATAGGACACCACGCCGAGCAGAAGGCCGGCCACGACGTTGCCAGTCCCCATCATCAGGCTGGTCAACGTATCGCGCGTCTCGAACGATCCCCTGGCGCGCCCGGTGCGCACCAGCCACAGCTCGATCAGGATCGCGGCCACGAAGAACGGGATGGCGAGCTGGGTGACCTGCGGAAAATTGTACTCGGCCATCAGACGGCGTCTCCGGCATGGTCACGCGGCGCGGGCGCCAGAGCCGAAGCGATCGCCTCGACATCGGCGCTGGCAGCAAGGACGAAGCGCCCGCCCCGCCAGGTGAAGTCGGCGAGCCGCAGCGCGATCGTGTTTGCCTCGGCGGCCTCCAGTGTCACCACATCGTGGCGCGTCACGATGCGTGTCAGGAAACAGTCGCCGACCCCGTGCACGATGCCGACACGCTCGTTGCCGAGATCCAGGAACGCCGTGCGCCCGTCGGCGGTCAGGCGCACCTTGCCCACCGTCTCGTCAGGGAAGTCCTCCGCGAAACGCCGCAGCGCCTGGTCGCCTCCGGCAAGTTCAGCCTGGCGACTGCCGCCGGTGAAATGAACGGCGGCAACCGACAGCGCGATGCCGAAAACGACGATCGCGACGAGCACCGGCAAGCTCATGAAACCCATCTCCTCCAGCCGATTTCCCGCACGGGATATCAGGCTCATCGGAGTCATAACACTATTGACGTTTACGTCAAAGTATCACCAGCCGCGCGTCGCATGCCCGAACAACAGCCAGTGCCGCCGCAAGGCGGAAAGGCGCGGTGTGACGCCCAGGGGCGATTGGCGGGCGGTCTCCAACCTGTCCAGATAGGCCCGGGACAATGCAAGCGGCAGGAACGCGGGCCTCAGCGAGACAGGCAGGCCGGGTGCTCCCTGTTCAAAGGCCCCGAGATGTTCGCGCGCGAGCGCTATCATGGCCGAGACGGCGCGAGCCGCCCCTGGCCCGCCATCCCCGGCGACAAATTCCTCCGGCGACGACCCGGCCGCCGTCAGAAGGTCGGCGGGCACGAAACACTGTCCGCGCCGCCGGTGCAGCGGCAAGAGCAGCAGCAGCCCGGTCATCGCCTGCGCGCAGCCAGCACGGCCGGCAAGCTCGGCGAAGCGCGGCGCCTCGACGGGATCGAGCGCCATTGCCGCAAGTTGGATCAGCGCCGAGGCCGTCTCGCCGCAATACCCCTCCAGGTCGGTGCGCGACGGCATCGGGTCGTCATAGAGGTCGAAAATGCGCGCTTCGAGCATGTTCTCGAAGGCAGCAAGCGGCAGGTGATTGGCGTCAATCGCCAGCTTCAACGCGTCTGCGATGGGATGACCGCTATCCGCCTGCCCCGTGGCGGCGAGGATGTCGCGCCACCATTGCAGCCTTACCTCGCCCGGCAGCGGCTCGTGGATGCGGTCGCGCACGCCAGCGATCTCGGCATTGAAAGCGTAGAGTGCGAGCAGCGCATCGCGCTTATCGGCAGGAGCATAGAGCGCCGACAGATAGCGGTCATGGTCTGCGGCACGCACCGCGTCCATGACGATGGTTGAGGTGCCGGCCATTCAATCGACGGCGATCAGCGCCGCGGCCACCGCGCGGTCTTCGGCCAGGAGCACATTGTAGGTGCGCACGGCGGCGCCGGTCGACATCGGATCGGAAGCGATGCCCGCGGCCTTCAGCGCCGCCCGGAGGGCGGCGGGCAGCGGCCGCAGGTCCTTGCCAGTGCCCACCAGCAGGATCTCCACGGCGTCCGCCTGCGCCAGCAACAACTCGAAGTCGGCGGCCGACAAAGCGTTGGGGTCCGCCGGCTCCCAGCCATGGATGCCTGAGGGCAGGCACAGCAGGGAGCCGCGATGCGACATGTCGGCGAAACGGAAGCCGCCATTGCCGTAGGCTTCGATCGGCGCGCGACCTGGAAAATGCGCCTCGCGTATGACGATGCCCTTGCCGGTCACTCCCGTATCATCCCGTCGGCGCGCGTCAGGTCGCGACCGCCTTGCCCGAGGCCGGCTTCTGCTCATCCGCCGTTCCCTGCGAAGCACGCAGCTTGAACAGGATCAGCAGCGGCGCGGCGATGAAGATCGACGAGTACGTACCGAAGACAACGCCAAACAGCATCGCCATCGTGAACGAACGGATCACCTCGCCGCCGAACAGCACCAGCGCCAGCAACGCAAGGATCGTCGTCACCGAGGTCAGCGTCGTTCTGGACAGGGTCTCGTTGATGGCGTTGTTCAGAAGCTGCGGCATCGGCATCTTCTTGTACTTGCGCAAATCCTCGCGGACGCGGTCGTAGACGACGATGGTGTCATTCAGCGAATAGCCGATGATGGTGAGGATCGCCGCCAGCGAGGACTGGTTGAACTCCAGCCCTGTTATGACGAAGAAGCCGAGGGTCATGACCACGTCGTGCACCGTGGCCACGATGGCGCCGACGGCGAACTGCCACTCGAAGCGGAACCACACATAGACCAGGATGCCGACGAGCGCGATCAGCATGGCGATCGTGCCCTGCTTGGCGAGTTCGCCCGAGACGGTCGGTCCGACCACCTCGACGCGGCGGAAGTCATACTTGTCCTGCAGTTCGCCGCGCACCTTGTCGATCACGCTCTGCTCGGCATTCTCGCCGGCGTCCTGCGTGCCGACACGGATCAGCACGTCGTTGACGTCGCCGAATTGCTGCACCTGCACTTCGCCGATGTTGAGCTCGGTCAACCGGCTTCGGATGTCGGCCAGGTCGGCGGGTCCACTCTTGGACTGCACCTCGATCAGCGAGCCGCCCTTGAAGTCGATGCCGTAGTTGATGTCGACCGTCAGGAACAGAACCACCGACAGCACCGACAGGATGCTGGAGAGCGCGAACGTCCACCGACGGATGCCCATGAAGGGGATCTTGGTGCCGGGCGGAATGAAGGTCACCGGCGCCTTCGGCAATTCCTTCGGGCGCGCGCGCCGCAGCCACATCGACACCAGCAGCCGGGTGAAGGTGAAGGCGGTGAAGACGGTGGTCAGGATGCCGATCGCGAAGGTGATGGCGAAGCCCTTGACCGGACCAGTGCCGAGCCAGAACAGCACGACGGTGGCGATCAGCGACGTCACGTTGGAGTCGACGATCGTCGCAAGCGCCTTGGTGAAGCCCGTGTCGATCGCCTGGATCACCGACCGGCCGTTTCGTCGCTCCTCGCGTATGCGCTCGTAGATGAGAACGTTAGAATCCACCGCCATGCCGATGGTCAGCACGATACCGGCGATGCCGGGCAGCGTCAGCGTGGCACCGAGCAGTGACAGCAGCGCCACGATCATCGCCACGTGGACCGCGAGCGCGATGTTGGCGAGGAAGCCGAGGAAGCCGTAGGCCACGAACATGAAGGCGACGACGAGGATCGAGCCGATGATGCCCGCCACCTTGCCGGCGTGGATCGAGTCCTGGCCGAGGCCCGGACCCACCGTGCGCTCCTCGATCACCGTCAGCGTCGCCGGCAGCGCGCCGGCGCGCAGCAGCACGGCGAGGTCGTTGGCGCTCTGGGCGGTGAAGTTGCCCGATATCTGGCCGGTGCCGCCCAGGATCGGCTCACGGATCACCGGCGCCGAGATCACCTGGTTGTCGAGCACGATGGCGAAGCGCTTGCCGACATTGTTGGCCGTCGCCTGGCCGAAACGGGTCGCGCCCTTGTTGTCGAACTTGAACGAGACCACGGGCTCGTTGTTCTGCGAATTGTAGGTCGCCTGCGCGTCGACGAGGTTTTCGCCGGAGACCAGCACCTGATTGTAGATCAGGTACGGGACCGGCGGGTCGTCCTGCGAGTAGAGGACCGAGGAGCCTGCCGGAGGCCTGGTCTTGATGGCGTCCTGCACCGGCACCGACTCGTCGACCATCTGGAAGGTCAGCTTCGCGGTCTGGCCGAGGATTTCCTTCAGACGCTGCGGGTCCTGCAGGCCCGGCACCTGCACCAGGATACGGTCGTCGCCCTGGCGCTGAACGATCGGCTCGGTCGTGCCAAGTTCGTTGACGCGGCGGTCGACCACCTCGATCGCCTGGGCGAGAGCAGTCGACGTACGGTACTTGATGCCGGCGTCGGTGATGGTGAACTTGAGCAGGCCGGGCGTTGAATCATCCAGCGTCAGTTCCTGGATGGAGCCGCCGGTGAACAGGCTGGCCGAGACCGGATCGGTCAGCGGCTTCAAAGCCTTCTTCGCGGCGTCGAGCTGGTTGGCATCGGTGATGCGCACCTGCACGGTGCGACCCGTGCCAGAAAGCCCAGTATAGACGATCTTGGCATCACGCAGCAGCGACCGTATCTCGTCGACCGTCGTCGTCAGCCGGTCCTTGATCAGATCGTTGGGATCCATCCTCAGCAGGATGTGCGAGCCGCCCTGCAGGTCGAGGCCGAGCGTCATCTGCTTCTTCGGCACCCAACTCGGAAGCTGCGCCAGCGTGCTCGCGGGAAACAGATTGGGCGCGGCAAGGATCACTGTCAGGGCCACGGCCAGCCAGATCAGGATCGTCTTCAGGCGCGAGAAATAGAGCATATGGCGTCGTCCGTCAGGGCGTGTCGGCGGACCGTTCCGCCGGAAACTGGGTTACTTCTTGGCGTTCTGGTTCGCCACCGGCTCGCCCTTGACGCGCACTTCGGCGAGCGTCGAGCGCAGCGCGGTCACCTTGGTGCCGCCGCCGAGGTCGATCTCCAGCTCATTGTCGTCGATCACCTTGGTCACCTTGCCGATGAAGCCGCCGCCGGTAACCACCGTGTCGCCGCGGCGAACCGCCGCCAGCATCTCGCCGCGCTTCTTGATCTGGGCGCGCTGCGGCCGGATGATCAGAAAATACATGATCACGAAAATCAGGACAAACGGCAAAATGCTGATGAACATGTCGGGAGTGGCCCCGACGCCTTGAGCGTATGCCGGTGTCACGAACATCGAAAACTCCTGAATTTCGGTATAAGGGCCAAATGGCGGCCCAGGGAAAATTTGGCCGGAATATAGTCGGTAAAGTTGTCAATGCAACTGCGCCCCCCGGCAAATCGGCTGCTTTTCGGGCCGTCGCGCGCGTGTTAGAGCATGCTTCCGGCAGGCCGGCACGGTTTCCCGGAAAAGATCACGCTCGACCAAGAGGTTGCAACCGGTTTCGAAACCGCGGGAATCGGATGGCACCGCCACGCGCATCGCAGAAGCGGGGAAATGAAGACAGACATGACCGACAGCACCATCGCCGCATTGAATGAAAAACTCGATCGCCTGATCGAGGCCGTCAGCCGCCTCGCCCCGCCGCAGGTGCCGGAAACGGACCTCGATATAGCCGATTGCTTCGTCTGGCAGGCAGACCCCGGTTATCTAGAGCCGGTCCGCAAGGTGAATCGTGTCGACATCGACCTCATCCGTGGCGTCGACCGCGTGCGCGACATCCTCGTCGACAACACCGAGCGCTTCGCCGCCGGCTTCGCGGCCAACAATGTGCTCCTGTGGGGCGCTCGCGGCATGGGCAAATCGTCGCTGGTCAAGGCGGCGCACGCCTCCATCAACGCCGCCGGACGTGGGGAACGGCCGCTGAAGCTGATCGAGATCCATCGCGAGGACATCGATACGCTGCCCAAGCTGATGACCCTGCTGAAGGCTGCCCCCTATCGCTTCATCCTGTTCTGCGACGACCTCTCCTTCGACCATGACGACACGTCCTACAAGTCGCTGAAGGCCGCGCTGGAAGGCGGCGTCGAGGGCCGGCCGGCCAATGTCATCTTCTATGCGACATCGAACCGCCGCCACCTTTTGCCGCGCGACATGATCGACAACGAGCGCTCCACCGCTATCAACCCTTCCGAGGCGGTCGAGGAGAAGGTTTCGCTGTCAGACCGCTTCGGCCTCTGGCTCGGGTTCCACAAATGCTCGCAGGACGATTACCTCGCCATGGTCGAGGGCTATGCCCGTCACCACGGCCTCGCGGTCGACCCCGACACGCTGCGCGCCGAAGCGCTTGAATGGGCGACGACGCGCGGCAGCCGATCGGGTCGTGTTGCCTGGCAGTTCACCCAGGATCTGGCTGGCCGTCTCGGCAAGCCGCTCTGAACGCAAGGGCGCAAGACGATCGGAGCGGCACACGCCGATCGCGCCATCCGCCTCCCCGACCTGGGCGACCTGCAACTGAAAAAGCCCGCCCCTTTCGGAGCGGGCCAAGCCGGCGGACCGGACTGGAGGTCAGACGGTCCGCAATTGTTTTTCTTTTATTCGAGATAGGTCGAAGGATCGACCGGCGCGGAATTCTTGCGCACCTCGAAATGCAGCTTGGGCGAGTCCGTCGTGCCGCTCATGCCCGACAGCGCGATCTCCTGTCCGCGCTTGACCTTCTGGCCACGCTGGACCTCGATCGACTTGGCGTGGCCGTAGACGGTGACCAGCCCGTTCTCGTGGCGCACCAGGACGGTGTTGCCGAATTCCTTGAGCCCGTCGCCTGCATAGATGACGACGCCGTTCTCGGCCGCCTTGACCGGTGTGCCCTCCGGCACCGCGATGTCGACACCGTCCTTGCCCGAGCCGAAGCCGGAGATGACCCGGCCGCGCACCGGCCAGCGCATCTTGCCGATGCCCGTCGAGTTGGGTGCCACCGCTTCGTCGTCCTCGGCCTGCTGGATGACCTTGGCGTCCTTCTTCGGCGGCGTATAGGAAGCCAGCGTCTCGCTCGGCGTCGCCTTGGCGGCGGGCTGCGTCGTTGCTGTCGTCACCGGGTCGACCGCCGCGGTCTTGGCCGGCGCGGCCGGCTTGGCGCTGGCGACGGCAACCGTGCCGCCTGCCGGAACCTTGAGCGTCTGGCCGATCTTGAGGATGCCGTCCTGCATGCCGTTGGCCTGCTTCAGCGCAACCACGCCGACGCCGGTCTTGCGGGCAATCGACGACAGCGTGTCGCCCTGCTGGACCGTGTAGGAGCCGCCGGCCTTGGGCGCAGCGGATGCCATCTGTTGCGCAGGCTTGCCGTCCTTTGGCTGGTTCGAGGCGGCCGACGCATCGACCTGCGCGGCGGACTTGCCCTCTTTCAGCTTGGGCTGCTGCGGCAGCACGGCAACCTTGTCCGGCACACCTGCCGGCTGGTCATGCTTGCCGCCATTGGCCGGCTTGGCGTCGGCGACCTTCGGCTGCCCGCCCTTGCTGGAATAGGCGTAGGCGGGAATGACCAGCTTCTGGCCGGTCTTGAGGCCCTTGTTGGGACCAAGACCGTTCACCTTCATGATGACATCCGCGGGAACGCCATAGTGCTTGGACAGACCGGTGATGGTCTCGCCGTCCCTGACGACGATTTCAGTGGCGTGCGGCGTGCCGCTGGCCGTCGCCTGGCGGGCGTCGGGCTGAGCATCCTTGAACGGACGGGCGGCCGGCGCCACGGTGCCGGTCGAGGTCCTGTCGACCGGAGGCTGGGCCAACGCCGGAGCCGAAGCAGTGCGCACGGGCGCCGCCTGCGAGGGCACGCTGGGCGGCGGCAGTTGCCGTGTCGTCACCGGCTCCAGGCTGGAGCGGCTGACCGACTGCGTGTAGGTGCCGTCGGTCTGCACCGGCTGCACCTGGCTGTCGCCGGGATAAGGCTGCTGGGCGGCATCCTGCTTGTTGATGATGGCGCGCTGATTGTTGGTCGAGGACGTGAAGACGTCGTCGACACCATTGAACCGCGAGACCTGAGAACTGCACCCGGCCGCGGCACCTGCAACCACGAGGACAGCGCAGCCCCGCACCAGACTGCGCCCGTTTGCCTTCAAAACACTGAACTGCATCGCAATAACCCGCACACACTCTGGACTAGGTGTTCATGATTAAAGCGCGTTAATGTTACTGGTCGGTTAAGCCGTTAGAATCCGTCGAAAATTTTCTTAAAACTTGTCGCCGGCGAAAAGCCCGGGCTACGGCTCGGCCCGAGCGAGCAAAAAGCTCAGATGATGGCGGCCACGCTGCGCAGGATCGGCTGCAGGCGCACGAGCCCGATATCCTCGCGTTCGAAACGGCTGCCGACCTTGGTCAGCTTGGCCAAGACCTGCTCGCCTTCCTCGGGTCCGATCGGAGCGATGACGATGCCGCCGCTGGACAGTTGGTCGAGCAGGAATCGCGGCAGGCTGTCGAATGCCGTCCAGGCGACGATTCGGTCGAACGACCCTTCGTTCGGCAGCCCGACCGAGCCGTCGGCCTGACGGGCAATGACATTGCCGATCCCCAGGGCATCGAAGCGCTGCCGCGCCTGCTCGGTGAGCGTCTTGTAGCGATCGATGGTGACGACGCGGGCCGCCAGCCGCGACATCACCGCGGCGGTAAAGCCCGAACCTGTACCGATCTCGAGCACGCGGCTCGCCGGCTCGATGGAGAGCGCGGCGATGACCGCGACCTGCATGTCGGCGCCCTCGATCGCCTCGCCGCATTCGATCGGCAGCATGCGGTCGGACCACGCGATGCCATGGAACTGCGCGGACAGGAACCCCCGCCTGGGCGTCGCCTCGATGGCCGCGATCAAAGCCTTTGGCACCGTCCCGCGCCCACGGAGGCGCAACAGGAAAGCGGCAAAACCTTCACGATCGTCCATCGACGCGGCTTGGTTCATGCGAGGGCCTTGGTCAGTTGGTCACGGATCTCATGTGCCGTGAGATCGAGTTGCAGCGGCGTCACCGACACCAGCTTGTTGCGCATGGCATGGAGGTCGCTGCCCTTTCTGCCCTCGACCGGCTCGCGCCCGAAACGCAGCCAGTAGTAAGGCAGGCCGCGCCCGTCGCGCCGCTCTTCGACCGAAAGGCTGTGCACGAGCTTGCCTTGCGAGGTGACGACGGTGCCGACGATCTCGTCGGGCGCGCAGTTCGGAAAATTGACGTTGAGCAGGACGCCCTCAGGCAACGGCACGGAGATGAGCTTCTTCAGCAGCGCCGGCGCCAGCGCCTCGGTCGTCTCGTAGGGCACCAGCCTGTCCTCGCCGACATAGGAGTAGGCCTGGCTGAGCGCGATGGAACGGACGCCGAGCAGCGTCCCTTCCATGGCGCCGGCGACGGTGCCGGAATAGGTGACGTCGTCGGCGATGTTGGCGCCGGAATTGACGCCGGACAAAATGAGATCGGGCGGTCCGGGCAGGATTTTCTTCGTGCCCATGATCACGCAATCGGTGGGCGTGCCGCGCACGGCGAAGTGCTTCTCGCTGATCCGGCGCAGGCGCAGCGGCTCCGAGATCGACAGCGAGTGCGCGTAGCCGGACTGGTCCTGTTCTGGCGCCACCACCCAGACGTCGTCCGAAAGGGTGCGTGCGATGCGCTCGAGCGAGGCAAGGCCTTCGGCGTGAATGCCGTCGTCATTGGTCAGGAGAATGCGCATTATCTGGCCGCTACCTTGTCCAGTCCACCCATGTAAGGCCGCAGCACTTCAGGAATCGTTACGCTGCCGTCCTCGTTCTGGTAATTTTCCATGACCGCGATCAGCGCGCGGCCGACAGCCGTGCCGGAACCGTTGAGCGTATGGACGAAACGGTTGCCCTTGCCATCCTTGTCCTTGTAGCGGGCATCCATGCGCCGCGCCTGGAAATCGCCGCAGACCGAGCAGGACGAGATTTCACGATAGGCGTTCTGGCCCGGCAGCCAGACCTCGATGTCATAGGTCTTGCGGGCGCCGAAACCCATGTCGCCCGTGCACAGCGTCATGGTGCGGAACGGCAGGCCGAGCCGCTTCAGCACTTCCTCGGCGCATTGCGTCATCCGCTCGTGCTCGGCGATCGAGCTTTCCTGATCGGTGATCGAGACCAGTTCGACCTTGTAGAACTGGTGCTGGCGCAGCATGCCGCGCGTGTCGCGACCGGCGGAGCCTGCTTCCGAGCGGAAGCACGGCGTCAGCGCCGTATAGCGCAGCGGCAGTCTTTCATGCGCGGTAATCTCCTCGCGCACGAGGTTGGTGAGCGGCACTTCCGCCGTCGGGATCAGTCCAAGCCTGCCATCGCCGTGCGGCGTGAAGAAAAGATCTTCCTCGAACTTCGGCAGTTGGTTGGTGCCGAACAGGACCTCGTCGCGCACCATGAGCGGCGGCTGGATCTCCTCATAACCGTGCTCCGTCGTGTGCAGGTCGATCATGAACTGGCCAAGCGCGCGCTCCAGGCGCGCGAGCTGGCTCTTCAGCACGGTGAAACGCGCGCCGGACAGTTTCGCGGCGCGCTCGAAATCCATCATGCCGAGCGCTTCGCCGATCTCGAAATGCTCCTTGACCCAGTTCGGGCGTGTCGGCGCGGCGCCGACGACATGCTTGACGACGTTGTCATGCTCGTCCTTGCCGACAGGAACATCCTCCAGCGGCACGTTGGGCAAGATGGCCAGGGCGTCGTTCAGCGCCTTGTCGAGCTCGCGCTCGCGCGCCTCGCCGTTCTGGATGAAGGCCTTGATCTCCCCGACCTCGGCCTTGAGCTTCTCGGCCAATACAGTGTCGCCCGAGCGCATCGCGTTGCCGATCTCCTTCGAGGCGGCGTTGCGGCGCTCCTGCTTGACCTGCAGTTCGCTGACGTGAGCGCGGCGCGCCTCATCCCCGGCGATCAGCCCGTCGACGGTGGATTGCGCCTCGCCGGACGACCAGGAGCGCTTGACCAGCGCATCGACCAGGGCCTTCGGGTTGTCGCGTATCCATTTGATATCAAGCATCGGCTGTCGTCCTCGGGTGGCATGCCGCCCGGAGATCCTCGGTGGTCCCGGGAAAACGACATGCTCATGAACAAGACTGAAAACGCGGCGCGATAGGCGAAACGTTTCAGGCCAGAGGGCGTAAACCGCATCCCGTAGCGATGCAAGACGGGGAGCCGGCAGCGGGGCGTCTTTTTAAGTCAACGGCCCGGACCCGGATGCTACGGCGCTGGTCCCGGGCTGCCGGGGACGATGCGGGGCTTTGCCATTACGAACCGGCCCGAAAATCGCTTCCGATTTCGGGCCGGGGCAATGGTCAGGATGCCTGTGTCGGCGGCGGATCGGCCGGCGTCTCTGAAACCGCGCCGCTTTCGCGGGCCTCGCGCGCCAGCCGCTCACGCTCCTGGCTACGTTCGATCATCCGGGCCGACCAGATCGCGACCTCGTAGAGCAGGATGGTCGGGATGGCGAGGCCGATCTGGCTCATCGGATCTGGCGGTGTCAGCACGGCGGCAACGACAAAGGCGATCACGATCGCCCATTTGCGCTTCTCGGCCAGCGCCTTCGACGACAGCATCCCGACGCGGGTCAGCAGGCTGGTCACCACCGGCAACTGGAAGACCAGGCCGAAGGAGAAAATCAGCGTCATGATGAGGCTGAGATACTCCGACACCTTAGGCAGCAGGGAAATCTGCACCTGGTCGTTGGTGCCGACCTGCTGCATGGCGAGGAAGAACCACATCACCATCGGGGTGAAGAAGAAATAGACCAGCGACGCGCCCATCAGGAACAGGATCGGCGAAGCGATCAGGAACGGCAGGAATGCACTGCGCTCGTTCTTGTAGAGACCCGGCGCGATGAACTTGTAGATCTGCGTGGCGATCAGCGGAAAGGCGACGACCATGCCGCCGAACATCGCCAGCTTCACCTGGGTGAAGAAGAATTCCTGCGGCGCCGTATAGATCAGCTCGACCTTGTGCGGGTCGAGCCCGGCCCACTTGGTCGCCCATTTGAAGGGGATGACCAGCAGGTTGAACAGCCTCTTGGCAAAGAAGAAGCAGACGAGAAACGCAATGAAGAAGCCGCCCAACGACCAGATCAGCCGGCGGCGCAACTCGATCAGATGCTCGATCAGCGGCGCGGAAGACTTCTCGATCTCTTCCTTGTCCTTGTCGGAAACGCTCACTTGTCCCCCGCCGTCTTCTTCGCCTTGGCAGGCGCCTTGGCGCTCGTGCCGGTCGCCGGCTTCGCGCCGGTCTTGGGCGCCCCAGTCTTGGCCACCTCAGCATTGGCCACCTTGGTCGTCGCGGCCTTTGTTGAAGCCGCCTTGACGGGCACCTTCGCGACTGTAGCGGCTTTCACGGGCTTGGCCTTGGCGGCTTCCTTCGTCGCCGCCCCGTTTGTCTTTTTCGCTGCCGCCTTCTTCAGCACGGCCGGCTCGACTGCCGGCGCCGTGGATGCAACCACCGAGGCATCAGTCATCGCCGGGAAAGCCGTTGCGGCTTCCGGCGAGGCACCGGGCATTTCGACCGCACCGTTCTTCAGCGGCTCGGCCGGCATCGGTGTCGACGCGGGCGGCGTTGCGGGATCGGCGGCGGGCTTCGGCTTCATTGCCGCGTCGACACCGGCCCGGACGTCGGCCGCGGCCTGCTCGAACGGGTCGAGCTGCTTGCGGATCTCGGACGCCGGATTGAGGCTTCTGAGGGCGTCGACCGACTTCTTGACGTCGTCGAGTTCCGCTTCCTTCAGCGCCTCGTTGAATTGCTTCTGGAAGTCAGCCGCCATGGCGCGCAGCTTCGCCGTCGTGCGGCCGAAAGTGCGCAGCATATTGGGCAAATCCTTGGGCCCGACGACCACGATCATAACGATCGCGATCACCAGCATCTCGGTCCAGCCGACGTCGAACATGGCTATGCGTTCCGACTAGATTTTTGGAGTCAGCTCTTGCTGGCCTTTTCCTTGACCGCCGAAACGGTCTCGTCGGCGCGGTGCTCGACGGTACGCTTGTCGTCCGTATCGTCGTCAGCCATGCCTTTCTTGAAGCTCTTGATGCCCTTGGCCATATCGCCCATCAGCTCGGGGAGCTTGCCGCGCCCGAACAGCAGCAGCACGATCACCAGCACGATCAACCAGTGCCAAATCGATAATGAACCCATTGCAACTCTCTCTCGAATGTTTTCCCTGGCGATGATCTATGCGTTTTCGCTTTGGGATTCAAACACAACCGCACCACAGTTGATGAAAGGCTGGCTGATGTCACGCTTTTTCCGCTCGGTCGCCCGCGCCGAATCGGCGCATCCCCCTGCAAGGCGACGCAAACGGCGTTGCGGTCACTCTTCCGTGACGCGTGGCGTCAGCAGGCCAAGCTCCTCGAGATCGATGTCCGTCAACGGATCCTCGTCCTCGGTCAGCGCATCGGGATCTGCAGGGGGCACGGGAATGGAAAAACCCGACGGCATGCGGCCGGACAGCAGCCCTGCGCCCTTGAGTTCCTCCATTCCGGGCAGGTCGCGGATTTCCTCCAGCGCAAAATGGTCGAGGAAGGTGTCCGTCGTGCCGTAGGTGACGGGACGGCCGGGCGTGCGGCGGCGGCCGCGCATGCGCACCCACTCGGTCTCCAGCAGCGTGTCGAGCGTTCCCTTGGAGGTTTCGACGCCCCTGATGTCCTCGATCTCGGCGCGCGTGACCGGCTGATGGTAGGCAATGATGGAGAGCACTTCGAGCGCGGCGCGCGACAGCTTGCGCTGCTGCACCTGGTCGCGGCTCATCAGGAAGGCAAGGTCGCCTGCCGTGCGAAACGCCCAGGCGTCGCCCACGTGCACCAGATTGACGCCGCGCCGCGAGTAGATCTGCTGCAATTCGACCATCGCGGCGGCAATGTCGACGCCGGCCGGCAGACGCGCGGCGAGTTGCTTCTCGCTGACGGGCTCCGCGCTGGCGAAGACAATCGCTTCGGCCATGCGCACGGCCTCGGCCATATGCAGTCGTTCGGCCGGATTGTGGGCGTGCGGGGCGGTGGCCTCGGCCTCTCCGGTCTCGGCTTCCTCGGGCTCGTCGTCGACCTTGAAAGGAATGACGGAAGCGTTGGCGCGTTCGCTCATGATGCCACCTCGACTGCCTTGATGCCCGGCGTGCGGCCGCGCAGGTAGATGGGCGCGAAAACCTCGTCCTGCCGCAATTCCATCTTGCCCTCGCGAACCAGCTCCAGCGTCGCGGCGAAGGAACTTGCGGTCGCGGTCCGCCGCTCCCGTGGATCGGTCAGATATTCGAGCAGGAAACTGTCCAGCGCCGTCCAGTCGCGCAGCGTTCCAACCAGCCTGGTCAGCACCTCGCGCGCATCCTTCAGCGACCAGACCCCGCGCCTGGCGATGGTCACGTTGGTGATCGCCTGCTTCTGCCTCTGCTGAGCATAGGCGGTCAGAAGGTCGTAAAGCGACGCCTGGTAGGCATTGCGCTTTTCGATGATGACCATTTCCGGCATGCCGCGCGCGAAGACGTCGCGGCCGAGACGATTGCGATTGACCAGCCGCGCGGCGGCGTCGCGCATGGCCTCCAGTCGCTTCAGGCGGAACTGCAGCACCGCGGCCAGCTCCTCGCCGCTCTCGCCCACGTCGCCAGGCTGCTTGGGGATCAGCAGTTTCGACTTCAGGAAGGCCAGCCAGGCCGCCATGACCAGATAGTCGGCGGCAAGCTCCAGCCGCAGCGCCCTCACCCGTTCGATGAAGGCAAGATACTGCTCGGCCAGCGCCAGGATGGAAATGCGCGACAGGTCGACCTTCTGATTGCGGGCAAGATGCAGCAAAAGGTCGAGCGGGCCTTCGAAACCGGCCACGTCGACCACCAGCGAAGGATCGCTGCTCAGCCGGGACTCGTCGTTCTCGGCCCACAGACGGTCCATCGGTGCGGCCTTGCCGGCCTTGCTTTCCAATGCTTCCGCCACTGCCCGTCCGTTCCCTTTCTAGGCCACCGCTTCGAAATAGGTGGCAAATTCGGCGCGGATTTCGGTCTCGTCCGCCGCGTCCCGGTCCTTGATATAGGTCATCGCCCGTTCGGCGCGCCGCAATGAGGCGCCTTCAAGCCCCCTGGTGCGCGAGGCTATGCCCCGCATCTCGTCGAATACCCCGTTGCAGTGAAGGACCAGATCGCAGCCCGCCGCAAGGATCGCGGCGGCCTTTGACGGGAAATCCCCAGAAAGTGCCTTCATCGAGGTATCGTCGCTTATCAGCAGCCCCTCGAAACCGATCTCGCGGCGGATCACGTCCTCGATCACCCTCCCCGACGTCGTCGCGGGATTATCGGGGTCGATGGCGCTGTAGACGACATGCGCCGTCATCGCCATCGGCAGGTGGTTCAACTCCAGGAAAGGGGCGAAATCGTGCCGGCGCAGCTCATCCAGCGACGCATTGACGGTCGGCAGCTCGAAATGGGTGTCGGCGACAGCCCGGCCATGGCCTGGAATATGCTTCATGACGGGCAAGACGCCGCCGGATATCAACCCCTCGGCGGCGGCACGCCCGAGCTCGATGACAGGCCGGGGCTCCTTGCCGTAGGCGCGGGCGCCGATGACGTCGCTCGCGCCGTCGACCGGCACGTCGAGCACGGGCAGGCAGTCCGCCGTCAGACCGTAGCGCAACAGATCGAAGGCGTGCAGCCGCGCGAGCAGCCAGGCCGCGCGCACGCCGGCGTCATGGTCGTCGCGCCACAAGGCGCCCAGCGCGCCGCCGGCCGGATAGTTCGGTGCCATGGGCGGGCGCAGCCGCTGCACACGGCCGCCTTCCTGGTCGACGAACACCAGCGCCTCTGGGCGCCCGACGCAGTCGCGCATCTCGGCCACAAGATCGCTTATCTGCTCGGGCTCGGTGATGTTGCGGGCAAAGACGATGAAGCCCCAAGGGCACTCGTTGCGATAGAAACGGACTTCCTCGCGGGTGAGCGATCTTCCCGCGCAGCCAAGGATCATGGCTTTTGATTCGGTCATGGCGCGAGTCTAGGACTTCGCGCGGGCAAAGGGAATCACTCCGAGGCAGCTCCGAACTCCATACGAGTCCGAGACATTTCAAGCATTTCGTATCCGGCAGCGGCACCGGGAGCGGGATAAATGCTGACAGACCAAACGGATGGGGCGGGATGATCACTCATCCCGCCCCATCGATTTCGCTTGATTGGATCGCTGAGATCAGCGCGACACGAAGCAGTTGCCGCCGGCCGCCTTGTAGCTGGAGCACAGGTTGATGGCGTCGTTGCGCGACTGCGCCGGGACACGAACGCGGTAGAACGTCCCCTTGCCGGCGATTTCGGCCTTGACGATGTTTGCCGTGTGACCGGCGAGCACGCTGCCGTAGCGACGCTGCAGGTCCTGGTAGGTCGACTGCGCGCTCTCGACGGTCGGCTGCGAGGCGATCTGCATGGACCACGAGCCACCGCCCGCGGCGCTCGCCGCGTCGATCGAGGCGACCTGATCGGGCTTGACCTCCCCGACCACGTCCACCGGCTGGTCGGACGGACGCTGCGGCGCCACGGGCACAGTGGCCGGCGTCGTCGAGGACTGCGCCTTGGCCTTCGCGGTCTTGGCCGCCTTGCCTGCGGGCGGCACGGTGCCGGTCGCGGCAGCGTCATCCTGGCCGGCGGGCGCGACAAGCTGCGGCGCCGGGTCGGTCGGCTCGGCGGCCGCCACCTTCAGCGCGGCCGGAGCCGAATCCTCACGCGGAACCAGCGAACCATCGGACTTGACCATCATCGTCCTGACCTTGCGCGGCGCCACGGCGACGACGTCGGGGTTCTTTTCCGCGTCCTGCACCACCTGCGCGATGCGGTCTTCCGACTTGGGCTGGGGCGCTGCCGTATCCGTTCCATCAGCGGCCGTGGCGTCGGTTGCGGTTCCGGTCGAAGCCGGGGCGGCATTCGGAGCGCCGTCGCCATTGTTGGCGTCAGGCGCGAGATCGACGACCCGGGGCTGTTCCTTGGGCGTGACGTCGACCGGCTCCTCGCTGCTGTTGACCAGCTTGTCCTGGACCTGCTCGGCCGGCTTGGCGCCCTTTAGCACGGCGTCATAGACCTTGTTGTCCTGGTTCGGGACGACAGTACCACCGGGGTTCTCGGGCTTGACCTTGATCGGCTGGTTGTCGGCCTTGACGATGACCGGAGCCTCGCCGGAGCCCTTACCCCCGAACGACATGGCAAGCGCGCCGAGGCCACCCGCCAACACGACAGCGCCAATTATGCCGCCGATGAACATGCCCCGTCCGCGCGGGCGACGCGCGGCCTGCTGTTCGGCTGCGGGGATCGACATGTCCTGATCGAGTTCCGGGTCGTAGTCGAGTTCATCGACCGCGAACTCGTCAGCCTGCGAAAGCGGCTGGCTGCCCGGCAGTTCGTCCGCCTCGAACCCTCTCGCGGCCGGAGAGAACTGCGCCGCGCTCGCGGGCATTTCCACCGGCTTCGCCGCATAGGCCACCGTCTCGGCGCGATCGGCCTCCCGGCGCGGCTTGAAGCCGCCGGAATAGGATTCGTCCTCGTAGGAGGCGGCGCGCGCAGGACCGG
The DNA here is from genome assembly GCA_001899205.1 of Mesorhizobium sp. 65-26. Lineage (GTDB taxonomy): Bacteria > Pseudomonadota > Alphaproteobacteria > Rhizobiales > Rhizobiaceae > Mesorhizobium. Next base: position 1,058,369 of record MKVL01000010.1, on the reverse strand, counting down.
ACGCCATCTCCATCGTGTTCATTTCAGTGAGAAGGCTAGCGAATTCGGCATCGAGATCGTCATAGCCGGACGCCGTCGTCTCGCCTTCGTCGAAGTGAAGTTCGGGAATGTCGAGATCATCCGCGAGTGCCACCACGCGTTCCGGCACATCGACCGTTTCGACCTCGGGCATTTCCTCATAGCGAGGCGCCGAAGCCTTGGGTGGTACGGGCGGCGCGGCGGTCTCCTGGGTGAGCTTGTAGCTTGAGGCTGCAGTCTGGGCAGCGGCTGCCGTCGCCGCGACCGCCATGGCGGCAACTGCCGGCTCCGGGGTGAAAGCCGGCCGCGGCGGCTGCGAGAACGAAGGCTGCGGCTCATGCGCGAAGGATGCCTGCGGCTGCTGCGCAACCGGGGTCGAGCGGCTCCAGGACCGGGCCGGCTCCGGAGGCGTCGAACGCTGCGCCTGCCAGGATGACGCCGGCGCCGGGGCGCGGGCTCCGCCCGGCTGGCTGGTGTTGATGCTCGCGGCAAAGGCGGCATCGAACGCATCGTGGTCGAAATCCGCGTCGCGCGCCGGGCCGTCGGCAAAGTCCTGGCTCTGCAACTCGTCGAGCAACTGATCGTCGAGATCGGCATGCGCATGCGCGGCATGCGTCGGTTGGACATAAGCAGACTGCGCGGCCTGATAGGCCGGCTGCGGAGCAGGTTGTTCGTCAAGTTCCCATTCAAGGTCGGCAACAGGCGTCGCGGGCTTCGGCGAAACCGGCGCCGCCGCGACGGGTGCGGGAGAAACCGGCCTGGGCGCCGGCGCTGTTTGCTGAACCGGCGCTTCCTTGGCGACGGTACGCGCGGTCATGACGCCGAGGAGCGCATTCAACTCATCCTCGAGGCTACGCTCGGCGACCGGAGCGACGGGAGCGGACGGCATCGGAACGGCCTGCGCGACCGCGGGCGCAACCAGTGAAGCTATCGCCGGCGCAACAGGCTGATCGATCTGTGCGGGCTCGTCGAATTCCTCGGCAAACGCGTCGTCGAATTCCAGCGAAAGATCTGCCTCGTGGGCATCGTTCGCGACGGCATGGACCGTCTCGTCCCATCGCGGCGCGACCACATCGGCCACGGACTCGGCCTGATACGGCGCCGCGGCGGCTTCGGGGTCGAGACTGAAGTCGAGATCGGCGAAGTGATTGCCAAGTTCATCGTCGGACGACGTCTGAACTGTCGGAGAAACAGCGTGCGCTGAACTCCCGGCATCCTCGTGATCCTCGAAGAAGAGTTCGTCTTCGAGCGAGTTCGCGGAAGCGGCGGCAAAGTCATGCTCTTCGGCATCGAGCACGGGCATGGCCACCGCATGCGCATCATGCGCGACCTGCGCATCGTCGACAGCAAAAGTCTGTCCGAAAGACGCCGCGAGCTCTTCCTCCATCGACGCGTCGTCGTGCTGGGGCGAAGGCGCTTCGAACGCGCTGGCCACGGCATTGTCGAAGTCGAGATCGAAGCCGGCTTCATTCGCGGAGACAGGCTCGGCGTCTGTCAACTCTTCGGCGAAGTGCTCGGGATCGACCAACTGAGGCTCGCCGTGAGGCTGAAGATCGTCCTCGAACGACAACTCGAAATCATCGGCAGCCGCCTCGCCCAGCCCCGGCTCGTGCCGCGCAGCGACCGGTGCCGCCTCGACATGGCCGATGTCGAACTCTCCCATCAGCTCTTTCTCGAGGTCGATGTCGAAATCGTCCTCTTGAGAATGGGCCTGAGGCTCATTCGACTGTGTGGATGCCTTGACCGGCTGGCGCGGGTCGAACCCCATGATCCTGGTCAGTTCCGCGAACGGATCATCGTCAGCGATGTCGTTGTGGTCGGCTACTCTCAGCTGGGTTCTGTCTGCCATTATCGTTCCCGAACTCGCACTCATTCGGACGCCATGGACGTCGCGTAGGGTTGGCCCTTACCAGCGCAATGTGGGCAAAAGGTGACAGGTTTTTTAGTCAAACCTAACGCATTTCGGTGGGCGCATCGGCTCCAATCAGCGTCAGGCCGGACGTCAGGACGTCCGAAACAGCCTGCACCAGACCCAGTCTGGCATGGGTCAATTGTCGGTCGTTAACCTTAACAAAACGTAAGTCCGGATTGTCCGTGCCGCGGTTCCAGTGTCCGTGGAACGCGGAGGCCAGATCATAGAGGTAGAAAGCCAGCCTGTGTGGCTCCAGCGAAAGCGCGGCGGACTCGATCAGGCGCGGATATTCCGCGAGCTTCCTGACGAGGCCGAGTTCACCTTCATCGGTCAAGGATGCTGAAGCGGCCGCCAGGCTGTTGCGATCGAAATTCGCCTCGCCCAACTGTTCGCTCGCCTGCCGGAACACCGAGTGGCAGCGCGCCGAGGCATATTGCACGTAGAAGACCGGATTGTCCTTGGACTGCTCGGTCACCTTGGCAAAGTCGAAATCGAGCGGCGCATCGCTCTTGCGGTAGAGCATCATGAAACGGACCGCATCGCGGCCGACTTCCTCGATCACCTCGCGGAGCGTGACGAAGTTCCCGGTACGCTTCCCCATCCTGACCGGCTCACCATCGCGGAACAGCTTCACCAGATTGCACAAGAGCACGGTCAGATTGACTGTATCGCCGGCAACCGCGCGCGCCAGCGCTTCCAGCCGCTTTACGTAGCCCCCGTGGTCGGCGCCCAGAACATAGATCAGGTCGACGAAGCCGCGCTCGACCTTGTCCTTGAGATAGGCAACGTCGGCGGCGAAATAGGTGAAGGAGCCGTCCGACTTGACCAGCGCCCGGTCCATGTCGTCGCCCACCGCCGTCGAGCGGAACAATGTCTGCTCGCGGTCTTCCCAATCATCCGGCTTTTCGCCCTTCGGCGGCGGCAGCTTGCCCTTGTAGATATGCCCCTTCAGCGTGAGATCATTGATCGCCGAGCGTATCTTCCTGGCGTTGTCTGCATGCAGCGTGCGTTCGGAAAAGAACACATCATGGTGCACGTTGAGCAGCGCCAAATCCTCGCGGATCATCACCATCATCGCATCGATGGTGCGGTCCTTGACGATCGCAAGCGCCTCGTCTTCCGGCATCTTCAGCAGCTTGCCGCCGAACTCCCTGGCCAGCGCCTCGCCGACCGGAACGAGATAGTCGCCAGGATAGAGGCCCGGCGGGATCTCGCCGATCTCCTCGCCCAGCGCCTGGCGGTAGCGCAGCATGGCCGAGCGGCCGAGCACGTCGATCTGCGCGCCGGCGTCGTTGATGACATATTCCTTGGTGACGTCGTAGCCGGCAAAGGCCATCAGGTTGGCGAGCGTGTCGCCAACCACGGCGCCGCGGCAATGGCCGACATGCATCGGACCGGTCGGGTTGGCCGAGACATACTCGACATTGGCCTTGCGCCCGCCGCCGATTTTCGAACGGCCGTAATTGCGGCCCTCGCCGAGCAGCGCCGTCAGGTGCGCCTGCCAGAATCCGTCCCTGAGCTTCAGGTTGACGAAGCCCGGCCCGGCGATCTCGGCGGAAGCGATGTCCTTGTCCTCGCGCAGGGCCGCCGCCAGCCTTTCCGCCAGCGCGCGCGGATTCTGGCCCGTTGGCTTGGCCAGCACCATTGCCGCGTTGATGGCTAGATCGCCATGCGTGGCGTCGCGCGGCGGCTCGACGGCGATACGCGACAGGTCGGGAACCCCTCCCTCCTTGTCCCTCAGATCGAGCGTCTCTACGGCCTTTACGATTCGCGCGTTGAAATCGGCGAAGATGTTCATGATGTTTGGCTCTGGCGGCTTGCAGGGATGCGGCTAGATCGAACCGGTAGAGCGGAATGCCCGGTTTCCGAAAACGCATCCCGCTCTAGCCGGCAAAATCGCGCTCGCCCTAGCTCAAATCCGGCGTGTGGTCAAACAAACGGCGGTGTTCCTTCAGGGCATAGGTGTCGGTCATGCCCGCCAGGAAGTCGGCGACACTGCGCGCCTTGATGCGATCCTCGGCCCGGTCGAGCCCCTCGCGCCAGCCGTCGGGCATCGCACGCGGATCATTGAAATAGACATCGAACAGGTCTTTCACGATCTGCTCGGCATCGGCGCGCACGCGCATCACTTCCGGATGCCGGTAGAGATGTGCGTAGAGAAAGGTCTTGAGCTCTTTCTCGGCCGCCGCCATTTCGGTGGAGAAGGTCACCATTGTTTCGCCCGACGCGCGCACCGCGTCGGCACTCTGGGGCCCGGTCCGCGCCAGATTGGCGCGCGTGGTGACGATGACATCCTCGACCATCATGGTGATCTGCCGGCGCATCAACTCATGCCCCGTGCGTACCGGATCGAGCGCCGGATAGCGCTCGCGCACGCTCCTGAGGATGTTGCCCGGCAGCGAGACGTCCTCCAGCATGTCGAGCGTGAGCAGGCCGGCGCGAAGGCCGTCATCGATGTCATGGGTGTTGTAGGCGATGTCATCTGCGATCGCGGCGCATTGCGCCTCTATGCCGGCGAAACGATCGAGTTCGAGGTCGTGCAGCTCCGAATAGTCGCGAATCGCCTGCGGCACGGGTCCCTTGAGCCCTTTCCCGCTCGTGTCCGTCAGCGGTCCGTTGTGCTTGACCAGCCCCTCCAGGGTCTCCCAGGTCAGGTTGAGACCGTCAAACTCCGCGTAGCGGCGCTCGAGCCGCGTCACGACACGCAGCGACTGGGCGTTGTGGTCGAAGCCGCCCCATGCCGCCATCTTCTCGTTCAGTGCATCCTCGCCGGTGTGGCCGAAGGGCGTGTGGCCGAAGTCATGCACCAGCGCCACCGCCTCGGCGAGGTCTTCGTCGCCGAGCAGAGCGCGCGCCAGCGCCCTGGCGATCTGCGCCACTTCGATCGAATGTGTCAGGCGGGTGCGGTAGTGGTCGCCCTCATGGGCAACGAAAACCTGTGTCTTGTGCTTGAGCCGTCGGAACGCGGTGGAATGGATGATGCGATCGCGGTCGCGCTGGAAAGGCGTGCGCGTCGGGCTCTCCACCTCGGCGAAAAGGCGCCCGCGCGATTGAGCGGGATCCGTGGCATAGGCGGCGCGCGGCCTGTAGCCGAAGCCTATGTCGCCAAGAGCATCCTTGCCGTGCGCTTCGCTCATTGGTCCACCAGTTGACTTGCCCCGCCACGCTTCATACCTATCAAGGGAAACCGAAAGCAAGGTGACGCCATGGGCGCCGATGCCAAGAATGCCATGAAGGTCGAGATGACGGAGGCCGCCGCCAGGCGGATCGCCAGGATCGTTTCGGCAGAACCGGACAAGACGGCGCTGCGCGTTTCTGTGGAAGGGGGCGGTTGCTCGGGCTTCTCCTACAAATTCGATCTGGTCGGCGCGCGCAACGACGACGACGTCGCCATCGAGCGCGATGGCGCCACGATCCTGATCGACGACCTGTCGCTGGTCTACATGGGCGGTTCGGTGATCGACTTCGTCGACGACCTGATGGGGCAGTCGTTCCAGATCAGGAATCCGAACGCGGTCGCCTCCTGCGGCTGCGGCACCAGTTTCAGCATATAACGGGTTCGGAATGCCAGCCGTCGGCGCGGTCCGTCAGGTCGCGTTGTCGGCTGGCCGCGATCTCGACCGGACGCTCGCC
>MKVL01000010.1:819568-1052737 GCA_001899205.1 Mesorhizobium sp. 65-26 | reverse complement strand
GGAAAGCGAATGGATGGCCTTCCTAAAGGACCCCGCAGGCAATACGATCGGCCTCGTCGAACGCCTTCCGCCGCAAACAGACTGAGGCCGCCATGAAAATCGTCACCTGGAACATCAATGGCGTGCGCGCGCGCATCGGCAACCTGACCCACTGGCTCACCGAAAGCGCGCCGGACATCGTCTGCCTGCAGGAGATCAAGACGGTCGACGAGCAATTCCCCCGCGCCGAGATCGAGGCGCTGGGTTACAACGTCGAAACCCACGGTCAGAAAGGCTTCAACGGCGTCGCGATTCTGTCGAAGCTGCGTTTCGACGAGGTCAACCGCGGCCTGCCCGGCGATGATGGCGACGACCACGCGCGCTTCATCGAGGGCGTCTTCTCGACCGACCAGGGAGCCCTGCGCGTCGTCTCGCTCTATCTGCCGAACGGCAATCCGATCGATGACGACAGGAAGTTCCCCTACAAGCTCTCCTGGATGGCGCGGCTGGAGCGCTGGGCCGAGGAGAGGCTGAGGCTGGAGGAAGCGCTGGTGCTGGCCGGTGACTACAATGTCATCCCCGAGGCCATCGACGCGAAATTCCCGCAGAACTGGCTGGGCGACGCCCTGTTCCAGCCTCAGACGCGGCAGGCATTCCGACGCCTCTTGAACCTCGGCTTCACCGAGGCGATTCGCGCGACAAGCGACGCCGGCGACCTCTATAGTTTCTGGGACTATCAGGCCGGCGCCTGGCAGAAGAACAACGGCATCCGCATCGACCACCTGCTGCTGTCGCCCGAAGCGGCGAATCGCTTCGCCTCCGCTTCGATCGAGAAGCACGTGCGGGCGTGGGAGAAGCCGTCAGACCACGTGCCAGTGGCGATAGATCTCTCCTTGCGGGCCGCCTGACCGGATTTCGGCCACCCAAGCAACGGTCTTCTGCAGGAAAGAGAGCCCAAAGCGCTGCCGTCGAAACGAGGCGCTCCGGTACATCGTCATATCGCCACATTCCGGCGTCTTTGATGGAAAATCATCATGGTAACGGGGGTTTCCATGAGTTTTCGATTGTCTCCTCGATCCGCGTATCGCCTCGTTGGCATGGCGATGGCTGCCGCTGGTGTGACTGGGCCTGCGCATGCCGACCAGGCGTGCCTGGCCAACGGCAAATCGTTCCAGCTAGGCCAGGTCGCCTGTCTGACGGTGGCAGGCAGCAGTCATCTGGCCCGCTGCGACATGGTGCTCAACAACACGTCCTGGGCGAAGGTTCAGGACAATTGTCCCGGAGCGCCAGCGCCAGCGCCGCAGGACACGCAGCAATCCACTCCCAAGCCGTCTCATGCTGAGCCTAGCGAACCGACTGCGAACTGAGCTTGGGATCGCCGCTCCGCGGGTCACAGGGTGCGGCCAAAAAGCAAACGGATGGATGGCCGAACCCACTCGGGACCATCCAACTTAGCACCTTGACGAGAAAGATCGCGATATCCGCGCCGTAACGGCCCGATACACCTATCGGCGGCTATTGATCGCCGCTGCCGCCCTTGGTCAGGATATCGTCGGCGAGCGAGATCGCGGTGCGGCGGTCGGCCTCGCCAGCCGCGGCGAAAGCCTCTTCCTGCATGCCGCGGATCCACGGGCGATCGGCCGGCGAGGCGCGTTCGAGCGCCGCCGTCATCATCGCCAGTCCGCGAACGATCTTGCCGCTCTGGAACAGCAGGTTGCCGAGTGTCGCCTGGGCGCCGGCATGGCCCTTTTCCGCCGCGAGCTGGAACCAGCGGCCGGCCTGCTTAACGCTGGCCTTCACACCGCCCTCGCCCTTCAGGAACATCTGGCCCATCTCGAACTGGGCGTTCGGATTACGGTAGTTGGCGGCCGCGCGCATATAGTATTCCTGCGCCGCCACCTCGTCCTCGGCAACCGGGCTACCTGGAATACCCTTGCGCAGATAGTCGCCAAGCGCCACCAGCGCATCGGAGACGTAGCTCTCTTCCGGAGAACCGGGTTCTACGTCCTGGTCGACGATCTCGCTGAAGAACTTGTAGGCCGCGTAGTCGTCGCGGGTCACACCGTCGCCCTCGGCATACATGCGCGCGAGCTTCCATGTAGCGCCGATCTGACCATTCTCGGCGGCATATTTATAGGCTTCGACCGCCTGGTCCTTATGACCGTTCTTGTATGCCGAGAAACCGAACTGAAACACCGCCCATGGGTTGGATTGCGGCTTCACACCGGTCTTGTCGTCGAAGACCTTGTCGTCGAAAGCCAGCGCCTGACCTGCGGCGCCGCCCAGGATCACGACAATGACGAGCGCAGAAAGAGCCGACGACCTCAGAAACTCGAGACAGCGCGCCGTATTCGCGCTCCTCAAGCCGACCTCGGGAATCAGGTTACGCTTCAAACTCACGACGCCGCCCGCCTGAGTAAGGAATCTGTTGGCTGAACGGACCACGCCATCATGCACATTCCAGACAAGGTGGCCGATATTTTCGGCCAAAGTGCGGCCGGCTCCGGAAGGGCAAGCGAGACTCTCGGCAACCGGCGACAGCGGCCAATGGACGACGCGCGCCGAAGCTACGCTTGCGTAGCGGCTGGGCAGCCTGGCCTTGGAAATCGCTGTTGCGTCCATGCTCTTCCTTGCCGCTGGCGGTGCGGCCTGCCTCTTCGCCCTGCCTTATGGCCCGTGTCCCGAGACCTCTTCGGGGTGCGCCGGGTTTATGGCGGGAAATAGGCAATTTCTCCGGCCGGCTTTGTAACCGAAGGCTTGTTCATAAACTGTTGCCGAAACGTCACAATCGCATGAGCCGAAGAAGGTGCGGCTAATATGCAACGCAGCGGGAAGCGGATGAGCCGCAATGCTCGCCCAATAAAAAAGCCGGGCGATGCCCGGCTTTTTCTATACTTCCGAGTGGCTTACCACTTGATGCTGTAGCCGCCCGAGAAGGCGTATCCCCAATCACCCTGGACGGTGCGATTGAAGATCGGCGCATAGTTGGTTTCAGACACCGAGGCCAAGTAGATCGCAGCGACGCCCAAGCGCAGTTCGCCGCCCATCTTGTCCTTCAGAGAAACGCCCGTGCCGATCGTATAGCTCGCGCCCGTCAGGTCCCAGCCGGTGCTCACGCCCCGGTCCCAGGACGCGAAAACTGTCCCGGAAAGCTGGTCATTGAACTTGTGACCGATACCGCCCGTGACGGTCCAGCCATCACGCCAGAAGTAGTCGTTGCCATTGGTCAGGTGCAGACCCGGAACATTCAGCGTCAGCTGCTTGGTGACGGACCAGTTGGTCCATTTCACGCTGCCATAGGCGAGCCAGTCCGGCGCAATGCCGCTCTGGGCCTTGAATTCGACGCTCTGCGGGAAATTCGCGGCGCCCGTCGCCGGACCGGCAGGAAGGCCGTAGTACGTCGCATTGCCCGTCGCGTTGATGTTGACGCCAGAGCGGTACATCAACTGCGTGCGGAAGGCGATCTCCGGAATTTCATAGGCAACGCCGGCGCGCCAGCCGACATTGCTGTCGTGCAGACTGACATTGATCGGCGCTACGCTCGAACCCAGGGCTGCGCCCGCTACGAGATTGTAATCGGTGACTTCGTTGTACACGCCGCCGATGAACCAGATACGCCCCTTGCTGAGGTCGAATTTGACGCCGCAGGTCGCGCCATATTCGTACATGGTGAAGTCTTCCTGCAGCTTGCCAAGCGTCCCGCTCGATCGGGACCAGCTCGCGCTGCCGCCATAAGACTCCGTGAGCGTGCCGGCGCAGGACAGATTTTCGGTCAGCTTGAACTTAACAGCGGCCGACGGGATCGCGTAGCTGTCCGAATAATTCTCGCCGATCAGGTACGGATTGGCGATGTTCTTGGAGTATTTTCTCGTCGGCGCCACATACGTCACGCTGGTGCGCATATTGAAATTGCCATCCTCAAAGAGGATGTCGGTGTCCGCCGAGCCGCGCGAGAAGCCACCAGCATGCGCCGAACCGATCAAAGCCAGCGAAAAGCACCCTGCCCCCAACAGTGCTTTCAGGCGTCGATTGTTCATGGAAATTCCTCCCCGAATAAGTAGTGCGTCAAGCTAGAACCAATTCAGGTTAATGGCGCAACAACGAATTCAGGAGGCGTACATGTACGTCTTCGTCTAACGCGTTTCCGGGAAAATGCAGCCCCTCGCAATGCGAGCGAAAACCCGGGGGGCGCAAGCAAATCGACGGGAAAAATCGGCGGAATAGAGCAAAAAAGGCGCAAAAATCGGCATTTTTGCGCCCTTAACGCCCCATTGTTACATTATGGCAACAATGGGGCCAAAACATTCCGTATACGTCAAGACTAACGCAGCGGAATGCCAGTCCAAGCAGCAAAAACGCCACTCAGGAGGCAGGTTTTCGACGTTGCGAATCCTGCTCCTCAGACAGCATCCCGCACCCGACTCAAGGCTACCGAGAGCTTCTCCTGCGCTTCCCGGTATTCTGCCATCTTCTCGCGCTCGGCCTCGACAACCTCTTCCGGCGCATTGGCGACGAACTTCTCGTTGGAGAGTTTCTTGTGCAGGCGAGCAATCTCCTCGGTCACCTTGGCCAGCTCCTTTTGCAGGCGCGTCGCTTCGGCAGCGAGGTCGATGAGACTGCCGAGCGGCAGACAGACCGTCGCCTCGTTGAGGACGATCTGGGCCGAGCCTTTCGGCGCGGCCTCGGCCAGGGAAATATCACCAACCCGTGCCAGGCGCTGGATTGCAGCCTGCTGGCGTTCCAGCCTCTCGCGCGTCGCCTGGTTGGCGCCAACGACAACCAATGGCGCGATCGCCGCCGGCGGCACATTCATTTCCGAGCGCACCGAGCGGATGCCCGAGACGAGATCGATCAGCCAGTTGATGTCAGCCGCGGCTTCCGCGTCCTCGAAATCCGGCGAAGGCCACGACGCATGGCAAAGCAGCGAAGACCGCTCGACGCCCTCGCCCGCCGTCTGCGCCCACAGTTCCTCCGTCATGAACGGCATCATCGGGTGCAGCAGTTTGTAGATCTCATCGAGCACGAAGGCGACGCAGGCCCGGCTTTCCGTCTTCGCCGCCTCGTCGCTGCCCATGAAGACCGGCTTCAGCAGCTCAAGATACCAGTCACAGAACAGGTTCCAGACAAAACGATAGGCCGCGCCCGCCGCCTCGTTGAAGCGATAGGACGTTATCCCGTCGGTGATCTCGCGCGCGGCGCGCGTCAGCTCGGTCAGGATCCAGCGATTGACCGCCAGCTTGGCGTCGTTCAGCCAGAACTCGTCGTTGCGCGCGACGCCGTTCATCTCGGCAAAGCGCGTGGCGTTCCAGAGCTTGGTTCCAAAGTTGCGATAGCCGGCGATGCGCGCCGGGTCGAGCTTCACGTCACGTCCCTGCGCAGCCATGACAGTCAGCGTGAAGCGCAGCGCGTCGGCGCCATATTCGTCGATCAGGTCGAGCGGGTCGATGACGTTGCCCTTCGACTTCGACATCTTCTGCCCGTTCTTGTCGCGCACGAGCGCATGCACGTAGACGGTGTGGAACGGCTCCTCGTCCATGAAGTGCAGGCCCATCATCATCATGCGGGCGACCCAGAAGAAGATGATGTCGAAGCCGGTCACCAGGACGTCCGTCTGGTAATAGGTCTTGAGCTCCGGCGTCTGATCCGGCCAGCCAAGCGTCGAGAACGGCCACAGCGCCGAGGAAAACCAGGTGTCGAGAACGTCCTCGTCGCGAGTCAGGATCTCGCCTGGCTTGAAATTCTCCAGCTTCTCCTCGACCCATGCTTTCCATGGCCCTTCGAGCGCAAGATAGTATTCGACCGCGGCGTCGAGCGCCTCCTCTTCGGTCTTCTCGACGAAGACCCTTCCGTCCGGGCCGTACCAGGCCGGAATCTGGTGGCCCCACCAGAGCTGGCGCGAAATGCACCAGGGCTGGATGTTCTCCATCCAGTCGTAGTAGGTCTTTTCCCAGTTCTTCGGCACGAAGTTGGTGCGGCCTTCGCGCACCGAAGCGATCGCCGGTTTGGCGAGTTCGGCCGCGTTCACATACCACTGGTCGGTCAGGAACGGCTCGATCGGCACCCCGCCACGGTCGCCATGCGGCACGGTATGACGGTGTGGTTCGATCTTGTCGAGGAAACCGCCGGCTTCCATCAGTTCGACGATCTTCTTGCGGGCGACGAACCGGTCCTGGCCATCAAGTTCGTCCCAGACAGCCTGGCGTTCCGGTGTCACATCGAGGCCGGCGAGGAAGTCCTCATTGTCCTTCAGGGCGATGGTTGCCTCGACGGTCAGGATGTTGATCGCCGGCAGCTTGTGGCGCTTGCCGACCTCGAAATCGTTGAAGTCGTGCGCGGGGGTGATCTTGACCGCGCCCGAACCCTTCTCCGGATCGGAGTACTCATCCGCGACAACCGGGATCCGGCGGCCGACGATCGGCAGGATCAGGTTCTTGCCGACCAGATGCTTGAAGCGCTCGTCATCGGGGTGCACAGCGACCGCTGTGTCGCCGAGCATCGTCTCGGGACGGGTCGTGGCCACAGTGATGAAGGTGGTGGGATCCTCGGGGTTGTAGGCCGCGCCTTCGACCGGATAGCGGAAATGCCAGAGGTTGCCGTTGACCTCATGCTGCTCGACCTCGAGATCGGAGATCGCGGTCAGAAGCTTCGGGTCCCAGTTGACGAGACGCTTGTCCTTGTAGATCAGCCCTTCCTTGTAGAGCGTGACGAAAACCTCTAGCACGGCCTTCGACAGGCCCTCGTCCATGGTGAAGCGCTCGCGCGACCAGTCGGCCGACGCGCCAAGCCGCTTCAGCTGGTTGAAGATGGCGCCGCCCGATTCGGCCTTCCACTCCCACACCTTCTCGATGAACTCTTCACGGGTCAGGTCGCTACGATGGATCTGCTTCTCCATCAGCCGGCGCTCGACCACCATCTGCGTGGCAATGCCAGCATGGTCCATGCCCGGCTGCCACAGCACGTTCTTGCCGCGCATGCGCTCGAAGCGCACCAGCACGTCCTGCAGCGTGTTGTTCAGCGCATGGCCCATATGCAGCGAACCGGTGACGTTGGGCGGTGGAATGACGATGGTGAAGGCCTCTGCGCCTTCCACCGAACCGGCGCCGGCCCGAAAGGCGTCGGCCTCTTCCCAGACCTTGGCGATCTTCGGCTCGACGGTTTTTGCGTCATAGGTCTTGTCAAGCATGGGAAAGGCGTCCGCGCTGTGGGGAGATTTGCTGGTTCGGTGTAAATCGGAAGGTCTTGGCCAAGTCAACCGCGAGGCAGGGCAAGCCGGCGACCGCATCCTAGAAATAGGCAGGCGCGCGCGATGGACAATAGCGGCAGCCCGGCCATGGCAATCATTACGGCCGGCGCCCCGACAGGTCCCTACCGGGTCGCGGAAAGTTCCCGTGATGGACGGCGGCGGCTGAGCACGACCATGATCGCGAGCGCAACGACGGACAGCAGGATGGCTAGCCCCAGGACGGCCCCGGCACCCGCCCAGACCAGCAATCCCGCCATAAGCGGCGGCGCCAGCGCCGAAAGCAGATTGAGCGGCAGCGCGATGCGCGATGCCGCCCGCGCGTAATCGGCGCTGTCGTAGAAGGCCAGCGGTATGGTCGCGCGCGCAACCGCGAGCGCGCCGCTGCCCACGCCGTAAAGCGCGATGAAGGCCCCCACGGAGAGGCGGGTCCCGCCGCCTGCCATCATCAGCAGCATCGCCAACGGCAGCATGGCGCCGGCTGCAATGGCTGTGGTGACGCCGTCCCATCGCCCTCCACCCAGAAAGTCGGCGCCGCGCGCGCCAACCTGGACGATACCCAACGCGGAAGCAAAGGCTATCGCTTCCGGCGCCGGCAGCCCTTCGCTCTTGAGAAGTTCAATCAGGATGGCGCTGAAGCCAAAGGTAACGAAGGCGTTGAGCGCGATGGCGGAAGCGATGAGATAGAATGTACTCTTCCCGGCGGCAGCCGCGGGAACGCCGCCATCAGCGGAACCAACAGCGTCCTTTCGCCCCGTCTTGCGGCGTGGCAGCCCGAAGAGGTTGAGCGGCATGCAGATCAGGAGCATGGCCCCGCCATAGACAAGACATGTCTGGCGCCAGCCCAGGACCTCGGACAGAAAGGCGGTGGTTGGCCAGAAGATACTGCTCGACAAGCCGGTCACCAGCATCAGGGCGCCCATCGCGCCCCTTGAGCGGCGGCCGGCGACCTCGTTGAGCAGGATGTAGGCGGCCGTCGAAAGCATGGCCGCACCCGCCGTACCCAGAACCGCCCAGGCGGCAAAGTAAACCGTCGGACTGGCCGCCAACGACAGCAGGGCAAAACCCGGCGCGGCGCAGACGTTGCCGAGGACCATTACGTTGCGGGCGCCATGTCGCGCGAACGAACTCGCCAGCATCGGCGCCAGCAATCCCATGATCACGTAGAAGACCGAAGGTCCGGCGAAAACGGTAGCGACGCTGATCCCGAGGTCGGCCGCGATCCGCGTACCGATGACGGCCGGCAGGCCGAGAGCGCCCCAACTGATGAGTTGCCCGATCGCAAGCACAACGAGGACACGAATGATGGGGGGTGGGGATGTCGACATACGCGCCGCTTCGCCCGCATTGAAACCGTCCCCTATCAGGCCGACCATGTCGGCTTGATGACGCAGGCGTGGGATAGGCGACCTGCTCGAGAGATAAGCCCGGATCGACGCCTCGTAAGAACCTTCGTCTTGGGGCGCCCGACCGTCCTTCGACAACCCGCCAGCGCTTGCCGCGGTCCAAGCAGCCCCCACAACGGCACCCCTGTCCTCAAAAAGAAACGCCGCCAGATGGCGGCGCTTGCTTCCCGAGGTTTCGGAAGACTATTGCGCGCCGCGCGCGACGCGCTCGATTTCCTCGCGCACCAGTCGCTCGACAAGCGTCGGCAGATTGTTGTCCAGCCAGTCCTGAAGCATGGGCCGCAGCATCTCCTCGGCCATCTCGTCGAAGGATTTGCGGCTGCGGGCAGCGAATGCGTCCGAGAGCTCACCGAAGGCCGCGGCAACCTGCCGGCCGGCCTGCTCAGAGAGAATGGCCTGGCGCGCTGGTGCCGGTTCGACGGCAGCCGGCGCTTCGTTCTGGAAGGGCGCAACCGTCGAGATGACTTCAGGTTTGGTTTCCGCCTCCGCAATCACCGCCTTGGGCTCCGCGGAAGGGACAGCGGGCATCTCGAAGGTCGTCCTATCCGCGGCAGGTGCAACTCGCTCCACCGCTGGTGCAACCGGCTCCACGGCAGGAGTGATCCGCTCCGCGACCGGCTTCGCCGGCATGTCAGATCTGGCGAGCTCGCGCCGCCAATCCGCAATGTTCGTATCGGCGGCGGGCGCTGCCCGGGCCTGGGACGGCTCGGCCCTGGCGGTAAGGTCGCTGATGCCGCGTGGCCGCGTTCCCATGTCCGGAGCCTCCGGCCGCGACCGCGCTTCGGGCTCCAGCGGTGGCAGTTGCGCCTGCACCTCTGCCAGGGTCGCCGGCTTGTGTGCCGGCTCTGGCGCGACCCGCAATTCGGCGCGGAATGCCTCGACCTCGGGCGCCGGCGGGCTGCCCAGGTCCTGGCGCGGTTCGTCGTACTCGCCGGGCTGCTTGCGTCCGGTGTCACTGTCCTCGATGATCCTGCGGATGGAAGCCAGTATCTCTTCCATCGAGGGTTCGCGCTGAGCGCTGCTTGCCGTCGCCATCGTCACATCCGCCGCCCTTGTGACCGTAGAAGATCAATATCCATGCGATTCGCGCCTCGGCGACGCCGGGTCGAATCATGGCAACAGCGTAACCGACGCTTCGCCACGCGAGAATCCCCAATCTGGAGATGTGTTGGATTTCAACAGATTAGAGCATCGAACGTGAAGGCAGACCGCCGTTCGGACCGTGCGCAACTCAAAAACGGCATCAAGCGCGAGTTGCAGCACCGGATATAAAAAGGGGCGCGGCCAACGCCTCGCCCCTCAATCCTCACCGATCCGGCCGGCCGGATCAGCGGCCGTCGGGCGTGCTCAGGCCGATCCACTTGTCCTTGACGGCGTTGTAGTGCTCTTCAGGCTTATACTTTGCGACAGGAAGAGCAAGCCTGTCGATCGTCAGCCGGCCAACCGCCGACAGGATGGCGTAGCTTGCCACCACCACATCGCGCTCAGCGCTCGCCTGGTTGATCTCGGCGGTGATCACCGTGGCCTGCGCATTCAGCACGTCGAGCGTGGTGCGCTGGCCGACATTGCGCTCCTCGATGACGCCATTAAGCGCCAGCTTGGCCGCTTCGATAACCTGCCTGTTGGCCGCGACGCTCTGTTGCGCGGCCGTGTACTGCGTCCACGCGGAGGCTACCGCTGCGCGCACCTGATCACGACTGACATCGACCTGAATCCTGGCCTCGCTCAGCGATTCCTTGGACTGACGCACCTTCGCGGAAGTCCGCCCTCCCGAATAGATCGGCACGGTCAGCGTCGCGCCGATGGCGGCGGAATTGGTTGCACCATTGTAGTTGGTGCCTTGCGGATCATAGTTGTTGTACGTGCTCGACACACCCGCGTTGGCCGAAAGCTGGGGCAGCAATGCGCCCTCGGCGGACTTCACCGAAAATGCCGCCGCGTCGACCAGATGCTGCGTGGCAAGAATGGCAGGGTGCTCGTTGGCCGCGATGGCGATCGCCGACTCGAGGCTCTTGGGCAGCAACTTGCCCAGCGGCGAAGCCGCTTTCAACTTGCCGGGTTCGTCACCAACGATCTGATGATAGGTCGCCGCGCTCGCCAGTGCCTGGGCACGAGCGGCGCTGAGCTGCGCCACGGCGGACGCACGCGAGGCATCGGCCTGCGCAACGTCGGTGCGTGTGCCCTCGCCAACCTCGAAGCGAGAGCGCGCGGCGCGCGCGGTCTCGGTCAGGAACTGCAGATTCTGCTCGGTCAGCACCGCGATCTGCCGGTCCCGAATCACATCCATATAGGCGCTGGCCGCGTTGAAGAGGGTATTTTCCTCGGTGTTCCGCAGGCTCTCGACAGACGCCTTAACGTTCGCTTCCGCAGCAGCCACGTTGTTCTTGGTCTGAAAGCCGTCGAACAGCGTCTGGTTGATCTGGATGCCGAAATTGCCGGTCGTCAGGTTCACCGTGCGATTGAGGCCGACCAGTCGGCTGCTCGAATAGTCGATGCTGGCGGAACCGGCGACCGTCGGACGCCAGCCGGACTTTGCAATCGCCACGCTTTCGTCCGTCACGCGGACGCCGGCACGGGCCGAATTGAGCTGCGAATTGTACTGATAAGCCTTGGAAAGCGCCCCGGTGATGGTTTCCGCCGAGGCATTGATCGGAGACAGCGCGGTCGCGGAAACGAGGATGGCGGCAAAAACACTCTTTCGTACTGACAGCACGGTATATCCCTCATTCGTTTTCCATGGGAACCGCGCCGCGCCGGCCTTTCCCGATTCGGGGACTGTCGACGCAGCGTTTTCATGTTCCCTGCTGTCTTCCGCTGGAAAAATGACACCGGCGGCACGGATCAGCAACGATTGTTCAAATGCAAGCGACCATGTCAGCGCCTCGCCTGCAAGGCAAATCCGCTCAGAATTCGAATGCGTGACTGCGTTCAAATCCCGGTAGTGGCTTAATTGCCGCATTAAAAGCGCGTCTTCCGGTTACAACCCCCCCAGCCTTGAAAAACAATCGGGCCAAACCCGAATTCCCCTGCCCTTCGACGGCAACGAGACGCCCGCCTTCGGCGAGTTGGTCGAGCAGCGCCGCCGGCACTTCCTCCACGCTGCCGCCGACAAATATGACGTTGTAGGGTGCCTTGGCGGCCTGTCCCTGCGCCAGCGGACCCTGGACTACGGTGACATTGTCGTAGCCAAGCGTCGAAAGGGTCGAGGATGCCGATTCGGCCAGCGCCGGATCGCTCTCCAGCGCCACGACGCTCTTGGCCAGCCGCGACAGGACCGCTGACGCATAGCCAGTGCCGCATCCGACATCGAGTGCCGAATCGCTGGCGTCGATCTCTGCCAGTTGCAGCAGCTTGGCGAATGGCGACGGCTCCATGAGATAGCGCCCGGCGCCATTGGCGCCGCCGATGCGGATGTCCTCGTCGATGTAGGCGATGTCGCGCTGGCCGGCGCTCACAAAGGCTTCGCGCGGCACGGTGAGCATGGCTTCGATCAGCGGCGCGTTGGTCACGTCGGTGGTTCGAACCTGACCATCGACCATCTTCACGCGACGTTCAGAAAAATCAGCGCTCATGCTCAAACCATTCCGCTTGCCGCGCCAGATTCGCGGCCTATTGCAACCGGAACGTCGTGCCCACGCGCTGGCGCGCGGGAGCCTGGGATTGGAGGCCTCGCCCGGAATCGAACCGGGATGCAAGGATTTGCAGTCCTCTGCGTAACCATTCCGCCACGAGGCCTCATCGCTCCCGGCGTTCCACACGGGTTCCAATAGGTTGCGCGCCAAATGCCGTCAAGCGGCCTGCGCGTGTTCGCCACGCTTTCCACCTCCTCGTTGCAGTTGGACCCAACCAGGGCTCCCGCAGGCGCGACCAAATCAAAATGGCGAAGCGGCGATGCTCTCCCCGCCCCAATACGGCCCGCCTGCCGGATATACAGCCGGCCTCCTCTGTCGCGGTCAGTCCGGCTTGCGCCGCCGCTCCCACCAGACGACGAACCGCCGCCGGTGGCGCCGGACCAGGGCGAATTCATAGGAGAGGACGAGAAGTCCGAGCGGAACCATCCAGAAGCCAAGAATCGGCAGAAAGCCGAGAATACCGCCAATGGTGAGGATCACGCCGATCGCGATTCGCGCCGCGCGCGAGCGCGGCATTGTGATTTCGCGTCCGAAGATCGAGAGTTTGCGCCGTCCGGTATTCTCTGCTGCCATCATTCGCAAAAATGATCCCGTTGCGCTGTCTTGCGAACACCGCCAAGGATGCCGCATTTCCGGCCCTCGGCTGTCTCGTAGACGGCTATATGAGAACGCCTGGCCGCGATTGCGAGGAAGCCCCGCGGAAAAAACCACCAAAAACCGAAATGCCACTTTGCAAAGCCGAAAACTGTTTGCTATAGGCAGCGCCGTTCACACAAGAGCGCTGTTCCCCGGTAGCTCAGTGGTAGAGCAACCGGCTGTTAACCGGTTGGTCGCTGGTTCGAATCCGGCCCGGGGAGCCAAATTTTTCAGATACTTATGGCGAATTTGCGCTTGGCTAGAAGCCACGCGTTCGTTCGCTGGCGCAATGCGGCGCCAGTGACCCAACAGCCTGCCGTCGCGTCAAAAACGGCTTCATCGTCCTCCCAACCTGCCCTAGCGAAGCGGCCGCGGCTTTAGGAAGCTCAGCAATTCGTCGAGGAACACCCGCGTCTTGCGCGGCATCAGCTTGCGGCTGGGGAAAACCGCGCGCGCCATTGCCGGCGGCAGCCGCCAGTCGGGCAGGACGCGCTTCAACTCGCCGCTGGCGATATGGGCCTCGGCGAAAATATCGGGCAAGGCCGCGATCCCCGCTCCCGCGCGAGCGAGCCTGAGCAGCAGGTCGTAGGAATTGGCCGAGACACGCCGGCCCGACATGTCGGCGGCCATCACCTGCGCTTCCTTTTCCAGGCGCCAGGAAACGGTTTCGCCGCCGGTGTGCAGCACCAGCATGCTGTGCCGCGCCAGCGATTGCGGCGTGTCCGGCTCACCAAATGCCGAAACATAGGACGGCGCGGCGTAGAGGCTGATGCCGATATCGATGAGATGCCGCATGGTCAGTCGCATGCCGAGCGCCTCGCCGCCGATTCGTATGGCGAGGTCGAAGCTGTCGGCCAGCACATCGACATAGTCGGGCGACAAATCGAGATCCAGCTGAACCGCGGGGTAGCTTACCGCGAATTGCGCCAGCATCGGCGCGAAGGCGATGGAGGCCAGGTCGCCCGGCATCGAGACCCGCAGCCGGCCCGACGGCGTCACCTGGCTGTCCTCCGCCAGCGCCGTGACCACCTCGACCTCGTGGACGATCTGTTCCGCCGAGGTAAGGATGCGCTGGCCCATTTCGGTCAGCACGATCCTGCGCGTGGTGCGTTGGAAGAGCCGCTCGCCCAGTCCGGCTTCCAACGCGGAAATGCGCCGAGACACCGTCGACTTGGGTAATCCGAGCCTTTCGGCGGCAAGGCTGAAGCTGCCGGCCTCGACGACACGGGCAAAGATCATCAGGTCGGAAGGGTCCGCCTTGCGCATCGTTTGATTGTTCCAGTTTCGCAACAATCAAACCCATAGTCGCCAATTGTGCAACGACAGTTTCGTCCCGTAGCGTGACCTCGGACACAATAAGGATCGGGACAAACTGCTGATGGCGTCTGCTTCGCTTATCGACAAGGCCATCGTCTGGGAAAGCGCTGTCGGCTGGACGCCGGAGTGCCTCGACGAGGGCCCCGACATGCTCGCCCGCTACCGCGCGGCGGGTTTCTCCTTCCTGTCGCTGACGATCGGCGCCGACTGGGATCGTCCCGAACCGACGCTTCGCCACCTGTCGCAGCAGCGGCGCTGGTTCGAGGCGCGCTCGCATGAATTCGAGATCATCGACACGGTGGCCGATATCCGCCGCGCCAAGGCTTCCGGCAAGACCGCGCTCAGCTTCCACCTGCAAGGCGCGGGGCCTGCCGCCTACGAGCCGGCGATGATCGACAGCTGGTACCGGCTTGGCGTGCGCTGGATGATCCTGGCCTACAACACCCGCAATCCCCTGGGCGACGGCTGCCACGAACCGTCCGATGCCGGCCTGTCGATGCTCGGCCGCACCTTCGTCGCGGAGGCCAACCGCGTCGGCATGATGCTGGACGCCAGCCACGCCGGCATCAACACCTCGCTCGACATCATCGAACTGTCGAGCAAGCCGGTCATCTTCTCGCACTCCAGCGTGCGCGCCCTCAAGAACCACGAGCGCAATGTCGACGACACGCAGATCAAGGCCGTGGCGCGCCGTGGCGGCGTGATCGGCATCAATTCCATCGGCGCCTTCCTCACCGACGACAACACCTCCGGCGTATCGGCGATCGTGCGTCACATCGACTACATCGCCCAGCTCGTCGGCGCCGAACATGTCGGCCTCGGCCTCGACACCGTCTTCTACCAGCCCTTCATGACCAAGCTCTACGATTCCGGCCCGATGATGGGCCTGCGCGGCTATCCCCGGCCACCCTGGGCCGACGTCAAGCCGGAGGCGCTGCCGGAACTGGTCGAGGCGCTGGACCGCCACGGTTACGACGAAACCGCGATTCTCGGCATTCTGGGGGAGAATTTCCTTCGCGTCGCCGAACAGAACTGGCGCGCATAGCGCCCCGCACCCAAGGAGGAGAGAGAATGATGAAACGCATGAAATGGCTTTTCGCGGCCGTGGCGCTGGTCGCGTTTTCCGGAGTGGCTTCGGCCGATCCCAAGCTGATCGAGATCGCCAGCTTCGGTGAGCATCCCGCGCTCAACGAGGTCGCGCAGGGCTTCAAGACGCGCATGGCCGAGCTCGGCTACGCCGACGGCAAGGACGTGCGCTACGAATTCCGCCATGCCAATTTCGACCGCACGCTCGTGCCGCAGCTTCTGCAGCAGGTCGAGGCCCAGCACCCGGCGATGATCTTCGCCATCACCACCGGCCTCAACCAGGCCGCCGTGCGCGGCATCACCGACAAGTCGATCCCCATCGTGTTCGGCGCCGTCGTCGATCCGGTCGTGGCCGGCATCGTCCCGAACTGGCAGCACGGCTCGGCCTGGAGCTCCGGCGCGTCCATGCTGCCCAACTTCGACGCCTCCTTCGACTATCTCAAGCAGGTCATCCCCGGCGTGAAGAAGGTCGGCACGCTGTTCAATCCCGGCGAGGACAACGACACCTCCAACATGGAGCTGATCAACAAGGCGGCCGCAAAGGCCGGCCTCGAAGTCGTCGCCGTGCCCGTCGACAATGCCAACGACCTGCCGCAGCGCGTGCAGAGCTTCGCCGGCAAAGTCGACGCGATCTTCCTCATCCAGTCCAACATCGTCCAGACGTCGGTTCCGGTGGTGGCGCAGGTGGCCCAGCGCATCAAGCTGCCGCTGTTCAACTCGGTCTACGCGCCCGACCTGAAGGACCAGCTCGCCGGCTTCCATGCCATCTCCTACCTGAAGAACGGAGAGCATGCCGCCGACATCGCCAACCGCATCCTGAAGGGCGAAAAGCCGGCGGACATAGCGCCCTACGTGCCGCAGCAGGCCGATTTCGAAGCCTATGTCAGCCCGAAGGGGCTTGCGGCGGTGGGCCTGAGCGTTCCGGATGCCCTCAAGGACAGCCCGTGGATCCTCAAGTAGCCGCCAGCGCGCGGGGGCCGGCACATGCCGCCCCCCTCCTCGCCTGCGAAGGCCTGAAGAAAACATTCAACGCCGGGCAGGCAAGCGCCCGCCCGGCCCTGGACGGGCTCGACCTCGCGGTCGACCGCGGCGACTTCATCGTCGTCATCGGCAGCAATGGCGCCGGCAAGTCCACGCTGCTCAACACCATCGCCGGAGCGATCGAGCCGGACACCGGCACACTCACGCTGGACGGCCGCGACATCACCCGCCTGCCCGCCCATCGCCGCGCCGGCATGATCGCCCGCGTCTTCCAGGATCCCATGATCGGAACGGCGGCGGCAATGACGATCGAGGAAAACCTCGCTCTCGCCGAACGGCGCGGCAAGGGCCACGGCTTCGCCTTCAATCTGAACGCGGCCAACCGCAGGCGTTACCGCGAACTGCTGGCCGGGCTGGAGCTCGGCATGGAGAACCGCCTCTCTACGCCGGTGGCGCAGCTTTCGGGCGGCCAGCGCCAGGCGCTTTCCCTGGTCATGGCTTCGCTCTCCAAGCCGGCGCTGCTGCTGCTCGACGAGCATACCGCCGCGCTCGACCCACGAACCGCCGACCTCGTCATGGCCATGACGCGGCGGCTCGTGGCCGAACAGGCGCTCACCACACTGATGGTGACGCACAACATGCGCCAGGCGATCGAGACCGGAAACCGCCTGATCATGATGGATGCCGGCCGCGTGCGCGACGACATCCACGGCGCCGAAAAGTCGTCGCTGACGCCCGCCGATCTCGCACGCAAGTTCAAGATCGAGAACGATCGCATGTTGCTGGAAAGCTGACCGATGGATCTGATCCACGCCTTCCTGAACCTGGTGCCGGTGACGCTTTCGCAAAGCCTCATCTATTCCTTCATCGCGCTGGGCATCATGATTCCGTTCCGGTTGCTGAGCTTCCCGGACCTGACCAGCGAGGGAGCCTTCCCGCTCGGCGGCTGCGTCTGCGCGGCATTCCTGCTGGCCGGCTACACGCCACTGCTTGCCACCGTGGCCGGCGCGCTGACGGGCGTCGCCGCCGGCGCCGCGACGGCTTTGATCCATCTGCGCTTCCGCATCAATCCGCTGCTGTCGGGCATTCTCGTCTTCACCGGCCTCTACAGCGTCAACATGCGCGTGCTCGGGCGTTCCAACGTCGCACTGTTCAGCACGGACAACATCTTCGCCCGCATCAATCCCGACATACTGACCAATGTCGGCCTGCAGATCGTGACCTTCGCCATCATCCTCGGCGCCGTCTTCCTGGTGTTGCGCTGGTACTTGATGACCCAGTCCGGCACCGCCATGCGCGTCATCGGCATCAATCCGGAACTCGCTCCCTCGCTCGGCATCAATCCATGGGCCTATACGGTGGCAGGGCTCGGCATCGCGTCGGGCCTCACCGCGCTCGGCGGTGCGCTGATCGTGCAGTTGCAGGGCTATGCCGACGTCGGCATGGGCACCGGCATCCTCATCAACGGCCTCGCCTCGCTGGTCATCGGCGAAACGCTGACCGGCAGGCGCACCGTTCTGCGGCAATTGCTGGCCCCCGTGGTCGGCGCGGTCGTCTACTACCAGCTCCTGTCGCTGGCGCTCTCGCTCGGCCTGCAGCCCAGCGACCTGAAGATCGCCACGGCAGCACTCGTCCTGGTCACTCTGGGCCTGCCCTTCCTGCGCGAGCGCGGCGCTTTGCGCGAAACTATGCGGGCCTAGGGGAGAGCTTCGACCGCACCTTCCCTCCGGCTTGCGCGACGGCCCTCGCCGCGCGATGCTGATGCCGGGTTTGGAGGAGCAAAGATGCGGAAATTGCAAATGTCGGCGCTGCTGGTCATGGCAGCGATACCGGTGAACATGGCCTGGGCCCTGGACAGCGGCGGCGCCGCGCCTGTCGTCGTGACGCCGCTCACCTCGCGCACCGAAACGGCTTCCGGGCAGCCGATCGTGCTGCCGCAGAAGAATGTCCAGGTGCTGGTGTCGACCTACGAGATCGCGCCGGGCGCAACGCTGCCCGTGCACAAGCACCCCTTTGCGCGCTACGCCTATGTCCAGACCGGGACGCTCCAGGTGACCAATGTCGAGACCGGCAAGAGCAACACCTACAAGACCGGCGACTTCATCGTCGAGATGATCGGGCAATGGCACCAGGCGACCAATGTCGGCGCCGACCCGGTGAAGCTGCTGGTCATCGACCAGGTCGAGGACGGCGCCAAGAACACGATCCTGCGCCAGTAACAGCAACAGGACCGGCCCTTCATCCCCAGGCGCCGGCCACCTGCCGTGTGGTGGCGTTGAGCCGGTTGAAGGCATTGATCAGCGCGATCTGGATGACCAGCGCCGCCAGTTCCTTTTCGTCATAGTGGCGGGCGGCTTCCTCCCACACCGCGTCGGAGACGGCGTCCGAGCGGTCGCTGAGGCGCGTCCCGGCCTCGGCCAGCGCCAGGGCCGCCCGCTCGGCCTCGGTGAAATACGGCGTCTCGCGCCAGGCCGACACGGCGAAGAGGCGCTCATCCGTTTCGCCGGCCTTCTTCAGTTCGCGCGCATGCATTTCGACACACACGCTGCAGGCGTTGATCTGGCTGGCGCGCAGATGCACCAGCTTGCGCGTCGTGTAAGGCAGGTTGGCGGCCTCGGTGGCCTTGTCGATCGCCAGGAACGCCGGCAACGCGCCGGGGATGAGCGCGAACGGGTTCTTCAATCTTGCCTGCATGACCAGTCTCCTTTGCATGTGGTTGCTTCGCCGGATCGCCCCATGCGCGAAGGCTACTCCAGCCCATCCGCCCGGCCGCGCCAAGGGTCGAAACTCCAAAAACCATAACCATTAGGCTATTGGTTTATTCATAACCATCAGGTTATAAGAATGTCAAGCGAGCTGTGGCGGCCTGCTCCATATGCCGGTCAGCGGTTGGCGCTTTCGCCGCCGCGGCCCTGATGCTAGGGCTTGGCAATCGCAGCCATTGCCGGATGTTCGCCTTGACCCAAATTCGCCCACCGCTGATCGAAATCTGTGTCGAAGGCATAGACGGCCTGCTCGCCGCCCAGGCGGGCGGCGCCGATCGCGTCGAACTGTGCGCCAGCCTGCTGGAGGGCGGCATCACGCCCAGCCTCGGCACGGTGCGCGCCGCTCTGGACCTTGCGACGGTTCCCTTCCATGTGATGGTGCGACCGCGCGGCGGCGACTTCCTCTACAGCGAGACCGAATACCGCTCGATGCTCGCCGACGTCGCCGCGCTGCGCGAGCTGGGCGTCGCCGGCGTCGTGTTCGGCAGCCTGCGCGCCGACGGCACCATCGACGAGGAGCGCATGGCGGAACTGACGCGCGCGGCGGGCTCGCTGAACGTGACCTGCCACCGCGCCTTCGACATGACCCGCGACCCGGCGGAAGCGCTGGAGGCTCTGATACGCGCCGGCGTGGGACGCGTGCTGACCAGCGGCCAGCGCGATACGGCCGTCGAAGGCGCCGGCCTGCTCGCGGAGCTCGTACGCCAGGCCGGCGATCGGATCGTCGTGCTCGGCTGTGGCGCCCTCGATCTCGACAACATCGCCGACATCAGGCGCAGGACCGGACTGAAGGAAATGCACTTCGCGGCCCTCAGGGACGAACCGAGCGCGATGGACTATCGCAATCCCAAGGTGGGCATGGGCGGCTCCGACCTCGACCGGGAATACCGCAACACGCTGACCGACACGGCCCGCGTGGCCGCGACCATCGCGGCTGCCAAAGCATGAGCGGCCAAGGCATGAGCGGGCAAAGCGCGACCACGGCCCCCATCAGGCGCGTCGAACCGGGCGAAGAGCCCGCCATCCTGGCGCTCAACAATGAGCACGCCGCAGAACTCTCCTGGCTGGAGCCGGAGAGGCTGTCGTTCCTGATCGGCCAGTCGTTTCATGCCAGATGCATCGGCGACGCCGAGGCCTTCATCATGACGTTCGATCAGGATGCGTCCTACGACAGCCCGAATTTCCTCTGGTTCCGCGAACGCTACCCTCGCTTCGTCTATGTCGACCGTGTCGTCGTCGCGGCGCGAGCCCGTGGCCTCGGCCATGCGCGACGCCTCTACGAGGACCTGTTCGACCACGCACGGCGCGAAGGTCACGTCATCGTCACCTGCGAGGTCAATGCCGACCCACCCAATCCCGTCTCCGACGCCTTCCATGCGGCGCTCGGCTTCGCGGAGGTCGGCGAGGCCGTCATCCATGGCGGCAAGAAGGCGGTCCGCTATTACAGGCGCGCGCTGGAGGCCTGATCGAACCGTTCTGCTTTCCCGAAAAAAAGGGGGCCACGTGGCCCCCTTTGGAAAACGCATGCAGCGATCTCAAGCGTTGGCCGCGGCCACCGCTCGTTTGGCCATCACGGCGATCAGATTGGCGCGATAGTCGGCCGAGGCGTGGATGTCGGTCATCAATGCGCCGGCAGGCACCTTGATGCCATCAAGGGCTGCTGCCTCGAAACGTTTGGCCAGCGCCGCCTCGATCTCCTTCGAGCGGAAGACACCATCGTCGCCCGCCCCTGTGACGGCGACCCGTACGCCGTCCTTGCCCTTGGCCACGAACACGCCGACGATGGCGTACCGTGAGGCCGGGTTGCGGAACTTCTGGTAGGCCGCCTTGGCGGGCGCCGTGAAGGTCACCGCCGTGATGATCTCGCCGTCCTTCAGCGCCGTTTCGAACAGGCCCTTGAAGAACTTGTCGGCGGCGACCTCACGCTTGTTGGTGACGATGGTCGCCCCCAATGCCAGCAGCGCGGCCGGATAGTCGGCCGCCGGATCGTTGTTGGCGACCGAGCCGCCGATGGTGCCACGATGGCGCACCGCCGGATCGCCGATCATCGATGCCAGGTCGGAGAGCGCCGGGCACACTTTGCGCAGCTTCTCGTCACGCGAGACGTCGTAGTGGGTGGTGCCGGCGCCGATAGTCACCGTCTTGCCCGAGACCTTGATGCCTTGCAGTTCCTTGATGCGCGCAAGGTCGACCAGATCCGAAGGCGCGGCAAGGCGCGTCTTCATCGCCGGGATCAGCGTCATGCCGCCGGAAACCAGCTTGGCGTCGCCACTCTTCAGGAGCTTGGCGGCGTCTGCGACCGAGGCGGCGCGGTGATAGTTGACCGAATACATCTCTTTCCTCCTCAGTGCTTCTTGGCTCGGATGGCAGCCCAGACCGTCGACGGCGAGGCCGGCATGGCGATGTCGGCGATGCCGATCGCGTCGGTGATGGCGTTGATGACCGCCGGCGGCGAACCGATGGCGCCCGCCTCGCCGCAACCCTTGATGCCGAGCGGATTGCCGGGGCACGGCGTGTTCGAGGTCGAGACCTTGAACGACGGCAGGTCGCCGGCGCGCGGCATGGTGTAGTCCATGTAGCTCGCCGTCAGGAGCTGCCCGCTGGAGTCGTAATGGGCGCCCTCCAGCAGGGCCTGGCCGACGCCTTGCGCGATGCCGCCATGCACCTGGCCTTCGACGATCATCGGGTTGATGATGTTGCCGAAATCGTCGGCCGCGACGAACTGGACGATCTCCGTCAGGCCGGTCTCGGGATCGATCTCGACCTCGCAGATGTAGCAGCCCGCCGGGAAGGTGAAATTGGACGGGTCGTAGAAGGCCGTCTCCTTCAGCCCGGGCTCCATGCCGGACGGCAGGTTATGCGCAGTGTAGGCGGCGAGCGCCATCTGGAACCACGGCACGTTCTTGTCGGTGCCGGCCACTTTCAATGCGCCATTCTCGATGACGATATCGCCCTCGTCGGCCTCGAGCAGGTGCGCTGCGATCTTCTTGGCCTTGGCCTCGACCTTGTCGAGCGCCTTGGCGACGGCCGACATGCCGACGGCGCCCGAGCGTGAGCCGTAGGTACCCATGCCCATCTGCACCTTGTCGGTGTCGCCATGGACGATCGAGACGCTGTCGATCGGCACGCCGAAGCGCTGGTTGACCAACTGCGCGAACGTCGTCTCATGGCCCTGGCCATGGCTGTGCGAGCCAGTCAGCACTTCGATCGTTCCAACCGCGTTGACCCGCACCTCGGCGCTTTCCCAAAGGCCGACGCCGGCGCCGAGCGAACCGACCGCGGCCGAGGGCGCGATGCCGCAGGCCTCGATGTAGTTGCTCATACCGATGCCGCGCAGCTTGCCCTGCTTGGCGGCCTCGGCCTTGCGCTTCGGGAAGCCGGCATAGTCGGCCGCCTTCATCGCCGCGTCGAGCGAGGCCGCGTAGTCGCCGGCGTCGTAGTTCATGATGACCGGCGTCTGGTGCGGGAAGGAAGTGATGAAGTTCTTGCGCCTCAGTTCGGCGGGCGAAACGCCGAGCTCGCGCGCCGCGACCTCCACCGTGCGCTCCAGCAGGTATGTGGCCTCGGGCCGCCCTGCCCCGCGATAGGCGTCGACAGGCGCCGTGTTGGTGTAGACCGTACGCACATTGGCGTGGATCGCCGGTATGTTGTATTGGCCCGACAGCAGCGTGGCGTAGAGATAGGTCGGCACGCAGGACGAGAACAGCGACATATAGGCGCCGAGATTGGCGATCGTGTCGACCTTCAGTCCGGTGATCCTGTTGTCCTTGTCGAAAGCCATCTCGACCATCGACACATGGTCGCGGCCATGCGCGTCGGACAGGAAGCTCTCGGTGCGGTCGGCCACCCATTTGACCGGCACGCCGGTCTTCTTCGAGGCCCATAGACAGACGATCTCTTCCGGATAGATGTAGATCTTCGAGCCGAAGCCGCCGCCGACATCGGGCGCGATCACGCGCAGCTTGTTCTCGGGAGCGATGTTGTAGAAGGCGCTCATCACCAGGCGGGCCACGTGCGGGTTCTGCGAGGTGGTCCAGCAGGTGTAGTGGTCCTCGGCCTTGTCGTAATGGCCGAGCGCGGCGCGCGGCTCCATGGCGTTGGGAACCAGCCGGTTGTTGACGATCTTCATGCGGGTGACGTGGGCGGCTGCCTTGATCGCCGCGTCGGTGGCCTTGGCATCGCCGATCTCCCAGTCGAAGATCAGGTTGTTCTCGGCCTCCGGGTGAAGCTGCGGGGCGCCCTTCTCCAGCGCCTTCACGGCGTCGACCACCGGCTTCAGTTCCTTGTAGGTGATCTCGACCGCTTCCGCCGCGTCGCGCGCCTGGCCCTTGGTTTCCGCCACGACGATGACGACGGCGTCGCCGACATAGCGAACCTTGTCGACGGCCAGCGGCGACCATGCGCCCATCTTCATCGGCGAGCCATCCTTGGAGTGGATCATCCAGCCGCAGATGAGGTTGCCGATGCCGTCGGCCTTCAGTTCCTTGCCGGTCAGCACGCCGATGACGCCGGGCATGCCCTGTGCCTGCTTGACGTCGATCTTCTTGATCTGCGCATGCGCGTGCGGACTGCGCACGAACACCGCGTGCTTCATGCCGGGAACCACCATGTCGTCGACATAGCGGCCGGCACCGGTGATGAATCTCTTGTCTTCCTTGCGCGTTACGCGCGCGCCAACGCCTTCGATACCCATGGAATTTCCTCCGGAAATTAAGGGAATAGGCAGTAGGGGTTGGGCAGTAGCGAGCGGCCCAAGGCGGTATCGCCGTTTGGCCTAATCCCTATTGCCTGATACCTACTCCCTAAGCTGCCTTCTTCGCCTTGCCCTTCGATCCCTTGGCCATCGTTTCCGAGGCCACGAGGATCGCCTTGACGATGTTGTGGTAGCCGGTGCAGCGGCAGATGTTGCCCTCGAGCTCGGCCCGCACCGTGGCCTCGTCGAGGCCTTCCGGATGGCGGTTGATCATATCGGTCGCGGTCATGATCATGCCCGGCGTGCAGAAGCCGCACTGCAGCCCATGATGTTCCTTGAACGCGGCCTGGACCGGATGCAGGTCAGCGCCGTCTGCCAGGCCCTCGATCGTCACGACAGTCGAGCCCGAGGCCTGGACGGCCAGCATGGAGCACGACTTCACCGCCTTGCCGTCGACATGGACGACACAGGCGCCGCATTGCGACGTGTCGCAGCCGACATGCGTGCCCGTCAGGCCAAGGTTCTCGCGCAGGAAATGAACCAGCAGCGTCCGGTCCTCGGCCGTGCCGCTGATGCGCCTCCCATTCACCGTCAACGATATTTCCGACATGTATCCTCCCTGGGTATCAACCTTGGTCGTCTTGCCGCCGATGCCGGCTGGCCACGAGCAATCCCAGGAGAGGGTGCAACGGTTTCTCCACCCGGAATTGCGCAGAAACAAACAGTCACCGTTATTCTTATACCGCACAACGCTCGAAGGACAGCGCGACGCGGAAGGCCCGCATTGTACTTTCGGTCATGGCGCGCTGCGCCGCCCCATTGCCAAAGCATCGCGCCGGGACAACAATGACCGCGACGCCCGCGCGCTGCGACGTGCACAACAATGAGCGTCGGAGGAGATGCAGGAGGAAGCCTCTGGCCAGTTCGAGGACGCGCTATGCTTGCGGCCTGTCGGCGCTCACCACCGATGAACCCGACACCGAAGCCTTCGCCCGCGCCGTGGCGGCGGAAGCCGATGCCATCGGCGCCGGCTTTGCGTTGTTCTTCTTCTCCCAGAGCCTAGTGGACGCCGGTGCGCTGTCGCGAGCACTGAAGACGCACGCGCCATCGCTTCGCCACGCCGGCTGTTCGACGGCCGGGGAAATAACGCCGCAGGGCCTGGAGGAAGGCCACCTGCTGGCAATGCTGCTTCCCTCCGCCTCCTTCACCGTGGTCAGCACGATGATCGACGGGCTTTCCAGTTCCGGCATGGACAGGATCACGGGCGAGGTCGAGGCGCTGAAACGCTTGCTGCGCGGGCAGGTCGACGGCCAGCGGGGCAAGTGCACATTCGCCCTCTGCTTCATCGATGGCTTGTCCTATGCCGAGGAAGCGGTGACGTCAGCCATCCATTGGGGACTGGACGACATCCCGCTGATCGGCGGCTCGGCCGGCGACGACCTGAAGTTCGAAACCACGCGGCTCATTTCCAACGGCCGTGTGTCCTCCGACAGCGCCGTCGTCGTGCTGGTGGCGACCGAGGTTCCCTTCCACGTCTTCAAGACCGACAATTTCGTGCCGACGGACGAGAAGCTGGTGGTGACGGCATCCGACCCCGATCACCGCATCGTGCATGAGTTCAATGCCGTCAACGCCGCCGAGGAATATGCCGCCTCGGTCGGCATCGAGCACCGCACGCTGACGCCGCTCAGCTTCGCTTCGCATCCGGTGGTGGTGAAGGTCGGCGGCGAATATTATTGCCGCTCGATCCAGCGCATGCACGCCGACGGCTCGCTGTCGTTCTTCTGCGCCATCGACGATGGTGTGGTTCTGTCGATCGCGCAGCCGAAGAGCATGGTCGAATCGACGCGCGCCGCCTTCCAGGACGTCGAGGACCGCCTCGGCGGCATCGACATGATCCTCGGCTTCGATTGCGTGCTGCGCCGCCTGGACGCACGAAACCGCCAGGTCTTCCGCGATATTTCCGAACTCTACAGGACCAACCGGGTCGTCGGCTTCGGCACTTATGGTGAGCAGTACCGTTCGATGCACCTCAACCAGACCTTCACCGGCATCGCCTTCGGCGAGCGCCAGGCGGCGGAGTAACCATGCCGCTCAAGGACATCACCGATATCGATCGGCTGAAGAAGATCAACGCCGCGCTGGTCAGCCGCGTCGAGCGCTCTATGGACCAGCAGGGCAATGCCTTCTCGCTGTTCCAGACCGCGATTTCTCTGGAGAACCGCGTGCGCCGGCGCACCGAGGAATTGCATTCGACCCTGCGCCGGCTGGAGCAGTCCAACATCGACCTCGTCGCCGCCAAGGAGATCGCCGAGCAGGCCAACCTTTCCAAGACGCGGTTCCTGGCCGCCGCCAGCCATGACGTGCTGCAGCCGCTGAATGCCGCGCATCTTTCCGTGTCAGCGCTGGCCGAGGTGCAGACCAGCGAGGAAGGCCGCAAGCTGGTGCACCAGGTCGAGCGCTCGCTGGAAACCATGGAGGATCTGCTGCGGACGCTGCTCGACATCTCCAAGCTCGACGCCGGCGTGGTGCAGCCTGAGATCGGCGATGTCAGCCTGGAGACGCTGTTTTCGTCGCTGCGTTCGGATTTCCAGCCCATGGCGGCGATGAAGGGCCTGTCGTTGAAGTTCCGCCCGGTCAACGCCGTGGTGCGTTCCGACCGCACGCTGCTGCGCCGCATCCTGCAGAACATCCTGTCCAACGCGCTGCGCTACACCCGCTCGGGCGGCGTGCTGGTCGGCACGCGCCACCGCGGCGACATCATCCGCATCGACGTCGCAGACACGGGCTGCGGCATCCCCAACGACCAGCGTGACGCCGTCTTCGAGGAATTCCACCGCGGCACGCTGTCGGCCGATGCTGAGCTTGCCGGCGGAGGGCTCGGACTGGGGCTCGCCATCGTGCGCCGCATGGCCGGCGCGCTCGGCCATCCCGTGACCTTCTCGTCGCGTGTCGGGCGCGGCACGATCTTCCACATCGACGTGCCCGTGGGCTTCGGCGTACCCGCCGACACGCTCGCCGCAACGGCCGACATGGACCGGCCGCGCGGCTACGGCCTGTTCGGCACCAAGGTGCTTCTGGTGGAGAACGACGCCGAGGTGTTGAAGGCGATGACCTTCCTGCTCGAGCGCTGGCAGTGCGACGTGCGCGCGGCAACCTCCACCGACGACGCGCTCGACATGCTCGGCGACACGGACTGGGTGCCGGATATCGTCATCGCCGACCAGCATCTCGACGGCGGCGACCTCGGCACCGCCACGATTGCCGAAGTGCGCGACTATCTCGGCCGTCCGGTGCCGGCGCTGATCGTGACCGCCGACGGCTCCGAGCCGGTCGCCAGGGCAGCTCGCGCGGCCGGCATCGAACTGATGCGCAAGCCGCTCAAACCGGCGCAGTTGAGAGCGCTGCTGGCGCATCTGCTGGCTTAATAGACCCCTCCAGTGGAGTGGATTGGTCTTTCAGAACCCCGCCTGGTCGCGAAACAGTTCCGCATTGTCGAGCTTCGAAACCTCTATCACCGCCTGCGTGCGGCTGTAGACGTTGAGCTTGCGCAGGATTTCCGAGACATGCGCCTTGACCGTCGTCTCGCCGACCTGAAGCTCATAAGCGATCTGCTTGTTGAGCAGGCCCTGGCGGAGCATCTGCAGCACGCGCAATTGCTGCGGCGTCAGCGTCGACAGGCGCTGCACCATGTCGGCCCGGTCGACGCTGTCGGCATCGGCCGGCTGCGCCTTGTAGGTTTCCGGCACATAGACGGCGCCATCCATCACCGCGCGTATGGCGACCGCGAGGTCGCTCTTGCGCGCCGATTTCGGGATGAAGCCGGCAGCGCCATAGGACAGCGCCTCGGAAATGATCTTGGGCTCCTCATATCCCGACACGATCACCACCGGCAGCCGCGGATAGCGGGTACGAAGCTGCAGCAGCCCATCGAAGCCGTGCACGTCGGGCATGCTCAGGTCGAGCAGGGCCAGATCGAAAGGCTTGGCATCGGCAAGCAGGCCGAGTGCCTCGGCGATCGAACGCGCCTCCACCGTGTCGACATCGGGATAGGCCATCTGCACGGCGCTGTGCAGCGCCTCGCGAAACAGCGGGTGATCGTCGATGATCAGGAAGCGGGCGCGATCGCTGGTCGAAGTCATCAGGCTCAAGTCTCTTGCCACGCCACAATAGTCTCGCCGACCATGGTCAGATTATTGCCAAATAGTACAGCGCCGGACACCCCGTCGCACGAACGATTTGCGGTATCGACGCGTCGGCATTCAGGCCGGCTGCGCCCATCCTTTTGAAACACCATGCCTTGTCGGCCGCCTCAAATCGGTCGAATGTGCCGGCCGATCAGCCCAAAGCAGAGATTACGCATGACGAGCTTCATCATTCCCCCGCCCGCAACGCCTTCGGTCGCCGTGGCGAATTCGACCGAGCGCTTTCCCGTGCGACGGATCTTTTGCGTCGGCAGGAACTATGCCGCGCATGCGCGCGAACTGGGCAATGACGAACGCGATCCGCCCTTCTTCTTCACCAAGCCCGGCGATGCGGTGGTCGACTCGGACAGCACCATCCCCTACCCCGCGCTGACGAAGAACCTGCACCACGAGATCGAACTGGTCGTGGCCATCGGCAAGGCTGGCTTCCGCATTCCGCGCGAACGGGCGCCGGACCATGTCTGGGGCTACGGCGTTGGCATCGACCTCACCCGCCGCGACCTGCAGGACGAGGCCAAGAAGGCGGCGCGGCCGTGGGACTGGTCGAAGGCATTCGACCGCTCCGCTCCCTGCGGGCCGATCGTTCCAGTCAGCATATCCGGCCATCCGCAGAAGGGCCGCATCTGGCTCGCCGTCAACGGCACGGTCAAACAGGATGGCGACCTCGCCGAACTGATCTGGCCGGTGGCCGACGTCGTCTCGATATGCAGCGATGCCGTCGAGCTGCAGCCAGGCGACCTCATCTTCACCGGCACGCCGGCCGGCGTCGGAGCACTCGCGGCGGGCGACGTGATAAGCGGAGGCGTGGACGGTGTCGGCGAAATACGGCTGACCCTGGGACCGTCGTCATGAGCGAGTTGATCCTTCACAACTACTATCGCTCCTCGACGTCCTACCGGGTGCGGATCGCGCTGGAGATGAAGGCGCTTTCCTATCAGTACGTGCCGCATCACCTGCGCCACGGCGAGCATCTGGAGCCCGCCTATCTCGCGGTCAACCCGCAGGGGCTGGTGCCCGCGCTGGTGCTGGATGACGGCACGCTGCTCACCCAATCGCTGGCGATCATCGAATATCTCGACGAGACCGCGCCCGAACCGCCGCTGCTGCCGAAGGACGCGCTTGGACGCGCCCGCGTGCGGATGCTGTCGCAGATGATCGCCTGCGACATCCATCCGGTGAACAATCTGCGCGTCCTGACCTCTCTGCGCGCGCTGTTCGGCGCCGGCGACCAGGATGTGGCGAACTGGTTCAGGCACTGGGTGAACGAAGGCTTCCAGCCGCTTGAAAAGATTCTCGCCACCTCGCCGCAGACCGGAAGGTTCTGCCATGGCGACGTGCCCGGCCTCGCCGATATCTGCCTGGCCGCCCAGGTCACCAACAATGCCCGCTTTGGCGTCGACATGGCGTCCTACCCGGTCATATCGCGCATCCATGCCGCCTGCATGGAACTGCCGGCCTTCCAGAAGGCCGCGCCGCAAAACCAGATCGACGCGGAATAGTCAGGGCTGGCGCCCGACGCCAAGCGTCGCCGCCCAGATTGCGAGCGCCGTCAAGCCGAGGGCCGCGCCAAGGACACAGACACCGGTCCAGCCCCAGGCGGCATAGGTCATGGTCGAGGCGATCGAGCCCAGGGCGCTGCCCAGCGAATAGAAGATCATGTAGCCGCCGACCAGCCGGCTGCGCGCATCGGGGCGCCGGGCGAAGAGCAGGCTTTGACTGGTGACATGGACGGCCTGAATGGCCAGGTCGAGCATGATGATGCCCAGCACCAGCCACCACAGCGACATGCCCATGAAGGCGATCGGCAGCCAGGCCGCGGTCATCAGCAGCAGGCAGAGACCGGTGACCAGTTGCCCTCTGCCGCGATCGACCAGCATTCCGGTCCAGCGCGCGCCCAGCGCGCCGACGACGCCGGCCAGGCCGAAGAGCCCGATCTCGGTGTGCGACAATGAAAACGGCGGCGCCGCCAGCGGCAGCACGAGCGGCGCCCATAGCACGTTGAAACTGGCGAAAATCAGCATCGCGAACACGGCGCGCACCCGCAACAGCGGCTCGTCCACGAACAGCAGCAGCACGGAGCCTAGAAGGCGCGGATAGGATGTGCGCGGCCGGTTCGGCTCCTGCGCCGGCAGAATTCGGAAGAGGATTGCCGCCATGGCGAGCGTGAGTACGGCCGACATGACGTAGACCGAGCGCCAGCCGGCGATATCCGCGACCAGCCCCGAGACGAAGCGCGCGAGCAGGATGCCGAGGATGACGCCGCTGGTGACGGTGCCGACCGCCCTGCCCCTTTCCGAGGGCACGGCCAAGTCGGCTGCGTAGGCGACCAGGACTTGCACGACCACGGCGAGCAGGCCGACCGCAGCGAGGCTCGCCAGCAGCATCGCCGTGTTCGACGAGAACCCTACGGCGACAAGCGCCAGGCTGGAGAGCACTGCCTGCGCGACGATCAGCCGTCGACGATCGAGGAGATCGCCGAGCGGCACGATGAAGAACAGGCCCAGCGCGTAGCCCACCTGCGTCACCGTCACCACGATGCCGACCGAGCCCGGATCGATGGAAAAGTCCCGCGCCATGGCATCAAGCAGCGGATGCGCGAAATAGACATTGGCGACGCTCAGGCCGCAGGCGACCGCGAACAGCAGCGCCGTGGAGGGTGAAAGACCGGGTGGCGTTTCCGATCGGCTGTTATCAGGCGTCAGCCCACCTTCACGCGGTTTCATGTCCATCTTTCTCTCCGACTCGGTTTCAACTTGAAACCATTGCGGAATAAGAGAGAAGGTTTTATCTTGCAACCGGAATGACGCAACTGGACCAACGATTGCCATGGTGAAGAGAACGAGCCACCAGAGCGCGGACTGTCTTATCGCGCGACCGCTTGACGCTATCGGCGACTGGTGGTCGCTGCTGATCGTGCGCGACGCCTTCGATGGCTTGCGGCGTTTCGGTGAGTTCCAAAAGAGCCTTGGCGTGGCCAAGAACATCCTTTCGGCGCGGCTGCGCAGCCTCGTCGCCCATGGCATTCTCGAGATCGTACCGGCGCCCGACGGCAGCGCCCACAATGAATATGCCCTGACCGAGAAGGGGCGCGGCCTCTTCTACGTGCTGGTGGCGCTGCGCCAGTGGGGCGAGACCTATTTCTCGGGACCGGGCGAGCCCTATACCTTCATGGTGGACACGCGAACCGGGCGCCCCATAAGACGCCTGGAAGTCCATGCCGAGGACGGACGGCAACTGGCGCCCGGCGAGACCCGCCTCGCCGACTTTCGCGTTACCGAAACCGGATAAGTACCCAGGCCCGGCCTGCGCTCCCTCCCTGGCGGAATCGATTTCCCTATGAGGCCAAAGGGAATCGGCTATCGTTTCGAAGGTTTGTCCGTGGCAAGGGTGAAGTGAGCGATGAGAGCCGTCGTCTTCGAGAAATTCGGTGAAGCGCCGACGATCCAGACCGTTCCCGACCCGACGCCGGCGAGCGACGGCGTGGTCATCAAGGTCGAGGCGACCGGGCTCTGCCGCAGCGACTGGCACGGCTGGATGGGGCACGATCCCGACATCACTCTGCCGCATGTGCCGGGCCATGAACTGGCCGGCGTGGTAGTCGCCGCTGGCAAGGGCGTGAGCCGCTGGAAGGCCGGCGACCGCGTGACCGTGCCCTTCGTCGCCGCCTGCGGCCATTGCTTCGAGTGCAGCTCCGGCAATCACCAGGTTTGCGAACACCAGTTCCAGCCCGGCTTCACCGCCTGGGGCTCCTACGCCGAATATGTCGCCATCGACCATGCCGACACCAATCTGGTGAGGCTGCCGGAAGAGATGGATTTCGCAACCGCCGCCAGCCTCGGCTGCCGCTTCGTCACGTCGTTCCGCGCCGTGGTCGACCAGGGCCGGGTGACCCCGGGCGAATGGGTTGCGGTGCATGGCTGCGGCGGCGTCGGCCTCTCCGCCATCATGATCGCCAGCGCCATGGGCGCCAACGTCGTGGCCATCGACCTCACCGACGAGAAGCTCGACTTCGCCCGCAAGATCGGCGCGGTGGCCACCATCAACGCCTCGCAGACGCCCAACGTCGTCAAGGCAGTGAAGCAGATCACCAATGGCGGTGCGCATATGTCCATCGATGCGCTGGGCCACCCGACGACCTGCTACAATTCGATCTCGAACCTGCGTCGTCGCGGACGCCACGTGCAGGTCGGCCTGATGCTGGGCGAGCACGCCAAGGCGGCGGTGCCGATGAGCAAGGTGATCGCCTTCGAGCTGGAAATCCGCGGCAGCCACGGCATGCAGGCCTTCCGCTACCAGGCGATGATGGACATGATCCGCACCGGCAAGCTGAAACCCGAACTGCTGGTCGGCAGGAAGGTCAGCCTGGAGGAAGCACCGGCCGCGCTGATGGCCATGGGCGGCTTCGAAGGCATCGGCATCGGCGTGGTGACGAAGTTCTCCTAGACGAACCGTCTGGATCGCTATCCCCCGGCCATCTGCTCGGCGATCTTGCGCCCGGCCTCGATGAGCGCGGCGCTGGCGCTGTCGATCAATTCGGCGGTCTGGCGCTGTTCCGGCGCGGACAGGCTGATGGCGGCGATGGGATAGGACAGATCGTCGAGTATGGCGACGCCGATGCACATGGCGCTTTCCTCGTTCTCGCCGATCTCTATGGCATATCCGCGCGTGCGAACCTCCTTGAGCTGCCGGCGCAGGATCTTCGAATCGACGATGGAGCGATAGGTCTGCTCGGAGAGCCTCCTGGCGAGAAGCGCGTCCCGCTCGTTTTCGCGCAGATGCGCCAAGATCGCCTTGCCCAGCGCGGTCGTGTGTAGCGGGTTCCGGCTGCCGACCCGGGCCTGCATGCGCAGCGTCCGCGTCGATTCCATGATCTCGATGTAGACGATCTCGCCATCCGACTCGATGGCG
The DNA here is from genome assembly GCA_001899205.1 of Mesorhizobium sp. 65-26. GTDB lineage: Bacteria > Pseudomonadota > Alphaproteobacteria > Rhizobiales > Rhizobiaceae > Mesorhizobium. The sequence goes on along the minus strand of MKVL01000010.1, from coordinate 1,019,889 downwards.
AGGTTGATGGTCTCGTTGAAGGTCTGGTTGAGTTCCCTCATCACTGGGACGGCGACCCGCCGCAGGCGATGCATGCTGTTGTCGGCACGCGCCAGGCCACGGAACCGCAGGCCGACGCCATAGCGGTCGCGCGCGGCGTCGTGAGACAGGAACATGGTGGCGCTCAAGGTCTGCAGGTAGCGGAACACGGTCGTCTTGGGCATGCCCAGGGCATTCGCCACTTCGGTCAGCGACACATCCCGTCCGCTCTCGGCGACGAACTCCAGCACTTTGATCGCCTTGTAGACGGGCGCGACGATGTAGTCGCCCTCGGGCAGCGTCATGGAACAGGCCTCCTTTTTTCGCCAGGCGAAAAAGTCGTTTCTTTACACGGAACCTTGCCGGTGATTTTTTCGACCTGTCAATAGCTTCATCCAGCCACCCCTGCGGGCCGTTTCCGCAGAAAGGAGACATCGTGAGTGCACCTGCCGCAAAGCTGTCCAGATCATCCGCGGAGGCGTGGCTGAAAGCGTCCGGGCGCGTCAACGTCGCCCTTGTCCTCGACATCCTCGATACCAAGGGTCTGAGGCGCCAGGCCTTGCGTCCCGGCATCATGGCGCGCACCACGCGCGAGCCTGTCATCGGCCTGGCGAAGACCCTGCTCTGGGTGGATTTCGCCCATGACGATCCCTCCACCTATGACCTTGAACTCAAGGCGATCGACAGCCTGCGCCCCGGCGAATGCGTCATCTGCGCCACCGGGAACTCGTCGCGGGCGGGCATCTGGGGCGAGCTTCTCACCACCGCGGCCATGCAGCGCGGCGCGACGGGCATCGTCACCGATGGCGCCGTGCGCGACATCGCCCAGATGGAAGCCATGGGTTTCCCGGTCTTCTCGCGCTCGACCTCCCCCTACGACAGCTTCAATCGCCAGAAGGTCGTCGCCTTCGACGTCCGCGTCGAGATCGACGACGTAACGATCGAGCCCGGCGACGTGATCGTGGCCGATCAGGACGGCGTGGCCGTGGTGCCGGCTGGGCTGGCCGACGAGGTGCTTGCCGAAGCCCTGGACAAGGCCGGCAAGGAGGATGAGTTCCGCGATGCCGTGCGCAACGGAATGGGTCTGTTCGAGGCCTACGAGAAGTTCCATGTGCTGTGATCCCGGCACCTGCCTTCGGACCCGCGCCGGATGAGTTATGAGTTCGACTTCACCGACGTTTTCGCTGCCTGGCCAGAGCTGCTGCAGGCTCTGGTCGATACGCTGATCCTGTCGGCGTCGGCGATGGTCCTGGGTCTGGCGGTGTCGATCCTTGGGGCGCTGGGCAGGACGTCCGGGCCGCGATGGCTGCGCTGGATCATCACCGAATACATCGAGCTGATCCGCAACACGCCCCTTCTCATTCAAATCTTCGTCGTCTTCTTCGGCCTGCCGGCCCTGGGGTTGAAACTGTCTTCCAATGTGGCGGCCCTGCTTGCGCTGGTCGTCAACGTCGCGGCCTACGGCATTGAAATCATTCGCGCCGGCATCGAAAGCATCCACAAGGGACAGATCGAGGCCGGCAAGGCTCTCGGCCTGCGGCCGCTGCAGATTTTCCGCCTCATCGTCCTGAAGCCGGCGATACAGGCGGTCTACCCCTCGCTCACCAGCCTGTTCATCATGCTGCTGCTCAACACCAGCGTCTGCTCAGTGATCGCCGCCAACGAACTGACGGCCGTGGCAAGCAACATCCAGTCACGCAGCTTCCGCAGCTTCGAGATCTATTTCGTCGTCACGTTGCTCTATCTCTGCCTGTCGACGTTCTTCTGGATCGTGTTCGCCGGGGTCGAGCGCGCGTTCCTGAGCAAGCCGGCTCGGTAGACGACATGCGCGCGCCCGAGACAGCCGACCTTCTCTTCATCGTCATGGCGGCGCGATGGACCGTGCTGCTATCCCTCGTCGCCTTCCTGGGCGGCGGCCTCGGCGGCGCGTTGATCGCGCTGGCCCGAACCAGCAAACGCAAATGGGTGCGGCTGGTAGCGACCGGCTACATCAAGGTGTTCCAGGGTACGCCGCTGCTGATGCAGCTTTTTCTCGCCTTCTTCGTCCCCGGCTTGTTCGGCTGGTCGGTGGAACCCTGGGCGGCGGCGGCCATTGGCCTTTCCTTGAATGCAAGCGCATTCCTCGGCGAGATCTGGCGCGGCGCGCTCGAGGACGTGCCCAGCGGCCAATGGGAAGCCTCGACCTCGCTCGGGCTCCGCTACGTCCCGACGATGGCGCTCGTCATCGCGCCACAGGCCGTGAAGATCGCGATCCCGCCGACCATCGGGTTCCTCGTTGAACTGGTCAAGGGCACCTCGCTGACCTCGATCATCGGCTTCGTCGAACTGACGCGCGCAGCGCAGATCGTCAACAACGCCACCTTCCGGGCCTTCACGATCTTCGCCGTCACGGCGCTCGTCTACTACGCCATCTGCCGCCCGCTATCGGCCTACGGCAGGAGATTGGAGCAGAAGCTCCGCGTCGGCACACGTTGAAGGTGCCGACGGAATACAGCAACAACCTCAGAGGAGAACGTCGCATGTCAATATTCAAGTCCATAAGCCGTCGTGGCTTCGGCGCCCTGGCCCTGGCCGGCCTTGTCGCCGCTTCGGTCGGCGCTACCTCCGCCCAGGCCGCAACGCCCGACGAGATCAAGGCGCGGGGCAAGCTGACCGTCGGCGTCATGACCGACTATCCGCCCTTTGGCGGCATCGACGCCCAGCAGCAACCCGAAGGCTATGACGCCGACGTAGCCAAGGCGCTGGCCGACTCCTTGGGCGTGCAGCTCGAACTGGTTCCCGTGACCGGTCCCAACCGCATTCCCTACCTCCTGACCAACAAGGTCGACGTGCTGATCGCCACGCTCGGCATCACCGCGCCGCGCGCCAAGCAGGTCCTGTACTCAAATCCCTACAGCACGCTGACGATCTCCGTGCTGGCGCCCAAGAGCCTTGAGATCAAGACGCCGGAAGATCTGAAATCCGTGACCATCAGCGTCTCCCGCGCCTCCACGGAGCAGGCGGCTCTCGAAGCGGTCGCCCCGCAGGGAACGCCGATCAAGATCTTCGACGACGACGCGACATCCATCCAGGCGCTGATCTCCGGCCAGACCCAGGCGCTCGGCGCCAGCACCGTCGTCCTCGCTCATCTGACGAAGTCCTTCCCGCAGCTCAACATCGAGCCCAAGATCCTGCTTAATCAACAGGCGAACGGCATGGCTTTCCGCAAGGCCGATACCGAATTGCGCGACTACGCCAACACGTTCATCGAGAAGATCGTGGCGAACGGCGAACTGTCGAAGATAAACGAGAAATGGTTCGGCTTCCCGCTTGAGAAGCTGCCGCCGATGCCTGAACTCTAGGCGATCCCGGATTACGCTAGCCGGCGAGAAAGGTGTTCGGTCTCACGGCAGCACACCTTTTGCCGGCAAGCGGCCGCCGGTGGCATCGCCTTCCGCCCTGGCGGCCGACGGCTCTTCGAGCCCCTCTCTAGCGCGCGAACTTCTTGGCGCCGAACACACATGCCACCACGCCGAGCGTGACCACGATCATCAGCGGACTGACCTGCTCGCCCAGCAGCGTTGCCGCCAGGGCCAGGCCGAAAAAGGGTTGCAGCAGCTGTAACTGCCCGACCGCCGCGATGCCGCCCTGGGCCAGGCCGCGATACCAGAAGATGAAGCCGATCAGCATGCTGAACAGCGAGACGTAGGCCAGGCCGATCCATGCGCCGGAGCCGACGCCGGCAAGGGACCGGGGCATGGTGATGAGTGTCAGCGCCAGCATCACCGGCAGCGACAGCACCAGCGCCCAGCAGATCACCTGCCAGCCGCCCAGCCTGCGCGCCAGCACGGCTCCCTCGGCATAGCCCAGTCCGCACACGATGACCGCGGCGAGCATCAGCGCGTCGCCGACGGGCGAAGCACTCAGCCCCTGCGCCAAGGCATACCCCGCGACCAGCGCACTGCCGAGGCACGAGAACAGCCAGAAGGCCGGGCGCGGCCTGTCGCCGCCGCGCAGCACGCCGAAGATAGCGGTCGCCAGCGGCAGCAGGCCGATGAAGACGATCGAATGGGCCGAAGTGATGTGCTTCAGCGCAAGCGCTGTAAGCAAGGGAAAGCCGACGACCACGCCGAGAGCGATGACGACGAGCGACAAGAGGTCGGAACGCTCCGGCCTCTTCTCGCGGAACAGGAGCAGCATGGCGAGGCCGAGCACGCCGGCGATGGCCGCGCGCGCCGCCGTCAGGAAGATGGGGTCAAGCGCCATCACCGCCACCCGCGTCGCCGGCAGCGAGCCGCTGAAGATCAGCACGCCGATGAAGCCATTGAGCCAGCCGCTCACGGCGCCTCCGCCTTGCCGGGCCGCCTTGCCGCCTTGCGGATCCCTGCGTGATTGCGGCGGCAACGGCGTCTCGCCCTGGAATTCTCTCACCGTCATGTCGAAGCGCGCTCCATTTTCCGCCAGACAGTTATCCGCCCACCCTTGGCACGGCCAGAGACAGCAGAGTACAATTCTCCAAAACTGTTATGCTACCCGAGGCAGTACAGATGGATGCATCGACGGAACGCAACGGCACGCTCGTCGAAAGCGTGATGGCCGAGATCCGCCAGAGGATCGCCGCACGCGTGTTGACGCCGGGCGCGCGCCTGCCTTCGATCCGCGCCTTCGCAGGCACGATGAACGTCTCCAAATCGACCGTCGTCGAAGCATACGAACGGCTCGCGGCCGAGGGCGCCATCCGCTCGCGCCCCGGTTCCGGCTTCTACGCGGCCGGCCCGCTCGCGCCGTTGTCACTGGCCGAGATCGCGCCTCGCCTCGATCGGGCAGTCGATCCTCTCTGGATATCGCGCCAGTCGCTCGAAGCCGGTGAGGAAGTGCTCAAGCCCGGCTGCGGCTGGTTACCGGCGTCATGGATGCCGGAAGCGGCGATGCGCCGGGCGCTGCGAGCGGCGGCGCGCGCGGACGAGGCCATGCTCGCCGACTACGCCACGCCGCTCGGCCTGCCGGCGCTCAGGCAATTGCTCGCCCGGCGCATGGCGGAACACGGCATCGAGGCCTCCCCAGAACAGATCATGCTGACGGAATCCGGAACGCAGGCCATCGACCTCCTGTGCCGGTTCCTTCTCGAACCCGGCGATGCCGTGCTTGTCGACGACCCATGCTATTTCAATTTCCACGCGCTGCTGCGCGCGCATCGCGCCAAGGTGGTCGGCGTACCCTACACACCGACGGGGCCCGACATCGAGCAGTTCGCCCGGGCGCTCGCGGAACACCGGCCGCGCCTCTACATCACCAATTCCGCGCTCCACAATCCGACGGGCGCGGTGCTCTCGCCGCTCACCGCGCACCGCTTGCTCAAGCTCGCCGACCAGCACGGGCTCACCATTGTCGAGGACGACATCTTCGCCGATTTCGAGCACAGCCCCGCGCCGAGGCTCGCGGCCTTCGACGGGCTGGAGCGAGTCGTCCACATAGGTTCCTTCTCGAAGACACTGTCGGCCTCGATACGCTGCGGCTTCATCGCAGCGCCGCATGGCTGGATCGACGGCCTCGCCGACCTCAGGATCGCGACATCCTTCGGCGGCGGCAGGCTTGCTTCCGAACTGGTCCTGGCCTTGCTGAGGGACGGCAGCTACCGCAAGCATGTCGAGGCGCTGCGGGCACGCCTGGCGCGCGCCATGGCCGAAACGGCCCCTCGCCTCGAGGCATTGGGCATCGTCCCCTGGATCGAGCAACCGACCGGCATGTTCCTGTGGTGCAGCTTGCCCGACGGGATCGACGCGGCGGAGATCGCCCGCAAGGCGCTGGCCGCCAATGTCGTGCTTGCGCCGGGCAACGCTTTCAGCCTCTCCGGCCATGCCGACCGCTTCATGCGCTTCAACGTCGCGCAATGCGATGACGACCGCATCTTCGCCGCCCTCGGCGCCGCCATGGGACGATGACCGGCGCGGTTGCCCAACCCGCGCGAGACTGATAGGGACCCAAACATCGGACCGACAGTCCGAGATCGCTCCCGCGCCCGGGAGCAGGCTTTGACGGGACAGCCATGGGAAGCAGCAAGTCAGCAGACAGGTAGGCCGCAACAGCACCTCGTTGTTGCGGCAGTCTGACCCGTCATACCCATTCCGAAGAGACCGGCAGATCGCCGCCAGATGTTACCCATTTGAGCGGATGTTCAATCATGTCTTTTCGCAAGGCTCCCACGTGGGGCTGTTCCCTGCCGGCGGCACTCCTTTTGATGGCGCCCTTCGATCTCCTGGCATCGCTTGCCATGGACATATACCTGCCCGTCCTGCCGGCCATGCCGGGAGCGTTGGACACCTCGGCCACCACCATCCAGTTGACGCTGAGCCTCTACATGGTCGTGCTCGGCCTCGGGCAGATCGTCTTCGGTCCGCTTTCCGACCGGGTCGGCCGACGCCCGGTCCTGCTCGGTGGCGTGCTGCTGTTCACGGCCGCCTCCTTCCTCCTCGCATCGACGTCCTTCGCACCAGCATTCCTGGCGTTTCGCGTGGCGCAGGCGGCCGGCGCCTCGGCCATGCTGGTCGCCACCTTCGCGACGGTGCGCGACGTCTATGCCGATCGCCCCGGAGGCGTCACTATCTACGGATTGTTCGGCTCGATGCTGGCTTTCGTGCCGGCGCTGGGCCCGATCGCCGGTGCCATCATTGCCTCTCGTTTCGGCTGGCGCGCCATCTTCGTCACGCTCGGCCTGCTCGGCCTGGCGGCAATGCTGAACGCCTGGCCGAAATGGCATGAAACGCGCCCTTCGACCCTGGATCAGGCTCGCCCCGCCCTCGGGCCTATCCTTCGTGACCCTGCATTCTGGACCTATTCGGTGGCATTCAGCGCCGCGATGGGTGCCTTTTTCGTGTTCTTTTCGACCGCGCCGAGGGTTCTCATCGATCGCGCAGGCTTTTCCCGGTTGGACTTCAGCCTCGCCTTCGCCACGGCGGCACTGGTGATGATCGTCGCCGCCCGCTTCGCCCGACGCTTCGTCGTACGCTGGGGCATTGTGGGCAGCGTGGCGCGCGGCATGGCCATGCTGCTCCTCGGGGCTGCCCTGCTCATCTTCGGAGAGGCTTTTGCCGCACCCTCCTTCGTCACATTCGTGGTGCCGATGTGGATCGTCGCGGTGGGCATCGTGCTTGCGAGTTCAGTCACCGCAAACGGCGCGCTGGCGGCGTTCGGCGATACAGCGGGAACGGCCGTTGCCCTCTATTTCTGTGTCCAGAGCCTGATCGTCTCAAGCATCGGCACCTTGTTCGTCGTCATGCTCGACGCCGAGACGGCGTGGCCGCTGGCCGGCTATTGCTCGCTTCTCGCCGTCGTCACCCTGTGCGCGCTTCGCCTCCAGGCAAAGCGACGGTCAGCCACAGCGTGACGATGCGATAGCGGAGCGGCGCGGTCAGGCCCTGGCCCGGTTGCGCCGCTCATAGAGCATGACGAGGGACTCGGCGACCAGCGCCGGCTTCTCCTCGCCCTCGATCTCGATCGTGTTGGCGGCTTTCATCAGATACTGGCCCGGCCCGCGGTCCTCCATCGACATGAGCGTCGTGCGCAGCCTTATCCGCGAACCGACCTTCACCGGCGCGATGAAGCGCACCTTGTCGAAGCCGTAGTTGAAGGCGGCTTGCGTGTTTTCAGGCACGATACCCATCTCGAGCGCCAAGGCGCCGATGATCGACAGCGTCAGATAGCCGTGCGCGATCGTGGTGCGGAACGGGCTTTGCCGACGCGCCCTTTCGGGGTCGACATGTATCCACTGATGGTCACCGGTGCATTCGGCGAACTGGTCGATGCGATGCTGGTCGACAAGCGTCCACTCCGAGACGCCGAGCTCCTGCCCGGCCATCGTCCGCAACTGTTCATAGGTCGGCGGCGTCTTCGGCCGTGTTTCGTTCATTCCTGCTTTCCCGATCGCTTCGCATGCCTCCGGACCACGAACAGGCAGCTCCTGTCAATTCGCCTTGGCCGGATTCGTTCCAGCGCCGGCACGCGAAACGCTGCCGCCGGGCTCCGGTCCGGCGGCGCGCATGTCCTGAACGCCAATCGCTATTTCTTCTCGTATCCGGCGCGGATTTCCTCCATCGCCTCCTTGATGCGGCCACGCAGTATGTCGACCGACTCCGTGCCGGATTTCTTCACCAGTTCAGCGACTTCGCCGGCGTTCTTCAGCGCGGTCTCGAACGACTTGCGCGCGAACTCCGTCTGTTTCGCGATTATTTCCTGCGGGTTGCCCGGCGTTCGGTAGCTCTGCGCCATATCGGTGACCTCACGCAACGTGTCCTGCAGCATCTCGCGCTGGCGCTGCAGCAGCGACGACGCGCCCTCGGCACCCGCACGCGCGGACTTTTCCAGCGCTTCGAGATTCTTCCGGTGGTGACTGACGATAGCCTCGACATCGACGTTCGGCAGCTTCAGATCGCGCCCGAACCGACTGAACATGTCCAGGAAGGTATCCGGGTCCGTCTGCTTCGCCATGATCGCTCGCTCCCTTTGCTGTCATGCGGGTACGCAGAGACAATAACACCCGAGCGCCGCCTGTCCATGCTCGCGGAGCGCTTCAGGCGGCAAGCAACAGACGCTCCAGGGCATAGAGCACAAGCCCGGCAAGCCCACCGATGATCATGCCGTTGAAGCGGATATATTGCAGGTCCTTGCCGATGTTGAGCTCGATCAGCCGTGTCAGTTGCGCGAGATCCCAGCGTTTGACCTGATCGGCGATGAACTTCGAGACGCCGCTTTTCTGGCTCTCGACGAAGGAGGCCAGCGCCACGACAAAACCCTGGTTCATGTCCGCCCTGATCCGGTCGTCGTCCGCGAGGTGGCGCCCGACCTCGACGAACATCGTTGCCAGATGCGCGCGAACCGTCGAATCCGGCGCCTGCGCGTCCTGTTCGATGAACAGGCGCAGGCTTTCCCACATGTCGCCCGCCAGCGCCTTGAATTCCGGGCGCGCGAGGAAGTCGCGCTTCAGCGCCTCGGCGCGCCGCGCATACTGCTTCGATGTGCGCAGCCGCTCGATGAAGCCGTGAACGAAACGGTCGAACTCGACCCGCGCCGGGTGGTCGGGATCGGCTCTCACCTCCTCCAGCAGCGAGCCGGCCGAAGCCACGATCTTCTTCAGGAGATAGGCGTCGGCGCGAAACATGTTGAACAGCGACGGCAGTTCCTCGCGTATCTTCTCGCGCATGGTCGCCAGCGCCTGCTCGTCGCTCAGGAATCGGGAAACGACCCTGATGAACTCGTCGAACAATTTCTGGTGGCGGCGATCATCGGTCAGCGCCGATAGCAGTTCCGCCGCCAGCGGTGCCAGTTGCACCTTGTCGAGTTCCTTCGTCATGCGGTCCGCCACGAAGCCGCGTAGTCCGGTCTGGTCGATGGCGGCCAGCATGCGCGGCACCAGCCGGCTGACGAAGCTGGCAAGACCCGCGGCGCGCTCGGGTCCGGCCAGCCAGTCGGCGACGAGCGCGGAAAAATCGACCTCGGCGAGCTTTTCGCGCACCGGCCCCGGCGCCAGGAAATTCACCTCGATGAAGCGGCCGAGATTGTCAGCGATGCGGTTCTGGTTCTCGGGAATGATCGCCGTGTGCGGGATCGGCAGGCCAAGCGGCCGCCGGAACAGCGCGACCACGGCATACCAGTCCGCCAACCCGCCGATGGTCGCTGCCTCGGCGAAGGCCGCGACGAAGCCGAGCCAGGGGTAGCGGCCTTCCAGCGATTTGGCTCCTGCAAAGACCAAAACGCACAGGCCGAGCGCCGTTGTCGCCATCAGCTTGGTGCGCCGCAATGCCGATCGCTTGGCCTCCGCCGTCGCGTCGAGCGGTGGATTGGCCGCGACCGGAGCTTGATATGTCATGAGGGACGCTCCTGTCCTTTTCTGCCTGGCCACTGATCTAGGTAGCAAACCGCCTGGCGATAACCGCCCGGCCGACGCTGATCACGTCCCTTGCACATCACGCACATAAAGTTGACATCAATATTCATCTATTGCGCATCGCCAGTCTGGAATTATTCCAAACTATCGGCCATATTGCTGTTAGCCAATGTGACGAGTCCAGCATGCGCGACGTCCGAAGTCGTGACGAGGCCGGTATCGCGGACATTAGCAAGCGATTGAAATCCGGCCTGGAAGGACTTGGCCGGGGATGGCTCCCCGAAACCTTCCATCGACCGACCGGGACTTCGTGAGGATAAGATGCGGCTTACGCGCCAGACCAACTATGCCATGCGCATTCTCATGTATTGCGCAGCCAACACCGATCGGCTTAGCCGCATTCCGGAAATCGCCGCCGCCTACTCGGTGTCCGAGCTTTTCCTGTTCAAGATCCTGCAGCCACTGGTCGAGGCCGGCCTGGTAGAGACGGTGCGCGGCCGCAACGGCGGCGTCCGGCTGGGACGTGCCGCCGAGTCCATCACCCTGTTCGATGTCGTGCGCGTCACCGAGGAGAGCTTCGCCATGGCGGAGTGTTTCGAAAACGATGCGGCCGAATGCCCGCTGGTCGACAGTTGCGCCCTGAATTCGGCGCTGCGCGAGGCGCTCAACGCCTTCTTCGCGGTGCTGGCCCGCTACACGATCGCCGACCTTGTGGCGGCGCGCCCGAATGTGCGCAACCTGCTTGGCATCGACATCCTGGAGCGGCGCGTCCCGGCGGCCTGATCGCCGCCACGCGGTCAATTCCGTCTAATGGCGGCTGCTTGTATTGCGCGCGCCTCAGCTTGCCGACTGCGGCAGCACGAACGGTACGTCGCCGGATGGCAGCACGCCAACCCTTAGGCGACAGCCGAAGACCTTCTCGATCAGCCCGTCCTCCAGCACCTCGCGCGGCGAGCCCGTCGCGGCCAGCCTGCCGCGATGCATGACGAAGATACGGTCGGCATACATCGCCGCCAGGTTGAGGTCGTGCAGGATGGCGATCACGCCGCCGCCACGCGCCGCGAAATCGCGCGCGATGTTCATGATGATGAGCTGGTGCTTGATGTCGAGGCTGGAAACCGGTTCGTCCAGGAACAGGTAGCGCGGCTTGCCGTCCAGCACCGGCGCCCAGACCTGGCAGAGCACGCGGGCCAGCTGCACCCGCTGCTGCTCGCCACCCGAAAGCTCCTGGTAGAAGCGGCCGGCAAAACCTTCAAGGTCGACACGTGCCAGCGCGCGCTCGGGCAGCCGCGCGTCCTCGCCCGGCAACACCCCGGAGCGGCCGCCAACCAGCCCGAGCCGGACAATCTCATGCACGGTGAACGGGAAAGATAGCGACGTCGCCTGCGGCAGCACGGCACGCGCGGATGCAGCCTCCGCCGGCTTCATGGCGGCAAGGTCGCGGCCATTGATGGCAATGCGGCCGCCATAGCCGAGTTCACCTGAAAGCGCCTTGAGGAACGTCGTCTTGCCGGAGCCGTTGGGTCCAACTATCGCCGCCAGCTCTCCCGGTCGCGTGGCAAAATCGATGTTGGCAACGATACGCTTGCCGCCGATGGAAACCGAGACGTCCTGCGCTTCGATCATGGGAGGCTCCTAAAGGTCGATCACGCCGCGCTTGCGCAGCAGGATCCAGAGGAAGAACGGCGCGCCGGCGACCGCCGTGATGATGCCGATCGGCAGCTCGGCCGGCGCGACGATGGTGCGGGCGACCGCGTCTGCCAGCAACAGCAGGCCGGCGCCAAGCAGCGCCGAGGCCGGCAAGAGATAGCGGTTGTCGGGACCGATCAGCAGCCGCAGCAAATGCGGCACCACGATGCCGACGAAGCCGATCCCGCCGCTGACGGCGACGGATGCGCCGACGGCGGCCGAAACACCGACGATCGCCGTATACTTCAGCCGCTGCACGGGAATGCCGAGATGGCCCGCGGTCGCTTCGCCGAGGGCCAGGGCGTTGAGGCCGCGCGCCAGGAAAGGCATCGCCGCGAGTGCCAGCAGGATGACCGGACCCACGGAACCGATCTTCTGCCAGGTCGCGCCGCCGAGGGAGCCAAGGCTCCAGAACGTCAGGTCGCGCAACTGGCGATCGTCGGCCATGAAGATGAGGATGCCGGTCAACGCCATGGCGAGCGCGGCGAGCGCGATGCCGGCAAGCAGCATCGTCGCCACCGAGGTGCGACCGCGCCGGGTCGCCACCTGATAGAGCAGGAGCGTCGTCGCCAGGCCGCCAAAGAAGGCCGCGAGCGGAAGCGCCAGCGAGCCCAGCGCGGTCGTGACCGGCGCAAGAACGGTCGCGCCCAGCACGATGACGGCAACAGCGCCGAGGCTGGAGCCGGCCGAGACGCCGATAAGGCCAGGATCCGCCAGCGGATTGCGAAACAGCCCCTGCATGACGGCGCCGGAGACCGCGAGTGCGGCGCCGACAAGCATGCCCATCATCACGCGCGGCATACGGATATCGTAGATGATCAGGCGATCGCGGGCGCTGAGCGCCTCGTCGCCCGGGCTAGCGCCGGTCAGCCAATCCCTGATGACGGTGACAGCCGATGCGTCGGACGCTCCCGAGGTCAGCGACAGCAGGACGGCGAGCACGAGCCCCGCGCAGAGGAGAAGAATGACGACGCGGGCGCGCGCCGAGCGATCGCCCTCGGCCGCGCCCGTGGGCCGGCCATGGAGGCCGGCGATCGACTGCTGAACCATGGCGCGCTCAGTCCGTGGCCTGCGCGCCATAGATGGACACGGCGAGGTCGTGGATGGCATCGGCGGTGCGCGGGCCGAAGCCGAGCAGATAGGCGCCGTCCATCCGGATCAGCTTGCGTCCGGCGCCGGCCGGCGTCGAGGCGATCGACGGGTTGCCGAACACTTCGCTGTCCGGCGTCGGCGGCCCGGCGTTGTTCATCATCAGGATGATATCCGGCTTGGCGGTGACGATGGCTTCGTCGGAAAGCTGCTTATAGCCGGAGAAACCCTCGATGGCATTGACCGCGCCGGCGAGCTGGATGATGCCGTTGGCGGCGGTATCGCTGCCGGCAGCCAACACTTTGCCGCCCTGCATGGACAGCACGAACAGGACGCGTTTGCGTTCCTTGATGTCGGCCGTACGCTTCTCGGCGGCCTCGAGCTTGGCCTCGACCTCGCCCGCCAGCGCCTCCGCCTTGGCGTCGGCGCCCAGCGCCTTGCCGACGATGCGGATTTTTTCGAGAATGCCTTCATTGTCGTAGCGTTCCGGCACTTCGATGAAAGGCACGCTGCTCTTCTTGAGCACGTCCACCGCTTCCTTGGGACCGCTGCCGTGCAGGGCCAGGATGCCACTCGGGTTGACCGAAAGAACGCCCTCCGGCGAAAGCTGACGCATATAGCCGACGTCAAGCAGCTTCAGGGCTGCCTCCGGATAGCGGCTCGTCGAATCGCGCGCCACGAGATGGCTTTCAGCGCCGAGCGCATAGACGATCTCGGTGATCGAGCCGCCGATGGCGGCAATCCGCGACGTGTCGGCGAACGCGTCGGCGGCGCCGGCCGGCGCCGCCAGCGCGACACAGAGACCGAGCGCCAACCCGAACGCGGGCGCCAGTCTGGAAACGGAAATCATGGCACGGTCCTCAGGCTGCGGTCGGGATGCGCGGCAGGTTCTCCGCAAGCGAGCGCCAGTCGGCGCGCTCGATTTCCCCTTCGTGGCGTTTGCCGAAGAACTGGATGATCATCTCGCCCTTGGCATCATAGACCTCGAGCGAGGTGACATGCCCGTCCTTGGTCGGCTTGCGCACCGCCCAGACCTCGTCGATGTGGTCCGTGCGCAGGTGCAGGTGGAAGGTCTCGTCGAGAACGTTGATCCACGGCCCCATCGGCTTGATCGACTTGACCGGTCCGGAATGGATCTGGATGCAGCCGCGATTGCCGACGAAGCACATGATGGGCATGGCTTCGGCCGCCGCATGGTGGAACATGGCGGCGACGGCATCGCGATCGAGCAGCCAGGCATAGTCCTGGCCGACCATGCGCACCGCCTGACGGCGGCTGAGCTTCAGGGTCTTCAGCATGCCGAAGAACTGATGCACGTCGGTCAGACGGCTCCAGCGGTCGCGCAGGTCCAGGGCGTCGGCCGTTGCGTCCGGCGCTCCGGTCTCGACATCGAGGCCCGTCGTTGAGATCGCGACGACCGGTTCCTGGTTCGTCGATTCAAGCGACGCCACGAGCTTCTGATAAGCATAGAGGTTGGATGCCGGCTTGAGATGCACCTTGTGCACGGCCTCACCGGCAGCGTCGAAGAACTGCAGGCTGCGCCGGATCTCGTCGCCGTCGCGCTTCTCGACGGCAAAGCCGTGCGCCCAGACCTTTGGGAAGATGCGCAGGTCGATGTGCTCACCCAGCACCATGGCATTGTTGTTGCCGGTGACCACCTTGTCGTAGACGCCGATCTTCTCGTGCACGGCGCTTTCGTTGCGGGTCAGCGCCATCACCTCGCCCACCGCCTCCAGGCCCGTCAGCAGGTCGTTGACGCGCGGCTCGACGCGCACGACCCCCTCGCCGCAATGCGCGGCGACCAGTTCGGCCTCGGAGATACCGAGTTGGATGGCCAGATCGCGCTCTCGCGCTTTCGGATTGTCCGCCCGGGCCCGTCGGATTTCGTGTGGCGTGGGTTTTACGCGCTGGTCCATGTCTTAATCCCTGCTTGCCTTGCGCCTACTTGTTGAGAATGAGCTTGCCCTGACGGGTGATCTTCAGCCTGTAGAGCGCCCCGTGGTGCTCGATGCCGATCTCGTGGTCGCCCTGGAAGAGCGAGTTGCTGGATAGGGTCCGAACCGAAAGATGACTGGAATCAAGCCGGCCCGGCGCCTGTTGCGAGGGGCGGCGGAAGCGATAGCGGAAGTCATCGGGATTGTGCGTATTCATCTGGTTCGACCCCTTCTGGCGCCTGCGGCCGCGACCGCTCCAGCACCTTGCGTGGAATGACGATTCATTTCTTGACTTGAATAATCATGTTTACTAGTCAGTGCAATACCGGACTAAATGAGTCAACATTTAAGATGCCGGACACGATGCAAGAATGCCAGCGAGCCTCCGGTCAACCGACATGGGCCAGCCAGCGATGAACCTGGATTTTGGAGTTGGGACATGGGGTTGGCGAATTGGGCGCGGGGTGATCGGACGGATTGTGTTCCGGCAAGCTGCCTTGCATTGAATGGAGTGGCGTTGCTGGCGGGCGTGGCGGCAATTGCACTTATCGCTTCTCCCGCCTCCGCCCAGCAGGCCAAACCGGCCCAGGATCAGCAGGCCGAACAGGCAAAGCCCAAGGAAGAAAAGGCCGCCGACGGCGCCACGCTTCTCGACAAGATTCTGATTCTCAGCCGCACCGGCGAGACCGCTATCCAGTCGCTTGCTTCCGTCAGCCATGTCGACCAGGAGCAGCTGGACCGCCGCATGGCGACGACGCCGAACGATGTCTTCTTCGGTGTCCCCGGCATAACCATGCAGTCAGACGCGCGACGCGTCGCCTCCAGCGTCAACATTCGCGGCCTGCAGGATTTCGGCCGCGTGCAGGTGATCGTCGACGGCGCCCGCCAGGATTTCCAGCGCTCCGGCCATGGCACGCAATCGACCTTCTACATCGACCCCGAGCTGCTGAAATCCGCCGATGTCGTGCGCGGTCCGGTCGCCAACACCTATGGTTCGGGCGCGATCGGCGGCGTGGTCTTCTTCGAGACCAAGGACGCGGCCGACTTCCTGCGTGACGGCGAGACCTGGGCGGCGTCGGCGACCGCGCGCTACGAAACCAACGGCAAGGGTTGGACGACCAGCGCTTCCGGCGCCTACCGCATGAACGAGAACTGGGACGTCCTCGGCAACATCGTTTATCGCGACTATGGAAACTACAAGGATGGCGGCGGCAACACCGTCAACGGCTCCGGATTCGACGTGCTGAGCGGACTGATCAAGACCACGATCCGGCCGACCGAAAACAGCGAGCTGAAACTCGGCTGGAACGGCACCAGCGACAATTGGCAGGAAGTGAGCAGCGGCGTGCCCGCTTACGACGTCGGCCTGAAGCAGAACACCTTCACCGCCCGCTACAACATCACCGATGACGCCAAGAGCTGGCTCGACCTGCACATCAACGCTTCCTATGGCAAGACCAGTCTCAACCAGACGAGCCTGATCCCGCTCAACCGCTACGACCCGTCCACCGGCGGGGCGATCACGGTGCCGGCCGGATCGGTGTCCGCCTACGACATGGGCACCCTTAGCCTCGATATCTGGAACACGTCCCGGTTCGAGACCGGCGCGCTGGCGCACGAGCTGACCTATGGTGGCGACTGGGTGAGCGACGACGTCAAGAATGTCGGCCCGAGCGGAAGCGACAGCTTCTACACGCCTTCCGGCAAGCGTCGCGTTTCCGGTGCCTATGTCCAGGACAAGATCTCCTGGGAGTGGCTGGAAGTCGTCGCCGGCCTTCGCTACGACAGCTACAGCCTCAAGAGCGATGCCAACGACACGTCGGGCGACCGCCTGTCGCCGCGCATCACCGTCGGCATCTCGCCCTTCGAGAGCGCCGGCCTGGAAGGCCTGCAATTCTACACCACCTACGCCGAGGGTTACCGCTCGCCGTCGATCACCGAAACGCTGATCAGCGGCCTTCACCCTGCCGGCGTGGTGTTTCCGTTCCTGCCCAATCCCAACCTGAAGCCGGAGACCGGCAAGACCTGGGAAGCCGGCGTCAACTACAAGACCAACGGCGTCTTCCAGCCCGACGACGCGCTGCGCATAAAGGCCGCGTATTTCCATAATGATGTCGACGACTATATCGGCCTGAACGACGACGTCGGCGTCGGCAACAACGGTTGCCCGTACCTGCCCGGCCTGCCGCCGATCTGGGTGCCCGGCGGTTACTACATTCCGACCTGCGCGCAGTACCAGAACTACGCCAACGCCAAGATCCAGGGCTTCGAATTCGAAAGCGTCTATGAGGCGGCATGGGGCTTCGCCGGGCTTTCGGCGTCGGTTACCAACGGCCACACCGTCAGCTATGCCGGTGTTCGCGAGGACCTTTCGACCATTCCCTCGTCGCAGGTTTCGGCTCAGCTCGGCTTCCGCTTCCTCGAGGACAAGCTGACCGTTGGCGGCGAGGTGCAGTACAACGGCAAGCCCAAGGGCAACGCGATCGCCAGGGACTATACGCTGGTCAACGCCTTCGCCAGCTATCAGGCGACCGACAATCTGAAGATCGACTTCCGCGCCGACAATCTGTTTGATGTCAAATACGTCAACCCGCTCAATGGCTCCACCACGAGCCCGATCTACGAGCCCGGCGTGACGCTCAAGCTCGCCGCGACAATGCGCTTCGGAGGCTGATCATCATGACAGGCTTGACGGCATCGCTTCGTCTGCTGACCTCGGCGTTGGCGATGTCGCTTGCGACGGCGCCGGCGTGGGCTGAAGAACCCGCGCCGGCCCCTGCCCTGACGCTCGAGCTGAATGGCGCGCAGCCCTCCGACAAGGGCTGCCGCCTGACCTTCGTCGTCACCAACGGACTCGGCGCCGACCTTGGCAAGGCGGCGTTCGAGATCGCGCTTTTCAACGATGCCGGCGTCGTCGACCGGCTGACCGTGCTCGACTTCAAGGATCTGCCGAAGGGCAAGACCAAGGTAACGCGGTTCGATCTCGCGGGCACGGATTGCGGCAAGATCAGCCGGGTGCTGGTCAACAGCGCGACACAGTGCGAAGGCACGGGCGTCGACCCCAACGCCTGTACGCGCCAGCTCAAGACGGAAACAAAAGCCAAGATCGCCTTCGGCGTCTGAGAGGGACGTTGGGACTGGAACCGGCATTCGCGCGAAACAGCGTCGCCTGGCCCCCCGTTGGGCCGGGCGCGTTGCCGCTTGAGCCGGGGGATCCGGACTTTCCCATCCCGCTCGGCGCGCTGCGCGCACCCAGGACGGATGAGGTTGAGACGGCGGGTCTGGCGGGTGCCAGCGCCGAACTCACACCCGCCACGGAACCCCTCGCCACCCCGGCGGGCAGGATTGCCGGTCGCAGTCCGGCGCTCAGCCGCGCGCTGTCCATTTCGATCCTGTTCCATGTCGCGGTGGCGATGGCGATGCTGAGCATCTGGGACGACGGCATCCGCATCGAGGGCGCGGACCAGGCCGGCATGCAAATGGCCGGCAATTCCGATACGACCGAAGTGGCCGGCAACAAGACCGAATTTCCAGACGCGATGGAAATCACCTTTGTCCCGATAGTCACGCCGAAGGGGGTAGAAGCGGTAGAGGCGCAGCCGGTGCCGGTGACAGAGACCATTGCCGCGGTCGAGGACCCCGCCGAAGCCGCCGTTCCGGAGACGTTGCAGCCCGTGACGGATGCCAGGTCCTTGCCGGTCGCGCCGAGTGAACCGGCGCAGGCCGCGCCCGATCACGTGGCGACGGCTGTCCCGCCGCAAGCGATCGATCCCGTTCCCGAGCCCTCGCCCCAGACCTCCCTCCCCGATCCGGCGCCAGACGTGCTGACGGCGGAATCAATGGAGCCCGACGACAACGCCGTGAGCCAGCCGGCGGCGCCCGTCGCGCAGGCGAAGCCGGTTGAAACCGAGCAGGTGCTCACCGCCCAGGTGGAGCCCGAGCCGGAGCCTACTCCCGCGCGAAAGGTCGAACCTCAACCCGCCCCCAAGCCGACACCGAAGGCCAAGCCCAGGGAAAGAAAGGCCAGCAAACCCGAAGCGACGACAGCCCGGAAGGCCGAGGAGAAGCCCAAGGAGCACGCGCGACCGGAGGGCAAGGCGGACGGCAAGGTCGTCAAGGAGAAGACCACGGGCAAGCAGGGCAACAGCCTGATCAACGCCTTGCGCGGAAATGCCGAGGGCAAGAGCAAATCCAGCGCTCTGGCATCCACCGGCGGTGGCAGCGGCGTCGGCAACGCGGCGGTCAGCAACTATCCCGGAAAAGTGACGGCAAAAATCCGCAGGGTCGCGCAACGCGCGGTCAGCAACGCCCGTACAGGCGGGATCGCAAGGATACAGTTCACGGTGAGCGCCAACGGCGACATCAGCGGCCTCAGGCTCATCCAGAGCACCGGATCGCCGGAACTGGACGAGAGGCTGCTGGCCGTCGTGCAGCGGGCCTCTCCGGTTCCGCCCATCCCCCCCGAAGCCAACCGCAAGACCTGGCTTTTCAACGTGCCGATAGGCATCGCCCGCTGAAGCGGGCACAACAATTTCAGCAACCCAGAAAGGACAGCCAATGTACATAGCCATGAACCGCTTCAAGGTGCAGAAAGGTTCCGAGACCGATTTCGAGGCGGTGTGGAAGAACCGTGATTCCAGCCTTGCCGAGATGAAGGGGTTTCGCGAATTCCATCTGCTGCGGGGGCCGGTCAACGAGACCGAAGGCTACACGCTTTTCGCCTCGCACACCGTCTGGGCAAGCCATGAGGACTTCGTTGCCTGGACGAAATCGGAGAACTTCCGCGCCGCCCATCGCAATGTCGGCACCACCAAAGTGCACTATATCGGCCATCCGCAGTTCGAAGGCTTCTCCGTGGTCGAAGGTGCCTGAGCAGCTCACGGCTGAAATTGCCCGGCCCGACGCGTGCGTCAGGGTCGGGCCGTCCCCCCGCGCACCCGGCGCAACATGCGCGCCAGGTGCATGCGAAGCCTCAGCCAGGGCCGTCCCCTGGCCAGGAAGCGTATAAGCCTCGGATCGTCGGACAGATGCTTGAAGCGGCTCACATGCTGCTTCAGAAAACCCGGCATGAAACCGTACCCGTTGGCGTCGCTCAGCCAGCCCGAATTCGCCAGGGCATAATCGACGGCGTCCGAGGCGAGAACGTTCCGATAGGCCCTGTAAGCGGGCGATTGACGCACATGGCCGCCCGCGAAGGCGACGCCGGTGGACAGGTTCGAGCCGTGCAGTCGATAAAGGCCAAGGCTCTCGGAAAGGATCAGGCTGCCGCCCGCCAGATGCGCGCAGGTCGCGGTCAGGTAATCCGCGCCGCCTTTCGCCTTGAACGGAAACGACAATACCGGTTCCAGCGCGCCGCGCCGATACAGGATGGCCGAGCATGGCGCCCACAGCCAGCCCGATATGGCTGGCGCGAAATAGGTCACCGAATGCCGCGACGGGTAGGCGATTGCGGGCATCATGGAAGCAAGCTGCTCGCCTGGCGGGATGGCGATTCCGGACCGTTCCGAACCCGCGCGCGGCTTCTGCAGCGCCGCGAAGGTACCACTGAGCAATGTGCCTTCGCCGTTGATCAGAAACACATCCGAACTCGACACCGCGGCCGAGTGCGTGGCGTTGAGATGCGCCGACAGGTGCGCCAGGAGAAAATCCGGAAGCCAGGCATCATCAGCGTCGAGAAAGGCCACGAACGGCGCTCCCGTCGCCGCGAATCCGTCGCGAAACGCCTGCATCTGCCCGCCATTCTGCGGCCGCGCCAGCAGCCGAAACCGTGCATCGCCGATCGTCTCCAGCAATTGCCGGACATGGTCGGACGAGCCGTCGGTCGATGCGTCGTCGACGATCACGCATTCCCATTTCGGATAGGTCTGCGCCAGCACCGAGCGAATGGCCTGCTCGACATAGGTCCGGTAGTTGTAGCAGGTGATCACCACGGAAACCGGCGGAAGCTCAAACGGCGGGGATGTTTCGTCCATCGGTTCGGCCTTGCCGGTCGGATTTTCGACCATGCTTAATCCATTTCAGGGCGCAGTGTAATCACCTCCACGGCGCGGGCAGGTCTGGCATCGGGTGGCTCGAACGCCACCCGCTCACGCGCTGGCCAGCAGGCTGGCATTGCCGCCGGCCGCCGTGGTGTCGACGCAGACGGCGCGTTCATGCGCGTAGGCAGCCGGGTTGATCACCTCGCTGACCAGCGGCACGATCGGTCCGTCGCGACTGGCGACCACCTTGCGCACGATCCGCGAGGCTTCCGGCGTTCCGGAAAAGGCGACGACGTCGACGCGCAGCGAGCGCGCCTCCACCGGATCCGGCCGTCCGTCGATCGCCGACAGCGGCAACCCCTTGCCGGTCAGGGCCGACAGCGCCGCCACCGCGCCCGGCGCCACCGCGAGCACGGCATTGCCGGCGGCGAGCGCCTGGATCGTCTGGGCAAGCAGCGTGTCGGCGTCTGGCCCGAGGCACAGCACCCTGCCCCGGGGCGACAGCGACAATGTGTTGGCTTCACCCGTCGGCCCGGGCAGATCCACCTGGCCGAAATCGAGACTCGCGGCGGCCGCGATTGCCGCCGCCCCCTTGCCGCGCAGATGCTTCCGCAGGATGGCCACACGATCCGGCCGCGTCGACCAGCCGCCGAGCGTCGGGTCCGGCAGGTTGTCGGCGAGTTCGGTGGCCGTCACCTTGTGGCCCTCTCCAAGGTGCGTGCCAGCCTCCGGCCCCTTGCGGAAGCGCCTGAGATAATGCGGGCCGCCGGCCTTGGGACCGGTTCCCGACAGCCCCTCGCCACCAAAAGGCTGCGAGCCGACCACGGCGCCGATCTGGTTGCGGTTGACGTAGATATTGCCGGCATGGATGCCGTCGACGAAATGCTGGACGCGTCCTTCGATACGGGTGTGCAGCCCGAAAGTCAGGCCGTAGCCCTTGCGGTTGATCGCCGAGATCACGCCGTCTATCCCGTCCGCCTCGAAGGTGGCGACGTGCAGAACCGGGCCGAACACCTCGCGCTCCATTTCCTCGATGCCCTTGACCCTGAAGACATGCGGCGCCACGAAGCGGCCGTCCTTCGGCGTTTCGAGCTTGGCGATCAGCCGGCCTTCCAGCCCCATGCGTGTGCAATAGTCCCGGATCGATGCCTGTGCCTCGTCGTCGATGACCGGGCCGACATCCGTCGATATCCGCCAGGGGTCACCAACCTCCAGCGCCGCCATGGCGCCCTTCAGCATCTCCAGCATCTTCTTCTCGACATCCTTCTGGACGTAGAGGACGCGCAGCGCCGAGCAGCGCTGCCCGGCGCTCTGGAAGGCCGAGGCGAGGATATCGCGCACCGCCTGTTCGGGCAGCGCGGTGGAATCGACGATCATGGCGTTGAGGCCGCCGGTCTCGGCAATCAGCATCGCATCGGGCGCGGCAGTCTCCGCGAGCTGCTTTTCGATCAGCTTGGCGACCTCGGTGGAGCCGGTGAAGCAGACGCCCGCGATACGCGGGTCGGCGGTGAGCGGCGCGCCGACGGATGGGCCGTCGCCCGGCAGAAGCTGGATGACATCCTCTGGCACGCCGGCCTCGCGCAGCATCTCCACCGCGCGGAAAGCGATCAGCGGCGTCTGCTCGGCCGGCTTGGCGATCACAGCATTGCCCGTGACGAGCGCGGCCGCGATCTGGCCGGTGAAGATGGCGAGCGGAAAATTCCAGGGCGAAATGCAGGCAATCGCCCCGCGCGCTTCCGTTCCCGCCTCGGCATTGGCGGCCTCGGTCGCGTAATAGCGCAGGAAGTCGACCGCCTCGCGCAGTTCCGCCACCGCGTCGCTCAACGACTTGCCGGCCTCGCGCGTAGCGAGCGCGAAGAACTCCACGGCATGGGCTTCATAAAGGTCGGCGGCCCGGTTGAGGATCGCGGCGCGCTCCGCGACCGGCCGTTTCGCCCAGCCAGGCTGCGCCTCGACGGCCAGGCCGACAGCGGCCGCGACTTGCTTGGCGGAAGCTTCCTGGATGGTCCCGATCACCTCCGACGGCTTTGCCGGATTGACGACGGGGCGCGCCTTGCCGGAGCCGCCGGCGCGCGTGATCGGCCTGGCATGCCAGCGTTCCGGACCGGCAAAAGCGGCCTTGGCGGTCTCGATCGCCGACAGGGTCACCGCATCGGTGATGTCGAAACCTTTGGAGTTGCGGCGATCCGCGCCGAAGATCGCCGAGGGCCGGGCAATGGCCGGATTGGCGGCGGGCCCTTCTGTCTCCACCGTTTCGAGCGGGTCGCGCGCGATGATCTCCGGTTCGACCTCCTCATCCGTAAGCTGGTGGACGAAAGATGAATTGGCGCCGTTCTCGAGCAGCCGACGAACCAGGTAGGCGAGAAGATCGGAATGGGCGCCGACCGGCGCGTAGATGCGGCAGCGCGTTCCCTCGGACTTGCGCACCGTCTCGTGCAGCGCTTCGCCCATCCCGTGCAGGCGCTGGAACTCGAAGCTGTCGCGGGTCTTGGCCATCGACAGGATCGCGGCCACCGTATGCGCGTTGTGCGTCGCGAATTGCGGATAGATGCGATCCGTCATCGACAGCAGCTTGCGCGCGCAGCCGATGTAGGAGACGTCGGTGTTGGCCTTGCGGGTGAAGACCGGGTAGCCGGCAAGCCCCAGCGCCTGCGCCCGCTTGATCTCGGTGTCCCAGTAGGCGCCCTTGACCAGGCGCACCATGATGTTGCGGTCGTACTTCCTGGCCAGCGCGTAGAGCCAGTCGATGACGAAGGCGGCGCGCGGACCATAGGCCTGCACAACGACGCCAAAACCGTCCCAGCCGGCAAGCTCGGGCTCGGCCAGCACGCGCTCGATCACGTCGAGGGACAGGTCGAGCCGGTCCGCTTCCTCGGCATCGATGTTGAGGCCCATGCGCGCGTGCCGCGCCGCGAGCGCCAGCGACAGCAGCCGCTCGGCCATGACCGGCAGCATCTTTTCCTTCTGCGCCACCTCGTAGCGCGGATGCAGCGCCGAAAGCTTGACCGAGATGCCGTGGTTGTAGCGGATGTCGGGGCCGTTGGAACCGGAATCGAGCGACGAGATCGCGTCCGAATAGGCCCTGTGATAGCGCAGCGCGTCGGCTTCCGTGCGGGCCGCCTCGCCCAGCATGTCGAATGAGTAGAGATAGCCCTTCTGGATCATCGAGCGGCCGTTCTTGACGGCTTCGGCGATGGTACGGCCAAGCACGAACTGCTCGCCCATCTCGCGCATCGCCGCCGCCACCGCCTTGCGGATCACCGGCTCGCCGAGCCGGCGCACCATGGCGCGCAGCGTGCCCTCGATGCCGCCCTCGCCCTCGTCGAGGACCCGGCCGGTGAGCATCAGCGCCCAGGTCGAGGCGTTGACGAAGATTGAGCTCGATCCGCCCGAATGCGCCGACCAGTCATGTGGCGCGATCTTGTCGGCGATCAGGTCATCCATGGTCTCCGTGTCGGGCACGCGCAGCAACGCCTCGGCCAGGCACATCAACGCCACGCCTTCCTTCGTCGACAATCCGTAGGCCGACAGGAACACCTCCATCAGCCTGGGATCGGTCGAGCCGCGCACCGCCCGCACGAGATCGGCGGCGCGAGCCGAGATCGCCTTGCGATCCGTCGTGGAGAGACTGGCGCTGGAGGCCAGTCGCTTCATCGCTTCATCCTCGTCTGGCAGGTAGTTGGCGCGGATCTGCTGGCGGATGGCGTCGAGCGGCATGGTGGGTCCCTGAAAAGCAGGCGTTGATGCAAGCAAGCGTCTATGCGCGGGCCGGCGGCCACCGGACCGATTGGCGCAAGCTAGCATGACTGCGGATTTTCCGTCGGTCCGAAGAGATCGACTGAACAGGCCGATTGAACTATCGTGGAGCGCCAATATCGAAAAATGGACTGCCGTTGCGATGACAGAAGACCAATTGGACCGCATAGACCGCAACATCCTCGCGGCGCTCGCCCGGGATGGCCGTCTTTCGATGTCCGAGCTGGCGACGAAGGTCGGGCTGTCGAAGACGCCTGTGCAGGCGCGCGTGAAGCGGCTGGAGAAGGATGGCTACATCAGGGGCTACCAGGCCATCATCGATCGCGAGCGCATGGGCGAAGGTCATGTCGCCTTCGTCCAGGTCAAACTGTCGGATACGCGCTCGGCCGCGCTCGACGCCTTCAACCGCGCCGTCCAGGCCGTGCCGGAGATCGAGCAGTGCCACATGATGGCATCGAGCTTCGACTATCTGCTGAAGGTCCGCACCCGGGATATCGCCGCCTACCGCCGCGTGCTGGGCGAGCGCATCTCAGCCCTGCCCCACGTCGCCCAGACATCGACCTTCGTGGCGATGGAAACCGTGAAGGATCGCTAGGTCGAGACCTATTGGCCGGCCTGCTCTGACAGCGTCTTGAGAAACGCCACCAGCGCCGCGCGCTCGCGATCGGACAGGTCGAGTGGGTGCACTTCTGACACACCCTCGACGCTTGGCGAGGCCTTCGCATAATGCGCCACCACCTCGTCGAGCGACGAAAACTGCCCGGCATGCATGTAGGGCGGCCGGTCCGCGGCGCCGCGCAGCGACGGGGTCTTGTAGGCACGCACCAGTTGCGGGGCATCCCTCACCATGAACCGCAGCTCGCCGCAGGCGCTGGCGTCGCCGTCGCGATATGCGCTGAGGCAATTGAAGGGGTCGGCCTCCACCTGCGCCACGGCATCGATGCGACCACGGTCCGGTGGCAGGTCCTTCACCGGCGGCACGCCCGTGTTGTGGAAGGAGTTGTCGGTGAAGCGCGGCCCGTTGTGGCAGGTCACGCAATTGGCCTTGCCGATGAACAGCTTCAGCCCCTGGATTTCCTGTGGCGAGAAGGCATCTTCCGGCCTGGGCTTGGCTCCGGTGACGAGGTCGACGGCGAAACGATCGAAGCGTGTCGGTTGCGGCTCGATCGAGCGTTCGAACGCCGCAATGGCCTTGCCGATGTTGGCGAAGACCCGGTTGACGGCATCGCGCTGCGCGCCGCTCATAGCTTTCCAGGCCGCCTGCTCGGCATCGTTGCCGAGCGGGCTGGCATTGGCCGGGATGCTCGAAAGGTCCGGCAGCGGGCCGAAGATCCGCTCGTAGCGCTCGCCGAAGCGGGCCTTGATGTAGTGGGCATAGGCGGCGCGGTTCCCGGCCTGCTCCAGCGGGTTCTCTAGCGGCGTCAGTGCCTGCGCCCATAGGCTGTCGCGCCGTCCATCCCAGAAGAACCACGGATCGCGGGCCACGCCGGCAAGCGGCATGGTGCGCCTGTTGGTGCGGCCGACACCGACCGCCTGCGGCAGGTCGTCCTGGAACTGGCGGTCTATCTTGTGGCAGGTCGAGCATGAGACCGTGCCGTCGCGGCTCATGCTGAGGTCGAAGAACAACGTCGAACCCAGCGCCGCGGCGGCGGGCAGATCGGCGAAGCGGTTGGTGGTGTCAGTCTTGAGTGCCGGCAGGTTGGAAAGCGCCAGCGAGGCGACCGTCTTCTTCTCCGCGTCGGAAAACTGCGGCTTGCCGCAACCGGCAAGCAGCGTCACGGCCACGAGCGCAAGAAGGCGCGCCGGCCGTCTCATGGACGCCTCACAGCACCACGTTGAAGACGACCGTGTCGGAGCCAGCCGTCGCGGAGATCGCGAAATGAAGCTGCCACCAGCCGCTCATGGTGAATTTCACGCCCTCGATCCGGTACTGGCCCTCGCCGAGATAGTCCGTAGCCTGTGGGCTGGTCGGCAGGCCGTGATCGTGCTGCGGCATGCCACCGGAGATTGCGATGGCCGCACCTTCCACCGGCGCGCCCGCTTTTGTCTTGAGCGTAAGCAGCCATGTTTCCAGTTCGCCCTGGCGCACGGCACCGGCTTCCGGCTGGAAGCTGGCGACGAACAGGCCGTTCTCGCTGGCCTTCGAGCGCGACACGTCCGGCCCTGTTGGCTGCCCCCATTGCGGCGCCATCAGGTAGACGACCGCCAGTATGCCAGCCAGCAGTGCCGTCAGGCCCAGGCCTGCCAGGAGATAACGCCATATCGATGCCAAACCGGTTCCTCTTGAGCAGACAACGTCGCGGCCGGCTTATCCCATCCCGCCGCTCTGGGGAAATCTCCCGCTGTGGAGAAAATCAGCCCCGTTCAACCATGGCGCTGCCGACCGCAAAAAGCTACAGCACCGTTGTCGCGCAGCCAGAGCCGGATGATTCCAGGTTGACCTGGAATCATCCGGCTCTCGATCTAAGAAATAGAGCATGATGTCGTCCGAAAACCGCTCCACACTTTTCGGCATCATGCTCGGAGGGTGAAGCGGATGGCAGCAAACGGCATCGTGTCGATCGGTGAATGCATGCTCGAGCTTTCGGGCCAGACCGGCCCCAACTGGCGCATGGGCTTTGCCGGCGACACGTTCAACACGCTATGGGCGCTGCACGCGCTGAGCGGCGAACGGCCGGCTTCCTATGTTTCAGCCTTTGGCGACGATCCCTTCTCGCAGGCTCAGATCGCCTTCTTCGCCGAAAACGGTATCGGCGTCGGCAACAGCCCCGTCATACCTGGCGCGCGCCCCGGCCTCTATGCCATCACGCTGACCGGCGCCGAGCGCTCCTTCACCTACTGGCGAAGCGATGCCGCCGCCCGGCAACTGGCATCCAATCCAGACCAGCTAGCCAAAAGCCTTGAAAACCAGTCGCTTATCTACTTTTCCGGAATCACCCTGGCAATTCTGGATGCCGATGCGCGCGCCACCCTGCTGGCGGCGGCCGCCGCCGCGCGCAAGGCGGGCAGCCTGGTCGCTTTCGATCCCAATTACCGCCCAAGGCTCTGGCATGGGCGCGAGGAGGCACAGGCCGCGATCGCCGATGCCCTTGCCGTGACCGACATCGCGCTGCCGACCTTTCCCGACGAGCAGATGCTGTTCGGCGACTCCGACCCGCGCGAGACGGCCCGCCGGCTTGCACGGACGGTCAGCGAAATCGTCGTCAAGAATGGCGAGCAGCCGGCACTGGTCGTCAAGGACGGCGCGGAGGAGCATGTCGGCGCGGTCCATGTCGCCGCTCCGGTCGACACCACCGGAGCCGGCGATTCGTTCAATGGCGGCTACCTCGCCGCCCGCCTTGCCGGGCACCCGCCTGTGGAAGCCGCCAGGCGCGCGCACCAGGTCGCCGCGGCCGTGGTTCAGGTGCGCGGCGCGCTGGCGCCGTTCGAGACGCTGCGCCGGGCCTTCGAGCAATAGCCTGGGCGGCTCACAGGCTCAGGGCAGCCGGAAGCGGTATTCGGTGACGTGGTGGTACATCTGGCCGGGCCACAGCGTAGCCTGCGGGAAATACGGGCGGTTGGGCGCGTCCGGCCAGACCTGCGGCTCCAGGCAGAAGCCGGAGAACGGCTTGTAGGCGCGGCCGCCCAGCCCAAGCGCTGCCGGCGCCACGTGCTGGCCGATATAGAGCTGGACGCCCGGCTCCGTCGTCCAGACCTCCATCTCCACGCCTGACGTTGCCCCCTGTGCCCATGCCGCCTGCTTGAGCGGGCCGCGTGTCGGCGCAAGGCAGAAATTCTGGTCGTAAGAGACCTGTTCGCCTTCGCTCTCCATGCGCAAGGGCCGCGCCTGGCGAAAGTCGAAAGGCGTATCGTCGACCGGCTTGACCACGCCCGTCGGAATCATCTCGGCGTCAGCCGGAAGGTAGGCGCTGGCGTTCAGCATCAGCCGATGGTCGAGAATATCGCCGACGCCCCCGTCGTCGAGATTGAAGTAGGAGTGCTGGGTCAGATTGCACAGCGTCGGCTCCTCGCAGGTCGCGGTGAGTTCGACGCTGAGCGTGCCTGGGATCTTCAGCCGGTAGGTGCAGGTGACGTCGAGCGCTCCGGGAAAGCCCATCGTGCCATCCGGATCGTGCAAGGTCAGCGTGACGAAGTCCCGGCCATGCAGAGAAACCTCCCACGGCCGGTGGAAATAGCCTTGCGAGCCGCCATGCAGCGTGTGCTTGCCCAGGAAGTTGCGCTCGCTCTGGTAGCGGGTGCCGGCGATGGTGAAGCGGCCGTCGCGGATCCGGTTGGCGAAGCGGCCGATGATCGCGCCGAAGAAAGCCTTGTCGGTTTCGTATGGCTCGAGACGGTCGTAGGCGAGCACCAGTGGCGCGTCATGTCCCGCAAGGCGCAGGTCCTGGATGATCCCGCCGAGCCCGATGATGTTGGCGGTGAGGCCGCCGCCCGTAATGGTGAAGCGGCGAACCGGTTCTCCGGCCTGGGTCGTTCCGAAAACCTCGCCGTCCTTCATCGCTCTCACCGATAGAGCCCGATCCGGAAAGGTCGAAACTTCCTGGATGAGGTCATGCTTGAAAAAACATAGCTTAGAGCGAGACGAACGACTCCACTGGAACTCATCCCGCTCTAACGCGGCTGCCGGCCTGAAAGCCGAGCGGCTTCCGGCCGATCCAACCTAGAGCATTTCGACGCCGGGAGGAAACACCCGGCGTCGCGCAAACACGGCGAAATCAAAAGGATGGAGCGCAATGCCCGTTTCCGTCCGAACGCCTGCCGTTCTCTCAGAGACCGAGGCCGCCGATGCAAACATACTTGGTATCGAGATAGTCCTCGATGCCCTGATGCCCGCCTTCCCTGCCCAGACCCGATTCCTTGACGCCGCCGAACGGAGCCTCGGGCGTGGTGATCAGGCCTTCATTGACCCCGACCATGCCGTACTTCAGGCCTTCCATGACGCGGAAGGCCCGGCCGAGATCGCCAGTGTAAAAGTAGCAGGCAAGGCCGAATTCGGTGTCGTTGGCCAGCGCGACGGCTTCCTCTTCGGTCTCGAACTTGAAGACCGGAGCGATCGGCCCAAAGATTTCTTCCTTCATGAACTTCATGTCGGGCGTAGCGCCGGAGATCACGGTCGGTTCGAAGAACGAGCCGCCCAGCGCGTGGCGCTTGCCACCGGCGACCACCTTGCCGCCCTTGGCGGTGGCGTCGACGATGAACTCCTCGACCTTTTCGACCGCCTTGACGTCGATCAGCGGTCCCTGCTGCACGCCCGCGTCGAGGCCCGAGCCGACCTTCAGCGCCTTGCTCGCCTCAACCAGCTTCTCTACGAACTTGTCGTAGATGCCGGCCTGCACGAAGAACCGGTTGGTGCACACACAGGTCTGGCCCGAATTGCGGTACTTGGCGGTGATGGCGCCGGCAACGGCCCGGTCGAGATCGGCATCGTCAAAGACCAGGAACGGCGCGTTGCCGCCGAGTTCCATCGACACCTTCTTCACCGTCGAAGCCGACTTCTGGATCAGCAACTTGCCGACCTCGGTCGAGCCGGTGAACGTGATCTTCTTGACCAGCGGGTTGGTGCAGAGCTCATCGCCGATCTCGCCGGCCGACCCGGTGACGACGTTGACGACACCCTTGGGGAAGCCGACCTCTTCCGCCAGCGCACCCCAGGCAAGCGCCGAATAGGGCGTCTGCGAGGCCGGCTTCACGACGGTCGTGCAGCCGGCGGCGAGCGCCGGCCCGAGCTTGCGCGCCAGCATCGAGGACGGGAAGTTCCACGGCGTGATGGCGGCGATGACGCCCACCGCCTCCTTGGTGACGAGGATGCGGCGGTCGGCCCACGGCGACGGCACGATGTCGCCATAGGCGCGGCGGCCTTCCTCGGCGAACCAGAGGATGTAGGCGGCCGAGGAGCCGATCTCGCCCTTGGCCTCGGCCAGCGACTTGCCCTGTTCGGTGGTCAGCAGCTCGGCCAGGACGTCCTGGTTGTCCATCATGGCGTCGTGCAGCTTGCGCAGCAGCTTCGAGCGCTCGAGCGCGGTCGTCTTGCGCCAGCTCTTGAACGCCTCTTCGGCGGCCTCGATGGCGCGGCGGGTCTCGGCCTTGCCGGCCTTCGGCACGGTGCCGATCTTGAGGCCGGTCGCGGGATTGGTGACGTCGATCGTCTGGCCGTTGTCGGCCTGGACCCATTCACCGTTGATGAGAATGGCCTGCCGCATGAAATGGCTGGTTTTCTGAAGCATGATCTGGCCTCCGTTCGGCGCGCTGACGGCCGCTTTTCTGGAAATTTCGATGAGCGTGCTCGTGGCCGCACGCCGGCGCATTGCTCTTACCTAGGGAAAGCCCGGCAAGCAATCACAAGATGGCATATAGGGCTTGGTCCAGCGCAATACCCTTACCCGAACACATCCCTACCCGAACACCATGCCGACGATCATCAGCCAGAACGCACTGGTGGCGGCCGCGCAGGCGGTGGCGATGGTCATCTGGTTCGACGCCAGCGCCTGGCCGGTATTGAACTGGACGGCGATGAGGTAGGAATTGATCCCGGACGGCAGCGCCGCGACGACGACGGCCACTTTGGCCGTCAGCGGCGGCAGGCCGAGCAGCCAGACCAGCCCCAGCACCAGGGCCGGCATCAGCAGGAGCTTCAAGGCCGACAGGGCCAGCGCCGGGCGGACATTGCCCGAGATGCCGAAGCGGCGCAGGCTAAGCCCCATGGCAAACAGCGCCACCGGTCCCGCCGTGTCGGCCAACGCATCGACCAGCCGGCCCGCCAGCGCCGGTAGCGGCGCTCCGGTCATGCGCCAGGCCAGGCCCGCCAGGATGCCGATGATCAGCGGATTGACGAACAGTCTGCGCAGGAAACTCCTGACGACACGCAGCGGATGCATCGGCTCGTCGCCGCGGCCGAACATCTCGAACAGCACGATCGACGCCATCATCATGATCGGCAGGTGCACCGAGACGAGCAGCGACAGCACCTCGAACCCGCTCGGTCCGAATATGCCGAGGATAAAGGGAGCGCCGAGCAGCACCACGTTCGAATAGGAGGACGAAACCCCGCCGACAACGCCGGCGCGCGCATCCCTGCCGAAGATCCGGGTGGTGACGAAGTGGCCGACGGCCCAGGTCAGGGCGACCGCGCTGAAATAGGCGAACCACAGCGACCATGGCGCCACGCCATGAAAATCGGACTTCACCATGGTCTGGAACAGCAGCAGCGGCATCGCCACGCTGACGGCGAACTCCGCGATCCCCTCGCCGCTCCCCGGCTTCAGATAGCCGGTCAGCCCAGCGCAGTAGCCGAGCGCGACAAGGCTGAAGACGAAGAGGACGGTTTCCGTGAGCGGCGACATCGTATCGGTGATAGGCGAGCCCGCAGCCGCGCGCAATTGCCGGGAACCCGGGCGATGCCTGGCTCGCGGCGGCCGGGCAATCCGCGTCGCGCTCCGATCCTGGAAAGGTCAAGCCGTCGCCTTCGCTTGTTTTTGCCACGGCTTTGCAGTCCCTATATGGCAGTCGCGGCGGGCCGTCCGTCGAGGAAAAGGATAGGTGATGATTCGATTTGCCTTGGCGCTGTTCCTGCTTGCCATGCCGGCCGTTGCGCATGCCACCGATGCCGGCTGGGCGCTGCTGCGCGACGGCGGCCGTGTCGTCTTGCTGCGCCACGCCATGGTGACAGGCACGAGCGATCCGGCCAATTTCGACATCGCCAACTGCGCCACCCAGATCAACCTGTCGGCACGCGGCAAGCAGCAGGCGAGCCGGATCGGGGCGTTGTTCGCGGCTCGCGCCGCGCCAGTGGAGCGCGTCATGTCCAGCCGCTACTGCCGCTGTCTCGACACGGCCCGCATCGCCTTCGAGGCCGAGCCGCAGCCTTTCGAACCGCTCGACCTGCTGAAGACCGACGAAGCCGGAAGGGCCGCGCAGATCGACGCCGTGATGAAGCAGGTGCGTGACTATGCAGGCTCCGACAACCTCGTCATGGTCACCCATCTGGAGAACATCCTGGCGCTCACCGGCGTCTCGCCGCGCGAGGGCGAAGCCGTGATCGTGGCCCCCGACGGCGACCGCCTGCGCGTGCTGGGCCGCGTCACCTTCTGATCTATTCGTGATTGGCCGCGTTCTTCCGCAGCCATGCATTGATGCTGGCTTTCCAAGTTTCGATCATTTCCGTGAAGGCATCTTCCGTCAGCCCCGACAGGTATGATTGTCCCTGCTCACCGAGCGCCGTGAACGTGTAGGCTATGGACGCCAGCGTACCTCTGCTGCCTGCATCGCGGCAGCGCACTTCCACAAATCCGAAACGCGATCCCGGCGTTACCCTCGCATAGCGCACGCGATGTTCCTGAGGGCGCCAATCGGTGCAGGCCCAAAGGGTGACTTCTTCACCGTGCCTGGTCTGAAAGACCATGCCCTCTTTCGTTTCGCCGTTCCGCGGATACAGAAACTCAGGATTCCAGCCATCAACCCACAAGGTTTCCCCAACCGGCGTGAACAGCGGGAAGACATGCTCGACCGGTCCGGCAAGATCGATGCTGTGGCTGCGCTCAAGATGGTTCGTCACCGGGCTTCTCCGTCCTTTCCACCAACCGATGGCTATCTGCCGCGCCGAGTTCCAACCCGTAGATGCGCTTGAGCTGGGCGATTGTTTCGAGTGTCGCCGGCGAGAACGGCGTCTGCCCCTCGAAAGCGTGGAGCACTATGCCCTCAATCAGGTCTCCAAGGCTGATGTCGCGATGCTCGGCCAGGGCCTTGAGCACCTTCACCAGCCTTTTTTCCAGCCGCACGCCAGTCTGTATGCGTTCTACCGTCATAGCAATTGTTACCATGGTACCAAGGTACGTGAAAGAGTAATGTTCGTTGACTACTTTGTCAAAATGTCACAGCAGAAAGAAGCCTTTGGATTGGCCGCGACTACCGGCCGCCGGATCGACCGGCGGCCATTCTTGCGTTTTACGGACCCCTACTCATCTGCGCCCGGACGCATCAGGCCTTTTCCTGCCCGGAAAAACCGATTAGACACCGCCCAAGCACATGCGGACAGATTCCGCCCGCAACCGAAGGAAAAGCCCTTGTCCACCACATTCGAAAAAGTCGCCAAGATCATCGCCGATACCAGCGAGATCGATCTCGACACAATCACGCCTGAAAGCCACACCATCGACGACCTCGGCATCGACAGCCTCGATTTCCTCGACATCGTCTTTGCCATCGACAAGGAATTCGGCATCAAGGTGCCGCTGGAGAAGTGGACGCAGGAAGTCAACGACGGCAAGGCCTCGACCGACGACTACTTCGTCATGAAGAACCTGTGCGCCAAGATCGACGCGCTGGTCGCGGCCAAGAACGCCTGATGTCAGATCGGGCGCGCGACCTTGACGCGCCCTTCAAGCTGACCCAAAACAGCCCCCCATGAGTGCTAGCGACGTCGTTATTTCAGGCATAGGCCTTGTCTCCTCGCTGGGAGAAGGCCCGGACGCCCATTGGTCGAAGCTGACGCAGCCGGGCCTGCAGCCCGTGCTGGAGACGGCGCGTTTCGCCCCCTATACCATTCACCCGCTGCCTGAGATCGACTGGAACCTGCAGATCTCCAAGCGTGGCGACCAGCGCCAGATGGAAACCTGGCAGAGGCTCGGCACCTACGCCGCTGGTCTTGCGCTCGACGATGCCGGCATCAAGGGCAATGACGAACTCTGCGCGACCATGGACATGGTTGTGGCCGCTGGCGGCGGCGAACGCGACGAGGCGGTCGACGCCACCATCCTGGCCGCTTCGGAAAGCCGCAACGACCGTGACGTCCTGCTCAACGAAAAGCTGACCACCGACCTGCGGCCGACGCTGTTTCTGGCCCAGCTCTCCAATCTGCTCGCCGGCAACATCTCCATCGTCCACAAGGTCACTGGCTCCTCGCGCACCTTCATGGGCGAGGAAGGCGCCGGCGTCGCGGCGGTGGAGACGGCTGCCGCCCGCATCCGCTCCGGCCAGTCGACCCATGTCCTGGTCGGCGGAGCCTTCCAGACTGAACATTCCGACATGCTGCTGGGCTACGAGCTGGCCGGCTACCTGCATCGTGACGCCTGGAAGCCGGTATGGCAAAGGCAGGGCATGCAGGGTGGTGGCGTGGTGACGGGCTCGGGCGGCGCGTTCCTGGTGCTGGAGCAGCGCGCGCACGCGATAAGCCGCGGCCGCAGGATCTATGCCGAACTCGGCCCGATCGTGTCGGGGCGCGCCAGGAGGCGGCAGGGCGAACTCGCCGCCACTATCGGCGCCCTGCTCGATCAGGCCGTGAAGCCGAACGGCAAGCTGCTGACCCTGTCGGGTGCTTCGGGCGCGCATGCGGCGACAGCCGCGGAACGGTCGGTGCTGGATGCTCATCCGGCGCTCGCCACGCGCGGCTTTTCGACGATGACGGGCCACATGAAGGAGGCGCAATTCCCCTTCGCGGTGGCGCTCGCGGCGCTCGCCGTCGAGCGCAAGGCCGCTTATCCGGCCTTCGACGCGCAAGCCGAGAAGCCCTTCGAGGGCGTTCCGGACAGCGCACTTGCAACGGCGATCGGCTATCACCAATTCGAAGGCGTAGCGCTGGTCAAGGCAGCCTGACCGACGGCGCCCGCACGGACGCAAGGCGATTTTCGCGGGCTCATCCGGCGCTTCGACAAAGGCGACAGGAAACAACATGGCCAAACTGACAGACCACATGGGCAGGCCGATCGTTGCCGTCACCGGCATCGGCGTCGTGACGTCGCTGGGCATCGGCAAGACCGACAACTGGGCGGCATTGACGTCCGGCAAATCGGGTATCCACCCGATCACCCGTTTCCCCGTCGACCATCTCAACACCCGCATCGCCGGCACCGTCGATTTCCTGGCATCGAGCTCGAAGGGCGCAAGTCCCCTCACCTATGAGCTGGCCGAGACGGCGGCACAGGAGGCGGTTGCCGAAGCCGGCCTCGATTCCAGCGATTTCGGCGGCCCGCTGTTCCTGGCTTCGCCCCCCGTCGAGCTCGACTGGGCCGACCGTTTCTCGCTCTACAACTCCGACAAGGCCGACAGCGGCGCCGAAAGGCTGCTGCGCGTGGCGCGTGGCCTCAAGGAGATCGATATCTTCGAAACCACCCAGTTCGGCAGCATAGCCGACCGACTGGCCGACCACTTCGGCACGCGCGGGCTACCGATCACGCTTTCCACCGCCTGCGCATCGGGCGCGACCGCCATACAGCTCGGCGTCGAGGCGATCCGTCGCGGCGAATGCGACCGGGCGCTGTCGATCGGCTCCGACGGCTCGGCAACGGCGGAGGCGCTGATCCGCTTCTCGCTGCTCTCGGCGCTTTCCACCCACAATGACGTTCCGGAAAAGGCGTCGAAGCCCTTCTCGAAGGATCGCGATGGATTCGTTCTGGCCGAGGGTTCCGGCGCGCTGGTGCTGGAATCGCTCGAGGCGGCCCTTGCCCGCGGCGCCACCATCCTGGGCATCATGCGCGGCTGCGGCGAGCGCGCCGACGATTTCCACCGCACCCGCTCCAAGCCGGACGGCTCGCCGGCGATCGCCGCCGTGCGCGCCGCACTGGCTGACGCCGGCCTTGGCGAGGACGAGATCGACTACGTCAACGCCCACGGCACGTCCACGCCGGAAAACGACAAGATGGAACACCTGTCGCTGTCGACCGTCTTCGGCGAGCGCATCGGCTCGATGCCGATCTCGTCCAACAAGTCGATGATCGGTCATACACTGTCGGCGGCCGGCGCGGTCGAGGCCGCGTTCTCGCTGATGACGATGCGCGAGGGCGTCATTCCGCCGACGATCAACTACGACAATCCCGACCCCGCGATCGTTCTCGACGTCGTTCCCAACAGGAAGCGCGACGCCTCGGTCGGCACCGTGCTTTCGAACTCGTTCGGTTTCGGCGGGCAGAACACCTGCCTTGTCATGGCGCGGGAACCGGTCTAAGCGACGCGTCTCGTCAACAAAAACCGACAGGCCCGATGCGCGCACTGCAACTTATCGAGGACCGCCGTCTCGAGACGGTGGACCTGCCGCCGCCCCCGCCACCTTCGCTGGGCGAAGTCACGCTGCGCATCAAGGCCGTGGCGTTGAACCACATCGACGTGTGGGGCTGGCGCGGCATGGCCTTTGCCAAGCGCAAGCTGCCGCTGGTGGTCGGAGCTGAAGCGTCGGGTGTCGTCGACGCCGTCGGCCCCGGCGTATCAACCCTCGTTCCCGGACAGCTGGTTTCGATCTACGGCGCGCGCACCTGCGGGCTTTGCCGCGCCTGCCGCGAGGGTCGTGACAATCTGTGCGAGCACGTCTCCGGCGTGCACGGCTTCCATCTCGACGGCTTCGCGCAGGAGAAGATCAACCTGCCGGCGCGACTTCTTGTGCCCGCCCCTCCCGGTGTCAGCGACGTCGGCGCCGCCGTCGCGCCGGTGACCTTCGGCACGGTCGAACACATGCTGTTCGACAATGCGAAGCTTGAGCCCGGCGAGACGATCCTCGTCCACGCCGGCGGCTCGGGCATCGGCAGCGCCGCCATCCAGCTGGCCAGGAAAATGGGCTGCACGGTCATCACCACGGTCGGCTCCAACGACAAGGTGGAGAAAGCCAGGGCGCTCGGCGCCGACCACGTCATCAACTACCGCGAGGACCGCTTCGAAGGCGTGGTGCGCAAGCTGACGAAGAAGAAGGGCGTCGACGTCGTGTTCGAGCATGTCGGCGCCGATACCTTCGCCGGCTCGATGCTGTGCCTGAAACGCGGCGGCCGCCTCGTCACCTGTGGCTCGACCTCGGGCGTGTCGACGCAGGTCAACCTGATGCAGCTCTTCCAGCAACAGCTCAAGCTGCTGGGCTCGTTCGGTTGCCGCATGGAGAACATGGCCGACGCCATGCACAAGATGGCGGCGGGCCTCGTCGCTCCCGTCATCGACACCGAGGTTGGCTTCGATGACATCGATGCCGCGCTGAAGCGCATGGAAGGCCGCGACGTCTTCGGCAAGATCATCCTGCGCGTCTCCTAGGAATGGTCGCCGGAACTTTCCGCAAGATCCGAAGGGACCTGGCGTTTCGCCATGGCCGCCGGCTTCGCCAGTTGAACTACTGGCTGGTTGCCCGCGTGGCGATGGGCCTGATGGCGATGCTGCGCCTGCTGCCGGTCGACAGCGCGCTGAACTTTGCCGACAGGGTCGCTCGCCTGGCCGGCCCCTGGTCCGGGCGCCATCAGGTTGCCGTCAACAATCTTCGGGCCGCCTATCCGGAAAAGACCGACGCCGAGATCCAGGCCATCGCCGCCGACATGTGGGGCAACATGGCCCGCCTGGCGGCCGAATACATCTTCCTAGACGCGCTGTTCGACTTCGACCCGAAGGCGACCAATCCTGGCCGTATCGAGGTCCGCGGCATCGACCACTTCGTCGAGATCGCCGGCGAGCGGAAGCCGCACATCGTCTTCACAGGCCATCTCGGCAATTTCGAACTGCTGCCGGTGGCGGCCGCCACTTTCGGCATGAACATCACGGCGCTGTTTCGCCCGCCGAACAATCCCTACCTTGCCGACTACATCCTCTCGACACGCCGTTCCGCCATGGGTGGGCTGCTGCCTTCAGTGGCTGGAGCATCCTTCGCGCTGGCCACGATCCTGGAGAATGGCGGCAATATCGGCGTTCTCGTCGATCAGAAGTTCTCGAACGGACTGGAGACGACCTTCTTCGGCCGCCCGTGCCAGAGCAACCGTATTCTTGGCACGCTGGCCCGGCATTTCGACTGCGACGTCTATCCGGCGCGTTGCATACGGCTGCCCGGAAACCGCTTCCGGCTGGAGATCGAGGACAAGCTGGTATTGCCGCGCGGCGAGGACGGCACCGTGGACGTGTACGGCACCACACAGCTTCTCAACGATGTGGTCGAGCGTTGGGTGCGAGAGGATCCGGGCCAGTGGATGTGGTTCCACAAGCGCTGGGAAATGAGCGGGCGGCGGCGCAAGCGGCGCCCCGACGCGCAGGCCAAGGCCGCCTGAACCTTTCGAACGGTTCACGCCCGGGGATACGAACCAGAGAGCGCGCGACTAGTTCGTGACGACGATCCTCGTGTTGCCGAAGCCCACTTCGCGCACCATCGAGAAGAACGTCGCGGCGTTGGCTGTATGCAACCGCACGCAGCCATGTGAAGCCGGCCGCCCGAGCTGCCGTACTGCACCCGTGCCATGGATGGCATAGCCACCATGGAAGAACACGGCGTAAGGCATTGGCGACATGTCATATTTTCGCGAATACCACATGCGGGCCGTCCATTGCGGCCGGTAGGTGCCGCGCGGCGTGAAATAGCCCTTGCGCGCCGTCGACACACTCCAGCGATAAAGCACCTGGCCGGAGCGGCTCACAGTCATCGTCTGCGATCCCACATTGATATTGGCAACCAGGCTTGCTGCTCGGCCCTCAACCGAAGAACCGAACAGAATCGTGGCAAGCAGCGCCGCCAGGAGAGCTGTCATCTTCATCCGATCAAACCCCTTCTACACCCCTGACCGTTCGCTTCATTTCAGTCTTTCAATTCTGCGCGGCCGATTGCTTGAATAACACATAGACCTTGATGAATTCGCCAACCCAATTCGGCGAATTTGAACGATTTTCCCGTCATAGTTGCCGCCGCGCCACGCCACAATGCCGTGTTGGGAAGGCTTGCCAAGACGTGTCGTTCACTGCTCAACTCACGGCATGATCGATGAAAGACTCCTCAGGGCGATCGACAACCGGATCGACGATCTGGTCTCGCTCACAGCCGAACTGATCCGCTTCCCGACCGTCAACCCTCCCGGCGAAGCGTACCGGCCCTGCGCCGAATATGTCGGCCAGCGGTTGCGCAAGAGCGGCTTCGAGACCGAGTTCATCCGTGCCGAGGGAACACCGGGCGATACGGACCGCTATCCGCGCGTCAACGTCGTCGCCCGTTTCGACGGCCGCTCGCCTGGCGCCTGCGTGCATTTCAACTCACACATCGACGTCGTCGAGGCAGGCGAAGGCTGGAGCCTGGACCCGTTCGCCGGCATCGTCCGTGACGGCAGGGTGTACGGGCGTGGAGCCTGTGACATGAAGGGCGGCCTTGCCGCGTCCATCATCGCCGCCGAGGCCTTCATGGAGGTCTACCCGGACTTTCCCGGAGCCATCGAGATCTCCGGCACGGTGGACGAGGAATCAGGCGGCTTCGGCGGTGTCGCGCATCTGGCTGCGCTCGGCTACTTCTCGAAGCCGAGGGTCGATCACGTCATCATTCCGGAGCCCCTGAACAAGGACCGCATCTGCCTTGGCCATCGCGGCGTCTGGTGGGCGGAGATCGAGACCAAGGGCGAGATCGCGCATGGCTCAATGCCGTTCCTCGGCGACAACGCAGTGCGCCACATGGGCGCCGTGCTGCGAGCCTTCGAGGACGAACTGTTCCCGGCGCTGGACCGCAAGATAACGCGCATGCCGGTGGTCCCGGAAGGCGCTCGCCGCTCCACCATGAACATCAACTCCATCCATGGCGGCCAGACGGAGGATTTCCGGCCCGGCCTGCCCTCGCCCAACGTGCCCGATTCCTGCCGGCTCACCATCGACCGCCGCTTCCTGCTCGAGGAGAACCTCGCGACGGTCAAGGGGGAGGTGACAGACATCCTCGACCGGCTGAAGCGGGAGCGGCCGAAATTCGACTACGAGATCCGCGACATCATGGAAGTGCTGCCGACGATGACCGAGCGCGACGCGCCGGTGGTCAAGGCCGTCGCGCACGGCATCATGGAGGTGTTCGACCGCGAGCCCGACTATGTGATCTCGCCAGGCACCTACGATCAGAAACATGTCGCGCGGATCGGCCATCTCTACGATTGCATCGCCTATGGCCCCGGTATCCTCGATCTCGCGCACCGGCCGGACGAGTGGGTCGGCATTTCCGACATGGTGGAATCGGCCAAGGTGATGGCGATCGGCCTCAACCTCCTGTTGCGCGGCGCCAGAGCATAGCCACGCAAAGGTCGCCGCGCGGGCACGGCAAAACATTTCCGCACACCGTCGCCGCGCAGCACAAAACGCAATTTACTCCAGGTCAAAATCAGGCTTCTATCCGCCGGGTTCGAGCGAATGGGGAGTTGCGCGATGAAAGTTTGGAAAACCATCCTGGCCGCGGCGGTGCTGACCTTCGCCGTCGGAAGCTCCGCCTGGGCGGCCAGGACCGATCTGGTCATCGGCATACCGCTCGAGCCGCCGCATCTCGACCCGACCGCCGGCGCTGCCGCCGCGATCCGGGAAGTCACCTACGCCAACGTCTTCGAGGGCCTGACCCGAATCGGCCCCAGCAGCGAGGTGCTGCCGGATCTCGCCGAAAGCTGGACCGTCTCCGACGACGGCAAAGTCTATACGTTCAAGCTGCACACCGGCGTGAAATTCCACGACGGCAGCGATTTCACTGCCGACGACGTCAAATTCTCGCTCGACCGTGCCCGCGCGGAAAACTCGGTCAACGCGCAGAAGCAGCTCTTCGCGGCCATCGACAAGGTCGAGGTGGTCGACCCTGCCACGCTGAAAGTCACGCTGACGCACCCGCAGGGCTCCTTCCTCTACAATATGGGCTGGGGCGACGCCGTGATCGTGTCGCCGAAATCGGCCGATACCAACAAGGAAAAACCGATCGGCACCGGCCCCTTCAAGTTCGACAGCTGGGCCAAGGGCACCTCTATCAAGCTGGTGAAGAGCGACCACTACTGGGGCGCTCCGGTGTTCCTCGACAAGGTCGAGTTCCGGATCGTGCCCGACGCGGCCGCCTATGCGCCAGCGCTGCTGTCCGGCGACATTCAGGCCTTCCCCTTCTTCGATCCCGACAGTGTCGCGCAGGTGAAGGATGATCCGCGCTTCAAGGTGGTGGTCGGCGCCACCGAGGGCGAGACGATCCTTGCGATGAACAACAAGCAGCCGCCCTTCGATAAGCTGCAGGTCCGTCAGGCGATCTCCTACGCGCTCGATCGCAAGGCGATCATCGACGGCGCCTCGGCCGGGCTTGGCCTGCCGATCGGCTCGCACATGTCGCCGACCAACAAATACTATGTCGACCTCACCGGCCGCTATCCGCACGATGTGGCCAAGGCCAAGGAACTGCTTAAGGAAGCCGGCCTCGAGAACGGCTTCAAGGCCACGCTGAAGCTGCCGCCGCCCTCCTATGCACGCCTCGGCGGCGAAATCATCGCCTCGGAGCTTCGCGAGGTCGGCATCGACCTGGAGATCATTCCGGTCGAGTGGGCGCAGTGGCTGGATCAGGTCTTCACCAAGAAGGACTACGACCTGACCATCGTTTCCCACACCGAGCCCAACGACATCGATATCTATTCGCGCAAGGGCTACTACTTCAATTACGACAATCCGGCCTTCGACAAGGTGATCGCCGATGTCGAGCTCACCGCCGACGAAGCCAAGCGCAAGGAACTCTACGCGCAGGCGCAAAAGATCCTTGCTGACGACGCCGTGGTCGGCTTCCTCTACGAACTGCCGAAGGTCGGCGTCTGGGATGCCAAGCTCCAGGGGCTATGGGAGAATGCGCCGATTCCGGCCAACGACCTGACCAAGGTGAAGTGGACGGATTGACGGGCGATCAACGGCAGACCTTGCGTTTCTTCACACCCCCCTCTGCCCTGCCGGGCATCTCCCCCGCAAGGAGGGAGATTACGCCCTTGATTGCTTTCGCCAATCGCCAGCATCAAAGATTGGCGATAACGATGAAGATACTGATCTCTCCCCTTGCGGGGGAGATGTCCGGCAGGACAGAGGGGGGTGTGACAGAGCGCAACATCCCGATCACGTCGGTCGGCCTGACCGGCCTCCACCACCCATGACCGCCTACCTCCTGAAGCGCCTTGTCATCGCGGCCATCACCCTGGTGGTGGCTTCGATGGTGGTGTTTGCCGTTCTGGAGGTGCTGCCGGGTGATCCGGCCCGGCTGATGCTCGGCATGAACGCCAGCGCCGACCAGGTCGCGCTGCTGCGCAACCAGATGGGGCTCGATGCCCCCCTCATCCTGCGCTACCTGCATTGGGTCGGCGGTTTGGTGACACTGGATTTCGGCCGCTCCTACACCTACTCCGTACCCGTCATCGATCTGGTGCGCGAGCGGCTGGTCGTATCGCTGCCGCTGGCGTTGATGGCGCTTACGCTTTCCACCGCCATCGCCATCCCGGTCGGCCTGTTTGCGGCGAGCCGACAGGGCCGGGCCGGCGATGCCATAGCCATGGGAACGGCGCAGCTCGGCGTCGCCGTCCCGAACTTCTGGTTCGCGCTGATGCTCATCTACCTCTTCGCGGTCTGGCTCAGGCTGGTGCCGGCCGGCGGCTTTCCCGGCTGGAGCGCCGGCGCATGGCCGGCGCTGAAGGCACTGCTGCTGCCGGCGGTCGCGCTTGCCCTGCCCCAGGCGGCGATCCTGGCGCGCGTCACCCGCTCGGCGCTCATCGAGGTGATGAACGAGGACTATATCCGCACCGCGCGCGCCAAGGGCCTGCCCTACCGCGCGGTGCTGTGGCGGCATGCACTGCGCAACGCCATGATCCCCGTCCTCACCATACTCGGCCTGCAGTTCGCCTTCCTGCTCGCCGGCACTATCATCATCGAGAACGTCTTCTACCTGCCCGGCCTCGGGCGCCTGGTGTTCCAGGCGATCACCCAGCGCGACCTGATCGTCGTCGAAAGCGTGGTGATGCTGCTCGTCGCCGCGGTCATCATCGTGAACCTTCTCGTCGACATGTCCTACGCGCTCGCCGATCCCCGCCTGCGGGGCCGGCAATGACGGTGAGCCACGAGACACCGGGCAGCCGTAGCCTTGCCTCCCGGGCATTCGCCAACAGGTCGTTCGTGGCCGGCTTCATCGTGGCGGTGCTGGTAGCGGCGATGGCGCTTCTCTCCTATCTCTGGACACCCTATGACGTCACCCGGCTGGTCATATCCGACAAGACGTTGCCGCCCTCGTCCGCGCACTGGTTCGGCACCGACCATTTCGGCCGGGACATACTGTCGATGATCATGGTCGGCGCCCGCAATTCGATTGCGGTCGCGCTCGTCGCCGTCGGCATCGGCATGGGCTTCGGCGTTCCGCTCGGCACGCTGGCCGCCGCGCGCGGCGGTCTCGTCGACGACGCGCTGATGCGGTTGAACGATCTCTTCTTTGCATTCCCTGCCCTTTTGTCGGCAATCATGATCACCGCGATCTTCGGGCCTGGCGCCGTCAACGCCATCATCGCCATCGGCATCTTCAACATTCCGGTGTTCGCCCGCGTCGCGCGCGCCGGCGCACTGTCGATCTGGCCGCGCGAGTTCGTCCTGGCGGCGCGCGCCGCCGGCAAGGGCCCTGCCCG
This sequence comes from Mesorhizobium sp. 65-26, assembly GCA_001899205.1. Classification (GTDB taxonomy): domain Bacteria; phylum Pseudomonadota; class Alphaproteobacteria; order Rhizobiales; family Rhizobiaceae; genus Mesorhizobium. The sequence continues at coordinate 976,229 of MKVL01000010.1, read as the reverse complement.
CATCACCGTCGAGCACATCCTGCCCAACATCGCCACGCTGCTCCTGGTCCAGGGAACCATCCAGTTCGCGCTGGGCATCCTCGCGGAGGCCGGGCTGTCCTATCTCGGCCTCGGCGCGCAGCCACCGATGCCCAGCTGGGGGCGCATGCTGTTCGACGCGCAGACCCGCATGGCGACCGCGCCCTGGATGGCGATCTTCCCCGGCATGGCCATCGTCATCACCGTCCTCGGCCTCAATCTGCTGGGCGACGGCATCGCCGACATACTCGACCCGAAATCGCGGCGGCGCGCATGAGCCTGCTCGAGATAGAGAAGCTGTCGCTGACCATCGGCGCCACGCGCATCCTGAGGGGCGTCGACCTTTCCGTCGCCCCCGGAGAGATCATGGGGCTGGTCGGCGAATCCGGCTCAGGCAAGTCGATGACCGCGCTGACGGCGATGCGCCTCCTGCCGCATGCGGCGCGCGCCACCGGCCGCGTCACCTTCGATGGGATCGACATCCTGAAGGCCACCGAGGACCAGATGTGCGCCCTGCGCGGCGACGACATCGGCATGGTCTTCCAGGAGCCGATGACGGCGCTGAACCCCGTCAAGACAATCGGCGAGCAGGTCGCGGAGGGGATACGCTGGCACAGGCGGGTCAGCCGCGCGGAGGCGGAGGAGCGCGCCCGCAAGATGCTTGACCGTGTCGGCCTGCCGGTAGCGGAGTTCCCGCTGTCGCGCTATCCGCATGAGCTGTCGGGCGGCCAGCGCCAGCGCGTTGTCATAGCCATCGCTTGCGCGCTCGATCCGAAACTCTTGATCGCCGACGAACCGACGACGGCGCTGGACGTGGTGCTGCAGGCGCAGATCCTCGACCTCCTGCGCGACCTCGTCGCCGAGAAACGCATGGGGCTGCTGCTGATCTCGCACGATCTTGCAGTGGTGACGGAGATGGCCGACCGCATCACCATCCTGCGCGGGGGCGAGGTGATGGAGGCCGGCGAGACCGCGCCCATATTGTCGGGCCAATCGCATCCATACACGCGCCAGCTCGCCCAGGCCTCGATGCATGTGCCCGCGCGCGCCAAAACGCGCGCGGCCAATGGCGTCGCCCCCCTGCTCGAGGTGGAGGGGCTGCGGCGCGACTACGCGGGGCGACGTACCTCGCTGTTCGCGCGCGGGCCCGTGATCCGGGCCGTGGACGACGTATCCCTGTCGATCGCACCTGGCCAATCGGTGGCGTTGGTAGGGCGTTCCGGTTGCGGAAAATCGACGCTCGCCCGCATGATCCTGGCGCTGGACAAGCCGACCGCCGGCACGATCCGCTTTCGCGGCGAGACGATCACCGGAAAGACGGAGGCCCAACTGAGGCCAGCGCGGCGCGACATGCAGGTGGTGTTCCAGGACCCGTATGGTTCCTTCGATCCCCGGCAGAGGGTGGAGACCCTGGTGGCCGAGCCGCTGCATGTGCTGGAAAAGCAGCCGAGCCCGGCCGAACGTCGCGAAAAGGTGAGGCAGGCGCTGCACGAGGTCGGCCTCGCCGTAAGCGACATGGACAAATATCCCCACGAATTCTCAGGTGGCCAGCGCCAGCGCCTGTCGATCGCGCGCGCCATCATCACCCGACCGAAACTGATCGTCGCCGACGAACCGGTCTCGGCGCTGGACGTCTCCATCCGCGCCCAGGTGCTGGACCTGTTCGCCGAACTGAACCAGAAGCTCGGCATCGCGTATATCTTCATTACCCATGACCTGACGGTGGCGCGCGCCATGTCGGATGAGGTGCTCGTCATGCACGCGGGCCGCATCGTCGAGCGCGGCAAGACCGGCCAGGTGCTCGATCATCCGCAATCCGAAGCAGCGAGCGCGCTGGTCGCCGCGGCGCCGGATCTTCACCGCGCGATCGCGCGGCGCATGCAGGAGCAGGGGTAAAGCGGGTCGAACCGGCTACTGCGGCTTGACCGCGTCGACCGGGCTGATTTCGAGCAGGTCCAGCGTGCGGCGCAGAAGGCGAACCTCGCTTTCGGCAAGCTGGTGATCCGCCTTGGCGATTTCGACCATGTGCCTTGCCAGCAGCTTGCGCCGCTCGACATCGAGATCCCGGAACAGCGCGATCGCCTGCGAGCCGTTGGTCTCGTAGCCGAAATCGTTGAGATATTCGATCACGTTGTCGATGCTGGTTTCGGGAATGCCGAAGCCGTCCTTGCAGATGCGCCGGAACACGGCCATCTCGCTTTCGCTGACCGAGCCGTCGGCCAGGATCATGCGGAACAGCATGAGCAGTTCCGCCGACAGCACCGGATCGTCCGCCACCTTGCGCACGCCGGGGTCGCCGTCGAAGATCGAACGTATCTGGTCCAGCAGTGCGAACGCCATTCGCATCTCCTCCGCTCTATCTCTTTGATTTAGAGGCGGGTTTAGATTTCAGGCCGAACAGGCCTGAAATCATCCGACTCTAGTCGCCTGAAGCAATTCCAGGAAGCGGGTGTCGGTTCCGTCCGCAAATGCGAAAACCAGCAAGGCGGGCGCGCTCCGCGATTCCAGGAAAGGCTCAACGGCCCTAGGTAGCGCGGATTCGGCCTTGCGCAAACGGAATTGGCGTGATCGAACCCGGATAGCCCGCAACGCCCTCGCCTTTCCCGTACGATGCCCGACCTCGCAGCCCAGACGATCGTCATGCTAGCGCTCGCCGCCTTCGCGGCTGGATTCGTGGATTCGATCGCCGGCGGCGGCGGGTTGATCACCGTTCCGGCGCTGCTGCTTGGCGGTTTCAGTCCCGTGCAGGCGCTGGGCACCAACAAGCTGCAGGGCATGTTCGGCTCGGCCTCGGCCACCATTCATTATGCCGCCAAGGGCCATGTCGACCTCCGGCGCCAATTGCCCTCTGCGCTGCTTGCGCTCGTCGGCAGCGCCATCGGCGCGCTCCTGGCCACGGCCGTTCCCGGCAACCTGCTGCGCGCCGCGCTGCCGGTGGTGCTGATCGCCATCGCGCTCTACTTCGCGCTGAAGCCCAACATGGACGACGTCGACCGCCACCAGCGCCTTTCCCCTTTCCTGTTCGGCCTCGTCATTCCGCCGCTGGTCGGCTTCTATGACGGCCTGTTCGGTCCCGGCGCGGGATCGTTCTACATGCTCGGCTTCGTGGCTCTCGCAGGCTACGGCGTGCTCAAGGCAACGGCGCACACGAAACTGCTCAACTTCGCCTCGAACATCGGCGGCTTCATCGTCTTCGCAGCCTTTGGCGTGATCTACTGGAAGATCGGCCTGATGATGGGCGTCGCGCAGTTCCTCGGCGCCCGCCTTGGCGCCGGCCTCGCGGTGCGCGTCGGCGCACGGCTGATCAAGCCGCTGCTGGTCATCGTCTGCCTGGCGTTGGCCGTGAAACTGCTCGCCGACCCCGCCAATCCGCTACGCGCGCTGGCCGGCGTCTAGGACCCGCTGCGACTCGCCAAGCTGATCGAGCGAAACTCCCGGCTGTGCGTTCTGCCCTCAACCAGACGAGGCAGCTGTCGGCAAAACCCGGCCGCTGGCTCTATCCAGCGTCTCGCCTGAATGCCCGTCGCGCTTAACGGCAGGAAAGCTGAGCGGCACGCTCGCTTCCGGGCAGCCGTTCTGAATTTTTTTCCATGCCGAGATGTTCTGCACCATATCGCATTGCGCGAGTTCCGGACCTGACGGCAATTGCAGACACGCGAACTCGCCATGATGGAAAACGCGGCCATTGGCAAGGCACTGACAGTCCGCCAACACGGGTGTCGCCGCGAGCGTTGCGGAAATGACAATGCAGCAGGCTACCGTCTTTCCCATGCGGAATTCTAACACAGCCCGAAACGTTCGGTAAACAACGGCTTCCATGCCCGGATTCGTGCCAGCGCCCTGTCCCCTTTTTTTGAGTTTGGTGCTGGCTTTGTTAGACTTGCCCGGCAGGAGGAGCGATGCCCGTCGAGATGCAGCAGCGCAGGGAGCAGGACCAGTCGATCGCCGGTCGCTTCGAAATGCTGCGCCGTCTTCCCGAAAGCCGGCTGGCCGGCATCGTCACCGACATCTGCGGCTATCGCGAGACGGCTGCGGCCCATTTCACCAACATCGAATATGCCTCGCTGACCATACCGCTGGTGATCAGCTTCGCCGAACCTTTCGCCATTGGTTTGGGTAAGGCACCTGGTAGCAATGACCGCTTCGGTAGCTTCGCCGCCGGTCTCTATGCCGGCCCGGTGATGATTGAATCCTTCGGCGCCGCCGCTTGCGTCCAGATCAATTTCACCCCGCTCGGCGCGCGCCGCTTCTTCGGCCTGCCTCTGAGTGAGCTGACGGATCGCATGGTCGATCTCCACAATGCCCTTGGCTGGGAAGGTGTGTCGCTGCGCGAAAGACTGGGCAACGCGCGGGACTGGAGCACGCGCTTCGACCTGGCGGAGGCTTTCGTGGCCGAGCACATGGCGAGCAAGCCTGGCGTTCGCCCCGAGATCGCCTGGGCCTACGGGCACATTCTGGGCTCGGGTGGACGCACGCGCATCGCCACACTGGCCGGCGAGATCGGCTGGAGCCGCAAACACCTCGCCGCAGAGTTCACCGACGCGGTCGGGCTCGGTCCGAAGACACTGTCGCGCATCGTCCGCTTCAACCGGGCACTTCGCTTGTCCGCGACGCAGGATTGGGCCGGCATCGCCGTGGATTGCGGTTACGCCGATCAGGCGCACCTTGCGCGCGAATTCCGCCAGATGGCGGGTCATGCACCGACCGCCCTGGCGATCTGAGTTTCTGTTCTTTCAAGGTAACATTTCTTCAAGACGCGGGAACAGGCCGCGTCCAGACTGGGTTCTCGACAGGCCCTCTGAAGGAGAAACCGATGCCCAACACCACCGAAGCTCCCCGTATCTATCCCGCCCTGCGCTACAGGAACGCAGGCGGCATGATTGACTGGCTGTGCGAAGCCTTTGGCTTCGAGGTGCGGGCCCGCTACGGCGAAGGCGACATCGTCCATCACGCCGAGCTCGCCTTCGGCTCGTCAATGATCATGCTCGGCACAGCGCGGGAAGACGACTACGGCAAGATGGTCGGCGCGCCCGGCTCGGGCGGCGGCAAGTCGATCTACATGGCGGTGGGCGACGCCGATGCGGCCTATGCCAGGGCGAGCAAGGCCGGCGCCGAGATCCTGCAAGGGTTGACCGATCGCGACTATGGCAGCCGCGAGTTCATCTGCCGTGACCCCGAGGGCAATGTCTGGTCGTTCGGCACCTATTGGCCGAAGGCAGGTGAAAAGGCCTGAGGCAGGGCTCTGACAAAAAGCCGGCTGATGGATCGTCGCTGGTCTCCGCTCAGCGCGCCAGCGCGAAAAGCGCGTCGCAGTCGAGATGGGCTTCCAGCTCGGCCGCGACGTCGTCCAGGGCCCTTTCCACCTCCGCGCGGTAGTCGATCCCGCCACCCGCAACCCCAAGGCTTTCGAGATAGCGGGCGCGGAAGGCATCCGCCGAAAACAGCCCATGAAGGTAGGTACCGAGAACCTTGCCGTCGGCTGAGATGGCGCCGTCGTCCACGCCATTGATGGCCGTCGAAGGCCGGACGGTGTCCGGGCCGGTGGTGCGACCGAGATGGATCTCGTAGCCTTCCAGCGGCAGGTCGAACGGCACCGAACGCGCGCTCGAATTGCGCACGGTCTTCTCGGGCTCCATCACGGTCTCGACGTCGAGCATCCCAAGCCCTTCCGCTTCCGTGACGCTGCCTTCAATGCCGTCGGGATCGCGCACCATGCGGCCGAGCATCTGGTAGCCGCCGCAAATGCCGACTATATGGCCGCCACGCTTGCGATGGGCGGCGAGATCGCGGTCCCAGCCGTTTTCCCGGAACTTCAAGAGGTCGCCGATGGTCGATTTCGAGCCGGGGATGACCACAAGCCCGGCATCCGGCGGCAATGGTGTTCCCGGCGGCACGAACACCACCTCGACCTGCGGCTCGGCCTTCAGCGGATCGAGATCGTCGAAATTGGCGATGCGGCCGAGCATCGGCACCGCTACCTTCAGCGCGCGCTTCGTGCCGGAAGCCAGGCGTTCGAGCACCACGGAATCCTCCGACGGCAGCCGCGCCGCCGCCTTCAGCCACGGCACGATTCCGAAACAGGGCCAGTTGGTGAAATGTCCGATCGCCCGGATGCCGTCCTCGAACAGGGTGACGTCGCCGCGGAACTTGTTGATGATGTAGCCGGCCACCATGCGCCGGTCCTCTTCCGACAGCACGAGATGGGTGCCGGCGACCGAGGCGATTACCCCGCCGCGATCGATGTCGCCGACCAGCACCACCGGTACATCGGCGCGTGTGGCAAAGCCCATATTGGCGATGTCGCGGCTCCTGAGGTTGATCTCCGCCGGAGAGCCGGCACCCTCGACGATCACCAGGTCCGCGCCCTCCCCGACCTTCGCCCAGGAATCAAGGACAGCATCCATCAGCCGCGCTTTCATCGCCTGGTAGTCGCGCGCCCGCGCCTCGCCGAACACCTTGCCCTGCACCACGACCTGCGAGCCGATGTCGCTCTGCGGCTTGAGCAGGACCGGGTTCATGTGGACGCTCGGCGCCACCCCGCAGGCAATCGCCTGGAGCCATTGCGCGCGACCGATCTCGCCGCCGCCGCCGTTGCTGCCCGGCAGGTCGGCTACCGCGGCATTGTTGGACATGTTCTGCGGCTTGAATGGCCGTACCTTGAGCCCCCGCCTGACGGCCGCCCGGCAGAGGCCGGCGACCAGCACGGTCTTGCCGACGTCGGAGCCGGTGCCTTGCAGCATGATCGCCTTCGCCATGCTCAGCCCCTGCCCTGCGCGATCGTTCCGGTGATGGTCGACTTCGCGGCCAGCGGCCCTCCCCGCCACAGGTAGAGGGCCAGGAGCGGCGCGGCGCCGGTGCGCATGGCGTGGTTGACGTTGGACGCGTGGTGCACGACCTCGCCGGCCGCGCGCGTTTGAAATCCGCCGTCGCCCATGCGCCATTCGGCGCCGCCGGTCAGCGGAATATAGATCTCCTCGGCCACGTGATGATGATCGGGATACACAATGCCGGGGCCGAGCAGCAGCAGGCCGGCCGCCACCGTGTCGTTGGCGAAATGGCCGCGCGTGCCGAAAACCTCCAGCCAGCCGTAATTGTCGATGAAATCCGGGCCGAAATCGGCGGCGGTGTATGTCTGGCCCCAATGCAGGCCGGCGCCGTGCCCTGCGAGCAGATTGACGAGCGGCGCGGCGAAGCCGGGCGCGAGTTCGGCGGCGCGATCGAGGTGGCGCAGGCAGGCGAGCGGGCGCGGTTCGAGGGAACGGCCCGGCATGCTCCAGTCGATGCGAGCCACCGCATCACGCACCAGCGCATCATCGACCGTTTCCAGGCAGGTCCTGAAACGCGCGAGCAGTTCCGCGAAAATTGTCGTCATGCACCCCATCCGCACATTCATTTGCGCACAGCCGCTGCGCGCGACCAGTCGGGTTGCGCGTCGGTTCCATTGGTCTAGATTGGTGTGCGCGCAAAGCCAAGGACAACACATTAGAGCGCCGTGCGTCCAATTGGACGCACAAAGGACGCTCTAACATTTTGATTGAGCATCGGAATAAACCGAAACCGGGTACACTTTTCGGTCCGATGCTCTGGTGTCGTGATCTTCGCAGTGGCCCGAACCGCAAATCGCGGTGAAGAGCGGACCTCGGGATCGAAAACGGCATTGGAAACGGGAGGTTGCTGGTGTCCCTTGATTCTGGCGTTTGCTTCGGCCGCAATGTCGCGGCCTTGCGGATTTCGGGTTAAGGTAGCCGGCAGGCCGCAAACCAGGGAGAGCACGCCATGGACGCCGCGGTCGATGCGAGCACCAGCCAATTCGAACTCACCGAGGAACAGCGCGCCATCCAGGAGATGGCGGGGGCCTTTGCCGCCGACCGCGTCGCCCCACACGCTCTGGAGTGGGACCGGGACAAGCATTTCCCCGCCGATGTGATCCGCGAAACGGGCGCGCTTGGCCTGGGCGGCATCTATGTGCGTGACGATGTCGGTGGCTCGGCGCTCGGCCGCCTTGATGCCGTACTGATCTTCGAGGCGCTTTCGCGCGCCGACCCCGCCTTCTCTTCCTACATCTCGATCCACAACATGGTGGCGTCGATGATCGATCGCTTCGGCAGCGAGGAGCAGCGCCAGCGCTTCCTGCCCGGGCTGACCTCGATGGAATGGCTGGCCAGCTACTGCCTGACGGAGCCGGGTTCGGGCTCGGACGCGGCGGCGCTCAAGACGCGCGCCGTCCTGCAGGGTGGCGACTATGTGCTCAACGGCGCCAAGCAGTTCATCTCCGGGGCCGGCGACAGCGACATCTATGCGGTGATGGTACGCACCGGCGCCGAGGGGCCGAAAGGCATCTCCACCATCATCGTGCCGAAGGACGCGCCCGGCCTCTCCTTCGGCGCCAACGAGCGCAAGATGGGCTGGCACATGCAGCCGACCCGCCAGGTCATTTTCGAAGACTGCAAGGTGCCGGCGCAGAACCTGCTGGCCGAGGAAGGCGCCGGTTTCGGCATCGCCATGGCGGGGCTGGACGGAGGCCGGCTGAACATCGCCGCCTGCTCTCTCGGCGGCGCGCAGTCGGCGCTCGACAAGGCGCTTGCCTATACAGGAGAGCGCAAGGCCTTCGGTTCGAAGATCAACCAGTTCCAGGCCCTGCAATTCAGGCTGGCCGACATGGAGACGGAGCTGCAGGCGGCCCGCATCTTCCTCTACGCGGCCGCGGCCAAGCTCGACCGCAAGGCGCCCGATGCGTCGAAATGGTCCGCCATGGCCAAGCGCTTCGTCACCGATACGGGCTTCACGGTCGCCAATGACGCGCTGCAACTGCTCGGCGGCTATGGCTATCTGCACGACTACGGCATCGAGAAGCTGGTGCGCGATCTCAGGGTGCACCAGATACTGGAAGGCACCAACGAGATCATGCGCGTCATCATCGCGCGCACGTTGATAGGCCGTTAGGCGGTGCGGGATGACCACCTGATCCCTACTGCCTAGTCCCTACTGCCCTACCCAAGTCACACGGAGCATCACTATGACCTCGATCGCCTTTATCGGCCTCGGCAACATGGGCAACCCGATGGCAGCCAACCTGGTCAAGGCGGGCCATGCGGTGCTCGGCTTCGACCTAGTCCCGGAGAACCTCACCGTGGCCAGGGAGCATGGCGTGGCCGTGGCGGCCAGCGCCGGCGCGGCCGTTGAGGGCGCCGACGTGGTGATCACCATGTTGCCGGCCGGCAGGCATGTGCTCTCGGTCTACGAGGACATCGCGCCGAAGGCCAGGAAAGGCGCGCTGTTCATCGATTCCTCGACGATCGACGTCGAGTCGGCCCGCAAGGCGCATGCCATCGCCGCCAGGCATGGCCTGCTGTCGGTCGACGCCCCGGTTTCCGGCGGCACGGGCGGCGCGACCGCCGGCACGCTGACCTTCATGGCCGGCGGTTCGGAAGAGGCCTTTGCCGCCGCCGAGCCGATCCTGAAGCCCATGGCCGGCCGTATCGTGCATTGCGGCGGCGACGGCGCCGGCCAGGCGGCCAAGATCTGCAACAACATGATCCTCGGCATCTCGATGATCGGAGTGTCCGAGGCTTTCGTGCTGGCCGAGAAGCTCGGCCTTTCGCACCAGGCACTGTTCGATGTCGCCTCGACCTCGTCCGGCCAGTGCTGGTCGCTCACCACCTACTGCCCGGTGCCCGGGCCGGTGCCGACCTCGCCCGCCAACAAGGAGTACAAGCCCGGCTTCGCCGCCGCCCTGATGCTCAAGGACCTCAAGCTGGCGCAGGAGGCCGCGCAGGGCGCCGGCGCCGTCACGCCGCTTGGCGCCGAGGCAACGCAGCTCTACGCGCTGTTCAACGCGCAGGGGCACGCGGGCGCGGATTTCTCCGGCATCATCAATTTCCTGCGCGGATCGCAAGCATAGGTTTCGGGCTCGGATGGTTTCCGGCTTCCTACAAAAAAGGCGAAATTTAGATTTGCTTAAGCTCTCGATAACTCCGCGGTAACGTTGTCCCTATAAAACGGAATGCGAGGCGGACATCGCAGCCCGCCCGGCGCTCCGGATCAGGTCTCGCGTACCGGAGCCCGTAAGTTTCGCAGGTTCTTCAGTCGCGAAACGCCATGCGTATCTGGCAAAGCCGCGTTCCCGCTGGGGCGCGGTTTTTGCTTTTCGCACCAACCGAATCTGAATGACGAACAATCCGACAGCCGGGTGCGTCCAGCGACCACACCCGGCCGGTTTCCTCAGTGCTTGCGCAGATCCGCCTGCGCGAGATCAAGCGCCTTGGCGATGCGGTCGCAGGCCATGTCGATGGTGTCGCGCGTCCAGATCAGCGGCGGCGACAGGATCATCGTGTCGCCGGTTGCGCGCATCATCATGCCCTGCGCGATCGCGTGGTCGCGGACCACGACGGCGGCGCTGCCGGAGGGCAGGAAACGCTCCTTGGTCGCCTTGTCCTTGACGATCTCGATAGCCCCCATGAGCCCGATGGAACGCACCTCGCCGACGAGATCATGGCTGGCGATGCGCTCCTGCAATGCCTTGGCGAAATACGGTCCGGTGTCGTTGCGGACCCGGTCGACCAGGCCTTCGCGCTCGATGATCTCGAGATTCTTGAGTGCCACCGCGCAGGCCACGGGATGACCCGAATAGGTGTAGCCGTGGTAGAACTCGCCGCCCTTCTCGACCAGCGTCGCGCTGATACGGTCGCCGACCAGCAGCGCTGAAAGCGGCTGGTAACCCGATGTCAGCGCCTTTGCGGTGGTGATTGTGTCCGGCTCGACGCCATAGGTCTGCGCGGCGAACCACTCGCCGGTGCGGCCATAGCCCGTGATCACCTCGTCCAGCATCAGCAGCACGTCGTACTTGCGGCAGATGCGCTGAACTTCCGGCCAGTAGCTCACCGGCGGAATCTTGACGCCACCGGCGCCCATGACAGGCTCGCCGATGAAGGCCGCGACCTTCTCCGGGCCGGCTTCGAGGATGGCGTCCTCGACCGCCTTTGCCGCGCGCAGGCCGAAATCATGGTCGCTTTCGCCGGGCAGCGCCAGTTCATAGGCGTAGGGCATCATCACATGGACGATGTTCGGAACAGCGCCGCCGAGCTGCTTGTGCATCGGCTCCATGCCGCCAAGCGACGTACCGGCGACGGTCGACCCGTGATAGGCCATCTTGCGCGAGATGATGCGGTTCTTCTCCGGCTTGCCTTCCAGCGCCCAGTAGTGGCGCACGAGGCGAAGCGCCGTGTCGTTGGCCTCGGAGCCCGACGAGCCGTAGAAAACCTGGCTGACATGGTTGGGAGCGATCTCAGCCAGCTTCTTCGACAGCAGCACCGGCGTCGGCGTCGAGCATTTGAAGAAGGAGTTGTAGTAGGGCAGCTCCTTCATCTGGGCGGAAGCCGCTTCGGCCAGTTCGTCTCGGCCGTAGCCGACATTGACGCACCACAGGCCGGCCATGCCGTCGAGGATTTCCGTCCCCTCGGAATCGTAGATGAACGGGCCGTCGGCGCGCGAGATGATGCGCGACCCAACCTCGCGCAGTTCCTTATGATCGGTGAAGGGATGCAGATGATGCGCGGCGTCGATCTGCTGAAGCTGCTTCAGCGAATAGTTTTGATAGGTCATGGATTTGCTCTTTCCTCTTGAACCAATCCGGCCGCTCGAAACAGATCGATAAGGCCGGGGCGTCGGAGCATTTCGCGCACGAGCGGAAACAGCCCTGGTCGCGCGAAATGCCGTCAGGCCGAGAGCAAGAGAGGCGGCGAATAGCCGATGCGGGCGCAAAGCCTGAGCAGCTCTGCACGAAGGGTACGCGATGACGGTGTCATCGCGCCCCTGAAGGCACTTGATGTCCTCGTGCGAGCCATTGCGGCAGCTTATGCTGCCTCACGCCCCGAATTCAAGCCGCGCCGCCGAGCGACCTTTGCAGGAAGGTGTATTTCATCGCCGTCTGCGCCGCCTGCGGACGGCGGTCGCCCCGTCCGCCATGACCGCCTTCCGTCTCCTCGAAGAACAGCGTGTTCTCATGGCCGAGCGCCTGCAGCCGCGCCGCCATCTTGCGTGCATGGCCAGGGTGGACCCGATCGTCGGCGGTCGATGTCGTCAGCAGAACCGGTGGGTAAGCGCCACCCTCCGCTACGTGCTGGTAGGGAGAATAGGCTGCGAGCCAGGCGGCCTCCTCCGGCTTCGAGGGATCGCCATATTCGGCGATCCAGGATGCTCCCGGCGGCAGTTCGGTGTAACGCAGCATGTCGAGCAGCGGCACCTCGATGATGACGGCGCCGAACAGTTCGGGATGCTGGGTGAGTGACACGCCAGTCAGCAGGCCGCCATTCGAGCCGCCCTGGATCCCGAGCTGGCCAGCCGTGGTGATGCCGCGCCGCACCAGATCGCCCGCCACGGCGGCGAAATCGTCATAGCCGTTCTGACGATTGCCCTTGAGCGCCGCCTGGTGCCAGGCCGGGCCGAACTCGCCGCCACCGCGTATGTTGGCCTGGACATAGGCATTGCCCTTCTCCAGCCACAGCCGGCCGCGCACGCCGGCATAGCCGGGCAGCAACGGCACTTCGAAGCCACCATAGCCGTAGAGCAGCGTAGGCACGGGACCTTCCTGGTCGCGGTGGCGCACGACGAAATACGGGATCATGGTGCCGTCCTTCGAGCGCGCCTCGAACTGCTCGCTGACCAGCGGCGACGCATCGAAGCGGGCCGGCTGTGATTTCACCGTGGCCAGCGTTATGCCGTCCTCGTCCGACCAGATGATCGAGCTCGGCGTCAGGAAATCGGTGAAGGCGAAGGAGACGCTGGCTCCGAAATGATCGGCATGGCTGATGCCGACATTGCCGTTTTCGGGCAGCGCCACCGGTGCCAACGACCACTTTCCGTCATTGCGCGTCAACGCCACGACCTTGCCGCGCACATTATCCATCAGGTTGATGAACAGGCGCTCGCGTGTGCGCGCGGACCCCGCGATCGAGACCCGGTGCGCGGGCTCGAGCACCGTAACGACCGGCCCGGTCTCGCCGGTCCGCGCCCAGTGCGCGAAATCCATGGAGTAGAGGCCGTCCGGCTTGCAGACCGTTCCGTCGGGCGCGGTCCATTGGCTGCGCACGCCGAAGATGAGCTGGTCCTTGAAGATCGTCGTGTCGGTCGCGTCGTCAGGCAGGGGCACGCGCCGGGCTTCACCGGAGGGCAGCCGCAGGAACATATGCGCGGTAAAGAAATCCACGGTGCGGCCGAGGATGAGGTACGGCTTGTCGCCGTCGAACTCGACGCCCGCGCCGGCCGCCAGATCCTCCTTCTCTGCCTCGAAGATCGGCGTGGCGTCTTCGAGCTTGGTGCCCCGCTTCCACAGCTTGACCACGCGCGGATAGCCGGACTGCGTCTTGTCGGCCTCCTCGAAGGCTGCCGAGACGATCACGGTATCGGAGTCGAGCCAGCCGAAACCGGACTTCGACGCCGGCGCGCTGAAGCCATCGACGATGAAGGATTTCGTCTCGATGTCGAACTCGCGCATGGCGCTGGCATCACCGCCGTCGGGTGACATCGACAGCAGGCAGCGTCGAAAATCGGGATAGAGCCGGCTCGCGCCGCCAAACACCCATTTGATCCCTTCCCGCTCCGCCAACGCGTCGAAATCGAGGATCGTCTCCCAGTCCGGCTTGTCGGTCTTGTAGGAGGCGACGGTCGTGCGGCGCCACAGGCCGAGCACGTTGGTCTTGTCCTGCCAGAAATTGTAGACATGGTCGCCGATCGCCGAACCGACGGCGATGTTGTCCTCAGCCGTCATCAGGTCGAGCGCGGTCTCGAACGCGGCCGGATAGGAAGGATCGCCCTGCAATTCCGCGACCGTGACCTTGTTCTGGCCGTGCACCCAGTCGAGCGCCTCCTTGCTCGTCCGCTCCTCCAGCCAGAGGAAAGGATCGGCCGCGGCTTGGGCCTGCGTCTTCGACATGGTCATGCGGTTCTCCGGAAGTGTCGCTAGAGCATGATGCCGAAAGTGCTCTATCTCGGTGATTTGGAGGCGGATTCAGATTTCAGGTCGAACGGACCTGACATCATCCGACTCCAGGCGGCCCCGCCTACATCGCGTCCGGCGCGCCGATATTCAAGATGCTGCTGCCGTCCATCCGGCAACCATCTACGTTACACGGCGACGAAAAACCGTGGCCACGGCCAGCAGCGCGCAAATACCGCCGAGCGCGACTGGCAACCCTGGCGCGCCGATCACATCCATGACCGACCCCGTCAGCGGCGGCACGACGATGCCGCCAACGCCCCACATCAGCGAGAAGGCCGCGTTTCCGGCCACCAGCGCGGAGCCGCTGAAGCGCTCGCCGAGCTCGATGATCGACATGGTGTAGATGCCGTAGGAAACGGCACCCCAGACGAACAGGCAGGGGTAGATCAGCGGCGTTTCGATGAGGATCGGCAGAAGCAGGCAGCCGAGGATCGTCATCAACAGGCAGACGAAACGCACAAGCCGCGCGGTCAGCTTCTCGGCAAGCAGGCCGAGCGGCACCTGCATGGCGATGTTGCCGGCGATCATCACCGACAACAGCGCCGACATGCCGGCCTCCGGTATGCCGTGATGGATGCCGTAGACCGGAAGCAGCGCCAGCACCGCCTGTTCGAACCCGGCCGCGACCACCACCGCCGACAGAAGCAGCCAGGCGAGGGGCATGAAGCCCAGCACCGAGACGTTGTCGCCTGCCTCGTTGATCCTGGGCAGGCGTCGGACAACGACGGCGAGCAAGGCGCCGCAGAAAAGGAAGGCGCCGATGCCGACGAGGAAGGGCGGCCATCCCTCGGTGCCAACCGCCAGCAGGCAGAGCGGCCCCGCCGCGAAGCCGGCGGAGATGATCGTGGAATAGATGCCCATCACGCGGCCGCGCCTTGCCGGCGGGGCCAGCGCGATCACCCAGATCTCGCTCAGCACGTAGAGCGGGTTCGTCACCACGCCGACCAGGAAGCGGAGCGGAAACCAGAGATAGACATCCTGTGTCCAGCCGATCAGCGCCAGCACGATCGCCGAGAGCACGGAGCACGTCAGCGCGACGCGCCCTGCCCCGAAACGGTTCGCCAGCCATGGAATGGGCGGCGACGACACGATGAAGCCGATCGGCGTCATCGCCGCCGAAAGTCCGATCATCGCCGGCGACACGCCCTGGCGCTGCAGGATGAAGCTGAGCAACGGATAGGAAAGCCCCTGCGCGATGGCGAACACCGACACCGTCGCGATCACCCCCGTGATCGCGGCCGCGTCGAACCTCGTCCCTTCAGTGCTTGAATCGGTCGCGATCATGCTGTCGGCCCTGCTCCCCCACCGGCGACAGGCTTCGGCTAGCCGCTCGGGCGAGGCGGCGAAGGGGCCGGTGCGAGAGAACCGCTTGCTCCAGCCAGAAGCTGTCAGGAGCGCCGGCGGCTCACCGAGCGGTAGAGCGCGAAGGCGATCAGCACGGCGTCGAGGCCGGCAATGATGACGGGCAGCCCGATCGGGCCCATGGCCTGCATGAGCAGCCCCGCGCTGGGCGGTCCGACGATGCCGCCGGCGCCCCACATCAAGGCAAAGGCGGCATTGCCCGCCACCAGTGTCGATCCCTTGAAACGGCTGCCGAGCTCCACCAGCGCCATCGTGTAGACGCCGTAGCCGACCGCGCCCATGACCAGCAGCACGACCCAGACCAACGGCGTCGTGATGACCAACGGCAGAGCCAGCGCGCAGGCGGCCGTCGCCAGCGCGCAGGCGATGATCATCGAGCGTCCGCCGAACCGCTCGGCAAGCAGGCCGAGCGGAATCTGCAGCACGATGTTGCCCAGCGACAGCGCCATGACAAGCGCCGCCAGCACCGCTTCGGCCAGCCCATAGCCGGATCCGAACACCGGGATCAGCGCGTATGTGCTCTGCTGCACCGCCGCCGACACCAGCACCGCCAGCAGCAGGGCCGGCGCCACCCTGGCAAAGCCGATCAGTCCGCCGGAAGGCTGGCCGTCATCCTCGAAGCCGGTGAGTTTCGACGACACGGCACGCAGGATGACCGCGCACAGGATGAAACCAACGATGCCGACGAGAAACGGCCCCCAGCCGGAAGACCCGAGGAAAGTGAGCGCCAGCGGACCGGCGGCATAGCCCGCGCCCATCAGCGCGTTGAACACCCCCATCACCCTGCCCCTGCGTGATGGCGGCGCCAGCGACAGCGCCCACACCTCGCCCAGTATGTAGAGCGGGTTGATGACGACACCGATGATGAAGCGGATGACGTACCAGGCTATCCAGTCCTGGAGGTAGCCGATCGCCAGGAAGCAGACGGCGCCGATCAGGGAACAGCTGACGGCAAGCGTGCGGGCGCCGACGAGCTTCACCGCCGTGGGCACGAACGAAGCCGACAGGATAAGGCCGAGCGGCATCATCGCCGCCGACAGGCCGATGGCGCCGGCCGACATGCCTTGCTTCTGCATGAGCAGGGTGAACAACGGCGAGCTCAGCCCCTGCGCGGCGCCGAACATGGCGAGCGCCGCGGTGACGCCCGCAAGCGCCGCCCATTGCGTCCTCGCCTCGCCCTCGCCTGTCTCGACTGCCGCCATGCCGTTGTCCGTGTGAAGTTGCCGACATCCGGTCGGCCGTCCGGCGCGATCTTCGCGAACCGGCGAAGCCGTTTCGGCGACGCTGCCTGCTCGCAATCCTGAATGGAAGATCACCGCGTTTTCGCCTGCCATAGCTGGCGGACATCGCCGGGGAAAGAGCCACACGGCCAAATTCCTTGCACGGGCGAGTGCAAAGTAGGATGCCAGCGCGGCCTCCGCTATCTGGAAGCGGTAGTCTCCTCGTCCCTTTCGCCCAAGGGAAAGCGCGGTTCGGCCAGATCGCCGCCGATCTCCCGCGACAGCGCCCTCGCGGCAGCAAACAGAAGCCGCTCGGCCTCGTCCAGATGGACCTTGTTCGCCACCCAGAGCAGGAAGGGCATGGTCAGCGCCGCAATGGCGGTGCGGTCGGCATCGAGGATCGGGAAGCTCACATCCGTGATGCCGCGCAGCGTCTCGTCCGAGACGAGCTCGTAGCCCCGACCGACAACGGCATTAACGCGACCGACCAGCCTCGAGGGCTCCTCGCCGCGTGCACGCATCTCCCGGCAGATTCGCTCCAGCAGCGCTTCACGACCAGCTTCCGGCTGGAATGCCAGCAGCGTTCGGCCGGATGCCGTCTTCAAGGCCGGGTTCTGCGTTCCAAGACGCACGCGAAACCCGATCGGCGCCGGGTTCTCGGCGACATGGATGACACGCACCACATCACCGCTCAGCACCGAAAGGATGATCGCCTGGTTCGCGGCTTCGGCGAGCCTCGGCATTTCCGCTTGCGCGGCCTGGGTCAGGCGCCGCAGCGGCGGATGGTTGCTGGCAAGGTCGAACAGCTTCATGGAAAGCTGCAGCGTATCGCCATTGGCGCCGCGCGTGGCGTAGCCGCGGCGCTCCAGCGAAACCACGACCCGATAGACTTCCTGCACCGAGCGGCCGAGTTTCTGCGCGATCTGGCTGAGCGTCAGCCCTTCGGACTGCAGCGCCAGCAGTTCCAGCACGTCGAGCCCCTTTTCGAGCGCCGGCGCCCGATAGCTGACCTGCCCTTCCCCGTCGCTGCCCGGCCGCATTCTCGTCGCCATCATCCACCCCGACCGTCACCTGGCCTTACGCCTATTCAATCGTTGACAAGCGCAGATATCACTGGAAATTCGGCCCTTTCACATAGACCATCGAACCCAAAAGGGGAATCGGGTCTTTGCGAAAATCCGATGCTCGAACAAAGGGATAGATCGCCTAGCGCGCATCGACCGGGATGGGCGGCGATCTGCGGAACCCTCAAATCGGCAAGGGGCGCGGGCGAATGGCGAATGCTGCATATAACGGACCTATCATCGATGCCCATCACCACTTCTGGGACCTTGGACTGAACAGGCATCCATGGCTGGCCAATCCAGCCGAGCATGCCTTCCTGCGGCGCGATCATCTGGTCGCGGACTATCTGAAACTCGCCGCCGGCACCGGCATCGTCGCGACAGTCCACGCCGAGGCGAACTGGGACCCCGCCGACCCGCTGGGCGAAACTGAATGGCTCGACCGGCTCGACCGTCCGGCCGGCATCGCTTCGCGCTATGTGGCCTACGCCGCGCTCGGCGCGCCTGACGCCGCGGAGACGCTGGAGCGGCTTGCCGCAAACAGCCGCGTCGTCGGCATCCGTGAGATCCTGTCCTGGCACCCCGACCCCGCCAAGGCACGCGCCGCGCGGCGCGACATCATGCGCGATACAGTGTGGCGCGGCCGTCTTGCTCTCCTCGAGCGTCACCATTTCAGCTTCGATCTCCTGATCTCGCCCTGGCAGCTCGACCTCGCCCTCGAACTCGCCCAGGCCTTTCCGGGCATCCGTTTCATTCTCAACCACTGCGGAAGCCCCATGGATCGCGACGCCGAGGGCATGGCGCGGTGGCGACAGGGAATGAAAGCGCTCGGCCGGATGGACAATGCCTTCGTGAAGCTGTCCGATCCGGTCGCCTACGATCCGCGCTGGACGCGCGAAAGCCTGGCCGAGGTCCTGCTTTGCTGCATCGACTGCTTCGGCCCGGCCCGTTCGATGTTCGCCACCGACCATCCCGTCAGCGGACTTCACATCGGCGTTGGCGAATGGCTGGCCGAATTCGGCGCGATCGTCGCCCAATTCTCGGACGACGAGAAGCGCGCTCTCTATTTCGGTTGCGCCCGCGACGTCTATCGCGTCCCGCTGCCCTGAGGACAGCGGCAACAGGGCGGTGGCGTCAGCGGCCGGCCGCCCCTTTGCACTTGCGTTATTTTGCGCAGGGATCAGGCGTCTTGGCGTAGTCGAACAGCGGCGTCGCAGCCGGCTTGTTGAAATAGCCGTCGAGCAGCGCTTCCGGCATCGGATCCTGCGGCGCGACCGGGAAGACCGAAACGGCGTCCGGTGTCATGCAGGACTGATACCATTTGTCGAGCTCGGCCTGACGCACCGGCGGCACCGGGATCATCAGCGTGCCCAGCTTCGGCTCCTGCCCTTCCAGCACGCGGACGCCCACGCGGAACAGCGTCTGCGCTGTCCAGCTTGGCATCAAGGCGCCGCCGAAGAACTTGAACTGGTCGGGATGCGCCTTCCAGTAGCCGAGCGCGTCGCCCGATATCGAACCGGTGACCAGCGGGATCGGACGGCCGGCCTGCGCGAAGGCATCGTCCACCACCCGCGCCTCGCTGCCCGAAGTCCAGACGGCGTCGATCTGCTGCGGAGCGGTGGCCAGCACCTGCAGCACGACCGTCTTGGTGACGTTGGCGGACCAGTTGCCATTGACATCGCGCAGCACGGTGATGCCGGGCGCCTCGGCGAAGGCCTTGTCGGCGCCTGCGCGCTGCTGCGCCACCAGCGGGCTGCCGGCGATGCCTTCGACGCGCAGCACATTGCCCTTACCGCCGAGCGAGTCGACGATGCCCTTGGCGAGGTCGTATCCGAACTTCACGTAGTTGGAATCGACATTGACCGCATACGGGCTGGTGACGGCGCCGGCGCCGGTCACGAAGGGAATGCCGGCCTTGTAAGCGGCTTCGATCGCCTCGTTGAGCGCCGTGGAAGAGCCCGCGAAAGACGTGATGATCGAGCATTTCTTGTCGATGAAGGCGCGAATCTGCGCGATCTGCTGGCTGGTGTCGCCATTCGAGTCCGACATTTCGAAGCTGGAGACCCAGCCCTTGTCCTTGTACTCGCCGACCAGCCGCTCCAGCTCGTGCGTCACCGACACGCGCCACGGATTGCCCTGATAGGATTCCGAATGGCACCACTTCCACGGCTTGGGCGGCATCTTGAAGCCGTCATAGGCCGAAGGCTGCAACGTATCCTCGACGCCGACATAGAGCGCCTTCAGCTCCGGCGGCAGCGAGGAAAAGCTCTTCGGTTCCTCAGCGTGCGCGGCGGCGACCATCCCCGCCAGCAAGACCGATAGCGCCGCGCCGCGCAACAGGGTCGGCCTGATCCTTCCGTATGCCATTTCAACTCCTCCCATTGAAGATTGAAGAATGACGTGTGCCGGCTTCGCTCCAATTCGGAGGCAGCCACTTTTTTCTTATTTGATAAATGATGTTCAAATACAATATGGAGCAACTGTCAATCATGGCACCGGCCAGCCGGTGGAACATTCGCGTCCGACGATGGGCGGCGAGGCGATCGCCGCATTCCTGGCTGCCCCACAGGCATGTCGCTTCCCTCGCCCTACTGGTCGCCGCCACCGCAATGGCCAGCCGGCCGCCGGTCCATTATGCCGCCCGCTATTGCATCCCAAGAGGACCACCATGACCGCTGCCCTCAACCCCGCCGAAACGGCACCGGCAACCGATCGATCCCGCCGTGGTGGCCGCGCCGGCAAGCGCAGCAGTGGCGCGGCCAGCTTCGACCAGCCGGCATTCCGCCAGTTGAGGAATCCGCTGGCGCCGACGAAGCTGGTTTCCGAGGACGAGCTGGAATCAATTCACCTCGCGTCGCTGCGCGTGCTGAAGGAGATCGGTGTCGACGTCCTGCATGACGAGGCCCGCCGGATCATGAAGGAACATGGCGCCGACGTGCGCGAGGGCAGCGAGCGCGTCCGCTTCGACAGCGACATGATCCTGGAGCTGATTTCGCACTGCCCGTCGGAATTCACCCTGCACGCCCGCAATCCGGCGCACAATCTGCGCTTCGGCGGCGACAATCTGATCCTTTCGATGATGGCGTCGGCGCCCAATTGCTCCGACCTCGACCGCGGCCGCCGGCCGGGCAACCAGGCCGACTACCGCAACTTCCTGCGGCTCGCGCAGATGCACAATATCCTCAACTGCACCGGCGGCTATCCGGTGGAGCCGATCGACATCCATCCGTCGGTCCGGCATCTCGAATGCATCCGGGACCTCGCGACGCTGACCGACAAGGTCTTTCACATCTATTCGCTCGGCAAGGAGCGCAACGTCGACGGCATCGAGATCACCCGCATCGCGCGCGGCATCAGCCGAGAGCAGCTCATGCAGGAGCCGTCGGTCTTCACCATCATCAACACCAACTCACCGCTCAAGCTCGACATCCCGATGATGGAAGGCATCATCCAGATGGCCAGCATGGGACAGGTGGTCGTTGTCACGCCCTTCACCCTGTCGGGCGCCATGGCGCCCGTCACCATCGCCGGCGCGCTGGTGCAGCAGAACGCCGAGGCGCTCTCGGGCATCGCCTTCGCGCAGATGGTCAGGAAGGGCGCGCCCGTCGGCTATGGCGGCTTCACCTCGAACGTCGACATGAAATCCGGCGCGCCGGCCTTCGGCACGCCGGAATACATGAAGGCGCAGCTCGTCGGCGGCCAGCTCGCCCGCCGCTACAAGATCCCTTACCGCACCTCCAACACCTGCGCCGCCAACACGGTCGACGCGCAGGCAGCCTACGAAAGCGTCTTTTCGCTGTGGGGCGCCGTGCAGGGCGGCGGCAACATGATGATGCATGGTGCCGGCTGGCTGGAAGGCGGCCTGCGCTGCTCCTACGAGAAGACCATTCTCGACATCGATCTTCTGCAGATGGTGGCGGAGTTCCTGACCCCGCTGGACCTTTCGGAGGACGCGCTGGCGATCGACGCCATCCGCGACGTCGGCCCCGGCGGCCACTTCTTCGGCACGCCGCACACCCAGGCCCGCTACAAGACGGCATTCTATTCGCCCATCCTTTCGGACTGGCGCAACTTCGAGACCTGGGTCGAAGCCGGCTCGCCCACGGCGATGGAGAAGGCCAACAGGGTGTGGAAGGAGCGGCTCGCCGCCTATGAGGAGCCCTACATGGATCCGGCGATCCGCGAGGAGCTCAACGCTTTCGTCGAGAAGCGCCGTGCCGAAGGCGGCGCCCCCACCGATTTCTGACGGCGCCCACAAACTTGACTCAGTCTCTTCAAAAACGGATCTGACTTTATGAAATCTCACGCAAAAGCGGTTGTCATCGGCGGCGGCGTCGTCGGCTGCTCGGTTCTCTACCATCTTGCCCGGGCCGGCTGGACCGACGTGATGCTGATCGAGCGTTCGGAGCTGACATCCGGTTCGTCCTGGCATGCTGCCGGCGGCTTCCACACGCTGAACGGCGACCCGAACGTCGCCAAGCTGCAGGCCTACACGGTCCAGCTCTACAAGGAGATCGAGGAGCTTTCCGGCCAGTCCTGCTCGCTGCACCTGACCGGCGGCGTGATGATGGCCGATACGCCCGAGCGCATGGACTTCCTGCGGCTGGCGCATGCCAAGGGGCGCTATCTCGGCATGGACACCGAGCTGATCACGCCTTCGGAAGCGAAGGCGATGTTCCCGCTGATGGACGAGAAGAACTTCGTCGGCGCCATGTGGGATCCTGTCGAGGGCCATCTCGACCCCTCCGGCACCACCCACGCCTACGCCAAGGCCGCGCGCAAGCTCGGCGCCGAGATCGTGCTGCGCAATCGCGTCGTCGAACTGACCCAGGAGCCCGACGGCACCTGGAACGTCGTCACCGAGCAAGGCACGGTCAAGGCCGAGCACGTCGTCAACTGCGGCGGCCTGTGGGCGCGCGAGATCGGCCGCATGGTCGGCGTCGAGCTGCCCGTGCTCGCCATGGAGCACATGTACCTGCTGACCGAGCCGATGCCGGAGGTCGAGGAATTCA
The DNA here is from genome assembly GCA_001899205.1 of Mesorhizobium sp. 65-26. Lineage (GTDB taxonomy): Bacteria > Pseudomonadota > Alphaproteobacteria > Rhizobiales > Rhizobiaceae > Mesorhizobium. The sequence continues at coordinate 953,557 of MKVL01000010.1, read as the reverse complement.
ACAAGTCGACCGGCCGCGAGATGATCGGCGTGCTCGATTTCAAGGGCGAGATCTACACCCGCCAGGAGCGCAACGGCATCCTGCTCGGCACCTACGAAAAGGCCTGCAAGCCGTGGTCGCCGGTCAACACGCCCTGGGACTTCGGCCATGAGCTGCTCCAGCCCGATATCGACCGCATCGCGCCGTCGCTGGAAATCGGCTTCAAGCATTTCCCCGGCATCGAGAAGGCCGGCATCAAGCAGATCATCAACGGCCCCTTCACCTTCGCGCTCGACGGCAACCCGCTGGTCGGTCCGGTGCAGGGCCTGACCAACTTCTGGTGCGCCTGCGCCGTCATGGCCGGCTTCAGCCAGGGCGGTGGCGTTGGCCTGGCGCTCTCCAACTGGATGGTCAACGGCGATCCGGGCTTCGACGTCTGGGGCATGGATGTCGCTCGCTTCGGCGAATGGGCGACGCTGCGCTACACCAATGCCAAGGTGCGCGAGAACTACTCGCGCCGCTTCTCGATCCGTTTCCCGAACGAAGAGCTGCCGGCGGCCCGCCCGGCGCAGACGACGCCGCTCTACGACACCATGCTCGCCAACAATGCCGTCATGGGCGACAGCTGGGGACTGGAGACGCCGCTGTGGTTCGCGCCGAAGGGCAGCGAGCCGAAGGACATCGTCTCCTTCCATCGCTCGAACGATTTCGGCCCGATCGGCGAGGAAGTGCGTGCCACGCGTGACCGGGTCGGCGTCACCGAGATCGCCAACTTCGCCAAGTACGAGGTGTCCGGCCCCGGCGCCGAGGACTTCCTCAACCGGTTGATGACCAACCGCATGCCGAAGGTGGGCCGCATCGTGCTGACCCCGATGGTCAACGAGTTCGGCAAGCTGATCGGCGATTTCACCATCGCCAAGTCGGGCGAAGACCGCTTCATGATCTGGGGCTCGTCCGCCGCGCAGAAATACCACATGCGCTGGTTCGAGAAGCATCTGCCGAAGGATGGCTCGGTGCGCATCCACCGTTTCGACCAGACGCTCGTCGGCCTTTCCATCGCCGGCCCGAAATCCCGCGACCTGTTGCAGAAACTGGTCGACGTGGACGTCTCGACCAAGGCCTTCCGCTTTATGGACTTCCGCGAGATGGCGGTCGGCGGCGCGCCCTGCATGGTCAACCGCATCACCTACACCGGCGACCTCGGTTATGAGATCTGGATGGCGCCTGCCTATCAGCGCCTCGTCTACAAGGCGATCAAGGACGCTGGCGAGGAGTTCGGCATTGTCGATTTCGGCATGCGCGCGCTGCTGTCGATGCGCCTGGAGAAGAACTTCCCGACCTGGTTCCGCGAGCTGCGTCCGATCTACGGCCCCTTCGAAGGCTCGATGGACCGCTTCATCAAGCTGGAGAAGAACGACTTCATCGGCCGCGAAGCCTCCGCCAAGGAGCACGCCGACGGACCGAAGCTGCGCCGCGTCTCCTTCATCGTCGACGCGCTCGACGCCGACGTGATGGGCGACGAGCCGATCTGGGCCAAGGTCAGCAAGGACTTCGGCACCGTGGAGAAGCCGCATGGCTATGGCGCGCCGCGTTTCGATGACACCGGCAAGGAAGTGCGTGGCTCCAAGGCTGCCTCCGGCGCCTCCGCCGTGCGCGGCATCGTCGATGGCGACTGGCGCGTCGTCGGCTGGGTGACGTCGGGCGGCTATGCCCATTACGTCCAGAAGTCGATGGCACAGGGCTATGTGCCTGCCGCCCTGGCCGAGGACGAAAGCGCCGGCCTGTTCGAGATCGAGATCCTCGGCCAGCGCCGCCCCGCCCGCATCAATGTCGAGCCTCCCTTCGACCCGAGTGGCGAGAAAATGCGCGGTTGATCATGCCGCATGTCGTCCTGCTTGGTGACTCGATTTTCGACAACGGCGGCTACGTCGGCGATGGACCCGACGTAGCGAGCCAATTGCGAAGCACCCTGCCGACGGGATGGCGAGTAAGCCTGCATGCAGTCGACGGAAGCGTAACCGGAGATGTGAAGCGGCAATTGGGATGGCTGGGGAGCGACGTGACGCATCTGGTGCTCAGCATCGGCGGCAACGACGCGCTCGACCACGGCGGCATACTCGGCGAACCCTCGTCGTCGGTCGCCGAAGTTCTGGATCGCCTCGCAACCATTCGAGAGAATTTCGCGCGCAACTACAACGCGATGCTCGATACTGTGACGGCGACGAACCGTCCTCTCGCGGTCTGCACGATATACGACGGCCGGTTCGTGGAACCGATGCAACGTCGTATCGCGAATACGGCCCTAAGCCTGTTCAACGATACGATTACGCGCGCGGCGTTCTCCAGGGGCCTGACGCTGATCGACCTGCGGTTGATATGCGATCAGGACGAGGACCTGGCCAATCCGATCGAACCGTCGGTGCAGGGCGGCCGCAAGATTGCACGCGCAATCGCGGCATTCTGCGAAGCAGCGACGGGACCGCGCTCCAACTCAGAAGTGTTGGTGCGCTAGCTGTACAAACCAGTCAGGGCTGAATTGTAATGCAGCAAGAACAGGCTAAGGGCAGCTTCGGCCGGCATCGTAAGATCTTGCCGTTCGAACCCGGCTCGGTCGAGGCGCTGCGCGAAGCTTCGCGCGAAAAGGCGGCTTCGCTCAACCAACATGTGCTGGGCTACGGCGCCCAGGCTGAAAGCGAGTGGGCGGCGGCGGGTATTGCCGCCCCCGACCTGCCGGCGATGCGAGAATACCGGCTCGAGCGCATCCGCGCCGAGCTGAGGCGGCGCGACTATGCCGGCGCCCTGCTCTACGACCCCGTCAACATCCGCTACGCGACGGATTCGACCAACATGCAGCTCTGGGTCGCGCACAATCCGACCCGGCATTGCTTCGTCGCCACCGAGGGGCCGGTGGTGCTGTTCGACTATTTCTCCTGCGAGCATCTGTCCGATCATTCCGGCGTCGTCGACGAGGTGCGCCCGGCCGTGTCGTGGATGTATCTCTACAGCGGCGAGTTGACCGAGCATAAGGTGCGCCGCTGGGCCGCCGGCATCGCCGACCTCGTCGCCGAGCACGGCGGCGGCAACCGCCGGATCGCCGTCGACCACCTCAACCCGGAAGGCGTCGAGGAACTCGCGCGGCTCGGCATCGGCATCGGCAATGGCGAAGCCGTGATGGAGAACGCCCGTCTCATCAAGTCGCCGGACGAGATCCTTGCCATGCGCCGCGCCATCGTTGCCTGCGAGGCGGCCATGAGCGAGATGGAAGCGGCGCTGAAGCCCGGCGTCTCCGAAAACGAACTGTGGGCCGAACTGCACCGTGGCAACATCGCGCGCGGCGGCGAGTGGATCGAAACGCGGCTCCTGTCGTCGGGCCCGCGCACCAATCCCTGGTTCCAGGAATGCTCGTCACGCATCATCGAGAACGGCGACCTGGTCGCGTTCGATACCGACCTCATCGGCCCATATGGTTTCTGCGCGGACCTGTCTCGCACCTGGCTGTGCGGCGACAAAAAGCCGACCAACGAACAGCGCGATCTCTTCCGTGTCGCTGCCGACCAGATTTCTCACAACACGGATCTGATGCGGCCAGGCATTTCCTTCCGCGATCTGGTCGAGCGTTCGGCGGCGCCGCCCGGAGACTGCTTCCCGACGCGCTATGGCGTGCTCTACCACGGGGTCGGTCTCGCGGATGAATATCCGACGCTGCCACACGCCAGCGACTGGACGTCCGACACGCCCGACGGCGTGCTCGAGCCCGGCATGGTGCTATGCGTGGAAAGCTATATCGGCCGGCTGGGCGGCCGCGAAGGCGTCAAGATCGAGGAGCAGATCCTCATCACCGAGAGCGGCAACGAGCAGCTCTCAACCTACCCGCTCGACGAGCGGTTGCTGGGCGGCTAGACGCCGGGGACAGTTTACTTTTTCCGGACGGCGAGCGAGATTTCGAAGGTTGACAGAAAAAGTAAACTGTCCCTTCGCCCTCAGTGACTGGGCCCTCTCAACCGGCTGCCGCCACCCCTTCGCTCAGGGCCGCGACGATACTGTCGGGCGTGGTCCTCGCGGTGATGTAGGGTAGGCCCTTGCGCCGCGCCGTCCAACCGACCACTACGACCTCGCACGCCGCCGGCTCGAAACGCCGGGCGAGCGCCCAACTCTCGCAATCGATCGCGGCGACGTCGGCCCGACCTTCGGCAACCGCGACGATCGACGCGCGATGGCCGCCGCTCTGGATCCGATCGGAAAACAGTTCCGTGCTCTCGCCCGAGGCTTCGAGGTCGCGCGTCAACGCGATGATGCCCGACATGGAATCGAGGCTGTTGAAGGCGAGGCGCTTGCCGCGCAGCAGATCGAACGGAAGGAGAGAACACCCTTCATCGGGAGCCGCAATCGGCGCGCCTTCGCCTGCTCGCATCACCAGCGCGCTGGAGTAGGTCTCGCCCCGCCCGCCCTCGAAGGCATCATAGCTGGGCTGCGCCACGACGCGTACATGTTTTGCCAGGCCGAGTTCCATCGGCCCCCAACAGGTCTGCGCGAAGAGCAGCGAGGGGTGCAACCAAAGCCTGTGAAAATCGAGTTCGTCTGGCGGCAGCGTAGCCGGATCCGGCGCGATGACCACGCCGGCCTCGTCGCGAATTCCGCCCGGCACTGCGGCCAGTTCGCTGTTGCGGCGCACGATAGACGACGGCGCATCTATCCCCCGCCCCCGGAACGCCTCGCGCAAGCGCGCCCATAGCGCATCAACCTCGCCATGAACTTCCGGCCAATCGTACATCGGAAGGGCCGCAATCGAAACCATCAGCATTTCTCTTTAAATTCAGCACCTTATCGCACAGAACATATTCGCCATTCGCCCAACATTGCAAGTTTTTTTGATTGCCGGTACAACACATCAGGGCAGCATCAGGCAGCGTATAGAATAGTACGCGCCTCAAAATCAATCAACATAATCGCTAAAAGACCTCCAGAATGATAATAACAAAAAAAGAAAATATAGTATACCAGAACCGATACGCAACCGTCTTTGACGACGACGTACTTTTCCCAAACGGGGAAAGCGGCAAATACATTCGCTTCTGCTGGAAAAGCCCCTTTGGCTCTGGCGTGCTCTTGCATTGCGATAAATTTATCTATCTTGGCCGAAGATATCGCTATTCGGATCGCATGGTTTCGACCGAGATTTTCCAAGGTTTCGGCGAATCAGGCGAAACACCTGATGAATGCGCCCGAAGGGAACTCAAGGAAGAATGCGGCATATCTGTGCCGAAAATGCAGCATCTTTTTGTAATCGGCAACGCTTTTCCTGTCCATATATTTACGGCAAAGGTTTCCGAAGATCAGATGAAGAGCCTCTCTTTGGAAAAAGGCAAGGAAGAGATAGAAGAAATAGTGCCACTAGCAATTTCTCGAATAACAACCAATTCCCTCAAAGAGAAGGGCATATTCGACCCGGTGAGCATATCGGCGATAGGCATGTTCAAATTAGGCTATAATCTCTCCATCGAATAGATCTGTTGGCACCACCGTCTCGATTGCATCGATATTGGCGTTACCCTCTATCCCTCGAAGATAGCGGTTCATCTCTTCTTTCTTAAAAAGAAAATCCGATACTGCAACAGCATCCATGTGTGCTCTTGAAACACCAGACCTTTCCAATTTTTGCTCAGACCCCCTGTCTATCTTTCTGTTTATTGCTGGCCTCGCAATATCTAGAACAAATTGAGCCAGAGGAGCTAGCGGGCCAGACGCGTAGCTTATCGTCGTTTTGACAATATCTAGATATTTCTTTTTGGAATTGGCCTCCATTGCGATGGAAGTTTGTATACTCATACGCCTCTGTTTTAGAGAAGACGACTTAATAGCAGGAATCTTTTTAATAATACAACTTTCAATATCAACTACTATAACGTGAAATAGCTCTCGAAACCCTCTAACCCATTCAGATCCAGACGGATTCCGCCTGATGGAATTGAATTCCCTCATATTGAGGCTTCCGTTAATCCTTTTGATATCTTCAATATCAAGAAGATTAAGACCAGAAGACATCAATTCTGCGTCGAAAAAGGTATTGTAACTGTACAGGTCGGAGATCGGAGAAAAATTGTAGCCTTTTTCGTGCCTGACCATACGTATCGCAGGTGCGTCGCGTTTGGCGTAAATTGGCGAAAGCCCCAGCGCATGCGGGATCGCACAAAAATAGGGCCCATTAAATATCTCTAAAACAGATTTTGACTCCGAATCGTTCATTTCTATGTAGTATTTGCCATTTTTATTCAAAATATCATAGTAAACCATTCTCCGTTCTAGAATTCCATCTCTTTTTGATTTATAGTCACTAACCGCCATCTTGATATGATTTAGGATTGCTTCCGGTATTTTCGAAGAGCTTTCCAGAAGAGCCTCGCATCGCTCGGTGTAGAATTGAGAAACACTTCTATAATCCCAATGGACGAGAGGGGAGTTCTTATCGAGGATTTCCAGCGCGCGGCGATCAGAGTCTCCTACTTTCCACTTTATTTTTCCCCGACTCCGAAATTCCTGCTCAGCAGATTGAAGAAATTCTCCATTTGAGAACCGTCCTGAGAAGGAGTCTCTCACAGCAATCTTGAAGTATCCAGACAATGCAAGCTCTCGAAAAAGATCGTCTTCCGATATAAGCCTACGGATATTCCTCGATGTTATTGCATTACTATCGGTCAGAACCATATTGTCGTTAAAGATCACACCAAGAACGAGGCGAGCCCGCATTTCTTTATAATATCTACTGGAGCTCGCGTAGTGAGGGGTCGTATCCAAGAAAATAGGAAAGGTAACTGTCATAAGTCCCCCCGCTTAGCTTTTTTAACTAGATGGCATTTTGACGAGATGCCTCTGCCTTCGCAATAGGGATGGAGACTGAGCAGGACTGAAAGTCAGGGCGATCGATCATCGCGCATCGCCAATACGCCACCGATGCGCTGATATCCGAATGGTTTCTATTCCGGACGGCCAACGATAGAAGCGAGTGGGACGCTGAGCCGTTGCCAACCTAAGCCGCGGAGGTAGCGCTTACTCATTCCCTCGGCGGCTCGGCCGGAACCGGGGCGGTGCCCAGACCATTGACGTTGCGCGCCCGCACGCGGGGCTTGAACGCCCTGCCCGGCTCCGGCGCGCGCCGGAGTACCGGGTGAACGATCGGCTCCTTGGCCTTGAAGGCATAGGAGCGGATCAGCGCCAGATAGTTAGGATAGACATAGCCGTTGTTCATGCGCAGCCACTCCTCGCGGCGTTCGCGGAACATCTTCGGCAGCCTGTACCAGGCAACCGTCGGGCTCTTGTGATGCACGAAATGCAGGTTGTTGTTGAGGAACAGGAAGGACAGCGGCGAACGCTCGACGATGATGGTGCGGCCTTCCGGATGTTCCGACCACTGATGCTCGGCGTAGGTGCGGATGGAGATCAGCGACTGGCCGAGCCATACCGGCCCCAACACATAAAGCCACAGCGGCATGCCGAAGCCGAAGATCACGATCGGCACCACCACGGCGACGCCGATGGCGTGCAACAGCCATGCCTTGCGGATGGCCTTGTCGCCGGCAATCGCCTGCCGCGCGTCGTCGATGAAGAAGCCGATCGACGACAGCCAGGGGCCGAGGATGAAGCGGCCAACCATCGTATGGTTGAGCTTCAGCACGAACTTCATCGCGCCCGGCATCTCGTCGTGCATCCAGAGCGCCTTGTAATAGCTCTCCGGATCGTCGAGCGGGTCGGTCAGCCGCTCGTCGGCGTGATGGCGCAGATGGATGGCCTTGAAGCGGCGGAACGGCCAGACCAGGCCGATCGGAAAGAAAACGAAGGCCTCGTTGACGAGCGCGTTGCGCGTCGGGTGGCCGTGCAGCACTTCATGGATGAGCGAGGATTGCAGCGCCAGGACGAGACCGAGAACGATCAGCGCAACGATTGGATAGGATGGCCAGACGAAAAGGCCGACGGCGAACCAAGTTGCGTAACAGAAAATGGCGAGAACCACTGTCGGCCATTCGATGGCCGGTTTGCCGCTACGCCTCATGCTCATGCCAGTCATGCTATCGACCACTGCCCTCAGTCGCCGGAACCGCAATTGATTCCTGACAGCATTGTGTCAGGAGCCTGCGGTTGCAGCAACGCGACAATGCGCACAAACTGTTGCGATTGCGCATTTTCAGCCGCACATGTTATCTATTGTAAACAACATCGAGGATTCATTTACGCTACGGCAGGGGCTGCGACAGCCCCAGGCGCAAATTTTTCCTCTTCCGGCAGGAGGCCAAGCCATGGACAAGCGTGACCTCTCGACGATCTTCCGCGATCGCCTGAAATTGCTCTTGACACGATCCGACCTGAACCAGTCGGCTTTCGCCACCGCAGTCGGCATCGACCGCTCGGCGCTCTCCCAGCTTCTGTCAGGAGCATCCACGCGCCTGCCTCGTGCCGAGACGCTGCTCAACATCGCCGCCGAGTTCAAGGTGTCGCTGGACTGGTTGCTTGGCCTCAGCCAGGACGAGGTCCTGACCGGCGAGATCCGCGAGAGCCTGGAGATCGAGGAGGCGCCGGACGGCTTCGACCGCACGCTTCTGGCCAAGTGGCACGCCGAGGCGGCCGGCACCAAGATCCGCTACGTCCCCGCCGGCATACCCGACCTTCTGCGCACCGAAGCGCTGGTCGACTACGAAGCAGGCATCGCCAACAAGAGCAGGCAGGCGCAGGCCGGCGAGACGCAGTATCGTATCGACTACAACCGGCGTCCCGAGACCGACATGGAAGTCTGCATGCCTCGCCACACGCTGGAGATCTTCGCGCGTGGGCTGGGCGTATGGGACCGCTTCCCGGAAGCCGACCGTCGCCAGCAGCTCCTGCACATGGCGACACTGCTCGACGATCTCTATCCGACCTTCCGGCTGTTCCTCTATGACGGGCGCATGCGCTATTCGATCCCGTACACGATCTTCGGGCCCTACCGCGCCGCCATCTATGTCGGCGACATGTATCTCGTGCTCAACGCCACCCAGCCAATCCAGACGCTGATACGGCATTTCGACAATCTGATCCGCGCCGCCGATATCAACGCGCACGAGTCCGCTGCCTTCGCGCAAAGGCTGGCCGGCATGTCGTTCCCGTCAGGCGCTGCCTGAGCCATCCCGCAAACAGGTCGGCAGCAACCGCGTTTCCAACGGCATCGAGGTCGAGATCACACCGACGCGCCGCGCGACGCGATTTCGTCGCGGATTCATTGACTACACATAAAGACTTCTTTATATCCTTATTCAAAATCCAGACATGAAAGCCATTTCCATGACGACGACCAACCCTATCGACGCATTGCTGGCCGAAAAGGGCGTTCTGCTGGCCGACGGCGCCACCGGCACCAACCTGTTCGCGATGGGGCTGGAGGCCGGCGAGGCCCCCGAACTGCTCAATGAAACGGCGCCCGACACCATCACCAGCCTGCACCAGAATTTCGTCGACGCGGGCGCCGACATCATCCTCACCAACTCCTTCGGCGGCACGCGCCACAGGCTGAAGCTGCACCACGCGCAGGATCGCGTGCACGAGTTGAACAAGCGCGCCGCCGAGATCGCCCGCTCCGTCGCCGACAAGGCCGGCCGCAAGGTGATCGTCGCCGGTTCCGTCGGCCCGACCGGCGAGCTTCTGGTTCCACTCGGCGCCATGACCTATGAGGAGGCAGTCGACGCCTTCGCCGAACAGATCGAGGGCCTCAAGGCCGGCGGCGCCGAAGTCGCTTGGATCGAGACGATGTCAGCGCCGGACGAGATCAGGGCCGCCGCCGAAGCCGCGATCCGCGTCGGCCTGCCCTACACCTATACCGGCTCATTCGACACCGCCGGCCGCACCATGATGGGCCTGCTGCCGAAGGACATTCACGGCGTCGCCGATGGCCTTTCCCAGGCCCCGCTCGGCGTCGGCGCCAATTGCGGCGTCGGCGCGTCCGACATACTCGCCTCGCTGCTCGACATGACCGCCGCGAAGCCGGAGGCAACGGTCATCGTCAAGGGCAATTGCGGCATCCCGGAATTCCGTGGCACCGAGATCCATTACTCCGGTACGCCGGAACTGATGGCCGATTATGTCAGGCTCGCTGTCGATGCCGGCGCGAAGATCGTCGGCGGCTGCTGCGGCACTTCGTTCCAGCATCTTGCCGCCATGCGCAAGGCGCTCGATGAGCACGCCCGGTCTGAACGTCCGACGCTGTCGACGATCGTCGAGCGCATCGGCCCGATGCGCAACAAGGTGGCGAGCGAGAGCGGCGCCGAGGGGGGCGAGGGCCGCCGCGAGCGTCGCCGCGGCCGCGCTTGATCCGCTATTCGCTGTTCTCGGCGTAACGAGACAGCGCCGAGTTGAAGTCGGTCGAGGCCGGACCTGCTCCGGCCTGCATCGTCACCAGCGCGTCCGAGGCGCCAGGCCCGGTGATCTGCTCCAGCATGACGCGGAAGCGGTCGTTGTTGAGTGCCGACATGGCGGTATGGCGGGCCGCCGCGACATCGTTCCTCATCCGGCTGGTTTCCGCCGATGGAGCGGACTGGCTGTCCGGTTGGCGGATCGTCGTCACCCGGGCCTGCGAGGCTGTGTTCGCGACAGTGATCAGCAATGACAGTCCCCTCACGCCCGTGTATCAGCACTGCATAGTGGCAGGGGGTTGCAATCCTCTCCCGGAAATACAACGCAATTTAACGACCGGCGATTTTGCGGCAGTACCGGCGAGATGCGTTGTCTCGCCGGTCTGGTCCGTTCCGGTAAGTTCAAGGACGACGTGCCGGGCGGTCCGTCCTACTTGCCGCCGCCCAGCGCCGAGGCGAGCCGCACCAGCGAGAGGAATTCAGCCCGATAGCCAAAGGGATCCGCGCCACGAGCGGCGCCGGCGATCTCGGCGATCCTGTCGTAGCCGAACTTGGCCATGGCATCCTCGTCGCGCAGCTTCTGGCCAAAGGCCGCGACCGCAACCGAGAACCGCTGGTCGACGCTGGCCTTGTCGAAAGATTCCACTTCGCTCGCGGGCGTAACCGGCGTGGTGATCAGCTTGGAGACATCTTCGTTCGGCAGCTTGTAGCGGATCTTCACGAAGGCATACTCGTCGGCATTGGCCACGCCGCCATTGTCCACCTTTGCCTGCCCGTAGCGCAGGGGATCGATCTGATCGCCGCCGCTGCCCTTCGGCGTGATCTCATAGATGGCAGTGACGGAATGGCCTGAGCCGATATCGCCGGCATCGACGCGATCGTTGTTGAAATCCTCACGGTTCAGCGCCCGGGTTTCGTAGCCGATCAAGCGGTACTCCGAGACCCTGGCCGGGTTGAACTCGACCTGGATCTTCACGTCCTTGGCGATGGGAAAGAGCGTCGAGGACGCATCCTGCACCAGGATCTTCTCCGCCTCGGACAGCGTGTCGATATAGGCGGCGGTGCCGTTGCCGTTCTGGGCAATGGTCTGCATCATCTGGTCGTTCAGGTTGTCGTGCCCGAAGCCGAACACCGACAGGAACACGCCGGTCTTGCGCTCCTGTTCGACGAGCCGCTTGAGATCGTCGTCGTCCGTCTGCCCGATGTTGAAGTCGCCGTCGGTGGCCAGCATCACCCGGTTGACGCCGTCCTTGACGAAGGACTGCTGCGCCAGGCGGTACGCTTCCTTGATGCCCGCCTCGCCCGCCGTCGAGCCGCCCGGCTGCAGATTGTCGATGGCCGCCAGGATTTTGTCCTTCTCCGCCACGCGGGTCGGCGTCAGCACCGTGCCGGCCTCGCCCGCATAGGTCACGATGGACACTGTGTCGTCGGGCCGCAGCTTGCCGACCAGCAGCCGGAAGGCCGACTGCGCCAGCGGCAGCTTGTCCGGCTCGTCCATGGAGCCGGATACGTCGATCAGGAACACCAGGTTGGCCCGTGGCTGCTCCGCCGGCTTCACGTCGAAGCCCTTGATGGCGACATGCATCAGCTTGGTCCGGGGGTTCCACGGCGTCGGCATGACGCTGACCGTGGAATTGAATGGCGTCGACGCTGAGTCCGGCCCCTTCCAGTCATAGGGGAAATAATTGACCATCTCCTCCACGCGAACGGTGTCGGCCTGCGGCAGGATGCCTTCCCGAAGCGAGCGCCGCACGAAGGAATAGGAAGCGGTGTCGACGTCGATCGAAAAGGTCGAGACCGGGTCCTCCGCGGCGGCATGCACCGGGTTGGTCTTGAAGCTTTGGATGCGGTCGCGGTTCTCCACCTGAGATTGCAAGGGGTCGATCGGCATGGGCGCTGGCTGAACCATCAGCCTCGTCTCGACGCCAGGCACAACGCCGCCTCGCGGCACCGCACTCATCTTTGCCGCCGGAGCGGCAGCGCCGCCATACTGCATGTCGGCCGGGGCCGCCTCCTGCTGCATGGCATCGGCAGGAGCAGCCTGCAGCGCGGGCGCGGTGGCGCTCGCCTCCGGTTTTGGCGCTGCTGGCTCGACCAGTGGCACCGTCGCAACCTTGCTTTCGGCGTCTGCCTTCTTCTTGTCGAGTTCGACCGGCGGCATCGCCGTTTGCGATGTCTCCGCCGGTGCTGGCGCGACCTTGCCGTCCGCCTCGAAGCGCGCCGGCGCCTCACCCAGCAAGTGGAGGGCCGCATAGCCCGCGATCGGCAGGGCGACGAGCCCGGCAATGGTCGGCGTTGCAATGAGTTTGCGTTGCATGATGTCTCTCCAGAGCCCCTTTGCCCGCTCCGTGAGACGAAGACCCGCCGACGATCCTTGGGTCGCTCCAGTAATTTCTTCTTGCCCGTCAAAGGCGCTCATCGCCGCCGTCAGCGCGCGGGCCCGGGCTTCCGCGTCCGGCGCGGGCGTTGCGATGTCGCGCAGCCTTGCGAGTTCGTTGTCGTCGACCATGGTCACACTTCCCCGGCCGAACGCATCAAAGCCTTCAGCCGCTTCTTCGCTTCATGGATGTGCCAGGAAACAGTCGTCTCCGAGATCGCCATCACCTCGGCGGCAGCCGCGTGGCTCAGCCCCTCGCCGTAGACGAGCAGCACCGCGTCGCGTTGCTTGTCAGGCAGCCTGCGCACCGCCGCCCAGAGCGCATCCGCGGGATCGTCGGGCTCCGGGAGCATGTCGCCCGCGATCATCGCATGGGTGCCATAGGCCTCGGTCTTGGCGGTCTCGCGCGCGGATTTGCGCATCAGGTCGCGCGTCACGTTCAGCGTCATGGTGTAGAGCCATGTCGTGAACGCCCCGCCGCCCCGATAGTCGCGGATCGCCCGGCCGAGCCGGACGCAGACTTCCTGGGCGATATCCTCGGCATCCGCCTTGCGGCCACACCATCGATAGGCCGCGCGATAGACGAAGTCATAGTGCCTTTCGACCAACCGGCCGAAGGCTCCCCTGTCTCCGTCCTTCGCCCGCCCGACCAATTCGGCGTCGGAGGCGTCGCTTTCCTCAAGCATCATCGCCATCATTTGCCCGTTGGACGAAGGCTAGTGACGATTCCTTGGGTCCTTGAAACAAAAAAGTTGAGAACGCCCAGACCGAGGCCTCATTGCCCGGGGCAAACAAGGCGGACCGTCACGGTGCTCTTGCCGCTGACGGATATGCCACCTTGCGAAACAATCCTGGCAAAAGGCATGGTCCGGATATCCTGCGAGATATCGGCGTCGTTCGTGAGGCGCTCGTCGGCAAACATCTGTCCGGCGCCTACCTCGCCCTGCGGGCGCATAGACATGCCGTGGCCGCCGTTGCAACGGATCTTCACATCGCCCGGCTTGCCCGTCGACTTGCTCTTGAGGTTCATCGCGAACCCGTCAGTGTCCAGCGCAAGATCAATGTCGTCGTTGAGCTGCCCGCTTGGCTTGCAGTTCATGCCCGCGATCTTCACACCCTTGATCCTGGTCGTCTGCTTGCCCTTTCCGTTCAGCGTCCAGCTGTCCGAGCCGGCCGAGCTCTTGCCTTTCATCTCCACTGACGGGATTTCGTAGGAATAGGTGGCGTCGAACTGCGGCCCCGTGAAGCGCGGCTCCATCTTCGCCTCCACCGTCAGCGTGCCTTCATCGACGATCCGCTTGAGCACCGCCCGCATCGCCTTTGCCTGGTCCCTGTAGCGCTCCGCCTCCTCCGCCGCGATCTGGCTCGGCAGCCTGTCCCAATAGACGGAAGCCGTTTCCCTGGCGCAGCGCTCGCGATGCGCGGCTTCGTGCGCGAGCGTGATGTCGGCTATCTCCTTGCAGGGAGAGCCGGCGCGCAGCTTTTCCAGCTCTTCCGGCTTCTGCTCGCAACTACCGAAGCGCATGTCGACCGTCGCCGGGCCGGTGTAGCCATAGGCCGGACTGAAAGGGAGGCGGAACCCGCTCATGATGGCGGTTCGCTTCAGGGACGAGCGGTGTCCGATGTTGACGTCCGAATCGGGATGGGTCGGGATCTTGTGCGCTTCGATCAGAGGATCCTCGACCGCCTTCAACTGCTTGGCCATATCCTCGAAGAAGCGCGCCTCATATTCCGCGTTCTTCAGTTCCTCCTGAACGCTTCTCAGATGCTCGCAGGAACATTGCTTCTGCTCGGCCAGCGCCGGCACGGCCGACAGACCCGTCACCATGGCAAGGACCAAAACCCTGCCGTCCGGAAGAAACCGCATCGTGCCTCCTGATCAAAATCGATCAGCCGATATTCAGGAGGAACGTTTCAGGACTGTGCCGCCGAACCGGCGCATGTTTCAGCCGGCGTTTCCATGCGGCCCGGACGAAAAGCTGGCTCTAGGCCAGGGCTTCGCCGAAGAAGGTGGCCAGTCGTCGCCAGTGCCGCTCGGCGCCGGCCTTGTCATGGACGCCGTGGTCGGGAACGCACCAGCCATGCGCCATGCCGACATAGTTCTCCAGCACGTGGTCCACTTCCGCCGCCCGCAAGGCTTCTGCGAGCCGGGCCGACTGTTCCGGCGGAAAGCTGCGGTCGACACCCGCCGTGCCGACATAGACGCGCGCCTTGATCGAGGCGGCCTTGTGGTGCGGACTGTCGGCCGCATCGCTGGCGAGGTTGCCGCCGTGGAAGCTTGCGGCGGCGGCGATGCGATCGGGATAGGCGGCTGCCGCATTCAGCGCCCTTGCGCCGCCCATGCAATAGCCGACCGTGCCGATCGGTCCGGTGATGCCCTCGCCGGCCAGCGCCTCGATAAAGACCCCGCTGTCGGCAATCGTCATGTCCTGTGTTGTGCCGCCGATGAGCCCCATAAGCTCGGCCTTGGTCTTTTCATCGGAAAAGGCGGTCTTTGCGTCGAACGGTCCATAGGCGCCGGCACGATAGAAGAGGTCTGGTACCAGAACCGAATAACCCTCGCCGGAAAGGCGCTCGGCCATGCCATCCAGGGCAGGACGTGGGCCGAAGGCATCCATGTAGAGGATGACGCCCGCCTTACCTGGCCTGGCAGAACGAAACAGCCCCGCCTTGCAGATGCCATTGGGGGTTTTGATCGAAATGTCCTGCTTCGCCATCATCTGCTCCGTTGCTGCCCCGCGATACATATCCGGGGAACGCGCCGGGGCAAGAGCACGGGCCTTGCCAGGGCCTCAACATTTCGTGCTGGCACGGCGACGACTAAGCGTCGACCGGGATGGCGCGGGCGCCGACATGCAGCGCCCTGCCCGCGCCGACCCCCATGATAGCCGCGCCGAGCCCAAGCGCCACGAACAGGAACGCCGTTTCCGAGAAGCTGCCGGTCCACCCGCGGATGAGGCCGACGAACAGCGGGCCGAAGGCCGCGAGCACGTAGCCGACGCCTTGCGCCATCCCCGAAAGATGCGCCGCGACATGCGAATCCGGCGAGCGCAGCACGATCAACGTCATCGCGGCCGCGATCAGCCCGCCCTGCCCGATGCCTTGCAGGACCGCCCAGAACAGCACTGTCGAGGTCGGCGCGAAGAGAATGCCGAGCAGCGCCACCACCGCGGCCACGACCAGCGCCACGTTGATGCCGCGCTGGTTCTTCAAGCGCACGGCGATGGACGGCACGGCAAGGCAGGTGACGACCTGGGTCATCACAGACACCGAGACGATGAAACCGGCGGTGACGGCGTCGAAGCCGCGCTCGCGCAGGATCGGCGCGAGCCAGCCGAAGATGCAATAGGCGAGCGCCGACTGAAGTCCCATGAACAGCGTCACCTGCCAGGCCAGCCGGTCGCGCCAGAGGCCGACGACGCGAAAGCCCCTGTGCCCCTCCTGCCGCCGGCTGGCCAGGGCCTGCGGCGTCCAGATCAGCAGCACGATCAGCGCCGGCACCGCCCAGGCACCCAGCGCGCCTCGCCACGAGCCGGTAACAAGATGTTCGATCGGCAGCGTAAGACCGGCAGCCGCAGCCGAACCGGCGCAGAGCGCCATCGTGTAGAGGCCTGTCATGAGGGCGACGCGGTCGGGAAAGTCGCGCTTGACCACGCCCGGCAGGAGGACATTGCCGATGGCGATGGCTCCGCCCGCGACGAAGGTGGCGGCAAACAGCACGGGCACGGAATCGAACGCCCTCAAACCGGTTCCAAGCACCAGCAGGACAAGCGCCCCAAGCAAGGTCCGCTCGGCTCCATGGCGCTGAGCAAGCGACGGCGCCAGCGGCGCAAACAGCCCGAGACACAGCACCGGCAGCGTCGTCAGCAGGCTGGCGCCCGTGGTGGACATGCCGGTTTCATGCATCACCTCGGGCAGAAGCACGGATAGGCTGGAGAACAGCGACCGCAGATTGAAGGCGATCAGCACGAGGCTCGCGCCGAGGACGATGCGCGCCGCCCGGCTTTTTGGTTCAGGCGGCCGCGGCTGGGGCACGCTATCGACTTCTGCATCGACCAACTGGCTGTCCAGCCCCCTGAGGGCTTCGGGGCCTTTGGTCGCGGCCGACTGGCGAACGGTCTGATTCATGGGGAAAGCAGTCTTTCAAGCTGGGCAAGCACCGGCGCCATGAAAGCGCGAACCGCGGCGACCGCGCGCTCCGGATCGCGCGACGCGACGGCATCGACGATCGCCGCATGCGCCTGCTGGTCCGGCTCGGGAAGATCGCCATCGAGGGTCGCCCGGACCGTTTCCGTGATGGCGGCGGTGAAGAAATCGTAGAGCTCCATCATCGCCCTGTTGCCAGAAGCGACAACGATCGATTTGTGGAAGGCTATGTCGCGATGAATGAAGGCGTCCCTGCCGCCATCGGTCACAGTGCCGCGCTCCGCGAGCAACTGCCGCATGCGCGCGAGATCGGCCGGCGTATGGCGCAACGCAGCCAGCCGCGCCGCTTCCACGTCGAGCGCCGCCCTCGCCTCCCACTGGTCGCGCAGGCCGGAACGCTTCACGCGATCGAGTGCCGCCGAGGGATCGACCGCAGAGCGCACATAGGTTCCCGAGCCCTGGCGCGTGTCCAGCAGTCCCTGCGACACAAGCATCCGGACTGCTTCGCGCACCGTGCCCCGGCTGACCGACAGGAGATCGGCGAGGGAGGCTTCGTTCGGAATGCGCTCGCCGATGCACCAGCGGCCGCTGACGATTTCGGCGCGGAGGTTTTCGGCGGCGCTGTCGGTAAGGCTGGTTTTAGTCGCTGTTCGCATGGAAAATCATCAAGTCATCCGATGATTTTCTATGCGCATGATGGCTGATGGTCAAGCCGGCGTTCGGAGAGACCATCGACCATACAGCCGTTGGGCGGGATCTAGCGCGTCAGGCTGGCGTAGCTCGCCATATGGAAAGCCTGCGCCGCCTGGGGGTAACGATAGTCAGCGCCATATGGGCAGGCATTGCGGTCGAGACAGCCGACCGTCCGGCAGGGTCCGCCGTCGGCGCCTCGCACATGGTCAAGGCAGGCCTGATGGGTGAAGCCGTGCTCGGTATAGGCGCCGACCGGACATGATTTCAGACAGGGTTTGTCGACACATGCATCGCAGAGATGAATCACTTCATGAGGCTCATCGAACGCGATTTCCACCTCGAACAACAGCGCGCCGCGATAGGCATGCCAAAGCCCGTATCGGGGATGCATGAGGATTCCGAGGGGCGACGGCTTCAGCCCCTCCGCCCGCATCGCCCATTGCTGGAATGGCATGAAGGGCCTGTCCGACGGCGAGACGGCGCGCCCTCCAAAGGCCTGCGCCATGGCCCCGATCGTCTGTCGCGACCACGTATCGAGCGGGTTTGCGATCGGCTTCGGCTGTTTCTCGAGCCAGCGCTGGAAATGCGGCCAGGGTGCCGCACCCGCCTGCCCGACCAGCAGAACCGACCTGGCTGGCGCTCCCGACGGACCGGCGGGAGGCGCGTCGTCTGGTGTGAAATTGAAGCCGCCGCGAAGGATCAGGCCATCGGGCGAAAGCGCGCCCGCGACCTCCGAGACCGTGGGCGCAAGCGTCATCCCTTTTTGTCCGGGTCGGAGAATGCGCTCCGCCAGACTTCCTTGTGGATGATGTTGGCCACTTTAGCCCGGCCTGAATCGGGCTCCTTTCAAGTGAAGGCGTCGGGCATCGAGCCCTTCTTCTTGGCGATGAACTCATTGAGCGCATCGTCGATCGCCGGATCGAGATACGGCGCCTCGTAGCTTTCCAGCCAGCGGCGAGCGAGATCGTTGGCGCGCTGCGGCGCCGTCTTCTCGCCTTCGGCCAGCCACTGCTCGTACGAATTGTTGTCGGCAATGGTCGACCGGTAGAAAGCGGTCTGGAAATTAGCCTGGGTGTGATCGCAACCCAGATAGTGGCTGCCCGGACCGACCTGGCGAATGGCATCCATCGCCTGGCCATTCTCCGACAGGTCGACGCCCTCGCAGAATTTCTGCTGCATGCCGAGCTGGTCGATATCCATCATGAACTTTTCGTAGCAGGAGGCCAGGCCGCCCTCGAGCCAGCCGGCCGAATGAAGTACGAAATTGGTGCCGGCCAGGATGGTCGAGTTCAGCGTGTTGGCGCTTTCATAGGCCGCCTGCGCGTCCGGAACCTTGGAGGCGCAGAGCGAGCCGCCGGTGCGGAACGGCAGGTTCAGCCGCCGTGCGAGCTGCGCCGCGCCATAGGAGACCAGCGACGGCTCCGGCGTGCCGAAGGTCGGCGCGCCCGATTGCATCGAGATCGACGAGGCGAAGGTGCCGAACAGCACCGGCGCGCCGGGCCGGATGAGCTGCGTGAAGGAAGCGCCGGCGAGCACCTCGGCCAGAACCTGCGTCAGCGTGCCCGCCACCGTTACCGGGCTCATCGCGCCGGCCAGGATGAACGGCGTGACGATGCAGGCCTGATTGTGACGCGAATAGACCTTCAGCGCCCCAAGCATCGTCTCGTCGAACACCATCGGCGAGTTGGCGTTGATGAGGCTGGTGAGCACCGTGTTGTTCTCGACGAAGTCGTCGCCGAACACCAGCTTGGCCATCGCCACCGTGTCCTCGGCGCGTTCCGGCGCGGTGACCGAACCCATGAACGGCTTGTCGGAATATTTGATGTGCGCGTAGATCATGTCGAGGTGGCGCTTGTTGACCGGCACGTCGACCGGTTCGCACACCGTGCCGCCCGAATGGTGGATCGACGGCGCCATGTAGGCGAGCTTCACGAAATTCTGGAAATCCTCGATCGTCGCGTAGCGCCTGTTGCCGTCGAGATCGCGCACGAAGGGAGGACCGTAGACCGGCGCGAAGACGGTGGCGTTGCCGCCGATCTGCACGGAGCGTTCCGCGTTGCGCGCATGCTGGATGTAGGTCGACGGCGCGGTCTTGAGCAGCGAGCGGCAGAGCCCCTTGGGGAAGTGCACGCGCTCGCCCTTGACGTCGGCACCGGCATCCTTCCAGAGCTGCAGGGCTTCCGCGTCGTCGCGGAAGATGATGCCGATCTCTTCCAGAACGGTGTCGGCGTTCTTCTCGATGAGCGCCAGGCCTTCCTCGTCCAGCACCTCATAGACGTTGATCTTGCGCTTGATGTAGGTGAGCTGGCTGCCGGGGCCGCCGCCCGCGCGCGCCGCGCGCCGCGCGGCCGCTCCGCCGCTGCCACCGCGCCCGCGTCTTCCGCCCGACGCTTCCTGGTCGACTGCCGCCTGTTCGCTCATGGTGCTTCTTCCCTGAATCCGTCCGAAATGATCATGGCGGCGCCTGCCGCCGCGTCTTGTCCCGGATCGTAGCCATGCACCCTATTTGAAACGGCTCGCCAGCGCCAACGCCTGTCGCAAAATCGACAAGCGTCGCAAAGGCGCGGATCGCGGATCGCGGCAAGGCATGCGCGAGCCCATCGCGCGACAGCAACATCGTCGCCAACCGTCATTGCCGGAACAGCAGGCAGCACTTCCTGCTCATTGCGTGCATATGCCACCCGTCATCTCGACGCATCCGGCCAAGGGCAAAAACCGGCGCGAAAGCAATGGGGTGACAGGCTATCCCGTCATCGCCCTTCAGCACGGAATTCCCCGACAACGGAAAGACCTGGAAACGGTGAGCATTTGCCACCTCGCCGTCGCAATGGCTCAGCCGGCGGACCGCCGACAACATCATCGGCGCGCACGGCATGGATTTCCAGTCGCTTTCCTTTTGCGGAAAGTCGCAAATCAGCTATGGCTACCTTGCCCTCACGGGTTAGGTATTGGCGCGTTGATTTAAGCTGCCCTGGGCATTCCAGCGGCAAGGAGCCAGAGAAACATGTCCGACGACGAGATCATCCTCTCCGAGCTTTCCGACGACGAACTCGTGCAGCAGATGCACGACGACCTTTACGACGGGCTCAAGGAAGAGATCGAGGAAGGCACGCACATCCTGCTCGAGCGCGGCTGGATGCCCTACAAGGTGCTGACCGAGGCACTCGTCGAAGGCATGCGCATCGTCGGCGAGGATTTCCGTGACGGCATCCTGTTCGTGCCGGAAGTCCTGCTTTCGGCCAACGCCATGAAGGCCGGCATGGCCATCCTTCGCCCGCTGCTCGCCGCCACCGGCGCGCCGAAGCAGGGCAAGATGGTCATCGGCACCGTCAAGGGCGACATCCATGACATCGGCAAGAACCTCGTCGGCATGATGATGGAAGGCGCCGGCTTCGACGTCATCGACCTCGGCATCAACAACGCGGTCGAGAAGTATCTGGACGCGATCGAGCAGCATCAGCCCGACATCATCGGCATGTCGGCCCTGCTGACCACCACCATGCCCTACATGAAGGTCGTGATCGACACGATGAAGGAAAAGGGCATCCGCGACGACTATGTCGTGCTGGTCGGCGGCGCGCCGCTCAACGAGGAGTTCGGCAAGGCCGTCGGCGCCGATGCCTATTGCCGTGACGCCGCCGTGGCGGTCGAGACGGCCAAGGACTTCATGAAGCGCAAGCACAACGTGCGCGCTTCCGCCTGACCCAAGGCCTCAGGATGGATCGAAAAAAGCCGCGCCTTGCAGCGCGGCTTTTTTGTTCCCAGATGATGAACGAGGCTGCGGATCAGTTGACAGTGTCTTTGACGGCATTTGCCGTCGATTTGACGTCCTTGCCAACCCCCCGAATGGTGTTGGCGCAAGCCGTCAGTGCAAGCGCGCAAGCAAGGATGGCTATCGGCGCGATGCGTAGCAGTTTCATGGATGGTGTCTCCCTCGACAGATATTAGCCCCGCAGCGAAAGCCGGCTCGACTTGGTCAGAACGCAAAAAACGAAACCGAATCAAACTGACAGGCTGCTCGTCATCGCCTGCGGAATGATTGCGCGCGAAGTTTTGGCCGTCAAGCAACAGCTAAAGCTCGACCACCTCGAACTGACCTGCCTGCCGGCCGAGTTCCATTTCTATCCGGATCGGATAGCTCCAGCCATGGACAAGGCGATCGAGAAGGCCAAGGCGGAAGGCTACGAGCACATTTTCATCGGCTATGCCGACTGCGGTACCGGCGGCATCCTCGACCGCGTCTGCGAGAAGCACGGCGTCGAGCGCATGGCCGGTCCGCACTGCTTTGCCTTCTACCAGGGTCTTGAGGCCTACGCGAAGGTTGCCGACGACGACATGATGTCGTTCTACATGACCGACTTCCTGTGCCGGCAGTTCGACGCCTTCTTCATGAAGCCGCTCGGTCTCGACAGGCACCCGGAGCTGATCCAGGACTATTTCGGCAACTACGAGAAGCTGATCTACCTGGCGCAGACCGACGACCCCGAACTCGACAAGGTCGCCGAAAACGCCGCCAGGCTGCTCGGCCTCGTCTATGAGCGTCGATCGACCGGCTATGGCGACCTGACCGGCGGGCTGGCGCAGGCGGCGGCAGGCAAGTAAGGTCAACCAGGCTAGGAAAGGCGGGTAGCCGCCATTCTGGCCAGCGGCACCTTGTGTCGTCGTCAAATATTGGCCCACGACATCTGCTTCATTTGCCAAGTCTGGCAGCGCTTTGAATTTGACAGCCGCGGATCTTGCGTGTTGTCGAATGGATCAGTTCGCTCACTGGCCATCAAACCCGGAAACGCAACGATGACCCCTCGCCTCCTGCTCGCCGCCATCGCTCTCGCCTGCCTTTCCCTGCCGGCCCATGCCGATGGCGAGGTCCAGAAGCTGATCACCGCCGCCGACAAGGCGCGGCTCGACAAGTATGGCGACACCCGCAAGGCCGCCCTCGCCGAAGCCAGGGGCGGTGCGCCAGCCGACGTCAAGCTGCTCGACGACCTTCTGGCGAAGCCGCTCGTTTCCTTCTCGGACAAGGACCTCACCGGCAACTGGCAATGCCGCACGATCAAGGCCGGCGGCCTCGGCCCGCTGGTCGTCTACGGCTGGTTCAAGTGCAAGGTCACCGATGACGGCTCCGGCTGGCGGCTGGAGAAGATCAGCGGCTCGCAACGCACGAAGGGCCGTTTCTTCGACGATGGCGAGAAGCGCGCCATCTATCTCGGCTCGGCCTACGTCAACAACGATCCGGCCAAACCCTATGGCAAGGGTCCGCAGACCGACCAGGTAGGCTATGCCTTCCGCAACAGCGCCACGGAATGGCGCATCGAGTTCCCGGCGCCCTATTACGAATCCAAGCTGGACATCCTGCAACTGAAGCGCTGACGCTACCGCAGGAAAAAGGCATCGGGCCGAGCGAAACTCGGCGCTGCGCCCGGCCTCGGGGCTGGTACAAGAACGCCCTGTCTTCGACTGCTATCCGCCACCTGAAAGACGGATCGCCCGGCCATCCCGTTCCGCCTCCGGGCCGACCCGCGGGAGGTTGCCCCAAGGCGGCGGCCGCGGCCACGAATTTCGCCTTTCGGTTTGCGACCCTGGCGTCGCTTTTGAAGGGGCGCGCGTCGTCCCATAACAAGCGGCCCAACAATGCTTGCGGCAATGCTCGAACCTACGAGGAGAATGAATTCATGGCTGATCTGATCGTCGTCTACTGGCGCGACATTCCCGCCCAGGTCATCGTCAAGAAGGGCCGGCAGAACGCCAAGCGCGAACTGCCGCTGCGCTTCACCGAGGCGATCGACATGTGCGCCATGCGCACCGGCGCCGGCGGAACCGACGACTATCTGGCCGAATGGCGCAAGGCCGATCCCATTCCGGTGGGTGACGACCTCGAAGCCGAAGTCGAAAAGGCGTTCAACGAGATCGACGGCAAGTACAGCCGCGAGCGGCTGGTCGCTCTGGTCAAGGCTGGCGGGAAAGAAAATGTCTGACAAGCAGCCGGCGGTTACCCAGGCCACTTTGGTCAAGAAGGCAGCGCCGAAATCCGACTACAAGCCGGCCGACGTCTCGCCGCAGCGCCGCGTCCAGCGCACGTTTGCCGTGCGGCTCTGGTCTATCCGGCACTCGCGCCTGCTCGAATGGTTCTACAGCAGGTTCGCCGACGCCTTCCTGCTCTTGCACCCGCTCTGGAAAGGCATCGGTTACGGCCGCGTCGAAGCCCCGGTGAAGTTCGTCGAGAAGCGCGTCAAGGGCTTCATGTTCGACTGTCGCATGTGCGGCCAGTGCGTGCTCTCCTCCACCGGCATGTCGTGCCCGATGAACTGCCCCAAGCAGTTGCGCAACGGGCCTTGCGGCGGCGTGCGCGCCAACGGCAATTGCGAGGTCGAGCCGGACATGCCCTGCGTTTGGGTCAAGGCCTGGGAAGGCTCGCGCAACATGGTGCATGGCGACAAGATCCTGACCGTGCAGAAGCCGGTCGATCAGTCGCTGCGCGAAACCTCGGCCTGGCTGCGGGTAACCGCGCAGTCCGCCGCTGCCCGCGAAACGACCCAGAACCCCGGAGCCTCGGCATGAACGGCCGCCAGCGCGACGAGAACCCTGCCGGCATTCACCTGCCGCTCGATCCCCTGCCCGGCCACACCTCGCGTGGCCGGCTGGAGCGCGTGCTGCGTCGCGGCGAGTTCGCGGTGACGACCGAGCTCAACCCGCCCGACAGCGCGGACCCGGAAGACGTCTACAACCGCGCCAAGATTTTCGACGGCTGGGTCGACGCCATCAACGCGGTCGATGCGTCGGGCGCCAACTGCCACATGTCCTCCGTCGGCATCTGCGCGCTGCTGACGCGCATGGGCTATGCGCCGATCATGCAGATTGCCTGCCGCGACAAGAACCGCATCGCCATCCAGGGCGACGTACTGGGCGGCGCCGCGATGGGTGTCGCCAACATGCTGTGCCTCACCGGCGACGGCGTGCAGGCCGGCGACCAGCCCGGCGCCAAGCCGGTTTTCGACCTTGATTCCATGTCGCTGCTCGAAACCATCCGCATCATGCGCGACAACGGCAAGTTCCTGTCCGGCCGCAAACTGACGACGCCGCCGCAGGTTTTCCTCGGTTGCGCGGTCAATCCTTTCGCGCCGCCCTACGATTTCCGCCCGATCCATCTCGGCAAGAAGATCGCCGCCGGCGCGCAGTTCGCGCAGACGCAGTACTGCTTCGACGTGCCGATGTTCAGAACCTTCATGCAGAAGGCCCGCGACCTCGGTCACACCGAAAAGTTATTCCTGCTCTGCGGGGTCGGTCCGCTTGCTTCCGCCAAGACGGCGAAATGGATCCGCTCCAACGTGCCGGGCATCCACATCCCCGATGCCGTGATCAAGCGGCTCGAAGGCGCGCAGGACCAGAAAAAGGAAGGCAAGCAGCTCTGCATCGACATCATCAACGAGGTGAAGGAGATTCCGGGCGTGGCGGGGATCCATGTGATGGCCTATCGCCAGGAAGAATACGTCGCCGAGATCGTCGATGAATCGGGCGTGCTCAAGGGCCGCCAACCCTGGAAGCGCGAGATCCGCCGCGACGATCAGATCGTCGCCGACCGGCTGGAGCGCATCCTGCACGAAGACATTACCGAAACGCAGGTGGACCTGGTGAAGACCGCGCATTGACGGTCAATCCGGTTTTCCACCAGCTTGAGCGAAACCATACAACGATATAAAGAAATCTTTATATCAAGACGGAGAAGTTCATGACCCGCACCATCGTCGCCTCGGCGACCAGAGAAATCGTGATCGGCTTCGACCAGCCGTTCTGCGTCATCGGCGAACGCATCAACCCGACCGGGCGCAAGAAGCTCGCCGCCGAAATGGTGGCCGGCAATTTCGAAACCGTCATCAAGGACGCGCTGGAACAGGCCGCCTGCGGCGCGACCATGCTCGACGTCAATGCCGGCGTCACCGCAGTCGACCCGAATGCCACCGAGCCCGCCCTTCTGGTGCAGACGCTGGAGATCGTTCAGAACCTCGTCGACCTGCCGCTCTCGATCGACTCCTCCGTGACCGCCGCGATCGAGGCGGCGCTCAAGGTCGCCAAGGGCCGCCCGCTGGTCAACTCCGTCACCGGCGAGGAAGAGAAGCTCGAGGCCATTCTGCCGCTCGTCAAGAAGTACAACGTTCCCGTCGTCGCCATCTCGAACGACGAGACCGGCATCTCGATGGACCCGGACGTCCGCTTCGCCGTCGCCAAGAAGATCGTCGAGCGCTGCGCGGACTTCGGCATTCCCGCGCATGACGTCGTCGTCGATCCGCTGGTGATGCCGATCGGCGCGCTGGGCGATGCCGGCCGCCAGGTCTTCGCGCTGCTGCGCCGCCTGCGCGAGGAGCTCAAGGTCAACACCACCTGCGGCCTCTCCAACATCTCCTTCGGCCTGCCGCACCGCCATGGCATCAACGCCGCCTTCATCCCGATGGTGATCGGCGCGGGCATGACCTCGGCGATCATGAACCCGGTCCGTCCGCAGGAAATGGAAGCCGTGCGCGGCGCCAACGTGCTGAACGGCACCGACGAGAACTGCACCAACTGGATCCGCACTTACAAGGATTACAAGCCGGCCGAAGGCGGCCATGCCGCGCCCGCCGCGACGCCGGTCACCGCGCCGGGAGAAGGTGGCGCCGCCGCTGGTGGACGCCGCCGTGGCGGCCGCGAAGCCCGCATGGCCAGGGGGTAACCACACCATCGTGAAACCTGCCGCAAAACATGCCAGTCCGGTCGCATCGCCGATGCGGTCGGACACGTCTGCTTTGCGGTCAGGCGATGCCCAGTATGGCGTCGAACAGAGCCATCCCCGCCCAGGATCCGAAAATGCCCGTCACGCCGCCGACTATGAAGTCGTCGTCATAGGCGGGCCAGAAGCTGTGAAGCACCAGCGCGGCGACAATCGCGCCGAGAATGCCGCATGCAAGGTATTGCGGATTGCGAAGCCACGAGCCCTTCAGCACCCGCACCATGGTGAAGGCGGTGAGCATGGCGGACAGCAGCAGATCGGACATGATTGGCCTCTGGACCAGCAGAGACTCCACCCAACAGTAAAACGATCCGTTAAACGGTATCGTCAATTGCCATCGAGATCCTTGCAAGCATGAACCCGCCTCCCAACATCACCGATCCCCTCGTCCTGTTCATGCCGTCCGGCAAGCGCGGGCGCTTCCCCATCGGCACGCCCGTGCTCGACGCTGCGCGCCAGCTCGGCGTCTATGTCGAAAGCGTGTGCGGCGGCCGCGCCACCTGCGGGCGCTGCCAGATCGAGGTGCAGGAAGGCAACTTCGCCAAGCACAAGATCGTTTCCTCGAACGACCACATCTCGCCCAAGGGGGCCAAGGAAGAACGCTACGAGCGCGTGCGCGGCCTGCCGGAACGGCGCCGCCTCTCCTGCTCGGCGCAGATCCTCGGCGACCTCGTCATCGACGTGCCGCAGGACACGGTCATCAACGCCCAGACCATCCGCAAGGATGCCGACACCAGGGTCATCGCCCGCGATACGGCGATCCGCATGTGCTACGTCGAGATCGAAGAGCCCGACATGCACAAGCCGCTCGGCGACCTCGACCGGCTCAAGATCGCCCTGATGAAGGACTGGGGCCTCAAGAACCTCGAATTCGATTTCTACCTCATGCCGCAGGTGCAGGGCATACTGCGCAAGGGCAACTGGACCGCCACCGCCGCGATCCACAAGGACGCCGACAGCGACATAGCGCGCGTCATCGCGTTGTGGCCTGGCCTCAAGAACGAGGCCTATGGGCTCGCCTGCGACATCGGCTCGACCACGATCGCCATGCATCTGGTTTCGCTGCTGTCCGGCCGCGTCGCGGCCTCCTCCGGTACGTCGAACCCGCAGATCCGCTTCGGCGAGGATCTGATGAGCCGCGTCTCCTACGTCATGATGAACCCGGACGGCCGCGAAGGCATGACGGTCGCCGTGCGCGAGGCGGTTTCCGGCCTGGTCGACAAGGTCTGCGCCGAAGGCAACGTGCAGCGCGGCGACATCCTGGATTCCGTCTTCGTCGGCAATCCGATCATGCACCACCTGTTCCTGGGCATCGACCCGACCGAGCTCGGCGGCGCGCCCTTCGCGCTCGCGGTCTCGGGCGCGGTGCGCATCAAGGCCTCCGACATCGGCCTGAAGCTCAACCCGGGCGCCCGCCTCTACATGCTGCCCTGCATCGCCGGCCATGTTGGCGCCGACGCCGCAGCGGTGACGCTGTCGGAAGGCCCGCATCGCCAGGAAGAGATGATGCTGATCGTCGACGTCGGTACCAATGCCGAGATCGTGCTCGGCAACTCGACGCGCGTCGTGGCGGCCTCCTCGCCCACCGGCCCGGCCTTCGAGGGCGCCGAAATCTCCGGCGGCCAGCGCGCCGCGCCCGGCGCCATCGAGCGCGTGCGCATTGACCCGGAAACGCTGGAGCCGAAGTATCGCGTCATCGGCTCCGAGCTCTGGTCCGATGAGCCCGGCTTCGCCGAGAGCGTTCAGGCGACCGGCGTCACCGGCATCTGCGGTTCCGGCATCATCGAGGTGATTGCCGAGATGTATCTGGCGGGCATCATTTCCGAGGATGGCGTCGTCGATGGTTCGCTTACCGAGCGCTCGCCGCGCATCGTCGCCAACGGGCGCACCTTCTCCTATGTGCTGAAGGAAGGCGAACCCAAGATCACCATCACCCAGAACGACGTGCGCGCCATCCAGCTCGCCAAGGCGGCACTTTATGCCGGCACGAAGCTGTTGATGGAGAAGCAGAACACCGAGCATGTCGACCGCATCCACTTCGCCGGCGCCTTCGGTTCCTTCATCGATCCGAAATACGCCATGGTGCTTGGGCTGATCCCCGATTGCGACCTCGAAAAGGTCTCGGCCGTCGGCAACGCCGCCGGCGCTGGCGCGCGCATGGCGCTACTCAACCGCGGCTACCGTCGCGAGATCGAGGAAACGGTGAGCCGGATCGAAAAGATCGAGACCGCGCTGGAGCCGAAATTCCAGGAGCACTTCGTCTACGCCATGGCGCTGCCGAACAAGGTCGACCCGTTCCCGAAGCTGGCATCCGTGGTCAAGCTGCCGCCGCGCAAGGCGATGAGCGAGGATGGCGGCGACGCCACGCCGCGCCGGCGTTCGCGCGAGGAACGCGCGTCGAGACGCGGCCGGGGTTGATCCGCCGGCAATAGTGCCCTGGCGGGACCCGACGGACGCGCCAGGGACAAATCTCTCTCCTTCTATGCGACGGGAGCTCTGCTCCTTTCCTTGGATTGGGCCTGCGCGGGCAGCTTGGCATGCCCGGCCTTCCGAGATCCGGTCGAATGCAGAAGCCGGATCAGGGGCTTCTCGATCGCCAGGTAGAGCAAGGCCGACAGTGTCGCGCTGGCGAAAATGATGAGTGCCGGCTGCAGCTTCGCGGGCACGTGAAGCGTTAGCGCGAGGGCGGTCATCGCGACGACCACCAGCACATGCCAGAGATAGATCGAGTAGGACGCTTCGCCGAGAAAGGTGAAAAGCCTTACCGGCTCGAACGGACGGGCACGTTCGGCAAACACAGCGCCAGCCACGATCAACGTCGCCGGCACGCCCCAGCGCAGCACACGCGTTACCTCGGAACCAACGAACTCTGTCGCCGCGAGCAGCAGAAAGCCGGCGCACAGCAGCGCCAACGCCACTTTGAGCGGAAGCCGGAAGTCCTCCATCCACAGCCGCCCGATGACCACGCCCGCCGCGAACTCGAGCACGAGCGACCTGGTGAGCACCCGCGCATATCCCGCCGGCAACAGGAAATGCAGCGCCGACAACGCCACCAGCAGGCCGATCAGCGCGCCGAAGCGGCGGCGCTCGTCCAGCACCAGCGTCAGCGCGAAGAGAAGGTAGAACATCATCTCGTAGGTCAGGGTCCAGCCCTGGAGGACGACGGGATGCGGCATGCCCTTCTCCAGCACGGGCACGAAGAACAGCGATCCGAAGAAATTCAGGACGTTGAGCACGTGGTCGTAGAAGAAGCGTGGCCTGAGGACGATCGCCACGGAGGTCAACATGGTGACGATCCAGTAGAGCGGCACGATGCGGGTGATGCGGCGGCCAATGAAACGCAACGGGTCGGGCGGGCGCCCGGAGGTCGTCACCCACATGATGAAGCCGCTGATCACGAAGAAGACGTCGACACCGGCCGCGCCGACGCTGAACGGGCCGCTGAAAGCCTCGCTGACGTGAAAGCAGACAACTGCGAGCGCGGCCAATCCACGAAGGTATTGGATGCTGTGGATGTTCGCCATGATTGGCCCTCCAGTCAGCTTCCGCCCTATGCTGCATCGCACAATAGCGGGCGGCTCGTGTCAACCCTGACGGCGACGAAAGCCTGGCCGGACCGTTCAAAATCATTTGAATACAAATGTTTCAGCCGTCCACCAGACTGAAACAAAAACGATGATTAAACGAAATCAAATCGAAACACACGGAGTGCATTTAGCCGCCATCGAGGGGCCGGCGGGAAATGTCTTCCGCCCCGGCGCCCTCCTTGGAGGGAAAGCACCATGTCCATGTTCGAAAGCCTCAGCCGCTACGGTGTCGCGATCCGGATCGCCCATGACCGGAGAAAATCGATCCGCGCCTTGAACAGCCTGCCTGCGAATGTCCAGAAGGATATCGGTTGGCCGGCCTCGCCGCCCACGGATCCGCAGGCTGCCCTGGTCGCGCTGCTGCTCGGCACGTCGCGCTGATGACCTTCATCGATAAGTACAGGCTGCTCGCCCGGCGCCGTGGACGCACAGTCCCGGCGGTCAGCGACAACCGGCTTCGCGCCGCCTTGCTGCCCGGGCGGCGCTGAATTGCCGCCTGGGCGATACGCCGATCTGGACGTCACGTCGATCTGGCGATGCCGGAACCTTGACATTTCCCGCCGAGGTACAATCTTCGGATGACGGGGGGAAATTCCTTGGTCGGCTTTGCCGAAATCCGTGTATCCGCATGCCCAGTTTCAAGAGCCACGTCGTTTCCTTTGTGCTCAGGCACAGCCGCAAGAAGGCCTTTTCCAGCCCGGAGAACCTGCGGCGCTGGATCGCAAACGCGCGCAAGACCGAGGATCATCATCCGCCGGCCTGGCTGCAAGCGCGCCTGGACATAGGCATCGGCGAGGTGGACGGTTTTCCGGTCTACGAGATCGCGCCGAAAGCCGGTGAGCGCAGGCGCATCCTCTATCTGCACGGCGGCGCCTATGTCTTCCAGATCACGTCCTATCACTGGGGCCTGATCGCCGAGATGGCGGAGCGGCTCGGCTTCGGCATCACCGTCCCCATCTATCCCATCGCGCCCGAGCACGATTTCCACGCCATGTTCGGCATGGTCGGCGACGTCTATCGCAACATGCTCGGCGAGACGGACGCGCGCGATATCGTCTTCATGGGCGATTCCGCCGGCGGCAACATGGCCGTCGTGTTGACCATGATGGCGGCCGAGGAAGGCTTGCCGCTGCCCTTCCGCCACGTGCTGATCTCGCCCGGCCTCGACATGTCGCTCGCCAACCCCGAGGTTTTCGAGGCGGAACGTCACGATCCATGGCTGGGCATTCCCGGCGGACTGGAAGCGATCCGGCTCTACAGCGCCGGCATCGACCGCTCGGACTGGCACATCAGTCCGCTCTACGGCGATCTCTCGGTGCTGCCGAAGACACTTCTGCTGACGGGCTCACACGATCTGCTGACCCCCGACAACCTGATCTTCGCAACCAAGGCGCGCGCCGCGGGGGTCGATGTCGAGGTCGTCCACGAGGAAGGCATGTTTCATGTCTGGCCGCTGATCGACATGCCGGAAGCCAGGCGCGCCCGCCAGCGCATCGTTGCCTTCCTGGGCGAGAAACGCCCGGTACGCCAACGCGCGGCCGATTTCAGCGCTCGACCCGCCACAGCCGGCGAATAGGCAGCCGGACGCAATCGGGGCGGGCGGAGCGTCAGAACTTGCCGGTTTCCTTGAACACCTCGAACGTCGCCCGGATGTGATCGGCAACCGCCTTCACCGGTGCGCTGGCATCCGGCGCCACCACCATGGCAAGGCTGTAGGAGCCGATCTCCGGCATGCCGTTCTTCGGTCCGAGCTCGACCATGTCGTGGCCGAGGAAGGATTTCGGCAGCGGCGCGACCGCGAGGTCGGCCATGATGGCGGCGCGCTGGCCCGCCGTGTGCGCGCTCATATAGGCGATGCGGTAGTTGCGGCCCTCGCGGCTCAGGGCCTCGAGCGCCCCTGCCCTCCAGGCGCAGCCCTCCTCCCACAGCGAGACGGGCAGCGGCTCGCGCAGATGCGCGCAACCGCCCTTCGCGCCGGCCCAGATCAAAGGTTCCGTCAGCAGCACTTCGGCGCCGATGGCGCTGGTCTTGTAGGAATTGGTGAGCAGCGTGATGTCGAGCGCGCGGTCGTCCATGCGGCGGCGCAGGTTGATGCTCTGATCGATCGTGACGTCGACCGCGATCGACGGATGCGACTGCGCGAAGCGCTTGAGCACATGCGGAAGGATGCGCTCGCCATAATCGTCCGGGGACCCCAGCCGCACCACACCGACGATATCGGGAATGATGAACTTCGACACCACTTCGCGGTTGATCGACAAAAGCCGGCGCGCGTAGCCGAGCAGCATCTCGCCATCGGTGGTCAGCGTCACGGAACGCGCGTCACGCGCGAAGACGGAGCGGCCGAGAATATCCTCCAGCTTCTTGATCTGCATCGAGACCGCGGACGGCGTGCGGAACACCGCGTTGGCCGCCGTCGTGAAGCTGCCGGTCTCGGCAATCGCCACGAAGGTGCGCAGCACGTCGAGGTCGAGCAGCGGCAGGGGATGATTGAGCGGGGCGTTCATCTGGTTTGGCTTTCAATTTTTCTGATGAAAAGCATCATTCCATTTCGTTTGATTGAACCTGAGTTTGGCGCGATAGTCAACTCCATCGAGGCAGGCTGCTGCCAAGAGCAGCCACCGAGCGACCACTGAGCAGCCCCCTATCGAAGTGAAATGACGTCGCAGCAGAACTGAACAATCCCGGGCCTCGCGCTCGGATAGAAGGAGAACGAAATGTCCATCCTCTCGTCCATAGGTCGCCTGGCGACCGAAATCAGCGCCGCCCGTGCACGCTACCAGACCGAACGCGCTCTGCGTGCCCTGCCGATCGAACTGCAGAAGGACATTGGCTGGCCCGAGGCCGCCGATGCCAAGGGCAGTTTCCGCAACGGTGTCGGATCCTGGGCCGGAGCGAAGTAAACCGTGTGCAATCTTTGCTGAGGGCCTGCCGCGCCACGAGCCCGGCAGGCCCTTTCCGTTTCAGCGCATGCCCAACCGCTTGCGCAAACGAGCCATGCGGCCGTTGCATGGCGCATATGAACAAGCCGCATAGCGACCTGCTTTCGACCTAACATCTTGGTTGGAATATAGAATTCGCGGCATACCGCCCATTATGCGGGCAGCAGGTGTCGTTTTTGACATCAAGTGCTTCGCTTTTGTGATTTAGTTTTCCCTCACGCAAGCCTATATGCACCGCAGCAAACGAGCTGCCCCACTCCATCAAGCGAAGGCGACCCGTCTGAGCAACCGAATGGAGATGACAATGAAGCTTCTGTCCCGCCTCTTCGCCCGCCGCGAGATGAACCTGACCACCGCTCTCGAGCGTCAGCGCCTCGCCAAGACGATGCCTGGCCAGACCGCCGCCGTGGCAGCCGCGCGCCTGGGCTTTATCGCCTGATCCAACGCCGGACGGCGACATGCCGACCGCAGTGAATTATGACGCCGCTTCGGTTTTCGCCGGGGCGGCGTTTTGGTGAATGTCGACCTCCCGCGCCGCTCGTCTTATGGCCGGCTGACAGAGCGAGACATGCCCATTTGCGACCCATGTCGCAAATTTAATCTTCGTACAGCCCCCTAGCCAATTGACAGGAAACGTTTTTCCTGGTGTCGCTATGCTGTTCGCGACATTCTGTTCGCGTCATGGCCGCGTGAGGTTTCCCGTGAATGCCGTAAAGCAGCCGATCAAACGATCGTTTGTATTCTTCCTCGTTCCCGATTTCACCATGATCGCGTTTGCGACGGCGCTGGATCCGCTGCGCTCCGCCAACCGCATGCTTGGCTATGAAGCATACCGGTGGCGCCTGGCCAGCATCGACGGCAAACCGGTGCGCGCGTCGAACGGCGTCGAGTGCGCCGTCAACACCTCGCTCGACGAGGAGCGCAAGAAGATGGCCGGGCCCGATCGGCCGAACATGGCGATCGTCTGCAGCGGCATCAATGTCGAGCGCTATCAGAACAAGTCGGCCTTCGCCTGGCTGCGCGAGGAATACAATCGCGGCGTCTCGGTCGGCGGCCTCTGCACGGGAGCCCATATCCTGGCCGCGGCCGGGCTGCTCTCCAACAAGCGCTGCGCCATCCATTGGGAGAACCTGCCGGGCTTTTCCGAGGCGTTCCCCAAGGCCAATGTCTTTGCCGATCTCTTCGAAGTCGACCAGAACATCTACACCTGCGCCGGCGGCACGGCGGCTCTCGACATGATGCTGAAGCTGATCGGCGACGATTTCGACGAGAACCTCGTGAACCGCGTCTGCGAGCAGGTTCTGACCGATCGCGTGCGCAGCCCGACAGATCGCCAGCGTCTGCCCCTGCGCGCACGCCTGGGCGTGCAGAATTCCAAGGTGCTGACCATCATCGAACTGATGGAGGCAAATCTGTCCGAGCCGCTTTCGCTCATCGAGATCGCCGACCATGTCGATCTTTCCCGCCGTCAGATCGAACGCCTGTTCCGCACAGAGATGGGCCGCTCGCCCGCCCGATACTATCTGGAGATCCGCCTCGACCGGGCAAGGCACCTGCTGATCCAGTCGTCGATGCCGGTGGTCGAGGTCGCGGTGGCCTGTGGTTTCGTCTCCGCCTCGCACTTCTCGAAATGCTATCGCGAGCTCTACGCGCGCTCGCCCCAGCAGGAACGCGTCGACCGCAAGCAGCTTTTGGCCGCCTGAGGAAACAGGGGCAGGACGAGCGGGTTGCGCCCCGATGGAGGCGCCCCCGTATGCTTCCGACTTCAGAAGGACAGGCGATGCGGTCTCAGCCTTCGCCGCCCCGAGCCGATTGCGTTTGCGCCGTGCGCACCGCCTCCACGCGGATGTCCTCGGTAAGGCGCGCCTTGAGCGCCGAGAACTCCGGGCTCGTCTTCAGCGTGTAGTGGCGCGGGTGCGGCAGGTCGACCGCAACATCCGACTTGATGCTGCCGGGCCGTGCCGTCATCACGATCACCCGCGAGGCCATGAAGATGGCTTCCTCGATGTCGTGGGTGACGAAAAGCACCGTCTTCTTGCGCCGCTCCCAGATGCCCAGCAGCAGCTCCTGCATCAGTCCACGCGTCTGGTTGTCGAGCGCCCCGAAGGGCTCGTCGAGCAGCAATATCTCCGGATCGTTGGCCAGCGCCCGGGCAATCGCCGTGCGCTGCTGCATGCCGCCGGAGAGCTGCTTTGGCCAATGGTTCTCGAACCCCTTCAGGCCGACGAGGTCGACATAGGAAGCGACGATATCGTTTCGCTCGCGCTCGGCCATGCGGCTTTCGCGCAGCCCGAAGGCGATGTTTTCGGCGACAGTCAGCCACGGAAACAGCGTGTAGGACTGGAACACCATGCCCCGGTCTGGGCCCGGCCTTGTAACGGCCTTGCCGTCGAGCAGCACCCTGCCCTCGCTCGGCGCCTCCAGCCCGGCGACGATCCGCAATAATGTCGATTTTCCACAGCCGGACGGCCCGAGGATGGTGATGAAATCGTTGGCCTCGACCTCGAGGTCGATCGGTTGCAGCGCCTTGACCGGAGGCCTGCCGCGGCCGCTGGCGAATGTGCGCGAGACGCCTTCGACGACGAGCTTGCTCACGCGAGGCTCCATGGGAACAGCTTGCGGTTCAGCGCCTTGAAGGCAAAGTCGCTGGCGAGCCCGATCAGCCCGATGACGATGATGCCGAAGATGATCTGGCCCGTCGCCAGCCGCGACTGGCTGTTGATGATCATGTAGCCGATGCCGGAGGAAGAGCCGATCAGCTCGGCGACGATGACATAGGTCCAGGCCCAACCCAGAACAAGCCGCAGCGTCTCGGCGATCTCCGGTGCGTTGGCCGGCATGATCACTCGTCTGACGATGCCGTTGTCGCTCGAACCCAGCGTATAGGCCGCCTCGACGAGGTCGCGCCGGGTCGCCCCGACCTTGACCGCCACGATGAGGATGATCTGGAACACCGAGCCGACGAAGATGACCAGCAGTTTCTCCAGCTCGCCGATACCCGCCCACAGGATCAGCAGCGGGATGAAGGCGGACGCAGGCAGGTAGCGAGCAAAGGAAACGAATGGTTCGAGGAAGGCCTCCACCGGCTTCCAGGCGCCCATGGCGATGCCGATCGGCACGGCGACGACCGATGCGAGAAGGAAGCCGCCGAAGACGCGCCACATGGTGATGAGGATGTCGAGCCAGAAACGATCTTCGACCAGCAGCCGCCAGCCGTCGCGGAGCATGGACAGTGGATCGGCGAGGAAGACGCGGTTGACGTGGCCGCCGAGCGTGATCCACGCCCAGAACGCGATGAACAAGACGAAGAAGGCAATGCCGAGCACGGTCTTCAGGCCGGGCGGCACCGGATGCAGGGGGCGCAACATCAGATAGGGTCCCAAGGCATTTCCAGGAGAAACGTTTAGCGGCTTCCGCCCTGGATCGCGAAAGACAAAAGGCAACGGAGGCGGCGACGGGCGCCGCCTCGAAGCGGTGCGCGTCAGTCCGACACGGCGCTGGTGTCAGCCAGCGTCGAGACGTCGGGGGCCTGCTTGATCAGGCCCATCTGCAGCAGCAGCTCACCGGCGGTCTTGGAGAAATCCTGGAAATCCTTGGTGAAGAACTGCTTGTTCTCCGCCTTGTCGGCCCACTTCAGATATTTGGCCGAGTCCTCGAACTCCTTCGCCGACTGCTTCACGTCGGCGCCCATGATCTCGTAGGATTTCTGCGGATCCTTCTTGATCAGCTCCAGCGCCTCGAAATAGCTGTCGGCCAGCGCCTTGGCGGCTCCGGGATTGGCCTTGAGGAATTCCGGCGTGCAGCCCACGGTGTCGAGCACCATCGGATAGTCGAGCGTGGTGGCCAGGATATGACCCTGGTCGGCCTTGTCGCGCACCGCCGAAATGAAGGGCTCGTAGGTGACGGCCGCATCATTCTGGCCGGCCAGGAAAGCCTGCGCCGCGGCGTCCGGCTCCAGGTTCACCACGGTCACGTCCTTGGTCGACATGCCGTTCTTGTTCAGCACCCAGGCAAGCAGGAAATAGGGCGAGGTGCCGGGCGCCGACGATGCCACGGTCTTGCCCTTGAGATCCGCGACGCTCTTGATGTCATTGCGCACGACGATGCCGTCGGCGCCATAGGACTTGTCGAGCTGGAATATCTGCTTGGTGTTGACCCCGCTGGCATTCCAGACCAGCCATGTCTCGACCGTGGTCGCCGCGCATTGCAGGTCGCCGCTGGCAATCGCCAGCGGGCGGCTCGCCTGCGGGACCTTCTTCAGCGTGACGTCGAGGCCGTGCTTCTCGAAAATGCCGGCCTGCTTGGCGAGCGTCAGCGGCGCGAAGCCGGTCCAGCCGCTTATGCCGATCGCCACCGCCGTGCCGGCTGCCATCGCCGGAGCGGACAAGCCGGCGGCAACACCGAGCGCGGCGACGAAAACGGTAATCCTGTTCATTGAAGTTCCCCTTTTGTTTTACCGAAGGGGAATTGTGTCACAGACGCCAAAAGGCTTGTCAATCAAGCACTACGCGCCCTGAACCGCTATGGTTCAATTCACGGTGAACCCTGTTCCGCGAGACGCAGACGGCGTCGCGCAGTATCAAATGCGTGGCCCGCTCATGACCAGCACGGGGCAGCGCTCGGCGACCGCATAGCCGCCACTGGCGACAAGCCGGACATCGTCGAAGTAGCGCGAGGCTTCCGCGACATGGATGTCCTCGTTCAGCCAGCAGCAGATTGTATCTGAGCCCTTGTAGAGATCGATGAACGCGAAGGCCCCAGGCTCCCAGCCAGTCGCCGCCATGAGCTCCTTGCGATCGCCGAACATCTCGTTGATCGCGTCGAGGACGGCCGACATCTTGAGGCCGTAGTCGGGCGCGGCGACGGGCAACGAAAGCGCCGTTCGCAGCACGATCTCGGCAATCGCCTTCATCCTGCCGGCAAGCGCATCAGCCTTGATCGCTTCCAGCGGCTCGGTCTTTTTTGGCCGTGCGAACAGCCTGATGCCGGCGCGTCCGCCCGGCTTCAACACGCGAGCCATCTCCGCCAGGCATTGCAGGCGTTGGGCTTCGGTAGTGACCGCCGAAAGACATCCGTCACCGACGATGGCGTCGATATTCTTGTCCGGCAATGGAAGGTCAAGCCAGTTGCCATTGACCACCTTGCGGGATGCGTCGTCCCCGATCCACAACGCGCCGATCATGTGCGGATTGGCATCGATCGCCACAAGAGATTTGCCGAACCTGGCAAACTCGGGCGTCACGCCGAAAAGCGCCACTTCCGCGCTGTCCGTCCGAAGCTCGCGCTTCATGACCTCAACGACATCGGGATGCGGGCGCAAGGGCGCCTTGATGAGATCCCAAGTCCGGAAAAGATTTGCCCACAGGTCGGACATGCCCCCGCCTCCCCCTTTTTTAGTGCCATGCACTTCCCCTAGGTGAGTGCTTTATATTATCACCTGCTGAAACGGAAGGCGGCCGGGGGGCCACAGTGGCGCACATCGTGGTAATCACGCACGAGCACGACCGATTGCTCGAGCGCAAACTGTTTCGACGAGCCGAAAGCAGCTACATGGTCCACGCCATCCTGGCGGATCTGCGCCGGCGGGGGCATTCCTGGACGATCTCGCAGGGTTTCTCGACCAGCTTGAAGGGCGACGCCGCGATCCTTCACGTGGATGCGACACGGGTCGATCCGGCCTATGCCGAATACGGGCGAACCTTTCCATTTTGCCTCAACATCGGCGTGAGCGACATTTCGAAGCCGCGCGTCAGCACGGCAAGAGTTGCCCCCCACGATGGCTGGGATGGCCCCGTGATCGTCAAGAGCATCCTGAATTGCGGTGGCTTGCCGGAAAGCCGCCTCAACCGCCGCGCACAGAAGGAAGGGCGTCCATTGCCTTTCCCGGAGGCCAAGGTGATGAACGAATACCCGGTCTTCGAACGCGCCTCCGAAGTGGCGCCCGACATTTTCGACGATCCGGACCTTCTGGTCGAAAGGTTCCTGCCCGAAATCGAGCCGGACGGCTTTGCGCTGCGCTATTGGCTCTTCTGCGGCGATTATGATTTCTGCGGCCGCTTCGTTTCACACGACCCTATCGTGAAGGGCGCGGGCGTGTTTCGCAGCGAGCCCTGTCCGATCCCCGACGACCTACGCCAGCGACGCAAGGAACTCGGCTTCGACTATGGCAAGTTCGACTTCGCGGTCCACGACGGCAAGACCTATCTGATGGATGCGAACAAGACGCCCGGCAGGGTGCCGCAGGACGCGGGCGAGGTAGCCTCGATGCCGCGCATGGCCGACGCGCTGGAGCGCATGATCAGAAGCGCGGCGTCCTGAATAGCAGCCTTTTCTCTCAGTAGCCCTCGCAATAGCATTCGGCGGACGATATCCGGTCGTTCCATCCTATGTCGTCGAGATTGCGGATCCTGCGCTGGATTTCGATCGAACGGCCCCGCCGCCAGGAATCCTCGTAGGCCACCAATGTGCAGCCGCGGCGCACGAGCACCGACGAGACGCGATCGTTCCAGAACTGGCCGGCGCGAAAATTCACGGAATCGTCTGGCCCCATCGGCAAGGCGCGGCCGCCGAAGCCCGCATCCTCGAACATGACGCAGGCGGCGTTGGCACTGCCGGCCAGGACCGACGCGACGGCGGTCAGTATCGCGAGACGTTTCATAAGACATATCCCCGTTTTGGCTGCCCTGGGCGACATCATGGCGCGCATTCGCCTCGCCGTCCCGGCGGCGGACAGGCAACCGGCCCAATGTGGTGGATTTGAGGTTCAGCGACGGTCGCGATACCCAGCCTAGAGCTATTCCTAGCAGAAGTGCGTCGCGGTTTTGCCGGGAAAAGCGCGAAGCGCTTTCCCTTGGGAATTGCGTAAAAACAAAGAGTTAGAGCAATGCCGGCGATTCAATTTTCGCCGGCATTGCTCTAGCGGCTGTCGCGCTGCCAGTTTCGGTCGCGCCACATCTTTTCGCCCACCATGCAATCGGCGGGCACCGTACCCTGCGCCAGCACCACGGGCGGCCGCCCGGCGGCTTCCCCGGCTTTGGTCGGCGGCGCC
This sequence comes from Mesorhizobium sp. 65-26, assembly GCA_001899205.1. Classification (GTDB taxonomy): domain Bacteria; phylum Pseudomonadota; class Alphaproteobacteria; order Rhizobiales; family Rhizobiaceae; genus Mesorhizobium. The sequence continues at coordinate 913,654 of MKVL01000010.1, read as the reverse complement.
TGCCCAGCCAGCTCAAGCACCAGCTTGCGGCGCACGGCCTCCGGAAACTGCGTCCAGTCGTTGACAGGGATCATGAAGGCGCCGGGTCCGCCGATGACGCAATCGGAATAGTATCGATCGAGATCGCCAATGTCATAGCCGCTGCTGAAGCCGGCACGCGTCATCAGCGGCAGGCCGTTGATGACGATCCCCTCCCCGACGACTTCGTCACGAACGCCGGCCACAGGCGCTCCCTGGTTGTTGGGTCCGTCGCCGGAAATGTCGATGACGCGCCGCGTGCCCTGAAAACTGCTCTCGGCGAACAGATCGGCGCCGAAGGACAGCGCTCCGGAAATCGAGGTGCGTCGCGCGCTGTCCGGCGGCAGCGCATCCAGCCGACGCACCACGCGCTCGGCATCGGCACGACCGGCAATCACCGTCCAGGGCACCACGACACGCTGCCAATGCGTGCCGGCCCATTCCACATAGGTCACCGCGATCTTGCCATACGCTCCGCCAGCGATGGCGCGCAGGACGCTCTCATGCGTCAACGCGGCCGCATAGCCGTGGCGCTGGATTTCCAGCTCTTCCGCGGACATCGACAGGGACACGTCGACGGCCAGCACCAGTTCGACGTCGACGGGCTCGGCCGCCCGGGCAGCCGTAGTCAGCGACAACGTCAGCGCCAACGCGGCACTGCCGGAACGGAGATGTCTAGCATTGGCAGACATGGGATGAAGCTAGGCTAAAATCGCCCGATGCAAAAGCCGGGAACCGTTGGTAACGGATGCCGCTTCCAGGCATTCCAGGTCATTTCTTGACAGGCCATCCGCCCTTGCCTCGCCATTCAACTTCGGAGGCGGGATCGGCCGCCGGAAACTGCGAAGGAACCTTCTTTCGGCTTGGCCCGCGAAACGCGCGCCAATTCGGTTTGAAGGGCGGGGGGATCCACACCATAGTCCCGGCTATTGCCGCCGCCAGCATGACGACAAAACGCAATGTAGAGAGCACGACGCCGCAGAAGCCGACGATCCGCGCGGCGTTGCCCGCGCCGAAGCGCGGCGTGAGCAATCGCTTGGCGATCGCCCCACCATCCAGCGGAAAGGCCGGCAGAAGATTGAGGATGGCCAAAGCCGTATTCACAAGCGCTCCAAGCCAAAGCGCCCATTCCAGAATGGTGTCCGACCTTGGCGGCGGTGAATTGAAAAAGCCGTCCGTCTCGACCGGCAAGGGCCGGGCAACAAGATGGTAAGCGGCGACAAACACCAGGGCCAGAATGATGTTTGCCAAAGGACCCGCGAATGCGATCCATGCCCAGCCATAGAGCGAAGTCTTGCCGGGTTTGAACCAGGCAATTCCGCCGAGCAGGTAAAGGTCTATCCGTTCCGTACCGATGCCTCTCCGCCGCGCTGCCCAAACGTGGGCAAGTTCATGCAGTAGCACCGACAGGAACAAAAGTGCGGCGAGTATGACGGTATGGGTCAGGGCAGTTCCGGGTCGCGTCGACCACTCGCCCAGGAAAGGCAGGACGGCAGGGACGGCAAAAGTCCAGCTCACATGAACGGGAACATTCTCGTTCATTCTGAACACGAACGCGTCGCTCACTTTATCCCAGCCAAACCGTTGCAAGCTGTCCACTCCGCCCAGCGCGACGCTATGCGAGAATCTCACCATACAAAAGGAAAAAGCCCGACCTGGGCCGGGCTTTCACATTCAAGAATTATACGTCCGAGCCTCAGCTGCGCGGCTTGAGGTTCTCCGGATCATAGAGCGGCTTGTAACCTACGCCGGCCACCTCCACCGGATAGGTTTCGCCGAAATATTCGACATTGAGCTTGCGGCCCTCCTGCGCATAGGCATGCGGCAGATAAGCGAGCGCGATGTTCTTGCCGATCGTCGGACCATAGGCAACCGAAGTGGTGAAGGAGCGGCGGCCGAGCTCATCGACCAGCGTCTCGCCGGTGGCCGGATCCATAACGGGCATGATGCCGACCGGATAGCGCGCGACGCCCTTGGCATCGATGTTGTCGGTCATCACCAGCGTGCACAGCATCGCCGGCTGATGCTCGCGGGCGCGGTATTCGACGTGCCTGGCCTTGCCGCAGAAGTCGTTCTCCTTGACCTTCGGGCGGGCAAGGTCTGCTTCCAGCAGATTGTATTCCGTCAGGAGGTCGGCGTTCTGCAGCCGCAGGCTCTTTTCCATGCGGCGCGTGTTGGCGTAGGTCTCGACGCCGAACGGCATGACACCGGTGGAGCGCAGCGCGTCCCAGACGGCGAGTCCGTCCTCATAGCGCATATGCAATTCCCAGCCTTGCTCACCGACATAGGAGATGCGGAAGGCGGTGACGTCCTTGCCGCCGATGCGGATCGGCTTGATCGCCGCGAATGGAAAATTCTCCGGCGTCAGCCCTTCCGGGTTCTCGACCACCTTCTGCAGGGTTGCGCGGGCGTTCGGCCCCCAGATGCCGATGGTGACGTATTTCTCGGTCACGTCGGTTACAGTGACGTCGAAACCCTTGTCCTGCGCGGTGCGCTGCATGTAGCGGAAGTCGCGCGGGCCGGCGTCGGCGCCATCGATCACCCGGCAGCGATCGGCCATGCGGATGACGGTGAAGTCGGCGCGCACCATGCCTTCCTCGTCGAGGAAGTGGGTGTAGATGCCCTTGCCGATGTTGTTGTCGCCGCCGATCTTGGCCGCGCACAGCCACTCCAGCAGCGCGACATGGTCCGGGCCTTCGACGTCGTACATCGAGAAGTGCGAGAGATTGACGATGCCGCAATCCTCGCTCATCGCCAGATGCTCGGCATTGGAGACGCGCCAGAAATGACGGTTGTCCCACTCGTTCTCGCGCACCGGCACGCGGTTGCCGTATTTTTCAAGCAGATGCTCGTTTGCGGCGTAGCCATGCGCGCGCTCCCAGCCGCCCAACTCCATGAAATAGCCGCCGAGCTCCTTCTCGCGCTCCCAGAAGGGCGAGCGGCGGATGTTGCGACCCTTGGAGAAGGGCTCACGCGGATGCACCGCCGGATTGTACACCTTCATCGCCGTTTCGGTGCAGCGATCCCAGATGAACTGCTCCTGCGTCTGGTGGGGATAGAAGCGCGAATAGTCGATGGCGTGATGGTCGACCTCAGTGCGGCCGTCCGTCATCCAGTCGGCGATCAGCTTGCCCATGCCGGGGCCGTCCTTGACCCAGATGGCGACGGCATACCACAAGCCCCTCACCTTCTGGCTCTCGCCCATGGACGGGCCGCCATCGGTGGTCACTTGCAGTAGGCCGTTGAAGGAATGGCCTTCATTGTAGCCGAGCTCGCCGAGGATAGGCGTCAGTTCCATGGCGCGCTCCAGCGGCGCCATGATCTGCTCCATGTCGAGGTCGCGCTGCGAGGGCGACAGCCGCGCCTGGTCCTTTTCCAGGAGGTCGCGCGGATGGCAAAGGCGCGGGTTCGTCTCCTCGTAGTAGCCCCATTCGATCTGGCCGCCCTCGGCAGTCTTCGGATCACCCGTGTCGCGCATATAGGCCGAATTGCCCTGGTCGCGCAGCAGCGGCCAGCCGATCTCCTTGCCGGTGCCGGCGAACTCGTTGTACGGACCGAAGAAGGTCAGCGGATGGTCGATCGGCATGACAGGCAGGTCCTCGCCCACCAGCGCCGCGGTGAGCCGGCCCCAGATGCCCGTGCAGACCACGACATAGTCTGCCTCGATCGTGCCGCGATCGGTCACCACGCCCTTGATGCGGCCATTCTCGACGACCAGCGACTTGGCGGAGGTGTTGGCGAAGGCTTGCAGCTTGCCGGCGGCGACGCCCTGGTCGACCAGCTTGCCGGCAACCGTCTGCGAACGCGGGATGACGAGACCCGCATCCGGATCCCACAGGCCGCCCTGCACCAGATGTTCCTCGATGAGCGGGAACTTCTCCTTGATCTCGGCCGGCTCGATCAGGCGCGCGCGGGTTCCGAAGGCCTTGGCGGAAGCCACCTTGCGCTTGATCTCGTCCATGCGGCCGTCGTCGCCGACTCGGGCGACCTCGAGGCCGCCGACGCGCGCGTAGTGACCCATCTTCTCGTAGAAATCGATGGAGTAGAGCGTCGTCCAGCAGGAGAGGAAATCGTGGCTGGTCGTGTAGCAGAAGTCCGAGGCATGCGCCGTCGAGCCGATGTCGGTCGGGATGCCCGACTTGTCTATGCCGACGATGTCGTCCCAACCGCGCTCGATCAGGTGATGGGCAACGGACGCGCCGACAATGCCGCCCAGGCCAACGATGACGACCTTCGCCTTTTTCGGAAACCCTGCCATTGCCCGCGACTCCAGAGTGATAAGGTTGGCGCATCGGCGCCCGTTCGAATGGCGCACAATATGCAGAGGACAAGGGCCGCGCTACCGCCTGTTTGCGACACGCCGCAAGTGCGCCGCGACCCTGCCCCGGCGGCGGCGTCAGCCCGGATTATCGCTCAAGCAAAGGCCTGACATCCTCGGCGTCGACGGTCGACCGGACCGCGGCCTCCGGCTCGCCTCTGCCCGCCGACACCCACAACGCCATCAGCGACGGCGCCAGAAGCAGGAACGGCGGCAACAGGCAGGGGAAATAGATGCGCGTGTCGGGGATCGGAAAGACCGTGAACTTCGCCAGCACGCCGATGACAAGTGCCGCAAACAGGATGCCGGCGCGACGATCCAGGCGGAAGCCGGCGCGATCGAGCCCGTACCATCCCGCCAACGCCAGAACCGACACCCCCACCCAGCTGTTGATGGTGACGGCGCGCGCCAGCGCCAAGGCGAAAATCCTGAAGTAGACGACCGGGGAAAAGGGAGGATCGAAGCCGTCCATATTGTAGTGCTGGTCATAGCTGGAGAACCACAGATGCGGCCACCAGCCGGGGTGCTGAGCCCAGCGCGAGATGGCGAAATAGATGACGAAGGAGACACCGAAGCCGACCAGAGCTCCCCAGGCCTTCTGCCTGAATGCGACCAGCAGCACAGCGAACACGGCAAGAAAAACGATATTGTCGGGCCGTACCATGAAGGCCAGGAACAAAAGAAGCGCCGTCGCGACCTGCCGCCCGCGCATATAGGCGTAGAGCCCGGCGAGAAGCACGGCGGAACACAGAAGGTCCGGCGTCGCGGCGCGCGCCGCGTCGCCGAAATCAGCCATGATCAGCACGGCGCCGGCCAGCGGCGCCAGCGCCAGCGCGCCTTGCGAGCGCAGCCACAGCAGCGTGGCCGCGCCGAGCAAGAGCACCGAGAAGACCTGCACCAGCCGCATCGCCTCGATCGGGGACATGACGCGGCTGAGACCGGACAGGATCTCGGCGTAGAGGAACTTTATGCGATACATGCCGAGCAGCGAGTGGAAGTCACCGGCATCCTGCGCCATGTGGCTGCGAAAGCCGCCCGCGTCGTCGGTCAGCCTTTTGTAGTCGCTGGCCGAGACGCCGGCCTTCACCGTGCCATAGGCATAGTCGTGCAGCGCCTGGGGTTGGGGATAGACACCCTCCTCGGCGATCGAAAGGTAAGGGAGCATGTCCCAATTGGCGTCGGGCATGATCCAGGCGGTCAGCGCGGTGAGCAGGATATAAAGGGCAAAGGCAATCGCGCCGATCGGCGCGGCCAGCCGCGCGTAGGTCTCCGCCACCCCGGCAAGGCCGGCGCCGGCAAGCCGGTCGAGCAGACGCGTCGGAGCGGATAGATTCGTCGGCATGGAGGCTCAGCGCACCTGGCTTTTGACGAAGTCCTTCACGATCGCCACGATGCCGCGCGACAGCAGGCTGTCGAAAGACTCGACGAAGCGGTCGACATGCTCACGCTGGCAGATCAGCGGCGGTTCCAGCCGGATGACGTTGCGATTGTATTCCGTGAAGGCAACAAGCACATCGTAGTCGCGTAGAAGCAGCGCTCCGATGAACCCGGAGAGCGAGCCCTTGAGCTTGTCGTCGAGCACGCTCACCACCGGCCGCAGCACCATCGGCAAGGTTTGCGAGAAATCGTGGAACTCGAGCCCGATCATGAAACCCCTGCCGCGCACATCCCTGATGATCTTCGGGTATTTGTCCTTCAGAACCCGCAATCGCTGCAAAAGGTAATCGCCGGTCGACGCGGCATTGTCGATCAGGCCCTCGTCATAGAGGACGTTCAGCGCCTCGATCGCGGTGACGCAGGCCTCGCCCATGCCGCCGAAGGTAGCCATGGCGTGGATCATCGCGGTCTTCGGCGTGCCGTAGGCCTTCATGTAAACGTCGCGCCTGGCGATCATCGCGCCGACCGCTGCCTTGCCGCCGCCCAACGATTTCGCCAGCGCCGTCACGTCCGGCACCACGCCATAGTGCTCGAAAGCGTAGAACCGGCCGGTGCGACCGTAGCCGCACTGCACCTCGTCGGCCACCCAGAGCACGCCGTACTGGTCGCACAAGGCGCGCAGCCTCTGCCAGTATCCGGCCGGCGCCTGGATGATGCCGCCGCCGCCCTGCACCGTCTCCAGTACAATGGCGCCGATCTCGGGATCGGCGCGGAAGGCACGCTCGACCGCCTCGATGTCGGCGAATGGAACGCGCACGACATTGTCGGTCACTTTGAAGTCGGCGCGATAGAGCTGGCCGTCGGTGATTGCCAGCACGCCCTTGGTCTTACCGTGGAAGGAGTTCTCGGCATAGACGACCTTCGGCCGTTTCGGGCCGGCGGCGCGCTCGGCGAGCTTCACGGCCGCCTCCATTGCCTCCGAGCCGGATGAACCGAGAAACACCATGTCGAGGCCGCCCGGCGAGCACTTGGCGATGTTGTGCGCGAGTGCCGCCGCGTATTGCGACATGAAGGCGATGGCGATCTCCTGGCGCTTCTCCTCCTGGAATCTGCGCCGTACATCGAGAATGCGCGGATGGTTGTGGCCGAAGGCCAGCGAGCCGAAGCCACCGAAGAAGTCGAGGATCTTGCGGCCGTTCTGGTCGATGTAGAACATGCCTTCGGCACGTTCGATCTTGATCTTGTGAAAGCCCAGCAGCTTCATGAAATGCAGCTGGCCGGGGTTGAGATGGGCCTTGAACAGATCGGTGATGCGGGCAACGTCCAGCGCCTTGGCCTGCTCGACGCCGATCAACTCGGGCTTGGCGATGCCGGCCGGTGACAATGCGGGCGTACCGGCCATGGTACGGGCGCTGGTGTGGTCGGGCTTGGCCATGACGGTCATCTCGAAATTTCCCTCGTCCGTTTACTCAGCTGCGACGTGCCTGCTGGCGACGGCGCGGCCGTCCTTCCCGGCGCGATATTCGCTGTAGGCGGCGATCAGCATGTCCTCGTCACGATATTGCGGCGCCCAGCCGAGCTGGCGCTCCGCTTTCGATACGTCGAGCACGCATTCCTCGTCGGCGATCAGGTATTGCTCGGGATCCATGATCGGCATGTTCATGAGATCGAGCAGGTCGAGCGTGCGCTTCACCACCCAGCCGGGCGTCGGCAGCAGTATCGATTTCGAACCCGCATGCCTGATCAGGTCACCGAGCAGTTTCCTGACCGGCGGCGGATTGAGCGATCCAAGATTGTAAGCCTCGTTGGGCACGCCTGCCCTCCAGGCGGCGCGCGCGGCCTCGGCGCAATCGAATACCGAGATGAACTGGTAGGGATTCCTTCCCGATCCGATCATTGGCACCGGCAGGTTACCGTCGATCAGCTTGAACAGCTTCTCCAGGATGCCGAGCCGACCGGGCCCGATGATCAGGCGCGGACGAAACAGCGCGATCGACATCCCACGTTTGCGCCATTCGACGGCCAGTTCCTCGGTCCGGAGCTTCGACAGTCCATATTCGCCGAGCGGCGCGACCGGATGATCCTCGGTCATCGGCGACACCATCGTGTGGCCGTAGATCATGTCGGTCGTGTAGTGGACGAGCTTGCGCGCGCCGGTCCTGTCCATCGTCTGGATGATGTGCTCGGTGCCGTGAAAGTTCACAGGAAAGAAAAAGTCGTGTCGCCTGGCGCGCACCTGGATCGGCGACAGCATCTTGGCCGAGAGATTGTAGACCATGTCGTCGGGTTTCAGTCCGACGGCGGCAACCGAGGCGGGATCCGTGACGTCGCAGGTGACGAAACGCGCCGCGCGATAATGCGGCAGGTCGCTTCTGACGATATCGGCGACGACGACATCCTCGCCGTCGGCGAGCAATTTTGGGGCGAGATGGCGACCGACGAAACCGTCGCCTCCAAAGATCACATGCCTCATCGCAAGACCTCCTTTGCCGGAGCCCGGCCGGACGCCAGGGAGGCCGTTTCCCGATCGTGCGGGCGTACGCCGCTCTGCGCGATCAGCACCGTGCCGACGCAGATGAAGGCGATGCCCGCGATGCGCCAGCCATTGAGGTCCTCGCGGAAGACGAAATAGGCGATGATGGCGACGGCGACATAGGCCAGGCTGAGGAAGGGATAGGCGAAGCTGAGCTCGACCTTCGACAGCACATAGAGATGCGACGCCATCGAGATGACAAAGGTGCACAGGCCAAGGAAAACCCAGGGGCTGAAGACGATCTGCAACAGCCTGACGACTGGATTGACGCCCTCGAACGAGATGGGCCCGAGCGAGATCATGCCCTGCTTGAGCATGAGCTGCGCGGCGGCATTCGTCATGACCGTAAACAGAATGAACGCTATGTATTTCATGCCGATCCCACCAACGCTACTCCGCCGCCTCGACCTCGTCGCGGCAATCTCCGAGCCTTTCCGCCGTTCGTTTCCAGAAGTCCGAGACGAACGCCGGATCCCGTAGCGTTTCCAGGCGATGCCAGTCGGGGAACGACTGCGCGAACACGTTCGGGCTCATGCGCGCATCCTTGTATGGGTTGACGGCACCCCCGGCTTCGGCGGTGATCCGGTCGAGCTCGCCGAGCAGGGCCAGCGTGCCGGCACCGCGGTTCGGGAAATCCAGGGTCAAGGTGAAGCCGGGGCGCGGAAACGACAGCAGGCCCGGCGAGCGGATCGCGCCGAAACGCTTCAGCACCGTCAGGAATGAACCCTGCCCGGCGCGCCGGGCTGCGGCGAGCAAGGCCGGCACGGCCTGGCGCGCCATATCCTCGGACACCACGCTCTGATGCTGGAAGAGTCCCCTCGGGCCATACAGACGATTCCAGTCGCGCAGGCCGTCGAGCGGGAAGAAGAAGCTGGGATAGCCGACCTGCCGGGGCAGCGTCGAGCGCCCCCGCCTCCAACGATAGGCGGCGTTGAAGAGCCTCAGGAACGGCCGGTTCAGCACGGTGAAGGGTGGCCTGACAGGCACCGACAGCGCTCCGTCTCCCCGCGCGGCCATGTGCGAGCCGCGCTCGGCATGGTTGCCGGCGAACAGAATACCGCGGCCGCCATGCCGTCCGCCTGCGAGTTGATCGATCCACGCGACCACATATTCGTTGGCCTGGTCCGCCGCCTCGGCAAGATCGAAGAACTGTTCCAGGTTCCTGAAAGGCGTCGCCTTTTCGACGATGTCGAGCGACGGCACGCGCATCAGCCGGATCGTGGCCGCGACGATGAGGCCGGTGAGCCCCATGCCGCCAATGGTGGCGTTGAAGAGACGCGCCTTGTTGGTGGCGGAGCAACGATAAATCCGCCCGTCGGACTTCAGCAGCGTGATCGCCTCGACGTGGCAGCCGAACGTGCCACGTCGATGATGGTTCTTGCCATGAACGTCGTTGGCGATAGCGCCGCCCAGCGTGACGAACTGCGTTCCCGGCACCACCGCCGGGAAGAAGCCGTGCGGTGCGACATGGGCGATGATATCGCTGAGCAGCACGCCGGCATCGGCTTCAAGCGTGCCCGTCTCGGCATTGAAGGAAAGGATGCGGTTCATCGACCGCATATCGATGAGCGTGCCGGCCGCATTCTGGCAGGAATCGCCATAGGAGCGACCGTTTCCATAGGCGAGCAGCGCACGAGGCGGCGCGGCCCTCCCTTTCAGAAGTGCCATGCCCTCCTGCGCCGTGATCGCCCTTTGGGTGGCTGGCGTCACGAGGCCAAAACTCCGCAAATCGCTGGTCGCCACGCTACCAGCCTCCGATGAGGAGCAGCACGGCCCCGATGCAGACGACAATCTGGCTGCGCCAGTCGGTGGCGATGAATACGACGGGGTCGTCATGCATCTCGTCGCGGCGCGCAAGGATCCACACCCGCATCATCAGGTAGAGCACGATCGGCGACAGCGGCCAGATCAGCCAGGGATGCGGATAGAGTTCGCGCACGGCCACGCTGTCCATGTATAGCGCCAGCACCAGCGCCGAGGAAAAGGCCGAGGCCATGCCGGCCTGGGCGATGATCTCCTGGTCCTCCGTGCGATAGCCGCGCCCGGCGATGCGCTCGCCGACGGCGGCGGCGGTGGTGCGCAGTTCGACATAGCGTTTCACCAGTGCCAGCGACAGGAAGAAGAAGATGGAGAAGGCGAGCAGCCAGAACGACACGTCGACACCGGTCGCGGCCGCGCCGGCAAGCACCCGCATCGTGTAGAGGCCGGCGAGCGTCAGCACATCGAACAGGAGCATGCGCTTGAACGACAGCGAATAGCCGGTGGCGACGACAATGTAGCCGCCGAGCACGGCAAGGAATTCGGGCCGCAGCACGGCGCCGGTGCCGAGCCCGACCGCCAGCAGCAGCGCGATCGCGCCGATCCCGAAAGGTATCGAAAGCGTGCCACTGGCGAATGGCCTGCAGCGCTTGGTGGGATGTTTCCGGTCCAGCGCCAGGTCGAAAAAGTCGTTGAGGATGTAGATCGCCGAAGCAACCGCGCTGAAGGAGATGAACGCCAACAGCGATTGCCATATCATGTCGGTGTTGAAGTATTCGTGCGACAGCACCATGGGCACCGCTATCAGCGTATTCTTCAGCCACTGATGCACGCGCAGCATCCTGACAATGGTCTGGAACGTCGGTTTCGGGGCGGGTAGCAGTTCCGCACCGTGCGTGGCCTGCCAGCGCGCGGCGTGGCGGTCGGGTGCCACCACGATCGCCTTGCGCGCAGCGTCGAAGACCTTGAGGTCGTGCCGGCTGTTGCCGGCGTAGTCGAAGCCGCAGTCACCGTAGGCGGCGACCAGCGAGGCGCGCTTCTTGCCCGAAGTCAGGTTGTCCAGCCCGTCCGTCGCCAGAACCCTGTCGAAGATGCCGAGATGGCAGGCGACGGCGTCGGCGAACTTGCGCGGGGTGCCGGTTGCCAGAACGATGCCGCGGCCCTCCGCATGTTCGGTGCGGAGGCGCTCCAGCAGCGGCTGCCGGTAGGGCAACGAGGTCGGGTCGATGTCGATGCGTTCGGCTATCGCCTGCTTCAGGCGCGCGGGGCCGCCGGCCAGCCAGAAAGGTACGAGAAAGACATAGAGCGGATTCTTCTTGAGGAGGATGAACAAGCCCTCCCACAGGAGGTCGGTGGCGATCAGCGTGCCATCGAGATCGACCGCAAGCGGGATTGCGTTCCTTTCCGACCGCGCGTCCATGGCTGCCCCTACCCCGTCCCCCTGAATACCGGTCCCCGAATCCGGTAGTGCGCCGCGCGTCGGCGTCTTTGGGGCTGACTGTGGGTGAAGAGCCCCATCCCGAACGTTAAAGACGAGAGCCATGCCCCCGTATTTCCGGCGCCATGATTAAGCATCGATGACCGAAAAAGATAAAGGGCCGGGCAATTGCCCGGCCCTCGCCGTCAGGACTGGAGGTCCAAAGCTACTTGATGCGGGCGACGCCACCCGAGATTTCGACCGTTTCCGAGCCGGTGAGCGCCTCGAGGTCGCCGTTGGGCATCATCACGAAACAGCCATTCGGGCAGAATTCCACGGTTTCTCCGGCGGCGAGCGCCAGATCGGATTTGCTGCCGCCCTCGGTGACGACGAGTGTGCGGGTCTGCGAATCCTTGTTGACCGCGCTGGCCGCGTGGGCCGAACCGATCGCGGCGAGCAGGGCAACGGTGGCGACGAGAGACTTCCACATATGCGATATCGGTGTTTCCACCGCCTCTGTTGCGTTTCGCAAGGCAATTCTGCCTTTGCATCCAAGCTTATATGACTTGGAAGCTGAACCGCAACTGAATGCCGCATTCATGCCGCAATTGGCGCGAACCGCCGTGGCGGTTCAATCCGGATCGGGCTTTCTGGGCTTTCGACGCGGCTTGGGCTGCCGCTTCTTCTCCTCAGCGGCCGCGGCTTCCGCCCGCTGTCGCTCGAGGAAGTCCGCCTCGATCTTGTCGTCGTCGGTCGGCCATGAGGGCTGCTTGTTGAAGTCGACGGCCGCGCGTGGCGTCGAGGGAATCTCGATATGCGCGTTGGCAAAGGTCTCGATTATCGCAAAGCGAATGTCGTTCTGGACGACGTTGCCGTTCATGAGATCGGCCAGGAAGACGCGGATCTCGAACTCGAGCGCCGCCGGCCCGATATTGGCGAACAGGACGAACGGCTCGGGGTTCTTCAGCACCAGCGGGTGATTGCGCGCGATCTCCAGCAGAAGTGCATGGGCCTTCCTGATATCGCTGCCATAGGCGACGCCAACCCTGATGTCGGTGCGACCGAGCTTGTTGCGATGCGTCCAGTTGCCGACAGCGTTGTTGATGAGATTCGAATTGGGCAGGATCACCGACTGCCGCTGGAACGTCTCTATCTCGGTCGCGCGCACGCTGATCTTCTTGACCGTGCCGTTGACATCGCCCGCAACGATCCAGTCGCCGACCTTGAAAGGCCGCTCGGCCAGCAGGATCAGGCCGGAGACGAAGTTCGACACCACGTTCTGAAGGCCGAAACCGATACCGAGGGAGAGAGCACCGGCAACCAGGGCGAGGTTTGAAAGGTCGATGCCCGCGGCGGAAATGCCGACCAGCGCTGCAAGCGCCACGCCGGCGTAGCCGACCGCCAGCCGGATGGAGTTTCGCACGCCGGCGTCGACCTTGCCGCGCGCCATGACCGAGCCATCGAGCCATCCCTGGAACCAGCGGGTCAGGAAATAGCCGATGATGAAGATCACGATGCCGCTGAGGATGCCGGTAAGCGAGATCGTCACCGAGCCGATGGTGACGCCAGTGGCGAGCTTGTAGCTCCAGGCCTGGATATCGCCGGGCTGAAATCCCCACAGGAACAGGATCAACGGCAGGAAGACCAGCACGATCATCACGTTGATGGCGACGCTGACAACCAGGCCGAGCTGATCGAGCGCGGTGGACTCATAGCTGGAATTCGTCGACAGCCAGCGGCCGACCGAGGTGTCGGCGAAAGCCCCTTCCTCGCCGATCGCGCGCGCCGACAGGAAGCCGATATAGGCGGTGACCAGCACGGTTCCGGTGACCACGACCTGCAGCGACACGAACAGCGCGAGCCCGATATAGCCGAGCAGCGCCGCCACGATGGTGAAGAAGCCGAGCAGCAGGGCCGAATAGCGCAGCCATGCCGGCCAAGGCCGCCAGCTTCCGTCCGACGCCTTGAAGGGCTTGAGCATCGCCATCAGGATCAGGATCACCCCGACGACGATGGTCGCCCCGAAGCTGCGGGCGATGGTCAGCGACAGCGGAGAGCCCATCTTGTCGTTGACCACGGACAGGAAGTTGTTGATGCCGATGACCACGGCCATGGCGGTGGTCAGCCGCACCAGCCAGCGCGCCGGGCCCGTCTCGACCGGTATGAGGCGCCAGTTCGGCAGGCTCGGCGCCAACGCCGAATTGGCGAGCCGGTTGACACAGAACACCACGCCTATGACAGCGGCGAGCGCATTGAGGAACACGCCTATGTCGCCGCGCAACACATTGTAATAATTGAAGAAGAAGATCGTCGAGCCGAGGAAGGCGGCGATAGCCAGCGTCGGCAGCAGGGTCGACCAGAAGGCAACCGAAAGGCGGCTGAGATAGGAAGGGTCCTCGACGGTCGGATCGGCTTCGAACAGACGACCGAACAGCCGCCTGCCGCCAACCAGCAGCACCACGGCCACCACCAGCGCCACCAGCGTCGCGGCGAGCACCGCCTGGAACTTGAACTTGAAGGCGAAGCCCAGCCACGAGGACACCGCCCTGTAGAAATTCCCGAACTCGTCGCTGGCGTCGGAGAACACCTGCGGGCTCAGCGCGTCCGACAGGACATAGCGCTTGGTGAGCAGGTTGCGGAAAAGCTCGCTGCGCATGTTGCCGATCTTTTCGATCAGCCCGTTGATGCGGATCGACAGGGTCTGCGCCATGGCGATGACCGCGTTGATCTCGGCTTTCTCCGAGGTCAGCGCCTGACGCTCCTTGGCGACGATCTCGGGTTCCGCCGGCTGACCTGCTGCTGGCGGCGCGCCAAGCTGCTCGAGCCTGGCGTTGATCTCGCCGAGGCGCGGGCGGAACGTCACCGCGCTGTTCAGCGAATTCCTGGACAACTCCTCGAGCTTCAACCTGATGTCGACAAGCGTCGCATCGTCATCGCCATCCTGCTGGATCTTCTTCTCCAGGCTGTCCGTCCTGGCGGTGATGTCCTGCAGGATCTTCTGCTGTTCGACGACCAGTCCGGCCGGTGCCGGCGCCGCGGCCGGCGCCTGGGCTGGAGCGGCGGCCGGCGCTTGCGCCGGAGCAGGTGTCGCGGTGGGAGCGGTCGTGGGCGCTGGTGTCGGTGCGGGAGCTGGCGTTGTCGAGGACGCCGGTGCCTGGTTCGACGCAGGCGCGGTTTCCTGCGCGGCGGCGCCGAGCACCAGCGTCGACGCAGCGAGGACCAGGACCAGAATCAGGCGAAGCAATCGCAAAGGCATGATGTGTCGACGACTCGCGGACGGCAAAGGCGGTTTGAAAAGCTCGTCCTTGATAAAGACGGTCATATGATGGAGCAAGCCGCCGTGCGATCCCAAGGCGAGCGTCGGCCAGTCGAAAGGCCATGGCGCAATATTGGCCTTGCGGTGCTGGCCTGCTCTATAGTGTGCCGCATCGCCCGCAACGGATCATGACAGGCATGGCGGAATATTCGGTTTTCTCGCTTCTCAAGAACGCTCTCAACGGCAACCGGGACTGGAAGCCGGCCTGGCGCAAGCCGGACCCGAAAGCATCCTACGACGTCATCGTCGTCGGGGGCGGCGGACATGGCCTCTCGACCGCCTATTACCTGGCCAAGGAGCACGGCATCACCAACGTGGCGGTGCTGGAGAGAGGCTGGATCGGCTCCGGCAATGTCGGCCGTAACACGGTTACCATCCGCTCGAACTACCTTCTGCCGCCGAACACGCGCTTCTACGAGCATTCGATGAAGCAGTGGGAGAACCTCTCCCATGACCTCAATTACAACGTCATGTTCTCGCAGCGCGGCGTGCTGAACCTCGCCCACACGCCAGCGCAGCTCGACGACTATGCCCGGCGCGGCAATTCCATGCGCCACCAGGGCGTCGACGCGGAATTGATGACACCGGCCCAGATCAAGCAGCTGATGCCGGCCATCGACATTTCGGGCAACGCGCGTTTCCCGATCCTTGGTGGCCTGATGCAGCGGCGCGCTGGCACCGCTCGCCACGACGCGGTGGCCTGGGGCTATGCGCGCGGCGCCGATCGCCGCGGCGTCGACATCATCGAGAATTGCGAGGTCACCGGATTCCTCAGGGATGGTGACCGGATCACCGGCGTCACCACGTCGCGCGGCGAAATCCGGGCCAAGAAGGTGGCGGTCGTGGTCGCCGGCTCGACCGGACGGGTCATGCAACTCGCCGGCATCGACCGGCTGCCCATCGAAAGCCATGTACTGCAGGCCTTCGTGACGGAATCGCTGAAGCCGTTCCTCGATACGGTGGTCACCTTCGGAATGGGTCACTGCTACATCAACCAGTCCGACAAGGGCGGGTTGGTCTATGGCGGCGACATCGACGGCTACAACAGCTACGCCCAGCGCGGCAACCTGCCGATCGTCGAGGACGTGATGAGCGAGATGCTGGCGATGTTCCCTTCGCTGGGCGGCGTCAGGCTGCTGCGCTCGTGGGGCGGCGTGTGTGACATGTCGATGGATGGCTCGCCGATCATCACCAAAGGGCCCCTGCCCGGCATGTATCTCAACTGCGGCTGGTGCTACGGCGGCTTCAAGGCAACGCCCGCCTCGGGCTTCTGCTTCGCTCACACCATCGCCCGCGACGAGCCACACGAACTGAACGCCGCCTTCACGCTCGACCGCTTCCACCGTGGCATCCTCATCGACGAGAAGGGCCAGGGCGCGACGCCGCGCTTGCACTAGACCGCTACCCCAGAGACCTGAAGACCGGTTTCCGGAAACGACAGCGGTCAAACGAAAAAGACAAACGACATGCTCATCACCTGTCCCTATTGCGGTCCGCGCGACGTCATCGAGTTCACCTACCAGGGTGACGGCAACCGCGAGCGTCCCAACCCCGCCTCGCAGGATCTCGAGGCCTGGAACGCCTATGTCTACGACCGGCTCAATCCCGCCGGCGACCACAATGAGATCTGGCAGCACTCCGGCGGATGCAGGGCGCATCTCAGGATGGTGCGCAACACGCTGACGCACGAGATATCCAGCGTCGCCTTCGTGCGTGGTGCCGCGGCGAACACCAAGAGCGGAGGCAAGCCGTGAGCCCACGTCGCGCAGACACTGGCGGCCGCGTCGACCGGCAGCGCACCATCCGCTTTACCTTCGACGGCATCGCCTATACCGGCCATGCCGGCGACACGCTCGCCTCGGCCCTGCTCGCCAACGGCGTCACCCTCTTCGGCCGCTCGTTCAAGTATCACCGCCCGCGCGGTGTGCTCTCGGCCGGCGTGGAGGAGCCGAACGCGCTGGTAACCGTGCTGAAGGGTGAGTTCCGCGAGCCCAACCTCCCGGCGACGATGGTGGAAATCCATGACGGGCTAACCGCGGTCAGCCAGAACCGCACGCCCACGCTGGCCTGGGATATCGGCGCCCTGAACCAGCTCGGCGGCAAGGTGCTGGCCGCCGGCTTCTACTACAAGACCTTCATGGGTCCGGTCTTCGGGCCGTTGAAGGGCACCCGCTTCTGGATGTTCTGCGAACATTTCATTCGCCGCGCCGCCGGCCTCGGCCGCGCCGGATCGACGCCCGACAAGGCGCGCTACGAGCGCATGAACGCCTTCTGCGACGTGCTGGTGGTCGGCTCCGGCCCGGCCGGCCTGATGGCCGCTACGGCTGCCGCCGAACAGGGCGCCAACGTCATCCTGGCCGAGCTCGATCCGCAGTTCGGCGGCTCCGCCAACTGGTCCGGCGAAACGATCGACGGCATGCCGGCGGCCAGTTGGGCCCGGCGCGTCGCCGGCCAGCTCGAACGCCACGACAATGTCCGGCTGCTCCCCCGCACCACCGTGTGGGGCCACTACGATGGCAATGTGATGGCCGCCATAGAGCGCGTCAGCGACTTCAAGGAGCGGTCTGCCAAGGGGGAGCCGCGCCATCGCCACTGGACGATCCGGGCAAAATCGGTCGTGCTCGCGACCGGCTCGCTCGAACGCCCGCTGGTCTTCCCGGGCAACGACCGGCCAGGCGTCATGCTGGCGCATGCCGCCCAGCGCTATGCCAACGAATTTGGCGTGCTGCCGGGAAGCAAGATCGCCCTCTTCACCAACAATGACAGCGCCTACGGCGCCGCGGTGGCGCTGAAAAAGGCTGGCGCGGCGATCGTCGCCATCGTCGACGTGCGCTCCGAGCTTTCGGCCGAGACACGGTCGCTGGCCAGCGCCGCAGAGGCGGAACTGCTGAATGGCCACGCGGTCGTTGCCACCGAAGGCGGCAAGGGCCTGTCGGGCATCAAGGTGCAGCGCTTCGACGCTGTCAGCGGCGCTCTCACGGGGGACTCCCGCAGCATTCACGCCGACTGCCTGCTGATGTCGGGCGGCTGGTCGCCGACCATCCATCTCGCCAGCCAGGCCGGTGCCCGCGCGCAGTGGAGCCCGGCGCGCCAGGCATTCCTGCCGCCGAAGCCTGACGGACGCTGGATCGGCGCCGGCGCCTTTACCGGCTCGTTCTCGACTGACGAGGCGATTGCCGAGGGCCGCGCGGCCGGGCTCTCCGCGGCCGGCGGACATGCCGCGCCCGCCGTGCTGCCCACAGTCGAGGCGACGCCTTGCGATCCCGATCCAGCGCCGGTCTTCGAGATCAAGGCCAAGGGCAGGAGCTTCGTCGACTTCCAGCACGACGTGACGTCGGAGGACGTGCGCCTTGCCCATCGCGAAGGCTTCATCTCGGTCGAGCATCTGAAGCGCTACACCACGCTCGGCATGGCCACGGACCAGGGCAAGAACTCCAACGTGCCGGGCCTGGCCATTATGGCCCAGGCGCTCGGCAAGCCTATCCCCGAGGTCGGCACGACCCGCTTCCGTCCGCCCTTCGCGGCCGTGTCGCTGGGCTCCCTCGCGGCCGAACGTTACGGCGACCTCAGGCCCGAGCGGCTGACGCCGATGCATGACTGGCACATCGAGAACGGCGCGACCATGTATTCGGCCGGCCTGTGGTATCGCCCGATGATCTACGGCCTTCCCGGCGAAACGGTCGAGCAGGCCTATGTGCGCGAAGCGAAGGCGACACGCGAGTCGGCCGGCATCGTCGACGTCTCGACGCTGGGCAAGATCGCCGTGCAGGGCCCGGACGCGGCCGAGTTCCTCGACCGGGTCTACACCAACATGTTCTCCACCCTTGTCGTCGGCAAGGCGCGCTACGGACTGATGTTGCGCGAGGACGGCGTGGCCTTTGACGACGGCACGACCTGGCGGCTGGGCGAACAGGATTTCCTGATGACCACCACCACCGCCAACGCCGGCAAGGTGATGCAGCATCTGGAATATTTCCTCGACGTCATCTGGCCGGAGCTGAAGGTCACCATCACCTCCGTCACGGACGAGTGGGCGGGCGCCGCGATCGGCGGTCCCAAGGCCCGGCAGATCCTGGCGGCCTGCGTCACCGGCACCCCGGTCGACAACGCGGCCCTGCCCTTCATGGGTATCGTGCATGGCCGCATCGCCGGCGTACCGGTGATGATCTGCCGCCTATCTTTCTCGGGCGAAATGGCCTTCGAGGTCTATTGCGGCGCGGGCTATGGCACCCATGTCTGGGAAGCGCTGATCGAGGCCGGCAAACCGTTCGGCCTGGTGACCTACGGCCTGGAGGCCCTTGGCACGATGCGCATCGAGAAGGGCCATGTCACAGGCGCCGAGATCGACGGCCGCACCACCGCGCGCGACCTGCATCTCGACTGGATGCTGTCCAAGAAGAAACCCTTCATCGGTTCCTCGATGATGGATCGCGAAGGCCTGGTGGCGCAGGATCGACTGGAGCTGGTCGGCCTGGTTTCGCTCGACAACCGGCCGCTCAACGGCGGCTCGCACATTGTCGAGCAGCTCGACGAGGCAAACCCGCACGGGTCCATCGGTCACATCACCGCCTGCTGCTATTCGCCCGCGCTCGGCAAGTACATCGCCTTGGCTCTGGTCAAGGGCGGCAAGGCGCGCCACGGCACCCGCGCCTTCGCCTCGGACCCGCTACGCGGCCGGTTCGGACCGGTCGAGATCGTCTCCAACCACTTCTACGACCCGGACGGGAGCCGCATGCATGGCTGAGCACCAGATCCCGCAGCGCCAGTCGCCGCTCGAGCCGGATTACCGTGTCGGCTCGCATGGTGATTTCGAGCATGGCGTCGACGTCATCCTGACCGAGACGAGGCCGGGCTCGATTCTGCAGCTTGCCGCCTGGCCGGGCGAGGAAAAGATGCTGATGTCGGCCATACGCGCCATCACCGGGCTTGCCCTTCCGGACGGCGCTGGCGGTGGCGCCACCGATGGCGCGCGCGCGGCCTTCGGTTTCGCGCCGGGCCGGTTCACCGTGGTCGACGAGACCGAGGGCCTGGCGGCTTCATTTGCGAGGGTTGTCACGCCGGCGATCGGCACGGTGACGGACCTGTCGCATGGCCGCACGGCGATCCGCATCGCCGGTCCCAAGGCCGAATGGGTGCTGGCGAAACTCTTCGCCATTGACTTCGCGCTATCCGCCTTCCCGCTCGGCGCCGGTCGTTCGACCACCCATCACGATGTCTTCACGCAGATCCAGCGCACAGGCGCCGATCAGTTCGACATGTACGTCTTCCGCTCCTTCGCGCGGTCGTTCTGGAAGACGCTGTGCCACGCCAGCGAGGAAGTCGGCTACGAGGTCCAGTAGAAGTGGGGAGCCCGATGGAGCAGCGTCCGCATCTGACGCTGTCGGCCCTTCCTCTGGATCAAGAAAATTCCGCATCTGGCGGCCATGACAGGCAAACATGGCCGCAAAACCGGCCCACACGAGTATAATATCTCGCCGCAGAGTCGGCATCTTCGTTTGGTTCCAGCACCTCCATGACGGCAGAAGTGTCCAGCGGCGTGAGCGATCGCGCCGATTTCCCGGCAAGGGCAATGCTCCTGCTGCCGCTCACGGTCGCGTGCGGCGTGTTCATGACCAGCCTCGACCAGAACGTCGTGGTGACCGCCCTTCCCGGCATCGGCGAGAGCCTTTCACGGCCGCCGAGCCAGCTCGGCCTGCTCATCACCGTCTATGTCGCCAGCCTCATCATCTCCATGCCGCTGGGCGGCTGGCTGGCAGACCGGTTCGGCCTGCGCAACGTCTACTGCTTCGCCCTGCTGGTCTTTGCCGCATCGTCGGCCCTGTGCGGCATGGCGAACGACATATGGACCCTCGTCGGGGCGCGCGCGCTGCAAGGCTTCGGCGGTGCGTTGATGGGCACGCTCGGCCAGATCGTGATCCTCAGCACCTTTCCGCGCGACCGCACGCTGAAGATCAACATGTACATCTCGCTCGCCGGGCAATCCGGTCCGCTTGTCGGTCCGCTCGTCGGCGGCGCCCTTACTACCTACATTTCCTGGCGCTGGATCTTCTTCATCAACGTGCCGATCGCGCTCGCCGCCGCCTTTCTCGCCGCCTCGCTCTTTCCATCGGCGACCAAGCCGGTGCGCACGCCCTTCGACTTTCCGGGCTTCGTGCTCGTCGGAACCGGCATGGTGATGCTGGTCTTCGGCATGGATTCGCTCGCAGCCAAGGATGCCAGCGGCGGCCAGGTGGCAGCCCAGCTGAGCCTCGCCGCGGTCATCCTGGCGCTTGCCTCGCTCTATTGCCTGCGCGTGCGCAACCCGCTTCTCGATCTCAAGCTCCTGCGCATCCGCACCTTCCGCGTCTCCTTCCTCACCGGCGGCGGCCTCGATACGATCGGCCTCACCTCCGTCGTCTTCCTGCTCCCGCTGATGTTCCAGCTCGGCTTCGGCATGAGCGCGGTGCAGGCGGGATCGCTGACCTTCGTCGCCGCGATCGGCTCGCTGGCCATGCGTTTCTTCATGCCCCGGCTTCTCAATCGCTTCGGCTTCCGCCGCGTGCTGGTCACCAACACGCCGATCGTCGCCCTGATGGTCGCGGGCTTTGCCCTGATGCAGGCGAGCACGCCGACCTGGATCGTGCTGATCTACATCTTCATCTTTGGCGTCTTCCGCTCAGCGCAATGGGCCTCGACCGGCAATCTCGCCTATTCCGACATCGCGCCGGAGCAACTCGCCCGCTTCAGCGCGCTCTATTACATACTGTGGCAGCTCGCGGTGGCGATCAGCGTCGGCTTCGCCGCGGCCATGCTGTCGCTCCTGGCCGGCGGCGGCCACGCGACGACCAACGATTTCCGGATCATGTTCGTCATCGAGGGCGTCATCACGCTGTGCGCGCTGCTGGCCTACCTCAAGCTGACGCCGCAGGACGGCGCGCATGTCAGCGGCCATCGCATGATCAACACGGAATAGAGATCCGGGAGCGCCTCTCTCGGAGCTCTCCGGCCTAGGCCTATTCGCTGAAGGTGACCCACTCCTCGAGCGGAGCGCGATCGGTGCGGAAACCGTTCTCCGGCTTCGACGTGTCCTCGTGGCCGAGCGCCATGCCGCAGACCACGATCTCCTCGTCCGGGATGTTTAGCACCGGCCTGATCTGCCGGTGATACGGCGCGAACGCCGCCTGCGGACAGGTGTGCAACCCCCTGCCCCGGGCCGCTACCATGATGTTCTGCAGGAACATGCCGTAGTCGATCCAGGAGCCCTGGTTGAGACGCCGGTCGATGGTGAAGATCATGCCCACCGGCGCGTCGAAGAAGACGAAGTTGCGATCATGCTGCGCGCGCATCTTGTCGACCTCGCGCCGGCCGATGCCGAGCACGCCGTAAAGGCCGAAACCGTTCGCCCGCCGTCGGGTCAGATAAGGCTCGAAGAACTGGTCCGGATAGTAGCGGTACTCGTCCCAGTCCGCCTTCTCGGCCCGGATGCCCGAGTTGAGGATGGCGTCCGTGATCTTCTGCTTGACCTCGCCCTTGGTGACGTAGACCCGCCAGGGCTGCATGTTGGTGCCGGAGGGCGCGCGCGCGGCAACCTCGAGAATGGCGCGAATCGTGTCGTCGTCGACCATATCGGGCAGAAAGGCCCGCACCGAGCGGCGCGAAACGATGGCTTCATCGACCACCGCCGCCTCGATCGCAAGTCGGCTGTTATTCTCCAGCATGGGCCGTCCCTTACCCCGATTTTCGACCGGACGTCCCCACTCGCCGTTCGTGCCGGAGCCTTTGCATGAACCGTCAAAACGGCGCAAGAGAATCTTGCGGACCCGTGAAAATCGCCTTGATTTTTTCACGAAGCTGAGCTCTCATGAAATTCGAACTCTTTTTTTCATGAGGCAGGGGCTTGTCCTCGAGCGCAGCGAAATTGCAGCACGGAGCCGGTGAACGATTGCTGGCGCGCGACATCCGCGCCCTTCGCAAGGCGCGTGGACTGACGCTTGCCGAGATCGCGCTCAGGCTCGGCCGCTCGGTCGGCTGGGTCAGCCAGGTCGAGCGCGGCCTGTCGACGCCCTCGCTCAGTGATCTGCGAGCCTTCGCCGACCTCTTCGCCGTGCCGGTCAGCCTGTTCTTCAGCCATGACGTGCCGGCCGAGAACGAGCGCGGCGTGGTCGTGCGCGCCGGCAGTCGCCGCACGCTGGGCACCAGCGAATCTGGCCTCGTCGAGGAATTGCTGTCACCCGATCTCGGTGGCAGCTTCGAGATGCTGCGTTCGGTTTTCGCTCCCGGCGCGGCGCTCAGCACGCAAGCGAGCCGGCCGACGGAAGAAGCCGGCTATGTCGTATCCGGGACCTTCGATATCGAAATATCCGGCGTCTGGCACCGTCTCGCCGAGGGCGACAGCTTCCGTTTCGAGGGCAAGCCGTTCCGCTGGCGCAATCCCGGCGCGGTGCCGGCCGTCGTCATCTGGGTGGTATCGCCACCCGTTTATTGAAACCGACGCAAGACCCTGAAGCCGCTATGCGTTCTTGGGAAGATGCGTCGACATAAGGGCTGAAGGCGCGAGGCGCTTCAACGTCTGGAGGGAACATGGCCGATCTGCCGAGCACGGCGCGCGTGGTGATCATCGGAGGAGGCGTCGTCGGCACGTCCTCGCTCTACCATCTCTGCAAGGCGGGATGGACGGATTGCGTGCTCCTGGAGAAGAACGAACTGACGTCGGGCTCGACCTGGCACGCTGCCGGCAACGTGCCGACCTTCTCCTCCTCGTGGTCGCTGATGAACATGCAGCGCTACTCGACCGAGCTCTACCGCGGCCTGGCCGAAGCGGTCGACTATCCCATGAATTATCACGTCACCGGTTCGCTGCGGCTCGCCCACAGCAAGGAGCGCATGCAGGAATTCCAGCGCGCCAAGGGCATGGGCCGCTACCAGGGCATGGACATCGACGTCGTCGGCCTCGACGAGATCAGGCGGCGCTACCCCTTCATCGAGACACATGACCTCGAAGGCGCGCTTTTCGACCCCAGCGACGGCGACATCGACCCCGCGCAGTTGACGCAGGCGCTGGCCAAGGGCGCGCGTGACCTCGGCGCGAAGATTATCCGCTTCTGCCCCGTGACGGGCGTTCGCCGAGAGAACGGCGAGTGGGTGGTCTCGACGCCGCAGGGCGAGATCCGCTGCGAGATCGTCGTCAACGCCGCAGGCTATCGCGCCGCCGAAGTCGGAAAGATGTTCGGCCGCGAAGTGCCGATGATGGTGATGAGCCATCAGTACATACTGTTCGAGGAAATCCCCGAACTCGCCGCCTGGACGAGGGAACAGGGCCACAAGCTGCCGCTGTTGCGCGACGTCGACACGTCCTACTACCTGCGCCAGGAAAAGAGCGGCATGAATCTCGGCCCCTACGAGCGCAACTGCCGCGCCCATTGGGCAACCCACAACGACCCGATGCCGGACGATTTCTCGTTCCAGCTTTTCCCCGACGATCTCGATCGGCTGGAAGACTATCTCGCCGACGCCGTCGCCCGCGTTCCGATCCTCGGCACCGCCGGCCTTTCCAAGGTCATCAACGGTCCGATCCCCTATGCGCCGGACGGCAACCCGCTGATCGGACCGATGCCGGGCGTGCCGAACGCCTTCGAGGCCTGCGTCTTCACCTTCGGCATCGCGCAAGGCGGCGGCGCCGGCAAGGTGCTGGCCGAATGGATCACGCAGGGCCAGACCGAATGGGACATGTGGTCGTGTGACCCCCGCCGCTTCACCGCCTTCGCGGCCGCGCCCGACTATTGCGTGGCCAAGGGCATGGAGATCTACGGCAACGAATACGCCATCCAGTTTCCGCGCCATGCCTGGCCTGCCGGGCGTGATCGCAAGCATTCGCCGCTGCACGGGCGCATCAAGGCGCTGGGCGCGCAGTTCGATGCCTATAATGGCTGGGAACGCGCCACCTGGTACGCGCAAGCCGGCGACGACACCTCGGCGGAAGCCACACTCACCTTCCGTCGCGACGGGCCTTGGCACCGCCGGGTGCGCGAGGAATGCCTCGCCGTGCGCGACGCCGCCGGCATCCTCGACCTGCCCGGCTTCTCGCGTTTCAACCTGGAAGGTCCCGGAGCCGCCGAATGGCTGGCGCTTCAGGTCACCGGCCTCGTGCCGAAACCCGGCCGCATCGGCCTCGTCTACTTCGCCGACGACAAGGGCCGCATCGTCACCGAAATGTCGGTGGTGCGCCATGGCGAGGAACAGATGACGCTGATCACCGCCGCGGTGGCGCAATGGCACGATTTCGAATGGCTGAAATCGCGCATGCCGGCCGACGCGGCGTTCGCGCTGACCGACCGGACGGAGGAATATTCCACGCAGATCCTGGCCGGGCCGAACTCGCGAAAAATCCTCGCCGAGGTCTGCGGCGCGGACCTGTCGCTTCCCTGGCTGACGCATCAGGAAACGACCATCGCAGGGCGCTGGACGAAGCTGATACGCGTCTCCTTCGCTGGCGAGCTCGGCTGGGAGATCCACACCAGGGTCGCCGACACGCCTGCCGTCTTCGACGCCATCTGGGCCGCCGGGCAGAAGCACGGCCTGAAGCCCTTCGGCATGTACGCGCTGGATTCGCTGCGGCTCGAGAAGGGTTACCGGGCGTGGAAGGGCGACCTTTCGACCGACTATTCGATCCTCCAGGGCGGGCTCGACCGCTTCGTCAAATGGGACAAGCCCGATTTTCGCGGCAAGGCGGCGCTGGCCAACGAAAAGCAGCAGGGCGTGAAGAAGCGCTTCGTCACGCTGGTGGTCGAGAACTCCGGCGACTGCGACGCGCCCTACATGTCGACGCTCTGGCATGACGGCAGGATCGTCGGCGAGACGACCTCCGGCGGCTGGGGCCACAGGGTCGACAAGTCGATCGCGCTCGGCATGCTGCGCGCCGACCTGACCGAGCCTGGAACCACGGTGGAGGTCGAGATCTTCGGCGAGCGCTTCAAGGCGGTCGTGCAGAAAGACGAGCCGCTGTGGGATCCGAAAAACGAAAGGCTGCGGGCATGAGCTCCGTCATCCTAACCGATGGCGGCATGGGCCAGGAACTGGTCCGGCGCAGCAGGTCCGAACCGACACCTTTGTGGTCGGCCAGGGTGCTGATGGAAGAGCCGGACCTGGTGAGAGACCTGCATGCCGAATTCATCCGCGCCGGCGCCCGTGTCATCACCATCAACACCTATTCAGCGACGCCGGAGCGCCTGGCGCGCGAGGGCGCGGAAGATCTGTTCCAGCCCTTGCAGAAGCGCGGCGTCGAACTGGCAAGGCAGGCGCGCGACGAGGCCGGCGACACCGCGATCGCCGGCTGCCTTTCGCCTCTGTTCGGCAGCTACGCGCCGGCGCTGACCATATCGTTCGAGGACACGCTCGACATCTATCGCCGCATCGTCGCCGAGCAGGCCGATGGCGTCGACCTCTTCCTGTGCGAGACCATGGCGTCCGCGCAAGAGGCGCGCGCTGCCGTCACCGCGGCTTCGGAGATCGGCAAGTCGATATGGGTCTCCTGGACGCTCGCCGATCATGGCGCGCCGCGCCTGCGCAGCGGCGAGACCATCGCCGACGCGGTTGATGCCCTCGGCGACCTGCCGGTCGCGGCCCGACTGCTCAACTGCTGCAGGCCCGAAGCCATCGCGGCCGCCTTGCCCGAGCTCATCGCTCTCGGCGGACCGGTCGGCGCCTATGCCAATGGCTTCACTTCGGTCGAGGCGCTGAAGCATGGCGGCACTGTCGACGTCCTGCACGCGCGACACGATCTCGACCCCCAAGCCTATGCCGACCAGGCCATCGGCTGGGTCGAAGCCGGCGCCGTCATCGTCGGTGGCTGCTGCGAAGTCGGCCCCGCCCATATCGCCGCCCTGCGTGACCGCCTCGCGCGGGCCGGCCATCAGGTTTCGGGAGTTTCATGATGCCAAAACCATCAGCACGTGTTTCCGGGATCGTTCCATCCGGCAAGGATGGCTGGGAGGTCCATTTCGCCGCCATGACCCGCAAGGAGGCCGGCGAGGACATCATCATGCTCTCGGTGGGTGACCACGACTTCGACACGCCAGCCGAGACCGTCGAGGCCTGCGTGCGGGCCGTCCGCGAAGGCTACCATCACTACACTCAGCTTCCCGGCGTGCCGGCGCTGCGCGCCGCCATGGCCAGGTCCTCGACCCGGTGCACCGGCATCGAGACGACACCCGACGAGGTCATCGCCACGCCGGGCGGCCAGGCTGCGCTCTACGCCGCCGTGCAGGGCGTTCTCGATCCGGGTGACCACGCGATCGTCGTCGCCCCCTACTACGCCACCTACCCCGGCACCTTCCGCTCCGCCGGCGCATCCTTCACGGTCGTCGAGACGCGCGCGGAAGACGGCTTCCAGCCCGATGCAGCGGCGATCGAGAAGGCTGTCGAGCCCAACACCCGCGCCATATTGATCAACACGCCGAACAACCCGACCGGCGCCGTCTATGGCCGCGCCGCGCTCGAGGCGCTGGCAGACATCTGCCGCAGGCATGACCTCTGGCTGCTCTCCGACGAGGTCTACTGGACGCTGGGCGGCGGCGAGCACCTTTCGCCGCGTGCCCTGCCCGGCATGGCCGAGCGCACGCTGGTCATCAACTCGATGTCGAAGAGCCACGGCATGACGGGCTGGCGGCTCGGCTGGCTGACGGGACCGGAGCCCTTCATCACCCTGATGATCAGCCTCAACCTCGTCACCACCTACGGCCTGACCGACTTCGTATCGCGCGCGGCGATCGAGGCGCTGGAAAACGACTATGGCGTGCGCGAGATCGCCGAACGCTACGCGGCGCGGCGCACCGTCCTGCTCGACGCCGTGCATGGCATGAACGACGTTACGGTGCGCGGCTCGGAAGGCGGCATGTATGTGATGCTCGACGTGTCGGCCATCGAGCCCGATGACGAGAAGTTCGCCTGGGCCTTCCTCGACAAGGAAAATGTCGGCGTCATGCCCGGCTCCAGCTTCGGCGAGGCCGCCGCCGGCCACATCCGCATCAGCCTCTGCCAGCCCGAACCTTTGCTTCAGGAGGCGGCGCAAAGGCTGCGTCGCTTTGTTTCCAACTATCGCCGCGAGGCCGCATGAACCAGAAAACCATTCCGTCCAAGGCGCGTGCCGTCATCATCGGCGGCGGCGTCTCCGGCTGCTCGGTCGCCTATCATCTGGCCAAGCTCGGCTGGACCGATATCGTGCTGCTCGAGCGCAAGCAGCTCACCTCCGGCACGACCTGGCACGCGGCCGGGCTGATCGGCCAGTTGCGCGGCTCGCAGAACATGACACGGCTGGCGAAATACTCGGCCGATCTTTACGTCAAGCTGGAAGCCGAGACGGATGTCGGCACCGGCATGCGCCAGGTCGGCTCGATCACGGTGGCGCTGACCGAGGAGCGCAAGCACGAAATCTACAGGCAGGCCTCGCTGGCCCGCGCCTTTGATGTCGACGTGCGCGAGATTTCGCCGCGCGAGGTCAAGGAGATGTATCCGCACCTCAACGTCTCGGACGTGGTCGGCGCGGTGCACCTGCCGCTCGACGGCCAGTGCGATCCGGCCAACATCGCCATGGCGCTGGCCAAGGGAGCCCGCCAGCGCGGCGCAACCATCATCGAGAACGTCAAGGTCACCAAGGTCCACACCAAAAACGGCCGCGTTTCGGGCGTCTCCTGGGCGCAGGGCGAGGAACAGGGCACGATCGAAACCGACATCGTCGTCAACTGCGCCGGCATGTGGGCGCGCGAACTCGGGCGCCAGAACGGCGTCACCATTCCGCTGCACGCCTGCGAGCATTTCTATCTCGTGACCGAGCCAATCCCCGGCCTCTCCCGCCTGCCGGTGCTGCGCGTGCCCGACGAATGCGCTTATTACAAGGAAGACGCCGGCAAGATGATGCTCGGCGCCTTCGAGCCGGTGGCGAAGCCCTGGGGCATGGATGGCATCCGCGAGGATTTCTGCTTCGACCAGTTGCCAGAGGACATGGACCATTTCGAGCCCATTCTCGAAATGGGCGTCAACCGCATGCCCATGCTGGGCACGGCAGGCATCCACACCTTCTTCAACGGTCCGGAAAGCTTCACGCCGGATGATCGCTACTATCTCGGCGAGGCGCCGGAGGTTGCCGGCTACTGGATGGCGACGGGCTACAATTCGATCGGCATCGTCTCGTCCGGTGGCGCCGGCATGGCGCTGGCGCAATGGATCAATGACGGCGAGGCGCCGTTCGACCTCTGGGAGGTCGACATTCGTCGTGCCCAGCCCTTCCAGAAGAACCGCCGCTATCTCAAGGAGCGCGTCTCGGAGACGCTCGGCCTGCTTTATGCCGACCACTTCCCCTACCGCCAGATGGCGACCTCGCGCGGCGTGCGCCGCTCTCCCCTGCACGAGCATCTGAAGGCGCGCGGTGCCGTCTTCGGTGAGGTGGCAGGCTGGGAGCGCGCCAACTGGTTCGCTCGGGAGGGCCAGGAACGTGAATACCGCTATTCGTGGAAGCGGCAGAACTGGTTCGACAACCAGCGCGAGGAACATCTTGCCGTCCGCAACAAGGTCGGCCTGTTCGACATGACCTCGTTCGGCAAGATCCGCGTCGAAGGTCGCGACGCCTGCGCCTTCCTGCAAAGGCTGTGCGCCAACGACATGGACGTCGCGCCCGGCAAGATCGTCTACACACAGATGCTCAACGCCCGCGGCGGCATCGAGAGCGACCTCACCGTGACCCGGCTTTCGGACACCGCCTATTTCCTCGTCGTGCCGGGTGCCACGCTGCAGCGCGACCTGGCCTGGCTACGGCGGCATGTTGCCGACGAATTCGTCGTCATCACCGACGTCACCGCAGCCGAGGCCGTGCTGTGCCTGATGGGGCCGGATTCGCGAAAGCTGATCCAGAAGGTCAGCCCGAACGACTTCTCCAACGAGGCCAATCCGTTCGGCACGTTCCAGGAGATCGAGATCGGCATGGGGCTGGCCCGTGCTCACCGTGTCACCTATGTCGGCGAACTCGGCTGGGAACTCTACGTCTCGACCGAGCAGGCCGCCCATGTCTTCGAGGCGATCGCCGATGCCGGCGCGGACGCGGGACTGAAGCTCTGCGGATTGCACACGCTGGATTCCTGCCGCATCGAAAAGGCCTTCCGCCATTTCGGCCACGACATCACCGACGAGGACAACGTGCTGGAGGCGGGCCTCGGCTTCGCGGTGAAGCCGAGCAAGGGCGACTTCATCGGCCGCGACGCTGTGTTGCGCAAGAAGGAGGCCGGGCTGGACCGGCGGCTGGTGCAGTTCCGTCTCAAGGATCCTCAGCCGCTCCTCTTCCACAACGAGGCCATCCTGCGCGACGGCAAGATCGTCGGCCCGATCACGTCGGGCAATTACGGTCACCATCTCGGCGGCGCGATCGGCCTCGGCTACGTGCCCAGCAAGGGCGAAAGCGAGGCGGATCTGCTCGCCTCGTCCTACGAAGTGGAAATCGCCGGTGAGCGCTTCGCCGCCGAAGCATCGCTGAAGCCGATGTACGATCCGAAGGCCGAGCGGACGAAAATGTAGCGCGGTCTTGCCTTCCCCCCGTTCTACGGGGAGAAGGACGCTAACTTCAAAACCTCTCCAGCTTTACCCTGACCTTGGCCAGGAATGCCGCCCGGCTTGTCGGCGTCGACGTGTCCATCAGGTAGTGCGCCAGGAAAAAGGTTCTGCAACGCCTGGCGCACAATGCCCGCATGCCGCGCAGAAGGGTCTTGCGCCCGGGTTGCCCGACCACCACGCTCCACCAGGTCGGCGCGCCGCAGGTGGTGATGACGCCGACCTTGGTGACATGCGTCATCAGCGACTGGATCTTGCCCTTGCCCGCCGGCAGCTTGAAGGCAATGTCGGTCGCCCATACGCGGTCGAGCCAGCCCTTCAGCATCGCCGGCAGCCCGTACCACCATGTGGGATAGACGAACACGATCGCCTCGGCCCAGCCGAGAAGTTCGAAATGTGGCTGCAGTGCCGGATCCCGAGGCGCCTGCTCGTTATAGGAACGGCGCTCCTCGCAACTCATCACCGGGTCGAACTTCTCCGCGTAGAGATCGAGCAGCCGCACCTGCCACCCCCGCGCCTTGAGCACGTCGACGGCGCTGTCGCGGATGGCGGCGCAGAAGCTCTCCGGCACCGGATGGCAATAGACGACCAGGGCACGCATCAGAACGCATCCATGTTGGCCGCGACCCTGGCGATGAAGCGTGACCGCGTCTCGTCGGTCGACAGGTTCATCGAGTAGTGCGCGAGATAGGAAACCGGAGCTCCGGGTTTTATCGTCGCCCGCAGCAGCCGTTTCACCAGGCGGCGCGGCGGGTCGCTCATCAACATGGCGCGAAAACGGCTGCCGCCATAGGTGGTGACGGCGGCCAGCTTGTGGATATTTTGCAGCGTCGGTCGAACCTTGCCGTCGACAAGCTTGAAGGACACGCCAGGCAGGAAGACGCGATCGAAGAAGCCCTTGAGGATCGCCGGGTAGCCGTAGTTCCAGACCGGGAAGGACAGCACCAGCGCCTCGGCCCTCTGAAGCCTTTCGACGTAGCCTGCAACCGCATCGTCCGGCCCGCGTTGGTCGTGATAGCCAAGCCGCTCGGCGCGCGTCAGCCTCGGGTCGAAATTCTCGGCGTAGAGATCGCAATCATCGACATTATGTCCGGCCGCCTTCAGCCGCTCGACGATCGTCCGGTGCAGGCCTGCGTTGAAGCTTGTCTCGACCGGATGGGCGTAGAGCACGAGGACGTTCATTTGCCGGCTTTCTGCAACCCCTTGAACAGGAACGTCCGGCCGGAGCGGTAGTCGTAGTCCGGGTTTTCCCAGGCGATCATCTTGCCCGGATTGAGCAGCCCTCGCGCATCCGTCTCGCGCTTGAAGGCGAGCTGGATCTCGTCCGTCTGCTTCATGCCGCCCTCTTCCAGCGTGTAGCGGTGCGGATTGAAGATCGGACAGCCATTGTCCACATGCAAGCGGATGATCTCGTCCAGACGTGCCTCGGTGGTGAACTTGACCAGCGGCAGGCCGAAGCAGGTGATGTTGCCGTCCAGCCGCACGAATTCGAGGTGTGAAAAGACCTCTCCGGGGAACATCGCGTCCATCTTCTCGACCAGCGCGAGTTGGTTCGGAAACGGGTAGAGCGATTGCAGGTAGGTGATCGACGGGTCGACGCGAAGCGCCCTCAGCGTCGTGTGGTTCCAGGCGAGTTCATAGGCGGGCGGTAGGCCCTTCTTCTGCTCGTCGGTCGCCGTCGCGGCGTTGAACACGACTTCGCCGCCGCCGCGCCGCGTGAAGGCCAGGAAAGCGTCGAGGCCGTGTGGCGCCACCATGACGACGCAGATGCTCTGTCCCTCGCGCAGGAACTTCTGGTGCCGTTTGAAATAGAGCCACGGCACTGGCGCCGCGATCGGCGTGATCAGCTTGGTCAGGATGCCGTCCTGGCAGGCCAGCGCATTGCCATAGCGGGCGGCGTCCATGAACTGGTCGAAGCCGACGATGACATCGACCCAGTCATAGGCCGCCGCCAGCGGCATCTCGACTTCTGTAATGATGCCGTTGGTGCCATAGGCATGCGTGACCTTGTGCAGATCCTCGCCGGTGAGCTCCTGCGCCCTGGGCTCGGCTTCCATGGTCACCACGCGCAGCCGCAGCACATTGCCGAAATCGCGCAGGCCGCCGAAATTGATCGAGCCGACGCCTCCCGAGCCCCCGGCGATGAAACCGCCGATCGAGGCCGTGTTGTAGGTCGAGGGCGACAGCCTGAGCTCCTGCCCGGAATGCGCCCGCGTCGCCTTGTCGATGTCGGCGAGAATGGCTCCCGGTCCGGTCACCACGCGCCCGGGCGCGATCGACCTGATGTCGTTCATCTCGGCGAGGTTCAGCACCACGCCGCCCGACAGCGGCATCGCCTGGCCATAATTGCCGGTGCCGCTGCCGCGCGGCGTCACCGGCACGCCATGCCTGTAGCAGGCGGCAAGCACGCTGATCACCTCGGCTTCGGTCCTGGGTGTGACGACCAGGTCGCCGGTGATGTGGTCGAGTTGCTGCTTGAGCACTGGACTGTACCAATAAAAGTCGCGGCTCTTCTGCTGGACGATGGCCGGATGATCGTCGACCTTGATACCTTCGAGGTCGCGCTTCAGCGCAGCGATATCCATCATCCCACCATCAGTTCATCGAGTTCGGCATAGTCCGGCAGGCTACGCTCGATTGCCTTGCCCGCCCGCACCACGATGCGATCCGATTCGGGCCGCGACAGCAATTCCGTCCAACTCCGCCCCTTGAAGACAATGAAATCGGCGGCGCCGCCGGCCGAGAGAACGCCGGCGCCATCGAGCCTCATGACGCTGGCTGGCGTTGCCGCCACCGCCTTCGGCCAATCCCCGACGGGATGGTCGAAATGCAG
Source organism: Mesorhizobium sp. 65-26 (assembly GCA_001899205.1). Lineage (GTDB taxonomy): Bacteria > Pseudomonadota > Alphaproteobacteria > Rhizobiales > Rhizobiaceae > Mesorhizobium. The sequence continues at coordinate 880,514 of MKVL01000010.1, read as the reverse complement.
GATGCGCGTCGCCATGCGATAGACCTCCAGCATGTCGAGATCGCCATAGGCGTAGAACGGATCGCGCGTATTGTCGGAGGCTACAGCCACCGGGATGCCGCGCGCCTTCATCTCATGCAGCAGCGTCACGCCACGCCAGCGAGGCGTCGTGCCATTGTCACGCCGGTCCTGGAGGTAGAGGTTGCACATCGGCAGCGACACGACGGCGAGACCCGCCTTCGCCACCTTGTCCAGCGTGTCGTGCACGTCGAGGTCCGGCTGGCGCGCCAGGGAACAGCAATGGCCGACGAGGATATTGCCCTCGAAGCCGCTCCAAAGCGCTGCCTCGGCGATCTTCTTCAACGATATCGCCGCGACGTCGTCCGTCTCATCGGCATGGAAATCGAGATCGAGCCCATGCTTGATCGCTTGCGCGAAGACATGGTCGAGCAGTTCCTCGAGGTCGGGCACCATGTAGGTGACGACTCCAAGCACGCCGTTGGCCGCGGCGACCCTCTTCGCCAGCCTGCCGAACCACTTCCTGTCACGCACGCCCTCGATGCCGAGCAGGCAGGCCGCCTGCAGGTCGATGCGGCCGCGCCATCTGTCGCGCATCGTCTCGAAAACCGGCCAGGAAATCTCCTCCTGCGGCGCCACGCTGTCGAGATGGGTTCGCAGCGCCGCGGTTCCGTGCGCGTAGGCCGAACGCAGCGAGAAATCCATGCGGCGTGCGACATCCTCCGCGCTCCAGCGTGCCGCGCGGTCGGCGCCGGTGGCGTTCAACGCTCCCATGAAGGTGCCGTCGGGATTGGGCTTGCGCGGCCAGATGTGCCCCTTGTCGATATGGGTGTGGCAATCGACGAAGCACGGCAGGACGATGCGTCCGCCGAGATCGATCGTCTCGCCCGCGCTCGATCCGCCACGCGCGACGATGCCGGCGACCCTGCCCTCGGCGACGCTGATGTCGGCAAGCGCGAAACCGTCGCCGTCGAAGTTCGCGGCAAGACCGGGAGTCAGCGACCGGTGAAGCCGCGCATTGCTCAGGCGATAGGCGCCGGTCGTGGGTATCAATATCAGCGCTCCTGCTTGATCGCGCTCTCGTGCCAGCGCCGCAGGATCAGGTGCGATACAAGCGACAGGACGAGGAAGATGAGGATGCCGGTGAGCGAGATCAGCACCAGCGCCGCGAACAGGCGCGGCGCGTTGAGCCTGTAGCCGGCCTCAATGATGCGCGAGGCCAGCCCCGAGGATTGCCCGGTGGCGCCCGCGACGAACTCCGCCACCACCGCGCCGATCAGCGACAGGCCGCCGGCGATCTTAAGACCGCCCAGGAAATAGGGCATCGCCGCCGGCAACCGCAGGTAGCGCAATTGCTGCCAGCGCGTCGCGCCATTCAACTTGAACATGTCGAGCAAATTGCGATCGACCGAATTGAGACCAAGCGTGGTGTTCGACAGGATCGGGAAGAAGGCGACGATCCAGGCACAGAGCAGGAGCTTGGCGGTCTGGTTGTCGACATAGATGTTGATCAGCGGAAAAATCGCCACGATCGGCGTCACCTGCAGCACGATGGCGAAGGGAAAGAACGACATCTCGACCCATTTCGACTGGGCGAACAGGACCGCCAGCCCGACGCCGCCGATCACCGCCAGCGCCAGGCTGAGGAAGGTGATCTTGAGCGTCACCAGCAGTGAGGAGAACAGCAGGCCGGCATCGTCATACATCGTCTGCAGCACCACGCCCGGGCGCGGCAGGATATATTTGGGAATGTTGTTCCAGACGCAGATGCGGTCCCACAGCCAGATCGCCAGGATCATGATCGCCAGCGGCAATGCCCATCTGCCGATCCGCTCCAGCCGTTCCCGCCGCACACGGCGCGCCTCCTCCACATCGAGGCCGGCGGCAGGCTGGTCAATGACCGTCATCTTGTGACCCCGCTGTGGCGTTCATGGCGCCCGCCAGCACGTCCGACGCCTCGCGGCAGAGCGCCGCGTAGCCGGCCGAGGTTCGGAATCCTTCGTCGCGCGGATAGGCCGCGTCGACGGCAAGCTCGCCGAAGACTCGGCCCGGTCGTGCCGCCATGACGACCACGCGATTGGACAGGAAGACGCTTTCGAACACGCTGTGGGTGACGAACACCACCGTGAAGCGCTCGTCCTGCCACAGCGACAAGAGATCGTTGTTGAGCTTGAAACGCGTGATCTCGTCGAGCGCCGCGAAAGGTTCGTCCATCAGCAGCACGCGCGGCCGTGTGACGAGCGCGCGCGCGATCGAGACCCGCATCTTCATGCCGCCCGAGAGCTCGCGCGGCACCACCTTGGCGAAGCGTTCCAGATGCACCCGCTCCAGCACGGCCATGACCGCCGGCTCGGCCTTGGCCCGCGACACGCCCTTCAACCGCAGAGGCAGCCAGACATTGTCGAAGACATCTGCCCAAGGCAGCAGCGTCGGCTCCTGGAAGACGAAGCCTATCTGCGCGGGATCGACCTTGACGCGCCAGTCGAGCGCGCCCGAGGTCTGCGTCGACAGGCCGGCAATCAGGCGCAGCGCTGTCGACTTGCCACAACCGGAGGGGCCGAGCAGGCTTAGGAAATCGCCCTCCCGTATCGTCAGGTCGACGTCGCGTAACGCCGTCACGCCATTGGAAAAGGCCTTGCCGACGCCACGCAGTGCGAGCAGCGTCGGCCTTCCCTCCGCCATCGCAGGCGCCACTTTATCCAACCTCACTTCTTCAGCTCGAGCCCGACGCCCTTGTTGACGAAGGCCAGCGTGTAGGACTTCTTGATGTCGATGCCGGCGGGAATGACCTTGGCCTTGACCATCTTGTCATAGAAGCTCTGGATGTGCTCGTCGGTCATGGCGCCGATGCCGAGCTTCTCGGCGTCACCGGAATCGACGATGCCGAACTTCTTCATCTGCTCGATCGAGAAGGCGATCTGCTCGTCGGTGATGTCAGGATTGTCCTTCTTGATCGCGGCATTGGCGGCGGAATTGTCGCCATAGAGGTACTTGTACCAGCCCTTCGCCGAGCCATCGACGAAGCACTGAACCACCTCCGGCCGCTTGTCGATCGTGTCCTGCATCGTCTCTACGGTGGTGGAATAGGTGTTGAAACCGTAATCGGCGAGCAGGAACAGGTTCGGCTGGAAGCCGCCTTCCTTGGCTACAGCGAACGGTTCGGACGTGACGTAGCCCTGCTGGATCGACTTCTTGTTGGCGATGAACGGCGCCGGGTTGAAGGTGTAGGGAACGCGTTTCGCGGGATCGAAGCCGAACTCGCTGGTCATCCACAGGAAGAAGCTCGTCGCGCCCTCGTCGCCGATGATGTACTGGTCGGCGTTCTTGAGGTCCTCCCACTTGTCGAGGCCCTCGCCCGGATGGGCCATGATGACCTGCGGCTCCTTCTGGAAGTCCGCAGCGACGACGCGCAGCGGAATGCCCTGCTGCACCGCGTCGAAGGCCTGCAGCATGTTGCCGCCCATGTAGAAATCGATCTTGCCGGCGAGCAGCAGCGGCCGGCCGCTGACCTGCGGGCCACCCTGCATGATGGTGACATCCAGGCCGCAGGCGGCATAGGTGCCATCGACCAAGGCCTGATAGTAACCGCCATGTTCCGCCTGGGCGAGCCAGTTGGTGCCGAACGTGACTTTCTCATTTGCCGCCGCGCCCAGCGTGCTCGCCGCGAGCAACACCACGGCGCCCAGCGCAATCTTCCGTTTTCCGTGCATCGACACCACCCTCCGTTTGCCCCGGAACGCCATGCGCCGGGTCCGACACCACAGGTTCAAGAAGCAAGACGTATGCCACCGGCGGCGGGCGCCGGCTCCGACCGTCTTTCGCCGCCGCCGCGCGCAAAGAAACGGAAGGGTCTGCTGTACGGTGGGCATCGTGCCTATTTTTTGAACGCGTGTCCACAATCGCCCCGCCGGCATGCACCGCGATCTTGAAGAGCCGGCGATCGAGGCCATACTCTGGCCGAGCAATGGAGATCGCGATGTTCAAGTTCCTCACCCCCAAAACCATCAAGCCGCCCTTCGCCCGCTACAGCCACGGTGTCGAGGTAGCGCCAGGCAAGAGGCTGGTGCTTTGCTCGGGTCAGGTCGCGATCACGCCGGACGACCACATCCCCGAGGACGTCGGCGCGCAGACCGTGCTGTGCTTCAGGAACATCGCTGCCATCCTCGGCGAGGCCGACCTGACGTTGAACGACGTCGTGCGCATCAATGCCTTCGTCACGGAGCGCGCGTATCTGCAGGCCTATATGGAAGTCCGCAATCGGCTGTTTTCGGACCCGGCGCCCGCCTCGACGCTGATGATCGTGACAGGCTTCGCCCGCCCGGAATTCAAGGTCGAGGTCGAAGTGATCGCGGCAGGATGAAAGGCGGGATCTATCGGATCGACACGCCGGCCAAGCGGCGCTAAACCGGCCGGGATTGACGCCTAGACGATCCGCCTTCCACTTATCGAGGTTCGACATGACGGTTGCAAACAGACGCGTGTGGTGGGGCGACTACCGGACCACGGAATATGCCTCGATCGACCCGGAAGGCACGATCGCCGTGCTGCCGGTGGCGGCGATCGAGCAGCATGGCCCGCATCTGCCCGTTTCGACCGACACGACGATCATGAACGGCATGCTGGAGACGATGATCGCCCGCCTGCCGGCCGAACTCGACATCCGCATCCTGCCCGTGCAGGCGGTCGGCAAGTCGAACGAACATCTGCATGCGCCGGGCACGCTCACCTTGACGGCGCCGACGCTGATCGCGGCCTGGACTGAACTCGGCCTTTCCATAGCGCGCGCCGGCGTGCGCAAGCTGATCGTGGTGAATTCGCACGGCGGCAACGAGGAGATCATGGGTATCGTGACGCGCGAGCTGCGCGTGCGCGAGAAGATGCTGGCGGTGAAGACGAGCTGGCAGCGCTTCGGCCGGCCCGCCGGCATGTACAGCGATCTCGAGGAGCGCCAGGGCATCCACGGCGGCGACGTCGAGACGTCGCTGATGCTGCATTTCCGTCCGGACCTCGTCGACATGGGCAAGGCCGAGAACTTCGTCTCCAACGTCGCGCGCGCCGAAAAGGAATTTTCGCTGCTTCGCCACACCGGCACGCATGCCTTCGCCTGGATGGCGCGTGATCTCAACCCGCACGGCGTCGTCGGCGAAGCCGCACTCGCAACCGCCGAAAAGGGTCGACTTACCGCCGAGCATCAGGCCGATGGCTTCATCACCCTGCTGAAGGACGTGCGCAAGGCCAAGCTAGCGGACTGGCTTGCCTGAGGCGCTTCATCGGCCGATGTCGAGGACGAAGGGCGTGCCTTCGAAGGCATCCGCCCCTCTTCCGATCGACTGTATTGCTTCCACCATGCGCCCCTTGCGGTCGAGCAGCATATCGGCGACCGCGATGAGCCTTGGATTGGGCGTCGCCGACGGCGACAGCTCCCGCAGCGTTTGCGCCAGTTCCATCTCGTCGCGGCCGGGCGCCAGCGCCGCGGCGATGATGTAGGCCGAGGCGGTCGAGCGGCTGATTCCGGCATAGCAATGAATGACCAGTGGCTGTGCCTGGTCCCAGCGCCGCCCGAAATCGAGCAGGCTGCGCACGTGCTCCTCGCCGGGCATGGTCATGCCGTCCTGTGCCACGGCAATATCGTGCATCACCAGGTGAAGGTGGTTCTCCCGCGCAATCGAGGCCGGGCGCGTGACGTCCGTGCCCGCGGCGAGCAGCGACAGCAGGCGCTCGGCACCGCTTCTGGCGACGGTTTCTTCCATCCTGGCCAGCGAACAGACATGGATCATCGCTTCATCTCCCGTGCCATGGCGTCATCAGCCCGCGCCCAACCATCAAGTGCCGCCTCCAGCCGCTCCCATTCCAGCTCCGACCCGGGCAGCCCGGAACGCAGGACGTGTGGCCGGTCGGTGAAATGGCGCAGCAGAATGCCGGCATGCCCGAGGGCGGAAAACAATGTGGCGGCGCCCGCGAAGCTGAGATAGCGGAACAACGTCGTGCCGCCCGCGACGACGATGCCAAAACGGGCAAACAGCGCGTCAAGCCGCGCAGCCTCACGCGCCAGCGTGGTGCGCATCGCCGACTGCCAGTCATGGTCGCCCAGCGCGCGGATGCCGTATTCGAGCGCCGGGCCGGCAACGGCCCAGGGGCCAAGCTGTCCATCCAGCCGCGCCGCCGTCCGTGGATCGGCCAGCGCAAAGCCAAGCCGCACCCCGGCAAGACCGAAGAACTTGCCGAACGACCTGAGCACCACGAGCCCGCCTTGCCCGACCTCGCCCGCGAGGCTGTGCTCGCGCGGCCCGACATCCATGAATGCCTCGTCAACGACCAGCAGGCCACCTCTCGCATGCAGCGTCGCGGCCAATGACAACAGCCTGTCGCGCGCTATTACCCGCCCATCCGGATTGTTGGGGTTGACGACAATGGCAAGGTCGGCCTCGGCCAGCGCGTCGAAATCCCTCACCTCGGCGACACTGTGTCCGGCGATCGCCGCGGCGCGCGCGTGCTCGGCATAGGTCGGCCCGAGCACCAGCGCCCTGCCTTTGGCGATCAGCGAGGCGACGCGCGGCAGCAGGATCTGCGTGCCCGGAGCAGCGACGATATGGGCCGCGGACGGCGCCCCGTAGGCCACCGCGGCGACCTCGGTCAGGTCGCAGGCGCGCGCCGTTTCCGGCAGTCGCGAAAGCGCGGTGGCGGGGAGTTCGAAAAGCGGATAGGAGTGCGGATTGATCCCGGTCGAGAGGTCGACGAAAGGCTGCGGCGCCTGAGGAAAAAGCGCCCTCGCCCGGCCAAGGCTTCCGCCGTGATCCACCGCCGCCACCGCTCCATCAAGAAGCTTCATGTCTGTTCTGGTCGCCTTTCTGTCCTTGGCCATCGAATCCGTCTTCGGCTATCCGGATCGGCTGTTCCGCGCCATCGGCCATCCGGTGACGTGGTTCGGTTGGCTGATATCCTTTCTCGACCGGACCCTCAACCACGCCGCTGATTCCGACGCCCGGCGTCGCGGCCGTGGTGTCGCGGCGCTGCTGGTCATCGTGATGGCGCCGGCGGCGATCGCCTTCGGCATCGAGACCTTGCTCGCCGTGCTGCCGGCCGGCTTCCTCGCCACCGCCGTGCTGGCCAGCGCGCTACCCTCGCAGAGAAGCCTCGCCAGCCATGTGCGGGCGGTCGCCGACGCGCTCGACACAGGTGGCCTGCCGGCAGGCCGCAAAGCCGTGTCCCTGATCGTCGGCCGCGATCCGGAGAAGCTCGACGAGGCCGGCGTCGGCCGCGCCGCGATCGAAAGCCTGGCGGAGAATTTTTCCGACGGCATCGTCGCTCCGGCTTTCTGGACCGCCGTCGGCGGGTTGGCCGGTGGCGTCGCCTACAAGGCCGCCAACACGGCCGATTCGATGATCGGCCACCGCACTCCGCGCCACGAGGCGTTCGGCTGGGCGGCGGCGCGGTTCGACGATCTCATCAATCTTCCGGCATCCCGCCTGACGGCGCTGCTGATCGTACTCGCCGCCTTCATCGTTCGCGGCGCCAGTCCCGGCAACGCATGGCGCGCCGTGTGGCGCGACGCCGGGAAACATCGCTCTCCCAATGCCGGCTGGCCGGAAGCGGCCATGGCCGGTGCACTCGGCCTGGCATTGGCCGGGCCGCGCAGCTATGGCGGCGTCATGGTCGATGACGTCTTCATGGGCGAAGGCGGCCGGCGCGACGCCGGCAGTGCCGACATAAGGCGCGCGCTCAGCCTCTACTGGGTGGCCGACATGCTGCTGGTCGGCCTGCTCGGCGTCATCGCCGTCCTCTGGCTCATAGCCTGATCGAACAGGGAAAGCGGCCTCAAAAGAGGTATCAGAACTCGATTCCCTGCTGCGCCTTCACGCCGGCGGAGAAATGATGCTTGGTCAGACCCATCTCGGTCACCAGGTCGGCAGCCTCGACGAGCAGCGGCTTGGCGTTGCGGCCGGTGACGATCACGTGCAGATCGTCCCGGCGCGCCTTCAGCGCCGCGACCACTTTTTCGAGATCGAGATAATCGTAGCGTAGCGCGATGTTGAGCTCGTCGAGGACCACCAGGCTGATCGACGGATCGGCCATCAATTGAAGCGCCTTTTCCCAGGCAGCCTCGGCGGCGGCGATGTCGCGCTTCAGGTCCTGCGTCTCCCAGGTGAACCCCTCGCCCATCGCATGCCAGGCGACGCGGTCGCCGAAGGCGGCGAAGGCATCCTTCTCGCCGGTGTGCCATTTGCCCTTGATGAACTGCACGACGCCGACGCGCTTGCCGTAGCCGAGCATCCTGAGCGCAAGGCCGAACGCAGCTGTGGTCTTGCCCTTGCCCGGACCGGTATTGACGATCAGTAGCCCTTTCTCGATGGTCTTGGCCGCGACCTCGGCATCCTGTACCGCCTTGCGCTTCTCCATCTTGGCGCGGTGGCGCTCGGCGTCCTTGTCATCGATCGCGGCCATGTCACCTCACCTCCAATGTCATTTCAGCTTGAGCGGCAGCCCCGCCACCATCAGCAGCACGCTGTCCGCGACCGCGGCGACATGCTGGTTGAGCCGACCCGCCGCGTCGCGGAACCGGCGCGCCAGCGCATTGTCGGGCACGATGCCGAGGCCGACCTCGTTCGATACCACGAACCATGGGCCGCGCGGCCGCGACAGTACCTCCGCCAGCCGCCGGCCCTCGGCCTCGACATCATGATCCGCCAGCATATGGTTGGTGAGCCACAACGTCAGGCAGTCGACCAGTAAGGGTTGGCCGTCCGGCAGGGCCTCGATCGCGCCCACGAGGTCGAGAGGCGCGTCGACGGTCGTCCACCCTTCGCCGCGCCGCGCCCTGTGCAGGGCGATGCGCTCGCGCATCTCGTCGTCATAGGCCTGCGCCGTTGCGATGTAGGTCCATGGCGACGGCAGCGCCGTGACCAGCAGTTCGGCATGCCGGCTCTTGCCAGAGCGGGCTCCGCCGATGACGAAGGTCAGTGCTCCCCTGTATGGATCGGGATCGGTCATCACTGGATCAGGCGCGCCGGAACGTAATAGCGATCTTCATCCTGTTCCTATTGCCTCCCGTTGGCGGGCTTGCAAGCCGGTTCCGTCATTCATCGCTGAAATCGCCGGCAATCGCCGTCAGGGCGCGGCGGCTCCAGGGACAGCTTGCTTTCCGGCTGGACGACGCTGTCATTGGAAAGTGGGGCGATCGGAAAGCAAGCTGTCCCTCGCCTGTGCGGCCGAGATTGACAACGTTCGTGACGAGGTATTGGCTGAACGTTCAGCCAGCAATGGAGCCCAACAATGCAGCCCGTGTCCAGCCAGGAGCCCAGCTACAACGGACTGGCCGCAGCGGAGGCGACGCTGCCTTCATCGAGTTATTGGGAAGCTGGCGCTTACCAAAGAGACCTTGACGCCATCTGGTACCGAAGCTGGCTATTCGCCTGCCGCGAGTCCGATCTTGCCGAGCCGTTGGCGTTCCGCACCGTCCGCATCGGCACGCAAGAGATCATCTTGCTGCGCGACGAAACAGGCATGCTGCGCGCCTTCCACAACACCTGCCGGCATCGGGGCTCGCAACTCTGCCAGGAAAGCGCGGGCCGGCTCAAGGCGCGGCTTCTCACCTGCCCCTACCATGCCTGGTCCTATTCGCTGCGCGGTGATCTGGTCCGCGTCCCCTCGAAGTCGCTTCCCGATGGGTTCGACAAGGCCGACCACCCGCTCTACCGCGTGGCGCTGTCGACATGGCGCGGCTTCGTCTTCGTCAATCTCGCGGAGAACCCCGAAGGCACCGCGCCTTCGTCCTTCGATCCCGCCTCGGGCGACCTCGGCAACTGGCCGCTGGAAGGCCTCGTCAGCGGCCATGTTCTGCGCAAGGTGATGAACTGCAACTGGAAGATCTTCTGGGAAAACTTCAACGAATGCCTTCACTGCCCGGGCGTTCATAAGGAATTGTCCAGGCTGGTGCCGATCTATGGTCGCGGCCTGATGGCCCGGCACGACGACCCCGAATGGAAGCGTCATGCCGACAGTGACGCGCCGGAATTTTCCGGCGGCTTGCGCGACGGAGCAGAGACATGGTCGCGTGACGGTCGCGCGCACGGCCCGGCCTTTGCCGGTCTGACGGCGGCCGAGCGCGCCGCTGGCCAGACCTATGCCACCAGCCTGCCGTCGATGTTCATCGTCGGCCATGTCGACTATGTCAGGGTCGTGCGGCTTGCACCCCTCGGGCCGGAGCAAACCGAACTGACGGCCGAATGGCTGTTCTCGCCGGAAGCGCTAGCCGCGACCGACATCGACAACATCGTCGCCTTCGGCACACAGGTGCTCGAGGAGGACGCCGGTATCTGCGAGGTCAACCAGAGGGGCCTGCGCTCGCTCCGCCACCAAGCCGGCGTGCTGATGCCCGAGGAATACGATCTGCACCGCTTCCATCAATGGGTGCGCGCGAGGCACGCCGCTCACGGAGCCTGACAGGCGACGTGGGCTCAGAAAGATTTCGGCAGGTAGCGCCAGGTGATGAAGCCGCAAGCCGCCGCCAGCACGCCGAGCGTGGCGAAAACCGAGCCTAGCCCGAAGAAGGCAAGCACCACCGAATAGACCAGCGGCGGCGTGAGTTCGGAAAAATCGAGATAGGTGCGGTATACGGCCGCCATCTGCGCCCGCTCGTAGGTGCGGACCGAGCGCATGAACGCCGTCGAGCCGAGCGCGTCGAGCGCGATGGTGAAGAAGGCGCCGCACAGAAGAAACGCACCGGTGAGCAGCGGCGCGGCGGCCCCGACGGCGCCAGCCGCGAAGAGCGCAGCCGACATGGCGAAATAGGCAAATGTCATGACGCGCCGGCCGCCGAAGCGCTTGCCCGCCCGCCCCCAGAAGATCGCCACGAACAAGAGCGCGTTGCCGGCAGAGACCAGCAGGCCGCCGGCAATGTCGCCCTGGCCGGTGATGACCATGAACAGCGGTCCGTAGACGAAGAAGGTCGACCAGAAGCAGGAGCGGCCGAAGGCGATCAGCCAGGCGAGCCTCAGCCTCGGCTGCGCGATGAAGCGGCCGATATTGGCGAGCGGATTGGCCGGCCGCATCTTGCCCGGCCGGATCGATGGATTGTCGCCCAGCCTGTAGGTCCAGAACAGCGCCAGAAGGGCCAGCGCGAAGACGGCGACGGCGCCATGCGCGGCATAGATGCCTAAATGCGCGTAGAGAAAGATGCCCAGCGTCGGACCGCCGGTCCAGGCGAACATCGACCACGCCATGCGCAACGACTCGGCCTGCATGAAGTCCGTCTTGCGGATATGGTCCATGATGTAGAGGTTGAGCGTGATGGCGAGCGCGCTGGCGCCCATGACGCGGCAGAACATGCCGGCGATCTGGCCGGCCAGCGTGTGCGTGACGAAAAACAGCGAGCCGACGGCAAGCAGGCATGCGCCCGCCGTGTAGACCCAGCGCCGCGCGAAGCGGCGGATCAGCATCGGCATGAACAGCGTCACCGACAGGCCGAGCATCGCCACGATCGTGTAGAGGATGGAGACGATCTGCTCGTTGTGCAGGATCTCGTAGGCCTGGATGGGAATGACGCTGGAAACGACGGCGCGGGCGAAGGATTCCACGGCGTAGAGCGAGGCAAAGGTGCGCGCGTCCGCGGCCTTTAGGGCTGGAAGCCACACCGGATGGCGCACATGGGTGGACACTTGTTCTCATCGCTCTTGGAATCGTGCGCAAACTTTGCGGGACAGTGCGCGCGGCGAGTAACAGGAAACCGACCTGTCGGAGGCAAAAAGCGAAGCCGGCCAAGGGCTTTCGGCTGCTGGACCAAGCCGGATTCCGAGGTGCGGCGCGAGCGCGCTTCTGCTGCGCGTGAGAACCGTGCTAGTCCTCAGAACACCGTCGAAACAAGATCAGCGAGACCATGAGCCTTCCCAAGCCGATCGAGCCCGTCGAAGGCTCCCAGAAGCCCGGACGCATCGTTGCCATCGACGTGCTGCGCAGCATCGCCCTCATTGCCATGGCGAGCTACCACTTCACCTGGGATCTCGAATTCTTCGGCTACACCGATCCAGGCCTCACCGCCTTCGGCTGGTGGAAATTCTACGCGCGCTGCATCGCCTCGACATTCCTCTTCCTGGTCGGGGTAAGCCTCTTCCTCGCGCATGGCCGGGGCATTCGCTGGCCGGGCTTCTGGAAGCGCTTCGCCATGGTCGCGGCGGCCGCGATCGCCATTTCCGTGGTGACGCGCTTTGCTACCCCCGACAGCTTCATCTTCTTCGGCATCCTGCACCAGATCGCGCTGGCAAGCCTGCTCGGCCTGCTGTTTCTGCGCCTGCCGGCGCTGCTGACGCTGCTCGTCGCGGCGGCTGTCATCGCCCTGCCCTTCTATTTCCGGTCGACCGCCTTCGACCATCCGGCCCTCTGGTGGGTTGGGCTTTCAGCCACCAACCCGCGCTCCAACGATTATGTGCCGCTGTTTCCCTGGTTCGGCGCCGTGCTGGTCGGTCTCGGCGTGGCGAAGCTCGCGGCATCGAGCGGCGCCCTCGCCCGCCTTGGCCATGTGACGCCGGGACGCTGGGCCAATCCCCTCGTCTTCATCGGCCGCCACAGCCTTGCCTTCTACCTGATCCACCAGCCGGTGCTCATCGGCTGTGTGTGGTTGTTCTCCCAGATCATGCCGGCTCCGGTGGTGCCCAAGGAAACCGAGTTCCTCAAAGCCTGCCAGGTTTCCTGCGAGCAGCAGCGCGACGCCAAATTCTGCAAGAGCTATTGCGGCTGCATGCTCGATTCCCTCCAGGGCGAGGCAGGGCTTGATAAGCTCTATGGCAACGATCAGACTGCTGAATTCAAGGCGCATCTGTCCGAGCTCGCCAGCGCCTGCACCGCGAGTACGGAGGACAGTCTGAACCAGGGAGGCACGCAGTGAGCCAAACCCAGCCGAAGACGGGCCATGGCATTCCATGGCCGCCGCTTATCTACCTTGCGGCCATCGTCATCGGCATCGTGCTCGGCCTGCTCTATCCCTTGCCTTGGATCGGCGACCTGCTGGGCGACATCTTGTTCGCCGCCGGCTGGGTGGCGGTGCTCGCTGTCGTCGCGCTCTGGTTCACCGCCATCCGCGCCATGATACGGGCGAAAACCACGCTCAACCCGACGGGCGTGCCGGACCATCTCCTCACGTCAGGGCCTTTCGCGGTAACCCGCAACCCGATCTATCTCGCCAACACGCTTCTGCTCATCGGCCTGGCGTTCATCACCGGCAACGCGTGGTTGCTGCCGCTCGCCTTCATCGCCGCCTTCATCACCCAGAAGCTCGTCGTCGAGCGGGAGGAGAAGGTGCTGGCCATGAAATTCGGCAAGAAATACCGGGACTATTCGAAAACGGTCCGGCGCTGGATCTGAATACAGGGGCCGATCGGGAGAGGCCACTTTTCCGCCAGCATCTGAAACGCTCGACCGCTCCGGGAAAAGTAACCGCTCCCGGAAACCTCTAAGCGGACATCGCCAGCGCGGCGACGAGCTCGGGATCGACCATATCGGGGTCGATTTGACCGTTGTCGAGTACCTTGTCGATACCCATGTCGCGACCGTTGATCCCCCATAGGGCCCAGCCGAAACCGCCGGCCTGTGCCAGATGCGTCACATCGGACAGCCAGCGCAGGCGCGACGGTGTGTCCGCGCCGGTAAATCCAGCCACCCGACGGGTCGCGGCGAATTCGCCCAGAATGATCCGGTGACGCGCGATGCCGTTACGGTCGGCCCATGCCCCGACCCTGGCAAAGTCGCTCTCGATGCGCGCACGATTCCAGGCGTCCGACAGGAAGCCCGCCAGGATCCGCCTGGCATCGCTTCGCGCAACGTCCTTCCCGGCCGCGTCGAGCTTGGTATCGGCGGCGATGCGCTCCTCTATCGCTGCTGCGATATCCTTCGGCGGCACAGCGTCATACGGATAAGGAAGTCCGACAGCATAGGGTGAGGCGGGAGCGTCGGGCACTCCAAAATCGGTTCCCTGGTGGGTGAAGCTAAGCGGCATATAGTAGTGGAACGAGAACAGCGTGTTGCTGTCGATGAAGGGTGACGGATCAAGATCCCTGAGTCCGCTGATCCCACCATAGTCCGCCCCCGTCAGCAGGAGCGGCAGATCGACGGCCGCCCGCCGCGCGGCATCGTGCAGGACAAGTTGAGCAGCGCCCCAGACCTTGACCTGGGTTCGGTGGCTCGTATCGCGCATCGTGGGTTCGTTCATCAATTCCAGCGCCACTCGCCCCGGCGGGAAGTCGGCGAGCAAGGTCGCCAATCGACCGATCATCGACGTGTACTCGACAAAAAGCGGCCCCTCCAGATCGTTCAGAATGGACTGCGGCGAATAGGTCGGCACCTGTTCAACGGGATGGCAATCGACGATCACCGCGAGCCCGAGATCATGGAACAGGCCGATATTGTCGATGAGCTTGCGTTCCAGCGCCTGACGGTCGGCACCCTGCAACTGCATGAACGGCCCGACATCCAGGGTGAGGCGAATGAAATCGAATCCCGAGCGCGCGAAATCCCTGGTGAAGGCAGCTGGAAAGTCGTTTCGCGGCGTTTCGAAGGGGCGTGGCACATAGTGCTGCGGATCGCCGTCCCGCAACGTCCCCCAATTCATCATCGAATGGATCGAGCCGCCACGGCGGAAGTTCGCCGTGGATATGGTGGCGGCCTCGCCTCCGGAAGGCAACGTGAGAAGTGCCGCCGCGGAAGCTGAAAGAAATTCACGTCGTGTCATCGGCATTGGCAAACAGTGCCCGTCCTGTGCGCAAACAAATCTCAACCCGGATAACAACGTCGTGATGACCTGTCAGATCAACAATTACACCAAGTTCGCCAGGAACGACACTTCCAAAGCCTGCGTATGCGAAAAGCATGCTATTGAGGGACGGAGCGGTGAGAGGAACCAGCCGCCACATCCAAATCACGCACAACCACGCAGGTCAGAACGGCGTTGCATCCGCCGCGAAGTAAAGCCGCTGAATTGCCGAGATCGACACTCGCCAACTATCGTCTTGCTGTCATAGCTGCCTCGAATTCGACACGCTGATTGCCCACGCTAATTCCGTTAACGTTTCGAATCGAAGAAGATCGTAGTAATCGCCAGCTCATACATCGATGCTAACAAAGACCATTTCTACGTGTCAGAATGATGCCGGGAGCGGGTTGATCGCGACAGATCAGCCGTAGCCGAAAACGTCTCGGGGGGAAAGCGTGAAGAAGCTCAGGTCGGTTCAGTATCTGCGTGCTTTTTCCGCGCTGATGGTGCTGACGACACACTCGCTCACCTATCAACTCGGCGACGACGCACCCTACCTCCACCTCACCAGCCATATGCGCATGATGCTGTTCTTTGTCATCAGCGGCTTCATAATGGTTTACATCTCTGGAACAGAACCGTTCTCCGCCCTCACCTTTCTCAAGCGCAGGGCCATCCGCATCGTACCGCTTTACTGGGTGTTCACGATCTTCACCGCTCTGCTGGCGGCACTGTTGCCGAGCCTGTTCCAGAGGACGGTCTTCACGTGGCCGCACTTTCTTGAGTCGCTTCTGTTCATTGTACACGAAGCCCCTGTAACAAAGAGCCTCAGCCCAATTCTCTCACTTGGCTGGACGCTGAATTATGAGATCTACTTCTATATTGTCTTCGCAATGGTTGCTTTCATGCGCGCAGGGCCGCGCCTGATTGCGCTGAGCATCCTGTTCATCAGCGCATGGCTGGTAGGGTTGCTCGCTCCGCCCACCAATCCGGTTCTGCCGTTCTATCTGAATGCTTTCCCGCTGGCATTCGCCGCCGGCACATGGGTTGGCTGGCTCTTTCTGAACGGCGAAGTCACTTCCAACAAACGCCAGTTATGCACACTTGGCATTGCCATTGTCGCGAGCTTCACGATAGGGATTACCTTTCCTGGCGCACTTGGCTTTGCAGGCCAATTCGGGTGGGCCATCGGCCTGCTTCTGCTTGTCCTTCTGCTGGAATCGAAGCTAGGCCAATGGAGCCTGCTCGAGAAACTGGGCGACGCATCCTACTCCCTCTACCTGTCGCATATTTTCGTGGTTGCCGCCGTGGTTCAACTGGCCAGACACACTGTTGGCGACCAGGGTGCAACGATGGTGACATTGACCTCAGCGACCTGCATCGTGGTCGCTTGCGCGGCAGCCCTGGTGATCCACAGGACGATCGAAAAGCCGATGCTTCACATCATGAACGACAAGAGAAAGCCTGACCGGACAACATTTCCACGCACTGCCACAGGCGTCGGCGAAAGATCATAGCCGATTGGCGAGCGGGGTGGCGCAATCGCATTTGGCGCGCCCCCCACTCCGTCACCGCCGCGCAGTATCCCGCTTCCCTTTAGGAGGGAAAGACGGGCGTCTGGTTCACAAAGCGCCACCATCGAGAACACCCATGTCCTCAACGACGCCTCGAAGAGCGCCTGATGCCGCCCGAAGCCGCCTGCGGCGCTTGACGCCTGATCTGCAAAACCAGGTCGTTACCCTCGAAAGACCGCTCGACATTCGACACCTTAGCGACCAGCGCGAGGATCAGGATTGCCGGGATGGTGAGCATGGTTGTCTTGCCGCTGAACCCGGTGGTGGTCGAAACGATCAGCAGGACGAAGACGATCGGTAGCACGGCGCCCCGCCCTGCGGCGCGCAACAGGTCGGTAAACCACGCTATGACGCCGAACCACAACACTGTCGACATTACGAGACCGAAGCGCAGGAGAAGACCAGCCCAGGAATTCTCGATGCCTTCCGTCAAGCCGTTAAGCCGCACATTCGTGTCGAGAGCGGCGCTGCTTTGTCCGAACAGCCAATCGGCAAGGCTGGAATCCTTGAACAGGTTGAAGAGCAAAACCCGGCTCTGGGCGCTGCTTTTGTCTTGTGTGAAGCGGTCGATGAACTTGTCGAACACCCCCGCATGGTACAGCCCCGCAAGGGCTACCAAGGCAAGTGGGACGAGCACCAGAAGCGCCACTTGTGTCCGTACACTGATGGCTTGGCCACGCAGGAAGCCCCAAATGCTCCGCCCCGCGATCACAGCTCCCACGGCATAGACAACGGTGAAAGAGGTTCGAGAGCCGATGAATGGCATAGTCACCAGGCACAACAACACGATCGGTTTTCGCCAACGCTCGCTCAATCCGCGAACATCCCTCACGGTCATCAAAATGACGGCATAGACGCCGGTGATAAGGGCGCCGATCAGGGGATGGCCCAACAGACCAGTCGCGCGGTACTCCCATGTCTGTGCGCGCTCATTCAGGATAAAGGGAAAAAGACGCCAGCCGCTTAGGCCTTCAACAATCGACAAAAAACAGTTGAACACCAGAATGATGTGAACCAGGCGGGCGATGGTAAGACGCGTACGTGATCCGGCGTCCGCAAACAGGAAGACGATCAGGGCTGGAGCGATCAGGCTGTCGATGAGGAAAGATACTGTGTAGTCGGGCTTGAAGCGGGAGATGAACGCCCACATCAGCAGACAGGCTAGCAGAAGAAAGGTCGAACCAAGGCATCGCAGGAACAGATCCAGCGTATAGACGACCGGGTTGCGATTGGCGATCACGGCAAGCGCAAGGGCCAAGGAAAACAGATAAGTGCCCGGATGGATTTTTGTGACGATCGAGCCGCCCGCGGAATCATAAGGTATGCCGAAAAAGCCCAGGGCGAAGCTCGAAAGTGTCATCATCGCCACGACACCAAGGACGAGCAGCACATCGACGAGGCCACGGCCCGTTTGCTGCGGAGCGCTGAGCACAGAATGGCCGAGTGACTGTTCGCCCGGCCTCCAACTCGCTGTCATCGCTGCTCCGAATTCGAAACGCCGAAGGCCAAGGCTAATCCCGTTAACCTTTCAAATCGATGAAGCCCGCAGTAATCGCTGGCTCATACATTGCTGCTAACAAGTAGGATTGCTACGTGGCAGAACGACGCCGGTAGTACGTTGGTTGCGGCAAATCAACCGTGAACGAAAAAGCCTCACGGGAGGACAGGGTGGAGAAACTCAGCTCGGTTCAGTATCTGCGTGCATGTGCCGCGCTGTTGGTGCTGGTGACACATTCGTTCTCCTACCAGGTTGGTGACCACGCTCCCTTCGTTGGGCTTACCGGTCATTTGGGCGTCATGCTCTTCTTCGTCATCAGCGGCTTCATAATGGTCTACATTTCCGGCGAAGCACCATTCTCGGCTCTCACTTTTCTGAAGCGCAGGGCCATCCGTATCGTACCGCTTTATTGGCTATTCACCATCTTTGCCGCCCTGCTCGCGGCTCTGCTGCCGAACCTGTTCCAGCGAACCATCTTCACATGGCCGCACTTCCTCGAGTCGCTTCTGTTCATTGTTCACGAAGCCCCCAAGACAGGCAGCCTGAGCCCGCTTCTCTCACTGGGTTGGACGCTCAACTACGAGGTCTACTTCTACATTGCCTTCGCGATGGTTGCTTTCTTGCACGTGGGCCCCCGTGTGATCTTGTTGAGTATCTTGTTCATAGGCGCGTGGCTGGTAGGGCTGCTCGCCCCGCCCACCAACCCGGTGCTGCAGTTCTATCTGCACCCTGCCCCACTTGCATTCGCCGCCGGCACATGGATCGGCTGGCTGTTTCTGAATGGTGAGGTCACGTCCAACAAGCGCCGAATTCTGGCACTTGGCTTGGTCGCCGCCGGGGGCCTCGCCCTTGCGTTTGCCGACGGTGGCACGTTGGGGTTTGCTGGTCAGATCGTGTGGGCTACCTGCCTTCTTGTGCTTGGCCTTCTGCTGGAGTCGAAACTCGGCCAGTGGAACCTGTTCGAGAAACTCGGCGACGCATCCTATACCCTTTACCTGTCACATATATTCGTCGTCGGCGCGGTGGTTCATCTGGCCAAGCGTACCATTGGCGCCGACACCGCAATGGCTGTGATCCTAACAGCGACGATCAGCATCGTGGTCTCATGCACGGCCGCCCTGGTGATCCACAAGACAGTAGAGAAGCCGATGCTTCGTATCTTGAGCGGCAAAAGAAAGCCTCGCCAAACGACATTCGCAGCCGTAGCCACAGGCGTAGGCGAAAGATCCTAGTTGGTACCCTCCTAATGTTGGGGCAGACCAACGTCGCGGCCTGCCCCCGCCTTTCACAATTTACTATGGGCGCAGCTAGACGGTCGCTTTGGCCATCAGGTCCCAATACGTGCCATTATACTCGAGGTCGGCGAAAGCCACTGAGGTCGGCGCGGCGATCGTCGCGGTGGAGCCGCCACCAGAGCCGTAAGCCACAGTCACGTTGAAGGCGCCGGTCGCGACAGCCGTACGGGTGACCCGCACCTTGTCGCCCTTGCGGCCGAGCGCCGGCAAGGTCACCGCCCGCGCCGCCGTCAGGGCTGCGCCGTATATCACCTGTTGCTCGGAGGCCACGCCAAGTGTGGTGGCGGCATTGCCTGGCGACGTAACGATCGGCTGCCCGTTCAGGAGCAGGCCAACTCCGCCGACGCGCCACGGAACGGTCATGTCTGGCGGATAAATCGTGTCGATGCCGGACGCCGTGCGGCTGATCCACGGAACACCGTTGATGGTATCGCCATTGTCGACGACGCCGGCGGGGTCGGTGGCGATGAGCGGCACATCCGCATAAACATTGTAGGAGCCGCTGGCCGTGCCACGATAGAAGCGCGTCATGCCCTGCACAGGACCGGCGCCCGGTGTGCGAGAGGCGCAGTAGGCGGAGATACTGAGAAGTGAAGACGTATTGGAGATGGTGGCGCTGACCTCGGCGTTGGCCCCAACGTTGCCGATACGCTTTTCGACGTCATACATGCGCACTGCGCGGTAGTAGTAGGTTCCGGTGGCGATCTTCCAGGAATTAGCGAAACTCGCAAACGCGATCGCGCTGTATGGTCCGAGATAGGTACCGCTCGCAGCGGGAATGACGTGATCGAACACGACATTGTAGCCCGGCAGGACTTCACCGTTGCGGCTCAGCAGATCGGCATAGCTCTTCCAACCGGGAACAGGCGTCGTGTTGTCGTCCTGGCCGATCCTGATGCCAACATCGTTTAGAGCGGAATTCGTGCCATTCACGGTCCGGCGGCAGTTCCGAACGACCAGGCGGCACCCCTGCCCCAGGGAGACATCAAAGGGACTCGACGAGGCGAACTGGCTTGCCGACTGCCAGCGGAAGGAGACGTTGTCCAGTTCCAGGCAATTCGAATTACCGCCCTCGAAGCTACCGATCATCTGGATAACAGGCGCCGTCAATTCGGTGTTCTGAGCTATGCTTGAATTCACCATCAGGACGTGGGCGTCGGAATCGACTTTCAAGGTAGAGTTCTCGGCGTGCCAATTCTCGATCGTGATGTTGCGGGCGTCGATATACATCGAGCCGTTGATGCACTGGCGGATGACGCCGCCAAAACAAGCCCCCTGAGTGTAATACACCAGCGAGATCGCCAGAGACTGGTCCGGCGGGAAGTTGCCGCCGTCGATGATCAGACCATCGCCAGAACCCGAAATCTCGAACTGCGCAACGGTGGGATCGACCGGGGCGCTGTAGTATGGATTGAACAGGTGCAGATTGTCGCTGTAGGTCGGGAGACCCCCGCGCTTCAGGATCTGCAGCATGAAGCGGCCGCCGACGTTCCTGAACTCGTAGTTGTTGCCGAAGACGGCAATGCCCTTGGCCGTTTTCAGATTGGCGACGTCATAGAAGCAGACATCCTCCATGCCGCCCCCATAGTAGTTGGCGTTGGCCGACTGGGTGGAATTGTCAGCCGTGTTGAAGCCGAGCATGAAGCCGTTGGTGTAGGACGCGCTCGTCCTGGTGACGATGCGTGTGGCCGGCCGCGACGGGTCGGTGCCGCTCAACTGCCCGCGCACCATGATGCCATAGGGGACGAAGACCGAGCCCGACAGCGCGATGTCGCCGCGCGGCAGGTAGACGTCCCGGATCTTCTGTGCATAGGCCCAGTTGACCATCGCCTGGAAGGCGGTCTTGTCGTCGGTCGTGCCATCCGCCACCATACCGAAAATGGCCGGCAACTGGCGCGGGTCGATGACCTTCGCCTTCAGCCGGTGGCTGGCGCCGTCGACACGGACCGTGCCGCCATTGTCGGCGGTGGAGCTGTCGGAAGCGTCATAGTAGAAATCGGCCCCGCCGCCGTCCTTGGCGCTGGCGCGGCCAGCGCACCGGAAAGAAACGCCGTCCGCAAGGCCATACGCCGCGGTCGCGACAAGCAATGCCGTGACCGTATCGAATACATTGGCCGGCGAGAGCTTCCAGCCGGCATTGTACTGCAGGAGCAACTGCCCGACGCTGAGCTGCTGACCGGCGGCCGGCGCACCGGAAAAGACCCAGGCGCCGCTCGAACGTTCGGCGACCTGGTTCTCCTTGCCGACGAAAACACCGCTCGTACCGGAACCGGCAACAAGGTAGCGGTCGCCATCGACCGGCGAGCCCGGCGGTGTCGCAAGGACGGAAATGACGGGATTTGCAAAGGCTGCTGTAGCCATAAGGTACTTTCTCCACACGAGAGTTCGCTGACGGCAGGATCGTATTCCCTGCCGCGGTTCCACCCTTTGCTCCGGCCACGGCTCCGCCTTTCCAGATGTCGCCATCCGGATTGAAAGACAAAGCGCAGATCCCAGGGGTTTATCCCTCGGACTTTCTTTGGGTTGCCGTGAGAAACAAAGGAATGGAGCGCGCCGGGTCGCAAATCATTAGGCGCGTTCCATGTATGGATTATAGAACGAAACGGGAACTTTCTCAAACCGGCATTCGCGATCCCGGCATCGAGATACTAGGGGAGCTGCCGGCAAGGGGTGGCGCCGCATCGCGCCAAATAGGCAACGGTGCCGCGAGCATAAGGAACGGCCAGGATGCCGCCCACGACGTGTCCCACGCCTGCCAACTCGGAGCGATCAGACCCGGCGCAAATCCGGCATTGCGATCGTCAGGTGTTGACGCCGAGTTCCGCCAGCCGCTCGACACAGGATTCCTCGGCCTGGTCGAGCTCGGCCAGCGTCTCCTCGAGGTCGCGCCGCTTCTGCCGGAGGTCCTCGCGCTTTTCCTCGATGCGCTTGATCATCAGCTTGAGCTGCCCCACCTCGCCCGGCGGTTCCTTGTACATCTGGATGATTTCGCGAATCTCGTTGATCGAGAAGCCCAGCCGCTTGCCGCGCATGATCTGGCGGATCAGATGCCGATCGGAGGGCCGGAACAGACGCGTACGGCCGCGCCGAACCGGCTGCACGAGGCCCTCGTCCTCGTAGAAGCGCAAAGTCCGCGTCGAGATATCGAATTCGCGGGTCAGCTCGGTTATCGAATAATATTCCCGCATGGTTGCTCCGCGTGCCGGCATGTGGCGTCCATCGCCTTCCCAGGCGATATCGCGCAAGCCCGTGTCCAGGGCGTATTCCGCAACGGAATCAACAACGCCCTCCTCCAGCAGCCTCGCATGGCACTTACGTAAAAGTCAAATAACGCGGCTGTCGAGCCGCGTCTGAGTTAGGATTTGCGTATCCGCTGAGGTATTATCATCGCCATCGCCAAGGAACTTGGTTTGAAGGGCTGAAAGAGGCTCGCTGGCGGCCGGCTGTCGCTAACTCTCTGGTCGATGGAAGATCTTTGCGAGAAGATGGGTGCCATTGCGCCGAACCGGGCAAGCGCGACCCTTTCAAGAAGCGACCAACCTGATGCCGGCCAAGTACCTTAGAGATCGCTACGACATTGAACCACTGAGGCTGAGGCCGGAAGAATCCTCTCGCGATTTGGCCCTGATCAAGGCCGTCGCCTCGCTGGGATTGAGCGGCACCGTCTTCCATTTGATGCGGGATATACCGGACCAACACGAAGACGGGTATGTCCTGCTCATCGATGCAAAAATGGTGGTCCAATTTGAAATCCAGCGCGCCGATGGAGCCCTTCCACAGGACGTGCAAATCTGGTCCCTCGCGGAATATCGACGCGAGATAGGACAAGGCCGTTATAGAATCCTGCTGGACCGAGCTGTCGACGCGGCTCGCGCGATTGCTTCAGGCTGAGACGCCAAGGCCGTTGTTCCGCCTTGAGCCCCTCTTCGCCGCCCTAAGGAAAGCCGAACCACCAGGTGGCAAGGCCGAGGAAGGCAAAGAAGCCGACCACGTCGGTAACGGTGGTGACGAAGACCGCCGAGGCCACGGCGGGGTCGATCTTGAAGCGGTCGAGCAGCAGCGGAATGAGAATGCCTGCGAGCGCTGCGACGAACATGTTGATGATCATCGCCGCGGCGATGATGCCGCCAAGATTGGGATCGTGGAACCAAGTTGCCGCGACGCAGCCGATGAGGATCGCGAAGACGATGCCGTTGATGAAGCCGACGCCCATCTCGCGGCGGATGATGCGGCCGGCATTGTAGATATCGAGATCCTTCGTCGCCAGCGCGCGCACGGTCACCGTCATCGTTTGCGAGCCGGCATTGCCTCCCATGCCGGCCACGATCGGCATCAGCACGGCGAGCGCCACGATGTGCTCGATCGTGCGGTCGAACAGCCCGATCACCGACGCCGCCAGGAAGGCGGTGAAGAGATTGATCAGCAGCCAGGGAACGCGCGAGCGCGATGTGGAGAAAATGTTGTCGGAGAGCTCTTCGTCGCCGACGCCGCCCATGCGCAGCAGGTCCTCCTCGGCCTCCTGCTGGATGACGTCGACCACGTCGTCGATGGTCAGCACGCCGACCAGCCGCTCGTTCTCGTCCACGACGGCCGCGGACAGGAGATCGTATTGCTCGAATTCGCGGGCCGCCTCTTCCTGGTCCATGGTAGCGGGGATCGCATGCCGGGTCTCATACATGATCTCCTCGACCTTGACGTTGCGCCTGGAGCGCAGGATCTGGTCGAGGTCGACGGCGCCGACCAGCTTGAAGGTCGGATCGATGACGAAGATCTGGCTGAACCGGTCGGGCAGGTTCTTGTCCTCGCGCATGTAGTCGATCGTCTGGCCGACGGTCCAGAACGGCGGCACGGCGACGAACTCGGTCTGCATGCGGCGACCGGCCGTCTCCTCCGGATAGTCCAGTGAGCGACGCAACCGGATGCGTTTAGTGAACGGAAGCTGCGACAGAATCTCGTCCTGGTCCTCCTCGTCCAGGTCTTCCAGGATGTAGACCGCGTCGTCGGAATCGAGCTCCTGCACCGCCTGCGCGATCTGCGCGTTGGGCAGGTTCTCGACGATGTCGAGACGGATCGCCTCGTCGACCTCGGTCAGCGCCGAGAAGTCGAAATCGGCGCCGAGCAACTCGACCAGCGCCCGACGCTGGTCGGGGTGCAGGGCTTCCAGAAGGTCGCCAAGCTCGGACTGGTGGAGATCGTCCACCTCGCGCTTCAGAGCGGGCGCGTCGCGCCCGGCAATCGCGGTTTCGATCGTCGTGAGAAAGGACGGCAGCACCGCGCCATCCTCGCCATAGATGTCGGCGCGGACCTGTTCGGCGGCCTGTGGACCGGTCGTTGCTTCGCGTTCCACCGGCACCTCCGACCTCTGGCATTTCGGAAAGACCGGTCACCTCTAACGTACTTTGCGACGGGGTGAAATCACCCAACACGCCCGAAACATGGCAAAAACAAATAGATAGAGTGAGGAGCAGAGACATGGAATGTGCGGTCTCCCATTCGCCTGCCGACCACCGCATGGCGGCAGACAGCCCCCGGATTGGCTGGCTGCATTTCGAAGGCTGCCGTCGTTCCCATGCGCAAGAATGTCGAAGGCTTCATCCAGAGCCCGCTCGGCGCCTTCCGGTTCGATGGTGTCGACATCGGCGAATGATGGCCGTTGTCGCCGTCGCGGTCGGAAATCTGGCACAAGCCGGCTTCCCGCCATCCGCAAGACCCGGACGATGTCCAGCGGCGAACATCAAGAAGATCGTCAATGACGTTCGTCATCTACCTGTAACAACCGGCGTCTAGGCGGCGTTTGTTCAACACAAACGAGGCCTTCCATGAAAACCATACTCGCCACAGCCCTCGCCACATTTCTGAGCGCCACACCCGTCATTGCCGCAGAATATGTTTCCTTCCTCGATTATCCTCAGCCGACCGACAGCAAGGAATTCTATACGGCCATTGAAATTCCCGCTGGTTCGTTCACCAAATACGAGATCGATGCCGATACCGGGCACATCGTCGTTGACCGGTTCCTGTCCATGCCCATGGCCTACCCGACCAACTACGGCTCGATCACCAGTTCGCTCGGCGGCGACGGCGATCCGCTCGACGCCCTCGTCTATTCCCGCGAGCCGATCGCGCCCGGCTCGATCATCCGCGTGCGCGCCATCGGCGTGCTCAAGATGATCGACGGCGGCGAGAAGGACAGCAAGATCATCGCCGTGCCCGCCGCCAAGATCGACCCCACGTACAAGGCGATCAAGGAAGTGTCCGACCTGCCGGAGATCGAGCAGCAGCGCCTCCAGGCCTTCTTCCGCGTCTACAAGGACCTTCCGGAAGGCAGCAAGAAGGTCGAGCTGGATGGCTTCGATACCGCGGCAGCCGCGGAGAACGAAGTCGCCGCGGCGATCAAGGCCTACGCCGACAAGAAGAAGTAATCCTCTCGTGGCTGACACCGGAGCGGCAATGTCGCTCCGGTGTCATTCGCTGCTCACAGCGCTTTGCTCCATCTCTCGCCACGACCGACCGTTCGACTTAACCTGCATTGGATCGAACTCGGCTTCCCGGCGTTGGCTGGGTTGTCCGCATCGGCGAATCACAAGGCTTTTCCGGCGTTTGCAGAACGTTGGCGCGGCACAAATCGGACGGTGGGACCACCCAGTTCCGCGATCACACCATAACCCCTGTAGGGAGAGTCTGGCATCCATGACTGGCGGCGGACCTGATACCCGCTGGGCCGGCGCTGATGGCCACCTCCCCCCACCCCCCTACGGCGCCGGCCATTCGCGCATTGCCCTTCGACAGGGACCACGAATGGCATTTCGGCTGAAACTGCCCGGCGGCACGTTCAAGATAAAAGTCTATCGCGAACTGAGGGAAGCCGAGCGGGCACGCAAAGTCCCCGTCCTGAAGATCGGCCGCTTTTACTTTGTCTGGTGGCCGGACTGAAGCTTGGCGTCAGCCTTCGCCCTTGGCACCAGCCTTCCCTCGATGAGCACGCCGTGCGGCTTCGAATGTCGAGCGAACACCCTTCGTGCGAAGACGTCATCGCGCCAGTCCTCGCGGAGGACAGCTGGCATCAAAAAAGAGAAGGAGAATGGTGCGGTCGAGAAGACTCGAACTTCCACGGGTTGCCCCACAGCGACCTCAACGCTGCGCGTCTACCAATTCCGCCACGACCGCACGTGGTAGGAGCCGGAACCGACCGGCTCGCGGCGTGTAGCAAATCGTTTCCGGCGAAACAAGAGCGTCGCGCGCAATATTCGTAGCAGGCTGGCACAACGTTCCACAGCTTTGCGATTTGCACCCAAACTGGACGTTTCGCGCGATTGCCGCCATATGAAGAGCGGTGCCGGACGGCGATCTTTCGCGGTCGCGCCATGAGATTGTAAGACGGCCGGGCAGCGCCTTTGCGCGAATCCCAGCCGGACGGGAAGAATCATGTCAGAACGCAGCCAGATCGCCACGTCGTTCCTGCCCCTGCCCGGCTCGTCTCCCGTCGAATGGCGCATCGAGCCGGGATTGACCCTTTATCCCGAAGCGCTCGCCTTCATGGAGGCCCGGGCCGAGGCAATCCGCCGCGGCGAGGCCGGCGAACTGGTCTGGCTGGTGGAGCATCCGCCACTCTATACGGCGGGCACAAGCGCCCGCCAGGAAGACCTCATCGATCCCGATCGGTTTCCGGTCTTCGCGGCCGGACGCGGCGGCGAGTACACCTATCATGGGCCGGGACAGCGGGTGGCCTACGTCATGCTCGACCTGAAACGGCGGCGTGAGGACGTGCGTGCCTTCGTCGCAGCGCTCGAGCAATGGATCATCGGCACGCTTGCAGCGTTCAACGTGCATGGCGAGCGGCGCGAGGACCGGGTCGGTGTCTGGGTGGTCCGGCCGGACCGGCCGGCAATGCCCGACGGTTCGCCCGCCGAGGACAAGATCGCCGCCATCGGCATCCGGTTGCGGCGCTGGGTGAGCTTCCACGGCATCGCCATCAACGTCGAGCCCGACCTTGGCCATTTCGGCGGCATCGTGCCGTGCGGCGTGCAGGACCATGGAGTGACCAGCTTGGTCGACCTCGGCCTGCCGGTGACGATGGCCGATCTCGACCTGGCGCTGAAGGCGTCCTTCGAAGAGGTGTTCGGCCCGGCCGTCACCGCCGCTGCCGGGACTGTCCGCAAGGCGGGCTGACTAACGTGCCGGTCGATCAAGCCACCAGGCGCGCGGAGGCCCAGAGCACCCCGTAGCCATGGATAGCGAACACCGCCAGCAGCGCCGCAGCGATGGCCAGCCGGTCCACGGCGCCGATCGGCTTCAGTTCATGGCGCGGCTTAACGCCGCTGCCGACGGTGAGCAGGCTCAGCACGGCGAAGATCGCGCCCGCCGCCAGCAGGAAGCCCGAGGAGAAGCCGGCGCGCCAACCGAGCGCGAGCAGCCCGGACAGCAGCGAGAAGGACGCCAGCGCCAGCACGACCGGACCGGGGCAGATCTGCCGCAGCACCTGGCCGCCATCGAATTTCCAGACCGGCATCAGGTTGGCGATGTTGAACAGGGCCACGAAGCCCGCCAGCGTCGCGAGCAGAGCAGCCGCCAGCCGATGCCCTTCCCCGCCGGCAAGGGCGCTTGCGGCGATCAGCGGCGGCACGAGGAACGCGGAAAAGCCCGCCCCCATCAGCGCCACGAACGCGACCTCGAAGCGGCTGTCATAGGGGCGCCCGCCGATGGCGATGCCGCCAAGCAAAGGAATGAAGATCATGCGCGCCCTGTTATGCCCCATCAGGCGGAAGGCGGCCATGTGACCGAGTTCGTGCAGGGCGACCGCCGACGTCAGGATGGCCGCTAGGGCCAGGCCGCCGGAATTGAGCCCGAAGAACGGCCACAGAATGAGCGCCGAGAGTACGGCGAAGCCGATCTGACTGAGCGGATGCTCGAACCAGCCACCCCTGCTGTACCGGCCGCTGACCACCCAGTGCTGGAGCTTGGCCAGTTCGCGGCGCGTGGCGAAATAACGGTAGATCAGGAAGGCGAGGCCGCGGTAGCGGTCGGTGCGGCCAAGCGTCACGCGCGTGCCACCGGCAACTTCGTCGGCGAGCTCCACCGTTTCGCGATAGTCCGCCCAGAAGGACACGTCGAGCGCGGTATCCTCAAGCACCCGCATGGAAAAGCTGCGCCCCGGCACGACATCCCCAAGTATCGCCTTGCGCTCGATCGGCCGCCCGTCGCGGCCTTCCCATGACAGCGTCACCGCCACCAGCCCCGCCTCGTCCAGGGCGCGCGCATCGAGGATCTCACCCGACCAGCCGGCATCCTTTCCCAGCGGCCACAAGGCCTGCCAAAGGCGCTGCCTGTCGGCGGCAACGACCCGGCTGAGCCGCACCGTGCGCAGGCCAAGCGGCACTCTCATCAGCAGGAAAATCAGCCCGAGATTGCTCGCCACGAGCACGGCGATCACGAAGGGAGACATCCGGCGCACTCCTGTCCGAAGGAGACCCTAGCGCCGGGGGCGGCAAGAAAGGCTTAACGGCGCAAGCCCCGCTTGCCGCGGAATTCCAAGGGCGGCGCTGGCGCCGCCTCTCATCACATCGCGCCGATCCAGATCGCCATCGAAACCAGAAACGTGCTCATGCACACCAGCGAGATGACATCGTGAGCGAAATCGGTCATAACTCTCTCCTGTTGTTAGTATGTTCTCAATTTGTTCTAATTTTGTTCAAATGTCAACGCGCAAAGCGATAAGGGGATCGGCGCGAAAATCGGCACGGTTAGCGAAGGGTTAAACTCGGCAGACAACCGTTCATGTACGTGTCGTCGCTTTGCCCCGATGCCAGTCGGAGTTCGCTGGAGAGCTGATCCCCCGCCGTCGAGGGCATTGTGCGTTGCACACAAGGCCTGCTCGTACTAGCATCGTTCATGCGGGAAATCGGGATTGGGTGAGCGGCTGTCGCTTCGTCGAACGCCAACGCTTGCGAGGACCCGATGAAGCTTGCCACCAAAGACAATTCCGATGCGACCAGTCTTGAGGCCGTCGCCCGTAGCGGCAGCCTGCTCAGGCGCATCGCGGTCCGCGTTCCGACATATCTGAAGGACCTGCGCGAAAACCCGGCCTGGCTACCGATGTTTATTCTCGCACGCACCATGCCGGGGCGCCGCTTGCACTGGCTTGGCGCCGAGCGAGCCCGCTCATTCGACAGTCCGGGAAGAACCATGTTCGATGGCACCGACCCCGAGACGGTGGTCGAAGCCCTCCGCTCGGATGGACTGTTCTCAGGCTTCCTGTTGCCACCGGCGATCCACGAGGAAATCGCCGCCTTCGCCCAGCGCACGCCGTGTTTCGGCAATTTCGACAGGCGTCTCGAATTCATGCCGGGTGAGCATACCGAGGCGGAACGGCAGTTCGGCCGCTCGCTGCTCAGCGGCCACTATTTCGAGCGCATCCTGGAATGCCCGGCCGCCCTTGCAGTCCAGAAGGATCCGCTGCTTCTCGACGTCGCCCGGCACTATCTCGGCGGTCAGGCCAAGCTGATCACCACGCGCGTCTGGTGGAGCTTTCCGACTGGCAAGGCCTCGGATGCGGACAAGAACCTCGCCTCGCTCGGCAAGTATCATTTCGATCTCGACGACTGGCGGATGTTGAAGTTCTTTTTCTACCTCGTTCCGGTCGACGCGGGCACCGGCCCGCATGTCTATGTCAAGGGCAGCCAAAGGCGCCGCGCGCTCAGGCATCAGCTGACGTTGCTGGTCGGCCATCCGGCCGAGGATGTGCTGAATGTCTATGGTCCACAAAGCCCGGTCACGCTGACAGGCAAGGCGGGCCTCGGCTTCGTCGAGGATCCGTTCGGCTTCCATATGGGCACAGTGCCGGCGCATACGCCGCGCCTGATGATGGAAGTCGGCTTTGGCGTATCGCGGCCCTCGCGCCGCCGTTTCCATGGCGAGCCCGTGATCCGCTGATGCACGAGGGCATCGTGGTTGCGATCTTCGCCGTCGGGAGAAAGCGGCCGTAGCAGCCCTACAGCGGTACCACCTTGCCTTCGGCAAGCGTGACGCGGCGGTCCATGCGCGAGGCGAGTTCGTGATTGTGGGTGGCGATCAGGGCTGCAAGGCCGGACTGCCTGACCAGGGCCTCCAGGGCCTCGAACACATAGGAAGCCGTCACCGGGTCGAGATTGCCTGTCGGCTCGTCGGCCAGCAGCACCAGCGGCGCGTTGGCGACGGCGCGCGCGATCGCCACGCGCTGCTGCTCGCCGCCCGAGAGTTCCGAAGGCCGATGCTGGGCACGCTTGCCGATCTGCATGTAGTCCAGCAGTTGCGCGGCGCGTTCGGAGGCTTCCTTGCGCGGCAGCCCCTTGATGAGCTGCGGCATCATGATGTTTTCCAGCGCCGAGAATTCAGGCAGCAGGTGATGGAACTGGTAGACGAAGCCAACATCGTTGCGGCGGATCGAGGTGCGCTCGTCGTCGGAAAGCCGGCCGCAGGCTCGCCCGGCGAGGATCACGTCGCCGGCGTCCGGGCGCTCCAGAAGACCAGCCGTGTGCAGCAGCGTCGACTTGCCGGTGCCCGACGGCGCCACTAGAGCCACCATCTCGCCGCGCCGCAGCGAGAAATCGGCGCCATTCAGGATGGTGAGCTTGCGCGGCCCCTGCACATAGTGCCGCTCTACGCTCTTCAGCTCGATAATGGCCTCGGCCATCACTCGTACCTCAACGCTTCGACCGGATCGAGACGGGCGGCCCGCCATGCCGGAAACACCGTTGCCAGGAAGGACAGCCCCAGCGCCATGATGATGACGTAGATAGTCTCGCGCGGATCCATCTTCGCCGGCAGTTGGCTCAGGAAATAGAGCTCGGGATTGAACAGCACCTTGCCCGTCATCCAGGAGAAGAACTGCCGGATCGATTCGATGTTTAGGCA
Source organism: Mesorhizobium sp. 65-26 (assembly GCA_001899205.1). Taxonomy (GTDB): domain Bacteria; phylum Pseudomonadota; class Alphaproteobacteria; order Rhizobiales; family Rhizobiaceae; genus Mesorhizobium. Next base: position 849,524 of record MKVL01000010.1, on the reverse strand, counting down.
GATCACGACACCCAGCAGCACGCCGGCGATCGTGCCGGTGACGCCGATCGCCGCGCCCGTCATCAGGAAGATGCGCAGGATTGCCCCTCGCGACGCGCCCATGGTGCGCAGGATGGCGATGTCGTGCCCCTTGTCCTTCACCAGCATCACGAGGCCGGAGATGATGTTGAGCGCCGCCACCAGCACGATCAGCGTCAGGATCATGAACATGACGTTGCGCTCGACCTGCAGGGCCGAGAAGAAGGTCTCGTTACGCTGGCGCCAATCGACGAGGTCGATCGGCCGCTGCGCAGCCTCCTCCACCTTCGGTTTCAGCGCGTCGACATTGTCGGGATTGTCGACATAGATCTCGATGGTCTGCGCGCGCCCGTCCATATTGAAGTAGAGCTGCGCCTCCGAGAACGGCATGTAGACGATCGAGCTGTCATATTCCGACATGCCGACCTCGAAGATCGCCTTGATCGGATAGCCCTTCATGCGCGGCGTGGTGCCGAGCGGCGTGACATCGCCGTCGGGCGAGATCAGCGTGATGGTGTCGCCCAGCGTCAGGCCGAGGTTGTCGGCCATGCGCTTGCCGATCGCCACCCCCTCGCCGGCGTCGAAATCGGCGAGCGATCCCTGCTTGATGTTCTTGGCGACGATGTCGATCTTGCCGAGGTCGTCGCCGCGTATGCCGCGCACCAGCGCCCCGGTCCCACCGCCGATATTGCCCTGCGCCAGCACCTGGCCGTCGATCAGCGGGATGGCGTATTTGACGCCAGGCACGCCGTTGATGCGGCTCGCCACCTGGGCATAGTCCTCAAGCGGCGAATCCAGCGGCTGCACGATCAGGTGGCCGTTGACGCCGAGGATGCGCGTCAGAAGCTCGGCGCGAAAGCCGTTCATCACGGCCATCACCACGATCAGCGTGGCTACGCCCAGCATGATGCCGAGGAAGGAGATGGAGGCGATGACCGAGATCACCGTCTCCTTGCGCCGTGACCGCAGATAGCGCCATGCAACCATGCGCTCGAACACCGAAAAGGGTCCGGCGGCCGAAGGCCTTGCTGCTGCGGCTTCGCTCATGCGGCGATACCCAGGCGCGCTTTTGCCTGCGCGATCGGCAGCGTCTCGCGCTCACCGGTCCTGCGGTTCTTGATCTCGACCTCGCCCGCGGCCACGCCGCGCGGTCCGACGATCACCTGCAGCGGCAGGCCGATCAGGTCGGCGGTGGCGAACTTGCCGCCCGGGCGCTGGTCGGTGTCGTCGTAGAGCACGTCCTTACCGGCGCCCTCGAGCGCGGCGTAGAGCTCTTCGCAGACGCGATCGCACTCGGCGTCGCCGGCCTTCATGTTGATGAGGCCGATGTCGAACGGCGCCACCGCTTCCGGCCAGATGATGCCGTTTTCGTCATGGCTCGCCTCGATGATGGCCGCGATCAGCCGCGAGGGGCCGATGCCGTAGGACCCGCCGGAGACGAAATGCTCCTTGCCGTCCGGCCCGGTCACCTTGGCGTTCATCGGCTTCGAGTATTTCTCGCCGAAATGGAAGATATGGCCGACTTCGATGCCGCGCGCCGACAGGCGTTCGCCTTCGGCAACCTTCGACCAGGCTCCTTCGTCATGCATCTCGTCGGTGGCGGCATAGGGTGTCGTCCACGCCTTGACGATATCCGCGATCTCATGGTCGTCGGAGAAGTTCGTCTTCTCGCCCGGCACATCGAGCGAAAGGTACTCGCGGTCGCAGAACACCTGGCTCTCGCCGGTCTCCGCCAGGATGATGAACTCGTGGCTGAGGTCGCCGCCGATCGGGCCGGTGTCGGCGCGCATCGGGATCGCCTGCAGCCCCATGCGCGTGAACGTCCTTAGGTAGGACACGAACATCCGGTTATAGGCGGCTCTCGCGCCTTCGTAATCGAGGTCGAAGGAATAGGCGTCTTTCATCAGGAACTCGCGCGAGCGCATGACGCCGAAACGCGGGCGCACCTCGTCGCGGAACTTCCACTGGATATGGTAGAGGTTGAGCGGGAGATCCTTGTAGGACTTCACATAGGAGCGGAAGATCTCGGTGACCATTTCCTCATTGGTCGGTCCGTAAAGCAGGTCGCGCTCCTGGCGGTCCTTGATGCGCAGCATCTCCTTGCCGTAGTCGTCGTAGCGTCCGCTTTCGCGCCACAGCTCGGCCGACTGCAGCGTCGGCATCAGGATTTCCAGCGCGCCGGCCCGGTTCTGCTCCTCGCGAATGATCTGGCAGACCTTGTCCAGCACCCGCTTGCCGAGTGGCAGCCACGAAAAGCTGCCCTGCCCCTGCTGGCGGATCATGCCGGCGCGCAGCATCAACCGGTGCGAGACGATCTCGGCCTCGCGCGGATTTTCTTTGAGGATGGGCAGGAAATAGCGCGACAAACGCATGGACTGGTCCGTGAGAGAGAAAGCCGCGCGGGAATCGGCGCGGCACAGGCTGCTTGCCCCGGCTTCATAGCCATTTCATGACAGAATGAAAACCCGGACACATTGCCCCGAAAACCGGATTTTCCCCGCAACTCGCCAGGACGCGCGACGCGAGAGCTCCGGAACGTCTTACCGCCTCCGCGGGTTGCATGGCCCGGGCAAGCAGTTCGCGCGGCCTTGTGTTCTTTTCGGAAGCAAGGACTGCCTTGCTATTGTGCAGTGCAGCACGAGATTGCCCGTTTCAGGGCAAAATTCTTAGTGACATTCCAATCCGCCTTGGGCTAATGTACTGCGATAACCGAGAGGGCGGAGCAAAAACTGCCCTCCTACGCGGTCAAAGTCTTGGGAGGATGCGATCTAGGCGCGGTTACTCGCAGCCGCCGGATACCGGAAACAGATCGGACGCGTTTAAATTGCAAGGCCTCGTGCCTTGCATTTTTTTTGTGCAAACATCTGCTTAGCCCGCAAGCCTGACAAAGCGCGTGACGTTGCGTCAGCGCCTCGTCATCGCAAATCGACAACTCGTCTTGTGCTTGAAGATTCCTGCCGGATTGCGGCTTGGGAGCAGCCCGATTGCGTGGTTACTGCGCGCCCGCGTGGTTGTACTGGGGAACGATATGGGGCAAGTCGCCGAGACTGTACCCCAGCCCGTGCGTGAGGCCGTAGAACGCGCCGATCAGAAGCGCCGTGGCGATCGTCGTGCGCACCACCGCGCGCAGCATGTGAGGACCTCGCGGCGCGCTGGAGACGGTGCCCAGCGTGACGTCGTTGTCGTCATCCTGCGTCCTGACGCTGAACGGCAGCACCACGAACAACACCAGCCACCAGGTGGCGAAGAACAGGGCGATGAAGGAAACCCAGCTCATGACTGTTCGAGCTCGATCAGCGTGCCGAAGAAGTCCTTGGGATGCAGGAACAGCACCGGCTTGCCATGCGCGCCGGTCCTGGGATTGCCGTCGCCCAGCACGCGCGCGCCGGCGGCCTTGAGCTGGTCGCGCGCGGCAAGGATATCGTCGACCTCGTAGCAGAGATGATGCATGCCGCCCGAGGGGTTCTTGTCCATGAACGCCGCGATCGGCGAATTGGCGCCGAGAGGCTCCAGCAGTTCGATCTTGGTGTTGCCGACGTCGACGAACACGACCGTCACGCCATGCTCCGGCAGCGCCTGCGGCGCGCTCACGCGGGCGCCAAGGGTCTGACTATAGGAGGCGACGGCGGCCGCCAGGTCAGGAACGGCAAGCGCGACATGGTTCAGTCGTCCAAGCATTCAACGCTCCGTTTAGAGCATTTTGCAGCCAAATGGAGACATTTGGCGTCGCACAAATGCGGCAAAGAACAAATCCAGGAATAAGAGGCCAGGGCAGTATGAGAGTAGGGAAAACTGCTCATCCTTCCCTATTCCCCTACTGCCTTACTCACCTATTCCCCTATTCGTCACCGCGTGACGAACACCGTCACCAGCGGCTTCTTGCCCCAGGCTTCGTTGGCCGCGCCACGCACGGCGCGCCGAACGGCTTCCTGGACAAGGTCGAGGTCTTTTCGGCGCTGGCGGGGTATGGAGTCCACCGCGCCGATTGCCGCATCGAGCATCAGGTCTTCCAGCGTCTCGCCACTGGCATCGGCCTCGGCGACGCCAATGGCGACCAGGTCCGGATCGCCGGCGAGCTCGTATTTGTCGTCGAGCACGACGTTCACCGCCACATGGCCGGCAAAGGAGAGCTTGCGCCGGTCGCGAATGCCCATCGCCTGGTCGGTGCCCATCAGCCGGCCATCCTTGTAGATGCGGCCGAACGGCACCTGATCGATGATCGTCGCTGCGCCCGGCCAGAGCCTTAGCAGGTCGCCGTCGCGCACCTGCGCCACCTGGCCGATGCCGGCCATCGCCATCAGTGACCCCTGCGCCACCAGATGGGCGGCCTCGCCATGCACGGGAACGCCGATCTGTGGGCGCACCCACTCATACATCTTGCGCAGCTCGTTACGGCGCGGATGGCCGGAAACATGCACCAGCGCGTCGCCATCCTCGATGATCTTCATGCCGAGGTCGATCAGGCGGTTCTTGATCTCGAGGATCGCCTTCTCGTTGCCAGGAATGGTGCGTGACGAGAAAACGACCGTATCGCCGGCCGTCAGCGCCACGGATTTCATCTCGTCGCGCGACAGTTTCGCCAGTGCCGCCAGCGGCTCGCCCTGGCTGCCGGTACAGATGATGACCAGGTTCTCGCGCGGGATGAACCCGTAATCCTCCTCGGAGATGAACTCCGGCAGGCCGTCCATGTAGCCGAGCTCGCCGGCGACATCGATGACCCGCTTCAGCGAGCGTCCAAGCACCAGGCATTGTCGGCCCGCATCGCGCGCCGCCCTGGCGATCGAGACGATGCGTCCGACATTGGAGGAGAAGGTGGTGACGGCGACCCGGCCCTTGGCGGCCTGGATGACGCCCTTCAGCCCCTCGCCCACGGCGACCTCGGAGGGCGATTCGCCCTCGCGCAGCGCATTGGTGGAATCGCACACCAGCGCCAGCACGCCCCTGTCGCCATAGGCGCGGAAACGGGCCTCGTCGGTTTTCGGTCCGATCGTCGGCTCCGGGTCGATCTTCCAGTCGCCGGTATGGATGACCGTGCCGGCCGGGCTGGTTATGGCCAGCGACATCGGCTCGGGGATCGAATGCGCCACCGGAATGGCCTCGATCTCGAACGGACCGATCGTGAACTTCTCGCCGGCGCGGTAGATCGTCACCGGGATCTTCGGCGCGCCCTGCTCGCCCTGCCGCTTGGCCTCGAGCAGCCCGGCGGTGAAAGGCGTGGCCCATACCGGTGCTTTCAGCTTCGGCCAGATGTCATGCAGCGCGCCATAGTGGTCTTCATGCGCATGCGTAATGATGATGCCGCGCAGACGGTCGAGATTCTCCTCGATGAAGCGCGTGTCGGGCAGGACGAGATCCACGCCGGGCAGGCTGCCATCGGGAAAAGTCACGCCGACGTCGATGACGATCCATTCGCGGGCATTCGGCGGCCCGAAACCGTAGAGTGCGAAGTTCATGCCGATCTCGCCGACGCCGCCCAGCGGCGCGAAGACGAGTTCGGCGTTTCCCGCAGTCGCCATGATTATTCCTTTCCCGGCTCTTCGGGTTTCCCTGGAAACACGGAGGCCTTAAAGCGCGTCACGATCCCTCCCGGCACCCGACGCTTCCGCCTTTTGTTTTCAAGCATGTCTTCGTTCCCGGCGTCCGCTTTCGGGAAACATGCCCTTCTGTCAAGCCCGGGCCGACGCCACCGCCCCGAAATGCACGTCACCGGCCGCGATCGTCACGACGGAACCGTCATCATCGCGGATCACGAAACGGCAGTCCTCGTCAATGGTCTCGAAGGTGCCGCGCACGACATTGCCGTCAACCCTGACAGCAACCTCGCCGCCCAGGCCCGCGGCGCGCTCCAGCCAGCGGCGGCGAACGGCGGCAAGGCCGCGCCCTTCGTCCCAGAGCCGGGCATTGTGGCTCCAGGCGTCGGACAAGGCCAGGAACAGCGTTTCGGCATCGCAATTGGCGCCCAGCGCATTGAGCGAGGTTGCGGGATACGGCAAGTCGGACGGATGCGCGACCACATTGACGCCGATGCCGACGGCCACAGCGAAGCGGCCACCGTCGAGTACAGCCGATTCCAGCAGGATGCCGGCAAGCTTGGCGCCGGAAGCGAGCACGTCGTTCGGCCATTTCAGCTCGAAGCGGTTTCTGCCCTGGCTGGCGCCGTCCAGCGCGATCGCCACAACCCCCTTGGGAACCACGGCATCGAGAGCATCGGCCAGCGAGAGCCCGGCGACGAAGCCGAGCGTCGCCGCCAGGCGCAGCTCGCCGCCGGTGACGACCAGCAGCGTCGCCGCAAGGTTGCCCTCCGGCGTCGCCCAGGCACGGCCGCGGCGCCCGCGCCCGCTCTCCTGTTTCTTGGAAACGACCCAAAGCCTGCCCGGATCCCCTGCCCTGGCATGGTCGAGCGCCAGCGCGTTGGTGGAGCCTACGCTGTCATGGGCTTCGAGCCGGAACCCTTCCGACGCGGCGGTTGGAGCCAGCCGAAAGCTCATCCCGTCAGAAGAACGTCTTGGCAGCGGCTTCGGCGTAGGTTCCGATCGGCCCGCCGAACAGAACGTAGAACAGCACGAAGGCGCCGCTGACGCCGAGCACGAGGCGCAGTTCGCTGGCCATCGGCACGAAGCCGCCCGCCGGCTCGTCGAACCACATGATCTTGATGATGCGCAGATAATAGTAGGCGCCCACCACCGAAGCCAGTACGCCGATGATCGCCAGCGCGTAGAGATGCGCATTGATCGCGGCCAGGAACACGTACCACTTCCCCCAGAACCCGGCGAGCGGCGGGATACCGGCCAGCGAGAACATCAGGATGGTCAGGATGGTCGCCATGATCGGGTTGGTCGAGGAGAGGCCGGCGAGATCGCCGATCTGCTCGACATTGCCCTCCTTGCGCCGCATGGCGAGGATGAAGGCGAACGTGCCCAGCGTCATCACCAGGTAGATCAGCATGTAGATGGCGACGCCGCGCACACCGGCCTGGCTGTTGGCGGCGAGGCCGACCAGCGCATAGCCCATGTGGCCGATCGACGAATAGGCCATCAGGCGCTTGATGTTGGTCTGGCCGATGGCAGCGAAGGCGCCGAGCGCCATCGAGGCGATCGAGATGAACACGATGATCTGCTGCCAGTCGGAGGCGATCGGCTTGAAGGCCCCCATCGTCACGCGCACGAGAAGCGCCATGGCGGCCATCTTCGGCGCGGCGGCCAGGAAGGCGGTCACCGGCGTCGGCGCGCCTTCATAGACGTCGGGCGTCCACATGTGGAACGGCACGGCGGAGATCTTGAAGGCAAGGCCTGCCAACACGAAGACCAGGCCGAACACCAGGCCGAGCTGGCGCTCGCCGCTCCCGAGCGCCGTGGCGATCTCATGGAAGCCGGTGTTGCCGGTGTAGCCGTAGACCAGCGAGATGCCGTAGAGCAGCATGCCCGAGGACAGCGCGCCGAGGACGAAGTACTTGAGGCCGGCCTCGGTGGAACGCAGGTTGTCGCGGTTGATCGCGGCAAGCACATAGATCGCCAGCGACTGCAGCTCGAGGCCGAGATAGAGGCCGATCATGCTGTTGGCCGAAATCATCAGCATCATGCCGAGCGTGCACAGCAGGATGAGGACAGGATATTCGAACTTGTCGAAGCGCTCGGCCTTGGCGAAGCGCATCGACATGACCAGCGTCACGGCCGAGCCGATCAGCGACAGCAGCTTCATGAAGCGGGCGAAGCTGTCCTGCACGAAGGCGCCACCGTAGGCGGAACCGTCATTGGGCGAGAACAGCATCCAGACGCCGGCACCGATCAGCACGATGACGGCAAGCGCGGTGACCGTGCCGGTGCTGTTGGAGCGCGAATAGGCCCCGACCATCAGCAGCACCAGGGCGCCGATGGCAAGCACGAGCTCCGGAGCGGAGAGCGATAGGCTGGAGAGAAGGTCCGGCGTCATGGTTCGCAAAAACCCCAGTCAGTTCGCCGCCGCGGTCTGCGCGGAGCCGATGGATGCAGTAACGTTGGTGACGAGCGCCTTGACCGAGGCGGCCGTGGCGTCAAAGACCGGCGCCGGATAGACACCGAAGAAGATGACGAGCACCACGAGCGGATAGACGATCGCCTTTTCGCGCGGCGACAGGTCCAGCAGGTTCTTGAGGCTGTCCTTGGTCAGGGCGCCGAAGATCACGCGGCGATAGAGCCAAAGCGCGTAGGCGGCCGAAAGGATGACCCCGGTGGCGGCGAAGAAGGCCACCCAGGTGTTGACCCGGAACACGCCGAGCATGGTCAGGAACTCGCCGACGAAGCCGCTGGTGCCCGGCAGGCCGACATTGGCCATCGTGAAGATCAGGAACACGGTAGCGTATTTCGGCATGTTGTTGACCAGGCCGCCATAGGCGTCGATCTCGCGGGTGTGCATGCGGTCGTAAATGACGCCGACGCACAGGAACAGCGCACCCGAAACCAGGCCGTGGCTGAGCATCTGGAAGATCGCGCCCTGCACGCCTTCCTGGTTCATCGCGAAGATGCCCATGGTGACGAAGCCCATGTGCGCGACCGACGAATAGGCGATCAGCTTCTTCATGTCCTCCTGCATCAGCGCCACCAGCGAGGTGTAGATGATGGCGACGACCGAGAGCGTGAACACCAGCGGCGCGAACATCTCGGAGGCAATCGGGAACATCGGCAGCGAGAAGCGCAGGAAGCCGTAACCGCCCATCTTCAGGAGGATGCCGGCCAGGATGACCGAACCGGCGGTCGGCGCCTCGACGTGGGCGTCGGGAAGCCAGGTATGTACCGGCCACATCGGCATCTTCACCGCGAAGGAGGCGAAGAACGCCAGCCACAGCCAGGTCTGCATCTGCGCCGGGAAGGCATGCGTCAGCAGCGTCGGGATGTCGGTGGTGCCGGCCTGGTAGAACATCGCCATGATCGCCAGCAGCATCAGCACCGAGCCGGCGAGCGTGTAGAGGAAGAACTTGAACGAGGCGTAGACGCGCCGCTTGCCGCCCCACACACCGATGATGATGAACATCGGGATCAGGCCGGCCTCGAAGAAGACGTAGAACAGCACGATGTCGAGCGCGCAGAACACGCCGATCATCAGCGTCTCCAGCAGCAGGAAGGCGATCATATAGGCCTTGACCCGCTTCTCGACCGATTCCCACGACGCCAGGATGCAGAGCGGCATCAGGAAGGTGGTGAGGATGACGAACAGCATCGAAATGCCGTCGACGCCCATGTGGTAGGAAATGCCTGAATCCAGCCAGGCGTATTTCTCCACGAACTGGAAGCCGGCCTGGGAATTGTCGAAGCCGGTCCAGATGAACAGCGACACCACGAAGGTGGCGACCGTCGTCGCCAGCGCGATGATGCGGATATTGCGGCGCGCATTCTCGCCGTCATCGCTGATCGGCAAAATGAGCAGCACACCAACCAGTGGCAGGAAGGTGACCAGCGAGAGGATTGGCCAGGCGGTCATCAGAGCATCATCCAGGTGACGAGAGCGGCAACGCCAATCAGCATGGCGAAGGCATAGTGATAGAGGTAGCCGGTCTGCAGCTTGACGACGCGATTGGTGACGTCGACGACGCGCGCCGAGATGCCGTCAGGACCGAGGCCGTCGATGACGGCGCCGTCGCCGGTCTTCCACAGGAACCTGCCGAGGCGCTTGGCGGGCCGCACGAACAGGAAGTCGTAGAGCTCGTCGAAGTACCATTTGTTGAGCAGGAAGGCGTAGAGCCCGCGATGCTGGGCGGCCAGGTCGACGGGAATCTGCGGCGAGCGGATGTAGAACTTCCAGGCCACCAGCAGACCGATGACCATGGCGATGAAGGGCGACAGTTCGACCCACAGCGGCGTCTCGTGGATCTCGTGCAGGATATGGTTGTCCGGCAGCGTGAACAGCGAGGCTTTCCAGAACTCGGCGTAGCCCTCGCCGATGAAGGCGCCGTGGAAGATGATGCCGGCGAACAGAGCCCCGACCGCCAGGATGAACAGCGGCAACAGCATCACCGGAGGCGATTCATGCACGTGATGCATGACCTCGTGGCTGGCGCGCGGCTTGCCGTGGAAGGTCATGAAGATCAGCCGCCACGAATAGAAGCTGGTGAAGCACGCGGCGATGACCAGGAGCACGAAGGCGAAGCCGGCGACCGCGTTGTGACCGACGAAGGCGCTTTCGACGATGGCGTCCTTGGAGAAGAAGCCGGCGGTGCCGATAACCGTCACCGGGACGCCGACGCCGGTCAGCGCCAGCGTGCCGATGACCATCATCCAGTAGGTGGTCGGGATCAGCTTGCGCAGGCCGCCCATCTTGCGCATGTCCTGCTCGTCGGAAACGGCATGGATGACCGAGCCGGAGCCGAGGAACAGCAGCGCCTTGAAGAAGGCGTGCGTGAACAGGTGGAAGATCGCCGCGCCGTAGGCGCCGACGCCCAGCGCCACGAACATGTAGCCGAGCTGCGAGCAGGTCGAATAGGCGATGACGCGCTTGATGTCGTTCTGCACCAGGCCGACCGTCGCCGCGAAGAAAGCGGTGAAGGCGCCGATGAAGGTGACCACGGTCAGCGCCGAGTGCGACAGTTCGAACAGCGGCGAAAGCCGCGCCAGCATGAACACGCCCGCCGTCACCATGGTGGCGGCGTGGATGAGTGCCGAGACCGGCGTCGGGCCTTCCATGGCGTCCGGCAGCCAGGTGTGCAGCGGCACCTGCGCCGACTTGCCCATGGCGCCCATGAACAGCAGCAGGCAGACCACCGTCAGCGCCGATTGCTTGTCGAGGGCATGGCCGAGGAAGGTGAGAACGGCGGCGCCCGGAGCAGCACCTTCAGCAGGGATGAACGTGGCCGCGTTGGCGAAGACGGTGCTGAGGTTGACCGAGCCGAACAGAACGAACACGCCAAAGATGCCGAGCGCGAAGCCGAAGTCGCCGACGCGGTTGACGACGAAAGCCTTGATGGCCGCGGCGTTGGCCGACGGCTTCTTGTACCAGAAGCCGATCAAGAGATAGGAGGCAAGGCCCACGCCTTCCCAGCCGAAGAACATCTGCACCAGATTGTCGGCGGTCACCAGCATCAGCATGGCGAAGGTGAACAGCGACAGATAGGCGAAGAAGCGCGGCCGGTTCGGATCGTGGTGCATGTAGCCGATCGAATAGATGTGCACCAGCGCCGAGACGGTGTTGACCACCACCAGCATCACCACGGTCAGCGTGTCGATGCGCAGCGCCCAGGAGACGTCGAGCCCGCCGGACTGGATCCAGCGCAGCACGGGCACGGTGAACAGCTCGACATGGCCGAAGCCGACGCTGAGGAAGGCCACCCACGACAGCACGGCCGCGATCACCAGGAAGCCCGAGGTGATGTATTCCGATGCCTTGGCGCCGAGCGAATTGCCGAACAGGCCGACGATCAGGAAGCCGAGAAGCGGAAGGAAGACGATCGCTTGATACATGATTGCCCCGTCAACCCTTCATCATGTTCACGTCTTCGACCGCGATCGAGCCGCGGTTGCGGAAGAAGACGACCAGAATGGCAAGACCGATCGCCGCTTCCGCCGCCGCGACCGTAAGGACGAACAGCGCGAAAACCTGGCCGACCAGATCGCCGAGCGCCGCCGAGAAGGCGACGAAATTGATGTTGACCGCCAGCAGGATCAGTTCGATCGACATCAGGATGACGATGACGTTCTTGCGGTTCAGGAAGATGCCGAACACGCCGAGCGTGAACAGGATCGCCGATACGGTCAGATAATGTGCGATTCCGACGACCATCTCAGATACCCTCGCCCGACTTGACCTTGCGGATTTCCATGCCGGTCGCCGGCGTCCGGCCGACCTGGGCTGCGATGGACTGCCGCTTGATGCCTTCCTTGTGGCGCAGCGTCAGCACGATGGCGCCGATCATGGCGACCAGCAGCACGAGGCCGGCCACCTGGAAGTAATAGAGGTAGTCCGTGTAGAGGATATCGCCGAGCGCGGCCGTGTTGGAGCGGGCGACGACATCCGGAATGGGCTTGGCGATGGTGCCGGCGAGCTTCGGCGCGAAGGTGTAGCCGCCAAGCACCACGATCAGCTCCGCCGCCAGGATCAGTCCGACCAGCGCCCCGATCGGCGCGTATTGCAGGGCGCCACTCTTCAGTTCGGCGAAGTCGACGTCGAGCATCATGACGACGAACAGGAACAGCACCATCACCGCGCCGACATAGACGACCAGCAGGATCAGGGCGAGGAACTCGGCGCCCGTCAGCAGGAAGAGCCCGGCCGCGTTGAAGAAGGTCAGGATCAGGAACAGCACGGAATGCACGGGGTTGCGTGACGAAATGACCATGAAGGCCGACGCCACGGCGATAAAGGCGAAGAGGTAGAAGAAGGCCGCCTCTAGTCCACTCAGCATGGGGTTCCCCCGGGTTCCTGTCCGGACCGGCTGTTGCCGGGTCCGCTTCTATGGCTTCGTGCCGCCTCCGGCGCCGAATCCGCGTTGTCCTAGCGCATGTTCCGTTCGGGTTGAAAGGCCCGCACGAAAGAAACAGCGCGACTCAAATTTTCAGAGGATGATGTCGCCCGAAAGATCCACACTTTTCCGGGTTCACCCTCCGGACGAGGCCCCCTGCCTCGTCCGTACCGTGACGATCAGCGGTAAGGCGCGTCGAGCGCGATGTTGCGCGCCAGTTCGCGCTCCCACCGGTCGCCGTTCGCCAGCAGCCTCTCCTTGTTGTAGTAAAGCTCTTCGCGCGTCTCCGTCGCGAACTCGAAGTTCGGCCCCTCGACGATGGCGTCGACCGGGCAGGCTTCCTGGCAGAAGCCGCAATAGATGCACTTCACCATGTCGATGTCGTAGCGCACCGTGCGGCGCGTTCCGTCGTTGCGGCGCGGGCCGGCCTCGATGGTGATGGCCTGCGCCGGGCAGATCGCCTCGCACAGCTTGCAGGCGATGCAGCGTTCCTCGCCGTTCGGATAACGGCGCAGCGCGTGCTCGCCACGGAAGCGCGGGCTGGTCGGGCCCTTCTCGTGCGGATAGTTGATCGTCTCCTTCGGAGCGAAGAACTGGCGCATCGACAGGAAGAAGGCGCTGACGAAGTCCTTGAGCAGCAGTGACTTTGCGGCCTGGGAAAGAGCAGACATCACGCAAACCCCGTGATCTTGAGGAAGGCGGCGGTGGCGACCACCATGAACAGCGAGATCGGCAGGAAGACCTTCCAGCCCAGCCGCATCAGCTGGTCGTAGCGGTAGCGCGGCACGAACGCCTTCACCATGGAGATACCGAAGAAGACGAAGCAGACCTTCAGCACGAACCAGATGACGCCCGGCACCCAGGTGAAGGGGGCGAAATCGAACGGAGGCAGCCAGCCGCCAAGGAAGAGGATGGTCGCCAGCGCGCACATCAGCACGATCGCGACATACTCGCCGAGGAAGAAGAGCAGGAACGGCGTCGAGGAATATTCGACCATGTGGCCGGCGACCAGCTCCGATTCCGCTTCGACGAGATCGAAGGGCGGGCGGTTCGTCTCGGCCAGCGCCGAGATGAAGAAGATGACGAACATCGGGAACAGCGCCAGCCAGTTCCAGTCGAGGAACGTGTTGGGCAGGCCGAGCCGCGTGCCGATCCCGTCGTGCTGGGACATCACGATATCGCTCAGGTTCAGCGAACCGGCGGTAAGCAGCACTGTGACGATGACGAATCCGATCGACACTTCGTAGGACACCATCTGTGCGGCCGAGCGCAGGGCGCCGAGGAACGGGTACTTCGAATTGGAAGCCCAGCCGCCCATGATCACGCCATAGACCTCGAGCGAGGAGATGGCGAAGACATAGAGGATGCCGACATTGATGTTGGCGATCGCCCAGCCTTCGCTGACCGGAATGACGGCCCAGGCCGAGATCGCCAGCACCGCCGACACCAGCGGCGCCAGCAGGAACACGCCCTTGTTGGCGCCCGACGGGATGATCGGTTCCTTGAAGACGAACTTCAGCAGGTCGGCGAAGGCCTGCAACGTGCCCCAGGGGCCGACGACGTTCGGGCCACGGCGAAGCTGCACTGCCGCCCAGATCTTGCGGTCGGCATAGAGAATGTAGGCGACGAAGACCAGCAGCACCACGATCAGTACGACTGACTTCAGCAGGATCAGCAGCGCCGGCAGCACGTAGAAGGAGAAGAAGGTATCCATGCTTATTCCGCCGCCTGCTTGAAGCCGCTCTTGGCCAGCGCCGAGCATTCAGCCATCACGGCCGAGGCCCGCGCGATCGGGTTGGTCAGGTAGAAGTCCTTGACCGGCGAGGTGAACGCGCCCTTGTTCAGGCGGCCGCCGAGCTTGGCAACGCCGGCGATGTCCTCGGCCTTGCCGGGCTCGACCTGGTCGATGCGGGCAAGATGCGGGTATTCGCCATAGAGCTTGGCGCGAAGCTGCGTCAGCGAATCGAACGGCAGCTTCTTGCCGAGCACATCCGACAGAGCCCTCAGGATCGCCCAGTCCTCGCGTGCGTCGCCCGGCGCGAAGCCGGCGCGGTTGGTCTGCTGCACCCGGCCTTCGGTGTTGACGTAGGTGGCCGACTTCTCGGTGTAGGCCGCGGCCGGCAGGATAACGTTGGCGCGGTGCGCGCCGGCATCGCCATGCGTGCCGATGTAGACCACGAAGGCACCGCCGGTCCTGGCCATGTCGATCTCGTCCGCGCCGAGCAGGAACAGCAGTTCCGTCTCGCCCAGCATGCCGGCGACGTCCTTGCCGCCCTCGCCCGGCACGAAGCCGAGATCGAGGCCGCCGACCCTGGCGGCTGCATTGTGCAGCACCGCGAAGCCATTCCAGTCTTCCCGCGCCGCGTTGACCGCCATGGCGAGCTTCGCCGCCTGGCCGAGCACTGCCGCGCCATCCGAGCGCGCCAGCGCGCCCTGGCCGACGATGATCAGCGGATGCGTCGCCTTCTTCAGGGTCTGGAAGAACTTGCCGTTGCCGTCCGCGAGTTCCTTGAGGGATTCCGGACCGGCGCCCAGCAATTCATAGTCGTAGCGCGTGTCGCCGATATCGCCGATGACGCCGACCGGCAGGTTGCCGACGCGCCAGCGCTTGCGGATGCGGGCGTTGAGCACGGAGGCCTCGAAACGCGGATTGGCGCCGACGATCAGCACAGCATCGGCCTGCTCGATGCCCTCGATGGTCGGGTTGAAGACATAGCTCGCGCGCCCGAGCGACGGATCAAGCGCGGCGCCATCCTGGCGGCAGTCTACGTTCTTCGAGCCGAGCGCGGCCATCAGCAGCTTCAGCGCATAGATTTCCTCGACGGCGGCCAGATCGCCGGCGATGGCGCCGATCTTCTCGGGCGCCGTCTTGGCGACCTGCTCCTTGATCGCCGCGAAGGCCTCGGCCCAGCTTGCCGGAGCGAGCTTGCCGTCCTTGCGGACATAGGGGCGGTCGAGGCGCTGCGTGCGCAGCCCGTCCCAGATGAAGCGGGTCTTGTCGGAAATCCACTCCTCGTTCACCGCCTCGTTGACACGCGGCATGATACGCATCACCTCGCGGCCGCGGCTGTCGACGCGGATCGCAGAGCCGACGGCGTCCATCACGTCGATGGTCTCGGTCTTGGTCAGTTCCCACGGCCGCGCCGTGAAGGCGAACGGCTTGGAGGTCAGCGCGCCGACCGGGCACAGGTCGATGACGTTGCCCTGCAACTCCGAGGTCATCGCCTGTTCGAGATAGGTGGTGATCTCGGCATCCTCGCCGCGGCCGATCAGGCCAAGCTCGGAAATGCCGGCGACCTCGGTGGTGAAGCGGACGCAGCGCGTGCAGTGAATGCAGCGGTTCATCACCGTCTTGACCAGTGGGCCGATATACTTGTCCTCAACCGCGCGCTTGTTCTCGTGGTAGCGCGAGGAATCGACGCCGAAGGCCATCGCCTGGTCCTGCAGATCGCACTCGCCGCCCTGGTCGCAGATCGGGCAATCGAGCGGATGGTTGATGAGCAGGAACTCCATCACGCCTTCGCGGGCCTTCTTGACCATCGGCGTGTTGGTGAAGATTTCCGGCGGCTCGCCATTCGGGCCGGGACGCAGGTCGCGCACGCCCATGGCGCAGGAAGCCTGCGGCTTGGGCGGCCCGCCCTTCACCTCGATAAGGCACATGCGACAGTTGCCGGCGATCGACAGCCGTTCATGGAAACAGAAGCGCGGCACTTCCGCGCCGGCGTCTTCGGCCGCCTGCAGCAGCGTATAGTGGTCGGGTACCGTGATCTCTTTCCCGTCGACCTTAAGCTTTGCCATTCGCCTCAAACCCCTGCGGATTTCCCGCAATCTCTATTTCCGGGCGCGATTGATGCCGCGCCGGCATTCCGTTCACTTGTCCGCGGCAAGCGCCGCAGCCTGTCCGATCCAGTCATCGCGCGCGATGCGCCCACGAAACGACAGGTAGTCATCGACCCATGCGATCTCTTCCGGTGTCCAGGCGGCGATCTGGGCGTAGGTCCAGATGCCCAGCCCGTTCAGCACCTTCTCGAGCTTCGGGCCGATGCCGGAAATCGCCTTCAGGTCGGCAGGCATGGCCGGACGGTCGATCGCCTTCGGCTGCCTGAAGTCCTCAGGCATCAAAGCCGCTGGCGCCTCGGTCGTCGCAGCCGCCTGTTCGAGCCCGGCCGTGCCCGTGGCAATGTCCGTCACCTCGCGAGCGAAGGACTGCGCCTCGGCGATCAGCGTCTTCGTCGCGGCGCGCGCGCGGGAGGCGGAATTCTTCGCCGCCGCGTTTCCGGCATCCGCAGCGAACTCCCCGGCGACCGGATGGAAAAGCCGCTGCGAGGCGTCTGCCGTGCCCGAAAGAACGCCCAGCCAGACGCCGAAGGCATGGTTGGCCAGCCCGAAGCCGAGCGCCGACATCGCGGCGGCGCCGGCGACAGGATGCGCGAGAAGGTTGACGGCGCTGGCCATCTCCTTCGGCATCATCCTGGTCAGGTCCTGGTTCATCTTCTCGATCTGGTCCAAATTGGGCATCATCGGATAGGGTATCGAATTCGGCGCCATGGCTGTCTCCTGGTCCCCTGTTTCCTCTGCCCCGCCCTGCTGTTGTCGTCCGGGCTTCCGCCCGACTGCGTTCTTCCCGCTACTCCGCCGCCACCATCACCGGCTGCACGCGGTGCGAATTGCGCGAAAACTCGTCGATGCGGCGTTCCACCTCGCCACGGAAGTGCCGCATCAGGCCCTGGATCGGCCACGCGGCCGCGTCGCCCAGCGCGCAGATCGTGTGTCCCTCAACCTGCTTGGTGACGTCGAGCAGCATGTCGATCTCGCGCTTCTGCGCCTCGCCGCGCACCAGGCGCTCCATAACCCGCCACATCCAGCCGGTACCCTCACGGCACGGCGTGCACTGGCCGCAGCTCTCGTGCTTGTAGAAGTACGACAGCCTGGCGATCGCCTTCACGATATCCGTCGACTTGTCCATGACGATGACAGCCGCCGTGCCGAGGCCGGACTTCAGGTCGCGCAGCGCGTCGAAATCCATCGGCGTGTCGATGATCTGCGCCGAAGGCACCAGCGGCACCGAGGCGCCGCCCGGGATGACCGCGAGCAGATTGTCCCAGCCGCCGCGAATGCCGCCGCAATGGGTCTCGATCAGCTCGCGGAACGGGATCGACATCGCCTCTTCGACGGTGCACGGATTGTTGACGTGCCCGGAAATGCAGAACAGCTTGGTGCCGGCGTTGTTCGGCCGCCCGAAGGACGAGAACCAGGCCGCGCCGCGACGCAGGATAGTCGGCGCCACCGCGATCGACTCGACATTGTTGACGGTGGTCGGGCAGCCATAGAGGCCGACATTAGCCGGGAACGGCGGCTTCAGCCGGGGCTGGCCCTTCTTGCCTTCCAGGCTCTCGAGCAGCGCCGTCTCCTCGCCGCAGATATAGGCGCCGGCGCCGTGGTGCATGTAGACGTCGAAATCGTAGCCCGAGGTGTTGTTCTTGCCGATCAGCTTGGCTTCATAGGCCTCGTCGATGGCGCGCTGCAGCGCCTCGCGCTCGCGGATGAACTCGCCGCGCACATAGATGTAGGCGGCGATCGCGCCCATGGCGAAGCCGGCCACCAGTGCGCCCTCGACCAGCGTGTGCGGATCGTTGCGCAGGATGTCGCGGTCCTTGCAGGTGCCCGGCTCGGACTCGTCGGCGTTGATGACGAGATAGCTCGGCCGGCCATCGCTCTGCTTGGGCATGAACGACCATTTCAGCCCGGTCGGGAAGCCGGCGCCGCCGCGGCCGCGCAGGCCCGACGCCTTCATCTCGTTGATGATCCAGTCGCGCCCCTTGGCGATCAGGCCGGGCGTATCATCCCACAGGCCACGCGCCTGTGCTCCGGCCAGCGACTTGTCGAAGAGGCCGTAGATGTTGGTGAAGATGCGGTCTTTGTCCTGAAGCATTTTACGTTCCTCAGACCGGCTTCTTGCCGAAGACGCGGATGTATTCGGCCACGCCGCCCTTGGCGAGCGCCTTGGCCTGCTTGACCCAGTCGTCGCGATCGATACGGCCATGGAAGGAGAGATAGCCGTCGACCCACTCGCGCTCGGCCTTCTTCCAGGAAGCCACCTGTGCGAAGGTGAAGATGCCCAGCGAATGGAGGATGCCCTCGATCTTCGGACCGACGCCCGAGATCAGCTTGAGGTCGTCGACCGCCACGGGCCTATCGATGCCAGCCGGGCGGTTCTTGTCTTCAAGCGAAGGCTTTGCCGGCTTGGCGGCGGCAGTCTTGGCCGGGGTCGCCTTCGGCGTCTCGACGGCCGCCAGCTTGGCCGGCGCGGCGGCAGGCGCCGGGTCCGCCGGAGCAGCCGCTTGTGCCGCGTCCCTGGCAGCCTTGGCCGCCGCCTTCGCTTCCCGCTCGCGGGTCGACTTCAGGATCGCCTTCTCGCTCGTCAGCGTCGTCAGGCCGCCGGCGGGCTCGGAACCGGTACGGCCATTCTGCGGCCCCGGCGCCACCGAGGCGCCCTTGCCGCCTTCGTAGAGATCGATGATCTCGGCGAGGCGCTCCGGCGTCAGGTCCTCGAACGTGTCCTTGAAGATCATGACCATCGGCGCGTTGACGCAGGCGCCGAGGCACTCGACCTCCTCCCACGACAGCGTGCCGCTCTCATTGGTGTGGAACTGGTCGTGATGGATCTTCGAACGGCAGACGTCCATCAGCGCTTCCGAGCCGCGCAGCATGCAGGGCGTGGTGCCGCAGACCTGGATGTGCGCGCGGGTGCCGACCGGATTGAGCTGGTACTGCGTGTAGAAGGTCGCGACCTCGAGCGCGCGGATGCGCGGCATGCCGAGCATCTCGGCGATCGTTTCGATGGCCGCCTTCGTCACCCAGCCTTCCTGCTCCTGCGCAATCATCAGCAAAGGGATGATCGCGGACTGCTCGCGCCCCTTCGGATACTTCTTGATCCACTGCTTGGCCGCTGCCGTATTCGCCTTGTTGAAGGCGAAGGACGCGGGCTGGACGCTGGCATCTGCGAGACGGCGGACTGACATTTAGCGATCGACCTCACCAAACACGATGTCGAGGGAGCCAAGCACGGCGGTGACGTCGGCCAGCATGTGGCCACGGCACAGGAAATCCATGGCCTGGAGGTGCGCGAAGCCCGGCGCGCGCAGTTTGCAGCGATAGGGCTTGTTGGTGCCGTCGGAGACGAGATAGACGCCGAACTCGCCCTTCGGCGCCTCGACGGCCGCATAGACCTCGCCGGCCGGCACGCGGTAGCCCTCGGTGTAGAGCTTGAAGTGATGGATCAGCGCTTCCATAGAACGCTTCATGGCGGCGCGCTTCGGCGGCACCACCTTGCCGTCGAGGTTCGACACCGGGCCGGTGCTTTCCTTGCCCAGCAGCAGGTCGACGCACTGGCGCATGATCCTGGCCGACTGGCGCATTTCTTCCATGCGCACGAGATAGCGGTCGTAGCAGTCGCCGTTCTTGCCGATCGGGATGTCGAAATCCATCTCGGAATAGCATTCGTAGGGCTGCGACTTGCGCAGGTCCCAGGCGGCTCCCGAGCCGCGCACCATGACGCCCGAGAAGCCCCAGGCCCAGGCATCGGCCAGCGACACCGTGCCGATGTCGACATTGCGCTGCTTGAAGATGCGATTGGGCGTGAGCAGCGCGTCGAGATCGTCGATCGACTTCAGGAACGGGTCGATCCACTTGCCGATGTCCTCGACCAGCTTCTGCGGCAGGTCCTGGTGGACGCCGCCCGGCCGGAAATAGGCCGCGTGCATGCGCGAGCCGGAGGCGCGCTCATAGAACACCATCAGCTTTTCGCGCTCGACGAAGCCCCACAGCGGCGGCGTCAGCGCGCCGACGTCCATCGCCTGCGTCGTCACATTGAGGATGTGCGACATGATGCGGCCGATCTCGGAATAGAGCACGCGGATCAACTGGCCGCGCTTCGGCACCTCGATGCCGAGCAGCCGCTCGGCGGCGAGCGCGAAGGCATGCTCCTGGTTCATCGGCGCGCAATAGTCGAGCCGGTCGAGATAGGGCACGGCCTGCAGGTAGGTCTTGGCTTCCATCAGCTTCTCGGTGCCGCGATGCAGCAGGCCGATATGCGGATCGACGCGGTCGACCACTTCGCCGTCCAGTTCCAGCACGAGGCGCAGAACGCCGTGCGCCGCCGGGTGCTGCGGGCCGAAGTTGATGTTGAAGTTGCGGACGGAGGTTTCAGCCATTCTGGCGCCTCAATTTGCCTTCGCCTTCTCATCGCCCGGCAGCACGTAGTCCGTGCCTTCCCATGGCGAGAGAAAATCGAAATTGCGGAATTCCTGCTTGAGCTCGACCGGCTCGTAGATGACCCGCTTGGCCTCATCGTCGTAGCGCACCTCGACGAAGCCCGTCAGCGGGAAATCCTTGCGCAGCGGATGCCCTTCGAAACCGTAGTCGGTCAGGATGCGGCGCAGGTCCGGATGACCGGTGAACAGCACGCCGTAGAGATCGTAGGTCTCGCGCTCGTACCAGTCGGCGCCCGGGTACACGCCCGTGATCGACGGCACCAGCGTCTCCTCGTCGGCCTGGACCTTGACGCGGATGCGCACGTTCTGCTTCGGCGACAACAGGTGGTAGACCACGTCGAAGCGCCTGGCGCGCGACGGATAGTCGGCGCCGCAGACGTCGATGATCGACACGAACTGGCAGCGCGGATCGTCACGCAGGAAGGTCACGACGCCGACCAGGTTGGCCGGCTCCACCGGAACGGTGAGCTCGCCATAGGCCAGCACCGGCTCGCCGATCAGGCCGGCCAGCTTCTCGCCGAGATAGGTGGAAAGTTCGCTCAGGGATGCGCTCATCAGCCTTACCGCTCGATCGTGCCGGTGCGGCGAATCTTCTTCTGCAGAAGGAGAATGCCGTAGAGCAGCGCTTCCGCGCTCGGCGGGCAGCCGGGCACGTAGATGTCGACGGGCACGATGCGGTCGCAGCCGCGCACCACCGAATAGGAATAGTGGTAGTAGCCCCCGCCATTGGCGCAGGAGCCCATGGAGATGACGTAGCGCGGCTCGGGCATCTGGTCGTAGACCTTGCGCAGCGCCGGCGCCATCTTGTTGGTCAGCGTGCCCGCCACGATCATGATGTCGGACTGGCGCGGAGACGCGCGCGGCGCGACGCCGAAGCGCTCCGAGTCGTAGCGCGGCATCGAGGTATGGATCATCTCGACCGCGCAGCAAGCGAGGCCGAACGTCATGAACATCAGCGAGCCGCTGCGCGCCCAGGTGATGAGCGCCTCGGTCGAGGTGACGAGAAAGCCCTTGTCGGCAAGCTCGTTGTTGATTTCCAGGAAGAAGGGATCGTCCTCACCCACCGGCCTGCCCGTGTTGGGATCGATGATGCCCTTCGGCTTCGGCGCGACGAGGGTGCCGGAACTGTCGTTCAATCCCATTCCAGCGCTCCTTTTTTCCATTCATAGGCAAAGCCGATGGTCAGCACAGCGAGGAAGACCATCATCGACCAGAAGCCCAGCATGCCGATTTTCGAGAAGGAGACCGCCCACGGGAACAGGAAGGCCACTTCGAGATCGAAGATGATGAACAGGATCGACACAAGGTAGAAGCGGATGTCGAATTTCATGCGGGCATCATCGAACGAGTTGAAACCGCACTCGTAGGCGGACAGCTTCTCAGGGTCTGGATTGCGGTAGGCGACCAGGAACGGCGCCACGAGCAGAGCAAGCCCCACCACCAGCGCCACTCCTATGAAGAGGACGATGGGCAGGTACGAACTGAGAAGTGCGTTCATGCTGCGGCTTTCCGTTGGCGCCAATCACACTGATTACAGCACCAGACCCTGTTGCGGAAGCGTGACAGTTTTACCGCTGAACCGTTTGAAGGGGGCCTATGCTGCAACGCGGCGAGGGTTAGCGCAGCCCTTCCGGCGAAGCAAGTCAAACCTTGTTCAAAAAGCGGCGCTGGACGGCTTATGCGCGCAAACTGGTCCGATCCGCTCTCGTTTGATTTCCTTCGCTTTTTACTCCACTTTTCTCTCCTGACATGGAACCCGCGTAAACCCTGCTAGCATGAGCGGAATCACCTGCCCTAACGGCACTCCCGTATTATGAGGACAGCCTCGGCATGAAGGAAAAAATCTCTGCCGCCGCCGCCCGCCGCATCGCGCTCGGCGCGCAGGGCTTCGTCGACCCGAAACCGGTCGGCACGCCTGACCGCCGCCACTTCGCCCGGGTGCTGTCGCGAACCGGCCTGCTGCAGATCGATTCCGTCAGCGCGGTGGTGCGCGCGCACTATATGCCGCTCTATTCGCGGCTTGGCCCCTACCCCATGGCCCTGCTCGATAACGCCTCCGTCACGCGCAAGCGCACGGTCTTCGAATACTGGGCGCACGAGGCCTCGTTCCTGCCTGTCGAGACCTGGCCGCTGATGCGCTGGCGCATGGAGCGGGCCTCGCGCGGCGACGAAATGTATCTCGGCCTCGCCAAATGGGGACGCGAGCACGCCGCCTATATAGAAGAGATCCATCGCCAGGTCGCCGAGGGTGGACCGATCCCCGCTTCCGCCCTGGAGGGCCAGAAAGGCTCGGGCGGCTGGTGGGGCTGGAGCCACGCCAAGCACGCCTTCGAATGGCTGTTCTGGGCCGGCCGCATCACCACGGCCCACCGCAGGGGCTTCGAACGGCACTACGACCTGCCGGAACGCGTGCTGCCGCAGGCCGTCCTCGACATGCCCGTGCCGTCGGCCGAAGACGCGCACCGCGAACTCCTGCGCATTTCGGCCCGCGCGCACGGCATCGCCACGGCGGGTGACCTGCGTGACTATTTCCGCCTGTCGCCGGCCGATATGAAGGGGCGGCTAGAAGAACTGGTCGAGGCGGGCGAGCTCCTGCCCGTGCGCGTCGAAGGCTGGGACAAGCCGGCCTACCTGCACCGGGATGCCCGCATGCCGCGCAGGATCGATGCGCGCGCGCTGCTTGCCCCGTTCGACCCGATCGTCTTCGAACGCTCGCGCACCGAGCGGCTGTTCGATTTCCGCTATCGCATCGAGATCTACACGCCGGCCGACAAGCGCCAGTACGGCTACTACGTCCTGCCGTTCCTGCTCGGCGACCGGATCGTGGCGCGCATCGACCTCAGGGCCGACCGCCCCGCCAGCGTGCTGCGCGTCCACGCCAGTTATGCCGAGCCCTGCGCGCCCGCGGACACGGCCGCCCAACTCTTCGAGGAGTTGAAGCAGATGCAGGGTTGGCTCGGGCTGGAGCGCATCGAGGTGACGCCTGCCGGTGATCTCGGCCCGGCGTTGGCTGACGAGAGGAGATAGGCAACCTCTGCAGCGTCTGTCATAGACACTCCAGGAAGCCTCGTAGGTTGTGCAATGGCATCGGACAAAGTGCTCGACATGATCCACGGCGCATTGATTGCGCATGGAATCGATGCAGTCCGTAGAGATCAAGACGTTGTGCTTCAGGCGGAGCAACTCCGGTTTGAGGCTGAGGTGTTCCAGACGGGGGCTGGCCGGCTGGTCCTCGAGATCTACATTTTTTCTCCACGGCTGGATGTTCAGCCAGTCATTGAATCCTTTGCTGGCTTCGGCGACACGCCCGAACAAGAGTTAAATCAGGCGTTTGAAAAATTTCTCCGTGGCGTCTTCCACGTGGCAATCGAAGGATTGGCCGATCATGTCTGCAACAACATGCAGGCCGAAGTTGGGATTTGGCAGCAAAGCAGTCCCGGTTGGAAGGCCTGGCAAAAAAATCGTCGCTGGAGAATCTATGGTGGACCGGTCATTTCCCAGGCCACCACCGAGCTATGTTCGCTGAACCGGGGTTATCCAACATTCTACACCAAGCTGGAAAAGCTCTTCACAGCCTCCGTTTCCCCCGGCAGTCATTTTGTACGCACTTTTTTTGCAGCCTTAAAAGGCGAGCTTATTTGCTCCGAGGTCCTTCTGGACAATAAGGTTTGGCAAGAAGGACAGGACCTAGCCCTCAGCCATGACTGGGACCATGGTGGTGGCTATCAAGCAGTCAGGCAAGTTATCTTGGCCCTCCCCACATGACAGCATCTGGCCGACATCGCCATGTCGTAGCCGCGCGTTGACACAACTCCCCGCAAGAGCCTAAATCCGGCCCAGACGGTCTCTTCTCTTCAATGGGAAGGGCTAAGAGGGAATGCGGTGCGGGATCTCGGTCTCAAATCCGCGGCTGTCCCCGCAACTGTAAGCGACGAGCCTCGGCCGAAAACCACTGGGATGTTCCCGGGAAGGCGGCATTCGAGGCGATGAACCGCGAGCCAGGAGACCTGCCGTCCGTGACGTGAAGTATCCGATCGTCCGGCGGGTTTTCCGGGCAAGGAGCCTGGTTTTGGATCGCAACGGCAGTTTTCCGGCAAAAGACGAGGACCTTCCGTCCGATCCGTTGGACGATGTCACCGTCATCGTCTGCTCCTCCTGTCGTGACGCGACCGGCTCGGACGCCCACCCGCGCGCCGGCGCGCTGCTTGCGGAGGACGCGCGCCTTGCCGCGGCGCAAGACCAGATCAGCATCCGCACCGTCGAGTGCCTGGGCAATTGCAAGCGCCGCCTGAGCGCTGCCTTGCTGCGCGACGGTTGCTGGAGCTACGTCTTCGGCGACCTGACCGAGACGAGCGGCGCCGACCTCGTCGTCGGCGCGAAACTCTTCGCCACCTCGACCGACGGCCTTATCCCCTGGCGTGGCCGGCCTGATTCCCTCAAGCGTGGCCTCGTCGCCCGCATCCCGCCCCTCGACATCCTGAAGGACTGATCATGACCGCTTCCGTATCGCGCGTTCCCTGCACCGTCGTCACTGGCTTCCTCGGCGCCGGCAAGACGACGCTGGTCCGCCACCTCCTGGAAAACGCAGGCGGCAAGCGCATTGCCATCATCGTCAACGAATTCGGCGATATCGGCATCGATGGCGAGATCCTGAAAGGCTGCGGCATCGACACCTGCCCGGAGGAAAACATCGTCGAACTGGCCAATGGCTGCATCTGCTGCACCGTGGCGGACGATTTCGTGCCGGCGCTCGACCAGATCCTGTCGCTGACGCCGAAGGTCGACCATATCCTCATCGAAACCTCGGGCCTCGCCTTGCCCAAGCCGCTGGTTCAGGCTTTCCAATGGCCGACGGTGAAGAGCCGCGTGACCGTCGATGGCGTAATCGCCGTGGTCGACGGCCCGGCGCTGGCCGAAGGCCGCGTCGCCGACGACATGGAGGCCCTGCAGGCGCAGCGTGCGCAGGACGAGAGCCTCGACCATGACGATCCGATCGAGGAAGTGTTCGAGGACCAGATCGCCTGCGCCGACCTGATCATTCTGTCGAAGAGCGACCTGATGGACGCCGCCGGTTCGGCCCGCGCCAACACGATCATTGGCGAACACTCCGCCCGCGCCGTGAAGATCGTGCCGAGTTCGCATGGCAAGGTCGATCCGTCGGTGCTACTTGGCCTTGGCCTCGCCGTCGAGGACGACATCGAGAACCGCAAGTCCCATCATGACGGCGCATTCGACCACGAGCATGACGATTTCGATACCTTCATCGTCGACATACCTTCGATTGCCAATCCGGACGAGTTGGCGAAGCGTGTCGCGACCGCCGCTGAACAGGAAAACGTGCTGCGCGTGAAAGGCTTCGTCGAGGTCGGCGGCAAGCCGATGCGGCTTTTGCTCCAGGCCGTCGGCCCGCGCGTGAACCACTACTATGACCGCGCATGGACCGCCGGAGACGACCGCCGCTCGCGTCTCGTCGTCATCGGCCTCAAGGGGCTGAACCGGCCGGCGATCGAGCGTATTCTCGCCGGCTGAGGCGAACCCGGACTTACGATGCACATCCTCACCACCACGTCAGCCTCGCTCGACGACCTCGTCGAGCCTGTCGATCTGCGGCAGCAGCCGGCGGACGTGGTGGCGCTGTCCTTCACCGACAGCGACCTCGCCGGCCTTGCCCAGGCCTGGCAGGCGGACGCGGCGCGCCTGCCCTCGATGCGGTTGGCGGCGCTGCGCGACCTGCGCCATCCCATGTCGGTCGACCTGTGGATCGATAGCGTCGCCCGCCATGCCAGGGTGATCCTGGTGCGCATCCTCGGCGGCTATGACTGGTGGCGCTATGGCTGCGACCAGCTCGCGGCGGTTGCCCGCGAGCGCGGCATCAAGCTGGCGCTGTTGCCGGGCGAGAGCCATGACGAGGACCCCAGGCTGATCGAGGGCTCGACGCTGCCGCGCGACGAGCTGGAGGCGCTGCTCGGTTATTTCCGCCAGGGCGGCCCGGCCAATATGGCGGCGCTGGTGCAAAGGCTGGCAGGGCTCGCCGGCATGGATGCGGCCGTCTCCGAGCCGGTCGTCGTACCAAAGGCGGGCTATTACGAACCCGGCCGGGGTGTCGTCCCGGTCCCCCTCGAGGGGAAGGGAAACGCCGCCCCCGTCATCCCTATCCTCTTCTACCGTTCAATGCTGCTGGCCGCCGACGTCGCGCCCATCGACGCGTTGGTCGAGGCGCTATGCTCGCAGGGCATGGCGCCGGTTCCGATCTTCGTCTCCAGTCTGAAAGATCCGACATCCCTGGCCTTTGTCGAAGACGCCATCGCCGCGCTGAACCCAGCCGCCATCGTCACCGCCACGGCTTTCGCGTCCAGCGCCGACCCCGGCGCCCGGACGCTGTTCGACCGTGCCGGCGTGCCAGTGTTCCAGGTCATCGTCGCCACCACCCGCCGCGACATCTGGGAGGCGAACCAGCGCGGGCTGGCTCCCGCGGATCTCGCCATGCATGTCGTGCTGCCCGAACTCGACGGCCGCATCCTGGCGGGCGCGGTGTCATTCAAGGGCGAGGCCGAGGCTGACCCGGCGCTCGGCTTCCGCGCCTTCGCCAATCGACCGGAAGCTGATCGCGTCGTGCAGGTGGCAAACCGCATCGCCGCCTTTCTGCGTCTCAAGGCCACCACGCGCGCCGAACGCAAGCTTGCCATCCTCATCCCGGATTATCCCAGCGCCCCGGGCCGCACCGGCTACGCCGTGGGTCTCGACGTGCCGTCCAGCGTGCTCGCCATGCTGCATGACCTCAGCGAACAGGGCTATGGGGTTGAAGGGATTCCGCAATCGCCCCGCGCCTTGCTCGATGCACTGGAGACCGGCGGGCACGGACTCGCCCACAAGGACTATGCCGCTCTTTCGGCCGAATTGCCGGATGCGGCGCGAGGTGCCGTGGAGGCGGCATGGGGCAGGATAGCATTGCACGAGGCACCCCCCTCTGGCCTGCCGGCCATCTCCCCCGCAGGGAGGGAGATTACGCCTCCATCCCGGCTTTCGCCAATCACCAGCGTAGTAGCGGGAGAGCCGTCGACAACAGTGCTGATCTCCCCCCTTGCGGGGGAGATGGCCGGCAGGCCAGAGGGGGGTGTTCATGCGCCAGCCTTCCCGTTCCGCGCCGCCACCTTCGGCAACATCACCGTGGCGCTTGCTCCCGATCGCGGGCGCTCGGCCGACCGCCGCGCCGATTATCATGATCCGTCTCTGCCGCCGCGCCATGAACTGATCGCGTTCGGCCTGTGGCTGCGAAAGCTGCTCGGCGTCCACGCTCTCATTCATGTCGGCGCCCATGGCACGCTCGAATGGCTGCCGGGCAAGACGGTCGCGCTCAGCCAGGCCTGTTTTCCCGAGATCGTCACGGGCGCCCTGCCCGTCATCTATCCTTTCATCGTCTCCAATCCGGGCGAGGCCGCGCAGGCCAAGCGCCGCATCGCCGCCATCACGCTCGGACACCTGCCGCCGCCGCTGACCGGTGCCGGCCTCAGCGAGGACCAGCACAAGCTCGAGCGGCTGGTGGACGAATACGCCCAGGCCGACGGGCTTGACCGCCGCCGGCGCGACCGGCTGGCCGGACTGATCGTCGAGACGGCGACGCGCACGGGTCTCGCCATGGAGGCGGGCGTGACCGGCACCGACGCGCCGGATGAAGCGTTGCGCCGCATCGATGCATGGCTGTGCGACCTCAAGGACTTCGCCATCAAGGACGGGCTCCACATCTATGGGCGTGCCACGGAGACGGAGATCGATCCCTCCCGCCTGCAAAGCGCGGCGTCCGAGAAGGCGGCGCTTCTCGACGCGCTCGACGGCCGCCATGTGACGGCAGGCCCCGCCGGCGCTCCGGCGCGCGGCCGCGCCGACGTGCTGCCGACCGGACGCAACCTCTTCACGTCCGACCCCCGCGCCATGCCGACGGCCACCGCCTTCGACCTCGGCAAGGCGGCCGCCGACGAAGTCGTGCGCGCCTATATGCAGTCGCATGGCGACTGGCCGCGCTCGCTGGTCATCGACCTGTGGGGCTCGGCCTCGCTGCGAACCGGCGGCGAGGAGATCGCGCAAGGGCTGGCGCTGATGGGCTGCCGGCCGCAATGGGATACCGCGACGGGCCGCGTCACCGGCATCGAGGTGCTGCCGCCGGCGGCGCTCGGCCGGCCGCGTGTCGACGTCACCTGGCGCATATCCGGCCTGTTCCGCGACATGTTCCCGACGCAGATCGCGCTCATCGACGAGGCCGCCAACGCCGTCGCCGCCCGCGATGAGGCTGATGACGAAAACCCGCTGGCCGCCAGCGCCCGCGCCGAAGGCAAGCTCGGGCCGCGCATCTTCGGCACCTCGCCTGGAACCTACGGCGCCGGCGTCGAGGACCTGCTGTCGACCGGAGACTGGGGCACGCGCGAGGAGATCGGCCGCGCCTATCTCGACGCCACCTCGCATGCCTATGGCGGCGCAGAAGGCACAGCCACCGCCATCCCCGGCGCCTTCGAAAACCGGGTCGCGGACGCCGACCTGCTGGTCCATACCGGCGACGATCCCGGCCGCGACATATTGGAAGGCTCGGCCGACGTCGCCTTCATCGGCGGCTTTTCGGCCGCGCTCGCCGCGATCGGCGGCAATGCCGACGTCATCGTCCTGGATACGACGGACCCGCAAAAGCCACGGCCGCGCTCGGTTGGCGAGGCCGTGTCGCGCGTGGTTCGCGCCCGCGCCGTCAATCCGCGCTTCATCTCGGGCCAGATGCGCCACGGTCCGCGCGGCGCTTCGGAGTTCGCCGAGACCGTCGACCGGCTGGTCGGCTTCGCCGAGACGACGCATGCGATATCAGGGACGCTGATCGGCGCCGTGCACGATGCCTATGTCGGCGATCCGGCAGTCCGCGACTTCATCTTGCGCGAGAACCCGGCCGCCGCCAGGGTCATCGGCGAGCGGCTCCAGTCGGCACGACGACGCGGCCTCTGGCATCCGCTTCGCAACGCCGTCGATGACGATCTGGCGGCGCTGATCGAGGAAGCCCGTGCCCTGGAGGTGGCGGCATGACCGCTGAGCTTCGCCGTGGCGCATGCCCGACCCTGAAGGCACCCATGCAGACCGGTGACGGGCTGTTGGCGAGGCTCAACCCCGTCGCTGGAGGTTTGTCTCCCAAATCCTTGATCGGACTCTGCGAATCGGCCCTCCGCCATGGCAACGGCATCGTCGAGATCACCGCCCGCGGCAGCCTGCA
>MKVL01000010.1:267913-819545 GCA_001899205.1 Mesorhizobium sp. 65-26 | reverse complement strand
TGCCTGGACGGCTGGGTCCGAAGGTCTCCGTGGTCGTCGACGGCGGCGGCGGCCTGCCGATGGATAGCGTCACCGCCGATGTGCGTCTTGCCGCGACGAGATCGAACGCCGGGGCTCGCTGGATTGTCACCGTCGCCGGCGAAGATGGTGGCGAGCGCGCCGTCACGACGGCCGGCGACGACGAAGCGCGCGACATTGCCATCGCCGCGCTGAGAATGGTCGCCGAGAAAGGCCGCGAGGCGCACACCCGGGACTTGAACCAGAGGCAGCTCGCTTCGCTTGCCGCGTGGTGTTTCACCTCCTTCGTCGCCGCGCTGCCGAACAACGGCCGAACCGGGCAAATTTCGATCGAAGGCGTCGCGCGGGAAGGACCGAAGTCCGGCGCGAAGGCTCCGATAGGGATATTCGATGTGGTTGGTGGCCACGCACTGGGTATCGGCCTTCCCTTCGGCAGCGTGCCGGCGGGCACGCTGGCCGACCTCGCCGGCAAGGCACTGGCGATGGGCGCCAGCGAAATCCGCTTCGCACCCGGCCGGACACTGCTTTTCCTCGGTCTTGCGACGCCAGCACTCCCGGCCTTGCGGGAAGAGGCGGTGCGACTGGGTTTCCTCACGGACGCCGCCGATCCCCGCGCCAGAATTGCCGCCTGCCCCGGCATGCCGGCCTGTGCTTCGGGGCGGATCGCGACGCGCGAGCTGGCCGAGGCCGTGGCCTCCGGAAGCGCCGACCTTTTCGACGGCTCCTTCATTTTGCATGTTTCTGGCTGCGCCAAGGGTTGCGCGCATCCCGGCCCGGCGGCGCTTGCGGTGGTCGGCGGCGAAAATGGAGCCGGACTTGTCGTGGACGGGACGGCGAAGGCCCTTCCTGCGGGATACAGGCCGCGCTATGACGCCGCGCGCGGCATCGGTCGCGTCGCGGCGCTGATCGGCCGCGCGAGACATCCCGGCGAGACTGTTGCCGCCTGCCTGGCCAGGCTGGGCGCGGCAGGCATCGCCGAGGCTTATCGACAGGAATGAACATGGCCGCCTACGACTACATTCACGATGGCATGGCGATCTACGAGCGCTCCTTCGCCATCATCCGCGCCGAGGCCGACCTGTCGCGCTTCTCCGATGCCGAGGCCGATGTCGCCATCCGCATGATCCATGCCTGCGGTCAGGTCGAGGCCGCCGCCAGCTTCGTCTTCTCCGAAGGGTTCGTCACTGCTGCGCGCTCGGCGCTCGCCGCCGGCGCTCCGATCTTCTGCGACGCGGAAATGGTTGCCCACGGCGTGACTCGCGCCCGCCTGCCCGCCGGAAACGAGGTCGTCTGCACGCTGCGCGATCCGCGCACCGTCGATCTCGCCAGGGAAATCGGCAACACCCGTTCGGCGGCGGCTATCGACCTGTGGGGCGAGCGCATGGCGGGCGCCGTCGTCGCCATCGGCAATGCGCCGACCGCGCTGTTCTACCTGCTTGAAAAGCTGCGCGACGGCGCGCCGAAGCCGGCCGCGATCATCGGCATGCCGGTCGGCTTCGTCGGCGCGGCGGAATCCAAGGATGCGCTGGCCGAGAACTCCTATGGCGTGCCCTACGCCATCGTGCGCGGCAGGCTTGGCGGCAGCGCCATGACGGCGGCGGCGCTCAACGCTTTGGCGAGGCCCGGCCTGTGAACGCGATTTCGAAAGGAAGGCTGATCGGTGTCGGAACCGGTCCTGGCGATCCGGAACTGCTGACGCTGAAGGCGGCGCGGGCACTCTCCGAGGCCGATGTCGTCGCTTATTTCGCCAAGCGCGGGAACAACAGCAATGCGCGCGCCATCGTCGAGGCGCGTTTCAAGCCCGGTATGGTGGAACTGCCCCTGCTCTATCCCGTGACGACGGAAATCGACAAGGATCATGACGACTACCGCTCGCAGATCGCGGATTTCTACGAGCAATCCGCCGAAAGCGTCGCCGCCCATCTCGACCGCGGGCTGACCGTCGCTGTCCTGTCGGAGGGTGATCCCCTCTTCTACGGCTCCTACATGCACCTGCATGTGCGCCTCGCGCACCGGTTCGCCACCGAAGTCATTCCGGGCATAACCGCCATGTCCGGCTGCTGGTCGACGACCGGCCTTCCCATCGTCCAGGGCGACGACGTGCTGAGCGTGCTGCCGGGCACGATGAGCGAGTTCGAGCTGACGCGCCGGCTTGCCGACACGGATGCCGCCGTCATCATGAAGGTGGGCCGCAACCTGCCGAAGATCCGTCGCGCGCTGGAGGCCACCGGCAAGCTGGCGAAGGCCGTCTATGTCGAGCGCGGCACCATGGCCGGCGGTTCGTCGATGCGGCTGGCCGAAAAGACCGACGACAAGGCGCCCTACTTCGCCATCGTGCTGGTCGCGGGCTGGTCCGGCAAGCCGGGAGCCACGTCATGAGCGGCCGTCTCACCGTCATCGGCCTCGGGCCGGGCAACGCCGATCAGGTGACGCCGGAAGCGAGTCGCGCCGTCGCCGACGCTTCGTTCTTCTATGGCTACAAGCCCTATCTCGACCGGCTCGACCTGCGCGGCGACCAGACCCGCATCGCCTCCGACAACCGCGAGGAGCTTGCCCGCTCCAACGAGGCGCTGGCCAAGGCAGCCGAGGGCCACAATGTCGCGGTCGTCTCGGGCGGCGACCCCGGCGTCTTCGCCATGGCGGCGGCCGTCTGCGAGGCGATCGAGGCCGGTCCGACCGAATGGCGCGGCGTCGACATATCGGTCGTCCCCGGCGTCACCGCCATGCTTGCGGTCGCCGCGCGCATCGGCGCCCCGCTCGGCCACGACTTCTGCGCCATTTCCCTGTCTGACAACCTCAAGCCTTGGGAACTGATCGAGCTGCGCCTGCTGGCGGCCGCCGGCGCCGGCTTCGTCATCGCGCTCTACAATCCCATCAGCAAGGCGCGCCCCTGGCAGCTCGGCCGCGCCTTCGAATGCCTCAAGGCGATCCTGCCCGGCACCACGCCGGTGATATTCGGCCGCGCCGCCGGGCGGCCGGACGAACGCATCGACATCTGCCTGCTGGCCAATGCCGAGGCTGATATGGCCGACATGGCGACTTGCATCATCATCGGCTCGCCGGAAACCCGCATCATCAGGCGCGGCGAGAAGCCGGCGCTCGTCTACACGCCGCGTTCGGCAGCGGGCCCCAGAAAATGATCGACCATGGCGGCCAGCCGATCGACGCTTTCCGCCGAGGGCACGTCCGGCAGGGATGGTCGCCGGACCATCACAACTTCGATGCCGATCGCGCGCGCGGCGACGATCTTGCCATAGGTGGCGAGGCCGCCGCTGTTCTTCGAAACGATCGCTTCGATGCCATGCCGTTCCAGCAGGCGCCGTTCATCGGCTTCCGGGAAAGGGCCCCGCGCCAGAAGGTAGGTCGCGTCGGGCACCGCCAGCTTCGGTTCGACCGGATCGACGGAGCGGATGAGGTAGCTGTGCTGGGGAGCCGCCTCGAACTCGGCGACCTCCTGCCGGCCGAGCGCCAGAAAGACGCGGCGCGGGACAGCGCCAAGCGCGCGCGCTGCCTCCGCCACGTCGTCCACCAGCGTCCAGCGGTCTCCCGCCATCGGCTCCCAGCCGGGACGCCGCAAGGCAAGCACAGGGACGCCAGCCTGCCGTGCTGCTTCGGCCGCATTGGCCGAGATGCGCGCGGCGTAGGGATGGGTGGCATCGATCAGCAGATCGACCTGCTCGTCACGAAGATGAGTTGCCAGTCCGTCCACGCCGCCAAAGCCGCCGACACGTACCGGCACACCCTGCGCCACGGGACTTTCGGTGCGGCCGGCCAACGACAGCGTGACCGAGAAATCCGCGCGGTCCGCCAGTTTGCCAGCCAGTTGCCGGGCCTCCGTGGTTCCGCCGAGGATCAGAATACGGTGGGTCATCATGCCTACTAAGGGTCGAGGGCGCGCCGCCTGGCTTACGATAGTCGGCATCGGCGAGGACGGTGTAGCGGGTCTCGGCGACGAGGCCAAGCGGCGCATCGCCGAGGCTGAATTCGTGTTCGGCGGCAAACGCCACCTTGCCCTGGTCGCGCCGCTGGCAAAAGGCGAATCGCGTGCCTGGCCGGTGCCTTTCGACGCGGGCATGCACGACGTGCTGGCGCTTGCCGGGCGCAATGTGTGCGTGCTCGCCTCCGGCGACCCGTTCTATCACGGCGTCGGCGTGACGCTGGCGCGCAAGGTGAGCCCGGATGAGATGCTCGTCCTGCCGGCGCCGTCCTCGATCTCGCTGGCCGCGTCGCGGCTCGGTTGGCCATTGCAGGATGTCGAGGCCATATCGCTGCATGGCCACGCGATCGACCTCATCAGGCCCCTGCTCCAGCCCGGCGCGAGAATCCTTGCGCTGACCTCCGATGGCGACGCGCCGGCGCTCATCGCCCGCCTGCTCGGCGAACTCGGCTTCGGTCCATCGCGCATGACGGTCCTCGAAGCACTCGGCGGTCCGGACGAAGCGCGCCGGACGGCCCGCGCCGACGCCTTCGATCTCGAAAACATCAATCCGCTCAACGTCCTGGCGCTGGAAATTGAATCGACGCCCGATGCGAGGGTTCTGCCCGCGGCACCCGGCCTCGCCGACCATCTGTTCGAGCATGACGGCCAGATCACCAAGCGCGAGATCCGCGCCGTCACGCTGTCGGCGCTGGCGCCCCGGCACGGCGAGCTGCTGTGGGATATCGGCGCCGGCTCGGGATCGATCGGCATCGAGTGGATGCTCGCGCATCCCTCGCTGCGCGCCATTGCCATCGAGGCCGATCCGACCCGCGCCGCCCGCGTCAGGCGCAATGCGACGGCTTTCGGCGTGCCCGGCCTGGTGGTTGTCGAGGGGCCGGCGCCCAAGGCCCTCGCCGGGCTCGACCCGCCCGACGCGATCTTCATCGGCGGCGGCGGCAGCGATGCCGGGGTTGTCGAGACGGCCATCACGGCGCTGCGCCAGGGCGGCAGGCTGGTCGCCAATGCCGTGACGCTCGAAATGGAAGCGCTGCTTCTCGACCAGCATAACAGGTGCGGCGGCGAGCTCCTGCGCATCGCGCTGTCCCGCGCGGCGCCCGTCGGCTCGATGCAGGCCTGGCGCCCGGCCATGCCGGTCATGCAGTGGAGCTGGGTGAAGCCATGATGGTCGCGGGCATAGGCAGCCGGAAAGATGTGACGGTAGGTGATGTGCGCGCCGCCGTGGAGACCGCGCTCGAGACGCATGGTCTGTCCATGACCGCGCTTTCGGCACTGGCGACCAGCGAGATCAAGCGCAACGAGCAGGCAATCTTCCTTGCCGGTCGCGACCTAGAGCTCCCCGTCCTCATCATTTCCGACGCAGCGCTGCAAGCCGTCTCGTCCGCCACGATCAGTCGGTCCGAAGCGTCACGGATCCAAGCCGGCACGCCGTCGGTCTCGGAAGCCTCGGCTCTGGCCGCAGCGGGTAAAGGCGCAAAGCTGCTTGGGCCGCGTACCGTGGTCGGTCCGGTAACCTGCGCCATAGCCATTGGCGGAGATACGGCATGACCGTCCATTTCATCGGCGCCGGCCCAGGCGCCGCCGACCTCATCACCGTGCGCGGCAGCAGGCTGCTTGCCAGTTGTCCGGTCTGCCTCCATGCCGGCTCGATCGTCGCGCCCGAAATCCTCGAACATTGCGCACCCGGCACGAGGCTGGTCGATACCGCGCCCATGTCACTCGACGAGATCGAGGCGGAATATGTCGCCGCGCATAAGGCCGGCCACGATGTCGCGCGGCTGCATTCCGGCGATCTGTCGGTCTGGAGCGCTGTCGCCGAGCAGATTCGCCGCCTGCGCAAGCACGACATTCCCTACACACTGACGCCGGGCGTTCCCTCCTTCGCGGCGGCTGCCGCCGCGCTCGGCCGCGAGTTGACCATCCCGGAAGTGGCGCAAAGCCTGGTGCTGACGCGGGTTTCCGGCCGCGCTTCCCGTATGCCGCCGGGCGAGACGCTCGCCGGCTTCGGCCGCACCGGCGCCACGCTCGCCATTCACCTCGCCATCCACGCCATCGATCGCATTGTCGCCGAATTGACGCCGCTCTATGGCGGCGACTGTCCTGTCGCAATTGTCTTTCGCGCCTCGTGGCCCGACGAACGCGTGCTGAAGGCAACGCTGGCAACCATCGAGGCCGAACTTGCCGCCAACCCCATCGAGCGCACGGCGCTCATCTTCGTCGGCCGTTCGCTGGCGGCGGAGGATTTCACCGAGAGTTCACTTTATGACGCTTATTACCAGCGGCGTTTTCGCGGACGGGATGGATTGTGAGCGGCGCGATAAGTGACAAGAGCGGCAAGGACAGCGGCAACACCGCGCTGCAGCAGGCGCTTGGCCGGCTGAATTTCACGCCGCGACCGCTCGAGCCCGGCCATGTCTGGCTAGCCGGCGCCGGCCCGGGCGATCCCGGCTGCCTGACGCTGGAAGTGCTGGCGGCGCTCGCCGAGGCCGATGCGCTGGTCTATGACGCGCTGGTTTCGCCCGACGTGGTCGCCGTGGCGGCGAACGCCGAGCTGTTCTACGCGGGCAAGCGCGGCGGCCAGCCCTCTATGAAGCAGGAAGACATCACCGCACTGCTGGTCAGGCTGGCGCGCGAGGGCCGCCGCGTCGTGCGGCTGAAGGGCGGCGACCCCTATATTTTCGGCCGAGGCGGCGAGGAAGCGCTGGCGCTGGCGCGCGAGGCGATCCCCTTCCGCGTTCTGTCGGGCCTCACCTCTGGCCTCAGCGCGCTTGCAGCCACCGGCATTCCGGCCACCATGCGCGGCATCAACAAGGCGGTGATCCTGGCGACAGGGCACGCCGCCGGCACCGACGAGGACATCGACTGGGCGGCGCTGGCCCGCACCGGCCAGCCTCTTGTGATCTATATGGGCATGGCAAACCTGCCGCTAATCGCTGCCTCCCTGCTCGAAGGCGGTCTGCCGCCATCGACGCCTGCGGCGATCATCGCGGCGGCGACGACGCCGAAGGAACGCACGCTGGTGGCAACGCTCGCCACGCTTGCGGAGGAAGCCGCCGCTGCGGGCATGGCGTCGCCGGCACTGATCGTTGTCGGCGGCATCGTCGCCATGCGGGCTGCGCTGGTGGGCGAGAGATGACAGCGCGCGCCATCATCGTCGGGGCACCCCGCTCGGGTTCAGGCAAGACGAGCGTGACCATCGGCATGTTGCGCGCGCTCACCCGTCGCGGCCTGAAGGTACGCGGCGCCAAGTCCGGCCCGGACTATATCGACCCGGGCTTCCACGAGGCCGCCACGGGCCTTCCGGGCGTCAACCTCGACAGTTGGGCCATGGCCCCCGGCCTTCTCAACGCGCTGGCGGCAAATGCGGCCGGCGACGCCGATTTCATCATCCTCGAAAGCGCCATGGGCCTGTTCGACGGCATCCCCGCGCCGCAGGGACGCTCGGGTTCGGCGGCCGACCTTGCCAGGCTCTATGGCCTGCCGGTGCTCCTGGTGCTCGACGTTTCCGGCCAGTCGACGACGGCCGCCGCCGTGGCCAAGGGCTTCGCCACCTACGATGCCGATGTGCGCATGGCCGGCGTCGTGCTCAACCGGTTGGGCAGCGAACGCCACCGCAAGCTCTCCGGAAGCGCCATCGAGGCGATCGGACTTCCCGTGGTCGG
This sequence comes from Mesorhizobium sp. 65-26, assembly GCA_001899205.1. GTDB lineage: Bacteria > Pseudomonadota > Alphaproteobacteria > Rhizobiales > Rhizobiaceae > Mesorhizobium. The sequence continues at coordinate 811,928 of MKVL01000010.1, read as the reverse complement.
CGCCATCCTGCGTGATCCGACGCTCAACCTGCCGGAGCGCCACCTCGGCCTCGTCCAGGCCGGCGAGCATGACGACCTGGCGGCGCATCTCGACAGGCTGGCCGACATGGCCGAGGCATCGCTCGACCTCGACGCCATCATGGCGCTGGCAACGCCACTCACGCCGCGTGCCGGCGACTTCGAACACGCCCTGCCGCCACCGGGACAGCGCATCGCGCTGGCCAGCGACGCCGCCTTCAGCTTCCTCTACCCGCATGTCGCCGCCTGCTGGCGCGCCGCGGGCGCCGAGATCGTGCCGTTCTCCCCGCTTGCCGACGAGGCGCCGTCCGGTGATTGCGACGTATGCTGGCTGCCCGGCGGCTACCCCGAGCTTCACGCGGGTCGCCTCGCCGCCGCGGCGAATTTCCAGGCCGGCGTGCGGCGCTTCGCCGGCAACAAGCCCGTCCATGGCGAATGCGGTGGCTTCATGGTGCTGGGCGAGGCGCTGGAGGACGCTTCCGGCGAGACGCACGCCATGCTCGGACTGCTCGGCCATTCGACAAGTTTTGCCCGTCGCAAGATGAACCTTGGGTACAGGGAGGCGCGTTTGCGCGCCGCCTGCCCGCTCGGCGCCGCCGGCGAGTTGATACGCGGGCATGAATTTCACTACGCCCAGACGACGGCCACCGGCAACGACGCGCCTTTGGCCGATCTCGCCGACGGCCAGGGCAACCCGCTCGGCGCCTCGGGCTACCGGCGCGGCCATGTCAGCGGTACCTTCTTCCACGCCATCGCAAGGGCTGGGGCATGATTCCGAAGGATTGGAACCGGTTCTCCGAGTTCAGGCTTAAATACCGGGGAATGATTCCGCCACCACGGCGCATCCGCGACGACATGGCGCTGTGCCTTGTCTTCTTCACGCGGCTGCCGCTGCCGGTCATCGATTTTCGCGGCCGCAGCCTCGCCGCCGCGATCTGGGCCGCACCCGTCGCCGGTCTCGCAGTCGCGGTGATCGGCGCGGTCGTCTACGCGACAGGCGAGCGGTTCGATCTGGCATCCGGTCCGGCCGCCGCACTGGCACTCGCCGCGACCGTGCTTGTCACCGGCTGCCTGCATGAGGACGGCCTGTCGGACGTCGCCGACGGATTTGGTGGTGGCAAGACGCGCGCCAGGAAGCTGGAGATCATGCGCGACAGCAGGATCGGCGCATACGGCGCCTGCGCGCTCGGCCTTTCGCTGCTGATCCGCTGGAGCACAATCGCGCAGTTCACCGATCCGACGCAGGCGCTTTTCGCGCTGCTTGCGGCCCATGCCGCGTCGCGCGGCATGCTCGGCGCCTTCATGCATCTTCTGCCGCCGGCGCGAAGCGACGGGCTGTCCGCGGGCGCGGGAGCCGTCTCGTTTGAAACCGCCATCGTCGGCGTGATCGTCGGCGCGGTTCCCCTGCTCCTGCTGGGAATCGGCGGCGCGATCATGGCGCTGATCCTGCTGGCCCTCCTGTTCACCTCCTTCCAGATGCTTTGCAACGCCCAGATCGGCGGCCAGACCGGCGACACCGTGGGCGCGCTGCAGCAACTGGGGGAAATCACTGTGCTGCTTGTCGCCTCGGTCGCGCTCGCTTCGTGAATTCCCGGCATGTCGATCCGATTTCGGACAAGGGCATGCCTCAGAAACGCATCCTGACTCAGTTTTGGAGAAACCTTCGCCATGGCCTTCAAATCGCTTGATGAACTACGCTCCGCCTGCCTCGCCGTGACGGCCGGCAGCGACGCCGCCGCCAGTGCCGTCGCGCGCCGGCAGGACACGCTGACCAAGCCGCAGGGCAGCCTCGGCCGTCTGGAGACGATCGCCGCCTGGCTGGCGCGCTGGCAGGGCCGCGACATGCCCAGGCTCGACAACGTGAAGGTCGTCGTCTTCGCCGGCAATCATGGCGTCACCGCCCAGGGCGTCTCGGCCTATCCTTCGGAAGTCACCGTGCAGATGGTGGCGAACTTCGCCGGCGGCGGCGCCGCCATCAATCAGCTTGCCCGCGTCGCCGGCGCGAAGCTCGACGTCATCCCGCTCGATCTCGACCGTCCGACCGGTGATTTCACGCAGGTGCCCGCCATGGACGAGGCGGCTTTCCTGGCCGCGGTCTCGACCGGCCATGACGCGGTGACGAGCGACCTCGATCTGGTCTGCTTCGGCGAGATGGGCATCGGCAACACGACGCCGGCGGCCGCGATCTCGGCGGCCCTGTTCGGCGGTGGCGCCGAGAAATGGACCGGACGCGGCACCGGCGTCGACGATGCCGGCCTGAAGCGCAAGGTCGTGGCTATCGAGGCCGGCCTCAAGCGCCACGCCGATTCGCTTTCCGACCCGCTGAAAGTGGCGGCCGCGCTGGGCGGGCGTGAGCTTGCCGCCATCCTCGGCGCCACCCTTGCCGCGCGACGCAACAACGTGCCCGTGCTGCTCGATGGCTTCGTCTGCACCGCCGCCGCCGCCCCGCTGGCGAAACTGCATCCCACCGGCCTCGCCCATGCCATCGCCGCTCACGTCTCGGCTGAAGCCGGCCATCGCGGCCTGCTCGCGGCGCTCGACATGCCGCCCCTGCTCGATCTCGGAATGCGGCTCGGCGAGGGCTCCGGAGCATGCCTCGCGATCAACATCGTGCGCTCGGCGCTGGAATGCCACGTCAGGATGGCAAGCTTCGCCGAGGCGGGCGTGTCGGAGAAGTAGCGCCTCAGGAAAGCGTCCGCCGGTTCGGAATGAACGATCCCAGGCATCGGGAACGAATCGGACTGTCGCGACGCTATTGGGTCGATCGAACTTTCAGCGTCATTGAACCAAAATCGTAACGTCATTTTGGTGTCCGGTTGCAACGATACACTCCTTGCGGGAGATCATCATGCAACTGAAGACCATGCTTTCCACCGTTCTGTTTCTTGCCGTCATAACCCCTGCCTTCGCGCAGGGCCTGGACGACACAGGTCGTCCCTTGCGTGTCCTTCCCGGCGACAACGCGCCCGCAAGGGTCCAGTCGAGCCTGACGATGACCATTCCCGTGAAGGATGGCGAGGATCCTGCCGCCCAGCAGGAAGCGGGGCTTCGGTCTTTCTACAAGGTCGCCGCGGGCAGTTGCGCCATGGTCCTCGAGACCATCGGTGATTCGTGCGAGGTCACCAGCGTGACCTCGAATGTGAATGTCCGCGACCGAGCCCTGGGCGGCGGCATGCCCTCGCAGATCACGATCAACGGCCAGATTGCCATGAAGGTCACGTTCAAGCCGGCTCTCGGCAAGCCCGCGCCCTGATTTCAGGCACATCGAACCAGAGTATTTGGCGCGTCTGAGCGATTTGTCGGGAAATGATCTTCACAGGGCTGGACAGGACCGATATCGGCGGCTATATGCCCGCCGACGCTGAATTTACAGCGGCGTGGGTGTGTAGCTCAGTTGGTAGAGCAGCTGACTCTTAATCAGCGGGTCCACAGTTCGATCCTGTGCACACCCACCAATCTTTTCAAAGACTTGACCTGACCGCTGATACCAAATCCGCCATGGCGCGGAGGCGTTCCGCACGCCTTGGAAACGCGGTTGCGGCGCTTGCCGGCAGATGGCTCGCCGACGGCTTGCCGGTCACACGAACAGCTTGCCCTCGCCGACCTTCACCGCCTGGCCGCCGATGCGCGCGGAGGCGAGTTTTCCGGCCTCGACATTGAGTTCAAGGCGGATGCGCGAGGGCCGGCCCATCTCCAGCCCCTGCTCGATCCACAATTGCGAGATGCCGTCGGTCGGGGCGTCGAAATGCATCACGGCGCCGGCGAAAGCGGCCGCGGCCGAGCCCGTGGCCGGATCCTCATAGGACGGGTTGCCGGGCACGATCATGCGCGCGTGAAAGGCGCTGTCGTGATTGACCGTCTCACGGCAGTAGACATAGGGGCTGGCGAAGGCCCAATCGCTCTTGCGTGGCGCCAGTTCCGACCAGACCTGATTGTCCAGCCTGATCCTGGCGGCCGCCGCCAGGTCGGCGACGGGAATGGTGACGTAGGGTACGCCCGCCGACCAGAAGGACACGACGTGATTCTCGAAGCCGATTTCATGCGGCGCGAGCCCGAGCGCGGCCCCGATCGCAACGGGATCGGCCTCCAGCTTCAGCGGCTGCGGCAGCCTGGCGAGATCGAACTCGGCGAAGGTCGCGCTATCGCCCCCGCTCACCGCGCAGCGGACAGGACCGATGTTTTCCTCCAGGACGAAAATCCCCGCCGACTCGCCCACCTGTTCGGCCAGGGCGATCGCCGTGCCGACAGTCGGATGGCCGGCGAAGGGCATTTCATAGTCCGGCGTGAAAATGCGGACACGGGCGCGGTGCCTGGGATCTTCCGGCGGCAACACGAAGACCGATTCGGAAAGGTTGAATTCGCGCGCGATGGCCTGCATCGCCGCCGTGTCGAGGCCATCGCAGTCGAGCATGACGGCCAGTGGATTGCCAGCCAGCCGATCGGTGGTGAACACGTCGTAGAGCACATAGCCGCGTCCGGACATATCGAGCATCCTTCAATGCCAGCATGGGCGGTATCCAAGCCCGAACCATTAGACCTGATCGCCCCCCGGAGATAGGGCCTCACGCCTCGTCGGCAAAATGCCAGGCGATCAATGGCGTCATATGCGGCATCAGCCCATCGGGGAGATCATGCGCATCGCGGATGATCACCGGTTCCTCGATCTCGGGATCGGCCTCTGTGGCGACGAAGGCGCGAATCCGCCGGGCGATCTCCTCGGCCGGCAGGTCCTCATGGTAGCGGCGGAAGATCACGGTGCCGCTCGCCGTCGACATGGCATGATAGCGCTCGCCGCGCCTGGCGCCGGAAATGTCGAGACCGGTCTCCTCGCGCACTTCGCGGATCATGTTGAAGTCGACATCGACGAGGCCGTCGCGGAAATCGGCCGGCTCGAACGACCCCGCTGCGAAATAGACCCGGCCGGCATTGACCGTGTGGCCGCCCATGCGGATGGCGACCAGGGCGTTGTCGCCCGCCACGAGCATGGCGTGTGCGTAGGCATGCTCGGCACCCGAGCCCTCCCGCTGCTTGCGCCAGAGCATGAAGGTGGAGAAGTTCACGGCGTGGCAACGGCCGACGAGACGCCTGCCGCAATAGGCGAGTTCGGAAAGCAGAACTACCGTGCCGTCGAAGAGCGCCGGATTGGCCGCCGTCTCGCGCCGCCAGTTCTCGGCGATCGCCACCCCGTTGTCGCGTTCGAATGGATGCGGGCCGTCGTCGAGCCGGACCTCGATGCCGTCGACCGGCAGGATGACGTTGCGCGGCAGGTCGAAGCTCATGCGGTCATGCCATGTCCAGGGTGATCGCCACCGGGCAATGATCGGAGGCCTTCGGCCGGTCCCAGCCCGCGCGAGGGAAGCGCTCCACCTCCTGGCCGGGCGGGAAGATGGTGCGCCATGGTTGGCCGTTGCGCACGATGTCTGGAACGGCGGTCGTGTTCTTCGCTGCCAGCGCCCGCGACAGCAGGATGTAGTCGAGCTGGCACAGGTGCCGCTCCTCCGGACCGCGCGTGTGATAGAAGCTCCAGCGGTCCATTTCCGGCCGGCGCTCCACCACGTTTTCGCAGAAGCCGCCCTCGGTCAGCACATCGACGCTCGAAACGTCTTCATCGATCACGTCGAAGCGGTAACCGTCGAAGGCGTCACCGCCAATCTTCACGCGCTGGCGATAGTCGTTCATGTCGCCGCAGATAGCCCAGCGCTTGTCGGCGGCGTGATCCTTGCCGAAGCGCTCCTCGATGATGCGGCGCACGGCCTTCGCTTCCGCGATACGCAGCGGCATCGAGGCGGCGCGGCCATCCAGCCCGTTGCGCGGCGGCCCCATCGACTTGAAATGCACGAGATAGAGCGTCAATGGCATGCCACCCACCCTCAGGTCGACTTCCAGGCAGTCGCGCCGGAAGATGCGGTCGGTGACCTGGTGGCCGAGCGTCGCGAGCTCAGGCGTGAAGAGGCCGAACTCCTCAAAGGTCACATAGGCGTGGCTGGTCATGCGCACGAATTCGATCGGCTGCCCCTGCGCCGTCTCGTTGCGCATCATCAGCGCTACGTCGATGCCGCGCGAATCGTTGCCGGCGGTGGTGTATTTCTGCCGGTAGCCCTGCCCCACCATCTTGAAGAGATAGCCATATTCGAAGGCCTTCAGCGCCTCGATATTGTCCACCTCCTGCATGCAGATGATGTCGGCGCGGGTGGCCGCGATCGCCAGCGCCGTCAACTGCCGTGTGTCGTCGGATTGGGCGATCGCCCGCGCCTGCTCCAGCATCCGGTACTCGGCCTCGCTCTTGATATCGAAAAGAGCCAGCGTGCGGTCTTCGTTGAGCTGATTGCGATAGCCCGAGAAGTCGAACCTGTTCATCAGGTTCTCGACATTGAAGGTGGCGAGGCGCAGCGACATGGGCTGAGCTTTGCCCGCAAGCGCGCGGGAAAACAAGCGCATAGCGCCAACAACCACGGCCGGCCACCACACCAGGAATACCCGCCATGGTTGATGGAACCTTTCCGTTCATCCGCCGTTCAGATGGCAAACCCCATTGTCGGGCCCTCCCTCGGGGTAGTGGGCGCGGGGCCCGCATTTCTTCGGAGATTGCAATGATGCAGCTCTTATCATCCTCCCTGAGATCCGGGCTTATCGCCCTGGGTCTCGTCTCGGCAATGACGGCGACATCCGTGGCAGGGCCGATTATCCAACCGGACGTGACGATCCCAAAAACGGCGCAACTGCCGATCACCAAGGTTCGCGACGGCTGGGCCGGAAACAATCAGCCGGCCGATAATTGGCAATGGCGCCGCAACGGTTCGCGCAACTGGAATCGCGGGAACTGGAACAGGAACTGGAATCGCGGCAACTGGAATGGTCACCATGGGGGCGACTGGCGTTGGCGTCGCCACTATCGCGGCGGCTACTATGACGACGGCGCGGCGGCGATCCTCGGCCTCGGTCTGGGTCTTGGCCTCGGCAGCATGTACAACAGCTACGACTACTATGCGCCACCACCCCCGCCCCGCCGCTACTATCGCACGGAGCGGCTTTCGAGCGCGCATGTGCGCTGGTGCTACGATCGCTACCGGTCGTACCGGGCCTGGGACAACACCTTCCAGCCCTATAACGGCCCTCGCCAGCAGTGCTGGTCGCCCTATAGCTGACCGGGCTGGTCCCCAAAATGGAAACGGCGCCATTCGTGGCGCCGTTTTCCTTTGGACCGGGCGGGCATCGAAACCCTTCGCGCAACGAAAGAGGGCCGGCGGATTACTCCGCCGGCCCTCTCTCTTGATCCTCACACGCTCGCGGAGCGCGAACCGCCGATCGGCTTAGTTCTTGGCCTTGTCGACCAGCTTGTTCTTCGAGATCCAGGGCATCATGGCGCGCAGCTTGGCGCCGACTTCCTCGATCTGGTGGCTGTCGTTCATGCGGCGGATGCCCTTGAAGCGCGACAGGCCCGCACGATACTCCTGCATCCATTCCGAGGTGAACTTGCCGGTCTGGATGTCCTTCAGCACGCGCTTCATCTCGGCCTTGGTCTCGGCGGTGATGATGCGCGGACCCGAGACATACTCGCCCCACTCGGCGGTGTTCGAGATCGAGTAGTTCATGTTGGCGATGCCGCCCTCATAGATCAGGTCGACGATCAGCTTCACCTCGTGCAGGCACTCGAAATAGGCCATCTCCGGCGCATAACCGGCTTCCACCAGCGTCTCGAAACCGGCGCGGATGAGCTCGACAAGGCCGCCGCACAGCACGACCTGCTCGCCGAACAGATCGGTCTCGCACTCCTCGCGGAAATTGGTCTCGATGATGCCGGAACGGCCGCCGCCGACGCCGCAGGCGTAGGAGAGCGCGAGGTCGAGCGCGTTGCCCGAGGCGTCCTGGTTGACGGCGACCAGGCACGGCACGCCGCCGCCCTTCTGGTATTCGCCGCGCACCGTGTGACCGGGGCCCTTCGGCGCGATCATGACGACGTCGACCGAAGCCTTCGGCTCGATCAGGCCAAAATGCACGTTCAGGCCGTGCGCGAAGGCGATCGCGGCGCCATCACGGATGTTGGGGGCAATCTCGTTCTTGTAGATGTCGGCCTGCAACTCGTCCGGGGTCGCCATCATGATCAGGTCGGCCCACTTGGCGGCATCCGCCACGCTCATCACCTTGAGGCCATCGGCCTCGACCTTCTTGGCGGTCGCCGAACCCGGCTTCAGGCCGATGCCGATTTCCTTGGCGCCGGAGTCCTTGAGGTTGAGCGCGTGCGCCCTGCCCTGGCTGCCGTAGCCAATGATGGCGACCTTCTTGCCCTTGATGAGGTTCAGATCGGCGTCGCGATCATAATAGACACGCATTTTGTCTTCCTTCCCGTTTCTAAGATGTGGGGCCTTGCGGCCCGGTTTTTGCTCCATGAAGAGCGAGAAACTGCTGCGTCGCGCGCGCGGCATCGCCGGCGATCGTCGCCTCAGTCAATTCCAGCCGGTCGCCGAGCAGAAGCCTGATCTGCACGTCGCGGGCGACCAGCCCGAAAAACGTTCGAAACGCCGTCTCGGCGTCCTCGAAATCGAGCAGACCGGCATGGCGGCCCGCCTCCAGCACCGGCTTCAACCGCCTGGCGAGCGCGAAACGGCCATTCTCCAGCACGATCGCGCCGAGATCGTCCTTGCCGGACCCGGCGTGGCCGACCGCCACGCGGTTCAAGGCGACCGAAGTGTCGCTCGATATGACCTTCAGCCAATCGGAAGCGAAGCGCTCCAGGCTTGCCGTCAGTGAGGCAAGGTCGAGCCCCTTGCGGTCGACAGGCGCCACACGCACCTTCGAGGCCTGCCACCGCACCGTCGCCGTCAGCAACCCGTCACGATCACCGAACCATTTGTAGAGCGTTTCCTTGGAGCAGCTCGCACGACGCGCCACGGCCGTCATGGTCAGGTTGTCACCTTCCTCGACAAGCAGCCGCAGCGCCGCGTCCAGAACGGCCTTCTGCCGCTCCGTCGGTGCCTCGCTGGTGTCGATGTCGGCGCTTGCCTGCAACACGATCGTTCCCTGACGGCAAGGCCAGCCGGCAATCGGCAGCCGTACCGTACGTTACGGTTCTGTCTTTCTATGCTGTATTGTTCAGCGCCGCGCAAGTCCTTATTTTCGGGTAGCGGCTTCGATACGGGACGACCGAGGACAAGATGCCTGCTGGCCTGCTTGCTCTGACCACCGCGGCGATTTTCACCGGTGCCGCCATCTACGTCAGTGTCGCCGAGCAACCGGCGCGGCTTGGCCTCGACGACAACGCTCTGCTGCGGGAATGGCAGCCTGCCTACAAACGCGGCGCGGCCATGCAGGCTTCGATCGCCATCGTTTCCTGCGCCCTCGGCCTGTTCGCGTGGTGGCGAACCGACATGGCGGGGTACCTGGTCGGCGCGGTGGCGATCATCCTGCCATGGCCATGGACCCTGCTGGTCATGATGCCGACGAACCGTTTGCTGGAGGCGATGGACGTGCACGCACCCAACCCGCAGGCAAGACCGTTGATCATCAGGTGGGGCAGGATGCACCTGGTTCGTATCGCGCTTGGCGCCCTGGCGACGATCGCGTTCCTGTGGACGTCCCAGATCGGTTAGGCCGCCCGGTAGGCGTTCATCCGGTGGTCGGGGGATGGCGCAGCCTCCCGAGCAGTGCCGACAGCGCCTCCATCTCTTCGGTCGAAAGCCGGTCGTCCATCAGGTCGGCGATCGATCCGCCATAGACCGCCCATATGCGGCGGCGCATGGTCTTGCCGCCCTCGGTGATGCGCACCCTCTGGCCGCGACCGTCGTCGGCAACGGGCAACCTCTCCACCAGGCCATCAGCTTCGAGGCGCGCCAGCAGCCGCGAGACGTTGTACTGCGCCAGCAACACACGATCGATCAGCTCGTACGGCCGCAGCCCGCCCTCGCCCGCCTCGGCCAGTTCATGCAGCACGTCGTACCAGGCAAGCGGCGGCAAGGCGGCCGCCTTCAAGGCGTCCTCGGTGCTTTCCACAAGCTGGCGCGATACGCGCGCCAAGCGGGCCCAGGCCTTGATGGCCTCTGGTGAAGGCGATCTCCTCGTCATGGGCGCAACCTACGCAATAGATGCAATTGCATCAAGCTTGACGATCGATGCAATTGCATCCATATAAATGCAATTGCATCTATATGGAGCTCCCGATGAGACACGAGATCTGCAAGATCGCCGACATCCCACCGACAGGCAGCCTGATCACACCGTTTTTCGGCCGCGAGGTTCATGTCTGGCGCAGCGGCGAGCGAATCCGCGCCGCGGCCAACACCTGCCTGCATTTCGGCGGCCCGCTTGATTGCAAGGACGGCGCCTTCGTATGCCAATGGCATGGCGCACGGTTCGACATGGAGAGCGGTGACCGCCTCGAAGGTCCGGCACCGAAAGGCTCGCGCCTGATGTTCCTGTCGACGCGCGTGGAGGACGGTGTCCTCAACTATGTCTGGGGAGAGTGACATGGCTGGAAGGCTTACCCTCGTCAGCCACGATCTCTGTCCCTACGTTCAGCGCGCGGCAATTGCGCTTGCCGAGAAAGGCGTGCCGTTCGAGAGGGTCGATATCGATCTCTCCGCCAAGCCTGACTGGTTCAAGGCCATCTCGCCGCTCGGCAAGGTGCCGCTGTTGCGCGTGCGGCGCGATGGCGCGGAAGACGTGATTTTCGAATCCGCCGTCATCCTCGAATTCCTCGAGGAGACCGAGCCCAATCCGCTGCACCCGGCGGATCCGCTGGCGCGCGCCCGCCATCGATCCTGGATCGAATTCGGTTCGGCCATCCTCAACGCTATCGGCCGTTTTTACTCCGCGCCGGATCAGGCCGCCTTCGACCATGAACGAAGAGGCCTGTCCGGGATGTTCGATCGGGTGGAAGCGGAACTGGTCGCACGGCAGAGCGGCCCCTGGTTTGCCGCTGAGCACTTCTCGCTCGTCGATGCGGTCTATGCGCCGATCTTCCGTTATTTCGATACATTCGATCGCGTTGGCGACTTCGGCATTCTCGGCGCAAAACCTCGGATCGAAGCCTGGCGCAAGGCATTGAGCGGGCGGCAGTCGGTCACGAAGGCGGTTTTGCCGGACTATCCGGAACGCCTGCACCGGTTCCTGCTGGCAAAGCGCTCCTGTCTTTCCGACCTCGCGCGGCGGAGTGATCGCTCCATTGCACCTCCCGCAAACCGATACGCTTGAACGGGTCGATCACGGTTCCCGCGACCATCCCCGCGAGGAATTGCGGCGCCGGCGGAACCCTTGTCAGCGTCGCCACCAGCCGGTCACGGATGAAGGGCAGCACCGTCGAGTCCGACTGGTAGAACGGCGTCAGCGACAACGACAACGCCTGGAAGATGCGCACATGCCAACGCCGTGCCCGCGCGTAGGCCTCCAGCGCGGCATCGACGGCCCGTTCCCGCCGCAAGGCGGCCGCCAGTGCAGCGGCGTCGAGCAGCGCCATGTTCGCCCCCTGTCCCAGTTGCGGGCTGGTCGAATGCGCGGCGTCCCCGATCACAGCAAGGCATCGACCCGCCGGCAGGTTCATGGTGTGATGGCCGTAGCGCGCCAGCGAAAGCTGGTCGAAGCTGTCGATCTGGCTGACGTAGGCGGCGCATTCGGGCCACAACTCCACCACCCTCGCCTTCCAGGCGTCGAGCCCCAGCGCCTGCACGCGCTCGGCATCGTCCGGCTTCAGGCTCCAGAAGAAGGCCGCCATCTTGTCGGCGCCCGGCCGAGGCCGGCCGATCGGAAGCACGCCGATCATGACGCTCGCCCTGTCGTAGCGCTGCAGCAACGCATTCTCGTCAAAGCCGTCGCCGCGCCAGCCAAGCGAGGCCCAGAAGGCGCCATAGGCCAGGGGCCGCCATTCGCTGGGGTCGCCCAGGCCCTGCCGCAACCTCGACCGCGCGCCGCTGGCGTCGATCACGAGGTCGAAAGTTCCGACGAAGCGCCCGCCGGCAGCGACGAGCCTTGCCCTCCCACCGGTTTGCACGGCTTCGAGCTCTACCCCGGTCTCGATGGCGATGCCTTCGCGGCTCGCGGCGGCGAACAGGACGCCGAACAGCGCCGCGCGATGCACCGCCACGCCGAAACGGCCCCCGCGCCTTGCATCGTAGCGGACATCGAGCACGGCGCGTCCGCTGCGGGCGTCGGCGCCGTGCAGGCGCTCGATGCGGTTGCCGAGCATCAGGATCTCGTCAAGCAGGCCGAGATCGGCGAGCACCGTCAGGCCGGTCGGCTGCAGGATCAGCCCGGAGCCGACCGGCTTGGGCTCCTCGAAGCGCTCGAACACGGTGACCTTGTGTCCCGCGCGTTTGAGGTAGAGCGCCGCCGCCAGCCCGGCCGGGCCCGCGCCGACGATCGCGATATCAAGAAGAGTGCCCATGTCCCGTCCGGTTCGGGACAATCCTCGCTGATTGGCGGGGTCCCCTCGATTCTGCAAAACGGGACCTTGATATCAAACGATGCGATTTTTTCGGAATCGTCGAGCAGACGATCTGCCATCGTCGGTGCGGCAAACCTCCGGCTCCTGCCTAAGGCTGAGCAGCGTCGAAAGCGGCGCGCGCATGCCGCACGGCGCCGTGGTTGAACTCCGCCCATTGCAGCAGTTGGTACAGCGGACCGAACATGGATCGCCCGAGATCGGTGAGACTGTATTCGACGCTTGGCGGCTTCGTCGCGAACACCTCGCGCCGCACATAGCCGTCGCGCTGCAGGTCGTGCAGCGTCTGGGTGAGCATGCGCTGGGAGATGTCGGGGACGAGGCGACGCAACTCGCCGAAACGGTAGGGCTTTTCCGCCAGCGCCATCATCAGCAGCGAGCTCCACTTGCCGCTGATGATCTGGATGACGTCGCGCACCGGGCAATCGGCGAAGCTGCCGCCCGGCTCGCTGATGGCCTTGTAGACCTCGATCTTCGATTTCAGGTTGAGGATCTTGCTGTCCAAGGTGGTTCCCTGCCTGTGCCTACCTCCCGCGAAACTGCCTTCTTTACCTGGCAGGGTCAATTCCTATTTTAGTGCTGGTCTCTTTTTGAGACCACCAAAAACCTCGCACAGGATCACCGCCATGACCGAAACCCTTCTCGTCACAGGCGCCGCCGGCCAGCTCGGCCAGGGCGTCATCCATCATCTTCTCGACACGCTCAAGGTGCCACCGTCGCGCATCATCGCCACCACCCGCGATCCGGCGAAGCTCGCCGACCTCGCCGCGCGCGGCGTCACCGTGCGGGCCGCCGACTTCAACGACGAGGCATCGCTGGTGAGTGCCTTCAAGGGCGCCGACAGGGTCCTGATCATCTCGACCAACGATCTGGACGTCAAAGGCGGTCGTCGCCTCCAGCAGCACTTGACGGCGGTTGCCGCGGCCAAGAAGGCCGGCGTCTCGCATCTTCTCTACACCTCGATGCCCACCCCCGAACCCGGCTCGCCGGTTCTGTTCGCCGGCGACCACCACGGCACCGAGCAGGCCATCAAGGAAAGCGGCATTCCCTACACGATCTTCCGCAACGGCTGGTACCAGGAGAACCTGTTCATGGCGCTGCCGCACGCCCTTTCCTCCGGCCACTGGTACACTTCCGCCGGCGACGGCAGGATCGCCCATGGCGCACGCGACGACATGGCCGCCGCGATTGCCGCCAGCCTGGCTTCCGGTTCGAAGGACAGCGAGATCTACACGCTGACCGGCCCGCAGGCCTATACGATCCCCGAGATCGCCGCCCTGGTGCGCGAGGTGACCGGCAAGCCGCTGGAAGTCGTCCAGCTTTCGGACGAGGCGCTGACGGAAGGCATCAAGGCATCGGGCGTTCCCGAAGACGTTGCCCGCCTCATCGTCTCGTTCGATGCCAACACGCGTTCCGGCCGCATCTCGATGGTCACGGACGCGGTCGAGAAGCTTTCGGGCAGAAAGTCGAAGACGCTGAAGGAATTCCTCCAGGCTAACAAGGCCGCCTTGGCTGGCTGAACGCGGAGCCGCTCCAGCGAAAAAGCGGCCTTACCCCCGCTTTTTCAGCAGGCCGAGCCGCACAAGGCTCTCGCCGGTCGCGGCGAGAGCATCCTCCCGCGTGCGCGGCGTCCAGCCGAGCGCGCGGGCTGCCTTGGCGCTGGTCGCGTTCTTGACCCGACCGAGCTCGGGCACCACCTGCGCGGCCTCGGCGCTGAACAGGCCGACCGTCCGGACAAGCCAGTCGGGCAATATCCGGGTCGGCACCCGCGCCGCCGCGGCACCCAGGCGCTGCCGCAGCGTAGCCGCGATCTCGGCCACCCACATGAAATCGCCCGACACGGCGAGGAAGCGTTCACCCTTGGCCGCCGGGCTGGTCATCGCCAGCACATGAAGATCGGCGACGTCGCGCGCGTCGACCACTCCGAAAACCATGCGCGGCAGGCCGGGCAGCGCGCCGTCCATCATCCGCTGGATGAACAGCGTCGAGGTCGAATGGTCCGCTCCGAGCACCGGCCCGAAGATGCCGACGGGATTTACCACCGAGAGTTCCAGCGCGGAGCCTTCGCGCGCGATGAAATCCCAGGCGGCGCGCTCGGCGAGCGTTTTCGACTTCACATAGGCGCTGACGTCGCCGTTCGGATCGGTCCAATCCTCTTCATTGAAGGGACGCCCGACCGGCAAGGGTTTGCCATAGCCGACCGCGGCAAAGGACGATGTCTGCACGACGCGCCTGACGCCGGCGTCGCGCGCCGCTCTCAGAACGCGCAGCACGCCCTCGCGCGCCGGCACGATCAGCTCATCCTCGTTCTTCGGCACGCCGGGCGGAAACGGCGATGCGACATGCAGGACATAGGCGCAGCCGGCCATGGCTTCGCGCCAGCCGTCATCCTTCGTCAGGTCGGCCACGGCAAAGGATAGCGCATCGCCCGGCGTCACGCCTCCGACCGCGAGCATGGCCAGCACATCGCCCTTGCGCCCCAGCGACCTGACGGTGGTTCGAACCCGGTAGCCGGCCTCGAGCAGTTTCAGGATGCAATGCGCGCCAAGGAAGCCCGAACCGCCGGTGACCAGAACCAGTTCGCCGTCCATGCCGCGCCTCCCTATGGTCCGCGAGGCCTTGGAGGCCTCATCCTGGATCCATCAGGAAGATAGGCTCTCCAGCACCAGTTGGCGATATGCGGGCGGATGCCGCCCGTTTCCCGCCATGACACAGGAGGGAATGCCGACAGGCAGGCAAAAGGCAGCCGCGCGCGATAAAGCGGCTGCCCGGACTCACACGGTCAGATAGCCACCTGCGTACCGATTTCCACCACGCGTCCCGTCGGGATCTGGAAATACTCGGTCGCGTCCGCGGCCGTGCGCGCCAGACCGATGAACAACCGGTCCTGCCACACAGGCATGCCTGAGTTGGGCGATGCCTTCAGCGAACGCCGCGACAGGAAGAACGACGTGGTCATGATGTCGAACTTCCATCCCTGCTTGCGGCAGATCGCCAGCGCGCGCGGAATGTTCGGCTGTTCCATGTAGCCGAAGGTCAGCGTTATGCGCATGAACAGTTCGTTGACCGTCTCCATCTTGACGCGATCGCTGTCCGGCACCACCGGCTGCGGCGCCGTGACCACGGACAGGATGACGTTCTGCTCGTGCAGCACCTTGTAGTGCTTCAGGCTGTGCATCAGGGCCGTCGGCGCGCTGAGCGGGTCGCTGGTCAGGAACACGGCAGTGCCCGACACCAGTTGCGGCTTCTTCTTCAGGAGGTTGCCGGCAAGGAAATCGAGCGGAATCTCGTTCCTGCGCGTCTTCTCGAAGAGGTAACGGCTGCCGCGCACCCACGTCCACATCACGGTGACGATGGTGAAGGCCACGGCCAGTGAGGCCCAGCCGCCCTCGAACACCTTGACGATGTTGGAGGCGAAGAAGCCGATGTCGATGAAGGCGAACAGCGCCGTCAGCGCGATGGCCACCCACTTCTTCCACTTCCAGATGCGGGTCATGATCACGAACAGCAGCACCGTCGTCACCAGCATGTTGCCGGTTACCGAGATGCCGTAGGCCGAGGCCAGCTTGCTCGATTCGCCAAAGCCCACCACCAGCAGCATGACCACCAGCGCCAGCAGCATGTTGACGCGCGGCATGTAGATCTGGCCGGACTGCTTTTCGGACGTGTGCAGGATTTCGAGACGCGGCAGCATGTTGAGCTGCACCGCCTGGCGGGTCAGCGAATAGGCGCCGGAGATCACGGCCTGGCTGGCGATGACGGTGGCGGCGGTCGCCAGCACCACCATCGGGATCAGCGCCCAGCCCTCGTTCATCTCGAAGAACGGATGGCCGACGGTGCCGCCATTGGCGAGCACATAGGCCCCCTGCCCGGCATAATTGAGCAGCAGGCAGGGAAATACGATGTAGAGCCACGCCTGCACGATCGGCTTGCGGCCGAAATGGCCAAGGTCGGCATAGAGCGCCTCGGCGCCGGTGACCGCGAGGAAAATCGCGCCGATCGTCACGAACGCCACATCGGGCGAATGAATGAGGAACGCCACGATGTAGTGCGGGCTGACCGCCAGAAGGATTTCCGGATCGTCGATGATATGCTTGAGGCCGGAAAGGCCGATGGCCAGGAACCAGACGGCCATGATCGGGCCGAAGATGAGCGCCACGCCGCCGGTGCCGAACCGCTGCACCGAAAACAGCAGCGCCAGGATCAGCAGCGTCAGCGGCACAACATAGGGCTGGAAGGTCGGCGTCACGACGTTCATGCCTTCGACCGCCGACAGCACCGAGATGGCGGGCGTGATGACGGCATCGCCGAAGAACAGCGAAGCGCCGACGATGCCGATCGCCAGAATGATCGCCGACCGCTTGGCGAAGCTCCCGCGCGCCAGCGCCATCAGCGACAGCACGCCACCCTCGCCACGGTTGTCGGCGCGCAGCACGAACATGATGTACTTGATCGTGACGATGATCGTCAGCGACCAGATAATGAGCGAAAGCACGCCGAGTATGTCGCCGCGCTCGGCGACGTGGCCGCGGGACGACGCCACCAGCGCCTCGCGGAAAGCGTAGATCGGGCTGGTACCGATGTCGCCATAGACCACGCCGAGAGCGCCCAGCATCAGCACCTTGGCGCTATGCTGCTCGATCTCGGAATGACTCGATTGTTCGACGGTTTCTGCCTCACTACCATTGTTGGCAAGGGCCATGAACGACACTCCGATAAGCGCGCGGTGCTCTACGCTTGCTGCGATGCAATATCAAGTGCCGCCACGTTAAGGCTGCCATGCCCTCAACGCAGGGGCTGTTCCCCTACCACCCGCAGGCCTTCAGGAAGCGTCCCACGGTGGCGGCCATGCCATACTCCAAAGCGTCGGCTGTCAACCCATGTCCTATCGACACTTCGGCCAAGGCCGGAATGCGCTTGGCCAGGGCCGGAAGATTGCTCACCACGAGGTCGTGCCCGGCGTTCACCTGAAGCCCGGCAGCGATCGCCGCCTCTGCGGTTTTCCCGAGCTTTTCCAATTCCTTGGCAGCCCTGGTGGAATCGTCGTGGCAACTGCCGTATGGCCCCGTATAGAGCTCGATCCGGTCCGCTCCCGTGTCGCGGGCGGCGGCTACGCCCGCCGGATCTGGGTCCGAAAACAGCGACACGCGAAAACCGCCCTTCTTCAGGCGCTTGACGATCGGCGTGAGGAACGCCGCCTGGCCCCCGAAGTCCCAGCCGTGGTCCGACGTGGCCTGCGCTGGATCGTCGGGCACCAGCGTCACCTGCTCAGGCTGATGCTTCTCCACCAGCGTCAGGAACGCCTCGGTCGGATAGCCCTCGATGTTGAATTCCGCCTTCGGGAACTCATCGTCGATCAACGCACGGATCTCCGGCAGGTCGCTTAGGCGAATATGCCGTTCGTCTGGGCGCGGATGCACCGTCAGCCCGTGCGCGCCGGCGGCGAGCGCGATGCGGCCCAGCCCGGTGACGCTTGGCCAGGGCAGATCGCGCCGATTGCGCAGCATCGCGATGGCGTTGAGATTGACGGAGAGCTTGGCGGGCATGGCTTTTGGGGTTCCAGTCTTCGATCTTCAGCGTGCCGGCGCCATCTATAGCGATTTTGCTGGGAACAGACAGGGGTTTCGGGTGTTCCACAGGAACGAGCCAGCCAGCGAAAGGACGCAGCCGTGAATTCCCTCGAAGCCGTGCCGGCGATCCGCAGGATCGACACCGATCGCGACGACCTTTTCGCCATAGATGTCGTCGGCCATGTCTCGCCGATGGATGCCGAGAACCTGTTCGGCCTGCTGGAGGCCGCCTATCTCCTTCACCCGCGCCTCGATGCACTCGTGAGGCTCATCGACCATGACGGGGTCGACTGGCGGGAAATATCGGAGGACACGCTCCGCCAGGGCTTTGCCGGTGCGGTCGATCACATCGGCCGCTGCGCGGCAATCGGCGAGCCGGACTGGACGACGGCAGCGCTTCGTGTCCTCCCCTCGCCCATCGAGCTGAGGCACTTCGACACAGGCGACCAGATCGAGGCCTGGCGATGGCTGGCCGCGCGGGAACTATGACGCACCAGAGCGGGCCCGGCTGAAACGTCGGGACCGCTCTATCTATCTGTTCTTGCTGCATTTGTGCGACGCCAAATGTTTCCATCTGGCTGCAAAATGCTTTAACGGACGATGGTCAGGCGCTCGGCCGCGCGGGTTATGGCCGTGTACAGCCAGCGCTGGCGCGTATCCTTGAAGGCCCAGCTCTCGTCGAACAGCACGATCTCGTTCCACTGCGAGCCCTGCGCCTTGTGGACCGTCAACGCGTAACCGAAATCGAAATCGTCGAAGCGCTTCTTCTGCTGCCACGGAATCTCGGCCTCGGGATCCTCGAAGGCGGCCTTGAGCAGCTTGATCTTGGCGACGCCGCGGTCCGGGTCGTCCTCCTCCGGCGCGACCAGCAGGTTGATGCCGGGCTTTACTGTCTCGCGCGATGAGGTCATCACCTTCCACAGCGAGCCGTTGAGCAGCCCCTTGGCGGGATCGTTGCGCAGGCACACCAGCTTGTCGCCGGCCTGAGGAAAGTCGGCGGTGAAGCCTTTCAGCTCACGCAGGCGCTGATTGTAGCGGCGACGCGTCCGGTTGGTGCCGACCAGCACCTGGTCGGCCTTCAGCACCATCTCCTGATTGACCTCTTCCTTGCCGATCACCCGCGCCGTGCCATAGTCGCCGCGCATGAACTCGCGTCCCTCGCGCACGTCGAGCGCCAGCCGGATGATCGGATTGTCGCGCGCCTGCCGGTGAATCTCGGTAAGCAGGAAATCGGGCTCCTGCTCGGTGAAGAACCCACCGCCCGAAATCGGCGGCAATTGCCCGGGATCGCCCAGGACCAGGATCGGCGTGCCGAAGCTGAGCAGGTCTCTGCCGAGCTGCTCGTCGACCATCGAGCATTCATCGATGATTACCAGCTTCGCGCGCGCGATCGGGCTTTGCCGGTTGAGCGAGAAGGTCGGCGACATCGACGTCTTGCCCGTCACCTCGTCCTCGACCGATTCCTCGCCCTTCGGCCGATAGATCAGCGAATGGATGGTGCGCGCGTTGACGGCGCCCTTCGAGCGCAGCACCTGCGCGGCCTTGCCCGTGAAAGCGGCGAACTGCACCTGCCCGTCGACATGCTCGGCGAAATGGCGCGCCAGCGTGGTCTTGCCGGTGCCGGCATAGCCGAACAGGCGGAAGATCTGCGGCTTGCCGGCCCTAAGCCAGGCCGCGACCGCCTTCAGCGCGTCATCCTGCTGCGGTGAAAATTCCATCGGACCGTGTGAGCGGATTCGCGCCACGAAGGCAAGCGCCAGCGTGAAACCTGCTGTCAGCCCATGGCAATGAGGGAGGTTCCGGCGAAGGCCAGTAGCGCGCCGCCCCAGGCGGGCGCGGCCGGCCTGGCGCCGGTGCGCAGCCACACCATCGGCAGTACCAGAACGGGCGACAGCGACGACAGCGTCGAGACGATGCCGACCTGCCCGCGTGCCAGCGCCGCCATCAGCAGCGACATGCCCATACCGGTGCCGATGAGGGCGCCGGAAATCCCGATCGCGAGGATCCGCGCGGAGGGCTTCGGCCGCTTGCCGTTTCCGGGCAGCGGGACGAAGACCAGGAGCAGGAACAGCAAGGTCGACACGCCCGTGCGGATCGCCATAGCCACGAACGGATCGACGCCCGAGGCCATGACCGGCCGCGCCACCAGCGTGCCGGCCGCCTGGCCGAGCGCCGCCAGCAGGCCGAAGCCAAGACCGACCGGCAAGGTCATCTGTCGCGCCGGCAGGACCGGCTTTTCAATGGGCGGCGTCGGAAATATGCCTTCAGGCTGGGCCTTGGCGGGGCGGCCGAACAGGATGGCCAGCACGATGCCCGCGATCACCAGCGCGACGCCGGCCAGTTGGACGCCGCCGACCCGCTCGCCAAGGATCGTATAGCCCATCACCAGCGCGAAGGGCGATGTCAGCGAGAACATCAGCAGCGCCAGACGCGGCCCGAGCGCGAAGATGGAGGAAATATAGGCCGTCGAGGCGATGAATATCCCGAAGATGCCCGAAGCGGCGAGATAGCCGACCTGCCACGCCGAGAGCCCCGACCAGCCGCCCGCGACGGTCGCGGCGGCGCCGGTCGCGACCGTCACTGCGAATGTCTGCCATCGCGTCAGGGTCAAGGCGTCGACGCGGCCCGAAAGCTCGCCGGCCAGCATGCCGCTGGTCGCGATGCAAAGCGCCGCGCCGATGGACAGGATCTCCGCCAGGTACATGCATTCTCTCGGTGCGAAGGGCGATGTTGCGAGGCGCGCCGCCGGAGAGGCAGCGCACGACCCCTCACCCGCCGGATCTGAATTCGGGATCGTTTTCCAGCAGGATCGGCTTGCCGTGCGGCGTCGCGTGGGCGGCCCGCTCCCAAGCCTCGGCCATGGCGTCGACGTCATCGCGGTCGGCCAGCCCCCTGGCGGCGAGCAGGCCCTCGAGCGCCGCCAGCCAATGCTCGTAGTAGTCATGACCGTCAACGGCCGCGTCGGGCTTCTTGACCTCCGCCGACAGGGCCTCCGCCCATTCCGCCCACGAGAACAGCCCCTGGTCGTGCAACGCGACCGTCATGGCGAAGGCCTGTGCCTGCCACGGCTCGGCGAAGACCGGTGCATCGGGCGCCATGCCGGCTTCAGGCTGATCAGACCGGCTCAAGGTAGCTTTCCCAGGCATCGATCGATACCGTCAGTGTTGGATCGGCGGCCTCACCCCAGATCTCGGTGCCGTCGAAGACGACGGTGTAGACCCATTGCGGGTCTTCGCCCCGGCCATGCGCGTTGCTGTCGGGAAAGACGAACCCCTCGCGTACGGCCTCGACGACGCCTTGCTTGCCCCGCGCGTAGCGTGGCAGGCGCGTATGGCCGACCGGATGGAAGTTTTTCGTGCGCACAGGATCGCCGGCCTTGAAACGCGCCGGCGCCTCGACCGGCCGATCACAAGGCCCGCCCCTGGCGAGGACGGCGGGAACGTCCGCGGCCTTCAGCACCCGTTTCGGCGCCGCGGCCGCATCAACCGCCTCGCCGGCGGCGAGATCGCGCTCGCTGATGAACCCATGCCGCTTGAGCAGCGTCTCCAGCGCCTTGATCCAGATCTGGTAGTAGCTGGATGCGTAATAGTCGGCCGGGTGCAGCGATTCCCGAGCGTGCCGGCTCTCGTCGATGTTCCATGCGCCCATGCCGCCTGCGCACAGCGTCACGCCAAGCGCGCGCTTTTCCCATTCGGCATGGAAGTACGGCTCGTCCTTTTCGGGCGCCACCGGCCCGAAACCCATCTGCCCGCCGAGATCGTGCGGGCCGTTCATGCGGCAGCCCTCGCCAGCGCGGTGCCGATCATGGCGTCGCGGCTGACCAGTTCCGCCAGCCGGTCCTCGCTCCAGCCCTCGGTGCCCTCCGGCCGCGCCGGCACCACCAGGTAGCGAAGCTCGGCGGTAGAATCCCAGACGCGGATACGGGTGGAGGCCGGCAAGGTCAGCCCGAACTCCTCCAGCACGCCGCGCGGATCGATCACCGCGCGCGAGCGATAGGGCGGCGCCTTGTACCAGACGGGCGGCAGGCCGAGCACCGACCACGGATAGCAGGAGCACAGCGTGCAGACGACGAGGTTGTGCGTCTCTTCCGTATTGAAGACGGCCTGCATGTGCTCGCCCTGCCGGCCGGTATAGCTCAGCGACTCGATCGCGGCTGTTGCGTCGCGGCGGAGCCAGTCCGCATAATTGGGGTCGGACCATGCCTTGGCCACCACCCGGGCGCCGTTGCGCGGACCGATCTTCGTCTCATATGTGTCGACGATGACGTCGATGGCCGCGGGATCGATCAGGCCCTTGCGGGCCAGGATCGTCTCCAGCGCGCGCACCCGCGCCGCAAACGGATCGAGTTCGTTGTCGTGATCATGATCGTGGGACATGACGGCAAATTACGTGCACGCCCCGCCGCCGGCAAGCACGGCGGCTTGGGCCAGAAGGCCCGCCGGAGGAAAATTTACTCGGCGGCGGCCTTCTGGGGTTCGTTGTCCTCGGCGTCGAACAGCGAGGGCTGCTCGCCGGTATCGACGAGATGCAGCTCGCTCTTGCGCTTCGGCCAGAGACCGACGAGCCAGCCGGACAGATGCTCGAAATAAACATAGATCACCGGCGTGACGAACAGTGTCAGCGCCTGCGAGGCGACGAGGCCGCCAACGACGGCGACGCCGAGCGGCTGGCGCAGCTCGGCGCTGGCGCCCGTTCCGAGCGCGATCGGGATCGTGCCCATCAATGCCGCCAGCGTCGTCATCATGATCGGACGGAAGCGCATCAGGCAGGCCTTGTGGATGGACTCGGTCGCCGACATGCCCTCGCGTCGCAATTCGAGCGCGACGTCGATCATCATGATGCCGTTCTTCTTGACGATGCCGATCAGCATCAGGATGCCGATGACGGCAATGACCGAGAGATCCATGCCGGCAAGCCGCAAGGCGATCAGCGCCCCGAGCACTGCGGACGGAAGCCCCGTCAGGATGGTGAGCGGGTGGATGAAGCTCTCGTAGAGTATGCCCAGCACGATGTAGATCGTCAGGATCGCGCCGCCGATCAGCAGGCCCTGGTTCGCCAGAGAATCCTGGAACGTCTTGGCCGTGCCCGCGAAGGTCGTCGAGATCGCCTTGGGCATCCCGATCTTGTCCTTCAGCGCATTGATCTCGGTCACGGTGTCGCCGAGCGCCACGCCCTGCGGCAGGTTGTAGGAGATCGTCACCGCGGGAAGCTGGCCAAGCTGGTTCACCGTCAGGGCGCCGGCCGTACGGTCGACGCGCGCGAAAGCGCCCAGCGGAACCAGGCTGCCGCTGGCCGTCCGCACCTGGATTGCAAGCATCCGCTCGGGCGACCACGGGATCTTCGGATCGAGCTCCATGACCACTTCGTAGCTGTCGGCGGAGCCGAAGATGGTCGACACCTGCTCGGTGCCGAAGCCGCCGTAGAGGCTGGATCGCAGCGTATCGGTATCGACCCCGAGGTTCGCCGCCTTGTCGCGATCGATGACGAGTGAGGCCTGCAAGGCGTTGTTCTGCAGGTCGTTGGTGACGTCGGTGAAGAATTTCGGGTTCGCCGTCATCTCGTCGGACAGCTTCTGCGCCCAGATGTCCGTCTGGCCGGTATCCAGCCCCTGGACGACCAACTGGTAGGCGCTGGCGGACTGCCGCGACCCAAGCCGCAGGTTCTGCACCGGCTGCATGTAGGTCTCGATCCCCGAGACGCCGGAAAGCTGCTTGCGCAGGTCGGACATCACCTTGTCGATGTCCGGCCGCTGGTCCTTGCCCTTCAGCTGGACATAGAGCTGACCCTGGTTGAGCGCATTGTTTCCGTTGCCGACCGACCAGGCGACGTGATCGACATAGGGCGAGTGGGAGAACACGCCGGCCACCTGGTCCTGCAGCTTCACCATGGAATCGAACGATATGTCCTGGCGCGCAATCGTCGTGACGGAGATCTGGCCGATATCTTCCTGCGGGAAGAAGCCTTTCGGCGAGACCTGGATGAGCCAGACCGATGCCGCCGCCGTTCCGACGAACACGAGGAAGACCAGGAAGGTATGGCGCAGGCAGAAGCTCAACAGCCAGTCATAGCCGCGCATGAAGAAATTCTGCTTCTGGGCGTGGTCATGCGCCGCCCGCCGGTCGGCGGCGGAGAGAGACAGCAGGCGCGAGCACAGCATCGGGGTGAGCGTCAGCGACACGAACATCGACGCCAGGATCGCGACGGTCACGACCACCGCGAACTCGTTGAAGATGCGTCCGATCACGCCGCCCATCAGCAGCACCGGAATGAAGATCGCCACCAGCGAGATCGAAATCGATATGATGGTGAAACCGATCTCTCGCGCGCCCTTGAGAGCCGCGTCCATGGCCGACAGGCCATCCTCCTCCATGTGTCGGAAGATGTTTTCCAGCATGACGATGGCGTCGTCGACCACGAGGCCCACCGCCAGCGTCAGGCCCATCAGCGATATGTTGTCGATGGAGAAGCCGAACAGGAACATCGCGCCCAGCGTGGCGATGAGCGAAATGGGCACCGCCACGGCGGGAATGATGGTCGCCGTCACGCGGCGCAGGAAGACGAAGATGACCAGCACGACCAGCGCGATGGTGAGCAGCAGCGTGAACTGCACGTCGTCGACGGCGGCGCGGATCGAGGTCGAGCGGTCGTTGAGCAGCTTGATGCTCGCCGCCGCCGGCATCTGGTCCTGGAAGGACGGCAGCATCGCCTTGACGCGATCGACGACATCCACCGTATTGGCGTCGGGCTGGCGCTGCACCGCCATGATGATGGCGCGGGTGCCGTCATACCAGCTTGCCGTGGTCGTCGTCTGAACGGAATCGATGACGCGCGTCACCTCGCCCAAGCGCACGGGGTGCCCGTTCTTGGTGGCGATGATGAGGTCGGAGAAGCCGGCCGCGTTGGTCAGTTGCGTGTTCGCGGTGATCGTCAGCTGCTGCTTGCTGTTCTGCAGCACACCGAGCGGCGTATTGCTGTTGGCCGAGGCGATCGCCGCCTGCAATTGGTCGATCGAGATTCCGCGCGCGGCAAGCGCGGTCGGGTCGATCTGGATGCGCACCGCGTATTTCTGCTGGCCGAAGATCGAGACCTGGGCGACGCCGTCGATGGTCGACAGCGATGGCGAGATGACGTTTTCAGCGAAGGCGTCGAGGTCGGTCAGAGGAATAGTGTCGCTCACCAGCGACATCAGCAGGATCGGCGCGTCGGCCGGGTTCACCTTGCGGTAGCTCGGTGGACTGGTCATTTCCGGCGGCAGCGATTTCTGCGTTCGCGCGATGGCCGCCTGCACGTCGGCGGCGGCTGCGTCGATATCCCGGTTGAGCACGAACTGGATGGCGATCGACGTCGAGCCGAGCGAATTGGTGGTCGAGATCGAATCGATGCCGGCGATGGTCGCGAACTGCTTGATCAGCGGCGTCGCCACGGACGTAGCCATCGTTTCCGGCGAAGCGCCAGGCAACTGGGCGGAAACGTTGACGACCGGGAATTCGGCGCTCGGAAGCGCGGCCACCGGCAGGAACTTGTAGGCAAAAAGTCCGCCCAGGATCAGGGCGAACGACATCAGCAGTGTGGCGACAGGCCTGCGAATGCAGAATTCGGAGATCATTGCTTCGCCTCGCCGGGCTTGTCAGCCTCCGCGACCTTCGGCGCCGACGTGTCGCCATTGGACGCTGTCGCCTTGCCTTCGTGGACCGCCGCGCCGTTCTTCAGCCTTGTCTGGCCTTCGACCACCACGCGCTCGCCGCTCTTCAGCCCCTGGCTGATGGCGCTGTTGTCGCCCTCGGTCAGCGCGACCTGCACGGGCCGCATCTCAACCGTGTTGTCGGGCTTCACGACGTAGACGAAGGGCCCTTTCTGGCTTGGCTGCACCGCAACGGTCGGCACCGAAGTCATCTGCGGCATGGTTCCGGCGTTGACGATCACATTCACATACTGGCCGGGCCATAGCGAAAGATCCGGATTTGGCAGGCTTGCCCGCGTCGCGATCGTTCCGGAGGCGGTGTCGACGCTGGAGTCCACGAAATCGAGCGTACCCTTGCCGATCGGCGTCGGATCGCCATCCTTGGTCAGCGTCACCGCGCCGTCTTCGGGGTGCGCCAGCGCCTTGTGCAGCAAGGCAAGGTCGCTTTCGGGCAGATTGAAGTTCACCTGCAGCGGATCCATCTGGGTGATGGTGACCAGCGGCGTCGACGTGCTGCTGTTGCCGTTGCTGGTGTTTACGAGATTGCCGATGGCGGTGTTGATCGCTCCCAGCCGTCCCGAGATCGGCGCCGTGATGGTGGCGAAGCCGAGCTGGACATTGTCGGCGTCGATGGTGGCCTTGTCGGCCTCGACCGTAGCAGCCGCCGCCTTCTGCGCCGCGGCCGCCTGGTCGTAGGTCTGCTGCGTGCCCGCCTGCTTGGCCACGAGATCCTTGGCGCGCTGGAGGTCGGCCTGCGAGCTCGCCAGCAGCGCCTGGTCCTTGGCCAACGTTGCCTGGTCCTTGGCAAGCTGCGCCTTCAGCGCGCGGTCATCCAGGGTGAACAGGACGTCGCCGGCCTTGACCATCTGCCCGTCCTTGACCGCGATCGAGACGATCTGGCTCGAAACCCGCGGGTTGATGCTGACGACGGCGGGCGAGGACACGAAACCGATGGCGTAGCGCCTTATTGGAAAGTCGGCGGTCGAGGCCGTCGCGGCGACGATCGAGATCGAGCGCGCGCCGTTGGACGCGGCCGCCGGCGTCGCCGAAGCGGCCGGAGCCGAGGCCTGCTGCATGGGCAGCATCTGCCGCAGCTTGCTCATTGTCGCCGGCGAAAAATACAGCCCGCCGGCCACGATACAGGCGACAGCGATCACCCCAAGCCCGACTTTCCCACGCATCGCAAAAAGACCCTCTTGGTCCGACACGCCGCTATCCGGTGGTCGTACTATAGCTGAAATCGCGGCGACTTGCCGTGATTTGGTCTGATAAATAGCGCAAGCCGAAGGCGAAAAAGGGCCAAAATCCGCCATTACGAAGATTTAATGTGCAGCGCACAATAAAGAGGCAGCTAACGGTCCGCGGGCAATGCGGGACGGCCGGCGGCGCCTTTCCTGGCCATGCCTTTCCCTGCGATGGGCACACAGCCACAGCGCAGAAAACGGCGCCAAATCAAACAGATGAAGTGATCTTCCGAACCTGCGAAGGTATTAGCGCAGCATCGGCCAGAGCGTCGCCGCCAGCAGCACGCCCATGGCGATGTTGAACCATTTGAGCCGCGTCGGATCGGAAAGGAAGCCGCGCAAGGCCATGCCAAATCCGGCCCAGACCGACACGCTCGGGAGATTGACCACGGCAAATGCGACCGACACGAGGACGACCGAAAGATATGGACGGTCCGCATTGCTGTAGACGGCCATGGCGGTGACAGCCATCACCCACGCCTTCGGATTGACCCACTGAAACGCCGCCGCGTCGAGGAAGCGCATCGGCTGCGCCCTCTCCTCTCCCTTGCCGCCCATCGAACGCGACGACGCGATCTTCCAGGCGAGATAGAGGAGATAGGCACTGCCCGCGACCTTCAGGCCGTTGTGCAACATCGGGAACGCGGTCAGCACCGCGCCGAGCCCGAAGCCGACGGCGAGCAGCAGCACGAGGAAGCCGATGCCGATGCCCAGCATGTGCGGAATGGTGCGCGTAAAGCCGAAATTCACGCCCGACGCCAGGAGCATGAAATTGTTCGGCCCCGGCGTGACCGAGGTCACGAAGGCATACACCAGCAGGGCAAGAAAGGTATCGAGCGGCATCGGGGTCACTAGGTCAGCAGAGCTGACTTAAATCGGTCCAGCGTCCGGCGCCACGGCATTTGATTGGTCCAGTCTTCACCGCAATCGTCCTCGAGACGATGACTAGGGGTCTTCGAGGACTCGGAATGCCTCTTGGCCGACACGTCGAATGCAGACTGTTCTGCCGCGGCAGCCGCCGCGGCGCGACTGCTATCGCGACGGCACCTACGGGACTGCCGCGCGTGGTGGTTACATCCCTTGCGGGCCGCGGTTCATCGCCGCCACGCCGGTGCGGCAGATCTCGACCAGCCCGAGCGGCTTCATGATGGCGATGAACTGGTCGAGCTTCGAACCCTTGCCGGTGATCTCGAAGATGAAGTGCTCGGTGTTGGCGTCGATGACCGAGGCGCGGAAGGCATCCGCCAGCCTGAGCGCCTCGACACGAGCCTCGCCGGTGCCCGCCACCTTGACCAGCGCCAGTTCCCGCTCCAGCGGCCGATCCTGGCCGAATTCATGCGAGCGCACGGTGAGGTCGACGACGCGATGGACCGGCACGATGCGCTCGAGCTGGTGCTTGATCTGCTCCAGCACATGCGGCGTGCCGCGCGTGACGATGGTAATGCGCGACAGGTGTTTCTCGTGCTCGGTTTCCGAGACCGTCAGGCTCTCGATGTTGTAGCCGCGCCCCGAGAACAGGCCGATGACCCGGGCAAGCACGCCCGGCTCGTTGTCGACCAGCACGGAGAGCGTGTGGATCTCGGGCTTTTCCGTTTCCTTGGCGATGAAGTAGGCGGAGCCGGTGGGTTGAAGGTGCTGAGCCATGGTCTTTTCCTGTGTCTGGTGGGTCCGTCGCCGGTGCGGGTCAATGTGCGAAGAGCCGACGGGGCCTAGACGAGTTCCCTGCCCTTGGCGTCGATGGCGTTGGCCACGGCCTCGTCCGTCGCCTCGTCGGGCAGGAGCATTTCGTTATGCGCCTTGCCGGACGGGATCATCGGGAAGCAGTTGGCAAGCGTCGCCACGCGGCAGTCGAAGATCACCGGCTTCTTCACCGAGATCATCTCCCTGATGGCGTCGTCGAGGTCACCCGGCTTCTCGCAGCGTATGCCGTGGCCGCCATAGGCTTCCGCCAGCTTGACGAAATCGGGCATCGCCTCGGTGTAGGAATGCGACAGGCGGTTGCCGTGCAGCAGCTGCTGCCATTGCCGCACCATGCCCATGTACTGGTTGTTGAGGATGAAGATCTTGATCGGCGCCTCGTACTGCACGGCGGCGCTCATCTCCTGGATCGTCATCTGCACGGAAGCATCGCCGGCGATGTCTATGACCAGGGAATTGGGATGCGCGATCTGCACGCCGAGTGCCGCCGGCAGCCCATAGCCCATCGTGCCGAGGCCGCCCGAGGTCATCCAGCGGTTCGGCTTGTCGAAGTGGTAGTGCTGCGCCGCCCACATCTGGTGCTGGCCGACCTCGGTGGTGATGTAGGTGTCCATGTCCTTGGTCAGCGCATAGAGCCGCTGGATGGCGTATTGCGGCATGATCACGTCGGCGTTCGGCTTGAAAGCCAGCGAATCGCGCGCGCGCCATTTGGCGATCTGCTCCCACCAGGGATAGAGCGCCTTCTTGTCGGTCTTGGCGGTCGCCCGCCACAGCCGCACCAGATCTTCCAGCACGCGGCCGACATCGCCGATGATCGGCACGTCGGCGCGGACGTTCTTGTTGATCGAGGACGGATCGATGTCGATATGGATCTTCTTCGAGTTCGGCGAGAACGCGTTGAGCCGGCCGGTGATGCGGTCGTCGAAACGGGCGCCGATGCAGATCATCACGTCGCAATCGTGCATGGCCATGTTGGCTTCGTAAGTGCCGTGCATGCCCAGCATGCCCAGCCAGTTCTTGCCGGAGGCCGGATAGGCGCCGAGGCCCATCAGCGTCGAGGTGATGGGGAAGCCGGTCAGGTCGACCAGTTCACGCAGCAGATGGCTGGCCTCTGGACCCGAATTGATCACGCCGCCGCCGGTATAGATGATCGGCTTCCTGGCGCCGGCCATCAGTTCGACCGCCGCCTTCACCTTCTCCAGGTCGCCCTGGACCTTGGGCTGGTAGCTGGTGCGCGGCGCGGTCTGCGGCGGCACATAGACGCCCCTGGCGAACTGCACGTCCTTCGGGATGTCGACGACAACTGGGCCAGGCCGGCCGGTGGTGGCGACATGGAAGGCTTCATGGATGGTCGCCGCCAGTTCGTTGACGTCCTTGACCAGCCAGTTGTGCTTGGTGCAGGGGCGCGTGATGCCGACGGTGTCGCATTCCTGGAACGCGTCGGAGCCGATCAGCGAGGTCGGCACCTGGCCGGTGAGGCAGACCAGCGGGATCGAGTCCATCAGCGCGTCCTGCAGCGGCGTCACCGCATTGGTGGCGCCGGGGCCGGACGTCACCAGCATCACGCCGGCCTTGCCGGTCGAGCGGGCATAGCCTTCGGCGGCGTGACCCGCGCCCTGTTCGTGGCGCACCAGAATGTGTTCCACCTCGTCCTGCTGGAAGATCTCGTCGTAGATCGGAAGGACCGCGCCGCCCGGATAGCCGAATATGTGCTTGACGCCATTGTCCTTCAGCGCCTGCACCACCATTTCGGCGCCCGTCATTTCGCGCCGCTCGTTCTGTCCACTGCTCATCGGTCTGGTCCCGTTTGTTCGCCTTGGGGCGTTTGCTGGTCGTTTAGTTCGATTTCGGGCAATAAAAAAGGCCCCCGAGGGAGCCTGTGTGATGCGCATGGGAGGTTTTCGCCCGGCGGTTACACCGCCTTGCCCACGCGCTTTCCTACGAGAATGAGTGCCGTTTTCATGGGGGCGGACAATAAGGGCGAACATGCAAGCTCGTCAATGGGGGTTCGGCCCGAAATCACCCGCCTGTGAAGACGCGGCCCCGCGCGCTACCATAGTACAGTTGAGCGCATGCGGCGGAGGCACCACTATGCGGCCAACAGGCGTCGTCCAAAAGCGCCCAGCGCCGGGAAGACGGCATGACGTTGGCTGCGAGGAGGACGCATGGCTGGCGAAAGGGAGCATATACGCGAGATCGAGCAGGTGCTGTCCGGCGCGCGCTCGGCGCGCGATGATGTCGTGGTGCAGTCCTGGCTGCGCTGCATCGACACGCACCGGTTGGACCCGGCGCGGCCGACGGAGGCCTATATCGTCCCAGACACCCAGTTGCGCGAACACCGCGAGCAGTCGGAAAGACTGATCGCCATTGCCCGCAGCGGCCTCGAAACCCTGTTCAAGCAGGTCGCGGGCCAGAACTACGTTCTGCTGCTGGCCGACGCCAAGGGCGTCACCGTCGACTTCCTTGGCGATCCCCTGTTCATGGACCAGTTGCGCAAGGCTGGCCTCTATCTCGGTTCCGAATGGTCGGAAAGCCGAACCGGCACCTGCGGCGTCGGTTCCTGCATCGTCACCGGCGAGGCGATGACCATCCACCAGACGGACCATTTCGACACGACCCACACGCCGTTGTCCTGCACGGCGGCGCCGATCTTCGACACCAGGGGCGAACTGACGGCGGTATTGGACATCTCGCTGTTGCGCTCGCCTCAACCGAAGGTCAGCCAGAACCTCGCGATGCACCTGGTGACGGCGTCCGCGCGGCGCATCGAACTCGCCAACCTGATGGCGCAGATGCATTCCGAATGGGTGTTGCGCTTTTCGCGTTCGCCGGAGTTCCTCGATGTCGACCCCGAGGCGGCCATCGCGCTCGACGCCTCGGGCCGCATCCTGGGCACGACGCGCGGCGGGGCGCTGTTGCTGGCGCAGGCCGGCGGCGTCGACTGGAAGCGCTCCCCGCCGATTGGACAACCCATCTCGCGCTATCTGGAGATCGGCGTCGACGATCTCCCCAATCTGACGCGCGGCCGCCCGACCGAGGAGAGGCTGGTGTTCGGGCGCAATGGCAGCGCCCTGTTCGCCCACGCCATAGAACCGCAGCCGCTCACCGGGCGCCGTGTGCCCGTCGAGACAATATCGAAGCCGCTAGCCGAGCTTTCCGCCGGCGACCCGGGCATGGCCGCGCTGCAACTGCGGGCCGCAAGGCTCGCGCCCACGACCATTCCGATCCTGATCCATGGCGAGACCGGCACCGGCAAGGAGCACCTCGCCCGGGCGATCCACGACAGTTCGAGGCGAAAAGGCCCGTTCGTGGCCATCAATTGCGCCGCTATCCCCGAGCACCTTATCGAAAGCGAACTGTTCGGCCACGTCGCCGGCGCCTTCACCGGAGCCGCCGCCAAGGGACGCAAGGGGCTGATCGAGAACGCCGACGGCGGCACGCTGTTCCTCGACGAGATTGGCGACATGCCCTACCCGCTGCAGTCGCGGCTGCTACGCGTGATCGCCGAGCGCGAGCTGATCCCGGTTGGCGGCACCGAGCCCCGATCCGTGGACATCAAGATTGTCTCCGCCTCGCATCACGATCTGCGGCGGCTGGTCGCCGAAGGCCGTTTCCGCGAAGACCTGTTCTATCGGCTGAACGCGGCCGCGCTGACCTTGCCGACACTTCGGGAGCGCACCGATTTCGAATGGCTGCTGGACCGGCTGGTGAGCCAGCGCGCGCGCCTTGCGGGCCGGCCTGTGAAACTCTCGCCGGCGGCGCGGCTGGCGCTGATCCGCCACCGCTGGCCCGGCAACATTCGCGAGCTCGTCAACGCCATCGACCTGGCGCTGGCGCTTTGCGACGACGACACCATCCAGCCAGCCGACCTGCCAGATTTCGGCGAGCCGGTGACGGCGTCATTGGCGCCGCCTGCGGTCGTCTCGGCAACGCGGCGTCCTCCCTCTCCCGAGAAAGAACGCATGGCGCTGCGGGATGCCCTCGCGGAAGCTGGCTGGAATATCTCCGAGGTGGCGCGACGACTGGGCGTCGACCGCACGACGGTACATCGCCGGATGAAGCGGCTCCAGCTGGAGACGCCGAACTAGGGCATAGCGGGCCGTTCGGGACACGGCTCGCAAGCAAGTCTTCGAAGGAGATGGCAGTCCCGCGAAGTGTCATCTCCAGTGTGGCGGCGGCTGTGGCGCGCCGTGGCATGCAACACCAGGACGCAACAGGGTATGGCGCCGAGAGGATCATCTCAGAGCTTTGATTCCATTGTGGTTTCTGTTCCTGCGTCACGATTGGCACGCCATTTGCTGCCACTTCCCCGACTCTAGCAAGCGGAGGAGAACAAATGCTCGAGAGAACACCCACCACCAAGGCGCAGGCCCTGCTCGACAAGTTCGGCAAGGCGCTGGAAGGCGGCGATGTCGATGCGGCCGCCAACTGTTTCCAGGAAGACTGCTACTGGCGCGACCTCGTCACCTTCACCTGGAACCTGAAGACGATGGAGGGCCGCGACCAGGTGCGCGACATGCTGAAGGCCACGCTGGCCGCCACCAAGCCGACCGGCTGGGCCGTGGCCAAGGGCGAGGAAGCGAGCGAGGACGGCGGCATCGTCACCGCCTGGATCACCTTCGAGACCGAGGTGGCGCGCGGCTACGGACTGGTGCGCTTCAAGGGCGACCTGATCTGGACGCTCCTGACCACCATCGCCGAGCTGAAGGGACATGAGGAAAAAGCCGGCTTCACCCGCCCACTCGGCGCCAAGCACGGCCACGGCAAGGACCGCAAGACGTGGCGCGAGGAGCGCGACGACGAGATCGCCGAGCTAGGACACAGCAGGCAGCCCTATGCCGTCATCATCGGCGGCGGCCAGGGCGGCATCGCGCTGGGCGCGCGGCTGAAGCAGCTCGGCGTGCCGACCATCATCATCGAGAGGAACGAGCGTCCGGGCGATTCCTGGCGCAAGCGCTACAAGTCGCTCTGCCTGCACGACCCCGTCTGGTACGATCACCTGCCCTATATCGACTTCCCGAAGAACTGGCCGGTCTTCGCGCCCAAGGACAAGATCGGCGACTGGCTTGAAATGTACACCAGGGTGATGGAACTGAACTACTGGTCCTCCACCACGGCCAAGTCGGCCAAATACGACGAGAAGACCAAGGAATGGACCATCGTCGTCGAGCGCGACGGCAAGGAGATCGTGCTCAAGCCCAAACAGCTCGTGCTGGCCACAGGCATGTCGGGCAAGGCGAACTGGCCGACATACAAGGGCCAGGACATCTTCACCGGCGAGCAGCAGCATTCCTCAAACCATCCAGGCCCGGACAGATATCGCGGCAAGAAGGTCGTCGTCATCGGCTCCAACAACTCTGCCCACGACATCTGCGCGGCATTGTGGGAAGGCGGCGCCGACGTGACGATGGTGCAGCGCTCCTCCACCCACATCGTCAAGTCCGACACGCTGATGGATATCGGCCTTGGTTCGCTCTACTCCGAGCAGGCGGTAGAGAACGGCATGACGACGCGCAAGGCCGACCTGATCTTCGCGTCCCTGCCCTACCGCATCATGCACGAGTTCCAGATCCCGCTTTACGAGAAGATGAAGGAGCGGGATGCCAAGTTCTATGAGGATCTGGAGAAGGCCGGCTTCCTCCTCGACTGGGGCGATGACGGCTCGGGCCTATTCATGAAATACCTGCGTCGCGGCTCCGGCTACTACATCGACGTCGGCGCATGCGACCTGGTCATCGACGGTTCGATCAAGCTCAAGAGCGGTCCGGGCGCGGCGGTTCAGGAACTCACTCCGACAGGCGTGAAGTTCGTCGACGGCACCGAGCTGCCCGCCGATCTCGTGATCTACGCCACCGGCTACGGCTCGATGAACGGATGGGCGGCCGACCTCATCTCCCAGGAGGTGGCCGACAAGGTCGGCAAGGTCTGGGGCCTCGGCTCCGACACCACCAAGGACCCCGGTCCATGGGAGGGCGAGCAGCGCAACATGTGGAAGCCGACCCAGCAGGAAGCCCTGTGGTTCCATGGCGGCAACCTCCACCAGTCGCGCCACTATTCGCAATATCTGTCGCTGCAGCTCAAGGCACGGCAGGTCGGCGTCCCCACGCCGGTCTATGGCCTGCAGCAGGTGCACCACAAGCGCTAGCAGGTAACGGCGGCATCAACGGAAAAGGCGCGGGCAAGCCCGCGCCTTTTCTTTTCGATCGACAAGCCTGGCGATGGTCCTGGCCTTCCTGAGATCAGCCCTGCTTGCAGCGCTCGACGCGGGGATCGCACTTGGCCGGCTTCTTCACCTGCATCTGCATCGGTGGCCGATGCAGTTCCTGGCGATGCAGCTGAGTATGCTGTTCCTGCGGCGGCCGGTGCTGCTGCGTGTGCGCGACCTGCATCTGCTGATGCGGCTTCCTGGGGCCGGACGCCTGCTGCTGCATTATCTGCTGCGTGGCACCGTTCTCGCCCGGCTTGACGGTGTGGCGCTTGAGGTTTTGCGGTTGCGTGCCCGGGTTCAGCCCACCGGCCTGTGTACCCGCCGCCGCAACTCCGGGCGAGGATGCCATCTTTCCAGGAAGCTTCTTGCGGTCGTGGTTCTGCTGGCCCGCGCCGGCGCTCGCATTGGCATTTGCATTGCCGCTGGCGTTCGGATTGGCATTGGCACCAGCCGGCGACACTCCATTGCCGGCCAGTTTCTTGATCGCCGGGCCTTTGGACAGGTCGAGCCGCCCTGCCGCGAACTCACCCTTGTTCGGTGGCGACAGCTTGCCAGCCTTGATCTGGGCAAGCACTGGCTTCGGGAAACGGTCCAGCCGCGGCCCGGCATTGATCGCGACAAGCTGGTTGCCCATCCGCACCCGTGGCCCGTTGTTGTTGACCACCACCGTGTTGTTGTTGATGATCGTGGTGTTGCGCACGATGGTGACGTTCTCCTCGACCGGGCGGATCACCCGTACCAGGTCGACGGCGCCGATTGCCGCGACCGGTACGAAACTCCACCACGCATCCTCGAAAGTGACATCAACCACCTCTGGCGGTGCCGGCGCCCAGCCGACATCGTCGCCGCCCTCGCGCCACACCACCCAGGCCGGCGCCCAGACATCGCCGGACACCCACACCCAGCCATAGTCGGGGTCATACGCCCAACGGCCATAGTGATAGACGACGTCGCCGAACGGCTCGGCCGACTCCCAGTACCAGCCCTCGTCGGTCCAGACCCAGCGCCCCTCTGTATAGGGCCGCCATTGCGCGCGAACGGTGGGCACCCAGACTTCGCCGAAACGCTGTGATGTTCGCCAGGCCCCGTAGCGGCCAAGCCTCTCGTGAACGACGATGGAAATCTCGGCGGCGTGGGCCGCCTGATACCCAGGAAGCGCCAGCGGACTGCCGACGCTCCCGCCAAGCGCCACGACCAGCGCCAGCATGGCAATACGCCCTCGACGGGCAACGGAACGATGTAAGGTGTTGTGCATGACGTGCTCCAGAATCTCTGCATCCAGAAACTCCCGGCAGCCGCCATGCCCTTCTCTGGTGGCACCGGTTTACGCCCGCACTGTCGAAAGGTTCGATGGCCGCAATGCGGCGCATCGAATCACGTTTGCGCGAACGCTCCGGCATCGCCGGCGCGTCCGCGATTTCGCGTTTGCTCCTAGGGCCAACGACCACCCCGCGTCCGTTGAGACGCGCTAAGCAGCCGCGGTGCGCCTCGATCTCGCGCGAAGATCCCGTCCTCGTATCCGTCAGAGATCTTGCGGAATCGCCTTCTCGTAGGCGTAGCGCTTAACCACACCTTGCAGCATCGGCACGTAGTCGCGGAAAGCGCGCGTTTTCATGTCGGCGATCTTGCCGCCCTCGTCCCAGATGCGGACGCGCACCGCCTCCTCGTGAAACGGGTTGCCACGGAACTCCGCCACCTCTTCGGCATTCATCGGGCCGCCCTGCAGGGAAAGCGTGTGGACCGAGGCCGGCGATAGCTTGCCGAAATAGCTGGGATCGGTGGCGCACAGATAGCGCTTGGCCGCGACATGCAGCCTGACGCACTCCACGATGACGGGCGGGAAGAAGGGAGCGAGCACGTCACCGCCCGCCTCGTCATGGTGCTTGTCCTCGGTATCATCGGGCGAATAGGTGCCGAACTCGCTGGTGTAGTGGCCGATGTCGTGCAGCAGCGCCGCCGCGACGAGTTCGTCGGGCGCGCCTTCCTGCTCGGCCAGCCAGGCGCCCTGCAGCATGTGCTCAGACATAGTGACGGGCTCGCCTAGATAGGATTCGGCGCCGCGCCGCTCGAAGATATCGGCGATGAATTCGACGATGTTGCCGGTGTTGAGCTCGTCCGGTTTCATTCCGCCGCCTCCTTGAATTCGTGCTCGATCGCCGCCAGCGTCGACAGCAGCCCGTCCTTGTCGGCGTAGCAGCCTTGCAGCCAGCGCTTGCCGCTGCCCGAAAACGCCTTGCGCGCATGCATGACGCGCGTGTTGTCGACGATAAAGGCCTGCCCGGCCTCCAGCTTGAACGTGACCTCGAACGCGGGGTCCTCGATCAATTCGGCGAAGCGCCGGTAGGCGGCATAGTACTTGCCCATCTCGGCGAACGGCACGTCGACGGCCGGCGCCAGCGAGCGGTTGTTGAAGCGGATGCAGATCAGTTCGCCATCAGGGCCGAGCTCGATCATCGGGCGCTTGGCCTGCAGCCGCACGCCCGAGGAACCGGCATATTCGAAGCGCGCGGCATAAGAACTGAGCAGCCCAAAGCCTTCGGGATTTTCGGCCTGCAGCGCGGCGGCGACAGCGAAGCCATCGACGACGCTGGATTCGCCACCATCCACCGTGTTCTCGATGCAGGACAGGATCTGGAGCGTCGGCACGGGGTCGCGATAGGGATTGTCGGTATGCGCCTGAAGGCCGAGATTGGTGTAGGCGAGGTTGCTCGGATTGACCTCGGCACGCACTTCGAACCAGCGGCCGTAATTGGTTTCCCTGATATAGCCGAACAGGTCCGACACCTTGCAGAGCGCGCCGGATTCGGCAGGTACCCCGTCCATCACGGCAAAACCGTAGGCCCGCACGGCCGCCAGCCATTGCCTGAGCACGGAACGGTCGCGGCTCGCCGCCGCCAGGCTGGCGCGCGGCACGCGATCCTGCATAGTCGCCTTCGTCCAGCGCTGCACCGTTTCTCCCGTCCAACCGGGCTGGCGCGTCTCGGCGCGATCATAGGCGTGATCCCGGAGCCACGCCGCGGGAAACGTCACCGTCTTCCCCTCCGGCACGAAGCCGACTTCCAGCGCGCCCGCCTTGACCATGGCCGAACCGATCCTCGTGTCGGCCGGAATATCCAGGATGGTGATCAGCCGCTGGCCGTTGCCGGCGCTGCGCGTCTTGTCGTCCAGCGCGTTGTCACGCAGCCACATGGCATGGAAGCGCGCACGCGCCCCATCACGCCATTCGAGTTCGATCACCTGCCCTTCGTCGCCGATCACCGCGCCGGTCAACATGGCTTGCCTCCGTCTCATCGTTACCGCCGGCAGCGCCGGGTTTCGGTTGCATGCTGAGGCCGGCCAAGGCATAAATCAAATTATCATTTTTGCGCCTAAGGCCACAAAATCATGATGACTAAAGGGAGCGCCGGCATCCTGCCTCCGCTCGACTGGCTGCGCAGTTTCGAGGCCGCCGCGAGGCTGTCCAACTTCACCGCGGCGGCAACCGAGCTCGGCCTCACGCAAGCCGCCGTCAGCCAGCACATCCGCCTCCTGGAGGAACGGCTCAAGGTCCGCCTCTTCGCGCGCCTCGCAAGGGGAGTCGCCTTGTCGCCGGAAGGCGCCGCCTACCTCCCTCACATCCAGTCGGCCTTCGCCACCATCGGCAACAGCACCCGCGAGCTGTTCGAGCCGCGCGCTGTGCAGACCGTCACGCTGAGGGTGCCGATCTCCTTCGCCCTGCTGATGCTGGTGCCGGCATTGCCCGCCCTGGCGGTCAACTTTCCGCACCTGCGCCTCGATGTGGTGACCATCCATCGCCCCGCCGACTATGACGAGCCGGGAAGCGTGCTCGACATACGTTTCGGAAACGGCGCCTTCTCCGGCCGCGAGGCCGATCGGCTGACGGTGGAGCGACTGCTGCCGGTCGCCAGCCCGGCATTGGCCGTCGATCCGGACTGGACGTCGCGCCCGCTGCTGCTCGTTGCCGGCGCGCGTGAGATGTGGGCGGAATGGTTCGCCGCCGCCGGCCTTGCCGGCCACACCGCCCGCGCGCACCGCTTCGACAGTTTCGTCGCCGCCCTGGAGGCCGCGAAGGCCGGCGCCGGCATCCTTCTGGGATCACGGCCGCTTATCGACGCGGCTCTCGCCGACAAAACGCTGCTGCCGCTTTCCGGCTTCGAACTGACCAGCACCTCGGGACATTTCCTGACCCGTCCGACCGGGCGTCGGTTGACCGACGCCGAGCGAGAGTTCCGCCGCTGGCTGCTCACGCGCTTCGCGGCCTGACCTCCGTCAGTTCCGTCCGATACGCTTCCAATAGACGAGCGTGCCTGTCAGCCCGCCATGCGGCTTCAACGCAAAGTCGGGTATTTCGCCGGCAAGCGTGAAGCCCAGCCTCTCGTAGAGACCGGCCGCCCCCTCCTCGCTGGCCGTGTCGAGAACCAGCAGCGTGCGGCCTTTCTCGATCGCGAGCGCCTCGGCCGCCCGCATCAGCCGCGTCGCCACGCCCTGCCCCCGATAGTCGAGCCGGGTCATCAGCTTGGCAATCTCGGCCCGGTGCGGCTGATTGGGCGGAAAGTCGAGCAGAAGTGTCACCGTGCCGGCGAGAAGCTCGCCATCCCAGGCGCCGAGCACCACCCTTTCACCTCGCGACGCGGCCTCCAGCGACCGGCGCCAGAAATCCGAGGCATCATCCGGGGCCAGCGGGTGCATGAAGCTCACCGATCCCCCCGAGGCGACGGTCTCGACGAGCAGTGCCGCCAGCCTTGTTTCCGTGGCTGCGGTCGCGGGAAGCGACCTGATCTCGATCGGGTTCATGTGCGTGTATCCCTGTCTATCCGGAAGGTGGTCAATCGAAGTGGCTGAACCGCCTGCGTTTGCGGGCACGGCGGATCTCGGCGATGCGATCGGCATCCTCGACCTGCAGATGGCGCCCGCGCTCCAGCAGTTCGAGCGTGTATTCCTCATAGGTAAGGCCCAGCCGCTCGGCCTTGTCCTGACGCATCAGCATCACCTCGCGGCTGGTCGACTTCCAGGCTTTCGCATGGGCGGCGCGCCAGGTGACGAAGCGATAGGCGTCTCCCTTGCCCCAGGCCGGTCCCTTGTAGTCGTCGAGCGGCGGGCCGCCATTGTGCGAACGGGTCGGCCGACGCGCCATGGATCAGCCCTTGACCAGAGCCACGAGATAGTCGGCATCCTCCGGCCCCGGAGCATGGAAAACACAATCAGCCGGCGCTCCGAGCGCCAGGCAGTCCCCGGGGCCGAGGGCGTGCACGATATCGCCCTCGGTGAACTCCAGTTGCCCCGCGACCAGCCATATCTGCTGGCGAATGAAAGCGTAGGACGCGGCCGGAAGGGCAACTCTTGCTCCCGCCGGCAGACGCACCCGGACCAATTCGAGCGGCATGTCCGATTCCGGCGAAAGATGACGCCGGACATAGCCCGTCGCCGGATCGCGCCAGACAGGCTGGTCGCCCTCGCGCGACACCGCCCCGCCCTGCCGCTCGGCCCGGGCAATCAGCGTCGAAAGCGTCATCCCGAATGCCGCAGCGATGCGCACCAGCAGCGCCGCCGTCGGGCTTGTCTTGCCGCGCTCGATGGTGCTCAGCATGGCCTTCGACACCCCGGAGCGATCGGCCAGTTCGATGAGCGACCAGTTTCTGATCGCCCTCTCAGCGTAGATGCGCTTGCCGATGGTGGAGGAGATATCGTTCGCTATATCGCTCATATTTCCAATATATCGAACTTTGCGACAAGGGGAAGAGCGGCATCGGGCGAATTGTCGCGATCGCGTTAAGGGCCGCTACACCATGCGACCTCACCCGACCTTAACCGCGACCGGCTAAGCATCGATCTTCAGGGGAAATGGGGTTGCCTGTTGATGTTTATCGAGCGCCAAACGGCCGCGGGCGAAGGGACGTTGCAGGAGCGGCGTGGAGCCGACCAGAACGACAAGCGCATCCTGGGCAATGTCGTGCAGTGCGACGGCGCGCGCGCCACGATCAGCGCCTATGCCGAGGATGCCGACGGCGCGGTCACCGGCCAGTGGACCGTCGGCAAGATGGTGTCGATCAACCTTGGCGCCACCCGCACCGTCGGCCTGGTTTACGAGATCGGCAAGTCGGACCGCGCCTGGAGCAGCGAGGGACAGAACCCGATAGAGGTGCGCGTCGAATTGATCGGCGAGGTGCGAGACGCGGTCGAGCCGGGCGCCAAGCCGATCTTCGATCGCGGTATCACCTCCTATCCGCATATCGGCGCCATAGCCCATCGCATCCGCAGCCGCGACCTGCAGGCTGTCTATGATCTGGCCGGTCGCCATTCCATCACCATCGGCGCGCTGTCGCAGGATGAGGCGATCACCGCCAACATCGCTATCGACGATACACTGGCGCGCCACTTCGCCATTGTCGGCACCACCGGCGTCGGCAAGTCGACGGCCGTGTCGCTGCTCATGCGCAAATCGATAGAGGCAAGACCGGATCTGCGCATCCTCATCCTCGACCCGCATAACGAGTTCGCGGCCTCGCTGCCCGAATATTCCGTCAAGGTCGATTCCTCGACCCTCGACCTGCCGTTCTGGATGTTCAGGCTGGAGGAATTCGCCGAAGTGCTGTTCCGGGGACGCGAAACAGTCCCGGAAGAGGTCGACGCGCTCCGCGACCTGATCCCCGTCGCCAAGAACCTCTATCGCAATCCCGGTTCAGGCGCCTTCGTGCGCCGCGGCTCCGATGCGCTGACCGCCGACACGCCGATGCCATACCGCATCGTCGACCTGATCAAGCAGATCGACGAGCGCATGGGTCTGCTGGAGAGCAAGAACGACCGGCCGACGCTGAAATCCCTGAAGACACGCATCGAATCGGCGGCGGCCGATCCGCGCTATCGCTTCATGTTCAACTCGCGGCTGATCGAGGACACCATCCACGAGACGATCGGCAATATCTTCCGCGTGCCGCATCACGGCCGCCCGGTGACCTGCTTCGAGATGGCCGGCATGCCGTCGGAGGTCGTCAACTCGGTCTGCTCGGTGCTCGCGCGCCTTGCCTTCGACCTCGCGCTGTGGAGCGAGGGACGGCTGCAGCTCCTGGTGCTCTGCGAGGAAGCGCATCGCTACATGCCGGCCGATCCGCGTCTCGGCTTCGCGCCGACCCGCCACGCCCTGTCGCGCATCGCCAAGGAAGGCCGCAAATATGGCTGCTATCTCGGCGTCGTCACGCAGCGGCCCGGCGAGCTCGACCCGACCATCCTGTCGCAATGCTCGACCTTCTTCGCCATGCGCCTTGCCAACGAACAGGACCAGGCGATCATCCGCTCGGCGATCGCCGATTCCTCGGCGTCAACGCTGGCCTTCCTGTCCTCGATGGGGCAGCGCGAGGCGATCGCCTTCGGCGAAGGCGTGGCGACGACGATGCGCCTGAAATTCGAAAAACTGCCGGAGAAGCTGATCCCGGGCGCGATCAAGCGCGAGCAGGCCGCCATGAACACGGCCGGCGGCGAAGTCGACCTGGTCTCCATCGTCGAGCGCCTGCGCAACATCCCGAAGCCTCAGCAGGCCATCGCCTTCGCCGAAGCGGTCGACACCAGCCGGCAGGCCGGCGATCCCGACTATCGCAAGCCCGCCGCGCCACGCATGCAGCCCGACGATGATTTCGACATGCGCTACGGCCTCAAGCCGTCGACCTTCGGCCTGCGTCCGAAGACCGACTGAGCGACATTATCGGAAAGCCGAATCGAACTTCGAGATTGCGGCCTCGCTGGCGAGCGAGGGCAAATCCGTCAGGCCGAGTCGACTGGTGTCGGCGTCGAGAAGCCTGAGCGCAAGCGCGCCGGCCTCACGAATCTCCTGATAGGATTTCAGGCGCAGACGCGGTTGCGACCCTGCCTCTTGGCTTCATAGAGTTGGCGGTCGGCGCGGCGATAGAATTCCTCCGCCGTTTCCTTGCGGTCCCACACGGCTAGGCCAACGCTGGTGGTGACCTTCAGCCGGACATTGCCCGACAGCACGGTCATGTTGGCGACCGCCCTGCGGATGCGCTCGGCGAATTTGGAAAGCAGCTCGGCATCCATGTTGGGCGTGACGACAGCGAATTCCTCGCCGCCGAGGCGCGCCACGACATCATGGTATCGCGTCATGTCCTTCAGGCAGTTGGCGACGGCCCTCAGCACCTCGTCGCCGACATCGTGGCCATGCGTGTCGTTGACCTGCTTGAAATGGTCTAGGTCGAGGATCATCAACCCCACGGGCTTGCCGATGCGGCGGAACTCCTCAAGGTACTCCTTCAACGCGTCGTCGAAATAGCGCCGGTTCTGCATGCCCGTTAGGCCATCGGTCAGCGCGGCCTGTTCCAGCGTCTCCGAACGGGCGCTGAGCGAAACGGTCATTGCCCGCAGCTTGCCCTCTTCCCTGGCCTGGCTGCGGATCAGCGGATAGATGAAGAAGATGCCGAAGGACAGTGCGGTGGCCAGCAGCACACCGGTCGCGAACAGCAGCTTGTTGAGATAGTTGAGCTCGGCCAGCCGCGACGGCGCGTCGAGATCCATGGCGAAGGACTGCAGCAGGACATAGGCGTGGAGCGTCACCAGGCCGGCGGCCAGGATCACGAAAATAAAGACGAAGAACGCCGATTCCGCCTTGTGGAAACGCATCTGCTCCCCATGCAACCACCCCGCGGACCTTATGGCACGGGTGGCCTTACGGAGGGTTAACCCGGACAACCGCAGCTAGAGGTGTTTCCGAAACGTCAACCCTCCAGGGTTGTAGCGGTTGTAGTGGCGTCCAGCATGACGCCAAGCGCCTGGGCGGGTTCCAAACGTCGCCATTCCGGCCCAAGCTGGTGCCTGAACCAGGTCGCCTGGCGCTTGGCATATTGCCTGGTCGCGATCTTCGCGCGCAGGATCGCCTCGTCAAAGCTGATTTCCCCGGCGAGCGCCGCCTGCAGCTCGCGAACCCCGATCGCCTTGACCGCCGGCAGCGCCGGGTCAAGATCGAGGGCGGCGAGGTTCCGCACCTCATCCAACGCGCCCTTGTCGAGCATCCGGTCGAAGCGCGTCTCGATACGCTCGACCAGGGCCGCGCGCTCAGGCTCGATGACGAAGAAGCGCGCCGTGTCGCGATCGATCAGCGGCCGGCCGCGCGCCGCCTGCCAGGCGAGGATCGAGCGTCCCGAAGCCTCCAGCACCTCCAAGGCGCGCACGATGCGCTGGCTGTCGGTCGGCCGCAGCGTCATGGCGGCGGCCGAATCCTCGCGCATCAGGATGCGATGCAGCTTTGCCGAACCATGTTCCGCCAGCTCGTAGCGCCAGCGCTCGCGCACGGCGGTGGGAATCTCGGGCATTTCCGAAATGCCTTCGGCGAGCGCGCGGAAGTAGAGGCCGGTGCCGCCGACAAAGATCGGCCGCCGCCCTGAAAACGCCTCCTCGTCGATCAACCGCGTCACGTCGCGCAGCCAGGCCCCGGTCGAATAGGGGATGGTGGGGTGGACATGCCCGTAGAGCAGATGCGGCACGCGGGCCTGCTCGTCGACCGTCGGGCGCGCCGTCAGCACGTCGAGCACCGAATAGCCCTGCATGGAATCCGTGTTGACGATAACGCCGCCCCTGCGCTCGGCCAGTTCCAACGCCAGCGCCGACTTGCCGCTGGCGGTCGGCCCGGCTATCAGGATCGCGTCTTTCACGCGGCCTTCGCCCGCTTGCCC
Organism: Mesorhizobium sp. 65-26; assembly: GCA_001899205.1. Classification (GTDB taxonomy): domain Bacteria; phylum Pseudomonadota; class Alphaproteobacteria; order Rhizobiales; family Rhizobiaceae; genus Mesorhizobium. The sequence goes on along the minus strand of MKVL01000010.1, from coordinate 767,405 downwards.
TCCGGAATTGTCCATGCCGCTGATCGCCACCCTCGTGTCTCGTCCTGCCGACCGCATCCTCACGCCGTCGCTCGCGAATATGGCGTCACGGGCCGCCGGCGCAAGCGCCGTTCGCTGGCTGGCCGAGGGAATCGCCTGCGATCTTGACCTGCCGGAGACGGCTTCATCCGCCGAAATCGCCGACAGCCTGCGGGCCTCCCTCGGCTCGGAACCGGTCGACGTGATCGTCCAGCCGGCGGCCGGGCGCCGCAAGAAGATCCTGCTGGCCGACATGGATTCGACCATGATCGACCAGGAATGCATCGACGAACTGGCCGACGAGATCGGCGTCAAGGACCGCGTCGCGGCGATCACCGCGCGTTCGATGAATGGCGAGATCGCCTTCGAGCCGGCCTTGCGCGAGCGGGTGGCGTTGCTCCAGGGGCTTGAGACCGCCGTGGTCGACCGGATCGTCGCCAACCGCCTCACGCTCGCCTCCGGCGGCCCGGCGCTCGTTCGCACCATGCGGGCCTACGGCGCCTGGACGGCCCTCGTCTCCGGTGGCTTCGATGTCTTCACCAGCCGTATCGCCGCGCAGCTCGGCTTCCAGGAAAATCGCGCCAACCGCCTGATCGAACACGACGACCGCTTCACCGGAGCCGTCGCCGAGCCCATCCTCGGCCGCGCCGCCAAGGCCGAGGCGCTGATGGATATTTGCGCCCGCCTCGGCCTGGCGCCCTCCGATGTCATTGCCGTCGGCGACGGCGCCAACGACCTCGATATGATCCGCCTCGCCGGCGTCGGCGTCGCGCTCCATGCGAAGCCTACGGTGGCGGCGCAGGCCAAGGTGCGCATCGACCATGGCGACCTGACGGCCCTGCTTTACATGCAGGGCTATCGCCAGGAGGACTTTGCCGCGTGAGCCTGAAACCCATCCGCACTGAACGGCTGATCCTGCGCAATTGGGAAGATCGCGACCGCGAGCTCTTCCACCGCATCAACTCCGACGACCGCGTCATGGAGTTCTTTCCGTTCCGCCGCGATCGCAGGCAGGCCGACGCCAAGATGGACGAGTTGCGCGAGACCATCGACCGTGACGGTTATGGCTTCGCCGCCGCCGAGATCGCGGCCACGGGCCAGTGCATCGGCTTCGTCGGCATCACCGGAACCGATTACCTGCCCTTCCTGCCCGCCGGCACCATCGAGATCGGCTGGCGCCTGGCGCCCGAATTCTGGCGCAAGGGCTATGTCGCCGAGGCCGCGCGGGCCTGGCTAACCTTAGGCTTCGAGACGCTGGACCTCGCGGAGATCGTTTCCTTCGCCGTCGCCGACAACCATCGCTCGACAGCGGTCATGCAGCGCATCGGCATGACCAGGGATCCCTCCACCGACTTCGACCATCCGGACATCCCAGACAGCCATCCCAGGCTCAGGCGGCATGTGTTCTACAGGCTATCGCGCGCCGACTGGAAAGCCGCGCGGACCTGACGCCGCCAGGCGGAACGAAGAGATCGGTCTAAAAGAAATGGCCCGGCGGCGACGCCACCGGGCCATCCCGTTCCTGTCCATCGCCGCCAGGCACCTGGCGTCAATCCATGCGGATGGTCACGAAGCGCAGCTCGCCGGTCTTGGAAGCAAGCATCAGCAGCGCGTTCTTGCGGCCCTGCTCCTTCAGCGCGCCGATCCTGTCCATCACGTCCTTCGGCGTGGCAACCGATTCCTGCGCGATCTCGGTGATCACCTCACCAGGCTGGATTCCGCGCTCGGCCGCCGCCGAATTCTTGGCGACGTCGGTGATGACGACGCCGGAGACGTCGGCGCCGATGCCGAACTTCTTGCGGGTGTCGTCGTTGAGCTCGCCCACCGTCATGCCAAGCACCGAGGCCGTCGAAACCGCCGGGGCCTTGTCGTCGGTACCCTGGTTGGCCTTGCCGGCATCCTCGCCATTGGCCAGCTTCTCGCCGTCCTCCAGCCTGCCGAGCGTCACCTTGACCGTCTGCTCGACGCCCTTGCGCACGATGACAACGTCGACCGCCTTGCCAACCGGGCTTTCGGCCACGACGCGCGGCAGATCGCGCATCTCGTGGATATCCTTGCCGTCGAACTTGATGACGACGTCGCCCGCCTGGATGCTGCCATTGTCGACCGGGCCGCCTTTGATGACGCCCGCGACCAGCGCGCCCTTGGCGGTCGCCATGCCGAGGCTTTCGGCGATGTCGTCAGTCACCGGCTGGATGCGCACGCCGAGCCAGCCGCGCCGCGTCTCGCCGAACTGGCGGAGCTGGTCGACGACGCCGGCAGCAAGCTGCGAGGGAATGGAGAAGCCGATGCCGATAGAGCCGCCGGAGGGCGAGATGATCGCCGTGTTGATGCCGATCACCTCGCCGCTGCTGTTGAACAGCGGGCCACCGGAGTTGCCACGGTTGATGGCCGCGTCGGTCTGGATGAAATCGTCATAAGGCCCGGAATTGATGTCGCGGTTGCGGGCCGAGACGATGCCGACAGTAACCGTGCCGCCGAGGCCGAACGGATTGCCGATCGCCATCACCCAGTCGCCCACCCGCATCTTGGTGGAATCGCCGAACTTCACTTCCGTCAGCTTATGGCCCTTCGGGTCGACCTTCAGCACCGCCACGTCGGTCTTCGGATCGGTGCCGACCAGCGTCGCCTTCAACGTGATGCCGTCGGAGAAATTGACCTCGATGTCGTCGGCGTCCGCGATGACGTGGTTGTTGGTGACCACGATGCCCTGGGCGGCGTCGATGACGAAGCCGGAGCCGAGCGACTGAACCTTCTGGGCGCTGTTGTCCTTGTCGCCGCCACGGTTCTTGAAGAAATCGTCGAAGAAGTCCTGGAAGGGCGAGCCTTCGGGCAGCTGCGGCATCGGCACCGCGCCTGGCCCTTCAGTGCCCTTGACGGTCTGCGAGGTCGAGATGTTGACTACGGCGCCGAGCAGCCGCTCAGCCAGATCGGCCACCGAGGGCGGCGCGTCCGACGCCATGGTCGGCGCGACGAAGGACGGCACGGCGGCGGTGAGCACGAGTGCCGACACGCCGACGACGACCGTCCGTCGGGCCGCGCGCCAAAGGGTCTTGGATATCATCGAGAAGCCTCCCGGGTTTCTGAAAAAGCGCATCGAGCTGACGCATTCCCCCGAGAACCGGATCGATCTTCGGAAGGGAGCGTGCCCAGGTTGTGAATCCGGAATTCGCTCATTGCGCTGCTCCACCATGTCGCGAATTTCGGTTTCGCCACGCCGGCGCCGGGTCATGTTGGCAACAAATACGGCGCGTTTGCGGCTATGACTATCCGAGGAGGATAAATCCTCCGTTATTGCCGGACTATAAACTCTTGCCCGGTGCGCGCCAGCCGCAATGACGTCGCGGTCGTCGCATCTTTCCAGCCATGGAAAGCTGGGCGCGCGCTATCCACGCACCAGCCAGACGATGCCGACCCCGATGGCGATCGCCGCCAGGCCAACGAAGCGCAGCGCCCCTTCGGGCATGGCCAGCACTTCACCGGCCAGCTTCTTGGCAAGACCGGGAAAGCCGCCATAGACCAGGCCCTCGACGACGAGGACCAGGCCTACGGCGGCCAGAAAATCCTGCACGGCCTATTGGCCGGCGGCAGGCTGCGCCGGTGCCGTGGCTGGTGGCACGGCAGGCACGGGCTGGGTGGTCGCCGGCTTGGCCGGAGCCGCCGCCCCGCTGGGATCGCGGAAGAAGCGGAAGAACTCCGAGTTCGGCGACAGCACCATCGTCGTGCCCGTATTGTCGAGCGCGGTGCCATAGGCGTTCAGCGACCGGTAGAAGTCGAAGAAGGCCGGATCGCGCTTGTAGGCCTCGGCGAAGGTGGCGCTGCGCTGGGCTTCGCCCTCACCGCGCAGGATCTCCGATTCCTTCTGCGCCTCGGCGACGATCTCGACGACCTCGCGGTCAGCGCGCGCACGGATGCGCTGGGCCGCCTCGTTCCCGCGCGCCCTCAGACGCTCGGCCTCCGCGAGACGCTCGGCCTTCATGCGGTCATACGTCTGCTGCGAGACTTCGGCCGTGAGGTCGGTGCGGCGGATGCGGACATCCTCGATCTGCAGGCCGAGCGAGGTCGCGTCGGGCCGCAACTGGTCGCGCACCTCACGCATCATCACCACGCGCTCCTCGGAAAGCGCGGCGGCGAAATCGCGCAGACCGTAGACGCGGCGCAGGGCTGCGTCGAGACGCGTGCGCAGCCGGGCCTGGGCCAGTTCGATCTTGCCGGAGACGGCGGACCGGAAGACGCGCGGGTCGGAAATGCGGTAGGCGATGAAGGCATCGACATCGTAGAATTTACCGCCCGAAACCTGGACGCGGATGTTATCGAGATCGAGACGCAGGACACGATTCTCCAGCATCTGCACCGTATCGGCGTCGAAGAAGGAGAACGGCAGTTTGAAGTAGAGGCCGGGCTCGGTCTTGACGTCGATGATCTCGCCGAACCGCAGCACCAGCGCCTGCTGGCGTGCATTGACGACGAAGACCGACGAATAGAGCAGGAACAGGATGATCGCGCCGACAATGGCGATGATGGGAAGACGGTTGGCCATCACTGGTTTCCTCCCAGGGCCGGAGCCGGCACTTTCGGTTGCAATGCCGGTAGCGGCAGATAGGGAACGACCCCCTGGCCGTTACCCTGCTCGACGATGATCTTGTTCGAATCCTTCAGCACTTTCTCCATGGTTTCGAGATAGAGACGCTGGCGCGTCACTTCGGGCGCCTTGGCGTATTCGTCATAGACCGAGATGAAGCGCTGCGCCTCACCCTCGGCTTCCTGCACGACCCGGTTCTTGTAGGCCGCGGCATCCTCGCGGATCTGGGCCGCCTCGCCACGCGCCTGGCCGAGCTTCTGGTTCGAATATTGGTTGGCCTGCTCGACGAACTTGTCCTCGTCCTGCTCGGCGCGCTGCACCTCGTCGAAAGCATCGGCCACCTCGCGCGGCGGCGCCGCGTCCTCGATGGAGATGGCATTGACCTGCAGGCCTGCCTTGTAGCTGTCCAGCGTCGACTGGATGATCTCACGCACCGACGACGCTATGCCCTGGCGGTCGTCGCGGAAGATGTCCAAGGCCGGCCGGCGGCCTACCGCCTCGCGCATGGCGCTCTCGGCAACCTGCTGCAGCATCTCGTCCGGATCGGAAACGTCGAACAGATAGGATTTCGGATCGGAGACCTGGTAAGCCACCGAGAACTGCACGTTGACGATGTTCTGGTCGCCGGTCAGCATCAGGCCAGCGCCGTTGCTGTTGGCGCCGCCACCGACGGTGACGAGTTGCTCGGAAATCTTGGCTGTCTCGACGGTCTCGAGCGGCCACCAGAGGAAGTGCAGGCCGGGCTGCGACAGCTCCTGCTTCGGCTTGCCCAGGCGCAGTTCCACCGCCACCTCGTCCGGCTGCACGGTATAGACGGCCTTGAACGCCCAAAGCACCACCAGCGCCGCCGCGATCAGCAGGAACACAGCCGGGCTTGCGCCGCCGCCGCCCGGCAGCGCCCGCCGGAGCCTGTCCTGCCCCCGGCGGATGATATCTTCAAGATCGGGAGGAGAGCCCTGTGGGCCGCTTGGCCCCTTCGGGCCCTGCCCCCAGGGTCCGCCGCCGTTTCCGCCGCCGCCCCAAGGGCCGCCGCCACCGCTCTTGTCGTTCCAGGGCATGAATATCCTTTCGCTTGAAAATCCCTCTGGCGCCAGAAAACAGCGCGAAATTCAGTGTCGTTCTTCTATAGGGACGCCATGATGCGCTTTCAACGCGGACCGCCTTTTTTGACGCGGTCGCGACCCTTTGTCTCCTTCAGCGCGCCTATCGCCGCCGCTCGTAGACGGTGTGACGCGTGGCGTGGCTGTCCTTTTCGCCTGCGGCGACCTCCTCCGAGCGCACCGCATGCCACACGGCCGGATCGATCGGCGGAAAATGCGCGTCGCCATCGACCGGGGCCAGCACATGGGTCACATGCAGCCGGTCGGCCAGCGGCAGGGCCTGCGCGTAGATCTCGCCGCCGCCGATGACGCAGACCTCGTCGATGCCGGCCATGCAACGTCCGCGCACAGTTGCGAGCTGGATCGCCGCTGCCAGCGAATGGGCGACTTCCACGCCCTCGGCACGCCAGGCTGGGTCGCGGGTCACGACGATGTTCAGCCTGCCGGGCAACGGACGGCCGATACCCTCATAGGTCTTGCGGCCCATGATGACGGGCTTGCCCATCGTATCGGCCTTGAAGCGCTTGAGATCGGTCGACAGCCGCCAGGGCAACCCACCATCGCGACCGATCACGCCGTTCTCGGCGATGGCGACATGAATGACGACGTCCATCAGTTGCTGCTTTCGGCCGGATTGAGGATGAGGATGTCGATGTCGCGCTCGGGGTAGAAGTCGTCGGCCGTCATCTCGAAAGTGGTTGGACCGACCTTGCGGACATTGTCGCCGCAGAACGACACCAGCGCCTTCGGATTGCCCTTGTCAATGGTCAGCTTGAACTTACCAATGCTGCCCGACGCCCAATTGCCGCCCGTGGTCAGGATATAGGCGATGCGGCTCTCGTAGTACTGGGGATAGCCGTCGGCGTTCTCCTTCACGGCCTTGCGCACCGCACCCTCGAAGGCATCGTCCATGCAGTACTTGGTCTTGTAGGCGTCGTACTGGCCCTGGAACTTGCCGTCGTAGAAGAAGCTGACCGACGACGTGCCGCCGACGCTCGGCTTGTAACGATGGGAGACGCGCACATCCTTGCCCGCCGGGAAGGTCGATCGCCACCAATAGGTCGACCGCAACTGCCAGAACGGCGCATAGCTGGTCTTGAAGCCGGAACCGTCATCGGCGCTGTCCTCGATGATGATGCCGCGATCGACCCAGTCGGCGACCACGGCCGGCGGCAGCTTCGCCAACGCGGCATTGACGGCATCGCCGAACGGATAGAGCGGCACGTTCTGCGCCTTGAGGTCGGCGCTGATGTCGATGCCCAGCGCGAACGCCTTCTGCTCCAGCTCCGGCTTGACGCCGACGCCGTCGATCGTCACCTCGAAGCCGAGGAAATTGTCGCTCTGATCGTTGGGGATGGCCGGCATCTCGTTGGGATCGCCCTCGATGTCCGGCATCGGGAACGCAACGATGGCATTGACGTTCTTGTCGGTGTCATTGCGGAAGACGTAGTCGACGGTCACCTTCTCCGGCGAGATATAGAGATCCTCGCTTTTCATCGTCACCGCGTCGCTGCGCGACAGGATCAGGCCGCCCGTCCCGAGTTCGGCCACGGAATCGTTGGCGAAGGCCGGAGCGGCCGAGACCATCAGGGCTGCGACAAGGACATTGCGGAACATGAAAACCCCCTCGGCGAAACTGTCGGCGCCAACCTAACGCAAGCCCCCGCAAATCGGTATCGGTTTTCGAGGGGGATGATGCGCGCAACCGACGCATCGTACCGTCGGGCTGGTGCCGGCCCGTCTGGACAGCACCGCCCCGATCGGGCAGGAGATCGCCATGCGCAAGCTTCTCGTCATCGGCATCGGCGCCGGCAATCCGGAACACATGACCGTGCAGGCCATCAACGGGCTGAACCGGGCGGACGTTCTGTTCATTCCCGACAAGGGCGCGGCCAAGACCGATCTTGCCGAACTGCGTCGCGACATCTGCGATCGCTTCGTCACCAACCCCAGGTCGCGCCGCGTGGAGTTCGACGTACCGGTGCGGGCCGAGCCCGCGCCATCCTACCGCGCCACCGTCGACGACTGGCACGAAGCGATCGCCGCGATCTACGAAAGCCTGATCCGCGACGAGGTGGCGGAGGACGGTTGCGGCGCCTTCCTGATCTGGGGCGATCCTTCGCTCTACGACAGCGCTTTACGCATCCTGGAGCGCGTGCGCGCCCGGGGTAATGTCGCCTTTTCCCTCGACGTCATTCCCGGCATCACCGCCGTCCAGGCGCTGGCCGCGAGCCACCAGATGGCGCTGAACCGCATCGGCGACCCCGTGCTGATCACCACCGGCCGCCGCCTCACGGAAGAAGGCATGCCGGAGAACGCTGGCAGCGTCGTCGTCATGCTCGACGGCAAATGCGCCTTCGGAACGCTGGACGATCCTGATCTTCTCATCCATTGGGGCGCCTATCTCGGCACCCCCGACGAGATCATCCTCGCGGGCCGCCTCGGCGACGTTGGCGGCGAAATCGTCAGGACGCGCGAGGAAGCCCGCCGCAGGAAGGGCTGGATCATGGATACTTATTTGCTGCGCAAATCAGGGCAGTAGAAGACCAGACCAATCTCTACCCCGCATCGATCTCCGCCTGCAGCGCCTCCATGTGCACGGCGGCGGCGGACGCGGCAGCCCTTTCGATGGCTCGGAAGCGGCTGACCACAGCCAGTCCGACGGCGGTTAGCTGCGCGCCGCCGCCCTTGCGCCCCCCGGTCTGTGCCGAGACCAGCGGCTTGCCGAACACCCGGTTCATGTCTTCGACGAGATCCCAGGCGTGCTTGTAGGACATCTCCATGCCGCGCGCCGCGGCCGAGATCGAGCCAAAGGCGGCGATCTGCTCGAGAAGCTCGATCTTGCCCGGCCCGATGCGTCCGTCCGGGTCGAGATTGATCCGCAAGCTCAGCGACGGCATTCTTGTCCTCCGCAAGTTACGCCCATGATAGTCCCGTAAGGCGTTTGGCGATACCGTTATTCCAATTCGACATAGCGATTGCCCCCGCCATGTCAGATATCCGCCTGGACCGGCAAACCGGTGCCGGTATTGGCCTGATCGAAGCTCACCGTCTTGACCACGGCGAAGACCTTGCCGCCGACATCGAGCTTCAGCGCCTGGCGCGACTGCTCGGTGATGCGCGCGAGCACGACCGATCCGCTGCAGTCGATGCTGATCTCGGCCGTCGGCCCCTCGCCGCGCCCGATCGCGACGATCTCGCCAGGCAGGATGTTGAGCGCGCTGAGCCCGGTCGGCCGCTCGGTGGCAACCATCACGTCACGGGCACGGATGCGGATGCGCACCGGCGCTCCGGGAGCGATCGCCAGGCGCGGCACGCGGATCTCGCCTGCGGCGGAGCCCAGCACGCTCATGCCGAAGTTCTCGTCGTGGCGCAGCACCTTCATGTCGAGCACCGCGCCGCCCTCGCCCCTCTCCTCGGCCGGCAGAAGGTCGAGCCGGCGCATGATCTCCGTGGTGGGGCCGAAGGCCGCCACCTTTCCCTGCGCCAGCATCACCACGTCGCTCGCCAGCCGGGCCACTTCGGCGATGGAGTGGCTGACGTAGACGATCGGGATCTTGGTCTCGTCGCGCAGACGTTCGATGTAGGGCATGATCTCGGCCTTGCGCGCTTCGTCAAGGGAAGCCAGCGGCTCGTCCATCAGCAGCAGTTTCGGACTGGCAAGCAGCGCCCGGCCGATCGCCACGCGCTGCTTTTCACCGCCCGAGAGCTTCGCCGGACGGCGGTCAAGCAACTGGCCGATGCCAAGCAGTTCCACCACGGCCTTCATGTCGGCATAGCGCTCCGCCGCCGGCGTGAACCAGCGGCCATAGCGCAGGTTGCTCGCCACGCTCATATGCGGAAACAGGCGCGCATCCTGGAACACCATGCCGATGCGCCGCTTATGCCTGGGCACGAAGATGCCGGCCTCGCTGTCGACCAGCACCCGGCCATCGACCACGATGCGCCCCGTGCGGGGCCGAACCAGCCCGGCGATCATGTTGATGAGCGTCGTCTTGCCCGAGCCGGACGGGCCGAACAGCGCGGTCAGCCGGCCGGCGCTTTCGAAGCGAGCCTCGATCCCGAAGCTGCCTTGCCGATGAGCGATGTCGACCAGGAGGCTCATTCGATGTCCATCCTGCGGCCGATGCGGCGCGCCAGCACCTCGGAGGCGACAAGCGCCGCCATCGAGATGACGATGGAGATCAGCGTCAACCTGAGCGCGCCTTCGTCGCCGCCCGGCACCTGCGTGAAAGTGTAGATCGCCGAGGGCAGCGTCTGCGTCTCGTTGGGGATGTTGGAGACGAAGGTGATGGTGGCCCCGAACTCGCCCATCGCCTTGGCGAAGGACAGGATCGCGCCGGCGATGAGGCCGGGCAGGATCAGCGGCAGGGTGATGGTCGCGAACACCCAGGCGGGGTTGGCGCCGAGCGTGCCGGCCGCCGCTTCCATCTTGCGGTCGACGGCCTCGATGGACAGGCGGATCGCCCGCACCATCAGCGGAAATCCCATCACGCCGCAGGCGAGCGCGGCACCCGTCCAGCGGAAGGAGAAGACGATGCCGAAATGCTCCGCCAGGAAGGCGCCGGCGGGACCGCGCCGACCGAAGGTGATGAGCAGCAGATAACCCGTCACGACCGGCGGCAGGATCAGCGGCAGATGCACCAGCCCGTTGAGCAGCGTCTTGCCCCAGAAGCGCCCACGCGCCAGCAAGAGAGCGATCGCTATGCCCGGTGGCAAGCTGAACAGCATCGCCACCGTGGCAACCTTGATCGACAGCCGGACCGCATTCCATTCGTCGGGAGTGAGATCCAGCAGCCAGTTCATGCGTCGCGGGCTAACTCAATTGGTGGGTGCGAGCACCGTGAAGCCCTGCCCCTTGAACAGCTCGGCAGCCTTCGCGGACTGCAGGCACTTCAGGAATGCGGGCGTATCCTTGTCCTTCGATTCCGCAGTCTGGGCAACCGGATAGACGATCGGCGGATGCGTATCCTCCGGGAAGGTACCGATCACCTTGACGCCCTTCTCGGCATGCGCGTCGGTGGCATAGACGATGCCGGCGGCGGCCTCGCCGGTCGCCACCAGCTTCAGCGCGGCGCGCACGTTCTCGGCCTGCGCCACCTTGCCTTCGACCGACGACCAGACGCCGAGCGATTCCAGCGCCGCCTTGCCGTACTTGCCGGCCGGAACCGCCTTGAAGTCACCCATCGCCAGCTTGCCGTCGCCGATCAGCTTGGACAGGTCGAAACCCTTCTCGATCTTGATCTCGGCCGACGAATCCTTCGGCGCCACCAGAACGATCTCGTTGCCGAGCAGCTTCACCTCGGTGTCGGGCTTGGTCAGCTTCTTGTCGGAGAGATACTTCATCCAGTCGAGGTCGGCGGAGATGAACACGTCCGCCGGCGCTCCGCCTTCGATCTGCTTGGCCAGCGCCGAGCTCGCCGCATAGGAAATCGTGGCCGCCTCGCCGACATCGGCCTCGCAGGCCTTGTTGACGGCGTCGAGCGCGTCCTTGAGGCTGGCGGCGGCGAACACCACCACCTTGTCTTCCGCATGCGCAGCCGGCATCGCCGCCAGAAGTGCCGCCGCGAGCCCGCCAAGGGCGATCGCCTTCAATCCGAAATCCTTGCGCGTCAGCATGAAACTCTCCCAGGTTTGAAATCCGTGCGGCCCAGAGCCTGACGATCGATATATCCAGATGAACATAACAAGGGAAGGCTTTTCGCCGAGATCATGACCTTGGCCCTTGCCAGCGGCGCGACGCGCGATGAAGATTGCCGGATACAGCGAACGATCGAAGGGAGACCTCATATGAAGATCAGCGCCCGCAACACCCTCAAAGGCACGATCACCGAGATCGTCAAGGGAGCCACCACATCGCATGTCCGCATCGACATAGGCGGCGCCATCGTCACCGCCTCGATCACCAATGAGGCGGTCGCCGACCTCAAGCTCGAAAAAGGCAAGCAGGCCTATGCGGTGATCAAGGCGTCGGACGTCATGGTCGGCATCGACTGACGACATGGTGCGCGAAAACGAGATCAGGCAGGGCGAGCGCGCCGTCGCCCCGCCGCCGCCGACCGACGCGGGGCTGGTGTTCATCGGCGTCATCCGCACCCCTTGGACCTCGCGGATGGTAACGCCGCGCCAGGGCCGCGCCGACGGTCCGGTGTGCCGGATCGAAGTATTCGATCCGTGGCGCGAGGCGTTGGCAGGCGTCGCAGCGTTCGAAAGGCTCGAGGTGCTCTATTGGCTGCACCTGTCGCGGCGCGACCTTGTCATGCAGAGCCCGGCCAATGACGGCAGCACGCGCGGCACCTTCGCATTGCGTTCGCCGGTGCGGCCAAACCCGATCGGCACGTCGATCGCCACCCTCGTCGGCTTCGAGGGAGCAACTCTGCTGGTGAAGGGCATGGATTGCGTCGACGGCACGCCGTTGCTGGACCTGAAGCCCGATCGCGAACTGTTCAAGCCGATAGCGCCGCCGCAGACAGGCGACTTCGAGATCGGATAACCTATCCGGCGACCAGGTCGCGCCACCTGGCGTCGCTTATACCGCGATCGGCGCCCGGATCGAGGCGTCGGCCTCATAATTCTCGAGCTGGAAGTCCTCGAAACGGAAGGCAAAGAGGTCCTTCACGTCGGGATTGATACGCATTGTCGGCAAAGTCCTCGGCGTACGCCGCAATTGCTCGCGCGCCTGCTCGAAATGGTTCGCGTAGAGATGCGCGTCACCGAGCGTGTGGACGAAATCGCCCGCTTTCAGACCAGTGACCTGCGCCACCATCATCGTCAGCAGCGCGTAGGAAGCGATGTTGAAGGGCACGCCGAGGAAAATGTCGCCCGAGCGCTGGTAGAGCTGGCAGGAAAGACGGCCCTGCGAGACGTAGAACTGGAACAGGCAATGGCAGGGCGGCAGCGCCATCGCCTCCACTTCGGCAGGGTTCCACGCCGAGACGATCAGCCGGCGCGAATTGGGATTGCGGCGGATCTCGATCAGGAGATTGGCGATCTGGTCGATCACGCCGCCATTGCCGTCGGGCCACGAACGCCACTGCTTGCCATAGACCGGCCCGAGATCGCCATTCTCGTCGGCCCATTCGTCCCAGATCGAGACACCATGGTCCTTGAGGTACTTGATGTTGGTGTCGCCGGCCAGGAACCAGAGGAGCTCGTGGATGATCGACTTCAGATGCAGCTTCTTGGTGGTGGTGACGGGAAAGCCGCGCGAGAGGTCGAAGCGCATCTGGTAGCCGAACACCGAGCGCGTGCCGGTGCCCGTGCGATCACCACGGTCAACGCCGTTGTCCAGCACGTGCTGCAGGAGGTCGAGATACTGGCGCATGGAATCCGGCCCGATTCGAGTGTCGGGTCATCATAGCCGAGGCAGACGCCGCCGAACACTGCAAAGCGGGCATGCTGTCCACAGGTCCGGCACGCCACCAGCTCGAAATCAAGCGGCACAACTGGTGGCCGCCGCCGGGAATGAACGGGGACATGCACAGGCATGCCCCGATCGTCCTCAGCCATGTTTGCCGGGAGAGCAACACGCTCCGCAGGCGCGGCGTTTCCGTCCCGCCCCGGAGGCCGCGCCACGGAAATCGCGGCGGCACCTTACAGCACGAACCCGAAAGTCGCAGACTTTTCAGGCGAGAAAGTGCTTCAGAAGAGCCCTAGAGAGAGCCGAGTTTGCCGAGGTCCTTCGCCACCAGATAGTAGAAGGTGACGCGGTGCTTTGAATGGTCGGCATGCATGGCCTTGCACACCTTCTCGATCGCGGCGTCGGCCTTCTTCGCGTCGGCAATGCCGAGCTTCTTGCCCACCCAGCTTTCCCTGACGCGCTCAAGCTCCTTCGGGTCGGTGCAGGAAACCAGCGACGAATCGCGGCTCCTGAGCGCGATGCCCAGATGCTTGACAATCTTGTCGACCGCTTCGGCATTGGCCGAGGCGTCGTATTTCTTCACGTCTGCGAGATAGTCGGACATCGGTTTCCCCTCGTCGGCGCCAAAATGCGATCGATGAGGGCTGTGGCGCGCTTCGCAACTTGTGCGCTAGGTGGCAGTTCCTCACCGCCGCGAAGCTTGTGGTGAGAGCGCGCCCGAGTCAACCCTTGCGCCATCGTTTTGGGATCACCGACAAACCGCGATTGCGGCCTTTCATTTCTCGCGCCACCCCCCTATATTCGCTTCGTCGGCTTGACCGACTATGGCGATAAACAGGCGATGAAATAAGCCGTTCGGACCCGGGGGCGGTACCCGGCGCCTCCACCAAAAGCCGCTCTGGCGACGGAGCGGCTTCTGCTGGGGGCGAAATAGGATCGACGAAGGTGTAAAGATCGCACTTTTGCCCGGCATTGTACCACCGTCATCGGGCTAAACTTATAGTTGCCAACGACAACTATGCGGAAGCTCGTCTCGCTGCTTAATGCGGCGCGAACGCTTCAAATCAAGCCCTAGCGGTTCGCACTTCTAGGCGGGGTTCGGAGGTACCTGGCAACAGAAACCTCCACTTCTCCCCTTTCACATTTCCCTCATGACAGGACGCTTCGGGCGTGCCGCAGGCCATCCGTGGCCGGTCGAGGCGCGTCCTTGCGAGCGCGCCTGTCGTCATTTTCCGGATGGACGACAATGCGAGACGATTCCGACCGATTCTTCGTGCTGACCGGCGGCCCCGGTTCCGGCAAGACCACATTGATCGAAGCCTTGGCAAAGCGGGGCTTCGCCACCGCGGCCGAGGCCGGACGTGGCATCATCCGCGACCAGCAGGCGATCGGCGGCGCCGCCCTGCCCTGGGCCGACCGGTCGCTCTTCGCCGAACTCATGCTGTCGTGGGAACTGCGCTCCTACCAGGTGGCGCTCGGCGAAGCCGGGCCGGTGTTTTTCGATCGCGGCGTTCCCGACACGATGGGCTATCTCAGGCTTTGCGGCCTGCCAGTGCCCGACCATATCGCCAACGCGGCCCGCCGCTTCCGCTACAACAGGCGCGTCTTCATCGCCCCGCCCTGGCCCGACATCTTCGAGCAGGATACCGAAAGAAAGCAGACGCTCGACGAGGCGGAACGCACCTTTCGGGCGGTAAGCAAGGTCTATGCGGAACTCGGTTACGAGCTTCTCGAACTGCCACGCGCTCCGGTCGAGACAAGGCTGCGGATGATTCTCTCCGAAGCCGGAATCGCGTGAGGCGATATGAAAAAGGCCGGGGTGACCCGGCCTTTCCAACTCTCCAATTCGCAATGACGATCGCTATTCCGCAGGAGCCTCGACAGCCTCCCGGCTCCGGCCGAGCGTGAACTGCGCCAGCGTGAAAGACAGCACCGCGCAGATGGCGATGCCGGCAACCATCGGCAGCGGCGTGCCGTCGAAGAACAGGCCGGCCACGCCCATGGCGACCGCGCCGATGGCGAAGTGCAGCGTGCCCATCAGCGCCGAAGCGGTGCCGGCGATGGCGCCGTGCTCCTCCATGGCCAGCACCGAGGTGGTCGGAATGACCAGGCCGACGAAGCCGTAGCCGATGAACAGGAGCACCGCCAGCACGTCGAGCCGGTCGACGCCCGTGGCCATCACCGCCAGCAGCACCACCATCGTCGTGGCGTAGCCGGTGACGGCGACGCGCACCACGCGCCGCAATCCAAATCGGTTGGCGAGCGTGCCGGTAAGCTGCGACATGCCGATGAACGCCACCGCGTTGATCGAGAAGAACACGCTGTAGAGCGACGGCGACAGCCCGTAATGGTCGATCAGGATGAAGGACGAGCTCGACAGGTAGACGAAGAAGCTGGAGATCGCGAAGCCGGCGATCGCCGTCAGCCCGAGGAAGTTGCGGTCGCCCATCAGGAAGCGATACCCCTTGAGCGCGCTGCCGAAGGAAGACCCGGCCCGCTCTTCGACCGGGCGCGTCTCGGTGAGACCCGTCGCCAGCAGGATCGTCGCCAGCGCCGCCGCGCCGGACACCGTCCAGAACACCGCGCGCCAGCCAAAGCCCTCGATGATCAGGCTGCCGGTCAGCGGCGCCAGGATCGGCGACACCGAGAACACCAGCATCAGCAGCGACATGAGCTTCGCCGCCTCCGTGCCCGTATGGAGGTCGCGCACGATGGCGCGCGGCACCGCCATGCCGGCGCTGGCGCCCAGTCCCTGCACGAAACGGAAAGCGATCAGCCATTCGATGGATGGCGCCAGCGCCGAGCCGATGCCGCCGACCATGAACAGGGCCAGCCCGCCGTAGAGCGGCAGCTTGCGCCCGACCATGTCGGAGATCGGCCCGACGACGATCTGGCCCGCCCCCATGGCGAGGAAGAAGATCAGCAGGCTCATCTGGACCGCGGACGTCCCGGCCTTGAAATCCTCGCCGATCGACGGCAGCGCCGGAAGGTACATATCGATGGCGAACGGGCCGATCGCGGACAACAGGCCGAGCACGACCGCGATGCGGAGGAATTTGGGACTCATGATAGGTTTCTTTCGGATCTGGCTGCCGCCGCTAGTGCGGCTCGAACCCAAGGACGTTCCATCCCGACGCGTTCCGACTCTCTCTCGGAGCCAATACCGCGACTTTCAATGTCAACAAATTTAGACAGCCTTGTCTAAATCGTCAATCACCTCTATATAGATTTTCATGAAAACCAGCGTGTCTCCTGACACTTTCCCGCCACGCGGCCACGAAGCCAAGCGTGTCTCGATCGTCGAGGCGGCTGCGTCCGTCTTCTGCCGTGAAGGCTTCGCCGGCGCCAATATCGACCTGATCTCAGCCGAGGCGGGCGTCTCGCGCCAGACCGTGTACAATCATCACGGCGACAAGGAGAGGCTTTTCATCGCCGTTGTGCGCGACCTGACCGAGCGCTGCAACGCAGGCATCTTCGCCACCATAGCCACATTTCCCGACCAGCCGGTCGATCTCGAGGCCGACCTGATCGGCTTTGCCGTGCGTCTCAACCGCAATTGCATCTGCAGCCGCGACGGCAAGTTCCTGCGCAAGCTGATCCAGGCCGAGGGCGAGCGCTATCCCGAACTGTTCGCCGAATGGCTCGAACAGGGCCCTGGCCGGACATTGCCCGCGATTGCCGCCCGCTTCGCCCGGCTGGCGCATGGCGGCCACCTCGCGATCGACGATCCCGACGTGGCCGCGCGCCAGTTCCTCGGCCTCGTCAACGCCGAGCTCCAGACCACCTTCATGCTCGGCGGCACGCCGCGCGAGGAGGATGTCCTGCGCTCCGCGACCAACGGCGTGCGCACTTTCCTGCGTGCCTTCGGCGCCCGGCGGAACGTTGCCGTCGGCGAACGGCATCCTGTCCTCGCAGAAGCCTGAGCGATCAAATCGTCGGCAATCGGCGGTATCGCCGCTCGACCGAGCGCTATATGCGGTTTACGCCGCCCTCAAGCTTGATTACAGCTATGCGGACGATTCAACGGAACCCGACCAGACGATGGCCGACGACCACATTCGCTACGACATCCTGGCCCAGGAGGCATTGCGCGGCGTCATGCGCAAGGTCCTGGCTGAGGTGGCGCGCACCGGCCTTCCCGGCAACCATCATTTCTTCATCACCTTCCTGACCGGCGCCCCTGGTGTGCGCGTCTCGTCGCGCTTGCGCGAGCGCTATCCCGAACAGATGACCATCGTCATCCAGTTCCAGTACTGGGACCTCAAGGTGACCGACACCGGCTTCGAGGTCGGCCTGTCTTTCTCGGACGTGCCGGAGAAGCTGGAAATCCCATTCTCAGCGGTGCGCGGTTTCTACGACCCGTCGGTGAATTTCGAGCTCGAGTTCGACGTCAAGACGGAAGGCGCGGCGGCCGAGGAAGCGCCCGCACGCCCTGCTCCCGAGCCTCGCGCCGTGGCCGCTGAAAAGAAACCCGAGCCGAAGAAGAAAAACGCCGACGACGCGGAGAAGAAGCCGGCCGCCGCCGATGCTTCCAAGAGCGCCGAAGTCGTCTCCCTCGACGCCTTCCGCAAGAAATAGCCCGTCTCCAGCAAGCAACCGAGCCATGGCCGACATCGTCAATCTCCGCCAGGCCCGCAAGCAGAAGGCGCGGGCGGAGAAGGAACGCGTCGCCGGCCAGAACCGCGCGCTGCACGGCCGCACGAAAGCCGAAAAGGAACGCGACAGACTTGTCGCCGAGCGCGGCGAGGATTTTGTCGCCGGTCATCGCCGCGAAAAGCCGGCCGGACCGGAAGACCGTTGAACGGTCGGCGGTGAGCCCGGTTGAAAAACGTTCGGTGACGATCCGCGGACATCGCACCAGCTATTCGCTGGAAAAACCGTTCTACGACGACCTCGTCGCCATCTCCGCCGCAAGGAAGATGACGCTTGCCGCGCTGGTCGCGGAGGTCGACGAAGGCCGACCGCGCGAAACAAACCTGTCGTCCGCGCTCAGGCTCTATGTGCTGGCCTGGGCCAAGACCGGGCCGGCAAGGACCTGAACCCGTCCGCAGCTTGCCGGCCGGTCGCCTTTGCGCCGGATGAACCTGGAAAATTGAAGCGGAGGCTTAAATGCCTCGCACTCCGGCGCATCACGCGGCGCCCTGCCCTTTGGTCCGGCGCGCGCCGAAGCCGAGCATGGTCGAACGCTCGCGCTCCTCCGCCTGCTTCTTCGACCTGACGCGCATCAGGTCCTTCCACCCGACATAACCGACCAACCTGGCATCCTCGCGCGCGACGACCGGCAGATGCGAGACGTTGGCCTGGAGCAGCTTATCCGAGAGCCCCTCCAGATATTCATCCGGATAGGCCAGCGTCACCTTGCCGCCGGACAGCAATTCGCCCAGCGTCGCGGTCCTGTGCACGCCGGCGCGGCGCCAGCGCAGGATCGCCGGCGGATCGATGACGCCCAGCACATGGCCCTCGGCGTTCACGACCGGGAAGCTGGGATGCCGCGTCTCCGGCGAGGTCAGGAATGCGGCGGCGCCATGCAGCGTCATGGTGGCCGGCACGCTCTCGACAGCCGTCGTCATCACCTCGCGCACCCTTGTCAGGGCGAACGGATCGACGCGATATTCGCGCACGAGATGGTGGCCGCGGCGCGCCACTTTCTCGGTCAGGATCGAGCGCTTCATCAGCAGCACCGTCACCGCGTGCGCCGTGACGCAGGCCGCGATCAACGGCACCAGCACATGCGTGTTGCCGGTCAGTTCGGTCGCGAAGAAGGTCGCCGTCAGCGGCGCCCGCATCGTGCCCCCCATCGTCGCGGCCATAGCCAGCAGCGCCCAGAAGCCGGGATCGGCCGCCGGCAGCACGCCTGCAAGCACGGCTCCCATTGCGCCCCCCATGATCAGCAATGGCGCCAGAACGCCGCCGGAGGTCCCCGAACCGAGCGCCACCGACCAGATCGTGGCCTTGACGACGAGCAGCAGAAGCGCTGCGGCCGCCAAGGTGCGCCCGTCCAGCATGTCGGCGATGTTGTCGTAGCCGACGCCGAGCGCCCTTGGCTCGATCAACCCGCCGAGGCCGACCACAAGGCCGCCGATCATCGGCCACCACATCCAGTGGATGGGCAGCTTCTGGAAAGCATCCTCGCAGGCATAGACCATCTGCGTCAGCAGCCCCGAGAGAAGTCCTGCCGCGATGCCGATCAGCACCCAGCCGCCGAGCCCTGCGACCGACACCGCCATGCCGCCCTGGAACGGGAAGATCGGCCCAGGCAGGTGCAGCAGCGTGCGTTCGACCTCGGCGATGATGGCGGCGACCGCCACCGGGATGAAGCTGCGCGGCGTCCATTCGAACAGGAGCAGTTCGACCGCCAGCATGATGGCCGCGATCGGCGTGCCGAACACCGTGGTCATGCCGGCCGCGGCACCGGCGACCAGCAAGGTCTTGCGCTCATGGTCGCTCACCGGCAGCGCCTGAGCGATCAGCGAGCCGATGGCGCCGCCGGTCATGATGATCGGTCCCTCTGCGCCGAACGGACCGCCGGTGCCGATGGAGACCGCCGACGACAGCGGCTTCAGAACGGCCACCTTGGCGTCGAGTCGCGAACGGCCGAGCAGGATCGCCTCGATCGCCTCGGGAATGCCGTGGCCCCGGATCTTCTCGCTGCCGAACCGGGCCATCAGGCCGATGATCAGCGCGCCGATGACCGGAATGATGAAGGCCGCATGGCCGAGCGGCGTGTCCTGGAGCCGCAGCTCGGCGAAGCTGAACTGGCCGAAATAGGCAATGTTGGTGGCGAGCCGGATCAGCTTGAGCAGCGCGATGCCGGCAAAAAGCCCCGCCGTGGCAACGACGACAGCGATGGCCGCGATGAAAAGCACCCGCGCGTCGGTGGTGAAGTCACGCAGATGGCCAGTATCCGCGCGGTTGGATTTGTCGGCATGGCTGGATTTCATCGTGGGTCCTGTTTCCGGCGCGCGCCAGCCCGGCGCGCGCGATTGCGCCGCCCGCTGTATCGTATCACGATATAAATTTTCAAGCCCGTTCTGGTCAAAAGCATTTGAGCTTTCGCCGGGAAAGGAACAAAGGTCGCGCATGACAGAGCCGCAGAGACAACGTCCCGCCATCAGCCAGGCCGAGTATCAGAGGCTTTCAGAGTTTCGTTATCTGATCCGACGCTTCCTGGAATTCAGCCAGACACAGGCCAATGGAGCGGGCCTCACCCCGCGCCAACATCAGGCGTTGCTGGCAATCAAGGGCTTTCCGGGCGGCGGCCCGGTGACGGTCGGCGACCTTGCCGAGCGCCTGCGCATCCGCCATCACAGCGCGGTGGAGCTTGTCGACCGGCTTTGCGAAGCCGGCCTCGTCGTCAGGGACCAGGACAAGCAGGATCATCGCCGCGTCCTCCTGCGGCTCACCGGATATGCCGAGGATTGCCTGGCGGACCTTTCCGCCGCGCATCTCGACGAACTGTCGCGCATCGAGCCGATGCTGCGGCGCCTGCTCTCCCGCAACAGCGGCGACTGAGGCGTCCACCATCGCCAGGACTGGCTCAAGGCGTCAAAGCAGACGTCCAAGAAGCGCTATCAATTCGCTCTGCTTGTGGGTGTCGGTCTTCTGGAAGATCGTCTTCAGCCTGTGCCTGGCCGTTTCGGAAGCCACTCCGAGCATGTCGGCGGCGTCCTTCAGCGAATGGCCCTGCAAAAGCGTCTCGCACAACCTGATCTCAGCCGGTGTCAGACCAAATGCGGCGGCCAGATCCGAGATCGTGCCGGCTCCCGCCGGGGCCGACAGATTGCGCACGATGATCAGAAAAAGCGGGCCGCTCGAAAACAGCGCGGAGCCCGCGGGAAGGCGCACAACGCCAATCTGATGCACACCATCGGCAAGGAACACCTTCGTCGTCGCAGCGGGCTCGCGTCCCGCCGCCAAAAGCGCGAGCGTATCCCCCAGCCAGCCGTTGATATCGGGCGCCGGAACGGAAAACCTCCCGGCCCGCAGCGAGACCACCTTGCGAAGCTGGAATTCGCTCTCTGCACGTGCGTTGGCGTCGGTGACCTTCAGCTGCTCGTCAACCACGCATGCGATGTCGCGGGTCAGCGAGACGATTGCCGCGGCCGACCTTTCACGATCCATCGTCCGTTCCAACAGGCGCGCGGCTTCCATGGATCGCAGCAATGGCCCGCTGATCCGGCGCAGCAATTTGGAGACGGGTTCGTCAAGGGCGCCGGCGCGCCCGACACCGTAGTGCACGCCTATGGCAGCCAGGTTCTCACCACCTGCCTCCAGAATGATCGCTGCTCCCGCGCGCATTTCAGGATGCAGCCAGTCGTAGAATTCCGTATGGCTGAAACTGCCGGAAGGGCAGTCGCGCTCGCTGACGAGCACCGTGCCGGGCGGCACGGAGCGCATCGGCTCGACCCATGGATTCAAGCTACAATAATGTTGCCGGTAACTGGACTCGTCGTCCGGGTCCATGTTCAGGACGCGATCATAGTCGACCCTGTTCCGGCGCAGGTTGAAGCGCTGGAACACTATGCAGGTATCCGGAACAGCATCGCCGAGCAGTTCGACAAAATCATCCCAGGCACCTGCTTCGAAAACGGCGCGATCGGCCGCTTCGGTGATCCGGGCGGACCTGTCGACTATAGACCGCAGATCGAAAGCGATTTTCTGTAATCCCCCAACTACGCCCGTATCATTCGCCATTCAGGCAATAGAAATCAAGGGCTCGGCGGATCGCCGGCACGGCGAACGCGTTGGCTCGACCTGAGGAAGCACGAGAATTGCCTGGGCATCCTCCGGGTGCCCTCTTGCGAAGCTGTGGGCCGACAAAGGGAACCCCTCGCCCGCATGGCTGGCTCGAACGATGCAATCATGGCCGGGAGACGCCGGTGTTTACGCCTCCCTGCCCACGCCGCTACCTACGGCAGCGATTTCAGCAGATTCTCGATCGTGAACGGGTTGCCTTTGGGCGTCGCCGGCGCTTCCTCGCTGGTCGGCGGCAATGGCGCGCGCTCGACCTGCGGCGGCTGCGCGGGCTGCTGCTCGGCCGCCTTGCGCTCGGCTTCCAGCCGGGCCTTCGCCTCGGCGGCGATGCGCATCGCCTCCTCGGCCTTGCGCCGCTCCTGCTCGGCTTGGGCCTTCGCCGCCGCGTCCGCTGCCCTCTGCTGGGCCTCGGCGTCGGCCTTGGCTTTTGCTTCCGCGGCGGCGCGGGCTTCGGCCTCGGCCTTTTGCCGGGCCGCCTCCTCCAGCTTGCGCTGCTCTTCCGCGGCCGCCGCGTCACGATCGGCCTGCAACGCGGCGTAGTAGCGAACCTCGCGGCGCAGGCGCTGCTTCTCCAGCAGACTGGCCTGCATGGCTTCGACCCGCTGCTGCTCCTTCTCCAGCGCGCGCTGTGTCAGGAATTGCGCCAGCGGCTCACTGTCGAACTGGCGCTTGATGGCCCCGAAAGGACCCTCGGCGCTGAAATTCACGGCCGGTTCGGAGCCGACCAGCGCCTCGTCGCCAGGCTTGTAGGTGATGGCTCCGCGCGCCGAGACAGTGCCTGCGTTGAGGTCGGCCGACAGATCAGCCGACAGCGTGGCGGCCGGATTCTCGAAATTGACCGGCGGCGCTCTCAGCGTACCGCCGGCAACCGTGAAGGCGATGTCGGTGCCTGTCGCCGCGAAATCGCCGGCGGACGCTACCTGAGGCGCGAAGCCGGCGGTCTTGGCCGCGTCTATGTCGCGGCCGATCGCATCGGCCTTGGCAATGAAAGTTCCGAACGCATCGGGATTGACCCCTGCTATCGACAGACCCTGCAAGGTTGCGGTGCCTGAGCCGGACAAAGCCGCGATCATCGCGTCCACCGACTTTCCGCTGGTCGACAGCGCGGTCGATATGTTGGTCCTTCCGCTGACGCCGGCGCCCGGCAGCACGGAGGCCAGATCGGCATCGACAAGCCTCATCTGACCCGAGAAAAGCCCCGTGCCGTCGGTGTTCTTGAGGTCGAACAGGCCGTCGAGCGAGCCGCCTAGGAACTTCGCCTTGAGATCGGAGACCCGGATTTCGCCTGGATCGAGCTTTAGCGAGAAGGTCGCGTCGCGGGCTGTGGCATGCGGACCGGCGATGAGCACGCCCGTCGTCAGGTCAAGATCGGCGGTGAATGGCAGGCTCGACTTGCGGCTGAACGGCGTCGATGGCCAGGTTCCGTCCCCGGTGCTCGCCAGGGCTGAATCGCCGAACAGCGAGGTCACCATCGGATCGAGGTCGAGATCGTCGAGGCTGAGCGCGCCGGAGAGATGCGGCAGGCCGCCCTTGACGTCGAGATTGACGTCGCCGGACACCGCGCCTCCGTTGAGCTTTCCGTCCAGCGTGTCCAGCACCAACAATCCGTTGCCGTAGTCGGCCTGCGCCGTGAGCGTCGCCGGCAGACCCGTGCCCATCCCCGGCAGGCCGACGCCGGTCGTCATCAGCCAGGGCTCGATATCGGCTGCTTCGAGGCCGATCTTGCCGCGAGCGGTCGGGCCCTGCGGCGAAGCGGTGACCGTGCCTTCGAAATCGGTCTTGAAGTCGTTGCCGGCCAGACGGAAGCTGGTCTTCAGCCCCCCGGCCAGCGAGCCATTCGCCGTGATATCGGTGTTCGCTTCGCCAAGCATGCCAAGTGGCAATGTCGGCAGGCCGTAGAGCGCCAGCAATGCCGTCGCATCCGGGTTCCTGGCGTTGAAGGTCAACATGAGCGGCGCTTCCGCGAGCCGCCCCGGTGCGCCCTTGCCGGAGAGCGAGGCCGAGAAGGCGGAACCGCCGGCCTTGCCCTGCCCGCTCATTGCCAGACCCGTCGTGCCATCGCCATTGTCGGCGGCGCTTGCGACGAAATCGATACGGGTATCCTGGAAGAGCTCTGGAAAGGTGGCCACCCGGTCCGCCAGCCCCTTGAGCACGGCGTTGTCCGGATAGTGCTGCGCCGCGACGTCGATCAGCGGCTTCAGATCGACGGCCACCACCGAGGCATCGAGCTTGCCCGTCGGGCTCGCCGGGAAATCCTTGACCCGGCCGGTAGCGCTGATCGAAGCGCCGGCCAATCCGCCGACCGACAGCCGGTCGATCTCGAGCAGGCCTTGCCGCAGCCTCAACGCGGTGTCGACAGTGTCGGCGGTCAGGCCGCCGGCGCTGACCGGACCGGCCTTGATCTGGAAATCGAGGTCGCGGTCGGCGAAGCGGTTCGCCCCCTTGTCGCTGACGAAGATCGAGGCGAAGGCAGCCAGCCCGTCGACGTCGAGCGCGCCACCCTCGAGCTGCATCAGCACCGAGGGGCGAGCACCCTGCGGCTGGCTGGAATCGATGCGGCCGGAGAACTTTGCCTTGCCCAGGATCAGTTCGAGGTCGCTGAACGCCTGGCGGTCCTCGCTGAGGTCGACTTTCGCCTTGAACCCGGCCGCTGGCAGGCGCCGTATCGCCTCGTCGACATCCTTCGACAGCCATGCGGCGAAGCCGGAGGGCTGCGCCACGGCCAGCAGCAGCGAGCCGGTGAAGCCGAAGCGATCCCGGACACTCAATTGCCCATCGGCCTCGAGCGTCGCGCGCCCGGGCAATGTCGCGGCCAGCGACTTCACCGACCAGCCGCCATCGGTGGGCTCGGCGGAAAGATGCACATCGCGCACCGTGGTGTCGCCGGCAACGACCGCCGGCAACCTCACCTCCACGGTGCCCGGGATGGTAGGCTTCGGCAGGGCGATCAGCGCCTGCTCCAGCGCCGCGATGCGCTTCTGCAGGGTCAATCCCGTGCCTGAACCGCCCATCGTCTCGTCGAACTGAACCTGCGCGCCGCTGGCTTCGATGGAGAAGCGCGGCTTCAGGCCAAGGTCGACCGACGCCTTGCCGTCGGCAGTGTAGGGATTGTCCAGCGGCCCGGTCTCGAAACGGAACTCATCTATGCCGAGCTTCTGGTGGTTGAGCGCGAACTTGCCGTTCAGCCGGAACCCCGGGACCGGCTTGCCCGCCGCGACCTTGACGGTTTCGCCATCACTGCCGCGCAGCTCCGCCGCCACCTTGTCGGCGCCGCCGCGGTCGACGCCCGAAATCTTGAACTGGCCCGAATAAAGAGCAGCGCCGTTGACGATGCCGGCATTGCCGTCCGTCTCGATGACGAGAGGATAGGCATCCGGATCGACCTTCAACCGCACCCGCATCTGGCCGTCGCCCTCGGCGCGTCCGGTAGAGGCTCCGACCGTGGCTTGCAGCCCGTCGAGCCGCAACGTGCCGTCCATCCGCCATGGCCCGGCCAGGGACTTGGCCGAAATGGTCGAGTTGATCTCGGAGACGAGATGGCTGCGGCCGCCGGCGGCATGGCGCAACGCGATCTCGCCATCCGTCACCGTCAGTTTCTCGATCGCGATCTGGTTGAGGTCGAAGGGCGACGATGGCCGCATCGCCCAGTCGACCGTGCCGTCGGCGGCGATGTCGATGGTTGCCTTCGGACGCACCAGCCGCATGTCGAAGATCAGCACCTCGCCGCGCAGGAACGGCGCCAGCTCCGCGTCCATCGAGAACGTCTCGACGGTCATGGCGGGCTTTCCATCAGGACCGCCGGCCACGGCAACGTTCGAGAAGGTCACCGACGGAAACGGCAGCAATCTGGCGGTCGCATCGCCCCTCACCGTCACCTTGCGGCCGAGAATGGCGCTCGCCTCGCGCTCGAACTCTGCGCGATAGCCGGTCCAGTCGACAAAATACGGCACCACCAGCGCCGCGCACAGCACCAGCACGAAAATGCCACCGAAGATCACGAACAGGCGTGCGAGCATCAGCCTCAGGAGGTCGGTTGAAAATCAGCCGCACTCTACCCGCAACAGCGTGTCGATAAAGAGGCAATTTCCGCTGACGGAAGCGCAACTTCGAACAATCGGCTCTGTTGCGCGAGGACGCGCCATCACGATATCTTTTCACTGAAAATCCCGCCCCGGTGGCGGTGTCCCCGACCGCCATGTTTTGAACCCAGCACGGAGCATTCCCGATGTCAGGCAAGAACTGGGACAGGGTCCCGATCGACGCGCAGAGCATCGACGCCCCTCTCTCGCTGGCCGCGGTTTTCCTCGTCGTCACCGTGAACGCCGACAAGGCCGCGCTTGCAAAAGTTGCCTCTGTGCTGGGCGGCCTCGACGATCTCGTCAAGAATGTCGGCTTCCGCGACCTCTCCGGCCGGCTGTCCTGCATCGCCGGCATAGGCGCCGACCTGTGGAACCGGCTGTCGCCGGGCCGTCGGCCGCGCGAGCTCAAGCCTTTCGCGCCGGTCAAGGGGCCGGTTCATTCGGCGCCCTCGACGGCGGGCGACCTGCTGTTCCACATCCGCGCCGAACGCTCCGACATGTGCTTCGAGTTCGAGCGCATTCTACTCGACAGCCTTGGCGGCAGCATCACCGTCGTCGATGAGGTTTCAGGTTTTCGCTATTTCGACGCGCGCGACCTGCTCGGCTTCGTCGACGGCACCGCCAACCCGACAGGCCTCGACCTTCCGGCCGCAGCCCTGGTCGGCGACGAGGATGCGGACTTCGCCGGCGGCAGCTACGTCGTCGTGCAAAAATACCTGCACGACATGCGCGCCTGGGCGAAAACACCGACGCATGTCCAGGAAGAGATCATCGGCCGCACCAAGATCGACAACATCGAGATCGACGATGACGACAAGCCGCGCAAATCGCACAAGTCGCTGGCCACGATCGAGGACGACGCCGGCAACGAATACGACATACTGCGCGACAACATGCCGTTCGGCCGGCCGGGGCAGAACGAATACGGTACCTATTTCATCGGCTACAGCAGGTACCTCTGGGTGATCGAGAAGATGCTGCAGCGCATGTATGTCGGCGAGCCGGCCGGCGCCTATGACAGGCTGCTCGATTTCTCGACACCGCATACGGGCACGACGTTCTTCGCGCCGACACGACCGGCGTTGCAGGACCTCGTCCAGCAATCCTCCGCTGCGGGCTGAGCCGCCGAGCGGAAGCCATTCCGGGTTCGATCGGCGAAAAGGGTCAGCGCGCGTCGCGCTTGGCCTGCGCCACCTTGCCGGCCTTGCGCTGCCGGCCGAGTTCGGCCGGGCGCACCAGGCTCGCCACCTTCTGGTTGGCGACGGACCGCATGCCCTTCCTGGCGGTGCGCGAGTTGAAGGCGGCGCCATCGCCCTTGGCCTGCTGTTTCATCGCCAGCGCCTTGCGCGCGCTTTCCGTCAGGGCGAGACTCGCCGCCAGTTGCCGGCGCCGCTCGGCCTCGCCGTTAAGGCGCCGCATGGCCATGGCCAGCACCGCGAGCTTCACCTGCGAACCACTATCGGCTTTCGAGGCGGCGGCACCCTTGGGAGCGCCCTTGCCGCGCATCTCGCGACGGCGACGATGCGCCTCGGTCTGCGCCTTGTCGCGACGCTCCCGCACAAGCTTCACAAGGCCGGACAGGTCGGCGTCGGAAAGCTCCTGCACCGCCGGATGATGCGTCTTCTCCACAAGGGCGTGCTCGTCGGCGTTGAGCGCGCGGATCTCTTCCCTGCGTGAAATAGCCATAAGCCGTTTCTCCTCTCGACTGCTCCCGCCCAAGACTGTCGGGCTGAACAGCGGCGCGGTCAAGACACGAGGGAGTTGGCCGCTTCCGCGCCGGGGAAACGAAGCCATGGCCTTGCCGAAAATCGGGAAAAATCAGGCCGATAGGCGTGAAGCAGGCTGCGCCTCCCCCTCAGCGGCCGGGCAGGATCTTGCCGGGATTCATGATGTTGAGCGGATCGAGCGCCTGCTTGATCGTGCGCATGATGTCGACGCCATGGCCGAGCTCATGGCGCAGGAAGCCGACCTTGCCCTGGCCGATGCCGTGTTCTCCGGTGCAGGTGCCATCCATGGCGATCGCGCGCATGTTGAGCCTGGCCACGAACTTCTCCGACAGCTCGATCTCCTTGGGATCGTCGACATCCATAAGCACCAGCACGTGGAAATTGCCGTCGCCGGCATGCCCGACGATCGGCGCGATAAGCCCCATCTCGGCAATGTCGGCCTCGGTCTCGGTGACGCATTCGGCGAAGCGCGAGATCGGCACGCAGACATCCGTCGACAGGCCCTTGGCGCCCGGCCGCAGCGTCAGCGACGACCAGTAGGCATCGTGCCGCGCCTTCCAGAGCTTGGTCCGCTCCTCGGCAACGCTGGTCCACAGGAACGGGCCGCCGCCCTGCTCCTCGGCGATCATGCCGAAGGTCTCGGCCTGTTCGGCGACACCGGCGTCGCTGCCGTGGAATTCGACGAACAGGCACGGGCTCTCGGGATAATCGAGCTTGGAGTAGTTCTTCATCGCCCGCATCTGCAGCGCGTTGACCAGTTCGATGCGCGCCACGGGAATACCCATCTGGATCGTCGCGATCACCGCGTTGCAGGCGGCTTCCAGGCTGGGGAACGGGCAGACGCCGCCGGAAATTGCCTGCGGAATGCCCTGAAGCTTCAGCGTCAGCGCGGTGATGATGCCGAGCGTGCCTTCCGACCCCACCAGCAGGCGGGTCAGGTCGTAGCCGGCGGAGCTCTTCTTCGCCCGCTTGCCCGTCGTCACCGCCTCGCCATCCGCCATGACGGCCGTCAGCGACAAAACGTTCTCGCGCATTGTGCCGTAGCGCACCGCGTTGGTGCCCGAGGCACGCGTCGCCGCCATGCCGCCCAGCGAGGCATTGGCGCCAGGGTCTATGGGAAAGAACAGGCCGGTATCGCGCAGGTGCCGGTTCAGTTCCTCGCGCGTTACACCCGGCTCGACCGTGCAGTCGAGGTCCTGCGGGTTGACGGACAGGATGCGGTTCATGCGCGACGTGTCGACCGAGATGCCGCCACCGGGCGCATTGGTATGACCTTCGAGCGAGGAACCGACACCGAAGGCGATCACCGGCACACGATGCTCGGCGCAGGCCCTAACGATCTCCTGCACCTCGGCCGTGCTTTCGGGGAAAGCCACGCCGTCCGGCGCCTGGGTCGGGATGTAGGTGGTGGTGTGCGCGTGCTGCGAGCGAATCGCCTGCCCGGTCTGGAAGCGGTCGCCGAAGCGCTGCTTGAGGATGCCGAGCACCGCGGCTATGCCCTCCTCGTTGCGTTCGACCGGATTGAGGTCGCTCAGAGCCATGAATTCCTCCGCGAATGGACCAGTGGCCGCCTTGTGGAACGGCTACGGATGCGTAGCGCGTGACCCGGAAACCGGAATCGATTTCCAAACAGGACCATGCGCACAGTAGAAGTGCTACAGCGTCCGTTGCACGTCCGGAAGGACCAGCGGCGCTGTAGGCGGGTTCCACTGGATGTCCGATGGCCATGCGGCGGAAACCTGCGACGAACAACCGGCGGCGGACGTCGCTTTGGCGAAGCCAACGGAGCCTGCTTAGTCTCAGCCTGCATGCGCTGTCCAGCGCCAGAACAAGGAGTTTTCATGTCGACCCCTGCCCCGTTCATCTCGGCCGTCATGGGCATAGAGAAAGACTGGATCGACTATAACGGCCATCTCAACATGGCCTATTACAACGTCCTGTTCGACCGCTGTTCCGACGAAGCCTTCGCCGCCCTGGACATGGGACCGGATTACGCCCGCAATCGCCGGCTGACCATCTACAGCGCCGAAGTCCATGTCTGCTACGTGCAGGAGCTTCACCTCGATCACAAGGTCCGTGGTTCGTTCCAGCTCATCGACCACGACGAGAAGCGGCTGCGCTTCTACCAGGAAATCCGCCATGTCGACGGCTGGCTCGCGGCCACGTCAGAGCAGTTGGCGCTGCATGTCGACATGTCCGGACCCAAGGTGGCGCCCTTCCCGGCCGACGTTCTGGCCAGGGTCGAGGCGATGCGCGCCGCCCACGCGCAACTGCCCATGCCCGAGCGAGCCGGCCGCTCCATCGGAATTCGACGCAAGAGTGCTTGAAGCGCCCCGATGCCCGCGTTAACCTTACCGGGGTTTTAACGGGGGCATGCTGGTTGAGCCATTGAACGACTCAGCAGCTTGTCCCAAAACGGTTCGCATCGAAGTTTGCGATGCGGACGGTGGGGCAGCCGTTTCGAGGGACGTGCATGAAGACCGACATCAAGGTCGAGGTGGACCGGCTGGCCGCGGATCCGCGCATTACGGATTATGATTTCTGGCGCTCGCTCAAGAACGTCAACAACGAGATATTCCATATCGCCAACAGCAACGAGCCGATCCCTTTCGACATGATCCGCTGGCGCGCCATCCTGAAGCAGGCGCGCATGAAGCGCGGGCACGTCTGATCCGGGCAAGTCGAACTTCGGCCGGGCTATTTGCTTTCCGGACGACAACGGGTCGGCATGGCCCCACTACATCATTCCGGGCGCTTGAGCGCCTCCAGCGGCGAGCGCGGCTCGACCGGTGAGGACTGGATGATTGCGGTGTTGGTCATCGCGTGCGGGATGATCCTGTCGATAACCCGCTCCAGATCGGCGACCGAGCCGACATGCGCCAGCGCGATGAAGCAGTCCTCGCCGGTCACCCGGTCACACTGTACGATTTCCGGCAGCTCGCGAATGATCTCGGCAACAACAGCCAATTGCCCCGGCACCGGCCTGATGCGCAGCCAGGCCGAAAGCGGCAGGCCAAGCGCAGCCGGATTGAGGCGAACGGCATAGCCCTCGATCACGCCGCCGTCCTGCAACCGCCGCAGGCGTTCCGCGACGCTCGGCGCTGAAAGGCCGACCGCGCGCGCCAGTTCCGCCGTGCTTGTGCGGGCATCCTTTTCCAGCAGGCGCAGGATTTTCAGGTCGGCGGCGTCCAGATCGGCCCTTTCGTTTCGAAGGCGTTTCATCGACTTCCCCTTCAACTCGGCAAAGAAGAACGCGATTCCACCGTTCCACGGCCATATAAGTCGCGTAAATCGCCTGCGATACTCGCGCCATGAACGAGCATCGGCAAGCCCCGACAAGCCTCCTGGCCCCTAAATCTCTCGCGGACACACTGCCCCCGCATGCCTGGTTCTGCGTGAGCGCGCTTTTTCATTACCTGGGACCGGCCTTCGCGGTTCTCCTGTTTTCGCAGGTAGGCGTGCTCGGCATGGCGTGGCTGCGTATCGCCACGGCGGCACTCGTCTTCGCCCCATTGACCAGGCCCTGGCGCGTGCTTGCCGGCGCCGACTGGCGGACGCGTCGCCTTCTGCTCGTCTTCGGCGCCTGCCTGGCGATCATGAACTGCTCCTTCTACCTCGCGCTCGCGCGGTTGCCGATCTCGACGGTTGCGACCATCGAATTCGTCGGCACCATCGGCGTGGCCCTTTGGGGCGCGCGAAGCTCGCGCAACCTGGCGGCGCTGGCAATTGCCGTCGTCGGCACCCTGATGCTGGTCGACATGTCATGGTCCAATGATCCGCGCGGCCTGTTCTGGGCGTTCCTGAACGGCGCGCTGTTCGTCGGGTACATCATCCTTGGCCACCGCGTCGCGGCCTCGGGCGCCGGAGGCGGCATTGCCGGGCTCGGCGCCGCGATGACTGTCGCATTCCTGGTCGTACTGCCTCTCGGCCTCGGCGAGGCGCTGCCCGCTTTCTCCTCGCCATCGCTCCTGCTCGCGGCGGTGGGAGTCGGCATCTGCTCGTCGGTCATCCCCTATATCTGCGACCAACTGGCCATGGCGCGCCTGCCGCGCGCCAGCTTCGCGCTGATGCTGTCACTGCTGCCGGTCGTGGCGACGCTGATAGGCGCGCTGGTGCTGGGACAGATCCCCAGCCCGCGGGACTGTCTCGGCATCGCCCTCGTGGTCGCGGGGGTCGCCATTCACCGGCCGGCACTGCCTGTCGCCCAACGCCTCGAACCTAAGCCAACTTCTCCTTGAGAAAGGCGATCGTGCGGCCCCATGCCAGGTCAGCCGCCTTCTTGTCGTAGCGCGCCTCGGAGGTGTCGTTGTTGAAGGCATGGTTGGCGCCCTCGTAGACATAGATCGCATACTGCTTGTGCGCGGCCTCGAGCGCCTTCCTGAAGGCATCGATGCCGGCGTTGGTGCGCTGGTCGAGCCCGGCATAATGAAGCAGCAGCGGTGCATGGATCTTCGGCACGTCCTCGGCCTTCGGCTGCATGCCGTAATAGGCGACGGCGGCATCGAGGTCGGGCGCATTCACGGCCAGCATGTTGACCGTGCCGCCGCCCCAGCAGAACCCCACGGCGCCGACCTTGCCGTTGCCGTCCTTGTAGCTTTTGAGGAAGGCGACGGTGGCGACCGCGTTGGCCGCGACTTGGCTCGGATCCAGCGTCTGGAAGAGTTCGCGCACCTTCTCGTCGTCGTTCGGCGTGCCGCCGAACGGCGACATGAAGTCGGGTGCCAGCGCCACGAACCCCTCCAGCGCCACGCGACGCGCAACGTCGCGTATATGCGGATTGAGCCCGCGATTCTCGTGCACCACGATAACGGTGCCGAGTTTGCCCTTCTGGTCCGCCGGCCTCGCCAGATAGGCTTTCATCTCGCCGCCGCTGCCGGGATAGGTGATGTCCTCGCCTTTCACGCGAGGATCGTTCTCGACAACGATGGCCGCCTGCGCCGAACTGGCCGCCAGCATCGGTGCGATCACGGCCGCCGCCGCGCCGGATCCGGCTAGCCTGGTCAGTTGCTGCATGAAACGCCGGCGGTCGAACGTCAGATGCGTGTACTCGTCATAGGCGTCGATCATCGCTTGGGTAATCAGCGGTCTTGCAGCGGGTGGCCTGGTGGAAACCGGTCTGGTCATGGCTTGCTCCTCGGTGGCGGCGGGCGACGTACCGAAACATAGGCGCGCCCGCGGCGAGGTCCAGTCGTGGAGCAACCAGCCTTCCATGAACGGACGAAGAGCGCCGCTCATCACATTTTGGTCATCGCGGCAAAATCTTTGTGTCACCGCCACAATATTAACGGAAGCTGCCGCTGGCTGGAGGCATGCCGCCCGACATGGCGGCAACGCGACCGCCAGCCGACCAAGAAGGAGCAGATCCATGACCTTCCCATCGCCGATCCTCGTCAGTGCACTGGTGCTTGCCGGCGTCGCCTTGCTGGCGGTGCGGCTCAAGGCCCTTGCCGAGCCGCGGCGATCGATGGTCAGGGTGCGCGCCAAACGTCGCCCCACCATAAACACGAGAAATCAAGGCTGAGCAGATCATGAACGTCCAGGACATCGTGAACACCGTCTCCCAGAAGGCTGGTCTGGACCAGGGAACGACGGAAAAGGTCGTCGGCACCATCTTCTCGGTGCTCGAACACGAGGCGGAAGGCACCAGCGCCGCGAATTTCTTCGCCCAGATTCCAGGCGCGGATGCACTTGCCCAGCAATATGACGTGATGGCGCCCGGCGCCGCCGGCAATGGCGGCGGTGGTGGCCTGCTGTCGTCACTGCAGGGCGCCCTTGGCGGCATCCTCGGCGAAAAGGCCGGCGCGCTGGTCAACGGCCTCGCCGCGCTCAAGGCCTCCGGCCTCGACATGTCCCAGATCCAGAAGGCCGGAACGACACTGATCCAGCAGGCCCAGGCCGCCGCCGGTCCCGACCTCACCAACCAGGTGCTGAGCCAGGTGCCCGGCCTGAAGAGCCATCTCGGCATAAGCTGAGGCCTTTCGGCAAAAGTGTCTCCGCTCGTTTCCCGACAAAACTGGAACAAAACGGAGACACTTCTGGCCTTTCGCCGCCGAATCACTACATTCGGGGGCGATGTCCGGCTTTTCCGAAGACATGCCCTTTTTCGATGAACCCAATGCGCGGCCCACGGCCCCGTCGGGCATTGCCGCGCGCGCCATGGCCGCCCGGGCTGGCAACAACAGCGTTCCCGACTATCTCAGGGGTCTGAACCCCGAACAGCGGCTTGCGGTCGAGACCACCGAGGGCCCTGTCCTGGTGCTGGCCGGTGCCGGCACAGGCAAGACGCGGGTGCTGACCACCCGCATCGCCCACATCCTCGCCAGCGGCAAGGCCTTCCCGTCCCAGATCCTCGCCGTCACCTTCACCAACAAGGCCGCGCGGGAGATGAAGCATCGCATCGGCCAGTTGATCGGCGATGAGAATGTCGAAGGCATGCCCTGGCTCGGCACCTTCCATTCGATCGGCGTCAAGCTGCTGCGCCGGCACGCGGAACTCGCCGGGCTGAAATCGGACTTCACCATCCTCGACACAGACGATGTCGTGAGGCTGCTCAAGCAGTTGATCCAGGCCGAGGGGCTGGACGACAAGCGCTGGCCGGCCAAGCAGTTCTCGCAGATGATCGACGGCTGGAAGAACAAGGGGCTCGGCCCGGCCGAAATCCCGGAGGGCGACGCCCGCAGCTTCGCCAACGGACGCGGCCGCCAGCTCTACCAGGCCTATCAGGAACGGTTGCAGACGCTGAATGCCTGCGATTTCGGCGACCTGCTCTGCCACCCGATCCGCATCTTCCGCGCCTATCCGGACGTGCTGAAGGAATATCACAAGCGTTTCCGCTACATTCTGGTCGACGAGTACCAGGACACCAACACCGCCCAGTACATGTGGCTGCGCCTTCTGGCGCAGCGGCCGCAATCCGGGCGTGCGTCCGCCGGCCAAACCGTCCCGGCGGAGACCGGAGAGCGCGCGGCCGCGAGCGAGAACAAGGTCAATATCTGCTGCGTCGGCGACGACGACCAGTCGATCTATGGCTGGCGCGGCGCCGAGGTCGACAACATCCTGCGCTTCGACAAGGATTTCCCGGGCGCCACCATCATCCGGCTGGAGCGAAACTACCGCTCCACGGCCCATATCCTCGGCGCCGCCTCCCACCTCATCGCCCACAATGAGGGTCGTTTCGGCAAGACGCTGTTCACAGACCGCAACGACCCCGAGGACGGCAAGGTGCACGTGCATGCCTCCTGGGATTCCGAGGAGGAGGCACGCGCTGTCGGCGAGGCCATCGAGGGCTACCAGCGGCGCAAGCACAATCTCAATGACATGGCGATCCTCGTTCGCGCCTCCTTCCAGATGCGCGAATTCGAGGACCGCTTCGTCACGCTCGGCCTCAACTACCGTGTCATCGGCGGCCCGCGCTTCTATGAGCGGCTGGAGATCCGCGACGCGATGGCCTTCTTCCGCGTTGTCGCCAACGGCGGCGACGACCTGGCCTTCGAGCGCATCGTCAACGTGCCAAAGCGCGGTCTTGGCGAAACGACCATCCGCCAGGTCCACGACACCGCCCGGGCGATGGGCGTGCCGATGCTCGAGGCCGCCGGCAAGCTCGCCGAAAGCGATGAGCTGAAGCCTAAACCGCGCGCGGCGCTGCGCGAAGTCGCCGCCAATTTCGAGCGCTGGCAGAAGGCGCTTGAAACCACGCCTCATGTCGAGCTCGCCGAGACGATCCTCGAGGAGAGCGGCTACACCGACATGTGGAAGAACGACCGTTCGGCGGAAGCGCCCGGACGGCTGGAGAACCTGAAGGAACTCATTCGTTCCATGGAGGAGTACGAGTCGCTGCGCTCCTTCCTGGAACACGTGGCGCTGGTCATGGATGCCGAGCAGAACGCCGAGCTCGACGCCGTCAACATCATGACGCTGCACTCGGCCAAGGGGCTGGAATTCGAGACCGTGTTCCTGCCTGGCTGGGAGGAAGGCCTGTTCCCGCACCAGCGCGCGCTAGACGAGGGCGGTCGCTCGGGCCTCGAGGAGGAACGTCGCCTCGCCTATGTCGGTCTGACACGCGCCAAGAAGAACCTGCACATCTGGTTCGTCTCCAACCGCCGCATCCACGGACTGTGGCAGTCGACCATCCCTTCGCGCTTCCTGGACGAGCTGCCGGAGACGCATGTCGAGGTCGAGGACAGCGGCAACAGCTACGGCGGCTACGGCAATTCATATGGCGGCGGGTCGTTCGCGTCCGGTCGCGGCGGCCGTCAGAACCCTTACGGCGCCTCGCGCTTCGACAATGTCGGCTCGGGTTCCTTCTCCAACAGCTATGCCACCCCCGGCTGGCAGCGCGCCCAGCAGAACCGCACCGAGGCGACGGACCGAAACTGGGGCAGCCGTTCCGGCCATCAGGTGGAGCGCATCGGCTACGGCGAGACCGACTCGGGCTACGGGGCGGGCCGTACCTCGGTGAAGGGCCGCACCATCGAGGGAGAGCTGGTCGCCAAGTCGGTGGCCGATACGCCATCGGCGTTCAGTGTCGGCGACCGAGTGTTCCACCAGAAGTTCGGCAACGGCAACATTTCCGCCATCGACGGCAACAAGCTGACCATCGACTTCGACAAGGCCGGTCAGAAACGCGTGCTCGACGGCTTCGTCACCAGTGTGTGAGGTCGCCTCGACGGGGACCCCGCGGCCTACCGGCCGGGAATGCCGAACCGCCATCGATATATCCCGGCGGAACCCCACCTGACGCGCAACGTCCTTGCCTGCCCGAAAAGGCGCGCGTTAATGTCCCGCCTCTCTGCCGTCAGAAAAACAGGGGGTAGCGGGCACGATGCTTCGACGATCCGTAATGACGCTGCCAGGCGGCCGTTCCCTGCTCCCCGCTTCGCTCGTCGTGCTCGCGGCCGCGATCTTCTTCGTCGACACCGTCACCAATCTCGAGATCGCCGTCGCGGTCTTCTATGTCGCCATCGTGCTGGTCGCGGTCCGTTACCTCGACCAGCGCCGGGTGGTGGTGGTGGCGTCGGCCTGCATGGCGCTGACGCTGCTGAGCTTCATCCTGACACGCGCCGGATCCTTCCCGGCCGGCATGGTCAACTGCGCCATCAGCCTGGCGGCGATCGGCGTCACCGCTTATCTCGCGCTGAGGACGGCGGCAGCCGAGGCGGCGGCCCGACAGGCGCAGGCGCAGCTTGCCCATATCACGCGCGTGACGGTGCTGGGCGAACTGACGGCGTCGATCGCCCACGAGCTCAACCAGCCACTGGCTGCGATCGTCATCAACGGCAACGCCGCGCTGCGCTGGCTCGGCGCGAAGCCGGCCAATCCGGACGAAGCCGCCCAGGCGGCGGAACGCATTGTCAGGGATGCCAACCGCGCCACCGATCTGATCAAGCGCTTGCGCGCGCTCACCAAGCGCGGACCCGGCAAGGCCGTATGGCTGGACGTCAACCAGATCATCGCCGACACGCTGACGCTGGTCCGCAGCGAAGTCGCCCGCAACCATGTTTCATTGGCGATCGACCTGGCGGACGAGCTTCCACCGGTCCAGGTCGACCCGGTCCAGATCCAGCAGGTCATCCTGAACCTCGTGGTCAACGCTATCGAAGCCGTCTCCGCCCAGCCCGCGCCGAGCCGTGCCGTCGAGATCTCCACCAGCGTCGTCCCGGCCGGCCAGGTCATTGTCACCGTCAGCGATTCGGGCGGTGGCCTGGGCGGCGCGGAACAGGATCGGCTCTTCGACGCCTTCTACACCACCAAGCCCGACGGCATGGGCATGGGCCTTGCCATCAGCCGCTCGATCGTCGAGAGCCATGGTGGTCGCATCTGGGCGGGCGCGGCCGGCGGGCGCGGCGCTGCCTTCTCCTTCTCGCTGCCTGCCGGAAAGGCGGCCATTCATGAACCCGGCATCGCGCGAAAGGCGCCTGTGAGGAAATGAACGAGACAAAGCCTATCGTTTTCGTCATCGACGATGACCCGTCCATCCGCGAGGCGCTGGACAGCCTGCTGCGTTCGGTGGGGCTGGAGGCGCGGTGCTTCGGCTCGGTCAAGGAATTCGTCGCCGCGCCGAGGCCGGACGTGCCGTCGTGCCTGGTGCTCGACGTCCGCCTGCCCGGCAAGGGCGGCATGGATTTCCAGAAGGAATTCGCCCTCTCCGAAACGCCCCTGCCCGTCATCATCATGACCGGCCATGGCGACATAGCTATGTCGGTGCAGGCGATGAAGACTGGCGCCGTCGATTTCCTGCCGAAGCCGTTCCGCGAGCAGGACCTGCTGGACGCCATCGAAGCCGCGCTGGAGAAGGACCGCGCCCGGCGCGCGGAGGCTAGAGAACTTGCCATGCTGCGCGAGCGGCTGGCGACACTGAACGAAGGCGAGCGTCGCGTCGTGGCGCAGGTCGTCCAGGGACGGTTGAACAAGCAGATCGCCGGCGAGCTGGGCGTCAGCGAGATCACCGTCAAGGTGCGGCGGTCCCGGGCCATGCGCAAGCTCCACGCCGGCTCGCTCGCCGAACTCATCAAGATCGCCGGCCGCCTGGGCATCTAGAGCGATGTCAACCGGCGAACATTTGCCGGCTTTCGAAGCGCAACCGAGGCGTATGCCTTCGGCCCTTCGGCATATACCGAAGATTCTCCTGGTCGTGTTGACACCCCTCGCGCGGCGAGCGTAAGGCGGCATGGCTTCGATCGATCGAAGCGGTAGAGAAATCGAACGGGTTATGGACAGTTATCGCAGTCGCTGCCCGGGCATGACGACAGTCATGGTCCGGGCATTGGCCTCGTCAGAACAATGGGTTGCCGGCATCTGGCGCCGGTCGGGCCGCGGCAGGGCATAACCAGACCCGTCGGCTCGCCTCGCCGTCCTGCCGGACACAGGAGGTGAGCCATGAACACCAACGTCATCGTCTTTCGCCCTCGCCTCGTGGCGAAAGCCGTGTCGCGCCGCTCCGGCGCGGCGGTTTTGCGCGCGCCGCTCGTCTGCGTCTGGCGACGGGGAGCCGGCGGTCGGCTGGAATGCCGTTGGCTCCGCGAATCCACCTCCGAAGACAGCCCCAGTCGCACGGCCCCGCGAAAGGCCGCCTGACGCACGGGCGGCCGCCACGATCCCGCGACTGACATCAAACCAACATGCAACGAGTGCATCTGACACTCCGTCCGCAGTTCGAGGCAGGCCATGATCTTCCAGCCACACAACCGCTCTTCCCAAAGCGACGCCGCCGCCCTGGCGCGCGGGCGTATCGCGCCCAACATCTACGACCTGATCGCCTTCGCCATGCTGGCGGCGCTGGTGATGCTTCTGGCGCGCGGCGCGGCCGACATGCGCGCGCCGGCCGACCTGCTGTCGACCTCGCCGGTCACGCTCGATATCGGCAACCTGCCGGAATATGCGCTCCGCACAACGCTGCGCATGTTCGCGGCCATTATCGTGTCGCTGATCTTCACCTTCGTGGTGGCGACGCTGGCGGCCAAGAGCCGCCGCGCCGAGATGGTGATCATTCCCGCCCTCGACATCCTGCAGTCGGTGCCGGTGCTGGGTTTCCTCACCTTCACCGTCACCTTCTTCCTCGGCCTGTTTCCCGGCAGCCAGCTCGGCGCCGAATGCGCCGCCATCTTCGCCATCTTCACCGCTCAGGCCTGGAACATGGCGTTCTCCTTCTACCAGTCGCTGCGCACCGTGCCGGCCGACCTCGACGAAGTCAGCCGTGGCTTCGGCCTCTCGGCCTGGCAGCGCTTCTGGCGTCTCGAAGCGCCGTTCGCGGCGCCCGGCCTGATCTGGAACACGATGATGTCGATGTCCGGCGGCTGGTTCTTCGTCGTCGCCTCCGAAGCGATCACCGTCGGCAATACGACTGTGCAATTGCCCGGCATCGGCTCCTGGCTGGCGCTGGCGATCGACAAGCAGGATTTCAAGGCCGTCGCCTGGGCCGTAGCCACGATGGCCGTGCTCATCCTGCTCTACGACCAGTTGCTGTTTCGTCCGGTGGTGGCCTGGGCTGACAAGTTCCGCTTCGAGCAGACGGCGGGGCAGGAAAAGCCCCGCTCCTGGCTCTACGACGTCCTGCGCCACACCCGGCTGATCAAGATTGCGGGCCTGCCCTTCTCCTGGGTCTGGCAGCGGGCGATGCTGCTGCGTCTCGGTCGGCGCCGGATCGTCGAGCCTACGCCTTCGCCGCTTTGGCTGGCCAAGGCGCTCGATTATCTCTGGCTGGCCGTGATCATCGGCGTGGCGCTGTGGGGCATCGTCGCGGCGATCAACTACATAAGCCAGACGCTTGGCTGGCACGACGTGTTCGAGGCCTTCAGCGGCGGACTGGTGACGTTGCTGCGGGTGATCCTGCTCATCGCCCTCGCCAGCCTGATCTGGGTGCCGATCGGCGTCTGGATCGGGTTGCGGCCGGCCATTGCCGAGCGTGTCCAGCCCCTGGCGCAGTTTCTCGCGGCCTTTCCTGCAAACGTGCTGTTCCCGTTCGCCGTGGTCGCCATCGTCGCCACTGGGGTCAACCCCAACGTCTGGCTATCGCCACTGATGGTGCTGGGCACGCAATGGTATATCCTGTTCAACGTCATCGCGGGCGCCAGCGCCTTTCCGTCGGACCTCAAGGAGGCGGCCGCGGTGTTCAGGATAAGGTCCTGGTCATGGTGGAAGAATGTCATCCTGCCAGGGATCTTCCCCTATTATGTCACCGGCGCCCTGACCGCTTCCGGCGGATCCTGGAACGCATCGATCGTCGCCGAGGTGGTCAGTTGGGGCAACACGCGCCTCGAGGCTTTCGGGCTCGGCTCCTACATCGCCAAGGCCACCGAGGCGGGGGACTTTCCGCGCGTCATTCTCGGCATCGCCGTCATGTCGCTCTTCGTAACGCTCTTCAACCGCATCCTGTGGCGGCCGCTCTACGTCTTCGCCGAGCGCCGCATGCGGCTCAACTAAGCAACTCCATCACACGGAGACTGGCCATGAACGAAGCCATCACCCTGAAGAAGAACCGCCCCCTCGTCGAAGTCCGCGGCGTCTGCCAGACCTATGACAAGGGAAGTGCCGGCAAGCTGATCGTCCTCGACCAGGTCGGGCTGACGCTGACTTCCGGCGAGATCGTCGGCCTGCTCGGCCGCTCC
Source organism: Mesorhizobium sp. 65-26 (assembly GCA_001899205.1). Taxonomy (GTDB): domain Bacteria; phylum Pseudomonadota; class Alphaproteobacteria; order Rhizobiales; family Rhizobiaceae; genus Mesorhizobium. The sequence goes on along the minus strand of MKVL01000010.1, from coordinate 726,682 downwards.
GGATCCGGCAAGTCGACGCTGCTGCGCTCGATCGCTGGCCTGATCCAGCCGAGCCAGGGCGAGATCACCTTCGAGGGCGCCAAGGTCACCGGCACGCCCGACGGCATCGCCATGGTGTTCCAGAGCTTCGCGCTCTTTCCTTGGCTGACGGTGCTGCAGAATGTCGAGCTCGGGCTCGAGGCGCAGGGCGTGTCGCCGGCCGAGCGCCGCCAGCGCGCGCTCTCGGCCATCGACCTGATCGGCCTCGACGGTTTCGAAAGCGCCTACCCCAAGGAGCTGTCGGGCGGCATGCGCCAGCGCGTCGGCCTCGCCCGCGCCCTTGTCGTGCATCCCAAGGTGCTGCTGATGGACGAGCCCTTCTCGGCTCTCGACGTGCTGACCGCCGAGACGCTGCGCACCGACCTGCTCGACCTGTGGTCGGAAGGCCGCATGCCGATCGAATCCATCCTGATGGTGACGCACAACATCGAGGAAGCGGTGCTGATGTGCGACCGGGTGATGATCTTCTCGTCCAATCCGGGCCGCGTCGTCGCCGAGCTGCGCATCGACCTGCCACAGCCGCGCAACCGGCAGGACCCGGCATTCCGCGCGCTGGTCGAGGACATCTACGCGCGCATGACCGCGCGCAAGGAGCCAGGCTCGCCGGCGCGTGACGGCGTCTTCCCCGGCACGGGCATCGCCATGATCCTGCCGCGCGTGTCGACCAACCTGCTCTCGGGCCTGATGGAGGCGGTCGCCGCCCCGCCCTATAACGGCCATGCCGACCTGCCGCCGCTGGCCGCCAGCCTGCAGCTCGAGATCGACGACCTGTTCCCGATCGCCGAAACCCTGCAACTGCTGCGCTTCGCCGAGCTCGTCGAGGGCGACATCCAGCTCACCGCGGCCGGCAAGCGCTTCGCCGAAAGCGAAGTCGACGCGCGCAAGCAGCTCTTCGCCCAGCAGCTCGCGGCCTATGTGCCGCTCGCCGCCCATATCCGCCGTGTCCTCGACGAACGTTCCGGCCACAAGGCCCCGGCGCGCCGCTTCCGCGACGAGCTGGAGGATCACATGTCGGAGGAATATGCCGACCAGACCGTGCGCGCCGTGATCAGCTGGGCGCGTTACGCCGAGTATTTCGCCTATGACGAGGAAAGCGATCTCTTCACGCTCGATAACCCGGTTTGAGTTCACTCATAACCCGGTTTGAACCCGTTCATAATCCGGTTTGAGCTTGCTCATAACCCGGTTTGAGGCAGCGTCGATTTCGCCGCATGTCGCCGCCCGCGTCAACGCGTTTCGAAGGCCCCGAGGCCTTCGGCGATGAGGTTGGTGGCAACGACCAGCGAGATGATCGCCAGTCCGTTGAACGTCACCACCCACCATAGGCCGCCGGACAGGAACACATAGCCGTCGGCGATGGCCAGCCCCCAGTCGGCAGAGGGCGGCTGAATGCCGAGACCCAGGAAGCTCAGCGTCGCGACGGTGAAGAACGCATAGCCCAGCCGCACGATCGCTTCGATCAGAATCGGCTGGCGCACATTCGGCAGTATCTCCCGAAACATGACGACGATCGGTCCGGCGCCGGACAGGCGCGCGGCGCTGACATAGTCCAATTCCCTCTGCGCATAGACGGCGGTGCGAACCGTGCGGGCGACGATAGGCGCATAGACGAACCCGATCACCAGGATCACGCCGAGGTTGGAAGCGCCAACGGCGACAAGCGTCATCAGGGCGAGCACGACCAGGGGCAATGCCATCAAGGCGTCGAGGATGCGGCTTACCGTTGCGTCGAACCAGCCGCCGACATAGCCAAGTAGCAGGCCGAGCACGGCCCCCAGGCCAACACCCAGGACGGTCGCCAGCGGCGCAACGGTCAGTATGTCGCGCGAGCCCACGATCACCCGCGAGAAGACGTCGCGGCCGAGCTGATCGGTTCCGAACCAGTGCTCGGAATCCGGAGGTGTGAAGGTGCTCAGCACATTGTCGGCATAAGGATCGAAGGGCACGACATGGGTGCCGAGGATGGCGCAGAACACCCAGAAGACCAGCACGACAACGCCCAGGATCAGCGTCGGCGAGCGCAACGCCGGCGCCGCTCGGCGCGGCCTTGCGTCGGCGCCCTCGACATCGACTGGCGGCTTGGAGAGTACTGGCGAGGCAGGCTGAAAATAGGTCATGTCCGGGCCGTTCCGCGCAAGCGTGGGTCGAGGATCATCTGGATGATGTCTCCAGCCGCTGCGCCCAGCACATAGACGGCAGCGAGCGTGACCACGCCGGCTTCGAGCATCGGGAAGTCGCGGGATTTGGCCGCGCTCAGGACCAGATTGCCGAGCCCATGTATCTGGAACAGGGACTCGATCACAACCAGCCCTCCGAGAAGATAGCCGATCTGCGTCGCGATGACCGCGATGGTGGGCATCAGCGCGTTGCGAAGCACATGACGCCAGATGACCTTTCGAATGGGAAGCCCCTTCAGCACCGCCGTGCGTGTGTAGTCGGAGGCAAGAGCCTCGACGACGCCGGCGCGCGTCATGCGCGCGATGTAGCCTGTGTAGATCAGCACAAGTGGCAGCGAAGGCAGGATCAGATAGTAGATGCCGATCCAGAAGCCCGACCCCGGCGGGGCCGAGCCAGTAATGGGAAACCATGAAAGCCAGAGGCCGAAAACCATCGACAGAAGCAGGGCCGAGACGAAATCGGGAATGATTGCGAGGCTCACGCTGGACAGGATGATGGCTCGATCCGTGTAGGAGCCCGCCCTCAAGCCGGCCCATATGCCCGCGCCGATACTGATCGGCAGGACCAGCGTCAGCGCGACCGCGACCAGGGCGGCCGAATTGGCGAGTGCGTCGCGCAGGAACGGAGCCACTGGCGCGTTCAGCGCCAGGGAGTTTCCGAAGTCGCCGCGAAGCGCATGCATGAGCCAGTCGAAATACTGCACCGACACAGGCCTGTCGGTGCCAAGCTGGTGGTTGAGGGCTGCCACCGCGTTGGCGTCGGCGAGCGGTCCCAGCCGGACGCGGCCGGGATCGCCCGGCAACACCTGGCCGCCGAGGAAGACGACCACGCTGACAAGGATCAGCGTGATCAGCATTGTTCCCAATCGGGTCAGGACGACCCTTCCAAGCGCGGCAACCAAGGCACCTCCTGGAGCATGATGCCGAACGTCATGCTCTATCTCTTTGACTTAGAGGCGGATTCAGATTTCAGGCCGATTAGACCCGAAATCACCCGGCTCTAGGCGACGGTCGCCCGATCGAGAAGCACATGCGAGATCGCCGTGAAGCGCACGCCCTGCACTTTCGCCGCCGTCACCAGGCAGAATTTCGAGAAATAGGCGATGATCAACGGCGTCTCGTCCATCAGCAGTTCCTGTATCTTCGTCGCCGCCTCACGTTGGGATTTGAGGTCGCGCGACGCCGCGTATTGTGCAACCAGCCCGTCGTAAGTCGGGTTGTTGAAATGCGCCGCATTCCAGGTTCCGGTGCTGCGCAGGGTCGCGTTCAGGAAGATGTCGGGCGTGCCGCGATGGCCGTAGTCGGTCAGTCCCATCACGGAGTCCAGCCAGTCGGACTTACCGTAGACCGCTTCGCCGTAATACGAATCCTGGGGTTCGACATTGAGCTTGATGTCGATGCCGGCCAGCTTGGCGAAGTTCTGCATGAGCACCGCATAGTCCGGCAGGCTGTAGGCCTGTTCGGTGGTCAGTGTGACCTCGAAGCCGTTAGGCACACCTGCCTCCGCCAGCAACCGCTTCGCCTCGGCGATGTCCTGCTTGCGCTGCGGCATCTCGACCGCCGACGGAAAGATCGGCGCGAACGGATGGTCGTTGGCGGGCGTCGCCCGGCCCTTCAGCAGCCCCTTGGTCACGGCGTCGCGGTCGATCGTCAGTGCCATGGCGCGCCTGACGCGCTTGTCCTTGAAGGGCGTCTGGTCGACGCGCATGTGGACCTCGTCATAGGCGCTCGAGGGAATGGTGAGGATCTTGAGCGACGGATTGTGGTCGAACGCCGGTGCAAGCCGCGGCGTATAGGGCATGATGTCCATCTGGCCGGCCTGCATGGCCAGAAGGATTGCCTGATAATCGTCGAAGAAGGTGATCTCGATGCGGTCGGGAAGCGCCTTTTCGCCCCAGTACTCGTCGTTGCGGACGAAGCTCACACCCTTCTTCGCCTGGAAGGTGTCGAGCTTGAACGGGCCGGTGCCCATGAAACTCGCTTCGTAGTTGCCGCTGAAGTCGGCCGGAATGATGATGCAGTTGACCACGTCGGACGAAACGTAGAACGGGAAATTGCCGTTTGGCGCGTCGAGGGTGAAGGAAACGGTCATGTCGTCGACCGCCTTGATCGCCCCCTTCGAAAGCAGGCCCTTGTAGGCGGACAGCGCCGAGGAAGGACCATTGGGATCGACGAGACGGTCGAAGGAGGCCACAACGTCCTTTGCCGACATCACCCGGCCGTCATGGAACTTCACGCCGGGACGCAGTTTGAACGTCCAGACGTCGCCCTTGTCGTTGGCTTCCCAGGACAGCGCCAGCGACGGCACGAGCCCCTTGTCTGCATCGTCGAAAACGAGATATTCGCCCACCTGCGACAGAACGGTGATGGCCGGCGGGCTGGTGATCGTGACCGGGTCGATGGCGCCGCTTGGCGAGTCGACGCCGACGCGTATCGTGCCGCCCGGCTTGCCCTGCGCGCGCGCCTGGCCAATGATCCCGAAATTCTGTGACGCCGCGAAGCCGGTAAGTCCGATCAGGCTGGCATAACGGATGAGGTCGCGCCGGCTCAGATGTCCTTCGACATGTTCATCGACAGCCACATTCCAGAGATCGCCGGAAAGACGACGCAGAAGATCGATCGCAGGTGATTTGCGCATATGCTTGTTCCCGAGGCGTTTGAATTGCTGTGAATCCCCGCCCCTCCCGGGCGAGGCATGAATACGGGAGCCGGACGGAGCGATACTCCCGCCGGCTTCCGGCCGTTCCAGCCAGCCGATCCGAATGCCGCCCCCACCCAACCGAAAGACTGAAAGGAAGGCGGCGGATCATCATGATCGACTAGCCGAAGGTGACCTTGTCGCCGTCGAGCCGTATCTCGTCGACGGCGCTGGGATAGAAGGCCAACAACCCTTTGATCTTGGCCACTTCAGAGAACGGGTCGGCATACTCCCACGCGACCTCGCTGAGTATCGTGCCGTCCTTGAGACGTGCGGACCAGTGCGAGGCCGTACCCTTGTACGGGCAGCGCGACATGTGCTCGCTTGGAAAGATCCGGTCCATGCGGACGTCTTCCTTCGGAATGTAGAAGCGCGTTGGCAGGTGCGTTTCGAAAAGCAGCACGGCCCGCTTGCTGTCGGCCAGGATCTCGCCCTCGAGGAAGACCTGAACATGGCTGTTCGACAGAAGCGTATCGATGCGGGCGTAAGGGTCCTTGGCGTGGACGAATATTTCTTCCGCCTCCTCGAACCAGTGATCCATCGCCTTCCACTGGAAGGCCACGTGGCCGCTCAGAGGCTTGAACGAAGCATCGGCCGGGTCGGCGACGGTCCAGGCAGCATCCTCGGTCCGCTTGTCGCCGACGACCACCGACATGTGCGAGGCCTCGCCGAGCGCGTCGTGGCGGCTGCGATGGGACGACGGGACCAGGAACTGCTCGCGAACATCGGCCAGCGGAAAGAAGTATATGGGCAGAAAATGATTGGAACGCAGCACAAGCACCTGGCGGCTGTCGGCAATCGTCTCGCCGCCGAACATCACGCGGATGCGTTTCGGACTGTGCAGGACGTTCACGAGACGCGGAGCATCTTTTTCGCGGGGCTGCAAACCCGCGGATCTGGGGGGCATCGCCGTCATTTTTCCTCCTCCTCCGGCCCGAGCGGCGGGCCGGAAATCCGTGGCACATGCGCGAAGCCTCCTACTTCGACAGCGGTGACATAAACCGTTGCCAGCCGCATACTGCACATGTTAACCAGTTCAATATGTCTATACCAATTAGACCGGAACCTGCAAGCCCAACATTCGGGCGTCTCGCAAAATCAGGTGACGCCTTCGGTTGACCGCAACCGGATGCGTCGGATCGAAACGAGGGCTTGCATGGGGATCGGACAAAGCAGCGAGCCTTGACCGTGACAGATGATCCAGCCCAGTCCCCCGAGTTTCCGGTCCTTTCCATCGACAATCTCGGCGTCTGGTACAAAGGCGACAATGGCTGGCACACGGCGGCCAGGGGCGTGTCGATGACGCTTGCGCGCGGCGAGGCCCTCGGGCTGGTCGGTGAATCCGGCTCGGGCAAGAGTTCGGTCGCGATGGGCATCCTGCGCTATCTGCCGCGCGGAGCGGTGGCCGCGGCCGACCGCCTCCTCTTCGAGGGGCGCGACCTTGCGGCCATGTCCCTCAGGGAGCTGCGCCGCCTTCGCGGCAGCCGGATGTCGGCGGTTTATCAGCATCCCGGCGCGGCCTTGAACCCGACGATCCGGATCGGCCAGCAGATGGCCGAGACCATCGAGGAGCACGGCACCGTCGATCATCGACAAGCACTTCGCCGTGCCGCCGAGCTACTCGAGCGTATGCATGTGCGGGATCCGGAGGCCGTGCTCGAGCGCTATCCGCATCAACTGTCCGGCGGGATGCAGCAACGCGTCACCATCGCCATGGCGATCGCGCTCGAGCCGTCCCTCCTCGTCCTGGACGAGCCGACGACAGCGCTCGACGCGACCGTGCAGAGCGAAATCGTTGGCATCCTGAACGATCTGCGGCGGGATCGCGACATGAGCATCCTGCTGATCAGCCACGACATCGGCCTTGTCAGGCGCGTGGCCGATCGCGCCCTGGTGATGCGGCATGGGACGGTGGTTGAACAAGGCGATGTCGAAGCCATTTTCGATCGCCCTCAGCATCCCTACACAGTCGAACTTGTCGACAGCGCAAAGGGCGTGGGGATTGCCAAGCGAGATGGGCACAGGCTGGGTCCACAGTCCGGCCAGCCAGGCGAAAGCCCGACCGTTGGCGACCTGAGCGAGGTCTGGCCCCCATCGCTTCGTGACCGCAACGCGCGCCTCAAGAACCCGGTCGCCATACGTTGCCGCAACCTCAGTCACAGGATCGGGTCAAACACCATTCTCAGCGACATCTCGCTCGACGTGCCCACGGGCTCGACCTTCGCATTGATCGGTGAGTCCGGCTCGGGGAAATCGACCCTGGCCAAGATCATCACCGGTTTGCAGAAGCCGGTGTCGGGAACCCTGGAACTCATGGGTCGCGCGGTCAGCGGGCTGGCCGAGCGTCGCGAACGCGAGGATCGTCGGGCGATCCAGATGGTCTACCAGTCGCCGGACATGACATTGAATCCCAGCCACCGCCTGCGTGGCATCCTGGCCCTGCCGCTTCGCCGCCTTGTGGGACTGAGGGGAAGCGCTCTTGGAATGGCCGCCGAAAAACTCATCCAGGCCGTCAAGCTGCCCGCCGACTATGTCATGCGCCGGCCGCGCGCGCTGTCCGGCGGGCAGCGCCAGCGCGTGGCCATCGCGCGCGCCTTCGCGGGCGCCCCGCAGATCATCGTGCTCGACGAACCGACATCGGCTCTCGACGTTTCCGTGCAGTCGTCGGTTCTGAATCTTCTCAACGACCTGCAGCGCCAGAACGGCACGACCTATCTGTTCATCAGCCACGACCTCAACGTCGTGCGCCATATGGCCGACTATGTCGGCGTCCTCTACCGGGGACGCCTCGTCGAGGTCGGTCCGGCCGACAACGTCTTCGCCGGGCCGAACCACCCCTACACGAGGATGTTGCTGTCCGCCGGATCCGAAGCGCCCGTACATTCAAGGACGCCGGCGCAAGCCATTGCCTCTCCGTCCGAAGCCGGCTGCGTCTTCGCCGCGCGTTGCCCTGTGATGCTGCCGCGCTGCGCGAACGAAGCGCCTCCGACTCCAACGACCGCCGAATCTCGGCCCAATCACGTCATCGCCTGCTGGCATTCGGCCGCCTGACGCTCACGCGGGGATCAATCCTGCCCCCGGTTGGCCATGCCACGGCCATGGTCTTACGACACGGGCGCCGCGCCACCCTCCTGCGTGCGCCGGGCGATGAAGGCATCCAGCGCGTCGGCTGTCGCCGCCGCCGAGGCCGGCGGCTGGAACTCGGCGAGCGTCCGTTTCCAGATGCCGGTGGCGCGTTCCGTCGCAGTACGCGAACCGGCCTGCGTCCAGTTGCCGAAGTTCGACCAGTCGGCCACCAGCGGCTCGTAGAAGGCGGTGCGGTAGCGCGCCATCGTATGGCCGGCGGCGAAGAAGTGGCCGCCCGGCTGCACCTCGGCGATGGCCTCGAAGCCGATCGAATCGTCGTCGCCTGGGGTCGCCGTGGAAAGCTCGGCCACCGTCTGCAGCGCCTCGATGTCGGTGATCAACTTCTCGTAGGACACGCTGAGGCCGCCTTCCAGCCAACCGGCGGCGTGGATGCAGACCGTCGCCCCGGCCAGCACCGAGCCCCACAGCGCGAACTGCGTCTCGTGGGCGGCCTGCGCGTCCGAGACATTGGCGGCGCTGCCACCGCCCGAGCGCCAAGGCAGGCCGGTGAAGCGCGCGAGCTGACCGGCGCCGAGCGTCGCCTTGACGTGCTCGGGCGTGCCGAAGGCGGGCGCGCCCGACTTCATGTCGACATTGGATGAGAACGAGCCGTAGACCACCGGCGCGCCCGGCCGCGTGAGCTGCGCCAGCGTCAGGCCGGCCAGCGCCTCGGCATGCTGCAGCGTCAGCGCGCCGGCCACCGTGATCGGCGCCATGGCGCCGGCCAGGCAGAAGGGCGTGATGATCGAGACTTGCCCGGCCCTGGCGAAGTCGATGATGCCCTGCGCCATCGGGATGTCGAGCTGGCGCGGCGAATTGGTGTTGATGACCGTGTAGCAATGGGCGCCGGCAAGGAACTCGTCCTCGCCCATGCCCCGCGCCAGCCTGATCATCTCGAAGCCGTCCTCGACCTGAGGTGTGCCGCGCGCGAAGACGAAGGGCAGCTTGTCCGAAAGCGTCAGTTGCGCGCGGTTGACCGCATAGTGACGGAAGCGGTTGTCGACATCCTGCGGCTCGACGCACGGACCCAGCATGTGCAGCACATCGAAATGCTGCACCAGCCGGATGAAATCCTCGTAGTCGGCGAGCGTGCCCGGACGCCGGCCGCGCTCAAGGTCCGTGACGTTGGGCGCACCGCAGCCGGCGAGGAAGGTCATGGCGCCAAGCTCCAGCGTCAGGTCGCGTTCGCGCGAGCCGGCACGGGTCTTGATCGATTTCTGCGCCGAGGCCAGCGCCGACGTCACCATGTCGCGGCCGATGCGCACCATATCGGTATCCGGGTCGACCAGCGCGCCGGCGCGGGCGAAACGTTCGCGCGCCTCCGGCAGCAGCACCTTGATGCCGAGTTCCTCCAGCACGCGCAACGCCGTGTCGTGGATCGCCGCCACCTGGTCATCGGAGAATACCGGCTGCGGCCGGAACGGATTGTGCAACAGATGATAGGCGGTGCGACGGCTGCTTTCCGTTCCCGCCTCGCCACCGCGTCCGCGCCGGCGCTCCCGTCTTCCCTCGCGTGCCGCTTCATCGACCATGGACGTTCCTCCTCATTGCCGCATAGCCTTGCCCAGGGGATCGTGGGGCGAGGCCGCGATGACACGCGCCGGACGCTCGACGCCGACAATGTGCACCGAAAGCGCCGTCCCCTCCCCGGCGAAATCGTCGTCCACCAACGCCAGCGCGACGCTCTTGCCCGTCGTATAGCCATAGCCGCCGGAGGTGACGAAGCCGACGCGCCGCCCCTCGTGCCAGATCGGCTCGAAGCCGCTGGCATCGGCGTCGACGACATCGACCTCCAGCGTCACGATGCGCCGCGAGACGCCCGCCTCGCGCTCCCTGAGCGCGGCCTCCCGGCCAATGAAGTCGCCCTTGTCGAAGGCGATGAAACGATCGAGCCCGGTTTCGCCCGGCGTGTAGCCCTGCGTAAACTCGCGCGACCAGATGCCGAAGCTCTTCTCCAGCCGCAGCGAGTTCAGTGCGTAATAGCCGACTTCGGCCAGGCCGAGATCGGCGCCTGCCTCGAGCAGCGTCTCGCGTAGCGTAGCATGCATGCCGACGGGGCAGTTGATCTCGAAGCCTAGTTCGCCGGCGATCGAAAGCCGCGCCACCCGCGCCCGGGTCATGCCGATGTCGAACACGCCGCAGCCCATGAACGGCAAAGCGGTCGCCGACACATCCTGGTGCGTCGTGCGTTGCACGATCGAGCGCGCGTTCGGCCCGGTGACCAGGAAGCCGCCCATAGCGTCGGACATGTCGTGGATCTCGACGCCGTCAGCGAGATGGGCTTCGAACCAGCGCATGTGGAACTCGCGCAGGTAGTAGGAGCCCATGATCCAGTATTCGCCGCCGCCCCAGTTGAGGAGAGTGAGGTCGCCTTTCAGGCGCCCGTCCTCGCCCAGCATCGGCGCCAGCCGCGCGCGGCCGGCTTCCGGCAGCTTGCAGGCCAGCAGCTTGTCGAGCCAGGTAGCGGCGCCCGGCCTCGACACCGCGTAGCGGGCATAGCCCGAGATATCGACCAGCCCAGCAGTGCGGCGTACTTGCCTCGCCTCGTCGCCGACGATGTCGAAGGCATTGGAACGGCGTAGCGTGGTGTTTTCGCGAAATCCCATCGGCGCGAAATAGACCGGCACCTCGAGCCCCCAGGATGCCGTCCACTCGGCGCCCGCCGCCGTCATGCCGTCATAGGCGCCCGGACGCTTGAGCGGTCGTCCGGCCGGCAGCCGTTCATTGGGGAAGGTCATGACGAAACGGCGCGAATAGAACTGGCGTGTCGTCTGCTTGAGATACTCGCGATTGGCGGCGAAGGCGCCGTAACGGGCGATGTCCATGCCGAAGACGTCAGCATGCGGCTCGCCATGGATCATCCATTCGGCAAGCGACTTGCCGACACCGCCACCCTGGCTGAAGCCGGCCATCACGCCGCAGGCGACCCAGTAATTGCGAAGCCCCCGGACCGGTCCCACGATCGGGTTGCCGTCCGGCGTGAAGGTGAAGGCGCCGTTGACCCATTTGCGGATGCCGGCCGTCGCCAGGCACGGGAAGCGCTCATGCGCCTTGGCCAGTTCCGGGCTGATGCGGTCTATATCCTCGGGGATCAGCTCGATGCCGTAGTCCCACGGGGCGCCGTCCATGTTCCAGTGGCGCGGATCCTGCTCATAGACGCCGAGCAGGATGCCCTTGCGCTCCTGGCGCAGGTAGGAGAACCCGTCGAGATCGACGGCGACGCCGATCTCCTTGTCGAGCGCGGCGATCTCGGGAATGTCCTCGGTGACGAAATAGTGGTGCTCCATCGGCGTCACCGGCAGGTCGACGCCGGCCATCAGGCCGAGCTGCTTTGCCCAGAGGCCACCGGCATTGACCACATGCTCGGCGACGATGGTGCCCTTCTCGGTCACGACGTCCCAGCCGCCATCGGCGCGCGCCTTCAGCTCGACCACGCGGTTTCGCAGGATGACGTCGGCGCCGCGCTTGCGAGCCGCGCCGGCATAGGCATGCGTGGTACCGTAGGGGTCGAGATGGCCCTCGTTGGAATCGTAGAGCCCACCCAGCACGCCGTTGATGTCGGCGATCGGGCAGATCTCCTTGATCTCCTTCGGCGTCACCAGCCGCGCCGTCTCGATGCCGACGGACTGGAACACCGCCCAGGCTGATTTCAGCCACTCCCACCGCGCCGGATCGCTGGCCATGTTGACGCCACCGGTCATGTGCAGGCCGATGTCCTGGCCGGATTCGGCCTGGATCTCGCGATAGAGGTTGATCGTGTAGTCCTGTAGCGCGGCCACGTTGGGATCGGCATTCAGCGCATGGAAACCGGCCGCCGCGTGCCAGGTCGAGCCGGCTGTCAGTTCGGCGCGTTCGATGAGCGCCACATCGGTCCAGCCGAACCGCGTCAGATGGTAGAGCACCGACGCCCCGACCACGCCTCCCCCGATGACGACCGCGCGGTAATGCGACTTCAAGGTTCCCCTCCCGTCTTGTCCGGACGGCTGCACCATATACGTACTAGACATAAGTGTCTAGAGAACCCCGATACGCCTGCGCACTGTCGTCCTCTCGCTGTCACGCAGCCATCATGTTCGCGGCCTAGACCGCTCGGCGGAGGCGATCGCCGCCTCCAGGGCGGCCGCCCCCACCGCCTTCGAGACAACGCTTTCAAAGTCGTCGTGCCGCCGGCATGCCTCGATAAAAAGGGAAATCGCTCATGAACCATCCAAGCCCATTCCGGTCGCGCCTCGCGGCCGTGGCATTGACCGTCTCGGCCATTGCGCTTACCGGTCCGGCGCTGGCCGAGGGCCAGACCGCCGGCGTCGGCTTCATCAACAAGGGTCTCGTCGGCGTCGGTAGAATCCCCGCCAGCCAGCGCGACAAATTCGGCGAGACCTTCGGCTCGGGCTCGGGCATGGCGATCGATACGGCTGGCTGGACGCGCGGCGCGGACGGCTACAAGGGCTCGCTCTGGCTGCTGCCCGACCGTGGCTACAACGTTACCGGCACCACCGACTATCGCGCGCGCATCAACACCATCGGCATAGAGTTCACGCCTGTCGCGCCCGGCACTGCGCCGGCCGCCGGCAAGGAACAGTCCGGCGTCAAGGCAGCGCTGGCCGACACGATGCTGCTCACCGACGACAAGGGCAACGACGCCACCGGGCTCGACCCACTGAACGGCGTGCGCGCTGCAAGCGGCGCCATGCCTGCCCTGCCTCTTGCCGGCAACGGCAAGCTCGCTCTCGACGACGAGGCGGTGGCGCGCCTGCCCGACGGCTCGATGTTCATCTCCGACGAATACGGCCCCAACATCTACCGCTTCTCCGCCGAGGGCCGGCTGATGTCGGCCACCCAGCCGCCGGCGGCGCTGGTGCCGATGCGCAAGGGCCAGCCGAACTTCTCGTCCGACAATCCCGGCCCTGGCGCCGCCGAGCCCGATCCCAAGGATCCGGAGACCGGCCGCCAGAACAATCAGGGCCTGGAAGGCATGGCGATGACGCCGGACGGCAAGTTCCTGATTGCCGTGTTGCAATCCGCCGCAAGGCAGGATGGCGGCGACTCCGCCGCGACGCGCCAGAACACCAGGGCGCTGGTCTACGACGCCTCGGACCTCTCCAACCTCAAGCTGGCGCATGAATATGTCGTGCCGCTGCCCGTCTTCAAGGACGCCAAGGACAAGACCAAGGTCGCCGCGCAGAGCGAGATCGTCGCCCTGTCGGACACCACCTTCCTGATGCTGGCGCGCGACAGCGGCAACGGCCAGGGGCTCAAGGGCGACACTTCCGTCTTCCGCAAGATCCTCGTCGTCGACCTCGCCGGCGCGACCGATATCGCCGGCTCCGCCTTTGACAAGGACAAGCCGGTTGCGCCCAAGGGCGTCCTCGATCCGTCGGTGGTTCCGGCCCGGCTGGCGCCGTTCATCGACATCAACGACAAGGCCGAGCTCGGCCGCTTCGGCCTGCACAATGGAGCGCCGAACGACAGCAACAACCTTTCGGAGAAATGGGAGGCGATGTCGCTGGCCAGCGTCCTCGATCCGAAGCTGCCCGACGACTATTTCCTGTTCGTCGCCAACGACAACGATTTCCTCACCCAGGACGGCTTCCAGGTCGGCGCGCCCTACAAGGCCGAGAACGGTGCAGACGTCGACACCATGTTCCTGGTCTACCAGGTGACGCTGCCCGGCCTTGCCGGCAAATAACGGCCGGACACTAGCCTGCCCGAATAGGGATGCATGAGAGACAGGCCCGCTATACCATTGCGGGCCTGATTCATTTCCGCCGGGTGCCCACCATGAACGAGAAGATGCCGTCGCGCCGCCGTACCGGCGACCTGACCAGCGGACCGATACCGCGCACGCTGCTGCTGTTCGCCCTGCCGGTGCTGGGTTCCAACGTGCTGCAATCGCTTAACGGCTCGATCAACGCGGTCTGGGTCGGCCGCTTCCTCGGCGAGTCGGCGCTGACGGCGACATCCAACGCCAATCTCGTGCTGTTCCTCATCCTCGGCACGGTGTTCGGCATCGGCATGGCGGCCACCATCCTCGTCGCGCAGTCGGTCGGTGCCCACAACATGCCCGAGGCGCGGCGCATCGTCGGCACCAGCGCCACCTTCTTCTTCCTCGTCTCGGTGGTGTTCGCGGTCTGCGGCTGGATCTGGGTGGACGCCATCCTGACCACCCTCGGCACGCCGGCGGATGCCTTGCCGCTGGCGCGCTCCTACCTGCGCATCATCTTCGTCGCCGTACCGATGATGAACCTGTTGTCCTTCGTCATGACGGTGCTGCGCGGCGCCGGAGATTCGCGCACGCCCTTCATCTTCATGGCGCTCGCCGTGGTGCTCGACATCGTGCTCAACCCGCTGCTCATCCGGGGCATCGGGCCATTTCCCGAACTCGGCATCGCCGGTTCCGCCACGGCGACACTGATCGGCCAGACGGTAAGCGTCGTCGCCATCCTCATCGTCCTCTATGTCAGCAAGCACCCGCTGCGCCTTGCCGGCCGCGACCTGGCCCTGCTGCGCCCCGCCCCCGCCCTGCTGCGCATCGTCGTCTTCAAGGGCGTGCCGATGGGGCTGCAGATGATCGTTATTTCCGCCGCCGCGCTGACGGTGATGGGCATCGTCAATTCCTACGGCTCGCAGGTCGCCGCCGCCTACGGCATCGCCGCCCAGCTCTGGACCTATATCCAGATGCCGGCGCTCGCCATCGGCGCCGCCGTGTCCTCCATGGCGGCGCAGAATGTCGGCGCCCGCCGCTGGGACAGGATCGGCAAGATCGCGGCCTCCGGCGTTGGCTTCAACCTGGTGCTGACAGGCTCGCTCGTCGCCCTGCTCGCCTTCTTCGATCGGCCCGTGCTGTCGCTGTTCCTCAGCAGCGACAGCACTGCGATCGACATCGCCTCGCACATCAACAATGTCGCGTCGTGGTCGTTCATCCTGTTCGGCGTCACCATCGTGCTGTTCGCGACGGTGCGCGCCACCGGCGCGGTGATGCCGCCGCTGATCATCCTGGTGATCTCGGTGCTGGTCGTGCGCACAGGCTTCGCTTATTTCATGCGCGGCTACATCGGCGAGGAAGCCCTGTGGTGGAGCTTTCCGGCGGGCTCGATCACGTCGCTGGTGCTTGCCGCCGCCTATTATCGCTTCGGCCGCTGGCGCACCATGCACATGATCGAGGAGGAGCGGCCCGCCGCCGGCGAGCCACCGGATACGGGTCTGGGCGTGCCGCGCCAGCGAGCCCATCTGTCGCCGGAAACGCCGAACGGCTGAACGCCGGTTCATCGCCTGCCAGGACGAAGCTGCCCAAACGAAAATCGGGGCCAGAGGCCCCGATCGATCGTTTCATCCGCTTGCGCCAAGGCTCACCGGCACTTGAAGCCGGGCGCGATCTTGCAGTGGCCCGGAGGCCGCGGCTTGTGGGGCGGCCGATGATGCGGCGGGCGATGATGCGGCGGCCGCCAGTGCGGCGGGCGGTGATGCGGCGGGCGATTCTGCCAGTGCGGCGGACGGTGATGCCAATGCGGCGGCCGAACGACGACGACCGGCGGCGGCACAACCACATGAGCACGCGACAGGTGGTTGGCGCTGGCCCAGCCACGCACGCTACCGGTGCGGATGTCGCACCAGCTTCCCTGGCAGCTCCTCACATCGACGCGGGTGCCGGCCGGCAAGGTGGCGACCCTGTGAAATCCCGTGCCCGGCCCCGAGCGAACGTTGAGGTTCGTCGTGGTGTGGGCACTGTAGGCAAACGCTCCAGCGGACGTGCCAAGGACGCCGGCAAGAATTGTCGCGAAAAACAGAAGCAGTCGAAGTCTCATCGGTCCCTCCATTGCGTCGGGCGACAGAATGCCGCCCGGGCCGGCTTCCGGCAATTGCCGGGCAAGCGCTGCAACACCGGCCGCTCGTCTGCTTTCGGCCCAGCCTGCCAGATAAGGAGAGAACCAACGGAAGAAAAAGTCAACAACGGCAAGACGTCGGACACGAAAGCAGCCATGCCTGTGCTTGCTTTCGCCTGGTATAGTTGAGGAACTTCTTAACACCCACGATCGACATCAGACGATCCCGCGACGCCGGTTCCCCTCGGGATAGCTCCGAAAGAGCCCTTGCGTGTCGGGCCAGCGTAACGCCATCATGCGACAAAACCATCGAAGCGGACCCGCATGGCTGGGATCGGCCATGCCGGCCGCTTTCGGCGAGAGGGGCTGCATGGGCAAAGGTAGGGTCGAGGCGTTCACGGATGGCGTCGTCGCCATCATCATCACCATCATGGTGCTGGATCTGAAGGTGCCCGAGGGCGACACGCTGTCGGCCCTGACACCGCAATGGCCGATCTTCCTGAGCTATGTGCTGTCCTTCATCAACGTCGGTATCTACTGGAACAACCTGCACAACATGTTCCACACGGTGCAGAGGGTCGACGGCCGCGTGCTGTGGGCGAACCTCAACCTGCTGTTCTGGTTGTCCCTGATGCCGGTGACGACGGCCTTCATGGGCGAGAACCATTTCGCGCCGGTGCCTGTCGCCGTCTACGGCGTCGACCTGGCACTATGCGCCATTGCCTTCGAGATCCTTGTCATCGCGCTGCACCGGTTGCATGGCGATGAGAGCGCCTTTGCCCGCGCCGTGGGCCGCGACCGAAAGGGCAAGATCTCGCTCGCCATCTATCTCACCGCCATACCCCTGACGTTCGTGAGCCAATGGATCGGCGTCGCGCTCTATGTGCTGGTAGCGGCGATCTGGTTCGTGCCGGACAGGCGGTTCGCGCGCATGGCCGAAAAATAGCCAGCCCTATTTCACCCGCATGGACTTCAGTTTCTCTGCCACGGATGCCGCGAGATCGGCGTAGCGCTCCTCGAGGCGCTCGGCCGCCTTGATGATCGGGAAATCGTGGCCGAACTTCTCGAGCGCCATGCGCAGTTTCTCGGCGAATTCGGCCTGCTTCTCGAGCGCCGAGAACAGCGTCTTTACCTGGGCCTCGCTGATGTCGGGATTGTCGAGCATCTGCGGTACCTCGCGGCCCATCTGGTCGCCGGTGGCGGTCTGCTGCTTGAGGATTTCGATCCAGTCTGTCAAACGGCGTCTCCTTTCGCGGCACCATGCGCGGCGACGGCCCGCGCGGTCAACCCGTCCCACCCGGTGGGAAAATCCGAGCCATTCGCCCGCCGGGGCGCAAAACCACTACATATTTCGCTCGGGAATTGCTTAGATATCCTGCGGCGGAATTGGCTCGCGTGGAGCGGCCATGCCGCCCCGTCTGTTTGATCGAGCCGCACTTGCGCCATGCGGAATCAGATCCTCGGCCGCAGATGCCTTAGTGCGAACCAGGAGTCCGTCCGCCATGAACGACGCCGAAATCCAGTCCCGGCTTCCCGCGCTCGCGCCCGGCAAGGTTGCCGTCATCACCGGCGCCGCCTCCGGCATCGGGTTTGCCGCCGCACGGCGCTTCGCGGCGATGGGCATGAAGGTGGTGCTGGCGGATATCGGCGGGACGCGCCTCGACCGCGCGGCGGAAGCGGTCTCGGCCGTCGCCGGAAAAGGCGGCGCGATGATGGTCGCCACCGACGTATCGAAACCGGACGAGGTCGGCCGGCTCGCCGACGCGGCCTTCGACGCCTTCGGCCCTGTTTCGCTGCTGATGAACAATGCCGGCATCGGCGACAATCCCGGCAAGCCGTGGGAGAACCGCGCCGGCTGGAGGCAGCTGCTGGACGTCAACTTCTGGGGCATTGTCAACGGCGTTGAAGCCTTCACGCCGCGCATGCTGGCTTCCGGCACCGAAGGCATGATCATCAACACCGGCTCCAAACAGGGCATCACGACGCCGCCTGGCAACCTTGCCTACAACGTCTCGAAGTCGGCGGTGAAGACCTTCACTGAAGGGTTGGCGCACGCCTTGCGCAACGAGCCCGGCGCCCGCCTCAGCGCGCACCTGCTCATTCCGGGTTTCACCTACACCGGCCTCACCGTGGGGGCGACGGAGAAGCCGGCGGGAGCCTGGACCGGCGAACAGGTCGTCGACTTCATGCTGTCATCGCTGATCCGAGGCGATTTCTACATATTGTGCCCGGACAACGAGGCATCCCGGCCGATGGACGAGAAGCGCATGGCCTGGGCGATCGGCGACCTCATCGAGAACCGCCCAGCCCTGTCACGCTGGCATCCCGACCACGCGGACGCATTCGCGGCCTTCATGAAAGGCTGAACGGCCGCAATCAGGCGGCCTTCTTCTTCGTCGCGCGCCTGGTCGCCATGGCTTTCCTGGCGGCCATTTCGGCGATCTTCTCGTCATGCCGGCGCGCCGCCTTTTCACAGGTCTCGCGTATTTCCTCGACCTCGGCCTCGGTCAGGTGCTCGATACCGATGAAGCGGTTCTGCCCCTCGCTGACGCGGATCAGCTCGTCGAGCTTCGCCTGGATCGCCGCGCCGTCGCGGTTCTGGGTGTTCTGGATGAGGAACACCATCAGGAAGGTAACGATGGTGGTGCCGGTATTGATGATGAGCTGCCAGGTATCGGAAAAATGGAAAGCGGGGCCGCTGAATCCCCAGACCACGACGACCAGACAGCAACCCGCGAAGGTCAGCGGCAGCCCGGCCATATGGGCGACCTTGTTGGCGGCGTTGCTGAAAAATCTGTCCATCATGGGCAATTCCCTCATCTGGCGCCTTCACGGGCCCTGCCGATTTACATCGCCGTTCCAGCACGGCGTCCCACCCGTCACACAATGAGGGAGCCGTGTCGTCGGATTCGCCGCGCTGGCGATCAGGAGAAATGATCTGGGAAGCACAGGGTTCCCGGCATGCCGATCCAGCCGATACAACCGCCGCAACCGGATACACGCCAGAAGGGTGCCGTCGGAAAAATACGCCTTATGGGTTTGCTGCCATAGTGGCCACGCGAGCGACCAGCATTCCTTCCGCTTCACGGCGATTTACCGCCACCCCTTCCGCCTCGCCACCCCGCCAGGCGAAAGGGGCTCCACCGGAGACCGCGACGCATGTATGTCCCGACGCACCCGACACGTCCTGCCGGAGGCATCGGGCGGTTTTCACGCGGATTGCTTGGCAGCGCTGGCGTTGGTCTTGCGATGAACTGCGCGGTCGTGATGCTCGCCAGGGCCGATTCGCCAGCCGCAGATCCCGAAATCACCGGCAGCCTCGAACGACACTGGACCAACAACGCGCTCGATAGCGACAATCAGGTGTCCGACTGGTACACGCTGCTGCGTGGATCCCTGCAGAAGCAGTGGGGCGACAATGACGCTAACGTCAAGCTGCAGAGCGATTTCCAAGTTTCGCATTACGACAGGACATCGATCGAGGACGATCGCACGCTCGGCGTCTCGGCAACGGCGTTCCGCAAGCTGACGCCGGGTATCGAGCTGCGCGGCACGCTCAGCTACCGCGTGTCGAGCACGGGCGACAATCTCGATATCGGGCCGCTGGTGCTCGGAACGCGCGAGCTGAAGCAGATATTCGGCGCCCAGGGTCAGCTCGGCATCGACCTCGGCAACGCCACGACGCTGATCCTGGAAGCGGCCGACAGCTACGAGAAGCTCGGCGCGACGCATTTCCAGGAAGACCTTATCCCAGACACCAAGCTGCATGCCGACCGCAACATCGTCCAGGTCGCGGCGCGCATCACCCGCACTATCGGCCAGTTCGCGATAGGCGGCTCCGCGTCCGCGGTGCTGGCCAGCGTCGAGCGCGTCGGTTCCCCGCCTCTGTTCGTCTCGTTCAGCGGCTACACCTTGCGCGCCGAGGCAGCCTACAAGGGAACCGATGGTTCGACCCTCGGCCTGGCGCTTGGAGCACAGTTCCTGAAGGACGCAGACGGCCTCTATGAACGCTGGCGCCCGACCTGGCAGCTCGCCTTCGCCAAGCCTCTGCCGCACGGCTTTCAGCTGCGCGGCACTTATTTCGGCCGCTACGAAACGTCCGATACCGACGATCCCCTGGCTTCATGGCTACAGCGCGGCGAGTTGGAACTCGCCGTCAAGCCGCGC
The DNA here is from genome assembly GCA_001899205.1 of Mesorhizobium sp. 65-26. GTDB lineage: Bacteria > Pseudomonadota > Alphaproteobacteria > Rhizobiales > Rhizobiaceae > Mesorhizobium. Next base: position 706,655 of record MKVL01000010.1, on the reverse strand, counting down.
GAGAAACTGACGCTCGGATCGGGCGTGTTCTGCGAACTGAAGAAGAACCTGCTTTATGAGAATGACGAGCACCGCAAGGGCGTCTATCTCGAAGCGACGTATGACGCGACGAAGTCGACGGCGATCGTCCTGAGGGTCGATGTCTCCCGCGTCTACAAGACGGTGATCGACGAGCGAGAGCACACGGTCGACGCCTTCGTCGGCCTCCGCGCCAAGATCTGAATGGGATGCTCGCGGGCGCTTTGCCCCGTCCGCACCGTTCTGGCCATCTGAGCCACCTGCGTCATTGGAAGCGACCTGACCAAGGCACGCCCCAAAAAGGGCGGAGGCAGGAAGGTCGCCCCTCCTGCCTCGCTGCACGGGCGCATGCTTCCCGTGGGCCTGTGCTTAGTGGTGGCCGGACAGCTTGTAGCTGTTGCCGCCGAGGACGTTGACGCCGACCCCGCTCAGCACGCCGCTGAGCACGTTGGTCTTGTTGCCGTCCAGAATACCCGAGACAACGTTACCGCTGAGGATACCGTTTCCATTCAGGACGCCATTCAGCGCGGTTACCTTACCGAGGTCGACCGACGGCGACACATTGATCAAGCTGCCAGAATTACCCCCCCAGCCGCCGGCATAGGCGCCGACCGTGGAAAAAGAAACAACAGCAGCGGCGAGTACAATTGCGAACTTCTTCATGACTTCTCTCCTTTGTTGCTTACTTCTCCCCTCCCGTTTAGCCAGCGTTTAACTCCAAGATTAGTAATGCATTTCGAAAAAAATCCTGCAACGAGGAAGAGATTAGTTTTGCACATGCAATCCGTTTTCTCTTTTTTAACGCTAATATTTTACGTTAAAGAATTTGGTTACCATAATCGCCTTCAGCAACGACATCTTGCCCATGCCCGGTAGGCACTGGCGTCAAGGCAGGTCGGGATTGTCGGAAGGCCCGGCAGGCTTCAGGAGGACTTGTCTTCCCACCGGTCGAGAAAGGCCTCGATGGTCATCGCTTGCATATCCGGGATGGCGCGAGCCAGTTTCTCGGCAGGCCAGTCCCACCAGGCGAGGCGCTCGATGCGCGCCGCGATTTCGGGCGGGAAGCGCGGGCGCAGCGGCTTTGCCGGCACGCCCGCGACGATCGTGTAGGCGGGCACGTCGCGCGTCACAACGGCGTTGGCGCCAATGACCGCGCCGTTGCCGACGCGCACGCCCGGCAGGATCACTGCGCCGTGCCCGACCCATACGTCATGGCCGATCGAAACCGCCTTGGCGCGTCGCCGCTCGCGGAACGCGGTGTCGACGCCCAGCCAGCGGAAATACTCGTTCGGCCTGTAGCTGACCTTGTGCTGGGTCAGCCGCTCGATCGGATGTTCCAGCGCGTTGATGCGGCTGTTGGCGGCGATCGAGCAGAACTTGCCGATCGTCGCGTAGATTGCCTCGGCATGGCGCTCGAAATACGAGAAGTCGCCGACGATCACCTCGCGCAGCACCACCCGCTCGCCGATCGACGCATAGCGCCCGAGCTTGCAGCCCTTCAGTTCCGCCGTCGAATGGATGCGCGGCTCGGAATCTTTCAGGACGAGGTTTTCAGGGCTGTTCATGTCGCGGCTTTACGCCGGCGCGAATGGCCCCGCAAGCCGGCACGATCGCGCGCACCGGAGGCGCTCCGGTCGCGCGGCGAACGAAGCCCCCAACAGGCGCCCGTTCCCGGGCGAGATGGCCTATTTCGGCTTGCCCTTGGCCCACACCACGTTCTGTCCATAGAGCGGGATCGTCGTCACCGACATCTTCGCCGAGCCGTCCTGCACCTGGCGCGAATGCGAGAGGTAGATGAGGGTCTCGTTGTCCTTGTCGTAGATGCGGTTCACCACCTGCTTCTTCCAGATCAGGCTGAGCCCCTGCTTGAACACTTCCTCGCCGCCCTTGCTCATGTCGATGTCGCCGATGGTGATCGGCCCTGTCTGGCGGCAGGAAATCGAGGAATCGGAGGGATCCTCGAACCAGTTGCCCTTCTGCAGCCGGTCGATGACGCCGCGGTCGAAATAGGCAACGTGACAGGTCACTCCGTCTACCTTCGGATCCTTGATCGCGTCGACGATGATGTCGTTGCCGACCCAGTCGACGCCGACCTTGCCCACTTCCTCCGCGCCGGCCGCGCTGGCACCGGCGACGAGACACACGGCGAGCGCGCCGCCAATCAGTTTTCGCAAGCAAGCCTCCTGCGGTTCGAGTTGCGCCGACCACAGGTGGGGCGAATGGCGCGGCTTTGCAAGCCACGCCAGCGGTCGTTCTTGTCAGGCCTGGCGGAAGGCCAGCATCCGCCGCAGCACGTCCGTCCTCAACACGAAATGCTGGACGAGTGCGCCCGCCGCATGCAGCAGCACCAGGTAAAGCAGCACGTTCTGACCCAGCACATGCACCTGCGCGGCGCCGCGTACGCCGCCGAACCAGGCGACGAGCCCGGAGATCGGCACGATGAAGATGAGCGCGTAGATGATGGTCTGCACGGCTGCCGCGAGCAGCCGCAGCGCCGGATGCTCACCGGGCGGGGGCGGCGGCGCGCCCAGTTTGAACCTCAGGCCAAGGCGCCACGCCGCGAGCACCAGCACCGCGATCCCGAGCACGATATGCATGTAGGCCAACGGCATGTCGCCGCTGGCGACTTCCTGGCTGCGGCGGAACGCGCGCCACGCATGCTGCATGCCGTCCGGAAAGACGAACTGCACCAGGATCATCGCGGCCACGGCCCAATGCAGCCAGACCTGCGTCTTCGAATATGAGGAAGCCGCCATCGGAATCTCCACCATCTTGATGGGCTGAAAGATAATTTCGAGACCGCGACGGTCAAATGAAGCTTTGGTAATGCCGCGCGACGCGTCCTCCCGGTTGCGGCAACGCGGCCTCTTTGCGCCGGCGCTGACCACGGCTAAGAATGCCGCTCGCAACGAAGCCGGCAGCGGACCGGCGCGCCATCAACTCGTGAACGGACATTCTTGCCCATGATGCGCTCAATCCTGGTCGGCATACTCGTCCTGATGGCGGCCGGCATCGGCTGGCTGACCTTCGACTGGTATCGCGGGCACTACAGCGGAGAACCCTTCGGCGGCTCCTTCACGCTCGTCGACCAGCAGGGCGCGCCGATCACGGAGGCAGCGTTCCGCGGCCAGCCCAGCGCGGTTTTCTTCGGCTTTACCCATTGCCCGGAGGTATGTCCGACGACGCTGTTCGAACTCTCCGGCTGGCTGAAGACGCTGGGTGACGACGGCAAGAACCTGCGCGCCTATTTCGTGTCGATCGACCCGGAGCGCGACACGCCCGACATCATGAAGACCTATATCGGCAACTTCTCCGACCGCATCATCGGCATCACAGGCGATCCCGACAAGGTGCATGCCATGGCGAAGTCCTTCGGCATCTACTGGAAGAAGGTCGATACCGGCAATGGCGACTACACCATGGATCACACCGCCTCGGTGCTGCTGCTCGACGGCAAGGGCGATTTCGCCGGCACCATCGCCTATGGCGAGAGCGCGGACACCGCCATCGCCAAGCTGAAGCGGCTGGCCGGGAAAGGCTGATCCCGATGCCCCAGACCCGGCTTCACATCACCGCCGGCAAGAGCGAGGCCGATCGCATCTTTGCCGCGCTCGACACCGCCTTCGAGGAGGACGGCCTGCCGATCGCCGTTCTGGAGGTCGACGAGGACCGCGACATACACGAGGTTTCGCTCTACGCCGAGGACGATGTCGACGGAATAGAGACCCGCATGAAGGCGGTTCTTGCCAGCCTTTCCGTGCCGGGCGCGATCGAAAGGGAAGCCCTGCCCGACATAGACTGGGTGGCGCGCTCGCTGGAAGGGTTGAAGCCCGTGCATGCCGGGCGCTTCCTCGTCCACGGCGCGCACGACCGCGCCAAGCGCCGCAGCGGCGAGATCGCGATCGAGATCGAGGCGGGATTGGCGTTCGGCACCGGCCATCACGGCACCACTGCCGGCTGTCTCGAGACACTGGAAAAGGTGGTGCGGCGCGAACATCCGCGCAACGCGCTGGACCTCGGCACCGGCAGCGCCGTGCTCGCCATAGCGCTGGCGAAGCTTGCCCACATCCCTGTGCTTGCGACAGACATCGACCCGATCGCGGTGCGTGTCGCCGCCGCCAATGCCCGGCTGAACCGGGTCCAGGCGCTGGTCGAATGCGTCACCGCGCCTGGCTTCCATCACCCGATCTTCTCCGCGCGAGCGCCGTTCGACCTCATCGTCGCCAACATACTGGCTCGACCGCTGATGCGGCTCGCGCCCGAAATGGCTGCTCACATCGCGCTCGGCGGCTCGCTGGTGCTGTCGGGTATATTGGAGCGGCAGCGCGACGCGGTCGTCTCGGCCTATGTCGGCCAGAGCTTCCGGCATGTCCGCACCCTGCACCGCGAGGGCTGGGTGACCATCCACCTCAAGCGCTAGAGCATTTTGCAGCCAAATGGAAACATTTGGCGTCGCATAGATGCAGCAAAAACAAATAGATACAGAGGTCCGCCGTTTCCGTGAAGCGGTGAAGCGCATTTCCGGCAAACGGACGCTTCTGCGAACAAAAAAGCGCGCCGTTCCGCAGGGGAGAACGGCGCGCTTGACGTTCTTCGATCGAGAGCCACCCCTGAGGACGGCCCTCTTCAGGCAAGCACGTCAGAACTTCACACCCAGGTTGGCCTTGAAGCCATTGTCGTGGGCATCCGCGCTGAATTGCCCGGCATAGGAAACGCCCAGCGTGGCGTTGCTGGAAAGCGGCACGTCGAAGCCGGCCTCCACCAGCATCGCGTCCCTGGCGATCGGCGCGCCGGCGATGGTGAAGCTGTCGCTGCCGGCGAAGGCGAAGCTCGACAGCGGGGTCACGTCGCCGAAAGCATGGCGCCAGCCGAGCATGCCGCGCGCGGTGGCGGTCACACCGCCAACCGTGACATCCGACGAAGCCCTGACGCCAAGCGTCGTGAACGTTGCGTCGGTGTTGGAGCTGGCGCTGGTCAGCGCCGCATCGCCGCCCTTCTCGGTGAAGCCGTCGGTGTGCAGGTTGACATAGGCGAGGTTGGCGAAGGGTTCGAAGGCCAACGAGCCGGCGTCGACCTTGTAGGCCAGCTCGCCGAACGCCTGCGCCGTGCCGGCATCATAGTCCGCCGACAACTGGTCGTCGAAGCCCTGGAAGGCCACCGAACGCGAGGTCGAGATGCGGTGCCACGTATAGGCGGCGCCGGTGCGCAGCGCGAGCCCGCCCCAGTTGGTGCCGCCATAGACACCGAAATGATAGTTGTCGCTGTCGCCGCTCGAGTGCCGGTCGTCGGCGTCGAAGCTGGTTCGGCTGTAGCCGCCGACCAGGCCGAGCCGCCAGTTGCCCATGAGGCCGTCGGCGCCCACCAGCATGCCGCCGGTGGAACGATCGAAGGCGGCGGCATTGCCGTCGCTGCCTGTATGGCCCCAGGCGCCGAAGCCCTGCCCCCACACGGCGAACCGATCGGTGTCGGCTGCCACCGTTTCCGGGCCGCCCTCGCCATAGGCCATGACGGGCATCGCCACCGCGCCATCGCCGAAAGCGCCGCGCAGGCGGGCCGTCACCGCATCCTGCAGGAAGTGGCTGTCCTGAACGAGCGCGCCCTTCACCGATGCATGCACTTCGCCGGAGAGCTGGTCGAAGGCGGCCTGCGCCGCGGCATCGCTCGGCAGGAACAGCAGCGCGTTCACCAGCGCCCCGCCGGACATGCTGTCCAGCGCGGTGCCGGTGGCGATCTGGTTGGGCGTGATACCGGCCGAGCTGAAGCTCTTGTCCTTGCCGTAGTCGAGATAGACATGCGTCGCGTCGTAATTGGCGGTGAACCCGACGAAGTTGCTGACCTGCGCTTCCGGGCCAAGTGTAAAGCTTCCCGAGACGCTGTCGGCGGCCACCACGGTATAGCGCGTGCCGAGCACGAGGCTGCCGGTGCCGATCTTGCTGATCGACAGGTTCGTGCCGTCGGCGATGCTCACCGCGCCGGTGGCATTGATCAGGTCGGAATCGCCCGCCGCATTCAATTCCACCGCGTAGGTCGAGCCGGTCTCGAAGCTGGCATCTCCATTCACCGTCAACGTGCCGATCGCATTCTTGCCGGGCGCCACGGTGCCGTAGGCATCGAACCCGCCGACCGAGCCCGTGCCGGCAAGCGTCGCACCGCTGTCGACCGTCACGGTCGAGCTGTCCATCGAACCCGTCACCATAAGCGTGCCGGCCTCGACCGTCGTGGCGCCCGAGAACGAATTCGAGCCGGAAAGTTCGAAGGTTCCCGTGCCCGTCTTGATCAAGCCGCCCTTGCCGCTGATGCCGCCCGAGAACGTGGTCGATGCGTTGGTGCCGCCCGTCGTCAGCGTCCCCGCGCCCAGATACACGCTGCCGGCGCCGGCAAGCGAGCCGATCTCCTGATTAAAGCCGTTCAGCGACAGTGTGGCGCCACTGTCGACCGTATAAGCGCTCTTGGCGCTGAAGATGTTGTTCGCGCCCGCCTGCAACGTACCGCCGGCCACTTCCGTGGCCGTCGAATAGTGGTTGCCGCCCGACGTGCCGGTGATGGTCAGCGTGCCCGATCCCTTCTTGGTGAAGGTGCCGGTCGTCGCATCGATGTCGGTCATCGTGCCGCTGATCGTCATGTTGTAGGCTTGCGTGTCGATCGCCCCGCCATCGGTGCCGAACTGAATGAAGGTGTTGGGCAGCACCAGATTGGCCGCGCCGGCCTGCAGCGTGCCGCCATCGAGCGTGATCGCGCCGGATCCCAAGGCATGGTTGGCGGTGACCTGCAGCGTTCCTTCCTTGATATCAGCGCCGGAACCGAAACTGTTGTCGTTGTTGGTCAGCACGAGCGTGCCGGCGCCGGTCTTGACGATTGTGGAGGGGTCGTCGAACTCGGAAATCTGTCCGGAATAGGTGCCGGTGCCCGTCGAGACATTGATGGTCTGGCTGACGTCGATGACCAGGTCGTTGCCGATATTGACGCCATTCTGCAGGTCGATGACGGTGCCGTTGTAGGCGGCGAGCGCGCCGGTGCCGAGCGCATTGTCGTTGCCGAGGCTGAGTGTGCCCTGGTACAGGCTGGTGCCGCCGGTATAGGTGTTGGCGCCGTTCAGCGTCAGCGTTCCCGAGCCGAACTTGGCAAGCGTCGCCGCCCCGCCCGTCTCGCCGATGCTGGACGAGAGGGTCAGGTTGCCCTTGCTGGTGTCGAAATTGTTCGTCCCGGCCGACATGGTCACCGTATTGCTCAGCGTATGGTTGCCGCTGGCGCCGAAGGTGGTGCCGGCGGCCATGGTCAGCCCGCCGGTGCCGAGCGCGCTGTCGTTGCCGACCAGCAGCGTTCCGCCTGACAGGATGGTTCCGCCGCTGTAAGTGCTGGGGCCGGTCAGTGTCAGCGTGCCCGTACCCACCTTCTCGATGGTCAGCGTACCCGTCTGCTCCTGGATCTGCGCGTTGAGCGTCGCATCCTTGTTCAAACCGCCGAGCTGGATCGTGCCATTGGAGCCTGACGGGTTTCCGTAATAGGACAGAGCGCCGGAACCCGATACATCGCCCAGGGCGAGCGTGCCCGACCCTGAAAGGGCGATGGATCCCCCTTTCAGGACGAAGGTGGCATCCGCGCCCGAGGCCGGGTTGGCGGTTGAGGAATTGAACTGGATCAGGCCGTCCGTGTTGACGGTGTAGGTGACGTTGCTGCCGGCATTGCTGTTATTGAAGACGAGATAGCTCGCGGCCCCGCCGACGCCGGTGATGTCGAAATTCTGCGTCACGCCGGATGTGTTGTTCACGCCACCCGAAATGCTCAGGTAGGCGGTGTTTGAAAGCGAGATCGTGTAGGCGCTGTTCGCATCGTTGAAATTGATCGATCTGGCGAAGTAGAGGCCTGAGGAATTGGGCTGCGCCAGCGAGACGTCCGTGGTCGAGGCCCCTGCCCCGAAGGTGATGTCGGCGCTCGTGGAATTCGGCACCGTGCCGCCACTCCAGTTGGTACCGACCGTGTAGTCGGAACTTGTCGTCCCCGTCCATTCCTGCGCCAGCGCGGCCGGCGCCATCGAAGCCAGCCCCGCCAGAGCCGTGCCCGTGAGCAGGCCAACCTTGCGTGCAGCCAGGCCCGCGAACCGCTTTCCGCGATTGTCGCCGCGACCGGTCGTGGCGTCGGCTCCCGTTGAATGGCTCATGACTTACCCCATGCCCTGCGCCTGCCAGGCGCACCTGTTCGATTGAAAACGCGGATGCGGCGCCGCGGGCGAAATGGCCCAGGCGGCGCCGTTCAGAATTTGTCTAAAGGAGAAATTTTCCTCGCGTGGTCCAGGACGAAGGGACCAGATGTCGCCGTGGCGGCGGACGTTTCATGCAAGCGGCCTCATCCGATACGATATGCTGATCGGAAGGCCCCCGCCCGTCCGCTCAATCCCCACAAGACTCGACACAGAATAGTTCGCCAGGCAAGAGGGCACACCCGCAAATAACAAAGCAAACTGACTTTTTTTGGTAGCAGTTCTCTAAGACCAGATATGGACATGTCCCCCGGCCGTATCCGCTCTCGCGCCACCGCTGGCCCAAGCCCAACTTCTGGCCCAAGCCCAACTTGTTGTCAGCCGGAATGCCCTGTAGCAGTCTGCGCCAGTGGATCGATTTTGTCAGGCGCTGCTCGTCGAGATCAGAAAGCAGTGACTGTCAAATCGGAAATCCCACCCGAACTATCACTCCCGGCGCGCAGCAAACAGGAAGCGCCGTCGCCGGCACAGGAAGAGGCTCGCATGTTCCAGACCTTTGATTCAGCAAGCGATCCCGCGGTCGGCAAGCCGCGCGTGGCGGCGCTGCGCCAGTGGCTGGTGGAAAACGGGCTGGACGGCTTCATGGTGCCGCGTGCCGACGAGCACCAGGGCGAGTATGTCGCCGACCGATCGGCGCGGCTGAAATGGCTCACCGGCTTCAGCGGTTCGGCTGGCGTCGCCATCGTGCTGCGTGACCGCGCCTTTATCTTCGTCGACGGCCGCTACACGCTGCAGGTACGCAACGAGGCCGACCTCGGCATCTTTTCGATCGAAAGCCTCGTCGACAATCCGCCGGCCTCCTGGATCAAGGACAATCTCGGCAAGGGCGCCCGGCTCGGCTTCGACCCCTGGCTGCACACGATCGGCGAGGTCAAGGGACTGGCGGAGGCCGCAGCGAAGTCGGGCGCGACGCTGGTGCCACTCGCCACCAATCCGATCGACGTCATCTGGAAGGACCAGCCCGCGCCGCCGCTGGCGCCGGTGGAACTTCATCCCCAGAATTTCGCCGGCGAACTCGCCAAGGACAAGCTGGCCCGTCTGGCCGCGGCGATCGCGAAAGACGGCGCCACCCATGCCGTTCTCACCGACCCCTCCTCCATCGCCTGGGCCTTCAACATCCGTGGCGGCGACGTGCCGCACACGCCGCTTGCTTTGGGCTTCGCCGTGCTCGCGGCCGACGGATCGCACCAGCTCTTCATGGACAAGCGCAAATTCTCGCGCCAGGTCGAGGCCTATCTGACCCAGCTTGCCGAACCGCACCAGCCCGACGAATTCGAGGCGGCCATCGTGTCGCTGGCCAAGGGCGGCGCAAGGATCGCGCTCGATCCGGTGCTGGCGGCCGAAAAACTCCGCATGCTGGTGGAGGACAATGGCGGCGTTGTCGTGGCTGCCGCCGACCCTGCCCGCATCCCGCGCGCCACCAAGAACAAGGCCGAGATCGCCGGCACGCGCGCCGCGCATCGCCGCGACGGCGCAGCGGTCGCGAAGCTGCTCTCCTGGCTCGACCGGCAGCAGCCCGGTACGCTCGACGAGATCGCCGTCGTGACCAAGCTGGAAGAGATGCGCCGCAGGACCGGCGAGGAAACGCAGATGCCGCTGCGCGACGTGTCCTTCGACACGATTTCAGGCGCCGGGCCGAACGGCGCGATCATGCACTACCGCGTCTCCCGCGCCACCAGCCGCAAGCTCGGCGACGGCGAGCTGTTCCTGCTCGATTCAGGTGGCCAGTACCAGGACGGCACCACAGACATCACCCGAACCGTTCCGATCGGCAAGCCGACGGACGAAATGCGCGAGCGTTTCACGCTGGTCCTCAAAGGCATGATCGGCATCTCCACCCTGCGCTTCCCGGCCGGCACGCGCGGTTCCGAGATCGATGCCGTGGCGCGCATGGCGCTGTGGAAGCACGGCTGCGATTTCGCCCACGGCACCGGCCATGGTGTCGGCTCCTACCTTGCCGTGCACGAGGGGCCGCAACGCATCGCCCGCACCGGCACGGAAAAGCTGCTGGAGGGCATGATCCTGTCCAACGAGCCCGGCTACTACAAGGAAGGTTCCTACGGCATCCGCATCGAGAACCTCATCCTGGTGACCCCGGCGGAAGGGATCGCCGGTGGCGACATCGCCATGCATGGCTTCGAGACGCTCACCCTTGCTCCCATCGACACGAGGATGGTGCGCGCCGATCTCCTGACCCAGGACGAGTTCGACTGGCTGAACGCCTACCATGCCTGGGTGCTTGCCGAGATCGGCCCGATGCTGGACGGCGAGACCCTGGCCTGGCTGGAGAAGGCGACCGCGCCGCTCTAGGCTGAATCGACATTCACCGCATCCACAGCATTGCGCAAGCGAGTTGGACAAAGCTTAGGAAGCATATGGCGCGCCGGTCGTATCGAGTGGCGATGCGTCTGAAGTGCTTGAGCTTGTGGAAGCAGCGTTCGATGAGATTGCGCGCCTTGTAAGCTTCGAAGTCGTAAGGGATCAGCGCCTTTCGCGTCGGGTTGCAGGGGATGACGGCTTCAGCTCCCATGTCGGCGACAATGGCGCGCAGGGCGTTGCTGTCATAGGCCTTATCGGCAAGAACGCGTTTGGCTTTGAGCCCTTCGAGCAAGGCGGGCGCTTGCGTAACATCACCACGCTGGCCGGGCGTCAGGATCGGTCGCAACGGGCGGCCGCAGCCATCGACGGCCATGTGGATTTTTGTGGTCAATCCACCTCGGGAGCGCCCCAAAGCCTGGTTTTGGTCCCCCCTTTTCCGGTCGCCGCCTGCTGGTGGGCACGAACCAACGTGCTGTCGAGCATCACATAATTGTTGTCCGGATCATCGATCAGATCGGCAAAGACACGCTCCCAAACGCCGGCCTTTGACCACCGCCTGAAACGCTGATGCAGCGTCTTCCACTTGCCATAGCGCTCGGGAATGTCATGCCAATGAGCGCCCGAACGTAGAACCCATAGGACGCCGTTCACGAACCGCCAATTATCTTGGCCACTGCGGCCGGGGTCGCCTGCCTTTCCAGGCAGCAGACCTTCAATACGTCGCCACTGTGCGGGGCTCAGTTCGTAGCGAGACGCCATCCATCGTCCTCCAGATCGAATCTGGAAGCCTATGAATCACGCTTCACCCTAGTTTTGAATCCTGAATGTCGATTGGTCCTAGAGCAGCGGGCCGAAAAGTGTACTCGGTTTTCGGTTTATTCCGATGCTCAATCAAAGAGTTGGAGCGTCCTTTGTGCGTCCAATTGGACGCATGGCGCTCTAGCCGACGCGCCGACGGAGCTACCCCACGAACTGCCGGGCAACGATCAACACCGCCGCCCCGGCCAGGAACATCGCCATCAGGCCGCCGCGCAGCGACACGATGGCGGTGACGATCAAAGCCGCCCATTCCGCCGGTCCCGCGTTGAGCACCGCCGGTGCCACCAGCGTGGTCAATACGGCGGCGGGGACGGCATTGAGACCGGCCTCGACGCGCGGATGGATATTGTCGAAGCGCGAGATGACGAGATGGCCGCCGATGCGCGTGAGATAGGTGGCGATGGCGCCGGCGATGATGATCCAGAAGGTCGAGCTCATGGCCGCTCTCCCACGCCGCTGTGGTGTGGCGGCAGGATGACGGCGAGCAGAACGCCGGCGACGGCGCCGATCGACACATGCCAGGGCGACCCGACCGTCTTGTAGGCAACGATCGAGGCGGCGGCGCTGGCGGCGACCACCGGCAGCCACAGCGGCCGCTTGCGGAAGCCGAGCACGAGGCCCAGGAAGTAAATCGGCAGCAGGAAGTCTATGCCCAGCGCGTGTGTGTCCGGGATCAGCTTGCCGAACACCGCGCCCAGCGCGCTTTCGACGACCCAGAAGACATAAACCGGCAGGCCAAGCCCGAGATACCAAGCGAAGCCGACGGTCTGGCCCGATTGCGCCCTCGCCTCGGCAACAGCGTATTGCGGATCGGTGAGCACGAAATAGCCCAGCGCCTGCCGCGCCACCGGCCAGTGCGCGATGCGCCGTCCGATGCCGGCCGAATAAAGCACGTGCCGGAAATTGACGGCGAAGATCGACAGCACGATCAGCCACGGCGCGACATGCTGGCCGAACAGCTCGATGCCGACCATCTGGCTGGCGCCGCCGAAGATCGCGGCGCTCATCAGGAAGGCCTCGAAGACCGAAAAGCCGTTATCGACGGCGATCGCCCCGAACAGCAGCGCGAAGGGCGCGGAGGCGACGACCACCGGCATGGACAGCCGCACGCCCTGCCAGAAATCGCTCCATGCATCGTTCTCGACGATCGCATCCGCCGCCATCAGCCGCTCCTTTGGAAAGGGCTCCATGTAAGGAGCGGCGCCCGGCTTGTCACACGAATTCGCTTGAGCCAACGATCAGCGGAAATGATCCGCCCCTGCCTTGCCCACGGCGGGCGGAGCTTAGCTGACGAAGTAGCGCTGCCACTCGAAGTCGGTGATGTGCGAGGCTTGCCATGCGTCGAAGGCAGCCTGTTCGGCGCGGCGGCTCTCCGCATAATTGTCGCGGAACGTCTCGCCGAAGGCCTCGGCGCAGAAGTCGGACCCGGCGAAGGCCTCGATCGAGGCGTTCAGGGTCCTCGGCAGCTTCGGCTTGTCGAGATTGGCGAGGTTCGACGTCACCGGAGCCTCCAGCGGAAAGTCCTTCTCAATGCCCTCGCAGCCGGCCGCCAGGATCGCGGCGATCGACAGATACGGGTTGATGTCGGCGCCCGGCGCGCGATGCTCCAGCCGAGCAGCACCCGCGTTTGGCGTGGTGATGGCGCGGATCGGGGCGGTGCGGTTCTCGAAGCCCCAGGCCACGTCCTCCGGCGACCAGGCGCCGCGATCAAAGCGGCGATAGGAATTGACGGTCGGCCGGAACATCAGATGCGTTTCCTGCATGCGGTGGAGCACGCCGGCGAGGAATTTCTCGGCGACCGGCGTCAGCTTGTTCGGACCGGCGGCGAAGGCCGGCTTGCCGTCGCGCCAAAGGCTGACATGGTGGTGTGCGCCGCAGGCGCTTTCCTTGCCCGGCGGCTGGAAGCGGGTCATGAAGGTGGCGACCAGCCCGCGCTCGGCGCACAGTTCGCGCAGGTGCAGCTTGGCGCGCATGGCATCGTCCGCCGCCTGCAGCGCCGTCTTCGGCGTCAGCGCGTACTCGTACATGCCGTAGCCATATTCGGTGACCAGCGAAGCCACGCCGATGCCGATGCTCTTCATGCGCGTGATGAATTCGGCGGCGAAATCCTGGTACTCGCCGCTGCGCACCAGGTCGTAGTTGATCAGCGAATGACCCCAGGGCTTGAGTTCGCGGTAGCGGCCGGCGCGCATCAGGTCGTGGTCGGCGTGGAAGATGCCGAACTCATATTCCAGCGCGAACATCGGCTCGTAGCCGAGCGCCTTGGCGCGCTCCTCGACGCGCGCCAGCACACCGCGCGGATCGAACGGGCAGACGGCGCCGTGAAGCATGTAGGAACGCGTGATGGCGGAGGCGAATTTCGGCTTCCAGCCATGCTGCACGACGGTCGCGGGATCGATGATGCCCTTGATATTGGGGTAGCCGTTTTCCTCGTTGGCGCTTGGCGATTCGAAGGCGACGTCGCCCATCGGCTGGCCATCGCCATGCGTCACGCAATAGAGGATGGCGTTGATGGACTCGCCATGGGTCGACAGCTTCAGCGGCGCGATCTTCGAGCGGAACGCGCCCGACGTGTCGACCGTATGCACCTCGACGAACTCGACGCCCCGCGATGCCAGCTCGCCCTGCAACGCCTCGAGCTTCGGCGCGTACTCCGCCGCCCTGTCCTCAAATTCCACGTTCAACCCTCCACCAAAGAAAACATCAGGCCGCTATTTCGCGTCGCGCCTGAAAAATCGCGCCAGCAACTCGTCGAGCTCGTGGCGGCCGCAGATACCGCTTGGCCGGAACGCCATGCACAGCACGATGACGACGCCCAGCGCCACGCCCGACAGGCCGAGCAGTTGCGGCAGTTGCACGCCAGCGATCGTGACACCGGATTCGATCGAGCGGATGAACTCCAGCCCGATCGACAGCACGATCACGCCTGTGACCGCGCCGGTGACGGTCGCCATGCCGCCCAGGATCAGCATCGCCAGCGTCATGAAGATCATCTGGAAATAGAACAGCTTGGGGCTGATCGTGCCGGCGAAATAGGCATAGAGGATGCCCGCCAGGCCGCAGATCAGCGCCGACAGCACCCACGACATCAACTTGAGTTTCGGCGCATCGATGCCGAGCGCGGCAGCCGCCTGCGGGCTCTGCGCGCTGGCCCGCAATTGCAGCCCCCAGCGGCTGTCCTTGAACAGCCGCGCCAGCACGATCACCACGACCGAGAACGCCAGCACCCAAGGCAGGCCGACCACCTTCGGAATGCCGAAGAAGGCCTGGTTGCCCTTGAAGAGGTTCGTCCAGTTGAGGAACACGGAGTGGACGATGATCAGCAGCGCCAGGCTGACGATGGTGGCGGCGACGCCGGAAAGGCGGCTTATGACCTTGCCGCTGACGGCGGCGATGATGCCGACTGCGAGAAGCGCGATGATCGCCGCCGTCACCGGGTCGAGTTGCAGCGTGGCGAAGCCGAACGGCGCATTGGGGATCGACAGCTTCTTCATCGCCATCGGCGTTGCCAGGATGGCCACGCCATAGGCGCCGACGCCGACGAAGGCGCTATGGCCGAGATTGGCGATGTTGCTGTTGCCCATGAAGACCTGCAGGCCGACCACGACGATCAGGTTCACGAAGGCGCCGAGTGCCAGGAACGTGTAGTAGTTCGGCGCGAAATTCAGGATCAGCAGGCCGATCACCAGCACCGGCAGCGCCGTCACCAGGCCGCCGAGCAGCGAACGCTGCAGCTTGCCGGCCGACCGCGCCGGAGCGGCGGTGAGCGTTGCCACGTTTTCGATGGTGCCCGGCACGTCAGATCTCCTTGTCGCCGAGTTCGACCCGCCGGCCGAGCAGGCCTTCCGGCCGGTAGATGAGGAGCGCGACGATGATCACGTAAGTGAGTGCATCCTTGAAGCCTCCATACTCCTGCGGCAGCGCGACCAGCAGGCCGACCTCGATGAAGCCGAGCAACATGCCGCCGGCGGCCGCGCCAGCCAGTGAGCCGAACCCGCCGATAACGCAGGCCACGAACGCCTTGAGCACCAGGCCGAAGCCGAGATCGGGCGAAACACTGCCGCGCCTGGCAAGGATGAACACCGCGGCGATGCCGGCCAGCGCGCCGGAAATGGCGAAGGCTGTGGCGATGACGCGGTTGGCGCGAATGCCCATCAGCCGCACGGTGGCGAAATCGCGCGAGGCCGCGCGGATGGCAAGGCCGAGCGTCGAACGGTTGAGGAATAGGACCAGCGCCAGGATGGTAAGGCCGGAGACGATCAGTTCCAGCACCTGCAGCGACGACACGGCGAAGGGACCGAAGAACCACATCTGGTTCAGGCCGTTGAGGATCGAAACCGATTGCGGCTTCGGCGATATGAGCAGCATGAACAGGTTCTGCACCACGATCGACACGCCGAAGGCTGTCAGCAATCCCGTGGTCGTCGGCGCGTAGCGCACCGGCCTGAAGGCAACCCGCTCGAAGGTCACCGCCGCGAGCGCCGCCGCCGCGATAGCGATCAGCACGGCCACGATCGGCGAGGTCAGGCCCAGCGCCGCCGCCAGGAAGACGCTGTAGGCCGAGACGCCGATGATCTCGCCATGCGCGAAGTTGACCAGCCCCATGATCGAGAAGACGACGGCGAGGCCGAGCGCCACCAGCGAATATTCGGCACCGAAGGCGAGCGCGTTGAGGAGCTGCTGCAGGATGTAATCCATCTCGCCTACCCGCCTATATAGAGGTTGAGCAGGCCGTTCTCGCCGGCAAGCTCGGATGGCGGCCCGTCGAAGCGGAGCGCTCCGGAGCTCATGACGTAGACGCGGTCGGCGAAGCGCAGCGCCTGCCTGGCATTCTGCTCGACCACCAGCAGCGTCAGCCCGTCCGCCTTGAGCTGGCCGATGAAGTCGAAGATCTGCACGACGATCTTCGGTGCGAGGCCGAGCGACGGTTCGTCCAGCAGGAGCAGCTTCGGACGCGACATCAGCGACCGGGAGATGGCGAGCATCTGCTGCTCGCCGCCCGACAGCGTTCCGGCGGCCTGCGAATAGCGTTCCGACAAGACCGGAAACAGTGCCAGGAAGCGCTCCATGTCCTGGCGCACGCCGGCCGGATCGCGCCGGGTCGCCGCCCCCAGGCGCAGGTTCTCGCCAACCGTGAGGTTGGCGAAGATATGGCGGCCTTCCGGGGTCGAGGTCAGGCCGCCGCGAATGCGGTCCTCGGTCCGGATACGGGAAATGTCGTTGCCGTCGAAGACGATGCGGCCGGCCGCGGGCGTCACCAGGCCGGTGAGCGCGTTGATGGTCGAGCTCTTGCCCGCGCCGTTCGGCCCGAGCAGGGCGACGAACTCGCCCTGCCCCACCGACAGCGACAGGTCGCGCACGGCGGCAACCGCGCCGTAGCGCACGCTAAGGTTCTCGACCTTCAGCACGATGCGATCCCGATCACGGTTGGCGCCTTATGCATCATCGCAGTCGCTCGCCCGTCAGTTCAGCGCCGGAACGAAGGTCGGCGGCGTGTCGGTGATGAGCACGCGCTTGCCGTCCGCGAAACCGATCACCGGCACCGCCTTGACGGGATAGCCCTTCTTCTCGGCGAACGAGATCACCGACGCGGTCGTGCCGGGATAGCCGCCCGGGGCGCGGATCGCCTCGCGCAGCGGCGCCGGCTCGACGGTTCCGGCCTTCTTGGCCGCCTCGTAGCTGATCTGCACCATGTCGGCGCCGAGAGCGTCGAAGATGCCGTTGATCTTGTAGCCGTCGGCCTTGCACTGGGCCAGGAACTTGTCGATCGGGCTGTCCATGCCGGTCGCGCCATGGGTGGCGAACATCACCTTCTCCAGCGAAGCCGGATTGCCGACAGTTCCCTCCAGCGACTTGTCGTCGAAGGCGTCGCAGCCCGCGACCCAGCCTTCATAGCCATTGGCGCGTAGCTGGCGGATCAGGATGCCGACATCCGGCAGCACGCCGCAGACATGGATGGCGTCCGGCTTCTGCGGCAGCGCCTTGATGCTGGCGATCTGCGGCGACCAGTCGGTGGTGCCCCATGAATAGTTGATCTTGGAGACCACCTTGCCGCCGAGATGCTCGAACACCTCGCCGAACCATTCCGGCAGCTTCTCCGAATAGGAGCCGGCATCCGGCGAAACCATCAGCACCACCGAGCGGGCGCCCTTGCCATAAAGCGCATTGGCGGTCGCGGCGGCGTTGATCGGATCGGGAACCGCGCCGGCGATGAAATTGTCGAGACCGGCCTGCTGCATCTCGAGCTGCGTGTTGGGCGCGGAGAACACGGTCGCGCCGTAGGGCTCGGCGATCTGCGCCGTCGGGATCAGCGCGTCGGGGAACGGCACGCCGGTGATGATCTGCGCGCCGGCGTCCAGGAATTTCTGGCCGAGCGACACCGAGAGCTGCGGATCGGAGCGGTTGTCCTCGATCATCAGCTCGATCTTGGGATCGCCGGGGCTCGCCGCCTTGTTTAGCTTGTCGGCCATGCAGCGTGCGCCTTCGGCCTCGCTGTAGGGCGCGTAGGTGCCGGTCATCGCCACCGCAAGACCGATCTTCAGGTCGGCGGCAGCCGCCGGCGCGACATGGAACATCCCTGCGGCCAGCATCGTCGCCGGCAAAATCACCTTCTTCATCGAACCCCTCCTTCTCTCTGGTTATCCGTGCGCCCGACGGGTGACGTCACGACGTTTCCGATTGCCCGACATAGACCTCGATGACGCGGGGATCGCGCCACACGGCCTCGGTCTCGCCCGATGCGATCACCTGCCCCTGGTCCATGACGCAGAGGCGGTCGCAGAGCCTGTTGATGAAGCGCAGGTCGTGGTCGATCACGATCGTCGCGCAGCCAACCTCGCTGCGGATGCCTTCGATGGCGACCGCGAGCACCTCCGACTCGGTCTCGTTGAGACCGGCCGCAGGCTCGTCGAGCAGCAGCAGCGAAGGTCCGAGCGCCAGCGCGCGGGCGATCTCCAGCCGGCGCTGGCTGCCATAGGGCAGCGTGCCGGCGGCGAAATCGGCGAAACCGTCGAGCTCGTACTGCGCAAGCAGCTGGTCGATGCCGATCCGGGCCGCCTTGTCAGGGCGCACAGCCTGGCAGGTGATATGCGCGACCTCGACGTTCTGGCGAACTGTCAGGTCCTTGAACAGGCGGATGTTCTGGAAGGTGCGGCCGATGCCGGCGCGGGCACAGGCTTCCGCCCCTTGCCCGGTCAGTTCCCTGCCGTCGAGCCGCACGCTGCCGCTGTCGGGCTTGAGCACGCCCGAGATGGCGTTGACCAGCGTCGACTTGCCGGCGCCGTTCGGGCCGATCAGGCCGAGAATCTCGCCGGCCGCGCACGACAGCGTCGCATCGCGCAGTGCCTGGACGCCGCCAAATGTCTTGCTGACCGCCTCTACCGAGAGCATCGGTTCGTCTCCCATTCCGGGTGTCGGCCTCTTTCTGCCTGTCACCCGGTCACAAGAATGCTAGCCCTCTGACTTTTCCATAACAAGCATTTTTTTCCATTTTAGAAAATATTCTTGAGATGGAGGTCGACGTCGGACCGGGACCCGCCCCGCGCCGGGCCTAAAGGTTGTTGCCGGGCGGCAGTCCGTCCCGGGGAACCGTGTTCGACATCAGCATGATCACCGGCTCGTCACCGAGCGCCACGTAGGCATGCTGCATCTCGCCGTCGAACAGGATGCTGTCGCCCGGCCGCAGCACCGCCGGATCGTAATGGATCGTGTGCAGTTCGAGGTTGCCGCTCAGCACGTGGACGAACTCTTCACCCGAATGGCTGCGCCAGCCGCCATTCTCCTCGAAGCTCCTCGCATGCAGCGTGACCCGCCAGAAAATGTTGGTCTTGTCGCGAAAATCGCTGCACAGCACCTCGAATTCCATGCCGTTGCCCTGGTGCAGTATGCCGCTTCCGGCGCGCGTGATCGAGCGCCGCGCCTGCATGCCTGGCTTGGGGCTGAACAGGAAGGAGGCCACCGGCACGTGCAGCACGCCGGCGATCATCAGGGCGACGTCGACGGTCAGCCGTGCCTTGCCGTTCTCCAGTTTGGACAGTTGCGAAACCGACAGGCCGGAGCGCTCGCTGAGGTCGCGCAGCGTGATGTTGCGCTCCTTGCGCGCATCCCGGATCTTGCTGCCCACATTGCCTTGCATCGTCCACGCCCTTGGCTGCCGTGTTTCCAATTCGACAAGCTCTAGAGCATGACGCCGAAAAGTGCGAAGCGGTTTTTCGGACGGCATTGTGCTCCATCTCTTCAATTGGCAGCCCGGGGGCCTCCGGCTTTCAGTCCACCAGCGCGGAATCCGGCCATAGCGACCTCGCGACGACGGCAAAGGTGGTCTCCAGCACCTGGCTGATGCGCTCCAGTGTTTCCGGATCGGAAAGCAGGTCGTTGCGGACCTCGAGATAAAGACAGGGCCTGCCCTGCTCCAGTCCGTGCCGGTTGAGCGTGTAGCCGACAGCCTGGCGCCAGTCGTAGGGGGCATTGTCGCCGATCCTGAAGCCGGCCCGCGCGCCGCGCTCTTGAAGGTCCTCCAGCACCGAACCAACGAAGGCCGACGGCTCGCGCCACAGCACGCCGATGTCGACGTCGCGGCGAACGCCACCCATGACCGGCGTGAAGGAATGCACCGATACCAGCGCCTGCCTGCCCTTCGCGGCTTCGACGATCGCCTGTTCGAGCGGCGCCCAGCCGACCTGTCGGCGCAGTGAAGCATCGGCCGCGTCGACGTCGAGATTGCCGGGCACCGGGATGCCGCCGAGATCGGGACGCATGAAGTCCCACTCGCCGGCCGGCCGGTTGTAGTCGAGGAACAGGCGCGAATAATGCGCGATGACGGCCGGCGCGCGCAGCCCTTCCGACAGCCGCCGGGTCAGCGCGTCGATGCCGATATCGACGGCGAAATGCGTCTCCAGATAGGGCGCGGCAAGGCCGAGATCGCGCCACGGCGCCGGCACGATGTTTCCGGCATGCTCTGCGATCAGCAGGTAGGGGCTGTCCGCCCCTACCAGGAGCCGCTCCATGCTGGCATCCGCCAGCGCGGCGATGGCGACGGCGTCGAGCCGGTTGAGGCCCAGCGCGGCGGCTGCCGGCTCAAGCGATGATCGAACGGACATGGTACGCCTTCGCCGCAGTTGCTTCGGTAAGGCCCGAGCGCCCGTTGGTGCGGCCCAGCCCGGAATTCTTCACGCCGCCCCATGGCAGGTAGAGGTCGGCATGGTCGCAGCGGTTGAGATAGACGGTGCCGGCCTCGACCTCGTCGAGCAGCGCCACGCCGCGCTCGACATCGCGCGTCCAGATGGAGGCGCTGAGGCCGAAATCGCTGTCGTTCATGAGGCTAACGGCCTGTTCGTCGCTGTCGACGGCCTGGACGCAGGCGACCGGTCCGAACAGCTCGTCGCGCATGATCTGCATGCCGTGGTCGACCCCGGCGAGCACTTCCGGCTGGACGTAGGCGGTACCGAGCGCCGCCGCCCTGGCGTCCTGCGGCATCAGGCGGCGGGCGCCTGCCCGCACAGCCTGTTCGGTCAGCCCGCGGATCGTGTCGGCCGCGCTTGCCCGCACGACGGGCCCGACCATGGGCTTCTCCTCGATCGGGTGACCGATGCTCCATTTCGCCGTCTCGGCGACCAGCGCGTCCACGAAACGGTCGTGGATCGAGCGGTCGACATAGATGCGCTCGACCGAGCAGCAGGACTGGCCAGCGTTGGAATAGGTGCCCTCCGCGATCAGCGGAACGGCCTTCTCCAGATCGGCATCCGAGCGCACATAGGTCGGATCCTTGCCGCCAAGCTCGAGATGGACCTGAGTGAAGGTGCCGGCGGCGGCGGCGTGCACGCGCCGGCCACCATTGACCGAGCCTATGAAGTTGACGGCGTTGAACGCGCCGGAGGCGATCAGCCGTTCGGCATCGGCATGATCGAGATGCAGGCTCTGGAATACGCCCTCAGGTCCACCGGCGGCGCGGAAAGCCTCCTCGGCCTGCTCGGCGATCAGCGGCGTCTGCGGAGAATGCTTGAAGATCACGACATTGCCGGCCGCCAGCGGCGAGGTCACGAGATAGCCGATCATCGCGGTCGGATAGTTCCAGGCGCAGATCGAAAGGTGCAGGCCGCCAGCCACCGGCCGGGCATAGCGGCGAATGCCTTCCTCCGAGGGATAGGCCGCATCGGCCAGCGCTTCCGGCGCGACATCGGCCAGGAGTTGCCCGACAAGAGCAAGGCGCGGCGTCTCGTCGGCCTGCCACAGCGGCCGGCCGATCTGCCAGGCCACCATCTCCGCCAGCGGCACCGCCCTCGCCTTCATCTCCTCGCCGAAGCGCAGCAGGATGGCCAGCCGGTCGGCCAGCGGCATGCGCCGCCAGGACGGCAGCGCGGCGCGAGCACGCTTCAGCGCCGCCTCGATCGTGGCGCCGTCGGCATAGGGACGCGTGATGTAGGTCGAGCCGTCGACAGGAGAGGTCACGGAGAAGGTGCGGACGTCGGTACGCAGGTTCATGGCGATGCAATCCATCTGGAAGGAAAAGGTCGTCAGCCGGGCACGATATCCGGATTTTCCATTTTGGCAAATTTTTTCTAATACCGCTTGATGGATTTTTTACCTGCCCCTATTGTCCGGCCATCATGCGCTTTCGCGCCAGCAATGAGGGGAGACTGATGGTCGTTTTTGATTTCACCGGCAGGCATGCGGTGGTCGCCGGCGCCGGCGGCGGCATGGGCGAGCAAATCGCGCTTTCGCTGCTCGAGGCCGGCGCCTCGGTCACCGCCATTGACGTCAAGGCCAAGCCGGCCTCGCTTGCCTCCTACGACGACCGCCTCACCTTCGCGCAGGGCGACCTGACCGACGCCGGTTTTGTCGAGGAGGTCGTCGGTGCCGCGGGACGCGAGCGTGGCGGCATCGACTATCTCGCCAATGTCGCCGGCGTGCTGTGGTTCGGCCGCGACAAGTCGGCGCTGGAGATGGATCTGGACGTCTGGGACAACGTCTTCAAAATCAACCTGAAGTCCTTCGTGCACACGGCGCGCGCGGTCGTCCCGCACATGCGCGCCGGCGGACGTGGCGGCGCCATGGTGCATTTCTCCACCATCCAGTGGTATCGCGGCGACCCCAACCCGCAGGATGCCTATCAGGCCTCGAAGGCCGGCGTCTGCGCGCTGTCAAAGTCGCTGGCCATGCAGCTCGCCGCCGAGCGCATCCGCTCCAACGCCATCTGCCCGGGCATGGCGCTGACCCCGCTGCAGGCCCGCTGGGACACGGAAGAGAAACGCGCCGCCGTGGCCGGCTACGCGCCGCTCGGCCGCATCGGCACGCCCCAGGACATGGCCAATGCCGCGCTTTTCCTGCTCTCCGACGCCGCGAGCTACATCACCGGCATCGAACTTGCGGTCGATGGCGGCCTCCTGATGCGGATGTAACGAAGTCCCGGCAAATCCCGGGATTTGCCGCGGTTCCGCGGGAACAAGAAAGCCTGGCGCATCCCGCCGTTCACGCGACGGCAAATGCGCCCGGCATCAGGATGCCGCGACCCTGCCTTCGATCGCCCTGCCCCAGTCGAGCAGTGGCCTGGCGCGGCTGGTGAAATCGACCAGTTCGTCGACCAGCGCAGCGTCATGAATCCCGGCTGGATCGATGACGTGGCGAACCAGGAAATGGCGGTTGCGGATGGCGGCGACGAGATCGTCGTCGGCGACCTGCTCGAAGCCACGCGGCGTACGCTTCATCGCTCCGTCGCCATCGAGCTTCAGGCCATTTTTTGCCAACGCCTTCACCATGGCGCGAAATCGGTCCGGCCGTGTCGCGATGGCCTGGCGCAACGCCAGCATCAGCGCCGGTTCGGGCTGCCACCAGGCGACGCCCGCAAAGCACCCCTCAAGACCGATGTGGACGTAGAAGACGCCCTGTTCCATCTTGGTGCCGTCGGGCGACAGGATCGCCGACAGATGGCGGTTGTAGGGGCGCTTGTCCTTGGAGAAGCGCACGTCGCGGTTGATGCGGAACAATGACCGCTTGCGGTCGCCCTTCAGCCCGAGACCGGCTTCGGCGAAGCGCGTGGTGAGCGTCTCGACGAGATCGCCGAACGGCTCCCGCAGTTCCTGTTCGTAAAGGTCGCGGTTTTCCTGGAACCATTCCCGGCTCTGGTGGAAATCGAGCGCCTTGAGAAACGGAATGGCTTTCGGGCCAAACCCCTTGAACACGCCGCCGGTCACGACTTGCCGACCCGCTGCAGCCAGGTGTCCTCGTCGATCACCTCGATGCCGAGCTCGCTGGCGACCTTGAGCTTCGAACCCGCGCCGGGACCAGCCACGACAAGGTCGGTCTTGGCCGAAACCGAACCAGCCACCTTGGCGCCGAGGCGCTCGGCCATGGCCTTGGCTTCGGAACGCGTCATCTTCTCCAGCGAGCCGGTGAAGACGATCGTCTTGCCGGCCACCTCGCTGTCGGCCGAGACCGTGACGACATAGGGCTTCGGCCGTACCTGGCCGAGCAAGGCGTCGAGCACGTCGTCATTGCGTTCATTGCCGAAGAAGTCGCGCAGCGCCCCGATCACCGTGTCGCCGATGCCGTTGACCGAGGGGAACACCGTATGCGGGTCTTCGGCCTTGGCCGTCTCCTTGCCGACGCGGATCAGTTCCTCCATTGTCGAGAAGGTGCGCGCCAGTACAGCCGCCGTCGTTTCGCCGATATGGCGGATGCCGAGTGCGAAGATGAAGCGGTCGAGTTCCGGCTCGCGGCGAGCATCGATGGCTGCGAAGAGCTTGTCGAGCCCCTCGTAGTTGCGGTCCTCCGCGCTGCGCACGTTCTTGCGTGTCTTGCCGGAGGCAGCCTCGCGCAGCTTCGCCTGCTCTTCCCGCCGCTCTGCCAACGCCATGGTGACGGCTGGCCTGCGCTCCTTGAGCGTGAAGATGTCGGCGGCGGTTTTGATCAGCCCGGCATTGAAGAACAGGTCGATGTTCTCCGCGCCCAGGCCGTCTATGTCCATGGCGCCGCGCGACACGAAATGGCGCAGCCCCTCCACCGCCTGCGCCGGGCAGATCAGCTCGCCGGTGCAGCGCCGGCGCGAATCCTCCTTGCCCGTCTTCTCGTTGATCTCGCGCGTCGCCGGCGAGCCGCAGACAGGGCAGGTGTGCGGGAATTCATACGGCACCGCATTGGCGGGTCGCTTGTCCATGACGACGCTGACGATCTGCGGGATGACATCCCCTGCCCGCTGGATCACGACCGTATCGCCGATGCGGATATCGTTGCCTTCGCGGATCGGCTGGCCCGTGCTGTCGAGCCCCTTGATGTAGTCCTCGTTGTGCAGCGTGACGTTCTCCACCACCACGCCGCCGACCGTCACCGGCGCCAGCCGCGCCACCGGCGCCAGAGTGCCGGTGCGGCCAACCTGGATGTCGATCTTCTCAACAGTCGTCATCGCCTGCTCGGCGGGGAATTTGTGGGCAACGGCCCAGCGAGGCTCGCCGGTGACGAAGCCCCAGCGGCGCTGCAGTTCGAGCTGGTCGACCTTGTAGACGACGCCGTCGATATCGTAGCCCAGCGAAGAACGCTGTTCCTCGATGCGATGGTAGTGCGCGATCAGCTCGTCAGCGGATTTCGCCCGCACCATCAGCGGACTGATCTTGAAGCCCCAGTCGCTGAATTTCCGCACGGCCTCGTACTGGGTGGGCGCCGGATCTTCCGTCGTATAGCCCCATGCATAGGCGAAGAACTTCAGATTGCGGCTGGCGGTGACGGACGGATCCTTCTGCCGCAGCGATCCCGCCGCCGTGTTGCGCGGATTGACGTAATCCTGGCCGCCGGCCGCCGCCGAGCGTTGCTTCAGCGCCTCGAACTCGGCGTAGGTCATGTAGACCTCGCCGCGGATCTCGATGACCTCGGGCCAGCCGGAGCCTGCCAGCCGCGTCGGAATGTCGGCGATCGTCCTGAGATTGGCGGTGATGTCCTCGCCCACCGTCCCGTCACCGCGTGTAGCACCCTGCACGAACACGCCGTTCTCGTAGCGCAGCGAGGCCGACAGCCCGTCGATCTTGGGCTCGGCCGTGAAGGCAATGTCGAGGTCCTTGTCGCGGTCGAAGAAGCGTCGGCCGCGCTCGATGAAATCGGCCACGTCCTCGTCGGTATAGGCCTTGGCCAGGCTCAGCATGGGAACCGCATGCCGCACCTTGGCAAAGCCCTCCGCTGGCGGCGCGCCGACCCGGCGCGAGGGCGAATCCTCGCGCACCAGATGCGGAAAGCGCTGCTCGATGGCGAGGTTGCGCCGCGTCAGCGCATCATAGTCTGCGTCCGATATGATCGGCGCGTCCTCGGTGTGGTAACGCCGGTCGTGCTCGGCGATCTCCGCGGCCAGACGCTCGAGTTCGGCCTCGGCTTCGCTCTCGGTAAGGGCGTCGACTGTTTTTTCGGACATTGGTTCCACACCCGCATTTGCATCACTGCGCCACGTGCCCGTCCGGGCGCGCGAGGACGGCGACAATAGATCAGCTTTCGGATTCGAGGGAGCGGAATTCTGAAAAACAGCCCTCGCGACAACGCGATAGCGCCATCAACTGACAGCGACGAAGAGCGTCGTTTTTCTCAGGGGGCCGAGGTGTTTTCGCGCAGCAGCCGCTCGGCGGCGGCGCGCGCCTCGTCGGTGATGGTGGCGCCGGCCAGCATGCGCGCGATCTCTTCCTGGCGCGCCGTTCGATCCATCTCGGCGATGCCGGTCGCGACGCGATCGGCGCCGCCCGATTTGGCGATCAGGAAATGCGTCGTGGCGCGCGCCGCCACCTGTGGCGCATGGGTGACCGACAGCACCTGGACACGCTTCGACAGCCGCGCCAGCCGCTGGCCGATGGCATCGGCCACCGCGCCGCCGACACCCGTGTCGATCTCGTCGAAGACCAGGGTCGGCGCCGAGCCGCGATCGGCCAGCGCCACTTTCAGCGCCAGCAGGAAGCGCGACAGCTCGCCGCCGGAAGCGACCTTCATCATCGGCCCAGGCCTTGTGCCGGGGTTGGTCCGCACCCAGAACTCGATCTGGTCGATGCCCTCTTCCATGCGGCTTTCGGGATCGCTCTTCATCTCGACGATGAACTCGGCCCGTTCGAGCTTGAGCGCCGGCAGTTCCGCCACGACCGCCTTGGCCAGCCCGGTCGCCGCCGCATGGCGCAACGAGGAAAGCTGGGCGGCGGAAATATCGTAGGCTTCGCGGCCGGCCGCCGCCTGCTTTTCCAGCCCGTGCAGGCGCTCCTCGCCGGCATCGAGGTCGGCAAGGTCGGCCACCATCGTATCGCGCAGCCGCGCCAGGTCGTCGACGGCGACATTGTGCTTGCGCGAAGCGGCGCGCAGCGCAAACAGCCTCTCCTCCGCCTTCTCCAGGCGCTGCGGATCGTATTCGGTGGCGCGCAGTGCCGTCTCGACGCCCGACTGCGCCGCGTCGAGCGAGATCATCGCCTCGTCCAGCGACTTCACGACATCGTCGAGCAGGCCCGGCACCTCGCCGGCCTTGCGCTGCAGCCGCCTGAGCAGGCTCGCCAGTTGCGGCAGCGGTGAGGACGGGCCCGACAGCACGTCCTGCGCGTCATGGATTTCGGAAGCGATCTTCTCGGCTCGCATCATCTGCGCCCGCAGTTCAGCCAGTTCGCTCTCCTCGCCCGGCTGCGGATCGAGCTTGCTGAGTTCGGCGACGGCGGCGCGCAGATAGTCGGCCTCGCGCGCGGCGGCCTCGACCCTGGCGCGGTGACGCGACAGTTCCTGCTCGCAGGCCCTCCAGTGGCGCCAGGCCTCACCGGTGGAGCGCACGGCGCCCATATGCCCGCCGAACGCGTCCAGCACGTCCCGATGGGCGCCCGGATCGACCAGGGCGCGCTCGTCGTGCTGGCCGTGGATCTCCACCAGCGCCCGGCCAATATCGCGCATCAGCGTCACGCTGGAAGGCTGGTCGTTGACGAAGACGCGGGTGCGCCCGTCGGCCGTCTGCAGGCGGCGCAGGATGAGATCGCCATCATCGTCGATGGCATTCTCGGCGAGCAGCATGCGCGCGGGATGATTGGGGGGGACGTCGAAGACGGCCGTCACCTGCCCCTGCGTCGCGCCGTGCCGAACCAGCGAGGCATCGCCGCGCGCGCCCAGCGCCAGCGAGAGCGCATCGAGCAGGATGGACTTGCCGGCACCGGTCTCGCCGGTCAGCACGGAGAGGCCGGGCGAGAAGTCGATATCCAGCTTCTCGATCAGGACGATATCGCGGATCGACAGCCTGGAGAGCATGGCGACGCGCTGCTCAGTGCGCTTTGCAGCCAGGCGGAAACACCTGGCGTCGCACGAATGCGGCTAAGTCGGAAAAATAGCGCGGGATGCCTGATTCCACTTTTACGCGTCCCGCTTCTGGAGCTCGCAGCCGAAGAACTTGAACCGGTTTTCCGGCGACATCATGCTCCGTTCCTCGGCTCTAGGCGCCGGTGATGAGCTTCCCGGCCTTGGAAAGCCACGATCCGGAGTTCTCGCGCGGCTGGAGCCCGTTGCTCTGCAGGAGCTTGTAAGAGTCCTTGTACCACTGGCTGTCCGGATAGTTGGTGCCGAGCACTGCGGCGGCCGTCTGCGCTTCCGAAGTCAAGCCCATCGCGTAGTAGGCTTCGGTCAGGCGCGCCAACGCCTCCTCGACGTGACGGGTGCTGGAGTAGTTCTCGACGACGTTGCGGAAACGCTTCACGGAGGCGATGTATTCGCGGCGCTCGAGATAGTAGCGGCCGATCTGCATCTCCTTGCCGGCGAGCTGGTCGGTGGCGAAGCGGATCTTCTCGTTGGCGTCGGTGACGTATTCGGATTTGGGCCAGCGAGTGATCAGGTCCTGCATCGTCTGGACGGTCTGACGCGCTTCCTTCTGGTCCTGCGTGACGTCCTTGATCTGACGGTAATAGCTGAGGCCGATGATATACTGGGCATAGGCCGCGTCGTCGGTCGACGGATAGAGCGCGAGGTAGCGCTTGGCGGAGCCGATGGCGTCGTCGTAATTGCCCTGCCGGTAGTTGGCGAAAGCGCCCATCACCATCGATTTGCGCGCGAACTCGGAATACGGATGCTGCCGATCGACGGCATCGAACTTGCGGCTCGCTTCCTGCAGGCGTCCGGCATTGAGGTTGGCCAAGCCCTCATTGTAGAGCACGTCGGCCGGCTCGGTCTGATCGACATAGGTCGACAGATTGATGTCCTTTTCCGAGGACATGCACGCCGTCAGGGAGAGCGTCGGAATGACCACCGAAAGCGCGACAAGAGCCGCGCTACGCGACGCCTTCGACTGATCAGCTCGCTTGATGAACATGATTGAATTCCGCCCTTTCGGCGCTACTTGATGCGCGTTGCATGCCGCTGTCCCAAAACCCGGCACCCTCTTTTAGGCAGCATGCATTAATCAACGGCAGCAGCCATAAACCATAATCGCCTTGCCCGGCAACGCTATCGACGGCCAATCGCACATTTTTGTGGCGGCTCGGGGCGAGCCGAATATCCATGCGATTTGAACTGCCGGTGATGTATTCATGCAACATGGGCCGACCGTAAAACCGGGCAAAAGCCCCGTCGTCGCCATGCCCCATGACGCCGCGCCGCCCCACCGATTCGGGAGGGCAACGAAATGCTCCGGCCGAGATCAGATCGTCCAGGGAGCGTAGACCGGCGCGTTGACGGCATTCATCTCGGCGGTACGGCCGCGCTCGCGGCGCGTGGTCTCGACGATCTCGAAGGCCGAGCGGTCAGACAGAAGGCGGCGAAGCGCCGCCGCATTCAGCCGGTGGCCACCGCGATAGGAGCGGAAGCAGCCGATGAAGCGCGCGCCGGCAAGCGCCAGGTCACCCATGGCGTCGAGCGTCTTGTGGCGCGCGAATTCGTTGGGGTAGCGCAGCCCGCCCATGTTGATGACGCGGTCATCGTCGCCGATGACCAGCGAATTCTCCAGCGAGGAGCCGAGCGCGTAGCCGGCCGCCCAAAGCCGCTCCACATCCTTCATGAAGCCGAAGGTGCGGGCACGCGCGATCTCGCGGCGGAAGATGTCGGCGCTGATGTCCGATGCGAAAAGCTGACGGCCGATAGCCGGGCTCTCGAAGTCGATCTCGACCTCGAAACGAGTACCGCCATAGGGGCGGAATTCTGCCCATGACGCGCCGTTCTCGATGCGAACCGGCTTCAGCACCCTGATGTAGCGGCGCTTGACCGGGAGGACTTCGATGCCGGCGGCATCGAAGGCCTCGACGAAGGCAGCCGCGCTGCCGTCGAGGATCGGCACTTCACGACCGTCGATCTCGATGATCAGATTGTCGACGCCAAGCCCGAATACGGCGGCCATGATGTGCTCGACCGTGGCGATGTGCTCGCCTGCGGGATCGCCCAGCATGGTGCAAAGGTCGGTGGCGCCGACCTCGGAAACGAGGGCGCGGAATTCGCCGGCGGGTTCGCCGTCCTTGGAAAGGTGGAAAACGATGCCCGTATCGGCATCGGCGGGGAGAAAGTGGATGGAAACTTCCTTGCCGCTGTGAACGCCGGTGCCCGTAAGCGCCGCGCGCGTCTTCACTGTCGTCTGGTAGTCGTGCAAGACAATCCCCATAGCCCTAAACTGCCTAGGTCCGCTTCTCCAACCCCAAAGCTGCGGCTCTTGATTCAATCGGCAGGCAGGGCCACTTCCCCGAAAATCCCGGCAAACCGACGTCGGTCGGTCGGGAAGATAATGGTCCGGCAGGGAGACTCCAAATCACGGTTTCTTACTCTTTGTAACCGCGAACCCTCATCCGGAACACATCATAAGGCTTTGTTTCAAAAGCGCTTTTTACGTTAACAGGCGAACAATTTCTTGCTCGCCTGTTAACAATTGTTACATCACGTTAACAGCTCAGTTCGCCTGCCGGCGCAGGAAGGCCGGGATCTCGAGCTGGTCGTCGTCGTGAGTCGCCCTGGTCTGCGGCGTCAGGCGGCCCTGATCATCGAGCTGGCCGCGGCGCGGCGCGTAAAGCTGCGAATCCTGGCTGGCGAGGCGGCGCACTTCCGGCGGGGCCTGGCGCAGCTTCGGTTCGCGCGGCTGGGCCGGCTGCAGGCGAGCAGGCTCTTCCTCGCGGCGGGTCAGGCCGTCCTTCAGGCGACGCAGCAGGCCCATCGGGCCGCCATTGTCATGACCGACCGAGCCGCTCTTGGCATCAACCTCGGCCTTGACCAGCGGCGGGAAGTCCTCGACGCGCGGCATGCGCTGCGGCGCCATGGCAACCGGCTGCGGCGCCTCGCGATGCTGGAACACTTCGCGCGGCTGCGGCGCCGGCTGCATCACCTGCTGCACGACGGGCTGAGCGATCGGCTGCGGCTGAGGTTGGGGCTGCGGCGGAGCCTGGAAGATCTTGCTCTGCGGACGGAACTCGTCATGCGCCACCGGCGCCGGACGGGCGTGCTGTGCCATCGCGGCGGCATTGGCTTCAGCCTGCTGGATCGCCTCCGCCACCGGATCGACGGCGGCGCGCTGCTCGTAAACAGGCTGCTGCATGGGCGCCGGACGGCTCTCGACGACGGCCGCCGGGCGGCTGACCGGCTTCTGCTGCGGCTGCGCGGCGCGGATCGAGATCGGAGCGGCGGCGATTTCGGCCGCCGACTTGTCGATGCCCGTCGCAACGACAGACACGCGAATCACGCCCTCGAGCTCTTCGTCGAAGGTGGCGCCGAGGATGATGTTGGCGTCCTGGTCGACCTCCTCGCGGATGCGGGTCGCGGCTTCGTCGACTTCGAACAGGGTGAGGTCGCGACCGCCGGTGATGGAGATCAGCAGGCCCTTGGCGCCCTTCATCGAGGTCTCGTCGAGCAGCGGGTTGGCGATCGCGGCTTCGGCGGCGGCCATCGCGCGACCCTCGCCCGAAGCTTCGCCGGTGCCCATCATCGCCTTGCCCATCTCGCGCATCACCGAACGGACGTCGGCGAAGTCGAGATTGATCAAGCCTTCCTTGACCATCAGGTCGGTGATGCAGGCGACACCCGAGTAGAGCACCTGGTCGGCCATCGCGAAGGCGTCGGCGAAGGTGGTCTTGTCATTGGCCAGCCGGAACAGGTTCTGGTTGGGGATGACGATCAGCGTATCGACGCACTTCTGCAGTTCCTCGATACCCATGTCGGCCGTCTTCATGCGGCGCTGGCCCTCGAAGTGGAACGGCTTGGTGACCACGCCGACGGTGAGGATGCCCTTTTCGCGCGCCGCGCGGGCAACCACCGGGGCGGCGCCCGTGCCGGTGCCGCCGCCCATGCCGGCGGTGACGAAGCACATGTGGGTGTGGGTCAGGTGATCGATGATCTCGTCGATGCACTCCTCGGCGGCCGCGCGTCCGACCTCCGGCTGCGACCCGGCACCGAGCCCCTCGGTGACATGCGCGCCAAGCTGGATCAACCGCTCCGCCTTGGACATCGTCAGCGCCTGCGCGTCGGTGTTCGCCACCACGAACTCGACGCCGCGCAGACCGGCGGTGATCATGTTGTTGACCGCATTGCCACCGCCGCCGCCGACACCGAAGACGGTGATGCGCGGCTTAAGCTCGGTAATGTCCGGCTTTTTCAGATTGATGGTCATAGTGTTCGTCCTTTGCCTTTCCCGCCGCTTCGCCGCCGCGGCCGCTTTGGGGCTGTCCCCGTCAACTAGAAACTGTCTCTCAACCACTGACTCATGCGATGCAGTTTTCCACCAGTTCCGGTCATCTTGAGACCGGAAATTCCCTTCACAGCATGGCTCTCGAAACTCGCCATCTGCGGGTAGATCAGCAATCCGACCGGGGTCGAGAAAGCAGGCCCCTTGGCCGCTTCCGGCAGGCCCGCCACGCCGAGCGGGCGACCGACGCGGGCATTGCGCCCGAGGATGCGGCGAGCGGCTTCCGGCAGGCCGGCAAGCTGGCTGGCGCCACCGGTGAGCACGACGCGCTTGCCCACGGCATTGCCGTAGCCGGACTTGTTCAGCCGGTCGCGCAGCAGTTCGAGGGTTTCATCGATGCGGGCGCGCACGATGCGCGTCATCACCGAGCGCGGGATCTGCAACGGAACATCGCCCTCGTCGCCGACGGGATGGACCGAAATCAGATCGCGATCGTCGGCGCTGCCGGGCAGCGCCGATCCGTGCATGACCTTGAGACGCTCGGCGGCATCGAGCGAGGTCGACAGCCCCTTGGCAAGGTCGAGGGTCACGTGGTTGCCGCCGATGGCGATCGCATCGGCGTGCACGAACTTGCCTTCCGAGAACACCGAGATGGTCGTGGTGCCGCCACCCATGTCGATGCAGGCCGCGCCCAACTCCAGTTCGTCGTCGACCAGCGACGCCAGGCCGCTGGCATAGGGCGTGGCCACCATGCGCTCGACCGAAAGGTGCGAGCGATTGATGCAGAGTTCGAGATTGCGCAGCGGCGCGGCGTCGCCCGTCAGCACATGCATGTCGACGCCGAGCTGGTCGCCGACCATGCCGCGCGGGTCGCGCACGCCGCGTTCGGCATCGAGTGAGAAGGCAACGGGCAGCGAATGGATCACGTCGCGCTCGCTTCTCAGCGCCTGCTTGGCGCCCACGGCCAGCACGCGCTTGATGTCGGCCTCGTCGACCTCGTGACCACCCAGATTGATGGTGGCGGCGAAGGAATCGCTGCGCAGCCTGCCGGCGGAAATGTTGACGATCAGCGAATCGACCGTAAGGCCGGCCATGCGCTCGGCGGCGTCGACGGCCAGGCGGATGGCATGCTCGGCGCGATCGAGATCGACCACCACGCCCGACTTCACGCCCTGCGACTTCTGGTGACCGATACCGATCACCTGGATGCGGTGGGAGCGGCCGCGCAGCAGCTTGCCGTCATCGCACGGCTTCAGCTTGGCCACCATGCAGCAGACCTTGTTCGAGCCGACATCCAGCACCGTCAGGGTACCGGACCGGCGCGAGGAGCCATCGCCATGACCGCCAAGCCAGCTCATATCTTTGTCTCCGGCTTGCGCTTCGCCAGCTTCGGTTTTTCGTTCAGGGCCGCCTGGCGCTGCGTCGCCGCTTCAGCCGAAAGCTCGACCACGAGCCGATCGGGAAGCCGCATGTCGACGGCCGCGATATCGCGCGTCAGAAGGCTGTTGTTTCGATCCATTTTGACGAGGCTGGCGAGCGCCTGATCCTCATCGGCCTCGGGCAGCTTGATCGTGATGCCGTTGTCCAGCTTCAGGTCCCAGCGGCGTTCGCCGATGCGGATATAGCCCTTCACCCGCGAGGCGAGCTCCGGGTATTTCTCGACCTTGGCGATGAAGTCGGGGGCCTTGGCCGGCGCGCCGACCCCGACGAGCAGCGGCAACAGAGCCTGCTTGCCGCCCGAGAATGGCGCGATCACCGTACCGGACCGCTCGATGACGGAAACCTCGTTGCCCTGCTGCCACAGAGCGAACGGCTCACGCTCGTCGACCCGGACTTCCAGCGTATGCGGATAGACCTTGCGGACCGCGGCAACCTCGACCCAGGGCAGCGTGGCGATACGCTGGCGCGCGGCCTCGGCGTCGAAGCCGATCAGTGAAGTCCAGCCATCGAGTTCCAGCCGATCCAGTATGTCGATCTCGGACGTCTCGTGGTTGCCGACAACCTTGATCTGGTCCACGGCAAAGCCGGTGCGGGCGGTGACGCTCTGAATGATGCCATCGGCATGCCCGCCTACATAGGAGCCATAGGCGCTGGCCAGCGCCAGCAGCGAAGCCGAGAGGATAGCCGCCGAGAAAGGCGGCGCCTGGAACTCGCCATCACTCAGGCGTCCCAGCATGCGCACGGGACGGCGAAGCATGCGAGGCAGTACGAAATGGTCGAAAGACAACGTCAGGCCGAACAGCGACGGCCCAGCCGCGCCCCTCCTCCCGCCTTGCCCCCATTTCAACGCAGACACGAAGCGTCCTCCACCATCCAACTCAACAACTCACCGAACGAATGCCCCGCTTGCGCGGCGATTTCGGGCACCAGGGACGTCGGCGTCATGCCGGGCTGAGTGTTAACCTCGAGCCAGACAATCTCGCCGTTTTCGGAGTGACGGTCGTCGTAACGGAAGTCCGACCGGGAAACCCCGCGGCAGCCGATCGCTTGGTGAGCCTTCAGAGCCAGTGTTTGTATCTTTTGGTAAATATTCGGTGAAACTTTCGCGGGGCATTCGTGCTTTGAGCCGCCAGGCACATATTTTGAATCGTAGTCGTAGAAGGAATGCCCCGTCGGAATGATCTCGCAGACGCCAAGCGCGACATCGCCCATGACGGCGCAGGTCAGTTCGCGCCCGTGGACGTAACGCTCCACCATCACCGTATCGCCGTACTTCCATTCCGGCGAACCGATCAGCTGAGGCGGATGCGACTGCCCTTCATGCACGATGACGACGCCGAAGCTCGATCCCTCATTGACCGGCTTCACCACATAGGGCGGCCTCATCGGGTGCGTGTTCTGGACGGCGAAGCGGTTGACGACACGCGATTCCGCGACCGGAATGCCCGCCGCCTTGGCGATCTTCTTGGCCTGCTCCTTGTTCATGGCGAGCGCGGAAGCGAGAACGCCAGAATGGGTGTAGGGAATGCCGAGGAATTCGAGAACACCTTGAACGGTGCCGTCCTCGCCGAAAGGACCATGCAGCGCGTTGAAGGCGACATCGGGCTTCAGCTCGGCAAGCACGGAGCCGACGTCACGCCCCACATCAACCCGGGTGACGCGATACCCCTCCGCCTCGAGCGCGGCGGCACAGGCATTTCCGGACGACAGGGACACAGGCCGCTCGGACGAGAAACCACCCAGCAAGACGGCCACATGCTTGTTTTTCATCTTTCCCGTCATCCCTCTCACGGCAGGCCTGCATCGAGCATGAATCGAAGAGCCGCTCGTTCTCCAACAGGATCACGCGCACACAACAATCCGAACACTTCGCCCCGAATCCCCAGGCTTCCCGTGGACAAGTCCGAACCCTGCGGAGCAACCCGGGAGGGGCACCGAGGAAACACGTTCAAACGACTCAACAGGAAACGCTTGGGAGTAAAGAATCAGAGAGTTGATTCCGTGACAAGTGCTTATGATTCCGAGAGATTCACTTTCCGTGAAAATGATCGAAAAGTTGATCGGCATCGACGCGGCGGCACCTGCGATCCGGGCGCCCGTTCTTCATGTGATGCATGAAGCAAAGGGCGCCGTTTCCGGCCGAACACGCACCGCGCCCAGGCGAGATCGCTGGGGCGTCGCGCGGATTTGGCGGAATTGAAATGCCGCGGCGCTTTCCGGTGCGCCACGCGAAGACGCCGCGCGGAAACCGAGACTCTAGAGCAGTTGCCCGAGGAACTCCTGCACGGCGTGGCCGGGGCGGAAGTTGCCGAGCCGCTTGATCTCCCAATGCAGCCGGATGCCTGAGTTCTCCAGCACCCGCGCGCGCACCGTCTCGCCGAGATATTCGAGGTCGTAACCGGTCGCGGTTCCGGTGTTGATCATGAAGTTGCAATGCATCGGCGACATCTGCGCGCCACCGATCATCAGCCCCCGACATCCCGCCTTGTCGATCTCCTTCCAGGCCGAGGTGCCTTCCGGATTTTTGAAGGTCGAGCCGCCAGTCTTCTCGCGGATCGGCTGTACGGTCTCGCGGTGGTTCTGCACGGCATCCATCGCCGCCTTGATCTCGGCCTTGTCCTGCACCTGCCCCTCGAAGAGGGCCGAGGTGAAGATCAGCCCGGCGGGCGCGGACGAATGGCGATAGGCGTAGCCCATGTCGGCATTGCTGAGCGTGTGGGCGTTGCCTTTGCGGTCGAGCGCGCGCACCTCGACGACGCGTTCGCGCGTCTCGACGCCGTTGGCGCCGGCATTCATCCTCAGCGCGCCGCCTATGGCGCCCGGAATGCCATGGTAGAAGTGGAACCCGCCGATGCCGGCTTCGTAGGCCACCGCCGCCACACGCTTGTCCGGTGTCGCGGCGCCCGCCCTGATCGTCGTCGCTCCGGTGACCTCGGCCTCGCCGAACCCCTTGGCCGACAGCCTGACGACGAAGCCCGGAATGCCGCCGTCACGCACCAGCAGGTTCGAGCCGACACCGACTATGGTGAGCGGTATTTCCTCGGGCACCGCGCGCAGGAAAGCGGCGAGGTCTTCCTCGTCGGCGGGCTGGAACAGCGCTTCCGTCAGGCCACCGGCGCGAAACCAGGTGATCTTGTCCATCTCGGCATCGGGCGTGATGCGGCCGCGCAGGCCGGCAAGCCGGCCGCCGAGCTTCTCGATCAGGGCCTGGCCACGCGTCATGACGGCGTACCGCCGAGTTCCTTGGGCAGTGCGTAGGCCCATTGGGTGATGTTGCCGGCGCCGAGGAAGACGACGAAGTCGCCGGGCCTTGCCAGATCGCGAACGATCGGCGCAATGGCCTCGGGTCCCTGGATGTAGCGGGCATCGCGGTGCCCGCCGGCGCGGATGCGCGACACCAGCGCATCCGACGTCACGCCGTCGATCGGCTCCTCGCCGGCGGCGTAGACTGGCGCCACCATCACGGTGTCCGCGTCGTTGAAGCAGACGGAGAACTCGTCGAACAGATCATGCAGACGGGAGAAGCGATGCGGCTGGGCGACAGCGATGATGCGACCCTTGGTGGCGCCGCGCGCGGCCTTCAGCACCGCCTTGATCTCGACCGGATGGTGGCCGTAGTCGTCGAACATGTCGACGCCGTTCCACGAGCCCGTGTGCGTGAAGCGGCGCTTCACGCCGGCGAAGGAGGAAAGGCCCTTCTTGATCGCCTCGGCCGAAAGGCCGAGCTCGTGCGCCACCGCGATGGCGGCAGTGGCGTTGGAGACGTTGTGGCGGCCGGGCATTGGCAGGCGCAGGCCCGCGATCGTCGTCTCGCCGCCGCTCTTGCGATCGCGGATCACGACATCGAACTCCGAGGCCGGACCGTCGACGCGGTGGTTGGTGAAGCGCACGTCGGCCTGCGCGTTCTCGCCATAGGTGATGACGCGGCGATCCTCGATGCGCCCGACCAGCGCCTGCACCTCGGGATGGTCGGTGCACATAACGCCGAAACCGTAGAACGGCACATTCTCCACGAACTGACGGAACGCCTCGCGCACCTTGTCGAAGCTGCCGTAGTGGTCGAGATGTTCGGGATCGATATTGGTGACGACGGCGATGTCAGCCGGCAGCTTGAGGAAAGTGCCGTCGCTCTCGTCTGCCTCGACCACCATCCACTCGCCGTCGCCCATGCGCGCATTGGTGCCGTAGGCGTTGATGATGCCACCATTGATGACGGTGGGGTCGAGCCCGCCAGCCTCGAGCAATGTCGCGACCATGGAGGTGGTCGTCGTCTTGCCGTGCGTGCCGCCGATCGCCACCGCCTGGCGGAAGCGCATCAGCTCGGCCAGCATCTCGGCGCGCCGCACGATCGGAAGCAGCTTCTCGCGCGCGGCCTTCAGCTCCGGGTTGGACTTCTTGATCGCGGTCGAGACCACGACCACCTCGGCATCGCCGAGGTTTTCGGCCTTGTGGCCGACGAAGCACTCGATGCCTTTCTCACGAAGGCGCTGCACATTGGCGCTGTCGGACTGGTCGGAGCCCTGGACCTTGTAGCCGAGATTGTGCAGGACCTCGGCGATACCGCTCATGCCGATGCCGCCAATGCCGATGAAATGCACCAGCCCTATCGTGCGCGGCATCTTCATGCGTTCTTTTCCTTCCTGAATTCGGCGACCGTCTTTTTCGACGCAATAGCCTCTGTCAGATCGGCGAGCAACCGCGTGGCGTCCGGCTTGCCGGCCGAGCGCGCCGCCGCCGCCATGCTCGCCAGCCGGGCCGGATCGTCCATCAGCTCGCCGATCAAGGCCGCAACCCGCTCCGGCGAGAGCGTCGACTGCGGATGCACCTGCGCTCCGCCGGCCGCCGCGAGAGCCGCCGCGTTCGCCGCCTGGTCATGGTCGAGCGCGTGCGGGTAAGGCACCAGTAGCGCTGGCCTGCCGATCACGGCGATCTCCGATACGGTCGAGGCGCCGGAGCGCGACATGACCAGATGGGCGGCGGCGATGCGCGCGGCCATGTCGGTGAAAAAGGGCGAGACCGCCGCCTCGATGCCGAGGCGCGCGTAAGCTGCCTTGACGCGCTCGACATCCTCGGCGCGGGCCTGCTGCGTGATCGAAAACCGCCGGCGTTGTGCTTCAGGAAGCAGCGCGATCGCCGCCGGCACGGCGTCGGAAAAGAACTGCGCGCCCTGGCTGCCGCCAAACACCAGCAGCCGGAACGGCTGGCCGGCACTGGACGCGACATAGGGCGTCTTCGCTGCCTCGATCACCTGCGGCCGCACGGGATTTCCAGTGGTCACCGTCTTGGCGCCGGCGGCACTCGCATCCTGCGGCAGAAAACCGCCGGCGATGGCATCGACGCGGGCGGCGAGCGCCCTGTTGGCGCGCCCCATCACCGCATTCTGCTCATGGATCATCGTCGGCACGCGGCGGCGCGTGGCGGCGTAAAGCGGCGGCAGCGTCGGGTAGCCGCCGAAGCCGACGACCGCCTGCGGGCGGATCCTGCCGATCACGGCGGACGCCTGCCTGACGCCGCTCCAGATGCGCCAGAACGAGGCAAGCAGCGCCACCGGGTTCTTCGATCCCAAGGTCGCCGACTTGATGGGATGGATGGCGGCCGCGGGAAACTGGCCGGCGAACCGCTCGGCGCGGTCGTCCGTCGCCAGGTGCACTGCCCAGCCGCGCGCGGCAAGCTCATGCGCCAGCGCCTCGGCAGGGAACAGATGTCCGCCCGTGCCGCCGGCCGCGAGAAGAATGACGCCCCTCGACATCATTCCGCCGGCACGGACCGCTGCGGCAGCGCGAAGCCCATCTGCTTACGCCGCTCGGGCCGCTTGCGCGTCAGCGCCAGCACGATGCCCATCGAAAGCGCGATGGCGATCTGCGAAGAGCCGCCATAGGAAATGAAGGGCAGCGTCATGCCCTTTGCCGGCATGAGCTGCAGGTTCACGCAGATGTTGATGGCCGACTGCAGGCCGAAGATGGTGACCAGGCCGCCGATGGCGAAACGGGTGAAGTCGTCCTGCTCCTTGAGCGCGATGCTGAGGCCGCGCAGCACGATGAAGGCGAAGATCGACATGATGAAGAAGCACATAATCAGCCCGTACTCCTCGCCGGCGACCGAGAAGACGAAGTCGGTATGGGCATCCGGCACGACGCGCTTGACGGTGCCCTCGCCCGGTCCGACGCCGAACCAGCTGCCGTTGATCAGCGCCT
The DNA here is from genome assembly GCA_001899205.1 of Mesorhizobium sp. 65-26. GTDB lineage: Bacteria > Pseudomonadota > Alphaproteobacteria > Rhizobiales > Rhizobiaceae > Mesorhizobium. The sequence continues at coordinate 667,045 of MKVL01000010.1, read as the reverse complement.
CGCGGCCCATGTCGACCTGGAAGGTGTCGCCCTCGCCGGTGAGGAACTTGTCGATGCGCAGCGCCACGTGCGGAAACACCGTATAGGCCGCGAACACGCCGCCTATGCCGGCCGCGCCCAGCACGATGATCCACAGCCACGGCAACCCTGCCATGAAGAACATCACGCCCCAGGTGCCCAGCACCAGCATGGTCTGGCCGAGGTCGGGCTGCGCCACCAGCAGCGAGATCGTCAGCGCGAGCAGCAGCATCGCGAACAGGTTGCCGGGAATGTCCGGCTGGCGCCGGTGTTCGGCGAACAGCCAGGCGCAGATGATGACGAAGGCCGGCTTCAGGAATTCCGACGGCTGGATCGACAGTCCTGCCAGCGAAACCCAGCGCCGCGCGCCCTTCACCTCGACGCCGACATAGAGCACCGCCACCATCAGCAGCAGCATGATGCACAGCACGACCAGCGACATGCGCCTGATCTGGCGCGCATCCATGAAGGACACCGCCAGCATGACGCCCAGCGCGGGCACGGTGAAGATGATCTGCCTGGTGGCGAAATGGAAGCTATCGAGGCCGATGCGCTCGGCCACGGCCGGGCTGGCGGCGAAGGACAGGACGATGCCCAGCCCGATCAGCGACAGGAAGGCGGCCAGGAACCAGCGGTCGATCGTCCACCACCAGGTGGAAACCGGACTTTTGTCGAGACGGCTCTGCATTATCGTGCCCCTCCGATGGGCTTGACACCCTCGATAGCATTCGCGGCTTGCCTGAAGGCTTCGCCGCGCACCTCGAAATTCTTGAACTGGTCGAAGCTGGCGCAGGCGGGTGACAAGAGCACCACCACCTCGCCGCTCTCGTCGGCCGCCGCGTCATGCGCGGCATGCTCGACCGCCGCCGCCAGCGTGCCCGAGATTTCATAGGGCACGGCCTCCCCGAGCGTCGCCGAAAAGGCCGGCGCCGCCTCGCCGATCAGATAGGCCTTGGCGATGCGTGGAAAGAAGCCGCGCAGCGGCTCGATGCCGCCCTCTTTCGGCAGGCCGCCGGCGATCCAGTAGATGCGCGGGAAGCTCGACAGGGCGGGCGCGGCCGCGTCGGCATTGGTGGCCTTGGAATCGTTGATGAACAGCACATGCCCCTTGCGGCCGACCTGTTCCATGCGGTGCGCCAGGCCGGGGAAGCTCTCGAGCCCGGACTGGATCTCGCCCAGTTCGAGGCCGACGCGCAGGCAGGCCGTCACCGCCGCCAGAGCGTTCTGCGCATTGTGCTGTCCGCGCAGCGAGCCAATGCCCTCGAGGAAGGCGATGCGGCTGTAGCGGCCGTGCACGGCCTCCATCAGATTGGTGCCGTCGGCGAAATAGCCATCGGTCAACGGCAGCCGCTTGGAGATGCGGATCACATCGCGGCCGGCGCGCTCCAGCCGGTCGGCGATCTGCGCGCACCAGGAATCGTCGATACCGATGATGGCGGTCTCGCTGCCCGCAACCAGCCGCTCCTTGATCGAGGCGTAGTGCTGCATCGTGCCGTGGCGGTCGAGATGGTCGGGCGTCAGGTTGAGCAGTATGCCGGCCGTCGGATTGATCGAGGGCGCGAGGTCGATCTGGTAGGACGAGCATTCGACGACATAGTGCCTGCTGGGCTCGGGCGGGTCGAGCGTCATCACCGCGCGGCCGATATTGCCGCCCATCTGTGTATCGCGCCCCGCGGCGTTCAGTATGTGCGCCGTCAGCGCCGTGGTCGTCGACTTGCCGTTGGTGCCGGTGATGGCGATGAAGGGCGCCGAGGACGCGGCCCGCATGCGCTCACGGCAGAACAGCTCGATGTCGCCGATGACCTCGACGCCGGCGCCGCGCGCGAGTTCCACCGTCCAGTGCGGTTTCGGATGGGTGAGCGGCACGCCGGGCGACAGCACGAAGGCCGAGAACAGGCCCCAGTCGGCGGCACGCAGGTCACCGGTCGGGATGCCCTCGGCGCCCGCCTTTGCGACGCTTTCGGGATTGTCGTCCCAGGCCAGCACCTCGGCCCCGCCGGCGATCAGGGCGCGGGCCGTGGCGATGCCCGAGCCACCCAGCCCGAAGAGCGAGACGCGCTTGCCTGCGAAGGATGCGGCGGGGATCACGGGCGTGCCTACCTCAGCTTGAGCGTCGACAGGCCGACCAGCGCCAGGATCACGGCGATGATCCAGAAGCGGATCACCACCTGGCTTTCGGTCCAGCCGAGCTTTTCGAAATGATGATGGATCGGCGCCATCAGGAACACGCGCTTGCCGGTCATCTTGAAGTAGCCGACCTGGATGATGACGGACATGATTTCGAGCACGAACAGGCCGCCGACGATGACCAGTACGATCTCATGCTTGGTGGCGACCGCGACGGTGCCGATCAGGCCGCCCAGCGCCAGCGAACCGGTGTCGCCCATGAAGATCGCGGCAGGCGGTGCGTTGAACCACAGGAAGCCGAGGCCGGCGCCGATGACCGCGCCCAGCACGACCGCCAGTTCGCCGGTGCCCGGCACGAAATGGATCTGAAGATATTCGGCGAACACCGCGTTGCCCGAGAGATAGGCGATGACGCCGAAGGAGGCGGCGGCGATCATGATCGGAACGATCGCAAGGCCGTCGAGGCCGTCGGTCAGGTTCACCGCGTTGCCCGCGCCGACGATGACGAAGCAGGAGAACGGCACGAAGAACCAGCCAAGGTTGATGATGAGTTCCTTGAAGAACGGAAAGGTCAGCGACGACGAGAATGGCGGCTGGCCATTGTGCATGATGGCCCACGCGGCGATGCCTGCGATGACGAATTCGAGCGCCAGGCGCGCCTTGCCGGAAAAGCCGAGATGCGACTGCTTCGTCACCTTGAGATAGTCGTCGTAGAAGCCGATCGAGCCGAAGCCCAGCGTCACCAGGAGCACCACCCAGACATAGATGCTGGAGAGGTTCGCCCACAGCAGCGACGAGACGATGATGCCCGACAAGATCATCAGCCCGCCCATGGTCGGCGTGCCGGCTTTCTTGAAATGGGTCTGCGGTCCGTCGGCGCGGATCGGCTGGCCCTTGCCCTGCCTCAGCCGCAGCGAGTTGATGATGGTCGGTCCAAAGATGAAGACGATCAGCGCCGAGGTGATGAGCGCGCCGCCGGTGCGGAAGGTGATGTAGCGGAAGACGTTGAAGAACGAAATCTTGTCCGCGAAATCGACGAGCAGTGTAAACATGCGTTCTTGCGTCCCCCGGACCCGCTATTGCGCCTTGTAGGCTGCTGCGTCAGGCGGAAACCTGCCCAGCAGAGCCTCGACCAGTTTCGAAAACCCGATGCCCTTCGACGATTTGACCATCACCACGTCGCCCGGCCTGACCGCCGAAAGCAGCAGCGGCTTCAGTTCCTCGGCTCCGGTGCGGTACTGCGTCTCGACCTCGCCGGCAGGCAGCGCATCGGCGAGCGCTCGCATCTCGGGGCCCCCGAGGAAAACCGTGTGGGTGCCGGTACCGACGATGAGACTGGCAAGCGCGGCATGCAGCTTGCGCGAGTGCTCGCCAAGTTCCAGCATGTCGCCCAGCACGGCGATCCGCCTGCCCTCTCCCGACACCGGCGTGGCGTTGAGCAGCGCCATGGCCGCGCCCATCGAGGCGGGATTGGCGTTGTAGCTTTCGTCGATCAGCGTGATCGGTCCATCCGGATGGTGCAGGATGTGGCGCCGGCCGCGGCCGCGTTCTGCCGACAGGTCGGCGAATGCCGCCCCTACCTTCTCGATGTCCGCGCCCGCCAGATAGGCAGCGCCCAGCACCGCCAGCGCGTTCTGGACGATGTGCCGCCCCGGCGCGCCGATGCGTATGGCGATGTCCGCCCCGCCGATCCTGGCGATGATGCGCGAATGGTCGGCGTAGAGCTCGCACTTCATCAGCCTGAAGGTCGAGCGCGCGTTCTCGCCGAAACCCAGAATGTGAGCCACGCCGGCCCCGCGCGCCATCTTCTCCAGAAGCTTCCAGCGCGCGTCGTCGCGATTGAGCAGCGCGGCGCCATCGGGCTCGATCCCCTCGAAGATCTCGGCCTTGGCCATGGCGATCTCGTCGAGGTTGCGGAAGAAGCCGAGATGCGCGGCCGCGATCAGCGTGATGATGGCGACGTGCGGCCGCACCATCTTGACCAGGGGCCGGATCTCGTCCGGATGGTTCATGCCGATCTCGAACACGGCATAGTCGCAATCGGCTGGCATGCGCGCCAGCGTCAGGGGCACGCCCCAGTGGTTGTTGAACGACTGCGCCGAGGCATGCACCTTGCCGACCGCAGACAGCACGTGGCGCAGCGCCTCCTTGGTGGTCGTCTTGCCGGCCGAGCCGGTCACCGCGATGATCTTTGCCGCCGAACGCGCCCGCGCCGCCTCGCCCAGCCTGCCGAGCGCCACCAGCACGTCCTCGACGACAACCATCGGCGCCGTCAGCCGGCCGAGCGACGGCAGCCTGCCCTCGGCCACCACCAGCAGCCCGGCGCCCGCCTTCACGGCGGCGGTGGCGAAGTCGTGGCCATCCATCGTCTCGCCCTTGATAGCGAAGAAGGCATCCCCCGGCTGCAGACTGCGGCTGTCGATCGAAATGCCCGAAATGCCGTCCGGCATCGGCCCCAGCGGTCGCCCGTCCATGGCGGCGACCAGTGCCTCGGATGTCCAGAGATGGCTCATGCGGCGAGCTCTCCGAGCGCGGCGCGAACTTCCTCATGATCCGAGAAATGGAACGTCTCGGCACCGATCGTCTGGCCTACCTCGTGCCCCTTGCCGGCCACGATCAGCGTGTCGCCGGCGTGCAGCATCGCCACAGCCTCGTGAATGGCCTGGCGGCGGTCGCCGATCTCGATGGCGCCGGGCGCGGCGGCCATGATGGCGGCGCGGATGGCGGCAGGCTCTTCCGAGCGCGGATTGTCGTCGGTGACGATGGCCACGTCGGCGAGCCGTGTCGCGATCTCGCCCATGATCGGCCGCTTGCCGCGATCGCGGTCACCGCCGCAACCGAAGACGACGACGACGCGGCCGGTGGTGAACGGACGCACCGAGGACAGGACGTTCTCGAGCGCGTCGGGCTTGTGCGCGTAATCGACATAGATCGGAGCGCCGCCCGCCGTCGTGCCGACGAGATCGAGCCTTCCGAGCGCACCCTTCAGTTTTTCCAGCGCCATCAGTGCCTTGGCGGCGGGCGTTCCGGTGGCGATGGCAAGACCGGCCGAAACCAGCGCGTTCGATATCTGGAAATCCCCGGCGAGCGGCAGGTCGATCTCATACAGCACGCCGGCGGCCTCGATCTCGGCACGCTGGCGATGGCGCTCGTGCTCGACCCGCTTCAGGGTCAGGAAATCGCCGTGGCGGCCGACGGTCAGCACGGCGAGGCCCGCGGCGCGCGCCGCGGCAATCGTCGGCGCCGACCACGGATCGTCGGCGAAGATGACGGCCGGCGCGCCCTTCGGCAGCAGCGTGTCGAACAGGCGCAGCTTGGCGCGATGGTAGTCCTCGACCGTCGGATGGTAGTCCATGTGGTCTCGGCCGAGATTGGTGAAGGCGCCCGCCGCGAGCTTCACGCCGTCGAGCCGGCGCTGGTCCAGCCCATGGCTCGAGGCTTCCATGGAGGCATGGGTAACGCCGGCGTCCGCCAATTCCCTCAGCAGCCTGTGCAGCGCGACCGGATCGGGCGTGGTCAGCGAACCGTATTCGTTGCGGCCGGGCGCCACCACGCCGGTGGTGCCGATCGAGGCGGCGGCATAGCCGGCCTGCTCCCAGATCTGGCGGGTGAAGGCGGCGACCGAGGTCTTGCCGCTGGTGCCGGTTACCGCCACCATCGTCGCGGGCTGGCCGCCGAAGAACCGCGCGGCGCTGAGCGCCAGCGCCTGGCGGGGATCGTCGACGGCAAACACCGGAGCGGCGACGCCCCTGGGATTGCTGCCTTTGCCTGCCACGATCGCAGCCGCGCCACGCCCGGCGGCGTCGGCCGCGTAGACGCCGCCATCGGCCTTGGAGCCGGCCAGCGCGAAGAACACGAAACCCGGCTTCACCTCACGGGAATCGGACGAAATCCCGGTGACCTCCGTGTCGGGGAGTCCCTCGACAGGCAGGATACCGGCTAAATCTCTGAGTTTCATCGAGTTCCGTTCACCGCAACAAAATAGCGCGCAGTTGCCGGCGCGCCCTAAGAATCACTGATAGGAAACCAGCGTTGCACCATTTTCATGGCTGAAATCTGGCTTCACGCCAAGCATGGCCGCCGAACGCGCGATGATGTTGCCCGCCATGACACCCGCATTGTTGGCCGCGACGTCAGTCATCCCGGGCTTTTCGGGATGCGGAGCGTCGGCGATCGTAAACACCAGGAATTGCGGATCGTCCATCGGGAAGGCAGCGACGAAAGTGTTGAAATTCAGGTCCTTGGAGTAGCGGCCGTTGATGACCTTCTCGGCCGTACCGGTCTTGCCGCCGACGCGGTAGCCGGGGACCCTGGCATTTCTGGCCGAGCCCTTCTCGGCGTTGAGCGAATAGAGGTAGCGCATGCCTTCAACCGTCTTGTCGCTGACCACTTTCTTGGCCACAGCCATGGCTTCCTGCTCGCTGCGAACCAGGAATGTCGGCGGGAGCAGGTAACCCTGCATCAGCGCCGCGCAGCCGACGGCCGCCTGCAGCGGCGTCGTCGACACGCCATGGCCGAACGCGATGGTGAACGAATTCACCTGCTTCCAGACCTTGGGTTCGGTCGGGCGTGCCACTTCCGGCAATTCGGTCTGCATCCTGTCCAGAATGCCAAGGCGGTGCAGGAATTCACGGTGCCCATCGATGCCGACCAGTTCGGCCTCCCTGGCCGAGCCGATGTTGGACGAATAGAGGAAGACTTCCGGCAAGGACAGCACGCGGTTCTTGCCGTGGAAATCGTGGATGGCCTGATGGCCGACCCGGATCGGATGCGAAGCGTCGAAGCGACTGTTCATCGTCGCCTTGCCGGAATCGAGCGCCATCGCCGAGGTGAAGCTCTTGAAGGTCGAGCCCATCTCGTAGAGGCCCGCCGACATACGGTTCAGCCGATCCTTCTCCTGGGCGTTATAGGGATTGTTCGGATCGAAATCCGGCACCGAGGCCATGGCGATCACTTCGCCGGTCTTGATGTTCAGCACGACGGCGCCGGCGCCCAGCGCCTTATAGCGCTCCAGGCCGGCGGCGATCTCGTCGCGCACCACATGCTGCACGCGCAGATCGATCGAGAGCTTCACCGGCTTCAGGTCCCTGGCAATCGCCAGGCCCGACGCCTGCAGATCGCTCAGGCCCTGCTCATCGATATACTTCTCCATGCCGGAGATGCCCTGGTTATCGATGTTGGTCAGCCCGACGATGTAGGACGACGTCTCGCCGCTCGGATAGAAGCGCCGCTTTTCGGTGCGGAAGCCGAGGCCGGGGATGCCCAGCGCCAGGATGTCCGCCTGCTGCTTCGGCGTCAGCTGCCGCTGCAGCCAGACGAAGCCGGCGCCACTCTTCAGCTTGCGATAGGTCTGCTCATAATCGATCTCGGGAAGCACGGTCGACAGCCTCTCGATCGCCTCGTCGGCATCGACGATGCGGCGCGGCTCGGCAAACAGCGACGCCGTCTTGATGTCGGTCGCCAGCACCTCGCCATTGCGGTCGACGATATCCGGCCGCGAAGCGGTCACGCGGCTCTGCGGACCGCCATTGTTGTCCGGATTCTGGAAACCGAGATAGACCAGCCTGCCGGCGATGGTGGCATAGATGCCGAAAAACACCATCATCGTCATGACGACACGGGTCTTGCCCTTGCCGCCAGTTGCCTTCAGCGCGCTGTCGACGACGATGGAGCCGTCGTCACGCGTCTTGGCGCGGCGCCGCAGCAGTTTGCCGATCACGGGACGCAAACTGCCGATCATCGCTTGATGCCTCCGGTGACGATGGGATCCTTGGCGCCGTTGTCGGCCATCGCGCCGACACGCTGGGACGTGAGATCCTCGATGGTGACGGGCTTGACCGGCAGATCGTCCAGGCTGCCGATCTGGCGCGCGTTGACAGGCGCGAGGCCAAGCTGGGATTTGTAGAGGTCGGCCAGCTTCTGCAGGCGCGACGGTTGGGTGAGCAGGCTCCAGTCGGCCTTGAGGAGGTCGATCGTTTCTTCCTCATAGTGGATCTGTGCCTGGATCTTCTGCAGGGCGGCGAACTGTTCCTCTGCCTCACGCTTGGTCTTGTAGGTCAGGGCTGCGGCCGAGACCATGACGGCGATAAGGACTATGTCACTGGTACGAAACACGTGCTCACCTCTCTCCCGGCCGATCGCCGCCGGGACGTTTTGAACCTGGAAGGTTCGGCAGTCCGAAGATCGAGACATCGCCAGCACGTGCCGGCGCATCGGTGCGGATGGCGGCGCGCAGCCTGGCCGAACGCGCGCGGGGGTTGGCCGTTATCTCTGCTTCGCCGGGCGTCACCCCGCCGCCGGCCTTGCGAAAGGTGGCCGCGCGCGCCTGGGTTTCCGGAAGGTAGCGCGAACCGCTCGCCGTCTCGCCGCGGTCGGCGATGAAGCGCTTCACGATACGGTCCTCCAGAGAATGGAACGTCACCACGACCAGCCGGCCGCCCGGTTTCAGCACACGCTCGGCCGCGAACAGCGCGTTGGCCAGTTCGCCGAGTTCGTCATTGACGAAGATGCGCAGCGCCTGGAAGACGCGCGTCGCCGGATGGATCTTGTCCTTCGGCGCGCGACCGATATGCGTCTCAATGGCATCGGCGAGATCGAGCGTGCGCTCGAACGGCCGCTTCTGCCGGCGCGCCTCGATCATGCGCGCGATGCGTCCGGCATGGCGCTCCTCGCCGAGGAAGCCGAAGATGCGCGCGAGATCGCCCGCCTTGAAGGTGTTGACGACGTCGGCGGCGCTCAAGCCGGCCTGCGCCATGCGCATGTCGAGCGGCCCGTCGGCGCGAAAGGAGAAGCCGCGCTCCGCCTGGTCGAGTTGCATGGAGGAGACGCCGATGTCGAGCACGACGCCGTCGACCTCGACCGCGACCTCGTCCAATGTCGAGAATGGAGCCTGCACCAGCCGCAGCCGGCCATTCGATCGGCTTTCCAGGTCGCGCCCGGCCGCAATCGCGTCGGGATCGCGGTCGATCGCAATGACCGAGGCGCCGGTTTCCAGGATGGCCCTGGTGTAGCCGCCGGCGCCGAACGTACCGTCGATGACGACGTCATCCCTGCTCGCCGAGAGTGCCTCGAGCACTTCGCCAAGGAGAACCGGAATGTGGCGGGCCGGTCCGCCAACGGCGTGAAGGTCGTCGCCGTCGCCCGTCATCATTCCGGTTGCTCCCCAGGCTTCGTCCCCTGCCGAAGCTTCAGAAGCCGGGCGCGCGCCTGCGCGCCATAGGCGGCCAGCCGCCCCGGCTCCCATATCTGGAAGAAATTGCCGCGCCCCACGAAGGCCGCTTCCGTCGCTATGCCCGTGTGCTCGCGGATGAAATCCGTCATCGTGATGCGACCATCCTGGTCGAGTTTCAGGAAGGCGCCGTCGCCATGGCAGAAGAACGACATGTCGTCCGCCGTCTGCAGGAAGGGATCTTCCAGCGCGATGCGCTGCTCGTAGCGATCCAGAAGGTCCAGCCCGCCGACATCCATGGCCGGCAGGTCCAGGCAACGTAACGCATAGAGTTCCGAATAACCGCGTTTCTGAACGACGGCGCGGAAATGCGCCGGAACGGAAACCCGCCCCTTGGCATCGATCCTGCTCACCGTGTTCGAGAGAAACCGGTCCATCTCGCATTGCAGCCGCTTGCGCCGCCGCACCCCTCTGCATCTTGCCGAACGCGCCGCCGCGACGCGTTCCCTGCCTCGATCCTGCCGCTGCGACGAGGGCGAAAAACGGCAAACGCGCGGCCCCAGCGGCTGCCCGATTGGCGTACGCTTCACCCTGACGCGGAACGAAGGCTTGAGTATCGGAATGGGATATCATGGGGTGATATGGGCGTCAACGGGAACAGGCTTCACAAACACGGATGCCGCAACCCTGAAGTGAGGCCTCGGCAACACGATCGTCTTTATCCTCCATTAAGGTTGACGAAGCGTTTAGGAGGTTGCCCCGTCGCATATGCCGCCCGGTACGGCTGTCGTTTCGCCCGGGAAGCGACACGCCCCTGCCCGAAGCACGCCGCGCCCATCGTCCGGGTCGCTGGACCACCCGAATGTCCGTTCAAAATTCGGCTGGAATCATATGCTTGCTCTGGCTTCCTTGATTCCGACAGACAGTCCGCCGACTGCTTCCGAGCGGATGCCATCGTCAGAACAGGATCACCGGAGCTTCCCTGTTCCCGCGGGAGGTTCTAAGCCTGTCGCCAACTTGCCAATCAGGACCGAACGTCATGTCTGAAACCGCCGGATCACGCGCCGCCTCGCTCGCCCACCTGCGCAGCGACGGGCTGACCAGGGGCGATCCCATCCCCCTGCCGCTGACCATGGCCGCGATCTTCCACACGCCGGGTGACTCCACCGGCTTCAATCAGTACGGGCGCTTCAGCAATCCGACCTGGGACGCGCTGGAGGAAGTGCTGTCGCATCTGGAGGGCGCGCCGACGGTCGGCTTCCCCTCCGGCATGGCGGCGATCTCGGCGGTCTTCTTCGCCCTGCTCAAGGCTGGCGACCGTGTGCTCCTGCCGGCGGACGGTTATCACGCGACAAGGGCTCTCGCCGAGCGCTTCCTGAAGCCGTTCGGCGTCGCCTATGACGAACGGCCGACCGCCACCTTCCTCGATGGCGGGTTCGACGGCTACAGCCTCGTCTTCGTCGAGACCCCGTCCAATCCGAGGCTCGACATCTGCGATATCGCCGCCGTGGCGGCGGCCACCCGCAAGGCCGGAGCGCGCTTCGTGGTCGACAACACCACGATGACGCCGTTTGGTCAGCGCCCGCTCGATCTCGGCGCCGACATCGTCGTCGCCGCCGACACCAAGGCGCCCAACGGTCATTCCGACGTGCTGTTCGGGCATGTCGCCAGCCGCGACGAGGCGGTTGTCGCCGCCGTCCGTGAATGGCGCCAGGCGGCTGGCGCGATCCCCGGCCCGTTCGAAGCCTGGCTGCTGCATCGCGGCCTGGAGACGCTCGAAGTCCGCTTCGACCGCATGTGCTCCAGCGCCGAGACGATCGCGCGCCGACTGCAGGCACACAAGGCGATCACCGGCCTGCGCTATCCCGGCCTGGAAGGCGATCCGTCCCACAACCTCGCCCGTGCCCAGATGGAGCGCTTCGGCTTCCTGGTTTCGTTCGAACTGGCCACGGAAGCCAAGGCGGAAGCCTTCATCGACGGCTGCGCCCTGATGCATTCCACGACCTCCTTCGGCGGCGTCCACACATCGGCCGAACGCCGCTCCAAGCGGGGCGACGCCGTGCCGCCGGGCTTCGTGCGCCTGTCGGTCGGCTGCGAACCGGTCGAGGAGCTCTGGAAGGCAATCGAAACTTCGCTGGAAGCAGCCGAGCGCTGATCACGTCGCAAAAATGAGCGACTGCCGCTCGCAGGGACGCTGACGGCAATAAAAGAAGATGCTAATATACTGCCTGGAGGGGATCCATGGCAGCCCGAAGGAGCATGGACAAGCCGCGCGCTGGTCAACCGGTGGCGATTGGCGCGCCACCTCCTCTGCCGCTGATCGTCTTCACCAGAAATGGCGCGGTGATCGGCACGGAAACCGGCCCCGCTGGCGCCAATGACGTGCGCATCTTCTTTATGGGCGGGCTGGGCGGCTTCGGTTGCTGGACGCGCAACCGGTTCTTTCTCCCGAATGGCGGCTTTGTGCTGCCGTTCGGCACCAACGACCTGCACTTTTCCGCCAATGGCCAGATCGTGCCTCGCCCGGGCGTCGCTCCACCACCCGGGGCCAACGACATCGACCTGTTCTGGAACGAGGAAGGCGACATCGAGGGGTGGTGGACGAAGGACGGTTCCTATCTGGAGCCCATCGGCTTTGAAGAAGACGCCAGGCGCGAATTCCACTGCTCCCTCCCGGAGCGGCCGGCGGCGGCGTCCGCGCAAGCAGTCACCGATACGAGGGAGGAGACAATGCCAGGCATCGCCGTCGTCAATTCGAAGCATGAGACATCGGAGTTTTCCGCGGACAGGATGGCCCACGCCCTCATCGACGCCGGCACAGGGCCGATCCAGGCTGCCGCGCAGGCGAGCAGGGTAGAACAACTCGCCCAGGCGCTGGGGATTTCGCGGATGACGACCCGTGGCATCAGGCTGGCGATCGGCGAATTCGCGGTCCACCCGGACGCGCCGGACCTGCTGCTGGTCGGCGGCTATCTGCGCGACGAAGCCGGGCGCGCCGATGGCAACCGGCCCAATCCGCCACCCCAGTGGCGGGACGACGGGCCTCCGATCCTGCGCGATGACAAACCGCCGATCCTGCGTGACGACAAGCCCGTCAAGGGCGGTCCTGCTTTCGCGCCCGATCCCAGCATGCCGATTATCCGGCCGCCGCCAAAGAATCCCGGCGACAAGGGCTCGTATGCGGCGATCGTGAAGACCGCTTTCAATGACTGGACCAGGGATAAGCTCGCCGCCGGGTGCAACTGCACCGAAACGCATACGTTGAGCGGGCCGCGCTCGTTCAGCACGGCACAGTGGAAGTCAGACATTTCCGGAATGTTCCCGAAATGGCAACGGGAGACGTCATCGGGCGAGGCAGGGCCGTCGTCTGTGTCACCGGGAGGCACCGGTTCGGGTTCGCCGCATGGCACGACCGGCGAGAAGGGAGCCCTGCCCGCCATGGGCATCATGAAGGTCACCTATTACCGCAGTGGCACAGTCAACATAACCGACTACGCCGTCTACGATCTCGACATCACCATCGTCTGCAAGGGCGGCCCCGCCTGCCCGACCGGAGAAAAACTGCATTTCGAATATGGCGATGTGGTCGGCGAGCGCACCCAGAACGTCACCGAACGGTGGGTCATCTACGTTCCGGCCGACACCGCCCACGACGGCGGCACGTTCAAGCTGGGCGACGAGATGCCCGCCCAGCAGATCCCGCCGGTGATCCAGTTGCTCGATCCACCGGTGGTGCCTCCACCCCTGAAGTGATGCCAGCCGGCCTGTAAGCCGGGTTCTGTATGGCCCCCGCCCCTTGCGGAGCGGGAACGTGGCGGCCATTCATCTTGGGCGCATGTTGCCATGCGCCTCACGCAACCTACCCGGGCGGTGGGCCGGAAACAGCCCTCGAGGGTTTCCCCTCGCACCGCCCCTATTCGGTTTTGCTCCCGGTGGGGTTTGCCGTGCCGCCCCTGTTGCCAGGCGCGCGGTGGGCTCTTACCCCACCCTTTCACCCTTGCCACGGATATCCGTGGCGGTTTGCTTTCTGTGGCACTTTCCCTGGGGTCGCCCCCGCCGGCCGTTAGCCGGCACCGTGTCTCCATGGAGCCCGGACTTTCCTCACACGCAACCTTTCGGCTCTCGCGCGTGCGGCCGCCCGGCCGGCTGGCAAGGCGTATAAAGGGGTTCACGTCCGAAAACGCAAACGAAAAAGCGGGAAACCTCCGCCTTATTATGCCGGCGAGCCGAGCGCGGCCATCTGCACCTTGACCTTGCTGCAATAGGCCGCCGAGATCGGGTTCATCCGCGTCGCGCCATGGCCGGCATTGTACTTGAGGATCGTGCCGCAAGTGGTCCCACCGGCAAGCTCGCGCGCCATCGCCAGGTACTTCATACCGTATTTGATGTTGGTGTCGGGATCGTAGAGGCCCCTGACGGAGCCGCTGTAGCCCATCATGCGCGCCGTCGCCGGCTTGATCTGCATCAGGCCGATCTCTCCGGCATTGCCGACCATATTGGGCCGGTAGTTGCTCTCGATCTTGATGACGGCATGCGCGAGCGAGGCCGGCACGCCGTAACTCGAGGCATAGCGGGCGACGATCGCGGCGTACTGGACGCCGGCCGCGGGCGCCGCGATCCTGGGCGCGATCGAGGCCGTCGTGGTCGGATCGATGGCGATGCTTGTCCGTTTTGCCTTGCGCCGAACCGTTACCTTAACAGCCTTTCTTGCGCTGACCCTCTCGACCTTGGTGGCCTTGGCTTTCTTTATCGAGGCGGCGGCGGTCGCGGCACTCTTTGCCGGCATGGAAGGGAAGCCTTGATCGGCGCGGGGGTTCCAGGGTTCCGCATTTGCCGTACCCAAGGCAAAAGTCATCACGCCGACAGCAACAGCTGCCGTCAAAACGGTCAATTTCTGCATGTGATCCTGTTCTTCTTGAACCGTGCAAATAACTTCGCACAGCAACACTGACTAGTGCCGCCATATCGGGGAGGAAGATACATCGGCGGCTTGCACGGATTGCCATTTGAAGCGCGATTTGGCGGCAATGAAGGCGAGGCAATTCACATTGCGTGACAGGCTGTAACTTAAAGCCAGCAAAAACTATTTGGAGGCCAGCAGCCTCTCCAGGGTCCGCAATGTCGAACCATCGGCCTGGCCATCGACCAGGCGTGGTCGGAAATGGCGCTGGAAAGCCTCGACCACGATTCGCGTCTGCTGGTCGAAAATACCTGATATCTCAACGCCATAGCCATAGAGGCCAAGCATGGACTGCAACGTCTCCACGGCCGGGCCGGTATCGCCTTGCCGTAGCGCGGGACCACCGCGGATCGGCGATGCGACGACGAGATGCCCGACGCCGGCTGCGAACAATTGTCGCCACGGGAACTTTTCGCCGGGATCGATCTTGCGCCCCGGAGCGACGTCGGAATGCGCTAGCACGCGCCGCGCCGGGATCGCGTGACGCGCTGCAATCCCCTTGCACAGTTCAATTACGGCTTCGATCTGCCGGCGGGGAAAGCCGGGGTAGCCCAGCGAATGGCCGGGATTGACGATCTCCATGCCGACCGAACACGAGTTGATGTCGGTACGACCGAACCAGGAACTCTTGCCGGCGTGCCAGGCGCGGTCGCTCTCCCTCACCATCTGCACGACCCGGCCATCCTCATGGACGAGATAGTGCGACGAAACCTCGCTGGCGGGGTCGCAGAGCCAAGCCTCGGCGCCAGCGCCAGTCGCCATGCCGGTGTAGTGTAGCACGATCATGTCGGGCACAAGCGTCTCGCGGCGCGGGCCGAAATTGGGCGAAACCCTCACCTCGGCCCCTGGCGCGTCGGGCGTGAAGCCGCTCATGCGTGCTTCAAGCCCCGCTCGATCATCTCGTAGGCGGCATTGATGGCGGCGAGCCGGGTGGTGGCGATCTTGATGAATTCCTGCGGCAGGCCGCGTGCGATCAGCCGGTCGGGATGGTTGTCCAGAACCAGCTTGCGATATCGTTTGCGGACCTCCTCGAACGGCTTGTCGCGCCCGATTCCGAGTACTGCATAGGGATCGCCGGCGCCGAGGTTCACGTGCCTCGACAGGATCGTCTGGTAGTGCGCCTCGTCGATATGGAAGATCTCGGCGATGCGGTGCAGGAATTGCCCCTCGCGCTCATGCACCAGCCCATCGGCCTTGGCGATGTGGAACAGTCCGTCGAGAATATCCTCCAGCATCACGCAATTGTTGTGCCCGGAGCCGCAGAGCTGCGCCATGCGCTCGGCATAAATCTCGAAACCGGCGACGTCCTGTTTGGCGAGGTCGAACAGCCGCGCGACATGCCGCTGCTCCTGCGCGGGCACCTCGAAAATTTCCTGGAAGGCGCGCACCTCGTCCTGGGTGACGATGCCATCCGCCTTGGCCATCTTGGCCGACAAAGCGATCATCGCCACGGAAAAGGCGACGCGACGGCGCAAATCCGCGTCGCCAGAGAATACCGTGCGCACGGCTTCGACCACGTCGGCGACACCGGACGAAGCTGAGGACGATACACGGAGGATGAAGTCGCCGAGGCGGTCCCAAATCGACATGGGAGCTTCTTAGCGCATGACCTCCAAAAAGCAAAAAATGATTTTCGAAGGGAGTGCGCGGCCTCAAGGCCATGGCGCGAAGGCTCCGGCAACCGGCAGCGGACAGCAAAAAGCCGGCCCGAAGGCCGGCTTCTCCATCAGTGCGATGTCCCTACTGCGCCGGAGCGGCCGGAGCTGGCTGCGCGGGCTGGGCCGGCTTCATGGTGCCGGAATTGTCGGCAGGCTTCGCCGGCTGCTCGGTCGCAGGCGGCGTGGTGCTCTGCGTGGTGGTCTTGTCGGTTCCGCTGTCGCTGCAAGCAGCGACGCCAAGCAGTGCCAGAGCCGACACAGAGGCAAGAATGAACTTTTTCATCACATCTCTCCTTCAACAACGCCCAAGCTCCCGTGTGGGCGGTTGAAATGAAAATGCATCACTGTCTCGTGAGTTTCGTCACATTGCGTATCCGCCTGTAACATCTCGGGCCTGCATGCTTCCAGGCCGACAGCGCCCTTTCGGGATGCCCGGTGGAGCGCTTGCACCGGAACCACGCGGCCGCCGTTGCCGGCCGCCGTCGCAGGGACTAACAGAGGCATGCATGAGACGTTTCGGGAGCGGACCGCATGAGCGCCAAGTGGGATTTCTGGATCGACCGCGGCGGCACGTTTACCGACGTCATCGGACGTGACCCGCAAGGCCTGCTGCATCCACGAAAGCTGCTTTCCGAAAATCCGGAAGCCTATGCCGACGCCGCCATCCAGGGCATCCGCGACCTGCTGGGTATGGCAGGCGGCGCGCCGATCGCGTCGGACCGCGTCGGCGAGATCAAGATGGGCACGACGGTGGCCACCAATGCGCTGCTGGAGCGCAAGGGCGACCGTGTCCTGCTGTTGATCACCAGGGGGTTTCGCGACGCGCTGCGCATCGCCTACCAGGCGCGTCCTGACATCTTCGCCAAGGAGATCATCCTGCCCGAACAGCTCTATGAGCGGGTGATAGAAATCGACGAGCGCGTGCGTGCCGATGGCTGCGTCGAGCGCCTGCTCGACATCGCGGCCTGCCGCCCCGCGATCGAGCAGGCCAGAGCCGACGGCATCGACGCCGTCGCCATCGTCTTCATGCATGCCTGGAAATACCCCGAGCATGAAAAGGCCGTGGCCAAGGTCTGCCGCAAGCTCGGCTTCGGCCAGGTCTCCGTGAGCCATGAGGTTTCGCCGCTGATCAAGCTGGTCGGGCGTGGCGATACAACGGTGGTCGACGCCTATCTGTCGCCCATCCTGTCGCGCTATGTGCAAAGGGTCGCGACGGAGCTCGGCATTCTGTCTCCGGGCAAGGAGCGGTCGGCTGAAACACCTCGGCTGATGTTCATGATGTCGTCGGGCGGCCTCACCGCCGCCGACATGTTCCAGGGCAAGGACGCGCTGCTTTCCGGTCCGGCAGGCGGCGTCGTCGGTATGGTCGAGACGGCCAGGCTCGCCGGTTTCGACAAGGTGATCGGCTTCGACATGGGCGGCACCTCGACCGACGTGGCCCACTATGACGGCGAATATGAACGCGCCTTCGACACCGAGGTCGCCGGGGTGCGCGTGCGCGCGCCGATGATGCGCATCCACACCGTCGCCGCCGGCGGCGGCTCGATCCTGCATTACGAGGCCGGCCGCTTCCGCGTCGGCCCGGACTCGGCCGGCGCCAATCCCGGACCGGCCGCCTACCGGCGCGGCGGTCCGCTGGCCGTCACCGACGCCAATGTGATGCTGGGCAAGCTGCAGCCCGACCTGTTCCCGGCGATCTTCGGCCCCAGCCAGGACGAGGCACTCGACGTCGAGACGGTGCAGGAAAAGTTCGCCGCGCTCGCCACGGAGATCGGCGACGGACGCTCGCCCGAGGCGGTCGCCGAGGGGTTCGTCACCATCGCCGTCGAGAACATGGCCAACGCCATCAAGAAGATCTCGGTTCAGCGCGGCTACGACGTCACCGAATATCTCCTTAACTGCTTTGGCGGCGCCGGCGGCCAGCACGCCTGCCTTGTCGCCGACGCGCTCGGCATGGAGTCGGTGCTGATTCATCCCTTCTCCGGCCTGCTGTCGGCCTATGGCATCGGCCTGTCCTCGGTCTTCGCCTCGCGCCAGCAGGCGCTGCTCCAGCCGCTGAACGACAGCTCGAGGGCGGCAATCGACGATCTCATCGCCACCTTGCGCCATGCAGTCGTCGCGGAACTCGCGGCACAGGGCATCGCCGAGGCCGCCATCGTCTCCCGGCCGGTGCTGCAGATCCGCTATGACGGCACGGACAGCGCGCTGCCCGTGCCATTCGGCCATGGCTCCATCCTGCGCGCCAAGGACGATTTCGAGGCCGCCCACAAGGCACAGTTCGGCTTCGTCTACGAGAACAAGCCGTTGATCGTCGAGGCGGTCGGCGTCGAAGGCAGCGATGGCGGAACCCACGGCCGCGACGAGATTGAATCGGATCTGGAGGAGACAGCCGCAAGCCCCTGGAAGAGCAGGTCGATCTTTGCCGATGGCGCCTGGCGTGACGCCGGCATATTCCGCCGTGGCGACCTCAAGCCCGGGCATAAGGTCGCCGGCCCGGCGTTGGTCATAGAGCCCAACCAGACCATCGTCGTCGAGCCGGGCTGGCAGGCCGGGATCACCGCAAGGGACCATGTCCTGCTGCGGCGCGTGGAGAAGAAGCGCCGCCAGGCCGCGCTGGGCACCGGCCTCTCGGGAAAGACGGGCGCCGACCCGGTCATGCTGGAGGTGTTCAACAACCTTTTCATGTCGATCGCCGAGCAGATGGGCGTGACGCTGCAGAACACCGCCTACTCCGTCAACATCAAGGAACGGCTCGATTTTTCCTGCGCGGTCTTCGACCGCCATGGTGCTCTGGTTGCCAATGCGCCGCACATGCCGGTGCATCTCGGCTCCATGGACCGGTCGGTCGAGACCGTCATCCGCCTCAACTCGGGCGATATCCATCCGGGCGACGTGTTCGCACTCAACGCGCCCTACAATGGCGGCACGCACCTGCCCGACATCACGGTGGTGACGCCGGTTTTCGACGATGCGCGCAAACAAATCCTGTTCTGGGCGGCCTCGCGCGGCCACCACGCCGACATCGGCGGCACCGCGCCCGGTTCGATGACGCCGCTGGCCACCACGGTCGACGAAGAAGGCGTCTTGTTCGACAATTTCCGCGTCGTCGATCGCGGCCGCTTCCGTGAGAAGGATCTGGAAACGCTGCTCACCGACCATCCCTGGCCGGCGCGCAATCCGGTCCAGAACATTGCCGATCTCAAGGCGCAGATCGCCGCCAACGAGAAGGGCGTCGCCGAGTTGCGCCGAATGGTTGCGCATTTCGGCCTCGACGTCGTCGAAGCGTATATGGGCCATGTGCAGGACAACGCCGCCGAGAGCGTGCGCCGCGTGCTGGAGCGCCTGCCGGACAGCTCGCAATACGAATACCCCACCGATACCGGCCAGGTGATCAAGGTGAGGATATCGGTCGATCGGCACAAGCGCGAGGCAACCGTCGACTTCACCGGCACCTCGCCGGTCATGAAGAACAACTTCAATGCCCCCGAGCCGGTGACGCGAGCCGCCGTTCTCTACGCCTTCCGCGTCATGGTCGAGGACATGATCCCGATGAACGCCGGCTGCCTGAGGCCGATCAACATCGTCATCCCGGAAGGCTCGATGCTGAAACCCGCCTACCCCGCCGCCGTCGTCGCCGGCAATGTCGAGACCTCGCAGCACGTCACCAATGCCCTGTTCGGCGCCATGGGCGCGATGGCCAACGCGCAAGGTACGATGAACAACCTGACCTTCGGCAACAAGCGCTACCAGTATTACGAGACGATCTGCTCGGGTTCGCCGGCCGGCCGCATGAATTCAGGGCGCGGCTTTGCCGGCACTTCTGGCGTGCACACCCACATGACCAACTCGCGGCTCACCGATCCGGAAGTGCTGGAACTTCGTTTCCCCGTGCTGCTTGAGGATTTTCATATCCGCGAGGGCTCCCGCGGCAAGGGCAGATGGAGCGCCGGCGACGGCACCCGCCGCACCATCCGCTTCCTGGAAGAAATGGAGTGTGCGATCCTGTCCTCCCACCGCAACCGCCCGCCCCAGGGGCTCGATGGCGGCGGCGACGGCGAGCCCGGCTCGACAAAGGTCCGGCGCAATGACGGTTCGGTCGAAACCCTGAAGGCCTGCGATCAGACCACGCTCGACGCCGGCGAGGCCGTGATCGTGACCACGCCGACGCCTGGCGGGTTCGGGGAGGCATAGGAGACACATCAACTCAACGTCAACAGCCTGTCACCGGCCTGTCATGACGCTGGGATACCCGCTTGCGCCAACGCAAACGGGGAATCACCTTTCCATGTCGGATGTTTCCGGAGAACTCGTTTATCGCCGAGGCAAGGAAGTCGGAAAGGCCGTCTACCAGAACCGCCCGCTGTCCAAGGCCGGCATCTCCGAACGGCTCTTCGCCTTCCTGTTTTCCGGCCTGGTCTACCCGCAGATCTGGGAAGACCCCGATGTCGACATGGAAGCCATGCAGCTCGGCGCCGGCCATCGCATCGTCACGATCGCGTCGGGCGGCTGCAACATCCTAGCCTATCTCACCCGCGCGCCGGCCAGCATCGACGCCGTCGACCTCAACGCGGCGCACATCGCGTTGAACCGCATGAAGCTGGAGGCGGTGCGTCACCTGCCGTCGCAGGCTGACCTGTTCCGCTTTTTCGGCGCTGCCGGCACAGCACACAACTCCCAGGCCTACGACCGCTTCATCGCGCCGCATCTCGACCCGGTGAGCCGCCACTACTGGGAGCGGCGCAACTGGCGCGGCCACCGCCGCATCGCCGTCTTCGACCGCAATTTCTACCAGACGGGTCTGCTTGGGCTGTTCATCGCCATGGGCCACCGCACGGCGAAGTTCTTCGGTGTCGATCCGGCCGGCATCATGAAGGCCAGGGACATCGGCGAGCAGCGCCGCTTCTTCCAGGAGGAACTGGCGCCCGTCTTCGACAAGAAGCTGCTGAAATGGGCCACCTCGCGCAAGGCCTCGCTGTTCGGCCTCGGCATTCCGCCGGCGCAGTATGATTCGCTGATCACTTCCGGCGACGGCACCATGGCCAGCGTATTGAAGGCGCGGCTGGAAAAGCTCGCCTGCGATTTCCCCATCGAGAACAACTACTTCGCCTGGCAGGCTTTCGCGCGGCGCTATCCTCTGCCCGGCGAGGCCGCCCTGCCCGCCTATCTCGAACAGCGCAATTACAAGGTGATCCGCGACAATGTCGACCGCGTCGCCATCCGCCACACCAATCTGATCGAGTTCCTCGCCAGCAAGGATGCCGGCTCGCTCGACCGCTTCGTGCTGCTCGACGCCCAGGACTGGATGACCGACGACCAGCTCAACGCGCTGTGGACCGAAATCACCCGCACCGCGTCGGCAGGCGCGCGCGTCATTTTCCGCACCGCCGCCGAACCCAGCCTGCTGCCGGGCCGCCTGTCGAACTCCCTGCTCGACCAGTGGAGCTATGAGGATGAAGCCTCGCGCGAATTCTCGGCGCGTGATCGTTCGGCGATCTATGGCGGCTTCCATCTATATGTGAAGCGCTCCGCATGAGCGCGACCGAGCTGCCGGCCAGCCATGCCGAGCTGATGGACGGTGTCTATCGCTGGCAGCGCCACATCTACGACCTGACGCGCAAATACTACCTGCTCGGCCGCGACCGGCTGATTGCCGAGCTCGACGCGCCGGCCGGCGGCACAGTGCTGGAACTCGGCTGCGGCACGGGCCGCAACATCATACTTGCCGCCCGCCGCTATCCCGAGGCGCGTTTCTTCGGCCTCGACATCTCCGCCGAGATGCTGGAGACGGCGCAGGCCGCCATCGCCCGCGCCGGCCTTTCCGAACGGGTGACGCTGGCAAGGGCCGACGCAACCGCCTTCGATGCCGGCGCATTGTTCGGCCGGCCGGCGTTCGACCGCGTCTTCGTCTCCTACTCGCTGTCGATGATCCCTGGCTGGGAGAAAACCGTTGCCGCGGGGCTCGCCGCGCTGGCGCCCGGCGGCTCGCTGCATGTCGTCGACTTCGGCCAGCAGGAAGGACTGCCACGCTGGTTCCGCGCGCTGCTGCGCGGCTGGCTGCGGAAATTCCACGTCGAGCCGCGCGCCTCGCTGCGCGACGTGCTTGAATCGGAATCGCAGCGCACGGGCGCAACCTTTCGTTTCAGAACGCTTTATCGCGGCTATGCCTGGCTGGCGAAACTGACGCGCTGAAACCAAGCGTAGACGTGCCTCACTTAGGCATCGCCCTGGTCGCACCTCCGTGAGCCGCGATCGCCCTCAGCTGCCCCTTGATCCCTGCATGCAGGGCGTCCGCGTCAGTGCCTTCGGGCAGCGTGCCTTTCTCCACGTCGGCGGCCATCCGTTTCAGCAGATCCGTGTCATGCTCGTTGCGATAGGGCTTGAGGTCGAGGTCGGCCGGCACCTTGGTCAGCCGCTCGTCGTCCATCGTCTTCACGTATTTCTGCATGAAGCGGTCGTAGTCGCGCCAGGAGATATTGGCGGCCCGCACGGCAGCTTCCTCGGCCCGCGTGGCGATCTGATGGGCATGCAGATAGTGCAGGTCGAGCTGGTCGATCAACGTCTTCTCGACCTCCTCGTGAAGCAGCAGGAAGCGGTCGGTGTCGATCGTGCGCCCCTTGTACTGCCAGGTGCTGGGCATGTGCCGGTCGATGTAGATGGTCTTGCCGTCCTTCGAGTAGCCGGCGAGATAGGGGATGTCATGCTCGCGGTCGAGTTTCTTGACCCGGCGCGCCACCGCGTCGAGCGCGCGATCCATCATCAGGCTCGATACGTACCAGTTGGGAATGCGCAGTTTCTTGTGGGGTGCGGTCGGATGGCAATAGTCGAACGACATGCATGTCCTCCTTCGGCCGGCGAGGCTTCGCCGGCGCGGATCATGCCGTTCCAAGGCTCCGGGAGGCCAGACACTTTCGTGTAACCGCTTGAGCCGGGAGGTCAGTGGAGCGCTTTTACCAGCATCGAAACCATCGTCTGCGGGCGGTAGTCGAACTTGGCCGGCGTCAGCCCCAGCCGCACGATCACGAGCTGCTCCGAAGGAATGATGGCGATCGTCTGCCCGTCATGTCCTTCCATCCAGTAGGTGTCCTTGGGCAATCCGGCGGCGACACCGGCGCCTGGGTTTTCCTCGTCGCCGGGGCCTTCGATCCAAAGCTGGCCCTTGCCATAGACCTTCGAGGCGGGGGCCGGCTCGCGCATCCAGTCGACGAAGCCGGCGGGCAGGATCTGGTTGCCATTCCAGACGCCGCCCTGCAGCAGAAACTGGCCGAAGCGCGCCCAGTCGTGCCCCGTGGCGTAGAGATAGGACGAACCGACGAACGTGCCCTGCTCGTCGGTCTCCAACACGGCGCTGTTCATGCCGAGCGGCCCGAACAGCACCGTCCTCGGCCAGGCCAGCGCCCTGGCCTTGTCGCCGACGGCGTCCTGCCACAGGCGCGACAGCATCACCGCCGTACCGCTCGAATACGAAAACACCTTGCCGACCTCGTCCTTGAGCGGCTTGGCCTGGGCAAAGCCGGCCATATCGGATTCGAGGTAGAGCATGCGTGTGACGTCGGCGACGTCACCATAATCCTCGTTGAACTCCAGTCCGCTCGACATGGCCATCATGTCGGCGAGGCTGATGGCGGCGCGCCCGTCGGCCTTCCAGGCCGGGAACAGGCCCTTGTTGTCGACCGCCATCTTGCCGTCCTTGACCAGCGTGCCGACAATCGCGGCATTGACCGTCTTGGTCATCGACCAGCCGAGCAAGGGCGTCCTGGCGGAGAAACCGTCTCCGTAGCGTTCGCCGACGATGCGGCCGTTCTTGACCACCACCACCGCGCGCATGCCCGGACCGGTCAGCACGGCGTCGTCGAGCAGCCGCGAGACCGACTGGTCTTGCGAGGCGTCGACCCGCTCGCCCTCCGGCCACAGCGCATCCGCCACTGGAGCAGGAGCCGCTGTGTGCAGCACGGAGCGTCTCGCCCTGCCGGCATCGCCGTCGGGAATGGAGGCGCAGCCCAGGCCGTCGCGTGCCACGGCGACGCTCTTGCCAAGCACGCCGAACAGGCCGGCCGAGACCAGGCCCCTGTTCTTGTCGACCGAGACGCGCATCAGGCGCAGCAGCGGATGGCCGGGCGCCTGCACGTCGACAGCCAGCACCTCACCCGGGTCGCGTCCGGCGATGAAGACGTTCGAGCAGACGATCTTTGCCGAATAGCCCGAGCCGACCCGGATCAGTTCCGGCGGCGCGACGTAGAGCCAGACGAAGAGCGCCGCAACCGCCAGCACCACCAGGCCGAGCAGCCATTTGATGAACTTCGCGACAGCCCGCATCTTTCCCCCTCCGGGTTCTCCGAGCCTGGTTTATGCCATCGATTTGCCGCCATTGCTTCCGCAAAATCAGGGCTCTTGTCGAGCGTCGTCAACGGTTTATCAACCATATCGGGCGATCTCGTATGGATGTCGCGCGGTAGCCGGAGCGGTTACGGGCAGCGACATGGACGAGCAAACAGCAGCCGGCGCGCATCGTTGCGACGCGCCCCGGCCGTGGCGGATGGCCCTGTGGGGCGGCTGTCCGGAGGGGCCCTGCGCAAGCGAAGGCCATCAGTGCAAAGACCCATCAGCGGCCGGCTGAACCCGGCTCGGGGAATGCCATGCGCAGTCTTGCGGCCCTCATCATGCTGACGCTTCTGGGCGCCTGCTCGACCGTGGACGATCTTTCGCCGGTGTCGCCGTCGGCGACGGTGGCCGTGCGCGCGCCGCGCTTCGCCGATTCCAAGCCGCATGAATGGGATAGCGGCGCTCCCTGGAACTATGCCGTCCACGGCACCGATGTTTCCAAGTACCAGACCTCTGTCGACTGGCCGACCGCCAAGGCCAACGGCATATCCTTCGCCTTCATCAAGGCGACCGAGGGCGGCGATCGCTTCGACGAGTATTTCAGCGAACACTGGGCGCGTACGAAGTCTGCCGGCGTTCCCCGCGCCGCCTACCATTTCTTCTATTTCTGCACGCCGGCCGCGGTGCAGGCGCGCTGGTTCATCAAGAACGTGCCCAGCGAGCGCTCGGCGATGCCGCCAGTCCTCGACATGGAATGGAACCCGAAATCGCCGACCTGCCGGTTGCGGCCCGATCCCGCGACGGTGCGCAGCGAGATGACGACCTTCCTGGAGATCGTCGAGCGGCATTACGGCAAGAAGCCGATCATCTACACCTCGGTCGACTTCTTCGACGACAACAACCTGTCGACCTTCCGTGGCTATCCCTACTGGCTGCGCTCCGTCGCCGGCCACCCGCGGGAGAAGTACGGCAGCCATCCCTTCACCTTCTGGCAGTACACCGGGACCGGCATCGTTCCGGGCATGACGGGCAAGTCCGACATCAACGTCTTCAATGGCAGCGAGGCGGCCTGGAACAAGTGGCTGCGTCAGAACACCCGCTGACACCGGTTCAACGGCGGCAAAGCCGTATCCAACGGAAGGCTGCGTCAGAACACCCGTTGACACCACGCCTGCCGCCTGCTTTTCGACAGGGCAAGTCGGTGCTTTTATGCAACCGCAGGTAATCCGGGGCGATGCAAGGCAGCGCTTCGACATGAACAATTGCGGTCATGCGCCGTTTTGCGTCCGCAATTGCCGGTAACACAGGCTGATGTGCTGCGGTTCTACGGGCGCGTGCTCGACCGCTCAGGCACTGGAAGGAATGCGATGCGGTTGCGCTCTGGAATTCTCGCGGCGTTGCTGCTGACGGCGGCGCCGGCGGTGGCACAGGAATGCGGCGGCGACTTCGAAGCCTGGAAGCAGGGCGTGGCGGCGGAAGCCAAGGCGGCCGGCGTCGGCGCCGTCGGCCTCGACGCGCTGGAAGACGCCACCATCGATCCGAAGGTGCTGGCGCGGGATCGCGCGCAGGGGGTCTTTTCGCAGACCTTCACCGAATTCTCCGGCCGCATGATTTCGGCCTACCGGCTGAAGCAGGGCGCCGCGAACCTAAAGAAATACGCCGACGTCTTTGCCCGCGCCGACCAGCAGTTCGGCGTCCAGCCGGCGGTGATCGCCGCCTTCTGGGCGCTGGAGACCGATTTCGGCGCCGTGCAGGGCGATTTCCACACGCTCTCGGCGCTGGTGACGCTGTCGCATGACTGCCGGCGCCCGCAGCTCTTCCGCCCGCAGCTCGTGCCGCTGCTCGAGCTTATCGACCGCGGCGTGCTACCGGCCGACGTCAAGGGAGCCTGGGCCGGCGAGATCGGCCAGACCCAGATCCTGCCGACCGACTATCTCGCCAAGGGCGTCGACGGCGACGGCGACGGCAAGGTCGACCTCAGGAACAGCGTGCCGGACGTGATCATGACCACGGCCAACAAGATCCTGTCGCGCGGCTGGAAGCGCGACCAGCCCTGGATCGAGGAAGTACGCGTTCCCGACAACATGCCATGGGACCAGACCGGGCGCACCAACAAGCTGCCGCTGTCACAGTGGACTGCCTGGGGCGTGACCCGGCCCGACGGCTCGCCGCTGGGCGACAACGGCCTGAAGGCCGGCCTTGCCCTGCCCCAGGGACGGAAGGGACCGGCCTTCCTCACCTACGAGAACTTCGACGTCTACCTAGAATGGAACCAGTCCTTCACCTATGCGCTGACCGCGGCCACACTGGCCACCCGGCTGGCCGGGGCGCCGCCCTTCGACCCGCGCAGTCCTGAGCCGGGGCTGAATGCCGACCAGATGAAGGCGCTGCAGACCAAGCTCGAGGCCAGGGACCATGACGTCGGCACGGTCGACGGCATCCTCGGCACCAACACGCGCGAGGCGATCCGCAAGGAGCAGACGCGGCTCGGCCTGCCGGTGGACGGCTGGCCGACGGCGGAGTTGCTGGGGAAACTATGACCGAGCAGCGTCGGGAACAAATGCATGGGCAGTTTCGACCCAAGAAACAGCTACACGCCGCTCATCGCATCTCCCAGGCCGTGGGCAGATATCGAAGAATTCTACGTCTTGCTCACGCGAGATGCATTTGACCAAGAGCCAGTTGTTGATCTGGTTCGCCATATCCGTACCAAGTATGGCGAGGAAAGGTTCCACGCCCTCACCTCAATGCACACGCTGATTGTAAGCGTGAACAATCCGATAGAATTCGATCGTGAAACCCTGCGAATAGACTACCATTCTCGCGAGAATGAGTGGCAATTCAGCTACGTGTCGAAACCTTTCAAACCGGCAGAATTTACCCGACGCTATGCTGGGCCGTTGGGAATCGAGAAGTTCGGCAACTTTGTAAGGATGATTCGCTGGTAGCGAACCCGCGAGCTGGGTCGTGAATTCATAGTTCGAACCTACTAGATACGCGATGATCAACCTCTCCATCTCTGACTTCGACGCCGACCCTGATAGGGTGACTGCGATCCTCGGCATCGAACCCACAAGCATAGTCCGCAAAGGCGACCCTATGCGTAGCGGTTTGCCACGCCAAAGAAATGGCTGGAGCCTCGCTGGACCGAGCGAAAGGCTCCGAAATGGAGTCGAGCACGAGAATGCGGTCAACTACCTGATCGAGCAGATGCGAGGCCGGGAGGAAGCCTTCGCACGGCTGCGGCGGGAAGTGCGGCCAAAGCAGATTGCGATCTATGGTGGGTTCTATCAGCCCTACGATGAGCAGTGCGGCATCTGGCTCGAGCCGCTCGCAATGAGGGTGCTGGCGGATTGCGGTGTCGGCTGGGGTCTTGACCTTTTCGTTGAGGACGAAGCTCTCAAAAATGATAGTGAGGTGTGAGCAGTCGTCCTGTTCGTTTTGGGTCTTCGCCGACTGGCGGGTTTCTCAGTTCTAATCCGCCATCGTCTCCAAACTCGCGAATCCTTGCGGCGCGTCGCCCTCGTCGAAGGGTGTCGTCACCTCGACGAAGGTGTCGGGATAGAAGCCGTTGAACCGGGTTCTGAGCGACAGCGAATAAGCGCCGATGTGGCCGATCTCGATCCAGTCGCCGGTGTCGACCGTCTCTGGCAGCCAGAACGGCCGCGACAGTATGTCGACGGAATCGCACGTCGCGCCGCACACCTTGAACGGCACGATGTTCTTTTCATCGCCATTGCGCGCGCGGATGGCGGGATCCGGAATGAAGCGCGCCGGCAGCGTGATCTTGCCGGTCCACGAATCCGATAGCGACGCCCAGATGCCGTCATTGATGTAGAGCCGCTTGCCCTTGCGCAGCAGCACCCGCACGATCAGCGACAGGCAGCGCGCGACGATGACGCGGCCGGGCTCCGCCACCAGCGACACCTGGTCAAACTGATACTCCTTGAGGTCGCCCGACAGGCGCGACATGATCTGGCCAAGCGAGGGCATCTCGACCTGCTTGCGGTTGGGGTCATGGCCGTATTCGGCCGGAAAGCCGCCGCCGACATCGAGCCCGGCAATATCGAAGGTCAGCCGGTTGCGCACCCAGTCGGCCGAAGCCAGCGCCCGCTCATAGGTATCAGGCTCCTCGATCTGGCTGCCGACGTGGAAACAGAGCCCCACCTTGTAGCCGGTGCGATTGAGCCGTTCGGCAAGCTCGACCGCGTAGGCCGGTCCCGCGCCGAACTTCTTCGACAGTTCGTAGGCCGCATGACCCTTGGTCTGCACCCGCACGAAGACGGTGACCGCGCCTGGATCGATGTCCAGCGCCCGCACCACCCGGGTCAGCTTGGTGATCTCGTCCTCATGGTCGATGGCAATGACGCGTATGCCGTATTTTTCAAGCGCCAGCTTGATGTCCGACTGCGCCTTGACCGGGTGCATGTAGAGCATCTCCGCGGTCGGCGAGACCGCGCGAACGGCCGCGAACTCGCCCGGCGACGCCACGTCGAAGGCGGTGACACCGGCCTCGACCAGCGCCTTCAGCACGATCTGCTCGCCATTGGTCTTCACCGCATAGGCGGTCTTGCCCGGAAACATCTCCATGAACTGCCGGGCATCGGCCTTCAGCACCTGCGGCCGGAAGCAATAGACCGGATCGTCCGGGCGAAGCGCAAGGGCCGCCTCGCGGGCATTCTCGAATCGCTGCATGGACGAATCCTCACCTGCGCACAATTAATCCTAGCTAGCCGCCAATGAAAACAATTCTGTGTCTCGCCTTCTCCGGCGCACCGGCGGCATGCTGCCCGCGAAACTTCTGGAGGACCGATCAGGTTTCGGGTGGCTCTTGCTGTCGGAACGGGTATCGGATGGGGATGTTTCAAAGGCCGGCATTCGAACCGGCCGGGAGGCGTTGACATGACCATCACTGCCGGAACCGCCACAGCGCGCGGACCGATGACGTTCAGCGACTGGGCGCAGCTCCTGCTGCTCGGCGCCATCTGGGGCGGCTCGTTCTTCTTCGCCCGCATCGCCGTCTCGGAACTCCATCCGCTGGTATTGGTGCTGTTCCGCGTCGCCATCGCGGCGCTGGCGCTCCAGCTCTATCTCGCCGTGCGCGGCCCCTCCTTCCGCCTCGCCTTCCCGCATGCCGGCTGGTTCTTTCTCCTGGCGCTGACCAACAATGTGGTGCCGTTCTCGCTGATCTTCGCCGGCCAGACGCAACTTGGCGCCGGCGTCGCCTCCGTGCTCAACGCCACGACACCCTTCTGGACGCTCGTTCTCGCCAACACGCTCACCACCGACGAGAAACTGTCGTGGAACAAACTCGCCGGCATCGCCTTCGGCGTGGCGGGCACGGCCATCATGATCGGCCCCGGCCTGCTGGCGGGCCTCGGCGGTCCGGTCTGGGCGAAGTTCGCGCTGATTGGCGCATCGCTCTCCTACGGCCTCGCCCTCATCATCGCGCGCCGCTTCAAGGGCATCCCCTCGCCGGTGGTCGCCACCGGCCAGCTCACCGCCTCGACCATCATCATGATCCCGGTCGTGCTGTTCTCCTACGGACCGGCAGGCCTGTTCTCGGCATCGCCGCCGGTCTGGGCGGCGGTGCTGGCCCTGGCGCTGCTCTCCACCGCCTTCGCCTATATCCTCTACTTCAACCTCGTCGCATCGGCCGGCGCCACCAACGCCTCGCTGGTCACCCTCGTGGTGCCGGTCAGCGCGGTGCTGCTCGGCTTCATGTTCCTCGGCGAGCGGCTGGAGCTGTTCGAGATCGGCGGCATGCTGCTGATCGGGGCTGGCCTCGTGACCATCGACGGGCGCGTGCTCGGGCGACGATAGGCGCTGCGATGATCGAGGGTAGCGCTGCCATGACGCAATCCCGCCACAATTTGTTCACAGCCCTCATGGTGGAATTTGCCCAAGAGTTTCAATGGCTAATGACCGCTACCAGGTCGTAAATTCCACAATTGTGTCGCATTGCAGCACAGTTTCCGCTTGCCTGTGGCACAAATGAACCTAGACTCCATCCGATAGCTTTTTCAGAGGAGGCTATGTCATGGGACTTACGAGGCCAATCAACGCATTGATGATCTGTGCTGCGTTCGCTTTTATCGGGGCCCTTATCATGGGCTTCCTTCCGTAAGACCGAGCAGGCGGGAAGAATAAGGACCGTACAGTCCAATCTATTGAAAAGGCCGGGTTTTCACCCGGCCTTTTTCATTTAGGGATCGTCGACGCCCTGCCGAGCAGCCTTACGCCGCGGCCGAGCCGGCCGCCTCGACCTCATGCGACCGGATGCCGATCATGTGGCAGATGGCAAAGACGAGGTCGGCGCGGTTCATCGTGTAGAAATGGAAATCGCCGACGCCGCGCTCGACGAGGTCGAGCACCTGCTCGGCCGCCACCGCGGAGGCCACCAGCGCATGGGTCTGCGGGTCCTTCTGCAGCCCGTCGAAGCGCTCGGCAAGCCAGGCCGGCACCAGCGCGCCGCAGCGCGCCGAGAAATTGGCGACCTGCGTGAAATTGTGCACGGGCAGGATGCCCGGCACGATCGGGATGTAGATACCGGCGCGGCGGGCGCGCTCGACATAGCGCTCGTAGAGGTCGTTGTCGAAGAAGAACTGGGTGATCGCACGCGTCGCGCCATTGTCGACCTTGCGCTTCAGCATGTCGATGTCAGTGGCGAAATCCGGGCTCTCCGGATGTTTTTCCGGGTAAGCGGACACCGAAATGTCGAAGTCGCCGGCCCCCTTCAGCGCGCCGACCAGTTCCGCCCCGTTGGCGTAACCGTCCGGATGCGGTCGATAGGCGGTACCGACGCCAGCCGCGGGATCGCCTCGAAGCGCCACGAAGCGGGTGACGCCCATGTCGGCGAATTCGCGGATCACCGCATCCACCTCATGGCGCGCGGCGTCGACGCAGGTCATGTGCGCAGCCGGCGTCAGCGCCGTCTCGTTGAGGATGCGCTTGACGGTGCGCGCCGTGCGCTCGCGCGTCGAACCGCCCGCGCCATAAGTGACGGAGACGAATTTCGGCCGCAGCGGCTCCAGCCTGGTCACCGTATCCCAGAGCCTGTCCTCCATCTCGTCCGACTTCGGCGGGAAGAACTCGAACGAAACCCTGATCTTGTCGCCGATGTCGGGACGGCGGGAAAAGCGAAACTGGTTCATCAGGCGATTTCCCCTATGCTTGCCTTGGTCGATTGTGGGTCCTGCGCCGGATCGGCGATCAGAAGGCGTCGGTCGCGGCCGAGCCAGAGCTTGACGGTGAGCCTGTCCTCGGCCTGGCCGCGCGGCTCGAATTCCTGGCTGTCCTCGAGGTCGAGGCCGGCTTCCGCAAACCACTCGCTGATCTGCCGGTCGGAAAAGCCAAGCCTGGCATGAGCGTGGTCGTCGCGCAGGAATTCCAGCGCATGCGGCGCGAAATCGACAATGACCAGCCGACCGGCGGGCCGAAGCAGCCGCGCTGCCTCATGGATCGCCCGGCCCGGATCGTCGAGATAATGAAGCACCTGGTGGATGGTGACGAGGTCGAAGGAATCGCGTTCTACCGGCGGCGCGAAGATGTCGCCCTGCCTCACCTGCGCGTTCGAGACGCCCGCCTTGTCGAGATTGGCGCGCGCCACCGTCAGCATCTCGCGCGACATGTCGATGCCGATGCCGCGCCGGTAGAGCGGCGAGAATATCTCCAGCAACCGCCCCGTGCCGGTGCCGAGGTCCAGCATGGACTGGAACGGCCGCTTGCCGACCAGCTTCACCAAAGCCGTCTCGACCGCCCTGTCCGGCACGTGCAGTGACCGTATCTGGTCCCAGCTCGCGGCGTTGACGGAGAAATATTCCGCCGCGCGGTCCTGCCGTTTGCGCTTGACCGAGGCCAGGCGCTCGAGATCCCGCACCACCTGCGGATCGGCGCCACGGATGCCGGAGACCAGGCGCAGGACAAAATCCCGCGCGGCGTCGGCATCCGACAGGCGGAAGAACGCCCAGGACCCCTCCTGGTAGCGGCCGATCAATCCCGCCTCCAGCAGAAGCTTGAGATGCCGCGACACGCGCGGCTGCGACTGGCCGAGGATCTCCGTGAGGTCGGACACGGTAAGATCCCCGCGCGATAACAGCGCCAGGATGCGCAGCCGGCTGGATTCGGCCGCCGCCTTCAATGTATCAACCATGGTGTCGAGCGCGACGTGCATCGGCATTCCCGCAGTGAGTAGAGGCCTTCTCATATTGAGCGAAGCATGAGAAAGATATAAACATATGTTTATGTCGATTTTGAAACCCTTGCAAGGCCTATGTCGCTTGCGGACAAGAAAATGGCGCATGCGTGATCTCAGCGTCGTAGGCGACCCCAGGGTCGTCAGCGATCCCAGGGTCGTGGGCGATCCCGGCGCACATCGCCGAGCGCAGGGGCCGTTCTCTTCGTGCCGGACAACGAGGGCCGT
This sequence comes from Mesorhizobium sp. 65-26, assembly GCA_001899205.1. GTDB lineage: Bacteria > Pseudomonadota > Alphaproteobacteria > Rhizobiales > Rhizobiaceae > Mesorhizobium. Next base: position 634,373 of record MKVL01000010.1, on the reverse strand, counting down.
GCCATGACCGAGCCGAGACAGATGTTCGAGCCCCGCGAAGGCGAGCGCATGCTGGCCGACGACCCGGCGGCGCTACCGGCGGACGGGCATGTCGTCTTCATCGGCCGGATACTGTCGCCCTGGACGACACGCGAAAGCTGCCCGAAGAACATGCGCGGCGCACGCGAGGCCGCCCGGCCGGCCACGCTCCTGGTCGATGCGCCCTATCGCGAAGGACTACGGGCGCTGGACCGCGCGAGCCATCTCATCGTGCGGACCTGGCTGCACCACGCACCGCGGAATCTGATTGTCCAGAAGCCGCGCCATGCCGTTGAAGCAAAAGGCGTTTTCTCGCTGCGCTCCCCTGCCCGCCCGAACCCGGTCGGCCTGCATGTCGCAGCGCTGGTCGCGATCGACGTCGAGACGGGCCGCATCGATATCGATGCGATCGACGTGCTCGACGGCACGCCGATCATCGACATCAAGCCCTACTACGCCTCGACAGACGCCTTTCCGGACGCCGTCATCGCCGGACGCGACGACAGATGATCGCGCCGACCGGCCGTCGCCGCGCCATTGCCAAGGCCCTGACGGCGCTGTTGCCCATGGCGCCCTATGCCGACATGGAAAAGATCCGCGCCGATGCCGGCGCTGTCCATATGAAGACCTTGCCGCCGTCGATCGCCGTGTGGCTGGCGACCATCGCCCATGTCCGCCACGCCCATACCGACTACGAAAAGCTGCTTGAGGAAGGCTATGACCGCGACTCGGCGCGCTTCTTCGTGCTCGCTCAGACAAACGAGACGCTCACCCGATGGCGCGCCACGCGCCTGCTGGACGCCGACGACGAAGACGAATGAGCCGGGGACAGCCCGTCCACGTTGAGCCGAACGGGACCCGGCCTATTGCCTGGGACCTAGAACGGACTGGTCACCGCAATGATGGGCAGAGTCGAGGCGCCATAGGAAGCACTGCGCTCGCCGAGATCGCTAAGGAGCAGTCGCCTTTGTCGGCCGAGACGAACCGAGGGCCGCATTTCGCCGATGCGATCGCAGAGCCTGGCCAGCAACCGTGCCGGCGCGGCTCCGCCCAGCACGATCATTTCGGGGTCGAGCAGGTTTTCAATGGTGACGAGCGCCAGCGAAAGCGCGCGGGCCGCGCCAGCCAACCATTCATCCTCAGCCGCCTCGCCGGTCTCGTCTGGATGCGTCGCCTTGAATTGCCGCAGCGATGAAAGCGACAGGTACTGCCCAAGGCATCCGCTGTTGCCGCAATAGCAGCGCGGCCCGGCGGGATCGACGATCAGATGGCCGAACTCGCCCGCATTGCCGCTCTCGCCACGATAGGACTCGCCCTTCATCACGATGCCGCCGCCGACACCCTCGCCGACGAACACATAGAAGAAATGGTTGACCTCACGCGCCACGCCGGCGAGCCGCTCGCCCAGCGCGGCCGCTGTGGCATCGTTCTCCAGGAAGACATCGACGCCGATGCGGGCCGTCAGCCTTTCGACAAGGGAACGCGTCTGCAGTGCCGCGATGGCCCCGGGCGTCGGTATCCCCGGCCATACCGCGTCGAACGGCCCTGGAGTGACGAGACCGAGACCAAGGCTGCGGCCCGCACCGTATTCTTCGGCTAAACCTTCGTAGAGCACCGCGAGGAACTCCAGCAGTTCTTCCGGTTCCTCACTCGGTATCTCGCCCTGGCCGCTGGCAACCACCTCGCCTCCAAGGTCGGAGACGACGAAGTCGTAGCCGCGCGTTTCGACGCGCAGCCCGACCGCGTAACCACCTTCCCGGGCGATCTCGATCTCGATCGGCGGCTGACCGCGAGCGGACTTGCGGCGCCCCGCTTCCCGCACGAGCCCGGCATCCAGCAGATCCTGGATGATGCTGGCGATGGCGGGCGGCGTGAGCCCGGTGGCGCGCGCCAGTTCGGCCCTCGAAAGGCTCCCGCGCAGGCGCAATTCATGAAGCATCAGTCGACGGTTCCGGCGGCGGATGTCGGAAGCGTTGCTGGCCGATGGGTTGGCGGGCGATTCAAGCACGAGCCGACGCTACCAGATTATATTAAATTAACAAACTTTATTTATTGACAGTGCGCATTTTTGCCTCTTATCTTGCGCCCGGATCGCATGGCCGACGGTAAATCCCGTCGCGACGATTGCGATGGAGCGTGCGGCTGCCGAGCGCGAGCCGCGGAGGACCCGCATGACTGAAGTCGCATCCCGCAAAGGCCTGGGTGGCTCGCGCACGGCGCTGTTGTCGCGCTACGCGCTGGTGATCATCTTCGTGCTTGCTGTCATCGTCGCCGCGCTCGTGGTGCCGAACTTCGCAACCTGGGCGAACATCGCCAATGTGCTGCAGCGCAACTCCATCATCGGCATCGTCGCCTGCGGCATGCTGCTGATGATCGTGCTTGGCGGTTTCGACCTCTCGGTCGGCGCTGTAGGCGCCATGGCCTCGGTCGTGGCGGCGGCCATGATCGTAAACGTGTCCGGACCGCTCGGAATTATCGTGGCGCTGGGCTTCGGCGCTCTTGTCGGCCTGTTCAACGGGTTCTGCATCGCCAAGATCGGCATCAATCCTTTCGTGGCCACCCTCGGAACACAGGTGCTAGTGACGGGCCTGCTCTTCATCGGCACGGCCGCGCAGCCGGTCTATGGCGTGCCGGAAGGCTTCACCGTGCTCGGGCTCGGCCGCATCGGGCCTGTGCCGATCCCGACCATCATCTTCGCGGCGATCGCCTGCCTGACCTGGGCGATCCTGCGCTTCACCACGTTCGGCCATCACATCTACGCCGTTGGCGGCAACAAGGTCGCGGCGCGGCTCGCCGGCATCAATGTCGACCGGGTCACGCTCGCCACCTACGCGCTTGGCGGCCTTTTCGCGGCGATCGCCGGCGTGGTTCTGCTGGGGCAGACCGGCATCGGCCAGCCGGCGAGCGCCACCGACTGGCCTCTCGCGGCAATCGCCGCCGTCGTGGTCGGCGGCGTGCCGCTCAGCGGCGGCGTCGGCAATGTCGGAGGCGCCGTGCTTGGCACACTGCTCCTCGGCGTCGTCGCCAACGCACTCAATCTGTTGGGCATTTCGCCCTACTGGCAGCCAGCAGTCACCGGCGCCGTCATTCTCGTGGCGGTGGGTTTCGACAGCTATCAGCGCAAGCGCCGGGAACTGCGCTGAGGCAACTCGTGAAAACAAACTGTCATGAACAAGGGGAATGACATGAAGATACATTTTTCGCGCCGTACCGTGCTGAGAGCAGCGGCCACGGTGTTGGCCATCGGCTTCGCCATCAACGGCCAGTCGGCGACGGCCGCCGAGCGCAAGATCGGAATGATGATCTGGAACACCTCGGTTCCGTTCTATTCGAACCTCATCAAGGGCGCGCAGGACACCGCCAAGGAGCTTGGCGTGTCGCTGGACCTGCAAAGCGGCAATGGCGACCTGTCGACGGAGATCTCGGTCGTGCAGCAGTTCATCGCGCAGAAGGTCGACCTCATCCTTGTCACGCCGAGCAACGCCAAGGGCATCGTGCCCGTCATCAAGCAGGCGAACGAGGCCGGCATCCCCGTGATCGCGGTCAACAACCGGGTCGATACGAGCTCGGGAGCGAAGATCGCAACCTTCGTCGGCGTGGACGACGTCGCCTTTGGGCAGCAGCAAGGTGAACTGCTTGCCAAGGCGATCGGCGGCAAGGGCAAGGTCGCCTACATTCTCGGCAAGCTTGGCACCTCCTCGCAGATCGACCGCAAGGCCGGGCTTATGGAAGCGCTGAAGAAATACCCCGACATCAAGATCGTCGAGGAACAGTCGGCCGACTGGGACAATGCCAAGGCACTGGCCGTCACCCAGGATTTCCTGAGCCGCTACCCGTCAGGCTCGCTCGACGCCATCATCGACCAGGGACCGGAAGGCGTGAACGGCGCGAGCTTCGCCAAGCAGAGCGGGCGCACCGACGTCAAGTTCATCCTCGGCGACTACCCGGCCGACGTGCGCAGCGCCATTCAGGCGGGAACCGTGTACGGCACCGTCGACCAGGATCCTGCGCCGCAAGGCGTGACCGGCGTAAAGGATGCAGTCAAGCTGCTGGACGGCAAGACCGCCGACGTCCCCTCCCCGGACCATTTCCTCGATCTGCCAATCGTCACCAAGGACAATGTGGAGCAGTTTCCGCCGGCCTGGGGCGGCTGACACGCCCGATGAGTAAACACCGGCTCGCCCCTGGGCGGGCCGGTGACCGGCCGCCACGGGTGGCGATCGCGACCGACAGCAAAGACGCACTATCATGCTTCTCGAAATGACCGACATCCGCAAGAGCTTCGCCGGAAGCACTGTGCTTCATGGCGTGTCTTTCAAGCTCGCCAAGGGCGAGATCCACGCCCTTGTCGGCCACAACGGCGCGGGCAAGAGCACGCTGATGAAAGTGCTGGGCGGACTTTACGCGGACCATGGCGGCGCCATCGCCATTGCCGGCAAGACAGTCGCGCTGGCGACGCCGCGGGAAGCGCATGAGCATGGCGTGGCCACCATCTACCAGGATTTCGCGCTGGTCCCCGATTTCACCGTCGCGCAGAACATCGCACTGGGGCGCGAACCGCGTGGCGCCGCGGCGGGTCTCATCTCGCATGGCGCGTTGAGGGATCGCTCGGCCCGCGAGGCGGCGGCCCTCGGCGTCGAGTTGCCGATGGACACCCCGGTGCGCAAACTCGGCGTCGCCGCGCAGCAACTGACCGAGATCGTGCGGGCGCTGTCGCAGAATGCCAGCATCCTCATCATGGATGAGCCGACCGCCCGGCTGGCACCCGCGGAAAGGGAGCATCTCTTCAGCCTGATGCGCCGCATGGCCGCCTCCGGCATGGGTATCATCTACATCAGCCACTTCCTCGATGAAGTGATCGAGATTGCCGACCGCGTCACCGTGCTTCGCGATGGCAGGGTCGTCGAAAGCGGCTCTTCGTCCGATTTCACGGTGGACAGCCTGGCGGCGCTCCTTGTCGGCGAGACGAAAGCCGCCTCTCAATCAGCCTCTTCCACATCGGGAAAACGCGGCGCGGTGCGCCTCAGGCTCGAGAACTTCTCGGTCTCCGGGCGGCAACCATTTTCCCTTGAGGTGCGTGCAGGCGAGATCGTCGGGCTCGCAGGCCTGATCGGCTCGGGACGCTCCCGCATGGCGCGCGCGCTGATCGGCGACGTCGAGAGCCACGGCACGCTGACGGTCGACGGGCAGACATTGCCTTCTCTCGATCCTGTCAGCGCGGGACGGCATGGCCTTGTGCTCGTGCCGGAGGATCGCAACACCAACGGACTGGTCCTGACGGGCTCGATACGCGCGAACATCGAACTGACGGCGCTGGCTCCGCTGATGTCGCGCCTCGGCTTCGTCCGTCGCGGGCTGCGTCGGCAGGCCGTCACCGAGGCGATCCAGCGCTTCCATGTCAGGCCGGCGGAGCCGGACCGAAATGTCGCGACGTTGAGCGGTGGCAATGCCCAGAAAGTGCTGCTGGCGCGCGCGGCGACGGCCAGACCACGAGTGCTCGTCCTCGACCAGCCGACGGCGGGCGTCGACGTGGGCGCCAAGGCCGAACTTCACCAGCAGATCCGATCGCTGGCGCAGGCCGGCGCTGCGGTTTTGCTGATCTCCGACGACCTGGACGAAATCCTCGCCCTCTCCGACCTCGTGGCGATCGTGCAGGCCGGCGCGGTGACCGAAATCGAGGATCGACGCAATCTCGATCGGGCTCGGTTGCTCGCCGCGATGAGCAGAAGCGCCGAGGCGTCCTCACGGGCCACGACGGTCCACTAACCCCTCCTTCTTGGCATTGGACGATACGATGATGGACCTGAGCGTCGGGGTGAAGATCTATGACAATGACTGGTTCCTGAAGCATGGAATGGGGATCGAGCAAGCAGCCGACCTGCTGGCGTCAATGGGCATCACCTACGTCATCACCCAAAGCCGCTACCTGCCGATGCAGGACACGGCTGTCGAAAGCGCGGTTCGCGGCCATGATCGGGCGCGCTATGCCGAACAGGACGATCTGGCTTTTCGCAATGCGCTGAGGGACCGTGGCATCTCCTATTTTGGTTGCCTCAACATCTGTTTCGACCCCGCCTACACGCGCCAGCATCCGGATCTGCTGCCCATAGACCAGCACGGCAACCGCGCTGTCCAGGAAGACTGGTATGTCGGGATGGCGCCGGATCGCGAGGAAAACCTCGCCCACAAGATCGGCCTGCTCGAGACCGCCGTCCGCGAATTGCAGCCCGAGGGAATCCATCTCGGCTTCATCCGCTGGCCAGGCTTCTGGGAGACCTGGCTGCCGGATACACCGCGCGCCTCCAGGCCCCACTACAGCTATGCGCCCGACACGCTGCGGCGTTTTCGCGACGACACCGGCGCCGACGTGCCGATCGATCAGCCGGTGCAGGCCGCCGCCCGGATCGCCAGTCACTATCGTGAAGCCTGGCGCGACTGGAAATGCGGCGTCACGGTTTCCGCCATTGGCCGCATACGCAATGCCGTGCGCGCCATCAAGGGCGACACCGAGATTGCCATCAACACCTTGCCATTCTTCCGCAGCGACTTCGACGATGCCGTGACCGAAGTGTTCGGCCAGGATGTCAGCCGCCTTGATGCCGTTGTCGATGTCTTCGAGGTGATGGCCTATCACCAGATCCTGCGCCGCGACAGCGCCTGGCCGGCGAGGATAGCCTCTGATATCAAGCAGCGCGGTAAGGCGCGCGCGATCTGCACCTTGCAGGCAAAGGCCATCTATCTCGACGGCATGCACACGGGCCACGGCCGCGCCCATGATCTCGGCGCCGAGGAATTTTCGGACGCGGTCGGCCGGCTGGAAACAAGCCCAGTCGACGGCGTCTGCGTCTTCACCCTGTCGCAGTTGATCGAACGCAGCGAGACAGCCGACGGGAAGGCGATGATCGCGCGCCTGAAAAACTTCCGGCGGGGGTGATGACGATCCGGCTTGGAAAGCCGCTAGGCCTTGGAGAGGATCGAATACGCTAGGCCGGATAGATCCACTGCTCCGGCAGGCGCAGCGAGATTTCCTCGCCGGCCAGGATGATGCCGGGTTTCTCCACCCAGGCGACCACGCCGCGAAGCCGCTTGGCCGCCTTCGGGAATTCGAGCGCGCTCGCTTCGACATCCGCCATCCCCGCATGCTCGGCGATCGAGCGGCCGGCAATGCGGCAAGGGCCGTTCTGCGCGTCGACCTTCAGGGTTACGCCGCCCTTGAAGAACATCAGCGTGCCGGCCGGCAGCATGGAAAGATGCGGCACGCCCTCGATCAAGAGGTTGGCGCCGATCCATTCCGGCCTGATTTCGGCCAGCCCCATGCGCCTGGCAACCACGGCCAGTTCGTCCGCTGCGACGATCGACAATTGCCGCTCGTTGCGCATCTCGGTACCGCGTGGATACCACGGCTCGCGCCCGCCGGAACGCCGGGTGGCGCCAGCATGGAAGTCGCCGTCTATGCCGTCGAAACCCAGCCGCAGCGCCTCGACGGAGCGCGTCTGGAAATGGTCCGACGGCGCCGCATAGAGCACGGCGGCGCGCGCCGCGAGCTTGCGCGCCGGCACGATGTCGAAACGGGGTCCCGTTTCGGGAAACAGGTCCAGCATGGCATTCGCTCCTTCTGCGCGGCCGTGCATTATCCAGTGTCAGGCGGCTGCGTCCATTCGAAAAGCTTGATGATCCCATCAGCCTTGCCACCCGACGCGGACGCAAGCTCCCGCGATCACGATCTTCTTACCACGGCGCGCCGCAATCCCGCCGCGCCGCGCGCCCTTGATGGCCAACGGCAGGCATCGAGAGGGGTCCATCATGCGTCCGGGGGCGGCAATCGTCTTTCTGTGGCTGGCCTGGGCAGTGTCCTGGGCCGCAGCGGCACTCTGGGCCGACAGGGCGGAGAAACGCGCCGGCTTCGAGGCGGAAGCGCCCTACCGCATCGTGCTGATGCTGGGCACTGCCCTGTTCTTCATTCCGGCCCACGGCTATGTCGGGCGGCTGCGGTTCTGGATTCCGGGCCTGACGACGGCCTGGACCTGCGTCGCGCTGATCGCCGTCGGCCTCGTCTTCTCGTGGTGGGCACGCCTGCACCTCGGCAGGCTGTGGTCAGGCACCGTCACTGCCAAGGCGACGCACCGTGTCGTCGACAGCGGGCCCTATGGCCTAGTCCGCCATCCGATCTACACCGGCCTGCTGCTGGCGATCCTTGCCACCATGGCCGCCAAGGGCACACTGTGGGGCATTGCCGGCGCGCTTCTGCTCACGATCGGCATCTACATGAAGGCGAGGTTGGAAGAGCGCTTCCTGCGCAACGAACTCGGCCCGGCCTATGACGACTACGCCAGACGCGTGCCGATGCTGGTGCCCTTCCTGCCGGCCTAGATCTGGCAGCAGTTCAGAGCATGCGTAGCAGCTCAGAGCATACGCAGCAGCGCGCCACCGATCGAGTAGCCGGCACCGAACGCGCAGATCAGGCCGAAATCCCCGGCCTTCATGTCGGCGTGGTTTTCCGACAGCGCGATGATCGCGCCGGCGCCCGCCGTGTTGCCGAGCCTGTCCAGCACGGTCGGCGCGCGATCGTGGCCGACATCGTGGCCGAAGGACAGTTTCAGGATCATGGCGTTCATGCGCGCATTGGCCTGGTGCAGCCAGAAGCGCCGGATGGCTTCTGGCGTCAGGCCATGTTCGGCGAGGAACTCGACGATGAACTTGTGGCCAGCGACGGTGACTTCCTTGAACACCTTGTTGCCGACCTGCTTGATCAGATTGCCCTCGAGCTCGATCATCCAGGGATCGTCCTGGGCGGTGCGCGTGTGATAGCCGAGATTGGTGCGGATGTTGTTCGACATCTGCGTCCAGATACGGGTGTCCAGGACCTCGAAGCGGCCCGGCCGCTTATCGCCCTGGGCAAGCCCCTCGACCACCATCGCAACGGACGCATCACCGAAGATGAAATGCGTCTGCCGGTCACGGAAATTGAGGTGGCCGGTGATGATCTCGGGTGTCGTCACCAGCACGCGCTTGTGCGCGCCCGAGCGCACCAGGTTGACCGCCATGTGCAACGCCGCCGCGGCCGACGAGCAGCCCAGCCCCATGTCGAAGCCGGCGCCCTTCGTGCCCAGCGCCTCCTGCATCTCGATGGCGATGGCCGGATACGGCCGCTGCTGGTGCGATGACGAGCAGATCACCAGATCGATATCCGACGGCTCGATACCCGCATGCGCGATCGCCTTCCTGGCCGAGGCGATGCCGAATTCGGCCTGCAGCGAAAGCGCATCGTCCGGCCGTGCCGGGATGCGTGGCACCATGCGCGTGGGGTCCAGTATGCCTTCGCGTTCGATGACATGGCGGGTCTTCACACCCGAGGCATGTTCGATGAAGGCGCTGTCGGATTTTTGCAGCAACGGCTCGCCAGTGGTGGCGCGGCGCACGTTTTCCGTATCGACCCAGCTGTTGAAGCTGGCGACCAGATCGTCATTGCTGATTACGGGTTCGGGGATTTCAGCACCAATGCCGCTGATGATGACGCGATGCATATCCAGTCCGTTCCAGGCACTGTGTTGCGGGCTCCGGCGCGTACGCCGAAATGGCAGGGTCCAACCCTTGTCGCATTTCGCCGATTTATGCCAGCTTAAAGCGGGGGGCCAGCGACGTTGCTCAGAGTGGCATCCATGTTGAGGTGGCTTTTGGCTGCGTTGGTCACCGTATTCGCCGGCTTGCTGGCCGTCAGCCTGGTTTTCTATGTCGCCCCGGTGGCAGTTCCATCGCAAGTTCCGTCCGTGGATTTCATCCTCGTTGAGAAACACGCACATCAAATGCAGATGTACAGCCAAGGCGTGTTCGTTAGATCATACGATATTGCATTGGGGCGCGGCGGCAGCGGTGCAAAAGCCAAATCAGGCGACAACAGGGTTCCAGAAGGGCTCTATCGTATCATCGGGCGAAGCCCGCTAAGCGCATTCCACTTGTCGCTTCGAATAGGTTACCCCACCGCACAACAACAGAAGGATGCTGAGCGGGCTGGTGTCGATCCAGGCGGCGACGTTATGATCCATGGCCTTCGCAACGGCTTGGGCTGGCTGGGTTCCTGGCATCGAATGCTGGATTGGACGCGAGGCTGCATCGCCGTGACAGACGATGAAATTGAGCAGATTTGGAAAGCGGTTCCCAATGGGACGCTTATCGAAATACGACCCTGAGGACCTAGAAGCGGATCAGATCGTCCGACTCTACGCCCGCCTGGCGACAATAAATATCCGGGGGAAGCGCAGCAGCACCTTGCCGTCGGCCGCTTTCGGATAGGCCTTTTCGATCTTGGCCGTGTAGCTGTCGAGGAAGGCCTTCTTCTCCCCGGCCGCCAGCGGATCGAGGAATGGCTTCAGGCCGGTCGACTTCACCCATTCGACGATCGCTTCGGCATTGGCCAGAGGGTGGTTGTAGATCGTGTGCCAGATATCGAGCCGCGCCGAGAGCGGCGACAGCAGGTCGTAATAGAACGAGACCGGCGGCAGCGGCGCCCGCGCCGCGCCCCTGAGCTTGTCGGCGAACGGCATCTCGGCTGCCGTCTCGCGCATCAGCCGGTGCGAATCCTCGGCCATGTTGTCCGGCATCTGCACGGCCAGCGCGCCACCCGGCGCAAGCAGTCCCATCAGGCGCTGGAACACCTTGGGATGGTCAGGCAGCCACTGGAAGACGGCATTGGCAAAGATGACGTCGACCGGTTCCGCCGGCGTCCAGGAAGACGCGTCGGCGAGATCGAAGGAGACGCCGGGCAGCCGCGCCCTCGCCTTCTCGATCATGTCGGGAGAGGTGTCGAAACCGCTGACCTGCGCATCCGGCCAGCGTTCGACCAGAAGTTCGGTCGAATTGCCCGGGCCGCAGCCTATGTCGACCACCTGGGTCGGCGAGGCAACCGGGACCTGCGCAACCAGATCCCGCGCGGGACGCGTGCGCTCGTCCTCGAACTTCAGATATTGGGCGGCGGACCAGTCGGCCATCTCGAAACCTCGCTTCTCGTTCGCCGCCCTTTGGACTGATGTTAGCGCGTCAGCCGCTTGTGGGTCATGCGGTGCGGGGCGGCCGCCTCCGCGCCCAGCCGGCGCAGCTTGTCCTTCTCGTATTCCTCGAAGTTGCCTTCGAACCACTCGACATGCGCGTCGCCCTCGAAGGCGAGCATGTGGGTGGCCATGCGGTCGAGGAACATACGATCGTGGCTGATGATGACCGCGCAGCCGGCATAGGCTTCCAGCGCGTCTTCGAGCGCTGCCAGCGTTTCCGTGTCGAGGTCGTTGGTCGGTTCGTCGAGCAGCAGAACGTTGCCGCCGCCCTTCAGCATCTTAGCCAGGTGCACGCGATTGCGCTGGCCGCCCGACAGGTTGCCGACCTTCTGCTGCTGATCGCCGCCACGGAAGTTGAAGGACGAGCAGTAGGCGCGGCTGTTGACCTCGTGCTTGCCGAGCTTGATGACCTCGGCGCCACCGGAAATCTCCTCCCACACGGTCTTGTTCGGGTCGAGCGCGTCGCGGCTCTGGTCGACATAACCGAGCTTGACGGTCTCGCCGATGCGGATCGAGCCGGCATCCGGCTTTTCCTGACCGGTGAAGGTCTTGAACAACGTCGTCTTGCCGGCGCCGTTCGGACCGATGACGCCGACGATGCCGCCCGGCGGCAGCCTGAACGACAGGTTCTCGATCAGGAGCTCGTCGCCGAAGCCCTTGTTCAGGCCCTCGACCTCGATGACCACGTTGCCGAGCCGCTCGCTCGCCGGGATGACGATCTGCGTGTCGGTCGGCTTGCGGTTCTGCGACTGCTCGACCAATTCCTCATAGGCCTTGATACGCGCCTTCGATTTGGTCTGGCGAGCCTTCGGCGAGGACTGGATCCACTCGCGCTCGCGCCAGATCGACTTCTGGCGGGCATCGTCCTCGCGGCCTTCCTGGATCAGGCGCTTGGCCTTGGCGTCGAGATATTTGGTGTAGTTGCCCTCGTAGGGGATGCCCCGGCCGCGGTCGAGCTCGAGGATCCAGCCGGTGACGTTGTCGAGGAAGTAGCGGTCGTGGGTGATGATCAGCACCGAGCCCGGATAGTCGCGCAGGTGCTTTTCCAGCCAGGCCGTGGTCTCGGCGTCGAGATGGTTGGTCGGTTCGTCGAGCAGCAGCAGGTCAGGCTGCTCCAGCAGCAGCCGGCACAGCGCCACGCGGCGGCGCTCGCCGCCCGACAGGTTGGTGACTTCCGAGTCAGGTGGCGGGCACTGCAGCGCGTCCATCGCCATCTCGACCTGCTGCTCGAGATCCCACAGGTTCAGCCGGTCCATCTCGTCCTGGAGCTTGGCAGACTCGTCCGCCGTCTCGTCGGAGTAGTTCATCATCAGCTCGTTGTAGCGCTCGATGATGGCGGTCTTCCTGGCGACGCCGTCCATGACGTTCTCACGCACGGTCTTGCTGTTGTCGAGCTGCGGCTCCTGCGCCAGGTAGCCGACGGTCGCGCCCTCGGCCAGCCATGCCTCGCCCTGGAACTCCTTGTCGAGCCCGGCCATGATGCGCAGGATGGTCGACTTACCCGAACCGTTCGGGCCGAGAATGCCGATCTTGGCGTCGGGATAGAAGGACAGATGGACGTTATCGAGCACCTTCTTGGTGCCATAGGCCTTCGACAGGCCGGACATGTGATAGATGAACTGGCGTGCCACGCGCGCTTTCCCTGTTCGGAATGATTGGAAGTTGGGCGCTATGTAGGCGATGCGGCGCCGAACGGCAATCGCTTTCGGCGCCGCGCGTCGGCCAGCCCCGCGACGCCGGCCCTTTTCAGGCGCCGCGCAATTGCGCGAAAGCTCCGGTTAACCCTTCCGAGTCAAAACACTATGGGGTGGAGTCGCCGGTGCGCCGGCGGGTCCCAAGAAAAAAGATCGGATCGACGTGCTGAACGGTGTCCTGCTCCTTGCCGAGGCGGTTCTGTATTTCGGCGTCATGGTCACGCTTTTCCGCTTCAGGAAGCGCACAGGTCTTGGCGTTTTCGTCTGCGCGCTCGGCGTCATGCATTTCCTGGAAACCTATCTCGCCAGCGTCTTCTACGTCGAGCTGCCGTTCGGCCTGGTGTCGCCCGGCTCGGCGGTGATGTTTTCCGGCAAGCTGGTGATGCTGCTGCTCCTGTACATGAAGGAAGACGCCTCGACCGTGCGCCAGCCGATCTATGGTCTGCTGGCCGGCAACGCCCTGATGATCGGCCTCGTGCTGCTGCTGCGCATGCACGACATCTCCCCGCTGCCGGACGGCCGACGCCCGGACATCGGCTTCATCGACGAGATGGGCTGGCTGATGGTGTGGGGCACGACGCTGCTTTTCATCGACGCGATCCTCATCATCCTGCTCTATGAAAAGCTCGGCGCCTATCTGCGGAACAGGCCCTTCGCGCGCATACTGACCTCGGTCGCCCTGGTCCTCACCTTCGACCAGGCAGGGTTCTTCACAGCCCTGCATTTCGTGGCCGACGCCCCGATCGCCGTGTTCTTCGGCGGCTGGTTCGCCAAGATGAGCGCCGCCCTCGCCTTCAGCGCCATGCTGGTCGCCTATCTCCGCTGGTTCGAGGCACACGATTCAGCCGCGCCGCGCGGCCTCTCAGACATCTTCGACACGCTGACCTATCGCGAGCGCTACGAGGCGCTGGTCGAGCATGTCGGCCGCGACGGCCTCACCGGCCTGCTGCACAGGGGCCGCTTCGACAGCGATGGCGAGACCGCCGTTTCGGTCAGCCTGCGCACCGCCAAGCCGCTCAGCCTGCTGATCTTCGACGTCGACCACTTCAAGTCGATCAATGACCGTTTCGGCCACGCCGAGGGCGACCGCGTGCTGAAGGCCATGGCCGGCCTGCTGTGCGACATGGCCGAGCCAGGGGACCAGGTGTTCCGGATCGGCGGCGAGGAGTTCGCGATCCTCTCGGCACGCCCTCATGCCATGGCAAGGCTCTACGGTGAAAACATCCGCCACGCGGTCAAGACGTCTTACAGCCACGGCAGGTTCGACCTGACGGTCAGCGCCGGCGTCGCCACGGTCGGCGAAACCACCCAGCGGCTGACTGACCTGTTCGCGCTGGCCGACCAGCGGCTCTACAAGGCCAAGCTCACCGGACGCGACCGGGTCGTCGGCGAACCGGCAGGCAGCGAAGCCGACACCCACGATACCTGGACGCGCTCACGCCAGAACCGCTAGTCCTCGAAGACGATCTGAAAACGGAGCGGGCAGCTGCCCCCGCCCGGGATTTACTGGAAACCTATCGGGTCCACGGTGCCAACGGGGCAACCGGCCTTGTTGGTCGGCACCGACGCCAGCAACAGGTCGCCGAGCGAAGTGTCCGGCCCGATCGGACCCGCAAGGCCGAGCGTCAGCTCGCCGATCAGCCGGCGGCCGTTCGAGGGATCGATCACGCAGGAAACGCGGACCCGGTCGCCCGCGCCGGCACCGAAGGCGCTGTCGAAGGCGCCGCGTATCTGGTCCGCCGTCAGCTTGCCGCCAATGTTCTTGGCGAACAGGTCGCGCACTGGCGAGGTGTTGACAGCGCGCATCAGCCGCAGCGCGTCGGCGAAATAGTCCTGCTGGCTCTTGCCGTAACAGGTGCCGTGCTTGATCCATTCATGCCGTTCGAGCTGCGAGGCCGTGCCCGGCATCACCTGGTCCAGCTCGGTGCGCGTCTGGGCGTCCAGCTCGACCTTCGGCAGCTTGCGCCAGTTGGCGGGCGTGTCGTTGGCCTTGTCGCTCGCGGCCACCTGGCAATAGAAGTTGCCATTCGGCTGCGGCCACAGCCCGTGCAAGGTGAAATGCGTCGCGTCGAAGTCGCCCGCGTTCTGCGACTTGCACTCGGTCTTGCCGGGCTTGGTCTCGCAGAAGGCCGGCTGCCAGCTCAGAGCGAACACATATTCCGGCTTGCCTGACGCCTGCGTGGCGGGCTTGCCCGGCACGGCCGGCGCCGTTGCCGCGCTGCTGCCGGAAACATGGCCGCAGCTCGTCTTCACCCAGCGGCGCTCCGGATCGGCGCCCGGCACGATGATCAGGAAGTGTGTCGGCTGGTCCTTGTTGCCGGCCACGAGTTGGTAGCTCTGTCCGGCGGTCGTGGCGATATCGCCGGGGTTCTTGCCGTTCTTGATGGCCTGCGTCGCGGGACAGGACGCGTCGGCGACGAACGTGCCGCTCATCTTGACGTCGGCGCGCGCGGCGCCGGCCAGCAGACACGCTGACAGGAAAGCCAGTCCGAAGGCAGAAGCAAAGCGCATGAGCAAGTCCCGGTCGAGAAGTGGCGGCCACACTGCCGCGCAATCCGTGTCAGAATTGCGAAGACCTGTAGAGCATTTTTCAGCCAGGTGGAATCACCCGCTGTCACCTCAGCACGGCGAAATCTGACAGGCTGGCCGATGCCGATGCGGCTGGACGCATCGCGCGCACCGTTCGCCCCCGGACCGGAAACATCGCCAGGGAAGCGCTCGTCCCGGATTGACGCGCATCAGGCCGCATCGCACAAACATGGAGTACTTCTTCTCTGGCGCGGCGCTGCGCCGGTTGAAGGAAACGGGGGAGACCAGGCGGCAATGACCTTCAGCCAGCAGCGTGTCGTCCGCTCGCCAACGGGGGCTGATCTGAACCTCTATACCCGGCTGTCTGAAGGCCGGCCCCGAGCTGTCGTCCAGATCAATCACGGGCTGGCCGAGCACGCGGTGCGTTACGCCCGCTTCGCAACCTTCCTCGGCGAGCATGGCTGCCATGTCTATGCGCACGACCATCGTGGTCATGGCGCGACGCGGGCGCCGGACGCGCCGCCCGGCAAATTCGGCGACGGCGACGGCGTGGCCAAGGTCGTCGCCGACGTGGCGGCCGTGCACGAGGTCATCGCGGCCGACCATCCCGGCCTGCCGGTCATCGTCTTCGGCCATTCCATGGGCGCGGCGGTGGCGCTCAACTTCGTCCTCGCCAATTCGGCGCGCATCCATGCCGCGGCGATCTGGAACGGCAACTTCTCGGAAGGCATTCTCGGACAGTTGGCGCTTGGCATACTCGCCTGGGAAAGGATGCGTCTCGGCTCCGACGTGCCGTCGCGCCTGCTGCCCAGGCTCACCTTCCGGGCCTGGGGCAAGGCCGTCCCCAACCATCGCACTCTGTTCGACTGGCTGTCGCGCGATCCGGCCGAGGTCGACAAATACATCGCCGACCCGCTGTGCGGCTGGGACGCAAGCGTGTCGATGTGGCGGGACGTGGTGCGCATGGGGCTGAATGGCGGCCGGGACGAAAACTTCGTCGGCGTGCGGCGCGACCTGTTCGTCAATCTGGTTGGAGGCGACCAGGATCCGGTGTCGGACCACGGCAAGGGCATCACCCGGCTCGCCGACAGGATGCAGCGGATGGGCTTTTCGAATCTCGTTTCAAAGGTTTACGCCGATACCCGCCACGAAAGCCTGAACGAGGTGAATCGGAACATCATCATGGACGAGTTCGCCATGTGGATCGATACCGTGCTGCCGAGGTGAAAGGCGCGGCGTGCGCTTTGGCCCAGTGCAAGGGCCGTGACAGCGGCGCGCGGGGTTGATAGTTGCTTGGCGCCCCCAAATGCGCAGCGGTCCCGGGGCGACATGCGTGAAAAACAAAGAGCCCGGCTGCGCGGCCGCTCAACATTGGTGACCCATGGCCGAACCTCCCCTCAAAGGCGTCCGCGTCGTCGAACTGGCCCGCATTCTCGCCGGTCCCTGGGCGGGACAGCTGCTGGCCGACCTCGGCGCCGACGTCGTCAAGGTCGAGAGCCCGGATGGCGGCGACGACACGCGCAAATGGGGACCGCCCTTCGTCATGAGCCATGACGGCGAGAACCTCTCGGCCGCCTATTATCATTCCTGCAACCGTGGCAAGCGCTCGATCGCCATCGACTTCTCGACGCCGGAAGGCGCCGAGACGGTGCGGCGCCTGGCCGCCACCGCCGACGTGCTGATCGAGAACTTCAAGCTGGGCGGCCTGAAGAAATACGGCCTCGACTATGAGAGCCTGCGCAAGATCAATCCCAGGCTCGTCTATTGCTCGATCACCGGCTTTGGCCAGGACGGGCCTTACGCGCCGCGCGCGGGCTATGATTTCATCATCCAGGCCATGGCCGGCATGATGTCGATCACCGGCGAACCAGGCCGCGAGCCGCAGAAGGCGGGCGTCGCCATATCCGACATCTTCACCGGCCTCTATTCGGTCATCGCCATCCAGGCCGCACTGCGCCACGCCGAGAAGACAGGCGAAGGCCAGCATGTCGACATGGCGCTGTTCGACACGCAGATCTCGGCGCTCGGCAACCAGAACCTCAACTATCTCGTATCGGGCAAATCGCCAGTGCAGATGGGCAATGCCCACATGAACATCGCCCCTTACGAGGTGATGCCGGTCAAGGATGGCCACATCATCCTGGCGGTCGGCAATGACGGCCAGTTCGCCAGGTTCTGCGCGGTGGTCGGGCTGGAAGAACTGCCCGCCGACCCGGATTTCGCCACCAACCCGGCGCGCGTGGCCAACCGTACGCGGCTGCGCGAGCGCATCGTCGCCACGCTGGCCAGCCTTGAGCGCGATGCGCTGCTGGCGAAACTGGAAACGGCCGCCGTACCGGCCAGCCCCATCAACACGATCGGCCAGATGTTCGCCGACCCGCAGACGATCGCGCGCGGCATGCGGCTCGACCTCGACGACGGCCACGGCAACCGCCTTCCCTCGGTGCGCGCGCCGATGGTGATGTCGGGCACGCCGCTGGTCTATGAACGACCCTCGCCGCGTCTTGGCGAGCACACGGACGAAATCCTTGCCGAACTGGAGAGGGCAGCGAAATGAAGACCGGCGGACAACTGATCGTCGAGGCGCTCGAGGCAAACGGCACCGACCGCATCTTCTGCGTTCCGGGAGAATCCTACCTGGCGGTGCTCGACGCCCTGCATGACTCCTCGATCCGCACCATCGTCTGCCGCCAGGAAGGCGGCGCCGCGATGATGGCCGACTGCCAGGGCCGGCTGACCGGCAAGCCGGGCATCTGCTTCGTCACCCGTGGCCCCGGCGCCACGAATGCCTCGGCCGGCGTTCACATCGCCATGCAGGATTCGGTGCCGATGATCCTGTTCATCGGCCAGGTCGCCAGCCACGCCAAGGAACGCGAGGCTTTCCAGGAAGTGGATTACGTCAGGTTCTTCGGCGACATCGCCAAATGGGTGGTGGAGATCGACGATGCCTCGCGCATCCCCGAATTCGTCACCCGTGCCTTCGCGGTGGCAACGTCGGGACGCCCGGGCCCGGTGGTCATGTCGCTGCCTGAGGACATGCTGACCAGCGAGGTCGAGGCTCCCGAAGCGCTGCCGTATGCTCCGGTCGAGACGCGTCCCGGCGAGGCCGAGCTCGACGCGCTGGAGATGCTGCTGAGCAATGCCAGGCGTCCTTTCGTCATTCTCGGCGGCACGCGCTGGGACGAGGACGCGGTAGCGCGGATGCGCACCATCGCCGAAACATGGTCGCTGCCCGTCGGCTGCTCCTTCCGCCGCCAGATGCTGTTCGACCATCTTCATCCGAATTATGCCGGCGATGTCGGCATCGGCATCAACCCGAAGCTGGCCGCGACCATCAAGCAGGCGGACGTCGTGCTGTTGATCGGCGGCCGCATGGGCGAGATGCCGTCTTCGGACTACACATTGCTCAAGAGCCCCTACCCCGACCAGGCGCTGGTGCATGTCCACGCCGATGCCGGAGAGCTCGGCCGCGTCTATCGGCCGACGCTGGCGATCAATGCCTCGCCATCGGCTTTCGTCGAGGCGTTCGCCAGGCGCAAGCCCGCGGCCATGCCTTCGTGGAAGGAAGAGACGGCCAAGGCTCACGCCGCCTACCTCGAATGGTCGACCACGCCCCAGACCGGCCCTGGCGCCGTCCAGATGGGCCCGATCATGGACTATCTGGAGAAGGCATTGCCGGAAGACGCCATCCTCGCCAACGGCGCCGGCAACTACGCCACCTGGGTGCACCGCTTCCATCGTTTCCGCCGCTTCGCCACGCAAGCGGCGCCGACCTCCGGCTCGATGGGCTATGGCACGCCGGCCGCGGTCGCCGCCAAGGCCCTCTATCCGGACCGCGAGGTCATCGCCTTTGCCGGTGACGGCTGCTTCATGATGAACGGCCAGGAATTCGCGACCGCTGTCCAGTACGACCTGCCGATCATCGTGATCGTCGTCAACAATGGCATCTACGGCACGATCCGCATGCATCAGGAGCGCGAGTACCCGAACCGCGTCGTCGCCACCGATCTCAAGAACCCCGACTTCGCCGCGCTTGCCCGCGCCTATGGCGGCCATGGCGAGACGGTCGAGAAGACGGCCGACTTCGCGCCGGCCTTCGAGCGCGCCCGCGCCAGCGGCAAACCGGCCATCGTCGAGATCAGGCTTGACCCCGAGGCAATCACGCCGGCCCGCACTTTGACGCAAATCCGCGACAAGGCCTGAGGCTGGCGACCGTCAGGGGCGACGAGCCACGAGAAAAAAGCGGGGTCGCCCCGACCCCGCTGGAGCCTGAAGGTCGGGAGCGCCACCCCACAGGAACGCTCCCGTCGTCGGCCACGGCCTGCCATGCGGCAGAGGGGCCCCATGAACCCACGACAGAGCCAGGCTGCCCTCGCGCGCCTGGCCTGGGAAACGCGACACGGCCGCTCCCGCCACGCGATGTCCCGAAGCCTAGACTAGGCCCTCGCGCCCGCCGGCGCAGCGGACAAATAGGGACATCAGGGGGCAAATTGGGCCATTACCGGAGAGCGGCCGGGGTCAAGCCGCCTACATGGCCTTTTCGATCTGACCGCGGATCTCGCCGCCCTTGTTCTTCGCCGTGTGAACGTTGACGTAATATTTGCCGGCTTCGAGATCGGCGGCCTGCGCGTCGGTCAGGACGGCGGATCCCTTGATCGGGCTCTTCAGCTTCTTGAACGGGATGACGGGATCGGCGTTCTCACCCATTCCCGCCGGGCCGTGGATGTGTGCTGCCGTCGCTGGTCCGCTGAGGTCGGAATATTTGACGTCCCAGCTGAGCGTCTTCTTGGTGGTGTCGAAGGTGAATGTCGCGGTTCCCTTGCCCTTGGTGGTGACGGGCGGGCTCTGCTGCGCGCCATCGAGCGTGGCCTTGAACTTCATCGTCTCGGCCAGCGCCGGCGAAACGAAAAGCACCGCGGCGGAGACGGCAAGTATGCCAAGCCCGCGCGACATCGATTGCATGTGCATGAGAACCTCCATGATCCATGGCGTCCCCGCGCCCCCCGCCGAGGGGACGCCGATATAACGGCCACGGCGCCGATTGGCTCCGTGGCCGAACTGTTTTCGGTGTCAGGCGGACGCCAGCGCCTGCGTCAGGTCGGCGATCAGGTCGTCGGGATGCTCGACGCCGATCGACAGCCTGACGGTGGTTTCCAGGACGCCGATGCGCTGCCGCACCTCGAAGGGAATGCCCGAATGGGTCATGGCTGCCGGATGACTTGCCAGCGATTCCGTTCCGCCGAGACTTACCGCCAGCTTGAAGATTTCCAGTGCGTTGAGGAAGGCGAAGGCGGCCTTTTCGCCGCCGCGAATGTCGAACGAGAAGGTCGAGCCGGCGCCACTGCACTGCGCCTGGTAGACCCGCCAGGCAGGCGTGTCCTTTTCGAGGAACGGCGGGTAATGCACCTTCGCGACCTTGGGGTGATCGCGCAGGAACTCGGCGACCAGGCGCGCATTCTCGTTCGCGCGCTCCATGCGGATCGACAATGTCTCCAGCGAACGGCCGAGCATCCAGCAGGAATGCGGGTCGAGCTGCGTGCCGATCGCCCCGCGCAGCGCCTTGATCGGCTTGGTCACCGCCTTGCCTCCCATCGCCGCGCCGGCGATCAGGTCGGAATGCCCGCCGACGTATTTCGTAAGCGAATAGACCGAAACATCGGCGCCATGCTCGATCGGCCGCTGGAACACCGGACCGAGCAGCGTGTTGTCGCACACGACGATCGGCGCCGTGTCCTGCCGGGTGCCCAACTCGTCGGCGATCCTGCGCATCAGCACGATGTCGACCAGCGTGTTGGTGGGGTTCGACGGCGTCTCGATCAGGATCACCGACACGCGCCCTTTCGCTGAGGCCGCCTCGGCGGCCGCGCGCACTGTTGCCTCGTCGACGCCGTCGGAGAAGCCGACCGCGCCGATGCCAAAACCGGCAAGCGTGCGCGTCAGCAGCGTGTCGGTGCCGCCATAGAGCGGCTGCGAGTGCAGGATGACGTCGCCGGGCCGGGCATAGGCCAGCAGCGTCGTCGCGATGGCCGACATGCCCGATGAGAATAGGATGCAGGCATCCGTGCCCTCATAGATCGCCAGCCGGTCCTCGACGATCTCGCTGTTGGGGTGGTTGAAGCGCGAATAGACGAGGCCGGAGGTCGTGCCGCTCGGCGGCTCCTTGCGGCCTGACGTGTAGTCGAAGAAGTCGCGCCCCTCTTCCGCCGACTTGAACACGAAGGTCGAGGTCAGGAACACCGGCGGCTTGACCGCCCCTTCGGAGAGCTGCGGATCGAAGCCATAGCCCAGCATCAGCGTTTCCGGATGGAGCTTGTGGTTGCCGATATGGGTTTTCGAGGGGCGCGGCGCGGTCATGAATTTCCCTGTCTGCTTGAAGAGTTCCACACGGCAATTTATGCGATCCCTGGCACTTGATCCTTGCTATTTTAGGTCCAGAATGCCTCCACTAGCGCCATCAATTGCCAAGAGGTGAACATAGTGCAGCAGAAGATAGCCGACGAGTTCGATCGCAAGATCCTGCGCGAATTGCAGGCCGACGCGCGCATCACAAACAACGAGCTCGCCGAGCGGATCGGGCTGTCGCCATCGCCCTGCCTGCGGCGGGTGCGGCGGCTGGAGGAAAGCGGCGCCATTCGCGGCTACACCACGCTGGTCGACCCCGCCGTCTTCGGCTGGACGATGGTCGCCATCGCCACCATCCGGCTCAGCCGCCAGAACGAGGACGAGATCGTGATGTTCGAGGAGGCGATCCGCGGCTGGGAAGAAGTGCTGGAATGCCACCTCGTCACCGGTTCGCGCGACTATGTGCTGAAGGTGGTGGCCGGCAGCCTCGAGCAGTACGAACGCTTCATCAAGGCGAAGATCGCCCGGCTGAAATGCGTCGCCTCGATCGAGACCAGTTTCGTCATGAACACCATCAAGGAACAACGCCTTTGAACCGGCTCCGCGCCAGCCGAAGTCAGTCCAGCGCGGAGCCGTCATTGCCCAGCATGGGCATCAGGAGCCCGAAGAGCTCCGCCTGAGAGGAGATCCCACATCGCGCATAGAGCTGCTTGCGGAACACCTTCACCGTCTGCGGGCTGACACCCAGATGAAGCCCGATCGACGGCGACGAATGCCCCTGCAGGATAAGCAGCGCCACCTCGGCCTGGCGGCGGCTCAACCCGACGTCGTGATGGCTCTTCATGGCCACGATCAGATTGTCGATGACCGATGTCGGCTTGCGCTCCCCGGCCGTGCGAACCTCCGAGGCGCTGAAATGCGCGCGCAACAGCGACATGACCACCGGCTCGTGCTGCCGAAGCTGGTCTTCCGCCTTCGACGAGAAGAGCTGGCCCGAGGAACTGTCCTTGCCGAGCGAGATGGTGATCGTCGTGTTGTCGCCGATCGGCAGCAGGACGGAGATCTCGTCGGTTATGCCGATGCGGCCATAGTACCATTTGAAATAGCGGCTGCGGCGGAACTGGTCCGGCGCGATGTCGAGCAATCGGTAGAGGCCGGGCGCGCCGCGCCTGAGATGGAAGTGGTATACAGGGTCGAGAAGATAGGCCCCCGGCAGATATTGCTCGGCGACATAGCGGAACACATCTGGTCCGCGCACGCTCCTGTAGAGCACGTCGGGCACGTTGGTACCGACGAAAACGATGGCAATCACATTGTCGTAGTCCATGCAGGAACGCAGGTATTCCGCCATTGTCGGGTAGAAATCGTCGCTCCCAACCCTGTCGATCGCCTGCGCCAGGCTGCCGAAGACCGTCTTTGTCACCGAGAATACCCCGTTGGGGGTATATACCCCCTTCGACTTGACACTAATAGATTAAATCAAAAAAACAGGGGTATAGAGGTACCCGGGAATTCGGCGGCCCGCAACAGCCGCCGCGGAGAGGATGTCCGCGATCGTGAAGAAGAGCGTGATCCATGACGCCATGGCGGTGGCCGGCTATACGGCCCCATGGCACGTGACCGCCGGCGGCGCGGTCGAGCTGCATCTGTCCGCGGAAGCGGCTGTGCGCGGCGTGCGCCTGATGCGTATCGACACGCCCGAGCCCCAGGTCATGGACTGGCCTGTGCGACAGCTTGCCGACGCGCCTCGCCACGAGAGCTTCGACCTCGGCTCCTTCCTGCGCATCGGCGCGGCGCAACTGGCAGGCGCCGGCCACGTCGAAGGCGTATCGTTCGCGGTCTTCCTCACCCGCAACCATGGCGACCGCGCCATCGTCGAAACCGACAGCTTCTCTCTGACGCTGACGGATGACGGCTTGCGGTTCCGGCTGGGCGACAGGCTGCTGCTGTCCGGCGAGCCGCTGCCAGCGCGCGACTGGCTGCGCATCGAGATCGGATCGGCGGGTTCCGGCGTCACGCTCGACATCACCGGCGGGGACGTACTTGCTCCGTTCAGGCTGCATCGCGAATTCGACATGGCCTGGAAGGCGCCAGCGCGGGACCTGCTGTTCGGCGCCAGCCTGGCGCACGATCTGCCGACGCTCAACGCCAAATTCGCCTCGGTGGCACTGCGCCTGTCATCCGGGAGCGCCTCGTGGACCTTCCCGACGCGGCTGGGCGACGGCCCGCTGACATCGTCCGGCACCGCGGCGTTGCAACTCGAGGTAGTCAACCTGCCCGCCTTCTGCATGACCTCGCCGCGTTGGGACGGAACGAGCTTCGATCCCCGGCTCGTGCCGACCCACTACGACGCGGTCCACTGCCATGACGACGACCTTGGCCCGCTGGACTGGCCGGCCAGCTTCCGCGCCGAGCTGCCGCGCGACGCCGCCTCCGGCGTCTACGCCTTCGAGGTCGAGCACGAGCACGGCAAGGAGCAGATCGTCTTCTTCGTCGTGGCGGCGTCGCCCCGCAATCCGTTGCTGTTCCTGGTGCCCACCGCCACCTATCTCGCCTATGCCGACGAGTTCCTGCCGGAACATCTCTATGAGTGGAAAAGCCAGGATCGTGGCCACCAGTTCGCGATCGATAACAACCTTCGTTCGCTCTACGACTATCACAGCGATGCCAGCGGCGTATCGATCTGCTCTTACAGGAAGCCGAAGGCGACGCTTCGCCCCGACTACAACTATCCGCTGTGCGGCGGCCCGCACAATCTGCCCGTCGACCTGCATTTCCTGCGCTTCTGCCACGCCAACGGCATCGCCTTCGATCTGACCACCGACCATGCCCTGCACGAACGCGGGCTTGCCGGGCTCGAGGGCTATGCCGCCGTCATGACCGGCAGCCATCCCGAATATATGTCGGTGGAAATCGAGGGCGCGTTGCGGCGCTTCGCGGCCGCCGGTGGCAGCATCGCCTATCTCGGCGGCAACGGCTTCGCCGGCAAGGTCGCGTTCAAGGGCGACCTGATGGAGTTGCGCCGTTCGCCGCTGGAGGCCGGCCGCACCTGGGACGGGCCGATCGCCGAGCAGGCGTTCGCCATCACCAATGAACCAGGCGGGCACCTGCGCGCCAGCGGGCGTGGCGAATTCAGCCTGACCGGCGTGGCCATCTCGCTGATGGGCTTCGACCGGGGCCGTCCCTTCACCCGAACGCCAGCAAGCCACGAGCCGGTCGCGGCCTGGCTTTTCGAAGGCGTCGGCAACGAGACCTTCGGCGACAGCGGCATCGTGCTGGGTGCGGCCGCCGGCTACGAGGTCGACGCAACCGACGCGCATCTCGGTACTCATCCCGACACCATGGTCATCGCGCGCGCCGACGGCTTTCCCGAAAGCTTCGTGCATGACGCCACCCGATGGTACGAGGGCGGCGAACCGCAGCGCGAAGGCCGTCGCTGCGCCGAGATGACGCTTCGCCCTCTGGCCTCCGGCGGCATGATCTTCTCGGCCAGTTCCGTCGCCTGGCTCGGCGCATTGCCCGCATCAGGCATGAACGATGTCGGTCGTATAACGCTCAACCTGCTGAAGCGGCTGGGCGCTGCATCGGGCGGCTCGGGCAGCGATAGATGACAACCACCACAATGGGAGCAAGGACAGAATGATGATGACACTTCGCAAGCACATATTCGGCGCCGTCGCGGTCGCGGCGCTTCTCACTGGTGCGCTGACGGCGTCCCACCCGGCATTCGCCGAGGATCCGGCCGTCGAGCCCGGCGTGTTCAAGCTGGCGATCCAGCCGTGGCTCGGCTACGGCATGTGGTACATCGCCAAGGAGAAGGGCTTCTTCAAGGCCAACGGCCTGGAGGACGTCGAGCTGGTCAACTTCGTCGAGGACAAGGACATGGGCGCCGCGATCGCGTCCGGCCAGGTCAACGGCGACAACGAATCCATCCAGCAGCTTCTGGTCAAGGTGCAGGCCGGTATTCCGCTCAAGGGCATCCTGCTGATGGACGCCTCGACCAAGGCCGACGCGATCCTGGTCAAGGGCGACAGCATCAAGACGCCGGCCGACCTCAAGGGCAAGCAGGTGGCGTTCGAGAAGGGCGCGACCAGCGACCTGCTGCTGAACTACATCCTGCAGAAGAACGGCATGACCATCGAGGATATCAGCGAACTGCCGATGCCCGCCGCCAATGCCGGCACCGCCATCATCTCGGGCACCGTCGCCGCCGCCGTCACCTACGAGCCCTACATCTCGACGGCGCTTGCCGCCGACAAGTCCATCAAGGTGCTCTCCGAGGCCGGCGAGGCCCCCGGCCTGATCAGCGACATGCTGACCATTCCGGAGGACGTGCTCAAGAACAAGCCCGGCCAGGTGCGCGCCCTGCTGAAGAGCTGGGACCAGGCGCTGGACTTCTATCGCACGCATACCGAGGAAGGCCGCGCCATCATCGCCAAGGGCGTCGGCGCCGAGCCGTCCGAACTGGCGACCGCCTTCGACGGCGTCTCCTACTACTCGGTCGCCGAGAGCCAGGAAGCGCTGAACGGCGTCTTCAAGTCGCAGACCTATCCGAGCATCCTGAAGGCAGCCGTCGCCGCCAAGATGATCGAGAAGGACGTTCCCTACGAGAGCGCCGTCGACGCGAGCGTGTCGGCAGCGAAGTGACCACTGGCGGCTGGCGGCACCGGGTCACCTGACAATCCGCTGCCAGAAGAAATCTGGATCGCCGGCATCCGAGAGGATGCAGCGATCCGGGCCAGCCACCGCCCTTCCCTGAGAACAAGAACCGGACATCGCCCGCCGCAAGGCGGGCGCACCCTCCGCTCATGCCCGGTACCGGGCATGAGGCACGACAAAACCCGAGAGAACGCGATCAATGGACGCCATTGCATTCCACGACCTGAGCAAGCTTTCGCCGAAGCGGCGCGCTGCATTGCTCGAACGCACCGAAACCGACCTCTCGAGCTATATGCGCGATGTCGAACCGATCATCGCGGCGGTTCGCGAACAGGGCGACGCGGCGCTCATCGATTGCGCGCGGCGCTTCGACGGCGTGGCGCTCGATACGCTCAAGGTCTCGGCGGAAGCCATCGAAGCGGCCGAGAAAGAGCTCGACACCCGGCTGATCGAGGCGATCAAGCTCTCGGTCGAGCAGGTCCGGCGCTTCCACGAGGCGCAGATGCCCGAGGAGCTTTGGCTGTCCGAACGGACACCGGGCGCCATGATCGGCGACCGCTGGACGCCGATCGACTCCGTTGCGTGCTACGTCCCCCGCGGCAAGGGCTTCTTCCCCTCCAGCGCCATCATGACCGCCGTTCCCGCCAAGGTGGCGGGCGCCCGCCGCGTCGTCATCGTCACCCCACCCGGGCCGGACGGCACCGCCGACGCGGCGACCCGCTTCATCGCCTCATTGATCGGCATCGACGAGATCTACCTGTGCGGTGGCGCGCAGGCGGTGGCCGCGGTCGCCTTCGGCACGCAAACGGTGCCGCGCTGCGCCAAGATCGTCGGCCCCGGCAGCCCCTGGCTGAGCGCCGCCCGCCAGATACTGTCCAGCCGCATCGATCCCGGCAGCCCGGCCGGACCGAGCGAGTTGATCGTCTACGCCGACAACACCGTGCCGGCCGAACTCGCGGCCCTGGACCTGCTGGTCGAATCCGAGCACGGACCGGATTCATCGGCCTTCCTGGTGACGGCGGACCCCGAGGTCGCCCGCGCGGTGGCGGCCGCGATACCCGGCCTGTGGGAGAAGATGGGCGAGTACCGCGCCGGCTTCTCGCGCGCCGTTCTCGGCGGCGACAAGGGCGGCATTGTGCTCGCCCATTCGGTCGAGGCGGCCTTCGACTTCGTCAACGACTATGCGGCCGAGCACCTGGCCGTGCTTTCCACCGGCGCGTTCGACCTGCTGCCGCTGATCCGCAACGCCGGCGAAATCCTGCTCGGTCCGCATTCGGCTATCCCGATCGCGAATTTCGTACTCGGGCCGAGCCATGTGTTGCCGACGGGCGGCCGGGCTGCTACCGCATCACCGCTATCGGTGTTCGACTTCCTGAAGCGCTCCTCGATAGCCTATGTCTCGCGCGCCGCCTATGAACGCCTCGCGCCGGCCGCCAGGGCGTTCGCGCATTACGAAGGCTTCCGGGCGCACGAGAACGCCGTATCGGAAATCCGGGAAGACATCCTGTCGCGCGCCCCGGCTGCAAATCGGTGACAAGAACATGAGCGATCAAGCCGTGAAAAGTCAGACTTTGGGAAAGGCGTCGGCCCCGCGCAGACGCAAGTCCCTGCTCTCCATGGGCGCGGAATTTCCGACGACGACCTATGTCGGCATCGCCATCTGCGCCTTCCTTCTCCTGCTGGCGGCATGGACGATCGTCGCCAGGCTCGGCCTGGTGCAGCCGATCTTCCTGCCATCGCCGCTCGCCGTGGTCGCCAAGCTGATCAAGCTGGCGCAGGACGGCACGCTGGGCAGCGACGTCGCGATCAGCGTCTATCGCATCAGCATCGGCTTCCTCATCGCCTCGGTGATGGCGCTCGCCACCGCGATCCTGATCGGCGCCTACCGCTTCTGGGAAGCGGCGATCGAGCCGATCCTCGACTTCGTCCGCTACATGCCGGTCGTGGCCTTCGTGCCGCTGTCGATCCTGTGGAGCGGCACCAGCGACCCGCAGAAATTCCTGATCATCTGGATCGGCACTTATTTCCAGCAGGCCCTGATGTTCAAGGACAACATCAAGCGCGTTCCCGCCGACTTCGTCGGCTTCGGCCGCACGCTGGGCATGAGCGACCTGCGCGTGCTGATGCGCATCGTGGTGCCTTCAGCCATGCCGCAGATCTGGGACACGCTGCGCATCTCGCTCGGCTGGGCCTGGACCTGGGTGACACTCGCCGAGCTGGTCGCGGCCAATTCCGGCCTCGGTTATCGCATCACCGTGGCCCAACGCTACCTGCAGACAGACATGGCCATAGGCTACATCTTGGTGCTGGGCGTGCTCGGCCTCGCCACGGACCAGATCATGCGCTTCCTCGGCCGGCAGTTCTTCAAATACGAAAAGAGGAGCTGAGATGGCGCAGCATCCAAAACTCAGCATTTCGGGCCTGAACAAGTCGTTCCGCAACGGCCAGGTCAAGGTGCTTTCCGACATCAACCTCGAAGTCGCCGACAATGAGTTCGTCTCGCTGGTGGGCGCCTCGGGCTGCGGCAAGAGCACGCTGCTCGCCATCATCGCCGGGCTGCAGGAAAGCGACAATGGCGAGGTCCTCGTCGACGGAGCCCCCATCTCCGGCCCCGGCATCGACCGCGGCGTGGTGTTCCAGTCCTACACGCTGCTGCCCTGGCTTACGGCGCAGCAGAACGTCGAGTTCGCGCTGCGCGAAACGCGCCATGATCCGAAGGAGATCGCCGATATCGCCCGCCGGCATATCGAGCTGGTCAAGCTCACACGTTTCGCCGACGCCTTTCCAAGCCAGCTTTCGGGCGGCATGAAGCAGCGCGTGGCGATCGCGCGCGCCCTCTCCTACCGGCCGAAGATCCTGCTGATGGACGAGCCTTTCGGCGCACTCGACGCGCTGACGCGCGGCCAGATGCAGGAACTGCTGATGCAGATCTGGCAGGAGCACAAGCTGACGGTGATCTTCGTCACCCATGACGTCAGCGAGGCCGTCTACCTCTCGGACCGCATCTTCGTCATGGGTCTCAACCCCGGCCGCATCAAGGAGACGATCCCGGTGCCGTTCGCGCGGCCGCGCGCCAGCGAGGAAGGGCGCGACCCCGAGCTGCTGGAGCTCCAGGCGCGCGTGCTGCGGTCGATCCGCGAGGAAACGGCCGGCCACGACGTTCACTGAAGGAGGCCGCGGGCAACACAACAGGTCTCACCGCGGCCACGAGAAAAGGGGCGGTCGCCCGCCCCTTCCCTTCGGTTCCTGTCGTCGCCCGCCCCAGGGCGCTACGACGATGTCGGCTGTCTTACTTGATCGCCTTGTCGGTGATCGCGGTGGTGTAGGCGCCGGACGGCTCCTTGGTGATGATCTTCTGGTCGAGCAGCGCCTTGGCGGTGCGCTCGTAGGCCGCCGGGATCAGCTTGCCGTCGGCGTTGTCGATCAGCTTGGCCACTTCCTTCATCATGAACTTCTGGTGGTTCTCGTCCTGGCCACCGCCGTCGACGACGATCCCGGCCGCCTCGTCGGTGTTCTCCGTGGCGTATTTCCAGCCCTTCATCGAGGCGCGCACGAAGCGCACCATCTTGTCCTCGAAGGCCGGGTCCTTGAGCTTGTCCTCAAGCGTGTAGAGCCCGTCTTCCAGCAGGTCGTTGCCCATAGCGGTGTAGTTGAAGACGACGAGGTCTTCCGGCTTGTAGCCGGCGTCCAGCACCTGGCCGTATTCGTTGTAGGTCATGACCGAGATGCAGTCGGCCTGCTTCTGGATCAGCGGCTGCACGTCGAAGCTCTGCTTCAGCACGGTCACGCCGTCGGGGCCGCCATCGGTCTTGAGGCCGATCTTGTGCATCCAGGCGTAGAACGGATACTCGTTGCCGAAGAACCAGACGCCGAGCGTATGGCCCTTGAAATCGGCTTCGGTCTTGATCGGACCGCTCTTCGGGCAGACCAGTTCCATGCCGGCCTTCTTGAACGGCTGGGCGATGTTGACGAGCATCACGCCCTTATCGCGGGCCGCGAGCGCGCCGCCCATCCAGTCGACGATGACGTCGGCGCCGCCGCCGGCGATCACCTGCTCGGGCGCGATGTCGGGACCGCCCGGCTTGATGTCGACGTCGAGGCCTTCGGCGTCATAGAAGCCCTTGGCCTTGGCGACATAGTAGCCGGCGAACTGGGCCTGCGTGACCCACTTCAGCTGCAGCGTCACCTTGTCGGCCGCCATCGCCTGGAAGGCGGCCAGCGACATTGCACCGGCCAGAATGGGAATAATCAGTTTTTCATGTTCTTACCCTCTGAAGTTAGCACCCTTAAACCCACCGCCCCTATCCACCACGGACAGAGGGATGCCAAAACGTGACGGCCCTTTCGACAAGAGCGACCACGCCATAAAAGACCGAACCCGCAAGTGCTGCAACTGCGATTTCGGCCCACACCATGTCGATGTTCATCCGTCCGACCTCGGTCGAAATGCGGAATCCCATGCCCACGACAGGCGTGCCGAAGAACTCCGCGACGATGGCGCCGATCAGCGCCAGCGTCGAGTTGATCTTCAGCGCGTTGAAGATGAACGGAGCCGCCGCCGGCAGCCTGAGCTTGATCAGCGTCTGCCAGTAGCCCGAGGCATAGGTGCGCATCAGGTCGCGCTCCATGTGGCCGGACGCGGCAAGACCGGCGACCGTGTTCACCAACATCGGGAAGAAGGTCATGATGATGACAACGGCCGCCTTGGAGGGCCAGTCGAAGCCGAACCACATGACCATGATCGGCGCCACGCCGATGATCGGCAGCGCCGAAACCATATTGCCGATCGGCAGCAGCCCCCGCCTGAGGAACGGCACCCGGTCGGCGAGAATGGCGGTGATGAAGCCCGCCAGATTGCCGACGATGTAACCGATCAGAACCGCCTTGAAGATGGTCTGGCGCACATCCGCGCCCAGCACCGGCAACGAGTTGACGAAGCGGGCGCCGATCGCGCTGGGCGGCGGCAGCAGGATGAAGGGGATGCCGGCGCCACGCGTCACGGCTTCCCAGATGATCAGGATCCAGGCGCCGAAGATCGCCGGGATGACGAGGCGCAGCGCCGCCTTTGCCCAATCCGCTGCCGGACGCAGGCCGGACAGCACCGCAACGCAGCGCCAGCCGAGAAGCCAGGCCGCCGCGAGCAGCAGGAAATAGGGCGCGAGCGCCGTTCCCTCGAAACCGGCTATCCCCGAGATCAGCAGCCAGGCCACCAGATGGGCGCCGACGAACAGCACCAGCGCCTCGACGACAGGCTGGATCCTGATCGCCGAGACGAGCGCGGTGGCCACCGCCAGGCCGATGATGAGCCCCTTGGTGCCAAGATATGGATAGGCGGCCGCGGCGGCTGCTTCCGGCTTCGACATCGCGCCGAGGATGACGGCGGCGAGGCACAGCACGATTGCCAGCATGGCCTGCCAGGACGGTTTGAACCGGGTCATGCCGGCCTCCCGCCCATGGCGCGGTCGACAAGGCGCCCGGCAATGCCGACCGCCATGACCAGCAGCGCGGCCACCACCGAGCCGGCGACCAGTGCCGCCCAGATATCGACCGTCTGGCTGTAGTAGGCGCCGGCCAGCAGCTTGGCGCCGATGCCGGCCACCGCGCCGGTGGGCAGTTCGCCGACGATGGCGCCAACGAGGCTCGCCGCGACCGCCACCTTCATCGAGGTGAACAGGAACGGCACCGAAGCCGGCACCCTGAGCTTCCAGAAGGTCTGCGCGCGGCTGGCGTTATAGGTGTGCATCAGGTCGAGATGCATGAGTTCCGGCGACCGCAGGCCCTTCACCATGCCGACCGCGACCGGGAAGAACGACAGGTAGGTCGAGATGAGCGCCTTCGGGATCAGGCCGGTAATGCCGACCGCCGCCAGCACAACGATGATCATCGGCGCGACGGCAAGGATCGGGATCGTCTGCGAGGCGATGATCCACGGCATCAGGCTGCGGTCCAGCGTCGTCACATGCACGATGCCGACGGCGATCAGTATGCCGAGCGCGGTGCCGAAGGCAAAGCCGAGCAGCGTCGAGGACAGCGTCACCCAGGCGTTGTAGACCAGGCTGCGGTTCGAGGTAACGCTGCGCAGGAAAGTGTTCTCGAAGACATTCTGCGCCACCTGGTGCGGCGCCGGCATGGTCGGCTTCGGCTGCGACAACGTCTTGCCGATGAATTCCATCGTGCCGGGCGTCTGCCCGGACCGGGCATCGAGATCGCGCTGGAACGGCGCGTTCAGGATGACGGCGAACACATACCAAAGCACCACGATCCCCGCGAGCAGCGTGGTCACCGGGATGATCTTGGAGCGGAAACTATCCATGGGCGCCTCCTCCTCTCCTCACCGGGGAGTGGGTGGCCGGAGCGAAGCGAAGGCCGGGCAGCTTGGGCTGAGGTGCCGTAACGCACCCGCTCTTCGTCATCCTAGGGCGGAGCAAGGAGCGAAGCGACGCGGCGCAGACCCTAGGATCCATGCCGTTACGTCTCCACTCCGCGGCGGCGCAGAATATAGCTCCCTGCGCCCTGCGGCGATTAGCGACTATCCTGCATCGTTTTGGCCCTTCGGCCGAGGTCACGGCATGGATCCTAGGGTCTGCGCTCCGCTTCGCGTCGCTCCGCCCCAGGATGACGAAGGCGCGGAGGCCTCGTCCGCGCCCATTCGCCATCGCCTCAATCGTCATAGCTGTGCCCTGCCCGCAGCCCGTCGCGCACGCGCGCGGCGATTGCCAGGAACTCCGGCGTCTCGCGAATGTCGAGCGGCCGCTCGCGCGGCAGCGTCGATTCGATGATGTCGCTGACCCGGCCCGGGCGCGGCGACATGACGACGATGCGCGTCGACAGGTACACAGCCTCGGGGATCGAATGGGTAACGAAGCAGATCGTCTTGTCGGTAGCCGCCCACAATCGCAGAAGCTGCTCGTTGAGATGGTCGCGCACGATCTCGTCGAGCGCCCCGAACGGCTCGTCCATCAACAGCAGATCGGCATCGAAGGCGAGCGCGCGCGCGATGGAGGCGCGCTGCTGCATGCCACCGGAAAGCTGCCAGGGATATTTCTTCTCGAAGCCGGATAGATTGACCAGGTCGAGCGTGCGCTTGATGCGTTCGGCCTGTTCCGCCTTGCCGAGCCCCATGATCTCCAGCGGCAGCGCCACGTTGCGCTCGATGGTGCGCCACGCAAGCAGCGCGGCCGCCTGGAAGACGTAGCCGTAGGCGCGCTTCTCGCGCGCCTCCTGCGGCGTCATGCCGTTCACCGAGATGCTGCCCGCGGTCGGCCTTTCCAGATCGGCGATGACGCGCAGCAAGGTGGTCTTGCCGCAGCCGGAGGGACCGATGAAGGAGACGAACTCGCCTTTTCCGATGGTGAGGTCGACGTTGGACAGCGCCTGTACCGGACCATCATTGGTCTGGAAGGTGAGGCCAAGTTTGCTTGCCGCGACGACGGCTGGCGAAATCCCCGTCATCGGCTGGAGCCTGCCTCTACCGGCGGCGCCAGCCGGAATCCGATTGCATTTATCGCGATGTTGTTTTCCACTCGACCCGTCCCATTGGCCTTTTACCGTCAGATCGACGCCCGGAGTTTTCCCGATGTCGCCCAAACCGACTTGTCATCTTATTCGCCCTGAAAGCACTTATGAAGGCAAGCAGGGCCTGACCTATTTCGCCGGCATCGCCGCCGAGACGGTCGGCTCTTCCGGCATCTGCATGCACATGCTCACCATGCCGCCGGGCGCCCGCGCCAAGGCGCATATGCACGAGAGCCACGAGACGGCGATCTACGTTCTGACCGGCGAAGTCCATACTTGGTACGGCGACCGGCTGGAGCATCACGTGGTGACCAAAGCCGGCGACCTTTTCTACATCCCGGCCGGGGTGCCGCACCTGCCGGCCAATCTGAGCGGCGCGCCGGCGTCCGCCGTCATTGCCCGCACCGACCCCAACGAGCAGGAAAGCGTCGTCCTGCTGCCGGAACTGGATGGTCTCGTCGCCTGAACTGGTCGGCCCGGGGAGGCTTGCCGTCATCGGCACAGGGAGACTTCTCCCATGACGTTGCCATCCTCGTCGCTCACCACCAGCTTCTTCGCGTTCTTCGCGCTGCGCTTGATGGTGAACTGCGTGGGCGACTGTCCATCCTCGCCTTCGGCCTCGCATTGCGCCTTCACCACGAGCGAGCCATCGGCCTGCGTCTTCTTGCCGGTGAAAGTGCAGGCGCTGGCGGCGGTGACCAGTTCCTTGTCGGTCACAAGCAGCATCTGGTCGGCGGCGACTTCCTGGCCGTTCCTGTTGATGCAGCCATACTTGTCGCCATAGGGCTTCGACAGGTCTATGCCCGCGGCCAGGGCCTGCCCGGCGGCGAGCATCGCGCCCCCCGCGATGACGATATGAAGAGCCCGCATTTCAAACCCCAGTGGCAGGAATGCCCGTCCGCTCCACCTTGCGCGGCGCGGTGATCTCCTTCCAGGTCGACAGCGCCCGATTGGCCGCTGCGTTCGGCTCGCGGCCGACGAACTCGCCATGGCCGGGCTTCGCCTTGACCTCCGCTTCCTGGATCGACAACTCGCCGCGCGAGAACACGAAGCGCGGCAGGCCGGTCACCTCGAAGCCCTCGAAGACGTTGTAGTCGATCACCGACTGCTGCTTGTTGGCCGAGATCGTCTTCTTGCGCTTGGGATCCCAGACGATGATGTCGGCGTCGGCGCCTTCGACGATGGCGCCCTTCCTCGGATACATGTTGAGGATCTTGGCGATGTTGGTCGACGTCACCGCGACGAACTCGTTCATGGTCAGGCGACCGGTGTTGACGCCGGTCGTCCACAGCACCGGCAAGCGGTCCTCGAGACCGCCGGTGCCGTTGGGGATCTTGGTGAAATCACCGATGCCGAAACGCTTCTGCTTGGTGGTGAAGGCGCAATGGTCCGTCGCCACGACCTGCAGCGAGCCGGCCTGGAGGCCTGCCCACAGCGAATCCTGGTGCTGCTTGTTGCGGAAGGGCGGGCTCATCACCCGGCGCGCGGCGTGGTCCCAATCCTTGTTGAAGTATTCGGTCTCATCCAGCGTCAGGTGCTGGATCAGCGGCTCGCCATAGACGCGCATGCCCTTCTGGCGCGCGCGGCGGATCGCTTCGTGGCTCTGCTCGCAGGAAACGTGCACCACGTAGAGCGGCACGCCGGCCATGTCGGCGATCATGATGGCGCGGTTCGTCGCCTCGCCCTCGACTTCCGGCGGGCGCGAATAGGCATGCCCTTCCGGACCGTTGTTGCCGGCGGCGAGCAGCTTCTGTGAAAGCGCGGCGACCACGTCGCCATTCTCGGCATGGACCAGCGGCAGCGCCCCGAGGTCGGCGCAGCGCTGGAACGAGGCGTACATCTCGTCGTCATCCACCATCAGCGCGCCCTTATAGGCCATGAAGTGCTTGAAGGAGGTGATGCCCTTG
The DNA here is from genome assembly GCA_001899205.1 of Mesorhizobium sp. 65-26. Lineage (GTDB taxonomy): Bacteria > Pseudomonadota > Alphaproteobacteria > Rhizobiales > Rhizobiaceae > Mesorhizobium. Next base: position 598,664 of record MKVL01000010.1, on the reverse strand, counting down.
TCGACGACGGCGGCCATCTCGTCGAACACCTGCTTGCCCCACCAGGTGATCGCCATGTGGAAGGAATAGTCGCAGGCAGCCTTGGAGGTCTTGTTGTCCCACATCTGCAAGGCTTCGAGCAGCGACTGCTGCGGCGAAGGCAGGCAGAAATCGACCACCATGGTGGTACCGCCGGCAAGGGCCGCGCGCGTGCCGGATTCGAAGTCGTCGGCCGAATAGGTGCCCATGAAGGGCATTTCGAGGTGGGTGTGGGGATCGATGCCGCCGGGCATGACGTAGCAGCCCGTGGCGTCGAACTCGTGATCGCCATGCAGGTTCGACCCGATGGCGACGATCTTGCCGTGCTGCATCAGCACGTCGGCCTTCCACGTGCGGTCGGCGGTGACGATTGTACCGTTCCGGATGACTTTGGTCATTTGCTCGTTCCCTTCTCGTTGCCGCGCTTCTTGGCGAGCGCTTCGGCTTTGTGCTGATCTCGCTTGGACCGATGGTCCTACATGACTCTGATTTCTCGCAATATCTCCTCGACGCACCCGTCGAAAGACTCTGTCAGTTCGCCAGTGGAGAACCTGAGCACACGGTAGCCCTGCTGGCCGAGCCATGAGTCCCTTATCCGGTCCCTCTCCATACGATCTGGCGCAAAATGATGCTCGCCGTCCACCTCGATCACCAAGCCCTTCTCATGGAGAACGAAGTCGACAATGTAGAGGCCGATTGGCGCCTGCTTCCTAACATGGAGACCATACAGGCGGCGAAACTCCTTCAATTCGGACCAGAGCTTGAGCTCGCCTTCAGTCATATTCCGCCGCAAACTCCTCGCACGTTTGATTACGGCTGGATCGATCGCGGTCGGCGCCAAGACGAGTACCCCCACCCTCAATCCCTCCCCACAAGGGGGAGGGAGGTTTCAGGTTGCTTCGTCTCAGTCAGCCCTCCAACGTCGCGCAACATAAAGCGCGGCATTGCAAATCCCCCTCCCCCTTGTGGGGAGGGGTTAGGGGTGGGGGTACCCGGCAGATACCTCACTCCACGATCCCCGCGGTCTCCACCACCGCGTGGAACAGCACGTCGGCGCCTGCCGCCGCCCATTCCTTGGAGATCTCCTCGGCTTCGTTGTGGCTGAGACCGCCAACGCAGGGGCACATCACCATGGTGGCCGGAGCGACCTTGGCCGCCCAGCAGGCATCGTGGCCGGCGCCGGAGATAAGGTTCATATGGCTGTAGCCGAGCTTCTCGGCGGCGGCGCGCACGCGGCCGACCAGCGTCGGATCGAAGGTCACGGGATCGAAATGGCCGACTGCCTCGATCGAGCACTTGACGCCGAGCGCGTCGCAGATTCCGGGCGCTTCCTTCTCGATGCGGGCGCGCATGCCGTCGAGCTTCGCCTGGTCGGGCGAGCGGATGTCGACGGTGAACACCACCGTTCCGGGCAGCACGTTGCGCGAGTTGGGCGAGAACTTCATCTGGCCGACGCCGCCGACGGCGCCCGGCTGGTTCTCCATGGCCACCGTCTGCACCATTTCGAGGATGCGAGCCATGGCGAGACCGGCGTTGACGCGCAGGTTCATCGGCGTCGAGCCGGTATGGGCCTCCCTGCCGGTCAGCGTGAACTCCAGCCACCACAAGCCCTGGCAGTGGGTGACGACGCCGATCTGCTTGTTCTCGGCCTCGAGGATCGGGCCCTGCTCGATGTGGTACTCGAAATAGGCGTGCATCTTGCGCGCGCCGACCTGCTCGTCGCCTTGCCAGCCGATGCGCTTCAGTTCATCGCCGAAGCTCGCGCCGTCGAGGTCCTTGCGGCCATAGGCGTAGTCGAGCGGAAGCACGCCGGCGAACACGCCGGACGCCAGCATCGCCGGGGCGAAGCGCGCGCCCTCTTCGTTGGTCCAGTTGGTGACGACGATCGGATGCTTTGTCTTGATGCCGAGATCGTTGAGCGAGCGCACGACTTCCAGGCCGGACAGCACGCCGAGCACGCCGTCATACTTGCCGCCGGTCGGCTGCGTGTCGAGATGGGAGCCGACATAGACCGGCAGCGCGTCCGGATCCGTGCCGGCTCGCGCCATGAACATGGTACCCATCTGGTCCACGCCCATGGTGAGCCCGGCCTGGTCACACCAGGACTTGAACAGTTCGCGGCCTTCCCTGTCGGAATCGGTAAGCGTCTGGCGGTTGTTGCCGCCGGCAACGCCGGGGCCGATCTTCGCCATCTCCATAAGCGAATCCCACAAACGGTCTGGATTGATTCGCAGATTCTCGCCGGGTGCGGCCATTCAGTTTCCTCTCATTCTTGGTTCCTGGCGGGCCGCGGTTCCCGTCGCCGCCCGCCAGGTAAAGCAGCAATCAGTCGATCAGGCGCAGCACTTCACGCACGTGGTCGATCAGTTCGTTGATCTGTCCCTTGGTGATGATCAGCGGCGGCGACAGCGCGATGATGTCGCCGGTGGTGCGGATCAGCGCGCCGCGCTCGAACGCCTTGACGAAGGCCGAGAAGGCCCGCTTGGTCGGCTGGCCGGCGATCGGAGCCAGTTCGATGGCGCCGATCAGGCCGATGTTCCTGATGTCGATGACATGCGGCTCGCCCTTCAGCGAATGCAGCGCGTCTTCCCAATACGAGGACAGCTCCTCGCCACGGGTCAGCAGCCCCTCTTCCTTGTAGGTGTCGAGCGTGCCGAGCGCCGCGGCGCAGGCGATCGGGTTGCCCGAATAGGTGTAGCCGTGGAAGAACTCGATCATGTGCTCGGGGCCGGTCATGAAGGCGTCGTGGATCTCCTTCTTGACGAACACAGCGCCCATCGGGATGACGCCGTTGGAGACGCCCTTGGCCGTGGTCATGATGTCGGGGGTGACGCCGAAATAGTCGGCGGCGAACGGCGTGCCGAGGCGGCCGAAACCGGTGATCACCTCGTCGAAGATCAACAGGATGCCGTGCTTGGTGCAGATCTCGCGCAGCTTCTGCAGGTAGCCCTTCGGCGGCAGGATGACGCCGGTGGAACCCGCGACCGGCTCGACGATGACAGCGGCAATGGTCGAGGCGTCATGCAACGTGATCAGGCGCTCGAGATCGTTCGCCAGCTCCGCGCCATGCTCAGGAACGCCCTTCGAGAAGGCGTTCTTTTCGGGCAGATGCGTGTGCGGCAGGTGATCGACGCCGCCCAGCAGCGTGCCGAACATCTTGCGGTTGCTGACGATGCCGCCGACCGAGATGCCGCCGAAATTGACGCCGTGATAGCCGCGCTCGCGACCGATGAGGCGCGTGCGGGCGCCCTCGCCCCTGACGCGGTGATAGGCAATCGCCATTTTCAGCGCGGTCTCGACCGATTCCGAACCGGAGTTGGTGAAGAAGACATGGTCCATGCCCTTCGGCGCGACGTCGACCAGACGGTTCGCCAGCTCGAATACGATCGGATGGCCCATCTGGAAGGCCGGCGCGTAGTCGAGCTCGGCCGCCTGGGCCTGGATCGCCTCGGTGATCTTCGGCCGGCAGTGGCCGGCGTTGACGCACCACAGGCCGGCGGTGCCGTCGAGCACCTTGCGGCCGTCGCTGGTGGTGTAGTGCATGTCCTTGGCGGACACGAACATGCGCGGCGCCTGCTTGAACTGCCGGTTTGCCGTGAACGGCATCCAGAATGCACTGAGATCGTTCGGCGTGACTTTCAGCCGGTTGGACATGACCAAGACTTCCCCTTGTAACGTGTTTCGGTGCGGCCAACGCTTGGTCTTTGCTGCGTTTTCGTGCTACGCAAAATTTTGACCGGTTGGACAAACGTTAGCACCGCCATGTCGGCGGTCAAGGGATTACTAGCGGAAATGCGGCATCGGAAGCGCGCTCCACAGGCAAGGGAAAAACTGGTCCAGACAATTGGTCCAGATGCACTCCCGAGCAACGGCATGCGCAGGTGACCACCACCATGGAAAGCCCCGCCCCCCGTCGCACGCGTATCCAGCAGGAAAAGCGCGAACTGATCCTGGAAGCAGCGCTGGAGGTGTTTTCGGCCAACGGCTTCCGCGGCTCGACCATCGACCAGATCGCCGAGGCGGCGGGCATGTCCAAGCCGAACCTCCTCTACTATTTTCGCCGCAAGGAAGACATTCACGAAACGCTGATGCAGCGCCTGCTGGACACCTGGCTGGCGCCGCTGCGTGAGCTGGACGACATCGGCGATCCGATGACTGAGCTACGCAGCTACATCAGGCGCAAGCTGGAGATGGCGCGCGACTTCCCGCGCGAGAGCCGGCTGTTCGCCAACGAAATCCTGCAGGGCGCGCCGCGCATCATGCCCTTGCTCGAAGGCGAACTGAAGACGCTGGTCGACGAAAAGGCAACCGTCATCAAGGGTTGGATGCGCGCCGGCAAGATCGCCCGCACCGACCCCTGGCACCTGATCTTCTCCATCTGGGCGACCACCCAGCACTATGCCGATTTCGACGTCCAGGTGCGCGCCGTGCTGGGCATCGACCGCGGCGGCGACGGCCGCTTCGAGGACGCCGCGCGCTTCCTGGAGCAGCTCTTCATCGAAGGGCTGAAGCCCAAGGCTTAGCGATCGACCTGCCGGCAGTGCTGACGCTGGAGACAAGCAGAAGTGCCTGTCACTCCGTCATCCACGGGCGAATCGGACGCGGAGACCCGAGGATCCATTCCGTTACTTTGCAATGGAGTGCAGCGGTGGAGAATTCTGCACCGTAACGGCACTCCAAGGTCACGGCATGGATCCTCGGGTCTGCGCCGCGTCGCCACGCTCCTTGCTACGCCCGTGGATGACGAAGCGAAGAGGCCTCACGCGCTCTGCCGTTGGGCCGGTAGCGCTTCCAGCAACTTCCGCAATTTAACAATCGAGCTCTGCTCGGCAAGCGGTGTGTAGACGATCAGCCTCATGTCCGAGCCGTCGTCGATCGACAGGCTCATATGCTCAAAAGTCATGGGCCCGGCGACCGGGTGCCGCAGGTGCTTCAGGCCGGACAGGCGATGGACCACGTCGCGCTGCGGCCACCATTCCCGGAACTCGGGGCTCGAACGCATCATCAAAGCGATCAGCCGTTCGAAATCCGGGTCGCCGGTGTATTTCGCGCTCTCGGCGCGAAACGCGGCAAGCGTGGCGCGCGCCAGTTGTTCCCAGTCCACCAGCAGGTGCCGCCGCTGCGGATCGGTGAACACACCATGGATGATGTTGCGGGCATCGCCTTCCAGCAAGCCGTAATCGCCGAAAATGACGACCGCCGCATCGTTCCATGCCAGCACGTCCCAGCGCGGACCGACGACATAGGCGGGCTGTAGCACGAGGCTCTGCAGCATGTGCAGCAACGGCCCCTCCACCCTTGCCGGTCCGATGCGCCGGCGCTCGGGCTGGTGGCGGCCGGCGAGCGTGAACAGATGCCGCTGCTCGGCCGCGTCGAGGCGCAATGCCTGGCAGAGCGCCGACAGCACCTCGACCGAAGGCCGAACGTCCCTGCCCTGCTCCAGCCAGGTGTACCAGGTGGTGCCGACGCCGGCGATCATCGCCACCTCTTCGCGCCGCAGCCCCGGCGTGCGACGCCGTTGGCCGGCCGCTATGCCCGTATCCGACGGCGAGAGCCGTTCGCGGCGCGAGCGCAGGAATGCGCCAAGCTCGCGTCGGCGGGTGTCCTCGGGAGAATGAGCCATGGCATCCATCAACCTATTATAGCAGTACTGATACCAGGATAAAGTTTGAACTGTTTGGAGATCGCGCGGCGCTCCATCTTGCGTTCAGGGCGGCATAGGAGGCTCTGAACATGGAACTCACAAACAAGACGGCGCTCGTCACCGGATCGACAGACGGTGTCGGCCGCGCGGTTGCCGAACGGCTCGCGGCAGCCGGTGCCCGCGTGCTGGTACACGGCCGGGACGAGGCAAGGGGCAAGGCAACAGTCGCCGCGATCATGGCCGCCGGCGGCAATGCGGAGCTGCTGATCGCGGATCTCGCCGCGCTTGGCGAGGTGCTTCGCCTCGCCGACACCGTGCGCGACAGGACCGACCACCTCGACCTGTTGATCAACAATGCCGGCGTCGGCACTGGCGGCCAGGGCACGAAAAGGCAGATGAGCGCCGACGGTTATGAGCTGCGTTTCGCCGTCAATTACCTCGCTGGCTTCCTGCTGACGTCGCGCTTGCTTGATCTTCTCAAGGCCAGCGCGCCGTCGCGCATCGTCAACGTCGCGTCGGCCGGCCAGCAGGCGATCGACTTCGACGATGTGATGCTGAGCCGTGGCTACAGCGGCGTGCGCGCCTACTGCCAGAGCAAGCTGGCGCAAATTCTCTTCACCGTCGACCTGGCCGAGACGCTGGAAGGTAGCGGCGTCACCGTCAATGCGCTGCATCCGGCGAGTTACATGGACACCAGCATGGTCCGCCAGGCCGGCATCGCTCCCTGGAACACGGTGGAAACAGGCGCGGACGCAATTCTCAACCTCGCAACGTCGCCCGCGCTCGAAGGACGCAGCGGCCTCTACTTCGACGGCCGGCGTGAATCGCGCGCCGAAGCGCAAGCCTATGACCCGCAGGCGCGCCGCCAGTTGCGGAAGCTCAGCCTCGAACTGATCGGCGAAACGGCAACCACAAGGAAACAGCATTCATGAGCGGAAATTTCGAACATTGCGTGATCGTCGGCGGCTCGTCCGGCATCGGACTGGCGACAGCGCGGCGACTGGTAGGCCCGGGCATGAAGGTGACGATCACCGGACGCAACGAGGAAAGGCTCAGGAACGCCTGGAAGGAACTCGACGGCACGGTCGACAAGGCCGCCTTCGACGCCGCGAGGCCGGAAGACGTCCGTCGGTTCTTCGATCGCCTCGGCCCCTTCGACCATCTAGTCCTGGCGGCAAGCGGCGGCAAGGGACTGGGCCCGTTCGCGACGCTCGACCTTGCCGACATCGGCCGCGGCGTCGATGAGAAGATCCGGCCGCAATTGGCCTGCCTGCAGGCAGCCCTGCCGACGCTCCGCAAATCCGGATCGGTGACCTTCATCTCGGCTGTCTCGGCACAGGTCGCGATGCCCGGCGTCGCCGGCATCGGCGCGATCAACGGCATGCTGCTGACCGTGGCGCCGATCCTGGCGGTCGAATTGAAGCCGCTACGCGTCAACGTGGTCGCTCCCGGCGTCATCGACACGCCCTGGTGGGACTTCCTGCCCGACGAACAGCGCCAGGCGGTCTTTGCCGAATATGCCGGCAAGACGCCGGTCGGCCGGATCGGCCGCGCCGACGACGTCGCCTCGGCGATAGGCTTTCTCGTGTCCAATGGCTTCATGACCGGCCAGGTGCTGACTTGCGACGGCGGCCTGCGCTTTGCCGCGTAGGCAACGGGCTCAGTTGGACATCGGGCCACGCCAGAAGGCCAGAACCATCAGCACCACGACCACCGCATAACCGATTGTGACATGGAGCGCCTTCATGAGCGGGCGCCCCACTTCCCGCGCCCGCGTCGGATGCATGGGATCGTACATGACGTCGACCGGCGCGCCGATCGATCTGGTCGCCGCGTTCGCCGGCAGGTGTGATCCGAAACGCCAGACCCGCCCCGCCCGGTCCGCGAATTCAATGATGGGTGTATCGGAGTATTCACCCGACGTGTCGAGGCCTACCACCCTGCCCTTGGCGAAGGCGCCGCGCCGGCTGAGTACGATGTCGCCATAAGTCTGGGAACCGACCAGCGCCAGGAAGAAGACGCCACACAGAAAGCACCAGATTTGAATGTCCGTGGGCTGCAGACCGAAAGCCGCTGCGGCGGCGTGGAACGGCAATAGCGCCTGATGGAAGGCTTCGGAAACACCTGCCCAGAAACGGCTCCAGCTCTGCTCCATGCGCGCTCCAGCGGGCGAACCTAGCCTTGTCCTCTACAGAACAAACGCGACAGAGCGATTAATGCAGTCACGACACTCGCGGCGTCAGCCGGGCTGAGCCATCAGCGCCAGGAAACCTCCGGTGAGCGCGACGTTTCCGACAAAGCCGTTGATGCGGGCGGCCCGCTCCGGCCCCTGATGGTCCCAGAAATTGTGGAACATCGGCGTGGCGGCAACCAGGAACAGCACCAGCGCGGCCCCGGCAATGGCGGTCCCTGTCCCGGCGGCCACCAGCGTGCCGGCGACGATCTGCACGACGATGCCGCCCCACAGCGCGAGCTTCGCCCGCGGGACGCCACGCGCCACCATCAACTGGCTGAGAAAGGCCCTGTTTCGAGTGTTGCGCAGGCCGGCGAAGACGAAAGCGCCACCCAGCAGCAGACGGGCGGCAAGCAGAATCTCATTCTGAAGATTTGCAAACATGATCCTGATCCCAAAGCAGAAAGCGCGGACCGGCAATCCGGCCCGCGCGCCGTGACTCGACTAGGCGGCCTTGGCGGCCGGCATCGGATGAATGGCCTGGAACGGAACGCATAGCCGGTTCCAGGTGTTGATCATGCCGAGCGCGACCGACAACTTGACCAGTTCCTCCGCCGAGAAATGCTCGAGCGTCCGAGCATAAAGCTCGTCCGACACGCCACCCTCGGAGATCCTGGTCACCGCCTCGGTCCAGGCGAAGGCGGCGCGTTCACGCTCGGAGAACAGCGGCGATTCCTTCCAGGCGGCGACGAGGTAGAGCCGCTGCTCTGTCTCTCCGTCTCGCCGAGCTTCGCGGCTGTGCATCTCCACGCAATAGGAGCAGCCGTTGATCTGCGACGCGCGCAGCTTGATCAGATGCAGCAGGCTTTCCTCCAGGCCGCATTCGTCGACCGCCTTGTTCAGCGCCAGCACCGACTTCATGATCTCCGGCGCGGCCGCGAAGAACTCCAGCCTCTGTTTCATGGTCTTACCCTTTCACGCTTGCTTGGTTGATTTCTGCGGCCGCTGATGGCGTTCGACGAAAGCGCAACTCGCCGCCACCACGCGCTGATCGGCGGTGCCCATGAAGTCGGCGACGATGTCGGAGAGCCGCGCCTCGGCGAGTGCCGCGCGATAGGCGCGCTCGGCCTTCAGCATTGCGGCGTTGATGCCGCATGGCTTTGCATAGGCCGAGGCATCGAATTTCACCGGGCCACGCTGGCGGATCTCGCCGCAACGGAAGGCCGGCTCCCTGCCCTCCACGGCAAGCACGATGTCGAGCAGCGTGATGCGCTCGGCCGCCCGCGCCAGCCGGTAGCCGCCCGCCGGACCGGGCACGGATTCCAGGACGCCCGCCGCCGACAGCAGGTTGAGGTGCTTGAGGAGGTAGCTCGGCGACAGGCCGAAAGCCTCCGCCATCGTCGCACCCGACAGGGTGCCGCTGCCCTCGACACCCGCCAGCATGGCCGCGCAGTGGATGGCGGCCTCGACCCCCTCACCCAGTTTCATGATTCATAGCTCCCGTTCATGGATATCTTTTATCGTGGATATTTTTTATCTGCAATAGGGAACGCTCGCATGGACCTGTTTTCCCAGGCGTCAGATTCGGGCGAAGCGCGCCGAGCCCGGCAGGCGCATTCACATGAACCCAGGATTGCGCGGCACGTATTGTGACCAGTCGCCGAGATCGCGCGTCGACATCAGCACCATCGGAAGCGTGATCCGCATCCCGTGCTCGACGGCGGTGTTGAGGGAATCGTCCCTGGTGCCGGGAAGGAAAGCGGAGACTTGCGGAGCCCCAACCTCAGCCGCAAGGCTCAACGCCGTCCTGAAAGCCGCATCGAGCATGTCCGGTCGGGTGACCGCGAGTGGACCGATGTGGCCCCCGGCGCTGACATAGGCATAACCCACGCACTCGCTTCCGACATGGAGGAGAAAGCCTTTCGTGGCGGCATCGCCCATCAGGTATCGATGATGCTTCTCGCGTGACACTCCCAACGACCGATCGTCGATCAGGGCAAGGTCGCGCAAATGCGAAGCCGTCTCCCGCAAGGGTATGCCGCGCAACAGGCCGCCTTGCAGCCGGCCGGTCAGGACATCCCGCGCGACGCTGAGATTGTAGATGGGAAATCGCGGATACAGTCCGTGCCTGATGTAAAGGCCTTGCGACACGGTGTTGAAGCTGAAGGTGATCAGCGCCTTGCTGGTGGCGCCGGATTGCCCGGCATGCTCCAGCGTCCTTTTCAGCAATTCGGCGCCGATGCCGCTGCCCTGACGGCCAGGAGAAACGAAGAGCTGCGCGAGAAACCATAGATCCCCGCAAACCCAGCTCCAGGCAAAGCCGAGGATTTCGCCGGCCTCCTCCGCCACCCACAGGCCACGAGCGTCGTCCTTCAGGGAAAAGGCCTGGAAATTCGTTGGATGCGTGGCGGCTATCGAGCCGAAGCCGTGGCGTTCGGTCAGCGCATTGATGCTGGCGACAACAAGCGCGTCGGCTCGCTCCAAATCCTGCGCACAGGCAGATCGGTAGACGATTGGCATGGCCGCCCCCGCGACAACGAGCACGGGAGACAATCTAACGCATGAGCCCGAAAACCGGAACGATTTTCGGGCTCATGCGCCAATTCGAGAAGCTGCTGCCTCCGCCGCGCGTTCGAACAGACGCGCGGCGCGACGAGCTACTCCGCAGCCACCTTGGCCATCGGATTGTTGGGATGCGTCGTCCAGTTGGCATAGTTCGGCGACACCGGCTTGCCCGTGCGCTCGTCGAGCGCGCCGACGGCCAGCGGCTGCATGGTGATGCAGCCCTCGACCGGGCAGACGTTGACGCACAGATTGCAGCCGACGCACTCGGCTTCGATGACCTCGAAGTGCCTGGCGCCGTCGACCATTGCGGTGATCGCCTGGTGCGAAGTGTCCTCGCAGGCGATGTGGCAGCGGCCGCACTTGATGCAGGCGTCCTGGTCGATATGCGCCTTGGCGACATAGTTGAGGTTGAGATACTGCCAGTCGGTGACGTTGGGCGTGGCGCGACCGATGACGTCGGACAGCGACCGGTGGCCCTTCTCCTCCATCCAGTTCTCCAGGCCCGCGATCATCTCCTGGACGATCTTGAAGCCGTAGGTCATGGCAGCGGTGCACACCTGGACGTTGCCGGCGCCCAGCGCCATGAATTCGGCCGCGTCACGCCAGGTGGTGATGCCGCCGATGCCGGAGATCGGCAGACCGCGCGTTTCCGGATCGCGCGCGATCTCGGCCACCATGTTCATGGCGATCGGCTTGACCGCCGGACCGCAATAGCCGCCATGCGAGCCCTTGCCGTCGATGGTCGGCATCGGCGCGAAATTGTCGAGGTCGACGCCGGTGATCGAGTTGATCGTGTTGATCAGCGACACCGCATCGGTGCCGCCTGCGTGCGCTGCCCGCGCGGGCTTGCGTATGTCGGTGATGTTGGGCGTCAGCTTGGTGATGACGGGCATGCGCGTGTACTGCTTGCACCAGCGCACCACCATCTCGATATATTCCGGCACCTGGCCGACCGCCGAACCCATGCCGCGCTCGCTCATGCCGTGCGGGCAGCCGAAGTTGAGCTCGATGCCGTCAGCACCGGTCTCCTCGACCAGCGGCAGGATCGCCTTCCAGCTCTCCTCCACGCAAGGCACCATGATCGAGGCGATGAGCGCGCGGTCCGGCCAGTTGATCTTCACCTGCTTCATCTCGCGCAGGTTGGTCTGCAGGTCGCGGTCGGTGATCAGCTCGATGTTGTTGAGGCCGAGCAGCCTGCGGTCGGCGCCCCAGATCGCACCGTAGCGCGGACCGTTGACGTTGACGACCGGAGGTCCCTCCTCGCCCAGCGTCTTCCAGACCACGCCGCCCCAGCCGGCCTTGAAGGCGCGCTCGACATTGTAGGCCTTGTCGGTCGGTGGCGCCGAGGCCAGCCAGAAAGGATTGGGCGACTTGATGCCGACGAAATTGTTGCGGATGTCAGCCATGCTCATGCCCTCCCGTTAGAGGTGAGTGCCCGATGAATGCTCTCGGCCGCGTCGCGTCCCTGCGCCACCGCCGAAACCGTCAGGTCGTCGCCGCCGAAAATGCAGTCGCCGCCGGCCCAGACCTTGGCCAGCGAGGTGCGTCCGTCAGCGTCGACCTTGATGCGGCCGCCTTCCAGCTCGATCGAGCCGCCGCTGCCGTTCAGCGCGCCCGCAATGAAGCTCTGGCCGATCGCCTTGAACACCTGGTCGGCAGCGAGCATCAGCGTCTCGCCGGTGCCGGCGAGCTTGTCGCCCTTCATGGCGGTGTATTCGAGCTCGATGGCCGAGGTCTTGCCCTGCTCGGCGATAACCCGCTTCGGCTGCAGCCAATGGCGTATGCTGACACCGTTTGCGGCGGCCAGATCCTGCTCGAACTCCGATGCGTTCATGTGTTCCTGGCCGCGCCGGTAGCAGATCGTCACCTCCTCGGCGCCAAGCAACTTGGACTGCACAGCAGCGTCGATCGCCGTCATGCCACCGCCGATGACGACGACACGCCTGCCAACCGGCAGGCCCGAGAGGTCGCTCGCCTGGCGCAGCTCGGCGATAAACTCGACGGCGTTGGCGACGCCATCGGCATCCTCGCCGTCGGCGCGCAGCGCGTTGACGCCGCCGAGCCCCATGCCGAGGAACACCGCGTCATAGTCCTTGGTCAGTTCCGAAAGCTGGAAGTCGCGGCCCAGCGCCTTGCCGTTCTGGATGTCGATGCCGCCGATGGCGGTAACGTAATCGACCTCGGCCTGAGCGAAATCGTCGACGCTCTTATAGGCGGCGATGCCGTATTCGTTGAGGCCGCCGGCCTTCGGGCGTGCCTCCAGCACGGTCACGTCGTGACCATGGCGCGCAAGCCTGTGGGCGGCGGCAAGGCCGGCCGGGCCGGCGCCCACGACAGCCACTTTCTTGCCGGTCGCCTTGGCGCGCGCGTAGAACTGCTTGTTCTCCGCCATCGCCACGTCGGTGGCGTAGCGTTGCAGGCGTCCGATCTGCACCGGCTTGCCTTCGGCCGTCTCGCGCACGCAGGCTTCCTCGCACAAGGTCTCCGTCGGGCAGACGCGGGCGCACATGCCGCCAAGGATGTTCTGGTCGAAAATGGTCTTGGCCGAACCGATCGGATTGCCGGTCGAAATCTGCCGGATGAACAGCGGGATATCGATCGCCGTCGGGCATGCGTTCATGCACGGCGCGTCGTAGCAGAAATAGCAGCGGTCGGATTCGACCAGCGCCTCGTGATGGTCGAGCGGTGGATGCAGGTCGGAGAAATTCTCCGCGTACTGCTCGGGCGACAGCCGGCCTCCGGCTATGCCTTCCCTAAGATGACCATTGGCCATACCATTCCCCTTGTTGTCGTTTTGGGAAAAGCTAGCACGTTTTATTTTTTTATCAATTGGTCAATTTTTGACCAAGCCATTGAAATGGCTGGATAAAAACATGATAATTTTAGTCATGTTATGGGCCGTAGCTGCACCCTCTAAGAAGACCCACGAGCGTAGCTCCAAATGGCGACACACTGGTCGAAGTCCGCGTGGGCTGATAGGCACTTGAGCACAGTGCCCGGCTTTCACCATGGAAAAGGCGATGACCAGCGATCAGGAGACGGTTCGCCGATGGGAGCCTCTGGCAGATTTGCCTCTAGTGGCCTGTCAGGTCTGGCGCCTACGATCCGACAATTACTTTGAACTGACGGTCGAAGGTGACTTCTTCGCCGGCTCATCCATACGAACTCTCAGGATCGATTTTCATGGAGTAATGGTCCTTTCGGCCCATGACGACATGCTGGGAATGGCGCATGTTCGCGATGGCGCCTCGATCCCGTTGATAGGCTCTGGCAGCCAAACCTCCTACAGGTGGCCGATCCTACGGGTGGAGAATTCGCACTGGTTGCGAACCATACCCGGTCCGACAGATGACTGTTCGCATTTTCTGTTGCTTAGCCTCGAATGCACGGTCGAGGTCATCGCTCGGGAAGCAATAGCTGCTTGGGTATGAGCACCGCTGGACACGACGCCTGTCGACCTAGCGGCCGGTGAGCGGCTGCAATACTTTTTGCAGCCGTTGTCGGATTGCCCTTGGGGAACGCGTCCTATGCAAGATCGTTTTGCGATCGATGCTCGCCCCCTGAGAGGAGAATGACAATGCCGAATTCCCCGCAGCCTTTCTTCTGGTACGAACTCATGACCACCGACCTCGACGCCGCCGAGGCCTTCTACACCGCCGTCGTCGGCTGGCGGCCGGAGCCCTTCGACAAGGCGCCAGGCATGCCGCGCTACATCGTCGTCAACGCCGGCGAACGCGGCGTCGGCGGCCTGATGACCATGCCCGAGGAAGCCGCCAAGATGGGCATGCCGCCGGCCTGGATCGGCTATATCCATGCCAGTGACATCGATGCCGCGACCAAATCGCTGAAGGATGCGGGCGGCGCCGTCCACCGCGCGCCCGACGACATTCCGGGCGTTGGGCGCTTCGCCGTGGTCGCCGACCCGCAGGGCGCCCACTTCATGTTCCTGCAGCCGAACGGTCCGGACCAGCCGCCCGTGCCGGCAGGCACGCCGGGCCATGTCGGCTGGCACGAGCTCTACACCACGGACTGGCGCCAGGCGCTGGCCTTCTATGGCGAGCAGTTCGGCTGGACGAAGGGCGACGAGTTCGACATGGGCCCGATGGGCATCTACCAGCTCTACGGTTATGGCGGCGAACCTGTCGGCGGCATGATGAACAAGCCGGAGCAAGTGCCCGTCCCGGCTTGGCAGTTCTATTTCAACGTGCCCACCATCGACGCGGCCGCCGCGCGCGTCACCGACAATGGCGGCAAGGTGCTGATGGGACCGATGGAAGTGCCGAGCAACCAATGGATCGTGCAGTGCCAGGATCCGCAGGGTGCGCATTTCGCGCTGCTCGCGCCGGTGCGGTAGCAGCGTTGACGCGGGGCTGGCGCCGGATCACTCCGGCGTCAGCACCGCCACCTTGAGATCGGCTTTCCTCGCGCCGCTGAGCTGAACGGTGGCCGGACCGGCCGACAGCTTGAAGCGCACGCTCTTGCGAATTCCCGGGCAGGTTTTCACGCCGCTGAAAGCCGCCAGTTTCACGGCACGGCCGTCCTGCACGACATCGATCCAGGCCTCGTCAGACAGGCTGAACTGGAGCTCGCCATCGGGCGGCACGGTCACGCTGGCCGTCGCGCCGAACGTACCGGCTGCCGGTGCACGATCGGGCGGCACCTCGAAGCTGACCGTGTCGACCGCCGCGAGCGAGAAATCCACCGCTTGTCCGACCGTCAGGGCGGCGCCGGGCTGCGCGGCCGGTGCCGACTGAAACAGGGCCTGCTCGCGCGCCACCGGCCATTTGAAGGCATCGCAGCCGGTGTCGGCAGCCACGGCGAGGCTGCTGCCTGCGAGGATAGCGAACAGGCTGACGACTATTTTTTTCATGGCAAAGGATCTCGCATAGGTTGGTGTACGGACATCAAGATACAACCATGGAGATAAAAATACAACCATTAGGAGAATAAATGTACGGAAGAGCAACCGTTTTCACTCACCGATTGTTGATGGCGGGCTGTGCGAAGTGAGTGGTCCGTCGCCGGACGATAATCTATGGCCGGACGGGGTGTGAAATGGAGTTTTAGATGAAGCTTTTCGAAGGCCTCGCACAGTATCGACCCCAGGCTCTGGGGGTGCTGCGCATCATGACAGCCCTGCAGTTCATCGAGCACGGAACGCAGAAGCTCTTCAACTTTCCCGTCGGCACCCATGGAAGCGCATTGAGCGGCCTGCCGCTTGCGGCCGGCATCCTCGAACTCGTCGGCGGCATCCTCTTGGCGCTTGGGCTCTTCACCCGCCCCGTCGCCTTCATCCTCGCCGGAGAAATGGCTGTCGCCTATTTCATGGCGCACATGCCGCGCGACTTCTTTCCCGTCAACAACAGCGGCGACGCGGCGATCTCCTTCTGCTTCATCTTCCTCTACCTGGTCTTCGCCGGCGGCGGCGCGTTCGCGCTGGACAATCGCGCCAGGGCCTGAGCGGCTGGAGCATGATGCTTCGGACGGCATCATGCTCTCCTGGAGGCTCGCTCCCGGAGCGGAAGGGTAGCCCGCGGCTACCCTCGCATCCTTGCCAAATTGGCGTCGAACAGCGACGCGGGCTGAAGGCGCGCCGCATGGCGCTTGCCCAGGATTTCGATCTCGAAGCCGTCGGCCTTGTCGGCGATCTCCTTGGGTACATAGCCCATGGCGACCGACGCCCTGGAATGATGCGCATAACCGCCCGACGTCACCCAGCCGCGCACCGTGCCGTCGTGCCAGATCGCCTCGTCACCGATGACGTCGGCATCGGCGGCATCGACGATGAAGGCGCGCAGCCTGAGCTTGCCACCGTCCCTGCGCTCGGCAAGCGCGGCTTCCTTGCCGATGAAATCCGCCTCCTTGCCATAGGCGACGAAGCGGTCGAGCCCCGCTTCCAGCGCCCCATAGATCGGTCGGTATTCACGCGCCCATGAGCCGTAGTTCTTCTCCAGCCTCAGCGCGTTGAGGGCGCGCGAACCGAACAGGCCGATGCCGAACTCCTCGCCCGCCTCCATGAGCGCCCGGAAAGCGGCGCGCTGATATTCCGGCGCCACCCAGATCTCGTAACCGAGGTCGCCGGTATAGCTGACCCGGCCGACAAGGCACGGCGCCATGCCGATATCCATCCTGGCGACCGCCATGAAGGGGAACGCCTCGTTCGAGACATCAGCGCGGGTGACCTTGGCCAGCACCTCCCTCGCCTTCGGCCCGGCGATCGCGAGACCGGCAAGCTTCTGCCCCAGCGCCTCCACATGCACGGAGCCGTCCCCGGGCAGGTGCGCCTCGAACCAGCGCATGTGATACTGCTCGGCGACACCGGAGCCGGCGAGGAACCATTCGCCGTCCGCGACATGGGCGAGCGTGAAATCGCCGATCAGCTTGCCGTCTTCCTTCAGCATCGGCGCCAGCGTCATGCGGCCGGGCCTGGGCAGCTTGCAGGCGAGCATGCGGTCGAGCCAGGCGGCGGCCCCCTCGCCCGTGACCTTGTATTTGGCGAAGCTCGAGATTTCCGACAGGCCGACGCCATTGCGAACAGCCATAACCTCCTTGCCGACATGGTCGAAATCGCTGGAGCGCCGCCACGAGAACTCGTCCTTCACGCCCTCCGGCGCGTACCAGAGCGGCACCTCCAGCCCGTAGGCCACACCCCATTGCGCGCCCCGGGCCGACAACAGGTCGTAGACCGGGGTGGTCTTGAGCGGACGTCCGGCGGGCAGTTCCTCGTTCGGGAAACGGATCGAGAAGCGCCTCGAATAATTCTCGCGCACCTTGGCGTTGGTATAGGCCATGGTCGCCCAGTCGCCGTAGCGCGCCACGTCCATCGCCCAGATGTCGGCGCCGGGATCGCCCTCGATCATCCAATTGGAGAGCGCCAGCCCCACGCCGCCCCCTTGCGAGAAGCCCGCCATGACGCCGCAGGCGACCCAGAAGCCTGGCAGGCCGCGCACCGGGCCGACCAGCGGATTGCCGTCCGGCGCGAAGGTGAACGGACCGTTGATGATCTGCTTGATGCCGGTCTTCTGGAACGCCGGGAAATGGCGGAAGCCGACCTCCAGCGACGGCGCGATGCGGTCGATGTCTGGCTCCAGCAGCTCATGGCCGAAATTCCAGGGCGTCTGGTACTCGGACCACGGCTTGTTGGCCTTCTCGTACGTACCCATCAGCATGCCGCCGCGCTCCTGGCGCAGATAGAGTTCGCCGTCGAAATCGACCGCATGGATGATCTCCGTGCCGGTCTTCTGGTTCCAGGCGGCCACCTCCGGCATGTCCTCGGTGATCAGGTACATGTGCTCCATGGCCAGAACCGGCAGTTCGAGCCCGACCATGCGGCCGACCTCGCGCGCCCACAGTCCGCCGGCATTGACCACATGCTCCGTCACCACCTCGCCCTTATTGGTGATGACGCGCCACATGCCGTCCGGCCGGCGCACGATGTCCTCGACCTTGGTGAAGCGCTCGACCTCCGCGCCCAGCTTGCGCGCGGCCTTGGCATAGGCATGCGTCACGCCGGACGGATCGAGATGGCCGTCCTCCTTGTTGCGCACCGCGCCGACGAACTGGCTGGGGTCGATGAGCGGCATCAGCTCGGCCGCTTCCTTCGGCGAGATCACCTCGAGGTCGATGCCCAGGTAGCGCCCCTTGGCGACGACGCCGCGCAGCCAGTCGAGCCGCGCCTCGGTCGCCGCCAGAAGCACGCCGCCGGTGAGATGCACGCCCGTCGCCTGGCCGGAAAGCTCCTCGATCTCCTTGTACAGATTGATCGTGTATTTCTGCAGCTTGGCGACGTTGGGGTCACCATTGATGGTGTGCATGCCGCCCGCCGCATGCCAGGTCGACCCGGACGTCAGTTCATCGCGCTCCAGCAGCACGATATCGGTCCAGCCATGGCGGGCGAGATGGAACAGCACGGAGCATCCGACGACGCCACCGCCAATGACCACGACCTTTGCATGCGACTTCATGGATTTTTTCTCGTTGGTTCAGTGAGTTGTACGGATCATTGGATTCAGCTTGAGAAGCAGTCGGACGAGGCGTGGCGCCAGCGTTTCAAAACCATCACGGCTCGCCCTGCCCGATCGCTTCCCGGCGGCGCGCCATGTAGGCCTCAAGCGCCTCGCGCACGTCCGCGTCCATCGCCGGCTCGACATATTCCTCCAACGCCTTCTTCCACAGCCGCGTCGCGCGCGCCGTGGCATCGAGGCTGCCAGCCTCGCGCCAGGCCTCGTAGTTCTGCCAGTTCGACAGCATCGGCTGGTAGAAAGCGGTGGCGTAGCGCTCCAGCGTATGCGGCTCGCCGAAGAAATGGCCGCCGGTGGGCACCCGGCCCAGCGCTTCCACGGCGAGCTCCGCCTCGTCGACCGCGATCGGCCTCAGGAACTCCATGATATGCTGGATCATCTCGACGTCGATGATGAACTTCTCCAGCGATGCGGTAAGCCCGCCCTCCTGCCAGCCGGCGGCATGATAGACGAGATTGCCGTGGCCGAGCACAGCGCCCCACAGGGCCATCATCGTTTCATAGGCGCCCTGCGCGTCCGCCGCATTGGAGGCCGAGCCGGGCGTCGTGCGATAAGGAAGATTGTAGCGCCGCGCCAATTGCCCCGACGCGACGTTGGCCTTGGTGTTCTCGGGCGTGCCGAAGGCGGGTGCTCCTGACTTCATGTCGACATTGGAGGTGAAGGCACCATACATGACCGGCGCGCCCGGCCGTACGAGCTGCGTCAGCACCACGCCGAACAGCGCCTCGGCATTCTGCTGCGCCAGCGCGCCGGCGAGCGTCACCGGGCTCATCGCGCCCATCAGCGTGAATGGCGTCACGGCCACCGACTGGCCATGCTCGGCCATGGTCATCAGCCCCTCGGCCATCATCTCGTCGAAGCGCCGCGGCGAGTTGACCGAGATGATGGTGGTGACACCGGGCGATGCCGCCATCTCCTCCAGGCTGAGCCCTCGCGCGATCGCCATCATTTCGATGCCGTCGAGCGCCCTGCCCCGGCCGATGGCCGAGACATGGAAGCATTTGTCGGTCAGCGTCAAATTGGCGAAATAGGTGTCGAGATGACGAGAGTTGGCCGGCAGCTCGATCGGCGCGCAGACCTGGTTTCCAAGCATGTGGATGCAGTTGAAATGCTGCGCCAGCCGCACGAGGTCCTGGTAGTCCCGCAAATTACCGGCGCGGCGCCCGCGCTCCATGTCGTGGACATTGGCCGGCCCGGCGACAAGCGTGAAATTGATCGTGTCGCCGCCGAGATGGATGGTATTGGCGGGGTTGCGTGGCGTCAGCGTGTAGGCGGCGCGTGTCGTCTTCAGCGCTTCCTCGACCATGCCGCGATCGACACGCACGTTCATCGTCGCGTGATCGACCTTGGCGCCGGCCCTTTCGAACAGCGCCAGCGCCCGGGCGTTCATCACCTCGATGCCAAAATTCTCCAATATGTGCATCGAGGCCAGATGGATCGCCTCCACCTGGTCCGCGGACAGCAGCGCCATCTGCGGATACGGGTTGCGCACCCGCCGCGTCGGCAATTGCGGGATCGCCGATGGCCCCCGGTGTGCGGCGCGTTCCGGGCCGCGTCTGCGTCTTTGCTCGCTCATGTGGGCATCAAAGCCGTGGTAAATCGGCAAGGCTGTCAAAAATACGTCATCGGCGGGCGTGATTTTAGCCCAGGCGGCATATTCAGGCGATCATTTTAGAAAAAGCGACACATCAGGTCGCATCCGCCTCGGAGATGCCACGCCCGTTAACGGCGACAGCAAGACTCCCTTTAAGATTTCAGCCTAAAGCTCACGCCATGCGTAGGTCGAGTTTTAGTAAAATTGTCGCGGTTTGCGTGCTCATGGCGCTATCGGCCTGCGCGACGGCGCCCAGCCATATCAACAATGTCTGCGCCGTCTTCGACCAGAATGACGGCTGGTTCAACAACTGGCGCAGTTCCGCCGAACGCACCGAGCGCAAATATGGCGTGCCGGTGCCGGTGCTGATGGCCACCGTCCGCAAGGAATCCGGCTTCAAGAGCAATGCCCGGCCGCCGCGCACCAAGCTGCTTGGCTTCATTCCGTGGAAGCGGCCCTCCAGCGCTACCGGCTTTTCACAGGCACTAGACGGCACCTGGTCGCAATATCAGTCCGAGACAGGAAACTGGGCAGCGCGTCGCACCAGCTTCGCCGACGCCATAGACTTTGTCGGCTGGTATCATTCCAAGACGGCCGACAGCTATGGCGTCGCCCGCACCGACACCTACAATCTCTACCTCGCCTACTATCTCGGCTGGAGCGCCTATGGACGCGGTAATCGCGGCGACGCCGGCGTGCAGGGCTATGCCCGCGCCACCGACGAGATGGCACGCAGCTACGCGGCGCAATTGCAGCAATGCGGTAACTGACGTCCGGTTCCGGTCAGTGCCGCCTTGTGGTGTCCTTCGGCTTTGAGACGCCAGTTTCGGATACGTCGTCACGGACCTGGTGGCGGCGGGCGCGCATGCCAGCCTCGTCCTGCTCCACGGCGTCCCCGATCTGGTCGGCTTCCGGGCTGCCCGTTTTGCCACGCGGCCGGTTGGGCGCGGTTCCGGTCAGGCCCGGCCCGGTGCCCTGCGGCGCGTCGTCCGGCACGCCCTCATGCGCCGCGTGGTCCCGATCGAACCGGATCACCGGCTCCATCTTGGCCAGTGCCTCGTCCGAGAGCCAGCACAGGCTGGTGTGGCCGCCGCCGAGGTTCTTCACCGGCGGCACCTTGGTCTCGCACAGATTGTCGGGCACCAGGTGCTTGTAGCCGCAACGCGTCTGGAACGGACAACCGGTCGGCGGGTTCATCGCCGAGGGAATGTCCCCTTCCAGCACGATGCGCTTCTTGACCACGCTGGTGTCGGCGATCGGAATGGCCGACAGCAGCGCCTCAGTATAGGGGTGATAGGGCGGCGAGAAAATCTGGTCGGTCGTGCCCTGCTCGACGATGTAGCCGAGATACATGACGACGACGCGGTCGGCGATGTAGCGCACGACGGAAAGGTCGTGGCTGATGAACAGCATCGTCGTCTTGTTCTTGCGTTGGATGTCCATCAGCAGTTCGGTCACCGCCGCCTGAACCGACACGTCAAGCGCGGAGACCGGCTCGTCGGCCACCACCACCTTGGCATCGCCGGCAAAGGCGCGCGCGACGCCGATGCGCTGCTTCTGGCCACCGGAGAGCTGGCGTGGCTTGCGATCGGCGAAAGCGCGCGGAAGCTTGACCAGGTCGAGTAGTTCCAGCATTCGCTGACGTCGTTCGGCGACGGTCTTGCCGACCTTGAATTTCTCCAGCGTGCGAACGATCTGCGAGCCGACCGTATGGCTGGGGTTCAGCGTGTCGAACGGATTCTGGAACACCATCTGGATGGCCGACACGGTGTCGACGCTGCGGTTTTCAATACCGGTCGCCTGGATCTCCTTGTTGGCGAGCAGCACCTTGCCGGCGCTCGCCGTTTCCAGTCCCAGCAGCACCTTGGCGAGCGTCGACTTCCCGCAACCGGATTCACCGACGATGGCGACCGTCTCGGATTCGCGCGCGGTGAACGAGATCGTCTCGTTGGCCTTGACGACGCGTGCCTCGCTGGAGCCGAACACCTCGCTGCCGCCGACCCGGTAGTATTTCTTCAGGTCGTCGATCTTGAGCACCGGCTGGCCGGGCTCGACGCGCTCGTTGGCCTGCTTGGCTCCGGGCGGGAGCGCCTCCCAGTCGATCTCGTTGAAGCGGACGCAGCGCGAGAAGTGCCCGTCATGCCCCTCGACCGGCACCATGGGAATCTCGGCCGCGTTGCAGACGCCTTCGACGAAATGGTGGCAGCGCGGCCCGAAATTGCAGCCCTTCGGCCGCTCGTGCGGCAAGGGCAACTGCCCGGGGATCGAAACCAGCGGGCGGGAATTCTTGTCGGCGCCGGGCAGCGGTATCGAGCGGAAAAGGCCCTGCGTGTAGGGATGGCGCATGCGATCGAAGACGTCCTCGATCTTGCCCGTCTCCACCGCCTCGCCTGAATACATGACCGTGATGCGGTCGCAGGTTTCCAGGATCAGGCCGAGATTGTGCGACACGAAGATCATCGAGGTGCCGAACTTCTCGCCCAGTCCCTTGACCAGTTCGACGATACCCGCCTCGACCGTGACGTCCAGCGCCGTCGTTGGCTCGTCGAGCAGGAGCAGCGCCGGCTTCGACAGCAGCGCCATGGCGATGACGATGCGCTGCTGCTGGCCGCCCGAAAGCTGGTGCGGATACGAACGCATCATGCGCTCGGGATCGGGCAGCTTCACGGCGCGCACCATTTCGAGCGCCCGGCTGTAAGCTTCTTCCTTCGACACCTTGTCGTGGATCAGCGGCACTTCCATGAGCTGCTGTCCGACCTTCATCGCCGGATTGAGGCTAGCCATCGGCTCCTGGTAGATCATGGCGATCTTGTTGCCGCGGATGGCGCGAAGCTCTTCGTCGGACATTTCGCCCATGTCGCGGCCCTGGAACTTGATCCGGCCGCCGACGATCTTGCCGATGTTGGAGAGGTCACGCATGATTCCGAGCGACACGGTCGACTTGCCGCAGCCGGACTCGCCGACGATGCCCATCGCCTCGCCCGGCATGACCGTGCAGGAAAAATCCATGACGGCCGGGATCTCGCCCTTGCGGGTGAAGAAGGAGATCGACAGGTTCTCGATCTCGATGATCGGCGCATTGGTCGACTTGGCTGGATCTCGAACTGCCTCGTTCATGGGTCGCTCCAATCCTTGTTTCCTGGAAGATGGGGCCGAAAGCCCCATCATCAATCCTTCATCGATTGCTCACGCAGCGAGTCGGCCAACAGGTTCAGTCCCAGCACGAAGGACATCAGCGCGATCGTCGGCGGCAGCGCCGGATGGATGAAGGAGCGCAGCAGGCGGCTCGCATCCTTGATCGCCGTGCCCCAGTCCGGGCTTTCGGGCGCGAGGCCCAGCCCGAAATAGCCCAGCGTGCCAAGCAGTATCGTGGTGTAGCCAATGCGCAGGCAGGCATCGACGATCAGCGGGCCGCGTGCGTTGGGCAGGATTTCCCACAGCATGATGTACCAGGGCGATTCACCACGCGTCTGCGCCGCGGCCACGTAGTCGCGCGTCTTGATGTCCATGGTCAGGCCGCGCACGATGCGGAACACGCCCGGGCTGGACGCGAACACCACGGCCACGAAGATGTTGAGCTGGTTGGGATCGATGTGGACGATCTTCAGCGGGTCCTTGTCGAAAACCAGGCCGGCATAGATCCAGCCGCCAATCACCAGCGTGAGTCCGAGCAGGATGTAGATCCGGTCGGGACGGTTTTTGTAGCGGGTCCAGAACAGCACCGAGAAGAAGATGATCGGGAACAGGAAGAACAGGCCGGCCATGGCATAGGGGATCGGCGTGTCCATGATGCCCGGCGTCACCAGCAGGTAGAACAGCAGGATGACCGGGAAGGCCAGGACCAGGTTGGCGAGGAAGGACAGGATCGTATCGATCTTGCCGCCATAGTAGCCGGCAGGCAGGCCGAGCGTGATGCCCACCATCAGCGCGAAGCCGGTTGCGGCGGGCGCGATGATCAGCACGATCTGGCTGCCATAGACCATGCGCGAGAACACGTCGCGGGCGAGCTTGTCGCCGCCGAAGAGATAGGCCAGGCCTGACTGCGCCTCGACCGCGCCTGGCAGCGTGTCCTTCATGGCAGGCACCTGAGCCAGCGGATCGAAGGGCGAGATCGTCGAGGCGAAAATCGCCGTGAACAGCCAGAACAGGCAGATGGCGACGCCGGCGATGCCGACGCTGCTGTCGAAGAGCTGGCCATAGAGCGCGAGCTTCTTCTTGTAGACGAAGCTCGCCCCCATGACGATGAAGAGCGCCACCCACACCGGCCAGAAACGCGCCAGAACTTCGAGCACCACCTGGAAGGCGCTGAGATATTGGACCTGCATCTCCCGTCCTCCTACTGAACTCTGATACGCGGATTGAGGTAGGCGTAGCCGACATCGGAGATGAGCTGGGTGATCAGCACGATGAACACCGAGACCAGCGAGCAGCCGAGCAGAAGGTCGATGTCGTTGTTGCCGGCGGCCTCGACCAGCGTGTAGCCGAAGCCCTGGTAGCGGAACATCACCTCGACGATGACGACGCCGGTGAGCAGCCAGGGAAACTGCAACATGATGACCGTGAACGGCGCGATCAGCGCGTTGCGCAGCGCGTGCTTGACCACTACGCTGCCGAAGGAAAGCCCCTTGAGGCGCGCGGTGCGGATATATTGCTGCGTCATCACCTCGACCATCGATGCACGTGTCATCCGCGCGATGTAGCCGATGCCGTAGATGGCCAGCGTGATCACCGGCAGCGTGAAATTGTAGAAGGTGATACCCTGACTGGCCGAGGCCGCGGAACCGTTCAGCCAGCCGAGCCACGACGCGAAGATGACGGTGAAGATGACGCCGGAGACGTATTCAGGCGTCGCCGTCGTGGCGATCGAGGCGACGGACAGGACGCGATCGGTTCGGGACCCTTCGCGCATGCCGGCCAGGATGCCGATGAGCAGCGATATCGGCACCATGACCATCAGAACCCAGAACATCAGCGTGCCGGTGGCCGCGAGCGCCGGGAAGAGCTTTGCCGAAACCGTTGTCTTGAATTTGGTGGAGCAGCCGAAATCGCCCTGCAGGACGCCCGAGAAGGTGGGTTCCATCGGCTCCTTGCAGAAGCTGAAACGTGGCTGGACCTTGCCCGTCGCCGGGTCGGCGAGCGGCGCTTTCTGCAGCACGCCGAGCCATTGTCCGTAGCGCAGGAAGAAATTCTGGCGGTAGCCGTTCTTGACCAGCCAGCTTTCGAGCTGATCGGGGGGCGTGTGCATTTCGGTCTGGCTGATCGCCAGCTTCTTCAGGTTCGGCTCGAGGTTGACCAGGAAGAAGACGACCATGGTCAGGCACAGCATCGTCAGCAAGATCGTGCCGATGCGTCTGGCTATGAATGTGAACATTGCGCCCCCCTGCCGGCCGGGTTGGGGTCAAATGCAATCAACCCTGTGTCGAAAAACCTTGCGACGTCACGCCGCCGCCGCGACAGGCGGCGGCAACGCTGGCAGAGGCGCGGGGCTGAGCCCCCGCGCCTGCGCCGAGCAAAACGTCACGCCTTGTCGAGCCAGACCTTGCCGAAGTCGTGCTCGTAGGTGGGGTGCATCGAGTGGTTCTTAACCTCGGGCTTGATGTTGATGTAGAGCTTGCGCCAGTAGGGCTGAATGATGATGCCGGAATCCTGCAAGATCTGCTCGATATCCTTCATCACCACCTTGCGCTTCTCCGCATCGGCGATGCCGAGCGCCTCGTTGACCTTCTTGTCGAAGTCCGGATTGGCATAGGCCGTCTCGTTCCAGGCTTCACCGGTGCGGTAGGCGATAGCGATGACCTGGATGCCCAGCGGACGCATGTTCCAGTTGGTTTCCGAGAACGGGTACTTCGTCCAGTCATTCCAGAAGGTCGAGCTCGGCAGCACGGTGCGCTTTACCTTGATGCCGGCTTCGCGCAACTGGGCCGCGATCGCGTCCGTGGTGTTCTTGTGGTAGTCCTCGTCGTTCGAGATCAGCTCGTGCTCGAAGTCGATGACGCCGGCTTCCGTCAGCATCTGCTTGGCCTTGGCGATGTCGCGCTTGACCTCGGGCAGCTTGACATATTCCGGATGGATCGGCGCGACGTGGTGGTTCTCGGCCGCCGTTCCGGCATTGCCGTAGCCGAGCTGCAGCACGGTCGCGTTGTCGACGGCAAGCAGCATCGCCTGACGAACCTTCTGGTCGTCATAGGGCTTGTGGGTGATGTTGAAGCGCGACACCACGGTGGCCGCGGTCACCACTTCCGAAACCGGCGCGCCGACGCCTTCGATGATCTTGACGTAGTCGGCGGTCGTCTCGTGGTTGGTCTGCACCTCGCCAGACTCGAAGGCCGAGACGGTCGCGGCCGGATCGGTGCCGTAGTCGATGAACTCGACGCCGTCGAGGAACACGTCGCCCTGCCACCACTTGCCGGTCTCGCGACGCTTGTAGACCACCTTCTGGCCGACATCGTAGGAGACGAGTTCGAACGGGCCGGTGCCGATCGGGCAGTTCTTGAAGTTGGCGCCCTTCTCATCGAAGGTCTTGTGCACGACCAGCGCCGGGTAGTCGGTCAGGTTGGCGATGAGGGCGATGTCGGGCTTGCTGAGCTTCAGCTTGACCGTCATGTCGTCGACCTTGACGATCGATCCTTCGCTCAGCTTCTTGGTCTTCTCGTCGACGAGGCTGCCCAGGCGGCCCGGCATCGAGTTGCCTTCGGCCGCCTTGTCGGCCCAGCGGGTGAAATTGTAGATCACGTCGTCGGCGGTGAACTTGTCGCCATTGTTCCACTCGACGCCCGGACGCACATGAAGCGTGTATTCGGTGGCGTCGTCATTGATGTCCCAGCCCGCCAGCAGATACGGCGCGAACGTGTACTGGTGCGTGTACTTCACCAGCGGCTCGAGCGCCTGGCGTTCGGCGTTGGCGATTTCCGACCAGTCGGCCGTGCGCGGATCCTTAGGATCCTTCACCGACATCGCGACCTTGATCACGCCGCCCTTCTTGCCCTGCACTTCATCGGCCTTGGCCGGCGTCGGCGCGGCAAGCCCCAACATGCCGTAAGCCATAGCCGTCGACGCGCCGAAGATGCTGGCAAGCGCCAGGAACTCGCGACGGTCCACCTCGCCCGCCCGGGCTTTCGCGGCCATGTCCCGGATGTGATCGGGCACACGGTCGCCGTTGCTTTTATAGATTGCCATGATTATTCGCTCCCATTGTTGGCTTTCCGCCATTTAACATTCCGCATCCATGCCGCGATGTCAAAGACGACGGCATGAATGGAGAACAGACTGGAGAATGTGCAACTTTGGGATGGAGGCGGTTCGCGCGATAGCGACAGTCTTGACGCAAATTTGCTATTGCGCGCAGATTCCACACCATGGGAAAGGGCGCCTACAATGAGCCCTTCGCGCCGGCGATGACAGCGCCAACGCAAGCGTGATGTGGGGCCAGGAGAGCCGCCGCCTCGGGAACACCCGCTGCCCCAGGCTCAAACAGGCGGCGTTTCACAATGGCTGCCAAATCAAATGGATAGAGCGAGATGCTTGGCTCGGCTTGAACTGATCCCGCCTAGTATTCCTTCTCGTAGAACACGCCGCCCTTGGCCTCGCCCGCATCGTTGGCCTCGCCACGCAGCTTGACGCCCCGTCCGACATTGAGGTTGATCGTCGCCTTGCCGGAGCCTGGCTTGTCACCCTTCTGGATCGTCACATAGGTGCGATCGTTCAGGTACTTGCCGGCCGAAACCGAGGTACCGCCCTTGTCGTCCGTCGTCACGTCGAGATCGTCGACACCGATGGCGTTGCGCAGGTTCTCCAGCAAGGAAGTCGAGCCGCCGACTCCGGCGAGCTGGCCCGCGGCTTCGGCGAGTTGCGCGATCTGCAGCGGCGACAGGTTCGACATCGAGCGGCCGAAGATGAGCTGCGCCAGGATCTCGTCCTCCGGCAGGGCCGGCACCGAACTGAAGGTGAATTTCGGATTGGTCGCCTCGCCCGACACCACGATGGTGACCGTAGCGCTGGTGGTGGTGGTTTCGGCCGTCAGGTTCAGGGTCGGCACCAGCGAGCCGGAGAAGCCGACCGTGCCCTCGGTGAAGGTCAGCCGCTTGCCGAGGATCGACAGCCGCCCACGCTGCAGCGTGAATGTGCCGACGGCCTGCGGCGACGAGGCCGGCCCGGTCAATTTCAGTGAGCCGCCGAGCTCGGCATCGACGCCCCTGCCCTGGATGAAGATCTGGTTCGGCGCGTTGACCGTGATGTCGAGGGTAAGGCCGCTTCCGCCGGAGCCGGAGCCGCCGCTTGCCTGGGCCGGACGCAGCGCCTTGTCCTGGGCCCGCACCGCGGCCGAGGCATTCTTGTGCCGCACGTCGAGCGCCGAGAGTGAGCCAGGCAGCTTCTCCGGCACGGTGATGACGGTGCGGGCCAGGTTGACGGTGCCGGCGATGGCCGGCGCGGAAACCAGCGGCCCCTTGATCGTCAGGTCGCCACCGAGATTGGCGGTCACCACCCTGCCGTCCGTGTAGCGGCCGTCGACCAGCTTGATCGAAAGATCGGCCGGGAAGCCCTGCGCCGGATCGATGCCGACCGTACCGCTGGCAGAGATGCTGCCGCGCGTCGACAGCGTGCCGGTCAGCCGGTTGATCCTGGCCACGCCGCCGCCGATCGACACGTCGGCGGCGAGATTGTTGACGGCGAGGCCGGAGCGCGCGTCGACCAGCCGGGCTCCCGATGTCGAGACCGTGCCGCTGATCACCGGCGCGGTCGCGGGGCCGCGCACCTGCACGTTGACGTTGGCGGCGCCAGTCAGCGCCAGACCCTGCGCGGCTAGCTTTGCGGCTAGGAAACCGAATGGGACCTTGCCATTGAAATCGAGTGCCAGATCCGGCGTTCCCGCCATCGTGACCGAGCCGCCGCCCTTCAATCCAAGGCCGGCGCCGTCGCTGAGATTGGCCTGGAAGGTCAGCCTGTTGCCGCCGAACGTTCCGGTCGACGAAACCGCGACCCCACCGAGACCTGCGCCGCGCGTCTGCGACGTCTGTATGCCGCTGGCGTTGAGGTCGAAGGCGACAGCCGGATTGGCCGGAGCGCCCGTCACCTTGACCGTGCCCGAGATCGATCCGGCGGCGTCGAGGCCCGGCGAGAAGCTGTTGGCGAGCGAGACCGGCACGCGCGCAAGTGCTGCGTTGATGTCGAGCGACTGGCCGACCTTGCCGGTCACCGTGGCGGTGCCGCCGCCGAGGTTGAGGACCAGCTTGTCCAACGAGGTGTTGCCGTTGGCGATCGAGATCGTCGAGGCCTGGGCGATCGCCGCCTTGATACCCTGCACGGTGGCCTGGCCCGAAGCGAGTTCGATCGTCGTCGCGCCGCCGGCAACCTTGACCCTGCCGGCCGCTTTGGCCGGAATGCCCTTGACCGTGGCGCCGCCCGAAAAGCCGGTCCAGTCGCCGTCGCGCTTGAGGTCGACATTGATGCCGCTGATTACCGTGCCGCCCGAGGTGACGGTGTCGGCCTGTATCTTGCCGGAGATGACTGGAGCCGCGAGATAGTTGGCGACAAGCGCGTCGATCGAGACCGCTTTCGCCTGCAGGTCGCCGCGCGTGAGCATGGCGGTGTTGACCCTGACGGCTACCTGCGGCGCGTCTCCCTTCTTGGTGAAGACGATCGTGCCGCGCACGTCGCCCGCCGCCTTCTGGAGCGCCAGCGCCGCCAGCGGCCCGATGTCGGGCAGGTCGATGGCGATCGTGCCCGCGGGCACGAATTTCTCATCCAGGGCCAGATCGCCCGAAATCCGGTTCTTGCCCAAGGACAGCAACAGTCCGTTGATCGCGCTCTGGCCGTTGGTCGTCGCCAGCACCGCGCTCCCCTGCAGGGGTTGGCCCGCGACGTTACCGGTAAGCTGGACGTTGGCGGCCGGGTTTGCCGCGTCGGCCTTGCCGGTGGCGGTGAGCTTCAGCCCGGTGATCTCGCGCTCCGCGACCGTCAGCCGGTCACTTCCTACCGTCATGGAGAGATCAGGCGCCGCCACCGGGCCGTCAGCGTTGAGCGAAAAGGAAATCGCGCCCTTGGCGTCCTTCGACAAGCCCGAAATATCAGCAAGCACGCCCTTGATGACGGCGCTGACCTTGTTGTCGGTGACACTGGCCTGGCCATCCGCACTGAGCGGACCGGAAGCCAGCCTGATCGGATTGACGGTGATGTCGCCACCCGCGTCGCGCTTGAGTGCGGCATTCAGCGTGGCACGCTCGCCCAGCAGTCCGCGCGCCGCTGCCGGCAAAGCACTCGCGGCCGCATCCGCCTTGAGGTTGAGGTCGACGGCTCCGTCGGCCAGCGAGACCTTGCCGGTGAGGCCGGCATTCAACGCGTCGCTGCGCAAGGAGCCGTTCTCGATGCCGAACGCGTCGGGCGTGAGGTTGCCGGCCACCTGCGCCACGACCTTGCCGGCGAGAAGCGGCGCCAGCGACGCGTTGGCGAGGTCGATCCGGTCGGCGGAAACCGTGGCGGAAACAGGTCCTGCCCGTTTCGTGACGTCGAAACCGTCGGAATGCAGCAGCACCGAAACCGCCTTTGCCGTGGCTGGGCCGGCCACCAGCGACGGCAGCGCGGCGGTGACGTCAAGCCGCGTCTGTGCAGCCGGGCCGGTCGCCTTCGCCGAAAGCGTCCCGAGTTCGATCTTGGTCGGGTTCGTTGGATCGCCAAAGGCGAGCGGCAGGCTGGCGCCGTCCTTCGATGCAAGGTCGAGCGAGAAGTCGTTCGCGCCGTTGGGATTGATGGTGCCATGCGCGGTGCCGGCGATCTTTTCGCCGGAGAGCGTCGCCTTGTCGACCACCACACCGCCGGCCGGCGTGTAGCTGCCGGCCGCGTCGAGCGCGAGCGGACCGAGCCCGGCCTGGCGCGTCTGGTTCGTCTCGACGCCCACCATCCGCGCGCCGAATTGAACGTCGGGTGCCGACGGCGAGCCGGTCACCCGCGCCGTGCCGTCCAGCGTGCCGGCTACGCCGAGTCCAGGGGAGAATTCGTTGGCCAGCGCAGCCGGCAGCGCCGATATCACCGCTGTCACGTCGAGCGCCTGGCCGGCGCTGCCCGATACGGTCACCGAGCCACCGCCCAGGTCGAGCGCCAGCTTCTCGATGGTGGCGGTACCGTTGGCGATGGCGAGTGAGGACAGCTCGGCGATTGCCGCCTTGATGCCGTGCACGGTGGCTTCGCCCGAACCGATCTCGACGCTGGTGGTGCCGCTGGCGATCTTGACTCGACCGGATGCCGTCGCCGGTATCCCCGATATCGTTGCCCCGCCGGTGAAGTTGGTCCAATCGCCATCACGCTTGAGGTCGACGCCGATGCCGCTGATCTCGGTGCTGCCGGACGTGACACCGTCGGCCTTGATCGAGCCGGCGATCGCCGGCGCCTTGAGGTAGTTCGCGATCAGGGCGTTGACGGAAATGGCCTTGGCCGTCACCGCCTCGCGCGCGATAGCCGTGCTCCTGGCGTCGATCGAGATCGTCGGCGCATCGCCATCCTTGGCGAAGCCGATCGTGCCGTTGATATCGCCGGTCACGGTCTGCCCGCCGAGAGCCGCCAGCGGCCCGAGGTCGGGCACCTGCAGCGTCAACGTTCCCAGGGGCAGGAAGCTGTCATCGAGCGCGAGATCGCCCGACACCTTGCTGTCGCCGAGCGACAGGTTGAGGCCCTTGATGGAGCGTTTGCCCTCGTTGGTCACCAATGCCGCCCGGATGTCGAGCGGCTGCCCCTCGGCCGATCCGGTCAGCGAGACGTTGGCGGCTGGATTGTTGATATCTGCCTTGCCGGAAGCGGCAAGCTTGACCGCCTTTACGGTGCGCCCGGACGCCGTCAGGCTGTCGCTGGTGGCCGAGACGTTAAAGTCAGGCGCCGTGCTGGCGCCGTTCGCCGACAGCGCGAAATCGATCGCGCCGGCGAGCGGCACGCCCGCCAGCGAGGAAAGGGTCGACACGTCGCCGAGCTTGCCCTTGATGTCGGCCTGAATATCGGTGCCATGCATGCTGGCGGTGCCGCTGGCGCTGACCGAGCCGGAGGTGAATTCCAGCGAATTGGCGGCAAAGGCGCCTTTCGGGTCGCGCGTGGCGGTGGCCGAGAACTGCACGCGCTCGCCCAGCAGCGAGCTGATCTGCGGCGGCAGTGCCGTCGATACCGCGTCGGCGTTCATCTTCAACGTCATCGACAGGTCCGCGAGCGCAACGGCGGCGGTGAGCGAGGCGTTGAGTGCGTCGGAGCGCAGCGTGCCCTTGTCGAGCGTCACCTGGTCCTTGCCGATGGCACCCGCGAGGTCGGCCGTCACCTTGCCGGTGACCAGAGGCGCCAGCGTCGCGAGGTCGGTCTTGAGGCCTCCGGCCGCCAGCTTGATATTGACCGGCCCGCTGCGGTTCTGGATGTCGAAGGCGTCTGAATGAACCTCGGCGCTGAGGTCATCGAGCCGCGTGCCGCCGGCGACGATTGAAACGAGCGAAGCGCCGACGTCGATGATCGGCGCCTTGCCATCGCCGAAGGCCCGCGCTGTGGCGCCCTTTATGGCGAGCGTGATCGGTTGTGCCTTCGAGCCGACGCTGATCACCACCGGCGCGCCCTTTGCGGCGAGGTCGACAGCCAGGTCGGAGGCGCCGGCCGGATCGACGATGCCCTTGACCGTGCCATGCACGGCATCGCTCTCGAGATTGGCGCGACGCACCTCGATACCGCCGGTCGCCAGCACCGTGGCGGCGACGTCGAAGCTGGTCTTGCCGGCAACCAGAGGCTTGAAGTTCTCGGGCAGGAAACGTTCGAAGTCGCCATCGCCGCTGGCTTCGACATGGTTGCCCTTGTCGGTCTGCTGGTTGCGGGCGGAAAGCCTCGTCACCACCTGCCCGTCGACGGCGAAGGTGCCGTTGCCGCTCCAATTGGCCAGCGGCCCGCTGCCCGACACCTGGATGTCGACCGGCGGCGCGTCCGGCAGCTGGAGCAGATTGGCGATGATGCCGCCCGCAGGCTCGGACGCCCTGACGTCGAGGTCGAGCTTGTTGTCGGCGGGCGCGAAATGGACCTTGGCGTCCACCGCGCCCTGCCTGCCATCATGGCGGCTGACGTTGAGCACCGTGTCCACGGCGAGCGGCGCGGCGTCGACCTTGGCGGAACCCGTCGCCGAAAGCTCGGCGACGCCACTGCCGGCAAGAGCCTGCCCGAGAGCGATCTCGGGGATTTCGATGCGCTTGATGTCGAGCGAAACAGGCAAGGTCGTCGCGCCGCTGCTGCTCTGGCTTGGCGTGGTGCTGGCCACCGGCAGACGCGCGAGCTCGATGCGACCGACGCCGATGCGGTCGGCACTGAAATTCCTGGAAAGAAGCGCCAGGGGCGACCAGTCGACAGCAACCTCGCGCGCCACCAGCCAGGCGCCTTCACGGTCTTCCAGAACGACGTGGTCGACGCGCAGCGCTCCCGACCAGATACCGTCCAGGCCGCTCACCGTGACCTTGCGGTCCGGTGTGGAGGCGAGGCTCGAGACCATGTTGGCGAGATTGGCGCGACCGCGCTCGGTCTTGGTCAGCACGACAAGCGCACCGATCGCCGCGGCCAGGACGACGAGCAGCGTATAGGAAAGGATGCGAAGGATGCGCCAGAAAGTCTTCATCGTCAGAACGCCTGCCCGATGCCGGCATAAATACCGAAACGCGGATCGCCAGGATCGCGGTTGAGCGGAACGGCCGCGTCGATGCGCAGCGGCCCGAACGGTGTGATGTAGCGCAGGCCGACGCCGGCGCCGACCTTGAGGTTGGAGAAGCTCGGCGTCTGCCGGATTGAAACTGTGCCGGCATCGATGAACGGCACGATGCCGATCGTATCTGTGACGGCCATGCGCATCTCGACCGAGGTCTCGAAGTAGGAGAGGCCGCCGGTGGGTTGCCCGGTGCTGTCTCTCGGACCGATGCCCTGATAGGCATAGCCGCGCACCGAGCCACCGCCACCGGAATAGAAGCGACGATCGGCGGGCACATGTTCGAGATCGGTGCCGACGATCGAGCCGATGGCGACGCGCTCGGCGAAGACGAACTTGCTGGCGCTGTCCAGCGACTGGTAGGCCGAGCCCTCACCCCGCAGCTTGAGGAAGGTCGCGCCGCTCAGCAAGTCGTAGCTCGGCTCGGCATAGGCAAGCACACGGAAGCCTCTCGTCGGGTTGAGCCGATTGTCGCGGTTGTCGTAGACATACTGCAGCGGCACGCTGGCGATCAGGTAGCGATGTTCGCCGAAAGCGTCGTGGATCCTGGAATAGTCGAGCGATACTTCCGCCGACACCGTCTGCTTCTTGTCCAGTTCATAGGACAGGCCGACGCCGCCCTTGATCGAGAAGTGGTCGTAGGCGTCCGGGTGCTCGAACACCGTCTTGACGTTGGCGAAGAACTTCGACGCCGGCCCGATCACGCCGGGCTTCTCGAACATGATGCCGGCATTGTAGTTGAGCTTGCTGACGCTGTTGGTGCCGATGCCGCTGATGGCGCCGTCTATGCGCAGTTTCTCGGCGTGGCCGAACAGGTTGCGGTGGCCCCAGTACCCCTCGAGCCCGAGCCCGTCGATGGTGGAATAGGTACCGCCGACACCGAAGAAACGGGGCTTGCGCTCACTCACCCGGACATCGATCGGGATGTTGCCGTCGGCGTCGAGCTGGTCGGCCTCCTTGAAGGTGACGCTGTTGAACACTTCGAGCGCCAGCAGCCGGTCGCGCGCGTCGCTGATCTCCTGGGGCGAGTACTGCCGGCCCCGTTTCAGCCCGGTCATGTATTCGGTGAAGTCGCGATCCACCTTGTCGGTGCCCTCGACGGTGGTGGCGCCGTAGCCGGCCACCGGGCCGGCCGCGACCGTCAGCGTCACATCGAGCGTCGCGGTGGCGTGGTCGGCGACGATCTCGCGATCCGTGACCTTGGCCAGTGGCCTGCCTTGTTCCTTCAAGGTCCGCACGATCAGCGCCTCGGCCCTGAGCACGGCGCCTGAACCCGCGTCGCCGCCGGCGATCAGACCGTAGTCGGCGCTCATCAGCCCCGCCGCGTCGCCCTTGAGGTGGATGTTGCCAAGCGTGAATCTCGGTCCCGCGGTCACGTTGATCTCGACCGGGATCGGCTGCGGTCCCTTGAATTCCGCGTCGGGCGGTAATTCGTCCAGCGACTTGCCAGCAATAGAGATGTTGACGATGCCCTCATAGCGTGCGTCGGCGTAGAGCGCCGCCACGAGTTGCTCGCGATCGGAACGCGCCTTGGCCAGCAGGCCAAGCGAGCCGGAAACCGGATGATCCTCGTCGCCCTTGAGCGCCGAAGCGTTCTCCAGTTTCTTGATGAGGTCCTTGTCCGCGTCCGACGACGTGATCGAGGTCGAATAGCGCAGCGGATCGACGATATCGGCATCCTCGTTCTTGGAGGATCCCCATAGCTTGATGCCGAAAATCTCGAAAGCAGCGGCAGCCTTCGATTCAACGGCGAGCGTGGTCGCGCACAGTGCGGCGGCGAGCAGGACGCGCGGAAGCACGCGCCCTGGCGCGGCCCTTCCTGACATCTGCTCTTCACGCACGGGCATTAAAACAACCTAATTCGACCGCAACCTAATTCGCAAAACTAAAATTGGAATGAAGTTCTGAAGCGCTCGTAAAGGGGCCACAATCCAATTGTCTGAAATAGGACGGGCTTGGAATTCACACCTTTTGCGTCGCCGCAAGAAAGTGTGATCCCCAATCCCGTGAAACGACTGTCCCATACCGGTCCTTGGCCGGAAAAGAAACCGTCGACGGGCGGTTCCCCGTCGCGCCCTTGCGTTGACAAGCCTGACTGAAGCTTGAACAAACTTGGGCACTGGAGCGATATGCGGCCATCCGGGCGCATCCAGGCGTTACGGAACTTGGGAATACTCGCGCTTTAACCCTTGAAACGATTCGGGTATCGGGCGGCGCGAAGGCAGATTGTCGGGAGGGTGTCATGGCAATGCACGCGGTTCGTGGCTTGTCGGTGCTGGTCTTTCTGCTGATGGCGTTGAATGGCGCCGCGCAGGGAGCCGAGGCACGGCGGGTGGTGACGTCGGACAACTCGGATTATTTCGGCTTCGATCTCCGGTCCGACCAGAACGTCAGCCTCGATCAGTGCAAGACGACCTGTCTCGGCGATCCCAGCTGTCGCGCCTTCACCTACAACACCAAGGCCAAATGGTGTTTCCTCAAATCCGACTACAACCAGATGAAACCCTTTGCCGGCGCAGTTGCCGGCAAGGTGGTCAATGTGGACGGCGAGCCCGACATCGGCGCGCCGCCGGCAATCACCTTCTTCCCCAACTGGATGGCCGACCAGGCCCAGCAGTACAAGGACAAGCTCACCGGGCCGGCCTATGTGAAGCCGACCGACGGGCTCGCTTCGCTGGAGGCTGCGGCCGAGCAATCGGCGCTGACCGGCGACCACCGCTCCGCCATGCTGCGCTACGAGGGCGCCGTCTCGCTGTTGCCGGACGACGGCAAGCTTTGGCTCGCCCTGGCGCGCGAGACACTTGCAGTCCAGCCGGCCGCCAACACAAACGAAGCCTCCACCCTGCCGGCCAATGCCACCTCCGCCGGTTTCAACGCCTACAAGCTGTCGCGCACGAAATCGGCGCGCGCCGAGGTGCTGGCGCTGATCGCCGCCGGCCTCGACCGCCGCGACCTCTTCCGCCCGGCCCTGCAGGCCTATGAGGCGAGCCTGGGGCTGGTCAATTCGCCGGCCGTGCGGGCCGAGTATGAGGACCTGAAGTCGCGCAAGGGCTTCCGCGTCATCGACCATTCCGTCGACGCCGACACCAGTGCGCCACGCATCTGCGCCCAGTTCTCGGAAGAGCTGGTGAAGAGCGGCGTCGACTATGCCCAGTTCGTCACCGTCGACAATGCGGCGCCGAAGGGCGTCGAGGCCAAGGACAAGCAGATCTGCGTCGAGGGACTTGAGCACGGCCAGCATTATGACGTGACCTTCCGCGCCGGCCTGCCTGCCGCCATCGGCGAGGTC
This sequence comes from Mesorhizobium sp. 65-26, assembly GCA_001899205.1. Lineage (GTDB taxonomy): Bacteria > Pseudomonadota > Alphaproteobacteria > Rhizobiales > Rhizobiaceae > Mesorhizobium. The sequence goes on along the minus strand of MKVL01000010.1, from coordinate 561,664 downwards.
ACGGCGGTGCCGACCACGCTGTCGATCTATGTGCAGGACCGCGCCGCCTCGGTGCGCTTCACCGGCGATAGCTTCGTGCTGCCGGCTGGCGCGCGGCGCGGCATCCCGGTCGTCACCGTCAACATGGACGCCGCCGACATGAAGCTCTACCGCATCGGCGACCGCTCGCTGGCGCAGCTTCTCTCCGGTTACCAGTTCCTGCGCCAGCTCGACGGCTACGACATCTCGACCATTTCCGACCAGATGGGCGAGCCGATCTGGCAGGGCAAACTTGAGGTCGGCAACGACCTCAACAAGGAGGTGACCACCTCCTTCCCCGTCGACGAAGCGCTGCCGCAGCGCAAGCCCGGCGTCTATGTGCTCACCGCGCAGCCCGCCAACGACAAGAGCGACAGCTACAACTCGCGCGCCACGCAATGGTTCGTCGTCTCCGACATCGGCCTGTCCACTTATACCGGCCAGGACGGGCTCAACGTCTTTGCCCGCTCGCTCGGCAGCGCAAAGCCGATCGCCGGCGCCGAACTGACGCTGCTTGCCAGGAACAACGAGATCCTCGGCACGGCCAAGACCGACGCCGAGGGGCGCGCCGTCTTCAATCCCGGCCTGACGCGCGGTGAAGGCGGCATGGTGCCGGCCGTGCTGATGGCCAAGCAGGGCGACAGCGATTTCGTCTTCCTCGACATGGGTCGCGCCGGCTTCGACCTGTCCGACCGTGGTGTGACGGGGCGCGCCGCGCCCGGCGCGCTCGACGTCTATGCCTGGACCGAGCGCGGCATCTACCGCGCCGGCGAGGAGGTGCATGTTGCGGCACTTGCCCGTGACAGCGCGGCGAAGGCGGTGGACAACCTGCCGCTCACCTTCATCTTCACCCGCCCCGACGGCGTCGAGGACCGCCGCATCGTCAGCGATGGCGTCTCGGCGGGCGGCCATGCCGTCGACCTGCCGCTCGAAACCAACGCCATGCGCGGCACCTGGACCGTGGCGATCCACACCGATCCCAAGCAGCCGGCCGTGGCCAGCCAGATGTTCCTCGTCGAGGACTTCGTGCCGGATCGCATCGAGTTCGACCTCACCGCCGACAAGCAGGAGATCGCGCGCGGCGAGAGCGCCAACGTCACCGTCGACGGGCGCTTCCTCTATGGCGCCCCGGCCGCCGGCCTGGCATTGGAGGGCGAACTGACGCTGTCCACGACCAGGACCTGGGACCGCTTCAAGGGCTACTCCTTCGGCCTTGCCGACGAGCAGTCGGCCGAGCCCTCGGTAACGCCTTTCACCAACCTGCCCGTCGTCGGCGACAACGGCAAGGCGACTTTCCCCGTGACCGTCGACCAGTTGCCCTCGACCACAAAGCTGGTCGACGCCAAGGTTACGGTGCGCATGCGCGAGACCGGCGGCCGCGCCGTCGAGCGCTCGCTCAATATCGGCGTCCGCCCGCAGGGCGAGATGATCGGCATCCGCCCGAACTTCGACGGCGACGAGGTGCCGCAAGGCGGCACCGCAAAGTTCAACCTGATCGCCGTCGATCCCAACGGCAAGCGCGAGACGCTGAAGGGCGCGCAATGGTCGCTGGTCAAGGTCGAGCGCAATTATCAGTGGTACCGCTCCAACAATTCGTGGAACTACGAAGCCGTCGCCTTCACCAAGTCGGTGGCCAATGGCCAGGTCGACCTTTCCGCCGACGGCGAGGCGACAGTGTCTCTGCCAGTCGACTGGGGACGCTACCGCCTGGAAGTCGAGACGGCCGATGCCGAGGGGCCGGCGACCAGCTATGAATTCGATGCCGGCTGGTACGTTTCCTCGACCACGACCGAGACGCCCGACGGCCTCGAGATCGCGCTCGACAAGGATACTTACGCCGCCGGCGAAGTGGCCAAGCTGAAGGTCTCGCCGCATTTTGCCGGCGAACTTCTCGTCGCCATCGGCGCCGACAAGCTGCTGAAGACCGTCACCGCCAGCATTCCGGCCGGCGGTGGCACGGTCGACATCCCCGTCGGCGACGACTGGGGCGCCGGCGCCTACATAACGGCGACGCTGTTCCGGCCCGGCGATGCGCAGGAATCGCGCATGCCGGCCCGCGCCATCGGCGTGAAATGGCTGAAGGTCGATCCCGGCTCGAAGAAGCTCGCCGTCACGCTGACGCCACCGGAAAAGACCATGCCGCGCCAGCAATTGTCGATCCCGGTCGCGGTGGCGGGCGTGGCGCCCGGCTCCAACGCCTATGTCACGGTCGCGGCCGTCGACGTCGGCATCCTCAACCTGACCAACTACAAGGCGCCGGACCCGGAGAACTGGTTCTTCGGCCAGCGCATGCTGGGCATGGAGGTGCGCGACCTCTACGGCCGCCTGATCGATGGTTCGCTCGGCGTCGCCGGCAAGCTGCGCACCGGTGGCGACGGCGCCAACATGCAGACGCAGGGCAGCCCGCCCACCGAAAAGCTGGTCGCCTTCTTCTCCGGCCCGGTCCAGCTCGACGCCGACGGCAAGGCGCGCATCGACTTCGACATTCCGCAGTTCAACGGCACTGTCCGAGTCATGGCGGTGGCCTGGACCAAGGAAGCGGTCGGGCATGCGCAGACCGACGTCATCGTGCGCGATCCGGTGGTGATCACCGCCGGCCTGCCGCGCTTCATGGCGCCCGGCGACAGCGCCGTCATGCGCCTCGACGTCGCCGACACTGACGGGCCCGCGGGCGACTACGCCCTGTCCGTCGAGACAACCGGCGACCTGTCAACCGGCAACGCGCCGCTGCCCTCCAAGCTGACGCTGGAGCCCGGCAAGCGGCAATCCGTGACTGTACCGCTCGTCGCGCAGACGGCAGGCGATGCCTCGATCACAATCAAGCTCGCCCACGCGGATGGCGTCAGTGTCGAGCAGACGCTGTACCTGCCGGTGCGGCCGGCGCAATTGCCTGTCACCACGCGCACGGTCGTCGACCTGAAGGGCAATGGCGGCGCGCTGCATATCGACAAGGAGTTGCTGGCGGCAAGCCTGCTGGACGGCGCCTCGGTCAGCGTCGGCGTTTCGCAGGCGGCCGCCTTCGACGTGCCCTCGTTGCTGATGACGCTCGACCGCTACCCCTATGGCTGCGCCGAGCAGACCACCAGCCGCGCCATGCCGCTGCTCTATGTCAACGACATGGCGGCCGGCCTCGGCATGGCGAATGACGCGGACCTGCACGGCCGCGTCCAGGACGCCATCTACAAGGTGCTGAGCTATCAGGCTTCAGCCGGCAGCTTCGGCCTCTGGGGACCCGGCTCGGGCGACCTGTGGCTCGACGCCTATGTCAGCGAATTCCTGACCCGGGCGCGCGAGCAGAAATACGACGTGCCGGCGCTGGCCATGAACCAGGCGCTGAACAACCTGCAGAACTCCATTGGCTATGACCAGAGCGTGCAGGACCGTGGCAGCGAGATCGCCTACGCGCTCTATGTGCTCGCCCGCAACAAGAAAGCCTCGATCGGCGACCTGCGTTACTATGCCGACACGCAGCTCGAAGCCTTCACCAGCCCGATGGCGGTGGCCCAGCTTGCCGCGAGCCTCGCGCTCTACGGCGACACGCAGCGTTCGGAGGCAACCTTCCAGGCGGCGCTGCGGCTGGCCAAGTCGACCTCCGACTACGACTACTACCGCTCCGACTACGGCTCGCCCCTGCGCGACGGGGCCGCGATGCTATCACTGGCCGCGGAATCGAAGCCGGTGTCGAGCATCGTGCCGGAACTGGTCAAGCTGGTGACGAAGGAGCGCGCGGCGGCCGACTGGACCAGCACCCAGGACGAAGCCTGGATGCTGCTGGCGGCGCGCGCGCTTAAGGAAGGCAACGACTCGATCGCGCTGACCATCAACGGCGCGCCGCATGCCGGTGTCTATTCGCAGCAGATGTCCGGCAGCGAACTGGTCGACAGCCCGCTGACCGTCGCCAACACCGGCAAGACGCCGCTGCAGGCGGTCGTCACGGCGGTCGCGGCGCCGGTGCAGCCGCTGCCGGCGAGCGGGAACGGCTTCACCATCGAGCGCACCTACTACAAGCTCGACGGCACCGAGGCCAACGTGACCGAGGTCAAGCAGAACGAACGCTACGTGGTCGTGCTCAAGGTCTACGAGCAGAACTCCTGGCCGTCCCGCCTGCTGATCACCGATCTCTTGCCGGCCGGCTTCGAGATCGACAATCCGGGCCTCGTCTCCAGCGCCCAACTGTCCAACTTCTCGTGGCTGGCGCAGACCGACGCGGCGCATCTCGAATTCCGTGACGACCGCTTCGTCGCGGCCTTCAACCCGAATGAGGGCGACGGCGACCGCAACATCATGCTGGCCTATGTCGTGCGCGCCGTGACGCCGGGCACCTACGCCCATCCGGCGGCGACCGTGGAGGACATGTACCGGCCGCAATATTCGGCCCGCACCGCCACCGGCATGATGGAGGTGAAGGCGCCGTAAGGATAACGGATATGACGATTGCGCTGCCCCTCATCCGCCTGCCGGCACCTTCTCCCCGTCAACGACGGGGAGAAGGAAGAAGCTCCGGCGCTGGCGCGCGCCTCTCCCCGTACTTCACGGGGAGAGGGCAAGGGTGAAGGGCAGCGCCATGCTCTCCAGCAGATTTATTCGCCGAACAGCCATAACCATCGCCTCCCTCGCTGGTCTCGCGGCCATCTCAATCGCCGCCCTGTGGGAGCTCGATCGCGCCTTCCCGCCTCCCCTGCCCGCCAGACTGACCGTGTCGACCGAGGTGCAGGATCGTGACGGCCAGTTGCTTCGCGCCTTCGCCACGCCGGACGGCTACTGGCGGCTGGAGACCCGGCTCGACCAGGTCGACAAGCAGTTCGTCGACATGCTGGTCACTTACGAGGACAAGCGCTTCTGGGATCACGAAGGCGTCGACGTTCTGGCAATCGGCCGGGCCGCCCTCCAGTTCGCCACCAGCGGCCATATCGTGTCGGGCGGCTCGACGCTGTCGATGCAGCTTGCCCGACTGATCGAGCCGCGCGAAAGCCGCAGCCTCGCCTCCAAGGTCAAGCAGATGCTGCGCGCCATCCAGATCGAGCGGCGGCTGTCGAAGCGCGACATCCTCGCGCGCTACCTGACGCTTGCGCCTTACGGCGGCAATCTGGAGGGCGTGCGCGCCGCCTCGCTCGCCTATTTCGGCAAGGAGCCGAAACGCCTGACCGTCTCGGAGGCGGCGCTTCTGGTCGCGCTGCCGCAACTGCCGGAGCGGCGCCGGCCCGACCGCAACCTCGACATCGCCCACGCCGCCCGCGACCGCGTGCTGTCGCGCATGGTCTCGGCCGGGTTGATCGGCGAGCGCGAGGCCGCGCGCGCCGCGCTCGACGACGTTTCCGGCCTGCGCCGCCGGCTGCCGGCGCTTGCCCCGCACGCGGCCTATGCCTTGCTGCCACGGGCGGTGCCGGGCGAGCCGCTGCGCCTCACCATCAAGAAGAGCGTCCAGGAAGGCCTGGAGCAGGTCGCCCGCGGCGCAGCCGCGAGACTGGGCCCCCGCCTTTCGGTCGCCATGGTGATGGCCGATGCGCGCACCGGCGACATACTGGGCGAAGTCGGTTCGGCCAATTTCTTCGATGCCAGCCGTTCGGGCTGGATCGACATGACCAGGGTCGTGCGCTCGCCGGGCTCGACGCTGAAGCCGTTCATCTACGGCCTCGCCTTCGAGCAGGGACTGGTGGCGCAGGAGACGCTGATCGAGGACAGCCCCGCCGATTTTGCCGGCTACCGGCCGAAGAACTTCGATATGGGCTACCAGGGCGACGTCAGCGTCAGGCAGGCGCTGCAATTGTCGCTCAACGTGCCGGCCGTGCGCGTGCTCGACGCGGTCGGCCCGGCGCGGCTGATGGCGCGCTTCCGCCAGGCCGGCGTGACGCCGGTGCTGCCGGCAAACCAGCCGCCGGGCCTCGCCATCGGCCTTGGCGGCGTCGGTATCACGCTGCGCGACCTTGTTCAGCTCTACACCGGCCTTGCCAATGGCGGCAGGACCAACACACTGCACGACGGCACTGAACCCGCCGGCGCCGAGCGGGCGAGCGCCACCATCCTCGACGGACAGGCCAACTGGCAGATCATCGACATCCTCTCCGGGGTGAAGCCGCCCGAAGGTGCCCCGCAGCGCGGTATCGCCTACAAGACCGGCACCTCCTATGGCTATCGCGACGCCTGGTCGATCGGCTTCGACGGCCGGCACGTGCTGGGTGTCTGGGTCGGGCGTGCCGATGCCAGCGCTGTGCCGGGCCTCTCCGGCTACGTGTCGGCGGCACCGATCCTGTTCGAGGGCTTCGCGCGCTCCGGGATCGCCGCCGTGCAGTTGCCCGGCAAGCCGCCGGGTGTTCAGCGCCTCGGTCGCGACGAGTTGCCGGTCACGCTGGCCCGTTTCGGCTCCGGCGCCGACGGATTGGTGCAGGCGACCCCGAGCGAACCGGCGCCGACCATCATCTTCCCGCCCAACGGCGCGCGCGTCGATCTCGGCGTCGCATCCGCCGACGCCACCCCGCTGGTGCTGAAGCTGCAAGGCGGGCGCGCGCCGTTCCGCTGGCTGGCCAACGGCAAGCCGCTCGTCGGTCTGGACCGCCGGCGCACCGCCACCTGGCAGCCCGACGGAAAGGGTTATTCGACGCTGACCGTGATCGACGACGCCGGCCGCGCGGCGAGTGTGAAAGTGTTCGTTGAATAGCGCCCGGCAAGGGATTCGCAATTCTTGCTTTTGCCTGGATGGCCGACCGCGATCACCCGTCGCGCCTGACCGCTGATTCATACGGGGTTGTAGCGGCAAGTTCGTGCCGCCGGCAAAAAGGTGACATGGATCTCATGAGGAAGAAATTTCTCGAACAGGCCTTTCCGCAACGAAAATTTGCCCGCCACGCCCGAAAAAGGCAACATTCAATGCATCTAATTTCTATCAACTCGGTAGAGTTACCGCCAACTCAATGGAGAGGCGGACATGACCAAACCTCGTTTCAGGAAACTGCTCGCCGCGCTGGTCGCCACATCGGTCCAGTTCGGCACGCTCGGCTTCGCGTTCGCCGACACCACCATCCTCAACGTGTCCTATGATCCGACGCGCGAACTGTACAAGGCCTATGACGACGCCTTCGCGGCACACTGGAAGGCCGAGACCGGTGAGACTGTCACGATCAAGCAGTCGCATGGTGGATCGGGCGCGCAGGCCCGCGCCGTGATCGACGGGCTCGATGCCGACGTAGTCACCCTGGCGCTCGAGGGCGACATCAACGCCATCGCAGACAAGACCAAGAAGATCGCCCCTGACTGGCGCAAGAAGTTCGAGAACAACTCCGCTCCCTACACCTCGACCATTGTGTTTCTCGTGCGCAAGGGCAACCCGAAGGCCATCCACGACTGGGGCGACCTGGTGAAGGATGGCGTGCAGGTCATCACGCCCAATCCCAAGACCTCTGGCGGCGCCCGCTGGAACTATCTGGCGGCTTGGGCCTACGCCAACGCCAATGACGGCGGCGACGAGGCCAAGACCAAGGAATTCGTCGGCAAGCTCTATGCCAATGTCCCGGTGCTCGACACCGGCGCGCGCGGCTCCACCGTGACCTTCGCGCAGAAGGGCCTGGGCGACGTGCTGCTCGCCTGGGAAAACGAGGCTTATCTGGCGCTCGACGAGTTCGGCGCCGACAATTTCGACGTCGTCTATCCGCCGACCTCGATCCTGGCCGAGCCGCCGGTGGCCGTGGTGGACTCCAATGTCGACGCCAAGGGCACGCGCAAGGTCGCCGAGGCCTATCTGTCCTGGCTCTATTCCAAGGAAGCCCAGACCATCATCGCCAAGAACCACTATCGCCCGGCGAAGCCGGACCTCGTGCCGGCCGAAGATCTCGCCAAGCTGCCCGAGATCAAGCTCGTGACCATCGACGATCCGCTTTTCGGCGGATGGAAGAAGGCGCAGCCCTATCATTTCGGCGATGGTGGTATATTCGACCAAATCTACAAGCCGGCGCAGTAGCAACCAAGATCGAGACGACATGAGCATAGCCCCCACGCAAGGGGGGTGGCGGTTCAGACAGCCGAGCGTCATTCCGGGTTTCGGACTGACGCTCGGCTTCTCGCTTGCCTACCTCACCCTCATCATCCTCATCCCCCTATCGGGGCTGGTCTGGCGCTCGGCCGCGCTGGGCTGGACCGATTTCTGGGCCATCGCCACCGACCGGCGCACCCTCAACGCCCTGCGGATCAGCTTCGGCACGGCCATTGTGGCTGCTGCCGTCAATGTTGTGTTCGGCACGCTCGTCGCCTGGGTGCTGGCGCGCTACAGCTTTCCCGGCCGGCGCATCGTCGACGCCATGGTCGACCTGCCCTTCGCGTTGCCGACGGCAGTGGCCGGCATTGCGCTGACCACGCTCTACGCACCGAACGGCTGGATCGGCCATCTGCTCGCGCCGCTCGGCATCAAGGTCGCCTACACGCCGCTCGGCATCGTCATCGCGCTCGTCTTCATCGGCCTTCCCTTCGTCGTGCGCACGGTGCAGCCGATCATGGAAGAGATGGACAGGGAAGTGGAAGAGGCCGCGGCGACGCTGGGCGCCAGCCGTTTCCAGACCATCACCCGCGTCCTGTTTCCAGGCCTGGCGCCGGCCATTGTCACCGGCTTCGCACTGGCCTTCGCGCGCGGCGTCGGCGAATACGGCTCGGTGATCTTCATTGCCGGCAACCTTCCCTACAAATCCGAGATCGCGCCGCTGCTGATCGTCATCCGGCTGGAGGAGTACAACTACCCCGCCGCGACCGCGATCGCCGCCGTCATGCTCGGGCTCTCCTTCCTCATGCTGCTGGTGGTGAACCTCGCGCAATCGTGGAGCCGCAAGCGCTATGGCTGATCCGGAGATCAAATCCTACGAGCCGCACCACGAGAGCCACTCCGCCGCCGTGACCGAAAGCCGGCCGGCGCGGGCGGCGTTGATGCTCCTGGCCTTCGCCTTCCTCGGCATCTTCCTGTTGCTGCCGCTGATCGTCGTCTTCAAGGAGGCGTTCGCCAAGGGCGTCGGCACCTACCTGCAATCGCTGGCCGATGCCGACACGCGTTCGGCCATCCGCCTCACCTTGCTGGTCGCCGCCATCTCGGTGCCGCTCAACATCATATTCGGCATTTCCGCCGCCTGGGCGATCGCCAAGTTCGAGTTCAAGGGCAAGGCCTTCCTGATCACGCTGATCGACCTGCCCTTCTCGGTCTCGCCGGTCATATCCGGTCTTGTCTACGTGCTCCTGTTCGGCGCGCAGGGGCTGCTCGGCGCATGGCTCAAGGCCAACGGCATCGTCATCCTGTTCGCCGTGCCGGGCATCGTTCTGGCCACCGTCTTCGTCACCTTTCCCTTCGTCGCGCGAGAGCTGATCCCGCTGATGCAGGAACAGGGCACCGGCGATGAGGAGGCGGCGTTGTCGCTGGGCGCCAATGGCTGGCAGACCTTCTGGTACGTGACGCTGCCGAACGTCAAATGGGGCCTGCTCTATGGCGTGCTTCTGTGCAACGCGCGCGCCATGGGCGAGTTCGGCGCAGTGTCGGTGGTTTCCGGCCACATACGCGGCCTTACCAACACCATGCCGCTGCATGTCGAGATCCTGTACAACGAATACAACGCTGTGGGCGCATTCGCTGTGGCATCGCTGCTCGCCGGGCTCGCGCTGGTGACGCTGGTCCTGAAGACGCTGCTCGAGATGCGCTACGGCGCCGAGATCGCGGCCGCGCGCGGCCATTGAACAAAGCTTGCCACCCATTTGGGACAGCGGCATGCGAAGCGAAAGAGATGTTGCCGCCAGGTGCCCGACCGTTCCGGGCAGGCAACGATAAGAAGGGGTAATTGATGGAAGTTCGCGTTGCCAACGTGCGTAAGGAGTTCGACCGGTTTCCGGCGCTGCACGACGTGTCGCTCGACATCAGGTCCGGCGAGCTCATCGCTCTGCTCGGCCCGTCCGGCTCGGGCAAGACGACGCTGCTGCGGCTGATCGCTGGCCTGGAGCGGCCGACGCGCGGCAAGATCTTCTTCGGCGACGAGGATGCTTCGCAGAAGTCAATCCAGCAGCGCAATGTCGGCTTCGTCTTCCAGCACTACGCGCTGTTCCGGCACATGACGGTCGCCGACAACATCGGCTTCGGCCTCAAGGTGCGGCACGGCGCGGCGCGCCCGCCAGCGCAGGAGATCCGCCGCCGCGCCTCCGAGCTTCTCGACCTCGTCCAGCTCTCGGGGCTGGAGAAGCGCTATCCCGCGCAGCTTTCCGGCGGCCAGCGCCAGCGCGTGGCGCTGGCCCGCGCCATGGCGATCGAGCCCAAGGTGCTGCTGCTCGATGAGCCGTTCGGCGCGCTCGACGCCCAGGTGCGCCGCGAGCTTCGCCGCTGGCTGCGCGAGATCCATGACGCCACCGGCCACACCACCGTCTTCGTCACCCATGACCAGGAGGAAGCGCTGGAGCTTGCCGATCGCGTCGTGGTGATGAGCCAGGGCCGCATCGAGCAGGTCGGCACCGCCGACGAGATCTACGATACCCCGAACTCACCCTTCGTCTATGGCTTCATCGGCGAGTCGAGCACGCTGCCGGTCAAGGTCGAGGGCGGAGAAGTCTGGATCGCCGACCGCCCGATCGGCCTCCCGGCGCCAGATGCGGCCGACGGCCCGGCAAAGCTGTTCTTCCGTCCGCATGACATCGACCTTCTGGACGGCTGCAGCGGCTGCATAGCCGGCACTGTCGCCGCCAGCCGCCGGGTCGCGGGCACGCGCCGCGTCGAGCTGGAGATCGGTGGCGAACGCCAGCGCGTCGAGATCGAGCTGCCCGTCGACCATCCCGCCGCCCAGAAAAGCCGCGTGGCTTTTCGTCCACGGCGCTGGAAGCTTTTCCCGGCTTGAGGCGCCTTTTGGCGGCCTGCGTTTCAGCGGATGATTCCGACTGAAAGAAAATCCTAACAACGGGCTGTTTGGGCGGCGTTTTTTCTCGTCGCCCCGCATTTCGATCATGCCCGTGCCTCGCGCCTCGAGGTATGGCGCGGCTAGGTTCTGGGCCTTCGCATTTCATTGCATCGGAGCCATTTTCATGAAGCGATTTCTTCTCGGCCTCGCCAGCGCGGCCGTCCTCGCCGTTGCGTCGTCCCAGGCCTGGTCGGCCGACAAGCTTCTCAACGCGTCCTATGACGTCGGGCGCGAGCTGTTCGTGGAAGTGAACAAGGCCTTCCTTGCCAAGCACCCGGGTGTCAGCATCGACCAGTCACATGCCGGCACCTCGGCCCAGGCGCGCGCCATCGCCGAGGGCCTCGGCGCCGATGTCGTCACCTTCAATCAGGTCACCGACGTCGACTTCCTGGTCAAGAAAGGCCTGGTTTCGGCCGACTGGCAGAAGGATTTCCCGGACAACGCCTCGCCGTTCTACTCACTGCCCTCATTCCTGGTCCGCGCGGGCAACCCCAAGCACATCAAGGACTGGAACGACCTGGTGCGCGACGACGTGCAGGTGATCTTCCCCAACCCGAAGACCTCGGGCAACGCGCGCTACACCTATCTGGCCGCGACCGCCTACGCCAAGCAGGCCTTCAACAATGACGACGCCAAGGTGAAGGAGTTTATCACCAAGCTCTTCAACAACGTGCCGATTTTCGACACAGGCGGCCGCGCGGCCACCACCACCTTCGTGCAGCGCGAGATCGGCGACGTGCTGATCACCTTCGAGTCCGAGACGCGCGGCATCCGCAAGGAGTATGGTGACGACAAGTTCGAACAGGTCACCCCCTCGGTCAGCCTGCTGGCCGAATTCCCCGTGGCCATCGTCGACAAGGTCGCTGAGGAGCACGGCACGCGCGAGCTCGCCAAGACCTATCTCGATTTCCTCTACACGCCCGAGGGCCAGGATATCCTTGCCCGCAATGGCAACCGCGTCCGAGACGCGGCCGTCGCGGACAAATACAAGGCCGACTTTCCGGAAGTGAAGCTGCTGACGGTGGAAGACGTCTTCGGTGGCTGGGACAAGGTGCAGAAGGAACACTTTGCCGCCGGCGGGCTGCTCGACCAGACTTACGGCAGCCGCTGACCTGGATTGCGTTCTCGCATGCCCCGATCGATTCGGGGCATGCGGCAGGCTCGCAAGGAGTCCAGCGCGAGCCGATCATCTGAATCCATTCCGACACGCCACGCGCCGACGGCAAGTCGCCCAAGTTGTCCGGCTGTTTTTCCACAGGCGGACATGACACGTCCCATGCTTTTTGCCGGCTTTGCCGCCTGCCACGGGGCCGTTAGACCGCTCTTATGCTGAATCCCGGCGCTGTGCGTCTAAAACGTTACAAAGAATCAACGCGTTTGTGCCTATCGTGCCATTGAACGAATCTATCGTCGCCAGAAGCGTATCGCGACGCGATCGTCATCATTTGCACACAAACAGCCGGCAGATGCGGTGCTGTTGGGGCTTCATGGGTTGACTCGGGCATGCTGACGAAAAAAGGCAAATACGGCCTCAAGGCCCTCGTGCATCTGTCGAGCCTGCCGCCCGGCCAGCTGGCTTTCGTCAACGACATCGCCGTGGCCAACAACATTCCCAAGAAGTTCCTCGACGCCATCCTGGGCGAGTTGCGCAATGCCGGCTTCGTGCAGAGCCGCAAGGGCAAGGAGGGCGGCTACCGCCTCGCCCGGCCGGCATCCGAGATCAAGATCGGCCATGTCGTGCGCGTGCTGGACGGGCCGCTGGCGCCGATCCCCTGCGCCAGCCGCACGCAATACCAGCGCTGCGAGGATTGCGACGAGGCGACCTGCCAGGTCCGCCACATGATGCTCGAGGTACGCCAGGCGATCGCCGAAGTGCTCGACAACCGCAGCCTCGCGGCCATGCGCGATGCCGACAACGACGATTTCCCGGTCGAGCTGACTTCGCAAATCTGACGACCCGTACGTCCAGGCGGCGCCATCCGCCACGATCGCTTCAGCCCTGACGAAGCCGCTTCAATGTCGCCGTTACGATTGCGGCGACGGGACGTCTGGCGTCCATCGTCCAGGCGAGCTCATCCGCGTCGGGCGGCTCCAGTATGGCGAACTGGCTCTCGACGAGGCTTGCCGGCATGAAGTGACCCTTGCGGCCCGCCACGCGCCGGCTGGCAGTCGCCGGGTCGATCTCCAGATAGAGGAAGACGATATCGGAGCGGAAGCCGCGCAGGCGATCGCGATAGCCGCGCTTCAGGGCCGAGCAGGTGGCGATCACACCGCGCCCGGCTGCGCGTGTCTCGGCAATGCGGGCCCCGATCGCGTCGAGCCACCCTGCCCGCAACTCATCGGTCAACGGCTGACCGCTCGCCATCCTCGCCACGTTCTCCGGCGGGTGCAGCCTGTCGCCCTCGACGAAATCGAAGCCGAGACGCGCCGCCAGCGCGGCGCCCACGGCCGACTTGCCGCAGCCGGCGACGCCCATCACCACGATGGCCGATGTCGCATTGATCGGCCGATGCGCCGCCCGTGTCTCCGTCATCGGCGGTCAGCGGCTCGCCGGCGCGCGGCCGTAGAGGAGAAGCATGGCCACGATGACGACGCCATAGATGATCTGCCGTCCGGCCTCGGGCATCTGCATGACCGACAGGATCGATTGCAGCAGCGTGATCAGGATGACGCCGGCCACCGTGCCGAGATAGGAGCCGCGGCCGCCGAGGATGGAAGTGCCGCCGAGCACCACCGCGGCGATGGATGGCAGCAGATAGGCATCGCCCATCGACTGCGCGGCCTTGGAGGCGTAACCGGCGAGCAGCACGCCGCCGAAGGCGGAAAGACCGCCGGACACGGCGAAGGCGATCATCACCACGCGACGCGTATCGACGCCCGACAGGTAGGCGGCGCGCTCGCGGTTGCCGATCCCGTAGACGGCGCGGCCGAAGCCAGTGCGGGTCAGCACGAAGACCATCGCCGCGCCGATCAGCGCCCAGATGATGACGGCGTTGGGCAGGCCCGGAATGAAGAAGCCGGTGGCGAGGTAGCGCATGGCGGCGGTGGCCGAATCCTGTGGCGAGAAGCCGCCCGTATAGACGACCATCAGCCCTTGCGCGACCGCGTTTGTGGCGAGCGTGATGATCATCGAGGGTATGCGCAGATAGGCGACGCCGAAACCGTTAACGATACCGATCGCCACGCCGCACAGCACACCGAAGGGGATCGCGAGCGCCACCCCGGCCGGACCGAAGGCCGCGGCCGCGCAAGCCATCATCGCGCCCACCGCCACCGCCCAGGGCACCGACAGGTCGATCTGGCCGAGCAGGATGACCAGCATCATGCCGGTCGCGATGACGCCGAGGAACGAGGCCACCTTGAGCTGCTGCAGGAGATATTCAGGCGACAGGAAGGAGCGTGAATAGAGGCTGCCGAGCAGGAGCAGCACCACGATGCAGGCAAAAGCGGCCGCCACCGCGGGATCGGCGCGGCGCAGGAAAGCGGGCATGCGGCCGGAAATGCCGCCGGATGTCGTCTCGCTCACAGGAACCACTCCAGCCGGTTGCGGACCCGGAACAGGGCAAAGGCGCCGAGGCTGACCGCGAGCAGCAGGATACCCCCCTGGAACAAGGGCTGCCAGAGCGGATCGAAGTCGAACACGAACAGCAGGTCGCCGATGGTGCGGAAGGCAAGCGCCCCGAAGATGGCGCCGATGGCGCTGCCCTTGCCGCCGAACAGCGAGACGCCACCGAGCACGACCGCGGCGATCGAGAACAGCGTGTAGGAATTACCGCTGGCATAGGCCGCCTCCCCCGTATAGGTGAAGAAGGTGAGGAACAGGCCGCCAATGGCCGACAGCAGGCCGGCCAGCGTATAGGCGGCGAACTTGCCGCGCCGGATCGGCACGCCGGACATGTAGGCCGCCGTCTCCGAGGAGCCCGACGCATAGGCGGCGCGGCCCAGAACCGAGCGGCTGAACGGCACCCACACCACCAGCACGATGACGAGCAGCACCACCAGGCTCGCCGGCACAACGCCCAACACGCGCCCGGTGAGAGCATCGGCAAGGTCCTCGTTGACGGAGCCGCCGGGAAACGGCCGCAGCAGGAGCGCGATGCCGTAGTAGACCGCGCCCGTGGCAATGGTGGCGACGATTGGCTGAAGGCGGCCATAGATAACGATCGCGCCGTTGATCGCGCCGCAAAGAACACCCGCCGCCAGCACGGCGATGACGCCGAGCGCCGTCTGCGCCGGCGTGCCCACCACCAGCCAGGAGGCCAGGCAGTTTGTGAGCAGGAAGATCATGCCGACCGAGAGATCGATGCCGGCCGTGATCACCACCAGCGTCTGCGCCATCGCCACGAAGGCAAGCAGCACACCCTTGTTGGCGGCGGTCTGCACCACATTGGCGTTGAAGCCGGCGGGATGGTTCGAGGTGTAGATGACGAACATCACGATGAAGATGGCGAACGCCAGCAGCGTTCCGCGCTGCTCGGCCAGCCAGTAGCGCCAGTCCTTCATGCCTCCGCTCCCTGCCGCGCGTCGATGTTCAGCGCGCTCGATATCAGCGCCCGTTCGGTGATCTCGGCGCCGACCAGTTCGCGCTTCACCGCTCCGTCGTAGAGCACCAGAACGCGGTCGCAGCAGCCGATCAACTCGTCATAGTCGGTCGAATAGAACAGGATCGTCGCGCCCTGGTCGGCCAGCTTGCGCATGAGCTGGTAAATCTCCTGCTTGGTGCCGACGTCGATGCCGCGCGTCGGATCGTTGAGCAGGATGATGCGCGGCTGGCGCATCAGCCATTTGGCGATCACCACCTTCTGCTGGTTGCCGCCGGAAAGCGCCCCGACGGGGGCGTCGAGCCCGGCCGTCTTGATCGCCAGCAGGCCGACCATGTCGTCGATCAACCGCTGCTCGGCGGCACGATCGATTATGCCGCCCCTCGACAGCCGGTCGAGCGCGGCGAAGGACAGGTTCTCGCGCACCGTCATCGGCAGCATAAGCCCTTCGGTCTTGCGATCCTCCGGGATCAGCGCCATGCCGATGCCGTCGCGCCGAGCAGCGGCGGGGCTTGCGATCGAAACAGGCTTGCCATCGATCAGCACCTGACCGGAAAGGCCTCGCAGCACGCCGAAGAAGGCGAGCAGCAATTCGCGCTGGCCCTGGCCGTCGAGGCCGCCCAGCCCGACCACCTCGCCGGCGCGGATCGACAGCGAGATGTCGTTCAGCCGCTCGTTCCAGGAAAGGGCTCGCGCCTCCAGAACGGGCGGCGCAGAAGGCACCGTCGCCGGCGGCCTTGGCGGAAAGACATGGCTGTATTCGCGGCCGATCATCAGCTCGACCACCTCGTTGTCGCTCTTCGTGCCGGCCGGATAGCTGGCGACATTGCGGCCGTTGCGGAAAACGGTGCACTGGTCGGCAAGCTCGGCGATCTCGTTCATCCGGTGCGAGATGTAGAGCAGCGCCAGCCCTTCGGCGCGCAGGCGCTTGAGCACGGCGAAGATTTTCGAGACATCGGCGGCCGTCAGCGCCGAGGTCGCCTCGTCCAGGATGAGGATGCGCGGCTTGCGCGCCAATGCCTTGGCGATCTCGACCATCTGGCGCCGGGACAAAGGCAGGTCCTTGACCAGCGCCAGCGGGTGGATGTCCTCGGCGCCGGCGCGCGCGAGCGC
Organism: Mesorhizobium sp. 65-26; assembly: GCA_001899205.1. GTDB lineage: Bacteria > Pseudomonadota > Alphaproteobacteria > Rhizobiales > Rhizobiaceae > Mesorhizobium. The sequence continues at coordinate 545,091 of MKVL01000010.1, read as the reverse complement.
CTCCTCGGCAAGGCGGCGCTGCGCCTTGCGGTCGATCATGCCGAAGCGTTTCGGCGGGTCCGAGATGACGATGTTGTCGGCGACACTGAGGTCCGGAACCAGCGACAGTTCCTGGAAGATGCAGGCTATGCCGGCCTTGTTGGCCGCGCCTGGCGAGGCGAAGGCCACTTCGCGCCCGTCAAGCATCATGCGGCCCTCGTCGGGCGCGACGACGCCCGACATGACCTTGATCAGCGTCGACTTGCCGGCGCCGTTCTCGCCGAGGATGGCGTGGATGCTGCCGGCCTCGACCGACAGCTCGGCCTTCTCCAGCGCCCGCACGCCGCCGTAGCGCTTGGAAATCCCTTCCATGCGGAAAAGCGGAACCGCGCCGTCCATCGGCCCTCCAGATTTTGTATGGAAGCGGTGTCGCGACAAAGCCCGCGACACCGACCCAGCCTATCAGGCTACTGGTTTTCCTTGGTCTGGCCCATGATTTCCTGCGCGCTGAAATTGATGCCGCAGGTCGGGAAGGAGTTGCCGACGAAGAAATTGTCGGATTCCTTCGGGAAGTAGTCCGTGCCTTCCTTCATGTTCGGGTCGGACGCGATGGCGAGCGGCAGCTTCACCTCCTGCGGCACGACCTCGCCTTCGAGCGCGGCGATCGCGGTCTTGATGGCGACCGCCACCTGCGCCGGGCCCGAGCCCGCCGAAGTGCACTTCAGGCCGTCGGCCGAATGGGCCGCGCAGAACTTGCGAAAGCCGTTTTCGGTTTCGCCGCCGAACGGCACGAAGGGGTGCTTGGCGTCGATCATCGCCTGCACGATGCCGGTGTCGCCGCCCTGGCCGGTGATACCGTCGAACGGACCGTTGGTGGCGATGGCGTCGGCCGTCACCTTCTGCGCCACGCCGTCGTCCCACTTACCGGCGACCTCGGTGACGTCCCACTTCTTACCGGACGCATCGAGCACCTCGTGGATGCCGTTGTGGCGGTCGGTGTCGACGGACGTGCCGGCAACGCCGCGCACTTCCAGGATCTTGCCGCCGTTCGGCACCTTCTCGACCAGCCACTTGGCCCACAACTCGCCAAGGCCCTTCTGGTCGACGTTGACGTTGATGGCGTCCTTGGTGTCGAGGATGTTGTCGAAGGCGACCAGCACGATCCCGGCTTCCTTGGCGCGCTTGATGACCGGACCGAAGGCTGTCGGGTTCTGCGCGTCGGTGACGATGGCGTCATAGCCGGAATCGATGAAATTGTTGATCGCCGAGATCTGAGCGGGCACGTCCTCGCCAGTCGAGACGACCTTGAATTCCTTGATCTTCGCCTTCACGTCGGGCTGAGCAGCATAAGCCTTCGCTGTCTGCACCATCTGGATGCGCCACGTGTTGGCGATGTAGCCATTGGCGAAGGCGATGCGGAACGGGCCTTCCTTCTTGGGGTATTTGAAGAACTTTGTGTCCGCCGACCAGGGCGCGAAGCAGTCGGCCTGGGCGGCAGGTCCGGATACGATCTCGGGGCCGGCGGCATGGGCGGCGGAACTGAGCATGACGAATGCGGTGGCGGCAAGTATGCCGCCGGCAAGTGACTTGATCATCGGTATTCCTCCCAATTGCGTTCAGATTTCCAACTCGCTGACTTCAAGCGTGCGCGGCTCCTCCAGCCCGGGCGCACGCATTCCTCGTCGGACGGTCGATCGCCGGTCCTGATCCTCCCTTGTTCGCCCCGCGTCGCGGGAAGCGCATTTGTTGTCGCTTATGTATAATAAACAGGCCCAGATCGTTGCACCGAGTGCCTGTCACGTCAAGATGGTAGCGCTACCATTTTTCAGTGTAAAGCGCGGGCCCCTCACCCTTGCCGCACTCGATATCAACGTGCCGTGCTCTCGCGGCGCCTGAGTTCGAAGCCGAGGTCGACGACGCGCTCGGCAGGCCTCTCCCCGGCAATAGCCGCCAGCGCCATGGCGACAGCGCGCCGGCCGATCTCGTAGCGGTGGGTGCGGACGCTGGTAATGGAAGGGAATGCCACCTCCATCATGTCGAGATCGTTGAAGCCGACGATGCCGATCGTCTTCGGCACCGCGATCGAGGCGCGATGGCATTCGAACAGCGCGCCGAGCGCGATGTCGTCATTGTTGCAGAAGACGCCATCGAGCGTCGGCGCCTTGGCAAGCGCGTCGCGAAACAGCTCGCGGCCGAGCGTGACGCTGGACGGCACCGGCGTCGTGGTGACGAGGCGCGGGTCGAACAAGCCCGCGGCTTCCATGGCTGCCCGGTAGCCGGCGAGCCGGCGTTGCGAGCGCGGATCCATGCGCGCCCCGAGGAAGCCGATGCGCCGGTAGCCGGCCTCGATCAGATGTTCGGCCGCCGCCTTGCCGCCCTCGAAATGCGAGAAGCCCACCATCATGTCGACGGGATCGGAACCAATCTCCATCACCTGAACGACCGGGCACCCGGCCTTTTCCAACAGGTGGCGCGAGGCGGCCGTCTGGTCGATGCCGGCCACGATCAGCGCCGCCGGGCGCTGCGGCCCGAACACCTGCAGCAGCCGCTCTTCCTCCAGGCCGGAATAGTGCGTGTTGCCGAGCTGGATCCGGAACGGGCCGGCCGACAGGCTGTCATAGATACCGCGCACCACCTCGGCGAAGACGTTGTTGGTCAGCGACGGCACCAGAACGCCGAACACCTCGGCCCGCGCCGAGGCAAGCGCGCGCGCATTCGGATCGGGAAGATAGCCGAGTTCGTCGACGGCGGCCTGGATCTGGCGGCGAAGGTCTTCCGAAACCCGCTCCGGCTCGCGCAGCGCGCGCGACACCGTGATGGCGCCAACGCCCGCCTTGCGCGCCACGTCTGCAAGCGTGGGGCGGCCACCGCCACGGCGCGGGCGCGGCTTGATCAACGCCTTGCCCTCGGCCCTGCCCGGCGCGATCCCGAAACGACGATCCGCATTCCTGCCTCCCTCCCCGGCCGTTGCGTCTCGGTCTGGGGTCGCGCAGGTACCTGTCCTTGTCAAGTCGCGGGTGGCAGATGCTAGGCCGGCACGGCCTGCCTGCTGCCGCGCGCCTTCCAGATGAGCAGCAGGATGGCGCCGAGGTTCACCAGGTTCCAGGCGATGCCGTTCAGGAATGCTGCCGTGTAGGAGCCGGTGAGGTCGTAGATCCAGCCCGACATCCAGCCGCCCACCGCCATGCCGAAGATCGTTGCCATCATGACGATGCCGACGCGCTGCCCGGCTTCCTTCGCGGGCATGTAGTCGCGCACGATGATGGCGTAGCAGGGCACGATGCCGCCTTGCGACAGGCCGAACACCAGCGACACGACATAGAGCGAAGCAAGCCCGTCGAAGGGGATGTAGAAGAACAGCGACAGGCCCTGCATCACCGAGCCGAGGAGCAGCGTGCGCACTGCGCCGATGCGGTCGGCCAGGAAGCCGGAGCCGATGCGGCTCACCACGCCGGCGACCAGCATGATCGAGAGCATGTCGGCGCCGCGCGCGACGCCGTAGCCGAGGTCCATGCAATAGGCGACGATGTGGACCTGCGGCATGGCCATTGCCATGCAGCAGCCGAACCCGGCGATCACCAGCAGCGTCTGCAATGCCCCAGGCGACAACGAGACGGGCTGCACCGGGCGACTGGCCTTGGCACCGGGGCCGGCCTCATGCGGCGCGCCCCGGCGCAGCATGAGCACCAGCGGCACCATCGTGACCAGGCAGACGATGCCGATCGCCGCGTAGGTGAAGCGCCAGCTATGGCTCTCCATCGTGTAGGACATCAGCGTCGGCCACAGCGCCCCGGCAAGGTAGTTGCCGGAGGCGGCCGCTGTCACCGCGACGCCGCGCCGGCGGTTGAACCAGTGCGAGATGTCGGCGATCAGCGGCCCGAAAATGACCGACGTGCCAACGCCGATGAAGACGCCCTGGGCCAGCGCGAAGGTGAGGATGGAGGTCGAGAGCGACGCCAGCAGGAAGCCCGCGCACAGCACCAGCGACGAAATCAACGCCGGAATCCAATAGCCCACCCGATCGATGGCGCGACCGACAAGCACATTGCCCGCGGCGAAGCCCACCATGGTAGCGGTGTAGGGTATGGAAGCAGCGGCGCGATCGACTCCGAACTCCGCCTGCACCGCCGGCAGCACGACCACCACGGCCCACATGCCGGCGCCGCCGATGGTCGCCAGCAGCACCGAAACGGCAAGCCGCGTCCAGGCGTAGGTGCTGTCTATGCCACCAGCCCGGCCTTGCGCGATTGAAGTCAAGGCGCTTCCTCCCAGAGCATCCCCCGGCCAGACGCACTCACCCGCGTCGTAGGAATGCTGTCAAATCAGACGCCCGCATGGACGATTTCGCATCAGTAGCGGCGCATCGGCCCCGCCGAGCAGCGCCACGACGGCCTAATCCGTGGCTCCAGACATCCAGGAAGATGGCGCCCCTCTCATGCAACAGGAGCCCCAGGCGGATTAGAAGGGTCGCCTAGCGGGAGCGGATCACCGCGTCGGTGTTGGCGAGGAGCCTGCGCACCGCGTTGCGCGCCGCGTCCGGCCGCTTGAGCCGGATGTTGCGCTCGATCGCCTCGTGCAGTTTCTGGGCATGCTGGAGGTCATCCGCCTCCCGCGTCGTGAAGACGAACAGGTGGTCGAAGGCCGATTCGATCAGCACCCCGAGCGGCACCAGCAGGTCGTTGCCCGAAGCCCGCAGTATGGCGAGGTGGAAGCGCGTGTCGGCGCGCGTTCGCTCCTGCAGGTTCGCCGCCTCGCCCATCTCGCGACAGGCCTGGCTGATCTCGGCCATCTGCTCCTCGCTGCGCCGCATGGCGGCGAAGGCGCTGGCTTCCGGCTCGATGATGTGACGAAACTCCTGCACCGTCTTCAGGAACACCTCGCGGTCGGGCGACGTCGCGTACCAGGCAAGCACGTCTCGGTCGAGAAGGTTCCAGCGCTCCTTCGGCTCGACCCAACTGCCGATCTTGGGGCGCGATGCCAGCAGGCTCTTGGCCATCAGCATCTTGATCGCCTCACGCACCGCCGAACGGCTGACATCGAAGGTTTGCGACCACTTGGCCTCGTTGGGCAGGATGGTGCCCGGAGGATAGTCGCCGCGCACGATCCGCAGGCCTATCTCGTTCGCCACCGAGGCATGCACGCTCGCCCCGGCGAAGCGCGCCGCGTCGACGCGGCGAACGGCCGGCGGCTCCGCCGCATGGGTTGCAGGCGCCTTCTTGCCCGGCGCCTTGGCTGTCTTTTTGTTGCCGTCCCGCATGCGTTCCACAAAGTCTGGATTTCGGAATGTGTCAAGCGTGTGAAGGGCCAGACCACAGGCCACGCGAGACCTGCCCGGCCGCCGCGCCAGTCAGGCCGGCTTGACGTATCTGCGCCAGGAGTGCTCCGGCCGGAAACCGAGCACGTCGCGCGCCTTGCGGTTGGACAGCAGCGTCTCGTATTCGCCTAGCTCTCGGCTTACCGGAACACCAGGATAGAAGCGCTTCAGGAGCTCCGCCGTCGGCAGGTCGGACGAGGTATCGTCATTGGCAGCGTTGAACACCTGGAAGCCGAGCCCATCCTTCTCGATGGCGCGCAGGGTGATCTGGCCGAGGTCGCGGGCATCGACATAGCTCCAGGCGATGCGTTTGCGGAAACCGGGATCAGCGAACCATTTCGGAAACAGCTCATATTCGTGCGGCTCGATCACGTTGCCGATGCGAAGCGCGTAGATGTCGAAGCCGCTGCGCAACGCGAAGGCGCGTGCCGTCTTCTCGTTGACCACCTTGGACAGGGCATAGCTGTCCATCGGGTCGACATCGTAATCCTCGTCGAGCGGGAAATGCGTCGGGTTGCGCGGTTCGTTGGCGAAGACCAGGCCGTAGGTCGTCTCGCTGGACGCGATGATGACCTTCCTGATCCCGAGCTTCACCGCAGCCTCGATGACGTTGTAGGTGCCGAGCGCGTTGATGCGGAACAGCTCGTTGTCCGGCGCGATCATGATGCGGGGGATCGCTGCGAAGTGAACCACCGCATCGACTGGCTGAGCCCGCAGCGAAGGGTCGAATTCATGCAGGCCCATGTAGCTCGACAGGGCGTTGAACACCTGCCCGGCATCGGTGATGTCCGTGATGAGCGTGCGCACCTTGGGATTGTCGAGCGGCCTGGTGTCGATGTTGAGCACCTGGCAGCCATGTTCGACCAGATATTGCACGACGTGGCGTCCGGCCTTGCCGCTGCCGCCGGTGAACATGATGCGCTTGGTCATTTTGCTCTCCACATTTGCACCTGTTCATGTGTATTGTCAGACAATATCATTTCACGCAATCGCGCGTCGCGAAGAGTGGCGAAATCCGCGGAAAAGGCGACGCCGCCGGCGACCGCCGCAACAAGGGAAGAGCAGGATATGAACGAGACCGCCGCGCGCGAACGTATCGGCTTCATCGGCCTGGGCATGATGGGACATGGCATGGCCAAGAACATCGTGGAGAAGGGCTATCCCCTCACCTTTCTCGGCCGCAGGAACCGCAAGCCGGCGGATGACCTGCTGGCGCGCGGCGCGAAAGAGGCGGCGACCCCGCGCGCGGTGGCCGAGGCCACCGACATCGTCTTCATCTGCGTGACCGGCTCGCGTGAGGTGGAGGCCATCGTGCGCGGCCCCGGCGGATTGAAGGAAGGCCTCCGGAAGGGCCAGGTCGTGGTCGACTGCTCGACATCGGATCCGGTTTCGACCGTGGCACTGGCAACGGAGCTTCGCGATCTCGGCGTCGACTATGTCGACGCGCCGCTCAGCCGCACGCCGAAGGAAGCCTGGGAAGGCTCGCTCGACGCAATGGTCGGCGCGCCCGACGCGGTCTTCGCCCGGGTCAAACCGGTGATCGACACCTGGGCGGGCCGCATCGTCCACATCGGTGACACCGGTGACGGCCACCGCATGAAGCTGCTCAACAATTTCATCTCGCTGGGCTACGCCGCGATCTATTCCGAGGCGCTGGCGTTGGCGGCGAAGGTCGGCATCTCGCCCGACCGTTTCGACAGCGTCATCCGCAACGGCCGCATGGATTGCCCCTTCTACCAGACCTTCATGCGCTGGACGCTGGAGGGCGATCGTGACGCGCATAAGTTCTCCATCGCCAACGCCTTCAAGGACCTGACTTATCTCGAGTCGATGGCTGGCGCCGCCGGCATCGCCAATCCGCTCGGCAACGCCGCCAAGAATTCCTTCGCCGGAGCCTTCGCGGCGGGCCCGTCCGACCAGTATGTGCCGATGCTGGCGACCCATATCGGCAAGGTCAACGGCGTTGACCTGATGCCGACCAGGGATGGCGTGAAGCAGACGATCTGAGGGTTCGTCCGTAAACGTCGTCATCGGTGCGCCCGGTGCTTAGCGGCCGGCAAGGCCGATGCCCTCGTCGGTATTCTCCAGCAGCCTGTGCACCGCGTTGCGGGCGGCGGCCGGCCGCCTCAGGCGGATATTCTTCTCGATCGCCTCATGCAGCCTTTGCGCCAGCCGCTGGTCGCCCACCTGGCGCGTGGTGAAGATGAACAGGTGGTCGAGCGCGGATTCGATCAGCACGCCGAGCGGCACCAGCAGGTCGTTTCCCGAGGCCCGCAATATGGCAAGGTGGAAGCGCGTGTCGGCGCGCGTCCGTTCCTGCAGGTTCGCCGCCTCGCCCATCTCGCGGCAGGCCAGGCTGATCTCGGCCATCTGCTCCTCGCTGCGGCGCATGGCGGCGAAGGCGCTGGCCTCCGGCTCGATGATGTGGCGAAATTCCTGGACGGTGCGCAGGAAATCCTCACGATCCGGCGACGCCGCGTACCAGGCGAGCACCTCGCGGTCGAGAAGGTTCCAGCGCTCCTTGGGCTCGACCCAGCTGCCGATCTTGGGGCGCGACGCCAGCAGGCTTTTCGCCGCCAGCATCTTGATTGCCTCACGCACCGCCGAGCGGCTGACGTCGAAGGTTCGCGACCACTGGATCTCGTTGGGCAGGATGGTGCCTGGCGGATAGTCGCCGCGCACGATCCTCAATCCGATCTCGCTGGCCAGCGAGGCATGCACGCTGGCGCCAGGGAAGTGCGCGGCGTGGGCGCGGCGAACGGCGCGTGCCGCCCGGGCTTTTCCCCTGCCCGCTGATCGCCCGTCTGATTTTCCGTCAGGCATCTGCGCTCCAATGCGTCCATCCTCCCGGAACCCGGGACTGATCCGCTCCTGGCAGCCGAAGATCCAGACAACGCGCATAAGCCCGCGGAGCGCCTCGCTCCGCGGGGCCGCACATTGTCGGCAAAGCCTTTATGAAGGAGCGGGGCGCCTCTCGCGGACGCCCCGCGATCGCGTCCTATTTCTGGATACAGGTGTCGACCGTATCCTTGGTGCACTCGTCGAGACCGGTGAAGACCGGATCGGCAACCTTGGTGCCCTTGATGAGGTCGATCATCACCGAGGGCGCCTTGTAGCCCATCTCGAACGGACGCTGGCCGACCAGCGCGGTGACAAGGCCGTCGCGAGCAATCGCCACCTCGTCGCCGATCGTATCCGCGGCGCCGATGACGAAGTCGTTCTTGGCCAGCCGATCCTTCAGCGGTCCGACCAGGTCGCGATAGGGCTGCGGCGCGCCGAACAGCGGCCAGCCGCCCATGATGCCGAACGCATCGAGCTTGGGATTGGCGGCGAGGATGTCGGTCATCGCCTGCACGCCCTTGGCGCCGTCGTCATTGGTGAAGACCGGGCAGCCGGCAACCTCGGTCCAGCCGCCCTCGCCCTTCAGCGCGGCGAGGCCTTCCTTGCCCGACAGCGCGTCACGCATGCCCTGCGCGCGGCGCAGGATGTTGTCGGCGGCGGCATTGCCCTCGATGGTGCAGATCGTGCCGCCATTGGGCTTGGCCTTCTTGATGTACTCGCCGATCTTCTTGCCCATCAGGTAGTTGTCGGTGCCGAGATAGGTCTTGCGCAGCGCAGCGTCTTCCTTGGCAAGGTCGGCGTCGACCGTCATGATCGGGATCGACGGATTGGCGCTCTTGATCGTCTGCGCGATCAGCGGCGCGTTGGACGGCGAGATCGCCATCGCCGCCGTATCCGGCTTGCTCAGCATGTCCTGCACGATCTGCGCCTCGCCCGCCTCGTCCGAGGTCGAGGCCGGGCCGGTGTAGAAGCACTCATACTCCGAGCTGGCGTTTTCCTTGTTCCACTTCTCGCAGCCCTGATGGATGGCTTCGAAGAACGGGTTGTCGAGCCCCTTCACGACGATGACGAGCTGTTTCTTGGCAAAGGCTGGCCCGGCGCCGAATGCCAGGACGGCAGCGGCGGCGAGCAGTAAGGTTTTCCTCATGTCAGTCCTCCCTTCGAACGGACGGACACGGCGTGCCCGCCATACAGATCGGCCCGACAGGTGACGGAGCTTCTGGACGCAAACGCTCCGCCGGCACGCCAGGTCGACAAGCATTTCAGATACGTCCGGCCGCCGACGGGTCGGCCATGCCGGTCATCTTGCGCGACCTCGCCGGCAGACCCGGCTTCTAAAAGTCAGCGCATCTTCCTCCGGTTCCCAGCTAATAACGCCCAAGCGGCAAGGTCAACCGCTATTTGTCCTACAAAACGGATTTTTCGAAATGGACTTCTGCAATTCATCAGACAATTACGAATTCGCCATTCATCAGACAATTGACGCCCGCTCCGGCATTTGCGTAAATGAACCGCCGCTGTCTCCGGGAGGAGCCGAGGAGAGCGGCGCGACGGCCCTCCCGTATCGAACGGGAACAAAAATGGCCGCGAGACATGGGAGGCGAAAGGCTGGTGCCGGTTCTCGAACTCGCCAACATCTCGAAGCATTTCGGCGCCATCCAGGCGGTCAATGACGTGTCCTTCACACTCGAGGCGGGACAGGTCGTCGGCCTGATGGGCGACAACGGCGCCGGCAAGTCGACGCTGGTCAAGATGATTGCCGGCAACTTCCGTCCCAGCCATGGTGCCATGCGCATGGACGGCAGGGAGCTTGTCCTGCACAAACCCGCCGAGGCGCGCCAGCACGGCATCGAGATCGTCCACCAGGATCTGGCGCTGTGCAACAACCTGACGGCGGCCGCAAATGTCTATCTCGGGCGAGAGCTGCGCCGCGGCATCGGCCCGTTCCGCATCCTCGACTACGGCGCCATGTACAAGCGCGCAGGCCAGCTCTTCGCCGAGCTGAAATCGGAAACCCGCCCGCGCGACCTCGTCAAGCAGATGTCGGGCGGCCAGCGCCAGGCGGTGGCCATCGCCCGGACCATGCTGTCGCAGGCCAAGATCGTGCTGATGGACGAGCCGACGGCGGCGATCTCGGTGCGCCAGGTGGCCGAGGTGCTCAACCTCATCCGCCACCTGCGCGACCAGGGCATAGCGGTGGTGCTGATCAGTCACCGCATGCCCGACGTCTTCGATGTCGCCGACCGCGTCATCGTCATGCGGCGCGGCAGGAAGGTCGCCGACAAGGACATCGCCGCCAGTTCGCCCGAGGAGGTTACAGGTCTCATCACCGGCGCGATCGAGCAGGCGGCGTGACCGTTCGCAATCCATGACAGCCGGGCGCCTGGCCGCCGGCGGGAAAGGTGACAATGGCAGTGACACTTGACCAGACGATCGCCCACAAGCAACACACCTTCCTGTCGCGGCTGCTCTCCAGCCAGACCTTCTGGGTGGTGATCGCCGTCATCCTCGCCTGCCTGTTCCTGTCCTTCGCCACGGATGCCTTCGCCACGTCGAAGAACCTGTTCAACATCACGCGCAACGTCACCTTCGTCGCCATCGTCGCGCTCGGCATGACCTTCGTCATCATCACCGGTGGCATAGACCTGTCGGTCGGCTCGGTGCTGTGCCTGTGCTCCATGGTGCTGGCGGTGACCATGCATGCCGGCTACGGCATCGGCACCGGCATCGCGGCCTCGCTGCTGACCGCGCTCATCATCGGAGCCTTCAACGGCATCCTCATCGCCTATCTCGGCTTCCCACCCTTCGTGGTGACGCTTGGCATGCTGTCGATCGCCCGCAGCCTCGCGATGGTCGCTTCCAACAACACGGTCGTCTTCCAGTTCGGTCCCGACCACGACAAGCTGCTGGCCCTGGGCGGGGGTGCCTGGCTGTTCGGCATCGCCAACCCGGTGCTCTACACCATCGTGCTGGCGCTCATCACCGGCTTCGTGCTGCGCTGGACGAAGTTCGGCCGTCACATCTTCGCCATCGGCGGCAACGAGCACGCGGCGACGCTGACCGGCGTTCCGGTGCGCCAGATCAAGGTCGCCGTCTACATGATCTCGGCGCTCTCGGCCGGCATTGCCGGCATCATCCAGACCGGCTGGCTGGGCGCCGTCACAACCAACATCGGCACCGGCATGGAGCTGCAGGTCATCGCCGCCACGGTCATCGGCGGCGCCAATCTCGCCGGCGGCGTCGGCACCGCCTTCGGCGCCATCGTCGGCGCGGCCCTTATAGAGGTCATCCGCAACAGCCTCGGCCTGCTCGGCATCAACGCGTTCTGGCAAGGTGCCTTCATCGGCGGCGCCATCCTGCTCGCCGTGCTGTTCGACCGCGCCCGCAATTTCCGGCGCAGCGACTGAGGCGGCTTTGGCGTTGATGGTAGGCGCAAAGAGGGATATGCCCGCACCCGCCGCGCATTCCCGGCGGAACTGCGGCAGGCGGAGCGATACCGGAAGATGAGGAAAAATCTGTTCAGCCTCGAGGGTCGCCTGGCGCTTGTCACCGGCTCAGGCCAGGGCATCGGCCTTGCCTTGGCGAAGGGGCTTGCCGAGCACGGCGCCGCCGTGGTGCTGAACGGCCGTGACCGGGCCAGGGTCGAGGGGGCGGCGACAGGCCTGCGCGAAACGGGCCTGGTCGCCCATGTCTCGACCTTCGACGTGACCGACCAGAAAGCGGTCGAGCACGACGTCGCCCGGATCGAAGCCGAGATCGGCCCTATCGAAATCCTGGTCAACAATGCGGGCGTGCAGTTCCGCTCGCCGCTGGACGAATTTCCCGAAGAAGAATGGGAGCGGCTATTCCGCACCAACGTCACCGGTACCTTCCATGTCGCCAAGGCGGTGGCGCGCCGCATGATCCCGCGCGGGCGCGGCAAGATCATCAATGTCGGCTCGGTCAACAGCGAATTGGCCCGGCAAACGATCGCGCCCTACTCCGCGACCAAGGGCGCGATTCGCAACCTGACGCGGGGCATGTGCGCGGACTGGGCACGGCACGGCCTGCAGATCAATGCCCTGGCCCCCGGCTATTTCCGCACCGAACTGAACCGCGCGCTTGTCGAAAACGCCGAATTCTCCGACTGGCTGGAGAAGAGGACGCCGGCCCGCCGCTGGGGCGACGTCGACGAGCTGGTGGGCGCGGCCGTGTTCCTCGCCTCTGACGGATCGTCTTTCGTCAACGGCCACACGCTCTATGTCGATGGCGGCATAACCGCGTCGATTTGAGAAAGGCCGTTGCCCTTGCCGGCGTCGGGCTGGGCAACCGCCGGCCTGGCGGCTGAAGGATTCCAACCGCTATTCGTTTCACTTCCTATCGCTCAGTCTGAAAATGCGCCCTGCCGAACGGCAAGGCCTGGGTGCAGCGCCTTGACGCACGGCCGGACACGGCAGCACAATCCCATTGCAGGCGATCAGGGAGGCCGATCGTCCGCGGGGAGGAAATACCCATGACGGAAGCGATCAGGCTCTATTGGGGCCGGTTCGGCCATGTTTCTGTCCTGAACGTCGCCAGCGACTTCGTCACCCATGCCCATGTCGAGGCGCACCTCATCATCTGGCTGGAGGGAACCGCCGGCGAGATGACCATCGGCCGTGAAACGGTTCGGCTCGGCCCCGGCACGGCCGCCGGCATCAATTCGTTCCAGCCGCACAGCCACGCGCTTTCCCGCGATGGACGGCCCGGGCTGTTCCTGGCTTTCTACATCGATCCGGATTGGGCGCGCCGGCGCCGCGACCTGCCGGCCGGCGCACCGCTCTTCTCCACCCCCGCCATCGCGCTGGAGCCCTGGCTTCACCAAGCCGCCGCCAACCTGCTCGACCACCTCAGCGACAATGAAAGCATAGACGAGGTTGCCAACTACGAGATCGAGCGTTTCATCGACAGCGTGCTCGACGCCGCCGACGCCGGCGCCCCGGCGGAACCGCGCATCCATCTGCCGTCCATGCTGGACTTCCGGGTGCGCAAGGCCATCCAGCTCATGAAGGCCAATGTCTGCGAGCGCATCTCCTTCGACGACGTGGCGCGCAGCGTCGGCCTGTCGCGGCCGCATTTCTTCGCCCTGTTCAAGGAACAGACCAACCTGACGCCGAACGTCTACTGGAACACGCTGCGCATGGAGGAGGCGGTGCGCCAGCTCCAGTGGTCGCGCGAACCGCTGATCTCGGTGGCATGCAATCTCGGCTTCACAACCCAGGGCAATTTCTCGCGGTTCTTCCGCGACCATGTCGGCGTGCCGCCGACGCTCTACCGCGAGGCGGCGCGGGCCGTTTCCTGAGGCAATCGTCACCGCCCATCCCGGCATTCGCTCCGTCGGCGGACACTTGACCGGTGACGGTCGCGGCATGCCTGACGCCTCGGGCCCTTGAAGCCGAATGGTTTTTCAGACGCATTGATAGGCCCTCAAGACGCATTGATAAGCGGCCGCCGGCCGCCAGCCCTACCCTCGCGGCAATACTGATTTCACGAGGGAACATTCCAATGGCTGACGTCATCATCTCCAGTGTCATCGACGCGCCGGTCGAAAAGGTCTGGGGCCTGATCCGCGACTTCAACGGCTTACCATCCTGGCACCCGCGCATGGTGGAGAGCCACATCGAAGACGGGAAAGACGCCACGTCGATTGGCTGCGTGCGCAACTTCAAGCTGGTGAGCGGTGCGCGCCTGCGCGAAAAGCTCGTCGACTTCTCCGACGAGAAATTCCTCGTCAGCTACTCCATCCTCGAGACGCCGCAGCCGCTCACCAATCACACGGCGACGCTGCAGCTCCGCCGCGTCACCGATGGCGACCGGACCTATGCCGAGTGGACCGCCCGCTTCGACGCAGCCCCCGAGGAAGCCGACAAGCTGGCCGAGGGCATGGGCGCCAATGTCTTCCAGGGCGGCTTCAATGCCCTGAAAGCCCATTTCGCCGCCAAGGCTTGATTCAACCCCGGGGGGAGTCCGCCATGGCGCTTGCTTTGCAGACCTATGCGACGGTGGAGGACGCCGAGACGGCGCTCAAGGCCGCGGGCACCCGCTACCTCGGCGGCGGCACCCTGGTGGTGCGCGCCGCCAATGAGGGCGATGTCGGCGTCTGCACGCTGGTACGCTCGACGGATCCTGCGCTTACCGGCATCGACATCTCCGGCGGCAAGGTCCGGATCGGCGCCGCGGTGACCATGGCGGCCGTCGCACGCCACCCTGATCTTGCTCCGTTGGCGCGCCCCGCGCGCGCCGTCGGCGGCCCCGCCATCCGCAACATGGCGACCGTCGGCGGCAACCTTTTCGCGCCTTCGCCCTATGGCGATTTCGCGGTCGCGCTGCTGGCACTCGGCGCCAGTGTCGAAGCCGGGGGTACCACAATGCCCATCGAGGCGTTCCTGACAGGACGTGACGACAGCCACGCCATCGTCACGTCGGTGAGCTTCGACCTCGCCGCGCTTGCCGGCTTCCGCTTCCTGAAAGTGTCGCGCGTCAAGCCGAAGGGCGTTTCGGTGCTCAGCATCGCGGCCGTCCTCGGTCATGCGTCGGACGGCACGGTCTCCTCGGCGCGCATCGCGCTCGGCTGCATGGCCGACCGCCCCATGCGGGCGAGCGTGGCGGAAAAAGCTCTGGTTGGCGCAAGGCTGACGGCGGACGGCATCGCGCCGGCACTCGCAGCCGTCTGCGTCGGTATCGATCCCGCCACTGACCCGATCGCCAGCGCCTGGTACCGCGCGGAAGTACTGCCGGTCCATCTCGGCCGTCTGCTGCTCGGCTGAGCCGGCCGACGCGCGAAACGAAAGGATTGCCCATCACGGGCACGTCTCCGGCCGGAGGCGCAAGGAGGAGAAACATGGCCAAGGTTCCCATCCAGTTCACGCTGAACGGCAGCGAAAAGGCCGAGTTCGTCGAAAGCGGCGCGACATTGCTCAACGCGCTTCGCGACAAGGTCGGCGACACCTCCCCCAAGGGCGGCTGCCACCAGGGCACCTGCGGCGCCTGCTCGGTCATCATAGATGGCGAATTGCGCCTGTCGTGCCTGACGCTCGCCGAGACCTGCAGCGGCGCCGCCATCATCACGACGGCCGGCCTTGCCGAGGGCGGCGTGCTCCACCCGCTGCAGCGCGCCTTCCTCGACGCCTTTGCCAGCCAGTGCGGTTTCTGCACGCCCGGCATGATCATGGCCGCCAAGGCCTTGCTCGACCACACGCCCGATCCCAGCCGCGAGGACGTGGTGGAGGCGCTCTCCGGCAATATCTGCCGCTGCACCGGCTACGAGCCGATCATTCAGGCGGTGCTGACGGCTGCCCGCTCCAACTCGCAGAACGTCGCCTGAGGAAACCAGCATGGAACTGCGCAAGAGCTATTTCGCCGATGTCCGCAAGGACGATCTGCATGAGATCGGCCAGCCGAGGCCACGGCTCGATTCACCTGGCCACGTCACCGGCAAGACCGCCTTTTTCGCCGACCATAATTTTCCCGGCATGCTGCACCTGAAGATGGTGCGCAGCCCGCACCACCATGCCCGCATCCGCTCCATCGATACGTCGGAGGCCGAAAAGCATCCCGGTGTGGTGCGGATCCTGACTGCAAGGGATGTGCCGCACAACGTCTACACCATCCTGATCCTCATCCAGATCGGCCCGGAGGACGAAACCGTGCTCGCCGACGGCAAGGTGCGCTGGAGGGGCGAGGCGGTGGTGGCCGTTCTGGCCGAGACCGAGCGCGCCGCCCAGGAGGCGGCCGCCAAGGTGAAGGTCGACTACGAAGTGCTGCCCGCCGTCTTTGACATGGAGGAAGCGCTGAAGCCAGGCGCGCCGCTTGTCAACGAATATCACGGCCAGAACTACTACCTCTACGACAGCGGCGAATGCCGCAAGGTGCGTTTCGGCGATGTCGAGGCAGGCTTTGCCCAGGCCGACCACATACTCGAACAGAGCTACCAGTCCTCTCCGATCGAGCACGCGCCGACGGAGACGACAGGCTGCGTGGTCGCGCCCGAGGGGAATGACCGCTTCACCTGCTACACCAACACGCAGGCGATGTTCTTCACCCTCGACAACACGTCGATCATCCTGCAGATGCCGGGCTCGAAGCTGCACTTCGTCGGCGGCACCGTCGGCGGCGGCTTCGGCGGCAAGGTCGACGTGATCGTCGAGCCGATCGCCATCCTCGCCGCCAAGCTCACCGGTCGCCCTGTCTCCTTCGTCTACAGCCGCGAGGAAGAGATGCAGATCTCCTCGCCGCGCGCCGCCGAAAAGGTCGTCATCAAGGACGGCGTCATGAAAGATGGGCGCATCGCCGCGCGCAAGGTCACTGGCTACACCGATGCCGGCGCCTATTCGCGCCACTCGCCCTACGGCGCGCAGAAGGGTGCCGGGCATTATCCCGGCCCCTACACCATCCCGAACGTCTGGATCGACACCTACTGCGTCTACACCAACCGCACGCCGTCATCGGCCATGCGCGGCTTCGGCGTCACCATCGGCGATTTCGCGCTGGAAGTGCAGATGGACAAGCTGGCGCGGCTGATCGGCATGGACCCGCTCGAGTTCCGCTTCATCAACGCCTATCGCGACGGAGACATGAAGGCGCATCGCCAGCCGACGGAGGGCGCGGCGCTCATCGAGTGCATGCAGGAAGCCTCGCGCGCCGCCAACTGGCCGGTGGCCGAGAAATACATGGCGATGTCCTCCTACGAAAAGGAAGCTTGAGATGGCCATCAGACGCGGACGCGGCGTCGCCGCGATCAACTATCCGACCGGCATGAATCTCGGTGGCGACCCGACCCAGGCCCTGGTGCATTCGACGCCCACCGGCAATTTCATGGTCACGCTCTCAAGCGTCGATCTCGGCCAGGGGATGAAGCAGATCATGGCGCAGATTTGCGCCGAGACGATCGGCGTGCCGACCGACCGCGTCGTCGTCGATACCGCCGACACCGATACCGGCCCGCACTGCATGGGCACCTTCGCCTCGCGCGGCACGCACCGCGCCGGCAACGCCGTCATCCAGGCGGCCAGGGAAGCCCGCCAGGTGATGCTCGAGGTGGCCGCCGAGGAACTGGAGGTCGACGCCCGCGATCTGGAGACCGACGGCCAGGGCAACATACTGGTCAAGGGCGCGCCGCAGAAGTCGATCTCGATCTTCGACGTCGCGCTGTCGGCGCATTTCAAGCGCGGCCGCTCGATCTCGGGACGCGGCATGTTCCTTATCCCGCGCTCCTATCCCGAGAAGGAAACGGGCGCGATGAAGCCCTCCACCTGTTATGCGCACGCCTGTACCGTGGCCGAGGTGGAGGTCGACGACGAGACCGGCGAGGTCACCGTACTGACGGTGAAGAACATCTTCGAGATCGGCCGCGCGCTCAACCCGAAGATGGTCGAGCAGCAACTGGTCGGCGGCTCGTGGATGGGCATCAGCCACGCGCTCTACGAAACGACCGAGCCCTACTATCCCAGCCGCGACCATGGCGGTACCGACTTCAACCAGTATCTGATGCCGGGGCCAGGCGATCTCGCCGACACCGAGATCATCGTGCTGGAGCGGCCCTCGGCGGACGGCCCCTACGGCGCCAAGGGACCGGGTGAGATGTGCGCAAACCCGCAAATCCCCGCCGTCGCCAACGCCATCTTCGATGCCGTCGGCGTGCGCGTCGACACGTTGCCGATCACCCCCGAGCGCATCCTGCGCGCGCTGAAGGCTGAAGGCACGGTCTGACCGTCATGGCATTGACCGACGCAGAAACACTTGCCGCTTCGCCCGAGGCCGTGGCCGCGCGGCTTGCCGCCTCGCGCTACCTGGCGGACGAAAGCCTGGCGACGGCGATCTTCCTGGCACTCCGGCTCGGCAAGCCTCTGCTGCTCGAAGGAGCCCCCGGCGTCGGCAAGACCGAGGCCGCAAAGGCGGTTGCCGAACTTCTCGGCCGCGAGCTGGTGCGCCTGCAATGCTACGAAGGCGTCGATGCGGCGCACGCGCTCTACGAATGGAACTACCAGCGCCAGCTTCTCGCCATCCGCCATGCCGGCGAGCAGGAAGTCGATATTTATGACGACCGCTTCCTGATCGCCCGCCCCTTGCTGCAGGTGCTGCGGGCACCCGACCGGCGCGTGCTGCTGGTCGACGAGATCGACCGATCGGATCACGAATTCGAAGCACTGCTGCTGGAGTTCCTCTCGGACTTCCAGATCAGCATTCCCGAGCGCGGCACGGTGCGCGCGCTCACGCAGCCGGTGGTCATCCTGACCTCGAACCGGACACGCGAGCTGGCGGAAGCGCTGCGCCGGCGCTGCGTCTATCACTGGATCGGCTATCCCGATGCCGAGCGCGAGGCCGCCATCATCATGGCGCGCGCCGGCGACGTTGCGCAGGCAACCGCGCGAGCTGTCGCCAACGCCGTGCGCGACATCCGCGCGCGGCCCCTGGCCAAGCCGCCAGGCATTGCCGAGGCGGTCGAATGGGCCAACGCCGCGACCATCCTCGAAAAGGGCGGCAGTCCCTGGCCTGAGGCCTTCCGTCGCGCCATCGGCGTGCTGATCAAGGACGAGGAGGATCTCTCCTACATCGCGCCCGAATTCGACCGCATCGTCGAGGACGCGCTGGCGTGACGCGCGACGGACCTCCGACGCCCGCGCTGCCCCGTGCCGCCGCCCCTTTCCAGGGTTTTGCTCGCCTGCTGCGCCGCCATGGCTTTGCCGTCGCCCCCGAGCAGGCGGTCGGCTTCATGCGCGCCGTGACCTTGCTCGGGCCGCGTTCGATGGCTGATGTTTACGAAGCGGCATTCGCCATGCTCGCGCCACCCGTCGACCGTCGCGCCGAATTCGACGCGCATTTTCGCGGCTATTTCCATGGCGAGGGCGCCGCCGGCGTCGAGGGCGAGGAAGACGAGGAGACGCGCGTCAAGGATGACGGCGGCGCGCGCGAGGAGGAAAGCCTGGCCGCCCGCCAGGAGAAAGGTGGCGAGCTGTCATCAGCCTCCGAACAGCTCAGCCGCCGCGACTTCCAGCGCGAGGCGAGCCAGCTTGCTTCCTTTTCCCGAGGCCTGGCCCGCGCCCTCCCCGCCCGCCGGTCCTTCCGCACCGCGCCCGCGCGCTCGCATGGCGCGCTCGACCTCAGGCGCTCGCTGCGCGAGATCGTCGGCGCCGATGGCGACGTTCCCTGGCCGCGCCTGCGCCGCCGCCAGTTGGTGCCGCGCCGCCTGCTCATCCTCATCGACATTTCCGGCTCGATGAAGCTGCACACGGCCGATCACCTGAAGTTGGCGCACGCCGCCGTCCAGGGCGCCGACAACGTCGAGGTCTTCACCTTCGGCACCCGCCTTACCCGCATCACGCCGGCGCTGCGCATCCGCGACCGCGAACAGGCGCTGGCGCGCGCGGCGAGCCAGGTCGACGACTGGGACGGCGGCACCCGCATCGGCCCCACTTTGTTTGCCTTCCTGTCTGTGCCGCGTTTCTCCGCCTTCGCGCGCGGCGCCGCGATCGTGCTTCTCTCCGACGGGCTTGAACGCGGCGGCCATGCCGAACTGGAAGTGGCGATGCGCCGGCTTGCGGCACGCGCCTTCCGCCTGTCGCTGGCAACACCGCTTGCGGGCGATCCCCGGTTCCGCCCGGTGACGGCGGCGCTTCGCGCTATCCTGCCGGTGATCGACGACCTTGTCGACGGGTCGTCGATCGAAGGCCTCGCCGGCTTCATCCTCTCGCTCGCCCGCCCGGCGCCTTCCGCCGAAACCATCTGGAAAAGGGTATCGTGATGCAGAAAGCCATCGACGCGCATTTCCACATCTGGCGTCGGCAGGACCAGCCTTGGCTCGTCGGGCCAATGGTGCCACGCATCTTCGGACCCTACGAGCCGATCCGTCGCGACTACCCGATCGGGGAATTCCTCCAGGACCAGAAGGGCTCCGGCGTGGAAAAGGCCGTCTATGTCCAGACCAACTGGGCGAAGGAGGACTTCGAGAAGGAAGTCGCCTTCCTGCAACGGACCGCCGAGGAGACCGGCTGGCCGCACGCCATCGTCGGCTATGCCGACATGACGGTCGAGGATGTGCGCCCGCAGATCGACCGGATGATGAAATACAAGCTGCTGCGCGGCGTGCGCATGCAGCTCCACTGGCACGAGACGCCGGCGTTCCGCTTCGCCGCGTCGGCCGACCAGGTGATCGATCCCAGGGTGCGCGCCAATGTGGCGCGGCTGAAGGGCTATGGCCTGTCGTTCGACCTGCAGCTCTTCCCGGCGCAGATGAAGGACGGGCTGGCGCTGGTGGGTGAAAACCCCGAGACGAACTTCATCCTCACGCATGCGGGCATGCTGACGGGCATGGAGCCGGAAACCACCGAGGCGTGGAAGGCAGGCCTTCGCACGCTTGCGGCCGCGCCCAATTTCCACGCCAAGCTATCGGGGCTCGGCACGTTCGCGCATCGCAACGATCCGGAACTGATCGCCTACATCGTCGACACCGCGATCGACATACTCGGCAGCGACCGGCTTATGTTCGGCTCGAACTTCCCTATCGAGAAGCTGTGGACCAGCCACGCCGAACTGATCAAGGCACACCGCGACGCCGTAGCCAGGCACGGCGCCAAGGCAGAGGCCGATATCTTCTGGAACACGGCCAAGAAGGTCTATCGGCCGGTGTAAACGCGCCGGCCTATTTCACCTCGAACTGCGGGTCGACCGGGATCTGCAGCGCGGTGACCAGATGGTTGGTCTGACCGGCGAGCCCGATGATGGAGACCAGCTCGCCATGCTGCGCGTCGGTCATGCCCTTGGCCTTCGCGGCGGCCGTGTGCGAATGGATGCAGTAGGAGCAGCCATTGGCGACCGAAACGGCGATGTAGATCATCTCCTTGGTCAGCGGATCGATGACGCTGTCCGCCACCATGACGGCCTTGAGCTGTTCCCACACCCGCTTCAGCGATGCCGGATCATTGGCAAGCCCGCGCCAGAAATTGTTGACGATGTCCGATTTGCGCGTGGCGCGTATGTCGTCGAACACCGCCTTCACGGCCGGGATTTTTTCGACCTCGGCGTCGGTCAGGAGTTTCGTGGTGGCCATGGCGTGGTCCTTTCGCTTGAATCGTCTCGCCAACGTATTGAATCAGACTCTGAGCCGTCGCGCTCAATCCACTTGCCCAATTCACTTTTCCAGCGCCGACGCTGAGATTCAGGTCAGGCCGAGTCGAAAATGGTGGCTTCCGAGAACCGGAGCGGAGCGTACTGAAGTACGTGAGCACCGGAAGCGCAGGAAGCCGCCATTTGCAGGCCGGCCTCACCTGAATCTAATGCACCGCCGCGTACATGATCTTCTCCTCGGTGGCCTCCGCCGGCGAGAACTCTTCCACGATGCGACCCTGGCGGCACACGAGGATACGGTCCGACAGGTTCATGATCTCCGGCAGGTAGGACGAGATGACGACGACCGCCAGCCCCTCGTCGGCCAGCCGGTTGATGATCTGGTGGATCTCGGCGATGGCGCCGACATCGACGCCACGCGTCGGTTCGTCGAGGATGACGATGCGCGGCTTCTGCACCAGCCCCTTGCCTATCACCACCTTCTGCTGGTTGCCGCCGGAAAGCTCCACCACGCGCGCATTGTCGTTGATGGCGCGGATGTTCAGCGTCTTGGTCCATTCGGCCGAAAGCTGCCGCATCTCCTGCTGGTTGATCACCCAGGCCTTTTCGCGACCGACCGCCAGCAGGCCGCCGAACAGATTTTCGGCGATGCCCATCGTCTCGAATATGCCTTCGCTCTTGCGGTCCTCGGTGACGTAGACGATGCCGTCGGCCACCGCTTCGGACGGCACGAGATAACGCACCGGGCGGTCGTCGAGCTCGATCGCGCCGCCGCGCAGGAAGTCGCGCTTGTAGATGCCGGACACGATCTTGAACGTCTCGGTGCGACCGGAGCCGATCAGACCGAACACACCGGTGATCTGCCCCTCGAAGATCGAGAAGGAATTGTTGCGCACGACATTGCTCATAGAGATGTCCTGCACCGACAGCACCTTTCTGCCAGGCTTGCGCAATTTAGCTTCGTCGCGCTGGCCATAGATCTGTCCGGACAGCGAGCGGCCGACCATGGCCGCCACGATCCGGTCGCGATCGAAGGCCGAGGTATCGTCGGTGATGACGAGTTCGCCATCGCGCAGGATGGTGATGCGGTCGGCGATGCCGAGCGCTTCCTCCAGCGCATGACTGATGAAGACGATGGACACGCCGCCGGCCTTCAGCCTGCGGATAAGCGCGAAGAAATGCCGTTTCTCCTCGGGCGTCAGCGTCGCTGTCGGCTCGTCGAAGATGATGATCTCGGCATTGTGGTGGACGGCGCGCGCGATCTCCACCATCTGCCGCTTGGCGGCGCCCAGCGTCGCCACCAGGGCATTTGGATCGACGGGGAAGTTGAGCGACTGCAGGAACTGCTGCGCTGAGATGTAGGTGCCGCGCAGACGGTTGAGGAATTTCTCGCTGCCGAGATAGAGGTTCTGCGCCACCGTCATCGACGGCACCAGGCTGGTCTCCTGGAACACCATGGCAATACCCGCCTCGAGCGCCGCATGCGGCGAGGCGAAGACTGTCTCCACGCCCTTGTGGAACATCTTGCCCGACGTCGCCTCCACCACGCCGGCGATGATCTTGGTCAGCGTCGATTTTCCCGCCCCGTTCTCGCCGAGCAGCGCGTGGATCTCGCCCTTGCGCAGCTCGAAGCTGACGTTCTTCACCGCAGGCACGCCACGATAGGCCTTGGTGACGTTCTCCAGCCGCACGATCGGTTCCATCAGAAGCCTCCCGTGGCGGCGTCGAGCGATAACACGCAGTCGCCGCCCCTGGAGGCGACGAACAGCCGCCCGCTCCGTTCGGCCACGCTGCAGATGCCGTGGCGCGTGCCGTTGGCGCGGCTGTGGATGCTGAACCGAGGCCGCATATCGGCGTCGAGCCGCGCCACCAGCCCGTAGGAACGGCTGGGAGACCAGGGCTTGTGGATGCCCATGGTGCGGATGGCGCCGCATTGCAGCGGCTCCAGGAAATTTCGGTTGGAGGCGAGCGCCGGTGCGATCCAGCAGTCCGGCGAGACCTCGCGCAGCATGTCCTCGCGGTAGTGCACCTCCTGCAGGATGAACTCGATCAGCCGGTTGCGCGGCGCAAACAACGCCAGCCAGGCGCCGCCTCCGGCAGCCGGCGCCATCCGCGCTGGATAGCCGGGCAGATGCGCCAGAACGGTCGTGGCCGCACCGCTCGCGCCATCATGGCGAACGAGCTGGTGACGCCAGCTCTCGGCGACGATGATGTCGGTGCCCACCTGATGAAGGCCATACGGGAAGGCCAGGCCGCCGGCGACCTGCCGGAACGCGCCGCCCGCCGGCTCGCGCTTCCACAGCGAACCCGAGGCCCCCTTCTCCATCAGGTCGGCCGCCCATTGCGATGGCGCGTGGCGGGCAGAGCCATTCGCCAGCCACAGCGTGCCGTCCTGGCCATAGGCGAGCGCGGTGATGCAGTTGATGTCGGCGGGCAACGCGACTTCCTTGCCGCTCGTCAGCAGCTTCCCGGTCTCCAGGCCGACCGTCAGCTCGCCGCTCGGCGAAAGCGCCAGCGCCGTGACCCGCGACTGGAAGGTCTCAACCACCGTCACCGTACCGTCGGCGGCGAGCGCGAAGACGGCGTTGCCGCTGGAAGCGAGCAGCCTGTCGCCGGCCGTCAGCAGATTGTCCGCCTCGCTCAGTTCAGCGAATGCCGGCGCATCGTCCAGCTTCGTGTTGGGGCGGAATGCGCCGTCGAGCGGCGGGATAGTCACCGCCTTGCCGCGGAAAATGTCGAGGATCGGATCGAGGATCACCGCTTGCCTCCCCAATACGAATCCGGACTCGTCCAGTTGGGGTCGGCGCCCGAAATCTTGTAGCGGCCGATGCGGTTGTTGAGGATGCCGCCGACGAACAGATATCCCTTGTGCTCGCGCATCGAGGTGACCATCGGATGCGCCGTGCCCGTCAGGTCGCCCAGCGTCTCGACGATACCGCCCTTCTCGTTGAACTTCACCACGCCGCCCGTGTTGATGTTGGGGAACAGCCAGTCATCCTGCGGCAGGCGCCGCGTCATGCGCTTGCGCATGTCGGGGTGGCGCAGCGACAGGTCGAAGCTCGGCGTGCGCATGCCGAGCCAGGCCATCCAGTAGTTTCCATCGGAGGCGCGATTGATGTTGTCGGGATAACCCGGCATGTCGCGGATGACGCATTCTGCCGTGCCGGCCTTCGGCCCCTCCAGCCAATAGCGATGGACGCGGCAGGCCCAGCTTTCGGCGAAGAACAGCGATTTGCCGTCATGCGCCATGCAGACGCCGTTGGTGTAGCGGTAGCCGTCGAGCAGCGTCTTCGTCGAACCGTCCTTCGGGTCGTAGACCAGCAGGCGGCCAGTGGCGCGGTTCTCGATCGAATCCAGAGCCCAGTCATGCGCGTCGTAGCGCTTGGTCGAATCCGTGAAGTAGATGCGGCCATCCGGCGCGATATCGCAATCGTTCGGGTCGCGCAGCCGCGCGTCGTCAACGATCGATGTCCACGAACGCGCCGTCTCCGCCGAAAGCCGCTTTACCTCGCGCTGCGGCGAGACGGAATAGAGGCCCATGGCGCCGACGCAGCTGATCAGATTGCCGTCCCTGTCGAAGGCAAGCCCGAGCGGGAAGCCGCCAATATGGGCGAACACTTCGGAGCGCTTGTAGTCCGGCGCCAGGAACCGCACGATCTCGCCGTGACGCGTGCCGCAATAGAGATGGTCATCGCGATCGAGGATGACGTCTTCCGGTCCCTCCAGCTCGCCGAGGCCGATATGGTCGGCCGCCGACAGGCGGTTGTCGAGCGCATAGGGCGTGCCCGAGCCCGGCACGGCCGACTGGGTCTCGCCCATCTTGAGATAGACCGGCGCGACATAGACCTCGTTCAGCACCTTGTGGCGGTTTTTCAGCCAGCGGATATCGATGGTGACGGCCACCGCCAGCATGATGCCCAGCACCATCTGGTTGGTGCCGGTGCCGTAGCCCAGCCGGATCAGCCCGTTGGTCATGGTGAGCACGATGATGGCGCCCATCAGTCCCTTGACTACTGAGCCGCGGCCGCCGCCGAGGCTGACGCCGCCGACCACGGCCGCCGTCAGCGCCATGATTTCCAGGTTGAGGCCGGTGCCTGGTCCCGCTCCGCTCAGGCGGCAGGCGATGAGGAAGCCGCCGATCGAGGCGCAGAAGCCCGAAAAGACATAGGTCATGAACACGGTGCGGCGCACGCGGATGCCGGCATTGTGCGCGGACCGGCGCGAGCCGCCCACCGCCAGCACGTGCCAGCCTGGGCGCGAGCGCGTCAACGCGACATGAGTGACGACCGCAAGGATGATCGCTGCCCATACCGACACCGACAACCCCCAGAACGTACCGTCACCGATGAAGTCGAGCACGTTGGAGCTGGCGTTGGAAAGCTGCACGTCGGCGGCGTAGGTGGTGACAAGGATGTCGAACAGTGCGCGGCCGAAGATGAAGGTGACCAGCGTGGTCAGGAAGGCACGCAGCCTGAGATAGCCGATAAGGTAACCGTTGACCGCGCCGAACACCAATCCGGCGCAGAGGGCGGCGGCAAGCGCCAGCCATATCGACTGCTCCAGGATGAAGAAGACATAGACCGCCGAGAAGCAGGAGAGCGCGAAGATCGAACCGACCGAAAGATCGATGCCGCCGCCCAGCATCACCACGGTCATGCCGGTGACGACCATCGAGAACTCGCCGAGCTGGCGGGTCGAATCCTGCAGCGAGGAGAGCTTGAAGAAACCGGGAATGATCGAGCCAAAGGTGGCCAGCGTCGCCACCAGCGCCAGGAATGGAATGGCGTTATCGGTCCAGCGCTTGGTCAGGATCTCGCCGACCAGGTGGTCGGGCACGAAATTGTAGCGCCAGGACTGGAGGCGTTCGCGAAAAGTCATCGGGTCACTGCTGTACGAGAAGGAGGTGGCCGGACAATCCGGCCACCTCGTTGATTTCCGCGGACGGAATCGGGTCCTACTTCGCCGTCGCCTCGGCCTGCAGGGCCTTCAGGTCCCAGCAGCTGTCGGGCTTGAGATCGGCCTTCGTCGTCGCCTTCTCCAGCGTGTAGATATAGGTGTGCGAGGTGCCGGCCGGCTGGCCGCTCTGCAGCAGGAACTTGATGATGGCGTTCATGTCGCCGGACTGGCGAGCAAGGTCGGTCATGACGACAGCGCCATAGGTGCCGTCCTGGAGCTTGTCGCAGTCGGCCGCCTTTTCGCCGCCGCCCGTGGTGACGAGGAACACCTTGCCGTCCAGCTTGGCATCGCGGATCGCGGCGGAAGCGCCGGAGGCGTCACCGTCCCAGAAGTCGATGATCGAGCAGATGTCGGGATGCTGCTGCAGCATCGTCGTCGTCACGTTGCGCGAGGTCGTCGCATCCCAGTTGGAGTCAGGCTTGGCCACCACCTGGAAGTCGGGATGCTTTTCCAGCACCTTCATGATGCCGGCATACTGGTAGAGGCTGGAGGAGTTCGCCTGGTCGCCCTGTACAAGGCCGATCTTCTTGGACGAGTTCTCTCCGCAACCCTTGATCGCCGCTTCCGCTTCGAGCTGACCGAGCCTGTCCCAGTCGCTGCCCACGAAGGCATCGGCGGGGAAGTTGGCGGGATTGTCGACCAGCATGACATAGGTGCCGGCGGCCTGCGCCTTCTTCATCAGCTTGGAATAGGAATTGAGGTCCGGTGCGTGGATGATCAGCACGTCGGGTCGCGCGTCGGAGGAAATGGCGTCGGTGATGGCCTGCGCGCCGGCATCGACGACCCAGTTCGGGTCGCGCGTCTCGAAGGTGCCGCCCCAACCCTCGACCTCCTTCTTGAGGTAATGCGCCCAGCCCTGCGCGAGGTCGAAGCCCATCGCCAGCGGCACCAGCATGACGCGCTTGCCGTTGAGCGCCTTGGCATAGGCGGCGGGACCCGGATCCTCGGCCGCGAAGCTCTGCGCCGCGAAAGCGGAAACGGCCAGCGCCGTGGCCGCGGCCATCAAAGTTCTGATCAGTCTCATGTCACGTCCTCTGGTTTCAATCATTGCCGGCCGGCCAGGATGGACCGCGCCGGGTACCCCCGAGCAGCTGGGCTAGCCCAGCCGCTCTAAATGTCGCCCTGCTGTGCAGTCTGTTCGTCGCGCGGATTGATGATGCCGTCGACGATGATGGCGCCGAGCAGGATCGCCGCCTTGATCAGGTTCTGGTAGAGCAAGGGAATGTCGATAATGGTCATGGCGTTGAGCAGGATTCCGATCAGCGCGGCGCCGACCAGCACGTTGCGCACCCCGCCCCGGCCGCCCGACAGGCCAATGCCGCCGATCACAGCCACCAGCACGATGTCGTAGAGCAGCGTCGAGTTGACCACGCGGGTGTTGATCGAATGCAGGCTCGCGGCCGTCAGCAGGCCGGCGGCGAACGCCACGACCGCCGACAGCACATAGCGCAGCACCAGCATCGGCCGCACGGGAATGCCGATGTTGCGCGCGGCCACCGGATTGTCGCCGGCGAAATAGATGTAGCGGCCCCATTTGGTGTAGCGCAGGAACAGGAACACCAGGAAAGCGAGCGCCGCGAAGACGAACACCTCGATCGGAATATCGAGGAAGCGCAGACCGCCGAGGCGCTCGACCCAATGGTCCTGCGGCACCGGCACGGCATCCTGCGTGATGAGCTGGGAACGCACATAGCCGAACACGAAGGACCCGGTCGCGAGCGTCACGAAGATCGCCGGCACGTCGGCATAGGCGACGAGGAAACCGTTGAGCAGGCCGATGGCCAGCACGCCCGCCAGTACGTAGAGGAAGGCCAGTCCGTCGGGCGTGCCGATGTTGAGGAGCTGCAGGTACCAGGCGACCGACATCGCCATGATCGCCACAGCCGACAGGTCGATGCCGCGACCGATGATCACCACCGCCATGCCGAGTGCCAGAATGCCCAGAACGGAAACCGAGCGTACGATGGCGACGAGGTTGTCCGCGGTGAAGAAACCCGGCAGGCCGACGGAGGCGGCGGCGAACAGCACCACCGCTATGGCAAAGACAATGCCTTCCTGGTTAAGGCTCTTGAAATTCGGCCAACCGATCGCGTTCATTGTCTGCTTTCACCCCGATGGCAGCGCTGCCATCCCGAACGGAAGCTAATCGGCTCAACACCGCCTCGTCAAATGAATCCGCGTTCAGAACGGTGGCTCGCCGCTATATTGCCGGAGTGGACGCATCGATAGCCGGAACTGGCGCAATGCGCGGAAACGCAAGCGCTTTTGCCTCCCGATTGCGCCGATCCGCCGTCTCGCGAAACGCGCGTTTCGAGGCTAGCGCGCATCGCGCAATCGGTGTTCCCGTTCGCTGCGGAATCGCGCCGTCAATTCCGCCTGGCGTGGCCGGACACCTCTGCGCCCGCGCCAGGCTCGAGAGCGAGGAAACGGAATGCCGCCACCAGTCCGAGCGCGCCAATCACCAGGAAGGCGATTCGGAAATCCGCGAGATCCAACTCCGTCCCCTCCCGGGCGATCTGCGACAGGTTGAGGATGGCGGCCGCCACCGCCACGCCGAACAGCATCGCCACCTGCTGCAGCATCGAGGAGAGTGTCGCCGCCGAGCTGCGCTGCGCCACCGCGATATCGGCGAAGGCGAGCGTGTTGAGCGCGGTGAACTGCATGGAGCGTGACAGGCCGGCCACCAGCATCAACGCCACCAGAAGCGGCCAGGGCGTCGAGGGCGAGATCGCCGCGCAGGCGGCGATCGACAGCGAGGCGATCACGCCGTTGACGATCAGCACCCGCCGAAAACCGAAGCGCCGCAGTGTCGGCGTCGTCACCGCCTTCATGCCGAGATTGCCGAGGAAATAGGCCAGGATCATAACGCCTGCGTCCACCGGGCTGAGGCCGAAGCCGACCTGGAACAACAGGGGCAGCAGGAAGGGCGTCGCATTGATCGCCACCCTGAAGATTGTCCCCGCCGACAGTGTCGACAGCGCGAAGGTCTGGACGCGGAAGGCGCCGAGATCGAGCAGCGGATGGCGCGCCTGGCGCAGATGGCGCACCGCCAGCCAGCCGACGACAAGACCCGCGCCCAGCAGGATGAAGGTCGGCTTCAGCCCATCCTCCGGGTGGGCGATCCGCTCCAGCCCGTAGAGCATCGCGCCGAGGCCGATGCCTGTCAGCATGAAGCCCGTCCAGTCGAGCGGCTTGGCGTCCGCTTCGCGCGTGTCGGGGACGTAGCGCGCCACCAGCGCGAAGCCGACAAATCCGAGCGGAATGTTGATGAAGAAGTTCCAGTGCCAGGAGAGCGCCGTGGTGATGAAGCCGCCCAGCACCGGCCCGATGACAGGCGCGAACAGCGCCGGCCAAGTGATCAGTGCCGTGGCCTCCAGCAGCTCCGACTTCGAGGCGTTGCGCAGCACCAGGATGCGGCCGACCGGAGTCATCAGGGCGCTGCCCAGCCCCTGGACGGCGCGCGCGGCGACGAACTCGTCGAGTCCGTGCGAGAGGCCGCAGGCGAGCGAGGCGAGCGTGAACAACGCGATCGCCAACAGGAAGACGTTGCGCGCACCGAAACGGTCGGCGAGCCAACCAGACAGCGGCACGAACACGGCCATAGTCAGCATGTAGACGGTAATGCCGATGCTCATGGCCACCGCGGGCACGCCGAAGGACGTGCCCATCTGCGGCAGCGATGTCGAGATGATGGTCGAATCCAGAAGCTGCATGAAGAAGGCGACGGCGACGATCAGCGCGACACGCCGTGCCAGGCCAGCGGACGCAGGTGCTGGCAGGTCTTCGGTTTCGTTTATGGAGGTCATGCGTGGCGCGGTCCGGGACTATCCGGTCATCGCGCAGGCCACTGGTCCGGCCAGCCGATGACGGCCGGTTTGAACAGCATTCGGCCGCCAGCGTCCAGATCGCGCCTCAACAAACTTTCGTGTCGCCGCCGCTCCTGTTATGGGAGGGACGGGGCTCGACAGGAAGACAGCGCGCATGAAGCCGATCTACATCGACTACCTAAACGCCCCCGATATCGAAGCCCTCGCCATGACCGACGCCGAAATCCTCGACGCTGTCGAGTCCGGCCTGGTGGCGCAGGGCAAAGGACAGACGGTGATCGAGCCGCGTGTCCATCTGGAACCCGATCCTTCCTTTCACGGCCATTTCAATGTGTTGCGCGGCTATGTGGCGCCGCTCGACGCCGCCGGCGTCAAGATCGTCGGCGACTATGTCGACAACTATCTGCACGGCCTGCCGTCCGAGTTCGGCATCCTCAACCTGTTCGACCCGCGCACCGGTACGCCGCGCGCCATCCTCGACGCCACCGTCATCACCGACATGCGCACCGGCGCTGTCACCGCCATAGGGGCCAGGCACCTGGCAAGGAAATCGTCCAAGGTGCTCGGCCATGTCGGCGCGCGCGGCACGGCCTACTGGAACGTGCGCCTGCTCGATCACCTTTTCGACTTCGACGAGATCCGCGTGCATTCGCGCCGGCCGGAAAGCCGCGACGGCTTTGCCGCGAAGCTGTCCGCCGACCTCGGCAAGAAGGTCGTCGCCGTCGCCGACTGGAAGAGCTGCGTCGAGGGCACCGACATCGTCGTCGAGGCCTCGCGGCTACCGGAGCCCCAGCCGATGCTCAGGACGGAGTGGATCAAGCCCGGCGCGCTGGTGATACCCTACGGCACAATGAGCGCCGTAGAACTGTCGCTGACCGACATCATGCAGAAGATGGTCGTCGACGACTGGGGCCAGTGCAAGGGCGGCAAGTTCGGCTCGCTGCGCGCCCATGTCGAGACCGGTCGGTTGAGCGAAAAGACGCTCCATGCCGAACTCGGCCAGATCGCTGCCGGGCTCAAGCCGGGACGCGAGAGCGACGACGAGACCATCCTGTTCTGGCATCGCGGCCTGTCGCTCTCCGATATCGCGCTCGGCCAGGCGATGCTCGCCAAGGCGCGCGCGCAAGGCATCGGCCAGCGGCTGCGCTTCGCATGAGCCCGCTCCTTCTCACCGGCGCCGGCGCCAGCATCGAGGATGTCACGGCCGTCGCCCGCCAGGCTTGCAGGGTCGAGGTCGCGCCTCACGTCATGGAAAGACTGGGCGAAGCGCGCAAGGTGCTCGACCAGGCGGCCGCTTCAGGCCAGCAGATCTACGGATTGAACACCGGCCTCGGCGCCAATCTCGGCACGTCGGTCGAAGGCGACGCCGGCGCGTTCCAGCGTCAGTTGCTCGACGGGCGCGGCGGCGCCGTCGGCGAGCCGCTGCCGGTCGAAACCGTGCGCGCCGCGATGTTCTCGCGCCTCGCCATGCTCGCGACGGGCGGCTCCGGCCTGTCGCCGCATGTCTTCACCGCGCTTGTCGAGGCCCTCAATGGCGGCGTCCATCCGATCATGCCGTCGCTGGGCTCGATCGGCGCGGGCGACCTCGTGCTGATGACGGCGATCGGCCGTGTTCTGATCGGCGAAGGCGAGGCCGATTATCAGGGCCGCCGCATGCCCGCCGCCAAGGCTCTGATGATGGCTCGCCTCGCCCCTGTCACCCTGGCGCCGAAGGACGGGCTGTCGCTGATCAACGCCTCGGCTGTCTCGACCGGCGCCGGCGCGCTGGCGCTCACCGACGCGCTGACGGCGCTCACCCAGCAGCAACAGGCTGGTGCGTTGACCATGGAAGGCATTGGCGCCAACCGCACTATCCTCGACCAGCGCCTGCATCTGGCTCGTCCGGCGGCGTGCCAGCAGGCAGCGGCCAAGGCACTGCGCGATCTGCTCGCGCGGGACCAGGTGCCTGCGCCCACCACCTTGCAGGACCCGCTGTCGATCCGCTGCATGCCTTCCATCCACGGCGCGCTCATCCAGGCGATCGACCATGCGCGCCTGGCGGTCGAGATCGAGCTCAATTCGTCAGCCGACAACCCTTTGGTGCTGCCCGAGGATGGACAGGTCCTGTCCACCGGCAACTTCCACACCGCTTCCCTGTCGCTGGCTTTCGAGACGCTCGGCCTGGCGATCGCGCAATGCGCGGCGGCGTCCGCCGCCCGCTTCATCCAGCTCACAGGCTCGGGCCGCAACGGCCTGCCGAAATACCTCTCGCCCGTTGGCGGCGCCTCGGCCGGCTTCGTGCCGCTGCAAAAGACGGTGTCGGCGATCCTCACCCGCATCCGCCATCTCGCCAACCCGGTGATGCTGGACTTCCTGGCGGTGTCGGAGGGGGTCGAGGACCACGCCACGCAGACACCGCTAGCCGTGACGAAGTGCGCGGAGATGATCGCGCTGTGGCGGCGCCTCATCGCCTTCGAAATGATGGCGGCGGCGCAGGCGGTCGACCTGCGCGAGGGCCTTGCGCTGGCGCCGGCTACCGCCATCATCCATGCCGCGATACGCGCGCTGGTCGCGGCGCTGGCCGAGGACCGGCCTCTTGGCACCGACGCCGACGCGCTTCATGCCGCGCTGGCGGGCACTTGGGTGAGCCAGGGCGAAGCCGCGCAGAACGCATAGCCGGCCGCGTCCTCCTTCCTGCCGTCCGTGCTTCTATTCCGTTCGCGGATAGAGTGCCTGCGCCAGGTCGCGGATGGCATCCGCCGTGCGCGGCCCGAAGCCGATCATGTAGGCACCGTCGAGAACGATGAGGGCCTTGTTGGTGGCGGCCGGCGTGGCGGCCAATGCGCGATTGCCGAACACTTCCTCAACCGTCGGCCCGCCCTTGCCGTCGCCCATCATCAGGATGACGTCGGGTGCCATCTCGATGAGCTTCTCCTCCGACGCGGCCTTGTACCCCTGAACCTCCCGCATGGGATTGATGCCGCCGGCATAGCGGATGATAGCGTCGGCGGCGGTGCCCGAACCGGCCGCGCTGAGCCGCACCAGTCCGTGGAAGAACACGACCTTCTTGCGCTTCTCCGGCGGGATGCGTGACGCGAGCCCCGCGGCCGCATCGAAGGCGGCAAGCACCTCGGCCGACACGGCCTTGCCCGCTTCCTCGCGACCAAGGGCTGCCGCGATGAGTGTTATCTTGCGTTCGATGCCTTCCGGGCTGTTGTCCTGTGGCACGAATACGGTCGGAACGGCCAGCGACTTCAGCACCTCGATCGCCTCGGGCGGGCCGCTGTCTTCCGACGCCAGGATGAGGTCCGGGTTCAGCGCCACCAGCCCCTCCACGGAAAGCTGCCGCCGGTAACCGACATTGGGCCTGCTCGCCACCGCTTCCGGGTACTTGCTGCCGCGATCGACGCCGACGACGCGCTCGCCCGCGCCCAGGGCATGAACGATCTCGGTGACGTCGGAGCCGAGCGTCAGGATTCGCGTCGCCGGTCCGGGCGCGACAGTTCGCCCTAGGGCGTCGACCACGCTTTCGGCCGCTTGCGCCTTGAAGCCGCAGGACGGCGCCAGCAGCGATATCGCCACCAACAACAGCGCAGCCAAGCCCGACGGGCCAAAGCACGCGCGTATCAGCCGAAGTCCCTTCGCGTCGATGCCGACCATGCCGTTTTCGCTCCTTTTGCCATTGGCTCCGTGGTGATGATCGGTGGCTATAAATTTAAAGTTGACTCATGTCATCATGTTTTAATATGTGACCCCTGCCCCGACCGTGAACCGGCTCGCGGCGCTTCGCCATGCCAGCCACGGCCCGTGTCGCCACCGCCAGCAAATCCTGTTTTTGCCCGGGGGCCACATCGCCATGAGAACAACAACCACAATCGCTACACGCCTGTCGGCCAGCACCGCGCTTGCCCTGGCGCTCGGCCTGCTGGCGGCGCCGCTTGCCGGCGCGCAGGAGCAGGAGAAGAAAGCCGCCGCCAAGGCCGGCCGCCTGCCGCAAGCCACCGCCGCGCAAACCGCGCAACCGGCCGCGGCAGCTGCGTCGAACCAGCCGGCGACGATGCTCGACCTCATCACAATCTCGGCGACCATGATCAAAACCGCCGTCATCGAATCGATGGCCGCGATCAGCGCGGTCGACAAGGAAGAGCTGGAGCGCATCCAGCCCAACACCGCCGCCGACATTTTCCGCACCACGCCGGGTGTCGCCGCCTCGATGAACGGCGACGACCCGGCCACCGCCATCAACATCCGTGGCCTGGAGCAATACGGCCGCGTCGTGGTGACGCTGGACGGCGCGCGCCAGGACTATTGGCGCGTCGGCCACGGCTCCGGTTCCTTCTACATCGAGCCCGAGCTCATCAAGGAAGCCACCGTCATTCGTGGTCCCGTTTCGAATGCTTACGGTTCCGGCGGCATCGGCGGCGTCGTCTCCTTCGAGACGATGGACGCCGGCGATTTCCTCAAGAACAGCGAGCGCTGGGCCCTGAGCGAAAAGCTTGGCTACGAGAGCAACGGCGACGGCTTCACCACCAGCACGACCGGCGCCTATCGTTTCAGCGAGGACGCCGACATCATCGGCAACCTGATCTATCGCGACCGGGACAGCTACAAGGACGGCAATGGCGACACCGTACCGTGGACCGGCGAGCGCGTGAAGAGCGGCTATCTGAAGACCACGCTGCGCCCAGCCGATGGCCACGAGCTGAAGCTCGGCGCCATATTGCAGCAGTACAACGACCAGATCACCGGATCGAGCGGCTCCACCTCGCCAACGCTCAGCCGCTACGACACCAACACGATCAACCAGACCTACACGGCCGCCTACACCTGGAAGCCGGACGACAACGACCTGATCGACCTCAGCGTCAACGCCTACCACAACCGCACGCGCGCCGAGCAGACACAGGTCTGGCCCACCTCGGCCATCGGCAATTTCCGTTACTACGATGTCGCCACGACCGGCATCAACATGCGCAACTCCTCGCGCTTCGATGGCTGGGACATGGCGCACACGCTGACCTACGGCCTCGACTACTACTACCTCGAGGGCAATTCAGAGACCACGCATTTCGGCTCTGGCGAGCAGCAGGGCTATGGCGGCTTCGTGCAATGGCAGGGCGATTACAGCAATTGGCTGCAGCTCATCGCGGCCATGCGCTACGACGGCTACCGCCTCGACGGCGAAACGCGCAAACCGACGATCGAGGAGGCTTCGATCGCCGGCAGCCGCTGGTCCCCTCGCCTCACCGTCGGCGTCACTCCTGTCGAAGGCTTCCAGCTCTACGGAACCTACTCCGAGGGCTATCGGGCGCCTGGCCTCCAGGATGTCTTCCGCGGCGGCGGCGCGCATGGCTCCGGCGACAGCTACGTTCCCAACCTGCTGCTGCAACCCGAGACGGCCAAGAGCTGGGAGGCCGGCGTCAACCTGAAGTACAATGACGTGCTGACCCCCGGCGACAAGCTGCGCGCCAAGGTCAACGTCTTCCACACAGCGGTCGAGGACTACATCGACGTCGACCTGACCGTGCTGCCCCGCACGGCGATCAACATCGGCGACGCTCGCCTCAAGGGCATCGAGGCCGAGATGGTCTACGACTACGGTTGGGGCTTCGTGAATCTCGCCGGCGCGCTGATCGATGCCAAGATCGTCAACGGCGTGTATGCCGGCCAGCGGCTCAACAACACGCCGCTCAACCGCTTCTCCGCCACCGTCGGCTTCCGCATGCTGGAAGACCAGCTCACCGTCGGCGCGCAATATCTCAGCGTCGGCGAGATCACGCGCACCAGCCGCAGCAATCCGAACGCGACACCTGTCGTCAACGACGGTTTCGAGCTGGTCAACCTCTTCGCCAACTGGCGCATCAACGACAACGCCAAACTCGACTTCGGCATCGATAACGTCTTCAACGCCGCCTACACCGACCCGCAGAGCTCATGGTCGACCACGGCGGCAACGCAGCAGGGCAAGGGGCGCACCTTCAAGGTTGCGCTGACCGGCAGGATCGGAGGGTGACAATCATGAACGCACCGGCAAGCGAACTGGCATGCGAAGCGCGGCTGAACCTGCGTCATCTGCCGCGTTACATGGACAACATCGCCGACCGGCTGCGAAGCTTCGAGGCGGATTCGACGCAGGAAGGCCAGCGGATCGGCTTCCGCTTCGCCTTCGGCGATGGCTCCTTCGACCTCGACAGGCTGGTGATGCGGGCCAGTGCCGCTGACCGTGACGGCCTTGCCCGCGTCAAGGATCTGCTCGCCACCGCGGTGCAGGTCTATGCCAAGGAGGAAAGCCCCGAGATCGTCTGGACCGGCGACCTTGCAAGCGAGACAAGCCTTGCCCAGTTCCGTCAGATGACGGTCGTCGATGTGCATGATCTCACCCCGCGCATGCGCCGCATTCGTTTCTCGGGCGAGGATCTCGGTCGTTTCGCCAAGTTCGGCGGCATGCACATCCGCGTGCTGTTCCCAACACGGGACGTGCCCGATCCGCAGTGGCCGGTACTCGGCGCCAACGGCCTGCCATCGTGGCCCGAGGACGACCGGCGGCCGGTGGCGCGCGTCTACACGATCCGCGCGCTTGATGTCACCGCCGGCTGGATGGATGTCGACTTCCTCGTCCACCCTGGCGAAAGCGTCGGCTCGGCCTGGGCCATGCAGGCGCGCGCAGGCATGACGGTCGGCATCATGGGACCGGTCGGCCGACCCGTGCGGCAGGCGCAATGGTACGTCATGGGCTGCGATGAAACCGGGCTGCCGGCGTTGTCCCGCCTGCTGGAGAGCCTGCCCGCCACCACGCGTGGCATCGCCTTCGTTGAGGTCGCCGACATTGGCGAACGCCAGTACATAGCCAATGCCACGGCCATCGAATTGCGTTGGCTCGAGCGCAACGGAGCGGCCCCCGGTACCGATCCTCGCCTAGCCGAGGCCGTCTGCTCGGTAACCTGGCCACAGGACGGAACAGGCTTCGGCTGGTTCGCCGCGGAAGCGGAGGCTTCCCGCATCGTGCGCGACCACTGGCGCGTCACACTCGGCCTCGGTCGCGACGCGACGCTTGCGGCGAACTATTGGCGCAGGGGCACCGCAGGCCTGATGGCCGGTTGACCGCGCCGCAGGCCCGACACTCGCGCGCCTGCGGCAACTGGTCCTCAGAGCTTGCGAATGATCGCCATGCCGTCCTTGCCCACGGCGATGGCGATCTGGTCCCCTGAACCGATGCCGGTGATGTCGCACGCGACCAATGGCATGGCTTTCCCATAGAGAAATTCCGCAACGATGGCGCCAACGGCCAGGATTGGATCCGGCCGAGCCAGGAGGATTGCGGCAGGCGCCGTCCCAAGGCGGATCGCCTCCGCCAGCACTGAAGAGGAAGAGGACGAACCGCGACCACCTTCCATCACCAGCATGCGACCGGCGATGTTGACGCCAAGGTCCGGATGCGAGCGATCGATGACGCCGCCGGTTTCCGCGTCGATCCCGCCCCAGAAGGAAAGCGGCCTCGACAGCACCAATGCGCTGCCTTGCGCCGCACCGGCGAGCTGAAATATGCCCTCTCGCCCACTCATAGTGTGTCCCGCACGACAAAGCCGGCAGCGGCGGAACGAACGCAGTCGGCGAGATCGCCGAAGGCAACCGAGACGCCGATGTTGCCCGGTGCGTAATGCGCCCATTTCCCGGAATTGGTCATCACGGCGCCGTCGAGGCGCCGTAGCACCGACGTTACATAAGTGCAGGTGTCGGCGACCGGTACCAGCCCGAGCGCCTCCGCATCGTCGAGAGCGCCTTCGGCCTTGAGCCGCTCGAGCGTGGCGCGCCCCGTATTGACGTAGATCGGAACTCGCTTTCCCGGAGCCGCCGCGCGCAGCATCGGCAACAGGCGCATCCATTCTTCGTGCGAAAAGTGCGGCGTGCCCAGGCAGACAGCCGACAGGGGCGCGCCCTCCGGCACGCCCGACAACGCCGCGACGGCTTCGCGAATGTCTGCACGGGTCACGCGGATCACGTCCTGGGGCACCTCGCCCTGGAAGGCTTCATCAAGCGTGCCGGCCTCAGGCGTGATGCCAACGGCATGAAACAGCGCCACGGCTCCGCTGGTCGCGGCCGCCGCGCCGAGTGCCTTGAGCTGGTCTTCGTCGCGTGGCGACGGCAGGCCTGCCATGACCGGAATATGATCGCCGCTCTTTTGTCCAATGATCAGTCCGGCGCCGACAAAGGTCGCGTCGCGTGGATCCGCGTCGAGGCCCTCCAGTTCGTACAGGATGCGGCCACGCCGGTTTTCACTCAAATGCAACCCGAAGGCCGGCGCCCGACCGGTCATTGCGCAGCAGAGATCGATAAAGTCGCCGTAGCGGTTGGTGCGCGCCCCGATGACGGAATTGGCAAAGACGATCGCGTTGGACTCGCCCCAGGCAATCTGCTGCCCGAAGGACGGTCGAAATCGCGTCTGGTACGGAGCGCAGGTGAATGTCGCCTGGCAGCCGAGGTCCATGTGCGCCCTCATCAGGCGACGCGCCGGCGCATCGCGCCCCTCGGGCATGCGCACGAGTTCAGGATGGATGAGATCAAGGGAGCCGACATTGAGCGTCGTCGGCACATTGACCCTGCCGCCACCGGCAACCAGCCGCTCGACGAAGTCAAGCCCGGCCTGGCCATGATATAGGCAACCGTCAATATGGGCGGCGCAGATGTCCAGCAGGCTGCGCGCACCGACGGCACCGGCAAAGGCCACGAGTATCTTCATGGCCGCCGCCACGGCCACCCCCTGCCCGCCCTGCAACATCGACTGATCTTCGGCGGAGAGTTCTAACATCATGTCCTGCCATCGGCGTGCCGTGCTCAAGTGCGCAGCGTAGCACCACCGTCGGCGAGGCGCCGAGTCTTTCGGTCGACGTCCACCGGCGATATCGGCGAACTGCCGCGATTCTGGATTACTCGGCCGCGGTGCGCGCGGCGGAACGCAAGCCGTACCGACGAAGCACTGAAACCAGAACAAGGATATGCCAAGCCGCCCAGAGCGCGACCCACAGGACCAGAGCGCCGGGAGCCCGGTCCCATGTTACCAGGAAATAGTCGCGTTCGCTGCCAACGATGCTCTCGAAGAGAAACACATCGAGCATCAACGTGGCCATAGAGACGCTTGTCTCGACAACCAGCGACAATGATCTTGACGCCAGGACCGCGACAAACACGGTCGGAGACAAAACGACGAGGCACAAGGACGTCCAAAAAGGCGCCAACCATCCATGACCGCCCCCGGTCATCTTGAAGGCAATACCTTGCACGATCGCCCATGTCGCCAAGCCTGCCGCCACAAGGCCGAATGTCCGCAAGATCACGCCCCAATCCCGACCACACGGGATTGGCAGCATATGTGAGAGTCTGCAAGTCCCATGCGGCCAGACGCCCTAATGTCGGACACGCGCCCTTGCGTACTTCGGTCGCGGTATGCGCACCGGATCGCCCTTTACCGTATATCTCTAGCATGCCGCCAAAAGCAGCAGCCCGTCACCCTGGAGCGGGCGACGGGCTCACGCCGCCGGTGAGGGCATTTGAAAAACCGTAGGCGCGGGACAACCTTGCCGCGCCTCGCGAGGAGACGTCATTTAAATTTGACGTAGAGTCGAGGTCCGCAAAGATGCTGGCGCTATGTCTTTGGTGTCGTGGCGCCAGGTGCCATTCAGACGCCTTCTCGCTCAAGCAGCGCCGTCAGCTTCTTCAACGCCTGTATCGTACCGGTCTCGTTGTCGGCCAGCCGGATGCCGGGCGGCAGGTTCTGGCACAGGATCGTCACCTCGGTGCCTCGCTCGGTATCAGCGAAAGTGGTCGTGATCCTCATCTCGCCCGCGAATTGCGGATCGGGAGACTCGAACTCGACGGCTTCGACGATCCGGTCGAGTGGCACGAGTTCGACAAAACGGCCCTGGAAGCGATCGGTGTCGGAGGACGATTTGCCGGAGGCCGCGTCGCCGCGATCGCGATAGGTAAGTGCCATCCGATAGATGCCCCCCTGCCGCGCGTCGAAAATCTCGACCTTGGCCCGCATGTTGTCGGGCACGCGCCACATGGCGACCTTGTCGGGGTCGATACATGCCTGGTAGACGGCACTCCGCGCGGCCCTGATGACGGTTGACACCTGCGTGCTCGCCGCGGTGGTCCTGGCACGCCCGTAGGCTCGCTCTTTCATTCTCCCTTGCCCGGATCTGAGGGCCTGATATCCGGCGGGGCCGACCGGCGGCCCCATCGCCGGTCGATTGCCTGTTCAAGGATGCAGTCTGCTAAATTCGTCCGAGGACCACAAGTATGATGATGATCAGCAGCACCAGACCGAGGCCGCCGCCGCCATAGTAGCCGGTCCCATAGAATGGACCGCCTCCCAGGCCGCTGAATCCGCCCAGCAGCGCGATAATCAGGATGATGATGAGTATGGTTCCAAGGCTCATGGATTTTCGCTCCCGTTGCCCATCGCCGGCCCTGCTCTTTGCCAAGCCGCCCGTTCGCGTGGTGCTGACGATGAACGCCTGAAACGCGCTGCCGTTCCGCTGGAACGTCGCGAAAGGAAATGCAAGGGCTTTGGTGCGGAAGCTTGCGCCGGACGGCCTGATGGCGTCCGGAGAAGTCCTGTACCGGCTCAGAAAACGCCGTAGAAAAGCCGGTAGCGGACCCTGCTCATATAGTCCTTGTACTCGGGCGTCTGGGCGAGCAGCGCTTCCTCGCGCATGAGCCGGTGCAGTTGAAACACCGTGATGAAAGAGTAGACCGCCATGTTGTAGAACGAGAAGCTGGACAGCAAATAGAGCACATGCCCCGTAAGGTAGCCGGCGTAGATCGGATGCCTGACGAAACGGTAGGCGCCGCCAGTCACCACGCCCCGGTTGGCCGGCAGGATGGCGAATGAGCGGCCAAGCGACATCTTGCCCCAAATGACCACCCACAATGCCAGGAATTGCAGTGGCGCGGCGATGAACAACGGCGCTATCGCGGTGCCGGGCTCGAGTTCGATGAGGCTGGCGCCGAAGCTGGCGACCAGCGACACCACCACGGTCACGGGATTCCAGTCGCGCACCAGAGGCCGGCGCGACAGGAGCAGCCAGGTGAAGGTCAGCGTTTCCGAAATCGTCAGCAGCAACACGTTGAGCCGTGTCGGGTCGAGGACCAGATGATAGACGCCGCGGTAGACGAAGAAGCCGGCAAAGGCCAGCGCGCAGGCACGAAACAACCCCTCGCGCAGGTCGATCAATATCTCCTGGCGGCGCCCGGCCGACAGCCATGTCCCGCTCGACGTAGCGGGCAGGACGTTTGTCTTCGAGAAGATCATGCCGACTCTCCAGCCTTCGGCGACCATTGCACGCAACCCCTTGCCGGTGGGTTAATCGGTCGCGGTGTGCTTTAGTGAACCGTGCATTTCCCAGACATCGGCAGGAATCTCCGATCCCCCGGTCGTTGAAGCCAGCTCCGCACAGCCGTAGCCATATCCTTTGGCCGGGCTACAATTTCTGCTTGCATTTCGGAACAAAAAAGGAACAGTGCACCGATCCCGCATTGCGGGATCAGGGGTTCGGGAAGGGGATCATTTCAATGCTACACTGGGGGCGCTTCCGGCTGGCCGCGGCGCGTGGGCTGTTTGCGCCGTTGAGCCTGCGTGGATCTGCGACCATTTTTCTCATCTTCCTTATGGCCGACGCTCGCGCGCAGGCCATCGAGCCGCTGGTCCAGCAGACAAGGGACCCCGCGGCGGCGAAGATCCTAATCGAACGTGCCGAAATGCGATTGTCGAAATATGATGCCGAAAGCGCGCTCGTTGATTTTGACAAAGCCATCAGCCTCGATCCGGACAATGTCGACGCCTATGTCGGACGTAGCCGGGCCAAGATGCTGAAGGGCGACAGGACCGGAGCCGTAGCGGATTGCCTGCGCGCCGTCGCGCGCGATCCCGACCGCGTTGACAATTGCCCCGGAGAGGCTGCCGGCAAGGAGAATGATCTGGCTCGGAACCAGCCGAAGCCGCCGGCCGTCGATCCGAATTTCGCGGTCACTGACGACAGCCTGGCCGCAAAGGCGCAGGAGGCCAAGGATCCACGCGCCTTACAGGCTGTCCTGGGCGGCGATGCCTTCCTCGACATGGGAATGTACGACAAGGCTATTGACGCATACGATCATGCGATAGCGCTCGATCCCGCCTACCGGTTCGCCTATTTCGGCCGTGGCAACGCCGCGATCGCCAAACATGATTATCGCCAGGCTATCGCCGACTACGACAAGGTCGTCCAGCTCGCGCCGAATTTTGCCGCCGGGCATTTTCGCCGAGGCCTTGCCAAGATCGCGTTGGGCGATGCCGATAGCGCTCTTGCCGACTGCGACCGGGCCGCCTGGCTCGATCCGGAGGCGCGCGATGCACACTACTGCAGAGGGATGGCCTGGCGCGCCAAGGGGGACGCCCGGCGCGCGATCGCCGGCTATTCCGTGGCGATCGGGATCGACCCCTCGGACGACGCCAGCTATTACGGGCGCGGGATGGCGCGGACCGACTTGAAGGACTACGCAGGCGCCATCGCCGACTTCGACCAGGCGCTGAAGCTCGATCCCGGCAATCCCGATTATTCCGCCAGCAGAAAAGCGGCCGCGGAAGCGGGAGGAGAGCGCTATACCCAGCCTGCCGTCGGTACGACCAAACCGGATGGCTCCGATGTCAACGATGCCATCGAGAATGGCGACCGTCAGACAAAGCGGCGCAAATATGAAAGGGCTATCGCCGAATACAGCCGCGCCCTCAAGCTGGATCCAGGCAATGCACTCGCGCACTATCGCCGGGGCCTTGCCCGGGCGCAGTCCGGTGACCTCGACGGGGCATGGCAGGACTACGACCGAGCGGTCCAGCTGGCTCCCAGCGATGCCGACATGGTCGCCACGCGCGCCGCCGCACTTTCGTCGAAGGGCGAAACGGATCGCGCCATCGAAGACTACAACCGGGCCATCGCGCTTAAGCCAGATGCCGCATTTACCTATTTGTTGCGCGGTAATGTGTTCAACGACATAGGCGAATACGATCGCGCTGTTGCCGACTACGACGAAGCGTTGCGGCTGGACCCAGGTCTCGTGAACGCCGTCCAAGCACCGCGCGGCGACGCGGTCACGGCAAAGGCCGAACAGCAGTCCATCAGGCAGGCAAATCGGAATATGCCCGACGCAACGATCGCCGCCGCCGCGGCCCTTGCGGGCTATCACTGGTCCGAAAAGGGCGAC
The DNA here is from genome assembly GCA_001899205.1 of Mesorhizobium sp. 65-26. Classification (GTDB taxonomy): domain Bacteria; phylum Pseudomonadota; class Alphaproteobacteria; order Rhizobiales; family Rhizobiaceae; genus Mesorhizobium. Next base: position 501,879 of record MKVL01000010.1, on the reverse strand, counting down.
ACGCTCCGCGCGGGCGCAGCCTACAATCTGGCAATCAAGCTCGCTCCCCAGGAGGCCGACAGCTATTACGGTCGCGGCAATCTCTGGTCGAGCATGGGAAAATACGACCGGGCCCTGGCCGACTACAACAAAGCCATCCAATTCGCCCCGACTATCGTCAATACCTATTTCCGTCGCGGCCTGACATGGATGAAGAAGGGCAATTTGGACCTCGCAATCGCCGATTGCGAACAGGCCATTCACATCGATTCGAAGTCACGCACCGCCTACTTTTGCCGAGCCCTTGTCTACCAGACGAAAGGCGATCTGGATCAGGCCATTGCCGACTACGGCCGAGTGATCGACCTCGGGCCGGAAGACGCATTGATGTATGTTGTGAGGGGCATGCTCTGGGCGGACAAGAAGGACTACGACCGCGCCATTGCCGATTTCGACAAGGCTCTCGACCTCGAGCCGGACGATATCAACGCCCGCAAGCAGCGCGAGGCTGCATTGGCGGCGAAAAAGCAGGATGACAAAACGGCAGCCTCCAGTGCCGGCCTGGGCTCCGCAGCTGTCAGTCCATTTATGGAGCGCGGCGATGCCTTCTATCGCAAACGCAAATATGATCTCGCCATCGCGGAGTACAGCCGCGCGGCGACCCTCGCTCCAAAGAATCCATCGGCCTATTCAGCGCGAGGCCTGGCACGCTTGCAGAAGGGCGAGTACGACCGCGCGCTGGATGATTTCAGTCATGCGATTCAACTCGATCCCTCTTATGTTGAAGCTTATAATGGCCGTGCACTCGCCCTGGTAGCGAAACGAGAGCCGGCAAAAGCGATCTCCGACTTCGACCGCGCCATCGAGATGAAGCCAGACTACGCATCGTTCTATTTCGGCCGGGGCAGCGCTTGGTACTACATAGGCGATTATGACCGCGCCATCGCCGACTTCGACCGGGCGCTTCAACTCGACCCCAAAGACAAGGCTGCTCGTGAGGGTCGGCGGTTGGCCATGGTCGCGAAAGGCGAGGCCCGTCCCTTAAAAAAGCCAGGCAAGGTCGCGAGCGAGATGGACAACGCCGCGACGGGATTGGATGACACGCTCCAAAAAGGCGGCCCGGAAAGCGCTCAAACATTCCTCGCCAAAGGTAGCACCTTGCACGACAAGGGAGAGTATGACGGCGCCATTGCACAATTCGACAAGGCTATCGCGCTCGTCCCGGCATATCATGACGCCTATTTCGCCCGCGCCCTGGCCTGGCACGCCAAGGGCGACTACGACCGCGCGATAGCCGATTACGACAATGCCATCGAACTCGATCCGGCTTATGCGCCGACCTACTACGGACGCGCGCAGAGTTTCACCATGAAACAGGATTATGACAGGGCCCTTGCCGACTACGACAAGGCAATAATCCTCGCTCCAGCCGAAGCAAGGATCTATGGCGATCGCGGCCTCGTGCGCATGGGCAATCATGACAGTGCCGGCGCCTACAGTGATTTCGAGAAGGCTCTCAGTCTCGATCCCAAGAACGTCTATGCCTACTATGGCCGTGGGGTGATCCGAACAGGCAAAGGGGACTATGACGGTGCCATTGCCGATCTCGACAAGGCCATCAAACTCGACCCGCGAATCGCCAGCCTTTATGAAGCACGAAGCCAGGCATGGGCAGCCAAGGGCAAGCGCAAGCGCGCCGAGGCCGACCACAGGAAGGCGCTGAACCTTGGGGCAAGATAGGCTGTTCGGGAGATCGCAAAATGGCACGTTGGAAGACTGCGAGCGTGGCGGCGGGGGCCGTATTGTTGCTCGCCGCGATGAAGATCCTGCCCTGGGGCTTTGGCTTCGCCGGTGGCAAGTATCTCTATGAGACCGTGGCCGGCAGACACGACGATCCGGCCCGGCTGACCACTGCCCAGGTCAGCGAGCATTTGCAGAACCAGGACTTCCAGATCTTCAAGGCGATAAAGCAGGAGTTTCCCGACGACTACGACGCGGTCGTCCAGAAGATAACAACGGTGGCACGGTCGGGAGGAAGCAGGGAGGACGTGAGCGATGCAAGTCGAGTCTCGGTAGCCGATCTCAGGAAAAAATACGCACCGTTGCTCCTGTCGGCTCCCGAGCGCAGCGCAATGGAAGCGCTCGGCGCCCAGTTGGATATGCTCAACCATGTGATGGCGAAACAACCCAGCGCGACCTGCAATCGCTATGTCCGCGAGGGACCGAGCGCGATCGAAGCCCCCGATCAGGCCTTCATGATGAACCTCGACCGGATCGGCGCGACGCTCTTCCACGCTTTCGGCGCGGCAAGGAACAGTGGACTACCGGCGACCGCAGCCAGCGATGAAGACTGGTCGATGCTCGCTTCCGCATTGGCCAAGGCCGGCGCCACGCAGGACGAGATGAAGGCCATCGCGGAGCCCAACCCGGAATCTGCCGAACTCTGCCCGATATTTGCGAAGCTCTACGCGGCGGCCCTGTCGCTGCAGGGCGAGCCAGGGCGGCATGTCAAAGCCACCCTGCTCTATGAGATCGCCAGGAACTAGCACATCGCGCCCCTCCGGCGGCCCCTGGCTGCTTCTTTCGCGGATGCCGGAGCTAGCCCAAGAACGCATTGCTGAAGTAGCTGTCGAAATCCGGCTTTTCCTTCAGTTGCTTGCCATCTCCATCAAGGAGGATACCGGAGGAGAACAGGTACCGGCCCATAGCCTCAACCTTCGCTTTGTCGATGGTCCCTATGGCGCCGGCGGCGCTTTTCAGGAAATGACCATCGTTCAGCGCCTTCAGCGACGCGTCGATCAAGGCCGGATTGGTCAGCGCGTCCTTGTTGGCCGCGACCAGGAGATCGCTCGCTTCCCGCGGTTGGTCGACTGCGAATTCATAGCCGCGCCGGGTTGCCTGGACGAAAGCCGACGACGCCTTCGGATTGGCTGACAGGAAGGCATTGCTGGAAATGATGAAGGTAGTGTGTTCATCCGGCACGCCGTAGTCGGCGTAGCGGAAAGTGCGCTGCATCAGGCCTTTGAGTTCCGCCTCGACGCCCTCCCAGGTCGAAACCTCCAGCGTGAAGTCGACCGCGCCGGTGGCCAGTGCTTCGTAAGCCGACGTGCCGAGGCTGACCGTCTTGAATTCGCCCTTGCCGCCGTCATGGCGGATAATGGTCGAGATCAGCGCGTTCTCCCAGGCGCTGCCGAAGCCGCCATAGGTCAGCCCGTCGAGATTCCGGGGGCTCTTGATTTCCGCGCGATTGGCGTTGAAGACGACGCGCCCGGTCTCCGACTGGACGACGGCATAGACCGCCTTCAGATCGGCGCCAGCGCTTTTCTGGGTGAACAGGCCGAGCGCGCCGGAAATCCCGAAATCGGCGACGCGATTGGCGACCAGCGTGCCCGACCCGGTGTCGCCATAGGGCAGGATTTCGACATCGAGCCCGGCATCTCGGTAGAAACCCTTGTCCCGGGCGACGAAGAGGCCGATGTGATTGGTGTTGACCGTCCAGTCGAGCGCGACGGTGATTTTCTGCCCTGCCGCCCGGGCAGATGTGGCGGCTCCCGCGAGAGGCAGGCCTGCGAGCGCCAGGAGCAACGCCTGGCGGCGGGTGAGTTCAGTCATTTCGCTTCTCCATCGAATGGTCGGGAATTGGTGGCGCCGAGCAGCGTGTCGAGGATGCCCGCCTCGATGGCGGCGGCCTCGCGGGCAAGCGCAGCACCTTCCGTGCGCGGGCGTGGCAGCGGCACTGGAATCTCGCTGATCACGCGCGCCGGCCGTGCTGACAGCACATAGATGCGATCGGACAGCAGCACCGCCTCGCGTACATCGTGGGTGATGAGCAGCGCCGTCCATCGATGACCGCGCCACATTCCCTCGAGCCAGCGCTGCATGGCGGCCCGCGTCAACGCGTCCAGCGCGCCGAAGGGCTCATCGAGAAGCAGCATGTCGCGTGCCTGTACCACTGTGCGCAGCAAGGCCACGCGCTGGCGCATGCCGCCGGAAAGCTCGGCCGGCCAGGCGCGCTCGAAGCCGGCAAGGCCGAACTCGGCGAACAAAGGCGCCACGCGTTCGCGCGCGGCGCGGCGCCTCATGCCTTGCACTTCCAGTCCGAGCGCCGCGTTGTCGATGACGCGCCGCCACGGCATAAGCGCGTCGCGCTGCGGCATGAAGGCGAACCGGCTGCCGTGGTCGTCGAGCGGCACGCCGTCGAAGCGCATCTCGCCCTCGCCGCGGACCGCGCCTGTCAGCAACTGGAACAACGTGGACTTTCCAGCACCGGACGGCCCGAGGATCGAGACGAACTCGCCCTCGCCGACATGCAGCGAAATGTCGGCCAGAACCTCGAGCGCGCCGAAGCTCTTGCGGACATCGCGAAGCTCGAGCCTGGTCATCGGCCGCCCTCCGTCGACGACTTTTGCCCGTCTTCACGCCCGGCGCGCTCCCACGGCATGGCAAGGTGCTGAATCAGGACAGCCAAGCCGAACAACATGAGCGTGAGCGCCGAACTGATCGTCACGGCCGCAAGCACCAGATCCGGCCGGAAATTGTTCTTGGCGCTGAGCATGTAGATGCCCAGCCCCTTCGCCGCGCCGGCATATTCGGCGAAGATCGCGCCGACCACCGCATAGGTGATGGAGACCCTGAGCCCGGCGAAGAAGTAGGGCAGCGCGGAAGGCAGCCTTGCCGATCGGAAGATGCGCCAGCGCCCTGCCCCCATGGCGGCGAGCATCTCGGCGATCTCCTTCTGGGTCGCGGCATAGCCTTCCACCAATGCCACCATCATCGGGAAGAAGGTGACCAGCGCCACCAGCAATATCTTCGGCAACAGGCCGAAGCCGAACCAAAGCACGACCAGCGGCGCTATCGCCACGAGCGGCAGCGTCTGGCTGGCGATCAGGATCGGGAACAGCGCGCGTCGCAGTCGCGGCGCGAAATCGACCAGCGCCGAGAGCACGAAAGCAGCAACGAGCGAACAAGCAAAGCCAGCCAGCGTCGCACGGATGGTAGGGAGCGTGTTTTCGGCAAGCGCCGCCCGGTTTTCCCAAGCCTGCTGAAGAACGCGCGAGGGCGCAGGAAGCACGGTAGGGGCAATACCGCCGAAACGGGCATAAAGCTCCCAGACAGCGATCAGCAGCGCAAGCGAGATGACAGCCGGAATAGTCCGGGCGAAAGCTGTCCCCAGTCTCCGCGGTTGACGGGACCTCGGAAGCGACAACGGGGCATCTCTCCCCGATGATGGAGCAAACGGTCCAGCCACGGCCTTACCTCGATAGCGCGCCTAAGCGCCGCTCAAACCGCAGTCGGGCTGTTCGCCGAAATGGTGATGTCGAGGGTCACATGGCCAGCGCCCGGCCCGAAGCGGCAGAAGGCCTCGTTGAGCGTGGCGAAGATCGCGCCGGCATCGCCGCGCAGCTTGGTGCAGAAATGCTTGGAGCGTTCGAAGACGCCCGACTGCTTCAGGAAGTCGATGCAGCCATAGATCTCGTCCATATGGTTGCCGGTGCCCATCACATAAAGCGAGAACTGGGCGGCGGCTGGCTGATTGGTCGAGGGGGTGGCCTGCACCGCGCGGATCGCCGCCACCTTGCGCTCGTCGAGCGGAATGGTCGGCCCTCCGATCTCATCGGAGCGGCAGATCGGATCGTCGGGCTCGCCAGGGCAACCGCGCGAGACGGCAGCCGACAGCACGCAATGCTTGCCGCTCTTTGCAGCTGCCACGAACAGGTCTCGCATGGCCGGGAACAGCACTTCGGGCGGTCCGACCAGCAGCGTCGCTATATCGTCGGTCTCGATCCGCAACCTGTCGCGGTACGGGTCGAGCGCGCCGAGAGCGCCAAGGATGACGCCGACAAAATCGTCGGTCATCGGATATAGGGAAATCTGTGCGCCTGAAAACATCGCCCGCCTCGCTCCGCTGGTATTACCCAGATCAGCTTCTAGGGTCTGTGGGCTTGCCGCCCCCGTCTCAGCCCCGACCGTACGGAGCACCCCTGTGGATGCAGGCGTTAAAGCACCATTCGGGCGATTGTGAAAGCCATTTTTTCGTCGCAGGCATCAAAACGAAAAAAGCCCGCCCCGCGTGCGGCGGGGCGGGCTTAGACATTGTCGGACGACAGGTGCTGTTCGGCGCAAGGGTGCCGTATCCAGTCCATTCCCGGCTGTCCGAGATATGGTCCTCAGAGCAGTACTATAGCTTCGGCGCGTTCGCCGGCGCACTCTCGGCGTTGCCTGGAGAGGTACTGGAAGCGTCCGGCGGCTCCGTTCCCGGCGGCACGACGACGAAGCTCAGCGAAATCGGGCGCGCCTTCAGCGACCAATCGAGAAGGACAGTCTTGACAGGGCGGTCCTTGATCCAGTCAGCAGCTTCAGGAGGCGCGTTCGTGCCAGTGCGCCAGACCAGCAGCATTCCTTGCTCGCGCAACCTTTGCGGCGTGATCCACGGGGCGAACCGGTAGTTGAGTTCCGTGAAGATCGAAGGCTTGTCCTTGGCGTTGAGGCCGGCAAGCGTGGCGAGATCTGCATCGCCGGCAACGATGCCGAGCGGGCCGGAAACCTGCTCGTGCCAGACTGCTTCGGCCTTTTCGGAAATGGTACGCGCCGGCCAGCAGACCGGTTGCAGCTTCCCGAACAGGTTACAGCCAGCCCAGGCGGAGGCAGCGTAGTAGGTCGATACGCCGATGATGAATACGGCCGCGCAGATGGCGAGCTTGCGCAGCTCTACGGCGCCGAGATTACGGCCAAGCAGGGCGATGGCTACCACACCGACGAGATTGTACATCGGCGTGCCCCAGGCCTCGCCGATGCCGACGAACAGTGAAGCGATCATCGTGAGAACGGCCGGCCCCAGCCCCATCCACAGAAGATAAACCAGCGCGCGCCGTTCGAGCACCGGCACGGCTTCAGGCTGCCGCTTCTTGCTCAGAAGACCGCATATGCCGAGAACGATGAACATGCCGGCCATCTCGGCGGCCTGCACACCGATGTAGTAGAGGCGAGCACGGTTTGCCAGTACCCACTGGTCGCGCTCCGCCGCGTAGGAGAACGGCAGGAAGTCGATACGCACCAACTGGATAACGACGGGCGTCACCAGGCCGATGAAGATCGCAAGCCCAAGCCAAGGCCAAGGCGTGGCAAGCTGCGCACGGGCACGCGCGTCGTAGAGGATCCAAAAACCGCCGAAGCCTATCAGCATGGCGGTAGAGAACTTGGCGTAGATGCCAACCCCGGCGACGACACCCAGGGCGAGCCACCAGCCGGGTCCATCGCCCCGCCCGGCGCGCCACAGCAGCCAGGCTATCGCGGCCCAGAACGGCATTTGCGCCGTATCGTGGTTGAACTGCGTTCCCGACCAGCCGAAGAGATAGATCGACGGAAGCAGGAGAACGGCGGCCAGGGCGCGCGTGCGGCCGAGCATATCGCTCGCCAGCAGATAGACGAAGACGAAGGTGGCCGAGATCATCAGTTGCGAGAGAAGAAACTGCGGCCAGCGGAACGAGCCGGTGAGCAGATGGCTGGTTTCGAGCAGCCAGGCCGGAAGCTGCGGATGCTTGTAGGTAAGCAGCACCCATTCGCGACCCCACATGAAACCTTCCGCGACATCGCGCGGCGGCCCGACGTCGACCAAAGCGGGCAACGCGGTCCAGAACACGATCTGCAACAGGCAGAGCAGCGCCAGCGCGCCGACGGGATGCTCGAGCAGGATCGATCGCGCCGGCGATCCGCTTCTTCCGAAGGCGCCGCCTTGCCCACCGTCGATGATGTCGTCAGTTCTCGTCATAGCGCGCTTAGATCATATCGAAGGCTTTCGCGAACAGCCCCCCGGCCCATGTTTCGCGAAAAAATGACCATCCGCGAGGTTGGAGCGAGACGCTTTCAAGCGACACGGCGGAGAGGCCTGAGCCCGGCAAATGCGGGGCCGACCGACGGCGGTGAGCATTCGGGAGGATAGGGATCGAACGGCAATTCTTACGAAAATGTATAGCAGCGCCATCATCGCCAGACCAACATTGCGGCTGAAACTTGGCGGTTAGCCACCCGGCTCGACCTCGAAGGATCAGGCAAACCGCAATGAGTGTAGTGGAAGACACCACGCAAGAGCATCTCGAAAACGCTGAACATGCCGAGCATGCGGCACATGAAGGCAACCCCTTCCTGATAACCGTGTCGGCGAGCATCGCGGTCCTGGCCGTGCTGGCGGCGACCGTCGGCAGCTTCGAGTCGCTCGAGACCGCCGAAGCGATCAACGACAAGAGCGAGGCTTCATACCTGCAGAACAAGGCCAGCGACCAGTGGGCCTTCTTCGAGGCCAAGAGCATCAAGAAGAACAGCTACGAGATCGCCGCGGCGATGGGCGGAGCCAACACCGACGCATTCCGCGCGGACGCCAAGCGCAACGAGGACGACGGCGTGGCCATCCAGGCCAGGGCAACGGAACTGGAAAAGCAGGTGGACGAGAAGCTGCGCGATAGCGAGATACGCGCCCGCCGTCACCACATACTGACGCTGGCTACAACCTTGCTGCACGTCTCCATCGCCATAGCAACGCTGTCCATCATCATGCGCGGCCGGCGCTGGCCCTGGATCGGCTCCCTGGTGCTTGGCGCCATGGGCATCATCGCCGCAGGTTTCGCCTACGTCTGAGCGCCACAGCCCCTATCCCTCGATTCCCTCATCAAACGTCGGAAGCCGCATGCGCGACCATCATATCGTTATCCACCATCGAGCCCTAGACTTCTGGCTGGCGCGCGGCGCCGTCCTCGTCATCATCTGCCTGCAACTGCTGGTCATCAACGACCTGTCCTTCGGGCCACGCTGGCTGGCTCCCGTGCTCGAAGCTGCCCTGCTTGTGCCGCTGTCGGTAGCAACGGCCTGGACCCAGTCGGAAGCCAGGAAGGCCGTCGAAGACCACGAATGGCACAGGATCGGCGAGCGTCGCCTGATGATCCGCAGGACGGCGCTGGTGATGACCGGCATCATCAGCCTCATGAATTGCGGATCGCTGGTTTTCCTCGTGCGCGCACTGGTCGGCGGTCACGCCGGCAGCACCGGGACGACGCTGCTGGTCGATGCGCTGAACATCTGGGTGACGAACGTCATCGTCTTCGCGCTCTGGTTCTGGAGCACCGACCGGGGCGGCCCGCCGACATGCGGCCTGGTCAAGCGCGCCGAGGCGGATTTCCTGTTCCCGCAAATGTCGCTGAACGACCGGGATATGCGAGGCTGGTTACCTGGGTTCGTGGACTATCTGTTCCTTGCGTTCACCAACGCCACAGCGTTTTCGCCCACCGACACCATGCCGCTGACGCCCCGCGCCAAGCTGCTGATGATGGCCGAGGCGATGATTTCGCTACTAACCATCGCCCTAGTCGCCGCCCGCGCTGTTAACATCTTGACGTGAGCAGGCCGTGACCGCGGGACAATTCCACGGCGGGGCCATGTTGGAAACGAGCGCCCCTTCTCCCGACCGATACTCGCGACGCGGCAGGCCAAACCAACACGCTTAACACGGAGCCTCGATGAGCCACCATGGATGAACGCCGCATCCACCAGGTCTTCCAGATAAGCGTCCTGCTCAAGGGCGCGCATGCACTGGTCGAATGCATAGGCGGCCTTATGCTTGCCTTGATCAGCACCGACACGATCGTATCGCTGGTCAGGCAGTTGACGCAGGAAGAGCTGATCGAGGATCCGCACGATTTCCTCGCCGGCCATCTTCTGACCCTGGCCAGCAATTTCTCTGTATCCACGCAGCATTTCTACGCATTCTACCTGCTCAGCCACGGCCTTGTGAAACTCGCTCTCGTGGCCGGCTTGCTTACCAACAAGCTTTGGGCCTATCCGGCTTCGCTCGTCGCGCTGTCGCTTTTCATCGTCTACCAGTTGTACCGGTTCAGCTACACGCACTCGGCCGGGCTGATCGTGCTGACCGTTTTCGATCTCTTCGTCATGGTGTTGATCTGGCACGAATATCGGCTGGTCCGGCAGCACCGCCTGGCCGGGCAATAGGACGAAGGGGTAGATACGGATGCCTGGGCGTGCCTGCGTTCGAACGGCGGCAATACAACCCGATGCAATCACAACCGGCAATTCCGCTTCGCCTGGTCTTGGCTATTACCCTTTATTCAAGCTAGTGCAGGATCATCCTGCGCCTTCCGCTTAACAGCGGTTTACTCCAGCCCCTTCCGCCGCCATGCCCGGCGACGGAGGGGGTCCAATCCCTCCCCCGCCAGAGCACGTCGCCGCGACGCAGTCCGCCTCGAAGGCTTCCGATGAGCGGACCTTTGGTGCTAAGGTGCGGCTCCCAACAGAGGACTGCCTTCGCAATGGATCCGTCCGAACTGCAGGCCATAGGCGACACGCTGATGCGGCTGGTGACGCCGGGCATGACGCCGAAGGAACTGGTCAAGGCGGTGCGGAGGGCGCACCCGCAGGCCTCAAAGAAGGATATCGCCCGCGCGGCCTTCCATGCGATCATCGCCAATGCCGATGAGGATCTCGGCAAGGCGAGAAACCTCCAGGCCTTCGCGCTCGCCGAGAGAACACAGCAGGTAGAGTGAAGCCCCTGCCGACGGAGCCATCTGGGCGCGTAGCGCCTCAGGGCACCGCGGATATCAGCAAAAAGACCACGAAAATGCCGAGATGCACGGTGCCCTGAAGGACGGTCGTGCGTCCCGTTCCCAGCGTTATGGTGCTGACGAACAGGGTCAGCAGCAGGAGAACGGTGGAAGCTGGACTCAGCCCCAGCGTCAGGCGACGATCCGTGAACACCGCCACGCAGGCGACGACAGGGATCGTCAAGCCGATGCTGGCAAGCGCCGAGCCGAGCACCAGGTTGACGCTGTTCTGCAGCCGGTTGAGCAGCGCGGCCCGCACCGAGGCGATGCCTTCCGGCAAGAGGACGAGCGTGGCGATGACGACACCCACGAACGCCGCGGGAAGGCCGGCGAAGGCAATCGCGTCCTCCAGCGGGTGAGACAGGACCTTTGCCAGCAGGATCACGACCAGCAACGACACCGGCAGCATCAACGCGCTGAGCATGGTGACTTTCGCGGTCGGCAATTCGTGGGGGGCTTCCTCCACGGCTCCTCCTGCGATCGGCTCATCCATGAAATAGTCGCGATGCTTGATCGTCTGCACGAAGACGAAGACGCCATAGAGCACCAGCGACACAGCGCCGACCACCAGGAGTTGGGTGGAGGAGAACTGCTGCGGCCCGCCGGCGGCGACGAAATTGGGCAGCACCAGCACGATGGTCGCAAGCGTGCCCAGCACAGCCAGTGCCGCCGAAGCCGCATTGAGCTGGAATGTCTGCTCGTGATGACGCCTGCCGCCGAGCATGAGGCATAGCCCGATGACGCAGTTGAGCACGATCATCAGCGCGGAAAACACCGTGTCCCTGGCCACGACTTCGCCGCCCGCCGAGCCCGCCAGCATGACGGATACGATCAGCCCGACTTCGAGCACCGTCACCGCGACGGCGAGGATGATCGAGCCGAGAGGCTCCCCTACCCGCAGCGCCAGGATCTCGGCATGGTGCACCGAAGCGAAGACCGATGCGGCGAGCGCCACGGAAGCAAGGATGATGATCGGAACCGAGCTGTCCGAGACCAGTCCGACATATTTCAGTTCGACCAGCACCAAGGCCGCGGCGGGCGCCAACCAGGTCCAGAGCGGCACTTTTGAATGATGATCATGAGCCATTTTGAAGAGCTAGCAGACTGAAGGACCGGTGGCTATCGCGAGTCTCGTCGAGGCGGTCCGGCGCCCCTTCCCGCTTTTTCCTACCACTCAGCTGGCTGCCGGCGATCGGCTTCCGTAGGCGCGCTACGCCACGGCCTCGCCGGTCGCCGGCTTTCGGCGTGCGGAAACCAGGAGCATCATCGGCCGCTCCAGCTCCTCGGCAAGAGCGGGCGCTTGTTCGATCTGCTCGGGCGAGGGCGCGAATTCCTCGACATGGGCGATATCGAATCCAGCACCTATCAGCGTGTTGAGCGTGGTGCCGATAGTGCGATGATATTTTACGACGCCCTTGGCGAACCAGTCCGTCCACCGCTCGCCCTCGATGGAGTAGCCGTTGACCGGCCAGGTCCTGCGTCCATCCTCGTCGGCAATCCAGTGCGGATGCGCCGCTGCCATGAAGACGGGATGCTCGATCGTGAAGACGAAATCGCCACCAGGCACGAGTGCTGCATGGACCATCCGCGCGAGGCGGTTGAAGTCTCTGATGTAGTGGAAGGCCAAGGCGCTGTAGGCGAGGTCGAACGAGGCACGCGGCAGTTCCAGCGTCTCCAGGTCGGCGATGCGGTATTCGACAGCGGTATCGCGCGTATCGGCGATTGCCCTGCGCACCATGTTCTCCGACAGGTCGAAGCCAAGCACCCTCGCGGCCCCCTGCTCACGCATCCAGCGCGAAGCCCAGCCGAATCCGCATCCGAGGTCCACGACGCGCTTGCCGGACAGCACAGGCAGCATGGCGCGGATGGCCGGCCATTCAGGCGCGCCATCGAGGCCATGAACCTGCCGCGAAAGCTGGCTGTAGCCGGCGAAGAATTCCGGATTGTCGTAGATGTTCTGTGCCATGGTCCCTCTTGCCGCCCGCCTGACCTCATGTTGCCGGAGAGTTGCCCGGAGAATTTCCAGAGCTTTTGAGCCACCGGGAGCCTGACCGCAAGACAACAAAAAAGCCCGCGCATCCAGAGGACGCGCGGGCGACGTTGGGACATGGCCGACACCTTCTGGGTAGGCCGTTAAGCAAGGTGCCGACCAAGGCGGGGCCTGAGCGCCGCGACCGCCTTTGAACATCATATGCGGCAAGCCGCATCCCCCATTCAGGGGATGGCGCGCATTGTCGCAGCGGGAGCCGAGCCGATTTGCGCTTTCAGTCGATCTTGCAGGATAGGAGCCGGGCTTCGCGCGACCATCTCCGCCTACCGGTTCCTGATCCAGCCCACCACCTTGGCGATGTTCTCGCCAAGCGCGACCCCGCCGACAAAGATGGCCACCAGCGTGATGATGGCCCAACGCAGGAACCTGCTGACCGCCTTCACGTCCCGAAACATCTTGACCAGGCCGCGAACCTCGTCCCTCGGCAGGGTGGAGAGATATTCCAGCGTCTCGACATGTTCCGGCCTCATGCGAAAAAGCAATTCCTGCACGGCCTCATCGAGTTCGCCGAACCGTTGCGCGTGATCGTCTTTCATTTGCCCTCGCAATAGGCTTGGCGCCTGGCGTTGTTGCGGCGGACCTCGAGCACGGTTTCGGGCGTATCACGGGAAGCGGAATAGGTGATCCCGCCCCAGATGGCGCAGACGCCCTTATCGATCCCGGTTGAACGGGTCGTCTGACAGGCTGTCGCCAGGGCGCACAGCGCCGCCAGCAGCAGCGGCCTTGCCGAGTTCCTGCAGATATTTCTCATAAGAATCGGCCTCCCTGGCCCTGTCGGCGCCGGCTTGCGCCCGCGCACCGGAAATTCGCCCATGCATCCAGGCGGTCAGCGCGGCGACGATGCCGGCACCAGCGGCCAGGATGGTCGGATTGGAAACGAGGAATGAGAGGAGAGCGCTCATTGCCGGTTCGGCACCTGATAGACGCCGCCGGCCACGAGGGCGCCGACGATCAGGTCCCGGACGATATCGGCAAGGCCGGGGATTTCGACTTGGAACTGCTGAAGGCCGATCAGAACGCCGATGCCGGCGGCCGCCACGAAGAACTTTGCGTAGCGCATGTCATGCTCCTTTACGGAAGATGTTGAGAAAGGCGAAGATCAGTCGGGCGAACCAACTGGCGCCGGATTGAGGCGGCGTTGAACCGACCTGAGCGCCGGCCACAGGCGGCTCGGGGACGGCAGGCGCAGCAGACGCTGGTGACATGGCCGGCGCAGGTTGGACGGCCGCCGGTGGGGCCGGCTGTGGCGTTGGCAACGCCTCCGGCGCTTGGCCGACATAGCCGGCCGCTCGCAGCGCGGTTTCGAATGCCTTGGCATGGCCGGCGATCAGCGATGCCTTGTCCATTCCGTTCACGATGCGCCGGGCGCCGACATAGTCGACCCTGTCGCCGGCGATGTAATCGGCCAGCCTCTTGCCCGTGAACATGCCTTTCGACATGCCGTCGAAGATGGCCCGCGTGGCGACAGGCCACTCCATGAGCTGGCCCGGAGCTGACGCGCCGAACTTGCGGGCATTCGCCTCCCAAGTGACCTGAACAAGCCCCTCACCCACCCACGGATAATACGGCTTGGACCGCAGATATTTCTCGCCGCCTGCTTCCCTGACAGGCTGCATCTTCGCGCCGGTCTCGTGGTAGGCGGTCGCCAGCACATAGGCCAGTTGCCGAAGCTGCATGCCTCGGCTCTGGCCTTCATCCACAATGCGCGCCACGCCCTCGACCTGGGGCTGAGAAAGTGACGTGCCGAAAACACCGGACTCGCGCGAGCGCAACCCGGCGAAGAACTTCGCCTTGTCCATGAGGTGTCCTTTCCGCCAAAGGTCAGAGAGTGAACTTTTAAGAGAATTTCAGAAGCCTCGGCTTGCACCGAAGACCCTGAGCTTGCACAGCCGAAAGCCCAACACATTGCCGACGCATCGCTTTTGTAAATCGCGCCTGGCGGAGTTTTCGCGGCCGCCATCGGAGACGACGGAACACTTGCCGATCGTATCCACGGGATCAACAGTGTCAGCAGGCGCGCCGGCCCAGGAACCGCGGCTTGGCAAGCTGAAACGATCGACAGAACCGCAGCCAAGCGCGACATCGCTTTGACCGGAGTCATTCACCTTTGGAGCCAGGCGTCCGGCTTGGCTGGTGGTTTCACGTAAGTGACAAACTCCGCCGCTATGACATAGACCAAGCGCCTACCCTATTTGGGGGATGCGTGACGCAAGCTCACGGCATAGTGGACCATTACGTATCGCGCCCGGATGTGGAGGAAGTCGTCATGAGTATCTTTCTGGCGGCACGCAACTCAGCTCGCGAAGTCGGACCGGCGGTCACGGCTGCTGTCTTGCTGGCTATCGTCTTCTGGAGTTACGTGGCGCTGCAGATCTTTGACCTGTTCTTCAACTGATCGGCCACAGACGGCTTGCCTATCTTCCACGCTGCGCGAAAACGCCCTTGTCAGTTGCGCCGTTGGATTGCTCATCTGCCGAAAAGTTAAAACCTCTTTCTACATTAGTCCTGGATAAAACTTTCCTGGCGCAAGCTCTTTCCAGATGCGCGCACGAACGTTGCAAAGCGCGTTTGGCGTGCCAAGGAAAATGGCGTTTCGACTGAAGCTGCCTGGCGGCATGCTGAAGATAAAGACCTATCGCGAGTTGCGTGCGAACGAGCGCGACCGCCGCGTCCCGGAGTTGAAACCGGGGGGTGTTTTTCGACTGGAGCGCAACCTTGAAGTCGTGAAAGGCCGCCGCGACTTCGAGAATACGAGGCTTAAGGTGGCTCGCGAAATCGGGAAATCCGGCCACACCAAGCGGACATTTGCGGGCATCGGTTGTGGCCCGATTGACGCACAACCGGAGCAAGACTAGAAAACGTGACGGGGGGAGCCGGAGAGTCGGGGGACTGTCGGCCCGGGGACTACGACGCGGGATACCGTCCTTGACTCTTTTCGAAAGACTTCGCGCCGCGCGATTGTCGGCGAGTATTGTTCCGTTCGAAGCCGTGCCTCCGCAGTCCGCCAGCGGTCCGCCCGGCACGGGCGCCGTGCCGCTGGAACCCTCAACGGCCCAGGACAGCGATGTCTGTGTCATAAGAGGTTGGCTGGTTTCGGCTGTCGCCATCCTGGACAAGCATTCGATCGTCGAAGACATTAGAACCGGACGGCGTTTCAATGTTACCCCGCGCGCGGCCGGAACGCCGTTCTTCCAGCACCCCGGCTCCGCAGAGGAATTCGACAGATTGCCCGCCCAGATCAGCCTGCCGGTCTACACACCCGCCGCCCAGTCGTAGGCGCGGCGCCATCACCTGCCTTCTTTCGGGGCAAGGCTCTCCGGCGCCATGCGGGCGCGCGCCTTTCGAACCGGAGATGCGCCGGTGACGCCCTGTCGATGAAACTTCGTGCGCCAGCGATCGTATCTCCAGGTCACTCGGCCATGTCGTGGAGCGCCGATGACCATTCGTATCAGGTTGCCGGGAGGCACGCTGAAGATAAAAAGGTATTCCGAACTGCGCCGGCGCGAGCAGCGGCGTGAAGTTCCGGTATGGCAAGTGGGCGGCTATTTTATCGTCTGGTGGCCGAGTTCACTGTCGGATCGACCGTCCAAAGGCGAGCGGGATACCGAGCCGGAATAGCATAACGCCTCCTCCGCGCTGTCGCCCTTACGTTGCTGGCGAAACCGACCGGCGGTTCCGGCAGGCCCACCGGCTATCCGGGCAGCCTCAGGAAAAGGCGCATATTCGTCGAACAACGCGACAAGCTCCGCTGAGTTGAAAATGGTGGCAGGTGGGGCCAGTTTCGAACACTTGACCCAGGCCCAGATGCTCCCAGAAATAGTCAAGGGCGCCGCGTTGACCATTCGAGAGCAACGTTGTTTTAGTGTCGCCCATCATAATAGAGTTGAAGCAATGGCATTGCGCATCAGACTGCCCGGCGGCACGCTGAAGATGAAGCTTTATCGAGAATTACGCGACCGAGAGAGAGATCGTCGCGTACCCGTCATGAAGATGGGTTCCGTTTATTTTATCTGGTGGTCGAACAACCAGGGCACTGGAAGAGAGGATTCCGAACGAGAACGCCAGAAGAGCTTTCGTTAAGCTTGACGCTTCGATCCGACGCTTTCAGCGTAGCACCTCCCTACCACCAGATACGCCCTATGGTTGACGTCCCGCTTCATTGACTTCCCCAAGGGAAGGTTCATATTGTGCGCCGCACAAAAGGTGATCCCATGGCGTTGCGTATCAAGTTGCCAGGCGGCATGCTCAAGGTGAAGACCTATCGTGAATTGCGCGCGACGGAGCGTGACCGGCGCGTGCCGGTGAGGAAATTGGGCCGACTCTACTTCATCTGGTGGGCTGATCGGCAGAAATCCCCCCAATCATCCACTGGCGGTCCGAACCCGGACGTTTGACGACACCGATTGGTGAGGGCGAACGATCCAAAACTCAGGCTGCAACTTCAGCCCAAGAGACCTGCGGACAAGAGCACTCCAGTTGCTGCTAATCGACACAAACTGTAATGACGACGCCTTACCGTCTCGGCTGACCGGGCAAATGCTTGAGGATCAGTTCCCGAACATCCAAAGGAGCGAACCGCGTCATTCGACGATGTGACATCGTCCGCGCCCCTGAAACTAGCCCGCCTGACGATTGTGTGGATGCGCGTTTGTCATGTCGACATAGGTATGTTTTACGATTATCTGATTTTGTGGTGGTGATCAGCACTGACATCCCAGTTAGAAAATAGAACTGCCGTTTTCGGTCCAGATGATCGCCCATCGACACTACCCTATCGCGGTGATGCAGACCGACGACGAAGACAGGGCTAGGGAAGCTGCCAATAATTCGGCAAGTAGTTCTGTTGGCATCACGTATTTCCTGTAGACGACGGACAGGTCACTGAAGATCAATCAGCCGTCCAGCCAAGTGGAGACCTACACTGATGCCATTCGTACCGTCTTGGCTCCACCGTCTGCTCGGCGTGAACGCTGGCCCCGGCACAAAGATCGGCCCGAACGCAGTTCGTACGGCTCGCCGCGGCAACCACTCCATCGGCACTGACTGCATCATTCAGAACGTGTTTTCGTACGATCGTCGCGAGGCCAAAATCACCATTGGTGATCGGACCTATATTGGCAAAAGCCACCTGGTTGCCGCCGAAAGCATCACGATCGGCGAGGACACGATCCTTTCTTGGAACGTCACCATCGTCGATCACAATTCGCATTCGCCTGATTGGGAGCTACGCAAGCACGACATCCCGAATTGGCACCAAGGCAAGAAGGTTTGGACCGGCATTAAGATCGCGCCGGTGACCATCGGAAACCGTGTCTGGATAGGTTTCGGCGCAAGCATACTCAAAGGCGTGACCATCGGTGATGGAGCAATTGTGGGAGCGTGCGCCGTGGTGACCAAAGACGTACCACCTGGTGCTATAGTGGCCGGCAACCCTGCCAAGGTCATTCCGTACAGGGCATTGTCAGATGGCCCCGTCGCATAGCGCCGCGACCATGGCGTTGAACTCCGCAATAAAGCCCGCATCGTTCGGGTGCCCATCACTGGCTAGGCCTTCACTGACGAAGTCAAAAGCATCCGTCTGGATCACACGGCGCACGCCAAGCTCCCGGTATGCTTGGCGGATGCCACCGAGCTCATTCTGGAAATTGGAGGTACCGTAGGAAGCCCAGCGCCACGGCATGATCGGAAGGATGTTCGCGACAGGAACGCCGGCCGTAACCCAGCGCCCGGCATAATCGAGGGTTGCCTGCCTCATCTGACCATAGTCCAGATTTGTGCCCACGGCATCATTCGTTCCCAGCGCGGGGATCACCAAGTGGTTTGCTCCGCCGGCGACTGCCGTCGCAATGCGCAGCATCGACTGCATGCGAGAAACCGTGAAGCTGGCCATGGTATAGGATCCATGCGCCATGCGGCAGACATACAGCCGAGGCGGGCTGCCCGCGACCTTGACCCCAAACCGCATCAGGGAGGTGACCTCGATCGCGACCGATCCAGTGTTGGTAATGGTGTACGTTCCACTGCCGGTCTGGCCGGTGGATCCAAGCGCGGCGAGAACGTCGTTGCCGGTCGCCGCAGTGTACACCGTTGCATAGGTGGTCCCATTGTAGGCGAAGGCGAGTTGCCCCCCAGACACGCCCTGATAAGTAAGATCGAGCTTTTCATGAGCCGCCGCCGACAGCGTCAGCACTTGCGCAGGCTGGAGTATCAGCGATTTTCCGACAGGGCCCCCGGTACCGTAGGTTGGAGTTGAAGGGTTCGAAAACGTCAGCCCATGAAAGGCGTTGCCACCCGAGGTATCCGCGTTGTCGAAGTTGACCAGAACGGCCTCATCGAGCGCGATACCCATGTTGGCAAAATGCGTCAGACGGCCGACATGGTTCGTCCTAGGATTGGTCGCATAGGCTCCGTTGCTAATGCTGTCGCCATTGATGATGACGCAGGAGTTCGTAGCAATCTGCGGCATCAGCGCGGCACGCAGTTTCAAAAACCTCGAGCCGAATTCCGGCTTCTCTGGCGTCGACATGAGAACGCCGTTGACTATCACCTTGCCAGGCCCCCAGAAACCTTTGCCATTGTTAGGGATCGCCGTCACCGCAAAGGTTCCAGGTGGGACGTACGGAAACGGGTGCGCAACAGCCGCGGCCGACAAGATCGCGGTCGCGTCCAAGACGCCAGTGTTGTCCGCCGCTGACAGCAAACCCAGCCCAGTGTTCCCGCCTGCCTGTGAAGCCAGCGCGATTGCACGATGGGCATCAGCCGTCAGCCCGCTTTCTACCGTGAAGTTGACCTCGAAGCGATGGGAGGCACTATCGATCAACGTGTCGCCGATCGCCATCACACCGCTTTTCAGGTGAACGCGCAGGCCGGTCGGATTGTTGTTAGCCTGGTACTTATAGGCGCCACCTGTGATAGCTGGCCGGTAACCAGCCGGAAGCGCAATCGACGTGGCTAGATTTGCGACGCCGTTGATAAGCGTGATCGGGGTCGCGTTCTTGATGTCGGCAATGGTGTTGTCGGGATTCATCTTCACAGCGAAGACGGTTGCCGTGGCGGACGCGCCCGCGCCAACCTGGATGCCTGTGATGTAGCTGTCGGCTGCGGCGGACACTTGCTGGACAGTGCTGTAATTAGCCGGCGTGTTCGTGCCACTCGCGACAATACTGGACCAGCCGACCAAAGCGCCCTTGCCGATCGCCGTTCCCTGCGCATCAGTGCGACGCGCCTTGATCGTGACTTCCCCGGTCAGAACCGCACTCCACTGGATGCCGTTCGTTGTCGTGACCGTCTTCGCTGTATGACTCGTCGGGATGGCCGCCGAATGCCAACGGGAGCCGCCGTTGGGAATGATGCCGGTGGTGTACAGAGGATAGCCGCCCGAAACCGCCTGAATGCCGATGACGCAGCCGGCAGGCTTCGAGATTTCCAGCCCCGAAATGGTCGAGACGCCGGCAAGAGCGTTGAATGTCTGCGACACGATGCCGACATTGGAAAGCGTACTATCATCCTCCAGCTTCGACACGACGATCCGGACCACGCCATCGGCCGACATCGCCACCGACAGTCCCGTCACGAATTCATCGAAGGTATTGAGGGAGGTCGGTTCGAAGTAGACGTTTGCGTTGGCGAGGGCGGTGCCAGTTCCTGTAACCGGGACGGTATTGGCGATGCGCGAACCGGTAAGGCTGGCCAAAGCATCAATCATAGCTTTCGCGCCCAGCGCAGCGTTCGCCACCACCGCCGGCGTCGCCGTCCCGTCGTTCTGATAAAGCTGGAGATACGCCCCGTCCGTCGACAGCGCCCAATAAGTTTTCTGCGCCGCGATCAGGTTCCCCACTACCGCAGTTGCGCTGGCGCCGGTCAGGCCTGCCGAGGCTGTGAAGGAGAGCGTTGGCGGCGTCGTGCCGCTGCCAAGGCCAGGGTTGGTGATGTTGATCGCCGTCATCGCGCCGCCGGCCACGGTGAACGTGCCCGCTGCGCCCGATATCGATCCGCCGGAAATGCCAAGCGCGAACGTGCCGTTGGCGCCGCCCGTGCCACCGACGAGCCCGGTCGTTCCGGTCACGCCCTTGGGCAGCGACGTCGTGTAGGCGCTGGGGTACACGCCCGAGGCCGCCGAGGCGAGCTGGGTGTTGGCAAGGCTGGCAGCCGTCGCAACGACGTCCGCATGCGTGGCAGCCAGATCGGCTGCGGTCTGCCCCGCGCTGGCGGCGGCCGCCGTAGCGCTCGCCGCCGCCTGCCCCGCGTAGGCGGCAGCGTTCGCGGCAGCAGTCTCCGCATCCTCCACCGCTCCATTCAGGTCCGGCGGTAGGAAAGGCGCGATGGCGATCTGGTCGGTGCCGACCACCGGGGCCTCGGCGACGAACGAAAACACGCGGTCTGCATTGACGGCGCCCAACTGCACATGGACGGTCGTGCCCTTCTGCATCTCGCGGCTCGTCCGCGCGTCCGCCGCGCGGAACCATGAGCCGGCGCTGGCGGTGTAGATGCCGTTCCGCGTCGAGTCGGCCTGGTCCTTCACCAACACGCGGTCGCCCACCTCGGTCATTGTGCCATCGATGCGCTGGAGGCCGGAAAGGCCGATATCAACGGTGGTCGCGAGGCGCACGGGTTCACGTTCGCCGGTCAACAGGCGAACGGCGGCTGCTGCGGGTCGGGCCATGGGGCTTGCTCCATCAAGAAGGCTCGCAAAAACGAGCCAGGGCTGATTTCTTCAAAAACTGGGCAAAGTGGGCGGTGACAGCTCGGAGGTGGCACGACGGCCGCCCTGCATACCTCATGGGTGCCGGCGTCGTACCAGTGATGGGTTGCCGCCAGCACCTCGCCCGGAGATTTGGCCTCTGATGAAAAATCGAGGTCGAGACGTCATCTCGACGGCAAGTTGCACGGGTCGCCCTGTCCGTGCTCCCTTGCCGAGTTAAGACCATCCACTCAGCTTGGCCGGCGTCCTTTAGCCGGATGCGAACAGCCGGCACCAAACGGCGAAAGGGCAACTCCCATCGCCTAAAAATGCAACGCGAAGCGTTCCATTAGCATAACGTAAAATTGACTTGCGCCCTCATCAGTATGGGCGCGAAAAACCATCGCGGCGGACATAGCGAGGGGGCTCGAATGGCGTTTCGCCTGAAACTGCCCGGCGGCATGCTGAAGATCAAAACCTATCGCGAACTGCGCGAGCGCGAGCGCGCCAGGCGGGTGCCGGTGCTGAAGCTCGGCCGTATCTACATCATCTGGTGGCCGGACTGACCACGAGAACCCAGCTTCCCTTCAGGTGCCTCGAGGCCCCTACCCCGTTCTCGCCCCGTTGTGAAACGAAAGTGGCGGCATGGCACTGCACATCAAACTGCCAGGCGGAACCCTGAAGGTAAAAACCTGTCGAGAACTGCGAACCAGCCAGCGCGACCGGCGGGTTCCGGTCAGGAAGATGGGACAGCTCTATCTCGTCTGGCGCTCATCCCGTCAAAAGATTGGCGAGGCCGCTCCCGACGATCGAGGAAACCCGCCGTAGCGGCATCGCCACAAGCCCGATCGTGGCGTGGGTTAGCGCATGACCCGGAAAGTCGGAATTGATTTTCGGAAAGGATCATGTGCCGAAGCGAAGTGTTAGGGGTCCTTTGCGCGTCCAAAAGGACGGGGCCCTCTAGTTGTGCTTTTTGTCGGCGCCGGGCGCGAGAGTTTCCCGCAGCTCTCGCTTCTTCCTTTGCCGCTCCCCTTCGGTCGATGCGGCTTCCCCGAGGGCGTTCATGATTTCGGCGGGAGATGATTTGACCGTGGAAAACAGCGGGCTCTCGGCTTTTGCCAAAAGCTTGCCCAAATCCAGGTTGGCCGGCAGTTTCTCCGCCAGCGCCAGGCCGATCGAGCCCGCGCCCTTGGCAAGGAGATTGTTGCTCGCCGCCAGTCCGCCCCCTTTGGCCATTCCCGCCCAGAAATCTTCATCCTTGCCCAAAGCCTCCAACCCTCCATATCCAGCCCCCTGGGCCCCCATCAGGGCAGTGTCGGCGATAAGGCGCTTTATGCCACTCAGTCCGTCGGTGATACCTGCGGCACCAAGCCTTCCGAGAATACGGCTGCCAACACCTTCGATGCCGGCTCCGGTCAGCGCTCCGCCGGCCAGATCCGCCACCGTTCCCGCCGATCCAGAGCGGTTCTGGGCATCTTCCGTGGCGGCGCGGTTTCGTGCCAGCGCCGCATCGTAGCTCTCATCGTTCAGCCAAGAATCAAGGCCGGCGGAGAACTTGTCGCCCCACCCCAGCGTGGCGCCGTTGGCGGTCAGCCGGACGATATCGTCAGCGGCAGTGAAGGGCTTCTGCCAGATCGGACGCGCCTCGAACTGGACCCAGGCCGGATTCACCGCGATCGCCGACAGATCCTCCGCAATACCGTCAAGTTGAGCGTCCACCGATTTCGAACCCGGATCCGGGTCTGTCGTGGCGCGCACCTGCAAGTTGCTACGGCTGGCGGCCATCACTTGCCGGGCCATGGCGAGGCGCACTTCAGGATCACGAATCCCCAGGAAGATCGAGCTGAGTTCGAACATGCGCTGCTCGCGAGGAACACCCGGATCATTGAACCGGATCGCCAGATCTCGAGCCGCCGCTCGCGGCAGCGCCAGGATTCGTTGAAAGCCCAATCCCCTTTGAGCTGCAACGAGCCTTCCTATGGCGGCTTTGTACTGCTCCGGCGTTGATACGGTACTCCAGTCCTGGGCATCGTATCCAAACGTGGTTTCGACATATCCGACCGGATCGTCGTATCTGCGTTGAAGCGTGCTTTGTGCGGCGGCTGCGAACAGCTCATAGCGCGCCGCCTCTTCGGGCGAAGCACCGGGACGAGGTTCATCCTCGCGGAGTGCGGAACGGATTTCCTGGTTCGACCATCCCCGCATCTTGCGCGTTTGTGCGCCAATGTTGGCGTTGATCTTCAAGGCGCGAGAGCGCAGCGATCCTTCAGTGGGCCCGAAAACCTTCTCGTAGTCCTCGTCGCTGGGAAGTGGGCCGGCATAGTCGACCATGCTATTCATGGCATACTGAACCTGGCTTTCCGCCTCTTCGATCGTCTTGCGAATTGAAACCTGCTCAGCCGTCGTCGCGAGCTTTGCCTCGTGGCCGAGATCGGCGCGCGCATCGGGCGAGAGATTCGTGATCCACGGTTTTGCCGCCGTCATCCGCGCGACATCGGGATCTTGAGAGGACGTAGCCGCCGCGTCGGCGGCAACCTCCGATGTGATCCCCGGAACGATCTGATCCCCCTGATCCGCTTGACCTGCCTGCGGAGCCGCCGCCATCGCATCCACGACAGATCGCCCCGCGCCTTGCAGCTTTTGCCCCAGCAGGGCCAGGGCCTGCCTCGGATCGCGGCCGATAAGCGCACTCACCCGTGCTGCCGCCAGATCCTGCTCCCAGGCCTTCTGCGCCTGCAGCCGGATTTGCGGGTCGAGCGCCATCGTCGCCAGGAAATCCAAACCGTCCCGGCGCCGCGCCTGGAACGCCGCCTCGTTGTCCGGATCGCCGCCCGCGATGCTCTTCAGCCACGCTCCGCGCGCCTGTTCCCACTGGTCGTTCTCGTAGGCTCCGCGCAGTTGAAGCTGTGCCTGCGCCGCGCGACGCGCGCCGATCGGGCGCTCGGCCTGGGCATGCCTGACAAAGGCCGCGCGTTGGCTCGAAGGCACTTGTTCAAGCACGTCGTTGACTATCAGATCGTACTGGCCAGGCTTGACCACTTCACCGCTGATGGGGTCGACCTGGCCATAAAGCGCCTCGTGCAGGCCGCTCCCGTCGCGTGGACTGTTCGTCAGAGCCTGGCTTTCGGCCTCCGCCACGCGCTCGGTAAACAGGCGTCTCTGGACAGCGGCGGCGAGCCGTTCTTGCTGTTCCTGCATCTCGCGGTGGCGCTCGCCGATGGCGCTCAGCGTATTGCCGAAGCCCGTGACTGCGGCTCCCAGGGGCGAACCCGCCGGATATGAAACCGTATTGCCGGTATCGAGCCCGCGCCGCGCAGTGTTCAAAGGGATGCTGGCCATCAGGAGAGCCCTCCTGTCGAAAGTTTCTCACCCGGGGCGAGCGGAAAGACGTTGGTGCCCAACTTCACGGCGTTGGCCGGCTTGTAGAGGCCGGAGAGGTCGTTGACGAAACTGCTACCGGCCTTGAACAAGCTGGAGGTCAGCGCCTGGCCACCGGAGAAGCGCGAGATGGCGGCTTGGTCCTGGAGGTTGTTCTGGCGAATCCGCGAGCCGTACTCGATCGCATCGAGGTCCATCTGGCCCTGGCGGGCGTTCGCCACCAGCACCTCGGCGGGCGAGCCGGCCATGCCGAGACCGGACGCGCCTGCCTGGGCGCGCGCCTGTGCCTGTAGCAGGTCCTGCTTGTGGCGCTCCTGGCTCTGCTCGAAGGCAGCCGATTGAGCTTCAGCCCGCGCCTGCTGTTCGTAGGCCTTCGCCTGGTAGTCGGAGAGTTGCTTGTCCTGCACGCCCTGCATGAGCGCGCCGCCGGCAGAGATCGCCATGCCGATCAGTTCCAATGAGCACATATCAGCCTCGCTCGTTGCGTGAGATCTTGGACGTTGGAGAGCTTGGGATCGTCGTGCTTGCCGCCCGCGCGCGCCGCTTCGGGCGCGGGTCGCGCGCACGGCCGGGATCGAGCAGTGAAAGCAGCAACCTGTCGGCCGCTTGCCCGGCTCGGCTGAGCCGAGCAGGCGCGGCGGCGCGCTGGCCAGCCGTAGCCGCCCGCCGGGTGGCGGAAAGATTGACCTTCGTCTGCACGAGCCCGGCGGACTCGAATAGGCTGTTCGCGGTGGCGATGGCGCGCGACAGCGCGTCGGCCTCGAACAGTTCCTGGCGCAGCAGCTCGACCAGCCGGCGCGCTTCGCGCCAGCGCGTACCGAACGCCTCGGCGCGCTCCACGGTCGCGGCGCCCAGCGCCTCGATATCGGCGCGTGCCTCGTCGGCCGCTGCTGCGGCGCGGTGTTCCCGCGCCAGCGCGACGGTCCTTTCGAGGAGCGCGATCCGCTCGTTGCAGTCGTCAACGCCGGCGCGCGCGGCTGCAAGATCGCCGTCGCCGAGAATGGCGCGGTCCTCCGCCGCCAGGAGGTTGCCCCGGCTGGCTGCGGCTTGCGAAAGGTCGGCATCCAGCAAGACGATCACAGCGGCGTAGTCCGCAGCCGTGCGCGCCCTGCCGAGTGCCTCGGCATGGGGTATTGTCATGGATAATGTTCCTCAGTGGTGCAGGAGGCCCCTCGAGGGGAAATCTCTACGGCTCGGCGTCGAACACGGGCGTAAGCGTCCGTATCGTGCAGGGCGTGGGGCCGGCGTGACGGATTTCGATGCGCCCCTGCCCTTCCCAACTGTCATCTATCGGCACCTCGACATTGCCGCTGAACAGGCTGGCCTTGCCATCGGGCAGAACGACGCTCGGTACGCGCACGCTCTCCCAGTGTCCGCGCACCATGGAACGCAGCCGCAGCCCTGTTGTGTCGGTCTCGAACAGCGACAGGATCACCCGGCCGATCTTCTTGCGCCGTCCGACGAGGGACCCGTCGCGGCCGCCGACATCGAGTTCCAGCGTGGCGGCTTCGGCGGCGAATGGCAGGCCGACCTGCCAGGTGCCCGCGCTGGCGCCATGGGGCAGGCTCACCTGGCCGTCGGCCACGGCCAGACCGCGATAGACCTTGCCGTCGGCCAGAACGTCGACGACCTCGCCTTCGAGATGTCCTGCGCCCGAGACGGTGGTGACGGCCGCCCCCTCGTAGGTAAGGCCGCTGTCGACGTTGAAAGCGTCCTCAAGCGCGCCATATTCGAATGGCGCGGTCATGATCTCGATATAGCGCCGAACCACGCCGCCGATCGTGCGCTTGACGACCAGCCAGAGATCGTCGACGCCGTTCCGCCCCGGTGTCACGCAGGCGCTCTCGACGCTGGCCCAGGGTTGGCCGTCGAACGTGCCGGCGATCCGGTGCCGGTGCATGCCGCGCACGTCCTGGCTGGGTTGATGTGTGAAGCCGCCCAACTCACCGCTCTCCACGGGAAACCACAGCACCGGGTCGGGGTCGCTCTGGTAGGCAAGCTCGACGACACCCTTTTTCGCGATGTGTTCGGAGATCTGGCCGATATCGTCGGAGGCAAATTTGCTGGCCTGCACTTGTGAGAGCTCGGCGATGGCACGGCGCGAGCGCGTGACGTAAAGGAATGACTGGCCGGCATCGACGGGCCGGACACGGGCGCAGCCGAAGGTGCGCGAGCGGCGGTTCTTGAACGAGGACGGCGTCAGCGCCTCGTCGACGCCCGAGCCGGAAAGCGCGCGGATGCCGCCGCTCGTGCCGATCACCAGTGCCCCGTCGGACTCCGCGATCCAGACGATGTCGTTGGCTTGCCCGCCGCCCGCCTGAATGAATTCCAGCGCGTCGTCGTCCTTTTCCCCGAGGGCGAAATTGTCGAAATCGCCGGTCCTGGAGGCGTAGACCGAAAAGCGCCGGCTGAACGCCAGCCGCTCCTCGTAGAGCGAGCCGCATTCGACATATTTGCCCGGCACGAAGGTGCCGAGACGCCAGCGGCTGATGGGGCTGAGATCGGGAAGCGCATAGCCGTAGAGCCTGATCATTACCACGGTCGGGCTCGTCACCAGCGCGATCTTGGCCCAGCGCCATCGGCCATCGGAGGCGAACAGCCGGATCGCGCGCCCGACATCGCTGGCCTGGAAGCCGGCGCCGCCATTGATGCCCGCGGTCGAGGAAGCGGTAAGGGCGAACGCCGCCTGGCTGGCGGCGGCCCTGTTCAGCGTCAATTCGGCGAAATCGACGTCAGTGGCGCCGTTGATCGCCTTGAAGGTGAAGCGGTGGTACTCGAAGCCGGTCTTGTTGAAGAACTCGTAGTAGCGCGTTTCGCCGCCTGACCATCCCGTCTCGCTGTTGCGGCTGTCGAGCGCTACCCAGGTCGAGCCGTCGTTCGAACCTTCGAGAACCCAGTTGGTCGGCGTACGGTCCACCTCGCCGCCCGAACGCGCCGTCAGATAATAATTCTCGACGATGACCTGCTCGCCGCCGGCCGTTCGGTATGTCACCGAGCCGTTGGTGCCTACGCCTTCGGCATGGCTGCCGGTGTCCTTGTCGAAGAGGCGCCAGGCGCTGGCCGAGCCGCCATAGTCCGAGACCGTGCCGGATGGCGTGGTGTTGGACGTCATCTTCGGCGTCAGTGAGCCGTAGTCGGCCGGCCTCAGCGTCGTCGCCGTGTCGTTGATCTGGTCGTAGGGCCCGTCCAGGAATTCGAAATCGTCGAGGTTCCAGGCCTCGTGCGCCGTGCGTGTCAGCACCCTGGGCGGATAGGCTCTGTGGGTGATCCACATCTGGTCGGCCGACTGCACATAGGCGAGGTCGAACAGATCGGCCTCCACATATGGCGATACAACCTCGACCGTCCCGACGCGGGCGCCATAGGCATGGACACGGATGTACCGGTCGCCAAACTCCAGCGCATAGGCCTGCTCCGAGGAGAAGACGAACGGGACGATCCGCGTCGCCTTGGCCGACAGCTTCACCTCGCCGACAAAGGCGGTGCCGCCGCGCTTGCGGATGCCGCCATGCGGCAGCGTGACGAAATTCTCGCAGACCGAAAGCGCGGCGCGGTAGAAGTCCAGCGAGGCGCGCGCATGCAGGCGCGGCGAGATCTCGCCGCGCACGAACGTGTCCTGAATGGGGTAGAGCGCTGTCATCCAAGCAAACTCCTCAAAGCATTTCCCCCGAAAATGGGAAGCGGTTTCGGGGCCGGGAATACGTGACGTCAGGGGCGGAAATCGCCGCGCCGGCTCGTCCACGCGCTGGTCTGGAGCCTGCCGCCACGCTGGATGGCGTTGGCGGTGAACGCCGCGTCGAGCCCGCGGTCATAGGCCGAACGCGCGATATCGATCATGCCTGCCTTATGGGTCAGCGGATGGGCGAGCTTCACCGCCAGCGCCGCCACCACCACCTCGGAAAACAGCGCGTCCCAGTCGTTCGGGTCGGTGAGGTTGGCGATGTAGCGCAGGACCAATGGACCCGGCCGGTCGCTGTAGATCAGCCCCGCCTCCTGGCGCCAGGAAAGCGGCACGCCGTCAGGCTCGCCATTGTGCGTCGGCGGCAGCGGCCGCAGGCAGTCGACGGGCAATTCGTAGGCATGGTTCAGCGTGCCGTAGCCTGAGCCCGTATCGGCGCCGGCAAGTGTGGCGCGCAGGATGGCGAACACCCAGGCGTGCCGGGCAAGTTCCGCCTCGCGCGTCAGGTCGAAATGCAGGTTGAGGAGCCGCGCCGCCTTGACGTCCTGATCGAGCGAGTCGATCGGCGCCTCGTCGAGCACGGCCAGCGCCATGTTGGCGATATCGAGCGGAGTGATGGCCATGGGTCGGGGGTCCGTGAGTGGGGAAATGGCTTCTTTCTCCCCGTTCACGGGGAGAAATGCCCGGCAGGCAATGAGGGGCAGCACCGGCGTGAAACAATTGACACCAGCTTCGAAACACCGGCGCCACCCCTCCCCTGCCTGCCGGCATCCTCTCTCCGTATGGAGACGGGGAGAGGAACGTCCTCGTTGCCTTACGCCTCCGTCGTCCTCAGCGCGATGAAGCTCATATTCTTCACGCTCGAGGCCGTGCGGTCCCAGTTGGCGGCGAGCGCCAGCTCCGCGTCGGTGGCGAACTCGCCGGCGGTGGAGGCATCGAGGAAGCGGGTGCCCGGAACGTGCGCCACGAAGTGCCGGCGCCCGACCATTTCTGTGACGCCGCCCCCATGGCCCTGGCGCGGCTTGCGGTCGAACTCCAGAGGGCCGCCTTCCGAGCCCACCGGCAGCTCGTTCCACAGGATCGCCTTGTCCTTGAACATGAAGGCGGTGTAGACGCCGGCCGCCTGCGGGATGTCGTCGTCGACCACGCAGCGCAGACCCATGTAATAGGGGATCAGCGGTCCGCCCTGCTCCGACGACGGCACATAGTCGATGAGATCGGCGAGCTTCAGCGCCTTCATCTGCTTGGAATGCATCCAGATGGTGCGGAACTTGTCGGCGCGATCGCCCATCAGGTAAGCCGCCTCGATGATGTCGGTGTCGACGATCGAGGCGCCGGTCGCGCGCACCAGGTCGCCACCGTCATTGGCGACGTTGTCGGCGAGCACGCCCTTGAGGATGCCGATCAGGGTCAGCTTGTTGGCGCGCTGCCAGTATTCGGTCTGGCGCCGCACGATCAGCTTCTGCGGATCGTCGCCTGCGAGGATGGCGGTGAGATCAGGAACGCCCCAGGCCTGGGCGCGCACGTTGCGGGCGGCGACCTCGCGGCGCGCGCCAATCTTCTTCATCTCGATGGAATCGGCCGGATCGTCGTTCACTGGCTCCGACGGATCGTTGCCGAGGTCCTTCCAGCCGGGCATGTCGACCGAGCGCCCGCCCATGGACAGTTTCGACGAGATCGACGGGTCGGAAAACAGGATCCCGGCCTGGTAGATCTCGAGCGACTGGACGTGCTCCTCGAACGAGTACTGCGCGTAGACCGACGGGACGATCGCGTCGGCGATGCGGGTGTAGGCGTCTGCCATTTTGTCTTTCCTTTGCGTGTTGATTGAGATGAGAGGCGTTCGGATGCAGTCGATCAGAACGGGTTGCTAGGCATCCACAGGTCGGGATTCTCGCCCGCTTCCCGGGCCAGCCGCCTGGCGCGCTGCGGGTCGCTTCGGACCAGGGCCGAGATCGCCGACACGTTGCGTTCGCCGCCGGCATTACGCCGGAAGGGGTTGCGCGCGGACGGCGTCCCGTCGGCGTCGATCGTGTCTTCCCTGAACATCGCCTCGCCGATTGCATGGAAGGCCCTGGCGATCTGCGGATCGGTCAGCGCGCCGTCGGGCAGGAGGATGCCCTTCTGCTTATAGGCGTCGACCAGCCCGAGCTTCTTCATCGCCCGGTTGGCGACCTCCAGCTTCTGGCGAAAAGCGTCGCTGTCGGTCGGTCCCCAGTCGCGCACCAGCTCGTCATGGGTGCCTTCCACCGAGCGGGCCAGCGCCACCTGCTGCAGGCGCTGCTGCTCGGCCATGTAGCCGACGAACCGGTCATGATAGGCCTGAGCGATCTTTGGGCTGGCGCCCGCTTCGACCGCCCAGGCCTTCGAGGCGTTGGCGAGCTCGTCCGAATAGGCGAAATCGTCCGGCAGCCCGTCGGGTCGCCGATACTCAACCCTGGCGGGCTCGGTCACCGGGCGCATCGCCTCGGGAAGCCTGGAATGGAATTTCTCCCACTCCTCCTTCGGCGCGCCCCTGGCCGGAACGCGCAGGCTTTCGCCCTGCTGACGCTCCAGCTCCGCATAGGATGTGAAAACCCCGTCGAGGCTTTCGGGCCCGGTCCAGCCCTTGGCTTCGGCGAGCTTGCGGTTCCCTTCGGAAAGACCGTCAAGCCAGCTTTTGCCGGTCGCTGGGGCGGACCCGATGTCTCCGCCGGCCGACGACGCCGCCGGGTTGCCCGCCGGCCGCGAGGCCACGGACCCGGCCTCTGCCAGATCTGTCATGTGATTAATCCTCTGATTGTTGGGAAAGCCGACCCGTGCCATGCTGCGGACGATGGCTCTGTCTCGCCAAGCAGGGAGGAAGTCGTGGGCCGAGGCCTCTATCGCCACAGCGAGACCATTGCGATGGTTCGCTACGAGAAGAACTCCATGCTTCTGGCAAAGGACGAGTATGATCTTCGCGGCTATCAGCCAGCGTTTGAGAAACTTCCCACGCATGCCGAATGGGTCGAGTGGCACCGCATCCATGGGAGTGAAAGCCTGTCTCAGGCGGAATGGGAAGCGTGGCGGCAAGCCAACGGCCACGACTAGCAGATGCCGTTTTGGGGTTAGGCGTTGTCGCCCCAATGTTCCCACAACAGGGTGATCGTTCCCGTCACGGCGAGCGTGCCGTCGGCGGCGATGTCCGTGCCGGTGGCGAAAGCAAGGTTGAGGTAGAGGCTGACGGGCGTCACCGTGCCGTCGAGCGTGGCGGCAGCGGCGAGGTCGGCCCTGGAGACCGAGGACAGCGCGTTGCCGGCGCCGTCGAGCGTGCGCGTCGTGGCAGCCGCGAAATTCGCCATCGTCCCGGCGAGCGCCGTGGCGGATGCCGGGGCTGAACCCAGCGCCCAGGCCAGCGAGGCGTTGTTCTTGATGGTCGCGGCGCGGTCGCTCAGCGCCGCGACCTGAAGCCTGGCCGTGCCCCCCCTTCAGCCGGACCTTGCCCTTGGCGAAGTTGAACAAAAGCTGGCCAGCATAGGACTGCGCCTTGGCCACAGGCACCTGCATGCCGGCGAAGGTGAAGACGGTGCGGAACGAACCGCCCTGCCCCGTCGTCACGGCCTTGAGACCGAGCCTGGGCGGCGCAAGACCCGCCTCGCGGGTGGCCGCGCGGGCAAGCGTACGCGGAAGACCTCGTGTCATGTCGTTTCTCCGTTCTTGAGTAGGGACGCCGCGTGTCGCGGCTCGTTTGTCCCGCAAGACCTGGCGGCCTGCGCGGACGATTGGCGGCAAGCGGATCAGGTTGAATCGGGTTGGTAGCCGGCGGCGCTATCCGATTGTTCGCGCGGAATGTTTCACTGCGCGCGCATCAACGCCCGAGAAACCACGATTCACTTCGTGAGCAGGCGCGCCGCCGTTCCGCCGCAATGCCACCGCATCTGGCGTCCGCTCGCCCCCAATTTTCAGATCCTGGGGCTTCAAAGGAGTTTCCGGATGATCGTCAAGAAAGCCATGGCGGCAGTTCTTCTCACCGCCGTTCTGGCGGGATGCTCGCAGACCGAGTCCCAGCAGCGCACCACCACTGGCGCCCTGCTCGGCGGCGCCGGCGGCGCCCTCGTCGGCCAGGCCATCGGCCACGACACCAAGAGCACCGTCATCGGCGCGGCCAGCGGCGCGCTGCTGGGCGCCGTCGTCGGCAATGCCACGACCCCGCAGGAGCCGCGCAACAATCAGCTCTGCCGCTACCGCGATCCGTCGGGCCGCATCTACGTGGCGCCCTGCGACGACCGCTACTACAACGGCAATTATTGATCGTTAGCCGCCTTCTCCCCGTTCACGGGGAGAAGGTCCGGCAGGGGGATGAACGGCTGCCCCCACGATCTCAGATATCGGCTCTGTCGAGGGCTCAATTCGCAAAAAGCGGCCCTCAATCTAAGGCCCATCGAAAATTCGTGCATCCTAAATCGATTGCCGTGCCCTGCGGACGGTTCAATTCGGCCGGAACACAGCACCGCGCCTACAATGCGCGAGCTAACCTGGCGCTACGCATTGCGATATTGGGCAGTATTGGCGTTTTCGTTTCCTCAATACTGCGCGATCATCGCCTCGGCAGGCTCCCTTGGCGGCATTGAACGCCGGCAATGTGTCTCGCAACCACAAAGCCGCGACGGAAATTCGATTGGACAACTCAATGAAAATGACTACAACCTTCGTGAAGTTTTTTTTGATAATGCAACCATAAGAGGCATTCTTGAAACCGCTCATTCTCGCCGCGGCAGCGATGCTTGCCTTGCTATCCGGCGTAGCGCGGTCTAACGACGTGAATCAGCCGGCAACGTTATTCAAAAGCTGCCCTAAGGGCGTTCTTTTTAAGGCAGCCGAGTCAGGTGTTGTCGTGACCGTGATCAGACAAGGCTCCGGCAAGGCATGCTTCTCGGATGACTGCAGCCAGTTGCAGGCGGCAACAGCGGCGGAGCTGGTGACGAAAGAGGGAGAGCATGGTTTCATCGCCGGCCCTATGCTCTCTTACATGTTCGCCGTAGTGCCGAAGATCGTAAAAGACTTCAAGTGGCGGCCCGCCGAAAGCGCGTCCACAACGTTCTACACCATCCGCACGGATGACGGCAGCGACGTGGACTTCACCCTTCAGGATATTGGGTGCGCTCACTAATGCTGCGACGTCGTCCTCGGTATCAGCACTGTCGTTACGGGGGTGTCATCGCATCAGGATAATAATCATCAGGAAGCTCGATCCCAAACTCCTTAGGACGGAACGGAACGTTGTCTTTTGCCGTGCCGTAGAATTGTCGCCCAAGCCACTTTCCGTCTTTAATACCCTTATCCAGGCTTGACTTTTTTGATCGGACTCACCTGGATTTGCATAATTCAACCTAGTTCCGGCCACGGCACGCGCTCCAGCTGCTCGCTGCAATAAATACTCATCAATCAGATTTGATACTCTAGGGAATCTTGGGTCAGATATCGACAGCTGGTCAACGTCATGCTGTCCGTTTTTCCTACTTATTTCGCTATTTATGGCAGTAAATTGGGCGTTCTTGTTTAGAAGCTCGCGAAAATCGTTTCCGAAGTGCCCAGAGACGTACCTGTTCAGTATAACGTCGAGGACGCCTCTCGCTTCGTCTTCATCGTCGATCTGCAGCCACTCTGTCATTACCGCTTTCTTGAGGCGAAGAATGTCTGCAGGCGACAGATAGATAGACTTCGCAAATTTTGCGGGTCGCTCGGAATCGACACCGTCAGATCGGTCTGCGCTCGAATCCACCCCATCCGCGGCCCGCGCCTGTGGTCGAGCCAACCCGATGTCATCCAACTGCTTAGCCAACGCTTTGCGCCACCTCGGGTCCGCTATCCCCTCCAGCGCTTGCCGACGCGCTTCCTCGGGATCAGGTGAATCGCCCCAGGCCCTCAGCAGGCCCTCGGCATCGGACCGAGGCAGCGGCTGGGGCTTTGCAATGCCCAACTGACGCTGAGCCGCAAATGACTTGGCGAGCGCAGACTGCAAATTCTGCGGCGTCGATAAATCCTTGAGCGCAGCATCGAGGCTGGGGCTGACCCTGCGGGCGTAGGCAGCAGGGTCGACCTGCCTCTGTTGGATAACCAACGCGGCGGCGTCCGCGTTCAGTTCATGACGCTTCTCATCCTCTTCAAAGCGTGCCTGATCGAGCTTGTATAATTCAGGGTCCTGCTTCGGCGAGAATCGGTTCGGAATGGGTTTCGCCGCGAAAATGGACGCGTCGACCTCGTTGGTCGGCTTCACGCGCATGTCGGCTAGATATGGGCTCACATCTGCCCTCCAGTTGAAGGCTCTGGACCTCTTGCCGCCCTCTTCGGCGCCGAAGACTTGAGCGAATTCGGTGTCGTCATGCCTTGAACCGGAATAGGGCTCCATATTGTCTATCGCGGCCTTTGCCTTCTGCGCGTCGGTGTCGAGATTGGCGTGCCTCGAAATAAAGCTCGCGGCATCCGCGCTGCGTGCTTGCCTGACAACGTCATCGTATGAACCAGGCGATAGCTGAGCCAGCAGCGCGTCGATGGGGGCTTTGTCGAGAAACGCCTGCCCTACCCGCTCGCTTGGGTCGGCCTTGTGAAGGCGCCCCTCCTTTTCGCCAGACAAACCAGAGTTGTCGTTCCGCGCGACAGAGCCGGTGGTCATGCTATCGACGCCCTGATCGGGCAGATTACTTTGGTTGCTGGAAGAACCTCTCAGTCCAAGCAGATCGAGCGCTGTTTGCGGATTGCCGGCAATCAACGCCTCGACACGCGACTTTGCCGTGCGGTCGCGCCAGGCGGCTTCGGCCTGAGACCTGCCTTGCGCATCTAGGCCCATAGAGGCGATGAGATCGAGGCCACGCTGGCGCGCGGCCTCGAAAGCGGCGGCGTCGTTCGGGTCGCTCCGCGCGATGTTGTCGAGCTCGTCGGTCTGCGCCGCCGAAACCTGGTCTTGCTCATATTGCTTGCGGCGCTGGAGCTGCTGCATCGCCATGCGCAAAGAGCCGGCCTCTCGCAGCGCGGCCTTGCGGCTGGCCAGGCCGGGGCGCAGTTCGGCTGGGGCCTGCTCCTGGAAATCGCCGAACAGCGTGTCGAAGAGGCCGGTCTTCACCACCTGGCCGGTGCGCGGATCGACCTGGCCGTACATGGCGTCGTGCAGGCCTGCACCGTCGGCGGGCGCGTTGGCCACCGCATCAGCTTCCGCCTTGGCGATCTCATCGTTCAGCCGGCGCGCGGCGATCTCGGTATCGAAGGCCCGCTGCTGCGCCATGCGCTGCTCATGGCGCTCGGCAACCGCCTGCCAATGGTCGTCGAACTGCGGGCCTGCCGCGGAGACCGGATATCGCACTGCGTTGCCAGGCCGGCGCTGTGCGACGGAGAGAGGGATGATATGGACCATTGGCTGTTTCCCTGCCCAGGCAGTTTCGAAAGGAGCACGCGGCGACGGCCCGCCGAGCTGACGGCCCGGTCGGACAGTGCGGGTGCTGATTGTTTGGAGGTCCGGATGGTGGAAGCGGCACAAGGAACGTGGCCTTGGCGGCGGCACCTTACTTCTCTGGACTTTCGACGCTATCGTTCACCAGCAAGGGGAACGACGAATGCGGATACTTGCGATTTTACTGCTGCTGATGTCGGCCGCGCCAGTGCGCGCCAATGAGGCGAAGCGCCTCGACGATCAGATTCTGCGTTGCCTGCGGCTTCCCGCGTCGGCGGTCGACATTCATCTCAAGGCCACGTTCGAGGCGACCTTGGACAAGACTGGCAGACTCCAGTCTATTGCCGTTGTTTCCTATACGCCGCATTCAGCCACGGCCGCGACAGCGGCACAACAACTCTTGAGATCGGTCAGGAAGTGCTGGCCTCAGGGAGTCAAACGGAGCCCGGTGCGGTTTACCGTGGATTTAAGCGAATTGTAGCCAAGCAGTGCCCCGTCGCTCTCACCTCTCCTCCGCCCGCGCCGCCTTCTCCAGCGCGGCCAGGTCTCCGTCCTCCAGCATCAACTGATCCATGATGTGCCGCACCACTTCGGCGCGGGCATTGCTCAGCGCGCTGTGCAGTTCGAAGCCCTCGGGCGTCTTCGTTCGCGCCAGCCAGTCGCCATAGGACGGGCGGCGGTAGTAGCCTGTCGTGGCCGTCAGGTCGGCCAGCACCATTTCGCCGTCCTCGCCGGAGAAGACCCGCGCATAGGCTTTCGCCAGCGCCGCGCGCGCCGCGAGCGGGCCGCCGGCGTCGGAAGGTCGGGCAAAGCGCTTGCGGCTCATGCGGCACCGCCGCCCGGCGCCGCGCCTTGCATCCCGATGGACGGGGCGCCGGGCGATCCGCCACCATCCGCCGTTCCGGCCTGGGCGCCCTGCATCATCGCCTGCAGGCTGTCGAGCAGGCCGCTGTTGCGCGCCTCGACAGCCGCGGGCACGGCATCCTTCGCCACCCTGCCCGCAGCGGCGAGTGCCGCCATGCCGGTCTGTGCTTGTTGGGCTTGTGCTCTGGTTCCACGCAGACCTTCCACCTCGTCCCGGCGACGGAAGACGCGCTGCGGGCTGCGCCCGGCGCCCTGCACGACGCGGATCGCCGCATCGGTGTCGATGTTGTCCATGATGCCGGGGTCGAACTGCGCCATCTGCATGGCCGTCTGGACCAGCTGGATCGTGTCGCGGGCTTCCGCTGCGCGGCGCAGCACGTCGAGCGGTCCGGTGAAGGTCGGACGGACGGACTTGCCCGCCAGGCTCTGCGGTGGCACGAAGCGGCTGTCCTCGTCATAGAGCCCCTTGTCCTCGAGAAGGCCGAGCTCGCGGTCGAGATTGCTGGCGAAGCCGGCCTGGATGACCGAGCCGGAAGGTCCGAGCAGCGCGCCCTTTTCCTCCTGCCTTATCAACGCCTCGGTCGCCGTCATCTGCGGATTCTGCACCAGCGTCTGGAACAGGTTGACGAACATCATGTCGCGGATCTCCTCCGCCCGGCTCGCCGCGGAGTCGAAGGCGTAGCTGGGGTTCTGGCCGGTAGCGATCGGCTGGATCAACGGCCGGCCGTTGTCATCGATGAGACCGGGATAATTCTCGCCGGGATTGAGCACGGGCACATAGTCGAGCCTCGCCCTGGAGGCGGTCGGCGGGTCCGTGATCTGCTGCAGCGCGCGCAGGCCGGAACGGCGCACGGCGTTCTCCTCGCGCACCGTGGTCAGCGCCTCAATGGTCGGCGAGATGCCGTAGACATCGCCCTCGTAGCGGCGCCAGTTGAAGCAGGAGACCGGGAAAGTACCGAAGCCCGCCTCCCTGACGATCACCTCTTCCTCCTCGATGACATGGTAGGAAGCGAAGGCGGTATCGAGATAGCGATGGCTGTCGCCTGCGCGATAGAGCCTGCGCTCGTCGCGCGGCTTTATGCACTGGACGAGCGAGACGCGCGTGTCGCATTTGGCGGGGTCGTCGACCAGCGCCCTGATGCGCGGCGGCAGCTTACTATAACCCAGCATCTGCGCCGCCTGGCGGGCGGTGCGCTCGTAGCGGCGATGGAAGGTATCGACCTGGCCCCAGCGGTCGCGCGACAGATAACCCTCGGCAACGGGGATGGAGACATAGCGGATCAGCGTCGCGCCGAACCCCTCCTCGGCATAGAGGTAGGCCGGACCGTAGCGCACGACATTGCGCAGGCAGGCCTGCGTGGCCGGCACGAAATTCGAGGCGGGCGAATAGCGCAGCGCGAACAGGAAGTCGCGCAGTCCCTCCGCCCATTCCTTTTCCTCGTCGGTCTCCTCGTCGTCCATGGCCGCCGTGGTGAGCCCGTGCCATTTCTCCGATTGCGGGATGATCAGGCTTTCGAGCCCCGCCGCCAGACGGTTGGCGGCCGAATTGATGGTGTTGGCATAGACACGCGAGCCGCGCCGCTCCTGGCGCTCGGCCTGATTGTCGCCGGCGCGATCACGGCCGTTCCACATGTCGGGCGCGTCGGGATCGCAGAACTCGGCCACCGCTTCCCAGACCGGTTCATAGCGGCTGCGCTCGGTTTCCATCTCGGACTGGCGCGCGAGAATATCGCGGGCGCGTGAATCGCTCATGGGAGATCTCGTCTGGTTGTGATGGGAGATTTGGGTGGAGATGCGGAAGGCGGCGGCGCCGAATGGTGCCCAGGCGAAAGACCGGCCATCTTTCCAAACGTGGCGGAAGTTGCCGGCGCGCCTTACCCGCGCCGCTTCATCCGGCGGGCGTGCCGGCGCCAGATCCACCAATCCAGCACACGGCGGCGAAAGCTGCGCTTCATCGCGGTCATGGGTTCAGACCCCGAGCAGCACGCGGCGTTGGCCGGAGAGCGAGCCCGGCGCGAGGTCGGTCTTGACGGTGCTCGCCGAGCCCTGGCGCTGCTCGAGTTCGGCGCGCAGCGCCGCTTCACGCGCCTGCACGTCCTTGTCCTGCGCGGTCGGCACCGGCGGCAGCGGCTTCAGTTCCGGTGGTTTTTGAAACAGACACATGGTTCCAGCCTTCTCTTGTCCAGTCATAGAGGAAGAAATCCTCGCCGTTCCTGCCATAGGCCGGCAGGCGACAGCGCTGCGTCGCGCCCAGCCTTGCCAGCCAGCGCAGCGCGAGTTCATTGCCGGCGAGCGGCCGCGCCTCGACGCGAAAGGCGCCGCGCGCCGCGACCCGCGGCCCGAGCACGCCATGGAAGAAGCGCGTGATGTCGGGCACGCAGCGCCGCATCCGGCGCGTGCCCCAGCTCCAGGCGATCCACAGGCCGCTCCGCTGCTCGGCCGCGCCGAAGCCCGCCTCCGGATTGCCGTCGAGCTCGGCGACATAGGCAAGGCCCTGCAGGGCCGTCAGCGCCAGCAGCGCCGGCGTCCAGCCATCGCACTGGCAGTCGATCTCGTCCCGGTCCTCGGGCCTCAGGTTGGCGGCGATGTAGGAGAGATCCCGCAACGTGGCGGGGACGATGCGGACGGGCATGGATGGACTTTCGTTGGTCGTCGGCGTCGCGACTCGTCATCCCTGAGCGCAGCAAGGAGCGACGCGACCCGGCGCAGCCTCTGGGATCCATGCCGCGCCCCTCAAGCGCCGCCGACGATGCAGAATTATGATCCGCCGCCAGCAATTGAACCTATCGACAACACACGCTATGGGTGCAGAGCCTATGTATTTCGCGATGAAGATGTCGATTGTCTCAGCCCGTTCCGGGCGTTTGCGGCGTCGCCACGCAATTACCGCTCCGGAGGACGCAATGAGATTCTTTGCACTCGGCCTTTTGGCGTTGTTGGCACCAGCCGCCATCGCCGACGAGCCGATCAGATGGACGGTTTCCATCAGTGGCGGGAGTAAAATCGAGATTCCTGTTTTCTTTGCAGAAGGCGATGGCCGTTTGCTTGGCGGATTCGCCCATAACTACGGCCAAACATTCGAGCCGGAAGAATATCCACACTCCCAGCTGCGTCAGTATCGAACCCATACCTACGGCAAGAGCCTATTCGAGTACCTGAAAGATATGAACGTCAGCGATGGCGATAAAGTGACTTATCAAGTTGACAAACCCTCGCTCGCTGCAATTTCAAGCACCTCGGCTGATGGCAAAGTTGTTTTCTACGGCATGTGCCAAAAGCATCGTATCGTCACCTGTTTTGATATCGTGTACGACACGAAGGATCAGGCGATGTTCGGGCCAATTGTCGAACGTATCGCCCGATCGTTCCGTAAAAATCGGTAACCTGCAAAAACCGCATACAGCAATTCTTGTGCCGTTAACAGGGCAGTCACTGTATAAGTTTTAAATAACGCCTAACCGGCGCTATGTAGGCTATATCTGTGGCATAGGCCTTTTGTTTCTTCTTAGGATCATTGTGCTGAAGTTCGAAAAGAGCACTTTCGATAATCGAGGTTCATCTTGGCTATGAGGCCGAGGCCGGCGCGACGGGCGGTCTCGAAAGCAGGCATGTCGTCCGGATCGCTTTTGGCAATGGTATCGAACTTTTCGGCCTGGACCGCCGCCAGATGGTCCCGTTCATATTCGGCGCTGGAGCTGTCATCGCCATCTGCGTGAAGCAGCCGCGTTCCAGACTTGAAGACAAACGACGAGCGTCATGCGTCAAGTCATTGAAACAGCACCACCAAAAATACAAACAGCAGATAGGCGGTCAGAAACCCTGGAATACTGATAATCGCAGATCCGAGTAAGATTCTCACACGTTGGGCTGGCTTGATTTCCTTTGACGTCAATCCATACATAGCCAACGCCACTGCGGACGGAAGCGCGATCATTCCAAGGACTAGAAATATATTAAACAGCATCTTCGAGCTCTGCCAAGCAGTGAGAGTAGGACCTTACTCAGAAAGTACTACCATTTGCCAAACGTCATCGTATTAATGAATTGCGATCGACCTACGGCAGATCGCGCATCGTCGTAAGTTTTTTGAGCATCCCCGCGAGCAACCATCAAAGCAGAAATCTTAGCTTGAAAGACTCTTGATGCGCCTTCCGCGTAAATTGCAGCCAATATGCGGTCTTTGTTGGTATTCAAGGCTGGATCATCCCAATAGCTTCCATTTTTGAGATATTCATCCAAAGACGCCACAAGTTGCCGGTCGGCCGCTATAACATCATCCAAACTTGCCGCATCATGATATCCCTCGTCATGTTGCCTGTAAAATCCGTCCTGAATGTCGATTGCGGGTGGCTTGAAATCGCCACCCCAAGCGCCGCCAGTCCAGCCTGGGCCGCCATAGTTACCATAGGTGGGCACTAGTCTATTGAAGATGTCGGATGCGTATGAGGCGTCATTGGCTGACAGATCGGAGCGCGAGTCGAGGCGATCGCCTTTCACCGCCCCGACTCATCTGGCGCGCCTGCGCTAGGCGGCATGCTCACGGTCCCGCTCATGCCGTCGCCGGCCATCGATCCGGC
The DNA here is from genome assembly GCA_001899205.1 of Mesorhizobium sp. 65-26. Lineage (GTDB taxonomy): Bacteria > Pseudomonadota > Alphaproteobacteria > Rhizobiales > Rhizobiaceae > Mesorhizobium. Next base: position 460,663 of record MKVL01000010.1, on the reverse strand, counting down.
GCTCGGCATCTCGGCGGCACGCTTCGGATCCCGCGCGATCAGAGCTTCCAGGCGCGTCCTTGCCGTGCTTTCGCGCCAGGCGGCTTCGGCCTTTTGCCTGCTTTCGGCGTCGAGGTTCATCTTGGCGATGAGGTCGAGGCCGGCGCGGCGGGCGGTCTCGAAAGCGGGCATGTCATCCGGATCGCTTTTGGCAATGGCATCGAGCTCTTCGGCCTGGACCGCCGCCAGATGATCCTGCTCATACTGGCTGCGGCGCTCAAGCTGCCGCACCGCCATGCGCACTGAGCCTGCCTCTCGCAGAGCTGGCTTGCGGCTGGCGAGGCCAGCGCGCAGTTCGGGCGGCGCCTGCTTGATGAAATCGTCGAACAGCATGTCGAACCGGCCTTTCTGGACGACACGACCGGTGTGTCGATCGACTTCGCCATACATGGCGTGGTGCAGGCCTTCCCCGTCAGCCGGCGCGTTCGCCGCGGTGTCGGCCTCGGCCTGAGCGATCTCGCCACCCAGCCTGCGCGCGGCGATCTCGGTGTCGAAGGCCTGCTGCCGCGCCACGCGTTGCTGATAGTGCTCCGCAACCGCCCGCCAGTAGGGATCGAGCGGCCGAGCCGCCTCACCCGCCGCCGAGGCATCTGCAAGCCGCACCGCATTGCCGGCATCGTTGCGGCGCAGGGCGACTGAGAGAGGAATGACGTGGACCATTGACTGTCTCCACCGGCTGGCGTCGAACATGGGGGGCGATAGCGGCGCGACCGATCGCAAGCACGCACGCATCGCACGCGGGATTTGTTGGGCTCAGGATTTTCGGCAGAATTGGCCAATGCCAGGATCGTGCTCGGAACGCTCGGCGCCGCCTCTTCGTCATGCTCGGGCTTGACCCGAGCATCCATGCCGAGACCTCTGCTGCAGAATGCAGAAGTGGGGAATTCTGTAACCGCTGCAATACCTTGGGATGACTGCTCGGGCCAAGCCCGAGCATGACGAACGCGCGGGGCCCAGACCTACCGGAACGCCCCCAGCGGGTCGCTCTGCCTCGCTGGCCGCCGCGCCGCTGTGAATTCCGCCGGATCGACCGTCGCCTCGCGCAGCATCATCACGCCGTAGCGGGTGGCCGACATCAGGTCGTCGCGCAGCTTCACCACCTGGCCGTCCTTGCGGTGGTAGAGACGGAATTCCTCGAACCATTGGCCGAGCGTCGAGAACACCTTGAAGCGGCCGGTCTGCATGCGGTCGAGCATTTCCATCAGCCCGGCCTCGACCGAGACCGAGCCGTCGGAGAAGCGGGCGTGACCGGCGAGCATGTTCAGCCCATGCGCGGCGTATTGCCGGGCAAGCGCCACGCCCGCCCCTTCCAGCGTTTCGCGGCGGCCGTCGCGCGGCCATGCCCATGGCAACCATTCACCCCAGGGTTTCAGCGCCAGCGCCTGGATCGCTGGCGTCTGCTGGCTGGCGCGATGACACTTCGTGACGTGGACGATGTCGGCTTCGGTATCCCAGGCAAGCTCGATCGCCGCCGAAGGATGGTCCCAGCCGAAGTCGAGCGCGCCGAGCCGCGGCCAGTGGCGCGGCAGCCGGAACGGCTCGCAGGCGACCGTCGCTTCCGCCACCGGAAAGACGCGCCCCGAGCCCAGCACCGGAATGCCCTTCGCCCGCGCCTCGCGCTCGTGCTCGGGATAGGCGGCAACGATCGCCGCCCGCTGTTCGGGCGAGTAATGCCCGGCATCGTCGATGGTCATGAAGGTGACGTGCCGAGTCATATTAGTTTACTCTAACTATACTTAGGGACGACCAAACGCGATTGATAATACTGCACATGGATGCGAAGCTGCCGGTGAATCGGGGGGAGATACATGATCCGCATAGCAATCGTCGCCGCTATTGCCGCCAGTACATCGGCTTGCCAGTCGAACGTTCCGTACGACACAAGCAAAAAGACATGCCGGATGTATACAAATCCTGTCACAGGTTTCAAACACGAAGTTTGCATCCCGGACACACCAGATAAAGTATGCAATGTCTGGTCCCGTGAGAACTCGGTAGGCGACGAAAGGATATGGTGCCAACCGCTCACCCGCAAAGCCACCGATCCCAAGGCGCGCGCCAGGCAGCTTGCGGGCAGCCAATACCCCTGAGCAACCGGAATTTGTCACCGGAAGCCATGTGAATGGTACGTCTCCTGTTCGAATAGCGGCTACCTTATCGACCGGCCGGACTGGATTCGGCCGGCACTCCGCAGAGGGCCAGGCTGCGCCAGGTCCTCCGATCGGCTCAGCCCTTGTATCCCTCGTTCACACAGTCGTTCTTCCAGGCCCAGTCGAAATCGGCCAGCGACATGGACTGGCCCATGACGGGCTCGACGAAAGGGCCGGCACTGTTGTCGATATAGACGATGAAGCGCGCCTGCTTGGTGAAGGCGCCGATCTTGGCCATGATGACACCGCAGGTCTGGCCGGTTGAGCTGTCGCCTGTGAGCTGGACATGCGAAAAGGTGGCTCCCGGATCGGCGACGAGGCCGCGTATCTTGCCCTCGGCCGAAGCGATCGCGTCAGCACGCCAGTCGCCGCTGCCGGAACAGGCACAGAGCAGCGCGCAGAAGACTAGCAGGGCTGGCGTGCGGCGCATTTCGGCCTCCGGGCGTTATTGGAAGCTACGCCACATTGGTTCCCAACCAAACAAGCAATGAAAATCATGGTTTCGGCGCGGTTTCGAACGCCGCTTCTCAAGATGGAGGAACCTCACCCCTTCCCGTCCTCTGCACCTCCTCGGCCGACAGGAACAGCAGCACCACCTCGGAAAGCCCGCGCAGCGGCGTGAACGTCACCATGGTGATACCATCAGTGGCGTTGGTGCGGGTCAGCCCTTCCGAATAGATGTCGAGCGGCGGCTCCTCGTCGAACCAGACGCCATGCAGCGTCTCGCCCTGCCACTTCTCCCGGCCCTTCTCGTAGGATTTGAACGACAGCACGGATTCGCCGGCCTGCACGTCGCCACCGCCGCCATGCCGCACCACGACGCTGTCTAGCGCGCCTGGCGCGCCACGCCCCATGATGGTGTCGAGGATGGCTTCGCCCGGGATCATCCCGGTGCCTCTTGCCTCCGCCTGCTGCGGCGGGCCGACCAGCAGGCGCTGCGGATTGTCCCGCGTGCCCTCGCCGGTCACGCCGGCCGCCCACAGCCGCGTCGGGCCATCGAACACTTTGCCCCGCCACCAGCCGGGATAGCGGCCGGTGAGATGCATAGCCCATTCGGCAGCGCCTGCCAGCGTCTTGCCGAGCTGGTTGCCGGCCATGAACAGGCGCTCGCGGTTGGCCGCGCCGGCGGCATGGAAATCGGCCTGCCTGTCGTACGGCCGATAACTAGCCAGCCTGTTCCGGCCCTGCCTCCGCTCCAGTTCCTGGAGCAGCGCCAGATAGGTCCGTTCCTTCGTCCGGCGCGCCGAGCCCGGGTCCGAGCGTGCTTTCGAGGGCGCGGATGCGGCTGCGGATCTCGTCATCGCTCAGCGTGTCCAGACTGTTCATGGCGGCATTGAAATCCCTGGGCAGGACGGAGAGCACTATCTTCAGATACTGCTCGGGCTTGTCCGCGCGCACCGCGGCCAGCACGCCGGCGCCATGCGAGCGAAAGTCGGCCCGCACCGCCGCCAGGAAATCGTCGCCAAGTGTCTTCTTCGCCCGCCCCGGGCGGGCGGAGCCCTTGCCGGCGGGCTGCGGTGCCGCCTTGCGGCGCGTGACGCGGCCCGAAACCTTGTCAGCCATCGCCGCCCTCGCCCGTGCCGGTGGCGCCGTCGGCATGACCCGTTGCAGCTCCGCCTGGTCCTGCCTTGCCCGATCCGACTTTGCCCGATCCCGCCTTGCGGCCTCGCTTGGCCCTGCCGGCCCTTCCGCGCGCGGGCTTTCCAGCCTTTTTTCCGGAACCGGAACCGGCGCTTGCAGCCTCACCCGCCCTCTTCGCTGGCCTGCCCCGCGGCAACCGCTTCAGCATCGCCAACATGCCGGCGGCGGCGCCAGCATCCTGCCCGCGCGCCGGAAAGCCAAAGCCGCCGGACGCGTCGACCAAACCGCCACGCACCATGCCGACGCGCACGCCCGCGGCCACCGCCTCGGCGCGCCCGAAGCCGGGCTCGCGGCAAGCGCCTTCGAATTCGCCGATGGCGCTGACGACCTCGCGGCCGTCATCGTCGATGATGATGGTGGCATAGCGAGGCATGGCGATCTCTCAAAACGATTGTGCTGCGGTCGCTTCTCTCTCAGCCAATGCGAAACAGAGAACGGAGCCCGCCAAAACAAAACCCGCCCCAACTGAACGGTGGGAGCGGGTCAGAGGCGCAAATCAGCACCATGAAAAGAAATGTACCATGGCTGCCTTCACCTCGTCAACGGCATCTAAGAAAAAATTCCTACAAAACGAAAGGCAGCGCTTCGGCTAGTGGCCCGGCCGGCAGCTGGCCTTTCGCCAGCTCGCTCAAGCCTCCTCCTCGATAGCGATCTGGGCGACCTGGGTGGCGCCGCCATTGATGCGCGCGGCGAGCGCGTGGCCGAGCGCCACCGCCCCCACGCACAGCACCACCGACAGGCCGATGTTGAGCGCGGCTCGGCCGAAGCCGCCGGCCCGCAACAAGTCGAGCGTCTGCAGGCTGAACGAGGAGAAGGTGGTGTAGCCGCCGCACAGCCCGATCATCACGAACAGGCGCAGGTTCTCCGACACGGGAAAGCGGCCGGTGGCCAGCGTCAGCGTGCCGAAGAAGCCAATCAGCAAGGAGCCGGTGATGTTGATGATGATGGTGCCCCAGGGCAGCTCGCTGCTCACCGGCAGCGCCCAGGTGGAGACGAGGTAGCGCGCCAGCGTACCCAGCGCGCCGCCCGCCATGACCAGCAGACAATTGGAAAAAGACATGCTCGATCCTCTCTGGAGCATGATGCCGAAACGTGTGAAGCGGTTTCGGGCGACATCGCGCTCTGTTCAGTACGCGCATCTGCGGTCGGCACGTGGCGTCGCGCAAATGCGTCCAAGTCAAAAATCCGAGGCGAGCACGGGACCCGCCGTGTCGGCGGGACAGACGGATTCCCGCCGCGGTTTCGCGGCAGGAGTCATCAGCCATCACTGGCGGTTTCGGGAGAACCCCATTCCCATCGGGGCCACCATGCCAGAACCAGCCCGCGCGGGCAAGCAGGGCTCGCTGCCGTGTGCGACCGCTCGACGGCCGCCCGTCGGCTGCCTATCTTGCAGCCCTCACATGGCCACATGGAAGAAGCATGCCGACGGACACCAACCTCCAGAACCGCATCGATGATTGCTACACGGCGTTCGCCGACTACTCGCGGCCGCGCATGCTGGAGGCCGCGCCGACGCGCGACCCGCGGGCTCTCCTGGCGACGCTTACGTCAGCGCCGTTGCGTGCCCTGACGCCCGAACAGATCGGCCCCTACGCGGGTTGGGCGATGACAACGGTCGGCGGCGTCGACGACTACAGGCACTTCCTGCCTCGCATCCTCGAACTTGCCACCTTTTGCCATAGCCAGCCCGGCCTCGACCCGCCCTTCATCGCCGGCAAGCTCGGATATGCCGGATGGCCTACGTGGCCACCCGACGAGCGCAAGGCTGTCCTTGGGTTGTTCGCCGAAGCGTGGCGCGCCGGGCTGTGGCGGCATCCGGACGAGGTCGACTCTTCGGGCTGGATCGCCGCGATAGCCCTGCTCGGCGGCGACCTCGATGGAGCGCTGGCCGCATGGCTATCGACGCCGAGCCCGAACGCGGCGCTGCATCTGGCCGCGTTCTTCCAGGGAGAGGCCGAGTCCTTGATCAGGAAACCCCGGAACGTGGCCTATTGGGGCAATGTCGACGATGACACCATCGACCGGATGCAGCGGTGGCTGCGCGGGGAGGAGCCGCGCCAATTGCTTCTGAATGCCCGGGGCTTGGCAGAACCGAAGGACGAGTGGCTGCTCGACTCCGCACTTCTCGTCGTGAATGCGGTGACCCCGTAGACACGGTCGAGCGCCCTCGCTCCGATCCGGCTGGACGCACCAGCCGGATCGGAAACGGTGCTCGCGCGTTTTCATAGCCAGCCGAAGGGGCCAATTAACGGGAGCACAGCCATGAACGTCGCCAATCTGCAGCTCGAGGGCCTTCTGATGGCCGTCGCCGCGATCAACCACGTGCTCGTCCGCAAGGGCGTCCTGACCGTGGAGGAAATCGACATTGCGTTGCGCAAGGCGGAGGCCGGAGAGACCGGCGAGGAACGCTCGCAGGGCATGTCGGCGTCGAGCCGCGACGCCGTCAACTTCCCGATCCGCCTGCTGGAGCTTGCCAACCAGTGCCAGCCGGAGGCCGACATGCCCTCCTTCTCGCGGCTGGCACGCATGGTGGGCCAGATGAAGGAACCTTATAACGACCAGATTTGACGGGGCGAGCTCGGGTGGCTAGCGGCCCTGCATGATCTTGATCACCTTGCTGCTGTCGGCGGTCGGCGAGGACAGCTTCTGGTAATCGACATAGGTGATACGCCCATCCGCGAGCGCATTGACCAGCCGGTTGCACATGGCTGCTTCGTAGCGATCCGGGCTCACGTTCATGAACGCCGAGTAGGTCTTCTTCTTGCCGGCGGGAGTGGCTCTTTCGCTCACCACACACTCCTTGATAACCGAACGTTTCACGGCGGGGCTACCCTGCAGGGTAGCATGCATGTTGTTGAACTCCCCTCCGTCATCGTGCTGCAACCGGCAACCAGCGACATGCCGAGCATGACGGCGGTGAAACGCACTGTGGTATTCATGAACATCCCCCTCTAAACCCAGACTTCACGCTAGCGTGATCGCCAATTGGGTACAGGGGCAAGCCTGTCCGACAGCTTGAACCAGACGGCGCAAACTCACGCCCGGCCCGGCCAGCCCCTGTTCAGCGAAAGCACGCCGCCCGGTCCATGGACGGCTGCAAAGAACAGACCGGCGAGGAAGGTGAAGTGGTCGACGAAGAAGCCGAACTCGGCCTGGTTGCCTGCCCAGCGGCCCGGTCCGTGGAACGAGAAGCCGAGGAAGATCACGTAGGCCGCCGCGACCAGCGCCGCCGGCGTGAAGAAGGCGCCGGTGAGGAAGGCAATCACCAGCAGCACCTCCAGCGCCGCCGCGCACCATGCCAGGAACAGCGGGAACGGAAAGCCGGCGGCTGCGATGTAGCCGGCCGTCTCGGCCATGCCGGCGAACTTGAAGGCCGCCGCCATGGCAAAGACCCCGGCGAAGATCAGGCGGGCGACAAGGATCGCCCCGGTCTGCCAGGGCGATTGCTGCCAGGGCGACTGGGCGGTGGATTGCAACGACATGGTTTTCTCCGTTTTCGCGTCTGTCCGCCCAAGGACGCGCGAGCCGGACCGCATCCGACAGGCTGCCGGCAAAAAATCCGCCGCCAGTCGAACTCCCCGATCGCCGGAGTTGCGACGCACGGTGCACCGACTCCATTCCGGTTTGCCGGCTGATGGTATAGAAGCACCTCGTCAGGTACTACCGGGGGGAATCGCCATGGCCAAGGCTCCGACCATCAGCGCGCCGCAGCATCCGGCGATGCATGTCGCCTATGAAAAAGAATGCCGCGAGATGCTCGAACCGCACCTGGACTTCCTGCTCGACAAGGTCGAGGCGCAAGGCTGGGACCGCCGGCTGGCGGCCTCGGCGCTCATGTATCTTGCCGCGGTTCGGCTGAAGCCGGCTTGACATCCTCCGCCTGCATGGCCTCGGCCCGCTTGGGGCACTCTTCGTAGCCATGGTCGCGGGCGCCGCAGAACAGGCACGACTTGGCCTCCCGCGGCTCCTTTTCGGGCCACCCTCCCGGCGGTTCGTATGGCTTCTTGGAATCCATTCCCAGCAATGCGCGACCGACGGTTTGGTTGCGTGTCATAATGGCGATAGCGCCGATCACAAAACAGCGAGGCGGGGGCAGTTGCGGAACCAGCGCCGGCAACCCACGTTCTGACGCGGTATCGTTTCGCGGGAGTCCGTCATGTCCATCCACCGCCTAGCCCTTGTCGCCATGGCCGCGCTGCTCGCCACGACCGGCCTTGCGGAGGCCCGGCCGGACAGCCGCGCCATGACTTGCGAGCAGATCCATGCACTGATTCAGCAGCGTCGCGCGGTGGTGCTGACCACGGGGCCAAACACTTACGATCGTTACGTCCGCCAGTTCGGCGTCGAATGCGACTGGCCGGAGGTGCCGATGAGCGCCTATGTGCCGGCGCGAGACGGCCACTGCCCGGTGTTCCGCTGCGACGAGCCGGCGGTCAACTTCCCCAACTGAGCTTTCGGGCGCCGCGCTTCCGACAGGCCTAGCCGTCGCCCTCGCCAGCCGAGCCGAACTGCGGCACCACGATCGATTCCAGCGGCGCGGTGAGCCGCCACGTCAGGTGTCCGGGTGCCCGGTGCAGTTCGGCGTTGCCGCTCAACGACTGCGGCGCCACGCGTTGCAACACGATCGTGCCAAAACCCTTGCGGGTGCCTTCGACGTGGCCCTCGTCGCCCTTGCGCGGCGTCGACGTCTCGTCCCAGACGAGCCGGAATTCCCGCGCCCCGGTACCGACCTCCGCGATCTGCCAGGTGATCTCGACCCGCCCCGCGTCGCTGGACAGGGCGCCGTATTTGGACGAGTTGGTGGCCAGCTCGTGGAAGGCCATGCCGAGATTCTGCACCGCGTTGGACTGCAGCGTCAGCAGCGGGCCCGACAAGGATATCTGCTCCTCGCGCCCGAAGGGCTTGAGATGTTCCTGAATGAGGTCGAACAGGCTCGCGCCAGCCCATTCGGACGTGACGAGCAGATCGTGCGAGCGCGACAGCGCCATGATGCGCGAGCGGATCAGTTCCTCGAATTCGCCGGGGCTGCTGGAACGCTTGCTGGTCTCGCGCACCATCGACAGGATGACGGCGAACTGGTTCTTGACGCGATGGTTGACCTCCCGCATCAGCAGGCGGATGCGCCGCTCGCTTTCCTTGGTCGCCGAGATGTCGCGGGCGATCTTGGAAGCGCCGACGATCTCGCCCCGCACGTTCCGGATCGGCGAGACGGTCAGCGAGACGGCGATCAGCGTGCCGTCCTTGCGCCGCCTTGTTGTCTCGTAGCTCGCCACGCTCTGGCCATTGCTGACGCGGCCAATGATGTCGGCCTCCTCGCCCCGCAGATGATCGGGAATGAGCATCAGGATCGACTGTCCGATCGCCTCGTCGGCGGTGTAGCCGAACATACGCTCGGCCGCATGGTTCCAGTCGGTGATGACGCTCGTCAGATCCTTGCCGATGATTGCGTCGTAGGATGAATCGACAATCGCCGCCAGACGAGCCGCGTCGGTCGTCTCGTCTCGATGCATGCCGGCGCCGACTTTTCCCATCCGTATCAATTAGCGCAAATGCCTGCGGGGCAACAATCGGTTCGTATGACTCCGGGAAGAGTTTGCACCGGTTCTTCCGGGGATTGCGGTCACAGGCGCGGGACGGCGTCGGCCCGGCTGAAGCCACCGCTACTCGGGGATGTTGTCGCCTCCCTCCGGCGGCAGAACACCGAAATCCTGGGACTTGACTCCCTGACCTGCCGTCAGAAACCCCTCGGCCGCCAGCCCGCGACGCAGCAGCTCCCTGACCGCCGCCGACCGACTCGGCATCCGCTTCTCGAAACGCCAGTTTTCGAGTGCCGTCAATTCCTCGGCGCTCAGCATGATCTGCAGCCGCTCCGGACGCTCGAGTTCCGCCATGACGCTCCCGCCCCGTCAAAGGTTACCGAGTTAGCAAAGGTCTCAATGGAAGTAGAATTAGGATAGGCCCAACAGTGCGTCAAGAGCGGTGCCTGCATGCCTTCCTCACCATGCCAACGATGCGGATAAGCCTTCGACCAAGCAATCCATGTATATTACTAACTAATTGATTTTATTTGACTATACGAAATATTACGCTTGCAATGCGGACCGTGGAGGGGCAGATTGGAGTCTGAGGGAGCAACCTTCCCTGGAGGAGTGTTCCATGCGCGAATATTCGGCTCAATTGCATCGGGACGTCCAGACGCTGGTCGTCGCGGCGCACAAATCCTCCGGTGTGGTCAACCTTGCGGCGGTCGCCGAAGGCGTACGGCTCGGGAACCTGGCGGAGAATGTCGCGCGAGAGGACATCGAGCGCCTCGTCATGCAGGTCGCCCAGCTCTTCGGAATCCCGGTCGAGTTCGACAACCTCGTCTTTGCCGACATCGAAGGTCCGGACGACGTCTTCGCCAGACACTAGCCTTTGCCCTTTGCCTATCGCCAGCTGAAGTAAAGCCGCTACTGGCGCCCCTGTGCGGGCACGCGATTCTCATGGCGAACAGCAGCCCGCAGTAACGGCACCGCACCGCAACTGGCATATTGCGGCCCGTTGCCGCGTCTGCTTACCTCCTCTTGTTTCCAATATTGGGAGGAATCGCCATGGCCGAAACTTTCAAGACCGGAGATGTCGTCAGGCTGAGGTCCGGAGGGCCGAACATGACGGTAAGCGACACCGCCGCCTCGGGACTTTATCTGTGCCACTGGTTCAACCGCGACGGTGACGTCTGGACCCCGCAGCATGCCGGCTTCAAGCCCGCCCAGCTTACCGCCGCCAACGGATCGGACGACATAGGCTAGAACAATTCAACGGATTTGTTCCTAAGCCTCGCCCTTGGCGACCTGTGCGACGCATCGGCATCCCTGCCCGCAAGGGCGGGGCTATCACATGCTTCGCCCCTCTCCCCCCTCTGAGGGGAGAGGAAAGGAGCTTTGACGCCTCAGCCGAGGCCGCCACCCGCCAGAAGATCCTCGATGCGCACGGGGAAACGGCGCGGCCGCACCCCGGTGGCATGCCAGACGGCGTTGGCCACGGCGCCGGCCGTGCCGGTGATGCCGATCTCGCCGACGCCCTTGATGCCTAGCGCGTTGACGTAGGGGTCATCCTCATGCACCAGCAGCGCCTCCACCGAGGGCACGTCGGCATTCACCGGCACGTGGTACTCGGCCAGATTGGCGTTCTGGATGCGCCCCGTGCGGTGGTCGGCCAGCGCCTCCTCGTGCAGCGCGAAGGACGCGCCCCAGATCATGCCACCGAGATACTGGCTGCGCACCAGCCTCGGGTTGATGACGCGCCCGGCGGCAAACGCGCCTACCAGCCGGGTCACCCTGACCTGGCCGAGATCAGGATCGACCTTGACCTCGGCGAAGACCGCGCCATGGGCGTGCATGGCATAGGCCTCGCGCGTGTCCTGGTCCGCGGCGCTCGTGCCCCGCGCCTCGATCTCCGACAGGCCGGCCCGGCCGAGAATCTCGGTATAGCTCTCGCTGCGGCTTTCGTCGCCGCGCCGGTAGAGCCGGCCGCTCCGCGCCACAACGCCCTCATTGCCGGCGCCATAGAGCGGCGAAGCCGCATCGGCTGTAGCGATGTCGGCGAGCCTGGCGATCACCGCGGCGCCCGCATTGTGGATCGCCATGCCGGCCGTGGCGGTGTGCCCCGAGCCTCCGGCGATGCCGGCGTCGGGCAGGTCGGAACTGCCGGCCCTGAATTCGAGCTGGCCGATATCGAGCCCCAGCCCGTCGGCGGCGATCTGCGCCAGCGCGGTCCAGGCGCCCTGCCCCATGTCGGCGGCGCTCGTCTCCATCAGGCCGCGACCGTCGCTTTTCAGCACCGCCCGCGCCTCGGCCTGGAACATCAGCGCCGGAAAAGTCGCCGTGCCCATGCCCCAGCCGGTCAGCAAGCCAGCGGTATCGCGCATGGCGCGCGGCGCGAGCGGCCGGCCCGACCAGCCGAAACGCGCCGCCGCCTCGGCGTAGCATTCGCGCAGCGCCTTGGAGGAGAACGGCTTGCCCGTCATCGGCTCGACCTCGGCATAGTTGGCCAGCCGGAAGTCCAGCGGGTCCCTGCCGCAGGCCCAGGCCGCCTCATCGACGGCGCTTTCCAGCGCGATCGAGCCGGTGGCCTCGCCCGGCGCGCGCATGAACAGCGGCGTGCCGGTGTCGAGCCGCACCGCCTCATGCGCGGTCGCGATGGCCGGGCTGGCATAGAGCGTGTGCGAGGCATCCGCTGCCGGTTCGAAGAAGTCGTCGAACGTGCTCGACGCCGTCAGAGCGTGATGGTCGAGCGCGGTCAGCCGGCCTTCGGAGTCGATGCCGAGCCGCAGCGTCTGGCGCGTCGGCGCGCGGTGGCCGACCGGCCCGTACATCTGCTCGCGCCGCAGCACCAGCTTCACCGGGCGACCGACCAGGCGTGCCGCGAGGATGCCCAGCACCTGCGGGCCGGAGACCAGCCCTTTCGAGCCGAAGCCGCCGCCGAGGAAAGGGCTGCGCACATGGACCTTGTCCGGGCTCAGCCCGAACAGGCCGGCGATGCGCCCCTGCGCGATCGCCAACCCCTGGCTCGGCGTGTCGACGGTGAGGCTGTCGCCATCCCACGACGCCACGATGGCGTGCGGCTCCATGGCGTTGTGGTACTGCGGCGGGGTTTCGTAGCGCGCCTCGACCCGAGTCGCGGCCGCGGCGAGCCCGGCCTTGACATCGCCCTTCTGCTGGCTGGCCGGATTGCCGACGCCGACACCGCCAGGAACGAAGGTCTCGGCGTCCTCGAAGCCGACGCGGGCGGTCTCGGTCTCGTAGCGCGGGGCGAGCAGCGCCGCGCCTTCCGTCGCCGCCTCCAGCGTCTCGGCGATCACCACCGCGATCGGCTGGTTGGGATAGCGCACGCCATCGTTCTGCAGGAGGTCGAGCCGGAACATGAACGGATGAAACTTGGCATCGGGGTCGAGGGCGAGCGCCGGCCGGTTGGCCGGCGTCATCACCTCGACCACGCCGCGATGGGCAAGCGCCGCGGCGACGTCCAGAGACGCGACGCGGCCACGCGCGATCGCAGCGACGGCGAGCACGGCATAGAGCATATCAGGCGGATGATTGTCGGCGGCGTAGGTCGCAGCGCCCGTGACCTTGAGGATGCCGTCGCGGCGCGTCATCGGCTGGCCGATGCTGGAGCCCTGCCGCCTGTGCGCGGGAGTATGGGAAAGGTTGAGGTCAGGCGTCATGGCGCGCTCCCGTGGTGGATGCGAAGACGGAGGCAGGCAGGGCCGGCAGCCGCGCCGGCGTGCCGGCCTCGGCCAGCGACAGGGCGCGCACAGCGACACGGCGGGCGAGCTCGATCTTGAAGCCGTTGTCGCCGGAAGGCTTGGCCTCGGCCAGCGCCAGCGCGGCGGCCCCGGCATAGGCGGCTTCGCCGGGCTCGGCGCCCAGCAGCGCCGCCTCGGCGGCGCGTGCCCGCCACGGCTTGGCGGCGACGCCGCCCAGCGCCAGCCGCGCCTGGCGGATCCGCCCGCCCTCGACGACCAGCGCGGCGGCGGCCGAGACCACGGCGAAGGCATAGGAGGTGCGCTCGCGCAGCTTGAGATAGCGGGCATGGCTGGCGAAGGCCGAAGCCTCCGCGGGCAGCCGCACCGCAACGACCAGTTCGCCAGGCTCCAGCACCGTCTCGCGCTGCGGGGCCTCGCCGGGCAGCCGGTGGAATTCCTCCAGCGTCACATGACGGCGGCCCTTGCTGCCCTCGATCTCGACGACGGCGTCCAGAGCCACCAGCGGCACGCAGAAGTCCGAGGGATGGGTGGCGATGCAGGCCGGGCTCCAGCCGAGCACGGCGTGGTGCCGGTTCTCGCCGGCGAGCGCGTCGCAGCCGGAGCCGAGCTCGCGCCTGTTGCAGGCGCTGGCGGTGTCGTAGAAATAGCTGCAACGCGTGCGCTGCATGATGTTGCCGCCGACCGTGGCCGCGTTGCGCAACTGCGCCGAGGCGCCCGACAGCAACGCCTCCGCTACGGCGGGATAGGTGGCGGCGAAGGCCTGATCATGCGCGAGGTCGGCGTTGCGCACCAGCGCGCCGACACGCAAGGAGCCGTCGTCCAGCCGCTCGACGCGGTTGAGCTCCGGCAGGCGGGTGATGTCGACGAGACGCTCGGGGCGTGCGACGCCACCCTTCATCAGGTCGAGCAGGTTGGTGCCGCCGGCGAGATAGGCCGCGCCCGGCATCGCCGCGGCGGCAACGGCCTCCGCAAGGCTCGTCGGCCTGACGTAATCGAAACGGTTCATGCCGCGTCCCTCCGGGTGTCTGCGCCATTGCCGGCGGCGATCGTGCGTTGCGCCTCGAGCACCGCCTCGACGATGCCGCCATAGGCGGCGCAGCGGCACAGATTGCCGCTCATCGCCTCGCGGATGCGCTCGGGGTCGTCGCCCGCCTGGCCCTCGCCGATGAGGCCGACGGCGCTCATGATCTGCCCCGGCGTGCAGAAACCGCATTGGAAACCGTCATGGGCGATGAAGGCGGCCTGCACCGGGTGCAGCGTCTCGCCCTGGGCAAGGCCCTCTATGGTCAGGATTTCGGCGCCGTCCTGACTCGCGGCCAGCGCCAGGCAGGAATTGACACGGCGGCCATCGACCAGCACGGTGCAAGCGCCGCATTGGCCGCGGTCGCAGCCTTTCTTGGTGCCGGTGAGGTCGAGCCGCTCGCGCAGCAGGTCGAGCAGCGTGACGCGCGGATCGTCGAGTTCGACGTCTCGTTGCTCGCCGTTTATGGTGAGGCTGATGGAGAGTGACATGGATGGCTCCGAACAGGGTTGTCGGGACGATGTTTTGTCGGGCTGTCTGGTCAGGAAGGCCGGGGCGCCGCGATCGGCTAGGCTGGCGAGCTCCAGTCGGAAGGCATCTTTCATGGATTGTGCCTCTCCTCCATATATACGGAGGCACCCTCCGTTTTGCAAGGGCACGGACGTGAAAGGAGCGTCAGCCAGTTAATATGGGACAGGTTTCGCAAAAGCCCAGCCGCCGCCCGCGCGCCGATTCCGTGCGCAACCGCCAGCGCGTGCTGGAGGCGGCGACCGCCGTTTTCAGCGCCGGCGGGCCTGACGCCAGCCTCGAGGCGGTGGCGAGGCGCGCGGGTGTCGGTATCGGAACGCTCTACCGGCATTTCCCGACGCGCGAGGCGCTGTTCGAGGCGGTCTACCGCCATGAGGTCGACCAGCTCGGTGAGCTCGCCAGAACGCTTGCGGGACAGGGCGATCCGGTCGATGCGCTGCGCGCCTGGCTGCACGCCAATGTGCGCCTCGTCGCCACCAAGAAGGGCATGCTGGCGGCGCTGGCGCTCGCCGCGCACGGACCCAAGGAACTCTACGCCTATTCCTTCGAGCATCTGACCAGGGCGGTCGGCCTGCTGCTGGAGCGCGCCGTGGCCGCCGGAGAGGTGCGCGACGACATCACCGCCGCCGACCTGCTGCGCGCGCTCGTCGGCATGTGCTACATGAACGACCAGCCGGGCTGGCAGGTCAACGTGCTGCGCCTCGTCGACGTCTTCGTCGATGGCCTTCGGGTTCGCCCGGGCGGATCCTGATCGCTACGGCAGCCTGCCGGGAGAGCACACCCAGGACAATAGCAGGCGGCACAGTGCCCCCTCTCCGTCTCGGCTTCGCCGAGCCACCTCTCCCCCATTTCATGGGGGCGAGGAAACGACAATCGCCGATTTCGCAGCCTTGAAAAGCTTGGGTTCCTCGTCCCCACAAGGTGGGGGAGAGGTGGCTCGGCGAAGCCGAGACGGAGAGGGGGAGCACCGTATGTGCCAGCCCTGCCTTTTCGGAGGTGGCGAGACATGCGGGTCAGGGCCTCGCTCCATCACGTCAAAGTGGAGATGTCGCCGCGCAACGCTTCCGGATTTCCTGCCCTCGAACGGTCCTAGCGCGCGTCGTGGAAGATGATGCCGACGGTGTGCCGCCGGCCGGAGCGCAGGCGGCTGACGCCATGGCGCAGGTTCACCCGATAATGGCCGCGCGTGCCCTCCACCGGGCGGTTGTGGACGGCGAAGATCACCGCGTCGCCCCGCCTCAGCGGCACCACTTCGGCGCGGCTCTGCATGCGCGGCCGCTGCTCGGTGAGCACGAATTCGCCGCCGGTGAAATCCTCGCCCGGCTCGGACAGCAGGATCGCCACCTGCAAGGGAAAGGCGAGCGCGCCATAAAGGTCCTGGTGCAGGCAGTTGAAATCGCCGGGGCCGTATTGCAGCAACAGCGGCGTCGGCCTCGCCTGCCCTTCGTCATGGCAACGCTTCAGGAAGGCGGCGTGCTCGGCGGGGTAGCGCAGCGCCACGCCCATCCTGTCGTTCCAGTCGTTGGCGACGCCGGCAAGCCGCGGATAGAGCGCAGCGCGCAGGCCCGCGATCAGGTCCGGCAGCGGATAACGGAAGTAACGGTATTCGCCCTTGCCGAAGCCGTGGCGCGCCATGACCACATGGCTGCGGAAATGCTCCTCATGCGGATAGAGCGCCGCGATCTCCGCGCACTCCACCGCCGAAAGCAGGCTGGGCATGACAGCGCAGCCGTGCGCATTGAGCTCCGCCACAAGCATGGCCCAGTCCTGCTCGGCCACGCGCGCCTCGGCCGATCGGCTGGCGCGCTTCGTGTTCAATGAATGGACGGTCATCGCTTGGCTCCATCGCGGCTTTCGCAAGAAGATGGAGCGGACCATTGGAAGGGGCCACCCGATTCCTGCGAAACCCACGGGCGCCGCAAGGGCAGTCCCCTACCCCAGCGTCGCATGCAGCGCCGGCGCGCCGCGCAGCGTGTTGGAGACGGTGCAGATCTCCTCGGCATCGTCGATGATGCGCTGCTTCGTCGCCGTGTCGAGATCGCCCGCTATGTCGAGCCTGACATTGAATGTCTCGATGCGCGCGGGCTCGTCCTTCGCCTTCTCGCCGCCGACTTCGGCGCGCACTTCGCCGAGCCGGTCGGCGACGCCGAGGCGCGCCGCAGCCATCCGGGCGCTGAGCACCATGCAGCCGGCAAGAGAGGCAAACAGCAGGTCGAGCGGACTGAAGCCCGGCGCGCTCACAGCGGTCACAAGGTCCATCGCGCCACCGGTCGGCGTCGTCACCACCGGCATCTCGCCAGGCGCCAGTACGGCTAGCGCGCCGGCGTTGCGGGTTCTCACCTTGGCTATGTTCATGGAATGCCCTCGTCCGATCCGATGCCATGGATAGCGGACGGGAATCCATCCAGGCAATCATCAGAGTGCTCGACGGCTGGCGTTTCCTCGCCCCCACGAATGTGGGGGAGAGGTGGCTCGGCGAAGCCGAGACGGAGAGGGGACGCCCTAGGAAGCCCCCCTCTCCGACCGCTTCGCGGCCACCTCTCCCCCGCGTCGCGGGGGCGAGGAACCAAGTTCTGACGCTTTCACTTCGTCAGGTCGAGCGCCGCCGTCAGATCGCCCATCGGCGGCTCGTTGTTGGCGGCGAGCGCCTTGTCGCGCACGACGAGGCCTTGCAGCACCGGCAGGTCGTAGCGGGCGGTGATGAAGCGCAGGATCGAGGTGGTGTCGTACTGCGTATGGTCGACCGTGCCCGCCTTGGCGTAGGGCGAGATGATGAAGGCGGGTATGCGGTTGCCCGGCCCCCAGCGATCGGCCCTCGGCGGCGCGACGTGGTCCCAGAAGCCGCCATTCTCGTCATAGGTCACCACGACCAGCATGTGACCCCATTGCGGGCTCTTCTCCAGATGAGAGACGACGTCGGCCAGATGCTGGTCGCCGGAGGTGACGTCGGCATAGCCGCCATGCTCGTTGAGGTTGCCCTGCGGCTTGTAGAAGGTGACGGCCGGCAGCTTGCCGTCGTCGATCGCCTTGACGAACTCGACGCCATCGAGGCCGCCGTCCCTCAGATGCTCGGCGCGTGCCGGCGTGCCGGGGGCATATGCCGCGAAATAATTGAAGGGCTGGTGATGGAACTGGAAGTTCGGCACCGGCGTCGCGTTCTTGCCGTCGAGCGCAGCCTGCCAGGCGCCGCCATACCAGGCCCAACTGACACCCTTCAGCGACAGCAGGTCGCCAATGGTAATGTCGTGCTGCGGCGGCAGCGTGGTGGCCGCCGCCGGATCGGCAAGCGCCTTGTCACCACCCTCGGCGGGCTTGTTGGCGCTCGGCTGGTAAGGCGGCTGCATGGTGTTGACGGCGTAGAAGTCCGGCGTGATCGCCCCGTCATTGACGAATTTCGGCGCGCCGCCGAGCGCCGAGGCCGGCGAATTGTCGGCCACCTTCAAGGTCACGCCATCGGGGTCGACGACGGCGATCTGGCCCTTGATCGGGCTGGTGTCTGCGTGTGGATAGAACGGCACGCAGGCGCAGGCCAGCATGAAGTGGTTGAGGAAGGAGCCGCCGAAGGCGCCCTGGAAGAAATTGTCGGCGAGCACGTATTTCTTGCCCACCGCCCACATCGGAAGGCTCGAGCCGTCATAGTGACCCATCACCAGCGCGCCGGAATCGGCCCAGGCGGCGAACTTGTCGTTCTTGCCGCCGTTGATCTGCATCTGCTCTTCGTAGAAACGGTGCCAGAGGTCTCGGGTGATCACCCCCGTGCCCTCGTTGAAGCCCTTGGGATCGTCGATCGAAAAGGCGGCGTTGGCGAGATGCGCGGTCTGCGCTTCCGTCACCGCCGGTGTCACGCCCTTGCCGGTCAGGCCGCCCCAGGCCGGCGGCAGCTCGGCGAGCGGCTTGCCGTCGCGGTCGAGCTGGCGCGCCTGATCAGCGGAGACGTTGGCGAGCCCGTTGGCGCCGGGGAAGCCACCATAGAGATTATCGAAGCTGCGGTTCTCTGCATAGATGACGACGACGGTGTCGATCTTGTCGTAGCCGGGCGGGGCGGCATGGGCAGCGGCGGAGAGCGATGCCAGCGCCGTCGAGGCGAGGCAAAGGGAGAGCAAGGACCTGATCATCGGGGAATGCCTCGTGGCTATATGGCTGGAGGAACCCGGCGACGCTAGGGCCGACCCTTGTCAGCTTTGTGACAGCCCAACGTCCATCCCCCGCCCGTTTCGCCGCCGCAACGGCGACAACCGGTGATTGCTCCCGGGAGCCGCTTGGTTACAATGCGCCGCGCGCCGCCCCTACAGCGGCGGGGGACCGTTCGGGAATGGCTGGGTTGGCAAATCTGCTTCGAGGATGGCTCAGGCCTTCATGGCTGGCGGCTGCGTTGTTTGCCTTTTTGCCCATTCTGTTCGCCGCGCCGGCGGTCGCGGCCGTCCAAAAATACGACGACCATCCAGCCTGTGACGGAGAAAACGTCGATCCGGAGCGACGTATCGTCGCTTGCACGCAGATCATCGAGGACCGGTCGGAGTCGTCGTCAAACCGCTCAATCGCCCTCGTAATTCGCGGCAATGCTTATGGTTTGCGCGGAGACTACACTCGCGCCATCTCCGACTATGACAGGGCCATCGACTTCGACCCGACGAACACCGACGCTTACTACAACCGCGCCATTGCCTGGACGCACGAGCGGGAAAGCGATCGCGCCATTGCCGACTACAGCAAGACGATCGAACTCGATCCAAAGGCTTTGGATGCATACTACGGTCGTGGCATCCTGTTGGCCGACAAGGGCGAGAACGATCGCGCCATCGCGGATTTCGACAAGGCGATCAGCTTCGGAGCGAACGACGTTGGTGTATACCTCAACAGAGGTCTGGCCTGGAAGCAGAAGGGCCAATACGGCCGCGCCATCGCTGATTTCGATCAAGCCGCCGCCCGGGATCCGAACGATCCGACGACGTATATCATCCGTGGACTGACCCATTTCCGAATGGGTGATTACGACCAGGCCATAGCAGACAGCAGTCGCGCGATCGGCATCGACCCCAAGCTTCCGGAGGCCTACGGCGCTCGTGCGATGGCCTGGAGCAGCAAAGGGGACTTTGATCGCGCAATTGTCGACTATGACAAGGTGATCGGGCTTACCCCTGATGAACCCGACGCCTACCGTGACCGAGGTACAGCCTGGCTGCGCAAGGGTGAGTACGACCGCGCCATCGCCGACTACGATCAGGCGATCCGTCTCAATCCCCGCGACGCCGTCAGCTACTACAACAGAGGATTGGCCTGGAAAAAGAAGAAGGACTATGACCGGGCGATCGCGGACTACAGCCAGGCAATCAGCCTGAATCCGAAAGACGATCTTGCTTATAGCAGCCGTGGACTCGCCTGGTCGAGCAAGAACGATCCTGACCGCGCCATAGCTGATTTCGATCAGGCGATCAGGCTCAACCCGCGCGACAGCGGCTCATACAACAACCGCGGCGTGGCCTGGAAGAACAAGGGCGACTACGATCTCGCCATCGCCGACTACGACAGGGCGATCGACCTCGACCCACGCGACGTAAAGGCCTATGTCAATCGTGGGGTTGCATGGAAAAAGAAGGGCGATCTCGATCACGCCATCACCGACTACACACATGCGATAGATCTCGATCCGAAGAACGCCGATGCGTTCTACTATCGCGCAGGCGCGTGGTTCGACAAAAGCGATAGCGACCGTGCGATCGCGGATTACGATCGGGCGATAGCGCTCAATGACAAGGATGCGGACGCCCACAGCGGCCGTGGCGCGGCCTGGGCTCAAAAGGGGGATTATCAGCGCGCCGTCGCCGACTATGGCGAGGCGGTCGCGATCAATCCGGCCAATGCGAGCTTCTACCGACGCCGCGCTGGCATCTGGGACAGAACGGGCGATTTCGATCGAGCGATCGCCGACTACAACCGGGGAATCGAGCTCGACCCGAAAGATGCCAGAGGCTACAGCGGCCGCGCGCAGGCTTGGTTCAACCAGAACGAGTATGCTCGCGCGGCCGCCGACTGCGACAAGGCGATCAGCCTCGATCCGAAGTTTGCCGGAGGGTACACCACTCGCGCCCTCCTATGGGCGGCCAAGGACAACTATGCCCGTGCGGCGGCTGACTACGACCGCGCGATCGCCCTCGACCCGAAACTTGCCTATGCCTATCTCGGTCGTGGCATCATCAGCTTCCATTCCGGGGCGCCCGGCAAGGCCGCCGCCGATTTCCGACAAGGCGCCACACTGAGGCCGAACGATGCCTATCTCGCCATCTGGCTGGATTTGGCTGAGCGGCTCGGCGGCGGCACCGGCCACCTGCGCGAGGCGACAGTCAGGCTCGATATGAAGAAATGGCCGGCGCCGGCAGTGCGCATGCTGCTTGGCGAGACCGACTTCGAGGCTACGCTTGGGGCGGCCGGGGCCCCGAACGCGTTCGAAGCCAAGGGCAATCGCTGCGAGGCAACACTGTTCGCCGCCGAATTGGCGCGACTGCAAGGCCGCGGCGGCGAGGCGCTTGGACTCTACAGGACCGCAGCCAACGACTGCCCCAACGCCTATTTCGAAGCTGTCGCCGCCAAGGCCGCGCTGCATGAGTTCTCGCGATGAGCATCGAGGTGAACATGGCGTCCAGATCGACTGGCTGGCAGCTTCGCCTTTGTCTGCCGTTTCTCAACGCGCCTGTGCTTCTCTTGTTGTCGATATTTCCAGCGCTGGCCGCCAGCAGCGACTGCTTGATCGATGGTGCGGTCGATCAGACGGTGCGCATCCAGGCCTGCACGCGCATGATCGATGATGCGACGGAGTCCGCTCGAAACCGGATCATCGCCTATTTCAAGCTTGGCAATGTGTGGGCCGAACGGCGCGACTACGACCGCGCCATCGCCGATTTCGGCGCGATGATCGACCTCGATCCGACCGAGGCCAATGGCTACCGGTTGCCGTGAAGGATTGTCCCAAGGGTTTCGCCGAATACCGTACCGCCATCGTGACACCGTAGATGCTCGGCGCCGAGCCGTAATGCAATCGAGAAGGCTTGATCATCTTGCCGAGAAAATTTTTGAAGGCCTGTCGTAAACTGTGGCTCGGGTGGTTTGTGCTCGGCGCCGCCACCTTACTTGGATGTTCACCTGCTAACCGGGATCTTGCCGACTGCACAGGTCAGCCTATCGGCAGCGCGCGACAAATCGAAGCCTGCACACAAATCATCAAGGACACCGACGCAGGGGCAGACAATCGCAGCACAGCCTATTTGATGCGCGGCAATGCCTGGGAGGCTCAAGCGAAATACGATGATGCCGTCGCTGATTACAACCAGGCGATCGCAATCAATCCGAGCTATGTCGAAGCTTACAACAACCGAGGACTGGTTTGGGCGGCAAAGGGCGAGCTCGACCGAGCCTTGCCTGACTATCAAAAGGCGATCGACCTCGATCCAGCCTTCGTCAAGGCATATCTCAACAGAGGCAACGCCTGGTTCACGAAAGGCAATTTCGACCGTGCCATTGCCGACTATAACCAAGCGATCGAGCTCGATCCGAAATTTGGCAGCGCTTATTACAATCGGGGCAACGCCTGGGCCGGTAAAGGTGATGACAACCGCGCCATCGCTGACTACAACCAGGCCATCGGCCTCGATCCGAAGAATGCCAAAGCCTACTACAATCGCGCCATGCTGCGGGCGCGCAAGGATAACGCCGACCTAGCCATCCGAGACTTCGACAAGGCGATCGAGATCGATCCGACCAATTCCGACGCCCACAACAATCGCGGCCTGATGTGGGTCGACAAAGGCGACTATGACCGCGCTATCGCCGATTACGATGCTGCGCTCGGCATCAATCCGCAAAATGCCATCGCCTTCCACAACCGCGGTGTCGCCTGGGCCTACAAGGGTGACGACGACCGCGCCATCGCCGATCTCGATCAGTCTATCAAGTTCGATCCACGAGGGAGCGCCCATGTCGGGGACCGTGGTCTCGCCTGGGAACGCAAGGGCGATTATGATCGCGCGCTTGTTGACTATAACCAGGCCATTGCGCTGGGCACTCTCGACGCAAAATACTATCGGCATCGGGGAGGAATCCTCGCTATCAGAGGCGACTTCCCCCGTGCGCTCGCAGACTACGACAAGGCGCTCGGACTCGACCCGAAATACGACCTCGCCTATTTCGATCGAGGCTTGGCCAATTTCTATGCCGGCGAGTTGGCAAGGGCGTTGACCGACTTGGCCCAAGTCGTCGCGTTGCGGCCCGAGGACGCTTATGCTGCGATCTGGCTCGACCTAGCCGAGCGCGGTTCCGGTGCCCCAAGCCATTTGCGGGAGGCGGAGGGCAAGCTTGACATGACGAAATGGCCGGCGCCGATTATCCGCATGCTGCTCGGCGACAAGACATCGGCCGAGACGCTCGCAGCGGCCGAGAATCCGAACCTCGAGACCAAACGGGGACAGGTCTGCGAAACCAATTTCTACACCGCCGAGCTTGACCGGCTGCAAGGACACAATGACGACGCCTTGCGGCTCTACCGGCTCGCCGTAAACGATTGCCCCAAGAATTTCGACGAATACCGTGCAGCCAGCATGGCTTTGCGGATGCTCCACGCCACGCCTTGAAGATAGGGGAGAGCTTTCTCGCCTGACGACAAGCGGCCTATGTGAGTCAGGTCATAGGGAACGCCAGTCAGCATCTGCTATATCATCAGAACGGAGCCCGAATGAGGTTCGTCGCGGTGCAGGAGCGATGAATGACGCGCCGGTCGAATTTGCCAGCCGGGTGCTAGTCGGCCTTACATCGCGCGAAGCGCGCCATGCCGCCGTGGCCGCAAGGCGGCCGGCCGGGAAAAGCACGGCGGCACGTCGAATTAGGAAGGCACGTTGCCGAGTTGACCCAAGGCAGATCGTTCAGCGCCATCTCGCCCCCCCTCATCCGGCCGGCGCGTAGCGGTTCACCACCATGCCGCAGGCATAGGCCTTCGAGCCGATGAGCCCCAGTCCGGCAAAGCCACCCTGGTCGAAGATGCGGCGGCCAGCCCCGAGAACCGCTGGATTTATGAAGAGCTGGAACTCGTCGACCAGCCCGGCCGCGATCAGCGCCGAGGCGAAGCCGGCGCCGCCGAACGCGGCGATGTCGCCGCCCTCGCCCGACTTGAGCGCGCCAACCTCGCGCGGCAGGTCGCCGCTCACCACTTGCGTACGCTCCCAGCGTGACGTCTCCAGCCTGTCGCTCGGCACCACTTTTCGCGCCTCGACGATACGCCGGGCAAAGGCATAGAAGGGGTCGCCGGGGTATTTCCGCGCCGCATTGCCCCAATGGGTCAGATACCCCTCCTCCGCCATCCTGCTGCTCAACAGAATGGTGTCAATGCCGGCGAGGACAGCGTTGAAATCGGCCTTCAACTCCTCGTCCCAGCCATTGTCGTCGCCCCATTCCCAGAGCTGCCAGCGCCGACCATCGGCGGATCCGACAAACCCGTCCACCGACATCTGCATCTGAAGGATGAGCCTTTTCATTCCGGGAGCCTCCACCTTGTCCTGGTCAATAACGATTTACTTTTGGAACCATTTGACGCACGGGAATAATGGTGTCAATAGTAAAGTGATTTAAAAATGGAACCATTGACATGGCGACCCGGGAACGGTCCGGCTGCCCGATCAGCCTTTCGCTCGAACTGCTCGGCGACCGCTGGACGCTGCTCATCATCCGTGACCTGGTCTTCGCCGGCAAAAGGCACTTTCGCGAATTCCTGCAATCGGATGAGGGCATCTCCTCGCGCACGCTGTCGGAGCGGCTGCAGACGCTGGTCGACGAGGGCATTCTCACACGCGGCGAGGACCCGACGCACGGGCTGAAGGCGATCTACCGGCTGACCGAGGCCGGCATAGACCTGCTGCCGGTGCTGGCGACGCTCGGCGCCTGGGGCAGCAGGCACCGCAAGGCCGACGACAGGCTCGCCCGCATCGCCGAAGAGCTCGCGGCCGGCGGCGCGCCCGCGCTGGAGCGCATGCGGGAGAAGCTGCGCGCGGAACACATCACGCAGGCCTGAGCGCCCCCTCCCCGGCTTCGTCACGAATCCGTAGCAAAGCGCGCCTAAGCAGGGTACGCAAAAGTGTCCTACGGTTTTGCGATCAGAACCTGCGAAAAGCAGGGAACCGGACGCGAACGGACCGCACGCCATGGCACGATGGAAATCCTCTTCCGGAAGACGTCATTTCGCTCTGGCGGCGCTGGCCATAGCCGTGCTGTGGCCGGCCGACGGCCTGCCGGCCGGCAGCGTCCATCCCGGCCCGATGTCGCGGGCCGAGGCTTTCGCCCGCGCCGAGGTGCTGACGGCGCTCGGCCGAAAGATGTTCTTCGACCCGTCGCTTTCGGCCTCCGGCCGGCAGGCCTGCTCGTCCTGCCACGATCCCGGTCACGCCTTCGGGCCGGCTTCCGCCGCGCCGGTCGAGATGGGCGGGCCCAGCCTCGACAGGCCCGGCCTGCGCGCCGTGCCCTCGCTGCGCTACCTACAGGCCGCGCCGGCCTTCACCGAGCACTTCTACGATTCCGAGGATGAGGGCGACGAGAGCGTCGACAACGGGCCAACCGGCGGCCTGACCTGGGATGGCCGCGCCGACCGTGGCAGGGACCAGGCGAGGATCCCGCTGCTGTCGCCCTTCGAGATGGCCAACAAGGACGAGGCCGCCGTTGTCGCTTCCCTGTCAAGGGCGCCCTATGCCGACGCCTTCAAGGCGGCGTTCGGCGACGACGTCTTCGACCATCCGGGCGATGCCTTCGACGCTGCCGTCGAGGCGCTCGGCACCTTCGAGCAGAGCAGCGCCGATTTCTATCCCTACTCCAGCCGCTACGACGCCTTCCTCGCCGGCAAGGCGCAACTGACGGCGCGGGAGCTGCATGGCCGCGCCCTGTTCGAGGACGAGGCCAAGGGCAATTGCGCGAGCTGCCACCTGAGCGAGCCGTCGAACAATGGCGAGCCGCCGCAATTCACCGACTACGGCCTGATCGCCGTGGCCGCGCCGCGCAACGCGGCCATTCCCGCCAATGCCGATCCGGCCTATGTCGACCTTGGCCTGTGCGGCCCGCTGCGCACCGATTTCAAGGGCCGCGCCGATTATTGCGGCCTGTTCAAGACGCCGACGCTGCGCAACGTGGCCCTGCGCAAGAGCTTCTTCCACAACGGCACCTTTCACACGCTGCGCGACGCCGTCGCCTTCTACGCCAGCCGCGACAGCGACCCCGGCCGCTGGTATCCGAGGAAGGCCGATGGCATGATCGACAAATATGACGACCTGCCAAAGGCTTACTGGAAAAACCTGAATCAGGACCCGCCCTTCGGCAGGAAACCCGGTGACAAGCCGGCGCTGACCGACGCGGAAATCGACGACATCGTCGCCTTCCTGCAAACCCTCACCGACGCCGACCAGTTGCCCGGGGGAAAATCGGCCGCGCGCTGAACGGTCCGCAAGGACGGCGACACGACATCCGTCGGTCAGCTCGTGGCCATGTCGAGTTCCAGTTGCTTCAAGGCGGCGAACGCGTCGACACGCCGGAAGCTCTTGTTTGTTACCGGACAACTCGTCACCAGCGAGTTGTCGAGGATCGTCCTGGCCGATCTTCGAAGAACACTCCGCAACATCGCGATGGGCGGGCGCCGCTCGCCGGTGCGCTTGAGGTGAAGCGACTGTAGAAGCGCGATCACCCCGGCCACGATCGGTGCGGCCTCGCTGGTGCCTTCGGTGACGACCGATGACCCGCCGTCGCCGTCAATGCCGGTGGAGCGCACCCACGAGCCGGGCGCGAAAATATCCGTCCCGCACTGGTCGTCAGTGACCTTCTCCATGCGTTGCGTATAGATCGCGAGTTGATCCGGTCGCGACGAGTCCGTCGACGGGCTGCCGTAATCCGCGCCCAGCCTGCAAGGTCGGCCTGCGAAATCGTCGCAGGGCTGGTCATAGACGGCACCAACGCTTATCGCCTCCCTCAGGATCGCGGGGAAGCACATGCCTTGAGCAGCAGTGTCCCGCGCGAAGAGCCCGTAGAGATTGCCCGCCGCCGCCACCACGGGAATGTTGCGTGCCGCCAGTGCCTGCACCGCTTCGGTGATGGCGTTGCCGGCGAAATCCTGGTCGTTGTCGTAGTTGCCATTGTCTCCTACCGAGAGACAGACCACGCTGATGGCGAACGTATCGGCGTTGTCCAGCACCCAGTTCAGCCCTCTCGCGATCGCAGTCCCAATCGCAGCGCCATCGTCGGCCTTTGTGCCGCTCAGCACCTTCACCGGCACGAGGCGGCACGCTGGCGCCAAGCCGATATGCACGCCGTTGGCCGCCAGCACTCCGGCGACATGGCTGCCATGGCCCGTGGCATCGGTGATGTCGCCGCCGACCGTTTCGGTCATGCAGTTGACGCCCGCCACGATGCGCAGGGTGCTTGGGCTGAAGTCGCGATGCTCGACAAAGCAACCTGTGTCGAGCACCGCCACCGTAATGTCCTCGCCCTTGGTCATATTCAGCGCGTCGCTGTAGTGGACCAGCTGGTTGACTTCGTCCATCCAACGTGCGCCCGTGAAAATGGTCTCGTCCAACGCCGGGGGAACGGGTACCATTTCGTCCGACCAAGGGGGCATGGCTTCAGGTTCGCCCAGTCCAGGAGGCGGTGATTTCTGGATCTGATCCAGCCAAGGTGGGCGGGCGACTTCATCCAGCCCTGACGGCGCCGGCGCCAATTGCGTGGGCATCGCTGGCACCACGAAACTCAGCACCCGCCCGGTTACGTCCGAAATCGGACCTCTGGCGCTTGCATGCCCGTCGCGAGCTTGCGTCGGATCACCCATGTCTTGCCTCCCCAAAGAGCGGCCATGTTCCGATCATGGCTATTGCACCGCCTGTCCGCCTGTTGTCGTGGCGATCGGTACCTCGGTCGTGCGCACGGTCACGCCCAGCGACAGCAACCAGTCCAGAACGTCCGAGCGACCGACGGCGGTGTAGACCCCGCCGCCGCCGCAAGGCATTCCCGGCAAGTTGTGGGCGAAGGCGAGGCCACGCGAGGTGATGCCCACCAGCGCTTCCGTCGGCAGGAAGGAATTCTTGTCCGTGTCAGTCTGTACAGGCGGATACCAGTAGACCGGGCCACCGCTGTCCCCACCGCAAGTATCCCTGGGGGGACCGTCGCCACCCGGCGTGCTCAGCACGAATTCGCGAAACCCGACGCAAGACGTTCCGTCGAAACTGCCTGTGCTGCAAAAATACGAGCCAATCCCGACCGCCGCGCGCATCAGCGCCGTTGGCAGCTTGCCGGACTCGGTATAGCCGTACCCGGCGACGACGAGCTGCCGGGCGCGGGCGGTATAAACCGTGTGCATGCTCGCGATGCGTGTGAGAGGGCCATCCTTGTCCTTGTCGGGCTCTATGTTGAGTCCATCGAGGTTGCGTACGAAGAACACGGCGATGTCCAGGCCGGCGTTCTTGGCACCAGGCGAACAACTGTAGCCAGGGAAACGGACGGGCTCGCGAATGGCGTACCGGGCTGCCGGCTTGGCAGCGTCCGTGGCGCTGTCCAGTGTTCCCTTGAGGACGAAGCGATAGCTATCCAGAATGCCGCAGGAGCAGTGCCCGGCGGTCAACACCGCGCCTTGGCCATGCAGGAACACCCCGGTGCATGTGTCTGGTTCGCCTTGCGCGGTCTCCTGGAACGTAATGCGCACGACCTCTTTGTAGACACCGCTTTCCACAGGCTTGCCTCCGATCACTTCAGGGCGGAAATCACCGGGCGGCGTAACCTGCTGCGCTTGGAACTTCATGCTGCGGAAGCTGTCTTCTTCCCCCGCTGCCGACCCCACTCCAGCAAGGACCACAGTCAAAAGCACTGCCAGCCGCCACAGGGTTGTCGTCGCCGCGGCCATGATGTCCGCTGCCCGACGTCGCGGCATGGCGTTACTGCCCCGCCTTCATGATTTCCACGCACCGGGCGGCGCGCTCCTCGGCGGTTGGCGCGATCGTCTCGTCGTCAAGACAGGCACCGAGCCTTTGCAACCCGGGCGACGACGCGACGGCCGGGCCTGTCGATCGCGTGGCGAGCAGCGGCTGCGCGGCGGCATTGCCACTACCAACAGCGACGCGATCGGCCACGCTCATCTGTCCTTGCGCCACCGCCTGGTCGGCGGTCGTGTCCTGCTTCATCTTGCGCAACGTGTCGATCAGTTGGGCGTTTGTCTGCCACAACTGCCTCCGGTTGGCCGCCTCGTTTCGGAAGATCGACAGCGTCGCCGCCGGAATGGAGAGCGCCACCTGCGCGGCATAGAGCGGTATGTCGACGGCGGCATTGAGTTCGCTTGGTTTGATGACGGTGACGTTTTTCAGGAGGCCGTAGTCGAACTGGACATCTGTCTCGGCAGTGACGAACATGGCCCTGTTCACCCCCAGCGCGAAGATCGGCGCCCGGTTGGGCATCTGCACGTATTCGGTCGCAGCCAAATGCCAGGCCTCGCGCGGATTATCGGGATCGTCCTTGCGCAGGATCACCAGCCGGTGCGACAGCTCCGGCCGGTAGAGCACACCGCGCTGCATCAGTTTGCGTGCCGCCATCTTCTCAAGGCCGTAGCCATCGGGACCAGGATTGCGCCGCGCGCTCTGGCGGTTACAAAGTTCGGCCGACGACCACGCCGGAACATAGGGGTCGTCACGCGGGTCGAGATAGACGCAGTAGCCGAAGGGCCTTAGCCCCCTGTTGATCTCCCTGGCCTCTCCCTCCTCGAAAGGGTCGTAGTCGAGAGAGGCAAAGACGGCGTCACCGCTGGCATTGAGGACCTGCTTCTGCGCCAACCGGTCAAGTCCCCCGGCCTTGGAGGCGGCGACCATGTCACCGGCCGCCCGGATCAGCGCATCCGCGATAGGCTTCGACTGATCCTCGGCGCGAGTGTAGATGCGGTCAAGCAGCCCGTTGGAGTGACGCTTGATACCAACCCGGTCGCTGGAGAGGGCCGAAAGAAGGAAGTCCAGACAGAACGGCTCTCCTTTTTCACTGACCATGGTGTTCTTGGCGTTCAGAGTGAGATCATACCTCGTCCGGGTGCCGCCTGCCTTCCCGTCGGTGATGGTGACGGTGACCAACCGCTTGGGCAGACGGTAGGCTCCGGCATTGCTGCGGCAACCAACGTCTGCCGTGGAGACCGAACCGGTCGTCGCAGGGATGGAGCCTGTTGACAGCATCGGGCGCGAGCAAGCCGAGGCCAATGCCACAAGACAAAGCATGAGTAGGCAGAGACGGGAGGTCCTGGGCATCAGAACCTCATCCCTTTGTTGCTGTCGCTCGCAAGGATATCCACGCCCGCGCCTTTCAGCGCCAGTTCACTGCAGATGTCCTTCAGAACATCGTCGTCGCCTATGGCAGCGCTGTCGCCAGACAGCTTGTAGTCGGTCAACAACGCGGTGGTATCGGGCGGTGCCGGTATATCGGAACCAAGCTTCAGCGGACCGGCGCTTGTGTCACCTTTGACGCCCGCGAGCGTGGTGGGGCTGGGATCCTTGAGGTAGGCTATGTAGGCCTGCTGCGCCTGGAGCAGTTGCGACTGGGCGTCGAGCAGGTTTTTTCGTGTGGCTGCGCTGTTGATCGAGGCTTGAATCGTCTGGGTGGGCAAGGCGATGACGCCGTAGACGACGTCGAGCGGAATGTTGACGAAGCCCGCGACCTCACTACCCTTGGTCAGGCACACATTGGTCAGCGCGCCATTGTCGAAGACAAGCCCTGTGCGTTGCTGGGCGAAGACCGCCCTCCCGACGCCCACCGCAATCACCGGCGAGATGTTCTCGAAGCCGAAATACTGCATCTGCGCCAGCCGCCAGCGTTCGGTGCCACCGGGATCCGCCTTGACATAGACGGACACCGGATAGTCGGCGCGCGGCCGGTAGAAAATGCCGTCCCTTGGCCTGGGGATAAGAAAACGCTGGCGCGACGCCGCCTCAGCCCTCGGCGAGGGATGACGCTTCACCGCCTCCTGCGGGGCGGCGCAATAACCATCGATAGCCATCGCGTCGACGTCATAGCTGTAGTCGCCGAGCACCACGCAGAAGCCGAGCGGCGTGATCGAGCGGTTGATTTCCGCCGTCTCCACCTGATCGAACGGATCGAAAGTGAGGTCCCTCACCACCTCGGACTTGTCGGACGCGCCCGCGCCGAGGGCAGATCGCGCGCCAGCAAAATTCGGGCTGCCGGAAATCAGGATGAAGGCGGTGCGGATCAGCTTTCGTATGATCGTCGCACTCTGATCCTTGGCGTTGGAGGCGACGAGTTGCAGATAAGGTGTCGTCACGGTGTTATTGTTGACATCCGTCCTGTCCTTGGCCACGCGCACCGTGTCGTCGGCAAAGGAGTTTGAGAGATAATCGAGGCAGTAAGTCTGCTTGTTGTCGGGAACTCGCTTGTCGCCGTCGACACGGATGGTGTTCACCACCGGTGAGCCCGTGCCTTTCATGACGGTGACGTGCAGCATGCTCTTCGGCAGCGAGTAAGAACCAAGTCGGGTGGCGCAACGCACCGCATCCAGGGCCGGGCTGCGAGGATCTGATACCATCGCGTATTCGGTTACCGGCGCCGAGCCGACCACCGAGCAGGACATCAGTGTGGCCACCGCCGCCAGCGCGGCCAGGCCCGAGGCAATCAGGCGTACGGTTCTCATTTGGTCACCGTCGGAGCCAAGATATCGGCCGGGCAACGCAACTCCATCTTCACGCCGCGCAGCTCGGCGAACCTGTTCGCGGGATTGTCGAATTTTGACAGATCGCTAAAATCGAACGGGTCCTCCAGTGGATGCGTGGCCAGCCTGTCCCACACCGCGTCACCCCCGCTGAAGCAGGCGTAATGCACGGCCACCCTGCGGGTCCGGTCATCAGCCGAGGGTATGGGGTCGAAGCCGCACAGCGACGTCACATAATCCGGCGGCAGGTTGCACTTGTCCTTCCTCTCGCAAGCGGTGACCATACTGCGCGTGGCATCGCAGACCCGCCTGGAAAAGGGGCCGGTCGGCAAGTCGCCGTAGAGTGCGTCGATGATATGGACCTGGGGCCTGTAACCGCCCTGCAACAATTCGATCGTGGCCTTCGCGGCCTTTGCGCTGGCCATGACCTTGGCATCGTTCTGGAGCAGGGCGCGCCTGGATTCAGTGGCGGCGATTTCCGCGTCAGTATCGCCCCCAAGCAGTTCCTTGATTTCGTCGCCCTGCGTTGCAAACCAGTCCGCCGGTCTGGCTTTCGCTACCGGGTCGTTCAAAGCCTTCAAGGCAGACTCCATCTCGGTGGCGTAGGTGACTCTTTCGAATGGCGGCCGGTAGACAGCGTCCTTCACCTCCGTACCGACCATGATCTTCGCCATTCTGTCGAAGGACTCCGCGGCCTTGTCGGGGTTGACCACGCGCATCTTCGTCATGATGGCTTCCGCCAGACCCAGGACTTTCTCCAACTTGTCGTTCGGCCCCCAGTTGGTCGGGGAGATCCACCCCTTCAAATCGGCCGAGGCGTTCTCGACGAAATCGGCGGTACCCAAGCCGCGATAGGTTGCGACGCTCTGAACCAGACCCGCGAGCGCCGGGGCAATGGTCGTGTCGGTGCTGGCCGGGACGCGGCCGCTGGCCAGCCAGACACCCAGTTCGTTCATTCTGTCGCGGACTTCGTCTGCGCCTGGCACTGCGCGATAGCTGGCAATCGCCTGCGCCAGCCCATTGAGCGCTACGACGAGACCCGGAGGCGCATCGTCCTTGTAGGCTTTGAGCCATGCCGCAAGGTTGTTGCTCTCTTCAATCATCTCCTTCGGCGTCGGCTCGGCGCGGTAGATGGCGAGCGCCTGCTTGAGCGCGTCCGCCGCTTTCGCGGCCGCCTCGGCATTGTTGTTCTTCACCGCCTCGGCCAGTTGGTCCTGCGCCGTCTTCACGGCTATGAAGAAGTTGTCCTTGCGGTCCGGGAACGCAGTAGCCGCCGTCTCGGCAGCAAACGCGGCGTCACCACTTGTCAAGCAAAGACCGGCGAAGCAAAGGCCGAACAGGACCGCAAACGCGGTCGCCCAAAACTTCCGCATCAGAATCACCCCCACTGGCTAGAAGGGTGCCAAAAAATAAACCGAAGAGCTTCTTCATTTTCTTTATCCACAACTAAATTAGCTTCAAGGCTATATCCGGTCAGCATGATGGAAGCGATTTTATCCACCGCTTGAATTGATCTTGCTTAACCTCTCGGTGCCATCCGAGGCGATATCTACCGTTGCTTGCGAAAATTCTTAACACCTCCTCCCAGAGACTTACCTCTATTCCAATAGAGCGCTCCATGCGCATTAAACAACGAGGCATCGAGCAATTGAAAATTACTAACGATTTCAAGCTAATGCAGAACGCAGCCGAAACGACACATGCCGCGCCACGGCGGCGGAAATCTCGCGCGCGCGACGCCCGATCGCTTGACAGCCGGCTGCGCTTGTTCTCTATCTGTTCGATTCCTTCAAACCGAGAACGGCGGCCGCGCCGCAAGGCCATTATTGGATGGAAACCGCCGCCACCATCCTGCATGCCGATCTCGACGCCTTCTATGCCTCGGTCGAGCAGTTGCTCGACCCGTCGCTGCGCGGCAGGCCGATCGCGGTCGGCGGCGGCGTGGTGCTGGCGGCATCCTACGAGGCCAAGGCCTTTGGCGTGCGCGGCGGCATGCCGGGCCGCAGGGCGCGCGAGCTTTGCCCGCATCTCGTCTTCGTCGGCGGCCGCTTCGGCGAATACCAGCGCCTCGGCGATGCCGCCATAAGGGTGCTTGACGACTTCACCCCGCTGGTCGAGCGCATCTCGATCGACGAGGCCTTCGCCGACGTCGCCGGCTGCACGCATCTGTTCGGGACGCCGGAAGCCATCGCCAAAACCATCCGCCGCCGCGTCAGGGACGAGCTCGGCCTGCCGATCTCGATCGGCGTCGCGCGCACGAAACATCTCGCCAAGATCGCCTCGCAGGTCGCCAAGCCGGACGGGCTGGTCGTGGTCGACCCCGCCACGGAGCTCGCCTTCCTGCACGACCTGCCGGTGTCGCTGATGTGGGGCGTCGGCCCGGCGACGCAGGCACGCCTTGCCGGTTCCGGCATCGAGACCATCGGCCAGCTCGCGACCACCCACAGCGGCGCGCTTGAGCGGCTGCTCGGCCACGCCGCCGGCCAGAAGCTCGCCGCGCTGGCCTGGAACCGCGACCCGCGAAAACTCCAGACGCATCGCCGCGCGGTTTCGGCCGGCGCGCAATCGGCGCTCGGCCGCAGGCCCGCCGAGCCGCGCGTCTTCGTGCCGACGCTGCTGCACCTTGCCGACCGCGTGGCGAGCCGCCTGCGTGCCAAGGCGCGGCCCGGCCGTACGGTGACAGTGCGCGTGCGCTTCGCCGACATGCGCGCCGTCTCCCGCTCGGTCACGCTGGAGCAGCCGATCCAGGCGACGGCCATGCTGGCCGAGATCGCCGAGGAACTGGTGCGCGGCGTGCTGGCCGACAACGCGCATGAACGCGCGATCTCGCTGCTCGCCATCTCGGTCTCTCATCTCGAGGAACACACTGAACTGCAGCTCGAGCTGCCGCTTGGCCTTGCCGACGAAAAACGCAGGCCCGGCAGCCGCGCCGGGCTGGCACGCGTCGGCGCCGACCGCGCCATCGACAGGATCCGCGATCGCTTCGGCAAGGCCGCGGTGGGCTATGGCTCCGTGGCGCTGGAGGCGACACGCTCAGTGCCGGACGCATTCCGCGAGCTGGCCGAGAAGGAACTGTGAGACGCGCCGGCCCTGAAGGCCCGTTATTCCGGCGACGGCACCGGCGGCCGCGAGGTCATGGCGGTGCCGAAGGCGGCGGCGATGACGGCGGCGACGCCCAGGCACTGCGCCAGGCTGAGGTTCTCGCGCAGGTAGAGGAAGCCGATCAGCGCGCCCATCGCCGGTTCGAGGCAGGTCAGCGTGCCGTAGACGCGCGCGGGCATGCGCGTCAGCGCCACCATTTCGAGGAAGAACGGCACGGCGCTGGAGAACAGCCCGACCAGCAGCGCGCCGGTGACGATGGATGGCTGCAACAGCGCCTCGCCGGCGCTGGCGAAGCCCAGCGGCAGCGCCAGAACGGCGGCGATGGCCGTGCCATAGGCGCTGGCCAGCGTGCCGAGTTCGGCGCCGGCCCTGGGCGCCAGCACGATGTAAAGCGCCCAGCACCCGCCGGCGGCGAGCGCCAGCAGCGCGCCGCCGGCATCGATGGCGACCGACGAGCGGATGAGCGGCGACAGGAGCAGCACGCCGACCAGTGCCAGCGCCACGAAGGCGAAATCCACGGCACGGCGCGAGGTGAGCGTCGCCACCAGGAGCGGCCCGGAGAATTCCAGCGCCACGGCGACGCCGAGCGGAATGGTGGCGAGCGAAGCGTAGAACAGCGAGTTCATGGCGCACAGCGTCACCCCAAAGGCGAGCACCCACGGCCACGTGGCGCGCGAGGGCCACATACGCCAGGGGCGCAGCGCGACCGCCAGCAGCAGTGCGCCGAAGACCAGGCGCAGCGTGGTGGTGCCCTGCGCGCCGACCAGCGGAAACAGGCTCTTGGCGAAGGCGGCGCCGACCTGCACCGACACGATGGCACCGAGCAGGGCCGCGACCGGCATCGGCGCCACCGCGCGGGTGGATGGGCTTGCCGTCGATGTCATGGGTCCTCTCTCCAACGCCGCTGGGGCATGATGCCGAAAAGCGTGAAGCGCTTTTCGGACGTCATCCGGCTCCAGGGCCGGCGGCACGGGTCTAGCCCCATATGCCCCGCCTGTCGTGAGACAGCGACGGCCGGCCCTATGGGTCAGGCGAATGCCGAACAGCCGATCGCATGTGAGGGGGTGAAGTCGCCCTCTGGCCGTCTCCCCTCGATGGGGCATGACAATCGCGTAAGGGGCGCGCCCCCCACTCCGGTCGGCTTTGCCGACCATCTCTCCCCCGAACGACGGGGGAGAGGAAGCGCGCGAGCTTGCCAAACCGGGCTCCCTTCCCCTCCCTCCGAAGGGGGAGAGATGGCGCCGTGCAGCGGCGACGGAGTGGGGGCCGCCCTATGCGATGGCCCTGCCCTCACGGTGGAAAGATCGGCATATCGATGCACATCACCCGCTGAACGACACGCCCCGATGGCGCATGCCGACCTGCACGCCGCGCACGATCAGCCGCGACAGGATCTCCATGTCGAGCGGCATGTGCGGGCGCCAGACATCCAGCAGCAAGGCGACGCGCGGGTGGTCGGAATTGTTCATCACCTCATGCGGGAACGTATCGTCCCACAGCATGCCCTCGCCGTCGGCGATGCGCTTTTCCTGGTGGTTGATCATCATCACCGTCGCCGGCCGGCCATCCGCCTGTCGAGGAATGTCGAGCCCGAGGTGGAAGCGCATGATGCCCCGGAAAGGCCCGCGATGGGCGGGTATGTGCTTGTGCGGGGCAAGGAAGGATATGGCCGCCGACTTCACCTCAGGGCACTCGCGGAGCAGCCGGCCGAGCACCGGCATGCGCCCGATGTTGTCGGGCACCTCGATGTCGTAGGCCTTGAGCACGAACATGCGCCAGTCGAGTCCGTCATTGGCGGAAATCTCAGCCTGCTCTGGCATGATGTCGTGGAAGCGCGGCACCCTGCCCCGCTGCACGGCAAGCGCCTCGTCCCGGATGCCTTGCCAGGCGGCGGTGAATTTCACGGCATTGGGAAAGGCGGAGGCGTCAAGGATCGGAGGAGCGTCTATGCGCTTCTCGTAGACACGTCGAACCACACCGGATGCGAGATCGTAGATGCCGGACATAGCGTTGCCTCGGCATCACCATAGACGAACATTCGCTGACGGGGATTACACATTTTGTTCAGCGAAGCGGGAGCGCGCAGCGGGTGGCCTGCCGGGCATCTCTCTCCTAACGCGAGGATAAACGCCTGTCGGGCACGCCCCCCACTCCGTCCACTACGCGGACACCTCTCTCCCGAACGACGGGGGAGAGGAATGGTGAGAGCTTATCGAACCAGGCTCCCTTCCTCTCCCTCCGGAGGGGGGAGAGGTGGCACCGCGCAGTGGCGACGGAGTGGGGGACCGCCCTATGCGAGGAGCTTGCCTTCAAGGGAGACACAGCGCAGGTTGCGCGGGTAGGCACCCACCCGACGCGGACCCAAAACAGACCGTCGGCCTCGGTTCAGCCGGCGAGCGCCAGCGGCACCGCGGCCTTGTTGGGAATCTGGATGTCGATCTCCAGCGTCGACATGGTCTCGCCGCGCTCCATGGAGACCTTCAGGTAGTCCTGATCGATCTGCACATGCTTGGCGATGACGGCCATGATTTCCTCGCGCAGCACCGAGACGAGATCGGGCTGGCCGCGGCCAAGACGTTCGTAGGCGAGCAGCACCTGCAGCCGCTCGCGTGCGACGGGGGCGCTGGAGCGCCGCTTGAAAAGATCGAGAATGCTCATGCGGCCCTCCTTCCGAGCAACCTTTCGAGGAAGCCCTTGCGCTCGAACGGCACCATGACCGGAAGGTCCTCGCCCTCCAGCCGCCTTGCCGCCTCGATATAGGCTTTCGCGGCGCCGTTGAGCGGCTCGGACAGCGTCACCGGCGAGCCGAGGTTGGAGGCGCGCAGCACGTCCTGGCTTTCCGGGATGATGCCGAGCAGCGGCACCGAGAGGATTTCGAGCACGTCGTCGATGGACAGCATCTCGCCGCGCGAGGCGCGCGCCGCGTCGTAGCGCGTCACCAGCACGTGCTTGGCGATGTGCTCGCCCTGCTCGGCCTTCACGGTGCGGGCGTCGAGCAGTCCGATGATGCGGTCGGAATCGCGCACGGAGCTCACTTCGGGGTTGGTGACGATAACGGCCTCGTCGGCATAGCGCATGGCGAGCTGGGCGCCGCGCTCGATGCCGGCAGGGCTGTCGCAGAACACATAGTCGAACACCTGGCGCAGGCGGGCGATGACCTCGGCGACGCCTTCCTCGGTCAGCGCGTCCTTGTCGCGCGTCTGCGAGGCGGGCAGCAGGTAGAGCGTCTCCAGCCGCTTGTCGCGGATCAGCGCCTGCGACAGCTTGGCCGAGCCCTGGATGACGTTGACGAGGTCGAACACCACGCGGCGCTCCGCGCCCATGATGAGGTCGAGGTTGCGCAGGCCGACGTCGAAATCGACCAGCGCCACCTTCTTGCCGGTCTTGGCGACCGCGGCGCCGAGCGCGGCCGTCGAGGTGGTCTTTCCGACGCCCCCCTTGCCCGATGTGACGACCACTACCTTGCCCATCTGTCCAGCCTCCATTGCCGACTATCGCTTTTTGTTGCGCCGTGCCGTGCACGGCTGTTGTCAGAGTTCGCCATCATGTCACGCGAAACCGGTCCCAGGCTTGCGCCGAGGCGTAGCCACGCGGCCTCAGTTGAGCGGAACGACGCGCAGCACATCGTTTTCCAGGAAAGCCTGCACGGCCTTGCCGCGCGAGGTGCCCTCCATCTCCTCGGCCGTCGTGTACCATCCGTCGATCGCCAGCAGCTCAGCCTCGTTCTTGCGGCAGAAGATGCGCGCCGCGCCGTTGCCCTGGGCACCGGCCATGGCGCGGCCACGCAGCGTTCCGTAGACATGGATGGAGCCGGCGGCGACAATCTCCGAGCCGGAGGCGACGGAGCCGAGCACGATGACGTCGCCATGCGGATGCACGATCGACTGGCCGGAGCGAAGCGGCGTGGTCACCATCAGCGTGCCGGCGGCCTGCGCCGCGGCGACGCCAGCCGACGCCCCGCCGATGCGCGCGGTGGCGGCATCATCCGCGCCGGCCGCATGGTTGTCGTTGCCGTGGGTCTCCTTGGCGGCGGCGGGCTTGCCCTCCGCGCCATCCCCCTTCGCCTGCCCGGCGGCCGCATCGGACGTGGCCTGAGGCGGTTGCGGAGGCAGAAATCCTTCGGTGGTGGCTTCCCTGGCGCCGGTCAGCACCGGCGGCAATTCGGGGCCGAGCTCGGCGCCCTCGAGCTCGATCGCATAGACGCGGATGCCGCGCCGACCCAGCGCGCCGACAAGCGCGACGAGTTCCTCCGGCCCGGGCTTCAGCGTGTTGAGATCAAGCAGCACCGGACGGCCGGTGAAATAGCCCGGCGAATTGCCGATCCAGTGGTCGAGGCTTTCCAGCCAGACGTCCAGCGGCGCCTCCGGCGTCAGCGTGAAAGCGACGAAGGAGCGGGCGCGAAAACGGATGGATTTGTTGTGGACGGGGGCGGCAAAAGTCACGACCTGCGAATCCTTACTCAATGGTTAAAGGGTTGCGGCCGAATGGTTAACAAAAGGTTAATTTTGGGAGTCACCCCCGTCCAGGAATCCGATGCGGCTAACTTTGTTGTGAGGAGGCCACACGACATGCTGACGCAGCAACGGCCGACGATTGCCGGCGGATTCCCCCACTTCGGTCGGGTCCGTCAGACCGGCGGACTTGAAATAGCACGTCTCGGACAGAGGAGGAATCCGAGCGACAGCTGGGCAACTCGCGCCATCCAGATCGGGCATGACTCCGTGTCATCTTAGCCGCTAGGATGACGCCCTTCCTTCCACTCCCCGGAACGCCCATGCCTCTCATCCCCTCCCTCCACGCCGCCATCGCCAACGCAACCATTTGGGACGCCGCCGAGCTTGCTTCCCGCGACCCCGGCTTCGATGCCCGCAATTTCGGCGCCTCGGCACTGGTGCGGCCGCGCGATGTCGAAGGCGTCTTGGCGCTGGTGCGGTTCTGCGCGGCGAATGGCCTGAGCATCGTTCCCCAGGGCGGGCGCACCGGGCTTGCGGGCGGGGCGGCGACTGCAGCCGGCCAGGTGATCTGCGATCTCGGCGCCATGAACCGGATCGAGGAGATAGACCCGTTCGCGCGCACTGCAATCGTACAGGCCGGCGCACAGCTGGCAGCACTTCAGGAAGCGACCGCGGTGCACGGGCTGGATCCCGGTATCGACCTCGCCGCGCGCGGCAGCGCCACCATCGGCGGCATGGTTTCCACCAATGCCGGCGGCATCATGGCGTTTCGCAACGGCACGATGCGCCACCGCGTGCTCGGCCTGGAAGCCGTGCTGCCGGACGGGCGCGTCTTTTCCGACCTCACCAGCGTGCTGAAGACCAGCGCCGGCTACGACCTCAAGCACCTGTTCATCGGTGCCGAGGGCACACTGGGCATCGTCACCCGCGTGGCGCTGCGGCTCGACCCGGTGGCCGGCGCCAGCGCCACGGCGCTGGTCGGCGTGCCAAACGCGGCAAGCGCGCAGCGTATCGTGCGGCATTTCCTGGGCTCGACCGGCGCCCGGCTCACCGCCGCCGAGATCCTGTGGCGCAACTTCACCGCGCTGATGCAGCGGGCGCTGAACTACGCGCCCGGGCAATTGCCGCTCGACGCGCCCTGCCTGCTCGTGCTTGGCCTGGGCGCCGACAGCATGGAGGCGGCCAGGAATGCGCTGGAGGACGGGCTCGCGGCGGTCTGGGAAGAGGCCGGCATCATCGACGGGCTGGTCGCCAGTTCGGAGGCCCAGGCCGCCGCCATGTGGCGGCTGCGCGAGGAGACCGAGCAGATCGAGCACGCGCACCACCTGCCGCCCTCCTTCGACGTGTCGGTGCCGGGCGGCGCGCTCGATGATTATGTCAGCCGCATCGAGGCCGGTCTGAAGCGTGTTGACGCCTCCTACGCGCCCTACGTGTTCGGCCATCTCGCCGACGGCAATTTGCACATCTCCATCAACACCGACGGCCCGCTTTCGCATGAGCGGCACGAGGCGATCGAGGATGTGCTTTACGACGGCCTCGCCCGGGCCGGCGGCTCGTTCTCGGCCGAGCACGGCGTCGGCCTCGAAAAGCGCGACGCCTATGAGCGCCACGCCGACCCGGTGAAGCGGGAATTGGCCAGCATGATCAAGCGGATGATCGACCCGGCGAACATGATGAACCCGGGCAAGGTCGTTTCGGCGGAGTGAAGCGCAGCGCCAGGCTTTCGATGTCAGTGCCGCCCCTCACCTGCCTGCCGGCATCCTCTCCCCGTATAAAGGCGGGGAGAGGGGCGCTCTCGTCAGCGGTTTCGCCAATCACCGGCCTTGCAGCTTTCTCCTTCTCCCCGTCACTATACGGGGAGAAGGTCCCGACAGGAGGATGAGGGGCGGCGCCGGCATCTGCCGTCTCTCGCCACTCCCATCAATGCCGCTTGAAATACTGCACCTCCCGCTCATGCTTCTGCGCCGCCTCGCGCGTGTCGAACGTGCCGAGGTTGCGGCGCTTGCCGGTCTTGTCGTCCTTTTTGCGGGAATAGAGCCGGTACTGCCCTGACTTGAGTTTCCTGATCATCGCGGCCTCCTGAAGCCTCACGCTTGCGTCGCCCGTTGCGAAATCAACCGGCAAGAGCGGCAAGGGTTCCGGAGAAATCCCGAGGGCCGCTATTCGCATTGGCGGCGCGGACCGCCGTCGAAGGGCTGATAGCTGTTGTCCTCCGGGCGATAGCTGCGATATCGGTTGAAGCAATAGTCGACATGGTCAGGCGAAACGACGGGCGCGTCGCCCCAGCCCGGTCCGTCGTCAGGCGGGCCGTCCATCGCCTGTTCGTCGGGATAGTTGCCTGGGCCGATCTCGTCGGGCGCTGTCTCGCCCGGAGCCATCTCGGGAACCACCCCGCCACGCGCGGTCTCGCTACCGATCGTCCCGCCGGACGTCGAACGTCCGGGATCGAGATAGGGCGATACACAGGGCCGCATCTCGCCGCTATACGCGCGATAGCTGTTGTCCTGCGGCCGATAGCTGCGGTAGCGATTGGCGCACCACGCGACATGGGCGGCCGGCAGCGCGGCTTGCCCTTGCGGCGCGCCGGGCGGCAGCGCGGCGGTGGCGCCCGGGTCGGGAACCTGCCCGCCAATGGTGGCATTGCCTGGCAGCTGTTGTGCGTCAGCGGTGGCCGTGCGCGGCGTCTCCGTGGCCGGCGGTGTCACGGCCTGAGGTGGCGGGGCGGTCGCGGCTTTCGCCCCCGGATCGTCCGGCAGGCGCTCATAGCTTTGCGCGGTGGCATCGACCGGTCGCGCGTCGCGCGTCCACAGCTCAGCGACGCCACGTGCCGGCGCGACCTGGTGCGCGGGCTTCGACACCAGGAGCCACACGGCGAAGGCCAGGCCGCTACCGAAGACGGCAAGCGTCAGCACGAATCCGCCGATGATTCCGAAGACAACCTTCAACCGGCCCTCCTCCAGCCCCGCCCAGAAAATGCGCGGGCAAGGCTACGGTTCCGGATCGAAGGCAACGCGAAGACCACGGCGGAAGTGTGCCCGCCGACGAGCGAAGCTTGACAAACCACAGTATTAGGTAGATCGGTCTACCCAATTGGAGAGAACAGGATGACCGACAGGCCCACGGCGAAGGAACGCCTCTTGAAGGCGGCGGCCGAGCTTTTCTATCGCGATGGAGTGGGCGCCACGGGCATCGACAGCATCACGACGCATGCCGGCGTGGCCAAGATGAGCCTCTACAACAACTTCTCGTCCAAGACGGATCTGGTCAACGCCTACATCCAGGCGCGCCACGAGGAATGGCGCGCGCTCTA
The DNA here is from genome assembly GCA_001899205.1 of Mesorhizobium sp. 65-26. GTDB lineage: Bacteria > Pseudomonadota > Alphaproteobacteria > Rhizobiales > Rhizobiaceae > Mesorhizobium. The sequence continues at coordinate 418,478 of MKVL01000010.1, read as the reverse complement.
CCGCGAACGGCTTGCCCGTGCGGCCACGCCGCGCGACAGCATCCTGGCGATCTTCGATTCCTACGTCGACCATGCCGCCATGGCCTATGACTGGGGTTTTCGCGGCTGCGGGCTGCTCAACGCCGCGGCCGAGCTTCCCGTCGGCGATCCCGGCCGCGCTTCCGTGGCCGCGCAGAAAGAGGAAGTGGAGCGCCTGTTCCGCCATTACCTGCGCGAACTGCGCCCCGATGGCGACGGCATCGCGGAGACAGCCGAGCACCTGTCCTTCGTGCTCGAGGGCGCCATGTCGCGCGCCGGCCTCGACGGGCATGACGGCAGACTGAAAGCGGCCCGCCGCATCGCCATCTCGATCATGGACCGGCAATGACCCCAACGCATCAACGCGCGGGCGCCCGCATGGCCGGCGCGGCGCCGGATATGCGCACGCCTTGCCGCAAGCCCGCGCCGCCGGCCGCATATGTACCCCAGCAAGCAGGTTGCTATGAGTGAAGCCGTCGCGCCTCGTCCCCTCGCCCGCATCCGCGCCGCCGAGGTCGCCACCCTCATCCTGCTGGAGGCGGCGCTCGTCGTCTGCTGGAGCGCCGGTTTCGTCGGCATCCGCTTTGCCATCGACCACGCCCCGCTCTTCCTCATTCTGCTCTGGCGCAGCCTGGTCTCGGGGCTGGTGCTGCTACCCTTCGCGTTGACGATCGGCCCAAGGATCAGGCCGCGCGACGCGTTCGCGCAGGCCATGTTCGGCCTGTTCGCCATGGCCGGCTATCTCTCCGGCTTCGCGCTCGCCATCGCGCGGGGCGTGCCCACCGGGCTGGTGGCGCTGATTACCGACATGCTGCCGCTGGCCGTGGCGCTCCTGTCATGGCCGGTGCTCGGCCAGGCGCTCAGCGCGCGGCAATGGCTCGGCTCCTTCATCGGCCTCGCCGGCGTGCTCATCGCCTCCGGCTGGTCGCTGCGCATGGGCGACGTGCCGCTGTGGGCCTATGGCCTGCCGCTTCTCGGCACGCTTTCGCTCGCCATGGCGACGCTGCTGCAGAAGCGCAGCGCGGCCGGCGCCATGCCTGTGCACCAGAGCCTGTGCATCCAGTGCCTTTCGGCCTCGGTCGTCTTCGCCCTCTTTGCCTGGCGCGAGGGCAGCGTGCTGCCGGTCGCCGACCCCGGCTTCGTCGGCGGGATATTGTGGCTGGTTTTCGTGGCGACCTTCGGCGCCTGGAGCATCTATTATCTGGCGCTGCGCAAATCCTCGCCGGCGCGCGTCACCGCCGTGCTCTATCTCAGCCCGCCCGTCACCATGATCTGGGCCTGGGTGATGTTCGGCGAGAAGCTCTCCTGGGCGATGGCGGCGGGCCTTGCCGTTTCGCTCGCGGGCATAGTCATCGTTGCGCGGGGCGGAAGCCGGCGCGACGAGCGCCAGGACCTTCAGCTCTCGTCGACCGACTCGCGATAGTCCCGCTCCTGGCCGTCCAGTCCACGGATGCGCCAGAAGCCATCCCCCTTCGGCTCGGCCTGGCAGGCCGAGAGCGGCACCTTGCCGCCGCCATCCGGCAGGTCGATGACATAGGTGGGGTTGCAGATGCCGGAAAGCCGCTTGCGCAGCGCCGCCACCAGCGCCTGGCCCTCGGCGATCGTGGTGCGCCTGTGCGCCATGCCGCGCGTCAGGTCGCCATGGTGGAGGTAGTATGGCTTGACGCCCAGCTGGTACATCAGTTCCCGGCAGAGTTCCTCCAGCGCCTCGACGCTGTCGTTGACGCCCTTCAGCAGGACGCTCTGGTTGAGCAGCACGAAGCCCGCCTGCCGCAAGGTCCGGCAGGCCGCCTCGGTGGCCGGCGTGATCTCGCGCGCGTGGTTGAAGTGGGTGACGACCGTCACCATCAGCCGCCCTTGCAACGCCGCCACCAGTCCCGGCGTTACGCGCGCCGGCAGCGCCACCGGCACGCGGGTATGGATGCGCAGCAGCCGCACATGCGCGATCGCCTCGATGCGGGCGCGGATCTCCTCCAGCGCCTTGTCGGGCAGCGACAGCGGGTCGCCGCCGGTCAGGATCACCTCGCGGATCTCGGTATGGCTGGCGATGTAGTCGAGCGGCGGCTCCAGCGCGGCGCGCGTGTAGCCGCGCCCGATCGCCGTCAGCGATTCCTTGCGGAAGCAGAACCGGCAGTAGACGGCGCATTGGTAGGTCGGAAACAGCAGCACCCGGTCGGCATGGCGATGCGTCAGGCGCGGCACCGGACTATAGGCATGGTCGCCGATCGGGTCGTCGAGCTCGCCATCCGTCTCCACCAGCTCGTCGGGCGAAGGGATGACCTGCGCCCGGATCGGATCGTCCGGATCGTTCCAGTCGATCAGGTCGAGATAGGACTTTGGCGCGCGCACCTTGTGGTTGGCCGCCGCTTGCACCGCCGCCGCGCGCTCGCCGGCGGAAAGCGGCAGGGCGTCGAGGTCGCGCACATGGCGCACGCCGGCGCGAACGTCATCCTGCCAGGCGGCGTCCCGCCCGCCATCGCGCGCCGCGTCCGCGGCGACGGCGTCATGGTCGAATTCGTTGCTCATCAGGGTCCTTGCATTCAGGCGGTGCTCGATACAGCACCTCCGCTGACCGTGAAACAACAATCGTGCATGGCTAAGTGAGCAGGATGCCGATGAGACGTGTGCGGATCAGGATCGCGCGAACGCCAGAAGGTCGCTTATGTCGCCCTTGTCGGCTTTCCTCAGGGTCGCGATATAGGCCGCTCGCAAGGCGCCGGTATCATCCTGCAGATTGCCGCTGCCCCATGAGAATGGCTTTGCGCCCAGCGCCTCCACCAACAGATCGCCCATCAGGCGGGCGTGGCGGCCATTGCCGTTCGTGTAGGCGTGCAACAGCACCAGTTGATGATGGAAGCGGACGGCAAGTTCGTCTGGACCGAAAGTGCCGTTTTCGATCCAGAAGCGGAACTGATCGAACAACTCCGCGCTTCTGGCCGCGAGTTGCCAGCGCGGAGCACCGATGCCCTCAAGCTCGACCTGGCGGTATTCACCCGCCCATTTCCACACCTTGCCGAACATCTCTCTGTGCAGTCTGCGCGAGAATGCGTCCGTTGCAATGGCGAGCGGCTTGAGCCTTCGGCGCCGCGCCCAGGCAAAGCCGCTCGCTATATTGTCTTCCTCCGCGATATTGAGGTCATCGCGGTTCTGAATCCATGTTGGGATCAGTTTCTTCTGGTCGTCCGGCTGGATCGGCGTGGCCCCGGCCGCAGGCGCGAAAATGTCCGTCACCCGTCGCTCCAGAGGTCGCGATCGCGCAATTCGTCACGAATGTAGTCGTCGATCCGCGCCTCCAAGTCGGATACGCCTGTCGCCTGATCTTCGAGACGCATCGTATGCGATACGCGTGCCAGCGCCCTGAGGGCGACCTCGCGCGCCCGGTCCCTGATCATCGCTTCCAGCGAGCTATCCGGCACAATGGCATAGACCAGCTTGCCACCCAGCGCCTCTGCGACGCGGCGCAACGTCTGGAGCTGAATGGCGCCACTCTCCTCGGACAGCTCGAAAGCCTGGATCGTCTGCTGCGCAACGCCCATGCGTTTCCCCAATTGTGCCCCGGACATGCCGAGGCCATCGCGGATCGCCCTGATCCAACCCTTGGGTGGTGGCGTCAAACGCTCCACCGGCTTCGCGGAGGAGAGCCTCTCATCAAGACGCCTGAGCGCTCGATCATTCAGTTTTCTCATATTGCAACCTGTTGATCTGTCTGTAATTTACAGACTATAATATGTCATTTTAAATTATTTAACAGCCCTTGATATGTCGATCATAAAAAATTCAACAAGCTATGGCCTGTATCGTACCTCCGAGTACGGAAAGCCAGCAACCGGGATCTCGATCGGAACGCCTTGCGGCTACCCCTCGGGGCCCATGCGCGCAAGGCAGCGGGCCTGGTCGCGGGGCCGGCCGAGCTCCTCGTAGCGCGAGGCGGCCTCCTCGAAGGCGGCCAGCGCGCGCACTTCCTTCTTCTGCGCGCGTCGCTGCACGCCGCGCGCCTCCCACAGCGCCGCGGCCCACGGCCCGCCATGCCACATGCCGGCGATGCGCTCGGCCTCGTTCAGCCGGTGGTCGACCTCTTCCAGCTTGCCGGCCTCGGCGAGCGCGATAGCCGAGGCGGTGCGCAGCGCCATCGAGCAAGGTTGGCAGGCGCCGGGCGTCATCAGCCTGTCGCCGGCCAGAATCTCCTCCGCCACCATCTTCGGCGTCGCGGCCGCGCGAACCGCCAGCGCCTGCATGCGCATGATGAGATGCGGCGACAGCCACGAGCGCTCGGCATCCGCGAGCCCGCGCTGTATCAGCCGGCCGGCGCGCCATTTCTGGCCGCGCTCCAGCGCGATCTCCGCCAGCCGCTCGATGGCCAGCACCCGGCCCGCCACCGCGTCGGCCTCCAACAGCAGCCGTTCGGCCTCGCCGAGATAGTCTTCCGCCTCGTCGAGCTCGCCCGAAAACAGCGCCGCTTCGCCCAGGAGCAGGCAGGCAAGGCCCCGCCCCGCCACCGATCCCGCCTCCTCTGCGACGGACAGGAGCTCCCTCGCCAGCCCCGCCACCTCGGCATGACCCTTGGCGCTGCACAGGCAGAATTCGGACAGGCACAGATGGCCGTCGAAGACATGCTTCACGAAGGCAGGCCTGGCGCGCACCCACTCGATGAATTCCGAGCGGAAGAGTTGTGGCCACTGCGCCCGCATCATCGACGACAGGCCGAGCAGCGCGCTCGCCTCACCCACCTCGCGCGGCAGGTCGGCGCCTAGCGCCAGGTCGCGTGTCTCGCGGGCGATATCGCTCGCCTTGTCGAACGCGCCGCTCTGCAGGTGCACAAGTCCCCAGGCCAGCGCCGTGCGCACGCGCTCCGAGGAGCTGACGGTCTCGGTGCTGGAAAGCGCAAGCGCCCTTTCGTAGAGCGCTATGGTGGCCGCGCTCGGGCCGACCCCAAGCTCGGCGTGCAGATTGTCGCGAAGCTGGTTGAACTGGCGGATCGCCTCGACGCGGTTGCCGGCGTCGAGCGCCGCCTGCATCAGCGCGCATTGCGCCTGCTCGTCGGCGGGGTCGAGCGCGATCAGCCGCTGCCACAGCCCGCCAGCGCGCAGCACGTCGCTGTAGCGCTGGCGCAACTGCTCGCGCGGCGCCTCCAGCCATTCCACGAACACGTCGTCCGGCAGCAGCCGGCCGCCATAGAGGTCGGCGGCGCGTTCATGGTCGCTTCCTTCCCGGACGTCGTTGCCGTGTCCGCGCAGCGCCGCTTTGGCGGCGGCCTCGAAGCTCTCGGTGTCGATCTCCAGCTCCGCTTGCGGGCCGAACGACACGATATCGTTCCTGAGTTCGATCAGCTCGTGCGCGCCGAGTGCGCGGCGCGCGAAATGGATCGCCTTGCGCAGGCTGGCGCCCGCCGCTTCCGGGTCGGCGTCCGGCCAGAACCGTTCCATGGCCTGCTCGCGATGAATGCGATGGCCGGGCGACAGCGCCAGCAGCTTGACCAGCGCCGCGGCGCGGTCGCGCCGCCAATCGGCCGCCGGTACGTCACGACCGTCGACGCTGACCGCGAAACGGCCAAGCAGGTGGATCGAAACGCGCATGGCATCACCATCGGCAAGGGGAAACCCGGCGGCATGGGGGCTGTCACCAGCCATGTGACGTCGGGGAACGCTGGCGGAACATAGATTTCCTAATTTGCCCTCGCAATCGAATTCCAACCGGAAAGGACACCACCATGTCACTGCGTATCGCCGACATCGCCCCCGACTTCACCGCCGAAACCACGGAAGGTCCGATCTCCTTCCATGAATGGCTGGGCAAGGACTGGGGCATCCTGTTTTCGCACCCCAAGGACTATACGCCCGTCTGCACCACCGAGCTCGGCTACATGGCCCGCCTCAAGCCCGAATTCGACAAGCGCGGCGTCAAGATCATCGGCCTCTCGGTCGACCCGGTCGACAAACATGCCGGCTGGGCGAGGGATATCGCCGAGACGCAAGGCATGGCGCCGAACTTCCCGATGATCGGTGACCCGACGCTGGCCATCTCGCAGCTCTACGACATGCTGCCCGCCTCCGCCGGCAGCAGCGCCGACGGCCGCACCCCCGCCGACAACCAGACGGTGCGCAACGTCTACGTCATCGGCCCCGACAAGAAGATCAAGCTGGTGATCGCCTATCCCATGACCACCGGCCGCAACTTCGACGAGGTGCTGCGGGTCATCGATTCGCTCCAGCTCACCGCCAAGCACCGGCTGGCGACGCCGGTCAACTGGCAGCCGGGCGACGACGTCATCATCGCCGGCTCGGTGTCGAACGATGAGGCCCGGCAGCTCTACCCGCAGGGCTGGAAGGAGCCGAAGCCCTACATCCGCATCGTGCCGCAGCCTGTCCTGACCTGAACCTGACGACCCGGGAACCGCATGGCGGCGGGGTGAACCATTCGCCGCCATGCCGACGAGCAACGATCCAACCATGCGCACGCCGGCGGCGGCGCCCAGGACATGAAGGGAACACAAGATGAGCACCACAGGAAAACCGCGCATCGTCGTGCTGGGGGCCGGCTTCGGCGGCCTGGAACTGACGACGCTGCTGTCCGAGACGATGGGCGACGCCGTCGACGTGACCCTGATCGACAAGGGCGACGCCTTCGTCTTCGGCTTCTCCAAGCTCGACGTCATGTTCGGCCTGAAGCAGCCGGAGGCGGTGCGCCTGCCTTACGCGCGCTACGCCAAGCCCGGCGTCAGGCTGTTGAAGCGCACCGTGACGGCGATCGATCCGGAGCGCCGCCGCGTCATCACCGATGACGGCGTGTTCGACGCCGACTACCTCATCGTCGCGCTGGGCGCCGAATATGATTTCGACGCCACGCCCGGCCTTTCCGGAACCAACGAATTCTACTCCGTGCCCGGCGCGGAGCGGCTGCGTCACGTGCTGCCCACCTTCAAAAAGGGCAAGGCGATCGTCGGCGTCTGCGGCGCGCCCTACAAATGCCCACCCGCGCCCAGCGAATGCGTGCTGATGCTGCACGACTATCTCGTCAGGCAGGGCGTGCGGGAGGCCTGCGAGATCGCTCTGGTGCTGCCGCTCGGCAGCCCGGTGCCGCCCTCGCCCGAAACCTCGCGCGCGCTGATCTCGGCCTTCGCCGAACGCGGCATCCAGTTCCTGCCCGGCCGCCGCGTCGCCTCCGTCGATAATGCCCGCAACGTGGCCGTGCTCGATGATGGCGCCGAAATGCCCTTCGACCTCTTCCTCGGCGTGCCGAAGCACCGCGTCCCGCCCGTGGTGCTGGCAAGCGGCATGTCCGAGAATGGCTGGATTCCGGTCAATCCGCGCACGCTGGAAACGAAATACGAGAATGTCTACGCCGTCGGCGACGGCGCCAACACCGGCACGCCCAAGGCCGGCGTGTTCGCCGAGGGCGCGGCGCGCGCCGTCGCCAGCGCGCTTGTCGCCAAGCTGCGCAGCCAGGGCGACGCGAGGCTCTATGACGGGTTCGGCACCTGCTACATCGAGTTCGGCGGCGGCCGCATCGGCAAGGTCGAGGTCGACTTCTTCTCCGGCCCGGCGCCGACCGGCAATTATTACGAGCCGTCCGTGGCGCTGCGCGCCGACAAGGAGACCTTCGGTTCGAGCCGCCGCGCGCGCTGGTTCGGATTGTGATCCCGACCCAAAGGCGGGCAGGCCGCTCCCTGCCCGCTCAGTTCGCGCCGAGCGGCACCGTCAGCCCGACCTTCACACGGTCCATGGCGACGAAGGTGCGGAACCGCTTGACGTTGTTGTTGGCGAAGAACAGCCGCTTGGTCAGCGCCTCGTATTCGGCCATGCTGGCGACCGTGACGACCAGCACGAAGTCCGCCTCGCCGGTGACGTAGTAGCATTGCTGCACTTCCGGCGCGGCGGCGAAGGCGCGCTTGGCCGTTTCCAGCATTTCGGCGCGCTCGCTTTCCATCTCCACCTCCACGAACAGCGTCAGCGCCCGGCCGACGACGGCCGGGTCGACCACGGCGACATTGGCCGCGATCGCGCCGCTCTCTTCCATGCGGCGGATACGGCGCTGCACGGCGGGCGCCGACAGGCCGACGGCTTCGGCGATCAGCCGCTGCGGCGTGTGGTTGTCACGCTGCAGGACCTCCAGGATCGCGAGGTCGAAACGGTCCAGCCCGTTGCCGGTGGCGAGCCGATCTTTCATGGATACCCCTATTGAAGAGCGAAATTTGCGCAGGAAGGGCCAATATACAGCACCTTTATCGGCTCTGATGAACTATTTCTTACATCAGACATTTCCGCCCTCAAAAAACGGAGGCCAGGCCGTGCTGATCCTCAACACCCTTCCCAACCATCGCCAGCCGCTCGCCGCGGTCGACGCCGCTGCTTTCGGAGCGCAGGCGGCCGACGACGTGGCGAGCTTCCTGCGCCTGCGCGACGGCCACGCGCCGACGCCGCTGCTGTCGCTGCCCGGCCTTGCCCGCGAGCTCGGCATTGGCGCCATTCACATCAAGGACGAGGACAAACGGCTCGGCCTCGGCAGCTTCAAGGCGCTCGGCGGCGCCTACGCGGTGGTTCGCGTCGTGCTCGAGGCCGCCTCCGCCAGGCTGGGCCGCAAGGTCGACATCGCCGAATGGCGTTCGCCCGAGGTCGCCGATGTCGCGGCCGGCATGACCTTCGCCTGCGCCACCGACGGCAATCATGGTCGATCGGTCGCGCAAGGAGCACGATTGGTCGGCGCGCAAAGCGTCGTCTTCGTCCATGCCGGCGTCAGCGACGAGCGCGTCGCCGCCATCGCCAGCTACGGCGCGCGCATGGTGCGCGTCGACGGCGGCTACGACGCTTCGGTGCGCGAGGCCGCCCGCCAGGCCGAAGCCAATGGCTGGACGGTCGTATCGGACACGTCCTGGCCGGGTTATGAGACCATTCCGCGCCTCGTCATGCAGGGTTACACAGCACTCGTCGCCGAGGCGCTCGCCGCCATGCCGGCGCCGCCCACCCATGTCTTCGTGCAGGCCGGCGTCGGCGGCATCGCCGCCGCGGTCGCCGCGCACATGGCGCTGATCTTCGGTGAAGCGCGCCCTTTCATGGGCGTGGTCGAGCCCTCGCTCGCGGCCTGCGTCTTCGCCAGCGCCGGCGCCGGCCGCCCGGTCAAGGTCGCGCATGCCGGCGCCACGGTCATGGCCATGCTCGAATGCCATGAGCCGTCGCTGGTCGCCTTCGACATACTGTCGCGCGCCGCCGATGCCTTCATGACCGTGGAGGACGACGATGCGGTGATGGTGATGCGCCGCCTGGCGCGGCCCGCCGCCGGTGACCCGGCCGTGGTTGCCGGCGAAAGCGGCGGTGTCGGGCTTGCCGGGCTGATCAAGGCGGCCGGCGACCCGGCCCTGCGCGCGGCGACCGGCCTCGGCCCGCAATCGCGCGTCTTCCTGATCAACACTGAAGGCGCCACCGACCCGGCGCTCTACCGCCAGCTTGTCGGCGCGCCGCCCGAGGCCGCCGAGATGAGCATGGCATGAGCGACCTCTCCATCGACGCCGACCGGCTTCTTGGCCGCATCCGCGCGCTCGGCGCCATCGGACGCGACGGCGAAGGCCGCCTGACCCGGCTTGCCGCCTCCGATGCCGACCGGCTCGGCCGCGACCGCTTCGTGGCATGGGCCGAGGGCGCGGGCCTGCGCGTCGCCATCGACCGGATCGGCAACATCCTGGCGATATGGGACGAGGCGGACGATCCGGATGCCGCGCCCCTGATGCTCGGCTCGCACATCGACACGGTGATCGACGCCGGCATCTATGACGGCTGCTACGGCGTCCTTGCCGGGCTCGAGGTGGTCGAGACGCTGAAAGAGGCCGGCGTGAAGCCAGCCCGGCCGATCGTGGTCGCCGCCTTCACCAATGAGGAAGGCGTGCGCTATGCCCCCGACATGATGGGCTCGCTTGTCTATGCCGGCGGGCTCGGCGTCGAGGCCGCGCTTGCCACCGTCGGCGCCGATAGCACGGTGCTGGGCGACGAACTCGCCCGCATCGGCTATGCCGGCACCGCCGAGCCAGGCTTCCTCACGCCGCAGGCCTATGTCGAGTTGCACATCGAGCAGGGTCCGGTGCTGGAGCGCGACGGCATACCGCTCGGCGCTGTCGAGAACCTGCAGGGGATTTCCTGGCAGCGGCTTGTCATCGACGGCGTCGCCAACCATGCCGGCACCACACCGACCGCCATGCGCCGCGACGCCGGCCTCGCGGCGGCGCGCATCATAACCCTCCTGCGCGAGATCGCGGTCCGCTCTAACGGCACCACGGTCGCCACGGTGGGCGCGCTGAGCCTGGAGCCCAACGCCATCAACGTCATTCCCTCGCGCGCCGTGATGACCGTCGATCTGCGCGATCCGGACGAGGATCGCCTGAAGGCCGCCGAAGCCGCGCTCGCCACTTTCGTCGGCGAGCTTGCGGCGAGCGAAGGCGTCTCGATAGCGACGGAGCGGCTGGCGCGCTTCGAGCCGGTGCTTTTCGACGCGGGCATCGTCGCCACAATCGAGGATTGCGCCAGGGCGCGCGGGCTGGCCTCGCGGCGCATGACCTCTGGCGCCGGCCACGACGCCCAGATGATCGCCAGAATCGCGCCCGCCGCCATGATCTTCGTGCCGAGCCGCGACGGCATCAGCCACAATCCGCGCGAGTTCACCGCCGAGGCTGATCTCGTCGCGGGTGCGAACGTGCTGCTCGATGTCGCGCGGCGGCTTGCCGGCGTCGGCTGAGGGCGTATTCAATGAGCGCGTCGGCCGGCAAGGCCGAAACGGGGGTATGACCGATGCTGAACCTGGCCGAGCTTCACCGGCAGATGACCGCCTGGCGGCACGACCTGCACGCGCACCCGGAATTCGGCTTCGAGGAGAAGCGCACCGCCGCCTTCGTGGCGGCCAAGCTGCGGCAGTTCGGGCTGGACGAAGTCGTCGAGGGCGTCGGCGGCACAGGCGTTGTCGCCACGCTGAAGCGCGGCGGCGGCAACCGCGCCATAGCGCTGCGCGCCGACATGGACGCGCTGCGCATCGCCGAGCAGGGCACGGCCGCCTACCGGTCGACCAGCCCCGGCCTGATGCATGCCTGCGGCCATGACGGCCATGTCGCCATGCTGCTCGGCGCCGCCCGCATGCTTGCCGAGGACGGCGGCTTCGACGGCACGGTGCGCTTCATCTTCCAGCCCGCCGAGGAATGGGGCAAAGGCGCGCTGGCGATGATCGAGGACGGGCTGTTCGAGCGCTTCCCGTTCGAGGAGATCTACGGGCTGCACAACATGCCGGCGTCACCGGCCGGCGCTTTCCGGCTTCGCACCGGCCCGCTGATGTCGGCGGAGGACAATTTCGAGATCGTGCTGCGCGGGCTGGGCGGCCATGCCTCGCGCCCGCAGGCCGGCAGCGAGACGCTCGTCGCGGCCTGCGCGTTGGTCACCAGCCTGCAGACCATCGTGTCGCGCCGGCTCGACCCGGCCGAGACCGCCGTGCTCTCGGTGACCGAACTGGTAACCGACGGCACCCGCAACGTGCTGCCCGGCGAGGCCCGCATCCGGGGCGACGTGCGCTCCTTCAACCCGCAGGTCAGCGCCGTCGTCGAGCGGCAGATGCGCGTCATCGCCGAGGGCACGGCGCTGGCCTACAACGTCACCGCCGAGGCGAGTTACACGAGGGAATTCGTACCGCTGCTCAACGACGGGACTTGCGCCGACGAGGCGCTCGCCGTGGCGCGCGACCTCTACGGCGCGGACCGGGTGGCGACGCTCGCCAGCCCCAACACGGCGTCGGAGGATTTCGCCCGCTTCCTCGAACATGTGCCGGGCTGCTTCGCCTTCCTCGGAAACGGCACCGACAGCCGGCCGCTGCATAACCCCGGCTACGACTTCAACGATGCCGTCCTGCTCGACGGCGCCCGCTTCCACGCCGGCATCGCGCGCCGACGCCTCAGGGCCTAGCAGCGCTCCCGCGTCACACTTGCGCGCGCCGGAACATGCGACTACCCTAAGTGCCAAGGGGTTATTTCGCGACTACCCCGTGAGGCGGCAGCCCAAAGTTCGCGTCCAGCTTTCCCGAGAGAAAGGGGATGGACGCCATGCCGTCGAACACCGAAATCACCACCTCCCAGCTCGCACGTCTGGTCGGCTTGCCGACCGCGCCAACGATCGTCGATGTCCGCACAGAGGAAGACGTCGCCGCCGATCCGCGTTTCCTGCCCGCGGCCTTGCGCCGCGATGCGCTAGACGCCGCCAATTGGGCGGGGCAGTTCACCGACCGCCACGTCGTGGTCGTTTGCCAGAAAGGGCAGAAGCTCAGCCAGGGCGCCGCTGCCTGGCTTCTCCACAAAGGCATCGAGGCCGAAACGCTTGAAGGCGGGTTCGAAGCCTGGCGCGCCTCGGGCGGCCTGCTCGTCGATCCCCGTAAATTGCCGCGACGCGACGCGGCCGGACGCACGGTCTGGGTGACGCGCGCGCGGCCCAAGGTCGATCGCATCGCCTGTCCCTGGCTCATCCGGCGCTTCGTCGACCCCAATGCCGTCTTCCTGTTCGTGGCCGCGTCCGAGGTACAGGCGGTGGCCGAGCGCTTCGATGCCACACCTTTCGACATTGACGGCGTGTTCTGGAGCCATCAGGGCGAGCGCTGCACCTTCGACACGATGATCGAGGCGTTCGGCCTCTCCTGCGCGCCGCTCGACCGTCTGGCGACGATCGTGCGCGCCGCCGACACCGCGCGGCTCGATCTCGCGCCGCAGGCGGCCGGCTTCCTCGCGGCCTCGCTCGGCCTTTCGCGCATGTTCCGCGACGACCTCCAGCAACTCGAGGCAGGCATGCTGCTCTACGACGCCTTCTACCGCTGGTGCCGGGATGCCACCGAGGAGACGCACAACTGGCCGTCCAGCCCCCGGCCAGCGTGAGGGGGCAGCCATGCCGCTTGCCCTGACGACACGCAACGCCGCCGCCGATCCCGTCGCGCCCACGCTTGCGCAGGCCACCCGGGTCTGGGGCAGGATCGGCCTGCTCTCCTTCGGCGGACCCGCGGGCCAGATCGCCCTGATGCACAGGGAACTGGTCGAGCAGCGCCGCTGGATCGGCGAGCGCCGTTTCCTGCATGCGCTGAACTACTGCATGCTGCTTCCCGGCCCGGAGGCACAGCAGCTCGCCATCTATATCGGCTGGCTCCTGCACCGGACACGCGGCGGCCTCGTTGCCGGCATCCTGTTCGTGCTTCCCGGCGCGTTGGTGATGCTCGGACTCAGCATCCTCTATGCCGTCTATCGGCATGTGCCGCTGGTCGAAGCGGTGTTCTTCGGTGTCAAGGCGGCCGTTCTGGCCGTCGTGGTGGAAGCCGTGCTGCGGATCGGCAGGCGCGCGCTGAAAAGCCGCTTCATGGTCGGCATCGCGATTGCCGCCTTCATCGGCATCTACGCGTTCCGCCTGCCGTTTCCGCTCATCATCCTCGCGGCCGGATTGGTCGGCTGGCTTGCAAACCGGTATGCGCCGGGCCGCTTCGCCGCCGACCGACATGACGGTGGCGAGGATGGCGGCGCCGTGGGCATCATCGACCGGATGTTCGAGCATGGCCAGCTTGCGCATGCCGAGCCTTCCGCGCGACGCGCGGCCCGCGTCCTGGCCATAGGATTGCCGGCCTGGCTGGGGCCGGTACTGCTGCTGTGGCTGATCACGGGATCTTCAAGCGCTTGGACGCAGATCGGCGCCTTCTTCAGCACTATGGCCGTCGTCACCTTCGGCGGCGCCTATGCCGTCCTGGCCTATGTGGCGCAGGCGGCCGTCGGCACGTTTGGCTGGCTCGCACCGGGCGAGATGGTCGACGGGCTCGGGTTGGCGGAGACGACGCCCGGACCGCTCATCATGGTCCTCCAGTTCGTCGGCTTCCTGGCCGCCTACCGGGCGCCGGGCACGCTCTCCCCCATGCTCGCAGGCTGCCTGGGCGCGCTGCTCACGACCTGGGTGACGTTCGCGCCCTGCTTTCTCTGGATTTTCCTCGGGGCGCCCTATGTCGAGGCCCTGCGCGGCAACAAGGCGATCTCGGCGGCGCTCTCGGCCATCACCGCCGCGGTGGTCGGCGTGGTGATGAACCTCGCGCTCTGGTTTGCCCTCCACGTCATCTTCCGCGAGGTCCGGACGCTCGACTTCCTCGGCGCGACCGGGCCCGATGTGCCAGTGCCGGGCTCCATTGACTGGCGCGCCGCCGCGCTGGCTCTGGCGGCGATGATCGCCATGCTGCGGTTCAGGATCGGCATGCTTCCCACGCTTGCCGCGTGCGCGCTTGCCGGCGCGGCAATGGGCCTGCTTCCGGTGAGCCTTTGAACCGGATTTCCTGCTCGTCGCGCCAGGCCAGTATCGCGCCTGCGGCTCAAGGCCGGCTGATCTCGCCCAGGTACCAGCCGATGTAGCGCAGCTCGTTGTGCTCCATCGGCGCGATCGGGCCGGGTTCGAAATAGTACGAGCGCACGCCGCGCGCGGTGTGCTCGATGATCTTCTTGTCCTCCTCGGTGGTGACTCGCCAAAGCCAGGTCAGCCGCTCGAGGTCGTAGTCCCTGCCCTCCTCGGCATCGCCGCGCACCAGCCAGATCAGTTCCATCTCGCAGGTGTCGACGCTCTTGGGGATGAACCGGTAGATCATGCCGTGGTCGGGATAACAGACGAGGAAGGTGGTGCCACCGAGATGGATCGAGGTGACGCCGCCATCATAGTCGGCGAACCGTCCCATCAGCGGCGCCACCGCCTTGCCGTCCTGGCTGCCGGTGGCGACCCCGTCGTAGAGCGCGTAGCGGAATGTATGGATGGCTTCCTGGCCAGTGGCCGAATTCTGCCAGCGGTCGCCGCTCACCACCTCGATGCCCAGCGCGCAGGTGCGCGCCTCCATCGCCTGGTTGAGCTTTTCGATCATCTCTAGCGGCTGCTCCAGCGCGTGCGTCTGCGAATATTCGGGATGCGCCGGACCGCAATGATAGCACTCGACATAGTTCTCGACCGCCAGCTTCCAGTTGGCGTCGAGCGCGTAGCTCTGCCGGTGCGCCACTTTGGCCGTGTCCCAGCCATACTGGCCGCAGCTTGCGCGCAGCGCATTCTCGATCGGCTCGAAATCGAGCGGCGTGGCCGCGAAGGAAATGAACACAAGGCCGGCCGCGACGCGCACATTGACCTTCTTCAGGCTATGCGCGGCGCGGTCGAAATCCTTGGGCATGAGACGGGCCGCGCGCAGCGACCCGTCATTGGCGTAAGTCCAGGCGTGATAGGGGCAGACGAAGAACTTCGCGTTGCCCTTCGGCTTGGTGCAGACTTCCGCGCCGCGATGGCGGCAGACATTGAGCATGGCATGGACGGCGCCGTCCATGCCGCGCGACAGGATCACCTGCTCGTCCCCTAGCCGGAACACCTCGAAGTCGCCGGGACTGGCGACGGCGCTCTCATGCGCCAGGCAATGCCAGTGACGCCGGAAGACGCGCTCCATGTCCCGCTCGAAGATCGCCGGGTCCGTGTAGAAGGGCCGCGCCAGTCCGTGGCCCGGCCTGTGCGCGGCGACGAGGGCATCGATCGCGTCGCCGCCCGCTTGCCGTTGCTGAAGGGAAGATATGCTCATGGCTGCCTCTTGGGTTGGCCGGTCAGATCTCGACGCGGCGTTCCTTGTATTTTTCGGGGATCGCGGCGTCCGTGCCGAAGAAGGCGTGCTTCGACATGTCGGGCGAATAGCGGCTGCCCGGCACGGTGCGGCCGAGCGCCTCGGCGACGGCGCGGATATGATGGGGCGCCGCGCCGCAGCAGAGGCCGATATAGCGAACGCCCATGTCGTAAGCCTCGCGGGCGTATTCGGCGCACTCGTAGCGATTGCAGGTGAAGGGATCGAGCGCGGTCGGGAACGGTCGGTTGCCGGGGATACAGGAGCATGCCCGGTCGGTGAGCGACTGGAAGGTCGGCTCGGCCTCAGTGGTGCGGTAGGGCACCGGCAGCGAAGCGACATGGCACGACACCGCGTCGCGAACCTTGCGCACCACCGGCATCAGCGTCTTCGGCCCACGCTGGCAATTGAGGCCGACGACGTCCGCGCCGGCCGCCTCCAGCCGCTTGCACGCCTCGACGACGTCAACGCCGTCGAACATGTTCTCGTCGCGATGGACCGAAAGCGTCACGACCGTCGGCAGGCCGGTCGCCTTCATGACGTCGAGCGCGATGGCCGCCTCGCCATACCAGTCGATGGTCTCGGCGATGAGGAAGTCGGCACCCTCCTCGACCGCCCAGCCGATCTGCTCCTCGAACATGGCGCGCACGGTGTTGTGCGTCTTCGGATCGTCGGCTTCGTAGGCATTGGTGTTGCAGATGTTGCCGGCCATCAGGCAGCCGTTGCGGTCGGCGACGTCCTTGGCGATGCGCAGCGCTTGCCGGTTGATCGTCTCCAGTATGTCCTCGCGGCCGATCACCTTCAGCTTCTGGCGATGAGCATAGTAGGTGAAGGCCTCGACGACGTCCGACCCGGCGTGAACGAAGTCCTCATGCAGCCGCGTCACCGCGCGCGGATGCTCGATGACCACTTCGGGGACAAAGGGACCCGCCTGCAGATAGCCGCGGCGCTCGAGCTCGAACAGGTAACCTTCGGCGCAGATGACCGGGCCGGCCTCGAGCCGCTCGAGCAGGCCTCGCTTGGCCGGAGTGGTGGCCGGATTCGTGGATTGTGCGGACATGATGTTCTTTCCTCAAAGATTGGATACGGGGGGCGTCCAAACGCCTGTGCCGGCGACCGCCGCGAGCAGGACCCGCAGCACCTGGACGTCGGGATGAAGGGAGCGTCGCCGGTCGATCAGTGCGATCTGCCGCCGCGCCGCATGCCTGAGGTCGGCGCCGTGCGGCACCGACAGCAGCCAGTCGGCGAACACCTCTTCCGGCGGCGGCAACGGCGAGATCGCCGCCATCGTCGCCGGGTTCGGCCGACGTCTCCCGCGCACGCGGGAATCCATCCGGCCGAGCGCCAGTTCGGGCATTTCGTTTCGAGTATCCATGTTCGTCCTTTTGCAGAGGACTGAACCTGGTGGTGACGGAGGAAAGTCACGGACATTTCCGGCCGGGCGCCGGTCCGCATCTGCCCCTTGATCGCCCACCGCGATCAGTCGAGTTCCATTGTGTTCGAGGCTGGTTTCCGGGCTCCGAAGCCGTCCTGGCGGACTTGTCCCGACACCTTCCCAGGCTTTGCCCAGTGGTTTCAGTCGGAACGCACGCTTCGCTACCGTTGCGGGGGCAGCGCCGGTTTCTCACCGGCTTCCCAATTATCCCCTCGGCCGAGTCGCCGACGGGCACCTTGAACGATGCGATCTAAGCACCGTGTCCGCGCAGCGGTTGGTACGAAAGCGACGCGGCACCTGCGTAAAGGCGACAGTCGTCCTCGCCGACGCCCCCTTTGCACGGGAACAGCCCTGCCGTTTGTTGACAGAAACAGGCCGTACCTCTACCGTCTTTCGTGAGTTACGAAGCGAAGCTGGCGAAAATCCAGCACGGTCGCGCCACTGTGATCAGCCTCCCAATGCCTGAAGCTGAGAGTCAGACCGCTGTGTATCTCGTTTTTAAGCATTGGGACGCTGTATCCTAGGAGGTTTTCATGTCTGACATCGCCCTTTCGCCCGGCGCCGCGCCAGTTGCCATTCCCGTTCGCGAGATTCTGCCCTGGGCGATCTTCGGCGGCCTGCTGCTGCTGCTGGCAATCTATTTCATCGGCGCGGAAGAAGGCGCGACGTCGCTCATCCGCGGCATGTACGTGCACGAATTCGTGCATGACGGCCGGCACCTGCTCGGCTTCCCCTGCCACTAAGGGGATACTGACATGGTTGGAAAGCTTTTGCTGCGCGGCATGCTTGTCGGGCTGATCGCAGGGATATTGGCTTTTGCCTTCGCCAGGGTTTATGGCGAACCGCAAGTCGACAAGGCCATCGCCTTTGAAGAGCAGAAGGCCCAGGCCGCCGGCGAGGCGCCTGAGGAAGAAATCGTCAGCCGCACGACGCAGGCCGGCATCGGCCTCGCGACCGGCGTGCTCGTCTACGGCGCGGCGCTCGGCGGCATCTTCTCGCTCGTCTTCGCCTTCGCCTACGGTCGGCTGGGTTCGCTTGGCCCCCGCGGCACCTCGGCGCTGCTTGCCGTTCTCGGCTTCGTGGCGGTGATCGTGATCCCCGGCTTGAAATATCCTGCGAACCCACCTGCGGTCGGCAATCCTGAAACGATCGGTTACCGCACGGAGCTGTTCTTCATCATGATCCTGGTCTCGGTCGCCGCGATGGTGGCCGCGGTCGGCCTGGCGCAGCGGCTGTGGAAGCAGCTCGGCGCCTGGAACGCGGCGATCGTGGCGGCGCTTGCCTATCTGGTCGTCTTCGCGCTGGTGAAGGCCGCCCTGCCCAACATCAACGAAGTGCCCGAGGATTTCTCGGCGATGGTGCTGTGGCAGTTCCGCGTCGCTTCGCTCGGCATACAGCTCGTGCTGTGGGCGGTCATCGGTCTTGCCTTCGGCGCCGTCGTCGAGCGCCAGCTCGCGACCCGCAGCCAGGGCGGCCTCGCGCGCCGCTACGCCTGACATCATGCAACGGCCGCCTCGGTTTCGCGCCCTGGCGGCCGTCTTTCTTTTCCTGGCGCTGAGCGCGACACAGGCGGTTGCGCATAGCTCCAGCTCCGCCCCTCCGCCTCCTGGCATACAGATACCCAGCCTGACGCATGGCCAGATGGCGGTGATCTCGGGCTATCGAGGCGCCATCCTCGACCTCGCGCAGCGGCAGACGCAGACCGACCCGACCTTCCGGCGGCTCTACAACCACGGCAACCTGCAATACACCTACTGCCTCTGGGGCCTGATGCCCGGCAGCCTCATGGACGAGGAAAGCCCCTTCAACGAGTGCAGCCACGCCTATCTGGCGACCACCAAGGCGCTGCTCGCCTATATGGCGACCATGCCTGCCGCCAGGAACGAGGCCAACGAACTGATCTCGTCGATCGACGCCGACATGGTGCGCAGCGGCGCCTCCTGGATCCTGTGCCAGTTCAGCGGCGAGGCCTTCAGCACCGGCGAGGTCGTCGAGCCGCGATGGCGCGACATGTTCCTCCACCTTCCGAGCCTCGTCGTGCTCGTCATCGTTGCGGCGGCGCTGCTGCTTGCGGGCCGGCTGATCTTCATCCACCCCAGGGGCGTGGCATCGGCCCTTCGCCAGCCCGCGCTTTAGCTTCGCGCCACGCCGCGGGAAAGCCGGAAGCATCCATATGACGGAAGCTGACCAGATCCGCCGAACCAGGCAGCCCGTCACGACGGAGAGCCTTTTTGCCGAGTTGCGGTCATTGGGAATCCAGGCCGGCGACATCGTCATCGTCCACGCGTCGCTCAGCGCGCTGGGATGGGTCAATGGCGGCCCGGTGGCGGTCGTCGAGGCCCTGCTTCGGGCGGTCGGTCCTGGCGGCACGCTCGTCATGCCCGCGCAGTCGGCCGGCCTTACCGATCCGGAGAAATGGGAGGCGCCGCCGGTGCCTCATGCATGGCTTGATACGATCCGCGACACCATGCCCGCCTATGATCCGCGCATCACGCCGACACGGGAGATGGGAAGTATCGCCGAACTGTTCCGCACCTGGCCCGGCACCCTGCGCAGCGATCACCCGTCGACCTCGTTCGCCGCGCTCGGTCCCCTTGCCCGGGAGATCACGCGGAACCATGCGCTGGAGGATCCGCTCGGCCAGGGCTCTCCGCTCGGCACGCTCTACCGGCTCGCGGCAAAGGTCCTGCTGATCGGGGTGGATTTCGACCGGTGCACGGCTCTGCACCTGGCCGAGGACATGGCGTGGCCGGAGCGCCCGAAAACCAGGGAAGGCGCGCCGCTGACGGTCGACGGGCAACGCCGATGGGTCTGGTTCGAGGTGCCGAAGCTCATGGACACCGATGCGTTCGTCCCGGTTGGCGCCAGCGCCCTGCGCGCGGGCGTGGCGACGGCCGGCCCGCTCGGTGAAGGCCAGGGCATCATCATGGAGATGCGGCGGATCGTCGACCATGCCGTCAGCCTGTGGTCCAAGAAGCCGGACGGCGCGGCCGGCGAACAGGGCGTCTGATCCTCGTTCGCCCGCGCGCCGGACTTCATCCCTGCCCCTGCCCGGCCGGTCCGGTTCGCAGCGAACGGTGCAGGGCCTCGAACAGCTCGGCGAGGCGCCCCGGCCCGGAGTGCTGCCCCTGGTAGCGGCGCAGCCGGTGGATCTCGGCGCGGGCGGCGGCCGCGAGGTCGCGTCCCGGCGGTTGCTGCATCAGCCAGGACAGGAACACGTCCTCCGGCTCAGGTGGCCGGACGGCGGCCGGCGCGAGGCGCGCGGTGTCGAGCCTCAGTCCCATGCCAGCGCCCCGCCATTCTGGTACTCGATGACGCGCGTCTCGAAGAAGTTCTTCTCCTTCTTCAGGTCCATCGCCTCCGACATCCAGGGGAACGGATTCTCCGTCTCGGAAAAGACCGGCGTCAGGCCGAGCTGGGCGCAGCGGCGGTTGGCTATGAAATGCATGTACTGCTCGCAAAGCGCGGCGTTGAGGCCGAGGAAGCCGCGCGGCATCGTATCCCGGCCATAGGCCGCTTCCAGCTCGGCGGCTTGCGTGATCATGCCGCGCACCTCGTCCTGGAACTCCCGCGTCCACAAATGCGGGTTCTCGATCCTGATCTGGTTGATGACGTCGATGCCGAAGTTCAGGTGGATCGACTCGTCGCGCAGTATGTACTGGTACTGCTCGGCGATGCCGACCATCTTGTTGCGGCGACCGAGCGACAGGATCTGCGCGAAGCCGGTGTAGAACCACATGCCCTCGAAGATGACGTAAAAGGCGACGAGATCGCGCAGGAATGCCTGGTCGGCCTCGGGCGTTCCGGTCCTGAAGTCGGGATCGTCCAGATGCTGCGTATGCTTCAGCGCCCAGGCCGCCTTGTCGGTGATCGAGGGCACCTCGCGGTACATGTTGAACAGCTCGCCCTCGTCCAGCGACAGGCTTTCGACGATGTACTGGAAGGTGTGCGTGTGGATCGCTTCCTCGAAGGCCTGCCGCAGCAGATACTGGCGGCATTCGGGATTGGTGAGATGGCGATAGATGGCGAGCACGATGTTGTTCGCCACCAGCGATTCCGACGCGGCGAAGAAGCCGAGATTGCGCTTCAGCATGCGCCGCTCGTCCTCGGTCAAGCCATCCTTCGCCTTCCACAGCGCGATGTCGGCCTGCATCGATACCTCGGTCGGCATCCAGTGATTGTTGCAGCCGGAAAGATATTTTTCCCAGGCCCAGCGATACTTTAGCGGCAGGAGTTGATTCACGTCGGCACGCGCGTTGATCATCCGCTTGTCGCCGACCGAGACACGGGCGCCGCCGCGTTCGATCTCGCCGAGACCGGTGGCCTCGGTGGGGGGAACATCGTCTGTGGGAAGAGGAGCGAGCGCCGCCGTGGATGGCGCCTTTGGTTCTGACCAGTCGAGCATTTTCTTGTGTCCTTTGAATTCGTTCTTCAGGCCTCGGCGCCGCCCCTCATTGTCCTGCCGGACATTTCTCCCCGTATAGGGACGGGGAGAAATGTCTGGCCGCTACGCTGGCTCGCTTCCTGCAGTGTTGGCGATTGGCGAAACCATCGATGAAGGCCCCTTCTCCCAGTCCTAACGGGGAGAAGGTCGCGGCAGCGGGATGAGGGGCAGCCACGCGGCGTATCTCCGGTTGCCTTTGCCTACTGGCAGGCCTCGCATTCGGGATCGTCGATGGCGCAGGCCTTGCCCCAGGCGGCGTCGGGATTGACCACGATGGGCGCCGCGACGGCGGCTACCGGCATCGGGGCCGCCGACACCGCGTTGAGCTTGCTGTCGGTGCCCTTGAGCGTCGACTTCTCGACATGGGTGGCCGAGCGCGAACGCAGGTAATAGGTGGTCTTCAGCCCCTTGCGCCACGCCAGCCGGTAAAGCTCGTCGAGCTTCCGCCCCGAAGGATTGGCGATGTAGAGGTTGAGCGACTGCGCCTGGTCGATCCATTTCTGGCGGCGCGACGCGGCCTCGATCAGCCAGGCCGGGTCGATCTCGAAGGCGGTGGCGTAGAGCGCTTTGAGGTCTTCCGGCACGCGGTCGATCTGGCCGATCGAGCCGTCGAAATATTTGAGGTCGGAGACCATCACCTCGTCCCACAGGCCGCGCTGCTTGAGGTCGTGCACGAGTTGCGCGTTGACCACGGTGAAGTCGCCCGACATGTTCGCCTTGACAAACAGGTTCTGGTAGGCCGGCTCGATCGACTGCGCGACGCCGCAGATGTTGGAGATGGTCGCCGTCGGCGCGATCGCCATGGTGTTGGAATTGCGCATGCCGGTCTTCTTCACCCGTTTGCGCAACGCCTCCCAGTCGAGTGTCGAGGTCTCGTCCATGTCGACGGTCGCGCCGCGCGCATCCGACACCAGCCGAATCGAATCGATCGGCAGGACGCCTTTCGACCACAGCGAACCGTCGAAGCTGGGATAGCGGCCGCGCTCGGCGGCAAGCTCCACCGAAGCCGAGATGGCGTGATAGCTGATCGCCTCCATGCTCGCGTCCGCGAAGGCCACCGCCGCCTCGGACGCGTACGGGATGCGCAGCGCCTGCAGCGCGTCCTGGAAACCCATCAGGCCGAGGCCGACCGGGCGGTGGCGCAGGTTCGAGCGGCGCGCCTCTGCAATGGTGTAGAAGTTGATGTCGATGACGTTGTCCAGCATGCGCATGGCGGTGCCGACCGTGCGCGCCAGCCGCGCCAGGTCCAGCCCGCCATTGCCGATATGATTGGCCAGGTTGACCGAGCCGAGGTTGCACACCGCCACCTCGTCCTTGGAGGTGTTGAGCGTGATTTCGGTGCACAGGTTCGAGGAGTGCACCACGCCGACATGGCCCTGCGGCGAGCGGATGTTGCAGGGATCCTTGAAGGTGACCCAGGGGTGTCCTGTTTCGAACAGCATGGTCAGCATCTTGCGCCACAGGTCGATGGCGCGAACCTTGCGGAACACCTTGATGCCGCCGGCCGCCGCCTTGGCCTCATAGGCTTCGTAGGCGGCCCTGAAGGCGGTGCCGTAGAGGTCATGCAGGTCGGCGACCTCGTCGGGCGAGAACAGCGTCCATTCGACGTCGGCCTCGACGCGGCTCATGAACAGGTCCGGCACCCAGTTGGCGGTGTTCATGTCGTGGGTGCGGCGACGGTCGTCGCCGGTGTTCTTCCTGAGGTCGAGGAATTCCTCGATGTCGACATGCCAGGTCTCGAGATAGGCGCAGACCGCGCCCTTGCGCTTGCCGCCCTGGTTGACGGCGATGGCCGTATCGTTGGCGACCTTCAGGAACGGCACGACGCCCTGGCTTTCGCCATTGGTGCCCTTGATGTGCGCGCCAAGGCCGCGCACCGGCGTCCAGTCATTGCCCAGGCCGCCCGAATATTTGGCCAGAAGCGCATTGTCCTTGATGCCCTTGAAGATGGCGTCGAGATCGTCGCCGATCGTCGTCAGGAAGCAGGACGACAATTGCGGCCTGAGCGTACCCGAATTGAACAGCGTCGGCGTCGAGGCCATGAAATCAAAGGACGACAGCAGGTCATAGAATGCGATGGCGCGCGCCTCCCGGTCGATCTCGCGCACGGCAAGCCCCATGGCGACGCGCATGAAGAACGCCTGCGGCAGTTCGAAACGCTTGCCCCTGGTGTGCAGGAAATAGCGGTCGTAGAGCGTCTGCAGGCCGAGGAACTGGAACTGCAGGTCGCGTTCGGGCTTCAATGCCGCGCCCAGGCGCGCAAGGTCGAAACGGCCAAGCTCCGGGTCGACCAGTTCGGCTTCGATGCCGGTTCGCACGAAGGCCGGGAAATAGGTGGCGTAGCGTTCGTTCATGTTGGCCTGTGTCGCCTGCTCCGGCCGACCGGCGACGAAGGACAGCGCCTCGCGGCGCAGGCGGTCGAGCAACAGGCGCGCCGACACGAAGGCGTAGTTCGGCTCCTGCTCCACCAGCGTGCGCGCGGCGAGGATCGGCGCCAGCGACAGTTCGTCCGGCGTGATGCCGTCATAGAGATTGCGGTGCGCCTCGCCGAGGATCGGCGCCGCCGAGACGGCCTCCAGCCCTTCGCAGGCCTCCTCGACGATACGAGCGAGCCGTGCCTCGTCGAGCGGCACCAAGGCGCCGTCGTCTCCCCTCACCCGCAGCGCCGGCTGGGAAGACGCGGCCTCCGCAGCTTTCTCCGCGGCGCGCTCCCTCGCCCGCTCCGCGCGATAGAGCACATAGGCGCGCGCGACCTTATGGTGCTCGCCACGCATCAGCGCCAGCTCCACCTGGTCCTGCACATCCTCGATGTGGAAGGTGCGGCCGGCGTCGGCGCGCCGGGTGAGCGCGACGATGACCTGCGCCGTCAGTTCCTCCACCACGTCATGGACGCGCCGCGAGCCGGCCGCGGTCGAACCCTCGACCGCGAGAAACGCCTTGGTCAACGCGACCGTGATCTTGGTCGGGTCGAAGGGCGTCACCGAACCGTTGCGGCGGATAACCCTGTAGGCCGGCTCGGAGACCGATGGACGGTCGATTGTCACAGGAGGCGCGGCGGGCGCGGTTCCGTTGGCGTGGATAGTTGCAGTCGCGGTCATCATCATCCCCGATGGTGTTGGGGACGGAGCACTGGCGCACGCTTGCCTGAGTCGCCTGGAAGCCCACGCGAAAGCAGCGCACCACCGGGACACCCCGCCCGTGGACGTTTCGAACTGTCGGGGCAGGTCTCCTGGCTTGCAGGTCGTCGCCCTTTGTCGGCCTTCCCGGTGCCTTGCGGCGCCAGTGGCGTTACTCGACGCGGACTCGCTGCTTACAGTTGCGGGGGCAGCGCCGGCCTCCCCTTTGGCGGGTCACCGGCTTCCCTCTTAGCTCCCGAGCCTGTCCGACTCGAAAGAACCTCGACAACAACATCTAGTACGACTTGACCAAATCAAGTCAACAGCTCGTGGCCAGATTGAGGATAAATATCGACCGTCGGTCCAGGGTCGGCTGGAATCCTAGTCCTGCGCGCGCCGCAACGCCCCCGGCGCAACGCCAAGATGGCGGCTGAACGCGCGACTGAAGGCGACCTCGGAACCGTAGCCGGAGCGTTCGGCGATCTCGTGCATCTTGAGCCGCGTCGTGCGCAGCAGGTCGGCCGCGATCTGCATGCGCCAGCCCGCGAGATACTGCATGGGCGAGATGCCGAGAAGCTGCGCGAAGCGTTCGCCCAGCACCGAGCGCGACGTCGCCGCGAGCCGCGCCAGCTCCGGCACCGTCCAGGAATGGCCAGGGTCGCGGTGCAGCAATGCCAGCGCCCGCCCGACGACCGGGTCGCGGATGGCGGCGAGCCAGCCATCCGGCCGCGCGCTCTGCTCGGCATGGAGGCGCAGCGCCTCGACCAGCAGCAATTCGGGAAGCCGGGCCGTTAGCGCGTCCTCGCCGGGTTGCGCGCCGCGATGCAGCGCGTAGCCTACTGTCGCCATCATCCAGTCCAGCGTCGGGCCGCCCGGGCGCACGCCGAACACCGGCGGCAATTGCCGCAGCAACCCGTTGAACAGCGGTTCGTCGCAGCGGAAATAGCCGCAGACAACCCTTGTCGGCTCGCCGCCGCCGTCGAGCCGGCAGGTCGGGATATCAGGCCATGGCGCGGGCGGCAGCAACTCGCCGATCGGGCGCGGCGCGCAAGGCAGCAGGCTGCCCATGGCGTGTCGGTGCGCGGCGGGCAGGATGCCCATATCGCCGGCCCGCAGCTCGACCCGCGTGCCTTCGGCCTCCACCCACATGCGGCCTTCGGTGACGATGTGGAAGACGATCAACCGTTCGGCTCCTGGCGCCAGCATCGCCATCAGATCGTGAGAGGCCGGCGACTCCAGCGCCCAAGGCGCGCCGTACTCGCCCTTGAGGAACAGCGCGCCCGTCAGCCGCACGCGCGAGAGCACGTCGGCGAGCAGGCTGGTTTCGGGAGCGGCTGCGATGTTGGTCGGTGTTTCGGTCATGGTCTTCGGTGTTCCGGTGATGGTCTCTTGCAAGGAAAAGGGCGATTTCAGCGACCCGTCCGGCGGCGGTTTCGGACCGCTCCGGCAACGGATGCAAAACAGATGAGGAGAAGCAGATGCCGACCTTTATGATCGAACGCAGCGTGCCGGGCGCCGGCGCCATGAGCTCCAAGGAGCTGGAGGACATTTCCACCCACTCGGTGAAGGTCTGCGAAGCGCTCGGCGTGCCCTACAGGTGGATCACCAGCTACGTCGCCGGCGACAAGATCTATTGCGTGCACGAGGCCGAAAGCGCCGACATCATCAGGCGCCATTCCGAGCAGGCCGGCTTCCCGGCCGATCGCATCACCCCGGTGGCCGCGCAGATCGGCCCGCAGACGGCGCGCGCCAGGGGCTGACGCAGCGCCCGGCCGGCGCGTGGCGGGCGCGCCGGCCGCATCTCCACAGTTTTGCGACGAGAACAGGTCGCCGCCGATGCGGCGCGGGCGCTCGTTGCCACCGACACGAGGGACAAAACGATGAAGACGATGAAACTGCTTGCCTTGCTGTTCGCGACGGGCCTTGGCGGCATGGGCCTTGCTCTGGCGCACAACGATTCCGTCGGCGCGGCGCCAATGTTGCTTGCCGACAGCGTGCGCGAGGCCAACAGCCGCTTCCAGGACGTGGCTGTCGCGGAGCGCGAGGGCTATGCGCCCATTCCCTGCGCCAGCGGTGCCGACGGCGGCGCCATGGGCATCCACTATGTCAACGCGGCGCTGATCGGCGACGGTCCGGTCGATGTGGCGAAGCCACAGGCGGTCATGTACGAGCCGACCGAGGACGGCACGCTGGAACTGGTGGCGGTGGAATACATTACCACCAAGGGACCAGCCTCGCTTGGCGGCCACCTTTTCAACTTCACCGGCGCGCCCAACCGATACGGCCTGCCGGCCTTCTACGAACTTCACGTCTGGGCCTGGAAGCGAAATCCGTCCGGCCTGTTCGCCGACATGAACCCCAACGTGTCCTGCGATGCGATGACGGGCCATTGAGCCTCCCCGGTGCCGTTCGCGCGGCGCCGGGCGTCATGACAGATCAAGCTGCGGCGTTCATCTCCCGAGCGGGGGATGAACGCCGCTTTCTTGCATCATGGGGAAAGAAGGTGTCGGCGCCCTAAATCCCGGAACCGTCGAGTTCCTGCTCGTCCTCGCCCAGCCACGGCTCGGGCATGGCGGGCGTGCTGTTGCCGGGGCTCGCCGTCGGCAGCGGCATCCAGCACTTCAGTTCCGATTCGGAATATTCGACGATGCGGCCCGGCGAGGAGTCGGAAGCCCGCCAGCCCTCGTCGCCGAACTGGTCGGCCCTCGACCAGTAGGCGAGGTCGACCTCCGCCGGCCCCTGCTCCGACTGGCGCATGGTGACCAGCACCCGGCTGCCGTCCCTCGGCGCGCTCGACATATGACGCCAGCGTTCGGGCTCGTCCATCGCGTTTCCTCCGGCAAAACAGCCCGAGGATAGTCGCCGCGCGCGCCGGGCCGGTCAACCGGAAGTTTTCGCCATCCGCGCTGGCGCCCTCACCCGCGCCGGGGCCGGCGCACGGCGCGTACGATGCCGACCTTGCCGCCGCCGCAGTAGAAACGGTCGCCGCCGTCGGCCTCGAGCCCGGATACGTTCGCGCCGGCGGGCATGTCGAGCCGCTCCAGCACCTCACCGGTCTCGGGATCGATACGGCGCAGCTCGCTCTCGTCGCCTTCCCAGGTAGCATGCCACAGCTCGCCATCGCTCCAGGTGACGCCAGTGACGAAGCGGTTGGAATCGATGGTGCGCAGGATCGCGCCCGTCTCCGGATCGACCTGATGAATCTTGCGGGCGCGGTGCTGGCCGACCCACAGCGAGCCCTCGGCCCAGGCAAGCCCCGAGCCGCCACCAGCCGGCGACGGGATGGTGGACAGCACCCGGCTGGTCTTGGGGTCGACCTTCTGGATGCGCTCGTCGGCAAGCTGGTAGAGATGCTGGCCGTCGAAGGCCGAGCCGGCATGCGCGGGCACCTCGATTGACCCAACGATCTCGCCGCTGTCGGGATCGAGCGCGTTCACCCGGTCGCCCGACGCGAACCAGACATGCTTGCCGTCATAGGTGACGCCGGCGACCTGGTCGATATGCTCGAAAGGTCCGTATTCCCTGATGATTTCCGCTGTCGCCCGTTTCATCGCGCTATCTCCTTGAATCTGACCGTCGAGGCACTGCAGCGTGCTTTAGCCGTTCGGCAGCGGCGCCGGGAGCAACAATGCTGTCGGGAAACCCGGCACCGGCGGTGTCATCCAGCGTTGCGCCCGTCCGCGCCCGAAAGCCTGCGCCTTGCCTTCGCGGGCAAGTTGCTCCAGCGCCCGCTGCACGGTGCGCGCGCTGGCGTCGAGCGCGGCGGCCAGCGCCGAGCTCGACCATGACTCGCCATCGGCAAGCAGCGCCAGCACCGACGAGTTCTGGTCCTCGACGGCCGGCGCCAGCACAACAACCTTGCGGCCGCCGCGCGGTTCGAGCGCGAAACCCCGCTTGGTCGCGACGATCTCGGCAAGCGCAGCGAGTTCCACGCGCAGCCGCGCGATCTCGACCCGCAGCCGGGCACGATGCGATTCGTCGGCATCCCTGCCCCGGAACGCCCCGAGCACCAGTGTCTCGCGCGAGGCATCGCCCGGCCACGCCTCGGCCAGCACGCGCGCCAGCGCAAACAGGATAGGCCGGCTGGCCAGCGGCAACAACACGCCTGGCACGCGCACCACGTTGCGGCACGCGTCGACCACCAGCGTGTCGGAAGCAAACAGCGCCTCGACCTCGTCCAGCCCGACCAGTCGCTCGCCGTCATGGCCGACGAGGCGGGCGGCCGGCGCGTCCAGCACGCTCGACGCGCTTTCGACTTCCGCCGTCAGGGCGGCGATGCCGGCCGCGCGCGCCGCCTGCCCGGCCCTGGCCAGCGCCTGCCGCGCCGCGCCGATGCGGATGCGTCGGATCGCGATGCCCGCCGTCACCAGCTCGGCCGCCGCGCGAAGCGCCGCCGGCAGCGGTGACGGAGCCGGCACGCCGAGGCCGGTGGCGGAAGGTCCCAGCCCGTCCAGCATCCGCTCGGCCTCGTCGAGCCGCCCGAACAGCAACAGGCGCCGCGCCTCGACGATGCGCGCATGCGCGGCGTTCAGCCGGTCGCCATGCGCCTCCAGCGTCACGCGCGCCTGGTCGAGCGCCTTGTCTGGCCGGCCGAGGTCGCGCGAGACAAGCGCGATCTCGGCCTCGGCCAGCACGCAGCGGGCGCGCGCCAGTGCTTCCCTCGGCCCGAAGCCCCGGGCGGCGCGCCTGAGCAGCGCCTTGGCGCGGTCGAGATCGCCGAGCTGCGCCATGGCGATGCCGCGCAGCGCCAGCGCCGAGGCATCCTCGCGCAGCGCCACCCGGTTGAGCGCGCCGAGCGGGTCTCCGGCGGCCAGCGCGCGAGCGGCGGCGGTGATCAGCGAGTCCATTCAAATCCCGTCACAGTTGTAACTCACGCCTTGCAGATCTCGGGACTAGCCTACCTCCAGCGAACAAACCGGCAAGTCTCGAACAGGGAGAAACGACATGACACGGCATTCGACAGGAACACGCGAGGAATGGCTCGCCGCCCGCCTCACCCTCCTCAAGGAGGAAAAGGCGCTGACCAGCCGTGGCGACGAAGTGGCCATGCAGCGCCAGGCATTGCCCTGGGTGCGGATCGACAAGCCATACGGCTTCGACACCGAAGCCGGCGCCGCCACGCTGAAGGATCTTTTCCGCGGCCGCTCGCAGCTTCTGGTCTATCACTTCATGTTCGGCCCGGACTACACCGCCGGCTGTCCTTCCTGCTCGTCGATCGCCGACGGCTTCAACGGCGTCGTGGTGCATCTGGAGAACCATGACGTCGCCTTCGCCGTGGTATCGCGCGCGCCGCTGGAAAAACTGCAGGGGTTCAGGCGCCGCATGGGCTGGGACTTCAACTGGGTGTCGTCCGCGCCGAGCGACTTCAACGCCGACTTCAACGTCTTCTTCACCGAGGAACAGCAGCAGCAGGGCGGCATCGAATACAACTACCGCCGGGAGCCGGCGATGGCGCCCCGCCCGCCGCTGGAAGGCAAGACCGTCAGCGAATGGAAGCTGCGCGGCAGCGAAGGTCCGGTGGAGATCATCGCCTCGATGACCGGCACCGACGTCGCCACCTACACGCGCGACCGGCCCGGCGTCAGCGCCTTCGCCCTGCAGGACGGCGCTGTCCACCACACCTATTCCGGCTACGCGCGCGGCGTCGACGGGTTGTGGGGCATGTACCAGTGGCTCGACCGCGCGCCCATGGGCCGCAACGAGACCGGTGTGTGGTGGCGCCATCACGACGCCTACGGAGAGCGTCGTGCGTGAGGCCGGCGCCCTCGGCGCGGCGGGCTGGCTCGGGCTGGCGGCCGCGCCGACCTTCGCGGCGATGGCGCTGGTTAGCGCCGTGACCGGTGGCGGCATGGTATGCTCGGCCATGCCGGGCGATTTCCCGCTCGACGGCATGACCATGATGTACCTGCTGATGAGCGCCTTCCACCTGCCGCCCTGGCTGCGGCTTCTGGCCGGCCCAGCCACACGCTGAGGCGTGGCGTTTGAGACGTCAACCTCCAGCAGGACAAGCATGGGCACGACCCCCGCTCCGGCCGGCTTTGCCGACCACCTCTCCCTCCGGAGGGGGGAGAGGTGGCGCCGCGTAGCGGCGACGGAGTGGGGGAACCTCATATGCGATGCCCTACCTTCGAAGGCGAAGTTGCCACCCTCAACGCTCGTGCTGCTTCAGGAACTGGTTGAGCAGGTCCACCGGCAGCGGAAAAACCACCGTGGACGAGCGCTCGCCGGCAATGTCGTGCAAGGCCTCGAAATAGCGCAGTTGCATGGCCTGGGGCTCGGCCGCCAGCATGCGGCCCGCCTCGACCAGTTTCGCCGCCGCCTGCTGCTCGCCATCGGCATTGATCACCTTGGCGCGCCGCAGCCGTTCGGCCTCGGCCTGCTTGGCGATGGCGCGGACCATGCTTTCGTTCAGGTCGACATGCTTGATCTCGACATTGGACACCTTGATGCCCCAGGCATCCGTGCGCTGGTCGAGAATCTCCTGGATGTCGCTGTTGAGCCTGTCGCGCTCCGCCAGCATCTCGTCGAGCTCGTGCTTGCCGAGGACCGAACGCAGCGTGGTCTGCGCGAGCTGGTTGGTGGCGGCCATGTAGTCCTCTACCTGGATGATCGCCCGCTCGGCGTCGACGATGCGGAAGTAAAGCACCGCGTTGACCTTGACCGAGACGTTGTCACGCGAAATCACGTCCTGCGGCGGCACGTCCTGCACCACCACGCGAAGATCGACCTTCACCATCTGCTGGACGAAGGGGACGAGGATGATGAGGCCTGGCCCCTTGACCCCGGTGAAGCGGCCGAGCGTGAAGACGACGCCGCGCTGGTATTCCCTGAGGATGCGGATGGCCGCGGACAGGAAGATGACCACGACCAGCGCGACGATCAGATAGGCTATGGAACCGATCATCATTGCCTTACCCCGTTTCGCCTTGCCCATTTCCAGCCACGTGTCGCCGTCGCACGGTCAGCACGAGGTCGCCGACACCGGTCACCTCGACGCTGTCGCCGACGGCAACCGGTTCATCGGCCCTTGCCCGCCAGCGCTCGCCCCAGGCCAGCACATGGCCCTCGCCGCCCTGCCAGTCGAGGATTTCGGCCGGCAGGCCGCGCATGGCCTCCCGACCGACGCGGGGCGGGTTCCTGCGCGCCGCCAGGACATAGGTGCCGGTCAGCAGCGCCAGCCCGAGCGTCAGCGCGGCGGCTGGGCCGATGACCGCCCACGACATGGTGAAGCCCGGCCCTTCGACCCTGAGCAGTATGGTGGCTCCGAACAGGAAGGCGGCCACGCCGCCGAGGCCAAGCACGACAGTGGGATTGAAGGCCTCGATGACAAGGAAGGCGATGCCGAGCAGCATCAGGGCAAGGCCGGTGAAGTTGATCGGCAGGAGATCGAGCGCGTAGAGCCCGAGCACGAGGCAGATGGTCCCGATCACGCCGGGCGCGACCGCGCCTGGGCTGGTGAATTCGAAGACGATGCCGTAGACGCCGACCAGCATCAGGACGACGGCTGTGTTGGGGTCGGTGATGACGGCGAGCAGCCTTATGAACCAGCCTGGCTCCAGCGTCTCCACCGGCAGCCCCCTGGTCGCCAGGACCACTTTCCTGCCGGCCACATCGACGGTGCGCCCATCGGCCAGTTGCAGGAGCTCGGTCGTGTCGCGAGCGACGAAATCGATCACGTGTTCCTGCTGCGCCGCATTGGCCGAAAGGCTGGCCGCCTCGCGCACCGCCTTCTCGCCCCAGTCGCCATTGCGACCGCGCAGTTCCGCCAGCGAGCGGATCAGGGCGACCGCGTCATTGGTTACCTTGGCCATCATC
The DNA here is from genome assembly GCA_001899205.1 of Mesorhizobium sp. 65-26. Classification (GTDB taxonomy): domain Bacteria; phylum Pseudomonadota; class Alphaproteobacteria; order Rhizobiales; family Rhizobiaceae; genus Mesorhizobium. The sequence goes on along the minus strand of MKVL01000010.1, from coordinate 386,044 downwards.
GCGTCGCCGGCCGGTCGGCCGCTGGCGTTTTTCTGGTCGTCCTTGCCCTTGTCACCCTGATCGCCACCAGGAAGCGACGGCAATCCGCCGATCTCGACGGGCGTCGCGGCGCCGAGATTGGTGCCGGGCGCCATGGCGGCGACATGGGTGGCGTAGAGAATATAGGTGCCGGCGCTCGCCGCATGGCCGCCGGCTGGCGCCACATAGCCGATGACAGGCACCGGCGAGGCAAGGATGTCGGCGATCATCTCGCGCATCGAGGTGACCAGCCCGCCGGGGGTGTCGATCTCCAGGATAAGAACCGCGGCATTCCGCTTGGCCGCGGTGTCGAGCGCTTCCTCGAGCTGCTTGCTGCTAGCCGGCCCGATGGCGCCGTCGATCGCCGCCAGCAACGCAACTTTCTCGCTCCCGGCCGAAGAGAAGGGAGAAAGGACAGCCGCGACGACGAAGGCCACGGCAAAAAGGGCCGTCCGCGCGAAGGTCACGCTCAAAGCTCCATGGACTCAATATGGGTTGTATTTTCCCAAAGTCCAAGGAGTGGCGCAGGCGGCTGGCGAAGCGCCTATTTCGTGTTGATCACCGAAGCGGGCCGATAGGTGTCCATGGTCGCCCCATTGCGATCTTCATCGAACAGCGTCTCGCTGCCGAAGCTGGCGCGCAGGCCGATGACGAACTTGTTGGCCCTGGTGTCCCCGGCAAATGTTTCGACCTTCGTTCGTTCGAATTCATAGCGGCCAAACAGCGACCAGGGCGTTTCGTCGAATCGGTACATTGCCTGGACCGCAACGCCGAACACGTCCTCGTTCATCCCGTAGTCTGTTCTTTTGAACGCGATTTCGCCATCGAGGCGAAGGTTCTTCCGGGGGAAATAGCGCGCCACGGCGCGCACGCCCCATTGGTCGCCATGAAAGCTGTTGATGGTGAGTTGGCCGACGCTGGCCTGGCCATAAAGGGTAAGGTTGCCGAGATAGAGCTGGGCTTCCGGACCGACCGCATAATTGTAAGCCGTCACGTCGTCGGCAATGCCGAACGATGTGTATGTGGCGAACAGCCCGGCCGCGAAACTGTCGGCATCGCGATAGTACATGTGGATCGCGCCACGCGTATCATACAGAGGGGAATAGTGGCCCCAGATGCGGTCATAGGTCAGGTCGCCCTGCAGGTTCCATCGCTGGGCAAAAGGAATGTTGAGGCTGGCGGCCCCTCCGCCGGCCCGGGTCGTGTAGTCGTCACCGACGAAGCGGAGTCCGCCGAGATAGAGTTCGCCGTAGCCAGAGACACGAGGCGTCACCGCTGTCGCCCCGGCCAAGGGCTGCATGGTGTCCGCAGCGACGGCTGACGTGGCGGCGATCATTACCGCGATGACGACTGAACAACGGTGCATTTAAAGCCCTCGGATGCGAATATGCGTTTGTTTCCGGAGACAGTGCCCGGTTGCGGAAAATGGCGATTTTCTAGAATTTGTAGGCGACACCGATGCGCAGATCGTGCGCCTTCAGATCGATCGCGTCGGGCTTGATAGCGGCCCCGTCGAGCGTCGAGTGACGCACGGAGGGGTGGCGGCCGAAATCAGCGAACCGGTACTCGCCGCGAAGCACCCAATTGTCGGTGACCGCGTACTCGGCGCCGCCGCCCACCGTGTAGCCTGATATGGTTTCGCTGACGTCAGCGTAGGGAACGCTGCCGGGAAGATGCACGGTGGTGTGCTTGTAGTTTGCCATAGCCAGGCCGCCGCTGATGAAGGGCAGCCACCGCCCCACCGCATAGCCTGCCCGGACACGCAACGAGCCAACTGCATCCAGCCTGAGCTCACCTCCGAACAATGGATCGTCGACGCCCAAGGCTCGATACAGCGTCGTACCTTTGACGCTGGCGAAATTGTAATCGCCCTCGATGCCGAGGACCACACCGCTGTCGAACTGCTTGACGTAGCCGATATAGAGTCCCCCGAAACCACCGGAGGGGTTGTAGCCCCAGCCATAGTTGTCGAAGGCGCCGGGCACGAAAGTCTGCCCGACCCTTCCCTCGCCCCAGGCGTATCCGGCTTGCGCGCCAATATATACGCCGGACCAGTTATACGCGGCCGTGGGCGAGGCCCCATCGGCGGGCTCGGCTGTGGCCAGGCCGGCCGGCGCCAGAAGCAGGGCCGCGGCGAGCGAAACGGTTTTCATGAGTATCTGCTGCCCCAGGATGCCGCGCCAGTGCGGGAATGCTTCGCGGCGGCTCCCGGTGTTGCATTGTTCTCCAGTGGCGTCTTGGGCTGAGCCGCACCGGAATTGTCGCGCAAAGCGCTCCGGACGTCTTCGGGATCAGTGTGGCCGATCGGCATCAGCCGGGCGCGGCATCCTTTTGGCCGGAATGCATTTTTCCCTACCGGGCGCCGCTCGGTGTCGAGCCGAAGCGGCGACGGAAACAACGGTTGAAGTAGGACACGTCGGAGAAGCCGCTGAGCAGCGCGATCTCGCTGATCCGCATGCCGTCGTTGCGCCTGTCGCTCAGCATCCGATGGGCCTTCTGCAGGCGCAACTCCAGGATCCGCTCGGCAAAACTCACCCCGGTTTCCTGCAGGATGTCATGCACATACCGCACCGACAGCCGCAATTGCCGGGCAACGCCCTGGGCCGAAATCGAAGGGTCGGCGAAATTCTCCCGCATCTTTTGCAGGATTGCCTGCAGCCTCGCCGCGCGCAGGCCACGCAACCCCGCCAGTTCGGCGGTCTCGCCCTTGGCGCCCGTTGCCAGGCCGATCAGATCGACGATGGTCTCCGTGGCATGGTTGACGAGATCGGGCGACAGCAAGGTGGGCCCTGCTTCCAGGAAGCTGCAATAGCGCTTGAGCATGTCGAGCGCCTCGTTGTCGGCTCCGATGCACAGCGCCAGCCGGTCGTCGATTTGCTTGAAGGCGCTCTCCAGGACGACGCGGGGAACCACCACATTGGCCCAGACATTGCTGTCGCCGCCCGTCATCTGCAGCCCTTCCGAGGCGGAGACCAGCGCGGCCTCGCCCTTGCCCACGCTGTAGTCGCGGCCAATTTGGGCGCCGCGAAGCACCGTGTCGCCATTGTTGATCAGCAGGAGATAGCCGTCCCTGCCGTCGGCGGCGATGTTGCTCGCCTTGCGGCTGGCATGCCGGATCGTCCCGGCCATCTGTCCCAGCACCAGCGGTCCGACTGCCGTCGCTTCGATCGCCGCCTCGAACGCCAGCTTCTCGGAAATCGTATATTCGACCGACCAGATCTCGGCGACGTGGATGTCCTGCCAGAGCGCGAAGCGCGCGTGGTGATCCAGATGGGATGGCAGGTCGACCGACGAGAAGACATTCTTTTGCACGAAGCGACCGAACCTTTCCTGGGCACGCGTCTTCACTTGGAAAGGCACCGTATTTGAACGGATAAAGGTCTGTCCAGAGCAAGAAATACTTGTGCGCATTACGGCAATTCCATTGCCGTTTTGGACAAGGAACTTTCCCAGCCCCATCGCTTTGGCCACTGGGTTGCGGCGATACTCGGCAACATCGGAATGACAGCTAACAACGATCAGAGTCCGCCTTGAGCGTGGATCATGGCGACCGCGAAGCGACCTCGAGGTGACGAAGACCGGCGCAAGGCTCGGCCCCGACTTTCGCCGCAATCGACCCGGGCCATGATTTGGGGCAATCTGCCGGCATGGCGCGTTGGGAGGGTGGGACGCGCCGGCCTGGGAGGATTGCCATGACAGAAGCTGCATCGCGCCTGCCGCGCTACGAGGACGCCGTCCGGCGTTTCCGCATCGAGGACGAGATCGCCAGGCTCGACGGCGACCCGGCAACCGCCATCAACGCCTATGTCGAATGCTGCGGCCGTCACACCGGCGGGAACCGCCTGGCGCTGCGCGCCATCTCGGCCGGCGGCGAGTTGCGCGAATTCACCTTCGACGACCTCGCCGACATGTCGGGCCGCGCCGGCAATGTGCTGAAGGACGCCGGCGTGCGCCCCGGCGACATGGTGGCGGGCCTGCTGCCGCGCATTCCCGAGCTGGTGGCGCTGATCCTTGGCGTCTGGCGCGTCGGCGCCATCTACCAGCCGCTGTTCACCGCCTTCGGCCCCAAGGCGATCGAGCATCGGCTGAAAACGTCGGGCGCGAAGCTGGTGGTGACCAATCCGGCCAATCGCGGCAAGCTGGACGAGATCGAGAACCGCCCGCGCGTCGCGACCATCCTCGGCGCCGGCGATGCGCTGCCCGCCGGCGACATCGATTTCCGCGCGGCCCTTGCCGGTGCCAGCCCGGACTGCGCTCCCGTCATGCGCAAGGGCAGCGACCTCTTCATGATGATGTCGACCTCGGGCACGACGGGCTTTCCCAAGGGCGTGCCGGTGCCGCTCAACGCACTGATGGCCTTCGGCGCCTATATGCGCGACGCTGTCGGTCTTACCGCCGACGACGTGTTCTGGAACATCGCCGACCCCGGCTGGGCCTACGGCCTCTACTACGGCATTACCGGACCGCTGCTGCTCGGCATCGCCACCACCTTCCACGAGGGCGCCTTCAACGCCAAAAGCACCTACGACACGATCGAGCGGCTGGGCGTGACCAGCCTTGCCGGTTCGCCCACGGCCTTCCGCCTGCTGATGGCGGAGGGTGCCGCGCCGGCTGCCCGGGTCAAGGGCCGGCTGCGCGTGGTGAGCAGCGCCGGCGAGCCGCTCAACCCGGAAGTGATCCGCTGGTTCGAGGCGAACCTCGCCGTCCCGATCCACGACCATTACGGCCAGACCGAGAACGGCATGATGGTGAACAACCATCACGGCCTTTCGCACGCCGTGCGGGCCGGCTCGGCCGGCTTCGCCATGCCCGGCTACCGCATCGTCGTGCTCGACGACGCGGGCAAGGAGCTCGGTCCCAACCAGCCCGGCATTCTGTCCGTCGATATCGCCAAGTCACCCTTGCGCTGGTTCGACGGCTACCACCAGTCGGAAACCCCGGCGATCTCGGGCGGTTACTACCGCACCGGCGACACGGTGGAGTTCGAGCCGGACGGTTCGATCTCGTTCATCGGCCGCTCCGACGACGTCATCACCTCATCCGGCTATCGCATCGGGCCGTTCGACGTCGAGAGCGCTCTGATCGAGCATCCCGCCGTCAACGAGGCCGCCGTCGTCGGCGTGCCCGATCCGCAGCGCACGGAGATCGTCAAGGCGTTCGTGGTGCTGGCGCCATCCTTCCAGGGCAGCGAGGTGCTGGCCGAGGAACTCGCCCGGCATGTCAGGAAGCGGCTTTCGGCGCACGCCTATCCGCGCGAGATCGAGTTCGTGAAGGAACTGCCCAAGACGCCGAGCGGCAAGATCCAGCGCTTCCTGCTGCGCAAGGCCGAGGTGGAGAAGCGAAAGCCGGCCTGAAGGGAGCCGCCGGGGTGCGTCACGAAAGCACCACCGGGTGATCATTCGTTCCACAGCCTGCCCACTATCCGGGGACAGCCGGCGCCAAATCCTCGACGTGGCGCGTGGGGGTTGATAAGCCCTGCGGGCGAAAAGCTTCCCCTGAGTCCTGATATGACACCAGTCGAGAGATGACCGTAGCGATCGAGATGGGCAATACGTCGGCCGGAACGCCGGCGGCGCTGGATCTTGAGGAACTGCTGGCGACCCGCCTGCTGGTGCAGGGCAATTCCGGGTCCGGCAAGTCACATCTGCTGCGCCGCCTGCTGGAACAGAGCGCGCCCTGGGTGCAGCAGGCCATCATCGACCCCGAGGGCGACTTCGTCACGCTCGCCGATCGCTTCGGCCATCTGGTGATCGACGCCGAGGAGCACACCGAGCGCGGCCTGCAGGTGGCGGGCGAGCGGGCCCGCATCCATCGCATCTCCACCGTGCTCAACCTCGAGGGGCTGGACGCCGAGAACCAGATGCGCCGCGCGGCCGCCTTCCTCGGCGGTCTTTTCGACACGGCGCGCGACCACTGGTATCCGATGCTGGTCGTGGTCGACGAGGCGCAGCTCTTTGCCCCCGCCGTCGCCGGCGAGGTGTCGGACGAAGCGCGAAAACTCTCGCTCGGCGCCATGACCAACCTGATGTGCCGCGGCCGCAAGCGTGGTCTCGCCGGCATCATCGCCACGCAGCGCCTGGCCAAGCTTGCCAAGAACGTCGCGGCGGAAGCCTCGAATTTCCTGATGGGCCGCACCTTCCTCGACATCGACATGGCGCGCGCCGCCGACCTGCTCGGCATGGAGCGCAGGCAGGCCGAATCCTTCCGTGACCTGGAGCGCGGCCAGTTCATGGCGCTGGGTCCGGCCCTGTCGCGCCGGCCGCTCGGCCTGCGCATCGGCCCGACCGACACCAGCCCGCGCAACGCCACGCCAAGGCTGCTGCCACTGCCGGAGGCCTCGCCCGAAGCCGCGCGCGCCATCGTGCTTGCCGCTCCGCCGCCCGAGCCAACCCGCGCGCCGCGCCGCACCACCCCGTCGCCCGACCTGCTCGACCAGCTCATGGCGGCCAAGTCGACGCCGATGGAGTTGCGCCCCGAGCCGGCCGAAGACCAGCCCAGCGCCGAGGACCTGGCCGAGCGGCGCGAGCGCATGGACCGTGTTCTCGCCGCCGTGCTGGCGGAGCCCGACGCCGGCTTCCGCGTCATCGGCCAGCTCTACCAGGAATTCACCGTGCGCTGCCGCATCGAGGGCTTGGGATCAGCGGTGCCCGATCTCCCCGAATTCCGCCGCATGCTGACGCGCGCCCGCGCCGGCCTCGGCTCCAACATCGCCGAGGACGAGGCATGGCGGGACGTCTCCGTGCGCGCCTCGCTGCTGCCGGAGGACATGCAGGGCGTGTTCATGATGATCGCCCGCGCCGCCAAGGAAGGCCGCCCCTGCCCCAGCGACGCGGCGATCGCCCGCGCCTACGGCACGCACTCGCTGCGCCGCGCCCGCCGCCTGCTCGACTATATCGAGGAACAGGGCCTGATCGTCTGCCAGGTCGACGGCACCGGCAAGCGCACCATTACGCTGGTGGAACTCGCCTGGGCCACCGCCGCCGGCAACCCCGACGCGCCTGAGCAGGCCGAACAGGGCAGCCTGGCGTTCTGAGCAGCCCCACCTCCCCTTATCTCCACGTCACGCTAAACAAGATGTGTGTCGCGGAGCCGCGCGCCGCGATTTATGAAAGACACTAGGTGATTCGCGCCCTGGCGCCGGGCTCCGGCGGCGGGTGCAGACGACGGGAAGCTTGTCCGGTGCGGTTGAGAACCATTCTTCTGGCAATCCTGAACACGATCGGCCTTCTGCTCATGGCGCAGGCCCTGCCGGCCTCTGCCGCCGGCGCCTCGGCCCAGGTACCGCCCTGGCTGCAGGCTCATGTCGGCGACGCCGACGGCCAGATCTCGCGGGTCGTGCTGGAGCGGGCGCGCGCGCTCTATGAGAGGAAGTCCAGCGACGGCACGGTGCGCAACCCCTGCTACTTCGCCATGGACGCCACGCGCCCCGGCGATCTCGGCGGCGGGCAGCTGGGTCGCCGCTACTACATCATCTGCGAGGCAAAGCAGCTGTTCCGCGCGGTTCCCTCCGGGCATGGCGCCGGGCGCAACCTCAAGGGCGTCGTCGATTTCTCCAACGGTCGCCAATGCGTGAAGAATTTCGGCAACGCCCAGGATTCGGAGCTGACCATGGGCGGCGGCTACATCACCGCCGACACCAAGACCTCCTTCAAGGGCTATTACCGCAACGCCGCAAGGCAGGACGCCATCCTGCAGCGCACCTTCATCCAGTTCGACGGCGAAGGCGAGACGGCCAACGCCCGCGAGCGCCTGATCGGCGGCCACGCCGCCCAGGTGCTGAAAGGCATGTGCAAGCGCAAGAAGCCGGGTAGCCCCTATGCCGACAGGCAAGGCTATGTGCTGTTCGGCAAGCTGGTGGACTATGCCGGCGGACGCAGCAACGGCTGCACGAGCTGGTCGGCGCAGGATGCCGCCGAGATCATCCCGATGATGAAGGGCAACCCCACCACGCTCTACATCTATCCGGAATCGCGTGACATCGCCGCCGCCGGACATGGCGGCAGCTACTGGAATGCTTCGTGCCTCAAGCAGATCGGCGCGCCGAAATTCTGGCCGAAGAAGACGCTGGAGCCGCTGATCGCCCAGTACAAGCAGGACCATCCGGCGCCCCCGCCGCAGCCGATCCCGATCTGCACGGGGCCTTAACCGGAGCATTTTGCAGCCAGATGGGAACATCTGGCCGCGCGCAAATGCGGCAAAACAAAGCCTTCCACGTTCTTCACGAACGACTTTTTCCTGGCGGCCGACGGGCGGCGATTGCGGACCTCGGCGCGAATGGCCAGCATTCACCTTCGCGTGAGGAACAGGATTCACCCAGAAAAAGTCAGATCGGAAAACCGTGCAAATCAGATACGCATGGAATGGGAGAACCCGCCGCGCGTGAACCCGCCAGCAGGCTGCCGTCGGCAAGCCTCGCCCCGGCTTCAGCCGAATTGGAGCTCCCCAGGGGTCAGGGGGCGACTGGGCAATGAAGAATGTCGGTGTGTCCGGAATTGGGCTGAAGGCTCTTCGCCGGTCTGCCCGGTCGAGCGTGTTTGGGCTGCTGACCGGCTCGGCGCTGCTTCTGCCAATAGGCAGCGCCCTCGCCGACACGGTGTACAACCCCGGCACCCAACAGTTCGAGACCGTTTTCCAGGTCCCGTCGCCGCCCAATGGCTGGGTGGTCACAAAGGTGACCTCCGGCGGCACGACCACGTATAATGCCGTTATCGTCGATCCGCCCGCGATCAACACCACCTACGTTTCCGGAGGAAAGACCTACAAGGTCCTCTCCTATACAAAGACGACGGTGAACGGCACCGACTACTACACCGGCATAGTGGTGGAGAACGAGACCGATTCCGGCCATCCTCAAACCACGCTCAACACCTATCAGCTCAACGTTCCGACAGCGGGGGGCGGCGCCGGGGCGTCGGGCACCGGCGGCACGGTGACCCAGGGCAATGACGTGCGCTTTGTCGACCGACAAACCGGTACCAACGGTTCGGGCGGCTCGAATGCTTACGGGATAGAGATCGACTTCGGCATTCTGGGCAGCCTGACCATCGGCGTGAGCGGTTCCGACGGCCAGCCGGGCGGCAATGGGCCGACGATCAACGATACGCTGGCTTTGGGCACCAGCTACAGTTCCAGCCAGGCCGGCAAGGCAGCGGTGGAGATCGCCAGCGTCGGCGGCGATGGCGGCAAGGGTGGCGACTCCTACGGCAATCAGAAGGCTCGCCAGGGCGGCGCCGCCGGCCAGGGCGGCGACATCACCCTTACCTCGGCAGCGACGATCACCACCGACGCGGTCGGAGCCGATGGCATCTTCGTGATGAGCAAGGGAGGCCAGGGCGGCGCCGGCGGTGACGGCTATATCCTCGCCCAAGGCGGCGCGGGCGGCCCGCCGACAACCGGCGGCACCGTCATCGTCACCAACAGCGGCCAGATCACCACCAACCAGGACAAATCGGTCGGCATCTTTGCCCAGTCGATCGGCGGCGGTGGCGGCGCGGGCGGCGACAGCTTCGGCATCGTCGGCGAGCCCGGTTCGGCTTCCGCTGGCGGCAACGGTGGGACAGTCACCGTGACCAATACCGGGGTCATCGAGACAATGGGCGCGCGGTCCTATGGCATCTGGGCGCAGTCGCTCGGCGGTAGCGGCGGCAATGCCGGCGATGCCGGCGGCATCGTCGCCCTCAAAGGTAGCCTCGGCTCCGGTGGAGGCACCGGCAATACGGTGACTGTCAACAACAATGCCGGCGGCAACATCACCACCTATGGCGTCGGCGCCTTCGGCATCCTGGCGCAGTCGATCGGCGGCGGCGGTGGCGACGCCGGCGGAGCAGGAGGCCTCGTCGCCATTGGCGGTAACGCCGGCTCCGGTGGCGACGGCAAGACCGTGATCGTCAACAACCACGCGAATATTACGACATACGGCGGCACGGACACCAACGTCACCGATCTGGGCCCGACCATCAAGGATGTCGGCGCGGATGCGATCGTGGCACAATCGATCGGCGGCGGCGGCGGCAATGGCTCGGGCAGCGGCGGACTGGTTGCTATCGGCGGCGAGGGCAGCACGGGCGGCGCCGGCGGGTCGGTGACTGTTACCAATGACGGCACGCTGATCACCACCGGCCCCAAGGCACGCGGTATTTTCGCCCAGTCGATCGGCGGCGGCGGCGGCAATGGCGGCGATTCAGGCGGCTTGGTCGCCATCGGCGGCAAGGGCTCCTCGACCAGCGACGGCGGTACGGTCACCGTCACCAATAGCGGCACCATCACCACCGCTGGCACAGCGATCCAGGCGGAGTCGATCGGCGGCGGTGGCGGCGATGGCGGCTCGGCGGGCGGGCTGTTTTCCATCGGCGGGTCTGGCGGCGGCGGCGGCAACGGCTTGAACGTCACCGTCGACTCGTCTGGTCACCTCACCACCAGCGGCGACAATTCGGTCGGCATCCTTGCCCAGTCGCTTGGCGGTGGCGGCGGCAATGGCGGCGGCTCGTATACGGTCGGCGAAACCGTCGCGATCGCCATCGGCGGCTCTGGCGAAAAAGGCGGCGACGGCGGATCGGTCGTGGTCAACCAGGTCACGACACCTGGCGATCTCACGGGCCTGGCTCGATCCGAGATCGATACCGGTACCCGAACCATCGTCGACGGCCAGTTGGTTGTCACCGGCAACAAGGCCTATGGCGTCTTCGCCCAGTCGGTCGGCGGCGGCGGCGGCCGCGGCGGGCTTGCCGTGGCTGTTGCCGGCGGCACTGGCACCGGCGCCGGAATCAGCTTTGCGCTCGGCGGCTCGGGAGGTCCCGGCGGCGACGCCAAGGATGTAACCGTAAACTACAAGGGCGACATCACCACCCAGGGCAACAGTGCCTACGGCATCTTCGCGCAGAGCGTCGGCGGCGGCGGCGGCGATGGCGGCGGTTCGGTTGCGGTCAGCGCCGGCGGCGCTTTCAATTTCGGCCTTGCCATGGGCGGCAAGGGTGGCGTGGCCGGTGACGGCGATATCGTCACCGTCAACACCACGGGCGGCACGATCGAGACCTTCGGCCTGCAATCCTACGGCATCTTCGCGCAGAGCGTCGGCGGCGGCGGCGGCAATGGCGGCTTTGCCGGCGGCGGCACGCTGGGCGCGGTAGCCATGTCTGTCACGCTGGGCGGCGAAGCAGGCACGGGCGGGCTCGCCAAGGCCGTAACGGTCAACAATGCCTCGACGATCATCACCCATGGAGCAGGCGCGATCGGCATCAACGCGCAGAGCCTTGGCGGCGGCGGCGGCAATGGCGGTTTCGCGATTTCGGGTGCTGTCGCGGTTGGCGCGGTGTCGGCCGCGGTCGGTGGCCATGGCGGCGGCGGCAGCAATGGCGGCACCGTCACCGTTGACAACCAGGGCGACATCATCACCTCCGGCGACAAGGCGTACGGCATCTTCGCGCAGAGCGTCGGCGGCGGTGGCGGCAATGGTGGGTCGGCGGTCGCCTTCACCGCGACAGCGTCGCCCGATCCAGCCGAAATCCCCACCGTAGCGGTCTCGATCGCGGTCGGCGGCGGTGGCGGCGACGGCAGCATCGCCGATACGGTCCACGTCACCAATGGTGGCGATATCACCACCTATGGCACCGATGCCCATGGCATCTGGGCGCAAAGTGTCGGCGGCGGCGGCGGCACGGGTGGCTACGCGGCCAGCGGCTCCATGGCGATTGGTCCGGGCGGCACCATCACCGTTGCGGTCGGCGGCACCGGCGGCACGGGCGAGACGGCCGGCGCCGTCATCGTCGACGCAGGCAAGGACGCAAACGGCAACGTTGTACCGGATTCCCTGATCACCACCTTCGGGATGGGCGCCGACGGCATCCGGGCGCAGTCGATCGGCGGCGGCGGCGGCGATGGCGGCTTTGCCGTGGGTGTCAATGTCGGCATCAACAACAGCGAAATCCTGAACATGAACCTCGGCGTCACGGTCGGCGGTAGCGGCGGCGTCGGCGGCGATGGTTCGACGGCTACGGTGAACAATTGGGCCGGCATCCGCACCTACGCCGACAATGCCGCCGGCATTTTCGCACAGAGCGCCGGCGGCGGTGGCGGCGACGGCGGTAACGCCATCACGGGCGTTGTCGGCTGGGCGAACGCGCCCAGCAAGACCGCGCAAACGGTCAATATGTCGGTCGCGGTCGGCGGCACGGGCGGCGCGGCCGGCAACGGCGAGGACGTGATCGTCAACAATCACGGCACGATCGAGACGGGCCTGGACACCCACACGGTCGACGCCGACGGCAATGAGATCGTCACCGGCAACAGCGCCTTCGGCATCTTCGCGCAGTCGATCGGCGGCGGCGGCGGTATCGGCGGCCGGGCCAACTCGATCAACGTGCTGGTTGGCCAGGGCGACGCCCCGCCCGGCGCCGAAACCAACATCGCCATGTCGGTGACGGTTGGCGGCGATGGCGGCGGCGCCGGCAATGGCGGCCACGTCAAAGTCACCAATGACGGCAACATCATCACCAACGCTTCGATGTCGGACGGCATCTACGCGGAGTCGGTCGGCGGCGGCGGCGGCGCGGGTGGCAACGGCATCCTTGGCACCGACCAGTTGATCCCGGTTCCGGCGGCGCTTATCGCCAATGTGCTGTTCGGCAAGACCAAGATCTACAGCAACATTGGCATCGCCGTCGGCGGCCAGGGCGGCAGCACCGGCACCGGCGGTCTGGTAGAGGTCATCAACACCGGCAACATCACCACCAGAGGCAGCAATTCCAACGGCATCTTCGCCCAGTCGGTGGGCGGCGGCGGTGGCGTTGGCGGCAAGGCCAATATCGGCGCCACCGGCACGATCGGCGTCGGCGGCAAGGGCACCAGCGGCGGCGACGGCGGCGTCGTCCATGTCACCAACAACGGCAACGGCACGATCGAGACCTTCGGCGCGGCCTCCAACGGCATCTTCGCGCAGTCGATCGGCGGCGGCGGTGGTGTCGCGGGCAATGTCGACCGCGTGCTGGCGAACGGGCTGGGCCCGATTCCATCACTCAACCTCGGCATCGGCCTTGCCTTTGGGCAAGGCGGCGGCAATGGCGGCTCGGGCAAGGACGTCACCGTCGAGGGCGATGGAGCGATCATCACCCATGGCACGTCCTCGGCCGGCATCTTCGCGCAGTCCGTCGGCGGCGGCGGCGGCATCCTCGGCACGCTCGGCAACGAGCTGATCCCGGGTGTCAGCACGGTGACGAATTGGGCTGTCGGCAGCAATGGCGACGCCGGCGACTCTGGCGTGGTTCATGTCGACTATGCCGGCACGATCGACACTTATGGCAGCGGCTCGATCGGCATCTTCGCGCAGAGCAACGGTGGCAAGAAGGACGTCACGCAGAACTATCTCGGCGTCGCCGGCGCCGTCACGGTGGATCTCACGGGCTCGGTTGTCACACATGCCGCCGGCACCGATGCAATCGTGGCGCAGAGCAAGGCGGTCGAAGGCAATGGCGACATCGCCATCAACCTGAACAGCGCCACCGGCCTGGTGATGGGCGGCGCGACCGACGCCACCCATACAGGCGTCGGTGTCTGGTTGCTGGACGGCAACGACAACACGATCACCAACAAGGGCACGATCACCACCGCGAGCAGGACCGCCGGCGGCTGGGCGATCCTGGCGAGCGGGGGCAACGAGGCAGTCACCAACTACGGCACCGTTACCGGCTCCTTCGATCTTGGAACCGGTTTGAACAGCTTTACGAACCTGGCTGGCGCCACTTTCAATGCCGGCGCCGACGCCAAACTCGGCGCCAACAACCTGTTCGCCGACAGCGGTTATTTCTCGCCGGGCGGCGACGGCAACGTCATGACGACCAATCTCGTCGGTAACTGGACCCAGTCCTCGACCGGCGCCTACAAGGTCGACGTCGACCTCGATCCGGCATCGGACCTGTTCAACATCAGCGGCGCCGCCGATATGAGCGGGGCCATCGACGTGAACATCATGGATCCGGGCGCGGCCAAGCCTGGCAGCCAGGATTTCCTCATCCTGCACGCTGACGGAGGTGTGACCACCAACGGGTTGAAGCTCAACACAATACCCAGCGCCGTCGCGCAGTATGAACTGAAATACCCGAATGCCGACGACGTTGTCCTCAACGTCGACGTCAACTTCGCCCCCACCGGGCTGACCGGGAATGAGACCGTAATCGGCAACGTGGTCAATACGATCCAGAGCGGTTCGCCACCGCCAAGCTTCAACAAGATTGCCGCGGCGCTGTTCTATGTCCCGACGGTCAATCAGCTCGGCGGCGTCTACGATGCGCTCTCGGGCGAAGGCGTCTCAGGTGTCGAGCAGCCGCAATTCGACGCCTATGACACGTTCCTCAATTCGATGACCCGCCAGGCGGATTTCTGGCGCACCGGGCTCGGTATCGATCCGACCGACCGCACCATAGCGGCGCAGGCCTATGACGAGCCCGCGAAGGCCAAGAAAGATCCGTTCAACGCCCTGCAGCCAAATGAACAGCGCTGGAGCTACTGGGCGACCGCCGGCGGCAATGGCGGCGAGATCAAGGGCAATGCTGCCGTGGGCAGTGCCGACAACGTCTACGGAGGCGGCAACTTTGCCGCTGGACTCGAATCCGCAGGCGACCCCGATGTGCTGATGGGCTTCGCGCTTGGCGGCTCCGCGGCCTCCTTTGCTGTCGACGACCGCCAGACATCGGGTAACATCATCGGTGGTCAGGCCGGCGCCTACCTCACCCGCAAATGGGACCAGTTCTATATCAACGGCGCGCTCGCCTTCGGCCTCTACAACAACAATGTCGACCGCGATGTCACCCTCCCCGGCTCGAACGCGCCGCTCGACCCGGTTGCCGGCGCCGCCGAGCATTGGAAGAGCAATTTCCTGAGCGCCGGCTTCGGCACCAATATCGAGGCCGGCTGGCGACAGACGGTCGGCCAAGGCGCCATCACCCCATTTGCCGGCGCGCAGTTCGCCATGCTGTCGACGGGCGCATTCAACGAAACCTCGCTTGGCGGCGGCACGCTTGGTCTCAGCTTCGCCGACCGCACCATCCTCTCCGTGCCGGTTTCGCTCGGACTGCAGCTCGACACGACGGTTGGCATAGGGGACGGCAAGTCGCTGCAGGCGTGGGGCCGTGCAGCCTGGGTGCACGAGTTCGAGCCGGACCGCTCGGTCAAGCCGGAATTCCAGGCCGCACCTGGCTTTCCCTTTGTCATCCAGGGCGCCGCGGCCGCCGAAAACTCCGTCGCCGTCGATGCCGGCCTGAAGATGAACTGGAGCGGCAACACCTCGATGTTCGCCGCCTTCGACGGCAAATTCGGAAAGGGCATGCAGAGCTACGGAGGCGATGTCGGGTTGAAGGTCAACTGGTAGGGTTGGCCGGTTCCGGTCGCCTGCCACCCGACCATTTAGCCGACATCCGGTCGAAGATGCGGCGTCGCATTTAGGGGCAGTTGGACTAGCTCACCTCGAAGCGGATGGCGCCGGCGATCGCTTCGCCCGGCGCCAGCACGAATACGCCGGGAGCCATTTTCCCCTCCTCCAGTCCGTCGAAACCGCAGGGCGCCGGGCTCTGCGGCTCCAGGCACACAACCGGCTCGCCGCTCGCCGGCGCGTGCAGCATCAGGTGACCGAAGACGGGATCGGCCGTGATCGCGAGGCCGATGCGGTTTGCCGGCCAGGCAATCTCGGCTTCGCCGGTCCAGCCCGCATAGCACTGGTTGCGATAGCCGGCGGGCACGGAACGAAAGACGCTGTAGTCGGCATCCTGCGCGATCGGCTCACGGGACAGCGCCCCGCCTTCGGCGTCGGTGCCCAGCACCGCGCCGGCGCGGAAACGGACCAGCATGCCGCCATGACGGGGAAACCACGGATGCTGGCCGAAGCTGAACGGCATCGCCCGCTCGCCGCGATTGCGCAGCGTCGTGGTGAGGGTCAGCGCGCGGGGATCGAGCTCGAACAGCTGAACCGCCTCGTAGCGATAAACGCCGTCGACGCGTCCGTCGCCGAGGCGCAGTTCCACGCGGTCGAGGGCGCGCGCCGCGACCTGCCATGCGGACTGCCAGCCCGAGCCATGGAAATTGAGGCGGCTGCCGGCCATGTTCGGCGAAACGGCATAACGCCTGCCCTCGAAGCCGAAGCGATTGTCGCGGATGCAGTTGGCAAAGGGCACCATCGGGAAGCAGCCGGCATGAAGCGCGTCCTCGCGCGCGCCTTCCGGCACTTTCAGCGACCGGAACAGGTCGAACGGCCCTGCCCTGGTCTCAAGGCGAAAGGCGCTGACCGCGCCGCCCAGCGACGGCACCAGTTCCAGCGTCAGCACGCCGGCGCGCAGCCGCAGCCTGAAATCCTTACGTCCCTGCATGCCGTTGCCCCGAAACAGCCTGACACGTTTGAGCGACTTGCATCAGGCGTTGTCGGCCATGGCCGCGAGCGCGCGCGAATGGTCCGGTATCGCGGCCAGCAGCGTGCGCGTGTAGTCGTGACGCGGGTTGTCGAACACCGAGGCCGTCTCGCCCTGCTCGACGATCTCGCCGAGATACATCACCAGCACGCGGTCGCAGAGGTAGCGGATGACGCGCAGATCGTGCGAGATGAAGATCAGGCTGAGGTCCAGCCGCTGCTTGAGGTCGAGCAGCAATTGCAGCACCTGCGCCTGCACCGAGACGTCGAGGCCCGACACGATCTCGTCGCAGATCAGGATCTTCGGCTCCACCATCAGCGCCCGCGCGAGGTTGACGCGCTGGCGCTGGCCGCCCGAAAGCTGGTTCGGCATGCGCCGTGCGACATCAGGATGCAGCCCCACCATCTCCAGCATGCGCGCCACCTTTCCATCGCGCTCGGACGGCGCGCAGAGGCCGTGGATGGCGAGCGGCTCGGCCAGCGCCTTGCCGATGCGCATCGTCGGGCAGAGCGCCGTGAACGGGTCCTGGAAGACGTATTGCACTGACCGGCGCAGCGCGGCCCAGTCGGCGCGATCGGCGACGGGTTTGCCGCCATAGCGCACCTCGCCCTGCGTCGGCTGCTCGATGCCGATCATGATGCGCGACAGCGTGGTCTTGCCGCAGCCGCTTTCGCCGACGAGGCCGACGATTTCGCCCGGCGCGACGGCGACGGACACGTCGTTGACAGCCCGCACCTCGCGCGTCCTCCCCTCGCGGCGCACCGAGAAGGTCTTGACGATGTTGCGCGCTTCGAGGACCCCGGCGCTCGTGCTCACGGCAGCATTCATGGCAGCCCCCTTCGGCCGTCCTGGGCAAAGCGATGGCAGGCAACGAGATGGCCCGGGCCCGCCTCGCTCCAGCCGGGCCGCGCCGTCTCGCAGACACCCGCGACCGAGACCGGGCAGCGCGAGCGGAACGGCGCCCCGCCGCCGATGGAGCCGGGCTGCGGCGGCTGGCCGGGTATCGGCACCAGCGGGTTGTCGCGGCTCGACTTCAGCGTCGGCGCCGAGCGCAGCAGGCCGCGCGTGTAGGGATGGCAGGGATCTGCCAGCACGCCGCGCGCCGGCCCGTACTCGACCGCGTGGCCGGCGTACATGACCAGCAGATCGTCGCCGATCTCGGCCGCCAGCCCGAGGTCGTGGGTGACGAAGATCAGCGCCATGCCGAGCTTTTTCTGTAGCTCGCGCAGCAGCTTGACGATCTGCGCCTGGATGGAGACATCGAGGTTGGTCGTCGCCTCGTCGGCGATGATCAGCGAGGGCGCGTTGGCGAGCGCCAGCGCGATGGCCACGCGCTGGCGCAGGCCGCCGGAAAGCTCGCTCGGATAGCTTTTCATGCGCTGCGCCGCGTCGGGAAAGCCGGCCATGCCCAGCACCTCGACGGCGCGTGCGCGCGCTTCGTCGCGACTGCAGCGGCGATGCGCGCGCACGGCGTCGACGATCTGGTGCTCGACCGTGATCAGCGGATTGAGCGCCGCGGTCGGATCCTGGAAGATCATGGCGATCTCGGCACCGCGAACACCACGCCAATCCTCCTGGGATAGCTTCTGCAGGTCGCGGCCGCGCCAACCGATGCGCGTCGCCGTGACCCTGGCTGAGCCCGGCGCGATGCCGAGCAGTGTCTGGCAGGCCATCGACTTGCCGGAGCCGGATTCGCCGGCGATCACCAGGCTGCGTCCGGCTTCCAGGCTGAAGGAGAGGTCGTCGACGACGGTGATATCGCCGGCGCGCCCGGGAAAGCGCACGCTGAGGTTCTCGACCGAAAGCACCGGTTCCATCAGCGGTCTCCCTCGCGTGCGCGCATCGCCTCGGTCCGCGCCTGCAGGCCGTCGCCGATCAGCACCAGCGCGAGCGAAGTGACGACGATGGCGAGGCCGGGCAGCGAGGCCACCCACCAGGCCGAGGTGATGTAGTTCTTGCCGTCGAGCATGATGCCGCCCCAGCTCGGCGTCGGCGGCTGCACGCCCATGCCGAGGAAGGACAGCGTCGCCTCGAACACGATCATCGCCGCCATCTGCATGGCGGCCAGCACGACGAGGCTGGGAAGGACGCTCGGAAAGACATGCAGCATGGCGATACGCAGGCGCGAGGCGCCGAGCACCTCCGCGGCCTTGACGTAGTCCTTGCCGCGCTCCTGCAGGGCGATGGCGCGCACCACGCGCGCCGCCGCCGCCCAGGCGGCCAATACCATCAGCAGGATCAGGACCGGCGTCGAGGGCCGCACCGCGCTTGTCACCGCGATGGCCAGCAGCACATAGGGAAAGGCAAGCTGGATCTCGATGACACGGTCGACCGCCGGCCGCACGAAGCGGTTGCCGAAGGCGGCCAGCATGCCCATCAGCGTGCCGAGCGTAAGCGAGCCGATCATGCCGACGCCAGCGATCAGCAGCGAGACACGGCCGCCATAAAGGACGCGCGACAACAGGTCCCGGCCCACCGCGTCGGTGCCGAACCAGTGCTGCGGCGACGGCGGCAGGCGCACCGCCATCAGGTCGACCTCGGTGGGACCGGACGACGCCAGAAGCGGCGCGGCGACCGCCGCCAGCACCATGATGACAAGCAGCACGACGCCGGCGCCGAGCGCGACGTTGACGCGCAGGCGCTGGATGAGGCCCGGTCCGCCTTGCGTGGGAAGCGTCGCCGGCGCCGCCATCGTCAGCGACCGAAGCCGGGCAGCAGCGCGAACGAGCCGGTGCGCGGATAGGTCTTCACCTCACGAAACCCTTCCGCATGGGCGCATCCGGCCGCGCTGCCGCGCAGCGCCGCATTCTGGGTCATCATGTCGGCGATCGAGGTGTGCTCGCCATAGACGGCGCGCATCCACCTGTCCTGGCTCTCGTGCTTGAGCAGCATGGCGCGCTTGGTCTCGAACACGCTGGATATGTCGACATAGGCTTCCGGCTCGAATTCGAGGCCGACCGGATTGTCCATGTAGAAGACGTGCGGGATTTTCTTGATATGCGGCAAGCTGGTCTCGACCAGCCGCACCGAGGCCGGAATGCGCGCGTCCTCGGCGACCTGTCCTGAAATGCGGTGGTCGGGGTGATAGTCGCTCGGCCCGTGGATGAACATCACGTCGGGATTTGCCTGGCGGATGGCGTCGATGAAGCGCTCGCGCGTCGGGCGGTCGTTGAACAGCCACTCGTCATCGAAATCCATCCAGATCAGCTCGGCGCCGATCATGGCGCAGGAAGCAAGCTGCTCCTGGTGGCGGATGGCGGCGATCTCCTCGCGGCTGTGGGTCGGCGAGCCGACATTGCCGTTGGTCGCCACGGCCATGAAGACCTTGTGTCCGGCCCTGGCGTACAGCGCCAGCGTGCCGGCGCACTGCATTTCGATGTCGTCGGGGTGGGCTCCGATGGCGAGGATGTTCATGACCGCTCCAATTATGACCGTTCCAGGCGAATGCGGGGATCGACGCGCGTGTAGAGAAGGTCGATCAGCAGGTTGACGATGACGAAGAAGCTCGCCGTGACGATGGTGATGCCCTGGATCAGCGGATAGTCGCGCGCGTTGAGCGCAACCAGGGCAAGCTCGCCGATGCCGGGAAAGGCGAACACCACCTCGGCGACGATGACGCCGCCGAGCAGATAGCCGATGTCGACGCCGATGACCGTAAGCAGCGGCAGGCAGGCGTTCTTGAGCGCGTAGACGAAGGTGATGCGCCGCTCGCGCAGGCCGAATGCCCGGGCGGTGCGGATATAGTCCTCCTTCAGCACCGCCTGCATCGAGGCGCGCAGCACGCGAAGCTGCGTTGGCAGGATCGACAGCGTCACCGCGATGGCCGGCAGCACCAGGCTGGACAGGCCGTTGTAGCCGCCCGACGGCAGCCAGCGCAGGCCGACCGCGAAGACCAGCACCAGCACGGCCCCGGTCCAGAACACGGGCGCCGACTGGCCGAAGGCGGCAACCGCCGAGGACAGCCAGCCCCAGAAGGAGCGCGGCCTGAGCGCCGCAAGGCTGCCGAGCACGATGGCCACTGCCAGCGACAGCGCCAGCGACACGCCGGCCAGCATCAGCGTCTTGGGCAGCGCTTGCAGGATCAGGTCGGTGACCGGCGCCTGGAAGCGGAAGGATTGGCCGAGGTCGCCGCGCAGGGCGTTGAGGAAGAACGAGCCGAGTTGCTCGATCAGCGGCCTGTCGATGCCGAAGTCGCGACGATACTGCTCGATGACGTCGGGGCGGGCGAAGACGGGCGCGCGGATGCGCGCCGGATCGCCGGCCGAGAGCCGCAGCACGAGGAACACCGTCACCGCGATCAGCACCACGATGATCAGCGACTGCGCTACCCTTCTGATGATGAAACTGCCCATCGCCGCTCCTGAAATTGAAAGCGAAGCCGGACGCTAAAGCAATTCCGGGGAAAGCGCATGAAGGCTCTCCCTGGAACTGCTTTGCTTGAACGCCGGCCTCGCGACAGAGGCGACCCGTCAGGAGGCGACCGAAACCTTCGCCAGGAGGTTCTCGCCGACCAGCGGCGCGCGCACATAGTCGTGCACGCGCTTGTTGACGATGAAGTGCCAGACCTCGTCGGACAGGTAGAGCGTGACTTGGTTCTCCCAGAGATAGCTCGCCGCCGCGGTCACCGCCTCGGCGCGCTTGTCGGGCGTCGCGGCGCGCTGGGCGGCGTGCAGCTCCTCATACTTGGCGTCCTTGAAGTGGAACACTGCCTCGCCCGTGCCGCCGACATAGAAGCCGAGCACGAAATCGGGATCGTTGTTGAAGATGGCCAGCGTGTTCAGGTTGATGTCGTAGGTGTTGTAGGAGGAGCGGAACGCGCCGACCTCGAGCCTTTCCACCTCGACATTGATGCCGATCTGCTGCAGCGAGGCCGCGATCACCTGGTCGATCTCGATCTGGTTCGGCACCAGCGTCGAGGTCGACATCCGCAGCGTGACGCCGCCGGCGTGGCTGGATTCGGCCAGCAGCGCCTTGGCCTTCTCAAGGTCGTATTCGAACTTCGGCTCGAGCGGCGTGTAGAAGGGCGAGTTGGTTGGCAGCGACGAGAAGCCGACCGAGTTGGCGCCGCGCATCAGCGACTTGGCAATGGCCTCGCGGTTGATCGCATGGGCGACCGCCTGGCGCAGCTTGACGTCTCCCAGCGGCCCGTTGTGCTGGTAGATGGCGACGATCTGCGCCGGCGGCGACTGGCGGTTGACGATGAAGGTGTCGTTGCCCTCGACGCGGGCGAGATCTTCCGAGGAGACGCGGGTGAGGATGTCGACCTGGCCCGACAGCAACGCGTTGATGCGCGCCTGCGCGTCCTCGATGTAGCGGAAGGTGACGGTCTTGATCTTCGGCGCGCCGGCCCAGTGGTCGGGATTGGCCTCCAGCACCACGTCGTTGCCGGAATAGGACACGAATTTGTAGGGGCCGGAGCCCAGCGCGCCCTTCTTGAAATTGTCGGGATTGTCGATGTTGGCCTTGGGCAGGATCTTGATGAAGGCCAGCGCGTTGAGGATCACGCCGAAAGGCTGCGGCGACACCACCTCGATGCTGGTCGGCGAGGCAATGTTGACCTTGATGCCGGGCACCACGACCATGGACTGGGCAAGCTTGCCCTCGCCCAGACGATCGATCGTGGCCTTGATGTCCTCCGCCGTCACCGGCTTGCCGTCGTGGAACTTGACGTCCGAGCGCAGCGTCAGCGCCACCGTCGTCGGGCTCTTCAGCTCCCAGGCGGTCGCCACCGAGGGCTGCACCTTGCCTGCGTCGTCGAAGGCCAGCAGCGTGTCATGCACCAGCGAGGCGACCTGCTCGTCGACGAGACCGAAGCCGGCGGCCGGGTCCCAGTAGTTGGAGGTCGGCGGCTCGGCGTTGCCATAGGTCAGCGTGCCTGCCGGCGCGCCGTCGGCGGCGAGCGCCCGCGCCGGCAGGATGCTCGACATGCCCATCACGGCAGCGCCGCCGACGCCGGCCATCAATGCGGCCTTGAGGAAGGAGCGCCTGGACGACGCGAACGAATTGTCCCCGAGATTCGGCTTGCGGCTCATCTTGTCTCCCTTTGGCGCGCTTGGCGAAAACCGATCGTTACCGGTCGATTTGCGCATACGGTATACCGTGTGTCAAGGTGGGCGAAGACATTATCCCGAACGGCGCCGGCAAGCCCTGCCGGCCGCCGCGCCGGGCCCGCCGGCCTTGCCTCGCCGACCGCGACTTCAGGCCTCGCCGGCCCTTGTTGTCTTCGTGGCTCATCACGATACTGTCGCCCGGACGCACCGGCCTTCGCCGGGCAAAAGTGACGATCTGGGAATTTGAAATGACGGATACGACAGCGACGGAAACCGGCGCCAGGGAAACCAACAACCGGGAGACCAGGGCATTCGAGGCGGATGTGGCCCGCCTGCTGCACATGATGGTGCACTCGGTCTATTCCGACAAGGACGTCTTCCTGCGCGAGCTGATCTCCAACGCGGCCGACGCCTGCGAGAAACTGCGCTTCGAGGCGATCGGCCGACCCGAACTGCTCGGCGACGATCCTAAACCGCGCATCACGATTTCGGCCGACCCGGACAACCGCCAGCTCGTCGTCGAGGACAACGGCATCGGCATGAGCCGCGACGAGATGGCCGAGGCGCTGGGCACGATCGCCCGTTCCGGCACCCGCGCCTTCATGGAGCGATTGGAAGCAGGAAAGGCAACGGAGGACAGCCAGCTCATCGGCCAGTTCGGCGTCGGCTTCTATTCGGCCTTCATGGTTGCCGACCGCGTCGACGTGATCAGCCGCCAGGCCGGCGGCACCGACGCCTGGCGCTGGTCATCCGACGGCAAGGGTACCTACGAGATCGCGCCCGCGCCGCTCGACGCCGCGCCCGCGCGCGGCACCCGCGTCATCCTGCACCTCATGGAGGACGCCTCGTCCTACACCACGCCCTACCGGCTGGAAGGACTGGTGACGTCGCAATCGGGTCATGTGCCGGTGCCGATCACCCTGGTCGAGAAGCCCGGCGCGGAGCCGCGCGACATCGCCGACGGCACCGCGCTCTGGGTGCGCCAGAAGAGCGAGATCAAGCCCGAGGAATACACCGATTTCTATCGCGGCATCGCCGGCCAGTATGACGAGCCGGCCGTGACGATCCATTTTCGCGCCGAGGGCCGCCAGGAATACAGCGTGCTTGCCTTCGTGCCGGGCTCCCGGCCCTTCGACCTGTTCGACCAGGACCGCCAGGGGCGCATGAAGCTCTATGTGCGCCGCGTCTTCATCACCGACGACGCAGACATCCTGCCGCGCTACCTGCGCTTCGTGCGCGGCCTTGTCGATTCCGCCGACCTGCCGCTCAACGTCTCGCGCGAGATGATCCAGGAAAGCCCCCTGCTCGCCTCGATCCGCAAGGGCGTGACCAACCGCGTCCTGGGCGACCTCGCCAAGCTGGCCGACAACGATGCCGAGGCCTATGCCAGGATCTGGGAGAATTTCGGCGTCGTCCTCAAGGAGGGCCTCTACGAGGATTACGAGCGGCGCGAACAGTTGCTGAAGCTCTCGCGCTTCCGCTCGACGACGTCGGGCGAGGCTTCGCGCAGCCTTGCCGACTATGTCGGCGCGATGAAGGAGGGCCAGAAGGCGATCTTCTTCATGGCCGGCGACGACCGCGCGCGGCTCGAAGCCTCGCCGCAGCTCGAAGGCTTCCGGGCGCGCGGCATCGAGGTGCTGTTGCTCACCGATCCAGTGGACTCCTTCTGGGTGACGATGGCGCCTGAATTCGACGGCAAGCCGCTTAAGTCGGTCACGCAGGGCGCGGCCGAGCTCTCGGATGTCCCCCTGCCCGAGGATGCTGCGAAGCCGGCCGAGGCCACGCCGGAAGTGGGCGCCTTCCTTGCCTTCGTCAAATCGACGCTCGGCGACGAGGTGTCCGATGTGAAGGCGTCGGATAGGCTGACGACCAGCGCCGTCTGCCTGGTCGCGCCCGAGCATGGTCCCGACCGCCAGTTCGAGCGCCTGCTCAACGCCGCCGGCCGGCTCGACAAGGCCGCCAGGCCGATCCTGGAGATCAACCCGCGCCACGAGCGCGTCGCCGCGCTGGCGAGGCTCGGCGACGACGACAGGACCTTCAAGGAGGACGCGGCCCACCTCCTCTACGACGAGGCCCGGGTGCTGGACGGCGACAAACCGGCCGACGCCAGGGCCTTCTCGGCCCGCCTCGCCCGCCTCATCGAACGCGGCCTGGCGAAGGGCTGAGGCAGGGCGCGGCCTGCCCCCTTCATCATCCTAGGGCGGAGCAAGGAGCGAAGCGACGCGAGCAGACCCTGGAATCCAGGCCGTGGCGTATCAGCGCCGCAGCCGTGCGGAATTCTGCGTAGCCGCGCCCATGACGATCGTCACGGCATGGATCCTCGGGTCAAGCCCGAGGATGACGATGGGAGGGGCGTGGCCACGACGGCAATAGCGTGGCGCGCCAGTACAGAGGCCGCGCGACGGCGAAGCGTCGTCCCATCGCTACGCATTGCGCCGACGAAGCACGTCCCCCTTCTTCGTCATCCTAGGGCGAAGCAAGGAGCGGAGCGACGCGGCGCAGACCCTAGGATCCATGCCGTGACGCAAGAGCGCCGCGACAGTCCAGAACACTCACCATCCCGTTCCGCGAAAGAGCTCGAACCATTCCGGATTGGTCTTCTCGATGAGTTCGACCTTCCATTGTCGCGGCCAGCGCTTCAGAGACTTCTCGCGCTGGATGGCATCGGCAATGTCGAAATACTCCTCGTACCAGACGAGGCGCTGCACGCCATAGCGGCTGGTGAAGCGCGAACCTTCCCCACTCTTGTGCTCAGGCATGCGACGAGCGAGGTCATTGGTGACGCCGATATAGATCGTGCCGCCTTTCTGGCTTGCGGTCATGTGGACATAGCCGGTCATGGGGCGACCTTAGTCGGCGTTGCGGCTGGTGACTATTCTGCTCCGCTTGCACCATACGGCCGATCTCACGGCATGGATCCCAGGGTCTCCGCCGCGTCGCTTCGCTCCTTGCTTCGCCCTGGGATGACGAATGCCGGTGACATCGGCCGTTCGAGCAGCTAGAGCGGCTAGAGCGGGCGGCTATCGTGAGCCGCCGACATCGGCCACATTGAGGGGATCATGAAGAA
Source organism: Mesorhizobium sp. 65-26 (assembly GCA_001899205.1). Lineage (GTDB taxonomy): Bacteria > Pseudomonadota > Alphaproteobacteria > Rhizobiales > Rhizobiaceae > Mesorhizobium. Next base: position 360,521 of record MKVL01000010.1, on the reverse strand, counting down.
ACTCGTCCTGTTCACCGGCCTGTTTCTGGCCGCCTCCGCTTCCCTCGCCGTGGCGCGGCCGCTCGAGACCTATGTCGCCCGGCTCAGCGCCGCCGACCATTTCAACTCCAATGGCGAGCGCCTGACCAGCATTGCCGCGATCATCCGGCAGGACCGGGCCAATCTTTACGTCTATGGCAAGGGCGATCCGGAAGACGAGGAAGACTCCTTCTTCGCCGACAAGGGCAACCGTGCCCGCCTGGAGCGTATGCTGGAGCGCGGTTCGGTCACACCCTCGGCGCGCCGAGCCATCCTCGACGGAACGCCGATGATCCGCGTCGAGGTCCACAGCGACTTCATCGACGTGGATGTCTACCGCGACTGACGCGCCGACGCCGCAAGGCGATCGTGCTGCAGGATCGCGCCCTTGATTTCGACGCCATCAGCCACTAGGTGACCGGTCGGACGTTCAACCGTCCGGACCGCCATTCGGGCGGCTCCGGCAGTTTAGAAGAGGATCCCAGCCGTCATGGATTTTACCCCGCAAGCACAGCTCACCCGCTTTGCCTCCAGGGGAATTCTAGTCTATGTCCGCTTCGATCGTTCTTTCCGCCCTCACCGTTTCCACGCCTGACGGCCGCCCGCTTCTTTCCGACGTAAACCTCAGCTTTGGCGCCGAGCGCACCGGCCTCGTCGGTCGCAATGGCGTCGGCAAGTCGACCCTGCTTGCCCTGATCGCCGGCCAGCGCATGCCGCAATCGGGCGCGGTCTCGGTTTCCGGCAGCGTCGGCATGCTCAGCCAGTCCGTTCAGGCGCCACCCCGGAACACGGCCGTCATCGACCTGTTCGGCGCGCGCCAGGCGCTCGCCGTGCTGGCGCGCGCCGAACGCGGCGAGGCAAGCCTCGAGGAGCTCGCCGACGCCGACTGGACGCTGGAGGCCCGCATCGCCTCCGCCACCGGCAATACCGGATTGGAGGTGCCGCTGGAAACGCCGCTGGCGAACCTGTCGGGTGGCCAGGCCACGCGGGCGCGCCTTGCCGCGCTGCTGTTTGCCGAACCCGACGTGCTGCTGTTGGACGAGCCGACAAACAATCTCGACCGCGAGGGCCGCGAGGCGGTGATCCGCATGCTCGCCGAATGGCGCGGCGCGGCAATCGTCGTCAGCCACGATAGGGAACTGCTCGAAACCGTCGATGCCGTGGTCGAGCTCACCGCGCTCGGCGCGAACCGCTATGGCGGCAACTGGAGCCGCTATCGCGAGCGCAAGGCGATCGAGCTGGCGGCCGCGCGGCGCGATCTCGCCGATGCCGAGCAGCGCGTGGCCGACATCGAACGCAAGACGCAGGAGACGGCCGAGCGCAAGGCGCGCAAGGACGGCGCCGGCCAGCGCAAGCGCGCGAAAGGCGACATGCCGCGCATCCTGGCCGGCGCGCGCAAGGACCGCAGCCAGGATAGCGGCGGCGAGGCCGCCCGGCTCGCCGAGCGCCGCCACGCTCAGGCGCTGGATGCCGCGACTACGGCGCGTCAGCGTATCGAGGTGCTGCACCCATTCTCGGTCAGGTTGGCCGCGACCGGCCTGCCCGCCGGTCGCGCGGTGCTGGGCCTGGACGCGGTAAGCGCTGGCCACGCGCCGGACCGCCCGGTCCTGCGCGAGCTGTCCTTCACTATTACCGGGCCGGAACGCGTCGCCGTCACAGGCCCCAACGGGTCGGGCAAGACGACCCTGCTCAAGCTCGTCGCGGGACAATTGCGGCCCCTGGCCGGCAGCATGCGCGTGGTGCCGGACTTCGCCATGTTCGACCAGGCGGTCAGCCTGCTCGATGCATCGGCGTCCATCCTCGACAATTTCCGGCGCATCAACCCCGATGCCGACGCCAATGCCTGTCGCGCAGCGCTTGCCCGCTTCATGTTTCGCGCCGACGCAGCGCTGCAACAGGTTTCCAGCCTGAGCGGCGGACAGTTGCTGCGCGCCGGGCTGGCCTGCGTGCTGGGCGGGCCGAGGCCGCCATCCCTGCTGATCCTCGACGAGCCGACCAATCACCTCGACATCGAATCCATCGAGGCGGTGGAAGCCGGGCTCTTCGCCTATGACGGCGCCCTGCTCGTGGTCAGCCACGACGAGACCTTCCTCGAGGCCATCGGCATTTCGCGCCGGCTGGAGCTGGGTGGGTGAGCGAGGGGAATCCCTAGCTAGCGATGGGTAATTCTCACAAAGCGTGTACCTTCCGCTGACGCGACAATCTGTGCCGAGGCCCTATGTTTTTCAATCTGATCCGGAGATTCCGGCGAGCTCCTGCCCTCAATCGCCCTCGCCAGCCGGCCCATGTCCTGGGAGACATCGTCGCTCGCAAGCTGGATGGCGCGCTGCCGCCCGGTTTTCAGCGGATAGGCGATCTGCAGTGGGTCAGCGTTCCGACAGATCACATCCGATATCTGCTGCGATTTGAGCCCATGAAGGGAATGAGTTTCTCCGCTTGTTGGGGCATCTCCATCGACTTCGTACCCATCTTCCGGTCCGGCAACCTGCGTTGGAAAAGAACGGCCAAGTCGGCGAATTTCGATCTCTGCATAGATCCGATCGACACCTCCGGCCATATAGAAGGGTGGTGCTCCTTTTACTGGAACGACCATCCGCGCTACGTTGAAAGAGCCGCCGTACAAGGCCTTAAGGCTGCCAGACGCGATTGGTCAGCCATCAGGACGCTGAAGGACGTTCCTGGCGCCTTCGAAAAACGTTCGAAGATCACGTTTCGACGGTTTTCATTGGAGAACTATGTGCAGACGGATCTGGCATGGGGGCTTGCCCTTGTCGCAGTCGGCGAAACCGATCCGGGCCAGAGACGGCTCGATCGCTTTTGCGAAACGTTTTCGATAGCCCGCGACGATCCCATTCTCACAAGCGCAAAGCACGCCGCAACCACGATCGCCTCCGGATGATCCGCCGCCTTCCCCGATATTCCTCAGCCGCCACGTCACGCCGATTGGAGTATTGCGCCGAAAGTGTGAAGTGGTTTTCGGGCGACATCGTGCCCTATCTCTTTGATTGAGAGGCGATGATTTCAGATCGGCTCGACCTGAAATCATTTCCGGCTCTAGCGGCTCGCCCAGTTCAGCCCGCGCCGCAGGATCGTGCTCATCGACGGATTGTCGAACTCTTCCGGCACATGGCCGAGCGCGCTGAAGAAGACGCGCCCCTTGCCGAAGGGCTTCTTCCACACCGTGGGCATGACGACGCCCTCGATCCAGGGATAATCCTCGCCGCTGAAGCGGGTGGTGGCCAGCACCTCGTTGGCCGGGTCGACATGCATGTAATACTGCTCGGAGTGATATTCGAAATCGGACAGGCCAGCCATGATCGGGTCGTCCGGCCGCGCGATCTCCACCGTGTAGCGGCGCACGCCGCCGGGCTCGCGCACATAGGCGCCGCCCACCATGTAGCGGAAGCGGTCGTTCTCGCGGAAACCATCGGCCATGCCGCCATGGAAGCCACCGAGGCCAACGCCCGACCAGATCGCTTCCCACAGCCGCTTCGACGTCTCGGTGCTCATCTGCCCCACCGTCCAGTTGGGCACGATCAGGTCATAGCGCGTCAGGTCCTCCCGGTCATAGGCGTCCAGTGTCTCGCTGTTGGTCACGGCGAAACCATCCGCCTCCAGCATGGCGCGCACCCGCTCGCCGGCCTCGAAGGCGCGATGCGGCGCATAGCCCCCGGAAATGATCAGACACCGCTTCATGCAATTTCTCCTTGTCGGCTCGCGCACGTCACTATCGTTACCCATAAAACAACAATCGTACCTCGATTTCCAGAAGCGCGCCGCCTTTTCTGCCGATTTTTCTCGCAAGGCACAACATACGTATCTTATTAAACAATTATCGTTGATATTTTTCACAAGCTGCGCAATGGTTGCCGCGAATTCCAGCCGCCGGCCGGAACAGGCTTCGAGGACCCCAGGATGAGCAACCGCCCCCAGTCAGCTAGGCTGAACCATGTCAGCATTCCCGCCCGCGACCTCGAGAAATCGGAGGCGTTCTATCGCGAGGTGCTCGGATGCGAGCGCATCCAGGCGCCTAACTTCGGCTTCCCGGTGTGCTGGATGCGGCTCGGCGACCTGCAGCTCCACCTGCAGCAGGTCGGCCCTTCGTCCGGCGTGCGCACCTACCAGCACTTTGCCGTCGAGGTCGCGGATTTCGTCGGCGCCTACCGGGCACTGCGGGCGAAGGGCGCCTTCGAGGAAGGTACACGCTATGCCGACCTGTGGCTCTTGCCGTCGGGCGAGATGCAGATGTTCGTGCGCGACCCTTCCGACAACCTGTTCGAGATCGACCATCCCGATGCGGCGGAGCTCGACCTGTCGGTGTTCGACACGCCGCTGCGCAAGCTGGAGAGCGAGCAGGAGCAGTCGGCACAGAACCGGATGGCGACGCTTTTCCTCTACCGCAAGGCGGCGGCCTGAGCCGGCATGAAGACCACCCTCGCCGGCCGCGGCGCGGCTGGCAGGGGAAAGGGCGCGGCGCGCGTGCTTCGCGGCGGCTTAGATGGCGAGGTTGGTGGTGATCTCGCTGCCCATCGCCTGGATCGACTGGATCAGATGCTCGAACCGTCCGGGCTCGGCGCTGACCAGCGCCGTCACGCAGGTGATGCCGATGGACGCCACCGGAACGCCGTCCTTGCCGAAGATCGGCCTGGCGATGCAGGTCAGCCCCTCATGCGTCTCGTTGGCGTCGATAGCGTAGCCTCGGTCACGGGTGATCGCCAGGTCGATGCGCAGCGCATCCGCGTTCATGATGGTGTTGCCGGTGAGGCGGACAAACTCGATGTTGTTGATCAGCGCCTCGCGCCGCTCTACCGGCAGGAAGGCAAGCACCGCCTTGCCGACGGCCGAGCTGTAGAGCGGCTCCAGCACGCCGATGCAATGGCGGATCGAAATGATCGAATCCGAAAGCGCGAAATCCGCCAGCAGCACGCGGTCGTTGACGAACAGTCCAAGATGGGTGGTCTGCTGGGTGATGCTGGCCAGCCGCTGCAGCTGCTCGTGGAAGGAATCGATCAGCCGCGTCTTCTCGCGCAGCCTCGATGCCCAGTAGTAGATGCGGCCGCCGACGTCATATTCCTTCGTCGTCGCGTCCTTTCTCAGGAAGCCGCGATGCTCCAGCGTCTGCAGGAACCGGAAGGCGGAGGCGCGGTCCATGTTGAAGCGCCGCACGATGTCGGCCAGCTTCAGCGGCGCCGGCGCCTCGATGATCTCGTCGAGGATGCGCAGGCCCTTTTCAAGGCTCTGTATGTGCCCGGCAGGACTCTCGACCTCGTTTACGGGGTTCGGATTGTCCAACGTTTTCTCCCGGAAGTTTGATTATGAAACAATGGAATAGGATGTTGGCTTTGCCCTGTCAAACGGACATTCCCCGCCGGCTGCCCCCTCGCCCGGCCTCCGGCTTCACCGAAAGCCAGAAAGGCAAGGGACCGGCGCCCACGTCGCCGTCGGCAAAGCCAGAGAGCATGGGTGTACCATGACAACAATTGTTTCGACGTCGAGCCCGCGCGGCGCTGCGGAGGAAAGACTGGCGAAGGCCGGCGTCACGCTGCCTCCGCCCCAGCCAGCAATCGGCAACTATCGTCCGGTGAGGATCGTCGATGGCTGGCTGTTCACCTCCGGACAACTGAGCTGGCGTGACGGGGCGGTCGTTCATCCCGGCCTCCTCGGGCGGGACGTTACCGTCGAGCAGGGCCGCGAGGCGGCGGCAATCGCCGCGCTCAACCTCCTGGCGCAGGTCAAGGCTGCCTGCGCGGGCGACCTGGACCGGATCTCCCATTGCGTCCGGCTCTCCTGCTTCGTGGCCTGCACGCCCGATTTTCACGACCATCCGACGATACTGGACCCGATCTCTTCTCATCTCATCACCGCTTTCGGAGACGAGATCGGCGTGCATGCGCGCCTTGCCTATGGCGCATCGGCGCTGCCCCTCAACTCGCCGATCGAGATCGAGGGCATCTTCAAGCTGTCGGCCTGACATGATCCCGGCGGGGACCGGCGTCACGCCTTCAATGTCGACGCCCCCTTGCGCAGCACGACGAACACCGCCACCGTCGCCACGACGAGCATCACCGTCGAGACGACGGCAATGGTCGGGTCGATCTTGTCGCGCAGCGCCGAGAACATGACCTTGGGCAGGGTGGCGTTGCCGCCGCCCGACACGAACATGGCCACCACCACCTCGTCCAGCGAGGTGACGAAGGCAAGCAGGCTGGAGGCGAGGATGGGGCCGCCGACCTGTGGCAGGACCACCCTGAGCCAGGCTTGGTGCCAGCGCGCGCCCAGGCTGCGGGCGGCACGCTCCTGGCTGAAGTCGAACTGGCTGAAGGCGGCGCTCATCACCACGAACACCACCGGAATGGCCAGCGCCACATGGCCGAGCACCAGCCCGGTCATGGTGCCCACCATGCCGATGCGCGCCAGCACGAAGAACAGGCCGATGGCGATGAGGATCGACGGGATCACCGCCGGCAGCACGATCAGCCCGCTCACCAGCATGCGCAGGCGCTGGCTGAGCTGAATGGTGCCGTAGGCGGCGAAAGTGCCGATCGGCACCGACACCAGCGTGGTCAGCGTGCCGGCGATCAGCGAAGCGCGCGCGGCCTGGGTCCAGGTGATGGAATCCAGGAAATACTGGTACCAGCGCATCGACAGCGACGGCGGCGGAAAGGCAAGGAAGTCCGACGACGAGAACGACATCGGGATGACGATGAAGGATGGCGCCGCCAGGAAGATGACCAGCAGGATCGCCAGCACCCATTTCAGCCGTTCGACGAGCGGTGTTTCCTCGAAACCGTCGAGCATGGCCTAGCTCCTCTGGCGCGAAAGCAGGATGCGCTGCACGCCGTAGCTGAGCGCGAACAGCAGCGCCGTGAACACCAGCAGCAGCACGCCCAGCGCGCTGGCCGCGCCCCAGTTGGAATAGTTGGACAGGCTGCGGGCGATGCGCATCGAAATGACGGTGACGTTGCCGCCGCCGAGGATCGCCGGCGTCACGTAAAAGCCGAGGCTCATGACGAAGACGAGGATGGCGCCGGCGGCGATGCCGGGCGCGGCGAGCGGCAGGAACACCTTGCGGAAGGTATAGCCGCGCGTCGCCCCCATGCTGGCGGCGGCGCGGATCAGCGCGCGGTCGATGTTGCGCATGGCGCCCAGCACCGGAAGGATGAAGATCGGCAGCATGATGTGGGTCATGCCGAGCACCGTGGCGAAATGGTTGAAGGCAAGCTCCAGCGGCGCGTTGGTGACGCCGAGCCCCATCAGCACGGAATTGACGATGCCGGTGCGTTGCAGCAGCACGAGCCAGGCATAGGCGCGCACCAGCAGCGACGTCCAGAACGGCAGCAGCACGGCCGCCAGGAAGAGTACCGAGCGCCGCGGCGGCAGGCTGTTGATGAAGGTGGCGAAAGGCACGCCGATCACGACACAGGCAACCACCGTGGCCAGCGCCACCTGGAAGGTGGTGACGAAGATGCGCGCGTAGCTCGCCCCATCGACGATGCGCTGGTAGTTCTCCAGGCTCATGCGGCCGTCCGCGCCATAGGCGGACAGGAAGAACAACCAGGCGCAGGGTACCAGAACGCACAGCGCCACGACCATCAGGCAGGGCAGAGTGAAGGCGAAGGAGACGAGGCGCTCGAGCCTGGCGTCCCAGGCGAGATGAGCCGAATTGTCGGCCTCGCGCAGCGATGCGGCGGGATTGAGGGCTGTCATGGCTAGAGCAGATGCACGCGGTCGCGACGGACGTGGAGCTCGACGGTCTGCCCCACTTCGAGAGCGCCGACCTCGGCGCTGAAATGCTTCTGCGCGCGCGCCGTGATTGCCTGGCCGTCGGCCAGATCAACCTGCAGCAGCCAGCTGTCGCCCTGGAAGACGATGCCGCGCAGCAGGCCCGAGACTGTGAGCCAGCCGCCGTCCCCGCCGGCCCGGGACAGGCAGAAATCCTCGCTCCGCACCATCAGCGCGCGCGCCGACGGCTCGACGGCGCCGAGATCGCCCGCGACCATGCCGCGTGCCTTGGCGAGCGGCAGGATCGTCGCCTCGCCGATGAAGCGGGCGACGAACTCGTCGGTCGGCCGCCGGTAGATCGCCTCCGGACTGTCGAGCTGCACGATCCTGCCCTTGTTCATGACGGCGACGCGGTCGGCGATGGTGAGCGCCTCGCGCTGGTCGTGCGTGACGTAGAGCGTAGTGATCTGCAGCTTGTTGTGGAGCTCGCGGATCTCCATCTGCATTTCCTCGCGCAAAGTCTTGTCGAGGGCCGAGAGCGGCTCGTCCATGAGCAGCACCTTGGGCTCGAAGACGATGGCGCGAGCCAGCGCCACACGCTGGCGCTGGCCGCCCGAAAGCTCGCCGATGCGCCGCCCGCCGAAGCCGCCCAGCTTGACGACGTCGAGCGCGGCCGCCGCGCGGCGGCGCGCTTCGTCCTGCGGCACACCGCGCACATTGAGCGGAAACGTCACATTGGCCATTACGTCCATGTGCGGGAACAGCGCGTAGCTCTGGAAGACGACGCCGAAGCCGCGCTGGTTGGCCGGCAGCCTGACGATGTCGCTGCCGCCGAAGAAGATCCGCCCGCGATCCGGGCGGATGAAGCCGGCGACCGCCATGAGAAGCGTGCTCTTGCCGGAGCCCGAAGGCCCCAGCATGGCGACGAACTCGCCGGCCTCCACCGTCAGGCTGACATCGTCGAGGGCGCGGAATTCGCCATACATCTTGGACACGGCCTCGATGCGGACCGATTCTGCGGAACGACTGTTCATATGACCTGTCTGGCTGGGCGTGGAAGCCGGGGAGAGAAGCATAGGGGAGCGCGCCTATTCGGTCATCATGTCTTCGAACAGCTGCTGCACGTGGTCGTTGTTCTTCGCCCACCAGTCGATGTCCTGGACGAGCATGGCGCCCGAATTGGACGGGCTCGTCGGCAGCACCGCCTCGGCTTCCTTGCTGATGATGCCGGTCTTGTAGGCGCCCTGGTTGAGCGGCCCGTAGGACACGTATTTCGTCAGCCCCGCCTGCGACTGCGCCGACGACATCTCGTTGATCATCTTCATGGCCTCGGCCTTGTGGGCCGAACCCTTGGTGACGGCGAAGCAGTCATAGGTCAGGATGCCCTGGTTGTAGGTGTAGTTCACCGGGCCACCGGCCTCCTTGGCGGTCTGGAAACGGCCGTTCCAGCCGGTGGTCATGTCGACCTCGCCATCCTTCATGAGCTGGCCGTGCTGGGCGCCCGACGACCACCACACGGAGATGCTGGGCTTGAGCGAGGCGATCTTGGCGATGGCGCGCTTGATGCCGTCCTCGGTGCCGAGCACCTTGTAGACGTCCTGCGGCGCGACGCCGTCGGCGAGCAGCGCCATCTCCACCTGCGCCTCGGCGTCGGCGCGCATCGAGCGCTTGCCGGGGAATTTCTCGACATTCCAGAAATCGGCCCAGCTCGACGGCGCTTCCTTGGCGTAGGTCTTGGTGTTCCAGGCCATGACGGCTGCGTAGCCGTAGATGCCCACGCAGTAGGGCGCGGCCGTGCCAGGCAGGAAGCCGGAGGCATCGACGGCCTTGTAGTCGATCGGCTCCAGCATGCCCTGGCTGCCGGCGATCGCCGCCTGGTAGCCGCTCATGATGATAATGTCGGTCTTGACCGAGTTGGACCCAACCTCCAGACGAAGCACGTCGAGCGCGTTGTCGGCGGTCTCTTCCTTGATCTGGACGCCGAGCTTCTTTGCTGCCGGCCCCCACAGCACGGCGCGCCCGCCCTCCTGCACGGCGCCGCCGGGCGTGTTCAGCGTCAGTGTCGTCTCCTCGGCGGACGCCGTCCCGGCAAAAGCCGCTGCAAGGATGCCTGCGGCCAGTATCGAACCACGCATAATCGTCTCCCATTCCTGTTGAGGTCGGCAATGTTTGTTTTTAACACAACATTTATACCGAATATCCCGATGTAAGGCCACGAGACCCATCCGTGTCAAGCGGTTTCGAGCCGATTTTGTGCTCCACGCAATTTTTTGTTCTCATAAAACAATTTCTGTTGATCAAATTTCCGGCTGCCGATATGGGTCGACCTCACAGGGAGAGGATGACGTCCAGATGAGCGACGGCGAAGCGAAACTGATCAATCTCGCGTTCCGCGTGCGCAGCGTGGCCGAGGCCGAGGCGCTCGTCGAAAGCACCGGTGGCTGGTCGAAGCGCGCCATGCACGACATAGATGGTGAGCAGTTCCTGGAAGCAGGTTTCGGCGGCGTGCGCATCAACTTCTTCGAGACCGCCCTTTACGACGGCGAGACCCAGGCCGCCGGCGCCGGCTTCCTGCACGCCAGCTTCGCGGTGCCGAGCCTGGATGCGATTCTCGAAAATCCCGACTGGAGCGCCAGGCTGATCTGGGGTCCCTCGACCATCCGGGGCGGGTTCGGCCATCGCCGCATCGCCTTCTTCGAGCCCCTGCCCGGCTGCCGCATAGAACTGATGGAGGAAATCGATGATTGAGGCTTCGCGGATCGAGTTCTTCGCCCGCGCGGGCGCCGCCACCGTCTACGAGGCGCATGACCGGGTCGGCGACATCGATCCGGCGCTGCGCGCCATCGTGCGAGGCCTGGCCATCGCCGGTCCCGCCTTCTGCGTGCGCTGTGAGCCCGGCGACAACCTCGCCCTTCACCACGCCGTCGCGGAAGCGGCCCCGGGTGACGTCATCGTGCTTTCCGGAGACGGCGTGGCCTGCGGCTATCTAGGCGACATACTGGCCGAGGCAGCCGCCAGTCGCGGCATTGCCGGCGTCGTCGTCGACGGTTTCGTGCGCGACGCGGCAGAGCTGAACAGGATGCGTTTTCCGGTCTGGGCGAGAGGCCTGGCGATCCGCGGCGCGACCAAGATCCATCCCGGCGAGATCGGCCAGCCTGTCCACTGCGGCGGCGTGCGGATCGCGCCGGGCGATCTCGTCGTCGCCGACGACGACGGCGCCTGCGCCGTGCCGGCCGCCGATATCGGGCGGGTGTTCGAGGCCACCGGCCGCCGGCTCGCCCAGGAGGTCGAGATGCGCGAGCGGCTGCGCCAGGGCGCGCTGACGCTGGACCTTCTCGACCTGCGTAAATATCTGTCGCCTGTCGACGCGGCCCAGCCGCGCTGATGCCCGGCCGCTGCCGCGCGTCAGGCAAGACCGCCATTTCAAACCGCCGGCCGCCGCGCCATTCGAGGTCGTAGACGATGTCCGATGTCAGTTCCGCCCTGCCGCTCGACGGCGCGCCCTATGATTTCATCGTCATTGGCGCGGGCTCGGCCGGCAGCGTGCTGGCCGCGCGCCTGAGCGAGGACGGGCGCCGCAAGGTGCTGTTGCTGGAAGCAGGCCCGCGCGACCGCAACCCGTGGATCCACCTGCCCATGGGCTACTCCAAGCTCTACACCGACGGCCGCTACAACTGGATGTACGAGAGTGAGCCGGAAAGCGCCCTGCACGAGCGTGTGCTCTACCAGCCGCGCGGCAAGGTGCTGGGCGGTTCCAGCTCGATCAACGGCATGATGTATGTGCGCGGCAACGCGCTCGATTTCGACGACTGGGCCAGGGCCGGCTGCGCGGGCTGGGCCTATGACGACGTGCTGCCCTATTTCCGCAAAGCCGAGGACCAGTCGCGCGGTGAGAACCGCTGGCACGGCATCGGCGGGCCGTTAAAGGTCTCCGACCAGTCCTTCGACCACGAGCTGCCCAACGCGCTGTGCCGTGCCGCGGCCGAGGCCGGGCTCGCGCGCAACGAGGACTTCAACGGCGCCAGCCAGGACGGCTTCGGCTACTACCAGATGAACATCCACAACGGCCGGCGCTGGAGCGCGGCGCGTGGCTACCTCGCCCCGGCGCGCAAGCGCGCCAATCTCAGGATTCTCACCGGCGCCCGCGCCGAGCGCATCGTGGTGGAAGGCGGCGCCGCCAGGGGCGTTCTGTTCAGCCATGGCGGCCAGCGCCGTTACGCCGCCGCCGGCGAGGTCGTCCTGTCGGCGGGCACGATCGCCTCGCCGCAATTGCTGATGGTGTCCGGCATTGGGCCGGCCGAAGCGCTGCGCGAACACGGCATAGCCAGCGTGCGCGACCTGCCCGAGGTCGGCGCGAACCTGCAGGACCACACCTGCATCCAGCTCATGTTCCGCTGTACGAAGCCGATCACCGTCAACGACATCGCCAACAGCCTGGCGCGGCGCATCGGCGTCGGCCTGCAATATGCGCTGACGCGAAAAGGCTATCTTGCCGAGACCGGCATCTATGTCGGCGGCTTTGCCCGCAGCGACGAAAGCCAGGACCGGCCGGACATCCAGATGGCGATGGCTGCCTGGAGCGTCGTCGAGCGCACCGCAAAGGGCGCGCGCCAGCACCCCTTCTCCGGCTTCTCCTTCAGCCCAGAGCACGTCAATCCCGACGCGCGCGGCGCCGTCACGCTGCGCTCCGCCGACCCTGCCGCGCCGCCGCGCATCGCCTTCAACTTCTTCCAGAGCGAATACGACATCCGCGCCATGACCTTCGGCATCCGTCTGGTGCGCCGCATTTCCGAGCAGCCGGCCATGCAGCCCTACATCGCCACGGAGCTGCAGCCCGGCAAGGACGTGCAAAGCGACGCCGAGATCCTCCAATTCATCCGCGACAAGGCGGGCTCCGACATCCATGCCGTCGGCACCTGTCGCATGGGCGCCGACGCCGGCGCCGTGGTCGATCCGCGCCTGCGGCTCAACGGCGTCAGCGGCCTGCGCGTGGTTGACGCCTCGATCATGCCGCGCGTCGTGCGTGGCAACACCCATGCCGCCGTCGTCATGATCGCGGAGAAGGCCGCCGACATGATCCTCGCCGATGCGCGCCGCTGAAGGCGCGATCTCCAAGACGCAGCAGCCGGTTCTCGGAGACGATCATGCTGGGACAGACAGATAGCGCCGGCGCCGCCGGCCGGCCGGCCGATCTGAGCCTGGCCAACTGGGACCGCGCGCCGAACAACCGCTGGGCCTACCAGCACATCGCGGAGTTCCTGCCCACCGCCACCGTGGCGCGGGGAACGCCGGCGCCGTTGCCCGTGGCCGGAACGGGGCTCGACCTAGCCGCCCTCGCCTTCACCGATCATCGCGGCGAACGCGCGAATGCCGCGGCGGTGCTTGACGCCTCGTGGACGGACGGCTTCCTGGTGCTGCATCGCGGCCGCGTCGTGCATGAGGACTACCGCAACGGCATGGGGCCGGGCAGCGTGCACCTGACGCAATCGGTGTCGAAATCCGTCATCGCCGCCCTCGCCGGCATCCTGCATCATCGCGGCGATTTCCCGCTCGAACGAACGGTGGCGGCCTATGTGCCGCAATTCTCCGCCTCGGCCTATCGCGATGTGACCATGCGCCAGCTTCTCGACATGACGAGCGGCGTCGACTTTCCCGAGGACGTCGCCGATCCTGTCTCCGGCATCGGGCTGATGGACATAGCCGTGGGCTGGAAGCCTGCCCCGCCCGGCACCGCCTGCCCGCGGGGCGTACGACAGCTTGTGGCCTCGCTGCGCGCCGTTTCCCGCCCGCATGGCGAGCAGTTCGAATACCGTTCGATGGAGACCGAAGTGCTCGGCCTCTGCATCGAGGCGGCCATGCGGGGCACGCTGCCGGACCTCGTCTCGGAGTTGATCTGGCGACCGATGGGCGCCGGCGAGGACGCCAGCTTCGGCCTCGACCCAGAGGGTTACGCCATCGCCGATGGCGGTCTTTCCGCCAGCCTGCGCGACCTCGGCCGCTTCGGCCTCATCTATGCGCGCGGCGGAGCTGCCAATGGCCGGCAGGTGGTGCCGGAAGCATGGGTCACAGAAACGCGCCAGGGTGATGCCGGCCGCTTCCCCGCCCGCTACAGGACGCACCGACCACGCGGCGCCTATCGCAACCAGTTCTGGATCGCCGAGCAGGGCCGTCCGGTGATCCTGGCGCTCGGCGTCTACGGCCAGATGATCTACATCGACCACGAACGCGACTTCGTCGGCGTGAAACTGTCGACCTGGCCGCACGCCATCGACCACGCCATGCGCATCGACATGCAGGCGCTGATGGGCGCGCTGGCGAACGCGCTGGGCTAGATCAGCACCCCGGGGCGGGCTCAGCCCAGTATGTTGCGCGCCGCGCGCATGAAGATCCGCGAGCCGATCGGAATGAGGTCGTCGGGAAAGTCGTAATCGGGATTGTGCAGCGCCGGGTGACGCTCGCCGGCGCCGAGGAAGAACATCGCCGAGGCGGCGTTGTGGCCGAAGATGCCGAAATCCTCCGAGGCGCGCATCGGCAGCGCTTCCTCGCCGCGCGGCACGCCCTCCTCGTCGAGCGCGCGTTCGAGATGGCCCACAGCGTCGGGCGCGTTGACGCTTGCGACGAAGACCTCGTGATAATCGTGGCTGGCGGCAAGCCGATGCTCGGCGGCGATCCTTGCCGCCAGCGCCTCCACCGCCGCGACCAGTTCGGCCATGCGCTCGTCGCGGCGCGTGCGCAGCGTCGCCCACACCTCGGCATGGGCGGGCGCGATGCCGAACACGGCCTCGCCCATCGCAGCATGGGTGACTGTGACCATGCTGAAATCGTCATCGGCGAAGGTGCCGCGCCCCAGCGCCGGCAGCGCCGGCATCAACTGGCTGATCGCCAGCATCGGCGAGATTCCGGTCTCGGGCATGGAGGAATGCGCGGTCTTGCCCTCGAGCACAATGCGCATGCCGCGCGAGGCGCAGTTCACCACACCGGCCTTGACCCGCACCTCGCCGAACGGCACGCCCGGCAGATTGTGCAGCGAGAAGGCGAAATCGGGCGCGATCTCGCCGAAGCGCGGATCGGCCACCACGCCGGCCGCGCCGTTGCCGGTCTCTTCCGCCGGCTGGAACATCAGCACGACGCGCCCCCGCGCCGGCCTCTGGCGCCCGAACTGCCGGCCGAGCGAGGCGAGGATGGCGGTGTGCCCGTCATGGCCGCACATATGCGACTTGCCCGGCACCAGCGAGGCATGCTCGACACCGGAAAGCTCGTGGATCGGCAACGCGTCGAGCTCCGAGCGGAACAGCACGGTAGGCCCCTGTCGGCCGCTGTCGTACACCGCCGCGACGCCATGGCCGCCGAGCCCGGTCAGCATCTTGTCGGGCGCGGTGTCGGCTAGGAAGCCGACGACCTCGCCGGCCGTCCTTTCCTCCTCGTTGGAGATCTCCGGGTTCTGGTGCAGCCGGCGGCGCCACGCCGTCAGCTCGACAATGTCTCGATTGGTAAGGGTCACGCTTCGTCCTGCTCCCGATGAAGCCGCCAGCCTGATGCGAAGACGGGGCGCCGGTCAACAGGCTTCGGGTGACGAGGCGCGTCTGCCGGCCACATCTCCTGGGGTGGGCGGACAGACGGACCCGGTTTCAGCCCTTTGACAACCGCGCACGCGCGGCGGCAACGATCTCCTCGTTGGTATGAGCATGACCCCAAAGTCCCCAGCCGCCTGGCGCGGCCTCCGTCAACAGCACCCAGGTGCGGTCGACGAGGTCAGCATCGTTCGCCGCGGCAGCGACAAGATCAGTCAGCCGCCTGACAACGGCGATCTGCTTTTCACGGTCGAGCGCCCCGGCATTTGTCAGAACCTGGACGCGTACGTGATGGGCATCCCCGTCGACGTCGGCCATGGACGAGCTGTCGATCTCATGCACGAACGCCGCGGTGTTCTGCCTGAACATGGGTATGTCCGGCACGCCCTCCACGGATTTCACCGTTGAGGCAGCATCGATGGCCAACTGTCGCGTGTCCCGAACGATCCCCTTCGGCAGGTAAATATCGATCATGGGCATATCCGCTCTCTCCAAATTATGACGATCGTCATAGTTGCTATACTATGACGACCGTCATAGTCAATGAACATGGCAAGAGATACGCGTCAGAAGATGATCGAACGAGCAGCGATCCTGCTCGCCCAGAAAGGCTTGCAAGGTGCGTCCTTCAGCGAGGTACTCGAGGCGTCCGGCGCCCCGCGCGGCTCGCTCTATCACCATTTTCCCGGCGGCAAGGACGAATTGGTGCTGGCGGCGGTGGCGCTTGCCGGCGAAAGAGCGATCGCCGCCCTGGAGCAGTTGGAGGGACGCGCCGCCGACGAGGTCGCGAAGGCATTTCTTCAACTCTGGCGCCTGGTGCTGGAACGATCGAACTTCGGCGCCGGCTGCGCTGTAGCGGCGGTGACGGTGGCGACAGACGCGCCGGAGCTTGTGGCGCGCGCTTCCGAGACATTTCGAAGTTGGCGCGACCGCCTCGCCCGGCTGCTGGCAGAAGGCGGCATCCCCGAGGAGCGCGCGCCGGGTATCGCGGTGACCCTGATTTCGGCCAGCGAAGGCGCGGTGATCCTCGCCCGCGCGGAAAAGAGCTTCGAGCCATTCGACCTTGTAGCGGCTGAGGAGCTGGCACGCATACGCGCGGCAATGCGCTGACAAGGGGCCACGCGATTTGCTGGCCGATGCGGCAGGAGGCCGGCCCTATCGACGCATACAGGTTGCGCCCACCCCTCGCCCTCACGCCGCCTTCCCGCCCCGCGCGCCGCTACCCCACAGGGCGCGTTGCAGCAGGCCGCGCTTGCGTTTGCGCGGAATGAGGTCGACGTCGCTGACCAGCTTGGCGCCGTCCTCGCGTCGTTCGAGCGTGATCTTGCGGGTGTGGAAGGCTTCGAGTTCGGCGCGGTGGGCCACGCTGACGATGGTGACGTCGGGCAGCTCGTGGATCAGCGTCTCCATCATCCTGTCCTGGCTCTTCTCGTCGAGCGCCGAGGTCGCCTCGTCGAGCACGATGATGTCGGGGCGGTGCAGCAGGAGGCGCGCGAAGGCCAGCCTCTGCTTCTCGCCGCCCGAAAGCGTCTGGTCCCACGGCGCATCTTCCGCGATGCGGTCGGCGAGGAAGCCCAGGCCCACCTTCTCGAGCGCGGCCCCGACCTGCCCGACCGTCCACTGGTCGGCCGCGCCGGGATAGGCGACCGCCCGGCGCAGCGTGCCCGAGGGGATGTAGGGGCGTTGCGGCAGCATGAACAGCCGCTTGTCGGGATGGAAGTTCACGCTGCCGCTGCCCCATGGCCAAAGCCCGGCGATCGCGCGCACCAGCGTCGACTTGCCCGAGCCGGATTCGCCCGACACCAGCACACGCTCGCCCGGCTGGACGGCCACCTCGGTCTCCTTCACCACGGAAGTGCCGTCGTCGAGCGTCACGGAGAGATTGTCGAGGGAGAGCATCGTGTCGCCTTCGGTCCGGCCACGCTGGATACGCCCAAGCTCGTCGCTGCTCTCTGCGCGTTCCAGCCCGTCGAGCGACATCATCAGCGAGGCGACGCGGCGCGCCGAGGCGTTCCAGTCGGCAAGACGCGGATAGTTGTCGACCAGCCAGCCGAACGCGCCCTGCACGATGGCGAAGGCAGACGCGGCCTGCATGACCTGCCCGAGCGACATCGAGCCATCGAGGAATTTCGGCGCGCACAGGAGCACGGGCACGACAGGCGCGAACAGGCTCGACCCTTGCGAAACCAGCGCCGTGCGCATGTGCTGGCCGGTGAGCCGCGCCCAGCGCTTCAGGACCCCGGCGAACGTCCTGTCGATGCCGGCGTTCTCCTCGTCCTCGCCGCCCAGCAGGGCGATGCTCTCGCCGTTCTCCCGCACGCGCGTCAGAACGTAGCGGAATTCGGCCTCGGCCTGGTTCTTCTTCTCGGAGAGCTCGACGAAATGGCGGCCGATGACGAACATCGAGGTGGAGGTGATCGCGGCGTAGATCACCGCCGTTATCACCAGGAAGCCGGGCACGGTGACGGTCGAGCCGCCAAGCGTGACGGTCAGCGCGCCGCCGATCGTCCACAGCACGACGATGAAGGTGGAGGCCGAAAGAAAGGCCGAGATGACGCCAGCGACGAAATCGACGGGCGACTCGGTGGCGACACGCAAATCCTCCGAGAGCCGCGCTTCCGGGTTCTGGTGGTCGCCCTTGACGAGGTTGAGCTGGTAGTAGCGGCCATTGGCCAGCCAGCGCGCGATGACCGAGGTGGTGAGCCACGAGCGCCAGCGGCGCTGGATCGTCATGCGCAGGTAGACCTGCGCGACCACGAGGCTGATGCTGCCGGCCACCAGAGGCAGGAAGACGGCGCTCAGCACATAGACGGTGTGCGCATTGTGCTGCTCGATGGCGTCGAAGATCGCACGGTTCCACACATTGATGCCGTACTGGAAACCGACATTGACACAGATCAGCGTCACGAGCCCGACCGTGAGCGGCCAGGCGAGTCTGTCGCCGCGCTGGCTCCAGTAGCCGCGCCCGCTGATCCAGAAGCGCCGCAGCAAGTATTTCCTGCGCGCCTGCTCGGCCTCTTCGGGCGTCATCCGCGGATCCGGCTCGACAGCCTCCGGCGGCGGCGCCGCATGGCCGACCACTTCCGATGCGGCTTCGGGCGCGGACATGCCCTTTTCGGCCGCCTTTTCTTCTGGAGCCTGCTCTTCCCGCGAGTTCAGCGGGCGCGTTTTGTTCGGCCGTGACTTGACGAGCCGGAGCTTGCGGGCGCCGCGCGGTTTGGTACCGCTGGCGGGGTTCGGTTTTGGCTTCACCGTGGGCATCAGCCGACAACGGTCGAAAAAACAGAAGGTTTCACGCCTTCAAGCATGTCGATGCGATTGCGATCGCAAAGCGAGATTTCGCGCTCTGGCGACGGATACATTAGCAGTGTCGCGCGTTAATGCGCCTATGGCGGAGAGGCACCTTCAAACACTTTGGCCTCGGGGAAGCGGCGAAGTCGCCGGCCTGATCCGGGGACACCACTGGCAGGAGAGCCCGCTGGGGCCTACCGAGGCGTGGACGCCGAGCCTGCGGACGACGGTCGACCTCATGCTGGCCGCAGAGGCCGAGATCGTTCTTTTCTGCGGTCCGGAGTTCGTCGCCCTCTATAACGACGCTTACGCGCCGACCATCGGCGACAAGCATCCGCGCGCGCTCGGGCGCCCCGCCAGGGAAAACTGGGCGGAGTTGTGGGACGACCTCGAACCGTTGCTGGGCGGCGTGCTGAGGACCGGCGAGACCTTCTCGGCCAAGGACCGCCCCTTCTACATCGAACGATCGGACACGGGCGGCGAGACCGTCTATTTCGACATTTCCTATTCCGCGGTCAGGGCACAGGACGGAACCGTCGAGGCGGTGCTGTGCATCGTCTCGGAGACCACGGCGCGGGTGCTTGCCGCTGCCAGGCTGCGCGAGAGCGAGCAGCGGTTCCGCGCCCTGGTGACCGCCAGCTCCGACGTGGTGTACCGCATGAGCCCCGACTGGCAGGAGATGCATGAGTTGGACGGACGCGGTTTCCTGTCGGATGGTCAGGGACCGGCGATCCGATGGATGGACGACCATCTCTTCCCTGAAGACCAGCCGGGCGTGCGCGCCGCCATCGACCGCGCCATCGCCGAACGCGGCGTTTTCCAGCTTGAGCACAGGGTTCGGCGCGCCGATGGCGGCGAAGGCTGGACCTCGTCACGCGCCATTCCGATCCTCGGCGACGACGGCGCCGTCGTCGAATGGTTCGGCATGGCCGCCGACATCACCGCCAAGAGGGCGGCCGAGCGGCACATACTGGTGCTGATGCGCGAGGTGAACCACCGCGTGAAGAACCAGTACGCGGTGGTGCTGTCGATGATCCGCGAGACGAGCAAGCGGGCGACCGATCCGCGCGCCTTCGAAAGCCAGATCCGAGAGCGCATCATGGCGCTGTCGCGGTCGCACGATCTTCTGGTGTCGAACGACTGGATCGGCGCCAGCATGGCGGACCTCGTGCACGAGCATATGAAACCCTTCGCGCACGAGCATCGCGTCTTGCCTTCCGGTCCGGACGTGACGCTGCGCTCCAACGCGGTCCAGAACATCGGCATGGCGCTGCACGAGCTCGGCACCAACGCCACGAAATACGGCGCCCTGTCGGCCGACGCCGGAACGGTCCGGGTGACCTGGCGGGTGTCGACCACACCCGAGGGCAAGACCGATTTCGAGCTGGTCTGGGAGGAACGCTCATCGCGTCAGGCCCCGCTGGTCGAGATCGAGCCCAATGGCGGTTTCGGCAGCGTCGTCCTCCAGCGCGTGGTGCCCACCAGCCTCTCCGGGAGCGCCTCCCTGGAACGCCTTCCCGGCTTTCTGCGGTGGACGCTTACGGCGCCGGTCGGCAACGTCATCGTCGAGTGAACGGGTCTCGACGAGGCCATCGAGCGCAACTTCAGGCTTAGCCGTGCCGGATACGCTCCGATCTTGCACCCCCCTCAGAGCGCGCTACCTTCTATCCTGCGAGCGAGCCACACAAGAAGGAGGCCCGCCATGACGGGCAGTCGCCTGGCTGTGACGCTTTACGTGCTGGTGATGATCACTGTCATCGTCAGTGTCGATTTCCTGTTCCTCAGGGGTCGGTTCTGGGAACGGCTGACGGTGAACGTCGCGATTGTCCTGCTCTTTGGCGCCTTCTATCTCCTGTTCCTCCGGCGTCCCTGACCGGAGCGCGCGAGGGAAAATATACCCGGCAAGGCATGTCGCCGGACATGAGGCCGCCTCGTTTCGTGGCGAGCCTTGCCACAGTCTGATTCCGTTCGCTTGCCTGGAACAAATCACGGCCCAGACTGTTCAATCGTTTACGACGCCGAGGTGCCCGACAGGTGGGCAGGTGTCGCCCTAGAGGGAGCTCTCACATGCAGATTTCGTCCGGATTCCGTTCAGCCGCCTTTGCCGCTGTCGCCATCGCGGGAATGGGTTTTGCCAGCGTCGCGCATGCCGACAGCGGCACGATCCGTTTCGCCATCTACAAGGCGGCCTTCTTCATCGGCGGCGCCGGTGGCGAGGGCACGCTGACATTCCACGGCCGCCGCTACCCCATCTCGATCGGCGCAGTCTCCGGCGGTCTCGCCTTCGGGGTGTCCAAGACCTACTTCCAGGGCACCGTCCGCAACATTCGCCGTGCCAAGGACGTCACCGGTGTCTATGGGGCGGCTGGCGGCGGCGGCGCCATCGGCAAGGGAGCCCAGGTCATCATCATGACCAATGACAAGGGCGCCAAGCTTGAGCTGACCGGCAGGCAGGTGGGCCTGCAGGTCAACGCCGACCTCAGCGGCATGAGCATCTCGCTCCGCTAGCCGGCTCACGGCATCCTGCTATTCCGGCAGGCCGGCGGCCTGCAGCGCCTCGCCCAGGCATTGGGCGAGCGCGGGAGAGCAGTTTACGGCGGCGAACTGGCGTCCGTAGCGGAACGTCGGATGCAGCTCTTGCACCCGCGCGGCTGCGGCCCTTGCCTCGTCCAGCCGGCCGAGCATGGCCAGCGCGGCCGCCAGTTGCACATAGGTGATGCTGTGGGCGGGGTTGGCCTGAACGGATTTGTAGGCGGCGCGGCAGGCATCGTCATAGCGCCCGCGCAGCAGATGGCTCATCGCCTGCGCGTCGAAGGCGGCGAACGCCCATGGATCGAAGGGGCTCAGCCGCATGCCCCGTTCGCTCCATTTGATGGCCTCCTCGGCCTCCCCGCCCCAGCCGAGGATGACGCCGCCCAGTATGTAGGTCAGGGCCGACGACGGACTGATGGCGAGCGCCGCCTCCAGCGCGGTGAAGGCAGCCTTGCGGTCATGTCCGTCCATGCCGAGGGAAAACCCGGCGAGGGTCAGCGCGGCGGCATCGTCCTGCCCATGCAGGATGGCCTGGCGGGCGTGGTGTATCGAGGCCGCGCGATTGGCTTCACGCAGACCGGCGCGCAGGAAGAGGCAATGATGGCACATGGCGGCGTTGCCGTGCGCCAGTGCATAGGCCGGGTCGAGCTCGATGGCGCGCCCCAGCGGCACGAGCGCCCTGGTGACGCGTTCGGGCATGCCAGAATCAACATCCTGCTGGGCTCGCAGAACGAGGTCGTAGGCATCGAGGCTGTCGGGCCGCTTGCGTTTGACCCTTTCGATCTCGGCGCGCCGCAGGCTCGGCGCGATGGCCGCGACGGCGGCAAGCGCGATATCATCCTGCAGGGCGAAAATGTCGGCGGAGGCGCGGTCGAACCGCTCGGCCCAGACATGGGCGCCCGTCGACGCGTCGATCATCTGGCCGGTGACGCGCACGGTGCCGCCGGCCTTGCGCACGCTGCCTTCGAGCACATAGCGCACGCCGAGCTCGCGCCCGACCTGCTTCACGTCGACGGCGCGGCCCTTGTATGTGAAGGACGAATTGCGCGCGATGACGAACAGCCAGTTGATGCGCGCCAGCCCGGTGATGATGTCGTCGACCACGCCATCGGCGAAATAGTCCTGCCCGGGATCGCCGCTCATGTTCGAGAACGGCAGGACCGCGACGGAAGGCTTGCCGGGCAGTTCCAGGCTCGCCGTTGCCTGCTCCGCGTCGCCCCCGTCGATCGCCACCTCGGGCCCGACATAGCGATAGCCGCGCCGGGGCAGCGTCTCGATCCAGCGTCCGCCGCCGGCCATCGTTTCCAGCACCCGCCGCACCGCCGCGATCTGGACCGTCAGGTTGCTGTCCTCGACCGCTTGCGCGGGCCATGCCGCCTCGATCAGCGCCTGTTTTGAAACCGGCTTGCCCGCCTGCTCCACCAGCAGTGCGAGCAGCGCCACGGCCCGCTGGCCGAGCGGCGCCGGCTGGTCGCCGTGAAACAGGATCCCGGCTCCCCTGTCGATGCGAAATGGACCAAACGCGAGGCTAAGCCGCATATCTCACGCGCCAAATTGCCATTCCCGAAGCAGATACCGTTTTGCGATCTTTTCGCAATGATTTCGCAAGCGCTTCACGACTGTCCGGCCCGCCAGGCGCATCCTGCGTCGGTGCTTGCAGGAAGCACCCGGCCAATGGAGGATCAAAATGAGCGCCGCCGCCGTCATCCGCATGCCCGACGAGAACAGGGGCGTCATGCTGCGTGGCCATCCGATGGTGTTCCTCGTCACTGGCGAGGATACCAGACACACGAGCATGTTCGACTGGACGATACCCGCCGGCTTCGTCACCGGCCTGCATGTCCATCGCGTGCAGGAAGAGACCTTCTATGTGCTCGAGGGCGAATGCGTCTGGCACGTCGGCGACAGGACGATCCATGCCATCCCGGGCACATTCCTTTTCATCCCGCCGGGTGTGCGACACAACATCACCAATGTCGGCGAAAAGCCGGCCCGCGTGCTGATGACCGTCTCGCCGCCCGGGCACGAGCACTATTTCGAGGAGCTCGCCGGCCTGGCCGCGCGCGGCTCTCCCGACCCGAAGGCGCTTGCCGAGCTGCGCAACCGCTTCGACACCGACCAGATCTCCACCCTCACGACAAGCGCCTAGGGCTCCATCGCGGACGTTGGCTGGTTCCGCACGATCGCGGTCCCGCGGCGCCGGCGGATTTTTCCCGTGCCGGCGAATACCCGGCCGTGCGGTAACGAGGGCGCATCGCAACCTCTCGATAAGTTTATGAGAACCGCTGTTTCCCAACGAAATTCCGCCGCAAAGCCGCCTTGATGCGGTTCGACCCTGCGCGCAGGGGAAACATTCCGCTGCCCTCGTCATTAGCGAATGGGAGCGGACCAAACGTAGCGGATTGCGATGCGGACGCTTCAGAAGATCCTGGGCCTCTTGGCCATTCTCGTTGTTTTCACACTCAATTCAGCGACCGGGGCATTCGCGCAGGGCGAAAAACGCCTCGCGCTGGTCATCGGCAACGGCGCCTATAAGACCGGCGAGCTGGCGACGGCCGCCAATGATGGCGGCCTGATCGCACAGACCTTGCAGGCGGCCGGCTTCGACGTGGTCGGCGCGCGCGACCTGGACCAGGAAGCGCTTCGCGGAACGTTCCGCGATTTCGTCGCCAAGGTTTCGGATGCAGGCCCCGATGCCGTCGTCTTCGTCTATCTCGCCGGCCAGGGCGTACAGCTCGAGGGCGAGAACTATTTCTTGCCGGTCGACGCGCAGATCGCCGGCCCCAACGACATCCCGCTCCAGGCAATGCGGATTTCCGATCTCACCCGATCGCTTTCCGGCCTCCCGACGAAGGTCAACGTCGTCGTGCTCGACGCGGCGCGGCCGACGCCCATGCCACCGTCGAACCAGCCGCTCGCCGGTGGCCTTGCCCTGGTCGACCCCGATCCGAACATGCTGATCGCCTTCAACGCCGCGCCCGGAACCGTCGCGCCCGAGGGCAAGGGCCCCTATGGCGCCTATGCCCAGGCGTTGGCCGAGATGATGCGGGAGGGCGGCCTGCCGCTGCAGGACGTGTTCGACCGCACGCGGCTGCGCGTCAATGAAACGACGCAGGGCGCCGAAGTGCCGTGGAGCGCCTCCAAGGTCAGCGCGCCGTTCTTCTTCTTCGACCGCGCGCCCGATGCGCCGGCGCCCAGGGTCTCCGAGGCCGAATCTCGGGTCAACCGGACAAAGGCGATCCGCGATTTCGACGCGCACGACGCCTATGTCGCCGCGCTCGATCGCGACACGCTGCCCGGCTACCAGGATTTCCTCGTCGCCTATCCGCGCGATCCGATGGCCAACCGTGTGCGCGCCATCGTCGCGGCGCGACGCGAGGCGATCACCTGGCGCGAGACCTGGCTGCGGGACACGCCCGACGCCTACTGGTCCTATCTCCGGCGATATCCACACGGCCCGCACGCCTGGGACGCGCGCCGTCGCCTCAGGCATCTCGAAGCAGCCCTGGAGCCGCCGGAGCAGTTCACCGTCTACGACTATGACGTGCCGCCGCCGCCGCCGGAGGAGGTCATCTATGTCGACCGGCCGGTGCTCTATTTCGACGACCCCGATTTCGACTTCGAGCCGCCGCCGCCGGTCGCCGTGATCTTCCTGCCGCCGCCGCCGCCCGACTTCATCGAACTGCCGCCACCGCCGCCGCCGGTAGACGTCTTCGTTCTGCCGACGCCGGTGTTCGTGCCGATGCCCGCCTTCATCAATCCGCCCCGTGACATCGTGGCGCCGCCGGACAACATCATCTTCAACAACATCCACAACACCACCATCATCAACAACACCACGATCAACGAAGGCCAGCAGAACGGCGGCGGCCAGGGCACCCTCACCACGGGCCAGAAGATGGCTATTGGCGCCGGCGCTGCCGCATTGGCGGCCAAGGTGGCGCTGCCGCCATTGCTGCAGAAGCGAGTGGCGGCAGGCCAGTTGCCCGGCAATCAAGGTCAAGGAGGACAGGGACAGGGCGGCCAGGGCCAGCCGCTAAAGCTGCGCCAGGGCGCCACGCAAGGCCAGCAGCCCGGCGCGACGCCGCAGCAGAAGACTTTGGGCAAGCTTTCCAACGACCATGCACTGCCGGGCGCGAACGGCAACACGCTGCCACTGGTTAACGGCAAGCCGGTCCTCAACGGCCAGAACGCCCCGAACGAAAAGCTCAAGAAGGCGCGGGGCAAGCAGCCCGGCGTCAATGGCCAGCAGGCCACCGGGCAACCGGTCACCGGCAACGGCGTCACCGGACAGCAGGGCCAGGGAAAACTCCAGAAGCTGCCAGCCGTGAATGGCGCTCCCGCCGGAGCCGGCCAGAACGCGCCCGATGGCAAGCAGAAGAAGCTGCTCCGCAACCAGGGCCTCGCATCCGGCCCGGCCACGGGACAGAACGGGCAAGGCGCCGTTTCGCCGAACACGGGCGAAAAGAAGCTGCGCAAGCTTCCGGGCGCAAACGGCCAGTCCGGCGGCGACAACGTGAACGTCCAGCGCAAGCTGAACAACGCCGGCGAAGGCACGCAGCGGCGGCTGAAGCAGGAGAAGCCGAACATACAGGCGCTCAAGCCGCAAAAACCTCAGTTCAACGCGCAGCCGAAGCCGCAGGTCGAGCGCCACCTGCAGCAGGAGCAACAGCCGAAGCCCCGCGTGCAGGAGCGGGAACACCAGCCGAAGCCTCAGATGCAGGAACGACGCATGCCCCAGCAGCCCAAGCCGCAGCAGGAAATCAAGAAGAAGCCTGCTTGCGGGCAAAAGGGTGAGCCCGCCTGCGGCAAGTAGACAAACGGATCGGGGCGCGGAGCAAGGTTTATCTCCCGCCCCGGTCAGTTACGGCAAGCCGTCATGCCCGGCAGGATTGCGCCGAAACGAGCGCAATTGATTTCCCGACGCGATAATGCTTGAGGTGATTGCGCGCTTTCAAGGATTGAGGCGAGAGGATCAGGCAGATGAGCTCCGCCCCATTCCCCATGCGGCGACTGTCCACCGAGGATGTTCCCCGGCGCGAGCGGCTGGCTTTCGTGCATGATTTCATGGCCCGGCATATCGGTGGGCGGGAATTCGCGCCGGCCGACCGCGACAATGTCCGCATCGACATGGAAGCGATGCCGCTGCCCGGCGGCCTGACGGTGGCGCGCGGCTTCTATGCCCCGATGGGCGGCGCGCGCACGCGCGACCTGTTGCAGGACGGACGCGAGCAGTACCTGCTGCTGGTGCACAATGAGGAGCACGAGATTTCGATCGGTGGCAAGGCGCCGTTCAAGGTCGCCGCCGGCGACGTCGTGCTGGTCAACGAAGGCACGTGCCACGAATTCTGGTACGGCAGGCCTACCAATGTCGACCTCATCTCGCTCGACCGCCGGGCGCTTGCGGACCTCGCGCCGCGTGTCGAACTGGAGGCGAGCTATCGGATACCCGCGACGGCCTCCGGCATGCCGCTGCTGGCGGGTTACGCCGGGATGCTGCGCCGTCATCCACCCGGCTCGGCCAAGGCAGGCGACATCGCATCCCGTCATCTCTACGACCTCACCGCCATGGTGCTGGACGGCTTCGTGCGCGGCGGCGCCGAGCGCAACGAACGCAGCAAGGCGGCGGCTCGGCGCCGGCTCGTGCGCAGGGATATACTCGAAAACCTGTCCGACCCCGGCCTCGACATCGGCGCCATCGCCCGGCGCCAGGGCGTCACGCCGCGCTACATACAGCGCCTGCTGGAAAGCGAGGGAACGACCTTTACCGCCTTCTTGCGCGATTGCAGGCTCGACCTTGCTTTCCGGCTTCTCAGGGAAGGCGATGCGAACGCCGGCAGGATCACCGAAATCGCCTACGATGTCGGCTTCTCCGATCTCTCCACCTTCAGCAGGGCCTTTCGCCGGCGCTTCGATGCCACGCCCTCGGAGATCCGACGGTCGTAGCGCGGGATGATGTCTCGTCGACGCGAGCGTCAGCCAGGTTTGTTCGTTCCTCGTCAAAAATCTGTTCGGCATCGCCCAAGATAGCCGCGCGCGTCCCATTCTATGGTCCTGCAAGAAGGTGCGGGATCGCTTCCCGCGCCGTATTTGCCGTGGGGGTTATCAGGCATGATCAGGACGTATCTCTTCACCGGCGCGCTCTGCCTGCTTGCCGCCGGCTGCACCAGCAGCGACGCCCGGATGAACGCGCTGCGCGCCGACACGGCCAGCCGCCAGGCTGCGGCTGAAGTGGCGGCCAGCCGTCCCGGCGGCACGTCTGAAGACCGGGAGCGCGCCCGAAGCTATGCCTCGGCGCAAAAGTGCATCGACCAGCTTCAGGCGCATGCCAATGCCACCAGGGCCGCCGACATGGCCACGAAAAGCGCCATGGCGGCCGTCAGCCTGGCCGGGCCGGGCGGCGCCCTGGCGGCGCGCTCGATGGGGCCGGTGAACAGCATGGTGGTGCGAGGCCAGGGAAACTACCAGGTCGCCTGTTACTAGCGGCTCCAGGCAGGGCGCGCAGGCCGGCCATCATGTCAAACCCACGGGTCAATCAGAACATGTCTTCGAACCATACCATCCGCATTGCCCTCGCATCGGTCGCGGCCTTCGGACTGGCCGCGTGCCAGGGCTCTCCATCGAATTTCCAGGGGCCGAACTTTTCCAACGAAACCAGGGCCTTGGAAAAACAGTTGAACGCGGAGTCCGCAGCGCTCGGCGCCGCGCAGGGCGCTACGAGCCTCGCGGCTTCCGCCGATCCGACCGGGCTTTCCACCTTTGCCAAGGCCCCGGCCGCACTTGCCGCACGCAACGCGCTGGCTAAAAGCGCCAACGCACGGATGGATGCGCAATTGGCCCGCGACGAGCAGGCCCTCTACCGGCGCTACGGCATGAATCCCGACGGCACGCCTTCGGGAAAGAAGCCGGTCGTCGCCGATTAAGAAGCCTGATGTGGCGAACAGGCTAACGCCAACCCGTGCGCGGCAACAGGCCAACGCCCTAGTCGCCGGCCGATGCGGCGGTGAAGACCGCCAGTTGCGCGGCGAAGGCGCGCCTGAAGGCCGGCCGCGCCTCACCACGGGTGACATAGGCGTCGAGGTTCGGATAGTCCCGCAACAGGCCCGACATGTTCAGCCTGCGCAGCACCGTCACCATCAACAGGTCCCCGGCGCTGAAATCGCCGTCGAGCCAATCGGCGTCGCCGAGACGAATTGAGAGTTCGCCCAGCCTGTCGCGGATACGACCGTCGACCTTTGGCAGGCGCTGCTCGTGCCAGCTCTCGTTGCCTTCCATGAATATCGCGACCTGCCGGTCGAGGATCGGCGGCTCCATGGTATTCAGCGCGCAGAACATCCAGCTGATCGCGCGCGCCCGGGCATTCGCGTCGGCCGGCAGCAGGCCGGCGTGACGCTCCGCGATATGCAGCACGATCGCGCCGGTCTCGAACAGCACGAGGCCGTCCTCCTCATAGGTGGGAATCTGCCCGAAAGGCTGCAGCGCGCGATGCGCCGGTTGCTTCATGTCCTCGAACGACACGAGGCGGACATCGTAGGGCTGGCCCACTTCCTCCAGCGCCCAGCGAACACGCATGTCGCGCGCCTGTCCCCTGCCGCGATCCGGCGAGTGCGCGAAAGCGGTGATGGTGGGGATCATCGGCTGGCTCCTGAATATCTCGATGCTGTCGGCCCTTGCGCCCAGAGGACGAACGACCCGCGCCCGTCCCGACAGCCTATCCCGTCTTTTCCGCCATCGTC
Source organism: Mesorhizobium sp. 65-26 (assembly GCA_001899205.1). Classification (GTDB taxonomy): domain Bacteria; phylum Pseudomonadota; class Alphaproteobacteria; order Rhizobiales; family Rhizobiaceae; genus Mesorhizobium. Next base: position 331,651 of record MKVL01000010.1, on the reverse strand, counting down.
AGCAAGGCATGCGAGCATCGCCGTTTTGTCCCCGAACAACGATAGCCCGGGCGCGGCAGGCGCCCGGGCTATCCGCCACCAGTTGTGGCAGTTCAGTTCTTGGCGGTCGCGGCCTGCTCGATGAGGTCGGCGACGGCCTTGGGATTGGAGACGTAGATGGCGTGGCTGCCGGGCACTTCGACGGTCTTGGCCTTGGCGCGGCCGGCCATCTGGCGCTGCGCCGGCGGCGGTATCATGTGGTCGTCGGTGGCCACGAGATACCAGCTCGGCTTTACCTTCCAGGCCGGCTTGGTGACCTGGCCCTCGAGCGCGGCGACGCCCCACGGCACCTGCGAGTCCGCCATGAAGGAGGCAACCTCCGGCTTGACGTCGGCGGCGAAGGAAGCGGCGAACTTGGCCTTGTCCAGCATCAGGAAGCCGTCGACTGGCGGCAGGATCGGCGGCACCGAGGCGCCGGGAGGCGGGTTGGCGATCAGGCTCGAAACCGACTCTCCCGCATCGGCGGCGAAGGCGGCAATGTAGACCACGGACGAGACCTTCGGATCAGTGCCGGCTTCCGAAACCACGACGCCGCCATAGGAGTGGCCGACCAGCACGACGTCGCCCTTGGCGGCTGCAATGGCCCGCTTCGTCACCGCGACATCGTCGGCGAGCGAGGTGGTGGGGTTCTGGACGATGGTGACGTCATAGCCGTCCTTCTTCAGGATCTGGTAGACGCCGTCCCAGCCAGAGCCGTCGACGAAGCCACCGTGGACGAGGACGACGGACTTTGCGGGCTGCGCGTTGGCCGAGAGGGTTCCGGATGCGCCGACGCCAAGGGCCAGGGCCGCCGTGGCGATGAGTGCTGCTGTGTTCGACATTTGAGTTCTCCTTTTCAAAGACGTTGTTTGCGTTGCTTGCAGGAGGACTATGCGACGGGTCGGGCTGGCTCGCTTTCAGGCCACCTTCAGGGCCTCTTGATTTTCCATTGAGATCGCTTTGATTTTGCGCCCACGACGCGGTTAGAGTGCTGGCCCATTCGCCGCGCGGTCGGGAGCGAGCCGTTTGCCGTATCATTTCGAGGACTTTGCCCTGGACGGCGACCGGCGCGAGCTTCGCCGTGGAGGCAGCCTAGTCGCGGTCGAGCCGCAGGTGTTCGATCTGCTGCAATATCTGATCCGCAACCGTGACCACGTGGTGAGCAAGGACGACATCGTCGAGGCGGTCTGGCAGGGGCGCATAGTTTCCGACGCCACGCTCGCCAGCCGGGTCAACGCCGCCCGCAACGCGCTCGGCGACAGTGGCGAGGAACAGCGCCTCATCCGCACCATATTGCGCCGTGGCCTGCGCTTCGTCGGGGCGGTGCGCGAGGAAGACGGCGCCCCGGGCGCGGCGCCGGCCGGGCAGCCGGCGCCCTGCCCCGAGTTGCCCGACCGCCCGTCCATCGCCGTGCTGCCTTTCGCCAACATGAGCGGCGATCCCGAGCAGGATTATTTCGCCGACGGCATGGTCGAGGACATCATCACCGGCCTGTCGCGCATACGCTGGCTCTTCGTCATCGCGCGCAATTCCTCCTTCACCTACAAGGGTCGCGCGGTCGACGTGAAGCAGGTCGGGCGCGAACTCGGTGTTCGCTATGTGCTCGAAGGCAGCGTGCGCAAGGTCGGAAGCCGGGTGCGCATCACCGGCCAGTTGATCGACGCGGAAGATGGCGGCCATCTCTGGGCCGAGCGCTACGACCGCGATCTCACCGACGTCTTCGCGCTACAGGACGAGATCACCCTCAGCGTGGTGGCGGCGATCGAGCCAAACCTGCGCCGGGCCGAGATCGAGCGTGTCAGGCGCAAGCGTCCCGACAGCCTCGACGCCTACGATCTCCTGCTGCGGGCCCTGCCCGACGTCTACACCTTCATGCCGCAGGGCGCCGCAAAGGGGCTGCCGCTGCTCGACAGGGCGCTCGCCATCGAACCGAGCTACGCGCTGGCCCACGGCTTCGCCGCCTGGACGCACCAGACCCTGTTCATACGCGGCGGCATGAGCGCGGAGCACCGCGAGAAGTCGTTGCGCCATGCCCATGCGGCGATCGAGCATGGTTCGGGCGACGCGATGGCTTTGGCGCTTGCCGGCTTCACCATCGGCCTGGTCGAACACGACCGTCGGCTGGCCGACGAGGCATTCTCGCAAGCGCTCTCGCTCAGCGCCTCATGCGCCTTCGTCTATGCCTTCGGCTGCGTGCCGGTGGCCTATGGCGGCGATGCGCAACGTGCGATCGACTGGTGCGAGCAGGCGATGCGCCTCTCGCCGCTCGACGCTATGAGTTGCGTGCCGCAGGGCATCGTCGGCTTCGCCAATTTCCTCGCCGGCCGGCATGAACAGGCTGTCGCCGCCGGCCGCCGGGCCGTGGAGATGACGCCCGGCTTCAGCATCCTGCATGGCTGGCTGGCGGCGCCCCTGGCGCGCCTCGGCCGGATCGAGGAGGCGAAGGCGGCGGGAGCGCGGCTGATGGCGCTCGACCCGCATTTCTCGGTCGGCCGCTGGTCCGCCGCCGTCGGGCTGGCGCCCGCGATCCGCGATGACGTGACCGACGCCCTGCGACAGGCGGGCCTGCCGGCCTAACGCCTGATACCCGCTGCTTCACGTATCCGCGACTGGGGCGGCCGTCAGTGTCCGGAAATGGCACTTTGTGCTATACTCACCAATTCGCCGGGCGCTCCCAAAGCCCGAGCGCCCTTCCTGAACCGATGTTCCGGGAGAACTCCGATGAAACATCCTCTCATGCCGATATTGCTCGGCGCCTGCATGCTCGTGGCCTCCAACGGCCTGGCCCTGGCCCTCGACGTCCACACCGTCACGGGATCGACGGGCCAGCCCAGCCAGACGATCGGTTCGCTGCAGACGGGCAATGTCAGGCCGGGTGACGCGAGCGACGCCCCCGGTTCGGCGTTCAATCCGACTGGAAACGCGGGAACACGCTACGCCGGCACGCAGCCGCAGAACTCGAACAACCCGAAAAGCGTCGCGCAGTACGACGTGGCCGGTTTCCAGCAGTCGCACAAGTGAGGACGCCTGACGGCTTACGATAGAGGGTTTCGCCACGTGATCGCGGCGGACGGCGCATTTGCCGTCGCGGCGCTTCGTCCGCGCGGCGAAACCCACATGCTTGGCGGCGGAAATCCGGCTATAACATCGCGGAGGCAGACGGACGGGGATGGCCCATGCGGTGGCACGGAGCGGCTTTTGGCGCAATGGTCGCGTTGCTGGCCGCGAAGGCCGCGCTGGCGGCGGACCCGACCGATTGCGACCGCCTCGCCGGTTCACCCGTCGATCCAAACCGGCTCGGCGCCGGCATCGGCCTCCATGGCATCGAACCGGCCGAGGCGATCGCCGCCTGCGAGAAGGCCTTGGCCGCCGACCCGAACAATCCGCGCCTGCTTTTCAACCTCGCCTGGGCGCACCAGGCGCGCTGGCTCGGAGAGCAGCCCACCGAGGACGAGCGGGCACTGGTGAGCCGCAGCGTCAAGGCGGCTGCCGACCAGAACTATCCCGCCGCCCTGATCGCGGAAGCAGCCTACTACTGGCAGGGGCAGGCCGGCTTTCCTCAGGACCCCGCGGAGGCCATGCGGCTGCTCGACAAGGCCGCGATGTCGGATGCGGCAGAGGCCAGGAAGATACGCCGGCTCTATCTGCTGCAGCCCGTGGTCGACGAAAAGCCCGTCGAGGCGCAGGTCCGCTTCGTCAAGGCGGCGGCGGATACGGGCGATCCCGACGCGCTCTTCGCGCTGGGTATGAGCGAGGACGACAACCAGAGGCAAGAGGAGGCCGCGCGCCTGTGGCGGCGGGCCGCCGAACGGGGCAGTGCCGAGGCGGCCCTTCTTCTGGCGACCGACTATCTGGCGGGTGAAGGCGGCCTGCCGCAGGACGACGCCGAGGCGCAACGTTTCATGCACCAGGCCGCGACCGGCGACGATCCCAACACGCGGGCGATCCTCGCAAGCATCTATGAACAAGGCCTGCAGGTGCCAAAGGACGAGGACCTGGCCGGCCGTCTCTACAAACAGGCCAGCGACGAAGGCGACCATGCCGGGCAATACCATCTCGCCACGTTCTACGAAGCCGGCAAGGGCGGCCTGTCCCGGGATGAGCACGAGGCCGCGCGCCTCTATAAGCTCGCCGCCGACCAGGGCGACGAGGACGCGGCCCTGGCGCTGGCCCGCTACATGGCGGAAGGCAAAGGCGGCTACACGGCGGACAAGGCGGCCGCCGCCACGTTCCTGAAGCGGGCCGCCCGCTGGAGCCGGAAGGCCAGGGACGCGTTGGCGATCACCGGCGACTAAGCCGCCGTCAGGGCCACCTTCCCCGGCGCCCACGCAGGGCCAGGCCGGTCGCGATCAAAAAAACATCGACCCCGATTGACAAAAAATGAAACTGAATTCATTTTCATAATTGTAACGAGAAATCGGCAGGGAACGCCGAGCAAGGGGAACCGATATGAAGATTCTGATGGCATGTTCCATGGCGACCGGCGTGGTGCTGGCATGCGCCGCGAATGCGAAAGCCGAAGACAGCGCGCTGTCCGGCAAGACGGTCTGCGTGAACAGATATGCATCCGCGCCGGTGATCGACGACATTCTCAAAGGCATGGATGCCGGCTTCAAGGCGGCGGGTGGCGACAAGATCGTCCAGAACATCCAGAACCCGGAGGCCGACGCCGCCACCCAGCAGACCATCGCCCAGCAATTCGCCAGCGGCGGATGCGACGTGATCGTCGTGGTCGGAACGGCCGCGGCCCAGTCGATCCAGCAGGCCACCAAGACGGTCCCGGTCGTCTTCGCCGGCGTCTCCACCCCTGTCGAGGCGGGCCTGATCAAGTCGCTCGACCAGCCCGGCGGCAACATGACCGGCGTTTCCGACCCGCTGCCGGTGGAATCCGAGATCGACGGGATGCTCAACGTCCTGCCGTCGATCGAGACCATCGGCCTGATCTACAAGGTCGGCGATCCGGCGGGTGACCCCCTCGCCGCCCGCGCCATCGCCCATATCGAGGGCAAGGGGCTGAAGCATGTCACGGCCGGCATCGCCAATGCCGGCGAGACGACCCAAGCTGCGCAATCGCTGGTCGGCCGCGTGCAGGCCATCGAATTCCCCTGCGACACCACGACGATTTCCGGCATGGCGGGCGCGCTGAAGGTCGCGAAGGACGCGAAGCTGCCGGTCTTCGGCTGCACGTCCGATGCCGTTAAGGGCGGCGCCATCCTGGCCGGCAGCTACAGCTACATCGATGTCGGCACGGAAACCGCCAAGCTGGTCGTCGCGGTGCTCAAGGGCGGCGATACGAAGACGATGCCGGTGGTGATCCCGAAGATCGCGGGCTACGAGATCAACAAGTCCGAGGCCGATGCGCTTGGATTGAAAATCCCGGCCGATATGATCTCCTCCGCGATCAAGACCTACTGAGGACTGGCGATGGTTACGGACGTGCTCTTGATCGGCACCCAGATCGGGCTGCTTTACGGCCCCCTGGCGCTTGGCATCTATCTGGCCATAAACGTGCTCAGCCTGCCTGATCTGACCCTCGAGGGCTCGTTCGGCCTCGGCGGAGCGGCCGCCGCCAGCAGTCTCCTGATGGGCTTCGACCCCGTCTCGTCCCTGCTCATCGGCATGTGCGCAGGGGCCTTGGCCGGTCTCATCACTGCGCTGCTGCATGTGGTGCTGCAGATGAATGTCCTGCTGGCCGGAATTCTCATGACCACCGCGGCCTGGTCGGTCAGCATCGCGGTTATGGGAACGGGCAATGTTTCCCTGGTTCGCTTCGAGACGCTGTTCACCTGGCTGCAGGCGTTGGGCCTCGGCAACCAGCAGGCGACCATCCTCATGGCCGGCGGCGTCACCCTTGTCCTGGCGCTCCTCCTGGTGTGGCTTCTGCACACCGGATACGGGCTTGCCACCCGGGCGACCGGATTGAACATCCAGACCGCGCGCGGCATGGGCATCCGGACCGAGAAGCACCAGATCTTCGGATTGATGATGGCCAATGCGCTCGCGGCCGCTTCCGGGGCATTGGTCGCGCAGAGCCAGGGTTTCATGGACGTTTCCATCCAGGGCGGCGTGATCGTCGTCGGACTGGCGGCGTTGACGATCGGCACCAGCGTCATCCGCTCCGACAAGGTGGCGGTTGGCATCGGCGCGGTCATCCTGGGCGTCATCGTCTATCGCTGCATCGTCGCGCTCAGCCTGCGCCTCGGCATCCCGCCGAACTCCGTGCGCCTGATCACCGCGCTGCTGGTCTTCGCCTTCATTGCCGCTCGCATCCACGGCAAGGGCACCTTTGCCCTGTCTGGTTTCGAAAGCTGGCGCAGCCGTCGCCGCAAGCATCTGCAGTTCCTGGAGAATGACCGTGTCTCAAGCCTCCTTTGAAGCCCGCGTGTCGGCTCCTGCCATTCGCCTGATCAATGCCACGAAGCGCTTCGCCGGTCTCGGAAAGCGCGAGGTCTTCACCGCGCTCGACGGGCTGAATATCAATGTCCAGCGCGGCTGCTGCGTGGCCCTGATCGGGTCGAACGGCGCCGGGAAGTCGACACTGCTTTCGATCCTGATGGGCACGCTCCTGCTGGACGAGGGCTCGCTGCAGATCGACGGCGCCGACGTGAGCGACCAGCCCTCCTGGCAGCGCGCGGCCCGTGTGGCGCTGGTACGCCAGAATCCGGAGCACAACGTGCTTTCCTCGCTCAGCATCGAGGAGAATTTCGCTCTGGCGCTGATGGGCCGCGAAGGCGTGTTCCGGTTGCGCCGCTACGATCGGACGGCGGTGCGGGACGCCGCCCGGGAAGCACTGCGAAAGTTCGGTATGGGGCTGGAGGATCGACTCTCGGAATCGACCGGAACCCTGTCGGGCGGCCAGCGTCAGGCCGTCGCCATGGCGATGGCCGCGGTGCGCAATCCGCGCGTGCTGCTGCTCGACGAGCATGTCTCGGCCCTAGACCCCAAGCGGGCGAAGGTGGTGGCCGAGGTGACCGAGCAGATCATCCGGGCGCAGTCGATGACGACGATCATGGTCACGCACGACCTCGGCCACGCGCTGGCGCATTCCGACCGCGTCCTCATGATGCACCGGGGCCGCGTCGTCATGGACCTGTCCGGAAAGCAGAAGTCGGAGCTGGACCTCGCCGGTCTTGCCGCGAGCTTCGAGGAACTGGTCGGCGAGGCCCTCCCCGACCGCACAATCCTGGCGGCGGCATCGTGATGGGCGCGCCGGAGATGGCAAGGAAAGATGCCGAGAAGAACCACATAGCGCTCGGCGACCGCTATGTTACGGATCTCAACGCGCAGATCAGCGGCGCCAATGGCGAAGGCAAGAGCGCCCGCACCCGCGCCAAGCTCAAGCGCGCCGCCGTCGACTGCCTGACGGAGAACGACTGGGCCAGCCTGACCATATCGGCGGTGACGGGCAAGGCCGAGGTCGCGGCGGGGACCTTCTACCTGCATTTCGATGGCATCCGCGAGCTGGCGCTCGAGGTCTTCTCGGAATTCGCCGCCGTCGACATCGCGCCCGCCATCCCGGAGGGCGACGAGTTCGACGACCTGTTCTCGCGCATGAAGGCGACCTTCGTGGAAATCGTCGGCGCGTTCCGCCGCCGCAGGAAGCTGTTCCGCTCGCTCTTCCAGATGCGCCGGCAGGATGCCGAGGCGAACGAGGTCTGGCTGAGGCTGACCACGCAATGGGCCGAAGTGCTTTCGGAGATCGCGACGACCCACACGAAGCGGCCCGTGCCCGAGGCTTTCGACCGGTTCGTCGGGCACGCGAGCAGCGCGTTCGCCGACGAGATCATGACCCGGATCTATATCGATGAGATCTTCGGCGGCGCGTTCCCCGAGGATCCGGCCAGTGACGAGCACGTCGCCGAACTCCTGGCCTTCACACGCCATCGCATGCTGTTCGGCATCGATCCCGACCCTGCGCTCCTGAAGGCGAGATCCGCCCTGGAGCGACTGGCCGACGCGGCCAGGCCGAACCCGGCCGCCGCTTCCTGACAGGACAAGGAACTGACGATGACTCTGCGCTATCAACACTTCATCACCCCCGAGGGCAGCAAGGAATTCCCCAAGGTCGTTCGCGGCGAAGGCGTCTACATCTGGGACAGCACGGGGCGTCGCCTTCTCGACGGGTCGTCCGGCGCGATCTCGGTCAATGTCGGCCACGCCCATCCCAGGGTGCTCGACGCCATGCGCGACCAGATGAGCCGCATCGTCTACGCCCACTCCATGCGTTGGGACAACGATCCCAACGAGCGCCTGGCCGCGCGGCTCGAACGGATGAGCGACTGGGGCTATGGCGCCGCGTTCTTCGTCTCCGGCGGGTCCGAGGCGAATGAATCCGCCATCAAGTTCGCCCGCCAGGTGGCGGTCTCGCGCGGGCAGTCGTCGCGCTACAAGATCATCAGCCGCGTGCCCTCCTATCATGGCGCGACCACCGCGCTGCTGGGCATCACGGGCGATCCCGACTACGCCGCCGCCTACAAGCCGATGTTCGTCGACATGCCCAAGGTCGACGCGCCGCTGATGTACCGGCGGCCCGCCGGGGAGACAGAGCAGGACGTCGTGGACCGCTGCGTGCGGCAGTTGGAGGAAACGATCCTGAGCGAGGGCCCGGAGACGGTGCTGGCGTTCATGATCGAACCGGTGGGCGGCGTTTCCACCGGCGCGCTGGTGTCGCCGGACAGCTACTCGACCCGGATCCGGCAGGTCTGCGACCGCCATGGCGTGATGCTGATCTACGACGAGATCATGAGCGGCGCCGGACGCACCGGCAAGTTCCTGGCGGGCCACCACTGGCTGGATTGCCGCCCCGACATCGTCACGCTTGCCAAGGGCGTCAGCGGCTCCTACGCGCCGCTGGGCGTCGTGCTCGCCTCGGTCGACATGGTCCAGGACGTCCGCCGCGCCGGCGGCTTCAAGCACGGCCATACCTACTCGGCGAACCCGGTCAGTTGCGCGGCGTCGGACATGGTCCTGCGCGTCGTCGAGGAAGACGGGCTGATGGAGCGCGCCACCGAGCATGGCGCCTACATCCGCTCGCGGCTCGAGGCGCTGAAGCAGAAGACCGGCGTCATCGGCGACATTCGCGGCCTCGGGCTGCACATGGCGGTCGAGATCGTCGCAGACCGCGTCACCAGGGAGCCCTTCCCCGCCCACGTCAAGGCCAGCGAACGCATCGGCATGATCTGCCGCGATCACGGCCTGCTGCTGTTCTCGCGCCGCACCGCCGGCGGATCCTTCGGCGAATGGCTGATGCTGTGCCCGCCGCTGACCATCAGCAGGCCGGAGATCGAGGAATTGCTGGAATCGTTCGAGGCCGGCATCCGCGCCTTCGAGAACGAGGTTTCCCAGGAACCCGCGCTGCGCGCGACGGCCTAGAGCAATCCCAGCAAAAGTGCGCAGCGGTTTTGCGTCCGGAATTGCGTAAAAACAAAGAGTTGGAGCAATGCCGGCGATTCAATTTTCGCCGGAATTGCTCCATGCCGGAGGAGCCGGCCCGTCATCACATCGAGGCGGCAACCAGCCTGGTTGCCGGGAGGAATAACCGTGACCAAAGCACAGATCGTCGGCTGGGCGCATTCGGCCTTCGGCAAATCGGCCGCGCCCGATACGGAAACCTTGATGGCCGAGGTGACAGGACCGGCCCTCGCCCACGCCGGCGTCGAGGCCTCGGACGTCGATCATGTCTTCGTTGGCGTCTACAACAACGGTTTCTCGCGCCAGGATTTTCAGGCGGCGCTTGTCGGCATGGCCAATCCGGCGCTCGGCGCGACCCCGGCGACGCGGTTCGAGAACGCCTGCGCCACCGGCTCGGCCGCCTTGTTCGGCGCGCTCGACTTCGTCGAGGCCGGCCGCGGACGGATCGCGCTCGTCATCGGCGCCGAGAAGATGACCGGGATACCCCCCGGCCAGGTCGGCGACGTGCTGATGTCCGGCTGCTACCGGAAGGAAGAAGCCGAGATCGAAGCCGGCTTCGCCGGTGTCTTCGGCCGTATCGCCCGGGCCTATTTCCAGCGCCACGGCGACCAGTCGCGGGCGCTGGCCGCGATCGCGGCCAAGAACCATCGCAATGGCGTCGATAATCCATACGCCCACATGCGCGTCGACCTGGGGCTCGACTTCTGCAACAGCGTGTCGGAGCGCAATCCGCTCGTGGCTCCGCCGCTGCGCCGGACGGACTGCTCGCTGGTTTCCGACGGCGCCGCCGCGCTGGTGATCGCCGACCGGGACACGGCCTCGACGATGGCGCGCGCGATTTCCTTCCGAAGCCGCGCCCAGGCCAATGACTTCATGGCCCTGAGCCGGCGCGATCCGATCGAATTCGCCGGCGCCAGGCGCGCCTGGGCAACGGGTCTGCAAGAGGCCGGGGTTGCGCTCGATGATCTCGACCTGGTCGAGACGCATGACTGTTTCACCATCGCCGAACTGATCGAATACGAAGCGATGGGGCTGGCGCAACCGGGCCAGGGCCATCGCGTGATCGATGAAGGCATATCCGAAAGATCGGGCCAGTTGCCCGTCAACCCCTCGGGCGGCCTCAAGGCGCGCGGGCACCCGCTCGGCGCGACCGGCGTGTCGATGCACGTCATGGCCGCGCAGCAACTGGCGGGAGAGGCCGGCGCCATGCAGATCCCCGGCGCCGCTCTTGCCGGCGTGTTCAACATGGGGGGCGCCGCCGTCACCAACTACGTGTCGATCCTGGAGCGGACGCGATGAGCGCAAGCCCGGCCACCGCCGTCGCGCCGATATCGACGCGCGTCATGAACCTCGCGCATTTCGTCACGCAATCCGCCCGGCGCCATCCCGAGCGCGTCGCCTTCGTCCACGGATCGCTGGTGCTCAACTGGAGGCAGCTCGACCAGCGCATCGACGCCATGGCGGCCGCTCTCGTCGAGAGGTTCGGCGTGCACAAGGGCGATCGCGTCCTGGTGCAGTCGCAGAACTGCAACCAGATGTTCGAATCCATGTTCGCCTGCTTCCGTATCGGCGCGGTCTGGGTACCGACCAATTTCCGCCAGACGCCCGACGAGGTCGCCTACCAGGCGCGCACGAGCGGCGCCGTCGGCATGATCTGCGGCAGCGCGTTCGCCGGCCATCAGGCGGCCTGCGCGGCCGGCGCGGAAACGCTGCGCTTCTTCATCGGCATCGGTGGGGCTGCGTTCGGGCCGGACTTCGACGCCATCGTTGCCGAACATCTCGGACGGAAGGCGGAGCCGGCCGCCGTCGACCGCGACGATCCCTGCTGGTTCCTCTTCACCTCTGGCACCACGGGGCATCCGAAGGCCGCGGTCCTCACCCACGGCCAGATGGCCTTCGTCATCACCAACCACCTCTGCGACCTGATGCCGGGCACGACGGAAAACGATGCCGCGCTGGTCGTGGCGCCCCTCTCGCATGGCGCCGGAGTGCATCAGCTGACGCAGGTCGCGCGCGGCGCGGCGACGATATTGCTGCCCACGGAGCGTTTCGACGTCGAGGCGGCACGGTCGCTGGCCGAGAGATGGCGCGTCACCAACATCTTCACCGTCCCGACGATCCTGAAGCTGCTTGTCGAGCACCCCTCGGTCGATCGCTACGACCATTCATCGCTCCGGCATATCGTCTACGCCGGCGCGCCGATGTATCGCTCCGACCAGAAATTCGCGCTCGGCAAGCTCGGTCCCGTCCTCGTCCAGTATTTCGGCCTCGGCGAGGTAACGGGCAACATCACCGTCCTTCCTCCGAACTACCATCGCATCGAGGACGAAGGCGCCCGCGTCGGCACATGCGGCTTCGAGCGCACCGCCATGCAGGTCTCGATCAGGAGCCCAGATGGCGCCGAGGTCGCCGCCGGCGAAACCGGCGAGATCTGCGTCATCGGGCCGGCGGTGTTTCCGGGCTACTACAACAATCCGGATGCCAACCGTAAGGCGTTTCGCGATGGCTGGTTTCGCACCGGCGACCTGGGCCACCTGGACGATGAAGGCTTCCTCTACATCACCGGCCGCGCGTCCGACATGTACATCTCCGGTGGCTCGAACATCTACCCGCGCGAGATCGAGGAGAAGATTCTCGCCCATCCCGGCATCCACGAGGCCGCCGTCGTTGGCGTGCCCGACCCGGTCTGGGGGGAAGTCGGCGTGGCCGTCTGCGTCGCTAAGGCGGATTTTCCGGTCACCGCCGCCGAGCTGGAGGACTGGTTGAAGGAGCGGATCGCCCGCTACAAACTGCCGAAACGGTTCCTGTTCTGGAGCGAATTGCCGAAATCCGGCTACGGCAAGATCACCAAGAAGGACATCAGGGAAAGGCTGGCTGCGGCCGGGGAAGCCTGAGCGCTGCGATGACCGGCGGCCCGGCTGCCCCCGAGTTTCCCAGGCACCGGCGCGCGCCGCTCGACGCCAGCCTCACCGCTGCCAGAATGGCAGCTTGGCGATCTCGTCCTCGACCTGCCGTTTCGTCAGGCCGATATCGTCGATGAGATGCGGATTGTCCCTGGCGATGCGCTTCAGTTCCCAGCGGAAATAGGCCCGCTCGCGCCATGCCGCGATCCGGCCGCGCAGCGTTGCGAGGGCATGGAACGGCCCGGACAGCTCCGTCGGCGAGACTGCCGGCCGTATTGCCCGCCGTTGGGCCGCGCAAAGGGTGTCGTTCATGGCTACCTCCTTTGGGTAAGGGCCATGCATGGCCCGGCCTTAGGGAGGTTGGAGTTTGCGGGAATCGGACAGCGGCGTAATTAAGCACCGCCAAATAGTTCTCAAAACTTCCAAATCAGAGGGCCGCCTTGTCCGGGATGGCGTCGGCCGCCTGCCGTCAGGCGCAGGCATCACGCCCACAGGCGGCCACGTCCCGTGCCATCTCCACCACGGTTTCCGTGGGTCGATGAAACGGTCTATAGATGCGCCGATGCAGGGATCGCGCTTTGCCTTTGGTCCGTTCGAGCTTGACGCGGGTGCGGGAACGCTGCTTCGCGATGATGTTCCCGTTGCCGTCGGCTATCGCGGGCTGAAGCTGCTGGTGGCCCTCGTCGGCCGGCCCGGCGAAATCCTCGGCAAGGCCGAGCTGATGGACGCCGGATGGCCGGGCACGGCGGTCGAGGAAGGCAACCTCACCGTGCAGATCGCGCAGTTGCGCAAGCTGCTCGGGCCGGCCGCCGACAGCGGCGAGTGGATATCTACCGTACCGCGCGTCGGCTACCGCTTCACCGGAGCCGTCGAGCAGCGCGACGGGGCTAAGCGAAAGCCCCTGCCGCTGCCCGACAAGCCGTCGATCGCCGTGCTGCCCTTCGTCAATGTCAGCAACGATCCCGAGCAGGAGTCTTTCGCCGACGGCATGACCGAGGACCTGATCACCGATCTCTCCAGGAGCCCCGGCCTGTTCGTCATCGCCCGCAACTCGGCCTTTGCCTACAAGGGCAAGGCGATGGACGTGCGCGCGATCGCGGGCGAGCTCGGCGTGCGCTACCTCCTGGAAGGCAGCGCGCGGCGTGCCGGCGGTCGCGTGCGCATCAACGCCCAGCTCGTCGACGCCCTGAGCGGTGAGCATCTGTGGGCGGAGCGTTTCGATCGCGGGCTGGAAGACATCTTCGCCGTGCAGGACGAGGTCACCGGCAGGATCGTCGAGGCGCTGCTCGGCCGGTTACGCGCGCCGCTGCCACGCAACCGCCCGAGCAATCTCGAGGCCTATGATCTGTGCGTGCGGGCGCGCAAGCTGATCGACGATTCCCCGCAGACCGCGCGCGAGGCGCATCTGATGCTGACGCGCGCGACCACCCTCGATCCGCACTACGCCGAGGCCTATCGCTGGCTGGCGATGAACCACTGGATGGGCTGGGTGCACTGGGGCGAGCCGATGCAGCCGTCGCGCGGGCTGGCGCTGGAACTGGCGCGCAAGGCCGTGGCGATCGACCCCAACGATGCCGGCTGCCACTGGGTGCTGGCCAACCTGCTTGCCTATGAGCACCGCTTCGACGAGGCGGACACCGAATTCGCGCGCTCTCTGGAGCTCGACCCCAACGAGGCCGACACCTGGGCGACCATGTCCGACATCACGGTGCTGGCGGGACGTGTCGAGGAGGGTCTCGAACAGATCCGCAAGGCGTTCCGGCTGAACCCGTTCCCGGCAAGCTGGTATTATCTCACGCTTGGCCAGGCGCAGTACGCGGCCCGCGACTACGAGGCCGCCGTCGAGACCCTGCGCCACGACGCAACCTACCGCACCAGTTCGCGCCGCTTCCTGGCGGCAAGCCTGGCGCAGCTCGGCCGGCTCGACGAGGCGCGCACCGAGGTCGAGCTGTTCCTGGTGAGCAACCCGCATTTCACGACCAGCTACTGGGTGGCGACCGAGCCGTTCCGTGACGCGGCGACCCGCGACCATTTCGTCGACGGCTTTCGCAAGGCCGGCCTTCCCGACTGACGCGCCGGACTGAACGCCCCCTGCCCTCGGCCTTCGCCGTAGCTGCCGGCTATCCCTCCGAGCGGCCGGTGGCGGCGCGGTCGTGCGCGTATAGGCGGCTTATCGGAAACGGCGGCAGCCAGGCTTCGCGGCGCACGGTCCACAGCTCGTAGCTCGGCTTCAACTGGTCGGGCGCGTCGAGCGAGCCCAGGCTCACCTCGATCTCGTCGCCGGTGCGCGCGAACACCGACGACCCGCAGCGTGGGCAGAAGAAGCGCCCCGCCCAGTCGCGCGTCTCGCCCTCTATCTCGACCGCATCCTGCGGGAAGATCGCCGACGCGTGGAACAGCGCGCCGTGATGCTTGCGGCAATCCAGGCAATGGCAGATGCCGACGCGATACGGGCGCCCCTTTGCCACCAGTCGAACATTGCCGCACAGGCAACCGCCGGTAAATCGGTCCATGTCGCGTTCCTCCCGCCGCCATGGTTAGACCGAACGTCCGGTCGCCGCAAATCCGGCGGGCCAGGGAGGCACCTCAGGGGGGACAGTTTACTTTTGCCAACCCCGCTGGAACCCATGATCGCCACGCCAAAAGTAAACTGTCCCCGGCGGTTGTCCTCGGCCTCGATCCCTCCAATCACTATTTTGGTGATTTGTCTCTTGAAACCTGCTAAATCACTTCCCAAGTGATTGGGCGGGAGAGCATGATGAAGACAGCCCATTACAAGCTGATCCTGGACGGATCCGGCGAGCGCGACATAGCCGCCACCTTCGCCGCCTATGCCCGCATGCACGGCATCCTCGAACGCATCGAGGCGCCGCAGCGCACCAACACATTCGCGCTGCAGACGCTGGCCTATGAGGCGATACGGACAGAGACCGGCCTGCCGGCGCGCCTCGTCACCAACGGCATCCGCGAATATGCCTCGGGCGCCTGGTCGTTCGACCGGCTGCCCCTGGACGGCAAGCTCATGTCCTTCAAGGGGGTCGACAAGGTGTCGCTCTCGACGGTCGAGGGGCGCGTTCTCGCCGGCTTCCTCGCCACCGGCTACGCCGACAGCAGCGAGAAGGCGCAACTGTCCCACCTCGTGCGCGAAGGCACGGCCTATTCACTCACCGTTCCGCTTTCGGCGGACATGCAAGACAGGGAGATCGAAGCCATGCAGACAGAATCCATTTCCGGACGTGTTTCGCGGCTCGCCGCAGGCCTGGTTTCCACCGTCATCGACGGTCTGGAACGCAAGGCGCCCGAGGCCGTGGCCGAGCAGGCGATCCGCGAGATCGACAAGGCCGCCGACGAGCTCAAGTCGAACCTCGCCGCGCTGGTCGCCGAACGCAAGCGCTATACGCTGCAGAAGCAGGAGCTTGGCGACGAGCGCGACGGGCTGGACAAGAACATCCGCCTGGCGCTCGGCGACGGCCGCGAGGACCTCGCCCGCGCCGGCATCGGCCGCCAGGACGACATCGACGCCCAGACGGCTTCGATCGACAAGCTGATCCTCGACGTCGACACCCGCATCGACGAGGCGCGCGGAGCGCTGGCGGCCGCGCGCGCCGCGCAGCGCGACGCCGAGGAGCGGGTGAAGATCGCCCGCCGCGCCCGCGAGACGCAAAAGCCGGGCGCCGCCCCGGCGGCGGGCCTGCGCCGGCCGGCGCCCGAGGACCGCATCGCGGCGGCGCTCTCCTCGGTCGAGCGGCTGACCGACCTGCCCGCAGGCAAGGCGCGCGACAACGACCTTGCCGAGCTGGAGGAATTCGGCCGCCGCCGGCGCATCGACGACCGGCTGGCCGAACTGATGAACGAGCTGAGGGGGACGAAATAGGCACCATGGCGGACATTCTCCACGCACCGGCGCTGTACCTCTACCCGTTGCTGGCGGGGCTGTTGCTGGGCGTCCTGCAGATCATCCTGTTCTTCGTCGGCGCGGGGCATTTCGACCATGCCGGCGGCGGCCACGGCGCCTTTGAGCACGTGCTCGAAACGCTGCACCTGGACGAAGCGTTCGACTGGCTGAACTTCGGCAGGGTGCCCTTCTCCATCCTGCTCCTGCTGCTGCTCGTCACCTTCGGCATGGTCGGCATCATGCTGTGGCAGATCGTGCCGGTGCTGCCGGTGTGGAGCTATGCCATCGGCGCCGTGCCGGCTTCCATCGCCGTCACCAAGATCACCGGCGGCTGGATCGCCTATCTCTTGCCGCGCGACGAGAGCTACGCGGTGAACCGCGACGGGCTGGTCGGGCGGCGCGGCGTGGTGACGCTCGGCCCGCTGGACGACGGCCCGCCCGGCAACGTGCTGGTGCGCGACCAGTATGGCGAACTGCACACGCTGCGCGCCAGGCCCGCCGATCCCGGCCGCAGGATCGACAAGGGCGCCGAGATCGTGGTGGTGGGAGCCGCCGGCGGTCAGGCCAACGTCTATCTGGTCATGCCTTTCCAGGAGGGTCCGTTCGAGGAAGGGCCTCTGGAGAAAGGCCGCGCGCAACCCTGAGCCGCCCGTGACGCGGGCGGCCCTCAACCTTCGAACTGCATTCGAACAACGGCAATCTCTTTTCTGAACCCTGGGGCGGATCATGGATCAAAACATCATTCAGTTTCTCATCTGGGCCGGCATCGTCCTGTTCGTGCTGGCCGTCATCGGCTTCATCCTCGGCCGGCTCTACCAGCGCGCCGAGCGCGACGAGGCCTTCGTGCGCACCGGCGTGGGCGGCCGCAAGGTGGTCAAGGACGGCGGCGCGATGATCCTGCCGGTGGTGCACGCGCTGGCCAAGGTAAAGCTCAACACGGTCAAGCTGGTGGTGGACCGCCGCCGCGAGGATGCCTTCATCACCTCCGACCGCATGCGCGTCGACATCCGCGCCGAGTTCTACGTGCGCGTCGACGGCACCGATGACGGCATCGGTCTTGCCGCGCAGACGCTGGGCGACCGCGTGAACGACCCGAAGGCGATCCAGGACCTGGTGGAAGCCAAGCTGGTCGACGCGCTGCGCTCGGTCGCGGCGCGGAACACGCTGGACCAGTTGCACGAGAACCGCTCCGACTTCGTCAAGGCGGTGCAGGACGCGGTGGAGACCGACCTGCGTTCCAACGGGCTCGAGCTGGAATCGGTGTCGCTGACCGGACTCGACCAGACGCCGCGCGAATTCTTCAACGAGAGCAACGCCTTCGACGCCGTCGGCCTGGCCAAGCTGACCAGCATCACCGAGCAGCGCCGCAAGGAGCGCAACGAGGTGACCCGCAAGACCGAGGTCGCCATCGCCGAGCAGGACCTCAACGCCTCGCGCGAGAAATTCGCGCTGAAGCGCCAGGAGGAAGAGGCGCGACTGGAGCAGGAGCGCGACGTTGCCGCCAAGCAGTCGGTGACGCGTTCGGAGAAGGCCAAGGCCGAGGAAGCCGCCAAGCTTGCCGAGCAGGCTGCGGCCATCGAGCGCGAGCGCCAGGTCGCCGAGCAGACGGCGGAGGCCCAGCGCATCAAGGAAGAGGCGCGCATCAACTCCGAGCGCGAGGTGGAGCTGGCGCGCCAGAACATGGCGGTGGCGATCGCCAAGAAGAGCCAGGAGACCAGCCAGGCCGAGGCCAAGGCGCGCGAGGCGGAAGCCCTGCAGGTGGCGGCCGAGGAAAAGGTCGCGACGGCGCGCGAGCGCGAGATCGCCGACCGCGCCCGCCAGATCGCTGTGCTGCAGGCGCAGGAAGCGGCCGAATCCGAGGCCGTGCAGGTGACGGTGGGCGCTCAGGCCGAGAAGGCTGCGGCCGAGGACCGCGCCGGCGCGGTGCTGGTCCAGGCCCGTGCCGACGCCGAGGCCATGAAAGTGCGCGCCGAGGGCGTGATCGCCGAGGGCGAGGCCCAGGCGCAGACCATCCGCGCCACCAACGAGGCGCGCAACCTCCTGTCCGAACGGCTGATCCACCTGGAGTTGACGCAGGCGCGCATCACCATGCTGCCCGAGGCGCTGAAGGCGCTGATGGAGCCGGCAAGCCGCATCGACTCGATCCGCGTCTTCGACACGGCCGGTTTCTCCGGCGTGCGCGGCGGAGCGGGCGGCAGCTCGGGCCCCGGCGACCTCGCCGACCAGCTCCTGCGCTTCACCGGCAACAAGCCGCTGATCGACGCCCTGCTGAAGGAAGCCGGCATAGCCGGCGCCGGCGGCTCGCTGAAGGACCTCGTCGCCGCCCGCCCGGAGGGGGACGCGGCGATTGAGGCGCAGCCGGAGGCAGAAGAGGAGCCCGCCGCGCCGGAGGCGGAACCGGCGGTGGCAGCGCAGACGCCCGCGCCGAAGGGGGCGTAAGCGCGGGGCTGGTTGGGACCGGGTGCCGATGAGGCAAAGCCGGGCGCGGGGCGGGATGGTGATCCTGAGTTGCGCCCGGCTTTGAATCTCACGATATTGAAGGACAGCTACGCGCTCTCGTATCGTTCATGGATCACCGTGTGCTGGGCTGCTCGACGCTCCCCCCGCAGGTCCTCGAATGTTGAACTGACAAAAAACTGAATATTCGATAGCCAACTCAGAGCCTCAAAATTGCAGCACGCGAGCAATGGCCGGCCTTCCGGTTCCTAGCTCTCGCAGGCACGCCCGATCCGCGCGGGCGAGCTTCAATTGGAAATTCTGGCGGCGAAAGGCTAAGGCCGCTTTTGACGTAGCCCGAGTGCCGTGAAGAGAGTAGCTCCTCGAACGAATGGAGGTCTGGATACCGATGCGACTAACTGCGGGGATGGATAAGCCCTCGTCAGCAATCCCGACCGCTACTTCAGCACATCCACACGCGAGACATTGACATAAAGCTCCCTGACCTCGCGGTCGATCCTCCCGGTCAGCCGGACCGGCATCTTGGAGGTCACCGTGCGGCCGCGCCAGCGGGGCCTGTCGATCCTGACGCGGATCTCGCCGGTCTGGTCCCGGAACAGATAGTAGCTGTCGCGCAGATGCTTGACGACGAAACCCTCCAGCGCGACGTCCTGTCCCCGGCGCCCTTTCTGGACTGTCTCGACCGTCTGGATGTGCCCCGACTTGCTGGGTCCGAGGAACTGGGCGGATGCGCCGGTCACCAGAAGCGCCGACAGAAAAAATGCGGCAATTATAGTCTTCATCGTCCATGTACTCTCGCAAGGGTTCGATCTTGAGCGGGAAACTCGCGGATGCAAGGTTACATCCGGCCGGGCCCCGACCTCAAGGCAAAGCGGTGCGAATTGCGAGAAAGGCGGCGCGTTCCGAAAGGTCCCTCAGCCGCACCACGGGTGCGGGGCGGTTGATCGCCCGCACCCTCGCCGTTCCGCTCTTCACCCCTGCCTCAGCCCCGTGACCGCCTCGCGAACGATCGCCTCGCGCTCCGCCGGCGTCCTGCCTGCGCTGGCCAGCACGGCCTCGGCCACGAGCGCGCCGTGGCGGCGCAGCAAGGTGCGGTCGTCGCCCTCACCTTGCGGCAGGAGGGTAACGGTGTCCTGCGTGAAGGTCGAGAGCTGGTCGAGCCCGACGGCCGGCGGCCGCTTGCCCTCGGCGAAGGCGCGCACGGCCCTGCGCAGCAGCCAGCGCAGCAGCACGACGCCCTTGTCGGACAGCACCAGGTGCTCCAGCGCGTGCACCGCGACCGGCCGCTGCGAGACCTGCGCGTCATAGTCGCCCGGCCGCCGCTGGCGCTGTTCGTAGGTGGTGCTGTCGTCCTGCCCCTCGAAGTCGATCGTGTTGACGCCGATCGCCTCCGGCCGGTCCTTGCCGGCCGGGTCCAGATGGCTGCCCAGGTGCCGCCAGCCGATCTGCAGCGAGTTGGTGTCGTCTATGGGCACGATCCAGCGCGTCAGGCCGACCCGCTGGAACACCTTTTCGGTGTCCGCGCTTTCCCACAGGGCGCCGGTCTGGTTGAGGTTGGGCAGGATGCATTCGACATTGCGCGTCCACACAGCGTCGCCCCAGCGCCGCGTCTGCACGTTCATCATGCCCAGCGGCGTCTCGAGGAAGTCGAGCTCCTGCTCGGCCGCGTTGGATTCGTCGAAATGCGCGCCGGCGATACGGGCGTGCAGCCACACCACATGCACCGGGTCCTGGCTGTTTTCGTAGACCTGCAGCCAGTTGCAGGGAATGGACAGCACGAACGGCTTCAGCTCGACGCGCTCGTCCTCGGCCGTGTCCAGGCGCGGCGGCGGCGGCACGTGCGCTGGGTCACCGAAATAGGCAAAGACGAGCCCGTGCAGCTCGATGGTCGGATAGGCGCCCTGGACGATCTTGTCCTTGATGCGGGTCGTCGGCGGCTCGGCCGGGGTCGCCAGGATGGTGCCGTCTATGTCGAAGTGCCAGCCGTGATAGCAACACGAGATGCCATGCTCCATCAGCACGCCGAACTCAAGCGAGGCGCCGCGATGCGCGCAATGGCGGTGCAGCACGCCGACGCGGCCGGACTTGTCGCGGAAGGCGACGAGGTCCTCGCCCAGGATGCGTATCGCAAGCGGCAGGTCGCCAAGCTGCGACGACAGGCAGATCGGCTGCCAGGCGGAGCGGACATACTCGCCGAAGGGCGTTCCCGGCCCCACGGCCGTCAGCTCGCGGTCGGTGCCGGGGACTTCGCGTTGATGGTAGCCGGCATATTTCGCCGGCTTCGCGGCGGTCAGTGTTTCTGTCATTCAGGGGTCCTTTCCATGCAATGAGAGCTACCAGACGGCCAGCGCTGTCGCGCGGGCCGCCCGCAGGGCGAGTGCGTCCCGCAGGGGACGCGCATCGACGAAGCCGTCGAAGCCGAACGGCGCGGCAAGGAAGCCCGCGTCGTGGAGATGCCTGTATTTCGCCTCGAGCAGCGTGAGCCGTCCGGGCGAAAGCGAAATATCCGCCTGCCCGACAAGCCGTGGTGAATAGGCGCGGTGGAGCAAGTCCTCGGGCAGGCCGGTCTCGCGTGCGAACAGGCGATGCGTGTCGTCGGCGTTGGCCAGCGCCCAGTCCCGGGCGTCCAGCAGGCGCGCCACCCAGCGCGCCACGAGGTCCGGCCGGCGATCGAGCAGCGCGCCCGACACGGTCAGCACGCAGGGTGTGCCGTAGCCCTGGCTGTCGTCCTCGTTGCCGGCGATCGGCGCCACCAGCCGCGCGCCGGTCGTCGCCGTCAGTATGGCGCTCAGCGCGCCGTCGCTGTAGATGGCGTCGACCTCGCCCCTGTAGAGCGCGGCGATTTCCTGCCGCTGCACGGCGAACTGGCTGACGGCGCCCCACAGCGACTGTCCGCTGGCGGCGCCGGCCGTAGCGTCGGCGACATATTCGCGCTCGATCGGGATCTCGACCAATTCGACGTCGCCGGGCGCGAGCGCCCCCTGCCCGAACAGCGCCTTGTAGCCGCCCAGCACAGAGGCACGCCACCAGTCGACATCGTCGTTGAGCCGAACCGGCACGGCAAGGCGCTTTCCCCTGAGGTCGGCCACGCTTTCGATGCCCGAGCCCGGCAGCGCGAACACGCCATGCAGCCGGTCGTGCCAGGCGATGCCGATCGCCTTGATGTCGGTGCCGCGCGAGCGCGAGATCAGCGGCGGCACATAGCCGCCGAACCGGAAGGAGTTCGGCTGCGTGTGCCGGTAGTGGGACAGGTGGACCGCCTTGTCCGGCGACGAGGCCAGCGAGCGCACGGCAATGCCGTCCGGCGCGAATTCCTGATCCAGCCAGCCCTCGCGAATGGCGATGGTCGCCGCGGTCGGTGCCGGACACCGCGTGTACCAGAGCGTATCAATGTCCATCGCGGCGGCCTCCGCTCACGCCGGCGCCAGGCGGGCCGGGCCGGCGGCCCCGGCCCTTCCCGGGCCTCGCCGCGCGAGAATGTTCTTGCCTTCAAATCGGGTGGGAAACGCAATCATGTCCTGCCTCATTCACGCATCTTGAAACCCAGGCATCGCCGGACAGGGTTTCGTTAGAAAGAAATGGTCAGGAATAAAAAGCTTTTATTTCAACCACTTGCACAATGTATAGTGAATATATAGACATCATCAAGGTTGATTTCGCCGGCGTGGCGATCCTGACCCGGCGCGCTCTCCGCCACGCCCTCCGACCACGGCGCGGGCCGGCGGAAACGAGCATCCGGGCCGCCGCGCCGGGGGATCTAGGCTCACCGGGCAACCCGCGAACAAAGGCAAGGCATGATGAACAGACGCGATCTTTTTGGAGCAATGGTGGTTGGGGCGGGCGTCAGCGCATCGCTGGTCAGCGCCGCCTCCGCCCAGGCACCGGCGCCGGCGGCGGGTTCGCGCCTCGCGCGCATCCTCGACAATGGCGTGCTGCGGGTCGGCACGACAGGCGATTTCAATCCGATGTCGTTCCGCGACACCACGACAAACACGTACCAGGGCTACGACATCGACGCGCTGACGGCGCTGGCCAAGGAACTGGACGTCAAGGTCGAGTGGGTGGCCACCGAATGGGCCACGCTGACGGCGGGCCTCAGCGCCGACCGTTTCGACATCTTCTCCGGCGCGTCCATCAGCATCCCGCGCGCCCGCGTCGCCGCCTTCTCGGTTCCCTATGCCGAAGTGGGCACCGTGCCGCTGGCGCTCAAGGCCAATGCCGGGCGCTTCGCCGACTGGGGCGCGATCAATGCCGACGGCGTCAAGGTCGCGGTCAGCCTCGGCACCGTGTTCGAGCAGCAGGCGCGCCAGCATTTCCCGTCCGCCACCATCCAGGCGGTGCAGTCTCCCGCCACCGGCTTCCAGGAAGTGCTCGCCGGAAGGGCCGACGTGACGATCACCTCCAACATCGAGGCCGCCTCGCTGGTCAACCAGTTCAAGGACCTCGAAGTGCTGGTGCCCGCTTCCGAGCTGCGCAACCGCCGGCCGCTGGCCTATGTGGTCGGCCAGGAAGACCTCGTCTGGCTGAATTTCGTCAATACCTGGACGACGCTGCGCAGGACCGAAGGCTTCTTCGATGATCTCGGGCATAAGTGGCTGGGCCGCGCCTGAAGCATGGCGAAAGGGTTCAAGCCGGCGTCGGCGCGACGCCATCTGGCGCTCGCGCTGACGCTCTTGGCCTGTCTGGTGCTGGCCGGCTGCGCGCAGTCGACCTATGCCTGGAACTGGCATTTCCTGTCGCCCTTCGAGGCCAGGGGCCAGCGCAACCTCGCCTTCCTGCTCACCGGCTTCGGCTCGACTGTCGCGATCTCGCTCGCCGCCTCCGTCCTGTCGATGGCGGTTGGCCTGGTGGTGGCTATGGCCGCGCTCTCGGGGCGTCGCGTGCCGGTGCTTGGCGCGCGCGTCTATGTCGAGGTCTTCCGCTCGATCCCGATCCTGGTGTTCATCCTGTGGGTCTTCTACGGGCTGCCGATCCTCACTGGCATCCAGCTATCGGTGATCACCACCGGGCTGATCAGCGTCGCCATCTCGGATTCGGCCTTCACCGCCGAAATCTTCCGCAGCGGCCTGCAGTCCTTCGACAAGGGCCAGTCGGAAGCCGCCCGTAGCCTCGGCCTCAGCCAACTCCGCACGTTGCGGCTCATCGTCCTGCCGCAGGTGGTGCGCGCCATCCTGCCGGCCCTCGGCAACCAGTTCGTCTATGTGCTGAAGATGTCGTCGCTGGTCTCGGTCATCGGCTTCCAGGAACTCACGCGCCGCGCCAATGAATTGACGCTGGTAGAGTACCGGCCACTCGAAATCTACACCTTCCTCGTCCTGGAATATCTCGTGCTGATCCTGATCGTCTCGCATCTGGTGCGACGGCTGGAGGGGCGCATGCGCCTGCCCGGAAAGGGCATCTAGGGGATCGTTGGCGATGAGGCTGGACACAAGCACGTGGGAAGAGGTCGACGCCTATCTCGGCCATAGCGACGGCGTGATCGTGCCCGTCGGCTCGACGGAACAGCATGGTCCGCTCGGCATCATAGGCACGGATGCCATCTGCGCCCAGGCTGTCGCCGACGGCGCTGGCGAGCTTGCGCAAGCGCTGGTCCTGCCAACCATCGCCTACACGCCCGCGCCCTTCAACATGGCGTTCGCCGGCACCATCTCGGTCACGGTGCCGACCTTCCGTCTGGTCTTGCACGACATTCTCCACAGCCTGTCGGCGCACGGCTTCCGGCGCGTCTTCTTCCTCAACGGACATGGCGCCAATCTGGAGCCGCTGCGCGCCGAGGCGCGGGACCATCCCGGCCTGGCGATCGCGATACGCTCATGGTGGGAATTCCCCGAGGTGCAGGCGCTACGGCGGGAGCTCTACGGCGATTGGGAGGGCATGCACGCCACGCCCTCGGAGGTCGCGATCACCCGGCACACGCACCGCATCGTCAAGCGCGACGACGTGCTGGCGCCGGCCAGGCTGTCGCCCGACTTCATCGCCGCTCATGCCGGCGACAGGCACGGCCCCGCCGAGGAGCATCGCAGGCAGTTTCCGGATGGCCGCGTGGGCTCCCATTCCGGGCTCGCCCAGCCCGAACACGGCGAGGCCCTGCTCGCCCTTGCGAGCCGCGCCTGCGCCGAAGAATTCCGACGACTTGGTGTATGAGCGCCGGGAAACGACATCGCTCGCAAGCAGCATAAAGCACCAAGTTTCCTCTGCAAATCCATGATCTCTCGTCAAATTTGGCCGAGTGGAAACCGGCAATTGTGCGGACATTCAAGGTTAACGCGCCAACGGGCAGGAAACGAGGGCCGAAAATAGTCTTCGCAGGATTGACGCCTCCGCCATCAAGAGGCCAATAGGGAAAAATCGGGCAGGGCTGAACATGATCGGACTGAGGTCTATTTGCGCGTTGGTTGCCTCGCTGGCAATCCTCTGCGCTTGCGTGGCCAAGGATGTCGGCCCGATCAATCTCGTCGGTTCGGATGCTCCGCCGCCCACGCCGAAATTCATAGCCGACGACGGCGACGACGGCTCCACGGTGATGGCGCTCGCCTTTTCGGGCGGCGGCATGCGGGCGGCCGCTTTCTCCTACGGCGTGCTGACCGCGCTGGACGACATCGTGATCGACGAAATCCCTTATCGCCGCTCAATGGTCGACAACATCAGGATGATGTCCGGCGTCTCGGGCGGCGCGGTGGTTGCGGCCTATTTCGGCTACAAGGGCCGAAACGACTATCGCGACCTGGATCGCAGGTTCCTCCATCAGAACCCGGAAGCCACCATGCGGACCAGCAAGCTGTCGCCGGTCGCGCTGTCGCGGGCCTTGTCCGGCGGCGTGAACGACCGAAGCTCGTTTGCGCGCTGGCTCGACAACAACCTCTTCGACCGGGCCGAGTTCGCGCGCTTCAGATGGCCGAACGCGCCGACGATCTGGATCAACGCATCGGACATCTACAACCGCACGCCGTTCCTGTTCACCTACGACACCTTCGCCGCGCTGTGCAGCGATCTCGACAAGGTGCGCATCGCCGACGCCGTCGCGGCCTCGGCGGCGTTCCCCGTCGTCTTCAGCCCGGTGGTCCTGCAGGCCAAGAGAACGCGTTGCGACTACAGCCGGCCGGACTGGCTGACGCAGGCGCTGGCCGACCGGCGGCATTCGATCCGCCTGCAGGCCTATGCCGAGGCGCTCGAGGCTTATCAGCGCAACCCGGACCTCAACTATGTCAGGCTGCTGGATGGCGGGCTGACGGACAATCTGGGCGTCACCGGCTTCGTGCTGGAGCGGGCGGCGGCCGACAGTCCGCACGGCCCGCTGTCGGCCGAGCAGGCGGTGAAGCTGCGCCACTTCATCTTCGTGATCGCCGATGCCGGGCGCGGCCAGACCGAAAGCTGGAGCCGGGACATGAACAACCTGCCGATCGGCAAGCTCCTGCTGGCGGCGACAGCCACCAGCATGTCGGCATCCCTGCGCGACGAGATCGACGCGCTGCGGCAGGCCGTGTCGATATGGCATGATCAGTTGGTGAAATACCGCTGCGGGCTGTCGCTCGACCAGGTCCGGCGGATCCGCGGCACGACAGCCGGTTGGAACTGTCGCGATGTAGACACGACGGTCGAGCACCTGTCCTTTTCCGACCTCGATCCGGAAACCGCGATGGAGTTGAACCGGATCCCGACACGCCTGACCTTGCCGGCCTCCGAGGTCGACAGGCTGGTGGCCGCCGGGCGCCGCGTGGTGGCCCGCAACGACCACCTGTCGGGCGCAGTGGCCGATGTGCGCAGAAGCGCGGGCGTCAGCGAGCGTGAACTGTTTCCCCACGCCGAACGCTAGACTGCCGCACGAAAGAATTCTTGCCGAACCAAGCTCCTTTCCTCTCCTTCAGGAGGAAAGGAAACGCCGCGCAGCGGCGACGGGTGGAGCACTTCCAGTACAAAGGCTCGGCGCTTGAGTGTGCCGGCAGGTCGCGCAAAACGCGCTTCCCGCTCAGAACGCGTCCACAATCACCTTTGGCTGGAATACAGCAGCGTCGGTTCGATCTGACCGGCACCGGTATAGGGATTGGCGTGGATCGCCAATATCCAGAGGCTGATCGAGGCGGCGAGCGAATAGAGCAGCAGCGCCTGCTTTCCCGCCTGCGGACGGTCGGCATGGGTCGCGGCGATCGCCGCCGCCGTCAGGAAAGTCAGCGCTACGACCAGGTACCATTTGTATTCATCGACCGAACTGCTGGCGACGGCCAGTCGGTCGTTTCGAGCGTCCTGCAATTCGTCGAAATCGTTGACCAGTTGGGTGACGATCGGCGCGGGCGTGCCGTCCATGGCGACGGACCGGACTTGCACCCGGATGGCGAGGATCGCCCTCTCGACCTCCTCCGAGGGCTCTTCGTTGTCATGGGCGCGCCATTCGTCCGAAACGACCAGGTCGCGGTAGTTCTCGACGGCCTTCTTCAGTTCGGGTTTGTTCAGCACGTCCGGATGCGCCGTTGCCAGCAGCCGCAGAATGGCGGACCGCTCCCTGGTGGTGGCAAGGTCGGCGCGCGAGCTGATCGACCACACATCCGCCGCCACGAAGCCGAGCGAGAGGGCCCAGGCGGTGGAAATGGTGCCGATGAACGCGCCGATCGGAAATGACGAGGGGTCGCGGGCCGCCCGGCGATTGTAGAGCTTCAGCAGAAGCAGCGACACCCCGTAGACGACGAGCCCCAGGCAGGCGAACAGCAGAAAGGAAACGTAGAAAGAGAACCCAAACAACGTAGACATCGAACTTCCCAAGAAAACATCCAGCCATCGCATCGATGCGGACGGGATCCTATCTCAGAAACCCGCAACGAAAGACACAGGCGTCTTCACACGTTTGCGCTGGCGCCGCCCTTACCCGCGCCCCGCGAACTCGCCGATCGCCTCCAGCAACGGCCTCTGGTCGCCGACCCAGAACCAGTGGTCGTCGCCATCGACCTCGACGAAGCGCGCGCCAGGAATCCTGCTCGCCAGGAAGCGCCCGGCCTCGACGCGCACCGCCCGGTCGCGGGAACGGTGCAGCACCGTAGTGGCGGCCGAGACCCGGGACAGGAGATGCCGGACATCGGTGTCGCGCAGCGCATCCAGCAGGCCGGACACAGCGCCGGGGCTGGAGGCTGCCCTGAGCAAGCCGGCCCACCAGCTCCGCGCCTGGCGGTCAGCGGCGAGGCTGGGCGCGAAGGTCTCGATTTCGGCCGGGCCGCCCCAGCCGGCGAGCAGGCGCTGCTTCCACAGATCGTATTGCGCGGCGGTCAGCGCATAGGGAAAGTCGGGCGCGCGGCTGCCCCTCGCGAGCGAGCCCCAAAGCACCAGGCCGGCCAGACGATCGGGGTGGTCGACGGCGAAACGAATGCAGCCGGGCCCGCCTTCCGAGGCGCCGACCAGCAGGGCCCTGCGGCTGCCGGCCGCGTTCATCACGGCCAATATGTCGCGCGCCGTCGCTTCCACTGTGGGGCGGGCGCCGACGCGGTCGGAAAGGCCCATGCCACGCCGGTCGAACAGGATCAGCCGCCCGAGCCGCGACGCCGCGTCGAGCCAGGCGCGGCAGCTCCTGTCCTCCCAGATCCGCTCGACATGCGAGATGAACCCCGGCACGAGAACGATGTCCAACGGTCCGCCGCCGACGGTCTGGTAGGCGATATGGGTGCCGTCCACGGCGACATAGCGCGTTCCGGGTACCTCCGGCGCGTCAGCATGGGCTGGTTCACGCACCAGGGCGAGCGTCGCCGGGTCCGGCGCTATGCCGAGTTCGTCGCGCAACAGCCGCGCGCAGGTCTCGACCTGGCGCTCCGCCGCCGCCCTGTCGCCCGCTGCCAGATGGGCGCGAATGAGGTGGCGGTGCGCGCTTTCGCTCAAGGGGTCGAGTGCTGCAAGCCGCGTCGCGTGCACCACCGCGGCGCGCGGCTCGCCGGTGATCCTGGCTTCGACCAGCCGCTCCAGCGCCTGCACCAGCCGACTGCGCAGCGCCTCGCGCCGGAAGAAGACCCATTCCTCGAACTCCGGGCAATCCGGCAGCGAGAAGCCGGCGAGGTAGTCGCTCCTGTAGAGATCGGCGGCCGCGTCAAGGAGACCGGCATCGCAGGCATGCTCGAAAGCACCCGAATCCGTCTCGACCAACAGCGACGGGCTGAGGACGAGCGATGCCGCGCTGGCGGTGATGATCTCGCCGCCGAAGGCGGTGCGAATCTTGTAGATCGTGCGCCGCAGGCGGGCGCGGGCGGCTTCCGCGTCGGCTTCGGGCCACAGCAGCGTGGCGGCGACGTCGCGCGCCACCGGGCCATCGGTCTCGGCGAGATAGATCAGCAAAGCCGCTGCCTTGCGCAGGGCAAGCTCGACCCGCCGCCCGTCCAGCCGGAACTCCGGAAAGCCCAGAACTCGGAGTTCCAATCGCTCCATCGATCCGCAGGCGGCCGCCCAGGGCATTGAGAGGACGCCGAGGGGACGCCGGCCTTCTATCCATCCCCAGGACGCCGGGCCACTCGGGCCCGGTCAGCAGACTCCCTTGGAGCGAGAAATGTCACCGGTCAATACTCAACCGCACTCACGCATGCCGGCGGCTCGTGCCGTCACCGTCGCGCCGACCTCTGCCCGCCGGGGAGGCTGAACCATGTGCCAGACCTGCCTTTCCTGGTACGCGCGGTGCGCGGCGCCCTATCTCGTCCACGCCGGCTGTTCGGCCAACGCCTTCGCGCATATGCGCAGGCGCATGATCCCCCTGGCCAGAGGCGTCGTCGTCGAAGTGGGCATCGGCTCGGGCCTCAACCTTCCCTTCTACGACGCGTCGAGCGTGAAACGGCTGGTTGGCGTCGATCCCGACGGCACGATGCTCGGCATGGCCACCCGGCAGAGCCGTTCCCTGCCCTTTCATGTCGAGTGCATCAGGGCCGGTGGTGAAAGCCTGCCGCTGGCAGACGGCTTCGCCGACACCGTCGTCGTCACCTATGCCTTCTGCACCATTCCGGACCCGCAAGCGGCGCTGGACGAGATCCGTCGCGTTCTGAAGCCGACGGGACAGCTTATCTTCATCGAGCACGGCAAGGCCGAAGGCAGGCTTTGCCGGGAATGGCAGGAGCGGCTGAACAGGCTGTGGGGAAGGCTTGCCGGCGGCTGCCACCTCACCCGCGACCCGCTGCGCCTGATGCGAGGCGCCGGCTTCCGCGTCATCGAGGCCGAGCACGGCCGTTTCCCGCCGCTGTTCTGGCAATTGGGAAGCCACCACGCCGGCATCGCGGCGGTTGACTGAGGCGCGGCGCGCCTATTCGGCCGCGCTGCGATAGAGCGTGACCCAGTCGTCGGGGGCAATGCCGCGGCATTCGTCCATCGTGGCGTAGGTGGTCTGGACGAAGGCGGTGCCCGTCCAGGCATAGGCGCCGGTGGCGCCGCAATCGCCGATGCCACGGCCCTTGGAGAAGAAGGAGAGTTGCCCCGTCGTCGGGTCGAAATCCGCGTTGGTCAGCATATTGCTCGCGTCGCCCTCGCCCTGCGCCAGCACGACAGGCGTGGCCGTCGTGACATCGCTGCCTTCCACCATCCAGAAGCCGGTCGTGAGATTGTAGGCGCCGCTAAAACAGGCAAGGCCGACAAGGCGGCGTTTGTCATCCAGCGGCCAGGCCTCGTCGGAAGCGATGAGCGTCTCGTCATCGTCGCAGAGATCGGCATCGCCGTGCCTGAGTTGCGCCCGCAGGGCGGCGGCAAGCGCCTTGCCGTCCTGCTCGGACAGCGTGCCGCTGGCTGGCCTGGCGGCGACACGCGGCGGCACGGGGGCGGCGGGGATGTTCGTGCCGTTGCCCCTGCGGATCAGGGCCGAGATGGTGTCGAGCCGGCCCTGCTGATCATCGATCCACAGCATGGCCGCCACGGAGCCGGTAAGCGAGACGCTGGCCGTCTGTCCGGCGACGGTGACCGTGAGCCGCGTTGCCTTGCGGGCGGCCGTGATGAAGGCCGCGACCTCGGCCGGCTGGAAGGTCAGCGACAGCATTTCGCTGTCGGCACTGCCCGACACCGCTTCGCCGCCAATCGGGAAGGTGGCGCCGTCGAGCTGGAGCCGGACGGGGGTGGACAGCATCTTCCACTCGCCGAGCAGCCGCAGCACCAGCGTCGCTGGCGCCCCCGGCCCGGCGTCACGCTCGAGGCGCAGATAGGCAATGGTGTCGCCCTCGTCCTCACGCGGCAGCGACAGCGCCGCGCAGCGCTTGAGGTTGTCGCAACCGGCCATCCAGTCGCCGAAACTCTTCAACTCCCCCTCGTCGGCCATCGCCGCCTTCGACAGCAGGGCGAAGCCCGCGACGAGCGAACGCAATCCAAAGACACAGATGTGCCGCATCGTCTCCCCCTCGAGAGCACGCGCAAAGCGCCTGCCCGTGCCCTGTGCCAGTTCCGCCACCAGCATAGCCGCCTCGCGTGGAAACAACAGAGAAGGTTGCCTGCATTACAACGGATAGACCTGGCTTATGGGAAGTCGCCAATCCGACATACCATGGGAAGTGAGGTCTCGAGCCAGTGCGCGCCCACACCGCGGCGGCTTCCCGCTCTCCATGGCAGTCATGACATCCGATTGTTCGTCGAGACTGATTGTCGGGATCAATAGAGGCGCAGCGTGGTGTCGATCCTTATCCCGATACCCGTTACCGCGTTGATAAAGGCCTGGCTGACTTGCTCGGGGGTGGTGGCCCCCCGCTTGACGCCCGAGCAGCAGTCGAGCGCCTCGGCCCATGCCGGCCTGTGCTGCTCTCCCTCATAGGCAGACAGGAAATCAGCCGCCTGAGATACCGAGGAGATCAGACGGAAACCTGTTCGGCGACAATAGATCACCAAAGGCACCCTGAAATTCTCATTGTTCATCACGCACCTATCGCATTCCCGAAGCGAGCCATCCGATCATCCCATGTCCCGAACGCTTCGTGGCCGCCCGGCAGGACTAGGCTTGCTTGCGTCCGCCGGTTCCCTTCGCAGTGGATGGGGCCGCATCGCCTGTCGCCTCCTTGGCAAGCCTGGCCAGGCGCAAGCGCTCGGTCTTCCGCTTCCGCGCCGCCACTTCCCCATCGATGATCAGGCGAGCTGCCTTGGTGGTGGTATCCTGCTTCTTCTCGACGGCCGTCGGCCCGGACTTCAGTACTCCTTGCGGTATCGCGGGGTGTCGCATGCTGCGGTCTCCGGTCATCAAAGAAAAAAAGGCCGGAACTTGCCCGACCTCTGTCGCCTGCGCTCTTCGGCCGGTGCATCCCAGGCCGAGACCAGCGCAACAGCCTATGCGGCCTGCAGATTTTCGGCCGCGCTCTTGCCGTTGCGATCATCCTTCACGACGTCGAAGCTCAGTTTCTGACCTTCGACGAGCGAACGCATCCCGGCACGCTCAACGGCGGAGATGTGAACGAAGACGTCGGGCTGCCCATTGCCAAGCTCGATAAAACCGAAGCCCCTCGAGGCGTTGAAAAACTTGACCGTTCCGGTATTCATGACGAATTCCTCTTGATCATTCATAGAAGTAATATTTCCGCACACCAGGTACGAAAATTGAATTGGCCCGATTTTGAGAGGAAGATTGCCGAAAGCGCGGCTCGCGCCAGAAACAAAGTTCTACTGACAAGATCGACGTCTGCAACATAGAACGTTGCTATGTCCGGAACAAGGCGCGATCTGGAGTAAATATTTCGCTCAGAATGGATCATCTTCTCATGCCGGAGATGAAGCCGCGACAGCGCGATCGCGCCCTCGGGGACAGGCCCCAACCATGACGAAACGCATCCCGCGCGGAGATCGCAGGCTGCAGGGCCTGCCAGCAATTCCGACGACGCAGCGTGGAATTGGCTCGCTATCTGGGCAGCGATACCCTAAGGACAGCGATGCAAAATCCCAAATTCGCTCCTCCTGTGACCGTCCGGGCCAGTACCGACGGTACCCAGACCGTCATCAGCGACATCTATCAATGCTCCTCATTTTTGCTTCGGAACTGGCCGGGCAAGCGGGGACCGGCACACCGCGCCGCGCTCCAGGCCTGTCACGATGCCAGCGCGGACAAGAAGCCGGTGTCCAGCGTTCGGCGCGCGTTCGCCGTCGCGGCGCGCGAGGCAGGTATTCTTGTGGGGCAATAATGTCGGGATTGGCCAGGAGTGACCCGACCAAGCCATACGTCGCGGAACCGGGCGATGGTCGGCCGACCACGCGAATAACCGTGTGAATACGGATATTTAGAGCAGCTCCGGAATCCGGAGGACGATCAGCGCCAATGACGACAGCGTCATGCCCTTCGTCGACCTTTGCCGGCTGCCTCCAGCTTGATCCTTATCCGCAGCGTTCCGCCCTCGGGATGATCTATGTCGAATGAGTTGGTCTTGCGCACAAGGTCGCTCAGCTTGCGAAAACCGAAAGTTCGCGGATCGAAGTCGGAAGCAAGATTGGCGAGCTGCGTGCCGATCGCGCCAAGCGGGACCCAGCCGTCCTCGCTCTCCATTTGCGAGATGACTTTCCGGATGATGGGTACCGCCGCGGACAGTGGCTGCAGCGGCTTCGCACTCGCCGTGGCCTCGGATTCGTTCGCGGGCGCGGACGTCAGCAGGTTCTCGGTGTAGACAAATCGCCGGCAGGCCTGCCGGAAGCTTTCCGGTGTCTTCTGTTCGCCGAAACCGAACACGTCGATACCCTGCTCGCGTATGCGCGCGGCAAGTCTGGTGAAGTCGCTGTCGGAGGAGACCAGGCAGAAGCCGTCGAAACGGCCGCTGTGAAGGAGGTCCATCGCGTCGATCACCAGCGTGATATCGGATGCGTTCTTGCCGGTCGTGTAGGCGAACTGTTGCTGCGGAATGATTGCGTGCTTCGACAGCACATCGGCCCAGCCCTTCGAACGGGGGCTGGAAAAATCGCCATAGATGCGACGGACGCTGGCCTCGCCAATCTTGGCGATCTCCTCGAACAGGCCGTCGGCGATCTTGGCTGAGGCGTTGTCGGCATCGATGAGAACGGCGAGACGCGGCGAACGGGTTTCGGACGGCATTGCGTGAATACCTCAGGATACTCGGGAACGAACTGCGAAGCGGGCACCTCACATCGATCACCAGACGGGCAGCGGAGCCGCACGCAGGCTCCACCTGCGACCCAACTGCGTAAGGGGGAAGCGTCTGTATTTTGAAGCTTTTCCAGGCAGCCAGCCAGCGAATTCTCCTTTCCGGGGAAAATAAAAGACGTTCACGCCTTGTTTGAAACTCAATTAAAGCGCATAGTTGAAGCTCGTTAATTTGGCCGGCTTGGCTTGAGCGGCGTCAAATACCCGCTGATTTATTCTTAATTCTCGATAGCGAATACGCCGTCCTCACTGGGCGCGACGCTGTGATCTTTTCGAATCCCGCAATCGACCGGCCGCGCCAGCCCCGACGTGCGGGCGGCGAAATATCATTGCAATGGTTTCGACCGCCACGTTCCGGAAGGATGGAGCCATGGACTGCCGCACAACGCAGAAGGTCGTTCGCTTCCTTTCCGCATTTTCGCTGCCGGGCTTCGACACGCCGCAGCCGCCCGGGGAATATCTCGTCGCGCATGACGAAGAGCCAATCGAAAGCGGTTCAGGCTTGGCTTGGCGGCGCGTCGCAACGTTCATCCATCTGCCGGCCATATCGGTCAGGAGTTCGATGCAACAGATGGTGCCCATCGATCCGGCCTTCCTAGAGGCCGCACTGGAACAGGACCAAAAGCAATCATGACACCGACAAGCTTCATGCGCCACAGTCGCCGTCCGCCTCGCCGCGAAACCGCGGCTCACCTCTATGCCGTGGGTCAGGCGGTCCGCTTGAGGGGCCGACTGGGCTCGTTCACGGAAGGCGGTGAAATCTACCACATTACCGGCACCCTCCCGCCCAAGGGAGATTCACCTCAATACCGCATCCGCAACGATGGAGAGCGTCACGAGAGGGTGACCACCCAAGACAGCCTGGAGTTGGTCCAGGAGACGTCGACCGGCGAAAACGCAATTCTTCTCGAAAGGACGTTCGGCCATGGCGAAGGGACAAAAGCGCGGCAATCGCCAGATCCGCAAACCGAAACAGGCAAGGACGCAGATAAGGATCGATAGCCCCTTGAGCAGCGCGAATGCCATCGCGGCACGCGGCAAAGACAAGAACTGACGTGCCGCCGATCTGGCGCGACGGCAACCAGCGGATTGAAGGAATGCCACCATGAAAGCTCACGACGCCGGAACTCCACCGCACTCGCCGGCAGGTAGACACGACAGCGAGGCCGGAGCTCCGTGCCGGGAGACGCGCGATCACCAGAATGGTGATCACCAATATGGCCGCCGGGTGGAGCGGGACGGCTCGTGGAGCATCTATCACGTCTTCACCGGGGCTCCAGCCGAAATCCGCGGCGTCCCTACGACCGGCCTGACCAGAGGCTGCGCCACCGAAGGCATGCTGTCGCTCAATAGTCTAAATGAAAGGCATGCAGGCGAGCGCGGCAATCCGCTGACCGGGCGCCAGTCCGGCCAGAACCATGCGTGCCTGTCATGACGCTCGATTTCCCCAACCCGAGCCGAAGCTTCGACGAGACGCGCAACGCGGTCCGCTTCATCGGCCACGATGGCATGTTCGAGGTGCGTTTCTTTGTCGAGGCCGACGCGCTGGCGGGGCCTGACGCGAGAACGGACAAGAAAGACGAAACCGAGGCCGCCTGTCTTGCTGCGTTCGATCGGGCGCGATTTTCAATCCACGATGCTGCCCGCAATCTGTATCTGCGCGGCCGGCAGCCCAACTACGTCATAAAGGCCAGTGACCTGCGTTAACGCCCGTCCTCTCGCCCAGTCTCCCGGAATGTCGGAAATTCACAACGTCGCCTGGGCCGCCCCTACCCCCGCAAGCCTGGCGCCTCCTGCCCTGTCCGCGCGACATATTCCGTGTAGCCGCCGCCATAGGTGTGGATGCCTTCGGGCGTGAGCTCCAGCACACGGTTGGAAAGCGCCGCCAGGAAATGGCGGTCGTGCGAGACGAACAGCATCGTGCCTTCATATTGCGACAGCGCCTCGATCAGCATCTGCTTGGTCGCCATGTCGAGGTGGTTGGTCGGCT
This sequence comes from Mesorhizobium sp. 65-26, assembly GCA_001899205.1. Lineage (GTDB taxonomy): Bacteria > Pseudomonadota > Alphaproteobacteria > Rhizobiales > Rhizobiaceae > Mesorhizobium. Next base: position 295,919 of record MKVL01000010.1, on the reverse strand, counting down.
CGTCCAGCACCAGCAGGTTCGGCGGATCGAACAGCATCAGCGCCATGACCAGCCTGGCCTTCTCGCCGCCCGAGAGCACGCGGCACTTCTTCTCGATCTCGTCGCCGGAGAATCCGAAGCAGCCGGCAAGCGCGCGCAGCGGCGCCTGGCCGGCCTGCGGGAAATTGTCCTCCAGCGTCTGGAACACGGTGCGCTCGCCATCGAGCAGTTCCATGGCGTGCTGGGCGAAATAGCCCATCTTCACGCTCGGGCCCCGCGCCACCGTACCCTCGTCGGGCTCCGAGGCGCCGGCCACCAGCTTCAGCAGCGTCGACTTACCGGCGCCGTTGACGCCCATCACGCACCAGCGCTCGCGCCGGCGGATCTGGAAGTCGAGGCCGGAATAGATGGCGCGGCTGCCATAGGCCTTGTGGATGCCCTTTAGCGTCGCCACGTCCTCGCCGCAGCGCGGCGCCGGCTGGAACTCGAAGGTCACCGTCTGGCGGCGCTTGGGCGGCTCGACGCGGTCGATCTTGTCCAGCTTCTTCACCCTGCTTTGCACCTGGGCGGCGTGCGAGGCACGCGCCTTGAAGCGCTCGATGAAGGCGATCTCCTTGGCCAGCATCGCCTGCTGGCGCTCGAACTGCGCCTGCAACTGCTTGTCGGCCAGCGCCCGCTGCTCCTGATAGAAATCATAATTGCCGGAATAGGAGGTGAGCGCGCCGGCGTCGATCTCGATGATCTTGGTGACGATGCGGTTCATGAAGGCGCGGTCGTGCGAGGTCATCAGCAACGCACCGTCATAGCCCTTCAGGAACTGCTCCAGCCAGATCAGGCTTTCGAGGTCGAGATGGTTGGACGGCTCGTCGAGCAGCATCACGTCGGGCCGCATCAAGAGGATGCGGGCCAGCGCGACGCGCATCTTCCAGCCGCCGGAGAGTTTTGAAACGTCGCCGTCCATCATCTCCTGGCTGAAGCCGAGGCCATCCAGCACCTCGCGGGCTCGGCCGTCCAGCGCATAGCCGTCGAGCTCCTCGAACTGATGCTGCAACTCGCCGTAGCGCTCGATGATGGCGTCCATCTCGTCGGCGCGCTCCGGGTCGGCCATCGCGCCTTCCAGCTCGCGCATCTCGGCGGCGACCGCGCTCACCGGGCCGGCGCCCTCCATCACCTCGGCGACGGCGCTCAATCCCCCCATGTCGCCGACGTCCTGGCTGAAGTAGCCGATGGTCACGCCGCGGTCGACCTGCACCTGGCCCTCGTCGGGCTGCTCCTGGCCAATGATCATGCGGAACAGCGTCGTCTTGCCGGCACCGTTGGGACCGACGAGACCGATCTTCTCGCCCTTCTGCAAGGCGGCCGACGCCTCGATGAAGACGATCTGGCGACCGTTCTGCTTGCCGATGTTTTCGAGACGGATCATGGGAGGGTCCGGTTGGGTTGGCACGGGACGTGAGGGATTTGTCAGGGGCGCTTACCCGAATGCGCGCGCCGGGGAAAGAGGCATGGGCGCACGAAGCCGAAAACCGTGCCGCGGCTTTTGCGCGGTATCACACCCTATCGCCCTGATCTGGCGCCGAAATCGGGCTTCCGGCCGGCCCGGCCTGAAAATCGCCGGGCGACGGCACTTCTGCCCGGCGATCCGCTCACCCCTGCCCCGGCGCGCTCCTTCCAAAGCGGGACCCTTTACCCGCTCCAAGGAATCTCTAATGTTCAAAGAGAAACTCTATTGCACTTTAAAGGAAAAATGAGTATCCTTTTTGTCATCCACAAACCGAGGCTTAAGGGAGAGCCCTATGACACGCTTGAAAGGCCGTTTGACGACTGCATTGCTTGCCGCCCTCATCCTCTCGACCGCTCCGGTCGCGGCGGAGACCCCCTTCAAGGTCGAGACCAACATGAAGGCGACCGCCGACCTGGCGAGCCGCCTGCCGAGCGACATCAAGGCCAAGGGCGTACTCAACGGCGCCACGACCGATGGCAATGCCCCCTGGTCCTTCATCGACCAGGCGACGGGCAAGCCGGCCGGCGTCGATGCCGATCTGATCAACGAGGCGGCCAAGCGGCTCGGCCTCACCGTCAACTGGAGCGACGTCCAGTTCACCGCCGGCATTCCCGGCGTCCAGTCCGGCCGCTTCGATTTCTATGTCAGCGCCATGGCCGACACGCTGGCCCGCGAGAAGGTCGTCGACTTCATCGCCTATTCCAAGGAAGGCTCGGGCGTCATCGTGCCGAAGGGCAATCCGCAGAAGATCGCCAAGATGGAGGACCTTTGCGGCAAGAAGGTCTCGATCGTCACCGGCTCGCTGTTTCCCGACATCGTCAAGAAGCTCAACGAGACCTGCTCGACGCCTGTCGCGCTGACCGAAACCGCCGACCAGACCGGTCCTTACCTGGCGGTGGCCAGCGGCCAGGCCGACGCCACCATGAACACCTACGGCGTCAGCAACTACACGCTGAAGACCGCGACCGAAGGCATCCAGACCAAGCTTGAGCTTTCGCCGGTGGCGCTGTTTGCCCCGGCCAACCAGGGCATCGCCTTCTCCAAGACCACGCCCGACCTGCTTGCCGCGCTCGCCGGCACCATGCAGGGCATGGTCGAGGACGGCACCTACAAGAAGATCATGGACAAGTGGCAGGTCGGCGACGGCGCGCTCAACCCCATCCTGATCAACGCGGCGCTGTTCTAGGTGACCACGACGACCGACATAGAGTCCTCCCGGACGACGGGGCCGGGCCCGCGCATCCATCGCAGGCCCGGCGCCCGGATCTTCTCGACGGCGGTGGCGGTGCTTGCCATTGCCGTGGTGCTCGGCATCGCCGGCATCGTCGTCGGCAGCGGCACCATCCACTGGGAGATCATCGCCCAGTATTTCTTCGCGCCGGTAATGCTGAACGGCGTCGCCACCACGCTGATGCTGACCGTGGTGTCGCTCGCCGCGTCGGCCGTCCTAGGCACCTTGCTGGCGGCAATGCGCATCTCCGGCAATCCGGTGCTGCGCACCATCGCCTCGGCCTATATCTGGTTCTTCCGGGGCACGCCGCTGCTGGTGCAGATCGTCTTCTGGTTCAATCTCGGCCTGTTCCTGCCCCGCCTCGACATTGCGGGCTTCACCATTTCCACCAACAGCCTGATCACGCCCACCACCGCCGCCCTGCTCGGCCTGTTCCTCAACGTCAGCGCCTTCATGTGCGAGGTCATCCGCGGCGGCTTGCTCGCCGTCGACACCGGCCAGACCGAGGCCGCGCTGTCGATCGGCATGACGCCGCGCCGCGCCCTGCTGCGCATCGTGCTGCCGCAGGCCATCCGCGTCATCCTGCCGGCGGCGGGCAACCTCGCCATCGACCTGCTCAAGGCGACGTCGCTGGTCTACGTCATCGGCACCAAGGAGATACTGGGAACCGTGCAAGGCATTGCCGCGCAGAATTTCTACGTCATCGAAATGCTGATCGTGGCCTCGCTCTGGTACCTTGTGCTCGTCTCCGTCGCATCGCTCGGCCAATCGTGGCTCGAGGCGCGCCTTGCCAGGGGCATCGGCGCGGCCCAGCCGCCCGCGGCCAGGCCAAACCTTTAGGTGGCGGCGATGACGACACCCCTTCTCGACCACGCCGTGCGCATGCATGGCCTGCAGAAATCCTTCGGCGCCGTCCGCGTCCTGCACGGCGTCGATCTCACCGTGGAGCGCGGCCAGGCGGCCTTCATCATAGGCCCCTCCGGATCGGGCAAGAGCACGCTGCTGCGCTGCGTCAACAGCCTGGAGAGCTACGATGGCGGCGAGCTGTGGGTCGACGGCTACCTGGTCGGCGCCGAACGGCGCGGCGACCGGTGGATCGAGGCCTCGGCCACGCTGACGGCCTCGCGCCGGGCGCGCATCGGGATGGTGTTCCAGCGCTTCAACCTGTTCCCCAACATGACCGCGCTGGAGAACGTCACCGCCGGGCTGCGCATGGTGTTGAAGCAGGAGAGCAAGCAGGCATTCGAACGCGGCCGCGAGCTGCTTGCCCGCGTCGGCCTCGCCAACCGTGCCGATTCCTACCCCTCGCAACTGTCGGGCGGCCAGCAGCAGCGCGTCGCCATCGCGAGGGCGATCGCCGCCAACCCCAGCATCGTGCTGTTCGACGAGCCGACCTCGGCGCTCGATCCCGAGCTGGTCGGCGAGGTCCTCGCCGTCATGCGCGACCTCGCCCGCGATGGCATGACGATGCTGATCGTCACCCACGAGATCAGCTTCGCCGAGGAAGTCGGCGACGTCGTCCATTTCATCGACGGCGGCAAGGTCGCGGAATCGGGTTCGCCCTCCGCCGTGATCCGCCATTCCAACAACCCGCGAACCGCCGAATTCCTCGCCCGCATACGCAAGCCCGGATGACTGAAAGACCAAGCATGTCCAGCCCCTACATCTACATCAACGCCCCACTGCCGAAGACCTTCGCGCCGCCGCGTATCGTCGGCGAGGCCGAGCTCGACGCCGCCGGGCTGCGCGAGCTGATGAAGGTCAATGACGTGACGGTCGAAGCCTCGGGCGAAGGCACGGTTGCGGAGCGCCTGCTGTCCATCTTCGCGCATGAGGAGGTGCTGTTCGGCGACCCTACCTTCATCGTTAGCAACCGCCAGCTCTGGCTCGACCGGCTCAACCTGTTCATCGACCGCGGCGAACCCGTCGAGTTCGTGGCGATGGCCTTTCCCTACAAGGTCCCCAACCCGCTGAAGACCGACCGCCAGGCGCCAGACCTGGGCGAGGCGCTGATGCTGCGTCGCTTCCAGTCGGTGATCGACGCGGTCGGCGCGGTCTATGTTCCCGGCGCCCGGCTCACCATCCTCGAGGAGGGCATCCTCGGCCGCTGCCAGGGCGTCGACCCGCGCCGCATCGCCGCCTACCGCGCCGGCACACCCGTCGTGGCGAAGCTGGCCGGCGTCGACCCCGACCGCCTCGGCTTCCACAGCCTCGACGACATGGTGACGTCGATCCCCAATTTCGAGGCGCGCTGGATCCACGAGCAGGAGCGCATGCGCGAGCTCTGGCAGCAGGGCGACCCGGCCGTGCGCGAGGCCTATGCCACCACGGTCGCCGCCTCGCGCACTTCGGTGCCGACCTTCGACTACGATCCGAGCGTGCTGGCCAGGGCCTATGACCGCGAGCAGACAGATTCCGCGCTGCGCTACGTTCGCGACTATGTCGACAAAGTCGCGCACCGGCAGTTCTTCGCCTACCGATCCCTGCTGTCGCTGCGCGACGTCACCGGCTACCTGCACGACCTGCGCCCGCACGCGCTGAAGCTCACCGTGTCGCCCAAGCCGGAAAACCTGGCGGTGCTGCCGGTCAACGGCTGGTCGCGCGTGCTGCCCTATCACGGCGTGCCGGTTCTGACGGCGCAGGGCCGTTGGGAAATCGCCTATTTCGGCGACATGGCCGCTCATGGCCCGGTCGAGGCGCTGCACCTTGCCGGGGACGCCGACCCTCGCCCCTTCGCCTACAGGGCGGCAACATGAGCCGCGCGCTTGGAGTGGATATCGGCGGAACGAAGATCCAGTTCTGCGTCATCGGGGCCGACATGGCGGTCACGCCGCTCGGCCGCACGCCGACCGCCCTGCTGCGGCGCGGAACGAGGGCCTTCGCCGACGATCTGGCGGGGCTGATCCGCTCGGTCATGCCGCCCGATTGCGACCGTGTGGCCGTCAGCCTCAACGGCGTGCTCGACCGGGGCATGGTCGTCTACTCCTCGCTGATGGGCGGCCGCGTCGACTTCCCGTTGGAGACCTTCCTGGCCCGGCAGCTTGGCCTGGCCGTGCTGGTCGACGACGACATCCATGCCATGACCACCGCCGAGGCGCGGCTCGGCGCCGGCCGCGAGGTCGATGCCTTCGCCATGCTCAACATCGGCACCGGCATCGGTGTCGGCTGCTACAGCGGCTCTGTCCTGCGCGGCCGCTTCGCCGCCGGGCTGATCTCCGAGCAGGCGATCTATGTCGAGGCGCTGGGTGAATACCGCTCGCTCGACCGCACGGTTTGCGGGCGCGGCATCCGCGAGATGTACCGGCAGCTCGCCGGCGAGGACGCCGACGCGGTGACGGTGTTCGCGCGGGCGCGGCAGGCCGACGCCCCTGCCCGCGAGACCGTCGCCATCTTCGCCGACCGCCTCGGCTATGCCATGCAGCTCGTCTCGCGCTTCTACCATCCCGAGCGCATCGTGCTGAACGGCTCGATCCGGTTGGCCGCCGACGACTACCTGGAGGCCGCCGTGGCCTCCTACCAAGCCGGCATCGACCCGGCTTTCCTCGCCGAAGTCACGGTTTCCGGGCTCAGCCACGCGGCCGAGCTTGGCGTGCTGCTGCGCGATGCGCGATAAGGTGGGGAGATGGAGGGGAACATGACGAGATTCGCCAAGGTAGGACCGCCCGCCGACGAGGCCGGCGTGAACGGCATTTTCGCACCCATCAAGGTCCACCGCACCTTCGAGGCGGTGATCGAGCGCATCATCGATGCCATCGACGCCCACGGCCTCGGCGAGGGCGACCGGCTGCCCAATGAAAAGGAGATGGCCTTGCTGCTCGAGGTCTCGCGACCGACCCTGCGGCAGGCCTTGCGCATCCTGGAGACTTCGGGCGTGCTGCGCATCAAGCCCGGCCAGGCGGGCGGCGTCTTCGTCGCCTCCGGCATGATCCCGCTCGACGTGCTGGGCAAGAACATCGCCCATGAATCGCACCAGGTCGCCGAGCTGATCGCGACCCGCCGGCTGCTCGAGCCGATCGTCTATCACCTCGCCGCCGAGCACGCGACGGAAGAGGAGCTCGGCCGCATCGAGGACACCATCCGCCTGATGGAGCTGCACCTCGCCGACCCGAAGATGGTGCGCCGCGCCGACGGCATGTTCCACCGGCGCATCGCGCACGCGGCGCGCAATCCCATTCTGCTTCGCGCCATGTCGGGCATCTATCGCCAGTTGAGCCCGCTGCGCGGCGCCCTCGACAATGACGAGCGCCACGGCCGGCACATGATCGAGGTGCATTCGCGGCTCGTCGACGCGATGCGCGCCCGCGACCACGACCGGCTGGAGACGATCCTCCAGCAGACCTTCATCGACCTCGAAGCCGAGTTCAACGTCGGCACGCCCTACAGCGTGCGCTGGGTCGATGCCGGAACGCCCGCCGGCCCGCGCGAGACCGGGCCGCCGAAGAACTAGCAGGCAGCGGCCGCCAGGGCCGCGCCACGCTCCAGAGCAGGACGACTTTCCCAACGCGCGCGGCGCCCTCGCCGCGCGCGACCCCTACGGCTTTGCCCGCTGACATCCTGTCCCGGGCCGGCCTTCGCCCAAACCAGAAAGGAAGGAAACCATGCAGCATCTCAAATACGACCAGCTCGAAGTCCTGGTCGCGCCCACCGACAAGGAGCTTGGCGAGGCGGCGGCCGAGGATCTCGCCGGGGTCGTCAAGGCGGCGCTCGCCAAGAAACCCGAGATCGCCATCATCATGGCGCTCGGCGCGGCGCAGGACGCCTTCTACACGGCGCTGCGCGCCCGCACCGACATCGAATGGTCCCGCATCACCATTCTCCATGTCGACACCTATATGGGCGTCGCCGAGGCGAGGCCGGAGAGCGGCGCGTCGCGCATGCGCAAGCACCTGCTCGACCACGTCAAGCCGAAGGCCTTCTTCCCCATGCAGGGCGACCATACACCCGTCGAGGAGGAACTGGCCCGCTACACCAAGCTCTACAACGAGCTCGATCCGGTGCTGTGCGTGGTCGGCATCGGCAACAGCGGCCACCTCGCCTTCAACGATCCGCCCGCCGACTTCGACACCAGGGACATCATCCGCGTCGTGTTCCTCGACGAGACCACGCGTGACCAGGTGAAGAGGGCCGGCATCTTCAAGACACTGGAAGAGGTGCCGCGCTACGGCCTGTCGCTGACCATGCATGCCCTGTTGCGTCCGAGCCGGGTGCTGGCGCTGGTCCACGACGCCGACAAGGCCGGCGTGATCAAGGAACTGCTGGAGGGTCCGGTCACCTTCATGTGCCCGGCCTCGCTGCTGCAGAAGCAGCCACATGCCAAGCTCTACCTCAACCGACCGGCTGCGGCTCTTCTCGACAAGCTCGACTGAGCGCACGGCCGAGGGTCGCCGCCCCTCGAGGCTGGCGGCGACCCTCGGCTTCGCCTGGAAAGCGGTGGCCTCGCGTGGCGCGCCGCCACCTTGCATGCGGCCTCGCCTCAAGAAGAGGGTCGGAGCCCGCCAGACACAATCCAGAAACAATATTCAACATCCCGGAAAAACTGGCGAAAAAATCGCCTGTCATAAACATCCCCGCAACGGCCACGAAAGGTCGCGGCAAAACGCGAATGGGATGGTCCCGATGATGCAACGTTGGTCCGAAGGATGGAAGGGCGCCCTGCTCGGCATGTCGCTCGCCATGCTTGCCGCCGGGCCCTCGGAAGCAGCGGTCACCCGGAGCGAAAACTGCGCCCGGCTCAGTTCGCAGCTCGACGGCGCCATTGCCACCGTCGCCGACACGTCCCAGGCCGTGCAGGCGACGGCACTTCAGAAGCAGGCAAACCGGTTCTGCGCCGAGCGGAAGCAGGCGCAGGGCATCCGGACACTCGCCAACGCGCTGAAGCTGCTCGGCGTGACGCCCGTGGACTACGACCAATGACCGGACATCTCGACCACCCCACCCCCAGCAAAAGGAAGCTTCTTATGAGAAAGACCCTCCTCTCCGCTATCGGCCTGGCCATTGCGGTCGCCTTCTCGGCGCCGGCGTTCGCCCAGACCACCACAACGCAGCCCGCGACGACCGCGCCGGCCACCACCACGGCTCCGGCAGCCACGACCGCCCCGGCAGCCCAGCCGGCCAAGCCCGTGGTCCGCAAGCATCACCGCAAGCCCGCCAAGCATCACCGCAGGCATCATCATCATCCGAAGCATCACCGGCACGCTGGCAAGCACCACAAGCCGGTCATGCACCACAAGCACCACCACAAGCATCACCGCAAGCACGTCAAGCAGGCCCCCAAGAAGGTCTGATCGCGACGCTCTCTCCTGAAAGGGCCGTCCTACCCGGGCGGCCTTTTTCTTTGCCGGCATCATCCCTCCTGGACCGAAGGGGACTACGGCGGAGACGGGACGGGCGGGCTAGGACTCCACCGTCTCCAGCACGCTGAGCAGGGTGCCTTCCATGTCAGGCTCGTCGCCAGAGCAGACGCAGAGCATCTCGGCGTCGCCCTCGCCCACCGAGAGGTAGGCATGGCCCATCGTGGAATCGATATAGACGCTCTCGCCTTCCCTCAGCCGCACCGGCGCGTACTGGTCTGTGTGCAGCTCGATCTCGCCCTTCAGCACGATCAGGAACTCCTCGCCCGCATGCCTGGTCAGCGGGCCGAACTCCTCAGGCGTGCGGGCCCGCGCGAAAGCGCGGATCGGCACCATGCGCTTCCGCACGAGGTCGGTCGCCAGATAGTGATAGTCGTAGTTGCGGGTGAGTTGGCGCAACGTGTTGGCCGGCGAAGCCACCGAGCGCCGCGTGCGCGCCGTCGGCTGCTTGCGGTCGCCGCTCAGCAACTCCGTCACATGGATTCCCAGCCCCTCGCAGATCTGCAGAAGCTTGTCGTAGCTCAGCGACATCTGGTCGTTCTCGACCTTGGACAGGGTCGAGACCGCCACGCCGGTCAGCGCGCTCACCTCCTGCAGGGTCCAGCCATGCGTCTTGCGCAGCCCGCGCAGGCAGTCGCCAAGGTTCGGTTGGTCCGACATCTTCAGCTCCCCGACCAGCTCGCAAGGAAATTCAACACCTTGCGGCGCGGCCTTGAATCGAAATCCCACCCGCTACGCGCGCCATCGCCAGAGGCACGCCCATGTAGCGGAAGCGGCGCGTCAGCCAGTAGTTAGTCCAGCCCAGGGCAGCAATCAACACAGCAATATTTTTCTTATACGCTAAATATTGACTGGATACGAAATTATTTTTACGACTTCGCGATGCAATCGAAATCTCCCACCCGCATCGTCGTCATCGGCGGTGGCATAGCCGGCCTGTCGGTGGCCGCGGCCGCCGCGAAATGGGCCGGCGTCACCGTGCTCGAGCGCGAGCCGCATCTCGGCTATCACGCCAGCGGCCGCTCGGCGGCGCTGTTTTCCGAAACCTATGGCAACGCCTTGGTGCGCGCCCTGTCGCTGGCCAGCCGCCCGGCGATCGTCGACGGCGGCTTCGCCTCCCACACGCGCGGCGCGCTGCATGTCGGCGGCATCGACGATGGCGCGGCTGTCGACCGCATGGCGGCCGAAATGCAGGCGCTGGTGCCCAGCGTGCGGCGTCTGTCGGCGCGCGAGGTCAACGCGCTGGTGCCGGTCATCGAGACCGACCGCACCTGCGGCGGCGTGCACGAGCCCGGCGCGCTCGACGTCGACACCGGCAAGATGGTTGCCGCCAGCGCCGCCGCGCTCAAGGCGGCCGGCGGCGCGGTGCACACCGGCGCGGAGGTGCGCGAGATCGTTCGCGACGGCAATGACTTTCGCGTGGTGACGAGCACGGGCACGCATGAGGCCGACATCGTCGTCAACGCCGCCGGCGCCTGGGTCGACGTCGTCGCAGGGCTCGCCGGCCTGCCAGGCCTCGGCTTCCGTCCGAAGCGCCGCACCGCCTTCCTGTTCGACCCGCCGGCTGGCGTCGACATTTCCGCCTGGCCGCTGGTCGTCGACCTGCACGAGCAGTTCTACTTCAAGCCCGACGCCGGCAGGCTGATCGGCTCGCTCGCCGACGAGACGGACTCCGAGCCTTGCGACGCCTGGCCCGAGGATCTCGACGTCGCCGTCGCCGTCGACCGCATCGAACAGGCGACGACGCTGCGCGTCGGCCGGCCATCGACGCCCTGGGCGGGACTGCGCACCTTCTCGCCCGACCGCAGCCCGGTCGCCGGCTTCGATCCGCGCCTTCCCGGCTTCTTCTGGCTCGGCGGCCAGGGCGGCTATGGCTTCCAGGTCTCGCTGACCCTGGCCCGGCTGAGCGCGGCGCTGATGCGCGGCGATTGCCTGCCGGACGATCTCGCAGCCCTCGGCATCAAGACCGCCGACCTCGCCCCCGACCGTTTCCTCGGCAAGGCCGCGTCATGAGCCCTGCCCGCCTGTCCCGTCCAACCCGCAAAGAGTGTCATCAGGAGCGTTTGCAATGAAAAACACCGTCCTGCGCGCAGTCCTTCTTTCCTCGTCCCTGCTGGCCGCCTCCGCCCTTTTCGGCGGCCAGGCATTGGCCAAGACCCTGGTCTATTGCTCGGAGGCCAACCCCGAGACCTTCAATCCGGCGATCGGCACCGCCGACTCCACCATGGACGCGGCCGCCAAGACCATCTTCAACCGGCTGGTCGAGTTCAAGCCGGGCACCACCGAAGTCGGCCCCGCGCTGGCCGAGAGCTGGGACGTCTCGCCTGATGGCAAGACCTACACCTTCCATCTGCGCAAGGGCGTCAAGTTCCAGTCGAACGAACATTTCACGCCGACGCGCGACTTCAACGCCGACGACGTCCTCTACACCTTCAACCGCCAGCGCGACGCCAACAACCCGTATCACAAGCTCGGTGGCGGCGCGTATGAGTACTTCAACGCGCTCGGCATGGGTTCGCTCATCGACAAGATCGAGAAGGTCGACGACAACACGGTGCGCTTCACGCTGACCGCGCCGAATGTCACCTTCCTCGCCGGCATCGCGCTCGACTACCTCTCCATCCTGTCGCTGGAGCAGACAGAGAAGATGGTGGCCGCCGGCACGCCCGAGCTGATCGACAGCGCGCCGGTCGGCACCGGCCCGTTCGCGCTCGAGGCCTATGTGCCCGACAGCCAGATCCGCTACGCCGCCAACAAGGACTACTGGCGCGGCGCGCCGAAGATCGACACGCTGGTCTTCGCCATCACGCCCGAGCCCACGACACGCGTCGAGCGCATCAAGGCCAACGAATGCCAGGTGGCGGCGCCGCCCCCGCCGAGCGCCGTGGCCGAGCTGAAGGCCGATCCCGACATCAACGTCCTCGACCTCAAGGGCCAGAACATCGGCGTGCTCGGCTTCAACGTCGAACACAAGCCGCTCGACGACGTGCGCGTGCGCATGGCGCTGGCCAAGGCGCTCGACCGCAAGGCAATCGTCGAGGCGGTCTACAGCGGCGCCGGCAGCGTAGCCGGCAGCGTGGTGCCGCCGGCGCAGATCGGCGCGGTCACCGATGCCGGCATAGACTACGATCCGGACGGCGCCAGGAAACTTCTCAAGGAAGCCGGCCACGAAAGCGACATCAAGATCAGCCTGTGGGCGATGCCGGTGTCGCGCCCCTACAACCCCAATGCCAAGCGCATGGCCGAGATGATCCAGGCCGACTGGGCCGCCGTTGGCGTCAAGTCCGAGATCGTCAGCTTCGAGTGGGGCGAGTACCTGAAGCGCACCGCCGCTGGCGAGCATGACGCCTTCCTGCTGGGCGGTTCCAGCGACAATGGCGATCCCGACAACATGCTGAGCTACCTCTTGTCCTGCGACGGCGTGAAGGGCGGCTCCAACCGCTCGCGCTGGTGCGACAAGGATTTCGAGAAGCTGCTAGACGACGGCCGCGTCGCCGCCGATCCCAAGCAGCGCGCCGAGATCTACGGCAAGGCGCAGGAAATCCTCAAGCACGAGGTGCCGGTGGCGCCGATCGCCCATTCGGTGGTGGCGATTCCCGTGCGCAAGAGCGTGCTCAACTACGTGCTCGACCCGTTCGGCCGGCAGAACTTCGCCGCCGTCGACATGGCGGAGTAAGCCCCGCCGCATCGCACTCCACTCATCCGGCCCTTCCCCAAGCGGAGAAGGGCCGGATTGGGGAACCCTCCGGTCGAACAGCGTCGCGCCGTCGACCCAAGATCGACACAACACGCGGAACCGCCACGATGAACACGCTGAAATCGATCCTCGACACCTATCTGGCCGATGGCGCGGTCGGCGCCTCCCTGGCCTATGTCAGGGGTGACGCCGAGCCGGTGGCGCTTGCCGCCGGTCTCTCGGACCGCGCCACGGGAGCACCGGTCTCGACCAGCCAGCTGTTCAAGATCGGCAGTTGCACCAAGACCTTCGTCGCCGCCGCCCTGGTCAAGCTCGGCGAGCTCGGCCGCATCGACCTCGGCGAACCCGTGTCGCGCTGGTTTCCGGATCTGCCCGGCGCCGAAGCCATCTCGGTGCGCCAGCTCATCAACCACCGCAACGGCCTGCCGGAGTTCGAATACTACATCCCGATGGATCCGAGCCGGGTCTGGAAGCCGTCCGAGCTGGTCGACATCGCCTTCAACAACGAGAAGCCGAAGGCGCCGAACGGCCCGGCCGTCTACAACAACACCGGCTATGTGCTGGCCGGCATGCTGATCGAGGCCGTGACCGGTGCGCCGCTCGGCGCCTACGTCAGGAGCGCGGTGCTGGAGCCGCTCGGCCTCAAGGACACCTGGTCGCCGGCCACCGAGCCCTTCCCGGCCGAACGCATGGTGCAAGGCTATTATCACCGTCCGCCGCCCGCGGCCGGCGCCTCGACCGATCTCGCCTCGGGCGGCGAGATGTGGCGCATGGACGGCGTGCTGCCCTACTCCGACGAATTGCAGGATTCCTCCAACTGCTTCCCCTACAGCGGCGCCTATGGCTGCGGCGACATGGTGTCGACGCCGTCCGACATGGTGCGTTTCATGCGCGGCCTGTTCTCCGGAAAGGTGCTGTCGGCGCCCTTCTTCGCCGAGATGTTCGACAAGCGCGCTATCGTTTCCTTCCCTGGCACGCGCATGCGCGAGACGGGCGCCGGCATGTTCCAGAGCAGCTACGGCGGTCGCGCCTTCTACGGCCACCAGGGCAGCATTCCGGGCTATGTCACCGTCATGCAGTACGACCCGGCCTCCGGCCTCGGCGTCGCCATGACCAGCAATGTCGGCTCCGGCAACCGGCTGTCCTTCCAGGCCAGCGGCCTGCACGACGTGGTCGACAAGGCGATCGTGGCGATATTGGACTAGGCCCGACTGAGACTTTTTCCCCCGGACGCTCCCGGGGAAACCGTTTGAGAACAACAGCCTGGGCGCAAGAGCCTATGCTGCGGGCCGTAAAGCGCCTCAGCCTCCGACGCCGGATGACGGATCGGACAGGCCGGGCAGCATCTGGCTGAGCACGCGGTCGCGCAGGAAGACATGGTGGAAGATGGCCGCGGCCGCGTGCAGGCCGGCGAGCCACATGATGATGTCGCCCAGCGTGCCATGGATGTCCGCCAGCGCGGCTCCTGCGCTCCAGGGGGCGAAGAAGGGGCCGATGGCGCCAAAGCCATAGACCGTCAGCGGATGGCCGCCGAACCATGCGCCCAGGATCGCGCTCAGCGGCACCGCCAGCAGGAGGGCGTAGAGCGCCCAATGCGTCACCCTGGAGGCAAGCTCCATCCAGCCCGGCATGGCCGGAGGCTCGGGAATGCGGTCGAACAGCCGCCAGACAAGGCGGATCACCAGCAGGCAGAGGACGGCAAAGCCGAGCGACTCATGAAGCAGCAGCGTCGAGGCGCGCTCCGCCGCGTAGACGCGCGCGGGAGGCCCGCCTTCCGAGACCAGAAAGGCAGCCAGCACCAACAGGGCCGTCAGCCAGTGGAATGCCTGGGCGAGGTTTCCGTAGCGGGTCGTCGTACCTGACAGCGGCATGCAAGGGCTCCGAACAGTTGGACATGTCCCCACGCCTGCCGAGCGTGCCCCTATTTCAACGGTTCCTCAAGTGGCTCGGCCTGCCACCTTCGTCCAACCATGATCTCCGACACAGGGGATCAAACGGAAGTGGAACGCCGCGCCGTGATATGAGACGTTGCGTCATCACAGGAGACGAGACGCCGCGATGAAACCGACGCTGCCGCTGCTGCTCAGCCTCAACGGCGGCTATGTCGACACCGCCGGCTTCCTGGCGCTGCAGGGCCTGTTCACGGCCCATGTGACGGGCAACTTCGTCACTCTCGGCGCCTCGCTGGTTCTCGGCATCTCAGGCATTGCGGCCAAGCTGCTGGCGCTGCCGGTGTTCTGCGTCGTCGTCATCGCAACGCGGCTCGCCGGCGAAGCCCTGCGCCGGCGCAAGATGCCGGCGCTGCCGGTGCTGCTCGGCGCCAAGCTGGCGCTACTGGTGGCGGGCGCCACGCTGGCGATCCGCTTCGGTCCCTTCGCCAATGGCGACAGCCTCCCGGCGATCGTCACCGGCATGGTGCTGGTCACCGCCATGGCGATCCAGAACGCCGTGCATCGGGTCCATCTCTCCGCCGCCCCGCCCTCGACGCTGATGACCGGCACCACCACGCAGATCATGCTCGACATCGGCGATCTGCTGGCCGGCGCCGCGCCCGAGGCACGGGCCGGCTTGGTCGCGCGGCTGCGGCGCATGTCGGCGGCCGTCGCCGTCTTCGCCGCCGGCTGCGGCGCCGCGGCGCTGGGCTACGCCTTCCTTGGCGTCTGGTGTTTCACCGCACCGCCGCTGATCGCGCTGCTTGCCCTCCTGGTCAGGCTTTCGGCTCCGGCCGAAGATGCCGGCTAGCGAGAGCCATCGGGAAAAATCGCCGCTTCCACAAGGAGATAAGGCGCCGAATTGAATCTGTTCAGGAGGCGCTAGCCCCGAAACACGGCCACTGCCGCCGCCACGATCGCCGCATTATCGGTGGCGAGCGAGCCGTCGGCGAGCGTGCTGCCGTCCTCCAGCCCGACGCGCGTTGACCGGCGCTCGCGCCGCGCCCGTTCCACGAACGGCCAGACGGTGGCGTCGACGCCATGCAGCAGGATCGGCCGCCGCATGCCGGTGCCGTGCAGCACGCCGGCGATGCCGTCCGCCTCCGCCATGGCCAGCGGCAGGTCGGGAATGTCGATCTCGATCAGGACGCGCAGCACCCGCTCGTATCCGGCCAGCCCCACGAAGCGGTGCGCGTCGGCCGTGGTGGCGAGCCCTGCCTCGATCCCGACGCCGCGCTGGCGCAGCAGTTCCATCACCGCCGGCGCGTCCGGCTCCGAGAGGTTGACCGAAGCATAGTCCGGCAGCTCGCGCCAGCCAGCGATCGCCGCGCGGGTCAGCGCCTCGTCATCCTCGATCCAGGCGCCGGTCGACACACCCACGAACGTGCCCGGGCAGGACTTGCGGACCGCCAGCACCGTTTCGTCGACAGCCGCCAGGCTCTCGCGCCCGTCGGCACCGCGCGGATGGATGTGCAGCTCGGCCGCCCCGGCCGCGACGCAGGCTGCCGCGTCGGCGGCCATCGCCTCGGCCGTCAGCGGCAGACGCGGATGGAAATCGCGCGGTCGGGCGCCGTTGATGCAGGCCTGGACGATCATGCCGAGTTTCCCGGGACGAAACGGCCGACCCTACCCTCGCGGCAACGCCCCGCAAAGCCCCGGCGCCGGCGCTGCTGACAAAGCCATGACCGCTCCCGAGGAGAATCGGCTAGTTTCCCGCGTATGAACGAGACCTCTTTGTACGCTCCTGTGAAGCGCTTCCTCGAAAGCCTGGACTTCACCGTCAAGGGCGAGATCGGCGGCTGCGACGTGGTTGGCCTGCGCGAGGGCGAGCCGCCGGTGGTAGTGATCTGCGAGCTGAAGCTGCAGTTCAACCTCGAACTCGTGCTGCAAGGGGTCGATCGCGCGGGCGTCAGCGACGAAGTCTGGCTAGCGGCGCGGCTTTCGGCCCGTGGCAAGGGCCGTGAGGGCGACGCGCGCTTCCGCAACCTGTGTCGCCTGCTTGGCTTCGGTCTGCTCGCCGTCGATGCAGCTGACCGCGTCGAGGTGCTGCTCAGCCCCGCGGCGTTGCCGCCGCGCCGCAACCCGCGCCGCCGCTCGCGCCTCGTGGAAGAGCACCGCCGCCGGCGGGGCGACCCGGTGGCCGGCGGCGGCTCGCGCAATCCGATCATGACCGCCTACCGGCAGGCGGCGCTCTCCTGCGCCGCCGCGATGGTGGACGGGCCGAGGCGGCCGCGCGAGCTCACGGCACTGACGCCGATGGCGCCGAAGATCCTGCTCCACAATGTCTATGGCTGGTTTGTCCGGCTCGAGCGCGGCGTCTACGAACTCACCGATGCCGGCCGCGCCTCGCTGGAGCGCTGGCCGCAGCCGTCGCAAACGCCCGGCGAGTAAGGGACAAAACCAGCCGCGACGGCGTTGCTCTTCGCGACAGGGCTATGCGATCTGCACGTTCCTGTCGTCGCCGTCGACCCGCGCCATGATCGCATCGAGCGGCTCCGGCCGGTGCAGCAGATAGCCCTGGCCAAAGCCGACGCCCATGCCGCGCAGCGTCTCCAGCGCCTCGCGGCGCTCGATCCTCTCCGCCACCACATTGCAGCCGAGGCTTCTGCCGATCGCGGTCACCGCCGATACGATGGCGCGATCGAAGCTGCTGTGCGCGATGTTCTGGATGAAGGAGCCGTCGATCTTGATGGCGTCAACCGGGAAACGCCGGAGATATTCGAACGAGCTCATGCCGGCGCCGAAATCGTCGAGGCTGACCTCGCAGCGCCGCTCGCGCGCCATATACACGAACCGCTCGGCGGCGGCGAAATTGGTCACCGCGGCCGTCTCGGTGATCTCGAAGCCGATCGCCGAATGCGGCGCACCCGTATCGGCGATGACGCCGTCGACGAACTCCCAAAGCTGCGGGTCGCTCAGCGTCTGCGCCGACAGGTTGAAGGCCAGCGACAGGCCGCCTTCGCGCATCGCCGCGCCATGCCGCGACAGCGCCGCTCGGATGATCCAGCGGTCGAGCCGCGCGGCGAGGCCAAAGCGCTCAGCCGCGGGAATGAAGGCGCCGGGCGGCACCAGCTTGCCGTTGCGGCCGATCATGCGCGCCAGCACCTCGATGCGCCGGCAAGACACCGGCTCGCGGCCGAGGCTGTGGATTTCCTGGCCGTAGAGCGCCAGCCGGCCGTTCTCCATGGCATCGACTGTGTTGGCGGCCACGCGCGCCGCATTGAGCCCGCCCGTGCCGGACGCCGCCTCGGCCGAGAAGACGGCGAAGCGGTTGCGCCCGGCGGCCTTGGCCGCGTAGCAGGCATCGTCGGCGCAGGCCAGCGCGTCGGCCACCGTGGTGGTGCCGTCTTCGATGAAGGCAATGCCGACGCTGGCGGCCAGCCTTCGCCCGGACGCCGCCGGCCCGAGATCGGCATCGCGCACTGCGGCAAGCACCTGGTTGGCAAGTCGCTCGGCGTCGACGTCGGAGCACTCTGGCACCAGCAGCGCGAATTCGTCGCCGCCCAGCCGCGCTGCGTGCGCGCCCGGCGGCAGGCAGCCGACCATGCCGGCCGCTACGCTCTTCAGCGCCACGTCGCCGGCGGCGTGACCGGCGAAATCGTTGAGTGCCTTGAAGTAGTCGAGATCGACATAGAACACTGCAAGCGGCGCGCCTGAAGCGATCCGCTCGCGCAGCAGCGCGTCGAAGGCGGCGCGGTTCCACAGGCCGGTCAGCGGATCGTGGCGCGCAGCATGCGCCAGTTCCCGCTCGCGCAGCTTCTCCTCGGTGATGTCGCGCACCGTGCCCAGGATCTGGCCGGCGGGCTTCGGGTCGGCAACGAAACGCACCAATGATTCCACGTACCGCACCGCGCCGTCGCGGCGGATAATGCGATACTGTACGGCGACCACCTTCTCGGTGCCGACCGGTTCCAGATGCGCTTTTTCAGCAGCGGCCTTGTCGTCGGGGTGCAGGAAGCTGTGCCAGAGGTCGTGCGCCACCTCGTCGCTGTCGGCGACCAGCCCGAAGATCTCGCGTGAGCGCAAGTCCCAGAAGCTCTTGCCGGTGGCGACGTCGTGGTGCCAGATGCCCGTGCCGCTGGCCGCCAGCGCCAGGCGGAAACGCACATTGACCTGTTCGAGCGCGGCTTCGGCCGCCTTCTGTCGCGTGATGTCGGTCTGGACGCCCATCAGCCGGATGGGCTTGCCGGCCTCGTCGCGCTCGACGACGCCGCCACGGTCCAGCACCCATACCCAGTGGCCGTCCTTGTGCCTGAGCCGCAGTTCGGTCTCGATGGAATCCGTCAACCCGGCAATATGGGCGTCACCGCTGGCCAGCGCCCGCTCGCGGTCTTCCGGGTGGGTGAGTTTCAGCCAAAGATCACTGGTGGCGGCGAGTTCGCCTTCGCCATAGCCCAGCATGCGGGCCCAGGTGGCGGAGTAGAAGCACTCGCCGCTGCGCAGGTCCCAGTCCCATAGGCCAAGATGCGCGCGGTCAAGCGCGCGTTCCCAGAACGCCCCGTTGCGGCTATTCCCCTTGGCCATGCCTGTTTTCGCCCGCAGCAACCCTGGGTACCCTAGGCTGCAACCAGACAAGAAAAAGTTACCGGGCACCACCACCGGAAAGCCGGCGCCCGCCACCCCCCTTATCCAACGTCGTTGTCGGTCAGGAGGCATGGCCTGGCTCCTACTGCAGGCTCGGTTTGCGCAGAAACGAGCCCCGGTCGGCCGACTTGACGCGCAGCCAGGCATCGCGGCCGTCGCGCACGACCCGGATCGGGATTTCGGCGCCCGCCGGGCCGGCCTGCCAGAGCTTTCGGTAGAAATCGGCAAGTCCCTCGACATGGCCGTCGCGCACGTCCGAGATGACGTCGCCGCGGCGCAGGCCGGCCTTGGCGGCGGGGCCACCTTCGGCCACGCTCATCACCACCACCTTGCCGTCGCTGTCGGCCGAGAAGGCGCCGAGCCACGGACGCGGCGGCGTGGCCACCTGCCCGCGCGTCAGGAGATCGTCGAGGATCGGCGGCAAGAGATCGATCGGCACCACCATGTTGATGTCCGACACCTCGCCGTTGCGGCTCATCTCCAGCCGCAGCGAGCCGATGCCCAACAGCCTGCCGTCGACGTCGAACAGCGCCGCGCCGCCCCAGGAGGGGTGCGCCGGCGCGATGAAGATCGCCTCCTCCAGCAGATATTCCCAATAGCCGGCGAACTCCTGCTTGCCGACGATGACCGCCCGCACGCTCTGGCCGATGCCGTCTGCCAGCACCACGGTATCGCCGATACGGGCGTGAGCGGCGTCGCCCAGCGCCACGGCCGGCAGGTTGAGTGGCGCCAGCGCCTGAACGAGGCCGAAGCCCGTCACCTGGTCGTAGGCAGTGGGATGGGCCGGCACGATGCGGCCGTCATGCGTCGTCAGCCACACCTCGTCGGCTTCGGTGATGAGATAGCCGATCGTCAGCACCAGCCCGTCTTCCCGGATGACCACACCGCTGCCCTCGCGACGCGTGCCGAGAGCGCCCGCCGTGAAGGCGTCCTCCGGGACGGTGGCACGCACGGCCACGACAGAATGCATAACGGAATCGATGCTCATCGGATCATCCTTGGTTGGAAGCCGGTATCCCGATCCTGCACCCGCGATATCACGCGAATTCCAGAACCCAACGGATAGAGGCAACTCCTTGTTCCCAGTGTCGTTTCGTTTTCGACACCCACCCGCTTGCCCGACATCGAAATCATGCCGGCTTCGGCGTCGCGGGAATGGCAGGCAGGGTCTCACTATAGGTATGGATTGCGCGCGCCATGGCAAGGCCGAACTCCAGGCCAAGGCACGCCATGTTGACAATGGTTCAACGGATGTTGAACTTTTATCGATTGCGGCCCGCGCCGCCGCTGCCTACTTAGGGCGTTCTGCCATTCGCCGGGAGCGTTCTACATCCCGGAAAACCGCAACAGTAATCGACGGGACCTGGAAGATGAACGACTACACTCCGCCCAAAGTCTGGACCTGGAACAAGCCGAGCGGCGGTACCTTCGCCAGCATCAACCGCCCCATCGCCGGCCCGACGCATGAGAAGGAACTGCCGGTCGGCAAGCACCCGCTGCAGCTCTACTCGCTGGCGACGCCCAACGGCCAGAAGGTCACCATCATGCTGGAGGAACTTCTGGCGCTCGGCCATTCCGGGGCGGAATACGATGCCTGGCTGATCCGGATCGGCGACGGCGACCAGTTCGGCAGCGGCTTCGTCGAGGTTAACCCCAACTCCAAGATCCCGGCGCTGCTCGACAGGAGCGAGCCGAAGCCGGTGCGCGTGTTCGAATCCGGTTCGATCCTGACCTATCTGGCGGAAAAGTTCGGCGCCTTCCTGCCAAACGAGCGCGCGGCGCGCGCCGAGACCTTCAGCTGGCTATTCTGGCAGATGGGCTCAGCGCCCTATCTCGGCGGCGGCTTCGGCCATTTCTACAGCTACGCGCCGCAGAAGATCGAGTATGCCATCGACCGTTTCGCCATGGAGGTGAAGCGCCAGATGGACGTGCTCGACCGCCGCCTTGCGATCAGCGAATATCTGGGCGGTCCGGACTATACGATCGCCGACATGGCGGTGTGGCCCTGGTATGGCGGGCTGGCCAAAGGCCGCATGTATGACGATTCCGCCGCATTCCTGCAGGTCGAGGAGTACAAGAACGTGCAGCGCTGGGCCGATGCCATTGCGGCGCGTCCCGCCGTGCGGCGCGGCCGCATCGTCAACCGCGTCTCCGGTGAGTTGTCGAGCCAGTTGCATGAGCGCCACGACGCCAGCGACTTCGAGACGAGGACGCAGGACAAGCTGGAAGCGACCAAGGCCTGATATCTTCCACCCGGTCCGCGCCCCGTCTTGCGGTGCATGGACCGGGACGCCGGCCTGCCAGATGCGCGACAGGCCTGTGTATGGGAAAGCAGGCGCGAGCAGCGTTTAAACCCAATTTCACGGAAATTTCCCCGAGCGTTTCAGGACATTTCACGCGCCGTGGGAAAGCATCGCCGGCGCGTTTCGAAATCACGGCATTCAGGTGTATTATCCTGGCCAGCATGCTGGGCTTGGGGGGCCGAAGCCATGATTGTCACCAATGGGCGGGGATGTGACATGATGACGGACATAGTCTTGCGATGCGCAATGCAGCGTGACGCCGAGGCGCTCTCGACGTTCGCCGCCGGTCTCTTCCGCGAAACCTACGCCGCCGACACGGCCGCTTCCGACCTTGCCGACTATATCGCCGGCAATTTCGGGAGCGAACGGCAGCGGGCCGAGATCGTCGATCCTCGCGGCGTCGTGCTCCTGGCCGTGAAAGCCGGCGACCAGGACGCCATCCTGGGATATGCGCATCTCGTCATGCTCGCGCCCGGCGAGGCGCTACTCAATCGCCTCTACGTCGAGGCAGGATGCAGGGGCACCGGACTCGCCGGCCGGCTTCTCGATGCACTTCGCGGCGAGTGCCGGCAGCGCGGGGCCGCCGGCCTGCGGCTGACCGTCTTCGAGAAGAACGCCCGCGCCATCGCCTTCTACAGGCGCTCGGGATTTGCTGATGTCGGCACCATCGACTTCACTGTCGGCGAAGACGTCCAGCGGGACATCGAGATGCTGCTGCCGATCGAAGTCGGTCCGGCGGCGCTCACATGACATTGGCGGCCTCGTCAGCAATGACAGGGACCTGACGGGCGTCCGCAACCATCCCAGGGAACTGCCGGCGAAAAACCGTCCGCGCTGACCGCCGATTTCGACTGTCGCGCGATGGACCTCAGCCGCCCGCGAATATGTGAGGAAGGAACCACTGGCATCCGTGCGGCTCCCGTGCAGTTGAGCCTTGGCTCGTCGCTGCCGGACACCATCGTGCTGCACGAGGTTCCGAGCGTGAAGTACTGCTACACGGTCATCGACAGCCAGACGGTCGACCCCGATACGCACCGGATCATCAAGGCGCTGAACTGACAGCCAAGCGTGTGGAAACAGTGACTTGGATGTGTCTCCGGAATCTGTCCGCGAAGCACCTCGATCCAGTCTGCGGTGCCGCGTGGCCTCACGCAAATCTGGTCCCGACAAATTAAAAACCCGCCGGCGGGAGCCCGGCGGGTTTTTGTTCAGGCCACCAAGGTGGGACTTGGCGGACTGCTGATCCTGGGGGTGTGGATCAACATGAAATTAGCCGAATTCAGGTTTCGGCGGTAAATCACATTCGCGAAACCGGACCCTGTCCATTCATCACATTCGTTTGATGGACACCCCTGTCGGCTCGCGGCCGTCCGACGTCGGACCGCACGAACCTCAGCCGCGCAGCAGCGCGGCCAGCCTCGGAACGCCCTCCTCCACCGCGCGTCGGTTGGCGAGCGTGAAGGAAAGTCGCAGCGTGTTGCGCCCGGTGCCGTCGGCGAAGAAGGCGCTGCCCGGTACGAAGGCGACGCGTGCCTCCGCGACCGAGCGCGCCAGCAGCGCCGCCGCGTCCGCGCCCTCGGGCAGCGTCACCCACACGAACATGCCGCCTTCCGGCCTGCTCCAGGTGACGCCCTGCGGCATGTGAGCGTCCAGCGCAGCGATGAGCGCGTCGCGGCGCTGGCGATAGGCGCCGATCAGACTGTCGACCTGGCCGTCGAACACGGTTTCGGCCACGCGGTGCATCACCATCTGGTTGACCGAGGGGCTATGCAGGTCGGAAGCCTGCTTCATCAGGACGAGCTTCTCCACCACGTGGCGTGGCGCGCAGACCCAGCCCACGCGCATGCCCGGCGACAGAATCTTCGAGAACGAACCGCAATAAAGCGTGCGCGCCTTGTCGATACCGCCCGAGCGCGCACAGTCGAGCGCAAGGATCGGCGGCACCGGCTCGCCATCATAGCGCAGCGCGCGATAGGCGGCGTCCTCGATGACGGCGATGTCGAGCTCTCCGGCAAGGTCGAGCACCGCCTCGCGCTGCTGGCGGTTCAGCGTGTTGCCGGTCGGGTTGGCGAAGTCCGGCACCAGATAGGCGAATTTCACCCGCCCGCCCTCTTTCGACGCGGCGCTCGGGGCCGCGGCCGCCGCGCGATAGGCGTCAGGAGTCATGTTGCCGCCATCCAGCGTCAGTCTGTCGTAGCGCGGCTCGTAGGCATTGAAGGCCTGCAGCGCGCCGAGATAGGTCGGCCAGGTGACCAGCGCCGTGTCGCCGGGCGACAGGAAGAGCTTGCCGAGATAGTCGAGCGCCTGCTGCGAACCCGAGGTGATGAAGATGTTGCCCTCGTCACAGGCGACGCCCAGCTTGCCCATCTCGCTGGCTAGCCAGTGGCGCAGCGGCGCGTAACCCTCGCTTACCTGGTATTGCAGCGCCGCTCCGGCCTCCCCGCCCGACAGCACCGCCTGGTAGGCGCCGGCGATCGCCTCGGCCGGAAACAGCGAGGCATCGGGGATGCCGCCGGCGAACGAGATGATGTCGGGCTGGTCGAGCAGCTTCAGCAGTTCGCGAATCTCGGAAGCCTTCATGCGCGACGAGCGCGAGGCGAGGATGTTCATCAGTGTCACGGGCGGTCTCCTCCAGGCCTGATATAGGTCAGTCTCACTGACCTATATCAGGCCTCCACGCGCGCTGGAATAGCCAGCAACCCATTCCGCGTGGCCCACCGCCGAACACATTTTCGAGACTGCTAATAGAAAGACGTTGCGGACTTCGCGACCTGGACGCAACGTAATTCGCGAAATCCGGATTCATGAGAAATTTCGATCCGGATTGAGGGGGGATCGGGGGAATGACGCTCAGGCTCATAGGGGCCGGTTTCGGCCGCACCGGCACATGGTCGACCTTCGCGGCGCTCAACAAGCTCGGCCTGCCGAGCTATCACATGCAGGAAGTCATCATCAACAAGGCCAACAAGGGCCATCTGGACTTCTGGCGCAAGGTAGCCAACGACCCGCCCGGCACGCAGCAGGACTGGAACCGGGTCTTCGCCAATTACAGCGCGACCGTCGACAATCCGGGCTGCTGCGTGTGGCGCGAACTGATGGTCGCCTACCCCGACGCCAAGGTGCTGCTGACGCTGCATCCTCGTGGCGCCGAGGCCTGGTATGAAAGCACCATCGACACGATCTACTTCAGCGAGAATGTCTGGCAGTTCAAGATTCTCGAGTGGCTGACGCCGTTCGGCCGCAAGTTCGGCGACATGTCGCACAAGCTTGTCTGGGGCCGCACGCTGAAGGACGTCATGGACGACCGCGACAAGGCGGTGGCGCGCTACAATTCCTACATCGAGGAGGTGAAGGCGGCCGTGCCGCCGGAGAAGCTGCTGGTCTTCAAGGTCAGCGAAGGCTGGGGGCCGCTGTGCGACTTTCTCGGCGTGGCGCGGCCGAACGAGCCATTCCCCAACCTCAACGACCGAGAGACGATCAAGAAGATCATCCGAAGCATGATCATTGGCTCCTACCTGATGCTCGCCGCCAGCGTGCTGGCGGCGGTCGTCGTCGTCGGCGCGCTGTGGTTGTGGCTGGGGTAGCGAGCGCTCGCGCGGCAGCACAAGCATGCCCGCTCAGGGTTTGGCCGGCCTGCTCTTCTTGGTCGGGGCGCCGACGGCGGTCGAGGGGGCGCTTGGCGGCGTGGCGTCCACCGGCTTCGCCGAGCCTGCCCCCGGCGTCTCGGGCGCCTGCGGACCGCCCGGCGTAAGATTGACCGCGACGCCGAATATCTTCCACTGCCGGTTGACCGGCTCGAACATCAGCTCGAAATTCACCTGCATCGGCGCCGACGGGAAGAAGCCCGCCATGTGCAGCATGCCGTTCGGCTCGATGCGCGGCAGCATGGTGAGTTGCGGCTCGAGCACGGCGACCGCGCCGAAATCGAGCCCTTGCCTGCGGTGGTTGGCGAAGATCTCGGCTAGCTCGGCCGCGCTCTTGCCCTGGAAATTGGCCGAGCCAAGGTCGCGCAGCACGGTGTAGTTGCCGGTCTTGTTGGCCTGGTCGAGTGCCAGCAGCGTGCCGCGCACGAGGATCAGGACGCCGTTACGGTCGATCTGGGCCGCCTTGGCCTGGACCTTTTCCGAGGCCTTGGCGGTTTGCGCCACGGCCGGCGGCACGCCGCCGACAAGGCCGAGCGCCACGACAAGGCCGCCCAGGAACACGCGCCATGCACGGGCGCATGAACACGCCTTGGGAGGATGCGACCCCATTCGCGAAAGCCCTGCCGACGCTACCAGGCGACCGTCACGCCGGCCCGCCCGCCCACGGTGCGGTTGCTGGCGCCGACACCGATGCCACCGCTGAGGATGACATTGTCGTTGATGCGCGCCTGCGCGCTGCCGGCGAATGCGTGCTCACCCTGGAACGTACCCCAGTTCAGCGACACGGCGTAGTTCTTGTCGGCGGGAAGGCCGCTTCCGGCCATCGCCAGCGCCATGGCCGTGCCTTCGAAGGCCTTGTCTATCCTGCCGTTCGCCGCCGCCAGCCCGCTTTCCAGGCTGCCGACGCGGCCGTCCAGCAGGGCGATGTTCGTGGTGTTTGTCATCACCCGCGTGTCGAGGTCGGCAATCTGGGTTGTGTGTAGCGCGATCTGCGTTGTGTTCAGCCCGATCTGTGTGGTGTTCAGCTCAATCTGGGTCGTGTTGTTGGTGATGCGCGTTTCGTGATCGGCAAGTTCGCTCGTATGGCCCGACACCGTATTGGTAAGATTGGTGATGTCCGTAGTGTTCTGGGCAACCGTCGCCGGCAGGCCGGAGAGTGAGGCGAGATCGAAGGTGGACGCCGCCAGGTTGCCGGAGGCGTCGGTCGTGACGAAATAGGTACTGCCGGACTGGAAGCCCGCGCTCGCGGACGAGGTCAGGCCGGCCAGTGTGTAATTTGACTGCGTGCCGCCGATCGCGACCTGGTTGTCGCGGCTCGCCTCGACATTGCTGCCGATGGCCACTGCATTGGCATGGTCCGCCTTTGCCTGGTTGCCGAGCGCGGTGGAGTCCTGTCCCGCCGAACTGCCAGCGCCCAGTGCCACGCCCCTGTCGCCGGTGTTGCCGGCGTGGCTGCCGATGGCAATCGAGTAATCTCCCTCCGTCCGGGCATTCTCGCCAATGGCGACAGCTTCGGTCGCATCGCCCAGGGACTGGTTGCCGATGGCGACGGATTTTCCGTTGGCGACCGCCTCGGAGCCGACGGCGACGGCACGATTGGTGGCATTCGAAAGCATGCCGAAGGCCGATCCGTAGCCGGCCGCGCCGGAGCTGGAGCCCACGGCGACGCCGGAATCGGTGACCTTGGCGTTATCGCCACAGGCCAGCGCGCCGATGGTGCCGTCGCAGTCCCCGCTGCTGCCCTCCGCCGCCGGGTCGGCCATCGCGCCCCCCGCCCCGGCCAGGACGAGCATGCCGGCAACCGCGCCGGCCGCCACCAACGGGCCGACAGCCCGAACCAACTTACCTTCCATCCGCATGCCCCCGCCTGATCCATCCGAAAGATTCGAAATCCGGGGCGAAGCTAGCGGTCTCGCCGAAGTGCGGCGTCCACCACTTGGTGGAGATCGCCCATGCTGACAAATATATCGCGGGGCGTGGAACGATCAGTCGGGCAAGTGTGTTGTGCAAGCTGG
Source organism: Mesorhizobium sp. 65-26 (assembly GCA_001899205.1). GTDB lineage: Bacteria > Pseudomonadota > Alphaproteobacteria > Rhizobiales > Rhizobiaceae > Mesorhizobium. Next base: position 268,681 of record MKVL01000010.1, on the reverse strand, counting down.
CCACGGCGGCCACCCTATGCTGTATATCCGCCGATCAACGCTTTGGGGGAAGCAAACTTGCCAGAACAGTTTTCGGAACTGAATGGACTGATTGGCACGTTTTATGATGCCATCATCGAACCCGGTCTCTGGCAGAAGGCCCTCGATGACATGCGGCGTCATTTCGGCTTCCACCTGGGGGCGCTTACGGTGATCGCACTGCCGACCGGAGCCGGCGTGGTGCAGGTTTCCACCAATATTCCCGAGAACTACCTCGGCGGGATGCAGATCTACAATGACGATATCATCAAGCTCTGGGGCGGCCCCGGCCGGCTGGCCGAGCTACCGCTCGAGGAGCCGATCCTCCAGTCCAAGGTCACCGGCCCGGATATATGGAACGGCAACCGCTTCTATGAAGAGTGGGTTCGGCCGCAGGGGCTGGTCGACCAGGTCGGCATAGCATTGGCCCGCGATGCCACGATGCTCGGCAATATCGGCCTCGGCCTCCACGAATCCTCCGCGCCGCTGACCGAGGCGGATATGGAAGGTCTGCGCCTGCTGGCCCCGCATGTGCGGCGCGCCGCCACCATCAGCCGTATCCTCGATGTCTCGACCTCGGCGGCCGCCACGTTCGAGGCCGCGCTGGACGCGGCCCGTTCCGCCGTTGTGCTTGTGGCGGAGGACATGGCAATCGTGCACGCCAACGCGGCGGCGCGAGCGATGCTCGGCAATGGCGACCCGATCGCTTCCGTCCGAGGCAAGCTGACGCTGCCGCGCGAGCTGGTGCCG
>MKVL01000010.1:97939-267884 GCA_001899205.1 Mesorhizobium sp. 65-26 | reverse complement strand
AATGCCCGCCGATGCCCTGCGGCTGCTCTACGAATTGACGCCGGCCGAACAGCGCGTCTTCGAACTGGTCGTCGCCGGCGAACCGACCGCCCGCATCGCCGAAACGCTGGGCGTCGCGCCGAGCACGGTGCGTACGCACCTGCTGCGGGTCTTCGAAAAGACCGGCCAGCACACGCGCGGCGAACTGGTGAAGCTCAGCCGCGAGATCACTTTGCCGGGCTGAAGGGCCAAGCTGTGCGGGCCAAAAGTGCACGGGCACCGATATCGCTGCCCGGTGATGCAGACTGTCTATCGGCCGAGCAGCTTGCCGTCCCGCGCCACCAGCCGGCCCGCGCGATAGACAGCGCGCTCCCTCGGCACCGCCACGACCGCCTCCGGCACATGCGCTGCTTTCAGCGCCACGAAGTCGGCCCTGGCGCCGGGCACGAGGCCATAGCCTTCCAGGCCGAGCGCCGTTGCCCCGGTATGGGTGACGACATCGAAGGCATCCTCCAGTTCCCGGTCCTCGTAGAAACCCGAGCGATAGCCGATCATGTTGGCGCGGTTGAGCATGTCGCCATCGCCGTAAGGCCACCAGGAATCGCGGATGTTGTCTGAACCGCCGAACACCGTGACGCCGGCGGCGCGCAGCGCTGCGACCGGCGGAAAAGCGTGACTGCCCGGCGCGTTGGTCATGATGGCGACACTGGCGGCGGCGAGACCGTCAGCCGCCCTGGCGAGCGCATCCGGCTCGACCTCGCCCAGCGCATAGGCATGGCTGACGGCGACCTTGCCGACCATGCCCGACGCCTTGGTCCGCGCGACGATCTCCCCGATCTCGAACAGACCGAGCGAGCCGCCATCGTGCAGATGGATGTCGATGCCGGCGCCGTGCTTTTCAGCAAGGCCGAACACCGCGTCGAGATGTCCCTTCACATCGCCGTCGAAGCTTGCCGGATCGAGTCCGCCGACAAGGTCGCAGCCCATCTTCAGCGCCTCGTCCATCAGTTCCGACGTCCCGGGAGAGGAAAGGATGCCGCTCTGCGGGAAGGCGACGAGCTGGATGTCGATCCAGTCGCGATACTCCTCGCGCACGGCGAGGATGCATTCCACATGCTTCAGCCCGACATCGGCGCTGACCATGACATGGCTGCGCATCGAGAGGCTGCCATTGCCGAGGCAGAGCTCGAGCTGGTTGCGCGCGCGCTCGGCCATCGGCGCCGCGGCCGCGAGGTTGCGCGCCTGGAAGGCGACGCGCTCGCGCACGTCGAAGCCGTTGGCGCAGGGCATGTGCGGGCGCCAGGCGTCGCCATAGAAGGACGTGTCGAGATGGACATGGCCCTCGACGAAGGCTGGCACCACCAGCCAGCCGTCGAGGTCGACCGCCGAGGCGGCGCGCGTCCCGTCACCGGCCGACGTGATGGCGCTGAAGCGCCCATTGCTGACGCTGAGATCGGCGAGCGTGCCGTCGGCCAGTCTGGCATTGAGGAACTGTTGCACGATATGCCTTTCGCGATGGAGCCATCAGTCGTCGCCGCCCAGTCGCCCAAGGTCAATGCGGCAAAGGAGGGAAACAGCTTCGCCGTGAGCGAAGTGCCCTCGTCGCCCGCGAGGACCGAGAAGCCCATCACTTCAACGCACCAGGGCCACCACTCTTGCCATTTGGCAATTCATTGCTATATTTTTGCCAGATTGTGAGGTGCTCCATGTTGCTCGAACCGATTGTCGTTACGCCGGCCGCCTCGGGTGCGGCCATCACAGACGCCGAGGCCGGCGCGCTGGCGCGCGCTACGGTGAACCTGTTCAAGGCCTGGGGGCTGAGCGACGCCGAGGCCTGCACCTTGCTTGGCGGGCTCTCGCCGCGCACTTGGGCACGTTGGAAGGATGGCGGCTTCGGTCGCATCGACCGCGACCTCAGGATGCGCATGGCGCATTTGATGGGCATCCACAAGGGCCTGCGCTACCTCTTCAAGGAGCCGGCGCGCGGCTACCAATGGATCCGCAAACCCAACACCGCGTTCGACGGCCGTTCGGCGCTCGACATGATGCTGCGCGGCGAAATGTCGGACCTTGCCGCCATGCGCGACTGGATCGACGCGGAACGCGGCGCCTGGTGAGGCTAGCCTCGGAAGGACCCGGAGACAGTTTATTTTTCCCGTCCGCAGCCGATGCCGTTGCAAACTCGGCGCTTGCGGAAAAGTAAACTCTCCCCAAGAGGCTGCCCCAAGCTCCGGTTTCCCGGCCACCTCCCGCAACATCGACGGAAAGAGCGGCATGTCCGATCCTGTTCAAGCATACACCGCCCTTGCCGTGCGGCGCCGCGTATCCTGGCCGCGGACCTTCCGCATCATCCGCTCCATCCACCCGCCGATCGACCTGTTCGAGGACATCGCCGACCCGCGCGACTGGGAAGCGCTGGCATCGGTGGAGGAAAAGACCAATCCGCGCATCCGCTTCGAGATCGGCGATCTCGGCAAGGTGCCGGCGGCGCGCCGGATTTCCGGCCTCGGCGCCAGCCTGCTGATGGCGCCCTTCGTGCATTGCTCGCCCGCACGGCCGGGACGCTTCTCCGATGGCACCTACGGCATCTACTATGCCGGCGACAGCGAGGAGGTGGCGCTGGCCGAAACCATCCACCACCATGCCAAATTTATGCGCGCCACCAATGAAGAGCCCGGCTGGACGGCCGATTTCCGCGTGCTGGTGGGCGCCGTCGACCATGACCTCGATGATGTCGACGCCGTGCCCGGCGTGCTCGACACCGTTGACTATGCCGCCTCTCAGGCCGCCGGCAAGGCGCTGCGCGCGGCGGGCAGCGATGGCCTGACCTGGGCCAGCGTGCGGCTCGATGGCGGCCGCTGCATCGGCATCTTCTGGCCCGACATCATCCCCATTCCCGTCCAGGGCCGCCACTATTGCTACCACTGGAACGGCGATCGCGTGGATTTCGTGCGCCAGCTCGACACCGGCAAGGTGCTGCAGGTGACCTGAGCTCGGCTTGAGTAATCGCTGCCTCTACCCCAGTTCCACCCACACCGGCGCGTGATCGCTGGCGCCGTCCTCGCCCCGAACATAGCGATCGATGCCAGCCGCCCTGAGCTTGCGCGCGAGCGCCTTGGACAGCAGGATATGATCGAGCCTGAGGCCGGCGTCGCGCGGCCAGCGGTTCCGGCGGTAATCCCAGAAGGTGTAGAGCGTCTCCTTCGGGTGCTTCTTCCTCAGCGCATCCGTCCAGCCCAGCTCGATCAGCGCGGCGAAGGCGGCGCGGCTTTCGGGCTGCACCAGCGCGTTTTCGTCATAGGAGCGGGTCGGATAGATGTCGCGCGGCTCGGGCACGATGTTGTAGTCGCCGGCCAGCGCCACCGGGAGGCCGGTGGCGAGCAGTTCGGCCGCATGCGCGGCGAAGCGCTCGTGCCAGGCGAGCTTGTACTGGAATTTCGGGCCCGGCTGCGGATTGCCGTTGGGCGCGTAGAGGCAGCCGATGATGACACCGTCCACCGCCGCCTCGATGTAGCGCGCCTGGCGGTCGTCCTCGTCGCCGGGCAGCACGTCGCGCGTCAGCACCGGCTCGGCGCCGCGGGCCAGGATCGCCACGCCGTTCCATGTCGCCTCGCCCTTCCACACCGCGCCGTAGCCGGCCTTGGCCAGCCGGGTGAGCGGAAACTGCGTGTCGCGCGCCTTGAGCTCCTGCAGGCAGACGACATCGGGTTTCGCGGCGGCGAGCCAGGCCAGGAGGTTTTCCAGCCGGCTGTTGACGTTGTTGATGTTGAAGCTGGCGAGTTTCATTTGGGGTATGAAGCAGGAAGGCGGAGCGGGTCGCAAGAGGGTGGCCGCCCAAGACCGATCGACACCCAGGCAGCCAAATACGCCAGTGTGGGCGCCGCCCCTCATTGTCCTGCCGGACATTTCTCCCCGTATAGTGACGGGGAGAAAGGGCTGACCGCAGCCTCGGCGCCGTTCTTGCAGCGTTGGAGATTGGCGAAATCACCGCTGAGGGCGCCCCCTCTCCCCGTCACTATACGGGGAGAGGATGCCGGCAGGCAGGTGAGGGGCAGCGCCGACGTCACAGGAGGCGGAAAGCAGGGCGTTAAGACTACAGCGGTTCAGCCCACACCTTCACCGTCGCCGCCACCGTCTTCAGATGATCCGCCGTCGAGAAGCCCGAGATCGCCTTGCGCGGCTTGAGGTCGTGATCGCCGTCCTCAAGCCAGACCACCTCGATTGCGTTCGACAGCCCGTAGCCCGCCACCTCGTCCTTGGTACCGAACTCGTCCCGGGTGCCTTGAAAAATCAGCGTCGGCGTCTTGAGGTCGATAAGATGCCTGGTCCGCAATTGCTCGGGTTTGGCCGGTGGATGGAACGGGTAGCCGAGGCAGACCAGCCCTGATATCTCGCCCTTGGAGAACATCTCGTCGGCTACCATGGAAGCGACGCGGCCGCCCATCGACTTGCCGCCGATGATCAGCTTGCCGGTTACGCCTCTCGCCCTGAGATCGGCGATCGCCTTCACATATTCCGGGTTCACCGTCTCGGCGCGCGGCGGCGGCTTGCGGTGGCCGTAGCGGCGCGCCGCCATATAGTGGAACTCGAAGCGCGCGACCTGGAAGCCCGCGGCCGCGAGAGCCTTGGCGGTGGCGGTCATCGAGGGCGAGTCCATCGACGCGCCAGCGCCATGGGCAAGCAGGATGGTGACGGGAGCGGTGTCATCGCCGTCGAAGAGGAAGCTGGTGGCCATCAGGCTGCGGAGTCCCGGTACAGTGATAGATCACTCTAGAGCCGCGAACCTCCTTGCGCCACTACTCCGGGTGAAACGTGACGCGGCCTGCCGCGGCGGTGATTGCTCCAACACAGAATATCATGAACGGTCGGGCGAAAAACACGCGCTGCCTTCGCCAGCGAGGTCGGCCATCCACATGCCGCCATCGTCGACATGGGGCGGGTGATATTCCCGGCCGCGCGCGATGGTCTCCAGCCGGACGCCCGCCTCGTCAGTGAGATAGTCATAGCCGATAGGCTGGAAATCCCTCCTGGGGTCGAGATGGTTGTAGATGTCGCGCCGGCCGGCCCTGCGGCGCGGCTCGATCATCTTGAGGTGGTAAAGATTGAGCCCGCAGTGGCGCAACGCGAAGCCGCCGGATGGCGGAAACCATTGGCCATGCAGGTCAGCGGACTGATATTCAGCCGCATCATAGGCGCTGAAAAGCCTGTGCTGAACCTTGTCGCCCCAAACCCCGTCAACCCTGTAGGCATCCGGCGTGTACATTTCCCGGCAGTGAAAGCCCCAGGCCTTCCTCCTGCGCGAGGTGGCCATCAGCCGGCCAACGGCGTCAGCCACCCCACGCTCCAGCCGCTCGTCCGGGTCGATCGCGAGTATCCAGTTCGCTCCTGCGTCGCAGGCCGCGCCAAGCAACGCCCGCCGGCGCGCCGGCTCGCTGCTGAAGACACCGCTGGCGGCCCTGTCGTCGAAGGCGATCCAGCCGTCGACGACAGGATCGATGTTGGCGAGCAGGTCCGGCACCAGCTGGGCGTCGTAGCGATAGCTGAACACCGCGAGCAGCCGCTTGCGCGTGGCCCCCCACCGCGTCCGTCGCCAGCGCGCCGGCTTGATGTGGCTCGAAATCATCGCGTCCGTGCCCTGCCCGAGCGAATGGCGCCCAGCGCCGCGCCGGAAGCATTGACGAACAGCGACAGCTTGGCGAGCGGCACAGCCTTGCGGGCGCGTTCGCGGTCGTCCCCGGCGAGCCCCAGCTCGACGAACCGGGCGATGTGGCGCCGGTCATGAAACACGGCGCGGAAGGCCCGCCACGGACCATGGCCGGAGCGCGCCGCGAGATGCGCGCCATAGCGAAAGCCGCGCCGGGCCTGATCGGCCATAAGCGCCTTCAGCGTCGCGGTGTTGCGGTGGACGGTGCGGATGCGCGAATCCCACACCGGCACCAGTTCCGGACCCAGGCGCGCCAGGAACTCCGTATCCTCTCCGCTGGATCTCCGCTCATCGAACATGCCATGCGCCGCGAAAAGCCTGCGGTCGAACGAGACGCCGTAGCGCAACGCCTCCTTCTCGGGCAATTCCGGCAGCCGGCGCATATACATCGTCAGATGCGCGGCCCAGGCCGCATGGCTGCCGGGATCGCTGTTGACGACAGCGCTCGCCACCGTGGCGTGGCCTGCCAGATGCCACTCAAGCCGGCGACGGGCCCAACCGGGACAGGCAAGGCAGTCGTCGGCGAGAAAGGCGACGAAAGGCGCTTGTGTCGCCTCGATGCCGCGATTGCGCGCCGCGCCGACCAGCAGGCGCTCCTCGAATTCGAAGGTGGCAACGTCGAGCCTCGCCTCGCTTAGTTGTCGCGAAATGCCACCGCCGCCGGAATTGACGACAACGATCTCCAGGGGCACGTCCTGCGCCAACAGCGAGCGCACGGCGTCCAGAAGCGTTTCGGGCGCGCGGTATCCGATCACCACGACGGCGAGCGCGGGCGGTTGCGGCATCAGTACGTGATGCCGCAAAGCGAGGAGCGGCCTCCGGACGACGTCATGATCAATCTCTTGATTGAGAAACGGATTCGGATTTCACGTCGTCTCGGCCTGACGTCATCCCACTCTAGGCGCCTTGCAGGTTCATCTTGCCCAACGCCCCTCGCCCGCGTGCGAGGAGTTTCAGCGAGTAGCGCATGCAGCGCCACGCGTCGGAGGGCGATTTCGGCGCCGCCGACGCCACGGTCAGGAAGCGCGCGGCATTCCTGAGATCGCCAACGGCGTAGTGAACCCTTGCGATCTTGAGAGCGACGATGCCCTCGCGCGCCTTGAGCGCGGCGCTCGGGATACCACAATCCGAAAGGCGACGAAGCTCGCGGCGCCAGGCCAGGAAATGCCGTGCCGGCTTGGCCAGGAAGCGATCGTCCGAACGCTGGGTGCAGACCTGGTAGATCATCACCGGTCGATCCACGAAAGCCATCGACGCGCGGCTGATCAGCCGCACCCAGAACAGAGTATCCTCGTCATAGGCGAGCCCCGTCGGAAAGCGGTCTCCGCCCATGACCCGCCGCGAAAACAATGCGCCGCCGACGGCGATCGAACTGACCTGCCCCTTGAGGTACATCATGGCGTTGGAGATCGCGTCACGGCCAAGGCCGGAGGAAAACTTCACCTTGCGGTCCTCGCCGTCGACCCGACGCAGCGAACCGCCGACGACGAGGTCGGCGCCGGCGCGGGCCTTTTTGAGCATGGCGCTCAAGCCGCCCGGCAAATGCAGGTCGTCGGCATCGATAAGGTAGATCCAGGGACAGGAAGCCTCGGCGAGCGCGAGATTCCTCGCCCCGCCGGCATCGCGGCAGCTTGCCCTCAGGACGCGCGCATTGGGCGTGATTTCGAGCGCCGCCTTCAGCGCCACCATGGCGGTGTCATCCGACGAACTGTCGTCGACCACGAGAATTTCGCCGATCGCATCCGCCTCGCTGCGCAGCGACGCCAGCGTCGCGGCAATGGTGCTTCCAGCATTGTGTGCCGGTATGATGACGCTTACGCTCACGAGCCCCGTCTCTCGCCTGGCCGTTCTCCGCCGAACTTATCGTCAGAATAACGCTCCTTCAGGCAATTGCAAAAGCAATGTCCGGGCGAGGAAGGCCGGAATACCCCAGAATCCGGGCGAAGTGACGGGAAAGACACGCCGGTGAATTACTGGGCATGTATTTTAGGAATTACTGAAGTTCGGCGACAGGATTTTCGCAAACGAACAATCACAATGCATGATCGAGAGCGCTTCTGACGATTTCCGGATCGGAAAGCGGCGGCGCTGGTGCCGTCAGCCGGCCGTGCGCGCCATGTGGAGATCCACGAACTGGATCCCCTTTTGCGCCGTGCGCGCCCATTCGGATTCGGCGTCGAGTTCCAGATAGCGCGTCCACAGCCGGCGCGCCTCCGCCATGTTGCCGGCGTCGAACTCAAGCCGCGCCAGGTTGAAGACCGGGTCGGCATAGGCCTTGTCGAGAAGGATCGCCTTCTGCAGGTGCCTGCGCGCCGAGGCCACCTTGCCTTCGTCGCTCATCAGGCCGGCGAGGTTGAACCAGGCCTCCACGAAGCCGGGATCGAGCTTGATCGCGCGGGCATAGTCGTGCGCGGCTTCCGCCACGCGGCCCGCGCCCCGCAGGCAGTTGGCGCGGTTGAAGGCGGCGATCGCATCCTTGGGGTCGATCGCCAGGCAGTGCTGGTAGAGGGCGGCCGCGTCGTCGTGGCGCCCTTGCTCCTCCGCGCCTTCCGCCTCGGCGAACAGCTCCTCCAGCCCGTCGTCTTCCGGCGCCCCGAGGTCGAACAGCAACTGGCCGTCGAGCTCGCTGTCGCCGCCATCGAGGTAGATGGCGTCGGACCGGCCATGCCGCGAGCCGACGGCGAGCGACTTGGCCGTCAGCGAGGCGACCGGGCCGGAGCGGTGCACGGAGCGCGCGATGGCCCCCCAGCTCGCGCCGCCCGCGATCAGCCCGGCATATTTCCTCGCCAGGATGAGATCGCGGAAGGAATAGGGTTCGCCGTCATGCTCGAAGGCGTCGAACAGGCTGAGCAGGTCGAGATCGTCGGCGGCAAGCCCGGACTGGTCGATCAGCGATTGCCGGGACAGGGACGACGCCTCCGGCGCCTTCATCAGGCCAAGCAGGCGCAGGAAGCCGTTCTCGCTGACCAGTGTCCGCCCGGCCGCGCGCTCTGCCCTGGCGCGGCGCGCGATTTCGGCCTCGCCGGCCTTTGCCAGCCCCACCCTGGCCAGCAGCGTACGGCCGAACAGCACATGCGAGGTACGCCTGGTGATGCCGCGCCGGAGCTCGGCATGGCGGCGCTCCACCTCGCGCTGGGCGAGCCGCAGCGGAAACGCGGCCAGCGCCCCGACAGTGCCTATGACCGTGCCGGGAACGATCACGCGCCGCTGTTCCTTACTTCTTGCTCTTGGCGACCGCCTTCAGCAGACTGGCCTTGAGCGGGTTCTCGGCGGCTCCGCCGCCGGCCGCGGCCTTCCTGGCGGCCGGTTTCGCCGCCTCGTCGGCCTTGCTCTTGGACTTGGCGGGCGGCTTGGCCGACTGCGACAGGCTGGCCTTCAGCGCATCCATGAGGTTGATGACATTGCCGCGCTCGGGCGCCGCCGCGATGATCGGCTTGTGTCCTTTGAGCTTCTCGCGGATCATGGCCATCAGCGCCACTTCATAGCGATCCTCGTAGTTCTTCGGATCGAAGTGGGTTTCCTTCTGCTTGATCAGCGCCTGGGCGAGTTCCAGCATTTCCGGATCCGGCTTGCCGGCCGGAATGTTGCCGAAATACTCAGCTGTGCCGCGCACTTCGTTGGGGTTCCTCAAGGTGCACACGAACATGCCGTTCTCGCGCGCGCCGATCGTCACCACGCGCTCTCGGCTGGACAGCACCAGTCGCGCGATGGCGAGCTTGCCGGACGAGCGCATAGCCTCGCGCAGCACCGCGAAGGTTTCCTCCGCCATGGCGCCGTCCGGGGCGAGATAATAGGGCGAATCCTGGTAGATGACATCCACCTCGCCTTCGTCGACGAAGGCCTCGATGTTCATCGTGTGGTTGGATTCGATGCGCACCGCGTCGAGGTCGGCATCATCGATGATGATGTATTGCTTGTCCTCGTACTCGTAGCCCTTGACGAGGTCCGAGCGCTCGACCAGCCCAAGTTCGGGGTCGACCGGCTTCATGTTGATGCGGTTGTGCGTCTTCTTGTGCAGCTGATTGAATGAGATGCGCTCGCTGGCGCTGGTGGCCGGATAGAGCCGGACCGGACAGCTGACGAGGCTGAGCTTGAGGTAACCTTTCCAACTTGCCCTGGGCGCCATGACAAACTCCTACGCGGCCATGCACTGACAGTTATTGCAGCGCCTTTTTCGTCCGGAGGACGATTGGCGCCGTGGAAATCCTACACAGACCCCTCATCTTACAGCCGAATTCCTAGCGAAGTGTTTTTTGGGGCGGGTCGAAGAATAATTCAAATTGTAGAAAGCGTCGATGGGCGCTGCCCTCCTTCGCCCCGGAGAGCGGGGGAGGAACTAGCGCTCAAGCACCGGCAGATCCCTTGCCGCCTCGTCGATGTCCGCCCACGGATCTCCCGATGTCTCCAGCAGGCCCGGTAGCGAGGCGTAGTTGAGGTCCTCCGGCGCGTCGATCGCTTCCAGATCCGTCCAGCTCAGCGGTGTCGAGGCCGGCAGGTTGGTGCGGGCGCGCAGCGAATAGGGGGCGGCGGAGGTGTGGCCGCGTGCGTTGCGGTGGAAATCGATGAAGATGCGCTTCTTGCGGTTTTCCTTGCCCATGGTGGTGGTGAAGGTGTCGGGCGCGCTTGCAGCCAGCAAGGTGGAAATGGCGCTCGATACCTGGTGCAGCTTCTTCCAGTTCTGCTTGCGTGTTACCGGCACGGTGATGTGGATGCCCTTGCCGCCCGACGTCTTGGCGAACGGCACCAGCCCAAGGCTCTCCAGCCCACCCCTGATGTGGACGGCCGCCTCCACCACCTCGCGCCAGGAAATCCCCTCGCCCGGATCGAGGTCGAAGACGATCTGGTCGGGTCTGTCGAGCTTCTGGCGATGCGTGCCCCAGGTGTGGAATTCCACGACGCCGAACTGCGCCAGCGCCAGATAGCCCTTGGCGTCCTCGACCGAGAGATAGGTCTTCGTCTCGCCTTCCGAATTGGTGCTTTCAAACACCGCCACCGAGGGCGGCATGCCGGTGAAGGCGTGGCGCTGGAAGAAACAGTCCTGCGGCCTGCCGGTAGGGCAACGCACCAGCGACACAGGCCGGCCGATGATGTGCGGCAGCATGAAGTCGCCGACCAGCGCGTAATAGACGGCGATGTCGAGTTTTGTGGGTCCGGTCTTGCCGAACAGCCGACGTTCCGGATTGGTCACCCAGATGGTGGCGAGATCGGATTCGGCGATCAGCCGCTTGCGCTTGACCGGGACCGGCGTGGTGAGCCCGCCCACATCGCGCAGGCCGCGAAACACGCCGTGGCGCAGCGAATTGTCCGCGGTGCGGTTGGCATAGCGGATGCGCGCCGACAGCAGCGGCTTTACCCAGTGCATCTCGCGCATGATTTCGCGCGGCACGCCCTCCGGCGGCGTGGCGCCCGCCGTCATCCGCTCCAGCCTTGTGAGCAGTTCCGCCGCCATCTGGGCATCGAAGCCGGTACCGACCTTGCCCCGATAGTGCAGTTCGCCGTCGACGAATTCGGCCATGCCCAGCGCCGCCAGCCCCTCCGCCTGCTCCGACACCGTATAGCCGGCGATAATGAAATCATCGGTTTTCGGCGCCTTGGCCTTGGTCCAGCTCTTGCTGCGGCCGCTCATATAGACCGCGTCGGCGCGCTTGGAGACGACGCCCTCCAGCCCGTGGTCCGAGGCCTGGTCGAAAAGCCCCTGTCCGTCACCCTCGACATGGTCGCTGTACTGGATGGCCGAGCTTGGGCCGAGCCCCGCGAGCAGCTCGGCAAGCAGTGCCTTGCGCTTCCCGAGCGGCGCCTTGCGCAGGTCCCAACCGTCGAGATGGAGAAGATCGAAAGCGTAGAAATGCAGCTTCGAGCCGGCACCGGCCGACAGCGCGTCCTGCAGCAGCGCGAAACGCGAGATGCCCTTGTCGTCGAGCACGACGATCTCGCCGTCGATGATCGCCTGGCCCACCGGCAGGCGCGAAAAGGCCTGCGGAAGATCGCCATAGCGCTTCGTCCAGTCGATGCCCGCGCGCGTGATGAGCCGCACCTCGCCATCGACGACATGCGCCATGGTGCGATAGCCGTCGAACTTGATCTCGTGCAGCCAGCGTTCGCCGGTGCGCTCCGCGGGCTCGTCACCGCCCGGCGGCTTCGGCGCCTGGGTGGCGAGCTGCGGCTCGATGCGGGCAGGCGGATCGGCCTTGGCGGCCCCGGGCAAGGTGCCGGGTTTCAGCGAGCCGCGCCTGGGCGGCAGCCGCTCCGGCTTCTTCGCCGGCGCCGCCAGTTCCTCGATGCGGCGGCCCGATTTTACGCTTTCCGGCCGTGCCTCGAGGATATCGAGCTTGGTGTCGGCGGCAAGGTCGCGCTCCTTGAAGAGCAGCCAGTTCTTCTTGTGCTCGTCCTCGCCGGGCTTGGGCTTCAGCCTGGTCAGCATCCAGCCGCCATTCAGCTTCTGCCCGGCCAGCCGGAACTTGAAGGCGCCGGTCCGCAGGCTCTTTTCGACATCGTCCATCGGCGCCCAGGTGCCGGTGTCCCACACGATCATCGGCCCGCCGCCATATTCGCCCTCGGGGATGACGCCCTCGAAGTCGATATACTCGACCGGGTGGTCCTCGGTCTCGACCGCCAGCTTCTTGTCGGCGGGATTGAGCGAGGGCCCGCGCGGCACCGCCCAGCTCTTCAGCACGCCGCCCACTTCCAGCCGCAGGTCGTAGTGATCGGCAGTGGCGTGATGCTTGTGCACGACGAAGCGGTTGCCGCCCTCGCCACCGAGCCCGCCCGCCGGCTCGGGCGTCCGGCTGAACTCGCGCTTGGCGCGGTAGGATTTGAGCTTGGAGGGCGGCATGCGTCAGGCCTCGGAGGGTGGAATGGAGAACGACGAAGACCGCGTTCCTTCGCACCCCGACACCCACGCGGTCGTCATCCTCGGGCTTGACCCGAGGATCCATGCCGTGACCTCCGTCGAAAAGCGCGGCCAGCCAGAACCTGGACCGCCCCGACGCGTCGACGTCACGGCATGGGTCCCAGGGTCTCCGCGACGGAGCTTTGCTCCTGCTCCGCCCTGGGATGACGAAGCAACCACCCTCAATCGTCGGCGGCCGGCGTCAGTTCGAGCTCGGCGGGCGTAAGCCCCTGCCGGAGCTGGGAGAGCCGGAATTCGTCGACCCAATAGGCTTCGCCGTCGACCAGCACGCGGGCCTGATAGCTGCCGCCGGAAAAGCGCTGCGCGCTGACGTAGACCTTGTGGCTGTCGAGCGCCTTCCTGACCGCGGCGCGCTTGGTGTTCTGGCTGCTGGCGGGAGTGGTCATGCGCACTGGCCCTCGCGTCGCCCGGCCGTGGGAGAGGCCGCACGGCGACTGGCCACAAGGATGGCGAAGAGCGGCCCTGCTGTCAAATTCGGTGCTGGCGGCCCTCTCCTGGGAGGGGGCCGCTTGCGAATGCGCACCGCCCGGCGCGCGGGCGGCTTGTCCTGCTCAGTCGACCTTGACGACGAAGTGCTTCGTCACCGGCTCAACGATCTTCCAGGTGCCCTTGAAGTCGGCCTCGACCACGAAGGCGTCGCCAGGGCCGACCTCGACCGGTTCGCCGCCATCGGGCGTGATGATGATGCGGCCGGCGATCATGTGGACGAACTCATAGTCAGTGTAGGTGGCGTGGTAGGTGCCGGGCGTCGCGCGCCATGTGCCCGACATGACCTTGCCATCGGCCGTCGTATGCTGCACCGCGGTCTGCATCGTGGGACGGCCCTCGACCACGATCCAGCCCGGCAGGTCGCCGGCCTCGGCATGCTCGACGGCGCCGAATTTGAGGATGGTCTTTCTGGTCATCGATTTCTCCTGCACTGGTTTGCCGCCCCTGATAGTCCGCCTTCGCGGCGTCATGCGCGCGGGCTCGCGACATCCAACGCCGCCATATTGTGAGGGCGGAACCGTGACGAGCATCATGCCGCGCGAAACTGCCCTCTTCATTTGACGCGGTCGTGATAGAAAACGTCGAGAACAAACAGCGGCTCTTATCGCGCTTCCACGGCGCTGGCCGCTCACTGCTGGATTACCCTGAAAACAGCCTGATCACATTGTTCCGCCTTCCCTACATGTTTTTTTATCGGAACAGCGACCGCCCCCACTCGTTACTGTTGGCGAAGGGCCAATCTCTACCGATCCCTAGGAGGTTTCCATGAGAAAGCTGCTGCTTGCTTCGATGATCGCCGTCGCCTCGATGGTCGCGATCGCCCCGGCCGGCGCCGCCAGCGTCACCATCGGCGTGGGTGACGACAGTTCCTACAATGACAACTATTACCGGCACCACCGGCGCTCGCATGACGACCGCTACGACCGGCGCGATCGCGAATACCGTCACGACCGCGGGCATCATTGGGGGCAGCGCCGCCACTGCCGCACAGAATGGGTGACGCATTGGCGTCACCACCACCGCGTGGTCGAGAAGGTGCGTGTCTGCGGCTGATCGGTCCAGCCCACGGAGCAGATCGCGGCAGGGCACTGATGCCCTGCCGCTTTTGTAGTGGGGCTGAACGCTCTTGCCTCTTGGAGGCAACCTATCGGTTATGCGCCTCGCAAACCGCGATGAGGGCCTTGAACTCCTTGATGTCCGATTGCGCCCGCGCCACGAAGGACTCGGTGAAGTCCATGCCGCCGATGAGGTGGGTGGCGCCCGCCATATAGTCCTGGATATCCTGTTCCGCGATGGCCTGGCGGCTGCGCAGCCATGCTATATGCGTGTCGAAATCGCCCATTCTCCAGGCTCCCTTGCCCACGGCGGCCCCATTGGCCTTTGCGTCATCCATCCGAAGATAGGCCGGCCGGCGCGCCAATACACCATTCTCCTGCCTGTCGCCGCCTTCTGAATTTCCCGGGAACACCCGCCCGGCCAGAGCGTTTTATAAGCACAACCTAAAGGAGGCTGCGATGAAGAAGCTCCTGCTCGCTTCGATGATCGCCGTCGCCTCGGCGACCGCGATGATCGTACCCGCCAATGCCGGTGTCACGATCGGCATCGGCACCGGTTACGACGACGGTTATTACGGAGACGATTACTACCGCGATGACTATGGCCCGTATTACCCGCATCGCTACTACCGGCACGTCTACAATGACGACGACTACGGCGGCGGCTACATGATGCGTCACCGGCACCATTGCCGGACAGAATGGGTAACGCATTGGCGCCACCATCACCGCGTGGTCGAAAGGGTGCGCGTCTGCGGCTAGGCCGCGCCATTGCGACATCAACTGAGACTGGCCGCGCCTGCCTGAGCATACCGGGCCGGCGCGGCCAGTTTCGTATCATTCAGCGCGAGGACGTCTCGCCTCGTCGATCGGCGTCGCCGCGGGATGCGCTCCGCCTTCAAATCCTGCTGATCTTTGCGTGAACACCCCGCGATGGGGAAGCGTTTCGCCTTCAGAAGCGTTAGTATGGCGAAAACCTTCAGGAGGAGGTTTGCCATGAGAAAGCTCGTGCTTGCCTCGGTTATCGCCCTCGCCTCGGCGGCGGCGATGGTTTCGCCCGCGGATGCGCATGTCTACATGGGCGTCGGCAGCTATTTCGGTTTCGGCCCCTTCGGCGATTTCTACGACGACAGCCCGGTGCCGGTATACGGCCCCTATTTCGGTGCTCCCCGCTACGACTATGGTGGCCCGTACTACGACGAATATGACAGCAGCGTCGTCATCGGCTACCCCCAGACCTACTACAGCCACCATCACCGCCACTGCCGGCTGGAACACGTGACGCACTGGCGCCATCACCACCGCGTGGCGGAACGCGTGAGGGTGTGCAGGTAAACGCCGCGCTTCTCTCTTGCGGCCAGGGCAATCGTATAGGGCGATCCCCCACTCCGTCGCCGCTGCGCGGCGCCACCTCTCCCCTCCCGAGGGAGAGGAAGGGAGCCTGGTTCTGCGAGCTCGCGCCTTTCCTCTCCCCCGTCGTCCGGGGGAGAAGTGTCCGCGCAGCGGACGGAGCGGGGGTCGTGCTCCCCTGCGCGATTGCCCGCCCGAGACACCAGCGTCGCGCTTGCAAATCCGCCCGAAAATGCCATCTAAGTCGGCACCCAAGGAGAAAGAGACGTGACGCAGCGAAGCGGCAGCGCCGACCTGCCGCTGCATGGCGGGCGGGTTCCGAAATGGCTGGGCGAGCGCATGACGAAGCTCGGCGCGGTGCTGTGCGAAGCCATCATTCACCATTACGGCCGCGACGAGCTCTTGCGGCGCCTGGCGCATCCCTTCTGGTTCCAGTCCTTCGGCGCCGTGATGGGCATGGACTGGCATTCCTCCGGCATCACCACCTCTGTCATCGGCGCGCTGAAGCGGGGGCTCAACCCGATGGCCGGCGAGCTCGGCATCCATGTCTGCGGCGGGCGAGGCGCGCATTCGCGCAAGACGCCTGGCGAACTGCTGGCGATCGGCGACCGCGTCGGGCTGGATGGCGACGCCCTGGCCACCGCCAGCCGCCTCGTCGCCAAGGTCGACAGCGCCGCCGTGCAGGACGGCTACGACCTCTATTTGCACGGCTTCATCGTCACCGATGACGGGTGCTGGGTGGTGGTGCAGCAGGGCATGAACGGCGACGCCCGCCAGGCGCGTCGCTACCACTGGCTGTCCGAAGGGCTGACAAGCTTCGTCGACCAGCCGCATGCGGCGATCGAGGGCGAGCGTCAGGGCGAGATCGTCAACCTAACCGACCATCGCGCCGAGAAAGCACGCGGCGGCCAGGTCGCGCTGCTCAAGACCATGAGCCCGGAAAAGATCCTGGCCGAGCTTGCCGTGCTGGAGCCGCGTCCGGAACCTGAACCCGCCGCGCAGCCACTGCTGCCCAACCTCGTCATGCCCGCGCATCACGACGTGCGCGAGAGCGACATCGTCATGCGCCGCCTGCACGGCAACATCGCCTCGGCCATCGAGAGCGGCCCGAAGGATTTTCCCGAACTGCTGCTTGTCCCCGGCGTCGGCCCGCGCACGGTGCGGGCTCTGGCCATGGTTTCGGAAGTGTTGCACGGCGCGCCCTACCGCTTCTCCGACCCGGCGCGCTTCTCGCTCGCCCACGGCGGCAAGGACCGCCACCCCTTCCCCGTGCCGCTGAAAGTCTATGACGAGACCATCGCGGTGCTGAAGTCGGCGGTGAGCAAAGCGAAACTCGGGCGCGGCGAGGAGCTGGAAGCGCTGCGACGGCTGGACGGCGAGTCACGCCGGATGGAGCGCTACGCCACGGGACCGAGCCTGAAGGAGATCGTGGCCGGCGAGATGGACCAGTCGCATCTGTTGGGCGGACGGAGCGTGTTCGGGTGGGAGCCGCCGCCAGAGAGAAAGTGAAGGGTAAATGCCGTCGAAGAATGGTGATCGAGGCGCTCGCCCAGATAGCCTCCAGGTCAGCGCTGTCCCTCACTGCCTTGCCGGGCATTTCTCCCCCTAATAAGGACGGGGAGAAGGGCGGATGAAGGGCAGAACCAAGCGCCTGCTACCTACAACAGCCTATCCCTCACCCCGCCTTCCGCCCCAACATCCCATAGTGCACCGCCAGCAGATCCAGCCCGATCTTCAGCATCTTCACCACCACGTCGCGCCCTTCGCCGGTGCGCTCGGCGAGCGCCTTCACCGACTGGCCCTCGAGGCACACGCCGCGCACGATGGCGGCCACCTCCCAGTGCGCGAGCGCGGCGGTGGCGTGGGCGTGGGCGCGACCGGCTGAGATGGTGGGGTCGCCGCTGCGGGCCGGGCCGGTGTCGACGCGTTCGCTCCAGGATTGCGGTTGCAGGCCCTGGCGCGATGCGCGCTCGAAATCGTCACGGAAGCGTTGGCCAGCCTCGCGCTGCTGGCGGGTGAGCGAGGTGATGCCGGTCAGTGGGTCGACATTGCGCAGGCGAACCACGCCGCCGGTGGACGTGTAGCCGCCATTCGACACGTCGTAGACGCGGCGCGCTTCCGCCGTACCGGCGGTGAGCCGCTGACGGCCGAAACCGTCCTCCCGCAGCGCGAAATCATGGCCGATCTCGCGGCGGATTCGCACCTGCTCGGCCTCGCCCTTCGGCAGTTTCGGCGGCTGCGGCTTCTTCGAGGTTTTGCGGGGCATGAGGGCTCCTTGAGTGTGAAGTGGGCGTTCCGGAAGCACCGACGAAGTCGGAGACGTAGCGTTGCCTGAAGGGGCGCTCGCTTATCGCCGCGCTATCCGGCAGCCGGTCGCCGCGGCAGCACCACCGAAATGATGCAACCGGCACGGCCATTCGCGCGTTTAGCCCGACGATTTCGCGCCGCGCGGCTGCGTGTGCAGCCGGCCGGGCATCGTGCCGGAAGCCTCGGGTGGCCGGCATCGAGGACCGTCCAAGCCCGGACAACGGCGCGCAAAACAGGAAGCGGTTCGACGCATCGGCGCGAACCGCCCTCGTCAGGGAAAGGCAAGCGCCGTGGGCACGATGAAATGCGGGCGTTCGATCAAGGTCAATCTGGATGGGGAGGTCGAGACCATCGAGACCGTCGCTTCCGCCGTCGATTTCCTGCAGCGCTGGCCGCTGGAAAGGCGCGGCCACGTCTATCGCAGCGCGCTCAGCGCCTGCGCCGCCGCCATGACGGCGCAGATCTCCGAGGCCGATGCCTTCAAGGCCTTCACCGGCTTCGCGCGCGTCACCGGCATTCTTGTTTCCAGCACCGAACCCATGATGCTCGACGCGCGGCCGATCCAGAGCCGTCAGCCAAAGGTCGGGCGTACGATCCCGAAATGAGGTAGGCGCGCTCGCCCCGATCCCGGAGGGATCATCGGCAATCGCAGCTTTGTCGGTCAGGACAATCGCATCTGGGTACGACCCCCACGCCGGTCGGCTTTGCCGGCCACCTCTCCCCCGAACGACGGGGGAGAGGTGGCACCGCGTAGCGGTGACGGAGTGGGGGAACCCCATATGCGATTGTCCTGCCTTGCCGGCAGGCGGAATCCGCCGGCGAGCATGGAGACACGCCCTCACCGCTGGTACTCCTTCCAGCGCTCCGCCGGCGGCAAGGATCGCCGCAATTCCGGCATTTCCTCCTCAGGCGCGGGTCGGAAGAAACGCGCCTGATGATAGGCGCAGTAGCTTTTCAGCCCCCTGGTGCGCATCCCGCAGCACAGCATCTCTGCGCCTGGCCGGCCGCCCGGGGCGTGGTCCTCGGGGTTTTCGGGAAACGTCATGTCCAGCGGCGCGCGGCAGCGGCCGAACAGGCAATCGATGAAGCGCATCGCCACGCCGTGAGGCTGGCGCGCCCGGCGCACGGTCACTTTCGCGCGCTCTCCAGCGCGCGGCGGGGCGGCGCGGGCGGGCGCCGGCTTCGCGTGCGGGGCACGGGCCGTCATGCCTTTGCCAGCGGCAGCGGTCTTTTCCTTCGCGACGCACGGCTTGCGTGCCGGACGGATCTTCTCGACGGTCGCCTTGTCCGCGCAGGGCCGGCCCTGCTTCTTGGCAAAGCCGATTGCGCTGAGCGTCGCGTCGCGATGGACGATGCCGATGATGGCGCTGCGCGAGACGGGGCTGCCGCGCAGCGTACCAAGCGCCGACGCGATGCCCGACGCGGACAGCCCCTCGCCCAGCCAGCGGGCAATTTCCTGCAATTCGGTCTCGCGATAGGCACTCATTCCCGGCTCCGTTCAGGCATGGCCCAGCCGGCCCCGCGACCATGGCCGCGAAGGTTCGGCGCGCCGGTGCTGCCGGCGCGGGCCGTTTCGGTGTTTCGTCTTTGTCTGGCGTCCGGCCGATTGGCCGGGCCGCTCAGTGCAGGCGGCGCTCTGTCCTAGGGCCGGACGATTTCAGGCCGGTTCGATTTCAATCCGTCTCCCGCCTCGGCAGCGGCGCGCGTGGCGGCCGAAACCGCCCAGCCCGTGCGCCGGTCGAGAGCGATCATCGTCCCGTCCTGCGTACGCATTGCCGACCGGGCTGGGTGCCCTTCCGTCGGACTGGCCCGGCCGCAAAAACCGTGGCCGGAGCCGACAACGGCTCCGGCCGTGCCGGCCGCAGACAAGCGGACCGGCTCCGAGGCACGCGCCTCGGGCATCGTCCCGGCCGGGGAGGAGGACGGCCGGGACGGAAGTTGACCGACGACGGGCGCGCCGCCTTCAGCGGCGGCATCGACGGCGAAAAGGATGTGGGGCTTGACTTGCATGACAAGATATAAGCATAACTCAAAAATTGATGCAAGCGAAACTTCAGTAGACGAAACCACGGCTGATGTCTCAGATGGGTGCCATGACGAAGACCCCTCTCGCGATCAAGGTCGGCGCGGCGATCCGCCAGGCGCGCAAGCAGCGCGGCATGGTCATGCGCCAGATCGCCGAGCACAACGAGACCGATGTCGCCGCCGTCGGCAACTGGGAAACCGGACGCAACCTGCCCAAGACCGAGAACCTGCTGAAGACCGCCGCCTTCCTGCGCGTCGACCCGGTGGCGCTCGGCCGCGGCGAGGTCGTCTTCCTGGAAAACGCCGGCCCGGTCGCCGATGCAGAGGTCGTCACTGACGCCGCCCCCCTGCCCGTCGGGCCGACAGACATCGAGCTGCTTGGCGCCGCCGTCGGCGGCGACGATGGCGACTTCACCTTCAACGGCGAGCCTGCCGGCTATGTGCAGCGCCCGCCGGGGATCCGCCACCTGCGCAACGTCTTTGCGCTGCACGTGCTGTCCGATTCCATGATGCCGCGCTACGAACCGGGCGAAATGCTCTATTGCGGCGGCCGCGACGCCGTGCCCGGCGACCATGTGGTGATCGAGACCTTCCCCGAGGAGGGCGAGCGCAACGGCAAGGCCTTCATCAAGAAGCTGGTGCGCCGCACCGCGGCCGAACTGGTGGTCGAGCAGTACAACCCGCCCAAGACCATCACCTTCAACCGTTACGCCATCAAGAACATCTTCCGCGTCATCCCGCTGAAGGAACTGCTGGGCTACTGAGGATCAGCCCGCGAGGGCTGGCCAGAGCCCCTCTCCGTCTCGGCTTCGCCGAGCCACCTCTCCCCACCCCATGGGGCGAGGAACCCAAGCTTTTCAACGCTGCGCCATTCGCGATTGGCACTTCCTCACCCTCACGAAAGTGGGGAGAGGTGGCGCCACGCGGCGGCGACGGAGAGGGAGCACACAGGTGACTGCCCGCCGCCAACCTCCGAGGTCCACTTCACATTCCCGTCAGGCCCGCCTTCTCGGCACCGCGTCGCCCGGCAGCTTCAGCGCTTCGGCATGATGCCTGGCGCGATCGTCGAGGAAGGCCGCCTGGATCGACACGGCAGCGCCCGGCAATCCCTCGGCGCGACAGGCCGAACACACGATGCGACCTGCCAGCGCCGACAACGGCGTCTGGCCGTTGACCCCGAAGCGCCGGAGCTGATCGGGCCGCCACCATCTGTTGCGGCCGCAATCGGCGCACTCCACGGCGATCGACGCCACATGGGCGATCGTTGGTTCCCTGCCCGGCAATGCCATTGCCCCTCCGCCTGATTTGTTTCTGCTTTGTTCTCATATTCCTGTGTTTGCAACGAAGAGTCGAGTCGCCATCCTCAAACTTTCCCAAGAGTTTTTCTTTTATGATTTTTGAGTTATACTTATATATGTGAAAGCTGACATCCGTCACCGGATGCCGACCGAGGGGGGACTTCATGACGACAGATCGGACTGCCGCCGCCTTTGCCCGCGCCAACGGCTATGCCGGCGACAGTCCAGCGCTCATCGAAAGCTTCGCGGCGATCCGGGCCGAGGGCATCCGCCAGGCCCGGCAAGGCCACGATCGCCGCAAGGCTATGGTCGACGCGCTGAAGCCATCACCGGCTCTCGTGCTGGCGGCGCTCGGCCCCGCTCTGTCGATCGACGAGGCGATTGAGGATGCCCGGCGCTTCCTCACCTTCTGGCGCGCCATGCCGCGCTGGCGGCGGGAGCGGTCCCAGGGCGATCTTGCCCGCGCCCGGCGCCAGCTTCTGGTGGCGCGCTTCTTCCGCCGCCATGGCCAGCGCCTGTGGCAACGCGAGGCGGCATAAAGCGCAACTTCCCGGCAGGCCCCGGAGGCGCGAGCCTGTCAGCGCGCAGCGGCGCGGAAGCGGCCGACGAAGTCGTCGAGTTCGGGGCGCTCCATGTCGGAGATGGCGAAATAGCCGAAGGCGCCGTCGCTCCACTTCACCATTGAGAAACCTTCCGCCGAGAGGTCGGCCGGCGCGACTACGCCGCCCTTGTCCTGCGGCACCGCCACCACCGTGATGAGATGCTCGCGATGGCGATAGACCAGCGCCGGCACGGCGCGGTTCGCCACCACCTCCACGCGGCCGCCGATGAGGGTGAAGCCGTCCTGCGCGAGGTCGGGCGCCGGCGGCGAAAGCCCTACCCTGGCGTCCAGCCAGGGCTTCACTGTGTGGCGGTCGGTCGAGACGATGTCGATCGGGCTTGCGGCAAGCAGGCTGCGCCGGTGCCCGTCGGCGACGGCCACGGCCAGGCTGTCGGGCGCGCCGGCCACCATCAGCCATTGCGTGGCGCCGCTGGCCAGCACCGCGCCCACCACCATCGAGGCCGCCAGGGCCCGCCAGTCCTGCCCGCCGAAGCGACGCGCCGTCAGACGCCACGCGCCGCCGCGCGCCGCGCTCGCCGGCCGCCTTGCGCCGGCCTGCGGCTGCGCAAGCGGCTGCGTGGGGCGGACTTCGTCAGACGCTACCGGGACGGCGCCAGCCGCCTCGGCCCGCCCAATGGCGGCGATGCGCGCCAGGAAATCGTCGCTCGGCATCTGGGCCGGCAGGCGGGCGAACGCGCCACGCAGCGCCACCAGCCGGCCATGCTCGGCCGCCAGCGCCGGGTCGGCGGCGATGCGCCGCTCGACGGCCAGCGCGGCGGCGGCATCGAGCTCGCCATCGACCAGCGCGTTGAGCATCAGCCGCATGCCTTCGGCGTCGCGCGGCAGTCCGTCATCATGCATGGCGTTCTCCAAGTTCCGACATCAGCAGGCCGCGCGCGCGGGCCAGCCGCGACATTACCGTGCCGATCGGCACGGTGAGCATGTCCGATATCTCGCGATAGCTGAGGCCGTTTATGTCGCGCAGCACCAGCGTCTCGCGAAATGGTTGTGGCAGCGCCGCGATTGCCGCCTCGAGCGCCGCGGCATTGGCCCTGGCGATCAGCCCGGCCTCCGGTCCCTCACCCATGTCGACCACGCCGCCGTGCACCGCCGTCACCTCGTCGAGGTCGGCTAGATCGCCGACGGCCATCACCGCGCGCGGGCGGTTGCGCGCCATCCACGAATAGGCGGTGTTGCGCACGATGGTCAGCAGCCAGGCCCTGGCATTGCCGCCGGCATAGCCGGCGATGCCGGCATGCGCCTTGATGCAGGCCTCCTGGACCACGTCCTCGGCATCGGCGGCATTGCCCGTCAACCAGCGCGCCAGGGACAGCGCGTCCGCGAGATACGGCAGCACCACCTGGCTGAAGCGGTCGGCCCGCGCCAGTCCGTCACCGGCCGGCGGGGAACCGCCGGCCCGGGCGCTCGTCTCGTTCAACTCGGCTCCATCGCGTGGCACTCCGGGCACGCCCTCACGGGGCGACGACGATCTTTCCCTGCATATGCGGGTGAAGCCCGCAGTAATAGGCAAAGTCGCCGGCCTTGGTGAAGGTGAAGGCATAGGTGTCACCGGTGTCAAGCGCCTTGGAGCGGAACGAGTTGTCGTTGGCGACGACGAGATGGGGAATGTCGTCGTCGTTGCGGAAGGTCACCGTGGTGCCGGGCTTCACCGTCAGCACCTGCGGCGTGAAGGCGAAATTCTCGATCGTCACCATCGGCGCGTCGGCCGCCCTCAGCGGCGCGGGAGCGGCCGTTGCGAGGGTGAAGGCGCTCAGCATCATGGCCATCTGTCTGGCCGGCATGCGCATGCAGATCATTGTCGTGCCCTATCTCTTTGATTGAGAGCCGGATCCGGCTCTAGGCCAGGGTGGAATCGATGATGGCAAGCTCCTGCCCGCCCTGCTTGACCATGACGCTGCTGGTGCCGAGCAGCCCGCGAAGCTGGCCCGCCGGCACGGTCATCGGGCCGGGCGAGGCCGCCGTGCCCGGCGCCGGCTGCGGGAAGGCCGTCGAGCGCGCGGTGTGGAAGGTTACGTTGCCCTCCACCTTCTGCATGATCTGGTGGATGTGGCCGTTGAGCACGGTCACCGAGCCGAAGCGCTTGAGCATGGCCAGCGCCTGCGCGGCGTCGTCGGTGCCCCAGCCCCATTCGAGATAGACGGCCCACAGCGGAATGTGGGCGAAGACGACGATCGGCGTGGAATCGCTCACCGCCTTGAGGTCGTCGGCCAGCCAGGCGAGCTGCTCGCCGCCGAGGTTGCCGAGCCCGCCGGCCTTGAGGTTGACGACATTGACCAGGCCAACAAAGTGGACGCCGTTCTGGTCGAAGGAATACCAGCCGGCGCCCTTGGTGCCCTTGCCGTAGCGGTCGAGATAGGCCTGGCCGTTGGCGTCGTCGATCAGGTCGTGCTCGCCCGGCACATAATGCACGTCGAACCCGGCGCCGCCGATGATCTGCGCCGCGTTGTCGAACTGCGCCGGCTTCGACAGATGGGTGATGTCGCCGGTGTGGATCAGGAAGGATGGCTTCTGCGGCAGCGCCTGGATCTTGCCCATCGCCTCCTTCAGCGTGTCGATGGCATGCGGGTTGGCGGCCTTGTCGAAGCCGATATGGCTGTCGGAAATCTGCAGGAAGGTGAAGCCGTTGGTCATCGCCTCGGCGGCCTGCGCGGCGCCGAGCAGGTTGAGCGATACGGGCACGCCGCCCGAAAGGGTCCACAGCACGCCGGTGCCGGCCCAGATCATGCATTCCAGCGCGTGGCGTCGGGTGATGCCGTCGCCGCCGTCATTGTCGTGGTGGTGGGTCATGTTGATCTCCCAGCGACGCCGGAAGTGGCGTCTGCCGGAAAGACCCGCGCGGCGGCCAGTTTATTCCCGAAAAGCGATCACGCTCTCGTGATCCAGTGGCTGGTGCCTGGATTTATCCCGAAGGCTGCGCGCACAGGTCGAGGTCGAGCACCACCTGGTCGCGCAGCGGAATGCCCTCCACCGGCAGGTCCGCCGCGTATCCGTCGCTGGACCGAAGGCGTCGCGCACGATGCGCAGCATGCGGAAGCCCTGGCGCTGGTAGAAACGCAGGTTGCCGGTGTCGGCAGCCGCGGTGGAGACGGTCAGGCGCCACGCGCGCGGCAGCCAGCGATTGCCGCCTCGACGAGCGCGCGGCCGATGCCTTCGCCCCGGCGCGCCGCGATCACCGCCATGCTCTTCAACTCGAGCGCCTCGCCATCGCCGACGAGTTGCAGGTGGCCGAGGACATCGGAGCCCGCCGCCTCCAGCGCCACCAGCACCTCGCCAAGTCCGATGTAAGCCGCGACCTGCGCGGGTGAATCGTCGGCCAGTTCGAACAGCGGCAACAGCGCGGCGCGGTCGCCTCGCCAGGTCTCGATTAGCATGCATGGCTCCGTCGGCATGGCGCGCTTCTGCCGTCCCGCCAGTCGCATGGCAAGAGTCGTTCTGGCGCGCGACTGGTCAGGCGCCGCCGAAGCGGGCGGCGAGCCGTTTCTTCAGCGTCTTGATCGACAGGCTTCGCCGCAGCCTGAACAGCGCGATGCGGCGGCGCACCGCGCGCATGGCGCTAGCATGCACGGCATCGACCGCAAGGCTGCCGCCGCCGAGGCGCAAGGGCACGCCGCCGGCTGGCCGCATCAGCGCCCGCAGGGCGGCGGCATGCATGTCGGCGTAGCGGCTGTAGTTCACGCCGGCCTCCCAGCCGGGCGGCCGCGCCAGGACGGTCGGATTGTTGTTGATCTCGAAAGTCTGCACCCGGCCATCGACCAGCCCGTAGTCGATGCGGCCATAGCCGAGGCCGGCCAGGTCGAAGACGGCGCGGATCTGCCCGGCATGCGGGTTATCCTCGACATAGGCGCGGCTTTCGGCGCGATCGGCTTCGGTGAAGCGCGTGCTGGGAAACTTGATATACCAGCTCGGATTGATGAAGCAGTGCTGGGGATAGATGGTGTCGCCGACGCGGTAGGCGGAATATTTGCGGAAGCGCCCGTCGGCCGACGGAGCGGCGCCATATTCGACGATCATCAGGTCGGGATTGTCGCGCACGGCCCTCGGCAGCGCGGCGATCGCCCGCTCCAGCGCATCGGCATTCTCGAGCAAACCGGTCAACGGCGGATCGTGCCGGCTCTCCCAGCGCACGAACACGGGGAAGCGTCGGATCGAGGCCCGGTCGCCCAGCCTGTGCACGTCGAAAGCGTTGAGGCCGGCGGCGTTGAGGCGCTTCAGAAGCTCGAAGCGGCTGGGCGCGGTCGCCGGGTCATTGAGCAGCGGCAGGTCCGGCCTCTGCCCGGCAATGGACCGGTACAGCGCGATCGCCGCCTCGCGCTCCCCCCGCGTCAGCCTTTCGAAGTCGGTGAAGATGAACGCGCCCGGCGCGACCGTGCCGAGCCGCGCCACCTGATCATAGGGAATGATGCGCACAACATCGCCCAGGCCATGCTCGTAATAGCCAAGGAACACGCCCATCGTGTAAGCATGTCGCCCGGTGCACAGATAGTAGATCGGTCCTGGGGTGGCTTCTGTCATGGATCGATCTTGGCGCGACATGCCGCGACGCGCGTGCCGCCGGCAGAAACGGGGTTGTTTACAAGACGATGCATGGCGACTTTCCCTCGACCAATGGCAGGCATGACCTTGCGGCACGCGACTGGCAAGGGGTCCGTGCCGGTTTCTTCCGGGGCGCCTCGGATATCCACGCAATCCATGACGAGATGCGCGCGCTGGCGCCGGTCTGGCGCGCGCCGTGGGACGATGTCTATGTCAGCCGCTACGACCTTGTGTCGGCCGGGCTCGCCGATCGTGCCCTCTCGCATGTGCCGCCGGGCGACGGCGCCATGCTCGAGCGGACCGCGCTGCACGACTGGCTGATGTACCAGGAAGGCGAGGCGCATGCCGCCATCCGCCAGTCCCTGCAACAGCCCTTCGTCGGCAAGGGCATCGCCGCGTTGCGGCCGGTCGTCGCCGAGGCCGTCGACGCCTTCGTCGCCAATGTCCAGACGGAGGGCGAGATCGACGTCGTCGCCGCTTTCACCCGCGCCGTGCCCGAACAGGTCATCTGTCGCCTGCTCGGCGTGCCCGCCACCGACATGCCGTTGCTGCGCGGCTGGTCGGCCTCGGTCCGCGCCATACTCGATACCGGCTTCGACGATGCTTTCAGCGGCGGGCCGGACGCGATCGAGGCGATGTCGGACTATTTCACCGGACTGGCGCGGCGCCTGCTCGCCGATGGTGACCTGCCGCCGCTGCTGGCCGGCCTGCCCGGCCTCGTCGAGGCGCTCGGCATAGAGGTCGCCGGGCGCAACCTCGCTTTCCTCGCCTTCGCCGGCCACGAAACCACCGTGCACCTGCTTGGCAACATGCTGCATCATCTCGCCCAAACACCGGAGGCATGGCGCGCGCTCGGTGCCGACAGGCGGCTGGTTACGGCCGCCATCGCCGAGACACTACGGCTGGAAAGCCCGGTGCAGAAGATCTGCCGATGGCCGCTGAGGCCGGTCGAGCTTGCTGGCGAGAGCATCGAGGCGGGCAGCCTGATCGTGCTCCTGATCGGCGCCGCCAACCGCGACCCCGCGCAGTTCGCCGATCCGGCGCGCTTCGACCTCGGCCGGGCCGGACGGCAGAACCTCGCCTTCGGCCGTGGCGCTCATGTCTGCATCGGCCGCGCTCTGGCCGAGATGGAGGGCGCCATGGTGCTGAGCGCGCTGCTCGACCGCTGGCGGGCGATCGAGCCGGTCGCCGCCGACTGGATGGACAATTCCTCGATCCGTGGCCTCGACCGTCTCGTGCTGAGAGCCAGCCCCGCGTGACGCCTGACGGCATTGGCCCATCGAGAACAAAGGCTTGGCACGGCCGCTTGAATCAGGTCGTGAGCCGGAACGCCCAACCGGCTGCGGCCCGGCGGCTCAGCTGTCCGTCTCGAACGCCGACACCAGCCCGGCATCGGCGTTGCCGATCAGCACCGGGGCCTTCATACCGGCGATGCTCATGCCGGCCCGCAGGCGGTGGCGCTTCAGCCGTCCGTAGAGATCGACGACCGTCTTTGCCCGCAACGGGTCGAGCTGGCCGATCCGACGGGCATATTCATATTGCGGGTTGGCCGAGAGCGCCCGGTCCAGGCTTGGGCCGAGCAGGTCGGCATCGATGCCCGCCGGCCCCGCCTCGACATAGAGGCGATAACCCGGGCGCGGCGCCGATGTCGCCACGAGCAGCGCGTAGGGCTCGCCTGCCAATCCCACTTCGCCGAGGCAGCTTGCCACGAAGGGCTCGGTCAGCTTTTCGCCGCACAGATCCGACACCAGCCCTTCGCGGCCGAGAAAGCGCAAGCGCGGCGTGTCGCCGGTGAAGCCGGTCACCTCCACCATATCGTGCGTGTCGTAGCGGTAGAGACCGGCGGCTGTGGTGACGATGAGCCGGTAGGTCTGGCCGGCCTCGATCTGCCACGCAAAACGACCGGCGCCCGAGGCATCGATGAACTCGAAGAAGCCGCTGCCGGCCGCCAGAAGACAGCCCGGCCCTTCGCCGTAAGGGAACGAGACGGCGGCTTCTGTCGACATCAGGCCCTTCGACTGGATGAAGACGCCCGGAAACAGCGCTCTGATCTCGTCGGCGAACCCCTTGCTCGCGGCATCGGTCCAGCAGCTTATCGTGTCGAGCCTCGGCCACAGGGCGCCGAGCGGGCCGGCCCCGCCGAGCGCGGTCTCCAACGCGGCGATGCGACGCCGGACCGCATCGGAGGGCTGGACGGCAGCGAGCCGCATCGCCAGCTCTGGAAGCAGGCTGGCGGCGTCGCGGCGCATGGCGCGCAACAACTCGGTCAGATAGGTTGGGCTCCACACCCAGATCAGCGCAAGGTCCTCCGCCGCCAGCAGGTCGAGGCAGGTGCGCCGCTGCCAGGTCTCGAAGTCGGCCAGCAGCCGCAATTCCATCGGCACCGCCGACAATTCGATCAGGCTGTCGCGCAGCGCCCCGAAATAGGCAAAGGGCACCGGACTGCCCAGGCGGTGGCCGCCGACACGCGCCTCAAGAGAACGGCCGACCGGGCTCAGCGCGAAATAGGCATGGCCGCGCGTCACGCCGGGCCGGCGCCGGATGAGGTCGGCGAGCCACGGATGCAGGCAGTCGGTGAAGGCCCGCAGGCTGCTGTCGGTGTAGGGAATGTATTTCGAGCCGCCGGAGGAGCCGCCGGTCTGTTCCAGGAAGCGCACCGGCTCGCTGGTCAGCACGCCCGCCTCGCCTGCGATCAGCCGCTCAACATAGGGCTTGAAGCCGTTGTAGCCGGAGATCGGCACGCGCTCCCGGAAGATTTCGGCCGAGCCGATGCCGGAAAAGCCATGCTCCCCACCGAACACGGTGCCGGCATTGTCGGCGAGCAGCCCGGAAAGGGTAGCGCGCTGCGCCGCCTCGACGTCGCCGAGCCGTGTAGCGAAACGGTTATCGGCCGCCGCCGCACCTTCCGCGATGCGCGTCCATGCCGCTTCGACGCGCCCCGGCGACGGGCTGGCGCCGTCGCCCACTCTAGCCACCGCTCAATCCCTCGGCGAAGCTGGTGGCGCCGTAGCGCTTGAGGTTGGCGGTGTCGAACTCAGCCAGGCAGGCGAGTTCGACACCCCGGTAGTGATGCGGATTGGCCCGCAGGAAGAAGGCCGCGAAGCGGTTGCGCGTCGCCGTTTCCTCCACGCCCGCCCATTCCTGCCGCAGATGCCCCTGCGAGGGTCCGAAGTCGATGAGCCCGGTGGCCGGGTCGAAATGCGCGCCATAGCGCGCCTTGGCGATGGCGTTTCGGATACGCTCCAGCCGCGCCACACCAGGCCGGGCGGGACTTGTCGAATGCTCGAGCGGATCGATCGCCGGAACGAACTCGCGAAAGAAGTTGGGCAGGATGCGGAAGGTGCGATGGCCCATCATGATCGAGAACCAGAACAGCCTGTCCTCGCCGATCCTGGCCTTGACGGCGCCGGCGGCGCGGAACCATGCGCGCAGCAGCACCGGGTCGCCCCAGCTCGCCGAATGCAGCACGGTGTCGCCGGAAAACAGATAGTGGATCGGCTGGCCGTCTATGCGCTGCTCCCTCACCAGGAAGGTGGAAAAGCCTATGATCGCCTCCTTGCGCCGGATGACGACGACCGCGTCCTTCTCGGCAAGGTCGCTCTCGAAACGATCGCGATGCGTGGCGTCGTAATAGGTCTCGTAGAGCGAAAACATCTGGTCGCGATCGCTACGCCCAAGGCTGGCCACCGGCATGGTGCCGGATTCGATCGTTTCAGGATCGTTCGTCAATGTTGATCTACCCCTGCCGCCGTGGCCGCCGCTTTCCCCCGCGACGGCCCCGATTCCTTCGCGGCCTAGTCGAATCCGACCTCTCCGCGAAAGGGCCGAGCATTCCGTCTATGACGGCCTGGGTCAAGGCCGCGATCGCGTCCGAACCGCCTTGTCCTCAGGGGGACGGCTGGCCGGCTCCGGCCAAGACCGCGCCGATCTCGTTTGCGGCATCCGCCGCTTGGCGCCGCACGGTGGCGAGGTCGAGCGTGCTGTAGGTGGTGGCGATGTAAGGCACGGTCAGCGCCGCGACCGCCGCGCCGAATGGCCCCAGCACGGGAAAGGCGAGATCCGTGACGCCAGGCTGCTGCGCATCGGCGACCTCGGCATGGCCCGTCGCGCGGATGCCGGCAAGGGCGGTCCGGATCCGAGCCGCCTCGTCTCCGGCCTCGCCGGCTTCCAGCCACCTGTCGGCCACGTCCTCTGGCTGGAAGGCCATCAGCGTGCGGCCGGTGGCGGTGCCGAACAGCGGGAACTCCGCGCCGACGCGCACCCGGAAGCCGAAGGCCGCCGGGCTTTCCACCTGCGCCAGGATCAGCACCCGGCCGGCATTGTGGATGCCCAGGTTGCAGGACTGGCGGATGACATCGGACAGGCGCCGCATCGAAGGCAGCGCCGCCTGTTCCAGTCCGCGCAGCGGCTCGTGCCGATGCGCCAGCTCGAACATGCGCGTCGACAGGTAGTAGAGCCCCGCCGGTCGGTCGCGGAAGATGTAGCCACGTCGCTCCAGCGCCTGCAGCACGCGGTAGATCTGGTGGATCGAGCGGCCCACCGCCTCGGAAATCTGCCCCTGATTCAGCCCTTCCTTCTGGCCGGCCAGCAGTTCGATGACGTCGAACGCCTTCTCCAGCGCAGGAACCGAATAGTCCGGCGCTTCCGCGCCGCCCTTGCCCGCCATGCTCCGCAATCCTTCCCCGGCGACCGATCGAGGATGCGCAGTAGCACAATCAGCGCGCCGCGCCCATGGCGGCCAGCATGGCGCGGGCGATGCGCCGGTTGATGTCGTCGGGCACCGGCTGCGCGCCAGGTGCGAGGCCGGCGGCCGACAGCGCCACCCTCTGCAGCGACAGCGCCTGCAGCATGAAGCCGATATCCATGGATTCGATCGAGTTGCCCTTCGGCGCGACGCCCGCGAGGTTGAACATGCGCCCGTCGGCGACAAGCACGACATGGCGTCCATTGGCGAGGTCGAAGCGCCGCAGCGTGCCGTCGAGATCGGTCTCCGCGCGGGTCATTGACCGCAGCCCATCGACGTCGATCTCCCAGGAGAAATGCCCGGAATTGGCCAGCACCGCGCCATCGGCCATGGCGCCGATGGCCTCGGCCGGCAGCACGCCCGGGCGCCCCGTGGCGGTGATGAAGACCTCCGCCCACGGCGCGAGATCGGCGAGCGGCGCGACGCGGTAGCCGTCGAGCGCGGCCTCCAGCGCCTTGATCTCGTCGACCTCGACAATGGCGACCCGCCCGCCGAGCGCACGTAGGTATTGCGCGATGCCGCGCCCGCACCAGCCATAGCCGACGACGCAGAATCGGCGGCCCGGCACCATGAGGTTGGTGATGCGCATGAAGCTCTCCACCACCGACTGGCCGACAGCGTGCTTGTTCTCGCCGATCGCCTTGAGCGGACTGTCGTTGATGACGATGGAGGGGAACGGCACCTTGCCCATGAGCTCCCCGCGCAGCCGGTCGCCGCCCGAAGTGGTCTCCTCCGTGCCGCCGATGATGGCGCCCGCCGTACCGCGCTCCACGGTGCCGGCGGCAAGGTCCGCGCCATTGTCGAGCAGAATGTCGGGCCTGGCGTCGAGCACCCGCGCGAGATTGGCATGGTGGTCGTCCAGCGTGTCGGCGCGGCTGCCGAACACCCCGATGCCCTGCCCGCGCAGGAAGGCGACGATATCGTCCTGCGTCGAGCCGTGATTGCCGGTGCCGACGATCTCGGCGCCGCCCTCGGCCAGCACTTCGAGCAGCACCGCCGTCTTCGGCTCGATATGCAGCGACACACCGATGCGCCGCCCTGCGAAGGGCCGCTCGCGGCGGAATTCCTCGCGCAGCGCCGCAAGCAGCGCCATGCGCGAACGGATCCAGGCGACACGCGCGCCACCGGCGGCTGCCAGCGCGGCCGTCGCCGTCTCGGGGAATTGGGTCATCGACGCCTCCACTCGGTTGATTTTGGTGCAGTCTCTATCAGCACTTGCAAAAAACTTTTTTGCATGTGACAAATTCATCGAAGGGTCGTCAAGCCCCGCGCCGAGAGGGGATGCGGAAAGGCGAGCGCGTCACGGAGCCGCGGCGCGCACCCGGCCTGTCGAAATCAGGGGAAAAGAGAATGGGAAGTTTCGATATCGCAATCGTCGTCCTCTATCTGGTGGTGGTCACCGCCATAGGGCTGTTCTTCGCCCGCTCGATCCGCACCGAGGAGGACTACATCGTCGCCGGCCGCCGCATGGGGCCGCTCTGGCTGACCATTTCCGCCTTTGCCTCCTGGACCGGGCTAGCCGGCCTGTTCGGCACGCCTGAAATGGTGGTGCGCTACGGCATTTCGGGCACGTGGTGGTGGTTCACCTTCCCTATCGGCCTGTTGTTCATGGGCATGTTCCTGGCCCGCACCGTGCGCCAGCGCATGCATGTGACGACGCCCGACATCGTCGCCGAGGAATATCCGGGTTCGGTGCGCGTCGCCGCCTCGCTGGTGACGAGCTGGAACTACCTGGCCTGGGCCGCCGCCCAGGTGTTCGGTATCTCGATGGTGTTCACGCTGTTCTCGGGCATGGATCCCAGAACCGGCGCGGTCGTCGCCTTCCTGGTGGTCATCGTCTACACCATGCTCGGCGGCTTCCTCGCCGTGGTGGCGACCGACGTGCTGCAGGCGGTGATCTTCCTCGTCGTCATCGGCATCGTTGCGCCGCTCTTCGTCGTCTTCGGACCCGGCGTGCCGCATGTCTATGAGGCGACCCGCGACATACCGGGCTTCTACAACCTGTTCGCCAACGTACCGCCCTCGACGCTGTTCGTCTGGTTCCTGCTGCTGCCGGCCGGCTTCATCGACACGATCGGCTTCCAGCGCGTCTTTTCGGCCGACTCGCCCGAGACGGCACGGCGCGGCCTCATCAATGGCTTCGTGCTGATGGCCGTCTTCGGTGTCATCCTCACCTTCCTCGGCATCGCGGCGAAAGCGCTGCTGCCGGCCGACACCAATCCGGTCAACGCCATGCCCGACCTGATGGTGCAATTGCTGCCCACCGGCGTGATCGGTATCCTGGTGGCGGCCTTCCTTGCGGTCGCCATGTCGACGGCCAGCACCACGCTGCTGATCACCGCCACCACCTTGCAGCGTGACATCATCTCGCGGCTGCGCCCGCATGCCGGTGACCGTGAGCGGCTGTGGACCAGCCGCGTGCTGCTGCTCGTGCTGGGCCTCGCGGCGCTGGTCGTCGCGCTGTCGGTGCCCGGCATCGTCACCATCCTGATGCTTGGCTTCTCGGTCTATGTGCCGGGCCTGCTGCTGCCGGTCCTGTCGGCCACTTTCGGCTGGCGCATACCGGCCTGGTCGATGCTGGCCACTATCGTCATCGGCGCCGTCTCAACGGCGATCCTGGTGCTGATGGGCGAGCCGGGCGGCATCCCCGCCTCGCTGGTCGGCTTTGTTCTGTCGGCGCTGCCTTTCGCCGCCGGGCTCTTCGCCCGGCCGGCGCGCCAGCCCGCCTGAGCCGGCAAGACCTACGGAAAACCAATCACATGCGGTCCCGTCCTGAATCAATTCGGGAGGGGCCGCCAGACCGGGAGAGACCGATGAGGAAGACCACCCTGGACCAGTTGCCGGCAGCCGACCGCCAGCTCGTGGAGGCTGCCGCCGCTGCGCGCGAGAACGCCTACACGCCCTATTCGAACCATAAGGTCGGCTCGGCCGTGCGCACACGCTCGGGCCGCGTCTTCGCCGCCTGCAATGTCGAGGTGGTGACGTTGCAGCAATCCGTTCATGCCGAGCGCAACGCCGTCATGGCCATGGCCGCTGCCGGCGAACGCCAGATCGACGCCATCGTATGCCACGGCCCCTATTCGGGCGTGCCCTGCGCTGAATGTCGCCAGGTCATCTGGGAGTTCTGCTGCGACGACCCCGATGTCGCCATCATCGGCTCGACGCTCGACGGCGAGATCGAGTTGATGACCATCGGTGAGATCTATCCCAGCCCCTACGGGCCGGGAACCAAGGGCATCGACCCGCGCAAATTCTAGGGAGCACGGCGATTCCGACTTGCGGTGATCGCTCCCGTCAGCGCGCCTTGCGCGGGCCGCGTCCGACCACGAACACGCCGGCCGCGCGATCGAAGGTGATCGTCACCTTCTCGTCGGCGCGAAGCTCGTGCAGGCGTGCGTCGGGCGCGAACCGGAATCTGCGGCCATCGGCCAGCGCCAGGACATCGTTCTCCCATCGGCGTCCGTCGCGGAACCGGCTCTCGGGCCGGACCGCGCCACGCGCCTTCTCTGGAAACAGCGCTTCCGCGAGATTGGTCTTCTTCATTGTCATCGCCCCCCGGCCACGATCCATCGTCGTGCCAAAGTACCCCTACCCTTGCACGACACATGGAGAATGCCCTTAACAGGCGAATGACGACATACCCCAAATGGGGGAGATCAGCGCAAACTCCCCAGCGCAAGGGCAAGATCACTCCCAGCGCCGCGCGCTGGCGAAGTCGACGAAGGCACGCAGCGGAGCCGGCATGAGACGGCGGCCAGGATAGTACAGGAACGGGCCGGAGAACAACTGCCACCAGGGTTCCAGCACCGGTTCCAGAGCGCCGCTGTCGAAATAGGGCCGCAGCCAGTCCTCGAACAGTGAGACGATGCCGGTGCCGGCGATGGCCGCCTGGACGGCGAGGTCGCTTGCCGTGCCGGTGCTGACCAGCAGCGGACCCATCGGATCCACCTTCACCACCTCGCCATCGCGTTCGAATTCCCAGGCGGTCATGGCGCCGCTGGAAAAGCGCCCGCGCAGACAGGCATGGCCAAGCAGGTCGCGCGGATGGCCGGGCCGGCCGTGGCGGTCGAGATAGGCGCGCGAGGCGGCGGAGGCGAAGCGCTGCCGGCGTGGACCGATCGGCACCGCGATCATGTCCTGCTCCAGCCGCTCGTCATAGCGGATGCCGGCATCGCAGCCGGCCGCCAGCAGATCGACGAAACTGTCCTCCGCGGTGATTTCCAGGCGTATCTCCGGATAAGCTTCCAGGAAAGCCGGCACCAGGCGCGGCAGCACCAGCCGCGCCGCCGCCACCGGCACGTTGAGACGCAGCGTGCCCGCGGGGCGGCCGCGAAAATCCTCGACAAGGTCAAGCGCCGCCTCGACCTCGCCCAGCGCCGGCGCGAGCCGTTCCAGCAGCCGGGCGCCCGCCTCGGTGGGCGCGACACTGCGTGTCGTGCGGTTGAGCAGCCGCACGCCAAGCGCGCCTTCCAGTCGCCGCACCGTCTCGCTGAGGCTGGACGCGCTGACGCCCATCGTCCGCGCCGCCTCGCGAAAACCGCCGGCGCGCGCCACCGCCACGAAGGCCGACAGGTCGCCGAGATCCGTTGCCATTGTTCGCCTTTCCGCACAGGCTGTTTCGATTGCATCATATTATCGCGCAGGCGCGTGGTGTCTACATTGGCCGCATCCACAGAGGAGACGAGGACATGACCGACATCAGCAAGGCCGGAACCTACAGGCTTGGTGACCGCGCCGTGAAGCGCCTGGGCTACGGCGCCATGCAGCTCGCCGGACCCGGCGTATACGGCCCGCCGAAGGACCATGACGGCGCGCTCGCTGTGTTGCGCGAGGCGCTGGCGAGTGGCGTCGACCACATCGACACCAGCGATTTCTACGGCCCGCACGTGACCAACAAGATCATCCGCGAGGCGCTGCACCCCTACCCCGACGGCCTCACCATCGTGACCAAGATCGGCGCGCGGCGCGACCACAAGGCGGCATGGCTGCCGGCCATGACGCCACGCGAATTGCGGCAGGCGGTGCACGACAATCTGCGCAATCTCGGCCTCGACGCGATCGAGGTGGTCAACCTGCGTGCGATCTTCGGCGTCCACGGCCCGGCCGAAGGTTCCATCGAGGAGCCGCTGACCGCGCTGGCCGAACTGCAGCGCGAGGGCCTGGTGCGCCATATCGGCCTGTCCAACGTCACCCGCGCCCAGATCGCCGAGGGCCGCCGCATGGCCGAGATCGTCTGCGTGCAGAACCACTACAACCTGGCGCATCGCGAGGACGACGCGCTGATCGACGAGTTGGCCGCCCAGGGCACCGCTTACGTGCCGTTCTTCCCTCTCGGCGGCTTCAGCCCGCTCCAGTCGGACACGCTGTCGCAAGTCGCCGGCCGGCTGGAAGCCAGCCCGATGCAGGTGGCGCTCGCCTGGCTGCTGCGCCGCGCACCGAATATCCTGCTCATTCCAGGCACCTCGTCGGTCGGCCATCTCAGGGAGAACCTCGCGGCCGCCGAACTGGAACTGCCCGATGACGAGATGGCGGTGCTGAACGGCATCGCCGGCGAAAAGGCCGCCGCCTGAGGCAGGCCAGCCGCCTGAGGCAGGCCAGCCGCCTGAGGCAGGCCAGCCGCCTGAGACAGGCCATCAGCAAGGCGGCGGGGTCGGACACCCCGTCTCCCCGCCTTGCGCCGGCCACGCCGCCCGTGCCATCAACCACGCGAAACGAAACGGCACGACGGTGGAATGGCACCCAGACGCGGACGAGACGGAGGCAAGCCTGTTCGGGTGGGCGCTAGCCGTGCCCAGGCCGGCGCTAACCGTGTCCAGGCCGGGGACCTCGCAAGCGCCAGTTCCCGCGCCAAAGCGTCCGGAAGCGGTGTCAGCCTGAACCGGGCGCTGTCGAAGCTCGGCTACTGTTCGCGCACGCAGGCCGACGCACTGATCGCCGAGGGCCGCGTCAGCGTTAGCGGCAAGGTGGCGCGCGACGCAACGCTGCGCGTCGATCCCGACCGGGACGCGATCTCCGTCGACGGCCAGCGCGTCGCCGCCGAGAGCAAGGTCTATCTCATGCTCAACAAGCCGCGCGGCGTGGTCACCACCCGCGATGATCCCGAGGCGCGCGCCACCGTCTATGCGTGCCTCGAAGGACTCGATCTGCCCTTCGTCTCGCCGGTCGGAAGGCTGGACAAGGCCAGCGAAGGCCTGCTGCTGATGACCAACGACACGCGCTTCGCCAACCGCCTGATGGACCCAGCCTCGCATCTGCCGAAAACCTACCACGTGCAGGTCGCGGCGGCGCCCGACGCCGCGATGCTGGAAAACCTGCGCGCCGGCGCCATCGTCGACGGCGAGACGCTGAAGGCGCTTTCGGTCGAGCTTGTGCGCAGCGGCGGCCGCACCGCCTGGCTGGAGATCGTTCTGGACGAGGGCCGCAACCGCCACATCCGCCGCCTGCTCGCAGCCCACGGGATCGACGTGCTGCGGCTCATCCGCATCGCCATCGGCGCGCTGCCGCTCGGCGACCTCGCCAAGGGCACGGCCCGTCACCTGACAGCAGAAGAGCTGGCGCTGCTGGCTGGCTGAGCGGCAGCCACCCTACTCGACGTTGATGTCGATGACGGCGCGGTAAGCTCCGCCAAAATATGTATGGATGGAAAGGACAACCTGGTCCTGCCCCTTGAAACCGGGCTTTGAGCGATACAGCACCTTGATGCCGTCCACCTTGCGGGAATTGCATTTCGCTCGGGCGTCGCCCTTGCCATAGTGCACGTAGGTCTGCGCATTGACGATGGAGACCCTGCCATGGCTCGGTCCGGCAACCGCCCTCACATCGTCCTTGCCTGCCTTCGAGCAGTCGGGATTGAGCGTCGATCCGCCGTAGAGGAATATCTCCTTCCCGGACAACGCCGTCTTTTCATAGGTTTTCGAGTTGCCGAATGCGGCGGCCGGCTCCGCGCCCAGTCCCAGAAAAACAAGCGCGATAGCAACACCCGTCAGGCGGTATTCCATGCCGATTGCCCTCCATTCCCGTGAAAATCCCCGCCATGGTTGTATGACAGCCCCTGACAACTCTCCATGATCGCGGTCATTCCGGCCTATCAATTCATGGTTATCAGGGAGCGCTGCTGTCCCCGTCATCCGCGCGCTGCTGACGGCAAGCTGTCAGGACGGCTGGTCTATGCATGGACGATGGAGCCGGCGCGGCTCCGGCAAGCAGGGAGCCATGCGATGAACTTCGTGTCCGTCCGGATCATCACAGCAGACGTCCAGCGCCTCGTGCGCTTCTACGAGCGGGTCATGGGCCTGCCCGCGACCATGTACACGGAGGACTTCGCCGAACTTTCGACGCCGGCCTGCACGCTGGCCATCGGCGGCACGCGCACGCTTCTGCTGTTCGGCGACGACATCGCCCGCCCGGCGGACAACCACACCGCCATCATCGAGTTCCGCGTCGACGATGTCGACGAGGAGTTCAGCAGGCTTTCCGACCTCGTCGCCGGCAAGGTCGTGCAGGAGCCGACGACGATGCCGTGGGGCAACCGTTCGCTGCTGTTCCGCGACCCTGACGGCAACCTGGTGAACTTCTTCACGCCGGTCACCTCGGAGGCGATCCGCAAGTTCAGCCGCTACGCCTGAGGCGCGGCGCCGGCGCTATTTCTGGTTCCACCGGCGGATGACCGGCTCACTGAGGTCGTGCTCGTAACCAAGCACGCTTATGCTGGTCGTGTCGAGCACGAACAGCGCGCCGCCTTGCGGCGGCAGGCCGAGCCAGCGAGCGGCCAGAACGCGCAGGAAATGCGCGCTGGAAAAGATCAGCATGTCGGCATTGGCGGCACGCAGCGCGGCGATGATCCTGTCGGCCCGGGCGCCGACATCGGCCGTGCTCTCGCCACCCGGGCAGCCGTCGCGGAACACGGTCCAGCCGGGGCGCTCGGCCAGGATCTGCCTGGTCGTCAGCCCCTCATAGGCGCCATAGTCCCATTCCTGCAGGTCGTCCTTGCGGATGGCGCCGGCGCCGAAACCGGCAAGCTCGCAGGTGCGCCAGGCGCGCTGCGAAGGGCTCGACCACACGCCGGAGAACGACAGGCCTTTCAGACGGTCGGCTACGCCGCGCGCCGCCGCCTCACCGGCCGGCGTCAGCGGCATGTCTGTGCGGCCGGTGTGCTGGCCGGACAGGCTCCACGCCGTCTCGCCATGGCGCACAAGGTGGATCGTGGGGAACGCGCTGCTCATCCGGTGGCCTTTCGCTGGCAATGTCCGGCGGCAAGCTACAGCAGCGAGCGGCCAGGCGCGAAGCGGTTTTCGCGCCGTCGCGTCAAGCCGTGAGGTGTTCGTGGAGAATGGAGACGCCGAGGCCGATCAGCGCCAGCCCGCCGACGATTTCCGCATAGCGCCCGAAGCGCGCGCCGAGGAAACGTCCCGCCAGCACGCCGCCGGTGGACATCAGCGTCGTCGCAGCGCCGATGGCCAGCGCGATCACCACGATGTTGACCTCGAGGAAGGCCAGCGACACGCCGACGGCCATGGCATCGATGCTGGTGCCGATCGCGGTGGCGACCAGCGTCATCGGCGAGCGGCCGGCCGGAGCGGCGGGCACGGCCGCGTCGCGCTGGAAGGCGTGCAACGCCATGCGTCCGCCGACACCGCCGAGCAGCACGAAGGCGATCCAGTGGTCGATGTGCTGGACATACTGACTGGCGGCGACGCCCATCAGCCAGCCGAGCAGCGGCGTCAGCGTCTCGACGAAGCCGAACACCGCGCCGGTTTTCAGCGCCTGGCCCCAGGACGGGCGCGCGGCCCCCGCCCCTTGCCCGATGGAGGCGATCAGCGCGTCGACGGACATGCCTATGGCCAGGATGGCGATCGAAAACGGCGACATGGCAATAACTCTCAGGGGACATGGACCGGGTGATCGCGAGCGGCCTGTCCGATGGCCGATCCTCACCACGGTCTTGCCGGTCCGGACGAATCCGGACGGCCGCGCCACGCGATGTCTCGCGAGCATGTTGACGCGGCCCCGTCACGCGGACGGTGGCTACTCCCCGATGGCCGCGAGATAACCGTGCTCCGAAGCGGAGTCAATCCGGAAGGATAAAAAATCCAATTAAATTCAATGGCATAGCCTAGGCTATACTTCTCAGGCGGCACACGAAAGCCAACCAGGGGGCGTATTGCCGGAGCCTGCTCCGCCATTCGGATGTCCGCACCGGCCGGCACGTTGCGGGCCAATCGCCGGATGGCGTTGATCCAGATCAAGGTAGCCCTGTGGTCGGCGGCGTAAGGTGACTATATCGAGGTTGGCCTGAACAGGCTCCCGCCACACCAGGGGCGCATCGTGCGTCCCGCGCATTGAGGGATCGTCATCATGTACAAGCATCTGCTGATCGCCACGGACGGCTCGGAACTCGCCAAGAAGGGCGTCGCGCACGGACTCGCACTGGCCAAGGGTCTCGGCGCGGCCGTCACCTTCGTCAACGTCTCCGAACCCTTCCCTATTCTCGCCTGGGGCGGCGCCATGGCCGGCTACGCGGCCGGCGACGAACTGGTCGCCTATGAAGAGGGCGCGCGCCAGTATGCACGCGAGGTTCTCGACAGCTGCAAGGCCGCCGCAGCCGAACAGGGCGTAAGCGCCAAGACCCTGCACATCGAGAACAGGACGCCCGCCGAGGCGATCCTCGACCTCGCCCGCAGCGATGGCTGCGATCTCATCGTCATGGCCTCCCACGGTCGCCGCGGCCTCGGCCGGCTGCTGCTGGGCAGCCAGACGGCCGAAGTGCTGTCGCTGACCGAGATCCCGGTTCTGGTCGTCCGCTGAGACCACCCGAACGCAACGGCCGCGCTCCTATCGGCATGGATAGCGCGCCAGACTCCTGCGTAAATCGCAAGCTGGAACAACGGCTTGCGGTCGCCCGGAGATTCTCCGGCAAAGGATGAGCAGGCTCGCCAACCCGTGGCCGGGAGCGCCCTAGCCCTTCAGCCGCTCGCCCTTCGGATCGTACCAGCCCCTGAGCTGGGCGCGTGCCGGATAGCGTTTCCAGGCGATCTCCACCTCCAGCGGCATCGCGGCGAGATAGGCGTCGGCGACGCCCTCGGCGCACTCGACATAGGCCATGCCGAGCGAAGCGCCGATGCGGTGGCCATAGGCCCCCGAAGTGACCGAGCCGATGATGCGCCCGTCGCGCCAGACCGGCTCGTGGTGGTAGAGCAACGGCGCCGCCTCGTCTTCCAGCCGCAACTGCACCAGCCGGCGGCGTATCGGACCGGCTTCCTTCTGGCGCAGCAGCGCCTCGCGCCCGATAAAGCCGCCCGGCTTGTCGAAGGCCACCGCGAAGCCAAGGCCACCCTGCAGCGGCGAATCCTCCTCGCCTATATCGTGGCCCCAGTGGCGATAGCCCTTCTCCATGCGCAGCGAGTTGATGGCGAAATAGCCGCCATGGCGCAGCCCGAAGGCGGCGCCCGCCTCGACCAGCCTGTCGAAGACATGGCCGGCGAACTCCGCCGGCATGTAGAGCTCCCACCCCATTTCGCCGACGAAGGTCAGCCGGCTGGCGCGCACGCGGGCGTAGCCGAGGTCGATCTCGCGGCTGGTGCCGAACGGAAAGCCTGCATCGGAGAAATCGTCGGGCGAGACAGCCTTGAGCAGGTCGCGCGCCTTCGGCCCCATCAGCGCCAGCATCGGCAGGCCAGAGGTGACGTCGCGCACGAAGACATGCGCATCCCCGGGGATATGCCGCGTGAGCCAGGTCAGGTCGCGCCGCTGCGACACCGCGATCGTCACGACCATGAAGGTGGAGGGCGAAAGCCGCGTCACCGTCACGTCGGCCTCGATGCCACCGAGCTCGTTCAGCCATTGCGTGTAGACGACGCGGCCGACCGGCACGTCGATGTCGTTGGCGCAGATGCGGTTCAGCACCTTCACCGCGTCGCGCCCCTCCACCTCGTATTTGACGAAGCAGGAATGGTCGAACAGTGTCACGTTCTCGGCCGTGTTGCGGCATTCGGCGCCGGCGAGGTCGAACCAGTTCTGCCGGCCGTAGGAATATTCGATCTCGGGCGTCACGCCCCTGCCCGCGAAGAAGCCCGGCCGTTCGAAGCCGGCAGCCTCTGTCATGAAGGCGCCCTCGGCGAGCAACCGGTCGTGGAAGGGGCTGCGCCTGATGCCGCGCGCCGTCTCGAACTGCCGGTAAGGCCAGTGCATGTCGAACAGCAGGCCGAGCGTCTCCGTGGTGCGATCGTAAAGATAGCTCTTGTTCGACTGGAAGGAGACGGTGCGGCGCACGTCGACGTCGGCGAGATCGACCGGCGGGCGGCCGTCGCGGATCCATTCCGACAGCGCCTTGCCGACGCCGCCCGACGACAGGATGCCGATCGAGTTGAAGCCGCAGGCGCAGAACAGCCCGCCGACCTCCGACGTCTCGCCGATCAGATAGCGGTCGTCGGGCGTGAAGCTCTCCGGGCCGTTGAAGAACAGCTTGATGCCGGCCTCGGCCAGCAACGGCACGCGCTTGGTCGCCATCTCCAGGATCGGCTCGAAATGCTCGAAATCCTCCGGCAGGGAATCGAAGCAGAAATCCTCGGGAATGCCCTTGTGGCCCCACGGCTTGGCGTTGGGCTCGAAGCAGCCGAGCAACAGCTTGCCGGCATCCTCCTTGTAGTAGGCGCACTCGTCGCCCATGAACAGCACAGGCAGGTTGCGCGGCAGCTCGGGGATGGTCTCGGTGACGATGTAGAAATGCTCGGCCGCGTGCAGCGGTAGCGTGACGCCAGCGGTGGCGGCGAGATCGCGCGACCACATGCCGCCGCAGATCACCACCCGCGAGGCGCGAATCTCGCCCTTGTCGGTGACGACGCCGACGGCGCGGCCATTCTCGACCAGGATCTTCTCAACCTTCGTGTTCTCGAAGATCCTGCCGCCGCGCATGCGCGCGCCCCTGGCGTAGGCCATGGTCACGTCGGCCGGATTGACCTGCCCGTCATGCGGGAACCAGAAGCCGCCGACGATGCCGTCGAGGTCGATCGGCGACCAGCGTTCCTTGATCTCGCCGGGGCTGACCTTTTCCACCGGCAGACCGAAATTGCGGCCCATCGAGGCGCCGCGCGCGAGTTCCTCCAGCCGTGCCTCGGTGCGCGCGACACGCAGCGAACCGCGCCGCATGAAGCCGGTCGCCTGCCCCGTCTCCTCCTCCAGGCTGGCGAAGAGTTCGCCCGTGTATTTCGCCAGCTCCGTCATCTGGCGCGTGGCGCGCAATTGCGTGACCAGCCCCGCCGCATGCCATGTCGTGCCGCAGGTGAGCTGCTTGCGCTCGCACAGCACCACGTCGGTGATGCCGAGCTTGGTCAGGTGGTAGGCAATGGAACAGCCGGCCACGCCGCCGCCGACGATCACCACGTCGGCGCGATCGGGAAAATGGTTGGAGGTCGTATCCGTCACCTTTGGGCTCCTCGATGTCAGGATTTCTGTGGTCGCGGCGCCGCCGCGTCAGCCGTGCGGCGCGCCGGCGGCATGGTCGCGCGGCTTGGCCCAGGCAAAGCGCCGTTCGAAGCGCTTCTGCAGGAACATCAGCGCATAGACCATGGCGAGATAGTAGATGGAGGCGACGGCGTAGTACTCCGCGTAGCGGAACGACGAGGCGACGCTCTGCTGGGTCACCGCCATCAGCTCGGTCAGCGAGATGACCGAGGCGAGCGACGTGGTCTTCAAGAGGCTGATGAACTCGTTGACCGTCGGCGGCAGCGCGACGCGCAGCGCCTGCGGCACGGCGATCAGGAAGAACACTTGCGGCTTGCGCAGGCCGAGTGCCGCGCCCGCCTGGTATTGTCCGCCGTCCACGGCGCTGAGCGCCGCGCGGTTGATCTCCACCTGGTAGGCCGCCTCGTTCAGCGTCAGCGCCACGAAG
Organism: Mesorhizobium sp. 65-26; assembly: GCA_001899205.1. Lineage (GTDB taxonomy): Bacteria > Pseudomonadota > Alphaproteobacteria > Rhizobiales > Rhizobiaceae > Mesorhizobium. The sequence goes on along the minus strand of MKVL01000010.1, from coordinate 223,982 downwards.
GCGGCGATGAAGGGCGAGAACCAGGGTTCGCGGAAGACCGGCGATATCTGCGGCAGTCCGTTCCAGACGAAGAGCAGCAGAAGCAGCGCCGGCAAGGCGCGGAACAGGCCGACATAGGCGGTCGCCGCCCAGCGCAGCCAGGCGCGCTTGCCATCGAGCGCCAGCGCCAGCGGCAGCGACAACAGGATCGCCGCCGCATGGGCAAGGATTGTCAGAGCCAGCGCGACCAGCGCGGCCTGGAAGAAGGTCGCGGAAAAAAGCGCCGACCAGAACAGATCCGTATTGAAGCTCACCGCGGCCTCTTGCGCTGACTATTCGCCGACGCCCGTCACGGTCGAGGGCGGCAGCTTCCACTGCTCCGCGATGGTCTTCATCGTGCCGTTGGCCATCAGCGCCTTGACGGCGTCGGTCACGGCTGCCTGATCGGCGGCGTCCTTGCGGAAATAGGCCGCGTACTGGTCGGCGGCGCCGGCGGAATAGAGGATCTTCAGTTCGCCCGGCTGCTGCAGGTCGCGATAGGCGAATTCGGTGTCCTGGCTGATCGTGCCGATGGCGCGCCCGACCATCACCTGCTGGATGGCGTCGGTCTGCTTGGGATAGGTCTGCAGGATGATCTTGTCGCGGCCGGCCTTGGCGAGGTCATCATTCACCTTGTTCAGAAGGTCGATGTAGGCGGTGCCGCTCTGCACCGCGACGACCTTGCCGGAGAAATCCTCGTAGCTCTTGTAGGCAGTGCCGTCGTCGGCCTTGCCGATCATGACGACGCCGGTCTTCAGGTAGGGAACGCCGCTGAACTTCTCCAGCCGCTCCGGCTTGAGGAGCGCGCCGCTGATGACGATGTCGCAGCGCTTGGATTCCAGGCCCGGCAGCAGGCCGTTGAAGTCCATGGCGGTGATGTTGGCGTCGACCTTCCAGTGCGCGGCGAGCGCCTTGATGACATCGACGTCGATGCCGACCGGCGGCTGGCCCGGCGTCTTGACGAACTCCATCGGCGGGAAGGTCGGGTCGACGCAGGCCTGCAGCTTGCCGCCGGCGATGAAGCCCGGTCCCTCGGCCATGGCGGGCGTGGCGACGAGAAGGGCGAGAAGGCAGATCAGTTTTCTGGACATGGTTCACCTCTGGGTTTCGGGCTCTTGGCGGCCTTCCATCAGGCTTGCCTATAGTTCTTACATAGTCAACATAATTCGCTATAAACGAACAATCTCAAACGCGCCTTGCCGGCTAAAGCTGTGGCATAGTGCTTTGGAACAGCTCGAATCGGAGGTAGCGTTCGTGTCAGATTCTCCATCCAGCCGGCGCCCCGCACCCAACATCGGCAGGCTGCTGCGCGCGCGACGGCGCGATCTCGACATGACGCTGGACGAGGTCGCCGGCGCCGCCGACCTGACGAAGAGCTTCCTGAGCGACATCGAGCGCGACAAGACCTCGCCTTCGGTCGCCTCGCTGGTGCGCCTTTGCGAGGTGCTGGCGCTGCCGGTGGGCGACCTGTTCACGCCGGCGCGCTCGGGCGTCGTGCGCGCCAACGACCGCCCGCCGATCCGCTTCGGCGGCACCGGGGTTTCCGACTATCTCATCTCGCCGGCCGAGGCGAAGCGGCTGCAGGTGATCTTTTCCGACATCGAGCCCGGCGGCACCGGCGGCGAAAAACTCTACACGCTGGCCTGCGAGGAAGAGTTCGTCTTCGTGCTGGAAGGCGCGATCCGCATCGTGGTGGAGGACACCACCCATGAGCTCGGCACGGGCGACTCGATCGCCTTCGATCCGCGCCGCGCCCACACTTTCGCCAACGCGTCCGCGACCGAGCCCGCCAAGGCGCTGTTCGTGCTGACGCCGCCGCCTCGTTGACGGCGGCGCGCGGCAAGGCACGGCGCCGGGGCGCCTCACGCCGGCCTGTGTTCCGGCTTGTCGCTCCGCATGCGATCCGCCATCAGGCAGATCATCTCGAAGGCCACGACCATGGCGTTCATCGCGGTGATCTGGTTGGGGCTGTCCTTGGTCGGCATCAGGCAGACGATGTCGCCACCGACGATGTTGAGGCCGCGCAGGCTCTGCAGGATGCGCACCGCGTCGCCGATCCGGAGGCCGGGATAACCAGGCTCGATGTTGGACACGCCCGGCGCGTCGGCCGGGTCGAGCACGTCGAGGTCGAAAGTGATGTAGACCGGCGCGTCACCGACGCGGGCGCGCACCTGGCTTGCCACTTTCTCCCAGCCGTCACGCTCGATCTCGTCCATGCCGATGACCCGGTAGCCCAGTTCTTCGCTGGTGTTGCGCGAACCCGGCGTGCCGACGTTCGGACGGATGCCGATCTGCGAGGAGCGCGTGGGATCGACATTGCCCTCTGTGGCAGTATAGCTGCTCCAGTGCGCCGCCGAGCGGCGGTTGCCCAGCCAGTGCGGCAAATGGTGGTAGCTGTCGGTGTGGGAATCGAAATGCACCAGCGCCACCGGCTTGCCATCCGTCATCGGCGACCCCGGCCCGGCCACCGCCTTGAGCAGCGGCCCGGTGATCGAATGGTCGCCGCCGATCGACACCAGGCGAGTGCCGGCCGCGGCGAAGCGCTTCGCGTAGAGCTCGATGTGGCGCACGCTGGTGTCGTTCACCATCGCTTCCGGCAGCGGCACGTCGCCGGCGTCGACGACGTTGCAGACGTCCCAGGGCACGAAGCCGAAGCGGCCATGGCCGCGCCGGTAGAGCGCCGAGACATGGCGCACGGCGCGCGGGCCGAGATGCTGGTCGCGCTCGGTCGAGCCGTTGCCCGACGAGTGCGGGACGCCGAGCACGGCGATCTCGCCCGCCCCCGGCTCCTCGTTCCAGGGCGCGCGGAAGAAGGTGGGGATGCCCCACCAGTACCAGCGCTCCATCTCCTTGCGCGCGGCGGCCCAGTCCACGGTATCGGCTTCGATCTCAGTCATGTCGGTTCCGTATTTACGAACAAAATTCGCAAATAACGTATCAGCGATTGATCAAACGTCAAGCAGCCGCGACGCACACCCCCGCGATCCATCGGCGTTGCCTTCCGGTTGCGCCACGGCTTCGCCGCCCGAAATGCATCGGGGCGGGCCATGCGGCCCGCCCCGAGCAAGATCAGGATGGAACAGATCTCAGGAAGCGTCGAAAGGCCGACGGCCTTCCACGGATACTCAGCTCTCGTAGAGCCCGGTTTCCACGGCGACGCGGCGATAGCCAGCGCCCGACGTGAAGCCGCCGTCGATAAGGAAATCCTCGCCGGTGATGAAGCTGGAATCCTCGCCGGCCAGGAACAACACCAGCTTGGCGACCTCCTCCGGCGTGCCACTGCGCTTCATCGGCGTCAGCCCGATCATCGGCTGCAGATGCGGCGCGTTGGCGTTGAGACCGGTGACGATCAGGCCCGGACAGACGCTGTTCACCCGTATACCCCAGGAAACATATTCCATCGCCGCCGTGCGGGTCAGCCCGCGCACGCCCCATTTGCTGGCCGTGTAGGCCGGGTCGTAATGGCCGGAGAAGGCGCTGTTGGACGAGATGTTGACGATGCTGCCGCCGCCGTTCTCGCGCATCAGCGGCGCCGCCGCCTGGATGCCGAGGAAGGTGCCGGTGAGGTTGATGCCGATCAGCCGTTCCCAGGCCTCGAGCGGCGTGTCATTGAGCGATTTGCGGTTGATGATGCCGGCGTTGTTGACCAGCACGTCGAGCCTGCCCTTCCAGCCACGCACCGCCTCGATGGCATTCTTCCAGCTTTCCCCGCTGGACACGTCGAGCGTCAGGAAGCGTGCCTCGTGGCCTTGCGCCCGCAGCGCTCCGGCCAGCGCCTCGCCTTCCGCCTCCAGCACGTCGCACACCATGACGGCCGCGCCAGCCTCGGCCAGGAGCCGCGCTTCCGCCTCGCCCTGCCCCCGGCTGCCGCCGGTGACGATGGCGACGCGGTCCTTCAGATTTGCCATGGGTATTCTTCCTGCTTTCTGCGCGCCCGCGCGTCCGTGCTTTTCGCCGGGACCACCGGGCGCGGTGGTCTTTATCGTTCAGGCCCGCGCCGCGACGGTGCGCTGTGTCTGGATGCCCAGCCCCTGGATGCCGAGCCGCATGCTCTGGCCAACCTTGAGGAACACCGGCGGCTTCTGGCCGAGCCCGACGCCGGGCGGCGTGCCGGTGGCGATGATGTCGCCCGGTTCCAGCGTCATGAACTGGCTGATGTAGCTGACCAGATGGGCGACGCCGAAGATCATGGTTCGGGTCGAGCCGTTCTGCCGGCTGACGCCATCCACCTCCAGCCACAGGCCCACCGCCTGCGGGTCGGCGACCTCGTCGCGCGTCACCAGCCACGGACCGATCGGGCCGAACGTGTCGTGGCTCTTGCCCTTGGTCCACTGCCCGCCGCGCTCCGACTGGAAGGCGCGCTCGGACACGTCGTTGACCACACAGTAACCGGCGACATGGCCAAGCGCATCGGCTTCGGCAACGTATTTGGCGCGTTTGCCGATGACGACGCCGAGCTCGACTTCCCAGTCCGTCTTCAGGGAGCCCCTGGGGATCTCGATGTCGTCGTTCGGGCCGCAGAGCGCCGTCGTCGCCTTCATGAACAGGATCGGCTCGGCCGGCGGCTCCTTGCCGGTCTCCTTCGCGTGGTCGGCATAGTTCAGCCCGACGCAGATCATCTTGCCGACCTCGCCGACGCAGGCGCCGATGCGCGGATTGCCCTCGACCGACGGCAGCGTCGACGTGTCGAGCGCGGCGAGCCGCGCCAGCCCGGCATCGCCCAGCACCTCGCCGGCGATGTCGGCGACCACGCCGGAAAGATCGCGCAGCGTGCCCTGCCCGTCGAGCAGGCCGGGCTTTTCCTGCCCGATCGGGCCGAAACGCAGAAGCTTCATGTCATGTCCTCGTTGTCGGAGGGGCCTTGCGGCCCGCCCTGCCTGTCTCAGTAGAAATCGGGCGCCTTCTTCAGCGTAGCCCATTGCGGGCCGTCATGGCCGGCCACGACCAGCGCGCCGGTCTTTTCCTGCACGGCGCGCAGCTTCTTCACCGAACGAACGGAATCGATGGTCGAATGCAGCGCGCCGGGCAGCGCGCGCTCCTCCCAATGATCGAGCGTGTCGGCGGCATCGACCGCCAGCAGCACCGATTGGCCGCTGGACGTGCGCACCAGGATCGACTGGTGGCCGATCGTGTGGCCTGGCGAGCGGATCAGGATGATCGAGCCGTCGCCATAGAGGTCGTAGAAATCGCCCCAGGCGTCCTCGAGTATCAGCCATTTCAGGCCCGGCCGGTCGAAGTCCTTGCGCACATAGGCGAGGTTGGCGAACCAGTCCGGCGTGAAGGCGTATTCATATTCGATGCGCTGCACGACATGGGTGGCGTTGGGGAAGCGGCCGACGGCGCCGACATGGTCGAGATGCAGGTGCGAGAGCACGACATTCTTCACGCTGTCGACCGTGAAGCCGAGCTTCTCGATCTGCGCCACGCAGCCCTGTTCGGGCGTCAGCACCGGAGTGAAGAACTCGGCCACCTTGCCCCAGTGGCCCTTGGCGTCGGTGGCGCATTCCACCGGGGTGCCGCCGTCGATGATCACGTTCCCCTTGGGATGCGTGATGAAATAAAACGGAACCGGGATCTCGAAATCGGAATCCCCGCCCTGGTTCAGGTAGATGTCGTGATACTTGCATTTGAGGATGCCGGTATCGAACATGTAGAGGCGGATATCAGTCATGTGTCTTCCTCCCGAACGGGGCTCTTTCTTCAGGCGCGCCTATAGCCAACGAGGGTGGTATCGTCGACATCCGGCAGGTTGACCACGATGTTGTCGGGCGTGCGCGCTGTGAGCCAGACCAGGTCTTCGGTCGTGCTCATGTTGACCTCGACATGCGGCATGTGCGGCGGCACGAAGACGAAGTCGCCCTCGTCCATGTCGAGATATTCGGCGTAGTTCTCGCCGAAATAGATCCGGCCCTTGCCCTTGAACACATAGCCGCCGGTCTCGGCGTCGCCATGGTGATGCGGCAGCGAGCGGTAGCCGGGCTTGTTGGAGACCTTGCCGAACCAGATCTTGGTCGCCGGCGTGTGCTGAGGGCTCACGCCGGAAATGCGCACCGCGCCGCCCGACTGTCCGGTGCCGGCATGCTCGTGGTCCTTGCGGGTGACGACGGGGACAAGCTTGGCGCTCATGTCTGCTCCTTGTGGTTCTGCTTCGCGGGACCTCGCCCGGCGATCACTTGATGAAGGGATATTTCTTGCGGTCGATGGTCGAGGCCACCGCCAGGATGATGACGAGGCCCTTGACGATCTCCTGGGTGAAGCTGCTGACCTCGGTGACGTCCATGCCGTTGGACAGGATGGCGATGACCAGCACGCCGAGGATGGTGCGCTGCGGCCCGCCGATGCCGCCCGACAGCGCCGTGCCGCCCATGACGATGGCCGCGATAGAATCAAGCAGCATGTTGGCACCCGCCGCCGGCGTTCCGGCGCCCACCTGCGCGGTGAGCAGCACGCCGGCCAGGCCGCACAGCGCCCCGGACAGCATGAAGGCGTAGACCTTGTAGCGGTTGACCGGAACACCGGAATTGGCGGCAACGATCTCGCCACCGCCGATAGCGAAGAGGTAGCGACCCAGCACAGTCTTGAAGGCGATGAAGGTGAGCGCCGCGGCGCTGAGCAGCGCCACCAGGATGATGGTCGGCAGGCCGGGGATGAGCTCGGCGTTGACGAAGTTGGTCAGGCTGAGGTCCATGAACATGATGGAGGCGCCGCCGCAGATCATGTTTGCGATGCCCGACAGGATCGACAGCATGCCGAGCGTGACCAGGAAGGACGGCACTTTCAGCGAGATCAGCGTCACGCCGTTGATCAGCCCGACGACGAGGCCGGTGCCTATGCCGGCGAGGATCGCCACGACCGGCCCGGCGGAATCGATGGTGAGCGCGGCGACGATGCCGGCGAGCGTGACGATCGAGCCCACCGAAAGGTCGATCGAGCCGATCATGATCACCATCGTGCCGGCCAGCGCCACCAGCAGCAGCACCGAGGACTGCCGGCCGATGTTCATGGCATTGTCGAAGGTGGCGAAGTTGGGGTTCTGCACGGCGAAGAACACCACCAGCGCCAGGATGACCAGCACCGGATAAAGCGCGATCGCGTGCTTGGCGATCCACTGGCGCCATGCCGGCGGCATGGCCGTGGTTGCGGACTGGGACAATTTGGCTTCCATCTTCCTCAAACCATATGCGGCACGACGGCCGTCTCGGCCGGCTTGTCGTTGGCCGGCGCGTTGATCTCGGCCGAGATCGCGCCCGACCTCAGCGTGATGATGCGGTTGGACAGGCCGATGATCTCGGGCAGGTTGTCGGAGACCAGCACGATGGCGACGCCCTGCCGGGCAAGGTCGCGCAGCAGCACGTAGATCTCCTCCTTGGCCCCGACATCGAGGCCGCGGCCCGGGTCGTCGAGCACGAACACCTTGATGCCGCGTGCCAGCCACTTGGCGAACACCACCTTCTGCGCGTTGCCGCCTGAAAGGTTGCGGATCTGCACGGCACGGCCGGGGGTGCGCACGCGCAGCCGCGCGATCCAGCCATCGGTGACGCTGGCCTGCCGGCTGCCGGAAAGGAACGGCAGCCCGGCCACGCGGAACGAGCGTATCGACGGCAGCGTCATGTTCCATTCTATGGAATGCATGCCGATGACCCCGGCTATGTTGCGCTCGGCCGGCACGAAGCCGACATCGGCGGCCAGCGCATCGGCGCGCGAGCCCGGCTTCAGCGCCTTGCCGCCGACGCGGATCTCGCCGCTCGCCGGCCGCACCGCGCCGGTTATGGCGTTGGCGAGCACCGTCTTGCCGGACCCCAGCACGCCTGCGATGCCGACGATCTCGCCCGCCCGTACCGACAGCGACACCTCGCGCAACTGCCCCGGCACCGAGACCGAGCGGATGTCGAGCAGTACTTCGCCCAGATCCTCGCGCTGCTCGGCCTCCTTGTAGTAGCCGGCGGAGCGCGGCCGGCCGACGATCGCCTCGTGCAGCATGTCAGGCGTGGCGTCGGCCACCGCCCAGTGGCCATTGACCGTGCCGTCCTTGAGCGCGGTGACGTGGTCGCAGACGGCGAAGACGTCGGACAGCCGGTGCGAGACCAGGATGATCGAGGCCTTCTCGCGCCAACGGCGGATGGAGTTGAACAGGATCTGCGTTTCCTTGTCCGACAGCGCGCTGGTCGGCTCGTCGAGCAGCACGATCGGCTCCACCGGATAGATGCGGCCAAGAGCGAAGGCCTTGGCGATCTCGACCAGCTGGCGTTCGCCGAAAGCAAGCTCGCCCGTCACCGCCAGCGGGTCGATGGCAATGCCGAGTTCGGACAGCACGTCGCGGGCGAGCCCGACCATGGCCGAGCGGCCGAGTATGCCGGCGCGCGAGAAGCCCGCCTCGCGGCCGAGCAGCATGTTCTCGAAGACGTGCAGATTGGAGATCAGTCCCTGCTCCTGGAACACGGTGGCGATGCCGGCGCGCGCGGCATCAGCCGGCGAACCCGGGGTGACGGCGACGCCGTTGACCCTGAGTTCGCCGTCCGTCGGGAGGACGGTTCCGTTGATGATGGAGATCAGCGTCGACTTGCCGGCACCGTTCTCGCCGACCAGGCCCAGCACGCTGTGCCGCGCCAGGGTCAGGTCGACGGCGCGCAGCGCCGCCACCGGACCATAGTGTTTGCTGACACCGCTCAGCGCGAGTGCCGGAACGACCGTGTTCATCGATGCTGTCTGTCGTGCCCGGGCTCAGGCCTTGACCGGGCCGGTCTTGTAATGCGCGGCATAGAGCGCATCGACCTTGGAGAACTCGCCCTTGTCCCTGGCGCCCGCATAGGCGGCGTTGAGACGCTCCTTGCCGTCCGGGAACGGACCCCAATAGGTCTCCGGCTCGATCGCGGTGATCTTGTTCTGCGGATCCCAGGTCTCCGGGTTCAGCGTGCGGCTCATCAGCGCCCAGTCGAAGGGCTTGGAGCCCTCGCCGTAGATTGCCTTCTCGATGCGCCCGGAATTCTCGGCCGTCGCCAGCGCCGAGCCGGTGAACAGCAGCCGCTCGCCCAACGTAGGCTTCCAGCCGTTGAGCGCGTCGAAGGCAAGCACCGCGGTGAAGCCAGCGCCGTAAGGCGGCAGCGAGGTGTGGGTGGCGACCATTTGCTCGCCCTTTGCCACTTCGCGCAGGCCCTCCGGCAGGCCGTCGACGCCGGACACCTTGACGTTCTTCAGGTTGCGCTCGCGCAACACCGAAAGCACACCCAGCGCCATGTTGTCGTTCTGCGCGAACACGCCCTTCATGTCGGGATGCGCGGTGACCATGGAGAGCATCACCTTGCGCGCCTGCTCGCGATCCCAGTTGGCATGCAGCCCGCCGACGATCTTGATGCCGGGGAATTCCTTGGCCGCCTGCATGAGGCCGGCCGTGCGATAGGAATCGGTCGGCGTGGCGAGGCCGGCGATGTGGACGATCTTGCCCTCGCCGCCAACGCTCTGGAACAGCGCCTTGGCGACTTCATAGGCGCCCTCGACCGAGTTGGGCGTGACGAAGGAGACGTAGAAATCGCCGATGTCGGGCGGGGTGAACCAGGCCGGCGATTCCCAGCTCGGCACGTAGTGGATGGAGTTTTCCTGGCAGAATTTGGCCACGGTCGGCAGCGAGCCGGCCGGCTCCACGCAGCCGATCAGCATCTTGGCCGAGCTCGCCGGCAGGCTGCGCACCTGCGACAGCTGCCGCGCGGTGTCGTTCTGATGGAACAGCTCCTGCTTCTCGAGGCCGAGCGACTCGGCGGCGGCACCGAAGGCGCGCGTCCACACCGACCAGTAGTCGTTGGACGGGGTCGAGACCTGGTTGGCGATCTTGCCGCGGATGACGGTGGCGGCTTCGGCCAGGCGCGTCACCGCCGGCGTCATCGCCAGCGAAATGCCGGCTGCCCCCATCAGCTTCATGAAGGTGCGGCGGCCTACGCCCTCCTCCAGCGCGTGCAGCGTTGCAACAATGTTCAATTCCTTGTCGGACATGCATTCCTCCCTGTCGCAAGAATTCAATCAATTCTCACATTACGATAATTCACTGAATTTTTGATTGTCAAGCGCCTGCGATCACGCCAGCCACCGACAGCCCATGCGACCAGAAACCACGGAAGGCTAAAAACCGCATACATATGTTATATTTCATATGTTTAAGGGGAAATGATGAATCACCTCCCGCGTGATCAGGATCCTGTGATTTGGCCTCTAAGCCACGCTTGACAGCCATTGTTTTCAACAATTATCGTATTATGAGAAATTACAAATTGGAGAAAAAATGCTCGACGGAAAAGTTGCCATCGTGACCGGCGCGGCTCATCCGGCCGGCATAGGCTATGCCGTGGCGCGCGCCTTCGCGGCTTCCGGCGCCCGTGTCGTGATCGTCGACCTCGACGCGGCCGCCTGCGAGACGGCCGCCGCCGCGATCGCCTCGGACCACCCCGCGCTGGGCGGCCCGCGCGCGCTGGGGATGGCCGCCGACGTGCGCGACAAGGCGGCGCTCGCCGCAATCGTGGAACGCGCCATCGTCGAGTTCGGCCGGCTCGACATCCTGGTCAACAATGCCGGCATCGCCCAGGCGCGCAAGCTGCTCGACATCTCCGACGACGACTGGGACGCGACGCTCGACATCAATCTGCGCGGCATGCTGAACATGGCGCAGGCGGCGATCCCGCTCATGGAGGATGGCGGCGCCATCATCTGCCTCGCCTCGATCGCGGCGCAGCGCGGCGGCGGCCTGCTGGGCGGGCCGCACTACGCGGCCTCCAAGGGTGGTGTGCTGGCGCTGGCCAAGAGCATGGCGCGCGAGCTCGGTCCCCGCGGCATCCGGGTCAACTGCGTCAATCCCGGCATCATCATCACCCAGATGAACGCCACAGCCTTCGACGAGGCCACGCAGCGCCGCTTCCTGGAAGGCATCCCGCTCGGCCGCTTCGGCGCGCCAAAGGACGTCGCCAATGTCTGCCTGTTCCTCGCCTCGCCGCTGTCGGGTTACATCACCGGCAGCGCCATCGACATCAATGGGGGCATGCACATCCATTGAAGCCCGGCTGGAAGCAGGGCGTCGCGGACACCGGTCCGCACGGCGGCACTCGCGAGAAACAGGGATTTGCGCCGCCGCACCGGTTCCAGCAGGCGCAAGCGCACCAGGCAATCCCCCAGGGAATTGCGTAAAAACAAAGAGATAGAGACGGTGACGGCGATTCCTTTTTTCGCTGGAATCGCTCTAGACTGAAGTGGGCCTTGAGGCCGGGAGGGACCATTTCCCTCCGCCCCGGGCGCCAGACAGGAGTTCGGCCCATCCATGGACAGCCTCGCGCGCATGCTCGCCATCTTCGACCTGTTTGACGGCGACCGCACCGCGCTCACGGCGGAGGAGATCGCGGCCGAGCTGAACTGTTCGGTGCCGACCGCCTATCGCTATCTGAAGACGCTGAGCACGGCGGGCCTGATCGCGCCCGACATCCAGCGCGGCTTCACGCTGGGCTCCCGCATCATCCAGCTCGACCGCCAGATTCGCCTCAACGACCCGCTGCTGCACCGCGCCGGCGACGTGATGGACGACCTGATCACGCGGGTGAAGGGCAACCTGATGGTGTGCGCCTATTACGGCAAGAACGTCGTCTGCATCGCCCAGGCCTGGCCCGACCGCACCGTGCTGACCAGCTACGATCGCGGCAGACCGATGCCGCTGCTGCGCGGCGCCGCCGGCAAGGCGATCCTTGCGCACCTGCCCGACCACAGGCTGCGCAGCCTGATGCTGGCCAACGCCGCCGAAATAGCCGCCGCCGGACTGGGCAACGACTGGGCAAGCTTCCGCAAGACGCTGAAGGCCATCCGCCAGCAGGGCTATTCCTACTCCGCCGGCGAGGTCGACAGCCGCAACGCCGGCATCGCCGCCCCCATCTTCAACTCCGAAAAACGCATCCTGGGCAGCCTCGTCATCGTCGTGCCCGCCGCCGACCTCCCCCAGGACCAGGTCCCAGTCATCGCCGCCCAACTGATCGAGGGCGCGAAGGCTATTTCGGGGTAGAAGCTGCCGGCGACACGGCGGAATAAGCGCCAGCCTGGAAAGCCAATTCAACGCGAAGCACCGGCCCGCCCCATCATCCCAGCGTCTCGCGGATCGCCGCCGCCAATCTCTCCACCCCGTCCCGCGTCTGCGCGGCGTCACAGGCCGCATAGCCCAGCACCAACCCTTGCGTGGCCGCCGTCTCCTGGAAGTATTTCGACAGGGGCGAAACGTTGATAGCCTTTCGCGCCGCGGCCTGGCTGACCTTGATGTCGTCTATGCCGGGCCTGAGGTAGCCCACCACCTGGATGCCGGCCTCGGCCGGGGAAAGCGTGATCTCGTCGCGCAGTCGTTCCGCGACGATGTCGCGGAAAAGCTGGCGGCGCTGGGCGTAGATGCGGCGCATACGCTTCAGGTGCCGGCTCATATGGCCTTCGGTGATGAAATCGGCGAGTGCCGCCTGCAGCACCAGCGGCGCGAACTGGCCGGTGGTGGAAAGCGCGTTGCCGATACGGCCGGCCAGTTCCGGCGGCAGCACCATGAAGCCCACGCGCAGTGCCGGGAACAGCAGCTTGGCGAAGGTGCCGACATAGATCACGCAACCGGACCGGTCCATGCTCTGGATCGCCGGCACCGGCCTGCCCTGAAAGCGGTATTCGCCGTCGAAATCGTCCTCGATCACCCAGCTGTTGCCGGTCCCGGCGATATCGAGCAGGCGTAGCCGCTCCTCCATGCGCATGGTGATGCCGAGCGGATGCTGGCAGGCCGGCGTCACATAGATCAGGCGCGGCGCGACGTCGGGCGGGTCGAGCCGCCAGCCACGCTCCTGGTCGACGGGGATTGGCACGATGCGGGCGCCCGCCACGGTGAAGGCGGCCTTGGCGCCGTAATAGCCCGGTTCCTCCATCCACACCGTGTCGCCGGGGTCGAGCAGCAGGCGCGCCAGAAGGTCGAAGGCGGCCTGCGCGCCGGTGGTGATGACGATCTGCTCCGGCCGGCAGCGAACGCCGCGCGCCGAGAAGAGATAGCCGGCGATCGCCTCCTTCAGGGCCGGATGACCGGTGACGTCATAGGTGCCGAACAACGTTTCGCCGCCGTGGCTTGCGCGCCGCGCCACCAGCCGGCCCCAGACGCCGAAGGGGAAGCTCGCCGCGTCCGGCATGCCCGGGTGGAAAGCGAACCGCCCGGCTGTACCGTGATGGCAGTGCTGGCTGAGCAGTTCCTCGCCGCGCCTTGAGGGCGCGCGCAGCGGCACCGGCGGCTCCTCCGGCGGCGTCTCGCGCGGCCCGTCCGGCAAGTCGACGATCACCGGCCGCGCGCCCTGGCGGTTGGCAAGATAGCCCTCGGTGATCAACTGGTCGTAGGCCGACACGATGGTATTGCGGCCAAGGCCGAGCTCGGCCGCCAGCGACCGCGTCGAGGGCAGTTCCGAGCCCGGCGCCAGCGAGCGGTTGCGGATGATGGCGACCAGCCCGTGATAGAGCTGGCGCGAAAGATGCTCGCCGCTCTGCCGGTCCACCGCCAGCATGTCGAGCGGGAAGGCCTGTCGCTTGGGACGACGGTGCATGGGTGTTAGCCTCCGCACCCTGCTGGCGACGGAAGCTCCCAAAGAGCTCGCTTTGCAGCGTGGAGTTCCCGCCCGCCCCCCTCTGGCCTGACGGCCATCTCCCCCGCAAGGGGGGAGATCAGATGTCGCCATCGCTTTCGCCAATCGCCAACGTCGCAGGAAAAGCCTTGGCGGCGGAGCTGCCAATCTTCCTCTTTGCAGGGGAGATGTCCGGTAGGACAGAGGGGGGTGCCTCGCGCGAACACTGGACGCTCAAGCCCGGCAACGCACCTCAACTCTTCCATATGCAACACCGCCCATTGTCCTCTTCCCATCCTGCCATAGCCGGCAAGAGACACAACTGGTTCCTTCATTCTTCGCAAAACTGGCCCTCGCGATGGAGACAGAGCCGGCTAGACTTCTCCCTGCAAGACAGCGGTGCGAGGCGTTGGGAGGACGTCGCGGCACCGGAAGGGCCGGCAGGAATTTCAGCGCCAGGCCGCGTGCCAGCAGTCATTTTCTCCCGGAAACGTGCAACCCGCCGCCGCATGGTCGCGGGTGGAAAGCGAGCAATGACCACAGTTCGACTTGGCATCAACCCGATCACCTGGACCAATGACGACGTGCCGGAACTGGGCGGCGACACGCCGCTCGAGACCTGCCTCGGCGAAACGGCCGAGGCAGGCTATGCCGGCACCGAGCTTGGCGGCAAGTTCCCGCGCGACAGCCGCGCGCTCGGCCCCATCCTCGACCATTACGGGTTGGCGCTGGTCTCCGGCTGGTTCGACGGCCGCATCTGCGAGAAGGAGGTCGACGAGGAGTTCGAGGCGATCCGCCCGCACCTGACGTTGCTGCGCGACCTCGGCGCCAGCCACGTCGTCTATGCCGACACCTCGCGCGGCCGCCATGGCGCCATCCACGACCCGATCTCGCAGCGGCCAACGCTCGCGGCCGACGAATGGAAGCCCTACGGGCAAAAGATCACCCGGCTGGCCGAGTGCTTCGCCGATTTCGGCGTGGGCATGGCCTTCCACCACCATATGGGCACGATCGTCGAGACGGACGCCGAGATCGACAGGCTGATGGAAACCACCGGCGAGGCGGTGGGCCTGCTCTACGACACCGGCCATTGCGCCTTCTCCGGCGGCGATCCGGAGCAACTCCTGCGCCGGCATGTCGGCCGCGTCGTCCACGTCCACTGCAAGGATGTGCGCCCGGCGATGCTGAAGAAAGCGCGCGCCAGCGACATGAGCTTCATGGGCGCGGTGATGGAAGGCATCTTCACCGTGCCGGGCGACGGCGCGATCGATTATCCGACACTGCTCGCAATCCTGGCCGACAAGGGCTATTCCGGCTGGCTGGTGGTGGAAGCCGAACAGGACCCGGCCAAGGCCCACCCCTTGACCTACGCGACGATGGGCTATCGCAATCTGAAGACGCTGGCGCAAGATGCCGGTTTCTACGTGCACGAGCGCAGAGCTTGAGGCAGGCGGGGGGCGCTGGCGGGATGGGTTCGGTAGTCTTCAAGAACGTGGTCAAGAATTTCGGCGCGCTCAACGTGTTGCGATCGCTCGACCTGGCCGTGCCGGACCACAAGTTCCTCGCCCTCCTCGGCCCTTCCGGCTGCGGCAAGACGACCGCGCTGCGCATCCTGGCCGGGCTCGACATGCCGACAGCCGGCAAGGTCTTCATCGGCGAGCGCGACGTCACCCGGCTGCAGCCGCGCGACCGCGACATCGCCATGGTGTTCCAAAGCTACGCGCTCTATCCGCAGATGACGGTCGCCGAAAACATCGGCTATCCACTATGGATCCGTGGCACGTCGGAGGCCGAGCGGAAAGCCAAGATCGGCGAGGTCGCCGCGATCCTCGAAATCGGCCATCTGCTCGACCGCCGGCCACGCCAGCTCTCCGGCGGCCAGCGCCAGCGCGTGGCGCTGGCCCGCGCCATCGTGCGCGACCCGGCGGCCTTCCTGATGGACGAACCCCTGTCCAATCTCGACGCGCGGCTGCGGCTCACCATGCGCGGCGAGATCAAGCGGCTCTGCCAGCGCCTCAGCGCCACCACCATCTACGTCACTCACGACCAGGTCGAAGCCTTGACGATGGCGGACCTCGTCGCCGTCATGCATGGCGGCGACCTGCAGCAGATGGCACCACCCATAGACATCTATGACCGCCCCGCAAACCGCTTCGTGGCCACCTTCGTCGGCAATCCGCCGATGAACATCCTGCCGGCCGCGCTGAGCGAACAAGGCGTGAT
Organism: Mesorhizobium sp. 65-26; assembly: GCA_001899205.1. GTDB lineage: Bacteria > Pseudomonadota > Alphaproteobacteria > Rhizobiales > Rhizobiaceae > Mesorhizobium. The sequence continues at coordinate 208,152 of MKVL01000010.1, read as the reverse complement.
GGTCGCTGCCAGCATCGTGCCACTGGAGCAGACGCGGCTCACTGCGTGCCGGCTGGCCGGGATCGTGGAGATCGGGCTGCGTCCGGAAGACTGCAGCGTAGCCCAACCTGGCGAACCGGGCGCCCTGCCCGGCGAGATCTATGTCGTCGAACCCATGGGCAACGAGACGCTGGTCAATGTCCGCCTCGAAGGCGGCAACGTCTCGGTACGGGCCGGCCGCGATTTCAGGGGCGCGGTCGGCGAGAGCATCGGCGTCACCTTCGACCCGGCGAACGCCTGTTTCTTCAATTCGGCCGGCCTTACCGCCGTCCACAGGGTCAACAACAATGGGAGAGTGAAATGATGCATTCCAGCAGACTTACTCGCCGCTCCGTCATCAAGGGCGGGCTTGGCCTGGCGCTCGCCACCACCGCCCTCACCACGCTCGGCTTGCCGATGCCGGCGCGCGCCGCCGCCAAGAAGGTCATCATCGGCGCCTTCGCCGATGGCGGGCTGACGCCGTTCAAGGAAAAGATCATCCCACTGGCGAAGGAGCAGGGCTTCGACATCGAGTTCCTCGAGGATGAGTACGGCGTGACGCTGGAGAAGTGGTTCGCCGACGCCCATAGCGGCGCCGGCCAGTACGACCTCTATCTGCTCGACGATCCCTGGGTGCCGCAGTTCGGCGCCGCCAACGTGCTCGAGGACCTCGGCGCCGGCGGCATAGACGCCTCCGACAAGGACTGGATCGGCTCGATGATCGACATGGGCTACTGGCCGCCGCAGAAGGGACCGCGCGTCAAGGGCTTCGAGAATGCCAAGCCCACGCTGATCTGCGTGCCCTTCGTCGGCGACCTGCAGACCCTTACCTATCGCAACGATGTCTTCGCCAACGGCGCGCCCAAGACCTGGGACGAGGTGATCGCCAAGGGCAAGGAAGGCGTCGCCGCCGGCAAGATCAAGTACCCGGTCGTCTTCCGGGGTGTCTCCGGTAACCCGATCGTCACCAGTTGGTACCCGATCTTCCTGTCGTTCGGCGGCTCCTTCTTCGACGACAAGTGGAACCCGATCTTCAATTCCGCCGAAGGCAAGGCCTCCGCCGATTTCTTCGTCGGCGCGATGAAGCAGAACGCGCCGAGCGGCGTGGTCGAGTTCGACTCCGACCAGGAGGGCGCGGCGATCCTCGGCGGAGAGGCCGGCGCCATCATCCAGTATTCGGGCAACGCGCTGAAGGCGGACGATCCCACCCAGACCAAGGTGGCGGGCAAGCTCGATTTCGGCGTCGTGCCCAAGCAGCAGTCGGCGATTGCCCAGATGGGCATCTTCATTGCCGGCGTGCCGAAGTCGGCGCCCAACAAGGCGAACTCGATCGAGTTCCTGAAATGGTACGTCAGCGCCGAAACCCAGGCCAAGCTCTCGGAAGCGGGCTCGATCCCGGTCAAGCGCAGCGCCTTCGGCATCGCCAAGCCCGGCAACCGGCTGATCCCGGTCGCCCTGCAGCAACTCGACGCCGGCGCGCTGCCGAGACCCCGCACGCCAGACTGGGCCAAGGTTGAGGAACTGCTCGGCATCGAGCTCAACAAGGCGCTGCAGGCAGGCTCGGGCGGCGGCGCGGCGTTGGACAATGCGGCCAAGCAGGTCAAGGATTATCTGACCACGGCCGGTTACTACTGATGCAAGGCGCGACGCAGGCACGCAGGTATCGCCTGCAGGGGGCGGGGCTCGACCTCGCCCTCCCATATCTCATGCTGGCGCCGGGCCTGATGATCGTGCTCGGCGTGCTCGTCTACCCGCTCTGGGACGGCCTGCGCGCCAGCACCAGGGTCTATCGCTATGGCTCACCGGTCGCCGACGCCGGCTTCCAGAACTATCTGCACCTGTGGAGCGATGCGCAGTTCCTCAACGCGCTCTGGGTGACCGTGAAGTTCGTCGCGCTGTCGGTGTCCTTCGAGGCGGTACTGGGCTTCGCGCTGGCCCTGTTTTGCCTGCACGAATTCCGCGGCATCAGGTTGCTGCGCACGGTGCTCATCATTCCGATGGTGATCACGCCGGTCGTCGTCGCCATTGTTTTCCGCCTGATCTACGCCAGCGACGCCGGCATGCTGACGGCGCTCTCGAACGCCATGGGCGGCGGCGAGGTGCAGATCCTCGGCAACCCGCTCAACGCCTTCATCGGCCTCGTCGTGCTCGACGTCTGGGAGTGGACGCCGCTGATGTTCCTGATCCTGCTCGCGGGACTTCAATCGCTGCCGCACGAGCCGTTCGAGGCGGCGCGCGTCGACGGCGCCGGCGCCTGGCGCGTCTTTGCCGATCTCACGTTCCCGATGATGCGACCGGTGCTGGCGGTGGCGATCGTGCTCAGGGCCATCGATGCCTTCGGCACCTTCGACCAGGTCTTCGTGCTGACCCGCGGCGGGCCGGGCGAGGCCACGAGGCTGATCTCGATCTACGGCTACGACACCGCCTTCAAGTTCCAGCAGACCGGATATGCGGCGGCGTTGTTCGTGACGATCGGCCTTGTCGTGCTCGCGCTCGCCTTCAGCGCCATCAGGCTGCTGCGCAGGATCGACGCGTCATGAGCAGTCGCCTTGCCCGTATCCTCACAACAGTCTTCATCCTGGCGGTCGTGCTGCTGCCGATCTACTGGCTGGTCTCGACCTCGCTCAAGTCCAACCGCGAGATCACGCAGGAAGGCACGCTCTATCCGCACGTGCCGACGCTGGACAACTACATCAGGTTGTTCACCGAAAAGCAGTTCGGTTCCTATCTCACCAATTCGCTCGTGGTGACCTTCTTCTCCGTCGCCATCGCGCTCATCGTCGGCGCGATGGGCGCCTATGCGATCGCCAGGTTCCGCCTGCCTTTCGCCGCGGAGCGCAAGGTCGGCCTGTTCCTCTTGACGCTGCGCATCATCCCGCCGGTCGTCATACTGATCCCCGTCTATCTGCTGATGCTCAGCCTCGGCCTGCTCGACAGTTGGCTCGGCCTGATCGCAACCTACACCGCCTTCAACGTCACCTTCTGCGTCTGGATGATGGAGAGCTTCTTCCGCGAGATCCCCGTCGATCTCGAGGAAGCCGCGATGGTCGACGGCGATTCGCGCTTCGGCGCCTTCCGCCGCATCACGCTGCCGCTGGCCGCGCCAGGGCTCGCGGCGACCGCCATTTTCGCGGTGCTGGTGACCTTCAACGAGTTTCTCTTCGCGCTGGCGCTGACGGCGACGCCCCGTGCCATGACGATGCCGCGCGGCACCGCGACGCTGATCGGCCGCATCGACACGGACTGGGCCTCTATGGCGGCGGCCGGCGTCATCGGCGCGCTGCCGATCGTCTTCTTCGCGCTCCTGGTGCAGCGCCATCTGGTGCGAGGACTCACCATGGGCGCGGTGAAATGAACGCCGCTCAGGCAAACCGGCCGTCCCGCGAAGGCGCGGCCTGACAGGAAAGTCGAACGCATGATGGATGTTTGTCTGTTCGGGGTGGGGCTGATCGGCCGTGTGCATGCGGGCAATCTCGCGCGCCACCCAAGGGTGCGGCTGCGCTACATCGTCGACCCCAATCGCACAGCCGCCGCCGAGGTCGCCGCCGTCACCGGCGCCGAGATCGCCGACACCGGGACTGTGATGAACGATCCGTCGGTGAAAATGGTCTTTATCGCCTCGGCGACACGCACCCATGCCGACCTCGCCATGGCCGCGGCAGCGAACGGCAAGGCGATCTTCTGCGAGAAGCCGATCGATCTCGACCTCAAGCGCACCGACGAGTGCCTGGCAGCGGTCGAGAAAGCGGGCGTCCCGTTCCAGATCGGCTTCAACCGCCGCTTCGATCCGAGCTTCCGGTCGCTGAAGGAGCGCCTCGCCGGCGGCGAGATCGGCGCGGTCGAGCAGGTCATCATCACCAGCCGCGACCCAGAGCCCGAAACCGAGGACGCACTGGCCGGCGGCGGGGGCGTCTTTCGCGAAATGACGATTCACGACTTCGACATGGCGCGGAACCTGCTCGACGAGGAACCTGTCGAGCTGTTCGCGACCGGCTCCTCGCTGGTGGCGCCGCAATACAGGAAGCTCGGCGACTACGATACGGCGATGTTCATCCTGCGAACCGCGTCCGGCCGGCAGTGCCACATCAACAACAGCGTCAGGGCCGCCTATGGCTACGACCAGCGCATCGAGGTGCATGGCGCCGACGGCATGCTGCAGGCCGGCAACCGGCTGCCGACCTCGGTCGAAATGTACGGCGGCAAGGGCATATCGCGCGACAAGCCCTACTATTTCTTCGTCGAACGCTATGCCGAGTCCTACGCCGCAGAGATCGATCACTTCATCACATGCGTCGAAACAGGCAGGAAGCCTGCCGTCACGGCCAGCGACGGCCGCAAAGCCATGATCCTTTGCGAGGCGGCCCTTGCCTCCGCAAGGTCCGGCAGGTTCGAACCTGTGAAGCTCTGAGCAGATGGCCTGACGTCAAAGGGAGCACCGAAATGAAGATTGGCATGATCACCGACAGCCTGGGCAATCTCTCCCTGGACGAGATGCTGCGCGCCTCGGCCGAACTCGGACTGGAAGCGTTGGAGTTCGCCTGCGGTAACTGGTCATCGGCACCGCACATCGATCTCGCGGCCATGCTGGACAGCGCGGCGACCCGCGCCGAATTCGTCGCCAGGATCCGCGACCACGGGCTGACGATCGCGGCGCTCAACTGCTCGGGCAACCCGCTGCACCCTGGCCCGCAGGGCAAGCAGCATCGTCAGGTGACCGAGGACACGATCCGGCTGGCGAGCCTTCTGGGGATCGATCGCGTGGTGATGATGTCCGGGCTGCCCGGCGGCCCGGGTGATGCCAACCCCAACTGGATCATCACCGACTGGCCGCCCGAATGCGCCGACATCCAGCGTTACCAGTGGGACGATTGCATCATTCCCTACTGGCGCGATCTGGTCAGGTTCGCGAACAATCTCGGCATAGGCAAATTGTGCCTTGAACTGCATGGCCATCAGGCCGTGTACAACGTCCAGACACTGTTGCGGCTTCGCGATGCCGTCGGCGAGACCGTCGGCGCGAACTACGATCCCAGCCACCCGCTGTGGATGGGCGCCGACCCCATCGCCGCCGTGCGCAAGCTTGGCTCGGCCATCTACTACGTGCACGCCAAGGACACACGCATCGAACCGATACCGACTGCCATCGACGGCGTCCTCGATGCGCGTCCGCCAAACCACTATGCCGACCGGGCCTGGAATTACATTACGCTGGGCTACGGACACGGCGAGACCTGGTGGCGGCAGTTCTGCACGGCGCTGAAGCAGGTCGGCTACGACGACGTGCTCTCGATCGAGCACGAGGACATGATGCTGTCGCCGATGGAAGGCATGCGCAAATCCGTGGCGTTGCTGCGCAACGTCGCGATCAATCTGGCTGGAGGCGGACAGCCGTGAAACGGCGGACGCTGGAAGAGTGACCGATGAACTTCTCCCTGGTTCGGAGCGACAATCGCATCGGGACCCCATGGATATCCGCCGAAAGCAGGATGACAGCTTCCTGCAATCCGTCTGCGGCGCCGCCGACGGTCGCAAGGCGATGATCCCAAGCGAGGCGACACTGGCCTCGGCGAAGTCCGGTCGCTTCGAACAGGTTCGGTTTTGAGGCGCGACGATGGGGAATATCGAGTTGCTTGCTCCCAGGCCGGTTCCCGGCGGAACGATACTGGCGCGCGCCGGAAGGCCGGCGCCGCCGCCGGCCCTGGTCGCGGCGCTGGCCTGCGAACCCCGGCTCGTCGCCAAGCATCCGGCGCTCGGCGATTTCCTGCGACGACAGTGGGCCGACGCGGCCTTCATGACCGCCGCCGGCATGGCCGAGGCCACCGGCCTTCCGACCACCACGCTCGTCCGGCTTCTCGCCTGCCTCGGCTATCCCGGTTTCCGCAGCTTCCGCGACGCGGTGCGCGCGCAGCTTCGCGAAGGCGCGACGCGGGGCTGACCCTCTCCCGGTCAGCCCCGGCGGTACGCGACTTTTTCATAATTTGTTAAGTTTGTCGTTTACTCGAAATTTTACCCAATGGCTCTACGACACGAGGAAGGATGATCTAACGGTTCACGCCCATGTCGCTCGCCTCGATCAGGTCGCAGCTTCCAACCCCCAGCTCAGAGGCGTCGGCACATCGTTCTTCCGGCTCGTCGCAGCCCGTCGAGGCCGCGCCCCCGGCAACCCCGGCGGCATCTCCCTCGGCCGATCCACGCAGCCTGGCCTCGATCCGGCAGGCCCTGACCGCCTTCGTCGAAAGCCAGAGCGCCACGACATCCCACAGCTACTCCACGCCCTATTTTCACGCGGCCTTCACCGCTTACGGGAAAGAAGGCGAAGAGCAGCAGAACCTGCCGGCGGCGACCACGTCCGCCAACGTCGATGCGGTGGGCGCGCGCTCTGACGCGCCGGGGAAATCGGACGGCCTGCGCGACGAATTCGAAGGCCTGATGAAAAGGCTCCAGCCGATGGCGAACAGCGCCGGCGGACCGGCGGCCCTTGCCCAGCTCAGCTCGGACATCAGCGCCTTTGCAGGCAAGCTGCTCGAAATCGCCAGGATAAACCACCAGCCACCACCACCTGAACCTGAACCAAAGGTGCAGCCACAGCCGGCGGACAACCCACAGGCAAAAGCCGTGACGACCGCTGCCTCGCCGAGCACTGCCGAACGGACTTCGCTGTGGTCGCAGCTCTCGTCACGGCTGCAGAAGCACCTGGACGATCTCTAGGCTGTTCCCGAAAGGCCCGGGCCTTTCGAAGAGGTGGCTTCAGGAACGACGCAGCGGTTGCGTCGGCTCCCGGCGTTTCGCATGAGCGGCGCTAGGCCGCCTGCCGGACCTCGATGGTGAGGTGTGAGAGCGAGCGGAACCGCGCCAGCCGGGCGCGATAATAGTCCTGCCCGCGCCGGGCCTTCGTGACGACGGAGACGATGGCGCCGAGGTGCCCCGGTCCCAATCGCCAAAGATGCAGGTCGGCGATCTCGTCGCCCTCGCTTTCGATCGTCTGGCGCAGTTTCTCCGCCATGCCCCGGTCGGGATTCATGTCGAGCAGGATGGCGCCTGTGTCGCGGATCAGCGCGAAAGCCCAGCTTGCGATGACAACGGCGCCGACGATGCCGGCGAGCGGGTCCATCCACAGCCAGCCGAAGGCCTGGGCAAGGACAAGCCCGACGATCACCAGCACCGAGACGGCCGCGTCGCCGATGACATGCACGAGGGCGGCGCGCATGTTGTTGTCCCGCGCCGTTCTGCCCTGCGCATGCTCGTGCTCCTCGAACCGGATCGCATGGCTACGTCCGTCGATGGTGACGTTGGCCACGAAGGCGTGCGGCTCCGGGATCTCGTCCACCGATTCCAGTCCGTCGCCGCGACCGACGAAGGCAAAGCGCTGCCGCGTCCCGTCCGGCCGCACGGTCTCGATCGTGACGGCGCTGGCGGCAAGCTCCGGCCCGGTCAGCCTGAAGCGTGGCGGCACGCCGTCCTCGAACACTTCGAGCACCACCTCTCCAGCGTCGGTGGCGATGCGATGCGTCTCATCATGCCCGTGCCCGTGGTCATGGTCATGGGCATGACCGTGCCCATGCGGGTGGCCGTGCCCATGCGGGTGGCCATGATCGTGTCCATGCCCATGGGCACCGCCGCCGAGCAGCCAGGCGCTGGCGATGTTGACGGCAAGACCGAGAATGGCCACGGGAATGGCCTCCGAGAAGCGGATTGGCACCGGCTCGAACAGCCTGACCACGGATTCATAGCCGATCAGCAGGGCGATCATCGCCAGGATGATGGCGCTGGTGAAGCCGGCGAGATCGCCGAGCTTGCCGGTGCCGAAGGTGAAGCGCGGATCGGCGGCATGGCGGCGGGCATAGGTGTAGGCGAGCGCCGCAAGCAGCAACGCGCCGGCATGGGTGCTCATGTGCAGCCCGTCGGCGACCAGCGCGATCGACCCGAACAGCAGGCCGCCGACGATCTCGGCCAGCATCATCGCCGCGCAGAGCCAGATCACCGCCCAGGTCCTTCGTTCGCTGGTGGTATGCTCCTCGCCGAGGAAGACGTGGCTGTGCAACGGGATGGCGGCCATGGCGGACCTCACTTCAGGTAGGTGCGGACAATATCGAGAAGTTGGTCGACGGCCTCGCCGTTGAGCGCGTCCGGATGGCGCTCGGCATCGACCAGATGCGTGCGCACATGGTCCTCGACCACTTCGGCCATCAGGCCCGTCATCGCGCCGCGCGCGCCGGCGATCAGGTGCATGACGGCATCGCAACCGGCCTCGCTTTCGAGGGCGCGTTCGACGGCCTCCACCTGGCCGCGGATGCGGCGAACGCGGGCGAGAAGCTTTTGCTTGTGGCGGATCGTATGGCTCATGGCGCGCCACATAGCATACCCCCCTACCCTATAGAAGTCACATATTCGTCAACCACGACCCGATTATTCCCGTCAAAACGCATGAACGATCGGCGATTGGCGATCACCGGTTGTCGATTAGCGGTTGTCGACAATCGCCAACGATGCTACGACCTGACTGGCAAGAGGGAGCCTCGCATCGATGAAAATCGAAAAACTGAGTTTCGCGGACCGCGCCACCGACCTGCTGCGAGCGGAAATCGTCCAAGGGCGACTCGCGCCCGGAACCCGGCTGACCGAGATCGACCTCGCCACGCAACTCGGCACCGGACGCGGCACTGTGCGCGCCGCGCTGGCGGCGCTGGAGGCCGAAGACCTCATCGTCAAGCAGCCCTATACGGGCTGGGCGGTTCGCGACATCTCGCAAAAGACGCTCTGGGAGACCTATACGCTGCGCTGCGCGCTGGAGGGGCTTGCGGCCCGCCTCGTCGCCGGAGCTCTGACGACCGAGATCCGGGACGCGCTGCATGCGGCCTTCCAGCGCCTGGAACAGGCCGAGGCAAGCGGCGATGGCGGCGAGCGTGTGGCCGCCGACCTCGGCTTCCACCGCACGCTGGTGAATCTCGCAGGCCACGACAGCCTGTCGCGGCAGTATTTCGCGCTCTCCAACAAATTCGAGTGGCTCTACCGCTGGTCGGAAAACCACTGGCCAAGCCGCATCGACCTGGCGAGCTGGCACCGCCCGATCGTCGACGCCGTGCTGTCGGGCGATCCGGACGCGGCCGAGCGCGCCATCCGCGAGCATGGCGAAAGCAGCCTCGCCGACGACCTGCGCGATTTTGCAGAACTGCGCCGCCAGTCGGCCTGAACATCCATCAAAACAAGGGGAACCAAGATGAAATCACCATTCTCGTCGGAATGGTCGCCGACGCGTCGCGACCTGTTGGGCGGCGCGGCGAAGCTGGGCATAGGCGCGGCCATGCTTGGCGCCGGCATCGCGCCCTCACGCGCGGAAACGCCGGTCAAGGGCGGCACGCTGCGCATGGCGCTGGCCGGCGGCAGCTCGGCCGACTCGCTCGATCCGCGCACCTATGCCGAGACGGTGGCGCGCAATGTCGGCGTCTCCATCTGCAACCAGTTGATCGAGATCACCCCCGACAACAAGATGGTGCCCGAGCTTGCCGAGAGCTGGGACACCAAGGGCGCCACCACCTGGACCATCGACCTGCGCAAGGGCGTCGAGTTCCATAACGGCAAGACGCTCGAAGCCGCCGACGTGATCTATTCGATCAACCTGCATCGCGGCGAGACCACCTCGGGCGCCAAGGCGATCTTCAACGCCATCAAGGACATCAAGGCCGACGGCAAGCAGCGCCTCGTCATCGAGCTGGACGCGCCGAACGCCGACTTCATGTACGCCTTCGCCGACTACCACGCCATGATCGTTCCGGACGGCTTCACCGATTTCGGCAAGCTGGTCGGCACCGGCGGCTACAGGCTGGAGGAATTCAAGCCCGGCCTGCGCTCGCTGGTGTCGCGCAACGCCAACTACTGGAAGTCCGACCGCGCCCATGTCGAGGCCGTGGAGACCACCGTCGTCAATGACGGCACGGCCCGCGTCATGGCGCTGCGCGGCGGCAAGGCCGACATCATCAACCGGGTCGACCGCAAGGTCGTGAAGCTGCTCGGCGCTGGCTCCGGCATCGAGGTGGTACGCAGCCCCGGCGGCATCCACTGGACCTTCATCGGCCTCGCCAACGCCAAGCCGACCTCCGACAACAATGTGCGGCTCGCCCTCAAATACGCCTTCGACCGCAAGAAGGTGCTGGACGTTGTGTTCGGCGGCCTCGGCATCATCGGCAACGATCATCCGGTGTCGCCGTCGAGCCCCTACTACAATGCCGGCCTCACGCAGCATGAATACGATCCGGACAAGGCCCGTTTCCACCTCAAGCAGGCTGGCATGGATTCGCTGGCGCTCGAACTCTACACCTCGGACGCGGTGTTCCCCGAGGCCATCGACATGGCCAGCGTCTACCAGGGCCAGGCCGGAGCCGGCGGCGTCAACCTCAGCGTCGTTCGCCGTCCCGCCGACGGCTACTGGAACGACACCTGGATGAAGAAGCCTTACTGCATGTCGGTGTGGCTCACCCGTCCGATCGACCAGACCTTCACGCTGATCTACAAGTCCGGCGCGTCCTGGAACGAGTCCTACTGGTCGAACGAGAAGTTCGACAAGCTGCTGGCCGAGGGCAAGTCGGCGCTGGACTTCGACAAGCGCAAGGAAATCTACGGCGAGATGCAGGGCATGCTCGCCGAGGAAGGACCGAGCGTCATCCCGGTGTTCGCCGACTTCCTCGACGCCAAGGGCACGCGCGTCAAGGGCTACGAGCCGAGCCCCGTCGCCGACCTGTGCGGCGACCGCGCCGCCGAACGCGTCTGGTTGGCGAGCTGACCGGAACGCAATCCCCACGCCGCCGCCGCCGCGCGGCGCGGCCTCTCCCCTCCGGAGAGGTGCCCGGTTCGGCAAGCTCGCACCTTTCCTCTCCCCGTCGTTCGGGGGAGAGGTGGTCGGCAAAGCTGACCGGAGTGAGGGGCGCGCCACTTGCGCTATCACCCTGCTCTTCCCAGGGTGGCGACAAAGCTGAATCCCAGGAGACCCTTGATCATGTCACTGTCGCCGCTGTGGACCGACATCGACTGGAACCGCGACGGCCGCCAGGACGGCTTCCTCAACCTGGAGCACTCCGTGCATCGTTCGGCCTATGGCATCGTGCCGATACCGGCGACGCTCCTGAAGAACGGAACCGGGCCGACGCTGCTGCTGATGGCCGGCTCGCATGGCGACGAATATGAAGGCCAGGCGATCCTCACCCGGCTGGTCCAGACGCTCGACGTCGGGCGGATCTCCGGCAGGCTGATCGTGCTGCCGGCCGCCAACCTACCCGCCGCGATGGCCGGCACGCGCGTCTCCCCGCTCGACGAGGGCAATCTCAACCGCTGCTTCGGCGACGTCTATCCCGACAGCCCCACCGCGCGCATCGCGCAATTCATCGCCGAGACGCTGCTGCCGATGTGCGACGTCTTCTTCGACTTCCACTGCGGCGGCACGTCGCTGAACTACCTGCCCTGCACCTATGCCGACATATGGGGCGACGACGAACGTCGGCGCGGCATACTGGAAGCGCTCGAATTCATGAACGCGCCGATCTCCTGGGTGCAGCATGGAGCGCCGCAGGGGCCGGTCGCGGGGCGGGCCGCCTATCGCAACGACGTCACCTATCTCAGCGGCGAATTCGGCGGTGGCGGCGCCATCACGCGCGACGCGCTGCGCGTGGCCGAACGCTCCATCCATCGCCTCATGGCGCATCTCGGCATCCTGCAACTGGCGCCGGAATGGGAGCCGCGTGTCGAGAGCCGGTTGATGTGGGCGCGCCAGAAGCACTATTTCTACGCCGATCGCGACGGTGTCTTCGAACCCGCCGCGGAACTGGGCGCGGAGGTGGCCGGCGGCGAACGCGCCGGCATCATCCTGACGCCTGAAACGCCGCTCCAGCCGGCCCATCCGGTGCTGTTTCCCGATTCCGGGAAATGGATCTGCACGCGCGCCATCGGCCGGGTGCGACGCGGCGACTGCCTCGGCCATCTTCTGGTCGATGCCCCGCGCAACGAGGTACTGTCAGACGCATGAGCCGGGATTTCAGATCAGACAACGTCGCCCCGCCGGCGGCACCGATGACGCGCGCCGCGCTGGCGGCCTGCGAGAACTGGAGCGACGCCTACGCGGAAGATCGCCTGACGGCGGGGCTGGAGGCGACTCTTGCCAACCTGTTCGGCCGTGAGGTCGCGGCTTTCCCGATCCTCACCGGCACCGCCGCCAACGCGCTGGCGCTGGCGCAGCTCTGCGGCCGCTTCAGCCAGGTCATGTGCCACCGCTCCGCCCACATCCATCTCGATGAATGCGGCGCTGTCGAGTTTCACAATCCGGGCTGCCGCATCGTCCCGCTCGACGGCGCCGACGGCAAGCTCGGCATCGAGGCCTGCGCGCGCGCCCTGGGCGCGGCCGACGACGTCCACCGGCTGCGCTCGTCGGCGCTGTCGCTGAGCCAAGCCAGCGAGGCCGGCACGGTCTACAGGACCGGCGAGATCGAAGCCCTGGCAGGCTGGGCCAGGGCGATGGGGCTTAGCGTCCACATGGACGGCACGCGCTTCGCGAACGCGCTCGCCGCCAGCGGCGCCACGCCGGCGGAGATGACATGGCGCGCTGGCGTCGACGTGCTGTGTCTGGGCGCCACCAAGGGCGGCGCCATCGGCGCCGAGGTGGTCGTCTTCTTCGATCGCGGACAGGCCGGCGATTTCCGGCGGCTGATGAAACGCTCGGGCCACCTTGCCTCGCGCATGTGGTTCATGGCGGCCCAGCTGGAGGCCTATCTGGCCGATGGCTTCTGGCTGGAAGCGGCCCGCCACGCCAACGCCATGGCGGCAAGGCTGGCCGCCGCGCTGGCCGACGGCGGCCGCCCGGCGCCGTGCTATCCCGTCGAGACCAACATGGTGTTCCTGAGCCTTGGCGAGGCCGAACGGCTGCGCCTGCGCGAGAACGGCTTCGACTTCTACATGGTGGATGACGGTTCCGGCGGGCCGATGGCCCGGCTGGTCACCTCGCACGCCACGCGCGCCGAGGATGTCGACGCGCTGGCGGATGCGCTGCGCGCCGGGGCCTGAGCGGCCCCGGCAACGACCTCTGCCCACCATCCCCGGACCGGCGGGGGACGGCGACGGCGGTTACTCCGCCGCCTCGTAGCCCGCGATGCCCTTGATCTCGAGGAAATCCTCAAGGCCGTATTCAGCGTATTCGCGGCCGTTGCCGGACTGCTTGTAGCCGCCGAAGGGCATGCCGGCATCCCAGGCCGGATAGTTGATGTGAACGTTGCCGACGCGCATGCGCGCAGCCGCCTTGCGCGCCTTCTCGATGTCCTTCGACTGGATGTAGGCGGCAAGCCCGTACACCGTGTCGTTGGCAAGCCCGATCGCCTCCTCGACATCGTCATAGGGCAGGATCGACAGTACCGGCCCGAAGATCTCCTCGCGGGCGATGCGCATGTCGTGCCGGACATCGGCGAACACGGTCGGCCTGACGTAATAGCCACGGTTGAGCTCGGCCGGACGGCCGGGGCCGCCGGTGACAAGCGTCGCGCCCTCGGCGATGCCGCTCTGGATCAGGTCCTGGATCTTGTCGAACTGCACCTGGCTGACGACCGGGCCGAGCTTGGAAGAGGCGGCATCGGCCGGACCGACAGTGAATTTCTCAGCCGCCACCTTGGCATAGCCGGCGGCCTCGTCATGCCGTTCGCGCGGCACGAACATGCGGGTCGGCGCGTTGCAAGACTGGCCGCTGTTGCCGAAGCAGCCGGCGACGCCCTTGGTGACGGCGCGCTCGAGGTCGACGTCGGGGAACAGGATGTTGGCCGACTTGCCGCCGAGTTCCTGGTGCACGCGCTTGACCGTGTCGGCGGCGGCCTTGGCCACCAGTATGCCGGCGCGCGTCGAGCCCGTGAACGACATCATGTCGATGTCGGGATGGCTGGACAACGCCTGGCCGACGCCCGGACCATCGCCATTGACGAGGTTGAAGACGCCCTTCGGCACGCCGGCTTCGTCGATGATCTCGGCGAAGATGATGGCGTCGAGCGGCGCGATCTCCGAGGGCTTCAGCACCATTGTGCAGCCGGCGGCCAGCGCCGGGCCGACCTTGCAGGTGATCTGGTTGAGCGGCCAGTTCCACGGCGTGATCAGGCCGACCACGCCGATCGGCTCCTTCACCACGATCGAGGAACCCTTGGTCTGGCGGAACTGGAAGGTCTTCAGCACCTCGGCCATCTTCTGCAGATGCGCGAGGCCGACGCCGACCTGGCTGTCGAGCGCGAACTGGCGCGGCGCGCCCATCTCGCGCGACACCGCCAGCGCGAGGTCGGAACTGCGCTTCTTGTAGACCTCGATGACGCGGTAGAGAATGTCCAGCCGCTCCTCGACCTCGGTGAAGCCGTAGCTGTTGAAGGCGCGCTTGGCCGCCGCCACCGCCTTGTCGGCATCGGCCTTCGAGCCGAGCGAGATCTGCGCGAACACGTCCTCGTTCGACGGGTCGACGACGTCGAACGGATGCGGCACCACCGGGTCCACCCAGGCGCCGTCGATATAGAACTGCATATTGTGTGACATGGTCTGTCTCCCTTCGGTCCGCCGGAATGTGATGAGGGCGCTCGTCGTATCGCGCGAGAGATAACGATGCGCCAGATACCCTGTCAAACGCAAGCGCCTGTCGTTGCGCCAGCAAGACCGGGCGGCCGCAAATGGACAGTTTGGCTAGGTCAACGTATGACCGGCCTCGCCCAGCAACCGTCTCGCCTGTGCCTGGTCCGAAGCCTTCACCAGCAGATGGTCGCCATCGAAGGTGGAGACCACGAAGATGCCGAGCCCGTTTTCCGACAGCGGCCTGATGACCGACAGGACGATACCGGTTTCGCCGAAGGCGAAGGGACCCAAGAACCTGAAGGCGACCCAGTCGCGGTCCTGCCTGACGGCGCCCGGAACGCGATCCTGCGGGCATACGACCGACAGCTCGTCGTCGGTCCGGGTGATGCTGACGAAGCCCGGCCCGTCGGCCCAGACCGGAATGCCGTCGCCCGGCCCGAGCCGCGAGATCGCGTAGAGCCCGGAGAGCTGCTTCAGTCCGATCCTGGCAGCCATGGTCACGTCCTTCCGATGCCTGTTGTCATGCCAGCCTCTTGCTCATGTAGACCGTGGTACCGTTCATGAAAGGCTCCTCCCGGTCGATGGCATAGCCGTGCTTGCGGTAGATCGCCACATTGGCCGCGAAAGCGCCATTCGTCAGCAGGCGAAGTTCACCAAGGCCGGCTTCCGCGGCGACATGCTCGGCCCGGTCGAGGAGCATCCCGCCGATGCCCCTGCCCTGCGCCGATGGCGCGACGCAGACATTCTCGATCCACAGATGGTCCTCGGCCGCCATCGTCTCGATGAGTCCGATGATGCCGTCATCCGCGATGGCGAGATCGAAGCGATGCTCGCGCAACGCCTTGTCGTAGTCGGCGCGCATCGGCAGCGGTTCGCGGCCGATTACCGGCACCCATTTCGAATAGGCCGAACGCACGATCTCCAGGATCGCGGCGGAATCCGCCGGCACGGCGAGGCGAAACAGGATGTGAGGATGGGTTGCCATGAGCATGCTCCAGACATGAAAAACCCCGCTGACCGGACTGGCGAGCGGGGCTGTGTGACGAATGAAACCGGGATTATCGTGCCGGTGCTTTTCCTCGCGCGATCAGCGTGCCGCTCCTTGGCGGGCGACGTCGCGTCCCTGCTTGATTTGGCCGCACCCGCACGATGCCAGGTGACTTCACCTGGCCGCGAAATTCTCTGGCGCGCGAAAGCATGGACATGACGGCAAGCTGGATGAGGAAGCGCGGCGCGTCAAGCGGGTCCGAGCGATTTCCCGGCCCGCGCGATTTGCGCGGCAAGCCGGACAAAGGCTATGGGAGGCGCCGGCCAGCGCGCCTTGCCAAAGGCCGCTCCCTCGAACAGGCGGCGCCACACAAGAGCTTATGGAGGTGGTGAATGAATCCGCCGGCGACGATCGACGAGAGTGCATGGCGCGCGTGGCGTCCCGGGGAACTGGCGCTGCGACTGCGTGAGATATCGAGGCCCTGGTGCGTGGTCGGCGGTTGGGCGCTCGATCTCTGGCACGGCGGCCAGACCCGTGAGCATGAGGATCTCGAGTTCACCATCCTGCGCGGAGATTTCGCCACCTTCCGCCACGCCTTGGAGGACATGCGCCTGCATACGGTTCATGCCGGCGTCATCGAACCGCTGCCGGAGCGGCAGGCGCCGCCGGCCACGGTTTCGCAGATCTGGTGCGAGGACGTCCGCGAGCGGTGCTGGCGCGTGGACATGATGATAGAGCCGGGGACACCGGATCTCTGGATCTGCAAGCGCAATCCCACCATAAGCCGACCGCGCGCCGAGATCATCGGTTTCAGCCGAGAGGGCGTGCCCTACCTCAAGCCGGCCGCCGTCCTCCTGTTCAAGGCCAAGTATGTCAGGGACAAGGACGAGGCCGATTTCGCAAGGGCACTGCCCCGATTGGAGGCATCGGAGCGGGCCTGGCTGAAGGACTGCCTGGCGATCCTCCATCCCGGACATGGATGGGTGGAACGGCTGTAACGGCGAGCCGGAAAGGTATGTCGACGTCAGGGCCTATAACCCGGCTTCTTGTAGAGCTGGTCCGGCTTGTCGAGGATATCGGGCTTGTAGACCTTGTCGGCCCAGTCCTCGGGCGCGACATCCTCGATGGCCACCGAAATCGATAGTTCGGCGCTGCCGGCGCTGGCCATGAGGGCCTGAGCGACGGCTTCGGCGATCTCGGCCTTCTGCTGTTCGGAGCGTCCGGCATAGAGCTTCACGATGATATGCGGCATGGTCAGTACGCCTGTGCTGTCGGTCTGAAGAGAATCTCGTTGATGTCGACATCCTCCGGCTGGCTCATGGCGAAGGCAACCGCCCTGGCGAAGGAATCCGCCGGGATCGCGACATTCCGATAGAGCGTGCGTATGCCCTCGCCCAGGGCCTCGTCGGTGATGGTGTCGGGGAGTTCGGTGGCCACCGCCCCCGGCGAGATGATGGTGGTGCGGATGTTGTAGGGCTTCACCTCCTGGCGCAGCCCTTCCGAGATCACCCGCACGCCGTGCTTCGTCGCGGCATAGACAGCGCTGCCGGGACCGACCTTGTGGCCGGCGACGGAAGCGACGTTGATGATGTGGCCGGACTTCTGCTTCATCATGTGCGGCAGCACCGCCGCGATGCCGTAGAGAACGCCCTTCAGGTTGACGTCGATCATCCGGTCCCATTCCTCGACATGCAGCTTTTCGAGGAGCGAGCTCGGCATCAAGCCGGCATTGTTGATGATGACGTCGACGCGGCCATGCGCGGCGACCGCCTGCTCCACCAGGCGCGTGACCTGGTTGCGGTCGGTTACGTCGGTCTTCAGCACCGCGCTCTCGCCAAGCGAAAGCTCCTTCGCCAGCGCCTGCAGCCGCTCGACGCGGCGCGCGCCTAGCACCAGCTTCGCGCCGCCCCTGGCCAGAAGCCGCGCCGCGGCCTCGCCCAACCCGCTGCTGGCGCCGGTAATGACGACGACCTTTCCTTCGATACCTTCGGTCATGGTTTTTCCTTTCGATCCTTGATCAAGGCGTCGGGCTCAGCGCCCGACGCGTGCCTGAAGGTGCGCGGGGTAGCGGTCACCCTCGATTTCTATGCCGGACAGCGCGCGCTCGATGTCGGCCATCTCGGCGGCGCTGAGCTCGACGGCCGCCGCGCCGATGTTTTCCCGCAGCCTGTGGAGCTTGGTGGTGCCCGGGATCGGCACGATCCAGGGCTTTCGCGCCAGAAGCCAGGCCAGCGCGATCTGCGCCGGCGTCGCCTGCTTGGCTCCGGCGATGGCGCCGAGCACGTCGACCAGCGCCTGGTTGGCCTTGCGCGCCTCCGGGCTGAACCGCGGCACGATGTTGCGGAAGTCGTCGGCTGCAAAGGTCCTCGTCTCGCTGATGGCGCCGGTCAGGAAGCCCTTGCCCAGCGGGCTGAATGGCACGAGGCCGATGCCGAGTTCCAGTGTCGGGATGATCTCCTTCTCCGGCTCGCGCCACCACAGCGAGTATTCGCTCTGCAGCGCGGCGACCGGCTGCACCGCATGCGCCCGCCGGATCGTCGCCGCGCCCGCTTCCGAAAGGCCGAAATGCCCGACCTTGCCCTCGGCGATCAGATCCTTCACCGCGCCGGCGACGTCCTCGATCGGCACGCTGGGGTCGACGCGGTGCTGGTAGAGAAGATCGATGCGGTCCGTCCTCAGGCGCTTCAGCGCCGCCTCGGTGACCTCGCGGATGTGCGCCGGCCGGCTGTCCATGCCGCGCGACACCTCGCCGCCGGCGAAGCCGAACTTGGTGGCGATCACCACCCGGTCGCGAAAGGGCGCCAGCGCCTCGCCCAGCAATTCCTCGTTGACGAAGGGCCCGTAGGCTTCAGCCGTGTCGAAGAAGGTGACGCCGCCTTCAACCGCCGCGCGGATCAGCGCGATCGCCTCGCTCCTGTCCGTCGCCGGCCCGTAGCCGTAGCTCAGCCCCATGCAACCCAGGCCGATGGCGGAGACTTCCGGCCCGTTCCTTCCAAGTGTGCGCGTTTGCATTGTCATTGTCCTTTCGTGTCGGCATCCGCCTGCTCGAACACCTTGCGGGCGATGCCCAGCGCGGTGCTTGCCGCCGGCCAGCCGGCGTAGAAGGCAAGATGGGTGATGGTTTCGATGAGTTCGTCGCGGGTGACGCCGTTCTCGAGCGCCCGCTTCAGATGGAACGGCATCTCGTTGATCCGGTAGCCGGAGATCAGGCTGGCCACGGTGACAAGGCTGCGATCACGCGGCGAAAGGCCGGGACGCTTCCAGACGTCGCCGAAGAGCACCTCGTCGGTGTAGCGGCCAAGCGCCGGAGCGATGTCGGAGAACGGATTTTTCGGAGCTGCGTCGGTCATGATGATGTTTCCTTTCGATATTTTCGTCGGCGGGCAGCGCCATGCTCGCGGCAAACAGTCCCCGTCGGCGCCCTTCGGGCACCGCTCCATCCCGCTCATGACGGCGGGCGGGGGAGTTCGAGGCGAGCGGTCCGGCCCGGAAGACCCGGCCGCGTCAGGCCCCGTATTGTTCGTCGGTAACCTTTTCCAGCCAGTCGACGGAGCGGCCGTCGAGTGCCTCGGCGATGGCGATATGCGTCATCGCCGTGGTCGGCGCCGCGCCATGCCAGTGCTTCTCGCCCGGCTCGAACCAGACGATGTCGCCGGGGCGGATCTGCTCGATCGGCCCACCCTCGCGCTGCGCCAGCCCGGCGCCGGAGACGACGATCAGCGTCTGTCCGAGCGGATGCGTGTGCCAGGCGGTGCGCGCGCCGGGCTCGAAGGTGACGGTGGCGCCTGCGACGCGAGCATCACCCGTGCCCTTGAAGGGCGCGTCGAGACGCACGGTGCCCGTGAAATAGTCCACCGGCCCCTTGCCCGAAGGCTGCGAGCCGCTTCGCTTGATATCCATGGCCTTGCTCCCTCGTGGTCTAGCGGGCGGCGCTCGCCGCCCCTTGGCAACCCGTCCATCGGCGCCGTTTCGATGCCATTTATCTAGCGCCCGCCATTGGCCGCGATTAGATGTTATAAACGGCATGAACTTATGAAAGGAACTCATAAATGCCGCGCGACAACCTGAACGAGCTCACCGCCTTCACCGCCGTGGCGCGCGAGGAGAGCTTCACCAAGGCCGCCGCCAGGCTCGGCGTCTCGCAGTCGGCGCTCAGCCACACGGTGCGCGCGCTGGAGGAGCGGCTGGGGCTGCGGCTGCTCACCCGTACCACGCGCAGCGTCTCGCCCACCGAGGCAGGTGAGCGGCTGCTGCGCACCGTGGGGCCGAGGCTGGACGAGATCGAGGCCGAACTGTCAGCGCTCAGCGAACTGCGCGAAAAGCCCGCCGGCACCGTTCGCATCACCGCCGGCGAGCATTCCGCCGAGACCGTGCTATGGCCGGCGATCGCCCGCTTGCTGCCGGATTATCCCGACATCCGGGTGGAGATCATCGTCGATTACGGCCTCACCGATATCGTCGCCGAACGCTACGATGCCGGCGTTCGGCTCGGCGAGCAGGTGGCAAGGGACATGATCGCCGTGCGCATCGGCCCCGACATGCGCATGGCCGTCGTGGGCGCGCCGGCTTACTTCACCAAAAGGCCGAAGCCGCGCGTGCCGCAGGACCTGACGGCTCACAACTGCATCAACCTGCGCCTGCCGACCTATGGCGGGCTCTATGCCTGGGAGTTCGAGAAAGCCGGCCGCGAGCTCAAGGTACGCGTCGAGGGACAGCTCGTGTTCAACACCGCGGGACTGCGGATGAACGCCGTGCTGTCGGGTCTCGGCCTTGCCTATATGCCACAGGATCAGGTCGCCGCCCATCTCGGCAACGGACGGCTGGTGCGCGTGCTGGAAGACTGGTGCCCGCCCTTCCCCGGCTATCACCTCTATTATCCGAGCCGCCGCCAGGCGACGCCCGCCTTCTCGCTGCTGGTCGAAGCGCTGCGTTACCGCGGCTAGGGCGATACCCTCGTCCTGCAAATGCCGCTCGCATCCACGACCTTCTTATGCCGCGCGGGAGCATGCGCCGACACCCTGCCCGTCAACGGCAGGAAAATATCCTTCAGCGAGAACGTCTTTTACCATTCCTCGACACCAGGATCAGGACGGTGTGGTCGGTGATCGACAAGGCCGCGATTGAGCCACAGCTTTGAGGGTTGCCACGGCCCATGATCATTCGTAAAAAACGATCATTCTAACGATAATAATTCGTTGGAAAGATTAGTTCAGGAATGCCATTTCTCCAGCCAACACGCCCGGAGAATTGCATTGTCTTCCTTCACCCACACAGCGAACGAAATTTCCGAAACCCTGATTCCGGGAGCCGAACGGCGCAAAACCCTCCATTCGCTGTGGAACGGCGTCATCCCCGGCATCGTCCTGGTGGCGATGATCACCGCCGTCGCCTTCTCCGCCCACAATGTCTCGGGCTTTGCCCTGTTCAGCCCAATGATCCTGGCCGTGGTCGCCGGCATGATCTACTCCAACGTGCTGGGAACGCCCGCGCACGCCAAGGCGGGCATCGCCTTTTCGCAGCGCCGCCTGCTGCGCTTCGCCATCGTGCTGCTCGGCTTC
Source organism: Mesorhizobium sp. 65-26 (assembly GCA_001899205.1). Classification (GTDB taxonomy): domain Bacteria; phylum Pseudomonadota; class Alphaproteobacteria; order Rhizobiales; family Rhizobiaceae; genus Mesorhizobium. The sequence goes on along the minus strand of MKVL01000010.1, from coordinate 187,017 downwards.
CAGCTCACCCTCGGCCAGGTCGCATCGATCGGACTTTCCGGCGTCGGCATCGTCGCGCTGACGCTCGGCGCCACTTTCGTCTTCACCATCACGCTCGGCCGCCTGATCGGCGTCGACCGCAAGCTGGCCGAACTGATCGCGGCCGGCACCTCGATCTGCGGCGCCTCGGCGATCGTCGCCACGAACATCGTCACCGAGGCGCGTGACGAGGACGTCACCTACGCCGTCGCTTCCATCACTTTGTTCGGCACCGTCGCCATGCTCGGCTTCCCTCTGCTGGCGCCCTACCTCGGCCTCGACCAGCACGGTTTCGGCCTGTGGGCCGGCGCCTCCATCCACGAGGTGGCACAGGTCATCGGCGCCGGCTTCCAGAATGGCACCCAGTCCGGCGAGATCGCCACGGTCGCCAAGCTCACCCGCGTCGCGCTGCTGGCGCCGATGGTGATAGCGCTCGGTCTGATGGCCCGCCGCAAGGCCAGCGACCAGACGGCGCGCCCGCCCATGCCGTGGTTCGTCGCCGCCTTCGTAGCCGTCGTGGCGCTGAACAGCCTTGTCGCGGTTCCGGCCGAGGTGAAGTCGGCGATCGCGCTCGCCACCACCATCATGCTCACCATGGGGCTCGCCGCCATGGGCTTGCAGGCCGACATCTCCCAGCTCCGCTCGCGCGGCCTGCGACCGCTAGCGCTCGCCTTTTCGGCCTTCCTGTTCATCGGCGGCTTCAGCCTGATGCTGGTCAAGCTGGCCTGAGTTCAGCCGGGCCATAGGCTCGCTTCACAGGGGCCAGGCGCCTTCATTTCGCAAGGCAGGTGCCTCGCCCCGAGCCCGGTCCGCGGGTTGGGAATCACGCCCGGATCGGCTAGGCTTCGCCGCCTGTCCGCGCACGAGCCCACCGCCGCATGTTGTTCATCCCACTGCCCTTCGTCGTCGCGCTGCTGCTGCTCATCCTCTTCTGGACGGTGACGAGGCGTGGGGACGAGGCGGAACCGAACAGGCCTTTCCTCGCGCTTATCCTGGTCAGCGCGCTGCTGTCGGTTCTGCAAGGGCTGCGCTGGGGCTACGGCATGCGGGAAGCCGGAACCATCGCACCGATCCTCGCCGCCATTGCGCCGCCGCTGGTCTACGCCGGGATCTCACGCCTCGTGCGAGCCGATGACCGCCAATGGCCGGCGCGGCTGGCGGTCCATGCCCTCCCCGCCGTCATCGTGCTCGTGCTCGTTCTCGTCTGGCGCAACGCGATCGACATCGCCCTGATTGCCATCGACCTCATCTATGCCGCCGCCATCCTGCTGCTCGTCCGCTCGGGTGCCGACGGATTGCGCCTCGCCTCTTTCGAGGCCGCCGCGCCGGCCTACCGCGCCGTCATCCTGGCGGCCGGCGCTCTCTGCCTGTCGGCCATGGTCGACGCCTTCGTCTTCGTCGATATCGAATGGGCGCATGGCGCGCATGCCGCGACGGCAATCGGCATCGCCAATCTTCTTGCCCTGGCTGTTCTCGGCATGGCCGCGGCGGTGGCGAGCCGCGGCACCACCCCGGAGGAGGCCGCGGAGCCCCTGACGATGCCGGATGCGCTGACGGCGGATCCCGAACAGGACACGCTGACGATCCGTCGGATCGACGAGCTGATGCAGGACAGGAAACTCTACCGCGACGCCAACCTCAATCTCAGCCGGCTTGCCCGACGCTCCGGCATCCCGGTGCGGCAGATCTCGGCGGCGATCAACCGCGTCATGGCCCGCAACGTCTCGCAATATGTCAACGAACAGCGCATCGCCGAGGCCTGTCGGCTGCTGTCCGCCACAGACAGGCCGGTGACCGAGATCATGTTCGCCGTCGGCTTCCAGACCAAGTCGAACTTCAACCGCGAATTTCGCCGGATTACCGGCGTGGCGCCGATCGTGTGGCGCGAGCGCAACGCGCGCGGTGCGACACCGGCAAGCCAGTTGTCCGGTTGAGCCATTCGCAACGCCCTTGATCGCGATAAGGCACGTCCTCGATCGCGATCGAGGTCTCCACCGCATCCGGACCCGCGATATGGCGGCATGGGAGCGAGCCACGGCAATGGCTGGCGCCCTGCCTCAAGAACGGGGATCCCGATGACGTTTCGCGTCCTGTCCTGCGCCGCCCTTGTTGTGGCGACGCTGCTGCAACCTGCCAAAGCCGACGAACCCGTCGGCACAAGCCATTTTCTCGCGCTCTCCAGGGAACGCGGCGCCGATCTCAACGTGACCGTCTGGTATCCAGCGCAAGCGGGCGGTGAAGCTGTCACGCTCGGCGACAGCATGTTGTTCGTCGGGACACAAGCCATGCGCGACGCCCCGATCGCCGCCGGCAGATATCCGCTCATCCTGCTCTCCCACGGTGCCGGCCTCGCCGGGACTCCCGAGGCGCTGAGCTGGATCGCGACGCCCCTGGCCGGCCAGGGCTTCATCGTCGCGGCGCCCACGCATCCCGGCAATGGCGGGCCTAACAGGTCCGCCGCCGAAACCATGAAGCTCTGGCTGCGCCCGTCCGACTTGAGCCACGCTTTGGATGCGATAGAAAGCCAGCCTCTTTTCAAGGATCATCTCGACGGTGCCCGCGTCGGCATGCTGGGCCTCTCCATGGGCGGCAACACGGCGCTCGCCATCGCCGGCGCCCGCCTCGACGCGAAACGTCTGGCCGCCTACTGCGACACGGACGCGATCAACGCCTCGCTCTGCGAATGGGTGAGGATGAGTGGGGTAGACCTGCACGCGATAGACATGCGCAACGCCGAGCGTGACAACAGCGACCCACGCATCCGCTTCGCCATGGCGATCGACCCCGCGCCGTCCGATGTCTTCGATGCGGCAAGCTTCTCCGGCATCTCCATCCATGTCGACATCGTCAACCTCGGCCGGCGGGGAAAAATCCCCGCGACCGCCGATGCCTCGGGCATAGCCAGGGCCATCCCGCACGCGCGCTACGACACCATCGAGGATGCCAGTCACTACAGCATGTTCGGCGAATGCAAGCCTGGCGCCGCCGCGCTCGTCATATCGCAGCAGATCGGCGATCCCGTCTGCGACGATGGCGGCGGGCGGCCGCGCCGTGACATTCACCGGCAACTGGTCGGCATGGCGGTCGGGGCGTTCAACCGCGCCTTGAAGCCCTAGAACGAGACCAGGGAAGCGGGCTCGTGCTTCTTTATTCCTCCCAGTCGCAGGCCGCGACGTAGATCGACGCCAGCGCCTCGATGCCGGCCTGGTCGACCTTGTCGAAGCGGCCGGGCACCGGGCTGTCGAGATCGATGACGCCGAAGGCCGCGTCATCGCCGTCCATCAGCAGCACCACCAGCTCGGAACGCGAATCGGGATCGCAGGCGATGTGGCCGGGGAAATCGTGCACGTCCTTGATCACCATCGAGGTGCCGAGATCGATCGCCGTTCCGCAGACGCCCCTGCCGACGGCGATGCGCACGCAGGCCGGCTTGCCCTGGAACGGACCGAGCACCAGCTCGTCATCGGACTGCATGAAATAGAAGCCGGCCCAGTTGAGGTCGGGCATCATCTGGAAGATCAGCGCGGCGGTGTTGGCGGCATTGGCTATCGGGTCGCGCTCGCCGTCGAGCAGCGCCTTGAGCTGGGTGGCCAGTTCGCGATGGAACGCGGCCTTGTCCGACATGTCGATGGTCTGTGCCGCAAACATGGCTTGCCTCCGTATCGGGAATCGCGGTTCGGTGCGCCGGCCGGCGCGTTAGGCCGACCGCCGCGACATATAGAGCAGTCACCAGACAATTGTGTAACGGTTTTTGCCGTGCCGGCTGCCCGCCATCCCGAAGGCCCGACAAAGTCCTGAAAGGCGTCCGCGTGAGCTCCGACCGTCCCGACAGCCGCACCATCCGGATCGCCGCCGCGGTCATCACCGACGCCTCGGGCAGGCTCCTGCTCGTTCGCAAGCGCGGCGCCGGCGCCTTCATGCAGCCCGGCGGCAAGATCGAGCCGGGCGAGCCGTCGCGGGCGGCCCTGGCGCGCGAGCTTCGCGAGGAGCTGGGACTTGCGGTCGACCCTTCCGCGACAGCGTGGCTCGGCCGCTTCTCGGCGCTCGCCGCGAACGAACCCGGCTTCCAGGTCGAGGCGGACCTGTTCTCGCTGCCGCTCTCCGGCGAGCCGATGCCGGCGGCCGAGATCGAGGAAATGATCTGGTTCGACCCGGCCGCCGTCGGCACGGTCGAGCTGGCTCCGCTGACGCGTGATCTCGTACTGCGCCTCGTCAGCGACCGCGCCGACGAAGCCTGAGCCGCGCCATCCCGCTCAATCGCCGGCGCGGGCCGCCCCGTCGCCGATCATCGGCATCAGCGCCGCCGCGAGATCGCCATCGACGATCAGCCGCGTGATCGCGCCCGAGCGCAGCAGCGCCAGCAGCGCCTTGGCCTTCAACACGCCTGCGGCGAGCAGAACGACGTCGCGGCTGCGAATGTCCTCGTAGGACACGCTCGGCGTGCGCCGGTTGAGCACGTTGTCGATCAGCCTGCCGTCAGCATCGAAGAACTTGCCCAGCATGTCGGCCACCGCGCCGGCATTGATCACCTGGTCGATCTCGTCGTCATGCAGGAGATCGTGGTGGTAGATGAAAGACTGCTTGGAGCAATCGCCGAAGCTGGCGATATAGAGATCGGCCGATTGCCCGAGCTTCAGGGCCTGCTGCACCAGTTTCTGGCTCATGATGACATCGTAGTCGGCCTCGCTGTCGGCGATGAAAGGGGCCGGCAGGATATAGGCTTCGCCCTCGCAGAGCTGCGCCAGCGCGTGCACGCAATCGAACGGGTTTGTCCTGGCGTTGCGGCTCAGCGATCCCATCAGCGAAACGATCTTGAGGTCGGCCTTGGACAGCTTCGGCAGCTCGTCGACCATTGCGGCGATCGTGCGGCCCCAGGCGAGCCCGATCGTTACCGGCTCGGGCACGCGCAGCCGCCTTTCGAGAAAGGCGGCCGCCGCGATGCCGACCGCGCGGCGCGCATTGGCCTCGTCAACCTCGACCTCGCCCGAGGCCGTGCCGAGCACCGGCGTGACGATGCATTCCTTGAGACTGAACGCCGCCTGGATTGCACCCGCCGTTTCGAGCGAATGCGCCGTCTCGTGCTGGATGGCGATCTTCACCAGCCCCTTCTCGCGCGCCCGCGCCAGCATGCGGTTTATCTTGAAGCGCGAGAGGCCGAGCTGGTTGGCGATCTCTTCCTGGTTGCGGTTGCCGACGTAATAGAGCCAGGCCAGTTGCACCAGCAGGTCTTCTTCATTGTGCGACATGTTCAACTTTCGTGCAGCGCATGCACATTCGTGGTTGACTCGTGTGACGACACTCATCTAGCTTCATTTGTGCAGCCATTGCAACAAAGTGCAAAATGGCTCGCCAAGAAAAATCATAACGACCTCCCTCACGCCTTGAACAAAGGGGAACTGCCAATGCTTTCGTCCTTGATGCAGCGCGGCCTGGGCCGCCTGCCGCTTGCCGCCACGGCGCTCGCCGCCTCCGTGGCCTTCACGCCCGCCAAAGCCGAAATGAACTGGAAGGCCGCCGAAGGCCAGACCATCAACCTGATGCTGATTTCGCATCCCTTCGTGGAAAGCCTCAAGCCGCTCCTGCCGGAATTCACCGCCAAGACCGGCATCAAGGTGACCTTCGAGGAACTGGCCGAGCAGTCCGGCTTCGAGAAGCTGCTGGCCGACCTGTCCTCCAAGACCGGCACCTACGACGTCTTCATGACCTCGCCGCTCAACAACTGGCAGTACGCTTCGGCCGGCTGGCTGGAGCCGCTGGATCCGCTGATCGCCGACAAGGAAAAGACCGCCTCCGACTATGACGTTGGCGACTTCATCCCCTCGATCCTGTCGGCCGGCCGCTGGGACCTCACCCCGCTCAAGGGTATCGGCGAGGGTTCGCTCTGGACGCTGCCGATCAACTTCGAATCCTATCAGCTCGCCTATCGGCCAAGCATGCTGAAGAAGCTCGGCCTCGAAGTACCAAAGACCTATGCCGACCTGCTGGCCATGGCCGACAAGCTGAAGCTCGACGGCCCCAACGGCAAGACGCACGGCATCATCACCCGCTTCGACCGCTATTGGGACCTGCCCTACCTGACCTTTGGCACGATGCTGGAATCCTACGGCGCCGAGATGCTCGACAAGGACGGCAAGCTGCAGATCTGCTCCGACAAGAGCATCGCCGCCACCACCGACTTCATCACCCTGATCAAGAAGGCCTCGCCCGAAGGCGCCGGCGCCTTCACCTGGTACGAGGCCATGCAGGGTTTCGCGTCGGGCCAGTATGTCTTCTCGCTCAACGAGGCGAACCTGTTCGCGCCGACCTATGAGGATCCCAAGCAGTCGGCGATCGCCGGCGATGTCGGCTACGCGCCGACCCCGCTCGGTCCCGATGGCAAGCGCGCCGCGGCCGCCTGGATCTGGTCGCTGTCGATGAACTCGGCTTCCAAGCACAAGGACGCCGCCTGGCTGTTCATGCAGTGGGTGACGTCGAAGGACACGATGATCAAGACGCACCTCGCCGGCAACATGAACCCTGTGCGCCAGTCGGCCTGGGATTCGCCCGACGTGGTCAAGCTGATGCACAGCTGGGGCGAGAAGCCCGGCCAGTACATCGAAGCCGCCAAGACCGAGGCGGAGGTTGCCACCATCCGCTTCCCGCCGCATCCCGAACTGACCCGCATGCTCGACCGCTGGGCCGAGGCGATCCAGAAGTCCTATTTCGGTCAGGGCGACGTGAAGACCAATCTGTGCGAAGCACAGGACGACATCCAGCGCATGCTGGACGAATGACGGCAAGCCGGGGCGCGGGCAATCGCGCCCCGCCCCGGCCCGCCTGATCCTTTGCGGCCGCGCGAATGCGGCGAGATCGAACCGCCAGGGCCGGCTCCCACCTCCGCTGGAACGCCATCACCGACCGGCCCGACATCAGATCCCTAAGCCAAGAAACACCCTCATATGGCCCGCCAAGCAGCGCAACCGGACAAGAGCTGGATGACCAGAGCGGCGTTCTACGCCATGCTCGGTCCCGCCCTCGCCCTGCTTCTGTCGACGACCTATCCGTTCCTCAGCGGCATCTACACCAGCCTGACCAACCAGAAGCTCTACATGCCGGCCACGAAGTTCGTCGGCCTCGGCAACTACATCACGCTGTTCGAGACGCCGCTGTTCTGGACCGGGCTCGCCAACACGCTGACCTACGCGGCCGCCGCTCTCTTCATCCAGCTTCCGCTGGGGCTCGCCTTCGCCATCCTGCTCGACGTGCCGGGCCGGCTGCAGTCCTTCTTCCGCTCCGCCGTGGTGCTGCCGCTGCTGGTACCGCCGGTCGTCGCCGGCCTCATCTGGAAGACGATGATGCACCCGCAGAGCGGCGTGCTGAACTGGCTGCTCGCGCAGGTCGGCATCGAGCCGCTGTCATGGCTCACCAGCCCGCACACGGCCATGGCCTCCATCATCCTCATCGACACCTGGCTGTTCACGCCGCTCGCCACCATCATCCTGCTCGCCGGCCTGCAGTCGGTATCGGGCGAGATCGTCGAGGCGGCGCGCATCGATGGCGCCAATTCCTGGCAGATTATCCGCCACGTCAAGCTGCCGCTGCTGGCGCCCTACCTTTTGCTGGTGGCGCTTTTCCGCGTCTCGGACTCGCTGAAGTCGCTGGAGATCATCTATTCCACCACCAAGGGCGGGCCGCTGGACGCCACCCGCACGCTGCACGTCATGGCCTATGAGGAAGCCTATCGCTGGTCGAGCCTCGGCAAGGCGATGACCATCGTCTTCGTACTGTGGCTGGTCTGCTACGCTATCAGCGGCGCGCTGCTGTCCTTCTGGCAGAAGCAGGAGGTCAAGACCCGTGGCCTCTAAGACCCTTCGCGCCCTGCCCGGCAGGCTCGGGCTTTTCCTCTGCTATGTCGCCTTCGCCGGCTTCGTGCTGTTCCCGCTGGTCTGGATCTTCATGATGTCGATCAAGAACTTCGGCGACATCATCGCCTATCCGCCGCGTTTCCTGTTCACGCCGACGCTCTCCAACTATGCCGAAGTGCTGTTCGGCAGCGAGGCTGAACGGGCGAGCGGCCAGCTGCCCGACCTTATCAAGTTCCTGATGAACTCGGTCATCATCTCCGGTGGCGCGGTACTCCTTTCGGCGCTGATCGGCATCCCCGCCGCCTACGCGCTGGCAAGGCGTCGCGACAAGACGTCCGACAAGCTGCGCTTCACCTTCCTGTCGTTCCGCTTCGCGCCGGAGCTGGTCATCATCCTGCCGCTCTATGTGATCTACACCCGCATCGGCCTCTACGACACCTATGCCGGCATGATCCTGGTGCACCAGCTGATCACGCTGCCGCTGATCATCCTGATCCTGGCGTCCTTCTTCCGCGACATGCCGATCGAGATCGAGGAGGCCGCGCGCATCGACGGCGCCGGCATCTGGACCATTCTCACCTCGATCGTCGTGCCGATCGCCCGCCCCGGCATCGCTAGCGCGATGATGATCGCCTTCATCTTCAGCTGGAACAACATGATCTTCGGCCTCGTGCTCGCCGGCGGCAGCACGCGCCCGGTCACCATGGGCATCCTGCAGGCGATGACCTTCGACCAGATCAAGTGGGGCGTGATGGCGGCCTCGGCGATGGTGTCGGCCTTCCCCGGCATGGTGGCCGCCGTCCTCTTCCAGAAACAGATCACCCGCGGCCTGACCATGGGAGCCGTCAAATGAAGACGCTCGAGCTTTTCTCCATCGGGTCGTGGACCATCTTCGACCACCTGCTGCGCATGAAGCGCCTGCCCCGCGACGGCGAGACCGTGCCGCTGGACATGCCCATGGAAGAGGTGGAGGCCATTCACTTCGGCGACTGCAGCGCCAACATCGCCGCCGTCGCCGGCGCCCTCGGCATGAAGGTCGGCCTCGGCATGGTGGTCGGCGACGACTTCCGCAGTTCCGGTTATGCCGATCACATGATCCGCAACGGCGTCGATCTCGGCGGCGTCGAGGTGGTGGCTGGCGAACGCTCCGGCCACAGCTTCAACTTCTTCGACGCCGCCAATGGCGGCTTCTGCGTCTCGCATCTGGGCATCGCCGAGAAGCAGGACGACTGGCGCGCGCCGCTTGAGGAGATCGAGCGCTCCGGCGCCGTCGTCATCAGCGAGGCCTTCAGCCCCTATACGCTCGATGCCATCGAGCACGGTCGCCGCACCGGCGCGCTCACCGCCATCAACGGCATGGTCGCGACCGCTGGCGCGCTGGCACCGCGCTTCCTCGCCGCCACCGACATCCTGTTCCTCAGCCGCGGCGAGGCGGACGAGTTGATGCGCTCGCTCGGCGCCGCCTCTCCCGCCGACATCCTGCCGCACGGGCCGCGCCTGGTGGTGGTGACGCGCGGCGGCGAGGGCAGCGCCTGGTACAGCAACGACGGCCGCCAGGACATGCCGTCGGTCAAGCCGGCCACCTTCGTCGATTCCACCGGCGCGGGCGACTCCTTCGTCGCCGGCACGCTGAAAGGCCTGATCGCCGGCCAGTCCAACGAGACCGCCGCCCGCATCGGCGCCACCGTCGCCAGTTTCGTGATCGAGAAATGGGGTTGCCAGACCAACCTGCCGAGCCTCGCCCAGGTAGCGGAGCGGTTCGAGGCCAATTTTGGAAGGAAGCTTTCGCTGTGAGAATAATCGACGCCCACATGCACTACGGCACCGACAAGAACGTCGCCGCCAACACCTGCGTTCCCTACCTCGTGCGGGGCGAGCCCGACAGCGTGATCCGCCTGCTCGACGAGCAGGGCGCCTCGCATGGCGTCCTGTTCCCGCACGACCGGCGTCAGACGCCCCCCTGGGACGCCGACTACAACGAGGCCAATGGCGACGTCGGCATCGCCGCCATGAAATATCCCGACCGTATCGTCGGCGTCGCCCGCATCGACCCGACCTTCGGCGCCGAGCACACCCAGCAGCTCATCGACCGCTATGTCGGCGAATGGAACTGCCGCGGCCTCAAGCTGGTCGCCGGCTACGACTTCTACCGCCCCAACGACATGCGCGTCATGGGTCCACTGCTCGACAAGGCCGAGGAGCACAACCTCACCGTGCTGATGCATTCGGGCGATGCCCCGCGCGACCTGCCCTACCTTCAGGCGCAGGCCGCCAAGGCCTATCCGAACGTCACCTTCGTGCTCGCCCATATCGGCATGCACGCCTTCCTCTGGGAGGCGATCCTCGCCTGCCAGGAATATCCCAACATCAACGTCGACATGTCGCAGGCCTACCCCTTCGACATCATGACCTTCGTCAAGAACGTCTCGGTTGACCGGCTGCAATACGGCTCCGACGTCCCCTACCAATCGCCGCGCGTCGAGCAGGAAAAGCTGCGCGTCATCGGGCTCAGCGACGAGGACCTCGAGAAGGTCTTCTGGAAGAACGCCGCCCGCATCTGGCGCATCGATCAATAAGCTAAGAAAAACAAGGAGATCATAATGACTACCCGCGAGAGTAAGCCCGTGCTGGAGCGTCTGTTCGGTACGAGCAAGCCGATCATCGGCATGGTGCATGTGCTGCCCCTGCCCGGCTCGCCCTATTACCGCAACGGCTCGCTCGCGCAGGTCTACGAGCAGGCGGTGGAGGAAGCGCTGATCCTCGAGGAAGGCGGCGTCGACGGCATCCTTCTGGAGAACGCCGGCGACATTCCCTTCCTCAAGCCCGACGACATCGGCTTCGAGACCATCGGCGGCATGTCGGTGATCGGCGACCGCGTGCGCCGGGCCACGAAGCTGCCGCTCGGCTTCAACATCGTCGCCAACGCCGCCAAGGCCTCGCTCGCCTGCGCCAAGAGCTCGGGCGCGCAGTTCGTGCGCGTCAACCAGTGGGCCAACGCCTATGTCGCCAATGAGGGCATCGTCGAAGGCGCGGCCTCGCAGGCCATGCGCTATCGCCGCGCGCTCGACGGCGAGGACATCGTGGTGCTGGCCGACGTCCACGTGAAGCATGGCAGCCACGCCATCGTCGGCGACCGCGACATCGAGGACCAGGCGCGCGACGTCGAGTTCTTCGGCGCCGAAGTGCTGATCGCCACCGGCACCCGCACGGGCCACGCCACCGCCCCCTCCGAGGTCAAGCAGATCCGCGCCGGCTCGGTCGGGCCGATCCTGGTCGGCAGCGGCTTCAGCAGCGAGAACGCCGCCGAGCTCCTGTCGGTCGCCGACGGCGCCATCGTCGGCAGCTACGTCAAGGGCAATGGCAAGATGCATGGCGACAAGGTCGTACTCGGCAAGGTCAAGGCGCTGATGGACACGGTGCGCGCGCTGCGCGGCTGAGGCATTGCCGCGGGCCGCCCCCGGGATCCGCTCCGGGGGCGTGCGCGAGGGGAAAACAACACGAAAACAAGGCCGAACGCACGGTGCCTGAATCTGTTTCGGAGCACAGCGCACGGCATCGGATCGCCGGCGATCCGGATATGACAGGAGGCTGAGCATGGCATCCATACAGTTGCGTGGCGTCGAGAAGTCCTTCGGCGCGGCGAACATCATCAAGGGTATCGACCTCGACATCGCCGATGGCGAGTTCGTCGCCCTGGTCGGCCCCTCAGGCTGCGGAAAGTCGACGCTGCTGCGCATCATCTCGGGGCTGGAGAACGCGACGCGCGGCGACATCCTGCTCGACGGCAAGGTCGTCAACGACGACAGCCCGCGCGACCGCAACGTCGCCATGGTCTTCCAGAGCTATGCGCTGTACCCGCACATGACGGTGGCGCAGAACATGGCTTTCAACCTGAAGCTCTCCGGCAAGGACAAGCAGGAGATCGCCAGGCGCGTCGAGGAAGCCGCGCGCATGCTCGACCTGGTCGATCTGCTGGAACGTCGGCCGGGCCAGCTTTCCGGCGGCCAGCGCCAGCGCGTCGCCATGGGCCGCGCCATCGTGCGCAATCCCTCGGTCTTCCTGTTCGATGAACCACTCAGCAATCTCGACGCCAAGCTGCGTGTGCAGATGCGCGGCGAGATCAAGCTGCTGCACCACCGCGTCAAGACCACCGCCGTCTACGTCACGCACGACCAGATCGAGGCGATGACGCTGGCCGACCGCATCGTCGTGCTCAACCGCGGCACGATCGAGCAGGTGGGCTCGCCGCTGGAACTCTACAACAGGCCCGCGAACCTGTTCGTCGCCGGCTTCATCGGCTCGCCCTCGATGAACTTCATCGAGGCCAGGTTGAAGGACACCGGTTCGGGCCAGAAGGCCGAACTGTCCGACGGCACCGAGATCGCGCTGCCCGCCCGGCCCCTCGCTTCGAAGACGGGCAAGGTGACGCTCGGCGTGCGCCCGGAGAGCATCGTGGTGGAGCGCGAGAGCGGCACGCTGGCGGGAACGCTGAAGGTCGCCGAGCCCACCGGCCCGCAGACACATCTGGTGGTGGAGGCGGCCGGAAGCGACCTGCTCGCCATCGTCAAGGCCGACTTCGCCGCCCGTGATGGCGACCGGCTGCGGCTCTCCTTCCCACCCGAGGCACTGCACATCTTCGACAGCGAGCGCGGCACGGCACTCTGAGCGACCGAGGCGGGAAAGCCTTTGAAGGCAGGCGCTTGCGGCCATCCGTCGATTCAGAAAGCGAAGGGCAAGGTGACGGCGGCGCCCTCATCCGATCCCTCCGGTAACGACGTAAGCTCCAGCTGCCAGCCCACCCGGCAGCCGCGCCACCGCGGTGACGATCGAGCCGTAGGCGCCTCGCCAGGTGCTGTGAACACCTTGATGGGTCGAAGCCGGGACCGAAATCCGCCCTTCGAGGCGTCCGCCCGCGTCATGCACCGCCAACGGGATGCCGTTGACATGCACGGCCACCTGCCCGCCCGCAGGCTTGACTTGGAGTATGACCAGGATTTCGTCCTCGCCGCCCCGGTGCGTCGTTCCGGCGCTCAGCCGGACGTCGGGCACGTCACCCTCTTGGGCCTGCGATGTCCCGGCCCTCGCGGCAAAGACATCGCCAGGCAGTTCGGGCGTGCGCGGCGGCTGGGTGCGTCGCCCAGTGTGCCGCTCGTAGTGGCCCGCCATGCGCAGCAGCGCCGTATCATCATGGGCCTTGCCGGCGAAGGTGAGGCCGACCGGCATGCCGATATCGGCCATCGTGCCCATCGGCACCGTCACGGTCGGGATGCCGAGATGGCGCCAGACCAGATTGCCGTTGGCCACCCATGTGCCGTTGCGCCAGGCAAGATCGGCCGAGGCCTCGTTGACGTCGGCGTCGGCCGGGCCGACATCGGCGACGGCCGGCAGCACCACCGCGTCGAGCCCGCTTGCCTCGAGCCATTCCTCGAAATCGATGCGCCGCGTCGCCTCCAGCCCCCTGATGCCGTCCTCGATCGCCGGGATCCGCTCCAGCGGCACGACGCCTTGCCTGGCGCGCGCCACATAGTCGGCGAGGTCGAGATCGTCGGCGCCGTAGCGGTCCGGCAGGGCGCCTGGCGGCGGCGGGAAGATCTTCACGCCGTCGACCGAGGCGAGATCGGGGATCGCCGGATCGCCGTTGGCGCGCAGGAAATCGTCCCAGGCCCAGATCGACAGATCCCAGAGTTCGCGCTCCGCGAATTCGGCCGGCACCAGCCCCCGATCGACCATCGAGCGCGTGCCCGGCCGGTCGCGCTCGTAATTCGAGACCACGGGAAAATCGACCTCGACGACCTCGGCGCCGAGCGCTTCCAGATCGCGCGCAGCCTGCCGCCACAGCGCCAGCACCGAAGCACGGGTTTCGATCGGCCGCGCCGAGCCGGCGTCGCGCCCGATATACATCTTCGGCACGCCAAGCCGCTTGCCGGCAAGCGCGCCGTCCAGTTCCAGCTCAGCGTAGCTCGACGGCCGCAACGAGGAGGCCTTGGGGATTGGCACCCAGGGCTGGCTCCGCCAGAAGTCGCCGCGCGTGTCCGGATCGTCGGCGACGATGACATCGAGCAGTTCCAGCATATCGGCGACGCTGCGTGTGTGCGGCACGACCACATCCATGGTCGGCACGAGGGGCCAGTTGCCACGCACCGAGATCACGCCGCGCGACGGCGTGTAGGCGACCAGCGCGTTGTTGGAGGCCGGTGCCCGGCCGGACGACCATGTCTCCTCGCCCAGCCCGAAGACGGCGAAGGACGCGGCCGTCGCCGTGCCCGAACCGTTCGACGAGCCGGAGCCGAAGGCGGCGGTCAGCCAGTCGCCGTTGTAGGGACTTTCGGCGCGGCCGTAGACGCCGCGCTGCATGCCGCCATTGGCCATGGGCGACATGTTGGTGAGCCCGATCAGCACCGCGCCGGCCGCCCGCAGCCGGGCGATGGTGAAGGCATCACCGCCAGCGACCAGATGCTCGAAGGCCGGCGAACCGGCGGCGACGGTAAGGCCCTTCGCCTTGTAGCTATCCTTGGCCGTGTAGGGGATGCCGTCGAGAGGTCCCAGCGCCCTGCCCTCGCGGCGCCGCAGGTCCGAGGCCAGCGCCTCCTCGAACATGGCGGGGTTCAGCACGGGAACGGCATTGAGCGCAATGCCTTGACGGTCGTAGAAGCCGATGCGCCTCAGGCACGCGGCCACCAGTTCGACACTGGTGACGACACCTTCCTCCAGAGCCTGCCGCGTCGCCGCGATGGATGCCTCGACGAGGTGGAAATCGGTCATGCGGCTACCCCCCGTCTCAACCGGCCTCGATCGCTTCGGCCACCATCGCCTGCAATTCCCACAGGTTGCGGTCGCGGATGCCGCAGGCGTCGAGGTGCCGGATGGTCTCATAGAGATACTGCGCGCCAGATCCCCAGTGGCCCACGGCGGTGGCGAGCGTCGCCGCCACCGCGCGCTTCGGGAGCTTGCCGACATAACGCGGATTGGCCGGATCGACGACGAAGCCCAGCGCCCGCATGGCGCCGCCGGCGCCGCGCACATGCAGCCAGCGCGGCACGTTGACCGGCGGCAGGATCGTCATCTCGCGCCGCAGCAGCGCCTCGAGATTGGCCGCCACCGGCTCGGCGATCTCGAACACCATGCCCTGGCACTGGCCGCCCCGGTCGAGCGCCATCATCAGGCCCGGCCGCTCCACCGTGCCGCGATAGCGCAGGACACTGAAGCAGAAGGCGCGGTGCCAGCCGGCCGCCACCACGCGCTCGCCGCCCCTCACCTCCGCCGCCGGTTTCCACAGCAGCGAACCATAGGCGAACAGCTTCAGCGGGCCGGGCGGCGCCGCGGCCAGTATCTCGTCGCGGATGCGGACATAGTCGGCGTCGACCATGTGAACCATACCGGGCGTCGGCCCGGCATCGGCCACCTCGCGCAGCGTGCGCGCCACGTGCGCCTCGCTCAGCGTCATGCCCCCGCCGCGTCCGGCGGATCGGCTGGAAGGCTTGCCGGAAGTCGTCCTGTTCATGATCCATGCCTCGATATCGCGCCCATCTTGCCGATGGCATCACGATTCTCAAGCAGCCATGCGACGGAGAGCGTTCCTTACGGATCGGTAAGCTGGCGACCACATTTCCACCAACAACCGCCGGAAGGAAGGAGGCTCCAGACAAGGAGGACCCCCATGCTGCCCACTTTCACGATTCGCTTCTCCTCGAGATCGGTCGCCGCTGTCCTGCTCGGCGCGGCGCTGGCCGCGTCGCCGGCCCTGGCCAAGAGCGGCGGCAGTGGCAATGCCGGCGGCAACGGCAATGGTCATGCCTACGGCAAGTCGGCCGATGCGACGCAGGACGCGGGAACAACGTCGAACGGCAATTCCGCCAGCGCTCTCGGCGCCCTCAACGGCTTCATTCATGCCTCGCCCAAGGCGCTCGCCAATGCGTCGCCGAAGTCAGAGATCGGCAAGGTGGCGGTGGTCTATGCCGGCCTGCTGCAGAACTATCTCGCGCCGGCCACCGGCACCACGCCCCCAACACTGGCGCAATTGGCCTCCGCACTCTCGGCGGCGGCCAACAAGCCGCTGACGCCAGCGATCATCGAGGCGGTGAACGCCAAGCTCGAAGCCACCAACCCCGCCCTCGCGCAGTCGCTGCCGACCTATTCGGGTGGACCGACGGCGCTGGCGACCGCGATCTACGGCGCCATTTGAGACTTCGGAATCCCGGCCGGACCGCCTAGTTCCGGTCGGCCCGTCCCGCGCCGATCATGCGGCCCAGCGCGTCATAGGCGCGCTCCAGCCGCTCGAAGCCACCTTCGGCGAGCGTGATCGGCGCGGCGTTGTCGGCGATCGCCGCAAACAGCAGCGCCGCGTCGGCCGGGACGATGTCGGCGCGAAGCTCGCCCCGCTTCGCCGCAGCCGACAGCGCCTCCGAGAACAATGCTGAAAGCTCCGCGCCGAAATGGTCGAGCATGGCGCGGCCGCGCGGGCCGAGCAGGTCCGCGTCCTGCCTCAGCCGCGAGATCAGGCTCCAGGCCTGCCCCTCCTGGCCGGTCGGGTTGAAATGCATGAAGCGGGCGCGGCTGTAGCCGATCATCGCCGCGATCTGGCCGGCGAGATCGATACCTTCGGCATCCCACACCGAGCGCAGCGCGCCGAGTGTCGCGCGCATGTAATCGTCCAGAACCTCCTCCACCAGGGCCTGCTTGTTGCCGAAATGGTAGTGGATGTTGGCGCGCGTGGTGCTGAGCGCCGTCGAAATATCGCCAAAGCTGGTGCCGCGATAGCCGCGCCGCACCAGCAGCTCCAGCGCCGTGTCCTTGATTGCCTGACGCGTATCGATCTCTTCCATGCCTGGAGCATAGAGCGATTCCCGGAAAACCGCGGAGCGGTTTTCCATCCGTGGGCGCCGCAGGCGAACAGCGCGCTTCCAGAAAGAAAGACAGCCGCTCGACGATGCCCATGCGCCGACCTCCACCCATCTTCTCGCTCGATTGACGCACGACTTACTTGCATGTAAGTAAGTACAAAAAGGGGAGGATGCCAACGTGCGCATGCGGAGTTTCAGCATCGTCAAGGACAGCGCGCCCCAGGCAGTGGCGGCCGGCGGCCTCCTCTTCGTCGGCGGCCTGATGGCGACGGACGACAAGGGCGACATCGCCGCGACCGGCGTCGCCGGGCAGGCCCGGCTGATCTTCGAAAATCTCGCAAGATTGCTCCGGCAGGCCGGCGCGAGCATGGCCGACATCGTCAAACACAATGTCTACTTCACCTGCGAGACCGACGCCGTCGGCGCCTTCCTGGAAGAACTGGACGCGGTT
Organism: Mesorhizobium sp. 65-26; assembly: GCA_001899205.1. Lineage (GTDB taxonomy): Bacteria > Pseudomonadota > Alphaproteobacteria > Rhizobiales > Rhizobiaceae > Mesorhizobium. The sequence goes on along the minus strand of MKVL01000010.1, from coordinate 169,864 downwards.
CGCGCCGGCATCTTCAGCGCTCCCGGACCGACCACGACGGAAATACGCTGCGGGCTCGACAAGCCCGGCGCGCTGCTGATGATCGACGCCTGGGTGGTGACGGACGACACCCCGCGCGAGCTTCTCGACCCACCCGGCCACTGGCGCTGGCAGCGCGCCCTGCCCTTCGTCCAGGGCTGGAAGGTTGGCGACATGCTGTTCATCGGCGGCCAGCGTTCGCTCGACAGCCATGGCAAGGTGCTGGGCCTCGGCGACATCGAGGTGCAGACCGACGAGGCCTTCCGCAACCTCGACACCATGCTGCGCGCCGGCGGCGGCGACCGCCACAGCCTGATGCGGCAGAACACCTATTTCCGCTTCTTCGGCCAGGGTCGCGAGGTCACCGACTATTGGGAGAAGATGACCAATGTGCGCCGCCGCTACATGGCCGTGCCTTCGGCGGCCGGCGCCGGCCTGCGCATCCAGGGCATGGGCGACGCCGACGAGCTGATCCAGGTCGAGGGCATCGGCGTGCTGGGCGAGGACAAGCAGCGGCTGCAGCCCGCCAACCATTGGGACTGGAGCATTCCCAACACCCAGTTCACGCAAGGCTGGAAGATCGGCAGGCTCGCCTTCATCGGCGGCCAGATTTCCGCCGACGACAAGGCCCGCGCCGTCGGCGACGACATGGAGACGCAGACCCGCAACGTCTTCAACTTCATCCGCCGCACGCTGGCCGAGGGCGGCCTCGACGAAAGCGACGTCGCCAAGCTCTACATCTACTACCACGCCGAGGGTGACTGGCCACGGATCGAGGCGACGCGGGCGGTGATCGAGCGCGTCCAGCGCGAATTCTACCCCGGGGCAGGCCCAGCGGTGACGGCCATCCGCGTTGCCGGCTTCGCCTTTGAGAACCTGCTCATCGAGATCGAAGCCATGGCGGTCACGCGGGATTGAAGGCGGCGGATCCATGTCGAGGCACGATTTCACCGCCACCGAATTCGCTGAACGCCTCGCTCGCGTCCGCAATGAGATGGCCGCGCGCGACCTGGATTGGCTGGTCGCCATCCATCCCGCTTCGATCCATTGGCTGACCGGCTCCGACGCCAAGAGCTACCAGGAATTCCAGTGCCTGCTGGTCGGCCCCGAGGGGGCGCCGCTGGTGATGCTTGCCAGGCAGGGCGAGGTGCATGAATTCGAGACTGATTCCCTCGCCGACGAGGTGCACGGCTTCGGCGGCGGCGAAAACGAGGATCCGGTCGCCGCCTTCGCGAGGCTGGCCCGGCGCCATGGCCTGCTCGGCGGCCGCGTCGGCGTGGAGGTTCCGGCCTACTACCTCCATCCCCATCACTATCTCGCGCTGCGCGAGGTGCTTGGCGCTGCCCTTGCCGCCGATGCCAGCGAGCTGATCGCCGGGCTGAAGCTGGTGAAGTCGCCGGCCGAGATCGGCTTCGTCAGGCAAGCCGCCGCGCTGGCCGATCTCGGCATGGCGCGCTTCGCCGGCGATCTTGCCGCCGGCCGCACCGAGCTTGCGCTCGCCGGCGGCGTCTACGAGACCCTGCTCGCCAATGGCAGTGGCATCGCCGCCAGTCCGATCAACCTCGTTTCTGGCCCGCGCTCGGCCTACAGCCACGGCGCGCCGACGGCACGCAGGCTCGCGCCCGGCGATTTCGGCAGCATCGAGCTCGGCGCTGCCTTCAACCGTTATACGGCCACACTCGGGCGCCAGTTCGCGCTCGGCCGCCCGACCGCGCGCATGGTCGAGCTCCACGATGTGGTGCGGCGCGCCGCCGACGCCATGATCGCCGCCATCCGCGACGGCGTGCCGGCAACGGTGCCGCACCAGGCGGCGCGCGCGATCATCGGCAACGCCGGCCTCGAGCCCTACCGCGTCCATACGTCGGGCTATTCGCTGGGACCGGGCTTTCCGCCGAGCTGGGCCGAACCGCTGCACATGATCGGCGACAGCCCGTATCTGCTGAAGGCCGGCATGGTGCTGACGGTGGAGCCCCCGGTCTTCGTCGGCCCGGAAGGGCTCGGCGCCCGCATCATCGACAATGTGCTGGTCACCGACGAGGGCGCCGAACTGCTCGGCCGAACCCAGCGAGACCTCATCGTGGTGGAGTGATGCGATGGCCGTTGCCGCAAGCGCCGCCTTGGTCCGTGCCTTGCAGGCCTGGCGCCCCCTACCCCGCGAGTTCGTGCGCGATGTCGGCGCAGGCGAGCTTCAGCCGCTCCAGCATCGCCTCGAAATTGGGCGCGGCGCTGCGCCGGCTGACGGCGGCGACCGTCACGCAGGCCACGGCGCGACCGTCGCTTGTAAGGATCGGGCAGACGAGGTCGGTGACGCCGATGATGTCGCGGCTCTCATGGATGATCGCCCCTTGCGCCCGCACCGTGTCGAGCTCGGCGGCAAGCGTCGTCGGGTCGGGCGGCTCGCGCATCAGCGCCAGGCATTCTGCGACCATGCGCTCGCGCACCGCCTTGGGCTGGAAAGCCATCAGCACCAGCCCCGAATGGGCGTCCGCAAGCGGCCGGCGATAGCCGAGCTTCAGCGAGAAGTTCATGTCGGCGCCGCCGGAAGCGGCGGCGATGATGACCGTCTCGCCGCGATGCGCCACCACGAGATGCGCCGCCTGGTGCACCTCCTCGGCAAAGCGCTCGACGATGGGCGCCGCCGTGCTGACCAGGTCGCGGGCGCGCGCCGTCTGCATGCCGAGGCCGAACAGCTTGTTCGACAGCATCAGCCCCTCGCCGCCCTCGTCGCGCTGCAGGTAGCCGCGCGCGAGCAGCACATGAACCATGCGGAAGATCTCGTTCTTGGAGCGGCCGAGCTCCTCGGCGATCTGCCGCGTGCCCATCGCCTGGCCGGCATTGGCCAGCAATTCGAGGATGTCGAGCCCCTTTTCCAGGGCCGGCGCGCTGTAGTTCATCTTCTCGTCGTTCATAATTGCTCTGTCGCTTCATATGTGACGCTTGACGTCACATATGAAGCGACGTTAGCGTTGATGTCCAGCAAATACCGTGCGGAACATAGCTGTATCGGTGTGGCTGCATAAAGGACGCTCTGCATCCATGAGCTACAATTTCAAATTTGACGTCCTGCTTCGCTACACCGGCGAGATCATGCAGGGCGTCCTGCTGACCCTGCAGTTCTCGCTGGTCACCATGGTGTGCGGCCTGGCGATCGGCTTGGCCGTGGCGATCGCGGCCGTCAGCCCGCTGGCGCCGGTACGCGCCGCAGCCCGCGTCTATGTCGAGGTTCTGCGCAACACACCGCTGCTGGTCCAGTTGTTCATCGTCTTCTTCGGCCTGCCTTCGATCGGCATCAGGCTGTCGGCCAACACGGCGGCCCTCATCGCGCTGTCGGTCAACATGGGCGCCTATGGCGCCGAGATCCTGCGCGCCGGCTTCGAATCGGTGCGCCAGGGCCAGGTCGAAGCCGGCCGCTCGCTTGGCCTTACAGCGGGCCAGACTTTCCGTCATGTCGTGCTGTTCCAGGCACTGAAGGCCATTTACCCGGCGCTCGCCAGCCAGTTCGTGCTGGTCATGCTGGCCACCAGTGTCGTCTCCTCGATCGGCGCCACCGAACTGTTCCACCAGGCCGCCTTCATCGACTCGCGCACCTACCGCTCCTTCGAGACCTATGCGCTGATCACCGTCTCCTACCTGGTGCTGACGCTCGGCTTCCGCGCCTTTTTCGCGGCCATGTACTGGCTTGTCTTCGTGCGGAGGCCTGCCCGATGATCCGCGAATTCAGCGCCGCCGACATCGTCTACCTCATCGAAGCCGCGCGCTGGACGCTGCTGCTGGCACTTGCCGCCATGGTCGGCGGTGGCCTGCTCGGCATCGTCGTGGCGGTGCTGCGCGTGGTGCCGCTGAAGCCGTTCAACTGGCTGGCCGTCGGCTACATCAATTTGATCCAGGGCACGCCGCTGCTCGGCCAGCTCTTCGTCTTCTTCTTCGGCCTGCCGCTGTTCGGCCTCTCCGTGCAGCCCTGGACCGCGGCCGCGCTGTCGCTGTCGATCTATGCCTCGGCCTTCTTCGGCGAGATCTGGCGCGGCAGCCTGCAGTCGGTGTCCGACCGCCAGTGGGAGGCGGGCGCGGCGCTCGGCCTCACCTACGTGCAGCGGCTGACCCATGTGGTGCTGCCGCAGGCCGTGCTGATCAGCGTCGCCCCCACCGTCGGCTTCCTGGTGCAATTGGTGAAGAACACCTCGCTCACCGCGCTCATCGGCTTCGTCGAACTGACCCGCGCCAGCCAGATCATCAGCGGCGCCACCTTCGCGCCACTGCCCGTCTATCTCGCCGCCGCCGCGATCTATTTCGTCATCTGCTTCTCGCTCTCACAGCTCGCCCGCGCGCTGGAAAGGAGACTCCATGTCGCTCGTTGAGCTCGCCGACATCCGCAAGCGCTACGGCGCCGTCGAGGTGCTGAAAGGCATCTCGCTCACCGTCGAGAAGGGCGAGATCGTCGCCATCATCGGTCGCTCCGGCTCCGGCAAGTCGACCATGCTTCGCTGCATCAACGGGCTGGAGAAGGTCCAGGCCGGGCGCATCATCGTCGACGGCATCGACGTCACCGCGCCGGGCGCGGATCTCAACCTGCTGCGCCAGCGGGCCGGCATGGTCTTCCAGAGCTACAACCTCTTCCCGCACCTCAATGTCGAGCGCAACGTGACGCTGGCTCTGCGCCTGGTGCGCAAGATGGACAAGGCCGCCGCCCGCGAGGTCGCCCGCGAGGTGGTCGCCAAGGTGGGGCTCGCCGACAAGTTCGATGCCTATCCCGACCAACTCTCGGGCGGCCAGCAGCAGCGCGTGGCGATCGCCCGCTCGCTCGCCATGCAGCCGGCGCTGATGCTCTTCGACGAGATTACCTCGGCGCTCGACCCGGAACTGGTCGGCGAGGTGCTGCGCGTGCTCGAAGGTGTCGCCAGCGAGGGCATGACGATGATGCTCGTCACCCACGAAATGAACTTTGCCAAGAACGTAGCCGACCGGGTGATCTTCATGCACCAGGGCCGCATCCATGAGGATGGGCCCGCGCGTAAGACCCTGGTCGAGCCTCGTACGGCCGAACTCAGGAGCTTCCTGAGCGCCGTCCTCCACTAAGAAAAATCAACCAGCACAGGGGAATTGCCATGTTAAAGCATCTCACCAGGATCCTCGCGGCCGTGCTGCTCTGCGGCGCGGTCGCCGCCCTGCCGGCCCGCGCGGCCGACCTGCAGAAAATCCTCTCCAGCGGCACCGTGCGTATCGGCGTGCCGATCGACGTGCCGCCCTTCGGCTCGGTCGACGCCAAGAACGAGCCGGTCGGCCTCGATGTCGACATGGCCAAAAAGATCGCCGAGGCGCTCGGCGTGAAGCTCGAATTGCAGCAGATCACCGGCGCCAACCGCGTGCCCTATCTGGTCACCGACCGGCTCGACATCGTCATCGCCGCCATGGGCGCGACGCCCGAGCGTGCGCTGCAGATCGCCTTCACCTCGCCCTATGCCGCCTTGTCGATCGGCGTCTTCGGTCCTGACAGCATCGCGGTGAAGAGCCCCACCGACCTCAAGGACGAGACCATCGCGGTGGCGCGCGGCACCACGCAGGACCTGGAACTGACCAAGGCCGCGCCCAACGCCAAGATCGTCCGCTTCGACGATGACGCGACCGCCGCCGCCGCCTTCACCTCGGGCCAGGCGCAGTTGCTCGCCACCGCCGACGTCGTTGCCAAGGACCTGATGGACAAGGATCCCAAGGTCCAGCTCAAGCCCAAGTTCATCCTCCAGTTCTCGCCCTGCTACATAGGCATCCAGCAGGGCAGCCCTGAGTTGCTGCGCTGGCTCGATACCTATATCCATCTCGGCATGCTGGACGGTTCGCTGTCGGCGCTGTCGCAGAAATGGATCGGCACCACCCTGCCGAGCCTGCCGCCGATCTGACCCGGCACCTTGATTTCGCGCATGATCCCGTCGCGATCGTCGGGGTCATGCGCAAAGGCGGGGGAGCATTGGGCTCCGCCGCCGCGACCTCCCCGCAATCCCGGCTCCGCCGGGCTTCCCTCGCCAACGGAAACACGGCCAGCATGTCCACCGCCCGCACCACCATCGACTTCGACCGCACCGGCAAACAGGTCGGCTTCGTCGACATACCGCATTCGCCGCATGAGGACGCCTGGGGCGCGACCCGAATTCCGATCGCCGTGATCGCCAATGGAAGGGGCCCCACCGTCATCCTGCAGGCCGGCAACCATGGCGACGAGTACGAGGGGCCGATCACGCTCGGCGAGTTGATCCGCGAACTCGACCCCGGCATGGTCAGCGGCCGCATCATCTTCCTGCCGGCCATAAACGTGCCGGCAGTGCTCGCCGGACGGCGCACCTCGCCGGTCGACGGGCTGAACCTCAACCGCACCTTCCCCGGCGACCCCGCCGGTACCATCACGCAGCAGATCTCGGCCTATGTCAGCGATGTCGTGATGCCGCTCGCCCAGGCCTATGTCGACCTCCATTCAGGCGGCTCCTCGCTCAACATCCTGCCCAGCGCCATCATCGAGCCAGCGCCCGACCCCGTGCACCGCAAGCGCAACATAGACGCGGTGCTGGCGTTCGACGCCCCGCTCACCGTGGTCATCGACAATCTCGGCGAGCCGCGCACCTCGACCGCCACCTCGGTGCGGGCGGGCCTGACCACCGTCGGCACCGAGATGGCGGGCGCCGGCACCGTCTCGCTCGACGCGCTCGCCATCTGCCGGCGCGGCGTGCGCAACGTGCTCGGGCATTTCGGCGTGCTACCGCCCACCGGCGAGACGCCCGAGGCGCGGCCGGAAAACATCCTGCGCATTCCCGGCCACGACGGCTACGTGCTGGCCACCACCGACGGCGTGTTCGAGCCGTTCCACGCGCTTGGTGCAACCGTGCATGCCGGCCAGGCAGCCGGGCGCATCCACAATCTCGCCAACCCGGCGCGCGAGCCGGAAACCGTGTTCTACCTCTCCGACGGCATCGTCTATGGCCGCCGGCAGCCCGGCCGCGTCGTGATCGGCAATTGCTGCGTCACCGTCGCGCGCCGCTACGAGGGAGAGCTCGCATGATCGGCCTCGACGACATCCACGCCGCCGCCCGGCGCATCGAGGGCCAGGTGCGGCGCACGCCGATGATCGCCGCCAGCGCCTTCAAGACGCCGCTGCCCGGCGACGCCGAGGTGATGCTGAAGCTGGAGTTGCTGCAGGTCACCGGCTCGTTCAAGGCGCGCGGCGCAACCAATCGGCTGCTGTCGATGGACCCCGCCGCCCTCAGCCATGGCATCGTCACCGCCTCGGGCGGCAACCACGGCATCGCTACGGCCCGCGCCGGCCACATGGCCGGCGTCAAGGCCACCATCTTCCTGCCTTCCAACGCCTCGCCAGCAAAGATCGAGAAGCTCCGGGCATGGGGCGCGGACACCCACATCGTCGGCTCCGTCTGGCATGAGGCGAATGCGGCCGCGCAAGACTTCGTGCGCAAGACCGGAGCCGCTTATTTCCACCCCTTCGCCGATCCGGACGTGGTGTCCGGACAGGGCACGGTCGGCCTGGAGATCCTCGGCCAGATGCCCGACGTCACCACCATTCTCGTCGCCATGGGCGGCGGCGGCCTGGTCAGCGGTGTCGCCACCGCGATCAAGGCGCTGGCGCCCCGGGTACGCGTCGTCGGCATTGAGGCCGAAGGCTGCCCCGTGCTGCTCAAGGCGCTGGAAGCCGGCCACAATGTCGGCCTCGACAAGGTGACCACCAGCGTCGCGACCATGGCCTGCGCCAGGACCGACGACCGCATCTTCGAGATGGTTCGCGACCATGTCGACGAGATCGTGCTGGTCAGCGATGCCGAGATGCTGGCCGCGGCGAAAAGCCTGTGGTTCGAGATGGGGCTCGCCGCCGACCTCAGCGGCGCCGCCGCAATCGCCGCGCTCGCCAACCGGCGCGTGCGGCTGAAGCAGGGCGAGCGCGTCTGCGCCATCGTCTGCGGCGCCGGGCCGGAGGCGATCACCGTCTGACGGCCCCGCTTGAATCGGCACTTGATCAGGATCGTCCAAGCGCCTGATGGGATTCAGGAAAACCACCGAGAAGGAATTCGCCCTTCCTGCGGCATGCCGGGAGCTACTGGCTCCTCGGCGGTCCGCCTTCGGGGAACACCGTCACCCTCCTGACGCGCAGCTTGGCGGAACCGGCATTGCGGCCACTGTTGTGCGTGTAGAAGAAATGGGTCCAGCCCGGCAGCATCAGCACCGCGTCGTTGACATAGACATAGAGCTCGCCTGACTCCTTCGGCGTCAGTTCGGCGTTCAGCACCCCGTTCAGGCAGGTGCCGGTAAATATCGGATCGACGGGCTCGAGCACGTATTCGTGACTGCCATAGGGACCGATCCGCGCGATGGGTTTGAAATAGGGTTGGCTCCACCAGCGCTTGAGCGGTGTTGCGAGATTGTGCTTGATGCTGTGCTTGTAGACGCCGAGTGTATCGGCGCACAGATCCCCGTCCTGCCATTGGCTGTCGATCTTTATGCTGACCTCATAGCGGACGCCCTCCTGCAGCCAGCTACCCGTATCGGTGCACATATCGATGGTCTTGAACTCGGCATCCGCCGCGAGCAGCTTTTCGACGGGATAGCGCTTGGTGAGTGGATCCGGCTGGTTCGCCGGTTCAGGGCAGAACTCTCCGCCAGAATCGGCAACCACATAGACCGCCTTGTTGAGACCCAGCAGTATGAGGCCGATCGACAGCGCCAGGAAGACTCCGGGCAGCACGCATTTGCGGAGCGTTTGATAGAGCCGGTTGGCGCGCCGGTCCTCGCGGATGGCGCGGGCAATGCGCAACGACAGTGGCACTTTGCCGGCGCCGTGTTGCGGATAGCCCTTGGACAGCGCGCCGAAGGCGGCCAGGCTTGCGATGCACACCACGGCCAGGAATGGCCATGCGTAATTGCCGGAGACAGCCAGCGCGGCGGCGCCGACGCCAGATGCCGTGGCCGTTATCAGCGCGGCTCGCCGATGCGCGTCGCTCTGGCCCGAATGCAGCGTGGCGGCGTTGCGACCGGCGGCATCGTTCCAGGCGGCCCGCGCGCGGTCGGCAATGCGGGTGCGCAGCACGTTGTTGACCGCGAGCAGGATGAAGAACAACGCGACCAGGATCGCCGCCGGGATGGAATTGCGGGCCATCGCATCCAGCCATGGCGACGCGAAGCTCGGCAGGAAACCGCCGATGAAACCGATGATCGGGCTGATGATCCCGTTCGACGATTGTTCGAGCTGGCCGACGATGTCGAGCGTCATGTAGCCGGCGACCAGCGGAAAGGCCAGGAACAGCATGGCGATGGCGAGAAGCACGTAATAGAGCCCGCGCCGCCACCACACAGTATCGTTCATCAGCGCAAGGCGTTCGCGGCGACCGCCGCCATTCTGTTGCTGCAGCTTGGTCAGCGAGACCTGGAAGCTGCGCTCGATCGCCGGCAGATCGCGTTCGCGTCCGGCCGGCAGGGGCAGCCTGTCGGGTGGCGTCAACGCGATGCCGGGCATGCCGTTGAAGGCGATGCGCTCGCCGAACGGCGTCAGCACGTCGATATGCTCCGGCAGCGCCACGGGTGCATAGTCGTCGCAGCCGCGCGCCATGCGGGTGACGACGCTGGCATCGACCAGCGGCGTCACGCCCCTGCCCACCAGCCATTTGATGGGGCGCGGATGATAGCGGTAGAAGACGCCCAGGCCCGAGCGTGAATCGTAGATGCGCCCGGCCTCGGAGGCATAGTCCCAGTAGTCGGCGACGACGTCCGTCTTGAAGCGCAGCCCGCTTTCGGCCGCCTCGCCGATCATCCAGCATAGCGGGATGTGGGCGAGCCTGTCGTCCGGATAGCCGCCGCCGACATTGGCATGGCAGCCGGCGAACCAGACCTGCAGCAACCGTGCGTCGATGGCGCCGGGGCCGAGCTTCGACGGCTCCTCGTCCCAGCGGATCGGGAAGAAGGTGCGCCGCTCGTCGTCGATGCTGAAGGCCTGCCGGGCGCGCTCGACATTGTCTAGCAGCCCGGTGCTGCCGAACATGATCGGCCATACCCATTGGGCAACGGCGCGGGTTAATTCGTCGATCGGCAGCCCGTAGGCGGCGACCGTGTCCCAGACGCCGACGAAGGCGATCCGCATCCGCTTCGCGGAGCGGTCGTCGTCCCCCGCCGGCCGGACCTGCTCGTAGGTGCGGCTGCCGGTGATCTCGTTCCAGAGATTGAAATAACGCCGGGCGATAAAGCGCGCGAACACCACCCAGGGCAGTTTCGAGGGAAAAGCCTTGGCCCCATAGGCGCGGTAGGCGGCGCGCGCGTTGCGGTCCAGTTCCTCCTCCGACTTGAAATCGACCAGCCCCTCGCGCGCCACCAGCCCGACCAGGACGCGGGTGGTAAAGGCGCCGCGGCTGAAGCCGAAGGCGAAGATTCGGTCGCCCTTCTGGTAGTTGAGGCAGAGGAATTTGTAGAGCGCCAGCACCCGGCGCTTGACGCCGAAGCCCAGCGCCAGCCCGATGATCTCGAAAGGCTTGAACGAGGATGTGCCGACGCCGTCGCTGAAGACGGCGATCTGGTCGCCGCCGGTCAGGTCCAGCGCCTGGTAGAGACGCCACACATTGGTCTTGAAGGCCTTCGCGGCGCTGTTGCCGGTGCCGTCCGCCAGAAGAACGATGTTCCTTGCCACGATCCCCTCCCCCGGCGCGTGGCTTCCGACGATCGGGCCGGCCTTGTTTCCCAGGGCCTCCGATCGACCAACGCGCGAAATCAGAACGTCGCGGTTTCCCTTGCCTGTCCGCGCCGATGGGCCGACATGTCCGCTGGGGCCATGCCGAAGCGGGCCACGACCGGCGTGGCGGTCATCTTTGAAAATTCCCGGACGGCGTATGATGCGACGCGCACGCGATCCCCCGATTGCGAGCACCTTGATTAGGCGCGCGACGGCTGGACTTGGCAAGTCAAAAGACAGTGAAACTGATCACTTTACTTGCAAGACCGGGCGGAAACGGCCCTGGTCTTGCGCGGTATCTTATTCAGGGCGACATCGGGCAAATCTTCGGCTCGACGGGTCAGCGCTTTACCTTGGAGGTATTGAGCGCCACGGCCGCGCGCACCAGCGCCATCAGCGCTTCCTCGTCGATCGTCTCGCCCTCGCGGATGTCGATGGCGCGCCTGGTGTTGCCCTCAAGGCTGGAATTGAACAGGCCCTTCGGGTCCTCCAGCGACGCGCCCCGGGCGAAGGTCATCTTGACCACGGCCTTGTAGGTTTCGCCGGTGCAGATGATGCCCGCGTGCTCCCACACCGGCACGCCGCGCCACTTCCACTCCTCGACCACCTCGGGATCGGCCTGCCGGATGAGGGTGCGAAGCCGGCCGAGCGTCTCGCCGCGCCAGCCACCCAGCTCCTCGATCCTGGCATCTATCTGCTGGGAAGGCGTTTTCGCTTCCGTCGATCCGCTCTTGGTCATGCCCGTCTCTCTCCTCGATGACGTAGGCCTAGCGGCCGTCCCGAACCGTAATCGACATAGGCGCGTGTGCCGGTCCGGCAAGCCCTCAGCGCCGTCCGCCGGCCCTTACATGCGCTCGCCGGGCAAGCGGCTGGCCTGCCTTACCCAGGCGGCGAACCGTGCCTCGTCGAATGCGCCGTCTTCGCCGATATGCAGGTAGCGCGTGTCGCCGCTCCTGGAGGCGATCGGCGGCACCGGGTCGAGCATGGTCCCACGGAAGAACGCCACCTTGACGTACTTCGCGAAGCAATGGATGCCAAGAAACCAGCCCTGCCCCTCGACGCCGTAGAGCGGCGAATTCCATTTGACCGCCTTGCGCACGCCGGGAACGGTGCGCGTGACGACGTCATCGAGCCGCCGCCCCACCTCGCTTTTCCAGCCCGGCATCGCCGCGATGTAAGCCTGCACTGGCGCGTCGCCTTCGCCCTTGGCGATCTGCGGGTTGCCGCCCGAAAGCAGCACGGGCCCGGTTTCGCCGGAGCCCGCCTTGGGTGATCGTGGCTTCTTCACCGGCCTACCCGCCGACACGCTGCGCGGCCCGGCCGCCGGCCAGATAGGGCAGCACGAACATGTAGAGGCCGGAGAACAGAAGCAGGAAGAGCGGCGGCAACGGCGAATACACCACCCAGGCCGGCGGCGTGCCGAGGGCCATGGTGGCGAAATTGGCGATCACGGTCGCGGTGAAGATGATCGACAGCCAGCGATGGGCCTGCCTTATCCACTTGCTCCAGTCCAAGGGTACCTCCCGCGAGATGGTTGAAAAGAGCTGCACCGCGCCTCACCAGCGCGCCAGTTGGGTGATCTGGACGAGGTTGCCGCAGCCATCGTTCAAACGGGCGATGGTCGAGCCGGTAACCTCCGTCGGCTCCATGGCGAAGACGCCGCCCCGTGCCCTGATGCGCTCGCAGTCGCCCTCGATGTCGTCGCTGAACAGCATCAGCGCCGGCTGGCCTTGGCCGAACATCGCCTGCTGATAGGCCTTGGCGGCCGGGCTGTCGTTGAGCGCCAGTTGCAATTCGGTCCCCTCGGGCTCATCGGGCGAAGCCACCGTCAGCCAGCGGAACGGGCCATTGCTGAAATCGGCTTTCTTGGTCAGGCCGAGCGCGCCCGTGTAGAAGGCGAGCGCCTTCTCCTGGTTGTCGACGTGGATGGTGGTCAGCTTGATCTTCATGGGTATCCTCCATGGTCCAGGGTGCGCCCGCTTCATGGCGAGGGCGCGGCTTGTGACGACACGGGCCGGGATTGACGGCGCGGGCCGGGAAAGTCAGTCGGTTCGCTCCAGAAGCAGTTCCAGCTTCTCAAGGAACTGCGGCCATCCGGCCCTGGCGCCGCCATAGGCCCGCCTCTGCTCGGGGCGGAAACCGGATTGCTCCATGCGCAGATGCGTACCCTTGGCCGTCGGCGTCAGCGTGAAGGTCACCACGCTTTGCAGGTTGAAGGCCGGATCTTGATGCGCGAGGTTCCAGGTGTAGGACAATGTCCTGTTCGGTTCGACGGCAAGCACCTCGCAGTCCAGGACGCCGCCCCAGTCGGCGCTGATGTTGAAGCGATGCCCGACGACCGGACTGAAATCGTTCTTCATGAGCCACTCCTCGATCAGGTGCGGTTGCGTCAGCGCGCGCCAGAGCTTTTCCGGCGCATGCGCGATCTCACGCTCGACGACGACGGTCCGCGTCTCGACGGCGCCGTTCACTGGTCCATCCTCTTGAGCAGATCTTCCAAGTCGTCGAACCGGCTCTCCCAGAAGCCGGCCATATCGCGCGTCCAGTCCATCAGCGGCGCAAGCGCCTCCAGCCGCGGACTGTAGTGGGTCTGGCGGCCTTCGTGACGGTCGCGGACCAGCCCCGCCTCCTTGAGCAGGCCGAGATGCTTGGAGACCGCCGGTTGCGAGACGCCGGCCTGAGCGGTCAACGCCCCGACCGTCTGTTCACCTTCGCGGCACAATCGCTCGAAGATGGCGCGGCGCGTCGGATCGGCGAGCGTCCTGAAAAGCATGTCGTGGGCGTTTGCCATTCGAAATCGATAACCCATTGGCTATTGATCGACGTATAACCAACGGGATATGCATAAGTCAAGGCCATTCGGCAATGAGCGTCAGGCGCGGTACTCCGCTCCGGCGCTTACGGCGCTGCCGGACATCGGACATGGCTGAATCGCAATCTGAGGCGAAGCGGCCAACAGGCTGGTGGGATTCGATCAAAGGCTGGGGGCGTCGCCCAAGCGCGAAGCACTTCGGGCGACGGATATCAGAACCGCGTCGAGAAGCTCGCCTTGAAGGCGTTCTCCATGGCACCGGACGCGAACTGGCCGTCATAGCTGAAACCGAGCCGGCTGGCAGCGCCGAGCTTGACGTCGAAGCCCGCCTGCAACGCCAGCGCATCGCGGGCGATCGGCAGGCCGTAGACGGTGAACGCATCGCCACCGGCAAAGGACAGTCGCGCCGCCGGCGCGTCGGCGAAGGCGTGGCGCCAACCGAGCGAGGCGTGCAGGTCGAACGCCGTGCCACCGGTCGTGAATTGCCGCGAGACGCGTGCGCCGAGCGTGGTGAAGGTGGCGTCGTTGGCGTAGCCGCCGGAGCCCAGCGCGGCTGCCCCGCCAGTCTCGTCGAATCCGTCGGTCGACAGACGCGCATAGGCAAGGCCGGCGAACGGCTCGACCGTCAGCGCGCCGAGATCGAACGGCCGCGAAGCCTCCCCGAACACCTGCAGCGTACTCGCGCCATAGCTGGACTTCAGCCGCTCGCCGAAACCGGCGAATTGCGGTTCGCGCGCCGTGTCGATGTCGTGGTGGCTGTAGCCAGCGCCGAACTTCAGCCGGAAGGCATCGATCGCGCCGCCGGCATAGGCGCCGAGATGCACGCTGGTGATGTCGGCCGAGGAGTTGCGGTCGTTGACATCGACCGAGGTGACGCTGACACCGCCGAGGAAGCCCATCGTCCAGTCGCCCGCGCCGGTGTCGAAGCCGGCGAAGAAGGCGCCGGTGCTGGCGCTGGCGTCGGCGGCGTTGCCGTCGCTGTCGAGCGAGCGGGCAAGGCCGGCGCCCTGCATCCAGAAGCCCCTCGCCGCGCCCTCGCCGATCGTGGCGCCGGCACGCGCCAGCGCCGCCTCACGCAGCAGCCGGCTCTCATCGAGCAGCATGCCGGCGGCGGCCGCGTGCACCTCGCCCGAGAGCTGGTCGAAGGCATAGCGGGCTTCGTCTTCCGTCAGCGGCGCGATGGCGTTGTAGACGGTATTTCCGATGCCGAGTGACTGGATGCCGCCTGCCGCCGCCTTCTGGTTTGGCGTATGCGCGACGGAGGCGAAGTCGACCTGGTTGCGGTTGAGCGTCAGCACGACATTGTTGCCGTCGCCGCCATTGTAGACCACATCCGGCGTCAGGAAGGCGTAGACATGGGTGATCGAGGCGAACTGGCCGGTCACCGCATTGGCGCCCTGGTTGTCGATGATCGTGTAGGTCTGGCTTGGCTGCCAGCCGGTGCCGGTCAGTTCGTGCAGCGCGAGCGTGCCGCCGGTGACGTCGACATTGCCTGAAACCACCACCTTGTCGGCGCTGGTCGGGTCGATCTCGACGTCGAGCGTTCCGGCAAGCCGGTAGTTGCCGTTGATGGTCTGCGTGCCGATCGAGGCGCCGGGCGCATGATGGCCGCCGGCCTGAATCGTCACCGTGCCGCCCGCCAGCGTGCCGATGGTGCCGGTGCCGCCAAGCGTCGCGCCGCTTGCCACCGTGAGGTCGGCCGAGCCCAGCGAGCCGTCTATCCTGAGCAGGCCGCCATTGACGGTGGTGGTGCCGAGATAAGTGTTTGCGCCCGACAGCACCAGCGTTCCGGAGCCCGCCTTGGTGAAGCTGCCCTTGGCGGAGGCTCCGCCATCGGAGATGACACCCGATATCGTCTCGTCGAGATTGAGCGCGCCGGTCTCGAGCCTGTGCGCGCCGAGCGCAATGTCGCCAGCGCCGGCAACGGAACCGAGCACGACGCAATTGCAGGCGCCCGCCGCGTCGAAGGTCGACAGGTCGACCTTGCCGCCGCTCTTGTTGACGATCCTGGCTCCGGTCGAGGCGACGTCGCCACGGAAAGCCGTGGTGCCGCCGCTCTCGTTGGTGATGGTGGCCGTCCCGGCGCTGGAGCCGGCCAGGAACACGGTTCCGCCGTCGCCCTGGTTGGTGATGCCGGCGGTGCCCGCGCTCGACTGGCTGTCGAACACGACCGAGCCGTTCTGTGTCGTGATCGTCAGGCCGTTGGCATTGACCGGACCGGCGAAGCGCAGGCTGGGCTTCAAGGTCGCCGCCGGTGCGCCGGAGACGGAGACCGCGCCGCTGCCCAGCGCGCCATTGGCCGCCGCCACCAGTTCGCCTTCCTTGACCGTGGTGCCGCCCTGGTAACTGTTGGCCGTCCCAAGATCCAGCGTGCCGTCGCCGAGCTTGACGATGCTGCCGGTGCCGGAGATGCCGACATTGATCACCGCCTTGTTCACGCTCGCGCCCGGATCGGCGGCGACGATGATCTCGGTGCCGGCCGAATTGGTCACCAGCCCGCCACCGGCGCCGGCAGCAAGCGTGTAGGTCCAGTTGCTCGGATGCGAGACGAAGCGCAGGCCGGTGAAGGTCTGTGAGCCGACGACGCTGACCGTGCCCGGCGTGCCCGCGAACACCGCCTTCTGACCGGCCCAGGCTGCATTGATATTGCCGGCGCTGTTCGTCCAGTTGGTCGAGGAAGCGTCCCAGGTGCCGTTGCCGCCACGCCCGTCGGCGACGCCGCCCGGGTTCGTGTTGGCGCCGTCCCAGTATTGCTCGCCGGCTCCGGTGGCGACCAGAAGGTTGACGACGCCGCTTCCGGATTGGATCGACCAGTCGCCGGGGTTGTAGCCCACCGGCACGGTGCCGATCACCAGCCCGTTGTTGGTCAGCGTGCCGCCATAGTTGGCGATGCGATAGGTGCCGTTGCCGAAACCGCCGGCATCGCTCACCGACAGCTTGCCGTCGAGCGTCAGATTGCCGGTCACGTCGAACAGCGGCGTGGTGTTGGCCGCGCCCAGCGCGGCGCTGACGTTGGAGCCGTCGTTGAGCGTCAGCGAGGCGAGCGTCAGGGTCTGGCCCGCCTTGCCGGCAAGCGTGCCGCCATTGGCGACGGTCGTGGCCCCGACCGCGCCGCCGCCGGTCAGCGTGCCGCCGGAATTCACCTGGAAGGTACTCGACGCCATGGTGCCGTCGACCTTGAGCGTGCCGGCATTGACCGTCGTCGTGCCGCTGAAGTTCTTGGTGCCGGTGATGGTCAGCGTGCCCGAGCCCTGCTTGGTGAAGGCGCCGGTGCCGTTTATCTGGCCCTGATACAGCGTGTCGGCGGAACCGCCAGCCGTGAGGGTGCCCGTCCTGATCTCGAGGCGGCCGTAGCCGGAAAGATCGCCGACGGTCTGGTTGAAGCCGTTGAGGTCGAAGACGCCGCCATTGCCGATCAGCGCGCCTGTCGTCACCAGCCGGTCGTTGCCGCCCAGGATGAGGCTGCCAAAGGTCAGCTTCGTGCCGCCCGTATAGGTCTGGACGCTGTTGAAGGTCAGCGTTCCGTTGCCGGACTTCTCGAAGCTGCCTTCGCCCGAAATGACGCCGGAATAGGTGGGTGTGCCGTTGGAGTAGGAGAGCAGCTTGCTGTGATTGACATAATCGCCGGTCAGCGTGCCGTCGCCGGTGAAATTGCCGACGTTGAGCTGGCCACTGTTGATCGTGGTGCCGCCCGTATAGGTGTTGGCGCCCGTCAGCGTCGAGGTGCCGGTGCCGTTCTTGACCACATTGCCCGTGCCGGAAATGACGCCGGCATAGCCAAGTCCGAAATCGTTGGAGCGGTCGATGATCAGCGTGCCGTTGTTGGCGACATTGCCGGTGATGCCGCCCGTCGTGCCGCCATTGCCGAGTTGCAGTGTGGCGCCCGCATAGATGGTGGTCAGCGGCGTGTAGGTGTTGTCGGCGGTGAAGATGGTGGTGCCGGCGATGACGTTGACGGCGCCGGGACCGTTGCCGTCGAGTTTTGGCGCGAAAATGTAGTTGCTGGACGTATGGTTGAAGTTGACTGCCTGCGGCGCGGCGGCGGAACTCACGAATATCGCGGTCGATGCCTCGAGCGTGCCAGGCGCCACCGCGGCGCTGCCGGCGGCCGCACCGATGTTGAGCGTGCCCGAGGAGCCGGCGAGGCCGCCGATGCCGACGCCGCCGGTGCCGCCATTGACCCGCACCACGCCGCCATCGGCAATGGTCAGCACGCCCTTGCCGGCGCCGCCTATGGTAAGGCCTTGCAGGTCGGACGGGCCGGATCCCAGCGTATTGCTGATCGCCCAGACCGAACCGGAACCCGTGACGGTCACCGTGTCGGCGGTCGCCGTGGTGGCGTCGCTGGCGCTGGCGATGCTGGTATAGCCGGTGTTGAGCTTGCCGCCGCCCGAGACGGTGGTGTCGACGGTCGAATTGGTGCCGTTGCCCATATAGACCCGGTAGGGCGTGGTGAAGCTGGAGCCGGCGCCGTCGATGGTGATCGACGCTTTCTCGTTGGCGCCGTTGGCCAGCCTCAGGTCGGCGGAAAGGAAATTGGTCGCGTTGGCATCGATGGCCACCGCGCTACCGTTCAGGATCTTGAGCTCGGCGGTCTGGCTGGTCGAGCCAATCAGCAGCGGCAGGTAGTTGTTGCCATCGATCGTCCATTGCGAGCCGGCGCCGGTGACCGTCACCTTGCCATTGCCGATCCGGGCCGTGGCGCCGCTGCCGGTGGTGATGACCTTGCCACCGCTGGAGACGGTCAATTCGCCCTGCCCCTGTGGACCGACCGTAAACGAGCCCGTCGTCCATGACGCGCCGCCCGAAACCGTGGCCGTGCCGAGGCTGCCGACGCTGCCGCCGAGATAGGTGTATTTGGTCGAGGCGGTGGCGTTGTCCAACAGTTGGAAATCGCCCTTGCCGACGGCGCCGACCCTGAACTGGGCGATGCCGGCGCTGGTCATGGTGAAGTCCGAGCCGGAGCCGGTGACGGTCAACTGGCCGTCGGCATTGACCGAGCTTTCACCGATCATGACGTTGCCGCTCGACTGCAGCTTGCCACCGGCCTCGACCTTGACGCGCCCCACCGCGCCGGTGTCGGCCGAGATCGACAGGAAGCTGTTGGTCCATTGCGAGCCGGCGCCGGTGATCGTCATCGTGCCGCTGGAGGACGGATTGTTGGCGACCACGCCGCCGGCGCTGGTCAGCTTGCCGCCGCCCGAAATGGTCAGCGTGCCGGTGCCATAGTCGCCGACCACAAGGTAGTTGCTGGACACACCGAGCGTACCCGCGCCGTCGATGACCAGCGCGCCGTTGGTGCCCGCGGTGCTGCCGATGGTGAGCGTCTTCGCCAAGGCGCCGGCGGAGCCGATAGTGGCCGTGTTGACGCCTGCGCTGTTGATGACGAGATCGTCGCTCGACGTCGGCACCCCCGACGGCGTCCAGTTGCCCACGGTGAACCAGTTGCCCGATGTCGCGCCATTCCACGTCAGCGACGCGCCGAGCGCCAGCGAGGAGCTCGACAGGAAAAGCGCCGCCAGCCCAGCGCTCCGCAGGCCCACGCTTCGAATGCCTCCGGAGAACCCGGCCGCAATCCCCTGCAATGCACGCCGTTGCGCACGCGTCTGCGATGCCATCCGCTTCCTGCCCCCTGTCCGGCGGGCCGCCTTGCGGCCCACACCCGATCCCACGGCGTGCCTGATGGCGACGCGGTTCGAAGGCTAGAGAGGGCGACTCCCCGCCGATACCGGCACATAGGGACAGATGCGGACAATTCGGGACAGAAGGCGGCGGTAAGCCTGCCCGGATGGCAGGCGACATGGGATCGACCTTTTCTCTGGGAGGCCAGGACGCTCGTCGCAGCCACCGGCGAATCGCCCGGCCCGCACCAGCCTCATCGCGGAACTTTCGGCGGCGGGGATCGTTATACAGGGCTGGCGGGAGGAAATCATGAACGATGCGTCAGCGGCACCGAACCCGATCGGGCGGTCGCTTTCGTCGGCCGAGCTCGTCACCACGATAGCGCATTTCCACCGCGCCGAGATCGCGCGTATGGCCGGCTGGCGTGACCGGCTGGACCGCACCACCAACTGGGCGATCACTGTGGTGGCGGCGATGCTGTCCGTGTCGCTATCGACGGCCAGCGCCCATCACGGCGTGCTCCTCTTCGCCATGCTCCTGGTCCTGTTGCTGCTGTGGATCGAGGCGCGCCGCTATCGCTTCTTCGATTTCTACAGGGCGCGCGTGCGCCAGTTGGAGCGGCACTATTTTGCGCAGATCTTCGCGCCGCGCGAGGACTTCGCCTCCGACTGGCTGCTGATCGTCGGGGAAGGCTTGCGCGCGCCGAAATTCCTGCTGTCGCAGCGCGTGGCGCTCGCCCGGCGGCTGCGCCGCAACTACGCCTACCTGTTCCTCGTGCTGCTGCTCGCCTGGGTGCTGAAGATATCGACGCCCAGCCTCCAGGCGGTTGGCGCGCGGCCCGGCCTCGTCGGCTCGCTGCGCGAGGTCATCGACAATGCCGCGCTCGGGCCGATCCCCGGCACGGTCATCGTGGCATTCATAGCGGCTTTCTACATCGCCCTCTTCGCCGCCGCCTTCGTCGCCGTCGGCGACCGCGGCGAGCTCACCTTCGGCGACGTGCACGTCTGACAGATCCGCTCCGCCCCGCCCAACAGTTGCCTGGTGACGCTGCAACGCAAGCCGCGTTCGCGCGTTGTTATGGCAAAGCAGCCGGACGTTTTTGAGGGGACCTATGAAGCGGCCATGGGCAACGCCGGAGTGGACCATCTGGGCGGCATGCACTGTCGCCCTGCTCGCCTTCCTGCAGTCTGTCGACACGGCCCGCGCGGCCGGCCCGGCCTCGGGCATGGGAGGCTCCGGCGAAGGTATCTTCATAGCCGAGATCGTGCTGTTGCTGGTGGTCGGCCGTGGCCTTGGCGAACTTTTCCAGCGCTTCGGCCAGCCGGGCATCATGGGCCAGCTGGTCGGCGGCATCCTGCTCGGGCCTTCCCTGTTCGGCTGGCTGTGGCCGTCGGCCCAGCATACGATCTTCCCCACCGATCCCGCTCAGAAGGGCATGATCGACGCGGTTTCCCAGCTCGGCATCCTACTGCTTTTGCTGCTCACCGGCATGGAAACCGATCTCAGGCTGGTGCGCCGCGTCGGCGCAGCCTGCTTCTCGATCTCCTTCACCGGCATCGTGGTGCCGTTCCTATGCGGCTTCGCGCTGGCGCAGGCGCTGCCGGCCTCGCTGCTGCCGGAACCGACGCAGCGCACCGTCGTCGGACTGTTCCTCGGCACCGCGCTTTCGATCTCATCGGTCAAGATCGTCGCCATGGTGGTGCGCGAGATGAACTTCATGCGCAGAACGCTCGGCCAGATCATCATCTCCTCGGCCATCATCGAGGATACGATCGGCTGGCTGATCATCGCCATCACCTTCGGCATCGCCACCAATGGCAGCCTCAGGCTCGGACCGCTGCTGCTCACCGTGGTCGAGGTAGGCCTGTTCATGGGCCTCTCCTTCACGCTCGGCCGCCGCCTCGTCTTCACCCTGATCCGCTGGACCAACGATACCTTCCGCAGCGAATACGCCGTCATCACCGTGATCCTGATCATCATGGGCGTCATGGCGCTGATCACCAACATGATCGGCGTCCACACCGTGCTCGGCGCCTTCGTCGCCGGCATATTGGTAGGGGAATCACCGATCCTTTCCGACCACATCGAGGGACAGTTGCGCGGCGTCATCACCGCGCTCTTCATGCCGATCTTCTTCGGCACGGCCGGCTTGTCGGCGGACCTTACCGTGCTCGTCGACCCGACGCTGGCGATGCTGACGGCGGCACTGGTGTTGATCGCCAGTATCGGCAAGTTCGGCGGCGCCTTCATCGGCGGCAGGTTGTCGGGCATGTCGATGAAAGAGGCCGTCGCCGTCGGCAGCGCGATGAACGCTCGGGGCTCAACGGAGGTGATCGTCGCCTCCATCGGCCTGTCGATGAACATCCTGTCGCACAACCTCTTCACCATGATCGTCACCATGGCCGTCGTCACCACGCTGGCCATGCCGCCGATGCTGCGCTGGGCGCTCGGCCGACTTCCGGTCGGCGAGGAGGAGAAGCTGCGTGTCGAGCGCGAGGCGCTGGACGAACGCGGCTTCGTCTCGAAGCTGGAGCGGCTGCTGGTGGTGGTCGACGACAGCCGCATAGGCAAGTTCGCCGCCTATCTGGCGGGTCTGGTCGGTGGCGGCAGCGGCATGCCCACCACGGTGCTGCACCTGAAAGATGGCCGCATCGCCGGCGAAAAAGGTCCTGAACGCGCCGTGAAGGAGGTCAGGAAAGGCGCCCGCAAGAGCGCCGAAGCCGTCAGCAAGGCCGAGGACACCGTGGTGGGCAAGGTGCATCTGACGGCGCGCAGCGAGGCCGAAGCCACCGGCGCCTCTATCGCCCAGGAAGCGCGCAAGGGTTACGGCATGCTGCTCGCCGGCCTGGACAATGCGATGCTCGAAGGGGGCGCCTTCGGCGATGCGCTCAGCGAGATCGCCGAAGGCTTCGACGGTCCGTTGTGCCTGGTGCTGAACGGCGCCAAGCCGGCAACGCGGATGCCGGTGCTGCGCACCGGAACCACCATACTGGTACCGATCAACGGCACGGAAGTATCGCGCCGCGCCGCCGATTTCGCGCTGGCGCTGGCGCGCCCGCACCGGGCCCGCGTCAAGGTGCTGTACGTGTCGCAGGCGGCGCGCGGCGGCGGCCGCACGGACTCCGTCTCGCACCGCCGCGAGGAAGCGGTGCTGAAGGACATCGCCAATCTCGCCGACCGCTACGGCGTGGCGGTGGACACCGCGATCCGTGCCCGCGCCACGCCGGACAGGGCGATTGTCCGGGAAATGACCAAGGGCGCCGCGATGGTCGTCATGGGCGTGACCCAAAGGCCCGGCGACGACCTGTTCTTCGGCGACACCGCGGCCGCCGTGCTGGCAGGCAGCACCGGCCCGGTCGTGCTCCTGGCCAGCGAACGCGCGCCGCGCAACGGCGAGGTTCCCGACGACGAGACCGGCTGAAGGACCGAGGCGGTGGGCTGGCTGATGACCATGGTCGGCGCGAGGAGCGCCTCAGAAACCGAAGAAGTGACGCCCGACGAAATAGCCCAGCACCGCCGCCGCGAGCGGGAACAATGCCGGGGCGATCCGGGAGAAGAAAGTGTCCCGGTTCTGCTGTGCCGGCGCGTAGCGCCTGTTGCCCAGATCCTTGGTCATCCCCTTCCATTAGCGGAAGCGGATTAACGATTCGCAAACGGATGGTGTCAGAACGGCTCGTGCAGCAGGCGAGGCGAGCCGGGAATGAGCTTGCCCTGGTGGTCATAGCGTAGCACGACCACCCAGTTGAACACGTCATCCGGCCAGCGTCCGTCGGGCAGAAGCGTGGCCGGGTTGGCGCCGAGTGCATCGATGAGCTTGGCGAGTTCGCCATGGTGCCAGGCGATCAGCACCGACTTGCCATGACTTTCGCCGGCAAGCGCGTGCGCAAGCTGTTTCACCTCCTTGTCGGCGAAACGCTGGTCGATCGGCAGGCCGAGCGCCTGCGCCAACGGCTCCAGCGTCAGCCTTTCGCGGGCGCTGTTCTTGGAGTCGGCGCTTGCCACCAGCGTATCGGGCCTGAACGGCGTGCCGTCGAGCGAAAGATGCTCGAAATAGCCGACATAGGCCTTGGCGCGCGCCTCGCCCGCCGGCGAGAGGCCGGCGCCCTCGTCAGGCTTTTCGCCATGGCGCACGATCACCACGGTGGCGTCGGCAAGTCCGGTCCTTTCCTTCGCGACGGCGACCTGACCGGCCAGCACGCCAATCGCGAGCCAGGCGGCGGCGAGGACGAGACGTTTCATCTGGACAATCCCTTTTGCGCAATGAGCTGCCCAGGATGGAGCGCCGGCAATCCGACGGAAAGAGGGCGCGCGCTCCAAAGTCGCCCGTTCACGCAAGCGTGCTTGATTCCAGGCCTTCCCGCTCCATTGACGCGGACGCCGCGATGCGCAACATCTGAACCTGGGGAAGGGGCAATACGCGGGTTGCCCGGGGGATGGGGATGATTCCTCGGACATCACGCGGCGGAGTGTTTGGAGCGCCTTCGCGCGTCCCGTTTGGGCGCGTGGCGCTTCAGTCGAGAAGAGCCCCATGATGAAAGCGCTGATCAACCGGCCGAGACCCGACATCACAGAAGCCACCTACCAGGCCGAATGCCGGTTCGCCCTGGAGCCGTCCTTCCTCGGCCTGACGTCCAAGGCGGCGGAAGCCGGCTGGGCGCCGAAGGAGATCGCCTACGCGCTGATGGTGCTCTCGGCTGAGGCGCTGCAGACGCTGGCGCCTCCCGGAGAAACGCTGCACAACTAGCCCAACGTCTGGCCTTGACCCGGGAAAGTCAGCCCAAAACAATCCTTTGTCCCGAAAGGCTGATGAAGGCTTGATGGCCTGAGGGGGGACAGGCGGTTGCCCCGGCATGCCCGGTGTCAGGCCGCCGCTGTCCGCAGTTGCGTCGGAATGCCGAGCTCGGCGACGATGCGCCGGCCCGACTGCGCCAGTTCGCGCTTGACGTGCTCGGCGTCGGGCCAGTCCAGCCGGCCATCGCGCTTGCGGAACCGCCCCGCGATCATCACCGCTTCGACATTGCCTGTGCTGGCCTGCATGATGACGGTGGAACAGGGATCATGCACCGGCCACATGTTCCAGTCATCGGCGCGCAGCATGACGATGTCGGCCTGCTTGCCGGGCGTCAGCGAACCAATCCGGTCGGCCAGTCCCAACATGCGCGCGCCTTCCAACGTGATCCAGCGCAGCGCGTCGCGCGTGCTGACCGAGCAAGTCTCGGGAATAGCGCCGGTCTGCCTGCGCGACAGGTCGTTGTCCAGCGCGCGCTGGCAGGCGAGCGCCATGCGCGCCACCGTGAACATGTCGCTGGAGACGAGCGACTCGATGTCGACGCCGAACGATGGCTGGCCGCCGGCCGACAGCACCCGGCCGGTGATGGGAAAGCCGTGGCCCTGTGTCATCTCATTTTCCGGCGTCACCGTGAACGATACGCCCGCGCCGACGAAGCGGCGGATCTGCTCGTCGCTGAGATTGTTGCCATGCACGATGTTGATGCCGGTGCCGACCAGCCCTTCCGCCTCCAGCCTTTCCCAGCCGCCCGGCGTCTTCGCCTCGCCGCCGCCCTGGTGCATCGAGGCGACCAGGCCGAATTCGCGCGCCAGCCGGAAGTCGGCGCGCGCCACCTCCATAGTCGAATAATGCGGCCCCAGGATCGCCAGCCCCAGCGTCGCCAGTTGATCGCGGCTGGCAAAACGGCCGCGCATCAGCCTTTCGACCTCGTGGCGCGGATGCGGCACTTCGGAGAAATGCGGCTGGCCCGGTTTCGGATCGGGCTTTGGCGAGCCGTGCAGGAACACGGCGCGGATGCCGCTTTCGAACAGCGCGTCGACGGCGGCGTCCGTATGGTCCGGCGTCGGATTGTTATGGCACCAGTCGCCGAGCGTCGTGGCGCCCGCATTGATCTGGCCGAGCGCGCCGGCAAGCGTGGCGATGTGGATGTCGGCGGGTCGGAAGGCCGTGGCCAGCCCGCGATGCACCCAGCGGAAATATTCCAGCAGCGTCATGTTGGCGGTCAGCCCGCGCAGGCCCGTCTGCCATGTGTGCATATGCGCGTTGACGATGCCGGGGATGACGATGCGCCCGCGCCCGTCGATCACCTCAGCCTCGCCGGCCGGCAATCCGTGGCCGACGGCGGCAATCCTGTCGCCGCTCACCAGCACGTCGCCATCGAGGAAATCGCCCACGGCGTCGTCCATCGACAGCACGATCGCGTTGCGGATCAGGATGCTGGGCGTATCGGTCATGGCAAAGTCCTGCGCGATTGTTGTGCTGTCGGTCGAGGTGCTGCTCAGTCCGGCAGCGGAACCAGCGTGAAATCGAAATCGAGCCGCCGCTCCGGCCGTCGCGCGACGCCGGGCGGCGCGACGGCCTCCGCCTGCTCCAGCCGCCGCACCAGCGCCTCCCGCACGCCGAAGACGGCATCGCTGTCCACATGATGGTCGTGCTCGAAGAAGATCTCGGTCACGATCGGCCGGTGATGCTGCGCCCGCACGATGAAGTGGAAATGTGACGGCCGCCACGGCGTGCGACCGACCGTGTTGATCAGCGCGCCGACCGGTCCGTCCATCGGAATTGTGTAGGGTGCCGGCTCGACCGTGGTGAATGCGTAGCGCCCCTGCCCGTCGCAGACCTGCTTGCAGCGCAGATTGTCGTCGTCCTGGGCGGCGTCTTGCGTTGCATAGGCGCCCTTGGCGTCGGTCTGCCACATATCGACGACGGCGCCGGGCAGCGGCTTGCCGGCGGTGTCGCGCACCACGCCGGTCACCAGCACCACCGTGCCGGGATTGTCACCGGCAAGGTCGGCGCCGAACGGCACCGTTGGGCTGTCGTCGGAATAGAACGGGCCTAGCACGCTGCCGATGGTGGCGCCCGGCGCGGCGTTGAGAAGATCGACCAGCGAGGTGATGCCCATCACGTCGGACAACAGCGCGAACTCATTGCGCTTGTCGTCGCTGATGCGCCCCGCCCGCCAGAGGAATTCGATGGTCGCCAGCCACTCCTCATGCGTCAGCCCGACCTCGCGCGCAAAGGCGTGGACGTGGTGGGTAAGCCGCTGCAGCAGGTGCCGCAGGCGCGGATCAGGCGCCTTGCCCCAGGCGCGCTCGACAGCCTGTGTGATGGTATCGGCGGTGATGTCACGCATGCCGCTTGTCCTTTCCGGCCTGGCTCAGCGCATTGAGGCAATCGGGCGACCAGGTCCTTTCCGCTCAGAAGTTCCGATGCGGGAAGACTACACGTTATTTCCCCGCGGCGCCCTGAAGCGGGGCTTCCTCGCCTTCGGCCACCACGCCATTGCGCAATATGCCGATGCCTTCGATCTCGACTTCCACCGTATCACCAGGGCGCATCCACAGTGGCGGCGTTCGCGCATGCCCCACCCCTTGCGGCGTGCCCATGGCGATCATGTCGCCGGGTTCCAGCGTCATGAATTCGGAGACCAGCGACACCGCCATCGCCACCGGCACCAGCATGTCGGCGGTGCTGGCGTCCTGTACGGTCGCGCCGTTGAGCCGGCAGGCGATGCGCAGGCCCGCGGCGCCCGCCGGCAGTTCGTCCGCCGTAACCACAACCGGCCCGATGGCGCCGGTCCGATCGAAGTTCTTCCCCGGCGTCCATTGGTGCGTCTTGCGCTGGAAGTCGCGGATGGAGGCATCGTTGAAGCAGGTATAGCCGAAGACATGGTCGAGCGCCTGAGCCTCCGGAATGTGCCGGCCGCCACGCCCGATGATCACCATCAACTCGGCCTCGAAGTCGAGCTTCTCCGAGACGAGCGGCGCCACGATCGCCTCGCCGGCCGGCAGCAGCGACGTCGCCACGCGCAGGAACAGCGCGGGATAGTCCGGCACTTCATAGCCGCCTTCCCTGGCATGCGCGCGATAGTTCAGGCCGAGGCAGATGACTTTCCCGGCAGGTTGGAAGGGCAACGCCAGCCGAACTGTGGAAAGCGGCCGCCAGGCGCCGGCCGGCAGCACGTCCGCCTGCTTGGAGATGGCCTCCAGCCCGTCCCTGCCCCAGCCGATGACTTCCAGCAGATCCGGGCTCGGCGAGCCGAGCGTCGCGACCCGATCGCCACGCACCACGCCCAGACGCCGCTCGCCTTCTTCCATGCAGACCGCGAAGCGCATGCAAATCCTCCTGCCGGCAACGCTTTTGTTAAAATCGTTGATTTACGGCATGTCAATAAATTATCGATTTTCATAGAGACCAGAGATTCCCGGAATGAGAAAGATGGAGCCGGCCGGAAGCATGGACCCGCCTATGCTTCGGGCCGGCCGCTCGACGCGCGGCAGCGGAGGAACGCAGATGCTCTTTGCCATCCATGCCCTCGACGGGACCGACGGTCCGGAACGGCGGCGCCTGAACCAGCCCGCCCACACCGCGCATCTGGCGACGGCGGCGGATTATGGCGTGCGCATCGTTACCGCTGGGCCGCTGGTCGAGGACGACGGCACGACGATGAAGGGCAGCCTGCTGATCGTCGAGGCCGAGGGCCGGTCGGCGGTCGAGGCCTTCACCGGCGCTGACCCCTACCTCACGGGCGGCGTCTGGGGGTCGATCGCCATCACCGCCTTCCAGAAGCGGCAGGGTTGAGAATGCGCGTCGCGGTGGCCGGCCTTGGCTGGTGGGGCAAGCAGATCATTTCCTGCCTCGTGAAAAGCCCCCGCTTCGAGGTGCTGCACGGGGTCGACCCCTCGCCGCTGGAGGGCGCGCTGGATTTCCTCTCCGGACTTGGCGTCGCCTATGTCGCCGACCTCGATGCCGTCCTCGCCGACGAGGCGGTGGAGGGCGTCATCCTCGCCACGCCGCATCGACTGCACGAGGCGCAGTGCCTGTCGGTGCTGGGGGCCGGCAAGGAACTGTTCTGCGAGAAGCCGCTCGCCATGGATGCGGCTGGCGCGGCACGCATCATCGCTGCCTGCCAGCAGGCCGGCAAGGTGCTGGGCATCGGCCACGAGCGCCGCTACGAGCCGGGTTTCGAACAGGTCCGCAAGCTGCTGGAGGACGGCACGCTAGGCAGGCCACTGCTGTTCGAGGCCAACATCAGCCACGACCTGTTCCGTGGCATCGACCGCTCCAACTGGCGTCTCGATCCAAGGCACGCGCCGGCCGGCATGATGACCGCCACCGGCATCCACCAGACGGACCTTTGCGTTGCCTTCCTCGGCACGCCGGTGGAGGTGCGGGCGCAGACGTCGAGCCTGATCTTCGAGCCGCCGGCCACCGATTTCGTCACTGTGTCGCTGCGCTTCGGCTCCGGCGCGCGCGGCACCATCACGCTCCTGTCCTGCACGCCCTACTACGGACGCGTCACGCTGTTCGGCGACAAGGGCTGGGTCGAGGTTGCCAGCGAGGGCAATGTCGACCAGGGAAAGCCGACGCTGGTCACAGTCTGCACCGGCACCAACGCGCCACGCACGGTGACCACCCACCACCCCACCGACACCGTTACCGCCAACTTCGAGGCCTGGGCGGCGGCCGTCGCCGGTGAACGGCCCTATCGCTTCACCAACGCCCAGCTTCTCGACAACATCAGGCTGTTCGAGGCCATTGTTGCCTCGGCCGGACAGAACGGAGCGACCATTCCGCTTTGACGCCTTCGCCTTTGCCCTCTTGAGGGTCGGAAGGCCGACGCTGTATGGTGCGCGTGGGTTCCGGCCAGCCGCGCCGCATTCGCGCGGGGCCGGATAGGCAGGGAGCAAGCGGCGGTGCCGGGACCGGCAACGGACCTGAAGCCAATGCCCCGCAGGCAGCAGGAGCCGCTTTGACCTATACCACGGGCGATCTCAATGACGACGGCGCGGCGCCCAAGAGCACGCTCGCCAGCACTGTCTACCAGCAGCTTCGCGATGACCTGCTGCACGGCGTGCTGGAAGCCGAGAGCAAGGTGAAGGTGGAATGGGCGGTCGCCCGCTACGGCGCCGGCGCGTCACCTGTGCGCGAGGCACTGAACCGGCTCGCCTCGGAAGGCCTTCTCGGCCGGCACGACCAGCGCGGCTTCTTCATCATGCCACTCAGCGCCGCCGAACTGGAGGAATTGACCCGCACGCGGTGCTGGCTGGAAGAACGGGCGCTGCGCGAATCCATCGCCCACCGCACTGCGGACTGGGAGGAACAGCTCGTGCTGGCGCTGCATCGCCTGTCGCGCGCGCCGCGCCGCCTGCCGCAGGATCCCTCGGCCACCAATCCCGACTGGGAGAAGCTCCACCGCGCTTTCCATCGCGCGCTGATCTCGGCCTGCCGGTCGCGCTGGCTGATCGGTTTCTGCGACCAGCTTGCCGACCAGGCTTATCGCTACCGCCAGTTCGCGCGCGGCAACAAGGGCGCCAGGCGCGACGAGCTTGCCGAACACCGGCTGATCGCCGAGCGCGCGATGAATGGCGACGCCGATGGCGCCGTCGCGGCTTTGCTCGACCACTATCGCCTGACGACGTCGCTGTGCATGGCCCGTTTCGGCGAGGATGGTACTGCCGGGACGGCGCAGGCGAAGGGAACCCGCAGGCGCGGCTGATCCTGCCTTACGGCGGAGCGTCTTTCAGCCGGCGGTGCTGCCCCCGTCGACGAACAGCACCTGGCCGGTCACGAAATCGGACGCCCTGGCCGCCAGGAAGACGGCGGCGCCGACGAATTCCTCCGGCTCGGCCGCGCGGTTGAACGGGATGCGCGACATGAAAAGGTCGCGCACCTCGGGCGTCTTGAGGATGAAATCGGCGAGCGGTGTCTTGATCACCGAGGGCGCGATGCAGTTGACATTGATGCGGTGCGGCGCCCATTCCGTCGCCAGTTGCCGGGTCAAGAGATGCACGGCGCCCTTGCTGGTGCCGTAGCTGACATAGCCCAGCGGATGGCCGACAAGGCCGCGCACCGAGCCGATGGTGATGATCTTGCCGCCCTGCCCGCGCGCGATCATGCCGCGCGCCACCGCCTGCGCCGGCAGGAACGTGCCCTTGACGTTGATCGCCATGATCCGGTCGAACTCCTCCGGATCGAGGTCGACAGCCGCGGTGCGCCTGGCAAAGCCGGCGGCCGTGACCAGTATGTCGATCCCGCCACCCAGCGCCGCTTCCGCCTTGCCGACGGCATCGGCGACACCAGCCGCGCTGGTGACATCGCAAGGCGCGCCTACGACTTGGCCGCCCACCGCGAGGTCCCTCACCGCCGCTTCGACCTTGCCGGCGTCGACGTCGCAGATCGCGACCGAGGCCCCAGAGGCGAGATAGGCTTCGGCGACGGCGCGGCCCAGCCCGCCGCCACCACCGGTGATGAAGGCGGTCTTGCCGGTCAGCGAGAATTGTCCTGCAACGTCCATCGATCGTGTTCCTTCGGTGTACCTATTTTAGCGATTTTATTTGATATTGTAATTTAATATCGATATTTTTGATGCATGGCAAATGCCTTTCCGGACGCGCCTCGAAGCGATACCCTCCGGCACACGCAACCCTCGGGCCAGCATCCATGAACCGCGGTCTTTTCCTTTCCGAGCTGCTGGGCGCGATCGCCGATCGCGGCCGCCAGGCGATAGGCCTGCCCCGCCCTGCCGGCCCCATTTCGCCAGAGGCGATGCGGCGGCTCTGCGCCAGCCTGTTGAGCGGCAAGGGCGAGGCATCGGGTGTTGCCCGCGCCCGCGAGATCCTGGAGCGTTGGGAAGGACTGGATGCCAGCGCTCGACTGGGGTTCCTGCATATGCTGCGCGACAGCTTCGGCGTCGACCACGCGCGGCTGGCGGTGGCCGTCGAGGCTTACCGCGCCCAGCCCGGGGAAGGCGCAGCACTTACACTGCACGCGGCGGCGGAGCCCGCCCGGCAGGAGCTCCTGCGCCGTTTGAACCTCGCGCCCGGCGGCATGGCGACGCTGGTGCGCATGCGCGAGGAACTGCTCGGCCATCTTGCCGACGTGCCGGACCTCGGCGTTGTCGACACCGACCTCAGACATCTCCTGTCGTCCTGGTTCAACCGGGGCTTCCTGTTGCTGCGCCGCATCGACTGGTCGACACCGGCCAGCATCCTGGAGAAGATCATTCGCTACGAGGCCGTGCACGCCATAAACGGCTGGGATGACCTGCGCCGCAGGCTCGAGCCGCGCGATCGGCTCTGCTACGCCTTCTTCCATCCGAGGCTGGAAGACGAGCCACTGATCTTCGTCGAGATCGCCCTCACCCGCGCCATGCCGGCGACGATCGGCGAGTTGCTCGCCGATGGACGGCCGCTGCTCGACCCGCGCGAGGCGACGACGGCCGTGTTCTATTCCATCTCGAACTGCCAGGAGGGCCTGCGCGGCATCTCCTTCGGCAACTTCCTGATCAAGCAGGTGGTCGAGGACCTGCGCCGCGACCTTCCCGGCCTCACCGATTTCGTCACCCTCTCGCCACTCCCGGGCTTCGCGCGCTGGCTGGCCGGGCAGCAGGGCGACCCGGCGGCCGACGAGGCGCTGCGGCTCGTCGCCGGCGATAGCTGGCAGGAGGACGAGACGACGCGCCGCCAGGCCACCCGCCTGCTGCCTCCGCTCGCCGCGCGCTACCTGGTCGAGGCCCGCACGGCTTCGGGCGCGGTGATCGACCCCGTCGCCCGCTTCCACCTCGGCAACGGCGCGCGGCTCGAGCGCATCAACGCGCTCGGCGACCTCTCGCCGCGCGCGCTGCGCCAGGCGCATGGCCTTATGGTCAACTACCGCTACCTGCTTGACGACATCGAGAAGAACCACGAATTGTTCGCCGCCGGCAACGCCGTGGCCGCGGCGCCCGCCGTCACCCGGCTGGCGCGCGCATCGCGAGCAGCGCCAGCGCGCTCCGCCTGACATACTGACCGGGACGACACCATGACCAATCATCTGTTCGATGCCTTCCGCGCCCGCATGCCGGCTCCGGAGCGGCCGCTGATGCGCACCGACGATGGCCGCGCGCTGAGCTATGGCGACATGCTGACGCGTTCGGCGCAACTGGCGCACGCGCTGACGCGGCTCAACGTTCGGCCGGGTGACCGCGTCGCGGTGCAGGTCGAGAAAAGCCCGGAAGCGCTCATGCTCTACCTCGCCTGCGTGCGCGCCGGAGCCGTCTTCCTGCCGCTCAACACGGCCTACACGCTGGCCGAGCTCGGCTATTTCTTCGGCGACGCCGAGCCGCGCCTCGTCGTGTGCGATCCCGCGCGCGCCGTCGACATCGCAACCCTGGCTGCAAAGTCGGGCGCCGACACCGCGACGCTCGGGCGCGCCGGAGAAGGGTCCTTGATGGAGCTTGCCTCGGGCCAACCCGGGGATTTCGACACCATCGCGCGCCGTCCGGACGACCTCGCCGCGATCCTCTACACCTCCGGCACGACGGGTCGCTCCAAGGGCGCCATGCTGACCCACGAGAACCTGGCCTCCAACGCCAGGGTCCTGGTCGACGAATGGCGCTTCAGCGCCGGGGACGTGCTGATCCACGCGCTGCCGATCTTCCACACGCACGGCCTCTTCGTCGCCACCAACGTCATCCTGATGGCGGGCGCCTCCATGCTGTTCGAGACGAAATTCGATCCCGCCCGCATCGTCTCCCTGCTTCCGCAGGCCACCTCGCTGATGGGCGTGCCGACCTTCTACGTCAGACTGCTGCAGCAGTCCGGGCTCGACCGCGAGGCGGCGCGCAACATCCGCCTGTTCGTCTCCGGTTCGGCGCCGCTGCTTGCCGAGACGCACCGGGCATGGCGCGAGCGCACCGGCCACGCCATCCTCGAGCGCTACGGCATGACCGAGACCAACATGAACACGTCCAATCCCTACGACGGCGAGCGCCGCGCCGGCACGGTGGGCTTCCCGCTTCCCGGCGTCGCGCTGCGCATAGCCGATCCCGAAGGCGGCGGCGGTGTGCTGCCGGCGGGCGAGGTCGGCATGATCGAGGTCAAGGGCCCCAACGTCTTCGCCGGCTACTGGCGCATGCCGGAGAAGACCAAGGCGGAGTTCCGCGACGACGGCTTCTTCATCACCGGCGACCTCGGCCTGGTCGATCCCGACGGCTACGTCCACATCGTCGGGCGCGGCAAGGACCTGATCATTTCGGGCGGCTACAACATCTATCCGAAGGAGCTGGAAAGCGAGATCGACGCGCTGCCCGGCGTCTTCGAAAGCGCGATCATCGGCGTCGCCCATCCCGATTTCGGCGAGGGCGTCACCGCGGTCGTGGTCCGCTCGCCGGGCGCCTCGATCACCGCCGAGGACATACTGGCGGCGATTGCGCCGCGCATGGCCAGGTACAAGCACCCGAAGCGCGTGATCTTCGTCGACGAGCTGCCGCGCAACACGATGGGCAAGGTGCAGAAGAACGTGCTGCGCGAAACCTACAAGGACCTTTACGCCCTTCCCGTCCGGTGAGGCACCGCGTCTGAGCTTGTCTTGTTCCACGACCCGCCCGTTCAGGCCGCCGACTTCCTGCGGTTGGGAAACACGAACGGCCGCATGCTGGGGTGGGCCGGCATGGCGCGCGGCGCATAGGGCGCCTCGGCGCCCAGTTCCTCGGCCGCGTGCCAGGCCCAGCGAGGATCCCACATGGCGCCGCGCGCCATGCAGATGAAGTCGGCCTTGCCGCCGGCGATGATGTCCTCGGCCTGTCGCACGCCGGTAATCAGGCCGATGGCCATGGTGGGAATACCGGCTTCGCGGCGCACCGCCTCGGCGAAGGGAACCTGATAGCCCGCGCCGAGCTCGATCTTCTGGCGCGGGTCGAGGGCGCCGCTCGAAGCGTCGACATAGTCGCAGCCCAGCGCTTTCAGCGCCCTGGCAAGCTCGATCGTGTCCTGCAGCGTCCAGCCGCCCTCCACCCAGTCGGTGGCCGACACGCGCACGCCCATGGGCTTTTCCGCCGGCCACGCGGCGCGCGCCGCCTCGAAGGTCTCCAGCACCAGGCGCATGCGGTTTTCCAGGCTGCCGCCATAGGCATCGGTGCGCCGGTTCGACAGCGGCGACAGGAACTGGTGCATGAGATAGCCGTGGCCGGCATGCAGTTCGACGAGGTCGTAGCCGATACGCTCGGCACGCCGTACCGAGGCGACGAAATCGTTCTTGAAGGTGGCGATGTCGGCCGTGCTCATGGCCCGCGGCACGTGCCAGCCTTCGTCGAAGGCGAGCGCCGAGGGCGCCAGCGTCTCCCAGGCGCCCTGCTCCGCCGTCAGCGGCTTGCCGCCGAGCGCCGGCGGCAGGGTCGACCCCTTGCGCCCGGCATGGCCGAGCTGGATGCCATGCGCCGCGACGCCGTACTGGCGGCAGAAGTCGATGACGCGCTTCAGCGCCCGCTCGTTGTCGTCATTGCAGAGCGTGGCGCATTTCGGCGTGATGCGTCCGGCCATGCTGACATTGGTGGCTTCCGTCATCACCAGCCCGCCAGAGCCGCCGAGCGAGAACTGGCCGAGCTGCAATATGTGCCAGTCGGTGGCGGAGCCATCGACCGAATTGTACTGACACATCGGCGACACGACGATGCGGTTCGGCAGGGTCAGGCCGCGAAGCGAGATTGGCGAAAACAGCGCGCTGGTCATTCCACGAAAATCCTCCCCGCGCATGCTGGCGGCGGACACGCCACCGCGCGGGGGCGGCATGCCAGGAGGCGACCATGCCAGAGGCGCGGCGCACGGGCATGCGCGATGATTCTCAATCTGGATGTTCGCGCCTATGCGACGGCGCACCCGGAAAGGTGCGCGCGAACAATGGCTTGGGAGAGCCCCTGGAATCTGTTCATCAGCTGGATCGCAGATTCAGGCGGCAAGCAGCCCGGCGACGCGCTCGGCGATGGCCAGGCTTGCAGTGAGCCCCGGGCTTTCGATGCCGAACAGGTTCACGATCGGCCCAGCGCCATGGTCGGCCGGTCCCTGGATGATGAAGTCCGCCGCCGGCTGGCCGGGACCGGAAAGCTTCGGCCGAACCCCGGAATAGGAAGGCAGCAGCGCGCCGTCGGCGAGGCCCGGCCAATAATGCCGGATCGCCTCGTAGAAGACGTCGCCGCGACGCGGGTCGACCGCGTAATCGATGCGGTCGACCCATTCGACGTCCGGACCGAAACGCGCCCGCCCGCCGAGGTCGAGGGTGAGGTGGACGCCCAGGCCGCCATCGACCGGCACCGGATAGATCAGCCGGGAAAAGGGCGACTTGCCGGTCAGCGAGAAATAGTTGCCGCGCGCCAGCCACTGGCGGGGAATGCGGTCCTGCGGGAAGTGACGGATGCGCGCCGCCAGCGCCGGCGCGCCCAGCCCGGCGGCGTTGACGAAGGCGCCGGCGGTCAGCGCGAAACCTTCGCTGTTCTCGTCCAGCGTCCGCACCTCGACGCCGTTCTGCCCAGCCTCGACCGAGCTGACGCTGGTCAGGAAGGCGAACATGGCGCCGGCCGCCTCGGCATCGCCGCGCAGCGACAACATCAGTGCATGGCTGTCGACGATGCCGGTCGATGGCGACAGCAGAGCGCCGGCGCAGCGCAGCGCCGGCTCCAGATGCTCCGCCTCGGCGCGGCTCAGCAGTTGAAGATCGGTGACGCCGCTCTGCTCGGCATTGGCGCGGATCGCGCGCAGCTTGTCGAACTGCGCTTCCTCGGCCGCCACCACCAGCTTGCCGGTGCGCGCATGGGCGATGCCGCGCTCGCCGCAATAGGCGTAGAGCCGCTCGCGCCCTTCGACGCAAAGCCGCGCCTTCAGGCTGCCCGGCTCGTAGTAAAGGCCGGCATGGATGACTTCCGAATTGCGCGAGCTGGTCTCGGTGCCGATGGCGTCGGCCTGCTCGATCACCAGCACCTCGCGTCCGGCGAGCGCCAGCGCCCTGGCGACAGCGAGACCGACGACACCAGCCCCGGCGACTACGCAATCGACTGCCTGCACGCTCGTTCCTTCCAAACTGAATGCGCCGGTCCTAACCCATGACCGGCAAAATCGGAACCCGTATTCGCGCCGCTCCAAATCAAAGAGATGGGAGCATGATGCCGTCCGAAAGCCGCCTCACATTCTTCGGACATCAGGCTTCAGGCACGGCAAAAAGAGAGCGGGACGCCGGTCTGCCCGGACGATCCCGCTCAGTCGTGGGAGGATGCGTTTTCTCAGCCTGCCGTCACGCCGGCAGGTCTGCCTTCTCGGCCTCGGTGCCCGCGCCGCCCGGCGGCAGGAAGCTTGCCGCGAAGGCAAGCGCGCGCACCGGCGCCTCGCCCAGCGGCGCGATGCTGTGAACGGCGTTGGGCGGGATGTGGATCAGGTCGCCCGGCTCCACCTCGCGCTTCTCGGCGCCGATCTGCATCAGCGCGCGGCCCTTGAGCACGTAGTAGAACTCGTGCGTGTCGTGGCGGTGCGGCTCCAGATGAGAACCGGCCGCTATCTCGAACTCCGAGACATATTCAAGGTAGGAGCCCTCGGTCTCGGCGCGCATCGCCTCCTTCGGCACCATGAAATAGGTGCGGCAGGTGCCGCCATGCTCGATAGTCGGCTCGATCCGCGCATTGGTCACGTTCATATCCGTCCTCCGGTCCCGTTCATTGCGCGAGATAGCCGCCATCGATCACCAGCTCGGCCCCGGTGATGAAGGAAGCCTCGTCGCTCGCCAGGAACAGGCAGCCCCTGGCCACTTCCAGAGGCGTGCCCATACGGCCCATCGACGTCTTGGCGATGATGCCGGCATTCATCTCGTCCGACTGCGCCACCACCAGCGGCGTGCGGATCAATCCGGGATGCACGGAATTGACCCGGATGTTCTCGCCGGCATAGGTGACGGCCGCGTTCTTGGTCATGTTGCGCACGCCGCCCTTGGCGGCGTTGTAGGCGGCCGCGCCGGCGACGCCGACGCTGCCCCAGATCGACGAGAAGTTGACGATTGAGCCCCTGCCCGCCGCGCGCATGGCCGGCAGCACCGCCTTGATGCCGAGGAAACTACCGGTGAGGTTGACCGCGACGACCGCGTTCCACGCCTCCAGGTCGGTCTCCAGCATCTGCTCGTAGGCGCGCACGATGCCGGCATTGTTGACGAGGATGTCGAGCCTGCCATGGCGGGCGAGGATCGTATCGACGGCCTTCGCCCAGTCCTCGGGCCGGGTGACGTCGAGTGTCAGCGGCTCGATATTGCGGGCCGGCGCGACAGGCTTGACGTCGCCGGCATGGACGACGGCGCCCTCCTCGGCGAACAGCTCGGCCACCGCGCGCCCTATGCCTTGCGCGGCACCGCTGACCAGTGCCACCTTGCCGTCGAGCCTGCCCATCGTCGCCTCCCTGATCGCCGCCGGCGCCCTCCAGCACCGGATGGTGAAAGTCTAGTCGCGGGTGCCGCTGGCGCGGGCGCGAAAGATATCCAGAATGAGAATGCCGCCGGATGCCACGGGATGCCTACGCGCTGATCATCGTCATCAGCCGGATGTGCGGCGGCACGGCGAACAACTCGTCGGCGCGCCGCGCGAACTCGTGCAGGTTGGGCGTCAGCATATGCGCGTCCCAGGCCGCGCGGTCCTTCCAGTTCTCGTAGAAGGTGAACTCGGCCGGCCGCTCGTCATCCTGGTGCAGGTCATAGTCGATGCAACCGGGCTCGGCCCGCGTCGGCTCGATCAGCGACAGCAGGAACTTTCGCGTCTCCTCGATCTTGGCCGGCCTCGCGACCAGATGCGCAACCACGGTCAATTGCCTGGACATTGCTTGCTCCCTTCAGTTGGCGGTCAGCGTGACCTTGATGCATTTGCCGGCATCCTTGCCGAGATCGAAGGCCGCGACCGCGTCCTCCAGCGCGAAGCTGTGCGTCTGGATGGGCGAAAGGTCGATGCCGGTGCGTTCCAGGAAGCGGATGGCCGCCGGCCACACGCCGGGCGAGCCGATGCAGCCGCGCACAGCCAGGTTGCGGATCTGGATCTTGCCGAGCTCGACCGCGATCTTGCGGCCGATGTTGATGCCGACCATCGAGACGCGCCCCTCCTCGCGGGCAAATTCGAAGGTGTTGGCAAGCGAGGCGTCGTGGCCGGAGGCTTCGACCACGAGATCGGCGCCCTTGCCGCCGGTCAGTTCCATGACTTCGGCGACCGGATCCCTTGTCGCATCGACCACGGCGTCGGCGCCGAGCCTGCTTGCCACTTCGCGGCGCGAGGCGAGCGGATCAACGACGATGACGCGCGCGCCCATGCCGATGGCGGCCGCGGCCGAGACGAGGCCGATGGTGCCGCCGCCCGACACCACCACCGTCTCGCTGGCATTGGTGCCGCCCGAGCGCAGCACCGCGTAGAAACCGCAGGTGAACGGCTCGATCAGCGAGGCGCGCCTGTCGTCGATGCCGTCGGGCAGCTTGTGCAGCCAGTCGGGATTGACGGCGAAATATTCCTGGTCGGCGCCGTCCATAGAGAAGCCGAAATGATGCAGCCGCTCGGGCGTGCGCACCACGCATTCGCCCACCACCCTGTCGCCGACGCGCCAGCCCTTCACCGCGCGCCCGACCTCGATGATCTCGCCGCACCATTCATGGCCGGGCGTCACCGGATAGGAAATCGGGATGATGTAGCGGCCCGCCAGCAGCTCGTAGTCGGAATGGCAGATGCCGACGGTTCGGGTCCTGACCAACACCTCGCCGGGAGCGATGCCGGGCATCGGCTTGTCGATGACTACAGGCTTGTCGGGGGATTCAAAGACCAGCGCTCGCATGTTCGTCTCTCCGCTTGCTGTCGTTCAGGCCACGAGCTCGACCATGCCGGTGCCGGCCGATCGGATGATGCTCTCGAGGATGGCGATGTTGTTGATCATCTCCTCGCCGGTGATCGGGTAGGCGCGCCTGCCGCGCACCGCCTCGGCGAAGGCGACGAGGTTGTCGCGAACCGGCTCGGCGGGTGCCACCTCCCGCACCTCGATCGGCGTGCCAGTCCATGCGCTGGTCACCACCCAGCCGGCTGGCGCCTCGACATGCGCCTTGTCGCGCACCTCGATCCAGCCCTTGGTGCCGAACACGGCGAAGCGCGACACGAAGGGCGTCGCCAGCGTCGCCGACACGTAGGCTGTGCCGCCGCCATGGAAGCGGATATGCGCGCTCAGCGTATCGCCCTGGGGAATTTCCGAGGCGAGGTTCTCGCAGGCGACGCGCACGTCGCGCGCCGGGCCGAGCAGCCGCGTCGACAGGTCGGTGAGGTGGATGCCGGTCGCCGTCATGCCGGCGGCCGGCGCCTGGCTGGCGTTGAGCCGCCAGTTCGACGGATCGAGCCCGAGGAACTTGTCGTGGCTGAAATTGGCCTCGACCTGCAGCACGCGGCCGAGGCGACCATCGGCGGCGGCCTCGAGGATCATGGCGATCGGCGGCTCGAAACGCCGCTCGTGGCCCATGCCGAGCACCAGCCCGGCATCGCGGCACAGCGCCACGGCCCTCTCCGCCCCAGTCCTGGTCATGGCCAGCGGCTTTTCGCAGAATACATGCTTGCCCGCAGCCACGGCGCGCTCGATCTGCTCCTCGTGCAGCGAATGCGGCGTCGCCAGGATCACCGCCTCGACGCCTGGATCGGCGAGCGCCTCGGCATAGTCGGTGCTCAGCGCAAGCCCGTTGGCGGCGCAGAATTCTTCCGCGCCCGGCGCCGGCTCGACCGCCCGCGCCACCTCGATATGCGCCTTGGCGCCGCCGAGCACCGCCACCATCTTGCGGCCCCACCAGCCGAGGCCGACCATGGCGATCCTGACGGGCCCATCGGATGTCGCGGTCATGTCCCGTTCCGCCGCCATGTTCACGCCACCGAATAGCCGGCGTCGGTCATCAACACATGGCCTGTGATGCCGCTGGCGGCGTCGGAGGCCAGGAATGCCACCGAGGCCGCGATCTCGGCCGGCTGCAAGAGGCGCTTCATCGGCGTGTCGCCGATCCAGGTGGCCATGACCGCGGGCTGCGCGGCGCCCACCTTCTTCAGCATCTCGGTTTCGGTGTAGCCCGGCCCGACGGCATTGACGCGGACATTATGCGGCGCCCATTCGACGCCGACCACCCGGCACAGATGCGCCACGCCGGCCTTGGAGACGTCATAGCCGGCGTGCAGCTCCGGCCGCACCGCCTTGACGCCGGCGATCGAGGAAATGCAGACGATGCTGCCGCGCTTGCGCTCCACCATGCGTTTGCCGAAGGAGCGCACGCAGTAGAAGATGCCGTCGAGGTTGATCGCCATGCAGCGGCGCCAGTCCTCGTCGGAATGCCCGGCCGTGTCGCTCTCATAGGAAATGCCGGCATTGGCGACCAGTATGTCGACCGCGCCGAACTCCTCGTTGAGGCTTGCCGCCGCCCGCTCGACCTCGGCGCTGTTGGTGACATCGACCTTGACGCCCTTGGTCTTGTAGCCCTTGTCCGCCCAGCCCTTG
This sequence comes from Mesorhizobium sp. 65-26, assembly GCA_001899205.1. Taxonomy (GTDB): domain Bacteria; phylum Pseudomonadota; class Alphaproteobacteria; order Rhizobiales; family Rhizobiaceae; genus Mesorhizobium. The sequence goes on along the minus strand of MKVL01000010.1, from coordinate 129,422 downwards.
GCGACCTCGACCACGCGGTCGGTGACGTCGGCCAGAACCACCCTCGCGCCAAGGCTTGCCAGCCGCTCGGTGATGGCGCCGCCGATGCCGCCGGCCGCGCCGGTGACCAGCGCGGTGCGGCCCTCCAGCGAATAGTTCGCGAATGCATTGCCTGCCATGTCTCTCCTCCGATGTTGATGTCCGGTGGTGCGGCGGAAGGGGCGCGGCGCGCCCCCGCCCATTCAGATGTTCACCAGGATCTTCAGGTGCTTTCCCGCCTTGTCGAGCAGCGCCTCGAAGCCTTTCTCGACCACGTCCTCGGCGCTGATGTTGGCGGTCACCACCTTCTCCAGCGGCAGGATGCCGGCCTCCACCATGCGAATGACACGCGGCCAGATCTGCACCGGGTAGCACCAGGTCGCCTCGACCGTGATGTCCTTGAGCGCCCACAGCATGGCGTCGATGCTGGCCGGCTTCATATGCAGACCGGTCTGCACAACCTTGCCCTGGCGGCGCACCGCCCTGGCGCAGGCGTTGAGGCTGGCCTCCAGCCCGACGCATTCCAGCGCGACATCCACGCCTACCCCCTCCTCGGTATGGTCGGCGATGATCTCGTCGAGATTGTCCCTGGTCGGGTCGATGGCGATGCAGTCCGGGATCAGTTCCTTCGCCTTGGCGAGGCGGTTGGGATTCGGCTCCGAGACGAAGATGCGCGCCGCGCCCGCCGCCTTCGCCGCCAGCAGGGTCAGCGCGCCGATCGGGCCGGCGCCCGAGACCAGCACCGTCGAGCCCGACTGCACGCCGCCCCGGTCGGTGCCGTAGATGGCGACCGCAGCCGGCTCGATCATCGCCGCCTGCACGTCGCTCACCCCTTTCGGCACCGGCACGACGTTGTAGTCGTTGACGATGGCGAGCTCCCCCATGCCGCCCCAGGCCCAGCTCAACCCGACGCAAGCCATTTGCGGGCTGAGATGGTAGAGGCCGCGGCGGCCGAAATAGTCGTCGCGCGGCGAAATCAGCGGCTGGATGGAGACGCGGTCGCCAGCCTTCACATTGGTCACCGCCGAGCCGGTGTCGGCCACCACCGCGCTGAACTCATGGCCGAGTATCTGCGGGTTGGTCGCGCCGGTATAGACATGCGGCGTCGACGGCGTGACGATCGGCCCGGCGATGTATTCGTGCAGGTCCGTGCCGCATATGCCCGTGGTGATCGGCTTGATCAGCACGTCATGCGCGCCGAGCCTGGCCGTCGGCTCGGCGACGTCCTCGACCCTGATGTCCCTGGCTCCGTGGAATCTGACGGCCTTCATGCGCTGCTCTCCGCGATATGCTGCCTGGAACAAGTCCAGGATAAAGATGAGACGACTTCCCCCAGGGAATGCCGCGAAAACAATGGGTTGAGCGCCATTTCTGATGCGCCCTCCGCTTTCACTGCGTGGTGTAGCCGCCGTCGACGACGAGGCTGGCGCCGGTGACGAAGCGCGCCTCCTCCGACGCGAGGAAAAGAACGCAGTTCGCGACATCCACCGGCTCGCCGAGGCGCAGCGGGTGCTTTTCCTTCATCATGTCGAGATAGGCCTGCTTGCCCTTCGGATAGGTGTCGGCGCACTTCATGAAAATCTCGGTCATGGTCGAGCCGGGATGCACGGCGTTCACCCTTATGCCGTAGGGCGCGTAGCAGATGGCGTCGGTCTTGCTCATCATCAGCGTGGCGCCCTTCGTGGCGTGATAGGGCGGGATGTCGTCATTGCCGATCAGTCCATAGATCGACGAGAAATTGACGATGGAGCCGGATTTCTGCGCCATCATCGGCCGCACCGCGTATTTGGTGCACAGGAACGTGCCCTTGACGTTGACGTCGAAGACGCGGTCCCACTCCTCCACCGTCACCTCATGCGCGAACTTGTTGGCGCCGGTGATGGCGGCGTTGTTGACCAGTATGTCCAGCCGGCCCCATTTTCCGGTCACCCGCGAGACCGCCGCCTCGACCTGTTTCTCGTCGGTGATGTCGACCTTGACGAAGATCACGTCGCCGCCGTCGCGCGAAAGCTCGGCCGCCAGCGCCTCGCCATCCTCGGCGAGCACGTCGAAGATCGCGACCTTGGCGCCCTCCTCGGCGAAGCGGCGCACGGTAGCGCCGCCGATGCCCCGCGAGCCGCCGGTGACGACGGCGATCTTGTCCTGAAGTCTGCCCATGTGTTTCCTCCTCGAATTCTTCCGCCCGGCCAGCCGGCCGGCGCGGCGCGTCACACGCGCCGGCGCACGTAGAAAGCTGCGGCCAGCACGATGACGATGCCCTTGATGATGATCTGGAGCTGGACAGGCAGCCCGAACAGCAGCACCGCGTTGAAGACGACCACCAGAATGGCCGCGCCGAAAAGGCCGCCGGCAATGCCTCCGCGGCCGCCCGACAGCGAGATGCCGCCCATCACCGCCGCCACGATCGAGTCCAGCTCGAAGCCGCGTCCGACCCAGTTGTCGACGATGCCGACATAGCCGCTCAGCACCAGGCCGGCGACGGCCGCCAGCGCGCCCGAGATGATGTAGCCGATTACCGTCACGCGGTCGGCATTGATGCCCAGCAGCCGCGCCGTCGTCGGATTGCCGCCGGTGATGTAGACTTCGCGGCCGAAACGCGACCTAGACAGCAGCACGCCGAAGACGACGGCGAGCACCAGCATCAGCATCATGTTGTAGGGCAGCCCGTGCCAGGTGGCCGAGCCGATCTGACGGAACAACGGCGGCACGTTGCCCGACGGCGCGCCTTGCGTATAGGCGAAGCGGAAGCCCTGCAGCACAATCATGGTGGCGAGCGTCGCCAGGAAGGGCGAGACGCTGCGCTTGGTGACCAGCAGCCCGTTGACGAGGCCGGTGGCGACGCCGATGCCGACGGCGATCAGCACGATCGGCAGCACGTCGGAGTTCTGGCCGGAGAAGCCGGTGGCGATCACCGCCGCCGTCGCCATGACCGAGGCCACCGACAGGTCGAGGCCGCGCAGGATGATGACGAAGGCCTGGCCGATCACCACGATGCCGAGCGGCGCCACCTGCAGCAGCATGTTGGAGATGTTGGAGCCGGACAAGAACGCCGGCGACACGATGCCGGAGACGGCGATCAGCGCGACGAGGAAGATCGGCAGGGCGTAAGCGGACAGGCGGCTCCTGGCGGAAGCGGTGGGGGCGCCGATTTCCGGGGCCGTGCCTTGCGAGACGTCGACCATCAGACCCTCTTCTTCTTCTCGACATAGATCGACACCGCCGCGATGACGATCAGGCCCTGGGCGATGAGCTGGTAGTGCGTCGACACGTCCATGAAATTGAGGACGTTGTTGATCAGCGAGATGAGGTAGACGCCGAGCAGCGTGCCCAGCACACCGCCCTTGCCGCCGCTGAGCAGCGTGCCGCCGACCAAGACGGGCGTGATCGAGGCGAGCGTGTAGTTGAGCCCCGTATAGGGCTGGCCGACGCTGAATCGGCTGGTGAGGTAGATGGCGGCCAGCCCGCAGCAAAAGCCGGAGAAGCCGTAGACGGTAAGCAGCACCCGCGCGCGTGGCAGGCCCATCAGCCGCGCGCCGGCCTCGTCGTCGCCGACCGCGTAGATGTAGCGGCCGAGCCTGGCGTAGCGCAGGAAGAGCCCGACCAGCAGGAACAGCACGACGATGACGATGGCGCCGACCGGCACGCCGAGCAGCCGGCCGTAGGCGAGGTAGTTGAAGCCTGGCGGCACCGCACCCGCCGGGCCCAGCGAATAGAGCAGCACGATGCCCTGCAGCACAGCCCCCATGCCCAGCGTGACGATGAGCGGATGGACGCGCAGCCAGATGATCAGCAGCCCGTTGGCGATGCCGACCAGCAGGCCGAGCAGCAGCACGCCGATCGCGACCGGCAGCACCATCGACGCCTTGCCGGCGATCAGGCCGGAAGTCAGCGTCGACAGCAGGCTGATCAACGAGCCGACGGACAGGTCGATGCCGCCGGTCAGGATGGTCAGCGTCTGGCCGAGGCTGACCAGGGCGAGGCCCGTCGACTGCTCCAGTATGTTGAGGATGTTGGAGAGGGTGCGGAAGCGGTCGGAGATGAAAGCGCCGAAGATCAGCAGCGCCACCAGCAGCGCCGCGACGACGAGGATGCCCTGGTTGTTGCGCAGCCTCGTCGGCCGCTGGGCGGGAGCGATCGCGCTCATTGCGGCAGGCCCTCCATGGCTGGCGCCTGGGCGCCCGGATGCTGGGTGGCAAGGCTCATGATCGCCTCCTCGCTGATGTCGGCCCCGGCGAGCTCGCCACTGACGACGCCTTCGCGCATCACCACGACGCGGTCAGCCATGCCGACCACCTCTGGCAGCTCCGAGCTGATCATCAGGACCGCGATGCCCTGCTCCGCCAGGCCGCGCATGATGCGGTAGATCTCCGTCTTGGCGCCGACATCGACGCCGCGCGTCGGCTCGTCCAGGATCAGCACCTTGCGGCTGGTGCGCGCCCAGCGCGCCACGATCACCTTCTGCTGGTTGCCCCCCGACATGGTGGCGACGGCCGTGGCCGGGCCACGGCAGACGATCCTGTAGTTCTCGATCTCCTGTCGCGCGATCTCGTTCTCGCGACGCCTGTCGATGAGGCCGTTGCGCGTCACCGCCGACAGGTTCGCGGCGGTGACGTTGGCGGCGACATCGAGCAGCATCGCCAGTCCCTGGCCCTTGCGGTCCTCGGTCACGAAGCCGACGCCCTTGCGGATGGCGATTGCCGGCGTCATCGCCTCGACCTTCTCGCTATCGATCCAGACGTCGCCGGATGTCGTCGGCAGGCCGCCGAAAATGCCCATGGCAAGCTCGGTGCGGCCGGCGCCGACCAGCCCCGCCAGCGCGGTGATCTCGCCTGCCCTCGCCTCGATGCCGGCGTTGCGGACACGGCCCGCGACGGAAATATCCTGAGCCTTGAGCACCACCTTGCCCGGCGCGCCGGCCGGCTTCTTGGGCGGGAAGATGTCCTTCAGGTCACGCCCGACCATCATCGAGATCAGCCTGTCGCGCGTCACCTCGCCGATGGCCTTGGTGGCGACATGGGCGCCGTCCTTGAAGACGGTGACGCGATCGGCGATCTGGAAGATCTCCTCCAGCCGGTGCGATACATAGAGGATGGCCACGCCCTCGGCCTTCAGCGCCGCCAGGCGGGCGAACAGCAGCTCGGCCTCGCGGCCGGAGATGACGGCCGTCGGCTCGTCGAGGATGAGAAGCTTCACCTTGTGGACGAGCGCCTTGGAGATCTCCACCATCTGCTGGTCGGCCACCGTGAGTTCCGACACCGGCATGCGCGGATCGATCTCGACACCGAGCTTGCGCAGCAGTTCGGCCGCGTCGCGGCGGGTGCGCGCATGGTCGACGAAGCCGAAGCGGTTGCGCCGCTCGTGCCCGAGATAGATGTTCTCGGCCACCGTCAGGTGCGGGAACAGCACGAACTCCTGGTAGATGACGTGGATGCCGGCGTTCTTCGCCTCGGCCGGCCTCGTCCACTGCACCGGCTTGCCCTCGAACACGATCTGGCCGGCGTCGGGCCGGTAGACGCCGGCCGCGATCTTGATCGTCGTCGATTTGCCGGCGCCGTTCTCGCCGACCAGCGCGTGGATTTCGCCCGCGCGTACGTCGAGGTCGATGCCCGACAGCGCTTTGACGCCGATGAAGCTCTTCGAGATACCTGAAAGGGTAAGCATTCGCCCTGTCCAATTCTGCGGCGGGAACCGCGGCGCTGCCGCGGCCCCCGCCGGCGAAACCGAGGCTTATTGCGGGAAGTCGACCTTGAAGGTCTTCGGGTCGTAGTCCGGCCCCATGCCGCCGGTGATCAGCATGTCCGGCGCGCCCTTGGGCACCACCATGTCGGTCAGCCGCAGCGGCGTTTCGATCGAAGGCGTGTTGTCGCCCTCGCTGACGGCGATCTGCGAGTTGATCGTGTAGATGCAGGGCACCGGCGCGCCGGCCAGCACCTGCAGCGCGACATCGACCGAGACGCCGCCCATCGCCGGCGGATAGCCGACCTCGAGCATCGGCACCTTGTGCTGGATCGCCATCTGCAGCGGCCCGTTGACGTCGGAGGTGGTGTGCGGCGGGATCTCGCCATCCTTGTATCCGGCCTCGATGAAAGCCTCTATCGAGCCCGGCGTCTGCAGCCCGTGCGCCGACCACACGGCGTCGATCTGCTTGCCGTACTTGGCGATCATGGCCTGCATCACCTGCTTGCCCTTGACCGGCGACCAGTCGGAATAGACCGTCTCCAGCACCTTGATGCCCGGATACTGCGCAAACACCTCGCGGGCCGGCTTCTCGCGGTTCTCGGACGGGCTCGAACCGGCTTGCCCGGCCAGCATGACGACGTTGCCCTTGCCGTGCAGTTTCTCGACGATCCACTGCGCGAACAGGCGGCCCATCATGGCGTCGGAGGCGGTGACGAAGGTGACGAAATTGTCGGAGGCGACACGGCGGTCGACCATCACCACCGGGATGCCCGCGGCCATGGCCTGCGACACGGCCGGATCGAGCGCCTGCTGGGTGTTGGCGCTGACGATCAGGAGATCGACGCCGCGCGAGATGAGGTCCTGGATGTCGGCCACCTGCTTGGCGTCGTCATGGCCCGCATCGGTGATGATCAGCTTCTTGATCTGGTCCTTGTGCTTGGCGGCCGAAGCCTCCAACGAATGCAGCATGACGACGCGCCAGGAGTCGCCGAGGCCTGCGTTGGAGAAGCCGATCGTGTAGGGACCTTCCTTCTTGTATTGCGTGGTGTCCTTGAAGCAGACATCGGTGTTGGGATTGTAGAGATAGGTCCGCGGCGCGCCGTTGTAGAACTTGGCGTCCTGCGCCAGGACAGGCGCGGCGAGCGCGGCCAGTCCGGCGGCGCCCACCAGAAGCATGGCAAGGCGTCTTGAGATGTTGCTCATGTAAGTTCCTCCACCTGCGTTTCAGCCGGAGTCCTGGCTGCGGCGCAGCCGTCCCCGTCACGCCCGGCGCATGGTTCCGGGGCGTCCTGTTGCTCGGTCCGGTCTATGTGACTGGAGGCGCCCTCCCTGGCGCCTGGTGGAAAGAGTTGCAGTTCCAGGGGCGCGATCAAACCGCAAAATTTATCATTTTGAGAGCAGGCGGGCGCGCTGCAGGCCGCCGCCGGTCAGTAGTGGCCAGCCGCGCGCATCACCTTGTCGATGCCGTTCTGGCAGCGCTCCAGCGCCTCCCGGTCGGTGAGCTCGCCGTTGAGCGCGGCGAAGATCTCCTCGCCGATGATCTTTTCGACCAGCGTGTATTCGGGGATCGGCGGACGGTGCCAGCCATGCAGCTTGTTCTGCTTGGCGAGCCTGTCGACCATCCGCACGATGGGCGTGGTGGCGGCGGCCTCCGGGTCCGCGGTGACGCTGAAGCGCGGCGCCACCGGTATGCCATTCTTGACGTGCTCCTTCATCGCCGCCGGCGAGGCCATCCAGGATATCGCCTCGAAGGCGAGCTTGGCGCGTTCCGGCGACAGGCCGGCCGGGATGGTCAGCAGGAAGCCTCCGACGGGCCCGACGACGGCGCCGCCCGGCCCATGCGGATGCGGCAGGTACTCGACCTTGCGTTTCACCACCGAGCGGATGTCGTATTCGAAGCGCGAGGCGCGCATCGTCCAGCAGTAGATCATCGCCGACTGGCCGAGCATGAAGCAGTCGAGCGCCCGATTCCAGTCCATGACGAGGATGTCGGCCGGCGAGACGGCGAGCAGCCGGCGCATGTAGTCGAGCGTGCGCAGGCCCGCCTCGCTCTGCACGCGCGGACGGTACATCTCGCCCGCCATGTGGCTGTAGTCGAAGGCCACGCGCGCCATCGGCACGTTGATGACCGGCTGCCCGCAGGCGCCCATGAAGAACATGAAGGAGTGAGCGATCGGCATGCCGCGCGCGGCGTTCCAGACGATGCCGTGCATGCCGCGCTTGGGATTGTGCAGCTGCCGCGCCGCGTCGAGCACCTTCTCGAAGCTGGTCGGCATGTGCAGGTCATGAGCCTCGAAAAGGTCCTTGCGCGCGGCCAGCGTCTCGATGGTGCAGTAGATCGGCACGCCGTACTGCACGGAGTCCCAGCTGCCGGTCGCCCAGATGTTGGGGTGGAAGTCCAGCGAGTTGATGCCGCTGTCGACCAGGAAGCTGTTGAGCGGCTGCACCAAGCCCTGCTTCACCGCCTCGCCGAGCCAAGGGATGTTGACCGCCATGACGTCGTATTCGCTGGCCGGGCGGCGGGCATTGCGGAACAGTTCCTTGTGCAGGTCTGGCAGCCCCAGCAGCCGGAAATTGCGCCGTGACGACAGCTTGGAGCGGAAGTCTGACCACATGTTGCGCATCGACGAGAAGTAGTTGTCGTCATGCAGCAGGAAGCGCAGGTCCTGGCTCGGCGCCTGGCGGCTCTCCATCAGCCTGAGCGGCGGGATGATCTGGTCGGCGAGGTAGGAACCGCCGAAATAATACTCCTCCGCGTTGGCGCTACCGCCGCCCAGCCCGAAGGTCTCGGCCAGCAATGCCTTCACCCGGATCGCATAGGCGACGAAGCTGGATTTCAGCCGCGAACTGGGCACCAGGAAGAACGACTTGCCGGTCGCGCTGCGGTTCATCTGCTCGATGTCGCCGTCGTCGATCAGCTTGTGGATGCGGCGCATGGCGCTGGGGAACGGTATCTGCGACACCGAGGCCAGCGACGACATGGTGACGGTGTCGCCGCGCAGGTGGCTCTTCATCAGGAAGAGCACGATGTTCCAGACCGGATCGGGCGATGCCGCCTGCAGTTTCTCGTCATAGGGAACGCGGATGCGCTCCAGGAAATTGATGATGCGAAGCAGTTCGTAATCTGTCATCCGGTCGGCCTGCGACCGGTCGGCTTCCTGTTCCACAAAACCGAGCATCGGATCCTCCTCCCTTCAGCAAGGCCTCGCGCCGGTATCGGCTCCGCGCGCTGCCCTCGGACCTGTGCCTGCCTCGCGCCTTCGCGCTCAATTCTCCCCTTTCGTCGGCCGCGACCCGAGCCGGGCCACGATCCCGGCCCGGCACGTCGCGCCGCCGGGCGCATCGCGTCCCGCCGGTTCCGGCATCATCCACATGGAGCAATGGCGCCGCCGCCCCTGCGGGGTCGGTCCTCCTGGGCGCGGGCACAGCTCCTCCCATCCTGGATGCTAGCATCGACGGCCGGGGCCGCCTCCCGACATTTTCTCAAAATGAGAATCTTTGCAATCGCGCTGGCATCGCCCGGACGCATGACAGCGCTGCCATGCATCGACGCGGCGCGTAAGGAAAAGATTGTTCAATATGAGAATCATGACCCATGTCCGGCATGGACAGTTTTGGCATGGTTTGCCCATCTAGGGTGGAACCAGAACATGTCAGGAAAACACACCGGGTCCCGCAAGGCGGGCCTGTCGAACGACGATATTGGCCCGGAAACCCGGCTCGAGCTCTACCGGCTCCAGGTCGAGATCCGCGACTGCGAGAAGCGCGCCAACGATCTGTTCTTCCAGAACCTCATCAAGGGCACCAGCCACCTGTCGCTCGGCCAGGAGGCGATCGCCGCCGGCGTCGCCATGGCCATGCAGCCGGGTGATAAGTCGTTCTGCACCTATCGCGGCCACGCCCACACTCTGGCGCGCGGCGTGCCGATGGAGCAGGTGCTGGGCGAACTGATGCTGCGCGACGTCGGCCTCATGCGCGGCAAGGGCGGCTCGATGCACCTGACCTCGGTGGAGCACGGCGTGATGGGCTCCTACGCCATCATCGGCGCGCACCTGCCGATCGCCTGCGGCTCGGCCTGGCGGGCGCAATATCTCGGCCAGAAGGACGTCTCGGTCTGCTTCTTCGGCGACGGCACCACCAACATCGGCGCCTTCCACGAAGCGCTGAACTTCGCCGCCATCTGGAAGCTGCCGGTGGTCTTCATCTGCGAGAACAACCTCTACATGGAATACACGCCGATCGGCGACGTGACGGCGGTCGAGCATCCCGCCGCCGACCGCGCCTCCGCCTACGGGCTGGAGCGCATCGTCGTCGACGGCAACGACGCCGACGTCGTCTACCGCACCGCGCAGGCCGCCTTCGTCAAAGCGCGCGACGGCGGCGGTCCCTCGCTCATCGAATGCATGACCTACCGGCATTCCGGCCACTCGCGCGCCGATCCGGCGAAATACCGTCCCGAGGGCGAGCTGGAGAAATGGCTGGAGCGCGACCCGGTCAAGATCTACCGCGAGCGGCTGAGGGAATTCGGCATCTCGGAGGCCGAGATCACGGCCATCGACGCCGAGAGCAAGCGCAAGGTCGAGGCCGCCACCGAACTGTGCAAGGCCTCGCCACCGGCACCGGCCGAATTGCTTACCACGGATGTCTACGCCGACGGGGGATGGTCATGGCGGAACTGACCTATCGCGACGCGGTCGCCCGCGCCATCGCGCAGGAGATGGAGCGCGACGAGAACGTCGTCTTCCTGGGCGAGGACGTGGCCAAGGCCGGCGGCGTGTTCAAGTCGACCGTCGGTCTCTACGAGAAATTCGGCCCGCGCCGGGTGCGCGACACGCCGATCTCCGAACAGGCCATCCTCGGCGCCGCCATGGGCGCGGCGATGACGGGGCTGAGGCCGATCGCCGAGATCATGTTCGCCGATTTCGTCGCCGTCTGCTTCGACTACATCGCCAACGAATTCCCCAAGCTGCGCTACATGACCAACGGCCAGCTCGGCTGCCCGCTGGTGGTGCGCACCGGCAATGGCGGCGGCGCCCGCTTCGGCGCGCAGCATTCGCAGTCGATCGAGAACTGGACGATGATGATCCCCGGCCTCAAGGTCGTGGCCCCCTCCTCGCCGGTCGATGTCATCGGCCTAATGGCGGCGGCGGTGCGCGACGACAATCCGGTGATCTTCCACGAGCACAAATCGCTCTACGCGGTGAAGGGCGAGGTTCCCGACGGCGAGATCATCGACACCCTGGGCACCGCGAAAATCCTGCGGCCGGGCAAGGACGCCACCATACTGGCGCTGGCGCTGATGGTTCCGCGCGCGCTGGCCGCCGCCGAGACGCTGGCGGCGGAGCACGGCATCGACTGCGAGGTCATCGACGTGCGCTCGCTGGTGCCGCTCGACACGGCCACCATCCTGGCTTCCGTGGCGAAGACCGGCCGGCTGTTTACCGTCGAGGAGAATCCGCGCCTGTGCGGCTGGGGCGCCGAGATCGCCTCCATCGTCGCCGACGAGGCGTTCTGGGACCTCGACGGCCCGATCGTGCGCATCACCACGCCGCACATACCGCTGCCGGCCGCCGACCACCTCGAGGATCTCGCGCTGCCGAACGCGCCGCGCATCGTCGAGAAGATCTCGCGGGTCATGAACGGGTCGAAGAGATGAGCGCCGACGTCCTGATGCCGCAGCTCGGCGAGACCGTCGCCGAGGGCCGGATCCTCTCCTGGTTCAAGCAGGAGGGCGACGCGGTCAACGAAGGCGACAACCTCTTCGAAATCGAGACCGACAAGGTGACGATGGAGGTCCAGGCGACCGTCGCCGGCGCGCTCAGCGAGATCAGGGTCAAGTCCGGCGAAGTGGCCAAGGTCGGCGCCGTCGTCGCCGTCATCGGCGGCGCGGCGGGTTTGTCCGCCGCAAAGGCCGCCGCGGTAGCCTCCGCGCCCGCCAGCACGGCGCCAACGCCGCAACCCGCCCCTCGCCCCGAGGCGCGCTCCCCGTTCGAGGAAGTGTCGACGCCGCTCGATGCCTTCGGTCCGGCCAGGACCGGCGGTGTCCGCATCACGCCGCTGGCGCGGCGGCTGATCGCCCAGAACGGTCTCGACGCCGACGTGCTGGCGCGCGCCGCGCTCGCTTCGGGCACCAGCAGGATCGGAGAAAAGGACGTACGGGCCGCCCTGGCCTCGGCGGCCCCGGCGGAACGGATTTCACGCGCGCCGGAGCCCGCCGCCGAGCCGGCCATGCAGGCGCCGGCGCCGGTTTCCGCCGCGCCCGCCACCGGCGAGGTGGTGACGCTGAATGCCATCCGCAGGCGGACCGGTGAGAGGCTGGCCGAGAACTGGCGCACCATCCCGCATGTCTTCCAGGCGATCGAAGTCGATTTCACGGCCGTCGAGCGGGTGCGCGCCGAGCGCAAGGAGCGCTTCAGGCAGGACAATGGCCTGTCGCTGACCTACCTGCCCTTCATCGCCCGCGCCACCTGCATAGCGCTGCGCGACTTTCCGCAGGTCAACGCCCGCCTCGACGGCGGCGCGCTGGTGCTGTCGCGAGAGGTCAATCTCGGCATCGCCGTCGACCTGTCGCACAACGGGCTGGTGGTGCCGGTGGTGCGCAACGCCGACGACCTGACGCTGCCAGGCCTGGCCCGCGCCATTGGGCGCCAGGTGGAGAAGGCCCGCGCCGGCCGGCTGACCGCCGACGACTTCTCCGGCGGCACCTACTCGATCAGCAACAACGGCGCCTTCGGCACGGCCTTCACGGCACCGATCATCAATGCGCCCCAGGTCGCCATCCTGTCGACCGACGCAATCCGCCTGCGCGCGACCGTGGTGGAGACGCCCGAAGGGGCGTTCGTCGCGCCCAGGCTTACCGGCACGGTCGGCCAGAGTTTCGACCATCGTGCCTTCGACGGCGCCTATTCGGCCGCCTTCCTGTCGCGGCTGAAGGCCGTGCTGCAGGAGCGCGACTGGGATGCCGAATTCGCATGAAAAAGCCCATCCGAGCGATGGCGGAGGAGCATACCCGATGAAATACAACAGCCCCTATTCCACGGCCTCCTGGGGCCAGATGGCGAAGGACTGGGAACAAGGCGTCGACTATCACAGGCTGTCGAAGGATCGTCTGGCGCGGGCCCAGCGCGCGATACGCCATGCCGGCCTCGGCGGCGTGCTGTGCTTCAACTTCGACAACATCCGTTATGTCACCGCCACCCATATCGGCGAATGGGCGCGCGACAAGTTCATCCGCTACGCGCTGTGCCCGGTCGAGGGCTCGCCTTTCCTGTGGGATCCGGCGCCGCCGGCCAAGCGCATCTCCTCGCCCTGGATCGCCGACAACGTCGCGGCTCCGGTCACCACCATGCAGGGCGCCATCCCGCCGCACATGAACGTGCAGCGCGATTTCGCCCGCCAGATCAAGAAGGCGCTGGTCCATTACGGCATCGAGAAGGAGCCGCTCGGCATCGACCTGATGGAGCTCGGCATGCTGCGCGCGCTGGAAGCCGAGGGCATCGAAGTGGTCGACGGCCAGCAGGCGCTGCTCGACGCGCGCGAGATCAAGACGACCGACGAGATCGAGCTCCTGAAGATGGCGGCGGCGATGGTCGATGCCACCTATGTCGACATCGCCCGCGCGATCCGCCCCGGCACCAAGGAGAACGAGTTGGTGGCCATCGCCAACGACCGGCTGTTCCGCATGGGCTCGGAGCGCGTCGAATGCGTGAACTCGGTCTCCGGTTCGCGCGGACGACCGCACTCGCACACTTTCTCCGACCGCATGATCCAGCCCGGCGACATGATCTTCCTGGACATCATGCACTCCTACAATGGCTACCGCACCTGCTACTACCGCACCTTCATCTGCGGCGAGCCGAACAAGCACCAGGTCGATGCCTACGAGACGGCGTCGAAATGGCTGAGCGCTTCCATCGACATGATCCGCCCCGGCATCACGCCGGACGAGGTCGCGGCGGTGTGGCCGGACGCGCAGGATTTCGGCTATCGCGACGAGGCGGAAGCCTTCCTGCTGCAATATGGCCACGGCGTCGGCCTGTCGCTGTGGGAACGGCCGATCTTCTCCAAGCGTTTCCGTGGACAGAACACGCCGTTGCGCGAGGGCATGGTGTTCGCGCTGGAGACCTGGAAAGGCGCCGAGGACGGCACCGGCGCAGCCCGCATCGAGGAAGAGGTGGTGGTCACCAAGGATGGCTGCGAGATCATCACCAACTTCCCTTCCGACCGGCTGATTTCGTGCGGCCTGCCTGGCTGCGAGGTGTTCTGAGACTGAACGGGAGCGGCGACGATGATGACCGGTCCGAAACCTTCCGGCGGGCAAGCCCCCGGCCGCATTCCGGTGACGCTCGTCACCGGCTTCCTTGGCAGCGGCAAGACCACGCTTATCAACGCCGCGCTGCGCGCGCCGGGCATGGCGCGCACGGTGGTGGTGGTGAACGAGTTCGGCGAGGTCGGGCTCGATCACAAGCTGTTCGCCTCGAGCAGCGATTCCGTCGTGGTGCTGGAGAATGGCTGCCTGTGCTGCACGGTGCGCAGCGACCTCGTCGGCACGCTGAACGCACTCTACCATGACCGCGAGGCGGGCCGCATTCCGGTCTTCGAGAACGTCGTCATCGAAAGCTCGGGCCTGGCGGAGCCCGGCGCGGTGCTGCAGGCCTTCCTGTCGGAACCGACGCTGGACGGACTCTACCGCGTCGCCTCCGTCATCACGCTTGTCGACGCCGTGAACTGGCGAGACACGTCGGAGCGGCATGACGAGGCCTTGCGGCAGGTGGCCCTTGCCGACCATATTCTGCTCACCAAGCTCGATCTCGCCAAGCGACCCAACGCCGAGGCACTGGTGCGCCGCGACATAGCCGACCTCAATCCCGGCGCCGAGATCGGCATCGTCGACTGGACGCCCGGACCCATCGCAGCGATGCTTACCGCGCCCGGGTTCGACGCCGCCGACGCCAAGGCCGATCCGCGACCCTGGTTGCAGCTCTCGGTCCACGAACACCCCGGGCACGAACACGCCGACCACGATCATCACGAACACGAACATGATCACCATGATCATGACCATCACGAGCCGCATTATCACCTGCGCGGCAAGGGCATAGAGAGCTTCGTGCTGTTGCGCGAGAGCCCGCTGTCGCGCGACGAGTTGCAGTTCCTGCTCGACGGCATCAGCCAGAATCTCGGGCCGAGCCTGCTGCGTGTGAAAGGTCTGGTCAACATCGCCGAGGAGCCCGGCCAGCCGGCCGTCATCCAGGGCGCGCAGCATCTGCTCCACACCATGACCTGGCTGGAGAAATGGCCGGACGAGGACCGGCGCACGCGCATCGTGTTCATCACGCAAGGCATCGCCGGCGACGAGTTGCGCGAGATGATCGACCTGCTCGACCGCGTCAGCCAGCGCACCTTCAAGGCGCGCGAGCGCGGCCGCATGCGCCAGGCCGCCGGCGCCAAGGATGCCTGAGGCAATTCCGGGAAAAACGTGTAACGCTTTGCCAGCGGGATCGTGGGCTTGGGTCCGGAGCGGCTCCAGCCCTGAACGACAGGACGAGCGCCGCGGCGGACGACAGCAACGCATAGCGAGGTCGGATCATGGAAATCGGCTGGATCGGTCTTGGCAAGATGGGGCTGCCGATGTCGCGCCGCCTGCGCGACGCGGGCCACGCCATCACCGTGCTTGCCCGCCACGATGCCGGCCGCGCCCGCGCGCAGGCTGAGGGCTACGCGCCTGTCGCGACCTTGCCGGAGCTGGCCCGCAAGGTCGAGCTGGTCATGTCCTCCGTTTCCGACGACGAGGCGCTCCTCGACATAGGCGTCGGCCCTCACGCGATGGCCGCCCATCTCACCGCTGGTCAGGCATGGATCGAGACCAGCACGGTCTCGCCCGAGGCTTCGCGCAAGGTCGCCGAGCTCGTCGAGGCGCGTGGCGCCACCTATCTGCGCGCGCCCGTCTCGGGCTCCACCGCGCTCGCCGAGGCCGGCACGCTGACCACCATGGTTTCCGGACCGCGCGACGCCTTCGAGCGCCTGCAGCCAATCTTCGCCGCCTGCACGCGACGGCAGTTCTATCTCGGCGACGACGAGCAGGCGCGCTACATGAAGCTCGCCGTTAATGCCATGGTCGGCGCGACGGCAGCGCTGATGGCGGAGTCGCTCGCATTCAGCGGCAAGGGCGGCATCGCGCTGGACGCGGCGCTGGAGGTGTTCTGCGACAGCGCCGTCGCCTCGCCGCTGATGCAATACAAGCGCGCCATGATCCTCGAAGGACGCTACGAGCCGGCCTTCGCCGTCTCGCAGATCATGAAGGATCTGGACATATTGCTGTCGGTCGGTCGCGCCACCCACGCCCCGCAACCGCTCGCCGCCCAGATCCGCCAGCAGTTCGAGGCAGCCTACCTGCGCGGCAATGGCGAGCGCGACCTGTTCGTGCTCGTCCGCGAGATGGCCGAGCTGGCCGGTGTCTGGCAAAGGCCGGCTTAGGCAGCCGCCCTAATCGATCGAAGCGCCTTCCGCTCCGGTACGGAAATCGAAGCTGGTCGACAGGCCGCCATCCGCCATGAGGTCGGCGCCGATGAAGGCCCCTGCTCCGTCCGACAGCAGATAGGCCACCGAAAGCGCTACCTGGCGCGGGTCGAGGATGGCGCCGCCGGGCTGGCGATTGGCCCGCGTCGCCAGGAACTTGCCGCTATCGGCCGCCGACTCCAGATGCCGCTTGAACAGGCCCGCCATCATCGGGCCGGGGCTCAGCACATTGACCCGGATGCCCTGGCGCGCATGGTCCATGGCCACCGTGCGGGCCAGCGCGCGCGCCGCCGCCTTGGATGCGGAATAGGCGCTGAGCTGCTGTTCGGCGAAGGTCGCCGAGACACTGCCGACCACGACGATCGGCCCGCCGCCATTGGCGATCATGCGCGGCAGCAGCGCCTGGATCGCCAGCGCCGTGCCGACGACGTTGACGTCGAGCGTACGCGCCAACATCTGCTTGCTGGTTTCCAGGATGGTGCCGACATCGAGGATGGCGGCCGCGGTGACGAGGCCGAGCGAGGTCGCGCCCGCTGCTTCCAGCAAGGCCTCCACGCCGCGCCAGGTCCCTTCGTCGGAAACGCTACCCTCGACATGGCTGTAGCCCGCCGTTCCGGCAAGATCGGCGACGGCCGCGGCCCGATCGAC
Source organism: Mesorhizobium sp. 65-26 (assembly GCA_001899205.1). Lineage (GTDB taxonomy): Bacteria > Pseudomonadota > Alphaproteobacteria > Rhizobiales > Rhizobiaceae > Mesorhizobium. Next base: position 112,559 of record MKVL01000010.1, on the reverse strand, counting down.
GCCGATGACGGCGCAGCCCGCCTCCAGCAGCAGGCCGGACAACTCGTAACCGAGGCCGGAGGCGGCTCCGGTGACGACGACGGTTTGCGGCAAGGTGAGCGCGAGGGTGGGGCTGGACGTCATGATGTCTTTCCTGTTGTGGTGGGAGGTATCGCTGGCTTTACGCGCGTGGCGTCTCGCCGCTCAGCCGGGTGATGATGAGGGCGAGCAGGATGATGGCGCCGTAGCAGGCATCGATCCAGAACGCCGCCACCTGCGACAGCGTCAGCACATTCTGCAGCAGCCCGAGCAGCAGCACGCCGGTGAGCGCGCCGATCAGCCTGCCCTGCCCGCCATTCAGGCTGATGCCGCCGATGACCGAGGCAGCGAAGACGTAGAAGATCATGTTCTGGCCCTGGCTCGACACGACCGAGGCGATGCGGCCGGTAAGCAGCAGGCCTGCCAAGGCCGCCAGCAGGCTGCCGACGACGAAGACGCCGAGCGTGATGCGCTCGACCGGTATGCCGGCGACGCGCGCCGCCTCCGGATTGCCGCCGATGGCGTAGATGGCGCGGCCGATGCGGTGATAGCGCATCATCAACCCGAAGAAGAGGAACAGCAGCCCGGCGATCCAGATGGAGGCCGGTATGCCGGCCCATTTGGCGTTGCCGAGATAGAGGAACGGTTCCGGCAGGTCGAACAGCGTCTGGCCGTTGGTGATGCCGAGCGTGACGCCGCGCAACAGGATGAGCATGGCGAGCGTGGTGATGAAGGCGTTGAGCCGGAGCTTGACCACGAGGAGCCCGTTGATGAGCCCGATCAGCAGGCCGGTGGCAAGCACGACGGCAATGCCGGCATAGCCACTGATGCCGATGCCGGAGCCGCCGAGCGAGACATCCGCGATCATCAGCCAGGCAGCGAACATCGGCGCGATGCCGACGGTCGATTCCAGCGACAGGTCGAACTTGCCGCAGATCAGGATCAGCGACTGGGCGATGACCAGGATCGACAGTTCGGACGACTGCTGCAGGATGTTGAGCAGGTTCTCCGGCATCAGGAACGACGACGATACGAAGCTGCCGATCACCATCACCACGGCGATAACCGGGACCAGCACCAGTTCGCGCAGCTTGAGCCGGGCGAACAGGCTCTGCGTCGGACGGGCGATCGCGGCTCGCGAGGTCGAAACGTCAGTCATCTCAGTACAATCCTTCAATGGCGGCGACCATGTCCTGGTCGCTCCAGCCGCGTGCGAAGCCGCGTGTCAGGCGGCCGCGGAAGATGACTTCGACGCGGTCGCAGATCGCCAGCTCGTCGAGATCGTCCGAAACCACCAGCACGGCCATGCCGCGTTGCCGGGCGGCCTCGATGATGCGGTAGAGCGCGTCCTTGGAGGCGATGTCGACGCCTTGCGTCGGCGCCGCCAGCACCAGCACCCTCGGGTCCGACGCCAGCGCGCGGCCGACCATCGCCTTCTGCTGGTTGCCGCCGGAGAGCTCGCCGATCGGCTGCGCGCCGGAACTGGCGACGATGCCGAGCTCGGCGATCTGCGCCTCGACAATGCCGGCCTGGCGCTTGCCCGAGACGAAGCCGAGCGCGCCGAGCTTCGGCAGCACTGTGGCGGTCAGATTGTCGCCAAGCGACATCAACGGAAACAGGCCGCGCTCATGGCGATCGCGCGCGACATAGCCGACACCGGCCTCGCGCATGGCGACGACGTCGCCGAGCGGCGCGGGCTGGCCGTGGATGGTGACCGCGCCGGCATCGGGCAGCGCCAGCCCGGCGACGATCTCGGCCAGCCTGTCCTTGCCCGAGCCTGCCAGGCCGGCGAGGCCGACGCATTCGCCACGATGGACCTTCAGGTTGACGTCGGCCAGGCTCTCGCCAAGGCTCAGTCCAGTCACCTCCAGCCCAGGGAGCGCCTGCGCAGCGGCGGCGAAGGCCGGCGCGCGCTTGCCCAGCGGCGTCACCATCTCGCCGACCATGGCGGCGACCAGCCTGTCCTTGGGGAGCGCCTCCAGCGGGGCGTCGGCGACGATCCGACCGTCGCGCATGACCGTCACGGTGCGGCAGATCTCGTAGATCTCTTCCAGGTGATGGGAAATGTAGAGGAAGGTCACGCCCTGGTCCTGCAGCGCGCGGATGCGGTCGAACAGGCGGTTGACCTCGCGCCGCTCCAGCTCGGCGGTCGGTTCGTCGAGGATGATGAAGCGGCTGCCCTGCACCAGGGCGCGCGCGATCTCGACGATCTGACGCTGTTCCACGGTCAGCCGCCACGCCTCCAGATCGGGCGCGACGTCGAGGTCCCAGTCGTCGAGCACGGCCATTGTCTCGTCGCGCAGACGCCGCCAGTCGACCAGTCCCAGTCCGTTGCGCGGCTGGTTGTTGAGGAAGAGGTTCTCCGCAACGGTCAGGTGCGGGATAACCATCCAGCGCTGGTAGACGCAAGCGACCCGCTCACGCCAGCCGCGTCGGTCGCCGAGCGAGGGCGTCGGCCGGCCGCCGAGCCGGAGCTCGCCACCGCTGGCGCCGTAGAGGCCGGTCAGCAGCCCGACCAGCGTCGACTTGCCGGCGCCGTTGCGACCAACCAGCGCCCGCGCATCGCCGACCGGTATGGAAATGTCGACGCCGTGCAGGACCTCGATGGGGCCGAAGCGTTTGCTGACCCCTCGCGCCTCGGCGGCATGGCTTTCGATCGCGCTCATGGTTCGGGCCGGCCTAGAGCGAGGCGCCGGAAAATGTGAAGCGGTTCTCGGACGACATCATGCTCTATCTCGTCGATTTAGAGCCGGCCTCGCCGGGGAGACGGCGGGCGGGCCATCGGTCCGCGCCGCCGCCGGTTTGACGATCCTACTTCGCCGACTGGTTGCCCCACAGCGACGGATCGCTGGCGTTGGCCTTGGTGACGACCGTCGCCGGCAGGTAGTCCATCAGATTGTCGCCCACCGGCACGATCTCGCTGCCATGATCTGTCGGCCCGGCGCTGAAGGTTTTCCCTTCCGCCGCCGCCTTGGCGTAGAAGGCTCCGTACTTGGCGTAGAGATCGAGCGGCTGGGCGACCGTCACGTCGACCAGGTCCTCGCGGATCTTCTCCAGCGCGAACGGCGTGCCGTCGACGGTGGCGAGGAAGATGTGGTTGGGCTCGCCGACCTTGGTCAGCTTGCCGGCGCTCTTCAGCACGTTGAGCACGCCCGCCAGCATCACCGAGTCGCTCTGCATGTAGATGGCGGTGAGATCCGGCGTGGTGGTGACCACGGTCTGCGCCGCGGACGTCGCCTTGTCGGTCTTCCAGTAGGTCGGCTGCTCGATGATGGTGACGCCGGGGTACTTGGCCTTCATGCACTCGTTGAAGCCGCTGGTGCGGTCGCGGCCGTTGGTGGTCGCCTGGTCACCCATCAGCGACAGCACCTTGCCCTTGCCGCCGATGGCGGCGCCGAGCGCCTCGCAGGCCTTGGCGCCGATACCCTTGTTGTCGGCGCGCACGATCATGGCCGCCTTGCCCTTGGCGGGGGCGATGTCGATCAGCACGGCCGGCACGCTCTTCGACGCGGCGAAATCGAGCACCGGCACGATGGCCTGGCTGTCGGTCGGGTTGACGATGAGCACCTTGGCGCCCGCCGACACGAGGTTGCGGATGTCGGTGGCCTGCTTGCCGGCATCGCCATTGGCGTTGGTCGCCGGCATCGCCTCCATGCCGGCCTCCGCGACCGCCTTGAGCGTCTGGTTGGCCATGATGGCCTGGAACGGGTCGGTCAGAAACGGCGCGGAATAGCCGAGCTTGATGCCCTCGGCGCCGGCGGTGGTCGTCAGCGCCGCGACAGCGGCAGTGGCACAGGCGAAAATCATCGCGGCCGCGCCGGAACGGCGGGGCCTGGTCCTGGATAGGCTCTGCATTTTCATCCTCCCAATCATCGACGCCGTCCTCCATCGTCGACGCCGATACCGTTCAGTCTTCGTTGGCCACCCCGCCCTTTCAACCGGCAAGAATATCAATCTGATAAAGACGGCAGGGGCGGCCGAGCGCCCCTGTCAGATGATGCTGCGGATCGAACCGCCGTCGACGCCCCACACCGCCGAGGTGACGAAGGACGCAAGGTCGGAAGCGAGGAAGACGACAACGTTGGCCACCTCCTCCGGCTCGCCCAGACGGCCGAGCGGCAACTGCCTAAGGCTCATCTCGTGCTCGACCGCCTCCTTCGGAGGCATGTTGTGGAACTTGCCCATCGTTTCGGCGAAGCCGCCGGGCTTCGACCAGAACGGCGTCCAGATCGGCCCCGGGGCGACGGCGTTGACACGGATCTTCGGCGCCTCGGCGCGCGCCAGCCCCTTCGTCAGCGCCAGCACGGCCGCCTTGGAGGCGCTGTAGTCGACCGGCACGGGCTCCGGCTGGCGGGCGAGGTCGGACGCGTTGTTGATGATGACGCCGCCCTTCTGCCGCAGGATCGGCAGCGCCACGCGCGCCGCCCGCACATAGCTCATGAAATTGAGCTGGAAGGTCTTGTCCCACTCTTCGTCGGAGAGCTGGTCGAAGGTGCGCACCGCGCCCGAACCGACATTGTTGACGAGCACGTCGAGCGAACCGCCGTATGGCTTCAGCGCATCGCCCATCGCCTTGACGACGCCCTCACCGGTGCTGAGGTCGCCGATGCCGGCGCTTGCCTTGGCGCCGAGCTTCTTGATCTCCGCGATCAATGCCTCGACGCCGGCCCTGTCGATGTCGACAAGCGCGAGCTGGGCCCCTTCCCTGGCGAAGGCGAGCGCCGTGGCGCGACCGATGCCAAGCGCCGCTCCGGTGACCAGAACGGTCTTTCCGGCAAGATTGGTCTGCATGAAAATCCTCCTCCCAAACAATTCTGTGGTCGATCGGCCCGATGCCATTCCAGAGGCGCGCGGCCCCGGGCTGGCGGCATCGGTCAAATCAAGGGCCTGGAGCGCTTCATTCGAAGACGCGTACCCCCACGCCTAAGCCGCGACCGGCTCGAACATCGCCATGGTCGTGTCGTAGGAACGCCTCGCCTGCTCGGCGAGCGGCAGGGTGCGGTGCTCCTTGCTCAGCACCTCCACCGAATAGAAATCGTCGAAGCCCGCCGCGCGGATGGCGGCGATGAAAGCGCGCGGATTGAACACACCCTCGCCGCACAGCACGCGATGGTGGATGGTGTCATCCCACAGCGAGCCGACGACCTCGGCGCGCGCGTCGTTGAGCTCGACCGACTTGATGTAGCTCGCCGGCAGGGCGCGCACTTCGTCATAGCTGATGCCGCCGCGCGCGATGTGCCAGATGTCGACGCACAGGCCCGCATTGTCGTGCCCCGCCTGGCGCACCACCTCGCGCGCCGTCTTCAGGTCGCGGATGTTGGTGAAGGGCAGTACCTCGATGGCGACATTGGTGCCGACCTTGCCGGCATGCTCGCACACCTCGGCGAGGGCGGCGGCGTAGCGCGGGATGTCGATGGTCTCCTCGTACATTTTCGGCGCGATCTTGAGGTCACGCGCGCCGAACGCGGCCGCCGCCTCCAGCAGGTCGCCCCTCACGGTATCGGAGGCCGCCTTCTTCGCCCCTTGCTCGAACCAGTCGCCGAGGAACTCGACCTCGATATGCGCGATGCCGTTGTCGTCGAGGATCTTCCTCATGCCGCCGAGCCCCATCTTCGCGGCGTTGGCCATTATGTCGTGGTAGACAAGACCCATGCCGGTGTAGCCGGCGGCGGCGGCGGCCTCGGCGCGCTCGCGAAACGAGAACGGACTGATCTCGCTCGGCCCCATGGGATAGCGGTCGCCGGCTATGGTCCAGTAACCTGCTAGCAACTCGACCTTTTTGGCCATGATGGTTCCTCCTCCATGCCGGCGGATGCAACACATCCGCCTCTCCTCGGCCTGGCATCTTCCGTAGGGGAAAGCACGATGCAACCCGGAAGAATTATCAAAACGAACATTTCAGCCAGCGACGATTTCAGCATGGGCGAGCCTGTCGCGCGGCGCCTAAGTTTCTCATTCTGAACATCACCGGCGTTGCCGCCCCGGGCGCCGTCCGTATCGTTCCGGCAACATGGGGAGATGCCGGCGACCGTGTGGCGCCGGCCGTGGAGGAAATGGCAATGGCGAACGGCACGGCTTTGGTGGTTGGCGCGAGCGGCCTGACCGGCGGCAACCTCGCGCAGGAACTGATCGGTCGTGGCTGGACGGTTCACGGCCTGTCGCGCAAGCCGGACGGAGAGATGCCGGGCCTTCTACCCGTCGCGGCCGACCTTCTCGACGCCGGCTCGGTGCGGGCGGCGCTGCGCGACGTCAGGCCGACGCATGTCTACTTCACCACCTGGACGCGGCGGCCGACCGAGGCCGAGAACATCGCTGTCAACAGCGCCATGATCCGCAACGTGCTCGATGCGTTGTCGCCGTCGGGCACAGTCGGCCACGTCGCGCTGGTCACCGGCCTGAAGCACTATCTCGGCCCGTTCGACGCCTATGTCTCCGGCGGCTTCCTGCCGGTAACGCCGCTGCGCGAGGAACAGCCCCGGCTCGACCTGCCGAACTTCTACTATGCGCAGGAAGACGAGGTTTATGCCGCCGCCGATCGCGACGGCTTCGGCTGGTCCATCCATCGCCCGCATACGGTCATCGGCAAGGCGATCGGCAACGCCATGAACATGGGCAGTACGCTGGCCGTCTACGCTTCCATCTGCAAGGAGACCGGGCAGCCCTTCCGCTGGCCGGGTTCGGCCGGACAGTGGAACGGGCTGTGCGACGTCACCGATGCCCGGCTGCTCGCCCGGCACCTTGTCTGGGCAAGCACGACGCAGGCGGCGCGCAACCAGGCCTTCAATGTGGTGAACGGCGACTATTTCCGCTGGAACTGGCTATGGCCGCGTCTCGCCGCCTGGTTCGGCGTGGAACCGGCCGGCTTCGACGGCACGGTGCATCCACTGGAGGCGGAGATGGCCGGCGCGCCGGCCATCTGGAAGGGTATCGCCGCCCGGCACGGGCTCAAGGAAGCCGTCATCGACCGCCTCGCATCGCCGTGGCACACCGATCTCGATCTCGGCCGGCCGATCGAGGTGATGACAGACATGACCAAGAGCCGCGAAATGGGCTTCACCGACTATCAGTCGACGGAGCGCTCCTTCCTGGACCTGTTTGCGCGGTTGAGGGCGGAACGGCTGATCCCCTGACGAACGGCCCCTCGCAAAAGACGTAAAGACATAAACATCTCTTTATATCATCCTTGACATTCGCTCCGGATTGATGGAGCATTGGGATGTCGAGGTTCTTCGTCCTCCTCGGGGGACGAAGCTAAGAGGGAATCCGGTGAGCCCGAACGAAGATCGGGCGATGCCGGAGCTGCCCCCGCAACTGTAAGCGGCGAGCCGCTGTCCAACATGTCACTGAGGCCGGCCTCGGGAAGACGGACAGGAGCGACGACCCGCGAGCCAGGAGACCTGCCCCGGCGAACTGAAACGTCCACGGGCGGGGTGTCCCGGATGTAGCCTGCGAAGGATGGCTCCGGCCGTTCCTTCCCGCGCGCGTCCGCTCGACCCACGCCCCAGAGCATCGGGGTATGCCATGTCTTCCTTCACTGTCCCTGTCGCCTCGCTCGGCGTGCCGCGTATCGGCCGTCGCCGCGAACTCAAATCGGCGCTCGAAGCCTACTGGTCGGGCAAGAGCCCGGCCGACGAACTCCTCGATACCGCAAGGCGGCTGCGCGCCGAGAACTGGATGGAGCAGCGCGACCGCGGCATCACCATCATCCCTTCCAACGACTTTTCCCTCTACGATCACGTGCTCGACACGGCCGTCATGGTCGGCGCCGTCCCGCAGACCTATGGAGGGCCGTCGAGCGAGCCGTCCCTCGACCGCTACTTCGCCATGGCGCGCGGTGGCCACACGGCGGAGGCGTGCGGCTGTGGTCACTCAAGCCATGACGCTCACGGCCTGCCGGCCCTCGAGATGACCAAGTGGTTCGACACCAACTACCACTACATGGTCCCTGAGCTGTCGCCGGACCAGGACTTCGCGCTCAACTCCGCCAAGGTCGTCGACGAATTCCGCGAGGCGGCCGCGCTGGGCATCCGCACGCGCCCGGTCATCCTCGGTCCGGTCACCTTCCTGAAGCTGGCGAAATCGCGCGGCGAGCCTTTCGATACGCTCTCGCTGCTGCCGAAGCTGCTGCCGGTCTATGTCGAGCTGCTGCACGCGCTGTGGCAGGCGGGCGCCAACTGGGTGCAGGTGGACGAGCCGTGCCTTGTGCTCGACCTGGAGGGCGCCGAGCGCGCCGCCATCGACCTCGCCTATCGCCGCCTCGCCACCGAGGCGCCGGAGGTCAGGATCATGCTCGCCACCTATTTCGGTGCCCTTGGCGACAATCTCGATGTGGCCCTCGCCCTGCCGGTGGCTGGGCTGCATGTCGACCTGGTACGCGCGCCCGGACAGCTCGAACTGGTTGCCCGCCTCGCCCGCAAGGACATGGTGCTGTCGCTGGGCCTGATCGACGGCCGCAATATATGGCGCGCCGATCTCGAGGCGATCCTCGACCGCATCAAGCCGCATGTCGCGGGCTGGCCGCTCGACCGCATCGAGATCGCCCCCTCCTGCTCGCTGCTGCACGTGCCGATCGACCTGGAGATGGAGACCACGCTCGACGCCGACATCAAGTCCTGGCTCGCCTTCGCCGCGCAGAAGCAGGACGAGCTCAGCATCCTGGGCCGCGCGCTAGCGGAAGGTCGTGGCGGCGTCGCGGCCGAGCTCCAGGCATCGTCGGCCGCCGCCGCCGCGCGCGCCGCCTCGCGCAAGGTGCACGATCCGCTGGTCGATGGTCGCCTGCTCGGCGTCGACGACGCGATGCTGCGCCGGCAAAGCCCGTTCAGCGAGCGCGGGAAGCTGCAGGGCGGCAGGCTCGGCCTGCCCGCCTTCCCGACCACCACCATCGGCTCCTTCCCGCAGACCGAGCAGGTGCGCAAGGCGCGCGCCGCCCATGCTAGGGGCGAGCTCAGCTATGTCGACTACGAGACCTTCCTGAAGAAGGAGACCGAGACCGCCATACGCTGGCAGGAGGAAGTCGGCCTCGACGTGCTGGTGCATGGCGAGTTCGAGCGCAACGACATGGTGCAGTATTTCGGCGAGCAGCTTTCCGGCTTCGCCTTCACCCGGCATGGCTGGGTGCAGAGTTACGGCTCGCGCTGCGTGCGCCCGCCGATCATCTTCGGCGACGTCTCGCGCCCCAACCCGATGACCGTCAGGTGGTGGCAATACGCCCAGTCGCTGACACGGAGGCCGGTAAAGGGCATGCTGACCGGCCCGGTCACCATCCTCAACTGGTCCTTCGTGCGCGACGACCTCGCCCGCGAAACGGTGTGCCGCCAAATCGCGCTGGCGATCCGCGACGAGGTCGGCGATCTCGAGACGGCCGGCGCGGCGATGATCCAGATCGACGAGGCCGCCTTGCGCGAGGGCCTGCCGCTGCGCCAGGCGGACTGGAAGACCTATCTCGACTGGGCTGTCGAGTGCTTCCGACTGACCGCTTCCGGTGTCGCCGACGCCACGCAGATCCACACCCATATGTGCTATTCGGAGTTCAACGATATCATCGACGCGATCGCGGCCATGGACGCCGACGTCATCTCGATCGAAACGTCGCGCTCCAGGATGGAACTGCTGGAAGCCTTCCGGAGCTATCGCTATCCCAACGAGATCGGGCCCGGCGTCTACGACATCCATTCGCCCCGCGTGCCCGAGGTCGCCGAGATCGTCGACCTGATGAAGCTCGCGCGCCAGCGCCTCGCCGACAGCCAGCTCTGGATCAATCCCGACTGCGGGCTGAAGACGCGCGGCTGGGAAGAGGTGCGACCCGCTCTCGCCAACATGGTCGCGGCGGCGCGGCAGCTTCGAGCCGCCTGATCCCTCACTCCTGGACGGCGGGCTGGCGCAGCAGCGCCGGCGCGCCGCCGACATGCTTCAGCGCCTCGGCGGCATTGGCCGCCGTCACGGCAAGGCCGGGCAGAGCGATCCATGGCGGCACCGGATGCCCGGTCAGCGCGGCGATCGCGGCGGTCGCCGCCACTTCGCCCTGCTCGAACGGCCGCTGCGCGGCGACGCCCTTGACCACATCGCCGTCGCGCAGCGCCTCGGCGATGGCTCCGCCGAGATCGACCGTCGTCATGACCGGGACGCGCTTGCGCCCCCGGATGCAGGGCAGCGCCGCCACCGCCGGCTCGTCCCAGACGACGAAAAGGCCGTCGAGGCCAGGATTGGCGTCGAGATACGGGCCGATCGCTTCGCCGGCCTGCTTGGGCTGGTCGAACTTCACCTGCGCCAGGGCAATGTCGGGACGCTCGCGCCGCATCCATTTGCTGAAAGCGATCTCGCGCTGCGCGGTAGCGAAGAAATCGATGTTGTAGGCGACCGTGCATACCGCGCCGCCTTGCGGGATATAGGGCGAGAGCAGGCTCGCCGCGATCTGCCCGAGGCCGAAATTGTCCGACGAGATCACGCTGACATAATCCGCACCCTGCAAAAGGCCTGAAGGCGCGTTGTCGAGCAGGACCAGCCTGATGCCGGCCACGGCGAGCTTGCGGAACGCTTCCGCCACCGCCGTGCTACCGACCGGGATGCCGATTACCGCGTCCGGCCGCTCGCGCACCAGCCGGTCGATCGCGGCAACCTGCGTGCGGGCGTCATAGCCGCAATCGACGATCTCCGTCGTGGTCGCGCCGGCCCTGGCCAGCACACTCGCAATGCCATCGACCTGACGCCGCGCCCAGTCGGATTCCGTCGTATGCAGCAATATGGCGATGCGGAAGCGCTTGCCCCGCGCCTCCTCCAATATGTCGTTCGACAGACCGATCAGCTCTGGCGGCGCGGCGCGCTCGCCATGCGGGCCGAGCCCGACCACGAGCGGACGGCTGGCCGCCGGCGGCGCCACGGCGCTGGCTGCGCCATCATCCTTGCCCATCGCGACCCTCCTCCCGCTGCCCTCGTCTACCGTGGCTAGCGCATGACCCCGAAAATCGGAACCGATTTTCGGAAAGGAACATGCGCCAAATCAAAGTGCTAGAGCGTCCTTTGCGCGTCCAAGGGACGCGCGGCGCTCTAGAACATCTCCCTAGAGAAGCTGTAGCGATTTCCGGGCGGAATTGCGAAAAAACGGTATGTCCGGCCACGGCACCGAGGCATGACCCGCACCGGTGCGCCCCCCGGTCGGGCGGCGCGGCATGGCAAGGACTGTTCCCGATCGGCCCGCCCATCAGGCCCGTGCCGATGAGACGTCGGCCTCGGCGAGCAGGGCGGCGACCTCGGGGTGGGCCAGCGGCGTCCCCTCGACCAGCCAATCTTCCAGGAAGTCCGGAGCGAAAAGTTCGCCCAGCACCAGCGACGCCGCGCCCGACAGCCCGGCCGAGCGCCCGAGCCGCGAACGCACGATGCTGATGTCGCGGCTGACCAGCGGCTGGGCATGCCGGTATATGCCCTCGCGGATCGCGGCCAGGCAGATGTCGCCGGTCTGCGCCAGCTCGCCGCCCAGCACGATGAAGGCGGGATTGAGCACGTTGACCAGCGTTGCCAGCACCGTGCCGACGAGCCGGCCGGACTGCGCCAAGAGATCGGCGCAGAAGGCGTCGCCGAAACGGGCGGCCATGCCGATGTCGGCCACTGTCACCGCCCCGGTCTGCGCCAGCGTCTCGGCAAGGTAGCGGCTTTGGCCGGCCCGCGCCGCCTCCAGGCCGGACTGGGCGATCGCCTCGCAACCGGCCACCGTGCGCAGGCATCCGACATTGCCGCAGCCGCACACCTTGCTGCTGGCGGCATGGCCGGCGAAGACATGGCCGAGTTGGCCCGCCAATCCCTGGGTGCCGCGGTTCAGCCGTCCGTCCATGACGATGCCGGTGCTGATTTCCGCACCGAGGTCGACATAGATCATGTCCCGGCGCAGCCGCTCCGGCAGGGCCGCGACCTCGCCCATCGTCTCCATCTGCACAGCGCTGTGCACCCAGATCGGCACACCGAAGCGCCGGGCAAGCCGCTGCGCAAGCCGCGCCTCGTCCCAGGCCGGTAGCGCGCCAAGCCGCGGAAATGCGAGCCGCGCGCCTTCGGCCCGCTCGGTCGCGCTCGGCACGCCGAGGCTGATCGCCCAAAGCGGCGCGCCGTCATTGCCGAGCGACCATTCGAACAGCGATTCCAGTCGCTCCAGCACCAGCTCCGGCGGCATCGCCAGGCTGAAATCCTCGTAATGCTCCAGGATGAGCCTGCCCCCGAGGTCCGCAAGGCCGACCCCGATTGTCTCGGCATTGATGTTGGCCACCAGTATGCGTGCAGCCTCGGCCCGGAAGCGCACCAGGCGCGGCGCGCGGCCGCCGATCGAGCGGCCGACGCCGCCCTCGTCGACGAGGCCGAAGGCGGAAAGCGTCGCCAGCCGATCGGTGACGACGGCGCGGCCGAGACGCGCTTCGCGTTCGAGATCCTGCCGGGAAGCGGGCTCGCCGGCGCGCAGGATGTTGAGCAACGCGACGAGGCTCTGCCGCTCGGCTTCCAGCGCGCGCACCCGCTCGGGCGACGCCGCGCCCGACGCCTCCGCGCCCGGATTCCCCTCGCCGGAGGCCTGTCTCAGTCCCGTCCTCGCCACAGTGACCTGCTCCTTCGGGCGCACCATGAACGCGCAATCATGCGGCTTGCAACGCTATTTTTTGTCGTTGTCACAAAAAAGCGGTTTGACTTTTGCATTTTATCGACAGAACATTAGTTCGAAAAGTCAGAAGACTGCGCCATGGGAGGAAACGATGGCAGCCTGGAAACTGGCCTACCATGCCAATTGCTGGGGGCCGCTCGGTGGCGACGCCGTCGGCGTGACTTCGGTCACCCGTCTCACCTATCGCACCTTCGGCGACATGACCGTCGCGGCCCGCGAGATCGCCGCCGCCGGCTATGAAGGTATCGAGTTCTTCGACGGCAACGTGCTCGATGGCGGCGACGACGGCATCGAGGCCATGCGCGCCCTGCTCAAGGAGACGGGGCTGGCGCTCGTCTCGGTCTACAGCGGCGGCAATTTCATCTTCGCCGACATCCTCGAGGAAGAGCTCGCGCGGGTTACGAGCGCCGCCAGGGCGGCGCGCGCACTCGGCGCCGAGCATCTGGTGGTCGGCGGCGGCGCCCGCCGTCATGACGGCACCCGCCCTGACGACTACGACAAGCTTGCAGCGGCGCTGGACAAGGTCGACGCCATCGCCTCCGCGCACGGGCTGAAGGCGCATTACCACCCGCATTTGTCGACTATCGTGGAAAACCCCGACGAGGTCCGCGCCGTCTTCGCCAGGACGCCGATCGGCTTCTGCCCGGACACAGCCCATCTGGCCGCCGCCGGCGCCGACGTCGCCACCATGGTCCGGGAGCATGCCGACCGCATCTCCTACATTCATCTCAAGGGCTTGAGCCGGGATCCGTTTGCCTTCGTGCCGGTGGGCCGCGGCGACCTCGACAACGGCGCCGTCATCCAGGCCCTCAAGGACATCGGCTACCAGGGCTGGGTCTGCAACGAACTCGACGCCTGGCCCGATCCGGCCGCCGGCGCTGCCGAGAGCCTGGCCTTCGTCAGAGCGGCCATGGCCTGAACACAAAGAACGCATTCACAATCTGCATTAGGGAGAGAGACAACATGCGCATCGATACACTGCTTCGAACATCGGCCCTTTGCCTGGCGCTCGGCCTCGGCTTTGCCGCGCCCGCCCTTGCCCAGGATCCGGCCCAGGCGCTTGCCGACATCGGCAAGCATGTCATGAGCCTCGGCCCGAACGGCGAGAAGCCGGAAGCCGCCTCCACCGTGTCGCTGAGCGACGAGGAACTGGCCAAGATCAAGGCGATGAAGGCCAAGGCCGCCATCGTCATGCACTATGCCGGGAATGACTGGAGCCAGGCCCAGATCGAGGGGCTGAAGAGCCAGTTCGACAAGATGGGCATCGAGGTGATCGCCACCACCGACGCCGGCTTCAAGCCCGACAAGCAGGTCGCCGACATCGAGACCGTGATGGCGCAGAAGCCCAACATCATCGTCTCGATCCCGACCGACCCGGTCGCCACCGCCGCCGCCTACAAGGCGGCCGCCGCCGGCGGCGCCAAGCTCGTCTTCATGGATAACGTGCCGCAGGGGTTCAAGGCGGGAACCGACTACGTGTCGTCAGTCTCGGCCGACAATTACGGCAACGGCGTCGCCACCGCGCATCTGCTGGCCCAGGCGCTCGGCGGCAAGGGCGATGTCGGCCTGATCTTCCACGCGGCCGACTTCTTCGTCACCAAGCAGCGCTACGACGCGGTCAAGAAGACGCTGGCCGAGAACTATCCCGACATCAAGATCGTTGCCGAGCGCGGCATCGGCGGCCCGGACTTCGCCGGCGACGCCGAGAAGGCGGCGGGCGCCATGCTCGTCTCCAACCCGAGCATCAAGGGCATCTGGGCGGTCTGGGACGTCCCGGCCGAAGGCGTCATCTCGGCCGCGCTGACCAATGGCCGCGACGATCTGGTCATCGTCAACTGCGACCTGGGCGAGAACGTCGCCATCAACATGGCCGGCAACGGTCCGGTGAAGGGTCTCTCGGCGCAGCGTCCCTACGACCAGGGCGTGACCGAGGCGATGCTGGCCGGCTACGGCCTGCTCAACAAGCCG
>MKVL01000010.1:0-97923 GCA_001899205.1 Mesorhizobium sp. 65-26 | reverse complement strand
CCGACGAAGGCCACCCGCCGATCCTCCCGGACAGGGACAGGCCCGCTCCGACGGAGCGGGCCTGTCAGCGATGCCGGTCCTTGGGAAAGGTAAGATGACCACACGTGCCGAAGCTGGAAGGTCGGAGCCGACCCCTGCCGTGCGCATGCGCGACGTCAGCATGCGTTTCGGCGGCGTGCGCGCCCTCGACGGCGTTCACCTCGAGGTGGCGGCCGGCGAAGTGCACGCGCTTCTCGGCGAGAACGGCGCCGGCAAGTCGACCATCCTGAAGATCCTGCGCGGCGTGCAGGCGCCGACGGCCGGCACCATCGAGATCGGCGGCGTCCCGCTCGCCGCCCACACGGCCGAGGCCGCCCGCGCCGCGGGCGTCGCCATGGCTTTCCAGGAAATGAGCCTGGTGCCGACGCTGACCGTCGCCCAGAACGTCTTCCTCAACCGAGAGATCAAGGCCGGGCTCGGCCTCATCGACGACCGCGCCGCCGTCGCGGAAGCGGGCCGGCTGTTTGCCCGCATGGGCGTCGCGGTCGATCCCACGGCCAAGGTCGCCGACATTCCGGCCGGCCATCGCCAACTCACCGAAATCGTCAAGGCGACGTCGCAGCCCTGCAAGGTCCTGGTGCTGGACGAGCCGACCACGGCGCTGTCGCGCAACGAGGTAGAGCGGCTTTTCGACTATGTTCGCCAGTTGCGGGACAATGGCGTGGCGGTCATCTACGTCTCGCACCGCATGGACGAAATCTTCCGCATCGCCGACCGCGCCACCATCCTGCGCGACGGCCGGCACGTCATCACCGCGCCGATGGCGGAGTTCACGCTCGAAAGCATGATCGCCCACATCATCGGCAGGCGCTCGCGCGGCTTCTCCGACGTCGTGCGCGAACAGGCGTCCGTCGGGGCGCCGCTGCTGGAGGCGCGCGGCGTGACCGGCGCGGGCAAGCCTGCCGGCATCGACATCACGCTACATGCCGGCGAGGTCGTCGGCGTCGCCGGCCTGCTCGGCTCCGGGCGTTCGTCGCTGGCGCGCGTTCTGGCCGGCGTGCAGCCGATGACCGCCGGCGAAATCCGCGTCAAGGGCCGGCCGATCACCATCGCCAGGCCACGCGACGCCATCGACGCCGGCATCGCGCTGGTACCGGAGGATCGCGCCCGGCAGGGCTTCGTGGCCTTCCATTCCGTCGAGAGCAATATCGACCTGCCAAATCTCGGCCGCATCTCGCGCCGAGGCTGGATCAACCGCGCGAAATCGGCCGAGCTCGCCGACGGCGCCATCGAGCGGCTGCGCATCAAGACCGACGGCCGCGCCGCGCCCGTGCGTTCGCTTTCCGGCGGCAACGCGCAGAAGGTGGTGATCGCCAAATGGCTGGCGACCGAGCCTGACATACTGATCCTCGACGAGCCGACAGCCGGCATCGACATCGGTTCCAAGTCCGAAATCGTAAGACTGATCCGCAACCTCGCGAAATCCGGCAAGGCCATCCTCGTCCTGTCGTCGGAGCTGCAGGAGCTGCTCGCCGCCTGCGACCGCATCCTGGTCATGTCGGAGGGCCGCATCGTACGCGACATCGCCCGCGCCTCGCTGGACGGGGCGCAGGGCGGCGACGCCGCCGACGCGGCCCAGCACGCCGAGCAGAAGCTCAACGAGTTCATGCAGGAAGCCCGGGGAGGATTCCAATGACCGACAAGCCGGCAACCCCAGGCAAGACGGCGTTCGCCAACTGGCGCGACTACATCATCTATATCGGTTTCGTGGCGATCTTCCTGATCTTTGCAGTGACGCTCGGCGATCGCGGCTTCCTCGATCCCAACAACCTGCTCAACATCATCAGGCAGACGGCGATCATCGCCGTCGTCTCGGTGACGATGACCTTCGTGCTGTCGACGGGCGAGATCGACCTGTCGGTCGGCGCCGTTGCCGGCCTAGCCTCGGTGGTGACGGCGATGGCCATCGACCAGTTCGGCATCGCCGGCGGCATCCTCTGCGGGCTCGGCACCGGCGTCCTGGTCGGCGCCGTCAACGGCTGGCTCACCACCGCCGTCGGGATCCCTTCCTTCCTCACCACGCTCGCCATGATGGGCATTGCGCGCGGGGCGGCGATGTGGGTCAGCGGCACCGCCGCCATCCCGATCCTCAGCAAGACCTACACCGGCATCTTCGGCGCCGGCAATCTCGGCCCGGTCCCCAGCCTGCTCATATGGGTGCTGGTGATCGGCATAGCCGGCCACATCGTGCTGCGGCGCACGACCTTCGGCCGCCAGGTGCTGGCCACCGGCGGCAACGAGACAGCGGCCCGCTATTCCGGCGTCAACACCGCCTCGATCAAGTTCCGCGTGCTGATGCTGTCGAGCATCGCCGCCGCGCTAGCCGGCATGCTCTATGCGGGCCGCCTGCATTCCGGCCGCTTCCAGTTCGGCGAGGGCGACGAGCTGTCTATCATCGCCGCCGCCGTGCTCGGCGGCACCAGCCTGTTCGGCGGCGCCGGAACGGTGATCGGCTCGATCATGGGTGCGCTGATGATCGGCCTCATCAACAACGGCCTGGTGCTGATGGGACTGGAGTTCAGCCAGCAGCTTATCGCGCGAGGTGCCATCATCATCATCGCGGTCGCCATCAGCCAGGCGCGGCGGCGCTGACCCCGCCGTCCCGCGCGGCGAACAACCACAGCAGGGAAGACCATGCCCGACACATTCTTCACCCCACACCAGCGGGCGACCGTCGAGGCCGCCATGGCGCGGATCATTCCGACCGATGACACGCCGGGCGCCACGGAAGCTGGCTGCGTCGACTTTGTCGACCGCTACCTCTCCGGCATCGGCTACATCTACGCCAAGCCGGACGGCTCGGGCTTCGAGACGCTGACGGGACCTTCGGCCGATGCCTGGCGGCAGCGCATAGAGATCATGCGCAGACGCTACACGGAGGGCCTGGCCGACCTTGACCAGCGCGCACGCGCCGCCTTCGGCGAGGATTTCGTGGCCCTGTCGCCGGAGCGGCAGGACGCGACGCTGAGCGAGGTCGAGAAGGCCGGATCCGGCGCCAAGGCTTCGACGCCGGGTGAATCGCTGGGCGAGCCCGCGCTGCAGCAGACCTCCACGGAGGTCGACCTCGACTTCCTGCCGCTGCTGATCGCCCACACCAGGCAGGGTTTCTACTGCGACCCGATCTACGGCGGCAACCGTGACCGTATCGGCTGGACGGTGATCGGCTTCCCCGGCCCCGCATCGCTGAAGGACGTGCACACGGGCCGCTACACCACATTGCAGTATTTCGCCGAGGGCGAAGCCGACAAAGTCAGGGAGTTCCACGATGGCCTATAGCACGAAGCCGGACCGGACCGACGTCGTCATCATCGGCGCCGGCGCCTCGGGCGCGGCGGCGGCAAAGGTGCTGTGCGAGGCCGGCATGAAGGTGGTGGCGCTGGAAAAGGGCCCGTGGCGCAGGAAGGAGAGCTTCGGCGGCGACGAACTCGCCAACATCAACCGCTACAATCTGTGGCCAGACCCGATGCTCAACCCGCGCACCTGGCGCGAGACGGCCGCCGACAAGGCGCGGCTCGAGATGTTCTGTCCGGTGCCGCAGATGGTCGGCGGCGGCACGGTGCACTGGCAGGGCTGGCTGCCGCGCTTCACGCCCAACGACTTCCGCCTGCGCACGGTGGCCGGCGAGCTCGCCGGCACCAGCCTGGCCGACTGGCCGGTCAGCTATGACGAGATCGAGCCCTATTACCTCAAGGTCGAATGGGCTTTCGGCGTTTCCGGCGAGGCTGGAGCCAACCGCTTCGAGGGTCCGCGTTCGGGCGGCTATCCCTGCCCGCCGATGCCGATGTCGCGCTACGCGCAGAAGTTTCACCAGGGCTGCTCGGCGCTTGGCTGGAATTCGTTCCCGACCCCGCAGGCGGCGCTCTCGCGGCCCTTCGGCGGCCGCAAGGCAACCGTCGTCAGCGCCTTTGCCCAGCAGCATGGCGACCCCACGGGAACGCGGTCCTCGGCGCTCAACGTCTTCATCCCGCATGCGGTCGCGACCGGCAATTTCGAGCTACGGCCGGATTGCCTGGTGCGCGAGCTGGTGCTGGACAGCCAGGGCCGCATCCGCGCCGCCATCTACCAGGACGCCGACGGTAACCTGGTCGAGCAGGAAGCCGGCCTCTTCATCCTCGCCTGCGGCGCGGTAGAGACGGCGCGCCTGATGCTGTTGTCGAAATCGGGCCGCTTCCCCAACGGCCTCGCCAATGGCAGCGACCTGGTGGGCCGCAACGTCACTTTCCACGAATACTCCGCGGCCGTCGGCACCTACGAAGACCCGATCTATGCCTGGGCCGGCGGCGGCTATGTCAGCGCCTCCACCTTCCAGCACTACGAGCATGACGACAGCCGCGGCTTCGTCTCCGGCGGCCATGTCGCGGTCGCCGGCGTCGGCATTCCGCTGCCGATCAACTGGCACCTGCCGGGTGCGCCCGGCTGGGGCGCGGAGGCCAAGAAGGTCGACCGCGACAATTTCAACCACTCGCTGGCGGTCGCGATGGTGCTGCACGACATGCCGCGCCACGACAACCGCGTCGATCTCGACGACGAGGTGGTGGACGCCTGGGGCCTGCCGGTGGCGCGGGTGACGCTGGCAGCGCATGAGAACGACCTTGCCCAGGGCCGCTACCTGATCGATCGCGGCGCCGACATTCTGGAGGCGAGCGGCGCGCGCAGCGTGAACAAGGTCTACGCCCAGCGCGTGACCGGAAACTGCTCGCACCAGCATGGCACGGCGCGCATGGGCGACGATCCCGGCCTTTCGGTGCTGAACCGCTGGTGCCGCGCGCATGAGGTGGAGAACCTCTACGCCGTCGACGGATCGCCCTTCCCCACCGGCACCGGCGCCAATCCGACGCTCACCATCATGGCCAACGCCTGGCGCGTCGCCGACAGGATCATCGCCACGCGCGGCGCGGCAGCCTAGAATCAGGCGCCGCCGCGCCTCAGATGCTCGTCGAGGCGCGGCATGATCTCGACGAAGTTGCAGGGCATGTGGCGATAGTCGAGCTGCGCCTTCAATATGCCGTCCCAGGCGTCCTTGCAGGCGCCGGGCGAGCCCGGCAGCACGAAGACGAAGGTGGCGTTGACGACGCCGCCGGTCGCCCGGCTCTGGATCGTCGAGGTGCCGATCTTGTCGTAGGAGATGCGGTGGAAAACCTCGGAGAAGCCGTCCATGCGCTTCTCGAAGATCGGCTCCAGCGCCTCGGGCGTCACGTCGCGGCCGGTGAAGCCGGTCCCTCCCGTGGTGATGACCACGTCGATCCCTTCGTCGCGCGACCAGCCGAGCACCTTGTCGCGGATCGCGTCCCTGTCGTCCGTGACGATGTCGCGCGCGGCAAGCAGATGGCCGGCCTCGACGATGCGGTCGGCCAGCGTCTGGCCGGACTTGTCGTCGGCCAATGTGCGCGTGTCCGAAACAGTCAGCACCGCGATGCGGACGGGAATGAAGGAGCGGCTTTCGTCAATCCTGGCCATGCGCGACTTCCTGGAGAATGGGAACTGTTTACTGTCCCGGAGAACAGTTGGGATGCTTCAGCGACAGGCCGGAAAAGTAAACTGTCCCCGGGGCCGCGCCCAGATCCCCTGTCGGGGTCTCTAAGTCATGCTCCGTGTCGCGGCGACGAACCAGTCCGGGTTGCGCCGGCGTATGTCGAGGGCGGCGCGCTTGGCCATGTTGCCGGATTCGAACAGGCCGAAACAGGTGGCGCCGGAGCCCGACATCCTGACGAAGCCGGCGCCGGCACGCTCCAGCGCCGTCAGCGCCTTGCCGATCGAAGGCTCGATCGTGCGCGCCGCGACCTCCAGGTCATTGCGGGTCCGCTCCAGCCAGTCCCGCAGGCCGTGGAACTCGATCCGGGCCGGCAAGGGCGGCAGGCCGTCATTGTCGCGCTTGGCGAGCGCCCTGAAAACATCCGATGTCAGCACCGCCCTGCCCGGATTGACCAGCACCAGGCCGAGCGCCGAGAATTCCGGCACCGCCGACAGTTGCTCGCCGATGCCACGCGCGATCAGCGGCCGTGCCTTCAGGCACATCGGCACGTCGGCGCCGAGCGTCGCCGCCAGGCGCGCCTGGTCCGCCTCGCCCAGCGCCAGGCCCCAGGTCTCGACCAGCCCGCGCAGGACGGCTGCCGCGTCGCTTGACCCGCCGCCGATGCCGGACGCGACCGGCAGGTTCTTCTCGAGCCTGATCTCGACCGGTGGCGCGGCAACGCCGCCCACCGCGCGGCGCAGCGCGTCGCGCGCCGTCAGCGCAAGGTTGCTCGCGTCGCGCGGAACGGCGTCCGCGTAAGGGCCCGACACCGAAAATCCGTCGCTTTCGGCGGGCGCGATATCGATGCGGTCACCGAACCTTGTGAACACGGCGAGGGTTTCGATCAGATGATAGCCGTCGTCGCGCCGGCCGGTGACGTGCAGCGCAAGGTTCACCTTGGCGGGCGCGTACCATGTCCGCGTCGCGACGGCGTCGGCGATCAAGGCATCGGGTTCGGGCAGGATGGCGCTCAGTCCTTGGCCAGCCGGTACTCGCCGGTCTTGGGGTCCTTGACCAGTGTTCCCATCGTGCCGTTGGCGGCCTGCTTCTCGGTGCGGCGCACCTTGGCGGTCACGCGTTCCGCCTCGCGCACGAAGGTGCGGTAGCCGACATAGGCGGCAACACCGACAACGACGAAGAAAATGATCTGCGGCATGTCAAACTCCTCCCTCGCGCTAGAGCATGATGCCGAAGTGTGCCAAGCGGCTTTCGGGCGGCATCATGCCCTATCTCTTGGACCGGCGAAGGCGGCCGGACGGATCGGTTGATGCATGTCGTCCAAAAATGGCATGCATAAGGCTTCAGCCATCATGCTAGACCGTTTCAGGCTTTTTTCAAAGCCCGAACCGCGCCCACAGCGCGCGCTCTTCCGCCGCATCCACGATGCCGCCGGCCGCCGCCGAGGCGATATCGGAAGGTGAGAAGCCTTTCTTCGAACCGAACAGGCCGAAGCGGCCGAGGAAGCCGCGCGGCGGCGTGATCAGCCTGAGCTGGGTCTTTTCACCGAACCGCTGCTTTAGCACGCCGCGCATGTCGCCGAGCGCGTCCACCAGCCCGAGGTCCAGGCCCTTCTTGCCCGTCCAGAACAGGCCGGTGAAGAGATCCGGATCGTCCTTCAGCTTCTCGCCGCGTCGCTCCCTGACGAGATCGATGAACGTCTCGTGCACCTCGAGCTGCAAAGCCTTGAGCCGCTCGACGTCCTCCTTCTTCTCAGGCTTGAACGGGTCGAGCACGGCCTTGTTCTGACCGGCCGTGTGCACGCGGCGCTCGACGCCGATCTTCTTCATCAGCTCGGGAAAGCCGAACGAGGCCGAGACCACGCCGATCGAACCGACGATTGAGGACGGATCGGCGAAGATCTCGTCGCCGGCGACCGCGATCATGTAGCCGCCGGAAGCCGCCACATCCTCGACGAAAACCAGCACCTTGCGGTTCTTCTCGGCCGCCAGGTCGCGGATGCGCTTGTAGATCAGCCGTGACTGGACCGGTGAGCCGCCCGGCGAGTTGATGGAAATGGCGACGGCCGGCGCCTCGAGCGAGAAGGCCTTTTCGATCAGGCCGGCGGTCGAGGCGAGCGACAGGCTCGGCCGGAACTGGCCGCCGCCGGCCATGATCGTGCCGTGCAGGCGGATGACCGGGATGACGGCGACGTTGGACCGCCATGATTTCGGCAGCAGGCGGTTGAAAAGACGTTTCACGGGCGGCTCATCTCCGGACCAGGGCACTCCACGGCGAGGCAGAGGCCCCTCGCAGCGCGGAAACGCGACCAATTCAAACAGATAGAGCAATAAATCTGCTCTAGCGGCCAGAAGCATGTAGTCATTTGCCGGGCCACGGCAATGGGCTTTCAAAAACACCGATGGTCCACGCCGGCGATTGAACGGCAAGAGCCCCGTTCGTCCCTCAATCGCCGAACAGCGACGCCAGTCCATTGGTGATCATTTCGGCGCGCTCTGTTGGCCCCTCGCCGGCGCGCAGCACCAGCGGCGGCCTGATCGACAATTTTCCACGCGCGCCGAGCACGCCCCGCACGACGACACGGATGGCGGCCGCATCCGCGCGGGGATGGACGGCGAGCATCTCGGCGTCACCGAAGCGGCCGGCCATGGCATCGAGGATCTCGCCGAGCTGCTCCGGCCGGGCGATGACGGCCAACCCGCCGCGCGGCCGCGCCACCGCCGCCGCGCTCCGGATCCAGCTTTCCAGAAGCCCGTCCTCCATGACATGCGCCTGCCGGCGCAGCGCGTCGGGCGTCGCCCTGTCCTCGGCGGCGTTGAAAGGCGGGTTCATGATGACGAAGTCGAAGGCCTTGTCGGCAAGCCCGGCCGCCGCGCGCGCCCGCCCGGACAGCGTCACATCGGCCGAAAGCAGCGAAGCGCGGTCGCCCAGATGCGCATTGCCGGGATGGGAAAGTGTCGCCGCAGCAAAGGTGGACATTTCGGCGGCGCGTTCGACCAGGACGGCCTCGGCGCCCGAGCAGCGCGAAAGCACCGCCAGCGCGGCCGCGCCGGCGCCGGCGCCGAAATCAGCGAGTCGCCCGGAAAACGACGACGGCACGGCCGCCGCGAGCGTCATGGCGTCCATGCCGGCGCGGTGGCCGGCCAGCTTCGGCTGCACCAGCCAGAAGCGCCCGCGATGGAACGCATCGACCGTATGCGCCGGCATCTCGTCGACGCCGGTGGGCGGCGCGACCGTCGTCACGAAGGTCGCAACTCGTTGGCGATGCCGGCATCGCGCAGGATACGGCGCGCCGCATCCGCCTTCTCGGCCTCGACCATCACACGGCGCGGCAGGATACCCACCGAACCGTCCAGCACGCTCATGTTCTGGTCGGCGACGAAACAGCCTATGCCCGCGTCGCGCATGAGCGCCTCGACGAAGGAGATGACGACGGCGTCGTTGGTGCGGATGAGTTCGATCATGGGCTGAGATTCTCAGGTTGCGGCGCTCGTGTAAACGGGCGAACGGATCGCGGCGTTCCCCACACGCTTCTCAGCGTTCGGCGAAATGATGTTTGAGCCAGGCGATATCGTTCGCCGACCAGCCCTGAACGTCCGTCACCTCCATCCACGCATCGATGGCATTCCAACGGCAGGCCCACCCTCGACAACGAATGCCAGAAGAGCTGGTTCATCCAGTTTCTGATCGTCGGCTTAACCTCCCCGCCGGACCGGTTGGCGCACCGTCATCGCCGCCGCGCCAATTCGCCACTTGCCGTCGCCGTGTCAGCCGCCCTAGAGTCTTGTCGGGACTAAGGGTGCCGTCGCACGCGTTATACCAAGACGGGAGAGTTTGTCGTGGGTGTCGTTCTCAACATCGAAAACGGAAAGCGGGAGCCCGCCTCCATCAAGGATCTGATCGATCTGACGGCCGCCGACATGGGGCGCGTCAACGAGCTGATTCTGTCCAAGGCCGGCTCCGACGTCGAGATGATTCCCGAGGTTGCCAATCATCTGATCTCGTCGGGCGGCAAGCGCCTGCGGCCGATGCTGACCCTCGCCGCCGCGCAGATGTTCGGCTATGCCGGCGAAGGGCACGTCAAGCTCGCGACCTCGGTCGAATTCATGCACACCGCGACGCTGCTGCACGACGACGTTGTCGACGAAAGCGCGCTGCGCCGTGGCAAGAAGACCGCGCGCATGATCTGGGGCAACCAGGCGAGCGTTCTGGTCGGCGATTTCCTGCTGGGTCAGGCCTTCCGCATGATGGTCGAGGTTGGCTCGCTGGAGGCGCTCGACATCCTTTCCGCCGCCGCGTCCATCATCGCCGAGGGCGAGGTGATGCAGCTTGCCGCCGCCAAGAACCTCGAAACCACCGAGGACGAGCATTTCGCCGTCATCAAGGCCAAGACCGCTGCGCTGTTCTCGGCCGCGGCCGAGGTTGGCCCGGTGATCGCCCAGGCCTCCCGCAACGACCGCGCGGCGCTGCGCTCCTATGGCATGAATCTCGGCCTTGCCTTCCAGCTCATCGACGACGCGCTGGATTATGGCGGCACCAGCAAGGACCTCGGCAAGAATGTCGGCGACGATTTCCGCGAGGGCAAGGTGACATTGCCGGTGATTCTCGCCTACCGGCGCGGCAGCAAGGCCGAACGAACCTTCTGGAAACGCGCCATCGAGGACAATGTGGTCGACGATGCCGGCCTCGAGAAGGCGATCGGCCTGATGACCCGCCACGGCGCCATCGCCGACACGATCGGCCGCGCGCGCCATTTCGGCGAGATCGCCCGCGACGCGCTGGCGCCGCTGGAGGAAACGCCGCAGAAATCGGCGCTGATCGACGTCATCGACTTCTGCATCAGCCGCGTGAACTGACCAAGCATCGACGCCGGCGAAACTGGCGACAAGACCGATCTCCCCTTCGAAGCAGGGCGATCGCGCATGGGCACGAGCCCACTCTGTCGGCCACGCCGACACCTTTTGCTCGCTTGCGAATAGGCGCCGCCGCCACTCGACAAGCCGCCATCCGGCAAATTATCTATAAAACATGTCAGAGAGCCCCAGGGAAACGATTGCCGTCCGCATCAGCAAGGTGCTGGCGGAGCGTATTATTTCGGGCGCGATCGACCCCGGCACGAGGTTGCGGCAGGACCATATCGCCGAGGAATTCCAGACCAGCCACGTGCCGGTGCGCGAGGCCTTCCGCCGTCTGGAGGCGCAGGGGCTTGCCGTCAGCGAGCCGCGCCGGGGCGTGCGAGTCGCCGCCTTCGACCTCGGCGAGGTCAAGGAAGTGGCGGAGATGCGCGCCGCGCTCGAGGTCCTGGCGCTGCGCCATGCCGTGCCGCACCTTACCCCGGCCATACTGGACCTCGCCGAGGAGGCGACACGCGCCGGCGACAGGTCGCGCGACGTCCGCTCCTGGGAAGAAGCAAACCGCGCCTTCCACCGGCTGATCCTGTCGCCCTGCGCCATGCCCCGCCTTTTGTCCACCATCGACGACCTGCACGCGGCCAGCGCCCGCTTCCTGTTCGCGGCCTGGCGATCGGAATGGGAAACCCGCACCGATCAGGACCATCGCGTCATCCTCGCCGCGCTCCGCCAGGGAAACGTCGATTCGGCCGCCGCCACGCTCGGCAGGCATGTGCAGTGGATCGGCCGCAAGCCGATCAGGACATCATCCGGCACCCGCGAGGCTTTCACCATCGTCGGCTGACGCATGTCTCCCGAAAGCGGGACCCCGGTCTCGCGGCAAAGACCTGCGCAAAATCAATGGCCTGACACGTACGAGCGAGCCCGGAACATCGCTACGCACTTTGCAACGTCCGGAACGGCATACGGCACGCCCCTCCCCGACTCGGCTTGGCGCCGCAGCAGCAATCGCCGGGGAAACTCCACCACTTCCATACGCTTACAAATCGTCTTCGCGTGAAACCGCGGAGGCTCGTCAACCATGTGGCTCGCGGGGATCAACGGAACGTTTTCACCCCTCGCAATCCATGGAGGCTTGCCATCTCCTGCAAAATGTGGATTCGATTATAGATCGGAATCGAAAATTATCTATAATTTTGGAGAGGACATCCATGTCGACCATCGTCACTCCCGCCCGCAAGCCAGCCTTCAGTCCGCTGCGGCTCGACGAACGCTCCGTCGCATGGCGCGTCGGCGCCGTGGTCCTCGGCTCGCTCTTCCTGGCGCTGTCCTCCTACATCGAGGTGCCGATGGTGCCGGTTCCCGTCACCATGCAGACCTTCGCCGTGACGCTTGTCGGCGCGCTCTACGGCTGGCGCCTGGGCGCGCTCACCATCGTCGCATGGCTCGTCGAGGGTGCCTCCGGCCTTCCGGTGCTCGCTGGCGGCGACGCGGGACTGCACCATTTCTTCGGCCCGACGGCCGGCTATCTCTTCGCCTTCCCGCTCTGCGGCGCGCTGGTCGGCTGGCTGGCCGAGCGCGGCTGGAACGGCAGCCGTGTCCTGCTCGCCTTCGCGGCAATGCTTGCCGGCAATCTCCTGTGCCTGCTGCTTGGCACGGCCTGGCTTGCCGCCGTCATCGGCATCGAAAAGGCGTTCGCGTTCGGCTTTGCGCCCTTCGTGCTGGGCGGCCTGCTCAAATCCGCGCTCGGCGCCGCCACGCTGATGGCCCTGCGCGGCAAGGCAGGCACGCCGCGTCCGTGACGGTGCGCCTGCGCGCCCATCACCTGCTCTGCCTGCTGGCCTATGTCGGCAAGGGCTACAGCCCCGGCTTCACGGCGAATTACGATCGAATAGTCGCACGCCTGAACCGGGGCGAAACGATCCTCATCGTCTCCGGGCCGGATGATATCTGCGCCCCCTTGCTGAAGGAGGAAGCCGAACCGCATTGCCAGCAGGACAGCGTCGCCGAGCGTGATGAACGCGCTGCCGAAAGCGTGGCGGCTCTGCTTGGGCCACCGATGCTGGCCGGCACGCGCCTCGAACTCGATCCGGCGCATCTTGAAACGATGCGTCGGGCCTTTTCGACGGGCCAGACGCGCGCCGCCTGCCAGGGCTGCGAGTGGAGCACGCTATGCGACGCCATTGCCGCCAGCGACTATCGAGATGCCCGCCTGAAACGGTCTGCTGAAGAATGAACCCGCCTGACGGTCTGGCATCGAGGTCCGGCTGATGCCGCCCGCGGGATCTCAGCAGCGCGCCCCTTGCAGTCAGCCCCCCGGTCAAGTAACCGCGCCTTTCGGCGGTGAATACGCTAAGGTGGCCATGGGGAGCAGCGAGAGGGAATGCGCAACAGCTGATGGTGACGAGCACCCGCCCCAATTTCCACGGCCTCAGCCTGCGTGACATCGATGTGCTGCGGCGTCTGCTGATGGAACGGAGCGTGTCTCGCGTCGCCGAGCATCTTGGCCAGAGCCAGCCCTCGGTCAGCGCGACGCTGCGCCGCCTGCGCGACATATTCGGCGACCCGCTGCTGGTACGCTCCGGCCAACGCCTGGTGCTCACAGACAAGGGGCTGGTGGTGCTGGCGCAGGTCGAGGATCTCGTCGGCGGCTTCGTCCAGCTCTTCGAATCCGACGACACGTTCGACCCGGCGACGACGGAGCGCACGATCTACATCGCCGCCGCCAGTTCCTTCGAGTTCTTCCTGGTGCCGCACCTGATTGCCGAATTGCGCAGGGTGGCCCCGCTATCGACGCTCGAACTGTCGGTGCCGACGCTGCAGACCGGTTTCGAGACGGATCTCGAAACGGGAGGCCTCGACGCGGTCGTCGGCAACTGGCCGGTTCCCCCGCCACACCTCAAGCACATGCCGCTCGCCACGTCGGAGCTGGCCTGCATGGTCTCGGCCGACCACCCGCTTCCGGCCGGCACAAGGCTCAGCCTCGATGACTATCTCGAGCTCGACCACATATCCCCCTCGCCGCGGCGGGATCTCTCGATCAGCCCGATCGACGGCATGCTGGCGCGACTCGGCCTGGAGCGGAAGGTCGCGGTGGTGGTGCCCGACTATGCCATCATTCCCCGGCTGCTGCCGGGTTCGCCCTACGCCTTCACCGTCGGCAGGCGCTATGCCGAGCACGCCGCGCGCGGCGGCAGGGTCAAGTCCCTGGTCATGCCCGAGGAGCTCGCCTCGATGGCGTTCTACCTGCTGTGGCATGAACGCTCGCAATCCAGCCAGTACCACCAATGGCTGCGCGGCATGATCCGCGGCATCGTGCGCGAAAAGGACGTGCTCGCCGTGCCCGACATCTGGGCGAACAGCCAGGTGTGATGCACCTTCCTGGCATGGATCGGCCATAAGCCCGGTCTTATGACCGTCATAAACGCGGGGCGGGTGCTCTCCCCGTCCCTGATGTCCTAGGCTGCGCGACCAGAAAACACGAGAGAGGGTGAACGATGAGAACACTGACCAGATTTTCCGGCTGCGTCGCGGCGCTGGCCATCGGCCTGACGGCGTCGATTGCACATGCGCAGGACTTCAAGGGCCATACGCTCGTCGTCGGCACCTGGGGTGGCGACATCGAGCGGCTGCTGCGCAAGAACGTCGCCGAGCCACTCGAGGCCAAAACCGGCGCCAAGGTGCAGTTCCTGCTGGGCGGCAGCGGCGACCGCCTGTCGAAAATGGTCGCCGAGCGGCAGAACCCAACGATGGATGTGTCCTTCCAGAACATCTACGAGGCCCCGCAGGCACTGAAAGACGGCCTCGTCGTCGCGCCCGACGCGACCGCCGTTCCCAATGCCGCCAATGTCTGGCCGGGCATGAACGATGGCTGCTATGCCATGAGCATCGTCGGCCTTGGCATCGGCTATTCCAAGTCGCTTTTCCCCAAGCCGCCGGAATGGGCCGACCTGTGGAAGCCCGAATACAAGGGCAAGATGGCCTACGCACCCTATCCCGCTTCGGAAGGCGACGGCATGCTCGGCATCGCCGCGCGTGTCGCTGGGG
The DNA here is from genome assembly GCA_001899205.1 of Mesorhizobium sp. 65-26. Taxonomy (GTDB): domain Bacteria; phylum Pseudomonadota; class Alphaproteobacteria; order Rhizobiales; family Rhizobiaceae; genus Mesorhizobium. Next base: position 83,517 of record MKVL01000010.1, on the reverse strand, counting down.
CCGACGAGCACGATCCGGACAAGGCCTTCGCCAAGCTGGCCGAACTCGGCCCGCCCAAGCTCACCTATACCGCCCTCGACGAGGTGCTGACCATGATGGATGCCGGCGAGATCGCCGCCGCCCCCATGCTGTCGGGCTATGTCGTGTCGAACCTGAAGAACTACGAGAACATCGGCTTCGTCTTCCCGAAGGACCCGGGCCCGGTGCTGGTGCGCGACATGGTCTGCCAGGTCGCCAACAGCCCTGAGCCGGAACTGGCCAAGATGTTCATCGACATGGCGCTCAGCGTGGAGACGCAGACGGCCTATGCCAAGGACCTGCATTTCGGCCCGACCAATTCGAAGGTCACGCTGACGTCGCAGGAAGCCGAAGGCGTCATCAGCACGCCCGAGCAGGTCAAGACGCTGCTGCAGCTCGACTGGCCCTACATCATCGCCAACCGCCCGGCCTGGACCGACCGCTGGAACAAGGAGATCCTCGGCCAGTAAGGCGCCGGGAGCGCCCGCCGTCGGGCCGGCGCTCTCTTTGCCGACGCATACATGCAAACGCCTTCACCCCTGCTCCCTCCCCGCAACGGGGCGGGCCGCGACGGCGCTGATCGCCTGGCCATCGAGGGCCGTGCCGCGCAGTCGGGGAATATCCTGCCCCCTTGTGGGGAGCGGCCAGGGGTGAGGGTGCCTGCCGCGCGAAATGCGGGCAGTTTACCACGCGCGACGGCGTCCCTTGCGAGCATGACAGGCCCGGCATGAAACCGCTGAACACATTCCTGCTGATCGCGCCGGCCGCTCTCCTGATGCTCGGCGTCTTCCTCGTCCCGTTCCTGCTGCTGGCGGTGCTCAGCCTGTGGACGCTGAAGCCCGGCACGCTGTCGCTCGACACCAGCCTGACCCTCGCCAACTACGCCAGGCTGTTCGGCGATACCTACTATCTCGGCAGCCTGTGGACGACGCTCTGGATGAGCGCCGTCACCACGCTCGCCTGCCTGATCCTCGGCCTGCCGCTGGCGCAATGGATCGTGCGCCGCGCCGGTCGCGCCAGGGGGCTGCTGATCGGCCTCGTCATCATCCCTATGGTCTGCGGCGCGCTGCTGCCGACGCTGGGGCTTGTGAACCTGCTCGGCCCCCTCGGCGTCGTCAACGGCGCGCTCAAATCATTTGGCCTGATCACCAGCAGCCTGCCGCTGCTTGGCCGGCCGATCGGCGTCATCGTCGGCCTGGTGCAGGCCTTCCTGCCGCTCATGGTGCTGCCGCTCATCACCTCGGTCGAGCGCATTCCGCTCGACTACGAGCAGGCAGCCATGTCGCTCGGCGCGCGACGCGTCACGGTCTGGCGGCGGGTGCTGCTGCCGCTGATGCTGCCGGGCATCGCCGCCGGCGGCCTGCTGGTGTTCTGCGCCTCGCTCACCGCCTTCGTCACCCCGCAGATCCTCGGCCAGGGCAAGGTCGTCACCTTCGCGTCGCTCGCCTTCCAGCAGGCCTCGCGCGTGCTCGACTGGCCCTTCGCCTCGGCGCTCGCCATGGTGATGCTGGCCCTTTTGCTCGTCGTCGCCGGCCTTGGGGCGGCCGTCGCCAGATTTGCCCGGAGGCAGGCATGAAGGCGCGTCCCGCCGACCTCGCCTGGCTGATCACGGTGATCCTGGTGCTGGCCTTCCTGCTCGCGCCGATCGCCGTGCTGGTGTTCTCGGCTTTCGACGCCGGCAACATCTTCCGCTTTCCGCCGCGCGCCTATTCGCTGCGTTGGTTCGAGGCCGCCTTCGCCAGCGCCGAATACCGGCGCAGCCTCTGGGTCAGCACGGTTCTCGCCTTCGTCTCCACAATCGCCGCCGTGACGCTCGCCTCGCTTGCCGCATACGGGCTGGTGCGCGGCAGGCCGGTCTACCGGCGCGCCGTGGAAGTGCTGCTGCTGGCGCCGCTCACCCTGCCGCTGGTCGTGTGGGCCATCGCCCTGCTGTCGATCTACGCCAGTATCGGCATCAATGGCACGCCGCTGGGCCTCATCCTCGCCCATATCACCATCACCCTGCCGCTCGCGGCGCGCATCATGATCGCCACCATCAGCCAGATCGACCCCACCTACGAGGAAGCGGCCGAGAGCCTCGGCGCCACGCCCGCGCGCGTCTTCCTGCGTGTCACGCTGCCGCTGGCGATGCCGGGCATATTCGCCAGCTCGGCGATCGCTTTCCTGGTCTCCTTCAACGACGTGGTCGTCTCCACCTTCATCGCCGGCGCCAGTTGGCTGACCTTCCCGGTGCGTGTCTTCTCGCAGCTTCGCAGCGAAGGGATCGACCCCACCACCATCGCCATCGGCGCGATGATCGTTTTTGCAACATTGCTGGTGGTCGCGATCGGCGAACGCCTGCTCAAGCTCTCGCGGAGGCTCTAGGTCGAGATGGCCGCCACCCCTTACCTCAGCGTGCATGCGATCCAGAAACACTACGGCCCCGTGGCCGCCCTGCCCGGCGTCGATCTCGACGTCGAGCGCGGCGCCTTCGTCGCCCTGCTCGGCCCCAGCGGCTGCGGAAAATCGACGCTGCTGCGCATCCTCGCCGGCCTGCTCGACGCCGAGGGCGGCGCGATCCGGCTCGACGGCCAGGACATCACCGGCCTGCCGGCCTGGCGGCGCGACATCGGCCTCGTCTTCCAGAACTACGCGCTGTTCCCCCACATGAGCGTGCGCGAGAACGTGCGCTTCGGTCTCGACATGCGACGCATCACTGGGGCCGAGGCCGAGGCGCGCGTCGACGAGGCGCTTGCGCTGGTCGGCCTCGACAAGCACCTGTCGCGCCGGCCCTCGGAGCTTTCGGGAGGCCAGCAGCAGCGCGTCGCCATCGCGCGCGCCGTCGCCATCCGGCCGCGCCTGCTTCTGCTCGACGAGCCGCTGTCCAATCTCGACGCGGTGCTGCGTACCAAGGTGCGCCTCGAATTGCGTGAGCTGCACGATCGCGCCGGCCTCACCACCATCATGGTCACGCACGACCAGGCCGAGGCGCTTTCGACGGCCGACCGGGTCGCCGTGATGCAGGCCGGGCGCATCCTGCAATACGACACGCCGCAGGCGCTTTACGGCGCGCCGGCGACGGCCTTCGTCGCCGGTTTCATCGGCAGTCCGGCGGCCAACCTGCTGCCGCTCTCCGCCGCCGGGCCGGACGCCTGGCTGCTGGCCGACGGCAGCCGCTGGACGCCGCCGGCGACATTGGCACCAGGTTCAGCCGGTGTCGCCGACCGGGGCGACTACCTGATGGCGCTTCGGCCTGAACTGCTGTCGCTCGGCGAGCGCTCCCCTGACGGGTTACCGGCTACGATCAAGGCCGTCGAGTTCATGGGCGGCGACCGGCTGGTCCATGTCGATGTCGCGGGATGCGCGCTGACCGCACGGCTGTCGGCAGTCGACCGCCTGCCGGACAGCCGCGAGGTTTCGCTGCGCGTTCCCGAGCAGCTTCCGCTCCTGTTCGAAGCCGGCAGCGGCGCCGCCGCGCGGCGCTCTCGGGTCACAAACAACAAGATATGAGGGAGATCCCATGGAAGATCGTGGCCGCTGGGCGGGACGCAACCCGGTCAAGGACGAAATGCGCAACAGGATCTGGGGCAGCCTGGAGGCCGGCGGCATCGCCATCGGCCCGGCGCGCAGCCACATCCCGAATTTCACCGGCGCCGACCTAGCCGCCTGGCGCCTGACCGAACTTCCGGCCTGGAAGGCTGCGCGCAACGTCAAGACCAACCCAGACCCGGCACAGTATTCGCTGCGCCTGCGCGCGCTCTATGAGGGCAAAACGCTCTACTGCCCGGTGCCGGAACTGGTCCAGCACGCGCCCTATGTGCGCGTCGACCCCGCCGAGCTACAGGCCAAGAACATCACCTTCGAGCTGGCCGCCAGCCACCAGGGCTACATGTTCCATGGCGAGCGCATCGAATTCGCCGATGTGCCGCCGCTGGATTTCTGCGTCTTCGGCTCGGTCGCGGTGACGCGCGAAGGCGCCCGCACCGGCAAGGGCGGCGGCTTCGCCGACCTCGAGGCGGGCATCCTCAACGAGCTCGGCAAGATCGGCGCCGCGACGCCGCTGGTCACCACGGTGCATTCCACCCAGATCGTGCCCGCCGACCAGATCGTCATGCTGGAGTTCGATTGCTGGCTGGACTACGTGGCGACGGAAAAGGAGCTGATCGCGACGGGCAGCACCCATCCTCGCCCCAAGGGCATCGCCTGGGAGCATGTCCAGCCCGACCAGTATCTGTCGATCCCGTTCCTGGCCGAACTGCGTGAGAAGGCCCGCTCCGCCGACCGTCACTGAGCCACGAGGAAGCAGAGCCCACGACTCGCGGCTGAGGGCTAGCCAAACGGATGCGTGCTCTTCAGCAGCGCCACCAGCTGCCCCTGCCGGTTGGTCCCGGTCTTCTGGAAGATGCGGTCGAGATAGGTTCGGGCCGACTTCACCGCGATGCCGCTCTCGTTCGCCACCTCGCCCAGCGAGCGGCCGGTGGCCAGCGCGGCGGCAAGCCTCGCCTCGGCGGGCGATAGATCGAAGAGCCCGCTGAGGATGCTGGGCGACGGCACCAGCGCGCTGGCGCTCACCGCCGTGGCCGCGACCAGTATGTCTCCACCTGAGAAGATGCCGTGCGCGTCGCGGCGCAGCGGCAGCAGGTGGACGATCAGAGCCGGCCTGCTCTTGGCCGCCGGGACTGCGATCGAGCGCACCACGCCATTGTCCTCGTTGCGGGCGATCGCCTGCTGGAGGAGCGCGTTCGCGGAGGCATCCGCGAGCGCCATGCCGCCTCCAGCCGTGGGCAGGAAGACCTCACTCAAGTCTTCCAGCAGATCGTTGTGCGCCAGGACTTGTCCGGACGCGCGCAGCACGGCGGCGGGCAGTCCGATTTGCCGCAAGGCCTGGACCGTGTTTCGGGCCTGCTCCAGCCGCAGACGGCTGGCAATGAGGCTGGCCCGCGCCAGATGCGGGCGCAAGCCGTCCAGGCGGCCGATGACCGGCTGGTCGTAGATGCCGTCCCTGTGCCAGCGCTGAAAGACGAACAGCACGATCTCGCCGCTCGGCATCACCACCGAGGAGCAGATATGCGAACCGATGCCGAAGGCGCTGGAGCGAATGCGCACGGGATCGCGTGCGATCTCCTCGGCGGTCATGAAATCGTCCACCCGCACGAAGCTCGGCGGCCTGAGGCTAAGCATGCGCTGCACGCAATCGGAGCGCTGCCAGTTGCCCTCCGCCATGAGTTCATCGAGCAGCGCCTGGACGTTGGGCTCCGAGACGGCCCTCACCAGGCCGCTGTCGTCGAATGCGAAGATCGCTCCGCTGGCCGAATTCGAGATGGAACTGGCGGCCTCAAGCACGCCCGGCCACCGCTCCGTGACGAAGGCAGCCTCGTAGATCCGATCGGCGATGTCCGCTTCGTCCTGTGCCCCGCTCGGCATCCGCACCTCTTTGCCCCCAGGCCGGAAACCTGGACAGGGTGCCACGCATCCTTCCGCTAGGGAAGGCTCGACGGTGGCCTATTGGAAGCGATGATCAATCTTGCCATGACAAGCAACCTTGTTCGGTGAGTGAGCACTGTTCTGCTGGACACGACATTTCGATGAAAGAGCAGCCCCCGGCTCGTCTGATCGACCAACGCGCCCGCAAATCGGATTCTCGAAGCCGCTGAAACATGACTGATGGCGTCAGCCGCTAATGGTCTGTGAAGTACAATTGCATCTCACTCAAACGTGATAAAATAAACAAGAAAATGTGAAAATAAGAACCGGTCGAATTGCCATTCTCCTTAGAAGATTAAATCTCGTTAATGGAGATAATAATCTGCAACCCTGCCAGGTGACGAGCGTTTCCTCCCTGCAAATTTTCAATCAAGCAAGGAGGAATTGGAGATGAAATTGAAAATAATCGTCCTGGCAGCCGCCAGCCTTTGGCTCGCATGCGGCTCGGCCTTCGCCAACAGCAGCGCGCTCGACGACGAGGACCAGATGCAGCCCTTCTACCAGGACAAGGACATGAAGCAGATGAAGACCGGCGGCGAATTCGAGGCCGTGGTCAAGGCGCTGACGCCCGAGAAGATGACCAGGATGACGAATGATTGCCACGAGGATGCCAATGGCAAGCGCGTGCATACGGATTTCTGCGCCGCCCTCGACCGGGCGTCGGGAGCCAAGGGCGGACAGCCCGATACCGGCAGCCACAACGATACCAACAAGAACAGCAACTGACCGCGACCGTCTCGGCAACAAGGCAACCGTCTCGGCAATTGGCAACCCCGGCCCCCTCGCCGGGGTTGCTGCTTTCAGGCCCGCCTACCTGTCGTTCCTCTCGAAGGCGCCGATCCCCTGCGCGATGAGATTGGTGGCCATCACCAGCGAGATGATCGCGGCCGAATTGAACACCACCACCCACCATTTGCCGCCCGTGAGGAAGCCGTAGCCGTCCGCGATGGCCAGACCCCAGTCGGCTGATGGCGGCTGGATGCCAAGCCCGAGGAAGCTCAGCGTCGCGATCGAAAAGAACGCGTAGCCGAGCCGCGTGACGAGTTCGATGAGGATGGTCTCGCGCACATTGGGCAGGATTTCCAGGAACATGATAGCCAGCGGCCCCTCGCCGGCCAGGCGCGCGGCGTCGACATAGTCGCGTTCGCGCTGTTCGCGGGCCGCCGTGCGCACCGTGCGCGCCACCAGCGGCGCATAGGCGATGGCGATGACGAGGATGACGGTGACATTGGACGGCCCGATCGCCACCAGCGCCATCGTCACCAGCACGATGAAGGGTAGCGCCATGACACTGTCCAGCAAGCGCGCGCCGATGGCGTCGGCCATGCCGCCGAGCGTGCCGAGCACCAGACCGATGATGCTGCCGGCGCCAACGCCGGCCAATGTCGCCAGCGGCGCGACCAGCAATATGTCTCGCGCGCCGACCACGACGCGCGAGAACACGTCGCGCCCGAGCTGATCTGTACCGAACCAGTGCACCGCGTCCGGCGGCGCCATCATGGCGAGGAAGTCCTCGGCATAGGGATCGAACGGCACCAGCGACGGCCCGATGATCGCGCAGGCGACCCAGAAAGCGAGCACCGCGAGGCCAATCGCGGTCGATGGGGTAATTGCCGGCAGCCGGGCGCGCAAACCGCCGGTGGCGATATCGATGGGTTGCCGGCGCACGGCCGGTTCCGCGAGATCGGTCATGGAGCGCTCCTGCGCCGCAGCCGCGGATCGAGCAGCGCCTGGATGAGATCGCCGATCGCCGCGGTCGCCACGAAGATCGCGGCCATGACCAGCACGCCGGCCTCCAGCATCGGGAAATCGCGCGCCTTGGCGGCGGACAGCACCAGATTGCCCAGGCCCTGTATGCCGAACAGCGCCTCGATCACCACCAGGCCGCCGAGCAGGAAGCCGCTCTGGGTGGCGATGACGGCGACGGTTGGAACCAGCGCGTTGCGCAGCACATGCCGCCACAGCACCTGAGAGGGGCCGAGCCCCTTCAGGATCGCGGTGCGGGTATAGTCGGCGGCGCGCGCCTCGATCACCCCCGCCCGGGTCATCCGCGCGACATAGCCGATGAGGTTGAGCACAAGCGGCAGCGCCGGCAGGATCAGGTAATAGCCATGCGTCCAGAAGCCCGCCCCTTGCGGCGCGGCGCCGGTGATGGGGAACCAGGCCAGCCAAAGGCCGAAGACGATGAGCAGCAACAGACCGGAGACGAAGTCCGGCACGATGCTGAGTGAGACACCGCCGAACACGATCAGCCGGTCGACGAGGCCTCCGGCCTTCAGGCTAGCGACCACGCCGGCTCCGATTCCGAGCGGCACCAGCAGCGCCAGCACGACGGCAGCGAGTGCCGCCGAGTTCTTCACGCTCTCCAGCACCAGTGGCCCCACCGGCGCCCGCATCGACAGCGACTCGCCGAAATCGCCAGTTATCGCCTTGCCGAACCAGTGCCAGTACTGCGCCAGGAGTGGCTGGTCCGTGCCGAGCTTGCGGTTGAGCTCGGCCACAGCCTGCGCGTCGGCGAACGGACCCAGCATGACACGGCCGACATCGCCGGGCAGCACCTGCCCGGCGAAGAAGACCAGCGCGCTGACCAGCCACAGCGTCAGCAGAAGCGAGCCGACGCGCGTGGCAAGCGCCTGGCCGGTGACGGCGGCGCGGCTCAAACGAACGACACCCGATCGAGCAGCAGGTGCGAGATGGCGGTGAAGCGCACGCCCTCGACCTTGGCGCTGACGATGCGGCTGTACTGCGAGAAATAGCCGATGATCAGCGGCGTCTCGTCGAGCAGCAGGTTCTGGATCTTGCCCGCGGCCAGGCGCTGCGCGTTGAGGTCGCGCGCCTTGCCGTATTCGAGCAGCAGGGCGTCGTAGGTGGGGTTGTTGAAATGCGCCGCGTTCCAGCTTCCCGAACTTTTCAGCGTGGCGTTGAGGAAGATGTCGGGCGTGCCGCGATGGCCGAAATCGGTGATGCCGAGCACGGAATCCAGCCAGGGCGAGCTTCCGAACGTCGCCGAGCCGTAGTAGGCGTCCTGCGGCAGCACGTTGAGCTTGATGTCGATGCCGGCCTTCTTGGCGAAGTTCTGGATGATCACGGCATAGTCGGGAATGTCGTAGGCGCGCTCGGTGGTGAGCGTCACCTCAAAACCGTTCGGTACGCCCGCCTCGGCGAGCAGCCGCTTTGCCTCGGCGATGTCCTGCTTGCGCTGCGGCACCGACGGATCGCTCGACGGGAAGATCGGCGCGAACGGGCTGTCGTTGCCGACGATGGCACGTCCCTTGAGCAGCCCCTTGACGACGGCCTCACGGTCGATGGTCAGCGCCAGCGCCCTGCGCAGGCGCTTGTCGGTGAAGGGTGCCTGGTCGGTCCTCAGATGCACCTGGTCGTGCGAGCTTGCCTGCACGCTCAGGATCTTGAAGCTGGGATTGCCGTCGATCGCCAGTTCCAGCCGCGGCGTGCTCGGGATGACGTCGAGCTGGCCGGCCTGCAGCGCCAGAACCTGCGCCTGCTCATCGTCGAAGAACTTGATGTCGACGCGGTCGGGCAGTGCCTTGGGTCCCCAGTAGTCCGGATTGCGCACGAAGCTCGCGCCCTGCTTCGGGCGGAACGATTCAAGCTGGAACGGGCCGGTGCCTATGAAGCTCTTCTCGAAGTCTCCTGCATAATCGGCCGGCAGGATCACCGCGTTGAACACGTCCGAGGAGACGTAGAACGGGAAGTTGCTGTTCGGCTGGTCGAGATCGAAGGCGACGGTCTCCTCGTCCACCTGCTTGGCGCCGCCCTTGGACAGGATGCCCTTGTAGGCCGACAGCGCCGACGATCCGCTGGCCGGATCGACCAGCCGCTCGAAGGTCGCCACAACGTCCTTGGCGGTGACAGCGCGGCCGTCATGGAACTTTACCCCCTGGCGCAATTTGAAGGTCCAGCGGCTGGCTGTGTCGTTCGCTTCCCAGGAAATGGCGAGCCTGGGCTGCAGCCCGTCCTTCGGGTCGTCGAGGATGAGGTATTCGCCCACCTGGCTGAGCACGCCGATGCTGGCGGGGTCGGTGACCGTCACGGGGTCGATCGCCTTGGTGGGCTGGCCGAGCCCGACGCGCACAGTGCCGCCGCCGGTGCCGGCCGCGCGCGCCGAGCCCGGCAGGATGAGGCCCTGCGAGGCGGCGAAGCCGGTCAGGCCGATCAGCGCGGCGTATTTCAACAGGTCGCGACGCTTGAGGAAGCCCTGGGCGTGTTCGTCGACCGCGACGTTCCAGATGTCGCCGGAAAGGCCGCGCAGGGAATCGATGTCGTTTCGTTTGGTCATTGTCTCTCTCATGGATTGGAATTGGAAAGGCCGCCGTCAGGCCGGCCGGCCGTCGAGGTGGATGCGGTCGACCGCCTGCGGATAGAAGGCGATGAGTCCCTTGATCTTCGGCATCTCTGCGATCGGGTCGCGATAGCTCCAGGCGATATCTGGACGAAGCGAACCGTCGCGCAGCACGCCGGACCAGTAGGAAGCGATGCCCTTGTAGGGACATCGCGTCGTGCTTTCCGACGGTCTCAGCCGGTCCAGCCGGATATCCTCGGCCGGCAGGTAGAAGCGCGTCGGCAGATGCGTCTCGAACAGCAGCACCGGGCGGTGGCTGTCGGCGATGAGGCCGCCGTCGAACCAGACCTGCACGTGGCTCGCGCTTTGCAGCACGTCGATGCGCGCATAGGGATCGCGTGCGTGGACGAAGACCTCTTCCTCCTCCTCGAACCACTGGTCGACGAGGTTCCAGGTGAAGGCGATGCGGCCGGCAAGCGGCGCCAGCGCCTCGTCCGACGGCGCGGTGAACGACCATGCCGCATCCGCGGCGCGCCGGTCGCCGGCCTCTATGTTCCAATAGGTCGTCTCGCCGCCGACGGCGTGCTGCTGCCCGTAGGTGGAGGGCTTGAGCACCGATTGGTCGACGGCGGCCAGCGGAAAGAAATAGATCGGCAGGAAATGGTTGGATCGCAGCACCAGCACGTTGCGGCTGTCGGCGATGACGCGGCCGCCGAATTTGACGCGGATGCGCTTGGGGCTGTGCAGCACGTTGACGAGGCGCGGCGCGGAGGCCTCTCGAGGCTGGAGTTTCGGGGCGGCTGTCATGGTGGCTCTCCGGCTCAGGACACGGCGCGCGCATTGGCGCGCTGCTCGGCGAAGCGGTTGCCCGGGCGCTGCAGCCCGAAGCGGTCCCGCAAGGTGCCGGGCGCGTATTCGGTCGGCACCAGGCCGCGGCGCTGCAGCTCCGGCACCACCTGTCCGGCGAAGTTCAGCCAGTCCTCAGGCAGCAGCGGGAACATCAGGTTGAAACCGTCGGCCGCGCCGGCGCGGTACCAGTCCTCGAGCTGGTCGGCGATCTGCCTGGGCGTGCCGGCGACCGTCGGCACCGAACCGCTGTTGGCCAGCTTGCGGGCGATCTCGCGCAGGCTGAGGTTCTGCTTCGACCATTGCCTGACGCGGTTGAGCGAGGTGCGACCGCCGTTGAACGTGCTCTCGTCGGGCAACGGCGGCAGCGGACCGTCCGGCGGATAGGCGGACAGGTCGACGCCGCTCCAGCTCGACAGGAGATCGATGCCGACCTGGTCGGGCAAAAGAGTCTGCAGGTATTCCTGCCTGTCGCGGGCTTCGGCCTCGGAAGCGGCGACGATCGGCAGGATGCCGGGCAGGATCTTCAAGCTCTCCGGCCGCCTGCCATGCCGCGCCAGGCGATCGTTGATGTCCTGGCGGTAGCGGATGCCGTCTTCCCTTGTGCTGAAAATGGCAAAATGCACATCGGCCTGCGCGGTGGCGAAGTTCTTGCCGTCCTCGGACGAGCCGGCCTGCACGATCAGCGGGTGGCCCTGCGGCGAACGCGAGACGTTGAGCGGCCCGCGTACCTTGAAGTGGCGACCCTTGTGCTCGATGGCGTGCACCTTGTCGGGATCGGCGAAATAACCCGACGCCTTGTCGATCAGCAGCGCGTCGTCTTCCCAGCTGTCCCAAAGCGCCTTGACGATATCGAGGAATTCGCCGGCGCGCTCGTAGCGGAAGGCGTGTTCGATGTTGCCGTCGCGGCCGAAATTGCGGGCCTCCTCGTCCATCGCCGAGGTGACGACGTTCCACGACGCCCTGCCCTGACTGATATGGTCGAGCGAGGCGAAGAAGCGCGCGATGTTGTAGGGTTCGCTGTAGGAGCTCGACGCGGTGGCGATGAGGCCGATATGGCGCGTGGCCCCGGCCAGCGCCGAAAGCAGCGTCAGCGGCTCCAGCCGCGCATTGGCGTAGTGCGCCACGCCACTCTTGACCGAATCCCAGATCGACACGTGATCGGCGACGAAGATCGTGTCGATGCGGGCCCGCTCGGCCGCCTGCGCCAGCTCGCGATAATAGTCGAAGCCCAGCACTTCCCGCCCCGGCGCGCGCGGGTGACGCCACGACATGCGGTGATCGCCCTGCGGGTTGAAGAAGAAGGCGCTGAGGATGAGATGCGACATGCCGGTTCCCTTCCGTCCGAGAGCAGTTCCAGGACATGCGCGGTCGCTCTTTCGTCGAAGCCGAAGCAGCGCCACGCATGCGGAAGACCCTTGGCGCCAGCCATGCCGGGCCGCGCCGTAAAACCTTCCGATGCTTGAAAGCTAGATTGCGCCCGACCTTAATTCGAGTAATTTTATAGAGATTATGACATATGAATGCGGAAGCGATTGCCCTTCTTGGCGGCGCCCGCGCAAAAGTGGTTTCGAGGTCCCGATGTCTTCAGTGCTGAATGTGGAACGCCTGTCGGTGTCCTATGCCGGGCGCGGCGCGACGCATGCCGCCGTCAACGACGTGTCGCTGCGCATAGCGCCCGGCGAGGCGCTCGGGCTGGTCGGAGAATCCGGCTCGGGCAAGAGCTCGGTGGCGCTCGCGGTGCTGCGCTACCTGCCGACGAACGCCCGGGTCGAAGCCTCGCGCCTCGCCTTCGAGGACCGCGAGCTGCGCGATCTCTCGGCAGGTGACCTGCGCAAGCTGCGCGGCGACCGCATCGCCGCCGTCTACCAGCATCCGGGTTCGGCGCTGAATCCCAGCATGACCATTGGCGCGCAGATATCCGAGACCATCCTGCGCCACCGCCCCATGCATCGCGACGACGCCTTCCAGCGCGCCGCGCACCTGCTCGGCCGCGTGCGCGTCGCCGATCCGGAGCGTGTGCTGCGGCTCTATCCGCACGAACTGTCGGGCGGCATGCAGCAGCGCGCCAACATCGCCATCGCCATCGCGCTCGACCCGTCGCTGCTGGTCATGGACGAGCCGACCACGGCGCTCGACGCCAGCGTGCAGTCCGAGATCATAGCCATACTCGATGACCTGCGCCGCGAACACCGGACCAGCATCCTTCTGATCAGCCATGACATCAACCTCATCCGCCGCTCTTGCGACCGGGTGGCGGTGATGCAGGCAGGCTCGGTGGTTGAGAGCGGCGCCGCCGCGGCGGTGTTCGAGGAGCCGCGCCACGCCTATACGCGGGCGCTGGTCGCCGCCATTCCCACGCTTCACCGCACCAAGCGCGACGGCAGGCTGGCCGAGGATGCGGGTATCGACGACGCGCCGGCCGATGCCCTGCCGACGGTGTCTGATCGAGCCGGCGCCCGGCGCGATATCGCGCTCGCCTGCCATGGCGTCAGGCAGTCCTTCGGCGGCCAGCCGGTGCTGCACGGCATCGATCTCGAGATCGTCGCCGGCGAGACCTTCGGCCTGATCGGCGAATCCGGCTCGGGCAAGTCGACGCTCGCGCGCATCGTCACCGGGCTGCAGCCGCCGACCGGCGGCTCCGTCGAGTTGTTCGGACGGCCTGTGGCGGCGCGTGTCGAGAAGCGCCGTCCCGACGAGCGGCGTGACGTGCAGATGGTGTTCCAGTCGCCGGACAGGACGCTCAATCCGCGCCAGCGCATCGGCCGCATCCTCGGCCGTCCGCTGCGGCGGCTGGCAGGACTGTCGCGCCGCGCCGTGGCGCCGCGTGTCGGCGACCTCCTGGCCTCGGTGCGCCTGCCCCGCGCAACGGCCGAACGCAAGCCGATGACACTCTCCGGCGGCCAGCGCCAGCGCGCCGCGATCGCGCGCGCCTTCGCCGGCCTGCCGCGGCTGGTGGTGCTGGACGAACCGACCTCGGCGCTCGACGTGTCGGTGCAGGCAACCGTGCTCAACCTGCTCAACGATCTGCAGCGCCGCCAGGACACGGCCTACCTCTTCATCAGCCACGACCTCAGGGTGGTGCGCTACATGGCCGACAGGATCGGCGTGCTCTATCGCGGACGCCTGGTGGAAACTGGTTCGTCCGACCAGATCTTCGCCGGTCCCAACCACCCCTACACGCGCATGCTGCTGGAAGCCGCCTCCAACGAAGCAGCCGCGACACCCCAGGCACCGGCAGCGACGGCACCGGCCGCGAACCCCACAGGCTGCACCTTCGCCGGTCGCTGCCCCCTCGCCGGCGCCGAATGCCTCGAAGCCGAACCGCCATCCCGCGAGGTCGCCCCCGGCCACCTCATCGCCTGTTGGAAGGAGGGCGGCTCAGGAAGGCTTACGAAGTCTCCTCCCCCGGGCGGATGAGCTTGATGTCGGCGTCCGCGGCCCAGGCGGCGATGTCCTGGCGACGCAGTGCGGCCGCCATCATCTCCGGGAAATGGTCAGGCGTACAGGCAAAGACCGGTATGCCCAGCGCCGCCACAAATCCGGCCATTGACGGATCGTAGCCCGGACGCCCTTGGTCTGTGAGCGCCAGCAGCACGATGACATTGACGCCGGACCGGAGAAGCGCCGACAGCCTTTGTAGAAGCTCCTTGCCGTTGCCGCCTTCGTACAGGTCGGTGATCAGCACGAAATGCGCCTTGGTCGGCCGCTCGATACGCTCCGCGCAGTAGGCAACAGCTTGGTTGATGTCGGTGCCGCCGCCAAGCTGGACGCCGAACAGCACTTCGACCGGATCGCTGAGCTCCTCCGTCAGGTCGACGATCGCGGTGTCGAAACATACCAGCTTGGTGCGTACGACCGGCAGCGAGGCCATTACCGCGGCAAAGATCGAGGCATAGATCACGGAGCTCGCCATCGAGCCGGATTGGTCGACGCAGAGCGTCACTTCGTCGAGGTCGACCAGCCGGCGTTGGCGGCGCATGAAGCCGACCAGTTTTTCCGGCACCACGGTTTTGTGGTTCGGCTGATAGTGGCGAAGATTCGCAACGATTGTCCGAGGCCAGTCGATATCGCGCTGCCGCGGCCTGCTGGTTCGCTGAGAGCGATCGAGTGCGCCACGGATCGCCTCTGCCGTCTTCTGCTCCAGGCGCTGCATCAGCTTGGCAACGATGTCCGAGATGATCGAGCGGGCGATATCCTTGGTCTTGTCCGGCATTGCCGAGCGCAACGAGACCAGATCTGCGACGAGGTTGACGTCGGCTTCGATCGCCTTGAGGAACTCCGGCTCCATCAGCATCTGCTTCAGGTTCAGCCGCTCAAAGGCATCCTTCTGAACGACCTGCACGACTTGCTCGGGAAAGAACGAGCGAATATCGCCCATCCATTGCGCGACGCGCGGCGCCGAACGGCCAAGCCCGCCCCGCCGCTTGCGCGGGTCGCTGGCGGTGTCGCCGCTGCCGTCACCATAAAGCGCGTCGAGCGCAGCCGAAAGCTTGCGATCTTCCGCGGACAGCGCCGACGAGGACTCGTCATCGGCGCCGATCGCCAGCCGCCAGCGACGCTCCCGGTTGTCACCCGCTGGATCGAGGTCCGGCTTGGTCGCTTCGTCAGCCATGGCTCGGCTCTCCCGCGATCAAACCGCGAAGAAGGCCGAAGTGCCTGCGCCAGGCTTCGCCGCCGTCCGGTGTTGGCGTCAGCCCGGCGGGCAGACTTGCTCTCTTGCCAAGCACCGCCTCGATCAGGCGCCGGCGCTCCATGCTGTCGAGGTTCGAAAAGACGCGGCGCAGCAGCGGCAGATGGGCGACAAAGGCTTCTTCATCGAGCGATGCCAACCAGGCATCGACGGCGCCGCGCAAGTATTCGTCATAGATCAGCCGCTGGCCGGCGCCGCTGAAAAAACCCTCGAAGAAGGCGGCCGCGTCAAGGACCTGCGTTCCAGGTGAGAGACGCTTTGCCAAAAGGTCAGCCGTGGCGTCAGCGGACAGCCGCCCGGCCTCATAGAGGAGGTGCGCGGCACAGCCTGCGACCAGCGCGGTCGATCGAGACGACTCGAGTACGGCCGCCAGGCCGGCGCGCCAGGCGTCCAGGATATCCTGGGTCGGCTCCACCAGCTTGATTGCCTCATCAGCCTTGCGCAATGCGCCCGTCAGAGCTGCAGCTGCTTGCGCGTCGAGGTCGCGCGCCGCGTAAGGCAATGCGATCGAGCCCTCGACGATCAGCCGTTCCAACAGTCCGGCAAGCCGCTCAGTCTCGGTCTTTCGCGCTTCGCCATAACGGATGATGTCGGCCAGCGGCGGCACCGAATCCACGAGCTCCAGACACTCGCTGCTATGCGCCGCTTTTTCCTCAAGCGCGGCAAGGCCCGCGGTGGAGGCTTCGCTCAAGGCGGCCGTGATTGCGCTCTGGACCAGCGTGGCCAGAGCATCGAGTGTCGCGGCGGCTCCGATCATCTGGATCAGGCGGCCATTGGCGGCCTTTTCGATGGTCGGGCCATGGATCAGGTTCTCCACCAGGCGGACGGCATATTCCGGCTGCCACGCCAGCATCCAGCGCTCGCGGAAAGTGCCCCGGCTCCGCCCGACGTCGGTCAACGTGCCCCAGCTTACGCCGAGCACGTTCAGCCGGTGCAGCAATGTCGAGCGAAACAGTCCGCTCTCGCTGCGCAGGTCGATGGAGAGCTCCCGCTCCAGTGCCTCGGGCTTCAGCCGGGCGGCCTTCTGGTTGCGCTGCAAGTCATCGATCAGCGGGGCAAGCGGCGTGTCGGGTGGAATCTCGCCGACATCGGCGCCGAGAAGCAACTCGGCCTCCACCATCTTCCAAAGCAGCGCCTCGCCGTTGAACAGAGCGGCAATCGAGGCGTCTCGAAGTTCCTCGAAGCCTGGCTTCGGCCGTTCCCGGATTGCCGCGAGAGCCTGCGCGAGGCGCTCCGCCTCGATCAGCGAGGCCGTCGAGATCATATGCCCCTTCGCCCTGAGAACGGTCGCGATCCGCGCAAGCCAGAAGACGGACGCGTCTCGCCGCCCGCGCGTCTGCCACAGATGCTTGCACCATCCCGGCGCGACGACGCCGGCGCCATAGCCATGGCCCAGAGCCAGACGCGGTCCGGTCCACGGCGCGTAGGTCATCATGGTCTTGCGTCGACCGATGCCCTTGAGCAGCGCCTGGTCGCTCTTTTGCGTATGCGCCGCCCGCAAGGCAGGCACATGCCATGCGCCGCAGACGACGGCCAATGGCCCGTCGAACTCCTTGCGAGCTGCGGCGATCTCTAGCCGCATATGCGCCTCGCGCATGGCCTCGAACCGGCCGATCGAAGTCTCGCCGTCACGCAGTGTCGTCATCGCGTCGGCGATGGCCGCGAAGATCGGGCCGGGCTCCGGATTCTGCTCGATGATATCCGACCACCAGCTTTCGCCGTCCTCATAGCCCGCGGCGCGCGCCAAAGTGCCGATCGGATCCTGAATGCGTGCGACTTCCTCTGCCCGCAGTTCCGTAGCTTCCGCCCCTCCCGAATCCGCCTCCATCGACCCTTCAGGTCCCGGCCCGGCAAGCCGCGCGGCTGACGGCAGGTCGATGAAGCGAAGCCGGGCATTGTTGGCGGCGGCCCAAAGCGCCGCCTGGTACTCGGGCGAGAACTCGGCGAACGGCCAGAAGCTCGTCGCAGCGGGATCGTCCTCCGGGTAGCAGAGCAGCGCGACAGGCGGCTTCATGTCAGAGCTGGCAAGCAGCGGCAGCAGTGGCGAGGCATCCACCGGCCCCTCGATCAAAACCGCCACGGGTTGCAATTCCTGCAATGCCTTCACCAGGCTCTCGCAGGAGCCTGGTCCGTGATGCCGTATGCCGAAATAGCTGATGCCGCCCTGCGCCATGGCTCAGATGGCCGCGTTGAGCGCCGCGTAATAACCGGCATAGTCGGGCCGCTTCTTGAGCACCGTCTCCAGATACTCTTCCAGCACAACCTTGTCCTGGACGGGATCCTTGACGATCGCGCCGACCAGGCTGGGAGCAAGGCCCTCGGCATGCAGCTTGCCGCCGTCGAACCAGGCTGCCTGGCTGAGGCCGCTGACCATGGTGGCGATAGCCTCGGCTGTGGACAGCGAGCCCGAGGGTGTCTTCAGCGTCACCTTGCCGTCGGCGGTCGCGCCGGACCGGAGCTCGCGGAAGATGGTCAGCACGCGAGCGATCTCCTCGCCGACATTCTTCGGCACCGGCAGGTCCAGCCCGCCCGCCATTTCACCAACTCGCCTGGAAACGATCGAAACCTCCTCGTTCATATCCTCGGGCAGAGGCAGGACCACCACATTGAAACGGCGCTTCAGCGCCGAGGAGAGTTCGTTGACGCCCTTGTCGCGATTGTTCGCCGTGGCGATGATGTTGAAGCCGCGCTGAGCGTAGATCGAGGTGTTGAGCTCCGGCACCGGCATCATCTTTTCGGAAAGCACGGTGATCAGCGTGTCCTGTACATCCGAGCCCATGCGCGTCAGCTCTTCCAGCCGACAGAGCTTGCCTTCTTGCATCGCCCGGTAGAGCGGCGTCGGCACCAACGCGTCATGGCTCGGGCCTTTTGCCAGCAGTTGGGCGTAGTTCCAGCCGTAGCGAATCTGGTTTTCATCGGTGCCGGCGGTGCATTGCACGATCAGAGTCGAGTTCCCCATGATGGCGCCGGCGAGATGTTCCGAGACCCAGGATTTCGCCGTTCCCGGCACGCCGAGCAGAAGCAGCGCCCGATCGGTCGCCAGCGTGGCCACAGCCGTTTCCATGAGCTGCCGGCGGCCGACATATTTCGGCGAGATCGCCGTGCCGTCACCGGCCTTGCCGCCCATGAGATATGTGAGGACGGCCCTGGGCGACAAGCTCCAGCCGGCTGGCTTCTGGCGGTCGTCGCCACGCGCCAGCGCCTGTAGCTCGGCGGCATAGACCTGTTCGACCGGAAGGCGGATGGCTGCGTTCATGCGATCTTCTCCGAATTAGTCATCTGTCGGATTGAGGGGGATTTTCGGCCAGCGCCGCGTTGAGCCGCAACAGGTTGAGCGACGGTGACGCCGACGGCAGGCCCGCCGCAACGACCTCGTCGATCAATTTTGCGGCGACCGGGGCCCTCGCCAGATAGCCGATTGCATCGATGACGTCCTCGGCCGCCCTATGCGGAGCATCCTCCTTGGCGGAGATGCTGTTGCGAAGGATCGCAAGGAAGTTTCCATTCGATAGATCGTCCCAGTCTAGCCAGCCAGGTTCGATGCCTTGCGCGAGGCCGAGGACGGCCGGAAGCTGCGCGTCCTTGATGATCTGTCGGATGAAGACGCGCTGCCTTCGAGCATCGAGGCGTGGCGTGAGATGCAGCACGAACAGCGCCGTCTTGCCTCCAGCGGCGATCAACATGTCAGCCATATGCGCAACCGCGACATCGCTGCCCGACGCGGCCACCATCCGCGAAAGAAGGATATCGGCATTGTTGTCAGTGCCGAATTGCCATCCGGTGAGGAAATCCGACTCCGCCACGCCGAACCGGGCCGCGAGATCGAACAGATTGCAGAGTTCGAACAGCTCGGCGCGGCGGTGCTCCTGTGCAGGCGACTTCGTTTTCACGGGCCCGAATGTGGTCCGGCGACGGATGAAACCGGCCTTGCCTTCCTCGATGAAGCCAGCGAGTTCGAAGATGGGAGCGTCCGCGCCGCCCTCGCCATGTTGACCCAGCATCGCCAGCATCCGGCTTGCCGATTCACGAACTTTGCTGGAACGGTCGTTGGCGAGGCCCTTCAGGAAAGGTGCGTCGTCCGGGCCTAGGCCGATGCGAATGAGCTCGATCAGAGGGAGCCTGACATCGGCCGATTCCGACGCCGCCTTTGCCTCTATCAGCAATCGCGCTTCGGCAGGCTCGCTCCGGCGCATGGCCGCCAGCGCCAGGCGTCGCGCGGCCGGGTAGTAATCGGCCCAGTTTTCCGCGTTCAGTCGCTCATGCGAACTTTGCCGCTCCTCGTCGACGCTCGCCTGCCAGTCGATCCAGGGCGCATAGACATCCGGTAGGTTCTGCTCCGACGCGGCAGGCATCCAGTCCATCGGATGGGCCGCAAAGCCACGACTGGCGACCAGCCGGATCACGAGCGCCTTGCGCCTTGCATCGGGCGCGTGCTTCAGCGCTGCCCGCAACTGCGGCCGCAGTCTGTCGGGGAGCGTGGGTAGGATCAGGTCCGGCAACGGCGAACGTCGCTTCAAGCTCTTCGGCGCCGCTGGCCGTAGCGCGACATCCAGTGCCTGCGCGGCAATGGCCAGGAGCCGACGCTCTTGCTCATCGGAACTGGCGGCGGCGGCGATATCCTTCCATTCGATCGGAGCCAGTTCGAAGACAGCGCCACCTGAAATCCAGCCGTCGCGCAATCTTGCCAGTGCTGCCTGTTCCAGCTCGTTCACGACAGATCGAGCCTCCCCATTTTGCTCTGCGACGCCAGAAGATCGAGCCGGGCGCCATTCCAGATGGCTGCCGTGGCAGTGAGATCGACGCCGAGCAGGATCTGGTTGAGCGTGCCCGCTACAGGAAGGGCTATACCATGCTGATCATCGGCCGCCTGCCACCAGCCATCCCCTCTTTCGTCGAGCAGAATGACACCGGCGGGCAGAATGACCGGGCCCTCCGACAGCCAGGGCGAAGAATCCCGGAAGTCGCTACAGGTGGACAGCGGATCACTGGCGCCACCTGTAACGAAGGCCGGCCACGCACGGGGCGGCAGATCGCCCAGCCGCTCCGCGACCAGGGCCCGAAGCGGGTGGCGGGCAGGGTAAAATACCAGCCTTGCCTTGAAGCGATCGCCCGGCACGAAGGCGCCGGAGCGCCGGCCTGCCGAGGCAGGGAAGAAATCCAGCAGCATCGCGAATCGCGGTGTCCCGCTGTTCAGGTCGAGCAGCCATGTCGCATGGCTGACGAGGCCGTCGCGTCGTGTCTCGATCTTCTCGCCGAGCACCTCCCAATCGCTTTCGACCTGGACGGCATCGGCGTTGGCGAGAACCTGCTCTCGGGTCTCCGATGTCGACACGAGGCGTTTCAGTTCGGCGTCCTCGGGCGCGGCACGCCAGGCCTTGGCGAGGAGCACGAGCTTGCCGAGTTCGCGGATCGCGGCGTCCGGCCGCTCTTCGCCGCGCAACGACATGAGGCGCGCTGGCAGTTCGTCGATACGACCGGCAAGCGCCGTTGCCTTGAGATCGACGAGCCGCGCGGCGATGCGGCGGCAACGTTCGCCACAAGCGTCCACGAACCCTGCCAAACCGAGCCGAAGTTGGTCCGCGATCCACTGATCGAGCTCGTCCAGCGCGGCCGAAACGGCGTTTCGGGTCTCCTCGGCGCGCCTGCGTTGCGCCGCTTCCCGACGCTCAACGGCGGCTGTGTCCTCGACGGGAGCGCTTTCCACCGGCCGCGATGCATCGTCGATGCTCTTGCCTGCGGAAGCCCCTGGTGCCTGTGCCGGCTGCGTACCGCCTTTGCGGCGCCGGCCGAGCCAATCATTCACCCATTCCGGCGTCTGATCGACAGGTTGGAAGCTGGTGGGTGTCGTGGCGCCGATCCACGCCAGGGCTAGAATGTGTTTGCAAGGGAATTTTCGCGACGGGCAGGTGCATTTGTAGCCATGGTCGGCTGTGTCAAACACGACGCGGTACGGATTGGATCCCGAGCCCTGGCATTCGCCCCACAAAAGATCAAGCTTTTCATGGGCTTCCAGGCGAGGCCAATTCGATCGCTTGGTGAGCTTGGCTGCCGCGCCAAGCGAAGCCTGGTCGGGAGCAAGCGCCTCGATCGTCTTCAGGTCCAATTGCAAGCCGCGCGCCTCTCATGACTCTCGACCATGATGTCGCGACGATAGATAACTGTTTGCGGCGCATTGGTGTAGCTCAAGACGCGGCAAAGTTTCCGGCTCCGGGCCAGTTCCTCGCCTCCGTTCCCTAGCCGCCGAGATAGAGCCTGTGCAACTCATCCGGCGCCTTGAGCAGGCCGGCGCAGTCGCCGTCATGGACGACGCGGCCGCGGCGCATGACGTAGGCGCGGTTGCCAATCGACAGCGCCAGCGCCGCGAACTGCTCGACCAGCAGCACCGCGAGGCCGCCATCGGCGAGCTTGCGCACCGCCGTCATCAGCCGACTGACGATGACCGGCGCAAGGCCCGCCGACATCTCGTCGATCAGCAGTACCTTGGGCCTGGTCAGAAGCGCGCGCGCTATGACCAGCATCTGCTGCTCACCCCCCGAAAGCAGGCTCGCCTTCACCGCCCGGCGCTGGACCAGCTCGGGAAACAGCGCGTAGGCCTCGGCGATGTCGGCCGAGGGGTGAAGGCTCACCTTGAGATTCTCCTCGGTGGTGAGCTGGCGAAACACCGTGCGTCCCTGTTCGACATGGGCAAGCCCGGCGCGCGAGCGCGCGCCCGGCCGCGCCTTCTGTATCTCGGCCTCGTCGATGGCGATCGTGCCGCCCGCAACCGGGATAATGCCCGAAAGCCCTTCGAGCAGCGTGGTCTTGCCGGCGCCGTTGGCGCCCAGCACGACGCTGATGGCGCCGCTCTCCACCGCCATGTCGACGGACGACACCACCGGCAGTTCTGCACGGTTGATCGACAGGTCCGATATGACCAGCTTGCTCATGCCGCGGCGCTCTCTTCCTCGATGCCGAGATAGGCCTTCTTCACCGCGCCTTGCTCCAGCACCCTGGCCGGCGGGCCGGAAGCGATGACCTGGCCGAAGTCGAGCACCGTGACCTCCGAGCAGACGGCGCGCACCAGGTCCATGTCATGCTCGACCAGCAGCACGGCGGAGCCGAACAGTTTCGGGATTTCGGCGATGCGCTGGCCGAGCCGCAGCGTCTCCTCGTGCGACTGGCCGGCGGCCGGCTCGTCGAGCAGGACCACGGCCGGACGAGCGGCGACGACACCGGCGACGTCGAGCAGGCGCCGCGTGCCGGCATCGACCGAAACCACCGGCGTATCCGGATGCGGACAGTCCAGCCAGTCGAGCAGAGCCCTGGTCTCGCTCGCCGACAGCCCCTTGGCGGCGAGCACCAGGTAGCCGCCGACGGTCAGTTCCGGCGCGATGCGGTTGGTCTGCCAGGTACGGCGCGCGCCTTCGCGGGCGCGGCGGTGCGCGGCCATGCCTTCCAGCGCCTTGCCGGCCAGCCGGATGCGGCCCTCATAGGCGGGCAGGAAGCCGGCGACCGCGTCGATGAAGGTTGACTTGCCGGCGCCATTCGGGCCGATCAGCCCGGCCACCGTGCCGGCGGCGACCGTCAGGCTGACATCGTTCAGCGCCACCACGCTGCCATAGCGCACGGTAAGGCCCTCGATGGCGAGCGCCGGGCCGGCCGCGTGCCGGACCGCCGGTGGCAGCTCCCGTGCCACCGCCTTGGCGGCCTTCGGCGCGTGCGCCGGCAACAGCTTGCGCAACTGGCGCCGGAACGTCTCGCTCATCGTCTCGCCGGTCGACAGCGCCTGGGTGGCGCCGACGGCGAACAGCACGTTGCCGATGTCCTGCGGCCAGTCCAGCCGGCGCAGGATTTCCGGGAACATCACGACCAGCAGGCCGCCGATGATGGCGCCCTCGGCGAAATGCGCCCCGGTCATGACGGCCACCGCGTAGAGCGACAGCGATTGCATCATGCCGAAATTGTCCGACACCAGCGTGCCGAGATAGCCGGCGAGCAGGCCGCCGGATATGCCGGCGACGAAGGCGGAGATGGCGAAGGCGGAAAGCTTGGCCGTGGCGATGCGCACGCCATGGGCGGCGGCGGCCCGCTCCGAATGCCGCACGGCCAGCCATGCAGCACCCAGCCGCGACCGGCTGAGGAATTCCAGCGCGATCGCGATCCCGGCGTAGAACAGCAGCACGAATACGAAATAGCCTTCGTCGGTGTCGAACAGTTCCGGCCTCGGCACCTGCAGGAAGTCGGTCTGGCCGGGATAGGTGATGGTGGCCAGGATCGTGTCGAAGGCCGTGGCGAAGGACAGCGTGACGATGGCCAGGTTGATGCCGCGCAGGCGCAGCGCCGGCAGGCCGATGGCGACGCCGAACGGCACCGCCGCGAGCCCGCCCGCCAGCACCCAGGCGGCAAGGCCGCCGGGCGCCTCGGCGATGTTGAGATAGCCGACCGTCCAGGCGCCGACGCCGGCGAACGACATCTGGCAGAGCGCGATCATGCCGGTGCGCCCGGCGACGAGCCCGAGGCTTTGCAGCGCCACGCCGGTGATCAGCACGGATGTGGCGAGGAACACCCAGTAGGACGGCAGCAGGCCGGCATAGGCGACGACGCCGGCGACCAGCGCCACGACGATGATGAGGAGCGAGGCCCGGATGCTAGCGCGCTTCATCCCAGCGGGCCTCCCGCTGCGACCAGAGGAGAACGGCGAGCACCACCAGGAAGGGGATGGCGCTGCGGTACTGGCTGATGCTGTCGACGGAGCTCGCCAGCCCTTCCACCACGCCGAGCGCGATGCCGCCGGCGAGCGTGCGCCAGAAGCTGCGGAACAAGCCGACCAGAGCCGCGGCCAGCGCCGGCACCACCAGCAGGCTGAGCGTCATGAAGTTGGGCGAGCGCTGCGGCGCGATGATCATCAGCGCGAAGGTGGTGAAGGCGCCCGTCATGCCCCAGACGAGCAGCGAAAGAAGCTGCACGCGGATGCCCAGCAGCTCGGCGGCCATCGGCCGGTCGGCGAGCGCGCGCAGATTGAGGCCGACCTTGGTCCGGTTGAGGAAAAGGTCGGAGAGCACTGTGAACAGCGCCGCCAGCCCGATCGTCAGCACCGAGGCGATCGTCACCTCGACACCGGCGAGACGGAAGGCCGAGCCCGGGAACAGCTCCGGCATGTTGTGCGGGTGCTGGCCGCCGGTGAGGCGCAGCCCGACGGCGATGAGGCCGACCAGCAGCGCGACGGTCACCGCCGCCTTGGTCGAGGCGCCCGCCTCGCTGAACCATCTGGTCATGATGTAGCCGACCGCGACGCCGACGGCGGTGCCCGCTGCGATGCCGGCCAGCACCGACGGCCAGATCGGGAAGCCGGCCTCGTAGAGGGCGATGAGCACGAAGGTCCCGGCCGTGCCGATCGCCGCCCCGGCGAAATTGACTACGGCGACCAACCGGTAGGTGAAGACGGCGCAGACGCCGAGAAGGGCGTAGGTGCCTCCCGCCGTCAGGCCCGCCACGGCGGATGTAAGCAATGCGTTCATCTGTTTCCCAGTTTGGAGCAATCCTGCTGCGACCAATCGTCGAAGTTAGCGTCGCCCCTCATTGTCCTGCCGGACATTCCTCCCCGTCAGTGACGGGGAGAAATGCGCTGTCATCGGCCATTTCGCCAACTGTCGGCGTCGCGGGATGGGCGGTAACGTTCCGGCCATCCCACCTTCTCCCCGTCACTATACGGGGAGAAGGTGCCGGCAGGCGGATGAGGGGCAGCGCCCACGCTTGAAAGCGCTCACCTTCTTCACTTCGCCTGCGGCAGCACCACCCATTCCGGGGTCTCGACCGTCCAGGCGCCCTTATCCAGCTTCATCACCTTGGTCGCCTGCATCGGCGAATGGGTCTTGCCCTTGCCGAAGACGTAAGCGCTGCCGGCGAGCGGGTTGGCCAGCGGCTGCATGTCGTGGAGCGCCTTGGTGACGCTCTCACGGGTGACGTCGCCATTGATCGAGGCCACCACCTTGAGGAACATCTGGGCGGCGAGATAGCCGCCCTGCGAGAAGGCGGTCAGCGGCCGGCCGGCCTTCTGCATGTCGGCGATCCACTGCGCGTTGGCGGCCGAGTTCTTCTCGGTGTAGGGCTCCCACTCGGTGCCGACATAGATCGGCTGCTTGGTGTCGGCGAGCGCCTTGGCGACCTGTTCGGTATAGCCCGGCGCCAAGAACAGCCAGTTGATGCCGGTGATCTTCTGCGCATCGACGGTCTTGATGAGCTGCACCACCTGCGGCTCGACCTGGTTGGTCAGCACCGCGTCACAGCCGGCGTCGCGCGCCTTGATGACATAGGGCGTGAGATCACCCTGAAAGGGCAGCGTCAGATCGATGAGGTGGATCTTCTTGCCCGAGATCTTCTCCCAGTTCTCGATCGACTTCTTGTAGGCTTCCTGGGTGCCGCCGATGATGATGAAGAAGGCGCACAGCTTCTGGCTCTTCAGCGCGTTGGTGGCGTAGTAGGCCATGGCCGTCGACAGCGTGTAGGGGCCGACATTGACCGGCGCCACGTTGGGCGAGGAAAAGCAGGCGGCGTCCACGCCGAGGCCCTGCACCGACAGGATCTTCTTGCGGCTGTAGGTGGCGGAGTTGACCGCGCAGTCGAGCAGGCTCGCCGAGCCGACCAGCGCCACCGCCTCCTTGTTGTCGATCAGGTCGCGCGCCGCCTGCGCGGCGACGGCCGGATCGGCCTTGTCGTCGGCGATGGTGTAGTCGACCTTGCAGCCATTGATGCCGCCCGCCGCATTCACGGCGTCGAAGGCGGCCTGCGTGGCCTTCGGCACCTCGCTGAAATCGGCGGGTCCGGTGACGGTCGACACCGCGCCGACCTTGATCGTTCCGTTCTTGCAGGTCGGGCCGGCGGCCGAGGCCGTTCCCGCCATCGTGCCGAGGCCGAGGCCCGCCAGGGCGACGGCGAGCAGGCTGGTTTTCCAATGCATGTCAGTCACTCCCATTTTTTTCTTCATGCGATTGCTCATGCGGCCATGTGCAGGCCGGCGGCGTCGATGGCCGCGAACTTCACCAGCGTGCGAGCGATCGTCTCGCGCTCGATGTCGCGCACGATGAACACCAGCCGCGTTCGGCGGTCCGCCGACGGCCAGCGGTCGAGCCGCGCCGGCGGATGGAACACATGCTGCACGCCGTGCAGCACCAGCGGCCTTTCCGGCTCTTCCGCCACGTGCACCAGCCCCTTGAAGCGCAGCAGGTCCTCGCCCTTCAGCGCCGCGACATAGTCGAGCCAGCGCGCGAAAGCCGCCCATTCGACGGGCTGGTCGATGACGAAGGAGAAAGAATGGATGCCGTGGTGGCGATGCGCGTCATGATGCGCGTGACCGTGGTGGTGATGGTCGCAATCCGGCCCGCAATCATCGTGGTGCGTGGCCGCCTCGAACCAGGCCGCGATGCGCTCCGCCCCGGCGGGCTCCTCCGCCATGATGTCGAAATTCGCCTCGCCGTCGCGCGCCCTGCCCCTTCGCGCGGTCGGCGCGAGGCCGGCGAGCCGGCCTTCCAGCGCCGCGATCTCGGCATCGGATGCAAGGTCGGCCTTGGTGACAAGCAGCCTGTCGGCGACCGCGATCTGCTTGGCGGCTTCCGGATGGCGGTCGAGCGTTGACGCGCCATTGACCGCGTCGACCGTAGTGACGATGGCATCGACGCGGAAGCGCGCGGCAAGCTCCGGCTCCGCCATCAGCGTGTGCAGGATCGGCGCGGGATCGGCGAGCCCCGTTGTCTCGATGATCACCCGCGCCAGCGGCGGCGCCGCGCCAGCGGCGCTCCTGCGGTCGAGCGCCTTCAACGTGCCGACGAGGTCGCCGCGCACCGTGCAGCAGACGCAGCCATTGTCGAGCAGCGTGAACTGCTCCTCGCTCGCCTCGATCAGCAGGTGGTCGAGGCCGACGGCGCCGAACTCGTTGACGATGACGGCCGCGCCCGCGAGCGAGGGGCGGCGCAGCAGGCGGTTGAGCAGCGTCGTCTTGCCGCTGCCAAGGAAGCCGGTGAGGATCGTCACCGGCACTGTTTCAACCGCCGCCACGCCGCCGGCCCGCTCAGGCCCGCTCATGAACCACCCTCCCCTCGAACCAGGTCGCCAGCACCCTGGTGTCGGCGATGTCCTCGGCCGGCGTCTCCAGCACGTTGCGGTCGAGCACGATGAAGTCGGCCGACTTGCCGATCTCGATCGAGCCGACCGTGTCGGCAAGGCCGATGGCGCGGGCCGAGTTTATGGTGAAGATCTCCAGCGCCGTGGCGATGTCGATGGCCTGTTCCGGCCACAGCGCCGAGCCCGGGAATTCGCCGCTCGGGTTCCTGCGCGTCACCAGCCCTTCCATGCCGTTCCACGGATCGGGGTTTGGCATGACCGGCCAGTCGGAGCCGCCGGCCAGCAGCGCGCCGGCGGCGAGCAGGTCGCGGTTCGGCCAGAAGCGCAGGGCGCGCGCGTCGCCCATGGTCTGCTTGTGGCCCTCGAGGAAGCTCGTCGGATACCAGAGGAAGGGCGACAGGTCGGCGGCGACGCCGAGCTCGGCGAAACGGGCGATGTCGGACGGCGCGATGTAGCTGGCATGGGCGATGTGATGCACGAGCTTCGTCGGCCCGTTGAAGGACCGCACCACGTCGATGGCGTCCAGCGCCTGGGTGACGGCTGCGTCGCCGGCGCAGTGGATCTTTACGCCGAGGCCGAGCTTCTCGCATTTGCCGACCCAGCGGATGAGGTCCGGCACGGTGACGATGGTGGAGCCGCGGAAGCAGCAGCCCAGCACCGGGTCGCTGACATAGGGCTCGTGGAAGGCGGCCGTGCGCGCGCCCGGCACGCCGTCGAGGAAGATCTTTACGAAATCGGGCCGTGCGTGGGCGCCGCGATACTCTTCGCGCAGCGCGATCAGCTCGTCGCCGGCGATGCCGAACATGAAGGACGGCTCGACCGCCGGCATCGCCGATACCGACCAGGCCGTGAGCTCGCCGCGATCGTCGAGCCCCTTCAGCGCGGCCAGGATCGGCTGCATGGCGGCGGCGTCGAGGAAGGCCGTGACGCCATAGGAATTGAGCGTGGCGATGGAGCGCGCCATCGCCGCCCGGTCCATCGCCTCGGTGTAGTGGCCGGACTGCGCGATGACGCGCTCGACGATGCCGGCGGCGGATTCGATCATCATGCCGGTCGGCGCGCCGGTTGCCGCGTCACGGCCGATCGAGCCCTTCTCCGGGTCGGGCGTGGCGGACGCGACGCCCGCCAGTCGCAGGGCTTGCGAATTGATCCAGCGATTGTGGTAGGTGTCGTCGCGCAGCATCACCGGATGGCCAGGGCTGACCCTGTCGAGCGCGGCCAGCGCCTCTGCCGTGTTCAGCTTCGGCAAGAGGTCGCTGCCCCATTGTCCGCCGATGATCCACGCGCCTTCGGGCGCCCTGGCCGCCGCCTCGCCGACACGCGCGATCAGCGTTTCGAAGCTCGACGTCGGGGGAAACCGCAGCTCGAACAGTTCCGCCTGGCCGCCCATCATCAGATGCGCGTGCACGTCGACGATGCCGGGCATGGCCATGGCGCCCTCGAGGTCGACGACGCGCGTGTCCGGCCCGGTCAGCGCCGCGATGTCGCCATCCTCGCCGACGGCGACGATGCGCCCGCCCTTGACGGCGAAGGCCGAGGCCCATGGCCGCTTGCGGTCCATGGTGTAGACGCGGCCGTTGCGGACAACCAGGTCGGCGCTTCTCTCGGGCATGCGGCCTCCTCCTTGCTCCGGCCGATGCGGCCGGCGGGGCGGCGTCGCGACCGGCGCCAGGCACGACCGCATCCGCCCTTTATTTCAGCTCCCACGCGGTTCACTATTTGAACCGTCATTTTGTATGTTATAGGTAGACTGCAAGGCGCAGCGTCCGCTGTCAAGTTTATTTCACACGCTAACTATCTGAGGAACACCCCGGCATGAGCACAGTCGCAAAGGCGGTTTCGCTGCTTGAGCATTTCACGCTCGGCGAGCCGGAGATCGGGCTTTCCGACATTGCCCGCAAGGCCGGCCTCGACAAGGCGACGACGCGGCGCCTGCTGGTGGCGCTGGCCGGGCACCGGCTGATCGAGCAGGAACCGCAGAGCCGCCGCTACCGGCTGGGCGCCGGCCTGTCGCGGCTGGCGCGCATCCGCGAGGCGCATTTCCCCTTCACCCGGCTGGCGGTGCCGATCGTGCGCGAGCTGGCGCAGGAGACGGGCGAGACCGTGCACATTTCCGAATTCAGCGCCGGCGCGCTGCTGACGGCGCATGTCGAGCTTTCGGCGAAAGCCAACCGCGTCAATGTCGATGTCGGCCAGGTGCTGCCGCTGCATGGCACAGCCTCGGGCATCGCCTTCCTCGCCGCATCCTCGGACGAGGCGGTGAAGGCCTATGTCGAAAAGCCGCTGCAGGCGTTCACGCAGCACACGGTGACGGCACGCGCCAAGGTGCTGGAGGCGATCAGGCTGGCGGCCGCGCGCGGCTATTCGCGCAGCCTGCAGGGCTACGAGGAAGGCGTGCACAGCGTGGCGGCCGCCGTGATCTGCCCCGACGGCCACCCGATCGGCACCATCTCGGTGGCGTCCCCCATATCGCGCGTCGACGACGCGGCCGCCGCCGCGCAGGGCGAGGCGGCGTGCCGTGCCGCCCGCAAGATTTCGGCTCGTCTGAGCGGCGAAGCATGATACGGTCCGGCGCCGCGCAGCCGATACGCAGGCGCCGCCGCCGACTGCCGCACGATCCGCCCGCCACGGGATTGATGCGAGCGCATTGCGGCCGATATGGTTAGCATGTTAAATTCTTGCGTGGGCACGATCCCATGCGCCGCTACCCCGCGACAAGACGGGAGGCCATAAGGAGGAGGAGACGAATGCACGCCCATCATGTGAGCATTGCCGACGGCGAGGCTTTCCTGTCCACCTCGCGCATGCTGTTCGGCCCGATCACGCAGCGCTTCCCGCGCGGCGCCCTGCCCTCGCTGCCCCAGCTGGTGTCGGTGCATCTCGGCGCCTGCCGGCTGTCGGAGATCAAGGCCAACGCGCATCTGGTGGTGAACGACCGGCTGTTCCGGCGCAGCTTCGACCCCGACGCCATCAAGATCCTGATGCAGCTCAGCGGCCGCAGCCGCTTCGAGCAGCAGCAGGTGGCGGTCAACCTCGGCCCGCGAGCGGCCATCATCTACGACCCCGTGCGCAGCTATTCCCTGCAAAACCTCAGCGATGTCGACCAGCTGATCCTGCAGGTGCCGCGCTCGACCTTCGGCGACGATACGCTCGCCCGCCTGTCGGCGCCGGTGCCGCTGCCCGGCGACGACGACAGCCTGACGCACATCGTGTCGGGCCTGATGCAGATGGCCATCGGCGAGGCGCACAAGCTCGACGAGGCCGGCTGCCGCCGCGTCGGCGAAAGCCTGATCCAGCTCGTCAACGGCCTGATCCAGGCCAAGCCGATGGCGCCCGAATTCCGTCGCTCGCCGCTGGAAGCGCTGCGCGAAAGGATCGTCGCCTATATCGACGCCAACCTCGCCCGCAACACTTTGTCGGCCGAGGACATAGCCCGCCACATGGGCTGCTCGCGCCGCTACCTGCACCGCGCCTTCGAGGGCGAAGGCATGACGCTGGAGCGCTTCGTGTGGGACAGGCGGCTGGAGCGCAGCCGCGAGGAACTGCTCTCCCCCGCTCGCGCCACGGCCTCGATCTCGGAGATCGCCTTCGCCTGCGGGTTCAACTCGAGCGCGCATTTCTCGAGGGCGTTCAAGAGCAAATACGATGTCGCGCCGCGAGAGCTGAGGGAGCAGGTGCGCACTGTGGTGCACTAGCCCCGAGAAGCTACTGTCCGATCGGCCCAGCCTGCCGACACCACTGACACGCGGACAATGGTCAGAAGCAATTCTGTCGCCTATATCTGCGTTTTTTCAGCCTGACCCACGCCCGTGACCCCTTCCGCCTGCCTGCAAGCCACCCTTGAGCTTATCGATGAAGTCGACACTGTCGCGCGTCCCGCCGATGCTGTCGTCTCGGCCTGGTTTCGGGCCCGGCGCTATATCGGCGACAAGGACCGTGGCCGGATCCTGGATCTGCTCCATGCGCTGCTGCGGCACCATGCGCGGCTTGGCTGGTGGCTGGCGAGGCATGGGCGCGAGGATACGTCCCGCAACCGGCTGCTCGCATGGCTTACGCTGGAGCGCCGTGCGTCCAATCGGACGCACAAAGGACGCTCTAACACTTTGATTGAGCATCGGAATAAACCGAAAACCGAATACACTTTTCGGTCCGATGCTCCACGAGAAGGCAGGACGCCCGACCAGATCAAGCGCCTGTTCAATGGCGCGAAATTCGCGCCGGCCATGCTGACGGATGACGAGCTCGCGCTGCTGGCCAAACTGCGGGGATGCGCGATCGACCATCCCGGCATGCCGGAAGAGGTGCGCCTCGAATGCCCGTCTTGGGCCGCCGATCCCCTGCGCCGCCGTTTCGGGCAAGCATTTGCGGACGAGATGGCCGCGCTTCTGACGCCGGCGCCGCTCGACCTGCGCGTCAACCCGATCAGGTCGACGCGCGAGGCCATGCTTGGCGCGTTGAAGGCGCTTGGCTTGCGGGCGGAGGCCTCTGCCATCGCGCCTTACGGCATTCGTGTGGATGAACGCCCCTCGCTGGCGAGCCTGCCGATGCTGAAAAGCGGCGAGGTCGAGATCCAGGATGAGGGCTCGCAGCTTGTCGCCATGCTGGTCGATGCCCGGCCGGGCGACCGCGTCGTCGATTTCTGCGCCGGCGCCGGCGGCAAGACATTGGCCATCGCCGCGCAGATGAACAACAAGGGCCACGTCGTCGCCTGCGACGTCATGGAAGGCCGTTTGAAGCGCGGCGCCGAGCGCTTCCGGCGGGCCGGACTGCACAACATCGAGACCCGGCTCCTGACCAGCGAGACGGATAAGTGGATCAAGCGCCACAAGGGCGGTTTCGATCGCGTGCTGGTCGACGCGCCATGCAGCGGCACCGGCACATGGCGACGCAACCCCGATGCGCGCTGGCGCGCGCAGGAGGAACAGGGTCTGGACAACCTCGTCTCGCTGCAGGCCCGGATTCTCACGAGCGCGGCGCGCCTGGTGAAACCAGGCGGCCGGCTGGTCTACGCGACATGCTCCATGCTGCCCGAGGAAAACGAGGAACAGGTGGCCGCTTTCCTGGCCGCGCATCCCGCCTTTCGCGCCGTGCCGCTCCACGAAGCCGCGCCGCTGCTGACCAATTCAACCCATCCGGATTACCTGTCGCTGACGCCCGCCCGCAACGATACGGATGGTTTCTTCGCGGCTGTGATGCAGCGGGAGGCGGAGGCGCAAGGAGGGGCCGCCCATAGCCACTCGCGATCCGCTTTTTGAATGGCTCGAATGGGGCCGGTAGCAGACTGACTGGTTTTGGCCAGCAAAGCATTTAAGCGGACCCACCAGATTGATCGCGACGGGGGCATCCATAGGTTGCATCGGTCGCTGGATGGGACTTAGAAATGAAAGAGTGACCAATTGCATATGCGCCGCGATCATTGCTGAAGGGGGCGACAGATCATGCTTGCGACAGCAAGCGCTTCTCTGCATGGTTGTCCTACGGAGGCCGCAATGCTTGAGGAGTACGTCGACGAGTATTTGGCCAGTCCGGACGCCTGCAACCTCTGTCTGGAAGAATTGCCGAAGGCCGAGGACTTGCAGTCGGCGATCCGCAATGCCGCTCTCTCTGTGGATCGGTTCGGTCGGAGGATGTCGCATCAGCGGCGAGTACCGTCAGCGATCCTGCGCAACGTTGCAGCCCAGCTTCTGGAGCGGGAGCACGAAGTATCGGCGGCAAAGGCTTTCCGGGACCTCCATGGCCAGGTCGAACGGATATGTGGACCGATACGAGGAGCGGGAGAACTCCTCACTTACGACGTAGCATTCAGGATCGGCTCATTTCTCGGGATCGAACCGGACCTCGTTTACCTGCACGCCGGCACGCGCAAGGGCGCGCGCCTCCTTGGAGTTCGGGGGAAAGTGGCAAGGGTTGATGCATTCCCCCATGCCCTGCGCCGGCTTGAGCCATGGCAACTCGAAGATTTCCTCTGCCGCTATGCGAAAAAGTTCGTGCTAGACCGATAGAAAAGCACCGACGGGATTCGCGGGGAGGTCCGATGACGGGCGAGACAGATCGGGAGAAGCTGCTCAGTGCCCTTGCTGCACACGGAGGCACAGCGGGCAATCAATAGCTTCGCACCTTCCTTGGCTGGGATGAAGAACGCTACGCGGCAGCTCGTGGCGCACTGCTCGCTGACGCGACCATCGTCGCTGGTCGTGGCCGTGGCGGGTCAGTATCGTTTCTCGTAAGGGCTGCCGGCGAGGCGAATGCACCGCCAGCGCTAGCCGCTCAGGAGGTACGGGAAGCCACCACAGCTAGAACCTCTCGGCCCGCCAA
Source organism: Mesorhizobium sp. 65-26 (assembly GCA_001899205.1). Lineage (GTDB taxonomy): Bacteria > Pseudomonadota > Alphaproteobacteria > Rhizobiales > Rhizobiaceae > Mesorhizobium. The sequence goes on along the minus strand of MKVL01000010.1, from coordinate 49,786 downwards.
ATCGAATGGCGCCACCCTCGGCTTCGAGACCGAGCTCTTCAAGACGGACTACAAGCTGCGCGGCAACATGGAGCCGTCGGACTACAAGCATGTTGCGCTCGGCTGATATTCCTGAAACATATTTCGGACGACTTCGAGGCCAAGCGTGCGGAACTGTTGGCAGACTATCCGGATGGGGCCGAAGATCTGGACAAATACGCGGCCGAGATTGTCTTCTGGGTGCCGAAGGAAGCGCGCCGGTCGCATCTGCAGGCAAATGTGCGACAACCCTCGATCGGGAAGCTGATCGACCAAGCGATGCTGGCGATCGAGAAGCGCAACGACAGCCTGAAGGGTGTATTGCTCAAGGAATACAGCGGGCCGGCGCTCAACGCGGTGATGCTGGGCGAACTGATCGACCTCGTCTCCAACATTGCGCTGGGCGCTGAACGGAGCAAGGCGCGCGACCTGCTGGCCGCGTCTATGAATATTTCCACCATTGCCGGCCCGAAACGGGACGCAAGGAAGCCGCCGCAAGTCGGATCTCCCGGCTCGCGCCGCAAACCGGCAGATCAGCCATGTCAATGGTGCACTCCAGAGACACCACCATCCCCACCCGCCTCACTTCTTCAGCAGCGGCACACCCTTCGTCGTAAACCTCTGCCCCCTACCGATCGGGCGCGCCGGCCGCTTCACGCCGGCGGCCTTGCCGGTTCCCGGCGGCTGGTGGGCGGGTATGAGCTGGTCGGGGCGCGGGCCGATGAGGTCGGCGCGGCCCATCTCCTTCAAGGCATCGCGCAGCAGCGGCCAGTTGTCGGGGTCGTGGTAGCGCAGGAATGCCTTGTGCAGCCGGCGATGCCGCCCGCCGCGAACGGTCTCGACCTTGTCGGTGGCGCCGCGCCGCACGCCCTTCAGCGTGTTGACGCCGGTGTGGTACATCGCCGTGGCCGTGGCCATGGGCGAAGGCAGGAAGGTCTGCACCTGGTCGGCGCGGTAGCGGTTCTTCTTCAGCCAGAGCGCGAGGTGCAGCATGTCCTCGTCGGTCGTGCCGGGATGGGCGGCGATGAAATACGGAATGAGGTAGTATTTCTTGCCGGCTTCCCTGGCGGCGGCGTCGAACATCTCCTTGAACTTGTCATAGGTGCCGATGCCGGGCTTCATCATCTTGTCGAGCGGCCCGCGCTCGGTATGCTCGGGCGCGATCTTGAGGTAGCCGCCGACGTGGTGGGTCACCAGCTCCTTGACATATTCGGGGCTCTTGACGGCCAGGTCGTAGCGCACGCCGGAGGCGACCATCACCTTCTTGACGCCCTTGACCTCGCGAACCTTGCGGTAGAGCCGGATCAGGTCGTCATGCGAGGTGTTGAGGTTGGGGCAGATGTCCGGAAACACACAGGACGGCAGGCGGCAGGCCGCCTCGATCTTGGGGTCCTTGCAGGCCATCCGGTACATGTTGGCGGTCGGCCCGCCAATGTCTGATATCACGCCGGTGAAGCCCGGCGTCTTGTCGCGGATCTTCTCGATCTCGCGCAGGATCGAGCCCTCCGAGCGGTTCTGGATGATGCGGCCTTCGTGCTCGGTGATCGAGCAGAAGGTGCAGCCGCCGAAGCAGCCGCGCATCACCGTGACCGAGAACTTGATCATGTCCCAGGCGGGGATCTTGGCATCGCCATAGGACGGATGCGGCGCCCGCGCATAGGGCAGGTCGTAGACGGCGTCCATCTCGTCCGATGTCAGCGGGATGGGCGGCGGATTGAGCCAGAGGTCGCGGTCGCCATGGCGCTGCACGAGCGGGCGCGCATTGCCGGGGTTGGCCTCGCGATGCAGCACGCGCGAGGCCCGCGCATAGGCGTCGCGATCACCCTCGACCTGTTCGAACGACGGCAGCCGGATCACGGTGTCGCCGGGCTTGCGGGTCGCGCCCTCGTCGGCGGAATCGAGATCGTCGGCGTGAAGCTCGGTGAAGTGCTCGGGCACGCGGCGGAACAGGGCGACGCCCCGCACGGTGTCGAGATCGCGTGGCGTGTCGCCGGCGGCGAGCCGGTTCGCCACCTCGACGACGGCACGCTCGGCATTGCCGTAGATCAGAAGGTCGGCCTTGGCATCGGCCAGGATCGAGCGGCGCACCTTGTCGGACCAGAAGTCGTAATGGGCGATGCGCCGCAGCGAGGCTTCGATGCCGCCCAGCACGATAGGCACATCCTTGTAGGCCTCGCGGCAGCGCTGCGTGTAGACGATCGTGCAGCGGTCCGGCCGCTTGCCGCCCTCGCCGCCCGCCGTATAGGCGTCGTCATGGCGCAGCTTGCGGTCCGACGTGTAGCGGTTGACCATGGAATCGAGGTTGCCCCCGGTGACGCCGAAGAAAAGCCTCGGCCGGCCCAGTGCCTTGAACGGTTCCGCCGACTGCCAATCGGGCTGCGAAATGATGCCGACCCGCAGGCCCTGGGATTCGAGCAGACGGCCGATGATCGCCATGCCGAAGCTCGGATGGTCGACATAGGCGTCGCCGGTGACGAGCACGACATCGCACTCATCCCAGCCGAGCGCCGTCATCTCGGCGCGGCTCATCGGCAGGAAGGGTGCTGCTCGTCCGGCATGAGGCGCGCGGACGGACAGCGGAATTATGTTCTTTTGGGCAGCGGCCAGGGTTTCCATGGTGTCGACCTATAGGATGCCGCCAGGGCGAATTCAATGAAGCTCGACCCGGCCTCCCAAGAGATAGGCGGGTCTTGAGTTGGAATTCAGGCAGGCAGGCGCGGCGCCGGGAGTGCTTCGGCGAGCTCCAACGCTCGGCATGGTTGTTCCAATCTAGCGATTGGACCAATGATCTCGTTACAGTCGCAGAAAACCTGTGGCGCGTGGTATGATGTGGTTTCGTCAAAAATATGCTGTGCTCCAGTGGCATTAACACTGGATCACGGGTCTATGTACCTATGACTAAATTAACGCTGGGCAGAATCCTAATATCGTTTGTTACGGTTGCTATTTGCATTGGGCTTCCGGTGACGGCTGAGGCCTACTCCGAGACCAAAGCTTTTCCTGAGGAATGTGCGCCCCTGCGGCAAGCAAACGAGTGGGTAAGCCATGCGTCCTCGCTTCAGATGACATCCAGATTTCAAAGATTTGGCGATGAGCCTCAGCTGGCCGTCCAGGAGCTGATCTACACTTCGGATACCGTGTATCGGCGCGACCACCCCTACGAACCTTGGCGCGCCGAAAGCCGATCGCTTATTAAGATCGATGCCCGTTCGCTCGAGCCGGACAATTGTCGTCGACTCTACGAGGCCACGGTTGACGGAGTGAGGACCATTGTATTCGAGTATAACAGGGCCTTGAAATCCGAATATGGCAAAGCCAACACGGAACAAACGCAATGGTATCGCTGTAATATCTGGATCGAGAAGCCGAAATACAGGCCGCTCAAAGCAGTTTGCGAAGGTTCATTCGAATGGACAAGGCGTTGGTTTTATCGATCGGACATTTCAGTCCCGCCTATAAAACCCGATTTCTAGCGAATCTTCCGTCGCTGCGTAGTGGTAAGACGTAGCTGCCTGGCCGGCGCGGACTATTCGGAAAACAGCTTCAGGCCGAGCACGCCGACAAGGATCAGCACGAAGGAGCCGACGCGGCCGATATTCGCGCTCTCGCCGAAGAGGGTGATGCCGACGACCGCCGTCCCCACGGTGCCGATCCCCACGAAGCTCGCATAGACCGTGGAAGCAGGCAGGCGCTTCACCGATTCCCCCAGCAGGAAGAAAATCGGAAGCGTGATGGCGACCGCCAGCAATGCCGTCGTCCACTTCGGAAGCCCGGCCGTGCGTTTCAGGACGAAAGGCCAGGCGATCTCGAACACATCAGCCAGAAGTATGTATATCCACGCCATCGGATGCTCGCTTCGCAGACACCGACAGAGCCCGCCGGCAAGGCGGGCCGGACGCGCCGGAGTTAAAATTCGACTGTGATTCTCAACATAACCGACAGCGCGACAGAAGCTATCGAATTGTCGGTGGAGTTGGGGCGGTCAAACCGGCTTCGGCACGAGGATGAAGGGCGCGAAGGCATGATGCTGGAGCGCATCGTGGGCGGGACAGGTGGCTGGTGCATTTTTCGAGCCCGAAAGCCGCGCGCGACTGAACAAACATCGAACGAACATATCTCACAAAGTGGTTGTGTTCGATGCTGGCGACCAGCTAATAAAGGGCCAGTTATCACGGCTCTTCGAACCTTGGAATAGTCTTCCTCATTTTGTTCGCTGTGCTAGGTCGGACAGGCTGTATCAGGTTAGATCCGTCGAAATGGAGTGAGGGGGCATGGGCATTCTGGATTTCATTTCCAAGCAATTTATCGATGTCATCCAATGGACTGCCGACGAGCCGGGTGTGCTGGCTTATCGCTTCCCGATGTCCGGCATGGAAATTCAGAACGGCGCCCAACTGGTGGTGCGCGAGACGCAGAAGGCGGCCTTCTTCAATGAGGGCAAGATCGCCGACATCTTCGGGCCCGGCACCTACACGCTCAACACCCAGACGCTGCCGGTGCTGACCTATCTGAAGAACTGGGACAAGTTCTTCGAGTCCCCCTTCAAGTCGGACGTGTACTTCTTCGACACCAAGGACCAGATCGACCGCAAATGGGGCACCACCCAGCCTCTCACCATCCGCGACAAGGAATACGGGCCGATCCGCATTCGTGCCTTTGGCAATTATTCCTATGCGGTAGGCGATGTGGAGGAGTTCTGGTCGCGCCTGGTCGGAACGGCCGAGCGCTCCACCTCCGAGGCGATCGAAGGGCAACTGCGCGGTATCATCCTCACGGCCATCGGCGCCACGCTGGGCCAGAGCAACATCGCCTTTGTCGACATGGCGGCCAACCAGGAAGCGTTCTCGCAGAAGCTGGCGGAGGCAATCGCGCCGGCGCTCGGGAACTACGGCATCGACATCAAGAATTTCTACGTGCAGAGCCTGTCGCTGCCAGAGGAACTGCAGCGTGTCCTCGACAAGGTGAGTTCGATGAACATGCTTGGCGACCTCAATCGCTACGCCCAGTTCCAGACCGCCGAATCGATCCCGCTCGCCGCCGAGAATCCGGGCGGCCTGGCCGGCGCGGGAGCCGGCCTGGGAGCGGGTCTGGCCATCGGGCAAGCCATGACGCAGGGCTTGGCCAATGCCGCCACCACGGCACCGCAGGTCCAGCCTGTGGCAGCCCAACCGGCCGAGGACCCGATCCAGCTTCTCGAGAAGCTCGGCGGCCTGCTCGCCAAGGGAATCCTGACGCAGCAGGAATTCGACACCAAGAAGGCCGAACTGTTGTCCCGCATCAAGTGAGCCGGAGGCGGACTCCGCCTTTCCAAGTCTTGCGGCGCCGGGAGGGTCCGGCGCAGCCAATCGCCAAACCAGGGTTTTCATGCGCAAGTTCGCCTGTCCGTCCTGCGGCGCGGACGTCACTTTCCGATCGGCGCAATCGGTCTATGCCGTTTGCCCTTATTGCCAGTCCATGGTGGTGCGCGGGGATGTCGACGTGACGTCGATCGGCGTGATGGCCGCCCTGCCGGAAGACATGAGCCCTTTGCAACTGGGCAGTGGCGGCTATTTCGAAGACCAGCCCTTCACGCTTATCGGGCGGCTGAAGATCGGCTGGCGCGACGGGCTGTGGAACGAGTGGCACCTGTTGATGGCGGATGGCCGGCGCGGCTGGATCGGCGAGGCGCAGGGGTCCTTTTCCGTCAGCTTCGAGCTGGAAGGGGTCTTGCCCCGCGACGTCGCCCAGACTTTCGAATACTGCCTGCCACTCCTGACAGGTGGCGAGGGCGCCGATGAAGCGAAGCCCGGTTTTCTGGTGGAGCTGGGCGGCACGACGTTGCGCGCCGTCGACATCAAGCTGGCGACATGCCTCGGATCCGAGGGTGAGCTGCCCTTCGCCGCGCCCAAGGGCCGTCGGACGGTCGCCGTCGACTGCATCGGCGTGGGAGGCGAGTTCGCCACACTCGACCATGACGGCCACAGGGCCCGTGCCTATGTCGGCCGCTACGTGGAGTGGGATGCCTTGCGCTTTACGAACCTGCGACCGCTGGAGGGGTGGTGATGGACGACCAGCCTTCGGGCTCGCCGCCCGCCCAGCCGGTGCCGCCTCGCGCGCCCGGCAGGCCGCGCACCTTCGCCTGCCCGAGTTGCGGCGGGACGGTCACGCTGCGCGCGGTTGGCCAGTCGATCAGCGCCACTTGCAGCCAGTGTTCATCCCTGATCGACGTGGCCGATGAGAACCTTCGCATCATCGAGGCGGCGCAATCGGCGATGCAGGACGCCGAGATCCCGATCGGCGCGCGAGCCCGGCTCAGCGATATCGAATGGGAAGTCGTCGGCTATATGCGGCGCAGCGACGGGCCCGGCGATTTTCGCTGGACCGAATACCTGCTGTTCAACCCTTACCGTGGCTATCGCTTCCTGGTCGAGGAATACGGCCATTGGACATTGGTCAAAATGCTCAACCGCGATGTGCCGGAGGCGGGCAAGCAAGGCTGGATCGAAGCGAACGGACGCAGCTACCAGTTCTTCGGCAAGGGCTTCGCGCGCACCACCTACGTCGCCGGCGAGTTCTTCTGGCGCGCATCGACCGCGGACGTGACCGCCGTGACCGATTATATCGCGCCGCCCTATCGGCTGATGGTCGAGAAGAACGACGCCGAGATCATCGTGTCCGAGGGCGAGTATCTCGACGCGCGTGCCGTCGCAACGGCCTTCAATACGCCCTTGCGCACGCCCTCGTCCGCCGGCGTCAGCCAGGTCAATCCGCACAAGCCGTCGCTGATGGTCATTGGCTTTGCGGTGATAGCAGCCACGATGCTTCAGTTGACTTCGCTGGCGATCTCGGCAAACGCGCTCGTCGGCTCGCAGACCTATCAGTTGACCGCGGCCGACAAGGGCAAAACCTTATCGTCCGGAACATTTCGATTGAACAGAAGCGGCAATATAGAGATCGAGACCGGAGCCTACCTCATCAATGACTGGCTTGAACTCGACATGGCGCTCGTCAACGTCGACACCAATGAGAGCTATCCTGCATTTCAGTCGCTGGAGCACTATCGCGGGACTGATTCCGACGGCGACTGGGAAGAAGGCGGCAACAACGGCACGGTGCTGTTGCCACCCGTCCCGCCCGGCACCTACAAATTGCTGATCGAACCCGATGCTGGCCTGTTCGCCAAGCCGTCATCGCCGCTGCCCGTCACCGTCGCCATTCGATACGATGTGCCGATTTGGTCGAACTACCTTATTGCCATGGCGCTGTTGCTGGCCGTTCCGGCAATCAGCATGATCAGGCGCATGATGTTCGAGAAGTCGCGATGGGAAAAGGGAGGTGTCGCCGAGTGATGCGAGAGGGGAAAACATGAGCAAGCTGCAGATGGTCTATGCCGCCCTCGTCGTGCTCACGATGTCGGCGGCAAACTTCAACGGCTATGCCGTGACCGCGATGCTCGCCGGCAAGCAGGCCGCAAGCCGTGGCGTCAATGCATATCACAAATAGGGGGCTTCAATGGATGTGACCGGCCTGATCGATCTGAAATACGTCGTTGCCTCTCTGGTCTATTCCAGCATTGGCCTCGCGGTGTTCGTCGTTGCCTTCGTGCTGCTTGACCTGCTGACCCCGAAGGTACAGGTCTGGAAGGAGATCTGCGAGAAGCAGAACGTGGCGCTGGCGATCTTCCTGGGGGCCGTGGTGATCGGCGTCGCCCTCATCATCGCCTCGGCCATTCATGGCTGACAAGCGACCCTCCGGCGCATTGGCGTAGGGCGCTTCCGTGGAAATCCTGCTCCTCTTTTCAGCCTTCGTCATCGCGACCTGCGGGCTGGTCTACGAATTGATCGCCGGTACGCTGGCGAGCTACCTGCTCGGCGATTCCGTCACGCAATTCTCCACCATCATCGGCACCTATCTCTTCGCCATGGGCGTGGGGTCGTGGCTCTCGCGCTATATCGAGCGCAACCTGCTCGCCCATTTCGTTCGCATAGAGCTCATGATCGGGGCGATTGGCGGATCCTCGGCCGCCGCGCTCTTCGTGTTGTTTGACCAGGTCGCCTCCTTCCGCTTCTGGCTCTATTTCCTGGTCGGCGTGACGGGCATGCTGGTCGGCATCGAAATTCCGCTGCTGCTGCGCATTCTGGAAGGACGGCTGGCCTTCAAGGACCTGGTCTCCAAGGTCTTCACCTTCGACTATATCGGCGCTCTCTTCGCCTCGCTGCTCTTTCCCATGGTGCTGGTGCCGCATCTCGGCCTGATCCGCTCCGGCTTCCTGTTCGGCATCCTCAACACCATGGTGGCGATCTGGATGCTCTATGCCATCAAAGCCGACTCGATACCCCGGCGTGGCGCGCACAAGGTCGCTGCCTTCGGCGTGCTGGCGCTGCTCGGCGCCGGCTTCATCTGGTCGGAACGCATCCAGTCGATCTCGGAGGCGAGCATCTATCCCGGCACGGTGATTTTCGCTGAATCAACGCCGTATCAGCGCATCGTGGTCACCCGCCAGCAGCGCGACATCCGTCTGTTCCTCAATTCGAACCTGCAATTCTCGTCGCTGGACGAATATCGCTACCACGAGGCGCTGGTGCATCCGGCGATGAGCGCGCTGAAGGCGCCGCGCAAGGTGCTGATCATCGGCGGCGGCGACGGCCTGGCCTTGCGCGAGGTCTTGAAATATCCGGCGGTCGAGGCAGTGACCATGGTCGATCTCGACCCCGCCATGACGCGCCTGTTCTCCAGCAACGAACTGATGACGGAGCTCAATGGCGGAGCCTTGTCCTCATCCAAGCTGACGCTCGTCAATGCCGATGCCTTCCTCTGGCTTCGGGAACGCAGGCCGGCCGATACCCGGTTCGACGTCGTGATCATCGACTTGCCGGACCCTTCCAATTTCTCGATAGGCAAACTGTACTCGCTCACTTTCTACCGCCAACTGAGGTCGGCGCTGAACGATGACGGCATCGTGGTGATCCAGAGCACGTCGCCGCTGGTCGCGCGCAAATCCTTCTGGTGCGTCGACAACACGCTGGCGGCAGCCGGCTACCAGACCGCCGCCTATCACCTCTTCGTGCCGTCCTTCGGCGAGTGGGGTTTCATCATCGGTTCCTTCTCGCCCTATCGGGTGCCGGAGCACCTGCCCGAAGGGCTGCGCTTCCTCGACCTGCCGACCATGAGGGCGATGTTCCAGTTTCCGCCCGACATGGCGCATGTCGCCACCGCCATACAGCGGCTCGACGACCAGCCGCTGGTGCGCTATTTCGACGAGGAGTGGGGTGACTACCTCATCTATTAGGAGCCGGAACGCCGGCCTTGCGACCAACATGGAACGGCCTCCCTCGGGCCCGGCGCATCCAGTGATGCCGGCCGGGCGGCGGCGGGCGGTGGCCAGCGCGCCGGCGCCGACAGGCCGATCTGAAGACCGAAGCACCGGGGCGGCCTTGCCATGAGCCGGATCACGCGCAAGCAGTTCCTGGCTCTCGGAGCCGCTTCGCTCGGACTAGCCGGCGCGGGGCTGGCCGGCGGAGAACTTCTGGCGGGAAAAGTGCTGGCCGACAACGGGACGGAGGGCGCGGTGCCCGGTGAACTCGTCGGCGCCTCCTCCACCATTGGCCACAGGCTGCGCGGCGGCGCCTTCGCCGCACCGGCCGAGATGCGTCAAACCGGCGTCGTCATCGTAGGCGGCGGCGTAGCGGGCCTGGGCGCCGGCTATCGCCTTGCCAAGTCTGGCTATGACGATTTCCTGCTGCTCGATCTCGAAGCCGCTCCCGGCGGCAATGCCGCCAGCGGGCGCAATGAGGTCTGCGCCTTTCCCTGGGGAGCTCACTACGTGCCGTTGCTCACCCGGGAAGCCAGGGCAGTACAGGCATTGTTCGAGGATTTCGGCATCATCACCGGACATGGCCCCACGGGAGCACCGATCTACGACGAATACGCGCTGTGCGCCGACCCTTCCGAGCGCCTCTACCGCTATGGGCGCTGGCAGGACGGCCTGGTGCCTGCGATAGGCCTCACCGCGCAGGAGGACGAGGAGACCGCGCGTTTCTTCGCCACGATGCGCGAGTTTCGGCGGCGCGTCGGCAGCGACGGCCGGCGCGCCTTCGCCATCCCGCTCGACCTGAGTTCACAGGACGCCGACCTGGTGGCGCTCGACGCCGTCACCATGACGGAGTGGATGGAGCGCGAGGGATATCGCTCGCCAGCGCTTGCCTGGTATGTCGACTACTGCTGTCGCGACGACTACGGCGCGCGTTCGAAAGATGTCTCGGCCTGGGCCGGTGTCCACTATTTCGCCTCCCGCAACGGCAAGGCGGCTGATGCCGATGAGCAGGGACTGGTCACCTGGCCGGAAGGCAACGGCTATCTCGCGCACCGCCTCGCCGAAATCATCGGTCAGCGCGCCCGCCCGCGATCGCTGGCCTTTGGAGTCGAAACCGGCGATGCGGGCGTGACGGTCGACGTCTGGGATGCGGCCGAGGACAAGACCTTCCGCGTCCAGGCGAAGGCGGCGGTGCTGGCGACCCCCCATTTCGTCACCGCGCGGCTGATGAAAGATGCTGATCTCGCGGCCGGCTTTTCCTATGCGCCGTGGGCGGTGGCCAATATAACGCTCGACAGCCTGCCGGGAGGCAAAGGGGCCGGTTTAAGCTGGGACAATGTCGTGTTCGACAGCCCCTTGCTCGGCTATGTCGTGGCCACCCACCAGATCACGCAGATGCGTCCCACGAGGACGGTTTTGACCTATTACTGGCCGCTCAGCCACCTGCCGCCGGAGGAGGCGCGCAGGGAGGCCTTCGGGCGAGCGCTGAAGGACTGGCAGGACATCTTCCTCAAAGAGCTTCTCGCCGTTCATCCCGAGCTCGAAGGCCATGTCAGGCGGATCGACGTCTGGGTCTGGGGGCATGCGATGATCCGGCCGGTGCCTGGCTTCATCTGGGGCGCTCGGCGGCGCGCGGGTCTCGTACAGAAGCCGCCCGTCTTCACCGCCCACTCGGATATGAGCGGCATCTCCATCTTCGAGGAGGCCTACACGCATGGGGTTCGCGCGGCCGAGAACGCCATGGCCTATTTGGGCCATCCCTTCGAGACGGTGCTGTGATGGTGCATTCCCTCCTCGAGAAGCAACCCTGGATATTCTCCGCCCGCTTCGATCTGGGCTTCATCCTCGCCCCGGCACTGGCGGTGACGCTGGCCGCGCTGGCCTGGTCCCTATCCGGCGCCACGGTGGGCGAGACGCCGCCCTGGGTCTGGCTGATACTCGTGGTCGGCGTTGACGTTGCCCACGTCTATTCGACTCTCTTCCGTACCTATCTCGACCGCGCCGAATTGAGTGCGCGGCCCTGGCTCTATGGCCTGACGCCGCTGCTGGCCTGGCTGGGTGGTTGCCTTCTCTACTGGTGCGGCAGCCTGGTCTTCTGGCGTGTGCTCGCCTATGCCGCAGTGTTCCATTTCGTGCGCCAGCAGTACGGGTTCATGATGATCTACGCCCGCCGGGAGCACGGCCTGCCACTGCTCTTCCGTCGCATCGACAAGGCGGCCATCTACGGCGCCACGATCTATCCGCTGATCTACTGGCATTGCCACCAGCGGCAGTTCTCCTGGTTCGTGGAAGGTGATTTCGTACGCCTCGACCTGCCATTGCTCGCCACCCTTGCCGGCATCGCCTACGGCACGATCCTGGTCGCCTATGTGCTCAAGGAGGCCGCGCTGCTGCGCCGCGGCACCGGATTCAACCTGCCGCGCAATCTGCTGCTCGTCGGCACCGCGACGTCCTGGTTCATCGGCATCGTGCTGTTCGACAACGACCTCGTCTTCACGGGCACCAACATCATCGCCCATGGCATCCCCTACATCGCGCTGATCTGGGGCTACGGCCGCAACCAGACTTGGCTGCAGCGAGGGCGCAGCTCTTTCATGGCGCCGTGGATCGCGCATCTGTTCACCTGGCAAGCGGTGCCTGTCTACATCGCCGCTCTCTTCGGCCTTGCCTATCTGGAAGAGGGGTTGTGGGACGGTTTCGTCTGGCGTGAGCATGGCGGTCTCTTCGGCGTCTTCGCTATCCTGCCGTCGCTCGGCTCATCGGCGGCGCTGATCTGGCTGGCACCGCTGCTCGCCCTGCCTCAGGCCACCCACTACATCCTCGATGCCTTTATCTGGCGCATGCAGACAAAGGATACAAATTGGAAACGGGTGCTGTTCGCCCAAGAACCGGGGCGCTCCTGATGGATACCAAAATCACCGGTCAGATACAGGACGCGCAGCCTTTCGCCCCCGGTCTGCATCTGCTTGTCGACTTCTGGGGGTGCCGCGGCTTGCGGAATGCCGAGGGGATCGAGCACGTGTTGCGTGAGGCGGCTGCCGCCTGCGGCGCCACGGTGCTGCACGTCATGCTGCACAATTTCGGCGAGAGCGGTGGCATCACCGGTGTCGCTTTGCTCGCCGAGTCCCATATCAGCATCCACACCTGGCCCGAGACCGGCTATGCGGCCCTCGACATTTTCATGTGCGGAAGTTGCGACCCGCGAGGCGCCTTGCCTGAGCTGGAAGCTTGGTTCTCGCCCGGCAGTACGAGGATAACGGAGCACCGACGCGGATAGACCTACATGCAATTGGCCGTTGCCCGATCCCTGAATCCCTAGGCAAAACAGCACGACCTCTTTCCGAAGGCCGTTATCCGGTTCCGGCCCGATTTCAGCCCTTCACAACCCACCCCGCTCGGCCAGCCCTCCCGGATATCCCTCCCGCATCGATCTTGGCCGCCGACCACCTCCCATGCCAACCGCATCAAGCCACCCGCCTCCCCCTCACCCGCATCAGCCCCTTCGGCAGGAACAGCATCGCCAGGATGATCGTCAGCCCCGAAATCACGGGGTGGTAGTCCGGCACCGCGATGCGCGCGAGGTCGAAGACCGCGTACATCACGAAGGCGCCGAGGATCGGGCCGAACAGCGTGCCGGTGCCGCCCACCACCGTCATCATCAGCGGCAGCAGCATCCAGTTGAGGTCGAACACCGAATCCGGGCCGACATGGAAGATGTAGTAGGTGTAGAGGCTGCCGGCGACGCCGGCGATGAAGGCACTGCCGGCGAAGGCCGCCACCTTCACCTTCAGCGTGTCGATGCCGTTGGCCGAGGCCGCCATCTCGTCATCGCGCACCGCGATCAGCGCCAGGCCGTAGCGCGAACGCATCAGCAGGCGAAGCGCCAGCGCCACGCCGACCATCAACCCCAGCCCCACCAGATAGTGTGGCAAGAGCGTGTCGAACGTGCCGGCCGGCGCCACCACGCCGAAGGCGCCGCCGGTGAAGTCGCCGCCGTTGATCAGGACCACCTTGACGATCTCGCCGAACCCCAGCGTGCCCAGCGCGAAATAGTCGCCGCGCAGCTTGGAAAGCAGCGGCAGGCCGATGATCACGGCCGCCAGCGCCGCCACCAGCCCGCCCAGCGCCATCGTCACCGGGTCGAAATAGTAGATGCGCGGATAGGCGTCGTAGAGCGAGCCCCAGAGATAGTTGCCGCTCCACAGGATCGCGGTGGTGTAGGCGCCGAGGCCGAAGAAGGCATGGTTGCCGAGGCTGACCTGGCCGCCGAAGCCCGCCACCAGGTTCCAGGCCTGCGCCATGATGGCGTAGAGGAAAACGAAGAACAGGAAGGAGAAGGCGTAGCTGTCCACCGCGCCGGGCAGGAACGCCGCCAGCGCCAGCGCGGCCACGCCGAGCGCCGCGATCCAGTTGAGCATGCGCGCCGACATCGCCTCAGGCCTTCTTGTAGGGCCGGCTGAACAGGCCCTCGGGCTTGAACATCAGCACGGCCAGGAACACGCCATAGGCGATGGCGTTGGTCCAGCCGCCCGAGATGAAATACTGCACATAGGCTTCGATCAGGCCGAGGATGATGCCGCCGGCCAGCGCGCCTGCGACATTGCCGATGCCGCCCAGCGCCAGAGCCACCAGCGCCTTGAGGCTGAAGATGAAGCCGGCGAAGGGGTTGAACGGGAAGGTGGTGGCCACCGCCACGCCGGCGGCGCCCGCCAGCGATATGCCGATGGCAAACGCGATGGCGTTGACGCGGTGAGGGCTGATGCCCATCAGCGTCGCCGCCTCCATGTCCTCGGAGGCCGCGCGCACCGCCTTGCCCACCAGCGTGCCGCGCAGGAACAGCACCACCAGCCCGGTGCCGGCGAGCGCGATGAGGAAGCCCATGGAGCGCGTGAAGGATGTGCGCACGCCCAGCAGCTCGATGCCGCTCGCCGTATAGGTGGTGACGACGGCGGCCGTGTTGCCGCCCCACACCACCGTCATCAGGTTCTGCACCAGGAACATCAGCCCCACCGCGATCAGCAGCGAGATGTTGCGGTCCTCCTCGGCGGCAGCCCTGCGGAACAGGCCCTGGTAGATCAGCCAGCCGACGCCGAGCCCCACCGGCACGACGATGAGCAGCGACAGGAACGGGTCGATGCCGAGCCCGTAGAACAGCGCCCGTACGAAATAGGCGGCAAGGATGATCATCGCGCCCTGCGCCAGGAAGATCAGCCGCATGGTGCCGAAGATGAGGCTCAGGCCGACTGCGGCGACGCCGTACATGGCGCCGCCCAGCGCGCCGTTGATGGAGAGCTGCAGCAGGATTTCCGGGGGCGGAATGTTCAGCATCGAGGCTACTCCAACACGCCCATATAGGCTTTCTGTATTTCAGGATCGGCGAGCAGCTCGGCGCCGCTGCCCTGCATGGCGAGCTCGCCCGTCTTCAGCACGAAGCCGTGGTCGGCCACCTTCAGCGCTTGATGGATGTTCTGCTCGACGAGCAGGATGGTGACGCCCTGGCCGTGCAGGGTCTGGATCAACGCGAACATCTGCTGCACCACCAGCGGGCTCAGCCCCAGCGACGGCTCGTCGAGGATGAGCAGCGCCGGGTCCGACATGGTGGCCCGTGCGATCGCCAGCATCTGCTGCTCGCCGCCGGACAGTGAGCCCGCCTTCTGGTGCGCGCGCTCCCTCAGCCGCGGAAACAGCGCGTAGGCTTTCTCCAGCGACTGTTGCAGGCGCGGCCGCGCCTTGGGCTGGAAGGCGCCGAGCTCGAGGTTCTCCAGCACCGTCATCTGCCGGAACAGGCCGCGCCCTTCCGGCACATGGGCAATGCCCATCCGGGCGATCTCCTCGGGCGCCCTGCCCACCAGCGAGGCGCCACCGAGCCGGATCTCGCCGCGCTTCGGCCGCACCAGGCCCGAGATCGCCTTCATCAGCGTCGTCTTGCCGGCGCCGTTGGCGCCGACGATGGCCACGATGGTGCCGGGATCGACATGGATCGACACGCCCCACAGGGCGCCGACATCGCCATAGGCGACGTCGAGGTCGCTGACTTCAAGCAGCCGGTTCGCCAAGATAGGCCTCGATGACTTTGCGGTTCTGGGTGATCTCGCGCGGCGCGCCGTCGGCGATCTTCTCGCCATGGTCGAGCACGATGACGCGGCCGCACACCTTCATGATGGCGTCCACCTTGTGCTCCACCCACAGCATCGACACGCCCTTCTCGGCGCGCACGCGGCGGATGACGTCGACCATGCGCTGGATCTCGGTCGGGTTGAGGCCGGCCATCGGCTCGTCGAGCAGGAGCAGCGCCGGCTCCGACGCCACTGCCCGCGCGATCTCCAGCATGCGCCGCTCGGACAGCGTCATATGCGCGGTGCGGATGTCGCGCCTGGCCGTCAGCCCGACCAGTTCGAGCGCCGCGTTGGCCGCCTCGGTCGCGTGCTTCACCCGTCCGCCCGCGCCATATACGGCGCCCACCATGACGTTCTCGAAGGCGGTCATGGTCAGGAAGGTGCGCACCAGCTGGAAGGTGCGCGCTATGCCCAGCCGACTGATGCGATGCGGCGCGATGCCGGTAATGTCCTGGTCGCGAAAGCGGATGCGCCCGCGCGTCGGCGCGTAGATGGCGGTGATGAGGTTGAACAGCGTCGACTTGCCGGCACCGTTGGGGCCGATCAGCCCGATCAGCTCGTTGGGGCCGACCGCGATGTCGATGTTGTTGAGGACGACCAGCCCGCCGAACCGCTTCTGGACCGCTTCGAGGCGAAGCAAGGTTTCGTCAGGCTGCATCGTGTTTCTGTTTCTCCAGCCGAAGCTATCGGGTTTGAAAATCCGTGCACCTGACTTCGCTCGCCTCGAAATCATCAGGGTCGGCGCTGCCCCTCATCGCCCTGCCGGGCACTTCTCCCCGTGTAGTGACGGGGAGAAGGGGCTGGCCGCGACCTCAACGCCTCTCTTGCTACGTTGGCGATTGGCGAAACCGTCGATGCGGGCGCCCCTCTCCCCGTCACTATACGGAAAGAGGATGCCGGCAGGCAGGTGAGGGGCAGCGCCGGCGTCCGGATGGAATGACCCCGCATCCGAACGCCGCGCCCTCCCCGCCCCCCTCTCAGCGCTTGTCCCAGGCCGGCGCCGGCTTGTAGGTCCAGTCGCCGTCGGGATAGATCAGCCGGTGCTTGCCCTGCCACCATTGCGTGGCGACGCTGGGGATCAGCGCGAAGCCGGTGTCGTCGAACTTCAGGTCGCCGACGACCGTGTCCTTGAATTCCTGCCCGAAGATCGCGTCGTGGATCGCGGTCGCGTCGGTGCTGCCCGCCTTCTCGATCGCCTGGGCCAGCACCTGCGCGTTGGCATAGAAGGCGCCGACGGTGACGGAGTCTTTCTTGAACTCGGCCTCGTAGCGTTCGCCGAGCTCCTTGGCGCCCTTGTATGGATAGCTTCCCGACCAGAAGCCGTCGGTCAGGATGTAGTCGGAATCCGCCCCCAGCGCCTCGTGGAACTCGCCCGTCCAGGTGCCCTTCCAGCCATGCAGATAGGGCACGCTGAAGCCCAGCTCCTTCATCTGCCTGAGCAGCGTGATGGTGTCGGCAGGCGAGCCGAACACCAGCATGGCGTCGACATTGGCGGCCTTGAGCTTGGTGATCAGCGCCGAATAGTCGGTGGCGCCTATCGCCCAGGGATCGTCGACGGCGAAGGTGTAGCCATATTTCTTGGCCGCCGCCTCGAAGGCGCCGCCGAAGCCCTTGCCGTCGGGCGAGTCCTCGGAGACCAGCGCTGGGTTCTTTGGTTTCTCGTTGGCCGGCAGCTTGTCCCAGATCTGGAACGGCACTTCGGCGCCCGGCCCCGGATGGAAGAAGAACAGCGCTGAGTATTTCAGCTTCAACGGCTGCCATTCGAACGGGAAGGCGGTCGTGATCATGTAGAACTTCTTGTATTTCTCGGCGACGATCGCGCCGGCGATGTTCATCGGCCCGGAATGGGTCGACAGCAGCGCGTCGACCTTCTGCACCTTGATCAGGTTCTCCAGCGCCGAGGCCACCTTGCCTTCCGAGCTTTCGTCGTCGGCCACCACCAGCCGCACCGGCAGCTTCTTGCCGGCCGACTTCACCATGATGCCGCCGGCCTTGTTGATGTCGGCCACGGCCTGCTCGTAGGCCCATTTCTGCTCCTTGCCGTCGCCGGCCAGCGGGCCGGTCAGCGAGATCGGCGCGCCGATGACGATCTCGTCGCCGGCGGCGCTGGCGACGCCCGCGCCGCCGAGCCCGAGCGCGGTGGACAGCAACAGGCCGGCCAGCATTCCCTTCAGACTGATTTCCATTTCATCCTCCCAGGTTTTCGTCGGGCCGGCGCACCGGCCCCTGCATGCGCCGAACCGTCAGGCGATCGCTGCCGCGACCAGCCTGGTGTCGGTGAACTGCTCGAAGCGCGTGACCTTGCCGTCCTCCACGTCCCAGACATGCACCACGCGCGCCGACATCGGCTTGCCCGTCTTGCGATAGACGCCCGAATAGCGGCCGATGCCGACGATCGTCGTGCCGCCATCGACCAGCCGCTCGAGCGCGAAGCGGTAACCCTCCCAATCCTCGCCGATGCGCTTGAAGACGCCGGCCAGGATCTCGTCCGGCCCGACATAGGTGCCGGCATAGGGAAAGCCAGCCATCTCGATCCAGGCCGTGCTTTCGGTTATCGGCGCCATCATCGCCTTGAGGTCGCCGGCATCCGAGCCGGCATAGTGCGCCCTGATGGCCTCGTAGTTCCTGCTCATGCCTTCCCCCCGACGCTCAGACCGGCGCCTTGCCCATGTCGTAGACGGTACGCGTCTTCTTCTCGATGAAAGCGCCCGCCGGCTTGTTCTCGATGCGGCCCTGGCTGGTCACGCCGAGGAACTTGCCGGTCGATTGCATGACGTCCCAGTTGTAGAAAAACAGCGAGGCGACCGGGATGATGAACTCGCGGAAGCCGAACACGTACTGGTTCTGGTCGAACTTCCATGTGGTCGCGAGGTCGACGTCGCCATGGCCGCGCTGTACGCCGACCAGGTTCTGCCAGGCGTAGCGCTGCGACGAGAGATAGATGTGCTCGTAGACGTGGTTGGGGCTGTAGGTGTAGTGCGCCGTCAGCCCGATCAGATCGCGGCTCGGCGCCGGCTCCATGCCTTCCGCCGGCACCGAGGCGTCACCCAGTACGCCCGCCGACCAGACCTGCGCCACACGCGGCTCGCCGGGCGCCTCGCCAGGCTCGCGCACCCTTTCGCGCACCGACAGCACGCGGCGCGTGCGGGTGTTGACGATGAAGGCCTCGTCCTCCGCCGGCCGGCTGGCGAAAGTCATGTTGATGAAGAACACGTCGGCCGCCACCTCCAGCGCCTCGTACCAGTCGGCGCCGGCATCGTCGCCTTCGCTCCAGGCCACCGTGTCGGCCGATGTGAAGGCGAGGTCGATGACGCGGCCGCTCTTCAGCGTGATCTTGAAGGTCTGGCCGCGCAGCGCGTTCGTCGTCGGCAGCCGGTTGGTGGCGATGCCGGCGGCGAACTCGTCGAAGTGCTTCCAGTCGGCGGGTCTGTTCTGGTCGTTCATGGGGTCGTCCCTCCGGTCAATCGACAAAGGCCAGCGTCGGCAGGTCGACGACGGTGGCACCGCCGTCGACTGTCAGGATCGAGCCGTTCATCATCGCCGCCTCGCCCGACGCGACGAAGCAGATGACGTTGGCGACCTCGTCCGGTGTCGCCGGGCGGCCGAGCGGCACGTCTTTCGTCACCAGCCTGTAGGCCTCCTCGATGGAGGCGAGGCCATGCTTCTCGACCAGCACCTGCATCTGCTCGTCGGCCATGTCGGTCGAAACCCAGCCGGGGCAGATCGTGTTGGTGCGCACGCCCTGGCGACCGTAGTCGCGCGCCAGCGATTTGCCGAAGCCGACGCAGGCGTGCTTCATCGTCACGTAGCCCGCCGCCGCCGGCCCGGCGAACAGCCCGGCGATCGAGGCGACGACCACGATGTTGCCCTTCCTGGCGATAAGGTCCGGCAGGCATTCGCGGGCGCAGACGAAGGCGGTGTCGAGATTGGTGCGCGTCGCCAGCGCCCAGGTTTCGTCGCTCATCGAGATGGTCGGGCCGACGCCATGGCCGCCGGCATTGGCGATCAGTATGTCGACGGCGCCGAACTTGCCATGCACCTCGCCGAGCGCCTTGCGCACCGCCTTTGCGTCGGCGGCGTCGCCCTGCACCACGAGGCCGCCTATGTCGCCGATGACGGCTTCCAGCGGTTCGCGCCGCCGCCCCATCAACACCACGTTGGCGCCGTCCGCCGCCATGCGCCTGGCCACCGCCGCGCCGATGCCGGTACCGCCGCCGGTGATGAGGACCGTCTTCCCTGAAAATCTCATTGCTGCCGTCCTCACCGGCGCTGCCGCGACAGCGCTCACCATGCCTCGATCTTCATCAGCGATAGTGCAGCGCCCTGTGCCGTCCGTCTTGTCCGAGCGGGAACTTTGTTTTGACTGAACGCGCACATCGCGGGCCGCGCGGGCGGCCCGCGATGTGCTTCGGGCTACTTCTTGATCGCCTCGAGATCGATCGCGATGTCGATCTCCGGCCCGAGGCCGAAACCGGCCGCGGCCTTGGCCATCGGGAAGTCGGCGGTGCTCACCTTGCCCGTGGCGGTGAAGGCGGCCTTGGTCAGCGTCGCGTCCCACGGCGCCGGCGCCTCGTTGACCAGCGTGACGTCGAGGGTGACCTCCTTGGCGACGCCGCTGATGGTGAGGTTGCCGGTCACCTTGCCGGTCTTGTCATCGACCTTCTCGACCTTGGTGCTCTCGAAGGAGATCTTCGGGAATTCGGCGGCGTTGAAGAAGTCGGGGCCCTTGAGGTCGCTGTCGCGCTGGTCGAAGGCGGTATGGATCGAGCCCGCCTCGATCTCGGCCTTGACGCTGCTCTTGGTGATGTCGGCCTTGTCCATGACGATCGTGCCCGACGTGGCATCGAACAGGCCATGGGCGGTGCCGTAGATGCCGTGCTTCACGGTGAAGGTGACCCAGCTGTGCTGGCCGTCGATTTCATAGGTGTCGGCATGCGCGGCCGATACGAGCGCCGAGGTGCCGGCGAAGGCCAGGGCTGCGATGATGCGTCGTGCTTTCACGTCTCGTCTCCTTGTTTGTAGCGATGTCCTTAGGGTCTGTGGACGGGTTGGCTCGTCAGTAGCCGAGCGCCGCGCCATGCGGCGCCCAGATGAGCGCGACGAGCATTGCAAGGCCGGCGGGCGCGGCGATGAGCAGGCCGGCTACCAGCGGCCGCGATGGCCGCGCGCTTGGAACGAGGCCGCCGAGCGGGCCGGGCACCAGCGCTGCCACCAGAGGCGGCAGCGCTGACAGTACGAGCGCGACCGGATGCGCCTTGGGCGCGAGCAGCGCCACCTGCATCAGCGCGGTGGACACGGCATAGAGCGCGAGGAATTCGAGGCTCCTGCCCCACGCGTTGGCCACGCCGCCGCGCAGCACCGCGAAATACTGCACGAGGCACCAGCCACCGGTCAGCGCCGCAATCGAACCGAGCAACTGCGCGGTGACGATCGAGGCGCCAAGCACGGAAACGATAGCGCCGGCGAGGCTCACGGCCAGGACCGCCGCCGGCGCCAGGAACGGCTCCTCGGCCGAAGGTGACGGCGACGCCGGCTGCGCCAACAGCATGAACCCGCCGGCGATCACCAGCAGGCCGACGAGGAGCGCTGCGGCCATCTGCGCGTCGAAGGTTCCGCCGGCGAGGCGGCGCCAGCCGAGCCACAGGAACGCCGCCAGGAGTGCTGCCGCGCCGGGAACGGCCATGCTTCGGCCGCCCCGCATGCGCCCGGCCGTCAGGCCGAGGACAATGCCGGCAAAGGCGAGATAGATCAGCTTCTGGCTGGCCGCGACCGGCGGGATCACCGGCGGACCAAGCGTGTCCCCGTAGAAGAACAGAAGCAGGGCCGACCAGAACAGCGTGAGCACCGGCGACGGCGACACCAGGGCGAACTGCGCCAGCAACGCCAGCACGATGCCGAGCAGCAGTGGCAGCGCCGCCGTGGCGACCATCGGATTGCCGAGAAACGCGCTCAATTGCTTTCCTCCGAGGCGGCCCCTCGCCCAGCGGCAAGGCGAGATCGGCGCCAGCGACGATCCGTTGCTCGCGATCTTGACCGGCAAGCCGTGGGCCGTCTTGTCCGAGCGGGAACTTTGTTTTGACTGAACGCGCACACGCGCCTCGCGCGGCTTGAAGCACGGTGGCGGCCTCCATAACCCTCGCGTGAGTGTTCACCGGCTGTCGAGGAGGATGACGTGAACGAGAGAACCGTGCCGCCGATCAGCGCCGCAGCCGCGGCCTTCCTGTCCCGCCAGCACAGGCCCTTCATCGACGGACGGTTCGTCGACGGCCTCGGCGGCGAAGGCCTGCCGGTCGACGATTCCGCCTCGGGCGAGATCGTTGCGCGCGTACCCGAAAGCGGCCCCGAACTGGTCGACCGCGCGGTACGCGCCGCGCGTGCGGCGCTCGAAGGGCCGTGGGGCTCGATGCGGCCGGTCGACCGCCAGAACCTGATGCTGAAGCTCGCCGACATGGTCGAGGCCGACGCCGACCTGCTCGCGGAAATCGAAAGCATCGAGAACGGCAAGTCGCTGGGCGTGGCGCGCATGCTAAGCGCCGGCGGCACCGTCGACTGGCTGCGCTACTACGCCGGCTGGGCGACCAAGATCGAAGGCTCGACCTTCCAGGTCTCGATCCCGGTACCCCCAGGGGCCAGACATCAGGCCATGACCATCATGGAACCGGTCGGCGTCGTCGGCGCCATCGTGCCGTGGAACTTCCCGCTGCTGATCGGCATGTGGAAGATCGCGCCGGCGCTCGCCTGCGGTTGCACGGTGGTGCTGAAGCCGCCGCAGGAAACGCCGCTCGGCCTGCTCAGGCTCGCCGAGCTGATCGAGCAGGCCGGCTTCCCGCCGGGCGTGGTCAACATCGTCACCGGCAGCGGCGCGGTGACGGGAGAGGCGCTGATCCGTCATCCCGGCATCGACAAGCTGACCTTCACCGGCTCGACCGAGGTCGGCAAGCGCGTGGGACATGCCGCCGTCGACCGTGTCGCGCGTTTCACGCTGGAGCTCGGCTCCAAGTCGCCGATGATCCTGCTTGCCGACATGGAGGAAGGCATCGAGCCTCTGCTCGCCGGCCTCGGCATGTTCTTCAACCAGGGGCAGGTCTGCACCTCGGCGGCGCGCCTGCTGATCGAAAAATCGATCTACGACAAGACGCTGGCGCGGCTGGCGGAAATCGCCGACGGCATGACCATGGGCGCCGGACGTGACACGGAAGCGCAGATCAACCCGCTGGTTTCGGCCAAGCACCGCCAGAGCGTGCTGGGTTATGTCGAGCGCGGCCTGGCCGCCGGCGTCGAGCGGGTCAGCGGCGCGCGGGCAGTGCCGGCAAAAGGACACTATGTTGCCCCCACCATCCTGCACAATGTGCGGCCCGAATTGGAGATCGTGCGTGAGGAAGTGTTCGGGCCGGTTGTGGCGGCGATGCCGGTCGCCGATCTCGACGAGGCAATCCGCATCGCCAACGACACGCGCTACGGGCTTTCGGCCTCGATCTGGACGCGCGACATGGGCAAGGCGATGACCGCTATCCACGGCCTGAAGGCGGGCACTGTGTGGGTGAACTCGCACAACACGCTCGACCCCGCCGCCCCCTTCGGCGGCTTCAAGCAATCCGGCATCGGCCGCGAGCATGGCCGCGCGGCGATCGAGGGTTACCTCGAGACCAAGACCGCCATCATGCGCTACGCCTGACCAGATGAGCGAAGCCTACGACTACATCGTCGCCGGCGCGGGCTCGGCCGGCTGCACCGTGGCAAGCCGGCTGGTCAAGGCTGGCAAGCGCGTGCTCGTCGTCGAGGCCGGCCCCGCCGACGACACACGCTTCATCGACATGCCGGCCACCTTCGCCAGGGTTATCGGTACCGCGCGGAGCTGGATCTACCAGTCGGAGCCGGAACCCAGCGTCGGTGGCCGTTCGCTGCCGATCCCGCAAGGCCGCACGCTGGGTGGCGGCTCGTCGATCAACGCCATGCTCTATGTCAGGGGCCAGCCGCAGGACTACGATGGCTGGCGCGATCTCGGCTGCCCCGGCTGGGGCTGGGACGACGTCTTGCCCGTCTACAAGCGGCTGGAGCGTAACGAACGGCTGGCCGGAGCCCACCATGGCACCGAGGGGCCGCTGCCGGTCTCGGATCCTCGCTATCGGCATCCGCTGTCGCTTGCCTATGTTCGCGCCGCGCAACAGGCCGGCTACGCCTTCAACGACGATTTCAACGGCGAGCGCCAGGAAGGCGTAGGCTTCTACCAGACCACGACGGCAGCGGGCGAGAGGCAGTCGGCGGCCAAGGTGTTCCTGCGGCCGCTCGCCGGCAACGCCAACCTCAAGGTGGTCACCGACGCGCTGGTGACCGGGCTGACGCTGGAAAACGGCGCCGCGAGCGGCCTCACCTACGTCACGGCCGACGGCCGGAGCCATTCGGCCTCGGCCAGGGCCGAGGTGATCCTCGCCGCCGGCGCGCTCGCGACGCCGAAGCTGATGATGCTGTCGGGGCTAGGTCCGGCCGCTCATCTCTCCGAACTGGGCATTGCCGTCATCCGCGACATGCCCGGCGTCGGCCAGGACCTGCAGGATCACGTCGCCGCCCCGCTCTACGCGCTGACGCGCGAGCCGATCTCGCTGCTCGGCGAGGATCGCGGCCTCAAGGCATTACGGCATGGCATCGAATACATGCTGTTCCGTCGTGGCCTGCTCGCCTCCAACGTCGTCGAGAGCGGCGGCTTCTTCGACCTCGACGCAGATGGACGGCCCGACGTCCAGTTCCATGTCCTGCCCGTCATGATCGAAAGCGCCGAGCACGGTTCGATCAAGCGCCACGGCATGGAGCTGAACCCGTGCGTTCTCAGGCCAAAATCGCGCGGCCAGGTCAGACTGCGGTCCAGCGATGCGAGCGAGCCGATCCGTTTCAAGACCGGCTTCCTCTCGCATCCCGACGATCTCGCCCTGCTGCTGGCCGGCATGAAGGCTGCGCGGACCATCCTGCGCCAGCCGGCGCTGCGGGCGGTGGTTTCCGCAGAGCTGGCGCCCGGCGCGGCGGACGACCTGCCTGACCAGGCGATCATCGACCACATCATCCGCCACGCCAAGACGGTCTACCATCCCTGCGGCACCTGTCGCATGGGCACGGACGAGCAGGCGGTGGTCGATCCAAGGCTTCGCGTGCGCGGCGTGCCGCGCCTGCGCGTCGCCGACGCCTCGATCATGCCGAGGCTCACCAGCGGCAACACCAACGCCCCTGCGATCATGATTGGCGACCGCTGCGCCGACTTCATCCTCGCCGGCGACTGAAGGCGCCTACTTCTGACCGGCACGACCCGCGACGATACCCGCCAGCGGATTGGCCGTGGGCGACGCGACGCGCCGCAGCGTGTTGCCGTCGTGATGGTTGAACGGGGCATCCCGGCCGCGCACCGTGAGCTCGGTGTCGGTCAGGTAGGTCCAGCTTCCGTCGTCGTTGAAGGTGATATCGATGCGGTAGCTGTCCGTCCGGAAAGCCTGCTCCAGGAAGTCCGTCGAGCAGATGCCATAATTCGTCTGACCGCGTTTTGCCGAGACGGAGATCTTCCTGTCGCCCGCGCTGGCATGGCCCGAGGCGAGCAGTGCCTGGCCGCGCGGGATGGTCACGCTCTGCATGATCAGCCCGGTCGCCGGCTCCCACAGCCAGTAGCCGACCTGGTCGTGGAAGGTGATGTCTTCCTCGGGCGTGTTGATGTGGATGTGGTAGCGCAATCCGTAGAGCAGTTGCGGACCGTTGGTCTGCGCATCGATCGGATCCATCCGCACATGCTCGCGAAAGATGCGGCGCTCCGGTCCCCCGGCCTTGGGGTTCACATCGATGCCCTTGTCGGCCTGCCAGATCCCGGCGAGCCCGCGCAGCGGGCCGAGATTGGCGAGCGTATCGGGAGAGACATCAGCGGGTTCGGTAAAGATGTCGGCGGGAATGAAAAGCATGACACGACCTCGTTGCAACCGAACCGATCAGGGGGGCCAATCAGACGGTGAGTCAACAACGAGATCGCGTCAGAGGGCCTCTGAAGCAGCCTATGACGGATGCTCCGGAGGTCATGATGAAGGTGCGGCAGCTGGCCCTCGGCAACTCCGTTTAACGCCCGCCAAGGACCGAACGGAACCTAGTCGTCAGCCATGCGAACCGTCAACGCGCGAAAGCGCCGGCAGCATGACCTTTATTGGGAGGAGTTTCTTCCGAGATCGCCGTCGAGGACGTCGGACAGAGCAATGCGGCGACGATCCGAAGTGTCGATCGGCGCGGCTCGGACCTCCGCTGCGGCGTTGTTTGGCCGGCCTCAAACGCCGCGCCCCGTCAAAGCTGTTGCACACCCGCGAAGCACCTGTCCTGTGGCGGGACCGGTACGGGATCAATCGGCTTCGGCTGCGGAATCCTGGAGGGCCGTTTCGGCTTCCTCAGCCGCGAAGCAGCGTGCCGGACACCGGATCGAACGGCGTGACGAAGCGGCCGAGCGGTTCGATCTGGCTGTAGGGATCGCGCGCCAGGAAGCGCCCGAAGCCCGGCTTGCCCACGATCTCGCCGTTCCAGCACACCACCTCGCCGCGCGACAGCGTGATCTCCGGCCAGCCGGTCACCTCGACATCCTCGTAGACCGTGTAATCGACCTGGTGGTGGAGGTCTGCGTTGCGGATCCGTACCTTGCGCTCCGGATCCCAGATCGCGATGTCGGCGTCGGCGCCGATGGCGATGGTGCCCTTGCGCGGATGCAGGCCGAACAGCCGGGCCGGATTGGTGGCCGACAGCGCGACGAATGTCTGCAGGTCGATGCGGCCCTTGACCACGCCTTCGGAGAACAGGATGGGCAGCCGCGTCTCCAGCCCCGGCACGCCATTCGGGACGACGGCGAAAGGCGCCCCCTCGCCCGCCACCTTCTTGCCGTGGACGTCGTCGAAACGGTTCGGTGCGTGGTCCGACGAGAACACGCTCAAGGTTCCGTCGCGCAGATAGCCCCACAGCGCCTCCTGGTCCGCCGCGCTGCGCGGCGCCGGGCTGCACAGGAACTTCGCGCCCTCGAAACCGGGCTTGTCGAGATCGCGCTCCGTCAGCATCAGATATTGCGGGCAGGTCTCCGCGAACACCTTGAGGCCGCGCTGCTGCGCCCGCCGGATCTCCTCAGCCGGCTCGACGCCCGAAACGTGGAAGATGTGGACCGGCGTATCGACCAGCTCGGCCAGCGAGATGATCCGGTGGCAGGCCTCCCGCTCGACGGCGATCGGCTTGGCCCAGGCATGGTATTTCGGCTGGGTGAGGCCGGCGCGCTCAAGCGCCTCGGTGAGGAACGCGATCGCGGCGTGGTTTTCCGCGTGCACGCAGACCAGCGCGCCGCAGCGCCGCGCCAGCGCCAGCACCTTCAGCGTCTGGGCGTCGTCCAGCGCCACATTGTCGTAGGTCAGGAAGATCTTGAGCGAGCGGTGTCCTTCCTCGATCAGGCCGGGCAGCTCGGCAAGGACCGCCTCGGACGGATCGGAAATGATCATGTGGAAGGAATAGTCGATCAGCGCCTGCTCCGCCCGGCGATGATAGTCGCGCAGGTTGGCGGTCACGGTACCGCCCTTGAGCTGCGTGCAGAAGGGAATGACCGTTGTCGTGCCGCCGGCGGCCGCCGAGGCCGTGGCCGAGGCAAAGCTGTCGGCGTTGTGCACGTCTCCGACCGGCGGTTCCTCGATATGGCAATGCGTGTCGACGCCGCCCGGCAGCACGAACCGGCCGCTGGCGTCGATCTCGTTGCGCGCCGGGCCGAGGTCGCGGCCCAGCGCCACGATCGTGCCGCCGGCTATGCCTATGTCGGCGGCGAACACATCGCTCGTGTTCGCAACCGTGCCGCCACGGATAACCAGGTCGAATTCGGCCATCTCTGTCTCCTCATGCCTGCCGCCGCCGGTTCCCGTGAACCCGTCGCTGGAACGGCCGCCTTCAAGCTTCCAAACACTGGATGCGACGCGCCTGCCGGGCATGCCGCGCAAGGACGTCGGGCAAGTCCCGCATCAGCGGTTGCCCGTCCTCCACGCGCGGCACGCCGTTGACCACGGTCAGCCCGGCGACCGCCGGGCCGCAGCGCAGCCAGGCTTCCACCGGATCGGTATGGGCGCCGGCCAGCGCGACATCGGACATCTGCCAGACCACCAGATCGGCGCAGGCGCCAGGCTCCAGATGGCCGATCTCGTCCTCCCAGCCGAGGCACGCGGCCCCACCCATGGTCGCGGCGTCGAGCGCGTCGCGCGCCGACATCGAGGCTGGTCCGTTGCGATAGCGGCCGAGCAGCAGCGCGGTGCGCGCCTCCAGCCACATCGAGGCATGATCGGTCGAGGCCGAGCCGTCGCATCCGAGCCCCACGCGCATGCCCCGCCGGCGCAGACCCATCAGGTCGGCCGAGCCGCCGCCGATCAGCATGTTGGAGCACGGGCACTGGGCAACGCCGACGCCGGCGCGGGCCAGCCGGTCGATCTCGGCGCCGCTCGGATAGATGAAATGGGCGACCCAGGAGCGCTTGCTGGCCCAGCCGACCCGCTCGAAATACTCCACCGGCGTGCAGCCATAGACCTCGGCGCAATAGGTGTCCTCGTCATGGTCCTCGGCGAGATGGGTATGCAGCCTGAGATCATAGGTGTCGGCCAGCCTGGCGGACTCCGACATGATGCGCTCGGTCACCGAAAACAGCGAACATGGCGCCAGCGCGACGCGGCTCATCGAACCGGGCCTGGCGTCGTGGTAGGCCTCGACCAGCCGCACGCTGTCGGCCAGGATGTCGTCCTCCGACTGCACCACCGAGGCGGGCGGCAGCCCGCCCTGCTCGACCGAGCGCGTCATCGAGCCGCGCGTGGCGTAGAAACGGAAGCCGATGTCCCTGGCCGCCCGGAACTGGGCATCGATGAGGAACGGCTTCGGATGGACATACATGTGGTCCATCGACGTGGTGCAGCCGCCCATCATGAGCTCCGTCATGGCGACATAGGTCGACAGGTAGACGGATTCCTCGCCGAGCCTGGCCCATAGTGGGTAGAGGCCGGTCAGCCACTCGAACAGCGTGCCGTTGGTGACCGGCGCATAGGCGCGCGTCAGGTTCTGGTACATGTGATGATGGGCATTGATCAGGCCGGGCGTGAGCAGCCGGCCGCGCGCCGAGATAGTGCGTTGGCTTTGCGGCTCTTCCCCGCTTTTGCCGACGGAATGTATCCGTCCATCCTTTATCGCCACCCAGCCGCCGGGGATCTCCCATCCCCGCTTCACATAGACATGCGCGTCGCGCACCAGCAGTTCGACCGTCATTCCTCGCCTCCGGACCTGTTGCCGATCGAGAGCCGAACCGGCTCCCGCGCTCTGTGCCCTGTCCCGCGAGGTGCGAACTGCGGATCGTCATCATAGGTCGAACGGGCTTGTGGCCGCCGCTTCCGGTGGCCGGTGATCAGCGTTTCAATCTCCCTCCGGAGAGGCGCACGCCGGATTGGCCCTCGCCGTTTCGGCTTCGTATCGGCGCATCAGCGGACATCGCGGAAATAAGGCTCGCCCAGCGCCGCCGGCGCGGCCATCAGGCGCCGCACCTTCTGCCATGCCAGCACCGGCACGATCATCAGCGCGATGGTGCCGAGATAGGGCAGCATGGACAGGACCGGCGCGGCGATCGGCCAGTTGCGCGCCTGGCCGACGAAACCGAGGGATGTGATGAGGCCGAACAGCAACGCCGCCATCACCGCCGTCCACGGCCGGTAGCCGGCGAAGATAACCAGCGCCACCGCGATCCAGCCGCGCCCGGCGACCACGCCTTCCGACCAGGACGGCACGAAGGCGAGCGTCAGATAGGCGCCGGCGCCGGCAGCGAAGGCCGCACCCACCGAGACGTACCAGAAGCGGATGCGCCGGACCGGAATGCCGGCCGCGTCGGCCGCCGCCGGGTTCTCGCCGACGGCCCTGAGATCGAGCCCGTGGCGGGTGCGGAACAGAAGGTGGTGAATGCAGAACGGCAGGACCAGGTAGATCAAGTAGACGAGGATGTTCTGCGTGAACAGCGCCCTGCCCACCAGCGGCAGTTCGCTGAGCAGCGGGATGGCGATGGGCGGGAAGGTCGCCGGCGCGGGGATGCCCGAATAGGCCTTGCCGATCATCGCCGCCACGCCGGTGCCCATCAGCGTCAGCGCCAGTCCGCACAGGATCTGGTTGGCGCGCACGATCACCGTCGCGGTCGCGAACACCATGCCGACCGCGAGGCCGACGAGAAGCGCCAGCGCGAAGCCCAGCATCGGGCTCGGCACGGCGACAACCGCGGCGATCCCGGTAATGGCGCCGAGCGCCATCAGCCCCTCGACGCCCAGATTGACCACGCCGGCGCGCTCGGCGAGCACTTCGCCCAGCGCGGCCAGCGCCAGCACGCCGCCGGCGAGGATGGCGGTTTGGATGAGGCCGGCGATCAGATCCATGGCTAGGCTTCCTTGGTCCGGACGATTCTGTAGTGCGAAAGCTCGTCGGCCAACGCGGTGAAGAACAGGATCAGCCCGGTGATGGCGAGCACCGTCGAGATATTGACGCCTTGCGTCTGCAGCGAGATGCCCGATTTCAGGATGATGGCCATCAGCGCGGCGCCGGCGATCACGCCAATGGCCGAGCCGCGCGCCAGCACCGCCACCATGATGCCGATGTAGCCGAAATTGTTGGAGATGCCGCCTTGCAGGCGATGCGCCGTGCCGGCCGCTTCCAGCATGCCGGCAAGCCCTGCAATGGCGCCCGACATCAGCATGACGACGATGAGGTGGCGACGGAACGGGATGGCCGCGTAGCGCGCCGCATTCGGATTGGAGCCGGCGATGCGGACCTCGTAGCCCCAGCGCGTGAAATTGAGCACCGCCGCGACCGCGATGGTGAGCAGGATGGCGAGCGGCAGGCCCCAATGGACATCGCCCCAGAAGGAGGGCACGTCGTGCGGCAGCCGCGCGGTGGAGGCGAAGGAAACGCCGCTCGGGTCGAGCCAAGGGCCGGTCGCGACATAGTAGATCAGCAGGACGCCGACGAAGTTCAGCAGCAGCGTGGTGATGAGCTCGCTGACATCGGCGTAGGCGCGCGCCAGCGTCGGGATCAGGATCCAGATCATGCCGCCCAGCGCACCGGCCACGAACATCAGCGGAAGCACCACGACATTGGGGCCTGGCACGAACAGCGCCACCGCCGTCGCGGCGAAGGCGCCGGCGCAGAACTGGCCCTCGGCGCCGATGTTCCAGGCGCCGACCTTGAGCGCAATCATCACGGCAAGGCCGGTGAGCGTCAGCGGCGTCATGATCAGCCCGAGGTCCATCAGGCCGAACCTCGAGCCGAAGGTGGATTTCAGCACATGCG
The DNA here is from genome assembly GCA_001899205.1 of Mesorhizobium sp. 65-26. Taxonomy (GTDB): domain Bacteria; phylum Pseudomonadota; class Alphaproteobacteria; order Rhizobiales; family Rhizobiaceae; genus Mesorhizobium. Next base: position 19,030 of record MKVL01000010.1, on the reverse strand, counting down.
AGCCGAGCTTGCCGAGATCAGCGCCGGTGAAGGCAAAGACGATCGCCGCCACCACCAGCGCCAACACGATGGCGACCAGCCGCGCGGCGACGCCGCCGGCAAGGCTCTCGGAAGGCACGCGCTGGATGCGAATGGCCATCTTCAATTCTCCGCCGTTGCGCCGGCCGGGCCACGGCGTTGTCCGCCCATCATCAGCCCGATCGTTTCGATATCGACCTCGGAGGTGTTCACCACGCCCATCACCTCGCCATGAAACATGACGGCGATGCGGTCCGAGAGCTTGAGCAGTTCCTCCAGTTCCTCGGAGACGAAGAGCACGCCGACGCCGGCGTCCCGCAACTCGATGAAGTAGCGCATCATGGCGTTGATGGCGCCGACGTCGAGGCCACGGCACGGATAGGCGGCGACCAGCACGTTGGCGGCGATGCGCATCTCGCGCCGCGCCACCAGCCGCTGCTGGTTGCCGCCGGAGAGGTTGCGCACCGGCATGCCGAAGTCCGGCACCCTGACCGACGCGGCTTCCGCGATGGAACGCGCCAGCGAGGTGGCCGCCGAGGGCCGGTAGACCCAGCCCTTCGACAGCGGCGCCTTGCCGTATTCGCGGATGACGACGTTGTCGGTGACACTGAGCGCCGGCGCCAGTCCGCTCTGCAGGCGATCTTCCGGAATGTGCCCGACGCCGAAGGCGGCGAACTCCTCGGCGCCGGCGCGCGACAGATCCTTGCCGCAGATTTCGACCTGGCCCGAGGCGAGCGCCCGGATACCGGTCAACACCTGCGACAGCTCCTTCTGGCCATTGCCAGCGACGCCGGCGATGCCAAGGATCTCGCCGGCCCTGAGTTCCAGCGACACACGCTTCAACGCCATGTTGCCGAGATCATCGCGCGCGGACGCGTCGCGCAGGCTGAGCACCGGTTGCGGCGAGACCGGCTTCGCATCTGGCCGCCGCTCGCGCATGTTGCTCAGCACCACTTCCTGCCCCACCATCAGGCGGGCCAGCATGCGCTTGTCGCATTCGCCGGTCGGCATGGTGGTGACCTTGCGGCCACCGCGCAGCACCGTCACCCGGTCGGATATCTCCAGCACCTCGTCCAGCTTGTGGCTGATGAAGATGACGGCGTTGCCGCGCGCCGCGAACTGGCGGAGCGCCTTGAACAGCTCGGCGGCCTCGGCCGGCGTCAGCACCGCCGTCGGCTCGTCGAGGATGAGCACGCGCGCCTTGCGCGACAGCACGCGCAGGATCTCCACGCGCTGCTGCTCGCCGGTGGACAGGTCGCTGACCCGCGCTCCGGGCGCGACAGCGAGGTTGAGCGAGGCGGCAAGTTCCGCCGTCCTTGCTTCCAGCAGGTCCCTGGCGATGCGGCGCGGCGTCTCTTTCCAGCCGAGATGGATGTTCTCGGCGACAGTGAACGCCTTCACCAGCTTGAAATGCTGGTGAACCATGCCGATGCCGGCGGCGATCGCCTCGACCGGCGAGGCGAAGCTGACGGCCGACCCGTCGATGACGATTTCTCCCATGTCCGGCCGATAGATGCCGGTCAGCATGTTCATCAGCGTCGACTTGCCGGCGCCATTCTCGCCAAGCAGCGCGTGGATCTCGCCCGGCAACAGGTCGAAATCCACGTCCTGATTGGCGACGACACCCGGAAAGTACTTGGCTATCCCCTTGAGGCGGACGATCGGCTGGACCTTGGTCTCCGACGCGACCGCCTCCCCGGCATTCAGCATCATGTTCATCGTCATCGGATCGCGGCGAAACTAAAGCCCGCTGACGCCGTCAATCGACCAGTTCCAGTTGTAGATGTCGCCCTCGCTCATGCGTTGGCCGGCGGCCACCTTGACCTCGCCCTTGCTGTTCTTGATCTCGCCCTCGAACGGGCTCCAGCCGCCGAGGATCTTCTCGCGCGCGGCATCGGCGGCCTTGGCCGCTTCGGTCGGAACGGTCTCGCCCCAGGCGTCGCGATCGGTGCCGTCGGCGAGCGGCAGCAGATGCTGGCCCGGCGTCCATTTGCCTTCCAGGCGCGCCCGCACCTGGTCGACGTAGAACTTGCGGAAGTCGAACATGATCGAGCTCACGTAAGCCTTCGGCCCGAACCGGCGCGTGTCGGTGTTCAGCATCACCGCCTTGGCGCCGCGCTGCTCGGCGACCTGCAGGTAGCCGGGCTCGTCCATGATGCCGAACAGCACGTCGGCGCCGTTGTCGATCAGCGCGCGGGCCGCCTGCGTCGAGGCCTGCGGGTCGAACCACGAATTGATGACGATGACCTGAAGCGTCGCGTCGGGCTTCACCGAGCGCGCGCCCATCAGGAAGGCGTTGCTGCCGGTGAAGGAGGTCGGCACCGGAAACGAGGCGATGTAGCCGAGCTTGTTGTTCTTGCTCATCACGCCGGCGGCGACGCCGGTGATGTAGCTCGGATACCAGTGCGACGGATAGAAGACGCCCAGATTGTCCATCATGGTGCGGTCGTCGCAGTGCAGGAACGCGGTCTCGGGCGCGTTCTTGGCGACGTCGTACAGGAAGTCGCCATAGTTCGAGTTGGTGATCACCATATGGGCGCCTTCCTCGACGAACTGGCGGAAGGTGCGCGACGCGTCGGCGGAATACGGGATGTTCTCGACGAAGATGCTCTTCGCCTTCGGGAACGCGGCCGCGACGGCCTGACGGCCCTGCTCGTGCGTCCAGGTCCAGCCTTCGTCCGAGGTCGGCCCGACATAGCCGAAGGCGATGACGGCATCCTCCTCGGCCACCGCGGGAAGCGGTGCGGCGGCGCGGGCAACGCCGGTAAGGCCGGCCTGCGACAGGCCGATCGAGACGCCGGCGGCACCGCCCAGCTCAAGAAAACGGCGGCGGGAAAGATTGCGGATGTCGATCATTTTTCTCCTCCGGTGACCATGATCCAGTGGCGGACGATCCAGGCGGTCGTCCGGCTCCTCCTAACGACGATGCGCCCTGTTTTCCGCGAGGCCGGGCGGCCTTCCTGTCGCTTGCCGGCGGCATCGCATAGAGATGCGAAGATCCTCCCGCCTGGCCTGACGACTACGGCTTTTCACCTCCTGTCAGGGTCACTGCGTCCCTGAGTGCTGTTCATTGCTCCGATAGCGGCGTTTCAAAGCGACATCCAGATCGTTTTGCCTTGTCCGCGAAATCAGCCGAAGCATCTAACTCTTTGTTTTTCTTGGTTGCAGGCGACAGCCATTACACGGCTTTCGCGAAAATGCCCTAGAGCGGGCGGCGGTCGGGCCACGACCTGACGGCGGGAACGGAAAGAGCGATCGGAAAGACGGTCGGAATTCGCGCAGCGTTCAAGGAAACCGAACGGTGGAGATCGGCGCTGAAGTCACGCGCCGCGCGGCAATCGACAGGTGGCTCTATGGCTTCCATCATCGTTCCCCAGCAGGCGGCACTGGTTTTTTCGGCCCGTCGAAGCGAAAAGCCGGGCGGGTTGCCGCTTGAATTTACCGAACGGTATGGGCGTTTGAGCGATCAGAATAGACCGCTGATTTGAACATATCGTTCGGGTTCTTGAACAGTTTTCGCGCACACGTGGGCATCGCACCACCCCCTCAGCGGAGCCCGGCGAAGCGCCTGCCGCGCGACCCGGCGACTGATGCACGATGCTGGTGAAGCCGCCGTCCTTGCAGTCTGGAATCGCTGACTCACGCCGGCTCCGGCAGGGCCGCCACCGCCGCGGCCCTCAGCTCGACAGCCCGCAGCGCGCCGCGAATGATCGAGTGATAGCCCGTGCAGCGGCACAGATTGCCGCCAAGCGCGGCGCGGATATCCGCCTCGTCCGGCTTTGCCATCTCGCGCAGCAGCGCCGTCAGCGTCACCGTGAAGCCCGGCGCACAATAGCCACACTGGAAAGCATTCTCCTCGGTCAGCCCCTGGCGCACGAACGCGGCCTCGGCAACAGCGTCGAGCCCTTCCGGCGTGACGATCTCCACGCCCTCGACCTGCCACATCATCAGCAGGCAGGCATTCGTCAGCGCGCCGTTCATCAGCACCATGCAGGCGCCGCAGCGGCCGATGCCGCAGGCTTTCTTGGCCGAGGTCGCGTCAAGCTCCTCGCGCAGCACGTCGATCAGCCGTTGGCTCGCGCCGGCGCTGACATTGCGTCGCGCTCCGTTCAGCCCGAAGCCGATCTCTCCTGTCATGGGGATCCTCCCAGTGCTCCCAGAATGCGCTCCGGATCGATCGGCGCCTGTTCGGGCCAGTACCCGATGGCGTCGGCGACCGCGTTGGCGATAGCCGGCGTGACCGCGCCGATGCCGAGTTCGCCTATTCCGCGCGGGCCGAACCTATCGTCCGCCTCCAGTCCCTCCAGCGCGAACACGGCCATCGAGCGCGGCGCGTCCTGGATGCTGGGCATGATGTAGGTATCGAGGTTTTCCGTGAGATACAGGCCATGCTGCAGCACGGCGTTCTCCGTGATGGTGAAGCCCTGCCCCTGCACGCTGGCCCCCTCGATCTGGCCGAGGTAGGCGGCATGGTCGAGCACCGGGCCGGCGGCGGTGTGCTGGCTGATGTCGAGCACCCGCACCTGGCCGGTGACGCGGTCGACCGCGACGCGCGCCAGCGTCGCGCCAAAGGCGAAGATCAGCCGGGCATTGCCCTCGAAATAGTCCGACTTCGGAAACTCGAAGGCGACGCCCGCATGCGGCAGGCCGTCGGGCGCCAGCGCCCTGGCGAGTTCGGCGAAGCTGATCAGCAACGCGCCGCTGTTGGAACCGCGCTCGGCCAGCCCACCCGGCACGACGACGAGCGTTTGCGCCGACCTGTCGAGGATCCGGGCCGCCGCGCTGGTCAGTTCGTCCGCAAGGCAGGGCGCGGCCTCCTTCGCAACGCGCCACACCACATAGGTGCCGCGCGAGGCGGTGGTAGAACCGGATTCGGGCGCCGCCGCCGTGTCGCCGGTCACAGGCCGGATATCGCCGTGGCCGCAACCGAGCTCGGCCGCCACCGTATTGCGGATCGCCGCGTGCAGGCCCTGGCCGATCTCGTCCAGCCCGAGCGCCGCCTCGATCATGCCATCCGGCGCGAGCCGCAGCGTGCCGCCGCCCGGGTCGGGCGGCAGCGTGCCGAGGCCGTTGCCCTGGTAGTTCATGCCCATGCCGACGCCGATGATTTCGGTGCCGTCGGGCGTGAGCCCGCGCGGCCGGTTCCAGATCGGATCGGCGGCGGCGGCGGCCAGCATCTCGTCGAGCCGCTCCGTCGACGCCACCGTCTGGCCGAGATAGCCGCGCGTGCCCGCCTTGCGCAGGTTGCGGGCGCGAAACTCGATCGGGTCCAGCCCACATGCCACCGCCAGCCGCTCGACCTGGCATTCGAGCGCATAGGACATCTGGTTGCAGCCGAAGCCGCGCAAGGCCCCGCAGGTGCCATTGTTGGTGTAGGCGAGCCGCCCGTGCGAAAGCACGTTGGGCACATCGTAGGGCCCGCAGGCATGCTCGAGCGCGGTTTCCATCACGCCGGGACTGAGCGAGGCATAGGCGCCGGCGTCGGCAAGCAGATCGACCTGCTGCGCCACGATATGGCCATTCGCGTCGCAGCCGGTGCGCATACGGATGCGCATCGGGTTGCTCTTGGTTCCGGCAGCCACGGATTCGAACCGCTCCAGTTGCAGCCGCACCCGCCTGCCGGTCTTGAGCGCAAGCAGCGCCAGGGCCGGCTGCACGGTCAGCTCGTCCTTGCCGCCGAAGGCGCCGCCCGTCGGGCTGGAGACGACGCGGATGCGCTCTTCCGGCATGCCCAGGATGCGGGCAAGCTGCATCTGGTCGCGCCGGCCGTGCTGGCCGCCGGCGCAGACGTTGAGGGTGCCGTCGGCGTCGACGAAGGCATGGCCGCCCTCCGTTTCCATGAAGCCGTGCATCTGGCGCGGCGTTTCGTAGGTCGCCTCCACCACATGCGCGGCGCCGGCAAATCCTGCCATGATGTCGCCGCGCGCGAAGCGCAGCTCGCGCTGCAGGTTGCCGGCGGCATGGACGGCTTCAGCGCCCGGCGCCAGCGCCGCCTCCGCGCCCGAAACGACCGGCAGCGGCTCGTAACGCACCCGGATCAGGTCGATCGCCCTCGCCGCGGTCGCCGCGTCCACGGCGGCCACCGCCGCGACAGCGTCGCCGACATAGCGCACCTTGTCGAAGCACATCGCCGGCTGGTCCTGGACGACGATGCCGAAGCCGTTGCTGCCCTTGATGTCGCGGTGCGTCACTACGGCCACGACCCCAGCCAGCGCCTCGGCCCGCGATGTGTCGATATGGACGATGCGGGCATGGGGGATGCCGGCCCGCAGGATGCGCCCGACCAGCATGTCCTCGTCGCGAACATCGGTGAGATAGGTCAGCCGTCCGGCGATCTTGGCCGGCCCGTCGGGGCGCACATGCCAGCGTTCGCCGGAGGCAGCACGACCGAGCCGGATTTCGTCCGGAAGGCTGTTGCGCGGGACATGCGCCGCGCGTGGCGCCGGCGGGTTCCAGGCCGGCAGCCGGCCGCCCAGCCCGTGCACCAGCGCGTTCGCCGCGGCCACGCGGCGGTAGCCGATGCCGCGGATGCCGTCCTCCGGCCCCTTTATCGCCTCGACCAGTGCTTCATGCAGTTGCCGCCAGTCGACGGCGTCCAGCCTCTCACCCGCCAGCCATGCCTCGACCTCATGCAGCCGCGCCGGCGCCACCGGCCCGCCTCCGACCGCGATACGGCACGCCGTGATCCGCCCTTCCGACGCGATGAGGCGCGCGGCGACGTCGACGACGGCCGGCGTCAGCGCGGCTCGCAGGCCGACCTTGCGATAGGTCCAGCGCACAGGCGCCGGCGAGGCCGGCACGAACACCGCCTCCACGATGCAGTCAGGCTCCCGGGGCGCGGCGAGCCAGTCGACCAGCGGCACACGCTGGCGCACGCCGGTCCTGGCGACGTCCAGCCTGGCGTCGAGCACGAGCAGCGCCGGGATCAGGCATCCGCGCCGCCCCGCGATGTTGCCGCCGATCGTGCCGAGATTGCGGATGGAAGGGCCGGCCGTCGCCTTCACCGCCGCCAGGAGCAGCGGCAGCGTTTCGGCTACGAAGGCGTGGCGTTCGAGAGCGGCCAGCGTCGTCAACGCGCCAATGCGGATGCCGTCCGGGCCTATGTCGATGCCGCCGAGCCCAGCGATCCCGTCCAGCCGTACGAGCCGCCGTGTCGGGCGCAGGCCCTGCGCCCAGTCCAGCTGGATCAGGGTTCCGCCCGCCGCGAAGTAGGTGTCGTCGCCGACGGACAGCGCCAGCGCCTCTTCGATCGTCGATGGGCGAAGAACCTCCATGCCCGGCTCGTTCCTCCCTGCAGGCCGGCGCCCGCGCCGTGCTCAGTTGCTGGTCGTCCACTGCACCATGTCGCCCTGGTTCTGCGCCAGGAAGGCGGCGCGCCGCGCGAACAGGCCCGGCGCCACCTTGTGGATCTCGGCGATGATCGCGCTCACATCGGCCGTCTTCAGCACGCCGTTCTCGACCAGGACCTCGCCATCCACCATGGTCAGCGCGACATCGCCGCCGCGCACGGCGTGCACGATGTTGTGGTGCAGGTTGAAATAGGGACCGTCGGCGAAGAACGGCGTCATGCGCGGCGTGTCGGCGCGCACCGCGATGATGTCAGCGCGCTTTCCGGGCTCGATCGAGCCGATCTCATGGTCGAGACCGATGGCGCGGGCGCCCAGGATCGTGCCCATGCGCAGCACTTCCCAACTGTCCAGCGGCTGCACGGTGTCGTAGCGCAGCTTGCCCAGCAGCGAGGCGACCTTCATCTCCTCGAACATGTCGAAATTGTTGTTTTCCTTCTCGCCGTCGGTGCCGATACCGACGGGCACGCCGGCGTCGAGCATCTCGCGCACATTGGCGATGCCGCTCGCCAGTTTCATGTTGGAGACAGGATTGTGCGCCACCGAAACGCGCTTGCCGGCGACGAGCTCGATCTCGCCCGGATCGAGCCAGACGCCGTGCGCGATCATGGTGAGCGGCGCTTCGAAGAAGCCGATATCGTCAAGCACATGCATCGGCCGCTTGCCGTAACGCTTGACGAAACCGTCGACCTCGATGCGTGCCTCGCTGCAATGCGTGTGGAAGCCGGTATCGTGGCGCTTGGCCATCTCGATGGCGCGGCGATGGCCGGCATCGTCGGAATAGAACGGGTGCTCCAGCCCGACCCAGACGTTGATACGCCCGTCCGCCTTGCGGTGCCAGGCCTCGATCATCGCCTCGTTCATGTCGAGCGTGTCGAAGTAATTGTAGTCGGGATGTTCGCCGACATAGGGCACGGCCACGAGGCGGTTGCCGATCGCCTCGGCCGCCTTCGCGCTGCCGTCCATGAAGCGCCACATGTCGACCACGGTTGTGGTGCCACCCAGCAGGGATTCGGCATAGCACAGCTGGGACGCCACCTCGGCCTCGTGCGGCTGCAGGACACGGTGCATCGGATTGATGTGCTGGGTAAGCCAGTCCCACACCGGCAGATGCTCAGCTGTACCGCGCAGGAAGCCGGAATGGACATGTGCGTTGACCAGGCCCGGCATCAGCACCGTCCCGTTCAGAACCCTGGTCTCGACGCCGGGATTGGCGGCGGCAAGTTCGGCTGCCGTGCCAACCGCGCCAATCCGTCCATCCTCGACCAGCACGGCGCCACCGCGCAGCACGCTGTTGGCGGCGTCCATCGTCAGCAGCGCATCGGCGGCGAGGATCATCTTCTTGGCGGTCATTCAGCGCTTCTCCCGATCAACGTCTTCCGGTGGCCGCGACGAATCGCGGCCAACCACCACCCTACCCGCAAATATCAGCGAAGCTCGCGGAACAGGCGTCCCCATCCGGTTATGCTCGCCGGATCGTGGCCAGTCATCGCCAGCGCCTTCCAGACAGTGGCGCTGACCGAATCGTAGATCGGGATGCCGATCTCGCGCTCGAGGTCCTCGACCAGCGGCGCGCCGCGGAAATTGGTGCACAGCACGATGATGGCGTCCGGCTTGTCCTTCGCCACGTCGCGGATCATGGCTGCGATCGTCGCCTCGTCATATTCCGAGAAGGAGAAATTGCCCCGGTCGCCGAGATGCCGCTCGGATATCACCGGGTGGCCGGCGGCGGCATAGTTGGCCACGATCTGCTTCTGCACCTCGTCGAGATAGGGCGTGACCAGCCCCAGCCGCCGGACATTGGTGCGGTCGAGGATTTCGTTGAGCGCAAGAACGCTCGTCGTCGCCGGCGCCCCGGTCGCCTCGGTGATCTGCTGGCAGAGGTCCTGGTCGACCTCGAAGCCACGCCAGCTCGCCGCGGTGCCCGCCCAGGCGATGACGTCCATGCGCGCGTCGCTCAGCACCTTGGCGGCCTCGATCAACGGCTCGTTCTTGAACTGCGCCATAGCCTTGTCGTCCATCGATATCTCGCGGACGGTGAAGCGCTGGAAATGCGCCGTCACATGCGGAAGCAACTGGTGCAGGATCGCGCACATATACGGTTCTAGCACCGTGTTGGATGATGGCGTCAGCATGCCGATCAGCGTGCGCTTGAGGGTCATGGCTCTTCTCCTTGAGGCCGCGCCTAGGTTCGCCGGGTCATTCGCCCCGAACGGTTGGCGTCCTGTTTTCCAGAATGGAATTAATGCCTTCATGCAGGTCCCTGGTGCCGAACATGAGCTGCCAGCCACGCCGCTCCAGGGCGAGCCCGACCTCGGCCGGCGCGTCGAGGCCGAGCCGCACGATTTCCTTGATCTGCCGCACCGCGATAGGCGGCCGCGACGCGATCTGCGCCGCGAGATCGAGCGCGCGGGCAAGCGCGTCGCCTTCCACCACCTCGGCAACCAGCCCCATGCGCAACGCGTCCGCTGCCGAAATCGGCGCCCCGGTCAGCAATGCGTACATGGCGTTCTGCCGGCCGATCACGCGCGGCAGCCGTTGCGTGGCGCCGCCGCCCGGGACGAAGCCGACATTGACCTCCGGCTGCGCGAAGCGGGCGCCGGCCGAGGCGATGACGAAGTCGCATTGCAGGACGAGTTCGCTGCCGCCACCGAAGGCATCGCCATTGACGGCAGCGATCACCGGCTTGGGCGAGCGCCAGATGGCGTGCGTGGTGAAGGTGTTGATGGCGCCGACCACGTCACGCCCGGCCTGCTCCCGCAGATCGGCCCCGACCGCGAAGACCTCGTCGCCGCCGGTCAGCACGATCGCCTTGACCGCGTCATCGTCGGTGATCTCGTTGACATGGCGCTCGATCAGGCGGCGGACCTCGGTGGTCAGCGCGTTCCTGGCCTCGGGCCTGTTGAGACGGATCACCGCCACGCCCGGTCGCGGATGTTCCAGCAACACGACGGACATGTCTTCCTCCCTGGAAATGTCTGCGTCTGGTCCGTGGCGGATGCCGTGGTCGCGTGGCCTCGGCATCGACCGTTGGTAACGGCGTCGTCGGCCGCCTGCTTCAGGCCTTGGGCCGGTCGACCGCGTGCTCGAGCAGGACGTCCAGCGGAATGATGTCGAGCGCGGCCTTGTTGGTGGCCGAGAGCACCACCGGGCACGCGACGCCGTTCTGGTAGGCCTCGTACCATTTGGCCGTCAGCACGCACCAGCGATTGCCCGGCACCAGCCCGGGAAAGCGCTTGGCTGGCTCGGCCACCGACAGATTGTTGCCGATGCCGTCCTGGAAGGCGATGAATTCCTTTGTGACAATGGCGCAGACCGTGTGCGGCGACGGATCGTCCGGACCGTCGTCGCAGCAGCCATTGCGCGTGTAGCCCGTCATCGGCTCGAAGCCGCACGGATCGAGCGGGCCGCCCAGCACGTTGCGTCTGTCGGTCATGCGGAAACTCCCTGTTTGGCGTCATGACGGCCGCCCTGCCCGCCGGGAGGCGGAGGCGGCGCGAAAATCTCGCTCTCGAACCGGTGGGCGGTCCGCAGCAGAAGGTGATCGTCCAGATGGCGGCCGATGAGCAGCATGCCGACCGGCAGGCCGTCGACCATGCCGCAGGGCACGCTGAGCGCCGGATGGCCGGTCAGGTTGGTGACGCAGTTGTTGTCGTGCATCTCGAAGGCGAGCTTCTGATGCGCGGCAGGCGCCAGCGGGCCTTTCGGCAGGCGGTGCGGCGGCATCGGCACCGTCGGCATCACCAGCAGGTCGAAGCGACGCAGCGCCGCGTCGTATTGCGCGCGCAGCTTGACCCGCAGCGCCTGCGCCAGCGCCATGACGCGGCTCTTCGTCTCGCGCCGCAGCACGGTGCCGGCGATCAGCGACACCGCCCCGTTCAGCGGCAGGGCGTCGATGTTGGTCGCCAGCGCCTCGCCGAAGGCGCGGGCGAGATCGGGATCGTAAGCGCCGGCATGGTTGCTGCCCTGGCTGTTCTGCTCGAACACGGTCGCCAGTCCGCCCTCGCAGGAGATCGGCACATGGATGTCGCGGCCATGGCGATGCAGCCCGATCGATATTTCCTCGGCGCCCGCGCAGAGCCGCGCCAGCGCGTCGGCCGCCGCGCGCACCACCGCGTCGACGCGCGGGTCCGAACGGTCCGGCCAGCCGAAGCCGTCGCGCACGATGCCGATGCGCAGGCCGGAAATGTCGCCGCCGATATCCGCCGCGCTGCCCCTGAGCGCGCCAATGCCCGCCTGGCGCGGGTCCTCCGCGCAGGGCCCGGCAACCGCGTCGAGCAGCCGGGCGAGATCCCCCGCACGGCGCGCCATCAGCCCGAGATGGTCCATGCTGAATTCCGTGGCCAACGCCCCGGCATAGGGCACCAGCGCGAACGTGGCCTTGAGCGCGGCAACCCCGCACCAGGCGGCGGGATTGCGAACCGAGCCGCCGAGGTCGGTGCCGAGCGCGATGTCGGCCTGGTCCGTGGCCAGCAGCACGCCGCACCCGCTGGTCGAACCGCCGGCCGCCCGCTCGGGATCATAGGGATTGAGCACCGGCCCGGTCGCGCTGGTGAAGCTGGAGCCGGAATAGCAGAGGTCCTCGCAAACGGCCGTGCCGGCAAGCGTCGCGCCAGCGTCCAGCGCCCGCTCGACCGCCACCGCGCTGCGCCGGGGTAGGAAGCCCTCGCGCAGGAACGCGCTGCCCGCCGTCATCGGCACATCAGCCACGGCGATCGAATCCTTCACCGCCAGCCTGAGGCCGGCCAGCGGTCCCGATGCCGGAGCAGGCGCGCGATCGGTCGCGCGGAACATCCAAGCATGATGCGGATCGGCGCCGGCGATTTTCTCGAGATCCCATGTCATGGTCGCCGGAGCGGCCGCCACATGCTCGGCGGCCAGCGCCTCGACGCGGGCATAGGTCGCCCGCATGCCATCGAGAAGCCCGTCCAATCCGTCGATTGCGGCAGCGTCCACGCCCCAGTGTCCGACGAGGCGCCCCAGCTCGGCGTTCCTGCTCATTGCAGCCGCGCTCCGGCGGCCAGCGCCTCGCTCGCGGCGATGAACGGCTCGATCGGCACGCGAGTGATGCCGGCGCCGATGCGGCCGTGCCCCGGCAGGCGATGCGCCATGCCGTTGTTGATGACGGGCGCGATGCCGGTCGCCCGCACCCTGTGCACGTCGATGCCGATCGGCGTGCCTCGATGCTCCTCGACCGGGATCAGGAAGCGCGAGCTGGTGCCGGCGCAGATGCCGCGCATCTCGTCGACGAAGGCTTTCGCTTGCGCGGCCGTGCCGCCGACGAAGGACATGATGGCGGGCGCGGCGGTCATGGCGAAGGCGCCGAAGCCTGCGGTCTCCGAGATCATGGAATCGCCCATGGTCGGCGTGATGTCCTCGATGCGGGCACCGGGCACCAGCTTCGGCTCGCCGACCGGCGACGGCGCGACGAACCAGCGGTCACCGGTGCCGCTCACCCGGATCCCGAACTCGCGTCCATTGGCCGACATGGCGGTCACGACGGGACTGCCCGCCACATTGGCCGCCGACAGCGTCAGCGCCTTTGCCATCGCTATGGCGAAGGGCAGCGCGAAATGGCCGTTGCCGGACATGAAGGCCGCGACCTTTTCGGCCGCCTCGCCCCGCTTGGAACGGATGAAGGACGGCGCGAAGCGCACGATGAGATTTGCCGTTGTGGCGACCAGGCGATTGTGGCACTCGTCGCCTCGACGCAGCCCCTCGGCGATCAGGTCGACGAGGTCGAGCGGCTCGCCCGCCTGCACAGCCTCGTCCAGGACGGCCACCATGTCGCTCGCCATCCAGCGCAGCCGCGCCAGCGTCCTGTCGTCGTACGAACCGTAGCGCACGGCGCCGTCCGTGCCCTCGTTGAGCGGCGCGAAGGTCGTGTGGCTGTCCGAGCGCGCGACCGCCACCGGCATGTTCGGCGTGATGATACCGGCCATCGCGCCGAGCCCGCCCGCGTCATGACACGGCGAGATCTCGATTTCGCCGCTGTCGATGATGGCTTCCGCCTCGGCGACGTCCCTAGCCTCGCCCTCGAACAGCAGACCGCCGATGATGGCGCCGCGCATCGGACCGGGAATGTCGGCGAGGCTGATCGGCGGCCCGGCATGCAGGAAGCTGCGTGGCCCGACCTTCGACGTCATCTCGCGCGCGACGCAGACGCGCTCCAGCCGCACGCCGGTCGAATCGAGCGCCTTGAGCGAGCTCTCCGTGGCGCCTTGCGCCTGTGCCCCGACCCTGCTCGCTTCCGCTGTCACTGGCATCCTCGCTCGTCCCGAACCATCCGCGTGGCGGCGCGGATGCCGTGGCGCCGAAGAACCGCCCGCGAGGCGGCATCGCGCGCCGCGCCACCGCGCGGTACGAGACACTTTTCATCAAGGAAAACAGGATGTTGTGATCGGCACGCGACGTTGTCGCCAGTGCCTTCCCCCCGGGTGCCTGAAAGGTGCCTCGTTGCTATTGAAGCGAATTATAGGCTGGGGTAAGTTCCAAGATAGAGTGAAGTAGTGAACCTTCCGTTCCAAATCTTGAACGATAAATGACCGATCTTTATGAGCTGAAAGACATACGCTGCTTCCTGTCGATCGCACGCGCGGGGAGCATTTCACGCGCCGCCGACACCTACAACATCCCCAAGGCGACGCTGAGCCATCATCTGCGGCGGCTGGAGGATGCGCTGCACGTCGAGCTCTTCGTTCGCAAGGCCAAGGGGCTGGAACTGACCGACGCCGGCAAGGAGTTCCTGGACCACGCCGCGATCATTTTCGACACCTGCGAAAACGCCGTCAGCGCCGCCCAGCGCGCCCATTCGACCATCAGCGGCCGCATCCGCATCGTCGCCAGTTCCGCCTTCGGCACCTCGCTGATCGGCGCCGCGGCGCAGTATTTCGCCAAGCACAATCCGCATATCGATTTCGACCTGCAGATGTATCCGAACGACAAGATCATCGCCGGCCAGTTCGACTTCGATTGCATGATCTTCGTCGGCGACCCGCCGACGTCGAGCCTGCTGCGCCGCAAGATGGGCAACGTCTCCTACGGGCTCTACGCCAGCCCGCATTTCATCGAGAAGAACGGCATCCCGGCGTCGCTCGACGAGATCAACAGCTGCAACGGCGTCGTCTACATGCGCAACGGCCTGCCCGAGCAATGGCGGCTGCGCAACGGCAAGCGGATCGTCAACCTCAACCCGCATGCCCGCTTCAACGTCAATGAATACTGGATGGCCAAGTATTTCGCCGTCGAGGGCCTGGTGATCGGCTACCTGCCGGACTTCTTCGTCCGCTACGAAGTCGAGCAGGGCGGCCTTGTGCCGATCCTGCCGGAATGGCGCTCGGACGACACGCCCGTCTACGCGGTCTATCCGCAGCATCGCTACCGCAACCCGCGCATCATGAAACTCATCGATTCCATGTGCAGCCAGTTCGACGAATTCGTGCGATCGCCGGGCTACCGCGCGGTGCGCATCGACTACGGCCAGGGCTAGCGCAAACCACCCCAGGCGCCTTGGCGTTTCACGGATCGGACGGGCTACGGCCCGCCGCTTCAAGCGACGCGGCGAAGGGCTTGTCTCAATGCGCCTGGGCGGCGGCTTCCGGCAGCGGCTCGAATATGTCGGCGCCGGTGTTGATCCAGCGCACGCCGCCTTCCCCCTCGGGGCAGTCCTGCATCTTCGACGCGCCGATATAGGCGACCATGTACCAGATCAGCTCGGCCGCGAACATCGACGGGTTCTGGCGCGGCTCGCGGATACCGACGCGCTCGCTCCAGGCGGACGCCGCCTTGTCGACGTCGACCTTGTAGCCATAGGTCGTCGCCGGCTCGTTGACCGGCGTGAAGGTAATCCGGATCTGCCTGCCGCCGGGCTGTTCCACCGTCTCGACCTTGTGGAAATGCATGTCCGGCCAGAAGGTGCGCTCGTGCAGATGTTCCTCGGCATCCACCGGATGGCCGCCGCGCCGCACTGTGCCGTATTTGCGGCTCAGGATGGTCCAGATGTCGTCGCGGACCGTCTCGTCGAATCCTGCTTGATCCGCCATCCGTGCTCTCCCCCTGCCAGTCCCGGCTCGGCGAAGATCGCCAGCCTGGAGTTCCTTCTAAGCCGCCTCGGCCGCACGTGCCTCGTCCTCGATCTGCCGGCGCAACCGCATGACGACGCGCGGCGCGTTCACCCCGGCCGCCGCTATGAGCCGCCCGTTGCGGTAGAACCGCGCGAGCGGCCCCGGCACGTCGCCCGACCGGTCGAGCTCGACGCGATCGTGGCCCTCGTGCCAGCCCACCATCTGGATCTTCTGGCCGTATTGATCCGACCAGAAATAGGGAACGTCGGCGAAAGCCTTGCGCAGGTCCTGACGGCCCGTCGCGAGCGCGACCATGTTGCGCGCCGCCGCGCGGCCCTGCGCCGAGGCGTTGGTCCAATGCTCGACGCGCATGCGAAGGCCATAGATCGGGTTCGTCCAGCGGGCAACGTCGCCGGCGGCGAAGATGCCGGGGCTCGACGTCGCCAGATGGGCGTCGCAAAGCACGCCGTCGCCGACCTGCAATCCCGACCCGTCGAGCCATTGCGTGCACGGCTCGGAGCCGGCGCCGACCAGGACGAGCCCGGCGGCGATCTCCGTGCCATCAGCCAGATGGACGCCAGCGACGCGTCCCTCCTCCAGCGCCACGCGCTCCACCATGGCGCCCATCACCAGTTCGACGCCGTTGGCCCTGTGCAGGTCGAGGAAATAGGAACCGAGGGCGCCGCCGAACGGTCTGTCGAGAAGCGTATCGAGACGTTCGACGATGGTCACGTCGAGGCCGAACGCGCGCACCGAGGCGGCCAGCTCGCAGCCGATCAGGCCGCCGCCGACCACCGCCACTTTCGGACGGTCAGCAAGCCGCGCGCGGATCGCCACGGCATCGTCGAGCGTGCGCAACGGAAAGACGCCGTCGACGCCGCGCAGCATGCCCGGCATCCGGGCGGCGGCGCCGGTCGCCACCAGCAACTGGTCGAAATCGATCCGCTCGCCGTCATCGAGCGTGACGGCGCGCCCCGAGGCATCGAGCGAGACGCAGGAGCGGCCACGCAGGATTCGCAGTCCGCGCGGCCGATCGCCCGCGACATCGGGCAATGTCAGCTCGGCGAGCTCGTTGCGCGCCTGCATGAATTCCTTGGAAAGCGCTGGCTTGCTGTAGGTCTTGTGCGGTTCGCCCGTCACCCAGACGATCTCGGCTTCGGGGACGAGGCCGACCAGCTCCGTCACGGCGGAGTGGCCTGCCAGCGATCCGCCGGCCACGACGATGCGTTGCCTCGTGCCCATGAGCCTACCTTCGTTCAGCCATGCCGCGTTTGCCGCGGCCCGACGTCCTTTCAGATCAGAGCGAAAGGAACGCCGTAACGCCTTGATTTTGCGATCGACCCGAACCGGCAGGTTCGGACCTGCGCTTCATTCTTCGACCAGCTTCAGCGCGAGGATCGGACAGGAGGTGATCGACTGCCGGACGCGCGCGCGCAATTCCGGGTCTTCGGGAATGGTCTCGGCGACATGCAGGTAGAGGTCGTCATCGACATCGAAAACTTCGGGCGCGATGCCCATGCAGACGCCGTTGCCGTCGCAGCGCTGGCGATCGACGATGATCTTCATTCTCAATCTCCCGGGTTATGGTTCTGTCGTTGGGGCGGGAAGCATCTCCCGCCCATTCCCTTGAATCGGCTCGATCGGCGGCGGGCGCCTTTAGGCTTCCTGGGCCTGCCGCGCCTCGCTGGCGTATTCGCGGTAGCGCTTCTGCAGCCACTGGTAGAACTGCAGCAGCGACTCCTCCTGGAAGGAGTAGCGGCCGGGCTTGCGGAAGCGCGAGCGGTTGCCGCGTTGCACCGAAGCGGTGGAGGCCGCGTCCTGGTTGTGGAACACGACCAGGCCGTCCTGCGCGATCTTGTAGAGATGGTCGAACAGCGGAACCTTGGTGCTTTCCTCGGGATAGAGGTGACCGATGCGCAGGTTGATGGCGCCAGGGCCGGCCGGAAGCACGAGGTAGTAGAACAGCCCTTCCGGCACCGCGCCGAAGCCGAGATTGGGAGGAATGCTGGCGAAGATGACCTCGTTGCGTTCCTTCTCGCCCAGCGTCGGGATGATCGGCATCAGCGCCTTGCCGGTCGGGTTGAAGCCGGCATCGGGATAGTAGAAGCCCGTCGGGTGGTAGACGGCGCCGTCATCCTCGTCGAACTCGACGAAGCTGGTCAGCCGCACATGGGCGAAGTCGTGCAGCATGCCGTGCAGATAGGCGCTATGATACGGCTCGATGCCGTTCTCCAGCTGCGGCTTCCAGTTCCAGTCGCAGCCCTTGATCTCGGCGACCGGCATCGAGACCATCTTGTCGATATGGTAGGGCTCGAGCGTCTTGGTCAGCTTGCCGAGCGTCGGCGTCAGCGGCTTGGCGTTGGGATCGAGATTGGTGAAGACGAAGCCGTTCCAGATCTCGACCTTGTGCGAGGGCAGATGCGCCTCCGCCTTCAGCCTCTTCAGGCCGATCGTGTCGTTCATCGAGGGCGCCGCGATCAGATGGCCGTCGAGGCCGTAGGTCCAGGCGTGGAACGGGCAGCGGAACAAGCGTCCGGCGTTGCCAGAGCCCTCGCACAGCAGATGGCCGCGATGCGCGCAGATCGGCGTGAAGACGCGGATCTCCATGTTCTGGTCGCGCACCATGACGAGCGGCTCGTCGCCCATGTCGATGCGCACGAAATCGCCGGGGTTCTTGATCTCGTCCACCCGGCCCAGGCACAGCCAGCTTCGCATGAAGACGGCTTCCTGCTCGAAATCGTAGAATTCCTGGTCGACATAGCATTCACGCGGCAGGTTCCAGCCGCTCTGCATGTCCTTCACGCCGTCCTCGATCTGGTCGAGGACCCGCAGGATGCGATCGGATACGCCCGGGCTTCTCGCGCGCCCATTGCCGTTGTGCTTGCAGTCCACCTGCTTCCTCCAGATTTGTCTCGTTCTGCTGGCTGGTGACGAGGCGCGGCGACCCCCGCCGGCCAGCGCCCTCTATCTCGGCCCGGCTGCGTTCGGCATCGCGGAAAGATGGCCCCGAAAGCGGCTCGCGACGCGGGCCGGACGGCCGGACCGGCGAAACGGCCGATCGTCGAAAGGTGGCTTGACGGCTTCCATGTTCGACCCTGCGATAGCTCAAGTTTTTCCGGCACTTGCGTGATAACAAGGCGCGGAAAGCATCCGTGCATTGAAAGCCTAGGAAGAATTGTGCGTTCGAGATAGTGGCCTTGATTAAACGTAGCGTTCGAAATCCTGAACGCTTTCGCGCCGAATCCGTGCCCTCGGCGTCGGCTGGGGCGAGAGGCTGAACCCGCCGCCGGGAAAGTCGCATCCGAGCCCCAAAAAGAAAAACCCGCCCACAGGGGGACGGGTTTCGATGCGTGGGCTTTCGGCCAGTTTTTCAGCCGGCCGCGCGTATGGCGTTTTCGATGTTTTGCTTTCTGGCGTATAGGCCGAGAACCTGTCCCTGGAGGCGCAGGAGGGAAGCGACGATGTCGATTGTGGGCGTCGCGATGGCGAGGCGACGGGCGAGTTCCTGCACCGAGGACACCAGCGGGTCGATCTCCATCGGCCGCCCGAGCTCCACGTCATGGCGCGTCGACGGCTTGTGGCCGATGATGTCGGTGCCGCCCT
>MKVL01000009.1:115031-274834 GCA_001899205.1 Mesorhizobium sp. 65-26 | reverse complement strand
TCAACGAGAAGACCTCGTTCAACCTCCAGGTGTCGTATGACGAAGCCAAGGAGTTCGGCCTGGCTGCCAACGTCGCTTACGACATCGTCCCCGGCTTCACGATCACGGCCGAAGTCGATTGGGCCAATGCCACGAAGTATGGCGCGAGCTGGACGGGTATCCCTGCCGGCAAGACCAATGCGGTTGGCGGTATCCTCCGCTTCCAGCGCTCCTTCTAAGGGCTGGGACTGCTCAAGTGAAATCCAGCCCGGGCGCGCAATCGCCCGGGCTGGTTTGTTTTCGTAGCTGGAACAAGGCCATTAACGGAAGGACAGGGGGTAAACGGTAGCTGAGCATGGTCTGTCGAGCGATGACGTGGGAGCCGCCGATTGGTGGCTGGAATTCTCTCGCCGGACTTAAAACTCTTGAAAGGACGTCCCCGAGCGGCTAGGGCTGATCCCCTGACCACAGGGGGGGTGGCTAAAATGTCGAACGAAGCTATTCAAGAGGGCGAGCCCTCTGGTCTTTTTGCTGTCTTTTCTTCTCATGCGTCGAATATAAAATACAATTATAGTAAGATCAGGGAAGTAAAGTCGTACAGGATCGGAGAGCTGTTTTCAGCTTACCGGGATATATTGTGGGATGATGGGCGGCATAAATACAATGTCAGCTCCTTCATTGGCGAAATAGACGAGATTCTCCTCGGAGAACGTTTTAGCGCCTTCGACCAAGGAACCCTGGACGGCCTTATCGGTACCTTGCGCCAGCGCGGCAACAGCAACGCCACCATCAACAGAAAGATGGCGGCCCTCAGCAAACTGCTGCGCAAGGCTCATAAAATGGGGGATATCCACAGCCTGCCCGAGTTCCGCCGCCAGAAGGAGCGGGCGGGACGGATTCGTTTCCTCGAGCGGGACGAAGAAGCACGGTTGTTTGCGTCCATCAGAAGCCGCAGCGAGGATGCGTACAGGCTTTCCATTTTTCTTGTCGACACGGGATGCCGTCTCGGCGAAGCCCTTGGATTGATCTGGAACGACATTCAGGAGCATCGCGTCAGCTTCTGGATTACCAAATCCGGTCGGAGCCGCACCATCCCAATGACCGAGCGGGTCAAGGAAGTGATCAAGCTGGCGCCCACCACCGAAGGACGTCGGCCGAAGGGGCCGTTCACCAAGCTTAGCCAGGCGCAATATCGGGCGATCTGGAACGAGGCCAAGGCGGAGGTCGGCCTCGCCGCCGACGATCAGGTGGTGCCACATATCCTGCGCCACACCTGCGCCTCCCGTCTCGTCCAGGGCGGTATCGACATCAGGCGTGTCCAGATGTGGCTTGGTCACCAGACGCTGTCGATGACCATGCGCTATGCGCATCTTGCCACGAACGACCTCGATGGTTGCGTTGTTGTTCTGGAAGCGCCACGTCACGACGAGGCAGCGAAGACTGGGGAGAGCTCGGTGTTTTCGTCTCCGCTGACGGCTCTATCATCGCCTGCGAAGGCGAAGAAGAGCAAGCCGGCTGCCGTCAAGACGCCCAGCAAGAGTTCGAAGGTTCAGTAGGGCGGCTCAGAAGCAAGGCCTCGGCGGGAGAGGTCGGCTCGGCAGAAATCGAGTCGTCCTGTTTTGAGGCTTGGCCGTGTCGAAAATCAGGTGAGCCTGATTCGCCGATCGTGTTCAGCTGAACCTCGCAAGGCGCTCGAGACGGCCAGCTTGAGGTCTTCCGGGCAGGAGCGCGTCCCACCAGCCGATCGGCCATGGCGATGAGCTCTTGGCATGGCACGGTGGATATTCTTCCAGCTTATTTCCCAGGCGAATCCCTGACCAATCTCATCTTGAGTTAATCATGGGTTTGTCTCTCGTTCGCTCCGGTCGAGGAAACCCGCGATCGCGTCGGGAAGGTTGCCGGCCTCCAGGAATGGGGCGTGGCCCTGTCCCTCGACCGTGATCGCTTGCATTCGGCCGTGGCGTGCTTGCATTTGCTCGAGCGTCGCAGTCGACAGCAGCTTCGAATTGGCGCCTCGTATGGCAAGCAGCGGTATTGCGGCAAGCGCGTCGAATTGCGGCCACAGATCCGGCAGCGGCTTGCTGAGGTCCATGTTGGCCAGCGTCGAGATCAGCTTTTGGTCGAAATCAGGCAGCAGCCCGGCATCTGTCTCACGGTAAAGAGCAGACACCATGCGCGACCAGTCCGCTTCCGTGAGCGTGGGGAAATCAGCGCCATGTATACGCTGCTGGGCGTCTCGTGCTTCGAGGAAGGTCTTCGGCTTCGGCGCGGGATCAAGATAGGAGCGGATGTGCGCAAGCCCGTCCGCTTCGATCACCGGGCCGATATCGTTGAGGACAATTGCCTTCAGAATCGCCGGCTGCATTGCGCCGAGCACATGGATGATCAGGCCGCCGCGTGACGTGCCGACAAAAGCCGCCTGGTGGATGGCGAGCATTGCCAGCCCAGCCAGGATGTCTCCGGCTTCGGTGCCGACATTGTAGTGGCTGACATCAGGGTCGTGGTCCGACTGCCCCCGCCCGCGATAGTCGAAGGCGATGACCTTTCGGGGCGTCCGACCATTGCGCGACAGGTGCAATGCCAGTTCATGGAAGTCGCGGGCGTTGCGGGTGAGACCGGGCAGGCAGACGACTGGCCAGAGTTGGGCGTTGGTTTCGCCATAGATTCGAGCGTGAAGCTTCAGCCCGTCCGGCGCTGCGTAAAAGAAGTCGGAGAAACCTTTGTCGCCCGCCATGATTTCCTCGCTGAATGGGTGACAGCTACAGGTGAGGGAAGAGGCGGTCAATGACGGTCACCGGTCCTCCACGGGGGAGAGGGCGATGTGGCGATGAAGTCATCGCCGATATCTCTCGGGGCGGAAGGAGGCCAGGATTCCGATCTCGGAGAAGGAGAGAGCGGATGAGGGGCTTTCCGTGCCTGGACAAGACCGGTTGACGAGGCCTCAACGCCGCCCGTTCACGAGGTCGCCGACGATGTCGTACTGTCCGGAAATACGCATCTTGTAGACCTCGTAATTCTCCATCACGCGCTGCACGTAACTTCTTGTTTCCGTGTATGGAATCCGCTCGATCCAGTCGACCACCTCGTCAACGTCCTTGCCGCGCGGATCGCCATAGCGCGAAACCCATTCGGTCGCGCGGTTGGGGCCGGCATTGTACCCGGCGAAGGTCAGAACGTAGGATCCGTTGAAGCGGTCAAGCTGCTCTCCCAGGAAGGCGGCGCCGAGGGTGGCGTTGTACCCGGCATCGGTGGTCAGCCGCGTCTGCGAGAACGTCATGCCGGCTTTCTTGGCGAGCTGCTTGGCGGTTCCCGGCATCAATTGCAGAAGTCCGCGCGCGCCGGCACTCGATACCGCGCCGACATTGAATTCGCTTTCCTGGCGCGCGATTGCGTAGGCCAGCGCCTTGCCCGAACCCGAGATATCGGCGCTGTCGGGAATGACGCCCAGCGGGTGCGACAGCGCTCCGACGTCGATGCCGCGCGCCCCGGCGATCTTGCCGATCTTCAGCGCGATGAAATGATTGCCCTGCTTTTCGGCCAGCACCGCCAGCAGCGCCAGTTCGCCCGGGCGAGTCAACTGGCCGGCGAGATCGCGATAGAGCGTATCGGCGTAGCGGTCGTATCCGGCGTCCTGCAGCCGCTTGATGGCACTGACGGCCTCACGGGCGGCGAAACTGCGCCGATCCTCTATCGTGGGCTGCGGGTAGACGATGGTCAGGGCCTTGCTGCCGATTCGCTCGGCAGCAAGCTGGCCATAGAAGGTCGTGCCATAGGCCGAGGCGCGGGTGAAATAGTCCTTCGCACTGCCGGGCGCTCCCACTTCAGCGGCACGGCCGAGCCAATAGTAGGCGCGTGACAGCGATATCGGCCCCTGCGCCAGGTCGGCGATGCGGGCAAAATGCGTTGCCGCGAGTTTTGGATCGTTGAGGCCGCGCAAGGCATACCAGCCTGCGTGGAATTCGGCATCGACAGTGTTGGCCGCGCTCTCGGCCGCGTGCGCGGCAACGATCTGGTAGGCGGTCTTCATATCGCCCTGGTCGACCAATTCGCGCGACAGCACCCGGCGCTCGACCCACCAGGCGTCCGGGTCGACCAGCGCGTCGCGATCCCCCGGCGCCTTCATGACCGCTGCGGCGGCATCGGCGAACTTGCCTTGCTTGCGCAGATATTCAGCCTGGGCAAAGAGATATCCAGCGGAACGCTGGCCCGAAGGCACGGCGTCCAGCAGTTTTTGTGCGCCCTTGTCGCCCTTCTCGGCCGCTGCCCAGGCTTGCGCCAGCTGCTGGGCGCCGGCCAGCGCCGCGACGCGCAAGGCCGATGCGGGCCGGTCGGCGTAGAACATGCGCTCCATACGATAGCGATGGTCAGCCGCGGGAATGAGCGAGCCGAATTCCTGGATCAGCGCTGCTTCGTCCTTGCCTTCCAGCTTCTCGGTGCGCCAGAACGGCGACAGCACCGACTGGGCGGCTTTTACGTTACCTAGCGCTACATAGGCGCGAGCGAGGATCATGACGCCTTCGAAGGTCAAGGGCTGGCTGCCGTTGAACGCCTGGACGACACTCTGGGGCGGCGGATTCTCGCGATAGAGCGCCCGCTCGCTGTTGCGGCGCAAGGCGAGCGTGCCCGGCCAGCCAGGCAGCATCTTGGCGGCGTCCGCGATCTCGCCGCTTGGAACCTTGCTGCCGCCATAAAGCGCGACGGCCCAGGCCAGGATGTGCTGGTCGAGCGAGTTGGCGGGCAGGGCATCGCGCACCGTTCGAGCACCCGGGATATTGTTGGCCGCAAGCGCATCCAGGCCGGTCTTCAACTGGCTGACATCCGCCGGCGCCAGGGCATCGGTTGCCTTGTCCTTCCCGGCATCGAGCACCGGCGCGGGTATCGCCGAGGTGGCCTGCATGTCGACGCCACGGCTCGTTACCATGGCCGACATCAACGCGGCCACGGCGCCCAGCAAACCGATGAATAGAAGCCGCCCGGTCGGCATCGTCTGGATCATTCCCGTTCTTGCGCACCGACAGCGGCCGCAAGCCTAGCTGGAGGTGGTGAAGGCCTCATGAACAAAAAGCCCGCCCAGGCCGTTCGAATTCAGTCCTCTGGCACCATGGCAATGCTTGCCGTGCAACAGTGTCGAGACTATGGTGCGCCGCCTCGCTTTCGGCTAGAAGGCGCGCACCCCTAAGATAGGTTGAAACAACAGAAGTCCCAAGGAGTTGGACGATATGCTGAGAGGCTCGCTTACCGCGCTCGTGACGCCGTTCGAAAAGAGCGGGCGTTTCGACGAGAAAGCCTTTCGCGCGTTCGTCGAATGGCAACTTGCCGAGGGCACGACTGGTCTCGTTCCGGTTGGTACGACCGGCGAGTCGCCGACCCTGTCGCATGACGAGCATCGCCATGTGGTCAAGGTCTGCGTCGAGGTCTCCAACGGCCGCGCCCCAGTGGTCGCTGGTGCCGGGTCCAACAACACCGCGGAAGCGGTCGGACTGGTCCAGTACGCGGAGGCGGCGGGCGCCGATGCGGCGCTGGTGGTCACACCATACTACAACAGGCCAACGCAGCGCGGCCTCTACGAGCATTTTGCCGCCGTGGCCAAGGCGACGAAGCTGCCGATCATCATCTACAACATCCCGCCACGCTCGGTGATCGACATGACGCCGGAGACGATGGGCAGGCTTCGCCACGACTTCAAGAATATCGTTGGCGTCAAGGACGCGACCGGCAAGGTCGAGCGCGTCTCCGAGCAGCGCGCCACCTGCGGCAAGGATTTCATCCAGCTGTCCGGCGAGGACGCCTCGGCTCTCGGCTTCAACGCGCATGGCGGCGTCGGCTGCATCTCGGTGACCTCGAATGTCGCGCCGCGCCTTTGCGCGGAATTCCAGGCGGCGACATTGTCCGGCGACAGCGCCAAGGCGCTCGATCTGCAGGATCGCCTACTGCCCCTGCACAAGGCGATCTTCCTGGAGCCTGGCGTGTCCGGCGCCAAATACGCGCTGTCGAGGCTTGGCAAGGTGGAGAACGTGCTGCGCTCGCCGTTGGTCACGGTCGAGGCGTCGACCGCCGAGAAGATCGACGCCGCGCTCAAGCATGCCGGCTTGATTAATTAGGAATGAGGCGCCACCTCTCCGCATTATGAATCAAGTCAAGAAAGCTGATCCGAACAACAGGACGGTCGCCGAGAACCGCAAGGCGCGCTTTTCCTATGAGGTGCTCGACACGCTGGAGACCGGCTTGGTGCTGACCGGCACCGAGGTCAAGTCGCTGCGCCAGGGCCAGGCGAACATCCAGGAATCCTATGCCTCGGCCGAGGATGGCGAGATCTGGTTGATCAATTCCTATCTGCCGGAATATCTCCAGGCCAACCGCTTCAATCACGAGCCGCGCCGGCGGCGCAAGCTGCTGGTCAGCAAGCGCGAGATGGCCAAGCTCTCGCAAAGCGTCGAACGCGAGGGCATGACCCTGGTGCCGTTGAAGATCTATTTCAACGACCGCGGTCGCGCCAAATTGCTGCTCGCCATTGCCCGGGGCAAGAAACTTCACGACAAGCGCGAAACCGAAAAGCAGCGCGACTGGTCGCGCGAGAAGGGGCGGCTCCTGAAGGAGCGCGGATGAGTCAAAACCCTGCCGCCGTAAAGCGCACGTCGATGGTGCTTGCGGGGCAGGGCTCTTGCTGAAGCGTGGCAGCATCCTCGGGACAATCGGGCTGATGCTCACGGCGATCGCGATCGCGCTGGGCGGGTATTATTACTACACCCGACCCTTCTCACCCGACCGCGAACGATTCCCAGTCAGGGGCATCGACGTCTCGCACCACCAGGGCAAGATCGACTGGCGCCGTGTCGCGGCCGACGACGTCGCCTTCGCCATCATCAAGGCGACTGAAGGTGGCGATCATGTCGACGATGCGTTTGCCGGCAATCTGCGGGAGGCGCGCGCCGCGGGGCTTGCGGTCGGAGCCTATCATTTCTTCACCTTCTGTCGCCCGGGCGCCGATCAGGCGAAAAACTTTATCGCCACCGTGCCACGCGACAAGCCGCTGCTGCCGCCCGTGGTCGATATCGAATTTCACGGCAATTGCCCGCAGCGCCCGTCGCCCGGGCAACTTGCAGCCGAACTGCAGGCTTTCCTCGATCCCGTGGAGGCAGCTTTCGGCAAGCCGGCGATCCTCTATCTCACAGACGAAGCTGACGAAGCGTATAAGGACCACGTGGCCGAGCGTCGGCGCTGGATACGCTCGCTGCAGCTTGCTCCGATCGAGAGTGACTGGATCTACTGGCAGTACCACGACCAGGGGAGTGTCGACGGCATAGAGGGCGATGTCGATCTCAACGTGCTGAAGGGAGATCGCGCGGCGCTCAACGAATTGTTTGCGCCGGTGCCTGAATCTAGCTCTCCAGGAACGCCGCCATCTCCTTGAAGACGCTGACGAACATCTCCTCGGTCAGCACGCCTGTATTGGTGTTGTAGCGCGAGCAGTGATAGCTGGAAAAAAGCGTGACGCCGCCGATCTCGTGCCGTCCGCCGTGGCGGAAGGGATGGGCCGCGACGCGGCCGCCAAGCGCCCTGACCGTCGACTGGTGCGCGATCGAGCCAAGCGCCAGCACCGCGCGCAGATTGGCGAACCCCTTTATCGTCCGCACCAGGAATGTACGGCAGGTGGATATCTCGGCACCCACCGGCTTGTTCTCGGGCGGCACGCAGCGCACCGCGTTGGTGATGGCCGTGCCGACGAGTTCCAGCCCGTCATCCGGACGGGCCTTGAATTCGCCGCGCGCCATGCCGTGCGCGACAAGCGTGCTGTAGAGCAGGTCGCCGGCGTAATCGCCGGTGAACGGCCGCCCCGTGCGGTTGGCGCCGCGCAGGCCGGGCGCAAGCCCGACAATCAGCAGCCGGACGGCGTCCTCGCCTTCCGGAGGCAGGAAAGTCGGCACCGGCGCGTTGAACCAGGATGGCTCGCGCCGTCGCCAGTCGGCGATGAAGTCGTGCAGGCGTGGGCAGAGCGGGCAGTCAGGACTGGGCTCGACCGGGGAGGGCGCGGTCAAGGCCGTCCTCCTCAGTAATCGTCCTCATCGACCTCGGCCGGCTCGGGCCGCCGCACTGGCCGTTCCGACGGGTCACGGCCAACTTCGTTCTTGAGCGTCATCAGGTCGATAAAATGATCCGCCTGGCGCCGCAGGTCGTCGGAAATCATCGGCGGCTGCGAGGCCATGGTGGAGACGATCGACACCTTGCGGCCGCGCCGCTGCAACGCCTCCACCAGCGTGCGGAAATCGCCGTCGCCGGAGAAGATGACGTAGTGATCGACGACATCGGCAAGCTCCAGCGCGTCGACGGTCAGCTCTATGTCCATATTGCCCTTGATCTTTCGGCGCCCCGTCGAGTCGGTGAACTCCTTGGCCGGCTTCGTCACCACCTTGAAGCCATTGTAGTCGAGCCAGTCGATCAACGGCCGGATCGAGGAGTATTCCTGATCCTCGACCAGCGCCGTGTAGTAATAGGCGCGCAGCAGGTAGCCGCGCTTCTGGAAGCTGGACAGCAATTTGCGGTAATCGATGTCGAAGCCAAGCGCGCGGGACGTGGCGTAGAGATTGGCGCCGTCGATGAAAAGCGCGATTTTTTCGCGGGGGTCGAACATGAAAAATGTCCTTTTCGAAATGCGTTCAAACGAAAAGCGGTAGCGATGACCCGTCCGGCCGATAATAATCCGGCTGACCTTGTACAATTCGAGATAGCGCCAGTTTCCCGGCAATCCAAGGGCGGGGCGGGCACTGCAAGCAATTGTGATCGGGAGCCGCCTTGCCTCCGGCGCGCCGGCTTGGAAGGATTTGGCAATATGCTTGTGTTTTCCCGGCGTTCGGGGTATGCACGCCGCCTGTTTTCCGTCAAATCCACGCATGAAAGGGGCAGCTCATGGCCCGCGTAACCGTTGAAGACTGCATAGACAAGGTCGACAACCGCTTTGAACTGGTTCTTCTGGCCGGCCACCGCGCCCGTCAGATCAGCCAGGGTGCGATGATCACCGTTCCGCGCGACAACGACAAGAATCCGGTCGTGGCGCTGCGCGAGATCGCCGACGAAACGCTGTCGCCCGATGATCTCAAGGAAGATCTGATCCACTCGCTGCAGAAGCATGTCGAGGTCGACGAGCCGGAAGCCGAGGGCGAGGTCATCGCCGACCAGACCGGCGCGGTGGCCGCCGCCGAGACCGACGATGCCGAGGACAACATCGCATTCGATCGCATGACCGAGGAAGATCTGCTGGCCGGCATCGAAGGCCTGGTCCCGCCGGAAAAAAGCGACGACTATTGATCCCAGGCCGGGCCGCCGACACTTTCGCGTCGACGGTTTCGTGGCTATCTATGACATGCGCCGTACACCCGTGCGGCGCATGATTCATTTTCGTGCCGTGAGATTCAGCCCATGATGCGTCAGTACGAGCTTGTCGAGCGCGTCCAGCGCTACAAGCCCGACGTCAACGAGGCGCTTCTCAACAAGGCCTATGTCTACGCCATGCAGAAGCATGGCCACCAGAAGCGCGCCTCGGGCGATCCCTATTTCTCGCATCCGCTGGAAGTCGCCGCCATCCTCACCGAGATGCACATGGATGAAGCGACGATCGCGGTCGCACTGCTCCATGACACCATCGAGGACACGACGGCGACCAGGGCCGAGATCGACGAGTTGTTCGGGCCCGAAATGGGCAAGCTGGTGGAGGGCCTGACCAAGCTGAAGAAGCTCGACCTCGTGTCGAAGAAGGCCGAGCAGGCCGAAAACCTGCGCAAGCTTTTGCTGGCCATCTCCGAGGACGTGCGCGTTCTTCTCGTCAAGCTTGCCGACCGGCTGCACAACATGCGCACCCTCGACCACATGCCGGAGGCCAAGCGTCTTCGCATCGCCGAGGAGACGATGGATATCTATGCGCCGCTCGCCGGCCGCATGGGCATGCAGGGCATGCGCGAGGAGCTGGAGGAAATCGCTTTCCGCTTCATCAATCCGGAAGCTCATCGCGCCGTTACCGCGAGGCTTGCCGAGATATTCGAACGCAACAAGGACGTGCTTTCGGAAATCGAGAAAGCGCTGTCCGCGCTGTTCGACAAGCATGCGATCAAGGCAACCGTCAAAAGCCGCCAGAAGAAGCCGTGGTCGGTGTTTCGCAAGATGGAAACCAAGGCGCTGTCATTCGAACAGCTCTCCGACATTTTCGGCTTCCGCGTCGTCGTCGAGAACGTCGAGGATTGCTATCGCGCGCTGGGCGCCATCCACACCACCTGGTCGATGGTTCCCGGGCGTTTCAAGGACTACATCTCGACGCCCAAGCAGAACGACTACCGCTCCATCCACACCACCATCGTCGGCCCCTCGCGGCAACGCGTCGAGCTCCAGATACGCACCCGCGAGATGAACAAGATCGCCGAGTATGGCGTCGCCGCCCATTCGATCTACAAGGACAGCGGCGGCAAGGCGAATGGCGCCGGCCATGCCATCTCGAAGGAGACCAACGCCTATGCCTGGCTGCGGCGCACCATCGAGCAGCTCGCCGAGGGCGACAGCCCCGAGGATTTCCTTGAGAACACGAAGCTGGAGCTCTTTCAGGACCAGGTGTTCTGCTTCACCCCGAAGGGCATGCTGATCGCGCTGCCGCGCGGAGCGACGCCCATCGACTTCGCCTATGCCGTGCACACCGATGTCGGTGACACCTGCGTTGGCGCGAAGGTGAACGGTCGCATCATGCCGCTGATGACGGAGTTGAAGAACGGCGACGAGGTCGAGATCATCCGCTCCAAGGCGCAGGTTCCGCCCGCTGCCTGGGAATCCGTCGTCGTCACCGGCAAGGCCCGCGCCGCCATCCGTCGTGCCACCAAGAATGCCATCCGCAAGCAATATTCCGGCCTCGGCGTGCGTATCCTGGAGCGCGCCTTCGAGCGCGCCGGCAAGACGTTCACCAAGGACAGCCTGAAGCCGGTGCTGCACCGGCTGGCGCGCAAGGACATCGAGGATGTGCTGGCCTCGGTTGGACGCGGCGAGATCGCCTCGATCGACGTGATGAAGGCGGTGTTCCCGGACTACAAGGACGAGCGCGTCACATCGGCGGCACCCAAGCAGCGCGAGGAAGGCTGGTCGAAGATCCGCAATGCCGCCGGCATGCTGTTCCAGATCCCCGGCCGCGCCGCGCGCAAGGACAAGGGACAGCCGCGCGACGGCGCCTTGCCGATCCGCGGCGTGCGTGGCGATCTGCCGGTGCGTTTCGCGCCGGAGGGAGCGGTTCCCGGCGACCGCATCGTCGGCATCGTCCAGCCGGGCACAGGCATCACCATCTACCCGATCCAGTCGCCAGCCCTCCAGGCTTTCGACGACCAGCCGGAGCGTTGGATCGACGTGCGCTGGGACATCGACGAACGGACGAAGGAACGCTTCCCCGCCCGTATCTCGGTCACCGCCATCAATGCGCCGGGCTCGCTTGCCGATATCGCCCAGGTCGTCGCCTCGAACGACGCCAACATCCACACGCTGTCGATGATACGCACCGCGCCGGATTTCACCGAGATGCTGATCGACCTCGAAGTATGGGACCTGAAACACCTCAACCGGCTGCTGTCGCAGCTCAAGATCAATTCGAGCGTTAGCGACGCTCGCCGCGTCAATGGCTAGACCGGACCTGAGCTCCGGGGTAGGGGAACTGATACCGCTTCGCCGTTCGACGTCCGCTATGGGAACGTGATCGGTAGCCATAGGCCCAAGGGGAATGAAATGAACACCGACGAAGTGCTGGGCGTTTTCCGTGAGGCTGGCGCGGTTCTCGAAGGCCATTTCATCCTGACGTCCGGCCTGCGCAGCCCCGTTTTCCTGCAGAAGGCGCGCGTCTTCATGCACGCCGACAAGACCGAACGCCTGTGCAAGGCGCTGGCCGAGAAGATCCGCAAGGCCGTTCCGGGCCGCATCGACTATGTCGTCGGTCCCGCGATCGGCGGGCTGATCCCAGCGTACGAGACCTCGCGCCATCTCGGCGTGCCGGCCATCTGGGTCGAGCGGGAGGGCGGAGAGTTCAGGTTGCGCCGCTTCGAGATCAGCCCTGGCGCGCGCGTCGTCATCGTCGAGGACATCGTCACGACAGGCCTTTCGATCCGCGAAACCATCGAGTGCCTGCGAGAGCTTGGCGCCGATGTCGCCGCCGCCGCCTGTATCATCGACCGCTCGGCCGGCAAGACCAATGTCGGCGTGCCCCTGATAGCGCTCGCCGAATACGAGGTGCCAGCCTATCCGGCCGACAGGTTGCCTCCGGAGCTTGCCGCGATACCGGCGGTCAAGCCGGGCAGCCGCAACATCTGACCCGGCACTCGTGATCTCCGGCCTGGATCACTTCGTCCTCACGGTCGCTTCTGTCGAAGAGACCTGCGCTTTCTATCAGCGGCTGCTCGGTTTCGAACGGATCGACATCGCGGGGCGGCCGACGGCTCTGGCTTTCGGCGGCCAGAAGATCAACGTGCATGAGGCCGGACGCGAGTTCGAGCCGAAGGCCGGCAGGCCGACGCCTGGCTCAGGCGATTTCTGCCTGATCACGGATCGGCCGCTTGACGAGCTTTGCTCGGTGCTGGCGGCCAATGGGGTTGCCGTGGAACTTGGGCCTGTCGCGCGCATCGGAGCGAAGGGACCGATGACCTCGGTCTATTTCCGTGATCCGGATGGAAATCTCGTCGAAGTCGCGACATACGCCGACTAGCTCGATCGGTATTTTTGCACTGGCATGCCCGGTTTCCTCAAAATCGCCGCGATCATCCGCTGTGCCTCTGACAAAATGCCACCCCTTCAAAAAGCGATGGCAGGCGCGCGCCGCTAGCGGTTCTGTTGTTCTGCGGCCTGCGTGCCTTTATATCAATGGTGCGGTGCCGTCACGGCAGCCGCGCGGTGCAGGTATGGCTGTCGCGTCACGGCCGGTTGGCTTGGCGCCATGGCGGAGTCAGGAACAGAGTGCTTTTTCGTCGCAGAGAGCCCGATAGTCTTGTCGAGCGGGTACGCGTCTACCTATGGCCGCGCCGCTCGTTCTCGCGCTCGCTCCAGTATTTTTCGAAGCGCATCCTGCGGCTGAAGTCGACGCCGCACTCGGTCGCGGCCGGCGTGGCGGCGGGTGTCTTTGCCTCGTTCTTTCCGGTCGGCTTTCACTTCATCATTGCCGGTGTCCTCTGCTGGGTAATCGCCGGCAATCTGGTCGCCGCCGCGCTTGGCGCTGTTTTCTTCGGCAATCCGCTGACATTTCCGCTGCTGTGGGGCGCCTCGTGGGAGACGGGCAAGCTCATCCTGCATGACAAGCTGCCGGCGCACGGTCCGCCCGAACACCTTGGCGAGATGATGCACAAGCTTTCATTCGCCAAGCTGTGGCATCCGGTCCTCGAGCCGATGCTCATCGGCGCGGTTCCGCTCGGGCTTGTGTTCGGCCTTTTTTTCTACGGCCTGACGCGCTGGGGGATGAGCGTCTTCCGCGAGCGCCGGCGCAAGCGCCTGGCTGAGCGGGCCGACCGGCACGCGCAATCCGCTCCCGCTGCCGGCGGCCTGGGTTCCACCGCGCGATGATCATTGGCATCGGCAGCGACCTCATCGATATCAGACGCATCGAAAAATCCCTGGAGCGCCATGGCCAGCGCTTCATCCAGCGCATCTACACCGACGCGGAACAGCAACGCGCGGAAAGCCGTCGCGACAAGGCTGCTTCCTACGCCAAGCGGTTCGCCGCCAAGGAAGCCTGCACCAAGGCGCTTGGCACCGGAATCGCGGAGGGCGTCTTCTGGCGCGACATGGGTGTCGTCAACCTGCCTGGCGGCAAGCCGACCATGGTTTTGACCGGCGGTGCGCTGACGAGGCTGGAGGCCATCCTTCCGAAGGGCCATCGGCCGGTGATTCATCTCACGATCACGGATGATTTCCCGCTCGCTCAAGCCTTTGTGATCATCGAGGCATTGCCGGTCGAACAAGTGCCACATTGATTGCCTCAGACCGTCGGCATTGACGTTGCCCACCGCGCGCCGAGACTCTATACCATCCAACGCATAATCGAGGACGACATGAGCGTGGCTGAAAAACCCGAGAAGAAATCCGGCGGACTTGGCGAAACCGTCAGCGTCATCGTCCAGGCGCTTTTGCTCGCGTTGGTCATCCGCACTTTGCTGTTTCAGCCTTTCTCCATCCCGTCCGGCTCGATGCGGCCGACGCTGCTCGAGGGCGACTATCTGTTCGTGACGAAATGGTCCTATGGCTATTCGCGCTATTCGCTGCCTTTCGGCCCGGACCTCTTCTCCGGCCGCATCTGGGGCTCCGAGCCGAAGCGCGGTGACGTCGTGGTGTTCAAGTTCCCGCCGGATCCGTCGATTGACTACATCAAGCGCGTCGTCGGCCTGCCGGGCGACAAGATTCAGATGAAGGACGGCCAGCTCTTCATCAACGGCGTCGGCGTGCCGCGGGTGAAGACGGGCCAGATCGACAATCCGGATATCACCCAGGAGAATCGCCCGGTCGACGTCTACCGCGAGACGCTGCCCAACGGCGTCAGCTACGACACGCTCGACCTCGCACCGAACACGATCGGCGACAACACGCGGGAATTCGACGTGCCGGCTGGCCACTATTTCATGATGGGCGACAACCGCGACAACTCCGCCGACAGCCGCTTCACCGTCGGCTACGTTCCGGCGGAAAACCTGGTCGGTCGCGCCAACATGATCTTCTTCTCCATCGCGGGTAAGGCGAGCCCTCTGGAAGTCTGGAAGTGGCCGTCGCTGATGCGCGGCTCGCGCCTGTTCCAATTCGTCAATTGATGGCCCTGAAGCGTCCGACCGGCGAGGCACTGGCCGCCTTGGTGCTGGCCAGGACCGGATATGCCTTCAAGGATATTCGACTGCTCGAGACGGCGCTGACCCATTCCAGCGCCGTCAAGGCCGCCAGCAACAATCAGCGTCTCGAGTTTCTTGGCGATCGCGTCCTCGGACTGATGGTCGCCGACATGCTGTTCGAGAAGTTCCCCGATGCGGCCGAAGGCGAGATTGCCCCACGCTTCAACGCGTTGGTCGATGCGCGAACCTGCTCCGAGATCGGCGTCGAGATGCAGCTCGAGGAGCTGGTCCGCGCTGATGCGGCGTTGAAGATGCGCTCGCGCGGTTCCGGGGGGAACTATCTGGCGGATGCGGTCGAGGCTCTTATTGCCGCGGTCTACCTGGATGGCGGTATCGATGCCGCACGGCAGTTCGTCTTGCGTTACTGGGAAGCTCGCGCGCAGACGGTGGTGACGAAGCCGCCCAATCCGAAGTCGGAACTGCAGGAGTGGCTCGCCAAGATCGGCGATGCCCGTCCGGAATATGTGATCGAGAACAGGGAAGGGCCCGACCATCAGCCGATCTTCACGGTGAGTGTCCGGGTGCGTGGCCTTGATCCGGCGCAAGGTACCGGTGGTTCGCGCCGTGCCGCTGAGGAGGCGGCCGCCACCTCGCTTCTGTTGCGCGAAGGCGTTTGGGCAAACGCGCCTGCCTAGCGCATGGCGACGCATGCCACGCCTTGTTGGTCGGTTACACAAAACCGCTTCGCACTTTCCGTTGAATTGCTCTAGGAGTGGAGCGATTTTGGAAAAGTACGATGCATAGCTACAAAGTGCCGGAGCGCCCGTTGCGCGTCCTGAGAGACGCGTGGCGCTCCGCGGAAGGAAACGCCGCATGAGCTCCGTCGAAGATACTGCCTCAGCGGTCCCCGCGACGCATTCGGGTTTCGTGGCGCTGATCGGCGCTCCGAACGCTGGAAAGTCTACGTTGATCAACCAGTTGGTTGGCTCGAAGGTCTCGATCGTCACGCACAAGGTGCAGACGACTCGCGCGATCGTGCGCGGTATCGCAACGCACGGAAACGCCCAGATCGTTTTCGTCGACACGCCAGGCATTTTCAAGCCGAGGCGCAGGCTCGACACGGCCATGGTGACCACCGCCTGGGGCGGTGCCAAGGACGCCGATGTGGTCGTGCTGTTGATCGATGCCGAGCGCGGCATCAGGGGTGACGCCGACGCCATCCTCGATCGGCTGAAGGATGTTCGGCAGCCGATGGTGCTGGTCCTCAACAAGGTCGACCGGGTCAAGCCGGAAACGCTGCTGGCCCTGTCGGCGGCTGCGAACGAGCGCGTGCCGTTCAAACGCACCTTCATGGTCTCGGCGCTTACCGGTTCAGGCTGCAAGGACCTTCTCGACTATCTCGCCGAGACGCTGCCCGCGGGTCCCTGGTACTATCCGGAAGACCAGATTTCGGATCTGCCGATGCGGCAGCTGGCGGCCGAGATCACGCGCGAGAAGCTCTATCTGCGGCTGCATCAGGAACTCCCCTATTCCTCGCATGTCGAGACCGAGAAATGGGAAGAGAAGAAGGACGGCTCGGTGCGCATCGAGCAGGTCATCTATGTCGAGCGCGACAGCCAGAAGAAGATCGTTCTTGGCCACAAGGGAGAGACGATCCGGGCTATCGGCCAGGCGGCACGGACTGAGATCGCCGAGATACTCGAACAGAAAGTACATCTCTTCTTGTTCGTGAAGGTGCGCGAGAACTGGGGCGACGACCCCGAGCGGTACCGCGAGATGGGACTGGAATTCCCGCGCTAGCCAGCTCCCCGCGGTCTGCGCCGGCATCTGGCGAACGTGGCACGCGTATAAAGAGCCGCCGACACTCCTTGTGTCGGCGGCTCTTTATACGCGTGCCCATTGTGCAGCCGGACGCTGCTGCCCGTTATCCGCCGATGCGACCAATAAGCTTGGTCACTATTCCTATATTTGTGGATCAATATGGATTTATATCGATCAATTGCGCGATTATTCGTAATAACATAAAAACTAATTTCATTATGTACATAATCTATATTTTTTTAAGACAGAATGGTGACAATGTTCCATTTGTACATTGTGGATTTTTATGGAGTGTTATTTGTGCAACATGAATTCAAACTTTGAAAATTGCGTCGATTATTTCTGGAACTGTCATTGAAGGCGAGGGATCGTTGAGTATGTTCGCCGCCGAAAAGGGGGTGCAGTGCAAGCCTTTTTCGATGGGGTGAGGCGGGATTGCTCCTGTCAGCCACGAATCTGAAGCCATTAAAAACTTTGACTGGAGAGGTCAGAAAATGAACATCAAGAGCCTCCTTCTCGGCTCAGCCGCGGCATTGATCGCGGTCTCCGGCGCTCGCGCCGCGGACGCCGTAGTTGTCGCCGAGCCGGAACCGGCCGAGTACGTCAAGATTTGCGACGTATACGGCGCTGGCTACTTCTACATTCCGGGGACGGAAACCTGCCTGCGCATCGGCGGCTATCTTCGCTACGACATCGGGGCCGGTGATGCTGGCACCCTGGACGGTGTCAATCACGTCCGCGACAGCATGGGCAATGGCGACAACTCGACCTGGTACAAGAACATGCGCTTTGCGCTGAAGACCTGGACGGGGCAGGAAACCGAGCTCGGTACGCTGAAGACCTACACCGAGACCCGGTTCAATTTCGGCAACAAGTCGGGCGACTATACGAGCGGCGCCACCGACTGGCAGGCTGTCAACAAGGCCGTGACGCTGAACTTCGCCTGGATTCAGCTTGGCGGCTTCCGCGTCGGTAAGGATGAATCGGTCTATGATTCGTTCATCGGCTACGCCGGCAATGTCCTTCAGGACACGATCATCCCGTACGGCGTCAAGGACACCAACCTGATCAGCTACTACTTCGATGCCGGCAACGGCCTCTCGGGCGTGGTTTCGCTGGAAGAAGGCTCGGGCTCCCTGAAGGGTTATCAGCAATCCATCGACAGCTATGTCCCGCATGTCGTCGGCGGTGTGAAGTACAAGGGCGACTGGGGTGCGATCACCGCTGTCGGCTCGTACAACAGCACCTGGGAAGAATGGGCCGGCAAGGTCCGCCTGGATGTGAAGGCGACGTCGGACCTGACGCTGTTCGCCATGGTCGGCTACGGCACCGACAGGCACGCGCCGGTGAGCTTCTATAAGCCTTGGGTCGGCAACTTCGCCGTCTGGGGTGGTGGCACCTACACCATCAACAAGAAGACCGCTTTCAACGCTCAGGTTTCCTACTCGGATGCCAAGAACCTGGCAGTGGCGGCCAACATCGCCTACACCATCGTTCCGGGTTACACCATCACCGCCGAAGTCGACTATTTCCACTTTGGTAAGTACGGCGAGTCGGGCGCGATCAATCTGACCAACGCCAACAAGAAGAACAGCATCGGCGGCCTCATCCGCTTCCAGCGTTCGTTCTGATTTCTTGAGCGATCTTGTTCGGAGCCGCCCGTGGCATATGCCACGGGCGGTTTTGTCTTGCCGGAAGCCGTCGTCGCGAGGATTGCCGGATCAACCTTGATTTCGCCGCCTGACCGGTGAAAAGCTCCCGCCATGGAATGGCGCGACGAGGGAATCATTCTCGGCACCCGCAAGCATGGCGAAACCAGCGCCATTCTCGAGGTGATGACACGCACGCATGGCCGCCATCTCGGCCTCGTGCGCGGCGGTCGTTCGCGCAAGCAGCAGCCCGTCCTCCAGCCGGGCAATCGGGTCGATCTCTGGTGGCGCGCGCGCCTGGACGAGCATCTCGGCACCTTTCAGGCCGAGGCGATCGAGATGAACGCTGCCCGGCTGATGGAAAGCGCGGTCGCCATCTATGGCCTGCAGACCATGGCCGCCCATCTGCGTCTCCTGCCGGAGCGTGATGCCCATGGCGGTCTCTATGAGACGTTGGGCGTGATGATCGCGCATCTCGACGATGCCGACCTCGCCGGCGAACTGGTGGCGCGTTTCGAGCTTCTCATCCTCGATGAGCTTGGCTTTGGCCTGGATCTCGCGCAATGCGCAGCCACGGGATCGAGGCAGGACCTTGTCTATGTCTCGCCGAAATCCGGCCGCGCCGTCTCGCGCGCCGCGGGTGCGCCGTGGCGCGACAAGATGCTTGCATTGCCGGCCTTCCTGCATCGCGGTTCGGGGCAGCGCGCCGACGCGGCTGCGCTGGACGAGGCCTTTCGCCTCACGGGTTTCTTCTTCACCCGTCATGTCTACGAGCCTCGCGGTATTGAAGCACCGGAAGCGCGCGCTGGCTTTCTTGCGGCGCTGCGCCGGCACCATGCCGTCCGGAGTGCGGGTGATAGCAAGGACGATACCGGAGAGAGCATCCGATGAGCGAAGTCGAAATCTATCCCGGCCGGTTTTCGCCGCTGGGCCTCGGCACGATTCCGCATGCCGAGATCCAGGACTACACCGGGCTCGAGCTTCTGCAGCGTATCATAGACGGCATCTATCCGGCGCCTCCGATTAGCTTCCAGCTCAATTTCGCGTTGGCCGAAGTCTCCGAAGGCCGCGCCGTCTTTCGCGGCGTGCCGAATGAGCGCCACCTCAATCCGATGGGCGGCGTCCATGGCGGCTGGGCTGCCACGCTCCTGGATTCGGCCCTGGCCTGTTCGGTGCAGACGCTTCTCGAGAAGGGCGAAGCCTATACGACTGCGGAATTCAAGGTGAACCTGACGCGGCCGATCACGCCACGAACCGGCGAGGTCGTCGCCGAGGGCAAGGTGATCCACAAAGGCCGCACGCTCGCGGTTTCGGAGGCGACGTTGAAGGATGCGAACGGCAAGCTGCTGGCCTTCGGCACCGAGACGTGCTCGATCTTTCCGGCCGTCAGGCTTGCCGCGCGTTGAGTTGCCTACATGAGCCAGCAGAGCTGCATGGTCATTGCAGGACATTACGGCCGAGGGGGGCATGATGTTTGAGAGTCTGATCGGCCTTGTCGCTATCGTCGCCCTGTTCGTCATCGTCTCGCGCCAGCAAAGTCGGATCGGATTGATGGAGCGCGAGCTGGGCGCATTGCGCAGTCTCGTGCTTTCGGGCGCCGCGCCCAAACGGGCCGGCGCGACAGTGGAGAGCAAGCCGGCCGAACCGATCTCGGCCACTGTCGAGGACGTCGCGCCAGCGCCCATCGCCGACGCGGCACAGACCGAGGCCGCCAGCGGACAAGTGGTTTCCGGGCCATGGACCCGGGATGTCAATGCGCCGGAGGACGAGGCGTCTGAAGAAAAGGCGGCCGCTCCGGTGGAGCCGGCAGCAAAGGCGCCGGCAACGGCCAAGCCCGACATCGAGACTGCGCTGGGAACCCGCTGGGCCGTGTGGGTCGGTGGCATAGCGCTGGCGTTGGGCGGCCTGTTCCTGATCCGCTACACCATCGAAGCCGGTATCCTCGGACCCGAGGTGCGTTTGGCCATGGCGGGGCTCTTCGGCCTTGTGCTGGTCGCCGCCGGCGAGTTCGTGCGTCGGGCTGGGTTCAGGATGCCCGTGCCTGGCGCCGCCGGTGCCTATATACCAGCCATCCTGACCGCGGCGGGCGCCTTCATCCTGTTCGGCACAGTCTACGCCGCCCATGGCGTCTATGGCTTTATCGGCCCGGCACTCGCCTTCACGCTGCTTGGCGCGATCGGCATCGCCACGATCGCCGCCGCGCTCGTCCATGGGCTGGCCCTGGCCGGCATCGGTCTTCTCGGCGCGATGGTCACGCCCTTGCTCGTTGCGTCGCAAGCGCCAAATCCCTGGGCGCTGTTCGGCTACCTGGCGATCGTGCTGGCCGCCGCCTGCGCCATTGCCCGCGTGCGTGACTGGACGATACTTGCCGCGGCGGCTTTCGCCGGCACCGGCATATGGACGCTCCTCTACATGGTGGACGGGCCTGCGGCGAACCTCTCGGTGCTGCTGTTCATCAACCTCGTCACGCTGGTGGTACTGGCGGTGCTCTGGCTCGGCCGCCGTGGGGACGAGCAGGCCGCCAGCTTCGATTGGCCTTCGGTCATTCCCGGCTTGTTCGTCGCGCTCTCGGCGCTGGTCCTGTTCGTCGATCCGGATTTTGCCAAGGCCGGCGATGTCTCCGTCGCCGCCGTGCTCGTCGCGGCCTTGGTCGCGGTTGCGCTCTGGCGGGCGGGGGCACTGCCCTTGCTCTTTTGCGCCGGTCTGGCGACCGTGTTGGCCTATCTCGGCATCATTCCGCCAACCGCAATCGGCGCCAACTATCTGAACGGAGGCCTGGTCATCGAGCCTCTGGCAACCGCCGACGCCCTGACCTTCCGCGCCGGCGTTGCGCTCGCCGTGCTGTTCCTGGTCACCGGCCTGTGGGCCGCGCGCCGCTTCGTGGCGGGCGTTCCGGTTCGCTCGACCTCATGGGCAGCCTGGGGCGTCATCGTCCCGCTGGTCGTCCTGGCCGCGCTGTGGCTGACCTTCGGCGATATCGATCGCGACCTCGGCTATGCCGCTCCCGCGCTGTTGCTGACGCTGATCCTGTGTGCGGGCGGCGAGTGGATCGCGCGCGCCGAGGAGCCGCCGCTCAGGGGTGGGCCAGCCGTTTCGTTCGTATTGGGCGGCGCTGGTGTCGCTGGCCTGCTTATGCTGCATATGGCCTTCGGTTCTGGCTGGACGACCGTGCTCCTGGGCGTGGCGGCGATCGTGCCGGCGCTCGCGACCCGCTGGCGTTCCTATCCCGTGCTGGGCTGGCTGGCAGTTGGCGCGGCGGTCGCCGTTCTCGGCCGGGTTGCCTTCGATCCGACCATTGTCGGCGCGGCCGAACTTTCGACGACACCGGTGTTCAACTGGCTGCTGCCGGGCTATGGCGTGCCGGCGCTGGCCTTCGGCTTTGCCGCCTGGCAACTGGCGCGGACGACCGACGGCCGGCCGCGCCTTGCCATGGAGGCGGCAGCGGCGCTCTTCGGGCTGCTCACAGTCGCGATGCTGGTGCGGCATGCGATGCATGGCGGCAGGATCTACGATGCCGCGCCAACGCTCGCCGAACAGGCGATCTACACGCTGATCGCGCTGGGGGCTGGCGCCATCATGGTGGCCATCGACAGGCGCTCGCCGAGTTCGGTCCTGCGCTATGGCTCGATGGCCGCGGGTGTGATCTCGGCGGGTCTGATCGCGGTCCAGCATTTCGTGGTGCTCAACCCGCTGTTGACGGATGAATCGACCGGCTCGATCCCGGTCTTCAACCTGCTCTTCCTTGCCTACCTCCTGCCGGCTGCCGCGGCTGGCGCCCTGGCGCTCTACGTGCGCGACAAGCGCCCGAAATGGTATGCGGCGATGTTGGCGTTGATGGCCGCGCTGCTGGCCTTCGTCTATGCCACGCTCTCTGTGCGGCGCATCTTCAAGGGCGAGTTCATCGGCTACTGGAGCGGGCTGGGCCAGCTCGAGACCTACACCTATTCGGCGCTCTGGCTGGTCATCGGCGTGGTGCTGCTAACCGCCGGCGTCAGGCTGAGATCGCAGGTGCTGCGGATCGCTTCGGCGGTGCTGATCGCCGTGGCCGTGCTGAAGGTCTTCCTGTTCGACATGTCGGAGCTCGAAGGCGTGCTTAGGGCCCTGTCGTTCATCGGGCTCGGCGCTGTGCTGATCGGCATTGGCCTGTTCTACCAGCGTCTGTTGACGCGCGCGTCGCGGGAAGCATCCGAAGGCCGGCACCTCCAATCCGAAGGCCGGGAATAAACCGGCATCGGCCAGCGTTATTCCTGTGCTTGGGTTGACTGGGGGCGGGGGCTGCCTCGCGCCGGTTGCTTGTGCCGCGCCGTGAAGGCGTGTTCTATCGACATGGACAGGGACTGACACAAAGCCCGCGCTGATGGACGAGAGGAAGGCAGCCATCCTTGGCGAAATACCGCGCCTGCGCCGCTACGCGCGGTCGCTGTTGCGCGATCGGGATTCCGCCGACGACCTCGTCCAGGACTGCCTGGAGCGGGCGCTGCTGCGGCTCGACAACTGGCAGACGGGAGAAAGCCCCCGGAGGTGGCTGTTTACGATCATGCATCATTTGTTCATCGACCAGATGCGCAGGGTGAATCGTCGCGGCGAAGCCACGATGCTGCCGCTCGAGACTGGGGAGGCGCTTGCCCAACCAGCCCAGCAGATGGACAGCATCGCTTCGCGCGAGATCATCGACGCGTTGCAGGCAATCAGCCCCGATCGCCGCGCGGCTCTCGTCATGGTCGCCATCGAAGGCTTTTCCTACGCGGAAGCAGCCAACATCCTCGGCGTTCCCGCCGGGACCCTGATGTCGCGCATCGCGCGCGGGCGCGAGGAACTGCGCGGCCTGCTCGATGACAACGCGCGGCGCAGATCGATAAGGATCGTGGAAAAATGATCCGGCGCGATTTTTCCGAACGGGATATCCATCTGGCGCTGGACGGCGAGCTGCCAGCCGACGAGCGGCCGGCCTATGATGCCTGGCTCGACGCCAATCCCGAGATGCGGGCGAGAAGCGTCCGCTATCAGGCCGATCATGCCGCGATGCGCGCGGCCTTCGTCGGCACGTTGGACGAGGCGGTTCCGGCGCGGTTGCGCGCGGCGGTGCTCGGTGAGACGGCGACTGGCTCTGCCCGTCCGCGCCCGCGCTGGTGGCTCGCGGCCGCAGCGGCGGCGGTGTTGCTGGTCGGCGGTCTCGGCGGCTATCTCGCCGGCGTCGATGGCATCGGCCTGGAAGATCCGGCCGAGGATCAACTGGCCGAACAGGCGATCGCGGCCCATGTCATCTATGCCGCCGAACAGCGGCATGCGGTCGAGGTGCCGGCGAGCGACAAGGACCATCTTCAGACCTGGCTTTCCAACCGGGTGGGTCTGAAGCTGGTCGCGCCGGACCTCACCGCCGATGGCTTCCAGCTCGTTGGCGGGCGCTTGCTGCCGGCCGGCCAGGGCAAGGCGGCGATGCTTCTCTACGAAGACGGCAAGGGCGAGCGCATTTCGCTGTTCGTCACCGCTGAAACCAGCGAGAGCGCCAAGGGCACCTATGCCGCCGCGCAGGACGGCCCCCAGGCCGTCTACTGGCTGGACAAGGGCTATGGCTGCGCCGTCGTCGGTTCTCTTCCCCGCGAGCGACTGGCGGCTGTCGCCAGGAGCGCCTACGGGCAGCTTGTGGCTGGCCTGACGAGCTGACGACGCGCTGTCCTGCGGGGTAGAGCTATGCCTTGCTTGGGGGGCCGGAGCCACGTCCTGCGGTCACCGGAATTTGTCACAATTCGGCCCTAATCGGGGCGCGATAGCGCTTGCAGATTATTGGCGCTTCGGCTGGTATCGCAGACGTTTCAACCAGGGCTTTTTCACACCCGATCGAGGTTTTCCGAGACCCGCATGCCTGCTGAGATTCGCAAGGCCCGCGCCTCCGACGTCGATGACCTCGCCGCCATCGAGAATGCCGTTTTCGCCGGCGACAGGATTTCCCGTCGCTCGTTTCGCAAGCTCATAGAACGCGAGACCGCCGAGACGCTGATCGGCGAATGTGACGGCAAGGTCGCGGGCTATGCCATCGTCCTGTTTCGCAAGGGCAGCGGTGTGGCGCGGCTTTATTCCATCGCCGTTGGGCTGGAGTTCGGAGGGCAGGGAATCGGCCGCCTTCTGCTCGAGGCCGCCGAGGATGCCGCCTTCGAACATGGCCGCATGATGCTGCGCCTCGAAGTGCGCGAGGACAACCACCGCGCGATCCGCATCTACGAGCAGGGCGGCTACCGCAAGATCGGCCGTGAGCCCGGCTACTATGAGGACGGGCAGACGGCGCTACGATACGAGAAGACCTTGCGTGGTGACGTGCCGATCGCCACCAAGGTGCCGTTCTATCAGCAGACCTGCGAATTCACCTGCGGTCCGTGCTGCCTGATGATGGCCATGGCCAATTTCGATCGCGGCTTCGTGCCGGATCCGGTGATGGAAATCCGCCTCTGGCGGGAGGCCACCACGGTTTTCATGATGTCGGGGCCTGGCGGCTGCGAACCGTTCGGCCTCGCTGTCTCCGCTCACGAGAGCGGGCTGTCGGCGGAAATATTCGTCTCCTTCTATGGGGCGCTGTTCCTCCAGTCGGTGCGCAGCGAGGAGAAGCGCCGCGTGATGGAGCTCGCTCAGGTCGATTTCCGCCGCCGTGCGGAAGCCTACGGCATTCCGGTGGAGTATCGTTCCTTCGCCATCGACGACATTCGCGCCGCGATCGCGCAGGGCAAGCTGGTGCTGGTTCTCATCAGCGGATTCCTGATGTTCGGCAAAAAGGTTCCTCACTGGGTTCTGGCGATCGGCGACGACGGCGACCATATCCTTATCCACGACCCCTGGGTCGAGGACGAGAAGGAGGAGACCATTCTGGACGCCGCCAACATTCCGGTTCCCTACGGTATCTTCATGAACATGGCGCAGTTCGGTCGCGACGGGCTGCGCGCGGCCATCATTCTGGGAAAGCGCTGAGGACAAATGACCTGGGTCATCCTTACAGGCCGGCAGAGCGATCTCGACCAGGTGGCGACACCGCACAAGATCATCACCAATCGCGACTACCTCGCCCATCCCGCACTGTTTCGCGGCCAGCGGCCGAAGGTCATCAACCTGTCGAACAATTATGGCTAC
The DNA here is from genome assembly GCA_001899205.1 of Mesorhizobium sp. 65-26. GTDB lineage: Bacteria > Pseudomonadota > Alphaproteobacteria > Rhizobiales > Rhizobiaceae > Mesorhizobium. Next base: position 249,456 of record MKVL01000009.1, on the reverse strand, counting down.
CAGAGCCGGGGCTATTATTCCTCGCTTCTGGCGAGTTCGCGCGGCCACAAGGTCATCCCGACCGTCGAGACGATGATCGACCTGTCGGAGCGCAAGCTCTACGAACACGCGCTTCCCGAACTGGAGCTTGCGCTCAACAAATGCCGCAAGGATCTCGGCGGCGCCTTTCCGGCAAAGGTGGACATCTTCTTCGGCATCGGCCCGTCCAAGGTCTGGGATCGCTTCGCCAAGCTGCTGTTCGACTGGTTCCGCGCGCCGGCGCTCGAGGTCCACATCAAGGACAGCGCCGAATGGGCGTCGATCCGCAAGATCGGTTTCCTGCCGCTGGCTCGCATGACCGACGACGAGGAAGCCTTCTTCCTGCAATGTCTCGAGACCTACACCAACCGCGAATGGCGCGACACCAAGGGCCGCACCCCGGCGCGCTACACCTTCGCGACGTTGGTCGATCCGCATGAGGAACTGCCGCCGTCGGAGATTTCGTCGCTGCGCTATTGGGCCAAGATCGCGGAGAAGATGGGCGTCGAGGTCGAGCCGATCACCAAGAAGGACCTGGCCAAGCTCGCCAACTACGATGCGCTGTTCATCCGCGAGACGACGTCGATCTCCAACCACACCTACCGTTTCGCGCGCCGCGCCCAGCAGGAAGGCATGCCGGTCATAGACGATCCGCTGTCGATGATCCGCTGCACCAACAAGGTCTATCTCAACGAACTGATGACCTACAACAAGGTGCCGGTGCCGCCGACGGTGATGATTGCCGGCACCTCGGACCTCGAACTCGCCGCGCAGACGCTGGGCTTTCCCCTGGTGTTGAAGATACCGGACTCTTCCTTCTCGCGCGGGGTCAAGAAATGCGCGAATTTCGAGGAGCTGAAGAAGCTCGCCACCGAATGGCTGGAGGATTCCGACCTTCTTATCGCGCAGAAGTTCATCCCCACCGAATATGACTGGCGCGTCGGCGTGCTGGGCGGCCAGCCGCTGTTCGCCGTGCATTATCTGATGGCCAAGAAGCATTGGCAGATCGTCAACCACAAGGCCAACGGCAAGCCCGACCAGGGCGGAATCAAGACCTTCACGCTGAAGGAAACCCCGCCTCATGTCGTGGAAACGGCTGTCAGGGCGGCGCGCTGCATAGGCGACGGGCTCTATGGCGTCGACCTCAAGGAAACCAAGGACGGTGTCTTCGTCATCGAGGTCAACGACAACCCCAACCTCGACCATGGCTGGGAGGATTCCGGCGAGAAGGACGAGGTCTGGGTGCGGTTGACGCAATGGTTCCTCGACCGGCTCGAACGGCCGGGACGCTGATCGCAAGGCAGGAGGGGAGATGCTGTTTCTGGTCACCGAGGATTTTCGCGGCTGCGACCGCAAGGAAATCTACCGCCGTTTCCGCGACCGGGGTCGCCTGAAGCCTGACGCGCTTGTCGTGCACCATAGCTGGATCGCGGCGGACATGAGCCGCTGTTTCCTGCTGGTCGAGGCCGACGACGTCACTTTGCTGCAGCGTTGGGTGGTCGAATGGTCGGATCTCGTGGAGTTCGAGATCGTGCCGGTGGCGACGAACAAGGACATGGTCGAGGCGCTGAGCGGGCACCTCTGAGCGCTATCCAGCGTGGCTATCGTTCGATCAGCGCCGATGACCTGACGGCGCATCGGCATTGGTCGACCAGCCATCTACGGAATGCCGCGACGACATCGCGCCTGCCGCTGCGCTCCGGTATCGTTAGGCAATAGGGCTGTCGCAATTCGATCGAGCGGGCGAGGGGCCTCACCAGCCGGCCATCCTCCAACGCCTTGGCGCAATAGATGCCCTGTGCCAGCGCCACGCCCAGCCCTGAGATGGCGAGGTCTAGCGCCGCGCGCGACGAGTTGGCCGAAAGGCCTCGCTGGATCGCTCGGTCTGGCTCGATGCCCGCCGCCTCGAACCAGTTGCGCCATGATGGAAAGGAGGCGCCCGTCGGTCCCCAATCGGTATGAATCAACGGCAGGCCGGAAAGGGCCGTCCGATCATGCGTGGTCTGGATTCTCGTCGCGAGTTCGGGCGAGCAAACCGGATAGACGGCGTCCCGCACGATGTCTTCGGTCGGGTGCTCGCGATAGTGCGGGCCGTAGGAAAGCCTGACGTCGATCAGTTCATGCTCGAACGGTACCGGATCGTCGTCGCCTCTCAGTGAAATATCGACGGCGCCGTGGCTGGCGACAAAGACGGCGAGGCGCTCCGACAGCCAGCCCATTGCCATGGAGGGCGGCACCGACACCACAAGGCGGGGCCGGAATGCGCCGCCGCCGACCTCGCGCGCGACGCTGCCGATCTCCTGGAATGCCATCGTGAGCCTCGGCAGCATCTCGACGCCGGCCTCGGTCAGCACCACGCGCCGGTGGACGCGGTGAAAGAGCTTGCGGCCCATCTGCTCCTCAACGGTGCGAATGAGTTGGCTCACCGCCGCCGCCGAGACGGACAGCTCTTCCGCCGCCGCCGCGAAGCTGCCGGTACGCGCCGCTGCTTCGAAGGCTTGAAGCCCCCGCAACGATGGAAGAGCAACCATGGCGAATCCGATAGATAAGTTGGGCTTATCTATTTTGCAGAAATCATCGTTTTTCGAAAGGTTTATTGGTGGGTTAGCTTAGTCGCATGAACACAATCGACCGCAACGACCCTATCGACCATCGCGACGTGATCGCCTCGCTGACGAATGAGGAGCGCGGGCGACTGACCGGCAAGTCGAACGGGCCGGGCCTGCTCCAGTTCTCCTGTCATCTCGGTGCGATCGTCATCCTCGGCACCTTGATCGCGGCAAGGGTACCGTACTGGCCGGTGCTGATGTTGCCGCAAGGCATTCTCATCGTGTTCCTGTTCACCCTGCTGCACGAGACGGTGCACAGGACGGCTTTCGAGACGCAATGGCTGAATGACGCGGTGGCGAGATTCTGCAGCCTGGCCATTGCGCTCCCGGCGGACTGGTTCCGCTACTTCCATTTCGCCCACCACCGCTACACCCAGGATCCCGAGAACGATCCCGAATTGGCCTTTCCAAAGCCGGAAACCATGCGCCAGTACATCGTTCACGTCTCCGGACTTCCGGTCTGGCTGGGGCATTTCAAGACGCTCTGGACGAACGCCACGGGCCGGTGCCGCGACAGCTATGTGCCGCCGAAGGGTTTGCCCAAGGTACGGACCGAAGCGCGCGCCATGATCGCCTTCTATGCGGTCGTGTTCCTGGCATGCCTCTATTTCCGGTCGACGTTGCTGCTCTACGTCTGGATCGTGCCCGCCGTGCTCGGACAGCCATTCCTGCGCCTCTACCTGCTCGCCGAACATGGTCGCTGCCCCTTCGTCGCCAACATGCTGGAGAACACGCGGACCACATTCACCAACTGGTTCGTCCGCAAGCTGGCCTGGAACATGCCTTTCCATGCCGAGCACCATGCCTATCCGGGCGTACCCTTCCACCAGTTGCCGGCGTTTCACGTGCTGATCGAGCGCCACCTCAAGGTGACGGAAGCGGGCTATGTGCGCTTTCACGAGAAATACATAGGCACGCTACACTAGCGGCTTTTGCAGGTGGCTTGCGCCGGCGTTGCCTTGCCTTCAGCCCGTCTGGCTGCGCGCCACGCCTGCCACCAACTGCCGGCGTATCTGCCCCGCCTTGACAGGAATGCCGATCAGGTAGCCTTGCGCTTCCACGCAGCCTTCACGGCGTAGCAGATCGAGCTGCGCTTCTGTTTCGACGCCTTCGGCGGTGACGGTTATGCCAAGCTGCGCGCCGAGACCGATGACGGCGCGGACGATCGCCGCCGTGTCGCGATTGCCGATATCGCGAATGAAGGAGCGGTCGATCTTGATCTTGTCGACGGGAAAACGCCTGAGATAACCCAGCGAGGAATAGCCGATTCCAAAGTCGTCGAGCGCGATGTGGATGCCCAGGCCGCGCAGCTGGTTGAGCATCCGCAGCACCCTGTCGCTTTCGTCCATCAGCACCGTTTCGGTGATCTCCAGTTCCAACCTTTGTGCCGGCACGCCGGAGAAGGCGAGCGCCGAGATGACGCTGCGGGCAAAGCCGTCATTCCTGATCTGCATCGCCGATACATTGACGGCAATTCGCATGTCCGGCGGCCAGGTCGCCGCCGCCGCGCAGGCCTTTCGCAAGGCCCATTCGCCCAGCGGCAGGATCAGGCCGGTCTCCTCCGCCACGGGAATGAACGTGTCCGGTGTCACCGCTCCGCGCGTTGGCGATTGCCAGCGCATCAGTGCTTCCACGCCGACGATTTCGCCGCTCGCGATGTTCATGATCGGCTGATAGTCCAGGTCGAACTCGCGGCGTGGCAACGCCAGTTCGATATCGACCTCCAGCGCGCGGCGAGCCCGCAGCATTTCGTCCATGCTGGGTTCGAAGAACCGGAAGAGATTGCGCCCCTCGCTCTTTGCCCGGTAGAGCGCCATGTCGGCATTCTTGAGCAGCGTTTCGGCGTCGCGACCGTCGCGCGGAAAAAGCGCGATGCCGAGGCTCACGCCGACATGGATGTCGCGGTTCTTGTGCCGGAAGGGCTTGGCGATCGCGTTGGCGATCCGCTTGGCCAGCTTTTCTGCATCGTCCGGGCCCTGGATGTCGAACTGCACGATGACGAACTCGTCGCCGCCGAAGCGGGCAACGACATCCCTCTCCTTGCGCAGGCAACGCTGCAATTGCTCGGCCACGCATTTCAGCAGCCAGTCGCCGGCGGGGTGCCCGAACGTGTCGTTGACGGATTTGAAGCGGTCGAGATCGAGCGATATGATCGCCAGGGGCGCGATCCCCGGATCGGCCAGCGCCTGGTCAAGTCGCTCGCGGAACATCGAGCGGTTGGGGAGGTTGGTCAGGGCGTCATGATGTGCGAGGTGGGTCATGCGCGCCTCGGCGCGCCGCCGCTCGGTGACGTCGTCAAAGGTCGCGACCCAGCCGCCACCAGCCATGGGGCGCCGCACCACCAGCAGCGTCCTGCCGTCGATGAGCTGCCGGTACGTCGATCGAAAATGTCCGGCATCCAGGCTGGCATTGGTCTGCGCCACTTCCGCGTCTATATCCAGTCCGACATAGACGCCTCCGTCCACAAGCTTTTCCAGCGCCTCCTTTTGCGTCATGCCCAGGGGAAAGTCGGCTTCCGAGACGCCGCAAAGCTGTAGGAAACGCTCGTTGCGCACGATCATCTTGCCGTCCGCGTCGTACATCAGCAGGCCTTGCGACATGTTGGCGAGCGCCGCGTCGAAGCGCCGGTGCTGTTCCTTCAGGTCCCGCTCGGCGCGCCGCTGTTCGGTCACGTCCTCGTAGATCGAAACCCAGCCGCCGGAGGCCAGCGGCCGATGCGAAATGACGATGATGCGGCCGTCGGAGAGGTTCTCCTCATAGGTCGAAGGCTTGGCGCCATCGATATAGGGCTTGCGGATCGCATACAGCTCCTCGGCGCTCTGCGAGGCGATGCCGATATCGACGCTGTGCTGGAGGATGTCGAAGAAGCTTGTGCCGGGCCGCACCACCGCCGAGTCGAGGCAGAAGATGTCGATATAGTTGCCGTTGCAGATGATCATGCGCTCATCGGCGTCGAACATGCACAGGCCGTGCGACATGTTTTCGACAGCGGCCGAGAAGCGCTCATTCTGCGCGCGCAGCTCGCCTTCCATCCGCCGGGCAGTGCCGCCGCTGGCGGCTTTCCGCTTGCGTGCGGGCGAACCGGCCTTGACGTGTGCGAAGGGCATGAGGGCGCCTGCGGACTGGACCAGCATGGCACTGTGTCCGCAGCCGGTTAATTTAACGTTTTCCTATTCTCTTGCTTGCGTTGCAATCGCTACCCCGAGGCGCGATTTCTCCAGCGCGGCGAAGCGTTCGAGGAAGGCAGCCTGTGCCCATGTCACCGAACGCGGCGTGAAATCGAAGCGCTCGGCGCTGAAGCCGCGTGGCCGCCCGAAGAATTCCGTCGCTTCCCTGGCGGAGAAACCGGCAAGCAGCGTCGCCTCGTAATAGGCGGCGATCTGGTCGGCCCGCTTGATCTCCTTGCGCAGCCCGGCGCCGAGTTCGGCGGGTAGCGAAAAGCGCAGGTGGATGGCGCGCTGGAGCCGCAGTTCGCAATCCTTGTAGCTGCCGCCCATCACCGATTTGAACGGCGAGATCATGTCGCCGATGACATATTCCGGCGCGTCATGCAGCAGTGCCGCCAGCCTGGCTTCCGCCGAGGCGGCCGGCACGAGTTCGCCCAACAGCGCCTCGACCGCCAGCGAATGCTGGGCGACCGAAAAGGCATGGTCGCCACGGGTCTGGCCGTTCCAGCGGGCGACCCTGGCAAGCCCATGCGCGATGTCGGAAATCTCGATGTCGAGAGGCGAGGGGTCGAGCAGGTCAAGCCGCCGCCCGGAAAGCATGCGCTGCCAGGCGCGCGGCGGCGCCCCGGCGCGGTCCGGCGCCATCAGGCATCCTCCGCGCTGGCGGCGTCCTGCGGAAAGGTGAATTTCGCCCCGGGCGGGATGGCAAGCGTTACGGAGACGTCGCCCGCCATCACGGGCTGGCCCGCGTCCACAGCCGCCTTGACGCGGTCGATGCGGGCAATGGCCAGTCCAGTCTTGCCGGCGACGGAGCCGAGAACCCCCACGGGGCGGCCGGCGACCGTTAGCTCGGCGCCGGCGGCGGGGAGCGGAGCCTGCGCGGAGGCGATCAGCACACGCCGCCGCGCGGTGCCGCGATGGTGCATGCGCGAGACAACCTCCTGGCCGACATAGCAACCCTTGGAGAAGCCTACGCCGCCGCTCTCGTCGAGCAGCACGTCATGGGGAAAGGCATCGCCGAGCTGGTAGTCGCTACCGCTCTCGGCAACGCCATTGGCGATGCGCAGGGCCAGCCATGCGCCGGCATCGCCGCCGTTGGTCGATCCGCCATAGGAGCGTTTCACCGACAGGCCGCGAAAACGCGTGTCGGCCAGCGATGTTGAATCGGAATGTGAGGCGGTTGAATCATCTCCCCATGCGGCCGTGACAAGCGATTGATCCTGCTTGGCAATCTCGACCTTGGCGCGCAGCCGGTAAAGCATCAGCCGGCGCAGGAAATCATCGGCGACATCGGCCCGGCACTCCAGTCGGAAGGCGTTCTCGCCGGCGCGCGAGATCAGGAAATCGAACAGGATCTTGCCTTGCGGCGCCAGCAGTGCGCCCGGCTTCGCCTCGCCGGCGGCGAGCGCATCGAGGTCGGTGGTCAGGATGTTCTGCAGGAAATGTTCGGCGTCCGGCCCCGACACGGAGATGAGTGTGCGATCGTTCAGATGGGCAAAGGGCATGAATGAAAGGCTGCCTGATCTTGCAAATATGGTGGTCATTACGTAAGCCGACGACACTCCCCCCGCAAGAGACCGGACGCTCATGGCCATGACCTACGACCTCATCCTGACAGGCGGCACGGTGGTCAATCATGATGGCGAAGGAAAACGCGATGTCGGCGTCAGGGCAGGGCGCATCGCCGCGATAGGCGATCTCGGCCAGGCATCCGCCGCGGAGACGATCGATTGCCGGGGCCTCCACATTCTGCCGGGCGTCGTCGACAGCCAGGTGCATTTCCGCGAGCCGGGGCTGGAGCATAAGGAAGACCTCGAGACCGGATCGCGGGCCGCCGTGCTGGGCGGCGTGACCGCCGTCTTCGAGATGCCGAACACCAACCCGCTGACCACCAGCGAGGCTGCCCTGGCCGACAAGGTGCGGCGCGCCACGAACCGCATGCATTGCGACTTCGCCTTCTGGGTCGGCGGCACGCGCGACAACGCTGGCGATGTCGGCGAGCTCGAACGGTTGCCCGGGGCCGCCGGCATCAAGGTCTTCATGGGCTCGTCCACCGGCAATCTTCTGGTCGAGGACGATGAGGGCGTCGCCTCGATCCTGCGCAACACGCGTCGGCGCGCCGCTTTCCATTCGGAGGATGAGTTCCGCTTGCGTGAACGTCTTGGCGAGCGTGTCGAGGGTGACCCGTCGTCTCATCCGGTCTGGCGCGACGAAATCGCGGCGCTCCGCTGCACCGAGCGGCTGGTGCGCATCGCCCGGCAGACAAGGTCTCGCATCCATGTGCTGCACATCTCGACGGCCGAGGAGATCCTGTTCCTCGAACAGCACAAGGATGTCGCCACTTGCGAGGCGACCCCGCACCACCTGACACTCACGGCCGACGACTATGCGCGGCTGGGCACGCTGATCCAGATGAACCCGCCGGTGCGGGCGTCGCGCCATCGTGACGGCGTCTGGCACGGCATTTCACAGGGCATCGTCGACGTGCTCGGTTCAGACCATGCTCCGCATACGCTGGCGGAAAAGGCAAAGCCCTATCCGGCTTCGCCGTCGGGGATGACCGGCGTACAGACGCTGGTGCCGATCATGCTCGACCATGTGAATGCCGGCAGGCTCACGCTGCAGCGTTTCGTCGACCTGTCGAGCCATGGCCCCCAACGCCTCTTCGGCATGGCCAGGAAGGGGCGGATCGCCGCCGGTTACGATGCCGACTTCACCGTTGTCGACCTCAAGCGCACGGAGACGATCACCAACGCGCAAGCGGGTTCCAAGGCCGGCTGGACACCCTATGACGGCAAGCAGGTCATCGGCTGGCCGGTCGGCACGATCGTGCGCGGCACCCGCGTGATGTGGGAAGGGGAGATCGTCACCCCAGGCCAGGGCAGGGCAGTGGAGTTTTCCGAGGCACTTCCCGTCTAAGTCCTACGCTGGCGCTTGTGGCCTGACCGGGGGCTCTGACGCGCGCCGCCGCCTGCCATGCGCGGGACGGCAAGCCGTCAATCGCCCGCGACGAAGAATGCCCAGTGTCCGGCAGGCGTGATGCCGACGCGATAGAAGATGTAGGCGCCGAACTGCTTCATGTCGTCATAGTCACCTGCGGTGACGATCTTGAACAGTTCGACCCTCTGCTTGGCGTCCAGCTTGTCCAGCGGCAAGGCGAAAAAATACGGCCAGACGTAGAGTTCCTGCGGCTTGCCGGCGTCGAGATGGACATAGCCGGCGTCCAGCACTTCCTCGAGTATGGCCAGGATCTCCTGGCCGTCGGCATCGCCGGAAAGACCCTTGAGGAAGGTGACGGCGTCACCCTCGACCTCAGTCAGCGAAAGCTGTGTGCCGCTGTTGCCATTGCCGATCAGGGGACGCAGCTTTTCGATATCGCCGCTCTTGCAGGCCTCGACGATGAGATCGTGCATGCGTCGCACCGGCTCGGGCAGCTTGCTGAGGTCGTAGAGGACTTCGGGCGGCGGAGCTTCGGGGTCGATGCGGGGCCTCGCCACGCCGCCATCGTTGGACTGGCCGTTCGGCTCGGTCTCGCCCGCTGGAGGATTGGCCGGCTGCGGCGTGCCGACCGGGTTCGGTATCGGTACAGAGTTGGTTGGCGCCGACTCGCCGCCGGACGAAGGCGCGGGCAGCTCTTCGCGCTTGATTTCGCTCAGCGCGCAGGCGGGGCTGCTGAGCACGCAAATCCCAAGCGGAATGGCGACGCAAGACGCGGCCAGCCAGATACTCAGGACCAGGCTCCGTGGCCGGCCCGGGATCGAAAAATGCACCGCCCGCTCTCCATGGTTCCAGGCGCGTGCCCGGACAGGTGCCATCGTCAAGAACCGATATGCTGGTTCTGCTCATGCATGGTGGCTGCTTCGGCCCGTCATGCGCTTTTTGATCTGTTCGTCCGACTCTGACACTTGCGTCCGGCGGACACAAGCAATTCAGCTTAAGCCAGAATCAGGTAGCCACCAGCGCGTATACGATTCTGGCGGCGCTTTGAATCAGACATTCGCATGATATGCCTGATGTCGGGAGGCGAATGCCAGGTTAGTGGCGCAGCCTTTCAGGCTCGAAAGCGCCGGCGATGACCTTCTCGCGCATGCGGTCGAGCAGGGCGAGAGTCGAAGTCTCGCCATTGGCACGCAATATTTCTCCGAACGCCGTTTCGAGCGCGGCCTCGGCGATGATTTCCGGCTCGATTCCGGCCGAGAGCCCTTCGGCCCACGCTTCGCTGTGGCTCTCCACCGCGGTCAGGCGCTTTTCTTCCCTGACCAGTGCGTCGATATCGTTGACGGCGTGTTCCATGTGCGAGTCCACCCTTTCAAGCGGCGATTCATGGGACTTGGCCTGCTAGGATTCGTGCCCGTAAAACGCCGGATCATATAAGCCCTTGTAAATACGACATTTTTTTGATCGTGCTTTACAAAGTTGATTGCTTCACGCAATCCAAGGATCTGATCCATGCTGAACTTAGCCGATTAGCGCGGCCTGCGGGGTGGAAACCTTCAGTTTGAGTTAATTCCACATCCTGAACGTAACGTTTCATTAAGCCTGTTGCGCAATTGCAACATCGGAAAGCTGAGGCCAGGCCACCATGGCTTGCCACGGTCCATGAAGTTCGCCGTCCCCTGATCTCTCAGTTGCCGTAGCGGGAGGCGATGTCGCGCGACAGGGTCTCGCCTTCCTTCATGTAGCGGCCGATCGCCTCCGTGGCTGAGGCCGTGCATTGCGTGTAGGTGGAACTGAAGGAGCGGTAGCCCCGGTTGAAGCTGGCGATGAAGCGGGCGCGGCGCTCGGGATCGGGGTTTTCCGACTCCAGCAGCTTTTCCATCTGGCCGCGCCACTGATCGCCCTTTTCGCCGCACAGGTTGCGCAAGAATTGCAGCGAGCCCAGCACTTCGGCCAGGCGCATCAATCCGGGCTCGAACGGAGCCTCGGCGGCGAACGCCGGCCGCGCGGTCGTTGCGATGCTGGCGGCAAGGCATGCGGCGAGGAGGGGAGCGGCGGCGCGTTTCATCAGGGCCTTGCGATGGCAATAAAACCTTGTGGCGAAACTACCTGTCACCGGCAAGGTGATTTTGTAAGCTGCCGCGTGGTGCGTCACCCCGGTCAAAGCAATTCCTCGGCCACGGAAAAAACGTCGCCCGCGAGCGGCATTCCCGCCATCTCCGCCAGCGTATAGAAGGCAGCGGTTTCGGCGTCGTCGCTGGCCACAGGTTCACCGCCGTCATAAAGGGCGCCGAACACCGTCAGAAGATAATCGACGGGGTGGTTTTCGGCGCTGCCGTCGATGTGGATGTCGCGAAGCGGCCGGTAGTCCGTGGCGAGAAGGCGGGTTTCCTCCAGCAATTCCCGTCGTGCGGCCTGCTCCAGTGTCTCGCCCGCCTCTACCTTGCCGCCGGGATAGGCATAGAGCCCTCGCGACGGTTGCCTGGCGCGCTTGACCAGAAGCACCATGTCGCCGCGCACGACCGCGACGGAGACAGCCGGGATGATCTTGCGTGTCTGGTTCATGGCTCTCCGGATCGTGTCCGCGGCGCGACCTTTTGTGGACGGCCGCCTTTCGACAGCTTTAGCGGTTGCGGCCCGGCACTTCCATCGCCACTTTTGACGGCGAGCCAATCCACGGACCGATCGACCATGTGCGGACGCTTCGCCCTGACCGCCACGCCGGACCAGACCGCCGCCTTCCTCGGGCTGGCGGAGTTGGAGGAGTTTCCGGCCCGCTACAACATCGCGCCGACGCAGCCGGTGCTGATGGCGCTTGCCGGCCCGCCGGGCATGCCCGGCTCCAACCTGCCGGACCGTCAGCCCATGCTGGTGCGCTGGGGGCTGATCCCCGCCTGGGTGAAGGACACCAGGGAATTCCCGCTGCTCATCAACGCGCGCTCGGAGGGCGCCGCGCAGAAGGCTTCGTTCAAGACGGCCATGCGCCATCGCCGCGCGCTGGTGCCGGCGTCCGGTTTCTACGAATGGCGGCAGGCCGGCGGGCGGAAGGGCCAGCCCTACTGGATCAGGCCAAGGCGGGGTGGCCTTGTCGCCTTCGCCGGGCTGATCGAAACCTATGCCGAGCCGGGTGGGTCCGAAATGGACACCGGTGCGATCCTGACGACAAGCGCCAACGCGGCGCTTTCTCACATCCACGACAGGATGCCGGTGGTGATCGGCGAGCAGGATTTCGCCCGCTGGCTCGACTGCCGCACGCAGGAGCCTCGTGACGTTGCCGACCTCTTGCGGCCGGTCGAGCCCGATTTCTTCGAAGCCATCCCGGTTTCCGACCTCGTCAACAAGGTCGCCAACACTGGGCCGGAGATTCAGGAGAGGGGAGAGGTCGAGCCGGAGCCCCAGAAGGTCAAGCGCCAGAAGCCCGGCGTGGATGAAGACCAGATGACGCTGTTCTAGGGCGCGATTCCGAAACCGGGTTTCGGAGCAATATGCTCGACAAGGCACTTCACTTCGGGCGTCTCGTGACGCCCGCGTCGTTGCTGGGCGCCTGTTCAGGCGGCGCGCGGCGAGACGATCTTGGGCGCTGGCTTCTTCTTCTTGGCAGTGTGAAGAAGGGCTGCGACGATGGCGGCAGGGCCGATCGCGCGGTAGTGGCTGGCCAAGGCCGGTTGTGCTGGTCGACTCTGTTCCTGCTTGCTTCGGGGCATCGTTCTCTTCCCTGGTAACATTTTCGTGTGGAGCCTAGCCTGTGATGCTCGATTCCGACCAAATCGTGACGCCACGGCATCTAGCGGGCTAATGTTTCCTGACTGTGCCGACATGTTTAATAAAATGTTTCAAAGCGCTTCGCCGACGCAGGAACGACAGTTTTGCCCAGGCAATCGGCTTGTTTTGTCGAAACAAGCGGCTTGACGGCAACACCAGCGGGGGCGATAAAGCCGCGCATGAAAACGTCTTTCGCCATTTGTGGCATTTGCATTATTGGCTAGCCGCGCGCTGGTCCGGACGTTTTCGCCTTATCTTCCCTAGATTGGACAAACGCCCCGGCCAGCAGGCTGGAGCCCGATTTGCGCCTCGGCGCAAGGCTGGTTCCGTATCGAACAACGAGGGAACTGGAAGGCACGCATGTCCGACGCACCGAAAGGTCTCAGCCTCTACAACACGCTGACGCGAACGAAGGAGGACTTCGTTCCGATCGACCCCGCGAATGTGCGCATGTATGTGTGCGGACCGACCGTCTATGATTTCGCCCATATCGGCAACGCCCGGCCGGTCATCGTCTTCGATGTGCTTTTCCGCCTCCTGCGCCATGTCTATGGCGAGACGCACGTCACCTATGTGCGCAACATCACCGACGTCGACGACAAGATCAACGCGCGCGCCCTGCGCGATTTCGGCGCCGAGATCGGCTCCGGCCGGCTATCGTTGAACGAGGCGATCAGGCGCGTCACCGAAAAGACGGCGGACCAGTTCCACAAGGATGTTAGGGCGCTCGGTTGCCTCGAACCGACGGTCGAGCCGCGCGCCACCGAATTCGTAGAGCCGCGCGCCGACGGCCGGGTCGACATGATCGGGCTGATCGGACGCCTGATCGAACGCGGCCATGCCTATGTCGCGGCCGGCGAAGTGCTGTTCGATACGGCTTCGATGCCGGACTACGGGCAACTGTCGAAGCGCAATCTCGACGAGCAGCAGGCCGGCGCCCGCGTCGCCGTCGACGCGCACAAGAAAAGCCCCGGCGATTTCGTGCTGTGGAAGCTCTCCTCGCCGGAAGAGCCGGGCTGGGATTCACCCTGGGGCAGGGGACGCCCGGGCTGGCATATCGAATGCTCGGCCATGTCGGCTGCCTATCTCGGCGAGGTCTTCGACATCCATGGTGGCGGGCTGGACCTGATCTTCCCGCACCACGAGAATGAGATCGCGCAATCGCGTTGCGCCCATGGCACCGACGTCATGGCCCGGATCTGGATGCACAACGGCTTCCTGCAGGTCGAAGGACAGAAGATGTCCAAGAGCTTGGGCAATTTCTATTCGATCCATGAATTGCTGGAGACCGCTAATTTCGGCGGCCGCAGCTGGCCGGGCGAGGTTCTGCGTCTGGCCATGCTGATGACGCATTATCGCGAGCCCATCGACTTTTCCGTGCGCAAGCTGGAAGAGGCCGAGAACACGCTGCGCAAGTGGAAGCGTGCGGCCGATCTCGCGGCGGATGCGGCCAAGGCCCCGCCGGCGGAGGTGGTTGCGGCTCTCTCCGACGATCTCGCCACCTACGCGGCGTTCCAGCGTCTCACCCAACTCGCCGGCGAAGCCACAGATTTCAATGGCGAGGGCGACAACGCCGCTGCGGCTTCGTTGAAGGCGGCTCTCGCCTTCCTCGGCTTCGATGTCGGCGCGGCCAATGTGGACGAGGCGGCCATCGGCAAGGCGATTTCGGAGCGTCTTGCGCTGATCGCGGCGAAGAACTGGGCCGAAGCCGACCGCGTGCGCGACGAGCTTCTGGCGAAGGGCGTGCAGCTCAAGGACGGCAAGGACCCCGCCACGGGCCAGCGCGTGACGACCTGGGAGATCAAGCGGTGAGGCGACTTGGGCGATGGGCGAAAACGCCGGCGACGGCCGATCTCCCCCGCAAGGGGGGAGATTAGCCCTTGCGATCGGTTTCGCTAATCTCCGGCGCAGGACGGCCTGATCATGGGGCACGACCGCGTTCCATCTCGCCAACGCCAGAACGCCAAATCGATGCGGCGCGCGATGACCGATGCTGAGCTGAAGCTCTGGAACGAGTTGCGTGCCCACCGTTTGATGGGGATGAGCTTTCGGCGGCAGGTGCCGATCGGACCTTATATCGTTGACTTCGCGTGTTCGGCCCATCGCCTCATCGTCGAGGTCGACGGTAGCCAGCATGGCGACGCGGAACACGCGCGGCGTGACGAGGAAAGAAGCGCTTACCTGGATGCCAGCGGCTGGACCATCCTGCGCTTCTGGAACGACGACGTGATCCGCGATATCGACAATGTCTGCCAGCATATCGCCATCGCTGCCGGTCTGGCCGATGCCGTGCCATCAAGGGAGCTCGTTTCATGATCGATCATCTCGGTTTCACCGTTGCCGATTTCGGGGCTTCGAAGACATTCTATGACAAGGCGATGGCGCCGCTTGGCGCGTCGCTGCTCTACATGGTGCCGGAGCAATACACCGGTGGCGTCAAGGTTGGCGGTTACGGTCGCGACCGCCCGGTGTTCTGGCTGCACGAGGGCAAGGACAAACCGAAGGACCGTCAGCACGTCGCCTTCACCGCGCGCAGCCGCGCCGAGGTCGACGCTTTCCATGCGGCCGCCCTCGCGGCCGGCGGCAAGGACAATGGCGGCCCGGGACTGCGCCCGCATTACCATCTGAATTACTACGGCGCCTTTGTCTTCGATCCCGACGGCAACAACGTCGAGGCCGTCTGCCATGATGCGGAGTGATCGGCCATGAGCCTCGACAACCGGCCGGTCTACACGGGTGGCTGCCAGTG
This sequence comes from Mesorhizobium sp. 65-26, assembly GCA_001899205.1. Taxonomy (GTDB): domain Bacteria; phylum Pseudomonadota; class Alphaproteobacteria; order Rhizobiales; family Rhizobiaceae; genus Mesorhizobium. The sequence goes on along the minus strand of MKVL01000009.1, from coordinate 234,214 downwards.
CGGCGCGGTGCGTTTCCGCGTCGAGGGCGCGCTCGGCGATGCCTCCGTATGCCACTGCCGCATGTGCCAGAAGGCGAGCGGCAATTTCTACCTGCCGCTGGTCTCGGTGCGCGGCGCCAGGTTCGACTGGACGCGTGGCGAGCCCAGGCGTTTCCGCTCCTCGAATGCCGCATGGCGCGGCTTCTGCGCGAATTGCGGCACGCCACTCACGTTCGAGGCGCCCGACGGCATGGCGCTCGCCATCGCCACGTTCGACGATCCGTCGGGAATAGCGCCGACGATCCAGTGGGGCGTCGAAGCGAAGCTGCCCTATGTCGACGGCGTAGCGCATCTGCCCGGCGAGGACACGATGGGCGATGTGTCGTCGGCGCCTTATCTCGCCGAACTCGTCTCTTACCAGCATCCAGATCACGATACCGACCAATGGCCTCCGGAGGAGAGATCATGACCGAGACCGTCCGAACCGGCGGCTGCCAGTGTGGCGCCGTGCGTTTCCGCATCAAGGGTGCGCTTGGACGCCCCTCCATCTGCCACTGCCGCATGTGCCAGAAGCAGTTCGGTTCCTTCTTCGGCGCGCTGGTCACCGTTCCGAAGGACGGCGTCGAATGGACCCACGAGGAGCCGAGCTATTTCCAGTCCTCGGTCAACATCGATCGCGGCTTCTGCGCGCGCTGCGGCACGCCTCTGACCTATCGCCAGCCGGGTGGGCTCGAGATCGCCATCGGCGCCTTTGATGACCGCTCCGACCTCGCGCCGCAGATCCAGGTCAACTACGCCGTTCGCCTGCCTTGGGTGGAGAAGATTTTCGAGGCGCCGGTCCACGAGGATCCAGATTACTACGCGCGGCAGGAGCAGATCATCTCCTTCCAGCATCCCGATCACGAAACGGCCAACTGGCCGCAGCAGGGCTTGAAACTATGAGCAGTGAATTGCGTACCCTTTACCCGGAGATCGAGCCGTTCGAGAGCGGCATGCTCGATGTCGGCGACGGCCACCACATCTATTGGGAGCGGAGTGGCACCAAGGGCGCCAAGCCCGCCGTTTTCCTGCACGGCGGTCCCGGCGGCGGATTTTCGGCCAGGCACCGGCGGCTGTTCGACCCGAAGCTCTACGACGTCATTCTCTTCGATCAGCGCGGTTGCGGGAAATCAACGCCGAATGCCTCGCTGGAAGCCAACACGACCTGGGATCTCGTTGCCGACATCGAGCGCCTGCGCGAGATGTGCGGTTTCGATAAATGGCTGGTTTTCGGCGGCTCCTGGGGCTCGACGCTGGCGCTTGCCTATGCCGAGACGCATCCGGACCGGGTCAGCGAACTCGTTGTGCGTGGCATCTATACGCTCACTCGCGCTGAGCTCGAATGGTACTATCAATTCGGCGTCTCCGAGATGTTCCCCGACAAGTGGGAGCGGTTCCTGGCGCCGATCCCCGAAGCAGAGCAAGGCGACATGATGGCCGCCTACCGCAAGCGGCTTGTCGGTGATGACCGCAAGGCGCAGCTCGAGGCGGCCCGCGCCTGGAGCATCTGGGAAGGCGAGACGATCACGCTGCTGCCGGAACCGGAAACCAGCGGTCCGTTCGGGCAGGACGACTACGCCATCGCCTTCGCCCGCATCGAGAACCACTATTTCGTCCATGCCGGCTGGCTGGAGGAAGGGCAGCTTCTGCGCGATGCGTGGAAGCTCGCGGACATTCCCGGCACAATTATCCACGGCCGCTACGACATGCCGTGCCCGGCGCGCTACGCCTGGGCCTTGCACAAGGCATGGCCGAAGGCGGATTTCCATCTCGTCGAGGGCGCCGGCCATGCCTATTCCGAGCCGGGCATCCTCGACCGGTTGATCCGCGCGACGGACGGATTTGCCGGCAAGAAGTGACATTGACGGCCGAGAGGCCAAAGGAGGGTGCGCGCGCACCCACGCAGCCATGACAAAGCAACGCCTCTATCTCTTCGACACCACGCTTCGCGACGGCCAGCAGACGCCGGGCATCGACTTTTCCGTCGAGGACAAGATCGCGATCGCCGCGCTGCTCGACGAGTTCGGCCTCGACTATGTCGAGGGCGGCTATCCCGGCGCCAATCCGACCGATACCGCCTTCTTTCGCGAGAAGCGTACGGCGCGAGCGAAGTTCGTCGCCTTCGGCATGACCAAGCGGGCGGGGGTTTCGGCTTCCAACGATCCGGGCCTTGCGGCGCTCGTCCAGTCGAAATCGGACGCCATCTGCTTCGTGGCCAAGAGCTGGGACTACCATGTGCGGGTGGCGCTCGGCTGTACCAATGAGGAGAACCTGGAGTCGATAAAGACTTCGGTCGAGACCGCGGTCGCCTCCGGCAAGGAGGCGATGGTCGATTGCGAGCATTTCTTCGATGGCTTCAAGGCCAATCCCGACTATGCGCTCGCCTGCGCCAGGACCGCCTATGAGGCCGGCGCGCGCTGGGTGGTCTTGTGCGACACCAATGGCGGCACGCAGCCCTCGGAGGTGCGCGCCACCGTCGAGAAGGTGATCGCCGCCGGCATACCGGGCGATCATCTCGGCATCCATGCCCATGACGACACCGGCCAGGCGGTGGCGAATTCGCTCGCCGCCGTGGAAGCCGGCGTGCGCCAGATCCAGGGCACGCTCAACGGCATCGGTGAACGTTGCGGCAATGCCAATCTGATCACCATCATACCGACGCTCGCCTTGAAGCCGGCCTTCGCCGACCGTTTCGTGACGGGCATTTCGGCCGAGGCGCTGACGGGTGTTTCGCGTCTGTCCCGAGCCTTCGATGAATTGCTGAACCGCGCGCCGGAATCGCAAGCGCCCTATGTCGGCTCTTCCGCCTTCGCCACCAAGGCTGGAATCCATGCCTCCGCGCTCGCCAAGGAGCCGGCGACCTACGAGCATGTGCCGCCCGAGGCGGTCGGCAACCGCCGCCGGGTCATGGTTTCCGACCAGGGCGGCAAGGCCAACTTCCTGGCCGAACTGAAGCGGCGCGGCATCGACGTGCCGAAGGACGACCATCGGCTCGATGCGCTGATTGCCGTGGTCAAGGAACGCGAGGCTGAAGGCTACGCCTATGAGGGGGCCGACGCGTCATTCGAACTGCTGGCCCGCAAGATTCTGCACGGCCTGCCGGAGTTCTTCAACGTCACCTCGTTCCGCTGCATGGTCGAGCGCCGCTTCGACGCCAACGGCCAGCTCAAGACGGTGTCCGAGGCGATCGTCAAGGTGCTGGTCGACGGTGAGGAGAAGATGTCGGTGGCCGAAGGCCATGGACCCGTCAATGCGCTTGATATCGCGCTGCGCAAGGACCTGGGCAAATACCAGAGCGAGATCGTCGACCTCGAACTCGCCGACTTCAAGGTGCGTATCCTCAACGGCGGTACCGAGGCCATCACCCGCGTGCTCGTTGAATCGCACGATTCCTCCGGCTCGCGCTGGCGGACGGTCGGCGTGTCCGAAAACATCATCGACGCGTCCTTCCAGGCGCTGATGGACTCGATCATCTACAAGCTGATGAAGAACCGCGAGATGGCGGGGCTGGTGGCGGCGGAATAGCTCCGCTGTCTTCCGCTCCCGCTGGAGTTCCAGCGAGGAAGCCGCGCGCCAAACGCTTGAACCATCAGCGGAAGTCCGTTGATCCATCAGAAATTTGTGATGGTCTTGGCCGGGTCGCTGGCGCATAGCATTGGGCCATGAACGCTCCAGCCGTCCAGACCGACGCACATGCCGCTGCCCGGCGCGGCTTCTTCCTCGCGCTCGGGGCCTATTTCCTGTGGGGGCTGCTGCCTTTCTACATGAAGGCCGTGGCGCACCTGCCGTTGGCCGAGGTGATCGCCAACCGCATCGTCTGGTCGGTGCCGATCGCCGCCGCCGTTCTGGTCTGGGCCGGGCGCACGGCGGACTTCAAGGCCGCCATCCGCTCGCCGCGCACGCTGGCGATGGTGGTGCTGACCGCGACGCTGATTTCAGTCAACTGGGGCATCTACGTCTGGGCGATCGCCGTCGGCCGCGCCGTCGAGACCGCGCTCGGCTATTACATCAACCCTCTGGTCATCGTCGTGGTCGGTGCCGTGCTGCTTGGCGAGCGGCTCGACCGGTTGCAGATGGCCGCCGTCGCGCTTGCCGCCATCGCCGTCATCGTGCTGACCGTGGAGGGCGGCACGCTGCCCTGGGTGTCGCTGGCGCTTGCCCTGACCTTCGCCGCATACGGCTTCTTCCGCAAAACCCTGCCGATCGGCCCTAGCCAGGGGTTCCTGCTGGAAGTGCTTCTGCTGTCGGTGCCGGCGCTGGGTTACATCGTCTACCTGGTGGCGACGGGCCAGGATCATCTGGTTTCCGGCAATCTCACCGACAGGGCGCTGCTCGTCGGCTGCGGTCCGGTCACGGCCGTGCCGCTGCTGCTGTTTGCCTTCGGCACCAAGCTTCTCCGCCTCTCCACCATCGGCATCATGCAGTACATCGCGCCGACCATGGTGTTCCTGATCGCGGTGCTGGCCTTCGGCGAGCCGTTCGGCAGCGCTCAGGCCATGGCCTTCGCGCTGATCTGGGCAGCGCTGGCCATCTACTCATGGTCGATGTTGTCAGCCGCGCGGCGGGTCGAGGCTACGTCCCACGCCCCAGCCGCCTGACGAACAGGTAGACGCCCGCCGCGATCAGCAGCGACACGGCCGAGACCAGCCAGAAGCCCATCGGCGTGTCGACCAGCGGCAGGCCGCCGACATTCATCCCGAACAGGCCGGAGATGATGGTCATCGGCAGCAGCACCGCCGTCATCACCGACAAGATGTAGAGCAGCTGGTTCGAGCGCTCGGTCAGCTTCGCCATCAATTCGTCCTGCAGCAGCCGGGCGCGTGCCTGCAACTGTTCGCCGTCATGGTGGAGCGTCTGTGCCCGATGCGATAGCCTGGCCGTCATGTCGCAGATCGCGTCGGGCAGGTCGTCATGATGCGCGTGGTCGAGATGCCGGAACAGGTTGGCGAGTGTCGCCATCTGCCGGTGGACCACCACCAGGTGTCGCCTGGCGTCGATCAGCGCTTGGCGTTCATTGTGCCATGCGTCGGATACGATCCGGTCCTCGACGCCGTCGAGATCGTCGCCCAGCGCGGCGAGCTCGGCCGCCATGCCGTCCAGCGATTGGTTCATCACCGCCTCGATCAGCTCGGCGGGTGAGCGGAAGCGACGCGTGCCGTTCTCGATCGTGCGGCGGATGTTGTCGACCGATTCCAGCGGCTGCTTGCGGCCGCCGACCAGCATCGCGTCGTTGAAGGCGAACCGGAAATGACCGAGCCCGCGCGCCTCCGTCGAATAGTCGTGACGCAGATCCGGCAGGTCGCCGTAGAGCCAGTTCTCCTCGAGATCGACATGGCAGCCATGCCCGACCGACAGGAAAGCGTCGCGCACGGGAGAGGGCAGGGCCTCTTCGGTGGCGATTTCACGACGCGCGCGCATGTCGGACAGGTGATAGCTGCGCCAGGTCCAGCGCGCCTGCGTGGCATCCCTGGCGCGCGTGCCATCGGCGGCGAAATGATAGGTGAAGTAAAGGCCATGCTCGTCGGGCAGGAGCGATTGCGGACTGCTGCCTTGCTGGTCGGGGGCGATGTTCATGCCGGGCGCCGAAATACGTTCCAATGGGCTCGCCGAGCCCAAGGGCCGGTTTCTAGCACGGCAAGGTCGGCTTCGTGTGACGGTTTGCTGACAGTTCGCGGCCGTGACGTAGCGAGGCGAGCGGACGCGGAGGTCGCCCGCACCGAGTGGTGCTACATCTTGTCGATGACCGACTGTACGCCTTCGGTCGGCGCATCAACGGACGAGCCCGCCACCATGATGGCGGCGACGATCGCTTCGGGGTCGTCGACGACCAGCGGTTTCACCTTGTGGGCGGTGTGGATGAAGCCCGCCGACGACATGTGATCGAGCAGCGCCAGCATCGGGTTCCAGAAGCCATCGACATTGCCGAACACGATGGGTTTGCGGTGATGGCCGAGCTGCGCCCAGGTCATGATCTCGACGATCTCCTCGACCGTCCCGATGCCGCCCGGCAGAGCCACAAAGGCGTCGGATTTCTCGAACATCCTGTGCTTGCGCTCATGCATGTTTTCGGTGATGAGCAACTCGTCGAGCCGGTTGAGCGCGGTCTCGGTCGCTTCCTTGTTGATAAGAAAGCGCGGGATGATGCCGGTCACCTTGCCGCCGGCGCGCAGCGCGCCTTCCGAGACGGCGCCCATGATGCCCTTGGTGCCGCCGCCATAGATCAGGCGCAGGCCTGACTTCGCGATCGAGCGGCCCAGCAGGTGGCCGGCCTTGACGTAAATCTCATCGTGGCCCGGAGACGAGCCGCAGTAGACGCAGACGGATCGAATCGTGTTCATGCGACTGATTGGTGATTGGGTCCGCACGCGTGGTCAAGCCCCAGCAAAGGGCTTTTTCTTGTCGGCCCCGGTAAAACAGGCTAGACCGGCGTTAGGTGGCTAAGGGGCAGGGAAATATGGCAGTTAATCCATTGAAGGCGTTCTTGTTCGCGGCCGGCGGTAGCGTCGTTGTCGCGGGGGCCGCCTATGTGTCGGGCGCGCTCGATCCGTACCTTGGCCGCACGCCACCGGCGAATGTGGCGGCGCCGGCAAAGCCCGCCGCCGAGGTGCCGGCGACCCCCGCGCCAACCACGTCCGCGCCGGCAACCAACGCAATGGCGCCCGCCGCGCCTGCGGGCGGAACGATGGCCGCGGCCAAGCCCGCCGCGCCGAGCGAACCGGCGCCGGCCCCCGCCGCCGCGGCCGCACCCGGGAAGGCCGCGTCGGCTGCTCCGACTTTCGACGTCGTGCGTGTCGAGAGCAACGGTTCCATTGTGGTCGCCGGCAATGCGGCGCCGAACTCGAAGGTCGAGATCCTCAACGGCTCGACGGTGCTCGGATCGGCCACGGCAGGCCCGGATGGCGCTTTTGTCATCATTCTCGACGATCCGCTGAAGCCGGGCGACTACACGATCACGCTACGCTCGACCCTGGCTGACAAGACCGTGGTCGCTTCGTCCCAGACCGCGGTCGTCTCCGTTCCGTCCACGCCGTCCGGCCAGGTCCTGGCGATGGTCGAGGAGCCGGGCAAGCCGTCGGAACTGCTGACCGTTCCCGCGCCCGAGAAGAAGCCTGAGGCAGCCGCCGCCAGCGAACCGGCGGCAAAGCCGGCAGCGGCCGAGGCGCCAGCCCAGCCTGCCGCCACGACTCCGGCTCCGGCCGCATCGGCGGCCCCCGCCACTGCAGCGGCTCCCGCCACGACGCAGCCTGCAGCCCCGGCACCGGCCGCGACGGCCGAAGCCCCTGCGGCTCCGGCTCAGCCCGCTGCCCCGGCTCAGCCGGCCGCGCCGGCCGTGGCGGCGCCGAAGGTCGTGGTCGAGGCGGTGGAGATCGACGGCAACAAGATCTTCGTCGCCGGCCTTGCCGATCCTGGCCGCAAGGTGCGCGCCTACGCCGACGACATCCTGCTTGGTGATGCACAGACGTCGCCGGATGGACATTTCCTCGTCGAGGCCGCGCGCGACATCCCGGTTGGCAGCCACACCATCCATGTCGATGCCTTGGGCGACGACGGGGTGAAGGTGGTGGCGCGGGCCGCCGTGCCGTTCGAACGCGAGCCGGGCGAGTCGATCGCCGCCGTGGCGCCGGAAACCAAGCCTGCCGAAACAAAGGCTGCGGAGGCCAAGCCAGCTGAGGTCAAGCCCGCCGAGGCCAAGCCCACTGAAGCCAAGCCGGCCGAGACCAGTTCCGCCGAGGCCAAGCCCGCGGAAGCAAAGCCGGCCGTGTCGGCTGCTGCCGAAGCGCCTGCCGCGCCTGCGGCGGAGCCCAAGCCGGCCGCGACGCCGGCTCCCGCCGCGGAGGCGCCCGCCAAGGTGGCGGAAGCGACGCCGGCCACCGACGTGCCCGAAACGGTCGCGCCCAAGCTCGAACATGCCGACGGCGCCGTCATCATCCGTCGTCATGACACGCTGTGGCGCATCTCGCGGCGCGTCTACGGCCACGGCGTGCGCTATTCGACCATCTATCTCGCCAACCAGGACCAGATCAGGGATCCGGACCGCATCTGGCCGGGCCAGGTGTTCAAGGTGCCCGGCAAATCGACGGAAGGCGAGGCTGCCGACATGAAGGCGATGGGCGATCAGATGACGACGGTGCCGGCGAAGACCGAGTAAGTCCCTCTTGCGAAGTCAGGACAGATCCCGGGATGGATTTCCGGGGTCTGTCCGGCTGTCTTCGTCAAGCTCCTGCCGGGTAGGCATCCCGGCAGACTGCCATGATGATGTCGCGAAGCCAGCGCTGGGCTGGATCGGCATCCATACGGGGATGCCAGATCGCGGATATGTTGAACTCCGGTGTTCGAACCGGGAGTTCGAAACTCTCGATCTTCAAATTCCCGGCATGGCCGGCGGCCAGAGCATTGCCGAGACAGGAGCGCGGCACAAGGGCGACCAGGTCTGAACCGCGCGCGACCCGCATGGCCTCCGGATAGCTGGGGACGACGAGCTGTATCCTGCGTCGCAGTCCCAGCAGGCCAAGCGCATCGTCGATTGCTTCACGGAATTCTCCCCGGCGCGAGGCCACGACGTGGCCGCAAGCCGCATAGTTCTCCGGCGTTATGCTGCCGGCCTTCAGTAGCGGATGTCCGTTCCGCGCAACACCGACATGCCTGTCGCGGAACAGCAGTTGAGTACGCACCTCCGGCGCCGAGGTCCCGATCACTCCGATCTCCAGGTCGATCAGCCCCTCCCGAAGTGGCTGGGCGTCCTTGTCCGGCTTCAGCACGAACCGCAGGCGGACATGTGGTGCGATGGTGGCGATCACCGCCATTAGGGGGGCCGCAAGGAGTTCCACGAAGCCTTCACCTGCGCGAATGGTGAACGTGCGGTCGAGCGATGCCAGGTCAAGCCGGGTGGCAGGCGGTCGAAGTGCCGCCTGTGCGTCGCGTGCAAGCGCATGAACCTGGCCGGCCAGGGCCTCGGCATAGGGCGTGGGGACGAGGACGCGGCCGGCCTGCACCAGCAATGGATCGCCAGTTGCGAGGCGCAGCCGGGCAAGCGTCCGGCTCATCGCCGAGGGGCTTAGGCCAAGACGCCGGGCGGCTTTCGTGACGCTGCGCTCGGAGAGCAGCACGTCGAGCGCGACTAGGAGGTTCAGATCAACGCTTTGCATGGATCCGCAATAGCCCACGATCTGAGGTTATGCATAGCGCCAGACGCAACAGTTCATTGCATTCTGTGCGTATGGTGCAAATCGATGTTGGCGACCATATTCGCTGTCTCTTCAGTGAAAGGATGATTGCCATGGCCCTCACACCCGATGACCGGCGCCGCCCGACCATCCTGCTCATCGGTGCTTCGCGCGGCCTCGGCCATGCCATGGCGGCCGAATTCCTCAAGCGGGGATGGAACGTCGTCGGCACGGTCCGTGGCGCGGGGACAAGAACGCTGCTGCACGAACTGGCGGATGCGCATGGTGACAGGGTCGAGATAGAGAATCTCGATATCTGCCAAGCCGATCAGATCGCTGCGCTGCGCGAGCGCCTGTCCGGCAGGGTGTTTGATATGCTGTTCGTCAACGCCGGCATCACCAATCGAGATCCGACCCAGGCTATCGGCGAAGTCTCCACCGACGAATTCATGCGGGTCATGATCACCAATTCGCTGAGCCCGATGCGGGTCATCGAAAGCCTTGAGGGCAACGTCTCCGGAGACGGCCTGATCGGCGTGATGTCATCCGGGCAGGGAAGCATCGGCAACAATGAAACCGGTCAGCGCGAACTCTATCGTGGCAGCAAGGCGGCGCTGAACATGTTCATGCGCAGCTTTGCCGCCCGGCAGGCGGGAAAGGCACGTGCCATGGTGGCGATGGCTCCAGGCTGGGTGCGTACGGAACTGGGCGGCCCGGAGGCACGTCTCACCATCGAGGAAAGCATTCCGAGCCTCGTGACAGTCCTTCTTGCGAAGCGGCGGGTGCCGGGGCTCGAATATCTCGACTACCAGGGCCGAACCGTTCCCTGGTGAAGATTCCCGGAACAAAGTGCCCGTGCTGCCCATCGGAGTAGCTTGCCTCGCCATTTTTCATCGTTTATCGCCGATGAACGATGAGCGAATCCCTGACTGCGACAGATATCGCCGGAGGATGCACGCCGGATAGCCGTGCCATGGCCGTCCGGCTTGCCGCGTTGGCGCACCCGGCGCGCATCGAGATCCTGAAACACATCGCAGCCAGCCGCTTCTGCTGCTGCCGCGAGGTCGTCGACCATCTCGACCTCGCCCAATCAACCGTTTCGCAACATTTGAAGATATTGGTCGCCGCCGGGCTGGTTCGCTTCGAGCCCGACCGGCAGCGCTCGCGCTACGAGGTCGACCGGGCCGCGCTTGCCGGCGTGTCCTCCTCGCTGGCGACGCTCGTGGACAGCTGCTGCCCCGAGCCGGCGGAAAGAAAGTAAGAAAATGGCCGAGAAAACCGTCTCCGAAAACGCCGGCACGCTCAAGACGCTGCGCAACCTGTGGCCCTATATGTGGCCGGCCGATCGGGCCGACCTCAAAGCGCGGGTCACCTGGGCGACGCTGCTTCTCGTCGTGGCCAAGGTAACGCTTGTCGCCGGCCCCTATTTCTTCAAATGGGCGACCGACGCGCTGGCCGGGGTCACGAAGACACCGCCACCGCTCCCGGCCTTCCTGCTGGCGCCGATCATGCTGGTCGTCGCCTACAACGTGCTGCGGTTGGTCCAGCTCGGCTTCAACCAGTTGCGGGACGCGCTCTTCGCGCAGGTCGGCCAGTACGCGGTGCGCCAGCTGGCCTTCCGTACCTTCGTCCACATGCATGAACTGTCGCTGCGCTTCCATCTCGAGCGCCGCACGGGCGGCCTGTCGCGCATTATCGAGCGCGGTACGAAGGGCATCGAGACGATCGTGCGCTTCATCATGCTGAACACGGCGCCGACCGTTCTCGAGTTCGCGCTGACCACCGGAATCTTCGCCTATACCTATGGCTGGAAGTACGTGGCCGTGGTGGCGGTCACCGTCTGGATCTATGTCTGGTTCACCGTCAGGGCCAGCGACTGGCGCATCTCGATCCGTCGCGACATGAACGACAGCGACACCGATGCCAACACCAAGGCGATCGACTCCCTGCTCAACTTCGAGACCGTCAAGTACTTCAACAACGAGCAGATGGAAGCCGAGCGCTTCGACCGTTCCATGGCGCGCTACGAGATCGCCGCCACCCGCATCTGGACGTCGCTCGGCTGGCTGAATTTCGGCCAGGGTGTCATCTACGGTCTGGGCACGGTGATCGTCATGTGCATGTCGGCCCTGGAGGTGCAGGCAGGCACGCAGACCGTTGGCGATTTCGTGTTCATCAACGCGATGCTGATCCAGCTCTCGGTACCGCTCAACTTCATCGGCTTCATCTATCGCGAGATCCGCCAGGGCCTGACCGACATCGAGCACATGTTCGACCTGCTCGACGTGCCGCAGGAGATCGTCGACAAGCCGGATGCGAAGCCGCTTGCGGTCTCGGCCGGCAAGGTCGAGTTCCGCGATGTGCAGTTCTCCTACGACCCGAACCGCAAGATCCTGAAGGGCGTCAGCTTCGAGGTGCCGGCCGGCAAGACGGTCGCCATCGTCGGCCCCTCCGGCGCCGGCAAGTCGACGATTTCCAGACTGCTCTTCCGCTTCTACGACATACAGGGCGGCGCCATCCTGATCGACGGCCAGGACATACGCGACGTCACCCAGGAAAGCCTGCGCGGGGTGATCGGCATGGTTCCGCAGGACACCGTGCTGTTCAACGACACCATCGCCTACAATATCCGCTACGGCCGCATCGGCGCCAGCGAGGAAGAGGTGCACAAGGCGGCCGAACTCGCCCAGATCGGTCCGTTCATCGAGCGGCTTCCAGAGGGATATCGCTCCATGGTCGGCGAACGTGGCCTGAAGCTCTCCGGCGGCGAGAAGCAGCGCGTGGCCATTGCCCGCACCATCCTCAAGGCGCCACCGATCCTGATGCTCGACGAGGCGACCTCGGCGCTGGACAGCCACACGGAACAGGAAATCCAGGCCGCGCTCGATCTGGTCAGCAAGGGCCGCACCACCATCGTGATAGCCCACCGCCTGTCGACGGTGATCTCGGCCGACGAGATCATCGTGCTCAAGGACGGCCAGATCGCCGAGCGCGGCACCCATGTCACGCTGATGCGCCAGGGCGGGCTCTACGCCTCCATGTGGGATCGCCAGCGCGAGGCGACCGAGGCCGAGGAGCGGCTGCGGATTGCCCGCGAGACTGACGAACTCGGTGTCGTCGTGCGCCGCCGCACGTCGGAGGTGTCGTAGGCGCCGCATTTCCGGCCGCGCATGAGCGTCTCGGCGTCGAACATAGCCAACTATAGGCCGGAACCGCGGGACGGCCATCCCGCGCCGGCGGCGGAAACGTCCACGCTCAGCACTTGCCCGGTGCGGGCGTCGCTCACCATGTGCTCGAAGCCACGCCATTCGGCGGCGAGGATGTAGAGCGTCCGGCCTTCGACGCCGCCAAGCATGCAGGCGAAACAGCCGCGATCGGCAGGCACTGTTTCGACCTTCGTGCCGCCCTCGCGCACCCGGACGCAATGGCGATTGGGCACGTCCGCATACCAGACGCAGCCTTCGGTATCGAGCACGATGCCGTCGGGATAGTCGCCGCCGAGATCGGCCCAGATACGACGGTTGGCGAGGCTCCCATCCCCGGCGATGTCGAAGGCGGTCAGCCGCCTGGCGTGGGATTCGGCGACGATGAGGGTTCGGTTGTCCGGCGTCACCACCATGCCGTTGGCGAAAGCGATGTTGTCGGCCACTTGCCGTATCGCGCCGTCCGAGGTGACCAGCACAATAGTGCCTGGTCCGAAATGTTCGCCCGGCGCGGCGGCCGGGCCGCCGCCATTGACGTAGATGTTGCCGCGTCCGTCGACCACGATTTCGTTCCAGGGGTTCTGCGACAAGCCCCTGAGATCGGCGTGGGTGACCAGCGTTCCGTCGGTTTCCCGCCGTAGCAGGATGCCCTCCCGCCCTGAAATCACCAGAAGCCGCCCGTCCGGCAGCCAGTCGATCGAATAAGGCAGCACGGCGCCCGTCGTAAGCATCACCTCGCAGGCTCCTTCCTCGCCCACGGCCACGATCTGGCCGGTGCCCCAGTTGCAGAGCCACAGCCGACCGTCATGCCAGCGTGGAGATTCGCCGAAAGCGAGGCCTTCGGCGATGATTCCGGCTTTTCGGGTGGCGGCGTTCGATGATGGCATGGGTGGCTCCCCTGGCGCGCTGTCTAGCCAAGGACGAGCGAAAGGCACGGTTGCCGACAGTGCACACGGAAAGTTGAGGCCGTGCGCGGGGCTTTCGTCGCTGCCGGCCCGCCACCATTGTTGCGTTGCGGGGAGGGGGGCTTTCAGCTATTGAGGCCGGATCGGAAACAGGGACCGCCCCCAGCCCTATGAGCCTTGTCGACACGATCAAAAACGCTTTCGTTCCGATCCATCGCGAGGGGTATCCGTTCATTGCCGCCTTTGGCGCGGCGACCCTCGTCCTGGGCTACTTCTCGTCGATCCTGTTCTGGATCGGCCTGATCCTGACCGCGTGGTGCGCCTATTTCTATCGCGATCCGGAGCGTGTGACGCCTGTTGACGATCGACTGGTGGTAAGTCCGGCCGACGGCGTCGTTTCGGCAGTCGGTCCGGCCGTGCCGCCGCGCGAGCTCGGCCTCGGCGCTGGTGAGATGACCCGCATCTCCGTGTTCATGAACGTCTTTTCCTGCCACGTGAACCGGGCTCCGGTGCGTGGCCGCATCGCGCGGATCGAGCACCGTCCGGGCAAGTTCCTCAATGCCGAACTCGACAAGGCAAGCACCGAGAACGAGCGCAACGGCCTCGTCATCGACAGCCCACATGGTCCGGTCGCCGCCGTGCAGATCGCGGGTCTGGTTGCGCGCCGCATCGTCTGCTGGGCCGAGACGGGCACGTCCATCGCCATCGGCGAGCGCTTCGGCCTGATCCGCTTCGGTTCGCGCGTCGACGTTTTCCTGCCCGCCGCAGCGACGCCCCGCGTTGCCGTCGGTCAGACCGCCGTCGCCGGTGAAACCGTGCTCGCCGAATTCGGCGGTGTCGCCGGAACGCCGCTCGTCCGGGTCTCCTGACCGATGGGCGCGCCATTTCGCAAATTCGAGCCGCACGGAAGTGGTGGTCCGCGCATCCGGGAAATCCCGATGCGCATGGTGCTGCCCAACCTTGTCACCGTCCTTGCGATCTGCGCCGGCCTCTCCGGCATTCGCTTCGCCTTCGAGAATCGCTTCGAGCCGGCGGTAGTCATGGTGCTGCTCGCCGCTTTCCTCGACGGCATCGACGGGCGGCTGGCGCGGATGCTGAAGGCGACGTCCAAGTTCGGCGCGCAGATGGACTCGCTTGCCGATATCGTCAATTTCGGCGTGGCGCCGGCGCTGGTGCTCTATGCGTTCCTGCTCGACAAGGCCGGCTCGCCCGGCTGGATCGCGGCATTGCTGTTCACCATCGCCTGCGGCATGCGGCTTGCCCGCTTCAACGTGCTGACCGAGGAGACCGACCAGCCGGCCTGGCAGACCGAATATTTCGTGGGCGTTCCCGCGCCGGCGGGCGCCGTGCTGGTCATGCTGCCGCTTTATCTCTATTTCCTGCGCCTCGGCGTGGAGCCGAGCCGTGGCTCGGCCTTCATAGCCAGCGGCTTCACGGTGCTGGTCGCCTTCCTTCTGGTCAGCCGGCTGCCGGTCTATTCCGGCAAGAGCGTCAGGATACCGGGCGACAAGGTGCTGCCGGTCATTCTCGGCGTCGTGCTCTACGTCCTGTTGCTGATGGCTTATCCCTGGCACACGCTGACCGCTTCGGTCGCCGGTTATCTTGTCTTCCTGCCATTTTCCGTCCGCGCCTATTCGAAGCGGGCGCGGCTGGAAGGCGAGAAGGTACCGCCCTCGGATATCGGGTAGCGGACAGTTTCTCCCCACTCGCGGGGAGATGTCGCCCGGTCGAACCGCCCCCTCTGGCCGCTTCGCGACCATCTCCGCCTCAAGGGGGCAGAGAACGTGGCGCTTATGCTGCCGCGCTCAAACCCAGCCGGTCGATCGCCAGCTTGCGAGCCGAGATGTAGTCGGTCTTGCCCGATCCCAGGACCGGGATCTCCTCGACCTTGACGATGTCGTTGGGCACCATCAGTTCGGCCGCGCCCGCCTTCTTGCCGAACTGGCGCAATTCCTCGGCGCTGGCGTCATGGGCGGTGGTGACCAGCACGATGCGCTCTCCGCGCCGCTTGTCCGGCACCGCCACGGCAGCGTGATGTTCCTCCGGCCATAGCGACTGCACCAGCATCTCGACCGCGCCGAGGGACACCATCTCGCCGGCGATCTTGGCGAAGCGCTTGGCGCGCCCGCGAATGGTGACGAAGCCGTCTCTATCGACCGAGACGATGTCGCCCGTATCGTGCCAGCCGTTCAGGGGCTGCAATTCGCCGGGCCTGTCCGCCGTCATGTAGCCCATCATCATGTTCGGCCCGTCGAGCCACAGCCGGCCGGCATCGCTGATGCCTTCGACTGGCTCGAGCTTCATGCGGATCGCCGGCAACAGGCGCCCCACCGTGCCGTCGCGGCCATGGATGGCTGTATTGACCGCGACCACCGGTGCGGCCTCTGTCAGGCCGAACCCTTCGACGATCTCGGCCTGGAAGCGCTCGCGGTAGGCACGGCGCGTCTCCGCCTTGACCGCCTCGGCGCCCGCCACCACGAAGCGCAGGCTGGAGAAGTCGCCGTCCTTGGCCGTGCGGGCATAGTTGGCGAGGAACGTATCGGTGCCGAACATGACGGTCGGCTTCACCTTGCGAGCGATCTCGGGGATGATCTTGTAGTGAAGCGGCGAGGGGTAGAGGAAAAGCTTCACGCTCAGCACAAGCGGCAGGATGGTGCCGCCCGTCAGGCCGAAGGAATGGAAGACGGGCAGCACGTTGAGCAGAATGTCGGCGGGCGAGACCGAAATGCGCGCCTCCGCCTGCATGACGTTCGCGAGCAGGTTGCGATGCGACAGCACGACCGCCTTCGGCGCGCCTTCCGAGCCTGAAGTGAACAGAATCACCGCCGGCTTGGAGGCCTCCTGCCGCTGCAGCGGGAAGCGCCAGAAAAGTGCTGCGGCAACCTTGTCGAGCGCGGTTACGCTCGCACGCGCGTCCTCCAGCCAGAGCATCTTCGCGCCGCCTGCCTCGGCGGCTGCGACGATGTCGGCGAGGTCGGCCTTCTCGATGAAGGCGCGGGACGAAACCACGGTGCGGATGATAGCGGTGCGGATCGCGGCCGTCACGCTCGCGGGGCCGGCCGTATAGTTGATCATCGCCGCGACGCGGGCTGCCGAAAGCAGACCGACGAACGAGATCACGACGCCGTTGGCATTGGGCAGGAGCACGCCGACCGCCTCGCCGGGCGCGGTCACGGCTTCGAAACGCCGGCCGAGGATGCGCGCTCCGATAAAGAGCCGGCGATAGCTGAGCGAGCCTGAAATGACGTCCTCGATGATCGGCTTCGAGGCGCCGACTCTGGTCGCGGCGTCGCGCATCGCCAGGAACAGGCCGCGGTCGAGATCTGTGCCATAGAGCCGGGCTTCGGCGAAACGGTCGAACAACGCGTTGGTGTTCGAGGTCTGATCGGGGTTGCGCGCCAGCAATTCGGTGATCGTCATCGGCTCGAGCACGCTGATCGACAGGCGCGGGAACCAGCGGCGTGGAGCCTTCTCCGCCGGTGTCAGCGACATGGGCAGGTCGCGCGCGCCGGCGACGAACACCGGTACGATGCTGGCGTTGGCCTGCATGGCGATGCGCGTGATCGCGCGGTAGAGCCGGAACGACTTCACGTCCGGTTCGACGGCGTCCGGCAGATAGACGGCGAGGCGGCCCTTGCCTTTCAATACACGCACCAGCCTGCGGCTGACAAACACGTGCTCGGCGTTGAAGGCTATGGTACGCCCCAGCTCCCGCCATGGCTCGAGCCACGGCGCCTTGGCGGAAGACTCGTCGAGAATGTGCAGCGTGTCGTCCGGCAGCAGCGACAGCATCAGTGCCGGCTCGAGGCGCGACTGATGCGATATGACGTAGATCACCGGTGTAGCGGCTTCTCGCGCGATCCGGACGCGTTCGTCGGCAATCCGGTATGCGAGCTTGAACGGCACGTAGAGCAGCGCCTGTGGGAAGCGCAGGCCAAGGCGCACTGTCTCGATCACGCCGATCAGCAACCAGGCCAGGACGAGGCCTGCGACCAGCGCCAGTGTCAGGATCATGCCGCTCTCTCCCAACGATGTTCTTGTCGCGGCTCTTCGCGGCCGTTTCGCGGAGAGGGTAGCGGAAGTGCGCACGACGTCAATGCGCGACAGCTGTCCCGCTTGGCCGCCACCGAAAGAATGCAGGGCCTGCCTTGGTCGGTCACCAAAGAAAAAGCCGACCTTGCGGTCGGCTGGAGGTGTGACGGGCCGAGGGGTTTGGGGGGACTAGGGGGGGATGGCCCGTCGCCTATAGAATGCATCAGCCGGATGATGGTTCCGTGACGTTGAAGGTTTCTTTTTCGGCAACGGCCTGCGGCTGCGTGATTCGTTGGGAGCGGGCCCGCCTCGCCATCAGCCAGTCGCGTCCGGCATGGGCGAATACGGCGCAAAGCACTATGGCGCCGCCGATCATGCTGGGCAGCGGGGGAATCTCGGCCAGGAACAGGAAGGCGAACAGGATGGCAAAGGGCACCTCCGCGGAGCCGAGCAGCCCGCTTTCGGCGGCCGGGATAAGTCGTGCCCCCTCGGTCCACAGGACGGAGGCCAGTGCGAAGGACGCGCCGAAGGTGACGAGGAGCACAGCATCATTGCGGGAAACGGCGAGAGGGTCCGTCACCAGCCAGCCGAGCAGGAAGAGCAGGAAGGCTGAGACCGCGCCGGCCCAGACGACCGGCGTGTCGCGAAAGGCACGCACCATGATCATGTAGAGCGCGCTGCCCACGGTCATGAGCAGTGCGAGCCCGTCGCCGAAAAGGTTGCCCGTGCCGACGCCGGACCAGACCATGATGGCCACGCCGCACATCGATACGGCGGCGGCCAGCATCGTCTGCGTACGAAAACGCTCCCGTGTCAGCAGCCAGCCAAGCAGGGCGGCGATGAACGGCGCCGTGGCGTAGATGACCGCCACATTGGCGACGAAGGTGAACTTGAAGGCGGAGATGAAGGCGATGCTGGCGGCGGCGCCTTCAACCGCGAGCAGCCAGCCGCGCCAGCCGAGCCTGAGGCTGCCGCCGGTGCCGCGGCGGCGCCAGAACACATAGAGGCTTATCAGGATCGAGCCGACGAAGCCGCGCCAGCAAGTGATGGTCAACGGGTCGGCATGGATCGATTTGGTAAGGACGCCGGTAAGACCGAAGACGGCGGCCGACGACGACACCAGCACGATGCCGAGGGTTCTTTCAGTCGCCGGCTCGGTCCTGGTCGTCATGTCGTGGTTCCTCGTCGCCAGGCCAGACTACATTGCCTCGTCCTGACACCATACTGTCAGCAGACGGCGACCTTGTGGCCCGGCTACGTTCGCCTGCGGAAATGCTCACTGGCGATGATGATCAGGCCCGCCGAGACGATCAAGGCGGCGCCGCTGAAGACCTCCGGGCGCGGTACGTCGCCCCAGATGGCGTAGCCCAGCGTGAACGACCAGATCAGCGAGGTGTATTCGAACGGCGCGACGATCGACACCGGCGCGCGCTTCATGCCTTCGAACAGGAGATACTGCGCGATCCCTCCCAGCGCGCCGACCGCGAGTAGCAACGCGAGCTGGACCGATGTCATCGGTTGCCAGAGAAGGAAGGCCGGCACGATGGAGAAGACCAGGAAGAAAGCGTTGTTCAGCACGACCTGGATGATGGTGCGCTCCTGCAGCGCCGTCTTGCGCATCAGCACGATCGCCACGCCCCACAGCACCGCCGCCGCCAGGACCAGCAGCACCGGCGTGGACAGGCCGAGGCGAGTCGGGTCGCAGGCGATAAAGACCCCGACGAAGCCGACCAGGACGGCAATCCAGCGCAGGACGGGAACTTTCTCGCCCAGCAGGATCACGGAAAAGATCGTCACGATGATCGGGGCGGCGTAGTAGATGGTGGTGAGTTCCGCGAGCTGAAGGCTGCGTGCGGCATTGTAGTAGCAGATCCATGCCGCCAGGGTGAAAACACTGCGCAGGAACATCGGCCAGACGATCGCGGAGCGCGCGCTGTCCTCGACAAGTCGCCGCCCGCCGATCGCGACGCTGCCGATCAGGATCGCGACACTGCGAAAGAACATGATCTGCCACACCGTCAGGCCGGCGACGAGCAGCTTGATCGAGGCATCCTGCGCCGAAAACAGGAAATAGGCGGCGCCCGTCAGCAAGATGCCGCTAAGCACCCTTTCCCGGCTTTCGAGGACGACGACATCGGCCATGAGTTATTGGCTTGTAATTATTGCCTGAAACAGACTCGGACCTGTTCCGGCCCGGCGCGCCAACCTATAGGAGCGAAAGCTCGCCCGGCGCTGCTCCAGCGCCAGCCTTGCGTTGGGGCAGGAATGGTATTCCGACCTTGCGATGCTATCGTCAGAAGCTCATCGCAAAATAGCAGGCAATTGTTCGCGTGACATACGATCGCTCCTGGCTTGAAGAAGCTTTCCGTTCGAAAGCGCGCCCGCGCCTGTTGTTTTTCTGGGGCCATCAGCCAACGACGGATGGCCGTCTGACGTCCTCCTGCTTCAGTCAGTGGTGGCCGGCGCCCTTTACGGTGGACGGCTCGCGCTATCCGACGGCTGAGCATTGGATGATGGCGGCCAAGGCGCGTCTGTTTGGCGACGAGCAGATGGCCGTGCGGATATTGGAGGCGGGAAGTCCCAAGCAGGCGAAGCAACTGGGTCGGGAGGTGAAGGGCTTCGACGGAACCATCTGGGACCGGGAGAAGCGCGACGTCGTCGCCGAAGGCAGCTTTCAGAAGTTTCGCCAGAACAAGGACTTGGCTGAGTTCTTGCTCTCTACCCGTGACCATGTGCTGGTCGAGGCGAGCCCTGTGGATCGCGTCTGGGGCATAGGTCTCGCCGCCGATGACAAAAAGGCCGCCAATCCCCTGCTCTGGCGAGGGGAGAACCTGCTTGGCTTTGCCCTCATGCGGGCACGGGATCGCTTGCGAGACAAAACGGCATAGCGCAATTTCAGGAAAGCGTGACGCGGCTTTCCTCTGTCATTGCGCCAAAGCCAAACGCCTTGCCTACTGCGTTGCCTGGTAGAGCTCGGAGGCCGCCTCCTTCAGCGCGCGCCTTCCATCCGGCCTGAGATACATCATGTGTCCGCCCTCGACGACATCGATCCGGATCGGCCTGGTGTCGGCTAGCGAGGGCAGTTGATTCACGAGGTAGCGGGAGGCGAAATAGGGCGTGACGAGGTCGGTGTAGCCGTTGACGATGACGACGCCGAGGGCCGGGTTGAGCGCGCGCGCCCGCTGCAGGTCGTTCATCACGCCGGCATAGCCCTGGCCTGATGTGCCATAGTCCCAGTTGCGGCTGATCTCGCCATTGAGCAAGCGATAGCTGATGTCGGTGCGATAATTGAGCTCGTCGCGCGCATAGGCGACGAAGGCCGACGTCAGCACCGGCACGCTGCGGTCCAGTACCGGGTCGGGGCCGGCGATGCGAGCGCTTTCAGGCGCGATGTCGGCTGTGCCGAGCGTAGCATCATAGGGGCTCAGCACCTTGCCCTTCGCGCGCTGGAACTCGCGGGCGAAGAGGCCTGTGGGTACCCGGGCGAAGTTGCGCTGCACGAGATCGAGCGGCAGTCCGGTGATCTCCGCGACGCGACCGCTCGCCTGCTTGCCGCCTTGCTCGAGCCCGCTGTTGAGGGCACTGAGATAGTCGCCAAGCGCATAGTGCTCGACCTCGGAGAGCCTTTGCTTGAGCGTGTCCCCGGTGACACCGTCGGCGGCGAGGCGCGCCGCCGCCAGCGAAGGCAGCTCGAGCGCCCAATGCAACTGATCGAACTGGTCCGGCCGCACCAGCATGAACTCCAGCGCCGGAGAGATCAGCACGACGCCGCTCGGGTTCAAGCCGACGTCCTCCTGCAGCGTCCTGGCGAGCAGCGCGGCGCGAAAGCCGCCATAGCTTTCGCCGGCGAGGAAGAGCGGCGATCCGGTGCGGCCATTCTGCGCCAGATAGAGCCGGATGAAGGCGCCGACCGAACTGGCGTCCTGGTTGACGCCCCAGAAGTCCTTCGTCTCTTGGCCGGGCGCCTCGCGGCTGTAGCCGGTGCCGACCGGATCGACGAAGACGAGGTCGGTCATGTCGAGCCAGCTGTCGGGATTGTCGATGAGCTTTTGCGGCGGCGGCAGGAATTCGCCGTCCGCGCCGGTCGCTATGACGCGCGGGCCGATTGCGCCCAGATGCAGGTAGGCGGAGGCGGCACCCGGCCCGCCATTGAAGACGAAGGTGATCGGACGCTGCTTCCCCGGATTGGCCGATTGCTGCGTATAGGCGACATAGAAAATCTCCGCCGTCACCTCGCCCTTGCCGGAGAGCAATGAAATCGTGCCGGCCTTGGCCTGGTAGTCCAGCTTGCGTCCGGCAATCGTCACCGAATGGTTTGTCACCTGCGGCGACGGCAGCAGCGACAGCACGCCGCCAGTCGGGGCAGGGCGCTCCGCCGGCTCGGCAAGGACCGGTTGCGCCAGGGCGGCAAGCGACAGGAGGATGAGGGGAACGAATTTCAATGTGGTCCGCATGGCACCTCCAGGGAACGGTTTTTGCCAACCTATGGTCGGAGCCGTCGAAGTCAAAGGGCTGGCGTGGGATGGCTGCGCCATATCCTCGCGCGCGACCTGCCAGACAGTGCTATCAAGGGAAAAGACCATCGAAAGGGCAAAAAGATGGACGCGACCGCACTTAAAGCCATGCAGACGCCGCTCAAAGCCGCCTATCGCGACGACGCCGCGCGCGCGCTGATAACGCTTCTCGCCAAGGGCAGCATCGACGACCAGTCGATCGCCTGCAAGATCGAGACGGGCAGGGCCCTTGCCATAGCCGGTCTTCACCCGGCAACGGGCGGCTCGGGGCTTGAGCTCTGCTCCGGCGACATGTTGCTGGAGGCGCTGGTGGCGTGCGCCGGGGTGACGCTGAAGGCGGTGGCGACCGCGCTGGAGTTCAGGCTGGGAAAGGCGACGATCGAGGCTGAAGGTGATCTCGATTTTCGCGGCACGCTCGGCGTGTCGAAGGAGGCGCCGGTCGGCTTCCGCGCCATCCGGCTGACATTCCACCTCGACACTGACGAGCCGCAGGAACGCATCGATTCGCTGCTCAAGCTCACCGAGCGCTACTGCGTCGTGTTCCAGACAATCAACCAGCGGCCGGAATTGACGGTCCGCGCCGAACGCTGAGAACCCTGATGGGCCGGTCCGCAGCCCGAATCAGCACGGTCCCCTGAACGTTCTGCTGGTTCAGGGGACCGGTGACTTGTTGCTGTCTGAAAGAGGTGCCGGCTATTGCGCCGAGGGCACTTCGTTATCGCCTTCATCGGTGAAGGGCGAGGCGCTCGGTACGCACTGCACCGACCAGCCGGACGGGGTCGGCTGCTTCTGATATTCCGCGATGGCGTTGGTGCACTGCTCGCGCGTGTCGAAGGTGCTTGGCAGAACGACCATGCCGCCTTGCGGGCCGGCAATCACCAGATACCAGACCAACGCTACGGATGAAGCTGCCATGGGAATTCCTCGTTTTGTTGTGGGAGTCGATGGACCTTATCAACTCTTGAGGAATGGCGAAAGCGTGGCCGCCATGACTGTGTGCGCTGCAATATTACAGTCGCGTGATCGACGTCGTTCGAAGGCTGCTCGCACCGACGATGCAGCCCTTGGCGCGGCCTCTATTCCGGCTGGCGATAGGCGACGAAGCGATTGTGCTTGGCCTGGAAGATCAAGCCCGTTTCCGTCAGGTCTGGGCTCGCCAACGGCACGATGCGCTTGGCGATCTCCGAGGGATGCGGCAGCGTCTCGGGATCCTCGCCGGGCATGGCCTGCGCGCGCATGGCCGTGCGGGTGCCGCCGGGATCGGCGGCGTTGACGCGCAACGCTAGGCTTTGCGTCTCCTGCGCCCAGGAACGGACCATCGCCTCCACGGCGGCTTTCGAGGCCGCATAGGGCGCCCAGAACGCGCGCGCCGAATGCGCCAGGCTGGAAGTCAGAACGATGGCGCGGCCGGCGTCCGACAGCCTGAGCAGCGGGTCGACCGAACGGATCATGCGCCAGGTGGCCGTGACGTTGATCGTCATGACCTTCTCGAAGGTCTTGGCCTCGACATGGCCGATCGGCGAGATGACGCCGAGCACGGCGGCATTCGCGACGAGAATGTCGAGTTTGCCCCAGCGCTCATGGATGGCGCCGCCCAGGCGATCGATGCCGGCCATGTCGGCGAGATCGAGCGGCACCAGCGTCGCGTGTCCGCCAGCCGCCTTGATCTGGTCGTCCAGTTCCTCCAGCCCGCCGACGGTGCGCGCAACCGCGATCACATGCGCGCCGGCCGCGGCCAGTTCCCGGGCGATGAAATAGCCGATGCCGCGCGAGGCACCGGTAACGACCGCCACGCGGCCGGAGAGGTCGAGGGTCATGCAAAAGCTTCCGTAAGGATGGTCGGGCGGTGCTATGCCCCGCTGGTCGCTAGCAGCGACAGCGTGCGCACATTGTCGTGGCCTTCGAAATCGAGCAGGCGGGTCGGATACTCTCCGGTGAAGCAGGCATCGCAGAATTGCGGCTGCTCGCCATTGCGGCCGGGTTCGCCGACCGCCCGGTAAAGCCCTTCAATGTCCAGGAAGCCCAGAGAATCGACCCGGATGAAGTCGGCCATTTCCGCCACCGACATGCGCGAGGCCAGCAGCTTGGACTTCTCCGGCGTGTCCACGCCGTAGAAGCAGGAGGCGCGCGTTGGCGGCGAGGCGATGCGCATGTGCACTTCCTTCGCGCCCGCGTCGCGCACCATCTGCACGATCTTCTGGCTGGTGGTGCCGCGCACGATGGAATCGTCGACCAGCACCACGCGCTTGCCCTCGATGATGCGACGGTTGGCGTTGTGCTTCAGCTTGACGCCCATATGGCGGATCGAATCGCCAGGCTGGATGAAGGTCCGTCCGACATAGTGGTTGCGGATGATGCCAAGCTCGAACGGGATGCCGGCAGCCTGGCTGAACCCGATCGCGGCCGGCGTTCCGGAATCCGGGACCGGCACCACGACATCGGCCTCCACCGGGCTTTCCTTGGCGAGCTCGGCGCCAATGCGCTTGCGCACCTCGTAGACGTTGCGTCCCTCGACCGAAGAATCCGGGCGGGCAAAATAGACATATTCGAAGATGCAGAAGCGGGTCTTCTGCTGTTCGAAGGGGAAGATGCTCTCAATGCCCTTCGACGTGACGACGACCATCTCGCCCGGCTTGATATCGCGCACGAAACGCGCGCCGATGATGTCGAGCGCGCAGGTTTCCGAGGCAAGAATCCAGGCGCCGTCGAGGTCGCCCAGGACAAGCGGCCTGATACCGAGCGGATCGCGGCAGCCGATCATCTTCTTGGCCGTCAGCGCGACCAGCGAGAATGCGCCCTCGACCTGACGCACCGCTTCGATGAAGCGCGAATTGAGGTCGCGTTCCTTGCTGGTGGCGACGAGATGCAGCAGCGTCTCGGTGTCGGAGGTCGAGGAGAAGATCGAGCCCTGTTTCTGCAATGCCCGCTGCACGGTCAGCGCATTGGTGAGGTTGCCGTTGTGGGCGACAGCGAGGCCGCCTTCGGCGAGCTCGGCGAAGAAGGGTTGGATGTTGCGAACGCCGGCGCCGCCTGTCGTGGCGTAGCGCGTGTGGCCGATGGCCCGGTTGCCCTGCAGGCTGTCGATGACCCGCTGCTTGGTGAAGGTGTCGCCGATCAGGCCGACATGACGCTCGACGTGGAACTGGCTGCCGTCATAGGAGACGATGCCGGCCGCCTCCTGGCCACGGTGCTGCAAGGCGTGGAGGCCGAGTGTGACGATAGCCGCGGCATCCTGCCGGCCGAAAATGCCGAACACGCCGCATTCGTCGTGGAAGTGATCGTCGGCCTCGGCGGAAAGCACGTCGCCTGCGTCTGCCTTTGAGTCTGCCATCTGGGGCTCAAGCTCCGCTAAAACCGCCATATAAGGCGTGCGCGCGTCGAAAGCAACGCGCGTCCTCTCGCCTTTCACATGATCGCCTGCGCCTTTCTGGCGCGGGCGCCGCGCATCAATTGGCTGGCGCGGGATTGGCCGGCGCCGGGGCGTTGTCCGCGGGGGCGGCGTCGTTGCCGCTGTCGTCCGGCGCCGGCGTGTTGCTGTCATCGCCATTCGCCGGGGCTTCCGTGGCCGGCGCGCCCGTCGCGGCCGGTGCTCCAGCGCCGTTGGTCGCCTTGTTAAGCTTCTTCAGGATCACGTTTTCCGGATCGTCGGGCATCAGGCTTTCGATCTTGTTGCCGATCGATTCGAGCAGGGGACGTGACTTGGCCTCTGCGATCCAGTTGGGCGACTTCGCCCCCGCCAGCCAGTTGAAGAACATCAGGGCCACGGCGACGACCAGGATGCCGCGCGCCGCGCCGTAGAGAAAGCCAAGCGTGCGATCGAGAGCGCCGATCCTGGAATCGATGATCCAGTCGGCGAGCTTCATGGTGATGACGCTGACGACGATCAGCGCGATGATGAAGACGACGCCGGCCGAGGCCGCCATGGCGATCTTGTCGTTGTCCACATAGGGCTGAACGTAGGGCAGCACCGGCTTGTAGAAGAAGAAGGCCGCCGCTGCGGCTGCCGCCCATGAAACGACGGAGAGGACTTCGCGCGAAAACCCGCGGACCATGGCAAGCATTGCCGAGACCAGGGTGAAGCCGACGAGAATTCCGTCAAGCAAGGTAATCGGCATGTTCTTCGCCCCACTGCATGAGCCGCATCAATCCTGCTCGTCGACACGGCTACGCCTTGAGCCGGCTATGCGTGCGACGAGATCGGCGAGCTCGGTGGGCTGGAAAGCGCCGGCCCCAATCCCCCCGGCAAGTTCCCCGCTGCCCAAGGGCAGAACCGCGCTTCCGAAACCAAGCTTTTCGGCTTCCTTGAGACGCTGTTGCGCATGCGCAACCGGCCTCACGGCGCCCGAAAGGCTGATTTCGCCGAAATAGACGCAATCGGCCGGAAGGGCAAGACCGGTCAGGGAGGAAACCAGCGCCGCGGCGACCGCCACGTCGGCCGCAGGCTCCGAGATGCGGTAGCCTCCGGCGACGTTGAGATAGACGTCATGCTGGCCGAAGCGAACACCGCAATGCGCCTCCAGCACCGCCAGCACCATCGACAGCCGTGAGCCGTCCCAGCCGACAACGGCGCGGCGCGGCGTGCCGAGCGAGGATGGCGCAACCAGCGCCTGGATCTCGACCAGGACCGGGCGCGTGCCTTCCATGCCCGCGAAGACGGCGGCGCCTGGCGATTTCGCGTGGCGTTCGCCGAGGAAGAGCTCCGACGGGTTGGAGACCTCACGCAGGCCCTTGTCCGACATCTCGAAGACGCCGATCTCGTCGGTCGGTCCGAAACGGTTCTTCACCGTGCGCAGGATGCGGTAGTGATGGCCGCCTTCGCCCTCGAAATAGAGCACGCCGTCGACCATGTGCTCGACCACGCGCGGACCCGCGATCTGGCCTTCCTTGGTGACGTGGCCGACCAGCACGATCGCGGCGCCGGTGGATTTGGCGTAGCGGATCATCGCCTGGGCGGCGGCGCGCACCTGGGTGACGGTGCCCGGTGCCGAATCGGCAAGGTCGGTCCACAGCGTCTGGATGGAATCGAGGATGACCAGGTCCGGCCGCTTGCCGTCGGCGATGGTGGCGAGGATATCCTCGACATTGGTTTCGGCGGCGAGCTCCACGGGCGTGGCGGCAACGCCAAGCCGCTGCGCGCGCAGCCGGATCTGCGCGACCGCTTCCTCGCCCGAGACATAGACGATGCGGTGTCCTTTCGAAGCGAGCGCCGCGGCGGCCTGGGTAAGCAGCGTCGACTTGCCGATGCCGGGGTCTCCGCCGACCAGGAGCGCCGAGCCCCGCACGAAGCCCCCGCCGGTCGCGCGGTCGAGTTCGCCGATGCCCGAGATGATGCGCGGCGCGTCCTCGATCTCGCCGGAAAGCGTCGTCAGCACCACGGCGCGGCCCTTGCGGGCGTTGCGCGTGTTGGCGGGGCCTGAGCCGATGCCGCCGGCGGTGCCTTCCTCGATCAGCGTGTTCCACTCGCCGCAGGAATCGCACTTGCCGGCCCAGCGCTGATGCACCGTTCCGCAATTCTGGCAGATGAACTGGACGCGGGATTTGGCCACGCTGTTACCCGCGCGCCTGAAGGCGGGAGCAGCGGCGCGTCATCGTTGGGCTCACGAACAAGAAATCACTCCTGACCAAACCTCTCCGGCAGGTGATGCTCTTCTGCCAGATCGGAGAAGCGGGTGAATTCGCCGTGGAAGGCGAGGCTGACGGTGCCCGTCGGTCCGTGACGCTGCTTGGCCACGATCACCTCGGCCTTGCCGCGCGATTCGTTCATGTCCATTTCCCACTTCACGTGCTCTTCCGTGCCGAGCTTCGGTTCTTTGTTCTTGAGGTAGTACTCCTCGCGATAAACGAAGATCACCACGTCGGCGTCCTGCTCGATGGAACCGGATTCGCGCAGGTCCGACAGTTGCGGGCGCTTGTCGTCGCGGCTTTCGACCTGACGCGAGAGCTGGGACAGCGCGATGATCGGCACGCCCAGTTCCTTGGCCAGCGCCTTGAGGCCGGTCGTGATCTCGGTGATTTCCTGCACGCGGTTCTGCGAGGACTTGGCGCTCGAGCCCTGCATCAGTTGGATATAGTCGATGACGATGAGGTCGAGGCCGCGCTGGCGCTTCAGGCGGCGCGCTCGCGCCGAAAGCTGCGCGATGGAGATACCGCCGGTCTGGTCGATGAACAGCGGGATCTTCTGCATGGTCTGCGAGCAGGCGACAAGCTTCTCGAAATCCATTTCCGTGATCTCGCCGCGGCGGATCTTGGAGGACGAGATTTCCGTCTGCTCGGAAATGATACGGGTCGCGAGCTGTTCGGACGACATTTCGAGCGAGAAGAAGCCGACGACACCGCCATTGGCCGCCTTGAAGGAGCCATCCGCCTGCTGCACCGGTTCGTAGGCTTCGGCGATGTTGAAGGCGATGTTGGTGGCAAGCGAAGTCTTGCCCATGCCAGGGCGTCCGGCAAGCACGATCAGGTCGGAAGGCTGCAGGCCACCCATGCGGCGGTCGAGATCGCGCATTCCGGTGGAGACGCCCGACAGACCGCCGTCGCGCATGTAGGCGGCGTTCGCCATATCGACGGCGGTCTTGACCGCGTCGTTGAAGCTTTCGAAGCCGCCGTCGTAGCGTCCGGTTTCGGCCAGTTCGAACAGGCGCCGTTCCGCGTCCTCGATCTGCTCGGAGGGCGCCATGTCGACGGGCGCGTCGTAGGCGATGTTGACCATGTCCTCGCCGACGGTGATCAGAGCGCGCCGCGTGGCGAGGTCGTAGATCGCCCGGCCGTAGTCAGCGGCGTTGACGACGGTCACCGCTTCCACGGCCAACCGCACCACATACTGCGCCACCGTCATGTCGCCGACCTTTTCCTCGGCCGGGAGGAAGGTCTTCAGCGTGATCGGCGTCGCGATCTTGCCCATGCGGATCAATTCGGCCGCGACCTCGAAGATCTTGCGGTGCAGCGGCTCGTAGAAATGCGCCGGCTTGAGGAAGTCGGAGACCCGGTAGAAGGCGTCGTTGTTGACCAGTATCGCGCCGAGCAACGCCTGTTCGGCTTCGATGTTGTTCGGTGCCTCGCGGTAGAGCGGTGCTTCCGCCACGCCAATTTTTCGCGCTGCCTCTGCCATGATGTCCCCGATTTCGATCCCGGCTTCTCGATATCAGAACGACACGATTGGGTGCTGACCTTTCTGCATCACTGCAAAGCCAACTGAGCTTGATGCACGTTGTTCACAGGAACGACGAACCGTCCACAGGAGAGTATGCGGACGCCCTGATTCCGGTTGACTCGGCAAGCTCTGATTCTTAGGCCTGATATCGGAACGAAGCAAGAACAATCTCGCGGCTAGTTTTCGCCGAGCGTCTCACCCCAGTCGAGTCGCCTGGCCATCTTGAAAAGCTCGCCGTCGCGCTTGGTGAAGAGCTGCTCGCCGGCGCTCCCGTCCGGGCGGCACAATTTGAGCGTCACCTTGCCGGAACCGGCCCTGGCCGGGGCGATCACCCGGGACGGGCGCGAATCGGTCTGGCGCCGCGAGGCGGCCAGGTAGATGAACTTCTCGTCCTCCCATGGCACCTCGGCGTCCTTGGTCAGGCGGTGCAGGCGCGAGCGGGCGACGCGGCGGGAAAAATGGCACCAGTCGGGCTGGATGAGCGGGCAGGGCGCCTCGTGCGGGCAGGGGGCCAGCACATGCGCGCCGGCCTCGATCAGTTGCCGTCGGGCCGCGAGGATGCGCTGCCAGCCGGCGGGCGTACCCGGTTCGACGATGAGCAGCACGTTAGCGGTGAGTCGCCAGAGCCCGTCGATCAGTTTCGGCAAGGAGGCCGGGACGATCTCGTCCAGCACATAGGCGGCGCTGACCAGGTCGGCGGGTTCGAGGTCCGTGAGATCGATGGTCGCGTCGCCGGCTATCCAGGTGACGCCGGTCGGCATGGCATGGGCGGCCATCGCCTCGCCGAGCCTGCGCGCGGACGCGCTCGCCTCGAGCAGGACAGCCTTCTTTAGATCCGGCCAGCGGTCAACAGTGGCCCAAAGCATTGTGCCAGGTCCGGCGCCGATATCGAGCAAGGTCCGAGGCTCGAAATCGGCCCGCGCCTCGGACAGGGCCTCGATGCTCGCCCGCACGGCTGCGTACGTTGCCGGCAGTCGCGCGGCCAGATAGGCCTTCACCGCCAGGTCGTCGGCCATGTGCAGGCGGCCGTCGCGCAGTTCGGCGCGGTAGCGTTCCGACAGCGTCCTGGCGGCCTGCCTGAGTTGCTGCAGGGGCACCTTTTCGAGGGTGCGGTCGACGGCCTGTCGAAGAGGGGCGGGGAGTTCCATGCCTCAGGCCCCCCTTGGCGCCAGCAGGATGACCGATGCGCCGGCGATGCAGAGCACGGCCCCCGCCAGGTCCCAGCGATCCGGCCGCACGCCTTCCACCAGCCAGAGCCAGCCAAGCGACGCCGCTATGTAGATGCCGCCATAGGCCGCGTACGCGCGACCTGCCGCATTCGTTTCAACCATCGCCAGCAGGAAGCCGAACAGCGCGAGGGAGACCAGGCCCGGAGCGAGCCATAGCGGCGACTTTTCCAGCCGCCACCAGGCCCAGAAGGAAAAGCAGCCGGCGATCTCGGCAAGCGCTGCGGCGATATAGATGGCATAGGTCATGAAAAAGGCCTCTCGAACGAGGCCTTTTCATGCGATCGGGACGCGATGGCAAGCGGCAATGCGCGGCTGCCTATTCCACCCTCTTGCGCCGTATAGGCTTGGTGGGCGCGGGCTCCTGGCGGTGGCCGAGGTCGCGCATCTCCAGCGCCTTCTCGCATTTGGCCATGTAGTCACGCGTCATCGGCAAGGTGTCGTTCTTCTTGGTGATCTGGAACTGGAAGATCACCAGATCCTGCCAGCGGAAGGCGGCTTCCGAGGCGGCGAGGTAGAACTCCCACATGCGGCAGAAGCGTTCGTCATAGATCGCCTTCGCCTTGTCACGATTGGCGGCGAAGCGCTCGCCCCAGTGCTTCAGCGTTTCCGCGTAGTGCAGGCGCAGGATTTCGACATCGGTGACGACGAGTCCGGATTTCTCGATTGCCGGCAGCACTTCCGACATCGCCGGTATGTAGCCGCCCGGGAAGATGTATTTGCGGATGAAGGCGCTGGTCGCCCATGGCACACCGGAACGGCCGATGGTGTGCAGCAGCATCACGCCGTCGGGCTTGAGCAACGTCGCCGCCTTGTCGAAGAACGTACGGTAATGGTTGACGCCGACATGCTCGAACATGCCGACCGAAACGATGCGGTCGAAGCGTTCGTTGAGGGCGCGATAGTCCTTGAGTTCGAAATGCACGCGGTCCTGCAGCCCCTGGGCATGCGCGCGATCGGTGGAGACGCCGTGCTGCTCGGTCGACAGCGTCACGCCCTGGACGTCGACGTCGAAGGCCTTGGCGAGATAGAGGCCGAGCCCACCCCAACCCGAACCGATATCGAGCACGGTCTGGCCGGCCTTGAGCCGAAGCTTGGCCGCGA
Organism: Mesorhizobium sp. 65-26; assembly: GCA_001899205.1. Lineage (GTDB taxonomy): Bacteria > Pseudomonadota > Alphaproteobacteria > Rhizobiales > Rhizobiaceae > Mesorhizobium. The sequence continues at coordinate 202,898 of MKVL01000009.1, read as the reverse complement.
TATGGCGCTTCTTGGCGGCCTGCGCCTCGTCGAGCGTCATGTCGAGCTGTTCGAAATAGGCGCAGGAGTACTGCATATCCGCGTCGAGGAAGAGCCGGTAGAGCTCGCCCGAGAGATCGTAATGGCGCTGCACGTTGCGGCGCGAGCGTGACGTGGTGTTGATCTGCTGCAGGCGCCGGAAGGCATGGCGCAGACCCTCGATCGCCTTCGACCAGGTGGCATCGATGCCGCCGCTGCCCATGTTCGTGAAGGCGATGCGCATCAGGCCCAGCACGCCACCCTCGAGAATGTCGAGTTCGCCGTCCATGTAGGATTCGGGCACCGCCAGCATCGGATCGAACGTGATCGCGCGCTCGGCATGGGCGGTCTTGATGTGAATATGGACGAGGTCGCCGCTTCCGTCGCCGAAGGTGGACGTCGAGCCATTCGGGCCGGTCACCTTGAGGTTGCCTGAGCGCACCAGGCGGTCGAGAACGCGGTTGAGCAGAATATTCATGACCAAAGTCCCCTCTCGGTCAGACTTACTGTCTTATTCTGCATCAACAAGTAGGGTTTCGAAAAGTTCCAATTGGCACAAAATAGCCCGGGCTTGAGGCCCGGGCGTTGGTCCAGCACGAGGCCGGACGAGAGAATGCGCAACGGCGTTGGCGGATCCTTTGGGGACGGCCAACAGGCCTATCAGGCGTTTTCTTCTTCGCCGAATTCGACGTTCGGGTCGAAGAAGTTCTCCGGCCGCGCATTGTCGTTGATGTCCTCGCCGTAGATGGCCTCGGCGGTGGTCAGCGTCTCGCCCTTGGCCTGTCGCTCGGCTTCGTCGGCCGTGCGGGCGATGTTGAGCGTGATGGTGACCTCGACTTCCGGATGCAGCGCGATCGCCACATTGGTGAGGCCGATCGTCTTGATCGGGTGGTTGAGCTCGATCTGGTTGCGGGCGACGGTGAAGCCCTCGGCGGTCAGCAGGTCAGCGATGTCGCGCGTCGACACCGAGCCGTAGAGCTGGCCGGTCTCGCCGGCGGAGCGCACGACGGTGAAGCTCTTGCCGTCGAGCGTCTCGGCAACGTGCGAGGCTTCCGACTTGCGCTCGAGGTTGCGGGCTTCGAGCTGGGCGCGCTGGCCTTCGAACTTCTTCTTGTTTGCTTCGTTGGCGCGCAGCGCCTTGCCCTGCGGCAGCAGGAAGTTGCGCGCGAAGCCGTCCTTGACCTTGACGGTGTCGCCCATCTGGCCGAGGCGGGAAATGCGTTCGAGAAGGATCACTTCCATGGTCTTGTTCCTTAGCTGGGGCACGGGGTGCCCGGAATTGAATGGAACAGGTCAGGAAGCTATGGCGCTTGCCGCGCCGGTGTCGCTGTCCTGCCTGTCGCGGCAGTTAGAGGCGATGCCTCAACTCGGGATTTGGCGTTCTCGCCGGCCGTGCCCGCCACGGCCGGGAAGGAGAGACGGGCGGCAAGCCGCCCGCTCTGTAGTGTCAGGCCTTAGCGGACCACGTAGGGCAGCAGGCCGAGGAAACGAGCGCGCTTGATCGCCTTGGCGAGCTCGCGCTGCTTCTTCTGGCTGACGGCGGTGATGCGCGACGGCACGATCTTGCCGCGCTCGGAAATGTAGCGCTGCAGGAGACGCACGTCCTTGTAGTCGATCTTCGGGGCGTTGGCGCCGGAGAACGGGCAGGTCTTGCGGCGGCGATGGAACGGACGCCGGGTCGGGATCTGGTTGATGTCGACCATTATTCTGCACCCCCTTCAACGTTTTCACGCGGACGGCGCGGACCACGGTCGCCGCCGTCACGGTCGCCGAACGAGCGCGGGCCACGGTCACCGCGATCGCGGTCGCCGAACGAACGCGGACCACGGTCACGATCGCCGAAACCGCCACGCTCGGAGCGCTCCTCGCGCTTCTGCATCATGGCCGAAGCACCTTCCTCGTGCGCTTCGACCTTGATGGTCAGGAAGCGCAGGACGTCTTCCGACAGACCCATCTGGCGCTCCATTTCGTTGAGCGCGGCCGGCGGGCAGGTGATGTCCATCAGCGTGTAGTAAGCCTTCCGGTTCTTCTTGACCCGGTAGGTGAGGGACTTCAGTCCCCAGTTCTCGATCCGGCCGACCGATCCGCCGTTGGCGGTGATGACGCCCTTGTACTGTTCGACAAGCGCATCGACCTGCTGCTGCGACAGGTCCTGCCGGGCAAGAAACACATGTTCGTAAAGAGCCATTATGTCCTGGTGCCTTTCTTCGTTTCTCTACCGGATCCTCGCGGCTAAGCCTCTGCAACTTGTCTGACCCGCGAAAACGGGGAAGAAAGGAGCATGACGAGACGGTCGAGAGCGGAGACACGGGAGGCAAGAAGCGCATAAGGCTCCATGGCGAGGCCTTCGAAAAAGCCACGGCCCTCCGTTCAGCCCCCAGCAAGGACCGGCAGATTGCGCGCCTCTATACAGCAATCCGGCCGCAACGCAAGGCCGCGGCCGGCGCGCGCGGCATTTTGCCAGGCTGCCCAGGCGATTTGCCGGGTCCGATTTCGCGGCAACCACCCCTTAACCACCACGCCAGGTTGCATGGCGTTGTGTAGGCATCATGAACCCGTCGTTCATCATGGCCGGTGCAAGACCGGCGCCATTCCGCGCTGGGGTAAGCGGGGCAAGTGGCGCTTTACGGGGGTAGGGATGCTTCTCAGGAAATTCTGGCGATCGACCGCGGGCAACTTCGCCCTGGTCCTGGGGCTCGGGCTGCCGGCGATCATCACGGCGGTGGCGTTCGCGGTCGACGTCTCCACCATGATGCAGGCAAAGGTCAACCTTCAGAACGCACTGGACGCCGCGAATCTTGCCTCCTCGCATCTCGGCGATCTCGATGTCACCCGCAACGATGCCTTCGATCGGTATTTCAAGGTCAATGTCGCGGGGCACAGCGAATTGGGCAACGCCCAGGCGACGCTTACCGTCGACAAGGGCGTCAACTACATAAAGACCAAGGCGGTGGCCACCGCCGACGTCAACCTCAACTTCGCCTTCCTGTTCGGCAACAGCCGGCGCATCACCGTCGACGCCAGCGCCGTGGAATCGAACAACCAGCTCGAAGTCGTGCTGGTGCTCGACAACACCGGCTCCATGGCTGGAGCGCGCATCACCGCGCTCAGGACGGCGACGAAATCGTTGCTCGATTACCTTGAGGCCGTCAAATCGCCGACGCGCAAGATCCGCGCCTCGCTGGTGCCGTTCGTGACGGCCGTCAACGTCAACGGCGATGGTTTCGACCCGGCCTGGATCGACATGGAGGGGAAGTCGTCGACCAACAGCCTCAATTTTCCCGCCATAGATGGCAAGCGGCCCCATCACATGGCGCTGTTCAAGCAACTCGGCCTGAAGGGTGGCTGGAACAACACCGGCTGGAAGGGCTGCGTGGAGGCGCGTCCGGGCACCTACAACATCTCCGATACCCAGCCCGATCCGTCCAAGCCCGACACGCTGTTTGTTCCCTATTTCGCGCCGGACGACCCGGCTGCCGCCACAAAACCTTCCGCGTCCTACGGAAACTCAGCGACCGGCTACAACAATTCGTACCTCGACGACACCATCGACAACAGCAAGCTGAACCGCAACATACTGGGCATCGATCTCGGCGGCCTGCTCAGCGGCACCCTCAGCGCGCTGCTGAGCGCCGACCTGAAGACGATCGCCAAATACGTCGCCTCGACCAACCAGATCATTACCGAGACGGGCAGCGCCATAACCGTCGGGCCCAACCGGGCCTGCCCGACGCCGGTCGTGCCGCTGACGGATGATTTCAACAAGTTGCGCCTGGCGGCCAGCCAGATGACCGAGTGGAACGGTTCGGGCACCAACGTGTCCGAAGGACTCTCCTGGGGCATGCGGGTGCTGTCGCCGGAGCCGCCTTACACGGATGGCGCGCCATGGAAGACAGCCGGCGTCACCAAGATCGTCATGCTGCTGACCGACGGCGAAAACGTCGTCTATGGCGCCAGCAACCAGCCGACCAAGTCCGACTACACCTCATACGGATATCTGGCCGGCGGCCGCTTCGGATCCGACAACCAGACCGCTGCGGCGCGCAATGTCGACGGCTGGACCAAGACCGTGTGCTCGCAGCTGAAGAACCAGGGCGTGCGCATCTACACCATGGTTCTGCAGGCCGACACGGCCGCCAACCGCTCGCTCTACAGCGCCTGCGCCTCGGACCCGAGCGACTATTACGCGGTCAGCGATCCGGCCAAGCTGCCGAATGTGTTCCAGCAGATCGCCAACAAATTCTCTCGGCTGCAATTGACCAACTAGCCTCTCTGCCAGAGGAGCCGGCCCCGGCCGGTTCAGCTGGTGTGCGCCACCAGCCGGTCCATGGTCTCGGGGAAGAAGTCGGGCGCCGCGTGGCGCTTGCCGAACATCATGTCGTACTGCAGCAGCCGGAAATCGCGGATCGCCGGGTCGATCTCCTTGGCGCGGGCCCAGTCGGCGGTCGCTTCGCCAGCCGGGGTCAGCAGGAGGTTGCGGTCGACGACCTGGTAGCGTCCGGCAACCGCGCCGAGGAAGCCGGTATAGTAGGGGTGGCTGATGCCGGCCGTGGTGAGGATGTGAAGCGGCAGGAAGGCCGGGCTGACCGGTCCCATGTCGCGCGCGGGCCCACTGCGGTTCGACCAGATGACCAGCGGTGTCTCATGGTGCAGCCGCGCCGCCTCGGGCGAGGGTTCCCTGCGCGGCGCCACATTGTTCTGGAGGAAGCCGGTTTCGACATAGACCGGCCCGAGTGGCGGCAGATGGTCGCCGAAGAAGACGATGATGGTCGGCCGCTGGCGCTTGTTGGCCCACTCCACCAGCCGCGCGAGGCCATGGTCGGCGTCGGCCGCGCCCTCGGCATAGCTTTGCAACGAATCGCGTGCCCACTGGCTGGTGGGAGCGTCCACCGCGTGTGTCGCGTCCGCGTAGCGGTTTGGCTCGTAGGGGCCATGGTTCTGCAGGCTGACCGCGAAGAAGAAGAAGGGATCGTCCGTGTCGTCGGCCTCGCGGATGATTTCGTCCGTCATCGAAGCGTCGGAGGCGAGCGGACCGCGTTTCTCCATCGCCGGCAGGTTCTCTTCCGACTTGAAGTCGTCGAAGCCGAAATCGGCATAGACCGGCGTCCGGTTCCAGAACCAGTTCGTGCCCGGGTGAATGGCTCGGGTCGCATAGCCCTGGCTCTTGAGGAAGGTCGCCAGCGAAGGGACGGGTGCGCGGACATATTGCTGGTAGGGGATGCTGCCGGCCGGCAGGAAGGCGTTGGAGAAGCCGGTCAGCGCCTCGAACTCGACATTCGCCGTCATGCCGCCGAACTCCGGCGAGAACATCGAGCCGGAGCGCAGTTCCCGAACGGTCGGGATGGGGTCCGGCGTGATGGAGACGTTCGGCAGGATGGCCGGGTCCCAGAAGGATTCGCTCATCACCATGATGATGTCCGGCTTCTCGTCGGGCATCGACGCAGCCACATCGGGCCTTTCGATCGCGGCGATCGCCTTTTCCGAATATCCCGGGGGTGCCGTAACATGCGCCATCGGCACGTTGAGCGCGAAGGCGAGCGCAAAGCCGTTGGAGGCGTAATTCTCCTTCTGGTCCCACATCATGGGGATGATCTGCAGCCGGTCGCGCGTCCACGAGAAGGTGGCGTAGTCCATGATCGAGACGAAGAAGGCGAGCAGTGGCACGGCCAGCGTAAGCCGGGCGAGCCGGCCCTTGTGGCTCAGCGCCGGCACCCGGCGGCGCCACATGCGCCAGCCGAAGACCAGCAGGGATAGCCCCAGCACGATGCCGACGACCATGGCCACAGCGGTCATCGGCCGCTCGCGCACCAGAAGCGGCAGCAGGGCGAATATCTGGCGAGCGTAGAGGAAGTCGGTCGGATAGAGCGGATCGCCGAGGTAGAGCGACTTCTGGTGCCCAACAAAGGCCAGCGACAGCGTCAGTGGCGCCATCATCATCAGGCTCTGGTGGCTGCGCCCGAGTACGGCGTCGAGGCCAATCATGATCAGCGCGAAGAGGATGATCGTGGTCCAGCCCGGCTTGAAGGGCTGCAGGAAGAATGAAACCGTGCCGGCGAAGTCTCCGCGCACGATCCACTCGATGCAGAAAACCAGGACGGCGGCGAGCAACAGACTAACCAGGCCATAGCGCACGCTTGGCCAAGTCTTGCCCGGCAGATAGCCTGTGGACGGGTCGTCTTCCAGGAACTGGGGTTCGGCCTTGACGCGGCCTCTAGAACTCTTTGCCAACTTGAAATTCCCCGACCCGCGACAAATTCGTCATCAAACTGTCATTTTACTGTCACGCGAAGCTAGCGCCTGTATCGGAAATGAGAAGAGCCAGCAAATGAATCGTGAGCGGTTTTCATCAGGTGTGATCTCGGAAAAGCCTTTTGGAACAGGCACTCCGCCGGCGGCTCCGGCATTTGAGCAAGCCTGCATGGACTTGACTTGCCTGCCCGCCATGCGTCACACGCAGGAAAAAACAGCCATTGGAGCTAAGCATGGCCGTCGCATTCACCTTTCCCGGACAGGGCAGCCAGGCCGTCGGAATGGGCAAGGATCTCGCCGACGCGTTCCCCGAGGCGCGCAGGGTTTTTGAGGAAGTCGATGAGGCGCTGGGCGAGAAACTGTCCACGCTGATCTGGGAAGGCCCGGAGGAAACGCTGACGCTGACCGCAAATGCGCAACCGGCGTTGATGGCCGTCTCGCTGGCGGCGATCCGTGCTCTGGAGTCCCGCGGTTTCTCGCTGAGGGACAAGGTAGCCTATGTCGCCGGTCATTCGTTGGGCGAATACTCGGCGCTCGCCGCCGCCGGCTTCGTTTCCATCGCCGACGCCGCGCGCCTGCTGCGCATTCGCGGCAATGCCATGCAGGCCGCCGTGCCGGCGGGTGAGGGGGCGATGGCCGCGATCATCGGGCTGGAGCAGGCGGATGTCGAGGCCGCGTGCGCCGAGGCCGCCAAGGGATCCGTCTGCCAGGTCGCCAACGACAATGGCGGCGGGCAGTTGGTCATTTCCGGTGCCAAGGCCGCCGTCGAACTGGCGGCGAAGCTGTGCACCGACAAGGGTGCCAAGCGGGCGCTGATGCTACAGGTTTCGGCTCCTTTCCACTCGGCGCTGATGGCGCCTGCCGCAAGCGTCATGCGCGACGCGCTCGCCAAGGTGAGCAAGTCAGCGCCGGTGGTGCCGGTCGTGTCCAACGTCTCGGTGGCGCCGTCGAGCGATCCGGATGAAATCGCCCGGCGCCTCGTCGAGCAGGTGACGGGCCGCGTGCGCTGGCGCGAGACAGTCGAGTGGTTTGGCGCCAACGGCGTCTCGACGCTTTACGAAGTCGGCGCCGGCAAGGTGCTGTCGGGACTGACGCGGCGCATCAATCGCGATATCGCGACCGCCAACATCGGTACGCCGGCGGACGTCGAGGCCGCGCTGGCGGCGCTCGGCTGACGCCGGCCGCCACGCTAAGGGCCGTTGAGATGGTGCTCCATCCTGGCCCGGAACCGGGGCGGGCTGGCGATTTGACCGCACCTGTGCCAAGGGTGCTCTGAGATCGGGAGACAAAAATGTTCGAACTGACCGGCCGCAAGGCGCTTGTTACCGGCGCATCGGGAGGCATCGGCGAAGCGATTGCCAGGGTGCTGCACGCGCAGGGCGCGATCGTCGGGCTGCATGGCACGCGCGTGGAGAAGCTGGAAACGCTTGCCGGCGAACTCGGCGACCGGGTCAAGCTCTTTCCAGCCGACCTTACCGACCGCGACGCCGTCAAGGCGCTTGGCCAGAAGGCTGAAGCCGAACTCGAGGGTGTCGACATCCTCGTCAACAATGCCGGCATCACAAAGGACGGCCTGTTCGTGCGCATGTCCGATGCCGACTGGGACAGTGTCATCGAAGTCAATCTGACGGCTGTCTTCCGGCTGACTCGCGAGCTCACGCATCCGATGATGCGACGTCGCCACGGCCGTATCATCAACATCACCTCGGTGGTCGGCGTCACCGGCAATCCCGGCCAGGCCAATTACTGTGCCTCGAAGGCCGGCATGATCGGTTTCTCCAAGTCGCTGGCGCAGGAGATCGCGACCCGTAACATCACGGTCAATTGCGTCGCACCCGGCTTCATCGAGTCGGCGATGACCGACAAGCTGAACGACAAGCAGAAAGAGACCATCATGGCCGCGATCCCGACCCGGCGCATGGGCACCAGCGCCGAGGTCGCGTCCGCCGTTGCTTATCTGGCTTCGAACGAGGCCTCCTACGTCACCGGCCAGACCATTCATGTGAATGGCGGCATGGCGATGATCTGAGCCTGGGCCTCGAGTCCACTGTGAAAAGCGACCATTTCGCCTTGGACCCGGGCTGTTTTTCGTGTAATGCGGCCCGCAACCCGGCGGTTCGGGCACCAACCGGCCCATCGCCCTTGCGTTTGCGACGGGGCCATCTTTCAGCTTGATTAGCGGCATTCCGCCCGCTAACGAAGACAGACAACATGAAGACGAGGATGCTTACATGAGTGACACCGCAGAGCGCGTCAAGAAGATCGTCATCGAGCATCTTGGCGTCGATGCCGACAAAGTGACGGAGCAGGCTAGCTTCATCGATGATCTGGGCGCGGACAGCCTCGACACGGTCGAACTCGTCATGGCGTTCGAGGAAGAGTTCGGGGTCGAGATCCCCGACGACGCGGCCGAGACCATCCTGACGGTCGGCGACGCCGTTAAGTACATCGACAAAGCCTCGGCCTGACGCCTGGTTTGGCGTCACCGGAAAGACCTGCGATGAGGCGTGTCGTCGTCACGGGCCTTGGGCTGCTTTCACCATTTGGCGTGGGGGTAGAGCACGGCTGGAAGGAACTCCTGACCGGCCGTAGCGCCGCCAAGCGAATCACGGAATTCGAAGTGGAGGATCTTGCCTGCAAGATCGCCCACGTCATTCCGCGAGGCGATGGCAGCAACGGAACCTTCAATCCCGAGGCCGTGCTCGAGCCGAAGGAACTGCGCAAGATCGGCGACTTCATTCTCTACGGAATCGCGGCCGCCGACGAGGCGCTGAAGGATTCCGGCTGGGAGCCGAAGACGCATGAGGAGCAATGCGCCACCGGCGTCCTGATCGGCTCCGGCATCGGCGGCATCGAAGGCATTGCCGAGAATGCCATGCTGCTGAAGGAGCGTGGCCCGCGGCGCATCAGCCCGTTCTTCATTCCCGGCCAGATCATCAACCTTGTGTCCGGCCAGGTTTCGATCCGGCATGGCCTCAAGGGCCCCAACCACGCTGTCGTCACCGCCTGTTCGACGGGTGCGCACGCCATTGGCGACGCCGCCCGGCTGATCATGTGGGGCGATGCCGACGTCATGGTCGCGGGGGGCGCCGAGGCGCCCGTCACGCGGCTCTCCCTGGCCGGCTTCGCCGCCTGCCGGGCATTGTCGACGGACCGCAACGATGCGCCGCAGACGGCTTCGCGGCCCTATGACAGGGATCGCGACGGTTTCGTCATGGGCGAGGGCGCTGGCGTTGTCGTGCTCGAGGAACTCGAACATGCCAAGGCGCGCGGCGCCAAGATCTATGCCGAAGTAACCGGCTACGGCCTCACCGGCGACGCCTATCACATCACCGCTCCCGCGGAAGATGGCGACGGTGCCTTCCGATGCATGACGGCGGCGCTCAATCGGGCCAGGCTGACACCGGGCGACATCGACTACATCAACGCGCACGGCACTTCCACGATGGCCGACACGATCGAACTCGGCGCTGTCGAGAGGCTGGTTGGCGATGCCGCTTCCAGGATCTCGATGTCGTCGACCAAGTCGTCGATCGGTCATCTCCTGGGTGCTGCCGGCGCCGCGGAAGCGATTTTTTCGATCCTCGCCATTCGCGACAACATCGCGCCGGCGACTATCAACCTCGACAATCCCGAGCGTGAAACGGCGATCGACCTGGTGCCCCACAAGCCCAGGCAGCGTCGTATCGACGTGGCGCTGTCCAACTCCTTCGGCTTTGGCGGCACCAACGCTTCGCTCGTCTTCCAGCGTTACAATGGCTGATCGCCGGGACGGCCCGGCGGGGGCAACCCCGCCGCCATTTTTGCCATATTCGCCTCTACTCTTCCGCCGGGGATTCGTCACAAGACAAAACGGTAGGGCGCCATGAGCACAGATCCGGCGGGCAAGGGGGAATACGAGCGACGACCAGCCGCGTCCGGGCCGATCGTGCCCAAGACGGCCAACGAGGCCCTGCGGCCCGAAGCGGGGACGCCGCCGCCCAGACGGTCGCGCGCATCCCGCAGCCAGATCGTCGTTTTCCTGAACTTCTTCATCTCCTCGGTGATGCTGATCGTGCTCGCCGCGGGTGGTGCTTTGTATTTCGGCCGGCAGGCGTTCACCGAGCCCGGCCCATCGGCCAGCGGCGACACATTCCTGGTCAAGCCCAATACCGGTGTCCAGGACATCGCCGACCAGCTCGAACGGCGCGGGCTGATCAGCGATGCCCGCATCTTCCGGCTCGGCGTGCGCGCCAGCGGCAATGATTCGGCGCTGAAGGCCGGCGAGTACGAGATCAAGGCCAAGGCCTCGATGCGTGACATCATGGAACTGCTGAAGAGCGGCAAGTCCGTGATGTATTCGCTGACCATTCCGGAAGGATTGACCGTCGAGCAGGCTCTCCAGCGCATCTCCGACGAGCAGGCGCTTACCGGCGAAATGCCCACCGCGGCTCCACCGGAAGGCAGCCTGGCGACCGATACACTGCGCTTCACGCGCGGCGCGACACGCCAGCAGATGATCGAGAAGCTGTTGGCTGATCAGAAGCGGCTGGTCTCGGAAGTCTGGCAGCGGCGCTCGCCGGACCTGCCGCTCAACAATGTCGACGACTTCGTCACCCTGGCGTCAATCGTCGAGAAGGAGACCGGCCGCAGTGACGAGCGCTCGCGTGTCGCCGCCGTCTTCCTGAACAGGCTTGCCAAGGGCATGCGGCTTCAGTCGGACCCGACGATCATCTATGGATTGTTCGGAGGCAAGGGCAAACCGGCGGACCGCCCGATCTACCAGTCCGACATCCAGAAGCCGACGCCCTATAACACCTACGTCATCAACGGCTTGCCGCCGACGCCGATCGCTAACCCCGGCCGCGCGGCGCTGGAGGCTGTCGCCAACCCGTCGAAGACCGACGACCTCTACTTCGTCGCCGATGGCAATGGCGGCCATGTGTTTGCCACCACGCTGGCCGAGCACAATGAGAATGTGGCCCGTTTCCGCGCGCTGCAGAAGAAGCAGGCCGACGACGCCGCCAAGGCAGGCACCGCGCCGGCCACGGACGCGACAGGCGGAAACGCGGCTGGAAATGGCGCCAGCAGCGGCGATACGCCGGCCGACGGCGGTGACGATCTCGGCGGTGGCGACACGGGAACGAGTTCGCAGTAAGATAGCTGGCTTAAGCTGTCGGAGCGGGAACGGGGCGTGAGGGCGGCGACTCTGGAAGAGGCCCGGTTGTCCAACCGGGCAGCGGGCCGATCCATAATTTTCAAGTCACGCATGACCAGCCCGACCTGTTTCCCGGTTCTGGCCATGCATCAGGGGGATGCACGCACGGCAATGAATTTGCAAAGCATGACTGGTTTCGCGCGCGCGGCCACCGAGCATGACGGCACCGCGATCGCCTGGGAAGTCAAATCCGTCAACGGCAAGAGCATCGAGCTCAGGCTGAGGTTGCCGCAAGGGTTCGAACGTCTTGAGCCGGCTATCAGGCAAACCATCCAGAAGCGCTTCTCGCGCGGTAATTTCCAGGCGACGCTGACCGTCGGCCGCGCGCTCGGCGCGCAGGCGCAGCCCGTCGTCAATGAGGCATTCCTCAAGGATATCGCCGGGCTGGCCAAGCGGCTCGAGGAGCAGTTCGGCGTGGCGCCGGCGACCGCCGACGGACTCCTGTCGCTGCGCGGCGTGCTCGATCTGCCAGAAGCGGTTGAAACGGACGAAGAGCGCGCGTCGCTCGACACGGCCATCATGGCGGCACTCGAAACGGCGCTGCATGGTCTTGAGCAAGCGAGACTGGGCGAGGGAGCCGCCCTTGCCACGCTGCTGTCGGGTCACATCGACGCCATCGAGGCGCTGACGCTGCGGGCGGAAGCCGATCCCTCGCGGGAGGCCGGCGCGATCCGCGAGCGCATCGCCGAGCAGGTCCGCCTGTTGATGGATGCGTCCGCCAACCTGGATGCGAGCCGCCTGCACATGGAAGCGGCGTTTCTCGCCACGAAGGCCGACATTCGCGAGGAGATCGACCGCCTCAAGACGCATGTCGCATCAGGTCGCGGGCTGCTGAAAGGCGGCGGCGCCATCGGGCGCAAGCTCGATTTTCTGGCGCAGGAATTCAATCGCGAATCGAATACGTTGTGTTCGAAGTCGAACGCCGCCGCCGTTACCGCCATTGGGCTGGAGCTGAAGGCGGTCGTCGACCAGTTTCGCGAGCAAGTTCAGAATCTGGAGTAAACGATGGTCGCCAATGATCTGGGCGCCCGCGTCCGCCGCAGGGGCCTGATGCTGGTCCTGTCGTCGCCGTCGGGCGCCGGCAAGTCGACGATCGCGCGCAATCTGCTGGAGACGGATTCCAGTCTCGAACTGTCGGTCTCCGTCACCACGAGGCCGCGCCGCGGCAGCGAGATCGAGGGCGTGCACTATCATTTCCGCACGATGCGTGAATTTGAGCGCTTGCGCGATTCCGACGCGCTGCTGGAATGGGCGGAGGTGCATGGCAACTACTACGCCACCCCGCGCGAGCCCGCCGAGCTGGCCCTGGCGCAGGGGCGCGACATGCTGTTCGACATCGACTGGCAGGGCGCGCAGCAACTGAAGGAGAAGATGCGGGCCGACATCGTCTCGATCTTCATCCTGCCGCCGTCGATGAAGGAGTTGAAGGCGCGCCTGAAGCGCCGCGCGGAGGACCAGGAATCGGTGATCGAGACGCGGCTCAAGAACGCCCGCGACGAAATCGAGCACTGGAAGGAATATGATTTCGTCGTCGTCAATGACGACCTCGACCGGGCCTTCGCCGAGGTGCGCGCCATCGTCACCGCCGAGCGGCTGCGGCGCGACCGCCGACCGGGCCTCTTCGACTTCATCTCGTCTCTGCTGGACGAGAAGACGGCATAGGATCTTCCTGAAAACGGTCGATCGGCGGCTCACACCGCGGACGGCTTACAGCGCGTTGGTCAGGCGGACGAATTCCTCGACGCTCAGCGTTTCCGCGCGTCGGGTCGGATCGATTCCTGCCCGTGTCAGCAAGGCCTCGCCGCCGAGACCCTTGACGCTCTGCCTCAGCATCTTGCGGCGCTGGCCGAAGGCGGCTTCGGTGACGCGGCCGAGTTGCCTGGCATCGGCGGGCAGCGGCGTTTCGCGCGGCACGAGGTGCACGACCGACGAGGTAACCTTGGGCGGCGGCGTAAACGCTTGCGGCGGCACGTCGAAGGCGATCCTTGCCTGCGTGCGCCAACCGGCGAGCACGCCAAGCCGGCCATAGGCGCCGCTGCCCGGGCTGGCGGTGACGCGCTCCGCGACCTCCCGCTGGAACATCAGCGTCATCGAGGCATAGAAGGGCGGCCATTCCGCCAGCAGCCAGCGAACCAGCAGTTCCGTGCCGATGTTGTAGGGCAGGTTTGCCGCGATCTTCACGGAGCCGCTGCCCTCGGCGCGGGCGAGCTCGGCGAAATCCGTTTTCAGCGCGTCGCCGGCAATAATGTGCAACCGGCCGGGGTAATGATTTGAGACCTCTTCCAGCGCGGCCAGGCAGCGCTCGTCGCGCTCTATGGCGACCACCCGGCGGGCGCCATGAAGAAGAAGCGCCCGTGTCAGCCCGCCCGGGCCCGGGCCGACCTCGATGACCGTGCTTTCCCTGAGCTCGCCGGCGGTCCGCGCGATCTTTCCCGTGAGGTTCAGGTCGAGCAGGAAATTCTGGCCGAGCGCTTTCTTCGCCTGCAGGCCATGTCGCTCGATCACCTCACGTAGAGGGGGCAGTCCGTCGGCGCTCATCGTGCCGTTTCCGTAGGGGTCGGGATTGCCTTCATGCCTCCGCCGGCCAGGCTGTGCCCCAGCTTCAACGCAGCGATCAGGCTGTCGGCGCGGGCGATACCCTTGCCGGCTATGTCGAACGCCGTGCCATGATCGGGGGACGTGCGGATGAAGGGCAGCCCTAGCGTCACGTTGACCGCTTCGTCGAAGGCGAGCGCCTTGGCCGGGATCAGCGCCTGGTCATGGTACATGCACAGCGCGACGTCATAGGTGGCGCGGGCGCGCGCGTGAAACAGCGTATCGGCCGGCAGCGGGCCGTTGGCGTCGATGCCCTCGGCGCGCAGCGCCTCCACGGCAGGCCGGATGATACGATCGTCCTCATGGCCCATGGTGCCGCCTTCACCGGCATGCGGGTTGAGGCCGGCTATTGCGAGCCTCGGCCTGGCGATGCCGAAACGGTTGGCGAGGTCATGCGCTGTGATGCGGGCGGTGGTGACGATCAGTTCGGAGGTGAGCTGGCGAGGCACTTCGGCGAGGGGAATGTGGATCGTGACGGGGACAGTCCGCAGTTCCGGTCCGGCGAGCAGCATCACCGGGGTCACGTCCGCGCCGATATGGCGGGATGCAAGATGCGCCAGATACTCGGTGTGACCGGGGGAGCGGAAGCCGGCATCGTAGAGCGGCTTCTTGGCGATAGGGCAGGTGACCACGGCCGCCGCATGGCCTGCCAGGCAGTCGGCCACGGCCCGGTCGATGGCCTCGATCGTACCGGCGGCGTTTGCCGGGTCGGGCAGTCCGGGACTGTCGACCAGCCGGACCCTGAGCGGCACCACGGGCAGCGCGTCGTGGAATGTGCCGGCGGCATCGGTCGGCGAGATCTCGATGATTGGTACGTCCACGCCGAGGCGCCGTGCCCGTGCGGCCACCAATGCCGGATCCGCCAGCAGATAGAAGGGAGGCAGAGCGGAAAGGTGGCGCGCACGCCATGCGGCGATCGCGATCTCCGGCCCGATGCCGGAAGGATCGCCAATGCTCAATGCCAGCGAAATCTCTGCGCCGCTCACGGTCTGGCCCCCACGGTCAGCTGAAATACCGGACCGAACCGTGGAAATCCTGTTCTCGGTTGGTCCGGTGCTCGAACACGGAAATGGAGCGCCGTCTTGCGTCCCTCAGGACGTCCGGCGCCCTCGGATCAACGCTTGACGATGCGGGCTTTTGCCTTCAACTCGTCCATGTATTTCTGGCTGAGTTCCTCGGCCGCCTTGTCGTTCGAGCCTTCGCTCTGGAAGACCATCTGCGCGACCTTGTCATCGGACACTTCGCGTGACGAGCAGATGCCGATGAACTCGATACCCCGGTCGGTTTCGCGCGCGGCTGTGGCGCCGCCAACCTTGGTCGCCTTGATCTGGTCGGCCCACTCCGGCGGCAGCTGCGGCGCCAGCACTCTTCCGAGGTCACGAACGGTGACGTCGATCAGCCCTTTGGCGAACTCACGCGTGGTGTTGCATCCGTTGAAGCGCGCGCGCATGGCTTCCGCTTCGCGCTTGCGCTTGCCCAGGGTGGCCTTGCGTTCGGCTGCCGGGACCACGAAGATCACCTGCTGCAGCATGTACTCCATGGCGCTGGGCTTGGCTCCGCCCTTTTCGAGCATGCGCTTTACGACATCCTGTTCGCTGAGCCCGCCGCCGCCATCGCCCGAGCGATAACGCGCGCTCAAGGCCTGGCTCCAGGCCATCTGTGCGCGGATGAATTCCTTGAAATGTCCCCGGGTGACGCCCGACTTCTCCATGACGGCGTCAAGCTGGGCGAGCGGCATCTTGTTGTTGCTGGCAAAACGCTGATAGGCCGCGTCGACCTGGGCATCGCTGATGCGAATGCCGAGCCTCTTTGCTTCCGCCGTGCGCAGCGTCTGGTCGATCATTTCCTGCGCCGCGTCGCCCTTCTTGCGCTGCAGGCGCAGGAAGGCTGCACGGTGCTCGATATCACCCGTGGTGACAGGAACGTCGTTGACCACATACTTGATGGTGCTGGCGAAGGCCGGCGGCGTCATCACGGTGACCGAAACCGTTGTTGCGGCCACCAGCAAGGCGAAGCTCGCCGAGAAGAGGTATTTCTTCATAGAAAGCATCCCAATTCCACCCCGATCCTGGCCCAATTGTAGCCGTTGGGCCAACAAAACCCCTGCCTGCATTATGAGGCGAAACGATGTCGTCGGCCGGTTGCGCGCCTACTGGATGGTGTCGACGGAGTTGTTCACCGTACCGAAATCGCCGAGCGTGCGGAACGACAGGTTGAAGCCTATCGTCTGCGTCACCTGCCTGGTGTTGATGTCGCGCGACTGTGAGAACGTCATCAGGTAGGTGAAGCAGGAATCGTTATAGGCGAAGCCCAAGCCGTCCTTGACCATCAGGCTGTTTTCGAAGTCGTACGTCCCCGTTCCGAAGACGCGCCAGTTCTCGGCCAGATGCGTCGATGCGCCGAGTGTCACTTCCTGGCGGTCGGTTGTGTACCCGTACAGCGGCTGCGCCTGGATGAAGGCGTACTTCGCGCTGAGCGAGATCGGCAGGCCGGAATAGGCGGCTTTGAACTCGGCGCGCCGGACTTCGAGGGTCTGTTCGTCGAAGCGTCCGCTGACAGAGGCCGAGAAACCGGTCGGGCTGTTCAGGCCGACCAGGCCGACATAGTCGGAGCGGGCGTTCTGCAGGCCGGAATAGGCGCCGACATTGACGAGGTCGGGCGCGTCGAACGAATTCTGGCCGGCGATCTGATAGGACTGGCCGAAGATGGCATTGGTAGCCCAGCCATTGTCGTAGGAACCGGAATAGCGGAAGCCGACATTGGCGCGCGTGCCGCCTTCGATGCGGTCATAGCCCGAGAACTTGTCGCGCTCGAACAGCGTCGTGGCGTCGAAGACGAAGCTCTGCGCGTCTTCGTTCGGGATGGAAAGGCCGCCTACATACTGCTCGTTGGGGCGCACGAACACTTGCGCCATCGGCTCCAACACATGGCTGGAATTGGCCATGGAGAACAACAGCGGGTAGCGCATCTCGAGACCGGCCGTTGCCATGTAACGTGCCAGCGAGGAGCGCATGTCGTCGTTCACGCCGAGGTTCGCCGCCATCTGATTGACGGCGCTGAGCGAGGCCGCCGACGCGTTGACGTAGCCGGCATCGGCACGGAACGCCAGCAGCGGGGTGACCACCAGTCCGCCATCGGTCACGAAGCTGCGCTTCCATTCCGCCTCCCCGGTCAGGCGGCCGGATTCTCCCTCGATGCCGCGCACGCTCTCCGTTCCCGAAGCCGGGACGAAAGGCGTGAAGTAGGCCTGATCGAGTTCGTCGCGACGGATCACCCTGGCATTCATGTTGATCGAAAGCTGCCCTCCGGCCACCGTGGCGTCCGGAATATAGGCGTAGTCCAGCGAAGGGAGGACCCAGGGCTGCTTGCCGTCGCGAGAGGTGATGTCGCTGCTCAGCGTGTTTTCCTGAACCTGGAAGCGCTGGGCGCGTAGATCGAAATAGTTACGATCGTTGAGGCCCGTCAGGTACACCTGCGAAGTGTGAACGCTGTCGCTGTACCCCTGGATCGCGTAGGTGTTGGAAAAGTTCTTGTCGGTCTGGAGCAGCACGTCCCAACCGAAGTCCCAGCGCTCGTTGATGGCGAACTGGCCCTTGGTTCCCATCATGCCGCGGAACCTGTTGGGGTCGCCCGCCGCGCCGGAATTCACGTTGTGGCCGTCGGGATTGAAAACAGGATCCGGATTGCTGTCGATAAACGCGTCGGGGTTTTGCTGCTGGATGCCTGCGATCTTCAGGCTGTATTCGCCGTTGTTGAAGCGCTGGCGCCATTCCGCCTCCCCGAGGAAGCCCTGCTTGGTATAGCCGGCTCCGGAAACAGTCAGGTCATAGGTGGGGGAAAGCGCGAAATAATAGGGGACCTTGATACCGACGCCGATGTTGCTCTTGTACGACACGCTCGGGATCAGGAAGCCGCTTTTGCGCTTGACCGTGGGGTCGGCGATCTCGAATGCCGGCAGGTAGGCGAGGGGGAAGCCGAAGAATTCGAAATTGGCGCTCTCAAAGCGCACCGTCTTCTTCTGGCCGTTCCAGATGATCTTTCTCGCCTTGACCCGCCACGTCGGCGCGGTGTCGGGCTTGTCTTCGCAGGGTTCGCAGGCGGTGTAGACGCCGTTGTGGAAGGTGGTCAGGACGCCACCCATGCGCTCCGCGCTTTCGGCGGCGAAATAAGCCTTGTCGACGGTCTCGACCCTGAGTGCGTTGACGAAGCCGTCGGCGAAGTCGTCGGTGATATCGACGTGGTCGGAATAGACCTTGGTGCCGTCGCTGTTGATGACCTGGACAGCGCCGCTTGCGACGAGTCGCTTGGTCTTCCGGTTGTATTCGACGCGCTGGGCGACGAGGCGATTCCCGCCATAATCGATCTGCACGCCGCCAACCGCGGTGACGGTCTGCTTGTCGTTGTCATAGACGAGCGTATCGGCGGCCAGCAGCATCTGCGAGCCGGAAGGCGCCTTCGGCGCCAATCCCGAGACGTCCTGCGCCAGGGCCGGCACGGCTGGGAAGGCGCAGGCGAGCAAGCACGCCAAGGCGCTCGCCCCATAAAGGCGTGCCAGACCGGCCTGCCTATGGCTGCGCAACACCGCCTCCCTCACTAGCCGTCTTCCTTGTATAGCAGGAAAGTCACCCCAAAGAACATAGCCACGACAACCGGAACCCAAGCAGCAACAACAGTAGGCACGAATCCAGCTATGCCGAATGCCTTGACCAGCACCGAAACGACATAAAGCAGAAACCCGGCCACGACGCCACCCAGAATCATCGTCGCCGATTGCCCCATCCTCGCAAATCGCATCGAGACCGTCGCCGCGATCAATGTCATGGCGACGAGCAGGAAGGGCAACGCAACCAGCGAATCGAACTGCATCGCGAACGCATTTGCCTTCAGACCGAAGGAACGGGCAACCTCGATTTTGCCGGGAAGGTCATAGAACGGGATCGTCTCGGGCCGCGCCAGGCGCTCCTGGACGAATTCCGGCTTGAGGTTCGTCGGCACACGATCGCTTTCCACCGACAGGATGGCGCCGTCCTTGTAGATCTTGACGTCTTGCAGCTCCCAATAGCCATCCCGCAGGAAGGCACGGGCGGCATCCTTGCGCTCGACGATGTCGCCTTGCGGGCCAAGGACGAAGAAGACGGCGTCCGCCATCTGCAGGCCCTGGTCGAGGATGGCGCGCGCGCCGATGATGGTGTCGCCCGAACTGGTTTTCTGGCGAATCCAGGGCGCTGAGTCGGCGGAGACGGCGTTGGATTTGCCCGACCGCAGTTGCGTCTCCATGCGCTCCGACCACGAAAAGGAGTACGCGGCGATCGGGTTCATGATGCCGACGGAGACGATGCCGAAAAGCAGAGCGCCGAGGCAGCACGGCAGCAGGAATTGCCAGGCCGAAACACCGGCCGACCGCGCGATCACCAGCTCGTACCTGCGGTTGAGCGACACCAGCGTTGCCATCGCCGAGAACAGGCCGACGAAAGGCACCGTCTGCAGCATGATCATCGGCATTCTCAGCCCGGAAATGGCGAATGCGGTGAAATAGGTGAAACCGGGCAGCCCGGTGATTCGCCGGGTCAATTCCGTGAAGTCGATCAGGAACACCAGGGCCAGCAGGCCCAGGAAGAACCAGATCGTGATGTTTATGTACCGGAAGAAGAAATACCGGCCGAGCGTCCAGCCCATCAGCCGACCTCCCGCCCTGGGGCGCCCCGGCCGAGGACGCGCAACCTGATCGCATTCCAGAACTCCGCGACGCGGCCGGCCAGGTTGGTCATGCGGTCCGCCCAACTCATGGGCAGTTCCATGGTCCTGCTTGTGACGATGAACCAGATGGCGATCGCCGCGGAAACGATCGGCACGCCATAGACCATGTAGGCATATTGCGGCACGGTATCGGCCTTGCCGGCGGCGAAGAAGCCGAGCCAGCGCACGAACAGCGAAATGCCGATGGCGGTGATCAGCGGATGGACGCGCGCCTCGCGATGCGAGCGCGCGTCGCCGGCGACAGCCAAAGCGATCAGCGCGAAGACCAGCGAGTAAGTCCATTCAGTGAAGCGCTGGTTGAGCTCCGCCCGATATTCGTTCGGATTCTGCTGGAAGGCTTTGTCGTTGGGGTCCGGATTGAGCAGGTATTGCGTCGTTCGATCCTCGGGCATCAGCGTCACCTCCGAGGCCGCCGACATAAAGGCCGAAAGGTCAAACGCGTAGGAGGTGAAGCGGATAACGGAGAGGTCGCCGGTCATCGTCTTGCGGTGGATGACGCCGTCATTCATCATCAGCACCTTCTCGTCGCCACGCTGCACGATCGCGCCGCTCTTGGCGTAGTAGACGAGGTTGACGCCTTCCTCCCGCGAATCGGCGACGAAGATGCCGCCAAGCCTGTTGTCCGGCAGCCTTTCGCCGACCTGGAGGAACAGGCCATCGTCGATCTTGCGGAAGGTGCCTTCCTGGATGACCAGGGACAGAAGATCCGCGCGCGATTCCGCCATCAACTGCCGGTTTTTCTGCCTGGCATAGGGATTGATGCCGTTGTCGATCACGAAGGAGAACATGGCGGCCACGAGCGCGAGCAGCAGGATCGGCCTGACGATCGTCCATCGCGACGCTCCCGCCGCGTTGATGACCGCCAGCTCGGAGTCGGAATTCATGGTGCTGAGCGTAAGCGCGACGGCGACCGCCACGGCAAACGGCACCACGATCGGGATGATCGACGGCAGGATGAGGGTCGCGACCTTGAGAAACGTGAGCGCCGACTGGCCGTTGTCGGTCACCAGATTGATGCGCGGCAGCACCTGCGTCGTCCACGCGATGACCAATGTCCAGACCAGCGCTGCCATGAAGACCGCAAACGTGCGGCGCATGATGTAGCGTTCAACGACCTTCATGAAAGATTTTTCTCGATCTTTTCGAACGGCATCATGCCGCCGGACAAACTAGCGATCCGGTCGCGCCGGCACAACAGGTTCGAGCTGGCTCCTGCCTCACATCAAGTCTTCCGGCTGGCCGGAGTCTCGGGTGCAATGGATAAGAAACGGAAAACATGCTTGGTTAACAACAGGTTACATAAACGGCGCGGAGGGATGCCGTCCGGAATCGAGGTCCATTCCCTGTGCCATATGGGGTTCGAATCCGGCGAAGTCTTGCCAAATCTCCGAAAACGACCAAATGTCGCGCAACGCCTGAAATCTCCCGAAAGCAGAATCCGATGACCACCAGACCCTCGATTGCCTTTGCCAGATTCTCCGTTCCCGCAAAGGGGAGCGCGTTCGTCCTGTCGGCCGAGGATGGCGGCCTGGGCGATGCCGGAAAGGCTTGCGACCCGGCCGGTGTTCTCGAACGCGCCTTCCCGGCGGTCGATTTCAACGCCAAGTTCGCCAGCATCGCCGAGGTGCTGGCGCCGGAGGGAACGCAGCTGGATCGGCTGCTGGCCCTCGGCGTCGGCAAGACCTCCGCGCTCGACGAATATGCGTGGCTGAAATTGGGCGGGACGGTTGCGGCGGCGTTGCGCAAGGCGACCGACGTGACGGTGGTGCTCGATCTTCCGGGGCATTCGCTCGGTGCAAGGGAGGCGGCGAGCCTCGCCACCGGTATCCTTCTGCGCAGCTATGCCTTCGACAAGTACAAGACCAAAAAGGACAATGGCGACGAAAACGCCAAGAAGGCCGATGCCAGGAAGCCGGCCAAGGTGACCATCTTCACGGCCGATCCCGCCGGCGCCAAGAAAGCCTTCGCCGACGAGCTTGCGGTGGTCGACGGCGTGTTCCTGGCGCGCGATCTGGTCAACGAGCCGGCCAATGCGCTTGGCCCGGTGGAGTTTGCAGCGCGCGCCAAGGAGCTGGAGTCGCTCGGCGTGTCGGTGGAAATCCTGGCCGAGAAGGAGATGAAGAAGCTCGGCATGGGAGCGCTGCTCGGTGTGGCGCAGGGCTCTCCGCGCGGCGCCCGCATGGCCATCATGCAATGGAACGGCGGCAAGGCCAAGGACGGCCCGGTCGCCTTTGTCGGCAAGGGCGTCACCTTCGATACGGGCGGCAATTCCATGAAGCCGGCCTCCGGAATGGAGGAGATGAAGGGCGACATGGGCGGGGCGGCAGCCGTCACCGGGCTGATGAAGGCCCTGGCGGCGCGCAAGGCCAAGGTCAACGCCGTCGGTATCATCGGGCTGGTGGAGAATGCCGTCGACGGTCACGCCCAGCGCCCTGGCGACATCGTCACCTCCATGTCGGGCCAGACGATCGAGGTGCTCAACACCGACGCCGAAGGGCGCCTGGTGCTCGCCGACGCCCTCTGGTACTGCAACGAGCGCTTTCAGCCCAGGTTCATGGTCAATCTGGCGACGCTGACGGGAGCCATCATGGTGGCGCTCGGCCAGTATCATGCCGGGCTTTTCTCGAACAACGATGACCTCGCCGGCAATCTGGAATCGGCCGGCCAGGCTACCCAGGAGCGGCTGTGGCGCATGCCGCTCGGTGCGGAATACGACAAGCTCATCGATTCCAAGAACGCCGACATGAAGAACATCGGCGGCCGTTATGGCGGGGCTATCATTGCCGCTCAGTTCCTGCAGCGTTTCGTCAAGGACACGCCGTGGGCGCATCTTGACATCGCCGGCACGGCGATGGGCGCGCCGTCGAGCGAGATCAACCAGTCCTGGGGTTCGGGATACGGGGTCAGGCTGCTCGACAGGCTGGTGCGCGACCACTACGAGGGCTAGGCATGGTGCCGAAAGGTGCGATGCGGTTTTCGCACGACATCAGGCGCTGTCTGATCTAGGAGGGCGGCCATGGCCGACGTCCTCTTCTACCATCTCACCGAGTCGACCCTGGAGGATGCTCTTCCGGGTCTGCTCGAGCGCAGCGTCGGTCGCGGCTGGCGGGTGGTTGTGCAGACCGGCACGGAAGAACGCCGCGACGCGCTCGATGCCCATCTATGGACATTCCGGGACGACTCCTTCCTCGCCCACGCGACGGATCGCGAGATGCATCCCGCCGAGCAGCCGATCCTGCTGACCACGGGCATCGGCAATCCGAACGAGGCCAGGGTTCGCTTCATGGTGGACGGAGCATCTCCGCCGGACCTTTCCGGTTATGAGCGCGCCGTGTTTCTTTTCGATGGGCACGATGCCGGCCAGGTCGAGGCGGCACGCGCGCACTGGAAGACAATGAAGGATGCCGGCCATGCCGTCACCTACTGGCAGCAGACGCCGGACCGGCGCTGGGAGCGCAAGGCCTGAGCGAAGATCCAGCCACCCGTTTGGCCGGAGCAGCCTGGCGGATGAAATTCTATTTCTTGCCCTGAGGATAAATGGTCTCGCCGCGTTTGAGCATCTCGACCAGGCTCTCGATCTTCTTCTTGCGGCCGGCCTCGGTCTTCATATTGTGGGTACGGAAGGCCAGCGCGAAGCGGTTCTGCGCGCTGAGCTTTGCGAGCATCTCCCTTGCGTGCGGCTCCGCGTCGATCGCCGCCTGAAGATCGTCGGGGATTTTCATGTCCTTGCCGCTGTCGTAGGCGCGGTCCCAGCGACCATCGGCTTTCGCCGCCTCGACCTGGGCAAGCCCGTGCTCGGTCATCTTTCCTTCGCGGATCAGGCGCGCGACATTGTCGACGTTGATGCGGCTCCAGATGCTCTTCCTGCCACGCGGCGTGTAGCGCTGCAGGAAGCTGGTCTCGTCCAGCCCCTTCCGCACGGCGTCGATCCAGCCCCAGCAAAGCACCACGTCGATCGCTTCCTTGGCGGTGATCGATGCAAGGCCGGATCCCACCTTGTGGATCTTGATCCAGAGTTCGTCTTGCCTGTCGTGGTGCTTGCCGAGCCATTCGCGGAATTCGCCAGCGTCCTTGAATTCACGCACCTTGGCTGGATCGACCTGAATCGGAGCCATCAGCAAATCCGCCTCTGTTTTCTGAAGTTGTTGGCGCTCTGGCGCGTCGCATGCGCCGGCGGCACGTTTCTCATGGTCCGAATCCTCGTGACGTCCTTCCGGGACAATCGGGTGGCTGGGCCCCTCGCGCAAGGGCAGGGTGGGCTTCTCAGCCGCGAGGTTCGCCATCGCCTTTTTGCCCATGACGGGCTATGGCGGAATGTCTGCTTGAGGTCATGCATGCGCTTTCTGTTTTTCCTGGTACTGCTCGCCGGCATCGCCGTCGGCGCCATCTATCCTTGGGCGGTGACGAATTTCTCCGGCCGCGACATCGGCACCTGGCGGGTTTACGAGCAGGGGCGGTTCAAGCCGGTGACGGTGCCGCTCAAGCCTGGCGATGCGCCCATAAGGGTGTTGGTCGACCTGACGGCGAGGGCCGAGCGCATCGTCTCGCAACAGCACGCCGTGCTGACCCTGACCGCCGCCACCGGGGGTCGCACCGTGCTGGCCAGCACCTTGCAGTTCAACCGCTCCGACCCACGCGAGGCCAGCCCGCAACAGCCGGACAAGATCTTTCGCGACGATGCTGGCTTGATCCGCGACGTTTCGGACGCCTCCTATCTTTTCACCGTCGGCCCGGGCGATGCGGTGGGAATACCGATCCGCGCGGTCGACCTCACGCTCCGTTCCGATGTGGGAGAGCCGGATGGCAGGGCGCGGCCGGCTGGCCTCGTTCTAGGCGCCGTCGGACTGGCGGGGCTTCTGCTCTCCATGATCTTTGGCGGTCGCCACCCGCAGAATCCCAACTCGCAACCGCCTCCGCCGCGCTGGGGGCGTGGCGGCAACGCCCGCTGACCGCCATGAATTACCGTCACGCCTATCACGCCGGGAACTTCGCCGATGTCGTCAAGCACGTCGTGCTCACCCGGCTGATCGAATATCTCAAGCGCAAGGACAAAGCCTTCCGGGTCGTCGACACCCATGCCGGCATCGGTCTCTACGCCCTTTCGTCCGTCGAGGCGCAGAAGACCGGGGAATGGCATGGCGGCATAGGCAAGCTGCTCGAGACGCCGCTTCCCGCGCCGGCCGCGGCGCTTCTGGCGCCCTATCTGGACGCGGTCCGCTCGGTCAATCCGGATGGCGCGATAAAAAGCTACCCAGGTTCTCCGTGCATCGCGCGGCATCTTCTGCGCAAGCAGGACCGGCTTTCGGCAATGGAACTCCACCCTGAGGATGCGGAGACACTAAAGGCCCGCTTCGAGGGCGATTTCCAGGTTCGCGTCATGGCGCTCGATGGCTGGCTGGCGTTTGGAGCCCATCTCCCGCCCAAGGAAAAACGTGGCCTTGTTCTGGTCGATCCGCCCTTCGAGGAAGAGGGCGAGTTCGACCGCATTGTCGGCGGCTTGGCCAAGGCCTGCAAGCGTTGGCCGGGTGGCATCTATGCGCTCTGGTACCCGATCAAGAATCGAAAGGCTGTCGCGGCTTTCCGCGAGGCGCTGAGGGAAACGGGCATCCCGAAACTGCTCGATATCGTCTTTGAGATCAGACCGTCTTCGAGCGAGCCGAGCCTCGACGGTACCGGCATGGTGGTGGTCAATCCACCGTTCACGCTGGAAGAAGAACTGCGTGCGCTCCTGCCGGTCCTGCATCGGGCGCTGGCCGCCGAGCGGTCGGCGCGCTGGACCATGGACTGGCTGGCTGGCGAATCTGCCTGAGGCGCGCCGTGTATGGATGTCCTGGCGCGGCAAGTGTCGCCGCTTGACCGCGAGCGGACGACGCAGCAGAGTGCGGCAACAGATTCAAAGAGGCCGCTGCCATGACTCGCTTCGCCAGATCCGCTCTTGCCGCGCTGCTTGCGCTTTGCGCGCCGATCGCCGCGCCTCTCGGCATCATGCAGGCCGCGAACGCTGCGGATCTTTCCACCTACACCGACGACGACGGTGGAGTCTGCGGTCAGCCCTGGGTGCTCAACAAGATCACCAGCCGCTTCGCATACCAGGTTCGCCATGTGCCGCATCTGCCCGATGTCGCGATCACCGAGTTTCGCAAGATCCATCAGCACCGCTATCTGCCGGCTGAC
The DNA here is from genome assembly GCA_001899205.1 of Mesorhizobium sp. 65-26. GTDB lineage: Bacteria > Pseudomonadota > Alphaproteobacteria > Rhizobiales > Rhizobiaceae > Mesorhizobium. The sequence continues at coordinate 176,908 of MKVL01000009.1, read as the reverse complement.
GACACCTGGCCGATCGGACGGCGTTACTGCGGCGCCACGGTCGATCTGTCCGACGGTCATTCCAGGACCATCTGGTATCTGATCGAGGAAGGCCAGGGCTTCGCATCGATCGGCGACAACGTTGAATTCTGCGTGTCGGGCTTCGATCGGTGGATGGTCTACAACGGCGCCTGCCGCGTCCTGCGCTGAGATCCGCAAGCCAGACGGAGCGCCTTCGCCAACGCCTGCCTGGCGCCGCCTGATTGCCCAAAAACCGTGCAAATCGCTTCGCTGGCTAGCAAGCCGCGAGTCAGATATGCATGGCCGGCCGGGGTGATTCACGGCCGCCGGCATAACGGAAGGGGCATGATATGGCGAAGCAGTCGTCTAAAGCGCCGGCATCCAAGACACCGGCATCCAAAGCACCGGCAAAGAAAGCACCCGCAAAAGCAGCAGCAGCAAAGGTCGCGACAGCGGTGAAGGCCGCTCCCGCGAAGGCCAAGGCACCTGCGAAGGCGCCCGCCAAGGCCGCGCCTGCCAAGGCTCCCGCAAAGGCGGCTGCAAAGAAACCAGCAGCTGCTGCGGCGAAGCCCGCGGCCAAGAAGGCAGCTCCCGCGAAGGCCAAGGCACCGGCGAAAGCGCCCGCCAAGGCAGCGCCGGCCAAGGCTCCGGCGAAGACGGCAGCCGCCAAGAAGCCGGCTGCGGCAGCGGCGAAGCCCGCGGCCAAGAAGGCAGCTCCCGCCAAGGTCGCTCCCGCGAAAGCCAAGGCACCTGCGAAAGCGCCTGCCAAGGCAGCGGCCGCGGCTGTGAAGCCCGCCGTGAAAAAGGCCGCTGCGCCGAAGGCCAAGTCCGCGCCGGCCAAGAAATAGGCCTCGGCCAGTTTTCGACCGCCGGATGGGATGGCGGGCAGCACAGCGGGGCGCCGGACAGGCTGCCTCGCTCGCTGAATGTTCCAGATACGTGTCCGAACGAGCGTGTGTCGCGGATTGTGGATGGGCCTGGCTCGTATCCGGAAATTTCCGCGATTCGTTGTTCGCCCTTCGCGTCCCGGCTCGTACCCAAGTTCTGAAGCCCTTGGCAGAAACCCACCGGTTTCTGGCCGCTGAGTTTTTGCCATCTGGCTGTTGCCCGCGACGGTACGCCTGACCGAGAGTGCGCCGGCGACAAGGAGTTTTTCATGCCCAAGCTGCTCTATGCATCGACATCGCCCTACAGTTCAAAGGTGCGGATGGCGGCGATCTATGCGGGCGTCGTGATCGAGGCGGTGGCGGTCAAGACCGAGGACAAGCCGGCGGAACTGATCGACGCCAATCCGCTCGGCAAGATCCCCGTACTGGTGCTCGACGACGGCCGTTCCATCTTCGACAGCCGCGCCATCGTCCAGTACATCAACCGGCTGTCCAGGAACGCCCTGTTCCCGCGCAATCCCGACAAGCGTCTCGATGCGGAAGTGCTGGAGGCGTTGGCCGATGGCATTTGCGACTGCGCGTTGTCGATGGTCTACGAGCGGCGTGCGCGCCCCGAAGAAATGGTCCATCAGCCCTGGCTGGACAGGCAATGGGCAAAGATCACCACGGCGCTTGACAGGCTCAATGCCAATCCGCCGAAGCTGCCCAGGAAAATCACGGCAGGGCAGATAGCGCTGCGCGCCTGCCTGGGTTACCTCGCGCTGCGCTTCGCGGGAAAGTGGGAGAGGGGCCGGGCGAGGCTTGTGCGTTGGGCCGCCCGCTTTGATGAGAAATTCCCGGAGCTGAAGGGCTGCATCCCGGCCTGAAGACAATAGGTTGCCTTAAGTGGCAACTGGCCCCAAGCTTGTCATTGCTAGTCCTTGGTTGGACAGGCGGCCGCTTTCATGCCAGCCTGACGCTGGCGATATCGCGGAGGCGATGAGCATGGCGAGATCTGTCGTCAGGACCGGAGCTGTCCTGGATCCCATGGTCGAGCGGTTGCGCGCTGCTCTTGCGGGGCGCCAGTTCACCGAACAGAAGATGTTCGGTGGCACCTGTTTCCTTCTCAACGGCAATATGCTGGTCGGCACATCCAAGCGCGGCTTGCTGGTGCGCGTGGGCAAGGAGGCGCATATGGCGGCGATTGCCCGTCCCCATGCCCGTCTGATGGAGATGGGTGGCCGCTCGATGGAAGGATACGTGCACGTGGCTGCGGAAGGGACGGCCACCTCGGCCGACCTTGCAAGCTGGGTTCACCTCGCGCTCGCCTTTGTCGAGACGCTTCCCGAGAAGGTGAAGCCGGCAGGAAAGCGATAAGGTCCCGCCAGGGCACAAAAAAAGCCGGGCGCGAGGCCCGGCTTTTTCGTGTCGTGGCTTGGACGACTTAGAACTTCATACCGACGCCGAAGGTGACGCGGTTGTCGCTCGACTTGACCTTGCCGATCGTCGAACCGAAGTCCTTGCTGCCGAAGTCGGTGTAGCGATACTCGACGCGGCCGAACACGTTGTCGGTCAGCTTGATGTCGGTACCGACGCCAGCGGTCCAGCCGAGCATACCCTTGCTCTCGCTGTTGGTGCCGTCATCCACCTTCTGGTCCTTCGCGGCGAGACCGCCGGTGCCATAGACGAGGATGTCCGGGCTCACGGAGTAACCGAGGCGAGCGCGCAGCGAGCCTTCGATACCCGTCTTGCCGCTCTGGCCGGCATTGTCGCCCTTTACGCCGTTGTAGCCGAGGTCGGCTTCAGCGCCGTAGACGAAGTTTTCCTGCTGCCAGTTGTAGCCGCCGAAAACGCCACCGACGAAGCCCTTGGTGCCGATGTTGTTGTTGTAGTCCTGCAGGTTGGCATGACCACTGAAACCATAGCCGACGCTGATACCGGCATAGGGGCCGGCCCAGGAGGCGACGGGCAACTGGGCAACCGGGGCGGGAGCCGGCGGCTCTTCCTGGACGACGTCCGCGGCAAAGGCGGTACCGCCGAGGGCGAAGAGCCCGAGCGCGACGGCCAAGGGCCGTGCGAATTTGAGATTGGCTTGCATTTGTTCTAACTCCTTAAGCCACAAGACACAGGCTTTACGTTCGTGAGTGCCCTGAACCCGTCCGGGGGGATAAACGGATCCGGCGCTCAACGGTTCCAAATGTGGTGGCGAAATGCGGCTGAAGCGAACCTGAACTTGGGTCATTCCCTGGCGCGAATAAGGCAGAAACGAGACGTTGCATCTTCGCAACAGCAAAAGTCAGGAGCCTTGTCTTGCTGCGCTGCACACCGCTTGGTGCAAGGAGTCCTGAGCCCTATATAGCGATCTCGCCGTCCCCATTTGGGACAAGCCGCGCCGCCTGACCGGCGGTTTCGCCACAATGCTGCCCCAGGTGCGAATGGCATTTAACCTATGGGGCGTCATATTTGCCGGCGTCGTTCCAGCGGCGCTGAAGATAAGGATTGACAGATGAACAAAACCGCGGCGGTCGCGCTGGTAACTGGAGGGGCGAAGCGAATTGGCAAGGCGATCGTGGAAGATCTTGCCGCTCACGGCTTTGCCGTGGCCATTCATTGCAACCGGTCCCGCGCCGAGGCAGACGCGCTTGCCGCTGTCATAAACGGTTCGGGCGGACGCGCCGCGGTCGTCGTGGCCGATCTCACCGACATGGCCGCCGTCGAAGGGGTGATTGGCGCCGCCCAGTCGTCGCTGGGGCCTGTCTCGCTGCTGGTCAACAATGCGTCGTTGTTCCAGGACGATTCCGTGCTCGATTTCGACTGGCGGGCCTGGGACCGGCATTTCGCCGTCCACGTCAAGGCTCCGGCGATGCTCTCGCGCAGCCTTGCCAACGCGTTGCCGAAGGGCGAGCAGGGGCTGGTCGTCAATATGATCGACCAGCGCGTCTGGCGGCCCAACCCCCGCTACTTCTCCTACGCCCTGTCGAAGTCGACCTTATGGACCGCCACCCAGACCATGGCGCAGGCGCTCGCGCCGCGCATCCGCGTCAACGCGATAGGCCCCGGCCCGACCTTGAAGAATCTTCGGCAGGACGACGATGATTTCGACGCCCAGGTCGAAGCGCTGCTGTTGAAGCGCGGCCCGGATTTGGCGGAATTCGGTGCCACGATTCGCTATCTCTGGGCGGCGCGGTCGGTCACCGGCCAGATGATCGCGCTTGACGGCGGCCAGCATCTTGCATGGCAGACGCCCGATGTGACAGGCATGGTGGAATGAGTCCCGCAGACCAAAAGCACGGGCGCGGCCCCGCCGACGATTTGCCCCCCGATCTCGACCTCGAGGACGAGGCGGCGGAGGAGATCGTCGAGGCGGAAGCCCAACCCGTTGCGCCCGACGTCGCCTTCACCGCCATCGATTGGACCCCGCATGCCGGCGATGCCGACGGCATGGTCGGAGCGGAGGTGATCCAGACGCTGGTCAAGCGCCTTCCCAACGCGCCCGGCGTCTACCGCATGATGAGCGCCACGGGTGACGTTCTCTACGTCGGCAAGGCGCGCAGCCTGAAGAAGCGCGTCACGAACTACGCGCAGGGCCGCTTCCACACCATGCGCATCGGTCGGATGGTCCGCGAAACAGCGACGATGGAGTTCGTCGTCACCCGGACCGAGATCGAAGCGCTGCTGCTCGAAGCCAATCTTATCAAGCGCTTACGGCCGCGATTCAACGTGCTGATGCGGGACGACAAGTCGTTCCCCTACATCCTGCTGACCGGTGACCATGTTTCCCCCGGTATCTACAAGCATCGCGGCGCGCGCTCGCGCAAGGGCGACTATTTCGGTCCCTTCGCCTCGGCCGGCGCGGTCGACCGCACGATCAATTCGCTGCAGCGCGCCTTCCTTCTGCGAAGCTGCACCAACTCCTTCTACGAGAACCGCACGCGGCCCTGCCTGCTCTACCAGATCAAGCGTTGCGCCGGTCCTTGCACCGGCGAGATTTCGCATGAGGGCTACGCCGAGCTCGTCGCCGAGGCGAAGGATTTTCTTTCCGGCCGCAGCCAGAAGGTGAAGACCGAGATTTCCGGCGCCATGCAGCAGGCCGCCGAGGAACTGGATTTCGAGCGCGCGGCTATCCATCGCGACCGGCTGGCGGCCCTTTCGCATGTGCAGGCGCATCAGGGCATCAACCCGCAGACCGTCGAGGAGGCCGATGTCTTCGCCATTCACCAGGAAGGCGGCCAGACATGTATCCAGGTGTTCTTTTTCCGCACCGGCCAGAACTGGGGCAACCGCGCCTATTTCCCGAAGGCCGATCCGGCGCTGGAGGGGGCGGAGGTTCTGGGTTCTTTCCTTGCGCAGTTCTATGACGACAAGCCGCCGCCGCGCGCCATCCTGTTGTCCCAGTCCGTTCAGGAGCAGGAACTGCTCGCCGAGGCGCTGTCCACCCGCGCGGGCCGCAGGGTGGCGATCTCCGTGCCGCAGCGCGGCGAGAAGAAGGATTTGACCGACCACGCGTTGCAGAACGCCCGCGAGGCGCTCGGCCGCCGGCTGGCGGAAACCTCGACGCAGGCCAGGCTGCTTGCCGGCTTTGCCGAGACCTTCGGCCTGGGAAAACCGCCGGTGCGCATCGAGGTCTATGACAACTCCCACATCATGGGCACCAATGCCGTCGGCGCGATGGTCGTCGCCGGAGCGGAAGGGTTCGTGAAGAACCAGTACAGGAAGTTCAACATCCGCTCGGCCGAGATCACTCCGGGCGACGATTTCGGCATGATGCGCGAGGTCATGCAGCGGCGGTTCTCCCGGCTGCTGCGCGAGCATGGGGATATGCAGCCGGCTACGGAAACGCTGGATGACGGCGGTGACGATCCGGTCGACGGCAACGGCAGCTTCCCGGCATGGCCTGACGTGATCCTCATCGACGGCGGCCAGGGGCAGATGACGGCGGTGCGCCAGATCCTCGCTGACCTTGGCATCGATGACCGGGTCGCCGCGATCGGCATCGCCAAGGGGCAGGACCGCGATGCCGGGCGTGAACGCTTCTTCGTGAAGGGCAGGGACTCCTTCACGCTGCCGGTGCGGGATCCCGTGCTCTATTTCGTCCAGCGCCTGCGCGACGAGGTGCATCGCTTCGCCATCGGTTCGCACCGCGCCCGCCGCAAGAAGGAGATGGTCAAGAGCCCGCTGGACGAGATCGCCGGCATCGGTCCCGGCCGCAAGCGCGCCCTGCTTCTGCACTTCGGCACCGCCAAGGCCGTCAGCCGCGCCGCGGTCGAGGACCTGGTCAAGGTGGACGGCATTTCCGAGCAGGTCGCCAGGCTCGTCTACAATCACTTCCACGAGAACTGAGGGCTGGGCTTCTTGGCGGTGGAATCGGACGCCTTAACTGGACTTTGGCCTTATGCAGGCATCGTCCGAATGTCACACCAAGGCTTATTTCGGCTGGCCAATCGAATATGCGTTGTTGACCCCTCGCATCGGCTTCTGATTTGAGTACGCAGGCTAAAGAGAGTTCCCGACAATATGGCTCAGCGCGCGTTCAATCTGCCGAACATACTGACCTACGCCCGCATCATTGCGGTGCCGCTGGTGGTGCTGTGCTTTTTTCTGGAAGGACACCTGAAGTCTTCCGACTTCGCGCGGTGGTCGGCGCTGGCGATCTTCCTGCTGGCGTCCATCACCGACTATTTCGACGGCTATCTGGCGCGCGCCTGGCAGCAGACCTCCAACATCGGCAAGATGCTGGATCCGATCGCCGACAAATTACTTGTCTCCACCTGCCTGCTGCTGCTCGCCGCCGACACTGACCGCCATGGCGGCATCGCTGGCTGGTCGCTTTGGGCGGCCATCATCATCCTGTGCCGCGAGATCCTGGTTTCGGGCCTGCGTGAGTATCTGGCGGCGCTCAAGGTCTCGGTGCCGGTGACGCAGCTCGCCAAATGGAAGACCACCATCCAGATGGTCGCCATTGCCTTCCTGCTTGCCGGACCTGCCGGCGACAAAATCTTCCCGCTGACCACGCAGATCGGCCTTGTGCTGCTGTGGATCGCCGCGCTCGTCACCCTCTATACCGGCTACGACTATTTTCGCGCCGGGTTGAAGCATATCATGGACGAATGATGGCGACGCGGCTGATCTATTTTGCCTGGGTGCGCGAGCGCATCGGCAAGCCGGAAGAAGATGTCGATCTTCCGGTCGGCGTGGAGACGGTTGCCGATCTGCTGCGCTGGCTGAAGTCGCGCGGCGAGGAATACGAGCATGCCCTGCAGTATCCCGAAGTGATCCGGGTTGCGATCAATCAGGAGCATGTGCGGCACGAGGAAAAGATTGGCGGCGCCCGCGAGATTGCGCTTTTCCCGCCGATGACCGGAGGCTGAGATGCCGGAAGCGGTCGTGCCCGACGTGCGCATCCAGGCGCATGATTTCGACATAGCCGCCGAGGTCAATCGCCTGACCGAAAACCGCGCCGACATCGGGGCCGTGGTGACGTTCTCCGGTCTGTGCCGGGACGAGCAGGGAGCGCTGTCGGCGCTGGAGCTCGAACATTACCCGGGCATGGCCGAAGCCGAGATCGGCCGCATTGCCGCGCAGGCCGTGAAACGCTGGCCGCTGCAGGGCCTCACCGTCATCCATCGCCATGGCCGGATTCGACCGGGCGAGAACATCGTGCTGGTGGTCGCGGCTTCAGCGCACCGGCAGGCCGCGTTCGAGGCCGCGAACTTCCTTATGGATTTCCTGAAATCCCGCGCGCCCTTCTGGAAGAAGGAGCATCGCGTCGACGGCTCCGAGGGCGGCTGGGTCGAGGCCAAGGAGGCCGACAAGGAGGCCGCCGACCGCTGGAAGGAATAAATCCGGCCTCGGCCATTCATTGACCGCATTCCTTCGAAACCCTGCCGAGCGGTTCGATACGCCAGAGCAATTCCGGCGAAAGGAATGGCCGTCATTGCTCTATCTCTTTGTTTTTACGTAATTCCAGACGCAAGACCGCTGCGCACCTTTGCTGGAATTGCTCTTGGCGGAGCTGGAAGATGCTGGACAAGATTTCCGAGCTTTTCATTTTCGGCCTGGTGCCGCTGCTGGTCGGCGCTCTTGGCGCGCCGCAGATCTCCGTCGCCGGGGAGAAGGTGCTGAAGGGCGAGGTCACCTATCGCGAACGGATCGCATTGCCGCCCAACGCGGAGCTTTCCGTTCAGCTCGCGGACGTTTCGTTGGCCGACGCGCCGGCTGCCGTCATTGGCGAGCAGAAGGTGTCGCCGGCAGGCCAGGTGCCGATTCCCTTCGAGATCAGGTTCGATCCGTCTGTCATTCGCCCGCGCATGACATATGCGCTGCAGGCGCGCATCACCGTCGGCAACCACCTCGTCTTCATCAACGATACGCGTCATCAGGTCGACCCGCTGGACGACCGGCCCCAGACGATCGTGCTGAAGATGGTTCCAGCCGGGAAGCCTCGGGCCGATGCCGCCATGTTCGGACAGAGCTGGCTGGTGGAATATATCGACGGCATCGGCAAGATCAGCGAACCGCGCGCGACGTTCAGGGTCGACGAGAGCGGCAAGGCGGGCGGCAACGGTCCTTGCAACAGCTATTTCGCGACCGCCAAGGTGGACGGCGATGCGATCGCCATCAGCGGCATAGGCTCGACCTTCAAGGCATGCGCCCCTGATGTGATGGCGCAGGAAAGGGCGCTTTTCGAGGCGTTGGCCAAGGCGTCGTCCTTTCATGTCGAAGGCGCCAGGATGACCATTGCGGACAAGGGCGGCCGCGAAATCCTGCGTTTCAACGCCGCAAGCTAATATATTCGCGGCGGGCTCGCCGGGTCCCTGTTCGATTGCGCCAACCTTCCGCGGTACTTACTCCAGTACCTTCTTCTGGTTGAAGATCGGGATTTAGGGGCATAGCCTCACCTTGCCAGCGGGCCCCGATCGAAGCATCTGGAGGCGTAGCCAGCAGATGGATCGCTGCCGTGTCCGCTGATCGAGGAGTGGAAAGATGCAGCTAGAACAACCGTTTACCGGCATGCGCCGGCGTGACCTTCTCAAACTGATCGGCATGACCGCGGGTAGCGCCGCGATGTACCAGGCCATGACCAGCCTGGGGCTGGCGGCCGAATCCGACTACAAGGGTCCGATCAAGCTCGAGGGCGATCCGAAGGGCGCCTCGGTGCTGATTCTTGGCGCGGGCCTGGCCGGCATGCTGGCGGCTCTCGAATTGCGCCAGGCCGGCTACAAGGTGAAGATCCTCGAATACAATGGCCGCGCTGGCGGCCGTAACTGGACCATACGCGGCGGCGACACGGTCACCGAACTCGGCGGCTACACGCAGAAATGCGAGTTCGACGAGGGCCTCTACATCAATCCCGGCCCGTGGCGCATCCCTTACCACCACAATGGCCTGCTGGCCTATTGTCGGCGCCTTGGCGTGACGCTGGAGCCGTTCCAGCAGATCAACCACAACGCCATGCTGCACTCCACGGACGCATTCGGCGGAAAGCCGAAGCGCGTCCGCGAGATCCTGACGGACTTCCGGGGACACACTTCGGAACTGCTCGCCAAGGTCGCCAAGAAGGGTCAGTTGGAAGGCCAGGTCTCGAAGGAAGACCAGGAAATCCTGCTCGAGGCCCTGCAGTCCTGGGGCGCGCTGGACGCCGACTATTCTTACAAGTCCAGCCTCGCGACCGCTGAATTCCGCGGCTACGAGAAGGAGCCGGGCGGCGGCCTCGGTGCCGAGCCGGTTCCCGGGCAGATCATCAGCGCGTCAGACATACTGAACTCGCGCCTGTGGGGGGCTCTGGCCAATTTCTCGCTCTACGAGTTCCAGACCACCATGTTCCAGCCTGTCGGCGGCATGGGCAAGATCGGCGAGGCTTTCGCCAAGCAGGTTGCCGACCTCATCACCTTCAATGCGAAGGTCACCAAGATCGCCCAGAACGAAAAGGGCGTGACGGTGACCTACGAGGACGCCGGCAAGCCCGGGACGGCCAAGGAGGCGAGCGCCGACTGGTGCGTGTGCACCATCCCGCTCACCATTCTGAGCCAGATCGACATTCAGGTCGGCGGTCCGATGAAGGCGGCCATCGGCGCCGTGCCCTATGCCTCCTCGGTCAAGGTCGGCCTGCAGATGAAGCGGCGGTTCTGGGAGGAGGACGAATCCATCTTCGGCGGCGTCAGCTACACCAACCTTCCGATCACGCAGATTTCCTACCCGAGCACCGGGTTCAACAAGGGCGGCAAGGGTGTCCTGCTTGGCTGCTACACATGGAACGGACCGAATTCCTATGAATTCACCGCCATGACGCCGCAGCAGCGCGTCCAGAAGGCCGTCGAATACGGCGCGCAGATTCACCCGCAATACAAGGAGGAATTCGAGAACGGCGTGTCCTGGGCCTGGCATCGTTCGCCCTTCACGCTCGGCTGCGCCGGCGATTGGACGGACGATGCGCGCAAGGAGCACTACAACAACCTCTGCCAGATTGATGGACGCATCGTCCTGGCCGGTGAACATGCATCCTACATTCCCGCCTGGCAGGAGGGCGCGATCCTGTCGTCGCTCAACGCCATCACACGCTTGCATCAGCGTGTCATGCAGGGATGAGCGCCATGTCGAACCGTTCGTTCACAATCAGTTTTGCGAGGCATATCGCCATGACCTGCTCGTTCACAAAGCCGTTGGGCCTCATCGCCGCCATGTCCGTGGCCGTCGCGCTCTCGACCTCGGGCGCGTTCGCCGACTCCGGCGGAGCGACATTCAGCCAGGGTGACAAGTTCTCGGAAAAGGACGGCGCCAGTCTCTTTGCCAATGTCTGCGCCGCCTGCCATCTGGACAAGGGGCAGGGCGCCGTCGGGGCCGGTCACTATCCGGCCCTGGCCAAGAATGAGAACCTGGAATCAGGCGGCTATCCCGTCACCGTCGTGCTGCACGGGTTGAACGGCATGCCGCCGGTCGGCCAGATGATGAGCGACGATCAGGTCGCGGCCGTCGTCAACTACGTCAGGACCAACTTCGGCAACAACTACAAGGATGCCGTGACGGCGCAGGACGTCAAGGACGCGCGATAGCGCAAATCGGGCGGCGAGGCTTGATCGCATTCGCCGCCCTCCAGCCATTTTCAGCGGAAGGAACCGAGTGATGAAATCACGGATCGGAGCGGTCGCGCTTGCGGCGACAGTCGTGGCGGCCGGCAATGCATTCGCGGCGGAAGTGGTGCGCCACAAGATTCCGAATTCGAACTTTCCGATCGCCCGCGCGGTCGAGGTGCCCGCCGACAAGACCACCGTCTACCTGAGCGGCGCCGTCCCCTCCGTCATCGACGAGAAGGCGGATAAGGCAACCGTCGCCGCCTACGGCGACACCAAGGCCCAGACGGAGTCCGTCCTGAAATCGATCGACAAGACCTTGAACGAGCTCGGCTTGAAGATGGGCGACGTCATCAAGATGACGGTGTTCCTGGTCGGTGATCCCGGCAAGGGCGGCAAGATGGATTTTGCCGGCTTCATGGAGGGCTATACGCAGTTCTTCGGCACCGAGGCGCAGCCCAACCTGCCGACGCGGTCGGTGGTCGAAGTTGCGGGCCTTGCCAGCCCGGGCTTCCTCGTCGAGATCGAGGTTACAGCCGTCCGGCCGTGAACCTTCGCGGCCGGCCCTTGCTTGATGTCTGGCCGCGAAGCCGTGCCGCCGTTGGATGTCCAGCTCGTGCCTTGGGGCTCAGGACATCGGCGCCTGCGGCGCGGGCGTCAGGCCGAAACGGCGCATCAGGTCCATCAGCCTCTGGCGGTCGGGCGGACCGCCAGCGCCGAGGATGGCGAAGGCCTCGCGGAAGTATTCGGGCCCGATTGCCGCCGGCGTCACAACACAGAGCACCTTGGCCGTCTCCTCTGTGAGGTTGTCGAAGCGATGGATCGCGCCGCGAGGGATGCACAGCGCCTGTCCCGGTCCGACATTGTGCCGCTGGCCGTCGACAGTGAGCGTGAGCACGCCCTCGATCCCGTACATGGTCTCCTCATAATGGTCATGGCTATGCGCGGGGGCGCGCAGTTGCTGTGAGCCCGCCACTGTCAGTTCGAAGGCGGCAAGGCTGCCATTCGACTGCTGTCCGGTGATCAGGAAATGCACAGTGAGGCGCCCGTCGCTGATCGTCTCATCGGCCGGATTGATGCCGACCTGGCTGGCTTTCTCTGGCATTTCATCCTCCCTTGTGGTAAATCGAATTTACCGAAATGAGTAAACTCAATTTACCAAAGCGTCAATGCCTCAGATCCCGGACGAACCCGTGCAGAAACCTCCGTTGATTGGCGCGCTGCTGCGCGTGCCTGCCATGGCCATCCATCGCAGGCTGATCAGGGAGTTGCGGGCCTCTGGTTTTGGGGATCTCAGCCTGCCGCACATGGCCGTGATCCAGTATCCCGGTCCGGACGGCATGCGGCCGAGCGCGCTTGCCGAAAACGCGGTCATGAGCAAGCAAGCCATGAACCAGTTGCTGAAGACCCTGGAGGGGATGGGCTACATCACCCGTGGCGCCGAGGACGGTGGCGGGACGGTTGTCCGGTTCACCGATCGCGGCCGCGCCGCTTACCAGAGGATGGTCGAAATCCTCATGGACATCGAGAGGGAGTGGACAGGGGAACTGGGCGAGGGGCGCTTTGTGGAATTGAAGGCGCGGCTGGGTGAACTCTGGGACACGCCGCTGATCCGCTAGGCCATGGCATCGGGGGCCTCTCCCGCGAGTTCCGCGTCTGGACGACCGGCCAAAGAAAAAGGCGGCTCCGGTCGAACCGGGCCGCCTTCCTTCATTGATGGTCCGGAACGCCGTTAGCCGACGACTTCGGTGTCGGAGAACCAGTAGCGGATCTCCTGCGCGGCGGTCTCCGGGGCGTCGGAGCCATGCACCGAATTCTCGCCGATCGACAGCGCGTGCACCTTGCGGATGGTGCCTTCGGCGGCATTGGCCGGGTTGGTGGCGCCCATCACTTCGCGGTTCTTGGCGATGGCGTTGTCGCCTTCCAGAACCTGCACGACGGTCGGGCCCGAGGACATGAATTCCACCAGTTCGCCGAAGAAAGGACGTTCCTTGTGGACGGCGTAGAAGCCTTCGGCCTCGCGGCGGCTCATCCACACGCGGCGCGATGCGACGACGCGCAGGCCGGCGTCTTCCAGCATCTTGATGATGGCGCCCGTCAGGTTGCGCTTGGTCGCGTCCGGCTTGATCATGGAGAAGGTGCGTTCGATCGCCATAAGGTCGTCCTTGTCTTGAGAATGGGAATTGGAGGTGGCGGGCTCTATACAAGCCGCCCGGCCCATTGCCAAGGGGAGGGGGCGCCGCTTGGCCGGGGGCCGGGCAATATGCCTCCCCAAGCCTCTCTTTTTCAGGCGTTTCTGCTTTCGTTACCGTCTTCGCACTGCAACATCCGGTGCTATAGTCTGGTGTCGGCGATGCTGACGCCAGCCAATGGAGGCAAGATGACGATGACAGACGACCGCCAGGAGCGCATTCGCGTCCGCGCGCATCAGATCTGGCTAGACGAGGGGCAACCAGCCGGCCAGCACGAGCGCCACTGGCATCAGGCAACGGCAGACGTCGATCGGGAAGACGAAGCCGGGGTCAAGCCGAAGCGGCAGCCGAAGAAGAAGGCCGAGGCCTCCGCCGCCAAGGCGCCCGCGGCGAAGACGGCGACAAAGGCGCCGGCCGCCCGCAAGCCGGCGAAGGCGAAAGCCTAGCAGCCTCGCATTTTTCCTTCTGTGCCGGACGTGCCCTCGATCCTCGATCGGGCGCGGAGAAGGTGGCTGCCGCCATCAGAAAGGCAGTTCGACGGCGATGTCCACCGCGTCGCCGGCATGAAGCGCTTCCCGGGATCGCACGGAAGCCTTGACCGGCAACAGGTAGGAACCGGACTTGCTGTCCGCGAAGAGCGAGGTGCGCCAGCGGCTTTGCCCGAGCGTGGCTTCGACCGAGAGCGAGCCCCAGGGGCGGGCCATTCCCGCGGTTGCCGACCTGATGTTGGCCGCCAGGTCCTGCGGTAGCGTCACGAAATGCCAGCTGCCCTTTCCGGGGTAGGCCCACAGTTCCGAACGAAACGCGTATCGAAACATCCCCCGCGCCGGGCCTAAGCCGCCGCGGCAACGGTGCGGCCAAGACCGCCATGGAGGTCAAGGCAGCGGGCGAACCACTGGGCGATCACGTCGCCATCGTCGAGCAACCTGTAGGGTGAGGCGATGCGGGCCCATTGCAGGGCTCCGAAGACGATGTAGTCCGCGAAAAGCGGCGCGGCGCCACCGATGAAGGGCTGATAGCCCAGCGTCGAGCGCAACGGCTCCAGCGAGGCCCGGAACGCCGCTAGGCCGGCATCGCGCGGCGCCATGACCTCTTCCAGCCTCTTGCCGAAGCGCTGCTCGCGGTTCTCGCGAAAATAGGCGGCGTTCGTTTCGTCCTGCATGGCATGCAGGTCCATGATCGCGACTGACGTGACGTAGGGATGGATGGTCAGTTGCGACCAGCGTTCGATAAAGCGCGCCATCGCCTTGCCGCCCTCGCCGCCGAACAGTGTCGGCCGGTCCGGATAGGTTTCGTCGAGATAGACCGCGATCGCGTATGAATCGGCAACCACCGTGTCGCCGTCGCGAATGACCGGAATTGTCTTCGAGAAACCCTCCTCCACCTTCGGTACGTCCAGAAAACGCGTCGGGATCGTGTTGGTGTCGAGCCCTTTGTGAGCGAGCGCCATCCTTGCTTTCCAGCAATGCGGACTGAACGGCCGCGCGGTATCGCGTCCGACGAGATCATAGAGCTGTACGGTCATTGGCGCGTCTTCCCAGGTTGGCGCGGTCCGCCAGTCTTCGGCGGGCCGCGCGCGGCGGTATTTTATCGAGCACGGCCATCTGGAAAATCGATTCCGATTTCCCTGGCTATGCGCTAGGTACGCCCGAGCCTGTGCGGGATCGGGAGACCACGATGAGACAGCATTTCAGAATGTTCGCGGCCTATAATCAATGGGCCAACAGTCGTATCTACGATGCCGCCACCGATCTCGATGAGCAAGAGTTCAGCCGCGACGTCGGCGCGTTCTTCGGTTCCATGATGGGCACGCTCAACCATCTGCTGGTCACCGATCGCATCTGGATGAAGCGTTTCACCGGCGAGGGCGATGCGCCTGCCGCGCTCGACGCCATCCTGCATCGCGCCCTGCCGGGGTTGAAGGCGGCGCGGGACGCCGAGGACAAGCGGATCGTCGACTGGGTGGGCGGGCTTGGCGAAAGGGAGCTCGCCGGTCGTTTCACCTACATGACGGTGACCGATATGCGCACCGTTTCCCAAAGGCTGGCGCCGGCCCTGGCGCATCTCTTCAACCATCAGGCGCACCATCGCGGCCAGGCGCATATGGTGCTGACGGTTCTTGGGAGGCCTTCCGTTCAACTCGACCTGATGCACTTTCAGCGTACCGAGGAGGGGCGCGCATACGCCTGATTTCAAAGGTCTTTTCCGAGAAGGCTTCGATGATTTGTTAAATTTATTATAAAAAAAAGTTCTCATTGAGTCGTGTTTCCGCGATGATTTGAAAACTAAGATTACAGCCGTGTGGAACTCGGGGAGCCTTTCGACCGTATCTTTGTGTGCTTGCAGAAGAACGATTTTATTTGCTGCAATGCAAAAGAAGAAGCCACAAGGAGAGTGTCATGGCTGGTATCGTAGAGAGAATCGCCAGAGCATTGGCGAGTGGTGCGATGGTAATTGCCCTGGCTGCGCCCGCGAGTGCTGCTGGTGGTATTGGCGTTGGTGTAGGCGCGTCTGTCGGTGGTAGCGGTGGAATCAATGCCGGTGTTGGTGCCTCGATTGGCGGTAGTGGCGGCGTCAATGCCGGCCTCGGCGCGTCGGTCGGTGGCGCGACTGGCATCGATGCCGGCGGCGGTGCAAGCATAGGTGGTGCCAGCGGCGTGAACGCCGGTCTCGGCGCCTCGGTCGGCGGTGCGAATGGCATCGACGCGGGCGTGGGCGCGAATGTCGGCAACGGCGTGACCGCCGGCGTGGGCGCCACTGTCGGCGGAACGACCGGCGTCGGTGTCGGTGTCGGCGTGGGTGTCGGCACCACGCCGAGCACGCCCGGTACTCCCAGCACGCCTCCCGGCGTGACCCCCGGCCTGCCTGGCGTGGTCGCCCAGATGTCACCGGGCCAGTTGACGCGCATGAAGAAGCGCTGCGTCGATGTGCTGAGCAGCGAAGGCACCTATGACAGGGATCTGCGCCAGCTCTGCATGCTGATCGCGCGCCGCTAGGCCAGGCGATCATGCCGATTGGACGGCCCGCTTCGGCGGGCCGTTTCGTTTAGTGCCCGGTGAAGCATGGCCTGGCTCTTGCGAAGCGCTTGCGTCCCGTGCAAAAGCCCGACCATGCTTATCATCAACGACCTCTCGCTGCGCATGGCGGGGCGCCTGCTTCTCGACCACGCCTCGCTGACCTTGCCGGCAGGCACCAAGGCCGGCCTCGTCGGCCGCAACGGCACGGGCAAGACCACCCTGTTCAAGGCGATCACCGGCGACTTCCCTTCGGAGACCGGTTCGATCAGCCTGCCGAAAAGCACCCGCATCGGGCAGGTGGCGCAGGAAGCGCCCGGCACCGAGGAACCGCTGATCGACATCGTCCTCAAGGCCGATGTCGAGCGCGCCGCGCTGCTTGCGGAGGAGAAGACCGCCACCGACCCGCATCGCATCGCGGAAATCCATACGCGGCTGGCCGATATCGATGCCCATTCGGCCGAATCCCGCGCGGCGACCATCCTGGCCGGCCTCGGCTTCGATGATGCCGCGCAGAAGCGGCCGGCCTCGTCGTTTTCCGGCGGCTGGCGCATGCGTGTGGCTCTCGCCGCGGTGCTGTTCTCCGAACCGGATCTGCTTCTCCTCGACGAGCCGACCAACTATCTCGACCTCGAAGGCACTCTCTGGCTGGAGAACTACATCTCCAAATACCCGCACACCGTGTTGCTCATCTCGCACGATCGCGACCTGCTCAATCGGGCGGTCAACTCCATCGTCCATCTCGATCAGAAGAAGCTCACCTTTTGGCGTGGCGGCTACGACCAGTTCGAGCGCCAGCTCGCGGAGCAGCGAGAGCTGCAGGAAAAGAGCCGCGTCAAGCAGGAAACCCAGCGCAAGCACATGGAATCCTTCGTCGAGCGCTTCCGCGCCAAGGCTTCGAAGGCCAGGCAGGCGCAGTCACGCCTGAAGGCGCTGGAGAAGCTGAAGCCGATCGCAGCGGTCGTGAACGACACGGTGCGGCCGTTCTCTTTCCCGGAGCCGGTTAAGACGGTTGCTTCCCCGATCGTGGCGTTGAATGGGGTGAATGTCGGCTACACCGAGGGCAGCCCCATCCTGAAGAAGATGACGCTGCGCATTGATGCTGACGATCGCATTGCGCTGCTCGGCGCCAACGGCAACGGCAAGTCGACCTTCGCAAAGCTGCTCGCCGGCCGCCTGAAGGCGGAAACCGGTTCGATGACGATCGCGCCCGGGCTGAAGGTGGCGATCTTCGCCCAGCACCAGCTTGACGATCTGCGTCCCGAGGAAAGCGCTTACGAGCACGTGCGCCGGCTGATGCCCGATGCGCCGGAAGCCAAGGTGCGCGCCCGCGTCGCCCAGTTCGGCCTGTCGACCGAGAAGATGAACACCGCCGCAAAGGACCTTTCCGGCGGCGAGAAGGCGAGGCTGCTCATGGGGCTTTCGGCCTTCGAAGGGCCGAACCTCTTCATCCTCGACGAGCCGACAAACCACCTGGACATCGACAGCCGTGAATCGCTGATCCATGCGCTGAACGATTTCCCCGGCGCCGTGATCCTGATCTCGCACGACCGGCATCTGCTGGAGGCCACCGCGGATCGGCTGTGGTTTGTCAAGGACGGCGCGGTCAACCCCTATGACGGCGATCTCGAGGACTACAAGACCCTGGTCACGGGCGTCTCTTCCAACCGCCGCGAGCAGAAGGAAGCCGACAAGGCATCCAAGGCCGACCGCCGACGTGAAGCGGCGCAACGCCGCGCCGCGCTCGAACCGCTAGCCAAGGAAATCCGCGCCACCGAGGCGTTGATGGACCGCATCCGCAAGCGCATCGACGTGATCGAGGACGAGCTCGCCAATCCGGCGCTCTACGAGAAGGACCCCTCGACCGCCACGCGGCTTGCCAAGGAGCGCTCGCAGCTTTCGGCCACGCTGGCCCAGAACGAGGACAAGTGGCTGTCCATGTCGGCGGAATATGAGGAAGGCATCGCCGAGTAGAGCGACCCTCTCGCCAGCCGGACAGGTCAAGCCCCGGGTGGCCGCGTCAGGGCTCCTGGCCGACCAGGGAGAGATAGTGGCCTATGGTGCCGGCCTCGCCCAAAAGGCGTTCCGCCGCATCCGGACGGTTGGCCCTGGCATACTCGTCGGCGGCGTTCCGCCTTGCCGCGATCTCATCGACAAGGATTGCGCGCAGGTCGGCGACGCTCAACGCCTTGCGCGGGACCTCGACCGATTTGTCGCCGAACGCCCGCACGACATATTTGTCGTGCATCTCGCCGACCGGCACGGCCTGGCTGTTGTCCACCGCCGCGATCAACGCTCTCAGGACCGAAACCCGCTCCGTCTGGCGTGCAAGCATTGCCGACCGAAGGTCGCTCTTCATCCGGTTGATGAAGAGCTGAATCTCGTCCTGTATCATGCCCGTACTGTGATCGGTGCCGCCCGGGGAGGCAATCCTGTTCTGTGGGAGAGGCGGGCGGTTGCCGTCGTGCTCGAGATGGCCGCCATATGTGGTGGCGTTGCCCTTGATGCCCGGAGGGTAGAAGGGATGGTGTCCCGCCAACCTGTCAGCTATTGGCCCTAAACGCGGCGGTCGTACCCTGCCATTCTGATTTACGACAAGCGGTGGCCCATGTCGGTAATTGACGAGCTCATGGACGAGTTTGCGCGAGAGGATGGTTTCTTCCTGGGTCTTCACCAGCGCCAATTCGATCCCGTCGCTGCAGAACGCGCGCTGCAGATATTGAAGCGGGTTGATTTCGGGGCCGACCACGGCGCGAATTACCGCATCCTCGACATACTGTATAACGCGGAGGTGCAACTCGGCATTTATGCATTCCACAATCGCGATGACCAAGAGTTCAATAAATACAACGACTTGCTCTCCTCCGAAATCATGGATCGCTTCAACGCTGTGCGGATGTTGGGCGAGACACTGACCACGCACAGGGTAAAGGCTATGTTTGAAGGCCGTGAGTGGCGAAAGAACGATGGTGCGTCCGAGGCGGCAATCGAGCAACTCGGAATCGTGGTGCCCTTCGTGCTGCCTCAGTCCTATCTAGCGCTCCTCGCTTTCAGCAATAGCGGCGAAGGCGATCTGCCGGTTCAGCCCTTATGGTTTGTCTTGAATTCTGTGGAAGATGTGATCGAAACAGCGCGGGGTGGGACATTCAAGGAGTTTTTTCCCGGCTTCTTCGTCATCGGCAGCAATGGAGCAGGCGAAGCGATAGCATTCGACTTACGCTTGACCGGGTCTCGTCCCATCGTTGCTTTCGATATGACAAACATCGATCTCGACGAAAGCGTTTTGCCCATCGCTCCCGACTTCGACGCCTTCATCGAAATGATCGGCCGTTCGGCCGACTAGCGGCGAAGATGCGCGTTGTCTGGCCCTACACCTCTGCCCTAAAACCCGCTAGACAAGCGTCATGAACCAGCACGCCAAGCTCCGGATCGGCCATTCGGCCTGTCCGCACGACTGCCCATCGACCTGTGCGCTCGAGGTCGAGCTGCTGGACGCCAACCGCATCGGACGGGTTCACGGCGCCAAGGCGAACAGCTACACGTCCGGTGTCGTCTGCGCCAAGGTCGCGCGCTATGCCGACCGCGTCCACCATCCCGACCGCTTGCTGAAGCCGCTGGTGCGTTCGGGCGCCAAGGGCGAGGGTGGCTGGAAGGAGTCCAGTTGGGAAGCCGCGCTCGACCTCGTCGCGGAGAAATTCATCGCTGCCGAGGCGAAATACGGCTCCGAAACCGTCTGGCCGTATTTCTATGCCGGCACGATGGGACTGGTGCAGCGCGACGGCATCGAGAGGCTGCGTCACGCCAAGAAGTATTCAGGCTTCTTCGGCTCGATCTGCACCAATCTTGCCTGGACCGGCTGGATGATGGGGGCGGGCGCCCTGCGCGGGCCGGATCCACGCGAGATGGCGAAGTCCGATTGCGTGGTGATCTGGGGCACCAATGCCGTGGTCACCCAGGTCAATGTCATGACCCACGCGACCAAAGCGCGAAAAGAACGTGGCGCGAAGATCGTCGTCATCGACATCTACGAGAACGCCACGATGAAGCAGGCCGATCTCGCTCTGGTGCTGAAGCCCGGCACCGACGCAGCGCTGGCCTGCGCGGTGATGCACGTGCTGTTCCGCGACGGCATGGCCGACCGCGCCTATCTCGAAAAATACACCGACGATCCGCGCGGGCTGGAAGAGCATCTCAAGACGCGCACGCCTGAATGGGCGGCCGCCATCACTGGCTTGAGCGTCGATGAAATTCAGGCTTTCGCGCATTTGGTCGGCATGACGCAGAAGACGTATTTCCGGCTGGGTTACGGCTTTTCCCGCCAGCGCAACGGCTCGGTCAACATGCATGCCGCCTCCTGCATCGCCGCCGTCACCGGCGCCTGGCAGTATGAGGGCGGAGGCGCTTTCCACTCCAATTCCGGCATCTTCAAGCTGAATCAGGATGTGCTCGAAGGCACCGCGATGCGCGATCCCAACGTGCGCCATCTCGACCATTCGCGCATCGGCCCGGTGCTGACGGGAGCGGCGGATGCGCTCTATGGCGGCCCGCCTGTGACGGCCATGCTGATCCAGAACACCAATCCGGCGAATGTGGCGCCCGAGCAGCGCCTGGTGCGGCAGGGTTTCCTGCGCGAGGATCTATTCACCTGCGTGCACGAGCAGTTCATGACCGACACCGCTAAGCTCGCCGATGTGGTGCTGCCGGCGACAATGTTCCTGGAACATGACGACATCTACAAGGGCGGCGGCAACCAGCACATCACGCTCGGCCCCAAGCTGATCGAGCCGCCGCAAGGGCCGCGTACCAATCATTACGTCATCGAGGAGCTCGGCAAGCGGCTGGGCGTGGCAGACCGGCCGGGCTTCGGCCTGACCGAGCAGCAGCATATCGACATCATTCTTGGCAAGCGCGGGCTGGGCGACTTCGACAGTCTCAGGCAAGAGAAGTGGGTCGACCTGCAACCCGATTTCGACGACGCGCATTTCATCCACGGCTTCGGCCACGCGGACAGGAAGTTCCACTTCCGGGCGGACTGGATGGGGCAGGCGGCGCCGAACCGGCCGCCGAAAAGCATGGGTCTGTTCGGCCCGGTCGAACGGCTGCCGGAATTTCCCGACCATGTCGACCTGATCGAAGTGGCGGACGAGGAGCATCCCTTTCGCCTGGCAACCTCGCCGGCGCGCAACTTCCTCAATTCGAGCTTTGCCGAAACACCCGTATCGAAGGCGAAGGAGGGCAGGCCGGAACTGCTGCTCCATCCGGAGGACGCTGCCGCGTTGGGCATCGCGGATGGCGGCCGCGTCGAAGTCGGCAACCGGCGTGGCGACGTGGTGCTGCACGCAAAACTCTTCGAAGGCGTAAAACGTGGGGTGGTGATCGCGGAGGGCATCTGGCCCAACAGCGCGCATGAGCGCGGCGAGGGCATCAATGTTCTCACCGGCGCCGACGCGCCGGCGCCTTATGGTGGCGCCGCGTTACATGACAACAAGGTGTGGCTCAGGGTACCGCAAAACAATTCCGGGGAAAGTGCGTAGCGGATTTCGGGCGGAACTGGGTTGCCCGCCGTTTATTGCTCAAAAGCAGGAGCTATCGGGAGTGACCGCGCCAATGGATCCAGACGACCCGAAAGACGCATGGCAAATGCGCACGTCCGCAGCCATCCAGAATTTCGGCGTTGCCCTGCGTGAGTTGCACGAAACCAATCCTTGGCCTGAGCGACCGCTACTGCCGTTAGCTATCAATCACCTGATGACCGAACTGTGGGATCATCGTTTTAGCCAAACAGAGATACGAGAAGCTTTCGAGGCAGCCATGGAAGACATGCCGAGATATGCGAGCGGAAACGAGACCAGGTCTTAGACTCCAGGATTATTTCGCGGCCTGAGTGTCCAGCGTCTTGATCTCGTCGGCGGCCGATTTGCGGACCGTGACATCAAGGCCGGATGAACCCTTGTCCTTGGCGAAGTCGATCAGGGCCGTACGTGTTTCCTCATCGCATCCGTCTTCTCCCACGCCCTTGATGCCGGCTTTCGTGGCGGCGTCGAGAACGGAATCGCAGGCATCGGGCGCGAAGGCGAACTGCCCCATGATCGCGCCGAGCGTCAGCGGGTCCTGCAGGCGCGGATCGTCACGGATGGACTGAAGAGTGGCCTTGCCAACCGCGGCGGATTTCCGGTCCTGCGCGATCTGGGTCAGGTCGAAGATGAATTCGAACTCCGGCTTGTCGACCCCGGCGGGCTTCGTCACCAGCAGGTCCAGCGCATAACGCACGACCTCCTCGGGTGTGACGACCATGCGCACGACCTTTGCCTGATGATAGTTGCTCACCACCGCCCAGCGAGAGGGAAGGTCTCCGTAGCGGGCGAGCATGTCGAACTGCCTGACGGCGGTGAGCTTCTGCTTCTCGGTCTTGGCAGCCTGCGCCTGTGCGAAGACCATCTTGCGGACGCGGTCGAGGGTCTCGCTCGTCAACAGGTTCGCGGCCGGGGCGGCCGCCTCAGTCCCTGCTGCCTGCGGGCTGGGCGCGTCGGCCAGCGGACCTTTCGCGTCGACCCAGGCGGCCAGCGCCTTGCGCGCGTCCGGGCCGAAATAGCCCTTCGGCTCGCCTGAATAAAACCCCTCGCTCTTCAGTGTCGTCTCGATCGCGGCACGGATCTCTTCGGGCAGCGCCTTGCCGATGCCGACGAGGTTTTCATCGTCGAGCCCTGCCGGTGCCTCGCGAAACGCGTCCATCACCGCGGCCGCGATCGCCGCTGTTCCGGCGCTGGAGGCCGGTCCGGAAAAGAGGCCGCCCAGTTCCATGCTGGCGTCGTTGCCGAACACGCCGACGCCCATCCGGCCGATGCCGTCATTGTAAAGCGCGATGCGGTCGGTGATGCCTTCGCGCAGCGTCATCAGATGGTCGAAGCTGTCGAAGGGGAAGGCGCTCGCAATCTTGTCCTTTGCCTTGAGCGAACCGAGCCGCGCGGCCTCGCGCCACGCATGCAGGCGCTCGCGCGGATTCTTGTCGATGCCCAGGCCGTCGTCATAGGCGTCGCCGAGCAGCACCATAGCCTCGACATTACCAAGATTGGCGGCGTTGATCAGCATCGCGGTGGCCTTCTGGTCGTCCTGCGGATAGACCACGCCTTTGCGCAGCAGCTTCGCCTGCAGCAGGTAGGCCGGCGCCTCCTTCCTGGCTTGGCCGTCTGCGATCAGGGCTTTCAATCGATCGTCGCTCAGGCCGTCGCCGCGGCGCGACGGCCTGTAGCTGGTGGAATCGAGATTGGCATATTGCGTCGAGGCATAGAGCCACAACGCGTCGCGATCACCGGCGTCAGCGAGTGGCTTCAGCATGGCGCGCGCCGTGTCCTCGTTCCTGAACTGCTGGTCGTCCGAGAGCTGCAGCCGTGCCAGCGCCAGCGCCGCGCCGGGCTCGCCGGCCTCGGCGGCGTCGCTCAGGCGCTCGACCAACTGATCCGGATTGTCGATCTGAAAGCCGTCGTAGCCGGGGAGCAGGTTCGCGAGCTTGATGCTCGCGTCGATATCCCAAGGCGCGTTGAGCACCCGGATCGCCTCGCGCGGCTGGCGACCGACCACCTTGCCGTCCAGGAGAAG
This sequence comes from Mesorhizobium sp. 65-26, assembly GCA_001899205.1. Lineage (GTDB taxonomy): Bacteria > Pseudomonadota > Alphaproteobacteria > Rhizobiales > Rhizobiaceae > Mesorhizobium. The sequence continues at coordinate 153,173 of MKVL01000009.1, read as the reverse complement.
CCCGGCCAGCAGCGGCCCGGCCTCGGCGACGTTTTTGTTGGCGCTGCGCAGCATAGCTATAGCGCGCTTGCCGTCGGCCGGCCCGCCTTCGCCCTTGGCCAGCATGTCAGCCAGCAGCGGTATGGAATATTGGTCGTTGGTGATGCGCGCCTCCAGCAATTGCCTTGCCTTTGGCGCGTCCTGCTGTGTGCCGCGGCCCAGCCGCAACGCCTTGATATAGGCGAGCACGGACGGTTCCGGGCCGCTCGTTCCGGCCTTCGAGTCCGCATCCACGGCCTGAAAAGCCTTTTGCTGCTCTTCGCCGGAAAAACCGTCGTTCTCCAGAGTCGTCTGCGCGATCAGCAGCGGCATGGCTTTGCGGAACTGGCTGTCCCATTCGCCGGGTGACGATCCCTGGGCCGGCGCGTCGATGACGTGCTGCGCGGTCTCGACCAGTTTGTGCGGATCACGGCGCAAAAGCGCCCCCCGACCATATTGCTGGAGCAACGTCATCAGGGCGGTGAGGTGGCCGGCCCTGCCGGCCTTCTGCAGGGCATCGAGCGCCATGTCGCGTGTGATCGGCGACGGCCCGGCATCGGCGCTGTCGTGCCGATGCACCGAGTAGAACTCGTAAAGGAGATAATTCGCCTCCGGGCTGCCGCGGTCGGCGAACAGCTTGATTTGCGGCAGCAGAAAGGTGAGGCCCGGCTGGTTGAGCGCGACCTGGACCCGCAGCCATTGCAGCGCCAACCGCTTTTCCTGCGGCGCGCCGAGCATCGCCACCTGGCACTCATCGGCCAGGACTTTGAGCTTGCTGAGATCGAAATCCTGCGGGAAGAGCTCGACATATTGGATCGGCGGCGCCTTGGCTTGCGGGTCCAGCGGCACGGCGGCCCCCTGGTCGCAGGCGACGATCGCCTTGGCGAGAGCCGCGGCCTTCTTCGCCGCGTCATCGGATTTGTCGGAAGATGCCTGGGTCGCGAGCGCCGCGCCGGTGAATGACGCCAGGGCGAGACAGGAAAGAAGCAGGGCATGCACCGGTCGAAACATGGCGTCCCCCTCGGACACGGCGGCGCGTTGCTGCCGGACACTTGCGCTAAATTAGCACGTCCCGAAGGATTGCTCCAAGCACCGCCGATCGCGCGCCGGCTCCGGTGTCTTTGAATCAATTGACGAAGATAGGCTCTTAGCTCTTTGTGCCGATTCGTCTTTCTGTCTGGAGCCATCGATGCCGCAACCGATCAGGATAGCCATTGCCGGCGCGCTTGGCCGCATGGGGCGACAGATGGTGGAGGCCGTGGCGGCCGATCCACGGCTTGAGCTGGCGGCCCGCTTCCATAGGTCGGGCAGCGCGGGCGAGGGGCTTGTCGAACGGGACGAGGCGCTTGCGCTCGCCGACGTCGTCATCGACTTCACCACGCCTTCCGCCTCAGCCGAGCTTGCAAGGGTCTGCGCGGCACGCGGCGGCCCGGCGCTGGTCATAGGCTCCACCGGCTTCGAGACCGCGGAACTGGACGCCATCGCCGAGGCTGCCACGAAGATCGCGCTCGTTCGCTCCGGCAGCTACTCGCTGGGGCTCAACATGCTGACAGGGCTGGTTGAGCAGGCGGCTCGGGCCCTTGCGGCCGACGATTGCGACATCGAGATTCTCGAAGCTCATCATCGCATGAAGGTCGACGCGCCATCGGGCACCGCCCTGATGCTGGGCGAGGCTGCCGCGAGCGGCCGGGGCGTTGCCCTGGAAGACGTGGCAAGGCGGAGCCGCGACGGCATCACCGGGCCGCGCCTGCCGGGAGAGATCGGCTTGGCGGTGGTGCGGGGCGGCAGCATCATCGGCGAGCACAGCGTCGGCTTCCTGCTCGACGGCGAGGTGCTGACGCTTTCTCATTCGGCCGGTGACCGTTCGATGTTCGCGAACGGCGCCATTGCGGCGGCGCTGTGGGTCGCAGGCCAACACCCCGGCGAATACGACATGCGGGACGTGCTCGACATCAGGCGGTGAAACGCCGGTAGCGGTCATGGGAATGGACTGGCGAGACGACCGCGATTGCCGCCTTTTTGCTTGAGGGAACACCCAGCTGGGGCGCGAGGTGGGCGGGTGCGGAAAGCCGCTTTGGCTACAACCTTTCCGTTTTGTAATTCAAACCGAACGGTTCGGTTCAATTTATGTTGACTGTGCGTGCATGACGGTGTGAACGCCGGCTCGGCAAAACGACGCCTCGATCCCGCATGCGATCAAATAACCAATTGATATTGCTTGATAAGATTGTGGCTGTGGGAGTCCTGACCGGGATTTCAACTGCTGTGATGGAGGTTTTTCAGGAACAACTTCGTGACTGGAAACGGAAGCGGGGGCGACCCATCTCGGTGTTGTCCGAGCGACGCGAATTCCTCCCAAAGGCACGCCACTTGACGGACAGGACTTGAAATCTGGAGTACCTAAAATGAACAAGATTGCTCTTACCGCCGCCGCCATCCTCGTTGCCACGAGCGCCGCTTTTGCCGGCTCCGACAACTTTGGCTCGAACAACGTCAATCAGCCGGCTGTGACCGCTACGGCTCCTGCCGCCAGCACCGGCATTGATCGCACCATCACCGGCTCGATTCAGAAGTTCGAGCAGCGCGATCTCAAGATCACGCCCGACCAGAACCAGCCGCAGTCCGGCCAGGGCATCTGGGGCCGCTAAGGTCCAGCCCGACAGCTTAAAGCCCATTCACTCAGATCAGGAGTAACTCAAATGAACAAGATCGCTCTTACCGCTGCCGCTTTCCTCGTTGCCACCGGCGCCGCTTTTGCCGGTTCTGACAACTTCGGCTCGAACAACGTCAACCAGCCGGCCGTCACCGCGCCCGCTAATGTCGACGCCACCGTTACCGGTTCGATCCAGAAGTCGGCCGCGCAGGTCCAGAAGCCTGTGACCCAGGGTGCTGACCGCGACCTCTTCGGCAATCACTGATACGATCCGAACCTCTAAGACCTCAAAGCGGCGGGCTTGTCCCGCCGCTCTGTTTTTTATGAACCTGTTGCGCCGGCCAACTTGAATCAATTTGACGACGCTAGATGATATCTATCTGTTTTCATTTTATTATTTAGATCGCCTTCTCGCGAAAGCACTCTCCTGTTGACGAAAATACGCTCGCTGCGGGGAATAAATCCGCACGGTTCCAGGTCTTGTCATCAGCGGGCCATCCTCCCAAGGCGCCGCGAACGGAAACGACAACACAAGGAACCAGGGAAATGACCAGGATTGCATTCGTCGCGGTGGGTATCATGGTCGCTGCCATGGGCAGCGCCTTCGCCGGCAGCGATCACTACGGCGCCGGCGATGCCGGCCAGCCCATGACTGGCGTCGACCGGACCATCACCGGTTCGGTCCCCATGAAGGACGCGGACCATCGTCAGTTTCAGTCGCCGGCCAGTTCGGGTGAGAGCGTCGCTCACCTCGTCGCCCGACACAATGATGACGGTCTCTGGGGCCGCTGAGGCGCCCGGAATTCCACGAGACTTCTCCGACCTAAATCTCACTCAAGGACAGGAATTTTGAAATGATCAGGATCGCTCTCACCACTGCCGCCATGCTCATCGCCATGGGCACTGCCTTCGCCGGCAGCGACCACTATGGCTCCAACGATGCCAGCCAGCCGTCCGCCGGCGTCGATCGCATGCTCACCGGTTCGGTCCACAAGCATCAGGCCACGCAGGATGGCGCGGCTGTCATGCCGAAGCCCGCGCCGGCGTCCGCGCAGTCCTGGCCGGAGCCGGGGCAGGGCATCTGGGGCAACTGAGCCCGGCTATTTCCAAGGCGGGGCGGCGTCTTGTTTCGCCGCCTCGCTTGCCGTCAGCGCAATTCCCTTGGCCTCACGCAATGGGTGAGGCGGGCGCCCTCGAAGGCAAGATCCGTCCAGTTACTCTCGACGGTGAAGCGAGCCAGTGCTCCGGTCGGGAACTTCTCCTCCAGCTTCCCCACCGCCCGGTCGTCCGATGCGTGGCTGGCCAACCGATAGGCGAAATCCTCAAGCCCGGGATTGTGCCCGACGATAATGAGGTTCGCCGCCTTGGCCTGCCGCACGAGGGCAAGAATATCCGTCGCGGCTGCTTCGTAGAGCGTCTCGGTGAATTCCACCGGCACACGACGGGACAATTCGGCCGCGACAAGCCGCCAGGTGTCGCGAGCCCGCAGCGCCGGCGAGACCAGCGCCAGATCCGGAAGCCAGCCGCGCCGCGCAAGCTCGCGCCCCATCAGCGGCGCCGTCTTCAGCCCACGCGGTCCGAGCGGCCGATCGAAATCGTCCAGCTTGGGATCATCCCAGCTCGACTTGGCATGGCGCAGCAGAAGCAGCTGTTTCACGGGCATTGTTCAGGACCAGGGAATTTCTGGATGGAAATCCTTGCCGTACTGACCACCATACTGCGCCCCTGTTGCGACATCAAAGACTGCCACCAACGCGCCGAACACGAAGAGGCCGACACGTTGTTCGTTGTCGTTCCACTGGACGGCAATATCGGCCTCAGTGATGGGCCATGGGCCTGATCGGATATGGATCGCGCCGAGAACGGAGCCGACTGTCTCGGCTTCCTTCCGATACAGATAGAAATAGGCTGAGGCATTTTGCGGCTCGGCCATCTCTTCATATTCGAAGACACCGGCAAGATCGCCCCTGGTCCGGACCGCGCTGTCGAAGATGTCCAAAGTCTTCGGGGCTCCGATTAGGGCTCTCAAATTTCTACGGTGTGATCCGCGCCAGATGTTCCAGATCGGCTTCCTCGCGCAGCGGGTCCGGCGCCATCACCACGGCGGCGCCGTTTTCCGCATCGTCAGTGAAGTGCGCGAGCACCGTGCGGCCGTTTTCCATGCGGGCCTTGCCCTCGGCGACAAGCCCCAGCGCCAGCGGGTAGAGCCGATGTTCGGCCTTCAGCACGCGGGCGGCCAGCGTGTCCTCGGTATCGCCGGCCATGACTGGCACTGCGGCCTGCGCGATGATCGGGCCGTCATCCATCTCGGGCGTCACGAAATGCACCGTGCAACCGTGGATGCGCATGCCAGCATGGAGCGCGCGCGCGTGCGTATCCAGTCCCTTGAAGGCGGGCAGCAGGGCAGGATGGATGTTGATCATGCGCCCCTGCCATTTCTCGACAAAGCCGGGGGTGAGCAGCCGCATATAGCCGGCCAGCGCGACGATCTCCGCACCGAACGCCGACAAGGCGGCATCGATCGCGCCGTCATGCGCTTCCCGGCTGGGGTGGTCGGCGCGCGCGACGACCTGCGTTGCGATGCCGCGCGCCTTGGCGATGTTGAGGCCGGCGGCGTCCGCCCGGTCGGAGATGACGCCGACGATCTCGACGGGGTAGTCCGGATCGCCGGCCGCGGCGATCAGCGCCGTCATGTTGGACCCGCGCCCCGAGATCAGAATGACGGTGCGTTTCCTGCTCATAGGCTGATCGAGCCCCTGTAGATCACGCCTGCATCCCGGCGCGGCACGATGCGGCCGATCGGCGTCACAGTCTCGCCGGCCTCCTGAAGCACGGCGGCGACCTGCGCCGCTTGGCCGGAGGCGACGGCCAGGACCATGCCGATGCCGCAATTGAAGGTGCGCATCATCTCTTCCGGCGCGACGCCGCCGGTCTTGGCCAGCCAGGAGAACACTGCAGGGACCTCGATCGCCTCGAGATCGAGTTCAGCGGAAAAGTCCTTGGGCAGCACGCGCGGAATATTCTCGGGAAACCCGCCGCCGGTGATATGGGCGAGCGCCTTGATGCCATGCGTGTTGCGGATCGCCCGCAGGATCGATTTGACGTAGATGCGGGTCGGCTCCAGCAGCGCCTCGGCGAGCGTGGCCTCGTCGTTGAAGGGAGCCGGATCGCTCCAGGCAAGACCGCTGGCGGCCACGATGCGGCGCACCAGCGAAAACCCGTTGGAGTGAAGGCCCGACGACGCGAGGCCGAGCAGCACGTCGCCTTCGACGATGTCGTCCGTGGGCAGCAGCTGGCCGCGTTCGGCCGCGCCGACGGCAAAGCCGGCGAGATCGTAGTCCTTGCCGTGATACATGCCGGGCATTTCGGCCGTTTCGCCGCCGATCAGCGCGCAGCCGGCTTGGCGACAGCCTTCGGCAATGCCGCCGACGATCGAGGCGCCCTGGTCGGGATCGAGCTTGCCGGTGGCGAAATAGTCGAGGAAGAACAGCGGCTCGGCGCCCTGCACGACGATGTCGTTGACGCACATGGCGACGAGGTCGATGCCGATCGTATCGTGCTTGCCCGCGTCGATGGCGATCTTCAGCTTGGTGCCGACGCCGTCATTGGCCGCAACCAGGACCGGATCGGTAAAGCCCGCGGCCTTGAGGTCGAACAGGCCGCCGAAACCGCCGATCTCGCCGTCCGCCCCGGGCCGCCGCGTCGAACGCACCAGCGGCTTGATCTTCTCGACCATGAGGTTGCCGGCGTCGATATCGACGCCTGCCTCGGCGTAGGTGAGCCCGTTCTTGCGCTTGGCCTTGTCGCCCTTGCTCATGTCTGGCTCGTTCCCGTTTCCATTGCGGGCTCTTCGCATGAATGGTTTCGGGGAGCAAGGATGACAGCCATTCCGGTCTACAAAACCGTGGAAAGCGAGCAAGTTTACGGCCTGGCTCGGGCGATTGGCTAAGCCCGAGACTTCACGGTTCAATCGCCCGGCTCCACCAAGCGCAAGGCACGCCACTTGTACACCCGTCCCATACCCATCATCTATCTCCGGCAAAGACTCGACGGGACATCGTGTGACCATCCCAAACCTGATCTCGATCCTGCGGCTGGTGCTGGTGCCTGCCGTCGTGCTCGCCATGCTGCAGGCGCGCTGGGACTGGGCATTCGCCGGCTTTCTGGTCGCCGGCATCTCGGATGGCGTCGACGGTTTCATCGCCCGCCATTTCAATCAGCAGTCCAGGCTGGGAGCCTATCTCGACCCGATAGCCGACAAGCTGCTGCTGGTCTCGGTCTTCGTGGTCATGGGCTTCATCGGGCAATTGCCATTGTGGCTGGTGGTGACCATGGTTTCCCGGGATGGGCTGATCGTTTGCGCCGTGCTGCTTTCCACCGTCATGGCCCATCCCATCGAGATGAAACCGCTGCTGGTGTCCAAGATGAACACGGCCATCCAGATCGTCCTCGCTGCCGTCGTGCTTGGCGAACTCGCGCTTGCCGTCCATCTCGATCCGCTGCGGCCGGCGCTCGTATTGCTGTCCGGGGTCTTGACCGTGGCTTCGGCCGCGGCCTATCTCGTGGCTTGGCTGAGGCATATGAGTGGTTATGGCGAAGGCTCCCAGACGGGCGGCTCCAATACAGACAGCTGACAGCGAGGCCGTGGAGGTCGCGGCCGGCCTGGCGCTTCGCCGCCAGGCTTTCTTCTGGCTGGGCTCCGCTGTCCTGCTGGCGCTGTTCCTGTACGTCTTCTCAGGCATTCTGCTGCCCTTCGTCGCCGGCATGGTGCTCGCCTATTTCCTCGATCCGGTCGCCGACCGGCTGGAGCGGCTCGGCCTTTCCAGGCTGATGGCGACGGTCGTCATCCTCATTGCCTTCGTCGTCATCGTCGTGCTGGCCTTCGTCATCCTGGTGCCGGTGCTGGCCACGCAGATGGCCGATTTCGCACGCAAGCTGCCGGAATATCTCACCCGCCTTCAATCGCTGATCACCAGCTTCGATCCGAAATGGCTGGAGCAGCGCTTTGGCGTCAGCACCAGCGGTTTGCGCGACGGACTGAACTCGCTTCTGACGTCGGGATTCAGTCTGCTCACCACCGTCTTCACCTCGATCTGGAGTTCGGGTGTGGCGCTGGTCTCGGTGGTCAGCCTCTTCGTCGTCACCCCGGTGGTCGCCTTCTACATGCTGCTCGACTGGGATCGGATGGTGGCCGAGGTCGACAGCTGGGTGCCACGCGACCACGTTGAAACGGTCCGGGCGCTCGCCCGCGACATCAACACCGCCACGGCGGGCTTCGTGCGCGGGCAGGGTACGCTCTGCCTCGTGCTGGGCGGCATGTATGCCACCGGCCTGACCCTGACCGGGCTGAACTTCGCCATCCTTATCGGCTTCTTTTCCGGGCTGATCTCTTTCATCCCCTATGTCGGGTCGCTCACCGGCCTGGTGCTCGCCGTCGGCGTGGCCTTCGTCCAGTTCTGGCCGGACTGGACGATGGTGCTGGCCGTGGCCTGCGTGTTCTTCGTCGGCCAGCTCATCGAGGGCAACATCCTGCAGCCTCGGCTGGTCGGCAAGAGCGTCGGCCTGCACCCAGTCTGGCTGATGTTCGCGCTGTTCGCCTTCGGCGCGCTGTTCGGCTTCGTCGGTCTGCTGATCGCCGTGCCGGCTTCCGCGGCAATCGCCGTCCTGGTGCGCTTTGCCATCGGCCGTTATCTCGAATCGCCTTTCTACAAGGGCCATGAGGAAGAGTCCGTGCCGCCATTGCCCGCCGATCGCGGCGGCGGCCACCGCTCGCCGCGTGGCTGAAATGTCGATCCGCACCGACCCGCCACGTCAACTGCCGCTCGATCTCGGCCATGGCACCGCCTATTCGCGCGACGATCTCATCGTCTCGGCGGCCAACGCCGAGGCGGTTTCGCTTGTCGATCGCTGGCCGGATTGGCCTGCGCCCGTCGTGGTCCTTGCCGGCCCTGCCGGGTCCGGCAAGACGCATCTGGCTTCGATCTGGCGGGCGCGAACCGCCGCGCTCGCCGTCGATCCCCGCCGCATCGGCGAGGGCGTGGCCGATCTCGGCGCGCGACCGGCGGTGATCGACGACATCGACGCGGCGCCGGTCGACGAGCAAGGCCTGTTCCACCTGATCAACACGGTGCGCTCCGGCGGCACTCACCTGTTGTTGACGGCAAGGCGCTTCCCGGCGGCCTGGGGCGTGGCGCTGCCCGATCTGGCCTCCCGGCTGAAGGCCGCCGCGACCGTCGAGATCCACGAGCCCGACGATCTGCTGCTGGCCGGGATCATCACCAAGCTGTTCGCCGACCGCCAGATCCAGGTCGAGCCGCATGTCGTGCAGTATCTGGTGCGCCGCATCGAGCGGTCGCTCGCCACCGCCATGCGGGTCGTGCAAAGGCTCGATCGCCTGGCGCTGGAACGCAAGATGCCGATCACCCGTGCGCTCGCCGCCGAGACCGTCAGCGCTCTCGATGAGGGGCAGGGCGAGTTCGACATCTAGAATCCGGCCCTAAGCGCGCCGTCGCAAGACGGCCAGGTGTCCCATTCGGGGACAGGCGCGCTGGCATCCATCTTGCAACGTGTATGACGCCGGCTGACCCCGGTCCCGATCGGCTTACCGATCGGGTTGTAGGCTCGCCGGGCTCGAGTTTGTTGGGGTTCTCGCCCGGCGGGCCTACGCCCAAACCGCGTTCAGGCCTCGATCCGACATCATCGGTGCCGCTTGAGGGCAAGCCGCAGCCGGCGCAACTGCCGACGCCACCATGGTTTGGGCTTGCGCTGCACCAGCACCATCTTCCCGTCGACGACAGCGTCGGCGACCCAGTCATGGAGTTGCATGCGCCAATTGGCGCTGACGCGAGCCAGAAGCGGCAATGGGTCTTCGCCGTGGATATTCACCAGTTCGGGGTCCTTCAGCGCCCGGCGGAAATCGAAGCCTTGCGCGATCAGCGCGCGCAGGAACACGGTCTGGCGCTTCATGCGGTGAAAATCGGTGCCCTTGCCGTTTACCATTGTGCGTGCGCCGATCCACTGATGCAGGCGCACGCCTGATAGCGTTTCCCCTGGCGGCCTGAACGACACTTCGACGCGGCCATCCTCGATCCGGCTGGTGGGGGTGACCGGGTACCAGAAATCCAGCGGCTCGCTCACCGGAATGGTTACGCTGGCGCCTTCGAGCGCGGCTTCGCTGGCGGCGCGCCGCAGGCAAAGCACGCTCCCGGCGGCGAGGCCAAGTTCCGCGAGGGCATCGAGCAACAGCCCGCCACCGCCCTTCGCGAAGGCCGCGTTGACGCGATCGTTGACAAGTGGCGACCAGAGGTCGCGTGGCACCCAGACGAGACGGCGCTTGTCGGCGTCAACCACCACGATGATATCCGTGTTGGCTGTCCAGTTGTCCCGGTCGAGGATTGCAACCACCACCACGGCCACGGCTGAGCCCTTCTCGGATAATCGACGCTGCGCGGCGTATAGGTTTCGATGACGACGAAGGCAACCCGCGGATTGGGTGATGTCGATGGCGAGTGCTTCGGTATCTGGGGTGCTGTGTGCCTCGTCCCATCTCCCACTCCAACTTGGGCTCAGGCTGGATGGATATTCTGAGGTCTCCAGACGGACGGAGCCGTCATTCGCGCCTCAACGGGAACGAGGTCGTGCCGGCCAGCAACTGGACCAGTTCGGCCTGTCGCGACGTCCCTGTCTTTGCCATGACCCGCTTGAGTTGGGTGCGAACCGTCTCCGGCGAGATCGACAAGGCCGCGGCGCCGCTTTCGACACTATGACCCTCGGCGAAGGCTCTCGCGACGCGATCTTCGGCCGGAGTGAGGTCGAAGAGGCCGCAAAGCAGGCCGATGTCGGGTGACGCGGGAGCGGCGAGAGGGGTGGCGACAAAGAGCGCCGTGGCGCTCGCGAAGATGTCGTGCGCCTGCCTGCGGATCGGGATGACGTGACCGACCAGGCTTATGCCATCCAAGCCGGCGGGGACGGCAATCGAGCGGACCGCTTCGTTTCTGGTTTCGATGTCGGCGAGCGCCTGTTCGAGAATGGCGTTCGCTGGCGCATGGTCCAAGGTCAGCCGATCCCGCGCCCTCGCGTAAATCTGCGGCGACAATTTCTCCAGCAGGTCATTCATGGCCAGCACCCGGCCGCGACTGCCGATAACGGCGCCCGGCAGGCCAAGCGTCTGCATGACGGTGGTGGCCGTCTGAGCGCGCGCAAGTTGCAGGCGCGACGCCATCAGCCCGGCTCTGGCCAGGTGAGGGCGGTAGCTGTCGAGCGTGTCCAGCGCAGTGCGATCAAAGACGCCGACCTCGCTTGTTCTCTCGAAATCGAAAACCAGAAGGTCGCCGCTGGGGACGGGAATGACGGAGCCGCATCCCCAGGCAAGCCCGTTTGGCTTCAGGATCTCCGTGTAAAGCGGATCGCTTTCCTTCTCGTCCAAAGTCAGGAAATCGAGATCGGCCATGAAGCCGGCGTAGCGCTTGGCCAGGCCGCGCTGCGGACGCGTGTTGCGCTCGGCCATTTCAGCCACCGGTCCCATGACGTGGACCAGGGCCTCCGAAGCGGCCCAACTGCCTCCGCGCAACCCGTCGACGGCGAATAGAACGCCGCCAACGGCCTGGACGCTTTGGGCGATCCTTTCAAGAACGGCTGGCCAGGTTTCCGGCAGCACGGCCGCTTCGTAGATCGCATCCACCAATTCATCAGCGACGGCTTCCACCCGCGACGCCCCCGTCGAAGCAAACGTATCGTTGCCAACTATATGACCTGACTCCTTGGCCGCCAAGTCGGCCGAAATCAGCGACGCCCATCCGCGTCGACCTGCGTCGGGCTTGATTCGTGTCGCCTGCTTCAAAGCAGAGAGCATGGATTGCCGGGTCGCTTCTTCGCTCTGTCGACAGCGCGGCCTGGATTGGATGACCCGCGCCATGCTGGCCAAGGCGTGGGGCCAGATACAAAATCTGATTGATCAAGCAATCAGAATTGTTGACTCCGTTACCCGCTTGGCTCACTACTGCCCGGAGCCGAGGGGTGTCCGGCCTACGGGTGGCGTTCGGCGTATCAATGCAGGGGAGTTGCGGTGATGGCGGATATGTTTGGCGGCGTCCAGGAAGCGATGCGTGAACACGTGCTCGTGCCCGCGCAGGAGATGGCGAAGCTTGGCAAGGCCTCGCAACCGATCCTGACCCACGCCGAGGGGATCTATGTCTACGCCGAGGACGGCCGCAGGCTGATCGACGGCCCTGCGGGCATGTGGTGCGCTCAGGTCGGGTACGGCCGCAGGGAAATCGTCGATGCCATGGCGCATCAGGCAATGACGCTGCCCTACGCCTCTCCCTGGTATATGGCCACCAGCCCGGCGGCGCTTCTCGCCGAAAAGATCGCGACGCTGACCCCGGGTGACCTCAACCGCATTTTCTTCACCACCGGTGGGTCGACGGCCGTCGACAGCGCGCTGCGGTTTTCCGAGTTCTACAACAACGTGCTGGGGCGGCCCAGGAAGAAGCGCATCATCGTGCGCTACGACGGCTACCACGGCTCGACGGCGCTGACCGCTGCCTGCACCGGGCGTACGGGCAACTGGCCAAATTTCGATATCCAGCAGGACAGGATCTCATTCCTGTCCAGCCCCAACCCGCGCCACGCCGGCAACCGGACGCAGGAGGAATTCCTCGATGATCTGGTGTCGGAGTTCGAGGACCGGATCGAGGAACTCGGCGCGGACACGATCGCGGCCTTTCTCGCCGAGCCGATTCTGGCTTCCGGTGGCGTCATCATACCGCCCAAGGGCTATCACGCCCGCTTCAAGGCGATCTGCGAGAAGCATGACATACTCTACATCTCGGACGAGGTGGTGACCGGTTTCGGCCGCTGCGGCGAATGGTTCGCGTCGGAAAAGGTGTTCGGCGTCGTCCCAGACATCATCACTTTCGCCAAGGGCGTTACATCGGGCTATGTGCCCCTGGGCGGGCTCGCCATCTCAGACAAGGTGCTGGCGCGTGTTTCGGGCGACAATGCCAAGGGCAGCTGGTTCACCAACGGCTACACCTACACCAACCAGCCGGTGGCCTGCGCGGCGGCGCTGGCCAACATCGCGCTGATGGAGCGCGACGGCGTGGTCGAGCATGCGCGGGACCAGGCGGACTATTTCGCCGAGCGGCTGCGGTCGCTGTCCGACCTGCCGGGCGTGGCCGACGTGCGCTCCGTGGGGTTGGTGGGGTGTGTCCAGTGCCTGCTCGACACCAACCGGATCGACCCGCTGGACGAGGACAAGGCCTTTACCCGGGAGATCGATCAGCGCTGTTTCGAGCTCGGGCTGATCGTTCGGCCGCTGGGGGACCTGTGCGTCATCTCTCCGCCGCTCGTTATCACCCGCGAACAGATCGACGACATCGTCGCCATCATGCGCCAGGCGATCTCCGAGGTCGGCGCGGCGCATGGTCTTGGCCGCTAGGGCGGCTGCCCGGAAGCGGCACTGCGTAATCTCAGGAGAAGGATGGGACTGACATGCTGCAAACAATCGACTGGCATGCACGTGCAAAATCGGTGCAACTGCCGAACCGCCCTTTCATCGACGGCCAATATGTCGACAGCGTCTCGAACGAGACCTTCGCTTGCGTCTATCCCGGCGACGGGCGCCTGCTGACGCAAGTGGCCTCGTGCAACGAGGCCGATGTCGACAGGGCTGTGCGCTCGGCGCGCAAGGCCTTCAACGCGGGTGTCTGGTCGCGCATGGCGCCGGCCGACCGCCGCAAAATATTGCTGCGCTTCTCCGAATTGATCCTGGCGAACCGCGAGGAACTGGCGCTGCTGGAGACACTCAACGTCGGCAAGCCGATCGCGAATGCCTTCAACGGCGACGTGGTCAGCGCCGCCAACTGCATCGCGTGGTATGCCGAGGCGATCGACAAGGTCTATGGCGAGGTCGCGGCCACGGCGCACGAGATGACGACGCTGGTGGTGCGCGAGCCACTGGGCGTCGTCGCCGCCGTGGTGCCGTGGAACTATCCGATGTCGATGGCGGCCTGGAAGCTCGGCCCAGCGCTGGCCACGGGCAATTCGGTGGTGTTGAAGCCGGCCGAGCAGTCGCCCTTCACCGCGCTCAAGTTTGGCGAACTGGCAATCGAGGCCGGGCTTCCTGCCGGCGTGCTCAATGTCGTGCCCGGCCTCGGCCACATCGCCGGCAAGGCGCTTGGCCTGCACATGGATGTCGACTGCGTGGGCTTCACCGGCTCTACCGAAGTCGGCAAGTATTTCATGCAGTATTCGGGTCAATCCAACATCAAGCGCATCGGCCTGGAACTGGGCGGCAAGTCGCCTCAGGTCGTGCTCGCCGATTGCGACGATCTGGATGCGGCCGCTGCCGGTGTCGCCGCCGGCATCTTCGCCAACACCGGGCAGGTCTGCAACGCCGGCAGCCGCCTGATCGTCGACGAGAAGGTGCGCGACGCGCTGTTCGAGAAGATCGCGGCCCACGCCAGGTCCTTCACGCCCGGCGATCCGCTCGACGCGACCACCCGCATGGGCTCGATGGTCACCGAGGAACAGATGGATCGCGTGCTGGGCTACATCGACGCCGGCCGCGCCGAAGGGGCGACAACGCTCATCGGCGGCAGCCGGGTCCGCGTCGAGACCGGCGGCTTCTACATCGAGCCGACGATTTTCGACCGCGTCCGCAACGATATGACGATCGCGCGCGAGGAGATTTTCGGCCCGGTGCTGTCCGCCATCACCGTCAAGGGTTTCGACGAGGCGATGGAAGTGGCGAACGACACCATCTACGGCCTGGCCGGCGCGGTCTGGACCGGTTCGGTCAAGAACGCACACCGGGCTGCCAAGGCGATCAAGGCCGGCGTGGTCTGGGTCAACTGCTTCGATCGCGGGTCGATGGCTGTTCCCTTCGGGGGCTTCAAGCAGTCCGGTTTCGGTCGCGACAAGTCCCTGCATGCGATGGACAAGTACACCGACCTGAAGGCGATGTGGTTCGCCCACTGACGGGCGCATTCGCGGCCTGGCGACCCGCTGGCGCGTCGCATCGATGCCGCCGGATCAAACAAGTGGAGCGGGGATTCCGTTTGAAGATCCCGCTCCACCGCGGCCGCGCCTCGCTGACGGCGCGGCTTGCCGGAACTCAGCGCTGACGTTCGGAGGCCGAAATGTGGAAGGACGAGGTTCTGGCGCGACCGGTGGTCGACTATGACGAACGCCGTCGACGCATCGAGGCCGAGCCGCTGCCGGACAATATCGGCGCGCTGATCGACGCGGCGGCCGATGAGGCCGGCGACAGGCTGTTGTGGAATTTCTTCGACAGTGGCGAGACGATCACCTACGCCGAAATGCGGCGCCGGGTGAACGGACTGGCGGCCGGTCTCATGTCGGTCGGCATCCGCAAGGGCAGCCATGTCGGCGTGATGCTCCCCAACATCGCGGCCTTTCCGCTGACGTGGCTGGCGCTCGGCCGGATCGGCGCGGTGATGCTGCCCATCAATCCCGGCTACACGCCGCGCGAGATCGCCCATGTCATGCAGGTGGCCGAGGCCGAATGGGTCGTCACCCATGCCTCCACCCGCGCGACGCTCGACCAGGCCCACGCCGAGGGGCTGGTGTCGGTGCCGCCGGAGCGGATGATCGTCGTCGGCGGCGACGTGCCGGAAGGCGCGCGCGACTGGCAGGCGCTGGCCGAGCCGGCCGAAGCGTTCACGGCGCCCGAGCCTGTCGGCCACGATGATCTCCTGAACATCCAGTTCACTTCGGGCACCAGCGGCTTCCCGAAGGGCTGCATGCTCAGCCAGCGCTACTGGATCTCCGCCGGCAAGGTGAATGCGTTTCGCGACGGCAGGGTCTATCGCCGCATCCTGGCCTCGACGCCATTCTTCTACATGGATCCGCAATGGCTGCTGCTGATGACCATGTATCAGCGTGGCACGCTCTTCGTCGCCGCGCGTCAATCGACCAGCCGCTTTTCTCTCTGGCTGAAGGAATTCGATATCGAGTTCTGCCTGCTGCCCTGGATATTGCATGGCATCGCCGCGCAACCGCACGACGCCGACAACAAGGTGGTGCGCGCCAACATCTACGGCTGCCCGCGCGATCTTCACCAGGCGCTGGAGGCGCGCTTCGACCTGAATGCGCGCGAGGCTTTTGGCATGACGGAGGTTGGCCCGGCGATGTTCGCGCCCATTGAGCGGTCCGACAAGGTCGGGTCCGGGTCCTGTGGCGTGCCTTGTCCGTTCCGGCAGTGCCGCATCGTCGACGAGGCCGGCAATCCGGTCCGGCCGGGGACGATCGGCGAACTGCAGATCAGCGGTCCCGGCATCATGCTGGGCTACTACAACAATCCGGAAGCGACCGCCGAGGTGCTGCGCCACGGATGGTTCTCCACCGGTGATCTGTTCCGCCAGGACGAGGACGGGTTCTACTACATCGTCGGCCGCAAGAAGGACATGATCCGCCGTTCTGCCGAAAACATCGCCGCGCGCGAGGTCGAAACGGTCCTGGCAGCCGCCCCGGGCGTCGCCGAGGTCGCCGTGGTCGGTGTTCCCGACGCCCTGAGGGGCGAGGAGGTCAAGGCCTATCTGAAGCTGAAGGAAGGGCGGGGGCCCGATCAGGCACTCCTCGATGGTGTCATCGCCACAGCCCAGGCCGGGCTCGCCGCCTTCAAGGTTCCCCGCTTCTATGCCTTCGTCGATGATTTTCCCCGCACCGCCTCGCTGAAGATATCCAAGCCGCTGCTCAAGGCGCGGGACGTCGACCCAAGGGCGGGCTCCTATGATCGCACCGTCGGGGCATGGATCGAAGGAGCCAACGCATGAAACCGCACTATGACGCCATCATCGTCGGCGGTGGCCACAACGGGCTCACCTGCGGCGCCTATCTTTCACGCGCCGGGGTCAAGGTTCTCGTGGTCGAGCGGCGCGATGTCATTGGCGGAGCCGCCGTTACCGGGGAGATCGCGCCGGGATATCGCTCATCCATGGCGTCCTACTATCAGGGCCTCCTGCAGCCGAAGGTCATCCTCGATCTGGAGCTGCAGAAATATGGCTTCGAGGTGCTCCCGGCGCATCCCACCGTGTTTGCCCTCGAGGGCGGCAGGACCTTCACCATGTGGGACGACCCCGAGAAGTTCGCCGCCGAAATCGGCAGGCTGTCGAATTCGGACGGCCAGGCATATGCGCGCTACCGCGCCCACATGCAGAAGGTGGCGCCCTTCATGAAGCAGCTTCTGTGGGAAGTCCCCGTCAATCCCGGCAGCGGCAGGATGCGGGACCTCAAGCGGCTGGCGGGTTTCGTCTGGCGTTTTCGCAAGATCGGCCCGCAGTTCTTCGACATCTACAATCTGCTGACCATGAGCGCCTACGACTACCTGTCGCGCTGGTTCGAGTCGGAGGACGTGAAGCTTGTCCTCGGCTTCTTCGCCGGCGGAGGCGGCGCCAACTCCAGCCTGAAGACGCCTGGATCGGCCTACATGCTGGCGCGCGGCATTGTCAGGGATGGCAGCACGCCGGCAGGCCCCGCGGGTTTCATGAAGGGCGGAATGGGTGCCATCTCGGAAGCCATTCGCCGCTCGGGCGAGGCCCACGGCATGGAGGTCCGCACCGGCGTGCCGGTCGAGAAGATCCTGGTCGAGAACGGGCGCGCCGTTGGCGTGCGGCTCGAGGGCGGTGAGGAAATCCGCTCCAAGATAGTGATTGCCAATGCGACGGCGCGCACGATCTTCACCAGGCTCATAGACCCCGGCCTGCTGCCGGAGGGCTTCAATCGCGACATCGCGAACATCCGTTGCGAGAGCACGGTGTTCCGCGTCAACCTCGCCCTGAAGTCGCTGCCGGATGCGCCTGTCTTCGCCCAGGCCGCGCGCCAGGGCGGCGTCCTGCCGCAAATGACGATCGCCCCTAGCGTCGCCTACATGGAACGGGCGCATCGCATCTCCCAGGAAGGCGAGATGGCCGACAAGCCGTTCCTGATCGTCAAGGTGCCGTCGATGGTCGATCCGACGCTTGCGCCTCCCGGGCACCACATCATGAACATCTTCGGCGGGCATGCCCCCTACACGCTCGCGACGGGCAGTTGGGACGAGCGGCGCGAGGAGTTGTGGACCAATGTCCTGAAAGTCCTCAAGACGCAGTTCCCGGATATCGAGGATCATATCCTGCATCGGCAGGTGATAACGCCGCTGGATCTGGAGCGGATCTTCGACCTGCCGAACGGTCACGTGCATCACGGTGAGATCAGCGCCGACCAGATGTTCTTCCGCCGCTTCTCTCCCGGTTACGCCGACTATCGCAGCCCGATCGACGGACTCTACCAGGCGAGCGCCTCCGTCCATCCCGGCGGCGGCGTGACCGGCGTGCCCGGGCACAACGCGGCCAAGGTCATCCTGGAAGACCGCGGAAAATGGAACTGAGCCGATGCTGATCGATTTTTCGAGCCGCCCGCCGCTGCCGGAGTTTTCCCCGGCCGCTCCGCACCTGCAGAACTATCGACGGGTCTACCGGGCAAGCGAGACGCTCTCGGCGGGCTCGGAGGCGGCACAAGGGCTGGATGGATATCTCGAGACCTATGAACGGCTCGGCGCGCGCCACGTTGTCCTGAAGGCGCGCGATGTCAGCACGACGTTCGGCTTCAAGATCGCGAACGAACTGGTGGCGGACTTCGTAAGGTCGCACGGTCCGCGCTTCATCGGCTTCGCGGGTGTCGATCCGTACCAGGCGGATGCGGTGGCCGCGTTCGATCATGCGGTGAACCACCTTGGGCTGCGTGGCCTCAACCTTCAGTGTTTCGAGCTGAAGATGACGCCCGACGACGCTCGGCTTTATCCGCTCTACGAAAAGGCGATCGAGCTCGATGTGCCGGTCAATATCCATTGCGGCATCAATTTCTCGACCCATACGCCGATGTCGGTGGGAAAGCCGGAATATCTGGACAACGTCATGGTCCGCTATCCCGAACTGCGGGCCATAGCCTCACCGCCGGGCTGGCCCTGGGTGCAGGAACTGATCGGTGTCGCTTGGCGCCACCCCAACCTGTACATCGGCATCCTCGCCGTCCGTCCAGGGCTGTTGGCCAAGGCGCATTCGGGATATGAGCCGCTGCTGCAATACGGCCGCACCATCCTCAAGCACAAGATGGTCTTCGGTTCGGCCTTCCCGATGATGCCGGTCGATGCGGCGGTGGCCGAAGTGAACGGCCTCGGCCTGAGCGAGGAGGTTCGCGACCTGTGGCTGCACGACAACGCCGCCCGTTTCCTCGGGCTGGAGCCGCTCAAGGAAGCGGTGCGCTAGATGCCGTTCAGCAACGATGAGGCTTGCTTTTCGCCGCGCGCATGGCGAGACAGGATTCCGACCCATTTTCGAATGAAAAGCTGAATTTCCATGCCAGATGTGAAAGCCAGGTCACGGGGTGCAGGCAAGACGATGGCGACCAGCCGCGACGACCAGGTGGTCGATCGCCGGCGCAGCCTTGTCGAGGCCGCGGTCAAGGTCATATCGAAACGGGGGCTTACCGGCGTCACGATCAACTCGATCGCCGCCGAGGCAAAATGTTCCTACGGCGTGGTCGCGTTCCACTTCCAGTCGAAGGAAGGCATCATCTTTGCCGCGCTGGACCATACGGCCGCGGAATACGAAACCTATCTCACCCGCCTCGACGCTTCGGCGCTTGGCCCCGCCGATCGCATCCGCCGGATGATCGATACCGATTTCAGCCGCAAGGCCGCGGGACGGGACAGCATCGCCTTGTGGCTGGCATTCTGGGCCGAAGCGGTCCGGGTTCCCGCCTATCACAAGCGATGCGCCGAACTGCGCGAGCACTATAACCGGGCCGTCTGCGCCGATATGGCGGAACTCGCGCAACTGCGTGGCGTGTCGATCAATGCCCAGCAATTGGCTATCTCGCTGAACGCCTTGATCTCGGGATTGTGGATCGAGAACCTGGTGTCGAACATGTCCATCACCGAGGGGCAGAAGATCGGCCACGAGGCCTGCCTGGCCTTCATGCGGTTGCACTTCCCCGGGGATTTCTGAGCGGCCCGGACAGGTGCCCGAGCCTATGTCTCAGGCTCGAGCGGATGAATGCCCCGCGAGAACATTCGCGACGTTGGTCCCGATCGCCTCGATGGCGTAGCCGCCCTCCATCACGAACAGCGCCGGAATCTTCAGCGCGCCGATGGCGCGCCCGATCTCCACGAAATCGGGACCCTTGAGCTTGAAGTGGGAGATCGGGTCCTCCTCGAAGGCATCGACGCCCAGCGAGACGACCAGCCGGTCGGGAGCAAACGCCGCTATGCGATCGATCGCCTGATCCAGCGCCGTCCTCCAGATGGAAAAATCCGTTCCCCACGATAGCGGAAGGTTGAGATTGAACCCTTCTCCGGCGCCATGTCCGGTCTCGTCGGCGAAGCCGATATAGTAGGGGTATTCCTGCACCGGATCGCCATGGATCGAAACGGTCAGGATGTCGCCGCGATCGTAGAAAATGTCCTGGGTACCGTTGCCGTGGTGATAGTCGACATCCAGGATGGCGACGCGCCGGGCCCCGGTGTCGCGGAAATATTGCGCGGCGATGGCGGCGTTGTTCAGGAAGCAGTAGCCGCCGTAATAGTCGCGCCCCGAATGGTGGCCGGGCGGACGGCAGAGCGCGAACGCCGAAGGATCGCCGGCGTTGATGAAGTCGGCGCCGGTCAAGGCGCAATCGACCGCCGCGCGCGCGGCCCGCCAGGTGCCTTCGAGGATGGGGCTGCTCATGTCCACCGCATAGCGGCCGAGTTCGGCTCCCGGTCGAATTGTGGGGATCATGCGCGTGCGGCGCGGCGGCCAGACGTTCGGGTATGCGGGGATGGGGCCTACCTCGGCCACCCACTCGGCCCAGACATTTTCCAGGAACCGGACGAAGTCCGGATCATGCACGGCAAGAACGGGTGCCAGGTCGAAGCTCTTCGGCTCGACGATCGGGCCGAGGTCGGCGCGCCGCACCGCGTCCAGAACCAGTTGAGCCCTGCGTGGTATCTCGAAGGCCTCGACCCATTTGCCCCGATAGAATTCGGTCTCGACGCTCTGCAGCTTGTGGTGGTCGGAGTAGACGGTTTTCATGGCAGGTCTCAGAAAGGCAGGGTGGGGCGGGTCTCGGGCGCGGCGAACCAGCCGCCCACGGCGCTCTCATACGCGAAGCCGGCGCGGAAGACAGCCTGGTCGTCATAGGTGCGGCCGACCAGTTGTATGCCCGTGGGCACACCGGTCGCGGCGTGCCCCGAGGGCAAGGCGAGCACCGGGCAACGGCTCAGCATGTTGAAGGGCCACGCCATGGTCCAGCCCAGATAGGGATCGATCGGCTTGCCGTTGATCAAAAGCGGGTCGCGCATCTCGAAATCGGCCTTCACCGCCGGCACCGCCAGGGTCGGGCAGAGAAAGAGGTCGTATTCCTCCATCAACGGGCCGAAATGCCCGTAGATTCGCCCCTCGACGTCGAGGCTTTTGAGATAGTCGCGCGTCGTGACCGAGAGGGATTTGCGAGCGAAGTCGGCGGCATAGGTGGTGAGGCTCGACTGGCGGTCGTCGAGATATTCCGCGAGCCAGGCGCCGAACAATGTCGCATGATGGGTCGCTGCGGCATGGTAGACATCCCACGACCACGGCAGCTCGACTTCGACCACTTCCGCTCCCAGCGAACGGAAGACGTCGACTGCCCGCAGCGTGTTGGCGCGAACGTCGGGATCGACCTCCATGAAACCGAAGTCGAGCGAATAGGCGATCTTCCAGCCTTGGACCCCGCGACGATCCGCCGACAGTTCCAGCTTGGGTTTCAGCGACGCGATGTCCTGGGGGTGAGGTCCCGCCAGGACATTCTGCATCAGCAGGCAATCCTCCACGGTCCGCGCCATGGGGCCTGGATGGTTGTAGTGATCGAGGTTGAACGGCGGCGTGGACGGCACGCGTCCGTAGGGAGGCTTGAAGCCGACGACACCGCAGGCCGAGGCGGGAATGCGGATGGAACCGCCGATGTCGGACCCCGTCGCCAATGTCGTCAGTCCGGCCGCAAGGGCGACTCCCGAGCCACCCGACGAGCCGCCGGGCGTGAAATCGGCATTCCAAGGGTTTCGGGTGATTCCCCACTGGCGGGAGTGGCAGAACGGCGCGCAGGAAAATTCCGGTGTCGTGGTCCGGGCATGTACGATCGCGCCGGCGTCCAGCAGGCGCTGGACGACCGGCGCGTTGGTCGAAGCAACATGTTCGGCGTAGAGAACCGAGCCGTAGGTCGTGATCTTGCCGGCCATCATGTTCTCGTCCTTGAGAGCCGTCATGATGCCTTCCAGCGGTCCTAGGTCCGACGCACGCGCGGCGTAGCGGGCCTCGGCGCGCCGCGCTTTCTCCATCGCTTCGTCGGCGTAGGTGAAGCAGACGGCATTGAGGCTCCCGGCACTTGCGGCGATGCGCGACAATTGCGCCTCGAGCAGTTCCACGGGCGACAATTGGCCGCTCCGGAACATGCGCAGCGCTTCCGATGCGCCGGTATAAGCAAGGTCGCTGTCCGACATGGCATCCCCTGGTCAGAGCGGTTCAAAGATGCGTTATTTTGCCCAATGTATGATTGATTGGTCAATCAGTTTGTTGACAGGTTCGCGTTTCCAACTACTGTAATCGCGAAGGCGCCGGAACGAAGAAGCGGCCTCGATATCAACCGACCAATCCAAGAGGGTGAAACATGAATGAATCGGATCACCGCCAGATGGATGATCTGGCCCGCAAGCTGCGGAGCGGCGCGATTTCCCGCCGCGAATTCCTGGCGCGGGGCTCCGCGCTGCTGGCCGCCGGGGCGGTCATGACAATGCCGGGCATGCCGCGCGCCCAGGCCGCTGAGCCGAAGGCCGGCGGCAAGATGCGGCTGGGACTGCACAACGCATCGCAGAACGACAATCTCGACCCGGGCACATGGTCGACCAGCTGGACGGGAGCCAGCTTCAACGGCGGCGTCTACAACAACCTCGTCGAAATCCTGCCCGACGGTGAAGTCGCCGCCGACCTCGCCGAAAGCTGGGAACAGGACAACAACGCAGCGACCTGGCGTTTCAAGCTGCGGAAGGGCGTCACCTTCCACAACGGCAAGAGCCTGACGCCGGAGGATGTGCGCCAGTCGTTCCTGCATCACATGAAGCCGGACTCGACCTCGGGCGCCCGCGCCATCGTTCAGCAGATTTCCGCGATCGATCTCGACGGCTCCGATACGGTCGTCTTCAAGCTCGCCGGCGGCAATGCCGACTTTCCGTATCTGATGTCGGATTATCACCTGTCGGTCTTTCCGGCCATGGAGGGCGGCGGCATCGACATTCAGGCGGGCAAGGGAACCGGCGCGTTCCTCCTCGACAGCTTCGAGCCCGGCATCGCCACTCGCCTCAAGCGCAATCCGAATTATCACAAGAACAACAAGCCGTACCTGGACGAAGTCGAATTCATCTCCATTCCCGACGCGACGGCGCGGCTCAATGCCTTGCTGACGGGCGAGGTGGATTTCATCCAGGACCTCGATATCCGCAATGTCCCGATGGTCGAGCGCAGCTCCGATTTCAGCGTCCAGCGCGTGCCGAGCCTGCGTCATTTCTCCTTCGACATGGACACGCGCGTGGCCCCGTTCGACAATCCGGACGTTCGCCTGGCGCTGAAATATGCGCTGGATCGCGACGACATCATCGAAAAGGTGTTTCTGGGCGAGGGTCGCAAGGGGAACGACAACCCCGTGTCCTCGATCATGAAGTATTTTCATGACATGCCGCAACGCGACTACAGCATCGAGAAGGCCAAGGAACACCTGGCCAAGGCCGGAATGACCAGCGTTTCCGTGGATCTCCATGTTGCCGAGAACGCCTTTGCCGGCGCGATCGATGCGGCGGTTCTTTACCAGGAGCACGCGGCCAAGGCCGGCATCAACATCAATGTCGTGCGCGAGGCGGCTGACGGCTATTGGGAAAACGTCTGGCTCAAGAAGAGCTTCGCCGGAGTGGACTGGTTCGGAAGGGCAACGATCGACTGGCTGTTCTCGACCATCTATACTTCCAAGGCGCCGTGGAATGCGGGCTGGTCGAACGCGCGTTTCGACGAGTTGTGCGAGAAGGCGCGGGTCGAGACGGACGATGCCAAGCGCGCGGCCTACTACGCGGAGGCGCAGCAGATCATCCACGATGACGGCAATTTGCTGACCGTCGCTTTCGTGGATTGGCGAAACGGCGTTTCCAACAAGCTGGGCTTCGACAAGGTGGGTGGCCTCATGCCGCTCGACAATATGCGCATGTGCGAGCGCTGGTGGCTCAAGGCCTGAGGCTGGCAGGCGCAAACGGGGCGGGCGCAAGGCCCGCCCGCTTTCAAGGCTGATCAGGGGCGGATCTTGCTTGTCGTGGTCGCCATGCGTTCGAGCGCATTGGCGGCCGGGCGACCATGCCGGATATCCGCATGAAGTGTGTTGCTGTTTCGGAAAGGTTGGAGGAACTCATGGAGCGGCAGAATATCGAAAGTGGTGAACATCCCGCCACATCCATTGGCATGGCGCCGACGCGCCGGCGCTTCCTTGTGGGGGCCAGCGCGGTTGCCGGCATGGTTGCCTTTCCCGGCCTGTCCTGGGCCCAGGACAAGCCCAAGCAAGGCGGCAAGCTGCGCTACGGCATGAATGACGGTTCGCAGCAGGATACGCTCGACCCGGCGAGCTGGGCGACGGTGATGACCGGGTTCGCCTTCAACGGGTCGCTCTGCAACAATCTTGTCGAGCTTCTGCCGGACGGCTCGCTCGCCGGCGACCTCGCCGAAAGCTGGACGGGCGAGGAGGGGGCGACACGCTGGACCTTCATCCTGCGCAAGGGCGTGAAATTCCACGATGGCCGCCCGCTGACACCAGAGGATGTGCGCCAATCGCTGCTGCACCACATGGGCGAAGGCAGCACGTCCGGCGCATTGGCCATCGTGAAGCAGATCAAGCAGATCGACAAGGATGGCGACAACAAGGTGGTGTTCATCCTCACCGAGGGTAACGCCGACTTTCCCTATCTAATGTCGGACTATCACCTGTCGATCTTTCCGGCCCGCGAGGGTGGCGGCATCGACTGGCAAGGCGGCATCGGCACGGGCGCATTCAAGCTGGAAAGCTTCGAGCCCGGCATCGCGATCCGGCTGAAGCGCAACCCGGACTATCACAAGCCCGGCCTGCCTCACTTCGACGAGGTCGAGGTGGTGAACATTCCCGACGGCACCGCCCGGCTCAACGCGCTGATGACCGGTGAAGTCGACGTGATCGAGGATGTCGACATCCGTAATGTCGCGATGGTCGAGCGCAACGATCGCCTCAAGATCGTTCGCACGCCAAGCCTGAGGCATCTGACGTTCGACATGAACTGCTCCGTCGCGCCCTACGACAATCCAGCGGTGCGCAAGGCGCTGAAGCTCGCTATCGACCGGGACGACATCATCGCCAAGGTCTTCCTGGGCGAGGCCAAGAAGGGCAACGACAATCCGGCCGCCTCGATCATGCCGTTCTATGCCGAGACGCCGCCGCAGCATGCCTACGACCCGGACGCCGCAAAGGCCATTCTGAAGGAAGCGGGGCTGGACAATGTGTCGGTCGACCTCTCTGTCGCCGAGACCGCCTTCCCCGGCGCTGTCGACGCGGCGGTGCTGTTCAAGGAGCATGCTGCCAAGGCCGGGATCACGGTCAACATCGTCCAGGAAGCCGACGACGGCTACTGGGACAATGTCTGGCTGAAGAAGCCCTTCAACGCTTCCGACTGGTACGGTCGCGTCACGCTCGACTGGCTGTTCGCCACCTCCTACACCTCGGATGCGCCGTGGAACAACACCGGCTTCAAGAAGCCGGCCTTCGACGCGCTCGTCAAATCGGCGCGTGCCGAGATGGACCAGGCAAAGCGCGCCAAGATCTATGCCGAAGCGCAGCAGATGCTGCATGATGAGGGCGGCTTGATCACTGTGGCTTTCGTCTCGTGGCGTCTCGCCATGACGACGAATATCGGTCATGCGACATTGGGCGGTATTCTGCCCGCCGACAATCATCGCGGGGCCGAGCGCTGGTGGCGGATGGACGCATGATCATGTGTCAGCCAGCGGTGCAGGGGCATCACGCAAGCGAGCGAACGAGCGGAGAGCGCGACGCATGACGACCAAATCCCACCCGATCCTGTCCATGGCTGCGAGCCGGATCGGCTTGGGACTTCTCAGTTTGCTGATCGTCTCTCTGATCATCTTCTCCGCCGTCAGCTTCCTGCCCGGCAGCTATGCCTCCGCCATCCTCGGCCAGAACGCGACGCCGGCCGCCGTTGCGGCGATGGAGGTCAAGCTCGGGCTGAACCGCCCCTGGTTCCTGCGGTATCTCGCATGGCTGGGGGCGGCCGCGACGGGCGACATGGGGCTTTCGTTCTCCGGCCGGCCGGTCATGGCGCTGATCGGGCCGCGCCTGAAGAACACCCTCGTCCTGGCCTCGATCACCGCCGCCATCGCCGTGCCGCTGTCGATCGCGCTGGGCATCGTTTGCGCGCGTTACCGGGGCCGGTTCCTCGACAAGTTCCTGTCGACCTCGACGCTGGCCTCGATCTCGATCCCAGAGTTCTTCGTGGCCTATGTTGTCATGATGGTGCTGGCCGTGAAACTGCAGCTGTTCCCCTCAATGGCCGGCATCCGCAACGGCATGGGGCTCGGCGAACAGCTCTATCGCATGGTGCTGCCGATCCTGACGCTGCTGCTGGTCATCCTGGCGCATATGGTGCGCAACACGCGCGCGGCGATCCTGTCGGTCATGGCCAGTCCCTATATCGAGATGGCACGGCTCAAGGGTGAGCCGGAAAAGCGCGTCGTCGTGCGGCAGGCGTTACCCAACGCGATCGGCCCGATCGCCAGCGTGGTCGCGCTCAACCTTGCCTACCTGATCTCGGGCGTCGTCGTGATCGAGGTCGTCTTCGTCTATCCCGGCGTTGGCCAGGCGATGATCGACGCCGTGCGAAACCGCGACGTGCCGGTCATCCAGGCCTGCGCGCTCATCTTCGCCGCCGCCTATATCGGCTTCAACCTGATCGCCGACATCATCTCCATCGTCAGCAATCCACGCCTGCTGCATCCGCGTTGAGGGAGAGAACCATGCAGCAAAGCCTTGAAGTCAGATCCGCCGCTCCGAACCGCTTCCTGGGCACGCTGAAACTTGTCGGCTCGGCGCCGCCAAGCGCGAAGTTCGGCATGGTGATCGTCGCCATCTATGCCCTCGTCGCCCTGCTTGCGCCGTTGCTGGCACCTTACGGGGAGGTCGAGGTCGTTTCGCGCGTTCCTTTCGAGCCATGGAGCGCCAACCATCTGCTCGGGACCGATCAGCTCGGCCGCGATTTCCTGTCGCGCCTGATATTCGGCGCTCGCAACTCCATTTCGATCGCGCTGCTCACCACAGCCATATCCTTCGTCATCGGCTGCCTGCTGGGTGTCTTCGCCGCGCTGGTCGGAGGGATCGTGGATCAGGTGATCTCGCGTCTCGTCGACGCGCTGATGTCGGTCCCCGACCTGATCTTCACGCTGATGATCCTCTCGATTTTCGGTTCCTCGGTTTTGAATCTCATCCTGATCATCGCGGTGCTCACCTCGACGCGCTTCTATCGCATAGCGCGGGCCGCGGCGTTGAATGTCGCCAGCCTGGATTTCGTCGAGCACGCCAAGGTCCGCGGCGAGAGCCTGCTGTGGATCGCCGTCAATGAGGTGTTCCCGAACATCCTGCCCCTGATCCTGTCCGAACTGGGCATGAGGTTCTGCTTCATCTTCCTGAATATCGCAGCCCTGTCGTTCCTCGGCGTCGGCATCCAGCCGCCGACGGCGGAGTGGGGGTCGATGGTCCGCGACAACGCGGCGCTGATCAACATGGGCGACATCACCCCGCTCATACCGGCCGCGGCCATCGCCTTTCTGGCCATTGCCGTGAATTTCGTGGTCGACTGGCTGCTGAACCGGGCAAGCGGCCTGAATGACGATGCTTGAGACGATGGGGGAAAGACCATGACCGCAACGCCTAGCGCACCCGTCATCGACCTTGTCGACCTGAAGATAGAGGCGAAATCGAACGATCAGTGGTCGAAGATCGTCAACGGTGTCAGCCTGTCGATCCGCCCGGGCGAAGTGCTGGGGCTGGTTGGTGAATCCGGCGCCGGCAAGTCGACCGTCGGCCTGGCGGCCCTGGGATATTTTCGCCCCGGCGCGAAAGTCACCGGCGGCGAGGTCCGGCTGCTGGGGCAGAACATACTGGACATCCCCGAAGAGGAGCGGCGCAAGTTCCGCGGCACCAAGGTCGCCTATGTCGCGCAGAGCGCGCAGGCGGCCTTCAACCCGGCCTATCGCCTGATGGACCAGATCATCATGGTCGCCGTGGATCGCGGCGGCCTGACGCGCGAGGCGGCCCAGAAACGCGCGCTCGATCTGTTCCACGCGCTTCAGCTTCCCGATCCGCGGAATTTCGGCAAGCGCTATCCGCACCAGGTGTCGGGCGGGCAGTTGCAGCGCGCCATGGTCGCCATGGCGATGATCTGCAACCCGGCGCTCATCATCTTCGACGAGCCGACCACCGCGCTCGACGTGACGACGCAGGTCGAGGTGCTGATCTCGATCCGCAAGGTCATCGAGGACTACCGTGTGGCGGCGATCTACATCACGCATGACCTGGCGGTTGTCGCCCAGGTCGCGCATCGCGTGGCGGTGCTTCGCTATGGCGAGGTTGTGGAGGAGGCGCCGATCGCGCAGATCATGGAGCGGCCCACCCATCCTTATACGAAGAGCCTGTGGGCGGTGCACGAGATGCCGGTCGGCCAGGGTGACCGGCACGGCAAGGGCGCGCCGCTTCTGGCCGTGACCGGCCTCGGCGCGCACTATGGCGACTTTCAGGTGTTGACGGCGATCGATCTCGATGTCGGGCGCGGGGAGACTGTTGCGCTGGTCGGGGAATCCGGCTCTGGAAAGTCGACGCTGGGTCGCGTCATCGTCGGGCTGAAGGAAGTCTCCTCCGGTCAGGTGGTCTATGAAGGCAAGCCTTTGCCGGGCACCATACGCCGCCGGTCGCTGGAGATGCTGAAACAGATCCAGATCATCTATCAGTCCGCCGACACCGCGCTCAATCCGCGCCAGACCGTTCGCAAGATCATCGGCCGCCCGCTGACGCTGTACCAGGGGCTGCGCGGCGCGCGCCGCGAGGAGCGGGTGCTGGAGTTGCTGAAGCTGGTCGAACTGAACGAGACGCATATCGATCGAACGCCCGGCCAGCTTTCGGGTGGACAGAAGCAGCGTATCGCCATCGCCCGCGCCCTTGCCGCGGACCCGAGGCTGATCGTTTGCGACGAGATCACCTCGGCCCTGGACAAGGTGGTTCAGGCCGAAGTGCTGCGCATGCTGATGCGGCTGCAGGAGCGCCTCGGTGTCTCCTATCTCTTCATCACGCACGATATCGAGGTGGTGCGCGCCATCGCTGACCGCGTCGTCGTCATGCAGGATGGCAAAATCGTCGAGCAGGGGGGCAAGGATCAGGTCCTGGCCCAGCCGCGTGCCGACTATACGCGCAAGCTGCTGGACTCCGTCCCCGACATGGCGGTTGGTTGGCTGGACGGTATCGTTGCCGCGCGGGCCGCTTGAGCGCCTTTGCAGGTTGCAACTGCTGGCGGCGCGCGCGAGAAAGATGCAATGGGGAGACTGCCGGAATGGCGGCGACGGAGCGGGAATTCGATTACATCATCGTCGGCGCGGGATCGGCCGGCTGCGTTCTGGCTGCCCGACTGACGGAGGATCCCGATTGCCAGGTTCTGCTGCTCGAGGCTGGCGGCCCGGACCGCTCGCTGATGATGGCGATACCGGCCGGCGTCTACAAGGTCTACCACGATCCCCGCTTCAACTGGAACTATGAGTCCGAGCCGCAGCCGGAGCTTTCGGGAAGGCGCATCCCGGTGCCGCGCGGGCGCACCCTGGGCGGCTCTTCCTCGATCAATTCCATGGTCTACCTGCGCGGCCATCCGGCTGATTACGATGCGTGGGCGGCGCAAGGGCTGACGGATTGGAGCTTCGCGCATTGCCTGGCATATTTCCGCCGATCCGAGACCTCGGATCGGGGCGCCTCGCTCTACCGCGGTGGCGACGGGCCCCTGCATGTGCAGCGCGGGAACCTGCAATCGCCGATCTTCGACGCTTTCGAAGAAGCTTCAGCCGAAGCCGGCCACCGGTTGGTGGAGGATCTGAACGGGCCGGACGCTGTCGGGATAGGCCGCCTCGACTGCACGAAAGTCGGTGGCAGGCGTTGCAGCGCGGCGGTCGCCTATCTGCGGCCGGCGCTCCCACGCAAGAACCTCTTCGTCGAGACCGGGGCATTGGTGCATCGCGTCGTCGTCGAGGCTGGGCGTGCGACAGGCGTGGAATACTCCCAGGGCGACGCAGTTCGCAGCTTGCGGGCGCGGCGCGAGGTTATTCTGTGCGGCGGTTCGATCAACTCGCCTCAGCTTCTGATGCTGTCCGGTATCGGGCCGGCTGACCATCTGCGTGGACTGGGCATCAGGCCGTTGCTCGACCAGGCGCATATCGGCGCCAATCTGCAGGATCATCTGGACCTCGGCATGTCCTTCCGCTGTACGGAGCCGGTCTCGCATGCCTGGATGGGGTCGCCCTACGGCAAGGTGCGGGCGGGCCTGGAATGGATGGTCCGTCAAACCGGGCCCGCCGCTTCGAACATATGGGAGATCGGCGGCTTTGCCCGGGCGATGGACGATTCCGACTTGCCTACCGTGCACTACCATGTCGCGCCGATGAAGATCGATTCCAGGCCGGACGGCAGCTTCGGCCTGTCGCACGGCTTCGCCCTGCATCTGTCGCAATTGCGCCAGCGCAGCACCGGCCGTCTGACGCTCAAGAGTGCTTCGCCGAAGGATGCGCCACGGATCGATTTCCGGTTCTTCTCCCATCCTCGCGACGTCGTCGAAATGCGCGAGGGCGTGAAGGTGACGCGTGAGATCGCCATGCAGGCGCCTTTGAAGCGATTGGGGGCACTGGAGGTGGCGCCGGGCGTGGCGGCCCGGTCGGACGCCGAAATCGACGATGCGCTGCGCGCTTCGGTCAAGACCGAGTTTCATCCGTCCTGTACCTGCAAGATGGGCGTGGGGGAGGATGCCGTCGTCGATCCGGAATTGAAGGTGCTCGGCATTCAGGGTCTGCGGGTGGTCGATGCGTCGGTCATGCCGCATGTCGTTGGCGCCAACCTGAACGCGACGGTGATCATGATCGCGGAGAAGGCGGCCGACATGATACGGGGACGGCGCGCGCTGGATCCGGTGCCTGTCGGTGTGCAGCCCGACGCCCTTGTGCGAGAGGTCCTCAATCTGCGGGTGGCTTGATCGCTTCCTTCACCGTGAACAGGCCACGTTGCACGCGCTGGTCCTCGATGGCGGCGAACTCTGTTCGCAGCCAGTCCCGAACCTTCCGCACCTCCGGTCGCCTGGCCGCTGACCGGCGCGCGACGAGGTGGTAGAAGGTGCCGGTCTGGAGCAGGGTTCGCCCCGCCGGCACGAGGCCATCCGAAAGGATTTCTCCCGCAACGACGTGCCACCAGCCAAGCGCGACGGTCTGGCCCTTGATCGCGCCTTGAATGACCAGCGCGTAGTCGGAGAATGCCAGTTCCGTCGCCTCGCGCATCGGGCCGAGACCGACCGCGGCCAGGAAGGTGGGCCAGGGAATGCGCATCTTGCCGCTCAGGCTTGCCAGGATGTGGCCTCTCAATCCCTCCGGACCGTCGATCGGCCCGTGCGCGCGCAGATAGCCGGGACTGCAGACCGGAATGACGACCTCTTCCACCAGCGGCCAGGCTTCGATTTCGTCGCCCTCGGGGAATGCGTAACGAACGCCTATGTCGGCATCCCCGAGCGGGCCATAGGGTTCGCCATGGATGAGATCGAGGCGGATCTGCACGCCCGGCACCTCCTGGCGAAACTTGTCGAAGCGCGGCATCAGCCAGTGTATGGCGAAGGCCGAGGTGACGGACAGCGTCACCACATCGCCAGCATTGGCGCCGGCCTGTATGTCGCAGACAGCTTCCTCGATGCGATCGAACCCTTGCCGGACGGCGCGCTGCAGCACGCGCCCTTCCTCGGTCAGTTCCAGCCCCGTCGAGCGGCGCAGAAACAGCTTCGCGCCCAGATGATCCTCCAGCCGTGAGATCATCCGGCTGATCGCCGGCTGCGTGACGTTGAATTCTCGCGCCGCCAGCGTGAAGTTCTGGTGTCGCGCCGCCGCCTCGAACATGAAAAGCGCTCCAGGCGAGGGCAGTCTGGCGCGCAGCGGCATGATGGGTCCAATTCCGAGGGTATGACTTCAGGTTATGTTGTGCCTACAATTTCTCTCGTGAGCAAGCATTCGCAGGATGGTAGTCTGACTTCAGATTTGGGCGGGTGAAGGCCGGTCCTACCGAAGGGCACGTCATGGCCAGCGCCTATCCGCACCTGTTTTCGCCGCTCGACATCCGCGGCCACGCCATCCGCAACCGCATTCTCTCGACCGGGCATCAGACCTATCTGGCGCGCGGCAACCTGCCCGGCGACGACATGATCGCCTACCACGAAGCGCGCGCGAAGGGCGGCGTCGGGCTTATCATCAACGAGGCGGCGCGCTTCCACGCCTCGACGCTTGGCGAGGCGCCGGACCTCGCGCTTCTGAGCGACGACGCGATCCCGCAATACGCGCGGCTCGCGAGCGCCGTGCATCGGCACGGCGCCAAGCTGTTCGGGCAATTGTCGCATTCCGGCAGGGTGACGCGGCGCATGATGAACGGGATGCGCGGCGTGGTCTTCGCGCCCTCGTCGACGCCGGAGAACCGGTTCCACGTCGTGCCGCGCGAGATGCCGACCGAGATGGTGGCCGAGATCATCGCCGCCGCCGCCGAAAGCGCGAGGCGATACGCCGAAGCCGGCTATGACGGCGTCGAACTCATGGCCAGCCATGGGCTGTTGTTCGCCCAGTTTCTCAACCCCGCCGTGAACCGCCGCCAGGATATCTATGGCGGCTCGGCTGAGAACAGGCTTCGCCCCTTGCGCGAAAGCCTTGCCGGCGTGCGCCGTGCCGTGGGCGACGGCATGGTGGTGGGCCTGCGCATTTCGGCCGATGAAGCCGACCAAGACGGCCTGGACCAGGAAACGGTCCTCGGCATCTGCCGCCAACTCGCCCAGGAAGGCCTGGTCGATTACATCAACACCACGCTGGGCACCATGTCGAGCCTGGGCGGGTCCATCCATGTGGTGCCGCCCATGGAAATCCCGCCGGCCTATGTCGCCGCCAAGGCGGCGGCCATACGGGCTGTCGTCTCTGTCCCGGTATTCGTTGCCGGCCGCATCAACCAGCCGCAGATCGCCGAGGGCGTCCTTGCGGCCGGCGAGGCCGACATGTGCGGCATGACGCGCGCGCTGATCGTCGATCCCGATATGCCGCGCAAGGCGCGCGAGGGTCGCTCGGATGAGATCCGCGCCTGCATCGGCTGCAACCAGGCCTGCATCGGCCATTTTCACGCCGGCTATTCCATTTCCTGCATCCAGAATCCCTCCACCGGCCGGGAGTTGCGTCTTCCGGCAGCGGCTCCGGCCGCGGGCCGTTCGTTGAATGTGCTGGTGGCGGGCGGAGGCCCGGCCGGGATGAAGGCGGCCGTCACGGCCACCGAGATGGGGCACAAGGTGATCCTGTCGGAAGCGGCGCCCCGTCTCGGCGGGCAGGCGCTGCTGGCGCAGCTTCTGCCCGATCGGCTGGAATTCGGCGGCCTGGTCACGAATCTCGCCATGGAGCTGGCGCTGCTCCAGGTCGATGTGCGGCTGAACAGCCGCGTCTCACGGGCGCTGGTCGAAACGATGGCTCCGGATGCGGTCATCGTCGCGACGGGCTCGGCCCCGGTCGAGGCCGAGGTCGAAGGCCACGACGCCGGCCATGTCATCGAAGCCGCGGACCTTCTCGCGGGCAGGGCGGAGCCGGGTGCGCGCGTGGTGGTGGCCGACTGGCGCTGCGACTGGATCGGCATCGGCGTCGCCATGCAACTGAGCCGCAAGGGACACCATGTGCGCCTGGCGGTCAACGGCATCTGCGCCGGGCAGAACCTGCAGCAATATGTGCGCGATCACTGGGCCGGAAAACTGCACGAGGCGGGGATAGAGGTCATTCCGTATGCCCGGCTTTTCGGGGTCGATGGCGACACTGCCTATTTCCTGCACGGAGCAAGCGGCCAGCCGATCGTCGTGGAGGGGGTCGACACGGTGGTGCTCGCGTCCGGCAATGCGCCGGACACCGTGCTCGAGCGCGAGCTCGGGGGCATGCAGGTGCCCTTCGTGACGATCGGCGACTGCACGATCGCCCGTAGTGCCGAGGAGGCGATCTATGACGGCGTCGCCGCGACGCGCGCGTTTCTTGCCCGGGTGGCAGACACTGTCGCCATCCCGTTCAAAGGTGCCTGATGACAGTATCGAAGCTGCTGCGCCCGAAGACGCTGGCGATCGTGGGCGCCAGCCCGAAGCCCGAGAGCTTCGGCGCAAGCCTGCTACAGTCGATCCGTTATCTCGGTTTCCCCGGCGAGGTCCACCTGGTCAACCCACGCTATGAGCGGATCGACGGCCAGCCCTGCTATCCCGATGTGGCGTCGATACCCGGTGGCGTCGACTGCGCCGCGCTCGCCGTCGGCGATGCCCTGCTGGTGGACACCTTCACCTCCGTGGCCAAGGCAGGCGTGCGAGGCGCCGTGCTGTTCAGCCGCGCCTACGGGCAGACATCGGACGGTCGCACGCTCGGCCAGGCCATCGGCGATGTCGCGGCGGAAGCGGGGATGGCGGTATGCGGCGCCAATTGCATGGGTTTCGTCAATCTGGTGGATCGCCTGCAGGTCACCGGCATGCCGTTCCGTTCCTTGCCGGCGCCATCCGGAGTTGCGCTGATCTCCCATTCGGGCTCGACCTGGTCGGGGCTGGTTGGAAACCGCCGCCGTATGGGCTTCGACTATGCGATCTCGGCCGGCCAGGAACTGGCCACGACCATGGCCGACTATATCAGCTTCCTGCTGGAGGAGACCGACACGCGGGTGATCGCTTGCGTCATGGAGACCATACGCGATCCCGAAGGCTTCCTCGCCGCCGCCACGCTAGCCGAAGCCAGGGGCGTGCCCATTGTTGCCCTCAAGCTCGGCCGCAGCGAGGCGGGTCGCCATTTCGCGATCTCGCATTCCGGGGCGCTGTCGGGGTCGAACGCCGCCTATGAGGCGGTTTTCGCGCGCCATGGCGTGGTCCAGGTGCGCACGCTGGATGAATTGCTCGACACTGCCGAACTGCTGGCGATGAAGCGTCCGATGAGGGCGGCAGGCGTCGCTCTGGGCACCGATTCCGGCGGCGAACGCCAGTTGATTTCCGATATCGCGGCCGATGTCGGCCTTTCCTTCGTCCCGCTTGCCCCCGCGACACGCATGGCCGTAGAGGCGCATCTCGACCCGGGCATGGAAGCTTCCAATCCCCTGGACTATTGGGGCGATGGCGCCGATGTCATGGCGCCGGTGCTGAGCGAGATGGCCAGGGACCCCGATGTCGGCATCGTGGTGATGGCGACCAACCTGCCGCCCGACAGGAATTTTTCCGAACTGTCGGCCGCGGCGATCCGCAAGGTCCACGCGCAGACCGACAAACCCGTCGCCGTGATGGGCAACATCGCGACGACCCTGTCGCCGGTTATCGCCGAGGATCTTCGGGAGAGAGGGATTGCCGTTCTCATGGGGACGGCGAACGGCCTGGCCGCCCTGCGGCACCTGCAATCCTACCGTTTCAGCCGCCACGGTCGGGAAGATGTCGCGGCTGTCCCACTTTCGGCCGATGCCACGGCAATCATCGATGCCGCGCCTCTCGACAGCCTGCGCAGCGCCGATGGTTTCAGGCTGCTGGAACTGGCTGGCATTCCCGTGATGCCCTTTGCCGATGTCCGGTCGCCGAAGGAGATCGCGGCCTTCGCCGACAGGCACGGATGGCCGATCGCGTTGAAAATCGACGATGCCGCCATCGCGCACAAGTCGGATCTCGGCGGCGTGGTGCTGAACCTGAAGGACGAAGATGAGGCGGTTGCCGCCTATGAGGCGCTGCGCGGCCGCCATCCGACGGCGCCGATCCTAGCACAGGGCATCGCGTCGGGCGTCGAACTGATCCTCGGCATGACGACGGATCCGGATTTCGGCCCCATCGTGACGCTCGGTCTGGGCGGTGTCTTCACCGAAGTGTTTCGCGACGTGGTGACCCTCATGCCGCCATTCGGCGTCACCGAGGCAAGGCGGGCACTGGAAGGGCTGCGCGGATATCCTTTGCTGACGGGCGCGCGGGGCAGGGCGCCGGTCGACATGGATGCGCTTTGTGCGCTGATATCGCGCTTCAGCGCGATGGCGGCCGGCGCGAAGGATCGCATCGTCGAAATGGAAATAAACCCGGTCCTGGCCGGCCCTGGCGGGGCCGTCGCCGTGGACTGCCTGACATTGCGCCGAAAGAAGGCCCTACAGCATGACCACTGACTATGAGACGATCCGCGTCGATGTGAGCGACGACGGCATTGCGCATATCGTGCTCAACCGCCCGCGCGTGCTGAATGCGATCAACTCGGTTCTGATGCGCGAGGTGACGGAGGTCTTGAGCGGCCTGCAAAAGGAGCCTTCGGTCCGCTGCTTCGTGCTGTCGGGCGAGGGCCGTTCGTTCTCGGCTGGCTTCGACTTGAAGGAATCGGCCGCCGCCGGCGACCGCAGCGTCGCCGAATGGCGGCGCGTGCTCGAGGCGGATTTCGACTTCGTCATGCAGTTCTGGGATTGCCCGAAGCCGACGATCTCCGCCATCCACGGCCATTGCATCGGCGGCGGGCTGGAACTGGCGATCGCCTGTGACATCGCGATCGCCTCGCGTGACGCGATTTTCGGCGAGCCCGAAGTGCGCTTCGGTTCCGGGATCGTCGCGATGGTGCTGCCCTGGATGATCGGCCCGAAGCACTCCAAGGACATGCTGCTGACGGGTAACGACAAGGTCAGCGCGCAACGCGCGGCCGAGATCGGCCTGGTGACGGAAACCGTCCCCGAAGGCCAGCATGTCGCGCGGGCACTCGAAAAGGCGCGCGAGATCGTCGCCGCCGCGCCGTTGTCGGTCGAGTTGACGAAGCGCGCCATCAACCGCAGCTTCGACATGCGCGGCATGCGCAACGCGCTGCTCGCGGCCGTCGAAACCGATGTCTTCATCGAGACCGCCGGCGGCGCCGAGCGGCTGGAATTCAACCGCATCCGCGCCGAACAGGGGCTGAAAGCGGCCATTGCGTGGAGAAACAGCCGCTGAGGTCCTGGGCTCCCTGATGGTTCTTTAGCCCGGGAAAGCCAGCCACGCGGCGCCGGCGGCGAGCGTGACCAGCGTCAGCGGCAAGCCCACCTTGAAGAACGCCCAGAAGCCGAGCGTGGTGCCCGCCGTCCGCGCCTGCTCGGCGACGATCAGGTTGGCGACCGAACCCAAGAGCGTGAAGTTGCCGGCCAGCGTCGAGCTCATGGCGACGACCAGCCAGGCGCGTCTCGGATCATCGAGACCGGGCACGAAAGGCGCGAGCGCGAGCACGGCCGGTACATTGCTCATGATGTTCGAAAGCACCGCGGTGAAGGCCGACAGGCGCCAGACATTGTCCAGCCCGAAGCTCTTGGCCGACGCCACGAGTTCGGGCGTGAGCAATGTGCGCTCCGCGCCGGCGACCACCACGAACAGACCCGCGAACATGAACAGCAGCGGGCCGTCGATTTCACGATAGATGCGCGACGGCTTGATCGAACGCGTCAACAGCAGGATGGCGCCGCCGATCAGCGCCGCCTTCGCCACCGGCACGCCGGCGAAGAAGGCGATCGCCAGCCCGATGCAGACGACAACAGCCTTGACCACCTGGCCCTTGTGCATCCGGCCGCGGTAGACTTCCGGCGTCAGTTCCGTCCCGCGTTCGAACTCCGACCTGTAGACTAGGCGGATGATGACGATGACGGCGACGAGACCGAACAGCGCGACGGGGGCGAGCGCGGCCGAAAAGGCCGGATAGGAGATGCCCGACAACGCGCCGATGACCATGTTCTGCGGATTGCCGGTGATGGTGGCGACACTGCCGCAGTTCGACGCCGTGGCGGTGGCGATGAGGTAGGGAATCGGGTTGCGCTTGATGACGCGGGTGACGTGCAGGACGATCGGCGCCATCACCAGGCAGATGGCATCGTTGACAAGAAAGGCCGACAGCAGGCCGGTCAGCAGCGTCACCATGATCAACAGCATGAACGGCGCATGCGCATGTTCGATGGCTATGGCGCCGAGGCCGCGAAAGGCACCCGACACCTTGAGGTGCGCCACGACGATCATCATGCCGAGCAGAAGCGTGATCGTGTCGAAATTGATGGCGCGATAGGCATCTTCCATGCTGATGGCGCCGACGGCGATCATGGCCGCGCCGCCG
>MKVL01000009.1:67290-115011 GCA_001899205.1 Mesorhizobium sp. 65-26 | reverse complement strand
CGCCGGTATCCAGCGGAGGCTGCAACCCAAATCCCCGGAGAAAGCGTCGCCAATGCCGCGGCTCATAGCGCTCGAAGAGTGGTCGGAGTGGCAGGATTCGAACCTGCGACCCCCTGATCCCAAATCAGGTGCGCTACCAGGCTGCGCTACACTCCGAGGCCGGTGTGTTGCCTATTGATTTAGCCCGGATAACGCAAGAGCAAAAACCTTGCTCAAGCCAGCGTTGCGCAGTAATGACGGGCTGCGGCACCGCCGCGACAGCACGGCGCGCCCTCGATGGCTCGGAAATGCTGTGGATTTCGATTTTCACGCATGGTGCCCTTCTGTTCGG
Source organism: Mesorhizobium sp. 65-26 (assembly GCA_001899205.1). Classification (GTDB taxonomy): domain Bacteria; phylum Pseudomonadota; class Alphaproteobacteria; order Rhizobiales; family Rhizobiaceae; genus Mesorhizobium. Next base: position 114,680 of record MKVL01000009.1, on the reverse strand, counting down.
GGCCATGCGGGTCAGCAATGAGGTGGCCATGTCCGCGCGCATTTTCAGCCCCGCCAAGACCGCAATGCAGTCCGGCAAGGCCAAGACCGGCTACTGGGTGCTGGAGTTCGACCCCGAGATGCGCAAGAAGATCGACCCGCTGATGGGCTATACCACCTCGGGCGACATGCGCAGCCAGATCAGGCTCACTTTCGAAACCAGGGAAGAAGCGGTCGCCTACGCCGAGAAGCAGGGCCTCGCCTATCGCGTCGAGGAGCCGAAGGAGACCAAGCGCCGGCAGATTTCCTACGCGGAGAATTTCCGCTACGACCGCAGGACGCCCTGGACGCACTGAACGACAGCCGGTCCGTGGCGGCGTAGCCGTCGACCGGCCGACGGTCCCGTAGCTCAGCTGGATAGAGCACCGGCCTTCTAAGCCGATGGTCACAGGTTCGAATCCTGTCGGGATCGCCACCATCTTCTCCATAATGATATCAAGTGGCTGCTGCGCCGGCGGTTCGAAGAAACGGTCGGCGCGAGGAAGCCCGCGCCGGCCGATACTTTTCAGGGCTTCACCGTCAGGTGACCTTTCATGTTGGGGTGGAAACGGCAGAAATAGTCCACCGCTCCCGCCTTCTTCAGCGTCAGCCGACCAGACTTGCCGGGTGGCAGAAGAATGTCCCAGTCGCCCAGCACGGTCGCGGTATGAGCAAAGGCGTCCTTGTTCACCCACACGATCGTGTCGCCGACCTTCGCCTCGACGCTTGCGGGAGAGAAGGCGAGTTTATCGATCGTCACCTGGATCGTCTCGGCCCAGGCCGGGGTCGCGGCAAGCGACAGCGCCGCCGCGACCATGAGATGCCGCTTCCGCATCATGCCACCTATTTCAGCATCGAGGCGACGTGTTCGGCGTGCTGCTCGTGACCCTGGAAGATCTTCAGCCCGGTCTGGAGCAGGCTCTTCAGTTCGGCATTACTGGCCGACGGTATCAGCAGCGTCTCGAGCGCGCTGTCGACCTGCTTGTGATAGGCGACCTCGTTGTCGACATAGGCCTTGTCGAACGCCGCGCCCTTCAGCTTGGCAAGTTTGGCCCGCTCCGCCGCCGCGGCCTTGGTCAGCGCCTTGCTGGTGTCGTTGTCCTCCGGCTTGACCTTCAGCTTCTTGACGAGATCCAGGGCCTGCCTGTTCACCGCCTCATGGTCGCGCACCATGTCCTTGGCGAAATCCAGGACGTCCTTGTTCCTGGATTTCTTGAGCGCCTGCTTGGCCGCCTCGATGTCGATCGTGCCTGCCGTGTAGGCAATATGGGCGATCTGCGGATCGGTTGGCTTGTCGGCGGCGCGCGCGAGCGGCGTGGCGGCGAACAACAGGAGCGCGGCCAACGCCGTGGTCGATCGAATAAGCATGAAACCTCCTTTGCCCGTGCGGCGCGGTGGCCCCGGGCGATGTTTCTGTTGACTGGAATTGGATGCCTCGCCGTCGAAAACGTTCCCGCTTCGGCGGCAAAAAGTTGGGCGGCGCTCAGCCGGGCAGGCCGAGCCTGTCCATCACGGCCTTGGTCAACCGCTCGCAGCGCCGACCGGCAAAGGGGAAGGCGTCGAGCAGCACCGGGCCGATCTGCTCGTCCAGCGCCTTGCGCATCATGGCGCGCGCCCTGTGCAGCCTGGTCTTGACCGTCTCCGGCAGCAGGCCGAGCAACTCGGCCGTCTCCTCGACGCTCAGCCCTTCGACGACACGAGCGATGAAGACCACGCGATAGACATTGGGAAGCCTCTCCGCCGCCTGCTCGACCAGCTTCAGGATCTGCCTCTGCGCCATCGTCCGCTCCGGATCGTCGCCTGGATTGAGGGGGAAGGGGATGATGTCCGCCTGCGGGGCATCCACGGCTGTCGCAGGCACCGTCCTTCGTCTCTTGCGGAGCCTGCCAAGCGCCTCGTTGATGACGATGCGCGACAGCCAGGTGGCAAGGGAGGATTCGCCGCGAAAGGCATCGAGATGCTCGAAGGCCCGCACATAGGCCTCCTGCACTACATCCTCGGCTTCGGCGTCGTTGCGCATCACGCCGCGAGCCAATCGATAGAGCCGCTGGTTGTTTGCCTTCATGATGGCGCGAAAGGCCTCGCCGTCGCGCGCCAGCGCACGATGCACGAGTTGCATTTCGACGGCGCCCGTGGGCACCGTTATCTTGGCTGCAGGCATGCGAACCTCCGCTTCACGTGGCATTCGATGCATGCGCCGATCAAAGGTTCCCGGCCAGTTGGTCGGCCAGCTGCTATTATATCGTTTCCGGCGCCGACTTGCCTCTTTTTGTAGATGCGATCCCGTTTGAACACAGCGGCACCGACGATCCCGACGATTTTAGTGAAACGATGACTGGCATTTTAAGGACCAAGGTGTAGATCGTTTCAATGATCGCTGGGGGTCCATGATGGGCCGTTGCTTGGAGGATCATTGCCGATGCCTTTGCTCGACGCGCTCCGAGGTGGAATGACCGGGACCTTGTCGAAGCCAACGGCATCCGACTGAATCGCCATGGACTCCAGGACGGCCTTCATCGTCGTTGCGACCACAGTCGTCGCAAATGCCGGCATCTTGATGCTCATATCGCGGGACCTGCCGGCGATCCTGCGTCCGGCAATCAATTTCTGGCAGGTGGGAACGTTGCTGGTTGCGATCGGCTGCGCGCTTTTTGCGTTTGCCGCTCCGGTGCCGGTCGTCCTGATCCTGGTCAACAGCCTGTTCCTTCTCGGCCTGTTCGGCTACCACCGGGCCCTGGCGCGTTTCTATGGCGACACGCCTTCCGCCATCCATTTCGTTCCGGTCGTTTTCGGCGTCGCGGTGGTGTTCTGGTTTTCGGTCATGGCCGATGACTTCAAGGTTCGCGTCGCAGCCATCACCATCGCCTGGGTGTGGCTGATGCTCGAATGCGCCCGCACGCTGCGCAGCCGCAACGGCGACAAGGCAATGAGCCGCTCCGTCCTGCGCGTTATGTTCCTCGTGATGGCGGGATTTACCGCCGCGCGGGCCGCAGTCTACTTCACCAGCCCGCTACCGCCGGACTTCAATCCGACGACCGGCAACTCGTTCGTCAATTTCATCACGCCGGCCTTCATGGCCGTCTTGCCGGTGATTGGCACCACGACCTTCATCCTGATGTGCTCGGACAGGCTGCGCCGGCAACTCGAGGTCGTCGCCTCGTATGACCATCTGACCGGCCTGGCCAACCGGCGCAACTTGATGCATGCCGGAGTGAAGATGTTCAGTCGTGCGCGCGAAGAGGGGACAGGTTTTGCCGTCGCCGTGCTCGATCTCGACCATTTCAAGGCAATCAATGATACCTATGGCCATGGTGTCGGCGATCAGGCGCTGATCTATGCGGCAGACAGGCTGAAGCAGTCCGCCCGGCGGGGCGATCTCGTGGCGCGCAGCGGGGGCGAGGAGTTCGTCGTGCTGCTCGATGATCTCGACGAGGACGAAGCCCTGGCCTCGGCCGAGCGAATTCGTATCTCGGTGGAGAAGGAGCCTTTCCAGGATGGCGCGGCGATCATCCCGATCACCGTGTCGGCGGGCGTGGCCGTGCACCACGCCGGCGACGAGAGCTTCGACACGCTTCTGCGCCGTGCCGACCGCGCTCTCTACGAGGCGAAGGAAAGCGGCAGGAATCGTATCGTGCCGTCCAGCTTTGCCGTTTCCGGCGCGGTGAAACCAGTTTGGCAAGACCTCGACAATAGCGATGTGGCGCGCAAGCCGGCCGGCAAGGCCGTGTCGGACGTTCCCGTGCTCAGGCCTGTCGGGTTGGATGCCGGATCGACTCGTCACGGCGGAAGACGCTGAACTGGAACGACTGGTTCGAGCCCCAGGGCGTGACGTGCGCATGGGGTCGTGAGCCGACCAGCTCGAAGCCATCGCCCAGCGTCCTGCCCAGGCTTTCGGCATCATAGCGCACGATGGAAAGGCCGCTGCACCGTTCCGGCCCGTCTGGCGCGAAGGTTGCCATCACGGCGTGGCCGCCAGTCCTCAGGGCCCGCTTCATCCTCTCGATATATGAGGCACGATCACGTTCCTCCGTGAGGAAGTGAAACGCCGCCCGGTCGTGCCAGATGTCGTAGGTCCCAGGCGGGGTCCAACTGGTCGCGTCGGCCACCAGCCAGTGGACTTCGGCGGCCCTTGCGCCCAGGCGGGTCTTGGCCGCGTCCAGCGCGGCAGCGGATAGATCGAGCACCGTGAGGTCCCTGAACCCTTTCTCGATCAGCGCGTCGACGAGTCGCGAGGCGCCGCCGCCGATATCGATGACGGAGAGGTCAGCGTCCGGAGCCAGTTCGGTGATGATCTGCAGTGACGGGCCGGGGCTCTGCTCGAACCAGGAGACCTCGGTCTCGTTCTTGCTGGTGTAGACGTTTTCCCAGTGTGACTGCCTGTCGCCCTGCATGATTGTCTCCGACCGAAAGCACGCGCCGCGGCGGCGCGAATATCCGCTGGCGGGGCTCCAGCCTATCCTACAGTCTTGATTGCCGTCTTGTCGCTTTTCTGCAGACGCGCGGTCGCCGCCAGCAGGTCTGTCTGGGTGATCAGGCCAAGTATCTGCTGCTCGTCGTCGGTGATGATGACCGCATGGCTGCGGCCGTCGGTAAGCACCGGTAGCAGGGCCATCGCCGGTGATTCCGGCCTGGCGGTTGGTGCCGGCGATTTTGCCGTACCCGCTGTGCCCGAAGCGTGAGCCAATTCGCGCAGCCCGACAATTCCGACCAGCCTTTCATAGGCATCCACGACCGGCAAGGTACGGATGTTGTGGTCGAGCAGCAGTCGGCGAGCCTCCTCGCTCGAGGCGTCCTCGCCGACTACAATGACATCGCGGGACATTATGTCCTCGCAGCGCAAGGTATCGTGCCTGCGCACGATCGCCTGCAACTCGACCTGGCGCAGCAGCCTGTCGAGATCGTTGCGATCGATGTCGAACGTCTCGTCCAGCGTTTCCAACGCCGCGTCGATATCTTCCGGCCGGAAGCCGATGCGGGTTTCCGCCGGCGGGTCGATGGTGCCGTGGCTGCTCTGCGGGACCGGAGCCGGCACATGGGGATAGCTGCGCCGCGACAGGGCGTGGAAGCCATAGCCGAGGGCAACGAGCAGGGTGGCGTTGAGGGCCACCGGCATGAACGGGAACAGGAAGCCTGCCTTGGCCACCGCGGGACCGCCGAGAATGGCGGTCAGCGCCGCAGCGCCGCCCGGTGGATGGAGGCAGCGCGTGAACGACATGGCGGCGATGGCCAGCGCGACCGCGATGCCCGTGGCCATGATGGGCTCGTGCACGACGCTCGCCACGATCACGCCCATCAGCGCCGAGATGGTGTTGCCGCCGATGATCGACCAGGGCTGGGCGAGCGGACTTGCCGGAACCGCGAACAACAATACAGCGGAGGCACCCATCGGCGCCACAAGCAGTGGCACATATGGTCCATTGCCCAGGACGAGCGCGCTGATCAGGCCGGTCAGCGCGATGCCGATCAACGCGCCGACGCAGGCGAGAAGACGTTCGCGCAGCGTGGCGCCGGCAAGGATGGGGACGAAAAGTCGGAAAGCCATGACTTGTGGAAGTCCGCTGGGCGCGATGCCGAGGAGTGACTGTTGAGGACCGCATGGCATGGCGCGGCCCTGTTGCGTTGGGAAGCCAAATCGGTCCGCAAAAGCACGGCCCCGGAGAAAAATATTCTCACGGGCAATGGTGGCGGATGCCGGCCCGTGGCCGTTTTCTCAGCGTCCTGAACGACTTGCGGCGAATGGGGACTTTCGGTGACTCAGGCCGCCGCGGCGGCCGCCAGTCCCCGCGCAATATCCGCTTTCAGGTCCGCGACGTCCTCGAGCCCGATCTGAAGGCGGATGACGGGGCCGGCATAGGGGCCCTTGGCGACGACGCGGTCGCCGAGGAAGACCGGCACGGCGAGGCTTTCGTAGCCGCCCCAGGAGTAGCCCAGCCCGAAAATGGTCAGTGCATCAAGAAAGGCGTGCTGCTGCTTCTGGCCACCGCCGGCGAGCACGACCGAAAACACGCCGCTCGAACCGGAGAAGTCACGCTTCCAGAGCGCATGGTCCGGATGGCTCGGCAGGGCAGGGTGCAGCACCTGGGCCACACCGGGCTGCTGCTCGAGCCAGCTTGCGACGTCGAGCGCGCTGCGCTGATGGTGGTCGAGGCGCAGGCCCATCGTGCGCAGGCCGCGCAGCACCTGGTAGACATCGTCGGGGCCGGCACAGCAGCCGAGCGTGTTGAAGGCTTCGAAAAGCTTCGGCCAGCAGCGCTCGTTGGCCGAGACTGTGCCGAGCAGCACGTCGGAATGGCCGGCCGGATATTTCGTCGCCGCGTGGATGGAGATGTCGACGCCGAAGTCCAGGGCGCGGAAATAGAGCGGCGTTGCCCAGGTGTTGTCCATCATGACGATCGCGCCCGCCGCATGCGCTGCCTTCGCGATTGCCGGTATGTCCTGGACCTCGAACGTGTTGGATGCCGGCGACTCGGTGAAGACAACGCTGGTGTTGGGCCTGATCAGCGAAGCGATGCCGGCGCCGATGTGGGGATCATAGTATTCGACGTCGACGCCGAGGCGCTTCAGCATCGTGTCGGCGAAGTTGCGGGTCGGGTGGTAGACGGAATCGACGATCAGCAGATGGTCGCCCGCCGAAACGAAACCGAGCAGCGGAATAGTCACTGCCGCCAGGCCAGACGGTACCATGATCGTGCCGGCCGATCCTTCCAGTTCGTCGATTGCCTGGCCGAGGGCGTCGGTGGTGGGTGTGCCGCGCGTACCGTAGGTGTATTTCTGGCTGCGCGCGGCCATCGAGGCCGCGTTGCGGTAGAGCACCGTCGAGGCATGCACGACAGGCGGATTGACGAAACCGAAATAGTCGTGCGGGTTGTTGCCCGAATGGGCGAGCCGCGTGTTGATGCCGATCTCGGAGCCGTTCTTCGCCATGGATGGAGCCTTCTGTGACAGGGTTGCAGCCATAGTGCGGCCGAACCGGCCACGCAACTGTCCGGCATCCGCCAAAAGCCGGTCTTTGGGTAGGCCAATCCAACTGGCGATTGCTGGCAGCGGGGCGCGGCCCCGGCTATTGGAAGGCGAGCTGAAAAGGTATATAAAATATCCCTAATATAACTTCGGATGCCCTGACGGACGCCGTCGGATGCTCATTCCTGGCAGGCGCCCCGGTAGCCGCGCATTTCACCTTGTTATTCTCGCATGCAAAAGGATGAGCCTAGCCAAGGGGAACGACCACCATGACCGAAGTCAAATGGACGATGAAGGCGCGTGAGTTCGTCAATTGCAACTGCGCCTATGGCTGCCCATGCCAGTTCAATGCCTTGCCCACCTACGGGTTCTGCCAGGCGGTCGCGGGAATGGAGATCGAGAGCGGCCATCATGGCGAGACCCGGCTCGACGGGTTGCGCTTCGTCGGGATTTTCCGTTGGCCGGGCGCCATCCACGAAGGCAAGGGCGAGGCCGCCGTGGTCATCGACGAGAAGGCGACCGAAGCCCAGCGCGGGGCGCTGCTTCGCATCCTGAGCGGTCAGGACACCGAGCCCGGCGCGACAATATTCCAGGTCTTCTCGACGACGCTGGAGACGTTCCACGAACCAATCTTCGCTCCGATCGATTTCACCGTCGACGTCGACGCGCGCACCGGCCGGTTGCATGTCAGGGGGGTGACCGATGGCCATGGCGAGCCGATCAAGAACCCAGTCACCGGTGCCCAACACAGGGCCCGCATCGATCTGCCGCGCGGTTTCGAATATTCCATCGCCGAGATGGGGCGCGGCTGGACCCGCGCAATCGGTCCGATCAAGTTCGAGCTCGCGGATTCGCACAGCCATTTCGCCAGGCTGCATCTGACGCAAAGCGGCGTCGTGCACTGACGCGATGGGCGCCACCCGGCTGGAAACGGTCCTGCGACGCGACCGCGTGGTGGTCGCCGTCTCGCTCGCCGTCATTGCCGTGCTCGCCTGGGCCTATGTGATTTGGCTTGCCGGCCGGATGGGGATGCCGGCGCCCCAGGGGGCGGCCGACATGGCGGGAACGGACATGGCGGGCATGGACATGTCCGGCATGAAGGCGTCGGGCATGGATATGGGCGCCGCGATGGCGCCGGGCTTCCAGGCATGGACGACGGCCGACTTCACCTTCACCTTCGCCATGTGGACCGTGATGATGATCGGCATGATGACACCATCGGTGGCACCGATGCTGCTGCTCTATGCCGGCGTCGGCCGCAAGGCCGACGAGAATGGCCATCCGATCGCTTCGACAGCCTGGTTCCTTGCCGGCTACCTCGCCGTGTGGGCGGGCTTCAGCATCCTGGCCACGATCGCGCAGTGGTTGCTGACCAGGCTCGCCTTGCTGAACCCTGCCATGGTTGCAAGCAGCGCGGTCCTCGGCGGCGCTATCCTGATCGCTGCCGGCCTCTATCAATGGACGCCGATGAAAGGCGTCTGCCTGCGCCAGTGCCAGGCGCCGATCGCCTTCCTGGCAAGTCACGGCGGCTTCCGCTCCTCGCCGCTCGGGGCGTTGCGGCTCGGAATCGCCCACGGCGCCTACTGCCTCGGCTGCTGCTGGGTCCTCATGGCGCTGCTTTTCGTCGGCGGCGTCATGAACATTCTCTGGATCGCCGCCATCGCCTTCCTCGTCCTGCTCGAGAAGGTCGTTCCGGCCGGACAATGGATCTCGCGCATCTCGGGCACGCTCATGGCGGTCGCCGGCGTCTGGCTGCTTGCCGGCGCTTTCTGAATGCGGGCCGATATCTCCAGGGTTTGCCGGCTTGGATGGCGATTTGTCTTGCCAGCGACTGGGTTTGCCCTTGGCCGGATCGTTTGCGGGTAGCGTTTTCCAAACTCCCGCCGTTCCGGTCATTTTCCTTGACCTCACGGGAATAATCGCCTTCGATGCTCTGCGTGAATGGGAGGCGGGCGCGTCCGCAGGGATGCGCGTTCCGGAAATGGGCGGAAATGGACGCTGCGTTCACGCGGGAAAAAAATCAGGGTTTGCCTGAAGAACAGAAAAGGGTCTGTGGGTCATGAAACATATTGCAATCGGCATTCTTGGCGCCACCGCGCTCGGATTCATGGCGTCGGCGGCTTCGGCCGGCACGCTGGATACCGTGAAGCAGAAGGGCTTCATCCAGTGCGGCGTTTCGACCGGCCTGGCGGGCTTCTCGGCGCCGGACGACAAGGGCGACTGGAAGGGTCTCGATGCAGACTTCTGCCGCGCCGTCGCGGCCGCCGTCTTCGGCGACGCCACCAAGGTCAAGTTCACGCCCCTCAGCGCAAAGGAACGTTTCACCGCGCTGCAGTCGGGCGAAATCGATCTTCTCTCGCGCAACACCACCTGGACGAGCAACCGCGACAGCGCGCTGGGCCTGAATTTCGCCGGCGTGACCTACTATGACGGCCAGGGCTTCATGATCAACGCCAAGAAGCTCCCGGGAGTGAATTCCGCGCTGCAGCTCTCGGGCGCTGCCGTCTGCGTGCAGAGCGGCACGACGACCGAGCTCAACCTCGCCGACTACTTCAAGAAGAACAAGATGGAGTACAACCCCGTCGTCTTCGAAAAGCTGGAAGAGGTGAATGCCGCCTATGATTCCGGCCGCTGCGACGTTTACACCACAGACCAGTCCGGCCTTTATGGCATCCGCCTGACCCTGGCCTCTCCGGCTGATCATGTGGTGTTGCCCGAGATCATCTCGAAGGAACCGCTTGGTCCGGCCGTACGCCAGGGCGACGACCAGTGGGCGCATATCGTGCGCTGGACGTATTTCGCGCTGCTCAACGCCGAGGAGGCCGGCATCACGCAGGCCAATGTCGATGAGATGAAGACCTCGAACGACCCGAACATCCAGCGTCTGCTGGGGACCGAACCGGACGGCAAGTATGGCGCCGATCTGGGCCTCTCCAACGACTGGGTCGTGAACATCGTCAAGGCTGTCGGCAACTACGGTGAAATATTCGAGCGCAATGTCGGCGCCGGCAGCCCGCTCAAGATCGCGCGCGGCATCAACGCGCTGTGGACGAAGGGCGGTCTGCAATACGGTATGCCTGTCCGCTGATCGAAATGCGATCCGGGAGGCGGAATGGCCTCCCGGTTTCTCTTTTCAGGGGATGGTCCATGGCTTCGCAGGAAATCCTTCGCGGGGAGCCGAGTCGCGGCTCCTTCATCAATGATCCGAGAGTACGCAGCCTCTTCTTCCAGGTGCTGGTCGTGCTGCTTCTGGTTGGCTCGCTCTACTGGATCGTCAACAACGTCATCGACAATCTCCGGCGGCTGCACATCGCCTCGGGTTTCCAGTTCCTCGGGAGCAGGGCCGGATTTGACATTTCCGACACGCCGATCGCCTACACGTCGGACTCGACCTACGGCCGCGCGCTCGTCGTCGGCTTGCTCAACACCATCATCGTTGCCGTCGCGGGCGTCATCACCGCCACGATCATCGGCTTCGTTGTCGGCATCGGCCGGCTGTCGCAGAACTGGCTGATCCGCAAGATCTGCACGGTCTATGTCGAGATATTCCGCAACATACCGCCGTTGCTGGTCATCTTCTTCTGGTACTCCGGCGTGCTGGCCGTGCTGCCGCCGCCGCGCGAGAGCATCCATCTGCCCTTCGGCTCGTTCCTGAACCAGCGGGGCTTCTATTTCCCGCGCACTGTCTGGGGCGAGGGGAATTGGCTGATCCTGGTGGCGCTGGTCCTCGCCATCGCCATGGCATGGTTCGTGGCGTATCGGGCGCGCCAGCGTCAGATGGTAAGTGGCCAGCGGTTTCCGGTGTTCTGGACGTCGGTCGCGCTGATCGTCGGCCTGCCGCTGCTTGCCTTCCTGCTCAGCGGCATGCCGCTGACCTTCGATTTCCCGAAGCAGTCGACCTTCAACCTGACCGGCGGCTTCCAGATCAAGCCGGAGTTCCTGTCACTCTACATGGCGCTTTCCTGCTATACGGCCGCGTTCATCGCCGAGATCGTGCGCGCCGGCATCAAGGGCGTCAGCAAGGGCCAGAGCGAGGCCGCCGGTGCGCTTGGCTTGCGTTCCGGACCGATCCTGCGTCTGGTGGTGATCCCGCAAGCGATGCGCATCGTCATCCCGCCGCTGACCAGCCAGTATCTCAACCTGACCAAGAACTCGTCGCTGGCGATCGCCATCGGCTATCCCGACCTCACCGCCACCGCGGGTACGGTGCTGAACCAGACCGGGCAAGCGGTCGAGGGCGTTTTCATCATGATGATCGCCTATCTGGTGCTGAGCCTCGTGACGTCCTTCGTCATGAACATCGTCAATGCCAGAATGGCTTTGGTGGAGAGGTAGGGCGATGCAGGAACACGACATGTCCTGGGTGCGCACCGAGATGGCGCTGGCGCAACCGGCCCCGGCCGGCGAGCGTGGCCTCTATGCCTGGGTGCGCAAGAACCTGATCGCCACGCCGAGTGACACCATCCTTACCATTCTGGGTATCGTTATCGTCGCCTGGATCCTGCCGCAGGCCATCAACTGGGCCTTCATCAACGCGCAGTGGACCGGGCCCGACCGCTCGGTCTGCGCCACCGTTGCGCAGGGCGGCATACAGCCCGACGGCTGGACCGGCGCCTGCTGGGCCTTCGTCAATGCCAAGTTCGGACAGTTCATGTTCGGCACCTATCCGATCGAGGAGCGTTGGCGGCCGATCCTGGTGGCGATCCTCTTTGTCGCTGTCCTCGTGCCAATGCTGATCCCGCGCGTGCCGCGCAAGGGCCTGAACGCGATCCTGCTTTTCCTGGTCCTGCCGGTCGTCGCCTTCTTCCTGCTGGTCGGCGGCGTCTTCGGTCTGCAGCATGTCGAGACGGCACGTTGGGGTGGTTTGCTGGTGACGCTCAGCCTCTCCTTCGTCGGCATCGCGGTTTCGCTGCCGCTCGGCACCGTACTGGCGATGGGCCGGCGCTCCAAAATGCCGATCGTGAAGATGTTGTGCGTCATCTTCATCGAGACGGTACGCGGCATTCCGCTGATCACCGTGCTGTTCTTCGTCAGCGTCATGCTGCCGCTGTTCCTGCCGGCGGGCGTCAGCTTCGACAAGTTCCTGCGGGCGCTGATCGGCGTGTCGCTGTTCGCCGCGGCCTATATGGCCGAGGTGGTACGCGGCGGCCTGCAGGCGATCCCGAAGGGACAATATGAGGGCGCTGACTCGCTCGGGCTCGGTTATTGGCAGAAAATGGGGCTGATCGTGCTGCCGCAGGCACTGAAGCTGGTCATTCCCGGTATCGTCAACACCTTCATAGGCATGTTCAAGGACACCAGCCTGGTGCTCATCATCTCGATGTTCGACCTGCTCGGCGTCGTGAAGCAGAATTTCGCCGACGCGAATTGGGCGACGCCGCAGACCGCTAAAAGCGGCCTCGTCTTCGCCGCCTTCGTGTTCTGGCTGTTCTGCTTCGGCATGTCGCGCTATTCAATGTTCACCGAACGCCGACTCGATACCAGCTACCGCAAGTAGCCTCGAAGCCGCATTCAACGATCAAGAGCCAAGACAAAGGGAACCCGAATGGCCACCGAAAATGCAGTCAGCGCAGAAGACCTGAAGGTCAATGCCGCCAAGATGCACATATCCACCACCGATGTCGCCATCGACATTGTCGGCATGCACAAATGGTATGGCGAGTTCCATGTGCTGAAGGACATCAACCTCAAGGTGATGCGCGGCGAACGGATCGTCATCTGCGGCCCGTCCGGCTCCGGCAAATCGACGATGATCCGCTGCATCAACCGGCTGGAAGAGCACCAGAAGGGCAAGATCATCGTCGACGGCAAGGAACTGACCAACGATCTGAAGAAGATCGACGAGGTTCGTCGCGAAGTCGGCATGGTGTTCCAGCACTTCAATCTGTTCCCGCATCTGACCATCCTGGAGAACTGCACGCTGGCGCCGATCTGGGTGCGCAAGATGCCGAAGAAGCAGGCGGAAGAGATCGCCATGCACTTCCTCAAGCGCGTCAAGATCCCGGAACAGGCCAACAAATATCCCGGGCAGCTCTCCGGCGGGCAGCAGCAGCGCGTGGCGATCGCCCGCTCGCTCTGCATGAACCCGCGCATCATGCTGTTCGACGAGCCGACTTCGGCACTCGATCCGGAAATGATCAAGGAAGTGCTCGAGACGATGGTTGGCCTCGCCGAGGAAGGCATGACCATGCTGTGCGTCACCCACGAGATGGGCTTCGCGCGCAAGGTCGCCAACCGGGTGATCTTCATGGACCAGGGCCAGATCGTCGAGCAGAACACGCCGGCCGAGTTTTTCGACCATCCGCGTCACGAGCGCACCAAGCTGTTCCTGTCGCAGATCCTGCACTAGAACGCTCGACTTCGTTTCCTGCAAAGCCCGGCCGTTTCGCGGCCGGGCTTTTTGTTGGTCGCGGCCTCGGTTCGGAAAAACGGCATCGCTTTCCGGCGGCGATCATGCGCATTATCGAAGCCTGCCCGACGCTTGCGCGGCGGGACTGACACCTGCGCTACAGGCGATAGGACGGATGCGCATCCTGCTTGCCGAGGACAATCGCGAATTGTCGACCTGGGTGGCGCGCCTGCTTCGGCGCGACAACTACGTCATCGACTGCGTCTATCGCGGCGACGATGCCGACGTCGCGCTTGCCAGCCAGGACTATGCGCTGGTGATCCTGGACCTCGCGCTGCCGCATCTCGACGGCATCGAAGTGCTGCGCCGGCTGCGTGCCCGCGGCAGCACCACGCCTGTCATCATCCTCACCGCCAATGATGCCGTATCGAGCCGTGTGCGCGGACTGGACAGCGGCGCCGACGACTATCTGGTGAAACCCTTCAACGTCGATGAGTTCGAGGCGCGCGTGCGCGCGCAGCTCAGGCGCGGCCGGGGCAGCTTCGACCCTTCGGTGCGCTTCGGCAATCTCGCCTTCGACACTCAGGCGCGAACCTTCACGCTTAGCGAAGCGCCGCTCCACCTGACCGCGCGCGAGCATGCGGTGCTGGAGACACTGATCCTGCGGGCCGGGCGGCCGGTGCAGAAGACCGTGCTTGCCGAAAATATCTTCGGCTTCGACGACGAGACGAACCCGAATGCGCTGGAGATCTGCATCCACCGCGTCAGGAAGAAGCTCGAAGGCAGCGGCATGGCGATAACCACGCTGCGCGGCCTCGGCTACGCGCTCAAGATCGACGATGGCCACTAGAAGCCTGCAGCGCGAACTGCTGGGATGGTTGCTCGTGCCGCTCACGGCTGTTGTCTGCTTCAACGTATGGACAACATACGAAAGCGCGGTCGAAACCGCCGATCTGATCACCGACCGCACGCTGCTTGCCTCGGCCCGCGTCATCGCCGAGGATATCCAGGAAAACGATGGTGTGCTGGAAGCGACGATTCCACCGGCGGCGCTCGAAATGTTCGCTTCGGACCCGCCCGACCGGGTCTTCTACCGCGTGACGGCGCCGAGCGGCCTGATCATCGCGGGCCATCCCGATATTGTCGTGCCGCCCGGACAGCCTGCCGGTCTCGAACCGACCTTTTTCCAGACGATGTTTCGCGACCAGCCGGTGCGCGCGGTCGCGATCGCCCAGCCGATCATCAGCGCAAGGAATCCCGGGCGGGCCGTCGTTGCCGTCGGCCAGACCCTCAACGCGCATGATCAGTTGATGACCGGCCTATGGCTCAAGGCGTTGCGCGACCAGGTTCTGCTCGTGGCGGCCGCCGGTCTGCTCGGCGTCTTCGGGCTGCGCCGCGGTCTGGCGCCGATCCTGAAATTACGCGACGACGTCATCGAACGCGATCCGACAGAGTTGAAGCCCTTCGCGGTCAACTCGGTGCAGAGCGAACTGCGGCCGCTGGTCGAGGCGCTCAACGAAGCCTTCGCGCGCATCCAGCGCCAGATGGCCGCGCAGAGGCGGTTCGTCGCCAACGCGGCGCATCAACTGCGCACGCCATTGGCGCTGTTGAAGACGCAGGTCGGCGTCGGCATGCGTGAGCCCGGCACGGCCGCCAAGGAGGAGGCGTTGGCCGCCGCCGACAAGTCCGTCGACGGCATGGCGCGGCTGTCGAACCAGCTCCTGTCGCTTGCCCGTGCCGAGCAGGGCAGCTCCTCGCTGATGAAATCGGCTGTCGACTTCCAGGCTGTTGCCCGGGACGCCCTCGAGGGACTTACGCAGTCCGCGCTATCGCGTGATATCGACCTCGGCTTCGAGGCCGGCGAGGGGGAGTTCGTGGTCTGGGGCCATCCCACCTTGCTGCGCGAACTGGTCGTCAACCTGGTCGACAATGCCCTGCGCTATACGCCCAGGCGCGGCTCGGTCACCGCCAGGATCAGTCGCGAGGGCGAAGCGATCCTGCTTCAGGTGGAGGACACCGGACCTGGCATTGCTGAAGTCGATCGGGAGAAAGTTTTCGAGCGTTTCTATCGAAGCGCCGAGGCGGGTGGCGACGGCACCGGCCTCGGGCTTGCCATCGTGCGGGAGATCGTCTCGTCGCATGACGGGGAGGTGGGGCTTTCCGGGCGGCAGCCTCCGCCCGGATTGACTGCATGGGTCAAACTGCCGGCGTACCGGCAGGGGTGATGTCGCTCACTGCGTCTCGTGCAGAGGCTGGGGCCGCCACTTCGCCAACCGGTCCTCCACCAGCGTCATCAGATATTCCGCGACCAGCGCCACGACCATGACGATGACGATCGCCGCATACATGCCGGCCGCATCGAACGAACCCTTGGCGATGTTGATCAGAAGGCCGATGCCGTAGCGCGAGCCGACGAACTCGCCGACGATCGCGCCGATGATGGCGAAGCCGAAACTGACATGCAGGCTGGCGAAGATCCAGCTCATCGCCGAAGGCACGATCACCGAGCGCGTCAACTGCCAGTCCGATGCGCCGAGGATGCGGGCATTGGCGATCATGGCGCGGTCTGCCTCTCTTACACCCTGGAACGCGTTGTGGAAGACGACGAAGAACACCATGACGAAGGCGAGCGCCACCTTGGAGCCAAGGCCGAGGCCGAGGATCATGATGAAGATCGGCGCCAGCACGACGCGCGGGATCGAATTGATCACCTTGATGTAGATCGAGAAGATGTCGGCCGCCATCCGGTTGCGGCCGAGCGCGACGCCGATGATGATACCCGCCACCGAGCCGGTGACGAAGCCCAGCACCGCTTCCTCCATGGTGACGTAGAGGTGGTACCAGAGCGGACCCTCCGAGGTGCCTTCCGTGATCCACTCGTAGAGCCGGCCGGCGATGGTGCTCGGCATGGCGTAGAAGAAGGGATCGATCCACGCCATCCGGCCGGCGAGTTCCCAGAGGCCAAGAAAGCCGATCAGGATGGCAAGCTGCCAGAAGGTAACGGTATGGCGCCGATGCGCGGCGGCCTTGGCGGCGGCGGCTTCGATCTCGGCGTCGGATGTTCCCGGTCGGAAGGTTCCGGTCGGTATGTTGATCGCTGCGTCGGCCATGGCTTCCTCCCTTACGCTGCGGCCCGCGCATAGCTGGTCTCGACCTCTTCCTTGAGGTCGGCCCAGATGGTGCGCGAATAGTCGATGAAGCTCTGCTCGTAGCGGATGTCCGCGACGACGCGCGGGCGGGGCAGGTCGATCGTGTAGACCGACTTCACCGTCGCCGGGCCCGCGGTCAGCACATAGACCTTGTCGGCCAGCGCGATCGCCTCTTCGAGATCATGCGTGACGAAGACCACGGACGCCTTGGCGTCGGACCACAGCCGCAGCAGTTCTTCATGCATGAGCACGCGGGTCTGCACGTCGAGCGCGGAGAACGGCTCGTCCATCAACAGGATCTCAGGGCCGTTGATGAAGGTCTGGGCCAGCGCCACGCGCTTGCGCATGCCGCCGGAAAGCTGGTGCGGATAGTGCTGCTCGAAGCGCGCCAGGCCGACGCGCGCCAGCCAGTCGCGCGCCGATGCCTGCGCCTGCGCCTTCGGCTTGCCGCGGAACAGCGGCCCTGCCATGACGTTCTCGATCACCGTGCGCCACGGAAACAGCGCGTCGGTCTGGAACACGAAGCCGATGCGTGGGTCGATGCCCTTGACCGGGGCACCCATGACGCGGACCTCGCCGGCGCTTGGGCTGGCAAGCCCGGTGACGAGGTTGAGCGTCGTCGACTTGCCGCAGCCGGTCGGGCCGACGACGGCGACGAATTCGCCGCGTTCGACCGTCATGGTGAAATCGCGGAGCGCCGTCAGCGATTTGCCGGTGGGCGAGAGAAAGCGACGGCTGACATTGATCAGCTCAATCGCGGGAGCGGTCTTGTCCGCAGCCATGGTGTCAAACTCCATCAGCCGGCGATCGCCGCGCGGGTGATCGCCGGACGCAAAACCTGGATGAATGCAAGGCGCGAGGCCGAGGCCTCGCGTCCGGCATTGTTTGCTATTTCGCGTTCTTCACGAATTCCGAAGTGTAGGTCTTGGAAAGGTCGATCTGCTTGCCCTGCAGATCCTTCGAGAAGGCCGACAGCACGGTCAGCACCGTCTCGGGGCCGCCTTCCGGCATCACGCCGTCGGCGGTGAACATCGCCTTGCCGGCATCGAGCGCCTTCACATAGCCGTCCTTGTCGCCGACATAGTAGTCCTTCGGCATCTTGTCGGCGATCTCGGCACCGCTATGCGTGTTGATGAACTTCAGCGTCTTGACGAAGGCGTTGGCAAGCTTCTGCGCGGTGTCCTTGTGCGCCTCGACCCAGTCAGTCTGCATGTAGAGCGAGGCGGCGGGGTAGGTGCCGCCAAGGGCCGCCTTGGTGCCTTTCATCGTGCGCATGTCGATCAGGACCTTGGCCTCGCCGGTCTTGAGCAGGCGGGTGATGGTCGGCTCCGTCGTCATGCCGGCCTGGATCTTGTCTTGCTGCATGGCGGCGATGAAGGTGTTGCCGGCGCCGACCGGGACGGAGGTGAACTCGCCGAGCTTCAGGCCATTCTTGACGGCCAGGTATTGCGTCAGGAAGTTCGTGGACGAACCGAGGCCGGTGACGCCGAGGCTCATGCCCTTGAAGTCGGCGGGCGATTTGATTTCGGGATGCTTGGACGAGACGAGCTCGACTTCGCCCGGCGCCTGGCTGAACTGGACGACGGATTCGACGAACTTGCCCTTGGCCTGCAGGTCGATGCAGTGGTCGTAGAAGCCGACCACGCCCTGCACGGCGCCCGCCAGCATCTCGTTCTCGGCATCGACGCCGGCCGGCTCGTTGAGCAGCTCGACGTCGAGGCCCTCATCCTTGAAGTAGCCGAGCGCCTCGGCAAGCTTGGCGGGCAGGTAGATCTGCTTTTCGTAGCCGCCCACCATGATCGAGATCTTGTCGGCGGCATGCGCCGACGGCGCTGACAAGGCCATGGTGGCGACGAGTGCGGTTGTTGCGGCTGAATCGAACAGTATTCGCGCGAGCGACATGGCCTCTTCCCTGTGTTCGTTTCCCGCGTCCCTCTCTTCTCCCATCGCTTTTGCGACATTTGCGGGGACGCATTTCGATGTCTAGGACATCAACCTTTCATCAACCTTTCAACTGGCTGGCAGGACAAAAACCTTACAAATCAGTAAGCCGATCGTGCGTTGACGCAGAACCGGACGCTCGTGAGACTGGAGGCATGAAGGCTCTCCAGCGCAGATCGATGCTGATCCTTGGGGGCGCCTCAGGCCTGCTTGGCCTGGCGGTGCTCTCGACAGTCGTTGCGGCATTCGCCGCGAACGATGCCATTCCTGTGATCGCGAATGTGGCGCGCCGGGCCGACGTGCCGGTTTCGCTCATCGGCCTCGGTTCCGTCGCGCCACTGCACAGCGTGACCGTTACCAGCCGGATCGACGGCACGCTGATCAAGCTCGACTTCGCCGATGGCCAGGATGTTCACGCCGGCGACCTTCTGGCCGAAATCGACCCGCAGCCCTCGCGGGCAGCCCTTGCGCAGGCCGAGGCCACGAAAACGAAGGACGACGTCGCGCTGCAGAATGCCAGGCTCGATCTGGCCCGCGCGCAAACCCTGACGGCCAAGGGCGTCGGCTCGACGCAGGTGCTGGATACCGCCAAGGCGACCGTGGCGCAGCTCGAAGCGGCCGACAAGGTCGACCAGGCGGCGATCGACATCGCGCAGATCCAGGTCGGGTTCACACAGATACGCTCTCCGCTGGACGGCAGAGCCGGAATTCACATGGTCGACGCTGGAAATATCGTCCATGCCAGCGATACCGCTGGGATCGTGCGGATCAACCAGATCCATCCCGTCGCCGTCGATTTCTCGCTGCCGTCGGTCGATCTTGCCCGCATCCAGGCCATCATGAAGGCCGGCAATGCTCCCGTGGTCGCCGAGGACAACACCGGCCAGCGACTGGCCTCCGGGCATTTGAGCGTGGTGGACAACCAGATCAACAGCACGACCTCGACGATCAGGATACGCGCCGTCTTCGACAACGCTGATGATCGGCTCTGGCCGGGGCAGTTCGTCAATGTCCGTGTCCAGGTCGAGTTGCAGCGCGGCGTGGTCACGGTTCCGGTCACGGCAGTGGTGCGCGGCCCTGAAGGAACCTATGCATTTGTCGTCGACAAGGACAGGCATATAGTCAAGCGGCCGGTCGCGGTCAGCTATTCGGACGCTGAACTCGCCGTCATCGGGGAAGGCGTCCAGCCTGGTGAAACCGTCGTCACCGACGGTCAATACCGCATTCAGGACGGTGACCTGGTCGAGGTGAGCACGGCTCCGGCCGCGAAATAGCGCATGAATATTTCGGCGCCCTTCATCGTCCGCCCGATCGCCACCACGCTTCTGGCCATCGGTGTCACGCTGGTCGGCCTGGTGGCTTATTTCCTGCTGCCGATCGCCGGCGTGCCGCAGGTCGAGATCCCGACCATTCAGGTATCGGCCAGCCTGCCTGGGTCGAACGCCGAAACCATGGCGACGACAGTCGCGGCACCTCTCGAAAGGCAGCTCGCGCTGATCTCGGGCGTCACCTCGATCAGTTCCAGCAGCTCGCTCGGACGCACCTCCATCCAGGTCGAGTTCGACCTCGACCGCACGCTCGACGGTGCCGCGCAGGATGTGCAGACCGCCATCAGCGCCGCCGCCGGCGACCTTCCGAAGGATCTTCCCAGCCCGCCGACCTACGAGAAGGCCAACCCCGCCGACGCGCAGTTGATGTCGATTGCCGTCACCTCGGCCGACCTGCCGATCGACAAGGTCAACGACTATGTCGAGAATTATGTCGCGCTGCAGCTGTCGCGCGTCGTCGGCGTCGGGCTGGTCGATTTCCATGGCGAGCAGAAGTCGGCTGTCCGCATCCAGGTCAACCCGACGGCCGTGGCGGCGCTGGGACTGAGCCTGGAGGACATCCGCTCCGCTATTTCGAGCGCGAGCGTCAACGCGCCAAAGGGCACGTTGGACGGTCCCCGGCAATCACTGACCCTTGCCGCCACGGACCAGCTTTCCGACGCGGCCGCGTTCAACGCGGTGATCATCGCCTATCGCGGTGGCGCGCCGGTCCGCGTCAGCGACATCGGCGGCGCCATCGACGGCGTCGAGGACATCAGGCAGGCAGCCTGGCTCGACGGCCAGCGGGCTGTCATTATCGATGTTCACAAGCAGCCTGGCTACAACATCAACGAGACGGTGCAGCGCGTGAAAGATCTGCTGCCGGACCTGCAGCGCACCTTGCCGCCCTCCATCAAGATGCAGGTTCTGGGCGACCGCACACAGACCATCCGGTCCTCGGTGGCCGAAGTTCAGTTCACCATGGCGATCAGCGTCGGCCTCGTCGTCCTGGTGATTTTCCTGTTCTTGCGACACGTGCGCGCCACGCTCATTCCGAGTGTGACGATTCCGGTGTCTCTGCTGTGCACCTGCGCGGCGATGTACCTGCTCGGCTATACGATCGACAACGTGTCGCTGATGGCGCTCACCATTGCCGTCGGCTTCATCATCGATGACGCCATCGTGATGGTGGAGAACATCATCCGCCATATCGAGAACGGCGACACGCCGATCGAGGCGGCTCTGAGCGGGTCGCGCGAGATCGGATTCACGATCATATCGATGACCGCCTCGCTGGTTGCCGTCTTCATTCCGCTCCTGTTGATGGGCGGCTTGATCGGCCGACTGTTCCGGGAGTTCGCCGTCGCGGTCAGCATCGCCATCATGATGTCTGGCGTGATCTCGCTGACGTTGACGCCGATGATGTGCGGCTGGCTGTTGAAGCCGATCGACCGCAACGTTCGCGAGAACGTCTTTTCGCGCGCCCTGGAATCAACCTTCGCCGGGATGCTCCACGTCTATGACGTCGGCCTGCGCTGGGTGCTGCGCCACAAGCCGGTCATGCTCCTGTTCATGGCGGCGACGCTCGGCGCAACGGTCTATCTCTACCAGGTCATCCCGAAGGGATTTTTCCCGCAACAGGACAACGGCACCATCTCGGGCAGCTCGGAGGCGGCGCAGGATATTTCCTACGACGCCATGGTCCGGCGCCAGCAGGAATTGGCCAAGGTCATTGAGGCCGATCCGGACGTGCAGACCGTCTACTACTGGGTCGGCGCCAATCCGACCGTCAACAGTGGTCGGCTGATGATCGACCTCAAGCCGCTGAGCCAGAGGCATGCGACGGCGACGCAGGTCATCAACCGCCTGCGCAAGGCGGCGGCGAAGGTCGAGGGTATCGCGCTGTTCGGCCAGGCGCGCCAGGACGTGCAGATCGGCGCGCGGGTCAGCAAGACTCAGTATCAGTACACGCTACAGGATCCGGACGTGAACGAACTGTTCAAATGGGCGCCGATCATGCTGGCCAAGCTGCAGACATTGCCCGAACTGCAGGATGTGACCGGCGACCTGCAGTCGAGCGCGCCGAGAATGACGCTGAAGATCGACCGCGACCTGATCGGCCAGCTCGGCATCACGCCGCAGGCCATCGACGACACGCTCTACGATGCTTTCGGTCAGCGTCAGGTGGCGACGATCTTCACTCAGCTCGACCAGCATCACGTCGTTCTGGAGCTCGAACCGCGCTTCCAGGAGGACGCATCGGCGCTTGCCCGCCTGTTCGTGCGCTCCGCGACCAGCGGGCAGATGGTGCCGCTTTCGGCGCTGACACATTACGAGACGTCGGTGTCGCCGCTGACCATCAACCATCAGGACCAGTTTCCGGCCGTAACGCTGTCGTTCAACTTGGCGCCCGGACATTCCCTCGGCGATGCGATCTCGGCGATCCAACGGCTCGAGCAATCGGTGATCAAGCCTGCGGCGCTGACCGCGCGCTATCAGGGATCGGCGAAGGTCTTCCAGTCCTCGCTCGCCACGCAGCCATATCTGATCCTGGCCGCGATTGTCGCCGTCTACATCGTGCTCGGCATGCTCTATGAGAGCTTCGTGCATCCTTTGACGATCCTGTCGACGCTGCCGTCGGCTGGAGTCGGTGCGTTCCTGGCGCTGATGGCGCTGGGGTACGACTTTTCGCTGATCGCGCTGATCGGCGTCATCCTGCTCGTCGGCATCGTCAAGAAGAACGCGATCATGATGATCGACTTCGCGCTGGACGGCGAGCGGCGCAGGCAATTGCCGGCGGAAGAGGCCATCTACCAGGCCTGCATCCTGCGGTTCCGGCCCATCATGATGACGACGATGGCGGCATTGCTCGGTGGCCTGCCTTTGGCACTGGGCACCGGCGCCGGCTCGGAGCTGCGCCGGCCCCTCGGCATCGCCATCGTTGGTGGCCTGCTGTTGTCGCAGTTCCTGACCCTCTACACCACGCCGGTCATCTACATCTATCTCAGCAGGTTCGGCCATTTGAGATGGTTCTGGCGCCGCAAGGCCGGCCCTGAGATATTGATGCCCGATCCCGGCGCGGCTCCGGTGACTGATATTGGCCCGGACATACGACCGGAGTCGCTTCCACGGCGATATGAGAAGCCGGGGATCGTCAGGCAGAATTGACCGCCGGCGGTTTCCACCGGCAGACAAGGGGTGGCATCCGCCGGCCGATTCGTCCTACGAGGAGCGAATTGCTGAACAGTTTAAGGAACAGTGCGAAGCGGGTTTCCCGTCCGGAGTTCCGAAAGAGCCAACATCTGAGGTGCTCTGGTGTTTCGGTGGGATGCCGGGTCGCCTTGAGGATCAGGTTTTTCTCATGAGGGTCTGGCGGTTTCTGGTTACCGTATTGGCCACCGTGGCTGTCGCCGTGGTGCTGGGCGCGTTGGTGCCGCGCCCGTTGTGGCCGGCGGCGATGGCGGGGCAGGGGACGCGGCATATCCTCGTTCTGAAGAACCCCATTCACACCGATATCGCAATCCCGGTCGACGACCGTGTGCGGCAACGCTTTCACTTCCTCGCCGATGCCGGCATTCCCACCGAGAACCCGCAAGTGCGCTATATCGTCTTCGGCTGGGGCGGCCGCGCCTTCTATCTGGAGACGCCGACCTGGTCGCAATTGAAGGCCGAGCCCGTCATCAAGGCGCTCACCCTCGACGCCGCCGTCATGCATGTCGATGTAGCGGGTGCCATTGCCGAGCCGCATCCGGACATTGCCGGCTTCGATGTCACGGAGACCGATTTCGCCGCGCTGCTCGATTATATCGAGGCCAGCTTTCAGCACGGGGCCAACGGCCCGGTCGCCATCGAGAGCGCCGGCTATTCCAACTTCGACCGTTTCTATGAAGCCAATGGCAGGTTCAACGCTCTGGTCGGCTGCAACACCTGGACGGCCGCCGCGCTGCGCGCCGCCGGGCTGCGCACTGGCTGGTGGAACCCGCTGCCGGTCTCCTTGGGGCTTTCGATGCGTCTCTACAATTGAAGACGGGCGCGCCGCCCGTGTCAGACAGACCGATCAGCGCCGGACGATCTTCGGCTGCTCCCAGCCGTAGAGCCAGTCGAGATCCGACGCCAGCTTCCGTGAGCCTCGCGCGCCGAGGAACAGGTTGCGGGCGATCGCCACCGGGCCGGTCGCATGCCAGGCGAGACGGTTGAGCGCGCCGCGCCGGGCGACCTTGGCAATACGCGGCCGCCGCAGGTTCTCCCACACGGCGAGGCTCTGCGCCGGATCGCCGGGGAAATCGGCGACCGTGCCGGCGAGCATGGCCGCATCCTCGATCGCCATCACGGCGCCTTGCGCGGCGAAGGGCGTCATGGCGTGAGCGGCATCGCCGATCAGTGCGACGCCCCTTGGCGTCGTCCATTGCCGTTGCTCGACGGTGTGAATCGGCCAGGCGATCCATGGCCCCGCCTCTTTCGCCAGGCGCAGCAATGCCGGCGCCGTGCCGCGCATCGCGCCTGACAGAATGGCCGGGTCGGCATGTCCGGACCAGCCTTCGGCGATGCGCTCGCCCCGCGTGAAGGCGACCAGGTTGAAGGCTTCGCCGCCGCTCACCGGATAGGCCACCATATGGAAGCCGGAATGCAGGAACGTGGTCACGCAATCGCCGGCGCCGAGCGTGGAAAAGATCCGTCCGGCCGCGCTGTCCGCCGCGACGGTGGAACGCCAGGCAAGTTCGCCTGAGAACCGACTGTTCGCGAAACCGGGTTCCTGGCTGGCCAGGAGCGCCCGTATGGAGGACCACACACCATCGGCGCCGACCAGCAGGTCTCCGCGCGCCTCGACAGTGCGGCCCTCGGCCTCGACCGCGGCCGTGACCCCGGACGTATCGACGGCGACCCCGCTTACCCGAGCGCCGGTGACGAGCGAGATCGCCGGTTGCTCGGAGACGCGCGACAGCAGCGCTGCCTGGACGTCGGCGCGGTGGGCGACCAGATAGGGTGCGCGCCAGCGATCCTCGCCGGCCTGTCCCATGGGCACGCGCGCCAGTTCACGCAGGCTCGAGGCGTCCTTGAGCACCACGGCCTCGGGCCGGATCGCCCTGGCCGCCAGCCGATCGAGCGCGCCGAGTTGCCGCAGGATGCGTGTTGCGTTGGGGGAGAGCTGGATGCCGGCGCCGGCCGCTTCGAGACGCGGCGCCTGCTCGAACACTTTCACACTGAGGCCGCGCTCGGCGAAAGCCAGCGCCGCGGTCAGTCCCGCTATGCCTGCCCCGGCGATGATGACCTGCCGGGACCGCGTCTCCGTCATGGCCGGATGACGATCAGGCGGCCTGGTCGATGTAGAGACACCCCGAGGGCTGCGTTTCCGTCGCCTTCAGCGAAGGCGCGTAGCGGTAAAGGGTCGAGCAGTAGGGGCAGACCTTCTCATTGTCGTCGCCCATGTCGAGAAACACATGCGGATGGTCGAAGGGCGGGTTGGCCCCGGTGCACATGAATTCCCTGACGCCGATATCGATCGCCGGATAGCCCGCGTCGTTCTGGAAATGGGGAATGGAACCACCTGCCATCGTCGTCTCCTTGGAGCTTGCGTGTCCAATGGACGCGCAACGCATGCTCTGCCATCTTCGCATCGGCGCGTCGTCCTTCCCCAGCCGGATGGGCTGGAAGGGCACGCGCTCCGTGCCTTGCGTTTGGATCATAACCTGTCTCTTTGCAAGATCGATGAAATGAAACTGTCGTAAAAGCCTGTCAGAGGATAAGTTGAGCCGGTTAACCGGCTGGCGCATAACCCCGAAGGTTGGAATCGACTTTCGGAAAGGATCATGCGCCAAATCAAAGGGCTAGAGCGTCCTTTGCGCGTCCAGAAGGACGCGCGGCGCTCTAGGAGCGTTTTCGCCGCCGAACGATGCCCGTCTGGCCGGGCGGGACGGGGCGGCGATCGGGGAAGAACAGGGAACCATGAACGAACTGAAGCCGGTACAGAGCGAATTCACGGGCGCCGAGGTGGCAAGGCCCGAGGGCGGGAATCCGGACCGCTTCGTCAATCGCGAGTTTTCCTGGCTGCAATTCAACCGACGTGTTCTCGAGGAGTCCCTCAATCCTCATCACCCGTTGCTCGAACGCGTCCGCTTCCTGTCGATCTCCGCCGCCAATCTCGACGAATTCTTCATGGTGCGCGTCGCGGGCCTTGCCGGCCAGGTGCGCGAAGGCATCGTGCTCAAGAGCCCGGACGGCCGCACCCCCGAGCAGCAGCTCGAACAGTTGCTGCGCGAGGTCGAGCGCCTGCAGGAAGACCAGCAGAAGAGCCTGTCAGCGCTGACGGTCCTTCTCAACAAGGAAGGCATCGAGAGCATAACCCGCGATGCCCTGACCAAGGATGAGAAGGTCTGGCTGGAAGAGCACTTCCAGGAACAGGTTTTCCCGGTGCTGACCCCGCTGTCGATCGACCCGGCGCACCCTTTCCCGTTCATCCCGAACCTCGGCTTCTCGATGGCCCTGCAGCTTCGCCATCGCAAGAACGGCGAGGAGATGAGCGCGCTGCTGCGCCTGCCGGTGGCGCTGAAGCGGTTCACCCGCCTGCCGGACCGCAAGCAGCATGTCCGCTTCATCCCGCTGGAGGAGGCTGTCGGCATCTATATCGGCAAGCTTTTCCCGGGCTACGAGGTCAAGGGCTCCGGCACGTTCCGCATCATCCGCGACAGCGATATCGAGGTCGAGGAAGAGTCCGAGGATCTCGTGCGGCTGTTCGAGACGGCGTTGAAGCGGCGCCGTCGCGGCTCGGTGATCCGCATCGAGTTCGACATGCTGATGCCGGCCGAACTGCGCGACTTCGTCGCCGGTGAGCTCGGCGTCGCCTCCAATCGCATCAGCGTGCTGACCGGCCCGCTGGCGCTCAGCCAGATTTCCGAGATCGTCTCCGTGGCGCGCGACGACCTCAAGTTCACGCCCTTCAATCCGCGCTTTCCCGAGCGTATCCGCGAGCATGGCGGAGACTGTTTCGCGGCCATCCGCGAGAAGGACATCGTCGTCCATCACCCCTATGAGTCCTTCGACGTGGTGGTGCAGTTCCTGCGCCAGGCGGCGGCCGACCCCGAGGTGGTGGCGATCAAGCAGACCCTCTACCGTACATCGAACGACAGTCCGATCGTGCGCGCGCTCGTCGACGCGGCCGAGGCCGGCAAGTCGGTGACGGCGCTGGTCGAGCTCAAGGCCCGCTTCGACGAGGAAGCCAACATCCGCTGGGCGCGCGACCTCGAGCGCGCAGGCGTTCAGGTGGTCTTCGGCTTCCTGGAATTGAAGACGCATGCGAAGATGTCGCTGGTGGTGCGCCGCGAGGATGGCAGGCTGCGCAACTACGTGCATCTGGGCACCGGCAACTACCACCCGGTCACCGCCCGCATCTACACCGACCTGTCCTTCTTCACCACCGATCCGACGATCGCGCGCGACGTCGCGCAGATCTTCAATTTCATCACCGGCTATGCCGAGCCGACGGAGGAGATGCATCTCGCCGTCTCGCCCTTCACGCTGCGCAGCCGCATCCTGAAGCACATTTCGGATGAGATCGCGCATGCGCTGGAAGGCAGGCCGGCGCGCATCTGGATGAAGATGAACGCGCTCGTCGACCCGATCGTCATCGACGCCCTCTACGACGCCAGCCGGGCTGGGGTGGAGATCGATCTCGTCGTGCGCGGCATATGCTGCCTGCGGCCACAGGTGCCCGGTCTTTCGGAAAACATCAGGGTGAAGTCGATCGTCGGCCGCTTCCTCGAGCACAGCCGCATCTATTGCTTCGGCAATGGCCACGGCCTGCCGTCGGACGAGGCGATCGTCTACATTTCCTCGGCCGACATCATGCCGCGCAATCTCGACCGTCGCGTCGAGACGCTGGTGCCGATCACCAATCCAACTGTGCATGAGCAGGTCCTTGGCCAGATCATGCTCGGCAACATCATGGACAACCAGCAAAGTTTCGACGTATTGGCTGACGGGACCTCCCGGCGCGTCGTGCTGGAAGAGGGCGAGGAACCGTTCAACGCGCAGGAATACTTCATGACGAACCCGAGCCTGTCCGGACGGGGCGACGCGCTTAAATCGCATGCGCCACAGCGCATCGCGCAGTTCAAGCGCCGCAAGAAGAACGCCGCAGCGTCCGGCTGATGATTTCATCGTCCCAGGGCCGGCTCCAGGACCGCCGACCGCTGTCCATCGTCGACATCGGATCGAACTCGATCCGCCTCGTCGTCTATGAAGGGCTGGCGCGTTCACCCACGATGCTGTTCAACGAGAAGATGCTCGCCGGCCTTGGCCGGGGCATCGTCTCCACCGGCAAGCTCGATCCTGAGGCGGTGACGCGCTCGATGGAAGAGTTCCGCCGCTTTCGCGCGCTTTCCGACCAGGCCGGCGCCGAGCATATCTATGTCCTGGCGACTGCCGCCGCCCGCGAGGCGGGCAACGGCCCCGATTTCATTCGTCGTGCCGAGGACGTGCTGAAGACCGAGATCCGGGTGCTTTCCGGACGCCAGGAGGCACATTATTCGGCGCTCGGCGTGATTTCCGGCTTCCATCCCGCCAGCGGCATCGCCGGCGACCTCGGCGGCGGCAGCCTGGAGCTGATCGACATCAATGGCGAGGCCATCGGCGAGGGCATCACGCTTCCGCTCGGCGGCCTGCGGCTGCAGGATATGTCGAAGAATTCGCTCATCCAGGCGCAGCGCATAGCGCGCCTGGAACTGGCGCGGGCAAAGCTGCTGAAGGGCGGCCAGGGCAGGGTGTTCTACGCCGTCGGCGGCACATGGCGAAACCTTGCCCGCCTCCACATGGAGATGACCAACTACCCGCTCGGTGTCATGCATCACTACGAGATCTCCGCCGAGAGCGCCCAGACCTTCCTGAGACAGGTGGCGAAAGGCGAGGTGGAAAAGGTGAGGGGCATCGAAGGCGTGTCCAAGAACCGCCGCTCGCTGCTGCCATACGGCGCCGTTGTGCTGCAGGAGATCATGACGGCGATGCAGCCATCCAAGATCGTCGTGTCGGCGCAGGGCGTGCGCGAGGGCTTCCTCTATTCGCTGCTCGACGAGGCCGAGCAGAAATCCGACCCGCTGATCTCCGCCGCCGAGGAACTCGCCCTGCTTCGCTCGCGCTCGGTCCACCACGCGCACGAACTGGTCGAGTGGACCGGCAAGGCCTTTTCCGCTTTCGGCATCGACGAGACCGAGGATGAGGCGCGCTACCGCCAGGCCGCCTGCCTGCTGGCCGACATCGGCTGGCGGGCGCATCCCGAATATCGCGGCAAGCAGTCGCTCAACATCATCGCCCACGCCTCCTTCATCGGTGTCGATCATCCCGGCCGTGCCTATCTGGCGCTGGCCAGCGCCTATCGTCACGACGGCGTCTTCAACGAGACGATCGCGCCGGAGATCAAGGCGCTCGCCACGCCGCGCATCCTCGAACGCGCCCGCCTTCTGGCGGCGATGATGCGTGTCGTCTACCTGCTGACGGCGGCGATGCCCGGCGTCATGCCGAGGTTGAAATGGGAGAACCGCGGCGACGGCATGCTGGCCCTGGTGCTCCCCGGTTCGCTTGCCGGCCTCTATGGCGAGCGCCCCGCCGGAAGGCTGGCGCAGCTGGCAAGAATCGCTGGTCGCCGCTTGGCGCTGGCGGTCGAGGGCGGCCCGAGCGTTTCTGTGAAATAGGAAGGGCGTGGCGAGCCCTCAGGTCACCTCGGCTCCGACGCCGAAATTGCGCCCGTCGATCGACCATGCGCCGGCGCCGGCCATGGCCAGCGCCAGGAAGCCGCCTGATATCGCGATATCCTTCATCAGCATCTGGGAATGCAGGAAGGCAAGCGTCGGGTCGTCGCCCTGGCCGTAATGGCCGATGAAGCCGGCGACGATGCAGAACGCGGCCAGCAGCAGCGCCGCTATCCGCGTCTGAAGGCCGACAAGGATCAGAAGCCCGGCAATCAGTTCGAACAATCCCGTGCCCCAGGCGGCAAGCATCGGCGACGGCAATCCAAGGCCGGCGAAGTAGCTCGCGGTGCCGGCTATGTTGGACAGAGCCTGGAGGCCGGACGGCACGAACATGGTGGCAAACAGCAGCCTGGAGATGAGGAGCAGGGCATTGCGAAGCATGGTCACCTCCTGTCAGCCACGGCTGGCCCGACGCCGCGCCGCTGTGCGCGCAGGGCACTCTAGCACTCCCACCGGCCGGCAGTGCTGAGGTGACAACGAAAAAGCGGCGCGGAAAATTCCGCGCCGCTTCCAGGTCGGTCCGGGAGGAAGTATCAGCCGCGCTTGGCGTCGATCGAGTAGGCGCCGGCGCCGAGCACCGCCAGCAGCAGGAAGCCGCCGGTGAGGCCGAGGTTCTTCTGCAGCATCAGCATCTGCATCTGGTCGCCGAAATTGAGGTGCGCGATCGCGGTCGCGGCCAGCGTGAAGACGGCGAGCACCACCGCCACGATGCGGGTCTTGAAGCCGACGAGGATGGCCAGGCCACCCAGAAGCTCGATCAGGCCGGCGCCGACCGCGACGAGCGTCGGCAGCGGCAAGCCGATGCTGCCAAACCACTGCGCGGTGCCCGAGATTGCCGTCAGCTTGGCAAAGCCCGAGAGGATGAAAAGGATCGAAAGAAGGATGCGGCCGACCAGCACGACGCCGGAAGCGTTCGAGGCGGTGCCGGTGCCGGCGAGGGAAGTGTTGATGGACATGGCGACTCTCCGAATGGATTTGATGGACAGTCAGATAGCCGATGGAGACTGTTCACCAAAGCCGCCTATCTGGCGACACATTGTTCACAGAGTCTATATTCTGGTGGTCGCGCGACCGGCGCGAAATTCATCTCGCCCGGATGCGTTGCCGCAGCAAATTCGCCCGCCGCAAAAAATACCTCGCTCCTCGTGCGCGGAAACTTGACGGGTTGAATAGACCGCCCGCCCCGGGATTGCCGGGGCCGCCGCGGCGCCATCCCTGGGGCTACGCTGCGCCTTGCGTCGCTGCACCCGGGGGATGACACCGTTGACGGAGCGTCATCCCGGATGGGTCATGTCCTCGGGCCGTACCAGCCGGTCGTAGTCGGCTTCGCTGACAAGCCCGGTGGCGAGCGCTTCCTCACGCAGCGTGGTGCCGTTCTTGTGCGCCGTCTTGGCGATCTTGGCGGCATTGTCGTAGCCAATGGTGGGGGCAAGCGCCGTCACCAGCATCAGCGAGCGGTCGAGCGCGGCCTTGATGTTGTCTTCACGCGCCTCGATGCCGACGACGCAATTGTCGGTGAACGAGACCGACGCGTCGGCGAGCAACTGCACCGATTGCAGGAAATTGTAGGCCATCAGCGGATTGTAGACGTTGAGCTCGAAATGGCCCTGGCTACCGGCGAAGGTCAGCGCCGCGTTGTTGCCGAACACCTGCACGCAGACCTGCGTCATCGCCTCGCACTGGGTCGGATTGACCTTGCCCGGCATAATCGAGGAACCGGGCTCGTTCTCCGGCAGCGACAGTTCGCCGAGGCCCGACCGCGGGCCCGAACCCAGGAAGCGGATGTCGTTGGCGACCTTGAACAGCGCCGCCGCCGCAGCGTTGATCGCGCCATGCGAGAACACCATGGAATCGTGCGCCGCAAGCGCCTCGAACTTGTTCGGCGCGGTAACGAAGGCAATGCCGGTGATGGACGCGATGCGGTCCGCCACCTTCTCTGCGAAGCCGACCGGCGCGTTGAGGCCGGTGCCGACGGCGGTACCGCCCTGCGCCAGTTCCTGCAGGCCCGGCAGGGTCATCTCGATGCGCTTGATCGACGAGGCCACCTGCGCGGCGTAGCCGGAGAATTCCTGGCCGAGGGTCAGCGGCGTCGCGTCCTGGGTGTGGGTGCGGCCGATCTTGATGATGTGGTTGAAGGCCTGGCTCTTGGCCACCAGCGCCTTGTGCAGGTGCTTCAGCGCCGGCAGCAGGTCGTGGACGATGCGCTCCGCGCAGGCGATGTGCATGGCCGTCGGATAGGTGTCGTTCGACGACTGGCTCATGTTGACATGGTCGTTCGGGTGAACCGGCTTCTTCGAGCCCATCACGCCGCCGAGCAGTTCGATCGCCCGGTTGGAGATCACCTCGTTGGCGTTCATGTTGGACTGCGTGCCGGAGCCCGTCTGCCAGACGACCAGCGGGAAGTGGTCGTTGAGCTTGCCGTCGATCACTTCCTGCGCCGCCTGGACGATCACCTTGCCGATCGCGGGATCGAGACGCTTGAGCTCCATATTGGCTTCGGCCGCGGCGCGCTTGACGATGCCGAGCGCGCGCACGATCGAGGCAGGCTGCTTCTCCCAGCCGATCTTGAAGTTGCCGAGCGAACGCTGTGCCTGCGCGCCCCAGTATCGGTCTGCGGCGACCTCGATGGGACCGAACGTGTCGGTTTCGGTTCTGGTCTTCTGCGCGCTCACGGCTATCTCCTTGTCGATTTCGGCAAGGGCGTATCGCGTTGCACAAGGGGCATCAAGCGGAGATTGCGGGCGACGACGATGCAAATCGTTTGAAGGGCAGCGATGGCGCCAAAGCGGCCGAAGGAGGCCTCTCGCATAGATCGCCGACACCACCCCGTCGCGGGAGGCATCGGCGCTTTACGCGCGGCTACCGCCTCTGTCGCCTTCGGCGACATCTCTCTCCCGACGCGGATTGCTTATCCCAGTGGCGGGCCGATTATGTCGATCCCGTTCTCGGCGCAGGCACGTGTCAGCGCGGCGATCATCTCCTGCGTCGGTGCCACCTGAGGCGGCAGTGCCGGCGATGTTGCGGGGCGGCTGGCCTGGCGCAGCATAGTTTCGAAATCCGCGCCGCGAGTAATGGTCAGCGTGTGCGCACCCTCCGGGGATTCCACCCTGAACGTGTGCGGCAGGCCTTTCGGCGCGATGATGGTCTCGCCGGCGCCGACCATCCGCTCATGGCTGTTGATCTGAAAACGCAGTCGCCCTTCAAGGATGTGGAACACCTCGTCCTCACGGCGATGAACGTGCAATGGCGGGGAGTCGCCGTAGGGCATGCGATGCTCGACGACGCAGGTGCGGTCCTCGCCGTCGGTCGACGAGACCTGGATGGCGACGAGCGTGTTGTTGAACCACAACAGCTCCTTGCCTGCGATGGTTCTGTTGATCATTGTCATGAGCGCTTTCCTCTTTGATTGCACCGACGAGCGGCATGGGTGGCGACGTACCGAGGAGAGGTGGGCAGGGGAAATCGAATGATCGTATGGGGCGAATTGATGCGATGAATTTGAATGCGCTCGACCTCAACCTTGTCAGGGTGCTCGACGCGCTGCTGTGCGAAAGAAGCGTCACACGGGCCGGCGAGCAGATCGGCCTCAGCCAGCCGGCGGTAAGCGCGGCACTCAACCGGCTGCGCCATGCCCTCAACGACCAGCTCTTCGTGCGGCGCGGCAACGACATGGTGCCGACCCCGCGCGCCGAAAGCCTGGTGGAACCGGTCCGAGCGGCGCTGCGCGAGATCGAGCGCGCCTTCCAGCCGGCGAAGAGTTTCGATCCGGCGGCGCTGGAGCGGACCTTCACCTTCATGGGCGCGGACTTCTTCTCGATGCTGCTCATGCCGCCTTTCGCGGCGCGGATCGCGGCCCTGGCACCCCGCGTGTCGTTCCGTTTCCTGGACAGCGCCCGTGGCGATGTCTCCAGGCTGCTGCAGGAGGACCAGATCGACGTCGCTCTGGAACGCCCGCTGGATGTTTCCGAGTGGGTCTCCAGCGCGCCCTTGTTCGACGCGCCGTTCGCCATCATCGCCGCCAGGGACAATGCCGTGCTCGGCCGGGCAGGCATCGCCGAGGGCGATCCGGTGCCGATTGACCTTTTCTGCGAGTTGCCGCACGCCCTGCGCTCCATAGACGGCTCTATGTCGGGTTTTACCGACGAGGCGCTGGGCAGGATCGGCCGGACGCGCCAGGTTCGGCTTGCCCTGCCGCACTTCCAGGCTGTCGCGCTGGCCGTGGCAAGCGGGCTTTATCTGGCGGCGGTGCCAAGGCAGTTCGCCGTGGTGGCCGCGAAATCCCTGCCGCTCGCCCTCTACGAGTCGCCGCTGCCGATCTTCTCTCCTGCGGTCAGGATGTACTGGCACGCCCGCCACGATGACGAACCGCCGCATCGCTGGATCCGCGATCGGATTCTGGAGGCCGTCGCGGCGCTCGGCCTGGGCGATTGGGGCGGCGGGGGCGTCCCAGAGAGCAGGAATCAACCCACCGTATAGCCGCCATCGACCGCGAAGACGCCACCACCGGTCCACGCGGCCACGTTGCTGGCGCGGTGGGTGGCAAGGCCGGCAATGCAGTTGGGATTGCGCTGCTCCCGCTTTCGCCATGCGGAAGTGCAGCGCCGGACGATGGACCCGCTCAACCCGAATGCCTATCGCGCTGTATGAACTTCGTCAGGCCAAGGCCGGCGCGACTTCAGTCCGCCGCAGGGCGAGCCGCCCGGCAATGTAGTCCTTGACCTGGCGGATCGCCTGCTCGCGCGAGACGCTGCCCGGCTGCAGGCCGAGCCTCAGCCACAGTCCGTCGATCAGGGCCGTGACGCCGAGCACGATCTCATCGGCCACCGCGGCCGATGTGAGGCCGCGCAGGCCGGACAAAAGGTTGGAGCGCATGCGCGCGTGGATCACGCGCTGGATGCGCGCCAACTTCTCGTCCCGCGGCACCTCGGCGCAGAGCGAGAGCCAGGCGTGGCAGAGTGGTGGCAGGAACAGATGTTCCTCGAAATTGCCCTCTATTACCGCGTCCAGGCGTTCGAGCGGCGTGCGCGCATGCCGAAGCCGCGCGATCACCGCATGGCAGAGCACGGCGTTGGCCTCGCGCATGGCGTGCTCGAACAGTTCCTGCTTGTTGCGGAAGTAATGCAGCACGATGCCTTTCGAGGCGCCGGCCTGAACTGCAACCTTTTCCAGCGTCGCGCCGGCAATGCCTTCGCGCTCCAGCACCGCGAAGGCCGCCTGCCGCAACTCCTTGCGGCGTATGTCGCTGAGACGCGTGAGTTTCACCGGATCGATCCATGCATCGCGAATCCACGTTGACATTTTCGTCCGCTCAGATCAATGATTGACCAATGGGACAATAAAATGACCAATTGGTCAATCGATAGAAATCAAAGGGACAAGAGGAGAACGAGATGTTTCGCATGCTTGCCAGGGGAATCTGTCTCGCCGCGCTGATGCTGGCCTCGCAGGGGGCGAGGGCGGCCGAAGCCGAGCAGTGCAAGGCGGTGCGGATGGCGGAGCCGGGGTGGAACGATCTCGCCTTCACCACCGGCGTGGCGAAGGTCCTGCTGCAGGCGCTCGGCTATGAGCCGCAGAGCGAGGTTCTCGGCATCAACGTCATCTACGAAGGCATGAAGAACAAGGACCTCGACCTGTTCCTGGGCTACTGGGACCCGGCGATGGTCACCTACTATGAGCCCTACAAGAAGGACGGCTCGATCGAGAATGTGCGCGTCAATCTGGTCGGGGCAAAATACACCTTCGCCGTGCCGACTTATGTCTGGGAGGCGGGCGTCAAGGATCTCTCCGACCTGCACAAGTTCGCCGACAAGTTCGGGAAGAAGATGTACGGCATCGAACCCGGCTCCAACCAGCTGATGATGGATGCCATTGCCGATCCGCAGTTCAAGCTCGATGGCTGGCAGGTGGTCGAATCCAGCGAGGCCGGCATGCTCTCGGAGGTCGGCTACGAGATCAAGGAGAAGCAGTTCATCGTCTTCCAGGGCTGGGCGCCGCATCCGATGAATACGATGTACGATTTCAAGTACCTGACCGGCGGCGACAAGTTCTTCGGCCCGAATTTCGGCGCCGCCACGGTGACGACGCAGGTGCGCAAGGGTTACCTGCAGGAATGCTCGAATGTCGCTCAGTTCCTGAAGAACCTAGCCTTCGACATCGATATGGAAAATGTCGGCATGGGATACCTGATCAATGACGGCATGAAGCCGGAGGATGGCGCGCTGAAGTCGATCACCTTGCACAAGGATCGTCTCGAGGCCTGGCTCGCCGGCGTCACAACCTTCGACGGCAAGCCGGGCCTTGCCGCGGTCAAGGAAAAGCTCGGACTGTGAGCCTGGCCGCATCGAGCCTTGCCGGGTTGGCTGAACAGGATGCCTGGGCCGCGCGCAAGCGGTTCGTCGACGTTGGCGTGCTCGATCTCGCCTATGTCGATATCCCGGGCGAGGGGCGGCCGCTGTTGCTGATCCACGGTTTCACCGACACCAGCCGCAGTTTCTCGCTGCTGGCGCCGCATCTCGCCGGCCATCGCCTGGTGATGCCTGACCTGCGGGGCCACGGCGCGTCGCAAGCGGGCAGGGGGTTCGGCGTCGCCGATTTCGCCGGCGACATGGCGGGGTTGATACGGAGCCTTGGCTTGGACAGGCCGCTGGTCGTCGGCCACTCCCTGGGCGCCATGGTGTCGATCGCGCTGGCCGCCGGGCATCCGGAATTGGTCGGCGGTTTGATGCTGCTGGCCGGCACGTTGCGGACCGATTTTCCGGCGGACCATCCGCTGGTCCTCGCTGTCGAGGCTTTGCGCGACCCGATCGAGCCGACGGATCCGTTCTATGACTGGTGGCATGCCTGCGAAGCGGCTGTGCCGGAAGCCTTCCTTGCCTGTCTGGCGCGGGAAGCCTCCGATATGCCGGCGGCGCGATGGCGGGCGATCCTCGCGGAGATACGTCGCGCGGATCTGATGGCGGACGCGTGGGCCGTGCAACCCGGCACACGGATCATTGCGGGCGGACGCGATCCGCTCTTTGGTGAGGCGCAGCAGAACGCCATGGCCCGTGTGTTGCCTGACGCAAGTCTCGCATGGGCACGCGAGTGCGGACACAATCCGCACTGGGAGGATCCGGCCTTCGTCGCCCTGGAGATCGAGCGGATGTTGGCCCATACGAGGGCATGATCACCTGAGAAGGGATCGACGGGTCGGCGCCAGGCGCAGTGCCTCGGCCGGTCTTGTCGAAATCGCCTCCGCGCCATCGAGGAATTCCCGCCAGGCGGATGAGGCTGCAAGGGTGGCCCGGCATTTCGCATGGGCGCCTTCATCGTCAAATGCGATGACGGCGATAAAGGTGTTCTCGCCTGTTCTCACTGGCAGGCGCGGAAACGTGTTCAAGGCATGCTCGCTGACAAAGGCGCCGAGCAGCCTTGCTCCGCCAGACGTGAGCAGCGGCAGGGCTTCCGAAGCAAAGCGCCGGGCGAACGCGGCTTCGACGCCAGGTCGCGGATGGTGAATCCGCACCTCAACAACGGCCTCCAAGCGATTCTCTCCGCTTGCGTTTTCAGCGGCGGGTGGCCGTCGCGACGCGGACAGGTCGAAGCCGGCGTTGCGCCACGCGGGCTTCAGCAGCAGCACGTCGTTTGAATCGATCATCGTCCCATTGGCCGCGTCACGATGCCGGGCCCAAACCGGGCCGTCATAGAAGGCGGTCAGCGCGCTACGCCGCGCCTCCATGTCCTCGAAGCCGCGCATCCAGACGAACATGTCCGGGCGGTCGAGGTCGCGAAACTGGCCGATGACGGTCATGCCGGTCGCCTCCTGGCTTTCGATGAATTCGTTGTCGAAGAGGCCGATCAAGGTTTCGCGCTGGCCGGGGTGCAAGGTGTACTGGCGCAACTCCACGACAGGCGAGGCCATGTGGCGGGAGGTGGCATCGGAGGGGCGGTCCATGTTGGCCTCTAAAACAGGGTGATCGTCCTGTTCATAAACAGACCGGTTGTCCTGTTTTGTCAATCTGCTATCGTGCGGGAATGTCAGGAGAGATTATGGATCGGCCGGCACCGCGGCGCCCAAAACGCACCAATGACCCGGAAGGCATGCGCCGGCGCGTGCTCGACGTGGCGGAGGAGACGTTCCAGGCGAGGGGCTATCATGCCTCGAGCCTCGGCGATGTGATGGCGGCAGCTGGCGTCACCGGCGGCGCTCTGCACCACCATTTCCCGACCAAGAAGGTGCTGGCATTGGCGGTGATCGAGGAAAGGGTCGCCGCCGCCGTGGAGGAAACCTGGATCGCCCCACTGCGGAGGGGGCCTTCGGCGCGCGATGGCGTGCGCGCCGTGTTCGATGCCGTGGCGGCGGAACTTGAGCGCCAGGGCTATGTGCGCGGCTGTCCCCTCAACAACCTCGCGCATGAACTGTCGCTGGCCGATGAGGAGTTCCGGACTGCGCTCGCAACCGTCTTCGCCGACTGGCGGCAGGCGATCGCCGACAAGGTCC
Organism: Mesorhizobium sp. 65-26; assembly: GCA_001899205.1. Lineage (GTDB taxonomy): Bacteria > Pseudomonadota > Alphaproteobacteria > Rhizobiales > Rhizobiaceae > Mesorhizobium. The sequence continues at coordinate 76,741 of MKVL01000009.1, read as the reverse complement.
GCGATGATCAACGGTCTGGCCGGGAAGTGGGAACCGACCCCGATCGCTTCGCGACACTGGCTGTCGCGGTCTATTCCGGCGCCATGTCGATGGCCAAGACATCGCAGGATGCTGGGGTTTTGAGGGAGTGCTTGAAGGGGCTTTTCCCTTCGTCATTCTAGCAGTTTCGACGGAGAACTCGTTCAGCCGAAACGAAGGCTAAAGCTCTTTGGCGCGCAAAGGGACGATCACGTCTGGGTTTCGTTGTCGACGATCTGCCCAGTTGCCCCATATTATTTCGACCATTGTCGATTGGCCATGAACGACAGTCTCCACCACGTCACCCACAACTGGGGCTTCGGCATCAACCAAAATCCCTCCATTGGGCAGAGTGCGCTCCGTAACGAGCTCGCCACTTTTCAGGAGAATTCTCTTAATCCGATATGGCATAAGTCAGCCTATTCCGACGATCACTCCGCCAGCGGCTTGATCGTCTCGAAACCCACTTCGCTTTGCGCGCTGGTGCCTTCGTCATAGCGTCGCGCCAGCACCGCTTGCAGATCTGGCGAATAGAGCGCGGTGAAGCTGTCGACGGTTGCCCCGGCCTCGTTGGTGATGGTCTCGCTCACAACGAGCACATTGTATTTGCAGTCGCCGAGCTTGTAGGTGTCCTTGCCCTTGACGGCGAGCGCCAGCGTCTCGATGCCCTTCGGCGCTTTTTTCGAAGACAGCCGCACGAAATCCGTCTTGCTCCTGGCGCCGGTCTTCAGCGGAAACACTTTTTTCAGGTCGCCGAGCGGGATCATCGACAGGCGTCCCGTGTCGCTGTCGCGGAACACTTCGATCAGCCCGGCGTACAGATACTGTGTCTGCGGCGATTGCGACTGGTAGTTGTTGGCGACAGCGACCATGCCGCCTGCGGCTGAACGGAACTCGCTGCGGATGCCCGGCTTTTCCAGCACGAAACCTGCCTTGGCGGATTTGGCGTCTACGCATGGCTCAGCCATGGCCGCTGCCGGTGCCAGCAATGCGGCGAGCATCAAGCCAATCCTTGAAACTGTCATCGCGCTCTCACTCCCCCGACGCTGACCGGCACAATCAGGAATGGCAGATATCCACCGGCATGTCGACGGCCACGGGAAACGCGCGCGGCAACTGGACGAAACGGCTTTGTCTGTGTGAGTTTCGCCCCATGGTGAATCGGCATTCCTTTCAACGACTTTCGAGGCGCGGCTTTCTCGCGGGGGCGACGGGTCTTGCCACGGCTTGCGCGCTGCCCGGCGTGGCGCGTTCCCAGGCCACTCGGCGCTTTCCGGCGATCGACGCGACCTTCCTGTTCGTCGCCGATATCCATGCCTGCCGCATGGCGAGCGGGCTCAGCCCCAACTGCCTGCAGGAAGGCAAGACCGACGCGGCCCTGCTGCGCAACGTCGCCGCGCTCAACGCAATCGGCGAAAAGGAATGGCCTGCCGAGATCGCCGGGGCTCCGACAGGCCTGCTTTCGGCCGGCAGTCGGATCGGCACGCCGCGCGGTCTTGTCGCCGGCGGCGACATCACCGACGACGGCGGCGGCCAGATCACCGAGCCCAGCGAGGGAACGCAGCTTCTCCAGTTCAGCCAGCGCTACCAGGAGGGCGTGGGGCCCGATCGTGTGCACGTCCCCGTCTATGTCGGGCTTGGCAATCATGACCTCGACCAGAACGGGCCGCCGCCACATGTCGACTGGTATCGTCGGGAGATGCGCGACTATGTCGAGGTCAACCATCGCACCGGCGTGTTCTTCAAGCCGCCGGTTCCCGTCACCAATTACGACGTCGAGACAGATTGCTATTCATGGGACTGGGGCGGCCTCCATCTCGTCCAGACGCATCGTTTCGCCGGCGACACGGGACATGGCGCCGACAGCGCGCTTCCCTGGCTGAAACAGGATCTTGCGACCTATGCCGCCGACGGTCGCCCGGTCATCCTCTTCCAGCACTATGGCTGGGACACATTCTCGACGGAGCGCTGGGATCCGGCGCGCACGACGTTCGACGACGAAGGCGCCGGCGCGCCGCACTGGTGGAGCGATGCCGACCGGCAGGGCCTGCTCGCGGCGCTCGCGGGCTACAACATCGTAGGCGTCTTCCATGGCCATCAGCATCCGACGCCGATGATCTACCGGCGCGACGGGCTCGACATCTTCAAGCCGAAGGCTGCCTTCATGGGTGGTTTCGCGCTGGTGAAGGTGACCGACGAGGGCATCGACGCCGTGCTCGGCGAGGCCGCCGATGACCATGGCGCGGTGACCTTCACCAATGCATTCACCAGGCGCTGGACGATCTGAAGCACCGTTTCCTGATAGGGCGAGCCGGTGCGTCGAGAGCCAGTTCAACTGGCTGCTGGACAAACGAAACCGCCTCCGACGTTGCCGTCGGGGCGGCTTCCAACACGTTTCAAAAATCTCAGAACGCTTTGCGGACCTTGTCCTTCACGTCTCCATAGGTCTTCTGCACCTTCCCGGAGACCTTCTCGGCCATGCCTTCGGCCTGCACCCGACGGTTTCCGGTAGCCTTGCCCGCCGCTTGCTTGACCGAGCCCTTGATCTGCTTGGCAACGCCAGCGACCTGATCCTTATTCACCATGTTCCGCACCTCCTGGTTCCGCCCTTGCGGGCTCCTACCAACGGCCTCGCCCGATTTGGGTTCCAAGGTTTTGGACGTTGGTGCGATGCCAGGTTTGACCAAAGAGACTTGCGCAGGGCTTCAAGAATCCCGCACGCTGCCTATTTGAATGGGCGGGCCGGGCTTCTGGAGATTGTCATGACATCCGCAAACACCGTTCTTGCAGGCAAGGTCGCTCTCGTCACCGGCGCTTCGTCGGGTATCGGCGAGGCCACGGCGGAGGCACTGGCCGCCGCCGGCGCCAAGGTGGCCGTGGCCGCCCGTCGCGTCGACCGTCTCGAAGCGCTGGCCGAACGCATCGGCAAGGCGGGTGGTGTCGCGCTGCGCGTCGAGGCCGACGTCACCAAAGGCGGCGACATTTCCGCCATGGTCGACAAGGTTGTCTCCGAATGGGGACGGCTGGATATCCTCGTCAACAATGCCGGCGTCATGTTGCTTTCGCCAGCCGCCGAAGCCGAATTCGATGACTGGCGCCGCATGGTCGAGCTCAACCTGCTTGGCCTGATGGGCACTACCAAGGCGGCGCTGCCGCACCTCAAGGCGGCCAAGGGGCACATCGTCAACATTGCCTCGGTGGCCGGCAGGGTGGCCAACCGCAGCGCCAGCGGCTACGCGGCGACGAAGTTCGGCGTCGTCGGCTTTTCGGAATCGCTGCGCCGCGAGGTGTATGCCGACAAGGTCCGCGTCACCGTCATCGAGCCCGGCCTCGTGCGCACCGAGCTTGGCGACCATATCACCAACGCGGGAGCCAAGGCCGGTCTCGACCAGCGTCTCGCCACCATGGAGGCGCTTACCGCCGAGGACATAGCGAACGCCGTTCTCTATGCCGTCAGCCAGCCGCCGCGCGTCAACGTCAACGAAATTCTCATCCGCCCGACTGATCAGGAGCGCTGATCCTCCGGTCTGTCGCGCGCGTGCCGCGCATGGTAGAGGGGCTTCTCGACTTGATTGACAAGAAGATGAGTGCCTTGCCGAGCGACGCTGATCCATTCCCTTTCCCTGCGTTGCACGCGGATGCGGCGTTCGACTGCCAGAGTTGCGGCGCCTGCTGCGCCTATTCGGCCGACTGGCCACGCTTCTCAACCGAGGAAGACGAGCAGCTTGACCGGATCCCGGAAAAATTCGTCGCTGCGGACCTCTCCGGCATGCGCTGTGACGGCGTGCGCTGCTCGGCGCTCGTCGGCGAGGTCGGCAAGCACACCGCCTGCGGCATCTACGAACTGCGTCCCGATGTCTGCCGCGCCTGCATGCCCGGCGACGACGCTTGCCTGATGGCAAGAGCGGCGCATGGATTGGCGGTCGAGGGCGCTGTCTCCTCGCTTTGAGCGGAGGTGGCCGTGACGTGAAGCCTGGCTCCCGCTTGCCCGTTTCGGCGCCTGCCGCTACCTTCCCGTTCGGGCAGGGTCGTGGGAGGAAACCTTGAGCATCGAATTCCTGTTGACGTCGCTGATCGTGGTGGCATCGCCCGGTACCGGCGTTCTCTATACGCTGAGCGCCGGCCTATCGCGCGGCGTGCGCGCCTCCATCATTGCCGCCTTCGGCTGCACCCTTGGCATCATCCCGCACATGGCGGCTGCCATCACCGGTCTTGCCGCCGTGCTGCACACCAGTGCGGTTGCCTTCGAGACGCTGAAATATCTGGGTGTCGCTTACCTTCTCTACATGGCCTGGAACACATTGAAGGAGAAGGGCGGCCTGAGCGTCGACCAGAACGTCGCGCCGCGGTCCGCCGGCAAGGTGATCACCTCAGGCATCCTGATCAACATCCTCAATCCCAAGCTGTCGATCTTCTTCTTCGCCTTCCTGCCGCAGTTCGTCAGCACCACCGAACCGCATGCGCTGTCGAAGATGCTGGAGTTGAGCGGTGTCTTCATGCTGATGACCTTCCTGGTCTTCGTCGCCTACGGCGCGTTCGCGGCCTCGATCCGCAACCATGTCGTGTCGCGGCCAGCGGTGTTGACCTGGATGCGCCGGACGTTCGCCGGCGCTTTCGTGATGCTGGGCGCCAAGCTGGCGCTCGCGGACCGCTGATCTGCCACTGCGCCTAGACGCGCCGAGGTGGAACGACCAATCGGCTTGCGGCCTATGAGCTCTGATTGGGGAAGCAGGCCTGCGCGCTGAGGTTCGGGCCATTGGCCAGCGACGTCAGGAAAGCCGGCAGCGCGGTGCCGAAAGTATAGGAGATCTGCACCATCGCGAAGCCGGAAAGACCGGAGCAGGTGGTGTTGTTGTTGATGGCGATGTTGGTGGTGGTCAGCGTGATGCCGTCCGTCGCCGCCATGGTTGTGATGAAGCTCACGGTGCTGGCCGCGTTGTAGACGCCGTTCTGCGTGCAGCCGGGTTGCAGCACCCCTACGCAGCGGGCGCCGGCGGCGGCGGTCTGCTCCAGCACATGCTGGGTCCAGTACATGCGCCCGAATTCCACCACGCCGGCCAGTATGAGCAGCATCGGCACCGACAGCAGCGCGAACTCGACTGCGTTGGCGCCCGATCGGTCGCGCAGGAAGGATTTCAGGCGGATCATTGCGGCTGGACGACCGACTGCACGGTTATGTTGCCGCTCTTGACGATGCCCATGCCGCCGAACAGGGGCGAATAGGGCTTGCTCACGGAGATGGTCACGAACTTGCCGGCAGTGCCGCCGCCCGCGCAGACGCTGCCGCAGGTGGCCGACGATCCCCAGGTGAGCGCGCCGGCGCTGCTCGTCGGGCAATAGCAGAGATCGGCATTGGAGGCGGTTCCGCTCTGCGTCGCGGCTGATGTGCTGGCGTCGTAGGCGATCGCAGTGCCGTTGTTGACGACGACCTGGATGGTGCCGTTTGCGCTGGTGAACCCGCTTGCGGCGACGGCCGTGATGTTCCTTGCCAGCGAGGCGCCGCCGGAGGAGCTCACGCTGGTGCCGTTGAGAAGGGCATAGTTCGAACCGGCCGCGACCGCCGAACTGAGCTCGAACTTTGCCTTGAGCGACCCGCCGATATCCACGGTGCCGGCGAGGATCAGCAGGAAGATCGGCGTGATCAGGGCGAATTCGACGGCCGACACCCCGGCCGTTTCATGAGCCAGGAAGCGGGTGAACCGGGCAAGCATTCTTGCTTCTGTCTTCATTGAACGAGGCTTACCTTGGTGGCCGCAGTGGCGCCGGATGCGGCGATGCATTCGGAGGTGGCGGCCGTACCGCCCGACAGCGTAATGCGGGATCCGATGAGCTGCAGGCATTTGCTCGTATCGGTTTTCGAACCCAGCACGCTGGAGCCGCCATTCATGATGACCGGCCCGTAGGGGAAATAGAAAGCGCCGGAAATCTGCGCGTTCGAGCCGCCCTCGGCGAAGGTCGCGCCGCCGGTGTTGGAACTCGATGTCGGACCGATCACCGCCAGCTTCGCCATCGTGCCGGTCTGCGGCGCGGTGAGCACGATGTTGCTGTAGCCGGCCGCGACACAGAACACATAACCGTTGCAGCTTCCAGCGCTGGACTTGTTCTTGCCCGACAGGACGAGCGTGACATTGGCGCCGCTGACGCTGATGGTGCTGCCGTTGCAGGTGGCGCTGCCGCCGCCGTTGGAGCCGAGCGTGAAATAGCCATCCACCGTGTAGATGCCCGCGCCAAGCAGGATCGCGCCGGAGCCCATGAAATTGCCGGCTATGTCGTGCTGCGCGGCGGCACTCACGACGAAGCAACTGCCGCCACCGCCGCCGTTCACATTGCCGACCACCTGGAAGACGCTGCCGGTGTCGGTGGCATCACCCATGATGGTGTAGGACCCACCGCCGAGCGTGATCGCGTCGCCATTGCTGCCGGGGCCGATCTTGTAGGAGTTCCCGGTTCCCGATCCGAAGGTGAGGTTCGATCCGCCGGTGTTCATGAACCCGCCGGGCATCTCGAAGGTGCTCGGGCCACCGAAGGTCAGCTTGCTGGTGTTGCAGAGGCTGACGCGGCTGATGCCGCCGCAAGTGTTGTCGCTGATGCCGATCTTGAAGGTGCCGGCGCCGAAAGTGGTGGTGGCGCCGCCCCCGGTCACGATACCCTTGGTGAAATTGAAGGCGCCGGCACCGAAAGTGGTCGTTCCCCCCGTCGTCACCTGCTTGCCGAAGGAGAACGTACCGGCGCCGAAGGTGGTGGTGCCCGCCGTCGTCAGTGTCTTTGCGAAATTGTAGGTGCCTGGCCCGAAGCTGGTCGTGGCGCTGGTCGTGAGGTCGCCGGCGATGTTGTAGGTGGTGGTGGCCGCCCCATTGGTCGCGAAGTTCAGGTTGATGCCGCCGCCGATGGTGATGGTGCCGATATTGACCGTACTCTTGCCGGTGCAGTCCAGAGTCCAGGTGGAGGTGGAGCTTGCGAACGTGGCCGTGCAACCAATCGCGGTGGCCTGCGTGTTGGTCGGCGTGCTCCAGCCGAAATTCAGGTCGCCGCCGGTCGTGTTGGTGGGCGCCGTCGGGGCGGTGGTGGCCGTAAGCGCGGCGACGGTCGCGATCCGCGCGACGGCGCCGGTGATGGCCGTGTTTCCGGCCAGGGGGTCGTTCGTTGCCTTCTTCGCGATCACGGCCGCCGTGCCGTTGGGGCCGGTGATGCCATTGCAGGGCTGGCTTGGCGCGGCCGTCGAATTGTAGTTGACGCCGATCGACTGGATGGTCGTGCCGCAAGGCACCGTCACCGTGTTGTTCGATGCGACCGTGCAGCTTGGTGCGAGGATGGTGGTGCCGCCGCTGAGCGTCACGCCGGTCTGGGTGCCATCCAGCGCAAGCACGCAGCCCGGGGTCTGCGGCTGGGCGCCTAGCTCCGCGACCGCGCCGGCGTAGATCTGCAATTCCTGCCGGCTCTGCAGCACGCGCGCCAGCAGAAGGTTCTTCTGCGTGCGGATCGATACCGAGACGGCGTTCATGCCGGAGGTTTTCGGCGAGGCGACCAGGGAGGCCTGGACATCGGCCGCCGGGATGCCATTGAGTGTCGCCACGCTGACGGCGGCCGCCGTCATCCTGTCCGTGGATTTCGTGCTGTTGTAGGCAAGCGCCCCGGCATAGGCGGAAAGGTCGGCGATACGCTGGTTGTCGGCGCGCTCGACCAGTGCGCTGCCATATTCGGTTACCAGCGCCGCCATTCCGATCAGTATGGGCAGCAGGAGCGCCGACATGATCAGCACATTGCCGTCGCGGTTTCGCGCAAGCCTGCCAATCGCCCTGATAATCCCGCTCTTGATGGACAAGCAGTGCACTCCTGCGCAACCTTGCCTTGCTGCGTTTGTTTAGTAAGAGCGAATTTGTTAAAAATGGCCTTCACACTTTATCGGGCGAAGTTTCAAACGTTTGAAATCAACGGTTGAATCGATGTCGTCGCCTGGGCGTGTAAGCTATTGATATTGCTCGCTTTGTCCTTTGTTGGCGGGATGGCCGCTCGCGCATCGTTTATGAACGTGGCCGAGGCCAGCCAACCTGTCACACTGGGTGAGGGGCTGCCCAATCCTGCGGGATAGTTAACACCGGGTTGTGGAAGCGCTTCCGGCGTCGGCACTCGAGCCGGTGTTGTTGTGGTGCTGTCACCGGTGCAAAAAGAAAAAGGGCGCCTTTCGGCGCCCTTCCTCGTTCTAAGTCGGATGACGGGTATGACTTCTTAGAAGTCCATGCCGCCCATGCCGCCCATGCCGCCGCCGGGCATGCCGCCCGGCATACCGCCGGCAGCGTCCTTCTTCGGGGCTTCGGCGATCATGGCTTCGGTGGTGACCAGCAGGCCGGCGACCGAGGCCGCATCCTGGAGAGCCGTGCGCACGACCTTGACCGGGTCGACGATGCCCATGGCGATCATGTCGCCATACTCACCGGTCTGGGCGTTGTAGCCGAAGGTCGCGCCCTTGTTCTCGAGGATCTTGCCAGCAACGATCGATGCTTCCGCACCGGCGTTGGCAGCGATCTGACGGGCCGGAGCCTGCAGGGCGCGACGAACGATGGCGATGCCAGCGGCCTGGTCGGAGTTTACGCCGGTAGCCTTGAGGTTACCCGAGGCACGGAGCAGGGCAACGCCGCCGCCGGCGACAATGCCTTCTTCCACGGCCGCGCGGGTCGCGTTCAGGGCGTCATCAACGCGGTCCTTCTTTTCCTTGACCTCGATCTCGGTCGCGCCACCGACGCGGATGACCGCAACGCCGCCGGCGAGCTTCGCCAGACGTTCCTGCAGCTTCTCCTTGTCGTAGTCCGAGGTGGTTTCCTCGATCTGCTGACGGATCTGGGCAACGCGGCCCTGGATCTCGGCTTTCTTGCCGGCGCCGTCGACGATGGTGGTGTTCTCCTTGGAGATCGACACCTTCTTGGCGCGGCCGAGCATGTTGAGGCCGACGTTCTCGAGCTTGATGCCGAGGTCTTCAGAGATGACCTGGCCACCGGTCAGGATGGCGATGTCTTCCAGCATGGCCTTGCGGCGATCGCCGAAGCCCGGAGCCTTGACTGCAGCGATCTTCAGGCCACCACGCAGCTTGTTGACGACCAGCGTGGCCAGAGCCTCGCCTTCGACGTCTTCCGAGATGATGAGCAGCGGCTTCGAGGTCTGCACGACAGCCTCGAGGACCGGCAGCATGGCCTGCAGGTTGGACAGCTTCTTCTCGTGGAGCAGGATGTAGGCGTCCTCGAGATCGGCAACCATCTTGTCGGGGTTGGTGACGAAGTAGGGCGAGAGGTAGCCACGGTCGAACTGCATGCCTTCGACGACCTCGAGCTCGGTCTCGGCGGTCTTGGCTTCCTCGACGGTGATGACGCCCTCGTTGCCGACCTTCTGCATCGCCTCGGCGATCATCTTGCCGACCGACTCATCGCCGTTCGCCGAGATG
>MKVL01000009.1:0-67222 GCA_001899205.1 Mesorhizobium sp. 65-26 | reverse complement strand
TTCGCTCCATCTGCGCGCCCATGTTCTCGAACTTGTCCTCGAGTTCGATCTCCTTGGCGACGGTGACGCCGTCCTTGGTGATGCGCGGAGCGCCGAACGACTTGTCGATGACCACGTTGCGGCCCTTGGGACCGAGGGTGACCTTCACCGCGTCGGCGAGGATGTTGACGCCGCGCAGCATGCGCTCACGGGCGTCGCGGGAGAATTTTACGTCTTTGGCAGCCATGTTTAACTCCTGGCGAGGGCTTCGATCGAGCCCTGGACTTCAGTTGATGGTTGAAAGGCGGATGATCAGCCGATGATGCCCATGATGTCGGATTCCTTCATGATCAGAAGGTCTTCGCCATTGAGCTTGACTTCCGTGCCCGACCACTTGCCGAACAGGATGCGATCGCCGGCCTTGACGTCCAGCGGGACGAGCTTGCCGTTTTCGTCGCGAGCGCCGGAGCCGACGGCGATGATCTCGCCTTCCTGCGGCTTCTCCTTCGCCGTATCCGGGATGATGATCCCGCCGGCGGTCTTGGATTCGGATTCGACCCGGCGAACGACCACGCGGTCATGAAGCGGGCGGAACTTGGACTTTGCCATGTTGTCTTCCTCGATGAGAACGGTGAGAACTGTTCCTCCGTCCGGCGATGCCGGACCGTGGTTAGCACTCGCCATCGAGGAGTGCTAACGTGGCGGTGAGATAGGCCCGCCACTTTCCAGAGTCAAGGAGCGCGGCGCGCGAAATGCGCATGATCATGCTGACGGCCCGTGTTCATCCCCGCGAACGCGATCCGAAGACGAGGAGAGGACACCGCTCGGCCAACCCGTAGCTGCCGCTGGAGGCGACGGCGACATCGTCGAAGACGCATGCCGCTTCATCGGCGACGACGGCGGCCGGCGCGAAGCTGTAGATTGCCCGCGAGCTTTCGTAGACATCGATGGTGCCGATGACGGGCAACGCCCATCCGGTGCGCTCGGAAAGCTCCACGCGATCGGGAAACAGCGCGTTAAACCGCTCGACGATCGTCTTCACCGGGATGGCGAAGTCGGGTGCGCCTCCTGTCTCAACCATGGCGACGCGCCATTTGAGTTCGTGAAAGGTGGCGATCGCGCCCGACAGCGCAAGCGCGCGCACCGCTTCGGGGCTCTCCGGCTTTGCCGGGCTGGCGAACAGGCGGATCGCCGCCCTGGCTTCCGGCTTGAGCACGCGGGCGATCGCGCGGAACAATGTCAGCCTGGCCTCCGAACTGGGCATCACCGACAGGCAGCCGTCGCCGATTACCGCCTCCGCGCCTCCCGGGTCGACGGGCAGGTCGAGCCAGTTGCCGGCGGTTGCCTTGTGCGTCAAGGTATCACCCGGCCAGATCCCGGCGATCATGTTCGCGGATTCGTCCACCGCCAGCATGGTCGCGCCGAGGCCTGCGAGTTCCGGCGTCACGCCGAGCAACAGAACGTCCGCGTGTCGCAGGCCAAGTTCGCGCTCATAGGCCTCGACAGCCTCAGGCGGCGGGCGCAACGGTGGCCCGAGCAGTTGCCAATGGTGGCGAATTGCGTTCCAGTGATCCGTCATGGAAGCCCCAAGGCGGTTTCCGCGTTGTCCCCGCGATCGCTTAGACGACGAGGGCACGGAAACCAAGTGGGGGCACATGGCACGCATCGCCGTCATTACGCATGAGTATGACCGGTTCCAGAGCCGGCGCGGCCTGCTGTTGCGGCAGGACAGCCCGTACATGCTGTTCGACATCCTGGCCGAATTGAAAAGGCGCGGCCATGCCGTGCGGATCCTGCGCGGTCCCGTGCGACGCGTGGAGGCCGACATCGCCGTCCTCCATGTCGATGCGACGGTGACGCCGGACGAATATGTCGAAGTCGCGCGAGGCTTCTCCTTCTGCCTCAACATCGGGGCAAGCGACATCTCCAAGCGAAGGCTTGGCGGAGCAGTGCTCAGGGCCGCCGACGATTGGCGGGGGCCGGTAATCGTCAAGAGCAATCTCAACCATTGGGGTACGCCCGAGGATCACCTCAATCGCCAGGCTCTGCGGGCGGGCAAAGAGGCGCCTTTTCCGGATGCCGCAGTGTTCGACCGCTACGAAATTCATCCGTCGATCGCGGATGTGCCGGCGGAGCGGCTTGAGCGCCCGGACCTCGTCGTCGAAAAATTCCTGCCCGAAGTGGAGCAGGACGGCTTCGCCGCCCGGTTCTGGGTGTTTTGTGGCGAGCGGGAACGATGCACCCGCTACGTGTCGCCGCAGAGACTGGTCAAGGGTGACGATACCATCCGCCGCGAGACGGTTCCGGTCCCGGATGAACTGCGCGCCCTGCGTCGTGAGCTGGGTTTCGACTATGGCAAGTTCGATTTCGTCGTGCATGAGGGCAGGGCGGTGCTGCTGGACGCCAACAAGACACCGGGCCGTGCCCGCAACCTGAGCAAGCTTGTCGCTGCCGGGAATGCCAACCTCGCCGACGGTTTCGAGGGTCTCATCCGCCAGCTTCGTTAGAGGTAGGAACTCTGACCGGACCCAAACTCTGCCGCCTCCATTGCCGTCCCAACTATTTTGTTGACTGGGTCAACTATTTGGTTGACTGTATGGCTTAGGAGACAGTCATGAACGTCCACGACCATTCCGAGAGCCAGCGCATCGAAGCCATGCGCGCCTTCAACCGCTTCTACACCCGCCAGATCGGGCTGCTTGATGAAGCTCTGTTGAAGAGTTCCTTTTCGCTCACCGAGGCGAGGGTGCTCTACGAGTTGGCGAACCGGGAAGGCATGGTGGCCAGCGATCTTGTGCGCGACCTAGCGCTCGATCCTGGCTACCTCAGCCGCCTCCTGAAGAAATTCGAGGAGCGCGGCCTCGTGGAGCGCGCCGCGATGGAAGCTGATTCGCGCCGTTCCGAGATCACCCTGACCTTGGCGGGGCGGCAGGCATTCGCGCCGTTGAACGAGGGGTCGAACGATCAGGTGCAGGCGCTTCTCGATCGGCTGCCGCGCAATGACCAGGACCGGCTGGTCAAGGCCATGCAGGTCGTACGCAGGCTGCTAGGGGACGGCGCGGAACCCAGGGTTCCCTACCTGCTGCGGCCGCTGCAGGTCGGTGACGTCGGCTGGATCGCGCACCGCCAGGGCCTGATCTACGCGCAGGACTACGGCTGGGACGAAACCTACGAGGTGCTGGTCGCGGAAATACTCGTCGCCTTCGTCAGGAATTTCGATCCGAAATGGGAGCGGAGCTGGATCGCGGAGCGGGAAGGGGAGGTTGTCGGATCGGTCTTCGTGGTGCGCAAGTCGCCGGAAGTGGCGAAGTTGCGCCTTCTCTATGTCGAGCCCTCGGCGCGCGGTCTCGGCATCGGCCGCCGGCTGGTCGACGAATGCATCGCCTTCGCCCGTGCCAAGGGCTACGAGACGCTGACGCTGTGGACAAACGACATACTGGGTTCGGCCCGCCGCATCTATCAGGCGGCGGGTTTCACGCTGGCCGAGGAGGAGCATCATCACTCCTTCGGCAAGGACCTCGTCGGGCAGACCTGGAACCTGGATCTGCGCGATTGAGGCGGTATCGGAACTTTACTTGACCAGCGGCCGAAGCACGTCGCGGGCAAGCAGGAAGCCGCGCTTTACCGCTTCGTCGCTGCCTTCGAAACGGCGGTCCTCGTGTTCGATGACGATAGGCCCGTCATAGCCGGCCCGGTAGAGGCCGGAGAAGAACACGGTCCAGTCGACCTCGCCGAGCCCGGGCATGCGCGGTACCTGCCAGCCGATGCCCGCCGACATGATGCCGCGCTCGTAGAGTCCGTCGCGGTCGATCATGAGGTCCTTGGCGTGCGCGTGGACGATATGCGCGCCGAATTCGCGGATGAACCGTCCCTGGTCTATCATCTGCCAGACGAGGTGCGAGGGATCGAAATTCATGCCGACGTCGCCGCCCCATGCCTCGAAGATGCGACGCCAGATCAGCGGTGAATAGGCGATGTTGTGTCCGCCCGGCCATTCGTCGCGGCTGAAGATCATCGGGCAGTTTTCGAAAGCCAGCTTCACCCCCTTGTCCCGGGCGAAGGCGATGACGTCCGGCCAGACCTTCAGCGCATCCTGCCAATTGTCGTCCAGCGCCTTCGACGCGTCGCCGCCGCAGAAAGTGTTGACCAGCCCGCCCCCCATCTTGCCGGCGGCGGTGATCACGTCCTTCAGATGTCCGATGACCGCCTCGCGGTGGGCCGCGTCCGGATGCAACGGGTTGGGGTAGTAGCCGAGCGCCGATATCGAGAGGCCCTTTTCGCCGAGCATGGCCGAAATCTCGCGCGCTTGCTGTTCCGAAACCGAGGCGACATCGATATGGGACGTTCCCGCGTAGCGGCGCGCCTGACCGGTCGATTTCGGCCAGCATGCGATCTCCAGGGTCTCGAAGCCGGAAGCGCTTGCCCAGTCCGCGACATCGGCAAGCGGCGTATCCGGGAATGGGGCCGTAAGCAGTCCAAGTTTCATCGTGGTTCCTCCCGCCATCGTCGGCGGTCCAACGCGAACATCAGAAGCGAAGGATCGCCAGTTGCTGTCTTTTCCTAGAGTGCCGATTGTGAAAGTCGCAATAGCTCTGTCCCGCTCACGGAGCGAATGAAGCGAACATCGAAATCAATCACAGGAATGGGGTTTTGCATTTGACGGCCGCATAGTTGCCCAGCCTTTGCCGGGTTGCAAATGTCAAATGACCAGCCCTCGTGCCTGTGGATGAAGCCCGCGGTCCGAGGCATCTAGCCGGACGGTGCCTCGGATACTGGTTTGCCTGGCCGCATACGGTTCAACTGCCGTCGCAGCCATTTCCGCATCTTGATGACATGGCGCATGCGAGGGCGTTCGTTGCGCTTGACGTCGATCAGGGTGACTGCGCCGCCGTCGGAGAGCGTATGCAGCCCGTCGCGATATCCGTGGAGCCAGCCCTCGGGCGACAGCCGTCTGACGATGCTGGCGGAGAACGCGTCGGGGCTGAGTTCGTCGATCCGCAGTAGGTGGAGCGCCGAGCCGTAGCCGGCAACGCAATCCTGCGCCGGAAGATAGAGCTGGCCATTGTGCATGATCGGCGACCCGCCGGGACGGGACGATTCCCGCCCCGTGCGAACCGGGTTGGCCGCGTGGCCGCGCCAGGGGCCCGTCAGATCATCGGCGAAGGCCACGTGCAATTCGCGCAGGTCCCTGCCGTCCTGTCCGTGGAGCGCATGGAACATCCACCATCGATCCTGGTGGCGGACGACCGTCGCATCCACGGCCGGCTCTTCCATCAGTACGGCTACGGGACGCCATGTCCTGGGAAAGTCGACCGCCTGGTAAAGCGTCAACCGTCCGCTCTGGTAGGCTTCCGGCAGCATGAAGATGTCTTCCCCCTGCCGGATCACTTGCGGATAGGAGAGGTGAAAGTCCTGCCGCAGGGCAACGCCGCGCTCTTTCAGGCGCCAGGCAACGTCGTAGCTGTAATAGTGGATTTCGCCGCGGCCCACCCGATGGTCGTAGAATTCGACGAGGACGGTGAAGAGCCCGTCATGCGCGAGGCCGAACGGGTCGGCGATGTAGCGGAAGGGACCCTGGTCGGGCAGCCAGATGACGCGACTCTTCTTGTCCAGCCCCTCCGGGTTCAGAGCCTTCTCGATCGGCTCCGGAACAATGCCCACCCGCCAGATGTCGATCATCGATCCTCCGTATTGTCGTCGCGCATCGACATCGCGTTGTCGCGCAACAGACCGCCTTTCGCCGCGGGGAGCGAGCCGCCTTTGCTTTGGTGCATGAAGCTCTTTTTGCACGGCGCCGGGCACGATGCATGACGGCGGTCGCAATTATTTTCTTCCGGCCGAAAGGGCGGCTTGAATAGTAAGCACGCTTATTATATATGCCGCTCATGGTCTCCTCCGGCATAGATAGATTGGGCTTCCTGATCCACGATGTGCAACGCCTGCTGCGCAAGCGCTTCGAGGCGCGCGCCAGTGGCGTGGGGCTTTCCTCGGCGCAGTGGCGGCTTCTGGTCCGCGTCGCCAAGGAGGAAGGCGTTGCGCAGGCGAGGCTTGCCGAGCTCCTTGAAATCGAGCCGATCAGCGTCTCGCGACTGGTCGACCGCATGGAGGAAAGCGGCTGGATCGAACGCCGCGCCGACGCGACCGACCGTCGTGTCCGGATGATTTTCCCGACGCCGAAGGCGAGGGAGGCCTATGCCCAGATCAAGAGTCTGGCAGGAGAAGTTTACGAAGAATCGCTAACGGGTGTCTCGACGGGTGATCGACACGTCCTCATCAGGGCGCTGGAAGCGATGGCGGAGAACCTGGCGGATGGCGAAACGCCATCCTGCGAGAAGGTCAAGAGTACGGAAGGCGCAGCAGCATGAATGCCGTGGCCAAAGTGGAAGAGAACGTTACCAAGCTGGAGATGGAAGCGCCTTCGCAGCCTGTGGCCGTGACACCTCCGCCCATGCAGCCGGCTCCGGCCGCTTTGAAGAAGAAGCGCGGCCCCGGTCGTTTGCTGCTGATGGTCGCGCTGCCTCTCGTGCTTGCCGCGGCCGGCGGCTATGTCTGGGTCACCGGTGGCCGCTACCAGGAAACCGAGAACGCCAACCTTCAGCAAGCCAAGGTGTCGATCGCCTCCGACATCGCTGGTCGAGTCGTTCAGGTCGACATCGCCGACAACCAGCTTGTCAAGAAGGGCGACGTGCTGTTTGCCATTGACCCCGAGCCTCACCGGATCGCGCTTGCCCAGGCTGATGCGGCGGTCGCCGCCGCGCGCCTCAACGTCGAGCAGTTGCGCGCCGCCTATAGTCAGGCGATGGCGCAGGAAAAGTCCGCTTCGAGCGAAGTCGATTATGCGCAGTCGCAATATGACCGCGCGGCCGACCTTGCCCAGAAAGGCATCAACGCCAAGTCGTCGCTCGACCAGGCCCGCAACGACCTCGACAAGGCCAAGCAGCAACTGGCCGTCGCGCAGCAGGGTATCGTCAGCGCCAAGGCGGCGCTCGGCGGCAATCCCGATATCGAAACCGACAAGCATCCGACTGTCATGTCGGCCCTGGCAGCGCGCGACAAGGCCGCCTACGATCTCGCGCAGACCACCGTCAGGGCTCCGGCGGATGGCGTCGTCTCGCAAGCTTCGTCATTCAAGGTCGGACAGTTCGTCGGCAGTGGCACGCCGCTGTTTTCCCTGGTCGAGACCGGTGACATCTGGGTCGACGCCAATTTCAAGGAAACACAGCTCACCAATATGAAGCCTGGCCAGAAGGCCGACATCGTCCTCGACACCTATCCGGACAGGACCTTCCAGGCGACGGTGAAGGCCATAGGCGCCGGAACAGGCGCGGAGTTTTCGCTGCTGCCTGCCCAGAACGCCACGGGCAACTGGGTCAAGGTCACACAGCGCATCCCGGTGCGCCTGGAACTGAACGATCCCGATGCCAGGATGGCGCTGCGCACCGGCATGAGCGCGACGGTCACGGTCGATACAGGGGTTGCCCGTGGTCTGCCGAAACTGTTCGGCCATGCCACCGCCAGCGAGGCAAACTAGGGCAGTTCCAGGAAAGCGCGACGCGTTCCGGGGCTGTTTGAGGACAAAGACTTAGAGCGACGGGCGACTTCGCCAGGATCGCTTGGGAGCAAGAGGTAACGAAGATGGCAGGTTTGGTCCGATGGGAGGTCGCGCTGGGATGATTGCGGTGCCGGTCGCAGCGCGGCTGGCTTCGAAGTCCGATCATTCAGCGCCGATATCTTTCGGTCCTTCGGTTTCCGGGCGGCGGGCGCCCATTCCATCGAGACGCTCGATTGATGTGACCCCCGCATCGATATCGCGTCCCACCGCGATGAGTGTCTCTCCGCATGGAAAGCCTCGCCGCCCGGAAACCTTGCACCAGACCTACACGATTTTGTTACCGGCTGGAAGTTCCATGTCATGAGCACGCCAGAGCCATTCAAAGAAGTGCCACATCGTGGGCTGATTACGGTCGCGCTCATGTTGGCGACCATCATGCAGGCGCTGGACACCACCATCGCGAATGTCGCCCTGCCGACCATGACCGGCGATCTCGGCGCCTCGCCCGACAACATCAACTGGGTGCTGACGTCCTATATCGTCGCCGCGGCGATCATGACGCCCGTCACGGGCTGGCTTGCCGACCGTTTCGGCCGCAAGGAACTGTTCCTGACGTCCGTGGTTGGCTTTACCGCTTTCTCCATGCTGTGCGGCCTTGCATGGAGCCTGGAGACCATGGTCTTCTTCCGGCTGATGCAGGGCGTGTTCGGCGCGGCGATCGTGCCGCTGTCGCAAACCTTCCTGCTCGACATCAATCCCAGGGAGCGCCACGGCCAGGCGATGGCCATCTGGGGCGCGGGCATCATGCTGGGGCCGATCCTTGGTCCGACGCTTGGCGGCTGGCTGACCGAGAACTTCAACTGGCGCTGGGTCTTCTTCATCAACCTTCCGGTCGGCATACTGGCGCTGCTCGGGATGATCGCCTATCTGCCGGCCGTCGCCAGGCGGGTGCGAAGCTTCGATTTCTTCGGCTTCGCCATGATCTCGCTCGGCGTCGGCGCGCTGCAGCTCATGCTCGACCGCGGCGGCGAGGTCGACTGGTTCTCCTCGCCCGAGATCTGGATCGAGCTTGGCCTTTCACTCACCGGCTTCTGGGTCTTCATCATCCACATGGTGACGGCGGAGCATCCGTTCATCGACCCCAAGATTTTCCTCGATCGGAATTTCGTGACCGGCCTCGCCTTCATTTTCGTGATGGGTGTGCTGATCCTGGCCTCGATGTCGCTGCTGCCGCCGATGCTGTCGACCATCTTCGGCTACCCGACCATCACCATCGGTGTCGTCATGGGGCCGCGCGGCATCGGCACGATGATTTCGATGCTAGTGGTCGGTCGCATCATGCACAGGATCGACGCGAGGATTCTCGTCGTCATCGGCTTCCTGCTCACCGCGCAATCGCTCTACACCATGGCGAGCTTCACGCCGCAGATGGACAACTGGCTCATCATCAGCTCGGGCATCATCCAGGGATTGGGCATGGGCATGGTGTTCGTGCCGCTGTCGACGGTCGCCTTCGCCACGCTCGACGCTCGCTACCGCACGGACGCCACCGCTCTGTTCAGCCTGGTGCGCAATCTCGGTTCGTCGATCGGTGTCTCGGTGGTGACGTTTCTGATGGTGCGCAACACGCAGATCAATCACGGCGAGCTCGCCGCTTTCATCAATCCGTACAATCCCAATCTCTGGGCGGTTTCGCCGGCGGCGGCGAGCGGCGATCCGACAGCGCTGTCACAGGTCGACAGGGTGGTGAACCTGCAGGCGATGATGATTTCCTACATCAACGACTTCAAGATCCTGATGGTGATGACGCTGCTCGCCATCCCGTTCGTGTTCCTGTTGCGCAAACCGAAGGCGGCTCCAACAGGCGGCGCTCCGGCCGTCCATATGGACTAGGACTAGCGCATCGGTTGGTCCTAGCCGGTTCACGGACCGGACTGCATCGTTTCCCGAACCGACGTTCGCAACGGAGGAAGCGAGACGATGCAGAACCCGACATTTCCGGTATTCGATCTCGGCCGGTTCGAAAGCTCCGATGCCGGCGGCAAGAAGGCGCTTGGCGCCGAGGTTGACCGCATCTGCCGCGACACAGGTTTCCTCGCAGTAAGCAATCACGGTATTCCGCAGACGGTGATCGATGCGGCATGGTTGAGGGCTCGTGCCTTCTTCGACTTGCCGCCCGAGCAAAAGCAGCGCTCGAAGGCGCCCTACAAAGGCTATCCCTACGGCTATCTCGGCCCGGAGATGGAAGCGCTGGCCAAATCCCGCAATGTCGACACGCCGCCCGACCTCAAGGAGAGCTTCAACGGCGGACCGCTTCGCGTGCCGGCGGGCATGACAGACCGGGAGGCGCTGGCCTTCTGTTACGCCGAGACCATCTGGCCCGAAGCGCCGGAAGGATTCATCGACGCCTGGAAGGCCTATTACGCGGCGCTCGAAGACCTGGCCGTACGTATCATGCGCGTCTTCGCCACCGCGCTTGGCCTTCCCGAGACCTATTTCGACAGCTATCTCAATGCGCCGATCAGCGCCCTGAGGGCACTCAACTATCCGGAGCAGCATGTCGCGCCCAAGCCGGGCCAGATCCGCGCCGGCGCCCACACGGATTATGGCAGCCTGACGATCCTCTTGCCGCAGGCCGGGTCGCGCGGCCTGGAGATCATCGCGCCCAGCGGTGAATGGACGCCGGTACCGCCGGTTCCCGGCGCTTTCGTCATCAACATCGGCGATCTCATGGCGCGCTGGACGAACGATCGATGGGTGTCCACGGTGCATCGGGTGGTCAACCCGCCGGCGGAGGAGGGCGGCCAGGACCGGCGCCAGTCAATGGCCTTTTTCCATCAGCCGAACTGGCATGCGGAGATCAGGGTGCTGGACGTGTGTCTGGCCGACGGCGAGGCGCCGAAATACGAGCCGGTCCTGTCCGGCCCCTATCTGATGGGCAAGTTCAAGGCGACGACCAAATAGCGCCTGCCGCCCAAAAGTGCATAGCGGTTTTGGGCAACGACATGCGCCAGACAAGCACGCCTGCCGCCAAAAGTGCATAGCGGTTTTGGGGCAGACGACATGCGCCAGACAAGCACGCCTGTCGCCCAAAAGTGCGTAGCGGTTTTGGGGCAAACGACATGCGCCAGAGAGACGGCCGGTGCTACCTTCCGAGCACGAGCGCCCAATAGCGCAGGCCGGGGTCGCGTCCGTCGCGCGTATAGGCCAGCCCGAAGCGGTTGAAGTCCGTGTCGAGGATGTTGCGGCGGTGGCCGTCCGAATGCATCCAGATATCGAACAGCTTGTCGAGGTCGAATCGGCCAGCGGCAATGTTCTCGGCCGCCGCGCCCCGCACGCCATTGTCCTTCATGCGTGAGGCGAAATCCTTGCCCCAGCCGGTCGTGTGGCTCATGCGGCCGCGCGCCGCCATGTAGCCGGCCTGCTGGAGCGCTGCCTGTTCGAGCTGGGCATCGGGCACCAGCGGGCCGCGCCCGGCCGTGGCGCGAAGGCGGGCGAGCGTCGCCGTCGCCGAAGATGAGACACCCGCGCTTTCGCCTGTCGGAAGCGACGGCGAGACGGTGCCGCAGGCGGCAAGTCCGGTAAGCGTCGCGAGGCCAGCCATCTTGAGCAGCGTGCGTCTGCTGGTGCCGGGGAGGAGAGGATCGGTTGCGATGGTCATCCGGCCTTGATACCGGCGATCATGGCTTTTGCCGGGCAGGCCTGCCAAAATCGCACCGGATGCTCACGGGTCGATTCTGAAGACGAGCGGGAGGCTGGCTTGCTCCATCACATTTCTCTCGGCGTGTCGGATATCGAACGCGCCGCCGCCTTTTACGACGCAGCCCTTGCTCCGCTCGGCTACGTCAGGGTCTGGGAGGATCTGAGGCCGGGTGAGACAGGCCAGGCCGTCGGCTACGGCCTTCCCGGCGGCGGCGACAAGCTGGCGCTCAAGCAGAGCGGCAAGCGACGTCCGCCCGGCGCCGGCTTTCATCTGGCCTTCGCCGCTCCCGACCGTGACAGCATCGCGCGTTTTCATGCCGCCGCGCTCGCGCAAGGCGGCCGTGACAATGGCGGACCCGGTTTGCGGGCGCACTACGGTCCGCACTATTACGCGGCATTCGTCATCGATCCGGATGGCCATCGCATCGAAGCGGTCTTCAATTCGCCCGTGCCCTGATGATGAAAATTGCGTGAGGAGGAATGAAAAATGGCGCCCGCGGCGACTTTTGCGGGCAGATCGGCTATGATGGCGACGTTCATGAAGTGGCAGCTACGGGCGGCCACCCCAGGCGGTGACCGCCCCCGAAACACACGGGAGGTAGGTTATGGCCGGCTTTCATGTCATGGCGAACGCGCAGGGTATCCACGTGCAGCCCGCGGTGCGTCGCATCACCACCGCGGATCTGATGGATGCCTTGCGGCTCGGCTTCGACGATTTCTGGGCCAAGCCCTCGCACTATGTCTTTCTCTGCCTGATCTATCCGATCGTCGGGCTGATCCTGACGCAATGGTCGTCGGGCTCCAATGCGATTCAGCTCGTTTATCCCCTGATGTCCGGTTTCGCGCTGATCGGTCCTTTCGCGGCCATCGGCCTTTACGAGATCAGCCGCAGGCGCGAGCTTGGCATGAGTACCCACTGGCGGCATGCGCTCGATGTCCGCCGCTCGCCGGCGCTGCCGTCGATCGCGGTGATCGGCATCCTGCTGTTCGCGCTGTTCCTGCTGTGGTTGTTCACCGCGCAGTCGATCTACACGAGGCTGTTCGGCGACGAGGCGCCTGCCTCGATCGGTACTTTCCTGCGGGATGTGCTGACGACCAGCCGGGGCTGGACGCTGATTCTGTTCGGCAACGCCGCCGGCTTCATCTTTGCCGTGGTCGTGCTGGCGACAACAGTGGTGGCATTCCCGCTGCTGCTCGACCGCGATGTGGGGGCGGTCGCCGCCATCGAGACATCGGCGCGAGCGGTGATGGCAAACCCATTGCAGATGGCGCTTTGGGGGCTGATCGTGGCGGTGTTGCTGATCATTGGCTCGATCCCGCTCTTCGCGGGGCTTGCCGTGGTCATCCCCATCCTCGGCCACGCCACCTGGCATCTCTATCGCAAGGTGGTCGAGCCGGAGCGCGTGGCTCAGACACGCAGGCCGATGTAGGAACGGGAACTGTGTCGATCAGCGCTGCGCGTCCGTCGCCATCTTCAGCGCCAGCGCGGTCAGCACCCCGCCCATCATCCAGCGCTGGATGAGGAGCCACAGCGGGCGGCCGGCGAGGAACACCGCGATCGAGCCGGCCGTTACCGCAATGATCGAATTGATGCTGAGGCTGATGGCGATCTGCGTGCCGCCGAGCACCAGCAACTGCGACAGGACATGGCCCTTGGCGGGGTTGATGAATTGCGGCAGCAGCGACAAATAGAGGACCGCGACCTTCGGGTTGAGCAGGTTGGTCATCAGTCCCATCATGAACAGCTTTCTCGGCCTGTCCCTGGGTAGTTCCCGAACCTGGAACGGCGAGCGCCCGCCGGGCCTCACCGCCTGCCATGCCAGCCACAAGAGGTAGAGCGCGCCGCCAAGACGCAGCACGTCATAGGCAAACGGCACCGCCAGCAGCAGCGCTGTGATGCCGAAGGCGGCCGACAGCACGTAGAACAGGAAACCCGTCGCGACGCCGCCGAGCGAGATCAGCCCGGCCTTCGGGCCTTGCGAGAGCGACCGCGAAATCAGGTAGATCATGTTCGGCCCGGGTGTCAGCACCATGCCGAGGCATATCAGCGCGAAGGCGAGATGATTGGCTGGATCGGGCATGGACTGGTCTCAAGGAGAGCCGGCCGGCTTCACTCGTGCCGGTCGCGCGAGTGCGCACAATGCGCCGTGATGCCCGACCTGCACAAGTGCAGGGCAGGACGCTTCGTTGCGCCAGGGCAAGCCTGAGCCAAAAGCTGGTGACATGCCGGGAAGCTTCGGCTAAGCCGGGCCGGTCTCCGCGACCCTTCGGTCGCGGTTCTTGCCGACAGAGTTCAGGGAAACAGCATGGCCGATTCGCCCGGTATCATTGGTTCGCTCGCGGATGTCGTGAAGGACTACTCAGCCATTTTGTGTGACGTGTGGGGCGTGGTGCACAATGGCGAAAGCCACTTCCCCGCGGCTTCGGCGGCGCTCGCCGCCGCGCGGGCGGCGCGGATACCGGTTGTTCTGATCACCAATTCGCCGCGCCGCAATGTCGATGTCGTCGCGCAGATGGAGGTGATCGGCGTTCCCGCCGGCACCTACGACCGCGTCGTCACGTCGGGTGACGTGACGCGCGACCTGATCGTCGAGGGGCCGCGCAAGATCTTCCACATCGGCGCCGAGCGCGACCTGACGATCTATGACGGCCTCGACATCGAACTGGTCGAGGAATTCGAGGCTGACAGCGTGGTCTGCACCGGCCTGTTCGACGACGAGGTGGAAACCCCCGCGGACTATGCCGAGCTCTTGCAGCGGCTGCGGGCGCGCAACCTGCCTTTCGTCTGCGCCAACCCCGATATCGTGGTCGAGCGCGGCGAGAGGATCATCTGGTGCGCCGGCGCGCTGGCGCGCGATTACAGCCAACTCGGTGGCCGCACGCTCATCGCCGGCAAGCCCCACGCGCCGATCTACGCGGTGGCGATGAAGGAGGTGGAAGATCTCCTCGGCCGTCCTGTCGAGCGCTCGCGGGTGCTGGCGATCGGCGATGGCATGATGACCGACGTCAAGGGCGCGGCGGACAACGGCTTCGACGTGCTCTATGTATCGGGAGGCATTCATGCTCGCGACTATGGCGAGCCTCACAACCCGGATCCGGGCAGGCTGGCGGCTTTCCTGGAGAAGCATGGCTATCGGCCGGCCGCCGTCATCGCGAGGCTGCGGTAGGTCCCCGGCCAGTGGATGGCTGTAAGGACGAGTCGGTGAAGCAGATCATTCAGCGCCGATGCATTTTTTTCGTCGGCGGTTACGATCCCAAGTCTCCGGCGGCGTTCTTCGAGCGGATGAAGCGCGAGCTCGCGCGCTTCGATGCCCTATGGGACATCGAGACGCGAATGTCGCCGATGGCCGTATCCGACACGGGAGAAATCGGCACGGTCCGTATCGATGCCCGGTCGCGGGACAATTGCTGGGCGACTGCGACCGACTTCAGCTTTTTTACCGTCGACAATCTGGTCCGGACCGATTTCGCCCGCCCCTTGCCCGCGCGCGTGGGGAGGTACCTGATCGCCTTTGCCGATTTCGTGCTCACCGGCACGGCCTACCGCTTCTTCCGGAAGGCCTGGCGGTTCGCGCTCTATTTTCTCTATCCGTTTGTTGCGTTCCTGATCTTCACGCTGCTGGGGCTGCTTGCCGGCTGGTTGACCGCGCCCTGGCTCGGCTGGCTTTCGGTCTTGCCTGGCCTTGTCGTCTACGCCACGGCGCAGGCAATTCTGGGCAAGCGCTGGTCCGTCAACCATCTGATGGATCTGTGGTCATTCTCGCAGCATTTCATCCGGGGCAAGCGACCGGACGCAGAAGCCCTCATGGAACGCTTCGCTCAGGCGGTGGTCGATCGTGCAAGGCGGGAGCGGGCGGACGAACTGATCCTCGTCGGTCATTCCACCGGAGGGATGCTTATCCTCGATATTGCCGCCCGCTGCCTGCGCATCGACCCTGATTTTGCCGGATATTGCGGTCAGACGACCGTGCTGACATTGGGCTCGACGGCGCTGAAGGCCGGGCTGCATCCTGCGGGCGGGAAATTTCGCGAGCGTGTCGGCCTGCTGTCGCGGGATGAACGGATCGGCTGGACCGAAATCCAATGCATGACCGACGTCATCAATTTCTTCAGGACCAATCCCGCCGACGAGATGAAGCTGCGCACGCGCCCGACGTTTGCCTATGTGCGCGAGGTTCAGGTGCGGCAGATGCTGTTGGACGAGACGTATCGGCGCATCAAGATGAACCCGTTTCGCGTTCACTATCAGTATATTTTCGGCAATTCGAAACGTTACTGGTACGATTTTTTTCAAATATGCTGCGGGCCGACGCCTGTAATGCTGCGCGCCGAACGCGATATTTTCGGCCCGCTCCCGGAAGCCGACAATCCATGACCCAGACCGTGGCAGCCATCATCTGGGCGATAGGCCTCCTGGCCTGGGCCGCTATCCGTTATCCCCACCAGCGTCACGCCAGGCGCATTCGTGTCGTTTCCGATTCCCGAAGCCTGACAGATCGGCTGGCGCTGGGAGCGGCCACGGCCGGTCTCGCGGTCATTCCGATCATCTATCTGTCGACAGGTTTTCCGGCGCTCGCGAACTATGTGTTCCGACCCTGGATGGGCTGGGTCGGCCTCGCTGTGGAACTCGGATTCCTTTTGCTGTTCCACGCGACGCACCGGCAGCTTGGTCGCAACTGGTCGGTGTCGCTCGAGATCCGTGACGATCACAGACTCGTCACCGACGGTCTCTATCGCTTCGTGCGCCATCCCATGTATTCGTCGTTCTGGCTATGGGCGATCGCACAGGCGTTCCTGCTGCCGAACTGGTTCGCCGGACTTGCCGGCCTCGCGGGCGTTGCCATCTTCTATTTCGCGCGGGTCGGAAAGGAAGAGGACATGATGCGGGCCGCTTTCGGCAAGGAATACGAAGCCTATGCGGCGCGAACCGGCCGGGTCGTGCCGCTTTTCAAACGCGGAGATTGAGATGCGGTTTTCAGGCCTGGCGCGCGCCGGACTTCTGGTGATGATGGTCTGCGTTGCCGGTCTCCAGGCATCCGTGGCTGTCGCGCGGCCGAACGCGCAGGCTCATGCAACAGGCAAGCGGCAGCCTGAGATCTACCTGCTGCGCGGCTTCGGCGACATTTTCTCGACAGGCCTGGACGAAATGGGCGAGCGCCTTGCTGCGCAAGGTATCGAATCCCATGTCGATTCCCATACCGCATCGGGTGTCGTCGCTCGCACGATCATCGCCGACGCCCAGCGGGGACGGCTTGGCCCGGTCATCCTTATCGGGCACTCGCTCGGTGCGAATGGCGCGATCCGCATCGCCGAGCAATTGCAGAAGGCCGGCATCAAGGTCGACCTGCTGGTGAGCCTGGCCGCCACCGGTCCGCATCCCGTGCCCGCGAACGTGCGGCGGGCTGTCAACTATTACTTTAAGACACATGGCTGGGGTGAGCCGCTCGTTGCCGGACCGGGCTTCCATGGCAGGCTGCTCAACAAGGATTACTCCGACATGGCGGAGGTCGGGCATTTCAACATCGACAAGCAAAAGGCCGTCCAGAATGAGATTCTGGGGCTGGTGCGTGGGGCGTTGCGTTAGGCCAGCCGTTCGCCCTGTGCCTGGCAACTTGGCATTGGTGGTGACACCCACCGGCTGTTCCGCTATCAGCACCGCGAGTTCGATTTTCGCCACACCGTACGGACATTTCATGCGCCATGCCGGATCGCCTCACCCCAGACACCGCGACGTCGCTCCGCGTGCCGTCTCGGGAGGCCGCGACATCTTGATGACGACGCGTAGCTGCAGATGACGGCAATCATCGAACGTATTTCCGCGACCGCGCCGCTGCCGGCCCACCTGCGTGGCGGCGTCGTCGCCATCGGCAATTTCGACGGCGTTCATCGCGGCCATCAGGCGGTGCTCGAACGTGCCTTGGCGGAGTCACGCCGGCGCGGCGTTCCGGCTCTGGTGCTGACCTTCGAGCCGCATCCACGCAAGCTGTTCAGGCCGGACACCCCGCTGTTCGTGTTGACGCCGCCGCCGATGAAGGCGCGGCTGCTGACGCTTCTGGATTTCGCCGCAGTCGTCGAACAGCCCTTTGACCGTGATTTCGCGAACCTGTCGGCGGAGGATTTCGTTACCGGTGTCCTGGACAGAAATCTCGGCGTTACCCATGCCGTGACCGGGTTCGATTTTCATTTCGGAAAAGACCGCCAGGGTGGCCCTGCCTATCTCATGGCAGCCGGCGAGCGCCACGGTTTTGGTGTCACGCTGGTCGATGCATTTCGCGACGAGGGCGCCGAGGTGGTGTCGTCCAGCCGCATCCGGGCGCTGCTCTGCGAGGGAGCGGCGGCGGAGGCGGCCGGCTTGCTCGGCTATCGGTACACGATCGAGGCCGAGGTGGTGGGCGGTCAGAAACTGGGTCGTACACTTGGCTTTCCGACAGCCAACATGAGACTTTCGCCGGAAACCGGGCTGCGGGAGGGCATCTATGCCGTCCGCCTGCGGCGTGCCGACGGCACGCTGCATGACGGCGTTGCCAGCTTCGGCCGCCGTCCGACCGTCGACGCCAACGGGGCGCCGCTGCTGGAGACCTTTGTTTTCGACTTCTCGGGTGATCTCTACGGCGAGACCTGCGCGGTGTCGCTGTTCGGCTTCCTGCGCCCGGAGGTCAAGTTCGATGGCCTCGACGCGCTGGTCACGCAGATGAGGCAGGATGAGGCCGAGGCCCGGGCATTGTTGACTGGCGTCAAGCCGCTGTCGGAACTTGACGCCAAGGTTGCCTTTTAGGGCATTATTTCTTCAGCGCGAGCCCAAGGGCGATGAACGACCAGCCCTGGAAGATCAGGTCGATCGCCAGGAACATGCCGAGCACCCAGATGCTGTTGACCGGCCAGCCGCTGGCAATGACCAGGCCGGCAAGCGCGGTGATGACGCCGGCCGCGAC
The DNA here is from genome assembly GCA_001899205.1 of Mesorhizobium sp. 65-26. Classification (GTDB taxonomy): domain Bacteria; phylum Pseudomonadota; class Alphaproteobacteria; order Rhizobiales; family Rhizobiaceae; genus Mesorhizobium. The sequence goes on along the minus strand of MKVL01000009.1, from coordinate 49,057 downwards.
CAGCCATCCCCAGCCCTTTTCCGGCCGGTGCTGCAGCCCGACCCAGGCGCGAAGCACGCCCGAGGCGACAAGCGATATCGCCAGCAGCAGCGTCAGCACAGCCGAGGCGAGCAGCGGATTGTCGAAGGCGAAGAAGCCGGCGATGGCATAGAGCAGGCCGCTGAGCAGCCAGTAGAAGAACCGTCCCCAGGTCTTGACGCCGAAGGCGTGGATGATCTCGATGATGCCGGCCATCAGCATCAGCCAGCCAACGACATAGACCGATGCCACGGTGGCAATGAAGAGATTGCCGAAGGCAATGCCGCCGAAGATCAAAAGCAGCACGCCAAGTGCCACGAACCATCCCCATTTGTCGCGAGTCCGTCCGATCGCGTCTTTCAGGGCATCGCCTTGCAACGTCATGATTCCGCCTCCTCAGAAGTCCGCCGCATCTTGCGGCCGAGGCGAACGGTAATCTCAATCATCTTGCACGTCCAGCGTGTGGAGCGGCCAAGTCTTAACGTTTATATTTCCGACGCTTAGCGCAGATGGCGATTGCACAGGACATTGCGGCGCGGGCGTACCGCAGATAGCCAGCGGCCCTGTCGCCAAACGGGCCGCGCCCGCCTTACATGCGTGCCCTGGCCGATGTCGGATCGTAGGGCGAATCCGCGATGACCTCGGCGATCCTCAATTCTCCCAGGATGGCGACGTCGAGCTTCGTGCCTGGCTTGCTCAGCCGCTCGGGCAGCAGCGCCAGCGCCACGTCGTGGCCGAGCGCGTAGCCATAGCCGCCCGAGGTGACGCGCCCGACCAGCGCGCCATCGCTATAGAGCCCTTCATTGGCAAGCGTGCTGGCGCCATCGGTGTCGATCCTGATTGTCACCGAGCGGCGCTGGTCGTTGCGCTCCTTGTATTTCAGGACCGCGTCGCGGCCGACGAAATCGCCCTTGTCGAGGCGGATGAAGCGTTCCAGCCCGCTCTCCAGCGCGTTCAGCTCCGGGTTCATGTCGCGGTACATGGCGCGATAGGATTTTTCGAGCCGGAGCGACTCCAGCGCGTGCAGCCCGACCAGCCGCATTCCGTGCTTCTCGCCCTCCTTCAGGAGCGTGTCGAGCAATTGCCGCTGGTAGGGCAGGGGATGGTAGAGTTCCCAGCCAAGCTCACCCTCATAGTTGACGCGCAGCAGCCGCACGTCGCTCGCCAGGCCTACGGTGCCGGTCTTCACGCCGAACCATGGGAAGCTTTCGTTCGACAGGTCGATCTCGGTCAGCGGTCGCAGCACCTCTCGCGCCTTCGGCCCGACGATGGTGAAACAGCCGCGATCGTTGGTGACGTTGGTCAGCCTCACGCTGCCGTCGGCGGGAAGCAGCCTCGAAAGGTCGTCGAAGTTCCAGCGCTCCGCGCGCGGCGTCGAGATCAGGTAGAAGAAGTCCTCGCCAAGCCGCGCAACCATGTACTCGGCCTGCACGCCGCCGCTCGCCGTCAACTGATGCGCCAGCGTCACCTTGCCGACCGCCGGCAGGCGATTGGCGATGATCCTGTCCAGCCACGCCGCCGCATTCGGGCCGGACACCTCGAACTTGGTCATCGGCGTCATCTCGACCAGGCCGACGGCGTTGCGCACCGCCAGAACCTCCTCGCCGACGAGGTTCCCCTTGGCCGTCCAGCGCCAGCTGTACTGGTCCTTGGCCTCGACGCCGTCACGAGCGAACCAGTTGGGCATCTCCCAGCCATTGAGTACGCCCCAGACGGCGCCGAGCTCTGTCAGCCTGTCATAGGAAGGCGCGGTCTTCTGCGGGCGGGCGGCGGGCATGTCCTGCCCGGGATATTTCTGCTCGGCATGCGTGCCCCAAGCCTCGCGTACCTTCTCGCGCGTCCATTCCTTGTTGGCGTAGTCGCCGAAGCGGCGCGGGTCGAGGTCGTAGGTGTCGAGGCTGTTGCCGCCCTCGACGATGCGCTCCGATAGGTAATAGCCGATCGTGCCACCCCACAGGATGCCGCCTGGTACACCTTCGGCCAGCCAGACATTGGGTAGCCCCCAGGCTGGCCCCATCAAAGGCAACTCGTCCGCCGTCATCTGGAAGGGGCCGCGCACATTGGCCTTGATGCCGACGCGCCCCAGCGCAGGGACCAGTTGCAGCGCCTGTTCCCAGTTCCACGACACCGCCTCGAAATCCTCTTCCAGCAGGTCGGCGCCGAACCAGGCGGGAACGCCGTCCTCGGCGAACAGCTTCAGGTTCGCGGTGCGCTCGTAAGGGCCGAACATCAGCCCGTCGCCTTCCTCGCGCAGATAGCCCTCAAAACCCTCGTCCCGCAGGATCGGCATTTCGGGCCGGCCGGCGCGCTTGCGCTCCACCACTTCCGGGACGGCTTCGGTGATCCAGTACTGGTGCAGGATCGGGATCGCCGGGATGTCGAGGCCGAGCAGCGCTCCGGTCTGGCGTGCGTAATTTCCGGTGGCTGTAATCACGTGCTCGCAGGTGATGTCGCCCTTGTTGGTCTGGACCAGCCACTCACCGCTGGCGGTCCGTTTGAACCCGATGACCTCGGTGTTGAGATAGACCTTGGCGCCGAGATCCCGTGCGCCCTTGGCCATGGCATGCGTCACATCGGCCGGCGCGATATGGCCGTCGTCGGGATGATAGAGCGCGCCGAGCATGTGTTTGTTGTCGAGCAGCGGCCAGAGCTTGCGGGCCTCGTCGGGCGTGAGCAGATGTGCCCGCATGCCCTGCACCTCGGCGACGCTCATATAGCTCTTGAACTCGTCGAGCCGATCATGGCTGTTGGCGATGCGAAGCTGGCCGCATTTGTGCCAGCCGACCGGCTGCCCGGTCTCGGCCTCAAGCCCCTCATAGATCTCGATCGTCTTGTTGATCATGCGCCCGACATTGATGTTGCGGGCATAGGAGGGGATCAGGCCGGCCGCATGCCAGGTAGAGCCGGCCGTCAATTGCGTGCGTTCCAGCAGCGCCACGTCGGTCCACCCGCGCTTGGCCAGCCCATAGAGGATACCGGCGCCGACACAGCCGCCGCCAACGATCACCACTCTCGCATGTGTTTGCATCAGCCACCGGACTCGTATGTTTTGAACAAGCGCCGTCGAAGCTACAGGCGACGAAAGGCGGTGTAACGTCTTCAAAATCTTGGGATACTGATAAGCTGGATTTATGCAGTCGGTTTGGCGCGATCGGATAGTTGAATGGCACGGTTCGCCAATGCTTGTCCTGTGCCGCCCTCGTAGGGTCATGCTCGAAAAAGGAGCACGACCATGACCAAGACCATTCTCATCACCGGCACGTCGAGCGGCCTCGGCCGCGCCACCGCCAGGCAGTTCCAGGCCAGGGGCTGGAACGTTATCGCGACCATGCGTAGGCCCGAACAGGAGAGCGAGCTCACCGGGCTCGACAACACGCTGGTCACTCGCCTCGATGTTGAAGACGTCGCCTCGATCGAGCCCGCGGTCGCCGCCGGTATCGGGAAGTTCGGGCGCATCGACGCTCTCGTCAACAATGCCGGCTACGGCGCCTATGGCCCGCTGGAGGCGACGCCGCAGGACAAGATTCGGCGCCAGTTTGACGTCAACGTGCTTGGCCTGTTCGCCGTGACCAAGGCGCTGCTGCCGCATTTTCGCGAAAACCGCGCCGGCACCATCGTCAACATCTCCTCGATCGGTGGCCGCATGACCTTTCCATTGGGCTCGCTCTATCACGGGACCAAATTTGCGGTCGAAGGGCTCTCCGAGGCGCTGCACTATGAACTCCTGCCGCTCGGCATCCACGTCAGGATCGTCGAGCCCGGCGGTATCCAGACCGATTTCGGCGGCCGCTCGCTCGATTTCAGCAACGATCCAGCGCTGGTCGAGTACCAGCCCACGGTGCAATCGACGATGGCGGCATTTGGCCAGATGCTGCATGGCGCGTCGCCTGAATCGATCGCCGAGGTCGTCTATGCCGCGACGATCGACAACACCGACCGGCTGCGCTTCGAGGCAGGCGCCGATGCCCTGGAGATCCTTGCCGCCCGTCGCGCCAGCGATGACGATGCTTTCCTTCGCGGCATGCGGACGCGCTTCGGCATCGGGGCATAGACAAAGGGTGGCGAGTGTCCGATCCATGTCGGGCGGTGATGGGATGCAAAGATGAAGACGCCCGGCTACGCGCTCGACACCACGTGGCGCACGCTGCTGAGGGATCTCGGCGTCGTGCCGGCCAATGCGCTGCGTCGCGCCGGCCTGCCCGAGGACCTCTTGCGGCAGCCGGTCGCGCGGCTGGGGTCCGAGCAGTACTATCGGCTTTGGACCGGCATCGAGGCCGAGAGCGGCGATCCGGTCTTTCCCATCCGGGTTTGCGAGGTGGTGCGCAGCGAGTCCTTTCTGCCGCCGCTGTTCGCGGCGCTATGCAGCCCGGACCTGCTCGTCGCGGTCCGGCGCATCGCGCGCTACAAGCCGCTGGTCGGGCCGATGCGCCTCGATATCGCCGAGACACGCGACGCGGTGACGGTGGAGTTCGCCTGGCTTGATGCACCGCTGGCGCCGCCCATGTCGCTGGTGCTGATGGAGTTGCTGTTCTGCGTCACCCTGGCACGTATCGGGACGCGCGAGCGCATCTGCCCGGTCGAGGTCACCACCACGGCGTTGCCCCCGTCGCCGGAACCCTATGAGGCGTTCCTCGATACGCGGCTGAAGCGCGGTGATGGACATCGCGTAACCTTCTCCAAGACCGATGCGACGCGGCCGTTCCTCACCTCCAACGAACTTCTGTGGTCGGCTTTCGAACCGGAACTGCGCCAGCGCCTTGCCGATCTCGAAGCGCCGGCGACGACCGGCGCGCGCGTGCGCGCTGCGCTGCTGGAAGGCCTGCCCAGCGGCCTGGTCTCGATGGAGGCGATCGGCCGCAAGCTCGCGCTCAGCAAGCGCACGCTGCAGCGCCGGGTCGAGGCAGAGGGCACCAGCTTCCAGCAGATCCTCAACGAGACGCGCGAGGCGCTGGCGCGGCACTATTTGCAGAAAACCGAATTGCCGGCGGCCGAGATCGCGTTCCTGCTCGGTTTCGACGAGCCGAACTCCTTCTATCGCGCCTTTCGAAGTTGGACGGGCTCGACGCCGGACAAGGTGAGACAGGCGCCATTGCGGCAGGCGTGATGTGCCGGGAATTCCGGCAATCGGAGGTCGGTGAGGCGGCCGGTGCGAGCGGCGCCGCGCCGAGCCAACCGCCGCTGATATTTCAAAGTTAAGTCAAATTTTACCGAACCCGCGCCATGGCTTGGGCATGGCCGGGTGTTCCCGCCACTGTGTTTCGCGTAGGGGGTAACGATGCGTGTTGTCGGGACGATTTCGTTGGCTGTTGCCTGCGGCCTTCTTACCGCATCCCCCTCTTGGGCGGGCGAGGGAAGCTGGATATCGGGCGACTGGTATCTGACGCTTGGCGCCACTGGCCTGATCGCGCCGAATTTCGAGGGTGGCAAGCGCTATATGCTCAGCGCCTCGCCGATCGTCTCGCTCGGCAAGGCCGGTCCGGCGGCCCGTTTCACCTCGCGCAACGACAACATCTCGCTGGCGTTGATTGACGATGGCGGTATTCGCGCCGGCCTGACCGGAAAGTTCCTGTTCACGCGCGACAGCAAGGACGAACTGAAGGGGCTCGACCCCGTTCGCTGGGGCGGCGAGGCCGGCGGTTTCTTCGAGTTCTATCCGTTGGACTGGCTGCGCATGCGCGCCGAACTGCGACACGGCATCCGCGCCCATAACGGCTTTGTCGGCGACATTGCCGCCGATGCCTTCTACGACGTCACGCCGCAAGTCCGGATATCGGGCGGTCCACGCGTGTCCTTCGCCTCGGCCAACTATTTCGACGCCTATTACGGCGTTGACGCCAAGGAGGCGGCCGCGTCCGGGCTCAGCGAATACCACCCGGGTGGCGGGTTGAAGTCGGTCGGCCTCGGTGGCGCGATCACCTGGAAGGTGACGGACCCGATGACCGCCAGCCTGTTCGGCGAATATTCCCGGCTGATGGGGCCGGCCGCCGATTCCAGCCTGGTGCGGGAGCGGGGCAACCGCGACCAGTTTATGTTCGGCGTTTCGACGACGTACAGGTTCGACTTCACCATGTAGGCGCGCCGGCTCGAGGGCGCGTCGTTCGTTCGGACGCGCCCGGATCGTCTCCCACGCTTTGCTTTATCCGCTACCCCTACTTTCCGCGGACATGCTTTAGGCGCTTTATTCCTGCCGCGTCATCCGCTAAAAGCCCTGCCATGACGATGGTTTCGCGTCCTTTCGCCATTGCGATACGAATTACCAGCCCGGTGTTCCGGGTGGCCTGAGCGCCGCCGGAGCCGCCGGGAGTCTTGCGCGTGGCCAAACGCGCTTTTTCAGAACATCAACGCATGTCGCCCGGAAGCGGGCTCCGTTTTGGGAAACGATATGCGCCAAAGTGAAGACTTCAACGCCTGAGCCTTCCAACGCCGGGCAATGCACATGGCAGACCGATGACCGATACCGCCGAGACGATCGACTATTCCAAGACCCTTTACCTGCCGCAGACCGAATTTCCGATGCGCGCCGGCTTGCCTGAGAAGGAGCCGGTGCTGGTCAAGCGCTGGCAGGACATGGACCTTTATCGCAAGCTCCGGCAGGACGCCGCCGGCCGCACCAAATACGTGCTGCATGACGGCCCGCCCTACGCCAACGGCAACATCCATATCGGCCACGCGCTGAACAAGATCCTGAAGGACGTCATCACGCGCTCCTTCCAGATGCGCGGCTTCGATTCCAACTATGTGCCTGGCTGGGACTGCCACGGCCTGCCGATCGAATGGAAGATCGAGGAGCAGTATCGCGCCAAGGGCAAGAACAAGGACGAGGTACCGGTCAACGAATTCCGCAAGGAGTGCCGGGAGTTTGCCGCGCACTGGATCAAGGTCCAGGGCGCCGAATTCCAGCGCCTCGGCGTCATCGGTGACTTCGAGCATCCCTACACGACGATGGCGTTCCACGCCGAGGCGCGCATCGCCGGCGAACTGATGAAATTCGCCATGTCGGGCCAGCTCTATCGCGGCTCGAAGCCGGTGATGTGGAGCGTGGTCGAGCGCACCGCGCTCGCCGAGGCCGAGGTCGAGTACCAGGACTACGAGAGCGACACGGTCTGGGTGAAATTCCCGGTCGCCAGCCTCGTTGTTGCCGGCGTCGCGGATGGCGCCGCTGAAAAGCCGGAACTGAGCGGCAAGTCCCTGGACCTGCTGGAAGCCCACGTCGTGATCTGGACGACCACGCCGTGGACGCTGCCGGGCAACCGCGCCGTCAGCTATTCGCCGCGCGTCGCCTACGGCCTCTATGAGGTGACGGCGGCCGAGAATACCTTTGGCCCGCAGCCCGGCGAGAAGCTCATCTTCGCCGACGCACTGGCCGAGGACAGCCAGGCCAAGGCCAAGGTCACGCTGAAGCGCCTTCGCGGCATCAGCGCCGAGGAGTTGGACAGCTTGACGCTGGCGCATCCCTTCAAGGGGCTCGGCGGCGGCTACGACTTCCCCGTGCCGATGGTCGCCGGCGACCACGTGACCGACGATGCCGGCACCGGCTTCGTCCACACCGCGCCCGGCCATGGCCGCGAGGATTTCGACGCATGGATGGACGCGGCCGAGGACCTGCGCCGGCGCGGCGTGGACACCTCGATCCCGTTCACCGTCGATGACGGTGGTTTCTTCACCAAGGACGCGCCGGGCTTTGGCCCGGATCGCGAAGGCGGGGCGGCGCGTGTCATCGACGACAACGGCAAGAAGGGCAATGCCAACCAGTCGGTCATCGAAGAGCTGATCAAGCGCGACATGCTGTTCGCGCGTGGGCGGCTGAAGCACAGCTATCCGCATTCCTGGCGGTCGAAGAAGCCGATCATCTTCCGCAACACGCCGCAGTGGTTCGTCTACATGGACAAGGACCTCGGCGACGGGACAACCCTGCGCAGCCGCGCGCTCAAGGCCATCGACGACACGCGCTTCGTGCCCGCCGGCGGCCAGAACCGCATCCGCGCCATGATCGAGGAGCGGCCCGACTGGGTGCTGTCGCGTCAGCGCGCCTGGGGCGTACCGATCGCGGTCTTCGCGGACGAGGACGGCAACGTGCTGCGCGACGAAGCGGTCAACCAGCGCATCGTCGATGCTTTCGAGACGGAAGGGGCCGACGCCTGGTTCGCCGAGGGGGCCAAGGAGCGATTCCTCGGCAATCACGATCCGGCCAAGTGGCGCCAGGTCATGGACATTCTCGATGTGTGGTTCGATTCGGGTTCGACGCACGCTTTCACGCTGGAAGATCGTCCGGACCTGAAATGGCCGGCCGATCTCTACCTCGAGGGCTCGGACCAGCATCGCGGCTGGTTCCATTCCTCGCTGCTGGAAAGCTGCGGCACCAGGGGCAGGGCGCCCTACGACGCGGTGGTCACCCATGGCTTCACCATGGACGAGGAAGGCCGCAAGATGTCGAAGTCGCTCGGCAACACGGTCGTGCCGCAGGACGTCATCAAGCAGTCCGGCGCCGATATCCTGCGGTTGTGGGTCGTCACCACGGATTACTGGGAAGACCAGCGGCTCGGCAAGAACGTGCTGCAGACCAACATCGACGCCTATCGCAAGCTGCGCAACACCATCCGCTGGATGCTGGGCACGCTGGCCCATGACGAGGGTAACGACGTTCCGCTGGCCGAGATGCCGGAACTGGAACGGCTGATGCTGCACCGGCTCGCCGAGCTCGATGAGGTGGTGCGCCAGGGCTACGACGCCTTCGAATTCAAGCGCATCACCCGTGCGCTGCTTGATTTCATGGTGGTCGAGCTGTCGGCCTTTTACTTCGACATCCGCAAGGACGCGCTTTACTGCGAGGCGCCGTCCAGCGTGAAGCGCAAGGCATCGGTGCAGGTTGTTCGCCACCTCTTCGACTGCCTCGTCAAGTGGCTGGCGCCGATGCTTCCCTTCACAATGGAGGAGGCCTGGCTCGAGCGCCATCCAGAAGCGCGCTCGGTGCATCTCGACCAGTTCCCGGCAATTCCCGCGGCATGGAAGGACGATGCGCTCGCCGAGAAGTGGCGCAAGGTGCGGCAGGTGCGCCGGGTCGTCACGGGTGCGCTCGAGATCGCGCGTGCCCAGAAGGTGATCGGTTCGTCGCTCGAAGCGGTTCCGGTGGTGACGATCAACGACGCGTCGCTCGAAGCGGCGATCGCCGATGTTGACATGGCCGAGATGGCAATCACCAGTGACCTCGTCATCGCGCATGGCGACGCGCCGGCCGGGGCATTCGCCCTCGACGACGTCAAGGGCGTCGCCGTGGTCGTCGAAAAGGCCGAGGATCGCGGCCTGAAGCGTTGCGCGCGCTCGTGGCGCTACACCGCCGATGTCGGCCATGACGCCGAATTCCCGGATGTTTCGGCGCGCGATGCGGCGGTGTTGCACGAATTGAAGGCGCTTGGCCGCCTTTGATCGGTGCACAAATGCAACGCACGGACGCGTGTTAACCGCCCGTGCGTTGCCCTTAACGAGTGGTTGAGGTAAAGACGCGAAACTGCAAACGACAAATTGTCGCCGGATTTTCGTCGGAAGTGCATGTACGAAGGGCGGGAGCCTTGGCCGACGATGATCGAGAGATTGTCTAGAGTGGGATTTTTTGCATGACCGATGGATATCACGTGCGCCTCGCCTTCCTGGCGCCGCTTATCGTATCGGGGCTGGCGCTTGCCGGATGCGTCGGCTCGCCGACCTACGGGACCGACAAGACCGCCGGCGAGCAATTGGCCGGTGACCTGTCGAACGCCTTCTCGTTCGCGCCGTCGCGCAAGGACAAGATCGACTACAAGCCGCGTCCCGCGCTGGTGAAGCCGGCTCCGGGCCAGAAGGACAACCTGCCGGCGCCGCAGGACAGCATCGAGACGGCCAGCGCCAACTGGCCGGAATCGCCCGAGCAGCGGCGCGCCAGGCTGCGCGCCGAGGCAACCGCTCACCAGGACGATCCATCGTACCAGTCGCAGATCGTCGACGATGTTCAGACCGACCCCGTCTCGGTGAGGAAGGCGATGGCCGACTCGGCCTCGAGCCATCCGCCGCGCTGGACACCGGCCGATTCCGACAAGGGCAAGGCTGCGGAGATCCAGAGGCGCCTGGCCGAGAGCAAGCAGGGCGATCCGAATACCCGCAAATATCTCAGCGAGCCGCCGCTGGCTTACCGCACGCCCGCCAGCACCGCGCCGCAGGACCAGCTCGGCGAGGACGAGTACAAGAAGGAACGCCGTCTCAAGAAAGAGGCGGAGGGCAAGAAGAGCAGCGGCCTCTTCGATTGGCTGCCGTCGCTCTAGGGTTCTCCGTTCTGGCTTCGGCTGGAACCTCGGTTTCTCAAGCGACCAAAAGGGGCCTTCGGCCCCTTTTTCGTTGCTGTCGGGGGTGGTCGCTTCGCTCGCTAACCGAGCTAAACGTCGCGCCGCTCCTTGAAGAACGTTTTCAGGAGCAGCGACGCCTCGCTCTCACCGATGCCTGGATAGATGTCGGGCGTATGGTGGCAGGTAGGCGAGGCGAAGAAGCGGACGCCGCTGACCACCGCGCCGCCCTTTTCGTCGGCCGCTCCGAAATACAGCCGGCGAAGCCGGGCAAAGGAGATCGCGCCAGCACACATGGCGCAGGGCTCCAATGTCACGTAGAGATCGAGATCCGTCAGCCTTTCACTGGAAAGGACGCGGCAGGCTTCGCGGATCGCCAGCATCTCCGCATGCGCGGTTGGATCGGCGAGTTCGCGCGTTCGGTTCCCGGCGCTTGCGACGACGCTGTTGCCCTTGGCGATGACGGCGCCCACCGGCACTTCTCCGCGATCGGCGGCGGCTTGTGCTTCCTTCATCGCCAAGGCCATGAAATCAGGCCGCTTCACGCGGTTTCCATTCCGATTATCTCCTCGCCACCCGACAGTGATCCTGTTATCTAGCGCATGATCTCGGCGACCGGAATCGGCTTTTGCTTGGCCGACCTCGGTTCGGAAAACGGATCAGCGCAAGATCAAGATGCTGGAGCGGGGTGCGCTCAAACAGGATCGGGCATTTTCCCTATCTGTTTGAATGAGCCGCATTTGTGCAGCGCCGGGTGATTCCACCTCGCCGCAAAATGCTCTAGACCTCTTTTACGTGTCCGCCGGGACCCGTGGCGCGCAACAGCGCAGATGAGCAAGGCAAAATGGACGACAACGACAAGAAACCTTCGCGCGGGAAAAGACCCAGCAAGAGCGGCCCCAAGGCCGAGGGCGCGCGCGCGGCGCGTGGCGACAAGCCTTTCCGTGCGGGGCCACGCCCGGAGGGTAAGCCTTTTCAGAAGCGCGAAGGCGCGCGCAAGCCCTATGCGCCGCGCGAAGACCGTGCCCAGGCAGCCGACGGCGAGCGGCCGAAGCGCAGCTTCAAGCCGCGCGAGGCAGGCGAGGGTGGCGCTCCGCGCGGCGACAAGCCGTTCCGCAAGGGGCCACCGCGCGAAGGCAAGCCCTTCGAGAAGCGCGAAGGCGCACGCAAACCCTACACCCCGCGCGGTGACCGGCCTATGGCCGCGGAGGGCGAGCGCCCCTTCAAGCGTGAATACAAGCCGCGTGAGGTTGGCGAGGGCGGGGCGCCACGTGGCGACAGGCCGTTCCGCAAGGGACCGCCGCGCGAGGGCAAGCCGTTTGAAAAGCGTGAGGGTCCGCGCAAGCCATTTACGCCACGCGGCGACCGGCCGATGGAGGCCGACGGCGCAGGCGGCGAAAAGCGCTTCGATCGCCCCAAACGCGATTTCTCCGATCGTCCCAAGCGCGACTTCGCCGACCGGCCGAAGCGGGATTTCGGCGGCGATCGCCCGCAGGGCGGCTTCAAGCCGCGTTCGCGTCCCGCCGAAGCTTCGGAGGAACCAGGCGAGCGCATCGCCAAGCGGCTGGCCCGCGCCGGCATTGCCTCGCGCCGCGACGCCGAGGAATTGATTGCGTCGGGGCGCGTCAAGGTGAACGGCAAGGTGCTGTCGTCGCCGGCTTTCAACGTCATGGCGGCCGACGTCATCCATCTCGACGGCATGGAGATCCCGCCGATCGAGCGCACGCGTCTGTTCCTGTTCCACAAGCCGGCCGGCGTGGTGACCACCAACCGCGATCCCGAAGGCCGCAAGACCGTGTTCGACGTCCTGCCGGCAGACCTGCCGCGCCTGATGACGATCGGCCGTCTCGACATCAACACCGAAGGCCTGCTGCTGCTCACCAACGATGGCGGTCTGGCGCGTGTGCTCGAACTGCCCGCCACCGGCTGGCTGAGGCGCTATCGGGTGCGTGTCCACGGCAAGGTCGAGGAAAAGGCTCTCGCTGGCCTGCGCGACGGCATCGCCGTCGACGGGGTCTTCTACGGCTCGATCGAAGCGACGCTCGATCGCGAGCAGGGCACCAATGCCTGGCTGACGCTCGGCCTGCGCGAGGGCAAGAACCGCGAGGTCAGGAACATACTGGGTGCGCTTGGTCTCGACGTGACACGGCTGATCCGTATCTCCTACGGGCCGTTCCAGCTCAACGAATTGCCCGAGGGACACGTGCAGGAGATCAAGGGCCGCATGCTGCGCGAGCAGCTCGGTGAGCGCCTTGTCGAGGAGTCGGGCGCCAATTTCGACGCCGAGATTACCAAGCCCTTCTCCAACAAACCGACGCGTCGAACCGAGCCGCCCCGCGAGGAGGAGGCTCGGCCGAAGCCGGCTGGCCGCGACATCGATCGGCGGCCGATCGGCGAGGGCGGCCTGATCAAGGCCCGTAAGCGCCGTGAGGGCAGCCGCGACGAGGCTCTCGGCAAGCTCTCGACGAAGCCCGACAGGGCATTTGGCGAACGAAGCGGCAAGCCGGAGCGCGTTGGCTTCGCCGGCAAGCCGGACCGTGGCGGTTTTGGTGACAAGCCGCGCGGTGGGTTCGGTGGCAAGAAGCCTGAGCGCGAGCAGCGGCCGATCGAGCCGCCTGGCCAGCGCAAGGCCAATGTCTGGATGGCTCCTGGCGCGCGGCCGATCGGCAAGGGCAGGGCGGAAGCCGATGCCGCGAGGGCGGCCGAAACCAAGGCGCGCAAGGCTTCCTTCAAGCCTGGTGGCAAGCCTGCGGGCGCCAGGCCTTTCGGCAAGTCCCGGGACGACCGCGCTGATCGAGGCGGCAAGGACGGTGAGCGGCCACGCGGCGGCCCCAAGGGGCCGAGAGGTGGCAATGCGGATCGTCGGCGGTGAGTTTCGCGGGCGTCCGCTGGCGACGCCGCGCGACCATGCCATCCGCCCGACCACCGACCGCACCCGCGAGGCGGTGTTCAACGTTCTGGCGCACCGCCATGCCGGGCAGCTCGAAGGCGGCCGGGTGCTCGACCTCTTCGCCGGCACTGGCGCGCTTGGCCTCGAGGCGCTGTCTCGCGGCGCGTCCTATTGTGTGTTCATCGAGGAATCGGCTGAAGGGCGCGGCCTGATCCGCTCCAATGTCGAGGCCTTCGGGCTGACCGGCCGGACCAAGATATTCCGCCGCGACGCCACCCAGCTTGGCGAGGCCGGCACGATTGCCGCGTTCGATCTTGTGTTCGCCGATCCGCCTTACGGCAAGGGACTGGGTGAACGCGCGTTGCGCTCGGCGCGGACCGGCGGTTGGCTGCGGCCCGGCGCGTTGTGCGTGGTGGAGGAAGCCGCCTCGGCGCCATTCGAAGTAGGCCCGGGCTTTTCCATCATCGACGAGCGCGGCTATGGCGAGACGGTCATCCGCTTCATCGAGGCCACCGCCTGAGCGTTGGCGCGCGCCGAGATCTCGTTCACCGCCGCCTCTTTAAGGCCGCCTTTGCCGGCCAATTACGAACAATTCACTTTGCTTGCCCGCCAAACCCTGCCTATCGTCCCCACCACGACAAACCGGAGCCGTTGATGAAATTTGAGGCTGGATGGCTGCGCGCGACCTTGCTTGGGGCGTCGCTTGGCCTGGTTGCAGGCGGTTCCGCGTTGGCCGAAAGCGCGCCAGGGTCGCTCGAGGTCAAGGATTTCCTGCTCGACAACGGCATGGAGGTGGTGGTCATCCCGGACCATCGTGCGCCCATTGTCACCCATATGGTCTGGTACAAGGTCGGCAGCGCCGACGAACCGCCGGGCAAGTCGGGCATTGCCCACTTCTTCGAACACCTGATGTTCAAGGCGACGAGCAATCACCCGGCAGGCGAATTCGACCGCGCGGTTTCCGATATCGGCGGCTCGAACAACGCCTTCACCTCCTACGACTACACGGCCTTCCATGAGACGGTGGCGCCGTCCGCGCTCGAACAGATGATGAGTTTCGAGGCTGACCGCATGCGCAACCTCATCCTTACAGACGACGTCATCAAGACCGAGCGCGACGTCATCCTGGAGGAACGCCGCTCGCGCATCGACAACAATCCGGAAGCCGTCCTCGACGAGGAGGTCAGCGCCACGCTCTGGCAGAACCAGCCCTACCGCATTCCGGTCATTGGCTGGATGCAGGAGATGGAGCAGCTCAACCGCACCGACGCGGTCGCCTTCTATGACAAGTACTACCGGCCCAACAACGCCGTGCTGGTGGTGGCCGGCGACGTCGAGCCGGAGACGGTCAAGGCACTGGCAGAGAAGACCTTCGGCAAGGTGGCGCGCGGTCCCGACCTGCAGCCGCGCGTGCGTCCCGTCGAACCTGAGCAGAACACCAGGCGCACGGTAACCCTCACGGATGCTCGCGTCAGCGTGCCGAGCTTCTCGACGCAATGGGTCGTGCCCTCCTACCATACCGGCAAGCCGGGGGAGGCCGAGGCGCTCGACCTCCTGGCGGAGATCCTGGGCGGGGGAACTCGCAGCCGCCTCTACCAGCAGCTGGTGGTCAAGCAGGGCATAGCCTCAAGCGTTGGCGCCTACTTCCAGGGCACCATGCTCGACGCCACCAATTTCACCGTCTACGCCACGCCGAGCGGCGATGCGAAGCTCGCCGACGTCGAGGCTGCCGTCAATGCCGAGGTAACGCGCATCGCGAAGGAGGGTGTGACCGAGGAAGAGGTGGACAAGGCCAAGCTACGGCTGGAGCGATCCATGGTCTTCGCCCGTGACAAGCAGGAGACGATGGCCAACATGTACGGAGCCACGCTAGCCACTGGTGGCACGGTCGAGGACATAAGGAAATGGCCGGACCGGATCGGGAAGGTCACAGCCGACGAGGTCAAGGCCGTCGCCGCGCGTTATCTGGTGCTCGACCACGCAACCACCGGCTATCTCTTGCCGCAGCAACAGGCGGGGAATTGATCATGAGCCTGGCTTATGTGCCGATGACCTCGTCTGCGGGGCGTGCGGGCCGAGACGGAAGGTTCTCTCGTGCCATCGCAACGCTTTCCTTTGCCCTGTTCTTCCTGCTTCTGCCCGCGCTTGCCGCGCGCGCCGAGATGAACATCCAGGAGGTAACGTCGTCGAAGGGGGTTACCGCCTGGCTGGTGGAGGACTATTCCGTGCCCGTCGTCGCCGTGCGCCTCGTCTTTGGCGGCGGCTCGTCGCAGGACCCGTCCGGCAAGGAAGGGTTGGCAAACCTGATGACCGGGCTCTTCGACGAGGGCGCCGGCGATCTCGACAGCGAGGCCTTCCAGAAGCGCCTGGACGATGCCGGAGCGGAGATGAGCTTCGACGAAACGCGCGACGGGATCTATGGCTCGATGCGCATGCTTGCCGATCACAAGGAGGAAGCGTTCGATCTTCTGCGCCTGGCGGTCAATGCGCCGCGTTTTGACCAGGCACCCATCGACCGCATCCGCGCGCAGATCCTGTCGGGTATCATCGCCGGCGAGAACGACCCGGATACCATTGCCCAGAAGAAATGGTCCCGGGCGATCTATGACACGCATCCCTACGCTCGACCTGACCAGGGCACCAAGGCCAGCCTGGCCGGCATCACCGCCGCCGACCTGACCGCCTTCCATAGGGCGATGTTCGGGCGTGATGGCCTGCATGTCGCCGTGGTCGGCGCCATCGATGCCGAAACGCTCAAGAAGAAGCTCGATCTGGTCTTTGGCGAGTTGCCCGAAAAGCAGCAGCTGACCCCGGTACCGGACGTCGATCCTCGCCTGGGGCAGCGTGTCCAGGTCAATTACGATCTGCCGCAGACCTCGCTCCAGTTCGCCTATCCGGGCGTGAAGCGCAAGGCGCCGGACTTCTTCGCGGCCGTGCTGATGAACGAGATACTCGGCGGCGGAACCTTCACGTCGCGCCTGTTCAAGGAAGTGCGCGAGACGCGTGGCCTTGCCTATGGCGTCAGCTCATCGCTGGTCAATCGGGACCACTCGAACCTTCTGCTCATCTCCACCGCGACGCGCTCGGACCGGGCCGCGGAAACGCTGGCCATCGTGCGCGACACGGTCAAGCGCCTGGCCGAGGAAGGGCCGACGCAGGCGGAGCTGGACGCGACCAAGAAGTACATGATCGGCGCCTACGCCATCAACAACCTGGATTCCTCCAGTTCGATCGCCGCCACGCTTGTCGAACTGCAGGTCGACAAGCTGGGCATCGACTACATGCAGCGTCGTGCCGGGCTCATCAACGCCGTCACCCTTGACGATGTGAAGGCGGCTGCGGCGAAGCTGCTTTCCGTCGAGCCGACCATCATGCTGGTTGGGCCGAAGTCGGACGAGGCCAACAAGGGATGAGCCCGCGCTTCGGCATTGCTTTTGGTGGCGGTGGAGCGCGCGGACTGGCGCATATCCATGTCATCGAGACGCTCGACGAGCTGGGTATAAAGCCGGTCGCCATCGCCGGCTCCTCGATCGGCGCCATCATGGGCGCTGGCATGGCCGCCGGCATGACGGGCCGCGACATCCATGAGTATGCCCGTTCGATCCTCGGCAGCCGGGCCGAGGTAGCCTCCCGCATGTGGCGGTCGCGGCCGGGGACGTTGGCCGAGGCGGTGCAGGGTGGCATAAGGGTGAGCCAGTTCAACGTCGAGCGCATCCTCAAGGCGTTCCTGCCCGAGCACATTCCCGAAACCTTCGAGGAATTGCGGATACCGCTGAAGGTGACCGCGACCGACTATTTCGGCCACAAGCTCGCGGTCTTTTCGGAGGGTGAACTGCATTCGGCGCTCGCCGCGTCCGCCGCCATTCCCGCGGTGTTCCGTCCGGTCATCCGCGACGACCGCCTGCTGATCGATGGCGGCATCTACAACCCGGTGCCCTTCGACCTGATCGCCGACGAGGCCGATATCGTGATCGCCGTCGATGTCGTCGGCGCGCCGAGCGACGCCGAACGCCGTCACCCGACCTCGGTCGACCTCATGTATGGCGCCACGCAGTTGATGATGCAGTCGATCATCGCCAACAAGCTCGCCCAATGCCAGCCGCATGTGCTGGTGCGGCCGGCCGTGTCGAAATACCGCGTGCTCGATTTCCTGAAGATCGATGCGCTGATGAGCGAGACGGTGGCGATCAAGGACGAACTGAAGCGCGAGGTGGAGAGGGCTGTGGAGGCCGTGGCCAAAGGCGCAAGGCAGGACTGAACCGCCCTGCCATATCCCCCTTATCCGGCCACGAGATGGCCGTCGCCAACATCTCGCAACGTCAGCCTTTGCGGATCGTCGCCGACCTTTCGCGTCGCGCTGGCGATCTCCTTGTCGAGCCGAGCGAAGCGGCTGCGGCGGCGCGTCGGGTCGGGTACTGGAACGGCCTCGATCAGGCGCTTCGTGTAGGGATGGCGCGGGTTGGAGAAGACCTGGTCGCGCGTCCCCATCTCGACGATCTGGCCGAGATACATCACCGCGACACGGTCGGATATGTTCTCGACCACCGCCATGTCATGCGAGATGAAGAGATAGGCGACGCCGAACTCGCTCTGGAGTTCCTTCAACAGGTCGAGCACGCGGGCCTGTACCGAAACGTCGAGCGCCGAGACGCTCTCGTCGGCAATGATCAGCTTCGGCCTGAGCGCGAGTGCCCGGGCGATGCAGATGCGCTGGCGCTGGCCGCCGGAGAATTCGTGCGGATAGAGCTCCATCTGATCTGCCGAGAGACCGACCCGCTCGAATAGTGCCGCCACACGGTCGCGACGCTCCTGTTTCGAGCCTATGCCATGGATCAGCAGAGGTTCGGCCACCAGTTCGCCGACGCGCATGCGCGGATCGAGCGACGCGAAGGGGTCCTGGAAGACCATCTGGATGTCGCGGCGCACCGCCTTGCGTTCGTCGCCGCCGAGCCCTGACAGATTGCGGCCGCCGATCCTGATTGCGCCCTCATAGGGCACGAGGCCGGCGAGCGCCTTCGCGGTGGTCGACTTGCCGCATCCGGATTCGCCGACAAGCGCCAGCGTTTCGTGCGGTGCTATCGAGAAGCTCACGCCCTCGACCGCGTGAACGCGACGGTTGACGCGGCCGAGCAGGCCGCCCCGCAGATCGAAACGGACGCTCAGATCGTTGATTTCGGCGACGTGGTCATTCGCAGTGCCATCGTCGCGACGCGACGGGCGCCGGCCCGGACCTTCGCCGATGCGTGGCACCGCCGACAGCAGTTCCTGCGTGTACGTGGCCTGCGGCTTCGCGAAAATGTCCCCGGTGGCGCCTTCCTCGACCATGCGGCCGTTGCGCATGACGATGACCCTGTCGGCCATCTCCGCCACCACGCCCATGTCGTGGGTGATGAGGATGATGCTGGTTCCGTGCACGCGCTGCAGGTCGCGAAGAAGCTCCAGCACTTCGCCCTGCACCGTGACGTCGAGCGCCGTCGTCGGCTCGTCGGCGATCAGCACGGCCGGTTCGAGCGCCAGCGCCATGGCGATCATCACACGCTGGCGCATGCCGCCGGAAAGCTCGTGCGGAAACTGCTTGAGGCGGCTCTCGGCCTCGGAGATGCGAACCGACTTCAGCGCCTCGATGGCGCGCCGCCGTGCCTCGGCGCGCGAGGCTCCGGTATGCACCTCGATCGATTCCGTGAGCTGGCGGCCGATCGACAGCACGGGGTTGAGCGAGGTCATCGGCTCCTGGAAGATCATGGCGATCCGGTCGCCGCGGATACGTCGCATCCGCCGCTCGTCGAGCGTCGTGAGATCGACGTCATTGCGCTCGGCGTCGCGGAGCCTGATCGTCCCCGCCGCGATGCGAGCCGCCGGCTTCGGCAGGAGCTGCATGATCGCCAGCGCGGTCATCGACTTGCCCGAGCCGGATTCGCCGGCGATGCACAGCGTCTCTCCACGCCCGAGCGTCAGCGAAAGGTTCGACACGACTTCGCGTTCGCCGTCCTCGCCGCGCACGGCGATGGAGAGGCCGGTGATGTCGAGCACCGGCCCCGTCTTTTCGGCGGTCTCCTCGCGCCTTTTATCCAGGCTTGCGCTCATTCGAAGACGCAGCGAGGGAAGTAGAACGACACCACCCAGTTGGGCATGTCGACGATCTCACTGATCCTGAGGTCGCCGCACACCGAGGCAAGCATATAGGCCTCGACCGGATCGAGCTTGTGGCTGGCGGCCAACAGGTCGACCATCTGCGCGACTGCTTCCCTGGCGCCCGTCATCAGGTCCGGACCGATGCCGGTCGTCACCTCGTAGCCCTTGGCGTCGAGATGGCGCGTCACCGGGCCTGGCGTGGTGAAGCGCGGCATCTTCAGCCGCGCGTCCTTCACCAGGTCGAGCTTGAGCACGACGTCCATCGGGCTTTCGATGGCGGTTCCGCACACTTCGCCGTCGCCTTGCGCCGCATGGGTGTCGCCGACGGAGAACAGGGCTCCCGCGACCTCCACGGGCAGGTAGAGCGTGGTGCCGGCAGCAAGGTCACGGATATCCAGGTTGCCGCCGACGCGCCGGGGCGGCACGACGGAGTGAAGGCCTTTCTCGGCGGGCGCGTTACCGATGGTGCCGGCGAAGGGCTTCAGCGGAACACGGCCGTTCTTGCCGAACAGCGCCGGCTCGAGCGAGGTGGCGTCGTACTTCCAGATGTTCAGCGCCGGCTCCTTGAAGTCGTCGGCGAGCAGGCCGAAACCCGGAATGTTCGCCGTCCAGCCGAAGCCGGACGGTTTGAAGGCCTCGATCGTCACCTTGAGCGCGTCGCCGGGCTCGGCGCCCTCGACGAAGATCGGCCCGGTCACCGGGTTGATCTGGCCGAAGTCGAGGGCCGCGATGTCGCCGACGGTGCTGTCGGACTTGAGCTGCCCTCCCGAGGAATCCAGGCACTGGAACTCGATCGTCGAGCCGGGCGCCACCCGCTGGGCCGGGACAAACGAGTTGTCCCAGCCGAAGTGGTGGTGGCGTCCGTGGATG
This sequence comes from Mesorhizobium sp. 65-26, assembly GCA_001899205.1. Taxonomy (GTDB): domain Bacteria; phylum Pseudomonadota; class Alphaproteobacteria; order Rhizobiales; family Rhizobiaceae; genus Mesorhizobium. The sequence goes on along the minus strand of MKVL01000009.1, from coordinate 28,837 downwards.
GTGTAGTCGCAGTTACTGCACATCTTTCACATACACATTGTCGTAGTTGATCGGGATATGGACCGGGTCGACATAGAGGTTGTCGGCGCCGCCCATGCGCGCGGACTTCATCGTGAAGCGCTGTTCATTGAAGACGGGCGCCCAGGGGGCGTCTTCCATGATCTTGTCGTAGATCGCGCTCCACATCTTCTCGCGATCCGCCGATTTGGCCGGATCGACCATCGAGTCGGCCTCGGCTGCCTTCGCGTCGAGGTCCTTGTTGCAGTACCACGACCAGTTCCAGCCACCGGGCACGGCACCGGCGCAGCCGAGGATCGGCCCGTAGAAGTTGGACGGATCCGGGAAGTCGGCGATCCAGGCCATGCCGCCCGACCAGATCATCGGCGCGCCGGCCTTGTCGCCGCCGGCCGCGATCACATTGGCCTGCGCCAGTGACTGGAGGCTGGCCTTGATGCCGATGGCCGCGAGGTCCTGCTGGATCGCCTGCGCGATGCGCGGATTGGGGTCGGTGTTCATGACGAAGAGCTGCGTCTCGAAGCCGTCGGGGTGGCCGGCCTCGGCGAGCAGCGCCTTGGCCTTGGCGACATCGTAGGCGTAGCCCTTGAAGTCCTTGTCGTAGCCGGGCATCGACGGCGGCAGCGGCTGGTTGGCCGGCACCGCGCGGTTGTTGATGATCTGGACGATGCGCGCCTTGTTGATGGCCATGTTGACCGCCTGCCGCACCTTGACGTTGTCGAAGGGCGCCATCGTGGTGTTCATGGTGACGTAGCCGGTGTGCAACTGGCCGCCTTCGACGACGCGCGCCTTCTGCTCGGGGTCAGCCATCACCTCCTGGAACTTGGCCGGAGGGATGCCGTCGCCGGGCACGTCGATCTCGCCTTTCTGCAGGCGCAGCAGCGCCACGATCGGCTCCTGGCCGATCTCGAAGGTGATCTTGTCGAGATGCGGCAGGCCCTTGTGCCAGTAGTCGGCGTTGCGCTCGAAGACGATGCGCTGGCCGAGCGTCCATTCCGCGAGCTTGAAGGCACCGGTGCCGACCGGATGCTTGCCGAAGTCGGCGCCGTACTTCTCGACCTCTTCCTTCGGCACGACGTGGCTGAAATTGATGGCCATCACGTGCAGGAAGGTGGCGTCCGGACGGGTCAGCTCGAACTTGACTGTGTAGGGATCGACGACGGTGACGCCGGAGAGACCCTCGGCCTTGCCGGCGGCCATGTCGTCATAGCCCTTGATCGAGGCGAAGAAGCCGGCGCCGGGGCTCTGGGTCTTTGGGTTGGTGACGCGGTCGAGCGAATACTTGACGTCGTCGGCCGTCATCTCCCGGCCATTGTGGAACTTCACGCCGTGGCGCAGTTTGAAGGTGAAGGTCTTGCCGTCCGGCGAGATATCGTAGCTTTCGGCGAGATCGGGCGTCAGGTTGGTGGTGCCCGGCTCGTAGTCCATCAGCCCGTCGAACAGGCTCTTGATCATCGACCAGTTCTGCCAGTCGTAGCCGATGGCGGGATCGAGCGTCGCGACGTCGTCCTTGTAGGTGATGATGATGTCGCCGCCCTGCTTGATGTTGGGGTCGACGGCGCTCTCGGCGCGCGCGCTGCTCATGCCGAGCATCAGCGCCAGCGCCGACGCCGCCACGGTGGATACCAGGAATCGTTTCATTGGTTGTTCCCTTTCTCTGGTTGTTCTTTCATTCTCATCTGAGCTTGATGCGGGGGTCGATGAACGGGGCCACAATGTCGGCGAGCAGGTTGCCCAGCACGATGGCGCAGGCCGAGACCAGCGTGACGCCCATGATGATCGGGATGTCGACGCGCTGGATCGCCTGCCAGGCCAGTTGCCCGATGCCCGGCCAGCCGAACACGCTTTCGACCACCACGATGCCGCCCATGAAGATGCCGACATCGATGCCGATCATGGCGATCACGGGCAGGATGGCGTTGGGCAGCGCATGGCGGAAGATGATGGCGGCGCGCGCCAGACCCTTGGCGCGGGCGGTGCGCATGTAGTCCTGGCGCAGCACGTCGATCATCGACGAGCGCATCATGCGCGCGTACCAGCCGGCGCCGAGGATACCCATGGTCAGCGAGGGCAGCACGAGATGCCGCCATGTGCCGTAGCCGCCGATCGGGAACCAGCCCAGGCGCACGGCGAAGACGTAGAGCAGCAGCAGGCCGACAACGAATTGCGGCGCCGACACGCCGACGAAGGAGGCGACCATCAGCGTCTGGTCGGTGGGCGTGCCGCGCTTGACGGCGGCGATCAGCCCCATCGTCAGGCCGATGGCGAGTTCGCAGACGATCGCGCCGACCATCAGCAGCAGGCTCGCCGGTAGACGCGAGACGATGAGCTCCGTCACCTGCGAGCGCTGGATGTAGGAACGGCCGAGATCGCCGTTGATCAGGCCGCCCAGGTAACGCCAGTACTGGATGACGAACGGCTGGTCGAGGCCGAGCTGCCGGCGGATGTTCTCAACCGTCTCCGGTGTTGCGCTGCGCCCGGCGATCTGGCGGACCGGATCGGCCGGCAGCAGGTAAAGCAGCGCGAAGGTGATCAGCGAGACGCCAAGCAGGATGAGCGCCGACTGGATGATGCGACGGCCAAGATAGGTGATCATTCCCGCCCTCTCTGCGTCGGGTCGAGGATGTCGCGCAGCGCATCACCGATCAGGTTGAACGCCAGGGCGAGCGCCAGGATCGCCGCGCCGGGGAAGAACACCAGCCAGGGCGCGGCCTGGAAATAGGTCTGGTTCTCGAAGATGATGTTACCCCACGAGGCCGTCGGCGGCTGCACGCCAATGCCGAGATAGCTGAGCGTCGCCTCCAGCAGCACCGTGGTCGAGATGCCGAGCGTGCCCCAGACGATGATCGTCGGCACGAGATGCGGCAGTATGTGGCGGAACAGGATCCTTGGAGCGCCGGCGCCGATCGTGCGCTCGGCGGCGATGAACTCGCGCTCGGACAGCGAGCTTGTCTCGGTGAAGATGACGCGCGCCGTCTGCACCCAGTTGACCAGCGCGATGACCATGGCGACGATCCACAGGCTGGGCTGGAACACCGCCGCCAGGCAGATGGCCAGAAGCAGCGCCGGGAAGGCCATCATCAGGTCGGTGAAGCGCATCAGCACGCTGCCGACCCAGCCGCGGAAGTGGCCGGCCGTGACGCCGACCAGCGTGCCGATCAGGAGCGCGACGCCATTTGCGACGATGCCGATGATCAGCGACGTGCGCGCGCCGTAGAGAATGCGGGTCAGAAGATCACGCCCGAGCAGGTCGGTGCCCAGCCAGAACTTGGCGTTCGGCGGCAGCGGCGATCCCTCGATCGTCAGCCCGTCGAACATCTGCTCGTTCGGATCATAGCCGGTCAGCCAGGGCGCGAGAATCGCGCCGATGACGACGATGGCGATGATCACCAGGCCGGCAACCGCCAGCGGGCGCTTGAGCAGCCGCTTCCACACGCCGGGGCGCGGCTTGGCGACCACCCGAGCCCCGGTCGAAAGATCAGGCGCTATGGGAGTGGTCATTGCCGCCTTCTTCGTCCGTCATTGCCACGATGCGCCGCGCCGCTTCCTCGACGCTGATCTGCCAGCTCATCGCCAGCGAACGCAGTTGTCCGTAGGCGCGTCCTTCGCCCGCGCCCTTCGACAGGGCCTCGACCGCGCGCACGATGGTCTGGCGCTCGGCCACGCGCTGGCGCAGGGAGGCGATCTCGGCGGCGAGGTGCTTACGGGCCTCGAAGCTCTGCCTTGCGATCAGCAGGGCGCTGTAGACGCCGGCATTGCCGACCGGCTTCAGCAGTTGCGCGTCGGCCTTGTGCGACAGCGCCCATTCGATGCGGCCGGGCGCCTCGGAGCCGATCAGCGCCACAAGAGGCATCGGCGCCTCGCCGGGCTTCCACGGAAACTGCTCGTCGAAGCCCAGATCGGCGTCGAAGAAGACGAAGTCGGCGGCGAGCGCTTCCGCCGGCAATTCCGGCCAGCAATCCACCGTGTCGAGGCCGATCGCCGACAATTGCCGGGTCATCGCCTGCACGGTCGGGTGCGGACGATGCAGCACGAACGCCTTGGCGCCGCCTAGATTGGGAATGCGCGAGGCCCGGCTCACGAGACCACCCTCAGGCGCGGCCGGCCGAACGTCTTTGCGGGGTCGTAGCGCGACAGATACGGATCCGGCGCGACTTCTTCCTCGCGGCTGACCACCTCGAACATGCCGTCGGCGATACGCCCGATGATGACGGGCAGCGTCGCGTGCTGCGAATGCGGATCGATGGCGATCGGGCCGAGGCGGGTCGAGAAGCGGCGTTCGGCGAACGCCCGCGAAAACGTGGCGAGGTCGGCGTCGGGATCACGCGAAAGCACGTCGGCCATCACCTGCACGGAGGCGTAGGCGGATGCCTCGAAGGACGAGGCGAAGGCGGCCGGTCGCGGCGCGAAGTAGGGGCCGACGGACAGATGGCCCCGGCCGGTCTCGCCGATCGCCGGGAGCTCACCCTCCGTGAGGTTGCAGGAGATGACCGGGCAGCTCTCCGGGCTGAAGCCCGGATCCTCGCGGCCCAGTTCCTTGTATGCGGCCAGGAAGGCGTAGGAGGAGGTGCCGATCAGATTGTTGAGGATGAAGTTCGGGCGCGTGGCGCGGATTTCCTCGATCAGGCGCGACACGTCGGTCTCGCCGATGCGCAGATAGCGCTCGCCGAGCACCTTGCCGCCGGCGTCGGCGATCAGGTCGCGCGCCACGCGGTTCATTTCCCAGCCCCAGATGTAGTTCGAGCCCAGCAGGAAGCCGTTGGCGCCGAAACGCGGCACGACATGGGCCATCAGGGGCACGAGATGCTGGTTGGGGCAGGCGTGCATGTAGACGACATGCTCGTTGGCCTCGAAGCCCTCGTAGGGGCAGGCATACCAGAGCATGCCGCCGGCCTTTTCCAGGACGGGGATCGTCTCCTTGCGGCTCCAGGAGGTGACGCAGCCGACCACATGGCGCGCGCTGCTGGTCCGGAAGATGTCTTCGCAAAGCGTCGCGTAGCGATCGGCATTGCTTTGCGGGTCGCGCTCGATCGGCACGATCTCGATCGGATGCGCGCGATCGGCATTGACGTCGGCGATCGCGCGCATCGCGCCTGTCCGGCATGCGTCGGAGACGAGCTGATAGCTCCCCGAGCGGGAATAGAGGATGCCGACTTCGACGCGCCGTTTCAAACAAAGCCCCAAAAATGACAATGCCCCGCAGCCGCCGCCGGGTGGGCGTGGCATACGAGGCATTCTTGCCGTCCGGCGAACGAGGCCGGTATTTCTGCTTAGCCTAGTGCCTGCGATCGTCCAGTCAAGCGGGAAATCACCCGCCGGCCTTGCAAGGCCGGGCGCGAACGCGCCAGCCGATCACTGCTTCGACGAATCCAGGAAGGCCCGGAACCTTTCCAGCTCTTCCTCCGCTATGGCCGACGTCTCGGCTTTGCCGGGATAGCTGCCGCCGTCGACTTCCCCGCGGAACGCGGAGAGCGCGTCGGTCCGGGCATCACGCACCTGCTTGTGCAGGGCAGCCAGATTGCCCCAGGCCCGCGCGTGGCGGGGGAGGCGGGCCGACTCGCCGCAGATGTCCGACGTGAACAGGAAGATGACGTCCGCCTCGGCGCCCGAGCCGAGCGACACCGTGACCAGCGCGGTGCGGCGGTGGATTTCCGCCATCAGATCAGCCGGTATGATCTCGCACTCGACCGCGAAGGCGCCGGCATCCTCCAGCCGCCGGAACTGGTCCCAGAGCTCGACCGCCTCGGCCGTCGTCTTGCCGACGGCCCGGATGCTCCCGACCCAGGTCGATTTGCGCGGCACGAAACCGAGATGGCCCATGACCGGTATCCGTTCATTGGCCAGCATGCGAACCGTATCGAAGCCGCGTCCGGTGATGACCGCGTCCGCGCCAGACATAATTGCCGAAAAAGCGGTGCGCAGGACCTCGTCGCCGGTCACCGCGTCGGCGAAGCCGAGCGCGGCCGTCACGAAGACGCGGCGCGATCCCTCGCGGACGCGGGCGACGTTGGCGGCCCGGCAGACCACCATCTCGACGCCGGCGGCTTCGGCGGCCGACGCCTCGTCAGCCGTTTCGGCCGTGACCTGGGCGACACGCTGCCCGGCCTGCCGCAAGGCGCGCAGACCGGCGACGGTGATGCTTCGCTCAACCTCGCGGCCGCCGAAATCGAAGATCCTCGGCACGCTCAGCCCTTGAGCTTCTTGGCGTAGTAGTCGGGCGCGACGACGCCGGGCTTGGAGAACCACGCCGGAACGTCGACGCCGGAATAGAGCAGGATGTTGCCCCAGGGGTCGAAGGCGCCGGTGCGCACGATCACCTTGGCCTTGGCCGCCATCTCGCCCAGAATGGTCTCGTGCTTGACGGTTTCATGGTCGGCGTCCGGGAACAGGCGCTTCACCTTCTCCAGCAGCGGCGCGTTGTGCACCGGCAGCGTGTCGGCGTAGGCGACGCGTTCGGCGATCAGGTTGGCCGCAATCGGCGTCAGCACGGTCTCCAGATCGGGAACGTCCGGCGTGATGGCGAGGTCGATGCGCCATGCGCTCGACGGAATGGGAAAACCCGCGTCGCAGATGATCATCAAATCGCCGTGCCCCATGGAGGCAATGGCGTGAGCGAGTTCGGCGTTCAGCAGTCGGTTGCGGTTCACGGGTGCTCCTTCCATACGGTTTTCATGGCTTCTGCATAGAGCGCGTCAGCCTGGGCGCGCTGGGGCAGGCCGGGGATGACGCCAAGCCTGGTGCAGGCGATCGCGCCGCAGACGACGCCGAAACGCACGGCCTCGACGATGTCGCGGCCCTCGGCCAGCGCGATCGCGAAGCCCGAATTGAAGGCGTCGCCGGCGCCGGTCGTGTCGGTGACCTCGACCGGCACCGCCGGCACCATGACGTCGAGCTCGTCGGTCAGGATCAGCGCGCCGCTGCGGCCGAGCGTGACGACGACATTACGCACGCCGCGCCGCCGCAGCTCCCTTGCGAGTTCGCGCGATGACCGGGGATCATCGGCCGGCAGGCCGAGCAGGATGCGCAGCTCGCTTTCGTTCGGCGTGAGGTAGTCGACCGAGGCGAAGATCGTGTCCGGCAACTGGCGCGCCGGCGCCGGGTTGAGGATCGTCCGCGCGCCATGCTTGCGACCAAGTTCCATCGCCCGGGTTGCGGCCGCCGTCGGCACCTCCAGCACGGTCATGACGACATCGCTTTCGGCGATGCGCGCTTCTGCCGTGTCCACCGTCGCCGCGTCCATGAGCTCGTTGGCACCCATGTCGAGGATGATGAAGTTCTCGCCCTTGTCGTTGAGGATGATGAAGCCGACGCCCGTCGCGCGCTCCGTGCGCGTGGTGACGAGGGCGGTGTCGACGCCTTCCGCCGCATAGAGGTCGGTGGCGATGCTGGCGAGCTTGTCGGTGCCGAGGATGGCGAGCAGCGACGAGGCCGCGCCCAGCCGCGCCGTCGCGACGGCCTGGTTCGAGCCCTTGCCGCCGGGACCCATGTCGAAATCGGTACCGAGCATGGTTTCGCCGAAAATGGGCAGCTTGGGCGCCCGCATGGTCAGCCCGACCGCGAAACTGCCGACGATGGTTATCTTTGGCTTGGTCATCCGCATTCCCGTTTTCAGGATGTCATGGCGCGTGCGAGGATCGCTGTCTCGTTGATCGACTGGCCGGTGAGCTCGCCCGACAGGCGGCCGTCGCGCAGCACAAGCACACGTTCGGCGTTCATGATCAACTCCGGTATCTCCGAGGAGATCATGACGATCGCCATGCCCTCGCCGGCGATGCCGCGCAGGATCGAATAGATTTCCGCCTTGGCGCCGACGTCGATGCCACGCGTCGGCTCGTGCAGCACCAGCACGCGCGGGTTGGTGACGAGGCTGCGACCGAGGATGATCTTCTGCTGGTTGCCGCCCGAAAGCGTTCCCAGTTTCTGGCCGAGATGTGAAATCCGCGCATCGAGCCGCGCGACCTGGGCGCGGGCCTCCCGCCTGACCGCGCCACGCCGTACGAAGCCGGCCAGCGAAAAGCGCGGCAGCGAGGCGGAGACGACATTGTCGGCCACGCTCATCCGCAGGAGACCGCCGGCGCCGCGCCGGTCGGCGGGAACGAAGGACATGCCGAGGCGTATGGCGGCGAGAGGATCGGCGCCGCGCAGTTCCTTGCCGTCGATGGTGACCTTGCCACGCCGGGCGCTGAGCCCAAAAAGCGCGTCGCCAAGCCCGTCCTTGCCGGAGTCGGGAAGTCCGCCGATGCCGAGAATCTCGCCGGCGCGCACGCTGAAGCTGACGTCTTCCAGTCCCGCCGCTTCGAGGTTCTCGACCGTCAGCACGGAGTCCTCGCCTTCAGGCCTGGGTTCGACCTGAAGCGACCATTGCAGGGCGGCGCCAAGATCGCGGCCGACCATCGCCCGGATGAGCTGGTCTTCCGACAGGCCCTCATTGTCCATCGTCACGATCGTGCGGCCGTCTCGCATCACCGTGACGCGATCGGCGATGTCCAGCACCTCGCGCAGATGGTGCGATACGTAGATGATGGTCACGCCTTCGGCTCGCAGCTGCTTGACGACCTCGAACAGCCTCTCGCTCTCGCGCTTGGACAGCGCCGAATTGGGTTCGTCCAGCACGAGCACGCGGGCATTCTGGCGGACGGCGCCGGCGATCTCGACCAGTTGCATCTCGGCGACCGAGAGGCGGCCGACCTTGGTGTCCGGATCGAGGCCGCCCATGCCGAGGCGGGTGAGGGCGGCGCGCGCCTCGCGCCGCATCATGTCGCGCGGCAGCAGCGAGACGACCGATCGCGCCGCCATGTCCGACATCATGATATTGTCGGCCACGCTCATCGTCGGGCAGAGCGCAAGCTCCTGGTAGACGACGGTGATACCCTGGGCGCGGCTGTCGAGCGGGGAGGCGAGCTTCACCTCCTTGCCGTCGACCAGCAGCCTGCCGCCGTCGGGGCGCAGGTCCCCGGCCAGGATGTTCATCAGGGTCGACTTGCCGGCGCCGTTCTCGCCGATCACTGCGTGAACCTCACCGGCCCGGAAGCCGACGGAAATACGATCAAGCGCGAGCACGCCGGGGAACCGCTTGGTTACTCCGGCGATCTCGACGATGTTTGCGGGGGAGGCCGTCATCGCGCTGGCTCGACGGGCAGGCGGGGCGTACGGCCCGCCAGCCCGTCACGCTGGCATTGTTACTTCTTGGCCACCTCGGCGATGTTTTCCTTGGTGTAGACGCCGACGCCGGTGTCGAGGTTCTCGATCGTCTGGCCCTTCAGGAACTGGACGAGGAGGTCGACCGCGGCGAAGCCCTGCTTTTCCGGAGCCTGGTCGATCGTGGCCTGCACGTCGCCGCTCTGCACGAGCTGCACGGTCTGGTCGAGCAGGTCGAAACCGACCACCTTCACCTTGTCGGCGGCCTTGTTGCGCTCGACCCAGGTACCGGCGGCGGGGGTGGAGCAGCATTCCAGCGACAGGACACCGGTGATCGCGGGATTCGCCAGCATGGCGTTCTCGATCGCCGAATAGATCTTCTGCGGGTCGGTTCCGGTGTTCAGCGTGCTGACCACCTCGATGCCGGGCTCGGCCTTCAGCGCCTCGCGCGCGCCCTTCTCACGATCGAGCGACCACTGGGCGGCGGCGTCGATGGTGGTGATCATCACCTTGCCCTTGCCGCCGAGAACCTTGGCCATCAGCTTGCCGGCCTCGCGGCCCGACTGCACGAGATCCTGGCCGGCGAAGGCCAGGCGCTTGCTTTCGGGATTGTCAGTGTTGAAGGTGACGACGGGGATGCCGGCGGCGATGACCTTGTCGATCAGCGGCGCCAGGGCGTCGGTCGACACCGACGAAATCGCCAGGCCATCCATCTTGCTCATCAGCGTCTCGATCTCGCTGATCTGGCCGTCGGCGTCGGCGCCGACCGGGCCGATGAATTGCGCGTTGACCTTGTCCGAGGTGGCGGCGCGCTGGACGCCGGCCTTCATGAAGGGCGCGAACTCGTTCGAGACGTCATGGTAGGAAACGTAGATGTCGAGCGGCTGGCCGGCGGCGATCTTGGCCTTGATGCGATCGGCGAGCGAGAAGTCGGCGAGCTTGGCCTCGGCATGCGCGAGCGCGGGCAGCAGGCTGAGCGCCGCGGCGAGAATGACGTGTCTGATTTTCATGGATAGTCCTCCCTTTTGGCTTGATTGCCTAGAACACGATGTCGAAAAATGGGCTGCGATTTTCGGACGACATCATGCGCTATCTCTCTGATCTGGAACCGGATTCAGATTTCAGCCTGACGCGGCCTGAAATCCGTGTCCGGCTCTACGCCGTGCGGCGCGTGGTCCATTTGTCGATGCCGACGGCGATGATGATGACGAGGCCGATCATCAGCTCCTGCACGAAGGGCGATACGCCCATCAGCACGAGGCCATTGCGCATCACGCCGATGATCAGCACGCCGAGTATGGTTCCAAGGATGGTGCCTTCACCGCCCGACAGCGAGGCGCCGCCGACGATGGTCGCGGCGATAACGTCGAGCTCCAGCCCGAGGCCCGTGCGGCCGGCCTGTCCGCTGGGCAGGAAGGCAAGGCTGAGGATGCCGGCGAAGGCGGCAAGCAGTCCCATCAGCACGAAGGCCCAGATCTTCACGGTGTTGACCGAGATGCCGGACACGCGCGCCGCCTTTGCGCTGCCGCCTACGGCATAAACGCGGAAGCCGAAGTTCGAATAGGACAGCACCAGCCACGCCAGCACGGCGATGACGGCGAAGAACACGAGCTGCATCGGAATGATGCCGAACAGGTAGCCCTGACCCATGAAGTTGAAGGTGTCGAGCACGCTCGGCTGCGCGCCGTTGCGCAGGTTGACGGTGACGGGCTGGCCGTTGGTCAGGATGAGCGCGGCGCCGCGAACGATGCTGAGCATGCCGAGTGTCGCGATGAGCGAGGGCAGGCGGCCATAGGTGGACAGGATGCCGTTGACGACGCCTATGACCACGCCGGCGAAGAGACCGACGCCAAGCGCCGGCAGCAGTCCCCAGCCGGCGATGATCAGCATGCCGGTGGCAAGTCCGGAAAAGGCGTAGGTCGATCCGACGGAAAGATCCACCTCGCCGGAGATCAGCACGAACGTCATGCCGACAGCCATGATCCCGAGCAGCGAGACCTGGCGGCCGATGTTGAGCAGGTTGACTGATGTGAGGAAGGCGTCGGTCGCGAAGGTCAGGAACAAGCAGATCACGACCAGCGCGATGAACACGCCAGCCTCACGGACCCGCAAGAGTCGCGACAATTCAAACCGGCCTGCGGCTGCCGCGCGTGCGCCGCTCCTGACCGTATCGGCCATCTCATTCCTCCCTGGACGGCGGCGCGACGGCTGCAGCCGTCCCGTCGCTGTTCTTCATCTCCTCATCGATCCCTGGCCTGGGCCCAAGTCGGGATCGAAGTCCTCAAGGCCGGGCTTGCGCCCGGTCGTGGCTGTTCAGGATGCCTGCTGGAAAGAACCGGCAGGCACCTTGCGCAACTGTTCGTAGTTGCCGTATTCGCGCACCTTCTTGAAAGGCGCGTTCTCGACGGCGTTGTAGGAGCAGATGTAGCCCCAGCGATACGTGTCGGACCGGTTGGCGTCCGAGCGGTGCAGCAGGTTACCGTCGAAGATCAGGGCGTCGCCTGCTTCCATCTCGACATAGATGTGCTCGAAGCGCTGCAGGGCCGCTTCAAGGTGCTCCTGCTCGACATTGGTCTGGTCGTTCTCGCGGATATGGTTGAGGCGGCCGAGCTTGTGCGTGCCCTTGAGCACCTGCAGGCAGCCGTTTTCACGGGTCGCCTTGTCCAGCGCGACGTAGATGCTCATCATTTCCGGCGCCAGGCAGCCGTAATTGTACCAGTAACCGAAATCCTGGTGCCATTCCCAGGCGCCGCCCTCGTTGGGCTGCTTCATCGTCATCTTGTGGCTGTAGAGGTAGATCGGCTTGCCGACGGCGTCCTCGGCCAGGTCGACCATCCGCTCGTCGCGCGCCAGCAGGCCGTATTTGTCGTCCTCGGCCTTGGTCCACATCTTCAGCAGCGTGGTCTTGCCTTCCTTGTCGCCCTTGGCCATCACGCCGCCCTTGCTCTGCTCCTCCTCGAGCTGCTTACGGGCGTGGTCGCGGAAGTTGGCGACTTCATTGGCGTCCAGCAGGCCACGGCGAATGATGTAGCCGTCGCGTGCGTAAAGCTCGGCCTCATGTCTGGTCATCGCGAGCATCGGTATTCTCCCTAGAACCGCAAGGCGTCCCGCGATGCAGCACGGGCGCCCCTGAACCTTTTTGACGGCCCGGTGCCGATCCGTGTCCGGCCGGAAATCCCAGGCTCTTAAGCAGAATTTAGCCCCTCCATCGGGGAACAAAATGGACAAAGGGAACGCATTTTTTGTATAAAACGCGCATGGAAAAAAGAACGTCCGTAATCGAGAGTTTTCACTATGTGCCGGCCTCCGCGTGGACCCGCGCCGCGTTCAGCGTGCTGCGCGCTGGAAAAGTCGCCGCCGGGCCGGATTACCGGATAGAACGCGCCGTCTATCCCGGGCAGGACATCCTCTATTGCTCGGCCGGCGCCGGCTATGTCGAAACGCTCGGACAGAGGATCGATGTCGGACCGGGACAACTGGTCTGGATGGCGAACGAAGCGCCGCATGTCCACTGTGCCGATCCGCGCGACCCCTGGACCGTGCTGTGGTTCAGGCTGGACGGGCCGGAGCCGGCGATCCTGCGGCGCAAGCTGTTCGGGGAGGGGATGCCGCGCGCTGTTTTCGCCGAGGGGGCAAGCCCGATACCATGGTTCGAGCGCCTGTTTGCGGCTCTGCGTCGTCGCGACGACAGCCTCGACCTGCGTCTCGGGCAACTGGTCGCGGAGTTCCTGCTGCTGGTCGACCGTGCGCTGGCCGGAGCGGACAGCGACGACCTGCCAAAGCCGCTTGCCTCGGGCCTCGAAGCCATGCGCGCCGCGCTCGGTTTTGCATGGAACGCGTCGGCCCTGTCGGCCGTCACCGGGCTCGGGCCGTCGCAGACCCGGCGCATGTTCCAGCGCCATCTCCGCACCAGCCCGCATCAGTGGCTGATGCGCGAGCGGCTGATGCATGCGCAGTCATTGCTGGTGCAGGATGACCAGCCGATCGCCGAGATCGCCGAGGCATGCGGCTTTTGCGACGTCTATCATTTCGGGCGCGAGTTCAAGCGATCCGTCGGCATTTCGCCTTCGGCATGGCGGCGCGCCGAGCTGGGCGTGACCATGTCACGCTAGCGCAATCCCATGCGCCGCGCACGCAAACAAAGCGAGGCGCCTCCGTCCGGAAGCGCCCCGCCAGTAAACCAGTAGTCCGTGTCGCGGATCAGTCCTTGGCGCGTTCCACGTAGGAACCGTCCTCGGTCATCACCACCACGCGGGTGCCGGCGGAGATGTGCGGCGGAACGGTGGTGCGCACGCCATTGGAAAGCACGGCGGGCTTGTAGGAGGACGAAGCCGTCTGACCCTTGGTGACCGGTTCGGTCTCGACCACTTCGAAGACCGCGCGCTGCGGCAAGGTGAGCGAAATGGCGATGCCATTGTGCAGGGCGACCTGCACGGCCATGCCTTCCAGCAGATAAGGCGCCATGTCCCCCACCACGCTCTCCGACACCGCCACCTGGTCGTAGCTTTCCGGATTCATGAAGTGGAAGCCTTCGCCGTCGCTGTAGAGGAAGGTGTGCTCGCGCTCTTCGACATAGGCACGCTCCACCTGCTCGGTGGTGCGGTAGCGCTCCGAAACCTTCACCCCGTCGCCGATGCGGCGCATGTCGAGCTGGGTCACCGGCGTGCCCTTGCCGGGATGGATGTTTTCGGCAAAGAGGATCACATAAAGCCTGCCGTCCTTGTCGACGACATTGCCTTTGCGTAGGGAACTGGCGATGACTTTCACCACGGTTTTCAATCCTGAAATCGTTGATTTGCACAAATCGGCCGCGAAAGCCGTCCTGTGCCGCCCTAGCGCATCTTGGGCGCAACCGCCAGCCCCGTATGCGAATCCGCTCAAGATGATGTCGCTTCCATGACGCTCGCTTCACCATGGTGGACGCCTCACGTCCATGCCGACCGGCGTCCGCGCCTCATGGCGCGCAACCGCATCGCGGCCGCCCTGCGCGACTGGTTCGCCGAGCGCGACTTCATCGAGGTCGATACCGCCGCGCTACAGGTTTCTCCTGGCAATGAGGCGCATCTCGCCGCCTTCGCCACCCAGGCCATCGGCCCGGACGGGCGACTTCAACCGCTCTACCTGCACACCTCGCCGGAATTCGCCTGCAAGAAGCTGCTGGCGGCCGGTGAAACCAGGATATTCAGTTTCGGGCCGGTCTATCGCAACCGCGAGCGTGGGCCCTTGCACCATCCGGAATTCACCATGCTGGAATGGTACCGGGTGGGAGAGGACTATGACAGCCTGATGCGGGACTGCGCCGCCATGCTGGCGCTGGCGGCCGGGCGGGCAGGGGCGAGCCGCTTCGTCTTTCGCGGTCGCGAATGCGATCCCTTCGCCGAACCCGAGCGGCTGACGGTCGCCGATGCTTTCGCCCGATATTCTGGCATCGATCTGCTGGCGAGCGTGGCCGCGGACGGCAGCACCGATCGCGAGGCGCTGTACCAGGCCGTGGCCGGCGCGGGCCTGCGGACGGCGCCCGACGACAATTGGGCCGATCTGTTCAGCCGCGTGATGGTCGAGAAGGTCGAGCCCAACCTCGGCCTCGGCCGCGCCACCGTGCTTTGCGAATATCCGGTCGCCGAGGCAGCACTGGCGCGGCCGGCCAGTGCGGATCCACGCGTCGCCGAGCGCTTCGAACTCTATTGCTGCGGCGTCGAGCTCGCCAATGGTTTTGGCGAACTGACCGACCCGGACGAGCAGCGCCGCCGCTTCATTCTCGAAATGGACGAGAAGGAACGCATCTACGGCGAACGCTATCCACTGGACGAGGATTTCCTCGCGGCCCTTGCCATCATGCCGCCGGCAAGCGGCATCGCGCTTGGCTTCGATCGGTTGGTGATGCTGGCGACGGGCGCATCCAGGATCGATGACGTGATCTGGACGCCCGTGGCGGAAGCTTGAAGGGCCGCGCGGCTAGAGCGGTTCCGGAACCGCTCTATCCCTTTGTTTTTGCCGCATTTGTGCCACGCCGAATGTTTCCATTTGGCTGCAAAATGCTCTAGGCGACGATGGCGTCGATGTCCAGGTTGGGGTCGCCCAGGCCGGCATTGGTCAGGAGGTTCTGATGCGCCTGCCGCAGCACGCGCATGCAGATCTCGAATTCCTCCGGCTTGATGTTTGCCGTCGCCGCCGTATTCGCGTCGATGGCGGCCTGAAGCGCCGGCACTTCGAACCGCCTGCCTTTCTCGGTCAGCGAGATGATGTATTTGCGCTGGTCCGATGGATCGCGCTTGCGCTCGACCAGTCCCATGGCGAGCAGACTGCGCACCGCGATCACCATGGCCGGGCCTGCGGCTCCCGACTTCTGCGCGAGCTCGATCTGCGTCAGCCCGTCATTGATCCATAGGGTGCGCAACGCATACCACTGGCCAAGCGTGATCCCGAGCGGCGCGATGCGGTTGCCGAGGTCGCGCTGGATCAGCTTGTTGACGTGCCGGAGGCTGTTGCCGAAGCTGCTGCCAAGCGGAAGGATCGAGCCGACTGCATCGGGGGAATCAAACATCGTATCGTGGCTTCCTCGCAATCGAGCGGAACGGTTGTCGGCATCGAGGCTGACACGCAACGACCTCCGATGAAAGGTCGCTTAGACTGAATTTCGTGCCAAGGCAATGCACCGCGCATCGGCTCGGATTTGGCCGCCAGGTCCACCCGCACAGCCTGTAGCCTTTGTTGTCCATGCCTTTCGGATGGTGCCTTTGCCAATCCAAATTTGCGATTGCGCGCCGGGAAAACTGCTTGTAACGTCATAATCGTTCGTATCGTAACGAATTGATTTCTTGCGCAGGCGACTGTTCCCAGCCGGGGAGAAGGCTGGCCGGTCGGCGTGCCGGAGAGAAGAAAAAACAAGGGGAACATCTTCATGAAGCGTCTGGGCAAAGCCATCACGATGTCGCTCGCGGCTCTCGGCTGCGCGATTGCACCTTCCCACGCGGCCGACCCCGTCAAGGTCGGTTTCGTCATGTCGTACAGCGGCTGGTTCCAGCCGATCGACGCCAGCTCCATCAACGGCGCGCTGCTGGCGATCAAGGAGATCAATGCCAAGGGCGGCCTGCTCGGCAGCCAGATCGAAGTCGTCAAGTTCGACAACAAGTCCGAGCCGCCGCTTGGCGCCGACGGGGCGGTCGAAGTCATCGGCAAGGGCGCCAAGGCCATCCTGTTTCCCAGCGATTTCGACTTCGGCGCCCCCGGCGCCTTCATCGCGCAGCAGAGCAATGTCGTGTCGCTGTCCGGCGCGTCCGATCCGAAGTTCGGCGTGACCGGCATCGGGCCCTATGCCTACTCGATCTCCAACGCCGCGCAGTCGCAAGGCGCGTTGCTGGCTGAATGGGCCTACAAGGAGAAGGGCTGGCGCTCGTCCTATGTGCTGCTCGACAACACCATCTCGTTCACCAAGTCACTGTGCGGCAGCTTCAGCAAGCGCTGGAAGGAACTGGCCGGCGATGCCGCGCTTGCCGGGGAGGACACGTTCCTCAATGGCGATCCCAGCGTCTCGGCGCAGGTCACCCGCATCACCAGCCTATCCGCCAAGCCGGACTTCGTCGTCCTGTGCTCCTACGCGCCGGGCGGGCCCAGCGCCATTCGCCAGTTGCGCGCCGCCGGCATCGACCAGCCGATCCTGACCGGTGAATCGATGGACGGGGACTATTGGGCCGGCACCGTTCCCAACCTCAGCAATTTCTTCGTCGCCAATTACGGCTCGACTTATGGCGATGATCCGGATGCAAGCGTCAACGACTTCTTCAAGCGCTACGAGGCCGAATACGGTCAGAAGTCGGACACGTCCTATTCGATCCGCGGCTATTCGCTGTTCCAAGCATGGGCCAAGGCGGTCGACAAGGCGGGGTCGTTCGACGCCGACAAGGTATCGGCGGCGCTCGACAGCTTCACCAAGGAACCGCTGGCCATCGGCCCGACAACCTACACGCCGCAACTACACATCCAGACCACGCGTCCGATGACCATCCTGCAGAGCCAGGGCGGCAAGTTCAGCGCGGTCGGCAAATTTGCTCCGGAGACCGTGCATCTCGACTGAAACCTGATCGCGACACGGAAATAGCGATGCTGCGGGCAACCGACATCACCGTTCGTTTCGGCGGAGTGCGCGCCATCGAGAATGTCTCGATGGCGTTGCAGCGCACCGAGATCCTTGGCCTTATCGGGCCGAACGGCGCCGGCAAGACGACCATGGTCAACGTGCTGAGCGGCTTCCAGCAGCCTCACCAGGGTTCCGTGACGCTTGCCGGTGAGAAGACCGGCCCGCTGCGCGCAGACCGGCTGGCGCGCAGCGGTGTCGTTCGTACCTTTCAGGCCGTTCGATTGTTTCCCGGCCTCACCGTCAGCGAAAACCTCGAGGTCGGCCTCGGCAGTCGTGGACTGGGACGCGCGGCGGCACGGCGGCGCGCGGCCGAGTTGCTCGACTACATGGGGCTTGCCGCCAGGGCGCACATGCCCGGCAATGCGTTGAGCTATGGCGAGGAGCGCCGTGTCGGCATTGCCCGGGCGCTGGCGCTGCAGCCGAATTTCCTGCTGCTCGACGAGCCCGCGGCGGGGCTGAACATTGGCGAGGCCGAAGCGCTCGGCGATCTGATCCGCCGCATTCGTGCCGATTTCGGCTGCGGCGTTCTGGTCATCGAGCACAACATGAAGCTGGTGATGGGGCTTTGCGAAAGACTCCATGTCCTGGCCAGCGGCCGTACCATCGCGGAAGGTTCTCCGGCCGATGTCTTCAGGGATACGGCCTTCCGCTCCGCCTATCTTGGAGCGGAGCCGGCATGACCGCGATTGCAGGGCAAGGTGGCGGTCGGCAGGGGAGCGCGGAAACTCTCGCGCCGCTGCTGTCGATACGGGGGCTCACGGTCCGCTACGGCCCGATCACGGCGCTCGATGGATTGAGCCTGGACGTCGGCGCGGGACAGGTGATCTCGATCGTTGGCCCCAATGGCGCCGGCAAATCCTCGCTGCTCGCGGCCATTGCCGGGACGGTGAAGCCAGCCGGCGGGCAAGTCACGTTCAAGGGGCAGCCGACCATCGGCCAGCCCTTGGAGCAGACCGTGAGGCGCGGCATCGCCCTGGTGCCCGAGGGCCGTCACGTGCTGGCGAGCCTTACAGTGCTGGAGAACCTGAGGCTTGGCGCGACGATCCGCCGGGATACGGCCGAGGCCGCTCGAGAGATCGAAGGGTTCTTCAAGACGTTCCCGATCCTGGGCGAACGACGCAATAAATCCGCCGGGAGGCTTTCGGGTGGCGAGCAGCAGATGCTGGTGATCGCGCGGGCGCTCCTGTCGAAGCCGACGCTTCTCATGCTGGATGAACCATCGCTCGGCCTCGCGCCGAAGATCACCGATCAGATCTACGCCATGCTCGCTTCGATCCGCGAGGCCGGCGTCTCGATCCTGGTGGTCGAGCAGAACGCGGCCCGCGCCCTGCGCGTGGCGGACCGAACCTATGTGCTTAACGGGGGCATCATCCGGATGTCGGGGACCGAGGCCGAGCTTTCCGGCAATCCTGACTTCGAAGCCGCCTATTTCGGCCTTGCTCCGCGAGGTGGCGCGCAATGATCGATCCCGCGCAGATATTGATCGATGCCGTGAGCGTCGGCGGCCTCTACGCCCTGACCGCGCTCGGCATCGGACTGATCTTCAGCGTCATGCGGCTCGCGAACTTCGCTCATGCGGAGCTCGTGACCGTGGCCGCCTATATGCTGTTTGCCTTCTCCGGCAGCCCGGTGGCCGTCGCCATCCTTGTCGCCATCGCAGCCGCGGTTCTGCTGGCGCTGGCCACCGAAAGGATCGCCTTCCGCCCGCTGCGTGGCGCCGATTCCGCGACGCTGCTGATCTCCTCCTTCGCGGTCAGCATGTTCCTGCAGAAATTGCTGGTCTTCCTTGTCGGCTCGCGGCCGAAGGCGCTCGATCCCTTGCCGGCACTCAGCCGCACCGTCTCCATCGGGTCACTGCAGGTCAGTGCCTTGA
Organism: Mesorhizobium sp. 65-26; assembly: GCA_001899205.1. Classification (GTDB taxonomy): domain Bacteria; phylum Pseudomonadota; class Alphaproteobacteria; order Rhizobiales; family Rhizobiaceae; genus Mesorhizobium. The sequence continues at coordinate 9,674 of MKVL01000009.1, read as the reverse complement.
AGCTGGTCACAATCGTCGTTTGCCTGACGCTGCTCGCCGCCTTGACCGCATTCCTCAAATGGACGCGCTTCGGCCTGCAGATGCGCGCCTCGGCCGAGAATTTCACCATGTCCCGGCTTCTGGGCGTGCGCGCCAACGCGGTGATCGCGATCGCCTTCGGCCTGAGCGGCCTGCTGGCGGCCGTCGTGGCGGTGCTGTTCGCCGCGCAGTCCGGCTTCGTCCAGCCGCGCTTCGGTGTGCAGATCGTCATCATCGCCTTCGTCGCCACGGTCATCGGCGGGCTCGGCAATCTTTTCGGAGCGGCCGTCGGCGGCTTCTTCGTCGGTGTCGTGACGATCCTGCTCCAGGCATTCCTGCCTGCCGAACTCCGGCCGTTCCGCGAGGCCTTCCTGTTCGTGATCGTCATCGCGATCCTGCTGTTCCGCCCGCAGGGCCTGTTCCCGGCCCGCAATCTGAAAGAACGGGTCTAGCGATGGCTGCGTCGATTAGTGACCGCATCGGCTGGCGGCCCGCCGCGCGCGACGGCCTGCGCAGGCTGGTTCCGCTCGCCGCGCTTGTGGGGATCGTGCTGACAATCGTGCTGCTTGCCGGGATGGGCGACATCGTCCTGCAACGCCGGGTCATCTTCTGCCTGATCCATGTCGTCGCGGTGGTCGGCCTCTATATATTCATGGGCAATTCCGGGGTGATGAATTTCAGCAGCGCCGGTTTCATGGCGGTTGGCGCCTACACGTCCGCCCTTCTGACCATGGCGCCGGGCATGAAGTCGACTTTCTTGCCGGATCTGCCAGCCTGGCTGGCGGCGGCGCATCTGTCGCCGCTGTGGGGCGCCCTGGCTGGCGGCGTCATGGCCGGCCTGATGGCGCTTGTCATCGGTATCCCGATCATGCGCCTGTCCGGCATCGGCGCGGCGATCGCGACGCTGTCCCTGATGTTCATCTGCTACATCGTGCTCGGCAACTGGACCGCGCTGACCGGTGGCCAGCAGTCGCTCATGGGGCTGCCGTCCTATGTTGGCCTCTGGACGGCCGGCTTGACGGCGATGGTGGCGATCGCCGTCGCTTTCGTCTATCAGGAAACGCGCGGCGCGCTTGCCCTTCGCGGCTCCCGCGAGGACGAAGTCGCGGCGCGCGGCTCGGGCGTGCGTATCGTTCGCGAGCGGCTGGCGGCCTTTGTGGTGAGCGGCTTCGTCACCGGCATTGCCGGTGTCCTCTATGGTCACTTCCTCGGCACGCTTCGGGTCGAGAGCTTCTACCTCGACCTGACGTTCCTGCTGGTCACCATGCTGGTGGTGGGCGGCATGCGAAGCCTTGCCGGCGCCGTCATCGGCGCGATCGGCATCTCCATACTTACGGAACTGCTGAGACTGGTCGAAGTCGGCTTCGTGCTGCCCGGAACCTCGTGGTCGATCGCGACCCCGCCGGGGCTGGGAGATGTCGCCCTTGCCGCGGCCATGCTGCTCATCATCCTCTTTCGTCCGCAAGGCCTGACCGGCGGCCATGAGATCGAACTTCCCCGAAGCAAGACGTCGACATCCGGCCTTGCGACAACATCCGGTAACACAGGAACCGCCAATGTCTGAGCAACAGCCCAACCCGCCGGCGCCCGTCGTCGATACCACCGCCATCCGGGAAATCGCCGATGGTGTCTGGGTCATTCCCGACCATCGCGTGCCGCTGGTGCCCAACATCGGCATCGTGCTCGGCAATCACACCGCCTTGGTCGTCGACACCGGCATGGGACCGAAGAACGGCCAGGCCGTGCTGGAAGCGGCACGCCGCCTTGCCGGCACGCGTGAGCTGATCGTGACGCTCACGCATTTTCATCCCGAGCACGGCTACGGTGTCGCGCCGTTCAAGGGCGAGGCGGAAATCCTCTACAACAGCGAACAGGCGCGCGAGCTGGCCGACAAGGGAGAAGCCTACCTTGCCATGTTCAAGACCATGGGGCCTTCGATCGCCGAGGCGCTGGAAGGCACGGAGCTCGTCGAGGCGGATACGCTCTACGACGGCACCAGCCACGAGATCGATCTTGGCGGGCGCCGGGTGATCCTGCGGAGCTGGGGCAAGGCGCATACGCGCGGCGACCAGATCGTTTTCCTTCCCGACGACAGCATCCTGTTCACCGGCGATCTGGCGGAGGAGAAGACCTTCCCGATCTTCCCGTGGTTTCCGCCGCATGACACCGACATCGATGCGGCCAACTGGATCGCCGCGCTCGACGACTGCCTGGCGCTGCGGCCGGAAATCGTCGTCCCTGGCCATGGCGAGATCGGCGGCGCCGACATCGTCGCCGGCGTGCGGGACTATATAGCCGGCCTCGGAGAGCGCGTGCGCGCGGCCCGGTCCGCCGGCCAGACGCCGGAGCGGATCATCGCCGGGCTGGGGCCGGAGATCCGCGGCGAACATCCGGACTGGCACTTCCCGGAATGGATCGATTTCGCCATACGCTACTACGCCTCGCAGGCCTAGCATGTCTGGACAGGCGACGGATGGCATGAGGACCGTTCTGGTGGCGATGCACTACCAGAACGAGGTCCTCGACCCGCGTGGCAAGATAAGGGTCGGGGTCGCCGCGGAGGATCCCAACCGGGCCGCGCTGAAGCACAATGCCGCGCGCCTGCTCGCCGGCGCGCGCGCGCTGGGCATACCGGTCGTCTCGGTGAGGATCGCTTTCGCCGCCGGCCATGCCGACGTTAACCGAAACTGCAAGATATTCCGGGATGTCGTCGCCAATGACGCCATGGTCGAGGGGAGCTGGGGGGCGGCTTTCCACGAAAGCCTCGGTCCCATCGGTGACGAGTTCGTGGTCAAGCACTCCAGGGTCAACGCCTTCTATGGCTCGCAGCTGGAGGAAATCCTGCGCGTGTTGAGGGCCGAGCGGCTGATCATGGCCGGAATTGCCACCAATTCGGTCGTGGAAACCAGCGTTCGCCATGCGGCGGACATGGGCTACGAGGTCATCGTCGCGTCGGATGCCTGCTCCTGCGCCAGGCCGGAGCTTCACCAGGCATCGCTGGAGAACATGCGCTACGTCGCCGACGTCATGACTGTCGACGAGGTTTTGCGCGTCAGTGCGCGAACACCTGCTCCAGCGAGCGGAACCCCTTGAATTCGAGCGCGTTGCCGGACGGGTCACGAATGAACAGCGTGGCCTGTTCACCGGGCTCTCCCTTGAACCGCACCATCGGCCGTTCCAGCCAGTCGATGTCGTCGCGCGCCTCTAGGCGGGCGGCCAGCCGCTCCCATTCGTCCATCAGGAGCACGGCGCCGAAATGCGGAATGGGCACGGCAACGCCATCGACCTTGCCGTCGCGGGCGGCTTCGGTGGCCTGCGGGCGCAGATGCGCCGACATCTGGTGCCCGAACAGGTCGAAGTCGACCCACGTCGCCGACGAGCGGCCGATCGCGCAGCCCAGAACGTCGCCGTAGAAGGCGCGGGTCTCGTCGAGATCGCGGACCGGGAAGGCGAGATGGAACGGGGTCATGTCATGTGCTCCAGGCGGAACGCCGAATGGGTTTGAATGCCTGGACTGTTCCCTAGCGTATGAGCCGGAAAATCGGAATCGGTTTTTGCCGTGATAATGCAAAGGTCCGGCACCCGCCGCGGCATTTGCGGCGTCTCCCATTGCACAAGCCGGGGCGGGACAATAGATGGTGCGGGAGCGGCCACTGCCCGAAACCGGCCGGAAATCAGGATCACGCCATGACCGACACACTCGACGCAGCGAAATTGACCGATCGCGTCGCGTCATTGGTCGAGGCGGCGCGCAAGGCCGGCGCCGACGCTGCCGATGCCGTTGCCGTTCGCGGTCGCTCGACCGGCGTGTCGGTGCGTCTCGGCAAGGTGGAAGGCACGGAGGCATCGGAAAGCGACAATGTCGCGCTGCGCGTCTTCGTCGGCAAACGCGTGGCAAGCGTCTCGGCGACCGCGACCGCCGACGCCAATATGCTGGCCGAACGTGCCGTCGCGATGGCCAGGGTTTCTCCGGAAGATCCCTGGCAGGGGCTTGCCGATCCGGCGCTGCTTGCGCGCGAGACGCGTGACCTCGATCTGTTCGACGCCACCGAGGTTTCGGCCGACCAGTTGAAGGAGGCCGCGCTCGCCGCCGAGGCTGCCGCGCTTGCGGTGAAGGGCGTGACCAATTCGGCCGGCAGCGGCGCGAGCGCCGGGCTCGGCGGGTTAGTCCTTGCCACTTCGCACGGGTTTCTCGGCCATTATGTCGCCTCCCGTTTCTCCCGCTCCACCAGCGTCATCGCCGGCGAGGGCACCGGCATGGAGCGCGATTACGAATTCTCCTCTCGCCAGCATTTCGCCGACCTCGACGCGCCCGAGGACATCGGCCGCAAGGCCGGCGAGAGGGCCATTCGGCGCATCGGCGCGCGCAAGGCCGCGACAGGTCCGGTCAATGTGGTGTTCGATCCGCGCGTCGCACGCGGCATTGCCGGCCATCTTGCCGGCGCCATCAACGGCGCGGCCGTGGCCCGCAAGACCAGCTTCCTGCGCGACATGATGGGCAAGCAGGTTGCCGCCGCTTCGATCACCGTCACCGACGAGCCGCTGCGCCGTCGTGGCCAAGCCTCGCGCCCCTTCGACGGCGAGGGCGTCGAGGGCGAGAAGCTCTTCATGGTCGATAAGGGCGTGCTCAATCATTGGTTCCTGTCGACCTCGGCCGCTCGGGAGCTGGGCCTCGTCACCAACGGACGCGGCGCGCGCGGCGGTTCCTCCGTGTCGCCGTCTTCGACCAATCTTGCCATCGAGCCCGGCGAACGCTCGCCTGAGGATCTGATCCGCTCGCTGAAGTCCGGCTTCTACGTCACCGAGGTGTTCGGCCAGGGCGTCGACATGGTGACCGGCGAATACAGCCGCGGCGCCTCCGGATTCTGGATCGAGAATGGCGAATTGGCCTATCCTGTCGCCGAGGTGACCATCGCGTCGAACCTGAAGACCATGTTCCTGAACATGGTTCCGGCGAGCGATCTCGACCGCAATTTCGGCACGGCAGCGCCGACGCTCCTGATCGAAGGCATGACCCTTGCCGGAGCATAGCCTGGCCAACCTTGCCGGCGCCGCCGAGGATCTTTCGCTTCTGCGCGATGCCGCCCGCGAAGCGGGCCGCATCGCCATGCGCTATTTCGGCAAGAATCCGCAGGTCTGGATGAAAGGCGGCACTTCGCCGGTCAGCGAGGCGGACCATGCCGCCGACGCCTATCTGCGCACGACGCTTCTGGCGGCGCGGCCCGACTATGGCTGGCTTTCGGAGGAGACGGCTGACAACGCCGCGCGGCTCACCGCGCGCCGCACCTTCGTCGTCGATCCGATCGACGGCACGCGAGGCTTTCTCGACGGGCTCCATAGCTGGTGCGTCAGTGTCGCCGTGGTTGAGGACGGCCGTTCCCTGGCCGGCGTGCTCGAATGCCCAGCGAAGGAAGAGACCTATTGGGCGCTGCCGGGGCAGGGCGCTTTCCTCGACGGCCAGCGAATCACCGTGCGCGTACCCGGTGAAACCGCGTGGATCGCGGGACCGAAGCCGATGGTCGACCTGATGCCCGATGCCTGGAAGACCAGAGTCCATCGCGCGCCCCATGTTCCCTCGCTCGCCTATCGGCTGGCGATGATCGCGGGCGGCAAGCTCGACGCTACATTCGTCAAGCCCAACGCGCATGACTGGGACATTGCCGCCGCCGACCTCATCCTGCGCGAGGCGGGTGGCGCGTTGCTCGACCCGCTCGGCCAGCAGCCGCGCTATGCCGGCCCGGTGACGAATCACAGTGCCCTTGCCGCCGGCAGTGGTGAACTGCTGGACGTGCTGACAGGCGTCATCGCCGGCCTTGAGGGCTGAACAGCACTATCGCTGGTTCCAAAGTGGCCGGCTTTGGTCTAGACCAGACGCGAACCAGGAATATGCGAAGGATCGACATGGCCGCGGAAGACGGAAAAAAGCAGCTTTTGCATCTGGTGTTCGGCGGCGAACTGAAGACGCTCGGCGGCACCGAGTTTCGCGATTTGAACGCGCTCGACATTGTCGGCATCTACCCGGACTACGAGTCGGCGCATGTCGCGTGGAAAGCCAAGGCGCAGGCCAGCGTGGACAACGCCCACATGCGCTACTTCGTCGTTCATCTGCACCGGCTGCTTGATCCCGAAGGCAAGACCGCCGGTTGACGCAATGAAAGAGGAAGTGGTGAAGGGGCCGGTGACAAGGTCCGCACGCCGGCGCAAGGGCCGGAACGCCGGCTCGACGAAGATCTGGCGCAGAATCCGTGAGCCGCTGGCGCAGTCGCGATTCGTCAAGAACGCGATCGCAAGCCTGCTTGCCCAGTTCCTGCGTCTCGTGCGGCTGACCAACACTGTCGTGAAAGGGTCGGCACAGTTTGACAGCGGCGATTATGCGCATCTGGAGCCGGGCATCATCGCGCTCTGGCATGGCCAGCATCTTCTGACACCGGCCTATTATCCCAAGAACAAGGCCCTGGTCGCCATGGTGTCGCGCAGCGCGGATGCCGAACTCAACGCGCTGGCGCTGGAGAAATTCGGCATCGAGGCGGTGCGGGGCTCCGGCGGCCGCGACAACGCCCGGCACCTCGACAAGGGTGGCGCGAAAGCGCTCATTGCCCTGAAAAAGTCGCTGGTCGCCGGCAAGAACGTCGCCATGATCGCAGACATACCTCACGGCACGCCCCGCGACGCGGGACTTGGCATTGTTCTCCTGGCGCGCCTTTCAGGGCGTCCCATCCTTCCCGCGGCGATCGCCACCAGCCGGCGCAAGGTGCTTGAGCGGACCTGGGACAAGACCACGATCAACCTGCCGTTCGGGCGCTCGTCTATCGTCATTGGCGAGCCGGTGTTCGTGCCGGCCGGTGCCGACGATGCCCAGATGGAGGAGAAGCGTCTCGAGGTTACTGCCGCCCTGAACGCAGCAACCGCGGAAGCCTACCGCCTCGTGGACGGCCGGCGATGAGCGAGCGCTGGGCGCGCGCCATGCTGACAGCGTACCGGTTTGCCGGCGCCGCGGCCTATCCGCTGATCGGCCCCTACGTCGCCTGGCGCACGTCCCAGGGCAAGGAGGACCGTGCCCGCAGTCGCGAACGCTACGGCATGGCTGGCCGCCCGCGTCCGGAAGGGCCACTGATCTGGATGCACGCCGCGAGCGTCGGCGAGACGATTGCCGTCGTCCCCGTCATCGAAAGCATTCTCGACTACGGCGTCAACATCGTGCTGACCACTGGCACGGTCACCTCCGCGCAGGTGGCCGAGGAGCGTCTCGGCAACCGTATCATCCACCAGTATGTGCCGCTCGACCTCAAGCCGGCGGTCAGCCGGTTCCTCGACCATTGGCGGCCCGACCTTGCCATCATCGCGGAATCCGAGATCTGGCCGATGACCATCCTTGAGCTCGGCGCGCGTCACGTCCCGCAGGTCCTGATCAACGGCCGGCTGTCCGATCGCTCGTTCAAGTCGTGGAAGAAGCGCTCCCACATCGCCGAAGCGCTGTTCGAGAACATGGCCCATGTCGTCGCCCAGTCCGACGTTGACGGCGAGCGCTTCCGCTCGCTCGGCGCCCGGCCGGTCACGGTGTCCGGCAACCTCAAGGGGGATACAGCCCCGCCGCCGGTCGACGAGAAGGCGTTGCATGCGTTGCGGCGCCAGATAGGCAGCCGTCCGACCTGGGCGGCGATCTCGACCCACGAGGGCGAGGAGGTGGTCGCAGCCGAGGTTCACGCGGCGCTGCAGTCGCGCCATCGCGGCCTGCTGACGATCATCGTGCCGCGCCACCCCGACCGCGCCGAGGCGCTCACCGAGCAGATTTCCGGCATGGGATTGAAGGTTGCGCGGCGCAGCAAGGACGAAAGGCTGACGCCCGACACCGACATCCTGCTTGGCGACACGATCGGCGAGATGGGACTTTACCTCAGGCTCACCGAAATCGCTTTCGTCGGCCGTTCGCTCACCTCCGAGGGCGGGCAGAACCCGCTGGAGCCGGCTATGCTGGAGACGGCGGTGCTGGCTGGGCGCAACGTCCAGAATTTTCGCGAGGCCTATCAGCGCCTGCTGGACAGGGGTGGCGCCAAGCTGGTGCGCGATCGCGACATGTTGGCCGGCGCCGTTAATTTCCTTCTGAGCAACGAGGTGGCTCGTCACGAGATGATCGCGGCCGGCTCAGCTACCGTCGATGAGATGCGCGGCGCGCTGGCGCATACGCTGAGGTCGCTCGAGCCCTACATCCAGCCCCTGATCGTCAAATCGCGCCTGAAGGGCGCGAACGGGCGCTAGAGCATGATCTCGCTCGAAAACCGTCTCGCACTTTTCGGCATCAGGCGCTGATGGCCAGCGAGGCGCCGCCCTTCTGGTGGGAGAAGCCTGACTGGCGCGCTTTCGCACTGTCGCCGCTTTCTTTCGCCTACAAGCTCGCCGCTGGCCGGATGCTGCGCAGGGCGCGCCGGGAACCCGTCGACATACCGGTTCTGTGCGTCGGCAACTTCACCGTCGGCGGCACCGGCAAGACGCCGGTGGCGATCGCGCTTGCCAGGCAGGCAAGGCGCATGCAGCTCAATCCCGGCATCCTGTCGCGCGGCCATGGCGGTGGCGCCTATGGCGAGCCCCATCTTGTCGACGCCGGCCATGACAGCGCCAAGCATGTCGGCGACGAGCCCTTGCTCCTGGCCGAACACGCCCCTGTGGCCGTGACGGCCAACCGTGCGGCAGGCGCGCGCCTGCTGCAAAAGCAGGGCTGCGACTTCCTGATCATGGACGACGGGTTCCAGAGTGCGCGCATCCATATCGATTTCGCCCTGATCGTGGTCGACGCCCGGTATGGCATCGGCAATGGCCGCGTCATTCCGGCCGGTCCGCTGCGGGCCAGCATCGTCGACCAACTGGTCTTCACCGATGCGCTGCTGAAGATGGGCGAGGGGACGGCCGCCGACGTCGTCGTGCGCAAGGCGGCGCGCGCCGGCCGCCCCATTTTTGAGGCGCATGCCGAGCCGAGGGACACCGGTCGGTTCGCCGGCAGGCGCTTCCTGGCCTTCGCCGGCATCGGCCATCCGGACAAGTTCTTCGACACGCTGCGCGCGGCCGGCGGCGACGTGGCGATTGCCCGGCCGTTCCCGGACCATCACGTCTATGGCGAGGACGAGCTTGGCGAACTGGTCAGGACCGCGCGCGCCGAAGGGCTCGACCTGATAACCACCGCCAAGGACGCCGCGCGGCTGCGCCATGGCGCGCCGTCATACTTCCTGGAACAACTCGATGTGCTGGAGATCGACGCCGTCTTCGAGATTGATCACGTCCCCGAGCTCATCATCGACCAGACGCTGGACGCCTGGCGGCAGCGCCGCTTGCGGGGCGCCTAGCCTAAGCTACCTAATTGGGTTGCTACTCCTTCCAAAACTACGTCCAAACGCGATTGTTGACCGGGGGGCCAACGAACGTGGAGAGTTCGCCCACCATCTTTTAGCTTATGCTTGGACATCTGATGGCAGACCCCGGTCAACGCGCTTTTGGGGGCGGTAAACACCACCCCCAAAAAAGCTATGTAAATTTTGCCGCCTTAGCCGCAGACGTACTGCTGAACATAAACCCAGGCGAAGCCATTCCAAACGAGGTTGGTGTAATAACCGCAGGTCGGGATATAGACGCCAGCATTGGCAAGGGTCGGGGCGATGGCCGCGCCA
>MKVL01000008.1 GCA_001899205.1 Mesorhizobium sp. 65-26 | reverse complement strand
CTGAACAGTCAACCTGTCTCAGGCGGATTTTGCGGCGGCATTTGCCTGAAAACACACGCGCTTCCGCTCGACCTCGACGCATGAGACAGATTCGAGGGCCTAGAGACCCTCGAGCCTGCTCAACCGGCGCAGCAGGACAGCTTGGCGACGTCCTTGTCGAAGGCTAGCGCCGCAAGCTTCAGACCCTCGACGGTGGTGAGGTATGGAAAGATCGTGTCGGCGAGGTCGGCGACGCTGAGGCCCTGCCGGATCGCCAGCGTTGCGGTTTGAATGCTGTCGGCGCCTTCGGGCGCGAGTATATGGGCGCCGAGCAGGCGACCATTGCCGGCGTCGGCGACGAGCTTGATGAGCCCACGGGTGTCGCGGGCGGCAAGCGCACGGGGTACCTGGTCGAGGCCGATCGTCGACACTCGGACCGCATATCCAGCGGCGTGCGCGGCGGCCTCGGTCAGCCCGACGCTCGCCACCTGCGGATCGGTGAACACGATGGCCGGCATGGCACTGTTGTCGTAGCGCTGGCTGTCGCCGTTGAGGGCGTTCTTTGCCGCGAGCTTGGCGCCATAGGCGGCCATGTAGACGAACTGGTCGCGGCCCGTAACGTCGCCGGCGGCATAGACCCCGGCTCGGGTCGTCCGCATGCGGTCGTCGACGACGATGCCGCCCGTCGGCGAGACGGCGATCCCGTGCTCGGCAAGGCCGAGGCCTTCGATGTTGGGCGTGCGGCCGGTGGTAATCAGCACCTGGTCGGCGTCGATCGTGACATCCTGGTCGTCGCGCATGACAGTCAGTGAGATACCGCCCCCGGTCGTGCGGATTGCGCGGTAGGTGATGCCGGAGACGACGGTGATGCCCTCGTCCTCGAAATACCCCGTCAGCGCCGCGCCGATCTCCGGCTCGGCCTCAGGCAACAGGCGCGAGCGGCAGACGAGTGTCACCTTGACGCCGGCACGGGCGAACATCTGGGCGAGTTCCGCACCGATATAGCCGCCGCCGATGACGAGCAGCGAGTGCGGCAGTTCCTCGAGGTCGAGGGCCGACGTGCTGGTCAGATACGGCACGGCCTCGATGCCGGGAATGGCGGGGACCGCCGGCCGCGCGCCGGTGGCGATGACGATCTTTCCGGCGGGAATGCGCGTGCCGTTCACCTCGACACCGCCGTCGAACAGGCGCGCCGGCCCGTCGCGGTAGGCGATGCCATTATAGGCGGGAAGCAGGTCGACATATTTGGCCTGGCGCAGCTCGGATACGAGCGCGTCCTTCTGCCGAATGGTTCCGCGCCAGTCCGTCAGTTCGGCCTCCGCCGTGATGCCGGCAAAACGCGCCGCCACGCGCGCGTTGTGCAGCGTCTCGGCGGCGCGGATCAGGGTCTTCGATGGTACGCAGCCGACATTGACGCAGGTGCCGCCGATGGTGCCGCTGCCGATCAACGCGACTTGGGCGCCCTGATCGGCGGCCGTGATCGCGGCGGAAAAGCCGGCCGAGCCGGCGCCAATCACAACGAGGTCGTAGGCGCCGCCATTGCGGCCATTGGCGCGGAGAGGGTGCTCGGCGGCCGCCGCACTCTTGGACGCCACATCGAGACCGGCAAGGCTCGGTCCGAATAGGGCGCGGCCGGCCTGCAGTCCTTCCTCGATCGACAGCCGGAAACCCGGCTCGTCGGCGGAACGGTCGTCGCGCCAGGCGGATAGATGCTCGTCGGAGCAGAAGAAGGCGGTCGTCGCGCAGAGCGAGCTCGCCGCGCAGCCGCCTTCATAGCGGACACTCTGCCACATGACCGCCGTCGTCGGCTCGACCTCGGCCAGCGCCCGTCCTTGCTCCCGCGTCGTGATCCGGATCGGCGCGCCGCAATGGCGGCATTGCGAGGCAATAGCGATGTCACGATTGGTCATGGCGCCGATGCCGAGCGCGTCAACCGCACACATGGCGTTAAGAACGCGTCCGTCCAACGTGACCCGATGGCCCGTCTCCCGGTCGGTGAAGGGATAGGCACCGACGATGCGCTCGCCGTCGAGGACGACGAGGTCGCGCCGACGCAGTTCTTCGAGCAGAGACGGGATGGCCGTCTCGCTGAGTTCTGCACGCTCCGCGAGCGCGCCCGTGGTCGGGCCTCGTCCGTCTTCGGCATAGAGCTTAAGCAGCGCGACGCGCACGCGGTCCGTCGCGGGATCATAGCCGCTCCAGCGGTTGAGCACATGGTCGGAGCCGACCATCGCCTGCAGGGCGTCGCGGACCGCCGGCGATCTGACGACCGACCAGTCGGGAAAGGTCACCCCCGGCCGCACGGCAAAGCTCGGCGGTGTCGCAGGCGTAGAGATGCCAGCCTTGCCCGGAGAGGGGGAGGATGCGCAGCAGTCGTTCATGGCTTCATGCCTTCCTTGTGGATGTTTGTTTTGCAGGCCGCGGCTCTTGCCCGGCGATGATGAAGGCCCCACGCAAGCAGACCCAATCCCACGACCATCAGCGGAAGCACCACCAGACCCGCACCAGCCAGCCCGGCGCCAACACCAGCGAGCGGCAGACTCAAGGCGACGAGCGGCGCTGCGCAGCAGATCGCGGCGAGGACCGCGCCGATCATGCCGGCACGGGCGAGGGCGGGGTCGGTCATCTTAGCCGCCCTGCTTCGTCGGGTGGGCCGGGTAGCCGGCATTCATGCTGGCTGCCGCGATCACGTCCGGGTTTGTCTTTGCATCGTCAAAGGTCACGGTTGCCGTCTTCGCCTCAAAGGAGACCGTCACATTGGCGACGCCAGAGACAGCCGCCATCGTGGTTTTGACGATGTAGGGACACGTGGCGCAGGTCATGTTGTCGACGGCGAAGGTGACGGTGCGCTCGCCAGCCCAGGCGGCCGGGGCAAGCATCAGCGAGCCTATCAGGGTGCAAACACTCAAACTCTTCATGAGATGGGTCTCCTCTCGGTGTCAGGCGGAAAGCAGCAGCGGAGCGACGTAGTCGAAGGCGAAGGCGGCCGCGACGAGAACCGTTGCGATCCACAGTGCGATCTCGACGAGGTGACTGCGGACAGGGCGCGCGCACTCAGCGTCGTCGGCACAGGCGCGCCGCGGCTTCCAGTAGACGAGGTAGAATCCGTAGCCGAGAACACCTGTAGTCCCGGCGACGAAGAAGGGCTTGTAGGGTGCGAGCGCCGTCAGATTGCCGATCCAGGCGCCGCCGATGCCAAGGCTGAACAGGATGAGCGGAATGATGCAGCAGGAGGAGGCGGCGAGCGCTCCGAGAATGCCACCGGCGGCGACCAGGCGCTGCCGCGCTTCCTCGCCACGCTGCGACGTCGTCAGGCTGACCACAGTCGGTGTGACATCTGAAGTCCCATGTCGTGATGCATTCATGTCGGGCCACGCTTTCCTTGCCGAATTCCTATCCGAGCGCTAATGTGCAGTCTGTAGCAACTACAGGGTCAAGAGGGTTTTTGCGATGCGCGATCACGCCGGGGTGAGAGGTATGCAGCGGGCCGAGCTTGCCCGGCGCACGGGCTGCAATCTTGAGACGGTGCGCTACTACGAGAAGGTCGGCCTTCTGCCCGAGCCGCCGCGCACTACGGCGGGTTACAGAAGCTATGACGACACGCACGAGCGGCGGCTGCGCTTCGTCCTGCGGGCGCGCGAGCTCGGCTTCTCCCTGGACGAAATCCGCGAGCTCCTGCGTCTCGTCGACGAGCGCAATCGACCCTGCGCCGAGGCGAGCGCCGTTGCCGCCGCGCATCTCGACGATGTGCGGGCAAAGATCGCCGACTTGAGGCGGATGGAGCGGGTGCTCAAGGACGTCGTTGCCCAATGCGGCGACGGCACGCTCCCGGAATGTCCGCTGATCGAGACGCTGTTCCAGGAGCGAACTGTCAACTGATCGAGTTGAGGGGCGCCTATGCGGCGCCCCGGACCTCATGCTGGCGAGCGCCGGCCTGCTGCGCGTGCATCCAGTCGGCGATCTGCTGCGCCTTCGCCGCGGCGGTGAAGATGGCGCGCTTGTCGGAACGCAGCACCTCGAGCCAGGAGGAAATGTAGCGGGCATGGTCGGGGCGCGGCTCGACGCTGAGGTTGAGATCGGCGCAGATCATCGCGCTCAAGAGCTCGACTGTGCATTCCTCCATGGCGTAAGCGGCCGAACCGAATCGTCCGGAAAGGGCGCGGTCGAGGCGATGCTTTGCTCCGGAAGCGTGACCACACTCATGGAGGAGCACGGCGTAGTAGGCGACCGCGTCGCGGAAGCAGGCGAACTCCGGCATCTGCACATGGTCGGTAGACGGGCGATAGTAGGCCTGTGGTCCGCCGTGGCGGATGTCGATGCCGAGGGCGGCGCAGAACCGTTCGGCCTGTTCGATGCGCTCGGCCTCGGACAACGCCGGCATCGATGGCGGCGTGTAGCCGTCGACCTGGGTGCAATTGAAGACGGTGTAGCCGCGAGCGAACATGCGCCGGGCGGGCTCGTCTCGATCCTCGTCGCCGTGTTGGGGGTCCGCCTCGTCGTGGCGGTCGGTGGTCTTCCAGAACACCACGAGGTGGCCGTGTTCGCCCTTGCGAACCTGAGCGCCGAGCGCCTGCCATTGACGATAGGTGCCCCAGATGCCGGCGGGATAGCCTGCAGCGTGGGCCGCGGCCCAGAGCGAGAGGATGTTGACGCCGCGATAAGCCTTGCTTGAGGCGACGTTAACGGGCGTTGTGATGGCCGATCCGTCGTGATGCCAGGGCATCCGGTAGTCGCCGGCGCCGGCTTCGATGGCGGCGATGATCTGGCTGGTGACGCGCTCGTAGATATCGGTCGGTGTCTGGCGGTTGCGATCTGTGGTCATGGGTGCCTCCTTCAGCTCGCCCTCTCCGTCGAGGGCGAGGCGGCAGGGGCAGACGCGGGAAGCCGGCCCGTCACACCCTGTTCTCGGTGCTGGTGCGGAACAGGGTTGATGGGCTGGCAGCGTCTGCCACACCCGAGCCCTGCCTCGACGGGCGAGTTGAAGGAGGCGACCGTGACCGACGACCGCAGAAACCGGCCGTCGACAGGGATGTGGCGCGGCTCTCAGTCGGAGCCGTCTCGCGGCCGGTGTCGCAGCGGAACGACCTTGGCCTCGCGCGATCGGTCAAGCTCGTCCCGCAGACCAGCGATCACCGCATCCCGCTCGGCGACCTGCAGCGTCAGCACCTGGATGTGCTGGGCGAGCGTGCGGGCGATGCCGCGCAGTTCGGCGATCTCGGCGCCGCGCACGGCGCGCAGCTCGGCTTCGAGTGCACGGACGCGCTCCTTGAGGGCCCTCGGGGAGGACTGCCGGTGACGCACTTCGGCCGCCCGGAACTCGGCGAGAAGATCAGCCGCACGGTTCGCCGTCGCCCGGCTGACGCCGGCTTCGCGCGCGAGATTGGAGACCGTCAGCGCGCCGTCGGTGCGCTCGGGGCGGCCGTCGAGCAGCCGCGCCATCGCCGCCCGCAACGCCGCCTCGCTCTTTGCGCCGAGCGCGCTCATGCTTCACCGTCCACGAGCGGCGCGATGAGCCGGCGCTTGCGCTCGTTGTCGCGGGTTATGGCTTCGCGCTGCAACGGCGACAGGCGCCGGTCGGCAAGCAGCCCTTCGCCCTCGGCGATCGAAGCCAGCCACGGCTCACGATGCCGGGCGGTCAGACAAGCGTTCGGGCAGCGATCGGGACTACACCGGGAAAGCGCCGGCGCCGTTTGCTCGGAATCCGTGGAGCCGGCGAGGCATAGGGCGGTCGCCGCATCGAAGAGGCAGTCGTTGAGGAAGCCGACGTGCAGCGTCCGTCCGAGATGGGCAAGCATGGTGCGCAGCCGCTTGCGCTCCATGATCCGGCCGGGAAGATCGCCGAGCTCGTCCTGGACGCGGGCGAATTCCCGTCGCAATCGGACCGCACCCGGTCCGGCCGGACCTTCCTGGCGAAGGAACGCCTCGTAATGGGCAACGATGTCGTCGAGCTGCCCGAGCGCGCGCTCACGCTCGACGGCGAGGCGGAAATCGGCCTGACTTGATCCGGCATAACCTTCGAACATGGCGACGGAGGCGTGCTTGTACTGGATCTTGCCGGCGATGGTGCCGAACGGCCGGTTGGCGATGTACCAGGCGACCGTGCGGCGCAGCTGCCGCGTCGTGAACCTCCAGGGCTCGTCGCCGATGCGCGGGATGGCCGGTTCGCCTTCCGAACGCGCGTCGAGGCCGTCACGGAACAGATTGAGCGTTGTCGTTGCGCCCATGCCGAGGTGGTCGGCGCTCCAGGGCCAGTCCTTCAGGGTTACCCACAGGGACGAGAGCCCCTTCTCCTTGCGATTGCGCGCCGAGAGCGCCTCCATGACTTCCACAGCGCGGGCGACCGGCTCGATGGTGATCCAGTCGGCGGTGACACCGCGCGGTCCATGGCGCTTGTAGACGGTGCTGCGCACCCGATAGCGTTCGACCAGGCCGTCGGCGCTGCGCACCGGCGACACGCATCCCGGCTGCATCGCCTGAACCTCGCTGTCGCGCATGCCGGTAAGGTAGGCGCAGACGAGATAGCAGGCGCCCTGCAGCATCCGCTCCTCGCGGGCGAGACTGAGGCTGTCGAAGCGCTCGCGCCATGGCAGGCCAGTGTCCGGGTCGATGGAGATCGGAGTATCGAGACCGCCGACCTCGGTTCCGAACTCGGCAACCAGCTGTTCGATCAGTCGCGCAGTCGGCTCGGACTGACTGACGCGCCCGCTCTCCGGCGCGCCGGCATACAGACGCATCAAATGGAGATTGTACGGTGGCAGCTCTGCGCCGGTCTGCGGGTCGATCCGGCGGGCGGCGTTGGGCGCGCGCTCCCAGATTGGCACGCCTCGGCCGGCGGCCCGGCGCACGTCGAGCCACTTTGCCACGCGGGCACGATAGGTCGTGGCGACGGCCCGACCCGTGCGCGCATCGCGCGCCATCAGCCGGGCGCAGCCGGCCTCGAGAGCGTCCAGCTCAGCCCGCGCCGCGAGAATGTCGGGTACGTAGATCTCGACATATTTGAGCGCCCAGCGAAGCATGGCGCCGATGACCGGCTCGGGAATGCGCGGCGTGGCGTTCTCGGCAGGCGCCGGCGGCCGGCCGGCGACGCAGTGCGCGGCGCGCCCCCGCCACGGCAGAAAGCCGATGCCGCCGCCGGTCAGCCACGGCGCCAGGTGGTGCAGGTCGATAGGCACCTCGACGTACTTCACCGCCTCATGCGGCGTTCTCCGGCCGCCGACGCGCGCATGCACCAGATAGGCGTCGAGCTGAGCCTGGTCGACGCGGCCGAGGTCGACGGCGCCGATCTGCGTCCGAAGGAACGCGGCAAAGTGCTGGAGGTAGCGCAGAAGCCGGATTGCCGAGGTTGCCCCGCAGGGCGCACGATATCCCGGCACGTGGATGCGCAGACGAGCGATTACATACTCCTTTGCCAGACGGCGCGTGGCCGGATCGGCGATGCGGGCGAAATTGAGCCGGTAATTGCTGTAGCGGGCGTTCACCCTGAAGATGGCGGCGCTCAAATCCCAGTGATCGTCACCAAAGCGGGGAAGCTGCGCCCGGTCGGCATCGTCCCTGATCGCGACGCCAGCCAGCACAGGCTCGTCGTCACTGTAAACGGCCGAAGGCAAAGACGGTTGAGCGAGAAGTGTGATCGGTGCTGGCATCATGGCGCTCCCGCTTCAGGCGGCAGGTAGATCAGCTTCGGGTCCGTAGCCGCGGCCTGTCGTGCCTCCTCGATCTCGGCATCACTGAACCGGGGCAGGATCTGATCGGCGATCCGGTCATGAACGCGGCCGAACTTCGTCGTCCAGTCGGCTTCGGTGAGCGCTTGTCGCTGCGTTCGGATGAAGCTGAGGAACGACAGTAGGGCAGGCAGCTTGCGGGCGGTGATCACCGCGTTGCTGCATTCGAGACAGCCCCAGAAGGGCGACGGACAGGCTTCGCCCTCTGTGCCGAACGGGCTCGCATAGAACCCGCCGCAACTCGCGAGCCAAACATCCTGCTCGCCGCTGAACAATGCGGTGACGGCGGCGGCGCCGGAAACGGGAAGATCGGTTGCGTGGTCGGGATCGACCCGGACGGCCGCTTCCTCGTCCGGCGATAGCACGCAGGGACGCAAGGCAGCGTCAAGTGCATCGCTCATGGCGTCGGCGATCGCGGCTTCGTGGACATGGCGAAGTGCGGGAATGTCGGCGTAGTGATTGGCCGCAATCGCGGCGGTGTGGCCGACCGCGAAGCGATCGAGTTGGCCGCCCGTGCGCCGATACCATGCCGCCTTGTGGGTCTTGCGCAGGCGCGTCAGGTTCAGACGAAGGGGCTGGCCCTGTTCATCGCGGATGTCGTGCCGGCGGGTCCATGAAGCTACAGGCTCCTTCATGCTAAGCGTGCGTGGGATTATGCGGCCCCAGGTGTAATGTACCCAGAGCGTGTCGCTACCGAGCTTGTCTCTGGCCGGCTGGGTCCACTGCAGGACCTTGCGGATCAAGCCGCCCGGTGTTGATGAACCACCGTCGCGCACGCGCAGCCGCTTCCACTCGGCGCCGCGCGCCCGGCGCTTACAATACTCAATCTCGACATAGCCACCCGCCGGATTCTTCAGGCAATCTGCCCGCAGGTCCTTGATCGCTTCGATCTCGAGCCCGGTGTCAAGCGAAACGAGGACGATAAGCGACACGAGGTCGGCGGCGAGCAGGTGCCGGCGGCCATGCAGATCGTGGATCAGGCGATCATTCGGCAGGCCACTCTCACGGCGGAGCGTGTAGAGCCGCTTGAAGCGGGTGTGCCGGTGCCCGATGACGCCTTCCGCATCGAGCGCCGCCATGGTCGCCGCGTGTGCCGCCGCGAGAGTGCTGCTTCGATCGGCATCCTCGACCGTTGGCATCCGATCTGCGTCGGCGAAACGGCGGATGATGGCGGCGAGATCGGTGCGCGCGGCGGTCCGCAACGCCGTAGCGACATCGTCTCCATAGGCATCGCGTGGCCGGGCGCGCACCCCCGATCGGTCGCTCGTGTACATCAGCCGCCGCGACGCATCGGGCGGCAGGTGGCCGGGCTCGGCGGCCTCGGCTAGCCGCAGCAGGTTGAGCACCTTGCTCATCCTTTGCAGCCGGTGATTGGGATGCAGGCCGCTCTCCTCCATCCAGGCATCGAAGCCGTCGATGCAGGCGGCGCTCACGTCGGATAAACTGACGACGTGGGGACTGACGGCGTCGAGATACCGCCAGAACATCCGGAGCGCATTGGCATAGGCGGAGGCCGTCGAGATCGAACCGGCCGGACCCCCGACCTGGCAGGCGCGCCAGAGCGTGCCGGCAAAAGTCCGGGCCAGTGCCTTGCGACCGCTGAGCTTCGTCAGGTCGATTGTC
This sequence comes from Mesorhizobium sp. 65-26, assembly GCA_001899205.1. Lineage (GTDB taxonomy): Bacteria > Pseudomonadota > Alphaproteobacteria > Rhizobiales > Rhizobiaceae > Mesorhizobium. The sequence continues at coordinate 1,808 of MKVL01000008.1, read as the reverse complement.
TTGCTGCGGTCCGCCAGCATGACGGTGAAGCGCAGCGACCCGATCGCAGTGGCGGCCTCGCCCTCGGGATCGGGCAACGCCTCGGGAAACAGCGCACGGCGGCCCGGCCGCCGCACTGAGACAGTCGTCGCGGCGGTCATGCGGCATCTCCGGCCGTGTCGTCGGCCCAGCGGTCCGCGGCCGCGTCGACCAGCTCCTGCGCTTCGGCAAGACTATCGAGATAGATGTGGGTGCTGGTCACGCTCGCGTGTCCCAGGAGGTGCTGCAGCTTCTGCAGCGGATCGCCAAGGATCCGCCGATAGGCTGCGCCGTGCCGATCTTGCGGATCGAAGACCACGCCGATCTGTTCGCGGATCAGCATGGAGAGCATGTTGACGGCGAAGGTGTGCCGCAGCGTGTGCGGCGTCACGTCGATCTCGATGCCGAAGCGGCGACAGCGGGCGCAGGCCCGGCGGAAAACAGCTTCCCAGGTGGCCGAAGGTACAGGCTGGCCGCCTTCGGTCAGCCAGAGCACGGCATGCTGCGCCGACCCGGGGGCGCCGACCAGCACGCACCGGCGTTCGCGCGGCGTCAGCCGGTCGAGCCGAACACGCTTGCCTGCGGCGTCTCTTGCCTTCCTGTCCTCCGGCATCAGCCAGAGCGGATCAGACACTGCCGGTTCGGACCGGGAGGCGGAGATCGTGCGCTCAAAATCGACGTAGTCGGCGATCATCCTCAGTACCCTTCGGGGGATACGGATGCGTCGGGGCCGTCCGCCCTTCGCGATCGGACCGGGAAGATCGAACGGCACTGAGCGCGATCCAGGCTCGGCCGGGTGCGGAAGCTCCGTCAGGAGCAGGCTGCCGGCCTCGGTCAGTCGCAAACCGGTCGTGACGAGAAGCTCGGCGAACAGCGCATTCCGCTCGCCGTTGCGGCCACGCCACGCCGGATCCTCGAAGCCGTCGGGCAGACGTCCTCTCAGCCCGACGTCGCGAAAGAGCAGGTAGCGGCCAAGATCGATGTATCGGGTATCGTGCCGACGTACTGCGCGCTCGCGCGCCCGGTTCGTCGTGACGGCCACCATGGCGCGCATCCCGGCCGCCCGCCGCAGCGCGAAGCCATAGCCGAAGGGCGAGGTCGTGATGATCTCCTCTTCGACGGCCCAGCGATAAAGCTTCTCAAGCGCTGCAACGCTCCGGTTCCAGCTCGACGCCGAAATGCGGTATGGCGCGTCAGATAGGCGCCGTGCCCGATGAAACGCCAGCACATCATGGCGATCAGCCTGCCAGACCGTCTTGCCGCCACGGCGTTCGCTGAGGAACCGCGCCCACACGAGAATATCCCGTGCGTAGGAGCGCCAGGTGTTTGGCGAGCGTGCACCCATGGTGGGACAGGCGCGGAGGAAGCGGTTGAGATCGAGATCATAGCTGCCGTCATCCATCAGGATGAACGGCATGCCGTCGATCAGCCCGGCGCGCTCGGCGATGTCGAGCGCGCCGGAAGCAATGTTCGTTGCGAAACCATCAATGGAAAGCGGGCGCGAAACAGCGCCAAGATCGGTAAAATACAACTGCACGCACGATACCTGAACGGAGCGCCTTCGGCGCAACTTCTTTGTTTGGAATGCGAGGGGTTCCCCTCGCGCTCTCCCGCTCGCCGCGTGGCAGGGGTGCAGGACTTTGCCTGCACCCCATGAACAAGCTTGTGGAGTCGCCGCCGCGTCAAGCGTTGTCCTCGCTTACGCTGCGGGAACGCTTGACCCGGACGTCTGAAGAGCCTCACCGGGCCGCCGATGATGCCTCCCCATGCCTGATTCTGAGACAGGATCA
>MKVL01000007.1 GCA_001899205.1 Mesorhizobium sp. 65-26 | reverse complement strand
TTGATCCGGTCCGGCGGTTCGGGGCCAGCGGGCAAATTTCGTTGCGGCTGGAGTGCTTAGGCCGCAATATGCGATCGAGAAGAATCCGCATTGTGATCAGGCATGGCGACCGAGATAGCATCCGCCCACGATATCTTCCCGCATATCCGCATCGTCATGGGCATGGTGATCGGTCTCGGCGTCACCCGGCTGTTGTCCGGCGTCGCGCGCATCATCCAGCATCCCGGCCAGTACCGGCTCTATCCCGTTCACCTCGCCTGGGTCGGTTCGGTGCTTTTGATGCTGGTGCATTTCTGGTGGTGGGAGTTCGGCCTCTTCGCCATCGAGAGCTGGACGTTCGGCCGCTACCTGTTCCTCATCTTCTACGCCATCACGCTGTTTCTGCTCGCCGCGCTGCTGTTTCCGGATTCGATGCTCGACTACACCAGCTACGAGGACTACTTCTATTCGCGCCGCGCCTGGTTCTTCGGTGTGCTCGGCGCCACCTACCTGCTCGACGTGATCGATACGCTGCTGAAGGGATCGGAGCATTTCGCCCGTTTCGGCAGCGAATATCTGTTCCGCACGCCGGTCTTCGTCGCGCTCTGCGTGGTGGCGATCCTGGTGCGCGACCGGCGGTTCCACATTGCCTTCGTGGCCTGTGCGCTGATTTACCAGATTTCGTTCATACTGCGGCTCTTCGACACGATCGTCTGAGCGGCGTTGGGCGCGACGGCACGATGCGCTAGGCTTTCGGAAAACAAGGGTTTCAACCATGTATAAGGCCGTCGGATCGCGTGGGTCACGTGTCAGCCGCGTGCTGTGGATGCTGGAGGAACTCGAGCAACCCTACGAATTCGTCGAGGTCGGGCTGCGCTCTCCCGAGGCCTATGCGCTGAACCCGTCGGGCAAGGTGCCGATCCTGATCGACGACGACCTGAGGATCACGGATTCGGCGGCGATCTGCGTCTATCTCGCCGACAAGCATGCGGGGAAAGGCATGGGCGCCAATCCCGGTCTCGCCGGTCGCGCCGAGATGGATTCCTGGATGCATTTTGCCCAGAGCGAGTTCGAGGCGCCATTGTGGAACAAGCTGCGCCACCGCTTCCTGCTGCCGAAGGAGGTGCGCGTCGATGTCGGCCCCGCCGCGGCCCACGACTTCGCTTCCGAGGTCAAGGCGCTGGACCGCCGGCTCGGCGAAAAGCCCTTCGCGCTCGGCGACCGGTTCTCGGCCGTCGACGTGCTGCTCGGCGATATCGGTGGCTGGGCGCGGGGCGGCAGGTTCGCGGTCGAATCCGATCGCGTCAACGCCTATTTCGATCGCGTGCTGGCACGCCCCGCCCGCGCCCGCGCGCAGGCCAATGGAGGATCTTTCCGATGAAGCTCAACATCAACACCGATTTCACCAAGTTCCCGCGCGCCGTCTCGGTGCTGGCCGCCGGCGCGGCGGGCGCCGTGGCGCCGTACGACCAGGCCGTGCTCGCGCATGACGAACGGCATCTGCGCCGCCGCGCCATCGAGACGGCGGCCGGCGACAAGGTGCTGGTCGACCTGCCCGAGCCGGTGGCGCTCGGCAATGGCGACAGGCTGGTGCTGGAGGATGGCCGCCAGCTCGAGATCGTCGCGGCGCCGGAAGAAGTCTACGACATCCGCGCCCGCGATGCCGTGCATCTGACGGAGCTTGCCTGGCATATCGGCAACCGCCATCTCGCCGCCAGCATCGAGGCCGACCGCATCCTGATCCTGCGCGACCATGTCATCAAGGCGATGCTGGAGGGGCTGGGCGCGCGGGTGAGCGAAGTGTCGCAACCGTTCAGTCCGGTGCGCGGCGCCTATTCCGGACATGGCCACGACCATGCGCATGATCACGGCCACTCGCATGACCATCACGATCATGACCACGGTCATCATGATCACGACCATCACCACCATGACCATGGTCACCATCATCGCCATGACTGAGCAGCTTTCCACCGTCGCGCTGCTGCGGCTGATGGCCTGGCTGTCGCCGTCCTTCCCGGTCGGCGGTTTTTCATACAGTCACGGGCTCGAGCGCGCCGTGCATGACGGACTGATCGCGGATCGCGACGATCTCGCCGGCTGGCTGGAGACGCTGGTCGAGTTGGGGGCGGGCTGGAACGACGTCGTGCTGTTCGCCGAAAGCTGGCGACGCGCGCGCGATGGCGGCGATCTCAGCGAGGTTGTCGCGCTGACCGAAGCGCTTGCCGGGTCACGGGAGCGGCACATGGAAACCATGCTGCAGGGTGCTGCCTTTCTCCAGGCGGCGTCCGCCTGGTCGTCTTTGGTGCCGCGGCGCTTGCCGGCCGATTGCCCCTATTGCGTCGCGGTCGGTGCAGTTGCCGGCAGCGGCGGCATCGATCTTTCGCAGGCGCTCGCCGCTTTCCTTCAGGCCTTCCTGTCGAATCTCGTCCAGGCCTCGATACGGCTCGGCGTCATCGGCCAGAACGATGCGGTGGAATTATTAGCCGGCTTCGAGTCCCTGGCCTTGTCGACGGCCGCACGCGCGGCAGGCTCGACGCTTGACGACCTCGGCGGCTGCACGTTCATCTCCGACATCGTGGCGATGAAGCACGAAACCCAATATTCCAGATTGTTCCGCTCATGACCGCTCTCGCCCTGATCCTGTCCTTCGTCCTGCTGTTGATTACCGCCCTGCATGTCTATTGGGGCATTGGCGGTATCTGGCCGGGCAAGGATCAGGCCTCCTGCGCTCGCGCGGTCGTGGGGTTCCATGGCGTGGACGAAATGCCGTCCGCTGGCGCCAGCTTTGCCGTTGCCGCCTGCCTGGCGCTCGCGACCCTGTGGCCACTGGCGCTGGAGGGTGTGTTCGCTTCGCCCTTTCCCAGGGAAGGCCTGGCCACCACCGCCCTGCTCATCGGCCTCGTCTTCATCGGCCGTGGCGTTGCCGGTTTCACGCCCTGGTGGCGACGGTTGGCGCCGGAACAGCCTTTCGCGCGTCTCGACAGGCTCTATTATTCACCGCTCTGCCTGTTGATCGGGCTGGGCTTCGCTGTACTCGCCATTTCGGAGTTTTCGGCATGACACAAGCCAATGGCCCCCTGCGCATCGGCATCGGCGGTCCCGTCGGTTCCGGCAAGACGACGCTCACAGAAAAGCTCTGCAAGGCGCTGCGCGACCGGTTCTCCATCGCCGTCGTCACCAACGACATCTATACGAGGGAAGACGCCATGATGCTGGCGCGCCTCCAGGCGCTGCCGGAGGAGCGCATTGTCGGCGTCGAAACCGGCGGCTGCCCGCACACGGCGATCCGCGAGGACGCTTCGATCAACCTGCGGGCGATCGCCGAGCTGAACAGAAAGTTCCCCGATCTCGACATCATCTTCATCGAGTCCGGTGGCGACAATCTTGCCGCCACCTTCTCGCCCGACCTTGCCGATCTGACGCTCTATGTCATCTCGGTCTGCCAGGGCGAGGAAATCCCGAGGAAGGGCGGCCCGGCGATCACGCGCTCGGATTTCCTCATCATCAACAAGAGTGATCTCGCGCCCTATGTGAACGTCAACCTGGACGTCATGGAGGCTGACGCTGGCCGCATGCGCGGCAAGCGGCCGTTCGGCTTCACCGACCTTTCGCGGGGCAAGGGGCTGCAGGAGGTGATCGACTTCATCGTCGAGCATGGTGGCCTGCACGCGGCGCGCCCGGCCGCCTGACCCATCAGTTTGCGGTTGCTGGCCACCGCCATGCACGGCATTCTGCCTGAAAATGGAGGATTTGCGATGAGTGTTGCCCGCCTGCAGAAGGAACCGCTGACCAACCTGCCCTACTATGAGGAGCGGGTCGATCTCGCCGCCGCCTTCCGCTGGACGGCACGCCTCAACATGCACGAGGCGGTCGCCAACCATTTCTCGCTCGCCATCAATGACGAGGGCACCCGGTTCCTGATGAACCCGAACCAGATGCACTTCTCCCGCATCAAGGCGAGCGACCTGCTGGTCATCGACGCCAACGATCCGGCGACGCTTTCCGGTCCCGACGCGCCAGACCCGACGGCGTGGGGCCTGCATGGCGCCATCCACCGCAACGTGCCGCATGCGCGCTGCGTCATGCATGTGCATTCGATCCACGCCACCGTGCTCGCTTCGCTCGCCGATTCGACCCTGCCGCCGATCGACCAGAACTGCGCGACTTTCTTCAACCGTCATGTCGTCGATGCCCACTACGGTGGGCTGGCCTTCGAGGAAGAGGGCGAGCGCTGCTCGCAGCTTTTGAGCGATCCCAAGATCAAGGTCATGATCATGGGCAACCATGGCGTGCTGGTCATCGGCGATACGGTGGCGGACGCCTTCAACCGCATGTTCTATTTCGAGCGCGCGGCGGAAACCTACATCAAGGCTCTGTGGACCGGCCGCCCGCTGCGGGTGCTGTCCGACGCCATAGCCGAGAAGACGGCCAGGGAGCTGGACGACTATCCCGGCCAGGCCGACCGCCATCTGTCGGAATTGAAGGCGATCCTCGACGAACAGGAGCCGGTGTACCGGCATTGAGCGAAAGGCGGAAGGGAAGCGGAGCCGAGATCTAAGCCCGGTTCAAAGCCCGAGCTGTTTGCGCAAGTCGCCGGCACTGTTGATGACGATGGCGCCGTCTGGCCCTTCCATCGGCGCTTCCGGCCAGAAGATCGTCCGCATGCCGGCCGCCAGTCCCGAAGCCGCGCCGGTGCGGCTGTCGTCGATCGCGACCGCGTCGGCCGGATCGACCCCGGCCAGCCACGCGGCGCGCAGGAAGGGCTCGGGGTGCGGCTTGCCTTCGCGCACGTCGTTGCGGCTCACCGTCTTCATGCCGGGATAGGAAAGGCCGACGACGCGAAGGTTGGCGTCGACGATCAACCGGTCGGAGTTCGAGACCACCGCCTGCGCAACGCCGCGCTCCCGCAACTCGTTGAAGATCTCGATCGCGCCGGGGCGCGGCTTGAGCGTCTCGGTAAGCGGCAGGTAGTGGCTGTACTTGCGCACGATCCAGTCGTCGAAGGGCAGGTCGAGGCCGAACTCGTCGCGCAGCATCGCATAGACCGGTCCGGCCGAGACGCCGAGCACGCGCTCGTGCAGGTCGGTCGGCGGCGCGATGCCGACGCTGCGCAGCGCCGCCACCAGCGCCGCCTCGTGCAGGGGCTCGCTGTCGACCAGCGTTCCGTCCATGTCCCAGAAAACGGCTTTCGGCGTCATCGCAGGCTCCTTTTCTCCCCCTTAGAACGTTTGGCGCCGGAGATAAACAACCTGTGGGCGCCCAAGATATCTCCTGGGGGCGTGGCGTCGGTCAGGCACGGGTCTTGCCAGCGTGCCTTCGTCGCTACCTGCCGCATCAAGCAATTGCTCTTTCACTAGACAATTGCGCCGGGGGCCATTCCCTGCGAAACTGAGCCCGGTCCCCATTGGATCGCGGAGACATGAGTTGAATCCCAGGCAGGATATCGGCAGCAACCGGCTGGACGACGCAGCGCGCGCCGGCTGGCTATACTATGTCGCCGGCAACACCCAGGACCAGATCGCCGCCACGCTCGGCATCTCGCGCCAGACAGCGCAGCGGCTGGTGTCGCTTGCAGTGTCGGAAGGGCTGGTCAAGGTCCGCCTCGACCATCCGATCGCCAACTGCATGGATCTCGCCGCGCGGCTGCGTTCGCGTTATGCGCTCGACCTCGTCGAGGTGGTGCCGAGCGATCCGACGTCGTCGTCCACCACCATAGGCATCGCGGAAGCGGCCGCCGCGGAAATCGAACGGCGCCTGCGCTCGGCAACGCCGATCGTCATGGCGATCGGCACCGGGCGCACGCTGAAGGCGGCGATCGAGCAGCTTCCGCCCATGGACTGCCCGCAGCACAAGGTGGTGTCGCTGACCGGAAATATCTCGCCGGACGGTTCGGCCGCCTTCTACAACGTCATCTTCACCATGGCCGACAGGGTCAAGGCGCGTTCCTTCCCGATGCCGCTGCCCGTCATCGCGTCTTCGCCGCAGGAGCGCGAGATGCTGCTCAAGCAGCCGATGATCCAGCCGACGCTGGCCCTAGCGGCCGAGGCCGACGTCACCTTTGTCGGTATCGGCGATCTCGGCCCGAAGGCGCCTCTCTACGAGGACGGCTTCGTTTCGGAAAGCGAGCTGAAGGCGCTGCAGAAGGCCGGCGGCATCGCAGAGATCGTCGGCTGGGTCTTCGATCGCGAAGGCCGTATGATCGAGGGTATCACCAACGATCGGGTGTCGTCGGCGGCGCTGCCCTCGCGGGAGCGGTCGCTGGTCATCGCGCTCGCCATGGGCGAGCGCAAGCTGCCGGGCATCCTGGCGGCCGTCAACCGACGGCTGGTCAACGGGCTGATCACCGACGAGCGGACGGCTGCCACGCTGCTCGCCCCGGCCTGACGACGTATAAGCTGGGCGCGGCTATGGACGCGGCCCGCGCGGATCGTTGCCGTCGAGAAAGCCGATATCGCGCAGGAGATGCGGCGACAGGTCCCTGATGTCGATGCGCCGGCGATGGCGCGCCGAAAACCACGCAAATCCGTCCGCCAGCCAAGAATTCCAGTGCCTGCCGCTGGCATGATCGTGCCTTTCCTGTGCCATGGTCATGATCGTCAACCTTCGCTATCCTTCAGCCCGATCCATGGGCAGGCATTGAATGTCGGCGCGGCCGGCACCTATTTCCAATCAAACGTCGAGCATCATCCATTAACAGGGCTTATGCCTATGGCCTTTCCGCTGCCTCCACTCGCTGCGATCCGTGTGTTCGAGGCGGCGGCACGCCATCTCTCCTTCACCAAGGCTGCGGCCGAACTCGGCATGACGCAGGCGGCGGTAAGCTATCAGATCAAGCTCCTCGAGGAGCGGGTCGGCGCGCCCCTGTTCCTACGCCAGCCGCGACAGGTGGCGCTGACGGAGGCGGGACGCCGCCTCGCTCCGGCGGTGACCGAGGCTTTCGCGATCCTGGGCGAGGCCTATGCGGCGGCGCGCACCGGCGCCGATGGCCTGCTCTGCGTCACCACGGTTCTTACCTTTGCCTCGAACTGGCTGGCGCACCGCCTGGGCTCGTTTCAGATCAAGCATCCGGCGCTTGCTGTGCGGCTCGAGACGTCGAGCCGGCTCATCGACTTCGCGCGCGAGGACGTCGACATCGCCATTCGTTCCGGCGGCGGCAATTGGCCGGGGCTGGAGGCGCACCGGTTGCTCGAGGCCGATTTCACGCCGATGCTGAGCCCGAAGCTCGCGGCAAGCATCGGTGGCGTCAGGGAGCCCGCCGACCTTCTGCGGCTGCCGATCCTGGACCCCGGCGACATCTGGTGGAAGGAGTGGTTCGGCGCGGCCGGCGTGCCGTCCGACGACCTTGCCCGGCGGCCCGGCAGCAGCATGGGCGCGCAGGCCTATGAGGCGAACGCGGCAATCGCCGGCCATGGCGTGGCGATCCTGACCAGGGCCTTGTTCAAGAACGAACTCGCCGACGGCCGCCTGGTCCAGCCCTTCGACCTGGTCGGCGACGATGGTCACGCTTACTGGCTGGTCTATCCCGAGGCGCGCCGCAACGTGCCGAAGATCCGCGCCTTCCGCGACTGGCTGCTCGCCGAAATCGCCTGCTGATCCTACGGGATTTCTCCCGCGAATTGCTTTCGGTTGGCCTGCTTCCCCTCGTCCATTTGCCGCCGCGCGCCCAGCCGGCGCGAGGCGGCGGCTTGCTGTTCCGATGCCACCGCGCCGGGCCGGTGCTGCGCTGCAGCAACGAATCCGGCTTGACATTAATCACGGAGAGTGAGTAATTGCCCACAGACAAGGCAAATGCTCATTCTTTGTCCATGGGAGGAATTTGATGAAACTTCGCGCGCTCGTCCTCGGTCTGTGCTCGGCCAGCGCTTTGGCCTTCGCCGCGCATGCCGAATCCATCACCATCGCCACCGTCAACAATGGCGATATGGTCCGCATGCAGAAGCTGACCGACGACTTCACCAAGAAGAACCCCGACATCCAGCTCAACTGGGTGACACTCGAGGAGAACGTGCTCCGCGAGCGCGTCACCACCGACATCGCCACCAAGGGCGGCCAGTACGACGTGATGACCATTGGCACCTACGAGGTGCCGATCTGGGCGAAGCAGAACTGGCTGCTGCCGCTCGACAAGCTGGGCGATGATTACGACACCAAGGACATCATCCCGGCGATCGCCGGCGGCCTCTCGGTCGACGGCAAGCTCTATGCCGCGCCGTTCTACGGCGAGAGCTCCTTTGTCATGTATCGCAAGGACCTGATGGACAAGGCCGGGCTGAAGATGCCCGACGCGCCGACCTGGGACTTCATCAAGCAGGCCGCCGACAAGATGACCGACCGCGCCAATGGCGTGAACGGCGTCTGCCTGCGCGGCAAGGCCGGTTGGGGCGAGAACATGGCCTTCCTGACCGCCATGTCGAACTCCTTCGGCGCCCGTTGGTTCGACGAGAACTGGAAGCCGCAGTTCGACCAGCCGGAGTGGAAGAACACGCTGCAGTTCTATGTCGACCTGATGAAGGCCGACGGGCCCGAGGGCGCTTCGTCCAACGGCTTTAACGAGAACCTGGCGCTGTTCCAGCAGGGCAAGTGCGGCATGTGGATCGATGCCACGGTCGCGGCGTCCTTCGTCTCCGATCCGAAGAACTCCAAGGTCGCCGACAAGGTCGGCTATGCGCTCGCTCCCGACAATGGGCTGGGCAAGCGCGGCAACTGGCTGTGGGCCTGGTCGCTGGCCATTCCCGCCGGCACCAAGAAGGCGGACGCGGCTGAGAAATTCGTCTCATGGGCGACTTCGAAGGGCTATCTCGACCTGGTGGCGTCGAAGGAAGGCTGGGCCAACGTGCCTCCGGGCACGCGCACCTCGCTCTACAACAATGCCGAGTACCAGAAGGCCGCGCCCTTCGCCAAGATGACGCTGGACTCCATCAACGCCGCCGACCCGACGCATCCGACAGTGAAACCGGTGCCCTATGTCGGCGTCCAGTTCGTCGCCATCCCCGAATTCCAGGGTCTTGGCACCACTGTCGGCCAGCTCTTTTCGGCCGCTCTCGCCGGCCAGTCCAGCGTCGACGACGCCTTGAAGCAGGCGCAGGACGCCGCAACCGCGGCGATGACCGAGGGCGGCTACATCAAGTAGGCTCCTCCCGGTGCCGAACGCCGGTCGCCCATCATGACCGGCAAGGGCCGCCCGAAACCCAGTTCGGGCGGCCACCTCCAGCGCAGTTCAGGACCGTGTCGCGGCTGTTCGTCCGGGATTGCGAAGCACAAGAGCCGGAGCGCTCCATAGGTTCCGCGGGATGCTGAACCGGTCCACGCTCTCAACCCAAGTCCGATGCTCCAGGGGTGACCATCATGGCTACTCAGCAGACCCGCTCGCTTGCCCGCTTCATGATGGCGCCATCGGTGATCCTGCTGTTCGTCTGGATGATCGTGCCGCTGGCCTTCACGCTGTGGTTCTCCTTCCAGCAGTACAATCCGCTCAACCCTATCCGTGACGGCTTCGTCGGCTTCTCCAACTACGCGCTGTTCTATTCCAACCCTGCCTTCCTGCAGTCGATCCTCAACACACTGATCATCGTCGTCGCCGTGCTGGCGATCACCGTGGTCGGCGGCATCCTGCTGGCATTGCTGCTCGATCAGCCGATGTGGGGCCAGGGCTTCGTCCGCATCCTGGTGATCTCGCCCTTCTTCGTCATGCCGCCGGTGGCGGCCCTGGTGTGGAAGAACATGATCATGCATCCGCAATACGGCGTCTTCGCCGACATTGCGCGCTTCTTCGGCATGGAGCCGATAGACTGGTTCGGGCAGCATCCGCTGACGTCGATCATCATCATCGTCGCCTGGCAGTGGCTGCCCTTCGCGACGCTGATCCTGCTGACCGCGCTGCAGTCGCTCGACGGCGAGCAGAAGGAAGCGGCCGAGATGGACGGCGCGGGCTTCCTCAGCCGTTTCTGGTACCTGACGCTGCCGCACATGTCGCGCGCCATCACTGTCGTGATCCTCATCCAGACGATCTTCCTGCTGTCGGTCTACGCCGAGATCCTCGTCACCACCAATGGCGGTCCGGGCTACGCATCCACCAACCTGCCGTTCCTCGTCTACCAGAAGGCGCTGCTGGAATTCAAAATCGGCCAGGCCTCCGCCGGCGGCATCATCGCCGTCATCCTCGCCAACATCGTTGCCTTCTTCGCCATGCGCGCCGTCGGCAAGAACCTCGACAAATAGGAGGATCGAGATGGCACGCGCAGTCACCACCCGGCACAAGACGATCGCGACAGCCGCCGCCTGGATCGCGGCCCTGCTGATCTTCTTTCCGATCCTCTACACCATCATCACCTCCTTCAAGTCCGAACAGGAGGCGATCCAGGGCTTCAGCCTGATCCCGTCCGGAACGCTGGAGAGCTATTCCGAGGTCCAGGCGCAGAGCGGCTATTTCAAGTTCTTCCTGAACTCCGTCATCCTGTCGGTCGGCTCGACCGTGCTGGCGCTCGTCGTCGCCGTTCCGGCCGCCTGGTCGATGGCCTTCTCGCCGACCAGAAGGACCAAGGACATCCTGATGTGGATGCTCTCCACCAAGATGATGCCGGCGGTGGCGGTGCTGTTTCCGATCTACCTGATCTTCCGCGACACCGGCCTGCTCGACAGCCGCATCGGCCTCACCATCATGCTGATGCTGATCAACCTGCCGATCGTGGTGTGGATGCTCTACACCTATTTCCGCGAGATTCCGGGCGAGATCCTTGAAGCCGCCCGCATGGACGGCGCCTCGCTGTGGAACGAGATCATCCACGTGCTGACGCCGATGGCGGTGCCGGGCATTGCCTCGACCATGCTGCTCAACATTATCCTGGCCTGGAACGAGGCGTTCTGGACGATCCGGCTCACCACCACGGATGCCGCTCCGCTCACCGCCTTCATCAGTTCCTTCTCCAGTCCGCAAGGGTTGTTCTGGGCAAAGCTCTCCGCCGCCTCGACCCTGGCCATAGCGCCGATCCTGATCATGGGCTGGTTCAGCCAGAAGCAGCTGGTGCGCGGCCTGACCTTTGGTGCGGTGAAGTAGGGCGGCGCCGCGAAGCGGGCACGGCCCGCTGTCGGCGGGAAACAATCCGGGAGGAAGCCATGGGAAACATCACGCTCAAGAACGTCTCCAAATCCTTCGGGGCGACGACGATCATCCCGAACATCGACCTTGTCATCGAGGATGGCGAGTTCGTTGTG
>MKVL01000006.1 GCA_001899205.1 Mesorhizobium sp. 65-26 | reverse complement strand
GTTGACGGAGAGCTTGTAGGCCGGAACCTCGCCCTTGTCGGTCTTGCGCATCGGAGCGGTGGCGTTGATCTGCGAGCGCAACGCCAGCAGCGCGTCGAGTTCGCAGTCGATGGTCAGGTAGAAATGCGGGATGGTGGACTTCGCCTCGACCAGGCGACGCGCGATGGTCTTACGCATGTTGTCGTGCAGGATGAGCTCGTAGGAGCCTTCCTCGAACAGCTTCAGCACCTGGTCGTCCGACATCGGCTTGGCCGCCGGAGCGGCAGCGGCAGGCGCGGGCGCGACGGCCGGAGCCTTGGCGGCGGGCGCCGCCTTGGCGCCACCGGCGATCGCCGCGTCGATGTCGGCCTTCACAACGCGGCCATGCGGCCCGGTGCCCGTCACGGCGGACACGTCGACGCCAGCTTCCCGGGCGATGCGGCGGGCAAGTGGCGAGGCGAACACGCGATCGCCACCGGCATGCCCGTTGGCGACCGGGGCGGCCTCGGCCTTTGCCGGCGTCGGCGCTGCGGCTGCAGCCTTCGGCGCTTCCTTGGCTGGCTCGGGCTTGGGTGCTTCTGCTTTCGGAGCTTCAGCCTTGGCGGCCGCGCCGGCATCCTCGCCCTCGCCTGCCAGGATGGCGATCACCGCATTGACCTTGACGCCTTCGGTGCCGGCCGGGACGACGAGCTTGGCGACCGTGCCTTCATCGACGGCCTCGACCTCCATCGTCGCCTTGTCGGTCTCGATCTCGGCTATGACGTCGCCCGGCGCGACCTTATCGCCTTCCTTGACCAGCCATTTGGCGAGATTGCCTTCCTCCATCGTTGGCGACAGGGCCGGCATGGTGATGTTGATTGGCATGTGTTCCTCCCGCCCGGTTCAGCGATAAGTGACGGCCTTCACCGCCTCGACGACCTCGCCGACATTCGGCAATGCCAGTTTCTCGAGGTTCGCGGCATAAGGCATAGGCACGTCCTTGCCGGCGATGGTGATGACCGGCGCATCGAGGAAGTCGAAGGCGCGCTGCGAAACCTGGCTGGCGATATGATCGCCGACCGAATTCTGCGGGAAGCCTTCCTCGACAACCACCAGGCGGTTGGTCTTCCTGACCGAGGCGATGACGGTGTCGAGATCGAGCGGGCGCAGCGTCCTGAGGTCTATGATCTCGGCATCGATGCCCATGCCGCGCAGTTCGGCCTCCGCCTTGACGGCGTAGGTCATGCCGATGCCGAAGGACACGATGGTGACGTCCTTGCCCTGCTTGTGGACGCGCGCCTTGCCGATCGGCAGCACGAAATCATCGAGCTTCGGCACGTCGAAGGACTGGCCGTAGAGGATCTCGTTCTCGAGGAAGACAACGGGGTTGGGATCGCGGATGGCGGCCTTGAGCAGGCCCTTGGCGTCGGCGGCGGTGTAAGGCATCACCACCTTCAGTCCGGGGACGTGGCTGTACCAGGCGGCATAGCACTGGGAGTGCTGCGCCGCGACTCGGGCGGCGGCGCCGTTCGGACCACGGAACACGATGGGCGCGCCCATCTGGCCACCGGACATATAGAGCGTCTTGGCGGCGGAATTGATGATCTGGTCGATCGCCTGCATGGCGAAGTTGAAGGTCATGAACTCGACGATCGGCTTGAGGCCGGCCATCGCCGCGCCGACGCCGACGCCGGCAAAGCCGTGTTCGGTGATGGGTGTGTCGACCACGCGGCGTGGTCCGAATTCCTGAAGCAGCCCCTGCGTGATCTTGTAGGCGCCCTGGTATTCGGCGACTTCCTCGCCCATGACGAAAACATCGCCATCGCGGCGCATTTCCTCGGCCATCGCGTCGCGCAATGCCTCGCGCACGGTGGTCGAGACCATCTCCGTGCCGGCCGGAATATCCGGGTCGGCCGCTGTTTCCGTCTTCGGCGCGGCGGGAACGGGCGCTGCCTGCGGCTTGGCTGCGGGCGCTTCCTGGGCGGCTGGCGCCTCGACTTTCGCCGGAGCCTCCGCCTTGGCGGGCGCGGCCGCCTTGCCGACATCCGAGGCGCTCTCTCCATCCTGAAGCAGCACTGCGATCGGCGTGTTGACCTTCACCCCCTCGGTTCCGGCGGCAACCAGGATCTTGCCCAGCGTGCCCTCGTCGACGGCTTCCACTTCCATGGTCGCCTTGTCCGTCTCGATTTCGGCGATCACGTCACCGGCGACGATCTTGTCGCCTTCGTTTTTCAGCCATTTGGAAAGATTGCCCTCCTCCATGGTCGGGGAGAGAGCGGGCATGAGAATTTCGATCGGCATGTCCTTGCCTCCCCTTAGAGCAGCACGTCGGTCCAGAGCTCGGACGCATCCGGCTCCGCGTCGTTCTGGGCAAATTCGGCGGCATCAGCGACGATATCCCGGACATCCTTGTCGATGGCCTTCAGGTCGTCCTCGCTTGCCCAGCCCTTCTCGATCAACCGCGCCCTGACCTGCTCGATCGGATCGTGCTCGGAGCGCATCTTCTGCACTTCTTCCTTGGAGCGGTACTTCGCCGGGTCGGACATGGAGTGGCCGCGGTAGCGATAGGTCTGCATCTCCAGGATCAGCGGACCATTGCCGGCACGACACCATTCCGTCGCGAGGTCGCCGGCCGCCTTAACGGCGCGTACGTCCATGCCGTCGACCTGGATGCCCGGGATCTTGAAGGACGCGCCGCGGTGCGAGAAATCGGTCTCGGCCGACGAGCGCGAGACCGAGGTGCCCATGGCGTAGCGGTTGTTCTCGATGATGTAGATGACCGGCAACTTCCACAACGAGGCCATGTTGAAGCTCTCGTAGACCTGGCCCTGGTTGGCGGCGCCATCGCCGAAATAGGTCAGCGAGACATTCTTGTTTTCGCGATACCGGTTGGCGAAGGCGATTCCGGTGCCGAGCGAAACCTGCGCGCCGACGATTCCGTGGCCACCATAGAAATGCTTCTCCTTGGAGAACATGTGCATGGAGCCGCCCTTGCCCTTCGACAGGCCGCCGCGGCGCCCCGTGAGCTCGGCCATGACGCCGCGCGGAGACAGGTCCATCGCCAGCATGTGGCCGTGGTCGCGGTAAGCGGTGATCATCTGGTCACCCTCGATCAGCGCCATCTTCATGCCGGTGACGACAGCTTCCTGGCCAATATAAAGGTGGCAGAAGCCGCCGATGAAACCCATGCCGTAGAGCTGGCCGGCCTTTTCCTCGAAACGGCGGATGAGCAGCATATGCCGATATGCGGAAAGCTCTTCTTCCTTGGTGAATTCGGCCGGCTTGGGGGCCGCGAGGGCCGAAGACTTGCCGTCCGATCTGGATTTGGCAGGCGCTTTTCTAGCAGCGGTGGCCATGCATCACTCCCTGTTGGCGTCTCTTGACGGACATGCGAGCAGGATGAACTGCTCCGGGGAGATCGAACCTCCCCTTCGATTTACGCAAGGCTAACACGCAAAAACGGGTTCCGCCATGCCGAAAATGCATGGCTGACATGCGTCTAAGCGATTAAAATCATTGGAAATATAAGCGATTAACCTGATTTAGGTTACTTCGCTGAGGCCGGAAGCATGATGGTGATCTCGTCGGCCTGGGAGAGGTTGAGCGCCCTGCGCGCCTGCTCGTCGAGCATATCCTTCTCCAGCGTGCCTTCATGCATCAGCTGGACGCGCCGCTCGAGTTCCATGCGACGCGCGCGGACACTGTCGAGACTCGCCTGCAGTTCGGCCGCTCTCGCCTCCATGCGGTACTTGGAATAGATGCCGAATTCGCCGTGATAGGCGTGAAAGCCGAAATAGGCCAGGAACACCACGCAGAGGGTGGGGATGATCAGCCGGCCGGTGTTTCTCTGCTTGTGCTGACGTGTCCACATGACGCAAATCCCCAGGGCTGGAACTCTGAAAGCCCTGCGACCTTTTTCGCCCGATTGTGCTTAATGGACAGTTACGCCACGGCGTGGTTCGCGGCTGGCGGAAACAAAAAGGGCGGGAGATTTCTCCCGCCCTTCGCATATCGGAACTGATCCTGATGCTATGCCTTGAGGATCGACTTGCCGGCGTAGGCAGCCTGACTGCCCAGTTCTTCCTCGATACGGATGAGCTGGTTGTACTTGGCCATGCGGTCGGAGCGCGACAGCGAGCCGGTCTTGATCTGCCCGCAATTGGTCGCGACGGCGAGATCGGCGATCGTCGAATCCTCGGTTTCGCCGGAGCGATGCGACATGACGGCGGTGTAGGCTGCCTTGTGCGCGGTCTCGACGGCGTCGAGCGTCTCGGTCAGCGAGCCGATCTGATTGACCTTGACCAGGATGGAGTTGGCGACACCCATGCGAATGCCGTCGCGCAGACGTGCCGTGTTGGTGACGAACAGGTCGTCGCCGACGAGCTGAACCTTCTTGCCGATCAGGTCGGTCAGATACTTCCAGCCTTCCCAGTCGTCCTCGGCGAGACCGTCCTCGATCGAGATGATCGGATAGTCGGCGGCAAGCTTGGCGAGATACTTGGCCTGTGCCTTCGGGTCGCGCGTCTTCTTCTCGCCTTCGTAGACGTAGTTGCCGTCCTTGAAGAACTCGGTGGCGGCGCAGTCGAGACCAAGGGCGACATCCTCGCCCGGCTTGAAGCCGGCCTTCTCGATCGATTCCATGATGAAGTCGAGCGCCGCCGGCGCACTCTTCAGATTCGGTGCGAAACCACCCTCGTCGCCCACATTGGTGTTATGGCCGGCATCCTTCAGCTTCTTGCGCAGCGTGTGGAAAATCTCCGAGCCCCAGCGCACGCCGTCGCGCAACGTCGGCGCGCCGACCGGCAGGATCATGAATTCCTGGAAATCGATCGGATTGTCGGCATGCGCGCCACCGTTGATGATGTTCATCATCGGGACAGGCAGCACATGCGCCTTGGCGCCGCCGACATAGCGGTAGAGCGGCAGGCCGGCGGCATCGGCGGCAGCCTTGGCGACCGCGAGGGATACGCCCAGAATGGCGTTGGCGCCGAGACGGCTCTTGTTGGGAGTGCCGTCGAGCTCGATCATGGTCCGATCGATATGGATCTGGTTCTCGGCTTCCATGCCGCCGAGCGCCTCGAACAGTTCACCGTTCACGGCTTCCACAGCCCGCAGGACGCCCTTGCCGAGGTAGCGCGGGCCGCCGTCGCGCAGTTCGACCGCTTCGTGCGCACCGGTGGAGGCGCCCGAAGGCACGGCGGCGCGGCCCATCGAGCCGTCTTCGAGCACAACGTCGACCTCAACGGTCGGATTTCCGCGACTATCCAGGATTTCACGCCCGACGATGTCGATGATGGCAGTCATTGCAATGTCCCCGATTGATCTGGCGAAGCGTCGCGCACGTCTTAGCCAAAGCGCCGCAAAAGGCAATCATGGCGCCTGCAATTTATCGTGTCGGCGGTTCGCGGACGGATTCACGAAACGCGAATTGCTGTCACCATATGTCATGCCCGAAACAGGAGCGAACGGGTTATGCCTGTTGTCGCGCGGGGCGAAACGGAAGGGAGTTTCGCCATGTCCGAGTTGAGCGGTATCGTGAGTCTGTTCCTGATCGCGGCTGCGTTTCTCACCTCCTGCAACAATCAGCAGCCGCCGAAGAGCCTCGAACTGACGGCTGTCGTGCAGGATGGAGGTGAATGACCACGGAAAAGGGCTGGCGACCAGCGCCAGCCCTGCCCGCATCTCCCGGTTCAAAAAATCAATGCCAGTACGGTTCGACCTTGTAGTAGTCATATGACGCGTTCCGCGCCACTTCGCCGTCGGCACCCGTAAGCTCGTTGATCGAATAGGCCGGTGCCGCCTTGAGCTGCTCCTTCGAGAACGGCACGACGTATCCGCCCCGATGCTTGTCGTAGTCGAGACTTGCCCACGGGACCGCGTGATACCTTTCACCTATGCCGAGAAATCCGCCGAAGCCGATGACGGCGAACATGATGCTGTTCGACGTCTTGTCGAGCATGATGTCCTCTATTGAACCGATGCTCTTGCCTTCGGTGTTGTAGACGGACGTGCCTATCACGCGCGACGCGGTGATGGCCTGGGTATGGCCGGTCGGGGTCGTCATACTGGTCTCCTCTTTACCGTTGAACACGGCTGGACAATGGAGGAGACAGACGGAAGGTTCCGATTTTTATTGTTACAGTCGATCACTCCGCGAGGATGAAGGTGACCTTCATATTGACGCGGTAGGCAGCGATCTTGCCGTCTTCCACGACGATCTTCTGATCCTGTATCCAGGCACCTTCGACATTCTTCAATGTCTTTGCGGCGCGCGCGATACCCTTCTCGATGGCGTCCTGAAAGCTTTTCTTCGACGAAGACGTGATTTCGGTGACGCGGGCAACGGACATGGCTTTTCTCCTGCCAGGGCGCTCATTTGCCGGCCAAGCCTACATCCGGCTCCGACCGACGACAAGCGAACTGCCGGAGGGCCCTTGCCGAGCCAATCTCGCGGGGACGAGCGGCTAGCGGGCCTTCGCCACGCGATCGAAGGCCATCAGCCGTTCGATCAGTGCCGGCATGTCCTTGAGCGGCACCATGTTGGGGCCATCGGACGAGATCGAATTGTCGGGATCGTGGTGGGTCTCGATGAAAATGCCGGCCACCCCTACCGCCGCGGCGGCGCGCGCAAGCGTTTCGACAAAGCGGCGTTCGCCGCCCGATGAGCCACCCTGCCCGCCGGGCTGCTGCACGGAATGGGTGGCATCGAAAATCACCGGCGCGCCGATCTCTGCCATGATCGGCAGGGCGCGCATGTCGGACACAAGCGTGTTGTAGCCGAAGGAAGCGCCGCGCTCCGTTACCAGCACGTTGGGATTGCCGGAGCCGGTGACCTTGGCAACGACGTTCTTCATGTCCCACGGCGCGAGGAACTGGCCCTTCTTCACGTTGACGATCTTGCCGGTCCTTGCGGCGGCGACCAGCATATCGGTCTGACGCGAGAGGAAAGCCGGTATCTGCAGCACGTCGACATGCGGAGCGACGATGGCGCACTGTTCCTCGGTGTGAACGTCTGTCAGGACCGGGATCGAGAAGGCCTTGCGCAGGTCGTCGAAGATCGGCATGGCGGCATCGAGCCCGGCGCCGCGCGTTGCCCCCAGAGAGGTACGGTTGGCCTTGTCGTAGCTGCTCTTGTAGACAAGCCCTATGCC
Organism: Mesorhizobium sp. 65-26; assembly: GCA_001899205.1. GTDB lineage: Bacteria > Pseudomonadota > Alphaproteobacteria > Rhizobiales > Rhizobiaceae > Mesorhizobium. The sequence continues at coordinate 7,324 of MKVL01000006.1, read as the reverse complement.
GAGCTTGCTGGTCAGTTCCTTCAACGCGCCCGCCATGTCGAAGGCATGCTGGCGCGATTCCAACTGGCAGGGACCGGCGATCAGCGACAACGGCGCGTCATTGGCGAAGACGACGTCGCCCACGGTCACGGTTGGATTGGGCTTGTTCATGACATCTCCCGAAAGATGAAGGCTGCACCCTGACCAGGTGCTGGAGGCACGACGACGTCGTTGTCGCGTATGTCGTGTTCGATGGCCCCGGCCGCAAGCAGCTTTGCGACAGCTGCGGCACTGCGTACCGAAAAGACAATAGCGGCGAAACGCAATTTGGACGGCGCGCCCGCCGGCAGGCCAAAACGGGCCTCGAATGCCGCCGGCTCCAGAACACTCAATCTCGCATTGGCCAGATTGAAGTCGATGCAAGGCCGCCGCTCGTCGTCTGGCCTCGCTCGCGTCGCCGTGTGAATGAGCCGCTCCTGTCCGGAAGGCGCATCGGACACGGCGATGATCTCCACCATGCCCAGCGCGCCATTGCCATGCGCCTGCAGCGCGGTGCGATCAACATTCGGCGCGTTGACCCGCTCGCAGGCAAAGAGGAATGCGTCCGGATTCGCGTCGCCGGCAAAGGCAAGCCGAAAGGATGCCGTTTCGCTCTTGCCATCGGCGTCGGTGAAGGCGCGCGAAAAATCCAGCACCTGCCCAGCGGACAAGCCGGCTTCCACATAACGGGCATTGTCCGCCAGTGCGTCCGCCGTGCCGAGCACCACGGCCGAGAACCCGTCATCGCCGCGACTGTTGCGGTACAGCCGGTCACGCCCCACGAAGACGTTGCCCGAGGCAATCGCCAGGCTGGCATCGCCGGCGTTCCCCACCGCCAGGGGCTCGAGATAGGTTCCGTCGGCGAGAAAGACGCAGCAGTTCACGGTTCCAAAGGGATGAATGCCCGTGGGCGCGACGATGAAGCCCAATGCCGCCAGCCTGGCGCGTGCCTCGTCCAGGCTGCCAACCGGCAGCACGAGATGATCGAGGGGATGCGGGGCAAAGGATGGTGCGTCGCTCATGCTGGCGCGGTGTGCCCCATTCCGTGGACGGGTTCAAGGCCGGAGCGATCCGGGCCTGGTGATTCCGCTCCTGGAAAGACGCAACGGTGCCCCACGCGGGAGATCGATCAGGCGACGGCTACCACATCGGCGGAGTAGCGCAATTCCCGCAGGGGCTTCACCTTGCTCGTGGTCTGCGCGTAGAGCGGATGGGCCTTGTAGGCGGCAAGCGCCCCCTCGTCCTCGAACTCCGCGTAGACGACCACATCGATCTTGTCGCACAACGGATCGACCTTGGTGTTGAGCGTCACTTCGAAAAGCCGGGAATGGGGAATGTCGCCAAGCGTCATGAGGCCGGCGCGCACGGCCTCGACATCCTCGCCCTCACGCGCGCTGAAAAAGACGATGTGCCGGATCAATCCAGCCTCCCAATGCAAATGTCGGCGTTTTCTGTGTCAGGGAGGATTTCGCGTCAACCGTCAACGATGTCGCGCCCAACCCGATAGCCGGCATCAACCCTTGCGACCCGAGCCGGAAGCCGGCGTCAGAACGCGCGGAACGTGACGACCGTGAAAGTGTCCTTGATGCCGGGAAGGACCTGTACCCGCTCGTTGACGAAGTGGCCGATGTCTTCCTCGTCCTCGACGTAGAATTTGGCGAGAAGGTCATAGTTGCCGGCGGTCGAATAGATCTCCGAGGCGATCTCGGCGTCGGCAAGCGCGCTGGCAACCTCGTATGATTTGCCGAGATCGCATTTAATCTGCACGAAAAACGCCCTCATGGCCTCGTCCCGCTCAAGCACATATGCATAGTCGGCCCTTCTGGCAGACTGGAGGCGGGCTTTCAAGCACTGGAATCAAGGCTCAGCTCGCCCGAGCCCTGGCAACGGCCTGCCGGAGCTCGTCCAAATGCATGCCACGCTTGTAAAGTGTTCCCCCGATCACAAGTGCCGGCGTGCCCCGCAACTGGAAGGCAACAGCCAGTCCGTCATTGCGCGTGAGCACCGCGTCAACGTCCGCCGCGCGCGCATCCAGGCTGGCGCGCACCGCCATGACGTCGACCCCGGCGGAAGCCAGGACCTCGTTGGTGCGGCGCTCGGAAAGCGCGTGTTCATTGGCCATCAACGCCTCGACCGCCTGCGGGTAGAGCGGGCCGGCCGAGAGCGCCATTCGCGCCGCGTCACGCGATGCGTCGCCGAACACCGGCCAGTCCTTCATCACCAGCCGCACTTCGGCGTCCTCCGCCAGCAGCTTGGCGAGTTCCACGAAAGCGCGCTTGCAGATCGGGCATTGGTAGTCGACGAACTCGGCGATGGTCACATCTCCCTTGGGATTGCCAAGCGCGGGTATGGCCGGATCGAAGGCAACCGCGTTGACGGTCGGTGCGGTCGCCAAGGCGGGAAAAGGCATCATCGTTGCAGCAAGCGTCGCGGCGCCTTTCAGCAACAAACGCCGGTCGATCTGTCGTTCGAACATCGTTCGTTCCCTGGACAACATTCTTCGCCGTCCCGCCGGCGCATTAACGATGCGCGCTCCGCCTTAACGACCGCTTAAGCATGGCGGCTGCTGCCCGAATGGCGATTTTTGAGGATTGATGAAACCCCGAGCGGCCTGAACGCGTATCCTGGATCAGACACCCGACAACGGTTCGTGGGCAGGAGGATGGACAATGCGCCGCTCGCTACTAGCATTCGCAGTTGCCCAGCTCCTATTGGCATCCGCGGCGCTGGCCGGCGACGCGGAGATCAAGGCTGCCCAGACGGTGATCGACGGCCAGCTCAAGGCCTTCATCGCCAATGACGGCGTCGCCGCCTACAGTTTCGCGGCTCCCAATGTGAAGCGCATATTTCCGACCGTCGACACCTTCATGAGCATGGTCACAAATGGCTATGCGCCGGTACGAAAGCCGCAGAGTTATTCGTTCGGCAAGGTGGAGCAGACGGGGCCATCGTCGATCATCCAGCAAGTGCTCATCGTCGGTCCCGACGGCAAGGACTACGAGGCGGTCTACACTCTGGAGCTTCAGCCGGACGGCAGCTTCAAGATCACGGGATGCAGCCTGCGTGGGTCGAACTCGCTCGGCGCCTGACGCTCAGGTTCAATCGTATCGCTTGTAGAGTGTCCAGTTCACGCCGGAGAGCCCCCAATATGTCGAGGACTCCGTGCGCCCATAAATGAGGTTGCAGCCTTCGTCGACCTGCTCCGGCTGCCGATCCGGGTCACCTTCCATAATGAACCAAGCCGGCCGCCTGGCGCAGACTTGGTCCTGCGCGACGAAGGAAGCCCGATGGCCCGTCGGCGAAGCAAAATGATCGACCACCGTGGCGGTGCGAAACTGATGGTTGCTGGCGTAGGTGGCGTCGCCGTCGGCGGTCATTGTCTCGACCATCGCCGAATAAGAGCCGCGACCATATTGTAAGAATGGCAGCAGGGACGAGATGCTGCCTATGACTATCAGCGCGAGAACGATCACCGCGAGCGACTTCCTCGTGCCGTCCGCATCGAAGCCACGGCCAAGAGCCTCCGCTGCCCACAGCAGCAGCAGCGTGCCGCTGACGATGAAATAGCGTGGGAATTCGAGGTTGGGCAGACGGGCAACGACCATCAACAGCGGCAATCCGACAATGCCGATGACGTAGAGGCTCGCGCGCTGGTCACGCCAGATACAAGCCGAGACACAGACGAGGCCGCAGGCGGCAACGATGGCGGGCCAGTCGCCCACCCAAGACGAGGCGCCGAACAGCCACCTGACAAGCCCGCCGTAGCCGTGCGCGAAGGCGGACAGCGAAAATGGCGAGAAGCCGCCGACGGTGAATCCGAACAGCCGGTCACCGACAATCATGCAGAGGGCAAGCGGCAGTACTACCAGCGCCGCCGGCCAGAAAACCAGGATGACATCCAACGAAGAGCGGAGCAGACTTCCGGTACGCCGAAAGGAAAGCCAGGCAGTCCACGCCACCAGAACGGCGGCGGCCTCCACCATGACAAGATGCGACAACGTGCCGAGCAGGATCGTTGCCGCCAGCGCCACCCCGGCGCCACGCCGCCCCTCCAGCCGGCGCTCCAGGAAAATCACGCCAAGCAGGGTGAACAGAACCGATCCCGCATAGCCGCGTGCCTCTGAGCCGTAGTGGACCATCGGGTAGCTCACCGAAAACAGCAGGCTCGCGGCAACCATCGTCCAGCGTCCACGAGGCGCCATCGCCACGGCCGCGGCGAGAACCGTGGCCACCCCCAGAACTATGGACAGTGACCGCTGGGCCAGCGGTGAAGCGCCAGGGCCGAGCAGATACAGATAGACCGAATTCAGGAAGTGATTGTTGTCGTGGTTGATGCGCCAGAATATCTGGTCGATGGACGTCAAAGGCTTGAGGAGAACGAGGCTCCAGATCTCGTCCACCCAGAGATCGCCGCGCGCGCCGAGCAGCCGCAGCGCGAGGGCCAGAGCCGTGACCACCAGAACCGCGAGCGGCAGCTCCGCAATCCGCTGTTTGACCGTGCCCAGAAAAGACAACGGAAGCTGCGCGTCCGCGGTTCCATTTGCGGTGTCCGAAACTGAAGACGCCACCAAGACGGCCGCTTCCCTGCCCTTGCCAGTGTTGCTCGGGCGGAGCTTATCCGGCAGTCGTTTCGAAACCGTTCGCGAAGCCCGCGAGCCGCGTCACAACGCCGGGATGTCGCCGCGCGCCCATCCCTCGGAAATCTCGGCCGCGCGCGCTTCGAAGGCCTGGGCCTCGAGGGCGGCGCGAATGTCCTGCATCAGCCTCTGGTAGTAGGAAAGGTTGTTCCAGGTCAGCAGCATCGCGCCCAGCGCTTCCTGCGAGCGGACAAGGTGATGCAGATAGGCGCGCGAATAGTCACGCGCCGCCGGGCAGTCGCTTTCCTCGTCCAGCGGGCGCGGATCATCCGCGTGGCGGGCGTTGCGAAGGTTGACCTTGCCCCTGCGCGTATAGGCAAGCCCGTGTCGGCCGGCGCGGGTCGGCATCACGCAGTCGAACATGTCGATGCCGCGCGCCACCGACTTCAGGATGTCGTCCGGCGTGCCGACGCCCATCAGGTAGCGAGGCTTGTCAGCGGGCAATTCCGGACAGGTGATGTCGAGCATTTCGAGCATGATGGCCTGTGGTTCGCCCACCGCAAGCCCGCCAACGGCATAACCCTTGAGGTCCATGGCCTTCAGGGCCTGCGCCGATCGGATGCGCATCGCGGCGTTGTCGCCCCCCTGGACGATGCCGAACATGGCTTTGCCGGGCTGATCGCCGAATGCCGTCTTGCACCGATCCGCCCAGCGCAGCGACAGCTCCATGGCGCGCTCGATCTCCCTGGGCTTGGCCGGCAGCGCGGTGCATTCGTCCAGTTGCATCTGGATGTCGGAATCCAGCAGGCCCTGGATCTCGATCGATCGCTCCGGCGACATTTCGTAGGGCGACCCGTCGATGTGCGAGCGGAACGTCACGCCGTTCTCTGTCAGCTTCCTCAGCTTAGACAACGACATCACCTGGAAGCCGCCGCTGTCGGTGAGGATCGGCCACGGCCACCTTGCGAATTCATGCAGGCCACCCAACCTCGCGACGCGCTCGGCGCCGGGTCGCAGCATCAGATGGTAGGTGTTGCCCAGGATGATGTCGGCGCCGACGCCGCGCACCTGGTCCATGTACATGGCCTTCACCGTGCCACCGGTGCCGACCGGCATGAAGGCAGGCGTGCGGATTTCGCCGCGCGGCATTTCGATCAGCCCGCGCCTGGCCTTGCCCTCAGTGGCGAGGATCCTGAAGGAGAAAGCCTTAGTCATCGAGTTCCTTGTCGGGCTCGCCAGCCCGGTAGAGCAGGCTTGCGTCGCCATAGGAATAGAACCGGTAGCGATCGGTAATGGCGTGCGCGTAGGCAGCGCGCATGGTGTCCAGGCCGCAAAAGGCCGAGACCAGCATGAACAGGGTCGAGCGCGGCAGGTGGAAATTCGTCATCAGCATGTCTGCGGTGCGGAAACGGTAGCCCGGCGTGATGAAGATATCGGTTGGCCCCGACCAGGCGCCCACGCTCCCGTCTTCCCGCGCGGCGCTCTCCAGAAGCCGCAGCGAGGTGGTGCCGACGGCCACGATCCGCCCTCCCCGTGCCTTGGCCGCATTCAGCGCCCGCGCGGTCTCGGTGCTCACCGAACCCGTCTCGGCATGCATTTTGTGATCCGCGGTGTCGTCCGCCTTGACCGGCAGGAACGTGCCGGCGCCGACGTGCAGCGTCACGAAACGGCGCTCGACCCCGATTGCGTCCAGCGCGGCGAACAGTTCCGGCGTGAAATGCAGGCCAGCCGTGGGCGCGGCCACGGCACCCTCCTCGCGCGCATAGATGGTCTGGTAGTCGCTACGATCGCGTTCGTCGTCGTCGCGTTTCGAGGCGATGTACGGTGGCAGCGGAATGTGACCGACCGCGTGCAACGCCTCGTCGAGAAAGGGACCGGAAAGATCGAAGCCGAGCAGAACCTCGCCGGCTTCGCCCTTCTCGATCACCGTGGCGTCGAGCTGACCGAGGAAACAGGAATTGCCGTCATGGCCGAAATGGATGCGGTCGCCGGCAGCGACCCGCTTGGCCGGACGCATGAAGGCCTGCCAGCGATCGGGAGCCACGCGCATGTGCAAGGTAGCCTCGACCTGCGCCGCAGCCTCGCCACGGCGCCGGATGCCCTTCAACTGGGCGGGAATGACCTTGGTGTCGTTGAAGACCAGCACATCGCCCACCCGAAGCAGCGACGGCAGCTGATCCACCGTCCGATCCTCCAGGTCGTGGCCGGGCCTGACGACAAGCAGCCGCGCGCTGTCGCGAGGCTCGGCGGGCCGTAGCGCGATGCGCTCCTCGGGCAATTCGAAATCGAACAGGTCGACTTTCATTTTGATGTCAAATTCGTTCCACCGCAGCGGGATGTTTCGGGCGACATCCGGCTTTATCGGGCGAAGCCGCGTCTGCGCGCCACGCAGTCCACCGGGCGCGGAACGCCAAGGGCGGTCGCGGCAGGCGAAACCTGCCGCGCGCCGTGCTCGTCACTTTACGTCGGCGGCGACCTTCAGCGACACGATCTTGTCGGGATCCTGAACCGGCTCGCCGCGCTTGATCTTGTCGACATTCTCCATGCCTTCGATCACCTGGCCCCAGACCGTGTACTGGCGGTTGAGGAAGGCAGCGTCATCGAAGCAGATGAAAAACTGCGAGTTGGCGGAATTCGGGTTCTGAGCGCGGGCCATCGAGCAGGCGCCGCGGCCGTGATTGGCATTCGAGAACTCGGCCTTCAGGTCGGGCTTGTCGGAACCACCCATG
>MKVL01000005.1:59334-351083 GCA_001899205.1 Mesorhizobium sp. 65-26 | reverse complement strand
CCCTTTCCATGAAGGCAGGGGCGTTTGACAAGCATCTTGCAGCCAGACGAAACCATCTGGCGTCGCACGAATGCGGCAAATAGAAAGAGCAGCTCCGACGTTCCGTTTCAACCGGAACCGCTCCGGTCCTGATCAGAGGGGCTGACGACCGGTTCGCGTTCACTTTACATCGTGTGGCGAGCCGCGCCTTCGCCGCCCGATTGGCCTCACGGCGTCGAGTACTTCACCGTCACGCCTCGCTGCCGAAAATAAGCCTGCATCAGCTTCCGGCCCGAGCGGTTGCCCTGCGCAAGCTTTGCCGGGTCGAACACGGCCTCCTTCACACCCGCCCGCGCCAGCGCGGCCTTGAGGGTCGCGATATGCGCGTCGAGGTCGGCATTGTCCGCTCGGAGCGATGCGTAGATGCCGTCGATTGCATCCGCCACGGTCGGTTCGCTCATTCAGGTACTCCTATGGTTGTTCGGCTGGCGCTTAGCACAGTTGTTGGCTTGGCCGATACAGGAGGATCAATTTTGAGATGGGAGTGGTGGGTGGAGCCAAGAAGGCGCCCGGAGCTGGGAGGAAACGCAGATCGCGCACGGTTTCGGTCGAGCAGCAACTGTTATTTTGCACCTCATCTCGGCCATTGAGGACCACCGTGCTTTTTCCCGAAAGCGGAGACTAGGCGCTGTCCCCGAACTCGACTAGCGACTTGGACGGGCTACGATTCGGGAGTATTGTCTGCCCCCCTCAGACGACTCGAGTCTAGATGAAAATTGGACGCAATGCTCCCTGCCCGTGTGGCAGCGGCATGAAGTTCAAGCACTGTCACGACAGGCTTGACGGCATGCCGTCGCCTGCTGACCTCCGGGCAATGTTGGAGCGACGCGAGGCTGAAGAAATTGTGCGCCAGCGCCAGCAGGGACTAAGCAAACCCATCATCGGTGCGAAGCTTAACGACCATCAAATCGTTGGCGTCGGCAACACCGTGTATTTCTCGCAGGACTGGAAGACCTTCCCTGACTTCCTTGCCGACTACATCAAGCGCAAGCTCGACTCGGCGTGGGGCAACGCCGAGCTTGCGAAGCCGTTCGACAAGCGCCATCCGATCATGCAATGGTACGAGACCTATTGCAAATATCAGCAGAGCGTCGTTAAGGCGCCGGGTGTCGTTCATTCCTGCCCCATAACTGGGGTGGTAACGTGCTACCTCGGTGTGGCTTACAGCCTCTTCCTGCTCGACCACAATGTCGAACTGCAGGCCCGGCTTATCAATCGGCTCAAGGACCCCACCCAGTTTCAGGGCGCCTACTACGAGCTCATTGTTGCGAACATTCTCATTAGGGCGGGCTTCGAATTGACCTTGGAAGACGAGACCAACGGTGACGCAAAGCACTGCGAGTTCGCTGCGGTGTCGAAGAAGACCGGCAAGCGGTATTGGGTCGAGGCCAAAATGCGCGCCGTGAATGGGCTCCTAGGACGTACGTCGAACGACGGCGGCAGTGACCAGAAGCCGTTGCGACAGCTCGTACCCCATCTCAATAGGGCGCTGGCCAAGCCCGCTGACGACGAGCGCTTGATCTTTATTGACCTCAACGCCCCACCGTTGCTGATGCCCGATGGGACGCCAGGTCATTTTGAAACTGCGTTGCACCGCCTCGAGAAATATGAGCGAGAGGAACTGCCTGGCGGAACGACCGCCTATGTTTTTGTGACCAATATGTCCGCACATCGACAGCTAGACGAAACCCCGATGTGTGCGGGCGCCGCCTTCGGGCTCGGAATTCCCGAGTTCGGTAGGCCGGGAGTGCGTCGTGTGATCGACGCGTTTAAGGCCAAGCGCAAGCACATAGACGCCTTCGATGTCGCCCAAGCCATAAGTCGATACAGTACCTTCCCACCCACCTTTGACGGGAAGCTTGCGTCAGATGCGTTTGGCCGCCCGAGCAATCGCGTGCTTATCGGCGAGACCTACGATTTCGGCGATGGCGTGATTGGAACTGTCACCACCGCGTCGGTCGATGAACAAGCCAGGGAAGTGCTCGTTGGCGTATGGACGCATGACGGTGAGAGTATCATCATGAAAGGGCCACTCAGTGATGACGACCTCGCCGAATACCGCGAGGTACCGAATGCCTACTTCGGCCGTGTCGAGCCCACGACGAAACACCCCAACGACAACTTCGAGCTCTTCGAGTGGCTGATGGAGGTGAATGCCGGGCTGTCTCGGCAGCAGATGCTGGACTGGTTCGGCGCCCATCGAGACCGAGCCGAATTGGAGCAGATGGATGATGATGACCTCCGCATGACATATTGCGAAGGTCAAATAGCAGCTATTGAATCTGGAAGACGGCCATGAAGACGTCTTGATACCGCCCGGTGTCTGGTGCTGTTGTTCCGTCCAATCAGTCTGGCTGATGTCCTTGACGGCTTAGTCCGATTAGTCCGATTTGGCGGCACGGTTACCGCTCCGAATCATAACTTGATTGAGCGCGCGAGCAGATTCCGGCTGGGCCAACTCGAGACGATGATCTCCCGGGCAAGTTTCCGGCCATTTTCGTGTCAGCCGGTATCCTGATACTATCGCCGCCTTCGTAGGGGAGAAGCCGTGCGCGCGATTGTCACTAATTTCCTCAAGGATGCCTTTGAGTGGCTAGCTGACGAGGGGGTGGAAAGCACGTGGTCGCTCGCGACCATTAACACAGCCCAGAACGGACAGAAATCCTACACGATGCCCGCCGTACCGGACATCGGCTATTTTCTCGCCCGCCACCTCGCCGATGCACCGTGTTACGTGGATTTCGCTAAGGCTCTGGAGGGCGACAAAGTCTATACGACGCTGAGAGACACGTCTTCTTCACCCCACAAGGACATGCTTAGTTCGAGCGCGATTGCCCACGCATTGTTGATGACCCACATGCACTCGGTTCCTCGCGCCGAAGTCGATCGGGACTTCGCCGAGCATATGGCCGACAACCTGGCGGAGAGCATCGCGCGCGGCGTGTTCGTTGTCAGAAAATGGAGCCCCCTAGAAGGGTTCATTTGCGAAGTCGACCACATTGACTGCGGAAATGGTTACGTAATTCGGCGGATGTCGGATGAGGAAGCCTATCGGCTCGCGAGTGGGTGGAACAAATTCCCGCCGGACTTTGGCGAGTGGAAATTCTGCCTCGAGTGGACGAAAGAGTTCTCATTCAATGACGAGCATCCAGCGATTAATGAGTGGCAGCGTCTTCAGTCGCCGATTGTTCCTACCCTTCGCCTTCTCGGTCCTGGTCACGTAGGTGTGACGACAACGCGCAGCATCCCTGACAAGCCGGGCGCTATTACATTGGACACGGGACAAATGTGGACCCCCGAAACTCCGGTATGTGGGTCGGCCGAGTACAAGCTATCCAAGGAAGGGGCGGCTGACTTGTCAGGCCTTATTAAATTGGTCGCAGCAAAGGGTCACCCAAATAGCCTGCATTTGGCGCTGGAGCGAGTCAGAATCGGAGCCGAGAGGAGGCGACTCGAGGATACGTTTCTGGACCACATCGTTGCCCTTGAGGCGCTCTATGGCGACTCCACCGATGGGCTTCCCGGCGGACTAAGCTACAAGGTCGGGTTCCGCCTTGCAATGTTTCTGTACCATGATCCCGCGAACCGCCGAGATGCCTTCAGCAAAATGAAAGCGGCTCAACGCGCGCGCGGTGCGCTTGTACATGGCACGTCAAATCTTCAGAACTTGAAGGGGAGCGAGCGCGCTGCGGTTATCTGGGCCGGAGACGCGGCACGTGCTAGCGTCCGGAAGATGCTCATCGAGACGACCCCCTTGGCAGCAGGCTATTTCGACGATCTGATCTTTACCATGAAATAGCATCAAAGACCTGTACTGCTGTAGGGATGGCTCGTCGCGCTGATTTTCAGGTCGTTCGACTGGGGCTGGGTGATCCGTGGCTGGGCAGAGCCCACTGCGTTCGGAAGCTCGGCGAATGTCGATTATCGTTTTCTGACAGCGAGAAACTGCCGTCTGCTTCCGGCCCAAACACAACGTTCGGTGCTCCATCCAGCCGCATTGCCCTGTCGATCCACGGGCACCAGTCCATCGCAACTCATGCCGCCCAAACGCATCCCGCGGCGCCGTTTCCGACGCCGCGGCGGATGCAGTCCGTGCCCTCAGAGGCCGTTGGCCTTCAGCACCTCAGCGGCATTCTCCTTGGTGATCTTCTCCGTCGGCAGAGTGATGGTCTTCTCCACCTTCTCGCCCTTCAGGAACTTGATCGCCTGGCGCAGGCCCTCGGCGCCCGGCGTCACATAGGTGAAGGTCGCCGTCAGCTCGCCCTTGTTCACCTTCTGCACGCCTTCGTTCGGCAGGCCGTCGATGCCGATGAACTTGATGTCCTTCTCGCGTCCGCTCACAGCCCCAGTGCTGCAGCGACCCGTTCCTGGAAATACTGCACTCCCCGCTCATGCCGCCCCGAAAGCGGGCCGGAGCTATAGGCCCCCGCGGCATAGTTGCGATGCGTATCGGCGCAGATGGTGTAGTCCTCGCGTACCACGGCCAGGGTGCCTTGCACGGATTTCGCCCTGCTCTCGGATGCTTCCGCGGAGGTGTCGGCAAAGAAGAAATGGTAGTGCTGGTCCGTGTGATGCGGTGAGGTCGGGTTGATCCGGCTGACGTTCATGCCGCCATCGAAAAGCGACAGCGTCCAGTTAGGCCACATCCATAGCCATTTGCCGCGATAGAACAGACCGTCTTTCGGCGGTGCGGTCATCCGGACATAGCCGGGATGGGCGGTGGTCTGGAAAGCTTCGAAGTCGATGGCAGCGTAGAACGAGGGATGCGTGCCAGGGATGTGGTAGCCTTCGACGAAATTGTCGGTGTAGATTTTCCAGTTCGCCGCAAAGCTGACAGTGGCCTGATCGGTGGCGGCATAGGTCTCCAACGGCTCTTCCGCCAGTTCGGCGGGCAGAGAGCCAAGTTGATCCAGGAGACTTTCCTTCGGGTCGAGCGCCGCGAAGAGCAGCCCGCGCCATTCGGACAACTGCACCGTCTCCAGCGGCCAGTCCTCGGCGATGATCGCGGGATCCTTGCCATACCACGGGGCCTGCACCAGCCGCCCTGTGTCGGCGAAGGACCATTTGTGATAGGGACAAACGATCAGCCCGCATTTGCCCGCGCCGTCGGGCAAAAGTTTCGCCCCCCGGTGGCGGCAGACGTTCTTGAATCCGCGCAAGGTGCCGTCCCGGCCCCGCACGGCGAAGACCGGCGTGCCGGCGATGTCGATGGCAAGGTATTGACCTGATGTCGCGACCGAGGCGGCAGGCCCCATGAACTGCCAGCTGCGCGCGAAAATGTCGCCCCGTTCCTGCTGCCATATATCGTCGCGGACATAAAGCGACGGGTCCAGGTTCAGGTATTGCACGGGCGGAGTGTCGAGTGGCAAGTGGTCGGATCGCAAGGTGTCTGGCGTCATAGGCTAACCTCCAGTTGCAGCAATCCTGTCGCAAGCGGAGCGACATCGCAAGGGAGTTGGCTCTGCCGCGCACAGCCTGCAATCCGGCGTGCAATCTTGCCCTAATGCGGATTTGCTGGAGTCGACGTGGCGCCCAAACGCATCCGCCGCGGCGCCGTTTCCGACGCCGCGGCGGATGCAGTGCGTGCCCTCAGAGGCCGTTGGCCTTCAGCACCTCGGCGGCATTCTCCTTGGTGATCTTCTCCGTCGGCAGCGTGATGGTCTTTTCCACCTTCTCGCCCTTCAGGAACTTGATCGCCTGGCGCAGGCCCTCGGCGCCTGGCGTCACGTAGGTGAAGGTCGCCGTCAGCTCGCCCTTGTTCACCATCTGCACGCCTTCGTTCGGCAGGCCGTCGATGCCGATGAACTTGATGTCCTTTTCGCGTCCGACGTCCTTGGCGGCGAGATAGGCGCCATAGGCCATCGGGTCGTTGTGGCCGTAGACGAGGTCGATCTTCTCGTTGGTCTTCAGCGCGTTGGCCATGATGTTGTAGGCCTGGTCCTGCTTCCAGTCGCCCGACTGCTGGTCGAGCAGGTACTTGATGCCCGGCTCCTTGTCGGTGAATTCGTGGAAGCCGTCATGGCGGTCATGCGCCGGCTGGGTGCCCATGCCGCCCCAGATCTCCACGACGTTGCCGGCCGCCTTGCCCTTGCCGCCCAGAAGCTCGACGGCGTATTCGCCGGCCGCCCGGCCGATCAGCTTGTTGTCGCCGCCGACGAACTGCGTGAAGTCCTTGGTGTCGACGTTGCGGTCGAGCACGAAGACCGGGATCTTGGCATCGATCGCCTGCTGCACGACACCGGTCAGGCCGGCCGATTCCTTCGGCGACACCAGCAGCGCGTCGACTTCCTGGCGGATCAGGTTCTCGACGTCGGCGACCTGCTTTTCGGTCTTGTCCTCGCCGTCGGTGACGATCAGCTCCACGTCGGGATGCTTGGCGGCCTCGGCCAGGATGTCCTTGTTGAACTGGGCGCGCCAGGGCTCGATGGTCGTCACCTGCGAGAAGCCGATCTTCCACTTCTTGTCCTGGGCGAAGGCGTTGCCGGGGGTCAGAAGCGCGGTCGTGGTCAGCAGTGCCGCGCCGAGGGCGGCAAGCTTCAGCATGTCACGTCGTTTCATTTCTTGTTTCCTCCGAGATTGAGAGACGGTGTCTCCTGCGACGGCCGTTGTGCGGCGGCCGTTTCCTTGTGCGTCGTCTGCCCGGCGGGCAGGCGCAGATAGGCGAGAAGATCGGCGACGTTGCGCTCCTGAACGAGCACGGTGCCGATGATGATCATGCCCTTCAGCACGAGCTGAAGGTTGGAGTTGATGTTGTGGAGCTGCAGGATGTTGGACAAGAGCCCGAAGATCAGCACGCCGCAGAAGGTGCCGGTCAGGCTGCCGCGCCCGCCCATCAGGCTGGTGCCGCCGATGACGACCGCGGCGATCGCGTCGAGCTCGAGCCCCGCGCCGGCGTCGGGCTTGCCCTGGCGATATTGCGCGACATAGAGCACGGCCGCAATGCCGGCCAGCAGTCCCGACACGGCATAGGTGGCGATCTTGACGCGGCCGGCGGCGATGCCGGAGAGCCGCGCCGCCTCTTCGTTGCCGCCGATGGCGTAGACATAGCGGCCGAAGGGCGTGAAGCGCAGCACCGCGCCGTAGAGGAGCATGGCGCCGAGGAAGAACAGGCCGGGCATCGGGATGACGCCGAACACCATCGAACGCAGAAGCTCGAAATCCTCCGTCGCGTTCGACCCGGTGTAGACCGGCAGCACGGCATTGTTCTGGCCGGCGGTGAGCCGGGCGATGCCGAGCGCGGTCACCATCATCGCCAGCGTCACGATGAAGGGCTGCAGCCGGCCGGCGACGATGATGAAGCCGTTGAGCGCGCCGAACAGAAGCCCGACGCAGGGTGCTACCAGCAGCACGCCGAGCACGCCGAACTTGGGCTCCACCTGCGGCACCAGGAACCACAGGGTGAGGCCGCACAGCACCGCGCCGGCGACCAGTGGCGCCATCACGCCGCGCGCGGCGTCGAGGCCTGTCTCGCGGCCTGTCGCGCCGCCCGCGCCGGACTTGGCGAGGTTGAGGAACACGAAGCGCGTGGCGACGATGCCGATGAACAGCGCCGTGACGGCGACCGCGGGTATGCCGAGCACCGCCGCCGACGTTACGCCCGGCACCGTCAGCAGCATGGCGCAGACAACCGAGCAGATGGCCATCAGCGAGCCGACGGAGAGGTCGATGCCGCCGGTGATGATCACCGCCGTCATGCCGGTGGCGATCAGGCCGGTGGTCGACACCTGGCGCAGCACGTCGAGCAGGTTGCCGTAGGACAGGAAGATGTTGTTGCCCTTGGAGCTGATCGGCGAGCCGAGCACGCCGATCAGGAAGATCGCGATCAGCCCCCAGTAGAGCTTGGTGCGGGAGAGCAGTTTCAGCGCGCTCATGCCGCGCTCCTTGCCGAGCGCCGTGGCGCAGCCAGTCGCATGATGGCCTCCTCGCTGGCCTCGGCGCGCGACAGGATGCCGGTCTGCCTGCCCTCCGCCATGACCAGTATCCGGTCGCTGAGATGGAGCAGCTCCGGCAGTTCCGAGCTGATGACGACGATGGCGAGGCCTTCGCCGGCAAGCCTGAAGACGAGATCGTAGATCTCGCGCTTGGCGCCGACGTCGATGCCGCGCGTCGGCTCGTCGAGCAGCAGGACGCGGGGTCGCGTCGCCAGCCACTTGCCGATCACCACCTTCTGCTGGTTGCCGCCGGAAAGCGTGCCGGCCGCCTGCTCGATGTCCTCGCAGCGTATGCCCAGCGCCTTCACCGCCTGGCGCGCCAGCGCCTGTTCGCCCGCGGTCGAGCGGATGCCGAAGCGCGACAGCGCGCCGACCAGCGGCAGCGCGACGTTGTCGGTGATCGATGCCTTGAGGTGCAGCCCCTGCGTCTTGCGGTCCTCCGTCACCAGCGCGATGCCCAGCCGCCGCGCGTCTCGTGGCGAACGGATGTCGACCAACTGGCCGTCCAGCCGGATTGCGCCGCCGGCGCGCCCCGTGCTCGAGCCGAAGATGGTTTCCACGATCTCCGTGCGCCCCGAGCCGAGCAGGCCGCCAATGCCGAGGATTTCCCCGGCGGCAAGATCGAAGCTGACGCCGCCGAGCACGGCGCGCCAGCCCTGGCGGTCGGGTTTCGACAGCGAGAGATCGGCCACCGAAAGCACCGTCTTGCCGCCGGGGGCGCGCTCTTCCTGGGAGGAAGACAGAAGGTTGCGGCCCACCATCGCCGCGATGATGGCGTTCTCGTCCAGCCGCGCCATCGTGTCGGTGAGCACGTGGCGGCCGTCGCGAAACACGGTGACGCGGTCGGCGAGATGCATGACCTCGTCGATGCGATGCGAGATGTAGACGATCGCCACGCCGCTGTCGGCGAGCTGCCGGATGATGCGGAACAGCCTCTGGCATTCGGCCGGCGACAGCGCCGAGGTCGGCTCGTCCATGATCAGGATGCGGGCCGAGAGCGACAGCGCCTTGGCGATCTCGACCAGTTGCTGTTCGCCGACGCGCAGCGTGCCAACGCGGGCGTCGGGATCGAGCGCGATGCCGAGCCGTTCGAGCAGGGCCGCCGCCGAGCGGCTGCTCGCCTTGCGGTCGACGATCAGCCCGGCGATCAGCTTTTCGCGGCCGAGGAAGATGTTGTCGGCGACGCTGAGCTCGGGAACGAGATTGAGTTCCTGGTGGATGATGGCGATGCCGGCATCCTCGGCGTCGCGCACGCCGGCGAAGCCTGTCGGACGTCCGTCGACGCGCACCGTGCCGTCATAGCCGGTGTAGACGCCGGAGAGGATCTTCATCAGCGTCGACTTGCCGGCGCCGTTCTCGCCCATCAGCGCATGCACTTCGCCACGGTGCAGCTCGAAGCTGACATCCGTCAGGGCGGCGATGCCTCCAAAGCTCTTGGAGACATGCTCGGCGCTCAGGACGATGTCCTGAGCCGATTCCCTGGATGCGATGGAGTTCGTATCTGCCATGACAAAGGCGGCCTCCCTTCCGTCGTCGTCAGCAGGTCGAACGCTAATCTAAACGTTTCGAACGTGTCAAGGCCGGAAAGCCTTTCACAGGATTTTGCACTTTCGTTTCTTGCGCAATCTGCCCGATTTCCGTAGGTATTGACGTCAGGGATCGGCGAAACGTTTCGAAAATGTCAGGTACAGGGCGAAAAAAGCAGGGTAAGTCCAAGGCGCCGACCATGCTTCATGTCGCCGAGGCGGCGCGCGTTTCGGTCGCCACCGTGTCGGCGCTGATCAATGGCACGGCCACCGTCAGCCCCGAGCTTACCCAGCGCATCGAGCAGGCCATCCGCGACATCGGCTACAAGCGCAACGCCATCGCCCGCAGCCTGAAGATGGGCACCACGCGCACCATCGGCCTCACCGTCCCGCACATCACCAACCCGTTCTTCACCGACGTCGTCTCGGTCATCCAGCAGGCCTTCGACCGGGCCGGCTACGCGGTGATGCTGTGCTGCACCGATGAGGACCTCAACACGCAGGACGAGCAGATCCGGCTCCTGCTCGACCGGATGGTCGACGGGCTGATCGTGGCGCGCGTCGGCGACGGCGGCATCCTTAAGGGCATCGTCGAGCAGGCCGACGTGCCGGTCGTGCTGCTCGACCGCGTCTGTGAGGGCGTCGACACCGATACGGTCGTGCTCGACAACCGCAGCGCCGTGTTCGACGCCATCACCTATCTCGCCAATCTCGGCCACCGGCGCATCGCCTACATCACCGGCTCGTTCGACATTTCGCCGATGCACGACCGCATGGAGGGCTATCGCGACGCGCTGCAGGCGGCCGGTCTGGCCGTGGAGGACGAACTGGTCCGCTTCGGCAATTTCCACGAGGTCGACGGCTACAACGCCACCATGCAGTTGTTGTCGCTGCGCGACAGGCCGACGGCGATCTTCTCGGCCAACAATCCGATGGTCATCGGCACCATGAAGGCCATCCGCGACATCGGCCTGCGCTGCCCGGAGGACATCTCGGTCGCCTGCTTCGACGACTTCCCCTGGTCCGACGTCTTCCAGCCGCAGCTCACCACGGTCGCCCAGCCGGTCCAGGCGATCGGCGAGCAGGCCGCCAACCTCCTTCTCGATCGGCTGGCCGGCAATCGCGAGGCGCCGCCGCGCAAGCTGATGCTCAAGGGCCGGCTGATGATCCGCAATTCCTGCCATCCGCTGGGCGCGATCGCGCGCAGCGTGAGTGCGTGACGGACCGCATCAGCGGTTACGCAATCCCGGGCGTCTCCTCGACATGGGAGAGCAATCGCCCGGCAAGGGCATGGGCCAGTCCGGCCACCCTTTGCTGGCAACGGGCCCGACGCCGCCATGCGGTGTCTGTCGCCTTTGATAATGTTCGCGGATAAAGGGGTCGCCTCGCGCGTGCATCTCGTTATAGTGGCGACTTTCAATCCGGGGGCGGATACATGGGTTTGGAGATTACCGCGCGTCTGCGCGCTTTTTTATTTGCCGTCAGCCTTGCCGTTGCAGTTGGCCAACAGGCGCAGGCAGTCGAATTCAAGGCGCTCACCATAAAGGTGGGCTATGGCGCGGGCGGCGGCTACGATCAGTCGTCGCGGCTCATCGCGCGCCACCTTGGCCGCTTCCTTCCCGGCAATCCGGGCATCGTCGTCCAGAATGTCCCGGGCGGCGGAAGCCTCAAGCTCACCAAGATGCTGCTGAGCAGCGAGCCGGCGGACGGAAGCGTCGTTGCCGCGATCTCCGAGGCGATGTTCTATGCTCCCATCCTCGATCCCAAGAATGCGAATTTCGATCCGCACGCGCTGCGGTGGATCGGATCGCTCGTCGACGACGCGGCCTATTGCCTGACGAGCAAGAGTTCCGGCATCGATACGATGGACAAGTTCGTCCACTCGGATTTCCTGATCGGCTCGAGTGGCAAGAGCAGTTCGACCTACGTCTTCGCGGCGCTCGCTAGGAACGGGGTCAAGGCCAAATTCAACATCGTCACCGGCTTCGACGGAACGGCCGATATCGAACTCGCCATGCAGCGGGGTGAGATCGCCGGCGTATGCGGTGTCCAGAACTATGTCCTCAGGGCGAGCCCTGACATCAACACGATCGGTGTGTTCGGTCGCAGCGCCGACGGCTCCGCGCCGAGCATTGCCGATAGCATCGTGGATCCCACGGAGCGTCAGGCGGCCGATCTCATCCAGTCGAGCCTGCATATCCACCATCCTCTGGTTGCGCCGCCCGGAACGCCGAAGGAGACCCTCGACGCGCTTCGCAAGGCCTATTCTGAGATGACGAAGGACCCGGCTTTCCTCGCCGATGCGCAAAAGCTTGAACAGATCGTGGCGCCTACGTCCGGCGAGGCCATCGACCGGCTCGTGACCGAGCAGCTGAAAGCAGCGCCCGAGGTTTTCGAGGCCGCCCGGAACCTGGTGAAATAGGCTCCGCGTGGATCTGATCCTGACGGCCATCGCGGAGATGGCGCAGCCATTCCGCATGCTGATGCTGGTTACCGGCGTGTTCGCCGGCCTTGTCGTGGGTGTCGTTCCGGGGGTTGGCGGCCTCTTCGCCATGGCCCTGCTCATTCCGATGACATACGGCATGGATCCCTACGCGGCCTTCGCCCTGCTGCTCGGCATGGGGTCGGTCACCACGACGTCGGACACCATTCCGGCGATCCTGTTCGGGGTTCCCGGTTCCGTCGGCGCCGCGGCAACGGTGCTCGACGGCCATGCCATGGCCAAGAAGGGCGAAGCGGCACGAGCCTTCGGCGCCTCCTATTCGGCCTCGATGATCGGGGGCGTGTTCGGCGCGCTGGTGCTGGCGCTGGCCATCCCCGTCATGCGTCCGCTGGTACTCTATCTGAAGACGCCGGACTTTTTCGCCATTTGCGCCTTCGGCCTTTCCATCGTGGCCATTCTTGCCGGGAGCCAGCCTCTGAAGGGATTGGCCGCGGCCATGCTTGGCATGCTGGCTTCCTTCGTCGGCATCGACCAGATCGCCGGCGTCGAGCGCTGGAGTTTCGGCCAGATCTATCTTTGGGATGGCCTGCCCGTCTCGCTGGTCTTTCTCGGACTGTTCGGCCTGCCGGAACTCGCATCCCTGCTGCTACGCGGCTCCATCCAGGGCAGCGCGGAAAGGCCCAGCTATGCCGGCATGCGGCAGGGCATCCTCGACACGCTGCGCGAATGGCCGCTGGTGCTGCGCTGCAGCGCCATCGGCTCGTTGCTTGGCGCGGTGCCGGGCATCGGCATCGCCGTTCTCGACTGGATCGCCTATGGCCATGCCTCGCGCAGGCCGGGCTCCGGGCCGAAATTCGGTCAGGGCAATGTGCGGGGCGTCATCGCGCCGGAGAGCGCCAACAATGCCAAGGAAGGCGGGGCGTTGATCCCGACCATCGCTTTCGGCGTCCCGGGCTCGGCCTCGATGAGCATCCTGCTGGGGGCTTTCGTCGTCCACGGACTGGTGCCCGGCCCCGAAATGCTCGGCAAGAACGCGGCGATCACCGTTTCGATGGTGCTGTCCGTCGCCGTCGCCAACATCGTCGGGGCTGTGACCTGCCTGATGCTCACCCGGCAACTCGCCCGCATCGCGCAGGTATCGGCTTCGATCCTCGTGCCGCTCGTCGTCACCTTCATCGTCATCGGCGCCTACCAGACCAACATGAGCGCCTTCGACTTCCTGCTGGTTATCCTGGTCGGCGCCGTCGGCATGGCGATGAAGGAGCTGAACTGGCCGCGCTCCGCATTCTCTCTCGGCTTCGTGCTGGGGCCAGCCCTCGAGAACTATTTCTTCCTCGCCTACCAGATCTCCGGCTGGTCCTGGTTGAAGCAACCGCTGGTGCTCGTCCTGCTCGGGCTCGCCGTTGCCGGTGTGGTCAGGCAGACGCTGTCCTGGATCAGGGCGCGCGGGCGTGCCGGCGCTTTGCCTCTGGCTCTGCCCGACATCGCCATGGGAGCTATCCTGACGGTTCTCGGTATTGCCGCGCTGGTGACGGCGGCTGCCGGATTCCCGTTCGAGGCCGCCATCTTCCCGATCATCACGGCGTCCTTCCTGACGCTGTTCAGCCTGCTGACGACGGTTCAGACCGTGTGGCGCTGGCGAAGCCCGACCGCGATCGCGGTCGCCGCGCCCGAAGCGGCCGGCGAATGGCAGCCATCCGGTGGCCCGGTCATGAAGGGCAACATCGCCGTCATCGGCCTGTGCCTTGCGCTTGCCGCGCTTGTCTTGCTGACCGGGCACCTTGCCGCGACGTTCGTTTTCGTCGCCGGCAGCATAGTCGCCCTCGGCTCGCGGTCCCTGAAAACGCCGCTTGCCGTGGCTGCCGGAGCGACGCTGGCTATCTATGCGCTTTTCGATCTGCTGGCATCGCAACCGTGGCCGACCCCTTGGCTGGCTGCATTGCTGCGGCTTCCCTGACGCTTCCGTTCCGGGTCAGGTCCGTTGCGATCCGGGACCGGCTGGCGAAAGGGTCTCGACAAGCTTGCGCCGCAGCAGCTTGCCGTTGTCACTGTAGGGCAGGGATGTCACGATCCTGATCTCGCGCGGCCGCCGGTCGGACGCGATGTTGGCGCGCAGGAATGCCTCGATCTCGGCCTGTCCCGCCGGCTCGGCGACGATGAAGGCGGCGATCTCCTGTCCCATTGTCGCGTCCGGAAAGCCAGCCACCGCGACATCCCTCACCTTCGGATGCTGACGGATCAGCTTTTCCAGTTCCTGCGGCGCGACATTCACGCCGCCACGCACGATCATGTCGGATTCGCGGTCGACGATGGTCAGGAAGCCCTCATCGTCGATGAAGCCGATATCTCCCGGGATACCCCAGCCCGGCCCCATGACCTTGGGGTCGATGAACGGCTTGTTGCCTGCCAGCATCACGGCTGAAACCATGGTTGGCGTCCAGGCCTTGATCAGCCCGTTCTGGCCGGTCCCGAGGGGGCGGCCGTCCGGATCGACGATCTCGATGCGCACATCGGCGAGGGGGCGGCCGGCGGAGGCCGGCTTGGCCAGCAGGTCGGCGTCCGACAGCGAACTGATGGCTCCGGTGAGGCTGGACGAATAGTTGATCCGGTAGCCCGGCGACAGGTTGCGGTAAGCCGCCAGCTTGTCATCGGGCGTGGCCGGGCCGCCAATGCTGAAGAGCACCGCGACATCCGGAAGAAGCGCGGCGGAGCGTTCGCCCACCTCGCGCACCAGTCTCGAAATGACGGGTGGCGGCAGGGCCGTTGCACTGGCCTTGAAGGAGAGCAGCGCCTCGATGAGTTCGGACGGCGTGAACAGTGGCGGGAAGAAGTTGACCGTCCCGCCATTGCGCAGATAGCTGAACACCTGGTGGCGCGTCGCCGAATAGGACATCACCATGGGCGTCAGGAAGCGCATCGCCGTGCCGGGCACCCCGCGCCTGTGCCCGGCGACACGTCCGGCAAGCGCCTCGTGCGACTGCAGATAGCCCTTGGGATCGCCGGTGGTGCCGGATGAAAACATCAGGAAGGCGGGATTGGAATCGTCTCCCGGCGCAAAGCTCCGGGCAGCCGGCGCCGCGTGCCTCCAGTCCTGCTGGAAAAGCATGCCGGGATAGACATCGTCGCCCGGTGGGCTGCGGTTTTCGAGGATCAGGGCAAGCGTGAAGTCCCGCGCCGACTTCGCGCGCTGGCTCCTCGGCGCGCGAAAGTCCATGACCGTGGGCGTGGCGCCGATCTGCCAGCAGGCCAGGATCGACAGCACGACATCGATGTTGCCCACCATGGCGAGGCCGACGCGGTCGCCGCGCCGCAGCCCGAGCGCAGTGAAGTTGGCTGCGAGGCGATGGATCTGCGAGAGGCCCTGTGCATAGGTAACCGTCTCATGGCCGCTGAGCATCGCCACGCGTTCGCCATGGCTCGCGAAAGCCGCGAGTATTTCCTTGCCGAAGCCCACTTACGCCGCCGGCTTGTTGTTTGGCATCTCGGCCTGCCTGGCGTCCAGGAAGGAGATGATCGCGGCGTCGATCGCATCCATGTTGGCTTTGCGGAACTTGTCGTGCCTGCCGGGCATCACGACGGTCTCGATCCTGGTGTTCTCGGTCGCCCAGGCCTTGTATTGCGCCACCGTGGTCGCGCCCCATTCGGAGCTGGCGACGACCAGAATGTCGCTGGGATAGGAAGCGGGCGAAAATCCCGCCGCCGCGCGGATCAGCATGCTCTTGAACGCCTTCTGGCGCGTATGGCGACCGATCCAGGACTGCCCGAGCCCGACGGCGGCGAACGCGTTTCGAAGCGTCCCCCAGTAGACGACCTTGCGGGTTATCTGCCGTCGCCTCCGCGCGGTCATCCTGTTGTCGGGCATCGGCTTCAGCCACGCCGAACCCAGTGGCGGGGGATCGATCAGAAGCAATGCCGGCCGCTCTCCCGTGGCCTCGTAGGTCAGGCGTCCGACCTCGATCGCCATAAGACCTCCAAGGCAGATTCCGCCGATCACGCGCGGCATCTGTCCTGTGGCAGAAGTGAGCCCGTCGAAATAGTTGCCGCTGATTTCCGCCATGTCGGCGAAAGGCGCCTCCCCGGGCTCGGTACCCATGCCGCGCACCGCCAGCAGGGAATATCGCTGCTTGAGCGCCTTGCCGAAGCGGTTGGCGAACAAGGCGGACCCCGTGATGCCATGGATCATGGCGATCGGCTCCCGTCCCTTGCTTCCGGAAACCTGGACGATCAGCCGCCGTGCCGGATGTTCCGGCAGGCGCGCGGCGATCAGCCGGCCGAATTCGCGAGGCGTGGGTGCTTCGAGCAGCACCGAAGTCTGGAGCTTTACGCCGAAACGGCTTTGCACTGCGAGGACAACCGTCTCCGCCGCCAGTGAATCGCCGCCGAGATCGAAGAAATTGTCGTCGATCGCTACAGAAGCAAGCTGCAGCTCCTGCGCGAAAATCCCCGCGATCGCCTGCGCCGGCCCGCTGCCGGTCGCAATCCGGTCCGATCGGACAGTGTTATGCATGTTCATCGGCAGGCCCCTTGACCGATGGATTTGCCTCATGGGCAATAAAGCATCCCCCTGAATGCCTATGCGCTTTTAACGCACAGTCGATGCGCCGAACAAGAGGGTTTAACGCAGTGCGAAATCAGTTCACGGCTGCCCGAAAGCCTGTTCGCAAAGCGAGGAGAGCTTCAGAAAGACGTGCTTTCCGCCGGTGATCACTTTCGTTCCGTCGGCCAGCACTGTCGCCGGATCCGCTTTCTGCACCGTGCCGCCGGCTTCTTCCACCAGCAGCATGCCGGCCAGGCAATCCCAGGCGTTCATGTGCTCCTCGACATAGCCGAGCAGCCGCCCGGAGGCGGCATAGGCCAGCATCAGCGCGCCCGAGGCATTGCGGTAGAACATGCCACCCTCTGCCATCAGCATTCCGATGAGGGTGACGACGTTCTGCGTCTCCGCGCGGTTCGATATTCCCGTTCCCACCGAGCCCTCGGAAAGGCTGGCCGCATTGCTCGCCTTGATCGGCCTGCCGTTCAGGAAGGCGCCGCCGCCGAGGCGCCCGTGGAAGGTCTCGCCCGTCGACGGTTCGTGGATCACGCCGACGACCGTCCCGCCGTCCTTCGCGCAGGCGATCACCACGCACCAGGCGGGAATGCCGCGCACGAAATTGGCTGTCCCGTCGATGGGGTCGATCACCCAGACGTAGCCTGTCGATCCGGCCGCCGGCGCGTGCTCCTCGCCGACGATGCCGTCGTCGGGATAGGCCTCGGCGATCGCCGCGCGCACGAACAGCTCCACCTCGCGATCGGCATCGGAGACCAGGTCCTGGTGGCCCTTGCTCTCGATGGTCAGGTTCTCGAGGTCGCGGAAGTACTTCATCCCGAGTTCGCCGGCGCGCCGCGCGAGGTCGATGGTGAATTGTGTGCGCTGGTCGAGGTCCTGGGTCACGTCTGATGGCTCGCGCTTGGGGGCATGACCCTGAGGAATCGCCGACTCTCTCGAAGGGGATCGTGCCTGGAAAACGGAATTGTAGAGCGAGGTGGCGAATCAGGGAAATGCCGTCTCGCTCCAATGAGGGAGCACGCCTCTAGCAGGCGGATATGTCAGGCAGAAGTCGGCGTACGGTCAGGCGGCTCGCGACAGCGACTTATGCACGTCGGCCAGGATTTCGAAGGAGCGCACGCGCGCCTCATGGTCGAAGATCTGCGCCGTCACCATCAGCTCGTCGGCGCCGGTGCGGCGCGCGAAGGCCTCGATGCCCTGGCGCACCGTGTCCGGCGCGCCGACGACGGCGCAGGACAGCGCCTGCGAGAGCATCGTCTTGGCCATCGGATCAAGATCGCGGTCGTAGCCTTCGACTGGTGGCGGCAGCGGGCCGGGGCGCCCGGTGCGCAGGTTGACGAAGGCCTGCTGCAGCGAGGTGAAGAGCAGGCGCGCCTCCGCGTCGGTGGGCGCCGCGAAGACGTTGAGCCCGAGCATCACATAGGGCTTGTCGAGCTGTTCCGATGGCTGGAAGCGCGAGCGGTAGACATCGAGCGCATGGTCGAGTTCGCCCGGCGCGAAATGCGAGGCAAAGGCGTAAGGAAGGCCGAGCAGCGCGGCGAGCTGCGCGCCGTAGAGGCTGGAGCCGAGGATCCAGATCGGCACGTTCTGGCCTTCGCCCGGCACCGCGCGGATGCGCTGGCCTTCCTCGGCCGGCTGGAAATAGCCCATCAGCTCGACCACGTCCTGCGGGAAATTGTCGACCCCGGCCTCGAGATTGCGGCGCAGCGCCCGCGCGGTCAGCATGTCGGTGCCCGGCGCGCGGCCGAGACCGAGGTCGATGCGGCCGGGATAGAGCGCGGCGAGCGTGCCAAACTGTTCGGCGATCACCAGCGGCGAATGGTTTGGCAGCATGATGCCGCCGGCGCCGACGCGGATCGTGCTCGTGCCGCCCGCGACATGGCCGATGACGACGGAGGTCGCCGCGCTGGCGATGCCAGGCATGTTGTGGTGTTCGGCCAGCCAGTAGCGCCGATAGCCCAGCCGCTCGGCGTGGCGGGCGAGGTCCAGCGTGTTGGCGAGCGACTGAGAGGCGGTGCTGCCCTGGACGATCGGCGACAGGTCGAGGACGGAAAGAACGGTCATGAATGGTTCTCCACGATGTTTGTCTGTCGCGCCCTGGCCTCGAAGGCGGCGCGGTCGGGAATGATGATGCCGAGCTGGCTCTCCAGCGTGTCCGCGAGCTCGGCCGCGCTGGTCATGTGCATCTGCTCGGTGCGCCCACCGACGTGATGGATCGACAGCCGGTTGCCGCGCAGCGCATAGCGGCGGTCCGGCAGGGCTCGGGCGGCGATGATTGTGGACAGGAAATGCGAGCTCGGATGAGTCGACAGGAAATGGTTGCTCATCGCGTAGTCGATCTCGTAGGCCTGCTGCATGTCGAAGCGGTAGAGCGTGCGCCAGTCGCCGCCGATATTTGCCTGCAGGCGAAAATGGTCGCTGGTCTCGGCGATCCGGAATGTCTCGTGCGGGGTGTGCTGCTCGATCCCAGGCTCGAGCAGCAGCGGCGCTGTCAAGGTCAGGCCGCCGAAACCGACGTCGGCTATGTAAACGCGCCCGCCGATGTCGACGCGCAGCAGCATGTGGCTGCGCGCGGTGATCGCGTCCTCCGGCTGGCCCCACAGCACGCGCCCGGCAAGCCCGCTGACCGTGAAGCCCAGCGCCTGCAGCGCATGCATGAAGAGCAGATTGTGCTCGAAGCAATAGCCGCCACGGCCGCCGGCGACGATCTTGTCCTGCAGAGATGCGAGATCCAGCCGCACCGGCCGGCCGAGGAAGGGATCGAGGTTCTCGAACGCGATCGCCTGCGGATGACGCAGGTGCAGTTGCCGCAGCGTCTCCAGGCTGGCGTCGCGGCGCCCGGCATGGCCGATGCGCGCGAGATAGGCTTCGATGTCGATGGAGGCGTCGCTCATGCGCGGGGTCCGGTCGTTGACCGGTTCGATATAGGCGCTCGACCGGGCCGTCGCAAACAAAGGGCTGCTATGGCGTGGCTTCCTCGCCATTCTCGTCGTCCGGGGTATCCGTATGCTGGGCGGCAAGGAAGTTGCCGACATGGCGAAGCCCGTCGAAATGATCGCAGAACACCTTGATCACGACCAGCAACGGCACGGCCATCAGCGCGCCGACGAACCCCCACAGCCAGGACCAGAAGGCGATGGCGATGAAGATCGCCACGGCGTTGATCTCCAGCCGCCGGCCGACGACCATCGGCGTGACGAGCTGGCCCTCCACGACATCGCACAGGAGCACGAAGCCGGGCGCGAGCAGGGCGTAGGAGATGCTGTCGAAGCTGATCAGCGCGATGACCGCGACCAGCAGTATGGTCATCAGCGCGCCGACATAGGGCAGGAAGTTCAGCAACGCGGCGGCCGTTCCCCAGACCAGGGGGTTGGGCATGCCCAGACCCCACAGGCCAAGTCCGATCACCGTGCCGAGCCCGGCGTTGATGATGGTTACCGTCAGCAGGTAGTGGGAGATTTCGCGCTCGACGTCGTAGACCACCCGCAGGGCGCGCTTCTTTTCGCTGAGGCTGGCGAAGGACTGGATGATCTTGACGTAGAACATCGTGCCTGACGCCAGCAGGAACAGCGACAGCACGAAGATGATGGTGAGGCCCGTGCCCGCCGACAGGATGTTGCCGGCGGCCGACGACAGGATGCCCGATTGGGCGACAGCCACCTTCTGCACGTCGGGCGCCTGCGCGGTCTCCGTCAGCCCTTCGATCTGGTGCGTGATCTCCATGATCTTTTCGAACGGGCGGCGCAGTTGCGCCAGCCGCTCGGTCAACTGCTGGCCGATCGAGGAGGTGTTGTTGATGAGGTCGATCACCGGGCCGCTCAAGAGGTAGCCGGCGACCGCGAAGACGCAGACCGACAGGAGCACCAGCAGCGTGGCTGACGCGACCTCGGGGATGCCGCGCTTGCGCAACAGGCGCACGATCGGCGTCAGCGTCAGCGCCAGCAGGAAGGCGAGGATGACGGGCATGAAGAAGGCGCGCGCGAAATAGAGCGCGTACACCGCCATGAGAATGAAAATGCCGATCAGCAGCGAGCGGATCAGGCGCACATCCGCCCGTGTCCCGGCGCCTGCTTGCCGGCTTTCAACGACGCCCGCGCCCGAAACGATCGGCTCGACCTTCATCGTTTCCCTCCGGCACTGTGAATGGCGCCGTATCGCGGGAAACGCCTCCGGGGCGACAAGGTTCCGTTGGAGCATTTCGCGGCCCGGCGAAATCGTCGGTGCGCACAAAGGCGGCGAAATCAAAGAGATAGGGTGGGAGGGCCAGCCTCGACCGGGGCCGTCCCGCCCGGGCGGCGGGACGCTCCCTTTTTGTCGGGCGTTTCAGCCGACGGATGCGGTGGCGGCCACGGCCGGCGCGGTTTCCTTGCGCACCAGCGGCGCCACCCTGGTGCCGTAGAGCTCGATCGCCTTCATGATCTTGGCGTGCGGCATGGTGCCGATCGCCATCTGCAGCAGGAAGCGGTCGTTGCCGAAGATCTTGTGGTGGGCGACGATCTTTTCCGCCACCTGCTCAGGATTGCCGACGAACAGCGCGCCGTTCGGCCCGCGCGACTGATCGAAATGCGCCCGCGATGTCGGACCCCAGCCGCGCTCGCGGCCGATGCGGTTCATCACCTCGGCCTGCGGCAGGTAGAAATCGTCGGCTGCCTTCTCCGTCGTCTCGGCGATGAAGCCATGCACGTTGATGCTGGTGGCAAGGCCCGCCGGGTCGGTGCCGGCGCGCCGGGCCGCCTCGCGGTAGACATTGAAGAGCGGCGCGAAACGCGCCGGCTCGCCGCCAATGATGGCGAGCGCCAGCGGCAGACCCAACACGCCGGCGCGCGCCGCCGATTGCGGCGTACCGCCGATGGCGATCCAGATCGGCAACTTTTCCTGGAAAGGACGGGGATAGACACCCCGGCCGTTGATCGGCGCGCGCAGGTTCCCCTGCCACGTCACCTTCACCTGGTCGCGTATGGCGAGCAGCAGGTCGAGCTTCTCGGCGAAGAGCTCGTCGTAATCCTCGAGATTGTAGCCGAACAGAGGGAAGGATTCGATGAAGGAACCGCGGCCGGCCATGATCTCCGCCCTCCCGCTGGAGAGCAGGTCGAGCGTCGCGAATTGCTGGAAGACGCGCACCGGGTCGTCGGAGGACAGCACGGTGACCGCGCTCGTCAGCTTGATGCGCTTCGTCCGCTCGGCCGCGGCGGCCAGGGCCACGACCGGCGCCGAGGCGGCATAATCGGGCCGGTGATGTTCACCCAGCCCGAAGACGTCGAGCCCAACCTGATCGGCGAGTTCGATCTCCTCGATCAGGTTGCGCAGCCGCTCATGCGGGCCGATCGCGCCGGGGCCCGGTTCCGGGCTGACATCCGCGAATGTGTAGAGGCCGAGTTCCATTCCGTGCATCCCTGACGCTTGTTTCCGTGTCCTGAGGTCGCGCTAGAGGTAGCGATGCGTCGGCCGCGCCGCCAGTGGCGCGGACTGTGAACAGTGCATGTCGATTTTGGGCGTCGGGGGGTACGTCTCCCTGCTGCAACAGCGCAGAATTTCATGGCTGGCATACCGTTTTGGCGCTTGAACTCGCCACTTTCACGCGTATGTAAGCGTCGCGAATTGACTTCAGGGAACTACACTTGGCTATCTACAGGGAAAAAGACATTTTCGAGCGGCGCAATGCCGCGAACGAGGCAAAGAAGGCGCTTCTGGCGCGCTTCAAGGCAAAGCCGGCAGCGGACGACCCAGCGGTGCTGGCGCGTCAGGCCGAACGCAAGGCGATCCTCGAGGCTCGCGCGATCCGTGAGGCTGAAAAGGCCCGGCTGAAGCAGGAAAAGCTGGCACGCGAAGCGGCTGAGAAGGCCGAGCGCGAGGCAGCGGCCGAAGCGGCACGCATCGCGGCCGAGGAAGCCGCGGCCGCAGAGGCCAAGATCCGCGAGGCCGAAGAGACCGACCGTATCTCGCGCCTGCTGGCCGACGAGGCAGAACGCAAGGCCAAGCGCGACGCGCGCTACGCTGCCCGCAAGGCACGCGTCGGCAGGACGCCGCCGGGCTTCTCCGCCCGCTAAAGCCGTCTGGCACGTTTGCATTTCAGGGTCGCCAAAAGCGGCCCCGAATGCGTTTGTGCTTATGGCGCGGACGCCTTCGCCCGAAAAGGTGGGTTTCCAGCCCGCGATAATGTGCGAGGCCGACCGATGCCGGCAGCGTTGGCCCGGGCCAACGCTGCCGGTTGTTTGCGTCCGTCGCGAAAATGTCAGGCGACGAGCTTCAGCCCGACAATGCCGCACACGATCAGGCTGATGCAGGCGAGTCGCGCCACGGTCGCCGGTTCGCCAAGCAGCCAGATGCCGAGCATGGCGGTGCCGACGGTGCCGATGCCGGTCCACACCGCATAGGCGGTGCCGACCGGCAAGGTCTTCAACGCCAGGCCAAGCAGCCCCAGGCTCACCACCATAGAGGCAACGGTGAGGAGGGTCGGCAGCGGCTTCGAGAAGCCGTCGGTGTATTTGAGGCCGATCGCCCAGCCGATTTCGAAAAGGCCGGCGAAGAACAGGAAAATCCAGGACATTGGTGGTGCTCCATTCGAGCATCGCACCGAAGGTCGCCCGGTCGCGGAAGGAACGATGCCCGATCAGTGTGGCGGGTCGTCCCGGCCTGTTTTGGGGAAACGCGAGGTCGTCCTCGCACCGCTGATATAGGCGGGCCTTTCTGTGGGTCAACAAGAAACCGGCGGCACTGCTGCCGCCGGTTCAAAACCGTGCCGACGCGAACCGTCCGGAATTTACTTTTCCTTGATCCGCATTGCCTTGACCGGCGCCGCCTTGATGGGAGGGGCCGCGGCCGGCTTCTTCGCATCCTTCTTCGGCTTGCGGGCTTCCTTGCCCGCCTTCATCGCACCCTTAGCCATGATTCGTTCCTCCGGTTGGTGGATGGCGAAGTGAAACAAGAGAAAGGCGCGGCTGCAAGAGTTTGTTGCCGGGGCGGGCCCTCGCTTCCTCGGGAAAAGCCGACTTTTTGCTTCGTGCGACGCCATTCCCGCCAGTCGGCGGCTATACCCGGGCGCTTGCCGAACGTGCTCCGAACCGTTGGCTCGCTGGCGCGTTGCTGTGGAGCTTCGGCTCGCGGACCGCTAAGCTCGGCCCGTCTCATGGGAACGGGGATCCGAATGGCAGGGCATGCCGGCTCGAAAAGGGTGATCTACGCCGCGCTGGCGGGCAACCTCGCCATCGCGCTGACCAAGTTCGGCGCGGCGTTCTTCACCGGCAGTTCCGCCATGCTCTCGGAAGGCGTGCACTCGCTTGTCGATACCGGTAACGGCGCGCTCCTGCTCTATGGCATGCACCGCGCGGCGCGCCCGGCCGATCGCACGCATCCGCTTGGCCATGGACGCGAGCTCTATTTCTGGAGCTTCATTGTCGCGCTTCTCGTCTTCGCGCTGGGCGCCGGCGTTTCCCTTTACGAGGGTATCATCCACATCCTGGCGCCCGTGCCCGTCGTCAACGCCAAGGTCAACTACATCGTGCTCGGCCTGTCCTTCCTGTTCGAGGGCAGTTCCTGGCTGGTGGCGCTGAAGGAGTTCCGCCGGCAGAAGGGCCGGCAGGGATGGTTCGAGGCCGTGCGCAGCAGCAAGGATCCGAGCGTCTACACAGTCCTGTTCGAGGACAGCGCCGCCATGCTTGGCCTGGTCGTCGCCTTCGTCAGCATCGCGGCGTCCGAACTGCTCGGGATGCCGGAGCTCGATGGCGTCGGCTCCGTCGGCATCGCCATCATCCTCGGCGCCACCGCCATCTTCCTGGCCCGCGAAAGCAAGGGGCTGCTGATGGGCGAGCCGGCCTCGCCCGAGGTGGAGCGCGGGGTGCTGGAGATCGCCCAGCAGGACCCGGCGGTGCAGCGCGCGAACGGCATCCTCAGCGTCCACATCGGACCGGAGGAGATCGTCGCTGGCTTGAGCATCGAATTCGAGGATCATCTGACGGCGCCGGACATCGAGGCCTGCGTCGAGCGCCTGGAGGCACGATTGAGGAAAGAGATGCCGCAAATCTCCAGGCTCTTCGTCAAGCCGCAAACGGCTGGCACATGGGAGCAGCGGCGAAAGGCCATCGCCGAGGCTTCCGAGGAGGGGTAGGCTTGGCGCGTCGAACGTTCAGGGAGGAAGACCGATGAAGATCGACGGCGGATGCCATTGCGGCGCGATCACCTACGAGGCGGAGGTCGATCCGGAGAAGACCTCGATCTGTCACTGCACCGATTGCCAGCAGCTGACCGGCACCGCCTTCCGGGTGACGGTTCCGGCGTCGGAAAGCGACTACAGGATCACTCGAGGCACGCCCAAGGTCTACATCAAGACCGGGTCGAGCGGCGCCAAACGGGCGCAAGGGTTCTGCGGTGATTGCGGATCGCATCTTTATGCCACGTCGGCAGGAGACGGACCGAAGATCTATGGCATCAGGGTCGGCACGGCGCGTCAGCGCCAGGAGCTCGTCCCGAAACGACAGGTCTGGCACCGGTCGGCACTGCACTGGCTGCCGGAATTCGAAGGCATGACGACGATCGAGGGGCAGTAGCGAAGTCGAGCGGGCCTGTCTCGAACCTCGGGGAAGCCCGCCGTTCGTCCGTCATCCTGGGGTCTGCGCGCGTCGCTCCGCTCCTTGCTCCGCCCTGGGATGACGATGAGACGGGCCTTTTCATCAAACGAGGCGAAGGTCAGTCGCTCTCTTCGACGACGCGCAATCTGAGCTGGCCCGTCTTGGAGTCCGCTGCCCGTGCGCCAGCCTCGGCCTTTGCGGGTGTGCCGCGCTGACCGGCCTCGGCCTCGCCTTCGCCAAACTCCAGCGCCTCGATCTTCTGGCCGCGCTTGGTCACCTTCGATGTTGACACCAGAATATCGTCGATGTCCTTCGCCGCCTGGCCGAAATGGCCCTGCAGCTTTCGCACGCGTTCGTCGACGCGCGCCACGTCTTCCATCAGCCGGATGACCTCGCCCTGGATCAGATGCGCCTGCTCGCGCATGCGCGCGTCCTTCAGGATCGCCTGGATGACCTGGATCGACAGCATCAGCAGCGACGGCGAGACGATGACGATGCGGGCGCGGTGCGCCTTCTGCACGACTGCCTCGAAATTCTCGTGGATCTCGGCGAACACCGATTCCGACGGCACGAACATGAAGGCGGTGTCCTGCGTCTCGCCCTGGATCAGATATTTGTCGGCGATATCGCGCACATGCACCTCGATGTCGCGCCGGAAGGCCTGCGCGGCCATCTTCTGAGGCTCCGGCCCCTCGGCCGCGCGGATCGCGTTCCACGCCTCCAGCGGAAACTTGGCGTCGATGACCAGCGACGGCGCGCCGTTCGGCATTCGCACCACGCAGTCCGGACGGCTGCCGTTGGAAAGGCTCGCCTGGAATTCGTAGGCGCCATGCGGCAGGCCGTCGGCGATGATCGCCTCCATGCGCGACTGGCCGAAGGCGCCGCGCGTCTGCTTGTTGGACAGGATCGCCTGCAACTGGACGACCTGGCCGGCGAGCGACTGGATGTTGCCTTGCGCCGTGTCGATGACCGCCAGCCGCTCCTGCAGCTTCGCCAGGCTCTCATGCGTCGACTTGGTCTGCTCGGCCATCGTCTGGCCGAGGCGGCCGGTCATGGCGTCGAGCCGCTGGCCGAGCGACTGGGTGAGCTCCGCCTGCCTGGCGCCGAACACCTCGGCGATCGCGCCCATCCGCCCCTGCATCTCGGCCTGCGCCTGCATGATGTCGGCCATCCTGGCCTCGGTGTCGCGGGCGTGGTCGGCCGCCTCCGCCGCCGCCACGGCGCGCGCCTTGGCGGAACGCCAGAGCGACATGACGAGCAGCACGAAAAGGGCCGCCAGCAGCAACGCGCCGAAAACCAGAGCCTGGCCGAGCGTAAACGTGCTGGCGCCGAGCCGGACGACGGGTTCCGAGAGCATCGATGTATCGTTCATGTGGACAGCATAGCCGATTCGGGTCCATGGCACAGATCAAAACGTGAACGCCATACCCCGGCACCGGTTGACGCCCATGGTGGGAGGTCTTAGGTGAGACGCCATGCCGATAAAGCCGCTCATCATCCTTCCCGATCCCGTCCTGCGCCAGGTCTCCAAGCCGGTCGAGCGCGTCGACGGTGCCTTGCTGAAACTCGCCGACGACATGCTGGAGACGATGTATGACGCGCCCGGCATTGGCCTCGCGGCGATCCAGGTCGGCGAGCCGCTGCGCATGCTGGTCATCGACCTGGCCAAGGAAGGCGAGACGCCGGCGCCGCATGTCTTCATCAACCCGGAGGTCCTCGAAAGCTCGGACCAGCGCTCGGTCTACGAGGAAGGCTGCCTGTCGATTCCCGACTATTACGCCGAGGTCGAGCGTCCCGCCGCTGTCCGCGTGAAATATCTCGACCGCGACGGCAAGCTGCTGGAGATGGAGGCCGGGGGCCTGATGGCGACCTGCCTGCAGCACGAGATCGACCACCTCAACGGCGTGCTCTTCATCGACCACATCTCGAAGCTGAAGCGCGATATGGTCGTCAAGAAGTTCAAGAAGCTTGCCAAGGACCGGGCCGCCGGCGCGAAGGCCGCGGGCAGGATGGTTGGCTAGGCTCGTCGGATGACCCTTCGCGTCATCTTCATGGGCACGCCGGATTTCTCCGTGCCCGCGCTGCGCGCGATCGCCGAGGCCGGACACGAACTCGCCGCCGTCTATACCCAGCCGCCGCGCGCGGCCGGCCGGCGCGGCCTGGAACTGACGCCGTCGCCGGTGCAGCGCGAGGCGGAGCGCCTCGGCATCGAGGTGCGCACGCCGCTGTCGCTGAAGGGTGAGGCCGAGCAGGCCGCGCTCGCGTCGCTGAACGCGGATATCGCCGTTGTCGTCGCCTACGGACTGCTTCTGCCCAAGGCCGTTCTGGAGGCACCGCGGCTCGGCTGCATCAACGGCCATGCCTCGCTCCTGCCGCGCTGGCGGGGCGCCGCGCCGATCCAGCGGGCCATCATGGCCGGCGATGCCGAAACCGGCATGATGGTGATGCGGATGGAGGAAGGTCTCGACACCGGGCCGGTCGGCCTGGTTGAAAAATGCGCCATCGAGCCCGATATGACGGCTGGCGAGCTGCACGACAGGCTCATGGGCCTTGGTGCGGCGCTGATCGTGGAAGCGCTGGCGCGGCTGGACAAAGGCAGCCTCGACTTCGTGGCGCAGCGGGCGGAAGGCGTGACCTACGCCCGCAAGATTGACAAGTCCGAGACGCATGTCGACTGGAATCGCCCCTCGCACGAGGTCCACAATCACATTCGCGGCCTGTCGCCTTTCCCCGGCGCATGGTCGGAGATTGAAATCGCCGGCCGCCCGGAGCGGCTGAAACTGCTTCGCTCGACGCTGTCCGACGGCGCCGGCGAACCGGGAGGAATTATCGATGGCCAGTTGACGGTCGCTTGCCGAACAGGCGCGATCCGGCTGGTCGAAGTCCAAAGAGCGGGCGGTAAGCCCGCCGCTGCCCAGGTGTTCCTGCACGGGGCCAAGGTTGA
The DNA here is from genome assembly GCA_001899205.1 of Mesorhizobium sp. 65-26. Lineage (GTDB taxonomy): Bacteria > Pseudomonadota > Alphaproteobacteria > Rhizobiales > Rhizobiaceae > Mesorhizobium. The sequence goes on along the minus strand of MKVL01000005.1, from coordinate 323,087 downwards.
AGAAGGAATGAAATTCTCATGAGCATGATGTCGATTCGCGCGGCGACGCCGCGGGACCGCGAGGCGATCCGCCTCGTCGAGGAGCACGCTTTCGGCCAGCGGGCCGAGGCCGGGCTGGTCGATGCGCTGGTGACCGGCGGCGACGCGGTCGCGGAACTGGTGGCGGAAGAGGACGGCCAGGTCGTCGGCCACATCCTGTTTTCCAGGCTTTTCGTGCAGAGCGGCGGCAAGAGGTTTCCGGCCGTGGCGCTGGCGCCCCTGGCTGTCGAGCCGTCGTTCCACGGCTCGGGCATCGGCGGCGCGCTGATCCGTGAGGCGCACATCCGGCTGAAGGATGCCGGCGAGACGCTGGCCGTGGTGCTGGGCGATCCGGACTATTACGGTCGCTTCGGCTACAGCCATGGCCGCGCCGAACGGTTCGAAAGCGAATATCAGGGCGACGCCCTGCAGGCCCTGGCCTGGGGCGACGCGCCCGCGACCGGCAAGCTGGTCTACGCCGACGCCTTCACGGCGCTCGCGGCCTAGGCCATGCTCCGGAACCGTTCCCCAGTCCCGGCCGGGGAACGGCGAACGGTTCCCGGAAGTCTCGTTCGTGAGTAACGACTTTCAATCAAAGGGATGAAGCACGATGTCCTTCGAAAGTCGGTTCCCTCGCTTCGGCGCCATGCACTGAGATGCCGCGCTTTCGCCTCGACATCGAATATGACGGCGGCCCCTATGCCGGCTGGCAGCGCCAGGCCGGCCATCTTTCCGTGCAGGAGGCGATAGAGCAGGCCATCGGCCAGTTCTGCGGCGAGACGATCACGCTGCGCGGCGCCGGCCGCACCGATGCCGGCGTCCACGCCACCGGCCAGGTCGCGCATATCGATCTCGCCAAGGCGTGGCGGGAGGATACGGTGCGCGACGCCGTCAACGCCCATCTGCAGGCCGCAGGCGCGCGCATCGCCATCGTCCAGGCAACCGCCGTCGACGATGGGTTCGACGCGCGCTTCTCGGCCACGGCCCGCCACTATGTCTATCGCATCCTCAACCGTCGCGGGCCTGCCGCCCTGCAAAAGGGCCAGGTTTGGTGGGTGCCCAAGCGCCTCGACGCCGACGCCATGCACGAGGCCGCGAAAGTGCTGCTGGGGCGGCACGATTTCACCACCTTCCGCTCGACCCAATGCCAGGCCGAAAGCCCGGTGCGGACGCTCGACCGCCTCGACGTGACGCGTTGCGATGACCTGATCGAGGTGAAGGCCTCGGCGCGCTCCTTCCTGCACAATCAGGTGCGTTCGATGGTCGGCTCGCTCAAGCGCGTCGGCGAAGGCGGCTGGACCGTCGCCGACCTGAGCGAAGCGCTCGCGGCGCGCGACCGCTCCGCCTGCGGCCAGGTAGCGCCGCCGGACGGCCTGTTCCTGGTCAAGGTCGACTATCCCGGCTAGAGCATTTTGTAGCCAAATGGAAACATTTGGCGTCGCATAAATGCGGCAAAAACAAATAGATAGAGCGGTTCTGACGATTCCGTTTCAACCGGAACCGCTCTAGTGTAGTTCGATAATGGTCAGGGCATGTCAGGCATCGAAATGCCGAGCAGCACCTGAAGCCCGAAGCTGACCGCCTGCGAGCCGATCAGCATGCCGGTGAAGACGGCGGTGGCGATCGCCGCGCCGCGGCCGATGGAGGCGTTGGTGAGCCGCCAGATCAGCACTTCCGACAAGAGGAACAGCACGAGCGCGACCAGCACCACCATCTGGTCGGTGAACGGCAGGAAGAGCGTGAGCAGTGCCGCGGGCAGCGATATCCAGGCCGCGATCGCCATCGCCCAGTTATAGGCCACCGCGAAGGGAACGAAGCGTCCTCCGATGCCGATACGGGGCGCGATCAGAGCCAGGCCCGCCAGCGGCACGACCCACGCGCCGATCTCGGCCGCGGCCAGGCTGATCACCATGCCGAACCGGCCGGCGAAGGCCTCTGGGTCGCCGATCTGGTTGGCGATGCCGACCCAGCCGACGATCAGCGCCGGAGCCGCGACGACGATGGCGAAGAAGGAATCCCAGAAGCCGTCGGCCGACAGGTCGAGCATCCGCAGCCCGTCGTTCTTGCCGAGCATGAGCCGCCAGGCGCCGAGCAGCGAAGCGTGGGTCTCGTCCGCCGAGAGCATGCGGCTCAATCCTGCCCGAACCAGTCTTCGATGAAGCGCTGGTAGATACGCGTCAGCATCTCCAGGTCGGAAAGCGCGACGCGCTCGTCCACCATGTGCATGGTCTTGCCGACCAGGCCGAACTCGACCACGGGGCAATGGTCCTTGATAAAGCGCGCGTCGGACGTGCCGCCGGAGGTCGAGAGCGCCGGCGTCTTTCCGGTCACCGCCGCGACCGAGCCGCTCAGCGTTTCGATCAGTTTGTCGTCGCGGGTGAGAAAGACGTGGCTTGGCCGGTCGCGCCAGACGAGGTCGTAGTCGACCGGCGTCTTCTTCCCCGGCCGGTATTTCCTGCGGCCCGCCGCGACATCGATGCGGTTGTGGATCTCGGTCTGTACGGTCTCGGCGTCCCAGGTATCGTTGAAGCGGATGTTGAAAATGGCGGTCGCCTTGGCGGGGATGACGTTGGTCGCCGGATTGCCGACGTCGATGGAGGTCACCTCCAGATTGGTCGGCTGGAAATCCCTGGTACCCTTGTCGAAGACGGGATGCAGCAGGGCATCCACCAGCGCCATCAGCCCGCGCACCGGATTGTCCGCCAGGTGCGGATAGGCGGCGTGGCCCTGGCGGCCGTTGACCGTGATGCTGCCCGACATCGAGCCACGCCGGCCGATCTTGATCATGTCGCCGAGCGCGTCCGGATTGGTCGGCTCGCCAACGATGGCGGCATCCCATTTCTCGCCCTTGGCCGCCGCCCAGTCCAGCAGCTTCGTCGTGCCGTTGATGGCCGGCCCTTCCTCGTCGCCGGTGATCAGCAGCGATACCGACCCCTTGGGGCCGCCGGACGCCTCGACGTGGCGCGCCAGCGCCGCGATGAAGCAGGCGATGCCGCCCTTCATGTCGACGGCGCCCCGGCCATACATCTCGCCATGGGCGATTTCGGCGGCGAAGGGCGGATGCGTCCATGCCGCCTCGTCGCCCACCGGCACGACGTCGGTGTGGCCGGCGAACATCAGGTGCGGCCCGTTGCCGGAGCGGCGCGCGTAGAGGTTCTCGATGTCGGGTGTGCCGTCTTCCGAGAACACCGGTCGCTCGACGGAAAAGCCGAGCGGTTTCAGCATGGTTTCAAGGGCGCTCAGCGCGCCGCCCTCGGCTGGCGTCACGGAGGCGCAGCGGATCAGCGAGGCAAGGTTTTCGGCGGGATCCGTCGGCAGGGTCATGGCGGAATCGATAGTCGAAAGCGTCGGACCTGTCACGGGCAGACATAAGGGCCAGGCATGGCGCCGACATTATGGTTCTCATGACGTATAGTCGCCGCCGGAGGGACGCGGATGCACGGTCAGGAAAGCAGGATCGTCGTCGCCGGAGCGGGAAGCATCGGCTGCTACGCCGGTGGCTGCCTGGCGCTGGCCGGCCGTCGGGTGACCCTGCTGGCGCGCCCGCGCCTCGTCGAGGCAATTTGCCAGGGCAGTCTGCGCGTAAGTGATCTCGAAGCGCGCGACCGGCAGGTGCGGCCCGACGCACTGAGCGCGACGGCCGATCCCGTTGCTGCGCTTTCGAGCGCCGACGTCATCCTGGTCACGGTCAAGAGCGGCGCCACGGTCGGGATGGCGGGGCTGATCGCCGCCCATGCGCCGGAGCACGCCGTGGTGGTCAGCCTGCAGAACGGTGTCGGCAATGCCGACAAATTGCGGCAGGCCCTGCCGGGACACCGGGTGCTTGCGGGGATGGTGCCGTTCAACGTGGTTCAGTCACGCGAAGGTGAACGGCCGCTGCGGGTCCATCGCGCCAGTGAAGGCAAGGTGGCGATCGAGGACGGCGTGGCCGGCCTGACGGGCCTGCTTGGCGTCGAGGGGTTTCAGGTCGAGACCCATGCCGACATGGCCGCGGTGCTTTGGGGCAAGCTGCTGATGAACCTCAACAACGCGTTGGTTGCGCTTTCCGGCCTGCCGCTCGCCATCGAGCTTGCCGACCGGCGCTGGCGCCTGATCCTGGCCGCCCAGGTCGACGAGGCGCTGGTCGCGATGAAGGCCGCGAACATTCGCCCGGCGCGCATAGCCGGTCTGCGCCCGGCCCTGCTGCCGCATCTGCTGAGGTTGCCCGACTGGGTGTTCCGGCGGCTGGCGCGGCGCATGCTGGCGATCGATCCGGAGGCGCGATCCTCCATGTGGGACGATCTCGAGCGCCGCCGGCCGACCGAGATCAACGAATTGCAGGGCGCGATCCTCGGCCTGTCGGAAAGGACCGGCGCGCCGGCGCCCGTCACCCGGCGCGTGACGGACCTTGTGCGCGAGGCCGAACAGGTGGGGAAGGGGCCGCCCGGTCTTTCACCGGACGCGATCATGGCGCGGGGCGCCGGCTGAGAAGTCGCAACGCTATTCGGACGGAGACTCAGTACCGGCCCTGGATCAGCGTGATCTTCTGCCAGATCTTGCGCGCCAAATTGGTGCTGAGGTTCTCGATGTCGTTGACGCCGTCGATGACCACGTCGTCATTGACCGACTGCGCGAACAGCGCAGCGACCTTGCCGGTGATCGACAGCATCTCGGAGCAGTAGTCGAGATAGCGTGCGAGATCGGCGGCGTCGGTGAGCCGGGATGACCCCTGCGCGGTCGGCGGGAAATCACTCGACATGGCGGGCGGATCCTTGGTCAGCTGATGCATGTCGATGACATGGATCAGCGAGCGCAGGCCGTGCAACTCCCGGAACACGCGCTTGCGCTTGATGCGCTCCTCGGTGCGGATCAGCGCCAGGAAGCCGAGCACGGCGAGGATGACGGTGTTGAGCGAAGCCTCGATGCCTTGCACGGATTGCACCGCGTCGTCGGCGCCGGAGATGCGGTCGAGCGGCAGGATGGTGCCGACGAACAGGAACATCAGCACGCCGGCCGCGAAGGCGGCGGCGATGGCGCCGCGCAGCCACCAGATCGGCGCTTCCAGCTTCCTGGCGGCCTCGGCGAGATCGCGTGACAGCGAGACCAACTCGCGCGCCACGTTGCGCAGGCCGGCGTCGGGAAAGCGTTCGCCGATACGGCTTTCCAGCCGCTCGGCGGTCTCGATGATCAGTTTCGGGTCAAGCGTTCGGTAGCGCATGACCCGATTCATCTCATGAATCGGCTGGCGCGTCAGCCTGCCTGCCGTAGCGGTTGGGCCCGGCTTTTCCGGGGACGACGCAAAGCAGCAGGAAGGCGATGATCTGGACGATGGGCACGAACATCGCCACCACCAGAAGGCCGGGCTTGTCGAGATCGTGCAGGCGTTTGACGGCGAGCGCGATGGTCGGCCACAGCGTGGCCACCACCACCGTGTAGAAGGCGGCGAGCCACATATCGCTCTCGGGCGTTCCCTCGAACACCAGCGTGAAACGATAGAGCGGAAATGCCTGGATGACGGTTACCAGCATGCTGCCCAGGAAGTAGGCGGCGCGGCCGGTTCGTCCCGAGGTTCGGAAGAAAAGCCAGGTGAAATCCGGTCTGTCAGGCAAGCGGGTCAGGTCCGTTCTGGTCTCGTCGCAGATCGTACCTCTTCATCTCATCCTCCCGGCGGGTGACCAAGCGTGACGCATCGACGCGCCGCCGGAAGATGGGTGCGCTCCCGGCAAAGATCAATCGCGCAGCAATTCGTTGATCGAGGTCTTCGAGCGGGTCTTGGCGTCGACGCGCTTGACGATCACGGCGCAGTAGAGGCTGGGTCCCGGTTCGCCGTTCGGCAGCGGCTTGCCCGGCAGCGAGCCGGCAACGACGACGGAGTTGGCCGGCACTTCGCCGTAGAACACTTCGCCCGTGGCCCGGTCGACGATCTTGGTCGACTGGCCGATGAAGACGCCCATGCCCAGTACGGAGCCTTCGCGCACGATGCAGCCCTCGACCACCTCGGAGCGGGCGCCGATGAAGCAGTTGTCCTCGATGATGGTGGGGCCGGCCTGCATCGGCTCCAGCACGCCGCCGATGCCGACGCCGCCGGAGAGATGGACATTCTTGCCGATCTGCGCGCAGGAGCCGACCGAGGCCCAGGTGTCGACCATCGTGCCCGAATCGACATAGGCGCCGACATTGACGAAGGACGGCATCAGCACGGCGCCGGGCGCCACATAGGCCGAGCGGCGCACCACGCAGGACGGCACGGCGCGAAAGCCGGCATTCTCGAAATCGACCGCGCCCCAGCCATCGAACTTCGACGGCACCTTGTCCCACCACACGGACTGGCCGGGGCCGCCCTTGATGATTTCCATCGGGTTCAGCCGGAAGGACAGCAGCACCGCCTTCTTGAGCCACTGGTTGACGTGCCACTTGCCGTCCGCCTGGCGTTCGGCGACGCGGGCGGTGCCGCGGTCGAGCAGGTCGAGCGCCGCGTTGATCGCCTCGCGGGTCTCGCCGCGCGTGGCCGTCGAAATCGTCTCGCGTTCGTCGAAGGCCTTCTCGATGGTCTTTTCGAGGCTCGCAAGATCGGGCTTCGACATGATTTCGCTCCATTACCAAGCTGTTAAGGGCGAACGCCTTAACCTGTTTCCAAAGTCGCGCGGACCCTATGTGAAGCAATGGTGAGGGTCAATCGCGGGGTGCGCCATGGGACGGCGCAACTAAGAGAATATGGAATGGATCAGTCGAACATGAATCCCATGGAAAAGGCAGGGTGGACGCCCCTGCCGCACTCGGACGAGGATCTGGAGCGGGCGAGGAGCGTGCCGGACACGCCGCAGACGCGGGCCGACACCTACAGGCTGGCTTGGGACGACCCGGACTTCATGACCCGGCGTGAACTGCGCCCCGTGCGGCTGCAGCTCGAATTGCTGAAGCCGGAGATGATCCTGGCCGAGCGCGGCATCCGCTCGACGGTCATCCTGTTCGGTGGCGCCCGGCTGCCTGAACCGGGCGGCGAGGCCTGGGCGGCCAAGAACGAGACGCAGAAGAAGAATCTCGAGCTGAACAGCAAATACTACGAGGAAGCGCGCAAGTTCGCCCGCCTCTGCTCGCAGCAGTCAGCCGCCTCCTACTACCGTGAATTCGTCGTCGTGACGGGCGGCGGCCCCGGCGTCATGGAGGCCGGGAATCGCGGCGCCGACGATGTCGGCGCCCCGTCGATCGGCCTCAACATCGTGCTGCCGCACGAACAGGCGCCCAATCCCTATGTGACGCCGGAACTGTGCTTCAACTTCCACTACTTCGCCATCCGCAAGATGCATTTCGTCATGCGCGCCAAGGCGGTCGCGGTGTTCCCCGGTGGCTTCGGCACGATGGACGAATTCTTCGAGACGCTGACCCTGATCCAGACCGGACGCATGGAGCGCGTGCCGGTGATCCTGTTCGGCAAGGCCTTCTGGAAGCGCGCGATCGATCTCGATTTCCTGGCCGAGCAGGGCACGATCAGCCCCGGCGACCAGGATATCATCGACTTCGTCGACACCGCCGATGAGGCATGGGACATCATCCGGCGTTTCTACGATCTCTGACCGGCCGCCCTGCGGCCGGCCGGTGTTGCGCGATTACAGTTGCAATTCGGCCAGCCAGCCATTGGACTGCGCGAACCGCACGATGGCCGCGCGAGAGTGGAGTTCGAGCTTGTCGGTTGCCCTGGTCCTGTAGGTTTCGATGGTCTTTATGCTGAGGTTGAGCCGCGAGGATATTTCCTTGTTGCTGTAACCGAGGGCGACGAGCTGGATCACCGAGCGTTCCCGCTCGCTCAGATTGCCCGGATCGCACTGTATGCTGTTGCGCGGACTCAGGATGCGCGCTGCAAGCGCGGGGTCGACGTAGTTGCCCCCGGCCAGCACACATCGGATGGCCTGCAGCAGATCCATCGCGGTCGAGCGCTTGACGACGAAGCCTCGTGCCCCCGCGGCGAGTGCCAGGCGCAGGCAGCCTGGATCCTCATGCGCGGTCAGCGCGATGCATTTGAGGTCTTCGAACCTCTCCACCAGACGCTCTATGAGCATCAGCCCGCTGATGCCGGGCAGCGAGATGTCCACGACGGCAACGTCGGGTCTCACCCGCGCGACGCCGTCGAGCGCCTCCTCCGCGTTGGCCGCAAGGCCCACAATTGTCAGGTCCGCCTGTCCGTCGATCATTGCCCCAACGCCGGACAGGACGATCGGATGATCGTCGACCACGAATATCCTTCTACAGGTCACCTTCAACCTCCATTGTTCTGTCTGTCAAAGGCACTTCGCGTAGTGAGTAGTCTTTTCGTCCCTGAAGGTTCAATTGCCAGCCCGTTTCCTCAGGGCAAAACCAGTTCCGTCACTCATCGTCTCATTGCAAGCGCGCATAAGCGGACGGGGGCGCCCGCTTCGCGCATCCGTCCTTGCGGGCAGAGCCTCGATGCCCGCTTCGACCACATTTCCGTCAGGAGAGCCCCGCCGCTAGAGCTTCAGTCCATCAAAGGCACGTCAGCATAAATCGTTGTTCCCTTGCCCTTGGCCGTTTCGATCGACAATTCGCCTCCGATCGACGCCAGCCGTTCCCTTACTCCAGCAAGCCCCAGGTGATGAGATCCTGGCGCGACATGGCCATCAAACCCCAGCCCGTCGTCTTCGATCGTCAGGCGCAGCCGGTGGTCATGCACATGGGCCGTGACGCTCACGCGGCTCGGCCGGGCATGCTTTCCAATGTTGGTGAGGGCCTCCTGCGCGACGCGATAGACGGTCAGCGCACTCTCCGGAATCAAAATATACGAAAGGGCCGCTAGGTCCATGTCGCACGGAATATCCAGTTGGGAGCACAGCATGGTGGCCAGATCCTCGACCGAGGCGCGAAGCCCGGCATGATCAAGGTCCGCGGGCCGGAGGCTCCAGGCGGCATCATGCACCTTGGCGCTCAACTGGTCCACAAGCATGGCCGCGCGTGTAAGGCGCTGGTCCATGTCCTGGGATTCCATGCGGATGGTGTGAAGTTCGAGCGCGACGCTAGCCAACATCTGGCCCAGATCGTCGTGAAGTTCCCGCGACAAGCGCAAACAGAGTTTTTCCTCGGCGGCTATCAGGCGCCGAGCCACTTTCCGACGCCAGGTCTCCGCCGCGTTACCCCTGCGTGTGCCAAACCCGGCCTGCATCGAACCTCCTCCCCTTGCCGCCGCCTGCAAGGCGTGCTGCTCGCTGGCGGGCGAGAAAAAGGCACGTAACTCCAACAATCCAAGCAACTTACACCCGGACGAGTTTCCTCGCTTGTCAGTTTTTTCCTGATCTCATCACGTTTTCCTGACGGAGGCATAGACGAAAAACCCGACAAGGCCTGCCGTTCAGCCCCGATATCCGCGCCGTCGTTCACCACGCATCCTCCTCGTGTCGTCCCGGCCTCTGGTCGGACCGGCAAGCACGACACAACCCAAGGAGAGCGTCATGAGAAGCATCATCCTGGCCGCGGCGATCCTGTCGGCCCTCACAGTTTCGGCATCCGCATTCTCAATCGGCAGCGGCAACGGCAACGGCAACGGCAACGTCGGTGTCGGCAATGGCAATCTGAACGGCAACGGCAATACCGGTGTCTTCAACGGCAATGGCAATGGCAACGGCAACTTGGGCTTCGGCAACGGCAACCTGAACGGTAACGGCAACTGGGGCTTCGCCAACGGTAATGGCAACGGCAACGCCAACTTCGGTATCGGCAACGGTAACTGGAACGGCAACGGCAACGCCGGCGCATTCAACGGCAATGGCAGCGGCAACCACAATCATTGACCGTCAGCACTACCCCTGAGGATCGGGATTCCTGCGGTTTCGCTACACTCCCGGGCGACTCCATGGGCGCACCCCAGCGCCCAGCCAGGAATCCCGATCGTCGCTTCTCGTGATCTGTTCGAAGTCGGTGTTTCGAGCGCCTCTTCGGACGCATTTCTTCGAACGTAGCTCAAGGAGACCGACATGAAACGCTACATAACAGCCCTCGCATGTCTGGCGTTGTGCGCACCGGTACTGCTGCCGCCTCAGTTCGGGGTGGGCCAGGTGTTTGCCGCCAATGGCAACGGCAATGGCAATGGCAACGGCAATGTTGGCGCTGGCAATGGCAATGGTAACGGCAACGGCAACACCGGCACGGCCAACGGCAACGGCAACGGCAACGGCAATTTCGGCAACGGCAACGGTAACGGAAACGGCAACCAGAACTCCGGAATCGGCAACGGCAATGGCAACGGCAACGGCAATGTCGGCGCCGCCAGTGGCAATGGTAACGGCAATCACAATACCGGCGTCGGCAACGGCAACGGCAATGGCAACGGGAATTTCGGCTTCGGCAACGGCAACGCCAACGGCAACCGTAACAATGGCATTGGCAACGGCAACGGCAACGGCAACGGCAATGTCGGGCTCGGCAATGGCAACGGGAATGGCAACCACAACACCGGCATTGCCAACGGCAACGCTAATGGCAACGGCATCCCGAATTCCAGTGGAAACCTAGGCTATCACAATACCGGCACGGGCAATATCGGCGCCTTCAACGGCGGCACCGGCAATGTCGGCGCCTTCAACGGCAACGGCAACACATCTCCCACGAGTGGCAACGGGAACCTCGGCTCCTTCAATGGCAATTTCAATGGCGGAATGTACGATGGCAACGGCAACATCGGATCCGGCAACGGCAACTTCAACGGCAATTAATGGGGTGGACGATGGCCAACGGCATATGAGCTCGCAGCGCTTCGCCGCTGCTTGCCGTCGCGTTGGCCGTCGCCTCTTTCCGCACCCGGACCATGGCCGGCCGCAGCATTGGACACCGGCATGGCCATTCCGGAAAACGGCAATGGCAACTTCAATGGCTAGCGCGAGCATCGAAAGATGCTGACGCTTCTGGGATCGCCGAGCCCGCGCCCGTCCCCCGCGCAAAGGCTATCGCGATCTGTCGCCGGCGATCCCAGACCCTACGAGCAGAAGCATGGACGGGAGTCGGCGCGATGAAACGGCGTCTCGTATTGGCACTTTGCCTTGGCTTGCTGGACGTGACCGCCGTCGAAGCTGCCGAGAACATCGGCAATTTCAATGGCAATGGCAACGTCGGCAGCTTCAACGGCAACGGCAATGCCGGCAACTTCAACGGCAACGGCAACGTTGGCAGCTTCAACGGTAACGGCAATGCCGGCAACTTCAACGGCAACGGCAATTGCAGCAGCGGCAATGGCAACCGCTTTTCGTCGGATGGCAATGGCAACGGCCAAGGCGTCCCGGAATGGTGCCAGTTCCTGAACAACCTGAACAGCCAGCTGGGTCTGCCGCCCGGAACGATACCGGACTTCGAATAGCCCGCCTTCACAAAGCCGCGCTACAGGCAAGCACCATGTTCAGGATGGCATGCCGGTTCGGCGCCCTCAGGCCACGACTTCGACAATCGTTGTCAGGAAGCTGGCGAGATCGTCGGTGACGTAGTCGACTTCGTCGTCCTGTGCCAGGTCGCGTTCCCAGATCTCGGAGAAGGTCGGCTCGAAATTGCGCGGCACCACCAGAACGGTGGTCATGCCCAGTGCCTTGGGAACCGTCAGGTTGCGGGCCAGATCCTCGAACATCACCGCATTGTTGCCCGTCACTGCGTGCAATGCCGCGAACCGCTCGTATGTCTGGCGCGCCGGCTTCGGATTCAGGCCGGCGGCGACGATGTCGAAGATGTCGTCGAAATGGTCGAGGATGCCAAGCTGCCTTGCCGTGCGCTCGGCATGCTTCCTGTCACCATTGGTGAAGATGAACTTGCGGCCGGGAAGCTGCCTGATGGCGGCGCCAAGCACCGGGTCGGGCACCAGCCAGGAATAGTCGATATCGTGGACCTTCTCGAGAAAGTCGTCGGGGTCGATGCCATGACGCGTCATCAGCCCGTTCAGCGTCGTGCCGTATTCGAGGTAGAGTTCCTTCTGCAGCTTCCGGGCGTCCTCTCGCGACAGAGACAGCAATTCGCTCACATAGGCGGTCATCTTCACATCGATCTGCGAGAACAGGTTCGAATGGTGCGGATAGAGCGTGTTGTCGAGGTCGAAGACCCAGTCTGTGACGTGGGCGAAGCGAGCGGGATCGGGAAGTTGTGTCATGCGGTCCTTATGGCACGAAACGGGCTTTTGGGCAGTGTCTTTATCCACAACTTCCGCGCGCCTCGGGTGGTAAAACTGCCCCGACGATTCAAATCTTAAACATCCTGGAAAGGTGACTTTTAGGGCTTGCTGGCACTCAGGCCATTCAGTGGGAGCCCGCGATGAACCGCATTTTCTTGAAGTCCGCCGCCGTCGCCTTTGCCTCTGTCGCCACCTCGCTCGTATTGACCCTGATCATCGTTCCCGCGCTGGGCTTTTCGGTCAATCGCACGATCTGGCTGACCTGTACCCTTTGCCCCCTCGCGCTGGCATGGGGCGCCAGCGCCTACACCTTCTGGCAGAGCGACAAGCTCAAGGCCGCGCATCGCGACCTTGCGCGCGCTCACGCCCAGCTCGCCGCGGCGCACCGTCGCCTGTCGGAGAAAGCCAGCCGCGACGACATGACCGGGATGCTCAATCGAGAGAGCTTCTTTGCGGCGCTCGACGGCTCGCGGCGCAAGTCCGATCGCGGCGCGCTGCTGATCATCGATGCCGACCATTTCAAGATCATCAATGACAGTTATGGCCATCTGACCGGCGACGAGGCGCTGCTGCTGATCGCGGGCGCCATCGAACGCGGGGTGCGCAGCGGCGACGTGCTGGGCCGCATCGGCGGCGAGGAATTCGGCGCCTTCCTGATCGGCGCCACCGAGCAGGAGGCCAAGCGCGTTGCCGAGCGTATCCGCCGTGAGGTCGAGCTCATCCGCTTCCGCCCGGTCGACGAACGCACCGTGCCACTCACCGTCAGCATAGGCGGCACCGTTTGCGCCCAGAACGGCAACGTTTCCGAGCTGATGCGCGCGGCCGACCGGCGCCTCTACCAGGCCAAGCATCGTGGCCGCAACCTGACGGTTCTCGATCGCGACCTGCCCGAGGCGGCCTGAGTCGCGGAGGCACGGAGATAGCGAAGGCGGCCGTCCGTTAAGGCGACGCTAACCGCGTTTGTATCGAGTGGCGGCCGCGGTCGCCGCATCGGGTGTCTCCGGAAGCATCCTGGCACGAAACTGGCTTTTCCCTGTAATGTGTACCGTTCAGGGAATGCCGTGCGCGTTCGAGGCCCTACCGCGAGACAGACCGATGACCATCTTGATCAAGACAGTGTCGCGCCGCGCCATCGTGCGGGCGCTTGCCATGCTTCCAGCCTTGCCGCTGCTGCGTGGATTGCCCGATTCCGATCCGGATGAGATCGTCGAGGTCGACGGCTGGATCCTGAAGCGGAGCGACCTGGCGTGATCTTCGACGGCTACGAGGCCTTCCGAGCTGCCGACTTCGCGCCGAAGGCCTGCATTCTTGGCTCCGGGCCGGCCGGCACGACCATTGCCAGGAAGCTCTCCGCGGCCGGTATTCCTGTCGTGGTGCTGGAAGCGGGATCGCGCGAGTTCAGCAACGATTCGCAGGACTTCTACAGGGGCATTACGGTCGGCGATCCGTATTTCGGCCTGGACGTCGCCCGGCTGCGATTCATGGGCGGTAGCTCGAACCATTGGGCCGGCTGGTGCCGCGTGCTTGACGGTCTGGACTTCGCGCCGAAGGCCTGGGTTCCTGACTCCGGCTGGCCGATCGGCCGCGCCGACATCGAGCCGTTCCTGCCTGACGTTCGCGACATCCTCGATCTTCCCGCGTTCCGTCCGGACGTGCCGGTTTCGGACGAGATGCGATGGGTGCAACTGATCAAGAGCCCGGCGGTGCGCTTCGCCGACAAGTTCGCCGACGAGCTGGACAGGAGCAGGAACATCGCCGTCGTGCTCGACACCTACGTCACCGAGCTCGCCGGAGATGGCAAGCGCGTCACCGGCGCTAGGCTGTGGTCGAACGGGCGTGATGCTGGATCGCTCGCGGTCGACTATTTCATCGTCTGCACCGGCGGCCTGGAAAATTCCCGCCTGCTTCTATGGTCGAATGAACGCACGAACGGCGGCGTCGTGCCGAATGCGGCCGCGCTTGGCCGCTACTGGATGGAACATCCGACATTCGAGGGCGGCAACGCCATCCTGGCCGATTACGGAGCGTTCGAGGTCGATGCCGTCAACGAGGCTTTCTTCTCGCCCACGCTTTCGGCGATGGAGCGGCTGCGGATCCTGAATTTCGGCATCCGGCTGGTCGAGACGCCCTACCCCGGCGTCAAGCGCATAATCGCCGATCTCGCCTGCGTCGCCCCCGACATGGCCGAATGGACTTCCAGTCAGCTCAGTCAGAACCTGCGCTGCGCCGCTCAGCTTCATGTCGCATGGGAGCAGGCGCCGCTCGCTTCGAACCGCATTGAGCTGTCGAGGACGGATGTGGACCATGCAGGCGTGCCGCGCATCGAACTGCACTGGCGGAAATCGGAGCTCGAGCGCCGCACCCTTCTCGAAGGATTGCGGCTGTTCGGCGCCACCCTGGCGCGCAAGAATCTCGGCCGGGTCCGCATTGCCGACTGGATCTTGAGTGGTGCGGACTATCCGACCAACCAGGAGACAGCGGGCAACCATCACATGGGCGGCACGCGCATGGGCACGGATGTCACCACGAGCGTGGTCGATGCCGATTGCAAGGTGCACGGCATGGACAATCTCTACGTCGGCGGGTCCTCGGTGTTCTGCACGTCGGGCCAGGCCAATCCGACGACGACGATCACCGCGCTCGCCTGCCGGTTGGGCGAGCATCTCGGCAAGGTGATCGCCAACTGAGGCGATTCAGGCAAGGTGGAGGGCGGTTGCAGTGCCGCCGTTTCGAAAAGCGGCGGCACCGGCGTACACGAGGCATGCCGGCGCCGCCATGGCGCGCCTTTCCGGGAAGCTCCGCCTACAGGCCGTAGATGGCGATGCGCACCAGCACGGCGGCCGCGGCCAGCGCGACCAGGAGAATGCCGAGGCCGATGGGAGAACCCCAGCCATACCATTCCATCGCCAGCTTTGCGTATTTGTACTCCTCCTCGTGCGAGTGAGGGGCGCGCTGTTCAATCATGCTCATTTCTCGCTCCTTGGGCGACTTCGTCCTTGCCTTGGCCTGGGCTTGGTCGCATATTCATACGACAATCGTATTGTTAGACAAAATGATATTTAGATGATCGAAATAAATTCGTCAAGCGAAAGCCGGCTCGACGTAAAGGCGGCGCTGCGGCATGCAGTGATGCGCTGGCAGGATGCGACTCAAGCCTATGACGAGGCGGTCGGGGCACAGCTGGGGTTGATCCCCGCTGAGCGGCATTGCCTGGGATTGCTCTATGGCGGCCCGCAATCCGCTGGCGCCGTGGCGACCGCGACGGGTTTGACACCGGCCGCCGTGACGGCGCTGATCGACCGGCTGGAAGCACGAGGGCTCGTCACGCGCACCCGCAGCCTCGAGGACAGGCGCAAGGTCGTGATCGAGGCGACCGAACTGACGAGGGAGCTCTCGGCGCGCTACTACGGAGCCATCGCGCAAGAGGGCGAGAAGGTTCTCGAGAGCTTCGATGATGTCGAGCTGGCCACTGTGCTGCGCTTCATCAATGCCGCGCTCGATCTGCAGGACGCGCAGCTTCGGAAGCTGAAGGCCGAACCGGCAAGCCCTGACTGATCCCGGATCGCTGGCGGGCGGAAGCGATCGTCGCGGTCTTCGCACCCAGGACGGTCCGGCCGCCCGCAGCGACCGGACCGTCCTGAAGGTCGGCGGGCGAAACCGACCCTGAAGCAGGGCGCCGGAACCGCATTCGGCGCCATGCTCCCGTTATCCTGGCGCCCGGCATCCGCCCGGATGCGGTCGCGCCTTGGGATGAGATCCTAGACTGTGGCCGGATCCAGCGCCGGCTGGCCCTTGCGGCGCGCGACGATCGCGCCGAGATCGGCATGCTGAAAGGCATCGCGCAGCACGTCGAACGACGGCAGCACGAAATAGGCGCGCTGGAACTTGTCGATCTCGTAGCCGGTACGCATCACCGTCTCGAGGTCGAACGGCACGTGGTGCGCGTCCTTGCCCTCAACGGCGAACTGCAGTTCGGTGAAGGACGACATCAATCCAGCGCCGAACGCTTTCAGCGGCTGGCCTGCGTCCTGGATCAGGCCGTATTCGGCCGTGTACCAGTAGAGCCGCGTGATCATCTCGTCGCCGCCCAGCGCGATCACGTCCTCGGCCTTTTGCCCATACATCTGCATGAAGTCGGCGAACACCGGCTGCGTCAGGATCGGCACATGGCCGAAGAAGTCGTGAAACATGTCCGGCTCGACGATGTAGTCGAGCTCTTCCTTGCTGCGCAGCCAGTTGGTGACGGGAAAGCGCCGGTTGGCCAGATGGTCGAAGAACGGCGCCGCGGGAATGAGCCCGGGCACGGCGACGATCCGCCAGCCGGTCAGTTTTTCCAGCCGCGCGCTGATGTCGTCGAAGTCAGGAATGCGGTCGAGCAGGCCGAGCCTCTCGACGCCGTCGAGATAGGAGCGATGGGCAAGCTTCCGTGTCAGCTTCGTCTGGCGGTCGCAGAGCGTGCGCCACACCGCCTGTTCGTCGGCCGAGTAGTTGTAGTCCTGCGCCACGGTGAAGTCGGCTCGGCACACCGAATAATCGCCGCGCAGGCCCTGGGCCGCGCAGTCGCGGGCATATTCGGCAACGCTCATCGTCGTCATGGTTTTCTCCTCGCAAATCATGAATGGCGTATCTTGCCGGCATGCTAGCGCGCCTGGCCGAGGGGAATTCGCCTCGATGATGGATCGGATGCGGGATTTGAGGTAATAAACACTCCCAGAATGCATTTGGAGAGTGAAGATGCCTCACTTTGACGACTTCGAGATCAAGATGCTCGACATTTTGCAGCATGATGGCCGCAAGCCCGTCTCCGAGCTCGCTCAGGAGATCGGCCTGTCGACCACGCCTTGCGCCCGCCGTTTCGAGGCGCTGCAGGCGGCCGGCATCGTCAAGGGGTTCACCGCCGTGCTCAGCCGCCGCGCCGTCGGCCTCATGGTCGAGGTGTTCATCCAGGTGCGCCTGGTGAGCCACAGCGACGGCTCGCCCGAGACCTTCATCGATGCCGTGCGGCGCATGGACGAGGTGTCTTCCTGCTGGACCATGACGGGCGACCACGACTTCCTCATGCATGTCATGGTGCCGTCGGTCGACGACCTCAACGACTTCGTCATGCACCGGCTGATGCGGCTTCCCGGCGTGCGTGACGTGCATACCCAGCTCGTGCTGCAGAACATCAAGGGGCCCGGGCATGTGCCGCTCGCCCATCTGAAGCGGTGAGTCGGTCCGGCAGGGGTCAATTCTACGGGAAAGCTGCACCGAAACTGCTGAACGACGCCTCAGCCCGGATCGGGATCGGCGGCTAGGACGAGCGGACCATCATTATCGGAGGTCCGCCATGAATATCGTCCTGATCAATCCGCCGCATACGGCCATCGGCAGCCGCGTCCCGGACGATCATCTGCCGCCACTCGGCCTGCTGGCGATCGGCGGTCCGCTGCTCGATTCCGGCCATCAGGTGCGACTGGTCGACGCCGAGTTCGGGCCGATGCCGCTTCCGACGCTGGTCGAGCAAGCCCTGCGCGACGATCCCGATTTCGTCCTGATCGGTCATTCCGGCTCCACCTCCGCGCATCCGACCGCGCTGGAGATCGCGCGAATGATCAAGGCGCGGGCGCCGGCGCCCCTGATCATCTATGGCGGGGTCTTCCCGACCTATCACTGGCGCGACATCCTCGCGGAAACGGATGTGTTCGACTTCATCGTGCGAGGCGAGGGCGAAGCGACCGCGACCGCCTTGGTGGAGGCGGTCGAGATGCGCCAACCGGTGTCGAGCGTGGCCGGCATCGCCTGTCGCGACGACCTTGGACGTCCCTTTGCTACACAGCCCGCCGCGACCATTTCGGATCTCGACGCCTATCGCGTCGGCTGGGAACTGATCGATATCAGCCGCTATTCCTACTGGGGCGGCAAGCGCGCGGTCGTCATGCAGTTTTCGCGCGGCTGCCCGCATCTGTGCAACTATTGCGGTCAGCGCGGCTTCTGGACCCGTTGGCGCCACCGCGACCCGGTCAGGTTCGCCAAGGAGATCGCCTGGCTGCACCGCGTGCACGGCGTCGAGCTGATCAACCTGGCGGACGAGAATCCGACCTCCTCGAAGAAGGCCTGGCGCGCTTTCCTGGACGCCATGATCGCCGAGAACGTGCCGGTGCTGATCGTCGGCTCGACGCGCGCCGACGACATCGTGCGCGACGCCGACATCCTGCATCTTTACCGCAGGGCCGGCGTCATCCGCTGGCTGCTCGGCATGGAAAACACCGACGAGGAAACACTGTCGCTGATCCGCAAGGGCGGCAGCACGAAATCCGATCGCGAAGCGATCCGGCTGCTGCGTCGGCATGGCATTCTGTCGATGGCGACCTGGGTCGCCGGCTTCGAGGACGAAACCTTGCGCGATCTCTGGCGCGGCTTTCGCCAACTCATCGCCTATGATCCCGACCAGATCCAGGCGCTCTACGTGACGCCGCATCGCTGGACGCCGTTCTTTCGCATGGCGAGCGACCGCAAGGTGATCCAGCGCGACGTGCGGCTCTGGGACTACAAGCACCAGGTGCTGGCGATGACCCGGCTGCAGCCCTGGATGCTGTTCTTCGCCGTGAAGCTGATCGAAATCGCCGTGCAATCGAGGCCGAAGGCGCTGGCGCGCATCCTGTTTCATCCCGATCCCGAGCAGCGCCATTCGATGCGCTGGTACACGAAGATGGGGCGCCGCGTCTGGTTCCGCGAGGTCTGGGGCTTTCTCACCAGCGACAACCGCGTGAGCGACGGACCGACGCTCGCCAAGTTCTGGGGCGCGCCGCAAGATGCCGAGGAAGAATCGATGATCGCCGCGCGGGTTGTCAGGCCGCGCGTGCCCGTTCCGCCGCACGCGCCTGAGGGAAGATTAGCCGGCTGACGACTATCAGGGAACGATCAGCGTCCCGGCGCCGTGCTCGGTGAACAGCTCAAGCAGCACCGAGTGCGGTGTCTTGCCGTTGAGGATGACGACACCCTCGACGCCGCGCTCGATCGCCTCGATGCAGGTCTCGACCTTCGGGATCATGCCGCCGGACACCGTGCCGTCCTTGATCAGCGCTTTCGCCTCGGCGACCGTCAACTCGTCGATCAGCTTCTTGTCCTTGTCGAGCACGCCCGGCACGTCGGTGAGGAACAGCAGGCGCGAGGCGCGGCATGCACCCGCGATGGCGCCCGCAAACGTATCTGCATTGATGTTGTAGGTATGGCCGTCGCGGCCCGGCGCGACCGGCGCCAGCACCGGGATCATCTCGGAGCGCGCGAGCAGGTCGAGCAGCGTGCGGTCGACCTCGACAGGCTCGCCGACGAAGCCGAGATCGAGCACGCGCTCGATGTTGGAGTCGGGGTCGATCATGGTCTTGCGCGCCTTTTCGGCGAACACCATGTTGCCGTCCTTGCCGCACAGGCCGATCGCCCATTCACCCTCGGCGTTGATCAGCGCCACGATCTCCTTGTTGATCGAGCCGGCCAGCACCATCTCGACGATCTCGACCGTCTTCTGGTCGGTGACGCGCAGGCCGCCCTCGAACTTGGATTCGATGCCCATCTTGGAAAGCATGGCGCCGATCTGCGGACCGCCGCCATGGACCACGATCGGGTTGACGCCGGACTGCTTGAGCAGCGCGATGTCGCGGGCGAAAGCTCGGCCGAGCTCGGTGTCGCCCATGGCGTGGCCGCCATATTTCACCACGACCGTCTTGTGTTCGTAGCGCTGCATGTAGGGCAGCGCCCTGGAAAGCAGGGCGGCCTGCATCTCGGCGGTGGCGTCCGTCATAGGCATGGCTCCCGGCTTCGGAAGCGCGTCCTGGCCGGAACGCCGCGCGCTTCGAGTTGGCTCTTGCAAGCCGCTCGAAACCGTCGGGTCTCCGGAGCGACGTGCAACGTAAAAGACGGCGGCGTCTTAGCGGGAATTGACGCGGGCCGCAAATGGCTTTGCTGTCATATTCACGCGTCTCACACGCTCGTCATCACGACGGCATCTTCAGCGGCGCCCGCCTGCCCGGCCAGCCGGAGATCCTTTCCATCTGCGCCGCGAAGGACAGCAGCGTCTCCTCGTCGCCCGGCCGGCCGGCCGCCTGGATGCCAAGCGGCAGGCCGGCCGCGGTCACATGCACCGGCAGCGCGATCGAGGGCTGCCCCGAGACGTTCTGGATTGCCGGCCAGTGGGTGAACCACAGGCTCTTGTCCATCAACTGGCCGAACAGCGCCTCGACCTTCAGCAGCCTCGTCAGATGCAGCTTGTCGAGCAGGTTCTCGATCAGTTCGTCGACGCCCTTCGGGTTCATGGCGCCGCAGGCAAGCGGCGGGTGGGCGATGATCGGCATCAGCACCGCGTCGAAGCGGGCGGTCTCGCTGATCAGCCGGCGCGATGTCGTGTGCAAGCGCTGTACGCCGGCATAGACCTCGCCGGCCGAGAGCAGTTCGCCGAGTCGCTTGAGCACGCGGGTGGAGCGCTCGATATCGGCGGAAACGGAGCGACCGAGCCGCAGCGCCTCGGCGCGCATCGTGCCGGCGACGGCCGAGGCGACCGTCCTGCAGAAATCGGCGACGAAGTCGCGGCCGATATAGGGCAGGTCGATTTCCTCCACCGTATGGCCGCCTTCCCGCGCCAGCGCGACGGCGGTGTCCAGCGCGGCAAGCGTATCGGCCGAGATCGGCAGGCCGAGGGGTGAACCCCTGTAGACGGCGAGCGTCAGCCGGCCGGGGTCGCGCGCCGCCGCTGCGGCGAAAGACCCCTTTGGCGGCCGCGCGTCATAGGGCGCGAGCGCGTCCGGCCCATGGGTGAGATCGAGCAGCAGCGCGGTGTCGCGCACCGAGCGCGAGACGACGTGGTCGACCACCATGCCGTACCAGCTTTCGCTCACCAGCGGCGTCAATGGCGTGCGGCCGCGCGAGGTCTTCAAGCCCACCAGACCGCTGCAGGCCGAGGGCACGCGGATCGAGCCGCCGCCATCGGAGGCGTGCGCCACGGGCACCACCCCCACCGCCACCAGCGCCGCCGCGCCCCCGGACGAGCCGCCCGTCGTGTGGCCGGTGTTCCAGGGACTGCGGGTGATGCCGAAGGCGGCCGATTCCGTCATCAGCCGCAGCCCGTGCTCGGGCGAGGTGCTGGTGGCGATCGGGATCAGCCCGGCCGCCAGGTAGCGATCGGTCAGTACGGAATTGACGCTGGGCACCCAGGCGGGAATGCGGCTGCCGCCATGCGACGGCACGCCCTTGATGGCGATGCCGAGATCCTTGATCGCGAAGGGCACGCCGGCCAGCGGCAAGGCGCGGTCGACCGTCCTTGCCCGTTCGCGCGCGGCGTCGAAAAGCGGCTCGGCGATGGCGTTGATGTCGGATCGGGTGGCCTGGGCGCGGGCGATCGCCGCCTCGGTCAGTTCTTGCGGGGAAACCTCGCCGTTGCGCACCATCGCGGCAAGCCCGGTTGCGTCCTGCTGCCAAAGAATCCGTTCGACCGACATGCCTGTCCTCCCGACCGGGCGCCAAGGTAGAGTATTTTTCAGCCAGGTGGAAAGCTGGCGTGGCAAATGCGATCGGGAGCGAGCACTTTGGAGCTCTCCCCGCGCGTTCACGCAATGGCCGCATCCATCCCATTGCAAAAACATCGCGATCTTCTAATTTGCCCGCATGGCGCCGCAGGACATCAGCAAGCTGATCGTCCGGACCTCGATGAAGGACCGGGCCGCGTTCGATCTGCTCTACCGGCAGACCAGCGCGAAACTTTTCGGCGTCTGCCTGCGTGTCTTGAATGACCGGGGAGATGCGGAAGAAGCGCTGCAGGAAGTCTTCGTCAAGATCTGGACGAAGGCCGATCGCTTTGCCGTGTCGGACCTCAGTCCGATTTCCTGGCTGGTGGCGATCGCGCGCAACCATGCGATCGATCGCATCAGGGCACGCCGGAAGCCGACAGCCGACATCGACGCCGCGCTCGAGGTGGCCGACCCCGCTCCGGGGCCCGAAGCCATGGCGGTCGCGGGCGACGAATCCGAGCGTATCCATCACTGTCTTGAGGAACTCGAGCAGGATCGCGCGGCGGCCGTGCGGGGCGCCTATCTCAACGGCGAGAGCTATGCCGAACTCGCGGAACGCCATGGCGTTCCGCTCAACACGATGCGTACATGGCTGCGCCGCAGCCTGCTTAAATTGCGAGAGTGCCTGGAAAGATGACACTGGCTGAGGACACGGGAGCGGAACGCGGAGGCGACGACATCATCGCCGCCGAATACGTCCTCGGCGTGCTGCCGGCGGACGAACGCCAGATCGTGGCGCGCCGTGTCGATGCCGAGCCCGCTTTCGCGCGGCTGGTGGACGGCTGGGAAGTCCATTTCTCGCCGCTGGCTGCCGCCTATGCCGAAGTCGAGCCGCCGGCCACGGTCAAGGCGGCGGTCGACCGTCGTCTCTTCGCCTCGACCACCACCGCGTCAGAGCAAGGGCGCGCCGGCTTGTGGTCGAGCCTCGCCTTCTGGCGCGGGCTTGCCGCCGTCGCGGTAGCGGCACTCGCGATCTACATCGCGCTGCCCTACGTCAATCCGCCCGCGCCGGCGCCTCGCCAGCAACTGGTCGCATCGCTGGCGGCGGATGGCAGCGACGTGAAGTATCTTGCCGTGTACGATGCCGCGCACCGCGAGGTCGGCTTGTCGCTGGTGTCGGGCCAGCGCGCCGCTGGAAAAGATTTCGAACTGTGGATGATCGAGGGCAAGAACGCCCCGGTCTCGATGGGCGTCATTCCCGCCGGCCAGACCGCCCATATGGCTGTTTCGCCGGCCGTTCAGCAGAAGCTCGCTCAGGGCGCGGTGCTCGCTGTCAGCCTCGAGCCGGCGGGTGGTTCGCCGACGGGGCAACCGACCGGACCGGTGGTCGCAGCGGGCGATCTCAAGGGTATCTGATTTTACAACTATTGTTGGCATATATCGCGGGTGGATCGAAATCCATCTCCGCACGGAGAGCGATTGTCGAAATATACGGAGATCTGCACGAGTTTCATAAAAGATGCGTAGATCGAAATCATAAAATAAATAGGCGGATGAAACTAAGCTTGACGCCTTGCGTATCTCCTCAGGTCCCCGAGGGTGGGAAAATAAAACCAGAGGAAATCAAGTCATGCGTAAATTCGTACCCCTTATTCTTGCCGGCGCGGTCGCCATTTCCGCCGTGGCCACACTCGCCTACGCGGAAAATCCGATGGTCGGCGGCGCCGCCATGTACGCCAGCAAGAACATCGTCGAGAACGCCGTCAATTCGAAGGATCACACCACGCTGGTCGCGGCGGTCAAGGCCGCCGGGCTCGTCGACACGTTGCAGGGAGCGGGCCCGTTCACCGTCTTTGCCCCGACCAATGAAGCCTTCGCCGCCTTGCCGGCGGGCACGGTCGAAACCCTGCTCAAGCCTGAGAACAAGGACAAGCTCGTCAAGATCCTGACCTGCCATGTCATCGTCGCCAAGGCGATGGCGGCCGATGTCGAAAAAATGGCCAAGGACGATGGCGGGACCCACAAGGTCAAGACCGTCGGCGGTTGCGAACTGGCGCTCAAGGCCGACGGCGGCAAGGTGACTGTGACCGACGAGAATGGCAATGTCGCCAATGTGACGATCGCCGATGTGGCGCAGTCGAACGGCGTCATCCATGTCATCGACAAGGTGCTTCTGCCGAAGATGTAACGAACCGGCTGTCGGCAGCGAACCTGCCTCGGATGCCCCTGTCGAAAGCACCGCGCCGCACGGCGCGGTGCGGTTTGGCAGGGGCCGGCCGTCACCGGCATTTGAGTTCCGTGTGACGGAGAATCCAGGCAAGATCGGAAGATGGAGGCTGCTTCTCATGAACCGTCGCGATTTTCTTTTGAGCGGCACAGCGGTGGCGGCCGTAGCGGTCGGCGCCGCGACGTTCCTGCGCATGAATGGTCCGCGCCCCGCCGTGGCGGCCGAGACCTTTGAGGTTACCAAGACGGATGCCGAATGGCACGCCGTCCTGTCGGACGCCGCCTATGACGTGCTGCGCAACCAGGGCACCGAATATCCCGGCACCAGCCCCTTGCTCAATGAGCACCGCAAGGGCGTCTTCGCCTGCGCCGGCTGCGACCTGCCGGTCTATCCGTCGGAAACGAAGTTCGAGTCCGGCACCGGCTGGCCGAGCTTCTGGCAGGAGATACCGCACGCCATCGGCAAGACCGAGGACCGCTCGCTCGGCATGGTCCGCACCGAGGTCCATTGCCGCCGTTGCGGCGGCCATCTCGGCCACGTCTTCGACGACGGCCCGCCGCCGACCGGCCTGCGCCACTGCATCAACGGCGTGGCGCTGAGCTTCAAGCCGGCTGCGGCCTGAAACGCTAAGCGCTTCCAGGATTGAAGACCCGCGCGTGATCCCAGGGATCGCCCCTTGGGATCACGCGCGGATGGGACGCCGAGCAGGGGGTCTGGCGTCCCTGGAGGTTCGAGCATGATCCCTGGCCCTCGCCGATGGGATCATGCGGCAACTAGTGGCCTCCGCCTCCGCCCGCCGCCGCAGCTGGCTTGCGGATAACCATGGCGAAGACCGCCAGCGTGGCGAACAGCACCGTCAGCATCGTGAACACGTCCATGAAGGACAGCAGCGTCGCCTGCTGCTGAACCATGCCCGACAGCTTCGAGATCGCCGCCTTGTGGGCATCGAGACCCGCCGTCTGCTCGAAATTCAGCGTCATGTTCTGCAGCTTGGTCTGCGCCGCCGCGCTGCCCCACTGAACATGCTCGGAGAGCCTGGCGTAGTGGAAGGCGTTGCGGTCGATCAGCACCGTGTTGATGATGGCGAGGCCGACCGCGCCGCCGAGGTTGCGGGTCAGGTTGAACAGGCCCGAGGCATTCTTCAGCCGTTCCGGCGGCAAGGTGCCGAGCGCGATGTTGTTGATCGGCACCATGCACAGCATCATCGAGGAGCCGCGCAGGATCTGCGGCACGAGGAGCTCCCAGAAATCCCAGTCGGCGGTCAGATACGTCATGCGCCAGGTGCCCGCGGCAAAGCCGAGGAACCCGATCATCATCATCAGGCGCGGGTCCATCTTGCGCGAGAGCACGCCTGAAATCGGCGCCGTGAAGAACATCGCCAGGCCGCTGACGAACAGCGCCTCGCCGATCATCATGGAATCGTAGCCACGGATGCGGCCGAGGAACACCGGGTAGAGATAGGTCAAGCCATAGAGGCCAATGCCGATCACGAACGAAAACAGCGAGCCGAAGGCGAAGTTGACGTTGCTGAACGCCTTGAGGTCGACGATCGGCTCCTCGGCCGTGAAGGCGCGCCAGAAGAACATCAGCGCGCCGACCACCATCAGCACGGCGCAGATGAACACCGCCTGGTCCTGCAGCCAGTCATTGTTCGGGCCTTCCTCCAGCACATATTCGAGCGAGCCGAGCATGGCCGCCATGCCGGCAAGGCCCCACCAGTCGAACTTGCTGAACAGCTTGAGGTTGGGCTTGTCGAAGTCGATCAGCGCCCAGGCGGCCGTCGTCACCAGTATGCCGGGGATGACGTTGATCAGGAACAGCCAGTGCCACGACATGGCATGGCTGATGTAGCCGCCGACCGTCGGGCCGATGGTCGGCGCCAGCGTCGCGACAAGGCCGATCATCGGCGAGACCACGGCGCGGCGCGACGGCGGGAAGATGGTGAAGGCGGCCGCGAAGACGCTGGGGATCATGCCGCCGCCGATGAAGCCCTGGATGGCGCGGTAGACGATCATCTGGTCGATGTTGGTGGCGGTGGCGGCGAGCGCGCTTGCCGCCGTGAAGCCGGCGGCCGAGACCGTGAACAGCACCCTGGTCGACAGCATCCGGCTGAGGAAGCCGGATAGCGGGATCATGATCACCTCGGCGATCAGGTAGGCGGTCTGAACCCACGGAATCTCGTCCGAGCTGGCGCTCAGGCCGGCCTGGATCTCGGACAGCGAGGCCGAGACGATCTGGATGTCCAGGATCGCCATGAACATGCCGAACACCATCGCCAGGAAGGCGATGATGCGGCGCGGCTCGATATGGTCGGCCGGCAGGGCCGGAGGTGCTCCGGCCGTCAGGGTTGCTGCGGTGGCCATGGCGGCTCTCCGCCTTAGTTGGAGCCCGAGGGAGCGGTGCGGCTGTCGACGTCGACGATGACGCTCAGGCCCGCGCGCAGCTTGCCGGTCTTCAGCACGTCGGCCGGCACGTCGATGCGCACGGGAACGCGCTGCACCACCTTGGTGAAGTTGCCGGTGGCGTTTTCCGGCGGCAGCAGTGAGAACACCGCGCCGGAGGCCGGGGCCAGCGACGAGACCGTGCCTTCGAAGTCCTGCCCGTTCATGGCGTCGACCGAAATCTTGACCTTCTCGCCGGGCACCAGCCTGGCAAGCTGCGTCTCCTTGAAGTTGGCGACGATGTAGAGCTTGTCCATGGGCACGATCACGGCGAGCTTCTGACCGGGGCTGACGAGGTCGCCCTGCTCGACCGAGCGGTTGCCGACGACGCCGTCATAGGGCGCCTTGAGCACGGTGAAGGAAAGATCGCGCTGGGCCTTGTCGCGGGCGAGCTCGAGGGAAGCCAGCGTGCTGGCCGATTCCGCGCGCTGCGCCTGCAGGACGCCGATATTGGCCTGGGCGGCGGCGATCTGCGCGTCGGCGCCGACGAGAGCGGCATTCGCCTGGTCGAGCGCGGTCTGCGCGTCGTCGAGCTGCGCCTGCGTGCCGACATGCGTCTTGAGAAGCTGGGAGGCGCGCTGCTGGACGCGGGCCGCGTTTTCGGCCGCCGACTGGTCGGCCGTCTTCTGCGCCTGCGCCTGCTTCAGCGAGGCGCGGGCGGCTTCCGTCTGCGCGTCGATGCGGTCGAGCGTCTTGCCCAGCGTGGCTATCTGCGCCTCCGCCTGGGCAAGCGCGATCCTGTAGTCGCCGTCATCCACGGTCAGCAGCGGGTCGCCGGCCTTGACGAGCTGGTTCTCGCTGACCTTGACCTGGTCGACATAGCCGGAAATCTTCGGCGAGACGAACGCCATGTCGGCCTGGACATAGGCGTCGTCCGTTGAGATCATGAAGCGTCCGTTGGTCCAGTATTCGTAGCCGTACCAGGCGCCGCCACCGAGCAGCGCAAGCGCGATGATGGGCAGCATGAAGGAGCGTGCCGAACGCTTCTTCCTGGCCGGGGCTTCGGCGGGGACGACGGCCGGTTCGACCGGGGCGCTGGGCGCTTCGGTGGCCGGCGCGACCTTGGCTGCGGGAAAGGGGCGAACTTCGGCGGTGTTGGACGCGTTGGTGGACATGGGTGATCTCTGAGGCGATCTCTGAAAACATACTGAACCGTTCGGTTCGAATTGAGCGTTGACATAGCGCGTAAAGAGGACCATATCAAGGGGAAATCGAACCGAGTGGTTCGAATTATTTTCGAGGCGTGACTTTCATGGGTAATCCCGCAGCCGATACGGAAAAGGAAGAATGTGAACTGCTTGAAAGCCTCCGCCGCGGCCGTCCGGCCGCCGGCCAGGACCCTGTCAAGCGAGCGCAGATCATAGAGGGCGCCCGGCGCGTCTTCATCGACAAGGGCTTCGAGGCCGCGTCGATGAACGACATCACGCGCGAGGCCGGCGTCTCCAAGGGCACGATCTATGTCTACTTCGCCAACAAGGAAGAGCTGTTCGAGGCGCTGATCGAGGAAGAGCGCGGCACGATCTTCAAGAACATGTATGACGTGCTCGACCATTTCGACCATCTGCGCGAGACGCTGGTGAAGTTCGGCATGGTGCTTTCGGCCAAGATCACGTCGGCCAAGGTCATTCTGGCGCAGCGCACCGTCATCGGCGCCTCCGAGCGCATTCCCGAGCTCGGCTCGCGATTCTACGAGCGCGGTCCGAAGCGTGGCCACGACAAGGTCGTGATCTTTCTCAGGGAAGCCGCCGAGCGCGGCCTGCTCGAGATCGAGGATGTCGAGCTTGCCGCCTACCAGTTCACGGAGCTCTGCCTGTCAGGTCTTTTCCGCCAGTGCATCTTCGCCTACCGCACCAAGGCGCCGACGCAGGCCGAGATCGAGCATGTGGTCCGCTCGGGCGTGACCGTTTTCCTGAAGGCCTACGGCACCGACAAGCTCGCCGCAGAGGAACAGGCCGCGCAATCCACCTGAACGATCGTGCCGCGCGTCCTGGCGACGCGCGGTACCGCCATTCGCGGTCGGTGGCGGGACTGAGTCTGTTCCGACAGATGCCAAAAGTTTTCGGACGTCATCCCACTCTATTTCTTAGATCCGGGACCGGATTCGGATTCCAGCCTGATTCAACACGGAATCATCCGGCGCGGGCGCGCGAAACTTCATCCGGAAAACTTGATTTCTCGCCCCTCGCGGAGGGCTCTTCGGAAGGGCCTGTTAACCATCAGTTCCTATGTCTCGGGAGACATTCAAACCGCGAGTCTCGAGTATGGCATCCATGCGCTTCCCCCGGGCGAATATTTCCAGTGTTTCCGCCTATGACAACGACGACGATCGTCGCCTGGAGGATGCCCGGCACCAGGACGCCGCGCCGTCGCCGTCGCCGCAAACAGGCCAGGTCGTTACCTTGCGGGTGCCTGTCGAGGGCGATTCGAACGCCTCTCGCGCCGCATCCCTCGATTCGTCCGGCGACAGCGAATTCGAGCGCCAGACGTGGCAGGACTATTTCTTCCTCGCACCCAATGTGCGGTTCACCCGTACGCCCGATTCCGATCTCGCCAGGCGGCATCCGCATCAGGATGGCGAGGATGCGCCGGAGAAGGCGGTCCCCGCTTCCCGCCCCGTCGCACCCGCGCGTCCGGCCTCCGTCCAGGTCAATCCGGTCCGCCAGGCATCCGTCACTCCGCCTGCCGCTCCCGTCGCGCCGCGCCCGACCGTTGCCGAGCGTGCCGTTGCTGCCGCCGCGCCGGTTGCGCAGCCCGAACAGCCAAGGGTTCCGCTGCCTGCCGCCGCCGTGCCGGCGCAGCGTCCGCAGGGCTTCCGCTGGTCCTATCTCTCCGATCACGCCTTCTTCGAATTCGGCATGCCTTTCCTCGCCGAACGCCTGGCGCGCACGCGGCAGAACGAAGCGTCGCGTCCTCTCGCGCCCACCGCCATCGCGCCCGCGCCGCAGCGCCCGGCGGCCGTCCGGCCGCCGCTGCGGCCGTCTCCCCTGGCGGTCGAGGCCACCTCGCTCTACCGCATCATCGAATGGCGGGCCGACGCATCGGTCGGCAGTTTCATGGCGATGCAGGCGCCGGCCCCCGCCGTGCCGGTGACGCCTGCCGGCGCCCAGCCGACGGCGCCCGAAACGGCTGCCGTCGCCCGCGAAGAGGCCGCCCCCGCGCCGGTGGCCGTCGAAACTGCGCCGGTCGCCAGGCCGGCTAAGCGCGCGCCTTCGCTGCCGGTGGCCGGCAAGCTGGCGCCGGCGGTTCACACCGGCGAGTACGAACTGCCGTCCGAGGATTTGCTGCAACTGCCGCCCGAAGGGCAGGGCTTCTACATGTCGCAGGAGCGGATGGAGCAGAACGCCGACCTGCTCGAAAGCGTGCTGGAGGATTTCGGCGTCAAGGGTGAGATCATCCATGTCCGCCCCGGTCCCGTCGTCACCCTCTATGAGTTCGAGCCGGCTCCGGGCGTGAAATCGAGCCGCGTCATCGGGCTGGCCGACGACATCGCCCGCTCCATGTCGGCGATCTCGGCGCGCGTCGCCGTGGTGCCCGGCCGCAACGTCATCGGCATCGAACTGCCCAACGAGGCGCGCGAGACGGTCTATTTCCGCGAGCTGATCGAATCCAACGGCTTCCGCAATTCTTCCGCCAAGCTGGCGCTCGGCCTCGGCAAGACCATCGGCGGCGAACCGGTCATCGCCGAGCTGGCCAAGATGCCGCACCTGCTGGTCGCCGGCACCACCGGCTCGGGCAAGTCGGTCGCCATCAACACCATGATCCTGTCGCTGCTCTACCGGCTGAAGCCGGAGGAATGCCGCCTGATCATGGTCGATCCCAAGATGCTCGAACTGTCGATCTATGACGGCATCCCGCATCTGCTGACGCCCGTCGTCACCGACCCGAAGAAGGCGGTGACGGCGCTGAAATGGGCCGTGCGCGAGATGGAGGACCGCTATCGCAAGATGGCGCGCCTTGGCGTGCGCAACATCGACGGCTACAACCAGCGCGCCGCCACCGCCCGCGAGAAGGGCGAGGTCGTGGTCATGCAGGTGCAGGTCGGCTTCGAGAAGGGCACTGGCGAGCCGCTGTTCGAGGAACGCGAGATCGACCTCGCGCCGATGCCCTACATCGTCATCATCGTCGACGAGATGGCCGACCTGATGATGGTCGCCGGCAAGGAGATCGAAGGCGCCATCCAGCGCCTGGCACAGATGGCGCGTGCCGCCGGCATCCATCTGATCATGGCCACGCAGCGCCCCTCGGTCGACGTCATCACCGGCACCATCAAGGCCAACTTTCCGACCCGCATATCCTTCCAGGTGACGTCGAAGATCGACAGCCGCACCATCCTCGGCGAACAAGGCGCCGAGCAGCTCCTCGGCCAGGGTGACATGCTGCACATGGCCGGCGGTGGCCGCATCGCGCGCGTGCACGGGCCGTTCGTTTCCGACGAGGAGGTCGAGCATGTCGTGGCGCATCTGAAGGCACAAGGGCGCCCCGAATATCTCGACACCGTCACCGCCGACGAGGAAGAGGAAGAGGAGGAGGCCGACACCGGTCCGGTCTTCGACAAGACGGCGAACGGAAGCGCCGGCGAGGGCGAGGACAACGCCGACGCCCTCTACGAGGAGGCGATCAAGGTGGTCAAGCGCGACAAGAAGTGCTCGACCTCCTACATCCAGCGCCGCCTCGGCGTCGGCTACAACCGCGCCGCCTCGCTGGTCGAGCGCATGGAGAAGGAAGGGCTTGTCGGCGCTCCCAACCATGTCGGCAAGCGCGAGATTCTCACCGGCCGGCGTGACTTCGCGCCGGAGCGGGACGAGGCGGAGTAAGCGCCGGCGTTCTGGCGGGCCGTTCCGGCCCGCCGCGTTGCGCGATGCCAGCTGTTCCGAACGTTGCCCTCTAAAGCGAGCCGAAGAACCTTTGCAGGCGATCCATCGCCTCGGATATCCGCTCGATCGACTGCGATCCGAAGCACACCCGCAGATGGCCCTCGCCGGCGGGACCGTAGAAACTGCCGGCTTCGACGACGACACCGGTCTTTTCGAGGATGAGCTCGGCCAGTTGCTGCGCCGGCAGGCCGAGCTCCGCGATCCTGGGGAAGGCGTAGATCGTGCCTTGCGGCCATTCGCAGGTGACGCCCGCCATCTGGTTGAGGCGCGACACGACCAGGTCGCGCTTCATCTTGTCCTCATGCACCAGCTCGGCCAGGATGCTGTCCGGCCCCGTCACCGCCGCGAGGGCGCCTTCCTGGATGAAGGTGTTGACGTGGGTGACGTCGTTGGTGGTGATCTTGAGGATGCCCTCGATCATTTCCTTCGGGGCCGCCAGGTAGCCGATGCGCCATCCATCCATGGCGAAGCTCTTGGTGAAGGCGAACATGGACACGGTGCGCTCGCGCATGCCCGGCAAAGAGGCGATGGATATATGCCTGGCGCCGTCGAACAGAATCTCCTCGTAGACCTCGTCCGAGATCACCACCAGGTCGTGGCGGATGGCGATGTCGGCCAGCGCCTCCAGCTCGGCGCGGCTGTAGACGCGCCCTGTCGGATTGCAGGGGTTGACCAGGCACAGCATCTTGCTGGCGGGCGTGATCCTGGCCTCGATCCGCTTAGGGTCGATCGAGAAATTGTTGGCGGCGTCCAGCTCGGCGAACACCGCCTTGCCGCCGGCCAGTTCGATCTTGCCAAGATGCTGCGGATAGTAGGGCTCGAGCAGGATCACCTCGTCGCCCGGATCGACGAGCGCCATGATGGACGCGAACGATGCGTGGGTCAGGCCGTTGGTCACCACGATTTCCGAAGCGTCGATGTCGAGGCCGTTCTTGGCGCGCAGCTTGTCGGCGAGCGCCGCGCGCAGCTTCGGCAGCCCCTGGAAATGCGAATAATGCACGTTGCCGGCAAGCAGGGCGTCGATCGTCGCCTGCTTGACCGGCAGGGGCGTGTCGGCATGCGGGCTGCCGAGCTCCATGTGGATAAGATCGCGGCCGGGCTCGGTGATTGCCGCCGCCTTGGCGAACATGCCGTAGGACTTCTTGCGACCCTGGGTGATGCGTCGGGCGAGATACGACATGGCGGGTCTCCTGTTCGAGCGGGTTCGATCGCTGGGCCTGGCGCTACGCGAGGTAGCCGGTGCCGAGCGGGTCGGTCGGGTCGACCAGCAGCGTGCCGCAGGCCGAAATCCATGCGCTGCCCTCGACCTCGGCGACGATGGCCTGATGTCCTTCCCGCGTGGCTTCGCGCAGCGGCACGCCGCGATAGATGGTGCCGAGCAGGCCCTCGTTGACGAAGGTTTCGCCGACCCCCAGCTCGCCCTTGGCGACAAGCGTAGCCATGCGCGCGCAGGTCGCGGTGCCGCAAGGCGAGCGGTCGAACGATCCCGAAGACGAGATCGGCACGTTCCTGTGCCGGGCGGCCGGATGGCTGGGAAGGCCGGTCCAAACGATGTTGCCGACGATGGGCGCGGGTGCGTCGGCCGAGCCCGAAACGGCCATTCGCGCCGCCAGCGCTTCCCGCACCGGAACCGCGGCTGCGATCAGGTCGCCGATATTGGCGGCCTCGATAGCGGAGCGGGCTACCGAAACCGGAATGAAGGCGTACCACTGGCCGGCATAGGCGACGTCGACGGCGAGCGGGGCGTCGCCGGACGGGGCAATGTCGAAGCTTCCGAGGAAGTAGGCGCCGTCGAATGCGAAGGCGACCGCCTTGCAGCGGCCGTCTTCCAGCGTGGCGCGCAGCGCGATGCGGCCGGCCGGCGTCCTCAGGCCGAACTCGAACGGACCGGAGAAGCGGTCGCGCGGCGGCGTCACGAGTCCCAGCTCCAGCAGCGTCGTCGCCGTGCCGATCGTGGCGTGGCCGCACATGTCGGGATAGGTCGAGGCGTCCATGAAGACGACGCCGAACTCCTCGCCCTCGCGCGTCGGCTTGATCAGCGCGACGGAAAACATCGAGCGATGCCCGCGCGGCTCCATCACCGAGACGGTGCGCACCCAGTCGCGCTCGCCGCGAAGCGTTTCGCGGGCGGCGGCCGGATCGGTGCCGGGCGCCAGGCCGTGGCCCGAAAGGATAACCCGGGTCGGCTGGCCGCAGGTGTGCGAATCGACCACTTCGAGGGAGCGGAAGGCCGGGTTTCGGGAGCGCAACAGATCGAGGGCGGTTTGCATCGGCACGGGATGGTTCGGGTTTTGACGGGCGCCGGCGCGGCGGCTCCGCCGCGCTGGCTTGTGGTATCTACCAGCCGGGCGCGAGGCGCGCCCGGCTGGTGCGTATGCGGGATCGGGCCGCGTGCTACTTGATCTTGGCCTTGAGCGCCGCGACGTCTTCCATCGACATCTCGCCGGCGGTCGTAACCTTGCCGTCGGTGATCTTCCACAGCCGGAACGGGCCGGTGATGTCGCCATACTGGTCGAAGTTGACGGGCCCGATGACGCCTTCGTAGCGGATCGGCTTGCCTTCCTTGATCAGCTTGAGCGCCTTGGCGAACTCCTCCTTGCCGGCAAAGATAGGCTCGCCCTTGGGATCGACCACCTTGTAGACGGCATCCTTGATCTTGGCCGGGTCCGGCCCGCCGGCAACCGCGATCGCCAGGCCGACGATGGCGCCGGCGTCATAGGCGCGGTCGGCGGCCGGGTTGGTCGGCTCGATACCGCCGGAGAAAGCCTTGTAGTTGGCGTTGAAATACTCCGTCGACTTGGTCGGGCTGGTGCCGGACGAGGTGCCGTAGGCATTGTTGAGATATTCGGCGCCGACGGATTCGATGAAGTCGGGGTTGTTCATGCCGTCATTGAGCAGAAACTTCTGCACGCCGCCCTGCGAGATCCAGGTGCGGGCGATGGTCGCGCCATCCACCGGCGTGCTGATCAGGTAGAGCGCGTCCGGGCTGCCCGCCATGGCGGCTGTGACCTCGGAGGCATAGGTCGACTGCTTCTCGTTATAGGGCGTGTCGGAGATGATGGTGCCGCCCAGAGCCTTGTAGGCGCTGGTGAATTCGGCCGACATGTTGACGCCGAAGTCGTTGTTGACGTGGATGATCGACAGCTTCTTGAAACCGCTGTCGATGGCGTATTTGGCCGCCGCGACGCCCTGCAGCGCATCCGACGTGATGGTGCGGAAGAAGATGCCGTTGGTCTTGCCGTCACGGCCGAGCTGGGTCAGCGTCGGCGAGGAGGCGGCGGGCGAGACCTGGACGATCTTGGCCGGCGCGGTGACGGAGGTGAGGATCGGGATCGTCACCGAGGAGATGATGCCGCCGATGATGGCCGGCACCTTCTTGACCTGGACGAGCTGGGTGGCGGCGTCGACCGCGACATTGCCCGTGCTCTGGCTGTCGCGCGTGTCGGTCGCCAGGGTGCAGCCGTCGACGCCGCCGGCGTCGTTGATGTCCTTGAAGGCCATCTCAACGGACTTGGCGCCGGCCTGGCCGTATTCGCCCGCCGGGCCGGTCAGTTCCATCACCACGCCAACAGTGATCTTGCAGTCGGCGGCGTGTGCGACGCTCGCCGTGCCGGCAAGCAGCAGGGCGGCGGTTAGCTTAAGCATGGTTGTCTTCATTTTGGTTCCCCATTCTGCGTTTGATCTCTAGTTTGAACCCAGTCGTCCGCTGTCACCTTCCTGCATCCAGGTCTCATGCAGGTGGCGCCATTCGACGCCGTTCGGCGCCGATGGATTTTCAATGAAGAATGCCGAGGCCAGCCGCGCCGTTCTTGCGCCGGCGCGCTGCTGCCGCTCGACGTAAGTGACAAGCACGGTGTGGCCGTCTTCCCAGACGGGATGGATGTCGGTGATCTCGATGTCGAAGTCGCCGTCGAAGGCGCCCTTGTTGGCGCGCACGTAGCCGACGACCGCCTCACGGTCGAGAATGGCGCCCGAGGGTGGGATCATCCGCATGCCGGCTCCCATCGCACGCTCGAAAAGGCCGAAATCGGCACTGTCCGCCGTCGCCTTATCGTACCACTCGACGAAGAAACGGTGGAGGGCCACGATTTCCGCGCTGGCCTTGTGGAACAGGCTCATTTCTTACCCGCGTTCAGATTGTAGTGCATGATCGAGCCATGCCGGCCGGCGCGGTCGCGCTCCAGCGTGTAGACGTCGCCTTCCAGCCCGCTGCTCTTGTCGATCACCGCCTGGATGACGGCGAGGTCGTCCTTGTCGAGCTCGAGGTCCATGATCGCAGCGTTGGCCAGCGCGTGCTGCTGGTTGCGCGCGCCGACGATGACGGCGCCGACCAGTGGCTGGCGCAGTACCCAGGCGCTGGCGACGCTGGCTATGTCAGCGCCGTGCCTGTCGCCGACCGCCTTCAGGGTGCGCAACATCTCCTGGAACAACGCCCAGCCGCCGAAATCATCGATGATCAGCTTGTATTTGACCAGCGAACGGTTCTCGACGCGCATTTCGGGATCCGGGGCGCCGAGCCATTTCTCGCTGAGGAAGCCGCCGGCAACGGTGCCGTAGCAGAGGAACGTCATGTCGTTCGCGCGGGCGAAATCGGTCAGCGCGCCGGCCGGCCGCTGGTCGAGCACGGAGTATTGCAGTTGCTCGCTGACCAGCGGCACGCCGGCGGCGACGATCTCGGCGAGGCGCGGCACGTCGAAATTGGTGACGCCGACGTTGCGGATGCGGCCTTCCAGGTGCATCTCGTTGAGCCAGCCCATGGCGTCGACATAGGCCGGCTGCGAATAGTCCCACCAATGGAACTGCACGAGGTCGAGCCGTTCGGCGCCCAGTCGCCGTAGCGAGGTTTCGACGATGCCCCTGATATATTGCCGGCTGATCTTCGGCAGCACCTCCAGGTCCGGCACCAGCTTGGTGTGAACTTTCATCCGCGCCGCCGCGTCGGCGCCGCACTCATTGGCCAGCCGCTGCCGCGCCGCGCCGATCAGCTCCTCGACGCCGGTATAGATATCGGCGCAGTCATAGGTGGTGATACCGGCGTCGAAGGCCGCGACGAGGTCCGTCACGGCCTGCCCGCGATCGATCGCGCCGTGGCCTCCGGCCAGTTGCCAGCCGCCCCGGATGACGCGGGAAATGGCATAGCCCGGCGTGAGTTCGAAGGTTCGGGTCATGCTACGCGCCCTCTTTCGGCAATGGTACTGCTGTCGTGTCGGCATGGCTGAAGCGGCGCTTGCCGAGCCTCACGATCCTTAGCCGGCTGGCGCAGTTCGGATCCGGGCAGGCGATCTCGGCGTCCGAGGTCATCCAGTCGTTCTTGTGGGTGGGTCGCTGCTTGGCGGCCAGCAGCGGCAGCACGGCGGACAGGGAATAGATGGAAAAGCCCTGGCCCGGCGGCAATGTCAGCATCTCGCCGCGCAGCTCGAAATAGTCGCCCTCCCTGGCGCCGCAATAGATCGGCTTGCCCTCGGGAATGACGGCTTCGACGCGCAGATCGTAGAGTTCGAAACTGTCGTCGTCCATCTCAGACCTCGGTTCGCGCGAAGGTGACGTCGCAGGCGCCGTTCCTGCGGATGACCCCGCAGGCGGCGGCCAGCGCGTCGCGCTCATGCGCCTGCACCTGGGCCACGATGCTGCCCGCCAGCCAGCCGATCGGGAAAAGCAGGCGCGCTCCCGCGCCGTAAAACAGGCCGATGTCGAAGATGGCGTTGGGATTGCCGCCCCACATGCGCGGCGGCACGTAGGAAAGCACGATGTCGCCGGGCTGCGGCGTAAGCGTCGCGTTCTCCGGCGGCAGCGGCCTGGCGTAGGACGCGTCCTTGAGGTGGTCGGCCGGTATCGGGCAGGAGATCTCCGGACCCGTCCACATGGCGTGGATGCCGCCCACGATGCGTGGCTCCTTGAGATAGTCCCACAGGAAGGCGGCATTCTCGGGCGCCTTGCCGTCAAGCAGGGGCGCCGAGACCGCGAGGCCGGACTTGGGTTCGGTGATGCGTATCGCGCGCGTCGTCATTTGGCGGGCTCCGGTGTGTTGGTCCTGGCGCTCAGCTTGTCGCGCAGATAGGCGAAGGGCCGGCTGATGTCGGCGACCAGCGCCTCGCGCGCCGCCTGCGGGTCCTTGGCCTGGAGCGCCGCGACGATGCGTCGGTGATAGTGTGCCGTGTCGACCTGGCGGGCTTCCGAGAAAGCGTAGATCGCCACGCGTATGCATGGGCCCGACTGCAGCCACAGGCTCTCGATCATCGGCATCAGCACGGATGATCCGCAGGCGCGGTAGATATCGAAGTGGAAGCGCTGGTTGAGCACCAGCTCCTGGTCCACATCCTTCTCGTCGACCAGTTCGCGGATCTCGTCCCATTCGGCCAGCATCGCGTCGACGGTGGCGACCTGGCTGGGCGTCATGCGGGTGGCGGCCAGCGTGATGGCCTCGCCCTCGATCAGGATCCGCGCCCGCAGGAGGTCGTCCATGCGCTCGGGCGTGATCGGCGGAACGCGCGCCGAGCGATTGGGCAGGGCCTCCAGCGCCTTCTCGGTCACCAGCCGGCTAAGCGCCTCGCGAACCGGCATGGTGCTGGTGGCCAGCGCATCGGCGAGCGTGCGGATGGTCAGCACCTGGCTCGGCTCGAACAGGCCGCTGATCAGCGCGCGTCGCAGCTCGCTGTAGACGCGGTCCTGCACCGTTTCGCGCCCCACCGGCGCGAGCTGGGCGGCAAAGCCATCGTTCTTCTCGGCGGTCGACCTCAGCATGCCCCGTTCCATTTTTAGCTTGCGAAATATCCTAAGCCCAATATTGTGATCATCGCAAGTGTGATCACTGATCAAAATTGAAGAGGGCGGATCCGACCGCCCCTGGCCAGAGGGAATGAGGACTTGGTTTCAACCGGCGAGGTGGCTGTTGGCGCCCCCGTGCTCACCGCGAAGCACGTCGTTCGTCGTTTTGGCGGGCTGCTGGCGGTCAACGACGTGTCCTTCGACGTGCGTCGCGGCGAGATCCTCGGCCTGATCGGCCCCAACGGCGCCGGCAAGACCACCATGTTCGATCTGCTGGCCGGCAGCCTTCCGCCGAGCGGCGGCGACATCGTGCTGAACGGCGTCAACGTTTCCGGCGAATCCGCCCATCGTCGCCTCAGCCGGGGTCTTGGCCGTACTTTCCAGATCCCCAGGCCACTCGCCAATCTCAGCCTGCTCGAGAACGTCATGCTTGCGCGGCAGGGACAAACGGGCGAGAGCCTGCTTGCCAACTTCCTGCGTCCGCTCCGCGTCGCTGCCGAGGAAAGGGCGGCGGAGGACAAGGCTATGGACCTGCTCGACCTCGTCTCCCTGTCGCGGCTGGCGCACGAGCCAGCACGGGTTCTTTCCGGTGGCCAGCGCAAGCTTCTCGAACTCGCGCGCGTCATGATGGCCGATCCCGCCATCATCCTGCTCGACGAACCGGCGGCCGGCGTCAACGCGACGCTGCTGGAGGTCATCATGGACCGCATTCGCGGCATCAACGATCGCGGTGTGACCTTCCTGCTCATCGAGCACAACATCGACATGGTGACCCGGCTCTGCCACCGCGTGCTGGTCATGGCGAGCGGCCAGCTCATCTGCGAGGGAACCGCGAGCGAGGTCGCGCGCGACCCGCGTGTCATCGAAGCCTATCTTGGCGGCGCGGCCGATCCGGGAGGCGACGCATGAGCGAGCCCGTGCTGGAAGTACGCGATCTCGTCGCCGGCTACGAGCCCGGCGTACCGATCGTTCGCGGCGCCTCGATTCGCGTCGACCGTGGCGAGATCGTCGTCGTCCTGGGCCCCAACGGGGCCGGCAAGTCGAGCTTCATCAAGGCCATCGCCGGGCTGGTGCCGGTCTCGGCCGGCCGGGTCATGCTCGATGGCCGCGACATCACCGCCGTTCCCGCCCACAAGATGGTCGGCATGGGCCTGGCCTTCGTGCCGCAGACCGAGAACATCTTTCCGCTGATGAGCGTCGAGGACAATCTCAAGACAGCCGGCGGCATCCTGAAGCCGAGGGAGGCCGCCGAGCGCATCGCGCGCATGTACGAGACGTTCCCCGATCTCAAGGCGTTTCGCCGGGTCAGCGCCGGCAATCTGTCGGGCGGTCAGCGCCAGATGCTGGCGGTCGCCCGCGCCCTGATCGTCGATCCGAAATTGTTGGTACTGGACGAGCCCTCGGCGGGGCTGTCGCCGAAATTCGTCTCGATGGTGTTCTCGATGCTGAGCGACATCCGCAAGTCGGGCGTCACCATCCTGCTGGTGGAGCAGAACGCCAAGGCGGCGCTCGCCATCGGCGACCGCGCCTATGTGCTGGTCGAGGGCAAGGACGCGCATGAGGGCGTCGCCTCCCGGCTCTGGGACGATCCCGTGGTGGCCGAGCTCTATCTCGGCCAGCGTCCGCACGCGCCAAGGGGAGGCGACGCATGAGCCTGCAGTTCCTTGTCGATGGCCTGCTGACCGGCTCGATGATCGGGCTCGGCGCCATCGGCGTGACGTTGACCTATTCGATCCTGCGCTTCTCCAACTTCGCTCATGGCGATTTCATGGCCTGGGGCGCCTATGCCACGCTGGTCGTGGTCGGCGCCATTGGCGCCATGTTCGGCAAGGTGGCGCCCATCGGCGCGCTGTCCTTCGGCTGGCCGCTCATCATCGCCGTCATCATCGGCTGCGCCCTGACGGGCCTGATGGCGCTGCTGCTCGACTTCGTGCTGTTCTCGCGCCTGCGGGAGAAGGGCCAGGCCATCATCGTGGTGATGGCGAGCTTCGGCGCCTCGATGGCGCTGCGCAGCCTGCTGGAGTTCATCTTCACGTCGCGGCCGACCTATTTCTCGCGTGCGATCCAGATCGCCATGCCGGTCGGGTTCGGCATCCGCGTCACGCCGGACCAGATCGCCCTGCTGGTCCTGACCGTGCTTCTGGTGAGCGCCACGCATCTTCTGATGACACGCACCCATATCGGCCGCTCGATGCAGGCGGTCAGCCAGAATCCGGCGCTGGCGCGCGTCGTCGGCATCGATGTTGCCAGGGTGGTCCGCGCCACATGGCTGCTCGGCGGCGCGCTGGCCTGCGTCGCCGGCGTCATGGTCGGCATACTGGTGCAGATCCGGCCGCTGATGGGCTTCGATATGCTGCTGCCGATGTTTGCCGCCGCCATTCTCGGTGGCATTGGCAGCGTTCCGGGCGCCGTGCTGGGCGGCCTGATCATCGGCCTGGCCGAAGCGGCCGCGGTGCAGTTCATCGGCGCCGAATGGCGCGCGGCGGTCTCCTTCGTCATCCTCATGGCGGTGCTGTTCGTCCGGCCAATTGGTCTTTTCGGGAGACGCGAAAGATGATCGACCTGATCGGCTACGGCGCCTTCTTCCTCACCACGGCCCTGATCTTCAGCCTCATCAGCCTCGGGCTGAATCTGCAATGGGGACTGACCGGCCTGTTCAATGTCGGCGTCGCCGGCTTCGTGGCCATCGGCGCCTATGTCTCGGCCCTGCTGACGACGCCGCACGACGCTGCCCGCTTCGGCGGATTCGAGCTGCCGATCCTCGCCGGCTGGCTCGGCGCCATGCTTGTCGCCGGCGTCGCCGCTGCCATCACCGGCTTCGCCACGCTGCGGCTGAAGTCGGACTATCTCGCCATCACCACCTTCGGCGTGGCGGTGGTGGTGCAGCTCGTCGCGCTCAACGCGCAATCGCTGACCGGCGGTGCCTTTGGCATCGGCTTCATTCCACGGCCCTTCGCGGCGCTCGCCGAAACACCGCTCCTGTTCAATCTGTCCAACGTCGCGATCGTCGCCGCGGTGACGCTGGTTGCCTATCTGGCGCTCCAGCATCTGTCGAAAAGCCCGTGGGGCAGGGTGTTGAAGGCGTTGCGCGAGGATGAGCGCGCCGCAATTTCGCTCGGCAAGAGCGCCCGCTTCTACCGCGTCCAGGCATTTGCCGTCGGCGGCGCGCTGATGGGCCTCGCCGGCGCCGTGCAGGCGCATTTCATCGGCTTCATCGCGCCCGACAATTACGCGCCCATGCTGACCTTCCAGGTCTGGGTCATGCTGATCGTCGGCGGCTCCGGCAGCAACATCGGCGCCATTGTCGGCTCGATCCTCGTCTGGGCGATCTGGGCCGGATCGGGCGCGCTCACCGCCACGCTCTTCGCCCCCGAACAGCAGGCGCGCGCCGCCTCCCTGCAGATCGTCGCGATCGGCGTCATGCTGTGCCTGATCCTGCTGTTCCGGCCCAACGGACTGTTCGGCAACATGACGCAGCGCCGTCGCATCCGGCTCGGACAACGAAAGCCATCATGAAAGACATCTCGCTTTGGCACGCGGTCGCGCGCAACCAGCGGCGCCGGCCCACCCTGGATGGCGCGCTCGATGTCGATCTGGTGATCGTTGGCGGCGGCTTCTCCGGCCTGTCGACGGCGTTGCACGCGGCCGGCAAGGGGCTCTCGGTGGCTGTCCTCGAGGCGGAGGTCGTGGCCTGGGGCGCGACGGGCCGCAATGCCGGCTTCGTCGTGCCGAACTTTGCCAAGAAGGATCCGGACGACATCGTGGCGCAACTCGGCGCCGAGCGCGGCGAAAGGCTGATAAACCTTGCCTGCGGCAGCGGCGACCTCGTCTTCGAACTGGTCCGGCGGCACGCGATCGATTGCGCGGCCGACCAGAGCGGCTGGATACAGCCCGCGCCGACGGCGCAGGCTTTCGCGAAGGTGCAGGCGCGCGCCCGGCAATGGGCGGCCAGGGGGCGCCCGGCCGTCATTCTGGATCGCGACGCGGTGAAGGCCCTGACCGGCGCCGAAGGCTACGCAGGCGGCTGGATGGATCGCTCCGGCGGCGTGATCAATCCGGTCGAATACGCGCGCGGCCTGGCCGACGCCGCCGAGGCCCAGGGCGCGCGGATATTCGAGAACACGCGCGTGGAAGGGATCGGTCGCGAGGCCGACGGCTACCGTTTGACGACGGGGAGCGGATCGATCCGTGCCGGCAAGGTCTTCGTGGCGACCAACGCCTACGGCGGCGATCTCTTTCCGCAATTGGCGCGCACATATTTTCCGCTGCGGGTCTTCCAGCTGGCGACAAAGCCGCTGCCGGCGTCGGTGCGCCGCCGCCTGCTACCTGGAAATCAGTGCGTCT
This sequence comes from Mesorhizobium sp. 65-26, assembly GCA_001899205.1. Taxonomy (GTDB): domain Bacteria; phylum Pseudomonadota; class Alphaproteobacteria; order Rhizobiales; family Rhizobiaceae; genus Mesorhizobium. Next base: position 280,809 of record MKVL01000005.1, on the reverse strand, counting down.
CCGACACGAGGCGCAACCTCTTCACCTTCCGCTTCGATGCGGCGAACCGGCTGATCACCGGCGGCATGCATATTTTCAGCCCGGGCGCCGAACGGCGTGTGCCGCGCGCCATCCATCGGCGGCTTGCCGAGAAGCTCGACCTGCCTGAAATCCCGCCGATCGAATATGCCTGGTCCGGCATGGCCGCCGTCGCGCCCGACTTCCTGCCGCATCTCGTCGAGCTCGGACCCGGCATGATAGCCGGCTTCGCCTGCAACGCGCGCGGCATAGCGATGACGACCGTGATGGGTGGCGTCGTCGCCGACTGGGCGGCGGGCGCTGATCCGGACAGCCTGCCCATCCCCTATGCAGCTCCGGGCAGCATACCCTTCCATGCCCTGCTCAAGCACGCGCCGAACGCGCTGCTTCCCTGGAGCATGCTGCAGGACCGCCTCGACGAGAGCAGGGCGGCTTAGCTCTAGCCGCCATTGGCGACGAGCACGATCGCCTCGCGCAGGGCGTCCAGGCCCTCGGCCTTTTCCGACGAGGTTGCGAGCACGGTAGGAAAGGCGGCCGGCCGCTTCTTGATCTTGGCCAGCGTCTCCTCGATCAGCCGCGGCACGCCGGCGGCCTTGATCTTGTCGGTCTTGGTCAGCACGATCTGGTAGGAGACGGCCGCCTTGTCGAGCAGCGACAGCACCTCCTCGTCCTTGGCCTTGATGCCATGGCGGGCGTCGATCAGCACATAGACTCGCTTCAGCGTGACGCGTCCCTTGAGATAGTCGAAGACGAGTTTCGTCCAGGCATCGACCTTGTCCTTCGGCGCGCTGGCGTAGCCGTAGCCGGGCATGTCGATCAGAGCCATCGGTGGCAGGTCGGCGCCCTCGCCGGAAAATCCGTCCGGCACGAAGTAGTTGAGCTCTTGCGTGCGCCCCGGCGTGTTGGAGGTCCGCGCCAGCCCCTTCTGCGCGACCAGTGCGTTGATCAGCGACGACTTGCCGACGTTCGAGCGGCCGGCGAAAGCGATCTCGGGCGGTCCTTCCGGCGGCAGGAACTTCATGGCCGGAACGCCCCGGATGAAGATCCAGCCCTTGGTGAACAGTTCGGGCACGATGGTGGTCGAATCGGCTGGCATCAGGCCGGGCCTCCGGAAACGAAATATCGATGGCATAGGCCGGCGCGTCGTGCGTCACAACCGATTTTACGACGCTTCTGGCGCCATCGCCGATCCTTGCCAGATTATGAGCCGGGATCGGAGGCTCGATGCCGGGTCTGGCCACGGCGAGTTCCGTTGGTCGCGGACACGCCTCGCGATCCGGATCCAACGTTCCTCCGATCAAAATAGCGTGATCCCCGCCATGGTGCCAACCAGCCGCGAGAGGACCATGCATGGCCGGCCAGGCTCAGTGACTGCCGCGACAGATCACGATCGGATTGGAGAGGGCGCTGTCGAAACCGCTGCCCTGGTAGACCTGGACGTTGGACGCGCCGGGCGGCAGCATGAAGCTTCCCTCGACGACCTTCTGCTCCCCCGCCATCGTGTGCAAAGCCCAGCTAAAGGTGCACAATTGCGGCGGCGCCTTGGGGTCGACGTGACTGCAGTTGAGCTGCGCGCCACCCAGCATCGCCGCGCCGCCGCAGCTTACCGCTTCCTTCGCGGCGGCGGGCGCCGCATATGCCGCCAGGGCTGCCACGGCAGTGATTTTCAGCCAGTTCATCGTCACGCTTTCGCCGGCGGATCACCGCCGAATTCGTTGCGTCGCAACACATGCGACATTTTTGCCAAGCGGATTAATCCGTCTTGTGCGCTCCGTCCAGCGGGATTATGTGCATGATGATAATAAGCATGCTCACGAAAAGTTGCTCGCCGTCCCCGGTTCCCTTCAATGTCCTCCTCGCCCAATATCAGCTTCGTGCTGCACGACGTTGCGCGCCTTCTCAGGAAGCGGTTCGAGCAACGGTCGCGGGCGTCGGGGCTGACCCGGGCCCAATGGCAGGTCCTGGCTTATCTTTCGCTGCATGAGGGCATCCACCAGAACAAGCTCGCCGACCTGATCGAGATCATGCCGATCACGCTTGCGCGGCTGCTCGACAAGATGGAGGCGCGCGGCTTCATCGAGCGCAGGCCCAATCCGGCGGATCGCCGGGCCTGGCTCCTCTACCTGAAACCGGCGGCCCATCCGCTGATCGAAATCATGCGCGCCAACGGTCAGAAGACGCGCGACGAGGCCTTTGCCGGGCTTTCGGAGGAAGCGCAGCAGCAACTGCTGCAAACCCTGTGTCTGATCAAGTCCAATCTGCTCGAGGCTTGCACCCAGCCAGCCGTCGACCCGGAGAAAGTACATGGCTGAATCCACCTCACCCAGGAAGCCGGCGGAAGATCAGGTCGCCCCGGAAAAGGGAAGTGACCAGAAGACGGGCGACCAGATCATCCGGTTGGACAGCGAGCGGGAGCACAGGCGGCTGGAAGCTCCCGCCGCGCCGGAACCCGCGGTGCTGGAGGCGCCTTCAGCACAGCCGCAGCCGGCCGCGGTGGCCGTTGCGCCGCCGGCGCCGGTGAAGCCGAGGCGCAGCCTGACGCGGCCGATCCTCTTTGCGCTGCTGCCGGTCGCGCTCGTCGTGGGCGGCTATTACTACGTGATCGGCGGCCAGATCATGAGCACCGACAACGCCTATATCCAGGCCCAGGCGCTGGGTGTTTCCACCGACGTCTCCGGCACCGTGCAGGAGATCGACGTGCATGAGAACGAGGCGGTGAAGAAGGGCCAGGTCCTCTTCCGCCTGCGGCCGGCCTCCTTCGAAACCGCGCTTGCCGCCGCCCAGGCCCAGCTTGGCACGGTGCGCAACCAGGTGCTGACCCTGCAGGCGAGCTACAAGCAGTCGCTCGCCCAGATCGACCAGGCGCAGGCCGACATCCCTTTCTACGAGGCCGCCTTCCAGCGCCAGCAGGATCTGCTCAAGACCTCGACGGCGTCGAAGGCCACCTTCGATTCCGCCCAGCATGACTTGACCGCCGCGCGGCAGAAGGTTTCCGTCGCCCAGGCGCAGGCTCAGGCGACGCTCGCCCAGCTCGGCGGCGATGCCGATCAGCCGGTCGAGAAAAACCCCTTCTATCTGCAGGCCTTGTCGGGCGTGGACGACGCCCAGCGCAACCTCAACGATTCCATCGTCAAGGCGCCGTTCGACGGTATCGTCGCCAATGTCGATGCCCTCCAGGTTGGCAAGTACCTGCCGGCCTCGCAGCCGGCATTCGCCCTGGTGTCGTCGACCGATCTGTGGATCGCGGCCGAGCCGAAGGAAACCGAGCTGACCTATGTCCGCCCGGGCCAGACGGCGACGATCAGCGTCGACACCTATCCGGGCGTCGTCTGGCACGGCACCGTCGCCAGCATCAGCCCCGCCTCGTCGTCGAGCTTCTCGCTGCTGCCGGCGCAGAACACCACCGGTAACTGGGTCAAGGTCGTGCAGCGCATTCCGATGCGCGTGACGGTCGACGATCCGCAAGGCAAGCCGCCGCTGCGTGGCGGCATGAGCGTCGTCGTCGACGTCGATACCGGCCATGCGCGCGGGCTGCCCGATTTCGTCACCAACCTCGTCAAGCGGTTCGAGCAGAAGTCATGACCAGCGCGTCCGCGGCGGGTGGCACGTCGGTGGTCGCCAATCGCGGCGCCATCACGGCTTGCGTCATCCTGGCCGTCATCATGCAGGCGCTGGACACCACCATCGCCAACGTTGCGCTTCCCTATATCCAGGGCAGCGTGTCGGCGAGCGCCGACCAGATCAACTGGGTGCTCACCTCCTACATCGTCGCCGCGGCCGTCATGACCCCGCCGTCCGGCTACCTCGCCAATCGCTTCGGCCGCAAGCGCATCCTGCTGGTCGCCATCACCGGCTTCGTCGTCGCCTCCGTGCTGTGCGGTTTTGCCCAGTCGCTGCCGCAGATCGTCGGCTTCCGCCTGATGCAGGGCCTGTTCGGCGCGGCGTTGGTGCCGTTGTCGCAGAGCATCCTGCTCGACATCTACACCGTCGAGGAGCGCGGCTCGGCCATGGCGCTGTTCGGCGTCTCGGTGATGGTGGGGCCGGTGCTCGGTCCCGTCATCGGCGGCTGGCTCACCGAGAATGTGAGCTGGCGCTGGGTGTTCTACATCAACGTGCCGATCGGCGCGCTGGCCTTCGCGGGCGTCTCCATGTTCGTGCAGGAAACCAAGGTGGACATGATGGCGCGGCTGGACTGGCTGGGCTTCGGTATGCTCAGCATCGCTATCGCCTCGCTGCAGATGTTCCTCGACCGTGGCGAGCAGCTCAACTGGTTCTCCTCGTCGGAGATCATCGTCGAGGCGCTGATCTGCGCGTCGGCCTTCTACATCTTCATCGTCCACACCTTCACGGCCAAGGGCACCTTCGTCAATCCGAGGCTTTTCCTGGACAGGAACTTCGCCGTCGGCATGGTGTTCATCTTCATCATCGGCATCACCTACCTTGCCTCTCTGGCTCTGATGACCCCCTACCTGCAGACGCTGATGGGCTATCCCGTCGTCACCGCGGGCATCGTCATGGGCCCGCGCGGGCTGGGCACGATGGCCTGCATGTTCCTTGTCGGTCGGCTGGTCGGCAAGGTCGACACGCGCTGGCTGCTGCTTGCCGGCCTGCTGATCACAGCCTGGGCGATGTACGATATGACCGGCTGGACGCCCGACGTCTCGCAATGGACGATCATCAGCACCGGCTTCATCCAGGGCGCCGGGCTGGGCTTCCTGTTCGTGCCGCTGACCACCATCACCTTCGCCACGCTGCCGCCGCAGATGCGCTCCGAGGGCACCGGCCTCTACAACCTGTCGCGCAACATCGGCTCCAGCGTCGGCATCTCGGTCGTCACCGCCCTGCTGACGCAGAACATCCAGATCAACCACGCCAACATCGCCACCTATGTGACGCCGTATAACCAGGCGCTCTCCAATCCGGCGATCGCCCAGGCGATGAGCCCCTATACGCTCGCCGGCCGCGCCGCGCTGGACGGGGTGGTGACGCTGCAGGCGACGATCATCAGCTACATGAACGACTTCAAGCTGATGATGATCCTGTCGCTCGCCGCGATCCCGCTGGTATTGCTGCTGCGCAAGCCGTCGACGCCGGCCAAGGTCGATCACAGCGCCGTCATGGAGTGAGGCGCGCGGGCGCACTGCTTTCGCGCCCCAGGCAGCAAAAAAACCGGGCCCCGTGAAAACTGGTTTCACGAGGCCCGATCGTGCCGAGACGGCTCCCCAAGAAACACGGCGCCTTCGCCAGGCAGGCGGGCCCGGAAGCCAGCGGGCCAGCCCTTGCCGGGAGCTACTTCGGCAACAGCACCTTGTTCACGACATGGATGACGCCGTTCGACTGGTTCACGTCGGCGATGGTCACCCTGGCCTCGCCACCGGACTCGTCCACGATGTAGAGCTTGCCCTGCTTGACCTCGGCGGTGAGCGTGTCGCCCGAGACGGTCTTCATCTCGTACTTGCCGCCCATCGCACTGGCCTTTTTCATCAGCTCCGCGCCCGACAGCTTGCCGGCGACGACATGCGCGGTGAGGATCTTGGTGAGCTTGTCCTTGTTTTCCGGCTTCAGCAACGTGTCGACCGTGCCCTTGGGCAGCGCTGCGAAGGCCTCGTTGGTCGGCGCGAACACAGTGAACGGTCCCGGCCCCTGCAGCGTGTCGACAAGTCCAGCGGCCTTGACGGCGGCAACGAGCGTCGTGTGGTCCTTCGAATGAATGGCGTTCTGGATGATGTTCTTGGTGGCGTACATCGCCGCGCCGCCGACCATCGGGTCCTTGGCATAGGCCGGGGCAAGCGCGACGGACGACGCAAGAAGCGCCGAAGCCACCACTGTCCTGATTGAAGGCAAACGCATGTCTTCTCCTCCGTGTGAGGGCTGATCGGTATTGATCGCCTTTTGGAAATGCACACGCAGTCACGCCCGCGGGCGGCCGTCAGTTTCGGCGTTCACGGAAACGTGAAGATGACGATGGTCAAACAAAAAGCCCGGGAATGTCCCGGGCTTTCGAGGTTGTCCATCCTGGCGCCGGCTATTCCGCCGGCGATGGTTTCTTTCGGAACAGCGCTATCAGATTGTCCCACAATTCGATCTTGGCGCCCTGGCGCTTCATGATCACGCCCTGCTGCAGGATCGACAGCGTGTTGTTCCAGGCCCAGTAGATGACCAGGCCGGCCGGGAAGCTGCCCATCATGAAGGTGAAGATGATGGGCATCCAGTTGAAGATCATTGCCTGCGTCGGATCCGGCGGCGCCGGGTTCATGCGCATCTGCAGGAACATGGTGATGCCCATCACCACCGCCCAGACGCCCATATGCGGCAGGAATGCCGGCGGGGCGAACGGCAGCAGGCCGAACAGGTTGAAGATCGACGTCGGGTCCGGCGCGGCCAGGTCCTGGATCCAGCCGAAGAACGGCGCGTGCCGCATCTCGATGGTGATGTAGAGCACCTTGTAGAGCGAGAAGAAGACGGGGATCTGCAGCGCCACCGGCCAGCAGCCGGCAAGCGGATTGATCTTCTCCGTCTTGTAGAGCTCCATCATCGCCTGCTGCTGCTTCATCTTGTCGTCCGCGTATTTCTCGCGGATCTCCAGCATCTTCGGCTGCACCTTCTTCATCTTCGCCATCGAGGCGTAGGATTTGTTGGCGAGCGGGAAGAAGATGGCCTTGACGACCACGGTGGTGGCGAGGATGGCCAGGCCGAAATTGCCGAGGAATTTGTACAGCGTGTCGATCAGCCAGAACATCGGCTTGGTGATGAAGCGGAACCAGCCCCAGTCGATCAGGCGGTCGAACAGGAAGATGTTCCGGTTCTCGGCGTACGCGTTGATGATGCGCACTTCCTTGGCGCCGGCGAAAAGCTGGCTCTCGACCGTCACCGACTTTCCGGCGTCGACCGTGATTGCGTTGGACATGAAATCCGACTGGTAGCTCGGACGTCCATTGTCGGAGAAGGAGAAGGTCGGCTGGAACGGCTGGTTCTTGGCCGGAATGAGCGTGACGGCCCAGTATTTGTCGGTGATGCCGAGCCAGCCTTCGGTGGATATGGCGGGCTTGTACTGCTTGCTCTTCTCCATATCGGCGTATTTGTGCTCCATCAGCCCGTTTTCCGGGGTGGCGCCGATGAGGCCCTCGTGCAGCACGTAGGTGCTTGCGATCGCCGGCTTGTCGAAGCGGGTCACGCGGCCGTAGTTGAAGAGCGAAACGGGCTTCTGGCCGGGGTTCTCGACGGTGTCGACGATGTCGAACATGTAGTCGTCGTCGAGCTTGAAGCTGCGCTTGAAGATCAGCCCCTTTTCGTTGGTGAAGGTCAGCGTCACCGGCGTTGACGACGTCAGCGTCGCGTTGCCGTCCACTTTCCAGACGGTGGCGCCGTCGGGAACCGTACCGGTGTCGGTGTTGCCGATATAGCCGAGCTCGGCGAAGTAGCCCGTCGACAGCTCCGCCGGGTTGAGCAACTGGATCTTCGGCGAGTTCTTGTCGACCGTTTCCGTGTAGTGCTTGAGCTTCAGGTCGTCGAGCCGGGCGCCGGTCAGGTTGATCGAGCCTTCCAGGCTCGGCGTGTCGATCTTGACGCGGTTGGTCTTGGCCAGCGCCTGGTCGCGGCTGGCCGCAGTGACGGCGATGCTGCCGGCCGCGCCTGGAACGGCGCCCTGTGGCTGCGGTGTTCCGGCGGTGCCCGGATTGGCGCCTTCAGCCGCCTTCTTCTGCTCCGCCGCGCGCTGCTCCTCGATGCGGGCCGCCTCGCGCTGCGCCTCGCTGCGCGGCAGCACGTAGAAATACTGCCAGAGCGCCAGGATCATCACCGACAAGGCGATGGTGATGAAGAAATTGCGGTTGTTTTCCATCGCTAGCCCTTGGCCTATCGTGTTCCGCGCAGCCTGCGCGACAACTCGGCCTTCAACTGGCCGAACGGAATGGCAAGCACGTCTTCGCGCCCGACGATGACATAGTCATTGCCAGGCGCCATGTCATCGGCGGCATGCGTGCGGACGGCTTCCCTCAGCCGCCGCCGGACGCGGTTGCGCACCACGGCGTTGCCCACCTTCTTGGTGACAGTATAGCCGACGCGTGGCGCATCGATGTCGCCACGGTCGAGAACCTCGACGAGAAAAAGCCGCCCGCGGCGTTTTTCACCGCCGCGCACAGCCAGGAAGTCCGCTCGTTTCAGAAGCCGCTTGGGAAGTGTTCCCGCTGGCTTGCCGGGTGCGGGCAACGATCTCGTCTTCCGGTTAGGCGCTGAGCCGCTTGCGGCCGCGGTTGCGGCGGGCGGCGACGACGCCACGACCACCCTTGGTGGCCATACGGGCACGGAAACCGTGCCGGCGCTTGCGGACGAGTTTGGACGGTTGGTAGGTACGCTTCATTTGTTTAAATACCGCGGGGTGCGGCCCTTCTTGATTCTGTCACTTTGTAACAGGAGCTGCGCCGGGCTGTTTTGGCGCGACCGAAACCGCGCCGGGATGCATGGCCCGAACGTGAGCGGGCTTATAGAAAGAAGGGTTTTGGAAGTCAATCGGCCCCGTTTCACGAGTTACGGAGCCGCCTTTTCTATACCAAGGCATATCAGGCGAACGGCGAAATTGGCAAAAAGCCCATAATCGCATAAGTTCAGACTCATCAAGCGATTGTGAAGACCGGCATGAGCGAAGCCTCACCAGCGAATGAAGGCACGGGCACGGCCAAGGCTGCCGGCCGGCGGGTGCCCTTGTCGCGCGGCCTGTCGACCAAGCTTCTGCTGCTCACCATCGTCTTCGTGCTGCTGGCCGAAGTGCTCATCTTCCTGCCCTGGATCGCAAGCTACCGGCTGAGCTGGCTGAAGGAACGGCTCAACACCGCAGCCGCCGTGTCGATCGTGCTGGTGCAGGGCGAGCCGGCATCGCTCTCGCGCGCCGCCCAGAACGACGTGCTGATGGCGATCGGCGCCAAGGCGATCGCCGTGCGCGACGGCGGCGTCTCGCGCCTGCTCGTCGTGGCCGACATGCCGCCCAACGTCGACGAGCACATCGACATCGCCAACACCAGCATGCTCGAGGGGATGACGGGGGCGCTCGACACGCTGTTCTTCGGCGGCGACCGCATGCTGCGCGTCTTCGGGCCGGTCGGCGAGAGCGACAAGGAGTTCGAGCTGATCATGCCGGACTATCGGCTGCGCGAGGCCATGCTCATCTACTCGCGCAACGTCGCCTTCGTCTCGCTGCTGATTTCCGTCTTCACCGCCATGCTGGTCTATGCGGCGATCGACCTCATCATGATCGGGCCGATCCGCGCCATGACCCGCTCCATGCTGTCTTTCTCCGAGGCGCCGGACGAGCCGGCGCGCATCATCCATCCGGCCGCGCGCTCCGACGAGATCGGCGTCGCCGAGCGCGAACTTTCCCTGATGCAGCAACGGCTGCAGAAGATGCTGGCCGAGCAGAAGCATCTGGCCGATCTCGGCCTCGCCGTGTCGAAGATCAACCACGACATGCGCAACATCCTGGCTTCCGCGCAACTGATGTCCGACAGGCTGCGGCAGGTGAAGGACCCGACCGTGCAGTCCTTCGCGCCTAAGCTGCTGCGCGCGCTCGACCGAGCCGTGGCTTATTCCGAAGGCGTGCTCTCCTACGGCCGCGCGCAGGAAGCGCCGCCGTCCCGACGTCGCCTGCGGCTCTACCAGCTGGTCGAGGACGTGCACGGCCTGCTCGACATCGAGGAGGGCATAGAGTTCGTCAACGCCGTCGAGAGCGCCTTCGAGGTCGACGCCGATTCCGACCAGCTCTTCCGCGTGCTCACCAATCTGTGCCGCAACGCCGTGCAGGCGATGGCCGCCGACACGGAAAGCGCCCTGGTGCGCCGCCTGGCGGTTTCGGCTGAAAGGCAGGGCAGCGTCAGCCGCATCGTCGTCACCGACACCGGCCCCGGCCTGCCGCCCAAGGCGCGCGAGAACCTCTTCGCGGCCTTCCGTGGCTCCGCCCGCAGCGGCGGCACCGGCCTTGGCCTGGCGATCGCCCACGAACTGGTGCGCGCCCATGGCGGCACGGTGGAACTCGTCGAATCGATCGGCGGGCGCACCACCTTCGCGGTTACCATCCCCGACCAGCCGGTCAGGCTGGACCAGGCCCGAGGCAGCCTGCGCCGCCCCGCGTGAGGCACCGATTGCATGGGCAGCCACTCAAATGCCCTGGCCGGCCGTTGTCATGCCCTGGCCGGCGGGCGGCAAAACCGCCTCTTGTCACATGACTGATAAAACTTTTGCTGGATCGGCTTGCTTTTCCAAAATTCAGTCGTTAGGGAACTGCTCACATTCGCGGCCGGCCACTTCGACCGGATCGCGGGTCATGCAAAACATGACCACTGCGCGCCCGTAGCTCAGCTGGATAGAGCACCAGACTACGAATCTGGGGGTCAGGAGTTCGAATCTCTTCGGGCGCGCCATCCTCTCCCCTGAACCGCGATCCCCAAATCGAAGCGATGCTGGCCACTCGACTGTCGAGAATAGTCTACGGCATGGGGTGGCTGTTCCCCACAGCGGAAATCCCGCTTCCTTTCGCGTGAACATGGCCAACAGCATTGTTGGCTCGGATGCCTGGGCATGCTTTTCTGCGAGAAGCGATACCAAGTCTCGAGCCAGGAGCATTTCATGCGCGCCCTCCATCAAGAAAACCACCTGATCGAGCGTATAGGCTGGCTTCGGGCGGCGGTGCTTGGCGCCAACGATGGATTGATCTCGACGTCCAGCCTGATCGTGGGCGTGGGTGTCGCGACGACGGCGCAGCACGAAATCCTGGTCGCCGGCGTCGCCGGGCTCGTCGCGGGCGCAATGTCGATGGCCGCGGGCGAATATGTGTCGGTGAGCTCGCAGGCCGACACGGAAGAAGCCGACATGGCGCGTGAACGCCACGAACTGGCCACCCAGCCCGAAGCCGAGCTTGCCGAACTCGCGGCAATCTATGAACAGCGCGGCGTCGAGCCGGATCTGGCGCGCCGGGTTGCCGAGCAGATGATGGCGAAGGACGCTTTCGCGGCCCATGCGCGCGATGAGCTTGGGCTTGCCAGTCATGTGATGGCCAGGCCGGTCCAGGCCGCGATCACGTCAGCGGCGACCTTCGCGTCGGGCGCCGCGTTGCCGCTGATCGTCGCGCTGCTTTCGCCGGCGGGAACGGTTGTCTGGAGCGTATCGCTCGCCTGCCTCGTCGGACTGGCCGCGCTGGGCGCCATTGGCGCGCGGGCGGGAGGGGCCAGCATCCTCAAGCCGACGCTGCGGGTCATGTTCTGGGGCACCGTCGCCATGGCAACGACGGCCGTCATCGGCGCGCTTATAGGCAAGGCGGTTTAGCGCGGCGCGTCCTCCCAGGAAGAGAGACTGCGGTTTTCGTCCACAGACCGCGTCTCCTTCCATGCAGCGATGACGCGGTCGCTGGTGCCGCGAACTCCTGAAGCGGAGGCATCTCTCTCCTCGCGCGCTCCCAGGCCTGAGAAATGCCTGTCGCGCTCATGGCCCATGGTCATGGCGAGGCGCGTCGCGCCGGCGCCGCGCGTTCTTGAATGGCCCTTCGACATTAGCTCTCGCTGAAAAATAATATCATACGAATAATAATACGATTGTCATGTGCCTGTCATCGGCCCTGACTACTGGCGTCCCGTCGACAAAGCGTTTGCGGGGGCGTCAACAATGGCTGGCAACAGGATAGGCAAGAGCGTTCCCGGCCGCGCCCGCGTGACGGTAACCCGATGTTGAGCGCCGCGTCCGGCGAGGTCTCCCGTACCGGCTCGCGAGCAACTCGGCCGGCCATCCGCTTCGGCGGTAACTGGCTTTATCTCGCGCCATTCCTGCTCTTCATAGTCGCCTTCGAAGTCCTGCCGCTGCTCGGCCTGCTGAAATCGGCGCTCGTCGTCGATGGCCGGATATCGCTTGGGAATCTTGCCCGGGCCATGCGGCCGTCGATGGTGGAGGCTTTCGCCAACAGCCTTTGGCTGTCCCTGCTCGTGGCGGCCGTAGGGACGGTGGCGGGGGCGATCCTCGCCTATGTCATCGTCACTAGCCGTGGCGACCGCCTGCGCCACGCGCTGACCGCGCTGGCCGACGTCTGCGCCAATTTCGGCGGCGCGCCGCTCGCCTTCGCCTTCATCATCACGCTGGGCTCCACCGGGGTCATCACGCTGCTGCTGAAGCAGGCCGGCATCGCGCTCTATCCCGGCTTCCGCATCTATTCGATGGAAGGGCTGGTGCTGGCCTATCTCTATTTCGAGATACCCCTGGCCGTACTGCTGCTCATTCCCTGTTTCCAGGGGCTGCGCCGCGAGTGGCAGGAGGCGGCGGCCGTCCTTGGCGCCGATGAGCGCCAGTACTGGCAGTATATCGCGCTGCCCATTCTGCGCCCCGGCCTGCTCGGCGGCTTCCTCCTGCTCTTTGCCAATGCCTTCGGCGCCTATGCGACCGCCTGGACCCTGACCGGCTCGTCGGTGAACCTCGTGACGGTGCAAATCGCGGCGCTTATCCGGGGCGAGGTGCAGCTCGATCCCGCGCTCGCCGACGCCATCGCGGCCCTGTCGCTGGTCATCATGATGGTGTCGGTAGCGCTCCACCAGATCCTGGTCTCGTCGGGAAGGCGGCGCGCGTGATGGCCGCCGCCGACATGCCCGGGCGGTCTGGCCTCTCGACCGCCGTGCGCTACGGGATCGTCGCCGCCTTCCTGGTGTTCATGATCGTACCCCTCGTCGCAACCGCGTTGTTTTCGGTGTCGGTCCGCTGGGACAGGACGCTGTGGCCGGAGGGCTACACGCTCGACTGGTGGATCAAGGTCACCTCGAAACGCGCCTTCAGGACGGTCTTCTGCAATTCCCTCGCGGTTTCCGTCGCGACCGTGGCCGCTTCGCTGCTGCTGGTGGCGCCTGCCGCCTACCTCGTGCATTCGCGCCTGCCGCGCTTCAAACCGGTTATGGAAATCCTCGCCGTGCTGCCGTTCGGCTTCCCCGCCGTGGTGCTGGCACTCGGTCTGCTGCGTCTCTACGCGGGCATCGGCTTTCCGTTGTTCGGCACCACGGTCCTGCTCGTGGCCGCCTATGTCGTGGTCACGCTTCCCTTTATGTATCGCCCGACCATGAACGCGCTGGAGGCGATCGACATCCGCGTTCTGTCGGAGGCGGCGCAGAGCCTCGGCGCCGGCGACCTGAGGATATTCCTGACGGTCATCGTGCCGAACATCCGCCATGGCCTCGTCAACGGCAGCCTGCTTGTCTTCTCCGCCGCCTTTGCCGAGTTCGCCCTCGCCAACCTGCTCGTCGGAACCCGTTTCAAGACCTTCCCGATCTACCTCGTCGAGTTCACCCGGTTCGACGCCCGGCAGGCCAGCGCGCTCGCCCTCATCAGCTTCGTCTGCGCCTGGGCCATCTCGCTCGTCCTGCTTTCCAGATCCGGGGGCAAGCGCAGGCGCGCCCGCCCCGGTGCCACCCCCAAGCCCAACCACCCACACGAGGGATGACACGATGCCTACCAGGACTTTGAAGTATACACTCAGCGCCATCGCGCTCTGCGGCCTTGCCGCCGCCGCCGCGCATGCACAGGATGCCGAAGCCATCGCCGCCGGGGCCGCCGCGGAAGGCAAGCTCGTCTCCTACGGAATGTCCGACGACTGGGTCAATCTCGGCGCGATCTTCGGCAAGATCGAGGACAAGTACAAGGTCGAGCACGCCGACACGGACATGACCTCGGCCGAGCAGATCACTCATCTGCTGGCCGAGAAGGACGCGCCGGTGATGGACATCGCCGACATCGGCTACGACTTCCTCGGCCGCCTGCTCGACGAGAAGCTGGCCGGTGCCTATCGCAATGCCAGCTGGGACAAGATCGAGCCGCGGTTCAAGGACGAGGAAGGCCGCTGGGCTTCGGCCTACTGGGGCGCCATCGCCTTCCTGGTCAACAAGGATCAGGTCAAGGAAATGCCGGCCACCTGGAACGACCTTCTGAAGCCGGCTTACAAGGACATGGTTTGCAGTCGCGACCCGCGCGTCTCGACCTATGCCACGGCCTCGGTGCTCGCCGCCGCGCTCGCCAATGGCGGCAGCGAGGAAAATGTGCAGCCGGGCCTCGACTGGTTCAAGTCGCTGCGCGACAGCGGCAATCTGCGCCAGGGCGTGGTGCTCAACGTCGCCTCGATCCAGAAGGGCGAATGCCCCATCTCGATCGTCTACGACTTCGACGGCATGGCCAAGCGCGACGCTACCGGCCTGCCGCTCCAGGTCGTCATTCCGTCCGATGGCACGGTGGGCATGCTGTTCGCGCAATATGTCAGTGCCAACGCGCCGCATCCGAACGCGGCCAAGGGCGCGCTCGATTTCCTGTTCTCCGATGAGGGACAGAAGATGCTGGCCGAGGGCTACGCCCATCCGACCCGCGACGTCGAACTGTCCGAGGCCACGCGCGCAAAGATGCTGCCGCAGGACCAGTACGGCAAGGTTCACTTCCCGAGCGACCTGAAGGGCTTCTCGACGGCGGTCAAGGCGATCGTCGACGGCTGGAACAAGATCGCCGGCTGATCGCGCGAAAATGCAGTCATGAGAGCCGCGCGCGTTCGCTGCGCGGCCCTTTTGGTCATGATGCCATGATGTCGCCGACAAGAGCGCCGACGGCACGTGTCGGAGGTGGCTGTCTCCGGTGATCGAAGAAATCTCTCGAAGTGCGGCCGCGTGGCCTGTCCCGATTTCGGTTCAGCCGTGCCAGTGCGAGCAGCGTATGACGCTGCAGAAATTGCCGCGATGGAAATGCGGCTCCTTGTCGGCGATCACGTCGGCCTTGACGTTGCCGAAGGTGCTGTCCGGCTTGTGCCTGATGCCGTCGTAGAAGGCCTGGATGATGTCTTCCTTGAACCGTGGTGTGCGCGGAAAGGCGCGGACCACGGCGCCGCGCTCGTCGTCCGAATATTGATCGTAGGTGAGGCCGAGCACATCCATCTCGACGCCGGCCGTCACCAGCGCGACCACGGGGTGCATGTGTTGCGGCACGCCCGGCGTGGTGTGCAGCGCGATCGCCGTCCACACCGTGTAGGCATCGTCCTCCGGAATGCCGTGGCTGCGCAGGAAGTCGCGCGCGGCATGGGCGCCGTCGACCTCGAAGCGCTCGTCCCTGCTGCTGTGCCCTGGCATCAGGCCGATGTCGTGGAACATCGCGCCGGCGTAAAGCAGCTCGCGATCGAACTTCAGGCCGCGATGGATGCCGGCCATCGCGCCGAAATGATAGACGCGGCTCGAATGGTTGAAGAGCAGATCCGTCTCGTTGTCGCGAATGTACTGGGTGATTGCTTTCGCGAGCTTGCTATCGGGAATCGCCGCGTCCTTGACGATGAATGACATGATTTTCTCCTGTTGTTTTCACGCGCCGGGAGGATAGAAATCAGCTAGTCATGTCTGCAATCGACGTAATACGTCAAAAGCAGACAAATCCGGATCGAGGCGGACGCGAATGCGTGGCGGGATGAGGACGATCGTGATGGTGGCGCTGCCGGGTGTGCAGCTTCTCGACGTCTCTGGCCCCCTCGACGTCTTCGCCGAGGCCAATGCCCAGGCCGGCCATGAAGCCTACCGGCTCCTCGTCGCGTCTGCGGAGCCTGGCCCGATCCGCAGCTCGTCAGGCGTGCGGCTGATGCCGGACCGCATCATCGATCGCGATCTCGATGAGCCCATCGACACGCTTCTCGTCGCGGGCTGCCCGAACGCGGCCGGGATGCCCGCCGATCGTGTCGTCGTCGGCTGGCTGCGGCGGCAGGCCCCTAGGGTCCGGCGCTATGGCTCTGTGTGCAGCGGTGCTTTCTTCCTCGCCGCCGCAGGTCTGCTCGACGGCCGGCGCGTGACCACGCACTGGGCTGTCGCCGAAGAGCTCGCCGGCCGGTTTCCCGAGGTTACGGTGGACGAGGACGCGATCCAGGTCGCCGACGGACCGGTGCGCACGGCGGCGGGCGTTACGGCGGGGCTCGACCTCGCCCTGGCGCTGGTCGAGGAGGATCTTGGCCGCGACATCGCCATGCGCGTGGCGAGCCAGTTGGTCATGTTCTTCAAGCGGCCGGGCGGGCAGATGCAGTTCAGTCGCAAGGGCGAAGCTGTGCCCGCGGGGCGCGCCGCGCTTCAGGAACTCCAGCGCTGGGTGGCGGCCAATCCGGCGCTCGATCACAGCGTGGCGAGCCTTGCCCGCCGCATGGACCTGAGCGCGCGCCATTTCGCGCGGTTGTTCCGCTCCGAGGTCGGCATCACGCCGGCGACCTGGGTCGAGGAGGCGCGTGTCGGCGCGGCGCGCCGGCTGCTCGAACAGGGTCATGAGGCGCCCAAGCAGGTGGCGGCGCATTGCGGCTTTGCCGATGCCGACACGCTGCGCCGCGCCTTCTCACGCCATGTCGGCGTGACGCCGGCGGAATATCGCAAACGCTTCGCCGGGATGGCTTCATAGAACGGTGTGAGACGGTGGCGTGGCGCCGACCAGAGCTCATTCAGCGTCGACTTGGCACAGACTCTCAAACAGTCTCGCAACTGCCTCGGCGCCGGGGTCGGCATGTCCACGCAATTGTTCCGCGCCGATGTAGGTCGCTCTTCCGGCGCGCGCCCTGGACATGGTGGCGGTGCCGTTCGCGCCTTCCCTCGCTGCCCGGGCGGCGTCGGGCAGACCCTGCGGCAGGGCATCGAGCGCGGGCAGCAGCGCGTCGATCATGGTTCTGTCGCCCGGCTGCGCGCCGCCCACCTCCTGCATCCTTGCCAGTCCAGCCTTGAGCGCGCCGATAGGCGTGTGTCCGTTCGAAGCCGCGTCTCCGGCTGCGGTGAAGCAGATTGCCAGCAGGACGCCCGAGGAGCCTCCCATGGTCTGGCTGAGTTCCTGCCCCAGCGCGCCATAGAGCTGCGTGGGATCCGACAGCGGAAGCTGACCGATGTTCCGCACCAGGGCCCTCGCCGCGGTGGCGAGGGTCGTTCCGGTATCGCCATCTCCGGACCTGGCATCAAGCGCGTTGAGATCGGCTTCGGCGGCTATCAGCGCGTTGCAGCACCTGACAAGCAACGCCTCGATGGCCGGATCGGCGGACGCGGTCGGTCGCCTGGAAGCCAGGCCCTCGGGCAGGGGCACGATGCCGGGCGCGGCGAAAGGCTTCAGCCCCGGCCACGCGCGCAGCGGCGTTTCCCTGGCCAGCAGGTTCATGTCTTCGGCGTTCAACGCGTAGAGCGTCAATGAAAAGCCGTGCATGTCGAGCGCCGTCATCATCGAGGCAGGTCCTACGATATGCGAGATCGCCGAGCCGATCGCCGATTGCCGCAATTCGCCGGCGAGGATCGACATCTCGAGCTCCGTCGTGGAACCGAGATTGTTCAGGAGCGCCGCATAGCTGCCGCCGTTCAGTCTCGGAAGGAAATTCGCGACGGCGTCGGCCATGGCCTGGCGCGCTCCGCGATAGGGAATGTGCGAGGCGCCGGGCTCGCCATGGATGCCGAGCCCCAGTTCGATCTCTCCCGCGCGGATACGGCTTTCCTTGCGCGAACCGGGCACGGTACAGGTATCCAGGGACATGCCGATGCTCATGATGTTGGAGGCCGCCCGGCGCGCGGCGGCTGTCACGGCATCCAGGTCGCCGCCGCTTTCGGACACCGCCCCGGCGAGCTTGTGCACGAAGAGGGTCCCCGCGACGCCGCGCGGGCGGCTGATGTCCGGCAGGGCGATGTCGTCCTGGACGATGACCATGCTGACTTTCTTGCCGAGGGCGCGGGCCCTTTCCGCGGCAAGGCCGAAATTCAGCCGGTCGCCGGTGTAGTTCTTGACGATCAGCACGCAGCCGGCGTCTCCGGTGACCGCAAGGATCCCCGCCAGGACCGCCTCGACGGATGGCGAGGCAAAGACGTCGCCGCAGACGGCGGCCGTCAGCATGCCCGGTCCGACGAAGCCTGCATGCGCCGGCTCATGCCCGGACCCGCCTCCGGAAATCACCGCCACGCGGGACCGGTCCCAATCCGACCGGGTGATTACGCGGATGAAGGGATACCCGTCCAGCCTGACGAGCCGGCCACCGGACACGGCGACCATGCCGTCAAGCGCCTCCTGAACGATGTCTTCCTTGGAGTTGATGAATTGCGCCATTCTGGTCGTCTCCGTCTGGGGCATGGGTCCGATCGCAATGTGTCGCCGGGCACGAGAGGGTGCCCGGCGATGTGATGTGACCGCAATGGATGCACTCGGCCTCTTGGTGGCCGGGCCTGTGCCGTGCCCTGAGTTGCGCGCCGCGCGCTCCTCAGTTGATTGCGTTCTTGTAGAACTTCGCCTCCACGTCGGCCATATCGACAGCCGCGAGGTCCGGGGGCAACGCATAGGCGTCCGCATCGGCATGGACTTTCGCCTTGTCGAAATCATTCGCCCCGGCGATGAATTCGTTGGTGACGTAGCGGGCGGTGTCGATGTCGATGCTGGACTGGCCGATGGTCCTGAGAATCTTGAAGAAATTGTCCCAGGCCGGGATGTTGTGCTCGCCCCAGCCGGCACGCGTGGCCATGTCGCCCTTGAAGGTGCGATGGATCTGCATCAGGCTTTCCGTGCCAGCGCGGGGGCCGTAATTGGCCTTGGTGGTCGGCAGGGCCTTGAACACGATGTTGGCGGCGGCGCGTGGGTTGCGGTCGGCGAACTCGCTGCCCATGGCCCAGCCCCTGAGATACTTCTTCAGGAATGCGAGCCGGTCGGGATCGGCCAGGTCGGCCCGCCGCACCACCAGCGAGTTTGACGGCAGCGGCGATCCGCGCATGCCCAGCCAGTAGTCGAAATCGAGACCCTTTGCGCCGAGGTCGGCGCGCAGGCCTTCCCAGGCGAGGCAGGCATTGCCCTGGCCGCCGGCAAGCGCCGTCGTCCAGGTCGGCCAGCCGGCCTCGACATAGGTGATCTTCCTCGGATCGACGCCGACGGCAGCGAACATCGGATCGCAGATCGACTGCCAGGCGGCCGATCCCAGAAGCACGGTCTTGCCCTCCAGCTGCTTCAGGTTCTTGACCCCTTCGCCCTTGCGGAAGGCGATGTTGAAAAGATCGAGGAAGCCGCTGCCGAAGACCGAGACGAGATCCATCCCCGCGTTCACCGCGAAGGAAAGGACGCCGGGCGAGGGAAAGCCGATATCGGCCTGCTGCACCGCCAGGAACTTCACCACCGCGGTACCGTCCGAGGGGCCGGGCTCCATGTCCGTTTCCACGCCGAGGTCGCCGAAATAGCCCATCTCCTTGGCGACCCAGTAGGGGTAGTCGTCCATCACCTCGATCGTGCCACGCGGCGAAATCCAGGTGAAGGGCGAATTGTAGGGCTTGGCCCGTGCCGTGCCCGGCAGGCCGCCCAGGACAGTGGCTGTCACCAGCCCGGTGGCGCTGACTTGCAGCAGGCGGCGACGTGTCATCATTTGGTGAACCATAGGGTCTCCTCCCATCTCCGTTGAGCCGCTGGTTTATGTTCCGGGCCGAACGCGGCGCTTCGCCCGCTTCCGGTCAGCTTTCCCAGCCGGCCAGTCTCTTTCCGAGCCAAAAGAAGAAGGCGTAGATCGTGATGCCGGTGACGGCGAGGATCACGATGCAGGCGAAGAACTCCGGCATCCGCAGGGTCGAGGAATAGGTCGTCAGGCGGCTGCCCAGGCCGAACCCGCCGCCGGACATCTCCGCGCCGACCGCGGTGATCATGCCGAAGATCGCCCCGATCATCAGGCCGACGATCACCATCGGCATGGCCATCGGAATGCGGATCTTGGTGAAGATCTGCAGGGTCGACGCCCCGCAGGACCGCGCGAGCGCGATCTTCATCGTGTCGACGCGCCTGAAGCCCGTGGCCGCGTTGATCATCACCATCGGGCCGGAAGCCAGAGCGACCGCGATGATCCTCGGCGTGAATCCGAAGCCGAAATTCAGGATCAGAAGCGGCACCAGCGCCAGCATCGGCGTCGTCACCAGCAGGAGTATGTAGGGCGTGATCACCTTCTCCACGAAGGGGAATTGCGTGATGACGGCCGCCAGGGCCAGTCCGATCGACGCGCCGATGGCATAGCCGGCCAGGAGTTCGACCAGCGTGTAGGCGTAGTGCTGCAGGATGGTCGGGATTTCGTGCGAGACGAAAACGCCGGCGATGGCCGACGGCGCGGGCAGGATGTATTGCGGCACCTGGAACAGGCGTAGAAGCAGTTCTGCTCCGCCGATGACGAGCAAAGCCACCGCGACGATAGCCGCCGTTTCCCTGGCGCCCTGGTCACCGAGCCCGCTGGCAATCCCCGTTGCGCCCATGATCCTGGCGCCGGCCTGGCTTGTCTCGCTCATGACGTCGCTCCCGATCTCGCCATGGCGGGCAACGCCGCCGGCTGGTGCTGGATGTCGTGCTTGATCCTGTTGACGAGGTCGAAGAACTCGCGCGTTTCCATCAGGTCGAGCGATCTCGGCCTCGGAAAGGGAATGTCGACCACCCGCGCGATCCGGCCCGGGCGCGCGCTCATGATGTAGACCTTGTCGGCCAGGAACACTGCCTCGGCGATGGAGTGGGTGATCAGGATCACCGTCTTGCGAGCCTCCAGCCAGATTTCCTCGACCAGCTTGTTCATCTCGTCGCGGGTGAAGGCGTCGAGCGCGCCGAAGGGCTCGTCCATCAGAAGGACCGATGGATCGCTGGCCAGGGCGCGCACGATGGACGCCCGCTGCTGCATGCCGCCCGACAGCTCGCGGGGCATCTTGTCGCCGAAACCGTCCAGCCCCACCCTTTGGAGGAGCGTTTGGATCCGCGCCTCTTCAGGGCGATGCCCCCGGATCTCGAAGGGGAGATCGATGTTCTTGCGGACCGTCCGCCAGGGCAGGAGATTGGCCTCCTGAAACATCATCCCGATGCTGGGATGCGGACCGGTGATCCATTCCTCGCCAAGCGCGATGGCGCCCGAGGTCAGCCTGTGCAGCCCGGCGATCGACCACAGCAGCGTGGTCTTGCCGCAGCCCGAGGGGCCGACCACAGCGATGAATTCGCCCTGCCGGACGGTCAGGTCGACGTCCTTCAGCGCGTGGACTTCGCCCGATTGCGTCCGGTAGGTCTTGGTGGCGCCCCGGACGTTCAGCGCCTTGCCCATGGTCTGTTGCATCTTGCTCGCGTCCTCCGGCGCGGTGGTCAGGACATGCCCGTCCGTTCCCCGAGGCGGCGGCGCCTCGGGGTCGTCATCGGCTCAGTTATTGGTTAGGCGGCTAACAGTTCGCCGAGGTGGCGATCCACCTGTTCCATGTATCCGGGCTCGAACCCGTTGAGACCCATGTGACCCTCGGGCGACTCGATCACCCGAAACAATGCGCCCGGGATAAGTCGGCTATCCGCCTCGCACTCATGCGGCGGGAAGAAGCCGTCGTGGCTGATGGGCATCACCATTGTCCGGGCTTCGATGCGTCCCAGCGCTTGCGCTAGGTCGCCGCCAGCATGGCGCGACACGTCGGCCCGCTGCCATTTGTGCATTTCACACAGCAGCACATTGGGGTCCATCGGCTCGAAATAGGCCTTCATCACGCCGTTGATGAAATCATCCAGCGACGACATGCCGACCACGCTGCGCCACCGTTCCTCCTGGTAGAACCGCGTGGACCAGCCGAGCGTCGCCACGATCCTGGCCATCCGGTCCATGCCTTCGCGCACGACCAGACCCGAGGCGTACCAGCCGCCATTCCAGCGCGGATCGGAGGTGATCGCCTCCTTCAGCGTTTCGACGAAGATCTGCTGGTGCATCGAAATGCGGGCCGTCGCGGCGATCGGCGCCGCTCGTTCGAGCATTCGCGGATACGCGACCGCCCATTCATAGACCTGCTGCCCGCCCATCGAGCCGCCCACCACGAGGGCCAGCCGCTCGATCCCGAAGAGGTCCGTCAGCATCCTATGCTGCGCGCGGACGTCGTCGCCTATGCCGAGCTTGGGGAATTTCGCCATCGCCTGGGGCGCGGGCGTGTTCTGTGGCGAAGACGATACCCCGCTGCCGAGCTGATCCACGATGATGATGAAGTAGCGGTCCGGATCGAGCGCGTGACCCGAACCGACATACACATCCTGCATCACCTTGCCGGTTCCCGAGAACCAGGTGGTCACCAGTATGGCATTGGACTTGTCCGGGTTCAGCTTGCCGAACGTGCGGTAGGCCAGCCTTGCGCCACGCAGCGTTTCGCCGCTTTCGAGAACGAGGTTGCCGAGATCGTAGAGCTTGAAGTCGCCCTGTGTCTCGACGCCATAGAACGGATTCTCGATCACCGGGCCGCCCTCGCTTCAAAGGCGGCTGTCAGTCCGGCATTCACGCCGGGCGCGAGCCAGCAGGCCATCATCATCATCTCGACTCCCCTCGGCGGAACCACGCATCGAGGTGGTTCGGCCTTGCACGATGATCCTCATGCCATTCAAGGCTACTCGGGACCGCGCGGGGTCATCTATCGCGAAGATTCGCTATGCCGGCAGAAGGCGGGAAAGCGCATCCTGGCCGGCCTGGATATCCGGAGATGCTTGTTTTCGCTGAGGGATGACGTTCGCCTCCGGGCTTGCGGATGCGGCAGTCGCGGCCGCAGCGCCCGCCATTGTTCAGGCCGAGGGGAAGTCTGCTCTCGCAAGCAGGCTGACCAGAGCGGATGTGCTTGAAACCCCGGTCTTCTCCCGGATGCTCCTGAGCTGATGGTCGATTGTGGAAAGCGACCTGCCGCGAATTCTGGCGATCTCCTTGTAGCTGAGGCCCTTCGCGACCAGCCTGGCGACAGCAATCTCCGAATCCGTCAGCCTCGCCGGTGAGCCTTCGCTGGAAAGGCCCTGAGTTGGCGTCAAGGGATAGCCGTCGCGCCTCTGCATGTTCCGACCCGAGGGGTCTTGGTCGGCAATCTGTTTGGCGACGGCGATAATCGGGCTCAGCACATCGGCCACCGTCTGCTCGAAGCAGTCGTAGAGGCCGGATTCCCAAGGGACCAGGTGCTCGGTCCAGTCGGCGCAGATCAGGCCATAGGTACCGCGTCCGGTCCGAAGCGCCCAGGCGAACTTCGATTTCGTCCGGGCTCCGGAAAGCCTTTGCCTCAGGCGCATCTTGATGCGGTTGTCCTGCTTGATGTCGGCAAAGATCAGCGGGCGGGGATCCAGCCACATGGCCTGCATCGCGATGTCGCGGTTGTCGACCGCCCTGCCGCAACCGAAAGAGGGAACGTCGTAATTCGCATCCTTGGCTTCCGCGAAGCCGGGGAAATAGTCCTTCGCCTCGCGCATCCCGAACCCGGTGTCGACGCGCTGGCATCGAAGCTCGGCCCGCAGCCAGTTGGTGGCGATGGACCAGCAGCCCGGCAGGTCGTCGAGATGAAGAAGCATATGGGCGGCCAGATCGCGTGCGTGGCCGTAGCGGATAGCGCCTCGGTCAAGAAGCCGGGTCCGCAACCGTCGCTGCGTGGCAAAAACATCCCCGCGGAAATCCTCGGCGAGGACAGGGAGCGGTTCCTGGTTTCGTGTGTTCGACACCCGTTTTTCTTTTCCGAACCTCTATCCCGCGGCCTTTTTCCGGCGAGATTGACGGCAAATCGACGCCGCAAGACGCGATATTCCGGCTCGACTCTATGCCAACCCCTTTCTGTGTCAAATCCTGATTGGCCGGCAAAAGGACGACCGCAACCCTTTGGATTGCAGCGGTATCGAGACCGTGCGGCGGGCCAGCCTGTCGCCGTCGACTTCACCTTAGAGGGGTATATCCCCGCCGCTCCCGGCGGGTGATCCTCGATCGAGCTTGAGCCGCGCAGCCTGCGGCCGATCACGGGGAGCGACGGATGAGACCCATCAGGGCAATCGTCTATGGACTGGGCACCATGGGCAGGATGACCACGAAATACCTGCGCGAGAAGGGCGTCGATGTGGTGGCGGCCTATGTACGCACCACCGAGGGCAAGGATTTCTCCGCGCCGGAATTGCAGGGCGTGCGCATCTGCCGGCCGGACGAGCCCTTCGAGCCGTTCGGCGCCGACATCGCGCTGATGACCCATTGCTCGCGCCTGGCCGACCTGTTCGAGCCGGCGGCGAAGGCAGCAAGGGCCGGCCTCGATGTCCTCACCATCGCCGAGGACGCGTTCGAGCCCTTCTACATCGACAGCGAGACCGCCAGGGCGCGCGAGCTCGACGCCATCTTCCGTGCCAATGGCAGGACGCTCGCCAGCGTCGGCGTGCAGGATACGTTCTGGTTCGCCCAGCCGCTGTCCTTCCTGGCCTCCGTGCAGCGTCTCGACCGCATCATCGGCCGCAACATATGCGACCTGTCCGCCTTCGGATCGGCCGGGCAGCACGCCGGCCAGATGGGGCTGACCGCCGACGAATTCCACGCCCAGGGCCATGGAGCCGTGTCGGATCACCGCGGCATATTCGAGGTGGCCCTGCGCCCGCTCTGCCGGGCGCTGGGGCTCGCCGTCCTGTCGACCAAGGTCACCAACGAACCGGTGCTTGCCGAAGCCGACATGCCGGTCGCCAGGCTCGGCCGCACGATCCGCAAGGGGACGACCTGCGGCATGATGGAACGGGTTGTGTTCGAGCTGCAGGGCGGCGTCGTCGCCGAAGGGCAATTCATCATGCGCTTCCTGCCGGAGGGCGAGGGCGCTTTCAACGAGTGGGTCGTCGAGGGCCTGCCGGGCATGAACATGCGCACCGACAATTTCCACGGCGACGTGATCACCTGCGCTTCGCTCGTCAACCGTGTCCGCGACGTGATGGACGCCGAGCCAGGCTTCCTCTCCGTCGATCAGCTTCGCGCACCGCGCTACCAGCCGGCGCTCGCCCGCCGCAACTGACCGGCGCGCCGACAGGCGCCCGTGCATACGCAACCGAACCCGAGGTTCACCCGTGACGGCACATCTCAAGACCGTGAAAACCGAAACCACCAGTGAAGCCCATATGTCACCGCAGGAAATCATCGAGAAGCTCAAGGCGCTCGGCCCCCTCATCGAGGAGGAGGCGGGCGAGATCGACAGTCGCCGGCACCTGACGCCGAAAGTGCTGGACGCGCTGCGGCAGGCGGGAGCCTTCCGCATCGCCTGGCCGGCCGCCTGGGGCGGCCCCGAAATGCGCTTCGAGGATCAGATCCGCGCCGTCGAGGCACTGTCCTATCACGACGCCTCCGTCGCCTGGAACGTGCAGATCCTGTCCGACACCGGCTTCTACGCCGCCCAGTTTCCCGAGCCCGTCGCGCGTGAGCTCTACACGTCGATGGATTTCGCCACCGCCGGCGGCTACTACCCGCCGCAGCGGGCCGACCGGGTGGATGGCGGCTGGCACATCAAGAAGGGCCGCTGGCCGTTCGGCTCCGGCATCCACAGCGCCGACCGGATCGTCTGCGGCATTCACCTGCATGAAAATGGCGAGCTGCTGCGCGACGCGGACGGCAAGCCGGAGTTCCGCGTCGCCTACCTGCCACCGGACAAGGTGACACTGCTCGACACCTGGTACACGCTCGGGCTGCGCGGCTCCGGCAGCACCGACTACGAGGTCGAGGACGTGGTGGTGCCGGACAAATACGTCTTCAAATATTTCGAAGGCGAGGCCGAGCATCTGCCGCCGCTCGCCCGCTACGCCAGCCTGATCGCGATCTCGCTGCAGGGCGTCATCCTCGGCCTCGGCCGCCGTATCCTCGACGACGTCAACAAGGAGCTGCGCAAGCGTTCGCCGAACGATCGCTACATGCGCATCAACTACGCCGAGGCGGAGATGAACTACCGCGCCGCGCGGGACTTCTCCATCGCCGTCGCCACGCGTCTCAGCGACCGTCTGTTCTCCGGTGCCATGCTGACGCCGGAGGAGCAGTCCGAGGCCGAGCTGTCGTCGGTCAATGCCGGCCACCAGATCAAGAAGGCCTGCACCATGGCGATCGAGCTTCTGGGCGCATCGACCATCTATGCGCGCAGTCCGTTCGAGCGGCGCCGCCGCGACCTCGACACCTTGCTGGTCCACATCAGCCACCAGCGCCGGGCGCTGGAGGCCGCCGGCGGCCTGCTGCTCGGCGAGAAGAACCTGCCGCAGCTGGCATAGTTCGAACGTCTCTCGAAACGGCAAGGCCCGCATGGATCGCCATGCGGGTCGCATCGCGCGGGGTCAGAGATCGTTATGGCTCAGCGTCGAAATTCGTGATTGAAAGAAGCGCGTTTCTTGGGTCGAGCGACAAGGATCCCTGGTGACACGCTTTTCCTATCCGCGGCGCCTTGTGCGCTCGCTGCGCCGGGTCGCGGCGCGTCACTCGCTTTCCCGGGCGATACAACTCGCATTGCCGCTCGCCCGACACCTGAGAGGCGGACAGAGCTGGGTCGCAACAGGGTGCGGTGATCACGCCCTCATCGTGGACGCCACCGACATATATATCGGGGGCTCTATCATGACCTCGGGCTCCTACGGTCGAAGAGAGTTTGACCGAGCCATCGAGTTGCTGCGGCGTAACGATCGCCTTCATGGACAGCTTGCGTTCCTCGACGTCGGCGCGAATATCGGCACTCACACTGTCTACGCCCTTCGTTCCGGCCTGTTCACGCGCGTGATTGCGATCGAGCCCGCGCCTCGGAATGTTGCTCTCCTGCGTGCCAATGTCGCGTTGAACGGCATGACCGGTCGCGTCGCGGTCCAGGAGGCTGCAGCCGGCACCAGCGGTGGGACGGCGAGACTCTACCTTGACGAGATAAATCACGGCGGGCATTCGCTGGAGCGGCGAGATTTGCTTCACTCGGTCGACGTGCCGGTCGTCAGGCTGGATGATGTCCTGGCGCACGAAGCCCTCGGCGCGGGGGATGTCGGGCTGGTGTGGATCGATGCGGAGGGGAGCGAGATCGATTGCGTCGGTGGCATGCCACGAATGCTGGACGCCTCGGTTCCTCTTGTCCTGGAGTTCAACGCGGCGAAGTACGGGCAAGCGAAGACGACGGAGTTCTGCGGCCAACTTGCATCACACTATTCTTCATTCGCGGTACTGAGCGATGAACAATTGACGGTAAGACCGATAGTTGAGTTGGGCGGGGTTCCGTTGCCGGCCCATGGGTTCTTCGACATAGTCGTTTTTTAACCCGCCACGACCCGCCCTCTCCGTGGCGACGCCACCGGGCATCAAAAAGCAAAAGGGCCGCGACTGGCGCGACCCCTCTTCTCGATCCGGCTGGGCGACACCCGCCCGGGGCGCCGTTACTCGACGGTCTTGTAGACCGTATCGGTCGACCTGTGGCCGAAGGCGGCCTCGAACTTCTCGATGTATGGACCGGCCTCGGCCTTGAACGCGGCATAGGCCTCGGCGCTCGGCCACTCGTCGAAGTCGAGGAATTCGGTGTCGCTGGTCGCGGCGCGATGGCTGATGCGGCCATGCTTCTCGAACAGGTCGATGATCGGCGCCAGCAGGGCGCCGTTCTTGGAAGCCCACTCGACGACGGCGCTGTGGGCGACTGGAAAACGGATGACAACCATGACGGACATTCTGATTCTCCGGAGCTGGAAATGGCCGGGCCAGGCGGAATTGATCTCGATGCGCCGACCCGGTCCGTTCTAGCCACCAGGGGCGCCGGCAAACATACCTCGCGAGGGTGACCTGCCGCCTGGCCGGTGGCGAGCCGCCTGTCCGGCGGCCCGTCATCGCTCGCCGCCTTGCGGCGTCAGACGGTCTCGTTGCGGACGGGATTGGAGAGCACGCCGATGCCAGGGATTTCCACGGCGATCGTGTCGCCGTCCCTGAGGAACACCGGTGGCTTGCGCTTGAAGCCGACGCCGGCCGGCGTCCCGGTCGGGATCACGTCGCCCGCCTCGAGGTCGATGAACTCGGCGATGTTCTCCAGGATCGTCGGGATGTCGTAGATCATGGTGTCGGTGTTGGCGGACTGCACGACCTCACCGTTGAGCATCGTCCTGATGTCGAGCTTGTGCGGGTCGGCGATCTCGTCGGCGGTGACGATGACCGGCCCGAACGGGCCCGACGCCCGGAAGTTCTTGCCGGCGGTGTACTGGGTGATGCGGAACTGGTAGTCGCGTACCGTCACGTCGTTGAAGATCGAATAGCCGAACACATAGTCCATCGCCTCGGCCTTGCCGATGCGCTTGCCCTTGGTGTCCTTGCCGATGATCACGGCGAGCTCGCCCTCCCAGTCGAGCTGGTTCGAGACGGCCGGCACCAGCACCTGGTCGCCGTCGGCGACCAGCGTCCGGGAGAAGCGGGCGAACATGATGGGGATCGGCGAGATCTCCAGCCCCGCCTCCCTGGCGTGTTCGGCATAGTTGCGCGCCACGCAGACGATCTTCGGCGGCCGCTGGATCGGCGGCAGCAGTTTGGCGTCGGCGAGCGGTTTCGAAAGGCCGGGCGTCGCGCCAGGCGATGCCTCGAACCGCGCGATGACGGTCCGCGCCGAGGCCGACAGCGCCCCGCAATCCTCGAAGAAATGCTCGATGCGCGAGGGGATCTTCAGGATCGAGGAATCCGAGGCGGCATAGGCCTCGCTCGCCCGTGCGAGGTCGAGCACGACGTCGCCGACGATGGCGCCGAAGCGTGGGCGGCCGTTTTCCTCATAACTGACAAGTCGCATGGTCTTGGCTCCGTTGGTCGAATTGTGGTCGGGATGCAGGCGCCCGGTTTAGCGCCGGCGGCTCAGAAGGCGAAGCCACGCGTGCGCGCCAGCATCTCCTTGGCAATGTTGGGAGCGCGGAACTCGAACTGGTCGTGACCGCGGCTGACGCACATGATGATGTCGCGCAGGTAGCGCGGCAGCCGCGCGCCGTCCTTGAGCGCCGCGGAGGAGGCCGTCCTTACCAGCAGCTCGACCGCCTCGTAGGCGAGCCGCTCGGCCATGTGATACATGCCGTCCATGCGGGCCGCCTTCTCAGGGGTGAAGGGTGCTTCCCCCTTCACGCAGCGCGCCGCATGCTCGAGATAGAGCGCTCCGCCCTGCAAGGTAATCGCGCGGGCGCTGTCGGCCAGCGCCACGGCCTGGCCGTAGGAGCGCTGATAGTCGGGGTTGTAGGCCCTGAGCGTGGCCGTGCCCGGCGTGGTCTTGGTGGCGATGAGCTCCTCGTATTCGTCGAGCGCCGCATAGGCGAGGCCGGTCGCCATGGCGGCGAGGCCGCCCTCAGCGAAAGCCGCGAACAGGCCGCCATAGAGCGGGTTGCCGTGCAGCGAGGCGCCCACGGTAGGCCCTTCGATGCCGGCCGCCCCGTCGAAGCGGAAAGTCATGTGGTCGGGCACGAACACGTCGTCGAGGACGACGCCATGCGAGCCGCTGCCCTTCATGCCCATCAGCTCGCCCCAGTTGTCGAGGCGCGTGAAGCTGCCTTCGGGCACGACGACGGTGAGCATCGGCTGGCCCTGGCCGTCCTCGGCTGCAGGCAGGGCCATGTTGCCCATGAAATGGCTGGCGTAGGGTATGCCCGAGCAATAGTACCAGGTGCCGGCGACCCGGTATCCGCCCTCCACCTTCTCGGCCGTCGGCTTGTTGGCGACGAAGGACCACGGCGCCTGGAAATTCGGGCGCAGCCCGAAGATCTCGGCCTGCGCGCGCTCGCTGAAATAGGAGCCGATCTGCGCCGCGTGGCCGGTGCCCAGCGCGAACCACCAGCCGGTGTCCGGGCAGCCACGCGCCACCTCGATGACGACGCGATAGAAGTCGTCGAGGTTCATTTCGTAGCCGCCGAACCGCTTCGGCTTGAGGATGTGGAACAGTCCGGCCTCCGACAGCGCGTCATAGACCCTGCGCGTCGGGAAGCGGTTGGCCTCGGTCGCCGGCTGCTCCTCGCGCAGCAGGGGCCGCAGGCGCTCGGCCCGCGCGACGAGTTCGCCGACGGTGATCCCGACGCCGTTTGAAGTGACTGCATTCATGGCTGCGCTCCTGCGTCTGTCGGGACACGCTCCCGGCGCCGCAGGGTCCGGGATCATGCCGGGAGAAGGAAGGGTGGACCGGGGCCTGCGGAAAGGCGCCGCGCGCCTTCCCACGATGGTCACCCGGGTCTAGGCCTGCTCACGCCTGGCGGCGGCCTCGCGCTGCTCGACGAAGGCGTCGAAGTTGAAGGCGAGCAGGTCGATCTCCTGGATGGGGTCGTACGGGCGCGGCTTGCCTTCCCAGCCGATCTTGTCGATGCCCCAGTAGAATTCCAGCAGATTGCCGTCGGGATCGCGGGCATAGAAGCGCGGCTGATTGCCGGGGCCGCCCTTGCGGCAGTTGACGATCTCGACGCCGTCGTCGCGCATCTTGACGAAGAGCGCGAGCAGGTCCTGCGGAGTGGCCAGCTCGAAGGCGATGTGGTGCAGGCCGAAGCCGAAGCGCGGCGCGTCCGGCGCGTCGTCCGGTAGGATATCCTTGCGCATGCGGAAGATCGACAGTTCGTGATGCGTGACGTCGCAACGGATGAAGGCGCCGGCGGCGACGGCGACGCCGTGACCGATCTTTTCCTCTGGATATTCGAACTTCTCTGTCAGCCGCATCCCCAGATAGCGCTCGTAGAACGCGACGGTGCGATCGATGTCCCGCACGGTGAGGCCGATGTGGCCCAGCCTGGCTACCCTTGTCTGCATGGTTTCCTCTGATCGATTATAGAACAGTATAGTTCATAAATCGAACGATAATAGAGAACGGTATTTCCGACAACTGGTCGAGTGCGGACTCGCCTGCCCTTGAAACAGGACATGTGGATCGCAAATCGCCTTGGATGGCCGGAAACGCGGCCGTGCAAGGGCGCCGGCCGATCTGATCACCGCCTCTATCGCGATGAGGAGTGCCCCGGCGCGGCTGGCTCCGCGGATGGGATCAGTGATGGCGCATCAGGTCGATATTGTGCTCGACGATCGAGAAGTAGCGCGCGAACAGCTCGTTCTGACTCGACACGCGCAGCTTGGCGTAGGCGCGCTTGCGATGCGTCGCCACCGTGTTGATGCTGATGCCGAGATTCAGGCTGATGCCGAGCACCGTATAGCCGAGCACGATCGAGGCGCAGATCTCGGCCTCGCGCGCGGTCAGTGTGTTGTTGTCGGCGTTGATCGCCGCCTGCACGCGTTCCAGAAGCGCTTTCTGGCTGAGCACGCGCGGCCGGCCGGTGTCCATGTAGCGGTGGACCTCGCCATGCTTGTGCAGGATCTGGATGATCGCCGAGCCGCAGTTCTGGAGGAAGTCCATCGAGGCGCGGGAGAAATCGTCGCGGCCCTCCTCACGATAGAAACCGGCGTAAATCCGCTTCTCGTTGACCGTCGAGGTGATGGCGAGCTCGTGCCGGATCCGGGGCTTGACGTAAAACTCCTGGCGGTAGCTGTCGTTGGCGCGATCGGCTGGCGAGATCAGCACCTTGCAGGGCGCGTCCGACAGGCTCTCGCACATGCTCCAGACGGGATCGCTGCGGTGGCCTTCCCTTATGTAGCTCTCCGCCAGCAGCCGCGCCTGGCCTGAGGTTTCCTCGGTGTTGGCCTCGGCCACCAGCGTCCGCATGGCGCTTTCGTCAGCCATGAAGACGGTGCAATGGTCGATGCCGATCAGCCGATCCATGGCGCGAAAGAAGCCCTGGCTGAATTCGTTCTTGCCGATGAGGGAGACCATGTCCCCGACTGGCTGGATCACGCTTTGAACGTCCATTTCGGAATCTCCCGTCTGTTCCCCTGTCTGGTGAGATCTTGTTTCGAGAAGTGGCGTCGGGGCCGGCGAAGCCCCGACGCCTGTCGGGTCAATGGCCCTTCATCTTGCGGGCGGCAGCGGCAAGTCCGGCGTCCAGCGCCGACAGGATGCGGGCCACATGGCTGTTGTCGATGATGAGGCAGGGCGAGATGATGACGTTGTTGCCCGACGTGCGCACCATGACGCCTTCCTCGTAGGTCTTGTCGTAGAGGGCCTGCACCACGTCCTTGGCGGCCGGCGTCTTCTTTTCGCGGTCGCTCACCAGCTCCAGCGCCGCCATCAGGCCCTTGCCGCGCGCGTCGCCGACGATCTCGTGGCGGCTCGCCAGTTCGTGCAGCCCGGCCAGCAACTCCTCGCCGCGCGCCGCCGCGTTGGCCGCGACGTCGAGGCGCTTGACCTCGGCCAGCGTCGCCAGCGCCGCCGCCGCGCCGATCGGATGTCCCGAATAGGTGTAGCCATGGCTGATCGTGCCGACGGGGCCCTTGGCGTCCTCGAACGCGCTGACCAGCTTCTCGCCGATCATGGCCGCGCCGAGCGGGAAGTAGCCGTTGGTGATGCCCTTGGCGGTCGACATCATGTCGGGCTTGATGCCCCACAGGCGCGAGCCGCATTCCGAGCCGGCGCGGCCGAAGCCGGTGATGACCTCGTCGGCGATGAGCAGGATGCCGTGGCGGTCGCAGATCTCGCGCATGATCGGGAAGAAGCTTTCGTGCGGCACGATGACCCCGCCGGAACCGAGCACCGGCTCCATGATCAGCGCGGCGATCGTGTCGGCTCCGTGGAAGGCGATCTCTTCCTCGAAGGCGGCGCCGATCTTGCGCGCGATGATCGCGCCGTCGTCCGTGTCGAACGGGTTGCGATAGGTGAATGGCGCCGGCAGGTGGATGACGCCCGCCAGCATCGGCTCGTAGTTGCGGCGGAAGTTGGGGTTGCCGTTGACCGAGGCGCCGCCGAAATGCGTGCCGTGGTAGCCCTTCTTCAGCGACACGAACTTGGTGCGCTCCGGCTGACCGTTCGCCCTGTGGAACTGCCGCGCAAGGCGCAGGCAGGTCTCCACCGAGTCGGAACCGCCCGAGGTCAGGAAAGTACGCGCCATGCCTTCCGGCTTGAAGAACTCGCACAGCTCGTAGGAAAGCTCGATCAGCGGCGAGGTCGTCGTGCCGCGAAAGGCGTTGTAGTAGGGCAGCTTGTGGAGCTGGGCGGTCATTGCGTCCTTAACAGGGTCGCAGGAATAGCCGAGGTTGACGTTCCACAGGCCGCCGACGCCGTCCAGCGTGCGGTGGCCGTGGATATCGACGATCTCCACGCCTTCGCCCTGCTCGACGATACGCGGCGGGTTGGCGCGCATCTCGCCGGGATGCGCCATTGGGTGCCACACATGCTTGGCGTTGTTTCCGATCAGGAAGTTCGTGTCGCGCATGGGAGGTCCTTTCAGTCCGGTCTGTTTGCGGTCAGGCCGCCTGGCCCTGGGCCGCGGTGAGTTGCTGGTAGCAGTCGATAAAATCCCGGGGCGCCGTTCCGCTCAGCCGGGCGGTGGCGTCCATGGCCGCCGCCATGACGCAGAAGGCCGCCCTGGCCAGGTTGGGCTTGTCCATCCGGTTGGCCGGCGTCGCGATGGCGATCGCGCCCATGGCCATGCCGTCGGGATTGAAAAAGGGAGCGCCGACACCGACCACGTCGGCATCGAAGCTGCAGTCGGCCACGCTATAGCCGCGCGAGCGTGTCAGGGAGAGCGCCTCCCTGAGGCCCTGCGCCGTCGTCACCGTCGTTGCCGTGAACCGCGTCATCGGCGCGGCGAACGCATGCTCGGCAAAGGCGGTGTCCGCGTAGGCAAGGCAGGCGAGCCCGGTGGCGGTGGCGTGGAGCTCCATGCGCGCGCCGTATTCGACGTGGACCCGGTTGCTGCGCAGTCCTTCGCGCGCCGCGACCGTGGCCACCTGGAAGCCGGCGATCACCGAAGCGTGCGACGTCTCCGCCACCGTCTCCGTCAGCGCGTCCACGATCGCCTGGAGCGTGGCGCTGACCGGCGTCGTCATCTCGCGTGTGCGCGCCAGCCGCAGCACGGTGGCACCCAGGCTGTAGTGCTTGGTCGCGGCCGTCCTGAACACGTAGCCGTGCCCCTCGAGCACCTTCAGCATGCGATGGCAGGTCGCGGTGTCGATGCCGGTGGCGCGCGCGACCTCCGTCAGGCTCAGCGATGGCCGCTGCTCCGTGAAAAGGTCCAGGATCGTGAGTGCCTTGGCGACCGTCCGCATGGTCACGAAAGCTAGATCATTTCAAAATCACAAATCAATTTGATAATAGTGAAAGCCATATAAGGCGAGACATGTCACCTTTCACGGGTCTTTGTTCCTGCCCGCGCGGAAGCCCATTGTGAGGCCGAATCCGGAAACGGAAGGCAGCCGTCGGGCCGCGAACTGTCGCGGCCGTCCCTGCATTGGAGGTTCTGTTGCTCGATCAGTCGAAGATCGACTCCCTGCGCACCCTGCCGGTGACGCCGCAGTCGCTGTTCATCGCCGGCCGCTGGCGCCCGGCCGCCGCGGGCGAGGAGATCGACGTCATATCGCCCATCGACGGCAAGCCGTTCGCCCGCATCGCGCGCGCCGGCCGCGACGACGTGGACGCTGCCGTCACGGCCGCGCGCAAGGCCTATGAAGGTGGTTCCTGGTCGCGCATGGCGCCCGCCGGGCGCAAGAAGATCATGCTGCGCATCGCCGATCTCATCGAGGCGCGCGCGCTCGAACTGGCCGTGCTCGGCGTTCGCGACAACGGCACCGAGATCGGCATGGCGCTGAAAGCCGAGCCGGGCAGCGCCGCCGCCACCTTCCGCTACTATGCCGAGGCCATCGACAAGGTCTATGGCGAGATCGCGCCGACCGCCGACACCGTGCTCGGCCTCATCCACCGCGAGGCGGTGGGGGTCGTCGGCGCCATCGTGCCGTGGAACATGCCGCTGATGATCGGCGCCTGGAAGCTGGCGCCCGCGCTCGCCGCCGGCAATTCGGTGGTGCTGAAGCCGGCCGAGGCCGCGTCCCTCAGCCTGCTTCAGCTCGCCGCGATCTGCGCCGAGGCCGGATTGCCCGAAGGCGTGCTCAACGTCGTCACCGGCTCGGGTTCGCAGGTCGGCGAGGCGATCGCCACGCATATGGACGTCGACGTGCTGGCCTTCACCGGCTCCAACGCCGTCGGCCGGCGCCTGCTCGAATACTCGGCCCGCTCCAACCTCAAACGGGTCTATCTCGAGCTGGGCGGCAAGTCGCCCAACATCGTCTTTGCCGATGCGCCGGATCTGGACCGTGTCGCCAAGGTCTCGGCCAACGGCATCTTCCGCAACTCCGGCCAGGTCTGTGTGGCGGGCTCCCGTCTCCTGGTCCAGCGGAGCATTCATGACGAACTCGTGGAGCGGCTGGCTCACGTCGCCGGCGCGCTCAAGGTCGGCGATCCGCTCGACCTTGCCAGCGATGTCGGCGCCATCGCCAGCGCGGCCCAGCTCGCCGGCAACCTCCGCTTTGCCCGCCAGGCCGAGGACGAGGGCGCGCGCCTGGTCTCCGGCGGCGAGCGTATCCTGGAGGAGACCGGGGGCTTCTATCAGCGCCCGGCGATCTTCGATCGCGTGTCGCAGGAGATGACCCTGGCGCGCGAGGAGGTGTTCGGTCCGCTGCTGGCGGTCATCGCCTTCGATGAAGAGGCCGATGCCGTGCGGCTTGCCAACGCCACCGAATACGGGCTGGCGTCGGCCGTGTGGACCTCCAGCCTCTCCACCGCGCACCGCATGGTCCGCGCCGTGCGTGCCGGCATCGTGCACGTCAACACCTATGGCGGTTCCGATCTGACGGTGCCGCTGGGCGGCCATCGCCAGTCCGGCAACGGGCACGACAAGTCGCTGCACGCGCTGGAAAAATACACCGCGCTCAAAACCGCATGGATCCAGTTGTGACCGCACCCGGTACCGCATTCCGCAAGAGCCGCGACGCCATGCCCGCCGACCGCCGCAAGACCGTCCTCGTCATCGGGACCTTCGACACCAAGAAGGAAGAGCTCGCCTTCCTGCGCGAGGTCATCGAGGGCGATGGTGGCGCCGTGCTGGCCATGGATGTCAGTGTTCTCGGCGATACCGACGAACCGGTTGCGATCTCCAAGCACGACGTTGCCGCCGCCGCCGGCGTGACGATCGCCGAAGTCATCGCGGCCGGCGACGAGAACCATGCCATGGCGCTGATGAGCAAGGGCGCGCGCGTGCTGGCCCTGACGTTGCTGGCCGAGCGCCGCTTCGACGCCATGATATCGCTTGGCGGCACCATGGGCACGGATCTTGCGCTCGACGTCGCGCTCGCGCTGCCGATCGGCGTGCCGAAATACATCATCTCCACCGTCGCCTTCTCGGCGCTGATCCCGCCCGATCGACTTGCCGCCGATGTCCAGATGATCCTCTGGGCGGGCGGCCTCTACGGTCTCAACGCGATCTGCCGTTCGGCGCTCAGCCAGGCTGCGGGCGCCGTGCTCGGCGCCGCCCGTACCGCTTGCGGTGTGACCGACGGGCGGCCGCTGGTCGGCGTCTCCTCGCTCGGCAACGCGTCGCTGAAATACATGCGCCATCTCAAGCCGGCGCTGGCCGCGCGCGGCTACGAGGCCGCGTTCTTCCACGCCCAGGGCATGGGGGGGCGGGCAATGGAAAGCCTCGCCGAGCAGGGCAAGCTGGCGGCTGTGTTCGACCTGTGCCTGCAGGAGTTCAACAACGGCATCCATGGCTCGATCGTCAACAGCGGTCCGGAAAGGTTGTCGCGCGTGGGGCAGGTGGGCCTGCCGCAGATCGTTGCTCCCGGCACCGCCGATCTCGTCGACCTGCCGACCTGGCAGCCGCTGCCGGAGCGTTTCGAGGATCGGCCGTGCCATGTGCACAACAAGCTGATCTCGTCGGTGACGCTGACCGAGGCCGAGCGTCGCCACACGGCGCGCGAGATCGCCGTCCGGCTCAATGCCGCCAGGGGGCCGCTGCATGTCGTGCTGCCGCTGCGCGGCATCCAGGAGTGGGATCGCGAGGGCGAGATCGGCTACGATCCGCCGGCGCTGGCAGCGTTCTTCGAGGAATTGCGCGAGCGCCTCGACCCGTCGGTGCCCGTCACCGCCATCGACGCCCACATCAACGACAAGGCCTTCGCCGACGCGGTCATGGCGGTCTTCGACCGCTGGATCTCCGATGGCACCGTGGCCTCGCCGGCCGGCGAGGCGCGCGGGCTGCGCGCCGCGATGCCGACGGCCTGACATTCTCCAGACGATCTTTTGGAACGGTTCCGCGACGCGGAACCCGTTTTGCTTTCCGCAATGGCAAAACCTGGATGGAGTTGCCCTGCCTCGGTAGGCTCGTCAGGCGCGCAGGGCAGGCTGCGGCGCCTCCACGCGATGATCGAGGTCCGCCTCCAGCGCGTTGGCGAGCAACTGGCGGGTGTAAGCGTGGCGCGGCCGGTCGATCACCTCGCCGACCGGGCCGATCTCGGCGACCTCGCCCTTGTGCAA
Source organism: Mesorhizobium sp. 65-26 (assembly GCA_001899205.1). Taxonomy (GTDB): domain Bacteria; phylum Pseudomonadota; class Alphaproteobacteria; order Rhizobiales; family Rhizobiaceae; genus Mesorhizobium. The sequence continues at coordinate 243,700 of MKVL01000005.1, read as the reverse complement.
CACCAGCACCCGGTCGGCGAGGTTGCGCACCAGCGCCAGATTGTGTGTCACGAACAGCATGGTGAGTTTGCGCCGTGCCTTGAGCTCCTTGAGCAGGTTGACGATGGCCGCCCGCACGGAGACGTCGAGCGCCGAGGTGATCTCGTCGCAGACCAGGATTTCGGGATCCGCCGCCAGCGCGCGGGCAATGGCGACACGCTGGCGCTCGCCGCCTGAAAGCTGGTCTGGAAAGACGTTCATGGTCTCGGGCGTCAGGCCGACCTGCGACAGCACGTTGGCGATCGCCTCGCGCCGCCGGTTCCGGTCGGTTCTGTGGAAGGTGTCGTACACCAGCCCGACGAGCTGCTCGACGGTCTGGCGCGGGTTGAGCGAATTGTGCGGGCTCTGGAAAATATACTGGATCGCCTGCAACTGCTGGCGCGACCTGTCGCGGGCGCGCGGCGCGAGCGGCGTGCCGTCGAACAGCACCGTGCTCGCCTGCTGCCTGACGAGCCCGATCAGCGCGCGCGACAGCGTGCTCTTGCCCGAGCCGGATTCGCCGACGATGGCCAGGCACTCGCCTCGGTCGGCGGTGAAGCTCACCCCGTCGAGGACGCGGTAGTTGCTGTAGGAAACGGAAAGCGCGCGCACGTCGAGCACCGGCTTGCCGCCGGAAGCCATGGCCGGGTCGGGCAGTCGCTCGGGCCGCGTCCCGCAGCCGCTGCCGGCGTTCAGGCAGCGCACCCAGTGCCTGGCGACGACCTCCGTGAAGCCGATGGGCTCCGCCTTGCAGGCGGGTTCTGCCGCCGGGCAGCGAGGATGGAAGAAGCAGCCCGACGGGCGGTTCGCCGGTCGCGCGGCGGCGCCCGGAATGGTCGTCAGCTGCGTGCGGTAGCGTAGCTCGGGGACCGCGCCGAGCAGGGCGCGCGTATAGGGATGTTGCGGGTCGGTCAGGATGGTCTCGACCCGGCCGAGCTCCACCACCCGGCCCGAATACATGACCATGATCTGGTCCGCTATGTTGGCGATCACCGACAGGTCGTGGGTGACGTGCAGCGCGCCGATACCCTGCTCGCGGCACAGCTTCTTGACGACGTCGAGGATCTTGTTCTGCGTCGTCACGTCGAGGCCGGTGGTCGGCTCGTCGAGGACGATGAGCTTGGGGGCGAGGATCACCGCCATGCCGATGCCGATGCGTTGCTGCTGGCCGCCCGAAAGCTGGTGCGGATAGCGCTCGAGGAACACCTTGTCCGTCGGCAGGCCGACCGCCGCCATGACCGCTTCGATGCGCCGCTCGATCTCCGCGCGCTGCGTGCTGGGTTCGTGCGCCTCGATCACCTCGGCGAGCTGCAGCCCGATGCGCAGCGACGGATTGAGCGCCGAGGCCGGGTCCTGCGGCACATACGCCACCGTCTTGCCGCGCAGCAGTCGCTTCTTCTCGCTGTCGAGAGCCAGCATGTTGGTGCTTGTGTCGCCGGCTATGTGAACCGTGCCGCCGGTTATCCGGGCCCCGCCGCGCGCGAAGCCCAGCAAGGCCATGCCGACCGTGGTCTTGCCCGAACCGGACTCGCCCACGACGCCAAGCACCTCGCCGGCGCGGATCGAGAAGCTCACATCGTCGACGATGTCGCCGCCGCCCGGCAGCTCCACGCGCAGGCCGCGCACGTCGACCGCGAAGCGCGCCTCCGTCTGGGTCGCCTGGATCACGCCTCGCCTCCCGACTTGCGGCTGGTTCCCGAAATGGTGCCGGCGATGCCTTCCGCGATCATGTTGATACCGAAAGCGAAGATGGCGATGCACAGGCCGGGCGCCAGCACGGGCAGTGGCCGGGTGGCGATGCGCCCGCGGTTCTCGTTGATCATCAGTCCCCAATCGGCGTTCGGCGGCTGGATGCCGTAGCCCATGACGCTCAGCGCGGCGATGCCGGCGATCGACCAGACGATGCGTATACCGAACTCGACCAGCAGCGGCGTGGTGATGTTGGGCAGGATCTCGCGCCACAGGATGCGCCAGCGCGGCACGCTCAGCGCCTCGGCGAACTGCACGAACTCGCGCTCCACGATGTCGGCGGCGACGCCGCGCGTGATGCGCGCCACCTGCGGCATGTGGGCGACACCGACCAGCAGCACCACCAGCCATTCCTTCGTGCCGATCAGCGACACGAACAGGAGCACGAAGATGATGAGCGGGATCGACAGGAAGACGTCCATCACCCGCATCAGGAACTCGTCGACCCAGCCCTTGCTGTAGGCCGCGACCAGCCCCACCGTGACGCCGAGCACCATGCCGATGGATGCGGCCGCGAACGACATCCACACCACCGGAATGCCGCCGTAGAGCAGCCTCGACAGCACGTCGCGGCCGCGGAAGTCGGTGCCCAGCAGGAAGCCGCCGCCGGGCGGCATGAACGGCCGGCCGACGAAGGCGTCGGGCCGGTAGGGCGCGATCAACGGGCCGAGCAGGGCAAGCGCAATCACCAGCAGCGTGACCGCGATGCCGATCCTGGTGCGGCGATAGCGTGATGCCTCGCGGAACGCCAGAAACCATGTCGGGCCGTGAAGGGTGGGAAGGGAACTCATGCGGTCACTTCGGGATCAGCTTCTCAGACGCGGCGTCATGAGAATCGTCAGAATGTCGGCCACCATGTTGAAGGCGATATAGCCGAAGGCGAAGATCAGCACGATCGCCTGGATCACGAACACATCGCGCTGCGCGACGGCCGATTGCAGCGCGCTGCCGAGGCCGGGATACTGGAAGATGAACTCCACCACCACGGCGCCGCCGAGGATGTAGGCAAGCGTCAGCGCCGCGGCCTGGATCGACGGCACCAAGCTGTTGCGCATGGCGTGGCGCAGCAGCACGACACGCGGCGACAGGCCCTTCAGCCTGGCCGTGACGACATATTCGGATGCCAGCGCATCCATCAGCGAGGCCCGGATGAGGCGGCCGAGATAGGGCATGACCGCGAAGGTCAGCGTCAGCACCGGAAGCACCAGCACCTGCGGGTTCTCCAGCACAGACTGCCCCGGTGGTACCAGCGCCGTCGACGGCAGCAGGTGAAATACCTGGGTCGAAAGCAGCAACACCAGGATGATCGCGATGACGAATTCAGGGATACCGGCGGTGCCGATCAGGAAGCCGTTCATCGCGTTGTCGAACAGGCGGCCGGGCTTGATCGCCATGACCGTTCCGATGACGAAGGAAACCGGCAACGCCACCAGGCTGGTGGCGGCAAGCAGGAGCAGCGTGTTCATCAGCCGCGGCGCGACAATGTCCCAGACAGGTCCGCGGCTGATGAACGACATGCCCATGTCGAGATGGAGGATGCCCCCCATCCAGGCCAGGTATTGCACCGAAAGAGGCCGGTCCATGCCGAGCTGGCTCTTCAGCATGGCCACGGCCTCCGGCGTTGCGCTGCGCCCGAGTATGGCGCGCGCGGCGTCGCCTGGCAGCACGTTGGTGGCGAAGAAGATGATCAGCGATATCAGGAAGAGGGTGAAGACCCCCAGTGCCGATCGTCTGATAACGTGCCGCCAGAGCATGTCAGCTGGCGAAGCCGAGGCCGGGCAGCGCCCGGTAGATGCCCGCGCCGCTCTGGTCGAACGCCGGCAGCCCGGCGACCTCGGCCTTACACAGCGCCAGCTCGTTGATGTAGACCGGAATGATCCAGCCGCCCCGCTCGAACAGGATGTCCTGCAGCTTCATGGTGATGTCGCGGCGGGCTGCTGCATCCAGCGTGTTGGAGGCCTTCTTCCACAGGTCGAGATATTCGGCGTCGCGCCAGCGGATCTGGTCGAGGCCGGCATTGGGTCCATCGGCGAGCGAGGAGATCAGGAAGATCGGTCCGGAAGGCCAGTAGTCTCCGCCGAAGAAGTGGCGCTCCATGTACTCCTCGTTGAAGAAGGAGGCGCCGTCCAGTTGCTTGACCGTGATGTTGATGCCGATCTCCTTGGCGTTGTCGGCAAGCACCAGGGCAGTGGCCATGTCGTTGTACATGACCAGCTCGAGCGCGGTGCCGGTCAGGCCCGCCTCCTCGATCAGCGACTTCGCCTTTGCCACGTCACGCTCGCGGGTGAGAGCCTTGTCGAAGTCGGGATCATAGCGCCCGTAGAGATCGCTCGCGAGAGCCGCGTTGCCATTGTACACCGAGTTGAGCACCGCCTGGCGGTCGATGACCAGGCGCAGTGCCTGGCGCAGGCGCACGTCGTTGAATGGCGCGACGTCGGTGCGCATCTGGATCGGATAGAACTTGCCCGTCGGCGAGTTGTAGACCTTGAACTTGGTGTCGCCCTCGACCTCGCCGATCAGCGAGGCGTCGACATCGTTGATGATGTCGATCTGTCCCGACTGCAGCGCGTTGAGCATCGCCGAGGCGTCCTCGAATGGCCGCAGCACCACCGAGTCGAGCAGCGCCGGCGTGCCGTGATACTTGTCGAAGCGGTCGAGCGTGACGGACTGCGACTGGACCACGGCGCCATACTTGAAGGGTCCCGTTCCGACCGGCGCCTTCGGATCGTAGCCGGCCGGCAGGATGCTGGAATAGGGATCGGACAGGGCGATCGGGAACCAGCTTCTCGGCGCCTCGAGCACGAGCCGCACTGTGTGATTGTCGACCTTCTCGTAGGATTTCACCGGGCCGATATGGCCGCCGGTCATCGTGCCCGGCTCGCGGATGCGCTTGAGGCTGAAGATGACGTCGTCGGCCTTCAATTCGTTGCCGTTGTGGAAGCTCACGCCCTTCTTGATCTTGATGACCCACACGGTTGCGGTATCGTCGCCCGGCGTCACCGATTCCGCCAGGCACATCTCGATGCCGCCCTCGTTGGACTGCTTGGTCAGGGCCTCGAAGACGTTGAACTGGTTGGCGATGTTGATGCCGAGGTCGCCCGACGGGCGGTGCGGGTCGATCGGCCCCAGTCCTGCCTGGCCTTGCGTTCCGATCGTCAGCTTTCCGCCCTTGGCCGGCGTCTGGGCCGCGGTCGCCTGGCTGGCCAGCCCGCCCACCGCGCTGAACGCGGCAAGGCCGACGGCGCCCTTGAGGAAGCTTCTCCTGCGAATCTCGAATGTCATGAAAATTCCCCTCGCTTGGATCAGCCCTCCCGGCTGACCTTGCTTGTCGTTGAATGGCCTCGGTTCGCACCGCGCAAGCCAGCATGAAGCCCGCCTAGAGGCTATCCTGCGGGCAGCCCGGCCTTGGTCCTGAATTCGCCGGTCCACCGGCGCCATGCGCTGTCCATGCAAGGGTCATGATGGTCCATTCCTTGGGCCGATCCATACCCTTTGAGGGTGAAGAGGCCGGCTGGAGCGAACGGTCGCGCGCCCCATTGGGGGCCGGCCAGGCAGAACAGCGAGGCGCGAATGCGTCGCCCGCCACCTTGCCTTGCGTGGTTCTGCTTGCGTTGGAGACCGTGGGGATACCGACAGCGAGGCCGGGCTCAGATGCCCAGCATCGACAGCGCCTGATCGTAGCTCGCGGCCGGTTCCATGACGTCGAAATGCACGCAGGGCAGTTCGACCGCGAGGGCGCCCTCGATGTTCTTGCGCTGGTCGTCGACGAAGACGCAGTTCTCGCGTGCCAGGCCGAGCGCGGCAATAACCAGCTCATAGGCCCTCGGGTCCGGCTTCAGGATGCCGGTATAGGTCGCGTCCACCACAACGTCGAACTGCTCGATCAGCGGCAGCCGCTTGCGGAAGTCCGCGCCGTAGAAAAGGTCGAGCTCGTTGGACAGGATGGCCAGCCGCAGCCCCGCCTCTCGCGCCTCGCGGATGGCCTGGCGCGCTTCCGGCCGCACCACCAGATCCGGGTCCGCGCCCCGCGCCCGGCGAACGAAGGTCTGCACGTCGCTCCAGTCCTCGCCGAGCAGGCGACCAACCTCGGCGGCACGCGCCTCCCAGTACTGCCGCTCGGTGATCTCGCGCCTCTGCATCGAAACCCACAGCGGGTCGGTCGAGGTGTCGAACGGTCCAAGCCAGGAGAGCGAGCCGGCGGGCAGGCCGAGCGATTTTTCGGTGATGTCGTGGGTCTCGAACAGCGTGCGTGTCACAACCCCGCCAAAGTCGAGGATAAGGGCCCGGTCTTTTCTCATCGTCACGCTTTCCATGCTCGCGGAACCACTCGATCCAGCGTTCCCGCCACGGAGCTTAGCGGGGATGGGCGCCGCTGGTTATCCTCGCAAAGGGTGATGCCGCCAGGGCAGCCGGCCTGAAACCGCCGGTCGCCGGGGGAGGGTATTTCGGGCGCAGCGCGGACGCCTAGACTTTACGCTGACGGGCATGCTCGCCCTGCGCACAAGGAGGCCGGTGATGGGCCAGGCGAACACCAAGGCGGCAGACCGGGTCGATGAAACGGCCCCGGACCTGGACGAGCTCGTCCGCCGGGCGCGTGCGCTCCAGCCGCTGCTGCGCGAGGAGCAGCAGGCCTGCGAGGAACGTGGTCACCCCGGCCCCGAGGCGGCGCGGGCGCTACGCGACGCCGGCCTGTTCCGCATGCTGTCGCCCCGCGCCTATGGCGGGTACCAGATGCCGCTGCCAAGCTTCTATGCCGTCATCATGGAGATCGCCCGCGGTTGCCCGTCGACCGGCTGGTGGTATGCGCTGGGCGCGGCGCATGCCGTGCAGGTCTCGTCCTACCTCGAAAAGGAAGGGCAGGACGAGGTGTTCGCCGGCGGTCCCGACTTCTGCGCCCCCTGGAGCTTCAACGCGGACCGGGCCATCGCCATGCCGGTCGATGGCGGCTACCGCGTCAGCGGCAAATGGGCCTATTGCTCCGGCGCGCCGTATGCCGATTTCTTCATGGGCGGCATGAGCGTGCCCGACATCCACGGCCGCACCGCCAGCCGCGAGACGAGCTGGATCGCGCCGACGCTCACCGTCATCGTGCCGAAGGGGCACTTCACGGTCCTCGACGACTGGGGCGACATGCTCGGCATGCGCGGCAGCGGCTCCAACGGCGTCGTGCTCGAGGAGGTTTTCGTCCCGAACCACATGACCATCCGCATGAACCACGCCGCGACATTGTTCGGCGACACGCCGGGCAGCCGGCTGCATGGCGGCGAGCCGCTCTATGGCGGCCTGTTCAACGCCTTCGCCGAGGGCAGCCTGGCTGCCATGGCCGTCGGCACGGCCGAGGCCGCGATCGACGAGTACATCCACATCATGAAGACCAGGAATGCCGGCCTGTCGGGAAGGCTGCGCATCGACATGGAGGACTACCAGCGTACGCTGGGCCTGGCGCTGGTGACGGCTGATACGGCTCGCGCCGCCGCCATCCGTGGCGCCGAGATCTATATGGAAAGGTCGGCCCGCTCGATTGCTGGCGCCGTGCCCTTCACGAACGAGGCGGGCGTGCGGCTCGACGGCATGTACCACATGGTCGAGAAGCTGGTCGCCGATGTCGTGGAGACGTTGCTGCGCACGGCCAGTTCCGCCGCCTCCCGCAACGGCCAGAAGCTGCAGCGCTACTGGCGCGACGTGACCACCTTGCGCAGCCGGCGCGACCAGCTCGACTTCCGGGCCGCCGGCATCGCTCTCGAATATCTGAACGCGGCGGGCCATCTCGCCCGTGGCTGAACGCCCGAGCTCGCGGTCGCTCGAAAAGGGTATGGTCGCGAAGCCATGGCCGCTGTCTAAGCATCGGCCGGAGGCGGGCTCCGTCTCTCCTTGCCATCCGAAGGTGCAGGCATGATCAGCATCGACTTGTTCAAGCACGGCATGCGGCGCCTCGCCGCCGGCGTATGCGTCATCACCACGCTCGACCAGGGCCGGCGCACCGGCCTTGTCGCGACCTCGGTCACCTCGTTCTCGGCCGATCCGCCGTCGCTGCTGATGTGCGTCAACCGCTCCTCGCAGAGCCATGAGGCGGTGAGCCGCAGCGGCATCTTCTGCGCAAACATCCTGTCCCACGCTGATGCGGATTTCGCCGTGTTGTTCAGTGCCGCCGCCACGCGCGAGCAGGCATTCGCCGCGCGCGACTGGCGCGAGCTGGAGACCGGCGCGCCGGCGCTCGCCAGCGCCGTCGCCAGTTTCGACTGCCGCGTCATCAAGGAGGAGCCCTTCCGCTCCCACACGATCTTCGTCGGCGAGATCATGGACACGTTGCTGCCCAATCGCGATATCGAGCCGCTCGTCTATATGGGCGGCTCGTACATGACGACGTCGCGTGCCCAGCCGCGCCAGCGCGAACTGGCCATGGTTGATCGCATCGGCTTCTCCGACCTCTGACGCACCGGCCACCAGGCCGCCCGCACCCGGCCACGTCACTGTGCGAGGGTATGTCTGCTTGCCGGCGAAAGACTAGTCTGGTGGCGCTCCGAAGAGCAGGCGAAAACCCAGTACGGGAACAACGAGATGTCAAACGAAGACATGGTAACTTCCAGGCGCAGCCTCCTTGCCGCCGCCCCGATGATGGCGGGCGTGCTCGGCATGGGCCTGGCTGCCACACAAGAGGCGCGGGCGGAGGGTGAGGCCGCGTCCAAGACCGACACGTTCGAACGGATGATGAGCACCGGCAAGCTGCGCCTCGGCGTCGCGAACCTCGAGCCATACTACTACAAGGACGTCACCAACAGCGACGCTCCCGGCGGCGTGGCGCAGGATGGCGTCACCTGGCGCGGCATGGGCGTCGCCATCGGCAAGCTCATCGCCGACCAGATCGGCGTCAAGCTCGACATCGTCGAGAGCACCTGGCCGAACGCGGTCGCCGCGCTTCAGTCAGACCAGGCCGACGTGTTCTTCTTCCTCGACGGTACGCCCAAGCGGGCCACCGCGGTCGACTTCCTGCCGGTCGCCACCGCCTGGACCTCCATCGGTCTGCTGGTGCGCGATGACGCCAACATCACCAACTGGAAGGATGTCGACAAGCCCGACTTCCAGATCGCCGTCGGCCAGGGCGGTTCGCCTGAATCCTTCCTGCGCGGGCAATTGCCCAACGGCAAGCTGGTCGCCTTTCAGGCCAATGCCGAGGGCTATGCCGCGTTCCAGTCCGGCCGTGTCAACGCCTATGGCGGTTCCGGCATGGAGCTGACGCTGGCGCAGGCCAAATTGGGCATGGGCAAGGTGGTGCTGCCGAAGCCGGCCATCGGCTATCCTTCCGGCACCGGCATCCGTTTCGAGCCCGGCGGCCGGTTCAAATCCTTCCTGACCACCGCCATCTCCTATCTATACTTTTCCGGGCAGATCGAGGCCGGCTATCGCGAATTCCTCGAGTTTCGCGGCATCAAGGGCGACAACATCATCCCGATCATGCGCGAGCGCTGGTAGCCCCGGCGACCGGGTCTTTTTGCGCGGCACGCCCCAAGCGCACCGCGCAAGGGAGCAGCGATATGGAGTTTGCAGCGAGGCCGGGGCAATGCCCCGGCCTCAGCCGTTGAAGATGTCGGTCGGCAGGAAGGCCGTCACGATCATGTTCGGCACGTTCACGATCTGGCTTATGCGGAGGTCGACGGCGACATTGGCGACCACCAGCGCCTGCTCCAGGCTGTAGCCGTAGCGATAGCGTATGTGCTCGATCATGTTCGCCAGGGCCTGGCGCGTCGCCTGCGTGACATCCTCGGCGAGGTTGCGGCCGGTGCCCGTGATGCATGTGCCCGTCGTGGCGTGGAACGGACCGGAGGGCGGCAGCGGCAGTTCGCGCGACAGGCTGGGCATGGTCTGGTTGGCCAGGCGGGCGGCGCCCTTCAACACGCTGAAGCGCGCGGTCAGCGTGGCCGCGACTTCGACCGCGCAACCGCAGGCCTCCCCGTCGCCCTGCGCGAAGTGGGCATCGCCGGTGGAGAACAGCGCGCCGTCGACCGCGACCGGGAAGTAGATGGTGGTGCCTGCCACCGCCTGCTTGATATCGAGGTTGCCGCCATTCTCCCGCGGCGGCAGCGTGCGCAGTCCGGCCGCCGCGCGCGGCGGAACCGCGTTGCGCGGCTCCGGCGGCAGCACCGCGCCGCCATCCCCAAGCAGGGCGGTCTCGCGCTCCAGCATGCGCCGCATCTGCTCGTGCGACGGCGCGACGCCCATGACCCCCATGAACGGCGCCGCGCGCAGGCGCAGCCCCGGCATGTCGCGCGATGTCGCTACCCGATCGGCGATCGTCCAGTGCACAAGGCAGGCCGCCGGATAGATGTCGCGCAGGAAGCCCATCTGCGGCGTGGTCAGGGTGAAGCCATAGCCGGCGGTGGTGACGTCGAGCACCTCGACCGCCAGGAGATCGCCGGGCTCCGCGCCGGCGACATGGATCGGCCCGGTCAGTGGGTGGCCGCGCGAGAAATCGATGCGGGCGAGGTCGGCGACCGTCATGGCCGGCGTGATCTGGCCGTCGAAGGAGTCGCGCGTGGCAATCGTCACGACCTCGCCGGAGCGGATGCGGAGGGCGGGCTCGATGTCCGGATGCCAGCGATTGTGCCCGCCTTGCGGGCTTTCTACCAGGCTTCGCGAGAGATCGACGTCGAGCCGCGGCATCATGTCGTTAGTCCGCCCTTTTTTCGATGCGCCCGAAGGCGAGGCCACCGATCCGCGCCGCCGTCGTCTTCGGCCGCGCGCGGCGCTGGGCGGCCGTCGACAGCCGCCGCTCCATGAAGCGAGCCGCCACCAGAAGCGGGATGAGGACGAGGGCGAAGAACAGCGCCAGCATCGTGTAGGCCTCCAGCGGCCTGTAGTTCTGATCCGCCAGGATCTTCACGTGGTAGACCAGCTCCATATACGGCAGCAGCGACGCGATGGAGGTGAGCTTCACCGTGTCGATAAGCTGGTTGGTGAAGGCTGGCACCATCTGGCGCGCCATCTGCGGCAGGATGATCAGGCGTAGCTGCTGTCCGCGCAGCATGCCGATCGAGCTCGCCGCCTCCCATTGTCCGCGCGGCACTGACTCGATGCCGCTGCGGTAGATCTCGCTGGCATAGGCGGCCGTGTAGAGCGAGAACGCCACCAGCGATGCGGTGAAGGCCCCGACCTGGACGCCGGTGAGGATAGGCAGGGCGTAGTAGAGCCACAGGAGCTGCACCACCGGCGGCGTGTTGCGGAAGAATTCCACGAAAGCCAGCGCCAGCCAGCGCAGGACGGCGAGCTTGCCGAGGCGCATCAGCGCGATCACCATGCCGACGACCGCGCCGATCGCCAGGCTGCAAAGCGCCAGCCCGATCGTGTTGACCAGGCCCTCCAGTATGTAGCCCAGGCTGTGCCGGATGAAGTCGAAGTTCCAGGCGTAGTGCATGGCTATCTCTGAAATCCGAGCCGGCGTTCGAAGTGGCTCGCCAGCCGGCTGGCCGTGAAGATGATGACGAAATAGATCAGCGCCACCACCGTATAGGTTTCGATCGGTCGGTAGGTGTCGGCCGAAACCTGGCTCGCCGCGTAGGTGAGCTCGCCGAAGGTTATGACGGCGGCGAGCGAGCTGCCCTTGATGACTTCCGCGACCAGGCTGAACAGGATGGGCACGATCCGCCGCAGCGCCTGCGGGAAAATGATCAGCCGCAGCATGGTCGTCGTGCGCATGCCGATCGCCCGCGCCGCCTCCCATTGGCCGCGGTCGACGGCATTGATGCCGGCCCGGCACAATTCGGCGAAATAGGCCGCCGTCTGCAGGCCGATGGCGACCGTCGCTGCCATGAAAGGGCTCAGGTTGATGCCGAACAGCATCGGAAAGGCGAAATAGAACCAGATGATGAGGATGAGCAGCGCCGACGTCCGCATGAAGTCGACATAGCCGATCACGGCCCAGCGCAGAGGCGCCGGGCCGAACATGCGCGCCGCCGCCAGAAGCAGACCGAGCGGTACCGCCAGCGCCAGTGCCGCGGCGCATACCAGCAATGTGTTGCCGGCGGCGTCGAGCCACATCCGCCAGTCGAGCACGACGAGCCGGAAATCCCATTGGTAGCTCATCGCGGCATGTCCTCCGGCCCGACGCGCCCGACCGTGTCGCCGGCGAGCATGAAGTGGCGCCGGGCGAGCGGCTGGCGGGAAGGCGGGGGCCCGCGGTGGTTCACCTGCGTCAGCCTATGACCGCGTGGGCCGTGGTCTCGATGCGCACGCCGGGAGGGCCGACGAGCTCCTTGACGATGACGGTGGCGCGGGTCGGGAACGGCGCCTCGGTGAACACCGTGTTGTAGGCGGCGTTCATGTCCTTGAGGTCGGCGCCGTCGATCAGGTAGATGGTGATCTGCGCGATGTCGCGCGCGGTCCCGCCTGCCTCCTCGACGAAGGCGACGAGGTTGCGGAAGGTCTGGAGCGCCTGAACCGAAATCGGCCCGTCGACGAAGGCGCCGGTGACAAGGTCGGTCGAGAGGTTCGTCGCGAACAGATGTCTGCCGGCCAGCGTGGCGGGGCTGATGCGCGCCGGCAGTTCGGGTCCTATCCTCTTGTGCATGCTCTGTTACTCCATCATTTTGCCGGCTGTGGGCGCAGCCGGTCGAGGACCAGTTGCGCGGCGTAAAGGTCCTCGAGTCCGCAGCCGACGGATTTGAAGACGGTGGTGGACCGGCCGTCGGTTCGGCCGGGATGCTGGCCCGAGGTGAGCGCGGCGAGATCGGCGAGCACCTGCTGCCGGGTGATCACGCCAGCCGCCATCGGCTGCACGATGTCGCCGGGGTCGCGGAGCGCCGTTTCGTACTGGTCGACGAAAATGCCGGCATCGGCGACGACCGCGTCGTCGCTCTCGCGCATGTCCTTCTTGTAGCCGCCGACGAGGTCGACATGGGTGCCGGGCTTCAGCCAGCGGCCATGCACGATGGGCTCGGTCGCGCGCGTCGCCGTGCAGATCACGTCGGCCTGGAAGGCCGCCATCTCGCCGTCGACGGTGGGAATGATCTCGACGGCCGGTCCAAGGCGCTGGCCGACCGCCGCCGCCGTCGCTTCGGCGCGGGCAAGGGTCCTGCCGCAGACCACGATGCGGCGATAGCGGCGCACGCTGGCATGGGCGGCGACCATGTAAGGCGCCAGCGGGCCGGTGGCGAAGAGCGCGAGCGTCGAGGCATTGGCCCGCGCCAGATAGTCGGCCGCCAGGGCGGATGCGGCGGCTGTGCGCATGTTGGTGAGGCTGGTGGATTCGATGACCGCGCGCAGCTCGCCCGTCACAGGATCGAACACGTTGAGCACTTCCGAGCTGGTGCGCAGCCCGCGTCCGGCATTGGAGGGCACCGCGCTCATCAGCTTCACGATCCTGCCCACGCCAGCCTGCCAGGCCGGCATCACGAACAGGCTGGCCCCGTCGCTGCTGTCGATCTCGTGGCGAACGCGCGCCGGCATCACCGCGCCCTGCCGGAACCCGTTGCGAAGCGCCCGGATCAGGGCGGGAAAATCAATGAGCGCCTCGATACGCTCGCTGCTGATCAGCTCGATGGCCACGACACCGGGTCCTAATGCACGCGATAAGCCTGCTTATCCAGGACGGCGCGCAGGAATGCCCGTGTACGCTCCTGAGCCGGCTCACGGAAAACCTGTTCCGGCGGCCCGGCCTCGACGACCAGGCCGTGGTCCATGAAGATCACCCGGTTGGAGACGTCGCGGGCGAACTCCATCTCGTGGGTGACGATGATCATCGTCATGCCTTCGTCGGCCAGGTCGTGCATCACTTTCAGCACCTCGCCGACCAGCTCCGGGTCGAGCGCCGAGGTGGCTTCGTCGAACAGCATCAGCGAGGGCTTCATGGCCAGCGCCCGGGCGATGGCGACGCGCTGTTGCTGCCCGCCGGAAAGGGCCTCCGGATAGGCCTTGGCCTTGTGCGCCAGCCCTACCTTCTCCAGCAGGGCCATGGCCTCGGCCTCGGCCTCGGCGCGGTCGCGCCGCAGCACCGAGACGGGGCCGATCATGATGTTGGTCAGCACGTCGAGGTGCGGGAACAGGTTGAACCGCTGGAACACCATGCCGATCCTGGTCCGCAGCCGCGCCAGGTCGCGGTCGCGCGCCGGTAGCCAGCGATCGCCGACCTTGCGCGCGCCGACCCGCTCGCCCTCGAAATAAACCTCTCCGGACGTCAGCGTCTCCAGGAAGTTGACACAGCGCAGCAGGGTCGTCTTGCCCGATCCGCTTGGGCCGATGAGCGAGACCTTCTCGCCATGGCGGATGTCGAGGTCGATGCCCTTCAGCACCTCCATGTGGCCGAAGGATTTGTGCAGGTTCGAGATGCGGACTTTCAGCCGGGCCTCGGTCGCGGGTTCACTCATGGCTCGCGCTTCCCGAAACAGGGGCGGGTTGAACCGAGCCGCCGGGATCGCGCCCCACGGTCCTGCGAAGGTCGGCGGCCGCGATCACCGCGTCGCCGCGCCAGGCGACGTGCCCGTCCGGCCGGACCAGCACGAACCGCGCGCCATAGACGACGGCCATCTCCGGGGCGGCTTCGATGATCTTGAGGGGAATGCCCGCGTCGCGCGCAAGGGCGGCGAAGGCGCCGCTGTCCTGCCTTCCGACCGTCACCAGCGTCAGCCCGTCGGTTGAGATCGCGTCGTAGATGGAGCCCGAGGCGATCGCGCAGTGGGGCAGGCGGGCGCCTGGCTGGGCGGTCGGCGTGTAGATGATGACCTCGCTGTTCACCAGCGCGGTCCCGTCGCCGATGATCGCGTCCGATCGGTAGGTCTGGCCGAGCACCAGGCCACGACTGAAGAACTCCGTCCCCTTCTCGTCGCGGATGCGCCGCCCCGCCTCCGCGCGGGCTGCGATGCCCGCCGGTCCCCGATCCAGCAGGTCTTCGGCGGCATAGCGGACGGGCCGCAGATTGTACTGGTGGTTGGACTGCGCGACGACGCGCGCGCCGTGCGGGCGGCGTTCGGCGTCGTAGCTGTCGAGCAGCGCGGGGCCCGCCCAGCCCCGGATAACCGCGCCCAGTTTCCAGCCGAGGTTGCTGGCGTCGCCGAGGCCGGTGTTCATGCCCAGCCCGCCGGTGGGCGGATGCAGGTGGGCGGCGTCGCCGGCGATGAAGACACGCCCGGCGCGATAGTTTCTCGCCACGAGGTGGTGCGCGGTCCAGCGGTCGATGCTGACCACCTCGGCGGCCACCGGCCGCCCCGCCAGTTCGTCGATATGGGGCTGCGGATTGGCGCGCACTTGCGCCTCGTCCTCTTCCGACACGGCGAACAACGTGAGCCGCCAGGTGCGGAAATTGCCGCCGGCAAAGCCATTGAGGCGTGGGTTGACGATCCAGAACATCGCCGCCTCGGGATGCCGGTTCGCCGCGTCGATCTCGGGCGAGACGAAGGTGATGTTGACGTTGTTGCCTCGGCCGCCTTCGCCGTCGAAGCCGATGCCCGCCTGCCGGCGCACCGTGCTGGCGCCGCCGTCGGCGCCGATGAGATAGGCCGCGCGCAGGCTCGCGCGCTCGCCCGAAAGAATGCCCTGCGCCTCCACCGTGACACTGGCGTCGCCATTGGTGAGCCCGTCGAGGCGCCATGCCTCGCGGATCGTGACATTGCCGAGCCTGCCGATCTCTCGCCGCAGCATGATGGCGATATCGTCCTGGTCGATCCGCAGATATTCTTCCGGCGACAGGCCCGACTCCGGCGGCTCGGGCGAGGATTCGAAGGCGTCGACGAAACGCGTCAGCTCATGGCCGGTCAGCGACGTGACGAAGGCGACGTCGCGCACCAGATATGGCTCTGAAGCGACAAAGGCATGGATCTGCGGCGACAGGCCGAGCCGTCGCATATATTCCATGGCGCGCGTGTTGATGGCATTGGCCCGCTTGTTGGGGCGCGCGTCCGGGCCACCCGTCTCGGCGTCCAGCACGATGACGGACACGCCCTGCCTGCCGAGATCGAGCGCCAGCGCCAGCCCTACCGGTCCGGCACCGGCTATGATCACGTCGGCGTCGAGCGAGGAGAATTTCTGAAGCATTGCGGAAAGTGCACCTGAGATTGCCGGCTCTTGCGATTAGGCGCATCTTTACCGCCGCCGAACATACCCCTGGAAGATGACCGGGGCGGAGCGGGCGATTTCCCGGCTGCTGTTTCCCGCGTTTTTCGGGGAAATTGCCGGCTAGCTGTCAGGCTCGCAACGGAATCCGTCCCGCAGCGGGTCGGACACATCGCGCGTGAATTCATGGCGGCCCGTCATGTGTGCGCTGCCGGTTACGACCGGCAGGACGTGGCGAATGCCGTCCACCTCGATCATGCCTTCGGCGCGGCCTTCGAAGCTGGAGCCGATGATGCTGGTGGCGAGGATGCTGCCGGCCATGTCCAGCCGGCCGCGCCCGATCAGTTGCGCGACCCGCGCCGATGTCCCGGTGCCGCATGGCGACCGGTCGAGCGATCCAGGCCCGAACAGCGCCGCCACATCGTAGCGCAGGCTGTTGGTCTCTTGCACACCGTCGGCGGTGAACAGAACCAGCTCCGGCGTGACGGGCGCTTGCGTCTCGGGGTGCCGCAGCGCGCCGCCCTCCGCCGCCTCGCGGATCGCTGCGTAGAGGGCGCGCAGGCGCGGCAGGTTCGCGCGGCTCGGTGGCAGACCGATCACGGCGCTGTCCACGAAGGCGACCAGCGCACCCGCAAGCACCAGGTCAAGCCGTACGTCCCCAAGTCGGGTCGCCAGGCGCATATCGGTGGCGAGGAGGCGGCTCGGTACATGATGATAGCGGACACGTGCCGGTCTGCCGCCGACCAGCTCGACCGCCAGCCGGACCGTTCCCAGCGGAACGTCCAGCCGGATGTCGTTCCAGCCGTCCTTGCCTTTCACCCAGCCCTGCTCGAAGGCGGCCACCGCCAGCGCGATCGATCCGTGTCCGCAGGCGCCCTTGAAGCCGCTGTCAGCGGTGGCATCGAAGAACAGCGCGCCGAAGGCGCTGTCCGCATTGACGGCATCGGTCAGGAAGGCTCCGAACATCTCGGCATGGCCGCGCGGCTCCGTCACCAGGAAATCGCGCTGCCCGCGCAGGCTGAGCGCTGCGTTGGCCGCCTTTTCAGCCATGGTGCTTCCGGCAACGTCCCGCTTGCCGAGGACGATGCGCAAAGGCTCGCCCGCGGCGTGGTAGTCGACGACCCTGATTGGCTGTGTCATGCGGAATGCCGGAGATTGTTCGCGACACGCGGAGGCTTGGCCCGGGGCGCTGGAACGTCAAGTCCCCCGGAAAGGGTACGAGGCGATCATCGATCCGGCAAAGGCGCCTCACGGCACGGTGGCGGCTGGCATTGCCACGGCGCCCACCGATTCCCGCTCGACCAGCGGGCATTCCAGCTTGGTGATGGGATAGCGGCCCTTGCCCGGCGCGGGCGGCGTATCGAGCTGCTCGATCGCCCATTGGCCCATCGCCATGTGGGGCAGGATCGATGTCGTCAGCGGCGGAAACAGATGGCGGGCGATCTCCTCGTCGTCGTAGCCGACCACCGAAATGTCCTGCGGTATATGCAGCCCGGCCTCCTTGAGAGCCTCGTAGCAGCCGATCGCCGTGCGGTCGTTCTGGCAGAAGATAGCCGTTGGGCGATCCTTCAGCGCCAGCAGCTTCACCGTGGCGGCGTAGCCGGCGCTGGCCGACCAGTCGCCCTCGACGACCAGTTCCGGGTCGAACGGGATGTCGGCGGTCGCCAATGCCCGGCGATAGCCTTTCAGCCGGTCCTGTGCCGCCTGCATCCAGGGTTCGCCGGTGATGGTGGCGATGCGGCGATGCCCATGCTCGATGAGATGCCGGGTGGAGCTCTGCCCGCCGGCGATCTCGCTCGGCACCACCGCCGGAAAGGCATAGTCCGACGTGTAGCAGTTGAGCAGGATCACCGGGATGTCGAGCCCGTAGAGATAGTCGGGCGCCACGATCTCGCGGGTGAAGATGGTCATGTAGATCAGTGCCGAGATTCCGCGGCTGGTCAGCACGTCGAGCGCGCGCGGCTCCATCACCGCGTCGCCCAGCGTCTGCGCGACCAGCAGCACGTTGCCGGCATTCCACGAGGCCTGCCTGGCGCCCTCGATGGCGACCACGGCTTCCGGGCTGGTGGCCAGCTGGTCGACGGCAAAGCCGATCACGCCGTCCAGCCGCTCGGACGCGGCCACCGGCGTCCTCAGGGCGGAGAAAGCCGGCGCCGAATAGCCGAGCGCCCGGGCAGCCTCGATCACCCTTTCGCGGGTCTGCTGTGACAGCCGGATGCCCGGCGTGTCGTTGAGCACGAAGGAGACGGTGGCCTGCGAGCAGCCGGCGGCCCTGGCGATGTCGGTCATGGTGACGCGGCCCTTGGGCGCCTTCGGCTGCGATTTGCGGCGCTTCTCCACGGCCGGCCCGCGCGGATCGGTCAGTTCGTTCATGATGTCGTTCCCATCCCCGACCCCTGTTTAGACAGAGGCCGCCTGCGCGGCAAGATTACCAGACCCGTCGTCGCTTATGCCGCTGCGCGGATGCTAATAGCCATTAATTCCCATCCGCGCCATGCGCCGCGACATATGTCGGACGAGGCCTGAAATTTCCGCAAAGTCCATGCTCTCGACGACGTTGGGCGGTCGTCGCTGTCACCTTGCAGATTGCTAATACTGTTTACTAATAATCAAAACCCTTGTAATGTCAATTTGCCGTTCCGATCCGGAAACGAGTGGAATGGCGGTCAAGAAGATGCGGCCGGGCCGGCCTCATCTTTTCATATATGTCAGATAAATCAGATTATTTACGAGCGCTGCATGAGTCTGTAAGGTCGACGTCGTGACTGGAGCCCTCTGGGAGGAGGTCGAGGCCACATCGGCGAATTTGCTCAGCGAAAATGCCAATTGGGAGGTTCAACATGAAATCCGTGATACGCAACGCATCCGTGGCGGCGGCCCTGCTGCTCGCTTTGTCGGCGACGGCCGCGCGGGCCGACGACAAGCCGACCCTGGCTTTTGTCGTCAACGGCGCTTCCGACTTCTGGAAGGCCGCCGAGGCCGGCGTCAAGAAGGCGCAAGGCGAACTGCCGGACTACAATATGGAACTCAAATATCCCGAGCAGTCCTCGGTCGCCATCCAGCAGCGGCTGATGGATGACCTGGTGACGGCGGGCGTCAAGGGCATCATGGTCTCGGCTGTCGATCCCAAGACGTCCACCGACGGCCTCAACAAGATCGCGTCGCAAACCGCGCTGTTTACCACCGACAGCGATGCTCCGCAGACCAAGCGCGTCGCCTATATCGGCTCGTCTAACGTCGATGCCGGCAAGCAGGCGGCCGAGATCGCCAAGAAGGCGATGCCGAACGGTGGCAAGTGCCTGGGCTTCGTCGGCCTTCTGGGCGCCGACAACGCCAAGGAACGCATCCAGGGCATGAAGGACGGCCTGGCCGGCACCAAGATCGAGCTCGTCGACGTTCGCGGCGACGATATCGACCAGGCGCGCGCCAAGAAGAACGTCGAGGACGCGCTGGTCGCCAGCCCCGACGTCAACTGCATGGTCGGCTTCTATTCCTACAACACGCCGCGCATCTACGAGGCGCTGCGCGACGCCGGCAAGCTCGGCCAGATCACTGTGGTCGGCTTCGACGACGATCCGATCACGCTGGGCGGCGTCAAGGAAGGCACCATCGCCGCCACCGTCGTGCAGCAGCCCTTCGAATGGGCCTATCAGGGCATGAAGCTGATGGCGGCCTACCTCAAGGGCGACAAGTCGGGCATCCCGGCAAACAACCTGATCATCATCCCGACGAAGATCATCGGCAAGGATGATGTCGACGCCTACGCCGCCAACCTGAAGGCCATGGCCGGCAAGTAAGTCGCGCTCGACGGTATTCGCCCGCCGGCCCCTTCTCCCCGCGATATGACGGGAAAAAGGAAGGCCGGCGGACGGGTCGAAAGCGGCGCGACGGCCATGCTTTTCATTGACGGGCCGGTCGCGGCCGGTCAGTCTGAGGTCCACCGGCTGCTGTCAGGCGTTATGAACCACACCGACGCGACGATCGCTCAAGCCACCATTGCTCCGTTCCTCTCGCTCGAGGGCGTGCGCAAGACCTATCCCGGCGTCGTTGCGCTGGACGGTTTCTCCATGGAGGTCAGGCCGGGCGAGGTCGTCGGCCTCGTCGGCGAGAACGGCGCCGGCAAATCGACGCTGATGAAGATCCTTGGCGGCGTCACCAGGCCGGACACCGGCACCATCACCGTCGATGGCGTCGCCCTGCAGGGATTGACCGTCGAGCAGAGCATCGGCTCCGGCATCGCCTTCGTCCATCAGGAACTCAACCTCTTCGACAATCTCGACGTCGCCGCGAACGTCTTCTTCGGCCGCGAGCCGCTGCGTGCCGGCCCGCTCAGGCTAGTCGATCGCGCCCGCCTACGCGCCATGGTGGCGCCGCTGCTCAAGCGCGTCGGCGCCAATTTCTCGGCCGACGCGCCGGTCGCCTCGCTGTCGCTGGCGCAGCAGCAGATGGTCGAGATTGCCAAGGCGTTGTCGATCAAGGCGCGCCTGGTGATCCTCGACGAGCCCACATCAAGCCTGCCGATCGCCGAGACCGAGAAGCTGCTCGACGTGATCGCCGGCCTGAAGGCGGACGGCATCTCCGTCATCTTCATCTCGCATCGCCTGCACGAGATCGAGCGCGTGGCCGACCGTGTCGTGGTGCTGAGGGACGGCATGCTCGCCGGCACGTTGCCGAGGCAGGCCATCACCCACGACCAGATGGTCAAGCTGATGATCGGCCGCATGCTGAAGGAGCGCGAGCGCGTGTCGGATTCCGCCCACGCGCCGGGCGGCGTCGCGGTCTCGGTCAAAGCCGTGCAGACCACGGCCTATCCCGGCCGGCCCGTCGACCTCGACATCCGTCACGGCGAGATCCTCGGACTGGCCGGCCTCGTCGGTTCCGGGCGAACCGAACTGGCGCGCGTCCTGTTCGGTATCGATCGCGCGCTGGGCGGCTCCGTCCAGCTCGACGGCAGGGAGGTGCCGCTCGCATCGGCCGCCGACGCCGTCGCCAGCGGCATCTTCCTCGCGCCGGAAGACCGCAAGCTGACCGGCATCCTGCTCGACCTCTCGATCGCCGAGAACATCACCTTGCCTAACCTGCCGGCGCATGCGCGCCGCTCGCTGGTTTCGGCCAGCGCGGAGGCCGCGACCGCCGAGAAGCAGAAGCGGAAGCTTGCTATCAAGGCGCCGTCGGTCGCCACCCGCACCGGGACGCTGTCGGGCGGTAACCAGCAGAAGGTGGTGCTGGCCAAATGGCTGGCGATGAACCCGAAGGTTATGATCCTGGACGAGCCGACGCGCGGCATCGACATCGGCGCCAAGGCGGAGATCTACGGGCTGATGCGCGGGCTGGCCGATGCCGGCGTCGCCGTGCTGATGATCTCCAGCGACATGGAGGAGGTCATCGGCGTGTCCGACCGCATCGCCGTCATGCATGAGGGCCAGGTCTCCGGCATTCTCGGCAAGGATGATTTCAGCCAGGAAAACGTGCTGCTGCTGGCGGTGGGCAAGCGGCCCCGGCCCGCACTGGGAGGATCGCAATGAGCAAGAAGGATCTCGGCCTGCTGGTGCTGATCCTGGTCGTCGGGGCCATCGTCACGGTCATCAATCCGCGCTTCCTCTCGGCCATCAATCTCGCCAACACCTCCAACCTCGTCGCCCTGTTCGGCATCCTGTCCATCGGCCAGGCCTTCGTCATCATCACCGGCGGCATCGAACTGTCGGTCGGCTCGCTGGTGGCGCTGCTGGGCACGCTGTTCATCGACTTCATCGCCGTGCGCGAACTCGACTGGCCGCTCGCCTTCGTGGTGATCATAGCGCTGGGCGCCGTCATCGGCCTCGCGCATGGCTGGCTGATCACTCGGCTCAAGATGCAACCCTTCGTGGTCACGCTCTGCGGCCTGCTGATCTATCGCGGCGTCGCTCGCTTCTACACCGCCGACGGTACGGCGGGCTTCGCTTTCGGCCAGAATTTCCCGACCCTCGAGTTCCTGACGGCTGGCCGTTCCTGGGGCGTGCCGAACTCCTTCATCGCACTCATCGTCATTGCCGCCGTCATGTGGGTGGTGCTGCACCGCTCGGTGTTCGGCCGCTATCTCTACGCCATCGGCAAGAACGAGGAAGCGGCGAAATATTCCGGCATCCGCACCGGCCGCGTGGTGATGGCCGCCTATGTCATCTGCGGCGTGCTGACGGCGCTGTCGGCGATCTATTTCGCCATGTACACGCGCTCGATCTCGCCGGCCAGCCACGGCCAGTTCTACGAGCTCTACGCGATCGCGGCAGCCGTTCTCGGGGGCTTCTCGCTGCGCGGCGGCGAGGGCTCGCTGGTCGGCGTAATCCTGGGCACCGTGCTGCTGCAGGAGTTGCAGAATCTCGTCAACCTGCTCGGCATTCCCTCCTCGCTCAACTTCGCCGTGATGGGTGGGGTCATCCTCATAGGCGTCCTGGTTGACCAGCAGTGGGGCGTCTTCCGGGCGCGCCGGCTGATGGTCGAGGCGAGCCGCAAGAGCATGGCCGGAGCCGCCGCCGAATAGCGTTTCGAGGGCGTCTTCTTCTTGCCTGTAGGGTTTGGATTATTATAATAGCATAATCTGAATCGGGGGCGGCACGGCATGCGTTGCGATTTGAAGGGCAAGGTCGCGCTGGTCACCGGGGCCGCCGGCGCGATCGGCAGCGCCATCGCCAGGCGGCTGTCCGAGAACGGCGCCTCGGTCGTCGTCGCCGACATCGATCTTTCCGGCGCCGAGCGGGTCGCGGCCGAGCTCGACAGCGCAAGCGCGGCCGGTGTCGATATCCGCGACGGCGCCTCCGTCGAGCAGGCGATAGGCGCGATTGAAGCCCGCCATGGCCGGCTCGACATTCTCATCAACAATGCCGGCGTCAACACGCTCGCTCACCGCGTCACCATCGACGATTTCCCCGCCCAGGAGTGGGACCGGATCACCGGAATCGATCTCGACGGGCTCTACCTCGTCAGCCGCGCGGCGCTGAAGCCGATGCTCGCCGGCGGCAGGGGCGGGCGCATCGTCAACATCGCCTCTGTCGTCGGTCTCGCGGCCATGCGTCTTCAAAGCCCCTTCGTCGCCGCCAAGGCCGGCATCATCCATCTGACGCGGTCGATGGCGATCGAGCTCGGCGGCAGGGGCATTCTCACCAACGCCATCGCGCCGGGTTCGGTGATGACGGCGCTCACCGCCAAGCTGTTCTATGGCGAGGGCGGCAAGTTCGCCGGCCGCACCCAGGAATTCATGGCGCATGTGCCGCTGGGCCGGCCGGCCGAACCGGCTGAGATCGCCGAAGCCGTGCTCTTCCTGTCGTCGCCCGCGGCGAGCTACGTCAATGGCCAGGTGCTGGCCGTCGATGGCGGCTGGACCGCCGGATACATGATGTGAGCCTCGCCATGCGGATAGAACTAGCCGGCGCGACGGTCGCGCTCGACGGTGAAGCAAACGCCGTCACCGACGCCATGCTTGAAGCGTTGCGCGTCAATGGCGGCCAGGTCGTCGCGGAGGCCGGCGCCGCCGACATCCTGCTGGTTTCCTGCCCGCTCAGCCCCGGCGCCCCGCCACGCCCCCCACGCGACACGCATGGCCGTGCGCGGGACGTCGCCATGGCGATGGCCGGGCGCGGCGGCGGACGCATCGTCTTCGTAATTTCCGCCGTCGCCGGCATGCCGATGCGCCGCCATGCCGGCTTCTCCATGGACAATGCCGCGATCCTTGCCGGCATGCGCGCGCTGGCCATGGAATTCGGGCCGAAGGTCCTGGTCAACGCCGTCGGTCTTGGCCTGGTCGAGGGCGTGTCGGTCGTCTCGGGCGACAGCGCGATGCTCAGCCACGTCCCCGTCGGGCGCGCTGGCACCATCGACGAGGCGGTCGCCGCCTTGCTGTTCTTCAGCGATCCGCTCAACACCTACACCACGGGCCAGATGCTCGCCGTCGATGGCGGCTGGATGGCGGGCTATGGCCGCAACTTCTGACCCTTTCGTCCTCGGGGATGGCGCGCTGGAGGCCGAGCTGGTGCCGGCGATCGGCGGCAGCGTCGCCGGGCTGCGCTGGCACGGCGTCGATCTCATGCGCCGGCTATCGAACGCGGATCGCGACGCCGCGAACGTGCTCGGCGTTGCCATGTTCCCGATGGTGCCTTACGCGAACCGCATTGCCGGAAACGCCTTCGATTTCGGCGGCAGGCGCTGGCATGTCCAACCCAACAATCCGCCGGAACGCTTCAACGTCCATGGCACGGGGTGGCATCGGCCGTGGACAGTCGTCGAAGCCGGTCCCGCGCAAGCCGCCATCACACTCGAGGTCGCGGGCGCCCCCTTCGTCTATCGCACCATGCAGACATTCTTGGTGAGCGAGGATCGTCTCGAGGTGCGGCTCGAACTGACGAACCTGGGATCGCTTGCCATGCCTTTCGGCTTCGGCCTGCATCCATGGTTCGACAGGGACGCGGACGTCACCTTGCAGTTCGAGGCCAGGCGCTTCCATCTGGAGGAACCCGACGGCGTCTCGGGCGATGCCGTCAGCCTGCCGCCGGAGCTGGATTTCGCGCAGGCAAGGCCGTTGCCGCGCGGCTGGCGCAACAACGACTACGGCGGCTGGGGCGGCGTGGCGGCGATACGCTTCCCGTCACGCGGCATCGGACTGCGCATCACGGCCGATCCCGTGTTCGGCCATCTGATGCTCTACGCCGATCCGGCCAGATCCTGTTTCTGCGTCGAGCCGCAGACCAACGCCTCCGGCGCCTTTGGGCGCGGCGCCTGGGATGATCCGGACGAAGGCGTCATCGTGCTGGCGCCGGGCGAAAGCGCGGCCGGCCGGGTTTCCTTCGCGCCGTTCGCGCTCTGATCGGAGGGATCGCGGGTCAGAGAAGCCTTGCCAGCAACCCGCCGTCAACTTGCATGGCGCTGCCGGTGACGAAGGACGCGGCATCCGAGATCAGGAAGGCGATCGCGGTGGCGATCTCCGATGGGTTGGCGATGCGCGCGATGCGGTTGGGCTCGAAGGACAGCCCCAGCGCCTCGGCGCCGCCGGCGGCCTCCAGCCCGTCCAGCGTCATCCGCGTCGCCACCGAGCCGACCAGCAGCGAGTTCACGCGGATCCGGTCGACGGCGTAGTCGAGGGCCATCTGCCTTGAAAGCCCCACCACCGCCGCCTTCGTCGCCGCATAGGCGGGTACGCCCGGAACAGTCGCCTCCGCGTGCACCGAGGCGATGTTGACGATCGAGCCGCCGCCGGCATCGCGCAGCAGTGGCAGTGTAGCCCGGCACACCCGGAAGATCGCCGTCAGGTTGACGGCAAGTGTGCGCTCCCACTCGGTGTCGGACACTTCTTCCAGCCGCTTGCCGGTCGGATAAATGCCGGCGCAGTTGACGACGGCGTCGAGCCCGCCGAATTCGCCAGCCGCCGCCGCGACGGCGGCCTGGACCTCCGCCTCGCGCGTCAGGTCGCTTTCACGGAAAAACAGGTTCTTTGCGCGGGCATGGCGGCTGGCAAGGTCCGCGCCCTCGGCGCCGTCCAGCCCGGCGCCGAACACGCGCGCGCCCTCGGCCGCGAGATGTTCTGCCGTCGCCCGGCCGATGCCGGTCGCCGCGCCGGTGATGAAGACGCGCTTGCCGGAAAGGGTCATTGCGAAGCCTGCATCGTTGTTTCCCTGTCTCTCGCCTGGGCGGCCGCGACGGCCCGCAGCACGCGTTCCTCACCGCCTTCGCCGCGTCGGAATTCATCGACGATACGGCCGTCGGCGATGGTCAGGCAGCGGTCGCATAGCCCGATCAACTCCTCCAGCTCGGATGCGACCACCAGCAGGCCCACGCCTTTCTCCGCCAGTTCCACGACCAGCCGGTAGATCTCGTGGCGGGTGGCGGCGTCGACACCCTTGGTCGGCTCGTCGAGCAGCAGAAGCTTCGGCGCCCGCATCAGCACGCGGGCAAACAGCAGCTTCTGCTGGTTGCCGCCGGACAGATGCATGACCGAGGCCTGCGGAGATGAGGCCTTGACGTTGAGCGCGCGCATGGCGGCCAGGATGGCGCTGCGCTCCTGCCCGCCCCGCACCAGACCGTTGCGGGCAAGCGGCCCGAGGTTGCCGATGGTGATGTTGGCGCCGACGGGCAGGTTGAACAGGAGGCCGTCGCGCTTGCGATCCTCGGTCAGCAGCGCGATGCCGGCCGCCCGTGCGTCGCGCGGCGTCCGGATGTCGACGCGCTTGCCTTCGACGCCGATCTCGCCGGTCGCGGCCACGCGGCCGTATATGCCGTGCAGGATCTCGCTGCGGCCCGAGCCGAGCAGGCCGGCGAGGCCGACGATCTCGCCGGCCATGACGGAAAAGCCGACATCGCGCACCCCGTGGATGGCGCCTCTGTGGCCCGGCACGTTGAGATGATTGACCTCCAGAACGGGCTTCGTGCCGACCGGCGCGGCATGTTCCGGAAACAGCCGCTGCATGCGCTGGCCCGACATCGAGAAGATGAAGGTCTCGGCGTCGAAGTCCTCGCGGGCGATCTGCACCGCCACCTTGCCGTCGCGCAGCACCGTTGCCCGGTCGCAGATGGCCATCACCTCGGGGAGGCGATGGGTGATGTAGATCATGGCGACGCCCTGCGCCTTGAGGCGGCGCAGCACGGCGAACAACGCGTCGACCTCGGTGCCTGAGAGCGAGGCCGTCGGTTCGTCCAGCATCAGCACGCGTGGCCGCAGCACGATGGCGCGCGCGATCATCACGAGGTGACGCTGCGCCGACGTCAACGCGGCGACGTAGACCCTGGGGTCGATGTCGATGCCCAGCTCCTCGAATATCTCGGCCGCATGCCGCTGCAGCCTGCGCTGGCTGACCAGCATGCCTTCGCCCAGCCCGGTGCGGCCAGCGAAGACGTTCTCGGCCACCGAAAGCTGCTCGAGCACCTCGATTTCCTGCGGCACGTAGCCGACGCCGCTTGCCCGCGCCGCGGCGGGCGAGGCGAAGGCGACGGGCTGGCCGTCGAGCCGGATGGTGCCGCTGTAGGAGCCGCTCGGATGGACGCCGTTGAGGATCTTCACCAGCGTCGATTTGCCGGCCCCGTTCTGGCCGAGCAGCGCGTGGATTTCGCCGGCCGAGACATCGAGGTCGACGCCACGCAGCGCCTGCACGCCGCCAAAGCTCTTGGCGATGCCGACGGCGGAAAAAAGCGGTTGCTGGTCAATCTCGGGCACGGCGGGTTCCTTCAGGCATCCCGCAGGCCATGTGGCCGCGTCGATGCGAATGCGGAAAGACCGGAGCCGCTTGCGCGGCCCCGGCAAGGCGAACGTTACTGGCCCGCGCTGTCCAGCATCTTGTAGTAGGGGGCGAGATCCCCGGCGGTGATGACGCCGGCCGGCAGCGGGTTGAGGTAGGGCACGCTCTTGCCCTGCGCCAGCGCGCCGAGGAGCTCGGCGACCTTTGCGCTTTCCTCGTAGAGCGGCTGCGCCACGATGCCGTAGGCGGCGCCTGACTTCACCAGGTCGAGATTCTGCCTGATGTAGTCCATGCCGATGATGACGACGTCGCGGCCGGCCTTGCGCGCCGCGCCCGACCAGGTCTGGATGCTGTTGCCGGTGGTGCCGAAAGCGGCCGTCACGTCCGGGTTGGCCTGCAGGATGGCCACCGCCTTGGCCTCGGCCGCCGACGGCTCGAAGCCTTCCATCTGCGTGTCGAGCACCTTGATGTTCGGATACTTCGCCGCGATGGTCTTGCGGAAGGCGTCGGACATGGCGTTCTCGGTGTCGTTGGAAGCCCCCTGCGTCAGCGCCACCGTGCCCTTGCCGCCGAGCTTCTCGCCGATCGCCACGGCGGCATTGGTGCCGGCATTGGCGATGTCCTCGCCGGTCGCGGCCTTCAGCCCCTGCACAGAGCCCTCCGCCGGCAGCACGTGCCAGGTTACGACAGGGAAGCCTTCCTTGCCGAGCTTGGCGATGTAGGAGAAGATCGCCGGGTCCGGCCCGTAGACACCGATGGCGTCGTATTTGGTACGCGCCAGCGCGGCTTCCGCCAGCGGCAGCGTCGCCGGAATATCCCAGTTCGTGGCGCTCGGATCGCCGACCACCTCGCAGGTATAGCCGAGCTCCTTGCACTTGTTGAGGAAGCCCGCCTGCATCAGCCGGTGCACCGGATGGTCCTTCATCGGCTGCACCCACAAGAGATGCACCCCGTCGGCGCGCGCGATGCCGACCGAGGCGAGCGAGCCGGCAATTACCGCCGCGCCGAGCGCGGCGCGGATAAGCCTTTTTCCAAGATGGATGTTCATGTCGTACCTCCCTGGTTTAAGATCTGGCCTGGTTAAGATCTGCCTGGCGGAAATCCGCTTTGCCGGCGCACGATCCGAGCGATCCGCGCCTAAGCGCCGGCGGTGAAGTAGCGGCGGCGCAATATGTCGAGGCCCACGGCCATCACCATGATCACGCCCACCGCGATCTGCTGCCAGTTGGCGTTGACGCCGACGACCACCAGGCCGCTCTGAACCACCTTGAGCATCAAGATGCCGATGACGCCGCCGGCCACCGTGCCGGCACCGCCGAACAGGCTGACGCCGCCAACCACCACGCCGGCGATCACGGTCAGTTCCCAGCCGCTGCCGATCGAGGTGCCGCCGCTGGCGAGATCGGCCATCACGAACATGCCGGCGATCGCGGCGAGCGCGCCGACGGCGATGAAGGCGCCGATCTTGTAGGCATCGGTGTTGATGCCGACGAGGCGGGCCACTTCCTGATTGCCGCCGGTGGCGTACATGTTGCGCCCCAGCACCGTGCGACGCAGCATCAGGTCGGCGACGATGGCGGCCACGATGAAGAAGACGAAGCTCCAGCCGAGCCCGAAGAACAGGTCCGCGCCGCCGATCGTGCTGATTGCAGGCGGTAGCGGATAGACCGGATAGCCGCCCGTCACCACCTGGATCAGGCCCTGGCCGATGAACAGCATGCCGAGCGTCTGGATGAAGGCGGGAATGCGCAGCTTGACGACGATCAGGCCGTTGACCAGCCCGACCAGCGCGCCGACGCCGACGCCGCCGAGAAGGGCGAGCGGAACCGGCAGCGCTGCCGCCGTCATCAGCTTGGCGGAGACGACGGCCGAAAGGCCGGCGACCGAGCCGACCGAGAGATCGAACTCTCCCGCCACCAGCAGAACGGTCTGGCCGATCGCGATGATGCCGACGAACGAGACGACGTTGAGGATGGCGCGGATGTTACGCTCCGACAGGAAGGCCGGCTCCAGCAGCCAGAAGAACGCGACCAGCAGCGCCATGGCGGCGAGAACGCCGACCTCGCCGACCGCGATGAACCCGATCAATCGCCGCCGCAGGGACTGGACGTCCCCCGGCCGCGCGTTCGCCTCTGCCGCGCTGTTCATCGTTTTCCTCCTCGGGTGGCATCCGCCCCGGGCTCCTCCGGGCGAACATATCCACCGACGCGCCCGATGCCGGCGCGCTCCTTCCGCCTATGAGTATTATAATATTATAACTTGTCAACGTCCGGCTTGTGTTTTTTGCCGTGGCTCCGTCGCTGGCGCTTTCTGACGCCGAAGCTACCGCAACGCCGGGTGCTGTCAACAAAAATGGTACCGGAACCATAAGCGTTCGCGGCTGCTGGTAACCCGGTATCGCAACGGCTATAGATTTGCGAATTCCCGCGCGGCCGTTTCCCTGAAGCGAGCCCGCGGCCTCGGTGGAGTGGCTGATGACGGATGGCGCGGAGGACGACACAGGCGGGCGCAAGCGACTGGGCGTGCGCGAGATCGCCAAGCGTGTCGGCGTCGCGCCGATGACGGTGTCGCGCGCGCTCTCCAACCCGGAGATGGTGTCGCCCGAGACGCGCGCCCGGATCCTGGAAGCGATCGAGCAGGCCGGTTTCGTTCCGAACCGCCTGGCGTCGAGCATGAAGGGCAACGGCCGCATGATCGGCACGGTGGTGCCTCCGCTTATCAACTCCGGCATCGCCGACCAGGTGCAGGGCATGTCGGACGAATGCCACGAGAGCGGCTATTCGATGCTGCTCGTGCAGGGCGAGTTCACCCAGGAGGCGGAAGAGCGCGCCATCCGCAACCTGCTCGGCTGGCGGCCGGCCGGCATGATCCTGCAGAGCTTCGTGCAGAGCGAAGCGGCGCGGGCGCTGCTCGCCAACAGCAGCGCGCCCGTGGTGGAGATATCCGAGATCAAGGGCCGCAAGCCCATCGACATGGTGGTCGGCATCTCCAACTTCGAGACCGCCTATGCCATGACCATGCATCTGGCGGCCAAGGGCTATAAGCGCATCGGCTTCGTCTCGACCCCGATCCATGGCAATGACCGCCTGCAGCAGCGACGGACCGGATACCACGCCGCGCTGACCGAACTCGGCATTCCGAACCACGACAATATGGAGGTCGAGGTGCCGATTACCGCGCAGGGCGGCGCCGAAGCGCTGGTGACGCTGACGTCGCGGCACAAGGACATCGACGCGATCTTCTTCTCCAGCGACACGCTGGCCATCGGCGCGGTGCAGGAATGCCATAGGCGCGGCTGGGCGGTGCCCGGCAGGATCGCCATCGCCGGCTATGGCGACATGGATCTTGCCGCGCAGCTCTTCCCGCCGCTCACCACGGTGAAGGTGAATCGGTACGAGATGGGCCGCCGCGCTGTGCGGCAATTGCTGGCAAGGCTGGGCGGGAACGCCAAGGTTCCCACCATCACCAGCCTCGGCTTCGAGATCGTCGACCGCGAGAGCGCCTGAGCCGGCGCACCACCGTCTCAGCTTATCCTTTCCGGGATTTGCCCTTGGTCTTTTCACGGCGGCCGAGACGTTTTTCCCAACCTTCCGCATGGACGTTGAGATAGGCGTTCGGGTCGTATGGATGCGCCTTGATGGCGTCGAGGTTGAGGTCGATGCCGAGGCCAGGCGCCTGCGGCAGCGACAGATGGCCATTGGCCGGATCGACCGTTGGATGCCAGGTCACGAGCTCACGCGTCCAGGGGTCGTTGAAGGCGTCGAAATGCT
The DNA here is from genome assembly GCA_001899205.1 of Mesorhizobium sp. 65-26. Taxonomy (GTDB): domain Bacteria; phylum Pseudomonadota; class Alphaproteobacteria; order Rhizobiales; family Rhizobiaceae; genus Mesorhizobium. Next base: position 212,931 of record MKVL01000005.1, on the reverse strand, counting down.
CCTGGATCAGGAAGTTCGGCACGGCGGCCGCCAGTTGCAGGCACACGGCGGTCGCTACCGGTCCGCCGCTCTGGTGCGGGGCGATGTGGCTGCCATGCGCGAACGCCAGATTGGCCACCTGCATGGAGGGCGCGATGCCGCCGAGCGACATCGGCTCCGGCTGGAAGATGTTGACGCCGCCGCCGGCGGCCAGCGTGTAGAACTGGCCGACCGTATCGTACATTTCGCCCGTCGCCACCGGGATGGGCGAGCGGTGCGCCACCTCGTGCACCGTCTCCTGCCGGTCGCGCGAGGTCGGCTCCTCCCACCAGTAGATGTCGAGATCGGCGAATTTCCGGGCCGCCTGGAGCGCGGCGATCTCGGTGAAGCGGGCGTGCACGTCGATCAGGATCAGCGTGTCCCTGGGCAGCTTGTCGCGCAGCGTGCGGCAGATGGCGTAGGACAGGTCGAGCTCCTCGCGCGAGATGAAGCCCTGAGCGGTCCCGAACGGGTCGAGCTTGAAGGCCTTGAAGCCCTTCGCCAGCACCGCTTTGGCCGCTTCCAGGAAGGCTTCCGGCGTCCGCTCGGTGCGATACCAGCCATTGGCGTAGCCAGGCACGCTGTCGCGAACCTGGCCGCCGAGAAGTTGGTGGATCGGCACGCCGAGCGACTTGCCCAGAATGTCCCAGCAGGCGACCTCGATCGCCGCGATCACGGTGCGATGGATATGGCCGCCGTCGAGCGATACGCTGTCCAGCAGGCGCTTGGCCAGCGCGTTGATGCGGCGCGGGTCCTGGCCGATGGCGAGATGCCTGAGCTCGTGCACGCCGGCTTCCGTCGTCTTGATGAAGCCGTTGAGCGTGCCCTCGCCGATGCCATGGATACCCTTGTCGGTATGGACCTTGACGAACAGCCAGTTTTTCCAGCCGGCCCCGACGGTGAAGGTCTCGATCTCGGTGATCTTCATGCGGCGGTCTCCGATCCGGCGATCGTCTGGATCATCGCTTGCGTGGTGAGGCCGTATTTCGCCTGCAGCGTCGGCACGGCGCCGCATTCTATGTAGCGGTCTGGCAATCCGATACGGGTCACCTTGCGCGCGATGCCCCGGTCGAAAAGGGCCTCGACGACGAGGCTCGCCAGCCCGCCGACCACGACGTGGTTCTCCGCGGTGACCACCCGGCCGACGCCCGCGGCGAATTCGGCCACCGCCTCGGCGTCGAAGGGCTTGATCGTCGGCACGTGCAGCACGCCGGCCGAGATGCCCTGCTTGCGCAAGGCGTCCGCAGCGTCGAGCGCACGCTCGGTCATGAAGCCGGTCGAGACGATGCCGATATCGGTGCCCTCGCGCAGCCGGCGCGCCTTGCCGATCTCGAAACGGTAGCCCGGTTCGAGCACGACCGGCACGGCGCCGCGCAGCAGCCGCATGTAGACCGGGCCGCGATGCTCGGCGATCGCTTCCGTGGCGGCCTCGATCTCGGTCGCGTCGCACGGATCGATGATGGTCAGGCCGGGGATCATGCGCATCAGCGCCAGGTCCTCGATCGCCTGGTGGGTGCCGCCATAGCCGGTCGTCAGCCCCGGCAGGCCGGCCACGATCTTGACGTCGAGATTGGAGTGGGCGAGCGCGATGGCGACGAAGTCGTAGGCCCGCCGCGTGGCGAACACGCCGTAGGTGGTGGCGAAAGGCACCTTGCTGCTGCGCGCCAGCCCGGCGGCGACCGCGACCAGGTTCTGCTCGGCCATGCCGACGTTGAAGAAGCGGTCCGGAAACGCGTCCCGGAACGGCAGGATGTCGGTGTATTTGCCGAGGTCGGCGGTCAGCCCGACAATGTCGCTTCGCGCCTTTCCGAGCCGCGCCAGCGCTCGCCCGAACGGCGCGTCCACGCTCGACCGGCCGGAACCGACCGCTTCGTCCTGTCCCATGGCGAGCGTGCGGCCCGCCTCCACTGCCGCGCCGCTCACTGGCTCGCTCCCACGCTGTTCTCGAACTCGGCGATGATGCCGTCCCATTGCGCCACGTCGACGCGGAAGAAGTGTGATTTCTCGCTGGTCTCGATGCGTGGGACGCCCTTGCCGGGCAAGGTGCGCAACACAATGGCCTTCGGCTTGCCGTTGCGGGCGCGCGCGTCGGCCAGGGCGTCGGCCACCGCCGCCATGTCGTTGCCGTCGATCTCGGAGGTCTCCCAGCCGAAGGCGCGCCATTTGTCGGCCACCGGCTCCATGTCGAGTACAACGGGGCCGTCGGCCTGGATGCCGTTGCAGTCGATCAGCGCAACCAGCCCGTCGAGGCGAAAGTGACTGGCCGACATCGCCGCTTCCCAGGTCGAGCCTTCCTGCATCTCGCCGTCCGAGAGCTCGACGAAGACGCGCGCTTCGGAACCGTCCAGCCGCAGCCCGAGCGCCTGGCCGATACCCTGGCCCAGCCCGTGGCCGAGCGAACCGCCGATCATCTCGACGCCGGGCGTCGTGTCCAGTGTCGACATTTCCAGCCGGCTGTTGTCGGCGCCATAGGTGGCAAGCTCCTCGACCGGAATGATGCCGGCCTCGGCCAGCGCCGCCCAGAGCGCGATGGAATAGTGTCCCGTCGACAGGAGGAAGCGGTCGCGGTCCGCCCAAGCCAGATTGTGCGGATCGTAGCGCAGTTCATGAAAATAGAGCGCGGCCAGCACATCGGCGATGCCGAGGCCCTGGCCGATATAGCCCTGGCCCTGGCCCCTGGCCATGGTCAGCATGTGGCGGCGCAACCGTGTCGCGCGGCGTCGAAGGGCGCCGATATCGGCTTCGTCCGGAGGAGAATTTCTCAGCATGGGATGTTTCAGTCCTTGTCGAGGCCGCCGGACATGTTGAGCCGTTCGGCGGTCATGTAGGCCGGGGAGTCGAGGCACAGCCACACGACGGCCTCGGCCACTTCGGAGATTTCGGCGCGGCGGCCGAGCGGGATGCGGCGGGTGCGCTCGTCGAGGAAGGCCTGCAGGTCGTTGCGGCCGGCGGCGCGGGCGAGATCGATCTCGGTCGAGCGCTGCATCTCCGTGTCCATCATGCCGGGCGCGAGGCTGTTCACCAGCACGCCATAGGGCGCCAGCGCCACGGCGGCGGCGCGGGTGATGGAATCGACGCCCGCCTTGCTCGCCGTGTAGGCGGTGTAGTCGGGCAGCGCCATGCGCGAGCCCGGCGAGGTGATGTTGACGATGCGGCCGGAGCGTTGCTCGCGCATCACGCGGCCCGCCGCCTTGCAGGCCATGGCGAGCGCGGTGACGTTGAGCGCCAGCGTGCGCGTCCACGCCTTGAACGTCGCGTCGAGGAAAGGCTCGATCACGCCGTAGCCGGCATTGTTGACGAGAATGTCGATGCCGCCCCAGCGCGCGACGACCTTCTCGACCGCGGCCTCCGGCGCCCCCTCGATCGTGAAGTCGCCGACGATCGCCTCGACGTCACCAGTCCTCTCGCGCAGCAGCGCCGCCGTCTCCTGCACCCCCTGCGCGTTGATATCGGTGATCGCCACGGCGCAGCCGCGCGCCGCGAGCTGCAAAGCCACCTCGCGCCCGAGGCCTCCGGCCGCCCCGGTGACCAGGGCTCTTCGACGTGTGTTGTTGGTGACTTCGGCAGGCAATAGAGCGCCCTCCCAGAGCATGGAATTATCGTGGCCAGATGGCTCCACCTGGCGTCGCATGGATGTGGCTGAATCGGGGGGTGGAAGCGGGATGGCGACCCCGATCCGCCAGGCCATCTTGACGTAACTGATACCGGTACCATAAATGGCTGTCAACGGGCATGAATGTCAGCGGCGTGCTCATGCTAGGCTCTGGCGTCATGACGCCGAAAGGGGAGGGAAGAATGAAAGTCGTCGCGCTGGAAACGCTGCAACTCGCCGAATTTCCGTTCCTGTTCTGGCTGCGCGTCCACACCGATGCCGGCATCGTCGGCACCGGGGAAACTTTCTGGGCGCCCGGCCCGGTGGCCAGCTACATCCACGACAATGTCGCGGGCTATCTCCTGGGCAAGGACCCGCGTGACATCGAGTTGCACGACCGCACGCTGGGCAGCGTCTATGTCGGCGCCCGCGATTCCGGCGCCGAGGTGCGCGGCAACTCGGCCGTCAACATCGCGTTATGGGATATCTATGGCCAGGCGCTCGGCGAGCCGGTGTGGCGCCTGCTGGGCGGGCGCACCCACAAGAGCGTGCCGATCTACAACACCTGCGCCGGCTACAAGCATGTCCGCGCCACCAGGAAGAACGCGCTGTTCGAGCGCGGCGAGGACTGGTCGCTCAAGGCGGGCGATTCCAACGAAGGTCCCTACGAGGACCTGCTCGCCTGGCGCTACAACGCCGGCGATCTCGCGCGCAGTCTTCTTTCCGAAGGCATCCGCGCCATGAAGATATGGCCGTTCGATATCGCCGCCGAAGCATCCAACGGCACGCGCATCTCGGCCGTCGATCTCGACAAGGCGCTGGAGCCGTTCCGCAAGATCCGCGACGCGGTCGGCCGCGACATGGAGATCATGGTCGAGCTGCACGGGCTGTGGACCTTGCCGCCGGCGCTGCGCATCGCCGAGGCGCTCAAGCCCTTCGACGTCGCCTGGCTGGAGGAGCCGATCCGCTACAATGAATTCGACGCGCTCGTAGAGCTTGCCCGCCACACCTCCATTCCGGTCGCCGCCAGCGAGAGGCTGGCCTCGCGCCAGATGTTCAAGCAACTGATCGACCGGCGCGCGGCCTCGGTGATCATGATCGACCTCGCCTGGTGCGGGGGTCTTTCCGAGGCGCGCAAGATCGCCAACATGGCGGAGGCGAGCGAGCTGCCGGTGACGCTGCACGACTGTACCGGCCCCATCGTCTACGCCGCGAGCTGCGCGCTCTCGGCGACCTTGCCCAACGTCAACTACCAGGAGGCCGTGCGCGCCTATTTCACCGGCTGGTATCGCGAGATCGTCGCCGACCTGCCGCCGGTGACCGACGGGCATGTCTCGCCGCTGGAAGGCCCGGGCCTGGGCCTTTCTCTCCGGCCCGAGGTCTTTCAGCGCCCGGACGCGACGGTCAGGGTCAGCCGGCTCTAGCAGCCAGCCAGGTCGCGAAACGCACCGTGCTGGTCCGCAAGGCCTGTGAGAAGCGCTGTAGACATTATGCTATTATAATATATTATCCGGCCAGCGAGCGGCACGGAAAGGCTCGTCGCCGGTACCTCGAAACGCCGGCCATGGACGGACCGGGAGGACTTGGTGGCAGTTTCAGCGGCACGCAGGCACGAGGCTTTGAGGGCGGTGCCGAATCTGCCCGACCGGCAGATCCTCCTCGATCTCTTCGAACGCATGGTGCTGTTGCGCCGGTTCGAAAGCGTGGCCCAGATCGCCTGCCGCAAGGGCGAGACGCCTGGTTTCCTGCATCTCTATATCGGCGAGGAGGCGACGGGCGCCGGCGTCTGCGCCCATCTGCGCCCGACCGACTGGGTGACCTCGACGCATCGCGGCCACGGCCATGCGCTGGCCAAGGGCGCCGATCCGGGCCGGGTAATGGCGGAGCTGTTCGGCAAGGCCGGCGGCATCTGCGGAGGACGGGGCGGCACCATGCATCTCTACGATCGCTCGGTGGGCCTGTTCGGCACCAACGGCATCGTCGCGGCCGGCATCGGCCATGCGGTCGGCATCGGCATGAGCGCGCGCCTGCAGGGACGCGACGACATCGGCGTCGCTTTCTTCGGCGATGGCGCCGCCAACCACGGCGCCTTCCACGAGGCGCTCAACTTCGCCGCCGTGCAGCGCGCGCCCGCCGTGTTCGTCTGCGAGAACAATCTCTACGCCACCGCCACGCCGCTGAAGTCCATCACCCTCAATCCCGAGATCGCCACCAAGGCCGCGTCCTACGGCATGCCTGGCGTCGCCGTGGACGGCAACGACGTCTTCGCCGTCTGGCTGGCCATGAAGGAAGCCACCGAGCGCGCCCGCTCCGGCAAGGGGCCGACGCTGATCGAGGCCAAGACCTATCGCACCGTCGGCCATCACGAGGGCGATCCCGTGATCGGCACCTATCGCACGCAGGAAGAGCTGGACGCCTGGATCAAGCGCGATCCGATCGACATGTTCCGCAGGAAGCTGGTCGAGGATTACGGCGTGGCCGACGCCGAGGCGCTCGCGGCCATCGAGGCGCGCATCGAGAAGGTCGTCGAGAAGGCGCTAACCTTCGCCCGCAATTCGCCCGAGCCCGATCCGGCTTCGGTGCGCTTGCATGTCTTTGCCAATCCGATCAATCCGCCAGTGGCGATGCGGCGGGGCGTTTCCGGCGAAACCCGCCAGCAGGGCTGGCTGGAGGCTGTGCGCGACGGCATAGCCGAGGAGATGCGCGCCAATCCGGCGATCTTCTATTTCGGCGAGGGAACGGGCGAACGCGGCGGCAGCTTCGCGCACACCAAGAACCTGTGGCAGGAGTTCGGGGCTGATCGCATGGTCGACACGCCGATCTCCGAGCAGGGCTTCACCGCGGCCGCGGTCGGCGCCTCGGCCACGGGCGCGCGCACGGTTTCGGACCTGATGTTTGCCGACTTCGCTTTCGAGACGGCGGGACAGATCTTTCTCCAGGCGGCCAAGCTTCGCTACATGACCAGCGGCGTGATGAGCGCGCCGATGGTCGTGCGCGTCGGCGCCGGCGCCCTGCGCAGCTCCGGTCCGCATCACAGCGGCATCTACCACCCGGTCTTTGCCCATATGCCGGGCCTCATCGTCTGCGTGCCGTCGACGCCGGCCGACGCCAAGGGCCTGATGAAGACGGCACTGCGCGCCGGCGATCCGGTCATCATGCTGGAGCCCAAGGCGCTGTTCGCCTCGAAGGGCGAGGTCCCCGTCGGGGAGCATTTCGTGCCGTTCGGCGTCGCCCGCATCGCGCGCGAAGGTCGCGACATCACCATCGTCGCCGCCGGCCAGATGGTGCAGCGCGCGCTCGAAGCCGCGCAGGCGCTGTCGGCGGAGGGCATCGAGGTCGAGATCGTCGACCCGCGCACCATCATGCCGCTCGACATCGACACCATCGTCGCCAGTGTCCGCAAGACGCACAGGCTGCTCGTCGTCGACGAGGCATGGGCCATGTGCGGCATGGGCGGCGAGATCGCCCAGACGATCAATGAACTCGCTTTCGACGAACTCGACGCTCCGCCCGGCCGCCTGCACACGGCTCCGACCTCGCATCCCTTCGCCCCGGTACTGGAGCGCGCCATGCTGGTCGATGCCGGGCGCATCGCCGAGGGTGTTCGCGCCGTCATCGCCGGCCGGCCACCGGTTCCCGATCACTGGTACACGGTCGGCCTGAAGGGTGATGTGCCGGTCGCGCCCGCGCCCGTCCAGGCGCCGCCTGCGCCGACACCCACGGCCAAAGCAATGCCCGCGGCCTCTGCCGGGGATGACGAGCCGATCACCATGCCGTTCGGCGACCTGACCGTCAGCGAGGGCAGGCTGGTCCGCTGGCTGAAGGCGGTGGGCGATGCCGTGCGCGAAGGCGAACTGATCGCCGAGATCGAGACCGACAAGGCCGTCGTCGAGATCGAGGCGCCCGTCTCGGGAACGCTGGTCGCCATCGACCAGCCGGTCGGCGCCGTGGTGCCGATGGGCGGCCGCATCGGCGGCATCAGGAAATAGATCGCGCCACGCGGTTGCGCGTGGCTCTCGCTCACTCCAACTTCGAAGGGCAAGCATGAAGATCTTGTGCGCCAACTGGCAGGCCGCCGACGAGGCCGAGCTCGAACGCCAGCACTATCCCGACATCGAATTCATCCTGGCGCGTTCGACCAACGACAAGGCGGCCGCGCTCGATCCGGCGATGTGCCGCGAGGTCGATGCCGTCATCAACTACTCGCCGACGCACAATGTCGCGGCCGCGCCGACCGCCTTTCCCAAGGCGAGGATTGCCGTACGCTCGGGCGTCGGCTTCGACAACATCGACACGTCGGGCTGGGGCGCACGCAAGATACCGGCGTGCAACGTTCCGGACTATGGCACCACCGAGGTCGCCGACCATGCGATCGGGTTGATGCTGGCGCTGACGCGCGGCACGTCAGCCTATGGCGGCGCCATCGAAGGCGAGGGCGCGCAAGGCTGGCACTTCTCCAGGGCGCCGCTGGTGCGCCGCCACAAGGGCGCTACCTTCGGCGTCGTCGGGCTCGGCCGTATCGGGCTGGCGGCGGCGCGGCGTGCCGCGGCCTTCGACATGAAGGTGGTGTTCTACGATCCGCATCTCCTGTCCGGCGTCGACCTGTCGACCGGCTATGAACGCGTGCACACCCTTGCCGAGCTGATGGGGCGCGCCGACGTGGTCAGCATCCATACGCCGCTCAGCGACGAAACCCGCAAGCTGATCGGCAAGGCGGCGCTCGCCGCCGCCAGGCCCGGGCTTGTCGTGGTCAACACCGCGCGCGGCCCGATCGTCGATCTCGACGCGCTCGAAGCCGCCATGCGTTCCGGAACTGTGGCCGGCGCAGGGCTCGACGTCCTGCCGCATGAACCCGGCGACCTCGAGCATCCGCTTCTTGCGGCCTGGCGCCGGCGCGAACCCTGGATCGTCAACCGGCTGATCGTCACACCGCACGCCGCCTTCTATAGCCCGGCCGCCATGCGCGACCTCAGGCTGAAGTCGATCGAGGTGGTGCATGCCTATCTCGCCGAAGGCCGCCTGACCAACTGCGTCAACGGCGAGTACCTGAAGTGAACGCGCTCGCCACGCCGGCCGCGCGCCTTGCCGTCTCTCCCTACGCGCGCCGGCTGGCGCGCGAGCGCGGCCTGCCGCTTTCGGCATTGCGCGGCAGCGGTCCCGGCGGGCGCATCCTGGCCGCCGATGTGACGGGTTTCGTTGCGCCCGCCGCGTCCGTCCCGGTGGAAAGCCGGCCGGCGCAGGCGCCCGCGCAGCGCATCGCGGCCTTCGCCATCTCGGTGGCACTAGGCCAGGCCAGCGAAGCCCTCGCCGCTCTGGCGCGTTCCGGAAGCACTTTCGATCTCGATGATCTTGTCCTGCTCGCCGCCGGGCGCGCGCTCGGCGCGGTTCCGATCGAAACTGCCACCGCGCTGGCCCTGGAAATGGACGGCCGGCAGGTCGTGCTGTATCGCATGGGCGCCGCGCTGGGTGTCCTGCGCGCGGAGCGGCAGCGTGCATCGGCCGAAGGGCGCAACGATGCGCTTGAGCCTGCGACCCTTTCCCTGAAACTCTTGCGCGCCGGCGCTGTCCGGCCTGTTCTCGTGCCGCTTCTGCCCGGTCGCCCGATGCGGCTGGTCGCCGCGCTGGATCAGGACGGACAGCGTGCCGAATGCCTGCTTGTCTTCGACGCGTCGCTTGTCGCGGAGGATACCGCCGCCGACTGGCTGGCCGCTTTTGGTTCGGGGCTCGCCAGCCCGCTGTCCATTCTCGTCTGAGGTTCCGGACGCCACGCTCGGAAACTCGGGCCTGCAAAGGTCGCGCGGCGCAGTAGCCTCGACGCATCGAAGCTATTATAAAAGCTGCGACGCAGACGCGACGAGGCCCATGGATCATTCCGCTCCCACCATCGATATTCTTCCCAGGCGCACGCTCGGCCGCTCCAACGGGCCGCTCTACAGGCAGCTTGCCGACATATTGCGCGAGCCGATCGCCAACGGCGCCTTTCCGGTGGGGGGCGAATTGCCGAAGGAAGCGGCCATCGCCGACCATTTCGGCGTCAGCCTGATCACCGTGCGGCAAGCCCTTCGCGACCTCGAGGCCGACGGGCTTATCAAGAAGCGCTCGGCCAAGCCGGCCGTCGTCGCGGCGCGCAGCCCCTCGGTCAACCTGAGCTGGAAGTTCAAGAACTTCGCCGACATGGCGGCCTTCACCAAGGATGCGCAACTCGTCGTGAAGTCCTATCGCAAGGAGCATTCGCCGCTCCTGCAGAGGCACTTCGACCTCGGCAAGGACGAAGCCGGCTATTGCCTGCGCGGCATTCTTTCGATCGGCGAGCAGAAGAAGGCGCAGATCACCAGCTATTTCCCGCCGGCCATCGGCGCGAAGCTGAAGCGCGAGGATTTTTCCGACGTGCTGATCTTCCGTTCGCTGCAGCGCCATCTCGGCCTGCGGCTGGAGGTGGCGCATGTGACGGTGCGCGCCGAGATCGCCGACGAAGTGATCGCCGGCGACCTTGGCGTTGCCCTGGGCAGCGCGATCCTGACGGTGGAGATGCTCTACCAGTCGGCCGACCTCCAGAGCGTCGAATTCACCATCGCGCGGCACCCGGCCGACCTGTTCAGCATCACCTACGACGCGCCGAACGATCTCGCCTGACGGCCGTTTTCGCCGCGTCGTGCATGGCCGTGGGAGGAGAGGAACGGTGCTGGCCGGGCCCCTCGAAATGTTCGTTTCGCCGTGACTGCCCGGCCCGGTTTCGGTCGCGAATTCATCGCGTCGGCCATGGACAGCTTTATAAAATTATAATAGCATGATAGCTAGATGAGACGGGCGTGGAAGCCACGGCCAACGTGGCCTCGCCGTCCATCTGGCCGATGCTGGCAATTCAGCCATCGCGCTCGCGTGCGATTGCTGGAAGGTGCGGGACCGGCCCGAACAAGGGGAGGAGAAGCATGAGAACGCGCATCTTTCTTGCCGGGCTCGCGGCAGCCGCCGCGACGCTGTTGTCGGTCGGCACGGGTTCGTCCCAGGCCGAGACAAAGAAGCCCTACACCATCTATCTCTCGAACAATTTCGTCGGCAATGACTGGCGCCAGCAGATGCTGCGCAGCGCCGACATCGCCGCGAAGAAGCCGCCGCTCGCCGGCCGCGTCGACCTGAAGGTCGAGGTGGTCGAAACCACGGTTCAGGCGCAGATCAATTCGCTCAACAGCATCATCCGCAACAAGCCCGACGCCATATTGATCGACGCCGGCTCCGGCGAGGCGCTGAATCCGACGATCAAGAAGGCCTGCGATGCCGGCATCGTGGTCGTCGCCTTCGACCAGATCGTCAGCGCGCCCTGTGCCTACACGCTGGAATCCGACTGGAGCCGGGCGCCGCGCGTCGAGGCGGAATGGCTGGTCAAGAAGCTCGGCGGCAAGGGCAAGATCCTCGTCGATCGCGGCCTTGCCGGCGCGCCGATCTCGGCGCAGCTGCAGGGCGGCTTCGAGGAGGTGATCAAGAAGCATCCCGGCATCGAGGTCGTTGGCTATTTCAACGGCGACTACGCGCTCGGTCCGGAGCAAGCCGGCGTCGCCAGCCTGCTGGCGGCCCATCCGCAGGTGGACGCCATCTTCGTCCAGGGTTACGGCGCCGGCGCCATCAAGGCTTTGCAGGATGCCGGGCGTCCCATCGTTCCGGTGACGGGCAGCCCCTTCAACCTGACGACCAGCACCTGCGCCAAGACCGAGGGCGCCCAGTGCATCCTGGCCCCCAATCCCGCCTATCTCTCGGCCGAGGCCATGAAGCTGGCGGTCGAGATCCTCGACGGCAAGAAGCCCGCCGAGAAGCGCATCCTGCTGCGCAATGCCTTCCTGACGACCGACCCCGTTCCGTCGGAACTCTATCCCGACGCCAAGATGCAGAAGATCGAAGTCGGCAAGAATGCCTTTCCGGACATGGCCCCCGGCCTGTTCCTTCCGGTCAGCCCCGACTGGGTCGAGATCACCCCCGCCGAAGCGGCTGGAACGAAATGATCCCCGGGGCGGCTGGCATGGTGCCCGCCACTGAAACGGACATGCCGGCGGCGCGCCGGCCTGTCTTGACCAAAATTGACAAGGCCAATTGGTACCGGTATCAAATTGAGTGCAGCACCCCGTAAGATGGCGAAGTCCGTCACCGGCTGATGCAGGAAACGCTAAGGAGGAGAGAGCATGAAGATCAAGTCGTTTTGCATCGGACTGGCGAGCCTCGCCTTGTCCGCGACCGTCCTCGCAGCGGCGCATGCCGAGGACAAGAAGCCATACACCATCTATCTCTCGAACAATTTCGTCGGCAATGACTGGCGCCAGCAGATGGAGCGCGTCGCCGTCGTCTCGGTGAACAAGGGGCCGCTCAAGGGCCGCGTCGACCTCAAGGTCGAGAATGTCGAGAACACCGTCCAGGCGCAGATCAACTCGCTGAACAACATCATCCGCCAGAAGCCTGCCGCCATCCTCGTCGACGCCGGCTCCGACTCGGCGCTGAATCCGACCATCAAGAAGGCCTGCGACGCCGGCATCGTCGTCATCAGCTTCGACCAGGTGGTGACAGAGCCGTGCGCCTACGCGGTCGCCTCGGACTGGGATCGCATCCCCGCCGTCATGGCCGAATGGATGGCCAAGCAGCTCGGTGGCAAGGGCAACATCATCCTCGATCGCGGCCTTGCCGGCGCGCCGATCTCTGCCCAGCTGCAGCAGGGCTATGAGAAGGTGCTGGCCAAATATCCGGACATCAAGGTCGTCGGCTACTACAACGGCAATTACGCGCTCGGGCCGGAGCAGTCCGGCGTCGCCGCGCTGCTCGCCGCCAACCCGAAGATCGACGGCATCATGACCCAGGGCTACGGCTCGGGCGCGATCCAGGCGCTGAAGGACGCCGGCCGCCCGATCGTGCCGGTCGTCGGCTTCTCCTACAACGTCTCCGCCGTCACATGCGCGCAGACGCAGGGCGCCAAGTGCATCCTCGGCTCGAACCCGGCCTATCTCTCGTCGGAAGCCATCAAGCTCGCCGTCGATATCCTGGACACGGGCAAGAAGCCGGCCGATCGCTCGATCTCGGTCAAGGGCGATTTCGTCACCACCGATCCGTTCGAATCCCAGCTTTACCCCGGCACCAAGATGATCAAGATCGCGATTGGCGAAAATGCCTTCCCCGACCAGGCGCCGGGGCTGACGCTGCCGATCACGCCGGACTGGGTGGAGATTTCGGCCGCCGAAGCAGCCGGCACCAAGTAGGATAACCTCTCCACGACCCTGTCTCCCGGCATCGAACGGTGCCGGGAGAGCTTTTCGAAAGAGGATGCATGGACCTCGTCACCGTCACAGGGCTGTCCAAACGCTATGGCGGCATCGTCGCGCTGAGCGATGCGACCTTCAGCGCCCGCGCCGGCGAGGTGCACGCCCTGCTCGGCGAGAACGGAGCCGGCAAGAGCACCTTCATCCAGATCCTGTCGGGAGCCGTGCAGCACGATGCCGGCGCCATCATGGTCGATGGCCGCGACTACCGTCCGGCCAACCCCGACGGCGCCCAGGCACGCGGCATAGCAGCCGTCTTCCAGGAGCTGTCGCTCATCCCCGACCTGACGGTCGAGCAGAACATATGGTTCCGCCGCGAGCCGTTGACGCCGCTGCGCACGGTCCGGCGCGCGGAGCTGCGCCGCCGGACGCTGGCGTTGCTCGAGAAATATGATTTCCCGCCATTGCGCCCCGACCAGGAGCTTCGCCGGCTGACTTTGGCCGAACGCCAGATCGTCGAGATCGCCAAGGGCCTCGCCAAGGAGCCGCGCATCCTCATCCTCGACGAGGCGACGTCGGCGCTGCCGGCGCGCGAAGCGGAATGGCTGTTGAAGCTCACCCGCCAGCTTGCCGCCGAAGGCCGGCTCGTCATCTTCATCTCTCACCGCATGGCCGAGGTGCGCGCCATCGCCGACCGGCTCACCATCTTCCGCAATGGCCGCACCGTCGCCGCGCATGAGGCCGGCGCGGTTTCCGACGAGGAGATCGTCACCCAGATGATCGGCCGCCACCTCGACCGCCTCTATCCCGAGCGCGTCGCTACCGCCACCGACCGGATCGCGCTGAAGGTGACGGGCCTGTCGAGTGGCAGCCGCCTGTCCGGCGTCGACTTCGCCTTGCGCGAGGGCGAGGTGCTCGGCGTCGGCGGCCTGCAGGGACACGGCCAGCGCGAACTGTTCCAGGCGCTTTTCGGCGCCACCAGGGCCAGCGGCCGGCTGGAGCTGTGGGGCAAGCCCGCCTCGATCGGCAATCCGCGCCAGGCGCTGACGGGCCGCGACGGCATCGCCCTGGTGCCGGAGGATAGGCGCGGCCAGGGGCTTCTGCTGACCAAGAGCGTGCGCGAGAACCTCACCCTTTCCGTCATTGGCCGCTTCTCGCGTCGGGGTTTCCTCAGCCGGCAAAAGGAAGCCGAGCTGGTGCGCGAGATGGTCGGGTTCCTGCGCATCAAGGCCGACACGCCGGAGCAGGCGGCGGGCACATTGTCCGGAGGCAACCAGCAGAAGGTCATCTTCGGCAAGATGTTGCTCACCGAAGCACGCGTGCTGCTGCTCTATGATCCGACGCGCGGCGTCGACGTCGGCACCAAGGGCGAGATCTTCCAGCTCATGCGCGACCTCGCGGCGAAAGGCTATGCCATCCTGTTCCATTCCAGCGACATGCCCGAGCTCGTCCATGTCGCCGATCGGGTGCTCGTCATGCGCAACGGTCGCGTGGCGGCGACACTCGAGGGCGAGCGCATCTCGGAAGCCGAGATCCTGCGCGCCGCCATGCTGCAAAGGGAGGCCGCCTGAGGCATGGTGATGTCGATCGCGGAACGACCCGTCGAGGACAAGATGTCGAAACCCGGCTCCGATTGGCGCGGCCGCCTGCTTGACCGGGCGCCGTTCCTGGTGGCCTGCCTGATGCTGGCGCTGATCGTCGGCATCTACGGCAGCCTGCAGTCCGGCGTCTTCTCGCTCGATGAGCTCAACCTCGACACTGCCGCGGCAATGACGCTGATGCTGGCCGCGACCGGCCAGACCATCGTCCTGCTGCGCGGCGGCATCGATCTGTCGATCGGCGGCATGATCAGCCTTGGAACGGTGATCGCGGCGACGCGCTTCACCGACGACCCCGCGACGGTGGCGCTCTGGGTGCTGGTGATCCTTGGCCTCGGCCTGGTGATCGGGGCGCTGAACGGCCTGCTCATCTCGCTGCTCAAGCTGCAGCCCTTCCTGGTCACGCTCGCCACCTGGTCCATCCTCAACGGCGCCGCCATGATGATCCTGCCGACCGACGGCGGCTCCGTGCCCGGCTGGTGGGTGGGCTTTGCGTCAGCGCAGCTCCTCGGCCTCACCAGCCCGGTCTGGATGCTGCTGGCGCTGCTGGTGTTCTGGGCATGGTTCCGCGCGACGCGTGTCGGCATCGCCATCCAGGCCACCGGTTCCAACGAGAAGTCGGCCTTCCTGTCCGGCGTTTCGATCACCCGGGTCAACGTCGTCACCTATGGGCTCTCAGGCCTGTTCGCGGCCGGCGCCGCGCTCTACCTCACCACGCAGACGGGCGCCGGATCGCCGACCATCGGCAAGGACTACATCTTGCCCTCGGTCGCCGCGGCGGTGATCGGCGGCGTCAGCCTGTTCGGCGGGCGCGGCCATCTTGCCGGCACGCTGATCGGCGCCTTCGTGCTCACCCTCATAGGCAATCTGGTCTTCGTCATGCATGTGTCGAGCTACTGGCAGCCCGTCGCCTCCGGCGTCATCCTGCTGTTGTCGGTGCTGGCCAGTTCGGTTGCCGAGAAGGCCGCTCGGGGGCGCGTGCAATGAGCGCCTTCCTTGCCCGCAATCGGCTGATCGTGCTCGCTTATGCCGGCATGGTCGTGCTGCTCCTGGTCACCGCGCTGTTCTCGCCCGGCTTCCTGTCCGTTTCCAACATGCGCTCCACCGTGGTGCTGGCGGCCTTCGTCGGCATCGTCGCGCTGGGGCAGACCCTCGTCATCATCGGCGGCGGCATCGACCTTTCGGTGCCGTGGGTGCTCAATTCGGCGGCGATCGTCATGGCGCTGCTGTGCGGCGGCCAGGACATGCCGCTGCTCTGGGTCATGCCGCTGCTGCTCGCCGGCGGCGGGCTGATCGGACTGGTCAATGGTATCGGCGTCGCTCATTTCGGCGTGCCGCCCATCATCATGACGCTGGCCACCAACGTCATCCTGCAGGGGCTGATCCTGGTGCTGACGGGCGGGTCGCCGACGCCCTCGGCGCCGGCGCTGATCCAGTTCCTGTCGGTCGGCCGCATCGCCGGCTTCCCGGTGATCGCGTTGATCTGGATCGCGCTGACGGCGGCGGCGACGCTCCTGCTGTCGAAGGCGGCGTTCGGGCGCCATCTCTACGCGCTCGGCACCAGCGCCACCGTGGCCGAGTTCTCCGGTGTGCCGACCGCGCGCACCACCATCCTCACCTATGTCATTTCGGGCCTCACGGCGGCCTTCGCCGGCATGCTTCTGACTGGCTATTCGGGCCAGGCCTATCTCGGCATGGGCGATGCCTACCTGTTCACCTCGATCGCCGCTGTCGCCATCGGCGGCGCCTCGATCCTCGGCGGCAGCGGCCACTATCTCGGTACGGTGGCCGGGGCCATGGTGCTGACCATCCTGACCGGCCTGCTGCCGGCGTTGAACCTTTCCAGCGGGGCGTTGCTGGTCGTCTATGGGGCCGTCATCCTGATCACCGTCTCGATCGGCAGCGAGACGTTCGCCGGCTTGGGGACAAGGATGCGCAGGGGCTGAGCCGCTCGCGCCAAACAGTGGAGGTCGTTCCGGAATGGTTGAAATCACCTGTGTCGTCGATGCCCGGGCCGAACTCGGCGAGGGCACGCTGTGGGATCCGGCGGCTGGCGTGCTGTGGTGGATCGACATCTGGAACAGGCTGATCCACCGCTACGATCCCGCCACGGGGCGGGACGACACGTTCGAGACGCCGCACTATCTCGGTTGCCTGGGCCTGCGCGAAAAGGGCGGCCTGGTGCTGACCATGACCGACGGCTTCCATTTCTTCGATCCCGCCACCGGACGGTTCGAGGCGATCGTCGACCCAGAAGCGCACATGCCGAAAACGCGCTTCAACGACGGTAAGCCCGACCGTCAGGGGCGATTCTGGTCGGGCTCGATGTTCGAGGTGCCCGGCCAGCCGATCGAGTTCATCGGCGCGCTCTACCGCCTCGATCCCGATCTTTCGGTCCACAAGATGATCGACGGCATTGGCTGTTCGAACGGCCTTGCCTGGAGCCCGGATTCCCGGACGATGTACTTTTCCGACAGCCATGCCGGCGCTGTCTGGGCCTATGATTTCGATCCGGCCACGGGCGACATCGCCAACCGCCGCACCTTCATCGACATGACCGTCACCGGTGGCGTCGCCGACGGTGCGACCGTCGATGCCGAGGGGTGCTACTGGGTGACCATTCCAGTCACCAGCAAGGTGTGCCGCTACGATCCCGACGGCAGACTGATGCAGACCGTGCTGTTGCCGACCGACCTGCCGACCTGCTGCGAGTTCGGCGGCAAGGATCTCGACATCCTCTACGTCACCTCCGCCGTGCTCAGGCGGCCGTCCGGCCACTTCAAGGGCCAGAAGAATCCTGGCGGCCTGTTCGCGCTGGACGTCGGCGTCAAGGGACTGACCTTGCCGGCCTTCAAGGGATAGATTGTGCGGGCTTAGTCAGGCGGCGCTCATCACCAGCGGTTTCTCCACCTTGCGCGTCGTGCCCGCCGCGAAGCGGCGCTCGAGATGGCCGGCATAGAGCGACAGCGGCCAGCAGAGCGCGAAATAGATCAGCGACACGGTGCCGAACACCATCACTGGCTGGAAGGTGACGGTGTTGACCTGCGTTGCGGCCCGGGCAAGTTCTGTCAGCCCGATCAGCGAGGCGACCGACGTCGTCTTGACGATCTGCACCATGAAGCCGACGGTCGGCGGCAGCATGAGGCGGACGGCCTGCGGCACGATCACCAGGCGAAGCGTGCGCACGAAGCGGAAGCCCAGTGCCGTCGCCGCCTCCCACTGGCCTTTCGGAATGGCCTCTATGGCCCCGCGGAAGATCTCGCCGAAGAAGGCGCCGCCGTTGAGGCAGAACGTCAGCGCCGCCGCGAACCATGGATCCGGCCGATACCCGAGCAGCGACGCGCCGTAATAGGCCATGAAAAGCTGGATCAGGATCGGCGTGCCCATGAAGAACTGGATGTAGCCGGCCGCGATCCAGCGCAGTGGCCGCGCCGGCGCCACGCGCAGGGCGGCCACCAGGAGGCCGCACAGGCCGCCGCCGGCGAAGGCGATGAGCGCCAGAAGGATGGTCCAGCGTGTCGCCAGCAGCAGGAACATCAGTTCGTTGGGGCCGAAATCGCGCAGGCTCATGATTCAGGTCTTCCAGCGGAACATCAGCTTGCCGATGCCGGCAAAAAGCAGGCTGGCCGCCTGCACCAGCACGAAGTAGATGACGGCGATGACGATGTAGACCTCGAAGCTGCGGAAGGTCTGCATCACCAGATTGTTGGCGATCGCGGTCAGCTCCTCGGCGGCGATCGCGCCGACGATCGAGGTTCCCATGATCTGCAGGATGAACTGCGCCGACAGCGAGGGGTAGACGGCGCGTGCGGCGGGCACGAGCACCACGTGTCGGATGATGCGGTAGCGGCTGAGGCCGAGCGCCTTCGCAGCCTCGATCTGGCCCTCGGGGATGGCTTCTATGCCGGCCCTCAGGATCTCGGTGGCGTAGGCGCCGAGATGGATGGAGAGCGCGACGATGGCGGCCGTGTTGCTGTCCAGCTTGAAGCCCAGCAGCGGCAGCGAGAAGAACACGAAATAGAGCTGGATCAGCAGCGGCGTGTTGCGGATGAGCTCGACATAGGCGGCGATCAGCCACGACAGCCAGCGCGGTCCGAAGGCGCGGCCGACCGCGCCCAGCATACCGATGAGGGTGCCGAACAGGATCGAGGCCAGCGACAGCAGCACTGTTTCGCCGAGGCCCTGGAGCAGCCTGTCGAGATGGGCAAGGATCGGGCCGAACTGCAGCGTCGTTTGCATGGGAACCGCTCGCGGTGGGGAACGGGGACGGGGCCTTGTAGCCCCGCCGAGCGGCTTGTGCCGGCTATATCAGGCTTGAACGCAAATCACCCGGCAGGGTGTCATCAGAACACCGGCAGCACCGGCAGGGGCTGGTTGCGGTACTTCATGGACAATGCGTCCAGCGTCCCATCGGTCTTCATGCTGAACAGCCAGGTGTTGATCCACTGGCGCAGATTGTCGTTGCCCTTGGCCACGCCGATGCCGAAGTAGAAGGTCTTGAGCACATATTTCTGCTCGAACGCGTCGCCGTTCTGCGCTTTCTTGAGATAGATCTCGCCATAGTCGCCGCCGCCCATGGCGTCGATCTGGCCGGAGACCATGGCCTGCAGCAGCGAGGAATAGTCGTCGAAGCGCAGGATCTGGATTCCCGGATTTGCTTCCGCGGCCTTGGTCAGCAAGCCGTCCTCGCCGGTTCCGCGCGTCAGGCCGACCTTCTTGCCGACGAGGTCGGCCACGCCCTTGATCGCCACGCTCTTGGGGGCGATCACCACCGCCGACTGCCCGGCGTAGGGGATGGAATAGTCGATCTGGATGGCGCGCTGCGGCGTGATCGAAAAGATCGAGATCACCGCGTCGACCTGCTTCGTCAGCAGCGCCGGAATGCGGCCGGGCGAGGTGACGGTGACGAACTCGACGGGAACGCCGAGCGCCTCGCCCATCTTGTTGGCCACCTCGATGTCGAAGCCGGTCGGCTTGAGGTCGGCGTCGAGAAAGCCATAGGGCGGTGTCGTGGTGTCGATGGCGACGATCAGCTTGCCGCGCGCGATGATGTCCTCCACCGATTGCGCCGAGGCGATCGACGGCACGAGTGCCGCCAGCATCAGGACAATGCCGGCAAGCAAGGCGCCGGTCCCTCTCTGGAAAATCCGCATGCTCTCCTCCCATGCTTCGGCGCCTGTAAATGGCGTCGTTCGTGCGGGGCGCGCGGTGCCGCCCTACGACGTCGGACAGCACCGGCAAGGCCGCGCGCTGTCGTCTTCCCTCCCGCCGCTTATTGGCAGCGTAACTTCAACTTATAATGGTATGCTATTATAATAGGTATGGCATGTCCATGCCGTAATCAGTCGGCGTTGGGACCCAATCTGATACCGGTACCATATTTTTCGATTTAACGCGTGGCGTCAAGCGGCCTGGCCTCGCCACTGCATGGCGGAATCCCGCCGGAGCCTCGGTCATCGATAGGATGGAGGTGTCAGTGTCGGCAGTTCGCGCGCAACACGATCGCGCGAAAGCTCGTCCCTATACGACGCCCGACATGTCGGAGAATGCCATGGCCTTGCGCAACACCTCGGCGAAGCGTTCGCCCGCGACCTCGCGAGGCCCGCTGTTGTCGATGGTGGTGACGCCCGGACCTGACAGCGTCACATTGGCGCTCCGCGCCAGCCGCGCCAGCACCTCGCCGCGCGATTCACGACCGCGCGCCGCCAGCCGCTCGGCGAGGATCTCCGGCGTGGCGGTGATCTCGACGATCGCGAGATTGGCGTAGCGCTCGCGCAGCGCCGGCACGATCGAGCGCGACACATTGGCGACCGCGACATGGCCGCTGGCCACCGACCAGTCGACGTCGACCGGCAGGCCGTAGCGCAGCCCGTGCGCTTCCCAGGAAACGGCGAAGGCGCCGTCCGCTTGCGCCTCGACGAAGGCCGCGTCGGCCAAAGTGTCGTGGTCCTCGCTGGCGACGTCGCTGGGCCGCGTGATCACCCGTCGCACGAACTCCAGCCGGCTCTCATCCGCGAAGCGCGCGCGCGCATAGTCGATCAGCGTATCCTTGCCGGCGCCGCTCGGCCCGACGACGGCGACGAACACCCCGTCGCGTATCGGGAAGCTGCTGGACAGTTCACGCTCGAGCAGGGCCGACACCATCATGCGACACGCTGCCCCTGGCGCCACACGGTGCGCACGACCGGCACATGGTCGTCGACGCGCACGCGAACGAGGTCGGCGCGCCGGCCGGACTCGATGACGCCGCGATCGGCAAGGCCGACGGCGTCGGCCGGGTTCTTCGAGACCATCGCCACCGCCTGCGGCAGCGAGATGCCCTCGACCACGTCGCCGAGGAAGAAGGCGGACTGGATCAGGCTGAACGGGATGTAGTCCGACGACAGGATGTCGAGCAGTCCGTCGCCGGCAAGCGTGCGGGCCGAGACGTTGCCCGAATGCGAAGCGCCGCGCATCACGTTCGGCGCGCCCATCAACACGCCGAGGCCGGCGGCCTTCGAGGCCCGCGCCGCTTCTTCCGTGGTCGGGAATTCGGCGACGCGCACGCCCTGCTCGATCGCCTCGTCGACATGGCCGACCGTCGCGTCGTCATGGCTCGCCAGCACGATGCCGCGCTCACGGCAGGCAGCCGAGATGAAGACGCGGTTGGGGCCGGAATTCGTGGCCGATTCCGCCATGCGCTTCTCGCAGAATTTCTGGAAGTCGCGGTCGGAGAGTTTCAGCTTGCGCTGGTAATAGTAGGCATAGGTCTCGAGGTTGACGAACTGCCGCTGCCCCGGCGCATGGTCCATCAGCGAGGCGAGTTTCACGCGGTCGTCGGTCTCGAAATTCTCGAACGCCTTGAGGCAGTCCGGCGCCGACACTTCGCAGCGCAGGTGGATGAAGTGGTCGGCCCGCAGCCGGTCCTGCCGGACGCTGTCCTCGATGGCGTCGGCCAGCTTGCGGACATCGTCGGACTTCAGGTCGGCGTCATCATCCATGCCGACGCGAAGCGCGTCGAGCACGGTGGTGATGCCGGCTGTGGCCACCTGCGCGTCGTGCGCGAGCACGGCCGCGATCGGGTTCCAGCGCACCTTCGGGCGTGGCGCGTAATGGCCCTCGAGATGGTCGGTGTGGAGTTCGACCAGGCCCGGAATGACGTAGTCGCCGCCCATGTCCTCGCCGGCGCGTGTCGAACCGCTGTCGATGGCGGCGATCGCGCCGTCGCGCAGCAGGAGCGAGCCTTCGACGATCTCGTCGGCAAGCACGATGCGGGCGTTGGTCAGAACGGTCTCGGCGGTCATCTCGGTCGGTCCTTGATCTCAGGCGATTCTATTATGCGGTCTTCCTGGCCGAACGGCGTCCCAGCGCATGGTGGGAAAGCACCATGAGCGGAGCGCCCGGCTCGGTCTCCACGAACAGCGTCAGCGCGTCGACCAGCACCGGCTGCCGCAGCACGTCGGCGAACAGGCTGTCGATCGCGGCGCGCAGGCGCGGGCTTTCCTGCGGGCCGGCGCGGCCGCTCAGCGTCATGTGGAAACGGAACGTCTCGAAGACATAGGGGTAGCCCCACTGGCACAGGTTCCGGAATTCGGCCGGCTTCAGGGAATCGGGATTGCGGCGTTCGATTTCGGTTTCCGTGAGCGGCGCGCGGAAGCGGTCGAAGTCGCGCACCACGTCGTTGGCGAAAAGGTTGAGCGCCGGCAGCGGTCCGTCCGTCACCAGCGCGAAGAAGCCGTCGATCTGGCTGACGACGAGGCGCGGGATGGTGACGGGCTGCGTCATCTCGGCGAAAGCATCCAGCGCCGCGCGCAGCGACGCCTCGGTCTCGGTGGCGGCCAGCCGGAACGGCGCCTTTAAGGTTGCGTGGAAGCCGTAGCGCCGCGCCGAGGCTGTGTGGAAGGCGACTTCCGCCGCAGCGAGATCACCCACGGCCTCGGCCGGCCTTGTGGCGGCGCCGAACGGGTCGCGGCCCAGCCAGTTGGCGGCAATGCGTGCCAGCGGCTCGTCCTGCCTCGGGGTGAAATAGATGGCGTAGCGCATCGAAAATCCTCGTCAGCCCGCTGCCATAGGTGATTTCCATGACGGATTGACGAAGCTTTGAAGGGTTTTCGATGGCAAATCGACCCGGCCGGTGCTTAGCCGACGATTTTTCCGCGCTGGCCCAACGGCTTGCCACGAAGAGGCGGCGGCACATGTGCCGCCGGGGAGAGCGTCCCGCACCCTGGCAGGCGCGCCTGGCCAATTCAATCCGGCGTTGGAATGCCCGTCAGGCCTTCATCAACCATTCGTGTTCGGGCGCGTTGTGGAACTTCCACGTCCGCTTCGGCCCGGCCATCACGTTGAGGTAGTAGAGGTCATAGCCGTGGCAGGCGGCGCAGGGATGATAGCCCCTGGGCACCAGCACGACGTCGCCATCCTCGATCGCCATCGCCTCGTCCAACTCGCGCGTGCCGTTGCGGTCGGCGTCGGTGTAGACGCGCTGGAAGGCAAAGCCCTGCGGTGGGTTGAGGCGGTGGTAGTAGGTTTCCTCCAGATAGGATTCCGCCGGCAGATTGTCCCGGTCGTGCTTGTGCGGCGGATAGCTGGAGGTGTGGCCGCCGGGGGTGATCACCTCGACCACCAGCAGCGAGTCCGCCGGCTTGCCCTCGGGCAGGATGTTGGTGACGTAGCGCGTGTTGGTGCCCTTGCCGCGCACCTCCTGGCCGAGATCGTCCGGACCGATGACGCGGACCGGCAGGCCGCCGTCCAGTCCCGGCGCCGAGCAGACGGCAAGCTCGAGCTCGGTATCGGCCGTCACCGACCAGTCGGAGCCTTGCGGCACGTAGACCGACCATGGCTTGCCCTCGAAGGGCGACATGCGCTCGCCAAGCAGGCCGAGTTCCTTGCCGCCGGCGGACGCCTTGCCCTTGCCGGTGACGAAGACCAGGCAGACTTCGCGGCCGCCCGTCTTGCCGGAGGCCGTCTCGCCAGGGCGAAGCCGATGGAGGTCGAAGCCGACATAAGTCCAGCCGGCGCTTTGCGGCGTGACATGCGCGACATGGCCATGGCCCTTGTCGGCCTTGACGAGCAGTTTCGACATTTTCTCTCCTCCTATCCGTATCGGCTCCAGCCGGTTGCTGCCCCAGAGAATTCGTCGGTTGAAAGCCTGCGCCAGCCTTCGAGATTGGCCGAGGCCTCCAAATTTCGTTATCCTCGGGTCTACGCCGCGTCGCTTCGCTCCTTGCTTCGCCCGTGGATGACGAAGCGAAAAGCGCGTTTCAGCCAATCGCGAATGCACCAGATGCGCCGTGCGCGGGCTGTCTGATCCGTAAGCCTGACGCCCCATGGGCCGATCATTCCTTCGGTTCGGCCGGCGGCTTGGCGTCCTCCACCGGCTTGTAGAGGTAGAAGAACTGCCACACCGCGTAGCCGGCGAAACCCAGCGCGATGACACCCCAGAACGGCGTTCCGGTGGCGAACTCGATGACCGACCAGATCGCGCAGACCGCGACCACGACGATGCGCCGCCACAGCGGCCGGAAGAAGGGGTTCTCGTAGTCTTTCATCGCACCATCGCAGAGTTGCCGGAACCACTCTGAGATAGGCCACTCGTGGCGGCCAATCCAGCGGTCTGTCTCCGTGCCCCCGGGTCGTCGATCTCAGCTCGGGCCGACGCGAACTCATCTGGCCGCGGGAAAGCCCTGCGTCTCCACCGTGTAACCCGCGGCCGTCATCACCCGCATCAGCTCCTTGTGGCCGACCTGGGCCATCCTGAGCGGCGGGTTTTTCTTCGGATCCTGCTCGGCCTCGACCACGAACCAGCCTTCATAGCCATGGTCGGCGAAGCGCCGGACGATGGCGCCGAAATCGAGCGAACCGTCGCCCGGCACGGTGAAGGCGCCGAGTGCGACGGCGTCGAGGAAGGACTGCCTCGCGCGGTCCAGCGCATCGATCACGCCCATGCGCACATCCTTCACATGCACGTGGTTGATGCGCTTGTGATGCTTGTCGATGGCGCGCAGCACGTCGCCGCCGGCAAAGGCGAGATGGCCGGCATCGAGCAGCAGAGGAATGCCTTCGCCGGAACTGCGCATGAAGGCGTCGAGTTCCGGCTCGGTCTCGACCACCGCCGCCATGTGATGATGGTAGGAAAGCGGCATGCCCTGGTCGGCGCACCATTCGCCGAACTCGGTGACCCGGCGGCCATAGGCCTTCATCTCGTCGTCGGCGAGCTTCGGCTTGGTGGCGAGCGGCTTCGAGCGGTCGCCCTGGATGGAGCGGCCAACCTCGCCATAGACGATGCACGGCGCGTCGACCGCCTTGAACAGGTCGATCATCGGCTGGATGCGATCCTTGTTCTTCGCCAGGTCCTCATTGACGAGCGTGCCGGAGAACCAGCCGCCGCAAAGCGTGACATCGGCCTCCCTAAGGATCGGCAGCATCACCTTCGGGTCGTTGGGGAAGCGGCGGCCCATCTCCATGCCGGTGAAGCCGGCCGAGCGCGACTGCCGCAGGCACTCCTCCAGCGACACGTCGTCGCTCAATTCCACCAGATCGTCGTTCCACCATGCGATGGGGGACATGCCCAGTTTGGCTTTCAAGTCGTCACTCCAGTATCAGGTTCATTTTTACCCTCCCCCTTGTGGGGAGGGTCGCTGCGAAGCAGCGGGGTGGGGGTGCGGCGCCGGCGGCCCCCACCCGGACCTTCGGTCCTACCTCCCCACAAGGGGGAGGTAGGGGGCTCTGCCTCGCCGACTTCATTCACCGATGCTCTGCATCTGCCGCTTTTCCTCATAGGCCTTGCGCGCGGCGTTGACTTCTTGGCGCGAGGAGACCTCCGGCACGGCGACGTCCCACCAATGGCCGCCGGCCTTGGTCGACACCAGAGGGTCGGTGTCGATGACCAGCACGGTGGTCTTGCTGTTCTTCTTCGCCTTGGCCAGCGCCGTCTCCAGCTCGGCGATCGAGGCGACCTTCTCGGAAATCGCGCCGAGGCTTGCCGCATGCGCGGCGAAGTCGACGTCCGGCATCACCTCGTGGCGCGCGTCCTTGAGCAGATTGTTGAAGTTGGCGCCGCCGGTCGCCATTTGAAGCCGGTTGATGCAGCCATAGCCCCTGTTGTCGAGCAGCACGATGGTCAGCTTGAGGCCGAGCATGACGGAAGTGGCGATTTCCGAATTGAGCATCAGGTACGAGCCGTCGCCGATCATGACGACGACCTCACGGTCGGGCTTCGCCATCTTCGCGCCAAGCCCGCCGGCGATCTCGTAGCCCATGGTCGAGAAGCCGTATTCGGCGTGATAGGAACCGGGATCGCCAGCCTGCCAGAGCTTGTGCAACTCGCCCGGAAGCCCGCCCGCGGCGTGCAGCAGCGTCACATCGGAGCCCATGGCGCGTTGCACGGCGCCGATCACCTGCGCGTCGGAAGGGTAGGCGGCGTTGGTCGAGGCCGTCACCTTTGCGGCGGCGGCCTGCCACTCCGTCTTGCCCTTGATGGCATTGTCGGTCCAGGCTGTCGGCGCCTTCCAGCCCTTCAGCGCCGTCGAGAGCTCGGTGAGCCCCTCGGCGGCGTCCGCGACCAGCGGCAGCGCCCAGTGCTTGCCGGCGTCGAAGGCCTGCACATTGAGGCCGATGATGGTCCTGCCGGCATTCTTGAACAGCGCCCAGGAACCGGTGGTGAAATCCTGCAACCTTGTGCCCACGGCCAGCACGACGTCGGCTTCCTCGGCCAGCCGGTTGGCGGCGGAAGTGCCGGTGACGCCGACGGCGGCCATGTTCAGCGGATGGTCGTCCGGCAGCGAGGATTTGCCGCCTTGCGTCTCGCAGACCGGAATGCCGGCGCCCTGGGCCAGTTTGGCGAGCTCGTCCGAGGCCTGGGAATAGAGGACGCCGCCACCGGCGATGACCAGCGGCCTCTTGGCGCCCTTGAGCGCCGCGACGGCGGCGGCCAGTTCCCTGCGATCAGGACGTGTCTGGCGCGGCACCCAGACGCGCTCTGCAAACAGGCTCTCGGGGTAATCGTAAGCCTCGGCCTGCACGTCCTGGCAGAGCGACAGCGTGACCGGGCCGCATTCGGCCGGGTCAGTCAGCACCTGCATGGCGCGGTTGAGCGCGGGAATGATCTGCTCCGGCCGCGTGATGCGGTCGAAATAGCGCGACACCGGTCGGAAACAGTCGTTGACGCTCGCCGTGCCGTCGGAGAAATCCTCGGCCTGCTGCAACACCGGATCGGGCAGTCGGTTGGCGAAGACGTCGCCGGGCAGAAGAAGCACCGGCAGCCGGTTGACATGCGCAAGCGCCGCGGCTGTCACCATGTTGAGCGCGCCAGGGCCGATCGACGTTGTCGCGGCCATGAAGCGGCGGCGGAAATTCGCCTTGGCATAGGCGATCGCGGCATGCGCCATGGCCTGTTCGTTATGGGCGCGGAAGGTCGGCAGCTCGTCGCGCACCTGATAGAGCGCCTCGCCGACGCCGGCGACGTTGCCATGGCCGAAGATCGCCCACACGCCACCGAAAATAGGGACTTTGGCGCCGCCGATCTCGGTTTTCTGCGCGGCGAGGAACCGGGTCAGCGCCTGCGCCATCGTCAGGCGGATTGTCTTGCTCATGTCTTTCCCTCCCGGCAGTTCCAGAGCAATTCCAGCAAAGGTTCGAAGCGTCGTCAGGCGGCCTTGCGGCCGCGCGCGGCGAGCCAGGCCTTGGTCAGCCCCTCGAAGCGCGTTGCCATGTCGGCGATCGCCTCTTCATCCGACATGCCGCCGGCCAGCCAGCGTTCGGCGGCGTTGATGAAGATCGTGCGACCGACGGCGAAGCCCTTGACGATCGGCGCGTTGGCCGTGGCGGCAAAGGCCTGCTCCAGCTCATGCTGGGGCGCCTCCAGACCCAGCAGCACGATGCCGCGGCACCACGGGTCGTTGCGCAGGATCACCTGCTCGATACGCGCCCAGGCTGCCGCCGATGCCTGCGGTTCAAGCTTCCACCAGTCCGGCTTGATGCCGAGCGCGTAGAGTTCCTCCAGCGCGCGCGGGATGGTGTCGTCGGTGAGCGGTCCGGCCTTGCTGGCGATGATCTCGACCAGAAGCTCGCGGCCGACCTTGCGCGCCGCCTCGAACAGCGACCGCAGCTTCTGCTGCTGCTCGGCCTTGAGCGCCGGCGGATCGTCGGGATGGTAGAAGCACAGGCATTTGATGCAATGGTCAACCGGCCATTCCACGAGCTGCGAACCGATGTCCTGCGAGAACTCGAAGCGCAACGGCCGCGACCCGGGCAGCTCGACCGGCCGGCCGAGCCACGCAAAGGGATGGCGGGCGAATTCGAACATCGCCTCGCGGCCGTGCTTCTCGTCGATCAGCATGCCGTAGCCGTCGCGGCCCACGGCGACCCTGGCCGCCGCCTTGACGGCCAGCACCTTGAAGTCGCCGATGCGCGCCGGATCGGCTCCGGTGCGCGCGGCGACGTCCTCGAGCTGGACGCGGTGATCGCAGGCGAAGGCCATCAGCGAGGGAATGTCGCGCCTGCGGGTCGTCGCCCAATGAATATGGTTGATCGCCTCGTCCTTGCGCAGCGCGCGATGCTTGCTGCCATGCTTGAGGAAGAACTGCAGCTCCTCGAAGGTCGGATACTCCGGCGCGCACAGCAGCCGTGACACCGCGAAGGCGCCGCAGGCGTTGGCCCAGGTCGCCGCCGTCTCGAAGCTCTCGCCGCCCAGCCAGCCGCGCAGGAGGCCCGACATGAAGGCATCGCCGGCGCCCAGCACATTGTAGATCTCGATCGGAAAACCCTTGCCGACAATGCCGTCCTCTAGGTTGTCGCTGATCGGGCCGTCATAGACGATGCAGCCCATGGCGCCGCGCTTGAGCACGATCGTGGCCGGCGACAGCGCGCGGATCGTCTTCAGTGCGCTCAGGCAATCGTCGGCGCCGGAAGCGATCATGATCTCTTCCTCGGTGCCGACGATGAGGTCGCAATCCGGCAGCACCGTCTTCAACTGGGCAGACACCCTGTCGGACTTGACGTAGCGCTCGAAGCCCTCGGCGTGGCCGGCCAGGCCCCAGAGGTTGGGGCGGTAGTCGATGTCGAACACCACCTTGCCGCCCTTGGCCTTCATGATACGGATGGCCTTGCGCTGCGCCGCATCCGAATTGGGCCGTGAGAAATGCGTGCCGGTGACCACGATGGCGCGCGCCGAGGCGATGAAGGCCTCGTCGATGTCCTCCTCCGAAAGCGCCATGTCGGCGCAGTCGGTGCGGTAGAAGATCATCGGCGAGACGCCCTCGCTCTCGACCGACAGCAGCACCAGCGCGGTCAGCCGCTCCTTGTCGGTCCGCAGGCCGTCGACGCACACGCCCTCCCGCTTCAGCTGTTC
Source organism: Mesorhizobium sp. 65-26 (assembly GCA_001899205.1). Lineage (GTDB taxonomy): Bacteria > Pseudomonadota > Alphaproteobacteria > Rhizobiales > Rhizobiaceae > Mesorhizobium. The sequence continues at coordinate 184,164 of MKVL01000005.1, read as the reverse complement.
TCGGATGAAGCGGCCCATCTGTTCGTCGCCGACGCGCGTCAGCAGCGCCGAGCGCAGGCCGAGCCTTGCCGTGCCGACGGAAATGTTTGCGGGGCATCCACCGACCGATTTGGCGAAGGAGGTGATGTCCTCAAGCCGCGAGCCGATCTGCTGGCCATAGAGATCGACGGAGGCGCGGCCGATGGTGATGACGTCGAGCGGCGCATGTCCTGCTTCCACGGCTTCGCTCATTCGTTACCTCCCGGCAGTGTTATGGTTTGGTCGGCACGTGCGGACGGGACCGTGATGCCGGCAATATGAAATAATAATTCCAATCACTAGTCAATATGGAATGGGTGTTCCCGGTTGGGAAAAGTGCCCCTGGCGAGGGATGCGATCCGATTGGATCGGATGCTCCGGCCTGTCCGTTGCATGGCCGCATCCGCTCGACGCCACCCGTTGGCGCGTCTCTCCGGACGCTTCAGGCCTTGCGCCTGCGGCCGCCGTCGCGGCGCTTTTCGCCGACGCCGACGGTCAGCGCCATGGCCAGCGCCATCGTCGCCGAGAGCGAGCGGAAGCCGGCGAAATCGGCCTCGGCCACCTCGAACCAGACCCTGGCGAATTGGGCGAGCGGCGAGAACGAGCTGTCGGTGATGGCCACGATCGGCACGCCCTGGTCACGGATGGCGCGCGCTTCGTCGATCGTCGCCGGCGCGTAGGGAGAAAAGCTGATGGCGATGACGGCGTCCGCCGGCGTCGCGAAGCTGATCATCTCGGCATTGAGCCCCGCCGCCGACTCCACCAGTTGGTTGCGGATGTTCAGCTTGCCCAGCGCGTAGGCGATGTAGGAGGCCACGGGATAGGAACGCCGCTTGGCCAGCACGTAGATCGTCTCGGCCTTGGCCAGCAGGGAGACCGCCTGCTCCAGATGGGCCTCGTCCAGCGTGCGCGATATGTCGTTGAGCGAAGTGCTGGCGGCGGCGATGAAGCCGTCGAAGATCGCCCGGTGCCCGGCGCCGCCCTCGGCCTTGGCGCGCAGGGCCAGCAGGCGCTCGTCATAGGTCGAATTGCGTTCGCGCAGCCGCTCGCGAAAGACCTGCTGCAGGCTGGTGAAGCCGTCGAAGCCGAGCTGCTGGGCAAAGCGGATCAGCGTCGAAGGCTGGACGCCGGCCGACGCGGCGATGCTGGCGGCGGTGCCGAAAGCGATGTCGTCGGGATTGTCGAGCGCATAGGCGGCGATCTGCGCGATGCGCTTCGGCAGGTTCTCGCGGCGCTCGAGGATGGTCGCGCGCAGCGTCTCGAAGTCGCGGGGCACCCGTTCGTCCATTGTCGCTCCGCCCACGCCCATGCTGATTGTCCCTCTCCTGCATCATCATAGCCATTTCGCGCAAGAAGGCCATCAAAAATGATTTGGACGTTCCATTTGTAGAAAAAATGGATTAATTCATCCATCCGAAATTCCTCACGCCAGCGGAGACAATCGAATGGTCGGAATAGGTCTTATCGGCACCGGCTTCATGGGCAAGTGCCATGCCATCGCGTGGAACGCGGTCGGCACGGTGTTTCCCGACGTCGAGCGGCCGAGGCTGGTGCATCTGGGCGAGGTCAACGACGAACTGGCCAGGCGCAAGGCAGGCGAATTCGGCTTCGCCAGGGGCTCGGGCGACTGGCGGGCCGTGGTCAACGATCCTGAGGTCGACATCGTCTCGTTGACCACGCCGAACCAGTTCCACCCGGAAATGGCGATCGCCATCCTGGAGGCGGGCAAGCACCTGTGGTGCGAGAAGCCGATGGCGCCGAGCTTTGCCGAGGCCGAGGCGATGGCCATGGCGGCGCGCAAATCGGGCAAGGTGGCCGCCCTCGGCTACAACTACATCCAGAACCCGGCCATCCGCCACATCGGGCAACTGCTCGAGGAAAAGATCATCGGCGACGTCAATCTCGTGCGCATCGAGATGGACGAGGACTTCATGGCCGATCCCGACGCGCTGTTTTTCTGGAAGCACGAGGCGACCTCCGGCTATGGCGCGCTCGACGATTTCGCCGTGCATCCATTGTCGTTGATCAGGGTGCTGTTCGGCCGCGTCGGCCGCGTCATGTGCGACATGGCGAAGCCGTATGCCGACCGGCGCGTCGCCTCGGGCGGCCGACGCGCGGTCGAAACCTACGATATCGCCAGCGTGCTCTTGCATCTCGAAAACGGCGTCGCCGGCACGCTGCTGGTCAACCGCTCGGCCTGGGGGCGCAAGGGCCGCATCGCCATCCAGATCTTCGGTTCGAAGGGCTCGATCCTCTACGACCAGGAACGGATGAACGAGTTCCAGCTCTATCTCACCGCCGACAGGCCGACCGAGCAGGGCTATCGCACCATACTGGTGGCGCCGCACCACCGGCCGTACGACGCCTTCATCCCCGCGCCGGGCCATGGCCTCGGCTTTAACGATCTCAAGATCATCGAATGCCGAGAACTGCTGATGCGCCTTGCCGGCAAGCCGGCACGCCTCGTCGATTTCGACGAAGGGCTGGAGATCGAGCGCACCGTGCACGCCATGGCGCGCTCGTTTAGGGAACAGCGCTGGGTGGATGTGAGGTAGGCCAACCAGGTCGGAGAGGCAGCTATCCATGTCCGGCGCGCGTCAGGAGGACTGCCAGGGCCAGTCGCCTGGCGGCAGGCGCCGCATCCTCGTGATGCAAGGCGGAGAAGCCAAGCAGCAGGCCGTGGCTGGTCACCGCCCCAAGATGCATCGGAGAAATCGGCAGAACGGTTACCGCTGACCGGCGCGCTGCTTGTGCAATAGCAACATCGTCGAAGCCTGGGGACAGCCGGGCAAACAGATGGACGCCCTGCATCGGCACCTCGATCCCGATCCCCGGCTCGCCTATGAATTGTTCCCGCAACAGCGCCACCAGCATGTCGCGCGACGCGCGATAGGCCTCTCGCAGGCGCCTGAGGTGGCTGGAGAAATGCCCCTCGTTCAGGAAGTCGGCGACCACGAGCTGGTGAAACGGGGCGGGAAAACGATCGAGCAGCACCCGCATCGCCCGGACGGCCGGCACCAGCTCCGTTGGGACCACCAGATAGCCCAGCCGAAAACCGGGCAGCAGCGCCTTGCTGAAGGTGCCGAAATAGATGACCCGCTCGTGCTCGTCGATGCCTTGCAGCGCCGCTAGCGGCCGATCATCGTAGCGAAATTCGCTGTCGTAATCGTCCTCGAGAATCCACGCGCCCCTGGCCGCTGCCCAATCGATCAAGGCCAGACGGCGCGCCATCGAAAGAACGGTTCCCGTGGGATATTGATGGGATGGCGTCACATAGACGGCCCTGACGTTCTCCCCGCATTCGGTCAGCAAACCCATATCGATCCCGTGCCGATCAACCGGGATGGGAACCAGTCTGGCGCCGCCGGCGGTGAACGCCAGACGCGCCGGCGGATAGCTTGGATCCTCGATCGCAACGGTGTCCCCGGGGTCGATCAGCGTGCGAATGGCAAGATCGATCGCTTGCTGCGAGCCTGACGTGATGAAGACGCGGCCCGGCTCGCAACGCACGCCCCGCGCCGCCGCGAGATACCTGACCACCTCGCGGCGCAGCCTCTCCTCGCCTTGCGGATTCCGATAGTGATCACACAGCGCGTCGAGATGCCGGTGGCCTATGCGTTTGAGAATGGCGCGTGTCCTGTCGTCCGGCTCGGCCCGACCGGTGACGAAGGGGACCTGGGCTGGCGGGTCCAGCGCCAAGTTGCCGATGACGGAGCGTGCGGCGGAGGAGATGTCGCTCCTTGCGTTTGAGCGTGCGGGAACGGTCCGGCGTTTGCGCTCCGCCTGCCCTGGCACGTCGGCGGAAACGAAGGTGCCGGAGCCATGATGGCCGACGACATAGCTCTCGCTGAGCAAAGTATCGTAGGCCTCGACCACGACGCCGCGCGACACGCCCCAAAGCCGGGCCGCCGCCCGCGTCGAAGGTAGGCGCGCGCCGGCGGGCATCCTGCCGGCGACGATGGCGGCGCGCAGGGCGAAATAGAGCTGTCGGCCGATCGGGGCCCGCGACGTCCGGTCGATGGCGATATCGACCAGATGCGTGGCGCTTTCGTGCCGGCGCGATGCCTTTTCCACCACGCGTTCCCTCCCAGGTGGTCCCCGGCGTCCGTTCCAAGAGGACCTGTAAATCGGTCGAAATATGAAAGATCACTGTACCACATTGTCCGAGAAATCCAGGACGTCTAAGGAAGGTGCCTTTCCCGATGCGCACGTCGCACGCCTATCTGCTCTTTGTCGCCACCTTGCTCACGTCCATAGGCTATGGCGCCACATTCCTTCTCACCGAGCATTTTCGAGCCCTCGGCGGCAGTGAGATCGAAACCGGCACGACGCTTGGCGGCGCCATGCTGGGCACGCTTGTCGGCGTTCCCCTTGTCGGCTGGTTTGCCTGGCGCCTTGGCGCCGGCCGCATGGCAGGGTTTGGCGCGGCGCTTGTGGCCTGCGGCTATCTCGGCCTGGCATCGTTGTCGGCTTTGACGCCGCTGATCGGCGTTGCCGGCTTTTTCATCGGCCTTGGCTGGGGCATTTTCTTTCTGGCCGCGCCGATGGCGCTTTCGATGCGTGTGAGCGATCAGGATCGCGGCTTCTGGTTTACGCGCTACGGCGCGTTCCAGATGGGCGGGATCGGCCTCAGCCCGATCGTGGCGACCGCGCTCATCAGCGATCTTGGGTTGACGACCGGGCAGGCCTTCGGCGCGGTAGCTCTGGTCTGCCTGCTTGCCGCGCTGCTTCTTGCCGTGTTTGAAAGCATAGCCGTACGGCCGGTCGCGGCGGCCATCAAGGCGGCAGGCAATGATTGGGTACGGGCCTTGCCGGCGCTGCTGCGCACGCGGGCCGTCTATCCCATCCTGATGGTCGGGCTTGGCGCCTGCGTGTTCAGCGGGTTGCTGACGTTCCAGACCTCGCTCGTGCGCGGTACCGGACTGCAGGCCAGCACATTCTTTGCGACCTACGCCATTACCGTCGTGGCATCCCGGTTCCTGCTGGCGCCGCTGATCGGCCGCGCCAAGGGCGACCATGTCGCGGTCATCCTGCTGGCGGTGATGATCGCCGGAGTCGTTGTCGCATTCGGTCTTGCCCATGGTGTCCTGGTCCAGATCGTAAGCGCGATCCTCCTGGGGCTGGGTTACGGCCTCGTCTACTCGGTCATCCAGACGCAGGCCGTAAACGATGCCCCGGCCGAACATCGCAATGCCGCGCTGACATGGTTCGTCGTTGCCTATTTCCTGGGTATCTTCGGTTTTCCGGTGCTCGGCGGATGGCTGATTGTCCATGTCGGGACAGCCGGGTTCCTCACGGCCGTGCTTTTGTTCGCACTCGCCGAGACCGGACTGGCGCTGCTGCGAGGACAGCGTCTTGCCGCCCAGGGTGTCCAGGCAACCTGACCATGGCTGGCGGCGATCCGGCTGCGTTGGAGCCTGCTCCTTCGCCGGATTACTTCACCCAGCGGCCGGAGAGTTCACCTCCCAGCCGTCCACCCACACCTGCCGCAGCCGGTCGCCTTCGCCCTTGAACAACAGCCCCGTCGGCTGGCAATCCTCGATACGGTCGCTGCGGAAATTGCGGATCGCCTGGCGCAGCTCTCACCAGGCGACGACGTTGGCGTTCTCGGCATAGTAGATGAGCGCGACAGGGCGGATGACGCGCTCGCTCGCGCGTCCCAGTTCATCGCGATAGGAAAGCGCGAGCTTCTCCTCGTCGCGGATGGCCCGGCGCACCATGGCGAGATCGATCGTCGTGGCCGAGGGCGCGGCAAAGCCCCAGGCATGCAGGGCGTTGGCGTCAAGCGTCTGCCGTAGCGGGGCCGGCACCGCGCCGGCGATCTTGGCGCCGACGCGTTTCGCCGCCTGCTTGAGCTCGGCGTCGCCGGTTCGCTCCAGCAGTGCCAGCGACAGCACGATCGCCTCCATCTCCTCGATCGAGAACATCAGCGGCGGCAGGTCGAAGCCGGGGCGCAGTATATAGCCGATACCGCGCCCGCCCTCGATCGGCACGCGCATCGCCTGGAGCGCGGCAATGTCGCGATAGATCGAGCGGACGGTCACCTCGAGCGCGCCGGCGATGGTCGCCGCCGTCACCGGCTGCCGCGCCAGCCGCAGGATCTGGATGATCTCGAACAGGCGTGACGCCTTGCGCATTTCCTTGGCCCGAACCGGAAGGCTACTGACACATCCCCGTCAGTTGGGGTCACCTATAGGACTGCCTGCCGGCTTGAAAATCAACAGCTTCCGCTGTGGTTGGCCGCATCAGGTAACGGGCAACTGACATGGGCTACGCGGAAAATCTCTGGCTGTTCTTCATCCTGCTGTTCGGCATCATCGCCGTTCCGGGTCTGGACATGCTGTTCGTGCTGGCCAATGCGCTGACGGGCGGCATCAACCGGGGCCTGGCCGCCACCGCCGGCATCATGCTGGGCGGCGCGGTGCACACGCTGAACGGCGCGGTCGGCGTCGGCCTGCTCATGCATTTCGTGCCGGTCCTGTTCACGCCGCTGCTGGTCGCCGGCGCCGCCTACATGGCCTATATCGGCATTGCGCTGATGCGCAGCTCTATCGTCGTCGGCGATGGCGGACCGGCCGGCAGCTCCGCCTGGAAGGCCTTTCGCCAGGGGCTGGTCACCTGCCTGATCAATCCGAAAGCTTATCTCTTCATCCTTGCCGTCTATCCGCAGTTCCTGAAGCCGAACTACGGGCCGATCTGGATGCAGGCAACCGTCATGGGATTGCTGACGGTCGCCACGCAGGCCGTCATCTACGGCGGGCTCGCAATATCGGCCGGCCGCAGCCGGACGCTGCTGGTCGACAATCCGCGCGCCACCGTTCTTGCCGGCCGCGCGGCCGGGCTGCTGCTGTTCGCTGTCTCGCTGTTCACCGCCTGGGAAGGATTGAGGGCGGCGTAGTCGCCCTATGCCGCGTCCCTGCCCCTCGTCATTCGCGAGAAGGGCAGGGATGGCCCGGACCTTTTGCTCAGGCGGCGCCCTGGCGGCTTTCGACCATGGCGCGCCGTGCCGAGCGGCGCCATTCGACGGCGCCGGCCAGGCCATGCAGCATCGTTTCGGTGGTTGCCCAGTCGACGCAGCCATCGGTGATGCTCTGGCCGTAGACCAGCGGCTTGCCGGGCACGACATCCTGGCGGCCGGCAACGATGTTGCTCTCGATCATCACGCCGATGATGCGCTCGTCGCCTGCCGCCACCTGGCCGGCCACGTCGGCCGCGACCTTGGGCTGGTTCTCCGGCTTCTTGGCCGAGTTGGCGTGGCTGACGTCGATCATCAGCCGCGGCGCGACGCCGATGCGGCCGAGCTCCGCCGCCGCCGCCTCGACGCTCGCCGCGTCATAGTTGGGGGCGACGCCGCCACGCAGGATGACGTGGCAGTCCTCGTTGCCGGAAGTTGCCGCGATCGCGCTGCGCCCGCCCTTGGTCACCGCCAGGAAATGGTGCGGTTGCGCGGCCGACTTCACCGCTTCGCCGGCGATCCGCAGATTGCCGTCGGTGCCGTTCTTGAAGCCGACCGGGCATGACAGGCCCGAGGCCAGTTCGCGATGGATCTGGCTTTCGGTCGTGCGCGCGCCGATCGCGCCCCAGGCGACGAGGTCGGCGATGTATTGCGGCGTCGTCATGTCGAGGAATTCGGTGGCCGCCGGCAGGCCGAGATTGTTGACGGCCGACAGCACGTTGCGCGCCATGCGCAAACCCTTGTCGATGTTGAAGCTGCCGTCGAGATCGGGATCGTTGATGAGACCTTTCCAGCCGACCGTTGTGCGCGGCTTTTCGAAATAGACGCGCATGACGATCTCGAGCCGGTCCGACAGGGTCTCGCGCAGCGCCGCCAGACGGCTGGCGTAGTCCACGGCGGCGACCGGATCGTGGATGGAACAAGGGCCGACGATGACAACAAGTCGATCGTCGGCCCCCGTCAGGATGGCATGGATGGCGTTGCGCGACGCGGCAACGGTGCGCGTCGCCGTCAGTGTGCGCGGTATCTCGCGCATCACCTCGTCGGGCGTGCTCAATTCCCTGAGTTCACGGACCCGAAGGTCATCTGTGGTGGTCAACACGGCTTTCTGCTCCTTGGTTAGGAGACCTGCCGGCTGAAAACAAAAAAGCCGCCAGGTCTGGCGGCTTGTCGGATTTTGATCTGGAGTTTTCAGATCGAGCGCAATCCTCCCGCCGCCAGCGAGCTAAAGTAGCTAAAGTACCAAAACGAGGCGGTCAGGTGGATCATGCGGCTCATATAGTCGATGCCGAGGGGTTTGTCACGTGTCTCATGACGCCATGCATTCTCTCAGTCCGCGATGTGCTCGTAGCCTTGGGGAAACCAGATGCCACGCTTGAGCCAATTGGCGCCGCCCAAATTAGGCACGACATGATTCTGGTCGAGATCGTTCATGTCCTTGATGATCTCTATGCCGATGATCTCCTTGGACGGGAAGGCAATCGCGAAGATCAGCAGCGCATCGGGTTCCGATTGTGCGGTTACGCCGACGCCAAGATGACCACTTATCGTGATCCAGTATGGGTGCACCATGCTTCTCTTTGTGAGGGGATCTGCGAGTAGTGTTAGCGACCGACATCCAGTGGCTCATCCGGTCCAGGGATCGAAGAGTTCAACCCCAAAGCCTTCGAAATCCTTCGTATTGCGCGTTGCCAAAGTGAGCTGTCGCGCAACCGCGGTGGCCGCGATCAGTCCGTCCATCGACGACAGACCGCGACCACGGCGCTTGGCAAGGCCCATCAGGTCGCCCCAGGCCAGGGCGACCGGTTCGTCCACCGGTAAAACCCGCTGTTCGAAGCGCTGCGGCAGATCCCGAGTGAGCCACTCGGCCAGCGCTTCGCGTTTGCGGCCCTCATCCATCAGGGCGACGCCGCGCCGAATTTCGGCAATCGACACGACGCTGATGAACGAGCGATCCTCATCCAGCCCATCCAGCCACTCCATAACCCGGGCATCCGGCGCTGGCCTGGTCACCTCGGACAGGACATTGGTATCGAGCAAGAGCCTCACAGCGGGAGATCGCGCGGTTCATCTTGCTTGCGTTCCAGATCGAGATCCGCGCCGCGCAGTGGCGAGTCCAGCAGGAACTCCGCAAGCGTGCCTTTGCGTGCTGTCTTGCGCTGCCATTCCTCGGCAGAGACGACAACCACGCTTGGTTTGCCGTTCCTGGTGATCGTCTGCGGCGAAGACTGCGCGCGCTCGATCACTTCCGACAGCCGGGCTTTTGCTCCGGCCACTGTCCAGTTCTTGTCGTCTTTGGGCTCGGGCCGCATTTCAATCTCATGACTAGTCTGACCATCTTGACTATATATGCGAGCATCAGTCTGGCGGCAACGGCAAAGGCGCACGGGCTCTTAGCGCCAGCGCGCCTTTGCCGCCGATATCCGGCAGGCATTAGACCACTGGGCTACTCTCCAACCACCCCTGCGATGTTCTGGTCGTAGTCCACCAGCGAACCGGTCATCACGCCCGCCTGCGGGCTGACCATATAAGTAATCAGCCTGGCAAGCTGCGCCGGCTTCACCAACTGGCCCATCGGCTGCGCGGCCTCGGCCTTCTCCAGCCAGTCGTCCGGCGCGTCGTGCCACTTCTTCTGCACGAGCGCCTCGCCCTTGGTGTCCATCCAGCCCGGCAGCACGGCGTTGCAGCGGATGCGGTTCCTCCGGTACGAGCTCGCGACATTCTTGGTCAGCGTCATCAGCGCGCCCTTGCTGGTCGAATAGGGCGTCAGGAAGGACTGGCCGGCATGCGCCGACATCGACAGCACGTTGACGATCGAGCCCGGCGCCTTGCGGTCCAGAAGATGCGCGACAAGGCCCTGCATCAGGAAGAACGGCCCGCGTACATTGGTGTCGAATATCTGATCGAAAAGCTCTTCGGTGGTCTCGACCAGCGAGCCGCGCGCGGAGGTGGCGGCGGCGTTGACCAGCGCGTTCAGCGTTCCGAAATGCTTGATCGCTGTCTCGATGGCGCGCTTGCAGTCGGCCACTTTGGCGACATCGGCACTGATGAAGATGGCGTCGACACCAGCCTTCTTCAGCGCCGCGACCGCCTTGTCGCCCTTCTCCTGCGAGCGGCCGACCAGCGCCAGCGCTCGGCAGCCCTCATCGGCCAGCGCCTCGGCGACGGCGAAGCCGATGCCCTGTGCGCCGCCGGTGACGATGGCGCGCGTCTGTGAATTGCGATCGGTCAAGCCGCTCATCGCTGTTCTCCTGTGTTTTTGACTGGCAATGGATTTTCGAGGTTCATTGGCGTTCCGATCGGTTTCCCGGTGTCTTGTCGCAATGTTGATAACTTCGTCGAAGGGTCATCGACTTCGTCATCCTAGGGCGAAGCACGAGCGGATCTCCGTCGCGAAGACCCTGGGATCCATGCCGTGGCCCCGGCTGAAGAACGCAGCGGAGCAGAATGCTGCACCGTTAGCATCGCTCAGACGTAACGGCATGCATCCTCGGCTCTGCGCGCGTCGCTTAGATCCTTGCTCCGCCCGTGGATGACGACGCAACGGATGTCCCGGCCAATCACCAAACCCTGCAGACCGGCAGCCTGACCGCCCTCAACGCGCGCCCGTGAATCAATCGACGCGTACGGTCTTGCCCGTCTTCGCCGACTTCAGCGCGGCGTCCGCCAGCTTCAGCGCGACCAGCCCGTCCTTGCCGCTGGGCGACGCCTTCTTGCCGGCCGCCTTGGCGGCGATGAAGGCCGTGATCTCATTGGCGTAGGCGTCGATGTAGCGCGTCATGAAGAAATCGTGCAGCGGCGGGCGCGTATAACCCTTGTCGTTGGCGAGTTCGATCGACACCGGTCGCTGGTTCTCGGCCGCCACCATGCCCTTGGAGCCGTGCACCTCGATGCGCTGGTCGTAGCCATAGGTTGCGCGACGCGAATTGGAGATCACCGCCTGCTTGCCGGAAGCGGTTTCGAGGATGACGCTGACGCTGTCGAAATCGCCGGCCTCGCCGATCTTCTTGTCGACCAGCACCGAGGCGTGCGCGCTGACCGCGACCGGCTCCTCGCCGAGCAGGAAGCGGGCCATGTCGAAATCATGGATCGTCATGTCGCGGAAAATGCCGCCTGAGCGGGCGATGTAGTCCAGCGGCGGCGGGCCGGGGTCGCGTGAGGTTATGGTGACCATCTCAACCGAGCCGATGGCGCCGTCGTCTATCGCCTTGCGGACCGCCGCGAAATGCGGATCGAAGCGGCGGTTGAAGCCGACCATCAGCGTGGCGTTGGTCTTGTCGACCACGGCCAGGCATTTTTCCACCCGCTTGACGCTGAGGTCGATCGGCTTCTCGCAGAAGATCGCCTTGCCGGCCTTGGCGAAGCGCTCGATCAGGTCGGCATGGGTATCGGTCGGCGTGCAGATGATGACGGCGTCGATGTCGCCTGCCTTCTCGATGGCGTCGATGGTACGGACTTCGGCGCCATAGGCGGAGGCGAGGTCCTTTGCCGCCTTCTCGAAGGCGTCGGCCACGGCCACCAGCCTGGCCTGCGGATTGGAGGCGACGGCGCGGGCATGCACCTTGCCGATGCGGCCGGCGCCGAGGAGAGCGAAGCGGAGGGTCATGGAGGTTCCTTAAAGGGGTTCTGGAGCGTGCCCGCGCCGAAGCCGGCGCGGATGGTCGGTTGCGCGTCGCGGCGTCCGTCAGGCGGCCTGCAGTTCGGCCTGTCCGGTCTTGGCGCCGGTGATGTAGGCGACGATATCATTGCCGTCGGTGTCCTGCTTGCGCAGGTTGGCGACGATGCGGCCGCGCCGGAAGACGACGATGCGATCGCACAGATCGAACACCTGGCGCATGTTGTGGCTGATCAGGATCAGCGGCTCGCCATTGGCCTTCAGCGTGCGCACGATGTTTTCGACCTGCGCGGTCTCCTGCACGCCGAGCGCCGCCGTCGGCTCGTCCATGATGATCAGCTTGGAGGCGAAGGTCGCCGTCCTGGCGATGGCCACGCACTGGCGCTGCCCGCCGGACATGTGACGGATCGTGCTCGACAGGTTCGGGATCTTCACCGCAGTGCGGATGAGTGCCGCCTCGGTTGCCTTGCGCATGGCCTTGCGGTCGAGGATCGAGAAGGGGCCGAGGTTGATCAGCACCTTCTCGCGGCCGAGAAACAGGTTCGACGGCACGTCGAGATCGTCGGCGAGGGCAAGGTTCTGGAACACGGTCTCGATGCCGGCCTCGCGCGCCTCGATCGGTCCGGCGAAATTCACGTCCTTGCCGTCGAACCAGATCTTGCCGCTGGTGCGCTGCTCGACGCCGGTGATCTGGCGCACGAAGGTCGACTTGCCAGCGCCGTTGTCGCCCATGATGGCGACGTGCTCGCCCTTGCGCAGCTCGAAATTCGCCTCCTGCAGCGCGTGCACGCCACCATAATGCTTGGTCAGGTTTTCGGTCTTCAGAACGATGTCCGACATGGTCAAGCTCCTATCGCGCGCTGGCGCTGGCGCCATTGATCGAGAACGACGGCTCCCACGATGATCACGCCCTTGACCATCTCCTGGTAGTAGGCGTCGAGGCGCAGGAAGGTGAAGCCGGAGATGATGACGCCGAAGATCAGTGAGCCGATCACCGTACCTATGATCGAGCCGCGGCCGCCCGACAGCGAGACGCCGCCGATGACTGCCATGGCGATCGCGTCGAGTTCGTACATGACGCCCATGCCGGACTGGGCGGTGAGGTTCTTGGAGCAGAGCACCACCGCCGCGAGCGAGGCGAGGATGGCGGCGATGACATAGACCAGCACCTTATGGTTGGCGATCTTGATGCCGGACATGCGCGCGGCGTCCTCGTTGGAGCCGATGGCGTAGCAGTGCTTGCCGTATTTCGTATAGGTCAGGATGAGCTGGAACAGGATCGCCAGCGAGATGAAGATGACGACCGGCATCAGGCCCTTGCCGATGGCCGCGAAGCTCTCGGTCGGGAACGAGATCGGCTCGCCCTTCGACCACCATTTGGCGACGCCGCGCGCGGTGACCATCATGCCGAGCGTGGCGATGAAGGGCGGGATGCGCGTGTAGGCGATCAGCAGGCCGTTGACGAGGCCGGCGATCAGCCCGCAGCCTATGGCGACGAGCAAAGGCACGATGACCGGCAGATCGATCCAGCCATACGAAAGGAACATGGCCTTGGGGTTGGGATTGCCGTTAACGGTCGCCACCTGGGCGAAACTCATGGCGATCATGGCGGTGGCTCCGACGACCGAGCCGGAGGACAGGTCTATGCCGCCGCAGATGATGACCTGGGTGACGCCGATGGCGATGATGCCGACGATCGATACCTGCAGGATGATGATCTGCAGGCGCTGCTCGTTGAAGATCGCGTCGATGTTCGGACGGGTGTTGAACAGGAAGCTGTCGCCGAGAAAGACCCGGCCTATCAACTCGAACAGGCCCACCAGGATGACGAGCGCCAGGAAAACGTTGAATTCGGCCGGCCAGGGGCGCTTCTTGGCATCATAGCTGAGCCCACCGACGCCATGCGATGTCTGTGCCACGTTCTTCTCCTCCTCGGAGCAGGATGACTTTCATTCGAAGCGTCATCTCGCTCTATCTCTTGCCTGGGCATGATCTTTTCCGAAAACCGATTCTCGCTTTTCGGGATCATGCTCGAGGCCGCGCTCGTCCACCCGCCCCGCGCGGGGCGGGTGGAAACGAAGAACGGCACCTTCTTGTCTCGGCCTCGGACAACTGGTTCGGCCTGCTGTCCTGGTGTGCCGCTCCCTATGGACCGGCCCGCGGCCTCAGTTCTTCTTCAGGAACTTGTCGATGTTCGCTGGCGTCACGAGCTGGAAGGGGATGTAGACCTTGTGTTCCACCTTCTCGCCCTTGGCGAGCTTCAACGCCGCGTCGAGGGCACCGGCGCCTTGGCCGGCCGCGTCCTGGAACACGGTCACCTTGAGGTCACCCGCCTGCATCGCGGCCAAGGCATCCTGCGTGGCATCGACGCCGCCGACGATCATGGTCTTCATGTCGATGTTGGCGGCCTTCATCGCCTGGATGGCGCCGATGGCGCTTTCGTCGTTGTTGGCGATGACGCCGTCGAACGGCTTGGCGGCCGACAGCCAGTTGGTCATCAGGTTCTGCGCCTGGTCGCGCTGCCAGTTCGAGGTCTGCTTGTCGATGATCTTGATGAAGTTGCAGTCCGGCGTGGCGATCACTTCCTCGATGTCCTTGGTGCGCTGCACCGCGGCCTGGTTCGAAAGCTCGCCCATGATGACGTAGACGTTGGCTTCCTTCTTGCCGGCTTCCTTGAAGAGGCGGCAGACTTCCTTTGTCTCCAGCGTGCCGGATTCGGCTTCGTTCGAGGCGACGAAGGCCTGGTTGTCCGGCAGCGTGTCGACGTTGACCGGCTGGCGGTTGACATAGACCAGCGGGATCTTGGCCGCGGCGGCCGCGTCCGACATCGCCTGGGTGGCCGAGGTATCGACCGGGTTGACGATGATGGCATCGACGCCCGAGGCGGCGAAATTCTTGATCTGGTCGAGCTGTTTGGCCACGTCGTTCTGCGCGTCCTCGACCTGAAGCTCGACGCCGCTCATTCCCTTGGCCTGCGCGATCATGCCGTTGCGCAGCACGGTCAGGAAGTTGTCGTCGAAGCGCGCCATCGAGACACCGACCTTGGCGGCAAAGGCGGACGAACACATCAGCGCCGATAGCGCGACGCCCAAAAGCAGTTTCTTCATCTTGTTTCTCCTCCACACAATGGTGTCCGGTTGCACCGATTTTTCCGGAATCCCCGGTTGCCCGGGCGATCTCTCCCGATTGCGGCTTCGTCCCGGCGGCGTCCGTTTGCCGGAGCGCCGTCCTCCCTTTCTGAAGCAGATGTTCCGGAACGAAAGAACCAAAACATATCAACAGTGAAATATTTATTCCATTTTGGGCGGTGGCGTCAAGGGCGATTCGAGGCCGCCCGCGGGAATCTCGCACCATGCCGTCGCCATCATGCCGGTATCGCTCGCGGACGATGCCGGCGGCTGCGTTCGTGGCGAATCCATCAGTCTGATGGTTTCTTGCAATTGGGGGTGGTGATCCGCGTCGACGCCGATTGGCGGCGGCGATAGGCGAGGTCGGATCGCTAGATGTTCTCGGGCAGGTAGATGTCGAAGGGCAGGAAGGTCTGCCCCGTCGCGTTGGCCGCGCCGGCCTCGATGACGTGCGCCATCAGCGCGACCAGCTCGCGCGACAGCGCCGCCAGCGGCGTGGCGATCACCATCGTCAGGATGTTGTCGGCAAGCGCGGCGCGCGACTCCGGTGTGATCTCGTTGCAGACGACCGCCGGCATATGGGCGGGCCGCGCCGCGCGCAGCGCCGACACAGCGCCTTCCATGCCGCCACCGGCCACGTAGCAGCCGGCAAGGTCGGGGTGGCGCGCCAGGAGGTCGATGATGGCGTCATGCGTGAACTGGTTGCCCTCGAGGTTGACGATTGTCTCCAGCAAGGTGAATTCCGGCGCGTTCTCGCGGAAGAACGAGCGGAAGCCGATCTCGCGCAATTCGTGGCCGTGGAAGCGGTGGCTGCCGACGAACAGGGCGACCTTGCCCGGTTTCTTCGCGGCCTTGGAGATCATCCAGGCGGCGGTGCGGCCGACCTTGCGGTTGTCGAGGCCGACATAGCCCTCACGAATGCCGGAGGCGAAGTCCGACAGCAGCGAGAACACCGGCATGCCCTTGGCCTTCAGCGCCTCGACCGCCACCGTCAGCGTCGGATGATCCGGCCCGACCAGGGCCACGGCCCTTGTCTTGGCGGCAAGCGCGCGCATCCGCTCGACGATCTCATCCGGCGCCAGCGAACTGGCGAAGTCGATGGTGGCGACGCCGCGAAAGCGCTGTGACTGCGACACGGCCTGGTCGAGCTCGCGCGCAAACTCGGTATAGAAGACGTCCTCGCGCCGCAGCAACAGGAAGCCGAGGCGGTATTCGGGCAACTCGCGGCGCATGCGCTGCTTGATCAGCCCGGCGGCATGATAGCCGATCTCGGTCGCCGCCTCGTAGACGCGTCGCGCCGTTTCTTCCTTGACCGGCAGACGGTTGTTCAGCACCCGGTCGACCGTGGCGACGCTGACGCCGGAGATGCGCGCCAGATCGGTGATGGTCGGTCGTTTTGCCATGGTCGCCCCGTTCGATAATGCGGTCATGCTACATCACCTTGATGGGAAATGATAGAAACTATCTTCCTGATATTGAGCCTATCATCGCATGGCGCTATTTTGAGCATGAGGGTTGTGGCGTCCGTCCGCGAGCGCCGTTCCGATGGAGGAAGTCATGTCCGCAGCGCCGTCCCGGCGGGACTACAGTCTGATCGGCCGCGATGCCCGGCTCGCCGTCGAAACTGGACTGTCGGCTGCCGAATGGTACCACACCGACCTGTCGCGCAAGCAGATGAAGGAGCTCATGCAGCGCTCCGACTATCCGGCCCTGCGCGATACGGCGATCTGGCTGGGCGCCATCCTGGTGACCGGAGCCGGCGCGGCCTTCTTCTGGAGCACCTGGTGGTGCGTGCCATTCTTCTTCGCCTACGGTGTGCTCTACGGCTCGTCGACGGATTCGCGCTGGCACGAATGCGGCCATGGCACCGCCTTCCGCACGCAGTGGATGAACGACGTGATCTATCAGATCGCCTGCTTCATGATCATGCGCAACCCGGTCACCTGGCGCTGGAGCCATACCCGCCACCACACCGACACCATCATCGTTGGCCGCGATCCTGAAATATCGGTCATGCGGCCACCGGACCTCGTGCGCGTGGTGCTGGCCTTCCTTGGCGTGCGCGATGTCTGGCACGCCATGAGCGACATGCTGCGCAACGCCGCCGGCATTATCAGCCCGGCCGAGAAGACCTTCATTCCCGAGCAGGAGCGGCCGAAGGCGATCCGCATCGCCCGTATCTGGACGGCCATCTACGCCGTCACCATTGCACTGGCGCTCTACATGGGCTCGTGGCTGCCGTTGATGCTGATCGGCCTGCCGCGCATCTACGGCGCCTGGTACCATGTCATGGTCGGCCTGCTGCAGCATGGCGGCCTCGCCGACAACGTCATCGACCATCGGCTGAACAGCCGCACCGTCTACATGAACCGCCTCAACCGGTTCCTGTACTGGAACATGAACTACCATGTGGAGCATCATATGTTTCCCATGGTGCCCTATCACGCGCTGCCGAAGCTGCACGAACTGATCAAGCACGACCTGCCGACCCCGACGTCCTCGATCGTCGCCGGCTATCGCGAGATGATCCCGGCATTCCTGCGCCAGCTCCGCGACGAAGACTATTTCATCAAGCGCGAACTGCCGCCCACGGCCCGGCCGTATCGCGAGGAGTTTCACGCCGACGCCGCGGCAGTCGCGGCCGAGTGACGGCGTATCCGGCTTCGGCCGTGGTGCCGCAGGCCAAGCAACGATCTGAGGCAGCAGAACTGCCGGGGAGGAACCATGAGCGATTGGGTTGAAGCCTGCAGGGTCGGCGAGATCGACGAGGAGGATGTCATGCGGTTCGACCATGCCGGCCGCACCTTCGCCATCTATCGCAGCCCCGACGACGACTATTTCGCTACGGACGGCCTGTGCACCCACGAAAAGGTGCATCTCGCCGACGGGCTGGTGATGGACGACATCATCGAGTGCCCCAAGCACAATGGACGCTTCAACTACAAGACGGGCGCCGCCAGGGGCGCGCCGGTATGCGTCAACCTCAAGACCTATCCGGTCAAGGTCGAGGCCGGCGCGGTCATGATCCAGATCGGGTGACGCCATGCGCGCGGGAATGGTGATCGTGGGGGCCGGCGAATGCGGCGGACGCGCGGCGCTTGCTCTGCGCGAGCTCGGTTTCGACAGGCCGGTGACGCTGGTGGGCGACGAGCCGCATCTCCCCTACGAGCGGCCGCCACTGTCGAAGGAGGCAATGACCGGCGAGGCGCCGGCCATCAAGGCGATCGCCAGCGACGAGCTGCTGGCCGAACGTTCGATCCGGCATATCCATTCCGTGCAGGTGGTGGCGATCGACAGGGCGACGCATGAAGTGCGCCTGTCGGACGGCTCTTCGCTGCCATACGAAAAGCTGTTGCTCGCGACCGGATCGACGCCGCGTCGCTTGCCGATGCCGGGCCTGGGCGCCCGCTGCGTCTATCTCAGGACCTTCAACGACGCGCTCGCCATCCGCGCCCATCTGCGCGCCGGCAACCGTGTCGCCATCATCGGCGGCGGGTTCATCGGCCTGGAGCTCGCGGCGGCCGCGCGCAAGTTCGCCGCCGATGTCACCGTCATCGAGGCGCAGCCGCGCATCCTCATGCGCGGCGTGCCGGCCGAGATCGCCGCGATCATCCATCAGGCACATGAAGCCGAGGGCGTGCGCGTCCTGACCGGCCAGGGCATCGCGACGATCGCCGATGACGGCGCCGAGGTCCGCATCACCCTTGCCGACGCCCGCGAGGTCGTCGCCGATCTCGCGGTGATCGGCATCGGCGCCGTGCCGGTGACGGCGCTCGCCGCCGAGGCCGGGCTGACGATCGACAACGGCATCGCCGTCGACGCCGGGCTGCGCACGAGCGATCCCGATATCTTCGCCGCCGGCGACTGCTGTTCGTTTCCGCTCGCCGTCTATGGCGGCCGCCGCGTGCGGCTGGAGGCGTGGCGCAACGCGCAGGAACAGGGCGCTCTCGCCGCGCGCAACATGCTGGGCGCCGGCGAGGCGCATATCGCCGTGCCGTGGTTCTGGTCGGATCAATATGGATTGACCCTGCAGATCGCCGGCCTGTCGGACGAGGGCAGGAGCGTGGTGCGCCGCGACCTTGGCGATGGCGCCTTCATCCTCTTCCATCTCGCCGAGGACGGCAGGCTGGTGGCGGCGAGCGGCATCGGCCCGGGCAACGCCGTGGCGCGCGACATCCGGCTGGCCGAAATGCTGATTGCCAAAAGGGCCACGCCGGATCGCGAGGCGCTCGGCTCGCAAGCCTTCAAGCTGAAATCGCTGCTGGCCGCCTAGCGCCGGAACCGAGGGGAGGGGAACCATATGCCGGATACAAGACCTACCGTTGCCGATTTGCAGGCGCTGAAAGGCAAGCGCCAGCTTTCCAAGCTCCGCGTGTTTTCACTGGAGGAGGCGGAGGCCGCCGAGCGTGCCAGCATCGACATCATCTCGGTCACCTACGACATGATCTTCGACCCGCGCTTCCGCGACGCCGCGCCCACCCGCTTCGTCATTCCTGGCGACGAGCAGGCCAGGATGGGAGCCACGACGGACGAGATCCTGCGCACGGCGGTGAAGCTGCGCGCGGCGAGCGCCGACGCCATGTATTGTTCGGCGAGCCTGCAGACCATCCGCCGGCTGCGCGACGAGCACATTCCGGTCTGCGGCCATGTCGGGTTGATCCCGGCCCACGCCACCTGGACCGGAGGTTTCAAGGCGGTCGGCAAGACCGCCGAAAGCGCCGCCTTCGTCTGGAAGCAGGTCAAGGATCTCGAGGCTGCGGGGGCTTTCGCCGCCGAGATCGAGGTGGTGCCGGCCGAGGTCGCGACGGCCATCTCGCGTCGCACGCCGCTGATCATGATTTCGATGGGCGCGGGCACCGGCTGCGACGCGCAGTACCTGTTCTCCGAGGACGTGCTCGGCACCAATCGTGGCCGTTACCCGCGCCATGCCAAGCGCTATCGCGACCTGGCGTCCGAATATGACCGTCTCCAGGGCGAGCGTATCGCGGCGTTTCGCGAATATGCCGCCGACATCCAGTCCGGCGCCTATCCGGAGCCACAGCACGTCGTGCGGGCCGACGCCGAGGAACTGCGCAAGTTCGAGGCCTTCCTCGATAACCAGTGAGCGGCGGTGGCCGCCTCACCTGGAGCGCAAACGCTACACGAAGGCGCTGATCGACATCAATCCGATCATGAAAAGGCACAGCGCGGTCAACGCCCCAAAGAGCGAGACCAGGAACGTGAAGGTTGCCCACGCGTGCCATATGCGCGAGGCTCGTGTGTGCTCCAGGTAAGGCGGCTTGTCGATCCGCGCCCGGGCAAGACCTTCATCGGCATATCCACGATTGGACAGGAAAGCGACCACGGTCGACAGCACGGTGGCGAACGCGCCCAAAGCGAACCAGCGCAATGAAGCCACCATGCTCGCCAGCAGATGCGCATGTCCTTCAGCCAGGTTCTCTTTGGTGATGGTATTCGCCAGGAATCCGAGAATGGCTATGCAGGCACCGCCGTTTAAGAGCAGCAGCGCTTGAAAGGACTGCCTTGCAAACTGGATGCCGGCATCCGTCTGCTTCTCATAACGCTCGTTAGCCCGATCATGCGCGATCTTGGCTTTGCTGTCGGCCACGATGATGTCCCCCAACACCCCATTGAAGCAAAGCAAAAATACCGACGACGGGCAATGGTCAGCCGAAGCGCGCTGCTGGCGAAGCAGCGCGGCTGCCCCAATCCTGTTTTGGGCAGCAAGGTCAGCAAGCGTACCTGCCGCAAGAGGAGGCCGGCGAACGGCCGTCTCTGGCTCAGAACAGCGCCTTCAGCTCATCCAGCTTGTCGTTGACCAGCCAGCCGTAATAGTTCTCCTCGGGCAGCTTCTCCGGCTGGCCCGCGGCGCGGCGCTTGTCGTTCTCGGCCTTCAGCGCGTAGGCGCGCTGCTCGGGATTGCCGACATTGTAGAGCGTGGCGGTGATGCCGGGGTTCTTCGAGATGTCGAAGCCGGCGATGGTCCGGTAGGCGTCTATCGACTTCCTGATCGTCGCCGCCACGTAGGGCAGCGTCAGGTCCGGATCCATGATGGTCTTGTAGACGGCGTTCGGATCGGAGACGTCGAGCTTGGGCAGGCCCGAGACCTTGTGCACGAGGTCGCTCATCTGCAGCGCCGTCAGCGGATTGAGCTGGCCGAGCCCGAAAGTCTGGCCGGCATAGTAGGGCTGGAAGAAGGTGGCGCCGAAACGGTCGTTGGGAAAACTCTCGCCGCCCACAGACTTGCCCCGGAAAGACCGGTTCCACACCTGCTCGCGGCATTCCCACAGATCGTAGCTGTCGCTGATGCTTGCGCACTTCTTGAATTCCGGCCGCTGCACGAAATCACCGATATCCTCGCCCTGGTAGGCGAAGGACAGCTTGCTGGTCAGGTAGGAGATCGCCTTGACGTAGTAGGTCTGCAGCCGGTCGTAGGCGTCGACATTGTAGGTGTGCTCGCCCACGATCGCGCCGACGATGTGCATCGGGTCGATGCCATAGGCGGCGGCCACCTGGCGGATCTTGCCGCGCAGGCCGGCATCGTTCTGCAGCAGCGCGTAGATCTTGCGGTACTTGGCCTGGAAGGTCGTGTTCGTCGCCTGGGTGCGCCGGCTGGAGGCGCCCGGGATGTCGGGCTGGACCGCGTCTCTGTTGCCGGGCGGCACCAGGGTGGTCGCACCGGCGGCCGTTGCCGCCGCCAACATCATGCCGACAAACAGAAAAATGCGTTTCTTCATGCGCCGCCGCCCCGGTACTTGGCGGCAAACTATGGGAATGCCCGGGCTCGAGTCGAGAGTGCTCCGCCGCAGGGCGGAACGAAAGGTGGCCGGATGGTACCATCCGGCCACATATTAGAGAGAGGGCATGGGAACCGCCCGTAATCGTGATCGCACGCCTCGGCGACCTGCTTCGGGCGGACCGGGAAATGCCGGGCCGCCACGGAATTCGCCGACTACAGGATGAACCGTGACAGGTCGGTGTTCCTGGAGAGGTCGCCGACATGCTTCTGCACGTAGGCGGCATCGATGGTCACCGCCGTGCCGTTGCGGTCGGGCGCGTCGAACGAGATATCGTCCAGCACCCGCTCCATCACGGTCTGAAGGCGCCTTGCGCCGATGTTCTCGACGCTGGCGTTGAGGTCGACGGCGATGCCGGCGAGCGAATCGATCGCGTCGTCAGTGAAGGCCAGCTCCACGCCCTCCGTCTTCATCAGCGCGATGTACTGCTTGATGAGGCTCGCTTCCGTCTCGGTCAGGATACGGACGAAATCGTCCTTTTCCAGCGCGCGCAGTTCGACGCGGATCGGCAGGCGGCCCTGCAGTTCCGGCAGCAGGTCCGACGGCTTCGACACATGGAAGGCGCCGGAAGCGATGAACAGGATGTGGTCGGTCTTCACCGGCCCGTACTTGGTCGCCACCGTCGTGCCCTCGACCAGTGGCAGCAGGTCGCGCTGCACGCCCTCGCGCGAGGGGCCGCCCGAGATATCCGAGCGCGCCGCGATCTTGTCGATTTCGTCGAGGAAGACGATGCCGTCGTTCTCGGCCGATTCCATCGCGCGCCGAACCACCTCGTCCTGGTCGAGCAGCTTGTCGGATTCGTCCTGGACCAGAAGATCGTAGGAATCCTTCACCGTCGTCTTGCGCGTCTTGGTGCGCTTGCCGCCCATGGCCTTCGACAGCATGTCATTGATGTTGAGGACGCCGACGCCGCCGGGCATGCCGGGGATTTCGAAATTGGGCGCGCCGCCGCTGCCGGTGTCGGCCACCTCGATCTCGATTTCCTTATCGTCGAGCTCGCCGTCGCGCAGCTTCTTGCGGAATGAGTCACGCGTGGCCGGGCTGGCGGTCTTGCCGACCAGCGCTTCCATCACGCGTTCCTCGGCGTTGATGTGGGCGCGCGCCTTGACGTCCTCGCGCATCTTCTCGCGCGTCAGCACGATCGCCACCTCGACGAGGTCGCGCACGATCTGCTCGACGTCGCGCCCGACGTAGCCGACCTCGGTGAACTTGGTGGCCTCGACCTTGACGAAGGGCGCTCCGGCCAGCTTGGCCAGGCGGCGTGAAATCTCGGTCTTGCCGACGCCGGTCGGCCCGATCATCAGGATGTTCTTCGGCATCACCTCTTCGCGCATCTGGCCTTCGAGCTGCTGGCGGCGCCAGCGGTTGCGCAGCGCGATCGCCACGGCGCGCTTGGCGTCCTTCTGGCCGATGATGAATCGGTCGAGCTCGGAGACGATTTCGCGGGGGGAAAAATTGCTCATCTTACCAACTCACTGAATTGCACTTTGCCACTGCTTGATGGACTCGAACGGATGCAGCAGCATGATCACGTTGAGCGTCAGATTGTCCCGGATGACGTAGCCGGTGCCGATCTCGAAAAAGATGGCGATGGCGACCACCAGCCATATAGGGAGCGTCCTCGCCATTACAAAGCCCAGCACCATGGCCAGCGTGTCAGACACCGAGTTGATGATGGAATCGCCGAAATAGTCGAGCGAGATGGTGCCTTCGCGGTAGCGATTGATGATGAACGGGCTGTTCTCCAGCATCTCCCAGCCGCCCTCGATCAGCAGCGCGAAGGCAAGCCTGAACCAGATCGACGAACGCGGGAACAGGAACCGCGTCAGCGCATAGAACAGGAAGCCGTGGATGATGTGCGAGGGCGTGTACCAGTCCGCTATGTGCTGCGAGTTCTCCGAACTCATCACCACGCCGTGCCAGAGCTTGACGTAGCCGCAGGTGCATATAGCCGGATGGCCCTGCAGGTAGAGCACGAAGGCCTGCACGGCGACGATCCCGACCGCAATGGCCAGCCCGGCCGGCCAGGCCAGGCGCTGGTGGAACGGCAGACTGCTCGTGTCGGTGGAGTTCATTCCGCGTCGTCCCCCACGATCTCTTCTTCCGGTTCGTCGATGGCCATCAGCAGCATCTCGCCGTCCGGCGTCTGGATCGGGCCAAGCCGGCGGAAGCCGACCTTCTCGTAGCAGCGTATGGCGGCGGCGTTCGCCGGATTGGGATCGACGATGACGCGCGGCGCGCCCTCCTCGAACAGCGTCGCCACAAACTCGGCGATCAGCCGCGTGCCATGCCCCTTGCCGATCAGCTCCGGCTCACCGATGAACTGGTCGATGCCGAGCGTGCCGAAAGGCTGGTCGGCATAGGGGTTTTCGCCTTCCTCGAGATTGGGATCGTAGCTCTGGATGTAGCCGATGGGCCGCCCGTCGAGCTCGATGATCAAGGGCTCGACGGCGATGCTGTCGATGTTGTCCGCGATGCCCGCGAGCTCGCTTTCCTTGTCGCCCCACCAGGCCGCCACATGCGGCTCGGCCAGCCAGCGGGCAACGAGTTTCATGTCCTTGCCCGTCAGCGGACGGAAGCCGTAATGCGGCATGTCAGGCAGCCGCGTCCAGCGTTTCGACGACGAAGTTGCTGTTGGTGTAGACGCAGATGTCGGCGGCGATCTGCATCGCCTTGCGGGCGATTTCCTCCGCGTCCTTGTCGGTGTCCATCAGCGCGCGAGCGGCGGCCAGCGCGTAGTTGCCGCCGGAGCCGATGGCCATCACGCCCTGCTCGGGCTCCAGCACGTCGCCATTGCCGGTCAGCGCCAGCGAGACCGATTTGTCGGCGACCACCATCATCGCCTCGAGCCGCCTCAGATAGCGGTCGGTGCGCCAGTCCTTGGCGAGCTCGACGCAGGCGCGCGTCAACTGGTCGGGATATTGCTCGAGCTTGGCTTCGAGGCGCTCCAGAAGGGTGAAGGCGTCGGCGGTGGCGCCCGCGAAACCGGCGATCACGCTGCCGCCCTTGCCGATGCGGCGCACCTTGCGGGCATTGCCCTTCATGATCGTCTGGCCGAGGCTCACCTGGCCATCGCCGGCGATCACGACCTTGCCGCCCTTGCGCACGCTCACGATGGTGGTGGCGTGCATGGTCAGTTCATTCGACATTTCTGGCTCCGATTCGCGCCATCCCTCAAAGGCGACCGGCGCGGTACGAGTGACTTTGATCGCCCATATGTATGCTCAAGCCCCGCGATTGCAAACCGCTCCCGGGTATGCGCGGGAGGCGCTTCGATATCGCCCGGCATCGCAACTGGCAATCGCCGGATCATGCTGCTAGAAGGCTCTCGTTTTCAAGCGCGTGCGGCCCCGGACGCACGCGAGCGTCTCGACAGGGATGAGTATGATGTCGCCCCGATCCGCCCTCAGATCCGCCGAAGTCAGCCGCAAGACCAAGGAAACCGAAATCTCCGTTTCGGTTCATCTCGACGGCACCGGCAAATCCGACATGGCCACCGGCGTTGGCTTCTTCGACCATATGCTGGACCAGCTTTCGCGCCATTCGCTGATCGACATGACGGTGAGGGCCAAGGGCGACCTGCACATAGACGACCACCACACCGTCGAGGACACCGGCATCGTGATCGGCCAGGCGCTGGCCAGGGCGCTCGGCGAGCGGCGCGGCATCATGCGCTATGCCTCGATCGACCTTGCCATGGACGAGACGCTGACGCGCGCCGCGCTCGACGTCTCCGGCCGCCCGTTCCTTGTCTGGAACGTCTCCTTCTCGTCGCCCAAGATCGGTACCTTCGATACCGAGCTGGTGCGCGAGTTTTTCCAGGCCCTGTCGCAGCACGCTGGCATCACGCTCCACGTGACCAACCACTATGGCGCCAACAATCACCATATCGCCGAGACCTGTTTCAAGGCGGTGGCCCGCGCGCTGCGCGCCGCGATCGAAAGCGATCCACGCCAGCCCGACGCGGTACCTTCCACCAAGGGCTCCCTGAAGGGCTAGGCAGGTTCGGCAGAAGTGTCCCAAGGTTTTGCGATCAGAACCTGCGAAAAACAAGAGCTAGCGCCATGGCTTCTTATGTCGTGATGGAACCGCCGGGCCGTGGCGAGGACGCCGTCCTCGTTCGCGACGGCTTCACCTGGCTCGGCCTGCTTTTCCCACCCCTCTGGCTCGCCTGGCATCGGCTGTGGCTGGAGGCGGTGCTGGCCGCTGTCGCCATGGCGCTCCTGTCCGTCGCCGCCGACAGGTTCGGCCTCGGCCCTGCCGGCGACGCGCTGTCGATGCTCGTCAGCCTCTATGTCGGTCTCGAGGGGCAGGGCCTGCGGGTGGCGGCACTGCGCCGGCGCGGCTGGCGCGAATGGGGCGTCGTCGAGGCAGGCTGCCTCGCAGACGCCGAGATGCGGCACGCGCTGGAGGCCGGAGCTTCGCCGGAAAGCGACGTGGCGCCACGTCCGCTGACGCCGGACGCCAACCTTGCCCGCGCGCCGCAGACGGGAATGGCGCTTGGCCTGACACACACGCCGGGAAGACCCTGACATGCGCGTTGCAATCATCGACTACGGCTCGGGCAACCTGCGCTCAGCCACCAAGGCCTTCGAGCGCGCCGCGCGGGAGGCCGGCATATCCGCCACGATCGATCTTACGGCCGATGCCGAACGGGTGCGCACCGCCGATCGCATCGTGCTGCCTGGCGTCGGCGCCTATGCCGATTGCGCGGCCGGTCTCGCTGCCGTGGCCGGCATGCGCGAGGCGGTGGAAGAGGTGGCGATCGCGCGTGGCCGTCCCTTCCTCGGCATCTGCGTCGGCATGCAGCTGATGTCGGAGCGGGGGCTGGAAAAGACTGTGACGAAGGGCTTTGGCTGGATCGCCGGCGACGTCAAGGAGATCACACCGGCCGATCCAGCGTTCAAGGTGCCGCAGATCGGTTGGAACACCATCGAGCTTACCCGGCAGCATCCGCTGTTCGATGGCATCGCCACCGGTGCAAAGGGGCTGCACGCCTATTTCGTGCATTCCTACCATCTCGACGCGCGCTTGCCCGAGCAGGTGCTGGCGCGGACGGATTATGGCGGGCCGGTCACGGCCGCGGTCGCGCGCGACAACCTCGCCGGCACGCAGTTCCATCCGGAAAAGAGCCAGGCGCTCGGCCTTGCCCTGATCACCAATTTTCTGCGCTGGAGGCCGTGAGCGATGAGCAAGAAAGGCTATTGGATAGCGATGGTCGACGTCCGCGATCCCGATATCTACAAGCAGTACATCGAGGCCAACGCCAAGGCTTTCGCCAAGTACGGGGCGACGTTCGCCGTGCGCGCCGGACGGCATACGGATCCCGAAGGCCCGACCGGCAACCGTCACGTGGTGGTGGAGTTCCCGTCCTACGAGACGGCGCTCGCCTGCTACGAATCGCCTGAGTACCAGGAAGCGCTGAAATTCCGGCAGGCCGCGTCCACCGGCCGCTTCGTCATCGTGGAAGGCGCCTGATCGTGATCCTGTTTCCCGCCATAGACCTCAAGGACGGCAAGTGCGTGCGCCTCAAGCAGGGCGAAATGGACAGCGCCACGATCTACAATGACGACCCGGCCGCCCAGGCGGCCGCCTTCGAGGCGCAGGGCTTCGAGTGGCTGCACGTCGTCGATCTCAATGGCGCCTTCAAGGGCGAGAGCGTCAACAGCGCGGCCGTCGGCGCCATCCTCAAGGCGACCCGCAATCCGGTCCAGCTCGGCGGCGGCATCCGCACGCTGGAGCAGATCGAGGATTGGCTCGACCGGGGTCTCGCCCGCGTCATCCTCGGCACCGTCGCCGTGCGCGATCCCGACCTCGTCAAGCAAGCCTGCAAGGCATTCCCGGGCAAGATCGCGGTCGGCATCGACGCCAGGGGCGGCAAGGTGGCGGTCGAGGGCTGGGCCGAGGCGTCGAGCCTAGGCATCGTCGAGCTCGCCAGGAAATTCGAGGGCGCCGGCGTGGCCGCCATCATCTACACCGACATCGATCGCGACGGCATTCTGACCGGCATCAACTGGGACGCCACCATCGATCTCGCCGACGCGGTTTCGATCCCGGTCATCGCCTCGGGCGGGCTTGCATCGATCGCCGACATCGTGCGCATGACGATGCCTGACGCGACGAGGCTGGAAGGCGCCATTTCCGGCCGCGCGCTTTATGATGGACGCATCGATCCCGCCGAGGCGCTCGCCATCCTGCGCGCCGCGCCGCAGGTGGAGGCGCGGTCGTGAAGGTTTCGCTGATCCTCGCCTCCTACGACAGCGGCCATTACCATGGCGGCATGGGCCAGGGGCCGGACGCCCTGATATCGGGCGGGCTCGTCGACGCGCTGAAGCTTGCCGGGCACGACGTCGTCGTCGAGGACATAGGCAAGGTCGGCGACGAGCAGGAGCGCGAGATCGCGACCGGCTTCGCCGTCTGCCGGGCGGTGGCCACGGCGGTGCATGTGGCGCGCGGCAAGGATCGCTTCCCGGTGGTGCTGGCCGGCAATTGCCTGACCAGCGCCGGAGCTGTCGCCGGCGCCGCGGCGGACGCCATCGTCTGGGCCGACCAGCATGGCGACCTCAACACGCCCGAAACCTCGATCTACGGTTTTCTCGACGGCATGGCGCTCGCCGTCGCTCTCGGACTCTGCTGGCGGCCGATGGCGGCCTCGATCCCCGGCTTCCAGGCGATTGATCCGTCCCGCTGCGTCCTGCTCAACGCGCGCGACCTCGACCCCGCCGAAAAGAAGCTGGTCGGCAGTCTGCCAGTCATCAAGGCCGAATGCCCGGACATTGCCGGCGCTTGCGGGCGGCTGGAGGCGGCCGGTGCGCGCCGGGTGCACATGCACCTCGACCTCGACGTACACGACCCCGAAAAGCTGCAGGCCAACCGCTATACCTGCCCGGGCGGCCCCAGCCCCGAGGCGCTCCGCCAGGCGGCTTGCGATGTCGCGCTCGCCGTCCCCGTCGTCAGCGTCACCATTTCGGCCTACGATCCGGCGTTCGACGCCCAGGCCGACATCCCGCCCCTGGTCGGCGACCTGCTGATCGACCTGCTCACGACGATAGAGGGCAAGTAATGCTCAAGGCGCGTGTCATTCCCTGCCTGGACGTGAAGGACGGCCGTGTGGTCAAGGGCGTCAACTTCGTCGACCTCGTCGATGCCGGCGACCCCGTCGAGGCGGCGCGGGCCTATGACGCCGCCGGCGCCGACGAGCTCTGCTTCCTCGACATAACGGCCTCGTCCGACAATCGCGAGACCATCTTCGACGTCATTGCCCGGACCGCCGAGCAGTGTTTCATGCCGCTGACGGTGGGCGGCGGCGTGCGCCAGGTGGCGGACATACGCAAGCTCCTGCTGGCCGGCGCCGACAAGGTGTCGATCAACACGGCGGCGGTGAAGAACCCGGATTTCGTCACCGAGGCCGCCGACAAGTTCGGCAACCAGTGCATCGTGGTGGCCATCGACGCCAAGAAGGTGTCGGTCGCCGGCGAGAGCGACCGCTGGGAGATCTTCACCCATGGCGGGCGCGAGAGGACCGGCATCGACGCCGTTGATTTCGCCAGGAGCATGGTCGATCGCGGCGCCGGCGAGATACTGCTCACCTCGATGGATCGCGACGGTACCAAGGCCGGCTACGACATCGCGCTGACGCGCGCCATCGCGGATGCCGTTCGCGCGCCGGTGATCGCCTCGGGCGGCGTCGGCAATCTTGACCATCTGGTCGCGGGCGTTCGCGACGGCCATGCCAGCGCGGTTCTGGCGGCGTCGATCTTCCACTTCGGCACCTACTCCATCGCCGAGGCAAAGGCTTACATGGCGGCCGCCGGCCTGCCGATGCGGCTCGATGCTCCGGTTCAATCCGAGCGCCTGACAGGATAGGCTGCGCCATGGCTGAATTCTCGCTTTCCGATCTGGAGACGATCATCCGCGAGCGCGCCGCGTCCGGCGATGCGGATTCCTGGACGGCCAGGCTGTTCGCGCGTGGCATGCCGAAGGCCGCGCAGAAGCTTGGCGAGGAGGCGGTCGAGACGGTGATCGCCGCCATCCAGGGCGACAGGGCGGCGCTCGTATCGGAGAGTGCCGATCTCCTGTATCATTGGCTCGTGGTTCTCGGCATCGCGAATGTTCCCCTCGCTGATGTGCTGAGGGAGCTCGAGAGCCGTCAGGGACGCTCGGGTATCGCCGAGAAGGCGTCCCGGCCGGGCTGATCGAGGGGAGAGGTCAGGAAACGCGATGGATCAGCTCACGCCGTCCGAGAAGTACTCGCCATTCCGCTTCTTTTCGGCGCAGGAATGGTCGCAGTTCCGCGCCGATACGCCGCTGACGCTGACCGAGGACGAGTTCCGGCGCCTGCGCTCGCTCAACGACCCCGTCGACCTCGAGGAGGTCAGGCGGATCTATCTTTCGCTCTCGCGGCTGCTGTCGGCGCATGTCGAGGCGAGCCAGCTTCTGTTCAGGCAGCGCCAAGCCTTCTTCAGGGCCAGCGACGTGGTCAAGACGCCCTTCATCATCGGCATCGCCGGCTCGGTCGCCGTCGGCAAGTCGACCACGGCGCGCGTGCTCAAGGAGCTGCTGGCACGCTGGCCGTCCAGCCCCAAGGTCGATCTCATCACCACCGACGGCTTCCTGCTGCCGAACGAGGTGCTGCGCCGCGAGAACCTGATGGAGCGCAAGGGCTTCCCCGACAGCTACGATGTCGGCGCGCTGCTGCGCTTCCTGTCGAGCATCAAGTCGGCGCAAAGCAGCGTGCGCGCGCCGGTCTATTCGCACCTGACCTACGACGTCATTCCTGGCGAGTTCGTCACCATCGACCGGCCGGATATCCTGATCTTCGAAGGCATCAACGTGCTGCAGCCCGGCAAGCTGCCGCAGGACGGCAAGATCGTGCCCTTCCTGTCGGATTTCTTTGACTTCGCCATCTACATCGATGCCAAGGAAGAGCTGATACACCAGTGGTATATCGCCCGCTTCATGCGGCTGCGCGAAACCGCCTTCCGCAATCCGGATTCATTCTTCCACCGCTATTCGCAACTCTCCGAGGATGCCGCCCGCGCCATTGCCGAGGGGCTGTGGGCCAACATCAACCTGAAGAACCTGCGCGAGAACATCCTGCCGACCAGGGCGAGGGCCGATCTCATCCTGCGCAAGGGCGCCGATCACCGGATCGAGGAAGTGGCGCTGCGCAAGCTCTAGAGGCGGTGTGCGGCGAAAGGCCGGCGCTGCGCCTTGTGCGGGATGCGCCGTTCGAGACCGGATGTATCCGTCAGGCCGCCAGTGGCAGCGACAGGACCGGTCTTACGCGTTTGTCCTTCAGGATCGATGCGACCATCCAGACCGCCAGCCATAGCGGCACCAATATGCCGATGGGGTAGCCGAGATTGTTCAGGATCTGCGCGGCGACGGCGTAGAACCAGGACGCGGCCAGCAGGAAGAGCGGCAGGCGCGCGCTGGTCATGAAGATGAAAGCCACGGCAATCGCCACCCCGATTGAATCGTAGGTGTATCCGTAAGGGGTCGCGATCATTGCAAGAACGACCGTCAGTACGGCACGCTGGCGATGTTCGATCCTGTCGTCGGGCAGCCACGCCCAGATGGCGACGGCGATTGCCGCGAGGCTCATCGCGGCCTGCAGGCCGTAGGCGCCGGCAAGGCCGAACCCCAGCGCGCGCGCCGTCGAGAACACGGTCATGGCGTTGAAATGATAGGGCTGTGGATAGGGTGCCTCCATGATGGCGGTCATCAACGGGCGTGTTTCGACGAAGAAATTCGTCCAGACATCGAAGCCGAAGAGAGCGCCGGTGGCCACGACGATCGCGGCGGTCGTCACCGCGGCGGACGCGATGGCGCGCCAATTGCCGCTGGCCAGCAGGCAGAAGGGTATCAGCAGGCCGAGATGCGGCTTGAACGTGAGAAGGCCGAACATCACGCCCGCCAGGACCGGCCGTTTCGGCGCGGCGAGGAGACCGCCGAGCAGCAACGCCGCCGTCAGCGCGCCATTCTGGCCGAAGATGGCATTGATCATGACCGCCGGGCTCAGCACGATCGCCAGTTCGGCGACAGGGCCGATCTTCAGCGGACGGACCGCCAGCCACAGGCAGAAAACGGTGCCGAATGTCCAGATCAGATATGCGGGGAGGATCGGCAGGGCCGCCAACGGCGCGCCGAACAGCAGGACGCTGGGCGGGTAGCTCCATTCCTGGTCGGGCAGAAGGGGAGAAAACATGGCGCGCAGCGTCGCGCGGTAGGTTTCGACATCGAACAGATAGGCGACATGGCCGTCCAGCGCCATGCGCGATCCGCCCCACAGATTGCTGAAATCCCAATAGGGTAATCGCCGCGAGAGCACGGAGAAGCCGTTCTCGTCCAGCATCCACAGGGCGTTCAGGTAAACCGCGCCGGCGCAAAAGCCCACCACGACGACCACAAGGGCAGTGGCGACGTCGACGGTCGCGAATGCTCTGTTCGGAGACGGCGTCATGGTCGACCTTTGCTATGGTTTCTCGACCCGTAGCACCACATCTTTAAAATCATCTTAGGGCCACCTCTTACGATGGCTTCGTCACCCGTCGCAGAGTCAGGTTGATCCGTCCGCCATTGCGCAACAGCGCCGAGGTGGACGGGTAGATGCGATCGACGCCGTGAAAGCAGAGGCGGCCCTCGCCGCCGAGCACGACGACGTCGCCGCTCTTCAGCCGAAACGACTTGGTCCCGCCCTCGCGTGTCGTCTGCCCTACGCGGAAGAGGCAATCATCCCCCAGCGATACCGAGACCACCGGAGCGGCGAATTCCATCTCGTCGCGATCCTGGTGCAGGCCCATCCTGGCATCCTGGTTATAGAAATTGACCAGGCAGGCCTCGGGCGGATGCGGGTAGCTCGAAACCTGCCGCCACAGGTCGAGAAGCGCGGCGGGGATCGGCGGCCACGGCATTCCGGTCGCGGGATGGGTCGGCTGGTAGCGATAGCCGCGCTCCCTGTCGGTGACCCAGCCGAGCGTGCCGCAATTGGTCATGCGCACGCTCATCTCCTTGCCGGTCCGTGGCATGGCGGGCACGTAGAGCGGCGCCTCCTGCACGACCTTCCTCACCTCCTCGACCAGCGCCTCCTGCTCGGAGCGTGAGAGGTGGCCGGGCATGTGGCGAACGCCTTTGGGAAGAACGAGCATGGGACCTGCCTGCGGAATATGGCCGACAATGCCACCTGAAAATGAAAACGGCGACCCGAAAGCCGCCGCTTGTCGTTGTCGCGGACGCGCTGCCTCAGCCTTGCGCGATGTCCGGAATGCGCAACACCTGACCGGGGTAGATCTTGTCCGGATGGGTCAGCATCGGCTTGTTGGCCTCGAAGATGATGGTGTTCTTGGGCCCGTTGCCCTTGCCGTAGCTCTTTTCGGCGATCTTCCAGAGATTGTCGCCCTTCTGCACCGTGTAGAAGGTAGGCTCCTTGGCGGCCGCCGTGGCGCCGGCGCCAGCCGTGCCGACCTGCAGCTCGTCAGCCTGCACCTTGGAGACGCCAAGCGTGTTGCCGACCGCGATCACCGCCTTCTCGAAGATCGACTGGTCCTTGACCGTGCCCTTGAGCACTGCCGTATCGCCCTTGACGACCACTTCCACATTGTCGGTGCCGAGCTTGTGCGAATCGAGCTCCTGCTTGAGCGTGTCGGCGCTTGGCGCTTCCTCCTCACCGCCGATGCCCAGTTTCTTGCCTACGCTTTTGACGAAGTCGAACATACCCATCCGAGGTCTCCTCTGATTTGACAGCGCGAACCTTGCATCTGCGCGGCCAAATGTGAACCCATTTCTACACGGCGTGGTTGTGCGGAGCGCGCGATCCGGCATCCGCCGTGTCGCCGGGGAAGTCCAGTGTGCCTATTCGCCGTCCACGCGACCGCGCAGCTTCTTCACGGTCGAGCGTCCGGCCTTGCTTTTCAGGCGGCGCTCGACGGCGCCCTTCGACGGCCTGGTCTTCTTGCGCGGCGGCGGTGGCGGCTCGGCGGCCTTGGCGACCAGCGCCGTCAGACGCGCGCGGGCGTCTGCGCGGTTCTGCTCCTGTGTGCGGAAACGCCCCGCTTCGATGACGATGACGCCGTCCTTGGTGGCGCGCTGGCCCGCCAGCCTGATCGTGCGGTCGCGCACGCGCTCGGACAGCCCGGCGGCGTTGGCGGCGTCGAAGCGCAACTGCACCGCCGTCGCCACCTTGTTGACGTTCTGGCCGCCCGGCCCCGAAGACCGGATGAAATCCTCCTTGAGGTCATCCGGATGGATGACCGCCTCGCCACTTATGATGATCTTTTCGTCCGCGCTCATGCGCGCAGTCATGGCGCGGACGCGGACAAAAGAAAAGGCCCGGCAAAAGCCGGGCCCGCGAAGGAGGTCGATGTTGGCCGCTATTCGGCGGCCTGTTGCAAGCGCGGCGCGGCGCCCAGCACGCTGGCGTCGACATGCGGCTCGAACTTCTCGAAGTTGACGGCGAACATGCCGACCAGCTTGGCTGCCTGACGGTCGTAGGCGGCCTTGTCGGCCCAGGTCGAGCGCGGATCGAGAATGGCGCTGTCGACGCCGGGAACCGACACCGGCACCTCGAAGCCGAAATTGGCATCGGTGCGGAAGGTGGCCGATTTCAGCGAACCGTCGAGGGCGGCCGCGAGCAGCGCGCGGGTCGCCTTGATCGGCATGCGCTTGCCGGTGCCGTAGGCGCCGCCGGTCCAGCCCGTGTTGACCAGCCAGCAATCGACCTTGTGACGCGCGATCAGGTCACGCAGCAGGTTGCCATATTCGGAAGGATGGCGCGGCATGAAAGGCGCGCCGAAGCAGGTCGAGAACGTCGCTTCCGGCTCGGTGACGCCTTTTTCGGTGCCGGCGACCTTGGCCGTATAGCCCGACAGGAAGTGGTACATGGCCTGCGCCGGGGTGAGCCGCGCGATCGGCGGCATCACGCCGAACGCGTCGGCCGTCAGCATGATGACGTTGCGCGGATGGCTGGCGCGACCGGTGCGGCTGGCATTGGGGATGAAGTCCAGCGGATAGGCGCAGCGCGTGTTCTCGGTCATGCGCCCGTCGTCGAAATCCGGCACGCGGCCGGCATCGAGCACGACATTCTCCAGAACCGTGCCGAAGCGCTGGGTGGTGGCGAAGATCTCAGGCTCGGCTTCCGCCGACAGCCTGATCGTCTTGGCGTAGCAGCCGCCCTCGAAGTTGAAGATGCCGTGCGCGCCCCAGCCATGCTCGTCGTCGCCGATCAGCGTGCGCGACGGGTCGGCCGACAGCGTCGTCTTGCCCGTGCCCGAAAGGCCGAAGAAGATCGCGGTGTCGCCGGCGGGGCCTTCGTTGGCCGAGCAGTGCATCGGCATCACGCCCTGGGCCGGCAGCAGGTAGTTCAGCATGGTGAACACCGACTTCTTCATCTCGCCGGCATAGGAGGTGCCGCCGATCAGCACGATCTTGCGCGTCAGGTCGACGGCGATGATCGTCTCGGTGCGGCTGCCGTGGCGGGCCGGATCGGCGCGGAAGGAGGGCAGGTCGATGATCGTCATGCCCGGCACGAAGCTGTCGAGCTCGGCGGCCTCGGGACGGATCAGCAGGTTGCGGATGAACAGCGAGTGCCAGGCAAGTTCGGTGACCACCCGCGTCTTCAACTGCAGCTCGGTGTCGGCGCCGCCCACCAGGTCCTGCACATAGAGATCCAGCGTCGCAGCATGCGCGCGGAAGTCGGCAAGCAGCGTCTCAAACTGGGCCGGTGTGATCGCCTTGTTGTTGTCCCACCAGACATGCGCCGCGACGCTGTCGTCGCGCACCACGAACTTGTCCTTGGGCGAGCGGCCCGTGTGCTGTCCGGTCTCGGCCACCAGCGCGCCATGCGCCGTCAACCTTGCCTCGCCGCGGCGGATCGCTTCCTCGTAGAGTTCTGCGGCGCCGAAATTGTAGCGCACCGTGCCCGTGGTCTTCAGGCCGATGGCGTCAATCGCGCAGGCGGGGTTGCGTTTGCCGGCTTCCGACATCAAGTGCTCCTCTCTGGATTTGCCGCATATGGCCGGGTTGGCGTCCGGCGCCCTTGACGGGGCTGACAGGCTCAGAACCAGAAAAGGCGAATGATATCAAATCATTAATCGATTTAAAAAATTTGAAAGTTGTTTAAATCGTTTATATGTGCAAAAAGTCCACGAGGTTGCCCAAAGGATTGGCAGCGTTCGATCGTCCAATCCGTTGTTGAGGCGTGGTCGTGGCCGCCAATATGCCGCCCGTGACAGCGGCTTGGGCCTGTGCCACATTTTGTACCTAATTTGTCCTGCAAAAGCCCCTTCTCGACGAAAGAAGGGACAGCTCATGAGGGAGCCGCTGGAAATGGCAACAATCGCGCTTGTCGACGACGACCGCAACATCCTGACATCGGTATCGATCGCCCTGGAATCGGAAGGCTACCGCGTCGAGACCTACACGGATGGTGCCTCGGCGCTGGAAGGCCTGGCAGCGCGCCCGCCGAACCTGGCCATCCTGGACATCAAGATGCCGCGCATGGACGGCATGGAATTGCTGCGCCGGCTGCGTCAGAAAACCGACCTGCCGGTCATCTTCCTGACCTCCAAGGACGACGAGATCGACGAGCTCTTCGGCCTGAAGATGGGCGCCGACGACTTCATCCGCAAACCGTTTTCGCAGCGTCTGCTGGTTGAGCGGGTGCGCGCCGTGCTGCGCCGCGCCAGCGCCCGCGAGGCGGCTGCCAAGGCGCCCAGCCCGCAGGCCCGCTCGCTCGAACGCGGACAGCTCGTCATGGACCAGGAACGCCACACCTGCACCTGGAAGGGCGAGCCGGTGACGCTGACCGTCACCGAGTTCCTCATCCTGCATTCCCTGGCGCAGCGCCCCGGCGTGGTGAAAAGCCGTGATGCGCTGATGGATTCGGCCTATGATGAGCAGGTCTATGTTGACGACCGCACCATCGACAGCCACATCAAGCGCCTGCGCAAGAAGTTCAAGGCCGTCGATGACGACTTCGAGATGATCGAGACGCTGTACGGGGTCGGTTACCGATTCCGCGAGGCGTGAACAGGAATAGGCAGTAGGGAATAGTCGGTAGTCAGTTTTGAATGGTGCGAGCGGCCGCATCGCCGCGATCTCAGCCAACCATTTCTCTATGCCCTACGCGCTACTCACTACTCACTAGACAGGGAACTGCTATTCGATGGCAGTCGAGGCACAGCGAGGCAGGCCGGCGGGCGCGGTGAAGCGCGCGCCGCGGATCATGCCCGCGTTCCTGTCCAGGATCACGGTGCCGATGCGCCGCTTCCTCGGCCATCACATCTTCTCCAGCCTGACACGCCGTATCCTGTTCCTCAACCTGGCCGGCCTCGCCGTGCTGGTCACCGGCATTCTCTATCTCAACACCTTCCGCGACGGCCTTATCGACGCGCGCGTCGAGAGCCTGATGACGCAGGGCGAGATCATCGCCGGCGCCATTGCCGCCTCGGCGACGGTGGAGACGGATTCCATCAGCATCGATCCGGAGAAGCTGCTCGAGCTGCAGGCCGGCGAAAGCCTCGGGCCGGGTTCCGATCAGCTCGACAATCTGGACTTTCCGATCAATCCGGAGCGCGTGGCGCCGGTGCTGCGACGCCTGATCTCGCCGACCCGCACCCGCGCCCGCATCTACGACCGCGACGCCAACCTGCTGCTCGATTCCAGGCATCTCTACTCGCGCGGCCAGATCCTGCGCTACGATTTGCCGCCGGTCGAGGAGGAGCAGCCCGACCTGCTCGAACGCATCCAGAAATTCGTATTCGACGTCTTCCGCAACACCGAGCTGCCCGTCTACCACGAGCAGCCCGGCGGTAACGGCGCGGCATTCCCGGAAGTGGTCAAGGCGCTGACCGGCAGCCCCTCGACCATCGTGCGCGTCAGCGAGCAGGGCGAGCAGATCGTCTCGGTCGCGGTGCCGATCCAGCGTTTCCGCGCCGTCCTCGGCGTGCTGATGCTGTCGACCGAGGGCGGTGACATCGACAAGATCGTCGCCGCCGAACGCAAGGCGATCCTGCGCGTGTTCGGCATCGCAGCGCTGGTCACCGCGATCTTGTCGATGCTTCTCGCCTCCACCATCGCCAATCCGCTGCGTCGCCTCTCCGCCGCCGCGATCCGCGTGCGCCGCGGCGTCAAGAACCGCGAGGAGATTCCCGATTTTTCCGACCGCCAGGACGAGATCGGCAACCTCTCGGTCGCGGTACGCGACATGACCAACGCGCTCTATGCGCGCATCGAGGCGATCGAAAGCTTCGCGGCAGACGTATCGCACGAGTTGAAGAACCCGCTCACCTCGCTGCGCAGCGCCGTCGAAACCTTGCCGCTGGCCAAGAACGACAATTCGCGCAGCCGCCTGATGGAGATCATCCAGCACGACGTGAAGCGCCTCGACCGGCTGATCACCGATATCTCGGACGCCTCACGGCTCGATGCCGAACTGGCGCGCGAGGATGCCGCGACCGTCGACCTGAAGAAGTTCCTCACCGACCTCATCGCCGTCTCGCGCGAAACGACGCGCAACAAGAAGGCGGTCGATATCGAGCTCAAGGTCGCCAAGCTGCCGCAAGGCGTGAAGGGCTACGTCGTCGTCGGCCACGATCTCCGCATCGGCCAGGTCATCACCAACCTGATCGAGAATGCCCGCTCGTTCGTTCCCGAGGAGCATGGCCAGATAACCCTGTCCCTGGCGCGCGCCGGCAAATTCAACATCCTCACCGTCGACGACAACGGTCCGGGTATCCGCGCCGACAACATCGACCGCATCTTCGAGCGCTTCTACACCGATCGTCCCGCGGGCGAGGCGTTCGGCCAGAATTCCGGTCTCGGCCTTTCGATTTCGCGGCAGATCGTCGAGGCGCATGGCGGCACGCTGACAGCCGAAAACATCCCCGGCACCAAGCCTGGCGAGATCAAGGGTGCGCGCTTCGTCGTCACCCTGCCCGCCGAGGGCTGAGGCATGCGCCGTATCCCGGAGGCTTGAGCCCAGGTGCCTGAGCAAACCGTGCCGACCGCCGGCAACATCCATGCGACGGCGCTTCTCGTGGGCGACCATGGGCTTCTCATCACCGGGTCTTCGGGCTCCGGCAAGACAACGCTGGCGCTGGCATTGATCGACCATTGCGGCGCGCGCGGTCTGTTTTCCCGCCTGATCGGCGACGACCAGCTTTTCATCGTCGGCCGGGGCGGCAGGCTGCTCTGCCGGGCTCCCGCGGCCATAGCCGGCCTCGCGGAAGTCTCGGGCATCGGGCCCCAGCCGCTGCCTTTCGAGCCGGCAGGCGTAATCGACCTGCTGGTGCGGCTTGTGCCGGCGCAAGAAATGGCGCGCTTTCAGGAGGACGCGACAGAGACCATCGGCGGTTGCCTGTTGCCGCGCATCGACCTGCCCAGGCAAAACGTCGTGGCCGCGCTGACGGCGCTTATGGCCCGGTTGTCGATCCCGCCTTTTTCATGATCCGTTCGGGGTTTTTTGCTGCAATGCGTCAAAATGGCTCGGGCTGGCGCAATTTTGGGCTTGTCAACGCGCCTATGGTCGACAAGATAGCGCTCCCGCCGCCTGCAATGGTTGGCGAGCATAAGATACGCCTGTGAAGCGGCGATGACGGGAGCCACCAAAGAATGATCGGACTCGTGCTCGTGACGCACGGTCAACTGGCCACCGAGTTCAGACATGCCGTGGAACATGTCGTGGGGCCACAAGACAATTTCGAGACTGTGGCGATCGGCGCCGACGATGATATGGAACAGCGCCGGAGCGACATCGTCGACGCCGTCGCGCGCGTCGATACCGGCACGGGCGTCATCGTTCTGACCGACATGTTCGGCGGCACGCCTTCGAATCTCGCCATTTCGGTGATGGAATCGGGCCGTATCGAGGTCATAGCCGGTATGAACCTGCCGATGCTGATCAAGCTGTCCTCGATCCGCAAGGGCGACAACATGGCGGTGGCGCTGGACGAGGCGCAGGCCGCCGGCCGCAAGTACATCAATGTCGCCAGTCAGTTGCTGAGCAGCAAATGAGCAACCTGTCGGTGGAAAAGAACGAGATCGTCAGGGATTTCCCGATCATCAACCAGCGCGGGCTGCATGCCCGCGCTTCGGCCAAGTTCGTCCAGGTGGCCAGCGGCTTCAACGCCTCGGTCCATGTCGAGAAGGACGGGATGAAGGTCGGAGGCACCTCCATCATGGGACTGATGATGCTGGCGGCGAGCCCCGGCTATTCGATCCGCGTGTCGGCCAGCGGTCCCGAAGCCGCGGAGGCCATCGACGCGCTGGAGCAACTGGTCGCCGCGCGCTTCGGCGAGGAAAGCTGATCCGGCGATCGAAAGATATGCACGGATAAAGATTTCTTTATATCCCATTGTCGTCTTGGTGCCGATCTGCTAGTCAGGCCGGCAAATCCGCGCGCCTTCGCATGCCGTCCGGCCGGGGCGTATCCGCAAAAACACTTCGCATCGGAGCACTGCCATGACGGGTAGCAAGGACTATGTGGTCGCCGACATCTCGCTTGCCGGCTGGGGCCGCAAGGAAATCGAGATCGCCGAAACCGAGATGCCGGGCCTGATGGCCTGCCGCGAGGAGTTTGGCGACAAGAAGCCGCTCAAGGGCGCGCGCATCACCGGCTCGCTCCATATGACCATCCAGACGGCCGTGCTGATCGAGACGCTGAAGGCGCTCGGCGCGGAGATCCGCTGGGCCTCCTGCAACATCTTCTCGACCCAGGACCACGCGGCCGCGGCCATCGCCGAGGCCGGCATTCCGGTCTTCGCGGTCAAGGGCGAATCGCTCGAGGATTACTGGAACTACACCGACCAGATCTTCCAGTGGGCTGACGGCGGCGTCTCCAACATGATCCTCGACGATGGCGGCGACGCCACCATGTACATTCTGATCGGCGCCCGCGCCGAAGCCGGCGAGGACGTGCTGTCGAACCCGCAGAGCGAGGAAGAGGAATATTTCTATGCCCAGGTCAAGAAGCGCCTGAAGGCCTCGCCCGGCTTCTTCACCAAGCAGAAGGAAGCGATCCGCGGCGTCACCGAGGAAACGACCACCGGCGTCAACCGTCTCTACCAGTTGCAGAAGAAGGGCCTGCTGCCCTTCCCGGCGATCAACGTCAACGATTCCGTCACCAAGTCGAAGTTCGACAACAAGTACGGCTGCAAGGAATCGCTGGTCGACGGCATCCGTCGCGGCACCGACACGATGATGGCCGGCAAGGTCGCGGTGGTCTGCGGCTATGGCGACGTCGGCAAGGGTTCGTCGGCCTCGCTCAAGGGCGCCGGCGCCCGCGTCAAGGTAACCGAGGTCGATCCGATCTGCGCGCTGCAGGCGGCGATGGACGGCTTCGAGGTCGTGACGCTGGAGGACGCGGCGCCGACCGCCGACATCGTCATCACCACCACCGGCAACAAGGATGTCGTCACGCTCGACCATATGCGCGCGATGAAGGACATGGTCATCGTCGGCAACATCGGCCACTTCGACAACGAGATTCAGGTTGCGTCGCTGCGCAATCTGAAGTGGACCAACGTCAAGCCGCAGGTCGACATGATCACCTTCCCGGACGGCAAGCGCATGATCCTGCTGTCGGAAGGCCGCCTGCTCAATCTCGGCAATGCCACCGGTCACCCGAGCTTCGTCATGTCGGCGTCCTTCACCAACCAGGTGCTCGCCCAGATCGAGCTCTACACCAAGTCCGGCCAGTACCAGAACCAGGTCTATGTGCTGCCCAAGCACCTCGACGAGAAGGTGGCGCGGCTGCATCTCGGCAAGCTTGGCGTCAAGCTCACCGAGCTTTCCGGCGAACAGGCGGCCTATATTGGCGTGACGCCGCAGGGTCCGTTCAAGCCTGAACACTACCGCTATTAACCAACTTACAATTTACCACCAGATATTGATGCCGGGCGATTGACTTTTCGCCCGGCATTATTTTTGCGAGCCGGCTGCCTTCACGGCGATTCGGCGAGGGTTTATTGTCGGGTGATTCGCAACGCTTCCGGCCCGCGAGGGGGTGAGAGGGGCGGGCGTTGGGGCGGTCTTGCATTCAGGCGGCGGAGAGGACCAAGACATGCCGGGGCAAAACCCGCACAAGGCGGGACTGGCCGTTTCCGGCGGCCGCGACGATTCGGGGACCATGGACGGCGCCGCCAGGGCGGTGCGACAGTCCTGGCGCACCCGCATGGGCATGCTGCTTGGCGCCTCGGCGCTCAGTGGCCCGATTTCGGTTGTCTCTGCTCACGCCGCGACCGGCCAGGCTGGCGTCTCCGTCAGCACGGTCGAGGTCATGCAGCTCGCGGTCTTCGTCGGCGTCATGGGCGCCGCGCTGCTTTCGGCGGTCGTGCTCATCCGCGAAAGGGCGCGCGCTTCGGCCGAGAACGCCGAGCTCAGGGCCCGCATTGCCGACGTTAACGCCGCCCTCCAGCGCTCCGAGGCCTTGCTCAACGTGCGCGACCAGCGGGTGATCGTC
Source organism: Mesorhizobium sp. 65-26 (assembly GCA_001899205.1). Lineage (GTDB taxonomy): Bacteria > Pseudomonadota > Alphaproteobacteria > Rhizobiales > Rhizobiaceae > Mesorhizobium. Next base: position 142,193 of record MKVL01000005.1, on the reverse strand, counting down.
TGGGGCACCGAGAACAAGAAACCGGATCTCGTCGGCTCGCTGCCGATCGAAAGCGGTGCTCCCGACGAACGCGCGGCCTTCCTCGCCTTCGGCCGCTGGCTGATGCCGCGCTCGGCCGCGGCCCTGGAACACGCCGTCGCGGCGCTGCGCGACAAAGGCAGCGCCTTCGACCTCGTCATCGAATCGCAGGCCGGCGCGCCGCTCGAGGTGCATGGGCGCAAGAGTGCGGCGCATGTCATCGTGCGCTTCGTCTCGCTTTCCGAGACACAGCGCAGCCAGGCCAGGCTCAAGATCGAGAACCAGCGCCTGGCCATCGACTACGAAGCCATGGTCGGCCTGCTCGACGCGCTGAAGATGCCCGCGTGGATGCGCGGTGACGACGGCAGGCTGAGATGGGTGAACCGCGCCTATGCCGAGGCCGTGGAGGCGGAAAACGCCGGCACGGTCGTGCGCGACCAGAAGGAATTCCTCGGCGGCCAGGCGCGCGAGACAATCGCGCAGCAGCATAAGTCGCATCGGGTATTCGAGCAGACGCTGTCGACTGTGATCGAGGGCGACCGGCGCATGTTCGCCGTCACCGATGTCGCCAACCCCGACGGCTCGGCCGGTCTCGCCTGCGATACATCGGCGACCGAGGCCATTCGCGGCGAGTACGAGCGCACCGTCCGCAGCCACGCCGATACGCTGGACCAGCTCAACACCGCGGTCGCCATCTTCGACACCGACGAGAAGCTGCGCTTCTTCAACCAGGCGTTCCAGAAGCTGTGGGGCCTGGACAGCGGCTTCCTGCTCAGCGCGCCCGACAACGCGCTGTTGCTCGATCGGCTGCGCAGCGAAGGCAAGATCGCCGAGCAGCCAGAGTGGCGCCGCTGGAAGCAGAGCCTGCTCGGCGCCTATCGCGCCGTGGAGTCGCAGGAGCATTGGTGGCACTTGCCGGACGGCAAGACCATCCGCGTCATCGCCAATCCGCAGCCCAAGGGCGGCGTGACCTGGGTGTTCGAGAACCTCACCGAGAAGATGGATCTCGAAAGCCGCTACCAGACCGCCGTGCGGGTGCAGGGCGAGACGCTGGACAATCTCGCCGAGGGCGTGGCCGTGTTCGGTCCGGACGGCCGGCTCCGGCTGTCGAACCCGGCCTTCGCCGCGCTTTGGGGGCTGGACGCGGACGCCACGCGGCCCAACGTCCATGTCTCGACCATCCGCGATCTTTGTGATCAGCGCGCGGTCGACAGCCCGTGGGGCGGCTTCGTCGCGGCCATCACCGGCTTCGACGACGAACGACGCGACCGCCACGGCCAGACCGAGCTTCGCAACGGCAACGTGCTTCGCTTCGCCGTCATTCCGCTGCCCAACGGGCAGGTGATGACGACCTTCGTCGACGTCACCGACAGCGTCAATGTCGAACGGGCGCTGAAGGACAAGAACGAAGCGCTGGAGAAGTCCGACCAGATCAAGAACGAGTTCGTCCAGCACGTCTCCTACGAACTACGCTCGCCGCTCACCAACATCATCGGCTTCACCGAGCTTCTCTCTCTGCCCGCCACAGGTGCACTGAACGCGCGGCAGCGCGAATATGTCGACCATGTGAGCTCCTCGTCCTCGGTTCTGCTCACCATCGTCAACGACATACTCGACCTTGCGACGGTCGATGCCGGCATCATGCGGCTGGATATTTCCGAGGTGCATGTCGACAGGACCATCGCCGCGGCCGCCGAGCTGGTGGCCGATCGGCTGGAGGAACACTCGATCAGGCTGAAGGTCGATGCCGCCGCTGGCCCCAAGACCTTCCATGGCGACGAGACACGTATCCGCCAGATCCTCTACAACCTGCTGAGCAACGCAGCCAACTACGCGCCCGAGGCCAGCACGATCACGCTGGCCTGCCGTCAGCTTGCCGACGGGGTCGAGTTCTCCGTCCACGACGATGGCCCCGGCATGCCGCCGGACCTGCTCGATTCGGTCTTCCGCCGCTTCGAGCCGCGCACCAATGGCGGCCGCCGGCGCGGCGCCGGGCTCGGCCTCTCGATCGTCAAGAGCTTCGTCGAGCTCCATGGCGGCAGCGTCCGCATCGAGACCGGCAAGGACCAGGGGACGACGGTGATCTGTACCTTCCCCGACACGCCTTCGGGCGGCATTCGCGAAGCGGCCGAGTAACGCGTCTTGGCCGCGACGGTTCTGGAGCGTTTTCTCGCCGACGAGACGCAGACCATGCGGCTCGGCGAGGACTTGGCCCTCGCTTTGCGACCTGGCGATGTGCTGGCCCTCAAGGGCGACCTCGGCGCCGGCAAGTCGACGCTGGCGCGGGCGCTGATCCGGTCCCTCGCCGGCGATCCCGGCCTCGAAGTGCCGAGCCCGACCTTCACGCTGGTGCAGAGTTACGAGGCCCGTATTCCCGTCCACCATTTCGACCTCTATCGCTTGTCCTCGGCGGCCGAGATGGACGAACTCGGCCTCGACGAGCTTCTCGCGCAGGGTGCGGCACTGGTGGAATGGCCGGAGCGGGCGGAGGATTATTTCCCGGCTACCGTCGTAACGATCGAACTCGCCCACCAGGGCGAGGGTCGCCTGGCGAGGCTGTCGGGGCAGGGCGCAGCCTTCGATCGCATCGCGCGCTCGCTGGCCATGCGGGATTTTCTTGGCGCCGCCGGCTGGGGCGAGGCGCGCCGACGCCATCTGATCGGCGACGCCTCGGCGCGCTCCTACGAAACAGTCACGCTTGGCGATCTCGCGCCGCGCGTGCTGATGAATTCGCCGCGTCTGGTGCTCGGGCCGCCGGTTCGCCGGGGCAAGGCCTATGCAGAAATAGCCCATTCGGCGCAGTCCGTTTCCGCTTTCGTCGCCATCGACCGGGCCTTGATGGAAGGCGGCGTCTCCGTGCCTCTGATCGAGGCGGCCGACCTGGAGCAGGGCTTCCTGCTGACGGAACATCTCGGCTCGGAAGCGTTCCTCGACGCGGAAGGCCGGCCTGTCGCGGCGCGCTACGCGGCCGCCGCCGAGCTGCTCGCGATGATGCATGGCAGGAGCTGGGACTATCACATGCCGACCGGCGAGGGCGGCTTCCACGACGTGCCGCCCTTCGATCGCGATGCCATGATGATTGAGGCCGACCTGCTGATCGACTGGTACGTGCCCGCCATCACCGGGCAACCGGCCACCGATGCCCTTCGCGCCGGCTATGCCAGGGAATGGAACGCGCTTTTCGACCGGCTGGAAAACCGCGAATACACGCTGATGCTGCGTGACTTCCATTCACCCAACATCATCTGGCGCGCCGACCGCGTCGGACACGACCGCCTCGGCATCGTCGATTTCCAGGACGCGTTGGTCGGGCCTTCGGCGTATGATGTCGCGTCGCTGGCGATGGACGCGCGCGTCACCATCCCGCCCGATATCGAAACGGAGACACGCGACGCCTATGTCGCGGCGCGCCACGCCGCGGGCGCCTTCGACGAGGAGGGCTTCCTGGAGGCCTATGCGATCATGGCCGCGCAACGCAATTCCAAGATACTGGGCATTTTCGTGCGGTTGGAAAAGCGCGACGGCAAGCCCTACTACCTGAAGCATCTGCCGCGCATCCGCGACTATCTCAGGCGGGCGCTGGCGCATCCGGCGCTTGGCGGCTTGCGCGCATTCTATGTCGCGCACGGCCTGCTCGAGGAGCGCACGCTATGACCACCAGGCCGCGCACCGCCATGGTGCTTGCCGCCGGGCTCGGCAAGCGCATGCGGCCCATCACCGACACCATGCCGAAGCCGCTGGTGCCGATCGCCGGCAAGACCCTGATGGATTGGGGCCTCGACAGCCTTGCCGAGGCAGGTGTGGAGCGCGCCGTCGTCAACGTCCACTACCTGCCGCGGCAGATCGTAGACCATGTCGCCGGGCGGCGGTCTCCCAGAATCGTCATCTCGGATGAAAGCGAAGCGCTGCTGGATTCAGCCGGCGGGATCGTCAAGGCGTTGCCCAAGCTGGGGCCCGAGCCCTTCTACATCATCAATGCCGATACGTTCTGGATCGATGCCGGCGTCTCCAATCTTACCCGTCTCGCCCTTGCATGGGACGGGGCAAGAATGGATATTCTGCTGATGCTCGCGCATCTTCATTCCGCGACCGGCCATAGCGGCAGCACCGACTTCCTGCTGGCGCCTGAGGGCACGTTGCGCCGCGCCAAGGGCGACCCCGCCGGCCTGATCTATGCCGGCGCGGCGATCGTCCATCCCCGTATATTCAAGGACGCGCCGGCGACGCCGCATTCCCTGAACGCCTATTTCGACAAGGCCATCGCCGCCGGCCGCCTGTTCGGCATGGCGATGCAGGGCCATTGGATCACGGTCGGTACGCCGGATGCGATCCCGGCCGCGGAGGCTGCCGTCGCCAGTGCTCTGGCGAAGGCGGTATGAGCGGCTCGCGCCGCGTTTTCTCGATTCCGCCCGGTGCGCCGTTCCTGCCGACGCTGGCCCGGGCGCTGCTTGGCGGCCGCCTCGTTCCCGGCTTTCGCTTCGATGGCGAGCCGCTGGCGCTGGCCGATGTCACCATCTATGTGCCGACGCGCCGCGCCGCGCGCGCCTTGCGCGGCGAATTCGTCGAGGCGCTGGGCGGCCGCTCCGCGATATTGCCGGTGATCCGGCCGCTGGGCGAGTTCGACGAGGACGCGGCGGCGTTCGACCCGGGATTGGGCGATACGCTCGACCTCGCGCCGCCGATCCCCGCCACCGAAAGGCTGCTGCTGCTGGCGCCGCTGGTGCGCGCCTGGAAGCGTCGCTTGCCTGCCCATGTGCTGGCGCTGTTCGACGAGGAGATCGCGGTTCCGGCCTCGGCAGCCGACGCGCTATGGCTTTCGCGCGACCTTGCCGGCCTGCTGGACGAGATAGAGACCGAAGGCACCGACTGGGCCAAGCTTGCCGGTCTGGTCGACGGCAGGCTCGCCGGCTGGTGGCAGGTGACGCTCGATTTTCTCGATATCGTCACCGATGCCTGGCCGAAATTCCTCGCTGAACGCGGCCTTTCGGACCCCGCCGCGCACCGCAGCGCCCTGATCCGGCGCGAAGCGGCGCGGCTGCGTCTGCGCCCGCCCGCCGGCCCGGTCATCGCCGCCGGTTCCACCGGCTCGATACCGGCCACGGCCGAGCTGCTCGCGGCCATCGCCGGCCTTCCCAACGGCGCCGTGGTCCTGCCCGGGCTCGATCGCACGCTGGACGAACCATCCTTCGATGCGATTACGGCGCCCGGCGCCCGCCCGTCTTTGCTTGGCCATCCGCAATATGGCCTGGCCAAGCTGATCGGCAAGATCGGGGTCCTTCGCGGCGACGTCGAAGACCTCGCCGAGGTCGAGGCAGGGCTGGCGTTGCGGGCGGCACTGGTGGGCGAGGCGCTGCGGCCGGCCGAGACGACGGAGCTCTGGGCCGAGACGCGCAGCCGCTTCAACAGGCTGGACATAGCGAGCGCCTTCAATGGCGTCACACTCGTGGAGGCGGCGAGCGAGAGGGACGAGGCGGTGGCGATCGCGCTGGCGCTCAGGCGTGCCGTCGAGGAACCCGGCCAGCGCGCGGCGCTGGTCACGGGCGATCGTGCCCTGGCGCGGCGCGTCTCGGCCGAGCTCAAGCGTTTCGGCGTCGTCGCCGACGATTCCGGCGGCGCGCCGCTCGGCGGCACACCGGCGGCCGGACTGCTGCGGCTGCTGCTCCAGGCCGTGTTCCGTCCCGGCGATCCGATCGGCCTGCTGGCCCTGCTCAAGCACCCGTTGCTTGGCCTCGGGCTGGAGCGCGTGCAGGCACGGCGCGCGGCGGGCATCGTCGAGCTGGTGGCGCTGCGCGGCGGCACCGGCCGGCCGGACATTCTCGCCCTCGCCGCGCTGTTCGAGACCCGCCTTGCGACGCTGGGCGGCGGCAGCCGTCCGCCTTTCTGGTTCTCGCGTCTGACCGTTCGCGGCATAGAAGAAGCGCGCGACCTGCTCCTGCGCCTCACGCGGGCGGTGGAGCCTCTGGCGGACTGGCGGGGCCGCGAGGAAGCCGACCTCGTCACACTGGTTCGCGCCAGCACCGAAGCGCTTGAGCATCTCGGCCGGTCGCACGATGGCGGTCTTGGTGAGCTTTACGCCGGCGACGCCGGCGAAAGACTGGCGCAGGTGCTGCGCAGCCTCGTCGCCGCCGCCGCGCCGTTCTCGTTCGCCGCCGATGAATGGCCTGACGTCATGGACGCGCTTGTGGCGCCCGAAACGGTCAAGCCGGCACAGGGCAGCGACCGCAACATCGCCATCTGGGGGGCGCTGGAAGCACGCCTGCAGGACGTCGACACACTGGTCATCGGCGGGCTGAACGAGGGTGTCTGGCCGCGCAAGCCGGAAAGCGATCGCTTCATGTCGCGGCTGATGAAGACCGGCATCGACCTGGAGCCGCCGGAGCGGCGCATCGGCCTCGCCGCGCACGATTTCCAGATGGCGATGGGCGCCAGAAGGGTGGTGCTTGCCCGCTCGGCGCGTTCTGGCGACGCGCCGGCCGTCTCGTCGCGCTGGCTGCAACGCCTGCTGACCTTCGTCGGCAAGGACCAGGCCGCCACCCTTCGCCGGCGCGGCGAGGAATTGCTCGCCTGGACGCGATCCCTCGATGCCGGCGACAGGCGGGATTTCGCGCCACGGCCGAGGCCCACGCCGCCGCTCGATGTCAGGCCCCGGCATTTCTCGGTGACCGAGATCGAGACGCTGCGCCGCGATCCCTATGCCGTCTACGCCAGGCGGATACTCGGCCTCATGCCGCTCGAGCCGGTGATCCGCGATCCGGGCGCGGCCGAACGCGGCACGCTTTTCCACGCCATCCTCAACCTGTTCACGCAGCGCGAGGCTGATCCGCGCGCGCCGGAAGCGCTGTCGGGCCTGTTGGCCGCCGGGCGCGCCTGTTTCGCCGAGGCCGCGCTGCCGGCCGATGTCGAGGCCGTCTGGTGGCCGCGCTTCGAGAAGCTGGCCGCCAGCATCATCGAGTGGGAGCGTGTGCGCGCGCCCGCGGTGGCGCGCCGCTTTGCCGAGGAGCGCGCCGAGAAGACCGTTGTCGGCCGCTCCGGCGTGACGCTGTCGGGCTTCGCCGATCGGGTCGATCTTCTCGCCGGCGGCATGGCCGATATACTCGATTTCAAGACCGGCTCCTCGCCCTCGAAGGCGCAGGCGCATACGCTGCTTTCACCGCAGCTAGCGCTGGAGGGGGCGCTTTTGCGGCGCGGCGCCTTCCGCGAGCTTGGCAAGCGGGAACCGTCCGAACTTGCCTTTGTCCGGTTGAAGCCGAATGGCGAGGTGTTCGAGGAATCTATCCTCGAACACAATCGCCGGCCGCGCACCGCCACCGACCTCGCCGAGGAGGCCTGGGCACGGCTGGAAAAGCTGCTGGCGCATTACGACGATCCCCTGACCGGCTACCTGTCCCGGGCATTGCCCTTCCGCGCTGGCGAGACAGATGGCGATTACGACCATCTTGCCCGCGTGCTGGAATGGTCGGCCGGCGGCGACGCCGGCGACGAGGGAGGGGAGGCATGAAGAAAGCCTACCCGATTCCGTCCGATACGATCGCCAGCCAGGCGAGCGCGTCCGATCCGCGAAATTCCGCCTGGGTTTCCGCCAATGCCGGCTCCGGCAAGACGCACGTGCTCGCCCAGCGCGTCATCCGGTTGCTGCTCGGTGGCACCGATCCATCGAAGATCCTCTGCCTGACCTATACGCGGGCCGCCGCCGCCAACATGTCGAACCGCGTCTTCGCCACGCTGTCGGAATGGACGACACTGGGCGATGCCGAACTGGCGGTGCGGATCGAAGCGCTGGAAGGTCGCCGTCCCGACTTCGGCACCATGCGCCGCGCCCGGCGCCTGTTCGCCGAAGCCCTGGAGACGCCGGGCGGGCTGAAGATCCAGACCATCCATGCCTTCTGTGAATCGGTGCTGCATCAGTTTCCGCTGGAAGCCAACATTCCCGCCCATTTCGAGCTGCTTGATCCGCAGATGGAGGGATCGCTCTTCGCCGCCGCCCGGCGCGACATGATCTCGGGCGCCGGCGGTGGCGATGCACGGCTGGCCGAGGCGTTCGCCATGGTGCTCGAACGCGGCGGCGAGGCCGGGCTCGACGCCCTGCTGGGCGAGATCGTGCGCAAGCGCGACGACCTGCGCTCCTTCATCGTCGAGGTTGGCCGGAATGATCCCGACTTCCAGCCGTTGTTCGCCGAGTTCGGCTTTTCCCCCGGCGAGAGCGCCGATGCGATCGCGGCGTCGGCATGGCCGCTGCCGGGCTTCCCACCGGCCTATTTCGCAACCTTCGCCCGCGCCAGCCAGGATGTCGAAGCACGCGCCGTGCTGAACAACATCCTGCCCTACGCGAAGGCGGCCTTCGCGGAACAGGACCCGATCCGCCGGCTCAATCTGCTCGGCCAGGCCTTCCTCAAGGCCGACGGCGATCCCTATGGTCCCGGCACCTTCAAGAAGGGGCTCATCGATCGCTTGCCCGATCTCCTGGACCGCTACGACGCGGCAGCCAAGGCGATCCTCGACGTGTCGGACCGGCTCGCGCGTTTCCGGATGCTGGAGGGCACGTGCGCCGCCCTCGTGGTCGCCGAATGGCTGATCGCCCGCTACGAGACGCTGAAGCGAGGCCGTGGTTTCCTCGACTTCAACGACCTCATCGTCAAAACCGCCGGCCTCCTGGCGCGGCCCGATGCCGGCCCCTGGGTGCAGTACAAGCTCGACCAGGGCATCGACCACATCCTGCTCGACGAGGCGCAGGACACCAGCCCCGACCAGTGGGAGGTCGTGAAGCGGCTGGCCGACGAGTTCTTCTCGGGCGAGGGCGCGCGCGCCGTGCATCGCACCGTTTTTGCCGTCGGCGACGAGAAACAGTCGATCTATTCCTTCCAGGGCGCGGCCCCCGATTCCTTCGCTGAAAGCCGGCTGTTGTTTGCGGGCCGCGTCCGCGATGCGGAGGCGCGCTTTGCCGACCTCAAGCTCACCTGGTCGTTCCGTTCGACCGACGACGTGCTCGCCGCCGTCGACCGCGTCTTCGCCGACCCGGGTGTGCGGCGCGGTATCAGCCATGACCCCGATCCGCTGAGCCACAAGGCGATCCGCACCGATGCGCCGGGCTATGTCGAGGTCTGGCCGTCGATCGGCGCCGATGTCGTCGACGAGCCCGACGACTGGACCCAGCCCATAGATCATGCCCATGCGCCGGCGGTGCGCGTCGCCGAACAGGTGGCTGCCACCATTGCCGGCTGGCTCGCTTCCGGCGAGGTGATCGAGGGGCGCGGCAAGAAACTGCGGCCCGGCGACGTGCTGGTGCTGGTGCGCAAGCGCGACAGTTTCGTGCATGCCCTGACCCGCGCGCTGAAGAGCCGCAATATTCCGGTCGCCGGCGCCGACCGGCTGAGCCTGCCTGGCCACATCGCGGTCAAGGATCTGATCGCGCTCGCCCATTTCCTCGTCCAGCCGGAGGACGACCTGTCGCTGGCGGCCGTGCTGCGCAGCCCGATCTTCGACGTTTCGGAAGAGACCTTGTTCGCGCTCGCGGCCAGGCGGCCGCCCGGCCTGTCGTTGATCGCCTCGCTACGGGCCGCGGGCGAGGACGCATCGCTTGCCGCCATCGCCGCCCGGCTCGACGGATGGGGCAACGAGGCGGCCTTCAAGCCGGTGTTCGAGTTCTACGCCGGCCTGCTGGCGCGCGACGGCGTGCGCGGCAGGATGATCGCGCGGCTGGGGCCGGAGGCTGGCGACATACTGGACGAGTTCCTTAACTTCTGCCTCGCCGAGGAGCGCACCGGCCTGCCGGGCCTGGAGGCCTTCCTGTCGACGCTCGAAAGCGCCGGCCCCGAGGTCAAGCGCGAGATGGATCAGACCCGGGACGAGGTGCGGGTCATGACCGTGCATGCCGCCAAGGGTCTCGAGGCGCCGGTCGTCTTCCTGGTCGATGGCGGCGCGGCGCCGTTCAGCGACCAGCATCTGCCGCGGCTGATGCCGTTCGAAGGCTCCGGCCAGCATTGGAGTGCGACGGGCTTTCTGTGGCGTTCGGCGAGCGACGTCGCCAACGGCTTCTCCAGGACCGCCGCGGCGACGGCGCGCGCCCTGGCCGATGACGAATATCGCCGCCTGCTCTATGTCGGCATGACCCGCGCCGAGGACCGTCTGATCGTCTGCGGCTATCACGGCAAGCGGGCGCCGGGCCTGGGAACCTGGCATTCGATCGTCAGTCGGGCGCTCGCTGGCGCGCCCGAAAGCCGGGAGCGGCCGCATCCGACGGGGGCCGGATCCGTTCACCGCTTCCACGTCACCAACCTGCCGTCCTTCCAGCTGGCCGCCGAGGGCGAAGCGGCGCCGTCCCCCGATTTCGGGCCGCCGCCCGCCTCGTTCTTCCAGCCCTTGCCGCCCTTCGAGGATCTGCCGCGCCCGCTCTCGCCATCCGGAGCCTCGTCGCTCATCGACGAGATGAAGGAAACGGTTGTCGACACTGGCTCGCCGGTGCTCGACGAAGCCGCCGAGCCCGGCCTTGCCGTGATGCGCGGGCTGGCCCTGCACAAGCTGTTGCAGACCTTGCCCGAGCTTCCCGAGGAAGAACGCCAGGCGGCGGCGGAGCGCTATCTCGCCCGTGTCGGCGCGTCCTGGCCGGAAGCCGAAAGGCTGAACGTCCTGGGTTCGGTGATGTCGATCCTTGCCGACAACCGCTATGCCCCTCTCTTCGCAGCCGACTCCCGTGCCGAGGTTGCGGTCATGGGCAGCCTGGAGGTGAGGGGACGGAAGCGCTCCATTTCGGGCAAGATCGATCGGCTGGCGGTCTCGCCGGACCGCGTCCGGATCGTCGACTACAAGACCAACCGGCCGGCGCCCGTCAGCCTGGCCGAGGTTCCGCCGGCCTACCTGCTGCAACTCGCGCTCTACCGCGCCCTGCTGAAGCCGCTGTACCCCGGCCGCGAAGTGTCGGCGGCGCTGCTGTTCACCGATGCGCCGAGGCTGATCGAGCTGCCGGCCGGCGCAATGGATGACGCCCTTGCCCGACTCACAGGAGCGTGACACAAGAACTGCTTGAACAAGGCAGCCACAACCACCACATTTGGTGCGACAAACGTTTCTCGAAAGGATTTCCGATGGCCACCGTCAAGGTCGACAAGAACAACTTCCAGGCCGACGTGCTCAATGCCAAGGAGCCGGTTGTGGTGGACTTCTGGGCTGAGTGGTGCGGTCCCTGCAAGATGATCGCCCCGGCGCTGGAGGACATCGCCAAGGAACTCGGCAGCAAGGTGAAGATCGCCAAGCTGAACATCGACGAGAATCCCGAGCTTGCCGCCCAGTTTGGTGTGCGCTCGATCCCGACGCTGATGATCTTCAAGGGTGGCGAAGTGGCCGATATGAAGGTCGGCGCGGCGCCGAAGACCGCGCTGTCGCACTGGATCAACGGCGCCGTCGCCTGATCGCAAACCTTTCCCTGAAAAGCCCGGCCACGGCCGGGCTTTTTTGTTGGCGCCATTGGCCGTTGCCGCTGGCCCTCGCGCAAGAGCGCGCCATGCCTTCTCCTTGAACCGCCCATGGGCGATAAAGCGTCTTGCGCATGTCCCCCCGAGAGTTTCCGGGAGACGTGCCTTGGAGGAGGAGAACGCCATGACGGGAACGGCCAAGGCTACCGTCTTCATCGACAACGACCGCGTCATCGTCACCGAATACCGTTTTGCCCCGGGCGCCAACACCGGCTGGCATCGTCATGGGCACGACTATGTCGTCGTGCCGCTGATGGACGGCAAGGTGAAGCTCGTCACCAAGGACGGCGAATCCTTCGCCGAGATGAAAAAGGGCGCGCCTTACTTCCGAAAGGAAGGTGTCGAGCATGATGTCGTCAACGCCAATGAGGGCGAATACGCCTTCATCGAGATCGAGTTGAAATAGGCGCGTCGTGATTGCAGCAGCCGGCCTGCGCCCGTTCATGCCGGGGTCGACCGCGACATGGGTCTAGGACTTCTCGTTGCCTTTGCCGGCTTTGCGGCAGTGGCGGCCTATGTCCAGACGCTGACGGGTTTTGCCTTCGGTCTGGTCATGATGGGCGTCATCGCCCTTGTCGGCCTGCTGCCGCTGCCGGATGCAGCCGCGATGGTCGGCATGTTGACCCTGGTCAATGCCACGCAGATGCTGATCCTGGGCGGCTGGCGCGAGGTCGCGCGCCGCGAGTTGCGGCTCATACTGATCGCGAGCCTGCCTTCTCTGCTCGTCGGCTATGCCTTGCTTGAATGGCTGGCGGACACGCAGGCCGACCTGCTGAAGATCGGACTTGGCCTGGTCATCATGCTGTCCAGCCTGCAGCTGGCATTCAGGCCGGCCGGTCTGGCGGAGCCGTCGTCGGATGCGAGTTTCGTCGGCTTCGGCATTGTCTCGGGCCTTATGAGCGGCCTGTTTGCGACCGGTGGTCCGCCATTGGTCTATCACCTGTTCCGCCAGCCGCTGCCGCATGAACGCATTCGCGAAACGCTGGTCGCGGCCTTCGGCGCCGCGCAGGTGGTCCGGCTTGCCGCTGTCGTGGCGAGCGGCAATGTGCCTTCCATGTCGCCCATGGCACTCGTGCTGGCGGTGCCGGCGGTCATGCTGACGACCTATGCGGCGCGCCGCTGGCCGCCGCCGCTGTCCCAACGAACGATGCGCAGGATCGTTTTCTTGCTGCTTTTCCTGTCCGGCCTTTCGCTGGCGCTGCCCGCCATCATGCATCTGGCCGCTTGACGAACACTGTCAGGCGCCGGTCTTTAAGATCCAATGCCTTTCGGCAGTGCCTCAGGTCGGCGGCGTGCCGTTCTCGTCCAGCACCGCGCCGGCGAGATAGAGCGAACCGCCGATCAGGATGCGCGGCGCCGGCCCGTCCCAGCTGTCGCGCAGCAGCATCAGCGCGCTGGCGACGGAACTGACCGGCTCCGCAGACAGCTCCGCCTCGGTGGCGCGCAGCGCCAACTCGTCGTTGGGCACGCCGGCGTCGCTCATGCTCACCGGCACGGTGTAGACGTGCCGGGCCAAGCCCTTGAAGGCGCGGAAATAGCCGCTCTGGTCCTTGGTATTGATCATGCCGGAGATCAGGAACAGCGGCCTGGGATTTTTCTCCTCCTGTTCGGCCAGCGCCTCGGCGATCACCAGGCCGGCGCCCGGATTATGGCCTCCATCGAGCCAGATCTCCGATCCCTTCGGCGCCAGGTCCACCAGGCGGCCCTGTGACAGCTTCTGCATGCGCCCCGGCCAGGCGACGTTCGTCATCGCCTGTTCGGCGGCGCGATGGCTGATTTCGAAACCCGCCGCCTTCACCGCGGCAAGCGCAGCGGCGGCATTGGCGAACTGGTGCCGGCCGGGCAGGCGCGGCGGCGGCAGGTCCATCAGCCCATCCTCGTCCTGATAGACCATGCGGCCGTTTTCCTCGAAGGCGAGGAAATCCTGGCCGTAGACCTGCAGCGGACAGCCAAGCCGTTCGGCGGTCTCGATCAGGACCTGGAGCGCTGGCTCGTATTCCTGCGCGCCGATGACGACAGGGCAGCCGCGCTTCATGATGCCGGCCTTCTCGGCGGCGATCAGCTCGACCCGATCGCCGAGATAGGCCTCGTGATCCATCGACACGGGCATGACCACCGACACCGCCGGGGTCCGGATGACATTGGTGGCGTCGAAGCGGCCGCCGAGGCCGACCTCGATGATGGCCGCATCCGCCGGATGCTCGGAAAACAGCACGAAGGTGACGGCGGTAAGGATTTCGAAGACGGTGATCTTCTGGCCGTCATTGGCCTTGGCCACGCGCGCGATCGCCTCGGCGAAGACCTTGTCTTCGACCAGCCTGCCGCCGCCCTCGGCGGCCAGCCGGTAGCGCTCGTGCCAGTGCACCAGATGCGGCGAGGTGTGGACGTGGACGCGCTTGCCCGCCGCCTCGAGCAGAGCCCGGGAAAAGGCGGCGCAGGAGCCCTTGCCGTTGGTTCCGGCCACGTGGATCACCGGCGGCAGCCGGTCCTGCGGATTGCCGAGCCGTTCCAGCAGGCGCGTGATGCGATCGAGTGAAAGGTCGAAGCCCTTCGGATGCAGCGCCATCAGGCTTTCGATTTCGCGGTCGGCGGCAAGCGTGGTCATGGTTCATTCCTGGCGCATGATCCCGAAGACCGGAATCGGCTGTCGGAAGGGATCATGCGCAAATCAAGGCTACAGCGCCACGGTCGCGACGCAAATCGCCGTTCGCGGCACTTCGTGTCGCGTCAGGCCTGCGGACGCGCTTCCGCATGGACCACCGCCGGCGGCAGGATCTCGCCGTCCTGCGCCGCCGGGGCCTCCGGCATCTTGAGCAACATCTTCAGCAACCGCGCGATCGTCGCGCGCATCTCCAGGCGCGACACCACCATGTCAACCATGCCGTGCTCCATCAGATATTCGGAGCGCTGGAAGCCTTCGGGCAGCTTCTCGCGGATCGTCTGTTCGATGACGCGTGGCCCGGCGAAGCCGATCAGCGCGCCGGGTTCAGCGATGTGGACGTCGCCCAGCATGGCATAGGAGGCGGTCACGCCACCGGTGGTCGGGTTGGTCAGCACGACGATATAGGGCAGGCCGGCCTCTTTCAGTCGGTCGACGCCCACCGTGGTCCTCGGCAGTTGCATGAGCGACAGTATGCCTTCCTGCATGCGCGCGCCGCCGGAGGCGGCGAACAGGATCAACGGCCGCTTGCGCTGCAGCGCCACCTCGAAAGCGTGCACGATGGCCTCGCCGGCGGCCATGCCGAGCGAACCGCCCATGAAGGCGAAGTCTTGCACCGTCACCACCACTGGCAGCCCCTCGATGGTGCCGAGCGCGTTGACGATCGCGTCCTCCATCCCGGTCTTGGTCCGGGCATCCTTCAGCCTGTCCGTGTAGCGCTTCTCGTCGCGGAACTTCAGCGGGTCCTGCAGGACCTTGGGATTGTCGAGCGCCTCGTACTTGCCGTCGTCGAGGAAGTATTTCAGCCGCTCCTTGGCCGAGATCTTCATGTGATGGCCTGAGGACGGGATGACGAACTGGTTCTGCTCGAGATCCTTGTGGAAGATCATCTCGCCGGTCTCGGGATCCTTGATCCAGAGATTCTCCGGCATGTCGGTACGCCGGCCGAGCATCGAGTTGATCTTCGGGCGGACGAAATTGGTGATCCAGTTCATCGCTCAGGCTCCTGTCCCGGAAGAGACTTCAGGCAATTCCGGGAAAAGTGTGTGGCGCTTTTCCGTCCGGAATTGCGTAACAGCATTTCGGGCAATTCCGGGACAACGCTCAGCGGTTTGCGCCCGGAACTGCTCAAGGACAAATAGTTGGACTATTCGGCGGCAGCAAGGCGGGCCGAGCGGACACCTTGCGCCAGCCCGCTGACCAGCGTTGCAACCGCCTGCGCCGGATCGGCCGTCTTCTCGCCCTTGGGGCCAAGCACGTTGGCCACCGCATTGACGATCGCGGTGCCGACCACCACGCCGTCGGCCGAAGCGCCGATGACGCGCGCCTGCTCGGCGGTCTTGACGCCGAAGCCGACGCAGACCGGCAGTTCGGTATGCCCCTTGATGCGCTTCACCGCCGCCGCCACCTTGCCGGTGTCGGCCAGCGCCGATCCGGTGATGCCCGTCATCGAAACGTAGTAGACAAAGCCGGAAGTGTTCTCCAGCACCTTGGGCAGACGCTTGTCATCCGTGGTCGGCGTGGCCAGGCGGATGAAGTTGATGCCGGCCTTCAGCGCCGGGATGCACAGCTCCGCGTCCATTTCCGGCGGCAGGTCCACGACGATCAGCCCGTCGACGCCACTGGCCTTGGCGTCGACCAGGAAGCGATCGACGCCGTAGATGTAGATCGGATTGTAGTAGCCCATCAGCACGATCGGCGTTTCGTTGTCGCCGGCGCGGAACTCGGCCGCCATCTTCAGCGTCTTGGCCAGCGTCTGTCCGCTCTTCAGCGCGCGCAGGCCCGCGGCCTGGATCGCCGGGCCGTCGGCCATCGGGTCGGAGAACGGCATGCCGAGCTCGATCACGTCGGCGCCGGCGCCGGGCAGCGCCTTCATGATCGACAACGAGGTCTCGTAGTCCGGGTCGCCGCCCATGAAATAGGTGACGAGCGCAGGGCGCCCTTCGGCCTTGAGCTTGGCCATGCGGCGGTCGATGCGGGTCGACATCGTCAGATCTCCCATGGTCAGATTTCCATATCCAGCATCTTGGCCACGGTGTGCACGTCCTTGTCGCCCCGGCCGGACAGGTTGACGATGACGATCTGGTCCTTGTCCATCTGGGGCACGATCTTCACTGCATGGGCGATGGCGTGCGCCGATTCCAGGGCCGGGATGATGCCCTCGACCCGCGTCGTCAGCTTGAAGGCTTCCAGCGCCTCGTCATCGAGGATCGGCACATATTCGACGCGGCCCGTGTCGCGCAGCCACGAATGCTCCGGTCCGACGCCGGGATAGTCGAGACCGGCCGAGATCGAATGGCCTTCCAGGATCTGGCCGTCCGCGTTCTGCAGCAGGTAGGTGCGGTTGCCGTGCAGCACGCCCGGCGCGCCGGCGTTCATCGAGGCGCAATGCTCGACACCGTCGAGGCCGCGGCCGCCGGCTTCCACGCCGATGATGCGCACCTCCTTGTCGTCGAGGAAGGGATGGAACAGGCCGATGGCGTTGGAACCGCCGCCGACGGCGGCGATGATGGTGTCAGGCAGGCGGCCCTCCTGCTCCAGCATCTGCTCGCGCGCCTCGGCGCCGATCACCGACTGGAAGTCGCGCACCAGCTCCGGATAGGGGTGCGGGCCAGCGGCGGTACCGATCAGGTAGTATGTGTCCTCGACATTGGTCACCCAGTCGCGAAGCGCTTCGTTCATGGCGTCCTTGAGCGTGCCGTGGCCGGCCGTCACCGGGCGCACTTCGGCACCGAGCAGCTTCATGCGGAACACGTTCGGGCTCTGGCGGGCGACGTCGGTGGCGCCCATGTAGACGATGCAGGGGTAGCCGAAGCGCGCCGCGACCGTGGCCGAGGCCACGCCATGCTGGCCGGCGCCCGTCTCGGCGATGATGCGCATCTTGCCCATGCGCTTGGCAAGCAGGATCTGGCCGAGGCAGTTGTTGATCTTGTGCGAGCCGGTGTGGTTGAGGTCCTCGCGCTTGAAATACACCTTGGCACCGCCGAGGTGCCTGGTCAGGCCTTCGGCGAAATAGAGCTTCGAGGGGCGCCCGGCATAGTGCGTCGACAGGTTCTTCAACTCGGCCTTGAATTCCGGGTCGTTCTTGACCTCGTTCCAGTTCCGCTCGAGGTCGAGGATGAGCGGCATCAGCGTCTCGGCGACGAAACGGCCGCCGAACATGCCGAACATGCCCTGCTCGTCGGGGCCGGTGCGGAAGGAATTGGGTGTCGCCGGCTTGTTCATCGCCGATCTCCTGCCTTTTGATTGCCGTGCATGTCCTGTCGGAAACCGGTTCTTCCGGAACATGCCCTCACTTGCCCGCTCAGGCGGCGCGGTCGTCTCGCGCTGCCCTTACGGCCCGGAAAAACTGTTCGATCAGCGCCGGATCCTTGACGCCAGGCGCGCTCTCCACGCCGGAGGAAATATCAATTCCGGGTGGGTTCGCTTGCCGAAGGGCGTCGCCGATATTGGCGGCGTTGAGCCCACCGGAAAGCATGTAATCGACATCGGCGTCAAGCGCGGCAAGGACTTTCCAGTCGAAGGCGACGCCGTTGCCACCCGGAAGCTGGGAACCTTTCGGCGGCTTGGCATCGAACAGGAAGCGGTCGGCGATGCCGATGAACGGCTTGATCCGCTCCAGGTCGGCTGCCTCGCTGATGGCCATCGCCTTCATCACAGGCAGGCCATGGCGGGCCTTGACCTCGGCGACGCGCGCCGGGCTTTCCGAGCCGTGCAGCTGCAGGATGTCCGGGCGCATCTCGGCAACGATCCGGTCTAGGAAGGCATCGTCAGCGTCGACGCTGACGGCGACGGCCTTGGCCCGGCCGATCGCGGATTGGCGCAGGCGGCCGGCTTCCACCGGCTCCACATAGCGCGGGCTCTTGGCGAAGAAGATGAAACCGACATGGCTGGCGCCGCCGGCCAATGCCGCGGCCAGTGTCTCGTCGGTCTTGAGACCGCAGATCTTGATGTCGAACGCCATGGCGCGCGGATTGCCATGAAACGGCAAAAGAGTCGAGAAAAAGCATGCTGTTGCCGGTGGCGTGGAAAGCGCTACCTTCTGGTTTGCGCATGTCCCCTCCGGAATCGTGCGCCAGGCAGGAGTGGAGAAGCATGGCCGAGCAGACGGTTTTCGAACTCAGGCAGAAGATCGCGCAGGCGCGCGAGGTCATCGCGCATCTGATCGAGAAGGCCGCCTTCAATGGCGCTGAGGCGCATCGTGCGCTCGAGTACTTCGGCAGCGATTCCTTCGATCGGGATTTCCTGCCATGGCCGCATCACGGCGATGAGGGGCTGAGGCCTGGCGAACTCAACGCCAGCAATGACGATTGATCCCCGGGGCCGAGTTCTGCGTCGTGGATGCCGCGCGGGTAGCCTGGTAAAGACAAGGAAGAGTGATGGAAATGGCTCTGTTTAGAGCGTTATCCAGCTACGACTTTTTGTAATCATAATAGCCGTAAGAGTAGTATCCGGAGCTTCGCTTTTCCACGGCATTGAAAATGGCTCCCTTGAGTTCCACGCCATTTTGCTCGAAGCGCTGCTTGGCAAGGGTAACTTCCTGTACCTGGTTCAACCCAAAACGAACCACCAGCAAGCTGGTGCCGGCATGGTGTCCGATCACGGCTGCATCGGTGACCGCCAAAATGGGTGGCGTGTCTATGATGATCAAATCATAAAGCGGAAGAACCCGTTCCAGCAGCGCGGTAAAACCTGCACTCATCAGCAGTTCGGAAGGATTGGGAGGCGGATTGCCACGGCTGATGAAGTGGAGCTGTTCCTGTTGATCTATACTACGGATCGCGGTTTCCAAATCGATCTGTCCGGCGATCAGTTCGGAAAGCCCGTTTTCCACGCGAGCACCCATCATGCGATGCACGGTCCCCTTTCGCATGTCCGCATCGATCAGCAGGACACGTTTTCCGGTCTGGGCGACTATGGCTGCCAGGTTTGCCGACACGAAGGTCTTGCCTGCTCTGGGACTGGAGCCGCAGATCATCAGAATATTGTTCTTAGCCTCCAGCCGGGCAAAATGTAGGCTGGTGCGCAGGCTACGCAAAGACTCGATAGTCAGGTCGCCCGGCGCGCTTAGCGCGAGCAAGTGCAACTCGCCATCCCCATTGCGACTCTTTGGGGCAAGCAGAGGATCCTGTTCCTTATCGCTGAGTGGGATCGAGGCGTATACAGGGAGGCCCAACTGCTCGATCTCTGCGGGGTCCTCTATGCCGCGTTTGAGTTTCTGACGCAGGAAAATGAAAACGCCGGCAAGAAACGCGCCGACAAAGGTACTGGACCCGACCACGGCTGATTTTTTCGGGCTGACTGGAGTTGTGATGTCCACCGCCGCCTTGTCCACAATGCGGACATTGCCCACCTTGCCTGCGCGCGCGATTTCGAGCTGCTGACCTTCTTGCAGCAGGCTGGTATATGTGACGTTGCTGACCTGGACGTCCTCGGTGAGGCGTAGCAGATCACGCTGCGTATCAGGCAGATTGTCCACCTGCTTTTCCAGGTCATCTTTTTGCCCCTGCAACTGATGGATCTGCTGTGTCAGGACTTGATAGGCCGGATGGTCTTTGGTGTATCGGCTCTCGACGCTTGCCTTCTGTAGATCCAATTGCTGGATACTGTCTTCGACGGCCACGATCTGATCGAGAAGCCCCTTGGTTTGCAGGGAAATGTCCACCGACCGGACCTTCATCTGAAATGTGTTGAGCGCATCCTGGGCCCTTTCCAATTTCTCTCGCATCAGTGGCAACTGGCCTTTCACGAACTCCAGGCTGTTGGCGGCCTGCGCCGCGTTCTGATCCACATTCTGGCGAACGTACGCCTGGGCAATCTGGTCGAGTATGCTCGACGCGCGGGACGGGTCGGCATTGTCGTAGGTTAGTTCGATAATGCCTGAATCCTTGCCTTGTTCGCTGGCGTGGATGTCGTGCTGAAGCTGGCTGATGGTGAGCAGGTCCGAATTGCGCGTCACATCGAACCGCATCCCCGGATTTGCTGTGAGCGTTTTCACCTGCAAGGTGACACCATGGCCCTTGGCCGTCTCTCCCACCAGGCCTTGCAACAGAATGTTGCTGTCAGGATCAAGCAGGCTATATGCATGATGCTCGTCGGCAATCAGGGTAAGGCGTTGCCCCATCAAACTCCGGGGCACGTCAAATTGGGATATGTCCAGTGCTGAGCCGCCCCAATCGTCGGAGCTAATCCCAAACTGTGCGGCCGCCACGAATTTCGGATTGTCTTGCGCGGCTCGCAAAGAGCGGCGGGCCATGAAGTCGCCGATCAACGGAAAACGATGCGGCTCCACAGTGACATTCAGGTTGAGATTGTCCACTGCCTGTCCGATCACCGACCGTGAGGTGATGATCGCAATCTCGGTGGTAGCCTGCGAGTTGGAAGCCCCTAGCGTTTGGCTGAGTGCGCTCAGGCCCGGCAGGTCAGGCACTTTCTGCTCGACCTGCACCAATGCGGTGGCCTGGTAGATGGGCGTGGCCAAAAGGACATAGGCCGTGCTGAACGCAAAGAACGCAGCCGTTACCACCAAGATCAGCCACTTATTGTCGATCACGATGCCAATCAGGGCCTTGAAGTCGACTTCGTCTTCAAGAGGAGGTGTGTTTTGCGCCACGGTCATGGAGGTCGTCTTTATCGGTGGGTCGGATCGGCTATTGCAGGTAAGGCAACCAACTGCGAACGCTGCGGTCGATCAGGTCATAGACATGCTCGAACGCCGGGCGTTGCTGTCGATAAGGGTCGGGAATATTCTGCGACTCCAACCACTTGCCGAGCAGGAATATCTTGCCGCGGGTCTCTGGGGCGAATCTCGTCAAAACCTCGATCTGCTTCTGCTCCATGACCAGGATGAGGTCCGACTCTCGCAGCAATTCAGGGCTGACCTGACGGGCGCGATGAGGTGAGCCGTCCATCCCGCGCTCTTCCATGACAAGGGCCGCCGTCTCGTCGATCGGGTGATCGCGCATGGCCGAAAGGCCAGCGCTCCCCACCAATATCCCCGGATGCGACAGATGTCGTCGAAAGAGGTATTCGGCGGTGGGGCTTCGACAGATATTGCCGACGCAAACGACCAAGATATTTTTGAACATGGTTCCGATAACTCTCGATTTATCCATCCGCTTGGACGGAAGAAGCAGAGTCTGTCGTCATTGCGCCACCGTGCGCCCTTGGGCCGCAGTCACGATAGTCGAAGCAAAGAGGTTCATGACGCGGCTCCAGCGCGCCAGTCCCGTCGAGTCGACATAGATCACGTCCTTGGGCTGCAGTTCGAAGTGCTCGGCCAGTGCGAGGCCGACTGGTGACGAACTATCCAGCTTGAACACATCTGGCCTTGCCGGGTCGGACGTCGCGCGGATCACATAGATGGCCGCGGGTTCGGAACTCTGTGGGTTCACGCCGGCTGCTGCTCCAAGCGCTTCGTTGAGCGTGAGGCGTCCATCATGAAGCGGAACCTGCATCGGATGTCCCACCTCGCCCGCGACTATGACCTGATTGTACGCCTGCGGCGGGACGCGCACGATGTCATGGTTCATGAGCATTATTTTCGAAGCGTCGATATTCTCTCTTGCAAGTGCGGGCAGATCGATTTGGTATGACCTGTTGCCGCGCAGCAATTGTATCCGGCTGGTGTCGCCCACGCCGGATGTCACCCCGCCGGACTCGCCAATTGCTTCAGCCAGCGACATCGGGACATTTGTGATGGGTCGAACGCCGGGCTGGGCGAGTTGGCCTTCCATGAAAACGCGCTTGCTGAGGTAGCCGGCGACGCTGACTGTTATCTGGGCATTCGCGAGATAAGAGGCGAGCTTCTTCTTCAGTATCGCCTGAAGTTCGGCGGGAGTCAGTCCTTTTGCCTGCACATCGCCTACATAGGGATATTGGATATCGCCATTATCGCCGACCACGAACCCCGGGATGGACTGTGAAGCCATGCCCGTCCCGGTTCCCCCCGTGGCGCCTGTTGTGTAGGTGAGGTTGGGCACCACCAGCTCCGGATGATCCCACGCGATGATCGACAGCACGTCGCCCGGGCCTATTCTGTAGGGCCGGGGGCTGCCTAACAATTGCCTGACACTGCCGTTCTTGGCGATGAACGCGGCCTGTTGCGCGTGAACAAGTTCCGGCGTGATCTGCTGAACATTTGGTATGGACTGCGGATTGTTTGAATCCACAGGCTTGTCCGCCTGGAAACGCATGCCCGGTGACAGGGAGCAGGCGCATAGGGCCGAGGCCATGCACGCGACAAGCACTAGCGTAAGGGGTCGCTGGGGCAACATGGACGAAACGGTCAAATTTCGCAAATCCTAACAGGGAAAAGTTGGAGCCCCACGTCGAGCCAACCATGCGGGCAGCTAAGATATGGGCAGCTGTAATATCAAGAAGAATCCCCGTCGCAATTCTTACATATAACTACACATTTTCTTGATTTTGCTGTGAATGGCCGATTTCAATGCGTGGATTGTCATGGACAGCTTGGCCGTTGGTGTGGGTTGGTCGCAACCAAAGGTTGCTTTTCGTCGGCGGCACATACGAGAGATGTGTCATGCAGCGCTGTTCCAACGCGGCGGCATGAGCGCTGCCTAGCCCTATAAGCTGCTTTTCTGGACTTGGGCTGCACGATCTCGCCGAGCTATGCGAGACGCCCTGGTCGCTTCGCCGGTCGTGTGTGATCCTGCGTCGTGATGTGTAAAACCGGGAAGGTAAAACCGCCCTGTCGCCGGCGAGTAAAGCTCTTCTAAATATAAATCCACCGGCACTAAAATGATCGGCGACTGGATTTCCCGAACAAATGGAAGCGAGCAACCCTAACGGGAAAATAACGGCGATACGGAGTACTTGGAGGCGAGCACTTGCTCAAATCTATCCGGCCTACTCGAACACGATCGCCTGCAGCGCGCTGCCGTTGCGCTTCAGCCAGGCCTTGCAGCGCTCAGTGTCGGGACAGAGTTCCTCGCACAGTTTCCAGAATTTAGGCCCGTGGTTCATCTCCTTGAGATGCGCCACCTCATGCGCCACGAGGTAGTTGATGACCGGCGCCGGCGCCATCATGATGCGCCAGGAGAAGGACAGGTTGCCGTCGGAGGTGCAGGACCCCCAGCGACTCGTCGTATCCTTGTAGCGGATCGCCTTGGCGCGCTTGCCGATCGCCTCGGTGTGCTTCACCACCAGTTTTTCGATCTCCTGCTTGGCTTCGCGCTTGAGGAAGTCGGCGATGCGGCGCGGCAGATGCACGCGATCGCCATGCACGACGAGCAGCGGCCCGCGCTCGTCCCGCGACAGGGTGACCGTACCGCGCTTCGACGGCTCGTGGACGATGCGATGCGGCACACCGCGCACCGGTATCTTGATGCCCGGCCGAACCTGCGGCCGGCTGGGCACCTTCGCCAGCCGCTGCTCCAGCCATTCCTGGTGGCGATCGAGGAATTTCTCGACCTCACCCCGACGCAGGCCGGGCGGCACGGTGACACGCAAACCGCGGCCGCCGGAATCGATGCGCAGCGTCAGCCGCCGCGCGCGATCGTTCTCCACGATCTTGAGCGGCAGCGAGCGGCCGGCAACCACGTGCTCGCGCTCCTCGACGGGCGCGGGCTTGGGTTTGGTCAGGTTCCGAAAGAAGCCGATGGTCATGGCGGGACGATACGTGATTCGAGTGTGGGGAGTAGAACAAAAAAGAAACGGCGCCGCTCACGCGACGCCGCTTTTTCGAGCCGGGACTACGATAATTCCCGAAAACCGGTTTCGATTCCCGGGCGCATCGGCCTGGCCTCAGTCGTCAAGCAGGTTCGTACCCTTGCCGCGCTTCGGCGTGGTCGTGCCGGTCGTGGTCGGGGCGGTCGACTTGTTGCGGTTCGCCATGAAGCGATCGAACTCGTCCTGGTCCTTGGCGCGACGCAGCTCGCGGGCGTAATCGTCGAACTCGGTCAGCATCTCGTCGAGCTTGCGACGCTCTTCGTTGAGACGCTCCAGTTCCTTTTCGCGCCAGTCGTCGAAAGCCACGTTGCCGGTGCGCGACGAGCTGTTGCCCCAGCGGGTGGCCTTGTCGGCGCCGCGCCGGCAACCGGCGAAGATGCCATCGGTGGCGCGATTGACGTCGCGCTTGAACCCGTCGAGCCGGTCACCCCAGATGATGTAGGCAAGCATGGCGAAGCCTAGTGGCCAGAACACCATGAAGCCGATGACCATCAACGCAATGGTAGCCGGCGTCCAGGCCGGGCGGATCAATGCGGAAGTGTTCATATGCTCCCATTCCTTCGGTTGGAGAGACAGCCATTCGGCTGCATGGAATCGAAATGGGAACGCAAAAAGGGCGGTTCAAGACGAGAACGGCCGAAATCGGACAACGGCCTGAGCAGCCTATGTTTTTTTGAGTTTTTCCAGGAAAAGCACCGCCAGCCCGGCGATCAGGCCCCAGAATGCGGCCCCCACGCCGAACAGCGTCAGGCCCGATGCCGTGACCGCGAAGGTGACTGTGGCGGGCATGCGCTCGGCCTCGTCCTTGAGCGCGATCGAGAGCGCGTTGGCCAGCGGCGCCATCAGCGCCAGGCCGGCCACCAGCACGATCAGGCTCTGCGGCAGAACGGCGAAGAGCGCGACCAGCGAGGCGCCGAAGAGCGCGAAGACGAGATAGGCGAGCGCGTAGAACGGGCCGGTCTTCCAACGCTGGGCGGGATCGGGATCGACATCGGGGCCGGTACAGATCGCCGCCGAGATCGCCGCGAGATTGGTGGTCGAAGCGCCGAACGGCGCCGACAGCAGCGAGAACAGGCCGGTGACGCCGATCAGCGGCCCGGGCTCCGGATGGTAGCCGGCGGCGCGCAGCACGGCGAGGCCGGACAGGTTCTGCGAAGCCATGGTGACGAGATAGAGCGGCAGCGCGAGCCCGATGATCGAGGCGGCCGTGAAGCTCGGCGCGACCAGGGTCAGCGTCGAGAGCTCCGGCGTCGGCAGGCCACCGACGCGGCCCGTCAGGAAGGCCGCCGCCCCGCCGCCGATCAGCACGGCGAGCACCGACAGCGCCGGATTGAACAGGCGGATCACGAAGAAGGCGACGATCAGCGGCAGGATCAGCCAGGGATCGGTGGGCACGGCCTTGGCGGCATTGATGGCGAAGGTGACGACGATACCCGCCAGCATGCCCGATGCGACCGACGACGGGATGCGGGCGATCAGCCGCGTCAGTGGCCCGAACAGGCCGGTGGCGATCAGCAGCACGGCCGTGACGATGAAGGCGCCGACGGCCTCCGGCATGGAAAAGCCGCTCGAAGCGGCGATCAGCGCGACGCCGGGCGTCGACCAGGCCGTGATCACGGGCATTTTCGTGCGCCACGACAACCACAGGCTTTCCGCTGCCATGGCGAGGCAGATCGCCGTGACCCAGCTTGCCGTTTCGATCTGTGTCGCGCCGACGGCCTTGGCGGCGGCAATGACGATGGCGAGCGTGCCGCCGAAGCCGACGATCGCCGCGACGAAGGCCGAGACGGGGATGGATATGCGCATGTCGATCAGCCCCTCGCTGATGTTCTCTGGGTCATCGCGTCGACCGCGTGCACCAGCATCTCCAGATCCTGCGGCCGGGACAGGCGGTGGTCTCCGTCGGGTATCAGTGAAAGCGTCACGTCGTCCGCCGGCATCAGCGCGGTGAGCTTCAGCGCATGGCTTGCCGGCACGTCCGGATCAGCGAGACCCTGCAGCACATGCACCGGGCAATGGGTGTCGATCGGACCTGTCATGACGAGATTGGCGCGGCCATCCTCGATCAGCGCCCTGGTGTAGATGTAAGGTTCGTTCGGATAATCGGACGGCTCCTCGAAAAAGCCCTTCTCCGTCAGGTCGTGCTTCTGCCGGTCGTTCAACGACGGTTCGACCAGTTCGGCGGTGAAGTCGGGTGCCGGCGCCAGCAGGACGAGGCCGGCGACGCGGTCCTCGCCCGCCTTGCGCAGTTCCTGCGTCATGCGCAGCGCGATCCAGGCGCCCATCGACGAGCCGACGAGGACCTGCCGGCCTTCGGTGTAACGGCGGAAGACCGCCAGACTCTGTGTGAGCCATCTGGAGATGGTGCCGTCGACGAAGGCGCCGCCCGACTCGCCATGGCCGGAATAGTCGTGACGCAGGAAGGCGCGGCCTTCCGCTGCCGTCCATGCGGCCAGCGTCTCGGCCTTGGTGCCCAGCATGTCGGATTTGTACCCGCCAAGCCAGACGACGCCGGGCGCGCGGCCCGCCGCGTGCCTGACGGCGATGTTCGTACCGTCGACATCCAGGAAAACCGGAGGGGAGGCGGTCATGGCTTGTTCCTTGTGGTGCCGGTCCTTTTGGCACGGCGGGTGGGCCGGCGAAAAGGACTGCCGATCTTTCTTTGCTTGGCACAGTGCGGCGATCAGGTGATTTCCTGTGAATGCTGTGCTATTGACTCCCGCCGCGCGCTCCCCAAATTGGCGTGTCCGCAGTCCCGAACTGAAGAACCCTGAACGAAACGTCTCAAGGAGACCACGACCATTCGCAGACCTTTCAAAGCCGCGGCGCCAACGAAGGACGGCCCGCGCTCCAACCGTGACATCCGGGTCCCCCGGGTCCAGCTCATCGACGCCGAAGGCCAGAATCGCGGCGACGTTTCCATCAACGACGCATTGTTGCTCGCCGAAGAAGCAGGGCTCGATCTCGTCGAGATATCGCCCAACGCGCAGCCGCCCGTCGTCAAGATCCTCGATCTCGGCAAGTTGAAGTACGCCAACCAGAAGAAGGCGGCCGAGGCGCGCAAGAACCAGAAGGTCATCGAGATCAAGGAGATCAAGATGCGCCCGAACATCGACAGCCATGACTACGAAACCAAGATGAAGGCCGTCCGGCGCTTCTTCGAGGAAGGCGACAAGGTCAAGCTGACGCTGCGCTTCCGCGGTCGCGAGATGGCGCATATGGAACTCGGCATGCAGCTTTTGAACAAGGTGCGCGAGGAAGTGGCGCTGATCGCCAAGGTCGAGGCCGAACCGAAGCTCGAAGGCCGTCAGATGATGATGGTGCTCGCGCCGCGCTGATGGTCCTGTGAATCATGCCGGCGCGGCCCTCAGCTTCGCGCCGACATGGTCCGTCAGGTGGGAGCGATCCGCGCTCGCCTGTTTCATGCGGTTCAGCCCGAACCGGACCTCGGCCATCCGGACCGCATTTCCCATGAGACCGAGGGACAGAGCGTCGCACGCGGTGAGGTGTTGCGCGCGCCGCCGGTTTGCCGTATAGGGACCGCCGTTCAAGAAAACCGCCCGGCAGGGCATGCCGTGGCGGTTTCATTTGCTTTTCGGGCTTTGGTCGGCCCGGAGCGAACAATGGCCCGATCGTGGGCCCCATGAAAGGAAGCAAAATGCCCAAGATGAAGACCAAGTCGGCCGCCAAGAAGCGGTTCAAAATCACTGCTACAGGCAAGGTGCTGTCGGCCGCCGCCGGCAAGCGCCATGGCATGATCAAGCGGTCCAACAAGTTCATTCGCGATGCCCGCGGCACGATGGTTCTGGCTGAACCGGACGGCAAGAAGGTCATCAAGAATTTTCTGCCGAACGGCCTCTGAGCATTCGGTCCGGACAGCGTTTGTTTTTACGCAATTCCCAACGGAAACCGCTGAACACTTTTCCTGGAATTGCTTTTAAGGAGATCATGACATGGCACGTGTAAAGAGAGGCGTCACCGCACACGCCAAGCACAAGAAGGTCCTGAAGGCCGCCAAGGGCTTCTACGGCCGTCGCAAGAACACCATTCGCATCGCCAAGCAGGCGGTCGAGAAGTCGCTTCAGTACGCCTACCGCGACCGCAAGAACCGCAAGCGCTCGTTCCGCGCGCTGTGGATCCAGCGCATCAACGCGGCGGTGCACGAGCATGGCCTGACCTATGGCCGCTTCATCGACGGACTCAACAAGGCCGGCATCGAGATCGACCGCAAGGTCCTGTCCGACATGGCCATCCACGAGCCGCAGGCTTTCGCCGCGCTGGTGGCCAAGGCCAAGGTCGCGCTCGAATACCTGAAGAACACCACGCCGAACGCTTTTGAGAGCGCTGTAGCCTAACCAGCGCCTTCCCAAGCACTTCAATACTTGATTTGGGAAACCCGCGCTGGCAGGGCTGGCGCGGGTTTTTCTTATGCCATGTAACCAAGACGGTACCGCGCCGCGTGGCGCCGGTTGCCCCACCCGAGAGAGTTTCGCCGTGAACGCCACCGCTGGAAATCTTGAAACCCTGGAAGCCTCGCTGCTTGCCGACATCGCCGCGGCCGCCGACGAAGCCGCCATCGAGGCGGTGCGCGTCTCGGCGATGGGCAAGAAGGGCTCGGTTTCGGAACTGCTCAAGACGCTGGGCGGCATGAGCGCCGAGGAACGCCAGGTCAAGGGCCCGGTGATCAATGGCCTCAAGAACCGGGTCACCGAGGCGCTGGCCGCACGCAAGGCCGAACTGAAGGATCTGGCGATCGCCGCCCGCCTCGCCGCCGAGACGGTCGATGTCACCTTGCCTGTTCGCCAGTCGCCGGCCGAGCGCGGCCGCATCCATCCGATCAGCCAGGTCATCGACGAGATCGCCGCGATCTTCGGCGACCTCGGCTTCGCCATCGCCGAGGGCCCCGACGTAGAGACCGACTATTACAATTTCACCGCGCTGAACTTCCCCGAGGGGCACCCGGCGCGCGAGATGCACGATACCTTCTTCTTCCAGCCGGACGAGAAGGGCGAGCGCAAGCTGCTGCGCACGCACACCTCGCCCGTGCAGATCCGCACCATGGAGCGGCAGAAGCCGCCGATCCGCATCGTCATCCCCGGCAAGACCTACCGGCAGGATTCGGACGCAACGCATTCGCCGATGTTCCATCAGGTCGAGGGCCTGGTGATCGACAAGTCGGCTAATGTCGCCAACATGAAGTGGGTGCTGGAGGAGTTCTGCAAGGCCTTCTTCGAGGTGCCGAGCGTGAAGATGCGCTTCCGCCCGTCCTTTTTCCCGTTCACCGAGCCGAGCCTCGAGGTCGACATACAGTGCGACCGTTCGCGGCCGGGCGAGGTGCGCTTCGGTGAAGGCTCCGACTGGATGGAGATCCTCGGCTGCGGCATGGTGCATCCCAACGTGCTGCGCGCCGGTGGCCTCGATCCGGACGAATATCAGGGTTTTGCCTGGGGCATGGGCATCGACCGTATCGCCATGCTGAAATACGGCATGCCGGACCTGCGCGCCTTCTTCGACGCCGATGTGCGCTGGCTGTCGCATTATGGCTTCCGCCCGCTCGACATGCCGACGCTGTTCGGGGGCCTGAGCAACTGACGATGCGGACGGTAGAGGATACGCCGCTTGGCCGGTTCCAGATCGACTGGGGTATTGGCGAGCCGACGACCGAACTTCGGGGCAATATCGTTCCCCGGAGCCAGGAGCCGCGAGCGTTGACTTTCGCCGACCCGCTCTATCCGAACGAGACCAAGACCCTCAATGTCTACCGAAATGCGAATGGCGAGTTGCTTCTGTTCGGCGAGATCACTCCGAGCGTCTGGGCATTCGGGCGGCGGATAGCCGATCCGGCCGTCACCTTCACCTTTGGCGACAGTCCTGAACTGGCGGACGAGTTGCTCGCACTGGTCCTGGCAGGCCGTAAGACCGCGACCTGTGGCGCGCTACGCGACTTTGGCGACCGGGAGCCGGTGCCGGCGGTCGGCCGGCAAGACGTGGTGCTCGACGGCCAGGGCCGTCGAGCGGCGGTTATCGAGACGGTCTCGGTCGAACTGAAGCGCTTCGACGAGGTCGATGCCGACTTCGCGCGCGCTGAGGGCGAAGGCGATCTTTCTTACGGCTACTGGCGCGAGGCACACGAGGCCTATTTCGCCCGCAATGGCGGTTATTCGCCCGATATGATTTTGGTCTG
Source organism: Mesorhizobium sp. 65-26 (assembly GCA_001899205.1). Lineage (GTDB taxonomy): Bacteria > Pseudomonadota > Alphaproteobacteria > Rhizobiales > Rhizobiaceae > Mesorhizobium. The sequence continues at coordinate 112,177 of MKVL01000005.1, read as the reverse complement.
TGAACGATTCCAACTGATGGAAGTGCTCGACCGCAACCACACGAAACGAGTGACCCCATGAAATTCACCCTCTCCTGGCTCAAGGACCATCTCGAGACCGACGCCTCGCTCAACGAGATCGTCGAGCGGCTGACGTCGATCGGCCTCGAAGTCGAGCATGTCGACGACAAGTCGGGCCTGAAGCCCTTCGTCATCGCGAAAGTCCTGACGGCGGTCCAGCATCCCGACGCCGACCGGCTGCGGGTGCTGACTGTCGACACCGGCGACGGCAAGCCGCCGGTGCAGGTGGTGTGCGGCGCGCCGAACGCCCGCGCCGGCCTCGTCGGCGCCTTCGCCGCGCCCGGCACCTATGTGCCCGGCATCGACGTGACGCTTTCGGTCGGCAAGATCCGCGGCGTCGAGAGCCATGGCATGATGTGCTCGGAGCGCGAGCTGGAGATCTCCGACGAGCATAACGGCATCATCGACCTGCCGCAGGATGCGCCGGTCGGCACCAGCTTCGCCGCCTATGCGCATCTCGACGACCCGGTCATCGAGATCAACCTGACGCCGAACCGGCCGGACGCGACCAGCGTCTACGGCATCGCGCGCGATCTGGCCGCGAGCGGCCTCGGCCGCCTGACCGGTGGCGGGATCATGCCGCATGCCGGCGAAGGCCTCTGCCCGGTCAAGGTCAAGATCGAGGCGCCGGACCTCTGCCCCGGCTTCGCGCTGACGCTGGTGAGGGGCGTCAAGAACGGCCCGTCGCCGAAATGGCTGCAGCAGCGGCTGATCGCCATCGGCCTGCGCCCGATCAGCGCGCTGGTCGACATCACCAACTACGTCACCTTCGACCGTGGCCGGCCGCTGCATGTCTTCGACGCCGCCAAGGTCGCCGGCAACCTCACCGTGCGCCGCGCCAGGGATGGCGAGAAGGTGATGGCGCTCGACGGTCGCGAATACACGCTGACGCCCGAGATGTGCGTGATCGCGGATGACAATGGCGTCGAATCGATCGCCGGCATCATGGGCGGCGAGCATTCCGGCTGCGACGAGAACACCACCGACGTGCTGATCGAATCGGCGCTGTGGGACCCGATCACCACTGCCCGCACCGGCCGCGCCTTGGGCATCATCACCGATGCGCGCTACCGCTTCGAGCGTGGCGTCGATCCCGAATTCATGGTGCCGGGCATCGAGCTCGCGACCAAGCTGGTGCTCGAATTCTGCGGCGGCGCGCCGACGGAAATGGAAGTAGCGGGCTATGCCGGCCATATCCAGAAGATCATTGCCTTCCCGCTGTCGGAAGTGAAGCGGCTGACCGGCATCGAAGTGCCCCGGGCGGAGAGCCTCGACATCCTCACCCGTCTCGGCTTCGAGCCGCAGGGATCGGGCGACGTCATCAAGGTGAAGGTTCCCTCTTGGCGGCCGGATGTCGACGGCAAGGCCGACCTGGTCGAGGAGGTCATGCGCATCCATGGCGTCGACAACATCGCCCCGCAGCCGCTCGGCGCGCATGACGCGGTCAACGGCAGGATCCTGACGGTTCTGCAGGTGCGCACCCGCGCGGCCAAGCGCGCGCTTGCCGTGCGCGGCATGATGGAGGCCGTCACCTGGTCGTTCATTCCGGCCAAGCACGCCGAACTTTTCGGCGGCGGCCAGACCGTGCTCAAGCTCGCCAACCCGATCGCCGCGGACATGTCCGACATGCGGCCGTCGCTGCTGCCGGGCCTGATCGCGGCCGCTCAGCGCAATGCCGACAAGGGCATAGGCGACGTTGCGCTGTTCGAAGTCTCCGGCACCTATGAGGGCGACGGCGCCGACCAACAGCGGCGCGTCGCCGCCGGCGTTCGCCGTGGAACGGCCAAACTCGACGGTTCCGGCCGCAACTGGGCCGGCAATGCCGGTCCGGTCGGCGTCTTCGACGCCAAGGCCGATGCCATCGCCGCGCTGGAAGCCTGCGGCGCGCCGGTCGACCGGCTGCAGATCGAGGCGGGCGGCCCGTCCTGGTATCATCCCGGCCGCTCCGGCACCATCAAACTCGGGCCGAAGACCGTTCTCGGCATCTTCGGCGAGTTCCATCCGAGAACGCTGGAGACGCTCGACGCTTCCGGGCCGATCTGCGGCTTCGAGGTGTATGTCGACGCGATTCCCGAGCCGAAGGCCAAGCCGACGCGCACCAAGCCGAAGCTGGAGCTGTCGCCTTTCCAGGCCGTGAAGCGCGACTTCGCCTTCGTCGTCGACAAGGCGGTCGAGGCGGGCACGCTGGTGCGCGCGGCGCTTGCCGCCGACAAGAAGCTGGTCACCGGCGTCTCGGTGTTCGACGTCTTCGAGGGCGCCTCGCTTGGTGCGGCCAAGAAGTCGATCGCCATCGAGGTCGCGATCCAGCCGGTCGAGAAGACGCTGACCGACGAGGATTTCGAAGCGCTGGCGAAGCGCATCGTCGATAACGTCAGCAAGCAGACGGGCGGCGTGCTGCGGGCTTAATTGCGGAGCGATGGCGAATCGCCTTCAAAGGGCGATGCGCCATCTTCGCTATTCCGGCCTCCCCTTCGAGGAGCAACGCGCGGTCTTCCTGGCCATCGTCGAGGCGGACCCGCTGCTCGCCGAAACGCTGGCGCGGGTGCGCGCGCTTGCGCTGCCTGACTGGCTGGTGGTTTCCGGCGCCCTCTACAACAGCATCTGGAACCATCTGACCGATAGGCCGCCGGGCTTCGGCATCAAGGATGTCGACCTCTTCTATTTCGACGATGCCGACCTCTCCTGGGAGGCCGAGGACGTGGTCATCCGTCGCGCGGCCGGGCATTTCGAGGGGCTGCCGCTGCCGGTCGAGGTCCGCAACCAGGCGCGGGTGCACCTGTGGTATCCGGTCAAGTTCGGCAGGGAGTGCCCGCGCTATACGAGCGCGAGCGAGTCGGTGAGCTATTTCGCCTCGAGGACGCATGCGGTCGGGGTGCGCTTCGACGAAGGTGGAGCGCTCGAGCTGGTGGCGCCATTCGGGCTCGACGACATTTTTTCGTTCCGCATCACGCCGAACCGGGCGCTTGATAACCAGCACACGCATGAGGCGAAGGGCAGACGTGCCAGGGAGTATTGGCCGGAGATTAGTGTGGTGCCGTGGTGATCACCCTCCCCCTTGTGGGGAGGGTCGATCCGCGAAGCGGAGCGGGGTGGGGGTTCTCGTAGGGCGCCACCCCCACCCCGTCACGCAGCCTCCGCTTCACTTCGACTGCGCGCCGACCCTCCCCACAAGGGGGAGGATGAGGACGCTGCCTCACCCATTCACCAGCGCGAGCAGTTCCTCTGTATAGCGCTTGCCGACCACCTTGTCGGGCGACAGCGCGTCGCCGATCGCCGCCGCTTCCGCCGCGCTGAGCACAATCGCGGCGGCGGCCGTGTTCTGCTCCAGATGGCGTATCCTCCTTGCGCCGGGGATCGGCACGATGAAATCGCCCTGGTGCAGCACCCAGGCAAGCGCCAGCTGCGCCGGTGTGACGCCTTTCTCCGTGGCCATCCTTTCCAGCACGGCGATGACCGCATTGTTGGCTTCCATCGCTTCGGCCTGGAAACGCGGCAGGGTCAGGCGCCAGTCGCCGGCGCCGAGCGCGTCCGGCTTGCTGAGCGCGCCGGTGAGCAGGCCGCGCCCGAGCGGGCTGTAGGGCACGAAGCCGATGCCGAGCTCGCGGCAGACGGCGAAGACCTCGTCCTCCGGATCGCGGCTCCACAGGGAATATTCGCTCTGCACGGCCGATATCGGATGCACGGCATGCGCCCGGCGGATGGTCGTAGCACTTGCCTCCGACAGGCCGAGCGCCCGCACCTTGCCCGCGCGCACCAGATCACCCATGGCGCCGACCGTGTCCTCGATAGGCACGTTCGGGTCGACGCGATGCTGGTAATAGAGATCGATGACGTCGATGCCGAGCCGCTTCAGCGAGGCCTCCGCCACGGCCTTCACATGCTCGGGGCGGCTGTCGACGCCCGCCATCCGGTCTGTGCCGCTGCCTTCGTCCAGGATCTTGAAACCGAACTTCGTGGCGATCGTCACCTTGTCGCGCACCGGCTTCAGCGCCTTGCCGAGCAGGATCTCGTTCTCGTAGGGCCCATAGACCTCGGCTGTGTCGAAGAAGTTGACGCCGATCTCGACGGCGCGGCGCAAGGTGGCGATCGCCTCGGCCTCAGGCTGGCCGCCATAGCCGAAGCTCATGCCCATGCAGCCGAGGCCGACGGGAAAGACTTCGAGTTCAGTTCCTAGCTTGCGGGTTTGCATGGCGCATCTCCTTGTTGCGGTGAGGATGAGATAGCGCCGGGCATAATGTTCGATAATCATATCTCTTTCGCACGGCTTGCTCTATAAAATCGAACAATGAATCGCGCCCATCTCTCGCAGCTCGCGGTGCTCGCCACCGTCGCGCAATGCGCCAGCTTCCGCGGCGCCGCGCGCGAGCTCGGCCTTGCCCCGTCGGCCGTCAGCCACGCCGTATCGAGCCTTGAGGCCCGGCTCGGCGTGCGACTGCTTGCGCGCAGCACGCGCAGCGTCGCGCCGACCGAGGAAGGCGCGCAACTCCTGGAGCGGCTGAGGCCGGCGCTCTCGGAGATCGATCTGGCGCTGGAAACGGCGGTCGAGGCGCGCGACCGGCCGGCCGGCAATCTGCGGCTCAGCGTGCCGCGCACGGCTGCGCATCTGGTGCTGACGCCGCGTCTCGGCGCCTTCGCATCGGCCTATCCCGACATCGTGCTGGAGATCGTCATCGAGGATCGCTTCACCGACGTGGTCGAGGGCGGCTTCGATGCCGGCGTGCGCCTTGGCGAAAGCCTGCAGCGCGACATGATCGCCGTGCGCATCGGGCCGGACATGCGCGGCGCCCTGGTCGCCGCGCCGCGTTATTTCGAAACCATGCCGAGGCCGCGCCATCCGCGAGACCTCGCGAACCACCGCTGCATCCGCTTCCGCTTTTCCAGCGGCATACTCTATCGCTGGGAGTTCGAGAAAGGCGGCGAGGAAATCGAGATGGCGGTCGAGGGACCTTTGATCCTGGACGAGGATCATCTCATCGCCCAGGCGGCCGTCGACGGCGCCGGTCTCGCCTTCGTCTTCGAGGACTATGTGCGCGTGCCGCTGGCCGACGGGCGGTTGGTCCGCGTGCTGGAGGACTGGTGCCCGTCCTTCGAGGGATTCTACGTCTACTATCCAAGCCGCAGGCAAATGCGGCCGGCGCTCAGGGCCTTCGTCGATTTCTTCAAGGTGAGTGGGCAGGGCGCCTAGGCCTTCAATAGGGCCACCGTCTCGACGTTGATGGAAGCCGTCGAACGCGGACGCCGCCCCTCATCTGCCTACCGGCATCTTCTCCCCGTATAGTGACGGGGAGAAGGAACTGGCCGCGACCTCACCGCTTCTCCTGCAATGCTGGCGATTGGCGGAATCGTCGATGATGGCGTCTTTCTCCCCGTCCCTATACGGGGAGAAATGCCCGGCAGGGCAATGAGGGGCGGCCCAGCCTTATGGAAGAAAGGCGCCGCCGCAGGCGTTTTGCAATCATGCGATCCCTCACCAACACCCCGACCCGCTATGGCTGGGCGATGATCATCCTTCACTGGTTGATCGGCATCGTCTTCATCGGTCAGTTCGCACTGGGGTTCGTCATGGTGCGGACTGCCAGCCAGCGGACCTCCTTCGAACTGATCCAGCTGCACAAATCCTTCGGCTTCCTGCTGCTTGGCCTGGTCATCCTGCGCATCGCCTGGCGGCTCGGCAATGCGGCGCCGGCGTTGCCGGCTTCGGTCGGAGCGCTGGAACGAAGGACAGCGCCGCTGGCGCATTTCGCGCTCTATGCCTTGCAGATCGCCTTGCCGCTGTCTGGCTGGGCACTGGTCTCGGTCTCGACGCTGGAAATCCCCACCATGCCATTCGACCTCTTCGTGATGCCGAACCTGCCCCTGGCCGTATCCGACGCATCGGAGAGCTTCTGGATCGCCGCGCACTGGTATCTCGCCTATGCCGGCATTGCCCTCGTCGCGGTGCACGTCGCTGCGGCGCTGCGGCACCATTTCCTGCTGCGCGACACGGTGCTGGCCCGCATGATCACGCCTTCGTCAGGCGGGGAAGAGAACGGACGTTCCATTCGTTCATGAGGCGAGAACGCAGCAGATGCGCATCTCCGGAAGGAAAAACCCATGCATGCGCGAATTCTCGGATTGGCGGCTTTTGCCGCATGCCTTGCCGTGCCCGCCGCGGCGGCGGTGGCGCTGAGCGACGCCGCCGGCAGCTACACGATCAACCCCTCGGGTTCCTCGATCCGCTTCACCATAGGCAAAGCCGGCGGCGGCGGCTTCGACGGCACCTTCGGCCGCTTCAAGGGCACGATCCGCATCGATAATGGCGATGTCGGGCGCTCGAAGGTCGACCTCACCATCTATCCCGAGAGCGTCGGCACCGGGCAGGGCCGCATAGACGCTTTCCTGCGCTCCGACGCGGTGTTCGACGCGACCAACAATCCGGAGATCCAGTTCCGCTCGACCAGCGTGACGCGCACGGGCGACACGACGGCGCTCGTCACCGGGCGGCTGACGGCGCGCGGCAGGACGTTTCCGGAAAAGTTCAGCGCCGAGCTCGACGGACTGAAGGGTGGAACCATCAAGTTCCACGTCACCGGCAAGGTGTTGAGGTCGCGCTACGGCATGGATGTCGGCACGCCGCTTTACTCGAACGTCGTCAATTTCGACATGACGTTGATGGGCAGGCGAGGTTAGGCACAGCGCCTTTCCTCTCCCCGACAAAGCCGGGGGAGAGGTGGCTCGGGCGAAGCCCGAGACGGAGCGGGGGGACACCCTCCGCGACGGCAGAGTTGTTCAAGAGCGAAGCTGAGACGGGCATGCGTGAGCCCGCGCAACCATGAAGTGATCAAGGCTGGCTCTCTACGAAGGCCCCTCTCCGTCCCGGCTTCGCCGGGCCACCTCTCCCCACTGCGTGGGGCGAGGAAGGGCGCGCTGCCTCCCGCATTGGCTTTTCCCGGGATTTCAGGCAAACCTCGTCGCCTGTAAACCGACAGGGAGAAGCGTGATGTTCCGATGGGGTGTTCTGTCGACGGCCAAGATCGGCCGCGAGCATCTGTTGCCGGCGATCGTTGAGGCGGAGAACGGCGTGCTGTCGGCGATCGCCAGCCGCGATCTTGCGAAGGCCCGCGCGCTGGCCGACCGCTTCGGCGCGCCGCACGCCTTCGGCTCCTACGAAGAACTGCTCGCCTCCAAGGAGGTCGACGGCGTCTACATCCCGCTGCCGACCTCGCAGCATGTCGAATGGGCGGCGAAGGCGATCGAGGCGGGCAAGCACGTTCTGGTCGAGAAACCGCTGGCGCTCGACGCCAAGGACATTGCCCCGCTGATCAAGCTGCGCGACCAGAAGAAGGTGCTGGTCTGCGAAGCCTTCATGGTCATCTACCATCCGCAATGGATCAAGGTGCGCGACCTCATCGCCAGCGGCGCCATCGGCCGGCTGCGCCATGTGCAGGGCGCGTTCTCCTACTACAATGTCGACCCCAGGAACATGCGCAACCAGCTCGACCTCGGCGGCGGCGCATTGCCCGACATCGGCGTCTACCCGACGGTGTCGACGCGCTTTTCGACCGGCAAGGAGCCGCTGCGCGTGCAGGCGACGATCGAGCGCGACAAGACCTTCGGCACGGACATCTATTCCTCGGTGCGCGCCGATTTCGGCGACTTCGAACTGTCGTTCTACCTCTCGACGCAGATGGCGGCGCGGCAGGTGATGGTGTTCCACGGCGAGAAGGGCTTCATCGAGGTTTTTTCGCCGTTCAATGCCGGGCTCTACGATCACCACCGCATCGAACTGCACAATCAGAACCACACCGAGGCGCAGGTGTTCCGTTTCCCCGGCACGCAGCAGTACCGGCTGGAGGTCGAGACCTTCGCCAGGGCGGCGCACGGCGGCAAGGAGCGCGTCTTCACGCTGGAGGAGTCGATCCTCAACCAGAAGGTCATCGACGCCGTCTTCCGCGCGGGCAACAAGGAAGGCTGGGAAACCGTCTAGCCTGGCCTCGATCCCGAACGGTGGGGCTGGTTTGGACAAGATCGCGCTCAAGGCAAGTAGGGAGCGATGGCTGACGACGCGGACGTGATCATTGTCGGCGCCGGACTGGCCGGCCTCGTCGCCGCGGCGGAACTGGCCGCGGCCGGCAGGAAGGTCATCATCGTCGACCAGGAGCCGGAACAGTCGCTGGGTGGCCAGGCCTTCTGGTCGTTCGGCGGGCTTTTCCTGGTCGATTCGCCGGAACAGCGGCGCATGCGCATCCGCGATTCCCACGATCTTGCGCTCGAAGACTGGATGGGCACGGCCGCCTTCGATCGACCGGAGGATTTCTGGCCGCGCAAATGGGCCGAAGCCTATGTCGATTTCGCCGCCGGCGAGAAGCGAGCCTGGCTGATCGAGCGAGGTCTGAAATTCTTTCCCGTGGTCGGCTGGGCCGAGCGCGGCGGCGGCAACGCCACCGGCCACGGCAATTCGGTGCCGCGTTTCCACATCACCTGGGGCACCGGCCCCGGCGTGCTCGAACCTTTCGTCCTGCGGGTGCGTGAGGCGCGGAAACGCGGCCTCGTCCAGTTCAGGTTCCGCCATCGGGTCAGCGAGCTCATCCGCACCGGAAACGCCGTCACCGGCGTGCGCGGCGAGGTGCTGGAAGCGAGCGTGGTCGAGCGCGGCCGCAAGAGCGCGCGCGAAGTCGTCGGCGATTTCGAATTGCACGCTCAAGCGGTGATCGTCGCCTCCGGCGGCATTGGTGCCAACCACGAGCTGGTGCGCAGGAACTGGCCGCAACGATTGGGCGCGCCGCCGAAGCGCATGATCACCGGCGTGCCCGACCATGTCGACGGCCGCATGCTGGCGATCACGGAGGCGGCCGGTGGGTCGATCATCAACCGCGACCGCATGTGGCACTATGTCGAAGGCATCAGGAACTGGGCGCCGATCTGGACGGACCACGCGATCCGCATCCTGCCCGGGCCGTCCTCCGTCTGGCTCGACGCGCGCGGAAAACGCCTGCCGGTGCCGCTCTATCCCGGCTTTGATACGCTCGCCACGCTCAGCCACATCATGGCCACGGGCTTCGACCATTCCTGGTTCATCCTGACGCAGAAGATCATCCGCAAGGAGTTCGCGCTGTCGGGCTCGGAGCAAAACCCGGACCTCACCGGAAAAAGCTGGCGGCAGGTGCTGGGCCGCGCGACATCGGGCATTCCAGGCCCGGTGAAGGCCTTCATGGAAAAGGGCGAGGATTTCATTGTCGAGGCCGACCTTGCGACGCTGGTGGCGCGCATGAACGCGCTTGCCGGCGGCGAGCCTTTGCTCGATCTCGCCCAGGTCGAGCGCGAGATCCGTGCCCGCGACATGCAGCTCGACAATCCGTTTTCCAAGGACGCTCAGATCACGGCGCTGCGCGGCGCCCGCGCCTATCTCGGCGACAGGCTGATCCGCACCGCCAGGCCACACAGGATACTCGACCCGGCAAACGGGCCGCTGATCGCCGTGCGCCTCAACATCCTCACCCGCAAGACGCTGGGCGGCCTGCAGACCGACCTCGACAGCCGCGTGCTCGATGCCGGGGGGCAGCCGGTGCCGGGCCTATACGCCGTCGGCGAGGTGGCCGGCTTCGGCGGCGGTGGCGTGCATGGCTACGCGGCGCTCGAGGGCACCTTCCTCGGCGGCTGCATCTTTTCCGGCCGCGGCGCCGGCCGGGCGGCGGCTGGCGCCCTGGCGTGACCTGCGCCCTTGGTGCCGCGCGCGTTTATACGCGCGCGAGATAAACATATGACTTTCCTATATTTTTGGATGCCACGCCGCCTCGAATACAAATGCGGGGGCTTTTATCTTCCCGGTCATGGCGGCTTCGGGGGCACTCCTCCGGTCCGCTGTGAAGCGGTCGCCGGCCCGGCGACCGTTCCGGATAGAAGGAAGTCTGCAATGTTCCTCTCAGACGGGCTCGACATGCCCAGCCATCGCTCGATGCCGGTGTCGCGGCTTGATCGGCGCCCGGCCAACGACAGGCGCCGGCCGACCCGGCCAATCAAGCCCTTTACGCCCGTCTGGTGGCTTCTGGTTGCAGGCGCGCTGCTCGGCGCGGCGGCTATCGCGGCCCTGGTTTCCTGATTGCTTGCGAGCCAAGGAGAAGACGATGTCCAACCTTCATGCTTCCGCCGACGTCCCGCACCGGTTCGTGGTCGGACGCGACGGCGACGGCCACTGGATCGCCCGCGATGAACAGGGGCTGACCGGTGGCGTCTTCGCCGACAGGAATGCCGCGGTGCGTTTTGCCGCGATGGAAAGCGACCATCGGGCGGGGGCGATCCGCTTTGCCCCGCCGAGCGTCAGGCTGTCCCTGTTCGGCTGACGGTTCGCATCCGCTTCCTTCTCTCATGGAGCGGTTTGGATCATGGACGATCCCGATATCGCGGACCTGCTCGATCGCCTGAAAGACGTGAGCAGGCTGCTCGAACACCAGCTATGGCAGGCCGCGTCGAGCCTCGCGCTCGACAAGGCATCGGCGCAAGGCCGCCGCTTTGGCCGCCTTGTCGAAGCCGGCGCCATGCTCGACGCGACACTGCTGCTTGCCGCCCACGCCGCGCCCGGCTTGTCGGTGGCATGGGCCGGCAAGGCAGGCGGTCGCTGGCGTTGCATCCTTCGAACGGAGCGCGGCGCGAGGAGATCCAGCAGTGAACATGGAGACCTGCCGGCGGCGGTCCTGTCGGCGTTGCTGTCCTCCCGCCTCGAACACCATGGAAAATGCCAAGGAGAAATCCATGACACCCGAACAGACAAGGTCGAGGCTCGGCGGCGCGATGACCGCGCTGGTCACGCCCTTCAGGAACGGCAAGGTCGATCTGGAGCAACTGGCGATGCTGGTGGACTGGCAGATCGGGCAGGGGGTCGACGGGCTGGTCGCCTGCGGAACCACGGGTGAGGCGCCGACCCTGTCCTGGGAAGAACGACTGGACATCATCGCGCTCTGCGTCGGTAAAGCCGACGGCGGGATTCCCGTGGTGGTCGGCACCGGCACCAACGACACGAAGACGACGGTCGCTTTTTCGTCCGCCGCCGAGGCGCTGGGCGCCGACGCCGTGCTGGTCGTGACGCCGTATTACAGCCGGCCCAGCCAGGAGGGCATCTTCCGCCATTTCGAAGCCGTGGCGGCCGAGGTCGACATTCCGATCATCGTCTACAACGTTCCGGCGCGGACCGGCGTCGATCTCGCGCCGGAAACGATCGAGCGCCTCGCGCGGATCCCGGCCATAGTCGGCATCAAGGACGCCACCGGCGACCTCGGCAGGTTCTCGTCCGTTCCGGCCGTGCTGAGGCGGCGTTTCATATGGCTGTCCGGTCATGACGCGACATGCTTCGGCTTCAATACGATGGGCGGGCGCGGCACCATATCGGTGGTCGCCAATGTCGCCCCGAGGCTGTGTGTGGAGATGCACGACGCCTGCAGGCGGGATGATCCGCATTCTGCCCGGGCAGTCCATCAGCGCCTGCGGCCGTTGATCGCCGCGCTGGAACTGGAGACCAACCCAGTCGCGGTCAAATATGCCTTGCACCTTGCCCTCGGGCTCAGCCCCGATGTCAGATTGCCGTTGACGCCGGCTCTTGCGTCGACGGCGCAGGCCGTTCGGCGGGCCATGTCCGAACTGGGCGGCGGAGCTTGCGAAACGGTGCCCTCAGAAGCGGTCGCGGCGGGCTGATCCGGATGGCTTGGAAGGCAGGTCGGCGGCGTAGACGAGCCCCGGCTGGACGATCCATTCGCCCTTGCGCAAAGCCTCAACATCGAAGCGGCCGCGACCATCGCGCGGCGCAACGCCGACGAAGTGATACCGGGAGCCGCTTGCGTCGACCACCATGTCATGGATCGGCTGGCCTGCCAGTTGCCCGATGATGTCGCCATGTGCCTTCGGCTCGACAAGGACGAAATATTCGATCGGCAGGGACCGGCCGGCTTTCGCGCCCAGCCAGACGGAATGGGATCTCATGTTCATCGAAAATCAGCCTGTCGTTCCGGCTCGACGCGGAGCCGCGACCAGTTAGTCGCGGATCGCGTAGGAATTCGAGATCAGGTTTCGGGCTGTTTTATATATGTCGCATAGGCATGCAATCACGCCGTCGCCGCCACAATCCAGCCGGATGACCTGTCCCGATGGCCGCAACATCTCAAATTGGCCGCAAAGGCATATCAACTGGCCCAACATCACCAGCTTATTGTCTTTTCGCAAAACGCGGCATAGTGCGAGCGAACACGAACTCGCGGGGTCCCCAATGTCCCTCAACGAAGCAAGCAAACCCGTCAGGCAAAAATCCCGCCAGGCCAAGCCGGAGGTGGCATCGCCAGCGCGCGACCAGATTCTCATCGGGCCCGATTTCATCCACAAGGGCGAACCGCATGAGAGGCTTGACCGCTTCTTCGGCGATCTGGCGAGCCGCTTCGACGCGGCGCCGGCGGTCATTTCCGGCGGAAGGCCCTGGTCCTATCGCGAACTGAACAACCGGGCCAACCAGTTCGCCAACCTGCTGATCGAGCGCGGTGTGAAGCCGGGCGACCGGATCGGCCTTCTGCTCGACCGTTCCGCCGAGACCTACATCGCCGTCCTTGCGGTGATGAAGGCTGGCGCGGCTTTCGTCCCGCTCGCCACCGCTTTCCCCGAAGATCGCATGATCATGATCATCGAGGACGCCAACGTCACGCTGGTGATCAGTGTTTCCGGTTATGCGGCGCGCGTGGCCCGCCTGCCGGTTCCGCATATCTCGATCGACTCGGCGGAGTCCGAGATCGCGCTCCAGCCGGAAACGGCGCCCCTGCCGGACGGCGTCCAGGACCAGACCTGCTACATCCTCTACACCTCCGGAACCACCGGCAAGCCGAAGGGCGTGGTCATCACGCATCAGAGCTTCTGTAATTTCATCCGCGTCGCGGCGGCCTCCTACGGCTATCAGCCGGGTGACCGTGTCTATCAGGGCATGACGATCGCTTTCGATTTCTCCTCCGAGGAGATCTGGGTGCCGTTCGCCGCCGGAGCCACCGTCGTGCCCGCGCCCGGCCAGCAGCCGCTGGTGGGCGAGGAACTGGCCAGCTTCCTGCGCGAGCATCACGTCACCTGCATGGCCTGCAGTCCTACCCTGTTGTCGTCGATCGAGAGCGACGCGCCGAGCCTGCGCGCCATCCTCGTCGGCGGCGAGGCCTGCTCGCACAGGCTGGTGGTGCGCTGGGCGAGGCCCGGCCGCCAGATCCTGAACACCTACGGTCCGACCGAAGCGACCGTCACCGCCACCATGGCGCTGCTCACCCCTGAAGAGCCGGTAACGATCGGCAGGCCGCTGCCCACCTATTCGATCGCCATCCTCGATCCGGAAAAGCCGAAGCTGCTGACCGGCGACGAGCTTGGCGAAATCTGCATCGGCGGCATGGGCGTGGCGGTCGGCTATCTCAACCGCCCGGAACTGACCGACCAGAAATTCATCCACGATTTCATCGGCCTGCCGAACAATCCCAGCGGCCGCATCTATCGCACGGGCGACCTCGGCCGCGTCAACGACAAGGGCGAGATCGAGTATCACGGCCGCATCGACACGCAGGTCAAGATCCGCGGCTATCGCATCGAGCTGGGCGAGATCGAGGCCGTGCTGCTCGACCAGCCGGGCATCGCGCAGGCGGCCGTCACCACCTGGGAGATCGAACCTGAGCGCACCGAACTGGTCGGCTACTACGCCCCCAAGGTCGGTGGTGAGGGCGTGGATCGCACGGTGCTCGTCCAGGAGCTGAAGCGGCGGCTGCCCGATTACATGGTGCCGGCCTATCTGGAACAGTTGCCGGCGATCCCGATGACGGTTTCCAACAAGGTCGACACGCGAAAGCTGCCGAAGCCGACCAGCGCGCGCGTCGCCGCCGGCCATGCGATGATCGATCCGCGCAATGAAGACGAGAAGTTTCTCGTCGACACGCTGGCCGACGTGCTGAAATTCGAGGACATCTCTATCGAGGATCACTTCTTCGACGATCTCGGCGCGAACTCGCTGCTGATGGCCCGGTTCTGCGCGCGCATCCGCTCCCGCAAAGCCTGGGCGACGACGTCCATGCGCGACATCTACCTGCACCCCACCGTCGCCAGCCTCGCCGATTACCTGCGCACGCCGCAGATGGCCGCCGTCGCGGCAAGCGAGCCCATGCTGACCCATCGGGCTTCGAATTTTGCCTATTGGTTGACCGGCTTCGGTCAGCTTCTGTTCTACGGCCTCTACAGCTATCTGTCGCTGTGGGCGATCAATGACGGCCTGAACTGGGTCTACGACGCCCTCGACGACCCGACCCGCCTCTATCTGCGTTGCGTCGTTCTGTCCGCTGGCGTCTTCTTCGGGCTCAGCGGCTTTGCCGTCGCCGCAAAATGGCTGCTGGTCGGCCGCTGGAAGGCGGAAACTTTCCCGATCTGGGGCTGGCAGTATTATCGCTTCTGGGTTGTCAAGACGCTGGTCCGCTCGGCGCCGGTGGTGCTGTTCCGCGGCAGTCCGCTCTACAGCCTCTATTTGCGCCTGCTCGGGGCACGCCTCGGCAACCGGACGGTCATCGAATGTCGCTCCGTGCCGGTCTGTACCGACCTGATCACGATCGGCGACAACTCGATCCTGCGCAAGGATTCGATGATCCTCGGCTTCCGCGCCCAGGCCGGCTACATCCATACCGGTCCGGTCGACATCGGCAACGACGCCTTCGTCGGCGTCGGCTCCACCCTGGACATCGACACGCGCATGGGCAACGGCACGCAGCTCGGCCATGCCTCCTCGCTGCAGCGCGGACAGTCCATCCCCGCCGGCGAGCGCTGGCATGGATCGCCGGCAATTCCCACCAACGCCAATTACTGCACCGTCCCCAACGTTCCGCTGTCGCGGGCGCGCCGGTTCATCTACGAGGCGATCCAGCTCTTCATCCTCTTCGCCATCATCACGCCATTCCCGCTGCTCTTCCACGCCTATTGGGAAAATGTCAGCGACGACTACCAGGAGACTATCGGCATCGTGGCGATCGGCACCACGGTCACCGTGGCGGGCTTCATTGTCGGTGGTGTGCTGCTGGCCGCGATCGTGCCAAGGCTGTTCAATCTGCTGCTGAAGCCGGGTCGGAACTATTCGCTCTACGGCTTCCATTACTGGCTGCAGTCGATGCTGGAACTGGTCAGCAACGTGCGCCTGCTGAACGTCCTGTTCGGCGACAGCTCGGCCGTCGTCTACTACCTGCGCGCCATCGGCTGGCGGCTGAACAAGGTGGACCAGACCGGCTCGAATTTCGGCACCAACCAGCGGCATGAAAACCCGCTGCTGAGCGAAATCGGCTCGGAAACCATGGTGTCCGACGGCCTGTTCATGGTCAACATGCAGAAGTCGGCCAACTCCTTCCGCCTCGAGCACACGCGCGTCGGCGACCGCAACTTCTTCGGCAACAACATCATCTATTCGCCGGATTCCCGCACTGGCGACAATTGCCTGCTCGGCACGAAGGTGCATGTGCCGGTGGATGGCCCGATCCGCGAGAATGTCGGCCTGCTCGGCTCGCCGCCCTTCGAGATCCCGCGCATGGTCAATCGTGACAGGGAGCTGCTCGGACTGATTTCCGACAAGGAACGCAGCCGCCGCCTGCCGCTGAAGAACCTGCACAATCTCGTCACCGCGCTGATGTTCCTGGCCGCGCAGTGGCTGATCCTGTTCCTGACGCTGGCGATCTGGGACCGGGCGCTCAACTACTACACCGAATGGGGCCAGACCGCCCTGTTCGTGGCTGTGCTGCTCACCACGGCGATCGGCATTCCCTACTACATCTTCCTCGAACGGGTCAGCCTCGGCTTCCGCCGTCTGAAGCCACGCATGGCCACGATCTACGACCCCGTCTTCTGGAGGCATGAGCGCCACTGGAAACTGTCGGATTCGCCGATCATGGGGCTGTTCACCGGCACGCCCTTCCGGTCGCTGATCCTGCGCATGCTGGGCGTGAAGGTCGGGCGGCGCCTCTATGACGGCGGCAGCATCATCACCGAGCGCTCGCTGGTCGAGATGGGGGATGATGTCACGCTCAACGAAGGCTGTGTCATCCAGCCACATTCTCTGGAAGAGGGCGCGTTCAAGTCGGATTACATCCGCATCGGCAACGGCTGCACGCTCGCTCCTTCCTCCTTCGTCCACTATGCGGTGGTGATGGGCGAAGGCTCCGTGGCGGACGTCGACTGCTTCGTGATGAAGGGCGAGGTCCTCGAGCCGAACACCGTCTGGCGCGGCAACCCGGCGAAGCTCTACGGCGTCGTGACGCCGATCGATGCGCGCGCCATGAAGATCGGGCACGCTCCGTGAGCAGCCCTGCCGGCGCTGGTGCTCCGTCGGTCACGCTGGAGCCCGTCGGCAAGGGCAATCGGGCGGCGATCCTGGCGCTCGAACTGTTGCCGGAGCAGCAGGGGTTCGTCGCCTCCAACGCCGAGTCGCTGGCCGAGGCCCGCCACGACAACGAGGCCATCGCCCGGGCCGTTGTCGCGGACGGGCGCGTCGTCGGCTTTCTGATGTACAGCGTGCCCGAGGACGAGGACGAGGCGATCATCTATCGCTTCATGATCGACCGTCGCGAACAGGGCAGGGGTTTCGGCCGGGCCGCGGTCTCTAGGGTGCTGGAAGAGATCGCCGGCCTCGCCCGCACGCGCCACGTTTCGATTTGCTATGAACCCGAGAACGCCGCCGCGCGCCGGCTTTACGCCAGCTTCGGCTTCGTCGAGAACGGGTTGGACGAGGATGGCGAGATGATCGCGATGCTCGAATTGGGCGGATGAGTTGAGCACGCGACCGGACGGGGCATCGCCGGAGATCGAGAAGGCGGTCGAGCGCGCATTGGCCGCCCTGGCGCCCCCGGGCCTTATCGCTGGCTGCCGCGTCATCCGTGCCGACGACGAACGACATTTCCTGCCGGCGGAAAGCGCCTCCATCCTCACGCGCGAAAGCCGGGCGCGCAGTGCCAGCGGGGCGGGCCGCCAGATTGCGCATGAGTTGCTGCAACGACTGCAATGCGCCGATATGGCCGTAGCGCGGGGCCTCCTGGGAAATCCCATCTGGCCGGAGGGTATCGCCGGTTCCATCGCGCATGACGAAGAGATGGCCGTGGCCGTTGCCGCGCGATCCGGCGCGGTCGGAAGCGTCGGCGTCGATATCGAGCCCGCCTCGCCGTTGCCCGACGGCCTTCGGGATCTGGTGATGACGCCGAGGGATCGCGTCGGCGGATTCGATCCCGGCATCGCCGGCCGCATTCTGTTCGCGGTCAAGGAAGCTGCCTACAAGGCGTCGTTTCCGCTCGATGGCCACGTGCTCGGCTTTGAGGACATCGCCGTCGATCTCGAAGCGGGCGAGGCCGTCACGTCGCACGGTGTCAAGTCGAGCGTTCGCTTCAGCGTGACGGCAAAAATCCTGGCGCTGGCCTATACGCTGCCGGCAGGGGATTGATCTCTCGAAGCCGGCCGATCGTTCCGGCTGGAGGCGCGGCCGGAACGGGTTGGTTGCCGATCGCGGGGGCGGTCGGGATCAGTGGTCGGCTGACCCGCGCCGCGAGGCCCAGATCATGAAGGCAGCCGGCGCGGGCGGCGGGGTTCGATGCAATCGGGCGATGGTGTGGTCGCGGGACCGCCAAGGCAGTCCGGTCCGCTCGGGCGGGGTTCGGAGCGGTCGATGCAATCGGGCGATGGCGTCGTCGCCGGCCCGCCACGGCAATCGGGATCGCGCGGTCGCGGCCCATCCGGCCATCCCGGACGGTCAGGTCTGTCCGGACGGCTTGGCCTGTCCGGACGGCCGGGTCTATCCGGCCTGTCCGGTCGGTCGGGACGATCCGGCCTATCCGGCCGCCATGGCCCATCGGGACGCCAGGGACGATCCGGTCGCCATGGTCCGTCTCGGCCATGGTCACGCCAATGGCGAGCGCGCCAAGGGCGATCGCGGTAGTCGTCGGTGTCGACACACGCGCTGAGCGTCGCGGCGCAAAGGATGAGCGCCAAAGCGCTGCCAAGCCTGGTCATGTCTGCGAATTCCTCGCTGTGAGGCTCCCTTGCGCTTGTCTGCATGCGCTGCATTGCGGCTGCATTACGTGTGGATAGGCTCCGTCGCTTTCATGAAGGGGTGCCTGGCCGTAATGCTCCCGCAATGGTCTGGCGGGAGATGTCCGGTTGAAACACGGGGATTCGACAATGCGTCTGCTTCTGGTCGAGGACGAACCGCAAATGGCCGATGCGCTGACTGCGGCCCTGTCGCGCTACGACATCATCGTCGACCATGCGGCGACGCTCGCCATCGCCGAGGATGCGGCGCGCGACAACGTCCATGACGTCATCGTGCTGGACCGCCAGCTTCCGGACGGCGACGGTCTATCGCTCATTCTCCACCTGCGTTCGATCGGCTCGAAGACGCCGGTCATCGTGCTCACCGCGCAAGGAACCGTCGCCGACCGCGTGCACGGGCTCGACAGGGGCGCCGACGACTATCTGGCCAAGCCCTTCGCCGTCGAGGAATTGCTGGCCCGCGTGCGGGCGCTGCTTCGACGCCCTCCCACGATGAACGCGCTCGTCGTCCGCATCGGCGCGCTCGAGTTCAGCCTCGACAGCCGCGAAGTGTTCGTGAATGGCAAACCGCTGGAACTGCCGCGACGCGAACTGCTCGTCCTGGAGGCGCTTGTCCGACGTCAGGGCCGCACGGTGCTGCGCTCGGCGCTGGAGGAGGCCGTCTACAATTTCGACGACGAGATACAGTCGAACGCGCTCGATTCCCACGTCTCGCGACTTCGCCGGAAGCTCGTGGAAACGGACGCCGGGGTAACGATCCATAGCATGCGCGGCGTCGGCTATCTCATGAGACCGGCATGTTGATGTGGCTGCGCAGGAGCTCGCTGCGGCGAACCCTCATCATTCAACTGCTCGCCTGTCAGATTGGCGTCCTGCTGCTCGCCGCCGTGTTGCTCCTTGCCTTTATCGTCAATGCGGGCCTCGGCGGGGTCGTCGTCGATCCGCAGGTGGCGGAGATCGCGGCCCGGGCGATTGCCCGCAATCCAGACGGCAGCCTCAAATTCGATGAGACCGAGGAGGTGGCGGAGTTGCGGCAATCCGTCCCCGATTTGTGGTTCGTGGCGCGGGACGAACACGGCAACATGATAAGCCATGGGCCGGTGCCGGAAATCTACCGGGCGTTCGGCGCCAACCTCGACAAGGTGGCGTTTGCCGATATCCGCGACGCCGTGCCGCCTTACTCGCTGGCCGCGGTGGTGCGCCGCGCCTCCGGCCCGGCGGGAGAGTTCAACATACTGGCGGGCGGACGCATGTTCAGCATCGCCTATGTCGTGCTGGTTCTGTCGAACCTGCTGATGATCCCGTTTGTCATCGTTCTGGTGCTGATCACGGTCGTATCCATACCGTGGATCGTCGGTCGTTCCCTCGCCAGCCTGTCGATGGTCGCGCAACGCGCCAGGGCGATCGATATCGACCGTCGTGGCGACAGGCTGCCGGAGGCAGGCGTGCCTGCCGAGGTGCAGCCCCTGGTGCAGGCCGTGAACGGCGCCTTGCACCGGTTGGATGAAGGCTATGAGCGCCAGCAGCGTTTCATGCTCGACGCCGCGCATGAACTGCGCACGCCCATCGCAATCCTCCAGACACGGCTGGAGACCATGGCCGACGGTGCGTTGCGCAATCGCCTGCTTGCCGATGCCGGGCGGATCGCCGGTCTGGCCGAGCAGATGCTGGATTTGCAGAGGCTGGACCATGCCCGCACCGCTTTCGCCTCCATCGACCTGGTGCCCTTGTGTCGCCAGGTGGCGGCCGATCTCGCGCCGCTTGCCATCGCCGATGGCTACGAACTGTCCTTCGAGGCCGAGCAGCGCAGCGTCATTGTCGCCGGCGACCCGGGCGCGCTCGAGCGTGCCGTGGTCAATCTGGTGCAGAACGCCATCGAGCATGGCGGCCAGCGCGGCGCGATCCTCGTGCGCGTCGCCGTCGACAGGGTAATCGAAGTGACCGACGAGGGACCGGGAATTCCGCAGGAAGAGCGCGAGCGTATCTTCGAGCCGTTCCATCGCTTGCAGCCGCGCGATCGCGGCGCCGGCCTGGGGCTCAATCTCGTGCGCGAGATCGTCGCCCGGCACGGCGGCCATGTCTCTGTCGCCGACGCGCCCAGGGGCGGCGCCTGCTTCCGCATCGTCCTGTAGGGGCCGCTTGACCCTACCAGGTCCAGTCGCCGCGTCCGAGCGTAGAGACGGCATCGACGATACGGCTGAAGCTGGCGCGGGCGCGGCCAACCATGTTGCGCGCCCTGAGATAGCCGTGCACCAGCCCCGGTTCCTCATGCCACCAGGCCCGTCCATCCGCCGCGACGACCCGGTCGCGATAGGCTTCGCCGTCGGAAGACAGCGGATCGCATTCGGCTGTGATCAGAACGGTCGGCGGCAGGTTGGCGAAATCGGCATCGGCGAGCGGAGAAAGCGTGACGTCACCGGTCCGGTCCGCGCCGCCGGTGCGGATGTGCTTGTAGAATTCGAGGTCGCGCATGGTCAGCATCGGCGCCTCGGCATGCGTCACGTAGGAGCCTTTCGAACGGTCGCCGCCCAGGCCGGGATAGATCAGGACCTGGCCGATCGGCCTGCGGGCATGGCCGCGCGTCGCATGGGCGACTGCGGCGCACAGATTGCCGCCGGCGCTGTCACCGCAAAGCACGACAGGGCAATCATAGGTCTGCGCGGCCCATTCGAAGGCGCTGAGCGCGTCGTCGAACGCGGCCGGGTGCAGGTGCTCCGGCGCCAGCCGGTAATCGACTGAGACCACTTCGAAGCCGGTGCGGGCGCAGAGCTCGGCGCAGACATCGTCATGGCTGTCCAGCCCGCCCAGGATGAAGCCGCCGCCATGGACATAAAGCACCATCGCGGCCCTGTTCGGCGTCGCGTTGCGATAGATGCGGATCGGGATGCTGTGTCCGGATGCCGCGATGGCACTCGTTTCCGCGGTCACGCCCCGCGGATAGCCGGCAAAGAACTCGCGGCACATGCGATCATAGATCTCGCGCTGCTGCGTGATCGTGTAGTCGATCGTGTCGGGCGGGTAGTAGGAGTTGGTCTTCTCGATGAAGGCCCAGGTCTCGGCGTCGATGAGGGTTTTGTAGTCGGTCATGCTGGCCGGACCGACTTGCAAGGTTGAGCCTGGGCACCCCCCTCTGTCCTGCCGGACATCTCCCCCGCAAGGGGGGAGATTGGCAGCATCGGACTCGGCGCCGTTCTTGCAGCGTTGGAGATTGGCGAAAGCCTTCGCGATATCCGATCTCCCCCCTTGCGGGGGAGATGCCCGGCAGGGCAGAGGGGGGTGCCTGGCACTGTCATCTCAGCAGGTCACTTTCCCTTCCACACCGGGTCGCGCTTCTCAGCGAAGGCGCGGAAGCCTTCCATGTTGTCCTCGGAACCGTAGAGGATGTCGACGGTCGGCAGCTGGCGCAGGGTCACCTTGTTCATCGCTTCCTGGAAGGGCAGTGCTTCCGCGACACGCGCCGTCTCCTTTATCGCGGCGAACACCAGCGGCGGGCCGCTGGCGAGCAGGCGGGCGATCTCCCAGACGCGGTCCTCGAGCTTCTCCTTGGGCAGGACCTCGTTGACCAGGCCCCAGCGATGCGCTTCCGCGACGTCCATCCAGCGGCCGGTGAGCAGGAGGTCCATGGCGACATGGTAGGGGATGCGCTTCGGCAGCTTGATGGTCGCGGCGTCGGCCAGCGTGCCGGCACGGATCTCGGGCAGCGCGAAGGAGGAATGGTCCGATGCGTAGATGAGGTCACAGGACAGCGCCAGCTCGAAGCCGCCGCCCACGGCCATGCCGTTGACGCAGGCGATGACCGGCTTGTTGAGGTCGCGCAGCTCCTGCAGGCCGGCAAAGCCGCCGACGCCGTAGTCGCCGTCGACGGCATCGCCGCCGGCCGCCGCCTTCAGGTCCCAGCCGGCGCTGAAGAACTTGTCGCCGGCAGTCTTGACGATGGCGACGCGCAATTCCGGATCGTCGCGGAACGCCTTGAAGGTTTCGCCCATCAGCCGCGAGGTCTCGAGGTCGATGGCGTTGGCCTTCGGCCGGTCGAGCGTGACTTCGAGGATGGCGCCTTCGCGGCGGGTGGTTATGACGTCAGCCATTCTTCTTTTCTCCAAGCACCAGCAGGGCGTCCGCGATCCAGGCACCCTTGCCCTCGGCGCAGACGATCAGCGGGTTGATGTCGAGTTCTTCGATCTCGCCGGCATTCTTCTGCACGAAGTCGGCAATGCCCGATATGGCGTCGATGGCCGCCTTCACGTCCGCCTTCGGCCGGCCGCGATAGCCTTCCAGCAGGGGATAGAGCCGCAGGCCGCGCAACGCCGCCTCGATGTCGTCGCGCGTCGCGGGCAGCATCAGCGTGACGCTGTCGCGCAGCAGTTCGACCAGCACGCCGCCGGTGCCGAGCGTCATCACGGCCCCGAACATCGGGTCGCGGGTGAAGCCGACGATCAGTTCGGCGACGCCGTCGCGCACCATGCGCTCGACATAGAGCCCGGTGCCGAGCGGCTGCAGGTCATGCGCCGCCGTGCTGACGGATTCGGCGTCCCTGAGATTGAGCCGCACCGCGCCCACTTCCGACTTGTGGGTGACGCCAAGTGCCTTGAGCGCCACGGGAAAGCCGAGCGCCATGGAGGAAATCACCGCCTCCACCGCGTTGCCTGCGCGTTCGCCCTTCGGCACCGGCAGGCCGGCCTTGATCAGCCTTTCCTTGGCGTCGGCCTCGTTCGGCGTCGTGTGCTCGCCGTCCGCCGCTCCGGCGGCCGTTGTGTCGACCGGCTGCGCCTGCGGTTCGCGCCAGGCCCAGCCGATGAAGGCGGCCGCCTGGGCGGCGTCCATGGCTTCCGAGATGCCGAACAACGGCACCATGCCCCGCGCCATCAGCTCGGCGGTGTACTCCTCGGGCAGGTTCTCCGGCAGCGAGGAGACGATGGCGCCCTTCGCCTTGTTGCTCTTCAGCGCCGATTCGAAGGCGCGCAGCGTCGCCCACCAGTCGGTGACCGAGCATCGATCGGGACGCGGGAAGTCGAGCACCAGCATGTTGAGGTCGAAGCCGCCCGACACCATGGCGGTGAAGGTGGCCGTCATGGCCGGCTCGTTGTTCCAGATGAAGGTGTGGTAGTCGAGCGGATTGGCGACCGCCACCAGCGGTCCCAGCGTCGATTTGACATGGACGCGGTGCTGATCGGTCAACCGTGGGAACCGCACCAGCCGGCCTTCTGCGCTGTCGGCCATGACGGAAGCTTCGCCGCCGGAGCAGCTCATCGAAGACAGGGTGTAGCCGGGCAGCGGCCCGGTGATGTGCAGCAGCTTCAGCGTCTCGATGAAGGCCGGGATGGAATCGATGCGCGCGATGCCGAGCCGCTTCAGGAAGGCGCCTGAGGCGGCGTCCGAGCCGGCGAGCGAGGCGGTGTGCGAGACAGTCGCCTGCCTGGCCTGCTCGGAGCGGCCGACCTTCATGGCGATGACCGGCTTCTTCAATTCGCGGGCGCGTGCCGCCAGCCTTTCGAAGCCCGCGACCGAATCGAAGGCCTCGATGTGCAGGCCGAGCGCGGTCACGCGGTCGTCCTCGATCAGGCCGAGCGCCATTTCGGAAAGCCCGGTCTGCGCCTGGTTGCCGGCCGTCATGATGTAGGCGATCGGCAGACCGCGCTTCTGCATCGTCATGTTGATGGCGATGTTGGACGACTGGGTGATGATGGCGACGCCCTTGCCGTCGTCGCCCAACCGGATGCCGCCATGCTGGTCGGGCCAAAGCAGCACGCCGTCGGCATAGTTGATCAGGCCGTAGCAGTTCGGACCGATGATCGGCATCTGGCCGGCGGCCGCCACCAGTTCGGCCTGCAGGCGCTCGCCATCCTCGTCATAGGCCTCGGTCTCGAGGAAGCCGGCGGCGAAGCACACGGCGCCGCCCGCACCACGCTCGGCCAGCGCCTTGATGACCTCGATGGTGAGATGCCGGTTGACGCCGACGAAGGCCGCGTCCGGCGCGCCGGGCAGGTCTGCGACGGATCGGTAGGCCTTGCGGCCGGCAACCTCGTCCTTCGTCGGATGCACCGGCCAGATCTCGCCGGCAAAGCCCATCTTGATCGACTGCGCCACGACGGCGGCGGCCTGCACCCCGCCAAAGACGGCGATCGACTTGGGCCGCAGAAGACGCTCCAATTTATGCATGCATCAGGCTCCGAAGGGGCGCAGCAATGCCCGCGAAATGATGTGGCGCTGGATTTCGGACGTACCTTCCCAGATGCGCTCGACGCGGGCATCGCGCCAGATGCGCTCCAGCGGCAGGTCGTCCATCAGCCCCATGCCGCCATGGATCTGGATCGCCTCGTCGGCGATGAAGGCCAGCATCTCGGTTGCCTTCAGTTTGGCCATCGCCATGTCCTGGTCGGTGACGGTGCCCTGATCGTACTTCCAGCCGGCTTCGAACACCATCAGGTCCGCCGCCTTCAGTTCGGTCGCCATGTCGGCGAGCTTGAAGGAGACGCCCTGGAACTTGCCGATCTGCTGACCGAACTGCTGGCGCTGCGCGGCATATTCGATGGCATGCGAGAGCGCCCGCTCGGCACGGCCGAGGCAGGTGGCGCCGACCTGCAGGCGCGTCGCGCCCAGCCAGGAATTGGCGACGTCGAAGCCCTTGTGCACTTCGCCGAGCACCTGGCTCGCGGGCAGGCGGCAGTCGTCGAACTCGAGGATCGAGTTGGTGTAGCCGCGATGCGAGACGTTGCGGTAGCCGTCGCGCACGGAAAAGCCCTTGGTGCCCTTGTCGACGAAGAAGGCGGTGATCTTCTTGCGCTTGCCGCGCGGCGAATCCTCTTCGCCGGAGGCCATGAAGACGATGGCGAAGTCGGCGATATCGGCATGGCTGATGAAATGCTTGGTGCCGTTGAGCACCCAGTCCGAGCCGTCCTGCACGGCGGTCGCCTTCATGCCGCGCAGGTCGGAACCGGCACCGGGCTCGGTCATCGCCAGGCAGTCCCATTTCTCCCCGCGGATGCAGGGGAAGAGGTATTTCTCGCGCTGCTCCGGCGTTCCCGCCAGCAGGATGTTGGAGGGGCGCGCCACGCAGGTCCAGTGCAGCGCGTAATTGGCGCGGCCGAGTTCCTTCTCGTAGAGCAGCCAGCTCACCGTATCGAGGCCCGCGCCGCCGACGTCGGCCGGCATGTTGGCGGCGTAGAGCCCGGCCTCGATAGCCTTGGCCTGGATCTCCTTGATCAGCTCGTGGCGCAGCACGCCGGTGCGCTCCACCTCCAGCTCATGCGGGTAAAGCTCGTTCTCGACGAAGGCGCGCGTCGTCTCGACGATGAGCTTCTGTTCTTCCGAAAGACCGAAATCCATGCCTCAGCCCTTCTTCTTGCCGCTCTTTTTCGCCTTGCCGGCCTTTGCCGGCTTCTCGGCCTTCTTCACCGGCTTGCTGGCCTTGGCTTTCTCGGCAGCCTTGGAAGCAACGGGCTTCTTCGCCGCGAGCTTGGCGAGCTGCTTCGTATAGTCCTTGTGCAGCGCGCCGGCGCCCCAGCCCTTGCCCTTGTTCTGCTTCGACAGCGCATCCATGATGGCGACCAGATTGTCGTCGCGGATGCGCTCCAGCTCGCGGATCGACAGGCCATTCGCCTGGTCGTCCGACTGGGTGGCGATCAGGTCGACCAGCTCGTCGTTGAATTCCGGCACGTCCATCAGCTTGGTCCATGGCCATTTCAGGCAGGGCCCGAACTGCGCCATGAAGTGGCGCATGCCGGCCTCGCCGCCGGCGACGCGATAGACCTGGAACATGCCCATCTGCGCCCAGCGCAGGCCGAAACCGTAGCGCATGATGTCGTCGAGTTCCTCGACCGTGCAGATGCCGTCCTTGATCAGCCACAACGCCTCGCGCCACGCGGCCTCCAGCAGGCGGTCGCCGACGAAGGCCTCGATCTCCTTGCGGATGGCCACCGGCTTCATGCCGATCGAGGCGTAGATCTCCTTGGCGACCTCGATGGCCTCCGGGAACGTCTGCTCACCGCCGACAATCTCGACCAGCGGCAGGAGGTAGACCGGGTTGAACGGATGGCCGACGACGAGCCGTTCCGGATGCTTCTTCATCGCCACCTGCATGTCGGTCGGCTTGATGCCGGAGGTCGACGAGCCGACAATGGCATTGGCCGGCGCGTGCGCGTCGATCTCGGCCAGCACCTTGTGCTTGAGGTCGAGCCGCTCCGGCACGCTTTCCTGGATGAAGTCGGCGTCCGCCACTGCCTCGGCGATCGTCTTGGCGAAGGTGAGCTTGCCTTCCTTGGGCAGGCCGCCGGGCAGCATCTGCTTATAGGCGCGGCGCGCGCCCTTCATCACTTCGCTGACCTTGCGCGACGCTTCGGGGTCCGGGTCGAAGATCGACACGTCGATGCCGTTGAGCAGGAGGCGCGCGACCCAGCCGGCGCCGATGACACCGCCGCCGATGGCGGCTGCCTTGTTGATGATGCTCATGCCGAAGCTCCGGTTCTTGTCCTGGCTGTCTCTTGATCGGTGAGGGGCACGCGCTCGCCGGCGCGGATGACGGCGGGGTCATAGGCCTTGCGCGCGAAGACTTCGAGAACCAGCGGCCGGAAGAACGCGATCGGCAGGGTCTCGTAGTCGGGGTCGAAGCTCGACTGGTCCCAGCGCTCGCAGAACTGGTCGCAATCGTCGAAATAGAGGTGGCCGGCGAAGCGCTCGCGTGCGTGCCGGTTGCCGCCGAGGTGATGCGCGTAATAGAGGCGCTGGAAGTCGCCGTGTTTCTCCACCACCCAGGTGCATTGCTCGCGCACGAAGGGCTTCAGGATCGTGGCGGCATATTCGTCATGGTTGTATGGCGCGTATATGTCGCCGATGTCGTGCAGCAGGGCGCAGACGATCCAGTCGGTGTCGGCGCCGTCCTTCCAGGCGCGCGTCGCCGACTGGAGCGAGTGGCCGAGCCGGCTGATCTTGTAGCCGGAAAGGCCCTCGTCGAGATGCACCAGCGCGTCGAGCAGCCGGTCGCCCGTCTTCGCGGCATAGTCGATTTCGTGGACGGTCAGGAATTCATAGTCTTCCCGGTCGCCGTCCTTCATCGCGGTGAACTTGACGGTTGTCATGCCTGCCTCCCGCGATCGGATTATGCTGCTATCGGCGCCCGCTTGGTGAGATTGAGCTTCTTGCGCACTTCCTCGGGCCCGAGCACCCGCGCGCCGAGATTGGTGACGATGCTTGCCGCGCGCTCGACGAGCTGCGCGTTGGTCGCCAGCACGCCCTTGTCCAGCCATAGATTGTCTTCCAGGCCGACGCGGACGTTGCCGCCGGCCAGAACCGCGGCCGCGGCATAGGCCATCTGGTTGCGGCCGATCGAGAAAGCCGACCAGTTCCAGGTCGACGGCACGTTGTTGACCATGGCCATGAAGGTGTTGAGGTCGTCCGGCGCGCCCCACGGCACGCCCATGCAAAGCTGCACCAGCGCGTCGGGATTGAGCACCTTCTCCTCGACGAGCTGCTTTGCGAACCACAAATGCCCGGTGTCGAAGGCCTCGATCTCAGGCTTGACGCCCAGCGCCGTCATCATGCCGCCCATCGCGCGCAGCATGCCGGGCGTGTTGGTCATGACGTAGTCGGCCTCGGCGAAGTTCATCGTGCCGCAATCGAGCGTGCAGATCTCGGGCAGGCACTGGCGCACATGCTCCATGCGGTTGGTGGCGCCGCCCATGTCGGTGCCCTTCTCGTTGAGCGGCAGCGGCGCTTCCGGCGAACCGAACACCATGTCGCCGCCCATGCCGGCGGTGAGGTTCAGCACCACGTCGACATTGGCGTCGCGGATGCGCTCGGTCACTTCGCGGTAGAGATGGACGTCGCGGCGCGGCTTGCCGGTCTCGGGGTCGCGCACATGGCAATGGACGATCGCGGCGCCGGCCTTGGCGGCGTCGATCGCCGATTCGGCGATCTGCTTGGGCGAGCGCGGCACGTGCGGGCTGCGATCCTGCGTGCCGCCGGAACCGGTCACGGCACAGGTAATGAAGACCTCGCGGTTCATCGCAAGCGGCATCGTTTTCTCCTCCCAATCGAAACAGGATGCCAGCATCGCGCGACTTGCCGGAAACTGTTTTGCGTTTTACGAAGATGTCATGATCAAAAGCGAAAAGCCCAGTATCTTTCGCGCCGAGCGTGAAAGGCTCAGGGTGACGTTCCTGGTGTTCTCGGGGTCGTCCATCATGTGCGTGGCCTCCGCCGTCGACCCGTTGCGCGCGGCCAATCGCATCTGCGGCGAGACGCTGTTCGACTTCAAGCTGGTCTCGGTGACGGGGGAGGCGCCGGTCACCACCTGCGGCCTGCCGGTGGCGGTCAGCGGCCGCTTCGACGCCGCCGAGCCGACCGACATGCTGGTCGTCGTCGCCGGCTTCGGCACGCAGAATTATACGACCTCGGCGCTGCTGGCCGGCCTGCGCAGGGCGGCGCGTGCGGCGCGCGCCTGCGGCGGCGTCGAGGCCGGCACCTGGCTGGTGGCGCGCGCCGGCCTTCTGGAAGGTCGCAGCGCCACCACCCACTGGGAGGACATGGAGGACTTTTCCGCCGCCTTTCCGGGCGTCGACGTGCGGCCGGACCGTTATGTCATCGATGGTCCCGTCTTCACCACGGGCGGCGCCTCGCCGACCTTCGACCTGATGCTGCATCTCGTGCGCACCCGGCTCGGCATGGCGATCGCGCTCGATGTGGCGAGCGTGTTCATCTACGACCAGGCGCGCTCGGCCACCGACGCCCAGCCGCTGGTCTCGCTCGGCCGGCTCGATGGCTACGACCCGCGCCTGGCGCAGGCGATTCGGCTGATGGAGGCGCATGTCGACCAGCCGCTCACCATCGACGCGGTGGCCAAGCGCGCCGGGGTGACGGCGCGGACGCTGGAGAGCATTTTTCGCAAATCGATCGGCGAGACGCCCGGCGCCTATTATCTCAGGCTCCGCCTCAGCGCGGCGCGGCGGCTCGTCGTCGACACCAAGGTGGCGATGGCCGACATTGCCGGGCGAACCGGATTCTCGTCCGCAGCGGCGTTCTCAAGAGCGTTTTCGAGAGCTTTCGGCGAAGCGCCGGTCAGGCTTCGCCGAAGTTAGTCTCCCCTGAGTGTCTCAGCGATTGATTTGCTAAGACGTAGTTGCCGATTTGCCCATCGCAAGTAAAATTCCGAGTCTCGTTTTGGATAGGAGAAATAACAGTGCTGAATTTTCAGGAGCTTCCGAAAGACGGAATCCTGTTTGAATTATTGATTAGAGAGATTTTGTTCACTCTCGGGTATCACGTCACATGGTCTGGAGTGGGGCCAGACGGTGGTCGCGATCTCATATGCCATGAGGATTCTGGGTCGATTTTCGGAAAAGTTACCACGAAGTGGTTGATCCAGTGCAAGCACTTTGCAAACTCCGGCCGAGCCGTGGGTGTCAACGATATTGATAGCATACTGGATAGCTGCAAGCAGCATTCGGCATCGGGATATTGCCTGATATCTTCCACGTCTGTTTCTTCCGCCCTCATCGGCCGCCTGGAAGCATTGAGCACACCGGAACTTCGGACCGGTTATTGGGATGCGACTCACGTCGAAAGGTTACTGTCGACGCCACAGAATTGGGCGATAGCTCAGCGCTTTATGCCTGTGTCAGCCGCTGAGAGTTCCTGGAACATAAGCAATACGACAGAGCCGAACAGATTTGTCGCCAACTATAAGGGATACCATTTTGGCTTATCGAATAGGATTGGTTCTTCCGCCAGGATGCATTTCGGTTCGATCGAGCGACGAATTGAAGAAATGGAATCCATAAAACTGAAAGATAATCATTTTTTGCGAATTCGAGCAATATGGTACAACGACAAATCAAATGAATATATATATTATATAGATTATATGTTTCCGAATAGAGAAGAAACTGAATACTCATCGAAAGATATTGAAAAATCTTTGGGCGATGGGTGGGCTCTTGATGATGGGCAGATATATGGATTTGACGTAAGGAAGGTAATGTATTTAACAGCGAGTGATCATTACGACAAGGATCACTATGACTACTACGTGCCTTACATGGGGAGCTTTCTTGTCGGCGATCGGCGAGTTAAGTCAGGTGACGAGTGGACACGAGAATGGGGTTGGGAGCGCAAACATGTGATCAAGAGGGACGGAAAAGTCGTTTCTGCCGGAAGAGATGGAGCGTTCGAAAAGCTTATTTCAGTTTTCTCTAAAATGCCGTCGATGAAAGTAATCAGATCGCAGAACAGCGCGATAGATTATCTGTCGGATTTGGCGTCGTCTGACGATTTGTCGAAGCCGATAAAGGACTTCGGGATAAATCCTGACGTGATGTTCTCCGCACTTATCGTATTCAAATCAGACGATTTTTCGGCTGTGAAGCGAGCGCTTTCGGCATTCCCGCAGATGGTTGATCGGCACATCATGTTGAAACGGGGCGAGGTATTTGTGCCGGGAGAAGATGACAGGGCAGTTTATAGTGGACCAGGCTTCTTCTTCCTGGAGCTAGGAGTGCACTCGTACATCCACGAGACTCCGGCTTCTGTTCGTGAAGCCCTAAATTCATTCTTCTTAGAGGGTGCAGCTAATCTTGAGAAGTTGCTTGGCAGCTCGATTTAGGTGGTCCAACACGCCTCTTGATCGATACTCGCAGATTCTCGTCCGCTGCGGCTTTTTCCAGAGCGTTTTCGAGAGCTTTCGGCGAAGCCCCGGTCAGGCTTCGCCGGGGATAATGCTTAGGCCGCGGTCTGCTGCTCGCCGGCGCCGTCGATCTGGGAGCGCATCTGCCGGGCGAGATGCGCTTCGAAACGGCTGGCCACCGCACGATCCCATTCGTTCATCTGCCGCGCGCCATCCTTCGAATATGGCAGCGCCATCAGCCGGTCGATGATCGATCCGGTCTCGCCAGGCGAGAGCAGGGCGTCGATTTCGCGCTCTTGCTGCATATCGGTTCGCCTCCTTCTTCCTTTCTCGCCACGCCGCACACTATACGAGATACGTGACGGCTGTTTGAAGGCAGGAGCGAGGCCATTGAGGGGCCGGTAGGGGCAAAAACTTGTCTCGTCCGAGGGCGCGCGCGAGGATGCTTTTTCGGGTGTGGCGAGCGCTCAGGACATAGGCCCACCGAACTTCTTTTCGAACAGAATCGTGGTGAAGCCGCTGTCCCATTCGTCATCGGGATAGCGGTCCTTCTCGACATAGCCGACAGCCTTGTAGAGCGTCTGGGCGGGCACGTTGAACGTATCGGTTTCCAGCCTGGCCTGGGCGAAACCTTCAGCCGCCATTGCCTGTTCTGCGTGCGAAAGCAGCCGCCGCCCGATGCCCCAGCCCTGGTGGCTTGCCCGCACGTGCAGTGCCTCGATGAAATCGCCGCGCCTGTGCAGCAGCCCGGCAACCTCGCCATCGACCTCGGCCACGACGAAACCCTGCCAGCTCCGGTCGACGTAGCGGTTGCCGATATCCTGCTCCGCATAGCGCCGTGCCGAAGCCGGAGTGATATGCGGCAGCCAGGTGCCCTCGAACGTGTCGCGAAGCACCTGTTTCAAGGCCGCGACGTCGCTCGCCTGCGCGGCGCGCAGCTCTATGTGGCGTTCTGCCATTCCCATCTCTCCCGTCCGCGAGGCGGGAGAGATAGCAGAGCACTGCCGGCGTGGCTTCGGCCACGCGCGGCGGGTTTCTGTCCAGAAGGAGATCGTCCTCAGACGTAGCGGTTGACGATATTCTCCAGCAGTTCCTGTCGGCCCGAGCGTGGCTGCGGCTCGATCTTCTTCTTCACGACGCGCTCGGCAATGTCCTCCAGCGTGCGCTTGCCCGACAGCATCGCCTTGCCTTCGGCCGTGGTCCAGCCGGCGTAGCGTTCGGCGAGCGGTCCGGACAGCGCCTTGTCCTCGATCATTTTTGCCGCCGCCTTGAGGCCGCGCGCGCAGGCGTCCATGCCGCCGATATGACCGATCAGGAGATCTTCCGGGTCGAGCGACTGGCGCCTGAGCTTGGCGTCGAAATTGGTACCGCCGGTCTTGAAGCCGCCGCCTTGCAGCACTTGGTAATAGGCCAAGGCCATTTCCGGCACGTTGTTGGGGAACTGGTCGGTGTCCCAGCCCGACTGGTAGTCGTTGCGGTTCATGTCGATAGAACCGAAGATGCCCAGCGCGTTCGCCAAGGCCAACTCATGCTCGAAGGAATGGCCGGCGAGGATCGCATGGCCTTGCTCGATGTTGACCTTCACTTCCTTCTCCAGCCCGAAGCGCTTGAGGAAGCCGTACACCGTGGCGACGTCGTAGTCATACTGGTGCTTGGTCGGTTCCTGCGGCTTCGGCTCGATCAGGATCGTGCCCTTGAAGCCGATCTTGTGCTTGTAGTCGACGACGAGGTTGAGGAAGCGGCCTGCCTGCTCCTGCTCGCGCGCAAGGTCGGTGTTGAGCAGCGTCTCATAGCCCTCGCGTCCGCCCCACAGCACATAATTCTCGCCCTTCAGCCGCTTCGTCACGTCGATACAGCTCTTCACTGTTGCGGCGGCGTAGGCGAACACGTCCGGATCGGGATTGGTGGCGGCGCCCGCCATGAAGCGACGGTGCGAGAAGAGGTTGGCCGTGCCCCACAGCAGTTTCACGCCGGTCTTTTTCATCTTGTCGGCAAAATAGTCGGCGATCTCGTCGAGGCGCGCGGCGCTTTCGGAGAAATCCTTGCCCTCCGGACGGACATCGGCGTCGTGGAAGCAGAAATATGGCGCGCCCAGCAGCGAAAACATCTCGAAGGCAACATCGGCCTTGAGCTTGGCCAACTCCATCGTGTCGATGCCGCCCGCCTTGGGGAACCAGGGTCGGTCGAAGGTCTGGCCGCCGAACGGGTCGCCGCCCGGCCAGGCGAAGGAGTGCCAGTAGGCGACGGCGAAGCGCAGGTGGTCCTCGAGCCGCTTGCCGGCCACGACCTCGTCCGGGTTGTAGAACCGGTAGGCCAGCGGATTGGTCGAATCCGGCCCTTCGTACTTGATCTTCTGGATGTCGCCGAAAAATCCGCTGCTCATGGTTTCCTTCCTCTCGAACAGTCCGCCCCGATTACCTCGGGCGTAATTGGTTTCACTCTTTCATGCGGCCAAAAGGGTCATGTCGAAACGATCCAACGAAGGATGAAGACCATGACCGACCTGAACACCATCGCCCGGAACTACATCGCCGCCTGGAACGAGCGCGACGCGGCCCGCCGCTCGGCCCTGCTCGACGCCGCTTTCACCAGTGACGTCAGCTATCGCGATCCGATCATGCAGGGCGACGGCCACGACGGCGTGGCCGCCCTGATCGACGGCGTGCAGCAGCGTTTCGCCGGCTTCCGTTTTTCGCTGAAGGGTGTGCCGGACGGCTTTGCCGACACGATCCGCTTCTCCTGGAACCTCGGGCCCGAGGGTACGGAGTCGGTGATCGAGGGCACGGACATCGGCGTCATCGAGAATGGCCGCCTGAAGAGCGTCACCGGGTTTTTGGACAAGGTGCCGGCGCAGTGAAGCCAATTGCGGAGGGGCGGTGCGGGACACCCCCCTCTGGCCTGCCGGCCATCTCCCCCGCAAGGGGGGAGATCGGCCGTCACGCGGACCTTCGTCAATCGCCAGCGTTGAAAATAATGCGGCTGCGCCGGAGCTGCTGATCTCCCCCCTTGCGGGGGAGATGCCCGGCAGGGCAGAGGGGGGTGCCTCGCGCCCGCTCATGCGATTACGAGGTGCCTCAAGCCCATTCACGCAGTTACGGCCCTGATCGCCGGATAAAGCGCGCGGTAGCGCTGATAGGCGTCCGCGAAGGCGCCGCCGAGCCCCGCGTCGGGCTCGACCGTGGCGTCCGTCGCCGGCGCGGTGCAGACGGCGAGCGGATCGGCGCCGGTCGCGGCGATCAGGCCAAGCCGCGCCGCGCCAAAGGCGGCGCCGAAATCGCCGTCGGCCGGGATGTCCACCGGCACCTGCAGCGCCGTGGCGATTGCCTTCAGCCAGTAGCGTGAGCGCGAGCCGCCGCCGATCGCCGTCACCCGGGTCAGCGTCGTGCCGGCTGTCCTAAGCGCTTCGAGACTGTCGCGGAAAGCGAAGGCCACTCCTTCGAGCACGGCCTGCGTCAGCACGGCGCGGCTCGATTGATGCGCCAGCCCGGTGAAGGAACCGCGGATCGAGGAATCATTGTGCGGCGTGCGCTCGCCCGAGAGGTAGGGCAGGAAGGTGACGCCCGTCGGCGCCCTGAGCGTGTCGCCGAGCTCGCCGGTCAGTTCGCCGGCGCTCCTGCCGGTGATCTCGGACAGCCAGTTCAGCGAGTCGGTGGCCGACAGGATGACGCCCATCTGGTGCCAGGTGTCGGGCAGCGCATGGCAGAATGTGTGCACAGCGCTTGCCGGATTGGGCAGGTAGGACGCGTTGGCGGCGAACAGCACGCCCGAGGTGCCGAGCGACACGAAGGCATGGCCTGCGCCGACGGTGCCCATGCCGCAGGCCGACGCCGCGTTGTCGCCGGCGCCGCCGGCGATCGGAATGCCGGCACTCATGCCCCATTTCGCGGCGAGTGCGGCGCGCAGGCCTCCGGCCCGCGCCGTGCCCTCGACCAGGGACGGCATGTGCTTCTCGTCGAGCCCGGTGGCTGCCAGGAGCTCGGGCGACCAGCGCCGCTCGCCGACATCGAGCCAGGACGTACCAGCCGAGTCGGACATCTCCGAAATATGCTCGCCGGCGAGCCACAGCCGCAGGAAGTCCTTGGGCAGCAGCACCTTGGCCACCGCCGCGAAGACCTTGGGTTCGTTGTTCCTCACCCAGGCAAGCTTCGGCGCGGTGAAGCCCGGGAAGACGATGTTGCCGGTGAGCTTGCGAAAGCGCGGGTCGGCATCCAGCACCGCCGCCTCGGCATGGCTGCGCGTGTCGTTCCACAGGATGCACGGGCGCAGCACCTTGTCGGATGCGTCGAGCAGGGTGGCGCCGTGCATCTGGCCGGAAAGCCCGATGCCCTTCACCGCCGCCAATTCCTTGGGGTGCGACGCCTTGAGTTCGGCGATCGCCGCTTCGCAGGCCTGGATCCAGTGCGAGGGATCCTGCTCGGACCAGCCCGGGTGCGGTCGCGAGACGTCGAGCGAGCCATGGCCGGAACCGACCACAGCCTGGCTGTCATCCATCAGCAGCGCCTTGACGCCCGACGTGCCCAGGTCGAGACCGAGATACATGCTGTTACCTCCCAAGCCTTATTTTTTTCGAGTCTCGAAAAAATCTGGCGAGACCAGTTTCTAGTGCAAGTTCCGACCGGGGTCAATTCGCGGGGGCGAGCATGGCCGCCCGGCGCGACAACAAACCGGAGAGTGGACTGCCCGGCCGCGCCAGGGCGCGCTCCGCCGTCAGCGCGGCCGCGAGCGCCGCATCGCCCGCGCGCAGGGCCGCTTCGATCAGGGTCAGGTCGATCACATCGCGTTGGGCGTGGCTGCCGCCGAAGCGGTGCGCGATCGCAAGGATCGGGCGGATCCGGCGCACGACGTCCGAATAGTCTCCCTCGCCGAACGCCTTGATCGCCAGCGTCAGCGGGTGGCCGACATCGCGTGTGAAAGCGGCGTTGTCGTCATCGCCTCGCATGGTTTCGTTCTGCGTTTCGAGCAGGGTCCGGGCCGGCCGGTCGAGCCCGGCACCGACGAAGGCCATCATGGCATGGACGTCATTGAAGGCGTAGTTGCCGGCGCCGGCCTTGGGCGTCCAGTTGGCGGCGAGAGCCTGCCAGCGGTCACCGACATCGATGCCGCCAAGATGGAGCCGCCACAGGATCGCCGAGGCGTCGACCATGTTGAGCGAAAGCGCGGAGCGCGCGCCGTAGATAGGCCCGTCATAGAGCGACAGCACCTCGTCGATCTCGCCCAGATCGTAGTGGAACAGCGCCAGATGCCACCAATTGTGGATCTTGAGGAAGCTTTCCCTTGTCCAGGCCTCCGGGTTGGCGCGCATCCAGGCAATGCCATCCCTTTGCCGGCACTGCATTTCCATGACATGGGCGACAGCATGCTGGGCCCAGCCGTCGCGTGCTTCTATCTCGACCGCCTGGCGGCCGAATTTCTCCGCACGCGCGTAGTCGCCGGTTTCCTCCAGCCCGAAGGCCTGCATGCCGAGAATGGCATGGTGCCCCGGCATGCCGGCCTGCCATGCCGGCAAGGCGCGGCCGATGCGGTCGCGCAGCATGCGGGCATTGCCGGTGAAGAAGTCGATCTGATGGCCCGCCTGAAGCGCCAGCGCGTCGAGCGGGTTGTCGATGGTGATGTCCTCGAGGACGCGCGAGGCTTCGTGCCAGCGCCCGGAGGCGAGATGCCCGAGCGCCGCCACATGCGCCTGTTCAGCCGCCGTCCCGCCCAATGGCAGCGCGGCCTCATGACATGAGCGCGCGACCGCCATCGCCTCGCGCTCGGTCGCTAGGCCGAACAGGTAGCCCTTCAGCACATGCGCCATGACGAAACCGGGATCGGCGGCGATCGCGCGATCGACGGAGCCGACCGGATCGCCGATGAAGCACTGGAGTTCGTGGAGCGCGTGGCGATAGGATTCCAGTCCGCCGTCGGTCGCTCCCGAAAAACGCATGTCGGCCCGCCTAGTTCGCGGACCGCATCGCCACTGTGGCGATACCGGCGCCCACCAGCAGCGTGCCGCCGGTGCGGTTGAAGACGCGGATGGCTCGCGGGTTGCGCACGACGCTGCGCGCGCGCGACGCCACCAGCGCGTAGCCAAGCGCGTTGAGGAAGGCCAGCGTCAGGAAGGTGGTCTCGAAGATCAGCATCTGGGTCCAGAAGTCGCCATGCCTGTCGAGGAACTGCGGCAGGAAGGCGACGAAGAAGGTGATGCTCTTCGGATTGAGCGCGGTGACCAGCCAGGCATGCGCGCCCATCCTGGCGGCCGAGGTGGCGTCGGTACGCGGCTCGGCGTTGAGCGTGCCGCCGGCGCGGAACAGCTTTATGCCGAGATAGATCAGATAGCCTGCGCCGATCAGCTTCAGCATGGTGAACACCGTCGCCGAGGCGGCCAGCAGCGCGCCGATGCCGAGCATGGAAAGCGTCATCGCCGTGAAGTCGCCCAGCGCCACGCCAGCGGCCATCGGCAGCGCCGTGCGCCAGCCCTGGCCCAGTGCGTAGGAAACGACCAGCAGGATGGTCGGGCCGGGGATGATCAGGAGGATCGTCGAGGCGGCGGCGAAGGCGGCCCAGTTTTCGAAGGACATGCTTGTCTCCCTTGAGCGCAAAGAAGAGGATAAATCCTTGGGCCGGTCGGGATGTAAAGGGGGGCGACGAAATTTTGCGTGCCGTGCCGAATCCCGGTGTTTCCCGGGCCTTCTGGGCCAGGCGACGTGAAGTTCGGGGCGATGCGGGAACCGCTGCCGTGCGCCGGCCGGCGAAGCCGCTGCGTCAGCGGGCGCCGAAAAACGCGCCCGCCAGATCGGTCAGGTTGAGGTCGGCGCCGAGCACGATCAGGCTGACGAGCAAGGCTCCCGCCACCAGCGCTATGTCCTGTTTGATCGTCTTCGACATCATGGTCTCGCCGTTCGTCAGCAGGCTCCCGGCATGGCCCTGCGATTGTGACCGCTTCGCGGCTTGCAGGCCCGCGAAAACCAGCCGAGCGGTCCGCCAGTCTCTTGCGGACGCGGCAACGACGCGCGGAAAGCCAGTCAATGCAAGGCTTTCACCCTTTATCAACCATGATTGCCGAAAATGCCCTTCATCCGGCCGGAGCATGTTCCCGCCGACAGCGTAGGGTTGGGTATATGCGTGATCTGCCGCAAGGTCCGGCGCCGTCATATGGCGAGGCCGTCGAAACCGAACATCGTCTCTCCCGTCGTGCCGTTCTTTCCGGGGCAAGCGCATTCGCTCTTCTGGGCATTGCCGGCTGCTCGACCACCGACGGCATGCCGGCGCTGGAGCTCGACAACACGACGACCGGCTCGGTGCCGCCGATGCGGCCGAGCATCAGCGTCGACAAGAACATCACCAGTCCCGATGTGATGTATGCCTCGCTGACCGATGGTGGCTTCAACCTGCCGGCGGTGCCCTATCTCAAGGTCAAGCCGGAATTCCGCCGCCAGATCGTCGTCGACCCGACCGGAGAGGCGCCCGGCACCATCGTCGTCCACCTCAACGAGCGCAAACTCTATCTGGTGCAGCCGGGCGGCGATGCGATCCGCTATGGCGTCGGCATCGGCAAGGACGGTTTCCGCTGGTCGGGTCGCGCCAACATCCAGTACGGACGCGAGTGGCCGACCTGGACGCCGCCGCCGGAAATGATCGTTCGCAAGCCGGAACTGGTGCAGTGGAAGGGCGGCCAGCCGGGCGGCCTCACCAATCCGCTGGGCGCGCGCGCCCTCTACATCTTCCAGAACGGCAGGGACACGGGCTACCGCATCCATGGTTCGCCGGAATGGTGGAGCATCGGCCAGGCCGTCTCCTCCGGCTGCGTGCGCCTGATCAACCAGGACATCATCGACCTCTACAGCCGCGTGTCGAAAAAGAACCCGGTCGTGGTCGTTTAAATCGATTGACCTGACGGGCCGGACTGATCGACACTCTCCTGGAACCGATGATTTCAGGTCTGTCCGACCTGAAGCCGCGAGTCCACCTGCGGGAGAACCTCCGATGTCCGGAACCTTCGTGATCGCTCAGGGCGGCGGCCCCACCGCCGTCATCAACCAGACAGTGGTCGGCGCGACGCTGGAAATCCGCAAGCGACATCCCGGCGCCAGGGTGCTGGGATCGCTCCACGGCGTGCGCGGCATCCGAGACGGCAACTATGCCGACCTCTCCGCCGTGCCGGAAGAGCAGTTGCGGCTGATCGCCGGCACGCCGAGCGCCGCGCTGGGGTCGACGCGCGACAAGCCCGACGCCGCCTATTGCGAGGTCATTCTCGCCGGCCTCAAGAAAGCCGGCGCCGACGCTTTCATCTACATCGGCGGCAACGATACGTCGGGCACGCAGCAGATCCTGACCGATGCCTCCGGCGGCAGCATCGCCTTCGTGCATGCTCCCAAGACCATCGACAACGACCTCCAGGAGAACGACCACACGCCGGGCTTCATGTCCGCGGCCGAGTTCGTCGCCGGAGCCTTCCTGTCGGTCGATCTCGATTTCCGCGCGCTGCCGGGCATCTATGTCGGCATCGTCATGGGCCGTCACGCCGGATTCCTCACCGCCGCGGCCGCCGCCTGGCAGCTCGATCCCGACAGCGGGCCCCATCTGGTCTATGTGCCGGAGCGGCCGTTCTCGGTGTCAGCCTTCATCGACGACGTTCGCTCCACGCTCGACCGCCACAAGCGCTGCGTCGTGGCGGTTTCGGAGGGCGTCAGCACGGCCGATGGCAGGGCCCTCGTCGAAAGCCTGATTCCACCCGAGAAGCTGGAGCGCGACCAGCATGGCAACGTCAAGCTCTCGGGCAGCGACCTGCCGGCGGCGCTCGAACACGCCCTGGCCGACGGCCTGCCCGGCAAGCGGGCGCGCGTCGATGCGCTGGGCTACATGCCGCGCGGCAATGTCGGCGCCATCAGCGCCGTCGACGCCAGGGAGGCCTTCGATGCCGGCGCCTTCGCCGTGACGGTCGCCGAACAGGGCGGCGGCTCGGTCGCCTTGCAGTATGACGGCGGAAAGACCGTCTTGAGGAAGGTTCCGCTCGAGGCCGTGGCCGGCAAGACGCGCCACATGCCGGACGATTTCCTCAAGCCCGGCGCCAATCAGTTGTCCGAGGCCGGCATGGCCTATCTCAGGCGGCTGGTGCCGGCGAAATACAAGGTCGGGAAGCCATTCGTCTGATGCCGGTTCCGCACTGATGGTCGCCTGGTTCAGCAAGAGCGTCGTCGACAAGGACCTGACGATGCTGACGGAGCCCTTCGTGCACGGCTATGTCCGCGCCAACATCTGGCATCTCAGGGGGCGCGACGCCGACCTTCTGGTCGATACCGGCATGGGCATCCGGCCGCTGGCGCCGGAGATCGATACGCCGGCGGGAAAGCCGCTGATCGTCGTCGCCACGCACATCCATCTCGACCATGTCGGCTCGCTGCACGAGTTCGCGTTGCGCGCCGGGCCGCGCCACAGCGCCGCGCAGTTCGAAACCATGGATGACGCTGTCACCTACGCCTACATGTTCCACGATCTCGAAGGCGCCGTCTCGCAATTGCCGGCGCCCGGCTGGCGGGCCATGGACTACCGCATCCCGCCGGCGCCGCTCACCAGGACGCTCGACGAAGGCGATGTGGTCGATCTCGGCGACCGGCAGTTCCGCGTCCTGCACCTGCCGGGCCATTCGCCCGACTCGATCGCCCTGTTCGACGAACGGGATGGCCTGTTCTTTTCCGGCGACGCGATCTACGACGACGGACTGATCGACGACCTGCCGGATTCCGATCGCGGCGCCTATCGCGCGACGATGCGGCGTCTCCTCGACCTGCCGGTGCGCTCCGGGCACGGCGGGCATGGGCCGGCTTTCGACGGCCCGCGCATGCGTGAGATCGCTGCCGCATACCTGCGTGGCACCGAAGCGGCCTGACCGCCGGTTGCACGGCCACCGTCATCACCGGTGGTTCTGGCACGGGACGGCCCAGTT
This sequence comes from Mesorhizobium sp. 65-26, assembly GCA_001899205.1. Classification (GTDB taxonomy): domain Bacteria; phylum Pseudomonadota; class Alphaproteobacteria; order Rhizobiales; family Rhizobiaceae; genus Mesorhizobium. Next base: position 71,540 of record MKVL01000005.1, on the reverse strand, counting down.
GCCAGGGAAATGTCAGGAGCGGTCGGCAAAGACGGCGCCGGGCCATGGTCATTGCCGCGCGCTGCCGTTATAAGCGCCGCTCCCGCAACCCGACAACCGAAGGCGACTTGCGCATCCGCTGGGATGTCGGCGCCCGACGAGTGCGCCCATGTCAATCCTGTCCGGCTCCAAACGCCAGGCGGCCATCGCCTTCATCTTCGTCACCGCGGTGCTCGACATCGTGGCGATGGGCATCATCATTCCGGTGCTGCCGTCGCTGATCGAGGAGTATGCGGGATCGAACGCCAGCGCCGGCTGGATCAACGGCGTCTTCGTGGCGCTGTGGGCGGGCATGCAGTTCGTCGCCTCGCCGATCATCGGTTCGGTGTCGGACAAATACGGCCGCCGGCCGGTCATCCTGCTCTCGACCGTCGGGCTGTCGGCCGACTACATCCTGATGGCGCTGGCGCCGAATCTCTGGTGGCTGGCGCTCGGCCGCATCATCGCCGGCATCACCTCGTCCAGCTTCACCACCGTGTTTGCCTACATGGCCGACATCACGCCGCCGGAAGGGCGCGCCAAGGCCTATGGCATGATCGGCGCCGCCTTCAGCGCCGGCTTCGTCGCCGGTCCGCTGCTTGGCGGCTTCCTCGGCGAGATTTCGCCGCGCGCGCCTTTCTGGGTGGCCGCGGGCATGAGCGGCATCGCTTTCCTCTACGGCCTGCTGGTCCTGCCGGAATCGCTCGTGCCGGAAAAGCGCATGGCGTTCTCCTGGCGCCGCGCCAATCCCTTCGGCGCCATGATGCTGCTGCGCTCGCACCCGGAGCTCTCGGGCCTCGCGCTGGTCACCTTCCTGCTGCATTTCTCGCATCACGTCTTTTCGGCGGTGTTCGTGCTCTATGCCGCCTACCGCTACAACTGGCATGCCTGGGAAGTCGGCGTGCTGCTGGCGCTGGTCGGCGTGCTCGACATGATCGTGCAGGGGCTTCTGGTCGGGCGCGTAACCAAGCGCCTCGGCGACCGGACGACCATGGTTCTCGGCCTGTTCGGCGGCGCGGCCGGCATCGCCCTGATGGGCCTGGCGCCGACCGGGCTTATCTTCACGCTGGCCATGATCCCGAACGCTTTGTGGGGCCTCGCCATGCCGACACTGCAGTCGCTGATGACCCAGCACGTCTCGGAATCCGAGCAGGGCCAGTTGCAGGGCGCGACCATGAGCGTGGCCAGCATCGCGGGCGTGGCCTCGCCGCTGTTCTTCGGCTCGGTCTACGCCTTTTCCATCGGCGATCGCCTGGCGACGCCCTTCCCGGGCCTGTCCTTCCTGATCGCGTCCGTGGTCCTTCTGGCTGCCGCGCTGCTCGGCTGGCTGGTGGCGCGCAGGGCCGGCCGTGCCGAGGCGCAAGAGCAGATGTCCTAAGCATTTTTCGGTCGGGTGACGCACCTGGCCTTGCACGGACGCGGTCACATCAAGCACACGGGGCGGGATGTCGGAGATCACCCAAAAGCATCCCGCCTCGGCATGGCAGTAACGCCAGAAAGACGGCATGACGCGCCGGGCGCTGAGGATTAAATCTTCGTAACATGCCCGAAAAGTCTAAATTGTGCCCATCCGAGCCCTAGATTCGGTTCTGTCGACTTGTTCGGCTGCCGAAAGAAGCGAGAGCGGCAACCCGACCCTCGACGCGCCGAATAGGCGGTCCGACCCGGGACGCGCCACGGTGTCGGACCAATTTCCTCGCACGGACAACGACCATGTCATCCCTTGATATTCTCCGCAGACATCGCGTCGCCGCGTTGCTGGGCGCCGCGCTGGTCATCAGCCCCGTCGCCTATTCGGTGGTCAGGGCCGACCATGCCCTAGCCGCGACGACAACCATGACCCCCGTTCCGGGCGTCGTCGCCCCGCACGGCTCGTTCGCTCCGATCGTGGCGGCCGACAAGCCGGCGGTGGTGACTGTCACCTCCGTCATGAAGGCGCAGCCCCAGGCGTCGAACGAGGGCATGCCTTTCAACGGCAATTCGCCGTTCGACCAGTATTTCCGCCAGTTCTTCGGCGACCAGGGCATGCCTGGCCCGCGGACGCCGCCCCAGCAGTCGCAGCGCGCCGAGGCTCTCGGCTCCGGCTTCATCGTCGATCCGGACGGCACCATCGTCACCAACAACCACGTCATCGACGGCGCGAGCTCGATCAAGGTCACGCTCGATGACGGCACCGAGGTGCCGGCCAAGCTTGTCGGTCGCGACGCCAAGAACGATCTCGCCGTGCTGAAGATCAAGGTCGACAAGCCTCTGCCGACCGTGAAGTGGGGTGACTCCGACAAGCTGATGCCGGGCGACCAGGTGCTGGCGATCGGCAATCCCTTCGGCATCGGCACGACCGTCACCGCCGGCATCGTCTCGGCGCGCGGCCGCGACCTGCACAGCGGTCCGTTCGATGATTTCATCCAGATCGACGCCCCCATCAACCACGGCAATTCCGGCGGCCCGCTGGTCGACGTGGACGGCAACGTCGTCGGCATCAACACCGCCATCTATTCGCCCAATGGCGGCAGCGTTGGCGTCGGCTTCGCCATCCCCTCCGATCAGGCTCAGAACGTCGTCGCCAAGCTGATGAAGGATGGTTCGATCCAGTACGGCTATCTCGGCGTTCAGATCCAGCCGGTCACGGCAGACGTGGCAAGCGCGATCGGCCTTGACCAGGCCAATGGCGCGCTGGTGTCCGAGGTCAACAAGGGGTCTCCCGCCGCCATGGCGGGCGTTCAGACGGGCGACGTCATCACCAGCTTCGCCGGCCACGAGATCAAGGATCCCAAGGACCTGTCACGCGCCGTCGCAGACGTCTCGCCCGGCGCCAAGGCCACGCTCGATGCCTGGCGCGATGGCAAGAAGGTGGAGGTGTCGGTCGATGTCGGCAGCAACGCCGACGACGTGAAGACGGCCGCTCTCGACGACAACTCCGACGGGTCCGCGCAGAACCTGCGTTCGCCGGCGATCGGCCTCGGCCTCATGGACATCACCCCCGACGTTCGCGAGCAGCTCAACCTGCCGTCGAGCGAGCACGGCGCGCTGGTTGCCAGCGTCAATCCCGACAAGGCAGCCTCCGCTTCCGGCATCCAGGCCGGCGATGTCATCGTTGCCGTCAACCAGTCGCCGGTGAAGAGCGCCAGGCAGGTCAGCCAGGCGATCGCCCAGGCCGAGAAGGCCGGCAAGAAGTCAGTGCTTCTGCTTGTCGATCGTGGCGAGGCGCAGATCTATGTCGCCGTGCCGTTCGCCAACGGCTGAGTGGTATCCTGAAAACCGAAGCGGCCCGCCCGGGCCGTTTCGACACTGCCAGGTGATATGTTCTGCCTGTCTCAGGACGCCGGCGAAAACACCGCCGACAGGAGCTGGAAGGGCAGCGCGCCATAGGTGGCCACGATCCCCGGATCGTTCCATTCGCGGAACTGGCGCGAGGGCCTTGCTTCGAGCCGCAGCGGCTCGTTCTGTTCTTCCAGTATCAGCCGGCCATGGAAGCGGAGCACCTTCAGCCCACCGGCCCGGCTGAGCACGGTGGAGCGCAGCCGGGCTATGTGCCGGTCTCCGAGGTTGAGTTCCATCTCGATGCGCCGGCGCACCGGTGGCGCGTCGATCCGCACCGTCACGTCGAGGGTCATGTCGCCGCCGAAATCCGGGCAGGGTATGGGCTGGGACAGGGCGGGGAGCGCTGTCGTCGTCCTAGCATCGCTGCGCACGGGCCTGCCGCGCCAGATGACATCGGGCACGGCTTGCCGCAGGCGGCCCTTCTTGCGCTTGAGCCGCAACTGCTTGGCGACGCCGCGCGACAGCCAGACCAGCTTGCCGAAATCCGTGCGCGGCTTCGCCTGCAGCAGCGAGGACCAGCGCGACAGGCCCATCCTGTCCGCCATCTCGACCACACGGGCCAGCGGCATTGCCGGCACCGGCGTGCCCGTCTCCATCGAAAGATAGGAAAGCGCCACCGCTGCCGCCGGGGCGATGCGCCGCCTGGCGCAGATGTCGAGAAACACCTCCCAGTCGACCTCGTCCTGCTGGATCGTCACCGCGCAGTCGACCAGCCAGTCGCTGTGCGTGTGCGCGTCGAGGCCGCCATGCGCGATGGCGAGCGCGATCCGGTCGGCGGGCGAGGGGATGAGCACGCTCACGCCGCTGAACTGAGCCGCCTGGACGCGATCCCAGATCGCCGCGTCGTCCTCCGTGCTCGACTGCGAGCCGTCATAGCCGAACTGGTGAAGGTCGATGTCGCCGAAACTGCCCTTGAAGAAGTTCATCGACCGCAGCGAGTCGAGCCGGGTGCGCAGATATTGCGGGCTGACGCCGGTGGCGATGCGCCAATCGCTGTCGCGCAGTATGTCGAAGGCGCCGACCATGTCGCGTGGCCGCACCAGTATGTCGATGTCGTGCGCGACGCGCCCGCGCTGTGCCGCCGCGTTGAGGGCGACGCGGCTGGCCCCCTTGATCAGCATCACCGGGATGCCGCCATCCGCCATCGCCTGCAGCACCGGCTCGGCCTCGCGCATGGCCATGCGCGACTTTGTCCAGAGCATCTTCTGCAGACCGACGAGGCGCGGATAGGCGGCCCTGTCGGCAAGCTTCCTGCCGAAGCGATCGGAAATCGCCGCCAGCAGCCGGTGCTCGCGGAAATCGGCTGCATCGATGTCGTTCTCGTCCAGCCAGCGCGCCGCGTATCGGCAGGCCGCCGCCTCGTCGGGCAGCAGCGCCGCCTTCAGCAACTGGTCGAGTTGGCCTGTTGGCCAGGCCCAGCCATAGTCGGGAAAGCGTCGGCCGATGCGGCGCGTCGTCTGCGCCATCAATCGCGTCCCGCCTTGCCCGCCCGGCGCTTCAGCGCCAGCCGGGCAACCTCCAGATAACCCCGGTCGCGTGCCGGGTCGCGGCCGTAGGACAGGCTGCCCGGCCGGATACGGCGCAGCGCCAGCACCTCGTCGATCATGTCGAGCCTGAAGCCGGCTTCGCGCGCCCGGGCTATCCAGTCGATCATCTCGCCGCGTCTGCCCGGCGGATCGAGGATGGGGCCGACCGCCTCCAGCATCTCTCTGCGGAACATCATCGTCGAGCGCGACCAGCCGGGAACGGCGGCGCCCGTCAGCTCGTCGGGCCGGTTGTCTCGGAAATTCCTGATATGGCCGAACACGCCGGCGCTTTGAGGCGAACGGTCGAGATGGACAAGCTGGCGCTCGATCTTGTGCGGCAACCAGAGGTCGTCGGAATCGAGCGTCGCCACCAGCGGCGTCGACAGCGCCGTGATCCCCGTCGTGCTCGCCTTGCCCGGCCCGGCATTGTCCTGGCGCAGCAACCGCACGCGGCCGCCCATGGCCAGCACCAGCGCGGCAGTATCGTCGGTCGAGCCATCGTCGACCACGAGGATGTCCTCGGCGGCGACCGTCTGCTCCAGGACCGACCGCAGCGTTTCGACAATGGTGGCGGCCGCGTTGAAGGCCGGTATCACGACACCGTAATTCGACATGTTCACATGAAGCGCCAGCCGGCCAGGTCCTTGAGGTCGAAGATACCTTCGATCCTGGCGAGCGAGGGGTTGGATTTGCGTCGTTTTATCGATTTGTGGACCGCGCGCATGAACTCGCGGAAGGGCACGTCGGCTTCCTTCGTCATGTTGCCGGGATGGCGCCTGTAATAGAGCGATACCGTGTCGGGCATGACGTATCGGGGCCTGCTTTCGAAGACGCGCAACAGGTAGTCGGTGTCTTCGGCCTGGAGGAAGTCCTCGTCGAAAGCTCCGATCCTCTCGACCAGGCCGCGCCTGAAGATGCCTGCCGACAGGTGGATGCCGCGAACCGTGATCGAATTGCTGTCGGCGGCCGGAGCCAGGGCGTCTTCGTCGATGCGGTCGACCAGCATCATCCTCGAATAGGTGAGCTCGAGATCCGGATCGGCGTCGAAGCAGGCAAGATCCTCCCGGAAGCGGCCGGCGGGGGAGATATCGTCCGAATCCAGGAAGGACACCAGTTCCGTCTGCGGCAGCAATTGCTTCAGCCCGGCATTGCGCGCGCGCGTTACTCCGCCATTGGCCTGCTGGAACAGGCGGATGCAGGGTGTCTGCCGTTCGAGTTCCCGCACCACAGCCACGGAACCGTCGCTGGAGCCGTCGTCGATGACGATGATGTCGAGATCGGCTTCATCCTGTTGCCGCAGGAGCGAGCGCAGGGCCGAGCCCACGAAGCCCTCCCTGTTATAGACCGGCATGATGACGCTGAGCTTCATGCGATGGGCCCTGCTCGATCTTCCCTGGCGAGCTTTGGCCCATCCCACCGGCTCTCGTCAACGATCTCGAAGATCCCCTGCACGTCGCGCAGGGACGGGTCGTGCCTGCGCCTGCGCATCGATTTGTGCAGCGCGCGCAGATGTTCGCGCAGCGCGGTTTCCGATTGCCGTGTGATGTTTCCGGGGTGTTGCCGGTAATAGACGGCTATGGTGTCGGGCAGCACATGGCGTGGGCTGGTTTCGAAGACACGCAGCAGGTAGTCGGTATCCTCGGCCTGCCGGAACGTCTCGTCGAAAGGGCCGGTCCGCTGGACGAGGCCACGGCTGAATATGCCTGCCGACATCGAAATCCCGCGCACCACCCGGTAGCGGCTTCCGGCGGCGGGCTGCAGCGCTTCGTCGTCCATCGTCTCGACCTGCTTCATCCTGGAATAGGCGAGTTCGAGACCTGCGTTGGTGTCGAAGAGGCCGAGGTCGGTCTTGAAGCGCCCTGCAGGCGAGATGTCGTCCGAATCCAGGTATGAGACCAGTTCCGTCTGCGGCAGCAACTGCCCCAGCCCGGCATTGCGCGCCCGCGCCACGCCGCCGTTGGGCTGCTGGAACAGGCGAATGCGGGATGTCTGCCGCCCAAATTCTCGCACCACATCCGCGGAGCCATCGCTGGAGCCGTCGTCGATGACGATGATGTCGAGATCGGCTTCGTCCTGCTGCCGAAGCAGCGAGCGAAGGGCCGCGCCAACCAAGGGCGCGCGATTATAGACCGGCATGATAACGCTGAGCTTCATGCCCGGCTCCGCGCCAGGAAGGCCGATATCGTCTCGGCGATTTCCTCTGGACGCGTTCCCAGTGAGAGCCGGTAGCATGGCAACAGGCGCGTCAGTTCGCTGAAGAAGCGGAAACCGCTTTCCCGCTCGCCGGGCATCTGGGCGATGCCCGACGGCGCCAAGGCGATCATCGCATCCTTGCGCGGCATGGACATGATGGAGCTTGCCTCGTTCCCGCTGATATGTGGCACCATCAACGCAATTATGTCCAGACTCGCAGGCGTTCGCCGCGCGGCGACGTCGGCAAGGTGAAACTGGTGCTTGCCTTGCCAGTTCAGCGGCCGCGCCGGGTCGAGCCTGTGGCCCAACCCGAGCCGTTCGAATCCCCTGGGGTCCTGCTTGAGCGTGGCAAAGAGCGGGCGTGCGGTGACTTTGTCCGCGGTGTCGACCAGCACATAGTCGTCGCCGACACTGTCGAGGCCGTGGAGGAGACCCGCGACCACCGTGCCGGACTTGCCGGCGCCGCCGGCGCCCGCGAGCAGGATGCCCTTGCCTGAGAGGCCGAGCGTCCCGGCATGCGCCAGCCGCATGCCGCGCGCGGCATACTCCCAGTGCAGGAAGGCGCGCAACGGCGCGCCCGGCTCCCACGGCGGAAAGCTGTCGGCGACCGTCATCACCTGCGCGCCGACGCGGCGCTTCGGGTCGTAGATCTGCCAGAAATCAAGATCGTGGAAATAGCTTCCCCGCAAGCCGGCCTCGGCCAGCCTGTTCGCGAAACCGTGATGTGTGTAGGGCCCGACGAAGGTGGCCGGCGCCGCGACATCGCCAATGCCGGGATGCGAAACGAAGATGCGGCAGGCGGCGCTCGCCTGTTTGTCCTCGGGCGCCGGGACATAGGCATGTGTCATGGCGTCGGCGAGGGCGCCGGTATCGAGATGCGCCGTCAGTTCCAGGCCGGGCAGGTGGACTTTCCGGATTGCCTTGTAGCGCAGTGCGGCGCCCTCGGCTTCGGCCAACAGCAGGCGCGCATAGTCGGGCAAGGTTTCGAGCGTGACACGTCTCATGCGGACCTGCGCCTGCCAGCCTCTATGTCGAGCGGCCGGGTCAGGAGGCCTGCTTCACCGCCGGCCAGCCCTGCGGCTCCTCGACCTCGTGGATCGGATCGACCAGGATGAGATCGGCGAGGTCGTCATGGATGTCGACCTGCGCGGGTTCGGCGGCATTGGCGAGCTGTGCGACAAGGGACTGCGACAGCGGTTGCGCCGCTTGCCCGGCTGCCGGGGCGAGAAGACCGAATTCAAGCAGCCTTGCCACGAAGGCATCAAGGTCGGCTGCGCTCACCTGTCCCGAGCGGGTTGCCGCGCCAACGAGGTCTTCCGGCGAAACACCAGAGGAGAGAGCTTCCCAGAGGCAACTGCCGGTATCGGTGAAACCGAAATATTTGCCGGTGGCGAGGTCAAGAACGACGGCCTCGCCATCGAACGATTCAAAGACTATGTCCTTGCTCGCAATCGCGTAGACATCGCTTTGGCGCATTGTTCCTGGTCCCCGCTCCGCAATTGTCGCCGGCAGCCACCGGCCATTGCTGTCGCCGCACCCCAGACAACGCCTGTAAACACTCGGTTCTTCCTTGGCAAGGCAACCGCCGTTGCGCGGCCGTTGACCATTTTCGGGGTCAGTTCGGTCGGCGGTGGCGATCAGGCCTCGATTTCGAGCGGCGAAAGCGGCTTCGAACAGCAGGCGAGGATGAAGCCGTCGTCGATCTCGTGATCGAGTATGCCGCCATTGTGGTTCATCTCGACCTCTCCGGCGATCTTCCTGACCTTGCACGTGCCGCACAGCCCGAATTCGCAAGCCGCGGGTATGCGCACGCCGGACGCGCGGGCCGTCTGCAGCACGGTCTGTCCGGTCACACATTGCGCCTCGACTTCGGAGAGCGCGAAGCGGATCGGGGTCGCAACCTCGGCCGGCGTCCCGGCGTCGCCGGGCGACGCGAAAGGCGCCGGGATCTCTTCCACGACAGGGGCGGCAAAGCTCTCCTGATGGTAATGGGCCATGTCGAAGCCGCCCGCCTCCAGCATGCCGCGCACCGCCCGCATGAAAGGATCGGGGCCGCAGCAGAAGATCTCGCGCTCGCGGAAGTCGGGCGCGAGCAGCGGCAGGCGGATGGCGTCGATCCGGCCCATATGACCGAACCAGCCCTCGCGGCTCGACCGCTCCTCGATCATGAAGCCCAGCGACAGGCCGGGCATGCGGCTGCCGAGCAGTTCGAGTTCCTTGCGGAATATGATCTCTTCCGCGCGCCGCGCGCAGTTGACGAAGCCGACATCGGTCCAGGGCGCGCAATCGTTCAGCCAGCGCAGCATCGACATCATCGGAGTCACGCCGGAGCCAGCCGAGATGAACAGGTACTTGGCCGCCGGATGGCCGTGCAGCGAGAAGTCGCCGGCCGGCCCGTAGGCCTTCACATGCGCCCCCGGCTTCAGGTTGTCGAACATCCACTGGGTGCCGATGCTGCCGGGCTGCGCCTTGACCGTGACGGCGATCGAAAACGGGCGCGAAGGCGACGAGGACAGCGTGTAGGTGCGCATCAGCGGCCCGTCGGCGGTGGGCAGCTCCAGGGTCACGACTGACCCGGCCGGTAGCGGAACCAGGTCTGGTTGTCGGACCGAAAGGTGAAGGTCTTCACCTGCGGCGCCTCGTCGAAAACGCCGACCACCTCCAGGACCTGGAGGCGGTCGTTCCAGGGCGCCATCTGGTCGAGATGGCGGTAGAGGCCAGCGTCGGTCATCGCATTCATCTCCCGGACCTCACGCGACGCTGCGCAGCGGCGGGCGACCGCCTTCGGCAAGCCGAGGCGCGATGAAATCCGCGTACCACTCGACGAACTGGATGACGCCACCCTCGTGCAGTTCCGAATAAGGCCCCGGCTCATAGGCCGGCGAGGTGATACCGAAGGCGTTCTCCTCGACGATGCGACGGTCCTGGTCGTTGGTCTCGGTCCAGACATGGGTGAGTTCCGCGAGGTCGTAGTCGACACCCTCGACCGCGTCCTTGTGGACCAGCCACTTGGTGGTGACGGCTGTCTCCGTGGCGCTGATCGGCAGCACGCGGAAGGTCACGGCATGGTCGCCCAGCACATGGTTCCAGGTCGTCGGGTAGTGATAGAGCAGCAGCGTGCCGATACGGTCGGTCGACACGCTGTCGGACAGGTTCTTTTTCACCGCGCGCCTGCCGCTCATCGTGTAGCTGACGGCGTCGCGTAAAAGCGGCGCGCGCGTGGCGCGATACTGGCCGGCGGGGTCGATGCGGAACTTGCTCGGCAGGCCCGCCGCCTCACAGCGCGCCCAGTGTTCCAGCATCTCCGGGTCGCTCTCGGCGCCGTTGACCCCGGTGACTGTGGGAGCCTCGGGAAATGTCTTGCAAAGCTCCGGATGGTTGCCGGCGCAATGGTAGCATTCGCGGTTGTTTTCCCAGACGAGCTTCCAGTTGCCTTTCTCAATGATGGTGCTCTCGAAGGCGACTTTCGTTTCGGCAAGGCGATGCGGCAGCAGATAGGGCTCGATCATGGCGCGCATCGGCACGAAATCGGCCGGCTGCTGGGCGAGGCAGATGAAGATGTAGCCGCCGACGCTCTCGCAGGCGACGGGCTTCAGGCCGAACTGGGCCTTGTCGAAGCCTTCGGCCATCTGCCTGGCGAACAGCAGTCGCCCGTCCAGCTCGTAGGTCCATTGATGGTAGGGGCAGACCAGCTTGGCGGTGGTGCCCCTCTCCGCGGTGCAGACGCGGCTGCCACGATGCCGGCAGGAATTGTGGAAGGCCTTGATCTGGCCCTGCTGGTCGCGAACGATCACCACCGGATAGTGGCCGATCTGAACGGTTATGTAGCTGCCCGGTTTCGGCAATTCGCAATCATGGCCGATGAACAGCCAGTCGCGATACCAGATCAGCTCCATGTCGAGCTTGAAATAGTCCGGGTCGGTGTAGAAGGGCTGCTCGAGCGAGAAACCTTGCTTGCGGCTGTTGAGCCGCTTCAGCATGTCGTTGCGCGTATCCATGTCCTGTCCTCGTCTTCAAGGACTGAACTGGTGGTGATGGAGGAAGGATCGAGCGTGCGGGCTTGCGGCCGCGCATCGCAATCCGCCTCTTGACCGCCCACCGCGATCAGTCGGGTTCAAACATCTCTGGCTGGTTTCCGGGCTCTGGAGTTGTCCTTGCGGACGGTCACGACACCTTCCCAGGCTTTCGCCCAGTGGTCTCCCGTTGCGACCTACTCCACCACCGTTGCGGGGGCAGCGCCGGATTTTGACCGGCTTCCCAATTCTCCGCCTCGTCGTCACGAGACGGCACCTGAGATGGGATAATCTAATCACTATGGCGGCCGCGCCGTCGGCATGAAAGCGACATCATCTCGATACGGGCGCGACACGATGCGAGCCGACACGCAGTGATAATCTCTGCGATGGGTCGCACAGGCCGTCTCGCCTTCGGGCTTCGGCGCACAAGCGTGACGGCCACGCCGGGCTCATGTCTGTCCCTCGCGAATCGATTTCCGGGCGCTTCGAAATGGTTAATGGCGGAATGTCTGATTTTTAGCTGTTGCTAAAATCGAACCGAACGGTTCGTTTCTGTTGACAGTGCGTACAGGACGGTGTGAACGCCGGCTCGCGGAAAGCCAGGAGACAGGTTCAATCTTGATAAGCTAAACGTATGATAAATAAAGAAAAATTATATCTATTGGAAGGTGCCTCCGGAATTTCAAGTGCCGGATTCATGGGCCAGGTGGAACATCTTCGTGATTGGAAATGGCGAAGCCCTTATCCCACATCGGGGCTGTCCGAACGACGCGATTTCCTTCCAAGACACGCCGCTAGACGGACGGATAAAATACTGGAGTAACAACAATGAAAAAGATCATTCTCACTGCCGCCGCCCTTCTGGCCATTTCCGGCAGCGCCTTCGCTGGTAGCGACAACTACGGTTCCAACGGTGCCAACCAGCCGGCCGCTTCGGTCGACAGCACCTACACGGCTTCCATCAGCAAGAAGTCGGCGCCGGCCACCCAGGCCCCCGTGGTCCAGGGTTCCGACCGTAACCTCTTCGGCAACAACTAAGCCGATGCGATTTCCGAGCGGCGGGTTGCCCGCCGCCTCCGGGGATTTTGAGAATTCAGGAGTGACTAACATGAAGAAGATTGTTCTTGCCGCC
>MKVL01000005.1:0-59293 GCA_001899205.1 Mesorhizobium sp. 65-26 | reverse complement strand
TGAGAATTCAGGAGTGACTAACATGAAGAAGATTGTTCTTGCCGCCGCGGCCGTTCTGGCCATCTCCGGCAGCGCGTTCGCCGCTAGCGACAACTACGGCTCGAACGGCGCCAACCAGCCGGCTGTTTCAGTCGACAACACCTACACGGCTTCGGTCAAGAAGTCGGCGCCGGCCACCCAGGAGCCGGTCCAGCAGGGTGCCGACCGCAACCTTTTCGGCAACAACTAAGGAACGCCGCGATCGGGAATGGTGGGCTTCCTCCGTTCCTGCGGAATCCCGGAATTTGGAGTACCTGACATGAAGAAGATCATCCTTGCCGCCGCGGCCGTTCTGGCCATCTCCGGCAGTGCGTTCGCCGGTAGCGACAACTACGGCTCGAACGGTGCCAATCAGCCGGCTGTTTCGGTCGACAGCACCCTCACCGGCGCGGTCGGCGACACGCATTCGTCCGCTCAGAAGCTGTACAAGTCTTCGGGCGACGTGCAGCAGCCGAGCCAGGGCAGCGACCGCAACCTTTTCGGCCACTGATCAGACCAAGCGTTGAATGAAACAGGAGTGGTGGGCTTGGCCCGCCGCTCCTGTTTTTATTCGACCGGAGGTTTGGCGGATGCCTGCCGCCGCCAAGCATCCTGCTCTCACGCCGCCTTCGCTTCCACCTCGTGAAGCATGAAGGATCTGCCGTCGGCATCGAAGATATGCAGATCGCCCGGATTGGCGTTGAGCCGTAGTGTCGCGCCGCGCGCGACATCGACATTGCCCGGCAGCTTCGCCACAAGCGGCAGCTCGGTCCGGCCGATGTCGATATAGACGAGCTGCACCTCGCCCAACTGCTCGATGTAGTCGACCTTCCCCTCGAACAGGAAATCGCCGCCATTGGCGATCGTCAGGTCTTCCGGCCGCACGCCGAAGCTGACAGAAGAGCCGGCCGCCGATGTGGGGGTCGCGATTGGCACCGTCGCCTTGCGCCCGCCAGTGTGGCTGATCACGGTCGGATTGCCGGGCTTGTCGACGGTCGCCGGCAGGATGTTCATTGCCGGCGAGCCGATGAACTGGGCGACGAACAGATTGCCGGGTCGCTTGTAGAGTTCCATCGGCGTGCCGACCTGTTCGATATGGCCGTCCTTGAGCACCACGATGCGGTCGGCCAGCGTCATTGCCTCGACCTGGTCGTGGGTGACGTAGATCATCGTCGTGTTGGGCATCGATTCCTTCAGCTTGGCGATCTCGATGCGTGTGGCCACGCGCAGCGCCGCGTCGAGGTTCGACAGCGGCTCGTCGAACAGGAACACTTTGGGATTGCGCACGATGGCGCGGCCGATGGCGACGCGCTGGCGCTGGCCGCCCGACATCGCCTTGGGCAGCCGGTCGAGATACTTGGTCAGTTGCAGGATCTCGGCCGCCTGCCGCACGCGCTTGTCGATCTCGGCCTTGCTTTCCTTGCCGATCTTCATCGAGAAGGCCATGTTGTCGTAGACGGTCATATGCGGGTAGAGCGCATAGGACTGGAACACCATGGCGATGCCGCGTTTCGACGGCGGCACGTCGTTCACCACCTCGCCGGCAATCTGAAGTTCACCCGAGGTGATCTCCTCGAGGCCGGCGATCGAGCGCAGCAAGGTCGACTTGCCGCAACCCGATGGCCCGACGAAGACGATGAATTCGCCGGACTTTATGTCGAGATCGATGCCGTGAAGAATGTTCAGGTTGCCGTAGGACTTCTTCACCTGCGTTAGCGTGACATCGGCCATGGATTCCCTCCCAGTGGATTCGTTGCGGAACGTTCAGTCGATACGCCCGAACCAGGCGCCGTAGCCGCCGAGGCGGACGGAGCCCGACTCAGCTTGTCCTGAAAGGCCGTGCCCCGGCAAGGGCTGAAGCGAGCGCCCGCCGAAATCGACCTTGGCTGGCTTGCTGCCGAGGTTGAAGACGCAGACGATCTCTTCGTTGCCTTCGCGCCGCGTGAAGGCCACCGTGTCGCCTTCGCTCTCGACGAAACGGATGTCGCCCTTGGCAAGCGCGGGATGCGCGTGCCGGAAGGCAAGGAACCGGCGATAGTGTTCGAGCAGCGACGCCTGGTCGCCCTGCTGGACATTGACCGCCCGCTTGAGATGCGCGGCCGGCACCGGGAGCCATGGCTTGGCCGAGGAGAAGCCGCCATTCCTGGCCGCGCCGTCCCACACCATCGGCGTGCGGCAGCCGTCGCGCCCTTTGAACTCGGGCCAGAAGCGGATGCCGTAGGGATCCTGCAGATCCTCGAAGCGCAGGTCGGCCTCGGCCAGGCCGAGCTCTTCGCCCTGGTATATGCACACCGAGCCACGCAGTGACATCAGCAGGGCCGAGATGACCTTCAGGTAAGCGGTGGGATCAGCCTCGCTGGCGGCCCAGCGCGAGGCCGGACGCATGACGTCGTGGTTGGAGAAGGCCCAGCATGACCAGCCGTCGCTCGCCACCTTGCCGAACGCCTCCAGCACCGTGCGCACCTTGGCGGCGCTGATCTTTTCCGGCGCCAGGAAATCGAAGGAATAGCACATGTGCACGCGCTTCCCCGCCGCCGTATAGGCCGCGACCACCTCCAGCCCCCGCTGTGAATCGCCGACTTCGCCCACGGCGGCCGTCGCCGGGTATTCGTCGAGCAGCGCCCGGAAACGCTCCAGGAAGCCGAGGTTCTCCGGACGGCTCTTGTCGTAGAGGTGGTCCTGGTAATTGTATGGATTGACCGCGGGAGCGGTCTGGTCGTTGCGCTCCTCCGGCGGCAGCGGAGGGTTGTTCTCCAGCCCAAGGCTGTGGAAGTAGAAGTTGATGGTGTCGAGGCGGAAGCCGTCGACACCGCGCTCCAGCCAGAAGCGGGTGACGTCGAGCAGCGCGTTCTGGACCTCCCGGTTATGGAAGTTGAGGTCCGGCTGCTCGGCCAGGAAATTGTGCATGTAATACTGCTGGCGGCTGGTGTCCCATTGCCAGGCCGAGCCACCGAAGATCGACAGCCAGTTGTTAGGCGGCGTGCCGTCGGGCCTGGCATCGGCCCAGACATACCAATCGGATTTCGGATTGCTCCGGTTCGAGCGGCTTTCCTTGAACCAGGGATGGATGTCGGCGGTGTGCGACAGCACCTCGTCGATCATCACCTTGAGGCCCAGCCTGTGCGCCTCGGCGGTCAGCGCATCGAAATCGGCCAGCGTGCCGAACATCGGGTCGACGTCGCAATAGTCCGACACGTCGTAGCCGAAGTCCTTCATCGGCGATTTGAAGAATGGCGAGATCCAGATGGCGTCGACGCCCAGCGAGGCGATGTAGGGCAGGCGGCTGACGATCCCCTTCAGGTCGCCTATGCCGTCGCCGTCGGAGTCCTGATAGCTGCGCGGATAGATCTGGTAGATCACCGCGCCCCGCCACCAGTCGCTGTCGACGGCGGGGTCTGGTCTGGAAGTCGCCTTCAAAGCCGATTGCATTGTTTCAGCCTCCTTTCACCGAGCCGGCCAGCAGCCCGCGGACAAAATAACGCTGCAACGAGAAGAACACGATCAGCGGCACGATGATGGTGACGAAAGCCGACGTGGTCAGGATCTCCCAGTTGCCGCCGCGCGAACCCAGCAGCGCGTTGAGCTTGGCGGTCAACACGATCTGGTCCGCTTCGGTTCCCAGGAACACCATGGCCACCAGAAGATCGTTCCACACCCACAGGAACTGGAAGATGGCGAATGAGGCCAGCACCGGGAACGACAGTGGCAGCACGATCTTGACGAAGATCTCGAAATCGCTGGCGCCGTCGATGCGCGCCGATTCCATGATCTCGCGCGGCAGGCCGGCAATGTAGCTGCGCAGCAGGTAGATGGCGAAGGGTAGGCCGAAGCCGGTATGCGCCAGCCATATGCCGAGATAGGTCTTGGAAGGAACGCCGAAGAAGGTGCCGACGCCATTGTAGAGCTTGAGCAGCGGGATGAGCGACATCTGCAGCGGCACCACCAGCAGGCCGATGATGACGGCGATCAGCAGCGCCCGGCCGGGAAACCGCATCCAGGCCAGCGCGTAGGCCGCGAAAGCCGCGATCAGGATCGGGATGATGGTGGCCGGGATAGTCACCGTCAGCGAGTTCATGAACGAGCGGCCGATACCCTCGGAAAGCAGCACGTTCTTGTAGTTTTCCGTGGTGAATTTCGGCGGCGCGGAAGAGGCGAAATAGACGCGCTGGCCGCGGTCGCCCTCGAAGGCTTTCAGCGAAGAGAGCACGAAACTGCCATCGGCGTTGACCTGCAGGCTGACGCCGTCGCCAAGATCGGCGGTGCTGCCGGCCGTATATTGCGTCGGCGCCGCCGCCTTGACGCCGAAGGCGCTGATGTCACGCGCGGCGCCGTCGGTGAACAGATTGCCCTGGATGACGTACTTGCCGTCCTTTTGCGTCTGCGCGGAGGCCGCCGGCAGGCGGCCGGCTCCCGTCTGGCTCGAACTGGCGAAGGAATTCCACCAGCCGGAGGCGATGATCTGGTCCTTGTCGCGCAGCGAGGAGACGAGGATGCCGAGCGTCGGGATCGTCCAGATCACCACGAAGATCAGCACGGCGATATGGACGCCAAGGCGGCTGGGCAGGGACTTTCCGGTCGTGACGGCCATCTCAATGTCCTCCCGTCTCTCTGTTCGCCTGCCGGATATTCCAGATCATGATCGGAATGACCGCGATCATGATGATGATGGCGATGGTTGCGCCGCGGCCGAAGTCGCCGCCGCCGCGGAACATCCAGTCGAACATCAGATTGGCCAGCACCTGGCTGTTCCATTGGCCGTTGGTCATCGTCAGAACGATGTCGAAGACTTTCAGCACCAGGATGGTGATGGTGGTCCAGACAACGGCGATGGTGCCCCAGATCTGCGGCACCATGATCTTCCAGAAGATCTGGAAGGGGTTGGCGCCGTCGATGACGGCGGCCTCGAGCGTCTCCTCGGGAATCCCGCGCAGCGCCGACGACAGGATCACCATGGCGAAGCCTGTCTGGATCCAGATCAGGATGATCATCAGGAAGAAGTTGTTCCAGAACGGCAGCGATATCCACACCTGCGGCTGGCCACCGAAATGCTGGATGATGGCGTTGAACAGGCCGATCTGCACCTGGCCTTCGCCGCGATACTCGTAGATGAACTTCCAGATCACGCTGGCGCCGACGAAGGAGATGGCGAGCGGCAGGAAGATCAGGCTCTTGGCGATGGTGCCCCACCAGATCTTGTCGGTGAGCACGGCGATGATCAGGCCAAGGAAGGTGCAGGCCGCCGGCACGACCGCCAGCCAAAGCACGTTGTTCAGGATCGAATTGCGGAAATCCTGGTCGCCGAACGCCCACTGATAGTTGGCGAGCCCCACGAAACTGCTGCCGCTGCGGTCGAGGAACGACAGGCGCAGCGTCTCGATGACAGGATAGATCAGGTAGATCGTGAGGATGATCAGCGCGGGGCCGACGAACAGCCACGGCCGCACCAGGCCCTGCCGGCGCAGATTGTTGATGGCGGCTGTGCCGGTAACCCCGCGCGAGGGGAAGATGAGATCGAGCAGTTTGTTGGCGCCCCAGAAATAGGCGACACAGCCGCCGACGCCGACGATGATGACGAAAATGGCCGAGAAGATCTGAGCCGCCATGGGTCCCTCTCCCTGCGCATGACTGGCCAGCCGCAGCTGGCGATTGGAGCGATCCCGAGAAGATCCTGGAGCGGTTTCCCGGGAAATCGCGTATTGCTTCGGAATCGAACGCGAAGGCTTCCGGCATGCACTGCCGGTGGGATCCGGGCCGTGGCCCGGATCCGGTGTAAGGATCGGATGGATCTAGCGTCCAGCCGCCATGGGCAGCCTACTTGATTGCGTCCCAGCTCTTCTGGATATCGGCGGCGACATCCTTTGCCGGCTTGCCGCCGACCAGGTCGATCATGCCGGTCCAGAAGGAGCCGGCGCCGATCTTGCCCGGCATCAGGTCCGAACCGTCGAAGCGCACGGTCGTGGCGCTGGTCAGGATCTCGCCCTGCTTCTTCAGCGCGTCGCTGCCATAGGCATCCTTGTTGGCCGCCTTGAAGGGGGTGACGAAGCTCTTCTGCGCCATCCACAGTTCATGCGCGAGCGGCATCTGTAGGAACTTGATGAACTCACGCGAGGCCTTGGAATCCTTGGTGATCATCACCAGAGTGCCGGCGACCTCCAGCGGCGTACCCAACTCCGGCTTGGAGGCGAAAGGCGGATAGTAGAAGAAATCCGCGTCCTGGCCGAGCTTCGTGCCCTCGGGGAAGAAGGAGGGTATGAACGACGCCTGATGGTGCATGTAGCACTTCGGCGGCACGGTGAAGAGGCCCTTCGGGCTGTCGCGGAAGTCGGTCGCCGCGACCGCCTTGGCGCCGCCGTCCACCATCTTGTCGTCGGTGGCGATCTTGGCGAAGATGTCGATGGCGTTGACGACTGCTGGGTCGGTGAACGGAATTTCGTTCGTCACCCACTTGTCGTAGACTTCCGGCGGCTGCGTGCGCAGCATCAGATCCTCGACCCAGTCGGTCGCCGGCCAGCCGGTGGCACCGCCGGAGCCTAGGCCTATGCACCATGGCTTGCCGCCATCGGCGATGATCTTCTTCTCGAGGTCGGCGAGTTCTTCCTGCGTCTTGGGAACCTTGTAGCCCGCTTCCTGGAAATTGTCCGGCGAGTACCAGACGAGACCCTTCACATCGATCTTGTAGGGGAAGGCGTAGAAGCCCGGCTTGCCGTCCTTGCCCTTGTAGGTGCCGAGCTTTGCCCAGGATTCACCGGCCGCGTAATTCTCCTTGACCCAGGCGGCAACGTCATCACCCAGCGGGGTGAGCACACCCTTGGAGGCAAGGTCCTGGATGAGACCCGGCTGCGGCAGGACGGCGATGTTGGGCGGGCTGCCGGCCTGGGTGTCGATGACGATCTGCTGCTCGTAGTTCTCGGACGAGGAGTATTTGACCTCGGCGCCGGTGGCTTCGGCGAAATAGTCGAGTACCGAGCGGACAAGCGTCTCGTCCTCGCCGCGCCACGGTCCGAAGATCGACAGCGTCTCGCCCTTGAGGTCGACCTTCTTGAGGTCGTCGAAATTGGCCCAGTGGAAGCGAGGATCCTCGCCCGGCTTGAATTTCAGTTCAGCCTGCGCGGGCGCGCCCATGGCGAGCGCGGCAAGCGCGACGCCAAGCAGAAGCACTTTCTTCATCGGTATTCCTCCCAGTGAACAACAACATCGGACGGAACCTCCATTCCGTCCGCCGACGCCGCAGGACTGTGACTCAGCGAGAGGGGAACCGCAACCTTTCGAAGAGTCTTCCAAAGCGCTTTGGCTTTCCTGATCACGCCACTGAATCGGCCAATAGTCAAGAGGCCATCGACCTAATCGATTTAAATTTCGTATTCATGCGCTTTGAAATGTGCAGTGCAGCATGTATTTTTGGCGTCGCAACAGTAGTTTTAGGTTCAAAATGGCGAAACCCGTGATTATTGTCCGATGAACTGGCGCCATCGCTTGGGCGCCTCGTGGAATTCAGGGTTCAAAAGCGCTTTGGAGGTTTTGGAGGCCTGCCGTGAATCTCAAGCAGCTATCGCACATGCTGGCGCTTTCGCAGACCACGGTCAGTCGCGCGTTGAACGGCTACCCCGAGGTCAACGAGGAAACGCGCCGCCGCGTCATGGATGCCGCCAAGCGCCATGGCTACAGGCCCAACCCGAGCGCGCGCCGCCTGGCGACGGGCAAGACCGGCATGATCGGCTATGTGCTGCCGACCGGAGCGTCGGTCGACATCGATCCGCATTTCGTCGAGTTCCTGTCCGGGCTGGGCGACTATGCCCGTTCGCACGAGCTCGATCTTGTGCTCTCGCCCGCCGATGCCGACGACCAGGAGACGACCTACCGGCGCATCGTCGCCAACCGGCAGGTCGACGCCGTCTACATTTCCTCCCCTCGTCCGGCCGATCGCCGCGTCGCGCTCCTGAACACGCTCGGCATCCCTTTCATCGTGCATGGCCGCAGCGAGGGCTTCGATTTCGACTATCCCTACACCGACATCGACAATGAGGGCGCATTCCACGAGGCGGCGAGGCTGCTCGTGCAACTCGGTCATCGCCGGCTGGCGCTGATCAACGGCGACAGCCGCGAAACCTTCGCCATCCACCGAGAACGGGGCGTGCGACGCGCTCTCGCGGCCAGCGGCCTGCTCCTGGGCGATGGCCACGTCTCGTCCTCGGCAATGACCGAGGAGAACGGCTACCGCGCGGCCCGGCTGCTGCTGGAGCGTGACATAGCGCCGACGGCGATTGTCTGTTCCTCGCTTATCATGGCGCTGGGCGTGGTGCGCGCCGTCCGCGATCTTGGCCTGTCGATTCCGGGCGACGTATCCCTGATTGCCCATGACGACGTCTTCCCGTGGCTCAAGCCGGAGAACTTCTCCGTGCCGCTGGCAACGACGCGCTCGTCGATCCGGCTTGCCGGGGCGCGTGTCGCCGAGCGGCTTGCCGCGCGCATCTCCGGGTTGGAGGAGGGCGTGCGCGGCGAGGTCTGGCCGGTCGATCTGGTGGTCAGGGGGTCCGTCGCCGGCGCGCCGGGCTGAATCGATCCGCCTTTGTCGGGAGCGCCTCCTTGCGGGGAAAGGAGTTCCGTGTACTCTCATGCTGTTGTCATTGGGGCTTTCGAATGAGAATTGCCTTACTGGTCGCGCTGGCCGCGGCACTATCGGGATGCGCGACCTCTCCGGTCAACTATGAAGCATCACTTTCGCAGCAAGATCCGAAATGGGCGTCGCCGGCTTGCCAGCAGGCCCGCACCAATGCGTCGGCCTACGAGGCCCGCGAAAAGGAGCATCCGGGTTGGGGCTTCGGCGTCCTGCTCGGCCCTTATTCGTTAGGGCTGGCTGCCGCGATCAAGGAGCATGAGCAAAAGCAACGGAAGTTGTATTCCCGCGAGGTGCACCTGCAGTGCTCGAGCCTGCCGCTGCCGAAGGATCTGGAAATAGATCCAAACGCCCAGGCCGCCGCCAGGACAAAATACCCGTAGACGCTTCGGCCTCGTCTTTGGGACGAGGCGCGTTGCGCGGGCGCCGGGAAAATACGCCCGGTTCGGTGGCGGCCGGAACTGTCTGCTTCAAGACAGGACGTCTAGTCCTTTGCCGCCTCCGCCGCCTTGGCGTTGAGCAAGCCATAGCCGAAATCACTATCGCGGCCATGGCCGCCCAGATCCTTGGCGGTCGCGGCCAGCGCCTTCTCGATGCTGTCGGCGGAGCGCTCTGGCGCGACATGCAGCATGTTGGCGATGGCGCCGCTGACGATCGCCGCGGCGAACGAGGTGCCGGTAACCACGTCGGTGCCGGCCCCACTCGGCGCGACCATCTCGACCCCGGGCGCCGAGATGAAGACGTAGGGGCCGCGGTTGGCCTGCGGCATCAACTGGTCCTTGGCGTCGGTGGCGGTCACCGCCAGCACGCCGTCGAACGCCGCAGGGTAGCCATAGGGCGCCTTCGGCCCGTTGTTGCCGGCCGCCGCCACCAGAACCATGCCGAGCGCCCTGGCATTGCGGCAGGCGGTTCCGAGCAACTCGTTCCTCGGGCCGACGAAGCTCATGTTGATGATGCTGACGTTCTGGTCCGCCGCCCAGTCGAGCGCCGAAAGGATGACGTCCATCGTCGATTTGCCGCCCTCGAAGGCGCGGGCGTGGTAGATCCGGGCCCCAGGCGCCATGCCTTCCAGCGCGCCGACCCCGGCGATCAGACCGTCGACTGACGTGCCATGATCGCGTTTCTCGACAGGCACGCCTGGCATGGCGTCGAACTGCCCGGCAATGACGCCGGCAAGCGCCGGATTGGTGTCGTCGATGGCGGTGTCGATGACGGCAACGCGCACATTCTCGCCGCTCGCCTGTTGCGGGTCGAGCGCTATGCGATCGAAGGCATAGTTCACCACGCCGGCCGCCTGCTGCAGCGTGTAGACATGGTTGGGCTCGCGTCGCCGGGTCCGGCCGTCGGCGGCAAGCTGCGCCAGCACGACGCCCACCGGTCGGCCGTCGGGAATGCCGAAGCGAACCAGCGTCGTGCCGAGCAGGCGCGACTGGCGCTGCGAGCGCACC
The DNA here is from genome assembly GCA_001899205.1 of Mesorhizobium sp. 65-26. Lineage (GTDB taxonomy): Bacteria > Pseudomonadota > Alphaproteobacteria > Rhizobiales > Rhizobiaceae > Mesorhizobium. The sequence goes on along the minus strand of MKVL01000005.1, from coordinate 49,213 downwards.
TGGAGGCCGAAGGAGGTGGCGATCTGCTGCACCACGCCGGCGTCGCCGTCGACCGTCGCCAGCACCTCGTCCGGCACGAAGTCGCCGCTGACGGCACGCGGCGGCTCCGCCGCGACCAGCCCGCCGAGCGAGGAGGGCGGCCCACCGCCCGGTCCCGCCGCCGGTGTCGCCGGCGGCGTCGTCGGGCCGGCGGGAGGTGGTGGCGGCGCGCTCGGTGGAGCTGGCGCCGGAGCCGGAGCGGCTGGCGGGTTAGGGAACAGATCGACGATCAGCGCCGGCAGGAAAACGCCACCCGGTGCGGCGCCGGGCTTGCCACCGCCACTCTGTCCGCCCCCGCTCTGGTCGCCGCCATTGGCGCCGCCGTCCTTCCCGCAGTCGGTGCCCGCGGCAGCGGTGCGGTTGAGGCAGTCGATCTGCGTCTGGGTCAGGTTCGGATCGTTGGTCTGCGCAAAGGCGGACGCTGCGGCCAGTGTCGCAGCCGCCAGGATTACCACGCGTCGCATGACCGCCTTAGCCGCCATCTACGGGCTTCCTTCCCTCCAGCACTGTATCGGCGAAAGACTGGGCGGCAATAAGGCCGAGCAGTTTCTTGTAATCGGCCGTCGTGCCCGCCGGGATGGCGATGCGGAACACGCCGCTGGCGGTCGGTCCGCCGGCGATCTTCAACCCGTTGCCGTCGAGGAAGGCGACGATGTCGGCCATTTTCGCGTCCGCTTTGAACTTGACCAGGGCGAACGGCATTTTCGCCAGATCGTCCTCCTGGCCGGCGACCTCGAAATCCTTGCCCTTGCCGCCGGGCTGGAGTTGGGACTGCACGATCACGAGGGCGAGCAAAGCCGCCGCCGCCGCCCATGCGACGGGCGCGGGTATCGCCATGAAGCGATCGAAGGCCTGCCGCAGCCACGAGCTCGCGGCCGGCGTGCGCGCCGGCCTGGCCTCGGCGTCGAGCGCCCGGGTGAAGCGGCTCAGCGCGTCGGCTGGCGGCCGGATCGCCTCATTGGCGGCGGTCGCGCCCGAGAATTCAGCCTCGGCCTCGCCCAATGCCGCCATGGCCGCCGGATCGTTGCTCAGCCACTCCTCGACGGCCTCGAGTTCGGCGCCTTCCAGCGTACCGTTGAGATAGAACGGCAGCAGCGCCTCCATCTCGTCGCGGCGCGACATCTTCTCAGCGGCGCTCATGGCCATCCCCTGTCGTAACCGGCGGCCTTGAGGGCCTCGCCAAGTTTCTTGCGGGCGTAGAACATCCTGGTCTTGACGGTCGCCACCGGGATGCCGAGCACCTCGCCGATCTCGGTCACCGATTGTCCGTGGTAATAGGCGAGGTCGATGACGACGCGATGCTCTTCCGGCAGGGCGTCGACACAGCGCCGGAGCGCGGCGCCCTTGTCTTCCTTCATGGTGGCGACTTCAGGCGTATCGGCGCTGTCAGGCACCGCGGCGGCGGCCTCGTCGTCGATCCAGTCCTCCTTCTTCCTGCGCAGCATCGACAGCGCCTTGAATCGGGCGATGCCGAGCAGCCAGGTCGACACCTCCGAGCGGCCCTCGAAGTTCGGCGCCTGCTTCCACAATTCGAGGAAAACCTCGTTTGCGATGTCGTCGGCCATCATTTCCGATCCCGTCTGGCGCGCCACGAAGCGGTAGACCCGCGCGTGGTGACGCATGAACAGGAGCCGCACGGCGGCCCGGTCGCCCTTCGCGACCCGTTCCACCAGCGCGCGATCGGTGTCGATCGCTGCGCTCATGGCCGGTTGAGCCGCCTGGCTCTCGTCCGCTTTGTCGCCGATCGGTCCAAAAAGGTTCATCCTCCGCCAAGGAATTTTGGAGGCTAACCGAAGAAAGTCAGCGTTGCCAGAGTGCCCCTTCTCCCGTCGCTATACGTGGAGAAGAGGCCGGCAGGCGGATGAGGGGCAGCGCTGCCGCGCTTACCTCAGAAACACCTTCGCCTTCATCGTCGAGGGTATCTCGACCCCGAGCCGGCTCAACACCGTCGGCGCGAGCTGCAGCTGGTCGAGCAGCGTATCGGCCTCGGGGCCTTTCGCGGCGCCGAAATAATAGAGGGCGAAGTCCTGCATCTCGTCGTCATGGCCGCCATGATGGCCGCGATCTGTCTGGCCGTGGTCGGCGGTGACGATGACCTCGTAGCCGGCATCCCGCCACCGCGGCAGGAAGGCCGCCAGCATACCGTCCATCGCGTAGCAGGCATGGTCCATCTCGTGGCAGTCGTGCCCGAAGCGATGTCCCATCGAATCCAGCGTGCAGGTGTGCAGGATGCCATAGTCGATGGCGTGGCGCTTCGTCAGCATCGTCAGCGTCGCGAACAGGTCGACGTCGCTCGGCGTCATCTGGTTCTTGAGATTGTAGCCGGTCATGGTGTGGAAGCGGCCATGGGTGATCGGCCCGGCCGGCTCGTCATACTCCATGTCCTCGACCAGATCGAACGGGTAGGCGCGGAAGAATTCCGACCAGTAGGAATGGGTGACGGCACCCGTCTTGCCGCCGGCCTTGCTGACCTCCGAGAAAATGTCCGGCTGCTCGACGCGGAAGCGGTTCTCGTTGGACAGTATCCCGTGCATCTGCGGCGGCACGCCCGTATGGATCGAGGCATAGCAGCAGGCGGAGGTGGACGGTAGCACCGATCGCATTTTCCAGACCCCGGCCTCGCCGGACTGAACCCAGCCCTCCAGATTGCCCATCAGCCGGCGCCAGTTCCGGTACGGCACGCCGTCGAGGATGATCAGCAGGAGTTTGTTCTTCAGCGCCATAGGCCATTCCATGCGGTTGTCGGTGAAACGGGTGCGCCGCGCTTTAGAGCATGATGCCGAAAAAGACATCTCTCTGACTCAGAACCGGATGACTTCTGGTTGAATCAACCTGAAGTCATCCGGCTCTAGGGCACGCGGCGCTTTCAGCAGTAAGCCGGCATCAGGCCTTCAGCCAGCATTCGGCAAGCGCGTAACCGTCCATCATCTCGCCGATCGGGCTCTTGACGAAACCGTCGATCTTGTTGGACGCGGCCGCGTCGATGAACTGGTTGAAGAACGGCACGATCAGCCCGCCTTCGTCGCGCATCAGCGTTGCCATGTCGTGGTAGATCGCCTTGCGCTTGTCCTGGTCGAGCTCGCCGCGCGCGGCGTAGAGCATCTTGTCGAACGCCGGGTTCTTGAACCGCGTGTCGTTCCAGTCGGCGGTCGAGACGTAGCCGGTGGCGTACATCTGGTCCTGCGTGGCGCGGCCGCCCCAGTAGGAGAGCGAGAAGGGCTGCTTGTTCCAGACTTCCGACCAGTAGCCGTCGCCGGGCTCGCGCTTGATCTCGATCTTGATGCCGGCCTTGGCCGCGCTCTGCTGATAGAGCTGGGCGGCATCGACCGCGCCGGGGAAGGCGACGTCGGAGGTGCGCAGCAGGATCGAGCCGCTGTGGCCGGATTTCTTGTAGAGGGCCGCCGCCTTCTCCGGATCGAACTTGCGCTGCTCGAGCGCGGTGAACAGCGGATAGGCTTCGTTGATCGGGAAGTCGTTGCCGACCGAGCCGTAGCCGCGCAGGATCTTCTCCAGCATCTCGTCACGGTCCATGGCGAGCTTCAGCGCCATGCGCAGGTCGGCACTGTCGAAGGGCGCGGTGTCGCAGAACATGTTGAAGGGGTAGTAGCCCTTGCCCGAGGCGTTCTCGATGGAAACGCCCGGTATGCGCTTGACCAGATCGACCACCTTCGGCTCGACACGGTTGATCATGTGCACCTGGCCGCCCTGCAGGGCGGCAAGACGCGCCGTTGCGTCGTTGATGACGACGATCTCGATCTGGTCGGCGTGGCCGGCCTTGTCGCCCCGCCAGTAGTTGGCGAAGCGCTCGCCGCCATGCTTCACGCCCGGCTGGTTGACGGTGACCTTGTAGGGGCCGGCGCTGATGCCGGCATTCGGGTTGTCCTTGCCGCCGTTCGGCTGGATGACGAGATGGTAGTCGGCCATCAGGTACGGGAAGTCGGCATCGGCATCGCCCAGCGAGACGATGACTTCCTTGCCGCTGGCCTTGACGCCCTTGATGTTCTTCAGGATGCCGAGCGCGCCCGACTTCGACTTCTCGTCGGCATGACGCTCGATCGTGGCGGCGACGTCTTCCGCGCCGACGGTCTTGCCGTTGTGGAACTCGATGCCGTCGCGGACCTTGATCGTCCAGGTCTTGGCGTCCTTCGAGGCGCCGATCTCCTCGGCGATCAGGTTCACCAGCTTGTTGTCGGGCGTCAGGCGCACGAGGAACTCGCCCCACTGCTTGCAGAAGCTGTAGGTGACCTGGCTGAGATTCAGCGCCGGATCGAGGCTGTTGGTCGATTCACCGCCCTGCAGGCCCGCCCTGAGGAGGCCGCCCTTGACCGGAGTCGCGGCGAAGGCCTTGCCGGCCAGCGTCGTCGCCAGCGCGGCGGACGCGCCCAGCGCCGCCGCCCGGCCGAGGAAGTCGCGACGCGATATCCTGCCCTTGCCGGCGAGGCCGACGAGATGGTCGAGTTCATTCTGCATGTTCTACCCCCTTTTTCAAAAACACTCGGCGCGGGTGCTTCCCGCTCGCGCCGATCTTTTCCGGTTCGCGTTGCAGCCGCATGACGGGTGCGGCTTTTTCCTCCGAAGGGCTAATTTCCGGCACTCGCCATGCGCCGACCCTTGATGGCCTTTTCCAGCCAGCCGATCTCCATCTCCGGAACGGAGGACAGGAGAAGCTCGGTATAGGCGTCGAAGGGCGGCGTCAGCACCTTGCTCTTGGAACCGTAGCGCACCACCTCGCCGCGATACATCACCGCGATCGAATCGGCGATCGACTTCACCGTCGCCAGGTCGTGGGTGATGAACAAGTATGCGACCTTCTCGACCTGCTGCAGGTTGAGCAGCAGCTTGAGGATACCGTGGGCGACGAGCGGGTCGAGCGCCGACGTCACCTCGTCGCAGATGATGAGCTTCGGCTTGGCCGCCAGCGAGCGCGCGATGCAGACGCGCTGCTTCTGTCCTCCGGAGAGCTCTGCCGGGTAACGATCGATGAAGCCCTTGCCCATCTCGATCTCGTCCAGCAGTTCGGCGACGCGCTTGTCGCGCTCGCGGCCCTTCATGCCGAAGTAGAATTCCAGCGGCCGGCCGATGATCGTGCCGACCGTCTGGCGCGGGTTCATCGCAACGTCGGCCATCTGGTAGATCATCTGCAATTGACGCAGGTCTTCCTTCGGCCGGTCGGCCAGCCGATTGCCCAGCGTGCGGCCGTCGAAGACGACGCTGCCCTGCTCCGGCGGCAAAAGGCCGGTGATGGCGCGCGCCAGCGTCGATTTGCCGGAACCGCTCTCGCCGACGACGGCCAGCGTCTGGCCGGGATAGATGTCCACCGAGACGTTCTTCAGCACCTTCACGTGGCCGCCGCCATAGGCAGCCGTCACGTTCTTCACCGACAGCATCGGCGCCGTGCCGGGCTGCTGTTCGTGATGCTCGATCTCATGCACCGAGACCAGCGCGTTGGTGTATTCCTGTCGGGGCTCCTTGATGATCTGGCGCGTGCCACCCCATTCCACAAGCCGGCCATGGCGCAGCACCATGATCTCGTCCGACACCTGCGCCACGACGGCGAGGTCGTGGGTGATGTAGAGTGCGGCGACATGCGTGTCCCGGATGGCGTCCTTGATGGCCGCCAGCACGTCGATCTGCGTCGTCACGTCGAGCGCCGTGGTGGGCTCGTCGAAGACGATGAGATCGGGCTCCGAGCACAGCGCCATCGCCGTCATGACGCGCTGCAGCTGGCCGCCGGAGACCTGGTGCGGGTAGCGTTCGCCGATCGTCTCGGGATTCGGCAGGCTGAGTTTCTTGAACAGGGCGATGGCCCGCTTTTCGGCCTCGGCCCGCGTCGCCGTGCCATGCAGCATGGCGGCTTCGACCACCTGGTCGATGAGTTTGTGGGCCGGATTGAAGGCAGCTGCCGCCGACTGGGCGACGTAGCAGACCTCGCGCCCGCGCAGCGCCCGTATGCCCCTTGCACCGGCCTTTAGGATGTCGCGGCCGTTGAGGATCACCTCGCCGCCGGTGATGCGCACGCCGCCACGGCCGTAGGCCATGGACGACAGGCCGATGGTCGACTTGCCGGCGCCCGACTCGCCGATGAGGCCGAGCACCTTGCCCTTCTCCAGCGTCAGCGAGACGTCGTGGACCAGCGTGATGGTCTTCGGCGCCTCGCCGGGCGGGTAGACGGTCGCCTCGATGCGCAGGTTGCGGATGTCGAGGAGCTTGCCCGATTGTGCCTTGCTGTCGGCCATCAGCCGCGCCCTCCCTTCAGGCTCGTCGTGCGGTTGAGCACCCAGTCGGCGACCAGGTTGACCGAGATGGCGAGCACCGCGATCGCGGCCGCCGGGATAAGCGCCGCCGGAATGCCGAAGACGATGCCGTCCTTGTTCTCCTTGACCATGCCGCCCCAGTCGGAATCCGGCGGCTGCACGCCAAGGCCGAGGAAGGAGAGCGCCGACAGGAAGAGCACGGCGAAGATGAAGCGCACGCCGAGCTCGGCGACCAGCGGCGACAGCGCATTGGGCAGGATCTCGCGGAAGATGATCCAGGCCTTGCCTTCGCCGCGCAGCTTAGCCGCCTCGACGAAATCCATGACGTTGATGTCGACGGCGACCGCGCGCGACAGTCGGTAGACGCGTGTCGAATCGAGGATGCCCATGACCAGGATCAGGGTCAGCGTGTTCGCCGGCAGCACCGAAAGCACCACGAGGCCGAAGATCAGCGTCGGGATCGACATCAGCAGGTCGACGAAGCGCGACATCAGCGTATCGAACCAGCCGCCGAAAACGGCGGCCGTGAAGCCCAGGATCGAGCCGAGCGAGAAGGACAGCGCCGTTGCCAGGACCGCGATCTCGATCGTTATGCGGGCGCCGTAGATCATGCGCGAGATGAGGTCGCGGCCGAGATTGTCGGTGCCCAGCCAATGGGCGGCCGACATCGGCTCCCAGACGTCGCCGACGATCTCGCCATTGCCATGCGGCGCGATCCACGGCGCGAAGATGGCGCAGAACGCGAAGGCGCCTGTCAGGATGAGGCCGATCCAGGCGGTGACCGGGATTTGTTTCAGGCCCATTGGCTCATTGCCCCCTCTGATCGTTCCGCATCCGCCCCATGTCTCCGGATGCTCCCCGTCATTTCGGATGCCTCAATCTCGGATTGGCCAGGATGGCGGCGATGTCGGCAACGATGTTGAGCGAGATGTAGACCGCGGCGAAGATCAGGCCGACGGCCTGGACCACGGGCACGTCGCGCTTGGCGACATGGTCGACCAGATACTGTCCCATGCCGGGGTAGACGAAGATCACCTCCACCACGACGACGCCGACGATGAGGTAGGCCAGGTTCAGCATCACGACGTTGACGACCGGCGCGATGGCGTTTGGAAAGGCATGCTTGCGGATGATGTCGAAGGGTTTCAGGCCCTTCAGCTCGGCGGTCTCGATATAGGCCGATTGCATGACGTTGAGGATCGCCGCCCGCGTCATGCGCATCATGTGCGCCAGCACCACCAGCGTCAGCGCCGTCGCCGGCAGGACGACGGCCTGCAGCCTTTCGAGGAACGGCGTCGTCTCGTCCACGGTCGAGATGCTGGGGAAGATCTGCCAGTGCACCGCGAAGACGAAGATCAGCACGTAGCCGATGAAGAATTCGGGGAACGAGGTCGAGGCCAGCGCCAGGCCGGATATCAGCTTGTCGACGAAGCCGTTGCGGTACCGCACGGCGATCAGGCCGAGGACGATGGCAAGCGGCACGGCGACGATCGCCGCGCAGGCCGCCAGGAACAGCGTGTTCTTCAGGCGCACGCGGATCGAGCTGGCGATGTCCAGCCCGCTCGACTGCGCGGTGCCGAAATCGCCATGCAATATCCCGCCGAGCCAGTGCACGTAGCGCAGCCACGCCGGGTCGTTGAGGCCGAGCTGCTCGCGCAGGTTCGCCAGCGCCTCCGGCGTCGCCGACTGGCCGAGGATGGCCTGGGCGACGTCGCCGGGCAGAATCTGCGTCCCGGCGAAAATGAGGACCGAAACGGCCAGCAAAAGAAGGATGCCCAGCGCAATCCGCTGAGCCACCAGTCTCAGGATCGGAGTCGACATCTGCAACCTGTAGCGTTGAAAGAAGGACAGCGGTCCTTGCAAAAGACCACGACACGAAGAAAGGCCGGTGACAGACCGGCCTTTCCCGCTTTCACCGTCAGGCCTGCAGCCAGCACTCGATCAGGGCGTGGCCGTTGCTGAGCTCCTGCGCCGGATTTTCGACCCAGCCCTCGACACCCTTGCCTGTCGCGTCGACGAACTGGTTGAAGAACGGCACGATCAGGCCGCCTTCGTCGCGCATCATCTGGCCCATGTCGCGGTAGATCTTCTTGCGCTTGGCCTCGTCGAGCTCGCCGCGCGCCGCGAGCACCATCTTGTCGAAATCCTCGCGCTTCCAGCGGGTGTCGTTCCAGTCCGCCGTCGAGAGGTAGGCGGTCGAGTACATCTGGTCCTGGGTCGGACGGCCGCCCCAGTAGGAGAGCGAGAAGGGCTGCTTGTTCCAGACCTCGGTCCAGTAGCCGTCGCCCGGCTCGCGCTTGATCTCGATCTTGATGCCGGCCTTGGCGCAGCTCTGCTGGTAGAGCTGGGCCGCGTCGACGGCGCCGGGGAAGGCGACATCCGATGTCCTGAGCAGGATCGATCCGTCGTGGCCGGACTTCTTGTAGTGGAACTTCGCCTTGTCCGGATCGAACTTGCGCTGCTCGAAATCGTCGGAGAACAGCGGATAGGCCTTGTTGACCGGCATGTCGTTGCCGACCGAGCCATAGCCGCGCAGGATCTTGTTCAGCATCTCCTCGCGGTCCATCGCCAGCTTCAACGCCATGCGCAGGTCGTTCTTGTCGAAGGGCGCGGTGTCGCAGAACATGTTGAAGGGATAGAAGCCGCGGCCGGAGGCGGCGCGGATGGTCACGCCCGGCAGCCGCTTGACCAGGTCGACGATCTTCGGCTCGACGCGGTTGATCATGTTCACCTGGCCGCCCTGCAGCGCCGCCATGCGGGCCGTCGGGTCGTTCACGACGATGATTTCAACCTGGTCGGCATGGCCGTATTTGTCGGCGTTCCAGTAGTTGGCGAAGCGCTCGCCGCCATGTTTCACGCCAGGCTGGTTTACGGTCACCTTGTAGGGCCCGGTGCCGATGCCGGCATCGGGCTTGTCCAGGCCGCCGTTCGGCTGGATGATCAGATGGTAATCCGCCATCAGGTAAGGCATGTCGGCGTTCGGGTCCTTGAGCGTGACCACGACATTGCCGCCATCTGTCTTGATGGTGTCGATGCTCTTCAGCACGCCCAGCGCGCCAGACTTCGACTTCTCGTCGCTGTGGCGCTTCAGCGTCGCCACCACGTCGTCCGCCGTCACTTCCTTGCCGTTGTGGAACTGGACGCCCTTGCGGATCTTCATCGTCCAGGTCTTGGCGTCCTTGGAGCTGCCGATCTCCTCGGCGATGCGATATTCGATGCCGCCGCCAGGCGCGAGCTCGACAAGCGTTTCACCCCAGCACTTGCCGAAAGCGAACGGAACCTGGCTGAGGAAGGTCGCCGGGTCGAGGCTATTGGTCGATTCGCCGCCCTGCAGGCCGGCCTTCAGCGTGCCGCCCTTGACCGGGCCAGCCGCCTTCGCCGCGTTCGAAAGCAGCGAATTGGCGAAAGTCGCGGTCACGCCGAGTGCCGCCGCCCGACCCAGAAAGTCGCGGCGGCTGAGCTTGCCCGACGCAACGCGCCGGCTAAGAAATTCCAGTTCGTTCGTCATGATGAGTTCCTCACTCTGTGGTTTCGACCTGACGGTCGTTCTTTTTGGTTCTTGTGAGGAGAATAATGGCCGCAAGCCAAAGCGGCACGCAAGACCGAATGCGACATGCCGTGGCGTAAATCGCACGTCGCATTTGGACCAAGCCGGTCAGATATCAGAGAAGAACGCGCGGAACTTTCTGTTCGAAATCACGCTGGAAAACCAGTTTCTCGCCCTCATAGGCCTCGATTCTGGCGTTTACGATAAAGTTTTGCGCGTCGGAACGCATTTCAGCCATCGTTTCCGTGCGCACGGACCATTCATTTCGCGACAGGGTCTGCGTCCAGTGCGTCCGTCCCGAGGCCGAAAGCGGATCGTCGCGGTGGATCACCCATGTCTCGCGCACGATGCTGCCGTTGACGAGGCCGTGCTCGAGATCGCGCACTTCGCCGAAGTCGTCGACGATCGAAAGCGTGACATTTCCGCTCTTTTCGTCACGGTCGACATGGCGCTCCGAATTGGCGGGCCGGATTGTCTCGGTTGCCCATGGCTTCGCCCCTTCCGCCTCAGGGAAGGAGACCTCATCGCCCTTGGCCAGCGGCCGCACCGGCAGTTTCAGCGTCGCCTTCGAAAGGTCGAGGCGGACGGCCTCCGGCGAGGGCCATATCATCGGCCAGTAGGCGTTCGAGACGGCGATGCGCAGCCGGTGCCCCGCCGGCACGCGATAGGCGCACTGGTCGAGCACGACGCGCGCCGAAACCGTTTCGCCCGGCACCAGCGCCTCGGGGAATTCGTGCGAATTGCGATGGGTTAGGTTGAGTACGCCATAGGAGATCAGCTCCGACGCGCCGTCGGGATGCACGTCGCAGAGGCGGACGGCGATGTTGGCCTGCCTGCGGTCGGAGGCGACGCGGATCTCGACCTCGGGCGCGCCGACGATGTCGATGGCTTCGCTTAGTTCAGGCTGGTCGAAGCACACGGAGAGCGCGTCGTCCGGGCGCTGGTCGCCCGGCAGTTCCGGACCAAAGGTGAAGGGGAAGTACTCGCCGCCCGTGAGGCCGCAGGTCTGCGGCGTGGCCACGATCGCCGGCCTGGCGCCCTGCGGGATGAGCTCGATCGCCTCGACCTTGATGTTGGCGGACGGCCATTGCTGCTCGGCCACCCAGCGGCCCGGACGCTCTGGGTGCCAGCGCGCAGGACGCACGCTGTCCATGACATAGGCGCGATAGGCCGGATCGGCCTCGACGCCGGTTTCAACGCCCTTCAGCCAGTGGTCCCACCAGCGCAGGGCTTCTTGCAGGAAGCCTATGGCAGGCTTGGGGCCGGCATAGTGCGGATATTTATGGATCCAGGGGCCGACGATGCCCTTCACCGGCGACTGGATGTTCGAGACCAGGTGGGAGATCGTGTTGCGGTAGCCGTCATGCCAGCCGCCGATCGACAGCACCGCCGCCTTGACGGCGGAGAAATCCTCGCAGATCGAGCCGCGCTTCCAGTACGCGTCGCGATGCTGGTGGCCAAGCCATACCTCCGCCAGGAAGGGCTGGTTCTCAAGCCGCTGCAGCCACAGCTCGCGCCATCTGTTTTCACCGGATATCGCCGGATCCGGCGGCCGCGACGAATAGGACAGCATGGTCGAGGCCCAGCCGACATTCTCCAGCAGCAGGCAGCCGCCCTTGTAATGGATGTCGTCGGCATAGCGATCGACCGTCGAGCAGAGGCTGATCACCGCCTTCAGCGCCGGCGGCTGCTTGGCCGCCACCTGCAGGCAGTTGAAGCCGCCCCAGGAGATGCCCATCATGCCGACATTGCCGTTGCACCAGGGCTGGCTGGCCGCCCAGGCGATGACGTCGCAGGCATCCTGCAGCTCCTGCTCGGTGTATTCGTCGTCCATCAGCCCTTCGGAATCGCCATTGCCGCGCATGTCGACGCGGATCGAGGCGTAGCCGTGCCCGGCGAAATAGGGATGGGTGAGCTGGTCGCGGAAGATGGTGCCGTCGCGCTTGCGGTAGGGCAGGTGCTCCAGGATTGCCGGCACCGGATTGTCGGCGGCGTCCTCCGGTATCCATATGCGCGCCGACAGCCGGCAGCCATCCGGCATGACGATGCCCATGTCCGGAAATTCGACGACCTTGCGGGGGAATTCTGTGACTGTTTTCATGGCGCGCATAACGCCTCGCGCCGCGCGGACTTTCAATCGCTAATCACGACTGGCGCAGCGAAATATGCGACTTGGCCGCCGGCCGCCCCCCGCTCGTTCAGGCGAAAGAGAGCATGCCCGCAACCCGAGCGATCGCCGCGCTGTGCTCAGTTCAGAGGAATGTCATTGTCGGCCTTGCTTGCCTGGTAGGCATCCGACAACGCGTCGTAGCGCGCGGCGATCTTTCCGATCCGCGCCTCCAGCCGCTGGCGCTCGCCATCGGGCAGGGCGCGCGCCAGCCTGCGGATGGAGAAGCTCTTCCAGTAGGCGTTCTCGGCGTTGTAGCCGCCGGGATCGAGGGTGAAGACCTCCTTCAGGATCTTCAGGTCATGCGGGATGGCGAAGCTGTCGCGCGAATCCTCGTGGCTGAACAGGTAGTAGAAATTGTCGAAACCGGTCCAGGTGATGGCCGACAGGCAGAGCGAGCAGGGCTCGTGCGTGGCGAGGAAGATGGCATCCTTCGTATCGACGCGCTCGGCGCGCGGCATTTCGTAGAAGCGCTTCAGGCAGTGCACCTCGCCATGCCAGAGCGGGTTCTCCATCTCGTTGTTGGTCTCGGCCAGCACCAGCGAACGGTCCTCCTTGCGCAGGATCGCGGCGCCGAACAGCTTGTTGCCGTGCGCCACGCCCTCGGCGGTCTTCGGCACGATGTCGTTCTCGATGACGTCCAACAGCCGGTCGATCAGCGAAACATCGGCCATCACGCGGCTCCGTCGGGCAAATGGATTTCGTAAGGGTGCGAGAAGTGGAACTCCTCGAGGTTGGAGCCGTCGCCACCCCGGTCGACGATCAGGAAGTCCTGGCTCTCGCCGATCGGCGTCAGCACGCCGTGCCAGAGGTTGCGCCGGTAGTTGATGCCCTGGCCGGGCGCGGTGATGAAGGCGTGCGGGATCTCCGGGCCGTCGCGGCCGTCATGGCACACCACCACCAGGAAAGGACGCGGCGACAGCGGGATGAAGGCCTGGCTGCCGAACGGATGGCGCTCGACCATGGTCAGCTTCAGCGGGAAGGCGTAGGGCGTGCCGCGCACCATCGAGATCAGCACGCTTGCGTTCGACCCGGTCGCGTCCGCCGTGGCGAGCGCATGATAGCGTTCGGCCTTGCCGCCATTGATCGGGTAGTGGTTGTCGCCGCCAATCTCGATCACGTCGCCGAACGGGGCGAAATTCTCCCGGGTCAGCTGCCTAGCGATGATCACGCCGCTCACGGCGCGCGCCTCGTGCCGCCGAGCTTGGCGTGCCGGTTGACGTCCTTGTAGAGAAGGTAGCGGAAATTGCCGGGGCCGCCGGCGTAGCAGGCCTGCGGGCAGAAGGCGCGCAGCCACATGAAGTCGCCGGCCTCGACTTCGACCCAGTCCTGGTTGAGGCGATAGACCGCCTTGCCCTCCAGCACGTAGAGGCCGTGCTCCATCACATGCGTCTCGGCGAACGGGATGACGGCGCCCGGCTGCAGGGTGACGATGGTCACATGCATGTCGTGGCGCAGGTCTGCCGGGTCGACGAAGCGGGTCGTCGCCCAGCGGCCTTCCGTGCCCGGCATCGGCGTCGGCGCGATCTGCTGCTCGTTGGTGAAGAAGGCTTCAGGCGTGTCGAGGCCGTCGACAGCCTCGTAGGCCTTCCTGACCCAGTGGAAGCGCACCGCCTCGCGGCTCGTGTTCCGCACCGTCCAGCCGCTCGACGGCGGCAGGAAGGCGAAGCCGCCCGGCCGCAGCACATGCTGCTTGCCGGCGAGCGACACGGTGAGCTCGCCCTCGACCACGAACAGCACGCCTTCGGCTTCCGGGTCTGGTTCCGGCCGGTCGCTGCCGCCGCCCGGTTCGATCTCGACGATGTATTGCGAAAATGTCTCGGCGAAGCCCGACAGCGGCCGCGCGATGATCCAGGCGCGGGTCTTGTCCCAGAGCGGCAGGGCGCTGGTGACGATGTCCTGCATCACACCCTTGGGGATGACGGCGTAGGCCTCGGTGAAGACGGCGCGGCCGGTCAGGAGTTCACCCTGGCCGGGGTGGCCGCCATGCGGCGCATAGTAGGTACGCTCGGGCATCTTGATCGTGTCCATGTGGTCCTGACCTTCAGAACAATTCCGGGAGAAACGTGGAGCGCTCTCCGACGTGAAAACTAGAGTGGCAGCATGTCTTTCAGGCGAAGCAGGGCGATCCGTTCGACCTGCTTGCAAGCGGTCGCAAATTCGACGCCGCGGCTGTTGCCGATGCGGGTCTCGAATTCGGCGAGGATTTCCTCCTTCGTCTTGCCCTTGACCGCGATGATGAAGGGGAAGCCGAACGTGGTGACGTAGGCGGCGTTGAGCTTGGAGAAGAGTTCGCGCTCCTGGTCGGTCAGCGCGTCGAGCCCTGCGGAGGCCTGCTCCTTGGCCGATTCCGGCGTCAGCCGCTTGGCGCGTGCAAGCTTGCCGGCAAGGTCGGGATGGGCGTTCAGCACCGACAGTTGCTCGGCCTCGCTGGCGGCGCGAAAGGCGCGGCAAAGCGCGTTGTGAAGGCCGCCGGCGCTGTCATGCGCCGGGCCGAGCTCCAGCTCGTAGGCGCGCTCGGCAATCCACGGCGAATGCTCGAAGATGCCGCCGAAGGCATGCACGAAGGGCTCGAACTCCATCCGCGAGGGCCTGAGCGCCGGCGCCTTGTAGGGATGCGTCTGGCGCCAGTGGCTGGCGATGTCGATGCGCCGCGCGAGCCAGACCTTGTCGTGCGAGTTCACGTAGTCGATGAACCGCTGCAGCGCCGCGGCCCGCCCGGGGCGCCCGATGAGCCGGCAGTGCAGCCCGATGTTCATCATGCGTGGCCGGCCGGCCTTGCCCTCGGCGTAGAGCGTATCGAAATTGTCCTTCAGATAGGCAAAGAACTGGTCGCCCGAATTGAATCCCTGCGGCGTCGCGAAGCGCATATCGTTGGCGTCGAGCGTGTAGGGAATGATGAGCTGCGGCTTCTCGATGCCGTCGCGGTCGAACCAGTAGGGCAGTTCGTCGTCATACGTATCGGATACGTAGTCGAACCCGCCTTCCTCGGCGGCCAGCCGCACCGTGTTGACCGAGGTGCGTCCGGTGTACCATCCGGTCGGCCGCGCGCCGGTCACCTCGTAATGCAGGCGGATAGCCTCCTCCAGGTCGCGGCGTTCGTCCTCGGCGCTATGGTCGCGGTAGTCGATCCAGCGCAGCCCGTGCGAGGCGATCTCCCAGCCGGCCTCCTGCATGGCGGCAACCTGGTCTGGCGAACGGGCGAGCGCGGTGGCGACGCCGTAGCAGGTGACTGGCACCTGCGCCTGCGTGAACATCCTGAGCAACCGCCAGAAGCCGGCGCGCGCGCCGTATTCGTAGATCGATTCCATGTTCCAATGGCGCTGGCCGAGCCAGGGCGCCGCGCCGACGATCTCGGACAGGAAGGCTTCGGAGGCCTTGTCGCCATGGAGGACGCAGTTCTCGCCGCCTTCCTCGTAGTTGACGACGAACTGCACCGCCACATGCGCGCCGCCCGGCCACTTCGGATCCGGCGGATTGGCTCCGTAGCCGCGCATGTCTCGTTCGTAACGCATGATCCCTCCCTGCCCGGGTGGCTCCAGGAAGCCGCTGCCGGAAGTCATCGGCAGGATAGTCCAAACGCCGCCGGCCGCATTCCCCCGAAAATTTTTGAAACTGTTTTTGGCGTGCTCCGCTCGAGCGGGACTTATGCATTGCCTTTAATTGGCGCACAATCTAGCGATGTTCGACTGTACCGGGATGGGAGACGGCCAGTGGCAGAAACGTCGAAAGCCGATGGCGGGCGCCTGACGACACATGTGCTGGACACCGCGACCGGCAAGCCGGCGGCGGGACTGTCGATTTCGCTGTTCCGCCTCGATGGCGACACCCGCACGCATGTGAAGACGGTCTCGACCAATGCCGATGGCCGCTGCGACGCCCCGCTGCTCGCCGGCCCGGAATTCCGCGCCGGTGAATACGAGCTGGTCTTCGCTGCTGGCGACTATCTGCGCCGGCTGGGCGTCAGCCTGCCGAAACCCGCCTTCCTCGACACGGTGCCGATCCGCTTCGGCATGGCTGAGGCGGCGCACTATCACGTGCCCCTGCTTGTCTCGCCCTACGGCTACTCCACCTATCGGGGGAGTTGAGTTCCATGACCGAAGCTACGATGACCGAAGCCACGACCGAGATCCGCATCCGCAACGAAATCCGTTTCATCCTCAACGGCGAGGATGTCGTGCTACGGGATGTCGCGCCCGATGCGACCCTGCTCGACTGGCTGCGCCTCAACCGTTCGCTGCGCGGCACCAAGGAAGGCTGCGCCGAGGGCGATTGCGGCGCCTGTACGGTGCTGGTCGGGAAGCTCTCCGGCGGCGAACTCACCTATGAGGGGGTCAACGCCTGCATCCGCTTCCTCGGCTCGCTCGACCGCACCCATGTCGTCACCGTCGAGCATCTGCGCGGCGAAAAGGGCGGGCTGCACCCGGTGCAGCAGGCGATGGTCGATTTCCACGGTTCGCAGTGCGGCTTCTGCACGCCAGGCATCGTCATGTCGCTCTATGGCCTGTGGATGAAGACGCCGAACCCATCCGACGCCGCCATCGAGAAGGCGCTCCAGGGCAACCTCTGCCGTTGCACCGGCTACGAGGCGATCATGCGCTCGGCGCGCGCCATTTCCAGCTATGGCGAGGCGGCCAGCGATCCGCTCGCGCTCGAGCGCGCCTCGATCAAGGCGAGGCTCGATGCGCTGAATGATGGCGCCCGCGTCGAGGTCGGCGCCGGCAAGGCGCGCCTCGTCGTGCCGGCCAGCGTCGACGATTTCGCCGCCGTGCTGGAGAAGGAGCCGGGCGCCACCGTGGTTGCCGGCTCGACCGACGTCGGCCTCTGGGTCACCAAGCATATGCGCGACATCTCGCCGGTCGTCTTCATCGGCAACCTCGACGGACTGCGCACCGTCTCCGAGGACAAGGGTGTCATCTCGATCGGCGCCGGCGTCACCTATACCGAGGCCTTCGAGACGTTGTCCCGGCATATCCCGGCGCTCGGAGGCCTGGTCGACCGCATCGGCGGCGAGCAGGTCCGCAACATGGGCACCATCGGTGGCAACATCGCGAACGGCTCGCCGATCGGCGACACGCCGCCGCCACTGATCGCGCTCGGCGCCCGGCTCACGCTGCGCAAGGGCGCCTCGCGCCGCACCATCCCCCTGGAGGAGTTCTTCATCGCCTACGGCAAGCAGGACCGGCAGCCGGGCGAGTTCGTCGAGGCCGTGCATGTGCCGGTTCCCGCGGACAGCGTGAAGTTCGCCGTCTACAAGGTCACCAAGCGACGCGACGAGGACATCACCGCGACGCTCGGCGCCTTCCACCTGACGCTTGCTAGGGACGGAACGGTGGCAGGCATCCGCATAGCCTATGGCGGCATGGCGGCAACGCCGAAGCGGGCAATCTCTGTCGAGAAGGCACTCATAGGCAAGGCATGGACGGAAGCGACGGTCGAGGCGGCGATGGCTGAATACGCCAACGACTTCACGCCGCTGACCGACATGCGGGCGAGCGCCGAATACCGCGCGCTGGCCGCGCGCAACCTGCTGCTGCGCTTCTTCGTCGAGACGACCGGCACCAAGGCGCCGTTCCAGGTGTCACGCAGCGAGGCGGCATGATGAACAAGCACGCCACGTCCAATCCTGGGGCCGAGAAGATCATCGGCGGCGTCGCCACGGACCAGCGGCACGATTCCGCCCACAAGCACGTCAGCGGAACCGCCGTCTACATCGACGACATGCCAGAGCCCGCCGGCACGCTGCATATCGGCCTCGGCCTGTCCAAGGTGACGCACGGCACGCTGAAGAGCGTCGACCTGTCGGCGGTGCGCGCCGCGCCCGGTGTCGTCGATGTTCTCACCTACGCCGACGTGCCTGGCGAGAATGATGTCTCGCCGAGCAATATGCACGACGATCCGGTGCTTGCCGAGGGCAAGGTCCAGTTCCATGGCCAGCCGATCTTCGCCGTGGTTGCCAGGACGCGCGAAGAAGCGCGGCGCGCCGCGCGATTGGCAAAGATCGAATATGAAGAGCTTCCCGCCGTGGTCGGCATCTGGGATCTCGACCCGGCGAAGGACAAGCAGGTCACCACGCCGCTGACCCTGCGACGCGGCGACGCCGCGGCCGCGATCGCGGCGGCGCCACATCGCATCAAGAACCGCATGTGGCTCGGCGGCCAGGATCATTTCTATCTCGAGGGCCAGGTCTCGCTCGCCATCCCCGGCGAGGACGATGAAGTGACGGTCTATTGCTCCACCCAGGGGCCGAGCGAGACGCAGCACCTAGTCTCGCATGCGCTGGGTGTGCCCAGCCATTCGGTGACGGTCGAGGTGCGCCGCATGGGCGGCGGCTTCGGCGGCAAGGAAACGCAGGCCAACCAGTGCGCCGCCATCGCTGCCATCGCCGCCAAGAAGCTGAAGCGGGCGGTCAAGATCAGGCTCGACCGCGACGAGGACATGACCGCCACCGGCAAGCGGCACGACTTCGCCATCGACTATGAGGTCGGCTTCGACGACGAGGGCAACATCCTGGGCGTCGACTTCACCTATGCGTTGCGCTGCGGCTTCTCCGCCGACCTTTCGGGGCCTGTCGGCGATCGCGCGCTGTTCCACTGCGACAATGCCTATTTCTACCCGGCGGTACTGGCGAAATCCGCGCCGCTCTACACCAACACCGTGTCCAACACCGCCTTCCGCGGCTTTGGCGGTCCGCAGGGCATGGTGGGCGCCGAGCGCGTCATCGACGAAGTGGCCTTCGCCGTCGGCAAGGACCCGCTCGAAATAAGGAAGCTGAATTTCTACGACCCGATGGGGACCGATACGGGGCGCAACGTCACGCCCTACCATCAGAAGGTCGAGGACAACATCATCCATCGCATCGTCGCCGAGCTGGAGGAAAGCGCGGGCTACGCCAGGCGCCGGCGCGAGATCAGCGCGTTCAACAACAACAGCCGCTTCATCAAGCGCGGGCTGGCAATGACGCCGGTCAAGTTCGGCATTTCCTTCACGAAGACGGAATCGAACCAGGCAGGCGCCCTTGTGCATGTCTATGCCGACGGCTCAGTCCATATGAACCATGGCGGCACCGAGATGGGGCAGGGCCTGCATCTCAAGGTCGCCCAGGTGGTGGCCGAGGAATTCCAGATCGACCTCAACCGGGTCAAGATCACCGCAACCACGACCGGCAAGGTGCCGAACACCGCGCCGACCGCCGCATCGTCGGGCGCCGACCTCAACGGCATGGCGGCGCAGAACGCGGCGCACCAGATTCGCCGTCGGCTGACCGATTTCGCCGCCGAGAAATACCAGGTTCCGGTCGACCAGGTGGTCTTCCTGCCCAACCGCGTGCGCGTCGGCAACCAGGAGGTCAGCTTCAACGATCTGGTCAGGCAGGCCTATATCGCACGCGTCCAGCTTTCGGCGGCGGGCTTCTACAAGACGCCGAAGATCCACTGGGACCGCAGCAAGGGGCGGGGCCACGCCTTCTACTACTACGCCTACGGCGCTGCCTGCTCCGAAGTATCCGTCGACACGCTGACGGGCGAATATGTGGTCGAGCGCACCGACATCCTGCACGATGCCGGCCGTTCGCTGAACCGTGCCATCGACATCGGCCAGGTCGAGGGCGGCTTTGTCCAGGGCATGGGCTGGCTCACCTCGGAGGAACTCTGGTGGGACGACAAGGGCAGGCTGCGGACGCACGCACCGTCGACCTACAAGATCCCGCTTGCCTCCGACCGGCCGAAGATCTTCAACGTCAAGCTGACCGACTGGTCGCAGGCCTACGAGCCGACCATCCATCGCTCCAAGGCCGTCGGGGAGCCGCCCTTGCCGCACGGCATGTCGGTGTTGCACGCGCTTTCCGATGCGATCGCCAGCGTCGCCGATCACAAGATCTGTCCGCGCCTCGACGCGCCGGCGACGCCCGAGCGGGTGCTGATGGCAATCGAAAGGCTGAAGGCCGCCAGGACGGACTGAGCCGCGTGTAAGGTGTAATCCAGGCCGAAAAGGCCTATATTTCGCAGCGAATGACCTCGAAGCCGGTGCCGGTTTCGGAAAGGATCACGAGCCAGACAGGCAAATGCAGACGATGAACTCGAAAGCGCGAAGCCTGAAGGATTTTCTCGGCCGGGCCGGCCGGGTTGCCCTGGTCGAGGTCGCGGCGACGAAGGGCTCGACGCCGCGCGAGGCCGGCGCCTTCATGCTCGTCTCCGCGTCGGCGATCTTGGGCACGATCGGCGGCGGCCAGCTCGAATACATGGCCATCGACAAGGCACGGCAGATGCTTTTCTCCCCCCTTGAGCGGGAGATGGCCGCAAAGCGGCCAGAAGGGGTGTACCCAGCAGGCGCAGCAAGGGCGCCGCGCATTGCTCTGGGGACCCCACCCGGCGGCTCCGCCGCCACCCTCCCTTCAAGGGGAAGGGAAGCGCGTATCGAGGTCGACGAGGTCTGCGCCACGCTCGACATCCCGCTCGGGCCCGAAATAGGCCAGTGTTGCGGAGGGCGGGTCGAAGTGCTGATCCGGCTGGTGAACGCGGCGCTGGAGGCGGAACTGATCCGCAAGGCGGAGGCCGAGGAGGCGCATCTGCCGCATGTCTATGTCTTCGGCGGTGGTCATGTCGGCCAGGCGCTGGCGTCGTCGCTGGCGCTTTTGCCGGTCCACGCGATCGTCGTGGAAACGCGCGCCGAGGCGCTGGAGGGCATGCCCGGGACGGTCGAGACGAAACTCACGCCGATGCCCGAGGTCATGGTGCGCGACGCGCCCGCCGGCTCGGCCTTCGCCATCCTCACCCATGACCACGCGCTGGATTTCCTGATCGTCGCGGAGGCGCTGAAGCGTGACGACACGGCCTATGTCGGCATGATCGGCTCGAAGACCAAGAAGGCCACTTTCCGGAACTGGTTCCTGAAATCGGCTGACGGCGGCGAGGCGCAGTTCGCGCGCCTTGTCTCGCCGATCGGCGGCGATGCCGTGAAGGACAAGCGCCCGCCGGTCATCGCGGCGCTTGCCGCCGCCGAGATCATGACGGCGCTGGTCTCGCATGTCACGGAAACAGCCGGCTCACGCCAGGCCGAGAAGGCGTCCGCCGGCTGACAGCGGCCTGTTGCGGCGTCACATGATCCCGTCGGATAGCGGCCGGATCAAAGCCGCGCTCGATCCGGCCATAACCCTTATTCCTTTTCCTGCGTGTGCGCTTCGAGGAACCACAGGAGTTTGTCGAGCGAACGCGAATAGGCGGTGAAGATGTCGGCCGTGTCGGCGTCGCCGGCATCCGCCGCTTCGTCGATCGCCTCTCGCGTCAGCTTGGCGGCGGCCGCGTAGCGGTCGATCAGAGCCGCCAGATGGTCCTTGGTCTTGTGGATGTCGGTCGGGTAGGGCTTCAGTCTTGTCGCCTTGGACACGTCCTGCGAAGTGCCATGCGCGGTGCCGCCGAGCTGCACGGCGCGCTCGGCGACGGTATCGACATGGCCGTCGATCTCCTCGCGGAACTCGTCGAGCATTTCGTGGATGGCGATGAATTGCGGCCCCTTCACGTTCCAGTGCGCCTGCTTGGTGATCAAGGCGAGGTCGATGGCGTCGGCAAGCCTGGCGTTGAGAAGATCGATCGATTCCTTCTTGGCGTTGGATTTCAGGTCGTTGCGGGTGACGATGGCGTCCATGATTGGCTCCTGTCGCTGGTGCATCGCTGATGAGGCTGGGGACTGGGGTGACGGCCTCTCCCTGCGCGGCCGCACCCGCCAGAAACGGCACAGGCGTCGTTTCGTTCCGCCTCGCGGCGCGCCGGAAAGGGCTCGAGCTGTGACGACGGCTCACAGCTCCGCCTCGCTTTCTTCGTTTCCCAAATCGGCGCGAAACGTGTTTTCTGCGCGCCTGGCAAACACGGGACGAATTCCATGGACATATTGCGGATAGCCGCCTTCTCGGATGGCTGCACGGGTGGCAATCCGGCCGGCGTGGTGATCGGCGAGACCTTGCTTGACGCGGCCGATATGCAGCGCGTCGCGGCCGAGGTTGGCTTTTCGGAAACCGCTTTCGCTGCGCCTGAAGGTGATCGCTGGCGAGTCCGCTATTTCTCGCCGGAATCGGAAGTCCCGTTCTGTGGTCACGCCACGATCGCGCTGGGCGCCGCCTTGGTCAGGCAGTTCGGCGACGGCGTCTATGCGCTCGCCCTCAACCAGGCCGACATCACCGTCGAAGGCTTTCGCGATGGCGCCAGTTTCGCGGCGGCCTTGCAGTCGCCGCCGACGCGCAGCCGCGCGGCGCCGGCGGAGCTGGTCGCGGAGGCCCTGACGCTCTTTGGCTACCGGCCGGACGACCTCGATCCGGCCATCGCCCCGGCGCTCATCCATGGCGGCGCCGACCATCTCGTGCTGGCCCTGAAGTCCCGCGCGGCCTTGGCCGCGATGGCCTATGACCTGAAGCAAGGCCAGGCCCTGATGCGACGCGAGGGACTTGTCACCATTCTGCTTGCCCACGCCGAGACGCCGCGCCGCTTCCACACGCGCAATCCCTTCGCCTCGGGCGGCGTCTACGAGGACCCGGCGACGGGCGCGGCGACCGCGGCCTTCGCCGGCTATCTGCGCGACATCGGATGGCCGCATGGTGGCGCCATCGACATCGTCCAGGGTGAGGACATGGGCATGCGATCCCGCCTCCATGCCGACATCCCGCCGGCGCCGGGAAGTTCGATCCGGGTCTCCGGCACGGCACGGATGATGGAAGAGGGCTGAGGCTATTCCGGCTGCTGAAGCCGGATGGCTTCAAGTGGAGCGGGTCATACCGCTTCCCGCGTTGGACGCTTGAGGCCCAGATGCTCCCGAAGCGTGCGGCCTTCATAGTCCTTGCGGAACAGGCCGCGCCGCTGCAGTTCCGGTACCACCAGCCTAGCGAAGGCGTCGAGCTCGCCTGGAAACCATGAAGGCATGACGTTGAAGCCGTCGGCGGCGCCACCCTCGAACCGCGCCTGCAATTCGTCGGCGACCTGCGCCGGTGTGCCGACCAGCCGCCAATGGCCGCGCGCGCCGGCGAAATAGCGCGCCAGATCGCGGATCGAGAGACCGTCGCGGCGGGCCTGTTCGATGACCAGCGCCTGCCGGCTCTTCATGCCCTCGCTCTCGGGCAGCTCCGGCAGCGGCCCGTCCAGCGGATAGCGGCCGAGGTCCGAAATGCTGAGGTAGCTGGAGAGCAGCGCCACGCCGACGTCGTCGGGAATGAGCTCCTGCAACTGGTCGTGCTTCTCGCGAGCCTGCGCCTCCGTTTCCGCCACGACCGGGGCAACGCCGGGCAGGATCTTGATGTCGTCCGGCTCGCGTCCGTAAACGGCGAGCCGCCCCTTCAGGTCGTCATAGAAGGCCTTGGCTTCGTCGAATGTCTGAGCGGCCGAGAACACCACATCCGCGGTCCGGGCCGCGAGGTCCTTGCCGTCGTCCGACGCCCCGGCCTGCACCATCACGGGCGCGCCCTGCGGTGAGGGCGGAATGTCCAGTGGATCGCGCACCGAAAAGCCCTGCCCGTCATGGCCGGGTCGTCCGAGCCACAGCCCGGTGACAGCCGTGGCGAATTCGCGTGCGCGCTCGTAGCGGTCGGCATGCGGGCGCAGCCCCGTCGCGACGAAATTCGCGGCTTCGATGGGGCTGGCTGACGTGACGAGGTTCCAGCCGGCGCGGCCGCCGCTCAGATTGTCCAGCGAGGCGAACATGCGCGCCAGGCCGTAGGGTTCGTTGTAGCTGGTCGAGGCCGTCGAGACGAGGCCGATACGCTCCGTGCGGGCGGCAAGCGCCGAAAGCAGGCTGACAGGTTCGAAGCCTATCGAGCGCGACGTCTGGCTGGCGATGCCGACATTGGCTTCGCGCAGACCGGCGGCGTCCTCGCAGAACACCATGTCGAACTTGGCGGCCTCGGCGGTGCGCGCCAGCTCGATGTAGTGGGCGATGTCTATGCCTGCCTTCTCATGCGCCTTCGGATGACGCCACGCGGCGATATGGTGGCCCGTCGCCCACAGGAAGAGGCCGAGCTTCATCTGGCGCCGGCTCATTGTTCGCCTCCCGCGCCAAGCCCGAGACGGCCGCGCAGCGTGGCGCTCCTCACGCTTCGCCCGGCAGGCCTGCGTTGAAGCCAGGGCAGCACGCGTTCGGCGAAATCCTTCGACGCCGAAAGTCCTGGGCGCAGCACCAGGTTGAGACCGTCGCAGCCTTCCCTGAGAAACCGGTCGTCCAGCGGAACCGCATCGGTTCCCGGTCCGGGATCGACCAGCACCTTCAGCGCGCCCGGGCCGCGCCCGGCGGCAAGCGCCCGCCGTTGCAGGTCGTCGCCGGCAGCCTTCGCTGTTCCCGGTGTCGGGGCATTGATCAGCATGATGTCGGCGACGCCGGCGGCGAAGTCGAGATCGGCCGGCGTCAGGCCGGACATGACCATCAGCGGCGCATCCTGCGGCGAGCGGGCGACGTTGAGTGGCCCGCGCACCGAGAAGAATTCGCCCTTGTGGTCGAGCAGGTGCATCTTCCCCGGGTCGTGGAACCGGCCGGCCCCCTTGTCGAACAGCAGGGCGTCGCGATCCCAGCCTTGCCACAGGCCGCGCACGATGCCGATGAACTCCTGCGCGCGGCGGCGGAAATCATCCGGAGCAAAGCCTTCGGGTCGGCTGAAATTCGCCGCCTCGCGCGGGCTTTGCGCCAATGTCGCGCTCCAGCCGGCACGACCCTGGCTGATGATGTCGAGCGAGGCGAAGCGGCGCGCCAGATTGTAGGGCTGGTGCATGAGCGTCGAGGCGCTCGCGACCAAGCCGATCCTTTCGGTCACTGTCGCCAGCGCCGCGACGAGGGTCGTGGCTTCAAACGGGCTGTTCGAAGGACGGCCGTCCGATGCGGCGTCGGAAATGACCAGCATGTCGACGCCGGCGGCTTCCGCCTGTCGCGCAATGTCCACTATCCCGGCGAAGTCGAGGCCACTCTGTCCGGGCTCCGACGCGATGTTGAGTGAGACGGCGAGATGCATGCAGCCAAACTATGCTCGCCTGTCGGCAAGGCAACCCCGCCGAGTGGACCAGCGGGCCTTCACTTTCCGGCCAGCAGATCCCGGATCAGCCGCTGGCAGCGTTCGGCCATGAAGTCGAGCAGAAGCCGGACCTTCGGATCCTGCAGCTTCTTGTGCGGATAGACGGCGGCGAGCTGCACCGGCGTCGGCGGCGCGCCCGGAAGAATGACCTTCAGCCGTCGGTCGCGGATGAAGGGCTCGACCTCGAAACGCGGCTTGTTGATGATGCCGCGCCCGGCCAGCGCCCAGCCTGTCAGCACGTCGCCATCGTCGGTGTCATAGGGCCCATGGACTTCGAACTTCTGCGGCCCGGACGGCGTCTGCAGCGTCCAGACATACTCGCGCGCGCCGGAATAGCGCAGCATCAGGCAGTCATGTTTCCTGCCGATCAGTTCCTGCGGCTCGACCGGCTCGCCGCGCGCCTCGAGATACTTCGGCGACGCCACCAGCACGCGCTCGCATTCCATGATGCCGCGCATCCTGAGGCTGGAATCCTCGATGATGCCCAGGCGGAAGGCGACGTCGATGCCTTCCTTCATGATGTCGACATTGTGGTCCGAGAGCCTGAGCCGCACCTCGATGTCGGGGTATTTGTCATGGAAGTCCGGAATGCCCGACGCGATCAGCCTGCGGCCAAGGCCGAGCGGCGCGGTGACCTTGATCGTGCCGCGCGGCTGGCCCGAGAGCGCGGAAACCGCGGCTTCCGCTTCGGTGATGGCTTCCAGCACCTGCTTGGCGCCGGTGTAGAACACCGTGCCGTGCTCGGTCGGCATCAGCTGCCGCGTGGTGCGGTTGAAAAGCCGCACGCCGAGATGCTTCTCCAGTTCCTTGATGCGATTGGAGGCCACGGCGGGCGAAATGCGCATGTCGCGGCCGGCGGCCGACAGGTTGCCGAGCTCGACGACGCGGACGAAGACGGCAATGTTGTCGAGATAGGCCATGCGGCTTTCGTGGCTCTTGGAGCATTTGCAGTCGGCGCCTGGCGCCATGCAGATGCGGCTAAGTCAAACAGACGGAACGGAAGACCCGATACAGTTAAAAAACGTCCCGCCCCGCTGGAGCGAACAAGCCTACTATTTTCCATTTTTTTTTGAAAGTCATCGCACGCCCCGGGTCTTTTCGTTTGCGCGTCAGTCCGTAAAGTCGCCTGATCGGCAGGGACGACCTCAATGATGGATTTCGCGATTTTCTGGGACTGGCTGAGCTTCGCCGTCCGTTGGCTGCATGTCGTCACAGGCATCGCCTGGATCGGCTCGTCCTTCTATTTCGTCGCTCTCGACCTCGGCCTTCGCCAGCGTCCCGGCCTGCCCGCCGGCGCCTTCGGCGAGGAGTGGCAGGTGCATGGCGGCGGCTTCTATCACATCCAGAAATATCTGGTGGCGCCGGCCGAGATGCCGGAGCACCTCGTCTGGTTCAAATGGGAATCCTACGCCACGTGGCTGTCGGGCTTCGCCATGCTGTGCGTTGTCTATTATGCCGGCGCCGACCTGTTCCTGATCGATCCCAACGTGCTGCCCATGTCGGTGCCGGTCGGCATCCTCCTGTCGCTGGCCGCGATCGGCGTTGGTTGGGTCATCTACGATCTCCTGTGCCGCTCGCCGCTCAGCAAGAGCGACACCGGGCTGATGCTGGTGCTCTACTGCGTGCTGGTGTTCATCGCCTGGGGGCTCACCCATCTCTTCACCGGCCGCGCCGCCTTCCTGCATCTCGGCGCCATCACCGCCACGATCATGTCGGCCAACGTCTTCATGGTCATCATTCCCAACCAGAAGATCGTCGTCGCCGACCTGATCGCCGGCCGCAAGCCGGATCCGAAGTATGGCAAGATCGCCAAGCAGCGCTCGCTGCACAACAACTACCTGACCCTGCCGGTCCTGTTCCTGATGCTGTCGAACCACTATCCGCTGGCGTTCGGCACGCAGTTCAATTGGGTCATCGCCTCGCTGGTGTTCATCATCGGCGTGCTGATCCGGCATTATTTCAACACCGTGCATTCGCGGAAGGGCAACCCGACCTGGACGTGGCTGGCCGCGGCCATCCTGTTCGTCGTCATCATCTGGCTGTCGACGGTGCCGAAGGCCCTGACCGGCGCGGAGCCGCAGGCGTCCTCGTCGGCGCAGGTCTATGTCGCCTCGGCGCATTTCCCGGCCGTGCGCGACACGGTGCTTGGCCGCTGCTCGATGTGCCATGCGCAGGAGCCGTCCTATGAAGGCATCTATCATGCTCCCAAGGGCGTGATGCTGGACACCGACGCGCACATCGCCGAGCATGCGCGCGAGATCTATCTGCAGGCCGGCCGCAGCCACGCCATGCCGCCCGCCAACGTCACGCAGATCTCCGACAAGGAGAGGGCCCTGCTGGTGGCGTGGTTCGAAGGCGCGGGAAAGTAGCATGACCTCAAGACTTCTGCGTGGCCGCACGCTGACCTTCCTGCGCTGGCCGGAAACCGTCGACGACCACGCCGCGTGGCGCTACGAGGAGGATGGCGGCCTGCTGATCCGTGACGGCGGGATTGTCGCGACGGGCGCCTATGCCGACGTCGAAAGGCAGGCGGGGGAAGGCGTCGAAAGGGTCGATCATCGGCCGCACCTGCTGCTGCCGGGCTTCATCGATGCCCATGTGCACGTGCCGCAGATGCAGATCATTGCGTCCTACGGCGCAGAGCTGCTCGACTGGCTGAACACCTACACCTTTCCGGAGGAGACGAAATTCAGCAACGCCCAGCATGGTCGCCGCATCGCGCGGCTCTTCCTGGACGAGATGCTGCGCCATGGCACGACCACGGTCGTCGCATACTGTTCGGTTCACAAGGCTTCCGCCGAAGCCTTCTTCGCGGAATCGCATGACCGCAACATGCTCAACATCGCCGGCAAGGTGATGATGGATCGCAACGCGCCCGATGGCGTGCTCGACACCCCGCGAACAGGCTATGACGACACCAAGGCGCTGATCGCCGAATGGCATGGCAAGGGCCGCCAGCTCTATGCCATCACGCCGCGCTTCGCGATCACGTCATCGCCCGAGCAGATGGAGATGGCCGGCGCGCTCTGTCGCGAGCATCCCGGCCTCCACATGCAGACGCACCTGTCCGAGAACCACGCCGAGATCGCCTTTACCCAGCAGCTTTACCCCTGGTCGCGCGACTACACGGACGTCTACGAGCATTATGGGCTGCTCGGTGGTAAGAGCCTGTTCGGCCACTGCATCCATCTGTCGGAACGCGAGGCGGACGCGCTGTCGCAGTCCGGCTCGGTGGCGGTGTTCTGCCCCACCTCCAACCTCTTCCTCGGGTCCGGCCTGTTCGACTACCAGCGCTATCGCGGACGCCAGAAGCCGCTGCGCATTGCCGCCGCGACCGATGTCGGTGGCGGCACCAACTATTCGATGCTGCGCACCATGGGCGAGGGCTACAAGGTGATCGCCCTCAACGGTGAGAAGCTCAACCCCTTCCAGTCCTTCTGGCAACTGACTCGCGGCAATGCCGAGGCGCTGTCGGTGGCCGACAAGGTCGGCACGCTGGACGCCGGCACGGACGCCGACATCGTCGTGCTCGATGCCCGCGCCACGCCCGCCATGCGGCTCAGGATGGAAACGGTGGAGACGCTGGCCGAGGAACTCTTCCTGCTGCAGACGCTGGGTGACGATCGCGCCGTGCGCGAGGTCTATGTCGCGGGTCGCCCGGCCAAGAGTGATCTGGCCGCGTAGATGCGCTCCTGGCTTGACCCGGCGTCACCCATCGGCCAAAGCGTGCGTCGACGCTGACAGGGGAACGAGATGGCTGCCGCCGACGACATCGCTCTGATCAAGAAACAGGAAGCCACACTGGTCTTCCCCGCGTTCGACGAGGCCGTGGCCTTCGCCATCGGCTCGGCGATCCGGGACCGGGCGCTCCGGGAGGACCTGCCGATCATCGTCGACATCAGGACCTTCGATCGCCCGCTTTTCTACGCGGCGATGCCGGGTTCCAACGCGTCCAATCCCGACTGGGCGCGGCGCAAGATCAACGTGGTCCGGCGCTATCTCAGGAGCACCTACCGCCTCGTGCTGGAGCAGCAGCACCCCGATCGCACCTTCAAGGTCGGCGAGGGGCTGGACATTGCCGACTACGTGCTCGCCGGCGGCGGCTTTCCCGTCACCGTGAAGGGTGCCGGGGTGATCGGCGTCATCGCCGTGTCGGGCCTGCCCGAGCGCGAGGATCACGGCGTGGTGGTCGATGCGCTTTGCGCCCATCTCGGCATCGACGCGCGTGGCCTGGCGCTGCCTCCGGAAGAAAAATGACCGATCCCAAATCCTTCCTCACAGCGATCTTCAGCGCCGCCGTCGCCGCCGCAGACCCCGAAAGGACGATCCGCAACCACCTGCCGGCTCGGCCGAAGGGTCGCACCGTCGTCGTCGGCGCCGGCAAGGGCTCGGCGCAGATGGCGGCGGCGTTCGAGAAGGCCTGGGACGGTCCCATCGATGGGCTGGTCGTTACCCGTTACGGCTATGGCGCCGCATGCGAGCGCATCGAGATCATCGAGGCGGCGCATCCCGTTCCCGATGCCGCCGGCCTGGAAGCATCGCGTCGCCTGCTGGACAAGGTGCGTGGCCTGACCGCCGACGATCTGGTGGTGGCTCTGATCTCCGGCGGCGGCTCGGCATTGTTGCCGGCGCCCGCTCCCGGCCTGACTTTGGCTGACGAGATCGCCGTCAACGAGGCGCTGCTCGCCTCCGGCGCGCCGATCGCGGCGATGAACACCATCCGCAAGCATGTCTCGACCATTAAAGGTGGCCGGCTGGCCGCCGCCGCCCATCCTGCACGTGTGGTATCGCTTGTCGTCTCCGACATTCCGGGAGACAATCCCGCGCTCGTCGCTTCGGGCCCGACCGTGCCGGACACTGGCAGCCGCGAGGATGCGCTGGCGGCGATCGCCGCCTATGGCATGAAGCTTCCGGCCGCTGTCATGGCGCATATCCAGTCGCCCGCCGCCGATGCGCCGAGCCCGCGGGATCAGCGCTTTGCCGGCAATGAGGTGCATCTGATCGCCTCGGCCGCCGTCTCGCTGGAAGCCGCGGCCGCCGAGGCGAAACGGCAAGGCATCGAAGCTGTCATCCTGTCGGATTCGATTGAAGGCGAGGCGCGCGAGGTCGGCGGCGTCCATGCCGCGATAGCCCGCGAGGTCGCGACGCGCGACCGGCCTTTCGAAAAGCCGGTGCTGATCCTCTCCGGCGGCGAGACCACGGTGACGTTGCGGGCAAAAGGCAAAGGCGGCCGCAACTCGGAATTCCTGCTCGCCTTCGCCATCGGCATCAGTGGCGTGCAAGGCATCCACGCTCTGGCCGCCGACACGGACGGCATCGACGGTTCGGAAAACAATGCCGGCGCCTTCGCCGACGGCTCGACCGTGTCGCGCCTGCGCGCCGCCGGCGTAGACGCCAAGGTAATGCTTGCCGGCAACAATGCCTGGACGGCCTTCAACGCGGTCGGCGATCTGTTCGTGCCTGGGCCCACGGGCACGAATGTGAATGATCTGAGGGCGATCCTGATCAGGTAGAACAGGCATCCAAACGTCGTCATCCTTGGGCGCAGCGACGCGAAGCGGAGCGAAGACCCAAGGATCCATGCCGTGACCTTGGCCGAGGTATGCTGCGGAGCAGAATTCCGAACCGCTGCAACGCTTTAGAGTAACGGCATGGATCCTCGGGTCTGCGCGCGTCGCTTCGCTCCTTGCTCCGCCCGTGGATGACGAAGCGACGGGCGTCTCGGGGTAATCTCCGAAGCCGTGGCATCCGTCCGTATCTCTGCGCGAGGTCCGTTAGGGACGCGTTGAGACGATCAGGCCGCCATCAACCGCCTCACCGTCCGCATATCCCCGAGAAACCGCTCCCGCTCCGCCTCCTTGTCCTCCTGTTCGCGGATGCGCAGGATGAAGGACGGATGGATGGTGAGGAAGACGCGAAGGCCGTCGTCGCGCTCGATGACCTGCCCGCGCATCCTGGTGATGGGCACCGCCTTGCCGAGCAGCGACAGGGCCGCCGTGGCGCCCAGCGCGACGACCAGCTTCGGCTTGACGAGGTCGAGTTCCTTGTCCAGCCACCAGCGGCAGGCCTGGACCTCGCCGGCATTGGGCTTCGAATGGATGCGCCGCTTGCCGCGCGGCTCGAATTTGAAATGTTTGACCGCGTTGGTCACATAGACCTTGGCGCGGTCGATTTCCGCGTGCTCGAGAATGCCGTCGAACACCTTGCCGGCCGGGCCGACAAAGGGCTTGCCGGCCAGATCTTCCTGGTCGCCGGGCTGTTCTCCGACGAAGATCACCTCGGCATTCTCAGGCCCTTCGCCGAATACGGTCTGCGTCGCGTCGCGCCAGAGCGGGCAGCGATGGCAGCTTTTCGCCATCTCGCGCAGGGCCGGGATCGTGTCGACGCTTTCGATGTCATCGGCTTCGGCCGGCCGCGGCGTCGGCCAGTGCCGGGCCTGGACCTTGGCGTGATGCGGTGCCGGCGTGGTTGGCATGCGGGCGATCATGGCTGAGGTGGCTCTGTCCGCTCCTGCTATCAGGTCTGGAATGAGCGAGGCCTCCGGAAGGTTCCGCCAGTATTTCTTCGGCATTTCCTTCTGCATCGCCTTCACCTTGAGGCGCGCCGGGTTGAAGATGCTGCCGAAATAGGTTTGCCACAACGTCTCGGTGTCGTCCTCGGCCGGCGCATCGCGCTTGGCGGCGCCAGGGCCGATCGCCAGCCGCTCGCCGTCCCAGTCGGCCGAGGCGTGCGGCGTGAGGATGGTCCAGCGCATGCCGGTGAAGCGGCGCACGAAGAAATCCGCGTTGCGCTCGACGATGAAATGGTCGGGTTCGAACCAGGCTACATAGCGTTCGCCCTCGCCCGCGCCGATCTTCCGGAAGCGCAGGAAGGCGCGCATCTTGTGGATGTCGCGGCCGACCGCCTTCTCCATCGTTTCCAGCCGGCGGATATCCGGGTCGGAAGCGATCGAAAGCAGCTTCGGTTCCGCGCGCAGCCGCCAGAGCAGCCGATAGAGGAAACCGAACCGCTCGGGGTCGGAATGGCAGATGGTCCTTTCGGCGCGTTCGATGAATTCGCGCGGCACGACAAGCCGCGAATCGGGCGAACAAGCAGGCAAATCGCCGTCGCGGCGATCCGCATCGGGCTCGACCCGCCATGCCACGTCCTGCGGCGTGACGTCGTTCGTCGCCAGGCGGCGCGCCGCATCGCGCCAACCGTCGAAGTCGGTCTCGCTTTCGAGCCGGACGAGATGGGTCGCGAGGCTGAGCTGGGTTCCTGCCATGGTCAAAACAGCGAAAGCTGCTCGCAGGAGCGGGTGACAACCTCGCGCAGGCCGGCCTTGTCGGTAAGCGCGCCCGGCGACCATCCTTCCGCCGTTATGAAAGGCCGCACCTTGGCGACCGAATGACAGAGCCGGCCGACATCCTCGAGGCGCAGCCGGCGATAACGGCGCGTCTCCAGTATCCTGTCGATCACCTTGGTGCCGAGGCCGGGCACGCGCAGCAGCGCCTCGCGCTCGGCGCGGTTGACGTCGACGGGGAAGCGGCCGCGGTTGCGCAGGGCCCAGGCGAGCTTGGGGTCGATGGCGAGATCGAGCATGCCATCGTTGCTGCCGGCCAGGATTTCCGGCTGCGAGAAGCCGTAGAAGCGCATCAGCCAATCCGCCTGGTAAAGCCGGTGCTCGCGCATCAGCGGTGGCTTCAGCAAGGGCAGGGCGGACGATGAATCCGGGATCGGGCTGAAGGCCGAATAGTAGACGCGGCGCAGATGGTAGCTGCCGTAGAGCCGGGCGCTGGCGCGCAGGATGCCGTCATCGGACGTCTTGTCGGCGCCCACGATCATCTGGGTCGACTGCCCGCCCGGGGAAAAGCGCTCGCGCTTGCGGCTCTGCAATGTCGGTTCGGCCTTCTCCTCGATCTTACGCCGCAGCTTCGCCATCGACAGCCGGATCGTCTCCGGCTTCTTTTCCGGCGCCAGCTTCTTCACGCCCTCGTCGGTCGGCAATTCGACGTTGATCGACAGTCGGTCGGCATAGAGACCGGCCATCTCGATCAGCCCGGCGGAGGCTTCCGGAATGGTCTTGAGGTGGATGTAGCCGCCGAATTTCTCCTCCAGCCGCAGCCGGCGCGTCACCTCGACCATCTCGCCCATCGTCTCGTCCGGCGAGCGTATGACGCCCGACGACAGGAACAGCCCTTCGATGTAGTTGCGGCGGTAGAAATCCATCGTCAGCTTCACCACCTCGTCGACGCCGAAGCGGGCGCGCCGCACGTTCGAGGACGAGCGGTTGATGCAATAGCTGCAGTCGTAGATGCAGAAATTGGTGAGCAGGATCTTGAGCAGCGAAATGCAGCGCCCGTCCGGCGCGTAGGAGTGGCAGATGCCGGATCCCTCGGTCGAGCCGATGCCGCGCGACTTCAACGAATCGCGCTTGATCGACCCCGACGATGCGCAGGAGGCGTCGTATTTCGCGGCGTCGGACAGGATCGCGAGTTTTTCACGGATGGAAAGTACGGACATATGTTCATGATATGTTCCAAAACTTGCCAACGCTATAATTTTTGACACGGCGCGGCGAAAAGTGATCGCCGCGCCCTTCGGATCCGCGATCAGACCTCGTGCAGATAGAGGTGGTAGTCCAGTTCGCTGACGGTACGCGCCACGCGCAGATACTCGGCCTGCTTGATGGCGACGAAGGTGCGATGCAAATCCTCGCCCAGGGCGACTTTCAGGAAGCTGGACTCTCTCGCCGCCTCGATGGCGGTGCGCCAGTCTACCGGCATATTGGTCTGCGTGGGGGCCGCGTCATAGCCGTTGCCCGTGGTCTCGGCGCCGGGGTCGAGCCCCTCGTCGAGGCCCTTGACGATACCGGCCAGCACGGTTGCCGCCACCAGGTAGGGGTTGGCGTCGACGCCGGACGGCCGGTGTTCGATGCGGCGGTTCTTCGCGTCGCCTGCCGGCACTCGCAGTGCCACGGAGCGGTTGTTGACGCCCCATGTCGGCGCCACCGGGGCATAGGATTGCGAGACGAATCGCCGCCAGGAATTCGCATGCGGGGCGAACACCAGCATCGATTCCGCCATCGTGTGGAGAAGGCCGCCGAGCCCGCCGAGCAGCTTGGGCGACCATGTTTCGCCGGCGGCCTCGGTGAACACGTTCCTGCCGGCGCCGTCCTGCAGCGAAACATGGAAATGCATGCCCGAGCCGGCGTATTTCTCGATCGGCTTGGCCATGAAGCAGGCGGTGACGCCGTGACGGCGCGCCTGCGCCCGCACCAGCCGCTTCAGCATCACCAGATCGTCGGCGGCCCGCAGCACGTCCTTGCGGTAGTTCAGCGTCAGCTCGTACTGGCCGGGGGCGTATTCCGAAATGACCGTCTCGGCCGGAATGCCTTGCGCCTTCGCGGCCGCGTATATGTCGGAGAACAGCGGTTCCATGCCGTGCAGGTGGTCGACGGAATAGACCTCCGTCTTGGCCGACCGGCGTCCGTCAAGAACGGCGCGCGCCGGCTGTACCCGGCCCTCGGCGTCGCGCTCATTGGCGAGCAGGAAGAACTCGAGTTCGAACGCGCCCGCCGGATGCAGCCCTCTCGCCGCCAGGATTTCAACCTGCCTGGCCAGAGCCAGGCGCGGATCGGAGGTCATCGGCTCGCCGTCGAGATGATACATCGACATCAGCACCTGTCCGCGCGGCGGCTTGGTGCCATGGAGCGGCACCAGCGTGCCGGGGATCGGCCATGCCCGCAGGTCGCCGTCGCCCGTGTCCCAGATAAGCCCGGTGTCGTGGACATCCTCGCCGGTTATGTCGAGCCCGAGGATGGAGATCGGCATGTGCCGGCCGCCCTCGAATATGCTCATCAATTCGTGCCGGCGCACGATCTTGCCGCGTCCGATGCCGTTGGCGTCGGTGAGAACGATGTCGAAGGCCTCGATGTCGGGATGGGCGTCGAGAAAGGCTTGCGCCTCGGTGGGCGTCGAGCCCGATGGTGAGGTCATGATGGAACTCTGGTTGGCTTAAGGCAATTCCGGCAAAACCGCGCCGCGGTTTTCCTAGGAAAAGCGCGTGACGCCTTCCCCGCGGAATTGCGTAAGGGAGGTATGTCCGCCTGCTTGTCTCATGCCGCAAGCCTGGCCGCAACAGCCTCGAAGGCCGCGATCAGCCGGTTCACCTGGGCCGCCGTGGTCGCGGGCGAGATCAGCATCATGTTGTGGAAGGGGGCGATCAGCACGCCGCGATTGACAAGAGCGACGTGGATGGCGGCTTCGAGCTCCGGCGCGTGCGCGGTCTCCGCCTCGCCGCCGTTGCGCAGCGGACCGGGCGCGCAGATGAACTCGACGCGGGCGCCGACCCGCGCGACATGCCAGGGCAGGCCGTGGCGGTCGATCGCCGCCGTCAACCCGGCGTCCAGCCGCCGGGCCAGATGGTCCATCCGGTCGTAGTTTTCCTCGGTCATCACCTCTTCCAGCGTCGCGCGCATGGCGGCGAACTGCAGCGGATTGGCCGACAGCGTCGTGCCCATGCCGGAATAGCCGGGTTCCTTCGTCCTGTTGTAGGCGGCATAGTGCGTGGCGACCTCATCGCTCATGCCCCACACGCTGGCCGGCACCCCGCCGGCCACCGGCTTGCCGAGCACGAACAGGTCCGGCTCGAGCCCGTATTTGCCGACATAGCCGCCCGGCCCCGTCGAGATCGTGTGCGTTTCGTCGATCAGCAGCAGCGTGCCGGCCGCCCGGGTCAGGTCGCGAAGCGCGGCATGAAAGCCCGGATCGGGTAGCACCATGCAGGAATTGGTCAGCACGGGCTCGGTGATGACGCAAGCGACATCCCGGTCCTTCAGCGCTGCCTCGAGCGCTGGCAGGTCGTTGAATTCGACGATCTTGGTGGTCGCCGTCAGGTCGCGGAATTCCCCGGCCAACCCTGGCCGGTTGGCCGGCCTGCCGGCCACGATGCGCACCATCGTCTCGTCGACCGAGCCATGGTAGCAGCCGTTGAACACCAGGATCTTCTCGCGTCCGGTGACGGCGCGCGCGACGCGCAGCGCGAAGCGGTTGGCGTCGGTGGCGGTCGTGGCGATCTGCCAGAAGGGCAGGCCGAAACGTTGCTGGAGCAGCGGACCGATGGCCAGCGCATCCTCGCTCGGCAGCATATACGTCAGGCCGCGCCCGGCTTGGCGCCGGATGGCGCGGGCCACCGGCGGCGGCGAATGACCGAACATCGAGCCGGTATCGCCGAGGCAGAAATCGTCCAGCCTGTTGCCGTCGATGTCGGTGATGGTCGCGCCCCTGGCGTGGTCGACCAGGATCGGGAAGGGCGTCGGCCAGTCGGTCATCCAGTGCATGGGCACGCCGCCGAAGAAGCCGGCGATGCCGTTGCCGATCCGCGCCGCCGATTTCGGCCGCGCCTTGCGGAATGCGGTGGCCTCCATCTCGCGCAGTTCGGCGATGCGGGCGGCGTCGATGCCGCCGGTGGATGAATGCGATGCCTGCATGAAAACCCCTCTTCTTCGCGCCGGCACTCTGCCAACCGGTTGGCAAAACCGCAATTGGCCGCGCGAGGGGTCTGCGTTGGATCAGGCGATAGGGCTGTGGGGCAAGCCGTTCCCGGCAATCCACATAATGCCCTGCTGCCCTATTCCCCTACTGCCCTAACCGGCGATGTCGATGACGCCGCAATCACCCACGGCGCTGCCGAAGGCGATGCGCCGTTCTTCCTTGTCCCAGCCCATGGCGGTGACGGCGCCCTTGCCGGGGCGGCGCAGCAGCACTTCCTTGGCGTCGGCGAAACGCACGGCCAGGATCATGCCGTCGTCATAGCCGATCGCCGCCACATCCTGGCTGGGATGGCAGGCCACGCAGGTCACCATCACATTGCCGCGCGTGCCGAGCTCGAGCGGCGCCTTGCCCATCGGGCCGTCCTTGGCCGCGAACGGCCAGACGATCGCCGCCGGCGCGCCGGAACTGGCCAGCCACTTTCCCTTGACGCTCCAAGACAGGCTTTTGACCTTGCCGGGATAACCGGTCATGCGCATGTGCTTGCCGTCGGCAAGCTTCCAGCCGTGCAGCGCGTTCTCCTGCATGGTGGTGACCAGGAAGGCGCCGTCGGGCGAGAAGGTGATGCCGGTGTGGGCGCCCGCCCATTCGAGTTCCACCGGCTTGCCCTCAGCGGCGGGGAAATGCAGCGTCGCGCCATTGTAGCGCGCGACGCCGATGCGCATGCCCTTGGGCGAGAAGGCCAGCCCCTCGACCGAGCGCGGATGCGCAAACTCCTTGGTCTTGCCGTCGGCGAAGCGCACGAAGGCGGTCTTGCCCGAGCCATAGGCGATCGAGCCTTGCGGCCCGGCGGTGACGTTGGTGATCCATTTTTTGCCGGCGCTGGCCAGCTCGCTCACGTCGCCTCCGGCCTTGACGGCGAACACCTTGCCGTCCTCGCCGCCGGTGATCAGCCGGTCGTTGGCGGCATCGTGGAAAGCGGCGAGCAGCCCGTCATTGGCCTGGACGGTCTTCTGGCCATGGTCGAGCCGGTGGATGGCGCCGTCGGCGAGCGCGAAATGCGGCACGTCGTTGAGGAAGACGGCGGCGACGCAATGGCCTTCGAGATCGAGTGGAGCGACTGTGGGCATCAGACTTTTAATCGTGGCGCGGGTTTGGATCGTCTTATGATCATTGTGCCTTCGATGGGAAGAGCAATCAGTTCGTCGTTTTCATCGGTGTGGTAGCCGTACACAAACCATTGGTTCCAGTTTTTGAAGAGCCAGCCGGTTTCAAGGGACAATTTGTCCTCTCCCTGGCTCTCTTTTGGGAAATAGAGGAATGGCAGGCCGGCTTTGTAGCCCTTGAGTTTCAATAGCCCCAGGACGTCGTCATACCCCCAAGTTTCGAAGAGCATGAACTCGGCCGGCGGCGAACCAGGGCCCAGCGACGGATCGTGGGCGAGCCGGATAACGTCGCCGCGCCAGAGGCTTTCATCTGGAATCTCGGCCAGTAGCCGACGGGTTGTCCTCCAGGTGCTTCGAGCCCAGGTTTGCGCCATGTCGTCAGGATCAAGCCGCCTGGCAGGCCTCGAAGCTCTTCCTGAGCCGCTCGGCGTCGAGTTCGCGTCCGATGAACACCAGCCGGCTTTCGTGCTTTTCGCCATCCTTCCAGGCGCGCTGGTGGTCACCCTCGATGATCATGTGGACGCCCTGCAGGACATAGCGTTCGTCGTCGCCCTTGAGCGCGATGATGCCCTTCAGTCGCAGGATGTTCGGGCCTTCCATCTGGGTGATCTTCTCGATCCAGGGGAAGAACTTCTTCGGATCCATCTCGCCGCCGCGCAGCGACACCGACTTGACCGTCACGTCGTGGATGTCGGACGGATGGGCGTGATCGTGGTCATGATGATCGTGCCCGTGGTGGTCATGATGATGGTGATGGTCGTGATCGCAATCCGGCCCGCACTCATGATCGTGATCATGGTCGTGCGCCTCGAGGAAGTGCGGATCGTTTTCCAGCGCGCGCGACAGGTCGAACGCGCCCCGGTCGAGCACCTCGCTGAGGGCGACGCCGGCGCGCGTCGTGCGGTGGATGCGCGCCGCCGGGTTGATGGCGCGGATGGTCGCCTCGACCTTGGCGAGCTCTTCCGGGGTCACCAGGTCGGTCTTGTTCAGCACCACCACGTCGGCGAAGGCGATCTGGTCTTCCGCCTCCTTGGAATCCTTGAGCCGCAGCGGCAGATGCTTGGCATCGACCAGCGCCACGACCGCGTCGAGCTTGGTCTTGGTGCGCACGTCGTCGTCCATGAAGAAGGTCTGCGCCACCGGCACGGGGTCGGCCAGCCCCGTGGTCTCGACCACGATGGCATCGAAGCGGCCCGGCCGGCGCATCAGGCCCTCGACCACACGGATCAGGTCGCCGCGCACCGTGCAGCACACGCAGCCATTGTTCATCTCGTAGATTTCCTCGTCGGATTCCACGATCAGGTCGTTGTCGATGCCGATCTCGCCGAATTCATTGACGATGACGGCGTAGCGCTTGCCGTGGTTCTCCGACAGGATGCGGTTGAGCAGCGTCGTCTTGCCGGCGCCGAGATAGCCGGTGAGCACGGTTACGGGAATCTGCGTCTGCGCTTCGCTCGTCGTTTTTGCGTCGCTCATCACTCGCCTCGAAAGTCTGGCCCGCATTCCAGGCCGTGAAATGGGATTGTCGGCTCCATATAGGATGCGCGCGGCGCTTTTGCACGCGGCAAAGCGGTGGGCCAGCCGGTACCGGGATCATCGGCCGTCCGGGGCCGGTTGACGCGCGCCGGAGGGCTCCGGCGGCCGGCGCGAAGAGACAGCCGGAGGCTTCCGCCGACGAACTTGGTCGTGCCCAAAGTCGTTTGTCATCTAACTGAAATAATCATCTGGCATTAGCCACGGCGGATAGCGCAATGCTTGCCGGCAAAGCGGTTTGAGAGCGCCGGCTTCTTTTGATCGTCGATTGCCAACTGGCCGCCCGTGGCTATGCTTCGCGCACCGGTATGGCCGAAGAGGGATGACCATGGCCAAGGCGGACAAGACTGCAACGATGAGCCGGCTGCATTCGGCGGCGCGGCTGGCGCGAACCGCGCTCGCGGCGCGGCTTCTGGCGCACGGCTTCTATGCCGGGCAGGACCAGATCATGCTGGCGCTCGATCGCGAGGACGGCCAGACGCCCGGCAATCTCGCCGGTCGGCTCGGTGTCCGTCCGCCCACCATCACCAAGACCATCAACCGGCTGCAGGCACAGGGCTTCCTGGAGAAGCGCGCATCCGAGGCCGACGCCAGGCAGGCGCACATCTTCCTCACCGAATCCGGCCGCGAAACGATCCGCGCCATCGAGAAGTCGGTGAAGAAGACCGAGAAGCAGGCGCTGAAGGGCCTCGACAAGAAGGACCAGAAGACGCTGTTCAAGCTTCTGGCCCGTATCGAGGCCAACCTCTCCAACGAGGAGATGGTGCTGATCGACGACGAGGTCGAGACCGAGGAATAAGCTCAGGCTGCCGCGCCGCTGCCGCGCACCAGCGTGGCCCAGCGGCCTGGCGGAATGCCGAAGGCCTTCTTGAACTGGCGGTTGAAATGGCTCTGGTCGCTGAAGCCCGCGGCCACGGCGATCTGCGCCAGCGGTTCGCCGTCGCCGATCATCCGGCGTGCAAGCTCCAGTCGGCGCATCACGGCAAACCTGTGCGGACTGGTCGAGAAGGCGGCGCGGAAGTGGCGCGACAGCGCGTAGCGGTCGAGCCCGGTCACCGCCTCCAGCTCGGCCGACCGCACGGTTCTCCAGGCATTGTCGGCCAGATAGTCTCGCGCCAGAGTGGCGGCGCGCCAGGCCGTGCGTGGCACCGGCTTCGCCGGTTGCCCGGCCAGCCGGACAAGCCCCGGCATCAGGCGGGCGATGAAGTCCGCCACGAACAGCTCGTCCAGTTCGCTGTCGAGGGAGCCGAGGGCCGACAGCAATGTCTGGCGCAGCGGAACGTCCGTCGCCACGCCGTCCCTGACGAAGGGAAGCGAAGCGCCGCCCAGGCAATCGAGCATGAGCGCGGGTTCGAGGTAGAGGATCCTGTAGCGCAAACCGTCTTCGGTGCCGGCGCCGCCGTCATGCAATTCGTCGGGATGCAGCACGATGATCTGGCCTGGCAGGCTCTGGCGCCTGGCCCCGCGATAGCGGAACGTCTGCACGCCGTCGAGCGTCACGCCGATGGCGTAGGTGTCGTGGCGGTGGAGCTCGAAGGCGCTGCCGTGGAAGCGGGCCTCGATGCGCTCCAGGCCTTCCGCGCTGGGCGCCGCGATGATGCGGTTCTCGGCGGCGCACAAACGTCCAAGACCCTGAAACGGCTCCTCGCCTAGATCGCGCGACATCGTCTGATCCGTAACCTCGAAGCGGCTGAATCTCTCATGTTCGACACCAAGTTTGCAATCGTCCTCAGGGAGGACCTCGCCGTCTGGCAGAAGCTCAATGTCACCGCCTTCCTGACCAGCGGCGTCGTGGCCCAGTTTCCGGACATCATCGGCGAGGCCTATCGCGACCGGGACGGCAATCTCTACAACCCGCTGTCGATCCAGCCCGTCATCGTCCTTTCGGCGGACGGTTCGACGCTTGGCGCCATCCAGCGGCGTGCGCTCGAGCGTGGCGTTACGACCTCGCTCTATGTCGAGGAGATGTTCTCGACCGGCCACGATGCCGCCAACCGCGCCGTTTTCGCGGAGTTCGCGCCTGACGACGCCAGGGTGGTCGGTATCGCGCTGCGCGGCGACAAGAAGCTCGTCGACAAGATCACCAAGGGCGCCCGCATGCATTCCTAGCAGATACGGAGCCTTCGCCCGTATCTCGGCGTCGGTCCTTTGTTGCACGGATCGGTTTTGGTCCGGCCAGGGTGGACAATGGGCTTGCTGGCGCGGCGCGATTCCCGCAAAGGTGGATGCCTGCCTCCCTCACCACCGGCCCGACGTTGAACACGCCCGAAAGACAAGACGAAAGCGCGACGCCGCCCGCGGCGATCCTGTGCATGCTGCTGGTCTATGTCTGCTTCACCTTTCTCGACACCAGCAGCAAATACCTTGTCGTCGCGGGCGTCGCGCCACTGATCGTCGCCTGGGTGCGCTTCGCGGTGCATGTGCTGGTCATCGGCGCCTTCCTGCGTGGCTGGCGCCAGCCTGTCCGTTTCCGGCCAGCCAATCTGCCGGCGCAGTTGCTGCGTGGCATGTTCCTGTTCGGCTCGACGATCTTCAACATCCTGGCTCTGCGCACGCTGCAGCTTGCCGAGACCACGTCCATCTACTTCTTCGGCCCGATGGTCATCACAGCACTTGCCGGGCCGCTGCTCGGCGAATGGGCGGGCTGGCGACGCTGGCTGGCCATTCTGGCCGGGTTCGTCGGCGTGCTGATCATCACACGGCCGGGCGTCGGCGTGTTCGGCATCGGCCATGTCTTCGCGCTCTGCTCGATGCTGTCCAACTGCTTCTACGTCATCATGACACGGCGCATGTCGGCCAGCGAGACCCCCGAGAGCCTGATCCTGTTCTCGGCCGTGGCGCCCACGGTGCTGCTGCTTCCCTTCCTGCCGTTCTCGCTTTCGCTGCCGCATGACGGCTGGCACTGGCTGGTGCTGGTCATGCTCGGCTTCTTCGGCGCGCTGGGGCACTGGTTTGTGGTGCAGGCCTATCGCATGGCGACGACGACCGCGCTGGCGCCCTTTCCCTATTCGCAGATGGTGTGGATGATCATCGCCGGCTGGCTCGTCTTCAGCCAGTTACCCGACGGCTGGACGCTGGTCGGCGCCGCCGTCATCGTCGCCAGCGGCCTCTACATCGTGCATCGCGAACACAGGCTGCGGCTGCGCAGCCGCGCGGCGGCGGATGCGGAGGCCGAGGCGCTGGCAAAAAAACTTTGACTTGGCTTCGATCGATGGCATAAGGCCGCCTTTAAACTGTTTAAATCCGAGCGGGAGCGCACGAGGCTGGCACAGAAGATCAAGCTTTCGACGATCGCCGATGCGCTTGGCGTGTCCACCGCCACCGTCTCGCTGGCCTTGCGCGACAGCCCGCTCGTTGCCGGCGCCACCCGCGATCGCATCAAGGAACACGCCCGCGCCATCGGCTATATCTACAACCGGCGCGCCGCCAGCCTGCGCACCTCGCGTTCGGGCATCGTCGGGGTCGTCGTCCACGACATCATGAACCCGTTCTTC
This sequence comes from Mesorhizobium sp. 65-26, assembly GCA_001899205.1. Classification (GTDB taxonomy): domain Bacteria; phylum Pseudomonadota; class Alphaproteobacteria; order Rhizobiales; family Rhizobiaceae; genus Mesorhizobium. Next base: position 6,506 of record MKVL01000005.1, on the reverse strand, counting down.
GCCGAGATCCTGCGCTCGATCGAAAGCGAGCTCGACCGCAGCCGGCAGACCTTCATCCTGTCGAACCATTACGATCAGCTCGAAAAGCAGCGCACCTTCATCGACACTCTGCTGCAGCTCGGCGCGGACGGCGTCATCATGTCGCCGGCCATCGGAACACCGCCGGAAGACATCATCATGGCCGAGGAAAACGGCCTGCCGGCGGTGCTGATCGCCAGAACCGTGGCCGGCGCCGACGTGCCGGTGTTTCGCGGCGACGACGCCTACGGCACCGCGCTCGCGACAAACCATCTGATCTCGCTCGGCCACAAGCGCATCGCCATGATCGGCGGCACCGACCAGACGTCGACCGGCCGCGACCGCTACCAGGGCTACGTCAACGCCATGGAGGCGGCGGGCCTGGAGGTGAAGCCGTCATGGCGCATCGCCGGTCCGCGCACCAAGCAGGCGGGCTTCGAGGCTGCCGGGCAGTTCCTCGCGCTGAAGGACAAGCCGACCGCCGCCTGCTGCTGGAACGATCTCGTCGCCATCGGCCTGATGAACGGCATCGCCCGCGCCGGCCTGGTGCCGGGCATCGACATTTCGGTCACCGGCTATGACGATCTCGAGGAAGCGGCGATCGCCACGCCGGCGCTGACCACCGTCTGGAACGGCCAGCGCGAGGTGGGGCGCCGCGCGGCGAGCGCCCTGCTGGACAAGCTGAACGGGCAGACGGTGCGGCCGTCGCAGGAACTCATCAAGCCGGAGCTGCATGTGCGCCAGTCGACCGGCAAGCCGGTGGAGCGGACATGACGACGAACGAACGCAAGCTGCCCGTCGCCATACTGGTGCCGGGCAACTTCAACGACCACGCTGTCGCCCGCATCGACCGGACGTTCGAGCGCGTCACCGTCGCGCGTGCCGATCCGTCCCTGCTCACCGACGAGATGCGCAAGTCCGTGCGCGGCATCGCTTCCTTCGGCGGCATCAGCGCGGCCTTCATGGACGCGCTGCCGAAGCTGGAAATCATCGCCAATTTCGGCGTCGGCTACGATTCCGTCGATGCCCGGCACGCCGGCGCTCACGACATCATGGTCACCAACACGCCCGACGTGCTGACCGAGGAGGTGGCCGACACCACCATCGGCCTGCTGATCAACACGGTGCGGGAGCTATACGGCGCGGAGAAATACCTGCGCGACGGCACCTGGGTGAAGCAGGGAAACTATCCGTTGAGCCGGCTCACCTTGCGTGGCCGCAAGGTCGGCATCTTCGGCATGGGTCGCATCGGTCTGGCCGTCGCGCATCGCCTCGAGGCCTTTGGCCTTTCGATCGCCTACCACAATCGGCGCAAGGTTGACGGGTTGACCTATGACTATCATGCGACGCTGAAGGGCCTGGCGGAGGCCGTCGACACGCTCGTCTGCATCGCGCCGGGCGGCGCTGCGACGGAAAAGGCCATCAATGCCGAAATCCTGGCGGCGCTGGGCGGAAACGGCGTCTTCGTCAACATTGGCCGGGGCAGCACGGTGGACGAGGCAGCCCTTGCCGCCGCGCTGGCCGATGGCACGATCGCCGCCGCCGGGCTCGATGTCTTTGCCGACGAACCGAATGTGCCGAAGGCGCTGCTCGACGCGCCCCACACCTCGCTCTTGCCGCATGTCGGCTCGGCGTCGCAACACACGCGCCGCGCCATGGCCGACCTCTGCGTCGACAATCTCGTATCCTGGTTCACCGAGCGCCGGCCGCTGACGGCGGTGCCCGAGACGGTAAATGTGAAGGCCAAGGGCTAGAGTCGGGCGCCCTGGGGACAGTTTGCGTTCCCGGAGGGCGGTCGAGATTTTTGGCGCCGGCAAGAAGGCAAACTGTCCGCCGCGCCAAGCGCTGCCGCCGCTGCTTAACGGCTGATTAACCCTAACAAACCATTATCGGCCAACCGTGAGCACGTGCCACGGCGGCAGGCGCATGGCGCTTGCGGCCCTCTGTTCGCACTAAAGGCATATGCGGCTCACAGCTTGCCTGCATGCGTGCAGGCATGGGTGGCGTGGAGAGTTTGAATGAAGACCTTGCTCGTTCTGTTTGCCGGCGCGGCGCTGTTCGGCGGCTCCCAGATTTACAACGGCGGGTCGAGTGAGGATCGTCCGGCGGCTCGGGCGGCTTCCGGCGACATGTTCAGGCTGGCGGCGAATGGCGAGGAAGAGACCTGCGCGGTCCGGCGCGGCGGGCGGATCGCCGACGGGCTGTCGGCGCTGACGCTCGCGCCCGACTGTGGCCGGGTCCTGCCGGGCATCGAGCGCGCGAGGTTCTGGCGGGAGCGCAATGACGGCACGATTACCTTCAGCGCCGATGGGGTCGATCCGATCGTGACCTTCGCGGTTGCCGATGGCGACGGTTACGAATCCTACGCTCCGGCCGCGCCGCTGTTGTCGCTGGCTGCTGTCGAGAATTGACCCGACTGGACTATTCGGCTGCTGCGCGCGCACCGGCCTTCGCAGCCGCGTGCAGTCGCACGGCATCGCCGAAAGCGCGGAAGATCTTCGCCGAAATGCTGTCCGACTTGACCCAGTATTCGGGATGCCACTGGACGCCGACGGCAAACGCACGCGCGTCGCGCACCGAAACCGCCTCGACGGTGCCGTCGGCGGCGACGGCTTCGAGCTGAAGGGTCGGGCCGAGGCGATCGACCGCCTGGCGATGGACCGAGTTGACCATGATTTCCCCGGCGCCGAACACGCCCGCCAGGCAGGAGCCGGGCTTGATCGTCACCGCCTGGTGGATCTTGAAGCGCTCGTCCTGGTTGTCGCTGACCGGCGCGCGATGGTCGAGCGCGCCCTCCCGCTCCTGGATCTCGGTGGCCAGCGTGCCGCCGAGCGCGACGTTCATCTCCTGGATGCCGCGGCAGATGGCCAGCAGCGGCACGCCGCGTTCCACCGCGCGGCGGATCAGCGGCAGCGTGGTGGCGTCGCGATCGGGATCGTAGGGGCCGTTCTTTTCGCTGGCGTCGCCGCCATAGAGCGAGGGATGCACGTTGGACTTCGAACCGGTCACCATCACGCCGTCGACGGCGGACAGGAGTTCGTCGAAATCGAGCCGGTCACCGAAGGAGGGCACCAGGACAGGAAACACGCCGGCCCCCGCGATGGCGGCCTCGAGATACTGCCGCGGCGCGGCGTGCCAGGTGTAGTTCTCGAACTGGCGTACATCCGTCGATACGGCGACAAGCGGCTGATGCATTTCTGGCTCTGGGTCCCGGTTCGGTCGATAGCTCTGATATGCCGCTAAAATAGGCGATCTGAAGGCGTATTTCCACGGCAAGTTCGCAAATGTCGGATGGTCCAGACGATTGCGCGCAGTGCGTGCCGGGCGCAATGCGCGCGGCGGGTTTCGCAATGCGGTTTGCCCAATGGAAGCAGACGGCGATGTGCCTGTTCCAGAAGGAAAGGGGAACGTCTTAGACTATAGTTGCAGACTGTTTGCGGAATGCCGGATTTCCTTCGGCGACAAGGCCAAAACGCAGGTTGCCGCGCTGGACTCGACTTCTTGCCAGTGTATTGTTCCGGCGGCCGGCACGGGTCACCGAGGATTTCCCGAACGTCGGACAGTTGATCCAAACGGGAGGATTTTCATGGATCGTCGTTCATTCATCCGCAAGGCCGGCGTGACCGGGGCGGGGGCGGCGGCCGCTGCCGCCGCATTGGCCGCGCCCGCCATCGCCCAGTCCAATCCAAAGGTCACATGGCGCCTGGCCTCGTCCTTCCCGAAATCGCTGGATACGATCTACGGCGGCGCGGAAGTGTTTTCCAAGATGCTCTCGGAGGCAACCGACGGCAATTTCCAGATCCAGGTCTTCGCCGCTGGCGAGCTCGTCCCCGGCCTGCAGGCCGCCGACGCCACGGCCGCCGGCACCGTCGAGGCGGCGCATACGGTGGCGTATTATTACTGGGGCAAGGATCCGACCTGGGCACTGGGCGCGGCGGTGCCGTTCTCGCTCAACGCACGCGGCATGAATGCCTGGCACTACCACGGCGGCGGCATCGACCTGTTCAACGAATTCCTCGCCACCCAGGGGCTTTTCGGCCTGCCGGGCGGCAACACGGGCGTGCAGATGGGCGGCTGGTTCCGCAAGGAGATCAACACCGTCGCCGATCTCTCCGGGCTCAAGATGCGCATTGGCGGTTTTGCCGGCAAGGTGATCGAGCGTCTTGGCGTCGTGCCGCAGCAGATCGCCGGTGGCGATATCTACCCGGCGCTGGAGAAGGGTACCATCGACGCCGCCGAATGGGTCGGCCCCTATGACGACGAGAAGCTCGGCTTCTACAAGGTCGCGCCGTATTACTACTATCCCGGCTGGTGGGAAGGCGGCCCAACCGTGCACCTGCTGTTCAACAAGGCCAAGTACGAGGAGCTGTCGCCGACCTACAAGTCGCTGCTGCGCACCGCGGCGCAAGCGGCCGACGCGGACATGTTGCAGAAGTACGATTACGTCAATCCGCCGGCGGTGCGGCGCCTCGTGGCGGGCGGCGCCAAGCTGCGACCGTTCAGCCAGGAGATCATGGCCACCTGCTTCGACAAGGCCAACGAGGTCTACGCCGAAATGGAAGCCTCCAACGCGCCCTTCAAGAAGATCTGGGAATCGATCAAGGGCTTCCGCAAGGAGCATTATCTCTGGGCGCAGGTGGCGGAATACAACTACGACACCTTCATGATGGTGCAGCAGCGAAACGGCAAGCTGTAGGAACAGCCCCTTCTCCCCGTCACTGTACGGGGAGAAGGCCCCGGCAGGGGGACGAGGGGCAGCGCCGGGTTCGGCGATGGATCGCTCCGGGCTTAACCGAAGCCCCAACATTCTGCGTCACTACCCGGCGTCGGCGTCGCCCCCCACCTGCCTGCCGGCATCCTTTCCCCGTAAACGGGGCGAGGGGTGCTGTCGCCGCCGGCTTCGCCAATCGCTGACGTTGCAAGCCTTCAGCCTCGGCCCGGCACCACCAGCACCTTGACCTCGCCCGGCGCCGGCGGGTTGGCGATCACATCAGAGGCCTCTTCCAGGCTGACCTGCCTCGAAATCAGCCGATCGATCTCGATTGCGCCCGAGGCAATGAGTTGGGCGGCCCTGCCGTGGGTGAAGGGGTTGAGGAAGGAGCCAAGTACCTTCAATTCCCGAAACAGCAGGTCGAACGGCTCGATTTCCACCTTCATGCCTTGCGGCACCACGCCGACGATCACGACCGTGCCGCCGGCCCTCGCCATGCGCATCGACTGCTGGACCGTGTCGCGCACGCCGGCGCATTCCAGCACCACATCGACGCCGCCGGGCGCCAGGCCGTTGGGCCCGGCGACGGCTGCGATGGGATCGCCTGCGCCAGGATCGATCGTCGCGGTGGCGCCGAGCTCCTCGGCGAGCGCGCGGCGCGACGCCTGCCTGGTCGACAGTATGATGGTCGCCGCGCCCGCGAGCTTCGCCAGTTGCACGACAAGCAGGCCGATGACGCCGCCGCCAAGCACCACGACCGAAGCGCCAGGCCGGATCGCAGCCAGATCGACGCCGTGGAGGCAGCAGGCCAGCGGTTCGCAGAACGCGCCATGGGTCGGCTTGAGGTCCTTGGGCAGCTTGAACGCCTGTTTCTGCGGCATCAGCACATAGTCGGCGAAGCCGCCGTCTCGGTGGATGCCGATGGCGCTGAGATTGCTGCAGAGATTGACGCGGCCGGCATGGCAGTGGGCGCAGCGACCGCAGGCGATGTTGGGATCGCCGGTGACGCGGTCACCCACGGCAATGCCGGACACCCCGCCGCCGACGGCTTCGACGATGCCGGAGAATTCATGGCCGAGCGTCACCGGCGGCGTGCAGGGAAACTCGCCATGGAACAGGTGCCGGTCGGTGCCGCACACGCCGCAGGCCTCGATCCTGACCAGAAGCTCGTCCGGGCCAGCGATGGGCCTGGCAACCTCGCGGAGCGCTATGGTGCCGACGGCCTCGAGACGGACTGCTTTCATGGTCGTCGACATGGGCGCTCAGTTGAAGCTCGGTGGTTGCGACAGATCAGGAGCAGGGGGCGACGCCGGTTTGGCCGGCGCGTCACCGAAACTCGGCGGCTGCGACAGGTCGGTGGAGGGAGCCGCCGGCCCGGCGCCATTGGCTGGAGCGGCATTGCCGCCTCCCGGCGCGCCGAGCGTTGAAAATCCGGGCACTTCCGGCACCTTGAAGTCGATCGTGCCCGGATCGACGGTCGCGCCTTTGTAGTGCATGACCATCTGCGGGAAGGCGATGGTCAGGCCGATCATAACCACCTGGATCAGCACGAAGGGCACTGCTCCCCAGTAGATCTGCCCGGTGGTGATCGGCTGGATCGTCTTGCCGGTGATGCGGTCGACATAGGGCACGCGCGCCGCGACCGAGCGCAGGTAGAACAGCGCGAAGCCGAAGGGCGGATGCATGAAGCTGGTCTGCATGTTCACGCCGAGCAGCACGCCGAACCAGATCAGGTCGATGCCGAGCTTGTCCGCCGCCGGCGCCAGCAGCGGCACGA
>MKVL01000004.1:265387-355690 GCA_001899205.1 Mesorhizobium sp. 65-26 | reverse complement strand
TGTTCGGCGATGAAATCGCCGAGCTGGGCGTCGGGGTTGCGCTCGCGCGCCGAGGAGATGGCGATCTGCGTGGCGTAGTCCTCGACATTGTCGACCACTTCCATCAGCCGCTGCAGCTTCATCTCGCCCGTGTTGGGGTTGATGTCGGCGCGGATGTTGGTCTCCTGGCCATAGCGCGAGCGCGCCGCCTTCTGGATCGCATCGGCCATCGCTGCGATGACGATCGACTTGTCGATCGACTTCTCGCGCGCGACCGCGTCGGCGATCTGCAGCAGTTCAAGCCTGTTGGCGCTTACAACCATCGTCTTTCTCCCGAGCTTGTGGCCGGGCGATCATGCCCGGCAGCCCAATCAATTGTCCTGTTCGTTTTCGTCGGCTGCCTGTTCATCGGCAGCCCCTTCTTCCGGCTCGCCACGGCGCTTCCTGGCTTCCTTGCGCGCCCGGTTGTCCTTCGACAGGGCATCGCGGATGAGGTCGTCCGTGAGGATCAGCCGCGCCTCGGAAATCGCGTCGTAGGGGACGCGCACCGACGGCTGCTCGCCATAGGCGGCCTTGTCGCGCTCGATCAGCACGTCATCCACGCCGGCTTCGGCGATCTTGCCCTTGAAGCGCTTGCGGTCGTCGACCAGCACCGAGGTCTCCATCTTGACGAGGTGGCCGAGCCACGTCGCGAAGTCGGCCTTGCGGACCAGCGGCCTGTCGATGCCCGGCGAGGAGACTTCCAGATGATATGCCTTTTCGATCGGATCGTCGACGTCGAGGGCCGGCGACACGGCGCGGCTGACCTCTTCGCAATCCTCGACCGTCATGGTGCCGTCCTCACGCTCGCACATGATCTGCAGCGTCAGTCCGTTCTGGCCCGAAAGATGAACCCGCACGAGGCGGAAGCCGATGCCACGCAGCACCGGCTGCACGATCAGCGCGATGCGCGCATCGATGCCGCTCTCGCGGATGATGCGATCGTCACCTTCGCTTGCCAATGCCGTCATGCGGTTCCTGTCTTCTGTCTTGCGAGCGGCGGGTAATAAAAAAGAGCGGGACCGGGTGGACCCACTCTTCGTCATACCGACCAAGAATTTGAGGCTGATATAGACGATCCGTGCCGCGCTTTCAAGCCCGGCGACGCAGCCAGGGCCACAACCATGCAGGCTGCCCGACGTTACAGGCGCTTGAAGGTGAGGTAGGCCGGCCGGCGACCCTCGCGGATGGCCTTGGCCTCGTAGCGCGTGCCCGGCCATCCTTCATACGGTGTATGCCAGTCGGCCGACTCACGGGCCTGCCAGGCGAAGGCGCCGTGCGCCTTGCAATGCTGCAGGGTCCAGTTGACGTAGGTGTCGATGTCCGAGGCGAAGCGGAACTCGCCACCGGGCTTCAGCACGCGCGCGAATCGACCCAGGTTGACCGGACTGACGAAGCGCCGTTTCCAGTGCTTCTTCTTCGGCCACGGGTCGGGGTAGAGAAGGTCTATGCCGTCAAGGCAGGCCGCCGGCAGCCAGTCCAGCAGCCTCGTCGCGTCTTCATCATAAACACGCAGATTGGCGAGCGGCGTTTCCGCCACCGCCACCATCATCTTGGCCATGCCGTTGACGAACGGCTCGACGCCGATGAAGCCCGTGGACGGCGTGTCGGTCGCGCGATGCAGCAGATGCTCGCCGCCGCCGAAGCCGATCTCGAGCCGAACGGCCGAAACCTCGGCCGGGAACAGGCGCCGCAGGTCGGCCGGCGGCGCCGTCGTGAGGTCGAGCCGATACACGGCTAGGCCTCGCTCCAGGGCATCGGCCTGCCGGGGACGAATGGTCTTGCCGTGGCGACGACCGAAAAAAGCCGCGGTCGAACGGCTTGGCCTGTCCCCGGGTTCCATGAGCAGATCCGGCGCCGCCGTCAGGCGGCGACAGCGTCCTTCAGGGCCTTGGCCAGGTCGGTCTTCTCCCACGAGAACGAGCCGTCACGGCCGGCCTTGCGACCAAAATGACCGTAGGACGAGGTCTTGGCGTAGATCGGCTTGTTGAGGTCGAGGTGACGGCGGATGCCGGACGGAGACAGGTCCATCACCTTGCGCAGCGCGGTCTCGAGCTTGCCTTCGTCAACCTTGCCGGTGCCATGCAGGTCGACATAGATCGACAGCGGCTGGGCAACGCCGATGGCGTAGGAAAGCTGGATCGTGCAACGGTCGGCCAGCTTGGCGGCAACGACGTTCTTGGCCAGGTAGCGCGCGGCGTAGGCAGCCGAGCGGTCGACCTTGGTGGTGTCCTTGCCGGAGAAGGCGCCACCGCCGTGAGGCGCCGCGCCGCCGTAGGTGTCGACGATGATCTTGCGGCCGGTAAGGCCGGCGTCGCCATCGGGTCCACCGATCACGAACTTGCCGGTCGGGTTGATGTACCAGTTGCAATCGTCGGCGATCTCGAGGTCGCCGAGCGCCTCGCGGATGTAAGGCTCGACGACGCTGCGCACCTTCTTGGAGTCCCAGTTCGAGTCGAGATGCTGGGTCGACAGCACGATCTGCGTCACGTCGGCGGCCTTGCCGTCGGCATAGCGCACGGTGACCTGGCTCTTGGCGTCTGGGCCGAGCTTGCCGGCCTCGCCATTGCCTTCATGGCGCGCGGCGGCCAGCAGTTCGAGGATCTTGTGGCTGTAGTAGATCGGAGCCGGCATGAGGTCCGGGGTCTCGCGGCAGGCATAGCCGAACATGATGCCCTGGTCGCCGGCACCTTCCTCGCCCTGACGGTCGGCGGCGTTGTCGACGCCCTGGCCGATATCCGGCGACTGGCCGTGCAGCAGCACTTCGATCTTGGCCGTCTTCCAGTGGAAGCCTGCCTGCTCGTAGCCGATCTCACGGATCGCCTTGCGGGCGACCGACTTGAACTTCGTCGGGTTGATCACCGGATGGCCGGCGGCATCCTTGAGGACGTTGCCGGACTTGTCCTTCTTGAGCAGCGTATCGGGTACGCGCACCTCGCCCGCGATGACGACGCGGTTGGTGGTGGCCAGCGTCTCACACGCGACGCGGACCTTCCACGGGTCCATGCCGGTCTTCTTGGCTTCGCGATAGACCAGATCGACGATCTCGTCGGAAATACGGTCGCAAACTTTGTCGGGATGGCCCTCGGAGACGGATTCCGAGGTGAAGAAGTAATTCTGCCGCGTCACGGGTGTCCCCTCTTGAAAGCCGATCGGCGGGCTGCCGATTTTGGCGCGAAACCTGTTAGCGGGGCCGGACGCCATTCGTCAAGCGGCGCGGCGCCCGTGGCACCACGAGGCCGGCAGCTTGTGCCACCGGCCAGGATGCGCCCGCCCGATACCAGCCTCATGTTAGGGAAAAGCGACAATGTGCTGCCCGACTCACTTTTGGCGAGCGTCGCCGGCGCTGATCACTCCGAATCGTCGTCCGCCGCCAGCGACTTCACGAGTTCGATGATCCTGCGGCGGACCTTGACGTCGGGGATCTTGACGAAGGCGCGATTGAGCTGAAGCCCCTCCGGACTGCCGCAGAATTCGACCGCGAAAGCCATGGAAGCGTCCTCGGCGAACCCACGGCTGGCCGCGGTCTCCTGTCCGGGCGCATCCTCGAAGAAGAACGCCACGGGCACGCTGAGAATAGAGGCAATGGCCTGCAGGCGGCTGGCGCCGACGCGGTTGGTGCCTTTCTCGTACTTCTGTATCTGCTGGAATGTGATGCCGAGGTTCTCGCCGAGCTTCTCCTGGCTCATGCCGAGCATGTTGCGGCGGAGCCGGATACGACTGCCGACGTGGACGTCGATCGGATTCGGTTTCTTCTTGTTGTCTTCCGTCATTTTTTCCTCGCCGAATTTTCCCGGCTTTTTCTGTTTTTTTCTGCCCAAATGAAGCCGGAGCCACCTGCCCCAACACAACCACCCAACCGACTTCGAGAAATTTTAGGCGATTACAGTATGAGTTTCTAATGTGCGGGCTGTCAATTCACCCGTAGCCTCTGCCTTACGTTCAAAGTGAACGCGGCCACGGCAAAGAGCAACATGATCAGCATTCCGTTAATGCGCCTCTGACCGGCGGAGACGAACGATTGCCTGGCGATCGGAACACGGGCGTCGATGGTGCCCCGCGCGTTGATCGCCAGGGCGTCCACGACGCGCCCACGCGGGTCGACGATGGCGGAGATGCCGTTGTTGGCGGCGCGCAGCAAAGGCATTCCATTCTCCACGGCGCGTATCTGCGCCTGCCTGAAATGCTGATACGGGCCGGGTGTATCGCCGAACCACGCATCGTTCGTCACATTGACAATAAGGTCGGATGACGTTGCGTCAACAGACACAAGATCAGGAAAGATCACCTCGTAGCAGATGAAAGGCAGGGCGCGGATGCCGCCCGGCACGACGATCGGGTGACGCTCGTTGCCGGCGGAGAAGTTCATCGGGCCGGCAACGAGCTGGCCGACGCCGAAGCGGCTGAAAAGATCGGCAAAGGGCAGATATTCGCCGAACGGGACAAGATGAACCTTGTCGACGGCATCGGCGATCTCACCCTTGTCGTTGATCGCCACGACGGAATTGTAATAGCGCGAATCGGCATTCGCCGCCGAAACGCCTTCCTCGCGAACGGCGCCGGCGATCAGCATCTGGCCATCGCCCAGCATGTCACCCAGCGCCGTCAGCGCGTCGGGACGCTCGGTGAAGAGAAAGGGCACGGAGGTCTCCGGCCACAGGATGAGCTGCGGCTTGTTGTGTCCCGGCTCCGGCGTCGCGGCCGACAGCCCCATCAGCGTGGCGAAGATCCGGTCACGCACGGAAGCGTCCCATTTCTCGCTGAGGTCGACCGAAGGCTGCACGATACGGACGTCGATGGCGCGCCCGTCTGATGGAACCGGTGCGCCGAGCCTGACATAGCCGAAGCCGACATGGGCCGCGACCAGCGCCACGAGCAATACCGCTCCGAGCCGCAGATGCCGGCGCGCCGCAAGCAGGGCCGGCAGCGCGAAGACGAAGACGGCGAGCGTGTTCATGCCGACCATGCCGACCAGCGACACGCTCTGCATCAGCAGCGGCACCGGCATGGCCGCGTAGCCGACCGCGTTCCAGGGAAAACCGGTGAAGAGGAAGCCGCGCAGCCATTCCGCCAGCCCGAAGGCGAAGGCGAGCGCGGCTATGCGGCCGATGTCGCTGCTCCACAGCAGCCGCGCCAGCGCGGTGGCGAAACCGTAGAAGAAAGCGAGCGCAAGCGGGATGCCGACCACGGCGAAAGGCAGGGCCCAGGCAAAGCTGTCGGCTTCGACCAGCAACGCCGAGCCGATCCACCACAGGCCGGCGAGGAAGTAGCCGAAGCCGAACCACCAGCCGACGGCGAAAGCCGGCTTCAACCGTCTGATCAGACTGCCCGAAACCTCGCCCGTGGCGCCGTCGAGCAGCCATACGAGCAACGGAAAGGCGATGAAGCAAGCGGCGAAGAAGTCGTAAGGCGCCTGTCCCAGAACCGCCAGCGCCCCGGCAAGAAACGCTACCAGCGCCCGCCGCCAACCCCAGAGCAGAATTATACGGCCGGCCAGGCGCTCCATGCAGGCATCCGAGTCGCGCGAATCACGGCAGAAGACTTATCAGGCCGCGCCGCACCTTCCAAACGCGGCGCTGCGCCGGCGCGAAAGATGGCATGCCCGACGCCTATTACCCGCGCCGGATGCTAGCGATGCCAGCCATCGATGCGCATGTTGCCCAGTTGCTCGGCTTCCTCGCGTGGTACCACGCGGATCGTCTGGGTGAAGGTCCAGACATGGCCCTCTGGGTCGCGGGCGCGATAAAGCCGCTCGCCATAGAACTGGTCGGTCGGCTCATCGAGGATCAGCGCGCCGGCGGCGCGGGCGTGCTCGCAATGGGCGTCGATGCCGCCCGGCAGGCGGACATAGAGTGCCTGCGTGTTCTTTCCGGCGACGCTCGCCGGGCTGGCGACGTGGTCGGCCCATTCGCCATCGACGATGATGTAGCCATCGCCAAAGCGCATCTCGGCGTGCACGAGACCGCCATCAGGGTCCGTGACCATCATGCTGCGCTCAAAGCCGAAGGCGGTCTCCAGCCAGGAAATTGCGGCCAGCGGATCCCTGTAGAAGACGCCGGAGCCCAGGACCGCGTGCTTGAAAGGATCGTCCACCGCCATCGGGCGAACCCCGCGTCAGGCCTGCTCTGCGCGAGCGGCGCGCCGGCGGCGTTCGCCCTTCTGGCTCTGCACGATGCGCACCCGCTTGACGCGGCGAGGATCCGCGTCGAGGACGTGGAACTCGAAGCCGGGAATGGCCTGCACCACCTCACCCCGGGCCGGGACCCGGCCAAGCGTGTTGAAGATCATGCCGCCGATCGTGTCGACATATTCGCCATGCTCGCCGGCGGCGAAATCCTCGCCGATCATCTTGGCGACATCATCGATCTCAGCCTTGCCGTCGACGATGAAGACGCCGTCACCGGCCTGGGTGATCATCGGCTCGTCGTCATCGTGCTCGTCCTCGATGTCGCCGACCACCATCTCAACGATATCCTCAAGCGAGGCGAGGCCGTCGGTACCGCCATATTCGTCGATGACGAGCGCCATCTGGGTACGCGTCGCCTGCATGCGCCCCATCAGGTCGGAGGCAAGCATGGAAGGCGGCACGAACAGCACCGGCCGGATCAGGTTCAGGTCGCCGATGGTGCGGGTGAGGTCGACCTGGGCGAGGTCGAGCTGGGTCGGGGTCGGCGTTTTCCTGGTGGCCCGGCCCTTCTTGACGCTGCCGCTCTTGGTAATGTGAGCCAGCACGTCGCGAATGTGGACCATGCCGCGCGGATCGTCGAGAGTCTCGGCATAGACCGGCATGCGGGAATGGCCGGACTGCTCGAACGTACCGAGCAGGTCGCCCAGCGTCGTGCCGATCTCGACGGCCTCGATGTCGGCACGCGGCACCATGACGTCCTCGACGCGCACTTCGCGCAGCCGCAGGATGTTGTTGAGCATGGCGCGCTCGCCGGGCGAGAAGGATTCGGCGTCGCTGGCCGTCTCGGCCAACGCGCCCGCGATTTCCTCGCGCAGGCTGGTCCCGTTACGCTGGCGAAAGAGGCCCAGCATGCGGTCGAACAGGGAAGGTCCGGCAGGCGACGGCTCGGTGGCGCTGCCGGTTACGGTACTCGGACTAGAGCCTTCTTCCGACGTATCGGAAGCCTTGATCGCACTGCCGGCGTCCGGGTGGGCGGCAGTTTCAGGTTTGTCGTTCATCGTGGTCCGGTCAATTGGCCTTTTGTAACTACGCGTAGGGATCGGGAATGGCAAGCCTTGCGAGAGCTGCCCTCTCGATGGCCTCCATGGCCTCGGCCTCGGCGTCGATCTCGTGATCGTGCCCGAGCAGATGCAGCAGGCCGTGGATCACGAGATGTGAGATATGGTTCTCCAGGGGCTTGTCTTCCAGTGCCGCCTCGCGGGCGACCGTCTCGGCGGCCAGCACCACATCGCCCAGCAAGGGCGGCAGCGGATCGCCGACCGAGAGCGGAAAAGCGGGAAAAGACAAGACGTTGGTGGGCTTGTCCTTGCCGCGCCATTCGGCGTTGAGGAACTGGATATGCGCGTCGTCGGAAAAAACGACGCTGAGTTCAGAATGACCGCGCGCGCCGGCCTCGGCAAGAGCGGCCCCGGCGGCGCGCTCGACCAGCCAGTTCAGCCTTGCCTCGTCCGGCCAGGCACCGGCCTCGACCGAAATATCGATATCGACCGCCGCTGGCGCGGCGCCCGCCGTATGCCTGTCCTCAGCCATGAAGCCGCATTCCGGATCAGTTCTCGACGCCCAGGCCGCGCGCGATCTTGGCGTCCCTGTCGTAGGCCTTGACGATTTCCGCCACCAGCGGATGGCGCACGACGTCGCCATCGGTGAACCGCACCGTCACCGCGCCAGGAACGCCGTCCAGGATCCTGAGGGCCTCGACAAGGCCCGATTTGGTGTTCGGCGGCAGGTCGATCTGGGTCGGGTCGCCGGTGACGATCATGCGCGAATTCTCGCCAAGGCGGGTGAGGAACATCTTCATCTGCATCGGCGTGGTGTTCTGCGCCTCGTCGAGGATGACGGCCGCGTGCGCCAGCGTGCGGCCGCGCATGAAGGCGAGCGGCGCGATCTCGATCACCTCGGCGGCGATCGCCCGCTCGACCTTGTCGGCAGGCATCATGTCGTAGAGAGCGTCGTAGAGCGGACGCAGGTAGGGGTCGACCTTTTCCTTCATGTCACCCGGCAGGAAGCCAAGGCGCTCGCCGGCCTCCACGGCAGGGCGCGACAGCACGATGCGTTCGACCATGCCACGCTCGAGCAGCATGGCGGCATGCGCCACCGCCAGATAGGTCTTGCCGGTGCCGGCCGGGCCGATGCCGAACACGAGTTCCGAGCGCTCAAGGGCACGCATATAGGCGTCCTGGTTGAGCGAGCGGGCATAGATCGTCTTCTTGCGCGTCGAGATCTGGGCGGCGGACACCTTGCCCTTGCGCTCCATAGTCGGCAGCGTCAGCTGGTCATCGGCAGCGATCGCCATCCGCACCGCGCCATCGACGTCGGACTGGCCGATGTCGACGCCCTTCTGCAGGATGCCATAGAGATTGTCCAAGGCGCGTCGCGCCTGCTCGGCCGCCGTCGAGGACCCCTTGATGGTCAGCTGGTTGCCGCGCGAGCGTATGTCGACACCGAGCTTCTGCTCGAGCCGGGCAAGATTTTCATCGAACTGACCGTAAAGGGCGCTGGCGAGCTTGTTGTTGTCGAAAGTCAGAACGATGTGCGCCATGTCGGAGGCCCCCGATGCCTGGGCCTGAGGCAGGTTCTTCACTTCCGCAGCGCTCAACCGTCTCTCCTCATCTGCCGAGGCCATCAGGCCGTTTCGGCGAACAGGCTGTTCGGGCCCGTTCCTGTGATTCGTACATCGATAATGTCACCGATTTCGCCGGCCTTTTCATCAACAATAACCGGCTGCAGCCACGGAGAACGGCCAACCTTCTGGCCGGGACGGCGGCCGGGCTTCTCGATCAGCGTGCTGATGGTGCGGCCGACAAGGCTGGTGATGAAATGCCGCTGCTGTTCGTTGATGAGCGCCTGCAGGCGCTGCAGCCGTTCATCCTTCACCGCTTCCGGCAGATGGCCCTCCATCTCGGCGCCCGGCGTGCCCGGACGCGGCGAGTATTTGAAGGTGAAGGCCGAGCCGTAGCCGACCTCCCGGACCAGATGCAGCGTCGCCTCGAAATCCGCCTCGGTCTCGCCGGGGAAGCCGACGATGAAGTCGCCGGACATGGCGATGTCGGCGCGCGCGGCGCGAATGCGATCGATCAGCGCCAGGTAGTCGCGCGCCGTGTGCCTTCGGTTCATCGCCTTGAGGATGCGGTCGGAGCCGGATTGCACGGGCAGGTGCAGATACGGCATCAGCGCCGGCAGGTCGCGGTGCGCCGATATCAGCTCGTCGTCCATGTCGCGCGGATGGCTGGTGGTGTAGCGCAGTCGCGCCAGGCCAGGGATTTCGGCCAGCCGGAACAACAGGCGGCCAAGCCCCCACTCCTCGCCATTCTCACCGACGCCATGCCAGGCGTTGACGTTCTGGCCAAGCAGCGTCACCTCGCGGACGCCGCCCTCGGCCAGACGCTCGGCCTCGGCGACGATCTGCGCCACCGGGCGGGAAACCTCGGAACCGCGTGTGTAGGGCACCACGCAGAAGGTGCAGAACTTGTCGCAGCCTTCCTGAACCGTCAGGAAGGCGGTGACGCCGCGCCTGGCGACCTCGGCGCGCCTGGGCTGCGGCAGGTGCTCGAACTTGTCCTCCACCGCATAGTCGGTCTCGACGATCTTCTCGCCACCGCGCGCCCGCGCCAGCACGTCGGGCAGCCGGTGATAGGTCTGCGGTCCGATGACGAGATCAACGGCGGGCGCCCGCCTGATGATCTCCACCCCTTCGGCCTGCGCCACGCAGCCGGCGACGCCGATCAGCATGTCACGGCCCTGGCCCGCGCGCTCGGCCTTCAGCTCGCGGATGCGGCCCAGTTCGGAATAGACCTTTTCGGCGGCCTTTTCCCGGATATGGCAGGTGTTGAGCAGGACGAGATCTGCCTCGTCGATGACATCCGTCGGCGCATAGCCATCCGCGGCCAACGCATCGGTCATGCGCTGTGAATCATAGACATTCATCTGGCAGCCATAGGTCTTGACGAAGACCTTCTTCGCCGCGCTGGCGGCCGCCGGCTGTCGCTCGGTCGCCGTACCTACGTCCTGGCTTTCAATCGTGTTCAGTTCCATCGCGCGGCTTCTAACGCCTTTCGATGACAAAAAACAGACGATTCTGCGCGGCAGGGCAGTGTCACCCAGCAGGCAGCCATCCAACGGATCCGGACTTCCGCGCTGCCTTTTTCGAGCGAGCCGCATTTGTGCGACGCCAGGCGATACCGCCTGGCTGTAAAAATCCTACCGGCTCGGGAGCGGGTCGGCGAGCGCGGCCTGCATCATGGCGCGCACGCGCTCCTCCATCACGCGGGCCGTCTCCTTGCGGTTCGAACCCCTGGCGAAGGCCACCGGCTCGCCGAAATGCACCTCGACGTCGATCGACCCTTCCGCCATCAGCACCTTGAGGTGCGGCATCAGATCCTCGTCGCCGATCCATGCGGCGATTGGCCGGTGCCGGCGACCGAGCGGGACGCCGTGCAGGCGGGTGTAGGCGATCGCCACGGGCTGGATGAAGACCTGCTCGGCCGCGCCTTCGGCGATCGTCATGGAAGCGGCGGCGAACAGCGTGCTCTTGAACGGCAGGACCATGTTACCGTCGCCGGTCGATCCTTCCGCGAACAGCACCATCGCATCGCCCTTGGCAAGGCGCCGGCCGATCTCGCTCGCCTGGTCGCCGGAGGTGCGCTTGCGCTCCCGCTCGATGAAGACGGTGCGCTGCAGCTTGGACAGCATGCCGATCAGCGGCCAGCCTTCCATGTCGGCACGGGCGATGAACTTCACGTCGGCAAAGGAGCCGAGCGCCATGATGTCCGTCCAGGAAATGTGGTTGGCGGCAACCAGCAGCGGTCGCTGGGTGGCCAGCGCACCCTTGACATGCACGCGCATGCCGAGCGCCCTGAGGACCATGCTGTGCCAGATCTTGAGGATGACAGTTTCCGGCCAGAGGCCCGTTTTCATCGACAGTATCTGCAGCGGCACAAGCACCAGCGAAGCGAGCACAACAAGGCACAGCGCCAGGAATATGCGGATTTTGCCGATCATTGCCCCACCCCGAGCCCGGCTACGACAGCGCGCGTCCGGCGGGACACGCAAGATCGGTGGCGGCATTTCGATTTCTGCGCATGATCCCGTGCTGACCTCCGGTGCGGAGCCATGCGCTAGCGAAGATCGCGGCGCATGACAAGCGCCCCCGTCGGACCATGTTCGGGCGACCTGTAGTAGTTGGGCCGCTTGCCGACCTCGCGGAAACCCAGGCCCCGATAAAGCGCTATGGCCGCCATATTGGTTTCGTCGACCTCGAGGAAGAGCGCTTCGGCACGCTGGGCATGCAGTTGGCGCAACACGGCGTCCATCAACCGCCAGCCCAATCCCTGGCGGCGATGAGCGCGCGCCACGGCCACGGTCAGGATCTCGCCCTCGCCCGCCGCCAGCCGCGCCAGGACGAAGCCGACCGGCGGCTTGGCGCCCTGCCCGGTTTCGCGCACGGCGTAGCCGAAGACAGTGTCCTGCGCGAGCAGCGCGGCAAATTCACCGTCGGTCCAAGGCCGCACGAAATCCTCGCGGTGCAGCACCGACACCGCCGGGCTGTCGGCGATGGTCAGCGGCTCGAGCGCATAATCGCGAGGGCGCTGGAGGAAGGGAATGCGCATCAGTATCTGGTGTCCTGTCCGGTCGTCGACCCCGCAAGCCGGGCCGCGCCAATGCGATCCGGGATCATCATATGATCCAAGATCATCACATGATCCGGGATCATGATTTGCGCCTCGGCAGGATGAAACCCGCCTGCGGCTTGGCGTCCGCGCCGCGCAGATAAAGCGGCCTCGGCCTTTCGCCTTCACCCTTGCCGGCCGCAAGCCGCGCATAGACACCTATGTCGGCGGTGGCCGCCCTTGGGCCGATGGCTAAATCGCCGCCCGCCGTGGCGGCGATGACATCCGCCGCCGTTCCGGCAAGCACCGGCGCGTGTTCGACCGCCTTCGAAACCGCATCCGCGAGCGTCATGACCGCTGGTCCGTAAGCATTCACTAACGCAGCATCGTAGAGCGCGGCGTGGATTTCCCCGCGCCCGGCGTCGAGCACGGCGAACAGTTCGCGCCCCGGATAGGCGGACGCGGCCTGCGCCGCCAGCCCTTCCAGCGTCGTCACGCCGATGGCTGGAATGCCGAGCGCCAGCGCCAGGCCGCGCGCCGTCGATACCCCGACGCGCAAGCCGGTGAACGAACCCGGGCCGATGGAGACCCCTATGGCGTCCAGGTCGCCATAGCCGATCTTGCCGGCTTTCAGCGCCTCGTCGATGACCGTCATCAGATGCTCGGCATGCCCCTTGCCCAGGTCGAGCACGGCGCGGCCGCGCTCGACGCCTACATCCGCGTCGTAGACGCAGGCGGCGCAGAGACTGGCGGCGCAGTCGATGGCGAGCAATTTCATCAGGCGGCCGGTTTCACGAGCAGGTTCGAATTCCCTCTGCCCGGCATGGGCGATCCCCGCAAGGGGATAATGCGCAAATCGTTAAGCGGCTTCCTTCCCGTCGATCGGGAGGGGCCGATCCGCATCATGCCACCGGCTCGATGCGGAGCATGTGATTGTCCCAGACATAATCTGGTTCCGAGCGGCGGGCGCCGTCAGGCCCGACGATTTCGCCGGCGCCTGTCGTCGCCTTGAAGCCCGCGCCGTCGGGCGCCAGCCCGCAGACCTCGACAAGGGACCTGCTCGAAACGATCCGGCCACTGGCCATATCGATCACCGCGAAGCTGTTGCCTTCCGGCGAAGACACGGCAACCGTTCCGGCCGCGGGATTTGCGGCGACGGAGCCGATATAGTTGCGGAACCCGGACAACACGTCCGCCGGCATGTCCAGCAATTGCAGTTCCTTGCCGCGCACGGCGCGGCCGACGAGGAGTGGCCGATCCGTGGCCGGTCCGCGATACTGGCAGCCGAACCAGATCGTTCCCTGCCGGTCGACATCCATGTGCCGGATCGAAAGCTGGTGCAGGGCGGCCGGCAATTCGTGCTTCTCGATCAGGTCGCCCGTGACGCGGTCGACCAGCACATAGGACGGCTTCATCGTCGCGATGTTGAGCTCGGCACGGCCGTAGTCCGGATGCGTCTCGATGCCGCCATTGGCGATGGCGAGCGTGCGGCCGTCGCCAAGCAGCAGGAGTTCGTGCGGGCCCATGCCGTAGGTCGGAAACTCGCCCACACGCTTGAACGCCGCACGCGCGTCGTAAACGCCTACGACGCCGGCTGCGGCCTCGAAATCGTTCTCGGTGGCGTAGAGCAGCGCACCATCGTTGGAAAACGCGCCATGGCCGAAGAAGTGCCGCCCCTCGATACTGGCGATGGTCAGCGGCTTCTCCCGTCCTGCGTGGTCAAAGATGACGGCGAAAGTTCCGGGTTGGCGGGCAAACACCACGGAGCGCCGCGAGACCGGATCGTAAACGACGTCATGGCCGCGATCCGGAAGATCGATCGTGTGCAGAACCCTGCCGTCCTCGGAAAGGATGGCCGCGCCATGGCCTCCCCCACGCCGCACGAAGGCCGTGGTGAAGACGGCGTCGGCGGCGAGCACACCGGCCCACGCCGCGGGCGTCATCGCGGCCGCGAAGCCCAATCCTGCCGCCTTCAGGAAAGCGCGGCGATCGATGAGCGGCGTCCTCACGATCAGTCCCCGTCGAGCGACGAGAAGCCGGCGGTGAGACCGAAGGCGGCCGTCACCTTGCTGCCGAACAGATCCGACAGGCTGGAGGTGATCTGCAGGAGACGATCGAGACCAGCGCGGCGCGCCGGGTCGGTCAGCACCTCCTCGATCGGTCCCGTCACCGCCCTGGCCGCAGCGGCACCGTTGGTAAACTGGATATGCGCCGTCTCGGCCATCCAGCGAGTATCCTCGGGCAAGGCCTCGCCAAGCCTGGAAGCCTGGAAAAGGGCATCCATGCCGGTGAGATTGCCGGCCAGAGAACGTGTGGTGTATTGCGAGCGCCAGAAGATGGCCTGCTTCGGCTTGTCGGCCTTCGCGTTTGCGCCAAGGAAGCCCTTCAGCCGCACGTCGCGGGTGATTTCGAGCCCCTCGATGAAGACGCCCAGCAACTGCGTCACCGCCTCGCCGCCATTGTGGTAGAGCGCGTTTTGCGGTCCCGGGTTCGCCCACAGCGCGGCAAAGCCGTCCGGCTTGTCCCACGCGGCGGAAACGTCGCCTGCTATGGCTTCGATATTGCCTGATATCGCCGCCCCATAGGCGCAGCGGTATGGATCGTCCTTGCCGGCCAGCGACTCGGCGCCGGAGCCATAGAGGACGAACTCGAGCGCTCCCAGGCCCTGCATGGCGACGCTCTTGCCGGCCAATTGCACCGGATCGGCAGCCGCGGCGTCCTTGTCGGACAGCGCCGCCTGCACCTGCTTCAGGCCAATGCCCTTGCGGTCCGGCCAGTACAGCATGCGCTCCAGCCGGTTGCCCTCGGTAATCGGGCCGAAACGGATGATTTCCACCGCCGACCAGGCGTCCACGGTGGCCAGGAATTCGGCGCGCGCCGCATCGAGAGCGCCCTGCGAAGGTGTCGCGCACAGCGTCTTGACCGCCTTGGTCAACGCACCGGCATGACCGTGCAGGCTGGCATAGGCCGGCCGCACGAAGCCGTCGATCGCGGGCTGGATCACGTCCGACGCCTTGACGGCCGCGACGGCGGGCGGCGCGAAAGCCAGGGCGCACAGCAGAGTGACGGCCGGAACGGCATATCTCGACATCACAGCGACTCCAGGAATTTGACCAGCGCCTCGCGCTCCGGGGCGCTGGCGGCGGCGAAGCGATCCCTGGCCTTCAGTCCCTCGCCGCCATGCCACAGGATCGCCTCCGTCAGGTTGCGCGCCCGACCATCGTGAAGAAAGAACGTATGGCCGTTGACGGTCTGCGTCAGGCCGATGCCCCATAGTGGCGGGGTGCGCCATTCGCTGCCGGTGGCGTCGCCCACCGCCTGCCCGTCGGCGAGCCCCTCGCCCATGTCGTGCAGCAGGAAATCGGAATAGGGCCAGATGAGCTGGAAGGCCTGCGCCTTGTTGGGCGCGTCGCGCCGTGTGACGAATTTCGGCGTGTGGCAAGCCGGGCAGCCGAGCTCGTAGAAAACCTTCTTGCCGGCCAGAACGTCCGGCTTGCCGATATCACGGCGCGCCGGCACGGCGAGGTTTTGCGAATAGAAGGTCACCAGATCCATGATCGGGGGCGGCGCCTCCACGTCGCCGAGGCGCGGCTGGACGCCGTTCGGCATGGCCAGGCAGTCCTTCTGGGCCTCGGTGCAATCGCCCCAATGCTTCGGCACTTCCGGTGTCGAAATGCCGATGTCGCCGGCGAAGGCGTCCGCCGCCTGCTGGCGGATCGAAGGCGTCTGCGCCTTCCAGCCGAAGCGGCCGAGCGTCAGCTCGCCGCTTATGGCGTCCCGCACGATGTTAGGCCTGCCCGAAATGCCGTCGCCGTCGCGATCGTCCGGATCGGCATGAGCCAGTATGTCGGCCGGATGGATCTGCTCGACCAGCCCGAGCCCGATCATCGGCGGCGTCACGCGCGGCGAAAGCGTGGTGCGGGGATCGAGCGGCCCGTAGCCGGGATCGGCCACCGAATAGCTCGACTTGCGCAGCGACACGACCGAGCCATCGCCGAGCGTTACCGGTTGCTCCTCGTAGGCGATGCTCATGCGGCCTTCGCCCCGAAGACCGGGAACGGCGAGTTCCTGGAGTTGCCCGCCATAGGTGGGATCGGGAAAGTTCAGCACCCGGCGATCGGCGAGCAAGGCCTTCTCCTCGGCGGTGCTCGCCTCGCGCGCCAGCCGCAGGAACATCGAGGTGCTGCCGGCGTCGCCCTGAGGCGGATGGCCCCGGCCGTCCTTCAGATGGCAATTCTGGCAGGCGCGCTCGTTGAACAGCGGGCCGAGCCCGTCCGAAGCCTGCGTCGAGGATGGCGACGACACCCAGATCTTGGTGAAGAAGCCATTGCCCAGCTTGAAGTTGCTCTCTTCCTCGAAGCTGATGTTGGCAGACGACTGCGAGAACGCATCCCGGTTCACCTGCTTGCGCGAGGTGCCGGCGCCGCCCTGCATCAACTCGAACTGCTCGGGCCTGGAAAAATCGGAGGTCGGCCGGGTGATGGCGTCGACGCGGGCCTGATCCTTTGCCGTGAGGTCGGCGCGGGAGGTGGCTAGGCCCGCGGGTTCGGTCGCGCCGGCCAGGGCGGGCACCGCCGCGACGGCGGCAAGGACCAAGCCATGTGCCCACGGCCCGCGCCGTGGGTTCGTCCTGTATGGCGGGCGGTCATTGCTGGCCCACCGCGTGCGGCGCAAGAAATCTACGATGCGCCGCATTCCGGCATGTCCTTACTCCGCCTCGTCCGCCGATGCGGCGTTGAGCT
This sequence comes from Mesorhizobium sp. 65-26, assembly GCA_001899205.1. Classification (GTDB taxonomy): domain Bacteria; phylum Pseudomonadota; class Alphaproteobacteria; order Rhizobiales; family Rhizobiaceae; genus Mesorhizobium. Next base: position 339,137 of record MKVL01000004.1, on the reverse strand, counting down.
GGCCGTATTTCTCCTCGCCGATCGAGGCGAGCAGGTCGAGTTGCGTCTCGAGGAAGTCGATATGGCCTTCCTCGTCGGCCAGAAGATCCTCGAACAGCTTCATCGTCACGTAGTCGCCCGCCTCCTGGCAGATCTCGCGCGAGCGCTTGTAGGAGGTGCGCGCGTCATACTCGCCGGCAAGATCGGATTCGAGCACTTCCTTCACGTTCTGGCCGATGCGCAGCGGCGCGACGGACTGCAAATTGGGATGCCCTTCCAGGAAGATGATGCGCGCCACGAGCCGGTCGGCGTGCTGCATTTCCTCGATCGATTCCGCGCGCTCCTTCTTGGCGAGCTTGATGTATCCCCAGTCCTCCAGAAGGCGGTAGTGCAGCCAGTACTGGTTGACGGCGCCGAGTTCCAGGAAGAGCGCTTCGTTAAGCCGCTCGATGATCTGCTTTTCGCCTTTCATGGGTTCTGCTCCCGTATTGGACGCGCAGGCCTCTGACGCGATCCAGATGTGAAACGATGTCCGTGCCGCTCGCCTCCGAACGGGCATGGTAGTTTTCGGTGACCCGAATAATCGTTTCGACCACATTTGGGAAGCAGCCGCAACAGCGACCGCGCTTGCGCATGGCGTGATAGACCTTGGCCGGCACGATGAGCTGCCAGGGATCTTCATCCAGCAATCCGACGATCGTCTGTTCGATCTCCCTTTCGGTGATGATGTTGCAGTGGCAGATCAGCATTGCGTTGCTCGGGTTGGCTGACGGCGCCTCCGGCGCCGCGTGGCTTGGCGTGTCCGGATTACTGGAAAACCTTGTCCGGCGAATCGAGACTGTCGGAGCCTTCGAAGGCGATGGCGTCGAGCTTCAGCGCAGCGACTGCCCGCTCGATCGACTTGGTCTGGTCGAGCAGCGCATCGATGGCCGCCTGGACGGTGGCATTGCCTTCCGTGTTGCCCTCGGCGATCTGCTGGTCGTACGCCTCGCCGGCAAGCGCGCGCGCCTCGATCGCCTTCATCTTGTCGACGCTTGTGTCGAGCTTTGCGGAAAGCTCCGCGTCAAGGGCGGGATCCGCCGCCTTGACCAGGTCCGCGACCGAAGGGCCGGCGACCGTGCTGCCATCGAGCCGCTTATAGCTGGCATGGTAGGCATTGCGGATGCCAATCGCGTCGTAAAGATGCGAGATATAGGTGTTGTCGGAGAAGCAGTCGTGCTCCTCTTCCGGGTCGTGCAGCATCAGGCCGAGCTTCATGCGCTGGCCGGCAAGCTCGCCATAGGAGAGCGAGCCCATGCCGGTCAGGATCGCCGAGATGCCGGTCTTCGGCTCGCCGTCGAGGAGATGCTTGCGCGCCGCCCCGTCCTGCTTCCAGTTGTTCACCATTTCCTGCAGGTCGGAGACAAGCAGGTCGCTCGCCGACTTCAGATACTCGGCGCGACGGTCGCAATTGCCGCCCGTGCAATTGGAAAGATCGTAGTCGGTGTAGGGTCGCTCGCCCGCTCCGGGCCCGGTGCCGTGGAGATCCTGCCCCCACAGCAGGAACTCGATCGCATGGTAGCCGGTGGCCACGTTGGCCTCGATGCCGCCGGCCTCCTGCAGCGTGCCGGACAGGAATTCCGGCGAGAGCTTCGAGGCGTCGACCGTCTTGCCGTTGATCTCGATCGACTTGTTGGCGATCACGTTGGCCGTATAGAGCGCGTTCGTATCCGATTCCGTGCCGTAGCTCTTGGCGACGTAGTCGATCAGGCCCTCGTCCAGGGGCCACGCATTCACACGGCCCTCCCAGTCGTCGACGATGGCGTTGCCGAAACGATAGACCTCAGTCTGCTGGTAGGGAATGCGGGACGCCTTCCAGGCTTCGCGGGCGGCGGCGAGCGTTTCCGCCGACGGCTTGGCGATCAGCGCGTCGACGGCCTTGTCGAGCGCCTGGGCAGTGACGAGCGAATCCTCGTATTTCGCCAGCGCGATATCGGAATAGGTGCTCAGGACCGCCTTGGCATCGGTTTCGGCCTTGGCCGGCAGCACGAAGACCGCCGCCGTGAGAAGCGCCGTGGCGCCGATCGCCGCGAACCTGCCGCCATACCGCGTCGTAACCATAGCCTTCATGACTGTCGCCTCATCGGAAAATTTGAAAAACGGGGAGCCACCGCCACGGCGACGGGCATGCGTCGGCCAGTCGAGCCATCGGGCGGGAAAAAGGCCGCGACAGCGCGCGGCTCATGAAACAAGGACATCGAAATGCCTCCAATCGAAAGGGTTCAAGGCCCAGACATCAAAGGAATGCGCACTCGCGCGAACGTCCATAAAGCTTCGGCGCGCGTGGAAGTCAACGGGTCACGGAGAAAATATTCAATTGAAACAATACTTTAGAATTATTCTAAACTATCGCTGTCAAGTTTATCCTTCATCCTGACCCCAAGCCGTCGATCACGGCGCATTGACAAGACGCCTTCGCGGATGCGACCCGAACAGGCGCGCATGCGGTGGCGGAACGCGCCTGGCAATGCGACACCCTGTCCAAAGAGACAGCGCATGATCTTGTCCGAAAAGTCCGCGACTTTTCGGGCTCATGGTCCAGGGTCTAACGCGGGAGTTGAGCTGCGATGAAGAACGGTGTGGTCATTGTCGGTTCCGGTCATGCCGGCGTACAGGCCGCCGCCAGCCTGCGCGAGGACGGCTATGACGGGCCGGTGGTGCTGGTCGGCGACGAGGCCGACCTTCCCTACCACAAGCCGCCCTTGTCCAAGACCTTCATCAAGGACGCGGAAGCCAAGCCGCAGCCCTTGCGCGGCGAGGCCTTCTACACCGGCAACGCCATCGATTTCCGGCCGGGGACCCGCATCGAGCGCATCGACGCGGCGGGCCGGAGCCTCGACGTCGCGGGCGGCGCGCCCATTGCCTTTGACAAGCTGATCCTCGCCACCGGCTCGCGCCCTCGCCTCCTGCCGCTGCCGGGCGCCGACCTTGCCGGCGTGGTGTCGCTGCGCTCGCTCGGCGATGCGCGCACGATCCGCGACCTCAGCGCGCGCAGCGACCAGGTGGTGATCCTCGGTGGCGGCTTCATCGGCCTCGAGATCGCGGCGACGCTGCGGGCCGCCGGCCGCGAGGTGACGGTCGTCGAGGCGGTCGACAGGCTGCTCGGGCGCGCGGTGGCGCCGGTCATCGCCGCCCATGTGCGCCAGCGCCTGGAGGCGACCGGCGTGCGCATCCTCACCGGCACCACGGTCGCCCGGCTGGAAGGCGAGAACGGCCATGTCGTGGCCGCAGTCACATCCTCCGGCGAAAGGCTGCCGGCCGGCATGGTGATCGTCGGCATCGGCGTGGTGCCCAATGTCGAGTTGGCGCAGGGCGCCGGCATCGCCATCGCCAATGGAATCCGCGTCGACGCCCAGATGCGCACCTCCCTGCCCGACATCCTGGCGATCGGCGACGCCGCCTCGTACCGTCACTGGTTCACCGGCAACGATGTGCGGCTGGAATCGGTGCAGAACGCAACCGACCAGGCACGCCTCGCCGCCCGCACCATCACCGGCCACGAAGACGCCTATTCGGCCGTGCCCTGGTTCTGGTCTGACATCGGCGACATGAAGCTGCAGATGGTGGGGCTCACCGCCGGCGGCGACAGCCATGTGGTGGCGGGCGACCTGGCCGAGAACAAGTTCTCGATCTATCACTATGCCGGAGACCGGCTGCTCGGCATCGAATCGGTGAACCACGCCGGCCATCACATGCTCGGCCGCAAGATGCTCGGCGCCGGCTTTTCGCCGACGCCGCAGGCCGTGCAGGCCGGACCGGATGGGCTGAAGGCGGCGCTTGCCGCCTTCCAGGAAAAGGCGAACGCGTAGAACAGCGGCCGATTGGGGCGTTACATCCGTTTCCCGAAACGGGTGCGGCGGCCCGGGCTTTCGATCAGGGCCCGCCAACGCCAGCGGCGCCGTGTGCTTGCTGAACCGCGACACGCGATCCGCCACCCTTCGGCGGAGGATTTCATCAAACCAGACCCGAAGCCGGCCAGGGCGATGCCTGGCAGGCATGTGCAGCGGCCACGCGATCGAACGCCATCCGGAATGCCACGCTGAAAGATCGGCATTGCCAACCGCGCTGATCTGCGATAGTCGTCATTTCAATACTTTTAGGATTGTTGAAATATGGATGACCATCAAGCGCTGGCGGCCTTCGGCGCGCTCTCGCAGGAGACGCGGCTGCGCATTCTGCGCATGCTGGTTGTCGCCGGCCCCGGGGGGCTTGCGGCAGGAACGATCGCCGAGAGGGCCGAGGTGTCCGCGTCCAATGTCTCGTTCCATCTCAAGGAACTTGAGCGCGCGGGCCTGGCCAGCGCCAGGCGGGATGCCCGCTCGATCATCTACAGCGCCGCTTATGACGCTCTGAGCGACCTGATCCGCTTCCTCCTGGAGGATTGCTGCGCCGGCCACCCCGAGGTCTGCGCGCCCATTGTCACCGCCGCCGCCTGCTGCGCGCCGGCCAGGGATACCGCTCGATGACCGGTCGCGCCTACAATGTGTTGTTCCTGTGCACGGGCAACTCCGCCCGATCGATCCTCGCCGAGAGCATCCTGAAAAAGGATGGCGCCGGTCGCTTCAATGCGTTCTCGGCCGGCAGCCAGCCGAAAGGCAGCGTCCATCCCTTCGCCCTGAAGGTGCTCGAGGCGATGAACTATCCGACCGACGGCTTCCGTTCCAAGAGCTGGGACGAGTTCGCCGCGCTGGGCGCGCCGGAGATGGATTTCGTTTTCACGGTCTGCGACAGCGCCGCCGGCGAGGCTTGCCCGATCTGGCCCGGCAATCCGATGACGGCGCACTGGGGCATTGAGGACCCGGCCGCGGTCGAGGGCAGCGATATCGAGAGGGAACGCGCTTTCTCCACGGCCGCCCGTTACATGCGCAATCGCATTCACGCTTTCCTCAATCTGCCTCTCGCGACCATCGACCGGCTGGCCATGCAGCGACATCTCAGGCGCATAGGCACGGGCGAAGGCGTCGCGCGGCTGACATTGGAGGTCATCGACGGTTCCGATGCCGAATTTCAAGCCGCGCTCGTCGCGGCCGATCTGCCGATCGACGACCTCCTTGAGCCTTGGCGCAGCTTCTTCAGCCTGTCGCGTGGCGGCACCAGGGTGGCGTTCGGAGGTTTCGAACTGCTCGGCGACAATGCCCTGCTGCGATCCATCGTGGTGCTTCCGGCCTACCGCGGGCGCGGCATCGGCGAGATGGCGACGGAGGCGCTGCTGGAGCGCGCGCGGCTCGACGGCGCGCGCCGTGCCTATCTGTTGACGACGACAGCCGCGCCATTCTTCGAGGAACTCGGCTTCACAAGGATCGAGCGCGCCGAAATGCCGGAGGCCATGCTGGCCACCAGGCAGGCTTCGGCGCTCTGCCCGCAATCGGCGGCGGTGTTCGAAAAGGCGCTAGGAGCCTGAGCATGACGACCTTCGAACGTTACCTGACCCTGTGGGTCGGCCTGTGCATCGTCGCCGGCGTGCTTCTCGGCCATTCGTTGCCCGGCATGTTCCATTTCGTCGCCTCGGCCGAAATTGCAAAGGTCAACCTGCCGATGGCGTTGCTGATCTGGCTGATGGTCGTGCCCATGCTGCTGAAGATCGATTTCGCCGCGCTGGGCGAGGTCGGCCGCCATTGGCGCGGCATCGGGGTGACCCTGTTCATCAACTGGGCGGTCAAGCCCTTCTCAATGGCATTGCTCGGCTGGCTTTTCATCGGCTGGCTGTTTCGCGCCCATCTGCCGGCGGAACAGATCGATTCCTACGTCGCGGGGCTGATCATCCTGGCGGCCGCTCCCTGCACGGCAATGGTTTTCGTCTGGTCGAACCTGACCCGGGGCGAACCGCATTTCACGCTTTCGCAGGTCGCCTTGAACGACGCCATCATGGTCATTGCCTTCGCGCCGATCGTCGGCCTGCTGCTGGGCCTGTCGGCCATCGTCGTGCCCTGGGGCACGCTGGTGCTTTCCGTTCTGCTCTATATCGTCCTCCCGGTTATCGCGGCCCAGTTCGTTCGCCGACGCCTGCTGGCGCACGGCGGCGAGGCGTCGCTCGATCGAGTGCTTGCGGCCCTGCAGCCGTTGTCACTGGTGGCACTGCTGGTGACGCTGGTGCTGCTGTTCGGTTTCCAGGGCGAGCAGATCGTCGCGCAGCCGCTTGTCATCGCGCTGCTGGCGGTGCCGATCCTGCTCCAGGTCTATTTCAACGCGGGGCTCGCCTACCTGCTCAACCGCATCAGCGGCGAACGGCATTGCGTCGCGGGGCCATCGGCGCTGATCGGCGCATCCAACTTCTTCGAACTGGCCGTCGCCGCCGCCATCAGCCTGTTCGGCTTCCATTCGGGAGCCGCCCTCGCCACGGTGGTTGGCGTGCTGGTCGAAGTTCCGGTCATGCTGTCGGTCGTCTGGATCGTGAACCGTTCCAAGGGATGGTACGAACGCGGACCGGCGGTCGCCGCAATCAGGGAAGCTGAAAGGACTGCATGATGGACGTCACCATCTATCACAACTCGGCCTGCGGAACCTCCCGCAACACCCTGGCACTGATCCGCAACGCTGGGATCGAGCCGACCGTGATCGAATACCTGAAAACGCCGCCGACGCGCGCCGTCCTCCAGGACCTGATCACCAAGGCCGGCCTTACGGTGCGGGAGGCGATCAGGCAGAAGGGCACGCCCTATGCCGAGCTCGGTCTCGACGACCCGACGCTGAGCGATGACGACCTGCTCGACGCGATGCTTGAGCATCCGATCCTGATCAACCGTCCCTTCGTGGTGACGCCGTGGGGCGTGCGCCTCAGCCGCCCATCCGAGGTCGTTCTCGACATTTTCCCCCTGCCCCAGAAAGGACCGTTCGCAAAGGAGGACGGTGAACAGCTTATTGATGCCAAAGGAAATCGAATTGCCTGACCTGCCCAACGTCGTCGAGGGAGCGCTTCGGCTTCCCGACACTGCCCGTCTCGCCGCGTCCTTCTCCGCGCACAAGCCACGCATCCTGCTCCTCTACGGCTCGCTCCGCGAGCGCTCATACAGCCGTTTCCTGACCCAGGAAGCCGCCCGCCTGCTCGACCGCTTTGGCGCCGAGACCCGCATTTTCGACCCGACGGGGCTGCCCTTGCCTGACGGCGCCCCGTCTGATTATCCAAAGGTGCGGGAACTGCGCGAGCTGTCGCTCTGGTCCGAAGGCCAGGTCTGGACCAGCCCTGAGCGGCATGGCGCGATGAGCGGCGTCATGAAATCGCAGATCGACTGGATCCCGCTCGCCGTCGGCGCCATCCGGCCAACGCAGGGACGAACGCTGGCGGTCATGCAGGTATCGGGCGGATCGCAGTCCTTCAACGCCGTCAACCAGATGCGGGTCCTGGGCCGCTGGATGCGAATGATAACCATCCCCAATCAGTCCAGCGTCGCGAAGGCCTACCAGGAATTCGACGAGGCCGGCCGCATGAAGCCGTCATCGTATTACGACCGCGTGGTCGACGTCATGGAAGAGCTGATGAAGTTCACCTTGCTCACACGGGACGTGTCCGGTTATCTCACCGACCGCTACAGCGAACGCAAGGAAGAGGCGGACAAGCTGGAAGCGCGCACCAAGCTGAGGGCGATCTAGACCCAAAGCGCCTGCGCTTTGATCGGATCGCAGTGCCGGAAAGACGGAACATGGCCCTTCCCATCGATCAGCGTCGAGCGGTCATCATCTGGGCGCTCGGCCTGACGCAGATCGTCGGCTACGGAACGCTCTACTACAGCTTCAGCATTCTGGCGCCCGAGATGGCCAGGGATTTCGGCTGGTCACCGGAATGGGTCTTCGGCGTGTTCTCCGCATCACTTCTCTTCAGCGGTCTCGTCGCCCCCGCGGTCGGCCGCCGGATGGACCGACATGGCGCCGCGCGCGTCATGTCGATCGGCTCTCTGGCCGCCGCCCTGGCCCTTTTGCTATGTGCCTTGGCGCCCGAGCGGATCACTTTCGTCGCAGCCGTGGTCGCGATGGAGGTCGCATCCGCCCTGGTGCTCTACAACGCGGCCTTCGCGCTGCTGGTGCAGATAACCCCGCAAGCAGCGCAACGAAGCATCACCCACCTCACCTTGATCGCGGGCTTTTCCTCGACACTGTTCTGGCCCATCACCTCCGAACTCCACAGGCATCTGGCATGGCGGGACGTCTACTTCGTCTTCGCCGCCTGCAATGTGCTGGTCTGCATGCCCATACACTGGTGGCTGGCCACGATCATGAAGGCGAACACGGCGCGGCAGTTGCTCGCCGGAACACGTCCCTCGCTCACCGTCATCGGCAGCATTTCGGGCAATGACCGCCCGAGAGCCTTCATCCTGATGGTCACCGGGTTTGCCTTGCAGGGGTTTGTGCTCTCCGCCCTGCTGATCCATATGGTGCCGCTTCTGACGGCCGTTGGCATGGGCGCGAGCGCCGTGATGGTCGGCACGATATTCGGGCCCTCCCAGGTCTTCAGCCGCCTCATCAACATGCTGTTCGGCAAGAGGCTGTCCAACCTTACGCTCGCCGTGATCTCCGCCGGCTTTCTGGTCGCGGGCGTGGCAACGTTGCTGGCGACAGCGCCCAGGATTTCCGGCGGCATCGCCTTCGCCATATTGTTCGGGCTCGGCTCGGGCATCGCGAGCATCGTACAGGGTTCGCTCCCGCTCGCCCTGTTCGGCTCGGACGGCTATGGGGCGTTGCTCGGACGCGTGTCCGCCATTCGGCTCGTCGTATCGGCGCTGGCGCCGTTCGTACTATCGTTCCTGATGGCGAACATGGGCACGTCATCGGCACTCTGGGTGGTGATCGTGCTGGGTATCGGCGCAGTGGCGGCATTCGCCGGAATCGGACTGGGCCGTCGTTCCCCGGAACTGGTGCCCGAAGCCTGAGGTTCGGGGCCCTGGCGCGCTCCTCCCCACTTCGCGGGGAGGAGACAAGGCGTAATAGACGATGCGAACTCCCGGATCAGGCGCCGCGCGCTTCCTTGATCGAGCTTTCCAGAATGTCGAGCGCTTCGGTCATGACGCCATCCTGGATGGTGATCGGCGCCAGGAAGCGGATGACGTTGGAGTAGACGCCGCAGGTCAACAGGATCAGCCCCTTGTCGAGCGCCTTCAGCCGCACGGCATTGGCGAACTCGGCCGAAGGCAGGCCCTTCTTGACGTCGTTGAACTCGACGGCGTTCATGAAGCCCGGCCCGCGGATGTCGACGATCTCGGGCGTCTCGTCGCGGATGGCCTCCAGCCGCTGCTTCAGCCTGGCGCCAAGGGTGTTGGCGCGGTCGCACAGCTTTTCCTCCTCGATCACGTCGAGCACGGCATGCGCCGCCGCGACGCCGATCGGGCTGCCGCCATAGGTGCCGCCGAGGCCGCCGGGGCCGGGCGCGTCCATGATCTCGGCGCGACCGGTGACCGCCGACAGCGGGAAGCCGCCGGCAAGGCTCTTGGCCATGGTGGTGATGTCGGGCGCCACCTCATGGTGGTCCATGGCGAACATCTTGCCAGTACGGGCAAAGCCGGTCTGCACTTCGTCGGCGATCAGCAGGATGCCGTGCTGGTCGCAGATCCTGCGCAGCGCCGACATGAATTCGCGCGGCGCTTCGTAGAAGCCGCCTTCGCCCTGCACGGGCTCGACGATGATGGCGGCGACACGCCCCGGATCGACATCGGCCTTGAACAGCTTGTCGAGCGCCGCGAGCGAGTCGGCGACCGACACGCCATGCAGCGGGACCGGGAACGGCGCGTGGAAGACGTCGGCCGGCATGGCGCCGAAGCCGACCTTGTAGGGCACCACCTTGCCGGTCAGCGCCATGCCCATGAAGGTGCGGCCGTGGAAGCCGCCGGCGAAGGCGATGACGGCCTGGCGGCCGGTGGCGTTGCGCGCGATCTTGATGGCGTTCTCGACCGCCTCGGCGCCGGTGGTGACGAAGATCGTCTTCTTGTCGAACTTGCCGGGCAACATGCCGTTGAGGCGCTCGGCAAGGTGCACGTAGCTCTCATAGGGCACGACCTGATGGCAGGTGTGCGTGAAGCGGTCGAGTTGCGCCTTGACCGCCTCGATCACCTTCGGATGGCGATGGCCGGTGTTGACCACGGCGATGCCGGACGAGAAATCGATGTAGCGGCGCCCCTCGACATCCCAGATCTCCGAATTTTCCGCGCGCTCGGCATAGACTTGCGTGGTCATGCCCACGCCGCGCGAGATCGACTGGTTCTTGCGTTCGGCAATCGCTGAATTCTTCATGGTCTCCCTCATCGGGCCCGCGCCCGTCTGGTTCGATGCTGCCAGCCTGTCTTCTGGCCTTATTTCACGTTTTCCTCAAGTCGGCAGCGAGAGGCGGCGATTGGGCCTGGCCTCCCGGTGTGCCGCTCGATACGCATACGAGGGAGGTTCCCTTTTCCCTGCGATCGATTATCCTCGCTATATCCGAGCGGTATCGCCGTCCGCGTGCGGCCCGCGGCTGAGGGGAACCATGAGCAGGAACGCGAAACCGTCCGTCTCGCCGCCATCAGTCAAAGCTTCAAGCCATTTGTCCTTCCAGGCCTTCGCGGCGCTGTTCTGCTGCGCGGCGGCGCTGGCCGCCTGCCAGAAGGAGCAGACCGCCTCTGTCCGTAAACTGCCGGTCATGGTGCGCACCGAAACCGTGGCCCTGGCGGACTATGCGCCGAGGACCTCGCTGACCGGCGTGATCGCGGCGCGCACGCTCAACAACCTGTCTTTCCGCGTCGGCGGTCGCGTCGCCGAACGGCTCGTCGATGTCGGCCAGCATGTCGACCAGGGCACCGTGCTGGCGCGGATCGATCCGCAGGAGCAGGAATCCGACCTGCGTTCCGCGCAGGCCGATCTCGACGCCGCGCAGGCGCAGCTGACGCAGGCGGCCGCGGCGTTCCAACGGCAAAAGACGCTGCTTTCCCAGGGCTTCACCACGCGGCGCGACTATGACGCGGCCGACCAGGCGCTGAAGGTGTCGCAGGGCAGCGTGGACGCCGCGCAAAGCGCGCTAGCCAATGCCAAGGAAAACCTCTCCTTCACCGAACTCAAGGCAGGCGCCGCTGGCGTTATCACCGCCCGCCAGGTAGAGGCCGGCCAGGTGGTGCAGGCGGCGCAGACCGTCTTCACCGTCGCCGAGGACGGCGACCGGGACGCGGTGTTCAACGTGCACGAGACGCTCGTTGCCCGGACGCCCTCGGCGCCGGCGGTGACGATCACGCTGCTGTCGGACCCGCAGGTCACGGCGACGGGCCAGGTGCGCGAGATATCGCCTGCGGTCGACCCGGCCTCGGGATCGATCCGCGTCAAGGTGGCGATCCCCGACACACCCGCCGGCCTGCCGCTTGGCGCCGCCGTGATCGGCACCATCAGCGCCAAGCCGACGCAGGCGATCCTTCTGCCCTGGCAGGCACTGACGTCCAGCGCCGGCAAGCCGGCTGTCTGGGTGGTCGATCCCTCGACCAAGGCGGTGGCCACCACGCCGGTCGGCGTGCTGGCATTCGATTCCGGCGTCGTCGTCATCGACAAGGGGCTGGAGGCGGGCCAGAACGTCGTCACCGCGGGCGGACAGTTGCTCAGCCCGGGACAGACGGTCGAGATCGCGGGAGCTGGCCAATGATCCCGCATCGCATTTCCGCCATCCTGCTGCTGGCGGCGCTCGCCGCCTGCTCGCAATCGGACGAGAAGGCACCGGAGATCGTTCGGCCGGTCCTGTCGGTGGTCGTCGAGCCGAGGACAACGCAGAGTTTCGGTTTCGCCGGCTCGATCGCGCCGCAATTCAGCGCCGACCTCGCCTTCCGCCTGCTCGGCCGCGTCGTCTCGCGCGACGTCAAGGTCGGCGACATCGTGACCAAGGGAACGACGATCGCGGCGCTCGACCCGACGGCGCTGGAGCTTGCACTGCAAGCGGCAAGGGCTGAACTGTCCAACGCCCAGGCGCAATTCGCCAACGCCGCCGCGAGCGAAGAGCGCCAGCGCGCCCTGCTTGCTTCCGCCAACACCTCGCAGGCCGTGTTCGATGCCGCACAGCAGGCCCGGCAATCGGCGGCGGCCGGCGTCGAGCGCGCCAATGCCGCGCTTGCCAAATCCCAGGAACAGCTCGGCTATACCAGGCTGTTCTCCGACTTCGACGGCGTGGTCACGGCCGTCGGCGCCGAAGTCGGCCAGACGGTTTCGCCGGGTCAGACGGTCGTCACCGTGGCGCGCACGGATCCGCGCGAGGCGGTGGTCGACATTCCCGACCAGCTGACCGGCGATCTCGCGGTCGGGGCGCCGTTCGAGGTCGTGCTGCAGTCGCTGCCGTCGATCAGGACGGAAGCCAAGCTGCGCGAGATCGCGCCGCAGGCGGAGGGCTCGACGCGAACCCGCCGCGTGCGCCTGACGCTGGTCGACCCGCCAGTGGCGTTCCGCCTCGGCTCGACGATCACCGCGACCCGTGCCACCAACGTCGCGCCGACGATCGAGCTGCCCAACTCGGCGCTGCTCGAAAAGGACGGCGCGCAGAAGGTGTGGGTCGTCGACCCCAAGACCTCCAGCGTCAGCACGCGAGAGATCAAGATCGCCGCCAGGAACGGCGGCACCTTCACCGTGGAATCGGGGCTCGACGCCGGCATGCGCGTCGTCACCGCCGGCGTCCACAGCCTGAGCGAAGGCCAGAAGGTCAGGGTGCCCGAGGGAGGGGCCTCATGAAAGGCTTCAATCTCTCCGACTGGGCGCTCAGCCATCGTTCGCTGGTCTGGTATTTCATGCTGGTCTTCATGGTGGCCGGCGTCTTCTCCTACCTCAATCTCGGACGCGAGGAGGATCCGGCCTTCACCATCAAGACGATGGTGATCCAGGCCAACTGGCCCGGCGCCTCGGTGAACGAGACCGTGCGCCAGGTGACCGACCGCATCGAGAAGAAGCTCGAGGAACTCGACAGCCTCGACTACACCAAGTCCGTCACCACCGCCGGCAAGACCGTCATCTTCGTCAACCTGAAGCCGACCACCAGGGCGCGCGACGTCGTGCCGACCTGGCTGCAGGTGCGCAACATGGTCAACGACATCTGGCCGCAGTTTCCGCAAGGCGTGCAGGGACCGTTCTTCAACGACCGCTTCGGCGATGTCTACGGCAACATCTACGCCTTCACGTCGGATGGGCTGACGCCCCGGCAATTGCGCGATTATGTCGAGGATGTTCGAACCCGCATCCTGACGGTGCCGAACGCCGGCAAAGTCGACCTCGTCGGCGCCCAGGACGAGGCGATCTACCTCGAATTCTCGACGCGGCAGATCGCGGCGCTCGGCCTCAACCAGCAGGCCATCCTGGCCAGCCTGCAGGCGCAGAACGCCATCACGCCGTCTGGTGTCATCCAGTCCGGACCCGAGCGCATCAGCGTGCGCGTCGGAGGTCAGTTCACCTCCGAGGAAAGCCTGCGCGCCATCAACCTGCGCGTCAACGACCGCTTCTTCCGGCTGAGCGACGTGGCGACGATCACGCGGGGCTATGTCGACCCGCCGACGGCGCTGTTCCGCTTCAACGGCCAGGATGCGATCGGTCTCGCCATCGGCATGAAGCCGAACGCCAATCTGCTCGAATTCGGCACGGCGCTGCACAAGGAGATGGACAGGGTGCTGGCCGACCTGCCGGTGGGCGTCGGCGTGCACCTGGTGGCGGACCAGCCGGTCATCGTCAGGGACGCGGTGTCCGGCTTCACGCGTGCGCTGTTCGAGGCGGTCGCCATCGTGCTGGCGGTCTCCTTTATCAGCCTCGGCCTGCGCGCGGGCTTCGTCGTGGCATTGTCGATCCCGCTGGTGCTCGCCATCACCTTCGTGGTCATGGCCTATCTCGGCATCTCGTTGCAGCGCATTTCGCTTGGCGCGCTGATCATCGCGCTCGGCCTGCTGGTCGACGACGCCATGATCGCGGTCGAGATGATGGTCGCGCGGCTGGAGGTGGGCGACAGCCTGCGGAAGGCCGCGACCTATGTCTACACCTCCACCGCCTTCCCGATGCTGACGGGCACGCTGGTGACGGTGGCCGGCTTCATCCCGATCGGCCTCAATTCCAGTGCCGCCGGCGAGTACACTTTCACGCTGTTCGTCGTCATCGCCGTGTCGCTGCTGGTGTCCTGGATCGTGGCGGTGCTGTTCGCGCCCCTTCTCGGCGTGACCATCCTGCCGGCAGCGATGAAGACCAAGCACCATGACCAGCCCGGGCGCTTCACCATGCTGTTCCGGCGCGTGCTGGTCTTCTCGGTGCGCCGGCATTGGCTGACCATCATCGCCACCGTAATCCTCTTCGCCGCCTCGATCGCCGGCTTCGGGCTGGTGCAGCAGCAGTTCTTCCCGCCATCCGACAGGCCGGAGCTGATCGTCGACTGGAACCTGCCGCAGAATTCATCGATCGCCGAGACGCGCGACCAGATGGAGCGTTTCGAGCAGCGCGCGCTGGCCGGCAATCCCGACATCGATCACTTCTCGTCCTATATCGGCCAGGGCGCCGTGCGCTTCGTGCTTGCCTATGACGTGCAGCCGGCGAACCCCTATTTCGGACAGACGGTCATCGTCACCAAGAGCATCGAGGCCCGCAACCGGGTGAAGCCGGCGCTGGAGAAGCTGCTGCGCGAGGAGTTCGTCGGCACCGACGCCTTCGTCAAGCTGCTCGAACTCGGCCCACCGGTCGGCCGGCCGGTGCAGTATCGCGTCAGCGGACCTGACATCCAGACGGTGCGCGAGCTGGCGCAGCAGTTCGCCGGCCTCATTTCGGCCAACCCGAAGCTTGCCGCCCCCACATTCGACTGGAACGAGCCGCAGCGCGTGCTGAGAGTCGACGTGCTGCAGGACAAGGCGCGCCAGCTCGGCATCACCTCCTCCGACATCGCCAGTGCGCTCAACAGCACCGTTGGCGGCACCACCATCACCCAGGTGCGCGACGCCACCTACCTGATCAACGTCGTGGCCCGCTCGCGCGAGGCCGAGCGCGGCTCGATCGAGACGCTGCAGAACATGCAGCTTCCGACCGGAAACGGCGAGGCGATCCCGCTCGCCGCGGTGGCCAACTTCCGTTACGAGCTGGAGCAGCCGACGGTGTGGCGGCGCGACCGCATCCCGACCATCACCGTGCGCGCCGGGCTGGTCGGCGACGCGCTTCCGGCCACCGTCGTGAACGAGCTGAAACCATCGGTCGAGGCCTTCATCGCCAAGCTGCCGCCAGGCTATGCGATCGCCACCGCCGGTTCGGTCGAGGAAAGCGCCAACAGCCAGGGACCGATCGCGGCCGTGGTGCCGCTGATGCTGTTCATCATGGCGACCATCCTGATGGTACAGTTGCAGAGCTTCCAGCGCCTGTTCCTGGTCGTCGCCGTGGCGCCGCTCGGACTGATCGGCGTGGTGGCGGCACTGGTGCCGAGCGGCGCGCCGCTCGGCTTCGTGGCCATCCTCGGCGTGCTGGCGCTGATCGGCATCCTGATCCGCAACTCGGTGATCCTAATCGTGCAGATCGAGGACCTCGTGGCGGAGGGCAAGGATCGCTGGGCGGCCGTGATCGAGGCGACCGAGCACCGCATGCGGCCGATCGCGCTGACGGCGGCCGCCGCCAGCCTCGCGCTGATCCCGATCGCGCGCGAGGTGTTCTGGGGACCGATGGCCTATTCCATGATGGGCGGCATCATCGCCGGCACGGCGATCACGCTGCTCTTCCTGCCCGCGCTCTATGTGACGTGGTTCAGGATCAAGGAGCCCAGGCAGGGTGCGGAAGACCAGGGCGGTCACGGCGAAGCGGCATTGGAAGGCGGCGCGGCCTGAGGGCGCGCCGCTCATCGAGAGTGGAAATCGGCAGGATGCGACGAGCTACGCCCTCACAAACCCCTCGCTCGCCTTGAGCAGGTTGCGGGTATAGTCCTTCGTCACCTTGCGTTCGACTAGGTCGCTCGCGGCAAGGTTCTCCACCGCCTCGCCATTCTGCATCACCATCAACCGCTCGCACATATGGGTGATGACGGCGAGGTCGTGGCTGACCATCAGGAAGGTGAGCTTGCGGCGGCGCCGCACCTCCTCCAGCAGGTTCAGCACCTCGGCCTGCACGGAGGCATCGAGCGCCGATGTCGGCTCGTCGAGCAGAAGGATGGAAGGTTCGAGGATGAGCGCGCGCGCAATCGCCACGCGCTGGCGCTGGCCGCCGGAGAGCTGGTGCGCGTAGCGGAAGCGGAAGCCGTTGCCGAGACCGACCTCGTCGAGCGCGCGCTGGATGCGCCGCTCGCCGTCGGCGACACCGTGGATGGCCAGCGGTTCCTGCAACAGGCGGTCGACGGTCTGGCGCGGGTGCAGCGACCCGTACGGGTCCTGGAAGACCATCTGCACCTGGCGGTAGAAGGCCTTGTCGCGGCCGCGGCCCAATGTCCGGCCATCAACGGCGATGCCGCCGGAGGTGACCGGAGCGAGGCCTGCGATCGCCCTCAGCAGCGTCGACTTGCCGGAGCCGGACTCCCCGACCAGGCCGAAGGATTCACCCGGCTGCACCTCGAGGCTGACGCCCTTCAGGGCGCGGAAGCGGTCGAAAACCACCTCAAGACGGTCTATCGCGAGCGCCGCCGTCATGCCGCCCACTCCGGTTTGCGGTCGAGCACCGGCAGCGGATGGCGGTCGGCGTCGATCCTGGGCATGCAGTCGAGCAGGCCGAGCGTGTAGGGATGCTGGGCGTTGCGAAGCTCGGATGCCTTGATCTGCTCGACCACCTTGCCGGCATACATGACGATGACCCGGTCGCAGAAGGACGAGACGAGCCGCAGGTCGTGCGAGATGAAGATCAGGCCCATGCCGCGCTCGGCGACGAGCTTGTCGAGGATCTTGAGCACGTCGAGCTGCACGGTCACGTCAAGCGCCGAGGTCGGCTCGTCGGCGATCATCAGCTCCGGACCGGCGATCAGCATCATGGCGATCATGGCGCGCTGGCCCATGCCGCCAGAAACCTCGTGCGGGTGCAGGTCGAAGACGCGCGCCGGGTCGCGGATCTGCACCGCCTCCAGCATGGCGAGAGCCCGCTCTCGCGCCTCCGCCTTGGAGACCCTTTCATGCGCGCGCAGCGTCTCGACGATCTGGCGGCCGATGCTCATCACCGGATCGAGCGAATATTTCGGATCCTGCAGGATCATCGCGATGCGGTTGCCGCGCAGCGCCCGGCGCTCGCGCGGCGATGCCGCCATGAGATCGATCCCGTCGAAGGCGAGTTTTTTGGCCGAGACCTGCGCCTGCGGCGGCGTCAACCCCATGATCGCGCGGCCGGTCTGCGACTTGCCAGAGCCGCTCTCGCCGACGATGCCCAGCCGCTCGCGGCCGAGCTGGAAGGAAACCCCGCGCACGGCCTCGATCACGCCGGTGCGCGTCGGATAGGTGACGCGCAGATCCTCGACATCCAGGAGCGTGCTCATTGATCACCGCTCATTGATCACCACTCCGGGGATCGAGCGCGTCGCGCAGGCCGTCGCCCAACAGGTTGAAGCCGAGGCTGACGATGAGGATGGCGCCACCCGGGGCGCCCGCCACCCACCACTGGTCGAGGATGAAACGGCGGCCCGACGCGATCATCGCGCCCCATTCAGGCAGAGGCGGCTGCGCGCCGAGGCCGAGGAAGCCGAGGCCGGCGGCGGTCAGGATGATGCCCGCCATGTCGAGCGTGACCCGGATGATCAGCGAGGAGATGCAGAGCGGCATGATGTGGCGCAAGACGATGCGGAACGGCGAAGCGCCCATCAATTGCACTGCCTTGATGTAGTCGGAGTTGCGTACCGTCAGCGTCTCGGCGCGCGCGATACGCGCGTAGGGCGGCCAGGAAGTGATGGCGATCGCCAGCACGGCGTTCTCGATGCCCGGTCCCAGCGCGGCGACGAAGGCCAGCGCCAGCACCAGCTTCGGGAAGGCCAGGAAGATATCGGTGACGCGCATCAGTATCGCGTCGGTCCAGCCGCCGGCATAGCCGGCGACCGTACCGACCAGCAGGCCTATGGGGGCGGCGATGATGGCCACCAGGATGACCACGTAGAGCGTCCAGCGCGAGCCGTAGACGATGCGCGAGTAGATATCGCGACCAAGGTCGTCGGTGCCGAACCAGTGCGCCGCGCCCGGCGCCAGCAGGCGGGCATTCTTGAGGTCGCCGATGGTCGGCGAATAGGGCGCGAGCACGTCGGCGAGTGCCGCGACGACCAGCAGCGCGATGATGATCAGCAGGCCGAGCAGCGCCAGCCTGTTGGCGGAAAAGCGCCGCCAGGCGACATAGGCGCGGCCGAGCCTGGCCTGCATGCGCGAGGCAGGCCGGTCGCTCAGCAACCATTCGCGGCGGGTAAGGATCGGTTGCGCGCTCATCGGGCTTTTGTCCTCGGGTCGAGCACGCGATAGAGCAGGTCGGAGAAAAGGTTGATGGCGATAAAGACCGAGCCGATGACGATGGTGCCGCCGAGCACGGCGTTCATGTCGGCATTCTGCAGGGAATTGGTGATGTAGAGGCCGATGCCGGGCCAGGAGAACACCGTCTCGGTGAGCACAGAGCCTTCGAGCAACCCGGCATAGGACAGCGCGATGACCGTGACCATCGGCACAGCCGCGTTGCGCAGCGCGTGGCCCCAGATGATACGCGTCTCGGAGAGGCCCTTGGCACGCGCGGCGACGATATATTCCTGCGTCAGCTCGTTCAGCATGAACGACCGCGTCATGCGACTGATATAGGCGAGCGAGAAATAGCCGAGCAGCGCCGCCGGCAGGATGATGTGGCGGAAGGCGTCATAGAAGACGTCCCACTGCCCCTGCATCGCGGCGTCGAGCAGGTAGAAGCCGGTGATGGGCGTGAAGGTGTATTCGTAGACCACGTCGAGCCGCGCCGGGAAGGCGACCCATTGCAGCTTGGCGTAGAACAAGACGAGGCCGAGCAGGCCCAGCCAGAAGATCGGCACGGAATAGCCGATCAGGCCGATGATACGCACGATCTGGTCGATGAAGCTGCCGCGCTTGACCGCGGCCAGCACGCCGAGCGGCACGCCGATGACGGCGCCGATGATGGTGCCGAGCGTCGCGAGCTCCAGCGTAGCCGGAAAGACGCGGCGGATGTCCGCCATGACCGGGTTGGTGGTCAGCACAGAGGTGCCGAAATCGCCGCTCAAGGCGCTTTTGACATAGATGTAGAACTGCTCGATCAGCGGCAGGTCCAAACCCATTTCGCGGCGGGTGCGCTCGACGACGGCCGTCGGCGCCCGGTCGCCGAGCACGGCCAGCACCGGATCGATGGGAATGACGCGGCCGATGAAGAAGGTCACCGCGAGGAGACCGAGATAGGTCGTCACCGCGATGGCCAGGAAACGGCCGATCGCGGACAAAACGGCGACGGCCTGGGCGCTGCCGCGCCCCGCCGCCGCCTGATTGTCAGCTACGCTCACGCGTCGCGTCCGTCGGGATTACTTCGAGACCGACCAGACGAAATTGGTGTCGAAGCTCGGGCCGAGCGCGAAGTCCTTGAGGCTCTTGCGAACGCCGGCCACTTCCAACTGCTGATGGATGATGACGAAGGGGCTGGTGTCGAGGATCTTCTGCTGCAGATCCTTGTACATATCGGCGCGCTTGCCTGAATCCTTCTCCAGCAACGCCGCCTCGGTCTCCTTGGTCAGGTCCGGAATGTCCCAGGCGTTGCGCCAGGCCAGCGTCTTGATCTTGGCGTTGTCGGAATTGTCCGGGTTGGAGGCGAAAGTCTGGGCGTTGGAGTTAGGGTCGAAATAATCCTGGCCCCAGTTGCCGATGTAGATGTCGTGATTGCGGGCCCGATACTTGGTCAGTGTCTGCTTACCATCGCCCGGAATGATCTCCAGCTGGATGCCGGCCTGGCCGAGGGTCTGCTGGATCGATTCCGCCATGCCGGTGGTCGGCTGGCCGCTGCGCACGTCCATCGTCACCTTGAAGCCATCCGGCAGGCCGGCCTTGGCAAGCAGCTCCTTGGCCTTGGCGACGTCGAGCTTGAACGGATTGTCGTTGATAGCGCCAAGGTCGCCCTTGGGCAGGAATGACTGGTGTATCTCGCCGATGCCCTTGAGGATGGTGGTGGACAGGGCGTCATAGTCGATCAGGTATTTGAACGCCTGCCGAACCTCGGGCTTGGCGAGATTCGCATTCTTCTGGTTCAGGCTGATGTAATAGACCGTGCCCTTCGGCGCGCTGGTGGTGGTGAGGTCGGCGTTCTTGGCGATGGCGTCGAGATCGTTCGGCTCAAGGTTACGGGCGACGTCGATGTCGCCGGCCTCCAGCGCCAGGCGCTGCGCCGAGCTTTCCTTCATGTTGCGGTAGATGACGCGCGCAAGCTTGGCTTTCTCGCCATTGTAGTTGTCGTTGCGCTCGAGCACGACGGCTTCGTTGGCGCGCCATTCACGCAGCTTGTAGGCGCCGGAACCGGCATAGCCGGTCTTCAGCCAGGCATTGCCGAAATCGTTGTCCCATTTGTAGTCGGCGCTTGGCGTGACGGCGGCGACATGTTCCTTGACCAGCTTGGCGTCCACCACCGAGGCGACGGTGGCCGAGAGGCAGTTGAGCACGAAGCTCGGCGCATAGGCCTTGTCGACGACGAACTGGAAGGTGGTGTCGTCGACGGCCTTGGCCTTCTCGGTGACATTGTCGCCGCTGATGCCGAACTGGTTGATGATGAAGGCCGGGCTCTTGTCCAGCTTGATCGCGCGCTCGAACGAATAGGCGACGTCAGCCGCGGTGATCGGGTTGCCGGAAGCGAACTTCATGCCGGGCTTGAGCTTGAAGGTGTAGGTCAGGCCGTCGTCCGAGACGGTCCAGCTCTCGGCGAGGTCGCCCTTGACCTTGGACGTATCGCTGAGGTCGAGACGTACCAGCAGATCATAGGTGTTGCCGGTGACTTCGGCGGTCGACAATTCGAACGCCTCGCCCGGATCCATCGAGATGATGTCGTCGATGGCGAAACCCTCGACCAGCGTGTCGGCCGGCGTGACGGCGAAGGCGGGCGCTATGCCGACGAGCAACGCGGTCATCGCCGCCCCCGCAAGCAAGCTACGAGAGCGAAGAGCAAACTTTTCCATCATCATGGTGATCGTTCCCTGTTTTGTTGTTTTGTCGACCCGAGTTCCCGGCTCGGGCGGTATTCTTTTTGGGCCTCGCGGCCCGGACAATTACCGTCACGGTTTTTGTCCATTTGGTCAACACCATATCCGGCGGCCTCGAAACCGGCAACGAGCATCTGCATGACGCATCGTCAGCGGTTGCGGCGACGCGAAGCGGGCGGACCGGAAGCGTCGGCGACGCCTCGCGCCTCGCAGGCGTTTCCTGAAAAATTGGCTTGGTTTCAGCTACTTAACCGCCGAGACAAGGTCCGCGTCGGGAAAACAGGTGGCCGGCCGGCCGTTCTTGGCCTGCCATTTGCCGATCGAGCGGCGCGTCTTGAAGCCGGGGAGGCCGTCGGCGCTGCCGACATCGTAGCCCTTGGCTTCGAGCGCCCTTTGCAGGGCCGCTATGTCGGAGCGCAGGAGGCCGCCGACATCGCCCCACTTGCCGGCGAAATTGCTGTCGCCAGAGGCGATGCGGTCGGCGGCATGGCTGATGAAGAGACCGTAGAGGTCGCTGTTGTTGTACTGCTTGATGACGTAGAAATTGGGCGTGACGACGAAGGCCGGCCCGCTGCGCCCCGCCGGCATCAGCAGAAAGCCCTCGGCCTTCAGTTCAGCGGCCGGGAACGGCTTGCCGCCGACACGCCTGATCCCCATCGCGGCCCAGTCGGCAATCCTCTTGCCCTGGTCCGGCCCTTCGAGCGAACACGAAACGGTTGCAGGCACCGTCACCTCGAAGCCCCAGCCGCGCCCCTTCACCCAACCGTAGTGGTCGAGATAGTTGGCGATCGAGCCCAGCACGTCAGGCACCGAATTCCAGATGTCGACGCGGCCGTCGCCGTCGAAATCGACCGCATGCTTGAGGAAGGAGGTCGGCATGAACTGCGGCTGGCCGAGCGCGCCGGCCCAGGAGGATTTCATCGCGCCGACGGGTTCCAGCCCGCGCTCGACGATCTCCAGCGCGGCAAGCAGTTCGGTGCGGAAGAAGTCCTTCCTGGCCGAAAGGAAGGCCTTGGTGCCCAGCACCTCGAAGGCGTCGTAGGGCATTTTCGCCGCGCCGAAGCCGGTCTCGCGGCCCCAGATCGCCAGCAATATCGAGCCCGGCACGCCAAAGCGCTTCTCGATGGCGGCGAGCGTCCTGGCGTTGGCCGCCGCGCGCGCGCGCCCGCCGGTGACGACGCGGCCGATCGTCTTCTCGGCGAAGTAGGCACCGGGCGAGCCGAATTCGGCCTGCTCCTGCTTGCGTGGCTTGCTCGGCTTCTCGCCCGGCATGACCAGGTCCGGCAGCTTGAGGTTCGGCTTCACGCCGTCGAAGGCGGCATCGAAGGTTTTTTTGGAGATGCCTTTCGCCTTGGCCTCGGGCCATAGATCGTTCTGCAGCCAGGCACGGAACTGGTCGTCGATGGCGGCGGCGGAGACCGGGTGGGTGAAAGGTCCGAGCAGCGAGATCAGCAGAAATGCAAAGGCAAGCCTGCAAAGGCCGCGAAGGAAAACAGTCACGTCCGAAGCCCCCTCAAAACGCCGTCCTCGAGCGCAGCGCCGCCGCCAGCGTCCCCTCGTCGAGATAGTCGAGTTCGCCGCCCACCGGCACGCCATGCGCCAGCCGCGTGATCTTGACCGGGAAGGAAGAAAGCTGGTCGGTCAGATAGTGCGCCGTGGTCTGTCCCTCGACCGTCGCGTTGACGGCCAGGATGATCTCCTTCACCTCGCCACCGGCAACACGGTCGATGAGCGAGCGGATGTTCAGCTGATCGGGGCCGATGCCGTCGAGCGGCGACAGCGTGCCGCCGAGAACATGGTAGCGCACATTCATCGCCGCCGCCCGTTCGAGCGCCCACAGGTCGGACACGTCCTCGACGACAATCAGCGTGCCCGGATCGCGGCGCGCATCCGTGCATATGAGGCATGGATCGGCGGTGTCGACATTGCCGCAGGTCGAGCAGATGCGCACCTTGTCGGCGGCCTCGGCCATGGCGCCGGCCAGCGGCGTCAGCAGTTGTTCTTTCTTCTTGATCAGGTGCAGCGCGGCGCGCCTGGCCGAACGCGGACCGAGCCCCGGCACCTTGGCCAGGAGCTGGATCAGGCGTTCGATCTCGGGACCGGCGATTCGCTTGGACATCGCATCGGTTTAACGCATGTCTCCCGAAAGTGGGACCCGGTTTCGGGACAAGGACATGCGCAACAAAGAGAACCAATGCGTGCGGAGCGTATCCGAAGGATCGCGACGCGCTTTAGAGCGCTGCGCGTCCTTTTGGACGCGCAAAGGGCGCTCTAACAGTTTGGTTTGGCGCATGATCCTTTCCGAAAATCGATTCCGATTTCGGGGTCATGCGCTAGGATTTTTCGCGCCGCTTTGGAACTCGGCACGGCAAGGATGGCGACAGCCCCTGCCGCGCGGCGTCAGCTGCCTCAGTATTCCTGCAGGGGCCGCGTCTGGCTGGCGATCAGCGCGCCGATGGCATCGGTATTTTCAGGCGTCGACTGGAAACCCATCGCCGCTTCCTGCGGCGGGGCCTCGACCGAAGCGATGACCCTGTTGTTCGCCGTTCCGCCGAAACGGGCGGCATCCGGCTCCGCCATCGGCTCCTGCATCGCCACCATCGTCTGCGAAGCGGTGACGCGCGCGGATTTCGCCGTCGCGGTGGCCGTCACGAAGGTCCGCTTCGAGGAAACCGTGCGCACTGTGGTCACGGCGGGCGCCGGTGCGGCGGACGCGACCATCACGGAAGCGGTCGGCGAGGCGACGGAGGCCACCGCAACGGTCGGCTCTTCGGGCAGCGGCTGCCAGTTGCGGCCGCGCTTCTCGTAGAAGGCATTGCCGCCGGCGACCATGGTGTAGTGCATATTCTTGTAGGGGAAGCGCAGGCCGGCGGTGTGGAAATACATCGTGTTCTTGAGCTTGGCCTTGCGCTCGCCCTTGAGCACGGCCTGCGCCGCTTCCTCGACATCAGGCAGCGCGCGCGAATTCATCGGCCGGGTCATGACGCCGGGCGCGAACTGCCCGCGCTCACCGACGACCTCGCAGATGGTGTTGCCATGATTGCCGGAACGCAGCCGGTTCATGACCACGGTGCCGACCGCGACCATGCCGTCGCGGCTCGACCGGTTGGATTCGAAGAACATCGCCCGCTCAAGGCACTCCTTGTCCTTCGGCGTATGCCCATAGGGACGCGTGGTGAAGAAGCTCGGCGTGAGCGAACTGGCCAGACTGCCGGTGGACATTCCGTGCGAGCCGGTCTGGCTGCAGGCTGCCAGGAACAAAGGTGAAATGACGGCGCCGAGCAACAGCGGCGTCTTCCAGCGCGTGGCAATCAACAAGTAACCCTCTCTCGATGCCCGCCCCCAGGCTGCGGCAAGAATGAGACACTTTCGGGCAAAAAGATGGCCAAAGTGTTATTGTGCGGTCACTGTTACAAATCTGACACGATATTTGATCGACCACCGGCACCGAGCAACACAGGCCGACCCTCCACGGCAATACATTGATTTTAAACGGATTTTTTTGGAAAAATGCCGGTTCGGCGGCTATGTATTAGCGAATCGTTGGAATAGCGACCGGCTGGCCGGGTTCGCTTTCCTCGACCTTCTCCGAGAACAACCCTCGCCTGAGAAACAGGTCGCGTGCTTCCCTCGCCCTTGGCGCGATTCGCACCGGCCAGCCGCTCTGGACGAACTCGTTCCTGGTGAAGTCCGGATTGGCTTCGCTGGCTTGCTCGAGCAGGTCGGCGATCTCGAGAACCGCTGCCCGCTCGTCCCTGGACAGCGCCGACAGGCCCATCTCGATGGAGGGGCGATGAACGAAATCCTCGAAGAGGTTGAAGTATCCCCTGATGCCGACGAGGTCCACGCCGGCGTCGCAGTCGGCTAGAATATCGAGTATCTCGTAGATCCTGTTCCGGAAGCGCTGCTCGATCAGCCTTTCGGACGGGTCTTCGATGTTCGCGACCATCCGCGAAGCCCCATCCCAAAGGTTTCTAGAAAGGCAGTTTCATTCCGGGCGGCACGGGCAGACCAGCCGTCAGGGCCTTGGTCTTTTCCTGCATGGTCTGCTCGACCTTGGCCCTGGCGTCGTTGTGCGCGGCCAGCACCAGGTCCTCGAGGATCTCCACTTCATCTTCCTTGAACAGGGAAGGGTCGATCTTCAGCGACTTCATCTCGAATTTTCCGCTGAGGGTGACCGCGACGAGGCCGCCGCCGGCGACGCCGGTAGCCTCGAGCGTGGCGATCTCGTCCTGCATGGCCTGGAACTTGGCCTGCATTTCCTTTGCCTTGCCCATCAGGCCGAGAAGGTCTTTCATCGGATGATCCTTTACGCGTGGTGCTGTTTCAAATCTCGTCGTCGTCCTGCGCCGGCTCGATCGGTTCCGAAGCCTCCGCCGTCTCCACCTCCGGCGCATCGGGTATGCGCACGTCGATGATCTTGGCGCCGGGAAACCGCTCCAGGATGGCGGCGACCGCCGGATCGCTCCTGGCGTCGAGGAAGGCGGTCTCACGCTTGGCCGTCTCGACCTGGGTGATTGTCTGGCCGCCCTCTTCCTTCGACAGCGACACCAGCCAGTTCCGCCCGGTCCAGGCGCGCAGCTTCGTCGTCAGGTCGTTGAGCAGGGTCTTGGGCGCATCCTCCGTCAGGCCGACATCCAGCCTGCCCGGCTCGACGCGCACGAGGCGGATGCAGCGCTTGACCAGCACCTTGAAGGCGAGATCGCGGTTGGAGTCGGCGAGCGCGACGATATCGGCGATCGACTTGACCACGACAGGAGGCGTTTCGACCACCGGCTCGGGCGCCGGGACGAACGCCGCCGGGGCAGGCTCGGTCTCGACCAGCCGCATCGTCTGCGCGCCGCCATTGGAAGCGGGCATCCGCGCCTGCGCCACCGCGCTGGCGCCGCCGCCATTGCCGGGACCGGGAGCCGTGCCGTTCGGGCGCGGCGCAGGCGGTGCCGACGGTGCGCCCTCCAGCGACTTCAGCGCCTCGTCGAGCGTCGGCAGGTCGGCTGCATGGGCGAGCCGGATCAGTACCATCTCGGCAGCGCTGACCGGCCGGTTGGACGACTGCACCTCTGGAATGCCCTTGAGCAGCATCTGCCACGTGCGCGACAGCACCCGCACGGACAGGCTCTTGGCGAAATCGGCGCCGCGCCGGCGTTCGTCCTCGGCCAGCGAGGCATCGTCGGCCGCGCCAGGCACGAAGCGCAGGCGGGTGACGAGATGATTGAATTCGGCAAGGTCGGTCAGCACGGCGGCCGGATCGGCGCCGGTGTCGTACTGCGCGCGGAACTCGGCCAGCGCCGACGCCACGTCGCCCTTCATGACATGTTCGAACAGATCGACGATGCGGGCGCGATCCGCCAGCCCGAGCATGGCGCGAACCGCCTCGGCGTCGACCGTGCCGCCGCCATGGGCGATCGCCTGGTCGAGGATCGAGAGCGAATCACGCGCCGAGCCCTCGGCGGCGCGCGCGATCATCGCCAGCGCCTCGTCGTCGACGGAAATGCCTTCCTTGCCGGCGATGGCCGAAAGATGCGCGACCAGCGCGCCAGCGTCGATGCGCCTCAGGTCGAAGCGCTGGCAACGCGACAGAACCGTGATCGGCACCTTGCGGATTTCGGTCGTGGCGAAGATGAACTTGACGTGCGGCGGCGGCTCTTCCAGCGTCTTCAGCAGGCCGTTGAAGGCCTGGGTGGAAAGCATGTGCACTTCGTCGATGATGTAGACCTTGTAGCGCGCCGACACCGGGGCGTAGCGCACGCGGTCGATGATATCCCTGATGTCGTCGATGCCGGTGTGGGAGGCGGCGTCCATCTCGATGACGTCGACATGGCGGCCTTCCATGATCGCCTGGCAGTGCTCGCCCGGCACAGAGAGATCGACCGAGGGACCGTCTACTGTGGCGGTCTTGTAGTTGAGCGCGCGGGCCAGGATACGGGCCGTCGTGGTCTTGCCGACACCGCGCACGCCGGTCAGCATCCAGGCCTGCGCGATGCGGCCGGAGGCAAAGGCATTGGTGAGCGTGCGCACCATCGGCTCCTGGCCGATGAGTTCGGAAAAGTTCGAAGGACGGTATTTGCGCGCCAGAACGCGATAGGCAGCCGCCTTGCCTGTTTCCAGGCTTCCAGCCCCCATGTTTCCGGCTTCGCTCATTCGCCCGCAAAAGCTCCAAGGGCCATTCCGAAAGGCGGCCGATTCCCGCGCATAGTTTCGCCCGCACGGCTTTGCGCCGTCAATGTCGCGGGAGAAAGGCGAAGAGGCGGGAGGCTGGAACAATGACCCGTTCCGGGCTCGTTAGGGCTGCTCCCTTCCGGACCTGACCCGGTTGGCGAGTGGATCGTCCACCACCAACCTCCCACCCCCCATATCGGCAATTCGGCGGTGAAATGCAAGTGCGCACAAGAATCCGAGCACCAATCCGTGACGAGCCAATGATTCGCTTGCAGCCCCCTTGCCTCCGCTCTAGCGTTCGAGAGCTTGAAAAGACTGCAACCTTGAGGAAATGCCTATGCTGCCGGGCCTGAAGGCCGGATTCATGCTGGATGCCCGGCTGGAAGCGGACAGCGAGCAGTTGATGTGGCTCGGCCTGTGCGAATTGCGTGTCATGAACGATCGCCGCTGGCCGTGGCTGGTGCTGGTTCCGCAGCGACCGGGCGCCGAGGAAGTCCACGACATGACGCCGCTCGACCAGGCGATGCTGACCTTCGAGACCAACATGGTGGCGCAGGCGCTGAAGAAGACCACCGGTTGCGCCAAGATCAACACAGGCGCGCTCGGCAACATCGTGCGCCAATTGCACGTGCATGTCATCGCCCGCTCTGAAGGCGACCCAGGCTGGCCCGGCCCGGTGTGGGGATACGGCATGCGCGAGCCCTATCACCGCGCGGACCTGCACCGGTTTGCCGAAACGATCAGGGCGGCGTTATAGACTTCTCCCCGTGTCCATCCCGAAACACACCGAGCCAGCATGAGCTTCCACCTGTTTGACGCGCCTTTTCGCGAGCCGAGCCAGTTCGTCGGATTTGCCGGCAACGCGATAGACCGTCAGTCCGAGAACCGCGCCGACGACGCGACGCAGAAGGCGCTCGCCGACCCCCGGGCCAGGTTGCTGCTGATGCATGGCGGCAGGCTGTTCCTGAAGATGCTGGGCGACGTGCTGGACCCCTGGTTCGGCGAGGCGGAAGGCCAGCCGCTCGGCATCGCCCTCGACGGCGGCGTCCTGCTCGGCTTCGACGCAAGCGGGCCGGTGCTGGCGGTTCCGGCCGGGATCGATCCCGAACAGCTGCCCGAGACGATCAAGGCGATCGACTACCGCTCCGTCTACATGCAGGGGCTGATCGACGAGGCGAGCGCGGGCGCCATGGCGCAGGGCGCGGCGCTGCTTGCATGGCATGCGAACCACCGCTTCTGCGGCCGATGCGGGCACGAGACGCAGATGCGCGCCGGCGGCTACAAGCGGGTCTGCCCGGCCTGTGGCGCCGAGCATTTTCCGCGCACCGATCCGGTGGCGATCATGCTGACGGTCACCCGCGACAAGTGCCTGCTCGGACGCGGACGGCATTTCGCGCCGGGCATGTATTCGGCGCTCGCCGGCTTCATCGAGCCGGGCGAGACGATCGAGGCGGCCGTGCGCCGCGAGACCCTCGAGGAAGCCGGCATAAGGCTCGGCCGCGTCGTCTACCACGCCAGCCAGCCCTGGCCGTTTCCCTATTCGCTGATGATCGGCTGTTTCGGCGAGCCGCTCAACGAAGATATCCAGGCCGACCTCAACGAACTCGAGGATTGCCGCTGGTTCGGCCGCGACGAGGTGCTCTCGATGCTGGCCAGGGAGCATCCCGGCAATCTGTTTACGCCGCCGAAGGGCGCCATCGCCCATCACCTGATCCGGGCCTGGACCGAAAGCGCCTGAAACAGCGAGGAAACCGCGCGCATGATCCGTCACACCGTCGTCTTCACCCTCAAGCACCAGCAGCATTCGCTGGAGGAGAAACGCTTCCTGGCGGACGCCAGGCGGATACTCTCGGCGATCAAGGGCGTGCGGCATTTCGAGGCGCTGCGGCAGATCAGCCCCAAGAGCGACTACCAGTTCGGCTTCTCCATGGAGTTCGCCGACCAGCGCGCCTACACCGCCTACAATGAGCATCCCGACCATGTCGCCTTCGTGCGCGACCGCTGGGTGCCGGAGGTCGAGGCATTCCAGGAAATCGACTACGTGCCGCTCGTCCTGCCCTGACCCCGGCTTGGGCGCCACTGGCACCCATCACCCGTCGGCGTGACGGCCCGGGCGACCGGGTTTCGCTCGGATCCGAGACGAGCGGTCAGTCAGCCACTTTCCACTGCTCGCGCGACTCGCTCGCCGGGTAGACGCCGACAATACGCATCTCGCGCGAGAAGAAACGCAATTCGTCCAGCGCCAGCTTGACCAGCGGATCGTCGGGGTGGCCCTCGATATCGGCGAAGAACTGCGTCGCGGTGAAGGCGCCGAGCTGGTAGCTCTCGAGCTTGGTCATGTTGACGCCGTTGGTGGCAAAGCCGCCCATCGCCTTGTAGAGCGCCGCCGGAACGTTGCGGACGCGAAAGATGAAGGTGGTCATCATCTTGGCGTCGGGCGACGGGCGCTCGACCCACTGCTTGCTCTTGGTCAGCACGACGAAGCGGGTGACGTTCGAGTCGGTGTCCTCGACGTTCTTCTCGATGATGTCGAGGCCGTAGAGCTCCGCGGCGAGCGCCGGCGCGAGCGACGCCATGGTGCGATCCCCGACCTCGGAGACCAGCTTCGCCGACCCGGCCGTATCGCCGGCCACCACCGGCTTCCAGCCGTTCTTGCGAATGTACTTGCGGCACTGGCCGAGCGCATGGATGTGGCTGTGGACGGTCTTGATCTCCTCGCGCTTCACCCCGGGCAGCACCATGAGCTGGAAGTGGATCGGCAGGAAATACTCGCCGATGATATGCAGCTTCGACTCCGGCAGGAGATGATGGATGTCGGCGACGCGGCCGGCGATCGTGTTCTCGATCGGGATCATGGCGAGCTCGGCCTTGCCAGTCTCGACCGCATTGAACGCGTCCTCGAAGGTCGGACAGGGCAAGGGCTCCATCGACGGGAACATGTTGCGGCAGGCGGTGTCGGAATTGGCGCCCGGCTCGCCCTGGAAGGATATCTTGTTGGTCTTTTCAGGCATGTCCGACATTCCGGGTTGCAAGGATGGTTCTGGCGCGATCGAGGTCGTGGGGCGTGTCGACGCCCAGCGGCACGGAGCGCACGATCTCGGCGTCGATGCGCATGCCGGCCTCCAGCGCGCGCAACTGCTCCAGCCGTTCGCGCCGTTCGAGCGGCGACGGCCGCAGCGCCACGAAACGCTCGAGGGCGGCGCGGCGATAGGCATAGAGGCCGATGTGATGATAGAGCGGCCCCTCCCCCCACGGCGCCGTGGCGCGCGTGAAGTAGAGCGCGCGCAGGCGGGTGCCGGAAAGCGGCGAGCCCACGATCTTGACGACGTTGTGGTTGGTCTTTTCTTCCTCGCGCACGATCTCGACGCCGAGCGTGGCGATATCGACGGCCGGGTCAGCCAGGGGCCGCATCGACGCGCCGATGATCTCCGGGTCGATCGTCGGCAGATCGCCCTGCACGTTGACCACGATTTCCACCTTGCCGCGCGGGTCCAGCGCGGTCAGCGCCTCGAAAATGCGATCGGAGCCCGATTCGTGATCGGCACGAGTCATGATTGCCTCGAACCCATGCGCCTGCACGGCGTCGGCCACGCTTTTGGTGTCGGTCGCCACCACGACGCGGCCGAGTTCCGCCTCCGCCGCCCGGCGCGCGACATGCACAATCATGGGGGCGCCCGCTATGTCCGCCAGCGGCTTGCCCGGCAGCCGGGTCGAGGCCATGCGGGCCGGTATCAGGATCAATGTGGACATCGGACTGCGGGGTGCCTGAAAAAAGCGGGTGGAAAAGTGGCAAAAGGTCTCACTGGAAGCGCCCTTATAGGTGTTGCAACGCCCGAGCAAAAGACCTAGTTTCCGCCCGATTTGACTGGCCCTGCGGGGCCTTTCGCGATACCGACGGACGGAGTGGACGGGACGGTCCGCCGGAAAAGGGAGCAAGGGGCGTATGGATTCCAACGAAGTCAACAAACTGCTCGCCGGATTCCTCGGAACCTGCTTCGTCATCTTTTCCGTGGGCATCGTCTCGAACTCGCTGTTCGCGTCGCCCGCGCCCGAGAAGCCCGGCTTCGCCATCGTGGCGGCCGAGCCGACCGAAGGCGGCCCGGCGGCACCCGCCGCGCCCTCGAAGCCGATCGCCGAGCTGCTGGCCACCGCCAATGTCGAGGCCGGCTCCGCCGTGTTCAAGAAGTGCCAGGCCTGCCACTCCGGCGAGAAGGGCGGCCCGAACAAGGTCGGTCCGGATCTCTGGGATCTCGTCGACCGTCCTGTCGCCGAGCACGAAGGCTTCGC
The DNA here is from genome assembly GCA_001899205.1 of Mesorhizobium sp. 65-26. Taxonomy (GTDB): domain Bacteria; phylum Pseudomonadota; class Alphaproteobacteria; order Rhizobiales; family Rhizobiaceae; genus Mesorhizobium. The sequence continues at coordinate 307,630 of MKVL01000004.1, read as the reverse complement.
CTATTCGGCCGGCATGAAGACGTTCTCCAACGGTGGCGCGGAGAAGTGGACCTATGACAATCTGAACCACTTCCTGACCTCGCCGAAGAAGTTCGTGGCCGGCACCGCCATGGGCTTCGCCGGTCTGCCGAAGGACGAGGACCGCGCCAACGTCATCGCCTTCCTGCGCACGCTGTCGGACAATCCCAAGCCGCTGCCGGCGCCCGGCGCCGCTGCCGATGCGACGGCCAAGCCAGCGGAAGGTGCTGCCAAGCCGGCGGAAGCCGCCAAGCCAGCCGAGGCTGCGAAGCCGGCCGAGCCGGCGAAGCCCGCTCAATGAACAATTTGTCATGATGACAACTCTGGTTTCCGCGACGAAAACCATGAAAAAGCCGGGTTCAGCCCGGCTTTTTTATTGGCAATGATTGATCTGCGACGACAAAGGCGGGATGGCGCGGTTTTCACGCGTCACAAATCATCTAGATTGCTGGCGCACGCGCACCGAAAAAGGACGAAGGCATGATGGCTGGCCGAACCCGAACGCTTTTCGCGGCAACGCTGGCACTGCTTTCCCTGGCCGTCTCATCACCGATGGCAGTCGCCGACGACCAATGGCACACCACGTCCTCGCTCACCGGCCCGTCGAAATACGGCGAGAACTTCCAGCGCTATGACTACGTCAATCCGGACGCGCCCAAGGGCGGCACGCGCAACTATGTCGTGCTCGGCACCTATGACAGCTTCAATCCCTTTATTGTGCAGGGAGCACCGGCGGCCGGCTTCGTCGAGTTCGGCGGCGGCCTGCTCTACGACACGCTGATGGAACAGGCGACCGACGAAGGCAGCGTCAGCCATCCGCTGGTCGCCGAAGCCTACAAATATCCGGCCGACTATTCCTCGGCGACCTACAGGCTCGACCCGCGCGCCAAATGGCATGACGGCCAGCCAATCACCGTCGACGACGTGATCTGGTCGTTCCAGGTGCTGAAGGCCAACAGCCCGATGTACAGCCGCTACTTCGAGAACGTCACCGACGCCGTGGCCGTCTCCGACCGCGAGGTGGAGTTCCGCTTCAACCAGAAGGGGAACCGGGAACTGCCGAAGATCCTCGGCGACCTCGTCGTGCTGCCCAAGCATTGGTGGGAAGGCACGGATGCCAGCGGCAAGAAACGCGACATAACCAAGCCGACGCTGGAAATACCGCTCGGCTCGGCCGCCTACAAGGTCGCCAGCTTCAAGCCGGGTTCCGAGATCGTCTGGCAACGCGTACCGGATTATTGGGGTGCCAAGCTGCCGGTAAAGATCGGGCGCGAGAACTTCGATACCCAGCGCTTCACCTACGTGCTGGATGACAATGCCGCATGGCAGGCCTTCACCAAGGGCGGCTTCGACGACATCCATCGCGAGATGAGCTCGCGCAAATGGGCGACCTTCTACAACTTCCCGGCCTTCCAGGCTGGAGACGTGATCAAGAAGACCTTCGAAAGCGAACACGCGCAACCCATGCAGGGCTTCGTGTTCAACCAGCGGCGGCCGATTTTCCAGGATCGCCGGGTACGCGAGGCGCTGACCTTGCCGTTCGACTTCGAGACAATGAACAGGACGCTGTTCTTCGGCTTCAACACCCGGACATCGAGCTATTTCCAGGGCTCGGAACTCGCCTCCAGCGGCCTGCCGCAAGGCAAGGAACTGGAGATCCTGGAGAAATACCGTGACAAGCTGCCGCCCGAACTGTTCACGCAGGAATTCAAGCTGCCCGTCTACGATTCGCCGCAGGCGGAACGCAAATATCTCAAGCAGGCTGTCGACCTCCTGGCCCAGGCCGGCTGGGTGATCAAGGGCGGCAAGATGGTCAACGCGAAGACCGGCGAGCCCTTGAAGTTTGAGATTCTCGGCTCGAACGATACCGACCAGATCATTTCCAGCCCCTACATCGCCAATCTGCGAAAGATCGGCGTCGAAGCTACCCTGCGCATCATCGACACGTCGCAATACATCAACCGGATAAACCACTTCGACTTCGACATGGTGACCACGGTGCTTCAGCAGTCCGAATCGCCCGGCAATGAGCAGCGTGATTTCTGGAGCTCGAAGGCCGCCGACAGTCCCGGCTCGCGCAATCTGATGGGCATCAAGGATCCGGTCGTCGATGCGCTGGTCGACCGCATCATCTTCGCCACCGATCGAGACGACCTGGTGGCCACCACGCACGCCCTCGACCGGGTGCTGCTGTGGAATTTCTACCTGGTGCCGCAGTATTACCGTTCGGCGGTCTGGTACGCCTACTGGAACAAGTTCGGCATTCCCGACAAGCAGCCGGCCTATCTGGGCGCCGACACCGATTCCTGGTGGATCGATAGCGAGAAGGAAAAGGCGCTGGCCGCCAAATACAAGGGCCTCAACTGATGGGGTGGCAACCGGTGCTTCCGCGTCGTGACTTCCTGGCGCTCGGAGCCGCGGCGACTGCCACCGCCCTGCTGCCGGGCAAGCTGTTCGCGGCCATTCCGACGGGTGTGAAAGTGCACGGCCTGTCGGCCTTCGGCGATCTCAAATACAAGCCGGACTTCGCCCATTTCGACTATGTCGACGTCGACGCGCCGCAGGGCGGCACCTTCAACTTCTCGCCGCCCAACTGGGGCCAAAACCAGAGCCCTTTGACGTTCAACACGCTGAACTCCTTCGTACCCAAGGGCGACGCTCCGCAGCGCATGGAGATGTGCTTCGATTCCCTGATGGTGCGGGCGCTCGACGAACCCGACGCGATCTACGGCCAGGTGGCCGACGGCGTGACGATTTCCGACGACCGAAACAGCTTCACCTTCGCGCTTCGTCCGCAGGCGCGTTTTCACGACGGAACGCCGCTGACCGCCGAGGACGCGGCCTTCACCTACAAGCTGCTGAAGGACAAGGGGCATCCGGATTTTTCGCTGTCGCTGACGCATCTCGATGACGCGACCGCCACGGATCAGCACACGCTGCTGCTCAAATTCTCAGGCAAGCAGTCGGCCCGCACCATCCTCAACGTCGCGCAGTTCCCGATCCTGTCAAAGGCCTTCTATACGGCCAATCCGTTCGATTCCTCGCAGCTCAACCCGCCGCTCGGCTCCGGCGCCTACAAGGTCGGGCGCTGGTCGGCGGGCACCTGGATCGAATACGAGCGCGTGGCCGACTATTGGGGCAACGACCTGCCGGTCAACCGCGGCCAGAACAATTTCGGCCGCATCCGGATCGAATTCTATCAGGACCGCACGGCTGGCTTCGAGGCCTTCAAGAAGGGTGAGATCTTCTACCGGGAGGAATTCACCTCACGCGTCTGGGCAACGGGCTACGATTTTCCCGCCTTCACCGCCGGCAAGGTGGTCAAGCATGAATTCCCGGCGGAAACAGTGCCTTCGATGCAGGCGACCGCCGTCAACCAGCGGCGCGAGCAGTTTCGCGACCCGCGCGTGCGTGAGGCGATCGCGCTGTGCTTCGATTTCGAATGGACGCGGCGCAACTTCTTCTATGGCTCCTACGAGCGTTCGCAGTCCTGCTTCGAGAAATCGGATTTCCGCGCCGAGGGTTCACCCTCTGCCCAGGAACTGGCCCTGCTCGAGCCTTTGCGAGACCAGCTTCCGCCGGAGGCCTTCGGCGATGCGGTGACGCAGCCCGCCTCGGACGGTTCCGGCCGCGACCGCAAGCTGCTTGGCAAGGCCGCCAAGCTGCTAAACGAGGCCGGTTGGAAGCGCTCGGGCGATCTCGTCGTTAACGACAAGGGCGGGCGGCTGACGGCCGAGTTCCTGGTCGACGACGAAGGCTTCGTCCAGGTCTATTCCCCCTGGGTGGCCAACATGAAGGCGGTCGGCATCGACGCTTCCATCCGGCTGGTCGATTCGGCGCAATACCAGCTGAGGCAATCGACCTTCGATTTCGACCTGATTTCAGCGGCCTTCTCGTTTTCGGCGACGCCGACCCGCGATGATCTCGAAATCTTCTTCCATTCGCGCACCGCCGGCATATCGGGCTCGCGCAACCTGCCCGGCATATCGAGCCCCGCCATCGACGCGCTGCTGGACGCCGTCGGCGCCGCCAAGGACCGGGAAAGCCTGACGGTTGCCATGCGCGCGCTCGATCGGGTCTTGCGCGCACGGCGCGATTGGATTCCAAGTTGGTTCCTGGCGAATCACCGAAGCGCCTTTTGGGACATGTTCGGATTTCCCGAACAGAAACCCGATTTCGGCTTTCCGGTCGAAGCGCTGTGGTGGGTAGACAAGGGCAAGGCGGCAAAGATTGGCAAAGCCTGACACTTCCGTTCGCGCGGGGCCTGCGGCCTGATGGGCGCCTATATACTGCGCCGCATCCTTCTGATGATCCCGACCCTGTTCGGCATCATGGCGATCTCCTTCGCCGTCATTCAGTTCGCGCCCGGCGGACCGGTCGAGCAAGTCATCGCAAGGCTCACCAACCAGGGTGGCAATGACCGCCTCGGCGGCGGCGGTGGCGATGCCGGCGCCAACGCCAGCAATTTCGACGTCGCCGGAGACGTCAGCTCGAAGTATCGCGGCGCACAGGGGCTCGATCCCGAATTCATCAAGAAGCTCGAAAAGCAGTTCGGCTTCGACAAGCCGCCGCTCGAACGCTTCGGCATGATGCTGTGGAACTATGCGCGCTTCGACTTCGGCGACAGCTATTTCCGCGATATTTCGGTGCTCGACCTGATCCTCGAGAAAATGCCGGTGTCGATCTCGCTCGGCCTATGGATCACGCTCCTGTCCTATCTGATCTCGATCCCGCTCGGCATCCGAAAAGCGGTCAAGGACGGCTCGACCTTCGATGTCTGGACGAGCGGCGTTGTCATCGTCGGCTACGCCATTCCGAGCTTCCTGTTCGCCATCCTTCTGATGGTGCTTTTCGCCGGCGGCTCGTTCTGGGACTGGTTCCCGCTGCGCGGCATCGTTTCCGACAACTGGAGCCAGCTATCCTGGCCCGACAGGATCATTGACTATATCTGGCACATGACGCTGCCGCTGACGGCGCTGGTGCTGTCGGCCTTCGCCACCACGACGCTGCTGACCAAGAACTCCTTCCTCGAGGAAATCCGCAAGCAGTATGTGGTGACGGCGCGCGCCAAGGGGCTGTCGGAACACAAGGTGCTCTACGGCCACGTCTTCCGCAACGCGATGCTGATCGTCATCGCCGGCTTCCCGGCCGCCTTCATCTCGGCCTTCTTCACAGGCTCGCTGCTGATCGAGAACATCTTCTCGCTCGACGGGCTGGGCCTGCTCGGCTTCAAGTCGGTGCTCGACCGGGATTATCCCGTGGTCTTCGCCAACCTTTACATCTTCTCGCTGCTCGGCCTGTTCATCAACCTCCTGTCGGACCTGGTCTACACCTGGGTCGACCCGCGTATCGACTTCGACCGGAGGGATGTCTGATGGCCGAAGCTGCCGCCGCGACGATCCCGGGGCGTGTCGCCCGGCCATGGCTGTCGCCGCTCAACCAGAGACGGTTGCAGAACTTCAAGGCCAACCGACGCGGCTTCTGGTCGCTCTGGTTCTTCCTCGTGCTGTTCGTGCTGTCGCTCGGCTCGGAACTGATCGCCAACGACAGGCCGATCATCGCCTCCTACAAGGGCGAGATCCTGTTTCCGGTGCTGGTCGCCTATCCGGAAGAAAAGTTTGGCGGCTTCTATGCCGTCACCGACTATCGCGATCCGGTGATACAGGACGAGATCAACGCCAATGGCTGGATGATCTGGCCGCCCGTCCGCTACTCCTACCAGACCGTCAACAACGCCATTCCCGAGGCCGCGCCCGCCAAGCCATCCTGGCTCTACGACCGCAAAACGCGCTGCGCCCAGTATCCCCAAGGGGAGGCCGACCCGAACTGCATCGTCGGCAACTGGAATTGGCTCGGCACCGACGACCAGGCCCGCGACGTGTTCGCGCGGCTCATCTACGGCTTCAGGATCTCCGTGCTCTTCGGCCTCATCCTGACCGTGGGCTCGTCCCTCGTCGGCGTCGCGGCCGGCGCGATACAGGGCTATTTCGGCGGCTGGACGGACCTGCTGTTCCAGCGCTTCATCGAAATCTGGTCAGCGATCCCGGTGCTCTACCTGCTGCTGATCGTCGCCGCCATCCTGCCGCCCGGCTTCTTCATCCTGCTGGGGCTGATGCTGCTGTTTTCCTGGGTGGCGCTGGTGGGCGTGGTGCGGGCGGAGTTTCTGCGCGCGCGCAACTTCGAGTACGTCAACGCCGCCCGCGCGCTTGGCGTGCCCAACCTCACCATCATGTTCCGGCACCTTCTGCCCAACGCCATGGTTGCGACGCTGACCTTCCTTCCCTTCCTGCTCAGCGGCTCGATTTCGACCCTGACCTCGCTCGACTACCTCGGCTTCGGACTGCCGCCCGGCTCGGCCTCGCTCGGCGAATTGCTAAAGCAGGCGCAACGCAACCTCAACGCGCCATGGCTGGGCATCTCCGGCTTCGTCGTCATATCGTTGATGCTGTCGCTGCTGGTCTTCGTCGGCGAGGCCACCCGCGACGCCTTCGATCCGCGCAAGACCTTCAAATGAGCGAAGCCCTGCTTTCCGTCCAAGACCTCAGCGTCGCCTTCGCGCAAGGCGGCAAGCTGTCGACCGCCGTCGACCACATTTCTTTCGACATCGCCAAGGGCGAGACGCTGGCGCTGGTCGGCGAGTCCGGCTCGGGCAAGTCGGTCTCGGCGCTTTCGGTGCTGAAGCTCCTTCCCTACCCGAGCGCCAGCCATCCCTCCGGGAAGATACTGTTCGAGGGCGCCGACCTACTGGCGATGAACGAGAAGGCCCTGCGCCGCGTGCGCGGCAACAAGATCACCATGATCTTCCAGGAGCCGATGACCTCGCTCAACCCGCTGCACACGATCGAGCAGCAGATCGGGGAAATCCTCAAGCTGCATCAGGCGATGGGCGACAAGGCCGCCCAGGCGCGAACGCTGGAACTGCTCACCGAGGTCGGCATACGCGACCCGCAGAAACGGCTCGACGCCTATCCGCATCAATTGTCCGGCGGCCAGCGCCAGCGCGTGATGATTGCCATGGCGCTGGCCAACGAGCCCGAGCTTTTGATCGCCGACGAGCCGACCACCGCGCTCGACGTGACCGTGCAGGCGCAGATCCTCGAGCTTCTGGCGAAACTGAAGGCGCGCAAGGGCATGTCGATGCTCTTCATCACCCACGACCTCGGCATCGTGCGCAAGATCGCCGACCGGGTCTGCGTGATGACCAAGGGCAAGATCGTCGAAAGCGGCCCGACCAGGGAAATCTTCGCCAACCCGCAGCACGCCTATACGAAGCACCTGCTGGCCGCGGAGCCGAAAGGCAAGCCGCCGGCCGCGAATGCCGACGCCAGGGCGGTCATGACAGGCAAGGACGTCAAGGTCTGGTTCCCGATCAGGCGCGGCTTCTTCCGTCGCACCGTCGACCATGTGAAGGCCGTCGACGGCATCGACGTCACCGTGCGCGCCGGGCAGACGCTGGGCGTGGTCGGTGAATCCGGTTCCGGCAAGACGACGCTGGGCCTGACGCTTGCCCGGATGATCTCGTCGACGGGGACCATCCAGTTCGACGGCCGCGACATCAACCAGCTCTCCTTCAGCGACATGCGGCCGTTGCGGAGCGAACTGCAGATCGTGTTCCAGGACCCGTTCGGATCGCTCAGCCCGCGCATGTCGATCTCCGAGATCATCGAGGAAGGATTGAAGATCCACGAGCCGCGGCTTTCCCCGGACGACCGTGACGATCGTGTCGTCGCGGTGCTCAAGGAGGTCGGGCTCGATCCCGACACCCGCAACCGCTATCCGCACGAATTCTCCGGCGGCCAGCGCCAGCGCGTCGCGATTGCGCGGGCCATGGTGCTCAACCCGCGTTTTGTCATGTTGGACGAGCCCACCTCGGCGCTCGACATGAGCGTGCAGGCGCAGGTCGTCGACCTGCTGCGCAACCTGCAGGCCAAGCACCAGCTCGCCTATCTCTTCATCAGTCACGACCTCAAGGTGATCCGGGCGCTCGCCAACGACGTCATCGTCATGCGCAACGGCCAGGTCGTCGAGGCCGGGCCCTCCGAGCAGATTTTCGAACGGCCGCAGACCGACTACACGCGCGCGTTGATATCGGCCGCCTTCCGGATCGAAACGGCTCCGACCGGCGTCGTCAGTCAGTAGCGGGCGGATACAGGGAAGCATCGTCATGGAAAAGGGCCGCATCCTGCTCGCCACCACCAGCTTCCAGCCGCAGCGCTGGCGCGAGCTGCTCTCGGCCGAACGCGAGGTGGTGCTGGAGCCCGACGGCGCGAGCGATCCGTCGATCACCTACGCCGTAGTGTGGAAGCAGCGGCCGAACCTGCTGGCCTCGCTGCCCAACCTGCGCGTGATCTTCTCGATCGGCGCCGGCGTCGACCATATCTTCGCCGATCCCGGCCGGCCCGACGTGCCGGTCGTCAAGGTGGTTGCCGACAATCTTACCCAGTACATGACCGAATATGTCGTCTGGCGGGTGCTCGACCATCATCGGCAGGGCGTGCTTTTTCGGGCACAGCAGCAGAAAAAGGCGTGGCGCGATCCGCCCCAGCGGCCCGCCAGCGACATCTCCGTCGGCATCATGGGGCTCGGCACGCTCGGCCGCGCGGCGGCCAAGGTGCTGCTTTCGCTCGGCTTTGCCATCAATGGCTGGTCGCGTACCGAGCGGCCGATGCCCGGCGTCTCGACCTATGCCGGCGACGCCGGCCTCATTCCATTCCTCAACGCCACCGACATACTGGTCGTGCTTCTGCCGCTGACGCCACGCACGCAGGGCATCGTCAACTACAGCCTCCTGAAGGAATTGCGCCGGCGCAACGGTCTCGGCGGCGCCGTGCTGATCAACGCCGGGCGCGGCCGCCTGCAGAAGGACGCCGACATACTGCGCGCACTGGAAGACGGGACGCTCAAGGAAGCAAGCCTCGACGTGTTCGAGGTCGAGCCTTTGCCCAAGACCAGCCGACTTTGGGGCCATCCCAAGATCTTCATCACGCCGCATTCGGCAGCGACATCGGACCCCGCTCACCTGGCGCCGATCATGCTGAGGCAGATGGATGCTTATGAACGCGGCGAGGCGCTCGAGAACCTTGTGGACCTGAAGGCGGGTTACTGAGCCAAGTCCGGAAGAAGCGGGGGCGCCCAAGCTATCGGGCCAACCCCCATTCCAGAAAGCTTTCCTTGATCGCCCGAACCGAAGGCAGTTGCACTTTCGGAAGGTCGATCCGGTCGAACATCAGCCGGTAGCGCTCGCGGTTTCGCGGCGTCACCACGGCGATGTGGTGGATCATGTCCCACTTGACGCTGTCCTGCCCGCCTTCCAGGGCGCCCAACCTCGCGGTTTCGAACAGGGTTCTGCGGAAATAGCGCAGCAGGCTCGCCGACGTCGAGATGTCCAGCAGTATCAGGCCCGTCGCGCGCTGGAAGCGCTGCGGCATGCTGACCGAGTAGTTGCCGTCCATCACCCAGCGCGGACCGGCGATCGCGTCATCGTGCAAGGCGATGAACTCGTCCCTGGGGCGCGGCTGCCAATCCGTATTCGGCAGGTGGTGCAACTGATCGAGATGGATGGGGCACAGATCGCGCTTGCGAGCGATCGCATTGGCCAGGGTCGACTTGCCGCTGTTCGACGGCCCGAGGATGCATATGCGGTCGCCGAGCTCTTCGAGGCTGATCCGATGCGACATTGGAAGGACATAGCCTCGCGATAAATCTCCGGCCACAGCCGGCTTCGGATCTTCAGCCGGGCAAGGCGACTGCCTTGCTCTGCTTGTCCGGCTTGGCACAGTCGCGACGCAGGATCGAGCGGTTCATGGCATCGATCTCGCCGATGGCCCTGTCCCTGTCGCGCTTGGGCTTGGAGCGTATGTCAGGCGTGAACGGGCCGAATCCCAATGCCGGGTCGGAGAAAGTCGGCTTGACGTCGACCGCGAGATTGTACTGCCGCGCCAGCCCGTCCCGTTGCGCCAGCAACTGATCGCAAGGCACGTCGTCATAGCGCAGCGAGGACTGGACGTCTTCGTCCTGGCGCTCGGACATCGAATTGCCGCCAACGCAGCCGGCGACCGCGAGGCACGATGCCATCGCCATCAACTTCCAACTCATGAAATGCTCCCCGTCCGCGTAACCCACACGCGGAACGAAGCCATAGTGACAGCCGATTCGGGCTTTTTCGCAACCGCAACAAAGATTGGCTCCCGAACGGCGTCTCAGCCGACCTTTCGCGAGACGATGGCGAACCCGTCGACCGGCTCGCCACGATCCATTCGGATGGTCATCGTATCGGCCGAAAGCACTGCCAGGCCGTTGGCCTCAAGCACCCCGCGCACATAGCCAAGAGCATGCGCGTAGCGACGCGTCGGTCGCAAGGCAAAACCGGCATCGCCAGCCGTCGCCAGCGCCTCGATCGAGAAGGCGAACAGGCCATCCACGGCCAATGCCGCGGCGATCCTGGCGATCACCGTTTCGAGCCTGCCGACATAGATGAACACGTCGGCCGCGACGATGAGATCGGCCTCGGGTCCGGCATGGCTGAAATGGCCGAGATCGGCGCGGGCAAGATTGTCGTAGATGCCTTTCGCCCGCGCCTTGGCCAGCATGCGCGCCGAAATGTCCATCCCTTCGAGACGATCCACGATCGGCCGCAGCCGCTGCCCCATCAAGCCGGTGCCGCAGCCCAGATCGAAGGCCAGCCTGAAGCGGCCGGGTCTTGCCGCGCGGATGGCCTGGTCGAGCACTTCGGGGACGCGATAGCCGAGCTTGCCGACCAGGGCGTCGTCGAAAGTGTCGGCATACTGGTCGAACAGCGTTTCGACGAAGGCCGGCGGCGGCGCGTCGCCCGCCGTACCCCTGCCGATCAGGTGCAGTTTGAGCGTGGCGCCGAAACGATCGGCCGGATCGAGACGCATGGACATGGTCCAGGCCTGCGCCGCCAGATCGGGTGCGCCCGCGGCTTCCTGCATCTCGCCGAGGCGGAACCAGCCGGCCGCCCATCGCGGCGCGAGCTCCAGCGCGCCCAGCAACAGCTCAGCCGCCGCCCCGTGCTCGCCGGACGCGTGGAGCATCTCGGCATAGTCGGCGCGACGATCGGCGTTCAGGTCACCGGACGAGGCCTGCAGCGGCTTCATTTGGAAGGTTCCGCCGGCGCGAACGGCCGGTTGCCATCCATGTAGCGCAAAAGACGTCCGCGTAGAACCGGGTCCAGTACGATTTCGCCGACGAGTCAGCAGTCTTCGACAACGGGCTTTTCGCGCCGGAATTAGCGCCTATCTTGGAGCGATGCGCGCCAGCGACCTGCTCCATCCACGGCCGGAAGGCCTCTATTGCCCACCCGGCGATTTCTTCATCGACCCGGTCAAGCCGGTCGACCGGGCGCTGGTCACACACGGCCATTCCGACCACGCGCGGCCGGGGCATCGTTCGGTGCTGGCGACGCGCCAGACCCTTGACATCATGGGGTTGCGGCTCGGCCCCCAGTTCGCCGGAACGACGCAGGCAGCAGTACCGGGCGAGCGCATCGCGATCGGCGAGGTCAGCGTCAGCTTCCATCCGGCCGGACATGTGCTGGGGTCGGCCCAGATCGCCGTGGAGCACAAGGGAACGCGCATCGTCGCCTCCGGTGACTACAAGCGCCAGCGGGATGCGACCTGCGCGCCCTTCGAGCCGGTGCCGTGCGACGTCTTCATCACCGAGGCGACCTTCGGGCTGCCGGTCTTCCGACACCCTCCCGACACGGAGGAGATCGCAAGGCTGCTGACCTCGGCGGCGCAGTTCCCCGAACGGTCGCATCTGGTCGGCGCCTACGCGCTGGGCAAGGCTCAGCGCGTAATGCGGCTGCTGCGCGACGCCGGATATGACAGGCCGATCCACATCCATGGCGCGCTGGCCAGGCTCAGCGAATATTACCAGAGCCAGGGCATAGACCTCGGCGTGCTGGAACCGGCCACGGTCGAGAGCGGCGGCAAGGCGGATTTCGCCGGCGCCATCGTGATCGGACCGCCATCGGCCTTCGCCGACCGCTGGGCCCGCCGCTTTCCCGACCCGATCTCCTGCTTCGCCTCGGGATGGATGCGCATCCGCCAACGCGCCAAGCAGGGCGGCGTCGAGCTGCCGCTGATCATCTCCGACCATGCCGACTGGGACGAGCTCATCGCCACGATCCGGCAGACCGGCGCCGGCGAAGTCTGGGTGACGCACGGCCGCGAGGAGGCGCTGGTGCGGTGGTGCGAGCTGGAGGGGATCGCGGCAAGGCCGCTGCACCTCGTGGGTTACGAGGATGAGGGTGACTGATGGCGTTTTTTGATCTGCTGATTGCCAGCCCAGCGATCCTTCCCACCCCCCTCTGGCCTGCCGGCCATCTCCCCCGCAAGGGGGGAGATCGGATGTCACGGCGGCTTTCGCCAATCGCAAACGTTGCAGGATACGCGGCAAGGCCGAAACTGCCGATCTCCCCCTTTGCGGGGGAGATGGCCGGCAGGCCAGAGGGGGGTGTCTCGCACCGGCTTTCGCTGTTGGCGCGGTCTATACTCCCATGAACCGCTTCGCCGAACTTCTCGACCGGCTGGTGCTGACGCCGTCGCGCAACGGCAAGCTGACGCTGCTCATCGACTATTTCCGAGCCGTCGAGGATCCCGATCGCGGCCTTGCGCTGGCGGCGATCACCGGCGATCTCTCGATCGCTTCGGTCAAGCCGGCGATGCTGCGCATGCTGATCACCGAGCGCATGGATCCGGTGCTGTTCGGCTATTCCTACGACTATGTTGGCGACCTCGCCGAGACGGTGTCGCTGGTGTGGCCGCTGGCGCCGGGAACAATCCCGAACCGTGTGCCAACGCTGGCCGAAGTGGTGGGCCGGCTGCAGGCGGCGAGCCGTTCCGACGGCCCGCAGGTGCTGGCCAGGCTTCTCGACAGCGCCGGCATTTCGGCGCGCTTCGCCATCATCAAGCTGGTGACCGGGGGCTTGCGCATCGGCGTCTCGGCGCGGCTGGCCAAGCAGGCGCTGGCGGAGTTCGGCCAGGTCGATGTCGCCGAGATCGAGGAACTCTGGCATGGGCTGACGCCGCCCTACACCGAACTCTTCGCATGGCTGGAGGGCAGGGCCGAAAGACCGGCGAAGGCGGCGATGGCACTGTTCAGGCCGGTGATGCTGTCGAACCCCGTCGGGGACGGCGATCTCGAAAAGCTCGACCCGGCGGACTACGCGGCCGAATGGAAGTGGGACGGCATCCGCGTCCAGGCGATCTGTGAGGGCGGGATTCGCCGTCTCTACTCGCGCACCGGCGACGACGTGTCAGGCGCCTTTCCGGACCTGGCCGACGCCATGACCTTCTCCGGTGCCATCGATGGCGAGCTCCTCGTGGGCGATCCCAGGGAGGCGACCGGCACCTTCTCGGACCTGCAGCAACGGCTGAACCGGAAGACGGTATCGCCGAAGATAAGACAGCAATATCCGGCTTTCATGCGCTGCTACGACCTGCTGCAGGCTGGCGAGGAGGACCTTCGCGCACTGCCCTTTCGCGAAAGGCGAAGCCGGCTGGAGGCGTTCGTCGGCACGCTCGACCCGAGCCGCTTCGATCTTTCGCCGCTGGTCGGGTTTTCCGGCTGGGAGGAATTGCAGCGCCTGCGGCAGGCGCCGCCGCACCCGATCATCGAAGGCGTCATGCTGAAGCGTTGGGATTCGCCTTATCTCGCCGGCCGCCCGAAGGGGCCATGGTTCAAGTGGAAGCGCGATCCGCATACGGTCGATGCCGTGCTCATGTACGCGCAGCGCGGCCATGGCAAGCGTTCGAGCTTCTATTCCGACTACACGTTCGGCGTCTGGTCGGGGCCTGAAGGTTCGGAAGAACTGGTGCCGGTCGGCAAGGCCTATTTCGGCTTCACCGACGAGGAGCTGAAGCAGATCGACAAATATGTCCGCGACAACACGATCGAGCGCTTCGGCCCGGTGCGCTCGGTAAGGGCCGACCGCGACAACGGCCTGGTGCTGGAGGTGGCTTTCGAAGGGCTCAACCGCTCGACGCGGCACAAGTCCGGCGTCGCCATGCGCTTTCCCCGGATCTCGCGGCTGCGCTGGGACAAGCCCACGCGCGAGGCCGACCGCATCGAAACGCTGCAGGCGCTGCTCGACCGCCGGGAGTAGTGCCTTGTCCTGGAGGCTGGGCGCTACTGGCTCGTCGAGACGCGGATCTCGTAGATGTCGACCGCCTTGCCCTGCTTGTCGAAGTCGGAATTGATGGCGATGGTTCCCGCCGAACCGGGATGCTTGTCGGGGAATTGCACGTCGAACAGATACTCGTTGCGCTGCTGGCCGACGGCATAGCGCTTGCGACCGCAGTCGCCGAGCTCGCCGAAATTGCAGTCGATCGAGATCTGCGTCTCCTTGCCTTCCTCGGAGCGGGCGATGATGTCGAAGACGGCATGCTTGCCGGCGATCTTCTCCAGGATGCCCTGGCCGACGTCGAAGCTGACGGCCGAACCGGACGCCCCGGAACGGATGCGCAGGAAGGAGCCCGTATCGTCCTTCATGACATCGGCCTTGGCGTCGGAAGGCGCGCTGACATGCGTCGGATCGTTCGGCGAGAAGACGTTGATCCAGTCGCGCGACTGGTCCGGCTCGCCTGGTTTCTGCGGCGCGCCGTCCTGGGCGGGCGCCTCGTCGTCCGAGACCGTGGGCGGCGGCTGGGGCGGAGCGGTGTCGAGCTGCGCGGCGGTCTTGAAGACGCCGGTCTGCATGGCAAAGTAACCGCCGATCGCGATGGCCGCGAGCAATGTCACCCCGAGGAAGATCGCCGTCAGCGGCAGCCGCGGGCCCCTGATCCGCCGCTCGTCACGGTCGGGCGCCACTTCGGCGCCGGCCTGCGCGTCGCCCCGCGTGTCGAGCGACGGCGCTTCCGGCAGCGGGCCATCCGGCATGATGTCGGGAACGACGGGCAGCACGCGCGACCGGGGCGCGTCGGCCGGACCGTCGACGGACACGGCCGGCGATGATGTCGAACCGGACTTCGGCGACGCGGCCGGATCGACCGCGGGCGCCTCAACCTCGCCCCCATTTGGCGCGCCGACATCGGGCACGGCCGGCAGGAATTCGGATTCGATCTCGGCGATCTTGGCCTGCACGGCCTTGCGGCGGTTGATGGCCACTTCCACCGTTACGTTTGGATTGGCCTGAAGCGCGCGGTCGAGCGCCGAGAAAGCCGACCGGTAGACTTTCTCGCGAAAGGCCCGATCGTCGGCATTGCCCTTTTCCAAGGCGCTCCGGATCGCTTTTTCGATCGCGTCCACGCTGGATCCCTCTGCATTCTCGCCCAATCCTGCCATGATCGTTAGCCGCAGGCGACCGATCAATCAACGGGCGAGCGACAGCATTCCACGTCAACTAGGGCCTACGTGCCGGATTTCCGAAGGTTTTTCGGCCACGTGGCCGGTCGGACGGCTGCATTATAGCATAGCAGACAGCAGCCTGGCGTCGCGCATCAGCCAACCGGGAATGCATGCCTGAGCGTTTCCGGCGTCGCCGCGAGGCGCGCTAACGAGAATTGGCAAGCAGATCCCGAAATCGCAACCGACCATCTTGAATTCACGGCCGGTTGAGTCTATCACGCAGCCCATCTTGGAGGCCTCGGTCTCTCCAGGGCCGCTTTAGCTCAGTTGGTAGAGCACATCATTCGTAATGATGGGGTCGCGTGTTCGAGTCACGCAAGCGGCACCACTTTTCTCTCAAGAATTCAGTACGTTGGCCTCTCTGGCCTGATCTTCGGGATGACCGTCGGCTGCCAGGGCACCCCGAAAAGGTGTTTTCGAGCTGATTGATCGGGCGTTCGGTTGGGAATCGCCGGGATTTGCCGGGAACCGTTGGACGGTTCTCAGGTTCGATGGGAAACAAGCTCTTCAAAACCCGCCATTCCGTTTCGGTTAGATCACCCCTGCTCACACCTGCCTCCAAAAGGCAGCCTTGAATCAACCCAGCGACGCTACGTCAATTACGCCGATCCAAGCGGCGCTGATTTGCCCCACGACCCGCCGCTGCCGTGATATGTCTCTGCTCCCAGCACGAAGTTTTGCCCGCAGTCGGAACAGCGAAAGCGATAGAGCAGAAGATCATCGAGCGGCCCCGCCTCGGACAGATCGCTGAATGCGATCGCCCCCTTCGTCGGACCCGCATCAATCTCTTCTAGGTCACCGTCGGATACAGCCTGCCGGATCGTGCCGACCGCGCGAAATAGCTCGCCTCGCGTCCTGAAACGCACGCACTCGTCGAGATTCTCGCATCGTGAGCAGGTCATATTAGGTAGGAATAGCCGCATCAAATGTCGAGCCGCAAGGAGATCTACGAAGCCCTGCACCCGGAAACGAAGAATGGTGCGACCGGCGGCGGTCATAACCAGCTTCGCCAAACTGGCGAAGCTGCCGACCGGTTTTCGGAAGCCACCGCGAAAGCTACTGGCAGATCGTAGCGCAGCATCCGGCGCGACGCAGAACGCGGCGCGAAGATCAGTGGGCGGGAAAGAAATAACTGCCGTTCGGCTTAATCCGGCCTCGCTTAAGCGCAGCTGGATAGTGAGCACGTCGCCAGTCCCCTTCGAACGGGTCGAAAGCCTCGGCCACGAAAGACCGGAATATCGACCCGTCAGGGAAAGCCTGTGATTTTTCGATGTATCTGGCTACGTGGAGTACCGCAGGCGTGCGGACTTGGGGCGCTATTCCTGCCGACCGCAACATCTGTTTGCCATAGCCGTCCCCGGTGAAGGCGATCGCCTCTCGTCCGACCGGAGGGGCATCGCCGCCTACGCCGCTATAGCTCGCCGCCAACTGGCAGACTGTTCCAGCCGGCGAAGGTTCGGCTCATCATTGCCCTCATCGGTCGCATCATGGGGCTGGGCCTGAATATCCGCGCCCTCGTCTTCGCAGAATCCATGGTGCGCAACGAGTCTCTGTCGATTTGAGGCAGTGAAACCGCGTTCCATTCGAGAACAT
This sequence comes from Mesorhizobium sp. 65-26, assembly GCA_001899205.1. Taxonomy (GTDB): domain Bacteria; phylum Pseudomonadota; class Alphaproteobacteria; order Rhizobiales; family Rhizobiaceae; genus Mesorhizobium. The sequence continues at coordinate 290,650 of MKVL01000004.1, read as the reverse complement.
GTTTGCCGCACCGGAGTGCAAGAAATACACGCCCGGCCCACGTTTGGGATTCACCGCATATTCCAAGCAAACCGGGTGCTGGCTTAAAATGTCAGGTCTGCCGAGGCCGGTTTTACGGCGGGAGATGAAATTTACGGAGACGCATATGAAGCGCATCATCATCGCCGCCATCATCGCAAGCATGGCGGCCCCCACCTGGGCAATGCCCGTCGTAACGTTGAAGCCGTCGGTGTCCGATACGGTCACGAATGTCGACCTGAGGAGGCATCCCCGCCATCGACCGGGACACGGCGCGCGGCCACCGCACCACAGACCCCCGCATCACAGGCCGCCGCATCACAGGCCTCCGCACCACAGGCCTCCGCACCATCACTGGCATTCGAGGAACAACAATGGCGCCGTCGCCGCGGGTCTCATTGGCGGAATGCTGCTCGGCGGGATGGCGGTCTCGGCTGCCCGCCAGCACAATCACAGCGCTTGGAACAATCATGTGAACTGGTGCTCACAGCGGTACCGGTCCTATCGGGTCTCGGACAATAGCTGGCAGCCCAATAATGGCCCGCGCCGGCAGTGCATCTCGCCCTTCTGAGCCCGGTCTGGGCGCTCTGGGCTCGCCGGTCCTGGCGAGCCCACCGGGACTTTTGCACGGGAGCAAAGCCAACCTTGGCGAAAGGCCGGCGAAGCCATTGGGCGTGAGCCAGCCGGAAGTGTCCCGCCTGTTCAAGGGACATCTCCGCAAGGCACTTGCCGATCAATCAGAATATGTCCGCTGCGTGACATCCCACCGAGTGTTTCCCCTGCTGACCGGCATCTGGCCGATGCAATGAACCACCACCGGCCGGCAGGGAAGACAACGTTCTCAATTTCATCCGCGGCCACGTGCCAGTCGGGAGGATTATCGTGCTGAAAAATCTATCGATCGCGGCAATCAGCGCCATGATGATTGTAGGCTTCGAGCACTCCGCCTCTGGCTCGTCGATCGGCGTGGGCAATCCCTACCCGGTCAGCAATTACAAGTGCCAGGACGGCACGCGCCTGGCAGTGCGTCTGCTCGGGGATCGCGCATCTGTGTCCGTCAACGACGCGGCCGAGGTCGATCTGCCCGCCCAGGGACAGGACGGAACGACGTTTTCAAACGGCCGTTGGACGCTGACCATCATACAGGGACAGCTGTCGTGGGGCGTCGGCCGAGCTGTACCGTCTTCATGCGTCGGCGGTTGAGCGTCTCACCTCCGGAAAACAGATAGAGACCATTTCAGTTCGGTCGCGCATCGAAGGCGCGGCCGGCCTAGGTCTTCCGCAGCTGCCTTATGTACCAGACCATGATCAGCGAAAGGCTCACGAAGACGGCGGCGGCGAGGATGACCGAGGCGACGGCGAGCCGCGGCGTTCCGGCCGAGCGCAGGCTCAGCCACATGAGGACGGGCAAGGTCTGGGTATCGCGCGTCGTGAGGAAGAGCGCCATGACGAATTCGTTGAGCGAGACGACAAAGGCGAACAGGGCGGACGATATGATGCCGGTCGAGACCGACGGCAGGACGATCTCGAAGAAGGTCCGCAACGGCTTGCCGCCGAGATCGTAGGAGGCTTCGACAATGCGATGGTCCACGGTGCGGAAGGTCGCTTCCATCAGCATGAAGACCAGCGGCATCGCCCACAGCGAATGCGCGAGCATGACAAGCGCACGCGAGCCGTAGACGTTGAAGCCCAGCAGCGAGACGTTGCCGAAGGCCATCGCGACGCCAAGACCGAGCACGACGCCCGGAATGAAGAGCGGCAGCATGATCAGAAGATAGACTAGGGGCTTGAAGGCGAAAGTGAAACGCTCGAACGCCCAGGCCGCGAGGACCCCGGATATGGTCGAGATGGCCGTCGTCCCGAGCGCGATGATGATGCTGCTCTCGAGGGCATCGACCCACTGCGGGCTGCCGAAGAAATCGCCATACCACTTCAGCGACCAGACCTTGATGGGAAAGCGGATCGCCGATGCGTCGTTGAAGGACATGGCGAGCGTGACCAGAACCGGGATCGCGATATAGGCGATGATGAAGACGGTGAAGGCCAGGGTCAGGACGCGCAGCACGATCGCGTCCTTGCGCGCTCGCGGCACCGGTATGGCGGAGGCCCGGCGCGCCGGCAGGATCGAGGATGTGTCAGCCATTGAGCGCGGTCCGTTTCGACGTCAGCGTGCGCACGATCACCATCACCAGTGCAACGCCGATGGTCAGCACGATCGAGAAAGCGGCCGCGCGGGGCCAGTTGTGCTTGCCCAGCATCTGTTCCTGGATCAGGTAGCCGATCGTCCAGAGCGTATCCGGGCCAAGTGCCGAGGGCGTCGCATAGGTGCCGACCGCCCAGATGAAGGACTGCGCGAAGGCCGCGGCGATACCGCCCTTGGTGAGCGGCAGCAACACCTCACGGAAGGTGCGCAGCGGGCCGGCGCCAAGGTCCGCGCTGGCCTCCAGCACCTTCTTGTCGATGCCGTCGAAGATCGACAGCAGGATGAAGAAGCAGAACGGCAAGGTCACATAGGTGAGACCGACAAACGCGGCGAACTCGGTATACATCAGGCTGACCTTGTCGGTGATCAGGCCGGATGAGACGAGCGCATAGCTGAGCAGGCCGTTTTTCGGAAAGAACATCCACCAGCCGAAAATGATCGAGATTTCCGAGATCAGAAGCGGGCAGAGCGCCAGTGCGATGAAGGCCAGCCGCCAGCGCTTCGGCTTCAGCCATACCAGCATCGCGAAGGCGTAGCCGACGACAACCGTGACGATGGACGAAACGAATGCCAGTCGCATGGTGGTGAGCAGTGCGCCGCGGAAGGTCTGGTCCGTCAGCATGGCGGCGTAGCTCTCGAACGTGAAGCCGGGTACGTAGAAACGCTGGTCGATATGCTCGTTGAAGCTCATGCGCGCCATGAATGCGATCGGCAGGCCGAAAAAGGCGACCGCGATCAGAAGCGCCGGTGCCATCAGCAGCCATGGTGTCAGCCGCGCGCGCAGCCCGGCCCTTCGCCTGGCCATTTCCGAGGGGACGGCGCTCATTGGTAGGCGATCATGTCTGCGGTTTGCCAGCCGATATCGACGAGGTCGCCAGGCTTGTGCGCGACAGCTCCCGGATGATCGACGAACAACTCCAGCTTCGCGGCCTTGAAATGGTAGCGGTGGACGTCGCCAAGGAACTCGGTGAAATCGAGACGGGCCTTCAGGCCATTCGGCATGTCGGCGCGACCGAGATGCATCCGGCTCGGCCTGATATAGATGCGCCAGGCACCTTCGCCCAAAGGATTGGAAAGACGCAGGTCGATGGGATCGCCGTCACTGTCGGCAGCGGCGCCGGCGGCTATCCAGGCCTTCAGGCAACAGCTCTCGCCGATGAAGGTGTAGACGAATTCGTTGGCCGGCTCGCCAAACACCTTTTCGGGACGGTCGATCTGCTCGATCCGGCCGCCGCGCATCACCGCGACACGGCTAGACATCGCCATCGCCTCCCCCTGGTCGTGGGTCACGTAGATGGCGCTGAAGCCAATCTCCTCGTGGAGGCGCTTGATCTCGGCGCGCAGTTGCAGCCGCAGCGACAGGTCGAGCGCCGACAGCGGTTCGTCGAACAGCAGGATCGCGGGACGGACCACCATCGACCGGGCCAGCGCCACGCGCTGCTTCTGGCCGCCCGACAATTGCGCCGGATACCGCTCGTCGTAGCCGGAGAGCCGGACGATCTCGAGGGCCTGTTTCACGCGCGGCGTGATGTCGGCCTTGGTGATGCCGCGCATGCGAAGGCCATACGCCACATTCTCGGCCACCGTCTTGTGCGGGAAAAGCGCGCCGCTCTGGAAGATGGTCGTCGTGTCGCGCTGGTAGGCGGGCAGGTGGTCGATACGGACGCCGTTGATGCGGATCGCGCCGGCATCCGGCCGCTCGAACCCGCCGATCAGCCGCAACGTCGACGTCTTGCCCGAGCCCGACGGGCCGAGCAGGGTGACGAATTCGCCACGTTTCACGTCGATGGAAACATTGTCGACCGCCACGACGCCACCGTAGGCGCGCCGCACGCTGTCGAGTTCCAGTGCATTCATGTCAGCCAAAACCGTCAACTCCGCGTCGAAACGCGCGAAGCGCCGCCCGGCGGGGGGCGCTTCGCGCAGGCCTGGGATCAGCCCTGTGTCGTCTTGGCGATGGTTTCCTTCATGCGGGCGCTGTAGGCATCCCAATGCGGGCCGAACTTGTCCCAGCCGTCGATGCCGAACAGCTTGTAGGTGCCGCGCAGCGCTTCCTCGTTGCGCGGATAGCTCGGCCAGTGCGGCGGCGGCTCCAGGCCCTGCAGCGACATGAAGTCGGTCGAGGCATTGAGGAAGTTCTGCTGCGTTGTCTTCTCGAGCAGGTAACCCAGGAAGAGGTCGCTGAGCTCCGAATGCTTGGTGCCGCGCACCTTCATGAACCAGTTGCTGTAGGAGGCCGTTCCTTCCTTGGGGATGGCGGCTTCGAAATCGTCGCCATACTGCTTGATGAAGCCGTAGGCGTCGGCGGAATACATCATCGCCACCGCCGCCTCTTCCTGGGTCATCAGATTGGTCAGCTCGGCGCCGTCCTTGTACCATTTGGCGACCTTGAGCTTGTCCAGTTCCTTGAACAGGAGCTCGACCTCGTCGGGCGAGCCGAACACTTCGTCGATGCCGGGCTTGGCGGAGGAGAGCAGCGCCGGGATGCAGAGATCCCAGTAGAAGGCGGACGCGTCGAGGGTCGATTTGCCCATCGCCTTCTCGTCCCAGAAGCCCTTCCAGCTCTCGGGCTTCAGACCGCTCGACTTGGAGGTCAGCATCCACAGCGAGCCTGTGCCGAAGGGCACGCCATAGTCCTTCGCCGGGCCACGATTCTCGTCGAACCAGGGGTAGATGTTCGCGTTGCCGGGGATCTTCGACCGGTCGACCTTCGTGAACACGTTCTGCGCCATGCCGGTCGTGGTCGTATACTCGTCGGCGATCGTCAGGTCGAAAGGCGGATTGTCGGCCGGCGCCGCGACGATCTGCGCGATCATCTGGTCCCAGCCACCGACGGTTTCGACCTTCGTGCCGTACTTCTCGTTGAACGGCTTGACCACCGCCTCGCGGAAGCTGAGCTCATGATTTCCCGACCAGGACACGACGATCAGCCCTTCGCCGGCAAAGGACGCTTCGGCCGAAGCGACATTTGCGCGGCCGAGGATCGCGGGCATGCCGATTGTCGCGCCGAGCGCAAGCTTCATCGCGCTGCGGCGGCTGATACCTTTTCCTTCGAATGCCATGAATTTCTCCTCCAGTTTTGTTCGAAGACGGGCTGTCGGCTTTTCGCGAGCAGGTCCGTCCCCCATTCATTCCCTTGACGTCCCCATCCGGCGCGCCTGAAGGCGACCGGCACGCCTGTCCGATGCCGCCTACAGCGCGGCGCCGACCTTCAGTCCTTCGTAGACGGCCTCCTCCGCCGTGCGCGGGGCCATGCTGTCCCCGATGACGTACAGTTCCGGCACTTTGCCCGCCAGCATGTCGCTCAATTCGCTTACCGGCTCATGCCCCAGGCAAAGCACCAGGGTGTCGACATTCTCGAACATGATCGGCTGTTCGCTGGCGGTATGCTGCATGTAGACGGTGCCGCCGTCGCAGCCGAAAAGGCGAGCATATGGGGTTACGGCCACGCCAAGCCTGTGCAGTTCGGCGGCAATGTTGTCGCGCACGTAGAGTGGCAGCAACTCGCCCGGATGGGTGCCGTTGACGGCAAGTTCGACGCTGCAGCCGTCATTGACCAGCATCTCGGCGATGCCTGGTCCGATCCAGTCGCAACGCCAGTCCGCCACCACCGTGCGGCTCCCCGTCTTGACCTGCTTCCTCAGCACCTGCCAGGCATCGACGACCTGCACGCTCCCGTCATCGGGTATTTCCGGAAGGTAGGGCCTCGCGCCGGTCGCGATGACCACCGCATCCGGCTTTTCCGCGTCGACCACGGATTGGTCGACGCGCGCGCCCTTCATCACGCGCACCTGCGCCAGTTCGAGTTCGCGCGAAAGATTGGTGACGATGCCGCCGAATTCGGAGCGGCGCGGCAGCAGCTGGGCCAGCAGCGCCTGTCCTCCGAGATGTGAGGACGCCTCATAGAGGGTGACCTGATGCCCCCGGGCGGCCGCGACGGCGGCGGCCTTCATTCCGGCCGGACCGCCCCCCACGACCATCACCTTCTTCGGACGCGGGGCCGGTACGAGCTTGCCAAATCTGAGCTCGCGCCCCGTCTCCGGATGTTGGATGCAGGAGATGGGAAATCCGCGGTGGAAATGGCCGATGCAGGCCTGGTTGCAGGCGATGCAGGCGCGGATGTCGTCCGTGCGGCCCTCTTCGGCTTTCGCGGGCATGTCGGGATCGCAGATCAGTGCCCGCGTCATGCCGCAGACATCCGCGGAACCCTGCGTCAGCACCGCCTCGGCCTCATGCGGCTGGTTGATGCGCCCGGCCACCATGATCGGTATGTCGAGCGCCTGCCGGAACCGTGCGGCGTCGCTTGCCAGATAGGCATTGCGATAAGCCATGGGCGGCACGATATGCACCGCGCCGCCGGCGGAAGCGGAGGTGCCGGCAGTGACATTGACGTAGTCGAGCAATGGCTCGAGTCCAAGGCAGGCCTCCAGCGCCTCGTCCATGGTCAGGCCGTGCTCGTCGCGTTCGCTGCCGCTGATGCGCAAGCCGATGACGAAGTCCTCGGACGTCGCAGCGCGCATCGCGGCGAGCGCTTCGGTCGCGAAGCGCAGCCGGTTCTCCAGCGATCCACCGTAGTTATCAACTCGGCGGTTGACGCGCGGATTGAAGAACTGCGCCGGCAGGTAGCCGTGGCTGGCGACGAACTCGACGCCGTCCAGTCCCGCCCTGTGCATCCGCCGCGCCGCCTCGGCGTAGCCGCGAACGATCTCGTCGATCATGCGTTTGCCGAGCTCGCGCGGCATGACACGGAAGCGCTCGTTCGGCGACACGGATGGCGCGTAGGCCACCGTCAGCAGGCCATCGCCGCCTTCCATGATCTCCCGGCCTGGATGGAAAAGCTGGGAAAATATCTTGCAGTCATGCGCATGGCAGATGTCGGCCAGCTTCCGATAGCCGGCGATGCATTCGTCTTCCGTCGCCATGAGCATGTGCGAGGTGTAGCGCGCCGTCTCGTGGACGCCCGCGACCTGACTGACAATAAGCCCGGCGCCGCCCCGCGCCCGCGCCTCGTGGTAGGCGATCAGCGCATCGTTGACCAGGCCATCGGTCGGCAGCGTCGTGTCGTGCCCGGTGGACATGATACGATTCTTGAGCCGCACGCCACGGATCCGCAAAGGTTGGAAAAGGCGCGGGAATGGCGTCGAAGGTTGTATGGCATGCGCGGCGCTGGCCATCGATCTCCTCCGTCGCTGGCAAACTGCGCTCTCATATTTTGCCGATGGTAAAAAATCCAGACATTTTTTTACCAATGGCAAAATTCATTGCGATTTATCGCAGGCGGTGAAATGGTTGTCCTTGAGCCTGAAAAGACTGGCGACGTTGAAGGCTGCGTGCGGAAAGGCTGGAATTCCAAATGCCCACCTTGCGAACAGCGCTTTTGATCGACAAGAACGAAAGATCTTTGGCCGAGTCGGGTAGCCCGTTTTATTGGGCATTGTATCCGGAGTGAGCATGTCGTCTGAGAGCGGTCCCGAAACCGGGCTGGGATCTGTTGGCGGCGATCCGGTTCTTGGGGATCGCATTCGTGGTTTGCGCAAACGGCGCAAGATGACGCTTTCGCAGTTGTCGGAAAGCGCCAACCTTTCCATCGGCTACATCAGCCAGATCGAGCGTAACCTTGCCTACCCATCGATTCCGGCGCTGGTGAACATCGCCCGAAGCCTGGGCGTGACCGTGCAGTGGTTTTTCGCTGGCGCCTCTCCCGTGCCGCAGGAAGAGCATGGCTATGTCGTCAGGAGCGGCAACCGCCTGAAGATACAGTATGAGGGCGGTATCATCGACGAGCTCGTCACGCCGAAGATGAGCCTGCAGGTGGAGATGATCTATACGCGGCTGCCGCCGGGAACCGAAAGCGCCGAAAGCTACACCCACGAGGGCGATGGCGTCGGCTTCGTCGTCTCGGGTGAACTCGACATCTGGGTCGGCGAGCGACATTTCCACCTCTATGAAGGAGACAGTTGCTCCTATTCGTCAGGCGAGCCGCACAGGTACAAGAATTCGGGCGAGCGAGAGGCCGTCGTGATCTGGGCAATCAGCCCGCCAAGCTTCTAGCCTTAGCCGGGAATCGCAGGAACCTCCTGTCGTCCCCCCGTGCATTCCCGGCCCATCGACGCCAGGCGCTGTCGTGGCGGGCTTTGTGATTTGTCGCTCGCTTCGCCGGGGTATAAAATGGCCTTCCGCATTAATCGCAGGGAGGCGAAGACAATGCGCCAATACATCGACTGCAGAGAATTCCCCAGCGAAATGAAGTGCACGATTGTCATCTCGGCCGATGGCGAGGCCGAATTGATCAATGCGGCCGTGCAACACGCGGTCTCGACGCATGGCGAAAAGGACACGCCGGCACTCCGCGCCGAAGTCAGGAAAGCAATCCATCAGGGCGCGCCAGCCAATTGAAATGGCTTGTGGCGCCGGGCGCTCTCACCTGTCCGGCGTCAAGCCTCCTTGGCGCCTGGGAGAAACCAAGGCCGGCCGCGATCTGATCGTCAACGTAAAATAGCGAAGTGCTGCCCTCGTCATACCCGAGGTCGAAAGTCCTGGTTCAGGTTGTCGATCTACGCCCGATCTGAAAACAAGAAGCCCGCGAATCCCGAAGGACACGCGGGTGAATGTGAGACGTAAACGCCGGTCCCGAGTGGATATTCGTGGACTACTGTGGTTGCTTTTCGTTCTCGGCGGCGCGGAAACCCGAGGCGGTTGCGTCGGACTCGCAGATGTAGGCACCTGTCTTTGTGTTCCCGTAGTTTCTGCTTCCGGGGAAGTGGAAAATCTTCGACTTCAGGTTCACCCACACCACGATGCCGGCCGGGCAACGGGCTTTCGCCTGACCCTCGGTCGCGAACTGGTTGGCACCAGTCGGTTTGGTGGTCGCGGATGGCGCCGGCACGCTCTTGGGCCGAGTTGTGGTGGTGGCCGGCGCCGTCGTCACGGTTGGCGCGGGTTTCGAGGGCGTCGGAGTCGTGTCCTGGGTCGGAATCACTTCGGTTCCAGCCCGACACGCGGCGACGAAATCTTTCTTGGTCTCGCCAGATTTCTTGATTGCGTCTTTGTTGGCTGCGTACTCTGCATCGCACGCCTTCGCCGTTTTCACATTCCCGGCAGCAGCCGCGCCGCTGGTCGACGTCGGAGCCGTCTTCGTGGAGGGGGCCGCATCGGTAGCCGGCGTCACACCGCCAGGAATGGCCTCGGTGCCGGCGCGGCACTTTGCCATGAAGTCCGCTTTCTTCTCGCCAGAACCCTGAATGGCGGGTTTGTTGGCGGCATATTCGGCATTGCATTCCTTGGCCGTCTTGGTGGCGGCCATTCCTACGCTTGGCGCAAGTGCCAGAATGCCGGCAACAGCAGCAATTGGAAACATAGAGGCAAACCGCAATCGCATCGCAAACTTCCTTTCAGGCTGCCGTCATGTCCCCTCGCCTGACCATTTATAGCCGTGCGGGTTGGGCGGAGCGACTTACGGATTCGTAAACAACTGAAGGTCGCGGCCACCGAAGCCAGGCCAAATGCGGATCGCTCCTCCCGCGACTCCAGGCGCGAACGATGGCTCGGGGGCCTACAGGAACCCCGGAAGTATTGACCTTCGTTACGAATGAGATGGCCGCCTGCCTGAAGGCGGGCCTCTGTAAACCTTCCATCGAAGAGGGTCGCGTGTTCGCGTCACGCAAGCGGCACCAATTTCCCGAAAATCTTGGATCGTATCGGCTTCCCGACCACACAAGAACCGTGGGCGTCCAATCGCAGGTCGGATTCGAAAGCGGTCCTTGGCGAAGCTAGTAACGCCCACTGGCTCGCAGAACGCCATCGACGCGGTTCTGGGCCTGCTTGAGCGAGACCTCGGGAGAGATACGACCGCTCAGCATGTTGAATATCTCTTCCCCGAGCACCCTGCTGATGCCGTGGAACTCCGGGATCGGCGGGCGCGGCCAGATGCGCAGCTCGCCTCGCTTCTCCATGGCATCGACGGCACTGATGATCGGGCTCATGGCACGCACTTCCGGGTCCGCGCTGGTCGAGAATCGCGGGCTGACCAGGCTCCCGTTCTGCACGTACCACTTCATCAGCTCGGGTTGCGTCAGATAGGCGATCAGCCGCCATGCCTTCATCTGGCGCTCTTCGCCGAGATTGGCCGGAATGGAGAGGCAGAAGCCACCGACGGGCGAGACACCACGCCCTTCGGGGCCGCGCGGATGCGGGACGAAGTCGACCTTCCCGAAGGTCGGTGACGACCGATCCAGCTCGAAGGCGCCGGCACGGATCGACCATTCGTAGCACATGGCCGCCTGCCCTTGCGCGAAGATGCGGATGCGCTTGTCCCAGTTGCATTGCAGGCTTTGCGGATGAGCGAAGCCGCGCAGTTCGAGCAGGAACTCCGCCGTCTCCCTGCCGATCGGCGTATCGATCAGCGGCCGGTAATGCTCGGGCCGGAGATCCGAGAGGTCGAAATCAAGTTCGCCGCCGATCCGTGGCAGATTGACGATCGGCTCGCCGAACGCCGCCTTGGTCTGCATGAAGGTGTGGGCGACAGGCGTACCGCGCCCGTAATTCATGACGATGCCGGAGGGACAGCCGCCCGCCCGGTGCAGCGTGCTCGCAGCGGTCAGCACATCCTTCGCCGTACGTGGTGCGTCCAGCCCGGCCAACTGGAAAAGGTCGCTGCGATAGAACAGCAATTCGTAGGTCGGCTGAATGGGAATGCCGAACTGCCGGCCTTGATGACGCGCCGCATTCCAAGCGCCGCTGTGGAAGTCGGCATAGGCGAAGTTCTCGCGTTCGATGATCCCGTCCAAGGGCAGGATGGCGCCGCGGCTGGCGAATTCGCCAATCCAGGGAAGGTCTATGGCGATGGCATCATAGGCTGATGTCTTGCGCGTCGCGTTGGCGAGGATTTCCTCGCGCAGGTCGTCGAGCGGCAGGTTCAGAATCTCGAGGTCGCCGCCACAGAATTCGCGCAGGTTCTTGGTGAACTCGTTGAGTGTCTTGAAGGTCGGATCCGAATTGCACAGGATCCGCACGACCCGGTCGTAGCCAAGGCCGCGCGGCATGGCGCTCGGATAAGGCAGGATGCGCGCCGCCATGTACGACCCGCCGAAGAAGAATCCGTCGGGCGAGCCATCGCCTCCGTTGAAGCCGAACGTGCTGCCGATCAGGCCTTTTATCTCGGCGGCGTAGCCCTCCACCTCTCCTATCAAGGTCGGGGTCGGATGGATCGAGAAGGATTTGCCGCTCTTCGAACGCGGCCGCTTCATCAAGAGCCCCTCGGTCACCATCCCTTCGATGCGCCGCATCGCGGTTCCGTAGGGAAGCCCCGATGCCGCCGCCAGCGAGGTGATGGTCAGCGGCTTGCCCTGCAGATGACGCCGTATGGTGTAGGCGACGATGTTCCAACGCGCGTCGATGTCGGCGAGCGCCGCCCGGCCGCTGTTCAGCTTCGCCATCTTGTCGAGGTAGTCGAGTATGCGCAGCAGTTCCTCGCGCGTCATCCCAGGCCCCTGTTCGCGATTGATCCCGACCAGCTTGCACCCCCGTGCCGTTTCGGGGGTATCGAGATAAATCCAATTTGGATTTCTCGACCGTTCTGCCCCTCGGGCCTGCATGGAATATTCGGCCCGCGGTCGCCCATCGGCCGCCGGGGAATGCGGCATGACATCCAAGATCGACACTTCGGCCGAGACCTACGACTATGTGGTCATCGGAGCCGGATCCGCCGGCTGCGTCGTCGCCGGCCGGCTGAGCGACGCCGGATATTCGGTGCTGCTGCTCGAGGCCGGCGGTCGCGATACCAATCCGTGGATTCACATTCCGCTTGGCTATGCCCGCCTTTACGCCAATCCGGCGCTCAACTGGTGCTTCACCTCGGAGCCCGAGCCCGGACTGAACGGACGGCGCCTGTTCCAGCCACGCGGCAAGGTGCTTGGCGGTACCGGCTCGATCAACGGCATGATCTACATGCGTGGCCAGCGCGAGGATTTTGACGCCTGGGCCGCCGCCGGCTGCTCCGGCTGGGGCTTCGACGACGTCCTGCCTTACTACAAGAAATCCGAGGACCAGCAGCGCGGCGCCAGCGCCTATCACGGCGTGGGTGGCCCGCTCAGCGTCTCGGATGTTTCCGGCTTCGAACTCGGCGACGCGTTCATCGCTGCCGCCGCCAATCTCGGCGCGCCGCGCAATGACGATTTCAACGGGCCGAGCCAGATCGGCGCCGGCTATGTCCAGGTGACCACGCGCAAGGGCCGTCGCTGGTCGACAGCGGCGGGTTACCTGAAGGGCCAGAAGAGCCTGCGGATCGTCACGCGTGCGCTGGTCTCGCGCCTGCGCATCGAGGGAAGCGCCGTGACCGGCGTCGACTATAGCGTGGATGGCGAGCCCAGGCTGGCCAATGCCCGCGCCGAAGTGGTCCTGTGTGCCGGCGCCTATGGCTCGCCTCAGCTTCTGGAGCTTTCCGGCATCGGGGCTGGCGAGCATCTCCGCCGTATCGGCATCGATGTTCGCCACGAACTGCCGGGCGTCGGCGAGGACCTTCGCGATCATTTCGGCGTCGGGCTCGAATGCCGCTGCACCAAGCCGCTGACCGTCAACGACCTCTACAACAATCCGCTGCGAGGCGGCCTCGCGCTGGCGCGCTATTTCTTCCACCGCTCCGGCCTGATGGCCACGAACGGCAATTATGCCAACGACTTCATCGTTTCGGGGCTTGCCCAGACAAGGCCCGACATGATGGTCACCTTCATGGCCTGGTGCACCGACGAGCAGCTCAAGCCGCGGCCATTTCCGGGCTTCACCATCCTTGCCGAGCACATGCGGCCGGACGCCACGGGCTCCGTGCACGCGACCGCCCCGGACATTCGAACCCAACCCGCCATCCGCTTCAACTTCCTGGAGAGCGAGGCCGACTGCAGGGCCGCCATCGCGGGGCTGCGGCACGCCCGGCGCCTGTCGATGACGCAACCCATGGCCGGCTACGTGGCAAACGAAATCACGCCCGGCCGCGACAAGGAGAGCGACAAGGCGTTGCTCGAATACTGCCGCGCCAATGGCCTCTCGCTGCTGCACCCTGTCGGCGGTTGCCGCATGGGCGTGGATGATCGGGCGGTGGTGGACCCACGGCTTCGCCTTCGCGGGCTGGCGGGGTTACGGATCGCCGACGCGTCGATCATGCCGGGGCATGTCACCGCCAACACCCATGCGCCGACGGTGATGATCGGTGAGAGGGCGGCGGACATGATCCTCGAAGACAGCCGGCGCTAGCCACCGAGCCCAGGTCAATTGTCCGGCAACGCGATCAGCGTCTTCAGGTCGCCAGGCCGATCACGCAGCGTGTCGAACGCTTCCTGGATCCGCTCCAGCGGATAAACGGCGCGCGTGAAGGGCTCGACGTCGAAGCGACCATGCGTCAGCAAGGTCAGCGCGTCATGCATGTCCTCGCCCATGCCGGCAACGGAGCCCTTGAGCCCATATTCCCTGAGTACCGCCGGCAGGAGCGGCAGGGAGAGCGTGTCACCCTCATGCGCCAGCCCGAAGACCGCGATCTGGCCACCAGACCGGATGAGGCCGAGCGCCGCCGCATAGAGTTCCTTGAGCCCGACGCTCTCGATCGCCAGGTCCACGCCCCTGCCCCCGGTCATCCGGCGCACGGTGTCGTCGAGGTCGCCCATGTTGGAAACCACGGCGTCGGCGCCGGCCTTCAGGGCAAGCGCGGCACGCGCCGGAGAGCGGTCGGCCACGACGATGGGAGCCGCGCCGACCAGCCGCATCATCTGCACATGCAGGTTCCCGATCGGCCCCGCGCCGAGCACCAGCACGGAGCGCGCAAAACCCGCGCCGGACTTGCGCGCCGAGCGCACCACGCAGGCGACCGGCTCGGTCAGCGCCAGAAGCCGCATGTCGGCCTCATGCGGGGCAGCGATCACCAGCCGGCCGGGCACCACGACATGGCTCGCGAAGCCACCTGCCCTGTCTATGCCGATCTGTTCCACGGAAGGACAACTCATCACCTCGTTGCGACGGCAGAAGTAGCAATGGCCGCAGCCATGGTTGATGTCCACGACGACCTTCTGTCCCAGCCTGACATGCGAGACAGCGCTGCCCACAGCCGCAATGGTGCCCGAGAATTCATGGCCGGGAGTGAGCGGCAAGCGGTGACGCATGAACCCGCCGTCGAAGATGTGGCTGTCGGTGCCGCATATGCCGCAGTAGGCCACCTTGATCAGGACGTCGTCCGGACCAGCAGCCGGCAAGGGAACACGCTCGATTTCGAAACGGCCCGGCTCCACGAGCACAGCGGCGGTCATTGTCGACATGTCGTCCTCCTCGGATTGATCCCGAGAGGACTAGAGCAGCGCGCGCCGCGGCGCTCCGGGCAAAAAATCCATTTTGGACGGATGCCCGGTTCGGCGGACCGGACCGGTGTGGAAGGATGCCCCCGCGCGATGTGCCTGGAGCGTCGCGATCAGCAAAGCGGAGGAAACATGCTTGGAATTTGCCTGTTCGGCAGCGGACGGATGGCGCATGTCTATGGGCCGGCGATCGCGGCCCATCCCGGGATGCGGCTGGTCAGCGTCTTCAATCCGAACCTAGCCTCGGCGCGTGAGGCGGCGGAGGCCTATGGCGGCCGGGCTGTCGGCGACATCGAAACCGCCCTTGCCGATCCCGCCGTCGACGCCGTCGTCATCGCCACGCCGACCAACACGCACCTCGAATACATCCAGGCCGCCGCCGCGGCGGGCAAGCCGATGCTGTGCGAAAAGCCGCTCGACCTGGACATGGGCCGCGTCGACCAGGCAATCGCGGTGCTGAAGGCGAGGCCGGTGCCCTTCATGCTGGCATTCAACCGGCGCTTCGACCCGACAGTCTCTGCCTTGCGCGACGCCGTGCGCGCCGGAGAGGTCGGCGCCTTGCACACATTGACCATCATCAACCGCGACCCGATCCCGCCATCGGTCGCCTATGCCCGCACCTCCGGCGGCTATTTCTGCGACAGCACCATCCACGACCTCGATCTCGCCCGCTGGATACTGGGCGAGGAACCCGAGGACGTCTTCACCTCGGCAAGCTGCATGGTCGATCCCGAACTCGGCGCGATCGGCGATGTCGACACGGCGATGACGGTGATGCGCACGCCGGCCGGCAAGCTCTGCCACATCAGCAACAGCCGTCGTGCGGTCTACGGCTTCGACCAGCGCATTGAGGCATTCGGCAGCGAAGGGATGCTGCAGACCGAGAATGTCCGCGACATCCAGCTCAAACACAGCACGTCAGCCTACATGGCCGCCCAGACCCGTCCTCGTCACTTCTTCCTCGAGCGCTACGCCGAAGCGTTCACGCGCATGATCGATGCCTTCCACAGGATGGTGGCTAAGGGCGGGGAGCCTCCCGTCACCGTCGAGGACGGGCGCAGGGCGCTCGTGCTGGCGCTCGCCTGTGGCGCTTCCATGCGCCAGCGCAAGGCCATCGCCACCGGCTTGCAGGGAGCGGTCGCATGACGAAATCCGTGGGAATAGGGCTGATCGGTGCCGGCTTCATGGGCCGCTGCCACGCCAACGCATTTCGCTCCGTGGCCGGGCTGTTCGACGTTCCGGTCGCGCCGGAACTGATATCGCTCGCCGATGTCACCGACGAGGCAGCGCGGGACTCGGCGAAGGCACTCGGCTTTGCCGAGGGTACTGGCGACTGGCGACGACTGATCGATGATCCGCGTATCGGCATTGTTGCCATCACCGCGCCGAACAGCCTCCACGAGGAGATGGCGATCGCCGCCATCGAAGCCGGCAAGACGGTCTATTGCGAGAAACCGCTTTCCGTGACCACGCAAAGCGCGCGCCGCATGACTGAAGCCGCCTCGGCGGCCGACGTGGTGACGATGGTTGGCTTCAACTTCCTGCGCAATCCGATGATCAAGCTGGCGCGTGAGATCATCGCCAGCGGCGAGATCGGCGACGTCACCGGCTTCCGCGGCATCCACGCGGAGAACTACATGGCCGACCCCGAGGTTCCGCACTCTTTCCGTACGGATCCGGCCGGCGGCGGCGCCCTCGCCGACATCGGCAGCCACATCATTTCGATGGCCCGCTACCTGCTCGGCCCGATCGCGGAAGTCATGGCCGCGCAGGCCACCGTCGTGCCGACCCGTCCCGCCTCGCGCGGCGATACCCGCCGCGTGCCGGTTACCGTGGACGACCGCACAGTGATGCTATGCCGTTTCGAACGCGGCATCATCGGGTCCATCGAGGCCAACTGGACCGCGACCGGACGCAAGATGCAGCTCGACTTCGAGGTCACCGGCAGCAAGGGGGCCATCGCCTTCACGCAGGAGCGCATGAACGAGCTCCTCCTGATGAAACCAACGGCGCGCGGCCGCGACGGCTTCGCCAGGATCGAGGCCGGTCCGGAGCACGAGCCCTATGGACGCTTCTGCCCGGCCCCGGGGCATCATCTCGGTTTCAACGACCTGAAGGTGATCGAGGTGGCGGAACTGCTGGATGCCCATGCCGGCAAGGTGAAGGCAAGTCCCGATTTCCAGGAAGCCCTGGAGGTGCAGAAAGTCGTCGAGGCCGCCGCGATGTCAGCGGCTAGTCGGGCCTACGTCGCCGTCGACGCCATCTGAGCGCCTCACGAAAAAGACCGGCATTCAGACGAATGCCGGTCTTTTTCGGTTACGCGAACGGCGCGCGCCCGATGGAGCGCGCGCCGCGTCCTGGGAGATTACCAGCTGGGCCGCTCGAACTTGTCGACGTTCGTGGCCGTGATCTTGTCGATCTCGATGTCCTGGCTCTTCGGCACCTCGATGCCGTTCACCACCTTGATCGCGGTGCGGATGGCGAGTTCGGCGTCATCGATCGGCGACTGCTTGCCCGAGCCGGTTTCCCAGCCGGCCTTGATCGCATCCCAGCCTTCGCCGAAGAGGTTGCAGGTGACGACCTTCACCTCGCCCGGCTTCTTGCCAGCTGCCTGCAGCGCGCTGATGACACCAAGCCCCATGCCGTCGTCAAAGGCGTAGACGCCGTTGATCTTGTCACCGAACTGGGTGAGGAAGGTCTCCATCGTCTTCTGGGCCTTCTCGCGGTTCCAGTCAGCGGGCTGGCTGCCGAGGATCTTGATATCCTTGTACTTGTCTTCCATCACATCAAGGAAGCAGTTGTTGCGGACGATGGACACTGTATAGCCGGGCGTGCCTTCGACGATCACGATGTTGCCCTTGCCGCCCACGGCATCACCGAGCATCTCGGCGGCCTGCTTAGCAAGCGCGCAGTCGTTCGGGCCCGTATGCGCCTTGATGTAGGGCTGACCGGCCTCGCCGATCGGCGAGTTCGACGTGACGACCGGAATGCCGGCGCGGTCGGCCTGCCTGACGGCCGGGATGAGCGCGTTCTGCGACGTCGGCCACAGCACGATGGCGTCCATCTTCTGCGAGATCATGTCCTGCAGCTGGTTGAACTGCGTGGCGGGGTCGCCTTGCGGGTCCATGACGGTCGCCTTGATGCCGAGCTTGGCGGCATAGGCTTCGGCAGCCTTGGCATACATGGCCTGATAGGAGTTCGAGCCGGGATAAAGAACCGTGATCCCGATGCGCGTTTCCGACAATGGCTTCTTGAGCGGCCCGCCCAGCCAGTCGGGGGCATCCTGCGCCACCGCATGCGAGGCGACCGCCGAGATTACGAGCGCGCCTGCGAGAGCGCGCGTCAAGACTTTCATGAACATTCTCATCCTCCTCCGTTGTCCGTTGACGTCCGCGAGCCTCTCGGATCGGGATGCGTTCTTTCCGGATACGCGAAGGATTGCGACGAGCCGGTCGCCGCACAACACGCCAGTTGTCCAAAGTGGATTTCCGGCGGTGGGCGATTGAAAGCGGCATTTTCCCGGCTGCTCCGCAAAGCCGGCGAACAGCAGGCCATGCGGCCGATGGAAATCCAAAATGGATATTCTACGCCTGTCGAAGCATCCACCTTACGCCTAAGACCAAGCAAAACGCCCGGCATGACCGGGCCTGGCGACGGCGTGTGGGAGGCACGATCGATGATCGCAACTTTGACCACAGGGGATTTCATCAGGCGCAACGGCCTGATCATCGCATTCGCGGCGATCCTGGCCATCGTCGCGTTGAGCGCGCCGACCTTCTTGACCGTCGGCAACCTGCTCGGCGTGCTCAGGCAGATCGCTATCGTCGGAACCATCGCCGTCGGCGTCACCTTCGTCGTCATCTCCGGGCGCCTCGACCTCTCGGTCGGCTCCGGCCTCACCTTTCTCTCGGTGCTGGTCGTTTCCCAGCACAACCAGATAGGACCGGCCGGCGCGCTCGCCGTCACCTTGTGTTGCGGCCTGTTGATCGGCGCCTGCAACGGCTTCCTCGTCGCCTATCTGCGGTTCGACTCGCTGATTGCCACGCTCGCCATGCTGTCGCTGCTGCAGGGCGTGACGATCTGGTATTCCGGCGGCGCCAACGTGAACGTCGCGGACTCCACGACCTGGTTCTCCTTCTTCGGCAGGGGCAGCGTGCTTGGAATTCCGGCGCCCGTCCTGCTTCTGGTCCTCGGCGCCGCCGTGGCCGGCTTCGTGCTGATGCGCACCCGTTTCGGCCGCGCCGTCTTCGCTGTCGGCGGCAACGAGACCGCCTCCATTTTCTCGGGCATCGCGGCGCCCAGGATCGTTTTCGCCACCTATCTCATCAGCGGCCTGGCGACGGCATGCGCCGCGATCATCATGGGAAGCCGCGTCATGGGCGCGCAAAGCACGATCGGCCAGGGCTACGAGCTGACGGTGCTGGCGGGGATCATCCTTGGCGGCACCTCGCTGCTCGGAGGCTACGGCAGCATCTGGCGCACCATCGTTGGCGTGGCCATGCTCGGCTTCATCGAGAACGGCCTGATCCTGATGGGCTTCCCCTATTACGTCCAATGGCTGGTGACATGGGCGATCGTCATCATGGCCGTGTGGATCGATCTCGCCGCGAAGCGCGGAAGGCTCCTGGCATGACCCAATCCCTCACCCAGCCCGCGCTGTCCGGCCACAAGGGTATGGCGCGCACCATTCTGCTGCGCAGCCACATCTGGCTCTTCCTGCTCGCAGCCTGCGTCTTCTTCAGCGTCGTCTCGCCTTATTTCCTGACGGTCAACAACCTCGCCAACGTCCTGACCCAAAGCGCCTTCATCGGCATCCTGGCGATCGGCATGACGCTGGTCATGATCAATGGCGAGATCGATCTGTCGGTCGGCGCGACGCTCGCGCTGGCCTGCGCGCTCGCCATCGGCCTCCACAATGGCGGCGCCAGCGCGCCCGTGGCAATCGCCGCGGCCCTGCTTGCCGGCACGGCGATGGGCCTGCTCAACGGCTCGCTGGTGGCGCTCTCGGGCATGCACTCCTTCGTGGTGACGCTCGGCGCGCTGATCGGCATACGCGGCCTGGTCTTCGTCTACACCGGCGGCAACGCGCTTCTCGTCAACGATTTCGAATACACCGAAATCCCCGAGGTCTATCTCGGCCAGATCTCGCTGACCGCGATGATCTTCTTCGCGCTGGTGCTGTTCTTCCAGTGGTTCCTGACCAGCACGCGCCACGGGCGCGAAGCCTACGCGGTGGGCGACAATGTCGAAGCGGCGCGCGATGCCGGCATCCGCGTCGGCCGCCACAAGCTGATCAATTTCACCCTTTGCGGTTTCCTCGCGGCGTTGAGCGGCGTGCTTCTGTCCATGCGGCTCGGCACCGCCGAGCCGCAGGCCGGCCGCAGCTGGGAACTGTGGGCGATCATCGCCGTCGTGCTCGGCGGCACCCGACTCAAGGGCGGCTATGGCGACATGTGGCGCACATTGGGCGGCGTGCTGGCGCTGGCGGTGGTGCAGAACGGCCTGCGGCTGCTGAACACGCCGAACTATGTCGAGCTGATCGTCATGGGGCTCGTCCTGCTTCTGGCGCTCGGCCTCGACCGCATCATGCTCCTCGGCACGAGAAAGGGCGAATAGCATGGCCGGCGAAACGATCCTGTCGATCGAGGGCGTATCCAAGAACTTCCCCGGCGTACGCGCGCTGAAGGATGTCTCCTTCGATGTCCGGGCCGGAGAGGTCCATGCCCTGATGGGCGAGAACGGCGCCGGCAAATCGACGCTGATGAAAGTTCTGGCCGGGCTCTATCGTCCGGACGGCGGCAGGATCATGCACAAGGGCGAAGAAGTTGACATCCGCACGCCGCTCGAGGCGCGCGACCGCGGTATCCTGCTCATCCACCAGGAACTGTCGCTGTCGCCGGAACTATCCGTCGCCGAGAACATCTTTCTGGGTTCCTGGCCGACCAAGGGACTTGGCATCCTCAACAAGCGCAAGCTCAACAGCGATGCCGGGCGCGTGCTCGACGCGCTGGGCTGCGACTTCCGCCCGACCACGAGGGTTGGCACGCTGTCGATCGCGCGAAAGCAGATGGTGGAAATCGCACGCGCCCAGGCCTTCAACGCCAGCGTCGTGATCTTCGACGAGCCGACGGCGTCGCTCACCGACACGGAGAAGGAAAAGCTCTTCTCCATCATCGCCGATCTGAAGGCGCGCAATGTCGGCATCGTCTACATCTCGCACAAGATGAACGAGATCTTCGAGATCACCGATCGCGTGACGGTGCTGCGCGATGGCGTCCTGCAGGGCACGGTCAACACGGCGGACGCCACCGTCGAAACGCTGACACGCATGATGATTGGCCGCGCGCTCGACAGTTTCTTCACGCGGGCCAGGTCGAACTTCGGCGCGGAAGTGCTGCGTGTCGAGGGCATGGCGAAGAAAGGGCTGTTCGAGAACATCTCGTTCAGCGTTCGCGAGGGCGAGGTGCTCGGCCTCTACGGGTTGATCGGCGCCGGCCGCTCGGAGGTGGCTGAGACACTTTTCGGCGTGCGTCGCGCCGACGCCGGACGGCTGTTCTGGAAAGGTGGGGAGATACCATTTCCAACACCGCGCCAGGCCATCGATCTCGGGCTCTGCCTGGCCCCTGAAAGCCGCAAGGAACAGGGGCTGGTGATCGGCATGGGCGGGCGCGAGAACATCACGCTGCCGCATCTCGGCCTGTTCTCGCGCCTGGGCATCATGAACCGCGAGCGCGAGACGCAGGTCTTCACGCGCTACCGCGAAACGCTCGAGATCAAGACGACCGGCCCGAGCCAGCGCGTCGGCAACCTCTCCGGCGGCAACCAGCAGAAGTTCGTGCTGGCGAAGTGGCTGTGCAACAAGCCCAGGCTGCTGATCCTCGACGAACCGACGCGCGGTATCGATGTCGGTTCGAAATCGGTCATCCACGCGCTGATCGCCAAGCTTGCCGAGGAAGGGCTCGCCGTCATCGTCATATCCTCGGAGATGCCGGAAGTGTTGGGCGTCAGCCACCGCATCCTGACCATGTCCGAGGGCGCCTTCAATGGCGAGTTCACCGGCGAGGCGATGACCGAGGAGAACCTCATCGACGCTGTCTCCCGGCACCGCGAGTCGTCATCGTCGCGCAGAGCGCGAACGGCCGCCTGATTCTTCCGACGCCGACCGGAAAAGCGACGCGCGGGCAAGGGGTAAAGAGCCGCCGTGACGGCGGCCGCGAACCCATGCGGCGGCTTTTGCCGACTAGAGGTCGGTCAGGGTGCCCAGCGCGCGCTCGGCGGCAAATGCGACCGTTTCGGAAAGGGTGGGATGGGCGTGCACCGTCAGCGCGAGGTCGGTCAGCGTCGCCCCCATCTCCAGCGCGAGCCCGGCCTCCGCCAGCAGCTCGCCGGCGCCCGTGCCGACGATCGTGACGCCGAGGACGCGGCCGTTCTCCGGCGCGTAGGCGATCATCGTCAGGCCGTCGCCGCCACCCGAGGCGAGGTTACGACCGCTGGCCGCCCAGGGAAATCTGGCGACCTTGTGCGCCACGCCGGCCACCTTGAGCTGCGCCGTCGTCGGTCCGACCCAGGCCAGTTCCGGGTCGGTGTATGCGACGGAGGGGATGAAGGTCGTATCGAACGCGGCAGCATGGCCACAGGCCACCTCGGCCGCGACCTTGCCCTGATGCGTCGCCCGATGCGCCAGCATCGGCCCGCCGGTAATGTCGCCGACCGCGAAGATGTTGGGCCGGCTGGTGCGGCACCGCGCATCCACCGGAATCGTGCCATCTGACCTGATCTCGATGCCGGCCTTTTCGGCCGCGATCGCCGAGGCGCTTGCGCGCCGACCCACGGCCTGGATGACGGCATCCGCCTCTACCGTGCCCGTGAAGCCACCCTCGCAGGCAAGGGCGACACTCTTGGAGCCGGCTTTGATTCCGGTCACCCGCGTTCCCGTGTGGACAACGCAGTTCCGGGCTTCAAGCGCGGCTCGAACCAGCGCGGCAGCCTCCGGCTCGGCGCCCGGCGCCACCTGGTCGGCAAGCTCGATGACGGTGACGGCGGAGCCGAGCGCCGAATAGATCGTCGCCATTTCGAGCCCGATGATGCCGCCGCCAACGATCGCCAGGGGACGCGGCAGGGAACGCAGCTCCAGCGCGGCGGTCGAATCCCAGATGCGGCTGTCCGTTGGCCAGCCCGGCAATTGCACGGGCGAAGAACCGGTGGCGATGATCGCCTGGCCAAATGTCCAGCGTCTGATGTCGCCATTGGCGTCGGTGATGGCAAGTTCGTCACCGCCGGCGAGCGCTGCTCGCCCTGAGACCAGCTCGACCTTGCGGCGCCTGGCGAGTTGCGCGAGACCGCCGGTGAGTTGCGATACGATCGCATCCTTGCGTTGCCGCAGCGCATCGAGATCGACCTTCGGCTTGCCGAGCGCGACGCCCCACGTGCCGATATGGGCCGCCTCGTGGATGACGCGCGCCGCATGCAGCAGCGCCTTGGAGGGAATGCAGCCTTCATTGAGGCAGACGCCGCCGAGCGTGCTCCTGCCATCGACGAGGATCACGGATCGCCCGAGATCGGCGGCGCGGAAGGCGGCCGCGTAGCCGCCAGGGCCCGCGCCGATGACGATGAGGTCGGCGTGCTTCGTGTCGGTCATCGGAGCCTCAGAGGATCAGGCGGCGCGGGTCGGCCAACAGGTTGATGTAACGCACCAGGAAGCGCGCGGCGTCCGCTCCATTGACGACGCGATGGTCGTAGCTCAGGTCGAGCGGCGTCATTGGCGTTGGCGCGAAAGCGTCACCGTTCCACACGGGCGCCATCTCGGTTCGCGAAATGCCGAGAATGGCCACTTCGGGTGGATTGACGATCGGCGTGAAGCCGATACCGCCGATGCCGCCCAGATTGCTGATCGACATCGACGCGCCGCCCATCTCGCCGGCACCGACCTTGCGCTGCTGGGCGCGCGCCGCGAGGTCGGCGACTTCCATGGCAATGCGCCAGAGCCCCTTGCGGTCGGCGTCGCGGATGACCGGCACCATCAACCCGTGCGGCGTGTCCACCGCGATACCGATATGGACATAGTCCTTGAGGACGAGTGTAGCGCCATCGGCCGAGAGCGAGGCGTTGAACCGCGGGAAATCCCGCAGCGTCCGCGCCAGCGCCTTCACATGGAAGGCAAGCGCGGTGATCTTCACGCCCTTCGCCTGCGCCTCATCCCTCAGCGAGGCGCGGATCGCCTCGACCGCCGTCATATCGGCGCGGTCGTGATGCGTGACGGCAGGGATAAGCTGCTGCGCGGCGGCGAGATTGAGGGCAGCCACCTGGCTGAAGCGGCTCATCGCCTCCTCGCGCACAGGACCGTATTGGCCATGGTCGACGTCCCAATAGCGGCTGTTGTCGTCACCGGAGGCAGCGCGCCGGCCCCGCAGCCTGTCGTCGACATCACCCGATGAAATCGTGTCCCGACCGAGTTCGGCGGCGAGGGCCGTGAGATCCAGGCCCGCCTCGCGGGCACGCTGCCTTGTCGAAGGGCTGGCGACGATCGCTGTCATGCTGCTCACCAATTGGTCGCGATGTACTGGGTTTCCATGAACTCCAGCATGCCTTCCTTGCCGCCTTCGCGACCGAGGCCGGATTGCTTGACGCCGCCGAAGGGCGCTGCCGGATCGGAGACGAGCCCGCGATTGAGGCCCACCATTCCGAACTCCAAGCGCTCGCAGACGTTGAGCCCGCGCCGCATGTCCTGCGTGAAGACATAGGCGACGAGGCCGTATTCAGTGTCGTTGGCGCGGGCGACCACGTCGTCCGCGTCGCCGAAGGTCTGGATCGCCGCCACCGGGCCGAAAATCTCGTCGCGCATGCAAGCCGCGTCGCCCGGCACGTTGAACAGCACCGTCGGAGGATAGAAGAAGCCCGGTCCTTTTGGCACGACCCCGCCCAGCCTCAATTCGGCGCCGCGCGCCAGCGCGTCCTCGACGAAGGCCGCGACCTTGTCGCGCGTGTCGGCGTTGACCAGCGCGCCGACATCGACATCCGGCGCCAGCCCGTTGCCCATCTTGAGCGCGGCCATGCGGGCGGTGAAGCGTTGCGTGAATTCCTCCGCCACCCGCTCATGCACATAAAGGCGGTTGGCCGCCGTGCAGGCTTCGCCAAGGTTGCGCATCTTGGCGACCATGGCTCCCTCGACGGCGAGATCGATATCGGCGTCGTCGAAGACGATCAGGGGAGCATTGCCACCGAGTTCCATCGCCGGCTTGATCACCTGGTCCGCGGCGGCGTGTAGCAATTTCCGCCCCACGCCGGTCGAGCCCGTGAACGACACCACGCGCACGCGCTGATCGTGCAGCATGGCGTCCACCACCGCGCCCGATCGGCGGCTCGGCAGCACGTTGACCACACCCGGCGGAACCCCGGCTTCCTCGAGCAGAGGCATCAGCGCCAGCATGGTGAGGGGCGTTTCCGAGGCGGGCTTGATGACGACGGTGCAGCCGGCCGCCAGCGCCGGCGCGATCTTGCGCGTGCCCATGGCCGCCGGATAGTTCCACGGCGTCACGAGAACGGCGACACCGGCAGGCTTCTGGTGCACGAGGATACGTGCGCCCGATGCCGGCGCATGGCCGAGATGCCCCTCGGCCCGCACCGCTTCCTCGGAGAACCAGCGAAAGAACTCGGCCGCGTATGCCGCCTCGCCCATAGCGTCGGCGCGCGCCTTGCCGTTCTCCAGTGTGA
>MKVL01000004.1:0-265375 GCA_001899205.1 Mesorhizobium sp. 65-26 | reverse complement strand
AAATACCGAAGGCATCTAAATATTCTAGACATTCACCCGCCGAGCCGGGCAGCCATTGGCCACCGATATAGAGGTCGACCGGTCCGTTGTAGGACGTCATGAGATTCTCCCTAGAGAAGCTGGCGCAGCGGATCGGCGAGCCGCGCGGCAAAACCCGTGACCAGCGCCGTTGCCTCAGCAGGCGCCAGCCGCGACGGATCGAAGACGAGGCGCAGGTCCATTCGGTCGGCATCGCCGGCGAGCGTCAGCACCGGCGACGGCTCGCTGGCAAGCTTCACCGAGACAAGGCACGTGCCGGTAAGATCGCGCAGGACAAGGCTCGGCTCGACCGCATCCTCGCCTGCCTCCAGCCGTGAGAGCGGCGTAAGATCCGGATCGTGGTAGAGAAGCGTTTCCGAGCCTTGCTCAACCCGCACGGAAAGACCTTTGTCGCCCTTTCCGGCAGCGCGCAGGCTGGACGCTGCGAAGGCGGCCCACAGCGCGCCCCGCCCGTTGGCAACGCCAGCGTCGCCCAGCAGCCGAAGCATGCCGGAAAGCCCCGACGGCTCGACCCGCGCCTCGATCTCCGAAAGCGTCACGGAGGCAGCCATGGCCGGTGACGGCGGCAACGCATCGAGGTCGGCCGCATGGAAGGGCTGCCGCACACCATGCGCGGCCAGCCGGCCGAGATCGATGCCGCGCTCGGCTGCCAGGCGCTTTGCCTTCGGCGAAGCAAGGAGCTTGCCCGGGCCGGAGGCAGGCACGGCCACTGGCGTACGCGCCGGCGGCGGGACGGGCTTCTCGGCTTGCTGTACAGCGGTAGGCGCCGGCTTTGCCGGGGCGGCGGGCGTTGGCGCAACCTTGGTCGGCTCGGCCGCGATCTCTGGCTTCTCGCTGGAAATGACGGCGATCGTGGCGCCGACCGGAACGTCCTCGCCGGCGCCGGCCATCAGTGCGGCGACATAGCCGTCGTGCCCGGCCTCGACCTCCATCGTCGACTTGTCGGTCTCGACGTCGAGCAGGATGTCGGAGGCCTTCACGACGTCGCCCGGCGCCTTGTGCCAGGCGACGATCAGGCCGGTCTTCTGCGCCATGCCCAGCGCGGGCATGATGATCTCATGCCGCATGGAACAGTTCTCCGCGCACCGTCAGACGGCCACGCTCGGCGACCGATTCCGGTGTCGGAACGGTCAGATCCTCCAGGGCAGGCGAGAAAGGCACCGGCACATCCATGGCGCCGATCCGCTGGACCGGGGCGTCGAGATGATAGAAGGCCCCTTCCGCAATGCGGCTGGCGATCTCGGCGGTGACGCCGAAGCTCTGATGCCCCTCGTCCACGACCATGGCACGGCCCGTGCGACGCACGGAGGCCAGGATCGTTTCCATGTCGAGCGGCACGATGGTGCGCGGGTCGATGATCTCCGCGGCGATACCGTCGCGTTCGAGAAGTTCGGCCGCCTTCCTGGCGACCTGCACCATGGATGATGTCGCGACGATGGTTATGTCACGTCCCGGACGCAGCACCTCGGCCTTGCCGAACGGAATGAGGTATTCCTCCTCCGGCACCGGCGCCTTTTCCTGGTACATCAGCTTGTCCTCGAAGATGACCACCGGATTGTCGTCGCGGATCGCCGTCTTCAGCAGCCCCTTGGCCTCGTAGGCCGATGACGGCAGCGCCACCTTGAGTCCCGGAATATGAGCGACGAGGGCATGCAGCGACTGGCTGTGCTGCGCGGCCGAACGGCGCGTCGCGCCGAGATTGGTGCGCAGCACCAGCGGCACCTTGAGCTTGCCGCCCGACATGTAGTGGGTCTTGGCCGCCTGGTTGCAGAGCTGGTCCATGACCAGGAACAGGAAGTCGCCGAACATGAGGTCGACGATGGGACGGGACCCGGTCATCGCCGCGCCCACCGCCATGCCCATGAAACCGGGCTCGGAGATCGGCGTGTCGATGATGCGCTCGGTGCCGAACTCCTCGACGAGCCCCGACAGAACCTTGAAGGGCGTGCCGGCCTCGGCGACATCCTCGCCGATGACGAAGACGGTCGGGTCGCGGCGCATCTCCTCGGCGATGGCCTCGTTGACGGCCTTGGACAGGGTGATCTCTCGCATTTCGGCTTCCTCAGGCTGCTGTCATGTCGGTGAAGACATCACGCTTCACCTGCAACGGATCGGGGAAAGGCGCCGCCAGCGCGTAGGTGACGGCCGCCTCGGCGTCGGCCCGGACCCCGGCATCGATCGCGGCGAGTTCCTCGGAGGTGGCGACGCCTTCAGCCGTCAGCCAGCGGCCGAAGTTGACGATCGGGTCGCGCTCGGTCTTCCAGAGCGCTTCCTCGTCCTTGGACCGGTAGTACTCACGGTTGATGTCGCCGACGTGGTGGCCATGGTAGCGGTAGGTATCGAGCTGCACGAAGAAAGGCCCCTCTCCGTTGCGGCAGCGCGCCACCAGCCGCTCGGTGAGCTCGTTGACCGCCAGCACATCCTGGCCGTCCACCTGGAAGGCTTCGATGCCGAAGGCCTCGGCACGGGCGAGCAGCGAGCCGGCGGCGATCTCGGCCGTCTTGGTGTACTCGCTGTAGCCGTTGTTCTCGCAGGCGTAGATGACGGGCAGCTTCCACAGCGCGGCCATGTTCATGACCTCGTAGAGAAGGCCCTGGGCGGTCGCGCCGTCGCCGAAGAAGCACACGGTCACGTCCTTGCGGCCGAGCCGCTTGGCCGAGAGCGCGGCGCCGGTGGCGATGCCCATCGAGCCGCCGACGATGGCGTTGGCGCCGAGATTGCCGTTGGACTGGTCGGCGATGTGCATGGAACCGCCCTTGCCGCCGCAATAGCCCTCGGCGCGGCCAAGCAGCTCGCAGAACATTTCCTTGAACTCGGCCCCCTTGGCCACGCAATGGCCGTGGCCGCGGTGGGTCGAGGTGATCTTGTCATCGCGGGTCAGCGCCTCGCAGATGCCGACCGCGACAGCTTCCTGCCCGGAATACATATGGGTCAGGCCGGGCATCCTAGCCGACAGATAGAGCTGGTTGGCGTTGTCCTCGAAGACGCGGATGCGCACCATCTGCCGGTACATGCGAAGGTAGGCTTCCGCGTTGGTTTTCCTTGGACTCATCTGTCGGCTCCTCCGTCTGTTGCCACTCAGTACCGGTTGGCGATCGGCAGGGTTTCGGCCGGGAAGAGGCTGATGACCTCGCAGCCCTTGTCGGTGACCACCACCTCTTCCTCGATGCGGGCCGCCGAATAGCCGTCGGCGGCGGGGCAGTAGGTTTCGAGCGCGAAGACCATGCCGGTTTCGATTTCCATCGGATGTTCGAGGCTGACGGCGCGGCTGATGATCGGCCGCTCGTGCAGAGCAAGCCCGAGCCCGTGGCCGAACTGGAGGCCGAAGGCGGCCAGTTCATTGGGGAAGCCGAGGCTCTCGGCCGTCGGCCATACCTTTGCGACAACATCGGTGGTGACACCGGGCTTGATCAGCGCGATCGCCGCGTCCAGCCACTCGCGGGCCTTCACATAGGCATCGTTCTGCGCCGGCGTCGCGCGGCCGATGTTGAAGGTACGATAGTAGCAGGTGCGATAGCCCTGATAGCTCTGCAGGATATCGAAGAAGGCCTGGTCGCCCGGGCGGAACAAGCGGTCGGTGAAGTTGTGCGGGTGCGGGTTGCAGCGCTCGCCGGCGATCGCGTTGATGGCTTCGACGTCGTCCGAACCCATCTCGTAGAGCATCTTGTTGGCCATCGCCACGATGTCGTTCTCGCGAACGCCGGGCTTAAGCTCTTCCCAGATCATGTGGTAGACGCCGTCGACCATGCTTGCCGCTTGGTTGAGCAGGTGGATCTCGTCCATGTTCTTGATCTCGCGCGCCGACAGCATGATCTGCTGGCCGTCGACCACCTTGAGGCCGGCCTCCTGCAGCGCGAAGAACATGGCCGTCTCGGCATAGTCGACGCCGACCGGCATGTCCGCCACGCCAGCCTTCTTCAGCAGGCCGAATATCTCCTCGGCATAGCGCTTCATCAGACCGAAGGATGGCGGGATCGTTCCGCGCATGCCCACCACGCCGGCTCGGCAACGCTCCGGGTCAAGCCAGTCGCAGTACTCCTTGTGATGAACCGCGGCCGAGCCGAAATCCCAGACATAGGGCTCCTCGTCGGCGGCCAGCAGCGCGAAGCGGCACATCTTGTCGCGTTCCCACTCGCCGATCTTGGTGCCCGTCACGTAACGGATGTTGTTGACATCGAAGAGCAGCAGCGCGCCGCAGCCCGACTTCTTCAGGGCCTGCTTGGCGCGGCTCAGCCGGTAGCGGCGCAGCCGGTCGTGATCGACCCTGCGCTCGAAATCGACCGCGGTGTGGCCGAGGGCCGGCAGGTGCTTGTCCCAGCGCCAGTTCGGATCGATGTCGCCGGGCTGGAGGATGCGCGGATTCAATGCGCTGTTTATCATCTTGGCTCTCCTGCGCCGCAAGGCGCTTCGATTGTTGAAGGGTGCGCGGGCTTAGGCGGCTGTGCGCTGGTCGAACCGTCGCTTCGCCGCCCAGACCCCTGATTTGTGGCGAGTTGCGAAACCCGCCTGGAGGTTCACTGGATGCACCAGCCGCCGTCGATGTGGATCATCTGGCCGGTCATGTAGTCGCTCTCGGGACTGGCCAGGAAAGCCGCGGTGCCCTTGACGTCGTCCGGATAGGACACGCGCTTGATCTGCAGCGCGTCGCGCACGATGTCCTCGTAGGCCTGGCCTTCCCTCTGCTTGAAGCCGATGTCGACGAGGTCCTTGTCGAGCTGCTCCCACAGAGGGGTCACCACGACGCCCGGCGCGTAGCCGTTGACGGTGATGTTGTGCTCGGACAGCGCGATGGCGCCGCAATGCGTGAGGGCCAGGCAACCGTATTTCGAGGTGCAATAGACCGTCACGTCGAGGAGAGGCCGGCGTGATGCGATGCTGCCCACATTGATCAGCTTGTAGGGATAGGCCTGCTTGCCCTGGGCGATCATCTGCCTGGCGGTTTCCTGCATGCCGAGCCACATCGCCTTGGTGTTGACGGTCATGATGAGGTCCCAATTGTCCTCATCGATGTCCATGAAGAAGCGCGGCTTGTTCAGGCCCGCGTTGAACAGGCCGACATTGATGGAACCGAAGGCGTCGACAGTGGCGGCAACCGCGGCGGCGTTGTCAGCGCGCTTGGTCACGTCGAGCTTGACCGCAATCGCCCGGCCATTGCCGGCGGCGTTGATCCGGGCAGCGACCTCCTCCGCGAGAGCGACATTGATGTCGCCCAGGCAGACATTGGCGCCCTGCGCGGCGTAGTGCTCGCCGATCGCGGCGCCCATGCCCTGCGCGCCACCCGTGATCAGGACGTTCTTGCCTCTGAGGCGGTTCGGATCCATCGGTATTCCTCCTAGCTTGAAGTTCGTTTCTGCATGATCTGGTCGGCCCGCTTCTGGGCTTTCTCCAGTGCCGCTTTCGGCGTCGTCAGGCCGCGCAGCATGTCGTGAAGTTCCTCGCCGCAGATCTGGATGATCTCGGCGATCTCGGGCACCGGGGGGCGCGGCCAGAACTGGAGTTCATCACGCCAGGACATGGCGTCGACCGCCTCGAAGATGCTGGACATGCGCCGCACTTCCGGATCCGATCCGACCGAGTAGCGGGGCGCGGTGCGGCTGCCGTTGAGCACGTAGAGCTTCTGCGCCTCCGGCGAGGTGAAGGCGACGAGCGCCTCGACGGCCTCATCGCGCCGCTCGGGCGCGATGTTGGCCGGAATGCCGAGCATGTAGCCGCCGACGGGCGCAACCGGGTGCGCGCCCGGACGGCCCGCCGGATGCGGCAGATAGCCGGTCTGGCCGAAGGCTGGGGACGTGGGATCCAGTTCGAAATAGGGCGCCAGAAGGGTGTAGCCGTAGGCGAGCGCCACCTTGCCGGCCGCATAGGGCCGCACCCGCTCGTACCAGGACATGGACAGGATGTCCGGCGGAGAGAAGGACAGCAGCGCGCGCAGATATTCAGCGGCGCGCAAGCCCCCCTCGCCATCGATGGTGGCGCGCAGGTCGTCGCGGTCGAGCCGGTCGGCGTCGAAACCGCCGGCGATCGGCCGCAGGTTGAGGATGGGCTGGCCGAAGTCGGCGCAGGCCATCATGAAGGTGTGGCCGAGCGCGGTGCCGCGCGCCGCGTTCCAGGCGATGCCGTAGCGCCCCTGCGAGGGCCTGTGCAGGATACGCGCCGCCTCCAGCACCGCATCCACCGTCTGCGGCGGCTCCAGGCCGGCCTCGGCGAAGAGATCCTTGCGGTAGAACAGCAGTTCCGGGGTGGTCTGGCTCGGCACGCCATACGGCCTGCCGGCCCAATGGGTGGCGCGCCATCCCGCCGTGTGGAAGTCCGCCGGATCGAGGCGCTTGACGTCCATGACCTCGTCGAGCGGCGTCAGCACGTTCCTGGCCACGAACTCGCCGAGCCAGGGCAGGTCGACCGCGATGATGTCGTAACGGCTCGCCTTGCGCTCGACGTTGCGCAAAGCCTCCTCGCGCAGCCGGTCGATCGAGAAAGCGCGCTGGTGGATCTTGCAGCCGACGATGAGCTCGAACTGGCGCTTCAGGTTCTCCATGACCATGAAGGTCGGATCGCCATGCACCAGGATGCGCAGCCCGCCAGGCAGCGTCAGCGGTTCGGTCAGCACGCGCGGCGCCTGGATCGAGCGCCCGAACATGTAGGAGCCGCCGAAGTAGTAGTCGCGGACGGCCGTATCCGATTTCTCGGCGAAATTCTGCGTGGCGACGCGGCGCATGCGCCGGGACAGGCGGGTCCACGATTCGATCATGCGCGCGCTCGGATGCAGCGAGACGCTCTTGCCGGTGCGGGTGCGCGGACGAACCTCGACGAAGCCGGCCGAGAACATCTCCTTCAGGCGCCGCGTGGCGGTGGCGTAAGGCACGCCGGCAGCCGCGAGCAGGGACGTCTGCGTGACGGGTTTCGCTTCGATGTGATTTCTGATGAGGTGTGCGGCCATGGCGAGATAAGGGTTCGGCGACGACAGTTCGAAGGAGCTTTCGAACTCCGCTCCGAAATCCTCCAGGAACGCGATGGTCGAGAGGATCTCGGTGCGGGTGTCGTGCGGCAATGCGCTTGCGTCGTCTTCCCTTCCCTCCGCTCTCGCGATGATGTCCATTCTGGCCATGTGGGCCCTTGGCAATGCCGGCGCCTCGGCGCCCAATCTTCGAGATTTCGTCTTCGGCACGGGCCTGTTCCTCCAACTTTGTCCAAAATGACGCATCAGCATCAGGGCGAATTTATCCAATATGGACACAATTATGTTCATTATGGATAGAAATGCTGCGGATTAGCTGGACGCAAATCGGCAGGCTATCGATGCCCGAACGTCTCGGGCCGTGCGGCCAGAGGGGCCGGCACGGATTTCTGAGATCAGCGATGATCGCCTAGGGAGGAGAATCCAATGTCAAGAATGAACAAGCTGGCCCTGGCGGCCGCAACCGCCATCACCGTCGTTGGGGCGGCGGGCGCGGCCCACGCCGAGAAGATCAAGATCGGCATCACCCAGAACAATGTCGGCGTCGACAGCTACCAGACCACCTACGAGAAAGCCTTCATCGCCGCCGCCGCCAAGAACCCCGATGTCGAGACCGTCGTTCTCGATGCCGGCGGCGACGTCGCCCGCCAGATCGGCCAGATGCAGGACCTCATCCAGCAGAAGGTCGACGTCATCATCATCTGGCCGACGGACGGCAAGGCCGTCGTCCCCGTGGTGCGCAAGGCGCATCAGGCCGGCATTCCGGTGGTGGTCACCAACTCCAACATCGCCGCCGACGGCATGGATTTCATCGCCGCCTTCTCCGGCCCCAACAACATCCAGCAGGGCGCCTCAGCCGCCGAGCTGATGTGCGAGGCGCTGGGCAACAAGGGAGAGATCGTGCAGATCTCCGGCCAGCCGGGCTACACCACCGCGATCGAGCGCCAGAAGGGCTTCGAGGACCAGCTCGCCAAGAGCTGCCCGGATGTGAAGATCCTGGAGACGCAGCCGGGCGACTGGAACCGTGAGAAGGCGCAGCGCGTGATGGAAGCCTTCCTTGTGAAGTACAACAAGATAGATGGCGTCTATTCCGGCGACGACAATATGGGTGTCGGCGCGCTGAACGCAGCCAAGGCCGCCAACCGCGCCAAGGACATCAAGTTCGTGGGCGCCACCAACTTCGCCGTCGGCTACGAGGCGATGGAGCGCGGCGAGTATTACGGCTCGATCTACCAGTCCCCGGTGGACGACGCGGAGGCCGCTCTGGCGACGGCAATCGCCGTCAAGGCAGGCAAGCAGGTTCCGAAGCTCAACTACTTCGAGACGCCCAAGATCACTAAGGCCAACATGGACAAGTTCACCAAGCCGGTGTTCTAAGCCAGTGACGGCGCGGCCGCCTCGTTGCGGCCGCGCCACTGACGCCGGGGAGGCGATGGCGCGGCGAACGGCCGCGCGTCACGGCTGGGAGGATTTCATGGACAAGGCGGCGACCGACGGCTGGTCGGTCAGGCAGATTCTGGCTCAGCAGGGCATTTTGATAGCCTTCGTGCTGGCCATGCTGGTGTTCGGCCTGTTCTCGGACCGATTCCTGGCGTTCGACAACATCATGGCCGTACTGCGCCAGACCGGTATCGTCGGCGTCATGGCCATCGGCGTCACCATCGTCGTCATCGGCGGCAACCTCGATCTCTCGGTCGGCTCCATGCTGTCGATGGCCACCGTGCTGGTGGTCGATCTGCACGACCGCATCGGCCCCGGCCCCGCCATACTGATCATGTTCTGCGCGGTGCTCGCCGCCGGCGCGATAAACGGCGTACTCGTCGGCTATCTCAGGCTGAATTCGCTGATCGTCACGCTCGGCATGCTCTCGGCCCTGCAAGGCATCACGCTCATCTACACCGACGGCAAGAACGTCGACATCGCCAACCAGTCCGACACCTGGTTCGCCATCTTCGGTCGCGGCGACATAGCGGGCATCCCGACCCCGATCGTCATGTTCTTCGGTGTCGCCGTGCTCGGCCACGTGCTGCTTACCCGCATGCCCTTCGGCAGGAAGGTTTACGCCACGGGCGGCAATCCGCGCACCGCCGTCTACTCCGGCATCCGCCGCGGCCGCATCGTGTTCCTCACCTATCTGATTTCGGCCTTCACGGTCGGCTGCTCGGCGCTGATCCTCGGCAGCCGTGTGATGGGCTCGCAGAACAATGTCGGGCAGGGCTATGAGCTGCTGGTGCTGTCGGCGGTGATCCTCGGCGGCACGTCGCTGCTCGGCGGCTCCGGCAACATCCTCAAGACCGTGATCGGTGTCCTCATCCTCGGCTTCATCCAGAACGGACTGCTGCTGCTTGGCTTCCCCTACTACGCGCAATGGCTGGTGACCTGGGTGGTGATCATCCTGACCGTCTGGCTCGACGTGGCGTCCAAGCGCCATTCGCTCTGGTCGCCGATTGCCTGAAAGTAACGACCCGATGAGCGACATAAAGAACAACAGCTTCGTCCGCTGGCTCTCCCGAAACCCGATCTGGGGTTTCGTGGTCATCGTCTTTGTCTTCTTCAGCTTTGCCGCCGACCATTTCTTCGCCCTGCAGAATGTCGAGAACATCCTGGTCCAGGCCTCCACCATCGGCCTGATCGCTCTCGGGCTGACCCTGGTGATGATCAACGGCAACATCGACCTGTCGGTTGGCGCCATCCTGGCGCTCGCCGCCACAGTCACGGTCGACATGCAGGGATGGGAAACGCTGGCCTTCCTTGGCGACTGGGTGCTTCTGGTGGCCGTTCTCGCCGGCCTGCTGTGCGGCACGCTGCTCGGCGGCCTCAACGGGCTGATCGTGTGGAAGACCGGCGTCGATTCCTTCATCGTCACGCTGGGCGCCATGCTCGGCATCCGCGGCCTCGTCTTCGTCTATACGCGCGAACAGTCCTTCTACGCCTCGAGCTTCGCCTATTCGGACTTCGGATCGAGCAGCATCGGGCCGCTGCCAACCCTGGCCGTGCTGTTCATCGCCTGCGCGATCGTCATCCACGTGCTCCTGTCGCGCACCGTCCACGGGCGCAACACCTACGCCGTTGGCGGCAACCGGGAGGCCGCCGTCAACGCCGGCATCCGCGTCGGCCCGCACATGGTGGTCAACTTCATGATCGGCGGTTTCTTCGCGGCTCTCGCCGGGCTCGCCCTTTCGACCCAGATGGGCGCCTCGACGCCCAATATGGGGCGCGAATACGAGCTGTGGACGATCACCGCCATCGTGCTCGGCGGCACCAAGCTGACCGGCGGCAGCGGCAGCATCGTCGGCACGCTGGGCGGCGTCCTGGCGATCAGCATCCTGCGCAACGGCATGAACCTCATGCAGGTGCCCTCATTCTACGTGCTCGTCGTGCTCGGCGTCATTCTCATCGCTGTGCTGGCGCTGGACAAACACCTCAATCGCAGGACCGCGCAGGAGCCGGCGCTATGACCGGCGAGATCACCCCCGTCCTCAGCGTCAAGGACGTCGTCAAGACGTTTCCTGCGGTGCGCGCGCTCGACGGCGTCACCCTCGACATCAGGCGCGGCGAAGTACACGCCCTGCTCGGCGAAAACGGCGCCGGCAAATCGACGCTGATGAAAATCCTCGCCGGCATGTTCACGCCGGACTCCGGCAGCATCACGCTCGACGGCCGCGAGGTGGCGCCCAAATCGCCTCTCGAGGCCAAGGCCCTGGGCATCGTGCTGATCCACCAGGAACTATCCCTGGTGGAGGAATTGACCGTTGCCGAAAACGTCTTCCTCGGCGCCTTGCCACGCCGCTCCTTCGGCTTCGTCGACTGGAACGCGCTGCATCGGCAGACCGCCGAGATCCTGCGGCGCCTGAACTGCGACTTCGCGCCGACCAGCATCGTCGGCGATCTTTCGATCGCCCGCAAGCAGATGGTGGAGATCGCCCGCGCGCTGACGGTGGACGCCAAGGTCGTCATCTTCGACGAGCCGACCGCCTCGCTTACCGACCAGGAGAAGCTGGTCCTGTTCGACATCATCGCCGACCTCAAAGCTGCCGGCGTCGGCATCGTCTACATCTCGCATCGCATGGAAGAGATCTTCCGCATCTCCGACCGCATCACGGTGCTGCGCGACGGCGCCTATCGCGGCACGCTGGATACGGCCGCCACGAGCGAGGCGGAGGTCACCCGACTGATGATCGGCCGCAGCCTCGACTACTCCCGCAACACCGAAACCGTGGCGGCCGGCGCGATCGTGCTGGAGACGCGCGGCCTTTCATGCGGCGACCTCTTCCAGGACGTCTCGTTCAGCGTGCGCGCCGGCGAGGTCGTCGGCTTCTCCGGTCTCATCGGCGCCGGCCGCAGCGAACTGGCTGAAACGCTCTTCGGGCTGCGCCGTCCAACCGCCGGCGCGATCCTGATCGATGGCGCCGAGGTTTCGGTCGAAACGCCCACCAATGCGATCCGGCATGGCATCTCGCTGGTGCCCGAGAGCCGCAAGGAGCAGGGCCTTGTCCTCGGCATGAACTGCCGCGACAACATCACCCTGCCGCAGATCGATGCATTGCGGCGCGGACCGTTCCTGTCCCCGGCAGCAGAGCTCGACATCTACGACAGCTACCAGAAGCGGCTGAGCATCCGTTCACCCGGCTGGCGGCAACTCGTGCGCAACCTGTCCGGCGGCAATCAGCAGAAGATCGTCATCGGCAAGTGGCTGGCAATGAAGCCCCGGCTGCTGATCGTCGACGAACCGACGCGCGGCATCGACGTCGGCTCGAAAGCGGAGATCCACAATCTCATCCGCGAGCTCGCGCGCGGCGGCTACGCCGTCATCGTCATCTCATCGGAGATGCCGGAAATCCTGCATGTCTCCGACCGCATCGTGACCATGTATCACGGTCGCGTCATGCGCGAATTCACGGCGGCGGAGGCCAACGAGGATTCGCTGGTGCAAGCGATCTCCGGATTGAATTGATAGAAGGCGTGCCGATAAGATCAGAAACAGCCTTGCGCGCCGGCAGTCCTCGCCGCTCGGATCGACGCTCTTTTCGTGTCGTATTTCATTGAGGCGCAATGAACCTCGGGAGAACCGCGCATAGCGCGGAAACGCCCCTTTTCCTCGTTTGATAGTTCCTGTCTAAGAAACCTCGTCGATAGTCTGGGACGGAACAATGATTGACGAGACCTCCAATACTTTTGAACTGCTGACAGAACTCACGGCGTCTATCGTGGGCGCCTATGTTTCGAACAATCCGGTTCCGGCGGCGGAACTGCCCAATGTGATTGCCAGTGTCTACCAAAGCATCAGCAATATCGGGGCAAAGCCCAAGGCTGTGGTTGAAGAAGTGCGGACGCCGGCAGTGCCCATCAAGCGCTCCATCACTCCGGATTATTTGATCAGCCTCGAGGACGGCAAAAAATACCAATCGTTGAAACGGCACCTGAGTGGGCTGGGCCTCACGCCGGACGAGTATCGCGCCAAGTGGGGCCTCTCCAAGGATTACCCCATGGTTTCGCAGTCCTATTCGCAGAAGCGGTCGGAACTGGCGAAAAAGCTGGGATTGGGACGAAAGCCAGGCGCGGTCACGAAGCGCAAGGCAAGCAGGGCCAAAGCCAAGGCTTAGCCCTGCAGGCGTCGACGACATAGCGGCAGGGCCAGCACCGGCAAGCGAGAGCTTTGCGTTTCGCGATGCGAGCAACTGGGTTGGCTCGCATCGTCGTGCGTGCGACCAAGCGTATCAAGATAACGTGTTCCGCGCGCGTTGCGACCCGTGTTGTGGACCCGGTCGTGCCACTGCTAGCGTTCTGATGCTCAGCAGGAGAGACCCATCGTGAGAAAGCTCGCCGTTACAGTGTTGGCCGGCATGCTCGGGATCATGCAGGCCCATGCCGGAGACCGGATCTTGAAGCAGGAGCCCGGCAAGGGAAAGCTAAGGGCCGGGCAGACAGTGCTGGTCGACGATGGCAGTTGCCCGAAAGGGCAAATCAAGGAAGTCAAGGGCGGCAGCAATCGCAGCCTCAAGACAGAAATGAAACAGGCCGGCTCCCCCCGCACTCATCGCTGCATCCCGCATCCGTGATGGCGGCTGAGCCTTCCTCCATCATTTAACCGACAAGCCGGAACCGCCGGCAGCGCTGAGTCGCCCTCGCGGATTGGTCAGACCTGAGCCAGCAGGATCTCGGTCAAAGCTTCGGGGTTGAGTCGCGCTACGTTGTGCCCGCAATCGAAGGCGAAAGTCGACCAGTCCGGCTCGCTGCCCAGGCGATGATGAAGGTCCTGGAACGGACTTCCTTCCCATCCGAAGGCGCCGATGTAGGTCTTGCGCGGCACCTCGCGCCAACGCCCGCTGAGCTTGATGGATTGCAGAAACGTCCCCATGGGATGCGGTCGGCACCGCGGATCGAGATTGGGCGGCGGCGCGCAGTTGCGTCCGTCAGCCTTCGCGCCGGCAATAAAAAGGTCGCGAAAACGGGGCGTGGTCAGCGACCAGACGGAGTCGCCGGAATCGGGAACATAGGCGTCCACGTAGACCAATGCCCGGATCCGCGACGGTACGGCGTCGGCCACGCCGCTGACGACCATCCCGGCGTAGGATTGGCCCACGATGACCACCTTGTCGCGCCGCGACGCCACGATACCAACGACCTCGGCTATGTGAGTGTCGAGATTGGCCGACGGAGCAGGGATATCACCAAGCCCCGAGAGGGTAACCGGCACTGCCTCGTGCCCGTGGGCGACGAGCATATCGACCACCTTCTCGTAGACCCAACCGCCCTGCCAACCTCCAGCGATCAGGACAAAGGTGGCCATCCTGCTCATCCCTTTTTTTGACGCCACGGGAACTTCGATACCTCTCTCCCGGAATCAAGACTGGGCGGCGGTAGAGGGACGGACCGGGTCAGAAGCTGACGAGCGACCGCAATATTGCCCTGGCTCCGATTGCCCGGCGACACGTCCTGCGAAACTCGATACGCCCCGTCGCCCTGACGACGTCGTCGTCGATCTGACGAAGGATGATGCTGGCATGGCTCCAGCCTATCCTGGCCAGCGACGAGGCCAGTTCGGCACGAGCAGGGTCGAATCGTGTCTGCGCGATCGTCGCACTGGCCTCGCGGTCGATATCATTGCTGGCGCTGAGGGCCTGCTGCGGCATCGCCACAGCCGCGCCGTCCTCAAAAGGCGGGGAAAGATCGAGGAAGCGCGACATCGCGTGTAGCGAGAGCGCGGGGTCCAGAACGAGCTGTTCGTAGCAGACGAAATGAACAGGGGCGCCGGACCGACGAAGCGAGTTCATCGCAAAGTAAAACTGGTTCCAGTAGTCGCAGGGGTTTCGAAACCGATACTCCATGCGGCGCGGGGCGGTGAAATCCTGCCTGATCTCGAAAGGCTCTTTCAGGAAAGAGCGGAAGCTTTTCTTCTGCCTGAAAAGGCCATTGTTTCTTGCGAGCCTATACCAGGACAGGAGCTGCGTGACCGGGTCCTTGCTGATCACGACGATGGGCAATTCCCCATATTGCATGTCACGCCCGTTCATCAGGGCGGGAAAGACGCCGTGTTTCCAGAAGCCTTGATCGAAGACGACGGGTATCCCGAGGTAGCGTTCGACCAGGTATTTTACCAGGTTTGTCCCGGACCTTGGCGTGCCCATGACACGAATGGCAATCGCACCATCGGGCATCGCGCGGTCTGCCCGCTCAAGCGTCGAACTGGTCATGTTGCCTTTCGGGCCTCGAATGCGCCTGCCAGGGAGGAGGATCGTTGCCTGTCGCGCGGGTCGGTGCCAATTCCCGCCATGCCGGAAGCCGCCGAAAGGTCTGGCGCATCGAGCTCATGGAGCGCCGCAGCGTGTTCGACTATGGCCGCGAAATAGTCCCGCTCGAGGATTGGGCGGTATCGTGACGCAATCGTCGCGCGCAGCTGCTCCAGCCATTCCGGGTCGGTGCATGCCCTGGTAACCGCCGCGCACCACGCTTCCATGTCGTGCGCGGGAATTGTTGGCATCAGCCCTTGCGTGGCTTCCACCAGCGACGGCGCATCCGAGACAAGAACCGGCAAACCGAAGTCGAGGCACTCGGCCGCGCCCAGCCCCCAGCCTTCCACCACCGAAGGATAGACGCTGAATTCGGCGTTCCTGTAGAGATCCGCCAGTTGCTGATCGGTCAGGTTCGACCGGAACTCAACGTGCTTTTCGATCTCCGGATTTTGCGCGATGAAGGCCGCTACCTCTTCGTACATCCAGCCCCATCGGCCGCAGAGAATCAGCTTCGGCAGCCCGTCTCCCAGCACGGGCGCCAGCCTGTGCCATACTTTCAGCAGAAGAATGTGGTTCTTCCTGATCTCGATCGTCGAACAATAGAGAACGAACTTGCGGTCCTCGGCTCGTCTCCGCGCAAACGGCTTCTGGCCGGCGATCGCTCCCTTCAGGAAGGCACCCGGTGACGCGACGACCACCTCCGGGATCCAGCCAGAACCGAGTGCCCTGGCGTGATGACGAACCCTTCCGGCGGTGTATTCGGACACACAGACAAGCAGGTCCGATCTTTCGAACTGCCAGCACATGTCGCGCGCGAAGTTTCGCGCGTGATGGGGCCCGACGAACTTCGGGAAATCGATCGGGATGCTGTCGTGCATGATGGTGAAAGTGGCGGCGTCCATGGGTTCGTCCGACCTGGCCGAGGCCAGTTGGTGAACGCTGGTGCTCGAGAGAAAACAGATCGCGTCCTCGTCCCGGAGAGGATCCTTGGCATCCGGCCTTTCGGGAGGAAGGCATGACTTGGCGAGTTTGAAAAGGCGGATGATCGTCTTGGAGATCTGAAATCCGATCCCGCGCCTCTTTTGGCCTCCACAGATGAAAACGGCCGCCACCCGATCGAATTCGCGCCCGAATACGAACGGCGAATCCCACATGATCGCGAGGACCTTCCACAGGCGGGCCAGATATGACCTCTCTTGCATTTCCACGGGCTGCGGGAGTTCGCTGTTGACCAACTGCCACAGATAACGAATCTCCGGCCCGCTCAACGTCCTGCCGCGCCCTTGTGCGTCGACAACGAAGAAGTCGACCGGCGAAGCCTTCCACCGAAGCGCCTGGCGGATAAGAGCAGTCTCAACACGCGGAATACCTACCGGCGGATGCGGACCCCACTTTAGAATCAAAGTGGCATCAAAGAAAATTCTGGCCAAGACTATATTCTCCACTAATATTTATATTAGTGCCAACTTCAATACTTATTTTCGGATTATTTTATCCGTATGGGGACGTCTTATCGAAGATAATTCTTTTTCTATTTTAGATTCGATTCTTTTTATTCCCTTGGAGATGAATTCTGTTACGTGGGAAAAATACCCACGTCAAGTGTTCAAACTATGGCAAGCTCCGGAAGCCGCGTCCGGTTCAAGACCGAGGATCCGAAATCCCGCCGCCTTTCATGGTGAGACGGAGATATGAATTGACATGTGGGTAAAATTCCCACATTCTTATTGCGGACGCGTAGCCGGAATGGAGGTGGCGACCTAGTCCATAGTGTGTCGGAATTTCCGAGGACTGCTGACCCCGAATTACGGTTCTCGGAAAAGCCGTATCAGAACTCGTGCAAAAGCCCCCCTTTTACGAGCCATCATACGGCTGACCCGGCCGGCTTCCGTCTTCTCAAAAAGGACGGGCCGGCCGGGCTTCATCGTTTGTCCGGGGGTCGTGTTGCGGGTTGCTACGGGGCTCCGGGGCCGCCCGGTGCGCCAGAACCTCCTGGCCCGCCAGCGCCCCCAGGCCCTCCTTTGGGGCCGCCAGGATTGCCTGGGCCAGTCGGCCCTCCTTTGGGGCCGCCGGGACCGGTGGGGCCATTCGGCGCCGGAGTGCCGGGAAGCTGACCGGGCGCACCGGGCGGGCCTGGAGACCGCATGCCCGGATCCCGTGTCGCGGCAACGACATTGCCATCACGATCGAGCGTCACGTCCACGAACACCCGCACGGCACGTCCACGCTTCGGACCGGCATCCAGGTCGTAAACGGTCACGCCCAGGCCGGAATTGAGGACATGTCCGCGACCCTGAAGGAAGGTCTCATAAAGAACACTCGTGACATGCGCCTGCGGGATCAGGCTCTCCGCCTCCACGCGCTTTATCCCGTAGCCGCTCGAAGCCCTGGCCAGCGTCACGAGAACACGCCGATTTGCAAGCTCCGGCGATCTGGTCCCTATTCTGAGCCGCCCCACGAACAATGCCCGTGATCGCGGTGTCGCGAGGCCGCGAACCAGGTAAACTGTTTCCCTGGGCCTGCTCTCGAGCAGGTTCGCAACGATCACGCCATCTGGCCGACGGATGCCGTAGACCGCCACGATGTCGCCCGCCTTGACGGCCGGACGGCTCGGGGCGCCACCGACATCGACCGGTTGTCCGAGTATCCGAAGCATGGCGCCGGCCACGCGTTCGACAGGGCCAACCACCTCGCTGGTCACGTGAATCTCACGCGTGCTGACGCGCCCGGCGTCTTGCGTCACCGCCAGACGCACGACATGTCCAACCTTCAGATCGTCCGATGTGGCTCGAACGCCGTCGATCCATACCGGCACGTCAGGGCCATACGCCACCCGCACGTCATTTACGAAAATGCTGCCGAAGCGCTGGATGCTGCCGACAATACCTGTCCCACCAATGCCCTGGTCATCCCCGGTCCCGGCCGTCCAGCCGGTTCCGCCGATGCCCTGGTCCGTCGATGCTTGCGCCCCCTCGGCACGAATGCCCTGAAGCACCAGCGGCATGGCGGCACCGAGGGCCAGGAATTCTCGTCTCGTCGGCCCCCGCTTCATGCGGGTTCTCCGCGGACGCCTTTCACGACGGGCGGCTCTTCGGCGACAAGCGAAGCCTTGTCGGACGTGAATATGTAAGCGCCGCAGTTCCATCGACCGGTCCCGCCGGGATCATTTTGAATGGCGTGATTTGCGTGCTTGTTCAGATGGAGCAGGGTTTCGACCATGACCTTGCGGCTGTAGGCTTCCAGCGATTTCGTCAGCGGCTCCGACAGCCCGTCAT
The DNA here is from genome assembly GCA_001899205.1 of Mesorhizobium sp. 65-26. Lineage (GTDB taxonomy): Bacteria > Pseudomonadota > Alphaproteobacteria > Rhizobiales > Rhizobiaceae > Mesorhizobium. The sequence continues at coordinate 247,376 of MKVL01000004.1, read as the reverse complement.
AGTGGACGGCGCGCTCCAGGAATGGCGGATCGTCGGCCAATATGTTCTGGACGGCGGCAGCGGCATGGTCTCCGAGATTTCGGGAGAAATAGTAGAGCCGCGCTTCGCTGTCCTGGCGCGGTATCATCGCGCTTTCCTGAAGGACAATCCTGTCCTGCTCGTCGACCTCGACGAGCTTTCGATCCAGCCAATCGTCCAGTATGGCCCTTGGTCGTACATCACGGGTCACGGCTTCGACGAGGCTCGCAAAGGAAGCTTCCCCGGCCTCGGCCGCCCTTGGCAGCGCCAACGGCCGACCCTCGGCGTCGGCGAACGCAGGGTCGGCAAGCCAGCGCGCGACTATGGCACTCGTCGTCGACACGGAATCGGGCACTATCCGCACCGGAGCGCCGGCGCCCCTCAGCCGGCTGACCTCTTTCCTGTGCACGCCCGTCAGAAGGCTGACCCGGCTGTCCGTCTGTTCCTTGTCGGGCAGTGCGAACTCATGCTCCGCGACATTGACATAGAGCTGCCGCAGGAGATCGACGAGCATCGGAAACGTCACCCCGCATTTGATCGACAGCCTTACCAACGGCCGCAGCAGTCGGTTCAATGCGCCCTGCACCCCGGCAGCATTCAGATTTTGACCCGTCATCCGCGCGCCGTCCCCCTTCTTCGTGGCAATGAGATGGTTCGCATAACCCGTGGAAATTCTTTTCGGAAATAGACCGTGGGAAAACATACCACAAGTCTAAGCTCCAACCTATGCCCCGGGCTGACGCCGAATCCGCGGCAACACCCACCGTTTTCGTCGCGGGCAGCAAGTGTCAGTCGGATCGGCCGCGGCGAAGATCGTCGAACCGATCCTGATTTTCCAGCGGCTTGCGAGAGGCCATCTCTTGCGGCCGCTCGCCGAGACCGTGCATCACGGGCCCGTTGCGTTGTTTTAACTTGCCGGTGACCCGGCAAAGCGCGACGAGGGCCGGTGGGCCGCGCTCACCGCACGACGCGCTTCTCGAGCTTGCGGGCCAGGGTTCGCCGATGCAGGCCAAGCCGGCGCGCCGTTTCGGAGATGTTGAAGCCGGTGTCGACCAGCGTCTCGTGGATGCGTTCCCATTCGAGGTTCTTGATCGACGTCGGACGGCCCGTCAGCGGAACCGAAACATCGCCCTCCGCCCGGCCGAAGGCCGTTTCGATGTCCTCGGTGTTGGCCGGCTTCGCAAGATAGTGACATGCGCCGAGCTTGATCGCCTCGACGGCCGTCGCGATGCTGGCGAAGCCGGTCAGAACCACGATCCGCATCGAGGCATCGCGCGCGCTCAGCAGTTTGACGCATTCGAGCCCGGAGCCCGTGCCGAGCTTGAGATCGACGACGGCATAAGCGGGCGTGTTCGTCTCCAGCGCGCGCACGAGCGCGTCCCTGTCCTCGCAGACCACAACCTCGTAGTCGCGTTTCTCGAACGAGCGTTTCAGCGTCCTCGCGAAGGTGGCATCGTCCTCGACGATAACCAGGGATCGGTCAGGCTTCATCATCGCCTCCTTCCGTCAGCGCCGCCAAAGGCAAGGACAGGGTAACGCGGGCGCCCGGCTGCGTGTTGCGCGCGGAAATGTCGCCGCCGAGCTTGCGGACCACGTTGAACACCAGGAACAGGCCCAGGCCACCGCCGGGCCGCCCCTTGCTCGACATATAGGGTTGGCCAAGCGCGGCCAAAATATCCTTGTCGAAACCGGGACCCAGATCGTTGACGGAAAGCACCAGCTTCTCGTCGCGACGCTCGGCCGTTACGCCGATCCAGTCGGGCGAGGCCTCCTGCGCATTGTCCAGGACGTTGAAGATGACCTGCTTGAGCGCAAGGTCGGACACCATCTGTTCGTCGGGGCGGAAATCATTGTGATAGTCCAGCCGGGGCGCCTGCCGGCTCGATCGCCATTCGTTCACGAGGTCGTCGAGGAAGCCGCGCACGGTGGTCCGTATGGTCCCCTCGCCCCTTGCCTGGCCGGAAGACATCAGGATGCCGGACACGATGTGCTTGCAGCGCTCGATCTGCGCCTGCATCTCGGCCACGTCGCCCGCCAGTTCCCGGTTGCGCTTGAAGGTGCGCATCTGGCGCCAGTCGGACAGGATGACGGCTATGGTGGAAAGCGGCGTGCCGAGTTCATGCGCGGCGCCGGAGGCGAGCAAGCCCATGCGCACGATATGATCCTCCTCGGCCGAACGCTGGCGCAGATCGGCGAGGTAGGCGTCGCGCTCGCGCAGGTTCCGGTTGATACGCGTCATGAAGATCACGATCAGCCCGGCCGCCAGGATGAAGCAAATGAACATGCCACGTATGTGCAGGGCGAAAAGGTCGCTGCCGCCGTGATGCGGGATGTCGATCGGCTGGTAGTAGAAGGTCAGGAAGATGAAGCAGGCGGAGGCCGCGACCACAAGCGCCCAGGTGGACCGGGGGGTCAGCAGGGCCGCGCCAAGCGTGATCTGCAGCAGGTAGAGGGAGACGAAGGGATTGGACGCGCCGCCGCTCATATAGAGCTGCGTCGTCAGCGCCGCCATGTCGAAGATAAGCGCGATGAAAAGCTGTGTGTTGGTGATCGCGCCGGGACCGCGCAGGACGAAGAGGCTGAAGATGTTGAGCCCGACCAGAAAGGCCACCACGGCGCCCATCTCGGCGAGCGGAAGAGGGATCTGGAGCCAGTATTGCGTCACCAGAATGGTCAGCACCTGCCCGGCCACCGCCAGCCAGCGCAACTGGATAAGCAGGAACAGGTTCTTCCTGTTCGTCGTATCGGGATTCGAGAGCGTGTCCTTTCCGCCCGCCAGGGGCACGGACAGGAGTGGACCGTCGGAACGGCTCTGCGTCATCGAGGCCCTCATTCTTCCGGCTCGGTCCGCCGACGGCCCCTGAAGGCCAAGACAGCGGCCAGCATCGCCGCAAGGGAAAACCAGGTCAACGCATAGACGAGATGGGTGTTGCGGAAGTGCACGACCGTCAGGCCGCCGCGCGGCCACTCGCCGGGCCCGGACGCCCCTGCATCGATGAAATAGGGGGCGACCTCGCCCAGGCCGCGCGCAGCCGCGATCGCGGCGACGTCGCGTGAATACCAGCGATCGCCGGCGGGATCGTTGCGGCGCAGGAAGCCGCCCCCCGGCTCGCTCATGCGCAACAGCCCCTCGACGACCACGGGCGCGGACTCCACCGGCTTCCGCGCCTGGAATTCGGCCTTGCGCTCCAGGGGTATGAAACCGCGATTGACCATCACGACGAAGCCGCGATCGGTCCTCACAGGCGTCAGCACCCAGTAGCCGCCGCCAAGCTCGGTGACGGCCTGGACGAGCGTGTCTGCATTGCCGGTGGAGCTGCCGGCCAGCCGGACATGGCGGTATTCGTAGCCATCGGCATTGATGCCAGACCAGCTTTGCGGCCCCGGAGTGTCGACCGCCGGCGCATGGACGCGCGCTTCGACACGCGCGATCAGGTCGAGCTTCCAGACCCGCCTTTCGAGTTGCCATATGCCAAGAGCGATGAAAACGGCCACGCCAAGCAGCGTGAGCAGCAGAGCTGCAAATCGAGCCACGGGCGATCGCCCCGCGGCTTTCCGGGCAGGAGGATGCGCGGCACCATTGGCCGGTTCACGCGCATCTTTTGTTTCGACGTCGGTCCTCCCTGCGCCCGGAGCCGGGCTCATGGCATCTCCCGCATCTCGTGCAGACCGGGCATCATGTTGGCGTTGAGGTGGTACATCACCCAGAGCGACCCGGTCAGCACGATGACGACCAGGATCAGCGTGAAGATCAGGGCCAGCATCGACCATCCCCCTTCCGAGACCGTGTTCATGTGCAGGAAGAACACCATATGGACCACGATCTGCACCGCGGCCAGCACCATGATGACAACGGCGGTGACCTGGTTGTTCTGGATGGCTCCCGTCATCACCAGCCAGAACGGGATCGCCGTCAGGATGACCGACAGGACAAACCCGATCAGGTAGCTCCTCAACGACCCGTGCGCCGGCGCGGCGCCGTGCGCGTGGGTGTCATGGCCGGCATGCTCATGCGTGCTCATCGCAACATTCCCATCAGGTAGACGAAGGTGAAGACGCCGATCCAGATGACGTCGAGGAAGTGCCAGAACATGCTGAGGCACATCAGCCGGCGGCGGTTAGCCTCGATCAGGCCGCGCCTGCCCACCTGGACCATCAGGGTGACCAGCCAGATGATGCCGAAGGTGACATGCAGGCCGTGCGTGCCGACGAGCGTGAAGAAGGCCGACAGGAAGGCACTGCGCTGCGGGGTGGCGCCCTCATGGATCATGTGCGCGAACTCGTAGAGCTCGATGCCGAGGAACGCCAGGCCGAACAGCCCGGTCACGGCGAGCCATGCCTGCGTCGCCGCGATACGCCCCTTGTCCATCGTCAGCATGGCGAAGCCGTAGGTGATCGACGAGAGCAGCAGCATGGTGGTGTTGATCGCGACCAGCGGCAGGTCGAACAGGTCCTTCGGACCCGGCCCCGCCGCATAGTTGCCGCCGAGCACGCCATAGGCCGCGAACAGCATCGCGAAGATGAGGCAGTCGCTCATCAGATAGATCCAGAAGCCCAGCATCGTGCTGCCGCCCTCGGCATGCTCGTGCTCGTCCTTCAGGTGAAAGACCGGTTCAGCACCAGCCGTTGTCGCCATCGATGTCATGCTCAAACCCTAGCCCTGAGCGGCGAGAAGCGCCGTCCTCGCCTCTTCCGTCTGTTCGACCTCGGTGGCCGGAATGTGGAAGTCACGGTGGTAGTTGAAAGTGTGGCCGATCGCGGTGGCGATGAGGCACACGAAGCTCAGCGCGGCCAGCCACCACATGTACCAGATCAGGCCGAAACCGAGCGCCACGCTGAAGGCCGCCAGGACGACGCCGGTGCCGGTGTTGCTGGGCATATGGATCGGCTTGTAGCCCGAGAGCGGGCGCTTGTAGCCGGCCTTCTTCATGTCCCACCAGGCGTCGTTGTCGCGCACCACCGGGGTGAAGGCGAAGTTGTAGGCCGGCGGCGGAGACGAGGTGGACCATTCGAGCGTGCGCCCGTCCCAGGGATCGCCGGTCGGATCGGTCAGCGCCTCGCGCCTCCGGATCGAGACGAAGATCTGGATCAGGAAGGCGGCGATGCCGGCCGCGATCAGCACCGCGCCCACCGCCGCGATGACGAACCATATCTGCAGCGACGGATCGTCGAACACCCGCATGCGGCGCGTCACGCCCATCAGGCCGAGGACGTAGAGCGGCATGAAGGCCAGCCAGAAGCCGACAACCCAGCACCAGAACGAGACCTTGCCCCAGAACGGGTCGAGCTTGAAGCCGAAGGCCTTCGGCCACCAGTAGGCGATGCCGGCGAACAGGCCGAACAGCACGCCGCCGATGATGACGTTGTGGAAGTGCGCGATCAGGAACAGGCTGTTGTGCAGCACGAAATCCGCTGGCGGCACCGCGAGCAGCACGCCGGTCATGCCGCCGACGACGAAGGTCAGCATGAAGGCCACGGTCCACATCATCGGCAGCTCGAAGCGGATGCGGCCGCGATACATGGTGAAGAGCCAGTTGAAGATCTTGGCGCCCGTCGGGATCGAGATGATCATCGTCGTGATGCCGAAGAAGGAATTGACGCTGGCGCCCGAGCCCATGGTGAAGAAGTGGTGCAGCCAGACGAGATACGACAGGATGGTGATGACCACCGTGGCGTAGACCATCGAGGTGTAGCCGAACAGGCGCTTGCCGGAGAAGGTCGAGGTGACCTCGGAGAAGACGCCGAACAGCGGCAGAATGAGAATGTAGACTTCCGGGTGACCCCATATCCAGATGAGGTTCACATACATCATCGGGTTGCCGCCGAAGTCGTTGGTGAAGAAGTTCGTGCCGACATAGCGATCGAGCCCCAGCATCGCCAGCACGGCCGTGAGCACGGGGAATGACGCCACGATCAGCACGTTGGTGCAGAGCGAGGTCCAGGTGAAGACGGGCATGCGCATCATCGTCATGCCGGGGGCGCGCATCTTGACGATGGTGCAGATCAGGTTGATGCCGGACAGCGTCGTGCCGACGCCGGCCACCTGCAGGGCCCATATGTAATAATCGACGCCGACATCGGGACTGTAGCCGATGTTGGAAAGCGGCGGATAAGCGAGCCAGCCCGTCCTCGCGAATTCGCCGACGAACAGCGACATCATCACCAGCACCGCGCCGCCGACCGTCATCCAGAAGCTGAAATTGTTGAGGAACGGGAACGACACGTCGCGGGCGCCGATCTGCAGCGGAACGACGTAGTTCATCAGACCGGTGACGAACGGCATCGCGACGAAGAAGATCATGATCACGCCATGGGCGGTGAAGATCTGATCGTAGTGATGGGCGTTCAGATAGCCTTCCGAACCGTTGAAGGCGATAGCCTGCTGCAGGCGCATCATGATGGCGTCGGAGAAGCCGCGCAGCAGCATGACCAGCCCCAGCACCATGTACATGATGCCGATCTTCTTGTGGTCGACGCTGGTGAACCACTCCCGCCACAGATAGCCCCAGAGGCGGAAATAGGTGAGCGCGGCGAGAAGGGCCACGCCGCCGAGGGCGACGACGGCGAAAGTGGCGACCACGATCGGCTCGTGCAGGGGCAGCGATTCCCAGCTGAGGCGGCCGAAGATGAACTTGGTCAGTGAGTCGGACATCCGCCGTCCCCTTGTAGCTAGAGTGGCCGCTGGCTGGCGGACGGCATCGCTGCCTCCGCCCGCAGGCTGGCGACGCCGGGGCGCAGCAGGCCCGCGCCGCGCAGCGGCGAAAGGTCCTTCAGCACCCAGTCCGATTGGTTGCCACGGGCGGCGCGCGCCGCCGCGGCAGCTTCCTCCGCCGTGCAGATGCTCGCGACATAGGCGGGGTCGGGGCCGAACACGGCGCCGCGCCGCGCGAACTTGTCGTATTCGAGCGGCAGCGTGTTGCGGACGCCGGCAAGACCGAGACCACCCTTGGCGTCGATCGACATCATCTCGTTCATGCACATCTTGCCGCGCTCGACGCACATGTTGAGGATGGCGTTGTAGAGATCGGGGTCGACGGACGCGAAGCGGCGGACCGGTTCATTCTCGCTGGGCTGCTCCAGCGCCAGGTAGACGTCGCGGCTGAGCGTCGTTCCGCCGGACCTCGCCTGCGCCACCCACTGGTCGAAGGCTTCGGGAGAGAACCCATGGAAGGCGAAGCGCATGCCGGAGAAGCCCGCGCCGCTGTAGTTCGCCGAGAAGCCGGTATAGGTGCCGGGCCGGTTGATGACGGCGTGCAGCTTCGTCTCCATGCCCGGCATGGCGTAGATCTGGCCGGCGAGAGCCGGAATGTAGAAGGAGTTCATCACCGCCGACGAGGTGATGCGGAAATCGATCGGCTGGTTGACGGGCGCCGCCAGTTCGTTGACGGCGGCAATGCCCAGGTCCGGATAGATGAAGAGCCACTTCCAATCGAGCGCGACGACCTCCACTCGGATCGGCTTGTGCTCCTGCGTGACGGGTTGTCCCGCCTCGATGCGATCGATCCTGCGATAAGGATCGAGCAGATGCGTGCCCAGCCAGGTCAGGGCGCCCAAGCAGATGATGATGAGAAGGGGCGCCGCCCAGATCAGCAGTTCGAGCTTGGTCGAGTGATCCCAATCGGGCGCGTAGGTCGCGGATGTGTTCGATTGCCGGTAGCGCCATGCGAAGAAGACAGTCAGCGCCATCACGGGTATGATGATGATCAGCATCAGGCCGGTCGAGACGACGAGCAGGTCACGCTGCTGGGCCGCGATGTCGCCGGCCGGCGCAAGGACGACGAAATCGCAGCCGCTCAGCAGCCCGATCAGCGGAAGCAGAAGCAGGGTTCCAAATCGTCTCATCGAACGCTGCCCTTGGTGGCCGGTCGCATTGTCGGCTCCATGCATTGTTGCAGTGCGGTATCGTGCTTGAGGGCTAAACTCGGCGGCCGCGCCGCGACATTGGACAATTTGTCCAATGCCCATGCCGCGCCGGTTCGGCAAAGTGTGCAATGCACAATAAGATCCCGGCGGCCCCGTGCGGCCGGCGAACCATTCCTTCTCTAAGGCGACGGAAAACATGGCTCGGCTTTCAACTGCTGAAGAAAACAGCGAATTGATCGGCTCGCACCACGGGCAGGTGAGCGCCGGCGACATCGCGGTCGGCGTCATCATCGGCAGGACGTCCGAGTTCTTCGACTTCTTCGTCTACGCGATCGCCTCGGTCGTGGTCTTTCCCAAGCTTCTGTTCCCCGCGCACGATCCGTTCACCGGCACGCTCTATTCCTTCGCGATCTTCGCGCTCGCCTTCGTCGCGCGCCCTTTCGGCACGATGCTGTTCATGGCGGTCGATCGCGCCTATGGCCGGGGAGCGAAGCTGACGAGCGCGCTTTTCATGCTCGGCACCTCGACCGTCGCCATCGCGTTCCTGCCCGCCTACGCCGATATCGGCGCGCTGGCGATCTGGCTGCTTGCGCTTGCCCGCATCGGGCAGGGTCTGGCCCTGGGCGGAACCTGGGACGGACTGCCCTCGCTGCTGGCGCTCAACGCGCCGGAGAACCGGCGCGGCATCTATGCGATGATCCCGCAACTCGGCGCGCCGATCGGCCTGATCGTGGCCAGCGCGCTGTTCGCCTTCTTCGTCGCCAACCTGTCGGCCGACGACTTCTTCGCCTGGGGCTGGCGCTATCCGTTCTTCGTCGCCTTCGCCATCAATGTCGTGGCGCTTTTCGCCAGGCTGCGCATCGTCGTCACGCCTGAGTTCGCCAGACTCTACGAAAGCGGCGACCTTCAGCCGACACGCATCCGCGATACGATCCGTGCCGAAGGCCGCAACGTCGTGGTCGGCGCCTTCGCGCCGCTGGCAAGCTTCGCGCTCTTCCACATGGTGACGGTGTTTCCGCTCTCCTGGGTGTTCCTTTTCACCAGGGAAGGGCCTGAACGCTTCCTCGTCATCGAGGCGGTCAGCGCGCTTTTCGGCATAGCCGCCATCGTCGCATCGGGCCCCCTGGCCGACCGCGTCGGGCGCCGCGCCCTGCTCGGCGGTTCGGCGATCGCCATCGCGACGTTCTCCGGCTTCGCGCCGCAGCTCCTGGACGGCGGGACGGTGGGCGAGGCCCTGTTCATGATACTTGGCTTCATCCTGCTCGGGCTGAGCTTCGGGCAATCCTCTGGCGTCGTCGCCTCGAGCTTCTCGCGGCGCTATCGCTACACCGGCTCTGCCATAACGTCGGATCTTGCCTGGATGTTCGGCGCCGGCTTTGCGCCGCTGGCGGCGCTGCTGCTTGCCGGCAATTTCGGCCTGATCGCCGCCGGCGCCTATCTTCTCTCAGGCGCGGCCTGCACCTTGCTTGCGCTGTGGATGGACGGCAGGCGTCGCTGACGCCGGCGCGGCATGGCGGCGGGTTCGGATGAATCCACCGCCTTCGGCACCGCGCCTATGGGTGCGCCACGTTGCCTGGGGCCGTGCCAAACCGGGCCTTGGCCAGTGCTTCCGCGTCTTCCCCTCCGGGGAAATGGAGCTGGTCTGTCGCGTCGTGCACCGCGGCCCAGACCGCCTTCGCCACATCGATCTCCTTCGTGGTCGCGCCGGGATTCGCGAAGGCGGCGAAGATAGGGCCGGCAAAAGTGGCGTAAGACGGCGGGATGAGGTCCTCGATCCTGACGTCGGTGTTTTCGGCAAAGCGCGTCGTCGGCCCATAGCCGGGCTCGACGAGCTTGGCTCGCACGCCAAAGAAGGCCAGTTCGTGCGCCAGGGAACCGGTGAAACCCTCGACGGCCTGCTTGCTGGCGGTGTAGGCGGCCGCAAGCGGCATCGCCGCGAGGGTGACGGAGGAGGTGACGTTCACGATGACGCCCGAGCGTCGCTCGCGCATCTGGGGAATGACGGCCTGGGTCATGGCCATGACGCCGAGCGTGTTGGTTTCGAACACCTTGCGAACCTGCGACATCGGGGTCGCCTCGAATGCACCCACCACCCCGATGCCGGCGTTGTTGACCAGGACGTCGATCGGCCCAGCGGCGTCGATGACCGCGGCAATGCTGTCATCGCGCGTTACGTCGAGAGGCAGGATTTTCAGGCGCTCCGAGCGGGGCAGCACATCCGGGTCGGGCTTACGCATCGTGGCGATGACATTCCAACCGTTGGCAAGGAAGAAGCGGGCCGTCTCGCGGCCGTAGCCGGACGAGCTGCCGGTAATCAGGATCGTTTGCATTTTGACCTCCGTGTTGTTCGGACGGTCGATTGATAGGCGCTCCGCATTGGACGATCTATAATTGATCGTCCTTTATTAATGTCCAACTGTCCAGAGGCTGATTAGACCATCCTGGCGGGGCCACTTGCCTTGGCGAACCTGCCCGGGGAGAGGCCAAGCCGCCTGCGGAAGGCGGTGCTGAAAGCGCTTGCCGACTCGTAGCCGATCTCTTCGGCGATCCTGTCCAGGGTCTTGGCTCCGCGAACCAGCGCATCCTTGGCGAGCGCCATTCGCCAGCGCGCCAGATATTCGATCGGACCGCAGCCGAGCGTCTCGCCGAAGCGGGCGGCAAAGGCCGACCGTGACAGGCCCGCGACCTCCGCCAGGCCAGCGACAGTCCAGTTGGCCCTCACATCCGCGTGCATGGAGCGAAGCACCCTGGCGAGAGACGGATCTCGCATTGCGCGCAGCAGGCCGGCGCGATCCTCATCGCCGTCGATGCCGCGCCAGCGCAGCGCCTCCACGAGCAGGATTTCCAGCAGCCGCTGCAGCAGCATCTCCTTTCCCGGCTCGTCGTTGGCGCACTCCTCCGTGATGAGTTCGACCATGCGATGAAGCCTGCCGGTGCGAGCCTCCGAGGCCGGGATGTGGATGATGGATGGAAGGAGGGCCAGAAGCAGCGGCGCGTTAATCTGCTCAATGCGGAACGTACCGCCTAGGGCCGCGAATTCCGGCTCGCCCTCCTGCTCACCATGGCGGACCGGGACATCGAGCGGATCCCTGAGCTCGCCCCTGACGCCAGGGTGGCTGCTGAGCGAGAAGGCGGGTGTCGTCGGCAGCAAAAGAAAATCGCCTTTGTGGAAACGAACCGGCTCGCCCCCTTCGAACGAGAGCCAGCAATTGCCCTGCAGGACGATCGCGAAGCCCGGCGCATCGTGGGCCGTATAGCGCACGCCCCAGCGCCCTCGCCCGCTGATCGGCTTGGCAACGGCAGTGCTCGGGCGAAGCAGAGCGATCACGTCACTGAAGGGATCCATGCGGACGACCTATAATCAATTTGATGCATTGAATTATAGAAGGTCCTGAACTGCCGTCCATGCCCAAGCCCTTCGAGCCCGCGAGAAACCGCCGTTTGCCTCTCGCAGGCAGCCAGCCTCGGCGTGCCACCTGCCCAACAATCGCGCCTCCATCGGCGCCGCTATTCGAAAAACCGGTTGGCCGGTCGCCGGAGACCGAGGTTCTCGCGCAGCGTCGATCCCTCGTACTGGCGTCGGAAGAGGTCGCGCCGTTGCAGTTCCGGCACCACCTTCTCGACGAAGTCGTCAAGCCCCGCCGGCAGGTAGGGGAACATGACATTGAAGCCATCCGAGCCCTCGCCCAGCAGCCATTCCTCCATTTCGTCGGCTATGGTGCTGGCCGTGCCGACGAAGGCCAGTCCCGAATAGCCGCCCAGCCGCTGGGCAAGCTGGCGAACGGTAAGGTTCTCCCTGCGCGCCAGTTCGACGACTCGTTCGCGGCTGCTCTTGCTGGCGTTGGTCTCCGGAATGTCCGGCAGGGGCGCATCAAGCTCGAAACCCGAGGCATCGTGGCCAAGCGCAATGGAGAGAGATGCGATGCCGCTCTCGTGGTAGACGAGGCTGTCAAGCTTCGCGCGCTTGGCGCGCGCCTCCTCGACACTTTCGCCCACGACCACGAAGGCGCCGGGCAGGATCTTGATGTCGTCGGCCGCGCGGCCGATCTTGCGGGCCCGCCCCTTCACGTCGGCGAAGAAGCGCTGGCCGGCGGCGAGGTCCGGAGAGGCGGCGAAAATCACCTCGGCGGTCTCAGCCGCCAGTTGCCGCCCCGCCTCCGAGGCTCCGGCCTGGACGATGACCGGCCAGCCCTGCACCGGCCGCGCGATGTTGAGCGGCCCGCGCACCGACAGATGCTCGCCCTTGTGGTCGAGCACGTGCAGCCGGGCCGGGTCGAAGTAGAGCCCGCTCTCGGCGTCGCGAATGAAGGCGTCGTCGGCGAAACTGTCCCAGAGACCGGTGACGACGTCGTGGAATTCCCGCGCCCGCCGGTAGCGCTCGTCATGCTCGACATGGTCGTCCAGGCCGAAATTCAGCGCGGCATCCGGATTGGATGTCGTGACGATGTTCCAGCCGGCGCGCCCGCCGCTGATGTGGTCGAGCGAGGCGAAACGGCGCGCGATGTGATAGGGCGCGTCGAAGGTCGTCGAGGCCGTCGCGACCAGCCCGATATGATCGGTGACGGCGGCCAGCGCCGACAGCAGGGTGAACGGCTCGAAGGAGGTCACCGTGTGGCTGCGCCGCAGGGCCTCGATCGGCATGTTCAGCACGGCGAGATGGTCGGCCATGAAGAAGGCATCGAACTTTGCCGCCTCGAGCGTCTGCGCGAAGCGCTTGAGGTGGGCGAAGTTGAAGTTGGCGTCGGGATAGGAGCCGGGATAGCGCCAGGCGCCGGTGTGAAGGCTGACCGGCCGCATGAAGGCGCCAAGCCGCAATCGTTTCTGTGTCATGGATCGACTATTCCAGATGTTGGAAGCTTGCGGGACAGGATCGAACGGCATCGCGGCGTGCGGAAGGCATCGCTTTCCACGACGTTAGGTTTTCGAGGCATTTCACTGCGCCTTGAGTCTCCGCGATGGCATGGCTCTAGCCGTGGGGCGCGGACCGGCCTCGATCCGGTCGGCGAAGATAGGTCTCCAGCCACAGGCTGTAGCGCGATCCGCCGAAACACAGCGCGAAATAGACGAACCCGACGAACAGGTAAGCCTCGTCGTAGTAACCCAGCCATTGCGGATCGGTCGCCGAGGAGCGGGCGGCGTTGAGCAGGTCGAATATGCCTATGACGGCAAGCAGCGATGTCGCCAGCAGGAAGCCGATCGCCAGGTTGACCACGCCCGGAATGACGAGGCGGAATGCCTGCGGCAGCACCACGAGGCGCATGGTGCGCCAGTAACCGAGCCCGAGCGCGGTGGCGGCTTCGTACTGGCCCGTGGGGATGACCTGGAGGCCGCCACGGACCACCTCGGCAAGATAGGCCGACCAGAACAGCGCGATCATGATTATCGCACGGACGCTCTTGTCGATCAGTTGCCCGTTCGGGACGGCCATCGGCAGGATGAGCACCGCAACATAGAGGATCGCCACCATCGGCGTGCCGCGCATCAGCTCGATGAAGACGACCGCCAGCGTGCGCAAGCCGCCCATGCCGGAACGCCGCGCCAGCGCGAGCAGGATCGCCAGCGGCGTGGCCAAGCCGAAGCAGATCGACCAGACGAGAAGCGTCACCACCAGGCCACCCCACTGGCTGGACGGGACCGTGGGAGGCAACAATGTCCCGGACATCAGCGTCCAGCTCAGGCCGATGACGGCAAACCAGGCAACCAGCAGCCGCTTGCGCCAGAACCGGGGTTGCGCGCTGAAGAACAGAAGCGCCAGCAACAGCAGCATGACAAGCAACGGTCGCCATTGCAGGACCGGCGGGTAGAAGGCGAACAGGATAAAGCGGAATTTCGCGCCCACGAACGCCCAGCACGCGCCCGAGGCGGCGGCGCAATCCCTCGAGGTTCCGGTCCATGTCGCGTCGAGGATACCCCAGCGCAGCAGCGGTGGAACAGCCCAGCCGAGCAAGGCCAGGGTGGCGATCGTGATGGCCGAATTGAATGGCGTGCCGAAGAGACCCACCCTGAAGGTCTGGAAGGTCGGCGACGAGCGCCACTGGCGCGCGGCAAGAGCCTCGGAGATGCTCATTTCCTTGCGGCTCCCCTGAGCGCGACGCGGCGGTTGTAGAGGTTCATGGCCATCGAGACCGACAGGTTGATCGCAAGGTAGATGGCGATCAGCAGCGTCAGCGCCTCAAGCGACTGTCCCGTGGTGTTGGCGGTGGTGTTGATGACGCTGACGAGGTCGGGATAGCCGATCGCCACCGCCAGGCTGGAATCCTTCGTAAGGTCGAGATAGGCGGATGTCGTCAGTGGCGTGATGACACGCAAGGCCTGCGGCAGGACGACGAGGCGCATGATCTGGCCGCCATGAAGGCCAAGCGCCTTCGCGGCTTCCCATTGGCCGCGGTCGACCGACTGGATGCCGGCGCGCACGATCTCGGCGATGGTGGCCGAGAACTTGACCACGAGCCCTGTCAGCAGGGCCGCGAATTCAGGTGTCAGATTGTAGCCGCCGCGAATGTTGAAGCCGGCCAGCGCAGGCCTGTCGAAGGTGACGCCGGCCCCGGTGAGCGGAAAGGCCAGCAGGACACCGGCCAGCGTGGCGCCGGCTGCCAAGCCGAATGTCCGGCCGTCGAGGCGGCCGCGGCGCCAGCTCGATACGACGAACGCCAGGAACGCGACAGCGAGCCCGCCGAGCAGCCATAGGGTCGACGCCGAAACGCCGTGGAAGACCAGCCCCGGAACGAAGACACCCCGGTTGGTGAGGAACACGCTGTCGAATGCCGAAAGCGCCTGGCGCGGCGACGGAAATGATTTCGCGATGGCGATCCAGAAGAAGAGCTGAAGCAGGAGGGGCGTGTTGCGAACGACCTCCACATACCAGCGCACCAGCCCGGCAAGCAGGAGGTTTCCCGAGAGCCCGGCGACGCCGAGGAAGACTCCGAGGACAGTCGCCAGCACGCAGCCGAGCACCGCCACCCTCAGCGTATTCAGAAGACCGGCGAGGATCGCCCAGGCGTAGGTGTCGCCTGCCCTGAAGGCGATGGGCGCCTCGCCGATCTCGAAATTCGCCGGGCGTTCGAGGAAGCCGAAACCCGGCGTGATGCCGACGCGAGCCATTGTCACGGCGGTGTTGTGGCCAAGCAGCCAGATCAGCGCGATGACCGCCGCAACGATCGCGAGCTGAGTGAGCGGCCACCGGCCCCACCACAGCGAGATCCTGCGCGCGATGCCAGGCCCGCCAGGGCCCGGCACGGTTTCGACCCTCAAGGACATGGGGTGACGGAACGTCTCAGCGGAAGGGCGGCGAGTAGAGCAACCCGCCGTTGGTCCAAAGGCTGTTGTAACCGCGCTCCCATCCGAGCGGCTTCAGGTTGCGATCGTAGATCTCGCCGTAATTGCCGACCGTCTTGATGATGTTGTAGGCCCATTTCGGATCGAGGCCGATGGCCTGCGCAAGCGACGGATCGACGCCGAGGAAGCGCTGGACGGCCGGATCCTGCGACTTCAGGAACTCATCGACATTCTTGCTGGTGATGCCCCATTCCTCGGCCTGGATCGTCGCATTGACGGTCCAGTTCACGATCTCCAGCCAACGGTCGTCGCCGCCGGCGACCGCTGGTGCCAGGGGCTCCTTCGACAGACGCTCCGGCAGGATGACGTAGTCATCGGGCTTCTTGAGCTGGGTGCGCTTGCCGACCAGATCGGACGAATCCTGCGTGATGGCGTCGACGCGACCGGACTCCAGCGCATTGGTGAACTCGCTGGTTTCCTCGATGGTCACGGGCGTGAACTTCTTGCCGGTCTTGCGGAAGAAATCAGCGATGTTGAGCTCGCCGGTGGTGCCGCTCTGCACGCCGATCGTGGCGCCGTCGAGATCGGCGGCCTTCGTCACGCCCAGATCCTTGCGGACCAGGATGCCTTGGCCGTCATAGAACACGGTCGGGCCAAAATGGAAACCGAGCTGGAAGGCCCGGGTGATCGTCACCGTCACGCCCGACAGGAGAACGTCATACTCGCCGGCCTGCAACGCCGGCAGGCGCTGCTGCGGCGAGGAATTGGTGAACTCGACCTTGTCCGGATCGCCGAAGACGGTGATGGCCAGCGCGCGGCCATAGTCGACGAAGAACCCCTGCCAGTGGCCATTGCTGTCGGGAGAGAAGAAGCCGGGCGTCGTGCCGACGCCCACCTTGATGGAGCCGCGCTCCTTGATCTTGTCCAGCGTCGGGCCAGCATGGCCAGCCGTGGAAAACAGCCCCGCCGCCAACGCCAGCGTGGTTGCCAGCGTCAACCGCCAGCGCCTCCTGGGCCGAATTGCAATCGTCATATCGGTCAACTCCTGATGTTCATGTTGCAAGCCGATAGCGGATCGTCCCCCGCCTTGTTCGACTGCCATGAACTTAACTCTACAATTTTTGTAGACTAAGGAACGGTCATCCAATTTGGTGCCCATCCGGAAAGCAGTTTGCTTCGAAAATGCCCATCGGCGGCGAATGCGGACCCGCCCGGCTTGGAGGCGACAAGCAAGGGGATGACGCCAAGGGGATCGAGTGATGTCACGGGCAAAAAAATGGCCAGGCTCGAATGCGGCCCGGCCAAAAAGAAGGTTCAAACCTTCAGAGGGGAACACCGTCCGGCGGAATGGGAGGAATCGCCGAACGATTTTGCCTTTTTAAACGATTTTTCCGGACTTCGCGACAAATTCTGTTCTAAACAATGCGGGAAATCAGAAATTTCGTATTTTGTGTGTTCCGCTAGACACGGGCGGAGCCGGTTTGGAGAAGATCCGCATAGTGGCGCCGCGCCACATCGGGATGCGAGCGCAGCCGGCTCTTCAGCACATTGGCGCCAACGTCCCGAAACAGCGGATTGTCCGGATCGCTGGCGGGCCCGCGTGCTTCGGCAGCGAGTTCTTCCGGCAGGTTCAGCAGCGGTATGGTGGCATCCAGCCTGGCGCCGAAGAAGAAGGGCACGGAGACCCGCTCTACACCGGCGGGTGGGGTCACCACGCGATGGATCGTTGCGCGCAGGTAGCCGTTCGACGCCAGTTCGAGCAGCTCGCCGATGTTGACCACCAGGGTTCCGGGAATCGGATCGACGTTCACCCAGCTGCCGTCATATTCGACCTGCAGCCCCTTGTTGTCGTCCTGCAGCAGCAGGGTCAGGAACCCGCCGTCCTTGTGAGCGCCGACGCCCTGCTCGCCGCCGGTCGCGTCGCGGCCGGGATAGCGCACGATCTTCATGCGATGGTTGGGCGCGTCCTTGTAGATCGGGTCGAAGGCATCCTCGGCCTGCTCGAGCGAAAGCGCGAAGGCTTTCAGCAGCCGGATCGCGACAGACGTCACCCTGGCCTGCCAGGCGAGCAGTGCTGTCCTGAGTTCAGGCAGCGCCCGCGGCCACTGGTTCGGACCTTGCAGCCGGGTCCAGGCGGGCACGCCGGGGCCTTGCGGGATGGGCTGGCGCTCGACGCCGATGTCGAGCTGCTCGCGCCAGTCGGCCTCTCCCCTGGTCAGCTCGCCACCGGCGCGCGTGTAGCCGCGGAACTGCGAGGAGTTGACCATTTCGATCGCCAGTTTGTCGGCCTCCGGCAGTGCGAAGAAGCGACGCGAGGCGTCGATCACCTCGTCGATCTCCGCCTGCGGAATTCCATGACCGCTGAGATAGAAGAAGCCGACATCGCGCGCGGCGGTGCGCAGGTCGAGAAAAAACGTGCGCTGTTCGGAAGCACCTTGCGACAGCCGGCTCAGGTCGAGCACGGGCACAATTCTTGGCATGGTCAGGCTCCTTTCTTCCTCCAGGCGGGATTGCCCAGCACAAGCGCGAGGCAGGAGACGAACGCTCCCGCCCACAGCAGTTCCGGCGAGTAGCGGCGTATGCCCAGGAAGTGCCAGTTCCTGCAAAGCGACATGGCCAGCGAACAGCGGTCCGACGTGTTCAGCAGACATGGCAGCGTGCGCGCGATGGGGAATTCCGTATTCGATATCACCTGGGCGTAGACGATGGCCCACCAGACGAGCGCGGCGACCGTCAGCGCCAGGCCCATCGCCTCCAGCCACCGGATCGCAAGCCGCTTGCCGGCCGCCGGGGTGACGTTCATGACGAGAACCCCAGCGTTTCGAGAATCTCCTGCCGCCGGGCGACGATGCGCGGGTCGTCACGCCGCCTCGGATAGGGCAAATCGACCACCACCTCGGCCTTGACGCGCGCCGGACGCTCGGTGAGCACGACGATCCGCTGCGACAACAGCAGCGCCTCCTCGACATCATGGGTGACAAGGATGACCGTGTAGCGGGCCTGCCGCCACAGCGACAGGAGCTCCTCCTGCATGGTCAGCCGGGTGAGCGAGTCGAGCCGCCCCAGAGGCTCGTCGAGCAGAAGCAGGCGGGGATCGTTGACCAGGGCACGCGCCAGCGCCGCGCGCTGCGCCATGCCGCCGGAAAGCTGATGCGGAAAGGCGGACGCGAAGGCGTCGAGCTTGACCAGGCGCAACGCGTCGTCGATGCGCTTCTGGCTGGCGGCGAGAATGCCGCGCGCCTGCGGGCCCACGGCAACGTTGTCGCGCACGCTCCGCCACGGAAACAGCGTCGGATCCTGGAAGACCAGCACACGCGACGGATCCGGGCCGGAGATGGCCGCGCCATCGGCTTGGGCTTCGCCGGCAACCGGCTTTTCCAGGCCCGCCGCCAGTCGCAGCAAGGTCGACTTGCCGCACCCCGAAGGGCCGAGAAGAGCGAGGAATTCGCCCGGCTGCACGGTGAGGTCGATCTGCTGAAGGACAGGCAGGGGGCGACCGTCGAGATCGTATCTGTGGGAGACGCCGCGGAAATCGACCGCGAAGCCCGCGGCGGGTTGCGGAGCCGTTCCGGCGACCGGCGTCACCATTGCACGACGCCTTTCTGCCAGCCGAGCAGGCGATCGCGCACCAGGAAGAGAAGCTTGACCAGCCCCGAGCAGATCAGCGCCATGACGACGAGGGCAGCGTAGACATTGGCGTAGGCCGAATAGGCGGTCTGAAACTGCAGGTACCAGCCAAGGCCGTATTTGGCGCCCAGCATTTCCGCGACGACGAGGACCGCGAAGGAATAGTAGAGGCCCATGAACAGGCCGACGAAGACATTGGGCAGCGCGGCCGGAATGGCGACGCGCAGCACCAGGAAACGATTGTCGGCCCCCAGCGTGCGGGCGACGTCGTAATAGGCGCGGTTGACCGTGTTGATGCCGGAAGCGGTGAGGATCGCCACGGGAATGCCCGAAGCGAGCGCCACCAGGAAGATGCTGGCCTGGAAGGTGGTGGGAAACAGGAAGAAGGTGGCGGGAATCCAGGCGCTCGCCGGCACCGGCCCGATCAGCTTCAGGATCGGCATGCCCCAATAGGCGAAGCTCTTCGACCAGCCGAGCGCGACGCCGCCGACGAAGCCCAGCACGATGCCGCCGGCAAAGCCGATCGACCAGAGCCGCGCGGTGTAGGCGATGCAGATCAGCAGGCGCTGCCAGTCGACGACATAGACATGCAGCAGCCCGTGCGGCGGCGAGAAGAACGGCTTCGGCAGCCAGCCGAACTTGGCGGTGATCAGTTCCCACAGGGCGAACCAGACGCCGAGCGCGATGAACCAGGGGCCGTAGCGGACGAGCCAGGATGAAAGGCGCCCCACCCGTCCGATCAGGAAGGCAAGCACCGCCAGGACGGCGGCGCCGGCCAGCAGCGACCCGGCGAAAAGATCGCGGCTGCCCCAAGGCACCACGTCGGGCAACGCCACCGTCACCAGCGCGGCGACGATCCATGCCGCAGCGGCGATCAGGCCGTGCCTCCAGACCGCGCCGCCAAGCACCGGCGCCAGAGCCGCGCTGTCGTCGCGCTGTTCGACCGCCACGCTCATCGCGATGCTCAGGCGAGGATGTCGACCGTGACGCGCGCGGCAAGTTCCGCCGGGTCGGTCGTCGGATCCAGCACCTTGATCAGGGCGAGGTCTTCCGCCGAGCGCTTGACCTGTGCCTCGAGATCCTTGCCGATCGGATGGGTGTGCAGCGCCCAGGACGCGATCTGGTCATGGATGTCCTCGACCGGGAAGCCCGGATTGAGATTGTCGACGAACCACTTCGCCACCTCGTCGGGATGCTGCGAGGCATATTCGTGGATCTCGATGTCGGCCTCGGCCAGGCGCCTGATCGCGTCCTTGTTGGCCTGGAGGAAGGTCGAGTTGACGCCGAGAACGCAGCAGACCGTTCCCTCGAACACGCCCGTCTGGGTGTTGGCGACCTCGACCAGGTCGAACTTCTTCTTCTGGGCGTAGGCCCAGGGATCGAGATGGGCGAGCGCGTCGGCCTGGCCCTTGCCCACCGTCTCGCCGACGAGATCGAACGGCACGTTGGTCCAGTTGACGTCGTTGTTCGGATCGAGGCCGGCCTTGGCCAGCGCCACCTGGAAGGAATGCTTGGGCGGGCTCGCGACGTCGTATGACACGATCGTCTTGCCCTTGAGGTCCTCCAGCTTGTTGATGCCGGAGGCCTTGGAGGCAAGCAGCCTGGTACAGCCGCCATGCGAGCCGACGAAGAGCTTGACGTCGAGCCCCTGCTCCAGCGGCTTCACCCAGTCGTAGAGAAGGCCGGCGCCGGCATCCGTCTTGTTGGTGGCGATTGACTGGATGAGCGTCAGCCCGCTCGCTCCCTGGTAGTAGAGATCGATGTCGAGATCGTGCCTGGCATAGATGCCCTTCGACAGCGCGAAGGCGATGGGCGAGTGGCAGGCGGCGAACTCTGTCCAGGACAGCCTGACCTTGGTTGGATTGCCGGCGATGGCGTAGCTCGTCGGCCTGGCAACCAGGCCGACCGCGGCCGCGCCGACGCCGAGCGCGCCTGCCGCGCGCAACACGCCGCGCCGCGAAATCCTGGACCCTTCCCTGTTGGAACTCATTGTCCCCTCCATTGGCCGGATACCGCCGGCGATCGGTTCATGACGGAATGTTTCAGGCTGCCTTCAGCTCGCGGTCGCCGGCGACCTGGTCGAGCGCCTGCTGGAGATCGCGGATGATGTCGTCGGGATGCTCGATGCCGATGGAGAGACGCACGTAGCCGGGCGTCACGCCGGTGGCGAGTTGTTCCTCGGGCGAGAGCTGCGAGTGGGTGGTGGTCGACGGATGAATGGCGAGCGAGCGCGCGTCGCCGATGTTGGCGACGTGATAGAGAAGCTTCAATCCGTTGATGAAGGAACGGCCTGCCTCGCGGCCATCCCTGAGCTCGAAGCCGACCAGAGCGCCATAGCTGCCAGGCCTGAAATAGGTCTCGGCGCGGCGCTTGTTTTCACCCTCCTGATAGGCCGGGAAGATGACGTTGCCGATCCTGGGATGGCCGCGCAGGAATTCGGCCACCTTGATGGCATTCTCGTTGTGCTGACGGATGCGCAGTGGCAGCGTCTCAAGCCCCTGCAGGAGCTGGAAGGCGTTGAACGGGCTGATGGCCGCGCCGACGTCGCGCAGCAAGACGGTACGGATGCGCAGGACATAGGCAACCGGACCCAGCGGCTTGGCCGCCTCGACCCAGACCTTGCCGTGGTAGCTTGGATCAGGCTGGTTCAGTGTCGGAAACCGCTCCGCATGCTCCTCCCAGGGGAAGTTGCCGCCGTCGATGACGATGCCGCCGATCGAGGTGCCGTGGCCGCCGATATATTTGGTCGCCGAATAGACGACGACGGCGGCGCCATGCTCGAAGGGCCGGATGCTGAGCGGCGCGGCCGTGTTGTCGACGATCAGCGGCACGCCGAGCGAACGGCCGATATCGGCCACCTCCCTGATCGGGAAGACCTGCAGCTTGGGATTGGGCAGGGATTCCGCATAGTAGGCGCGGGTCCGCTCGTCGGTCGCCCTGCGGAAATTCTCCGGATCGGACGGATCGACGAACCGCACCTCGACGCCGAGATGCTTCAGCGTCGCGGCAAACAGGGCCCAGGTGCCGCCATAGAGATCGGTGGAGGAAACGATGTTGTCGCCCGCCCCGGCAAGATTGAGGACAGAATAGGCCGATGCCGCCTGGCCGGACGACAGCAGCAGGGCTGCCGCGCCGCCCTCGAGGGCCGCGATGCGGGTCTCCAGCGCATCCTGCGTCGGGTTCGAGACGCGGGTGTAGATGTGGCCGATTTCGTCCAGGGCGAACAGCCGGTCGGCATGGGCGGTGTCCTGGAACTGGTAGGACGTGGTCTGGTAGATCGGCACGGCGACCGCGCCGCTGGCCGGATCGGCGCGCCACGAGCCGCCATGCAGGGCAAGGGTTTCGGGAGAGAGATTTTCGAGCGTCACGGCTTGATCCTCCTGTCTGGTCTGTCGGGCTTGGCGGTCAGGCGACCGGGATGGCTTCGGCGCGGGCCTGCTGCGCCAGCAGATCGGCGTGGTGGCGCCGCGCCACGTCGGGATGGGAGCGCAGGCGGCTCTTCAACGCGTTCTGGCCCGAGCTGCGGTAAAGCGGGTTCTGCGGATCGCGGGTGACGCCGCTGGCCTGCGCCTTGAGGTGCGGCGCCAGATCGAGCAGCGGGATTTCCGCGTCGAAGGGAGCGCCGAGGAAGAACGCGACCGACAGCCGGTCGGTCCCGGACGGCGGCGTCACCACGCGATGCACCGTCGCCTTGAGGTAACCGTCGGTGGCCATCTCCAGCAATTCGCCGATGTTGACGACGAAGGTGCCCGCGCGCGGCTCAGCATCGATCCAGCCGCCATCTGCGGCTTCCACCTGCAAGCCCTTCTGCCGTTCCTGCAGCAGGAGCGTCAGGAAGCCGCTGTCCTTGTGCGCGCCGACGCCCTGCTCGCTCTCGGTTGCCTCGCGGCCGGGATAGCGGATGATCTTGATGAGGTGGTTCGGCGTGCCGGCATAGATGTTCTCGAAGGCGTTCTCATCCTGCTCCAGGATGACGGCAAACGCCTTCAGCAGTCGCGTGGAAAGCTCGGTCAGGTTCTGCTGCCATTCGAGCAGCAGCGGCTTCAGCTCCGGCAGCGCGCTGGGCCACTGGTTCGGCCCCTGCAGGCGCGACCAGGCCGGAAGCTCCGCGTCGCGCGGCAGTGCTGGCGCCTCGGAGCCGATATCGACCTGCTCGCGCCAGTCGCGCTGGCCTTTCGTCAGTTCCTGGCCGACCCGGTTGTAGCCCCGAAAATGCGGCGAGTTGACCATCTCGATCTCGAGCTTGTCGCCCTCAGGCAAGGTGAAGAAGCGTCGGGACGCGCCGAGCACATCGTCGATCAGCGACTGCGGCACGCCATGTCCCGACAGATAGAAGAAGCCGACGTCGCGCGCGGCGCGCCGAAGCTCCTCGAGGAACTCCGCGCGCCCTGCCGCGCCGGCGTCATAACGCGAGAAATCCAGCACCGGGATCGCTCTCTGGTCGGCAGGTCCGCTCATTTTCACCCTCTTGTCTGATGGTGAAAAGCGTCGCACCGCGAACCGGGAAAACAAAGAAAACGCCATCCCTTTCGGCCACCGGGCGGAAAATTCATGTGTCGTCGAAAAAGGTCACGCAGCGATTTTTTGTTAATTCTACAAAATTAGTAGAATTACCTGCGACGCTCACTGCCTGCGTCAGCCGGCCATTGACCGAAGCCAGGGAACGTGGATATCACGACGGGCCATGTTCGCGCGGACATGCCGGGCCATGTCGGTTCATGGTACTATTCCCATTGGTGATAGCCCGGATCGCAAGGACTATTGTCCAGTGGCAACTCCCGTCGATATATTTTTACAAATATAACGATCCGGGCGCATCCGCACGGGTACTTCTGAACGCAAGGTGGACGTGAAATGGCATCATCGCTGAATGTGGTCATCGCCGGGGCGGGACTGGGCGGCATGGCGGCGGCGATCGCGCTCCGACGCGCCGGGCACAAGGTGACGATGATCGAGAAGGCGCCTGCGCTCGGCGTCGTCGGCGCCGGCATCCAGATGGGGCCGAACGCGTCCCGGCTTCTCCAGGCCTGGGGCGTCGTCGATCGCTTCTCGGGCAAGGGCGTCAAGGCGGAGGCGGCCCTGCGCCGCCGCTGGAACACCGGAGAAGTCCTTGGCGAGCAGCCGATGGGCGAGCGCCTGGAGAAGGCGATAGGCGCGGCCTACTGGTGCCTGCATCGCGCCGACCTGCACGACGCGCTTGTGGCGACGGCCACCGATCCGGCCGGCTTCGGGACACCCGTTCGCATCCGCCTCGGGCTGGAGGTTGCCGGCATCGACGCGCTCGGGCCGGAGCAGGCATCCCTGAAGCTCTCGGACGGCGAGATCGTCTCCGGAGATGTGGTGATCGGGGCGGACGGCATCCGTTCGAACATCCGCGCATCGATCTGGGGGCAGGTACCGACGCGCTGGTCGGGCCGCATCGTCTACCGACACATCATCGATGTCACGGAAGCGCGGAAGGATCCGGAACTGGCACAGCTCCTGCAGCGTCCCGTGCAGCAGATCTGGCTGGGGCCGAGCGGCTCGGCGCTGATGCATCCGATATGGGCCGGACGCGGCGTCTATGTCGGCGCCACGCGGGCGGGCATACCCGAAGCCGAGGCGATCTGGACGAACACGATCGACAAGGCCTCGCTCGCCGCTCAGTTCCACGGCTGGGATCCGCGCCTGCTCAGGCTGATGTCGTTCGCGGATCAGGTCACCGGCTACGGACTGCATGAGCTGACGCCGATGCCGGAATGGTCGCGCGGACGTGTCGTGCTGCTTGGCGATGCCTGCCATGCCATGCTGCCTTTCCAGGCACAGGGCGCGGGCCAGGCGATAGAGGACGGCGCGGTGCTCGCCCGATATCTGACCGGCGTCGACAATGCCGGCATCGCGGCGGCGCTCAACGGCTATGCCGCCGAACGGCAGCCCCGAACCCTCAAGGTTCAGCAGGCCTCACGCGCCAATGCGGATCTCTGGCACATAAGCGACGGCGAGGCGCAGCGGCAACGCGATGAGGGCCTGAAGCAGGGCTCGTCCGATTTCGAGAGTTACAAATGGCTGTGGGCAGCCGGCCCCGGACTGGCCCCGGTACCGATGCCGACGGCCGCCGAGCGGCCGCTGTAGGCTCGCGGCATGTAACGCGGATCGTCACGAAGCGATGGCGGGCGCCGGCTCGGCGCCGGCCGGGCGCGTGGGTATTTCCCGCAGGCCAAGGCGCTGACGCAACGTCGAGCCCGCCCGGCCATTGCCGAGAAGACCGCGACGGCTGAGCTCCGGCACCACGCTCTCGCTGAAGGCCCGGAGATCCGTCGGCAGGACGGGGCACATCACGCTGAAGCCGTCGGCGGCGCCATTCTCGAACCATTCCTGCATGGTGTCGGCGATCTCGACGGCGGTGCCGGCCTGCAAGAAGTGGCCACGCCCGCCGCCGACGCGCTGCAGCAGTTGGCGCACGGTCAAGCCTTCGCGCCGCGCCAGCGTGACGATGAGGGAGAACCGGCTCTTGTTCGCCTGCGAGCGGCTTTCGTCGCCCACTCCGTCCGGGAGCGGCTGGTCGAGATCGAAGGCGCGGGCATCGGCCTGCAGATATTCGGAAAGCTGCTCGAGCGCATGTTCGCGCACAATGACGCCGTCGATCGCGTCGAGCCGCGCTTGCGCTGCGGCGCGCGTGTCGCCGACCACGGGCATGATGCCGGGCATCACCAGAACCTCGTCAGGATCGCGGCCCGCAGCAGCGGCGCGCGTCTTGATGTCATCGTAGAAAGCCCTGGCATCTTCGAGCGACAGCTGTGCGGTGAAGACGACATCCGCGTAGGTGGCGGCGAGCGTCCTGCCGTCCTCGGAGGAGCCCGCCTGCACCAGTAGCGGCCTTCCCTGCGGGCCGCGCGGCACGTTGAGCGGTCCCGCCGTGCGCACGAAGGGGCCGGCATGATTCACCGGATGCACCTTGCCCGGATCGAAATAGAGCCCGGCCTGCTTGTCGGCGACGCGCGCGTCCGCGTCCCAACTGTCCCAAAGGGCGATGGTCGCGTCGAGCACGTCGCTCGCCATCGCGTAACGCCCGGCATGCGCGGGAAGACCGTCCAGGCCAAAGTTGCCGGCCTCCAGCCGGTTGGAGGAGGTAACGATGTTCCAGCCGGCGCGACCGCCGGTGATGTGGTCGAGCGAGGCGAAGCGCCGGGCAATGTGGAACGGCGGCTCGAAGGAGGTCGACAGCGTGCCGATGAGGCCGATGCGGCTGGTCACGGCAGCAAGCGCCGAAAGGATGACCAGTGGATCCATGGTGTCGGAAAGGTGCCTCTCCGCCCCCTGCAACAGCGCCAGCACGTCGCCGAGGAAGAGGGAATCGAAACCCGCTTCCTCCGCGATCCGCGCCAGCCCTGCCCAATGCGCCAGCGACGTGGTGGCCAAGGGATCGCTCTCCGGCATCCGCCAGGCGGCCTCGTGGTTGCCGAGGCCGTAGACGACTGCGTTGAGCCTGAGAAAGCGAGCCTGCCGCGACATGCCGCCGTCAGTCCTTCGGCAGGTAGTCGTTCGAGATGTAGCTCGCGAAGTCGG
This sequence comes from Mesorhizobium sp. 65-26, assembly GCA_001899205.1. Taxonomy (GTDB): domain Bacteria; phylum Pseudomonadota; class Alphaproteobacteria; order Rhizobiales; family Rhizobiaceae; genus Mesorhizobium. Next base: position 221,048 of record MKVL01000004.1, on the reverse strand, counting down.
GCTTCGTGGTCAAGCGAGCGCCATTGCCGTCCTTGAGAATGCCGTTGGCGAAGAGATAGTCGCCGATGGCGCTGTTCTTGGCCGGATCGATCGTGCCGATCGTGCCATTCTCTGCCCGAAGGTAATGGCCGTCGACCAGCGACTTCAGCGAGGCATGTACCAGCTCCTTGTTGGTGAGCGCGTCCGGGTTGGCGGCAATCAGCAGGTCTCCCGCCTCGTCCGGATGGTCGGCGGCATAGGCATAGCCCTTGCGCGTCGCGGCGAGAAACGCCTTGGCCGTATCCGCGTCCTGCTTGAGATAGGCGTCGCTGGAGACAAGCAGCGTGGTGTACTGCTCGGGAACGCCGTAGTCACTGTATTTCAGGGCCGTCAGCTTCTGGCCGAGCAGTTCGGACTGGACGCCTTCCCAGGTCAGTATCTCCAGCGTGAAATCGACCGAGCCGTTGGCCAGCGCCTCGTAGGCGGAGGTGCCGAGCGTCACGGTCTTGATATCGCCCTTGCCGCCGTCTGCCTTGATGATGCTGCCGATGAGCGCGTTTTCCCACGCGCTGCCGAAGCCGCCATAGGTCTTGCCGTCGAGATCCTTCGGCGACTTGATGTCCTTTCGGTCGGCGCTGAAGACGAGGCGCCCCGTCTCGTGCTGGACGACGGCATAAACCGCCTTGAGATCGGCCCCCGCGGCATGCTGGGAGTAGAAGCCCACGCCCGCGACGCCGAAATCGGCAAGGTGGTTGCTGACCAGCGTGCCGGCCGCGGTGTCCGAATAGGGCAGGATCTGCACGTCCAGCCCGGCCTCCTTGTAGAAGCCCTTGTCGCGCGCGACATAGAGGCCGACATGATTGGTGTTGGGCGTCCAGTCGAGGGCGACGGTGACTTTCTTGCCGTCGGCGAAGGCGGGAGTGGCAAAGGCGACGGCCCCGGCAAGCGCCGAAGCGATGAGCGTAAGGGTGGTGCGGCGAGTGAGGCCGGTCATTTCAATCTCCTTGGTTTTGTTCAGGCAAATTCGATCGCGCTGCTTCCGAGCAGGGCTTCGAGCAGGTCGGCTTCGATCTTCGTGGCTTGCGGCGAGGACATCTCCCGCATGCCGCGCGGGCGTGGCAGCGGCACCTTGATCTCGCGGATGACACGGGCGGGCCGCGCCGAGAGCACATAGATCCTGTCGGACAGGAACACCGCCTCCCGGACGTCGTGCGTGATGAGCAGGGCGGTCCAGCGATGACGCTCCCACATCCGTTCGAGCCATTGCTGCATGGAGGCGCGCGTCAGGGCGTCAAGCGCGCCGAAAGGCTCGTCGAGCAGCAGCATCTGCCGGTCCTGCACCACCGTGCGCAGCAGGGCCACGCGCTGGCGCATCCCGCCCGAAAGCTGGCTTGGATAGTGCCGCTCGAAGCCGGCGAGGCCGAACTGCGCCAGCAGCGGCGCCACGCGTCCATAGGCCTCGGCGCGCCGCACGCCCTGCACCTCGAGGCCGAGGATGGCGTTGTCGATGACGCGGCGCCACGGCATCAGCGCGTCGCGCTGCGGCATGAAGGCGAACTTGCCGGATGCATCCTTCAGCTCCTCACCATCGAAAGCGATGACGCCGCCGCCCGGAGGCGTGGAGCCGGTCAGGATCTGGAACAGGGTCGACTTTCCCGCACCCGACGGACCGAGGATGGAAACGAATTCTCCCGGCGCTACGCTGATGCTGATGTCTCCCAGCACATCCAGCGTTTCGAAGCGCTTGGAGACATGGCTGAGCGAGAGTCTCGGCGCACTCATTTGCCACCGCCCTTGCGCACGCGCTCCCACGGGGTCGCGAGCCGCTGGATCAGCACGGTGCCGCCAAACAGGATGAGCGTCAGCAGCGCGCTGCAGAACACGGCGGCAAGGACGAGATCAGGACGGAAATTGTTCTTGGCCGACAGCATGTAGATGCCGAGCCCGTTCGCCGCGCCGGCATATTCGGCGAAGATCGCGCCGACCACCGCGTAGGTGATGGAGATGCGCAGCCCCGTGAAGAAGAAGGGGATGGCCGACGGCAGTCGCGCCTTGAGGAAGACCTGGGCGCGCGAGGCGCCCATCGAGCGCAGCAGCCATTCCATGTCCTTCTCGGTGGAATCGTAGCCCTGCACCAGCGCGACCATCATCGGAAAGAAGGTGACCAGGGCGACGAGCAGTATCTTGGGCAGCAGCCCAAACCCGAACCAGAGCACGACCAGCGGCGCGATCGCGACGAGCGGCAAGGTCTGGCTGATGATGAACACCGGAAACAGAGCACGCCGCAGCGGTCGCACGAAGTCGACCAGGACCGAGGACAGGAAGGCGGAGGCTACGGAAAGAGTGAAGCCGCTCAACGTGGCGATCAGGGTCGGGATCGCATTGTCGACCAGCGCCTGGCGGTTTTCGATGATCTGGGCGAGCACGCGCGACGGCGCCGGCAAGATCGTGGGCTTGATGCCTGAGAACTGCGCATAAAACTCCCAGGCGAGCACGATCGCCGCGACCAGTGCTGTTGCTGGCCAGGCCAGGTGGATGGTCCTGGCGACACGACCGAGCAAGCCGGGTGATCCGCGCGCGGCGCGCGGCAAGGCAGTGGCGGGGAGAGCATCGGCGCTCACGCGAACGCCTCCGTCGCCGGGCTGTTGGAGACCAGCGTCGCTTGGAGGACGGTCTCTCCTGCCACACGGCTGGTCCTTTCCAGGAGCCACAGCAGCGCCGCCAGCACCAGGCTCGCATCGCCGTCGACGCGCGTCACCAGTTGCTTGGCGCGCGTGGCAAGGCCGAGGCCGCCCAGGAAATCCCGCGCGCGTGCGTCTATTGCCGGGCGCAGATCGGCCCTTTCCGGCAACAGCAGGAATTGCGCGGCCGCCTTGACGTTGGAGGGCGGCGGGGCGACGAAGCCGGAGAGATCCAAAACCGCCGCGCCGGCCGCGTCGTCGCCGGCCGGACCGTGCGAGGCGAGCAGCGGCTGGACAATATGGGCGCCGCTGGCGGAAGCCCTGGCGAAGGTGCGGCTGAGCGCCGCCAGTACCGGCTCGCGGCCGCCGACCAATGTGCTGGAAACCGCATCGGTCTCGACCTTCAGCCCGTCGATCGTCGTCACGCCTTCGACGGCATCAAGGATGATCGGCACGAAGGCGTCGGCCGCCGGAACAAGCGAGAACTGCACGATGATATCGTTGGTAACTGCGGCGCTCATGCTGACGTCAGGTCCTGTGCGTCGTTAAGGCGGCCGAGTTCGCGATGGCGGCTGCCGGGATGATCGTCGGGCAGACGCGGCTGGCCGGCGCCCCGGAAGCGCTCCCGGTAGGTGGCGCCGTCGTAGCGTTCGCGCACCCGTCCGCGCCGCCGCAGTTCGGGCAGCACATGTCGGTTGAAGTCGGGGAACGTCCTGAGCGGCATCGGGTCGGTGATGTTGAAGCCGTCGATCCCGGCTTCGTCGAACCAGCGTTCGAGCTGATCGGCGGCCGAGACCGGGCCGCCGACGATCTCGACGCCGCCACCGGCTATTCCCAGGAACTCGCCGATGGCGCGCGGTGTCCAGCGGCGGCTCGGGTCGAGCCGGGTGTAGGTCTCCAGCACACTGCGTATGCCCTGGGTCTCGACATATTCGAGCGGCTGGTCGGGATCGAGCTTCGACAGATCGAGCTGCAGGATCGAGCTCAGCCGTGCCAGATGTCCCTCCGTGCTGATGAGACCGCGATAGGCGTCATGCATGGCCCGCGCCTCGGCGTCGTCGGCGCCGGTCACCACAGTCGCCATGGCGAAGAACTTCAGGCTGGCCGGATCGCGGCCGAACCGCTCGGCGCGCTGGCGCACATCCTCGACGATCCCGCGCGCAAGGTCGGGGCGATGGACGGCGATGAAGATGCCTTCGGCATGCCGCGCCGCGAAGTCGCGCCCAACGCCCGAAACGCCCGCCTGGAACAGCACCGGCGTGCGTTGCGGCGACGGCTCCGAAAGAAAGGCGTCCGGAACGCTGAAGTAGCGCCCCTTGTGGCGGATCGGGTGGACCTTGGCCGGATCGGCGAAGATGCCGGCGGCGCGATCCAGAACGACGGCGTCGTCCTCCCAGCTGCCTTCCCAGAGCTTGTAGACCACCTCCAGGAATTCGTCGGCGATGGCATAGCGCTCGTCATGGGGGACCTGGGTTTCGTGGCCAAGATTGCGGGCCGCGCTTTCCAAGGCCGAGGTGACGATGTTCCAGCCGATGCGCCCGCCGGTGAGATGGTCGAGCGTGGTCAGCTTGCGCGCAAGCGCGTATGGCTGCTCGTAGGTCGTCGAGACCGTGATGGCGAAGCCCAGATGCTTCGTCGCCGCCGCCATGGCGGACACGGCAAGGAGCGGATCGGTGGAGGGCGTCTGCACGCCCTGCTTCAGCGTTCCCGCGATGCTGCCGCCATGTGTGTCGAGGACACCGAGGACGTCGGCCACGAACAGCCCGTCGAACAGGCCCTCCTCCAGCGTCCTCGCCGTCTCGATCCAATAGTCGAGCTCGCGATATCGATGCGACTGGTTGTCGGGATGCCGCCAGGCGCCCACCGCCGCGTGGCTGACAGTCGATTGCTTGAAGCCGTTGAGGCGGATCAGCTTGCGTCCGGACACGGTCAGCCCTCGACCGCGAGCGGGCGCGAGGAATCGGCGTTCCATTCCTCGAGGGAGCCGTCATAGACAGCGACGTCCTCGCGTCCGATCAGACCGAGCGCGAAGGCAACGACCGTGGCCGAGATGCCGCCGCCGCAATAGAGGGTGATCGAGGACGCGTCATCGAGACGCGACAGGCGCGCACGCAACTCGTCCTTCGGCAGGAAGCGGCCCTCGGCGTCGAGCAACGAAGCCGCCGGGATGCTGATGCTGCCCGGTATATGTCCACCGCGCCCACCAATCGTCTCGACGCCGGTGAAGTATTCCCGCGGCAAGGCGCAGACCAGCGCTTCCGATTGACGTTGCCCGGCGACGTGGGCCTGGACCGCATCGAGCCCGACGAAGGATGCGCGCGAGCGCACCGACAGCGGCCTCGCCGGGGGAACCGCGTGAGCCGCGCCCGACGCGATCGGCCCGCCTGCCCTCACCCACGCCTTCCAGCCACCATCGAGAACAGCGACGTTGGTGAAGCCGATGGCGCGCAGCATCCACCAGAGCCGCGTCGCCCACATGTTCAGGAAGTCGTCATAGACCACGACCGCCGCGCCATCGTGAACGCCCAGCTCCCGCAAAGCGGGAACCAGTTTTTCAGTGGGCGGAAAGGTGAAGGAAAAGGCCGACGCTGGATCGGAAAGCGACCCCTGCAGATCCGCGTGACGCGATCCTGGAATATGCGCTTCCCGCCAGCGAGCCAATCCCAGGCGGCCATCAGGGCCATGCGGCCCATAGGGAACGGTCGCGTCGAGCACGACCAGATCGGTCGCACCGATATGACCGGCAAGCCAGGCGGCATCGACCAGGCGGCCCGGAACACTGAGAATGGATGAAGGTTGAAGCACCTGGAACTCGACTGCACTTGCGGACGCCGGGACGGCTTGGCCCTTTAATGTTGACTATTTTCATAGACATTATGTGCAATTGAAAGAAATGGACGGCCGTCGCAGGCCGCCATCGAGGATATTTTTTGCTTCCGCGTCAGGATCGGGATGGGCGGCCTGCCGGGGCGGCGAGGTGTGGAACCAGGGCAAGCAGGTGGTTGCAGAGATATGTGGAACCGCGCTCGCGCGCTTCGCTCAGGTCGAAAGCCGCGCGCCACATCGCACAGCACCCAGGCGTCGGCCTTCGATCCGGACGCCTGGTACCAGACCAATGGCGAGTTCCATGCCGCCATCCACGGCGCGGCCCACAACAAGATGCTGGCCGAGCAGATAGAGCACCTCAACAAGCGGCTCTCGCCCTATCGACGTTTCATAACCTTTCGGCCTGGCCGGACGGACACGGCCATGCGCGAACATGAGGCCGTGTTCGAGGCCTTGCTCGCGCGTGACGGGCTGACCGCGTCGATGGCCTTGCGCGACCATGTCCGCGTGCTGGCCGAGGACTCGCTCGCCCTGTCCCGAAGCCTGCGTTTCTGACGCTCCGGCCGGATCGGGTGGTTCCCGCTCAGTAAGTCGCGCGGCCGCCGGAGAGATCGAAGACGGCTGCCGTGGTGAAGGAATTCTCCTTCGACACCAGCCACGCGACCATGGCCGCCGCCTCGTCGACTTCGAGGAAGCGCCCGCGCGGGATCTTCGACAGCATGTAGTCGATGTGCTCCTGCTTCATCTGATCGAAGATCGGCGTGCGCGCCGCCGCCGGGGTGATGCAGTTGACGGCGATGTCATAGCCGGCAAGCTCCTTGCCGAGCGACTTCGTCATGCCGATGACCGCCGCCTTGGACGCGGAATAGGCTGAGGCATTCGGGTTGCCTTCCTTACCGGCGATCGAGGCGATGTTGACGATGCGGCCGTAGTTGCGCGCCTTGAAGCCCGGCACCACGGCGCGATTGACGTGGAAAGTGCCATGCAGGTTGATGTCGATGACGCGCCGCCAGTCGGCCAGCGGATATTCATCGAGCGTATGGTTCGGGCCGGCGATGCCGGCGGAATTCACCAGGATCGAAACCGGACCCAGCCTGGCCTCGGTGGCGGCCAGGGCCGCCATCACCGCCTCGGCATCGGTGATATCCACCACCTGCGCCGCGGCGGCCGGGCCTATGTCGCTTGCCGCGCGGGCCAATTGCGCCTCGTTGACGTCCCACAGGCAGACGCTGGCGCCCGAACCGGCGATGCGCCGGGCGATCGCCAGACCCAGCCCCTGGGCGCCGCCGGTCACGACGGCCACCTGGCCCGAAAGATCGATTTCATTCATCAGCGTATTTCCTTTTCGGTGGGCTTGCAGACGGCGCGTCTAAAGCATGATGCCAAAAAATGGGAAGCGGCTTTCGGACGACATCATGCTCTATCTCCTTGATTTAGAAACGGATTCAGATTTAAGGTCGAACAGACCTGAAATCATCCGGCTCTAGCGGTTGCCTTGGTCGTAGTAATCGCTCAGCGCATCGCCGAGCAGGTTCAGCCCCAGCACGATGGCCGAGACGGTGATGCCGATGGTGATGGCCAGCGAAGGCTGGATCGCCAGCAGGTTCTGCGCCTCGCGCAGCATCGACCCAAAGGATGGCGCCGGCGGCTGTACCCCGAGGCCGAGGAAGGAGAGCGCGGCTTCCCACATGATCGCCTGCGCGCCGTCGAAGCTGGCGATGATGATCAGCGGGCCGATCATGTTGGGCAGCACTTCGCGCAGCAATATGCGCATCTCCCCGGCGCCGAGCCCGCGCGCGGCCTCGACGAATTCGCGGTCGCGCAACTGGATGGCGACGCCGCGCGCGACGCGCGCGAAGTCGGGTACGGCGGCGAGACCGACGGCAATCATCGCATTGGTCAGCGACGGATTGAGCAGCGCCACCACCACGATGGCGACCAGCACCGTCGGGAAGCCCTGCAGGATTTCCGTGACGCGCGAGATGAGCAGGTCGAAGAAGCCGCCCAGCCCGCCGGCGACCAGGCCTAGCAGCGTGCCGAAGATGCCGCCGATCAGGACGACGATGAGGAAAGCCTTGGCGGCCACTCCCGCCGAACCAAGAAGGCGGCTCAGCACGTCGCGGCCCAGTTGATCGGTGCCCAGCCAGTTGGTTGCGTTGGGCGGCAGCAGCGCCTGGCTCAGATTGGTGTCGGTCATCGAGTGCGGCGCCAGCCACGGACCGAACGCGGCGGCGAACAGGAACAGCGCGACCAGCGCGACGGCGACCGGCGAGCGGCGCACGAGATAGCCCAGCATAGCACCGCCGCGACGCCGGCGGGCGGCGGGCATGGCCTTGGCGGTTTGGTCTTGCGCGGGCATGGCACTCATCGCGTGCGGATCCGCGGGTCGATCATCGAATAGGCAAGATCGATGGCGAGATTGACGATCACGTAGCCAGCGGCGGCGACCAGAACGACGCCCTGGATCACCGGATAGTCGCGGTTGAGCACCGCGTTCATGCCCAGGCGGCCAAGCCCGGGGATCGAGAAGATGATCTCGACCACGATCGCGCCGGAGATCAGCACGCCGAGCTGCAGGCCGATATAGGTGATGGTGGTGATGAGCGTGTTGGGGGCGACGTGACGCAGCAGGATGCCGGCGTTGCCGACCCCCTTGGCGCGCGCGGTGTCGACATAGTCCTCACGCAGTACCGTCGCCGCCGTGACGCGGACGAAGCGGACAAGCGCCGGGATGAGATAGATGGCCAAGGTCAGCACGGGCAGCACCATGGCTCGCGCATTGCCGGACAGGCTGCGCGCGGGTGCGATGTAGCCCCCCGACGGCAGCAGCTTGAAGGTGACGGAGAACAGCACGATCAGGAGCAGGCCGACCCAGAAGCCGGGAACCGAAATGCCGAGCGTGACCAGCCCCGAAAGCGGCCGCGCCCACCAGCGGTCGCGGCCTTGCGCCAGCACCAGCCCCATCGGGATCGCCACAACAACAACCAGCAGCAGGCTGAGGATCGCCAGTTCCAGCGTCGGCGGCAGCGCGGCCAGGATAAGGTCGTTGACCGGCTTGAAGCTGAGATTGGACGTGCCGAGATTTCCGGTCACCGTATGCCTCAACCAGATCGCGTAGCGGACCGGCAGTGGCTGGTCGAGGCCCATCTCATGCGTGACGGCGGCGATGCGCTCCGGCGTCGCGAGATTGCCGAGCAGCACCGCGGCCGGATTGCCCGGTGCAAGCGCGGTGGCGAAGAAGGCCAGCGCGCTGACGCAGAACAGCGTCACCAGTCCACCCAGCACCCGCCCGACAAGATAGATCGCCATCGAATTTCCGAAGCACTTTTCCGTCGCGATCGCGGAAAGGACGCCGAGCGCGCCCTCCTCGATCGTACCAAAGTTCGCGGCGGCCGGATGGCCGCCGCGTCAGCCACAAGATCGCTCTTACAGCGCGATCCGCGAATAGTTGTCGATGCCGCTCGGCCCGATGACAAGCGACTTCGCCGCCTCGTTGCCGAGGAAGAACAGCGGCAGATGATCGACGGTGAGCTGCGGCATCTCCTCGAGCAGCAATTCCTGAAGCTGATGATAGAGGTCGATCTGCTTCTTCGGGTCGATCTCGGCCGCCGCCTTCGCCACCAGATCGGCATAGCCGGGCGGGTTCCACAGGCTGACATTGGCCTTGGGCGCGAGGTTGGGCGAGTTGAACATCGAAGCCGGATCCTCGGGCCCGGTGTTGTAGTTGTTGGTGGTGAGGTCGTAGTCGGGCTTGGTCAGGATGCGGTCGATCCACACCGTGATCTCCAGCTCGCGGATGGTCACGCTATGGCCGATGCGGTTGAGATTGTCCTGCAGGATCAGCGCCATCGACTTCAGCGAATCGAAGCCGGTCGGCGTCAGGATCTCCAGCTTCAGCGGCTTGTCCTTGGTGAAGCCCGCCTCGGCCAGAAGCGCCGCGGCCTTGTCGAGGTTAAAGGCGTAGCGGTCAGTGGAGTCCGGCAGGTAGGTCGCCATTTCCGGCGGCACCGGGTTGATCGTCGGCCGGGCGAAGCCGAACCACACCGTCTTGGTGTAGCCCTGGCGGTCGAAGGCATAGGCCAGGGCCTGGCGCACGCGCTTGTCGTCGAAGGGCGCGCGCTTGGTGTTGATGTTGAAGTTCTCGTAGAGCACGTAAGGCTTGGTCTGGATCACCTCGACGCCGGCGAGCGACTTGGCCTGCACGACGTCCTTGCCCTCGACGAGGGCCACCATGTGCAGCGTGCCGTCCTGCAGGCCGGCCAGCCGGGCCTGTGAATCGGGCACGATGCGCCATTCGATGGCGGCGAGCTTAGGCGCCTCGCGATGGCCGTCATACTTCTCGACACGGATATGGTCGCCAGGCGCCCAGTTGGCGAACTTGAAGGGCCCGGTTCCGACGGGCGCCGTGGTGATGGTGCCGATGCTGGCCTCGTTGACGATCTGGATCACCGCGAGGTTGGCGAGCAGGCCGGGCACCGTGTTGGCGAGCGTCAGCACGACCGTGCCATCGTCCGGAGCCTCGACCTTCGAGACGGCGACGAGCTGCGGCGAGAACGGGCTGCCGACCTTGGGATCCTGCACGCGCTTGATCGAATAGACGACGTCGGCGGCGGTGAACTTCGAGCCATTGTGCCAGGTCACGCCGGGCTTCAGCTTGAACGTCCAGGTCAGGCCGTCGGCCGAGGTTTCCCAGGAATCGGCCAGCAGCGGATCGGCCTTCAGCGTCTCCGGGTTGATGAACACCAGCGCCTCGAACACGGTCGAACGGATTGTGTGGCGGAAGACGTCGAGCGGCGACATCTGCGGGTCGAGCGTCTTGATGTCGCTGGAGATGCCGACCACCAACTCGCCGCCGCCCTCGGCAAAGGCCTTCGGCGTGAAGCCGAAGGCAGTGGAAACAGCCAGTCCGGCTGCCGCGCCGCCGAACAGCTTGAGAAACTGCGCCCGGTTCATCACGGCCACGCCCCGGGTCTTTGCTTTTTCATTCTCGTTCATGTCACCCTCCTTTTTCTGGTTAGTATTCAGTATACCGGATACTGTTACGACGGACCCCTGCCGTCAAGCACCTGATCACCCCTGCTCCGCCGCCGCGCTTTGCGCCTGGTCTCCTCCCGGCGCGCCGGCGAGCGGGAAATGGCATGCGACCGCCCGGCCCCCGCCATGCGCGACAAGCTGCGGATCGAGCGTGGCGCAGATGTCGCGGGCGTAGGGGCAGCGCGTGTGAAAGCGGCAGCCCGGAGGCGGCGCGATCGGATTGGGCACGTCGCCCTCGAGCACGATCTCCTTGCGGGTCAGGCGAGCGTCCGGATCGGGCACCGGGATCGCCGAAAGCAATGCCTCGGAATAAGGATGTAGCGGCGCCTCGTAGAAAGCCTCGGCGGGCGCCAGTTCGACGAGCCGGCCGAGATACATGACGCCGACGCGGTCGGACACGTGGCGGATGACGCCGAGATCGTGCGAAATGAACAGCACGGTGAGGCCGAGTTCCCGCTGCAGATCCTTGATGAGATTGAGGATGTCGGCCTGGACGGACACGTCGAGCGCGGAGACCGGCTCGTCCGCGACGACCAGCCTGGGACCCGCCGCCAGCGCCCTGGCAATGCCGACGCGCTGGCGCTGTCCGCCGGAAAGGTCGCGCGGCATCCGGTCCATGAACTGCGCGGGCAAGCCGACCCGCTTGAGCAGCGCCACCGTCTCGGCCTCGCGCGTCGTGGCATTGGCCGTGCCGCGAAGCCTCAGCGCCTCGGCCAGGATCTGGCGGATGCGCTTGCGCGGATTGAGGCTTGCATAAGGATCCTGGAAGATAAGCTGCACGTCGCGCCGCAGCCGCTTCATCTCCCGCATCGAGCGGTGGGTGATATCCTGCCCGTCGAATTCGAGGCGGCCGGAATCCGGCTCCGCGAGGCGCACCACGCAGCGCGCCAGCGTGGACTTGCCGCAGCCGGACTCACCGACAAGGCCAAGCGTCTCGCCCGCCAGCACGTCGAGGCTGACGCCGTCGACGGCGTGCACCCAGCCCTTGCGGCCGCCAAGCCAGCCGCCGCTGACCGGGAAATATTTGCGCAGGTTCTCGACCCGGACGAGCGTCGTCATCGCCGCATCTCCCCGGCGGCATCGCGTTGCGCCAAACGCCCCGACGGCAGCCAGCAGCGGTCCAGATGGCCCTCGCCGGCATCGTCGGCCGAGAGCAGCGGCATGGCGGCGCAGCGATCGAAGGCAAAGTCGCAGCGCGGCTGGAACGCGCAGCCTTGCGGGCGGCCTTCGGCCAGCAGCGGCGGGGTGCCGCGGATGGACGGCAGCCGTTCCGTCCGGCCACGGTTGGCGGCCGGCATCGAGGCGAGCAGGCCCGCCGTATAGGGATGACGCGGCGAGCGGAACACCGAGCGCACCGGCCCGACCTCGACGCACTGGCCGGCATACATGACCATGATGCGATCGGCGATCTCGGCGACGATGCCGAGGTCGTGGGTAATGAGGATCAGCCCCATCCCATAAGTATCCTTCAGCCGCGCGATCAGGGTGAGGATCTGCTTCTGGGTCGTCACGTCCAGCGCCGTGGTCGGTTCGTCGGCGATCAGCAGCGCGGGCGAGCAGGCAAGCGCAAGGGCGATCATGGCGCGCTGGCGCATGCCGCCCGAGAACTGGTGGGGATAGTCGTCGATGCGCGTGCGCGGGTTGGGAATGCCGACCTGCGCCAGCAGCAAAAGCGTGCGCTCTCGGATCTCCGCCTCCGAGAGCTTCATATGCAGCCGCATGCCCTCGCCGATCTGACGGCCGATCCGGTGCAGCGGATTGAGCGACGTCATCGGATCCTGGAATATCATGCCGATGCCCGTTCCGCGGATGCCACGCATCTCGGCATCGGACAGCGCCATGAGGTCGCGTCCCTGGAACAGGATCTGGCCGGACAGGCTGAACCGCCGGTCATTGCGGTTGAGGCCCATGATCGAGCGCGCGGTGATGGTCTTGCCGCAGCCGGATTCGCCGACGATGCACAGCACCTCGCCCCTGGCCACGGTGAACGACACGTCGTCCACCAGCGAGGTTTCCCGCTGGCCGGTGACGAGGCGAACACCGAGGTTGCGGACGTCGACGAGCGGGTCAGCCATGGTGCCCCCTAGAACAATTTCCGGGAAAGGCGCCAAGCGCCTTGCCTCGGGAATTGCGTGGAGAGACGGAGCATTGGCGTCGATCCTGCTTTCAGCGAGATTACTTAGGGCTTCGGCGTGACGAAGACAGGCTGGCCGCCGACTCGGATCTCGACGTCGACCCTGTAGCGCACCAGCGCCTCGGGATTGACGGCAATACCGAGGCCGGGCGCGTCCGGCACATGGATCTCGCCATTGGCGTCCGGCGCGATGTGATCGAGCGTCAGGTCGACGGCAAGCTGCTTCAGGCCCGTGGGGAATTCGCAGATCGTGTGCTTCTCGAGACCGGCGAACGGCTGCATCGAAGCGCTGAGCGCAAGGTTGGAGGTGAAGGTGTGGTTGATGTAGGTCACGCCACGCTGCACGGCATAGTCGGCCACCTGCTTGGCCGGCCAGAGCCCGCCGATGCGGCCGCAATCGATCTGGATGTAGCCGACCTTGCCGAAGTCGATCAGATGCTCGGCCATGTAGCGGTTGTGCGCGGCCTCGCCGCCGGCGCTGACGACAGTCTTCATGCGATCGCGCAGCCCGGCATAGGCGGCGTAGGCATGGCCGTGGAACGGCTCCTCGAAGAAGGTGACGCGGTTGCGCTCCATGGCATCCAGCCGGGCGGCTGCGGCGTCGACATCCTCGCCGAAGATCTGGCCTGCGTCGATCAGCACGATGCCGTCGGGGCCGAGGCCTTCACGCGCAGCGTCGAGATGGGCGATATCGCTGGACAGCGACTCGCCGAAGGGCGCCCAGCCGAACTTGGCGGCGCGGAAGCCATTGGCGCGGATACCCTTGGCGCGCTCCAGCGTCTGCTGCGGGGTGGCACCGAACAGAACCGAGGCGTAAGGCACTTTCGGATAGGCCCGCTCGTAGCCGAGCAGCTTCCAGGCAGGCATGCCCCTTGCCCTGCCCAGCACATCCCAGAGCGCCATCTCGATGCCCGACCATGTGTGGGGCGCCTGGAGGAGGTCCATGCTGTTGTAGGCAACGGTGGCGGCGATGCGCCGGATGTCGTCCGGCCCGTCGAGCGTTTCGCCAAGAACCGAAGCTCCGACGGGCCTGCAGGCGCCATGCGACATCGGGCAGACGAAAGCGGCGATCGACGGCAGCGGCGCGGCCTCGCACTCGCCCCAGCCGACATGGCCGCCCGCAGTCACGCGCACAACCAGCGCGTCCTGGCTGCCGTCGGCCGCCGTAGTGACATCAGGCATGGCCAGATAGAAGAAATCTACGCTTTCGATCTTCATGGGGATCCCTTGATTGCAATGGCAGGATGCGCCGTCCCTGTGGAAGGGCGCGCCCGTCGCCGGTACAGGACCGGCGCGGGTGAAAAGGTTGTGTCTTGTTCGAGCGGATAGATTGGACGCGCGCACAATGTGTGGCCGAGCGTGGCGAGGTTGGCCGATGTCGAGCCCGGCGCGTCGACATTGAAGTTCCGGCTCGCCCAGGCGTCGTACATGTGGAATTCGGTGTGCGGCGACTTCACGATGGTAAGATCGAAATCGCGCGGGTTCAGCCCGTTGGCGAAATACATCGCCCGGTCGAACAGATGCACGGCGCGGCTCATCACCAGGACGGTGAAGTTCTCGAAGGTGATCACCGCGGTGGGGCCGGCATCCAACGGCAGCCGCATGGTTTCGAGGCGCGCCCGCCCGCGCGACAGGCTCTCGATCGTGGCGGTCACCACCAGGGGCTGGAAACGCTTGTCGTGCCAGCCGCCGAGCGGCATGGCGATGGTGGCGCCGATGCCGGCCGCATGGGCGGCGGCGGCGGCGCCGGGATCGACGACCTGCGCCAGCACGCGGCGCCCGTAGCCGCCGTCACGCAGCGCCTTGATCAGGACGTTGGAATCGCCGCTGGCGCCGGACGAGGTGGCATCGGCGGCATCCGTGAAGACGACCGGCCCCTGTTCGGCGATGGCGAGCGCGACCGCCTTGGCAGGCCCCACCAGCTTGCCGACGAGACGCTGCCGCCCGGCCCATATCGAACGCGCCAGGCCGCTCGCCGCCTCGGCCGCGCCATCGCCATCCATCTCGGCGACCACGATCGCCTGCGTGCAGAGCTCGGGCGCATCGGTGAACGGATTGCCGATCATGACGCCCGCCGCCAGCGCGGCGCCCTGCCCTTCGAGCAGATGCGCGTCGGCGAGCACGTCGCCATAGAGTCCGTTGCGGGTGATGCATTCGTCGCCGCGCGCCAGCATCGGCACGGTCACCCGCGCTATGACCGGATCGAGGTCGCGATCGATGATGTCGAGCAGCAGCGTCGCGGCGCGCCGGCCGGTGTCGGCGAAGTCGACATGCGGGTAGGTGCGGTAGATGGCGAGCCCGTCGACCTGCCGCAGCATGCGGTCGGTGAGAATGCCGTGCAGGTCGAGCGAGATGACGATCGGCAGGTCTTCGCCGAACAGCCTGCGCAGGGCCTCGAGCAGAGAGCCTTCCGGATCGACCTCGCCCTCGGCGCCCATCGCGCCATGCAGGGAAACATAGAGAGCGTCGACCGACCCGACGTGCGGCGCCGTGGCGGCGAGCAGTTCCTCGCGCAGCCGCAGCCAGTCGCTGCCCGCCAATATGCCAGCGCTGCCGGCGCGGGCCGCCATGGTGGGAACCACCGTGACGTCGGGGCGTGCGTCGAACACCGCCAGCGCACCGCCAATCGCCGTGTTGAGGCCGCGCTGCGACAGCAACGCCTCGCCATGGTCTATGGCGAAATCCTCATAACGCGAGGGGAGCGGATTGAAGGAGGAGATCTCCTGCATGCACTCCACGATCAGGACGCGCATCGGTCTATTCCCGCGCTTCAACCGGCCGCGAGCTTGTCGTCGTAGTCGCTCATGATCACCGCCACGGGGTCGCCCCGCGTGACGCGTCCGGGACCGGCGGCCATCCAGAGCACGCCGTCGCGCGGATAGGACACTTCGAGCGGCGGACGATCGACGTCCTCGACGAAATGCAGCCAGCCGGCCGGGGTCCCTGCCTTGACCCTGTCGCCGGGCACGTTGGTGGGCTCGAACAGGGCGCTAGCGGGCGAGAAGGCATAGCAGGCCTGGTCGCGCACCATCATGTGGCGCGTGCCGGCGGTGCCATCGCGCTGCGCGGTGTCGGGCTTGCCCTCGATCACGTTGAAATGCTTGAGGATGTTGTCGACGCCGCGGCATGCGATGCGCACGCCCTCGACATGGACGCGCCCCCAGCCGCCGAGTTCGGTGCCGAGCGAGATGGCGCCGCGCCGCTCGACGCAGGAGGTGAAGGTGGCGCCTTCGTCGACGCCCCAGAAGACCGTGTTGAAGGGCGCGCCGAAAGCCGCCGCGGCCGCCATCGTCTTCTGCCGCCGCTCAGCGTCCGGCAGGTAGTGCATGTTGGTCGACAGCGCGGAATCGAAGGAATGGCCGGCCGTGTGGATGTCGACGGAGACGTCGGCGAGCGGCAGCACGTTGCTATCGAGGAAATGCGCCAGCATCTCCGAGAAGGTGCCGCGCGGATTGCCCGGGAAGCAGCGGTTCATGTCGCGGTTGTCGACGGGGCTCAGCCGGCTGTCGTTGAGGACCGCCGGCATGTTGAAGGCCGGGATCATGATGACGCGGCCCTGCACACGGGCGGGATCGAGGGTCTGCGCCAGGCGCGAAATGGCGATCTGGCCCTCGTACTCGTCGCCATGGATGCCGCCGGTGAACAGGACCGTGGGCCCGGAGCCGTTCTTGATCGACACGATCGGAATCTCGACGACGCCCCAGCCGGAATCGTTGCGCGACAGCGGCGCGCGCAGCACGCCGGCCTGACGGCCATTGGCGTCGAAATCGATTGGATTGCGCACTCGGGAGGGTTCGATCTGCACCGCGTTCATGGCCTTGCCTTTTGATGATCGTCCTGTCCGCCGGATGGCGTGAAACCACTACCGCATACGGTATACCGAAAGTCAAGCGCGCGCTTTTGGAAAGTCCCGGCGAGCTCACGCCATGGCGAGCCTTTCAGCGAAATCGTGCGCTCCGACCGCTCCGGGCAATGCCGCGCGGGACCGCCGCGGAGCCCATAGGCGAACGCGCCGAGGACAGGCAGCCCGGCGGCTCTCGAAAGCGATGCGGCGGGATGGCGTCAGACGCTATCGGCTCGCGCGGAGGGTTCGCGGAAGTGTCCAGCCAGCACGTCGTCGATCTGGTCGACCGACCCGTTGCGCAGGAAGTCCACCAGGCGCTCATGCAGCCTCACCTCGCCGGTACGGTCGGAGGCGGAGGACCAGTCACGGCAGAAGACGATGAACATGTGCTGGGCGAGGCCCTCCCATATCTGGGCGGCCAGCACGTTCTCCGAATGCATCGCGACGGTACGGTGGAAATCGAGGTCGACGGAGCTGAGCAGGATCGGGTCGCCGGAGCCGGAGAGTTCCCGCATGCGCTCGACGATGATCTCGAGATCCGCGATCAGACTGTCGCGCGCATGGCCGGGCCGCATGACGTGCTGGAATATGATCTTCTCGATCGCGAAGCGCAGTTCGAACAGTTCCCCGATGCGTTGCGGGCTATAATCGGCGACCCGCAGGCCGCGCTGGCTGCCGCCGACCAGAATGCCGCGCAGAAGCAGCTTCTGCATGGCTTCGCGGGCAGGCACGCGGCTGACGTTGAGGGCCGAGGCCAGCTCCGCTTCGGTGATGCGCTCGCCGGCCGCCTTGTCGCCTCTGGCAATCGCCAGGATCAGGCGCTCCTCGACCTCGTCGGTCGTCGTCCTGCCCCGTTCGATGGGCGAGAGCGGCCGCATCGTGCGGACATCGCCCAACAGGGAACCCCGCGCGCCGTCATCACCAAGACCCTGCTTTTTCGTCACAGTCGCCATGAACCACCGTCCATTCCCAAGCGTGCCGGATTGCACAGAAGGCAGGAACTCAACGACGCTTACGCATACCGTATACTATAGTCAACTGGCAGATAGGCCGGTTTCAGGCCTCTTTTGCACCATTGCGCACCGCGAATCAGCGCCCATGTCGCCTCCTTCAATACCTTGAAACGCAAGCGCACGCCCGCCGGCAAAAGGTTGGAACCCACCCGGAAGCTCCTCGCCCCTCATACGATCGAGATAGTGCGTGGGACGACCGACGGATTTCGCGAGGGACGCCGTTTAACGGTCGAAGCGTCAGTCAGGCCCCTGGGTCGTGGCGAGCGCGCCAACCGGAGATCGCAGAATGTTCAGCCGTTCGATACTTGCCCTTGTCCTTAGCCTGCAGACGGCGGCCGCGCTGGCACAGACCACGCCCACGCCGGCCCCGGCCGCGCCAGCTGCGACCACAGCCCCGGCAAGCAAGCCGGGCATCATGCTTGCCCAGTTCCAGGCCCGCCGGGAGAAGGCGCTGATGAAGGCCGACACGGACGGTGACGGCAAGATCAGTCTAGCCGAATGGACCGCCTTCCAGGCCAAGCGCCAGGCCAAGGGCGACCCGGCGAAATCCTTCGCCCGCATGGACGCCAATCACGACGGCTTTATCGACCGCGCCGAACTCGACACATTCTTCGCCAAGCGCTTCGCCAGGCTCGACAAGAACGGCGACGGCGTGCTGACGGCCGATGAGATGCCGGGCCACAAAACCGCTCCCAATCAGGGACAATGATCAAGAGGCAATGACGCGCGATGGCCATCGGGAGAATGCCGGCTGATGGGCACCGATCCGGACGAGGACCTGGTTCGCCGCATCGGCACGGGCGACCCCGTGGCGGTGCGGGCGATGGTGGCGCGCAAGCTGCCGCGCCTGCTGGCGCTGGCCACGCGCATGCTGGGCGACCCGGCCGAGGCAGAGGACGTCGCCCAGGAGACATTCGTGCGCATCTGGCGCCATGCCGCCGGCTGGCGGCGCGGCCAGGCGCGCTTCGACAGCTGGATCCACAGGGTCGCGCTCAACCTGTGCTACGATCGCCTGCGCAAGCGCCGCGAATGGGTGACCGACGACCTGCCGGAGCAGGTGGACGAGGCGCCGCTTCCAGACGCCTTGCCGGGAGACGAGGAGAACAGGGTGGCGACCGCGCTCCAGCGCTTGGCGCCTCGCCAGCGCGAGGCGATCGTTCTGGTCTATTACCAGGAGATGTCCAACATCGAGGCGGCAGCGGTCATGCAGATCAGCGTCGATGCCCTTGAAAGCCTGCTTGCCCGTGGCCGGCGCTCGCTGCAGGTCATGCTGACCGGAGACGGCTCCGATGATTGACAACAAGACGCCCAAGCCAGCAACGCCGCCCGGCCTCGCATGCCGAGAGCGCGGCATCGGAAGGCGGTGAGGATATGTCCGGGAAAGAACCCGCAATGGAAGCCGAACGTTTCGCCGCCCTCGCGGACGCCTATGGCGGCCAGTTGCAGCGCTGGCCGCTTGCCGAACGCGCCTCGGCCCAGCGCTTCGCCGCGACGGCGGCCGGCCGCGCCATATTGCGGCGCGCCGGCATGCTGGATTCGATGCTCGACAGCTACCGCATCGCCGCGCCCGGCCCTGTCCTGCACGCGGCCGCCCTGCGCGCCGCCGAGATCAATGTCGTCAGGCAGCGCAGGCTGCGTGTCTGGTGGCTCGGACTGGGCCTAGCCGGGATCGGGCTGGCCGGTGTCGCCGCAGGGCTGGCGACGGTGACGATCGTCACACCCGAAGTACAGCCGGAACACTATGTGCTCGATGCGAATGCAACGGCGTTCGGCGACGTGGGTCCGGACGCCGACACGGCCGAGGAGGACATATGACAAAGCCGTGGATTCGCGGACTGGTGGTGGCCTCGGTCGCCCTGAACGTCTTCCTGGCCGGCGCTTTCGCCAGTGGCGCCGTCTGGCTGAGAAACGCAAGGCTTCCGGGATACTCGCTGGAGTCCGCCGGCGGCCAGCTCGACGCCACGGACCGGGCCGCATTCCGAAAGGCGTTGCGCGAAGTACGCCAGGAATCGCGCCCGGAGATCCTCGACGGCCAGCAGGCGCGTCGCGAGGCGGCGGACCTGCTGCTGCAGCCGGTTCTCGACAAGGCCGCGCTTGCCGCCGCTCTTGAGCGGGCGCGCAACGCCGACATGACTGTGCGCGCGCGCCTCGAGCAGCGCATCGTCGAGTTCGCGGCCGGCACTTCGCCCGACAACCGCCAGGTGCTGGCGGAAGGGCTGCTTCGCCACGCTGGCAGGCAGGCCAAGGCCGCAGTGAAAAAAACACCGTAACCGGCGACGGAAAGCGGCGGAGCGGCCGTTTAAAAGGAAGAAGGGACAGGCCTGGCCGGCCCGATGGCGCGGACAGGCGATTTCGATCTCCAACTTTCCGGAGCACTGTGATGACCCGCTTGACACGATATGTGACCGCCGCCGCGCTTGCCGCTGGCGGCATGTTTGCAAGCGTCGCCGCATCCTCGGCGATGCCGATGGTGACGACTCAGCCGGCTTCGCGGCTGGTGGAACACGTGGCCTGGTATTGCGGCCCGGGCTGGCACCCCGACTACTGGGGGCGCTGCGTTCCGAACCGCGTGATCGTCTATCCCGGCTACTATTATGGCTGGGGCTGGCACCGCCCGGCCTTCCACGTCTGGCACAGGCCGATCTGGCATCGCTGGCACCGCTGGTAAGACGCGGCCGGCGCGGCGGGATGCCTTTGGGGGCAAACCAAGGCATCCCGCTCCAGCCAGTCCCATTGAAGGGCATCACTAGATACCCCAGCGACGGAGGCTGGAGACATCGCCCCGTCGCCACGACCTGGAAAGTCATCGGACGGCGCGTTCCGCCGGCACGAAGAAGAAGCTCTCACATTGGGAGATCGGACATGGCCGCATCGGTTTCCGCCTCACCGGACCCCGCCCTGATCGCGCTCAACCGCTTCGGGCTTGGCGCCAGGCCGGGCGACATGGACAGGATCGCTGGCGACGCGCGCGGTTACCTCAAGGCCGAATTGCGCCAGGCCGACATCGCCATGATCGAGCCTGATGACCAGGCGGGCGACGATCTGCCCGGCAGCACCACCGCCATCGAGACCAGCATGGCGGCCAACTTCCAGCGCAAGCTCGAGCGGGACCGACAGGCGGCAACAAACGCTCAATCCGCCGGGAGTGCTCAGCCCGCCATGGGGCAAGCCCAGCCCGGCATGGCAAACGGCCAGCCCGGCATGGCAAACGGCCAGCCTGGCGCGGCGGAAGCCGCGATGCCCAACGCACAGGGCAACAAGCCCGTGCCGCCGGTGGAGGCCAGGCTGTTCCAGGCCGAGGCCCAGGCCCGCTTCGACAAGGCGCTCAAGGTCAATGCCGGCTTCGTCGAACGTCTGGTCTGCTTCTGGTCGAACCATTTCTGCGTTTCCGTCGCGAAAGATCCGCTGGTACGCGCCAGCGCGGGTGCTTTCGAACGTGAAGCCATCCGGCCTTTCGTGCTCGGCCGCTTTTCCGACATGCTGCAGGCGGTGGAGCGTCACCCGGCCATGCTGTCCTATCTCGACAATCGGGAATCGGTCGGCCCGGGTTCACGTGCCGGCAAGAACCGCAAGCGTGGCCTCAACGAGAACCTGGCCCGCGAGATCCTGGAACTGCACACGCTCGGCGTCGGCAGCGGCTATACCCAGGCGGACGTCACCAGCTTCGCCCGCGTCCTCACCGGCTGGACCATGGCCGGCCGCGAGGGGCGGCTGGGCGAACCGGGCAGCTTCGTCTTCAACGCCAACGCGCATGAGCCGGGCGACGCAGTGCTGCTCGGCAAGACCTATCCCGCCGGTGGCATGGGGCAGGCCGAAGCCGCGCTCAACGACATCGCCCGCCAGCCGGCGACCGCGCATCATATCGCGACCAAGCTCGCGCGCCATTTCATCGCCGACGATCCGCCTCCGGCGGCGGTCGACCGCCTGGCAAAGGTGTTCGCCAGGACCGACGGAGACTTGCGGGCCCTGGCGGCAACCCTGATCGACATGCCCGAATCCTGGTCGGCACCGCTGCTGAAGATGCGTTCGCCCTATGATTATGTGGCGGCGATCATGCGAGCCGTCGGCCAGGGGCCGAAGAAGGATCCGCGCCAGCCGCTGGGCTGGCTCGCCGCGCTGGGCGAGCCCTTGTGGCAACCGCCGGGCCCCAACGGCTTTGCCGACCAGACGGATGCCTGGGCTTCGCCCGAGGGAATGAAGATCCGCCTCGACATCGCCTGGCAGGCGGCGCGGCAGATCACCGACATCGGCAACCCCAGCGAGATGCTTGACGCTCTCATCGGCCCGTCGACGTCCGCCGACACACGCCGGGCCATCGCCCAGGCGGAGTCCAAGCAACAGGGCGTGGCGCTGCTGATGATGGCCCCGGAATTCCAGCGAAGATAGCTCCAGCCACCCGGATGATCCCACGGAGATGATGCCATGAACCTCTTGTGCGAAACCCCGACCCTGTCGCGCCGTTCGTTGCTCACGGCGGGCGGCGCCCTGTTCGCCTGGGCCTACCTGCCGCGCTTTGCCCGCGCCGCCGACAATCGCGACCCGCGCCTTGTGGTGATCGTGCTGCGCGGCGCGCTCGACGGGCTCTCCACCGTCGGCCCCATCGGCGATCCAGACTATGCCGGGCTGCATGGCGACATCGCGCTGGCGCTCGAGGGGCCGCATGCGGCGCTACCGCTGGACGGCTTCTTCGCGGTCAATCCGGCCATGCCGGTCTTCGCGCGGCTGTTTGGCGACGGGCAGGCCGCCGTGGTGCACGCCGCCGCGACCGGCTACCGGGAGCGTTCGCATTTCGATGGCCAGGATGTGCTGGAAAGCGGCTTTTCCGGTCCCGGCCATGTCGCCACGGGCTGGCTGAACCGCGCCCTGGAAAGCCTGCCGGCGGGCGAGCGGGTGGCGAGGCTCGGCGGGCTGGCGGTCGGTCCGTCGACCCCACTGGTCATCCGGGGCGCCGCACCCGTGCTCGGCTGGGCGCCCCAGGCATTGCCGGAGCCCGGCGACAGCCTGGCGGCGCGCGTGCTCGACCTCTACCACCACCGCGATCCCCTGCTCGCGGTGGCCCTGCAGAAAGGTCTCGATGCCGAAAGGATGGCAAGGGACGATTCCGCGGGCGCCGTACCGATGAAGCCGAAGGGCGGCCTGGACAGCGCCGCCGGCATGCGCCAGGCCGCGCAGGGCGCGGCCCGCCTGATGGCGGCCGATGACGGGCCGCGCGTCGCCGCGCTCGCCTTCGATGGCTGGGATACGCACATCAACGAAGGCGGCGCGACCGGACGACTGGCCAATCTGCTCGGCGGCCTCGACGGCGCATTCGACGAATTCCAGAAGGGCCTGGGCGAGCGTTGGAAGGACACCGCGATCGTGGCGATCACCGAATTCGGCCGCACGGCCCGCATCAACGGTACCGTGGGAACCGATCACGGCACCGGCACGGTTGTGCTCCTGGCGGGCGGAGCCATCCGGGGCGGCCGGGTCATCGCCGACTGGCCGGGACTGAAGCAAGCCCAGCTCTACGAGCAGCGCGACCTGGCGCCGACCAGCGATGTCCGGGCGGTTCTGAAGGGCCTGCTCGCCGACCAGTTCGGTCTCTCGGCGGCGGTGCTGGGAGACAAGGTGTTCCCGGATTCGGCGGCGGTGAAGCCGATGCGCGACCTGGTCGTCTGAAATACGGGACATCGCAGTACGGCCGCGAAGCCGCCATGGCCATAAAAAAGCACCCGCCACGTGGTGGCGGGTGCTTCCTTTATTGCCGGGAGATCAACCCCAGTAACCGGGATGCCAACGGTGATGGTACCAGAAGCCGGGATGCCAATGACGCGCCGGCCGGACGAAGACGCGGCGGTTCGGCACGCAATTGCCCCACCGGTTCAGATGCCAGCCGGGACCGCAGCGCCAGCCGACGGTTTCGACCGGCGGCGGGGCAGCGTTCGGCGTGGCCATGGGCATGGCCTGAGACCCGGTAGCCGACAGGATCAGCGTGCCCGCGGCAACAGCGAAGGGAAGGACGTATTTTCTGAGCATGCGTTTTGTCTCCGTGATTACCCCCATGACGCTTGAACGGATCGTGGGCTGAACACCCGTCGCTGAGGGGCGGATCACATATTCGTTAGTCGGATTGCCGCGGCGCCTTGGACAGCTTCCATTGGCGCGGCTTCGCGCTCGACATGGCGGGCGACGATCTTTTGCCGTTTAATGACATTGATCCACGTCAATGAGCCGCGCGGCTGCATGCGGTAGGGTCGTTGCCGGACTGATCAATGGAGATCCACAGGGCCGAGGACAGCCGAGAAGAGGAGATGACACCGATGATGATCCGCACGCTCTCCACCTTGGAGTGCACGAAAATGCTGGCCGCCAATCGCACAGGCCATCTCGCATGCGTGAAGGACGGACAGCCCTACGTCGTGCCCTTCACCTATGCCTACGCCGACAGTCACCTCTATGCCTTCTCCTTGCTGGGCAAGAAGATCGACTGGATGCGAGCCAATCCCAAGGTTTGCGCCCAGATCGAAGAACGTACCCAGGGGCGCGGATGGAAAAGCGTGATCGTCGATGGCCGCTACGAGGAACTGCCTGACCGGGTCGGGCACAAGATCCAGCGCGACCGTGCATGGGCGGTGTTGAGCAAGCATGCGGACTGGTGGGAGCCCGGCGCGCTCAAGCCGGTCACGCCTCCCCTGTCGGACAGCCTGCCGCACGTCTTTTTCCGGGTTCTTGTCGACCAGATTTCGGGCCGCGAGGCAGTCGAATAGACTGTTCGCGACGTCAGACGCATGCCTCACCGGGCGAGCATAAGCGGGATGGGTTTCTCCGGCCTGTCATCGCTCTGCAAAGGCGCGCCTGTCACGCCGGGCCATGACCCAGCGTCGCCACCGTCTTCAGCGCGCCGTCGAGCATGTCGCCCTTCTCGTCCTTCAACGCCGCCTCGCGCAGGCGGCGGATCCAGTCGGCGGCATCGTCGCGGCCCTTGAGCATCGGCAACGCCGAGAGCACGCGATCGAACTTCGACTGCGCGCGCACATGGGTGTCGCTGTAGCCCTTGATCAGGCGGCGGCAGTTGAGAATCTCCGTGCCCAGCGCATAGTTCTCGCGCGCCTGTCCCAGCGCCAGGTCATACCAGCGCTCCAGATGCGCTTTTTCGACCCGATGCCTGAGCATGCCGCGACGCCAGCGGCGCAGGCCGCCGATGAACCACAACATGCCGAAGCCGACGAAGCTGTCGGTGCGGATGCGGCGGCCGTGATTGATGCGGCGGTCGAGGAAGGCGGCGAGCTTGGGGCGGCTCTCGATGTAGCTGCCTAGCCCCGCCGGCAGCGTGCCGCAGAATTCCTCGATGCGAGGATGGAAGTACTCCGTCACCTGAAGGATCGACCCCTCGCGGACGCCGACCTCCTTGCGCACGCGCCTGTCGCGCGTGGATCGCGTCTTGAGGTCGGAGACGCGGATCATGTCGTCGTAGCACATGGCGTTCGCCAGATGCTTGGCGGCGGCGATCGACAGCGCATAGCCGTGCTCCGCCGTATCGAGCGCGACGGCCTTGCCCAGCCGGTCGAGATATTCGCCGCCATAGGCGATGTCCTGGTAGTCGACGACCTTCTTCAGGCCGCGCCCGGCCATGTCGCGCACCGGCGCCGGCAAGGCCTCGACGCGGGCGGCAAGCTCGCGCCAGCCTCTCAGCAGGGTTTCCGGGCCCCTGACGCCGGCCGCAGGCCCGGCTTCGGATGCGGCCGGTTTGGCCGATGCTTTCTCACCGGAAGGCCCGGCGGCGACGCCCAGCGCGCGGTCGCAAGCCGCGCCGAAGGCCGCAAGGCTCGCCTTGACGCCGCGCCCACCGGCGCCGATCGCCTGTTCGTAGCTCTCGCGGGTGAAGGGCAGCGCGTCCGAGCCCGCCAGCGCGCCGAGCAGGCTGGCCGAGATCATCGAGCCATTGTCGGCGGCGATCTTCTCCATGTCGAAGGCGATGAGGCGTTTGGACGCCGCCTGGGCGGTCGCATGCACCTTTTCCGACGAGGCGCGCCCATCGCCGGGCTCGATCTTCTCGGAGACGGCAGCGATGCGGTGCGACGACGTGATCAGCGTCGTGCGGTCGGGCGTGACGAAGCCACGCATGATGGCGCGGCCGGCTTCCATCAGCTCGGCGGCGATCAATATGTCGACGTCGCCCTGCGAGGGCGACAGCGCGAAGACCGGCAGGCGGCCTGTGTCACGGGCCATCTCGACATAATAGATGGTGGCGCCGGTGCGCTGGGCGACGCCGGCCACCGAGGTCGATTGCGCGACATAGCCGTTGCGCTCGGCAACGTCGGTGATCCAGTCGGCCAGCACGCCGCCGCCCTGCCCGCCGACAGCCAGCACGGCAAGCTTGATGACGCGTTCGTCATCGAAGGCGCCCGCCTTCGGGCGCAGTGAGGCGTTATGGTCAAGCATCGGCGAACACCAGGCGGCGGTTCTCGCGGCGGCGTTGGAGCAGGTCGATCACCGCGCGGCGCGCCCGCTCCAGGAAGCGGTCCCAGCCGGTTGGATTGTGGACGACATCGGCGCGGTAGAAGGACGGGCACAGCACGGCGGCGTCGGCGACCTCGCCGCAATTGCCGCAACCGACGCAATTCTGGTCGATGCTCGCCACCGGGTCATCGCGCAGCGGATCGTCGAGCGATTTCACCGACAGGGACGGGCAGCCGGACAGCCGCATGCAGGCGTGGTCGCCGGTGCAGATGTCCTCGTCGACGCCGAACTTCGGCTTGACGACCCGCTCACCGCCCTTGATCGCCTTGTCGATCACCGGCCTTTCGCGACGCTGGCGGTTCAGCATGCATTCGGAGGACGCGACGATGACCTTCGGTCCCTTCTCCTCGGTCGTCAGCGCCTCGCGCAGTGTCTCCTGCATCTTGCCGACGTCGTAGGTGCGGTCGATATGGCGCAGCCATTTGACGCCCATGCCCTTCACCGCCTCGGTGATCGGATGCTTGGTCGACTTGGTCTTGTTCGAGGCGCGCGAGGACAGGATGTCCTGGCCGCCGGTGGCTGCTGAATAGAAATTGTCGACGATGACGATGACGCCGTCGTTCTTGTTGAAGACGGCGTTGCCGACCGACGAGGTCAGGCCATTGTGCCAGAAGCCGCCGTCGCCGACGAACGAGATCGAACGGCGCTTGGCGTCGGGCGAATTGAAGGCCGAGGCCGAGGCCGGGCCGAGCCCGTAGCCCATCGTCGTCGCGCCGAGCTCGAAGGGCGGCATGATCGAGAACAGGTGGCAACCGATGTCGGAGGCGATGTGGTGCTTGCCGAGCTCCTGCTCGACCAGCTTCGTCGCGGCGAAGATCGGCCGCTCGGGACAGCCGATGCAGAAGCCCGGCGGGCGGCCGGGAACGACATGGACGAGATCGGCGGTGTCGACGCCGTCTCCCATCTTGTTGGGCGCGCGAACCTCGCCCGGCAGGAGATGCGGCGCCTCGGCGCGCAGGAAGGAGCCGATGCCGTCGAGCATGACCTGGCCTGTGTATTCGCCGGCCATCGGCAGATATTCCTTGCCGACCAGACGCGTGCCGCGACCGGCCTTGTGCAGCATGGCGGCAAAGGCCTGCTCGATATAGTTGGGCTGGCCTTCCTCGACGACGAGCACGGCCTGCTTGCCCTCGCAGAAGGTGAGGAACTCGTCGTCGACCAGCGGATAGACGGCGTTGAGGACGTAGAGCGGCACGTCGGTGTCGCCATAGGTGTCGGCGAGCCCGAGGCGCTGCAGGGCGCGGATGACGGAATTGTACATGCCGCCCTGCATGACGATGCCGATCGAGCCGTGGTCCGAGCCGAAGATCTCGTTGATCTTGCGCGAGCGGATGAAGTCCACGGCGGCCGGCCAGCGCTTGGCGACCTTTTCCTTCTCATGCAGGAAAGAGGCCGGCGGAAGCACGATGCGGCCGGTGTCACGACGCGGCGCCGAGAGCGCGTCGGCCACCGTCATTGGCGGCCGCTTGTTGTCCTTGGCGGTGAAGTGGCCGTGGACATGGCAGCAGCGTATGCGCACCTGCAGCATGACCGGCGTGTTCGAGACCTCCGACAGCTCGAAGCCGTCCTCGACCGCCTTGACGATGGAAGGCAGGTTCGGGCGCGGATCGAGCAGCCAGACCTGGCTCTTCATCGCGAAGGCGTGGCTGCGCTCCTGCATGATGGAGGAGCCTTCGCCATAGTCCTCGCCGACGATGATCAGCGCGCCGCCGGTGACGCCGCCCGAGGCCAGGTTGGCGAGCGCGTCGGAAGCGACGTTGGTGCCAACGGTGGACTTGAAGGTGGCGGCGCCGCGGATCGGATAGTGCACGGAGGCGGCGAGCATCGCGGTGGCGGTCGCCTCCGAGGCGCTGGCCTCGAAATGCACGCCGAGCTCGCCCAGGATGTCCTGCGCGTCGGCCAGCACGTCCATCAAATGGCTGATCGGCGCGCCCTGGTAGCCGCCGACATAGCCGACGCCGCATTGCAGCAGCGCCTTGGTGATGGCGAGGATGCCCTCGCCCGCGAACTCCTCACCGGCGCCGAGCCGGAGTTTCTCGACTTCCTTGGCGAAAGACCGTTCGGCCATCTCTGCCTCCTTCCGTTACCGCCTCCTGCCAGCACCCTGGGGGACGGCGCGTAGATGAAAACTCAAATCTCGTGCCTGCGGATGTTCTTCAGCATCTTCTGCAGCGTCGCGATGAGCGCGGAATATTCGGCGTCGTCGACGCCATCGAACATTGCCTCGAAGGCCTCGTGCATGGCCGGCCAGGCGCGCATGAACTCGGCGCGCCCCTCGTCGGTCATGAAGACATGGCGGAAACGGCTGTCGGTGACGCCCTGCTCGCGCCGCACCAGCCCCTGGCCTTCCAGCGTGTCGAGCGTGCGGCTCAAAGTCGATTGCTCGATGACGGTGTAGACCGAGAGGTCGTTGACCGTGACGCCATCGGTGACCGACAGAACGGCCAGCGTCCGCACCTGCGGAATAGTAAGCCCTTGCTTACGGAAGTCGTCGCGCAGCGTTGCGTTGTAGCGCCCCATGATGCGATTCATCAGATAGGGCGCGAACTGCTGCAGGCCGATCTGGCCGAGGGTCGATATGCGCTGACGCGTTTCAGGCGCCTTCTGTTCCATCACAACCTCCCTGCCAGGAGGAAGCCCGAGCCGCCGCCGAGCCCGGCGCCGGGGTGGGTCGAGGCGCCTATATGGTAAAGGCCCTTGATGGCGGTCTCGTGGTTGCGGCTGGCCTTGAACGGCCGCCACAGGAAAGACTGGTCGATGGTCGAGGAGCCGCCATAGGGATCGCCGCCGACGAGGTTGATGTTCATCGTCTCAAGGTCGGCCGGCGAATAGGCGCGGCGCGCGATCACACTGTCGCGGAAGCCGTCGATGTGATTGGCGAGGATCGCTTCCACCCGGTCGGCATAGGCCTCGCGCAGTTCGGCGGTCCACTGTCCATCGGCAGGCGCCTGGAGCTTGCCGGCGGCATCGCCCTTGATGTGGCGTGGCGCCTCTGGCAGTTGCAGCCACAGGATGGCCTTGCCCTCGGGGCAGCGCGAAGGGTCAAGCGCGTGCGGCTGGCCCACACAGATGGTCGGCACCTCCGGCAAGAGGCCGCGCAGCGCCTCGTTGCAGGCCCTGGACACGCCGTCGAGCCCGGGCGTCAGATGCAGCAGCGCGACATCGCCAAGCCCTTCACCGCGCCATGCCGGCGGCCTGTCCAGCGCATAGTGGATCTGGAAATTGCCCTTGCCGTAGCGATAGACGCGCGTCGCTTCGACGTCGCGCTTTGGAGCCGTGTCGCCGAGCAGGCGGCCGTAGAGCTGGGTCGGGGTGACGGAGCAGATGACGCTCTTGGTCGCCGAGATGGTCTCGCCGGAGGCAAGCCGCACGCCGGTCGCCCGGCCGCCCGCCTGGACGATTGTATCGACATCGGCGTTGACGCGGATGTCGCCGCCGCGTTCGCGGATCAGCGCCTCGAAGGCGGCAAGCAGGTTCTTCGCGCCACCCTTGACGATCGGCGCGCCGGCCGCTTCGAGCGCGAAGGCGATGACCCGGGCGATCTGGCCCGAGAACGCATCTTCCGGCCCGAGCCCGGCATGCAGCACCCATGGTGCCCACAGGGCCTGGGCCGTATCGGATTTATAGCCGGTTTCAAGCCAGCCGCGCGCCGGCACCAGCGCGTCGCCCATGAAGGCCGCGAGATTGCGCGGGCCGCGCCGCCAGGCCTCGCCCGCCAGCAGCTTGGTGGTGGGATAGGACCAGAGAGCGCCGCCGAGCAGGCCGAAGAGCAGACCGGCATTGCGTTCGATGTCGCCGACATCGCCGGCATGGCGATCGCCGTCGCCCGCCGACAGCGCATTGAGCGCGGCGACGTTGGCGGCGCGATCGGTCTTGACGACAACGTGGCTGCCGTCCGGACGCAGCACGCCGGTGGGCGTCGCGGCGTGGCAGAATTCAAGGCCATGCCGCGCCAGGTCCTTGCCCAGCGCCGCGTAGGCCGGCGACGTGATGAACAGCACGAAGGTCGTGGCCATCACGTCATGGATGAAGCCGGGAGCCGTGATCTCCTCGGTGCGCATGCAACCGCCGATGCGGTCGTTGCGCTCGAGCACCAGCACCCTGGCCCCCTTGGCGCCCAGCGTCGCCGCGCAGACCAGGGCATTGATGCCGCTGCCGACGATGATGTGATCGACGTCGCTCATCGTCGTGGCCCTTTCCTCAGGCGCGCGGCACCAGCGCCAGCGCCCGGATCGGGCTGCCGGTGCCATGCTCGATCTTGAGCGGAGCGGCGATCAGGATCGCGCCCTTCGGCGGCAGCCGGTCGAGATTGCAGAGACTGGCGAGGCCGTAGCGGTTGGCCTTGTGCATGAGGCTGTGCGCCGGGAACGGCGGCTCCATGCCGCCGGCCTTGCCGGCGTCGGTGCCGATCGTCTCCGAGCCCCAGCCCTTGATGTTCTTGCTGATCAGGTACTGGATGGCCTCGGCCGTCGGACCCGGAGTGTGCGGGCCGGTCTCGTTGGCGTTGAGGAATTCGGCTTCCGAGCCGTTGCGCTTGTACCAGTCGGTGCGCATCACCACCCACTCGCCGGCATTGATGGCGCCGTGCTTGGCCTCCCAGGCCTTGATGTGGTCGACGGTGAGCAGGAAGTCGTGATCGGCGGCCGATTCCTTGGAGCAGTCGATGACGTTGACCGGGCCGACGAAATTCTGGACCGGAATGGTGTCGGTGGCGCCGTCCGGATAATCCTTGCCGGTGATCCAGTGCTTGGGCGCGTCGAAATGGGTGCCGGAATGCTCGCCGAGCTTCAGCCAGTTCCAGGCCCACCAGGGACCGTTCTTGTCATAGGCGGAAATGGTGTGGATCTCGACCTTCGGCGTATCGACCGCGAGCTCGGGCGGCAGCTTGATCAGCGGCGTGTCCGGGCCGAGCGGCGCCGACAGGTCGACGACCTGGATGGCGCCGGACAGAAGCTGGCCGGCGACCTCGCCGAGGAGTTTTTGCGTTTCCATGGTTCCTGTTCCCTCTTACGTCGATGATGATCGAAGGCTCATTGCGGCCCTTAATATCCTACTAGACGAAAACATATGCATCTGCAATTATCTTTAAGCCTAAAGGAAATGGGAAACGGGGCGTGAGCGAATTCGACGCCATCTTTGTCGGTGCCGGCCATAACAGTCTGGCCTGTGCCGCGCATTTGGCGGCGAAAGGCTGGAAAACGGCTGTTTTCGAGCGCAACGAGACGATCGGCGGCGCTGTCCAGACCCGCGAATATACGCTCCCCGGCTTCAGGCACGATTTCGGCGCGATGAATCTGAGCCTGTTCGCCGG
Source organism: Mesorhizobium sp. 65-26 (assembly GCA_001899205.1). Lineage (GTDB taxonomy): Bacteria > Pseudomonadota > Alphaproteobacteria > Rhizobiales > Rhizobiaceae > Mesorhizobium. The sequence continues at coordinate 189,724 of MKVL01000004.1, read as the reverse complement.
CTCCGCCTTCCACCGGAAATATGCAAATGAATTGAATGCGAAGGGGTTGGAGTTCGCCCCCGTCGCCCATTGTTTCGCCAGCGCCTTTCCCGATGGACGCTGGTTCGGCGTCAGCAACGACCTCGAACTGACGGCATCGCGGATCGCCCAATTCTCCGCGACCGATGCCGAGACCTGGCGCCGCCTGGTCGGCCTGTTTCCGGCCGAGGCCGAGCATCTCTTCCGCCTGCTCGGCTCGCCGATAAGCGCCCGCTCGCTGGCCGGCACGGCCTGGAACCTGTGGCGCAAGAAGGGCATGGCCGGCGCGCTCGACACCGGAAGGCTGCTCCTTTCCTCGCCGCGCGCCTGGCTGGAGGAAACTTTCGAGGCGCCGCATGTCAGGGCGACGCTCGCCGCATGGGGCATGCATCTCGACTTCGCGCCCGACATCGCCGGCGGCGCCGTGTTCCCCTATCTGGAATCGATGGCCAACCAGAGCTTCGGCATGGTGCTGGGCAAGGGTGGCGCCGACACCATCATCCGCGCCATGGCCGGCATGGTCACCGGCGCCGGTGGGACGATTGCAACCGGCTCGGAAGTGGCCGAGATCACGACGGCCGGCGGCAAGGCCACCGGCGTGCGGCTTGCCTCCGGCGAGACACACACGGCGTCCAGAGCGGTGATCGCCAACGTGGCGCCCGGCGCGCTGGTTGGCAAACTGCTGCCCGGCGGCTCGGGCGATGCCGGCTTCGACACCGCCATGCGGAAATTCCGCCATGCGCCGGGCACGATGATGATCCATCTGGCGCTCGACGACCTGCCGGACTGGGCCGCCGGCGCCGAGCTGCGCCAGTTCGCCTATGTCCACCTCGCGCCCTCGCTCGACGCCATGTCGCGAACCTACCAGCAGGCGATGGCGGGCATGCTTCCCGACGCGCCGGTGCTGGTGGTCGGCCAGCCGACGACGATCGATCCGTCGCGGGCGCCCGAAGGCAAGCATGTGCTGTGGGTGCAGGTACGCGTGCTGCCCGCCGAGATAGCGGGCGACGCGGCCGGCAAGATAGCGCCCGCCCCGTGGGACGCGGTCAAGGACGCCTATGCCGAACGGGCGCTCGACATCATCGAAAGCCATGCGCCGGGACTGCGCCGCAAGATCCTCGGTCGCGCCGTCTTCTCGCCCCTTGACCTGGAGCGAGAGAACCCGAATCTGGTCGGTGGCGACCAGGTTTGCGGCAGCCATCACCTGTCGCAGAATTTCCTGTTCCGTCCGGCGCGCGGTTTCGCGAACTGGAGCACGCCGGTGGCCGGCCTGCATCTGGTGGGCGCGGCCACCTGGCCCGGCGGAGGCACGGGCGCCGGCTCCGGCTACATGCTCGCGCAGAAGCTCGGCGGAGGCTAGGAGCCCGGATTTCTTCGGTTCAGGGACGGATAGGGCGCGGTCGCCGAAGCATCCTGAACCCACGACACGACAACAACGCCGCGCATGAGAACCAAGGGGAACGAACAATGCCAATCAACAGACGCGAATTGCTCGGATACAGCGCGGCCGCGCTCGGCGTGACCGCCATCGGGATGCCGCGGATCGCCAAGGCGGCCGCGGACGAGCTGACCATCGCCTACAACGTCAACCTGCCCTCCTGGGACCCGACGACCGGCCCTTCGGCCGTCAACCCGACCATCCAGGGCCTCTACCAGTCGGTGTTCGACCAGTTCATCCCGCAGAAGCCGGACCTTTCGCTGGCGCCGGGCCTGCTGACGGAATGGGGATGGAACGAGGACCGCACCAAGATCCACATGACGGTGCGCGAAGGCGTGACCTGGCATGACGGCTCGCCGTTCACGCCGGAGGACGTGGTGTGGTCGCTGCAGCGGGCCGGCGACGAGAAGACCGGCAACCCGATCCAGTTCGTCTGGAAGAACGTCAACAATTTCAAGATCGACGGCAACAAGATCACCGGCGATGTGGTGCAGTTCGACCCGGTCTACTTCAAGTGGATGTCGTTCCTGACCGGCTATGTGATGCCCAAGGCCTACTACGAGAAGGTGGGCGCGGAAGGATTCGAGAAGGCGCCGATCGGCACCGGCCCCTACATGGTCGACAAGTTCGAGCGCAACGCTTTCCTGCGGCTCAAGGCCAACCCGAAATACTGGGGTGGCAAGCCGGCCTTCGAAAACGTCACCATCAAGTTCGTCACCGACGCGGCGAGCCGTGTCGCCGAGATCGAATCCGGCTCCTCGCAGGTGACGCTCGAAATTCCCTACGAGGAATATGATCGGCTGATCGCCAAGGACGGGCTTGCCGGCTCGATCAAGAACGTCTCCGACATCGGCATGATCTTCTTCAACAACAAGGACGCCATGCTGGACAAGAACGTCCGCCAGGCTGCCGTGATGGCGGTGGACAAGGAGCTGCTGGTCAAGCGGCTGCTGCGCGGCTACGGCCAACCGATCGCGACGCTGGAGACGCCGGAATACGCGGCCTTCGATCCGTCGATCAAGGTCGAGCACAATCCCGAGAAGGCGAAGGAACTGCTGGCCGCTTCCGGCTATTCGACCAAGAAGCCGGCCAAGTTCACCATCCAGACGACCAAGGGCTTCAAGCCCAAGGACTACGAGATGGTGCAGGCGATCGTCGGCATGTGGCGCAAGGTCGGCATCGAGGCCGAGATCGAGGTCTACGAAATCGCCAAACACTACGAGCTGCGCGCCGCACACAAGCTGGCGCCGGCGGCCTTCTACAACTGGGGCAATTCCATCGGCGATCCGACCACCTCGACCGGCTTCGCCATGTTCGGACCGTCGCCGCACTCGTCCTGGAAGACGGACGACCTCGACGCCAAGATCGGCCCGCTGTGGGGCGAGAAGGACGAGGCCAAGCGTATCGAGGGCTGGAAGGCGGTCGACAAGTACATCGCCGAACAGGCTTATGTGCTGCCTCTGATACAGTATGCGCAGCCGATCGTTCACTCGAAGAAGGTCAACGTCGTGCAGCATATTTCCGGCGCCCTGCTGCCGGCGCTGATGACGCCGGCCTGATAGGCTTCGAAGGACGCGCGCCGGCGCGAGCCGCGCGCGTCCTCGACAGAACCTGTCCCTCATCCGGCCATTCGCGGCTATCTTCTCCCCGGTGAGAGGAGGTCGCGAACGGTGAGCCTTGGTGTCTTCCCCGACGGGAGAGATCCGAAGGCCTGAGTGAGGGACCTTTCGCTTCACCCGTAATGGAATGCATTAGGCTTCCGCCGGCATGCTGCTTCAAAGATTCCTCGTTCGCCTGCTGACGATGATCGTCACGCTGTTCGGCGTGGCCATCGTCGTCTTCGTGGTCATCCGCGTCGCGCCCGGCGATCCCATTGCCATGATGCTGCCGCCCGGCGCGACCAATGACGACATCGCGCGGCTGCGCGCGCTCTATGGGCTCGACAAGTCCATCGTGCAGCAGTTCTTCATCTGGCTGTCGGGCGTCGTGCGCGGCGATTTCGGCACATCGATCTCGCTGCGCCAGGACGTGCTGGGGCTGGTGCTCAACCGGCTGCCGGCGACGCTCGAACTGGCGATCGTCGCGCTGGTCATGGCGGTCCTGCTCGGCGGCCTCAGCGCCATCCTCGGCGCCCGTGAACGCGGCACGGCGGTCGAGGCCGGCATCGACATCGCCAGCGGCACCGCGCTTGCCATTCCCGATTTCCTGTGGGGCCTGGTGCTGATCCTGCTGTTCGGCGTGCTGGTGCCCGTCTTCGACATTTCCGGCCGCGTCTCACCGCAGCTCGACCTGCCCTTCGTCACCCAGTTCTACCTGTTTGAGAGCATCCTGCGCCTGCGCTTCGATCTCACCAGGGACCTGCTGGCGCATATGCTGATGCCGGCCATCGCGCTGGCCCTGCCGCTGGCGGCCATCATCGCCCAACTGCTGAAGCAGTCGCTCAAGGAAGTGCTCGATCTCGACTATGTCGTGCTGGCGCGGGTGAAGGGGTTCTCCGAAACGCAGGTCGTGCTGCGCGAGGCACTGCGCAACGCCGCCCTGCCGACGCTGACGCTGGTCGGGGTGCAGTTCACCTTTCTCATCGGCGGCACCGTCATCGTCGAGCGGCTGTTCTCCTACGAGGGGCTCGGCAACATGGCGATCGACGCCGTGATCAACCGCGACCTGCCGCTGATCCAGGGCATCGTCCTGGTGTTCGCCCTGCTTTTCGTCCTCATCAATCTCGCCGTCGACATGATGTACGCATTGCTCAATCCGAGGCTGCGCCATGGATGACCGCCGCGTTCCCCGCCGCGCCGGCGCCAGGCTCTGGCTTGCCGGCGGCTGGCTGCTGATCGCGCTGCTGGCGGCGGTCCTGGCGCCGCTGATCGCGCCACAGGATCCGCTGGCGCAGGACCTGATGCTGGAGCGGCTGCCGCCCTTCTGGATGAGCGGCGCCGAGCCGGGCTACTGGTTGGGCACCGACAGCCTTGGCCGTGACCTCCTGTCACGCCTGATCTTCGGCGCCCGCATTGCCTTCATCGTCGCCTTCGCGGCTGCCATGGCGGCCTGCCTGGTCGGCTCCGCGCTCGGCCTCATCGCCGGCTATTTCGGCGGCTGGGCGGATCGCATCATCTCGCGCGTCGTCGATGTCTGGATGGCGTTCCCGCCGGTGCTGTTTGCCATCCTGCTCGTCGCTGTGCTCGGCACCGGCCTGAGCTCGGTCATCCTGGCGATCGCCATCATCGACTGGACCCGCTTCTGCCGGGTGATCCGCGCCGAGGCGATGAGCCAGTCGCGCATGGACTATGTCGAGAGCGCGCGCATCGCCGGCTATGGGCGCGTCGGCATCATGCTGCGCGAGGTGCTGCCCAATGTGGTGCCCTCGATCGTGGCGCTGCTGTCGCTGGAAATGGGCATCGCCGTGATCGTCGAGGCGATCCTTTCCTTCGTCAACCTGTCGATCTCCACGGACGACCCGACCTGGGGCGGCATCATCGCCGAGGGCCGGCTATCGATCCATCAGGCCTGGTGGGTCCTGGTGTTTCCGCTGATCACGCTTATCCTCACAGTGCTCTCCTTCAGCCAGTTCGGCGAAGGCTTGAAGGCGCGCTTCGATCCGGTGCTGAAATGAGCGCGCCAAACTGCCTCGACATCGACAAGCTCAGCGCCGTGCTGCCTAACGGCCAGCGCGTGCTGCGCTCGGTCTCCCTCTCCGTCCAGCCTGGCGAGGTCCGGGCGCTGGTCGGCGAAAGCGGCGCCGGCAAGACGATGATCGGCAAGGCCGTTCTCGGCGTGCTGCCCTCGAGCGTGCGTGTCGTCGAGGGCGACATCGTGCTGGAAGGCCAGGACCTCGGCAGGCTGGAGCCGAAGGCGCGCCGCACGCTTGTCGGCGCGCGCACGGCGCTGATCCCGCAGGATCCGTTGACCGCGCTCAACCCATCGCGCCGCATCGGCCCGCAGATGACGGACCGGCTGGTGCGCATCCTCGGCTGGAGCGGCCAGAGGGCCGACCAGCGCACACGGCAGTTGCTTGACGAGGTGCAGATCCGTGATCCGGATCGGGTGCTGAAAAGCTACCCGCACGAGCTTTCGGGCGGCATGCGCCAGCGCGTGCTGATCGCCGCCGCCTTTGCCGCCGAACCGAGGCTGATCGTCGCCGACGAACCGACGACGGCGCTCGACGTGACGGTGCAGAAGCAGATCCTGCGCCTCATCGCCCAGTTGCAGCGCGAGCACGGCACGGCGATCCTGTTCGTCACCCACGATCTCGGCGTTGTCGCCAAGATCAGCCAGAAAGTGTCCGTGCTCTACGCCGGCAAGGTCGTGGAGGAAGCCGAGACGGAGACGCTGTTCGCGGCCCCCCAGCACCCCTACACGCGGGCATTGATGGCCGCGACGCCACGTTACACCGACCCCTTCGCATCGCTGAAGCCGGTGGACGACACCGTCCTCGCCGGCCTGAAGCAGGAGATAGCCACGGCCGACCAGGCCTGGAGGCGCCCGCATGGCTGAGCCGCTGTTTTCCGTGCGCGGCCTCAAAGTCGCGCTGCCCGACATGACGCGCAAGCCGCTGGTCGGCCGCGCGCCGCTGGTCGAGATCCTGAAAGGACTCGACTTCGACCTGCCGAAGGGATCCGTGACAGGCATCGTCGGCGAGTCCGGATCGGGCAAGTCGACGCTCGGCCGCGCGCTGGTGCGGCTGCTGGAGCCTAGCGCCGGCACCGTCACCTTCGACGGGCGCGACATCACCCACCTGACGGAAGCCGGGTTGCGGCCCCTGCGTCGCAACCTGCAGATGATCTTCCAGGACCCGATGTCGTCGCTCAACCCGCGGCACACGATCTTCCACATCATCGCCGCGCCCCTGAAGCAGAACGGACTCGGCGACAATCTCAGGGATCGCGTCGCCGAGGCGCTGGATCGCGTCGGCCTGCCGCAGGGCTTCGCCAGCCGCTATCGCCACGAACTGTCCGGCGGCCAGCGGCAGCGCGTCGGCATCGCCAGGGCGCTGGCGCTGTCGCCGCAGTTCGTGCTCGCCGACGAGATCGTCTCCGGCCTCGACGTCTCCACCCAGGCGCAGATCCTGACGCTGCTGGAAAAGCTGGCCGAGGAAATGGGACTGACGGTCGCCTTCATCAGCCACGACCTGTCGGTGATCCGTCGCCTCTGCCGGCAGGTGATCGTCATGCGCCAGGGCGCGATCGTCGAGGCCAGCGCCACCGAGGCGCTGTTCGACAATCCGAGGGATGCCTACACGCGCGACCTGCTGGCCGCGATTCCGCTGCCTGAGATCGACCCGGGCTGGCTGGACACTCCATCGGCGCCGAGGGCGCCGGCATGACCACGCGCGCGCCGAAAAGCGGGCTTCGGAGGCGCTGACACCACGGGACGAAAAGGCTCGCCAAAGGAGAGGGCAAATGGAGAGGAATGGCATGAGGACCATGATACGCAGCGCCGCGCTCGCGGCGGCTGTCCTGAGCGGCGCCGGCATGGCCTCCGCAAGCTCGATACCCGGCATGCGCGGCCACGATCATACCGGCATCACCGTCCCGGACATGAAGCAGGCGGTCGACTTCTTCACCGAAGTGGTCGGCTGCAAGAAGGCGATGTCCTTCGGCCCGTTCGCCGACGACAAGGGCACCTTCATGCAGGACGTGCTGGGCGTCGATCCGAAGGCAGTGATCGAGCAGATCACCATGGTGCGCTGCGGCACCGGATCGAACATCGAACTGTTCAAGTACACCGCGCCCGACCAGAAGGACGTGACGCCGAAGAACAGCGACATCGGCGGCTTCCACATCGCCTTCTACGTCGACGACGTCGCGGCGGCGAAAGCCTATCTGGACGCCAAGGGCGTCAAGACCCGCATGGGTCCGATTCCGGTCTCCGACGGCCCCGCCGCGGGCCAGACGATCCTCTATTTCCAGGCGCCCTGGGGGCTGCAGCTCGAGGCGATCAGCTACCCCAACGGGATGGCCTACGAGAAGGGCGCCGAAACCGTGCTTTGGAGCCCGAAAAACCCCGACAAATAAGGCGACGGAGCGGCCGTCCGGCAAGGCCCCGGCAATCGTTCAACCGTGAAATTTTAAGCTTGAAATAATTTGCCTCGGGCGCAATACTGTCACCCGGGGCCGCATGAGCGGTCCCGGAAGCGAGAGGAGATCGCAGGCATGAAAGTTGCGGTTCTCGGCGGCGGACCAGCCGGGCTCTACTTTGCCATATCGATGAAACTCCGCGACGCCGCGCACGAGGTCACGGTGTTCGAGCGCAATCGCCCCGACGACACCTTCGGCTGGGGCGTGGTTCTGTCAGCCGAGACGCTCGACAATCTGTCCAGGAACGATCCGGTCAGCGCGGTCTGGATCAAGAAGCATTTCGCCTATTGGGACGACATCGCCGTCATCCATGACGGCGTCCGCACCGTCTCCTCCGGCCACGGTTTCTGCGGCATCGGCCGCAAGCGCCTGCTGATCCTGTTGCAGCGGCGCGCACGCGAACTGGGCATCAACCTCGTCTTCGAGACCGATATCGCCGACCCCAGGCCCTATATGGAGAGCCACGACCTGGTCGTTGCCGCCGACGGCCTGAACTCGCGGGCGAGGAACACATTCGCCGACATCTTCAAGCCCGACATCGACACCCGAAAGTGCAAGTTCGTCTGGCTCGGCACGACGCAGAAATTCGACGACGCCTTCACCTTCATCTTCGAAAAGACCGAGCATGGCTGGGTGTGGGCGCACGCCTACCAGTTCGACAGCGAGACGGCGACCTTCATCGTCGAGTGCAGCCAAGAGACCTGGGACAAGTTCGGCTTCGGCGCCATGTCGCAGCAGGAATCGATTGCGGTCTGCGAGCGCATCTTCGTCAAGCATCTCGGCGGCCACGCGCTGATGACCAACGCCAACCACATCAGGGGTTCGGCCTGGATCAATTTCCCGCGCGTGCTTTGCGAACGCTGGTCCTACGAGAACCTCGCGCTGATGGGCGATGCCGCGGCGTCGGCGCATTTCTCGATCGGCTCCGGCACCAAGCTCGCGCTCGAAAGCGCGGTGGCGCTCGCCGACTATGTCGAGTCCGAGCCGAACCTCGAGGCCGCGTTCCGCAAATATGAGGACGCGCGCCGCACCGAGGTGCTGAAGCTGCAGTCGGCGGCCCGCAATTCGCTCGAATGGTTCGAGGAAGTGGAGCGCTATCTCGGCCTCGACCCCGTGCAGTTCAACTATTCCCTGCTCACCCGCTCGCAACGCATCAGCCACGAGAATCTGCGCCTGCGCGACGCCAAATGGCTGGGCGGCGCCGAGGAGTGGTTCCAGCGCAACGCCGGCGCCGGCGCGGAAGGCCTGCACCGGGCGCCGATGTTCGCGCCGTTCCGGCTGCGCGACATGACCCTCAAGAACCGCGTCGTCGTCTCGCCGATGGCGCAGTACAAGGCCGTCGACGGCTGCCCGACCGATTGGCACTTCACTCACTATGCCGAACGCGCCAAGGGTGGCGCCGGGCTGGTCTACATCGAGATGACCTGCGTCAGCCCGGAAGGCCGCATCACCCCCGGCTGCCCCGGCTTCTACGCTCCCGAGCACGAAGTTGCCTGGAAGCGGCTGGTCGATTTCGTGCATGGCGAGACGGAAGCCAGGATCTGCGCCCAGATCGGGCACTCCGGCGCCAAGGGCTCTACCCGGGTCGGCTGGCAGGGAACAGACGTGCCGCTGGAGAGCGGCAACTGGCCCGTCATGTCGGCCTCGGCCGTCGCCTGGTCGCCGCGCAACCAGGTGCCGAAGGCGATGGACCGCGCCGACATGGACATGGTGCGCGACCAGTTCGTCGCCTCCGCCGAAATGGCGGACCGTTGCGGCTTCGACATGCTGGAGATCCACGCCGCGCACGGCTATCTGCTGTCCTCCTTCATCACGCCGGTCACCAACCAGCGCACTGATGAATATGGCGGCTCGCTGGAAAACCGCATGCGCTATCCGCTGGAGATTTTCCACGCGGTGCGCGCTGCCTGGCCGTCGCATAAGCCGATCTCGATGCGCATCTCGGCCAACGACTGGGTCGGCATCGAGGGCGTCACGCCTGCGGATGCCGTGGAGATCGCAAGGCTGCTGCATGAGGCCGGCGTCGACATATGCGACGTCTCGGCCGGCCAGACCTCGATCGCCGCCAAGCCGGTCTACGGCCGCATGTTCCAGACGCCGTTCTCGGACCGCATCCGCAACGAAGTCGGCATGGCGACGATGGCGGTGGGAAACATCTACGAGCCCGACCACGTCAACTCGATCCTGATGGCCGGGCGCGCCGATCTGGTGGCATTGGCGCGGCCGCATCTCTCCGATCCCTACTGGACGCTGCACGCGGCCGTCACGCTCGGCGATCGCGGTGTCAAGTGGCCGGATCCCTATCTGCCCGGCCGCGACCAGCTCTACCGGCTGGCCGAACGCGAGGCGGCGGCGGGGCTGAAAGTATGATCGTCGGCAAGCACGCCCTCGTCACCGGAGGCGGCTCGGGTGTCGGCCGGGCGATCGCGCTGGCGCTTGCCGAGGCAGGCGTCGACGTCACCATCTGCGGGCGGCGCGAGGCGGCCCTTGCCGAAGTGACCCAGGAGAACAAGCACATTTCCGGCCTGGTGGCCGACGTCACCGACGAGGCCGAGATGGCCGCCCTCTACGAGAAGGCCGAGGCCGCGCGCGGGCCGATCGACATCGTCGTGGCCAATGCCGGCATGTCCGGCAGCGCGCCCGCGCACAGGACCTCCATGGCCGACTGGCAGCGCACGCTCGACGTCAACCTTACCGGCTCCTTCCTGACGGTGAAGCCGGCGCTGGCCGGCATGGCCGCGCGAAAAACCGGCCGCATTGTCTTCGTTGCCTCGACGGCGGGGCTGAAGGGCTATGGCTACGTCGCCCCTTACGTGGCCGCCAAGCACGGCGTCGTCGGCCTGATGCGGGCGCTCGCGGTGGAGACGGCTAAGTCGGGCGTCACGGTCAACGCCGTCTGCCCGGGCTTCGTCGAGACCGAGATGCTGGAGGAGTCGGTCCAGCGCATCGTCGACAAGACCGGCCGTTCGGTGGACGAGGCGCGGGCAAGCCTCGCGTCTGTCAATCCGCAAGGCCGCTTCATCCAGCCACAGGAGGTCGCGGCTGCGGTGATCTGGCTTTGCGGCGACGCGGCGGGATCGATCACGGGACAGGCAATCTCAATTTCCGGAGGTGAGACATGGTAGCAGGCCCCCTGCCCGCCCCTTCCGGACCCGGCAAGGACCGGCTGAGGCTGTGGATCCGGCTGCTCCGGGCCTCGCGCACGATCGAGGCGGAGCTTCGCGACCGGCTGAAGAGGGATTTCAACACGACGCTGCCGCGCTTCGACGTGATGGCCGCGCTCTACCGCGCGCCCGAGGGCATGCTGATGAGCGACCTGTCGCGCTTCCTGCTCGTGTCCAATGGCAATGTCACGGGCATCGTCGACCGGCTGGTGTCCGAAGGGCTGGTGGCGCGGGCGCGTCGCAATGGCGATCGTCGCACGTCGATGGTGCGGCTGACCGACGATGGCGCGAAAGCGTTCGCCGACCTCGCGGCGGCGCACGAAAAATGGATTGGCGAGCTGCTCGGCAATGTCAGCGAGGATGACGCCCGGCGGCTGGCCGGCATGCTGACCTCGTTCCGCAGCAACTGGGAGGGACGCGAATGACCGCAATGACTGGCCTCAAGCCGAAGCACTTCCTCTGGCAGGTGGAAGGCAGGATCGCGAAGGTCCGGCTCGACCGGCCGGAGCGCAAGAACCCGCTGACCTTCGAGAGCTACGCCGAGCTGCGCGACACGTTCCGCGACCTCGTCTATGCCGATGACATCGATGCCGTGGTGTTCCTGCCCAATGGCGGCAATTTCTGCTCCGGCGGCGATGTCCACGACATCATCGGGCCGCTGGTGAAGATGGACATGAAGCAGTTGCTCGCCTTCACCCGCATGACCGGCGACCTGGTCAAGGCGATGCTGAATTGCGGCAAGCCGATCATCGCCGCGGTCGACGGCGTGGCTGTCGGCGCCGGCGCCATCATCACCATGGCTTCCGACATCCGCATCGCCACGTCAGAGGCCAAGACCGCGTTCCTGTTCACCCGCGTCGGCCTTGCCGGCTGCGACATGGGCGCCTGCGCGATCCTGCCGCGCATCATCGGCCAGGGCCGCGCGGCGGAGCTTCTCTACACTGGACGCACGATGAGCGCGGCGGAAGGCGAGCGCTGGGGCTTCTACAACCGAATCGTCGAGGCGTCGGCGCTCGAGGCCGACGCGCTCGACATGGCGGCGCGGATCGTCGCCGGCCCGACCTTCGCGCATGGCATCACCAAGACGCAGCTCAACCAGGAATGGTCGATGGGGCTGGACCAGGCGATCGAGGCCGAGGCTCAGGCACAGGCGATCTGCATGCAGACTGCCGACTTCGAGCGCGCCTACAAGGCGTTCGTGGCCAAGGAAAAGCCGGTGTTCGAGGGTAACTGATGGCTGATCGTTCCTTCCTCAACTGGCCGTTCTTCGAGGACCACCACCGCGCGCTCGCCGACCAGCTCGATGCGTGGTGCGCGAAGAACCTGCCTGTCGACCATCACGATGTCGACGCCGCCTGTCGCGAGCTCGTTGCCATGCTCGGCCGCGACGGCTGGCTGAAGCCGACGGCGGTCGATACCGGCAATCCCGGCCCACTCGACGTGCGCACGCTGTGCATCACCCGCGAGACGCTGGCCCGCCATGACGGGCTGGCCGACTTTGCCTTCGCCATGCAGGGGCTGGGCACTGGCGCGCTGAGCCTGTTCGGCACGCCTGAGCAGCAGCAATGGCTGGCAAAGACACGCGCGGGCAAGGCGATCTCGGCCTTCGCGCTCTCGGAACCGCGCTCGGGCTCCGACGTCGCGAACATGGAAATGACCGCGACGCGTGACGGCGACGATTATCTTCTGTCGGGTGAGAAGACCTGGATTTCCAACGGCGGCATCGCCGATCTCTACATCGTCTTTGCCCGCACCGGCGAGGCGCCTGGCGCCAAGGGGCTTTCGGCCTTCATCATGCCCGGCGACGCCAAGGGACTTACCATTGCTGAGCGGCTGGAAGTGATCGCGCCGCATCCGCTGGCGCGGCTCGCCTTCGACAAGGTGCGCGTTCCGGCCTCGGCGCTGATCGGCAAGCCTGGCGACGGCTTCCGCATCGCCATGTCAGTTCTCGACGTCTTCCGCTCGACGGTCGGCGCGGCGGCGCTGGGCTTTGCCCGTCGCGCGCTGGACGAGAGCATCAAGCGCGTGCGCCAGCGCGAGCTGTTCGGGGCGCCGATGGCGGAATTGCAGATGGTGCAGGGCCACATCGCCGACATGGCGCTGGATGTCGACGCCGCCGCGCTGCTCATCTACCGCGCGGCGTGGACGAAGGACATGGGCGCCGCGCGCGTGACGCGCGAAGCGGCCATGGCCAAGCTGTTCGCGACCGACAAGGCGCAGGACGTGATCGACAGGGCCGTGCAGCTGCATGGCGGCGACGGCGTGCGCAAGGGACATATCGTCGAAAGCCTCTATCGCGAGATCCGCGCGCTGCGCATCTACGAGGGCGCTTCCGACGTGCAGAAAGTGGTGATCGCCAGGCACGTGCTGGGAGCGGGCTGACGCCCGCTTCGGCCGCCCCAATCCCTGGACGGCACGATCTTGAACGACAAAAGGCGGAAGCCGGAAGCTTTCGCGCGAAAAACCAGGAGGTTTTCGAATGCACACCATCCTGCAACCGGAAGGTTGGGCCAAGCCCATAGGGTACGCAAACGGCGTTGCCGCGCATGGCCGGTTCGTCTTCGTCGGCGGGCAGGTCGGCTGGAACGGTCAGTGCCAGTTCGAGACGGACGACTTCGTCGGCCAGGTGCGGCAGACGCTGCTCAACGTGGTGGCGGTGCTGGCCGAAGCCGGCGCGGGGCCGCAGCACATCACATCCATGACTTGGTACTTCACCGACAAGGCCGAATACCTGGCGAGCCTCAAGGGCATCGGGCAGGCCTACCGCGAGGTCATCGGCCGGCATTTCCCGGCGATGGCGGCGATGCAGGTGGTGGCCCTTGTCGAGGACCGCGCCAAGATCGAGATTCAGGCCACCGCTGTCATTCCGGACTGAGCACTTCGCCCGGACGACAACGCCTTTTCGGACCAGCAGCTATCAAGCCTCACAGCGGCCCGATACCGCTTCCTGTGCCCACTCCCGGCTGCCGCCCAGCGGCTTCAGAAGGTCGTCGGTGGCTCTCAACCACGAGCGGACGCTTAGTCCGCTCTTGCGCACTCGCCCAAGACGGCCCGCGCCAGTTGCATTAAGATGGGCGGCCGGGAACTTGTCAGCCGGGGCGGGCGGGTGAGTCCTTCAGGCGGGAATCAGGCCGTGCCGCAGCATGATCTCTGTAAGCCGCGCCGGATCAGGCTTGCCAGGACCGCTCACAGCCTTCGAGATTTCCTCGAAATAGGCGCGGCCGATCGAACCTGGGTTCAACACGATTAGGGCGCGCGCGGCCTCGCCGTGCAGATTTTCGGCGTGATGGACGGCTCCGCGCGGAATGAGCGCACAGTCGCCCGCACGGAGTTCCCGCGTCTCGCCGTTGATCTGGCCCGTCAATGTTCCCGACAGGCCGTAGATGACCTCGTCGACCTCGCGGTGATAATGCGGGACGGGGACGCGGGCGTTGGGTTGTATGGTCATCTCGAAGATCACGAGGTCGCCCGAGCCCTGCGTTTCATCCACCAGAAACCGTAGTTCTATTCCACCAATCCGAATGACGTCTGCAACAGCGTTTTGCATGATTGCTCTTTCCGTCGTAAAATTCTTTTACATGCCGTTCGTAAAGAGGCTTTACAAAAATGTCAACGCCGTCCGATCTTGAATCCAGGCGCGCCGATGCTCCGGCCGATGAAGGTCCGCCCTATGTCGGCGCGCTGCTGCGGCAATGTCTCGATCATGTGCGCGCCCGGATCGAAGCGGACCTCAGATCAGCGGGCTTCACGGACTTGCAACCCGTCCAGCTTGCCGTGTTCAGTTTTCCTCCGCCCGACGGTGTCCGGCCCTCCGACCTCGCGCGCCGGATTCGGATGTCGCGGCAAGCGACCAATCACATTATCGGACAGTTGGAAGCGCTGGGTTACCTCGAGCGGCGAGCCGAGAAGAAAGGCGAGCGTCGCCTCATCTATCTCACCCCCCGCTCCTGGGGTATGGTCAAGGTCGTCCATGCGACGCTGCTTGAGATTCAGGCGGAATGGGCCGCCGATATCGGGACGGACCGCTTCAACGATTTCATGACGGCGCTGCGCCGATTCGCGTCGCAGCAATGATCGACAATGTCGTCATAGTCGAGAAAGACCCTGTTTGAGAGCCAGTTGTCTCGCATGAACTGCCAGACATCCCCGACTGGGTTGCGTTCGGGGCATCTGGCTGGCAGCGGCGAGACAAGCGCAGCACGGTGGTCATCCGTCAGGCGTGGCCTCTACCGCCCTCAAGGGCGCTGGTAAAATATCGCGTCGCGCCTCTCGCACCCTGCCCTACTCCCGATAACCCGCCTGCCTGAGCAGCGGCAGCACATGATCGCAGAAATAGGGCAGTTCCTGCGTGTAATTGACGAAGGAAAGCGCGATGCCCTGATAGCCGCGCTCGGCGATGGCCACGATCTCGGCGGCGATCGTTTCCGGCGTGCCCACCAGCGGATAGGTGCCGGCGCCGCCGGCGAAGCGCTGCCGGTAGCGATCATAGGCATGCTGGTCGTGCGACTGCGAGAACTCCTTCTTGCCGGCCATGTGGGCATCGACGGCTTCGTGGTCGGCGAGTGTCACGGCATAACGCTGATAGTAGGCTTGCGCTTCCTCCATGGTCGGACGGCAGACGACATGGGCGACGGTGTAGACACCAACGTCGCGCCCCAGCCTGGCCGCGCGCTCGCCGATATCGGCGACATGCCGGCCGGCGTCCTCCAGTTCCGAAAAGGTGGTGAAGAGATAGTCGCAGTTGGCGGCGGCGAAATCGCGACCTGGTCCGCCGAAGGCAGCGTTCATCGTCACCGGGCGCGGGCGCTGCAGGCTTGCCGGCCGGCTCACCGCCTCCTTCAGGCGATAATAGGTGCCGTCGTAGTCGATCGGCTCGTCCGAGGCGTAGAGCCGCTCGAGGATCTCGATCCACTCCGCCGCCTGGTCGTAGCCCTTTTCGACCAGCGGCGTGCCGAACATGCCGAACTCCTTCGGATTCCAGCCGCAGACGATGTTGAGGCCGGCGCGTCCTTCGCTGACATGGTCTACCGTCGCCAGCGCCTTGGCCGCGTAGAGCGGGTGCACCAGCGGCACATGGACCGTCATGAACAGGCCGATCTGCTCCGTTGCCGCGGCGAGCGCCGCCGCCCAGGTGAATGTCTCGAACGACCATTCGCGCACCTTGTTGCGGCCGCCGAAGCCGCGCCAGCGGGCGATCGGCAGCATGAATTCAAGTCCGGCGCGATCGGCGATCTGGGCAGCCGTCAGATTGTCGCGCCAGTTAGCGGTCCAGCGCTCGGGCACGTCGGTTATGGCCAGCCCGCCATCGGCATTGGCGGAGAAAACGCCGAGCTTCAGTTTGTTCCGGCCCCGCAGGGGATGCGCTTTCATCGTGTCCGAACCTCGCAAGGGCAATTCGCGGCGGCTTTGCGCCCTGAATTGCGGCGTGACAAAAGACAGGGCAATGGAGGCGATCCAGCTTCGCCGGTCTTGCCTTGCAGACCAACCACGCTACGGCGGCGCAAAAATATTTCAAGCCTGAAATAGCTTCGCCTCGCCGGCGTTTGCAGCTATGAATCCGGGCAGGCACAACAGGAGGACGGCCATGTACGGTTTCCGCCAGGACTGCATCGGCAGGAAACATCTCGTCGGCTCCTTCTGCGCCATACCTCACCCCGTCGCGGTCGAGGTGATGGCCCTTTCCGGACTCGATTTCCTGTGCATCGACTGGGAGCATGCCCAGATGTCGCGGGAGACCATCGAGGTCATGGTGCGGGCCGCCGATGTTCATCGCGTGCCGGCCATGGTGCGTGTGCCGGGCCACCAGCCGGAAGCGATCGCCGCAGCGCTCGACGCCGGCGCGCAAGGCATATTGGTGCCGCGTGTCTCGACCGCCGCGCAGGCGCGTGCCGCTGTCCGGGCTGCCGCCTATCCTCCGAAGGGCGAGCGCGGCGTCGGCCCAGGCCGCGCCGCCGGCTACGGCTACCGCATCCCCGATTATCTCGCCGTCGCCAATGCCAGGACGGTCGTGGCCGTGCAGGTCGAAACGGCCGAGGGGCTCGCCAACATCGCCGAGATCGTCGCCGTCGAGGGCGTCGACGTGGTCTTCGTCGGTCCCGGCGACCTGTCCGTGTCGATAGGCGCGATCGGCCCCGAAGGCGCTGCGGCCCTGTCCGAGGCAATCCGCGCCATCATCGCGGCGGCGGTAGCGCGGGGCAGGACCGTCGGCATCTTCTGCGCCAGGGCCGAGGATGCAGGGCAATGGGCCGAGATCGGCGCCAGCTTCTTCATCCTCGCCAGCGACACCATGTTCCTCGGCGCCGGCGCGAGCAGTGGCCGCGCCACGGCTCATGCCCGACTGGAGCAATTCCAGCAGAAGTGAGCAGCGGTTTTGCCCGGAAGGGCGCGTAGCGCCTTTCCTGAAGAGAAGGAGCCATCCGGCGGTTTTTTCGCTTGAACGGCTCTGGCGCAAAAGTGTGGCGCGAAATCACGAGCCGGCGCAAATTTTTTAAGCTTAAAACTCTCATCTTGAAAAGTGCGGCGCTTTGGTTAAGCATTCCGTGAAGAACCGGGGCTGCCATATGGCGGACCGACGGTCGCTGTCTGGAGTAAGCGTGCGGTCAAAGGGGTCCTTTCCTTGTCGTTCATGAAGCCCCATTCGTCGGCGGCCGGCTCGCGCCACGCTTTTGATGGCATCCGCGCGCAGATCCGCGATCTTCACACCGAAAACATCGCCAGCCTGGCGGTTCGCGCCCGCGAACTGGGCGACGTCATCGCGCTCTGGTACGGCGAAGGCGACATGGTGACGCCGGCCTTCATACGCGACGCCGCCAAGACCGCGCTCGATCAGGGGCTGACCTTCTACGTGCCCGACATGCGCGGCCACGGCCCGTTGAATGAAGCGCTGTCGGATTACCAGACAAAGCTGCACGGCCGCTCGATCCCCATAGCCCGCACGACGGTGACGCCGGGCGGCATGCAGGCGCTCTACCTGGCGCTGGAACTGCTGGTCGATGTCGGCACCAACGTCGTCTATGTCGCGCCACAATGGCCGAACATCCACAACGCCATTCACGTGATTGGCGGTGAGCCGCGACCGTTTTCGCTGGAATTCCGTGACAATGACTGGCGGCTCGACCTCGACCGGCTGTTTGCCACCTGCGATGCGCGCACGCGCGCGATCTTCCTGTCGACGCCCTCCAACCCCACCGGCTGGACGGCATCCGAGGACGAGATGCGCGCCCTGCTCGACTTCAGCCGGCGCACCGGCGTCTGGATCATATCGGACGAAGTCTACGGCCGGCTCTACTTCGACGGCCCCGTCGCGCCCTCGATCCTGCGGATCGCCGAGGACGGCGACCGGGTGCTTTCGGTCAACAGCTTCTCCAAGGCCTGGGCAATGACCGGCTGGCGCATCGGCTGGTTGACCCATCCATCCGGTGTCGCCGACCAGCTCGGCGCGATGACGCAGTATGTCAACAGCGGAACCGCCGCCGTTATCCAGGCCGGCGCCACTGCTGCCATCCGCGACGGCGAACCGCTGGTCGAGGAAATCCGCCAGAAGCTCAGGACGGGGCTGGACCTCGCCTATGACGGGCTGTCGCGAATACCCGGCGTGGTGCTGCCGGACAAGCCGCGTGGCGGCATGTATGCTTTCTTCGCGCTCGAAGGAGAAAGCGACGCGCGCCACGCATGCTCGCGTATCCTGGAGACCGCGCGCGTCGGCCTGGCGCCCGGACATCTTTTCGGCAACGCGGGCAACGCCTTCATCAGAATGTGCGTCTTCCGCGACCACAAGCAGATCGCGACCGCGCTGGAGCGCATGGTCGCGGCAATGAATTGACGACCTGCAGGAGGCAGGGCGGCAAGGAACGCGCGGGCTGAACCCGCCGATCAAAATCAGAGAGGGAACACAATGAGCATAACACGTCGCAAACTTCTCATCCTCGCGGCCGCCGTCGGCATCGTTGCCGGGCCGGTCATGGCGCATGCCGAGGATGTGCTGAACGTCGGCGCCTATCCGACCAACCCGCCCTTCGAGTACAAGAACGAGAGCGGCACGTTCGAGGGCTTCGAGGTCGACATCGTCAACGAAGCGGCGAAGCGGATCGGCATGAAGACCGAGATCGCCGATCTCGGCTTCCAGGCCCTGTTCGCGGCCGTCAACTCCAAGCGCATCGACGTGGCGATCTCGTCCATCACCATCACGCCCGAGCGCCTGAAGTCGCTGTCGTTCACGCAGCCCTACTATGATTCCGACATGGGCATCGCCACCAAGACCGACAGCCCGATCAAGGCCGAAGCCGACCTCAAGGGCAAGGTCGTCGGCGTGCTCTCCGGCTCGACCGGCGAGACCTGGGTCAAGGCGCATCAGGAGGCCGACGGCTTCAGCGACGTCAAGGGCTACGACACGCAGCAGAACCTGTTGCTCGACCTCAGCGCCGGCCGTGTTGACGCCGCCGTCAGCGACATTCCCGGCATGCAGTACGCCTTCACCAAGATGAAGGACCTGGTGGTCAAGGAGCGCATCAAGACCGGCGAACAGTATGGCCTGATGCTGAGCAAGGACCATCCTCTGCTCGGCAAGCTGAACGACGCGCTGACGTCGATGAAGAAGGACGGCACGCTGGCCGCGATCCACAAGAAGTGGTTCGGCTCCGACGCGCCCGCCGATTCCGCGACCGTCAAGGAAATGCCGATTCCGAAGGCCTGATCGGTAAGACCGATGCGGCGCGGGCCCTGCCCGCGCCGCATCGGTCGCCTCGACCCCGACAGGGTGGATGCATCCGGAAGGGATCGGGCAGCCGCTCTGTCGATTTGAGTTAGCCGCATTCGTGCGACGCCGGGTGTTTCCGCCAGGTCGCGGGATGCCCCGGCACTCACCCATGGTCCCTTAGGAGCCGCTCCGGTCTCCTCGGACATGACCCGGCGTCAGCGGACGCCACTGTTTCGGGAATGATCCCATGTCTCTGGTGGACACCTTCTTCAACGCCGACATCATGATGTCCAGCCTGCCTGCGCTTTTGCGCGGCTTCCTGAACACATTGCTGCTCGGGCTGATGAGCATCGGCATAGGCATCCTCATCGGCCTGGCGATCAGTCTGGTGCGGCTCTACGCGCCGAAGCCCCTGCGGCTTCTGGCGATCGGCTACACCGACATCTTCCGCGCCCTGCCGGTTCTGGTCGTCCTCATCCTGATCTACTACGCACTGCCGTTCCTCGGCATAAGGCTGTCGTCCTGGGCATCCGCCATCACGGCGTTCGCCATCATCATGTCAGCCTATTCGGCCGAGGTGTTCCGCGCCGGCATCGAGAGCATCCCACGCGGCCAGTTCGAGGCGGCACAAGCGCTCGGCCTGCCGTTCCTGCTCACGCTGCGCAAGGTGGTGCTGCCGCAGGCAGTGCGCGTCGTCATCCCGCCGATGACGAGCAACTGCGTTTCCATGTTCAAGGACACCTCGCTCGCCTCGACCGTCGCCTTGCCGGAACTGCTCAAGGAAGCGACCAACGCGCAGTCGCTCTACGCCAACCCCTCGCCGCTCATCGGCGCGGCGCTGGTCTACCTTATCTTCCTGTGGCCGATGGTCCGGGTCGTCAACCTGCTGGAGCGCCGCTTCAAGGACGAGAAGACCCGCTAGGTCGAGCCCTACGCAATTCCGGCTGGAGGCCGCTTGGCCTTCCCGGAATTGAGCCACGATCAACCACTTCAAGCACAATCGCCAGGAGACGACCGTTGACCAGCCATCGAACAGAAAAGAGCGCCCCCGGCGCGTTTCCGGTCGAAACCATCCGGGCGATGTTCCCGGCGCTCAAGCAGGCCGGCGATTTCATCTTCATGGACAACGCCGCCGGCGCCCAGATCCCGCAGAGCGTACTCGACGCGGTCACCAATCATCTGGTCAGCCACAATGTGCAGCGCGGCGGGCGCTACGGCCGCAGCGTCACCGTCGACCAGTCGGTGGCGGACGCGCGCGAAAGCGTCGCGCTGCTGATCAACGCGTACAGCCCGGCCGAGATCTGCTTCGGCATGAACGCAACCTCGTTCATCCGTCTGGTCAGCCTCGGCATCGGCCAGATGCTCGGAGACCGCGACGAGATCGTCGTCACCGACATGGATCACGACGCCAATATCGCCACCTGGCTGGCCCTGGAACCGGCCGGCGCGAAGTTCAAATGGTGGCGCATGCGCGAGGACGGCAACCTGCATGTCGACGATCTCGTTCCGCTGCTTTCCGAGCGCACGCGCCTCGTCGCCTGCACGGTGACGGCGCATTCAATCGGCTCGATCGTCGACGTCGCCGCCGTCGCCAGGGCAGCGCACGCGGCCGGCGCCGAAGTGTTCCTCGATTGCGTCCACTACGGGCCGCACGGGCTGATCGACGTGCGGGCCTGGGATTGCGACTATCTGGTCTGCTCGGGCTACAAGAACTTCTCGCCGCATATGGGCTTCCTGTGGGGCCGCTTCGAGACGCTGAAGCGGCTGCCCACCTTCCGCGAGGATTTCATCCCCAACGAGCCACCCTACAAGGTGGAGGCCGGAACCTTCATCTACGAGAACGTCTCCGGCATGGACGCCGCCGTACGCTATCTCGAACTGATCGGCCGCAATCTGGCGCCGTCCAACAACCGGTCGCGGCGCGAGAACATCGTCGCCGGCATGGCGGCGATCCGGGACTACGAACTGCTGCTGGCGCGCGAGATGCTGAAGGTGCTCAAGGATTGCGGCGCCACCATCTACGGCGTCGGCGAAGAGGCGCGCATCGACGAGCGCGTGCCGACCTTCTGCTTCAACATCGGCACGCTGTCGCCGCAGCGCATCGTCGAGGAAATGGCCGACATGCAGATCGGCATACGCGACGGCCACATGTACGCGCCGCGCCTGATGAAGCGCCTGAAGCTCAGCATGGACAGCGGCGCCATCCGCGCCTCGCTGGTCCACTACAACACGGTCGAGGAAGTGCGCCGCTTCGGCGAGGCGCTGCGGGCTATTATCGCCAAGCTGTCGTAACCTCGGACCGTGGTTCGAGCCTTTGCATGGGGAGTCGATCACGGCTCCTCGACGTCGTCATCCTTTGGCGAAGCAAGGAGCGAAGCGACGCGGCGCAGACCATGGGATCCATGCCATGACACACTGGCGTTGCAACGGTGCAAAATCTGCTCCGCTGCACTTTTTGGCTTAGCTAGCGGCATGGATCCTAGGGCCTGGGCGCCGCTTCGCGTCGCTCGCCCCTAGGATGACGAACTGGAGTCAGGCCGCCTTCTTCTTCGCCAGCCTGGCCTTGATCGAGGCCACGTCGGCGCGCGGCGTCGCCGCGAACAGCGTCTTGGTGTAGCTGTGCTTCGGGTCGGAGAAGACCTCGTCGCGCGGCCCGTATTCGACGGCTTCGCCGAAATACATGACCATCACGTCGTCGGCGATGTAGCGCACCACCGACAGGTCGTGGCTGATGAAGACATAGGTCAGCTGGAACTCGTCCTGCAGGTCGGCGAGCAGGTTGAGCACCTGCGCCTGCACCGACAGGTCGAGGGCAGAGACCGGCTCGTCCAGCACCAGCAGGCTCGGATTGAGCATCAGCGCCCGCGCGATGGCGATGCGCTGGCGCTGGCCGCCCGAGAACATGTGCGGGTAGCGGTTGTAGTGCTCCGGGCCGAGGCCGACCTTCTTCAGCATCGCCATGGCCCGGTCGCGTCGCTCCGAGGCCGGAATGTCGGTGTTGATAAGCAGCGGTTCGCCCAGCACATCGCCGATCTTCTGGCGCGGGTTGAGCGATCCGTAAGGGTTCTGGAAGACGATCTGCACCTTGCGGCGCATCTCCCTGGACAGGCCGTCCCTGGCGATGTCGACCTTCTTGCCGTCGATGAACAACTCACCCGAGGTCGCCGGATCGATCAGCGTGATGATGCGGGCAAGCGTTGACTTGCCGCAGCCGCTTTCGCCGACGATGGCCAGCGTCTTGCCCTTGTCGACGCTGAAGGACACGCCCTTCACGGCGTGCACCGTGCGCGGGCCTTTGAACAGGCCGCCGCCGATGTGATAATCGCGGACGATGTTCTTGCCTTCGAGGACGGTTGTCATGCGGCGCCTCCCGAGGCGGACGGAGCCGGCTCGAACATCATGTCGGAGACGGTGGGCAGACGGTCGCCGACGGCATTCTCCGGCAGCGCCGAGAGCAGCGCGCGCGTGTAGTTGCTCTTCGGGCTTTCGAACAGCGACAGCACGTCGGCCTCTTCCATCTTGCGGCCCTTGTACTGGACGATGACGCGGTCGGCGGTTTCGGCGACCACACCCATATTGTGGGTGATCATGATCAGCCCCATGCCGTACTTGGCCTGCAGCGAGACCAGCAGGTCGAGAATCTGCTTCTGGATGGTCACGTCGAGCGCCGTGGTCGGCTCGTCGGCGATCAGCAGCTTCGGGTTGCAGGCGATGGCGATGGCGATCATGACGCGCTGGCACTGGCCGCCCGACATCTGATGCGGGAATGAGCTGAGCCGCGCCTCGGGGTCCGGAATGCCGACGAGCTTCATCAGCTCTATGGCGCGCGCCCGGCGCTGGGCGCGGTCCATGCCCATGTGGAAGCGCAGAACTTCCTCGATCTGGAAGCCGACGGTGAAGCACGGGTTGAGGCTGGCGATCGGCTCCTGGAAGATCATCGAAATGTCCTTGCCGACGATCCTGCGGCGCGCGGCCGGGCTGAGACCGAGCAGGTCGACGCCGTCGAAGGCCATGCGGTCGGCCTTGACGGTGGCCGTCTTGGGCAGCAGCCCCATCACGGCCAGCATCGACACCGATTTTCCGGAGCCGGACTCGCCGACGATCGCCAGCACCTCGCGCGGTTCGATCGACAGATCGATGCCGCGCACCGCCAGGAACGGCCCGGCGGCGGTGTCGAAGGAGACAGTGAGGTTCTTGATTTCGAGCAGAGGCATCGGGCTCAGGACCTCTTGAGCTTCGGGTCGAGCGCGTCGCGCAGGCCATCGCCGATGAGGTTGATGGCAAAGACGGTGATCAGGATGGCGAGGCCCGGGAAGGTGACCACCCACCAGGCGCGCAGGATGAATTCGCGCGCTTCGGCGAGCATGGTGCCCCATTCCGGCGTCGGCGGCTGCGCGCCCATACCGAGGAAGCCGAGGGCGGCCGCCTCGAGAATGGCGTTGGAGAAGGACAGCGTCGCCTGCACGATCAGCGGAGCGATGCAGTTGGGCAGGATGGTTACCAGCATCAGCCTGAGATGGCTGGCGCCGGCAACCTTGGCCGAGACCACGTATTCGCGGTTCTTCTCGGCCATCACGGCGGCGCGCGTCAGGCGCGCGAAATGCGGCTGCAGCACGAAGGCGATGGCGATCATGGCATTGACCAGGCCGGGGCCCAGCACCGCGACCAGCACCAGCGCCAGGAGCAGCGACGGAAAGGCCAGGATGATGTCCATGATGCGCATGATCAGCGTATCGACCCAGCCCCGGCAGTAACCCGCCAGCAGGCCGAGGATGACGCCGGAGATGAGCGCCGTGGTCACCACGACGAAACCGATGGCCAGCGAGAAGCGCGAACCATAGATCAGGCGCGACAGGATATCGCGGCCGACGGCGTCGGTGCCGAGCAGGAACTGGGCGTTGCCGCCCGTCTGCCAGGCCGGCGGCGTCAGGAAGAAATCACGGAACTGGTCGTCCGGCGAATGCGGCGCGAGCAGCGGCGCGAAGACCGCCACCAGGATCAGCAGCGCAAAGACGACGAGGCCGATCACCGCGCCCTTGTTGATGGAGAAGTAATGCCAGAACTCGGCGAACATCTGCAGCCGGGCATCCTGCTGCTTGACGACGGTCGCGGCTTCCGCGGCGGCTGGGCCTTCGTTGGTCATGTCAGTTCGACCGGATACGGGGGTTGATGACGGCATAGAGCACGTCGACGATCAGGTTCACGGCCATGACGATGAGCGCGATCAGCAGAAGTCCTCCCTGGACGGTGAAATAGTCTCGCTTGGAGATAGCGTCGATCATCCATTTGCCGATGCCTGGCCACGAGAAGATGCTCTCGGTCAGGATGGCGCCGGTCAGCAGCGTTCCGACCTGCAGGCCGATGGTGGTAACGACCGGGATGAGCGCGTTACGGAAGGCGTGCAGGCCGATGACGCGGCGCGGCGCGAGGCCCTTGGCGCGCGCCGTGCGCACGTAGTCCTCGCCGAGCACTTCGAGCATGGCCGAGCGCGTCTGGCGGGCGATGACAGCCAGCGGAATCGTACCGAGCACGATGGTCGGCAGGATGAGATGCGAGACCGCCGAGCGGAAGGCTCCCTTCTGCCCCGAGATCAGGGAATCGATGGTCATGAAGCCGGTGACAGGCTTGAAGAAATACAGCAGGTCGATGCGGCCCGAGACCGGTGTCCAGTGCAGCATGCCCGAGAACACGATGATGAGCAGCAGGCCCCACCAGAAGATCGGCATGGAATAGCCGGCGAGCGCCGTTCCCATGGTGAGCTGGTCGAACCAGGAGCCGCGCCGGATGGCGGCGAAGATGCCGAAGGCGACGCCGAAGATGACGGCGAAGATCATGGCGAAGATGGCGAGTTCGACCGTGGCCGGGAACCGCACCAGGAAATCCTTCAGCACCGGCGTCTTGGTGGAGAAGGAAGTTCCGAAATCACCGCTGAGGATGTTGGTCAGGTAGGTCAGGTACTGTTGCCAGATCGGCTGGTCGAAACCGAACTGATGCATCAGCGCCGTGTGACGTTCGGGCGACAGGCCACGTTCGCCCGCGAGCACCAGCACCGGATCACCGGGCAGGATGCGCACGAAGCCAAAAGCGAGGATGGTTATCCCGATGAAGGTCGGGATGATGAGGGCGAGCTTACCGAGGATATAGCGCAGCATGGCGGGCGAGGAGGGGCGGCGCCATAAGGCACCGCCCCCGTTTCGCGAACCTTATTCGGCGATATCGACGCCGTCGAAGCGGTGGATGCCGAGCGGATCCATCGCAAAGCCGGTGACGGTCTTCTGCATCGGCATGAACACCTTGGAGTGAGCGAGCGTCGCCCATGGTGCCTGCTCCTTGAAGATGACCTGCGCCTGTTCATAGAGCTTGGCGCGCTCGGCCTGGTCCGAAACGGTCTTGGCCTTGTTGATGAGCGCGTCGAAGTCCTTGTTGCACCATTCCGCGCGATTGTTCGAACCGACGGAAGCGCAGCTCAGGAGCACGCCGAGGAAGTTGTCCGGATCGCCATTGTCGCCGGTCCAGCCGACGATGACAGCGCCGTCGTGGTCGACGGCGGACGCACGCTTGAGGTATTCGCCCCAATCGTAGCTGACGATGTTGACGGTGACGCCGACCTTGGCGAAGTCAGCCTGGATCAGCTCGGCGGTGCGGCGCGCGTTCGGCATGTACGGACGCGAGACGGGCATCGCCCAGACGTTCATCTTGAGGTCCTTGACGCCGGCTTCCTCGAGCAGCTTCTTGGCCGCGTCCGGATCGTACGGATCGTCCTTCACCTCCTTGTTGTAGGACCACATGGTCGGCGGGATCGGATTGATCGCCACCTGGCCGGCGCCCTGGAAGACCGCGTCGATGATGGCCTTCTTGTTGATGGCCATGTTCAGCGCCTTGCGGACGCGGACGTCGTCGAACGGCTTCTGCTGGGTGTTGTACATCAGCGCGCCGACGTTGAGGCCTTCCTGTTCCGCGACCGTGAGGTTCGGATCAGCCTGCAAACCCTTGATGTCGGCCGGCGCCGGGTAGGACATGATGTTGCACTCACCGGCCTTCAGCTTCTGAGCGCGCACGGCCGGATCGGTGGTGATAGCGAAGACCAGGTCGTCGATCTTCTGCTTGCCGCCCCAGTAGTCGGGGTTGGCCTTGTAACGGATGGCCGCGTCGGTCTGGTAGTCGACGAAGATGAACGGGCCGGTGCCGACGGGCTTCTGGTTGAAGAGCTCAGGCGTCTTGTCGGCCTGCAGCTTGTCGGCATACTCCTTGGAGACGATCGAGGCGAAGTCCATGCCCAGCGTCGGGATGAAGGTGATCGCCGGCTCCTTGAGGGTGAACTTCACCGTCAGGTCATCGACCTTCTCGACCTTGGTGATGTTGTCGCCGAACTGGTCATTGTAATACTGGTAGGCGATGCCCGGTATGTACTGGAACCACGGGCCGTTCTTGTCAACCTGACGCTCGAACGAGAACACGACGTCGTCGGCGTTGAAATCGCGCGTCGGCGTGAAATAGTCGGTCGGGGCGAACTTGACGCCCTTGCGCAGCTTGAAGGTGTATTCCTTGCCGTCGTCGGAGATCGTCCAGCTCTCGGCGAGGCCGGGCGAGATCGTGGTCTTGCCATGATCGAATTCGACAAGGCGGTTGAAGACGGTGCGCGAGGACGCATCGAAGGTCTGTCCCGCCGTATACGGGGCCGGGTCGAAGCCTTCCGGCGACGCTTCCGCGCAATAGACCAGCGTCTTAGCGTTGGCCACGCCTCCCAGGACGCTTGCAGCCAGCAACGCGGCTGCAAAAGTCAGTTTCTTCTTCATT
Organism: Mesorhizobium sp. 65-26; assembly: GCA_001899205.1. GTDB lineage: Bacteria > Pseudomonadota > Alphaproteobacteria > Rhizobiales > Rhizobiaceae > Mesorhizobium. The sequence goes on along the minus strand of MKVL01000004.1, from coordinate 162,535 downwards.
GAGCACTCCCTGATGTTCTTCCAAGCCCCTCTATCAGGCTCGTGAAGGGCGCATATAAGCACCGTTTCCACGGCATTGGAACTCCCCGCATGCCTACCCCACGGGAAGCAGAAAATATTTTCTTCAACAGCCCGACGGGAGAGGGAAATTAGTATTTTTGACCGATCACGGCTTTATTAATGATTGAGTTTTTTTATTGATTCAACCTGATGCCGGTATGCGCCGGAGGCACGCCGCCGAATCCCGACGCGCGCCGGACTGGTCTTCCCCGATGAGGCGGACGACGGGAACGACGGGCGGCAAATCTTTCGAAAGCTGCCGCCGGGGCAAGACTTGCACGGCCGGCGACAGACGCAATACATAGACGAAAGCCTGGGTTCAGCCGGAATATCCGCGCCGGAATGCGGCACAGCACATCCAGGGCACTCGGGAGCGAGCACGGCGCGAGGACACATCGGCGGCAAGAGCACCGGAATCGAGGGAGGAAAAAGGGTGGTAAAAACACCAAGGGAGACGGCTCCGGAGAACAGGGCCAAGGCCGCCTCGAAACGGGCCGACAGCCCGGCCAGGAAGAAGGCAGGGACCGCCGACGGCAAGACCGCGTCGGCGAAGAAGCCCGCCGCGAGCGGCGCGCGCAAGGCGCCGGCCAAGGCCAAGCCGGCGACGCCGGCCGCCGCCAGGGCCGCGCCGCCGCAGGGCAAGCTGCCGGAAGCCTTGACGGCGCTGACAGCGGGACTGCCGGAAAAGCCGTGGCTCGCCAGCTACCCCAAGAACGTGCCGGCCGAGATCGGTCCCCTGCCCCACAATTCGCTCGGCGACTTCCTGGTCGCGACTTGCAGGCAGTACGCCGCCCAGCCGGCCTTCACCTGCATGGACAAGTCCATCAGCTACGCCGATATGGACAGGCTGTCCGCCGCCTTCGGCGCCTATCTGCAGTCAAAGGGCCTGGCCAAGGGCGCGCGCGTCGCGCTGATGATGCCCAACATCCTGCAGTATCCGATCACCATGATGGCGGTGCTGCGCGCCGGCTATGTCGTGGTCAACGTCAATCCGCTCTACACGCCGCGCGAACTGGAGCACCAGCTCAAGGATTCCGGCGCCGAGGCGATCGTCATCCTGGAGAATTTCGCCGGCACGCTGCAGGCGGTGGTCGCCAGGACCGGCGTCAAGCACGTGGTGGTGGCGGCCATGGGCGACCTGCTGGGCGGCCTCAAAGGCGCGATCGTCAACCTCGTGGTCCGCCGCGTCAAGAAGATGGTGCCCGCCTGGTCGCTACCCGGCCACGTCAAGTTCAACGCCGCGCTGAAGGCCGGCGCGGGCCTTTCCCTGAAACCCGCCGCTGTCGTGGCCGGTGACGTCGCCTTCCTGCAATATACCGGCGGCACGACCGGCATCGCCAAGGGCGCGACGCTACTGCACAGCAATGTGCTGTCGAATATGATGCAGAACGCGCTGTGGGTCGAGGACGCCTTCACGATCAAGCCGAAGCCAGCGCATGTGAACTATGTCTGCGCGCTGCCGCTCTACCATATCTTCGCGCTGACCGTGAACGCGATGATGGGTATGCAGCAGGGCGCCCGCAACCTGCTGATCCCCAATCCGCGCGACATTCCCGGCTTCGTCAAGGAGTTGAAGAAGCAGCCTTTCCACATCTTCCCGGGCCTCAACACGCTGTTCAACGCGCTGCTCAACAATGAAGACTTCCGCAAGCTCGACTTCAAGCCTCTGGTGCTGACGCTCGGCGGCGGCATGGCGGTGCAAAAGGGGGTCGCCGAGCGCTGGAAGGCACTGACCGGCTGCCCGGTTTCGGAGGGCTACGGCCTTTCGGAAACCTCGCCCGTGGCGACGGCCAATAAGTTCAGCTCCAGCGAATTCACCGGCACGATCGGCCTGCCCCTGCCCTCGACCGAGATCGCCATTCGTGACGACGACGGCAACAATCTGCCGCTGCGCGAGGTCGGCGAAATCTGCATCCGGGGGCCGCAGGTGATGGCCGGCTACTGGAACCGGCCCGACGAGACCGCCAAGGTGATGACCGAGGACGGTTTCTTCAAGTCGGGCGACATGGGCTTCATGGACGAGCGCGGCTACACCAAGATCGTCGACCGCAAGAAGGACATGATCCTGGTCTCGGGCTTCAACGTCTATCCGAACGAACTCGAGGAGGTGGTGGCACAGCATCCCGGCGTGCTCGAGGTGGCGGCGATCGGCGTGCCGGACGAGCATTCGGGAGAGGTGCCGAAGCTGTTCGTCGTCAAGAAGGACCCGGCCCTGACCGCCGAGGACCTGACTGCCTATTGCCGCGCCAACCTGACGGGCTACAAGCGGCCGAAATACATCGAGTTCCGCACCGAACTGCCGAAGACACCGGTCGGCAAGATCCTGCGCCGGGCACTGCGCGATTGAAGCAGGCCAATTCCCCGGACCGCGCCGCGACGGCCTCGCGGCCGGATGCCGCGACCTTCATCCGGGACAACATGCGGCTTGCCCCGGTGCCGGGGCTGCCCGAGATCCTGCTCTACACCGCACATCCGGCCAGCTGGCTCGGGCGTCTGACCGAACCGGACGCTGCGTCGGACCAGGACGCGGCCACAGATGAATGCCCATCCGACGAAGACGACGAGCCACAGCCGCCCTACTGGGCCTATGTCTGGGCCGGCGGCGCGGTGCTGGCGCGTCATATTCTCGATCATCCCGAGATCCTTACCGACCGCCGCGTGCTCGATCTCGGCGCCGGAGGCGGTCTGGTCGGCATCGCGGCGGCAAAGGCTGGCGCGCGCGACGTGACGGCTTCCGAAACGGACCGCAACGGCATTGTCGCCATCGATCTCAATGCCGCCGCCAACGGTGTCGCTATCTCGACGCGGAATGACGACCTGACCGCCGGCTCGCCGCCTGGCGTGGACCTCGTGCTGGTCGGCGACCTCTTTTACGGACCTGAGCTTGCCGAGCAGGTGATCGCGTTTCTGGATCGCTGTCTCGAGCGCGGCATCGAGGTGCTGGTCGGTGATCCCGGCCGCGCCTACCTGCCGCGGACGCGGCTGCGGTTGCTGGCCGAGCACGCGGTGGTGGATTTCGGCGAAGCGACCCCCAGCAGGAAGAGCTGCGTCTTTGCCTTCGAGCGGGAGCGCTGAGGCGAATTCGGCGCGATTGCGTTCTGGGCGGGAGGATTGGCCGCCCTCCAGACGCCCTACCCTCGACCGTCGAGAAATGCCGGCAGGTCGGCGACCGAATCCAGGATGACGTCGGCGATCTCGGACAGCGACTCGCGCGTACCGGTTCCGGAGAGCACGCCGACCGCCAGGCCGCAGCCGCCGGCGCGCGCCATCTCCAGGTCATGGCGGTTGTCCCCGACCATGGCGATCGCGGCGGGTTCAAGTCCCGTCAGTTCGGCGAAGGCATGGATGGTGTCGGGCGCCGGCTTCGGATTGCTCACCGCGTCGTAGCCGTAGGCGGCATCGAAAAGCTGCGATACGCCGAGTGTCGCCAGTGTCCTTTCGGCGCCGCTGGTCGAGTCGTTGGTGGCGACGCCAAGCCGGTAGGATTTGCCGCGCAGCGCCGCCAGCGTGTCGACGATGCCGGGCAGCGGCACCGCCATGGCCGATCCCTGCACCGAGGTGATCTCGTTGAAGCGGGCGACCGCCAGCAACTGCTCTTCCTCGGACAGGCGCGGGAACCAAAGCTCGACGACGTCGAGATTGGTGCCCGAGGCGAAGATCGAATCCGGCTTGAACTTGCGCGTCGCGAAATCGAAGCCCGCCGCCGCCAGCAGCCTGTCGGCCTTCCAGCGATCGCCCTCGGAAGCGTCCATGGCCATGAAGTCGGCCACGCCAAGCCAGGTGGCGTTGAAATCGACAAGCGTTCCATCCTTGTCGAACAATATGCCCTTGATGTCGCTCAAGCTGCTTACTCCGTTCCGCGCAGACGGTGGATATGTCCCACCAGACCGGCAGTCGAGGCGTCGCGCTTTGCGGCGTCTTCCTTGCCTTCCACGACAGGCAGCAGGCTGGTCGCCAGTTCCTTGCCCAGTTCCACGCCCCACTGGTCGAAGGAATTGATGTTGAACAACGTGCCCTCGACGAACACGCGATGCTCGTAGAGCGCGATCAGCCGCCCCAGCATCCGGGGATCAAGCTTGCGATAAAGGATCGTGACCGACGGCCGGTTGCCGGAGAAGACGCGGTGCGGCGCGACCCGGTCGACGTCGGCCGGCTTCATGCCCTTGGCCAGCATCTGGGCGCGCGCTTCCTCCAGCGTACGGCCCTTCATGAAGGCCTCCGACTGCGCCAGGCAGTTGGCGAGCAGCAGGTCGTGATGGTGCTTGAGCTCCGGCTCGTGGCCGACGGCCGCGGCCAGGAACTCCACCGGGATGAAATCGGTGCCCTGGTGGAGAAGCTGGAAGAAGGCATGCTGCCCGTTGGTGCCGGGCTCGCCCCAGACCAGCGGCCCGGTCGGCGTCGCCACAGCGCCGCCGTCGAGCGTGACGCTCTTGCCGTTCGATTCCATGTCGAGCTGCTGGAGATAGGCAGGCAGCCGCGACAGGCGCTGGTCGTAAGGGATGACGGCGCGGGCCGGATATTTGCAGACCACGCGATGCCACCAGCCGACAAGGCCCAGCAGCGCCGGCAGGTTCTTGCGCAGCGGCGCGGTGCGGAAATGCTCGTCCATCTCGTGCGCGCCGTCCAGGAAGGCGCGGAAGTTGCGTGGACCAATGGCGATCATCACCGGGAGGCCGATGGCGCCCCATACCGAATAGCGGCCGCCGACCCAGTCCCAGAAACCGAAGACGCGATCGGAAGCGATGCCGAACTTGGCCACGAGATCGAGCGCGGTCGAGACGGCGGCGAAATGCTTGCCGACGGCCTCCTTGCCGAGCGCCTTCTGCACCCATTTGCGCGCGGTTTCGGCGTTGGTCATCGTCTCGACCGTGGTGAAGGTCTTGGAGGCGATGATGAACAGCGTGGTCTCGGCGGAAAGGCCCTTCAGCGTATCGTGGATGTGGGCACCGTCGATGTTGGAGACATAGTGCGCACGCGGCCCGTCATGGTAGGGCGCCAGCGCCAGCGTCGCCATGACGGGGCCGAGGTCGGACCCGCCGATGCCGATGTTGACGATGTCGGTGATCTTCTTGCCGGTGGCGCCGGCCGCCTTGCCGGAACGAATGGCATCGGCGAAGGCGCCCATGGCATCAAGCACGGCAACGACTTCCGTCCTGACGTCCTGGCCGTCGAGCACCACGCCCTTGCCCTTGAGGTTGCGCAGCGCCGTGTGCAGCACCGCGCGCCCTTCGGTGACGTTGATCTTGGCGCCGGCAAACATGGCGTCGCGTCGGGCCTCGAGCCCGGCCGCGCCGGCCAATCCTTCCAAAAGGTCCATAGTCCGCTCGTCGACGGCGCATTTCGACCAGTCGAGCAGCAGATCGCCGTCGCCGGCCGAGAATTTCTCGAAGCGGTGCGGATCGGCGACGAAGGCCTCGCGCATGGTTCCCGAAGCCGCCGCGCGATGATCACGCAGGGCGGCGAGCTGCTTTTGGAATGACGACTGATCCACTGGCGGACTCCTGAACCTTGGCGCCACATTGACCACATTATCAGACCGGATGTTTCCGGCGCGTGTCGGCGCGGCGGAACTATTGTGCCGATTTGCGTCCGGTTCAATACGTAGCGATGCCGCAGAAGGTCGCCGGCGTCGGGCGCCGATGGATCACTGGCATAAATCCCAAAGATCAGAAAAATTGATTGGCGCAACCGCTTGTGCCACGGCTACATTCCACTGGTCCAGTCAAGCAAAAAAAGCTGGCCATCGAGGAACGCCTTACATGCCACAGAGAAACGACACGGCCATATGGTCCGGTCTGTTCCGGATTTCGGCCGAATCCGGCCAGACCTTGCAGGCGCAGATCCGCCAAGCGATCGTAGCGGCCATTCTCGACCGGCAGATCGCCGCATCGATGCCACTGCCCTCGTGCCGGATTCTGGCCGAAAAGCTCGGTGTCGCGCGCGGCACGGTGGTGCTCGCCTTCCAGCAGTTGGTAGACCAGGGCTTCCTGGTGGCGCGCGAGCGGCGCGGCCACTTCGTCAATCCCGACGTGCTGGCGACGCCGGCGAAGCCGCATCAGAAGGCGCCCGAGCAGGCCAACGAGATCGACTGGAAGGCGCGCCGGCAGATCGCCGCGAGCGACATGCCACCGCCGGCCAAGCACGAGAACTGGATCAAGTCCTCCTATCCGTTCGTCTACGGCCAGTTCGACCCGGCGCTGTTCCCGACCGCCGAATGGCGCGAATGCAACCGCATGGCGCTGGCCGTTCTGGAAATCCGCAACTGGGCGTCCGACATGGTCGACCGCGATGATCCGCTGCTGATCGAGCAGATCCAGGCGCGCCTGCTGCCGCGGCGCGGCATCTTCGCCAATCCCGACGAGATCATCGTGACGCTGGGCGCCCAGAACGCGCTCTACATGCTGGCCTCGCTGCTGATGACCAAGGGCTCCAAGGTGGCGATGGAAGATCCGGGCTATCCCGACGCCCGCTCGATCTTCAGGCTGGCGGGCGCCGACATACAGCCGGTCCCCGTGGACCAGTCGGGCATCGTGACGTCGTCCATCCCGAGCGATTCCGGCTTCGTCTTCGTGACGCCGAGCCATCATTGCCCGACCATGGTGCCGCTGTCAGCGGAGCGCCGGCAGGATCTGCTGGCGCGCGCCAACCGCAACAACCAGATCATCATCGAGGACGGCTATGACAGCCAACTCCTGGACGAGGCGCCGCAGCAGGCCCTGAAGAGCCTCGACCGCTCCGGGCGTGTCATCTATGTCGGCTCGATGTCGAAGACGCTCGCGCCAGGCCTGAGGCTGGGCTATATCGTCGCTTCCGCTGGCCTGATCGCCGAACTTCGCGCCTTGCGCCGCTTCATGCTGCGCCATCCGCCGGCCAACAACCAGCGCGCGGTGGCATTGTTCCTCTCGCTCGGCCACCACGAGGCGCTGGTGCGCAGGCTATCCGCTGCCTTCGACGAGCGGCGCAAGCGTCTGGTCCATGCGATTTCCGCCTTCTTGCCAGAATGGCGCTCCACCGACTCCGCTGGTGGCACGTCGCTGTGGCTGGAGGGTCCGCGCGGCACCGATTCACGCGGCCTCGCCGAGGCGGCGGCCACGCGCAGCGTCATCATCGAGCCGGGCGACCGCTTCTTCGATCGTTCCGAAAAACCCACGCGTTTCATGCGCTTGGGCATTTCCTCGATCTCGCTGCAGCACATCGAGCCCGGCATCCGGGAACTCGCCACGGCAGCCGGACGCCGGCCCGCTGCCGCTTAATCCGCGCATAGAGCGCCGCGCGTCCATTTGGACACGCAACGGACGCTCTAACACTTTGATTTCGCGCATGATCCTTTCCGAAAATCGATCCTGATTTTTCGGAGTCATGCGCCAGAGCATGATGCCGAAAAGTGTGAAGCGGTTTTCGGGCGACATCATGCTCTATCTCTTTGATTTAGAGACGGATTCAGATTTCAGGTCGATTCGACCAGAAATCATCCGGCTCTAGCGCCGCCAAAGGCGCGGCTCCGCTTCCCCTCGCTATCTGGCATATTCGGCGGCATTGGCTGGCTCATAGGCTGTACCAATGCCGGCGGCATAGTCGGACACAAGCGCACGACGCTGGAAGTCGGATTTCCGACTCCGGAAAGACCGTGCGCAGACAAGAAAGCGTTGGAACGCCTGTACGTCCGCCGGACGTCACGTTCCTGAAGGGGAAAAGAAGCTGGCCGATGGTGGACCAACCGCCATGAGCCACTTCGCAGAGAAAATCGGAGAGCCTCCATGTCAGTGGCTATGGAAAAGCAGGAACAGTCGACAGACCAACGCTCGCGACGCTCCGGCGGACGCGAAGCGCGCCGCGCGATGCGGGCCGCCCCGCTTGCCGACGATGTAAGGCCGGTGAGGCCGGGGCTGGAAGGCGGCAGCTATGGCCCGCTCAACCGTAACGACTGCGAGCGCATCCACGAGGCCGTGCTTGTGCTGCTCGAAACCGTCGGCTTCGCCAATGCCATTCCCTCCTGCATTGATGCGTTGACCAGGGTCGGCGGGACCTACGGCGACGACGGCCGCATCCGCCTGCCGCGCGGGCTCGTGCTCGACACGATCAAGAAGGCGGCGCGGAACTTCACCCTGCACGGGCAGGATCCCAAGCATGACATGGTGATCCAGGGCAAGCGCGTGCATTACGGCACGGCCGGCGCGGCGGTGCATCTGGTCGATGTCGAGAAACGCGAGTATCGCGAGTCGCTGCTTCAGGACATCTACGACGCGGCCCGCATCGTCGACGGCCTCGACAACATCCATTTCTTCCAGCGGCCGATGGTGCCGCGGGACATTCCCGACCCGCTCGATATGGATTTCAACACGCTCTACGCCTGCGTGATGGGCACGTCGAAGCATGTCGGCACGTCCTTCACCGTGCGCGAGAACGTGCAGCCCGCCCTCGAGATGCTCTATGCGATCGCCGGCGGCGAGGAGAACTTCCGGGCGCGACCCTTCGTCTCCAATTCGAATTGCTTCGTCGTGCCGCCGATGAAATTCGCGGAGGATGCCTGCGGCGTGCTGGAGGCCTGTGTCGAAGGCGGTATCCCGATCCTGCTTCTGTCGGCCGGACAGGCCGGCGCCACGGCACCGGCGGCGATCGCCGGGGCCGTCGTGCAGGCCGTGGCCGAGGTGCTGATGGGCCTCGTCTACGTCAATGCCGTCAAGCCCGGCCACCCCGCCATATTCGGCACCTGGCCCTTCGTCTCCGACCTCAGGACCGGCGCCATGTCGGGCGGCTCCGCCGAGCAGTCGGTGCTGACGGCGGCCTGCGCACAGATGGCGCAGTTCTACGACCTGCCGGGCGGTTCGGCCGCGGGCATGACGGATTCGAAACTGCCCGACATCCAGTCCGGCTACGAGAAGGGCATCACCGACGTGATGGCTGGCCTGTCGGGCCTCAACCTCGTCTACGAGTCGGCGGGCATGCACGCTTCGCTGCTCGGCTTCTGCCTGGAGAGCCTGATCATCGACAACGACATGCTGGGCCACTGCCTGCGCTGCGTGCGTGGTATCGAGGTGACGGACGAGTCGCTGTCGATCGACACGATCACCGATGTCTGCATCAAGGGGCCGGGCCATTATCTCGGCAACGAGCAGACGCTGCGGCTGATGCAGACAGAATATTTCTACCCTGCCGTCGGCGACCGCTTCTCGCCCAAGGAATGGAACGAGAAGGGGCGCCCCGACATCCTGTCACGGGCCATCGCCGAGAAGAAGCGTATCCTGGCCGAGCGCTTCCCGCGCCACATCCCGAGATCGGTGGACGACAAGCTGCGCGCCCGTTTCGGCAACCTGATCCATCTGCCGCGCACCGGCATGGGCGGTTGACGAGGAGCCTTCCTCGTCCGGCTCCCGCAGGCTCCCGGAAGGAGCGTTCCGGTCGCGGCTTTCGCGACCGCCGTGACGTTGGAAGTGCCGAGCCGGCGTAGTAGGGACAGTCACCGCCGGCGACGTCCAGCCATCGGCCGCTCGAACGGTTCAGCCAGGAAACGAAGAGACCCACCGCCGCCATGCGACCTCCAACCGAAGACGTCGTCTCCAACGAGAGCATGCCCAGCCAGACCGAAGTCGTCGTGGTCGGCGGCGGCATCATCGGCGTCAGCACGGCGCTGTTCCTCGCGATGGCGGGTGTCCCCGTCGTCCTTTGCGAGAAGGGCGAGATCGCCGGCGAGCAGTCGAGCCGGAACTGGGGCTGGGTGCGCAGGATGGGGCGCGACCCGCGTGAACTGCCGCTGATCGTCGAAGCCATGAACATCTGGGAAAACATCTCCCAGACGCTCGGAGAGGACGTCGGCTTCCGGCGAACCGGCATCCTGTACGCCTGCGAAAATGCCCAGGACGAAGCGAGCCGCGAGGGGTGGCTCAAGGCGGCGGGGCCCTACGCGCTGGACAGCAAGATGATCGGGGCACAACAGCTTGCCGGTCTGATGCCCGGTGCCTCGAAAATCTGGCGCAGCGGCCTCTACACACCAAGCGACGGACGGGCCGAGCCGCAGAAGGCCGCCCCGGCGATCGCGCGCGCCGCCCAGCGGCATGGCGCGGTCATCCTGCAGCAATGCGCCGTACGGGGAATCGAAAGGACGGGCGGGCAGATCTCGTCCGTGGTGACGGAACGTGGCCCCATCGCCTGCAAGACCGTCGTGCTCGCCGGTGGCGTGTGGAGCACGCTGTTCTGCCGCAGCCTTGGAATCCGGTTGCCGCAGCTCGGCGTCAGGGCCTCGGTCTTGAGGACCAGCCCGGTCGAAGGCCCGCCGGGCGCGGCCTGGTGCGCTGAGTTCGCCTACAGGAAGCGGTTGGACGGCGGCTACACGATCGCCAACGGCTCGGAGAACCGCTCCGAAATCACGCCGGACAGCTTTCGCTTCTTCATGGACTTCTTGCCGCTCCTCAAGATGGAGGTGCGGCACATCGAACTGAGGTTCGGCCGTCCGTTCTTCGAGCAATGGCGGCAATGGCGCCCGTGGAAGCTGGACGAGATATCTCCCTTCGAACGCCGGCGCACGATCGATCCGGATCCGGTGGACGGGACGCTCGACCGCGCCTACCGGGACCTTACCCGTGTCTTTCCGCAATTCGCGCAGGCCAGGATCGAGCAGCGATGGGGCGGCCTGATCGACGCGACACCGGATACGGTGCCGGTCATCTCAACCGTCGACCAGGTGCCAGGCCTCATCGTCGGAACAGGATTTTCCGGACATGGCTTCGGCATCGGGCCCGGCGCGGGCCGCCTGCTTGCCGACCTTGCCATGGCCAGGCAGCCGATCGTCGACCCCACACCGTTCCGTTATTCGCGCTTCACCGACGGCACGCCGATCGCGCCCTTCGGCGGCCTGTAGGCCGGCCAAAGCCACGGCGGTCTGTGGTCCGTCAGTCGGCGGAGAGCCCGTAACGTTCGACGAGTTCGGGATTGATCAGTTTGGCGTGCATGGTCATCAGCACGATCTGCGCATCGAAGCTGTCGCCAGCCTCCAGCGCGGCATCCATGCGCCGCTCCGCCTCGAGGCGCCTTTCGTGGCCGTTCGCGCGTTCGAACGCATCCGGCCCGGCGATGCAGAAGCCGAACAGCAGCGCCACCGTCGGGTAAGCCTGCGGAGGCGGTTCGTCCGACCAGCGATCCTTCATGAGGTTCACCAGGGTGAGCTTCACCGCTTCCGGCACCAGGGCGGGGTGGAGATCGGCGCCGCGCAACGCGGCATCGAGTTGGCGCAGGTCTCCCGACCGACCGAACATGCCAAGAAAGCCAAGGGAAGAGCGCCGTTTTGTCATGCCCAGTTCACCATTCGCGCCTGTCGGCACCTTAAGCGTTTTACCCGCAGGGACAAACCAATCGGCCGCGCCCAGAAACGCCTCTGAGACCCAATATGGTGGCGAAAGACGCGTTTGTCAGATCGGCTGGACGCTGGCCAGGGCGCCTCCGGCGATGGCGAGCAGCAGGACGACGATCCACGGCGGCATGTTCCATCTGACGAGCAGGACGAAACCGGCGAGCGCAAGGGCGAAATCGGCGGGCGCCTGCACGGCGCTGACCCAGACCGGATTGTAGAAGGCGGCCGCCAATATGCCGACGACCGCAGCGTTGGCGCCACGCATCGCGGCCTGTGCAAACGGCAGGCCGCGCAGCCTGTCCCAGAAGGGCAGCATGCCGTAGACGAGGAGCAGTCCGGGCAGGAAGATCGCCACAAGGGCGATGGATGCGCCGAGCGGCCCGTTGGGCTGCGGACCGGCGACCGTCCCGAGATAGGCGGCGAAGCTGAACAATGGGCCGGGCACGGCCTGCGCCGCGCCGTAGCCGGCCAGGAACGCTTCCGGCGGAACCCAGCCCGGCGCGACGACCTGGCTCTGCAGCAGGGGCAGCACGACATGGCCGCCGCCGAAGACCAGCGCGCCTGAATGATAAAAGGCGTCGAACAGCGAGAGCGCCTGACTGGCCGTGGCGGCAGCGACGGTCGGCGGCAGGACGAACAGCGCAGCGAACAGCGCGAACGCGACCATGGCGGCACGCCGGCGAACGGGAAATGCAAGATGACCGTTGCCGGTCGAGGGGTCGGCGCGGCTGATCAGCAGGCCCACGACCGCGCCCGCCGCGATGGCGCCGATCTGGCCGAGCGAGCCGCCGGCAACGGTGACGAGAGCGACGGCCGCGAGCGCGATGCCCGAGCGGGCACGATCGGGCGTAAGCGTCCTCGCCATGCCCCAGAGGGCCTGCGCCACCACCGCCACGGCGACGAGCTTGAGGCCGTGGATGATGCCGAGCGCGACCGGACCGGTCAGCGACGCGGCGCCGATGGCGAAGACGTACAGGAGCAATGCGGAAGGCAAGGTGAAGCCCGCCCATGCAGCCAGGCCGCCGGGCAGGCCGGCGCGCAGGACGCCGATCGAGAACCCGACCTGGCTGGAGGCCGGCCCGGGCAGGAACTGGCAGAGCGCGACGAGATCGCCATAGCCGGCCTCGTCCAGCCATTTGCGGCGCCGCACGAACTCGTCGTGGAAGTAGCCGATATGCGCGATCGGCCCACCGAAAGAGGTCAGGCCGAGCTTGAGAAAGGCCAGGAAGACCTCGACCGTCGGCCTTATGCGCGCCGCGCCGTCGCGCCCGTGAACAACCATCGATGCCAGCCTTCCGATTCACAGGCAGGCATCGATGTTGACGACAGATCGCGAGATCCGGCAAGCACCAGGGAGCCGCAAAAATAGCGCCGCGCCTGCCCTGTGTCCTCGTTCGGCCCGATCTTTCGGGAAGACGCAGAGCGCCTTCCCGCAAGTATCAGTGGTTGTCGCGCGGCACGCCGCTGGTCTGGGCGACGTGCTGGTACTTCACCGCGGGCTTCAGCACCATGCCTTGCGCGAGCTGGTCGACCATGCCCCGCTGGATCTCCTGCCATGGCGTCTGGTGCTGCGGATAATGATAGCCGCCATTGGCCTCCAGTTCCGCGCGACGCCGTGCAAGTTCCTCGTCGCTGATGAGCATGTTGGCCGTGCCCTTGCGCAGGTCGATGCGGATGCGGTCACCGGTCTTGACCAGCGCCAGACCACCGCCCACCGCGGCTTCGGGCGAAGCGTTGAGGATGGAGGGCGACCCGGACGTCCCGGACTGGCGGCCGTCGCCGATGCAGGCCAGCGAATGAACGCCCTTCTTGATGAGGTAGTTCGGCGGCTGCATGTTGACGACTTCCGCCGCGCCCGGATAGCCGACCGGACCGGCGCCGCGCATGAACAGGATGGTGTGCTCGTCGATGCCCTGCGCCGGATCATCGATGCGGGCGTGGTAGTCCTCCGGCCCGTCGAAGACCATGGCGTTGCCCTCGAAGGCGTCAGGATCCTTCGGATTGGAGAGATAGCGCTCGCGGAACTCGTCCGAGATGCCGCTGATCTTCATGATGGCGGAATCGAACAGATTGCCCTTGAAGTTGATGAAGCCGGCATTGGTCTTGAGCGGCTTGTCGACGCTGCGGATGACGTCCGGATTCTCGTTGACGGCGCCACGGCAATTGTCGCCGATCGACTTGCCGTTGACCGTGACGGCGTCGGGATGGGGCAGAAGCCCGGCCTTCAGCAGTTCGGCGACGACGGCCGGCACGCCGCCGGCATGGTGGTAATCCTCGCCCAGATACTCGCCCGCCGGCTGCAGGTTGACGATGAGCGGGATCTTGTGGCCGATCCCCTGCCAGTCGTCATTGTCGAGCGGCACGCCGAGATGGCGGGCGACGGCGTTGAGGTGGATGGGGGCGTTGGTGGAACCGCCGATGGCCGAATTGACGACGATGGCGTTCTCGAACGCCTTCCTGGTCATGATGTCGGACGGCTTGAGGTCCTCGTGCACCATGTTGACGATGCGCTTGCCGGTCTCATAGGCCATCTGGCCGCGCTCGCGATAAGGCGCGGGGATGGCGGCGGAGCCCGGCAGTTGCATGCCCAGCGCCTCGGCCAGGCTGTTCATCGTCGTGGCCGTGCCCATCGTGTTGCAGAAGCCGGTGGACGGCGCCGAGGAGGCGACGATGTCCATGAACTCCTCGTAGTTGATCTCGCCGGCGGACAGGCGCTGGCGTGATTCCCAGACGATGGTGCCGGAGCCGGTGCGCTTGCCCTTGTGCCAGCCGTTCAGCATCGGGCCGACGGAGAGCGCGATGGCCGGAATGTTGACGGTCGCGGCCGCCATCAGCAGGGCCGGCGTCGTCTTGTCGCAACCGATGTTCAGCACGACGCCGTCGAGCGGGTAGCCGAACAGGACCTCGACGAGGCTGAGATAGGCGAGGTTGCGGTCGATCGCAGCCGTCGGGCGTTTGCCGGTCTCCTGGATCGGATGGCAGGGGAATTCGAAGGCGATGCCGCCCATCGACACGATGCCCTCGCGCACGCGCTTCGACAGCTCGATGTGATGGCGGTTGCAGGGCGACAGGTCCGAGCCGGTCTGGGCGATGCCGATCAGCGGCTTGCCCGACATCAGTTCCGCCCGCGTCAGGCCGTAATTGAGGTAGCGCTCGAGATACAGCGCGGTCATGCCCGGATTGTCGGGATTGTCGAACCACTCCTGCGAGCGAAGTTTCTTCTTGGTGGTGGCGCCGGCCATCATGGTCTCCGTATTTGTATGACAAATCGATATGACAACGCGCAGAGACAGGCAAGAGGCACGCGCGTTCCGCACCCGGACTTTGGTGCGATAGACAGGCGCACCCACCTGCGCTAGGCCATCGAGCTCTATCCGCAACGCCGCGCGTCCGTCAGGGCGCGTAGATGACGCGGCGGCAATTGGTTTCTACGCATGATCCTGCCGGAAAATCGAATCCGATTTTCGGAATCATGCCCAAGGGAGGTTTTTCATGGCTCTGGTGATCGAAGGCGAGGAACGGATCGCCGCTCCCATCGACAAGGTCTGGGCAGCGCTCAACGATCCGGAAGTGCTGAAGGAGGCGATCCCCGGCTGCCAGAACCTGGACATGAAGTCGCCGACCGAGATGGCGGCCACGGTGGTGCTGAAGATCGGGCCTATCAAGGCGACCTTCAACGGCGAGGTGACGCTGAAGAACCTCAACCCGCCGCACTCCTACACCATCCAGGGCGAAGGCAAGGGCGGCATCGCCGGCTTCGCCAAAGGCGGGGCCGACGTGACGCTGACCGAGGATGGCGCCGATACGATCCTGAAATACGCCGCCAAGGCCGACGTGGGCGGCAAGATCGCGCAGCTCGGCAGCCGCTTGATCGAATCGACCTCGAAGAAACTGGCCGGGCAGTTCTTCTCGACCTTCGGCGACAAGGTGGGGAACGGCTGAACGTTCCCTCCTTGGCAGAGACTACTCGAACACGATGCTTGGTACCGCTGCCTCGGCAGCGCCACGCTCCTCGTTGACCCGTTCCCATACCCGGGTCGCGATATCGCGATAAATCCGGGCCTCGGCGCCATCGGGCTTCGAAACGACGACGGGCGTGCCGGCGTCCGAGCTCTCGCGGATGCCCATTTCGAGCGGCACCTCGCCGAGGAAAGTGACGCCCAGCCGCTCGGCCTCGCGGCGGGCGCCGCCATGGCCGAAAATGTCGTAGCGCTTGCCGGTGTCGGGCGCGAGGAAATAGCTCATATTCTCGACGATGCCGAGAAGCGGCACGTCGACCTTCCTGAACATGTTGAGGCCCTTGCGCGCGTCGATCAAGGCGAGATCCTGGGGCGTCGAGACGATGACGGCGCCGGCCAGCGGCACCTGCTGGGCCATGGTGAGCTGGGCATCGCCGGTACCGGGCGGCATGTCGACGACGAGCACGTCGAGCGGCCCCCACTCCACCTCGCGCAGCATCTGCGTCAGCGCCGACATCACCATCGGGCCGCGCCATATCATCGGCGTCTCCTCGTCGACGAGGAAACCCATCGACATCACCTTGAGGCCGTAATTCTGCATCGGCTTCAGCACCTTGCCGTCCACCGTCTGGGGCCGGCCATGGATGTTGAGCAGCCTCGGCATGGATGGGCCGTAGATGTCCGCATCGAGCACACCGACCTTCAGGCCATTGGCGGCAAGGCCAAGCGCCAGATTGACGGCGGTGGTCGACTTGCCGACGCCGCCCTTGCCGGAGGCGACCGCGATGATCGCCTCGATGCCCGGCACGCCGCGCTTGCCCTGGCTGTGCGAGGCTGGCGCCTGCGGGGCCGGGCGCGGCGGCGGGGCCACTGGCGCGGGACGCGGAGCCGGGCGTTGCGGAACCGGCGCCTCCATGCCACCGCCCTTGCGCTCGGCCGTCAGCGCCACGACGGCGCCGGTGACGCCGGGTATGGCCTTCACCACGCGTTCGGCGGCGGCGCGCAGCGGTTCCATTTCCTGCGCGCGCGCCGCCGGAACCGTGATCGAGAAGAACACCTTGCCGTCGGCGATGAAAATCTCCGAGACCATGCCGAGGTCGACGATGTTGCCGGTGAAATCCGGTCCGTTGACCGTCTTGAGACGGTCGATGACGGTTTCCTTGGTGACGGACATGTTCTTCTTCCCTAGAGCATGATGCCGAAAAGTGCGAAGCGGTTTTCGGGCGACATCATGCTCTATCTCTTTGATTTAGAGGCGGATTCAGATTTCAGGTCGAACAGACCTGAAATCATCCGGCTCTGGCGTTCGGCTGCAGCTCACATAGTGCAGATCAAGCACGGCTCCAAGCGCCAGACAGCGACATCAGCCGGCCAGGCCAAGGACCAGATAGGTGAGCGCGGAAATCGCCGCCGTCGCCGGCAAGGTGACGACCCAGGCGATGACGATGTTGCCGGCGATGCCCCAGCGCACGGCGGAGACCCGGCGGGCCGCGCCGACACCGACGATGGCACCGGTGATGGTGTGCGTGGTCGAGACGGGAACGCCGAGCCAGGTGGCCGCGAACAGGGTGATGGCGCCACCGGTCTCGGCGCAGAAACCCTGCATCGGGTTCAGCCGGGTGATCTTGGAGCCCATTGTGTGGACGATGCGCCAGCCACCAAAGAGCGTACCCAGCGCCAGCGCCGACTGGCAGGTTAGAACCACCCAGAGGGGAACATAGAAATCCGTCCCGAGCTTGCCCTGCGAATAGAGAAGCACGGCGATGATGCCCATGGTCTTCTGCGCGTCGTTGCCGCCGTGCCCCAGCGAATAGAGCGAGGCGGAGAAGAACTGCAGGACGCGGAAGGTGTTGTCGACGGCGAATGGCGTCTGGCGCACGAAAAGCCAAGATACGGCAAGCACAAGCACCAGGGCCAGGACGAAACCCGTGGCCGGCGACAGGACGATGGCCGCGACCGTCTTGCCGAGGCCGGCCCAGACGATGGCGCCCGTACCGGCCTTGGCGACGCCGGCGCCGACCAGACCGCCGATCAGCGCATGCGAGCTGCTGGAGGGGATGCCGGCGATCCAGGTGACAATGTTCCAGACAATGGCGCCGACGAGGGCGGCGAAGATCACCGCCGGCGTGACGATGCTCGCATCGACGATGCCCTTGCCGACCGTTTCGGCGACATGAAGGCCGAAGAACAGAAAGGCAATGAAATTGAAGAAGGCCGCCCACAGGACGGCATATTGCGGCCGAAGCACGCGGGTCGACACGATGGTGGCGATCGAGTTGGCGGCATCATGCAGGCCGTTTAGAAAATCGAAGAACAAGGCCACGGCAACAAGGCCGACCAGCAAGGGCAAGGCGATCGTCGCATCCATCGCAGATCACACGTTCTCGATGACGATGCCGCTGATCTCGTTGGCGACGTCCTCGAAGCGGTCCACCACCTTCTCCAACTGGCCGTAGATCTCGCTGCCGATCAGATAGGCCATGGGATCGCTGCTGCCGTGCTTCCTGAAGAGATCCTTCAGCCCCTGCTCGTGGAGGTCGTCGGCGCGTCCCTCGACGCGCATTACCTCTTCGGCGATCGCGGTGAGGCGCGCCGTGTTGGCGCCCACCTTGCCGAGCAGCGGGATCGCCTCGGCGACCAGCCGCGCGGCCTCGACGATGACGCCGCCCATTTCCTGCATCAAGGGGTCGAACTGCCGCTTCTCGAACAGCTTCACGGTCTTGACGGTCTTGTGCATCATGTCGATGGCGTCATCCATCGACTGGATCAGGTCCTTGATGTCGCCGCGATCGAAGGGCGTGATGAAGGAGCGCCGGACCGCCAGGAGAACCTGCGCGGTGATCGCGTCCGCCTCGTTTTCGAGATCGACGATATTCTGGCACCAGCGGTCGACATCCTTGCCGCCGAGAAGCTGCTGCAACGCCTCGGCGCCACCGACAACCGTACGCGAATGCTGTTCGAACAGGTCGAAGAACCGATCTTCGCGTGGCAAGAGCTTGCGGAACCAGCCCAGCATAATCGTCCTCCTCTTCTGGCCGCGTCCAAGCCCCCCACATAACGCCATGCGCGGCCGGGGAAAACAGCTAAGCCGGCTCAAAGATGTGGATTTGCCGACGCTTTGCCGGCGGCAGGCGCCGTCGGCTTCAAGCAGAGACGCGCACCGTCTAGGCGAAGCGCAGTTCCAGGCGCTTCTCCGCCTGGGACACGATCTGGCACCTGGCCTCGAACCCGTCGGCCCTGATGACCAGCACAAAGCGCTCGGGAATGCCCGCGGCGCTCGAGACGTCGATGGTCGCACCGTCCTCGCCCAGGCTGCGAACGGTGCAGTCAATGGTCGACATGCGGTCGTTGAAGACGATCTGCCCGGCCTTGAGCACCCTGCGCCGCGATCGAGCCGGACCGCCATCGGCGGAATTCCAGATCGTGATCCTGTTCCGGCCGGCATGCTTGGAGGCATACATGGCGAGGTCGGCGCGCTCGATAAGCTCCTGCAGGGTCAGCACCGAGGAATCGAGGGAGGCGACGCCGAGGCTCGCGGTGACCTTCAGTCCGGCTGATCCGATGACCAGGTCCGTCGCCTCGATCGAGGCGCGCAGGCGCTCGGCCACCTCGGCCGCGCCATTGCGGCCGGAGGGCAGAAGCACGGCGAATTCCTCGCCGCCAAGGCGGCCCAGTATGTCCGTGTCGCGCAACAGTTCCGCGCATTGGCCGGCGACGCTGCTCAGCACCATGTCGCCGGCCGCGTGACCAAACGTGTCGTTGACCGCCTTGAAGTGATCGATGTCGAACATGATGCAGGAGAGATCGACATGCTGGCGGCGCGAGAGGCTGAAAACCCTGCTGCCCTGCTCCACGAAGGCCCGGCGCGACAGGATGCCGGTCAGCGCATCGCGGGATGCGTGCCGGCGCAGCTCCAGTTCGTCCATCGCCAGTTTGGCGAATTCCCGCAGGATGACGGCCTCGCGCTCGCTGAACTCCCTCGGCTCGTAGCCGACCGTGCAGACGCTGCCGATGTTGTGCCCGTCGCTCGTGCGCAAGGGCACGCCGACATAGAAGCGGAAATGCGGGTCGTCGAGCACATATGGATTGTTGGCGAAGCGCGGATCCTTCGTGGCGTCGCGAACGATCAGCGGCGTTTCCTGGAGAATGGTATGGCGGCAGAACGTGTCCTTGCGCGCGGCTTCGTCAGTCGCCAGGCCGTCGCATCCCTTGTAGAGCTGCCGATGCCCGTCGATGACCGAGACGATGGCGATGGGGACATCGAGGACCATCCTGATCAGGCCGGCGATGCGATCGAAAGGCGCTTCGCGCGACGCGTCGAGCACATCATACCGCTCGAGGGCACCCAGACGCATGGCTTCGTGCATGTCGGAAGCGGCCGTCGTCGGCGTTTCCGGAGGATGCTTGTCCAGCATTCTGATTCCTATCCTTGGAGGCCCAGTCCAGCGCCTGCGCGACCCGATGGCAAGCCAAATGTTATCAATTGGTTATTGCCTTCTTGCCAGCATCGTCAACCTTCTCCACGATACGCGGAAAAATGGCGACGGCGCGGCGCCGCGCGACCACCCGGAGCGCAGCCGGACATGATCGACAAGCTGGAATTCTTCATCGCGCTCGCCAAGGAGGAGCATTTCGGCCGCGCCGCGGACGTGTGCGGTGTCACCCAGCCGACGCTCTCGGCCGGCATCAAGCAGCTCGAGGCACAGCTCGGCGTCATGCTGGTGTTGCGCGGCTCGCGCTTCCAGGGCCTGACGCCCGAAGGCAAGCAGGTGCTGGTGTGGGCACGCCGCATCGTCGGCGATTCCAGGACGATGCGCGAGGAAATGCGCGCGGCGCGCCTTGGCCTGTCCGGGCGCATACGCATTGCCGCGATCCCCACCGCGCTCGCCATGGTGGCGCGGCTGACGACGCCGTTTCGTGAAAAACACCCCGGCGTCACCTTCTCGGTGCTGTCGCGCACCTCGATCGAGGTGCTGACGCTGCTTGGCAATTTCGACGTCGATGCCGGCATCACCTATCTCGACAACGAGCCGCTCGGCCGGGTGACCAGCGTGCCGCTCTATGACGAGCGCTACCAGCTGATCACGGCGGTCGGGAATCCCTATTTCGACCGCGACAAAGTGACGTGGTCGGAATTGAGCCAGTTGCCGCTCTGCCTGCTGACACCGGACATGCAGAACCGCCGCATTATCGACCAGCATCTCGCCGAGGCCGGCGTGCAGGTGCGCCCGACGCTGGAATCCAATTCGATGATCGTGCTGTTTTCGCACATCCGGACCGGCAAATGGTCGTCGATCATGCCGCTCAACCTCGCGGAAACATTCGGTTTTTCCGAGCCGATCCGGGCCATCCCGATCGTCGAGCCCGACGCCAGCCACACGGTCGGGCTTGTCGCGGCTCCGCGCGAGCCGCACACCCCGCTGGTGCAGGCGCTACTGGACGAGGCGATGGCGCTGGCAGACGATATCCGTTTCCACCGCTAGGCTAGACAATGCAGGTCGGCGAAGTTTGATAGAAATTTTCTATCGAATGACGGCGGCGCTTTATTGATCTCGAGGGTTTCCTCTGATTTCCTAAGGACTTAGCGATATTGCGCCTTGTGCGTGTCGTTGCCTCAAAAACGCTTGGAGCTTCGGTCAGCATATATTTGGCGCTATGACATACAGGGAGGGCGCTGCATGCCGATGCAGCCTGCAAGTACCCAGATCGCGTCGCGCACGGCGGCGATCATACAGGAATTGAAGGGTCTCGAAGGCCCCCTGCTGCCGATCCTCCACGGCATACAGGAGGAGTTCGGCCACGTGCCGCAGGCATCGGTTCCGGTCATTGCCGACGAGTTGAACCTCTCGCGCGCCGAAGTGCATGGCGTCGTCACCTTCTATCATGACTTCCGGGCACGGCCAGCCGGCCGCCACGTGCTGAAGCTCTGCCAGGCCGAGGCCTGCCAGTCGATGGGCTCGGACGCGGTCGCCGCCAAGATCAAGCAATTGCTCGGCATCGATTTCCACGGGACCACCGCCGACGGATCGGTTACACTGGAGCCGGTCTACTGCCTCGGGCTCTGCGCCTGCTCGCCCTCGGCGATGCTGGATGGCGAAGTGATCGGCCGGCTCGACGACGAGAAGATCGAAGAGATCGTCGCGGAGGTACGCTCATGATCCCGCGCATCTATATCCCCGCCGATTCCGGCGCGCTGGCGCTCGGCGCCGAGAAGGTCGCCCGGGCGATCGAGCAGGAACTCAAGGAGCGCGGCGTCGAAGCCAAGATCGTGCGCAACGGCTCGCGCGGCGCCTATTTCCTGGAACCGATGGTCGAGGTGGCGACGGCGAATGGCCGAGTCGCCTACGGACCCGTGAAGCCATCCGACGTGAAGAGCCTGTTCGACTGCGGCTTCCTCAAGGGCGGCCATCACAAGCGCTGGCTGGGCGCGCCGGACAAGATCCCGTTCCTGGCCAAGCAGACGCGCCTGACCTTCGCGCGCTGCGGCATCAACGACCCGCTGTCGCTCGACGCCTACAAGTCGCTGGGCGGCCTCAAGGGCCTGCAGAACGCGGTCGCCATGGCGCCCGCCGACGTCGTCAAGCAGGTCACCGAATCCGGCCTGCGCGGCCGTGGCGGCGCTGGCTTCCCGACCGGCATCAAGTGGAAGACGGTGCTCGATACGACGTCCGAGCGCAAATACATCGTCTGCAACGCCGACGAGGGCGACAGCGCCACCTTCGCCGACCGCATGATCATGGAAGGCGACCCCTTCGTGCTGATCGAAGGCATGACGATCGCCGGCATCGCCACCGGCGCCACCAAGGGCTTCGTCTACATCCGCTCGGAATATCCGCACGCAATCGCCACGATGAACAAGGCGGTGGCGATCGCCCGCAAGGCCGGCGTTCTCGGTCTCAATGTGCTGGGTTCGCCCAATGCCTTCGACATGGAGATCCGCGCGGGCGCGGGCGCCTATGTCTGCGGCGAGGAAACCTCGCTGCTCAACAGCCTCGAAGGCAAGCGCGGCGTGGTGCGCGCCAAGCCGCCGCTGCCGGCCATCCAGGGCCTGTTCGGCAAGCCGACGGTGATCAACAACGTGATATCGCTGGCCTCGGTGCCAATCATCATGGACAAGGGCGCCGCCTTCTACAAGGATTTCGGCATGGGCCGCTCACGCGGCACGATCCCGATCCAGATCGCCGGCAACGTCAGGAATGGCGGCCTGTTCGAGACGGCCTTCGGCCTGACACTGGGCGAGATCGTCGACGATATCGGCGGCGGCACGGCCTCTGGACGCCCCGTGAAGGCGGTGCAGGTCGGCGGCCCGCTGGGCGCCTATTTCCCGCGCGCCCTGTTCGACACGCCGTTCGATTATGAGGAATTCGCCAAGCGCGACGGCCTGATCGGCCATGCCGGCATCACCGTGTTCGACGACACGGCCGACATGCTGAAGCAGGCCCGCTTCGCGATGGAGTTCTGCGCCATTGAAAGCTGCGGCAAGTGCACGCCCTGCCGCATCGGCTCGACGCGCGGCGTGGAGGTTCTCGACAAGGTCGCGGCGGGGATAGAGGCGGACAAGAACCTCGCTTTGGTCACAGACCTCTGCAACACGATGAAGTTCGGATCGCTCTGCGCGCTGGGCGGCTTCACGCCCTACCCGGTGATGAGCTCGATCACGCATTTCCCCGAGGATTTCAAGCCCGCGCCGGCGCGCGTGGCGGCTGAATAGGAGCTGGCAGATGAACATCAAGGCCGACTTCCCGACACTCGTCGAAGAGATCGACTACGGCACGCCGGAGTCGAAGGCGACGAAGCAGGTCACGCTGACGGTCGACGGCCGCAGCATCACCGTGCCGGAAGGCACATCGATCATGCGCGCGGCGATGGAAGGCGGCGTCGAGATCCCGAAGCTCTGCGCCACCGACATGCTGGACTCCTTCGGTTCCTGCCGCATCTGCCTGGTCGAGATCGAAGGGCGCGGCGGCACGCCGGCCTCCTGCACGACGCCCGTCGCGGAAGGTATTGTGGTGCGCACCCAGTCGGACCGGCTCGACGCCATCCGTCGCGGCGTCATGGAGCTCTACGTCTCCGACCACCCGACCGGCTGGAACGAGCAGGCCGGCACCGGCGCCAGCGAATTCGACGCGGTGGCGAAATCGGTCGGTCTGTCCGAGAACCGCTACGGCGTCGAGGGCCGTAACCACGTCAGGGAAGAAGGCGGCGTGGCGCCGGGCCACGGCTCGCTGGCCGTCGACTACATCGCCCGCGACGAGTCCAACCCCTATTTCACCTATGATCCGGCGCAGTGCATCGTGTGCTCGCGCTGCGTGCGCGCCTGCGAGGAAGTGCAGGGCACCTTCGCGCTGACCATCGAGGGCCGCGGCTTCGAATCCCGCATGGTGGCCGGCATGCATGAGGATTTCATCGCTTCGGAATGCGTCTCCTGCGGCGCCTGCGTGCAGGCCTGCCCGACCGACGCGCTGCGCGAAAAGACGGTGCTCGAGAAGGGTATGCCGGAGCGCTCCGCCGTCACCACCTGCGCCTATTGCGGCGTCGGCTGCTCGTTCAAGGCCGAGGTGAAGGACGACGAAGTCATCCGCATGATGCCTTACAAGGACGGCAAGGCGAACCACGGCCACTCCTGCGTGAAGGGACGCTTCGCCTATGGCTACGCCACGCACAAGGACCGCATCCTGTCGCCGATGATCCGCGAGAAGATCAGCGATCCGTGGCGCGAAGTGAGCTGGGAAGAGGCAATCGCCCATACGGCCAACGAGTTCCGCCGCATCCAGTACCAGTATGGACGCAGCTCCATCGGCGGCATCACCTCCTCACGCTGCACGAACGAAGAGACCTATCTGGTGCAGAAGCTGGTGCGGCAGGGCTTCCGCAACAACAATGTCGACACCTGCGCCCGCGTCTGCCATTCGCCGACCGGCTATGGCCTCGGCCAGACCTACGGCACCTCGGCCGGCACGCAGGATTTCGATTCCGTCGAATACACGGACGTCGCCGTCATCATCGGCGCCAATCCGGCCTCGGCGCATCCGGTGTTCGCATCGCGGCTGAAGAAGCGGCTGCGCCAGGGCGCCAAGCTGATCGTGATCGATCCGCGCCGCACCGAGATGGTCAAGTCGGCCCATATAGCGGCGGACTACCACCTGCCGCTCAAGCCCGGCACCAACGTGGCGGTGCTGACCGCGCTGGCGCATGTCATCGTCACGGAAGGCCTTTTCGACGAAGCCTTCATCCGCGAGCGTTGCGACTGGGCGGAATTCCAGGATTGGGCATCCTTCGTTGCCCTGCCGGAAAACAGCCCCGAGACCGTCGGCAAATTGTCCGGCGTCGATCCAGAACTGATCCGTGGCGCGGCCCGGCTCTACGCCAAGGGCGGCAACGGCGCGATCTACTACGGCCTCGGCGTCACCGAGCACAGCCAGGGCTCGACCACGGTGATGGCGATCGCCAATCTGGCCATGGCCACCGGCAATATCGGCCGGCAGGGCGTCGGCGTGAACCCGCTGCGCGGCCAGAACAACGTGCAGGGCTCGTGCGACATGGGTTCGTTCCCGCACGAACTGCCGGGCTACCGCCACATCTCCGGCGAAGCGGTGCGCGACATCTATGAGAGCTTGTGGGGCGTGAAGCTCGACGAAGAGCCGGGCCTGCGCATTCCCAACATGCTGGACGCCGCCGTCGACGGCTCCTTCAAGGGCATCTACATCCAGGGCGAAGACATCCTGCAGTCGGACCCCGACACCAAGCACGTCGCCGCCGGCCTCGCCGCGATGGAGTGCGTGGTCGTGCACGATCTCTTCCTCAACGAGACGGCGAACTACGCGCACGTCTTCCTGCCGGGCTCGACCTTCCTCGAGAAGGACGGCACCTTCACCAATGCCGAGCGCCGCATCAACATGGTGCGCAAGGTATTGGAACCGAAGGCGCGCTACGCCGACTGGGAAGCGACGCAGGAACTCGCCCGGGCCATTGGGCTGGACTGGAACTATACGCATCCGTCGCAGATCATGGACGAGATCGCCAAGACGACGCCGAGCTTCGCCGGCGTCTCGTTCGAACTGCTCGATCGTGTTGGCTCGGTGCAGTGGCCCTGCAACGAGAAGGCGCCGCTCGGCACGCCGATCATGCATATCGACGGCTTCGTGCGCGGCAAGGGCAAGTTCATCCGCACAGAGTATGTGGCGACGGACGAGCGGACGGGTCCGCGCTATCCGCTGCTGCTCACCACCGGCCGGATTCTATCCCAGTACAATGTCGGCGCGCAGACCAGGCGCACCGAGAACGTCGCGTGGCATGCCGAGGACAGGCTGGAGATCCATCCGCACGACGCCGAGGTTCGCGGCGTCCGCGAAGGCGACTGGGTGCGGCTGGCCAGCCGCTCCGGTGAGACCACGCTGCGCGCGCTGATCACCGACCGGGTCGCGCCGGGCGTCGTCTATACGACGTTCCACCACCCGGACACACAGGCCAATGTGATCACCACCGACTTCTCGGACTGGGCAACCAACTGTCCGGAGTACAAGGTCACCGCCGTTCAGGTGGCGCCGTCCAACGGTCCGACCGAGTGGCAGAAGGACTACAACGAGCAGGCGCGCCAGAGCCGGCGCATCGCTCCGCTGGAAGCGGCGGAGTAATCTTGGCCGCGCGCCGCAAAGCAACGACGCAGATCTCGCGGCTGGCGCACCGCGCCAGCGGCACCGCGGCCGCGAACCGCATGGTGCCGGAGGAAACGCCGGTGGCGTTCTCCTATGCCGGCACCACGCACGCGGTGATGATGGCAAGCCCGGCCGACTTCGAGGATTTCGCGCTCGGCTTCTCGCTGACCGAAGGCATCGTCGCCGACCCGGCCGAGATCGAGGCGATCGAGGTCGAGGACCTTGGCGCCGGGATCGACATCCAGATCCGGCTCAGGGACAAGGCGAACACGCGTTTCCAGGCGCGGCGGCGCAGGCTGGCCGGACCTGTCGGCTGTGGTCTCTGCGGTATCGAATCGATCGAGGAGGCGATGCGGTCGGTCGACGAAGTCGGTACGTCTAAACTTACGCTCGACGCCGAGGACGTCACCCGGTCCGTCAGGCTGCTGTCGAAGGTTCAGCCGTTGCACAGCGAGACCGGCGCGGTGCACGCCGCCGGCTTCTACGTTCCTGGCGAAGGCATCGTCATAGCACGCGAGGACGTCGGCCGCCACAACGCGCTGGACAAGCTGGCCGGCGCGCTGGCGAAAGCCGGCATAAATGGCGCGAGCGGCGCGGTGGTCGTCACCTCGCGCGTGTCCGTCGAAATGGTACAGAAGACCGCCGCCATCGGCGCTTCCGTCATCATCGCCGTCTCGGCGCCGACCGCGCTTGCCATCCGCACCGCGGAAGCAGCCGGGATGACGCTGGTCGCGCTGGTGCGCGGCGACGATTTCGATGTTTTCACCCATCCGGACAGGGTGGTTTGCGGAGTTACCAAGCATGTCGCATGACGAAGATCACATCATGAGCACCAGCGAGAAGCTGGTGCGCATGGCCAACCAGATCGCCACCTTCTTCCATTCCAAGCCGCGTGAGGAAGGAATGGCCGGCGTCGCCGAGCACATCAACAAGTTCTGGGAGCCTCGCATGCGCCAGAAGTTCTTCGAAATGCTGGACAGCGGCGCCGGTGCGTTCGACGAACTCGTGATCGCCGCCGCGCCCAGGATCAGACGGCCGGCCTCGGCGGAACAGGCCGACCTGAAGCTCGGGCTGAAGCCCTTTCCGGCCGACGTCGCCGCATCCCACAAGTAAGGGTCGATCGGCGCAGGCCAGCCGACGGCAGCCTGCGTTCGTCACCAGAGTCCGCAAATCGCGCCGACGCCGGTCAGACGGTGTCTGCCTTATATTCCAAACCTCTAAAGTTTAGCTGCCGCAAATCGCCTGTCTCTGCTATGGTCGACGACAAGAAATCGTCTGGCCGGGCGGAAAAGCACGTGAGGCCGATCGAGACGCGATACGCCCGTAGCGGCGACGTTAGGATCGCCTACCAGGTGGTGGGTCACGGCTCGTTCGACCTTGTGTTCGTGCCGGGGTTCATCTCCAATCTGGACCTGCATTGGGAGGATGAGGGCTACAGCCGACTCCTGAAGCGGCTTTCGGCTTTCTCGCGCCTGATCCTGTTCGACAAGCGCGGCACGGGGCTGTCCGACCGCGTCGACACCCACCACCTGCCCAATCTCGAAACACGCATGGACGACGTGCGCGCCGTGATGGATGCCGTGGGCAGCGGCCGCGCGGCCCTGCTCGGCGCCTCGGAAGGCTCGCCGATGGCGATGCTGTTCGCCGCGACCTATCCCGAACGGACGCGGGCCCTTATCCTGTATGGCGGCTATGCGCATTTCCACAAATGGGTGATGCCGGCCGACCGCCTCAACGCCTTCATCGAGACGGCGGAGACGTCGTGGGGAACAGGCGCCACCCTTTCCAACTTCGCACCCGGCCGGGTAGACGACTCACATTTCGTGCAATGGTGGGCGCGGTTCGAGCGGCTGTCGGCCAGCCCGACGGCGGCCGCAGCGCTGGCCCGCATGAATGCCGGCATCGATGTTCGAGGCATCCTGCCGACAATCAGCGCTTCGACGCTTCTGATCCATCGCCGCAACGACATCCGGGTAGACCCAGAAGCCAGTCGCTTTCTTGTCAGGAACATCCCGAACGCCCGGCTGGTCGAAATCCCCGGGCGCGATCATCCCGTATGGACCGGAGACGTCGACCGGGTGGCGGACCTGATCGAGGAGTTCCTGACCGGCGAGCCCGTCGTGGCCGAGACGGAACGCGTGCTGGCCGCGCTTCTGGTCACCCGAATCTACGACACGGCGCGGCTCGGCGATCGCATGTGGGACGAGCGCAGCCTGCGCTTCCAGGAGACCTGGCGACACATCGTCATACGCCATGGCGGCTGCCATCTCGATATCCATGGCGAGACCATGATCGCCCGCTTCGACGGCCCGGCGCGCGCCATACGGTGCGCGGCGACGCTGCGCGAGGCCGCGCAGGAAATCGGCATTGCCAGCGCTCAGGGCGCGCATGTCGGCGAGATCGAGTTGCGGGGGCCACCGACGGGCCTGACCGCGCGGATCGCTTCGCAGCTGGCGTCCCATGCCGAACGCGGCGATATCCTCGCTTCGCGGCTGATCGCGGACCTCTCGCCCGGTTCCGGCCTCCATTTCGTCGATGCCGGCCGGATCGCCCTCGATGAACTGGATGAACCACTGGCGCTGGTGCGGGCGATGTCGGAACAGCACCTGGAGCCCGCCTGTCCGCCCAAGATCAGGGCGAGCGAGCCAGCCGTGCTGACGGCGCGGGAATGCGAGGTGGTGAGCCTGATCGCGGACGGCAAGAGCAACGCCGCGATCGCCGCCGAACTGAGGCTCAGCGAGCACACCGTCAAGCGTCACGTCGCCAACATTCTGTTCAAGCTCGACCTTCCATCCCGGGCGGCGGCGGCGGCGTTTTCGGCACGGCATGCTGGCCCGGACGGGCCATAGCCGCCATGGCGCTTTCGGGCGAAGCGGCGGCAGGCCCATAGGCGGTATCAATTCTCCCATGCAGGCCAGGTGATGTCGCCATGACGACCTGCGAGCGGAGGATGAAATGCTGAAACTGAATGGCAAGATCGGGCTGTTCATCGTGGCGGCAGGCGCAAGCACCCTGCTGGCCATGGCCCCGGCGCGGACCGAAGATGCTTCGGCCAGCGCCGCTTACAAGGACATACAGGCTACGCTCGGCTCGGTTCCGGACATGTTCAAGACCTTGCCGGACGTCGCGGTCGCCGGCGCCTGGGCCGAGATCAAAGGGGTGCAGCTCAACCCCAAGACCGCGCTCGACGGCAAGACAAAGGAACTGCTCGGGCTTGCCGTGGCGTCGCAGATCCCCTGCCAGTACTGCATCTACTTCCACACGATAGCGGCCAAGGCCAATGGCGCCAGCGACGAGGAGATCAAGGAGGCCGTGGCCATGGCGGCGATCGTTCGCCACTGGTCAACGATGCTCAATGGCAGCCAGGTCGACCTTGCGACCTTCAAGAAGCAGACCGACGACCTGTTCGCCGCCGTCAAGGCGAAGTCGCAGTGAGAACCCTGCCCGGCATGATCCGTCAGTCCAGTTTCCGGATCACGAGCAGCCAGCGGCATTCAAATCGAACGCCCGGTCAGACGGGCCATGGAGACAACAATGTTGACCAAGACAGAGGCCGTGAATGGCGCGGCGATCAAGAAGGCAATCGAGGGTCGGGATGGCAAGACGCTCTCAGGCTTCTATTCCGATGATGCGCTGTTGCGAGTGATCGACCGCAACAATCCGCCGAGCAAACCGCGCGAGGTTCGTGGACGGGCCGCGATCAGCACCTTCTGGGACGATATCTGCAGCAGGGCGATGACGCACAAGGTCGAGACCACCATCACCCAGGGCGACGGCCTCGCCTTCACCCAGGCCTGCGCCTATCCGGACGGCACGAAAGTGTTCTGCGCGGCGGTGCTGGAACTGAAGGACGGCCGCATCGCGCGTCAGACGGTTGTTCAGGCATGGGACGAATAGATCAACCGCAACCAGACCTGTTTCACGCAATCCCCGGGGAAGGCCGTCAGACACCCCCGCCGGAATTGTCCGAGAGGAGAACCAACATGTTCAGTGCCAGATGGCAGATCGACGCCAAGTTCGGACACAAGCAGACCGTGATCGACCTGATGCGGCGTTGGGAACACGAGATCGGCTCGCAGGTCGGCATCGCCGATCTCAAGTTCCAGATGATGACCGGATCGATCGGCGCGCATGAGGCGACCGTCGAGTCGCATCAGCAGGTCCAGAGCCTGGCCCAGCTTGAGGAGTTCTTCGCCAAGATCGCCAGGATCGAGGCGCACGCCAAATGGGGCAAGGAGATGGAGCCCTATGTCGTCTCGGGCACCAGCCTCTGGCAGATATTCCGGATCGTCGAGTAGCGGCCTGTCACCTCGTCACCGTTCGCGCGTAAGAGGCGGCAGGCGGCGGATGACGGGCGTGGCAACCGGGCAAGGTCGCGGCGCCCGTCATTTGGTCCCTTCTGGATGTCGTTGTCCTTCGAAACCGAGACGCGGTTTCGAAGGACATGCGATCAGCCATTTCGCAGGTCGATCGGGAAAAGCAGGCAGGCCTACATCAGTCCCAACTGCTTGTAGAAACCGAGAGCGTCATAGTAGTCGCTCTGGGTGGCGATTTTGCCGTCCTTGACGGAGAACATCGAGGCGCCGGTGAACGAGAACTTCTTGCCGGTCGCGGCCGTACCGTCTCCCCAGGCGCCGGTGTTGGTGCCGGAAAACTCCCATTCGAACGAGACGCGGTCGCCGTCGACGACAGGCTTGCCCTTCATGGCCCATACGGCATCGGGAACCGCCTTGAGGAAGTTGTCGATGACACCGGTCTTGGCGGCTTCACGGCCCGTCACGGGCTTGCCGACGGACGCGTCGTAATAGGTGACGTTCTCGGCGAAATAACCGGCGGCCTTGGCCGAGTCGTGCGCGTTCCAGGCGGCGAGATAGGCCTCGACCACCGACTGCGCGGTATCGGCGGCAAAGGACGGCGCCACGGCGAAAAACGTGGCGGCCACGGCTGCGGATGTCAGAAACTGTCGGCGATGCATGTCTTCCTCCCACTTGGTTGAATGCTTGCCGGCGGTGACGATCTGCCCGCCGCCGCCGTGCTCCTGCTGCGCGAACCGCTCTGCCGGCCCTCCGCTATGGCTCCCTGCCCTTTGGGCGTTCAGTCCCTTAAAAAGGTCCACGGGACCTTTCTATCCGCCCAAGGGCGAACCGGGCCTTCACCGTTCGTCGCTCGAAAAGCCCATTCGGGGGCTTTTCGTTCGCTGCGCGAACCGCTCTGCCGGCCCTCCGCTATGGCTCCGGGCGTTCGTCGCTCGAAAAGCCCATTCGGGGGCTTTTCGTTCGCTGCGCGAACCGCTCCTCACCCATGCGCGATCATGACGTGGCGTACGGCGGTGTAGTCCTCCAGCGCGTAGAGCGACATGTCCTTGCCGTAACCCGACTGCTTCAGGCCGCCATGCGGCATCTCGTTGGTCAGCATGAAGTGGGTGTTGATCCAGGTACAGCCATATTGCAGGCGCGCGGCCGTCGCCATGGCGCGTGAGATGTCCTTGGTCCACACCGACGACGCCAGGCCATAGTCGCTGTCGTTGGCCCAGTTCACCGCCTCGTCGACATCCGAGAAGCGCGTGATCGAGACGACCGGCCCGAACACCTCGCGGCGCACGATCTCGTCTTCCTGCAGCGCGCCGGCGACGACCGTCGGCTGGTAGTAGAAGCCGGAGCCCTCGCCCGGCTTGCCGCCGGTGGTGATCTCGATGTGCTTCAGTTCCGAGGCGCGCTCGACGAAACTCGATACGCGGTCGCGCTGGCGGAGCGAGATCAGCGGGCCGATCTCGTTTTCGGTGTCGTCGGGACGGTTGTACTTGATGGTCGAGACCGCCGAGGTGAGGTCGGCGACGAGCTTGTCGTAGATTTTCTTGCCGGCATAGATGCGGCAGGCGGCCGTGCAGTCCTGTCCGGCATTGTAGTAGCCGAAGGCACGCAGGCCATTGACCACGGCGCCGAGATCGGCGTCGTCGAAGACGATGACCGGGGCCTTGCCGCCGAGTTCCAGATGCGTGCGCTTGACCGACCTGGCTGCCGCCTGCAGCACCTTCTTGCCGGTCGCGACATCGCCGGTGATCGAGATCATGTTGACCTTGGGGTGGTTGATCAGCGTGTTGCCGACGCTGTCGCCACGGCCGAGCACGACGTTGACGACGCCGTCCGGCAGGATCTCGGCGAGGATCCGGGCCAGCTTCAGCGCCGTCAGCGGCGTCTGCTCGGAAGGCTTGAAGATGACCGTGTTGCCGCCGCCGATCGCCGGCGCCAGCTTCCACGCCATCATCATCAAGGGATAGTTCCACGGCGCGATCGAGGCGACGACGCCTATCGGATCGCGTCGGACCATCGAAGTGTGGCCGGGCAGGTATTCACCTGCTACCTGGCCAGGCATCGAACGGACCGCGCCGGCGAAGAAGCGATAGCAGTCGACGATCGCCGGGATCTCGTCATTGAGCACGGCGTTGATCGGCTTGCCGCAGTTCAGCGCTTCGAGCGCGGCGAATTCCTTCGCCTCGGCCTCGATGCGGTCGGCGATCTTCAGGAGATAGCCCGAACGTTGCGCCGGCGTCGTGCGCGACCAGGAGAGGAAGGCCTTCTCGGCCGCGGCCACCGCCGCCTCGATCTGCGCCTGGCTGGCCTCGGGCAGGTTGAGGATGGTGGCTCCGGTCTTCGGGTTGAGGACCGCCTCCTCGGCTTCGCCACCCGTCTCGAATTTCGAGCCGATCAGCATCTGGGTGTCCATTGGATTCTCCTTGATCAGGAGCGAATAACGAGTAGCAAGCAGCGGGTAGGTTTGACCGTCGATGGCCCCTATTCGCTATTGGCTACCCCCTATTCGCTGTTTTCATTTGCCGCTGCCGGCGATCTGGTCGCCGTCGCGGGTCAGGTAATAGGCAAACAGGATCGGCAGCAGGGTCACCAGCACCACGACCATGGCCACGACATTGGTGACCGGGCGCTGGCGCGGGCGGATCAGTTCCTCCAGCATCCAGATCGGCAGGGTCTGCTGCTGTCCGGCGGTGAAGGTGGTTACGATAACCTCGTCGAAGGACAGCGCGAAGGCGAGCATGCCGCCGGCCAGCAGCGCGGTGGCGATGTTGGGCAGCACCACGTGCCGGAAGGTCTGGAAGCCATCGGCGCCGAGGTCCATCGAGGCCTCGATCATCGAACCCGAAGTGCGGCGGAAGCGGGCGACGGCGTTGTTGTAGACGACGACCACGCAGAAGGTGGCGTGGCCGAGCACGATCGTCCAGAACGAGAATGGAATGTCGGTCAGCGCGAAGGCGGAGCGCAGCGCGATGCCGGTGATGATGCCGGGCAGCGCGATCGGCAGGATGACGAGCAGCGAGACCGTCTCGCGGCCAAAGAATTTGCTGCGCGACACGGCGGCCGAACACAAGGTGCCGAGGATCAGCGCGATCAACGTGGAGATCGCGGCGACGCGCACGGACAGCGACAGCGCCTGCCAGACATCCGGCCGGTTCCAGGTGACGGCAAACCACTGCGCGGTGAAGCCGGGCGGCGGCCAGACGAAGCTCTTTTCCTCGGTGGTGAAGGCATAGACGAAGATCAAGAGGATCGGCAGGTGCAGGAAGAGCAGGCCGCAGGCGGCGGCGAGCTTCAGGCTGAACGGCGCGGACTGGCCACGATCAGAGCGCATCGAAGGCCCCCATGCGCTTTGCGCCCCAGAGATAGAAGCCCATGATGACGATGGGCACCACGGTGAAGGCGGCGGCGAGCGGGATATTGCCGGCCGTGCCCTGTTGCGCGTAGACGGCCTGGCCGATGAACAGGCGCGAGGTGCCGATGATCTGCGGGATGATGTAGTCGCCGAGCGTCAGCGAAAAGGTGAAGATCGAGCCGGCGACGATGCCCGGCAGCGCCAGCGGAAACAGCACGTTGCGGAAGGTCTGTCCGGGCGAAGCGCCAAGATCGGACGACGCCTCGACCAGATTGCCCGGCACGCGCTCGAGCGCCGCCTGCACCGGCAGGATCATGAACGGAAGCCAGACATAGACGAAGACGATGAAGGTGCCCGTGAAGGAAACCGACAGCGAGTTGCCGCCGACGATCGGCAGCGAAAGCCAGGCATCGAGCAGCCATGACAGATGCAGCTTGTCGAACAGCCAGGTGAGGATGCCTTCCTTGGCCAGGATCAGCTTCCAGGCATAGACCTTGACCAGGTAGCTCGACCATAGCGGCAGCATGATGCCGAGATAGAACAGCGCCTTCCAGCGGCCGCGCGCGTAGCGCGCCGCGTAATAGGCGATGGGAAAGGCGATGACAGCGGAGGCGAGCGTGACGAGCGCCGCCATCGTCACCGTGCGCAGGATGATGTCGAGATTGGTGGCCTGGAACAGGTCGCCATAGGTCTTGAGCGTGAACTGCCGATTGATGAGGCCGGAGAACTCGTCGATGGAAAAGAAGCTCTGCAAGAGCAGCGCGAAGAGCGAGCCGACATAGACGATTCCGAGCCACAGCAGCGGCGGCGCCAGCATCAGCAGCAGGAGCAGGCCAGGCCTGCGCCAGAGAAGGTCGGACAGCACGCCGCGCAGGCCGCCGCTGCGGGGCAGCACCGCGGGCGCCGCTGGGCGTGGGACGACGGCGTCGAGGCTCATGCCGGCTCGTCCATCAGGTGAAGCTGGTCGCGGTTGAAGGTCAGCATCACCGCCTCGCCCGGTTCCGGCAGGCTGATGCCGGCCGGTATCATGGCGTGCAGCTTCAGTCCGTCGGCATCGAGCAGCAGCCTGGTGGTGGCGCCAAGATAGTTGGAAGACACCACCCTGGCGGCGACACCGTCACCGCTCGCGGCGCGGCCGACGCGGA
The DNA here is from genome assembly GCA_001899205.1 of Mesorhizobium sp. 65-26. Taxonomy (GTDB): domain Bacteria; phylum Pseudomonadota; class Alphaproteobacteria; order Rhizobiales; family Rhizobiaceae; genus Mesorhizobium. The sequence goes on along the minus strand of MKVL01000004.1, from coordinate 127,711 downwards.
TCGATTCCGGACGCAGGCTACCCCAACGGTGCTGGCCGGAGTAGCGCTGGACGAAGTCCGGCGGCAGGACGTTCGACGATCCGACGAAATCGGCGACAAAGCGAGTGCTCGGCTGCTGGTAGATATCCTCTGGCGTGCCGACCTGCATGATCCTGCCGTCGTTGAAGACAGCGACGCGGTCGGCCATCGACAAGGCTTCGCCCTGGTCGTGGGTCACGAAGACGAAGGTGATGCCGAGCGCCTTCTGCAGCGACTTCAGCTCTTCCTGCATGTTTTCGCGCAGCTTCAGGTCGAGCGCGCCGAGCGGCTCGTCGAGCAGCAGCACCTTGGGCTGGTTGACGAGCGCGCGGGCAAGCGCGACGCGCTGGCGCTGGCCGCCGGAAAGCTGGCCGGGCCGCCGGCCGCCATAGCCCGGCAGGCGCACCAGGGCCAATGCCTCCTCCGCGGCCTTGTGCCGTTCGGCCTTGCCGACGCCCTTCACCATCAGCCCGTAGGCGACGTTGTCGAGCACGTTGAGATGCGGGAACAGCGCGTAGTCCTGGAAGACGGTGTTGACGTTGCGCCGGTAGGGCGGAACGCCCTCGGCGCGCTCGCCGAAGATCGAGATCGAACCCGCCGTCGGCTGTTCGAAGCCGGCGATCAGCCGCAGGCAGGTCGTCTTGCCCGACCCCGACGGCCCGAGCATGGCGAAGAACTCGCCCGGCGCGATGTCGAGGTCGACCGCATCGACGGCGCGCACGCTGCCGAAATGGCGGGAGACTTGCTTGAAGGAAACGGCTGAGGTCATGGCTGCCAGTTCAGTTGCCTGGTTAAAAGAAGGCGGGTTCGCACGACGCCATACCTCCCTCTTGTGGGAGGCCGCGGCGAAGCCACGGGTGGGGGAGACCCCCACCCCGACGCTTTGCGTCGACCCTCCCCACAAGAGGGAGGGTAAGAGCAATCACCGTCCGCCGATGACGCCGATATAGTCGGACACCCAGCGGTAGTAAGGCACGCACTGGTCGCCCTGGGTGGCGCACTTCGACACCGGCGTCTTCCAGAACTTGATCTTGTCGAAATTGTCGTAGCCGTTGGTCTTACAGCCTTCGTCGGTCAGCAGCTCATTGCCCTTGCAGGCGGCCGGCACGACGGGCAGCGACCCGAACCAGGCCGAAACGTCGCCCTGTACCTTCGGCGACAGCGAGTGCTCCAGCCACATATAGGCGCAGTTCGGATGGGCGGCGTCGGCTTCCATCATCGTGGTGTCGGCCCAGCCGGTCACGCCTTCCTCAGGCACCGTGGCGGCGACCGGCTTCTTGGCGGCGACCAGCGCGTTGACCTGATAGGGCCACGAGCCGGAAGCAACCACGCCTTCGTTCTGGAAGTCGTCGATCTGGATCGCCGCGTCGTGCCAGTAGCGGCCGACCAGCGTGCGCTGGGTGCGCAGGAGATCGAGCGCGGCCTTGTACTGCGTCTCGTTCAGCTCATAGGGATCCTTGATGCCGAGTTCCGGCTTGTGGAACATCAGGTAGTTGGCGGCGTCGGCGATATGGATCGGGCCGTCATAGGCCTGGACACGACCCTTGTTGGACTTGCCGTCCGGCAGCTTCATCTCCTCGAAGACGACGTTCCAGCTCTTCGGCGCTTCCTTGAACACCTCGGTGTTGTACATCAGGATGTTCGGGCCCCACTGATAGGGAACGCCATAGTGCACCTTATCGACGGTGAACCACGGCGCATCCTTGATGCGGTCGTCGACGGTCTTCCAGCTCGGAATCAGGTCGGTGTTGATCGGCTGCACGCGCTTGCCGGCAACGAGGCGCAGCGAGGCATCGCCGGAAGCGGTGACGAGGTCGAAGCCGCCCTCGTTCATCAGCGAGACCATCTCGTCCGACGTGTTAGCGGTCTTGACGTTGACCTTGCAGCCTGTGTCCTTCTCGAAGGCAGAGACCCAGTCATAGGCCTTGTCTGTCTCGCCGCGCTCGATGTAGCCGGGCCAGGCAACGATATTGACCTGCCCCTCGCCCTTGCCGAGTTCCTTGACCTGCGCGACGGCCTGGCCGGAGAAGACCAGCGCGACGGTCAAGGCGGTGCACGACTTCAGGAATGAATTCATCGTCGATCTCCCATTTTGGCGCTGCCCGCGAAGCCGCTTTCGGTCTTCGCCACAGGCCGCGCGTGGACTGAAAAGGTGCCAGTTCATCCTTGGACGCTTGCCGCTCTTTTGGCGGCTTTGGTCCTTGTGGCGAAAAGTGCGGTGAAAATTCCGGTTTCGCAAATTCATTTATCAGAAAGCCGATATCGGTTTTTCCGATAGATTATGCTCTCAGGAGCGCTGGCGAACGGTTCGCTGTGACTGGGCGAGCCCGATAAAGTCGCGCGCCGCCTGCGGCAGGCCCGAACCCCGGCGCCAGACCATGCCGACCTGCACGACGGGCAAGGAGCCGGAGACGTCGCGGGATTCGATGCGGTCGCCTTCCAGTGACCAGGGGCGGTAGACAAGATCGGGCAGCAGCGCCACGCCTGCGCCCGTCGCGACAAGGCTGCGGACGGCTTCGACCGATCGTGTGCGGAAGGCGACATGCGGCCTGGCGCCGATGGCCGACAGCAGCTTGCCGGTGTTCTCCTCGATCTCGTCGACGCTGAGCATGATCAGCGGCTCGCCGGCGATGTCGCCAACGCCGATGATGTCGGCGCCGGCGAGCGGATGGCCGAGCGGCAGCCACAGCCGGTAGGCGGACACTTCGAGGATTTCGGACTGCAACGCCGTGCGATCGCGCAGGTTCGAGGTGACCATGACCGCGATGTCGAGCTTGCCGCCGATCAGCAGGTGCTCGAGATAGTCGCCATTGTCCTCGATGGCCGAGATCTCTACCCCGGGATAGGCGCGCCGGTAGCGGGCCAGCAGATCCGACAGCACGTAGCCGGCCACCAGCGAGGTGACGCCGAGCTGCAGGCGGCCGCCGCTGACCGCCTGCCCGCCGAGGAAAGCGCGCCGCGCGTCGGAGACGTCGGCGAGGATCTTGGTGGCGTGGCGCAGGAACTGGTGGCCCTTGTGGGTGATGTTGAGGCCACGCGGATGGCGCTCGAACAGCTCGACGCCGAGATCGCTCTCGAGCTCCTTGATGGCCTCGGTGACGGACGACTGCGAGATGGACAGGTTCTGCGCCGCGCGCGAGACGGTGCCCTGCTCGGCGACTGCGATGAAGAACTGGAGCTGACGGATGGTGAAGGCCATGGCCAGACTAAACACCGGCGCAGCCACGAAGGAAAGCGGTGCGACGGGGGTTCGACGGTCGCGCGTCAGCCGCGCGCGGACCGCCGTGACCGCAGGGCCGGCCCGTAGCGCAGCGCAAGCAGGAACGTCGTCTCCAGGATGATGACGACGACGATGATGCGGAAGCCGATGGCGGCGAGATCGCTGCCGTCGCCATGCATCAGATAGCCGGTGGCGAGGAAGCCGGCGTTCCAGACCATGGCGCCGAGCAGCGTCGCGGCTGCGAAAGGCAGGGCCGGCAGGCACAGGGCGCCGGCCGCGATCGGCAGATAGTTGCGCACGGTCGGGATAAACTGGGCGATCAGCGAGGCGCGCACGTTGTTCCGGCGGTAGGCCTCGCCGAGCCTGCGGTAGGTGGCGTGGCGCAGGAAGACATAGCGGCCGAAACGCTCGACCAGGCGGTCGGCGCGCTCAATGCCGAGCCGGCGCCCCATCGCGTACCAGAAAAGGCAGCCGACAAGGGAGCCGAGCGTGGTGACGAGCAAAAGCACCGCCAGCGCGGCCAGGTTGGGCGCCGCCGTCATGGCGAGGAACAGCAGCAGCACATGCGACGGCGGGACCGGCAGGATCTTCTCCGTGACGGAGAGACAGAAAGCGCCAGGCAGACCGAGGCTGAGGATGATCGCCAGCAGCCCGTTCATGCATAGCGCCAGTCATAGGTGGCCAGCGGCTTGATCCGGGAGACGCGATAGACGGTCGCCGGCGGAAAATTGCGGAACGTATGGCCGACGCGCGTCACCTCGAGATCGAGCCGGTCGAGCAGCGATTGATCGAACGGGCAGCGCCGACCCAGCGTGAACTGGTAGAGCGCGCCGCCAGGGCGCAGATTGGCGAAGACGCCGTCGAGAATGGCGAGCGTCTTGCGTGGTGAGATCAGCCGGAACGGCAATCCGCTGATGGCGGCGCCGACGATGGGACCTGAGAAAAGCGCGAGATGGCGCAGACCGACGGCATCCATCTCGAGGATGCGCGCCGCCGGGAAACGGCGCTTCAAGAGGGACGCAAAATCCGGATCGGATTCGACCAGCGTCAGATCGGCTTCCTTCACGCCACGCCCCAGCAGAGCCCGGGTGAACGGGCCGGTGCCTGGGCCGAGTTCCAGAACCGGCCCGCTTTCGGGACCGATCTCGCGCGTCATCAGTGCCGCCAGGCTCGGGCTGGAGGGCGTGACGGAACCGATCTTGAACGGCTCCGCGGTCCAGGCCAGGAGAAAGGACAATGCATCGCTTGCGGACATGGTAAACCTCAAAATATCGAATGGCGGCCCCCTGCCGCCTGCCTTCAGCCGATGGCGGGAGAATCGCTTTCCCGCACCTGGCCAGCGCTGTTTGAGGCGATTGCATTGCATGGACATTGCGCGAAACCGGCGCGGTGAAGAAAAGCCCTGTTGATGACCCGCCCCCCCGATCTTGCCATGTTTACGCAATGTTGGGCCTGTAGCGCCCAGACCTTGTTGTCTTCACGAGGTGACCTATGCGTATCTTGCTGGTCGAGGACGAGCCCGAAATGGTCTCTGCCCTGCGCGCCGCGCTGACGCGCCACGACATGGTGGTGGACCACGCCGGTTCGCTTGCGGAAGCCGAGGATTTCGTCGCCATGGACGGCTATGACGCGATCCTGCTCGACCGTCAGTTGCCGGATGGCGACGGGCTCTCGCTGGTGCCGCGGCTGCGCGCCGGCGGCGACACCACCCCCGTGCTGATGCTGACGGCCAAGGGCGACACGGCGGACAAGGTGGACGGGCTCGACATGGGCGCGGACGACTATCTGGCCAAGCCATTCGCCTTCGAGGAACTGCTTGCCCGCCTGCGCGCCCTGCTGCGGCGGCCGACGCCGATGCAGTCGCAATTCATCCGCGCCGGCCATCTGGTCCTCGACGTCGGGCATCGCGAGGCCTCCATCCGCGGCGAGCCGCTCAACCTGCCGCGCCGCGAACTGCTGGTGCTGGAGGCGCTGATGCGGCGAACGGGCCGGATGGTGCAGCGCTCGTCGCTGATGGAATCGGTGTTCGGCCTCGATGACGAGATCCAGTCGAACGCGCTCGACACCCACGTCTCCCGGCTGCGCCGCAAGCTCGCCGACGCCGACAGCGGCGTGACCATCAACGGTATCCGCGGCGTCGGCTACCTGCTGCGCGAGATGGCATGAAACCGAAACGGCCGCGCTCGCTCAAATGGAGCCTGGTGCTGCGCATCGCCATACTGGAAGGCGTGATGCTGACGCTGATCATCGTCGGCATCATCGTCACCATACTGGCGACCGGCATCATCCCCTCCGAATATGAGGACGGCACGCTGGATGTTCTCTCGGAGGCCCTGGCGCGCGATGCAAAGGGCGGGCTGGTGCTCAACGAGACCCCTGACCTCGCCAAGCTGCGATCGACGGTTCCCGATCTCTGGTTCATCATCCGCGACAAGGAGGGGCACCGGCTCGAGGAGGGCGCCGTGCCGGGCAAGTTCCAGCCTTTCGTCGGCTTGCTGGACCACATCAGCGACGCCCGCATCGACACAGCAATGGGCGCGGCATCAATTCCCGAAGCCAAGATCCGCTGGACCGACACGCCGGCCGGCAACGTGCAGATCATGACCGATACCAAGGGCGAGCTTTCGATCCCGCGCCTGATCGGGCAGGCGCCGCAGCTCTTCCTGCAAGGCATATTGCCGCTGGCTGGCATGATGGCGCTGGCCACGCTGTTTGCCACACCCTGGGTGGTGCGCGGCGCGCTTTCGGGGCTTGGGGCGGCGGCGGCGGAAGCCGAACGCATCGACATCGACAAGCGCGGCGTGCAACTGCCGCTCAAGGACGTGCCGGTGGAGGTGGCGCCGCTGGTGAAGGCCGTCAACGCGGCGCTGGCGCGGCTCGACAAGGGCTATGAACGGCACAAGCGGTTCCTGACCGACGCCGCGCACGAACTCAGGACGCCCGTCGCCATCCTCAACACGCGGCTCGCCTCGCAGCCGGCGACGCCGGAGCGGGCGCGGCTGCTGCAGGATGCGGCCCGCCTCGCGACGCTGACCAACCAGCTTCTCGACCTGCAGCGCCTCGACCACAAGGGGAACAGCTTCGCGACCGTCGATCTGGTGGCGATCGCGCGCGGCGTCATCGTCGATCTCGCGCCGATGGCATTCTCCGCCGGCTATGAAATGGCCTTCGAGCCGGAGCGGGAAACCCTTGCCGCCGCCGGCGACCGCACCGCGATCGAGCGGGCCGTGACCAACCTCGTCCAGAACGCGATCGAGCATGGCGGGCGGGCGGGCAAGATCACCGTCCGGGTCGTTGCTCCCGCCGTCATCGAGGTCGAGGACGAGGGCGGCGGCGTGCCCCAGGGCGAGCGCGAGCGCATCTTCGAACCGTTCTACAGGGTACGCCCCAAGGACCACGGCGCCGGCCTCGGCCTAAATCTTGTACAGGAAATCATGCAGTTGCACGGCGGGCACATCGAGGTGGCCGACGGGCACTCCGGCGGCGCCTGCTTCCGACTCATCTTTCCATCGTCGGACGGCGCCGCGCGCGCCTGAGGCGATCGACCGGCACGCGTCTGCCGGCCATGTGTTTGACATCGGCGAATATCGTAACTAACTAAGTTACATGAAGCGCAACAGCCGTCTCTCCTCCACCCTGCATATCCTCGTCCACATGGCCGAGAAGCCGGAGCGTTCGTTCACCTCCGAGCAGCTCGCCACCTTCATCCACACCAACCCTGTGGTGGTGCGGCGCACCATCGCCGGCCTGCGCGAGGCCGGCATCGTTGTGTCCTCGCGAGGTCCCGGCGGCGGCTGGCAGCTTGGCCGGGCACCCGGCGCGATCTCGCTGGCCGACATCAGCGCTGCGCTCGGCGAAACGCTGCTGCCCTTCAACACCGAGCCCGAAAGTCCCGGCTGCCTCGTCGAACAGGCCGTCATCGCCGTGCTCGACGACTTCCGCGCCGAGGCGGAACGACTGCTGGCGCAAAAGCTCGCCGGCATCACCCTTGCCGATCTCGCCGCCGACTTCAGGCGGCGCTACGCCCTCATTGGAGTGTCCACCCATGCAGTATGATCTCATCGTCGCCGGCGGCAGCTTCGCCGGCCTTTCAGCCGCGATGCAGGCGGCCCGCGCGCGGCGAAAGGTCCTGGTGATCGACGCCAGGCGGCCGCGCAATCGCTTCGCCGTCCACGCGCACGGTTTCCTCGGTCAGGATGGCCGCGAGCCGGACGCCATACTGGGCGAAGCGAGGCGGCAGTTGCTGGCTTATCCGACGGCGCGCGTCGTCGAGGCCCGCGCCGAAAAGGCGATGAACGCCGGCGTCGGCTTCGAAGTCGCCACCGGGGACGGCGAGACCTTCGAGGCGAAGCGCCTTGTGATCGCCACCGGGGTGCGCGACATCCTGCCGGAGATACCCGGGCTCGCCGAGCGCTGGGGCAAGAGCGTGCTGCATTGCCCTTATTGCCATGGCTACGAAATCGCCGGAGGGCCGCTCGGCGTGCTGGCGACCAGCCCGATGTCGATACACCAGGCCGAGCTCATCACCGACTGGGGCAAGGTCACGCTGTTCGGCAATGGTCTTCTCACGCCCGACGCCGAGCAGACGGCATTGCTGGAAAAGCGCGGCATCGACTTCGAGCCGGGCCCCGTCGCGGCACTGGAGGACGAGGGCACGGACGGCATGATCGTCAGACTCGGGGACGGTCGCGGGATCGCCATTGGCGGGCTCTTCACCGCGCCGCGCAACACAATGGCGAGCCCGCTGGCCGAACAGCTCGGCTGCGCTTTCGCCGATGGTCCCCTCGGCCCGGTGATCGCGGTGGACGACAAGCAGCAGACTTCGGTGCCCGGCGTCTACGCGGCCGGCGACGCGGCGCGCATGATGCACAACATCGCGTTCGCCGTGTCGGGCGGGGCGATGGCCGGTGTTGCGGCGCACCAGTCGCTCGTCTTCGGCTGAAGCGTCCGCGCTCCGGGATCAATCCTCCGCGACGCTGAGGCGGGTGCCCGCCTCGGCGAGAGCGGCGGCGATGTCGCGCGGCGGCGCCCGGTCGGTCGCCAGCTCGGAAAAGCCGCCGAAGCCGCAGACCTGCACCAGCCCCTGTCGCCCGAACTTGGTGTGGTCGGTGATGACCAGGGCGCGCTGGCCGCGCGACAGCACCATGCCGGCGAATTCCGCCTCTTCCAGGTCGTAGTCCATGACGCCGGCGGCCGCATCGACGGCGCCGGTCGAGATCACGGCATGGTTCACAGAGAAGCGACTGACGAAGTCGATTGCCGAGACCCCGAAGGCGGCGCCTGAATCGCTGCGCAGCTCGCCACCGGCCATGTAGACCTTGTTGCCATTGACCGTGGCCAGCGTGCGGGCAATGTCGGACGAATTGGTGACGACGATCAGCCGGCGATGAGCGAGCAGTTCGCGAGCCAGGAACGATGTCGTCGTGCCCGTGTCAAGCATGATCGACTCGCCGTCGCGAATCGTCGCCGCGACCATGCGGGCAATGCTGCGCTTGGCGTCGGCATTTTCCCGCATGCGCCGTTCGAACGGCGCCTCCCCGACGACCGATGGCAGGCTCACGGCGCCATGCATCTTGATGATGGAGCCATCGTCGGTGAGCGGCTTGACGTCGCGGCGGACGGTCTCCAGCGACACGCCCAGCCGGTCGGCGAGGCTGGCCACGGTGACGGTGCCTTCCTCCCGCAAGAGACGCAGGATCTCGCCGTGCCGCTTTGAATGAGCCATCGTTTCCCACCCGCTTCGCGTATGTGACCGTTTGTATGGCAAACCTCACCCAAGCGCCACAAAATCCCTTCACAATCGGGCAAAAAGCATCACAAAGCCACAAGATTGCGTTGACAAGTCGTCCCACTCGGCGCGACATTCCACTGATGTCAGGCTCGGTTCCGCCGCGGGAGAGTGATGGCTGAGCCGCAGCAAGATCATTTGCCGGAGCGTTGGGTTTTCGTACGGCGCCCGGAAGACGGAATGTTTCCATTCCGCTGGGGTGGGCACCCGTCCCGAAGGGGCGGGCAATTGGGGCTCGCCGGTGCGGCAGAGGGTTTCCGATGCCACACCGGCGGCGCGGTCGTTTCGATCTGGCCATGCCGTCAGCGCGGGCCGGCGCGGCGACAGTTCTCCACAAGCGGAACCAGACCGGGGGCAAGATGATAACCACCGAGGATCGCATCCGCGCCCTCCCCTGCTGGACGGGCGCCATCGAGATCGAACCGCTGCAGGGCGGGCTCAGCAACGCCAACTATCTGGTCAAGGACTCAGCCGGGCGGCATGTGGTGCGCTTCGGCCAGGACTATCCCTTCCACCACGTCTTCCGCGAACGCGAGGTGATGACCGCGCGGGCCGCGCACGCGGCCGGCTTCGCGCCGGCGGTCCGCTATACCGAGCCGGGCATCATGGTGACCGAATTTCTCGGCGCAAGAACCTTCGTGGCGGCCGATGTGCGGGCCAATATCGGCCGCGTCGCGGCGTTGATGCGCGGCTTCCACCGGGAGATGCCGAACCACGTCTCCGGCCCCGGCTTCATGTTCTGGGTGTTTCACGTCATCCGCGACTATGCCCGCACGCTCGACGCCGGCGGCAGCCGCATGAGAAGCGAACTGCCCCGCTATCTCGTTCTGGCCGACGAACTGGAGCGGGCGCAGGCACTGCTGCCGATCGTGTTCGGTCACAATGATCTTTTGCCGGCTAATATTCTAGACGATGGCAGCCGGCTCTGGCTGATCGATTTCGAATATGCCGGCTTCAACACCGCCATGTTCGACCTCGCCGGCGTCGCCTCCAACGCCGGCATGAACGATGCCGAATCCGAACAGCTCCTGAGCAGCTATCTCGGTCGCGTGCCGGACGACAAGATACGCCGCTCGCATGCCGCCATGCAGTGCGCCTCACTGCTGCGGGAAGCGATGTGGAGCATGGTCTCTGAACTGCACCTCAACGCGCCTGGCGCCGACTACGTCGCCTATACCGGCGAGAACCTGGCGCGGCTGGAAGCCGCCCTGGACAGCTACAAGATGAAATACGGGACACAGAAACCATGACATTGCCAAGCCACGCCGGGATCGTCGTCATCGGCGGCGGCATCATCGGCTGTTCGACGGCCTATCACCTGGCGCGCGACCACAAGGCGGACGTGGTGCTGCTCGAACAGGGCAAGCTGACCTCGGGCTCGACCTGGCATGCGGCCGGGCTTGTCGGACAGCTGCGATCGTCGGCCTCGATCACGCGCGTGCTCAAATATTCGGTCGAGCTCTACAAGGGGCTGGAGGCCGAGACCGGGCTGGCGACCGGCTGGAAGATGACCGGCTGCCTCAGGCTCGCCACCAACGACGACCGCTGGACCGAATTCAAGCGGCTGGCGACGACGGCAAAAAGCTTCGGCATGGACATGCAACTGCTCACGCCTGCCGAGGTGAAGCGCATGTGGCCGCTGATGGAGACCGGCGATCTCGTCGGCGCCTCCTGGCTGCCGACCGACGGCCAGGCGAGCCCCTCCGACATCACGCAATCGCTGGCCAAGGGCGCGCGCATGCATGGCGCCAGGCTGTTCGAGGAGGTGCGCGTCACCGGCTTCGAGATGAAGAATGGGCGCATCACGGCGGTGAAGACCAGCAAGGGCGACATAGTTTGCGACAAGGTCGTCAACTGCGCCGGGCAATGGGCAAGACAGGTCGGCGCGATGGCCGGCATCAACGTGCCGCTGCAGCCGGTGAAGCACCAGTACATCATCACCGAGAGGATCGAAGGCCTGGCGACCGACGCGCCGACGATCCGCGACCCGGACCGCCGCACCTATTTCAAGGAAGAGGTCGGCGGGCTGGTGATGGGCGGCTATGAGCCCAACCCGCAGGCGTGGACGACCGGCGACGTGCCCAATGACTGGGAATTCCGCCTGTTCGACGACGACTATGATCATTTCGAGCAGCATATGACCCAGGCGATCGCGCGTGTGCCGGCGCTCGGCCATGTCGGCGTCAAGCAGATGATCAACGGCCCCGAGAGCTTCACGCCGGACGGCAATTTCATCCTCGGCGTCGCGCCCGAATGCTCCAACATGTTCGTCGGCGCCGGCTTCAACGCCTTCGGCATCGCGTCTGGCGGCGGCGCCGGCTGGGTGCTGGCGCAGTGGGTGGTCGACGGCGAGGCGCCGCTCGATCTCTGGGTCGTCGACATCAGGCGTTTTTCCGGCCTGCATCGCGACCGCGACTGGGTGCGCGACCGTACGCTGGAAGCCTATGGCAAGCACTACACGGTGGGCTTTCCGCACGAGGAATATCTCTCCGGCCGGCCGCGCATCGTCTCGCCGCTCTACGAGCGGCTGAAAAAACACCGCGCCGTCTTCGGCTCGAAGCTCGGCTGGGAACGCCCGAACTGGTTCGCGCCCGGCGGCACGGACGCCGAGGATGTCTATTCGATGGGCCGGCAGAACTGGTTCGCGGCGGTCGGCGAGGAACACCGCCATGTGCGCGAGCATGTCGGCATATTCGACCAATCCTCCTTCGCCAAATACGAGATGACGGGGGCGGACGCGCTGAAGGCGCTGGACTGGATCTGCGCCAACGATGTCAACAAGCCTGTCGGGCGGCTGACCTACACGCAACTGCTCAACACGCGCGGCGGCATCGAGGCCGACCTCACCGTGGCTCGGCTCGGCGAGGACAGGTTCTACATCGTCACCGGCACCGGTTTCCGCACCCACGATCTCTCGTGGATCGGCGACCATGTCGCCCAAGGGCTCGACGCCACGCTGAAGGACGTCACCGAGGATTTCGGCACGCTGTCACTCATGGGGCCCCGCGCCCGCGACGTGCTTTCGGCGGTCACCGGCGCGGATGTCTCCAACGCAGCGTTCCCCTTCGGCCACGCGCGTGAGATCGACATCGCCGGCCACAGGGTGCGGGCGCTGCGCGTGACCTATGTCGGCGAGCTTGGCTGGGAGCTGCATGTGCCGATTGCCGCCACCGGCGAGATCTTCGACGCGCTGATGGCGGCCGGAGAAAAATACAGCATCCGCCCGGTCGGCTACCGGGCGCTGGAATCGTTGCGTCTGGAAAAGGGCTACCGCGCCTGGGGTTCGGACATCACGCCCAACGACACACCGCAGGAGGCCGGGCTCGGCTGGGCGGTGAAGCTGCGCAAGAACACCGACTTCGTCGGACGGCGCGCCCTCGAGAAGGCAGCCGACAAGCCGCTGACGAAGCGCTTTGCCGGCTTCACCGTGGGCGATCCCGAGATCGTGCTGCTCGGGCGCGAGACGATCCTGCGCGACGGCGTGCCGGTCGGCTACCTGACCAGCGGTGGCCATGGCTACACGCTGGGCAAGAACATCGGCTATGGCTATGTGCGCAACGCCGACGGCGTCAGCGACGACTTCCTCGCCACGGGTAAGTACGAGTTGGTGGTGGCGATGGAGCGCACGCCGGCCAGCATCCATCTCGAGCCGATGTACGACCCCGCGGGGGCAAGGATCAAAGCCTGATCCAGGTCACCGCACACGCAGGACGAGGCCGCGGCTGGGCACGACATCCGCCTCGCCCGGCATGGAGACATAGGGTCGCGTCTCCTCGGCGCGAACGACAATGCCCTGCGCTTCGAGCTCGTCGACGCGCCGGGCAAAACCCGCTTCCCACAGCGTGTTCTTGACCGTGAGCACGATGATGCCGCCCGGCCGGCAGATGCGGATAAGCTCGTCCAGGCCCTCGGCGCCGACATGGCCCGAGGTGAACACGCCGGCAGACACGATGCCGGCATAGGCATTGTCAGCGAAGGGCAAGGGGCCGCCGAGCGCCAGGCAGTGAAGCGCCGAATAGACACCCTTCGTCGCAGCCTTGGCGAGCATGCCCCGCGAGATGTCGAGCGCCTCCACCCGGGGATAGCCGGTGATGGTCAGCCACTCACCGATGAGACCAGTGCCGGCGCCCGCATCGAGCAGGGGTTCGGCGTCGCGCGGCAGGTGGCGCGCGAGCAGGGCGAGGCAAATCGTCGGATGCCGATAGCCGGCGGCCGACATGTCGGCATCATAGGTTTCCGACCAGTCGTCGTAGAGCGCGGCGACCTCCTCCGGCCGTTTGGCCGCGTAGACCGCGCCGAGCGCTCCGTGTTGCCTGCCATCCGCCGTCACTGCCTGCCACCCATGGGTTGTCCGTTCGCGATCGATGATAGCCAAGCGACCGAATCTGTGGAACCGTCAGCGCGGACAAATAAACGTGCGGGGGACAGATGGCGGTCGAAGCGGCGCGTGCGGCACTGGCGGCAATTCCGGCGTTTGCCGGCTACAAAGGACCGCTGGAGCGGCTGGGCGGGCTCACCAACCTCGTCTACCGGGCTGGCGAGGCCTGCCTGCGCATTCCCGGCAAGGGTACGGAGGAATACATCAACCGGGCCAACGAGGGGGTTGCGGCGCGCGAGGCGGCGAAAGCCGGCGTGAGCCCGGACGTGCTGCATTTCGACGGCGCGACAGGGCTGATGGTGACACGTTTCATCGGCGGCGCCGAAACGATGTCGCCGGAGAAATTCAAGACGCGCCCGGGCAGTCCGGCACGGGCTGGCGAGGTGTTCCGCAAACTGCACCGGTCGGGCGCGGTGTTTCCCTTCCGCTTTGAACTGTTCGCCATGATCGACGACTATCTCAAGGTCCTGTCGACCAGGGACGTCTCGCTGCCCGCCGGATACCACGATGTGGTCCGGGAAGCGGGCGCCGTGCGCGCGGCACTCGACGCGCATCCTGCACCGCTGGCCGCCTGCCATTGCGATCCACTCTGCGAGAACTTCCTCGATACGGGCGACAGGATGTGGATCGTCGACTGGGAATATTCGGGCATGAACGATCCGCTCTGGGATCTCGGCGATCTCTCCGTCGAGGGGCGGTTCGACGCCGCGCAGGACGAGGCGATGATGCGCGCCTATTTCGGCGGCGAGGCGCGGCCGGCCGAGCGCGGCCGCATCGTCATCCACAAGGCGATGTGCGACCTGCTCTGGACCCTCTGGGGCCTGATCCAGCTCGCCAACAACAATCCGGCCGACGATTTCCGCGCCTATGCCGACGGGCGCTTTGCCCGCTGCAAGGCACTGATGGAGACGCCGGATTTTTCACGCCATCTCGCGGCTGTGCGCCTGAGCTAGAGCAGTCCCCGGTGTTTTACCGGAAAACCCTTTGTATCTCGTTCAACGAACCTGTTTCGTCGGACTTTTTGCAATACCAGACGAGCAGCGCGATGGTGCCGATGGGAAAGAGTCCCGCGAGCAGTTGATACCAACCGCTTCTGTTGATGTCATGCAGGCGGCGAGCCGTCATCGCAAGTGTCGGCAGAAGGACTGCAAGATTCCAGATCGACGAGCTGATCTCATTCCCTAAAACAACATCGACTATAGCCATAAGGACTGCGACGATGACGATAAAGAGGTAGGAATACCAGAACTCCGATCGACCGGCCCTGCCAGAAAAATTCACATAATTTCGGAAAAAGCTTGAAATCGCTTCACCGAAGTTCATCGACGGCGGCGTATCCCCGAAACGATTGACGCCGGCTGGCGGCCCCCTCAAGACAAACAACAATGGCAGGCCGAGAAAGATCAGAACTATAAGCCAATGCCATATAGATAAACTACCCATCAGTTCCCCCCAATATCCCAATGTTCCGTGCCATGGATATCCTGCCCACCCTGCCAGAATCAATCGCAGATTGCACCCGGCAGGCGATTTGCACCGTAGGATACTTTTCGTGAATCGCGTTGGAGCGTTTCACTGTTTCAGGGAAACGGCGAGAGGTTCCATCTCTTTGTTTTTAAGCAATTCAGGGCCAGAGCACGGCGGCGAAGCCGCCGGGCCTTACGTTCACGCTCTGATGGATTTTTCTAATTCACGCCCTTCGGCACATTTTCGGGCGGCACCGCGGTCTCGACCACCTTCTGGCGATGGAAGATGAATATGCCGGCCACCACGACGATGGCCGACCCGACCAGGATGCGGGTTTCCGGAACATCACCAAAGAAGAAGAACCCGAACACCACCGCCCACAGGAGCAGCGTGTAGTGCAGCGGCGCCAGCGTCGAGGCCGGCGCCAGCTTCAGCGCCCTGGTGATCATCAGGTGAGCACTGCATGAGACGACGCCGAGCAGGAGCAGGGCGCCGATATCCAGCGGCGACGGCGTGCGCCACGTTCCGATCGTCAGGACGGCGCCAACAACCAGCGAGCCGACAGTCTGCCAGGTGACCAGCGAGGTGTCGGTGGTGCCGCGCAGGCGGCGGTTGAGGATGATGCCGAAGGCGAAAGCGATACTGCCCACCAGCGCGAAGGCCGAAGCGAGCGAGAACGCCGCCGAGGATGGCTTCAGGATGACCAGGACGCCGCAGAAACCGACCAGGATCGCCAGCCAGCGGCGCCAGCCGACCTTCTCGCCGAGCAGAAGATGCGACAGGGCGGCGACATAGATCGGCCCGGCCATGTAGAAGCTCATCACGTCGGCCAGTGGCAGATAGACGACGGCGGCATAGAAAAGTCCGGTGTCCAGCGTCACCATCGCCACACGCAGGACCTGGAGCCATGGACGCTCGATATGGAGCAGCTTGCCCATGCCCTGGTTAGCAATCATCGGGCCAAGCACGATGAAGGCGCCGATCGAACGGACCAGGAGGACCTGGCCGACGGAAAAGCTGGCGACCAGCCATTTGCCCATCGCGTCGTTGAGCGCGAACATGAGGTCGCCCGCCAGCATCAGCAGGATGCCGGCCAGCAAGGTGTTCCTCATGGCGGAGTTCTGAAGCGCGGTGCGCACCATGGCGACGACAAATCCCTGGACCGTTCCGCCGTCGGCCGCGGCGGTTGCGGGCATTTGCGGCCGGATCGAACCATCCGGCATCGTGCAAACGCAGCCAAAACGAAGCATCCGGACAGGATTTCCCCACCCGGATGCCCCGCTCTAGACGGAACCGGTCGTTTTGACGAGAGGAATGGCAGGGCCAGCGCCGGGATTTCGTTGGTCCGTGCCGTTACCGGCGCCCGGCGCGGCGAAATCCGGTTTCATCGTGCCTGCGTGTGCGCGGAATGCCGGCGGTTGACCGAGGCCGGCCGCCCCGCGATGGAAAGCCTGGTGTCCTGCCTGGTCCGCTCGGCCACGACCTTGCCCCTGGCGATGACGCAGATGCGCTCGGCGCGCAGGCGCAATGCCTCGATCGGGTTGCCGGCATCGAGGACGACGAGGCTCGCGCGCTTGCCAACAGCCAGGCCGAGATGGTCGAGCCCCATGATGGCGGCGTTGACGTTGGTGACCATGTCGAAACAGCGCGCCATGTCGGCCGGGCTCGACATCTGGGCGACGTGGAGGCCCATGAAGGCGACATCGAGCATGTCGGCGGTGCCGAGCGAATACCAGGGATCGAGCACGCAGTCCTGCCCCCAGCCGACCCGGATGCCGAGCGCCTGCATCTCCTTGACGCGCGTCAGACCGCGACGCTTGGGAAAGCTGTCGTGGCGGCCCTGCAGCATGATGTTGATCAGCGGGTTGGGAATGGCCGACACGCCGGCCTCGGCGATCAGCGGCAACAGTTTGGAGACGTAGTAATTGTCCATCGAATGCATCGAGGTGAGGTGAGAGCCGGCGGCCCTGCCCCGCAGGCCGAGACGCTGCGTCTCATAGGCCAGTTGCTCGATGTGGCGCGACAGCGGATCGTCGGTCTCGTCGCAATGCAGGTCGACCATCAGGCCGCGCTTCGCGGCAACCTCGCACAGTTCCGTGACCGAGCGCCTGCCGTCTTCCATGGTGCGTTCGAAATGCGGGATGCCGCCGACCACGTCGACGCCCATGTCGAGCGCTCGCAATGTGTTCTGGTGGGCCGTGGGCGAGCGATAGAGCCCGTCCTGGGGAAAAGCGACCAGTTGCAGGTCGATGTATGGCGCGACCGTTTTCTTCACGTCGAGCAGGGCCTCGACGGCGAGCAGGCGGTCGTCGCAGACGTCGACGTGGCTGCGGATGGCGAGCAGCCCCATCGATACCGCCCAGTCGCAATAGGCGAGCGCGCGGTCGCGCACGGCCTCGTGCGTCAGGAGCGGCTTCAATTCGCCCCACAGCGCGATGCCCTCCAGCAAGGTGCCCGAAGCGTTGATTCGCGGGATGCCGTAGGAAAGCGTCGCATCCATGTGGAAATGAGGATCGACGAAGGGCGGCGCCACAAGATTGCCGCTTGCGTCGATTTCCCTGCCCGCGGTTCCGCTCAATGCCGGAGCGATCGCCGCGATCGTCTCGCCGTTGATACCGATATCGGCAATTGTGCCGTCAGGCAGGCTGCCACCACGCACGACAAGGTCGAAATCCATGATCCGTCATCCCCTTGCAGAATCAGGCCGCCATGGTGGCGCAAAAGACAGCTTGCCGCAGCGGTTTCTTTGAAAGGCCACAAATGGTTCCATCCTGCGGCAACACGCTTTATAAGCCGCCTCTCGCCACCCGTGGCGAGTCCGCCATTCGACAGTAGGCATAGGATCAGCCGTTTGCTTCGCTTTTTCCGCTCGACGGAGAACCAGCGCCTCATCGCGAGGCTGCTCCGGGAATCGTTCCGCCAGCACATGTTCGGCTATGGCGTCGCCATAGTGTCGATGCTGGTCGTGGCCGGCATGACCACAGCCAGCGCTCTCATCATGAGCGACATCACCAACGAGTTCACGGTCTCAAAGAGGATAGACAAAGTCTACCTCATAGCGGCGGCCGTCGCCGCCATCTTCATCATCAAGGGCGTGGCCACCTTCGCCCAATCCTATTTCCTGAGCCGCGCCGGCAACAGCATCATCGCCGAGCGCCAACGCAAGATCTACGACCGTATCCTCGAGCAAGGCATCGAGTTCTATCACTCGACCTCCTCCGCCGACCTGATCACCCGCATGACCAATAACGCGCAGGCGGCACGCAATGTCATCGACCTCGTCGTTACGTCCTACGTTCGCGACCTGGTGTCGCTGATCGGGCTGCTGCTGGTTATGGTTGTCAAGCAACCCGCGCTGTCACTGGTCTGTTTCGTCGTGGGACCGCTGGCCATCTACGGCGTGAACCGAATCCTGAAGCGGATTCGCAAGATCACGGAGATGGAATTTCTGTCGATCGGCCAGATCGTGCAGGTGATGCAGGAAACGGCGATTGGCGTACGCGTCGTCAAATCCTTCGGTCTCGAAGATGCCATGCGCAAGCGCATGTACAAGGCCGTCTCCGACGTGGAGCACCGTGCCAACAGCATCGCCACGCTCGAAGCCGGAACCAGCCCCATCATGGAAACGCTGGCCGGCCTGGCGATCGCCGGCGTCATCCTGGTCAGCGGCTTCCTGGTGGTGCAAGGTGGCCAGACGGCCGGCAGCATCATGGCCTTCATCACCGCGCTGCTGCTCGCCTACGAGCCGGCGAAACGCATCGCCCGCGTGCGCATCTCGCTGGAAACCGGCATCGTCGGCGTGCGCATGATGTTCCAGCTCGCCGACCGGCCGCTGACGCTCGCCGAGAAGCCGGACGCAAAGCCGCTGCTGCCGGGACCGGGCGAGATCCGCTTCGACGACGTCAGCTTCTCCTACAATGAGGGCCAGTCGGTGCTGAAGGACTTCGATCTGACGATCGAACCCGGCAAGATGACTGCCCTGGTCGGCCCTTCCGGCAGCGGCAAATCGACCATGCTCAACCTGATCATGCGCATGTACGACCCGCAGAAGGGCAGGATCCTGTTCGACGACCAGGACATTTCCCACGCAACGCTGGCCTCGCTGCGGCAGAAGATCGCCTATGTCAGCCAGGAGACCTTCCTGTTCGCCGGCACGGTGATGCACAACATCCGCCTCGGGCGCGAGAACGCGACCGACGCGGAGGTGATCGCCGCGGCAAAGGCGGCCAACGCGCATGATTTCATCACCGGCCTTGCGAAGGGCTACGACACCGAAGTGGGCGAGAACGGCACGCTGCTGTCCGGCGGGCAGCGCCAGCGCATCTCGATCGCCCGCGCCATGCTGCGCAACGCCGAGATCCTGCTGCTGGACGAGGCGACCAGCGCGCTGGACGCGGAATCGGAAGCCTTGTTCCGCGAAGCCCTGCAGCAACTGACGGCCGGGCGTACCACCATCGTCATCGCGCACCGCCTGTCGACCGTGCACCAGGCCGACACGATCGTGGTCCTGGAAAACGGCCAGGTGGTGGAGAGCGGCGCCCATCGCGACCTGCTCAGGCAGGGCGGGCTCTACCAGAAGCTCTACGAATACCAGCTCATGCCGTAAGGCGGCGCATAGCCCTCCCCCTTGTGGGGAGGGTCGCCGCGAAGCAGCGGGCCGCGCAGACCCACCCGGACCTTCGGTCCGACCTCCCCACGAGGGGGAGGTAAAGAAAAGCAGCCTGCCTTATTCCGGCACGATCCGCACCGCTCCCCTGTCGGCGCTGGTGGCGAAAGCGGCATAGGCGCGCAGCGCCGTGGTGACGGCACGCTTGCGCTGCTCGACCGGCTTCCAGCCGGCGGCGTCCTGCGCCGCGCGGCGGGTCTTCAGCTCCGCTTCCGGGACCGCCAGGTTGATGGTGCGGTTGGGGATGTCGATCTCGATCACGTCGCCGTCGCGCACCAGGCCGATCGTGCCGCCCAGCGCCGCTTCCGGCGAGGCGTGGCCGATGGAAAGGCCCGAAGTGCCGCCCGAGAAGCGGCCATCGGTGAGCAGCGCGCAGGCCTTGCCGAGCCCTTTGGACTTCAGATAGCTCGTCGGATAGAGCATTTCCTGCATGCCGGGGCCGCCACGCGGGCCTTCATAGCGGATGACCACCACGTCGCCGGCCTTGACCTCATTGCCGAGAATGCCCTTCACGGCGGCGTCCTGGCTCTCGAAGACCTTGGCCGGGCCGGTGAACTTCAGGATCGATTCATCGACGCCGGCCGTCTTCACGATGCAGCCGTCGACTGCCAGATTGCCCTTCAGCACGGCGAGGCCGCCATCCCTCGAGAAGGGATGCTCGGCGGAACGGATGACGCCCTTCTCGCGGTCGAGGTCGAGCTCGTCCCAGCGCGCATCCTGGCTGAAGGCGACCTGGGTGGGGATGCCGCCCGGCGCGGCGCGGAAGAACTCATGCACGCTCTGGCTGGAGGTGCGCGAGATATCCCAATGCTCGATGGCCTGGCCGATGGTGGCCGTGTGCACGGTCGGCAGGTCGCGGTTGATCAGGCCCGCCTTGTCGAGCTGGCCGAGGATGGCAAAAATGCCGCCGGCGCGATGGACGTCCTCCATGTGCACGTCGCTCTTGGCCGGAGCGACCTTGGACAGGCACGGCACCTTGCGCGACAGGCGGTCGATGTCGGCCATGGTGAAATCGACCTCGCCCTCATGCGCGGCGGCGAGGATGTGCAGCACCGTGTTGGTCGAGCCGCCCATGGCGATGTCGAGCGCCATGGCGTTTTCGAAAGCGCCCTTGCTGGCGATGCTGCGCGGCAGCACGCTGGCATCGTCCTGCTCGTAGTAGCGCTGGGCGAGATCGACGACCAGGTGGCCGGCCTCGACGAACAGGCGCTTGCGGTCGGCGTGGGTCGCGAGCGTCGAGCCGTTGCCGGGCAGCGAAAGGCCGAGCGCCTCGGTCAGGCAATTCATCGAATTGGCGGTGAACATGCCCGAGCAGGAGCCGCAGGTCGGGCATGCCGAGCGCTCGATGATCTTGACGTCCTCGTCGGAGACCTTGTCGTCAGCGGCGGCGACCATGGCGTCGACCAGGTCGAGAGCGTGCTGCTTGCCCTTCAGCACCACCTTGCCGGCTTCCATCGGGCCGCCGGAAACGAAGACGGTCGGGATGTTGAGGCGCAGCGAGGCCATCAGCATGCCGGGCGTGATCTTGTCGCAATTGGAGATGCAGACCATGGCGTCGGCGCAATGGGCGTTGACCATGTATTCGACGGAATCGGCGATCAGCTCGCGCGACGGCAGCGAATAGAGCATGCCGTCATGACCCATGGCGATACCGTCGTCGACGGCGATCGTGTTGAACTCCTTGGCAACGCCGCCGGCCTTTTCGATCTCGCGCGCGACGAGCTGGCCGAGGTCCTTGAGGTGCACGTGCCCCGGCACGAACTGCGTGAAGGAGTTGACCACCGCGATGATCGGCTTGCCGAAATCGCTGTCCTTCATACCTGTGGCGCGCCACAGGCCGCGGGCGCCGGCCATGTTACGGCCATGGGTGGTGGTGCGGGAGCGATAGGCGGGCATCTTGTTTTCCTTGCTGGCTGACCGCGTCGGCAAGCCGCGCGGCGGCGCTGAATTCGGACCGCAGGCGTTATAAACGCCGTTGGCCGATAAGGCCACATTTTTGCACTGCGCCAGACCAATTGGAAAAAATGATGGCCGATGTCGGATCGCGCATCGGCTGGACGTCCTTTGGCCGTGCCCCAGATGAGCATTGGACAAACAAGGAGAGTCCCCGTGCAGAAGATCACCACCTTCCTTTGGTTCGACGGCCAGGCCGAGGACGCCATGAACCACTACGTCTCCATCTTCAAGAACTCCAAGGTGCTGAGCGTGACACGCTGGCCCAAGGGGCATGTGCTGGAAGGCAAGGTGCTGGTCGCCTCGTTCGAGCTCGACGGCGTGACGTTCCAGGCTCTCAACGGGGGCCCGCAATACAAGTTCACCGAGGCGATCTCGCTGTCGATCGACTGCAAGACGCAAGCCGAGGTCGATCATTTCTGGACCAGGCTCACCGAAGACGGCGGCGAGCCCGGGCCTTGCGGCTGGCTGAAGGACAAATACGGCGTCTCCTGGCAGGTGGTGCCGGAACAGCTTCCGCGCCTGCTCGGCGACACTGACCGGGCCAAGGCCGGCCGCGTCATGGACGCCATGATGAAGATGGGCAAGATCGAGATCGACAAGCTCGAAACCGCGGCCAAAGGCTGAGCCGGTCGCTTCCGACCCGCCAGCCTGGCAGGAGTGGCGGCTTCAGCGTCGCGGGTAGCTTCTTCTCCCCGTTTCCATGCGGGGAGAAGGTGTCTGCCAGTCCTTACGCCGCCTTGTCGCGGACCTGGTAGTCCTTGATCGTGGCGAAGCGGATCGCCTTCCAGCGCTCGGCCTCGTAATTCAGCGAGAAGGCGTGCTGAGCGAGGAAGACCGGGTCGTTGTCGAGATCGCGGGCGATGTCGCCCCGATGCCCCTCGATGAAGCGCTGCACCTCCGCCTTGTCGTCGGCGGAGATCCAGCGGCAGACGGAAAAGCGCGACATTTCGAAATCGACCGGCAGCGAATATTCGATGTTCAGCCGCTCCTTGAGCACATCGAGCTGCAGCGCGCCGACGACGCCGACGATGGCCGGCGAGCCGTCTTCCGGCGAGAACAGCTGCACGACGCCTTCCTCGGCCATCTGGTGCAGCGCTTCCTTCAGCTTCTTGGCCTTCATCGCGTCGCCGAGGCGCACGCGGCGCAGGATTTCCGGCGCGAAGTTCGGCACGCCCCGGAACAGGATCTCCTCGCCCTCGGTCAGCGTGTCGCCGATGCGCAGCGTACCATGGTTGGGAATGCCGACGACGTCGCCGGCATAGGCCTCGTCGGCGGTGACGCGAGTGCGAGCGAAGAAGAACTGCGGCGCCGACAGGCTCATCGGCTTGCCGGTGCGCACGAGCTTGGCCTTCATGCCGCGCTGCAAGGTGCCGGAGCAGACGCGGACGAAGGCGATGCGGTCGCGGTGGTTCGGATCCATGTTGGCCTGGATCTTGAAGACGAAGGAGGTCATCTTCTCCTCGGTCGCCTCGACGGTGCGGGTGTCGGCTTCCTGGGCTCGTGGCGGCGGCCCGTAGGCGCCGAGCGCCTCGATCAGGTCGCGCACGCCGTAATTACGCAGCGCCGAGCCGAAATAGACCGGCGTCAGATGACCTTCGCGGAAAGCATCGACGTCCAGCGGCCGGCACGCCTCGCGGGCAAGCTCCAGTTCCTCGATGAAGGCCTCCCGCTCATTGTCCGGTAGAAGCCCGGCGACACGATTGGAATCCGGGCCGTTGACCGGCGTGCGCTCCTTCTCGTCGTCGCTCCTGCGTACGGCGTTCTGCGCCAGGTGATAGGTGCCGGAGAAGGTCTTGCCCCGACCGATCGGCCAGGTGACAGGAGCGGTGTCGAGCGCCAGCTTCTGTTCGATCTCGTCGAGGATCTCGAAAGGGTCGCGGCTCTCGCGGTCCATCTTGTTGACGAAGGTGATGATCGGGATGTCGCGCAGGCGGCAGACCTCGAACAGCTTCAGCGTGCGCGGCTCGATGCCCTTGGCGGCGTCGATGACCATGACGGCGGAATCCACCGCCGAAAGCGTGCGATAGGTGTCGTCGGCGAAATCCTCGTGGCCGGGCGTGTCGAGCAGGTTGAAGACGTTGTCGTCATATTCGAAGGTCATGACCGACGTGACGACCGAGATGCCGCGTTCGCGCTCGATCTTCATCCAGTCGGATCGGGTCTGGATGCGGTCCTTCTTGGCCTTGACCTCGCCAGCAAGCTGGATGGCGCCGCCGAACAGCAGCAGCTTCTCGGTCAGCGTGGTCTTGCCGGCGTCAGGGTGAGCGATGATCGCGAAAGTGCGGCGGCGCGATACGGCCTGTTCGATGTCTTCTGCCAATGTCATGGAATCCTGTCTGTGCGCGGGCTTCTAGCAGCGCGATGCCGGCCTGTCGACGGTTTTGGAACCGGTCCGCGGTCCCACGACACTTGAGCGTTGTCGCGCGCGATGGCATTCAGGAGATTGCCAACGGAGGCCCCCATGACTGTTGCGAAACAAACTATCGTCATCGGCGCCGGGATCATCGGCGCGTCGGTCGCCTGGCACCTGGCGAAGGCCGGCGCGCGGGTGACAGTCATCTCCGGCAGCGGCGCTGGCGGCGTCGCCACGCCCAATTCTTTCGCCTGGATCAATGCGAGCTGGGGCAATCCGGAAGTCTATTTCCGGCTGCGCACGCGCGCCATGGCCGAATGGACGCGGCTGGCGAGAGACCTGCCCACCATCCCGCTGTCATGGTGCGGCGGCCTTTGCTGGGACCTGCCGGTCGCAGAACTCGAAACCTACGCCGCCGAGCATTCGGCCTGGGGCTACGGCATTGAACGCGTCGGACGCGAGCGGGCGGCGCGGATCGAGCCCAACCTTGCCAAGCTTCCGGATTTCGCGCTCCACGTCGCCGAAGAAGGGGTCGCCGAGCCGGTGGCCGCCGCCAGGGCGTTGCTGGCGGATGCGCAACGCCTGGGCGCGCTGGCGCACACCGGGACCGTCGACGCGCTGACGCTCGCCGGCGAAAGGATCGCGGGTGTGGTCGTTTCGGGCGAGGTCCTAAACGCCGACGAGGTGGTGATCGCGGCCGGCGTCAATTCTCCCGCCATAGCTGCGACGGCCGGTGTGACGTTACCCATCGACGCGCCGCCCGGACTTATCGTCCACTCCCGCCCTCATCGGAAGCTGCTCAACGGGCTCGTGCTGGCCGAGCGGCTGCACATGCGCCAGACGGCCGAGGGGCGCCTCATCGCCGGGTCCGATTTCGGCGGCGGTGATCCCGGAGCGGATCCACTGGCCACGGCGCACGGCCTGTTCGCGGCGATGAAGGCCATGCTGCGCGATGCCGACGGCCTGGAGTTCGATTTCCATACAGTCGGCTACCGGCCGACCCCCGCCGACGGCTTCCCGATCATCGGCCGCGCGCGGGACGGCCTCTATGTCACGGTGATGCACTCGGGCATAACGCTGGCGCCGGCCGTCGGGCTGTTCGCCAGTCGCGAAATCCTGGAAGGCGAACGCGATCCGCTGCTCGGACCTTACGGCCTGTCGCGGTTTACACGATAGAACGGGATGCGACCGTCAGCCGGCGAGCGCCAGCTTCGCTGCGGCCGGCGCGAACGGGCGGATGTCGATGCCGTCGCGGGTCATGGTGACGAAGCTCGACGGCGGGATGGCCTGCCACTCGCCACCATTGCGGTCGAAGGGCTCCGAAACGATGCAGCGGCCCGCTCCGGCGGCCATGGCCGCGGTGTAGAGCGTCGGCGCGTGACCGTCGGTGGCGTAGCGTACGGCATGCAGCACCCGCCCGTCGGAAAAGGCCGCCGTCAGCTTGAGGGCAGGCTCCAGCCCGGCGCGCCGTGACGCCTCGATCACGCGGCTGGTGGCGCGGGCAAGCGCGCCCTGTGGGTCCTCGGAGAGGCCTTCATCCATCATCAGCAGGAAGAAGAGCTCGGAATCCGTGCCGCCTTCACGCTGATCGAAGACGGCGTCGCAGAGCGAATTCTCCAGCGCGCGGCGGATCTTCTCGAAGCCGCCGATCTGGCCGTTGTGCATGAATGACCAGCGGCCGGAAATGAAGGGATGGCAGTTCATGCGGCTGGTGGCGCCGCCGGTCGAGGCGCGGACATGGGCGAGGAAGAGACCCGACCTGATCTGCCGGCAGAGGCTTTTCAGGTTGGGATCGGACCATGCCGGCAGGATGTCGCGGTAAAGGCCGGGCTCCGGGCGGTCTCCGTACCAGGCAAGGCCGAAGCCGTCGCCATTGGTCGGCGACTTGGCCTCCTGCGCGCAATGGCTCTGCGCGATCAGCGAATGGCAGGGCGCGGTGACGATGTCTTCGAGGAAGACCGCTTCACCAAGATAGGCCGCCCACCGGCACATCGCGTTCCACCATCCGTCAGGCGCGATCCATGAGAGCCGACGGCTCCTTCACCGCGTGCGAGGCCCTGTTGCTCGTGCGCTCATAGAGCTCGCGAACGATTCGACTGGCGGTAGTCTCGAACAGAAACGGCAAGAAAGCGTGAACGAGGGCGGCAGCCGCCGCCATCGACAGACGGGAACAGAACCAGGCCGCGAAGGCCATGTGACCGAAATAGGTCTCGCCAACCGTGGCGGGATGAGCGGTAAAAATGCGCATGAACCGTGCCGACATGTTGATCCCCTTCGTCGCTTTTGACTTCCGACTATGGGTAGGATGCCACGGCTCGTCGGTTCACTTGTCTCAAAATATCCTTGTCTTACGCCCAGTTTTGGGATGACTATCCCATCATGCCCTACGAAATCGATGAAATAGACCGCAGATTGCTGGCCGAGCTGCAACGCGACGGGACGCTGTCGGTCGACCAGCTCTCCGAGCGCGTGTCGCTTTCGCGCAATGCCTGCTGGCGGCGCGTGAAGCGGCTGGAGGAGGATGGCGTGATTACCGGCAGGGTAGCGCTGGTCGACGCCGAGAAGCTGGGGCTGGGGCTGTCGGTCTTCATCATCATCCGCACCTCCAACCATGATCCGGACTGGCTGCAGAAATTCCGCGCCGCGGTCACGGGTTTCCCAGAGATCATCGGGGTCTACCGCATGTCGGGCGACCTCGACTATGTGCTACGCGCCCGCGTCGCCGACGTGAAGGCGTATGACCGCCTCTACCAGCGCCTGATCGCCAAGGTGGCGCTCTCCGATGTCTCGGCCTCCTTCGTGATGGAGGAGATCAAGGAAACCACGGTGGTTCCGGTGGAATTGCGCTGAACAAAATCCGTTGAAAGGAGCCTGGCCGAGTTGACCGAATCGGCGGGTGCGCCGATAGGATCGGCCTCATGCCCACATCGTCTCAATCCTCCGTCATCGGTCCGACCGTCGGCTTCGTCAGGCTGCCGCATGGACAGGATCTGCCGCTTCCCGCCTATGAAAGCGCCGGCGCGGCCGGCATGGATCTTCGCGCCGCCGTGCCGGACGACCGGCCGGTGCTGATCCTGCCCGGCAAGCGCGCCCTGGTGCCGACAGGACTGGTCATGGAAATACCGGAAGGCATGGAAGGCCAGATCCGGCCGCGTTCGGGCCTGGCCTTCAAGCACGGGATCACCTGCCTCAACACGCCGGGCACCGTCGACAGCGACTATCGCGGCGAGGTCAAGGTGCTGCTGGTCAATCTCGGCGACGAGGACTTCGTCGTGACGCGCGGCATGCGGATCGCCCAGGTGGTGTTCGCGGCGGTGACGCAGGTATCGGCGGAGGAGCGCAGCCTCGCCGGCGGGACGGCGCGCGGCGCGGGCGGCTTCGGATCGACCGGCACCGCTTAGATCAAAGAGATAGAGCATGATGACGTCCGACAATCGCCTCACACTTTTCGGCATCATGCTCTGATGGCCGGACTTCCGCCCGGACTGGTCATCTTCGACTGCGACGGCGTGCTGGTCGACACGGAGAACCTCGCCAACCGCCGCCTGGCGGTCTGGCTAAGCGAAGCCGGTTTCGCGACCGATTTCGACTATTGCCGCAAGCATTTTTCAGGCCGCAGCATGGTCTCGGTGCAGAAGGAAGTGGAAGCCACCGGCGTCAGCCTTGGCGCGGACTTCGTCGAGCGCTGGAATGCCGGCCTGCCTGACCTGTTCTCGCACGGCGTCGAGGCGATCCCCTTCGTGCGCGACTTCGTCGAGACAGTGTGGGCGGCTGGTATCGCCTATTGCGTCGCCACCTCGGCCCGCATCTCCAAGATGCACATCACCCTCGGCCAGACCGGGCTGCTGCCGCTGTTCGAGCACGCCCTGTTCAGCGCCACCATGGTCTCGCGCGGCAAGCCGTTCCCCGACCTCTTCCTGCACGCGGCAAGCACCATGGGCTTCGCCCCGGCCGATTGCATCGTCATCGAGGACAGCGTCGCTGGAACGAAGGCGGGAATCGCCGCCGGCATGCGGGTCTTCTCGTATCACGCCGACCCCTACACCGACCGCGACGGCCTCGCCGAGGCCGGCGGCATCCTGTTCGACGACATGCGGGACCTGGCCAGGCTGGCGGCGATCGGCTGATTTCGGCCACAGCCGCGCGCTTCAGCCGTCGGAAACCGCTTCCTACTTTTCGAGATACTGCTCTAGTGTGAGTGCTCCCTAGGGGGGGATACTCATGATACGAGCCTTGCTTCGCTTCGTGCTCGGCTGCCTGTTGCTGCCGGGCCTGTGGGTGACGGCGCATGCGCAGGCCGTCAGCTTTCCCGAGCTGAACACCGCCGTTCCCGGCCATGCCGACACCACCTATCTCGATCTTGCCAGGATGATCGTTCCCGACCTGAAGGCCGACGGAGAGGGCTTCTACGCCGGTACCACGCCGATCGAGATGCGCCACATACTGGGCGACGACCAGGGCGGCTCGCCGCCGCCGACCGTCAGCCTGCCCAACGCCGCCGTGCTGACCGTCAATGCCGGCGGCAAGCAAAGGCTGGCGATGCTCTTCGATCTCGGCCAGGCGCAGGACAGCGCCGAGGGCTTCGCCGCGCTCGCGCTCTACGACCTCGACGGCAAGCCCAGGCTGCTCGACGCCGTCGACGTCGCGACCGACCAAAGCACCTATTTTCGCGAGCCGGCCAAGCTGCGTATCGGTCCCGGCGACGATGCCATCATCACCATGAGCATGCATTTCAACTCGAACCAGAACTATGTCGGCACCGTGCTGATCGTGGTCCGCAAAGACCGCTTCGAACCGATCGACGCGATTTACACGTTCGACGAGAAGCTGTGCGCCTACAAGCGCACGCAGGACATGACGTTCGAGGCATTGGCCGGAGACCCATCCCACGCGCCTCTCAAGGTGACGGTGACCGATACAGCGGCGTCGAGCGGCGAAAGCTGTGACGAGGCCCCGCCCGAGCCGTCGTCGCACGAGGTTTCCGTCACCTACCGGTGGGATGCCGCCAGGTCCCGCTATGCCGGAGACTCGGACGCATTCGAGAAATTGGCAGCAGAGAACGCCAAACGCTTCTGAGCCAATCGCATTCGTTTGCCCGGCCTCCGGCGGCGCGATAGAGTTCGCGCTCGCCGCACGTGATGGAGGAGAAGACCCATGGACAAGGGCAAGATCTTTCGCGACCTGCATGCCTCGACTTTCGTGATACCCAACCCCTGGGATGTCGGCACGACCAAGCTGCTGACCTCCTTTGGCTTCAAGGCGTTGGCCACCACCAGCGCCGGCTTTGCCTTTTCCCGCGGACTGCCGGACGGGGCGGTGACATTCGACGCCATGATCCACCATTGCCGCGAGGTGACCGCGGCGACCCACCTGCCGGTTTCGGCCGACCTCGAGCGCGGCAAGGGCGACAGCGCCGAGCGGGCGGCGGAGACTATCTTCGCGGCCGAGGCCGCCGGCCTTGCCGGATGCTCGATCGAGGACCACACAGGCGACCCCGACAAGCCGATCTACGATTTCTCGCATGCCGTCGAGCGGGTCGCGGCGGCGGCGGAGGCGGCGCGCGCGTTGCGGCACGACTTCGTCTTCACCGCGCGCGCCGAGAACTTCCTGTGGGGACGAAACGACCTCGACGACACGATCAAGCGCCTGCAGGCCTTCGAGGCCGCCGGCGCCGACGTGCTCTACGCGCCGGGGATCGCCGACGTCGAAACGGCCAGGATCATCTGCTCGTCGGTGCGCAAGCCGGTCAACGTGCTGGCCAAGCCGGGCTTCAGCATCGCCGACCTCGCCCAGGCCGGCGTCAAGCGCATCTCGCTCGGCTCGGGCCTGACCAACTTCGCCTTCGGCATGCTTGAGACCGCCGTGCGCGAGATCCAGCAGGACGGAACCTTCGGCTACGCTCGCGCGGCGATGCCGTTCGGCAAGCTGCAGACCCTGTTTTCCAAGGATATGGCATGACCCTCACCGTCGTCGACATGCACACCGGCGGCGAGCCGCTGCGGATCGTCACCGGTGGCTATCCGGCGATCCCGAAAGGCACCATCCTGGAAAAGCGCGCCTATGTGCGCGACCATCTCGACCACCTGCGGCGGATCCTGATGTTCGAGCCGCGCGGCCATTACGACATGTATGGCGCGCTGCTGGTCGAGCCGGACCTGCCTGGGGCCGACCTTGCCGTTCTGTTCATGCACAATGAGGGCTATTCGACGATGTGCGGCCACGCCATCGTCGCGCTCGGCCGCTACGCGATCGACGAGGGACTTGTGGCGAAGCGGGAGCCTATCACGATCGTCAACATAGAGGCGCCATGCGGGCTCGTCGTCGCCTCGGTCGAGGTGCGCGACGGCAAGGCTGGGGCCGTGTCGTTCGAGAGCGTGCCGGCCTTCCTGTTTGCCCGCGACCTGCGGGTGGAACTGCCCGTCCACGGCATGGTGACGTTCGACATCGCCTATGGCGGCGCTTTCTACGCCCTTGCCGATTGCCGGCAGTTCGGACTGGAATTCGGGCGGGACCGGGTGCGCGACTTCGTCGACGCCGCGACGGCGCTGACCGAAAGGGCGAAGCGCGATTTTCCGCTCTCGCATCCCGACCATGCCGACCTCGCCTTCCTCTACGGCACGATCCTCACCGACGGGAGCGACGAATTCTCCAGCGAGCCGACGCGCAATGTCTGCGTCTTCGCCGATGCCGAGGTCGACCGCTCGCCGACCGGCTCGGGCGTCACCGCCCGGCTGGCGGCCATGCATGCCAGGGGCCAGATCCGCGAGGGTCAGTCGCGCCTGTTCGAAAGTATCGCCGGTTCGCGCTTCTCCGGCGCCGTGGCGCGGCCGGCAAAAGCCGGCCGCCATGACGCGATCATCGCCCGCGTCGGCGGCCGCGCCTATTACAGCGGCAAGGCCGAATACATCGTCGAGCCGGACGACGAGCTCGGGCGCGGCTTCCTGCTGCGCTAGAGCCTCGTCGAATCAACCTGCCGGCGCGCCGAAACCGCCTTGTGCAGATGCACCATCATGGCCGCGGCGAAGAGCGGGGTCAGCAGGTTGAGCAGCGGTACCGCCAGAAAAGCCGCGATGACCAGGCCGGCCAGAAACACGGTGCCGGCATGCTCGCGGCGCAGCGCCCTCGCCTCCTCTTCCGGGCGAAAGCGCATGGCGGCGAATTCGAAGAATTCGCGCCCGAGAAGGTAGCCGTTGACGATGAAGAAGGCGGCGATGTTGACGCCGGGCACCAGCAGAAGCAGCAGCGCGACGATGTTGCCCAGGATGACGACACCGAGGAACCTGACTGCCAGTACCAGCGCCCGCAAGGCGGGCAAGGCGCGGCCGGGCGGGTCGGCCGGATAGGCGGTGCGTTCGACCACTTCGGCGATGTCGTCCAGAAACAGGCCGGCGACCATGGCCGTGACCGGCGCGACGAGCAGCGCCATGGCGAAGGCGAGCGCGATGGCACCGATGACGACGCCGAGCACCCCGGCCCAGGACGGCAGGCCGGGCAACAGGCCGTGCAGCCACGGCAGGGCCGTCCATTCGAGCAGGCTGGTCAGGCCAACCCACAGCGCCAGCAGCGCGAGCAGCGTCAGGCCCAGCGTCTTGATGAACACCGAGCGGAACGGAGGCGAGAACAGCTCGACGGCGGCGGCGCGGGCAGCGTCTGATATCACCGGCTTCAACCTCGGTTTCGACGGATAGCTACGGAAACGACGCTCCCGAGATAGGCAGGGGCACCCGGCGACGCAAGCGCTACCGAAAAACACCCTATCGCGCGACCATCCTGCCGCGCGCGGGGATCGTCATGGCCGCCACACCGGCGACAACGAAAGCCATGCCCAGCCATGCGATCGGGGCAAGGCTCTCGCCTAGGAAAAAGGCGCCGAGGCCGACGCCGATCGGCACGCGCAGATAGGCCTGCGACGTGGTGCCGACGGAGCCGAGCGTGTGGATGAGGCGGAAATAGATGACAAAGGCAAGCGCGGTCGAGAAGACGGAGAGACCGAGCAGGGCAAGGATCGAGGCACCCGACGGCGCCAGCGTCCAGGGTTGGTCCCAGACGAGGCTGGCGGGCACCAGCATGACGGCGCCGCACAGCATCGAACCGGCGGCCGGAAGCATGGGATCGAGCCCCCTGAAGCCCCGTCCGAAAATGGCGGCGCCCGCGTAGCTCACCGTCGCTACGACGATGGAGAGCTGTGCCCAGAACTGGTGGCCCAGCCCGCCCAGCGCCTGCGTGCCGACGACAAGGCAGATGCCGACGATGCCGGCACCGACGCCGAACAGCTTGCGCATCGTCACCGGCTCGTGGCGGGTGATCAGCGCCGTCAGCAGGAAGGTGAAGATCGGCGAGGTCGAATTGAGGATGGTGGCGAGCCCCGCATCCACCGAGCGCTCGGCGGAGGCGATCAGCGTGAACGGCACAACGCTGTTCATGCAGGCCTGGAACGCGAACCGGCGCCAGGTCGCCGCATCCCTGGGCATGGCGATGCCGCGCCAGCGGAGGATGGCGAGCAGGATGCCGCCGGCGATCAGCGTGCGGGCGGCAATAAACGTCACCGGCGGGATCGTCTCCACGCCGATCTTGATGAAGGTGTAGGACGCGCCCCACAGAACCGCCAGCAAGAGCAGTAGCGCGAGGTCGCCAGTCATCCCGGATTTCACCTGCATGCCTGCCTTCCGGAGTTTGCTCGGTCCGCCACGTTTCTAGGCGCGGACCAGATGAAACGCTTCGATGACGCCCGAACCGTGGATGGCGGGCAGATCATTGTTGGCCATCCGGCCAACAATGATCTAGACTTCCGGCAAGCTTCGACACGGGGGGCGACCGGCTCTGGATCAGAGCCATGAGCAAGTGTTCGGCGACCATTGTACATATGTCCAGACTGATGAAATTATTGAGGAAAAGTCCGTCCTTCGATGCGGACGAAACCTCCCCTGCAAATATCCGGCGGCGCCTGATCCATATCGAGCAAAAGATCGACGATCTGCTGTCGCGCGTGAATGGTTCAGGAAGCCGCGATCATCCGGACCAGGCGTTCGGGCGCGAATCCTTCGCCCAGCACGGCGAGGACATGATCGTCATGAACATCCTGCACGCGTTGGGCATCGCCCGACCGACCTACCTCGATATCGGCGCCCATCATCCGGTCAACATCAGCAACACGGCGCTTCTCTACAAGCTTGGCGGTCGCGGCGTGAACGTGGAAGCCAATCCGGACCTGATCGGGGCTTTTCACGAACAGCGTCCGGAAGACACCAATCTCAATGTCGGGGTCGGCGCGAAGCCGGGCACGATGCCCTTCTACCGGATCGACAACTGGTCGGGCAGGAACTCCTTCGACAGGGCGACGGTCGATGCCTTCGTGCGGTCGAATCCGGACTTTGCCCTGAACGACACGATTTCGGTCGATGTCGTCACGCCGCGCGAGATCGTCGAGACCTGCTTTCACGACAGGCCGTTGAACTTCCTATCACTCGACGTCGAGGGCAGCGACCTCGAAATCCTGAAGGTTTTCCCGTTCGACATCGCGCGGCCCGACATCATCTGCGTCGAAGTCCTTTCGGGAGACGGCACCGACCTGTCGGCCGAGATGTCGCGGGTGCTTGCCGGCCAGGACTATTGCGCGGTCTCCAAGACGGTCGGCAACATCATCTATGTCCAGAAGGACAAGCGTGACGTCGTTCTTCCCCGGTAAGACAAAAATCGGCACGCGCCATACAGGGACAAGAGTCTTTCCAAGCATCTCCTGATCTGTGGCGAGGCCCCTAGGCAAAACCGCGCCGAAACGCTAGACCCGCGCGCGGCCGGCATGGCACAAAGCCGGCGGCCCAGGCGTGCCGACGTCGAGCTTCGCACGATTTCGACGTCTGGGACGGAACCGAGTTTCGAGATCAAGGGACACTAGAAACAGAGCGTTGCTAGTGTCCCTTTGATTGTGAATTGGCGTGTTGCGAACGAACACCAGGCGGAGACTTTGATGCCGGAATATGACGTGCTTTGCATCGGCAATGCCATTGTCGACATTATCGCGCAATGCGACGAGTCCTTCCTGAAGGACAATGGCATCATCAAGGGCGCGATGAACCTCATCGACGCCGAGCGCGCCGAACTGCTGTATGGCCGGATGGGACCGGCGATCGAGGCTTCCGGCGGCAGCGCCGGCAACACCGCGGCCGGTGTCGCCAGCTTCGGCGGACGCGCCGCCTTCTTCGGCAAAGTGTCCAACGATGCGCTCGGCGAGATCTACGCGCACGATATCCATGCCCAGGGTGTCGCCTTCGATACGAGGCCACTCAAGGGCGTGCCGCCGACGGCGCGTTCGATGATCTTCGTGACGCCGGACGGCGAGCGCTCGATGAACACCTATCTCGGCGCCTGCGTCGAGCTTGGCCCGGAGGACGTCGAGGCCGACAAGGCGGCCGGCGCCAGGGTCACTTATTTCGAGGGCTATCTCTGGGATCCGCCGCGCGCCAAGGAGGCGATCCGGCAAACAGCGCAAATCGCCCATGCCGCCGGACGCGAAGTCTCGATGACGCTGTCGGACTCCTTCTGCGTCGACCGCTACCGCGACGAATTCCTCGACCTGATGCGCTCGGGCACCGTCGACATCGTCTTCGCCAACAGCCATGAGATCAAGTCGCTCTACCAGACCTCGTCCTTCGACGAGGCGCTGGCAGCGATTCGCAAGGACTGCCGCATCGCCGCCGTCACCCGTTCCGAGAAGGGCTCGGTGATCGTGCGCGGCGATGAGACCTACGTCATCAAGGCTACCGCGATCCGCGAACTGGTCGACACGACCGGCGCCGGCGACCTCTACGCGGCGGGCTTCCTGCACGGCTACACCCAGGGCCGCAACCTGCAGGACTGCGGTGACCTCGGCTCGCTCGCGGCCGGCCTGGTGATCCAGCAGATCGGCCCGCGCCCGCGCCAGAACCTGCGCCAGGAGGCCGAGCAGGCCGGGTTGCTATAGACCTCGAACCGGGCGATCTGTCGCGCGCCTGTCACACAGCGCACCTAGACGGAATCGAGGCGTTTCGTGACTGACATTTCGGGACGCCGCAGTCGGTTTTGGGGTGTTCGAAATGCATGACAGCAACCTGTCGGGTCGCTGCGTCTGTTGTTGCCGCCTTTTCCTCTTGCCGCTGTAGCCATTCAACATCGGCCGCAGACGGGGGAGGACGCGCGCGGCCAGAAGACAGATGCATGAGCAGATTGCAAAGCCAGACGACAGGCGTCACGCAAGACGACTTCGCGGACATGGTCGCGGACAAGGTCGAACGCGCGCTTGCGCAGTATGACGAAGCCATCAACAAATCCACAGTGACATCGGTCGGCAAGATCGCCGGCAGCGTCGCTGCGGCGATCTCGCTGCTGTCGCCCAAGCATCAGCGCGCCATCGATGCCATCCATGCCGACCTCCCCGGCCTGGCGTCGAAATTCGTCCGTGCGCTTGCCGCCGAAGGCGCGCGGCGCAGCGAAGCCGGGCTTGGCGGCGAGGCGAGCCTGCCTACCACCGCCGGCAAGCCGGCGCCTAAGAACCAGCGCAGCCAGTCCGACGATCTCGAATCGATGCTGATCGAGGACTGGGCCGGTCGCGTGGCGGGGTCGACCTATCTGGAAGAAAACCTTCACATCGCGCGCTCGACGCTGCACCGCTGGCAGAAACGCGGCGAGGTCGTGGCGCTGCGCAAGGGCGGGCGCAAGCACGTGTTTCCGCTGGCGCAGTTCGTCGACGGCCGGCCGGTCGCCGGTATACGCGAGGTCGTCTCCGTCATCGCCAATCCCAGGCTGGCCTGGTTCTGGCTGACCCGGCCTTCGGACCGTCTCGACGGGAAAACGCCCATCGACCTGCTGCGGCAGGACCGGATCGAGGACGTCGTGGCGGCGGCGCGGGACTACGCCGCCGGCTGATCAGGCCCCCGCCGTATAGGCCGCGATCGCGGCCATGTTGACGATGTCGGAATCCTTGGCGTTCAGCGATACGATCTGGACCGGCTTGTTGAGGCCGACCAGCAGCGGGCCGATGACCGTGGAGCCGCCGAGTTCCTGCAGCATCTTGGTCGAGATCGAGGCTGAGTGGAAAGCCGGCATGATCAGCACGTTGGCCGGACCGGTCAGCCGGATGAACGGATACTGCGCCATGGCACGCGGATTGAGCGCCACGTCGGCCGCCATCTCGCCATCATACTCGAAGTCGACGCGACGCTTGTCGAGGATGCGCACCGCTTCCTGAACGCGCTCGGAGCGCTCGCCCTGTGGGTGGCCGAAGGTGGAATAGGCAAGCATGGCCAGTCTCGGCTCGTAGCCCATGCGGCGGGCGAAACCCGCCGCCTCCTCGGCGATGTCGGCGATCTGCTCGGCATTCGGCATATCGTGCACGGCGGTGTCTGCGACGATGACCGTCCTGCCGCGCGCCAGCACGATGGAGACGCCGATGACGCGGTGGCCCGGCTTGGCGTCGATGACACGGCGCACGTCGTCGAGCGCGGTCGAATAGTTGCGGGTGACGCCGGTGACGATGCCGTCGGCATCGCCGAGCGCCACCATGCAGGCGGCGAAATGGTTGCGGTCGTTGTTGATCAGGCGCTGGCAGTCGCGGAACAGGAAACCCTTGCGCTGCATGCGCTCGTAGAGGAAGTCCGTGTAGATGCCGTTGCGCCGCGACAGGCGCGCGTTGATGATCTCGAGGCCCTGCTTGTTGAGGTCGATGCCGGCGTTGCGGGCATTCTCCTTGATGACGTCGTCGCGGCCGAGCAGGATGGCGGTCCCGAGCTTCTGGTTCACGTAGGAGACGGCGGCGCGCATCACCTGTTCCTCCTCGCCCTCGGCGAAGACGATGCGCTTGGGCTGGCGCCGAACGCGGTCGTAAATGCGCTGCAGGGTCGAGGCGATCGGGTCGCGGCGGGCGGAAAGCTCCTGCGCGTAGCGGTCGAGGTCGAGGATCGGCTTGCGCGCGACGCCGGATTCCATCGCGGCCCTGGCCACGGCCATCGGCACGGCCGAGATCAGGCGCGGATCGAACGGCACCGGGATGATGTAGTTGGGGCCGAATTTCGGCCGGTTGCCCTGGTATGCGGCGGCGACGTCGTCGGGCACGTCCTTGCGCGCCAGCTCGGCGAGCGCGCGGGCGGCGGCGATCTTCATCTCGTCATTGATGGTGGTGGCGCGCACGTCCAGCGCGCCGCGGAAGATGTAGGGGAAGCCGAGGACGTTGTTGACCTGGTTCGGATAGTCCGAGCGGCCGGTGGCCATGATGGCGTCGGTGCGGATCTCGGCGACCTCTTCCGGCGTGATCTCCGGATCGGGGTTGGCCATGGCGAAGATGATCGGGTTCTTCGCCATCGACTGCACCATGGCCGGCGTCAGCATGCCCTTGGCGGAAAGGCCGAGGAAGACGTCGGCGCCCTCCATGGCTTCGGCCAGCGTGCGCAGGTCCGTCTTCACGGCATGCGCCGACTTCCACTGGTTCATGCCTTCGGTGCGGCCTTGGTAGACCACGCCCTTGGTGTCGCACAGGGTGATGTTTTCCGGCGCGAATCCCATCGCCTTCATCAGTTCGATGCAGGCGATGCCCGCCGCGCCGGCGCCGTTGCAGACCATCTTGGTGGTCTTCATGTCGCGGCCGGTGATCTCCAACGCGTTGATCAGGCCGGCGGCCGAGATGATGGCGGTGCCGTGCTGGTCGTCGTGGAAGACAGGTATATCCATCAGTTCGCGCAGGCGCTGTTCGATGATGAAGCACTCCGGCGCCTTGATGTCCTCGAGATTGATGCCGCCGAAGGACGGCCCGAGGAAACGCACGCAGTTGATGAACTCGTCGGCGTCCTCGGTCTCCACTTCGAGGTCGATGGAATCGACGTCGGCGAAGCGCTTGAACAACACCGACTTGCCTTCCATCACCGGCTTGGAGGCGAGCGCGCCGAGGTTGCCGAGACCGAGGATGGCGGTGCCGTTGGAAATGACAGCGACCATGTTGCCGCGCGTCGTGTAGTCGAAGGCGCGGCTCGGATCCTCGGCGATGGCGAGCACCGGGACGGCGACGCCAGGCGAATAGGCGAGGCTCAGGTCGCGCTGCGTGGCCATCGGCTTGGTGGCGACGATCTCTAGCTTGCCGGGTCGACCCTGGGCATGAAACTCGAGCGCTTCCTGAGCGCTGACCGAGGGACCGCTGTTCTCGCTTTTACGTGCCATGATGCCTGTGATTTCCTCGCCATCGTCGCGTCCTTGAGGCGGACGCCGTGTTTTTCATGTCCTTCCGGATTAAGGCCAGTCGAGGCCGCTGTAAACGGCCAAGCGGTCGCGGGGGGCTGCGGTCGACGCGGTCAGTCGCCGGCCGGCGCCGACGTCCCGATTTCCCGCGCCTGCTCGCGCACCGATGCCCAGCGCGTCAGTCCGGAGGTGCCCACGAAGGGCCATTGCGAGAACGGCTCGTCCCTGCTCCCCATGCGCTTCTTCAAGACGGAGAGAAAATCCATCAATTGCAGCCGCTCGGCGCGCACCCGCTCCAGCGTGCGACCGCGGATCTCTTCGCGTGGGATGGCGCGGTCGCGGAGCTGCTCGACCGCGCGGCGGATGGCAGCCGGCTCCGGCTCGGCGATGATGCAGTAGTCGGGATGGAAATAGACGTCGCGGCCGCCGATGCTCGGCGTCGAGACGATCGGCAGGCCGGCCAGCAGATATTCCATGCTGGAGTACATGGCGCCTTCAACCGCCGACAGGCACAGACCGACCGCCGCCTGGTTGTAGACGCGATTGACGTCGTCCGGCGAGAGCCGCCCGGGCAGCCCGTCGACCAGCGGATTGGCGATGCGGTGCCATGGCGATTGGGCCTGCAGGCGCCGCAGGAAGGCGCGGTCGCCCGAGGGCGGCAACTCACCGATCGAGGAAGTGACGTGGACCAGCCTCTCGATCCCGAAGGCCAGATAGTGGCGCTTGGTGTGGGAGATGCGGCCGTTGTAGACGGCGTCGTACTCGACAGGGACGTCCGGCAACGGGCGGAAGACATTTTCCGAAATCATCAGATTGTGGTTTGAGAAGATCGTATTCCCGCCCGCGGCCGCGATCAGGCGGCGTTCCGTCTCGGTGTTGCAGAGGAAGATGAGCTCGTGTCTGGGGCAGGCCTTCGCGAACCACAGCAGGTCACGACCGATCTGCTCGACGACGGCCGGCCTTTCCAGCGTCCACATCGGCATCAGCAGGAAGGTTGCGCGCCGTGACGCCAGGCGCCGGCCAAGCGCGGCCAGCGCATAGAGCGGCCGCCTTCCGCCGACCGGCACATAGAGGATCAGCGGATCGCGGCTGAACACATGGACGGGGATGTCGATGCCGCCGTCGAGATCCGAAAGCGGGCCGCGCGCGGGAAGCACGAAGGGAGCCCTGACCCGCAGCCATGCCTTGATCTTGGTTCTCGTGCGATTGACGCGGTTGGTGGCGAGCAAGCCGGCGCGCTTGAGCACGGACGCGGCCGGGCCCACCATCTCCTCAAATGTCTCGTGCCCGTCCTGCTTCATGCCCCCGACCCCATGGATCGCCCCCATCGAACCAATAGGTCGGCCAACGGGGCGAGGCAACATCGCGGCGACCGCTGCGTGCCTCGCCAATGGCAGTTGCGGGCCAGTCTTCCCCTGCTTTTCGAGCCGCCGGCATTAAACCGGGCAATCACATCTGCTAGCGTGCCACGATGAACATGCACACGCCGACCGATACCGAAGCCTCCGAGGCGGCGGCGCGCGCGCCCCTGTCGGGCGGCGCCACGCCGATGATGGAGCAATTCATAGAGATCAAGGCGGCGAACCCGGATTCGCTGCTGTTCTACCGCATGGGCGATTTCTACGAGCTGTTCTTCGACGACGCCGAGAAGGCGAGCCGGGCGCTCGGCATCGTGCTGACCAAGCGCGGCAAGCACCAGGGCCACGACATACCGATGTGCGGCGTTCCGGTGCATGCCGCCGACGACTACCTGCAGAAGCTGATTGCGCAAGGGTTCCGCGTTGCCGTCTGCGAGCAGATCGAGGATCCGGCCGAGGCCAAGAAGCGCGGCTCCAAATCCGTGGTGCGGCGCGACGTCGTGCGGCTGGTGACGCCGGGCACGATCACCGAGGACAAGCTGCTGGCGCCCTCGGAATCGAGTTTCCTGATGGCCCTGGGACGGGTGAAGGGCGGCGCGACCGAACACAATTTCGCGCTCGCCTGGATCGACATCTCGACCGGCGCGTTCCGCGTCACCGAATCGGGCGCCGACAGGCTGCTGGCCGACGTGCTGCGGGTCGACCCGCGTGAGCTGATCGTGGCCGACGCGGTGTTCCACGATCCGGAACTGCGGCCCGTCTTCGACGTGCTCGGCCGCGTCGCCAATCCGCAGCCGCCATCGCTTTTCGATTCCGCCTCCGCCGCCGGCCGCATCGCCCGTTTCTACGAGGTGGCTACGCCGGACAGTTTCGGCGCCTTCTCGCGCGCCGAGCTGTCGGCGATCTCGGCGGTGATCGCCTATGTCGAGAAGACGCAGAAGGCGGAACGACCGCCGCTGTCGCGGCCGGAACGCGAGGCGGCGGGCTCGACGCTGTTCATCGACCCGGCGACACGCGCCAATCTGGAGCTGTTGCGCACGCTTTCCGGCAGCCGAGACGGCTCCCTCTTCCGAGCGATAGACCGCACGGTGACGGGTGGCGGCGCGCGGCTGCTCGCCGACCGGCTGATGTCCCCGCTCACCGATCCGGCGGCAATCGGCGGACGGCTGGATTCGGTGTCGTTCTTTCGGTCGGAGACGAGGCTCTGCCAGGCGGTCCGCGCCAACCTGAAGAGCGTCGCCGACATGCCGCGCGCGCTGACGCGGCTGGCGCTCAACCGAGGGGGGCCGCGCGACCTCGGCGCGCTCGCCGCCGGCTTCCAGGCGGCGCGCGCGGTCGCCGACGTGTTCGCCGCGGTCGCGCCGCCCCGGGAACTCGCCGAAGCGCTCGCCGCCATCACGGCGCTGCCGGTCGGACTGGCGGAACATTTGTCGCGGGCCTTGGACGACGAACTGCCGTTGCTCAAGCGCGATGGCGGCTTCGTGCGCGCCGGCTACGACAGGGAGCTCGACGAGATGCGGGCGCTGCGCGACGAATCGCGCAAGGTGATCGCCGGGCTCGAACGCTCGCTGATCGAGGAAACCGGCATCCGTTCGCTGAAGATCCGGCACAACAACGTGCTCGGCTACTATATCGAGGTGACGGCGAACCATCACGCCATCATGACCGGCACGGACGCCGCCAAGGCGCGCTTCATCCACCGCCAGACCATGGCCAACGCCATGCGCTTCACCACGACAGAGCTGGCGGAACTGGAAACGAAGATCGCCAATGCTGCCGACCGTGCGCTCGGCATCGAGCTTGCCGCCTTCGACAGGCTCACCGCGGAAGCCGTCGGCGAGGCCGATAGAATCCGCGCCGGCTCCGAGGCGCTCGCCCTGCTCGATGTCTCCGCAGCCCTCGCCGTGCTTGCCGAAAGCGAAGCCTGGTGCCGTCCGGCGGTCGATTCCAGCCTGGCCTTCGAAATCGCGGGCGGCCGCCACCCCGTCGTGGAACAGGCCCTGCGCCAGTCCGGCGAGGGCCCGTTCGTCGCCAATGACTGCGACCTGTCACCGGAAGGCGGGGCGCGCAACGGCGCGATCTGGCTGCTGACCGGCCCGAACATGGGTGGTAAGTCGACGTTCCTGCGCCAGAACGCGCTGATTGCCATCCTTGCCCAGACCGGTTCCTTCGTGCCGGCGCAAAGCGCGCATATTGGCGTCGTCGATCGCCTGTTCTCGCGCGTCGGCGCGTCCGACGATCTGGCGCGCGGCCGCTCGACCTTCATGGTCGAAATGGTCGAGACGGCGGCGATCCTCAATCAGGCCGGCGAAAGGGCGCTGGTCATCCTGGACGAGATCGGTCGCGGCACCGCCACTTTCGACGGGCTGTCGATCGCCTGGGCGGCGGTGGAGTACCTGCACGAGAAGAACCGCTGCCGCGCGATCTTCGCCACCCATTTCCACGAAATGACGGCGCTGGCCGGGAAGCTCTCGCGGCTCTCCAACGTCACGATGCGAGTCAAGGAATGGGAAGGCGACGTCGTCTTCCTGCACGAGGTGGGCAAGGGCGCGGCCGACCGCTCCTATGGCGTCCAGGTGGCAAGGCTTGCCGGCCTGCCCGACGCCGTGGTGGAGCGAGCCAAGGAAGTGCTGCACCAGCTCGAGGAAGGCGAGGTTTCCGGCAAGACCAACAGCCTGGTTGACGATTTGCCGCTGTTTTCGGTGGCGGCCAAACGCGAAGCGCCGAAGCCGGCCAAGAACGATGCGCTGGGCGAGGCGCTCGGCACCATCAACCCGGACGACATGACCCCGCGCGAGGCGCTGGAGGCTCTCTACCGCCTGAAGGGGCTGGCGGCGAAGTAGCCTCCTCGCGGCTTCAGATCATTTCCAGCGGGCTCTTGCGTGTCGGCGCCGGGAAGGCGCGGTCGAGTTCGGCGAGATCGGCGGTCGAGAGCGTGATGCCGAGCGCCTCGACATTCTGCCTGACATGCTCGGGACGGACGGCTTTCGGGATGGCGATCGTGCCGGGCTGCGCCATCACCCAGGCAAGGGCGGTCTGCGCCGGCGTGACGCCATGCCGTCCGGCAACCGCGCCCAGCCGTGTGTTGCGCGCCAGCGCGCCCTGGTCGACCGGCGAATAGGCCATCAGCGGCATGCCGCGCCGAAGGCTCCAAGGCGCCAGGTCGAACTCGAGGCCGCGCCGCGACAGGTTGTACAGGACCTGATTGGTCTGGGCCTTGTCGCCACCGGAGACGCCGACCAGCTCTTCCATGTCTTCGGTGTCGAAATTGCTGACGCCCCAATGGCGGATCTTGCCTGCGGCGCGCAGGTCCTCGAGCGCGCCCACCGTTTCGGCGAGCGGCACCCTGCCCCGCCAGTGCAACAGGTAAAGATCGATGCGGTCGGTGCGCAGCCGCCGGAGGCTTCTCTCGCAGGCCTGCGGCACGCCGGAGCGCGAGGCGTTGGACGGCAGCACCTTGCTCACCAGGAACACCTCGTCGCGCCGCCCGGCGATCGCATCGGCCACGACCTCCTCGGCGCCGCCATCGCCATACATCTCGGCCGTATCGATCAGCGTCACGCCAAGGTCGAGCCCCAGCTTCAGCGCATTTGCCTCCTCGATCCGGCGGCGCGCGTCCTCGCCCATGCGCCATGTTCCCTGTCCGAGAACCGGCAGCGTTTCCCCGCAAGGCAGCGTCGTGGTTTTCATGGGCATGCGATTCTCCGGTGCCGTTTCGGTGGAAGTGTAGCGGCATTTCGCCCCGCCGCACAAACTGGCCACGCCCAACAAAAAGGCCCGTCGCTTTCGCGTACGGGCCCGGGACGGTGCATGGCGACTGGCGCCAGGCGCCGCGCTACTTCGCCGGATGAGCGGCCAGCCATTCCTGCATCTGCTTGATCTCGGCTTCCTGCGCGGCGATCACCGCCTCCGCGAGCTTGCGGATTTCCGGGTCCTTGCCGTTGGCGAGTTCCACCTTGGCCATATCGATCGCGCCCTGGTGATGCGGGATCATGCCACGGACGAAGTCGACGTCGGCATTGCCGGTGTATTCCTGCGCCATCATGTCGGCATGCATCTTGTCCATCGCGGCCTTGTAGCCCTCGGTCGAGGCGCCGGAAGCGCCCATCGCCATGGTGGACATGTCATGCTTCATCTCCTCGCTCTGGGCGGGCACGCTTTCGAGGAACACGGCAAGCAGCATTCCCGCCGCCATAAGCAAAAGCACGATCTTCTTGGCCAAGGTCATTCATGATCTCCTGTTGAGTGGATTTCGTATTTGGGGGTTTGGATCAGAGTTTCAACGTCCGCAGCCGCAACGCATTGGCGATGACGGATACCGAGGACAGGCTCATTGCCGCGGCCGCCAGCATCGGCGACAGCAGCGTGCCGGTGAGCGGATAGAGCACGCCTGCCGCGACCGGCACGCCAAGCACGTTGTAGAGGAAGGCGAAAAACAGGTTCTGGCGGATGTTGCCGATCG
The DNA here is from genome assembly GCA_001899205.1 of Mesorhizobium sp. 65-26. Classification (GTDB taxonomy): domain Bacteria; phylum Pseudomonadota; class Alphaproteobacteria; order Rhizobiales; family Rhizobiaceae; genus Mesorhizobium. Next base: position 83,846 of record MKVL01000004.1, on the reverse strand, counting down.
TCGCGCGGGCAAGCGTGCGTGCCCTGACGATGCCGTTGAGGTCGCCCTTGACCAGCGTGATGCCGGCGCTTTCGACCGCGACATCGGCGCCGGTCCCCATGGCGATGCCGACATCGGCGGCGGCGAGCGCGGGCGCGTCGTTGACGCCGTCGCCGGCCATGGCTACACCCGCGCCGCTGGATCGCAATTGCTCGACCAGTTCGCCCTTCTCGTGCGGCAACAGGCCGGCGCGGACCTCGTCTATGCCGAGTCGGCTGGCGATGGCGCTGGCCGTGCGCTCGTTGTCGCCGGTGGCCATGATGATGCGCAGGCCGCTGTCGTGGAGCGCCCTGATCGCTTCCGCCGTCGTGGCCTTCACCGGATCGGCGACCGCGACAATGCCCGCCAGTTGGCCATCGACGGCGACGAACATCGCCGTCTTGCCCTCGGACTGCAGCCCCTCGGCCCTTACCGAGACAGGCGACGTATCGACGCGGAGATCGCCCATCATGGCGGCGTTGCCGAGCGCGACCTTCCTGCCCGCCACCGTGCCGGAAACACCCTTGCCGGTGACCGCCTCGAAATCGCCAGCGTCGGCGACCTTGATCCCGCGCTCGGCGGCGCCATCGACGATGGCTTCGGCGAGCGGGTGTTCCGAACCCTTTTCGAGGGCGGCCGCGAAGCCCAGGAGCTCCCGTTCCGGCATGATTCCGGCGACGACGACATCCGTCAGTCGCGGCCGACCCTCGGTCAAGGTTCCCGTCTTGTCGACGATCAGCGTATCGACCGAGGCAAAGCGTTCGAGCGCCGCCGCCTCCTTGATCAGCACGCCGGCATGGGCGCCACGACCTGTCGCCGTCATGATCGACATCGGCGTGGCGAGGCCGAGCGCGCAGGGACAGGCGATGATCAGCACGGACACCGCGGAAACGATGGCGAAGATCAGGCTGGGCTCCGGGCCGAACATGGCCCAGGCGACGAAGGCCGCGAGTGCCACCAGCACGACCGCCGGGACGAAGTAGAAGGAGACGCGGTCGGCAAGGCCCTGGATCGGCGCCCGCGAGCGCTGCGCCTTGGCGACCAGCTCGACGATGCGCGAAAGCGTGGTCTCGGCGCCGACCTTTTCGGCCCGCATGATCAGCGAGCCATTCTTGTTCAGCGTGCCGCCGGTCAGGCTATCGCCCTCGGTCTTCTCGACCGGCAGCGGTTCGCCGGTGATCATGGATTCGTCGATCGCCGAGCGGCCTTCCAGCACGATGCCGTCCACCGGAACGGCGTCGCCGGGACGGATGCGAAGCCTGTCTCCGGTCTTGACGCCGTCGAGCGGTACGTCCTTCTCCGAGCCGTCGGCGCCGATCAGGCGCGCAGTCTTCGGCGCCAGGTCGAGCAGGGCGCGGATCGCCGAGCCCGTGCGTTCGCGGGCCCGCAATTCCAGCACCTGCCCCAGGAACACCAGAGCCACGATCACCGCGGCGGCCTCGAAATAGACCGGCACCGCCCCATCATGGCCGCGGAACTGATGCGGGAAGACATCCGGGAACAGCGTCGCGACGAGGCTGAACAGATAGGCCGCGCCGACACCCAATGAGATCAGCGTCCACATGTTGGGACTGCGGTTGAGGATCGATTCCCAGCCACGATGGAAGAACGGAAACGCCGCCCACAGCACCACAGGGGTCGCGAGCGCCAGCTCGATCCATGTCTTGGTGTGGCCGTCGACCAGGCTCTCGAAGCTGATGCCCAGCATCGGCGCCATGGCGATGACGAGAAGCGGTAGCGACAACGCCGCGCTGACCCAGAACCGGCGGGTGAAATCGACGAGTTCCGGATTGGGGCCCTCCTCGCCGGTGGGCACGCCCATCGGCTCCAGCGCCATGCCGCAGATCGGGCAGGAGCCCGGCTTGTCGCGAATGATCTCCGGATGCATCGGGCAGGTGTACTGCGTGCCCTTCGGCATCGCTGCCTGCGGCGGCTGATCACCAAGGTATTTTGCCGGCTCGGCCTCGAACTTGCCCTTGCAGCCGGCCGAGCAGAAATAGAACCCCTGCCCCTCATGCCGGACAAAATGCCTCGCGCTGGCGCGGTCCACCGTCATGCCGCACACGGGATCCCTGGCGGTGAGATAGTTTTCCGGCGCGGCGACGAATTTGGAATGGCAGCGCTCGCTGCAGAAATGGAAGAGGTGGCCGTCATGCTCGGCCGTCGGCTTGCCCGCGGACGGATCGACCGTCATCCCGCAGACGGGGTCGCGCGTGACTGCGTCGGTTGGCGAAACTGCCGCTTTGCCCGAACAGCAATGCCCGTGCGCGTCATGGTGATGGTCCGCATGCGTCATCTGAAAGGTCCCGGAATCTTCGTTTCGAAGCAGAGGTAGGGCTTCCAGTGACTGGAAGGTCAAGGGCAGGCCCGCATTTTGTTGCGCCGACGTAAAAAGGGCGCGCGCGCCTGGCGACCTGTGCTATTGACGCCTTCATTCTCAAGCCCACCCGCACCGACCGCCTCACGAATGATGAAATGTCTGGTCATCAACCTCGATCGCTCCAGCGAGAGGCTTGCCCATGTGACCGCTGAATTCGGCAGGCTCGGCATCGCCTTCGAGCGCGTGGCGGCGGTTGACGCGCGGCTGCGGCCCGACCTGGCCCAGATTCCGCTGCGGGTGCCGCGCAGCCTCGGATGGCGCCTGACCGACAGCGAAATAGCCTGCCTGATGAGCCACCGCAGATGCTGGGAAATCGTTGCCCAAGGCAACGATCCCTATTGCGCCATCTTCGAGGACGACGTGGTCCTTAGCGACGGAGCGGAAAGGCTGCTTCGCGATGCCGGCTGGATTCCCGCCGACGCCGACGTCGTCAAGCTGGAAACATTCCTGAAGAAAACGGTGGTCGGCCAGCGATGCAACCTGCCTGTCGACGGTTTTTCGCTGTCCAGACTCCACAGCGTTCATCTCGGCACGGCAGGCTACATAGTCTCCAGGCAGGCGGCGCGCGATCTGCTCGGCGAAACGGTCGATATCGGCATCCCGGTCGACCATATTGTCTTCAACCCCATCTTCAGCGTGCCGGCGGGCCGGAGAATCTACCAGATGGTGCCGGCGCTGTGCCTGCAGGACCAGTTCCTGGGCGAGAGGGCCGTGGGACTGCCGAGCCTGCTCAGGCAGGAGCGGCTGGATCAGTGGCTGGCGGGCAGCGGCAAGTCCAAGCCCGGGAAATCGCTGAAGAAGAGGGTGACGACCGAAATCAGGCGGTTGGTTGACCAACTCCGGCATGCGCTGCGATTACGGCAGACCAGGATCATCCCCTTCGACTATCGCGGCCAGCGGGTGCGGCCCCATATCCAGCACCGAGAAAACGCGCTATAGACGCCGCCGAAAAGCAGGAGCGGTGCCGCTTTTCGTGGAATCGGCGGACCGCTCCGACTATTTGTTCTTGTGCAATTACGGATGGAAGACCGCAGCGTGTTTTTCCCGGGATTGCTATGGGCCGACCCGCTGACATGGCAAGAATCTCCCTGAAGCTCGAGGAATTGATCGACGGCGAAGCCCTGCGCCGCGACATGACGGCGCTGACGGCGGCCACGGCCGGCGACGGCTCCGGCCCCGCCACGCGCGCCGGCGTCGTGCAGTTGCTGAAGGCCAGGCTTTCCGAGGGGCGCAAGGTCGCCGAGCGGATGCTCAGGGAAGATGGCGGCGGCACGGCTTGCGCCGAACGGCTGTCGCATCTGATGGACGAGTTGATCCGCGCGCTCTACGACTTCGCGGCGACGCATGTCTATCGCGTCAAGAACCCTTCCGCCGCCGAACGCATGGCGGTGATCGCCGTCGGCGGTTATGGCCGCGGCACGCTGGCGCCCGGCTCCGACATCGATCTTCTGTTCCTGCTCCCCTACAAGCAGACGCCATGGGGCGAGCAGGTCGTCGAGTACATGCTCTACATGCTGTGGGACCTCGGGCTGAAGGTCGGCCACGCGACGCGCAACATCGACGAGTGCCTCAGGCTGTCGCGCACCGACATCACCATCCGCACATCCATCCTGGAGGCCCGCTTCCTGTGGGGCGAACGCAAGCTGCATGACGAGTTGCTCACCCGCTTCGACCGCGAGGTGGTGAGCACGACAGGCCCGGAATATGTCCAGGCCAAGCTTGCCGAGCGCGACGCGCGCCATGCCAAGGCCGGCGAAAGCCGCTACCTGGTCGAGCCGAACGTCAAGGACGGCAAGGGCGGCTTGCGCGACCTGCACACGCTGTTCTGGATCGGCAAGTACTTCTACCGGGTGCGCACGGGCGAGGAACTGGTCGAGAAGGGCGTCTTCACGCAGGGCGAGTACAACCAGTTCCAGAAGGCCGAGGACTTCCTGTGGGCGGTGCGCTGCCACATGCATTTCCTCACCGGCAAGGCCGAAGAGCGGCTGCATTTCGACATCCAGCGCGAGATCGCCGAACGGCTGGGCTACACCAGCCACCCCGGCCTGTCCGCTGTCGAGCGCTTCATGAAGCACTACTTCCTGGTCGCCAAGGACGTGGGCGATCTCACCCGCATCTTCTGCGCGGCGCTCGAGGAAGAGCAGGCCAAGCATGTGCCCGGCTTCAACCGCATCTTCCTCACCTTCTCCAGACGCAAGCGCAAGCTCGCCGGCACCACCGACTTCATCGTCGACAACCACCGCATCAACATCGCCGACGACCAGGTGTTCGAGCGCGATCCCGTCAACCTGCTGCGGCTGTTCTGGTTCGCCGACCGGCACGGGCTGGAATTCCACCCCGACGCGCTGAAGCTGCTGACGCGCTCGCTCGGCCTGGTCAACAAGTCGCTCCGGCGCGACGAGGAGGCCAACCGGCTGTTCCTCGACATCCTCACGTCGGACCGCAACCCCGAGCTCAATCTGAGGCGCATGAACGAGGCCGGCCTGCTCGGCAGGCTGATCCCGGACTTCGGCAAGATCGTCGCCATGATGCAGTTCTCGATGTACCACCACTACACGGTGGACGAGCATCTGATCCGCTGTATCGGCGTGCTCTCCGAGATCGAGCGCGGCGACGGCGAGAAGGCGCATCCGCTGTCGCACACGCTGATGCCCGGCCTGCGCAAAAGCCGCGAGGCGCTTTACGTGGCCGTGCTGCTGCACGACATCGCCAAGGGACGGCCTGAGGACCATTCCGAGGCAGGCGCGCGCATTGCCCGGCGCATATGCCCGCATATGGGGCTGTCGGCGGCGGACACCGAGACGGTCGCCTGGCTGGTCGAGAACCACCTCGTCATGTCGATGACGGCGCAGACCCGCGACCTCAACGACCGCAAGACCATCGAGGACTTCGCCTCGATCGTGCAGTCAGTCGAGCGACTGAAGTTGCTGCTCATCCTCACCATCTGCGACATCAGGGGCGTCGGGCCCGGCGTGTGGAACGGCTGGAAGGGACAGTTGCTGCGCACGCTCTACTACGAGACCGAGCTGCTCCTGACCGGCGGCTTCTCGGAAGTGTCGCGCGCCGAGCGCACGGCCGCCGCGCGGGAGCAGCTTGGCAACGCACTCGCCGGTTGGCCCGAGGAGGCCCGCAAGCGCTATGTCGGCCTGCACTATGAGAACTATCTCCTGACCGTCGATCTCGCCGACCAGTTGCGCCATGCCGAGTTCGTCCGCGAGGCGGACGCCGCCGGCAAGAAACTCGCCACCATGGTCAAGACGCACGAGTTTGAGGCGGTGACCGAGATCACCGTGCTGGCGCCGGACCATCCGCGCCTGCTGTCGATCATCGCCGGCGCCTGCGCGGCGGCGGGCGGCAACATCGTCGACGCGCAGATCTTCACCACCTCGGACGGGCGCGCGCTGGACACCATCCTGATCTCGCGGGAATTCGACCGCGACGAGGACGAGCGCCGCCGCGCCGAACGTGTCGGCCACCTGATCGAGGACGTGCTGCTCGGCAAGAGCTGGCTGCCCGAGATGATCGAGAAGCGCGCCAAGCCGCGGCGCGGCGCCAAGGTCTTCCGCATCCCGCCGCGCGCGGAGATCCGCAACACGCTGTCGAACCGCTTCTCGGTGATCGAGGTCGAGGGGCTCGACCGGCCGGGCCTGCTTTCGGAGATCACCGGCACGCTGTCGGACCTTTCGCTCGACATCGCCTCCGCTCACATCACCACCTTCGGCGAGAAGGTGATCGACACCTTCTACGTCACCGACCTCACCGGCCAGAAGATCGACAGTCCGGCGCGGATCGCCGCGATCCGCGCAAGGCTGGTGGCGGTCCTGGAAGGAGCCGCGGCGGAGCGCGGCAAGGCCAAGGCGGCCGCCGAGTGACCCTCTCCACCATCTTCCCACCACCAAGCAGGCATCTTCCAAGCGCATGAGTCTCGTCAAGAAATTCGCTACGGTCGCTTCCGGCACGCTGATGAGCCGCGCGCTCGGCTTCGGCCGCGAAATGCTGATGGCGGCGGCGCTCGGCACCGGACCGGTCGCCGACGCCTTCAACGCCGCCTTCCAGTTCCCCAACACTTTCCGCCGGCTGTTCGCCGAGGGCGCCTTCAATGCCGCCTTCGTGCCGCTGTTCGCCAAGGAGATCGAGACGCACGGCACGGACGGCGCCAAGCGCTTCTCCGAGGAAGTGTTCGGCGTTCTGTTCACCGCGCTGCTGGCGCTGACCATCGTCATGGAACTGGCGATGCCGCTGATCGTCCGCTACATGGTCGCGCCTGGCTTCGCCAGCACGCCCGGCAAGTTCGACACGACGGTGGCGCTGGCCACCATCATGTTCCCGTACCTGATCTGCATGTCGCTCGGCGCCATGATGGCCGGCATGCTGAATTCGCTGCGCCGGTACTTCGCCGCCGCGGTGGCGCCGGTGTTCCTCAACGTCATCCTGATCGGCGTGCTCGCCTATGCCTGGTACAACGGCTCGAACGCCCATGATGTGGGCTTCGGCCTGGCCTGGGGCGTGCTGGCGGCGGGGCTGGTGCAACTGGCCATCGTCTGGGTGGCCGTGCGCAATGCCGGCATCTCCATCGGCTTCCGCCGCCCGCGCATGACGCCCTCGGTCAAGCGGCTGCTGGTACTGGCGCTGCCGGCGGCGATCACCGGCGGCATAACCCAGATCAACCAGCTGATCGGCACCGCCATCGCCTCTGGGCAGAACAGCGCCGTGTCGTCGCTCGCCTATGCCGACCGCATCTACCAGCTGCCGCTCGGCGTGGTCGGCGTTGCGGTCGCCATCGTGCTCCTGCCCGAACTGTCGCGGGCGCTGAAGTCCGGCAACCTCATCGAAGCCGCCAACCTGCAGAACCGCTCGGTCGAATTCACCCTGTTCATGACGCTTCCGGCAGCGGCGGCGCTGTTCGTGATGTCGGAACCGATCGTGCGACTGGTCTATGAGCGCGGCGCCTTCGCGACCAACAATTCGACGCCGACGGTGGCGGCGATCCTGGCGATCTTCGGCCTCGGCCTGCCGGCCTTCGTGCTGATCAAGGCATTCACGCCGGGCTATTTCGCGCGCGAGGATACGCGCACGCCGATGGTCTTCGCCGCCATTTCCGTGGCGGTGAACGTGGTCACGGCGCTGACGCTGTTTCCCTCCATGGGCGCGCCGGGCATCGCGGTGGCCTCCGCCGTCGCCGGCTGGGTCAACGCGCTGATGCTGCTCGCCATGCTGATCAGGCGCGGCCACTGGGGCCGCGACATCCCGCTGCTCAAGCGCATACCGCGCCTGGTCCTTGCCGCTGTCGTCATGGCGGTGGCGCTCTATTTCGCCCAGCACTGGCTGGCCGACCGGCTCGTGCGCGGCGTCCCGCTGCTCGTCAAGGCGACGACCGTGCTCGGCCTCGTCGGCGGCGGCGCGCTGATCTACTTCATCACCGCCTTCGGCACCGGCGGCGCGGACCTTGGCATGATCCGGCGCAATGTCGGGCGCCGGGCCCAGCCCGCGATCAAGGAACAGTCTCCAGATCCGTGAGCCTGAATTCGTCGGCCGTGGAGAGTATGGGAACGGCGTAATAGCGCGCGCAGGCGTAATGGAAACAATCCGCCATATTCAAGCGAATGGCGTTGTTGCGAAACCGCGACGCAGCCTCGACCGACAACGATGTCGCCTCCGGGGCCGGCGGGAGCTCTCGCAATGCGATGGCGCGTTCTTCAAGAAAGCGGCCCACGATCTCAGCGCATATGGCAAGCGGCAGAGCCAGCTTTTCCGGCCGCGACAACGCCATCGCCGCCTCCCACACGGCAATCGCAGAGGTAAAAGGGGCCGAAGCGCCCACGAGCGCGCGCGCGCACCGGTCGGCCTCGGCCTCGTTGCTCAACATGGCGACGATCGCGGCGGCGTCGATGAACATCACTGGTCGCCGGATATCTCATCATAGACCGAGCGCGGCAGCGGTTTGCGCGCCTGCTCGCTGAGCTTGACCCCGAATTCAGCCCGTAGCCGTGCCGCCGTCTCAAGCGGGGTCTCGCGATTTCGACGACGCTCCAGTGCCTCGCGCATTGCAATGACAATCGCTTCGGTGATGCCCACGCCTTCCATCCTGGCGAAGGCTCGCGTCAGGCTGTCTGCTTCCTTGTTGTTGATGTTGATCGTCATGGGCTCAGGCCTCTAATGTAGTAAAGATTATGTAGTGACCTACATCTACATGTCAACACGGCGCTCTGCCTCGCGGCGGCAGCCTCTTGATCCCGCCTCCGCTCTCGTCCATAAGCGCGCGTCGCAAAGACTTTCGCCGCGCGCGAAACGGCCCTCCACAAGCCATGAGGACATCATGACCGCCTTCAAGCAACTCGTCTTCTCCGGCGTCCAGCCGACCGGCAACCTGCATCTCGGCAACTATCTCGGCGCCATCAAGAAATTCGTCGCCCTCCAGGACACGTCCGACTGCATCTATTGCGTCGTCGACCTGCATTCGCTGACGGCTCAACTCGTGCATGACGACCTGAGGGACCAGACGCGCTCGATCACCGCGGCGTTCCTTGCCTCGGGCATCGATCCGAAGAAGCACATCGTGTTCAACCAGTCGCGGGTGATGCAGCACGCCGAACTCGCCTGGATCTTCAACTGTGTGGCGCGCATCGGCTGGATGAACCGCATGACGCAGTTCAAGGACAAGGCCGGCAAGGATCGTGAGAACGCTTCGCTGGGCCTGCTCGCCTATCCCAGCCTGATGGCCGCAGACATCCTGCTTTACCGCGCCACCCACGTGCCGGTGGGCGAGGACCAGAAGCAGCATCTGGAACTGACCCGCGACATCGCCCAGAAGTTCAACAACGACTTCTCGCAGCGCATCGCCGATCTCGGTATCGGAGTCGAGATGCAGGTCGGCGAGGAAACGGTGAACGGCTATTTCCCGATCACCGAGCCGGTGATCGGCGGGCCGGCGGCGCGCATCATGAGCCTGCGCGACGGCTCCAAGAAGATGTCGAAGTCGGACCCCTCCGACCTGTCGCGCATCAACCTGACCGATGACGCCGATACGATCTCGAAGAAGATCCGCAAGGCCAAGACCGATCCGGAGGCCTTGCCGAGCGAGGTCGACGGGCTGGCCAGCCGGCCGGAAGCGGAAAACCTCGTCGGCATCTATGCCGGCCTCGCCGACATCTCCAAGGAGGCGGTACTCAAGGAGTTCGGCGGCCAGCAGTTCTCGGTGTTCAAGCCGGCGCTTGCCGATCTGGCCGTCGAGAAGCTGGCGCCCATCGCCAGCGAGATGCGCCGCATTCAGGGCGACCGCGCCTATGTCGACGCCGTGCTGAAGGACGGTGGCGACCGCGCCCGTGCCATCGCCGAGACGACGATGAGGTCGGTGCGCGACATCATCGGTCTCCTGCAGGACTGATCGACCCGGCCTGTCGATCGTCACGGCCATGCCGGCGGCGCTTGCCGCCGGTCCGTGGCGGTGGCAGATTGCAGCCAAATTCATACCGGGTTGATAGACATGGTCTCCAAACGCCTCAGCCGCGAAGCCGGACATCGCCGCAAGTTCCTGGCAATCATCGACGACACGCCGGAATGCGAGCGCGCCGTTGCCTATGCGTCGAAGCGCGCCCTGAACACCGGCGGCGTGCTCGTTCTGCTCTACGTCATCGAGCCCGACGACTTCCAGCACTGGCTCGGTGTCGAGAAGATCATGCGCGAGGAGGCGACCGCGACGGCCCGCGCCGCACTCGACGGCTATGCCAACAAGGCGCGCCAGAAGGTCGGCATCGAGCCGGAAATGGTGGTGCGCGAGGGCAAGCCGACCGAGGAGATCCACAGGCTGATCGAGGAGGACCAGGACATCGCGATCCTGGTTCTGGCCGCCGGCGCCGGCAAGGAAGGGCCTGGCCCGCTGGTCGGCGCGGTGGCCGGCAAGGGCGCCGCCTTCCCCATTCCGGTGACGGTGGTGCCGCAGAACCTCTCCGACGAGGACATCGACAGCCTGGCCTGAGCCGATTGGAAAAATCATCCCCCGGGTACGCCTTGCGGCGACGCCTTTGGCTTGAATGTCCGGCCAAGAGAGCCTAATTAGAATTATTCCAAACTATCTGCCCAAAGGGCATGGAGACAGCCATGTTCATCCAGACCGAATCGACGCCGAACCCGGCGACGCTCAAATTCCTGCCCGGCAAGGAAGTGCTGCTGGAAGGCACGGCGGACTTCCGCGACGCCGCTGGCGCGGCCGAAGCCTCGCCGCTGGCCGGCCGCCTGTTCGAAATCCCCGGCGTGACCGGCGTCTTCTTCGGCTACGACTTCATCACCGTGACCAAGGACGGTCCCGACTGGCAGCATCTGAAGCCGGCCATCCTCGGCGCCATCATGGAGCACTTCATGTCGGGCGCGCCGGTGATGGCCAAGGCCGGCCCGTCCGCCGAGACCGGCCATGACGGCGAATTCTACGACAAGGCCGACGAAGAACTCGTCATCACCATCAAGGAGCTGCTCGACACCCGCGTGCGTCCGGCGGTTGCCCAGGACGGTGGCGACATCACCTTCCGCGGCTTCGAGAATGGCACGGTGTTCCTGCACATGAAGGGCGCCTGCGCCGGCTGCCCATCGTCCACGGCTACACTCAAGCACGGCATCCAGAACCTGCTGCGGCATTTCGTGCCCGAGGTTCAGCAGGTCGAGCAGGTTTCCTGACGCCTTCCACATTCGCCTGAAAAACCGGGCACTTGAAAAACAAAAAACCGGGCCAAAGTGCCCGGTTTTCTGTCTGGGACGTCCGTTGTTGCCTAGACGGTCCGCGTACGAAACGTTCGCTGGCCTGACGGCCTACATCACGATGACCTTGGCGCCCACCGAGGCGCGGTCGTAGAGGTCGATGATGTCCTGATTCATGAGACGGATGCAGCCCGACGACATCGCCTTGCCGATCGAGAACCATTCCGGGCTGCCATGCAGCCGGTAGCCCATGTCGCCGCCCTTGTTGAAGAGATACATGGCGCGCGCGCCGAGCGGGTTCTTCAGCCCCGGCTCCATGCCGCCGGCGAACTTGGCAAGCTCGGGCTGACGCTTGATCATGGCGGAGGGAGGCGTCCAGGTCGGCCACTCGCGCTTGATCGCGATGTGGGCGGTGCCGTGCCATTCGAAGCCCTCGCGGCCGACGCCGATGCCATAGCGCATCGCGCGGCCATCGCCCTCGACGAAATACAGGAACTTGTTCTGGGTATCGACGATGATGGTGCCCGGCTTTTCCTTGGTGTCGTAGTCGACTTCCTGCCGGTGATACTTGGCGGGGACCTTCTCGATCGGGATCCGCGGCAACTGATAGCCGGCATCGGTGACCGCGCCATAGTTGTTGGAAAACATCTGCGAGCCGATGGTGCTGCAACCACTGATAGCGGTCGACAGCACAAGTGCAGCGGCCATTGCAAACGACTTCATGCGCATGAGGGAATCCGTTGTCCGCCAAGACTTCGGCCGCACGAGTCGGCCATTCCTAGAATCATTCATGCTGGCATTTGCTTTGCTTGCCAAGCGCGTGATGACTATATGCGAGGACTGACGTCGCGGTAAGCGCACAACTATGGCATTTCGGCAACAGCCCTCACAGGATTGTGAAGCAAATTCAATGGGGCCTGTTCGCCGGCAAGAACAATTAGGGTTAACTCATGAATGTCGGTGACGCCGCCCAACGCTCTGGCCTGCCGGCCAAGACCATCCGTTACTACGAGGAAATCGGCCTGATCAGCCCGAGCCGGGCCGGCAATGGCTACCGCGACTATTCCGGCGACGACATCCATCGGCTGGCGTTCCTGCGCCGGGCGCGCAACCTTGGCTTTTCCATCGATGATTGCCGGCAGTTGATGGCGCTGTACCAGGATCGCGGCCGCGCGAGCCAGGATGTGCGCGAGATCGCCGCCGCCCATGTACAGGCAATCGAGGAGAAGGTGCGCGAACTCCAGTCGATGCGCTCGACCCTGCAAAGGCTGGTCCATGCCTGCCATGGCGACGACAGGCCGGATTGCCCCATCCTCGACGATATAGCCGGGGCGCCGGGCCAGGCATCGGCCTGACGACCCGCAACGAGGACATCGGGGGGAGGGAGCCCAGATGATTTCCATGACAGTGGAACTGCGTAATATCGAAGGCACGCAGGCGTCGCTGGGCTGGGCCGGCGGCCACACGATCGTCGTCGACCGCCCGGAGGGCAAGGCCGGCGGCATGGGGCTCGGCTTCAATGGCGGCCAGCTGCTGGCCCTGGCGATCGGCGGCTGCTTCTGCAACGACCTGCGCTATGCGGCCGATGAAATGGGCGCGAGACTCGGCCGGATCGCCGTCGCCGTGACCTTGCAGCTCGAAGGCACGCCCCTGATCGCGACAGCGGCGACGATGACGGTGTCATGCGACGCACTGGACGGCGCCGATCCACGCCCGATCGTGGAGCGCGCGCAGACCATATCCACGGTCAGCAATTCACTCCGCCGGGGCCTGCCGGTGACCATCGAGATGGCCGAGCCGGCCGGCTGACGGCGCCCGCCGGACCCGGCGGCCCGCGCCCCTCAAGCTAGCCGCCCCGATGCTGTGTCGGCGAGGCTCCGAAACGCGCGCGGAAACGCCGGTTGAAGTAGGAGACGTCGTTGAAGCCGGCGGCGAGCGCGATGTCGCTGACCTTCATCACGTCGTTTCGGAAATCGGACAGCATGGCTTGCGCCTTCAGCAGACGCAGCTCCAGGACGCGCTCGGCAAAGGTCGAGCCGCTTTCCAGCAGCAAAGTGTTGAGGTAGCGGCGCGACAGGCCGACAGCGCGCCCGACCGCCTCCGTCGAAAGGTCCGGCTCCGCGAACCGTGCCTCGATGACCGTTATGACCTCACGCAGACGCGCGGCCCGCAGGCCACGCGCGGTCGCGATCTCGGCCGCCTCGCCTCGCCCGCCAAGCGCCAGGACGACAAGGTCGGCCAGCGTCGTGCCGGCTTGACGCGATAGGGTGGGCACCTGATCGAGTTCGTCGGAACCGACCAGGAAGTCGATCATGCGCTCGAGATGACGCACGGCGGGATTCGCCGGATCGAGCAGCGTGACCGGCCGATCGTCGGCGTGCGGCAACTGGCTGAGCAGCCACGCGCGCGGGACGGTCGCGAGCGTCCAGGAAGTGACGCCGTCGGTAAAGCTCCGGCAAGGCTGCGCGACGTTGTAGGCAATGGCGCTACCCCTGCGCAAAGATACGTCGCAATCGGCGACGGTCCACACCTGTGGCCTGGGGCTGCGATAGAAGCCGAGGAAGATGTCGTCCCGGTCATTGGCGACGTGCTTGCGCGTGCGCAGATAATATTCGGTGGTGGTCTCGAACAGCCCGACGCGCAAATCGCCGAGGAAGCGCATCTTGGTGGCGGTGGCGAACGGCTTGTCCTCGGCGTGCCTGATCTCGGCCACACCAAGCTGCTCCAGCCACATGTCGCGCCACAGGTTGAACCGCTCCCTGTCACTCAGATGCGCGGGCAGGCTGTCCGACGAGAAATCGATCTTCTGCATGGTCTTGCCTGACCGGCCGCCCCCACCGGACCCTCCCAAGCACGCCCCGGGTCCACACCGCGCCATCCAACACGGAAACCGCCTTTTGTGACAAGGGGCCCGGCCATGGACAGAGCCCCGGAGTCCAAGGGCGGGGCCTCAGGTTCCAAGTTCCCATTCGACGCGCGATCCGGCGTGGCAAATCGGCCACAATCGCCACGGTTCCCGCGCAGTGCCCGCCCGTCCGATGCGAAGGCCCGCCCTTCCAAGACGCAGCCGGCGAAATCCGCCATCAGTCGGGCGATCAATCGAACCGGGATTTCGCATGAGACTTATTTTCGCGAGCTGCGTCGTGGCCATCCTTTCGTCATCCGCCCTTGCCGGCGAAGCGCGGGCGGATGGACCAGCCGCCGCCTCGACCACCGCCTATGACTGGAGCGGATGGTATGGCGGCGTCAATCTCGGCTACGGCCGGAGTGGAACGAGCGCCGCCTTCACCGGCGACGGCCTCTCCGACTACTGGACGACAGGAAAAGGCTCCGGCGCGGGCACGGAATTCGTGCACAACCTGATGGCCTATGCCTATGGCCTCGATCCGGAGTTCGACCCCTTCAGCCGACCCTTGGTCTATACGCAATCCTTCAACGCTTCCGGCGTCTCCGGCGGTGTGCAACTCGGACACAACTGGCAGTTCGGTTCCAACTGGCTGGTCGGCCTCGAAACCGACCTTCAGCTGTCCGGCATGAGCGGCGGCACGGACTATATCGAGCCCGACAAGGGCCCGCAGGGCGTCAGGCTTGGCGCGAGCTCGTCGCAACGTCTCGACTGGTTCGGCACGACGCGCGCCAGGATCGGCTATCTGCCTGAAGATCGCCTGCTGGTCTTCGCGACCGGCGGCCTGGCCTATGGCCAGGCAAGATCGGCGGCATCGGTTTCCATCGTCGGCGATACCGGCTGGACGTTTGACGGCCCGACCTTCGCAACGAAGATGGACTGCCCCGGTCATACCACCTGCTTCGCCGGGGAGACCTCGCGCGTGACCGCCGGCTGGTCCGTCGGCGGCGGCCTCGAATATGCGCTCTCCCGGCGCGTGACCCTCAAGGCCGAGTATCTGCATGTGGATCTCGGCGACCAGAAGGTTCATCTCACCGCGCAGGCGCCCGCCGTGGGCGACGCGTTCCTCGATGTCCGCTTCAAGAGCGCCTACGACATTGTGAGGCTCGGTTTGAACTACCGTTTCTAGCTGTTCGGGAGCCCAAGCGGGAATAGAGCCGAGGTCGCTGAACGAAAACGCATCGCCGTCATCGGGGGGATGGAACGCCGGCGGCGGAGTGCGCTAGAAGGGATGTCCAATCCGGGTCCCTGATTATGCCGTCCGCCACAGCACTCCTCACCTTCGTCGCCGCGCTGGTCGTGCTGGAGATAACGCCCGGGCCTGACATGATGCTCGTCGTGGCGCGCGGCGTGGGCCAGGGGCGCAGGGTCGCGCTGCTTACCGTCATCGGCATGGTCTTCGTCGCCGGCGTGGTGCAGGTGGGCCTTCTCGTTCTCGGCGTGGCATCGCTGCTGCAAGCCTACCCGGCGGGTCTCGTCATCCTGAAATGGGCCGGCGCGCTCTACATGCTCTATCTCGGCGTCAGGATGATCCTTGCCAGCCTGGCGGCCCACCGGGACAAGCGGTCCGCCGTCGGCCGTATCTCGGATTGGTCGGCGATCCGCCAGGGGACGATCAACAGCCTGACGAACCCGAAATCGCTGCTCTTCATGTTTGCCTTCCTGCCGCAGTTCGTGGATCCGGGCGCCGGGCCGATCTGGCTGCAGCTTCTGGTGCTCGGCTCGATCCAGAAGCTTGCCGGCATCCTCTCGCTCGGCTCGGTCGCCATGGCGTCCGGCACCGTCGGCCAATGGCTCTACCGCTGGCCGGGGCTGCTTGCCTGGCAGCAGCGTTTCACCGGCGTTGTGATGATCGGCCTCGGCCTGAGGCTGCTTCTGTCGGGCAATGCGGGACCGGCTCCGGCGGCCCATCGTTGAAGCAGGGCAGGCCAAATCGGAGCTCTTTTAGGCAACGAGATCGCCCATGCGCCGCAACTTCCCAAGAACCAGATAGATAAAGGAATTGGCGCGACGGCGCGCCAAGGACTGGATGTCTATCGTTTATTCGTCTGGGTCGAGTAGCCTAAATTTGCCGGTTGCGTTCCGTTCAAACCGGCTCCCCAAGCCTGCGTCCAAAAACGGCAGAATATCTGAATCGTAATTTACGATCGTGTTGATGTCATAAATGCCGTGGTGCTCGGACTTATTCATGTATTCGGCGTCTTCATCTCCCGCAAAGAACCTCCAACCACTGTCTAGCGGCCGGGCAGGCCTTTCGCGGTACATGTATCCTACCTTAGCGCCATCAACGACGATGCGGTCGGTAGCGATGCATCCTCCTCTGCCCAAGGCAAGAGGTACGATTTCGCTGGCCTGAAGCTTGTAGGCTTTTTTCATGGCGACCTAAGTCCATCTCTCCCTCGCGAAGACATGTTCCTATCTCACTCTTGATTTGCCAACCAGATAGTCGCCGTCCACAAACAGGTTCAAACCGTGAACAAAATCTGGCATGGTGGACCCATGCCAATCATTTCAGCGATTCCCCAAAATCCCCTGATCGACGGCCGCCAGTCCGAACGCGCCATGCTCGTGCGGCGCGGCGTGCAGAGGCTGCTGAGCGAAATGGGCGCGCATGTGCTGCCTGAGCTGTCGCTGGCCACCGGCCGCCGCGCCGATCTGGTCGCGCTGACCCGGCAAGGCGACATCTGGATCATCGAGATCAAGTCGTCGATCGAGGATTTCAGGGTCGACCGCAAATGGCCGGACTACCGCCTGCATTCGGACCGCTTCTTCTTCGCCACGCATCCCGGCGTGCCGGCGGAGATCTTTCCCGATGAATGCGGCTTCATCCTTTCCGACGGCTACGGCGCCGAGATCATGCGCGAGGCGCCGGAGCACCGCATGGCGGCGGCGACGCGCAAGGCGCTGATGCTGCGCATCGCGCGCGCGGGCGCCGCCCGACTGCTGGCGGCGGAACTGGCCGGCGTTCCGGTGCCGGCGCTGGATGGCGAAAGCGAGTAGTCTTCGACAGATTGGGGCCGACCGCCGCTGAGTTCGGTGCCTCACCCACAAAGAGTGGCAAGGCAATCGCGACGACCATCCGGACGCGTTTGTGCGACGGGTATTCCCACCCTAACCCTCCCCACAAGGGGGAGGGAACGCTGCCGCACGCGTGTCTCCCGACGCAGAGACGTCGACAGTTTGCGAAGATCGGTGCCTGCGGGAATCCCCTCCCCCTTGTGGGGAGGGTTAGGGTGGGGGTCTGCGCCGCTCCGGTCTATCGCCACCGCCACATGCGATAATCCTGCACGAAGTGGGGAGAGGTCGCGGGCGAGGAGCCGAGGTTCGGATCAGGCTTCCTCCAGTTCCCCTTCCTCCACCGCCGGCGTGGTGAGCAACACGGCCGCGCCGAGGATGGCCGAGATCAGCGAGCCGGCGAGAATACCGACCTTGACCGCGCTTTGCAGCGCCGCATCGTCGGCGAAGGCGAGCAGGCCGATGAACAGGCTCATGGTGAAGCCGATGCCGCAAAGCAGCGAAATGCCGAGCATGTGCCGCCAGCCCGCGCGGGCCGGCAGGTCGGCAAATCCCAGGCGGATGGCAAGCGCCGAGGCGCCGAATACGCCCACCAGCTTGCCGACGACGAGGCCTGCCGCGACGCCGAGCGTCAGCGGCTCGACCAGCGCGGCCGGGCTCAGTCCGGCGAGCGGGACGCCGGCATTGGCGAAGCCGAAGATCGGGATGATGACGAAAGGCACAACGCCGTGCAGGGCATGCTCCAGCCGGAGCAGCGGCGAGTGGCCGGGATCATGGCCGCCGCCCGGCGATACATTGAGCGGGATGGTAAGCGCCAGCGCAACGCCCGCCAGCGTGGCGTGAACGCCCGATTTCAGCACCAGCACCCACAGGATCAGGCCCAGCACCAGATAGGGCGTCAGCGATGTCACGCGCATGCGGTTGAGGACAATGAGGATGGCGATGACCGCGAACGCCCCGCCGAGATAGGCCAGCGAGAGCCCCTTGGTGTAGAACAGGGCAATGATGATGACCGCGCCGAGATCGTCGATGATGGCGAGCGCGGTGAGAAAAACCTTGAGCGACGCCGGCACGCGGCTGCCGAGCAGCGACAGCACGCCGAGCGCGAAGGCGATGTCGGTCGCGGTGGGGATCGCCCAGCCGGACAGCGCGGCCGTGTTCTCGCGGTTGATGGCGACATAGACCAGCGCGGGCGCCACCATGCCGCCGGCGGCGGCGATGCCCGGCAGCACGCGCCGAGGCCAGGTGGACAATTGGCCGTCCAGCATCTCACGCTTGATCTCCAGCCCGACCAGCAGGAAGAACACCGCCATCAGCCCGTCATTGATCCAATGCGAGACGCTGAGCGGCCCGAGATAGGCGTGGAGGGCGGAGAAATAGGCGCCGGAGAGAGGCGAATTGGCGACGATCAGTGCCAGGGCTGCCGCCGCCATGAGGATGATGCCGCCCGCCGCCTCGCTCTCGAGGAACTCGCGGAAGATGGATGCCGGCCGCCTGGTGTCGTGCATTCTGCCTCCGTGGTCAGTGTCAGGGGACGGCTCGTTCCTCCGACAAGCCGGCGATGGGTCAGTGATCAGCGCGGCGCGCGCTTGGCCAGGATCCGCTGCAAGGTGCGGCGATGCATGTTGAGGCGTCTGGCCGTCTCGGAAACGTTGCGCTCGCACATTTCATAGACGCGCTGGATGTGTTCCCAGCGAACGCGGTCGGCCGACATCGGGTTTTCCGGCGGCGCCGCGCGTTCGCCCGCGGTGCGGGTCAGCGCGGCGAAGACATCGTCGGCATCGGCGGGCTTGGAGAGATAGTCGACGGCGCCGAGCTTCACGGCCGTCACCGCCGTCGCGATGTTGCCGTAGCCGGTCAGGATGACGGTGCGGGAATCGCGCTTCTCACGGATGGCGGCGACCACGTCGAGGCCGTTGCCGTCGCCGAGACGCATGTCGACCACCGCGTAGGCGGGCGGATTGGCGCGCACCTTTGCGACCGCTTCCTCGACGCTTTCGGCGGTCTCGACGACGAAGCCCCTGATCTCCATGGCGCGGGCAAGGCGCGTCAGGAACGGCTTGTCGTCGTCAACGATCAGCAGCGAGGTGTCCTCGCCCTCAACCATAGCGCCAACGTTCTCGTCACCTGTCATCGTCTTGCGGTTCCTGCTGCCTGAATTTTACGCAGATATAGTTTCGCGGCTCCATTGTCCAATTTACGCAGTGTCAAACATGATCGCGGCGGCGGATTCCGGGTTGAGGAACACGCCGCGCGGCCATGATATCTGAACGACGGCGCCCTCGCCCAGTCCGCTCGAATTGCGGAAATCGAGCGTGGCGCCCGACCGTTCGAGCAATGTCTTGGCGATGAAGAGGCCAAGTCCCAGGCCGCCGCCGGCCTCGGTGCCCTGCCGCGTCGACATATAGGGCTCGCCGATGCGGTCGATGATCTCCGGGGGAAAGCCCGGACCGTCGTCGGTGATCGTGAAGGTGACGGCGGCTTCGTCCCAGCTCCAACTGACGGTCACGCTCTTGCGGGCGAAGTCGACTGCGTTCTCGACCAGGTTGCCAAGGCCGTAGATGACACCCGGATTGCGCCGGCCGACCGGCTCGGCGCCGATGCGCTCGCCTGGCCGAAGCCTTATCGAGATGCCGAAGTCGCGGTGTGGCGCGATCACCTCCTCGACCAGCGAGGTGAGCGGCAGGCGCGCGAGATGCGCCTCGCCTTCCGACGACAGGCTGGTCAGCCGCTTGAGGATCTCGCGGCAGCGTTCGCTCTGCGAACGCAGCAAGGTCACGTCCTCGCCGTATTTGGGATCACTGCCCAGCGCCTTCTCCATTTCCTTGGAGACGAGGGCAATGGTGGCGAGCGGCGTGCCCAGTTCGTGCGCCGCAGCAGCCGCAAGGCCATCGAGCGCCGACAGATGCTGCTCGCGCTGCAGCACCAGTTCGGTGGCGGCGAGCGCATTGGCCAGAAGCCGCGCCTCGGCGGCGACGCGGAAGGCATACATGGCGGTGAAGGCGATCGACGACAGCACCGCCATCCACATGCCGGCGACGTAGATGAACGGCATGACGAGCGGCGAGCCCTCGTACCAGGGAAGCGGCATGTGAAAGAACACCAGCAGCGTCGCCACCGTCATCACCAGCGCACCGAGGATGGCGGTGAGGCGCAGCGGCAGCGAGGTCGCCGAGATGACCACCGGCACCGTCATCAGCAGCGAGAACGGATTGGTCAGGCCGCCGGTCATGTAGAGCAGCCCGGCGAGCTGCAGGCTGTCGAAGACGAGGATCCCGAAGGCGGCGAACGGCGTCAGCCGATGCGCCGCCGGGTAGCGAAAGGCAAGGAAGAGGTTCATCCAGGCCGAGCTTGCGATCAGCGCGAAGCAGATGCTGACCTGGAGTGGGAACTTCAGCACATAGGCGACGATGAGCACCGTCGTGCTCTGGCCGACAATGGCCAGCCAGCGCAGCCTGATCAGCGTGTTGAGCCGCAGCCTCTGGCTTTGCTGTGGATCGGGAGCGTGGAGAATGTTGATCGCCAAGGATAGGGTCCGAACCTGGGATCGAAACGACGATGCCGTCCCGATCATATCAATATGGTCCTGGACCCTATAGCGCCGAACGAGGAAACTGTAGAGCGCGATGTTTTGCGGGTCACGTCCCGCGCGGCTTGGCCCTGCTGGTGGCCGCGGCGAGCAACGGATTTTCTGGCCAGACATGCTTGGCGTAGCGGCCGCGCATGTCGGCGCGCACATCGGCCCATGAGCCACGCCAGAAGCCTGGCAGGTCGCGGGTGGTCTGGATCGGCCTGTGCGCGGGGGACAGGAGCTCCAGCGTCAGCGGCACGGTGCCATTGGCGATCGCGGGATGGCGGTCGAGGCCGAACAACTCCTGGACGCGCACGGCGAGCACCGGCCATTCGCCGTCATAGCGGATCGGCACGCGACTGCCCGACGGGACGTCGAAATGGGTCGGTGCCAGCTTGTCGACACTGCGCTGCAGATCGTGCGGCACCAGCGACATGAGCCCCGCCGTCAGTATTGCCGGATCGATCGCCGCGAAGGAGGCGGCCCCGGACAGAAAGGGCAGCAGCCAGTCATCTAGGCGTGCGACAAGGGCCGCGTCGGACATGTCGGGCCAGGGCTCGCCAAGGCCGCGATGCAGCCAGGACAGGCGTTGCCGCAGCACGTCGGCGTCCTTGCCCCACGACAGCAGCGAAAGCCCGTGCGCGCGCAAGGCATCTAGGATCGCTCGGTCGGCATCGGCGCCTGAAGGCGCCGGCAACATCCGCTCCGCGAGCGTGATCGCCCCCAGCCGCGTGACCTCGCGCACGCGCACCGCGCGTCTCTCCCTGTCGAAGGCCGTTTCGCGGCGCGCCTCGATCCGCTCGCCGAGCGCCGCGCGGATGTCGTCCTCGTCGACGGCGGCGGCGGCCGTGATGCGGGCGTTCTGCGCCTTGCCCTGCAAGTCGGCGACGACGAGATAGGCTTCGCCGGCCAGCGGGTCGGCAGGGTCCACCATCGCACCCGAACCATTCGCCAGCACGAAGCGGCCACGTTCTCCGCGCGCCTTGGCGACCCTGTCCGGCCAGGCATGGATGAGAACCGCGCCGGCGGTTACGCCCTCCCCTTTTCCGGAAGAATGCAAGGCGGAAGACGCCTGTTTCGACAACCGCTCGGCAAGCTGCCGGGCGGCATTGGCGCGGGGTGATTTCTCGCCACGGAAGCGCAGCAGGCGTCGTTCGAGATCGGCGCTGTCGCCGCCCAGGCCGCGCTCGGTGAGCAGGACGGCAAGCATCGCCGCGTCCAGCGCATGGCCGGCCTTAGCCGCCTCGGCGACCATGTGCGCCAGCCGCACCGGCAGGGCAAGCCCGCGCATGGCGGCGCCCGCCGGCGTCAAGCGCCCGGCTTCGTCGATGGCATCCAGGGCGCGCAGAAGGACACGCGCTTCGTTGAGCGCGGGGGCGGGCGGCGGATCGAGGAAGGCAAGGCTCGCCGGATCGGCGACACCGAAGGCGGCACAGTCGAGCGTGAGCCCCGACAGGTCCGCCTCCAGGATCTCGGGTGGGGTGAAGGCCGGCAATGCCGCCGTCTGCTCGGCCCGCCACAGCCTTATGGCGACGCCAGGCTGCGTGCGGCCGGCGCGGCCGGCGCGCTGGTCAGCCGAGGCGCGGCTCACGCGCACGGTTTCCAGCCGCGTCAGGCCGCTCGACGGTTCGTAGCGCGGCAGGCGTGACAGGCCGGAATCGATGACGACGCGCACGCCGTCGATGGTGACGGACGTTTCCGCGATGGAAGTCGCCAGCACAACCTTGCGGCGGCCGACCGGCGAAGGGCGGATCGCGGCGTCCTGAGCCCTGCCGTCGAGCTGTCCATAGAGCGGCACGATGTCCGTTTGATCGGCAAGCTTGCCGGAGAGACGCTCGGCCGTGCGCTCGATCTCGCGCTGGCCGGGCAGGAACGCAAGGACGCTGCCCTCCTCCTCGGCGAGCGCCCTGCGGACGACGCCGGCCATGGCATCCTCTATGGCGACGCCGGGCGGGCGCTCGTCGTAGCGGATGTCGACCGGGAAGGCGCGACCCTCGCTCTCTATCACCGGCGCGCCGGCCAGAAGCCGGGACACGCGCGCGCCGTCGAGCGTCGCCGACATGACGAGCAGCCGCAGGTCGGGCCTCAACGCCCCCTGGACGTCGAGCGCCAGCGCCAGGCCGAAATCGCCGTCGAGCGAACGTTCGTGGAATTCGTCGAAGATGACGGCGGAGATCCCGGGCAATTCGGGATCGTCCAGGATCATGCGCGACAGCACGCCTTCGGTGACCACCAGGATTCGCGTTCTCGCCGAGACGCGGTTTTCCATGCGCATGGCATAGCCCACGGTGCCGCCCGGCTCCTCGCCGAGCAGTTCGGCCATGCGGCGGGCGGCGGCGCGCGCGGCGAGCCGGCGCGGCTCGAGCAGCACGATCCTGCCCTTGCCCAGCCATGGCGCGTCGAGCAGCGCCAGCGGCACCAGCGTCGTCTTGCCGGCGCCAGGCGGGGCCACCAGCACGGCGCTGTTGTTGCGCGCCAGCGCCTCGCCAAGCGCCGGTAGCACGGCGGTAACCGGAAGCTCCGGCAGGGATATTGTCGTCATCGGTCCAGGACAGTCTGTCTTCGGCGCCCGGCATAACAGCGGGCACCGCCGGCGCGCAACCGGCGCATGCCGTCAGAGCCGGTTGCGCGAGAACGGGTTCCAGCGCACCGTGCCGAGCCGCACCTCCTCACGCACCATCGTCAGCAGGCCGGAGCCACCGACGACGGCCAGACCGACGAGAGTTATCCAGTCGGGATACTCGCGGAAGAACATCGCGCCGAGGATCACCGCCCAGACGATCTGCGAATAATGCGTCGGCGCCACGCGGTTGGCCGGCGCGTGCTTGACGGCCAGCAGTTGCAGCAGTTGCCCGCAGGCCGTGAAGGCGCCGGCCAGCACCAGCCACAGCAATTGCTTGCCGTCCGGCAGGCTGAACGATGTCGCCGCCGCTCCCACGCCGTTGAAAAGCAGGCCGTAGCCGATCAGCACGCCCAGCATGGTGGTGCGCTTTTCCTGCTGGGCCAGCGACCGCATCAGGATGACGCTGGCGGCGGCGAGGAAGGCGATGGTGAAGGCCGCGAGATGTCCGAGATGCAGCTCGCGAAAGCCCGGCCGCACCACCAGCATGACACCGGCAAAGCCGGCGGCGACCGCGAGCCAGCGCCAAGGCCCGACCTTTTCCTTGAGGACGACGGTCGACAGGATGGTGACGAACAGCGGCGCCAGGAAGATCAGCGCGTAGACTTCGGCCAGCGGGATGGTGGTGAAGGCATAGACGCTGAGCACGCCCGACGCCATGCCGGCCCAGGCGCGTGCCTGCACGGCCCAGGGCCTCTTGGTGCGCCAGAAATCGCGCCAGCGCTCGCCGGCCGGCCTGGTGAAGAACAGGAAGCACCCGGCGAACAGCGTCGAGAAGAAGCCGATCTCGAAAACGGTGAACTGTCCGCCAAGGCTTTTGATGACCGCATCGCTGAACGAATAGCTTGCATAGGCTATCAGGGCGAGCACAATACCGTTCGTCACGTTTTTCCATTTCCGGGAGAGTAGAGTGAAAGTACTGGCGCTCGGGGCGCATCCGGACGACATCGAAATCTTCATGTTCGGTACGCTGGCCGCCTATGCGGCGCAAGGCGCAGAACTCACTTTTGCCATCGCCACGGATGGCGCCAGGGGTGGTCCAGGCGATCCCGGCCAACTGGCCAGGGTTCGCCGCGAGGAAGCGACGGCGGCAGCCGCGCTGCTGGGCGCGATCCCGCGCTTCCTCGACTTTCCCGATGGCGCGCTCGTCGCTGACGCCGCACTGATAGGAGCGCTCAAGGCGCTGATCACGCAGACCAGGCCCGACCTCGTCATCACGCATGCGCCATACGACTATCATGGCGACCATCGCGCCCTGTCGGACGGCGTGCGCATCGCGGCCTCCTTCGCGGTGCCGGTGCTGCACGCCGACACGCTGGGCGGCACCGGCTTCCTGCCGACGCACTATGTCGACATCTCCGCGCAGGGCGACCTCAAGGCCAGGGCCATCCGCGCGCACCGTTCGCAGGACCCGGACCGTTTCGTCGCCATGGCGCGGACGCAGAACCTGTTTCGCGCCAGCCAGTGCAACGGCGCGCCGGAAGCGCTGGCGGAGGCGTTCCGTTTCGAGCCGTCGTACCCCTTCGCCGACATTCGCGCGCTGCTGCCGCCGGCGCCGCCGATCATCCCGGTGACGGTCAGCACCGTAAAGCTCACGTGACGGTGTCGATGGCTCCGCGCCGAACTGGCGACGCGCTCATGGCGCTCGCCGGCGAAAAGCCCTCCCAGAAATAGTCCTGGCGAAGAGACGACAAGGCGTGGATGGAGCCAACACTGCCGTTGCGTCAGTTAACCACGCCAGCTAAGGATTCTCGCGGGACTTGGGAGGCTTGGTATGCGTTACAATTGGGAACGGGCTCCGACAGCTTTCGAGCGTTACAGGAAGGCGTTGGCGGCCGCCGTGCTGATCGTGGGCGGCGTTGGGCTGATGTTCGTCGCCTTGCCGTTCTAGGCAAGGCGAACCGAAATCCGGGCGCCAGCCGGCATCTGGCAATCCCTACGAAAATGCAGGAAGACATTCCCTCGCGAAACGGCATAGTTTGTCCGCGAAAACGGCAGATCGTTCCGGGAGGAAAGTCGGATGGCATCACGCTATCATGAGGTCTATGACGGCTGGAGGCGCGACCCGCAGAGGTTCTGGGCCGAAGCCGCCAGGGACATAGACTGGTTCTCGCCTTACGACACCGTGTTCGACCCGAATGCCGGCGTCTACGGCCGCTGGTTCGACGGCGCCACCTGCAACACCTGCTTCAATGCCATCGATCGTCACGTATCGGGCGGACGCGCCGACCAGATCGCGCTCATCCACGACAGCGCGATCACCGGCACCATCCGCAAGTTCACCTATGCCGAGCTCAAGCGCGAGGTGGTGGCGCTGGCCTCGGTGCTGCGCAACCAGGGTATCGGCAAGGGCGACCGCGTCATCATCTATATGCCGATGGTGGCGGAAGCCGCCATAGCGATGCTGGCCTGCGCCCGCATCGGCGCGGTGCATTCGGTGGTGTTCGGCGGCTTTGCCTCGCACGAACTGGCGACGCGCATCGACGACGCGCGACCGAAGCTGATCATCTCGGCGTCCTGCGGACTGGAGCCGGGCCGGGTCGTCGCCTACAAGCCGCTGCTCGACAATGCGGTCGACATGTCTCGCCACAAGCCGGACGTCTGTCTCATCCTGCAGCGCGAGCAACTCATCTGCGAGATGAAGCCAGGGCGCGATGTCGACTACGCCGATGCCGTGGCGCGCGAGCGGGCGGCGGGCGCCAATGTCGACTGCGTCCCGGTCCTCGCCACCGACCCGCTCTACATCATCTACACGTCGGGCACGACCGGCCAGCCCAAGGGCATCGTGCGCGACAATGGCGGCCACATGGTCGCGCTGAAATGGACCATGGAGAACGAGTTCGGCGTGAAGCCGGGCGAGGTGTTCTGGGCGGCGTCCGACGTCGGCTGGGTGGTCGGCCATTCCTACATCGTCTACGCCCCGCTCCTGCACGGCTGTACCAGCATCCTGTTCGAGGGCAAGCCCGTCGGCACGCCCGATGCCGGCACCTACTGGCGCGTCATCGCCGAGCATGGCGTGGTGGCGCTGTTCACGGCGCCCACCGCCTTTCGCGCCATCAAGGGGCAGGACCCCAAGGGCGAGTTCGTGCCGAAATACGACCTGTCGAAGTTCCGCACGCTGTTCCTCGCCGGCGAGCGGGCCGACCCCGAAACGATCAAATGGGCTGAGCAGAAGCTCAACGTGCCGGTGGTCGATCACTGGTGGCAGACCGAGACCGGCTCGCCGATGACGATCAATCCGGTCGGGCTCGGCATCCTGCCGGTCAAATACGGGTCGCCGGGCGTGCCGATGCCCGGCTACGACATAAGGGTGCTCGACGATGCCGGCCATGAGGTGCCGCGCGGCACGCTGGGCAATGTGGTGGTGAAGCTGCCACTGCCAGCCGGCTGCCTGCCGACGCTGTGGAACGCCGACGACCGCTTCCGGAGTGCCTATCTCGAGGAATTCCTCGGCTACTACAAGACGGCCGATGCCGGCCTGATGGACGAGGACGGCTACCTCTATGTCATGGCCCGCACCGACGACATCATCAACGTCGCAGGCCACAGGCTGTCGACGGGGGCCATGGAGGAAGTGCTGGCCGCGCATCCCGATGTCGCCGAATGCGCCGTCATAGGCATCGCCGACGCCCTGAAGGGCCAGGTGCCGCTCGGCTTCGTCGTGCTCAACGCGGGCGTCGCCCGTGACGCCGCCGCGATCGAAGGCGAGGTGGTCGGCCTGGTGCGCGAACGCATCGGACCGGTCGCCGCCTTCAAGACGGTGGTCACCATCAAGCGCCTGCCCAAGACGCGCTCGGGCAAGATCCTGCGCGGCACCATGCAGAAGATCGCCGACAAGGAGGAATGGGCTATGCCCGCCACCATCGACGATCCGGCGATACTGGACGAGATCACCGCCGCCCTGAGGAGCCGTGGCATCGGCATATGAGCGAGCCCTGGTGCCCGATGCGGTGAAGCGCGTCACGATCTTTCAGGATTTTCGCGACAACGGCACAGCCGGAATTGGCGTGGGCTCGTTTCGATTTCAGATTCGACGGTCGCAAATGATCACGCAATCTGGCACCCTTTGGGTCGCAATCATGATTGATTTTAGAGCGCCGCGCGTCCTTTTGGACGCGCAAAGGACGCTCTAACACTTTGAGTTGGCGCATGATCCTTTCCGAAAATCGGTCCCGATTTTCGGGGTCATGCGCGAGGAAACGACAATGAGCGATCACCAACACAACCCATTTGATGGTCCTCAGATGCAGGGAATGCACTACGAGCGGGCCGATATGTCGGGCGCTAATTTCGATGGCGTAAACCTCGCGGAAGCACGCTTTTACGCTGTTCTGACCAAGGCAAAATTCATCGACACCAATTTAAGCGAAGCGGTTTTCGATGATATCAGCCTTGCGGATGCTCGCTTCAACAACGTCAATCTGTCCGGAGCCGTCATCACGAATGCAAACCTATCGCGATTGACCTTATGCGGCGTCACGTTGGCAGATTCAGACATCAAGGATGCCGATTTGACTGGGATGCGGATCAATGGCGTTCTCGTAACCGATCTGTTCCTGGCCTATGAAAAGGCGAAAACCTGAAGGCCATTTGCTTCCGAGACAACGTCGCGGAAATCCTACAGACCGTCCAAGACGCGCTGGCGGCTTCGGAACGATCTGTCAAATACGTTCGACGCACTGCAGATTGCTGTTTCCACAGAAGCTCCGAAACCACCGGACACTTTCGGAAAGCGGCTCCAGAGCATGGTGACGAAAAGTGCGGAGCGGTTTTCGAGTGACATGATGCTCTTGTGAATCGCCCACCGACCGTGTGTCGGCATTGACGAGATGGCGTGAAAGAGATGCCTAAAATGACCGCATGGATGGTCTATCACGAGTTTGAGGACGCTGAATTCTGCGAACACTTCAAGGTTATAGGTTTTTTCCGAACCCGGGAGCAGGCGCGAACAGTTGTTCGCAACCTGAAGAGAAAGCCTGGATTTGCCGATCATCAAAGAGGCTTTTTTGTCGGCAGGCCAACCCTCAATGAAGCCGCCTGGGAGGAAGGCTTTCATACTTGTTTGGGTGACACCACCATGCCGGAACCGGAAACACCCTTTGGCCTGGCGTCGGTACTGGACTTCGAAATCAGAGAAAGCGAGGACAGTTTGTGGCATGTCCTGCACTCCTATGTCGACCAGTGGAACCGCACCGAAACAAAGATCATCGGCCTCTATTCCGATCTGGAATTGGCGAGGCATGCGGTGAAAAATCTACTCAAGCAGCCGGGCTTTCGAAGCCGGCCAACGGGATTTCAGGTCGACCCCGTCAATCTCGGCGAAGTTGCATATGAAAACGGGTTCTGACCGCACCAGGCATTTGTCAACCCAACCTAGTCCCGGGCCGGCTGCCTGCCGATGCTGTGATACTCGAAACCATGCCGGGCGACGACCTTCGGGTCGTAGAGATTGCGGCCGTCGAAGATGAGCGGGGAGGTCAAGGCTTCCTTCATGGCGTCGAAGGACGGCGCGCCAAAACTCTTCCATTCGGTCGCGATCAGCAACGCGTCGGCGCCGCGCAGCGCCGCCTCCTTGGTACCACACAGCATCAGATCATCGCGCAGGCCGTAGATGGTCTGGCATTCCTGCATCGCCTCGGGATCGTAGGCCTGCACCTTGGCGCCGGCTTTCCAGAGCGCCTCCATCAGCGGACGGGAGGGCGCCTCGCGCATGTCGTCGGTGTTGGGCTTGAAGGCCAGCCCCCACAGCGCAAATGTCCGGCCCTTGAGGTCGCCCTTGAAACGGCGCTCGACTTTCTGGAAGAGCACCGACTTCTGCTCGTTGTTACGCTCCTCGACGGCGCGCAGCAGCCTGGCGTCGAATTTCACCCCCTCGGCGGTCTTGATCAGCGCCCGCACGTCCTTCGGGAAGCACGAGCCGCCATAGCCGAGGCCGGGGTAGATGAAGTGATAGCCGATGCGCGGATCGCTGCCGATGCCCTTGCGTACCTCCTCGATATCCGCGCCCAACTCCTCGGCGAGGTTGGCCATTTCGTTCATGAAGCTGATCTTGGTCGCCAGCATGC
This sequence comes from Mesorhizobium sp. 65-26, assembly GCA_001899205.1. GTDB lineage: Bacteria > Pseudomonadota > Alphaproteobacteria > Rhizobiales > Rhizobiaceae > Mesorhizobium. The sequence goes on along the minus strand of MKVL01000004.1, from coordinate 54,584 downwards.
AGTTGGCGGCATATTTGGTGAATTCGGCGCTGCGCACATCCATCACGATCATCTTCTGGTGGTTGCGGTTGAAGGGCGCGTAGAGCTCGCGCATCACCGCCTCCGTCTTGGGGCTGCCGGTGCCGACAATGATCCGGTCGGGCTTCATGCAATCGGCGACCGCCGAGCCCTCCTTGAGGAATTCCGGGTTGGAGGCGACATCGAACGCCAGGTCCTCGCGACCACGCGCCTTGAGCGTCTCGGCGATCCTGATCTTGATCTTTTCGCAGGTGCCGACCGGAACCGTCGACTTGCCGACGACGATCTTGGGGCCCTCCATCTCGCGGCCGATCGTTTCGGCCACGGCGAGCACGTATTTTAGGTCGGCCGATCCATCCTCGCCGGGCGGCGTGCCGACGGCGATCATCTGGATCTCGCCATGCTTGACCCCTGCCACGGCGTCGGTGGTGAAGCGGATCCGGCCGGCGGCATGGTTTTCCTTGACGAGGTTCTCCAGCCCCGGCTCATAGATCGGAATGTAGCCCTGGTTCAGCCGTTCGACCTTGTTGGTGTCGACGTCGACGCACAAGACGTCATGACCGACTTCCGCCAGCACCGCCGCCTGCACGAGGCCGACATATCCAATCCCAAAGACGGTCAACTTCATTCGGTTCTATCCCTCTCCAAGGCAACGTATCGTCCTGGCCGGCCGGTAGGCCGATGATCGCGCATCCTGTACCGGTCTTTGCCCGCGCTTCATAGATGGCATGGCCAAGACGTCACGATGACGACAGAAATCCGTCGCACTCGACAGAGCAGAACATCGGGAAATCGGGCCGGCTTATACCCGTTTCGGGGGTGTCTTCGAGAATGTCCAATCATCCCGCGCGGCGCCCTGTGGCGGCATCAAGATTCTTGTTGCGAAACGCCCCGGTCCCGGCTTAGTCTCGACTTTGTGCAAAAAATGAAATTTAATTCCATTTGCACATTCCCTTTGAACCCATGCCGGGTGCAGGAACAGACGACAGAACACATTCGATCGAACCAATATTTGATATATCATCTACCAGAGCGAAAAAAGCCTTCATGGTCCATGTGACTTCCCTCCAGCCATCGGCGCCCTGGTCGCGGCTCGACGTCGACGACGCCGACTGGAACGCCGCCGAGGCTTCGGCCCTGGTGCGCTGGTACCATCAGATGGTGCTCATCCGCCGCTTCGAGGAGAAGATCCTCGATCTGGCCAATGCCGGCCTCGTGCATGGGCCGGCGCATGCCAGCATCGGCCAGGAGGCAACGGCCGTCGGAGCCATGTCGGTGCTCGGCACGGGCGACCGCATCAACGGCACGCATCGCGCCCACCACCAGGTGCTGGCCAAGCTGGTGAATGCCCAGACACCCCTCGGCTTCGATCCGCTGCACGACACGTTCGACGATCCCATGCAAGCGGCAGTGCGCGGGCTGATGGCCGAGATCATGGGCCTCAACACAGGCTATTGCGGCGGACGCGGCGGCTCGATGCACATGCGCCATGATCTTTCCGGCATACCGGGCACCAGCGCCATCATCGGCGGCAACCTGCCCCATGCCGCGGGCTACGCCCTGGCCGACAAGCTGCTCGGCACCGGCAATGTCTCGGTCGCCTTCTTCGGCGACGGCACGATGATGGCGGGTGCCGCCTATGAGGCAATGAACATCGCCGCGCTCTACCGTCTGCCGGTGATCTTCTTCGCAGAGAACAATCTCTACGCCGTCTCCACCCATATCGGCGAGCAGACGCGAGAGACGCGGCTCGCGTCGCGCGGGCCGATGCTGGGTTTTCGTGGCATCGAATGCGACGGCATGGACGTCGTTGCGGTGCATCAGGCCATGCGCGAGGCGCGCCGCACGATCGAGCAGGAGGGCGGCCCCGTCCTGGTCGAGGCGCTCTGCTATCGCTTCCTGCATCAGAGCGGCGCGCGGCCTGGCAGCGAGTTCGGCTATCGGACCCGCGCCGAGGAAGACGCCTGGAAGGCGCGCGACCCGATCGCCACGGCAGCAGCGCGGCTGAAGGCGATGGGCGTTCTCGATGCCGACGGCCTGCGTACGCTGGACCAGCGTGTGATGGAGGTGGTTGACGCCGCCGCCGATGCGCTGACCGAGACCAGCGGCAATGCGCGGCGCATCCCCGACCACCTCTGGCCGGACGCCGGCGAGGTGGACAATGAGATCCGGGGCGATCTGTCCGAGTTGCGGGACGAACGCTTCCTGGAGATCGAGGACGTGCCACCGGCCGAGACGAAGCCGGTCAAGTTCATCGCCGCTGCTTCGGAAGTCATCACCCGGGCGATGGAGCAGGACCCGCGCATCATCATCATGGGCGAGGACGTGCACCGGCTGCGCGGCGGCGTCTCCGGCGCCACCAAGGGCGCGCTCGAGCGCTGGCCCGAGCGGGTGCTGGCGATGCCGATCGCCGAGAACGGCTTCGTCGGCGTGGCGCTGGGCGCGGCGCTGTGCGGCCTGCGCCCGATCGTCGAGATCATGTTCGGCGACTTCTGTCTCGTCGCCGCCGATCAGCTTTTCAACGCGGTGAGCAAGGTGCGCCACATGTTCGGTGGCGGTTTCCCGGTGCCGATCGTGCTGCGCGTACGTGTCTCGCCACACACCGGCTACGGCTCGCAGCATTCGGGCGATCCGTCCGGCCTGTTCGCGCTCTTCCCTGGCTGGCGCATCGTCGCGCCGACCACGCCGTTCGATTATATCGGCCTGATGAACGCGGCGCTGAAGTGCAACGATCCCGTCGTCGTCATCGAGCATGTAGAACTGTTCACGACGGAGGGGCCGGCGCCGGAAAGCGACCGCGATTATTGCGTGCGGCTCGGCAAGGCGCGCATCGTCCGGCCGGGCGGCGCCTGCACGCTGCTCGCCAACGCCAGCATGGTGCCGCTGGCCCGGCAGGTCGTCGAGGAGACCGGCATAGACGCCGAGATCGTCGACCTGCGCAGCCTTGATCCGACCGGTCTCGACTGGCCGCTGGTTGAAGCCTCGATCCGCAAGACCAACCGGGTCGCGATCGTCGAGCAGGTCGCGCGCGGCCTGTCGCTCGGCGGCCGCCTGACGCAGGAAATTCAGGACCGTGTGTTCGACTATCTCGACCACGAGGTCCTGCATGTGACGGGAAGCCTTTCGGCGCCCGTCGTATCGGCCCCGCTGAACCGGGCCGCCCTCGGCGGCGCCGACAAGCTCAGGGCCGCGCTCCAGACCCTCGCCGGCAAACACTGAGGGCGAAGCGACATCAATGCCTCGAACATCCGATCAAAATGGGAGAAACCGGACATGAACATAACGACCTTTCCAGCAAAGAAGGCGAGAGCGGCGGCCGTCGCGGCATTGCTCGCCACGAGCGCCTTCTGGGCGCCGTCATCGTTCGCGCAGGACAGCAAGCCGCTGATCATCGCGCGCAACATCGACCTCAACTCGCTCGATCCGCACCGCGCCTTCTGCGACACCTGCCAGATCTACAATTCGAGCGTCTATGAATCGCTGCTGACGCTGGACAAGGACAACAAGCTGATCCCGTTGCTGGCTTCCAAGTGGGAAAGCAACGCCGACCAGACGAGCTTCACCTTCACGCTCGATCCGGCCGCAAAATTCTCCGACGGCTCGCCGGTAGAGGCCAAGGACGTCAAATGGTCCTGGGAACGGCTGAAGAACCTGAAGGGCTCCTCCTCCTTCCTGATGGACAACGTGGCCTCGATCGAGGCTCCGGACGCGCACACGGTCGTCGTCAAGATGGTGGCGCCGAGCTCGGAGTTCCTCAACATCGCGGCGGCGCCGTACACCGCGATCGTCAACAGCAAGGTTGCTTCCGAGGCCGGCGCCAAGGCGGACAAGGATGCTTCCACCACGGACAATGCCGAAGCCTGGTTCCTGCAGCACTCGGCCGGCTCCGCGCCTTTCGTGCTGAAGTCCTACGAGCCCAACTCGGAACTGCGGCTGGCCCGCAACGACAAGTACTGGCGCAAGGAGCCGGCGCTGAGCGAAGTCGTCATCCGCCAGACCAAGGACGCGGTGGCGCAGGCGCAGATGCTGCAGAACGGCACCGCCGACATCGCCATGCAGATCGACCCCGACACGGCCAAGACGATTACCGGCGGCGACATCAAGATCGACACCGTACCGTCCTACAACTTCCTCTACGTGGCACTGTCGCCCGGCGCCAAGGCCAACAAGGTGCCGCTGACGCCGGAAGTGCGCGAGGCGATCTCGCTGGCGCTCGACCGCAAGAGCATCCTCGATTTCACCCTTGGCGACCAGGGCCAGCTGATCAGCGCGCCGATCCCGATCGGTTTCCCCGGCGGCTCGGGTTTCGAGGAACAGCCCTATGACATCGCCAAGGCCAAGGAACTGCTGGCCAAGGCAGGCCACGCGGACGGCTTCGAGATGGAGGCCGCCTTCCCGGGCATGAACGTCTACGGCGTCGACCTGTCGCTGCTGATGCAGAAGGTCCAGCAGGACCTGTCCAAGATCAATGTCAAGCTCGACCTGCAGCCGGTCCCCTTCGCCAACTGGCGTGAACGCGTCAACGGCGACGGCATCCCGATGACGGCGGTGTTCTACGCGCCGGACTACTACGGCACCTCGCAGTACATCGAGTATTTCGGCATGACCAAGGGCAGCCCGTGGGCACGTCGCGCCGGCGCCGAACGCGAACCCTCGGTGCTCAATCCGAAGGAGTCCGAGCTCTACAAGTCGGCGCTCGCGGCGAGCGGCGACGAGGCAGCCAAGCTCTGGCACCAGGCTGGCGAGGAAATGATCAAGGACAGGGTCATCCTGCCGCTGATCAGCCCGAACCTGATCCTCGCCTACAAGTCGAACGTGCAGGGCGTGCGCTACAGCGCCTGCTGCAACCTGCCGCTGGCCGAGATCAGCCACTGACGGAAAAAGGGGGAAGCGGCGCTCGTCGCTTCCCCCTGGGACAGGCGGAAACCGACTGTCCCTTTTTCATCGATTTACATATATGATATATCAAACGGCGGAGAATTCCCGATGCAGTCCCTGACGAACTCCAAGGACATGGCGCTGCGGCAACGCGCGGCCGCTGTCATCCCGGGCGGCATGTGGGGGCACATGGCCACCCGCTATCTCGGCTCGGCCTATCCGCAGTTCTTCGAGCGTGCCGACGGCTGCCGGGTCTGGGATGTCGACGGGCGCGAATATGTCGACCTGATGTGCAGCTGGGGCCCGAACGTGCTCGGGCATCACCATCCGGCAGTCGAGGCCGCGGCCGAGCGCCAGCGCCGCCTGGGCGACGCCATGAACGGTCCGGGCGAAGTGCTGGTCGAGTTGGCGGAGTTGCTGGTCGGAACGGTTGCCCACGCGAATTGGGCGATGCTGCAGAAAAACGGCACTGACGCCACCACCGCCTGCGTGACCATCGCCAGGGCGGGCACGGGTCGGCGCAAGGTGCTGGTGGCGCGCGGCTCATACCATGGCGCGGTGCCGTGGTGCACGCCTTCGCTGGCCGGCGTCACCGCCGAGGACCGGGCGCATCTCATCCATTTCGACTATAACGACGTCGCCAGCCTCGAGGCCGCCGTCGAGCAGGCGGGCAACGACCTCGCCGCCATCATCGTGACGGCGTTCCGGCACGACATCGCCCGCGACCAGGAAATGCCGACCGCTGCCTTCGCCCGGCGGGCCCGTGAGCTTGCCACGGCGGCGGACGCGGCGCTGATCGTCGATGACGTGCGGGCCGGCTTCCGCATCGATCTTGGCGGCAGCTGGGAGCCGCTCGGCGTAAGGCCCGACCTTTCCGCCTTCAGCAAGGCGATCGCCAACGGCTATCCGCTGGCGGCCATCACCGGCACGGACCGCTTCCGTGAGGCCGCGACCAAGATCTACGTCACAGGATCGTTCTGGTACGGCGCCGTCTCGATGGCGGCGGCGATCGCCACCATCACCACGCTGCGCGACGAGGATGCAATCGCCCGCATGACGAGAGCCGGGACGAGGCTGCGCGACGGGCTCGACGCCGCGGCGAAGCGGCACGGCGTTGCCCTGCGCCAGACCGGTCCGGTGTCGATGCCGATGGTGCTGTTCGACGGTGACGCCGAGTTCAAAATGGCCGACGCATTCTGCTCGGCGGCGCTGCGCGAGGGCGCCTATTTCCACCCCCGCCACAACATGTTCCTGAGCGCGGCGCACACCGAAAAGGACATAGACATCGCCCTGCGCGCGGCCGACGCCGGCATGGCCGCCGCCGCGAATGCGGCCTGAACTGGCGACAGCGTCGAGGCTGCCTCAGGTCGCCGGCTGCTCAGCCGGCGGCCGAAACCACGCGGCCGTTCTGGGCCGCGCTGCGCAGTTCCTCGGGCGTCACCGTGCCGTCGTTCAGCTTCTCCAGAACCTTCACCAGCAGCCGGCCGCCTTCGACCATGTCCTGCTGGATGCCCTTGCGTACGCCATTCTCATCACGCGCGCGCAACGCGTCGAGGATGTCGAGGTGACGATGGCGATTGTCATAGGTCGGCCGGGCATGCGGGTACTGGTAGTTCACCAGCGGCCCGTTGCGCAGCCAGATGCCCTCGATGATGGCGAGAAGTTCCGGCATGCCGGCGGCGAGATAGATCGAGTGATGGAATTCCCAATTGTCGCGAACGGCCTCGAACCAGCGGCCGTTGTCCTCGTTGGCGACAAGCCTTTCGTGGATAGCGGCGAGACGGTCGATCTCGCGCGGCTCGATGCGCGTGGTTGCCGCGGCGCCGGCCATGCCCTCCAGGTGCAGGCGGATGCTGCGCAGTTCCAGATACTGGGCGAGCGACAGCCGGGCGACAGTGATCGACCGTCCCGCCTCCATCTCCAGGCCCTTCTCGCGGACAAGCTGCATGAGCGCTTCGCGCACCGGGGTCTCGGAAACCTCGAGGCTGGCGGCAAGCTCGCGGATCTTGAAGCGATGGCCGGGCCAGAAACGACCTTCCATCATCGCGTTGCGCAGTTCCTCGTAAACGCGCGTCGTCAGATTGTCGCGCGCGATCGGCGCGATAGAGGCAGTCACGTTCGTTCTCCGTCCTTGCGGCCCCGCATGTCCAGCCGGCGCCACGCGGAGGCTGTATATGATATCACAGGCAACATGGCCATCGACATGAGGCAAAACACATGAGCGGGCCTACCCCTCCCCTGCTTTTCGGCGCCATCGCCGACGACCTGACCGGCGGCACGGAGCTGGCCTCGATGCTGGTGGCGCGGGGCATCCCCACCGGATGCACGGTGGGGACGGACGCGCCGATCCAGGCCGGCAACGTCGCCCATGTCATCCTCCTGAAGACGCGGGTGATCCCGGCCGCCGACGCGGTGGCGCAGGTGCTGCGGGCCGCGGAAAAACTGCTCGCCGCCGGCGCGCGGCAGATCTTCTTCAAATATTGCGCGACGTTCGATTCGACCCCGGCCGGCAATATCGGCCCCTGCGCCGAGGCGCTGCTGGAGCGGCTGGGCGCCGCCGTCACGCTGTTCACGCCGGCGCTGTGCGAAACCGGCCGCACCGTTTACCAGGGCCATATGTTCGGCGGTACGCAGTTGCTGGGCGAATCACCGAAGCGCTTCGATCCGCTGACGCCAATGACCGATTCCAACCTGGTCCGGGTGCTTGCCGCGCAGAGCAGGAGCAAGGTCGGCCTCGTACCCTTCACGGTCGTCGACGCCGGCGCCCAGGCGATCCGCGAGGCGGTGCGCGAGCGCACGGCGCGCGGCGAGAAATTGCTGGTCACCGACACGATCCGCGAACGCGACCTGCAGGCGATCGCCGATGCCGCCTTCGACCTGCCGCTGATGACCGGGAATTCCTCGGTGACCGCGCATCTGCCGCCGGCATGGATCGCCCACGGCCTGCTCGATGCCGGCGATCTCGTGACGGCCAAGCTGCCGGCGGTCGAGGGACCGGCGGCGGTGCTGGCAGGCAGTGTCGCCGACCGGACCGCCGAGCAGCTCGACCGGTTCGCGCGCCATCACCCCCTTCTGTCGATCGACCTCGGCAAGGCGCTAGCCGGCGCCGACGTGGTCGGCGAGGCGCGGGCCTTTGCCGCCCGGCACCTGCCGGGGGAGATGATCGCCATTGCCACGACCGCGCCGCAGGGTGAGGTCGAGGCGCTGCAAAAGGCGCATGGCCGGGAAGCCGCCGCCGCGAAGGCGGAGGCGGTCCTGGCCGAGATCGCGCAATTGCTCGTCGGCGCGTTCGGCGTGCGGCGCCTGGTGGTGGCCGGCGGCGAGACCGCCGGCTCGGTGGTCAAGGCGCTCGGCATCGACCGGATCGCCATGGGCGCCTATGAGGGGCCTGGCGTGTCGCGGGCAATCGCCTATCCCGGCGGCGATACGTCCGATCCGCTGGCGCTGATGCTGAAGTCCGGCAAGCTCGGCGAGCCCGACATATTCACGAACGTACTCGAAGACATGAGGCGGCCGAGCACGAAAGCGCCGGCGATCGGCACCTGGCCGCCCTCAGGAAAGGCATGATGATGGACCTCGACAATTCCCGCGCAAGCCTGGTGTCCGGCGCAAGGGCCATGGATGCCAGCGGCATGAACACCGGCACCACGGGCAACATCAGCCTGCGTATCGAGAGCGGAGGAATGCTGATCACGCCCACCGGGATACCCTCGCCCATGCTGCGGCCCGAGCAGATGGTGACGATGCGCTTCGACGGAAGCTGGGAAGGCGCGCTGCGGCCCTCGAGCGAGTGGGAGATGCACGCCGAGATCTACAAGGCGTTTCCGGAAGCCGGAGCTGTGGTGCACGCTCATCCCGACCATTGCGTGGCGCTGTCATGCCTGCGCGAGCCGATGCCGCTCTTCCACTACATGGTGGCCGGCTTCGGCGGCGACGACGTGCGCTGCTCGGACTATGCGCTGTTCGCGTCCAGCAACCTTGCCAAGGCCGCGGTCGTGGCGCTCCAAGACCGCACCGCCTGCCTGCTCGCCAACCATGGCATGATCGCCTTCGGCAAGGATCTCGACACGGCGCTCGCCCGCACGGTGAAGCTGGAGACGCTGGCGCGGCAATATCTGATCGCACGCGCCGCCGGCACGCCGGTGCTGATCGAGAACAGCGAAATTCCCGCCATCCGCGGCCGCTACAAGACCTACGGCCAGCAGAAGTAGCGTTCGCCCGGGCCAACGATTCACCTGCCGCTATTGAAAGTAAGGTAAATTCACCTTACCTTACTTACAGGTTTTTTGGAGGCACAGACCATGAGTGCGCAAACGGTGACGAAGAAAGGGCAGGTCACGCTGAAGCGCGACCTGCTGCAACATCTCGGCATCCAACCGGGCGGTCGGATCGACATCGAAAAGCTGCCCGGCGGCGAATTGCGTGTCCAAGCGGCACGACCGGCAGGAACCATCGACGGTTTCCTGGGATTGCTGGCCGGCAAGACGAAGAAGAGCGCCACGATCGAGGAGATTGCCGACGCCGCGGCGGCGGGGTGGGCAGGCAAGGAATGAAAATCATCGCAGACACGAACATTCTCGTCCGGGCTGTCGTTCGCGATAACGAGAAGCAGGCAAATGCCGCCGACAATATCCTCAGAAACGCGACATTGATCGCGGTATCGCCGCCTTGCCTTTGCGAGTTCGCCTGGGTTCTACAGAGACTCTATCGCTTCGATGCGATGTCCGTTGCCCAGGCAATCCGCGCATTGCTCGACACCGAAAAAGTGGTGATGAACAGACCGGCGGTCGAGGCCGGACTGGCGATCCTCGAGGCCGGCGGCGATTTCGCCGACGGCGTCATGGCCTACGAAGGCAACTGGCTGGGTGGCGAAATCTTCGTCTCTTTCGACAAAAATGCCACCAAACTGCTTGCGGCCCAGGGACAGTCCGTCCATGTGCCGGGTTGACCGCAGCCGGGGGAGCGCTCAACCAGCCTGCAGGTGCGACACGAACTTGGTGTTGAGATAGGCGTCGAGCGCATCGGCGCCGCCCTCGGTCCCGCTGCCGGAATCGTTGATGCCGCCGAACGGCACTTCGGGCAGCGCCAGCCCGTAGTGGTTGATCGACACCATGCCGCTGGCGATGCCGGACGACATGCGCGCCGCGTCGACGGACGAGCGCGTGAAGCCATAGGCGGCAAGCCCGTAATTCAGGCGGTTGGCCTCGGCCAGCGCCTCGTCAAGGCCGCTCACCGGGGTCATCAGCGCCAGCGGGCCGAACGGCTCGTCATTCATGGCGCGGGCGTCGGTACCGGCATTCGACAGGATGGTCGGCTCGAAGAAATAACCCGAATTGCCGACGCGCTTGCCGCCGGTGACCAGCTCCGCGCCCTTCTGCACGGCATCACGGACGAGGTCCTCCATCGCCTGGACACGGCGCGCGTTGGCGAGCGGTCCCATCGTGGTGCCTTCGGCCAGGCCATCGCCGACCTTGATGCGGCGCGTGGCATCGGCGAAGCGCTCGACGAAGGCGCCATAGACGCTCTCCTCGACGAGGAAGCGGGTCGGGGCGACGCAGATCTGTCCGGCGTTGCGGAACTTCGCGGCGACCATCGATCGCGCCGCCTGATCGAGGTCGGCGTCGGGCAACACGATGACGGGTGCATGGCCACCAAGTTCCATCGTGGCGCGCTTCATGTGCTGGCCGGCGAGGCCGGCGAGCTGCTTGCCCACCGCCGTCGAGCCGGTGAAGGAAATCTTGCGGATCACAGGATGCGGGATGAGGTAGGACGAAATCTCCGCCGGCGTGCCATAGACCAGATTGACCACGCCGTCGGGCAGGCCGGCTTCGATGAAGGCACGCACCAGTTCGGCCGGCGACGCCGGCGTCTCCTCCGGCCCCTTGATGATGATCGAGCAGCCGGCGGCGAGCGCGGCGGAAAGCTTGCGCACCGCCTGGTTCAGCGGAAAGTTCCACGGCGTGAAGGCCGCCACCGGGCCGATCGGCTCCTTCACGACGAGCTGGCTGACATTGTCGAAGCGCGGCGGCACGATGCGGCCGTAGCTGCGGCGCGCCTCCTCGGCGAACCAGTCGATGATGTCGGCTGCGGCGAAGGCTTCCATGCGCGCCTCGGCGACCGGCTTGCCCTGCTCCAGCGTCATCATCGTGGCAATCGCCTCGTTGCGCTCGCGCAGCAGGTTGGCGGCCTTGCGCATCAGCTTCGAGCGTTCGAAGGGCGACACGCGCCGCCAGGCCTGGAAGCCCTTCGCGGCGGCGACCAGCGCCTCGTCGAGATCCTCGACGCCGGCATGGGCGAGCGAGCCGATCTCGGCCTCGGTCGCCGGATTGACGACGGGCATGGTGCGACCGCCACGCGCGGCGCGCCATTGGCCATCGATATGCAGGAGAACGTCTGGATACATGTCGTGTGTCCCTGGGTCAGGCGGTCGCCGAAGCGGCCGGGTAGACGCTGACGGCGCCGGCGCCGATCAGAGCCTGGATCTGCGTCGCGTCGTAGCCGAGCACGCCGGCCAGCACCGCTTCGGTGTCCTGGCCCAGCATGGGCGGTGCGCTGTAGTCGGCCTGTGCCTGCGCGGCGAGGCCATGGGCGGGCCGCACGAGGGACACGGAGCCGAGATGCGGATGCCGCGGGGTCTGGACGACGCCGCGCTCACGCACATTCGGGCTGTCGAAGACTTCCGGTATCGACTTCACCTCGCCGGCGGGCACGCTCGCCGCCGCGCAGGCCGCCATCCAGTGGTCGCGCGGCTTTGCCGTGAACGCGGCCGCCAGTTCGGGGATGAGCGCCTCACGATGGGTGGCGCGGCCCGCCGCCCGGATGAAGCGTGGATCCTCGGCCAAATGCGGCAGGTGCACGACCTTCTCGCACAGGGCGGCGAACTGCCGGTCGTTGCCGACCGCCAGCGCGAAGCGCCCGTCGGAGGTGTCGAAGATCTGATAGGGAACCACCGTCGGATGGGCGTTGCCGAAGCGGCCCGACTCGCGTCCCGTGTTGAGGTAGCCGCTGCCGACATTGATCAGCAGGTTCAGCGCGCAGTCGAACAGCGCGAGATCGAGGAGCTGCCCCTTGCCCGTCGCCTGGCGCTCGAACAGCGCGGCGAGGATCGACTGGGCGGCGACCATGCCGCAGACCACGTCGGTGATGGCGACACCGACGCGCATCGGTTCGCCCGTGGCCTCGCCGGTGATCGCCATGAGACCGCTTTCGGCCTGCATGACGAAATCGTAGCCGGGGCGGGTCGCGTCCGGGCCGGTCTGGCCGTAGCCGGAGATCGAGCAGTAGATCAGCCGCGGGTTGACCGCGCGCAGCGCTTCCCAGCCCACCCCAAGCCTGTCGGCGGTGCCGGCGCGGAAATTCTCGACCACCACGTCGGCTTTGGCGGCGAGCTCGCGCACGATCTCCAGCCCCTGAGGGCTCTTCATGTCGAGCGCGATGCTCTGCTTGCCGCGATTGGCGCAGAGATAATAGGTGCTGACACCCTTGTAGCTGGGCACCGACCAGGCCCGCGTGTCGTCGCCGCCGTCGATGTTCTCGATCTTCCAGACCTCGGCGCCGAGATCGGCCAGGCTCATCGTCGCCCACGGCCCGGCGAGGACGCGTGACAGATCGAGGATCTTGATGCCCTCGAGCGGAAGACGCGCGCGCGGGGCGTCGTTGGAATTGGTTTCGGTCACTGTCATATCCTGCGTGTAGAAGTCGGGCGAAGACCGGCCATCAGGCGGCCTTGAAGGTGTCGACGGCCTCGGGGAAATGACAGGCGACACGATGCCTGGCCCCCTGTGGACCGAGCGGCGGCTCCTGCGCGGCGCAGATCGCCTGAGCCTTGAAGCAGCGCGTGCGGAAGCGGCAGCCGGACGGCGGGTTGAGCGGACTTGGCACGTCGCCGCTGAGCACGATGCGCTCGCGCTTGCGCTCCTTCTCCGGATTGGCGAGCGGCACGGCCGACAGCAGAGCCTGGGTATAGGGATGACGCGCGGCGGAATAGAGCTCCGCCGCCGGCGCGATCTCGACGATCTTGCCGAGATACATCACCGCCACCTGGTGCGAGATGTGACGCACCACCGAGAGATCGTGCGCGATGAACAGATAGGATGTGCCGAAGGATTTCTGGATGTCGCTGAGCAGGTTGAGCACACCGGCCTGCACGGAGACGTCGAGCGCCGATACTGGCTCGTCGAGAATGACCACTTCCGGATTGAGCGCGAGCGCGCGGGCGATGACGACGCGCTGGCGCTGGCCGCCGGAGAGCTCGTGCGGATAGCGCCGGCCGTGCTCGGGGTTGAGCCTGACCAGTTCGAGGAGCTCGGCCACGCGCGCCCGGCGCGCCGCGGCCGACATGTCGCCCATGCGCAGCGGCTCGGCGATATTGTCGGCGATGCGCATGCGCGGATGCAGCGAGCCATAGGGGTCCTGGAAGACAAGCTGGATGTAGCGCCGCATCTGGCGCATGGCCTCGCGGTCGAGGCCGAGCATGTTCTGGCCACGGAACCAGCTTTCGCCGCTGGTCGGCTCGATGAGCCGCATCAGGCAGCGCCCGAGCGTTGACTTGCCGCAGCCGGATTCGCCGACCAGCCCCAGCGTCTCGCCGGCCGGCAGGTCGAAGGAGACGTCGGCCACTGCCCGCACATGGGCGACCGCGCGATCGAGGATGAGGCCGCCGCGCACCGGGAAATCCTTCACCAGATTGCGGACTGAAAGCGCTGGCGTCTTGCCCGTGGGTGTTTCCTGTGCCGCACTCATGATGCCACGCTTCCGATCTCCGTAGCCGCCAGTCCGTGAAAGGGCGGCAGCGTCGTCGCGAAATGGCAGGCCGACAACCTGTCGCCAATGTCGAGCAGCGGCGGATCGTCGGTCCGGCAGCGCGCCTCGGCGTGGACGCAGCGCGGATGAAAGGCGCAGCCGCCCGGTAGCCTGCCCAGCGCAGGCGGGGCGCCGTCAATGGAGAACAACCGCTCGCGGCTGTCCTCCAGGTTGGGGATCGAGGCGATGAGGCCGCGCGTATAGGGATGGCGTGGGTCGGCGAAAAGCCTGGTCACTGTCGCCTGTTCGACGACGCGGCCGGAATAGACGACGGCCACCCGGTCGGCGTGGCCGGCAACGACGCCGAGATCGTGGGTGATGAGGATGAGGCCGAGACCCAGCCTCTCCTGCAGCGAGCGCAGCACCGACAGAATCTGCGCCTGGACGGTGACGTCGAGGGCCGTGGTCGGCTCGTCGGCGATCAAGAGATCGGGATCGTTGGCGACCGCCATCGCGATCACGGCGCGCTGGCGCATGCCGCCGGAGAACTCGTGCGGATATTGGTGGACGCGGCGTTCCGGCTGCGGGATCGCGACGAGGCTGAGCAGTTCGACGGCCCGCGCCATGGCCTGCTTGCGGGTCAGGCGCTGGTGCAGCCTGATCGCCTCGGCGATCTGCGCGCCGACCGTCATCACCGGATTGAGCGAGGACAGCGGGTCCTGGAAGATCATGGCGATGCGCGCACCCCTGATCGTGCGCATCTCGCGCGCCGGCTTGCCGACCAGTTCCTCGCCCTTGAAGCGGACCGATCCGGTGACGATGGCGTTGCTGGATGCAAGCCCGAGCGCGGCGAGCATGCCCACCGATTTGCCGGAGCCGGATTCGCCGACGATGCCGACGACCTCGCCCCTGGCGACGTCGAGGTCGATGCCGCGCACCGCCTCGAACTGGGCGCCGCCGCGCCGGAAGCCGACGCGCAGGCCGCGAATGGAGAGCAGCGGCTCGCCGATGGAGGCGCCAGGCGCCGTTGAAAGCTGGGTCACGCTCATGGCCTAGTCGGACCTCGGATCCAGAATGTCGCGCAAGCCGTCGCCGATGAAGTTGAAGCCGAGCACGATGGTGAGAATGGCGATGCCGGGACCGAAGGCGATCCACCATTGATAGAAATGCACCGCGCCGTCGGAGATCATCGAGCCCCATTCGGGGGTGGGCGGCGTGGCGCCGAGACCGATGAAGGAAAGCGAGGCTGCCAGCAGCACGACCTGCCCCAGATCCATGGTGGCGCTGATCAGCACCGGCGTCCAGCAGAGCGGCAGGATATGCTTGAACAGAACGCGATGCGGCCGGGCTCCGGCGGCGATCGCCGCCTCGACATGCTCGCGCTCCTTCACCTCCAGCACCTGCGCCCGCATCAGCCGGGCATAGACCGGCCACCAGACCAGCACCATGGCGATGGCCGCATTGCCCAGCCCCGGGCCGAGGGAGGCTGCCACCGCCATGGCGAGCAGCATCGGCGGGAAGGACAGCGTCACGTCGACGAGGCGCATGATGGCGGCGCCCGTCAGGCCGCCGACGAAGCCGGAGATCGCGCCCAGCAGCGAGCCGATAACCACGGCCGAGATCACCACAAGGACGGCGATCGGCAAGGAGTGCAGCGCACCGTGCAAGGTCCGGCTCAACACGTCGCGGCCAAGCGCGTCGGTGCCCAGCCAGTGCTGCCAGCTCGGCGCCTGCAGTCGCCGGCCGACCATGTCGAGCGGATCGTATTGCACGACAAACTGCGCGAACACCGTCATGAACAGCCAGAACAGGATGACGACGCAGCCGATGACCAGCGGCGCGGTCAGCCATTCGGGCATGACGACGGAACGGGTTTTGGTGGCGGTAACCGACATGAAGCTAGCCCAGCCTGACGCGCGGGTTGGCCACGACATAGGCAATGTCGGTGAGCAGGTTGGTGACCAGGAAGGCAAGGCCGCCGACGATGGTCACGCCGATGATCGCGGGAAAATCCAGCGCGCGCGCCGCCTCCACCGCGTAGGAGCCCATGCCCGGCCAGGAGAAGATCGTCTCGGTGAGCACGGCGCCGGTGATCAGGTAGGCGAAGGAATAGCCGATGACGGTGAGCGTCGGCACCAGCGTGTTGCGCAAGGCGTGAACGACGACGACGCGGAACTCGCCCGCGCCCTTGGCGCGCGCGGTGAGCACGAACTCGCGGCTCATGACGTCCAGCATGTTGGCGCGCACCAGGCGCGATATGGTGCCGGAGACGGTCCAGCCGAGCACGAAGGCCGGCAGCATGAGATGCCACAGCGCGTCCCGGAACACGGTGAGGTCGCCGGCCAGCAGGGAATCGATCGTCAGGAAGCCGGTGACGCTGGGGGGCAACGCCAGGCGGGCATCCAGCCTCCCCGGCCCCGGCAGCCAGCCGAGGATGACGGAGAAGATGAAAAGCAGCCCGAGCCCGGACCAGAAGACCGGCAGCGAGGAGCCGAAAAGGGCGAAGAGCCGGGCGCCATGGTCGATCAGGCTGTTGCGGAAATAGGCGGCCAGCACGCCGAGCGAAATGCCGAGGACGGTGCCGAAGATCATCGCCGCGAAGACGAGTTCCAGCGTCGCCGGGAGGCGGTAGAGGATATCGGTGCCGACATTGCGCTTGGTGATGAAGGACGTGCCGAGATCGCCGCTTAGGAGATTGCCAAGATATATCATATAGCGCTCCGGCAGGGGACGATCGAGGCCCCAGCGGGCCTTGGCCGCGGCAACCACTTCGGGGTTGCTCATCTGCTGCTCGGCGACGATCGCGGTCAGCGGATCGCCCTTGGTCACGGTGGTGATCAGGAAGGCAATGGTGACGATGCCGAGCACCAGAAACGGCATCGCGATAAGCCGGCGCAAAATATAGCGGGACACGTGGCTACCTTCACAAGGACGGGGCTCGTAAGATGGCACAAGGTGCAATGAGATGCCATCGACGCCAGCATATTGACAGCGCACGAAAGGCGCTGTCAATATTTATGGAATTTAATTTCATTTTTCATCCACCGGCCGGGGATCGCGTCAGCGGCCCCTGAATGGCGGGCGACACCGCCGGAAGGACCGCAGCGTGCGCAAGCGTACATCCAGGGACGAGGCCGACGGCGACGGCGAGGCCGGGCAACTGTCCTCCTCGCTGATGCGCGGGCTCGGCATCCTGCGGGCTTTCCGCCCTGGCGATTCCTCGCTCGGCAACCAGGATATCATCGCCCGCACCGGCCTGCCCAAGGCCACGGTGTCGCGCATCACCTATACGCTGAGCGCGCTCGGCTACCTGCACTACGACAAGGACCTCGGCCGCTACAGCCTGGGACCGGCGACGGTCGCGCTTGGCTATTCGGCGCTGAGTTCGAGCGCGGTGGTTCATCTGTCGCGGCCGCTGATGCAGCGGCTGGCCGACCAGACCGGGGCCGCCGTGGCAATCGGCACGCGCGACAGCCTCAACATGGTCTATCTCGCCAACTGCCGCTCCGAGAGCCTGGTGACGCTTCGCCTCAACCCTGGCTCGTACCTGCCGATCTGGCGGACGTCGATGGGCCTGGCCTACATGGCTGGCCTGCTGCCTGACGAACGCGCGGCGCTGATCGAACTGCTCAGGCAGGCCGAGCCCGAAAACGCCGGGACCATCGTAAGAACCGTCGATGAGGCGATCGCCCAGCATGACCGGCTCGGCTACGTGACCTCGTTCGGTGCCTGGCACAGCTATATCCATGCCGTAGGCGTGCCTTTCCGGCCGCGCGACGGGTCACCGCTGGTGGCGATCACCTGCGGCGGCATCGCCGAGATCGTGCCCGAGGACCGGGCCCATTCCGAGATCGGACCGGCCCTGGTCAAGCTGGCGGAGAATCTCGCCCTGCTGCTCGAGGGCGAACGCGCCTAAGCGGTCCTGATCGCAAAACCGTGAGACGCTTTGCGGAACCTGCCTGACCACCGCCGTTTACAAAGCGGGCCGGCGCGTGGTGGAATTCGATTCGGCATTCCATCGCCGCGATCACGCCGGAGCCTGTCTTCTTGCCTAGGGTCGAGCCCTCCCCCCTGTCCGACGACGAGTTGCTGGACCGCTTCCAGCACGCTGCCTTCGAGTACTTCCTGGCCAACGCCAATCCCGCCAATGGCCTCGTCGCCGACACGTCGCGGCCGAATTCGCCGGCCAGCATCGCCGTCGTCGGCTTCGCGCTGTCGTGCTATCCGATCGGGGTCGAGCGCGGCTGGATAACGCGCCAGGCTGCGGCCGGCCTGACGCTTGCCGCGCTGCGCTTCTTCTGGGAAAGCCCGCAAGGCTCCGCCAAGGACGTCACCGGCCACAAGGGTTTCTACTATCACTTCCTCGACATGCAGAGCGGCCGGCGCGTCTGGCGCTGCGAACTGTCCATGGTCGACACCGCCCTGCTGATGGCCGGCATCCTGCTGGCGGGCGCCTATTTCTCCGGCGAAAGCGAGGAGGAAACCGAGATCCGGCGCCTGTCGGAGGCGCTCTACCGCCGTGTCGACTGGCGCTGGGCACAGGGCGGCGGCGCCACGCTGCGGCAGGGCTGGAAGCCGAGGAGCGGCTTCCTCCACTATGGCTGGGAAGGCTACAATGAGGCGACGGTCCTCTACGTCCTGGCCATGGCATCGCCCGAGCGCGCCACCACGAACGACAGCTACACCGGCTGGACGGCCACCTACCAGTGGGAGAACATATACGGCTACGACGTGCTTTATGGCGGCCCGCTGTTCATGCATCAGTTCTCGCATGCCTGGATCGACTTCAGGGGCATACGCGACGCCTTCATGCGCGAGAAGAATTCGGATTATTTCGAAAACAGCCGCCGCTCGACCCATCTGCATCGCGAATATGCCAGCCGCAATCCCTATGGCTATGCCGGCTATAGCGAGAACCTGTGGGGGCTTTCGGCCGGCGACGGCCCGGGCGGTCGCCGGGCGCGCATCGAGGGCCGGCCGCGCGGCTTCATCGGCTACTCCGCGCGCGGCGCGCCCTTCGGCCCCGATGACGGCACGATAACCCCGTGGTCCTATCCGGCGTCGCTGCCCTTCGCCCCCGACATCTGCCTCTCGGCGATGCGCCATCTGCTGGCGCGCTATCCAGAAGTGGTCGAAGGCTTCCGCCTGCCGAGCGGCTTCAATCCGACGCTGGCGCACCGAAGGGGATTCGGGCGCAATGGCTGGATTTCCGAGGGCTACTACGGCCTCGACCAGGGCATCACGGTGCTGATGATCGAGAACCATCGCTCCGGACTGGTCTGGGACCTGATGCGGTCGCACCCGCACATACGCCGCGGCCTCAGCGCGGCGGGCTTCGGCGGCGGCTGGCTGGCGGCGGCGGCGGCTGGGCCCGCGATAGGTGGCCGCGATGCCGCATAGATATCTCGGTACCTTTCCGGTCGACGACAACGACCTGGCGTTGGTCAGGGCCACGCATCCGCCACGCTGGCGCAACCCCGAGCCGGACGGCCCTTACGACCTGGTGGTGATCGGTGCCGGTCCCGCCGGCCTGACGGCGGCTCGCGAAGCGGCCGCTCTGGGCGCCAGGGTGGCACTCGTCGAGCGCGACCTGATCGGCGGCGTCAGCCTGAAGGCCGGTGGCGTTCCGTCCAAGGCGCTGATCCGCACCTCGCGGCTCTATGCCGACCTGCGCGACGCCGAGAATTTCGGCGCCGATCCGCCGAAGCGTATTCCGGTGGACTTCTCCCATGCCATGACAAGGATGCGGCGTGTCCGGCAGCGCATCGGCCATGCCGACAGCGCCACCAACCTGACCGGGGCGGGCATCGACGTGCATTTCGGCGAGGCCCTTTTCACCGGCAGGAACAGCCTCGACGTCGCCGGCAGGAACCTGTCCTTCGCGAAGGCGCTCATCGCCACCGGCGCGCGCGCCAGCCTGCCACCGATCCCCGGGCTGGCCGAAGCCGGCTATCTCAGCAACGAAACCGTGTTCGATCTCGTCGAATGTCCGAAACGGCTCCTGGTGATCGGCGGCGGACCTCTCGGTTGCGAGGCGGCGCAGGCCTTCTGCCTCCTCGGGGCACATGTGATCCTGGCGCAGCGGGACCCGATGTTCCTGCCTGGCGAGGAGCGGGACGCGGCGCAGGTCCTCTCCGACGCGCTGGCGCGCGAAGGCGTGGAGGTGCGCCTGAACACGGAAGTGGTGGCGGTGCACGCGCGGGACGGCCGGAAATTCGCCGACCTCGTGCGCGACGACGAGACGATCACCATCGAGGTCGACGAGATCATTACCGGCATAGGCCGGTCGCCGAATGTCGAGAACCTCGGCCTGGACACGGCCGGTGTCGCCTATGATGCATCCGGCATCACGGTCAACGACCATCTCCAGACCACGAACGAACATATCTTCGCGGCGGGCGACGTCTGCCTGAAGCACAAATTCACCCACACAGCCGAGGCGAGCGCCCGCATCGCCATGCGCAACGCCCTGTTCCTCGGCCGGTTGAAGCTCAGCGAACTGGTGGTGCCATGGTGCACCTATACCGATCCCGAGATTGCACATGTCGGCCTTTACCCCGCCGAGGCGCGACGCGACGCGGTGCCGGTCAAGACCTACACGGTGCTGATGCATGACGTGCCGCGCGCGGTGATGGACGGCGAGGAGGACGGCTTCGTGAAGGTCCATGTCCGGGAAGGGTCGGATCACATCCTCGGCGCCACCGTCGTCGCCACTCATGCCGGCGAAATGATCAACGCCGTTTCGCTCGCCATCGCGGCCGACATGGGGTTGCATGCACTGGCCGATGTCATCCATCCCTTCCCGACCCAGGCGCAAGGCATCAAGATGGCGGGCGATGCCTACCGCAAGGCGAAGTTGACGTCGTTGCGTTCGCGCCTCGGCAAACGCTGGCCGCGCGGCACCACGGATAAAGCTTGACGAAAGCTCCGTTCGGCTAAAGAAGTTTGCGCGAAATTACCGAGGCCGCTGGACCCCTCTGGATGCCATCCGAAACGAGAGCCGAGTACGCCGCCCGACTGCTGGAGCGAGGCTATGTGTGCCTGCCCCTGCGCGCCGGCGGCAAGCATCTCGACCTCGAGGCGATGGGCTACGCGCCGCTGCATTTCCAGACCTTGCGCAAGGATCTCAAGGAACTCGCTTTCTGCTCAGTGGCCTTCCAGATGTCGCAGAAGCCACCGACGGAAGCGGATGTGCGGAACTGGTTTCGCGATTACACGGGCAACATCGGAATCCTGGGCGGTTTCTCCGACCTGCTGGTCCTGGATTTCGACAAGGCCGCGGGCTATCGCGCCTGGCAGGAAAACCACCGCGACCTGACGAGCCGGACACCGGTCGCACGGTCGCCGAACGGTTTCCACGTCTATCTCAGGACGCGCGAGCCGACCGTCTCGTCCAGCCTGCATTTCGGCATGCGTCGCGTGGGCCACGTCAAGGCGCTGGGCGGCTATATCGTCGCCAGCCCCTCTACACTCAAGGACGGAGGGGGCTACAGCTGGCTGGCGAACCAATCACCTTTCGATCTCGAGCCGCAGCCCATTGAAAATCTCGCCAGTCTCTCACTCGGACCCGTATCACCCCTCAAGCGCTATTATGACCGCGTGCTGAAGCGCGGCTATTTCGACCGGCCATGAACGTGGCCGGGCCGCCGTCGCGAGACGTGAGCGTCGTCATCCCGGCGCGGAACGCCGCCGCGACGATCTCCGGCACGTTGCGAAGCCTCGCGCCCGACAGGGATCTCATCGGCGAAGTGCTGCTCATCGACGACGGCTCCGAGGACGGAACCGCCGCCTCGGCGAGCGAAAGCGCTGCCCGGCAGGAACTGCCGCTGCGGGTCGTTGCGATACGGCTGGGGAGCGCCGGGGCCGCGCGCAACGCCGGCATCGATCTGGCCGGCGGCAAATACATCTTCTTTCTCGACGCCGACGACGAGGTGATGCCAGGCAGCCTGAAGCGCCTGCGCGACGCGCTGCTCGACCGGCCCGGCGCGGGACTGGCGATCGGCGCCAGCATCCGCCGTACCGAAGGCCGGCCCGACAAGCTGAAGGCACCGCACGGCTATTCAGACGATAGGGCAGGCAATGTCGGCGCCTATCTGCGCAACCAGCTCTGGCCGATCGCCATGGGCAGTGCCCTGATCGTCGCGACCGCCACGCAAGGCATCCGCTTTCCCGAGGCGATCGGACTGGACGAAGACACCTGCTACTGGGCGGCGCTGCTGGCACGGGCAGACCCGGTGACTGTACCGGCCCCGGTGCTCCTCTATCACCACGACGAGGCCCGCATGACGCGGCGTTTCCTCATCGAGCCACGGCGGACATTCCTCGCCATCGCGCTTGAACTCGACAGGCTGGTGGAATTGGGTGTGCCGCGCGACGCGGTCCAGTGGCGCAAGGCCTGGATCGCCCAGCGGATCGCACGCCAGTTGATCAAGCATCGCTTGTATGCCGACGCTGCCGGCATGATGCGGGCGGTGTGCGCCCACCAGGCCTTTGCGCGAACATGGCGAAGCCGGCGATATCTCGCGCTGATCCGGCTTGGCAGGCTGGCGCGAGGCGCGGGCAAGACGCCGCCGCCTTCCGGCAGGGACCGACGCACGCTGATCGTCTGCTATGACCCGGCCTTTCCTCCGACCTCCGGCGCGGACCTGCGAAACCATCGCAATGCCATCGCCGCCTCGCAGTTCGGGGCGGTGCACATGGTTTCGATTCGCCCACGAACCGGCGTGGAGCAGCCCCGGGACACGCGGATCCGCGTCGGCGCGCTGACCGTCGAGGGAGAGCCGCGCTCCGCCTCGATCGGCTGGTGGCGGACAAGCGTCGAGAAGCGCATTGCGCGTTCCGCGCTCACTCGGCTGGAAGCCCTGGTCACGTCCTTTCGCCCGGATACGATCGTCGTCGAGGGTATTGCGCTGTTCAAGCTGCTCGCCCCGCTGCGACCACTGGCGAGGCAACTCATCCTCGACATGCACAACGTCGAGTCCCATCTCGCCGCACAGTCGGGCGAGGACACCCGTTCGGAGCGCGCCGCCACGGTGGACGTCGCCGCCTACAAGCGACTCGAACGACAGGCCATGAAGCTCGTCGACAGGATCTGGGTGTGCTCAGGACAGGATCGGGACCGGCTGGCCGCGCTGGCCCGATCGAACGTGCCGATCGACATCGTGCCGAACGGCATTCCGCGCATGGAGGACATCCCGCCGGAACTGCCGACGCCGCCGCCCGAGACGGATGGCTTTCCTGTCATCATCTTCGTCGGCCATCTCGGCTACCAGCCGAACATCGAGGCGGCGGAACGGCTGGCGCGCCGCATCCTGCCGCATATCCGCGCCGCGTTGCCGCGGGCGCGGCTGATCCTTGCCGGGCGCTATCCCAAGCCCGCCGTGCGCGCCCTTTCGGATCTGGACGGCGTCCAGCTCATAGACAGCCCCGCCGACATGGCGTCCCTGCTGTGTGGAGCACATCTCAGCATCATCCCTCTGTCGATGGGCGGCGGCACCCGCATCAAGATCCTCGAGGCGATGGCCTGGGGCGTTCCGGTGATCGCCACCCCGCTGGCGGTCGAGGGGCTGGATCTCATCGACGGCGAGGAGATGCTTCTGGCGGAGACGGATGCTGATCTGGCCGCAAAGGCGGTGGCGCTGTCCCTTGACCCCGACCGACTGCGACGGCAACGCATGGCCGCCCACGACGCCGCCTGGTCGCGCTTCGGACCCGCCGCCCTGCGCAATGCCGTTCGTTCCGGGCTCGGCCTCGCCGAAGCCTCCCGACCTCCTGTTCCTCCGATGAGCCACCAATGATCCCACCGATCCTGCACCAGACCTGGAAGACCGAAAGCGTGCCCGCGCGCTTCCAGGCCTATGTCGACAGCTGGAAGCGGCACCACCCGCACTGGACGATCATGTTCTGGAGCGACCGCAAGCTGCTCGAGTTCGTGGCCGAGCACTATCCGGACTTCCTGCCGATCTACTGCGGCTATATCGGCGTCGAACGGGCGGACGCCGGACGCTACCTGCTGCTGCATCATTTCGGCGGCGTCTACGCCGACATCGACTGCGAGTGCGTGGCGCCCTTCGACCCGCTTCTCACTGAGGACCGGATCGTGCTGTGCAAGGAACCCGACACGCATGCCGTCCAGCAGGCCGACTTCCGGGGGCTGCCGTACCTCCTGTTCAACGGCACCATGGCGAGCCCGCCCCATCATCCTTTCTGGCCGCATCTCATGTCGCTGCTGCCAAACCTGGCGCGCGCCAAGGAAGTGCTCGACGCCACGGGTCCTTGCGTCTTGACCTCGGCGCAGGTGAGCTATGGCGACCAGAATGCCTTCGCCATCCATTCGAGTTCCCTGTTCGCGCCGATCGATTCGTCCGGGCGCACGCCTGCCCCGGCTCAGGGGGACTCACCAACCCTTTCCATCCATCGTTGGGCCGGTACCTGGTTGGGCACTCGGCCGGCCAACCGCTTCCGCGACAGGCTTCGCACGCAGGCATTCCGGCTCTGGTACCTCGCGACACGCGGGCAGCGCCTCGACGAAGCGCAGACCAGGGCGGGCGTCGACCGCGCGGCAATCGAGGCGGCGCCGCCAACCGGCGGCAACGTCGCGCTGCTCGTGCCGCTGCGGGACGCGGCAGACCACATACTGCCATTCCTGGAACTGGTGCGGGCGCTGGACTACCCCAAGGACAAGATCAAGCTCGTCTTCTGCGAAGGCGACAGCGTCGACGGCAGTTTCGAAAGGCTGAAGGCGGCGGTCGCGCCGCTGGCGGCCGACTATCGCGGCGTCGTGCTCTTGCAGAAGCATGTCGGTACGCCGCTCGATCGCCTGAAGCGCGCCAAGCGGCGCCTGCAGCGCGTCAGGCGCGGCACCATCGCCAAGGTGCGCAACCACCTGATCGACCATGGCCTTGACGCGAGCGATGACTGGGCCCTGTGGATCGACATCGACGTCTGGCGCTTCCAGCCCGACGTCCTCAATCGGCTGATCGGCAGCGGTCACAGGATCGTGGTTCCGAACTGCGTCAAGGTCGTTGGCGGCGACAGCTTCGACCTCAACAGCTTCATCACCACCCAGCCACAAAAGGACTATCGCTACTATCGCGACGTGAGGGGAGGCCTGCATCAACCGCGGGCCTATTCGATGTGCCGGCTCCATCTCAGCGACGTGCGCCATCTCGATATCATTGGCCTCGACGGCGTCGGCGGGACGATGCTGCTCGTCGACGCCGCGCTGCATCGCGGCGGCCTGCGCTTCCCGGAACTCCCCTATCGCGACCTTGTCGAGACGGAGGGTTTTGGCGTGTTGGCCAAGGATGTCGGCGTCCAGCCCGTGGGGTTGCCCAAGCTGGAAATCCTGCACGTTCCCTGGTGAGCTATAGCAGACCCGCTGCGCAACACTGGACTCAGTGCTGTTCGAGTTCCCGCCGGATGGCAGCGAGATATGTCTCGGATCGCAGGCGCCGCCACACATGCTCGCGGTCGGTCAATGGCGCGAGCTTCTCGACCGCCCGTGACAGAAGTTTGACGTCGAGAAGCTGACCCCAGTCGTCGAGCAACAACACGGGCAGGCCATCGTAAAGCGGATCGAGCGGCGAGCGGAGGGTGACGACGATCGAGCCGAGATAGAGCAACTCCCAGGTGCGATGACAGTCCATGCCATTGCCCGCGGCCGACAAGACCAGCGGATATTGCGCATAGAGCTCCCATATCCGGCGCTGCGAGACGCGCCTCGCCAGAATGTCGACATGCGGGCACCCTCTCAGCACTTCGAGAAGCTCGCGCCGCTCGGGGGAGTTCGTGTTGATGGCGAGATCGCAGAACACCTTGAGCGGAGCATTCGCGGCCGGTGTCCGCCGGGCGCGGATCGTCATCAATGTCTTCACCAGGCCGGCTGGCGTGGCCGGCAGGCGCGGCGTGTGCAGATCGAGGCCGATCGGAAACGGCTTGATGCGCGGATCATCGCCATCGCGGTTCTGCGTGTACCATGACACCAGGAACGGGCTGGCGAGCAGCCTGTCGACGGTTTCCCCGGCGAAATCCGACGGCGCCGAGGCATCGCCATCCGTGGTCAGCAAGGTGAACGGCGCTTCGATGGTCGGCAGCACGACGCGGGCGAACGTATCCAGGTCACAAGGGTGACGGACCCGCGAAAGGGTGCTCAGCCGCACCCAGACGACGCCGTGGGCGCCGCGGAAATGCCTCAGGAAAAACGCCTCCGTCTGCGTCGATTCGGTGGGCGCCAGACGGTAGGAGCGCGGTCCGGCAAAGTCGCAGAATGCGCCGATGCCCTTCGACCACAGAAGCTCTGGTTCGGGCGACAGGTTGAGCACGGCGGAATGCACCGCCCCCGGCAGGTGCCAGCGTCGTCTTTTCATCGCGCTCAACGGTGGCGGGCGCGGCGGCGAAGACGCGCAAGCCGGGCGCGCGCGAACGCCAGATAGCCGAAGGGCAGCGACGAACGCCCCGAACGATCGGCCCTGGTCTCGACATGTTGCCGAATCCGATCCATCAGGCGGCATTCCGGCGGGCTTTCCAGCCCCCGCAAGCGCTGGACCAGAGGCGCTGGCAATGGCCGGGAGCGCCAGGCGAAATAAGCATCGTAGTCCTCGGGCGTCCGCTCCAGATGGCGCAGGTAGGAGGCAAGCTCCGCCGGGCCGCCGAAAGCGGTGGCGTCGATATAGGAACCGGGTGGCACGAAATCAGCGACATTCGGGGCGCCGAGATAGATCGGCACCGTGCCGGCGAGCAGCGGATCGAACATCTTTTCCGTGACGTAGTCAGGCGCGATCGAGTTCTCCAGCGCGAGGCAGAAGCGGTAGCGGGCGATGGTTTCCAGCTTGCTGCGCTGGCCGAGGTCCTGCTCCAGCGTCCGGTTATGGTAGGCCTTCCCGTAGCCATCGAAGCCAATGTGACGGGAAAGCTCCTGCGTGAAGCGTCCGCGGCCACTGTGGTCGATCCGCGAGGACTGGAAATGCACGACCGACGCGGCCTCCGTCTTTGGCGCCATCGGTGATGTTCGCGCGGCTTCCCACCAGCTGGCGATAGGCAGGTAAGGCATCCAGATGTCCGCTCCGATTTCATAGCTCATCGTCAGATCGAAGTGCCGCATGAAGCCGGGATCGGCCATGCGCGGGTAGTTCACCCGGCTCTCCTGCGACCACGCCACCCAGAGCTGCCCGGGATATTTGCGCGCGTCGCAAATCTCGCGGGAATTCGGAACGTGGCAGACAACCGCGTCCGCCACCGGCAACAGCCTCTGGTCCACCGTCCAGCGTCCGCGCGCGCCGCAGTCCGGCAGGGCGGCGATGTCGACCTGCCAGTTGAAGAACCTGGTGTAGTAGAGGATCAGCGGATCGTTTTCAGGCATCGAAGCAAACCGGGGCGGGGACCCGGCTCCCATCGTCCCTTCGCAACAAATCAGAAATTCGGGCTTCGCGACAGCCCCGTTCTCAGCCAGCCGCTTCGTGCCGCAACTGGGCGACGATCTCGCCGGCGGCGTCCGCTATGTGACGGGTAAGCAGGCGCGCGGTCTCGGCGGCGTCGCGCCGCCGGAAAGCCTCGAACAACTCGCGATGCTCGCGCAGCGCCTTGGCCTGCGCCTTGGCGGGTTCGATCTGCAGGCGCAGGTAGCGGTCGGCGGAATTGAAAAGCGTCTGGACGACCGCCATCGAGCGCGGCCGGCCGGCCGGCTCTAGAAGCGCCGTATGGAAGGCCCAGTTGAGGCGGCTGAGCTCCTTCGGGTCGTCGCCGCGCGCTATGGCTCGTTCATAGGCGCGCATCGAGGTCTCGACCTCGGCAATCCCGCCATCGGACACACGCTCGATCGCCTTGCCGACCAGGAACGGCTCGAGCTGAAGCCGTGCCTCGAACAGATCGACCGCATCCTCGGCTGAAAGCTCCGAAACGACGGCGCCGCGATGCGTGCGGATCACGACCAGCCCGTCGGCCTCGAGCTGGAGCAGCGCCTCGCGCACGGGGATGCGGCTGACGCCGAGTTCGGCGGCGATCGCTTCCTGGCGGATCTGATGCCCACCCGGATATTCGCCGCCGATGATCTTGCCGGCGATATGGTCGGCGACCATGGCGGTCACGGTCTGGCGACGCAGCGGACTGGCAGCCACCGGCCGCTGGCCCTGCTGCCCTTCCGCGCCGCGTCGTCCTCCGTCCATTCCGCGCCAGCCTCAGACTTGCTTGAGTTTCTCGATCGCCGCCCGGATGGTGGCGATGACCCGCTCGCGCTCCTCGCCCACCAGCGGCAGGCGCGGCGCGCGCGTCCATTCCGGCGCGCCGTAGACGAGATGCTCGGCCATCTTGATGTACTGGACCAGCTTGACGTGCGTGTCGAGATGGAAGGATGGCGTCATGATGCGATAGAGCTCGCGCGCCCTGGCGAAGTTGCCTTCCGCGCACAGGTTGAAGAGGCGCACGCATTCCTTCGGCCAGGCATTGGTCATGCCGGACACCCAGCCGACCGCGCCGAGCGCCATGCTCTCGACGATCTGGTCGTCGACGCCGCAGAAGATGTCGAAGCGGTTGCCGAGCTCGATATACATGTCGGTGACGCGGCGCACGTCGCCGGTCTCCTCCTTCACCGCCACGATCGTCGGGCAGTCCGCCAGCGCCTTGAGGATCGGCGGCGTGACGTCGACGCCGTAGGCGATCGGATTGTTGTAGATCATGATCGGCAAGTCGCTGGCGCCGGCGATGGCCCTGTACCATTCGGCGGTTTCGCGCGGATCGGTCTTGTAGCCGAGGCTCGGAAACACCATCAGGCCCTCGGCGCCAAAGCCCTGGTACTTGCGGGCGGCGGCGGTGGCATTCTCGGTCGAGATTTCGGCAAGGCCCGAAAGCAACGGCACGCGCCCGGCCGCGACCTCCTTGCCGGCGCGCACAACCGCCTCGCGCTCCTGCGGCTGCAGGGAGGCGTTCTCGCCCAGCATGGGCAGCACGATGACGCCGGACACGCCATTGACGATCAACCGGTCGATGCTCTTCTGCGTCGCGTCGAGGTCGACCGAACCGTCCTGCCGAAGCTTGGTGGTGACCGCGGGAAACACCCCTTTCCAATGCGCCATTTTCCTTCCGCCCTTCCTGTCTGTTGATGCGCCCAAACTGAATTGGATCCAATCTTACAATATCCAGAAATTGGAATCCAGAAGGAGCGCGAAGACAAAAGCGGCGCCTCGCGGCGCCGGACAATTGCGACAGGATGCTTGTGGTTTGGGTATCTTCAGTCGTGGAGATCGCGCGCGATCGGCGGCCCGATGACGAAGCCCGAGAACGTGACCTCGAAGCCCTCGCGCTGCGGCGAGCAGCACATCATGCCGACGTCGACCGCCCTGGACGGCGGGAAATAGGCCAGCCGCACCGGCTTCCAGTGCCCGTCCGACGCATCGAGATACTGGACGCGGATTGCCTCGCCATGGCGGGTCAGCCTGATGCTCACGCCGTCCGGGCTGGCCGGGATGTTGGCGAGCGACCAGTCGGAGGCGTCGTTGGTGACCACGACGGAAAAATACATCAGGCCGTCGGTGTATTCGATGCCGGCCTTGATCCAGTGCGTTTCGCTCAGCCGGATCATCAGTCCCGCCTGATCGTAGAGCACCTTGTAATCACCCTTGACGGTGACCTCGGCGCTGAAGTCGCCCTCGACGCGCCGGTAGAGGAAATGCCCATTGTCACGCCAGAAATCGTAGAAGGTCTCGCGCCAGAAGTCGGTCTCCTTGCCGGTGCGCACGCGCAGGTCGCCGCCTTCGAAGGCATGGTGCGGCGGCGGGTTGAGCCAGGTCAGCCCTGTATTCGCTAAGGTCATCGGCATTCCCCTCTGCGCCTCTCGACGGCCCCAATCAGCCCGCGAAGCTGTATGCGGTCTTGACGGTGGTGTAGAACTCGGCCGCGTACCGGCCCTGCTCGCGCGGACCGTAGCTCGACCCCTTGCGGCCGCCGAACGGCACGTGGAAATCGACGCCCGCCGTCGGCAGGTTGACCATGACCATGCCGGCCTGCGAGTTGCGCTTGAAATGCGTGGCGTGCTTGAGGCTGGTGGTGCAGATGCCCGAGGTCAGTCCGAAGGGCGTGTCATCGGCGATCGCCAGCGCCTCGTCGTAGCTGTCGACCCGGATGACGTTGGCCACCGGACCGAAAATCTCCTCGCGCGAGATGCGCATGGCGTTGTTGGTTCCGACGAACAGGGCCGGCCGCAGGTAGAAGCCCGGCGTGCCGCGTTCGACCCTTTCGCCGCCGAAGGCAAGTTCGCCGCCCTCGTCGCGGCCGATGGCGATGTAGCTTTCATCCTGCCGCAACTGGCTCTCGTCCACCACCGGACCGATATGGGTGGCGGCGTCCAGCGCATCGCCGACGACCAGCTTGGCCAGACGCTCCTTCAGCGCCTCGACGAAACGGTCGTGGATGCCGCCCTGCACGATCAGCCGCGACGAAGCGGTGCAGCGCTGGCCGGTGGAGAAGAAGGCGCCGTTGACGGCGCAATCGACCGCGACCGCCAGGTCGGCATCGTCGAGCACAACAAGCGGGTTCTTGCCACCCATCTCGAGCTGGAACTTGCGCATATGGCGCACGCTCGCCTCCGCCACGCGCCGGCCCGTCGTTACAGAACCGGTGAAGCTGATGGCATCGACATCCGGGCTGTCGAGCATCGCCTGGCCGACGATCGAGCCCTTGCCCATGACGAGGTTGAGGACGCCTTTCGGCAGGCCGGCGCGGTGCAGGATATCGACGATGGTCCAGGCGCTCTCGGGAACCAGCTCGGCCGGCTTGAAGACGACGGTGTTGCCGTGGGCGAGCGCCGGAGCGATCTTCCAGGCGGGGATGGCGATGGGGAAATTCCAGGGCGTGATGAGGCCGACGACACCGACCGCCTCGCGCGTGATCTCGACGCCGACGCCGGGCCGCACGCTGGGCAGCAACTCGCCGGACAGGCGCAACGTCTCGCCGGCGAAGAAATCGAAGATCTGGGCGGCGCGGATCGTCTCGCCGACCGCCTCGGCCAGCGTCTTGCCTTCCTCGCGCGCCAGGGATCGGCCGATCTCGTCCTTGCGCGCCATGATCTCGTCCGAGGTCTTCCTCAGCACGGCATGGCGCACCAGCGGCGCCGAGCGCGACCAGGCCGGGAAGGCCGCCTTGGCCGCCGCTATGGCCTGGCCGGCCTGCCCGGCATCGGCCGAGGCGTATTCGCCGACCACGTCGCCGAGGTTGGACGGGTTGATGTTGCGCGAGCCGGCCGCGCCGACCCACTCGCCATCGATGAGGTTCTTGCGAGAGAATGTCATGGCTTAGCCTTTCCGGAGTTTGCTGACGATGCCGTCAGCCGACGCATTTGACAGACAAATAACCTTCGCGGAAGCCTTCCACCAGCCCCGGCGTCCCGCCTGCAACGAATGGGCGCGGCTTGCAGCGCATGAGCCGAAAATCGGTTCCGATTTTCGGAAAGGATCGTGAGCCGAATCGAAGTGTCAGAGCGTCCTTTGCGCGTCCCAAGGGACGCTTCACGCTCTAATGTACACAATTGTCCATAGTCTTGATTTGCCGGCGTGGCCATGCCATGCCTCGTGCCGATGGAAGTCACCGACACCACGACCCAGCGAACCGGCGCCGGCGGCAACGTCAAGGCGACCCGCGAGGACTGGCTGAAGCTCGCGCTGGAGACGCTGATTTCGGACGGCGTCGAGAATGTCCGCGTGCTTCCGCTCGGCCAGAAACTCGACGTATCGCGATCGAGCTTCTACTGGTACTTCAAGAGCCGGCAGGACCTGCTCGACCAGTTGCTCGAATACTGGCGCCAGACCAACACCCGGTTCATCGTCGAGCGCGCCGCGCGGCCTTCCTCCTCCGCCGTCAGGGGTGTTATGGCCGTCTTCGAATGCTGGGTCGACGAAACGCTTTTCGATCCACGGCTGGATTTCGCCATCCGCGCCTGGGCTCGCCGCTCACCCGCCATCCGGCGCGTCATCGACGACGCCGACGAGGAGCGCGTCAAGGCGATAAGCGAGATGTTCGTTCGCCATGGCTATGAGGCCGAGGACGCATTCGTGCGGGCCCGTGTCCTCTACTTCATGCAGATCGGCTATTATTCGCTGGAACTCAACGAACCGATGAGCCGGCGACTGCCCTACGTCACCTCGTACCTGCGCTGCTTCACCGGCCAGGAGCCCGCCGAGAGGGACGTCGAGGAGTTCCAGCGCTACGTCGAGGAAACGCTTTCCCGGCAACGCCAGCCCTGAAGGGCGGCGGGAGCGGAAGCCGCGGACTGCCCTCCTTACGAGCCTATACCCGCATTGCCCGCGCCCCACGCCGCCCCGCAGTTTCGCGCGCCCCATACTGGACACTAGTGTACAATGCTATTACGCTAAGCCGGAATGGAACGGGTGGAGCGTGACATGAAATCCCATTATCGGGCGGTGGTCATCGGCGGCGGCGTGGTCGGAGCCTCGGTGCTCTACCATCTTGCGAAATTCGGCTGGAGCGATGTCGCGCTGATCGAGCGCAACGTGATGACCGCCGGATCGAGCTGGCACGCGGCGGGCGGCTTCCACGCGCTGAATGCCGATCCCAACATCGCGGCACTGCAGGCCTACACGATCGACCTGCTTACGGAGGTCGAGAAGGAATCCGGCCAGAACATCGGCATGCACATGACCGGCGGCATTTCGGTGGCCTCCGCGCCCGAGCGCTGGGAATGGCTGAAAGCCTCCTACCGGATCTTCCAGACCATGGGCATCGACGACGTGCATCTGGTCGGCGTCGACGAGATCAAGCAGCGCTGCCCCATCCTCAACACCGACGGCATGCTCGGCGGCCTCTACGCCGAGCGCGAAGGCCACATCGACCCGTCCGGCGTCGTCCACGCCTATGCCAAGGCCGCGAAGCTGCGCGGCGCTGAGATCATCGAGCACAACCGGGTGCTGGAACTCCGCCAGCGGCCCGGCGGCGGCTGGGACGTGATCACCGAGAAAGGCACCATCGTCGCCGAGCACGTGGTCAACGCAGCCGGCCTGTGGGCCAAGCAGGTCGGCAGGATGGCGGGCATCGAGCTTCCCGTATCGCCGATGGAGCACCACTATCTCGTCACCGAGGCGCTGCCAGAGATCCAGGCGCTCGACCGCGAACTGCCGCTGATCGTCGACCTCGAGGGTTTCACCTATATGCGCCAGGAGCAGAAGGGCCTGCTGCTCGGCATCTACGAGATCAACCACAAGCACTGGAACATGGATGGCGCGCCGTGGGACTACGGCATCGAGCTGATCCAGGAGGACACCGACCGTATCGCCGACGAGCTGGCGCTCGGCTTCAGCCGCTATCCCTGCCTGGAGACGGCCGGCATCAAGCGCTGGGTCAACGGCGCCTTCACCTTCTCGCCCGACGGCAATCCGCTGGTCGGCCCGGTGCGCGGCGTTCCGAACTACTGGGTCGCCTGCGGCGTGATGGCCGGCTTCCTTCAGGGCGGCGGCGTCGGCAAGTCGCTCGCCGAATGGATGATCCATGGCGGGCCGCAGGCCGACGTCTACGGCATGGACATCGCCCGCTACGGCGATTTCGCCTCCAACCGCGAATACATCAAGCAGACGACCGGACAGTTCTATTCGCGCCGCTTCGTCATGAGCTATCCCAACGAGCAATTGCCGGCGGGACGGCCGCTGCGCACCGCTGGCGCGTATGACGCCATGGAGGCCGCCGGCGCGCGCTGGGGCAACTCATGGGGCATGGAAGTGCCGCTCTATTTCGCGCCGCCCGGCTTCATCGAAACGCCGACGCTGAAGCGCTCCAACGCCTTCGACATCGTCGGCGAGGAATGCCGCAAGGTGCGCGAGGGCGTCGGCCTCCTCGATATCACGGCTTTCTCCCGCTACGAAGTGACCGGGCCCGGCGCGCGCGCCTGGCTCGACCGCCTGCTGGCCTGCCCGCTGCCCGGGCCCGGCCGCGCCAGGCTGGCGCCGATGCTGGGCGAGAACGGCAAGCTCAAGGGCGATCTCACGGTCTTCAACTGGGGTGACGGCTCCTGGTGGATCATGGGCTCCTACTATCTGCGCCAGTGGCACATGCGCTGGTTCGAGAGCCATCTCCAGCCCGGCGTCGCCGTGCGCGACATCTCGGACGCCGTCGTCGGCTTCTCGCTTGCCGGCCCCAACGCGCGAAAGGTGCTGGAGCGGGTGACGCATCAGGACGTGTCGCACGCGGCGCTCGGCTTCCTCGCCTGCACAACGGTGGATGTCGGCCTCATCAGGGCACGGGTCGGACGCCTCTCCGTGATTGGCGAACTCGGTTACGAGATCCACTGCCAGGCCAACGAGCACGCCACGTTGCGGCGCACGCTGCTTGCCGCCGGCAAGGAGCTCGGCATGACCGAATACGGCTTCTCGGCGGTCAACGCGCTGCGGCTGGAAAAGAGCTTCGGCATCTGGTCGCGCGAGTTCACGCAGGACTACACGCCGGCCGAGACCGGCATGGATCGCTGGATCGCCTTCGACAAGGGCGATTTCGTCGGCAGGCAGGCGGCGCTCGATCAACGTGCCGCCGGCGGCGGCCGCAAGCTGGTGACGCTGGAGATCGACGCCGACGGCGCCGACGCCAGCGGATACGAGCCGGTGTGGAACAACGGCAAGCTCGCCGGCTTCGTCACCTCGGGCGGCTATGGCCACACGATCGGCAAGAGCCTGGCAATGGCGCTCGTCGACGCCGGCGCGGCCGTCGAGGGCACGCAGCTTGCGACGCACATCGTCGGCGTGGAGCGTGGCGCCCGCGTCATCGCCGCCTCGCCCTATGATCCAGGCGGCCTCAAGATGCGGGCCTGACCGTTCAAAGCGGTGGCGTGCGCGCCAAAGACAGTGCAATGATCATGTTTCCGCCCAGAGAATCACACCCAGCCAGCACATCATGACAACACGCTATTCCGCTTTGTCGCTCCTGAAGGAGGGCCTGGCCGGCCAGACCGGCTGGAAGCCGGCCTGGCGCTCGCCCGAACCGAAGCCGACCTACGACGCGATCGTCATCGGCGGCGGCGGCCATGGGCTGGCGACGGCTTATTACCTGGCCAAGAACCACGGCATCACGCGCGTCGCGGTGCTGGAAAAGGGTTGGATCGGCGGCGGCAACACCGGCCGCAACACCACGGTGGTGCGCTCCAACTACTATTATCCAGAGAGTGTGGCGCTCTACGGGCTGGCGCACCGGCTCTACGAGGGCCTCTCCAAGGACCTGAACTACAACGTGATGCTGTCGCAGCGCGGCATGGTCAATCTGTGCCACAGCGTCGGCGAGATGGAGATCGGCGCACGCACGGTCAACGCCATGCAGATCAACGGCATCGACGCCGAGCTGTTCTCGCCCGAGGACGTGCGCCGCGTCGCGCCGATCTACAATTTCTCACCCAACGCCCGTTTCCCGGTGTTCGGCGGCATCTGGCAAGGCAGGGCGGGCACCGCGCGGCACGACGCGGTGGCCTGGGGCTACGCGCGCGGCGCAAGCCGGCTCGGCGTCGACATCATCCAGAATTGCGAGATCACCGACTTCATCATCGAGGGCGGCCGCTGCCGCGGCGTGCGCACCACGCGCGGCGACATCCGCGCCGAGCGGATCGGCATGGCGGTCGCCGGCCATTCCTCGGTTCTGGCGGCCAAGGCGGGCTTCAGGCTGCCGATCAATTCCTATGCCCTGCAGGCATGCGTCTCGGAGCCGGTGAAGCCCATCCTCGACACGGTGGTTCTGTCGCCCGGCGTCGGCGTCTATGTCAGCCAGTCCGACAAGGGCGAGATGGTGATCGGCGGCGCGCTCGACCGCGTCCCGTCCTACGGCCAGCGCGGCAACCTGCCGACGCTGGAAGGCGTCGTGGCCGGCACGCTGGAAATGTTTCCGATCTTCGGCCAACTCAAGCTGATGCGGCAATGGGCCGGCATCGTCGACGTCGTGCCGGACTCCTCGCCGATCATCGGTGAATCGCCCCTGCCGGGCCTCTTCCTCAACTGCGGCTGGGGCACGGGCGGCTTCAAGGCTATTCCCGCCGGCGGCACGCTGCTGGCCAACCTGCTCGCCACCGGCCGCCACAACGACATCAGCCGTCCCTTCGACCTCGATCGCTTCGCCACCGGCAGGCTGATCGACGAGGCGGCCGGCTCCGGCATAGCGCACTAGGGAACCTTCGATGCAGCTCTTTCCCTGCCCCTTCTGCGGTCCGCGCGACGAGACGGAATTCCACTATGGCGGCGATGCCGGCAACGCGCGCCCCGACGGCGCCGACGTGCCGATCGAACGCTGGGCCAACTATCTCCACATGCGCGGCAATCCGAAAGGTGTCGCCCGCGAGGTCTGGGTTCACATGAATTGCAGCGAATTCTTCGTCATGGAGCGTGACACGGTCACGCATGAGGTGCTGTCGTCGACCGCGCTGGACGGAGGACACGCGCAATGAGCGCCAAGCGTCTCCAGTCCGGCGGCAGCGCCATCGATCGCTCGCGCCCGCTGAGCTTCAGCTTCGACGGCCACACTGTGACGGGTTTCGCCGGCGACACGATCGCCTCGGCGCTGCTCGCCAACGACGTCGCGGTCGTCGGCCGCAGCTTCAAGTATCACAGGCCGCGCGGCATCTGGGGGGCCGGCGTCGAGGAGCCCAACGCGCTGGTCGACATTGGCGGCGCCACGCCGACCACGCCCAACACCCGCGCCACCACAGAAGCAGCCCGCGAAGGGCTGGTGGCGCGCAGCGTCAACGCCACGCCGAGCGCGGCAACGGACAGAAACGCCTTCCTCGACCGCTTCTCGCGCTTCATCCCGGCGGCGTTCTACTACAAGACCTTCATGTGGCCGGACTGGCATATGTTCGAGCCGCGCATCCGCGCCATGGCGGGTCTGGGCACGGTCGACGCCGGGTGGACGCCGAAGCAGCCGTCCGCCCAGGTCAACCACCATTGCGACGTGCTGGTGGTGGGCGCCGGACCGGCAGGCCTCGCTGCCGCGCGGCTCGCCTCGGAGGCCGGCTTCTCGACCATGCTGGTCGACGACCAGCCGCGCGCCGGCGGCTCGCTCGCCCACCGCGACGGCGAGATCGACGGCCGGTCGGCCGCCGCCTTCGTGGAGGAGACCGTTGCCGCCCTGCTCGCGGCCGGCCATCCGGTGCTGCAGTCGACGACCGCCTTCGGCATCTACGACCATCATCTCGTCGGACTGAACCAGCGCCATGGCGACGACCGGCCCGACACGCTGTGGAGGGTGAGGCCGCGTCATATCGTTCTGGCGACGGGCGCCATCGAGCGGCCGCTGCCTTTCGCCAACAACGACCTGCCGGGCATCATGTCGGCGGACGCGGCGCTGTCCTATCTGCGGCGGCATGCCGTTCTTGTCGGGCGGCGCATCGTGGTGGCCACCAACAATGACAGCGCCTATGAGGTGGCCAGCGCGCTGGCGGCGGCCGGCGCCGAGGTGACGCTCGTGGACTCGCGCGCCAGGGAAATACCCGGTGCGCCAGCCAAGGTGCGCGTCGTCTCCGGGCGGCGCATCGCCTCGGCGCGCGGCACGATGCGCGTCGAAGGCGTGACGCTGGACGACGGCACCCGCCTGGACGCCGACAGCGTTGCGGTTTCGGGCGGTTGGACGCCCACCGTGCACCTGTTCTGCCAGGCCAGGGGCAAGCTCGCCTGGAACGAAGCGCGCGCCGCCTTCCTGCCGGGCGATCCGGTGAAGGGCATTTCGGTGGCCGGCGCCGCCGCCGGCGCGGTGTCGCTGTCCGATGTTTTCGCGACCGCCGCCAAGGCGGTGCCCGGCGAGCCGAAAGGCACCGTGCCGCGCAGCACAGGATCCGAGGCGACTGCCGGCATCGTTGCCGCCTGGCCGAGCCGCGGCGCGCATGGACGCGTCTGGATCGACTACCAGAACGACGTGACCGCCAAGGACGTCGAACTCGCGGCGCGCGAGAACTTCGTCTCGGTCGAGCACCTGAAGCGCTACACGACGCTCGGCATGGCGACCGACCAGGGCAAGACCTCCAACCTGGCCGGGCTGGCGCTGATGGCCGACATCACCGGCCGCAGTGTGCCGGAGGTCGGCACCACGACCTATCGGCCGCCCTTCACGCCGGTGCCGCTCGCCAGCTTCACCGGATCCCGGCGCGGCGAGTTGATGGCGCCGGTGCGCCGCCTGCCGCTGGAGAACGTCCATCGTGGCGATAGCGGGGTTTTCCAGGAATATGGCGGCTGGCTGCGGCCGGCCTATTACGGCGGCGGCGAAGCGGATCGCTCGATCCAGGACGAGGCACTGCGCGCGCGCCAGTCGGTGGCGCTGTTCGACGGCTCGACACTCGGCAAGATCGAGGTCATCGGGCCCGATGCCGCCGCCTTCGTCGATTTCATCTACTACAACACCATGTCGACGCTGAAGCCGGGCCGCTGCCGCTACGGCTTCATGCTGGCCGAGAACGGCGTGGTGTTCGACGACGGCATCCTCGTGCGGCTGGACGAGCACCGCTTCATCGTGTCCTGCTCGTCCTCGCACGTGGCCGCCGTGCACGCACGGCTGGAGGAATGGCGACAGGACCGGTTCGGCCGCGCCGCCGTCTACATCCACAACGCCACGGCCGAGATGGCGACGCTGACCGTTTCCGGACCCAATGCGCGCAAGCTGCTCGAAACGGTCGGTCTCGGCCTGTCGCTCGACGATGCCGACCTGCCGCATATGGCCATGGGCCAGGGCATCCATGACGGCGAGCCGGTGCGCGTTGCCCGCGTCTCCTTCACCGGCGACAGAAGCTACGAGATTTCCATCCGCGCCGACCGCGCCGAGCCCCTGTGGGCGCGGCTGCGCGAGGCGGGCAAGGCCTTCGACGCCGTGCTCATCGGCCTCGAGGCGCTGATGATCCTGCGCGCGGAAAAGGGCTACATCGTCATCGGCAAGGATACGGACGGCACGACGTTGCCCCACGATCTCGGTGTCGAAGGCCCCCGCGCCAAGCGCCAGAACGAGTTCGTCGGGCGCCGTTCGCTGTTCACCGAGGAGGCGTCGCGCGGCGATCGCCTGCAGTTCGTCGGGCTCGCTGTGCCGGAAGGCGAGGCGCCGCTGGACACCGGCGCGCATGCCATCCTGCGCGACGGCGGCAATCTGCGCAGCCAGGGCTTCGTGACGTCGAGCTACATGAGCCCGGCGCTCGGCCGACCGATCGCGCTGGGCCTCATCCGGCGTGGTGCCGCGCGGCATGGCGAAAGCGTCGAAATCCAGCACCTGGGCAAGGTCAGGACGGCGACCATCGCCGCGCCCTGCGCCCTCGATCCGGCGGGAGACCGGCTGCATGCGTAATCTTGCCGAGAAGTGGTCGATCGCGCCGGACTGGCGCAACGCCGTGCTCGCCGTGCCTGGGTTGACCATCCGTCCCGTCCTTGGGCTCGAGCAGCAGATGGTGAGCGGCGACCTGGCGGCCTGGGGCAAGGCCTCGGGCAACGCCGGACCGGGTGTCGGCGCGTTCGAAGCCGCACAAGGCGAAAGCTATACGGCGCGGCTGGCGCGCGACCGTCTGCTCGCCGTGTCGCGCTCGGCTCCGCCAGTCGCCGCCGGCTGGCACGCGGAAGGATTTGCTGTGACGGCCGTCAGCGCCGCCATGCAGGTCTTCGAGGCCGAGGGCGCTGCCCTCAACGAGCTGATCGCCCGGGCGACGACGCTCGATCCGAAGCAGCCCAGCGCCAGCGCGGCTCTTTCCTTTGCCGGCATTTCGGCCATCGTCTATCGCCACGGCGAAGCACTGCGGATCCATGTCGACCGCGGGCTGGCCGCCTATCTCTGGACCTGGCTGGAAATGACGGCCAGACAGATCGCGGCCAATCAGAAGTAGAGCAAAAGACGCCGCCGGGGTGCGTTGCCACCCGGCTGTCCGCGTTACACCGGGAACGACCAGAACAGGCAGGCGAGCGTCGCCGCCGCGAAGATGACGACGAACAGGCTGCGCAGCAGGATGTTGCGGCGCAGCTCATTCATCCCCAGATGCGCCCCGACCACGGCGGCGCCGAACAGGAAGCGCCAGTTCAGCAGCGACAACAGGACGCTCCCCTGGCCGAATGCCCATCGGGCGAGCAGGCAGCCGACGATGGCGGCGAACAGCGCCACGACCGTCCAGAAAAGCGCGTCGGCGGCGTTGGTGAGCACGATGCTGGCGGCGCGCAGCGGCAGGATCATCATCAGCACCGCGCTCAGGAAATAGACGGCCGCCAACGGCAGAAACGTGCCCGCATCGGCGATGCCGTCCAGGCGTTTGACGCCGAATGCGCCGAAGGGATAGCCGTGCCTGGCCACTGCCAGGCTGAGCGCCATGAGCAGGGCCGAAAGGACGGCGACCAATGCAAATGAGGTGAGGGCCTTGCTCATGACGTCGAGACTCCCGGCGAATCGGACGACCTCCTTGGTAGCCCCGCGGTCGTAAATTGCGGGTAACCGCGCCGACGACCGCCGTCCTGGAACGGGCGTCAGCGCCCGCCCAGGTTCAGGTCCACGCCATGCGCTTCGAGCATCCTGCGGGCGCTTTCCTCGTCGGTGATGAGGATCGTCGGCTGGACCAGGTTCATGGCGCCCAGCATAGCGTCGTCCTTTTCGCGGCCGCCAGAGGTCAAGATACGGATCGGCGCCTTTCGCAGGCGGTCGACATCGACCGACATCACGCGGCTGTTGATGGGATGGTCGACGAGATCGCCGTTGCGGTCGAAGAAGTGGAACAGCAGGTCGCCGACGGCGCCGTGCGACACCAGCGCCTCGCGTTCCTTCTCGGTCAGGAAACCGTCGCGGTAGAAGGTGGTCTCGGAGGCGACGCCACCAACGCTGAGAAGCACTGCGTCGAGGGCATCCGCCATCTCGAAAATCTCGTTCAGGCCGCAACGCTCGACCAGCGCGACCTTGGTCTCGATGCTGTCGACCACGGCCGGGGTGGGAATGAGATAGCCTTCGCCCTGGAATATCTGGGCGAAGCGCCAGGCGAACTCGGCCGGATTGAAGCGCCGCGCCGCGCCGATGCCGCCGAGCAGCGAAATGACGCGGAAGTCGCTGAGCGATTTGGCGCTTATGAACGGCAGGGTGCCGAACAGCGTGCGGCCCCAGCCAACGCCCACCCGCATGCCCGATTTCATGGCTTCCGACATGAAGCTTCCGGTGCGGGCGCTGATGGCCGGAATGGGGTCGGCATTGGGATCGGAAAGCGGCGCGACCAGCGCCTGTTGCAGGCCGAAGGTGCGTTCCAGGGCACGTTCCAGGCGGACGATCTCGGAGAGCTCGCTCTCGATGGAGATCTTGACCTCGTTGCGGGCTCTCGCATCCGCCAGCATGCGCACGATGGTCACGCGGCCGACGCCGAGCACGTCGGCGATCTCGTTCTGCGTCATCTGCTCGACGAAGTACATCCAGGCGGCGCGTATGCGCAGCCGATCGGACTTGCTTTCGCTGACGGACTGCTCGGCCTCGCCGGCCTGGCCGTTCTCGGTTCTGTTGCGCCGCCTCTTCACCATCCCCTCCCTGGTATCGGTCCGCCGTCGCCGAATCCGTCTTTTCGGTCTACTATCCTATTGATCTGGCATTCGGTAGGAACAATCTAGACATTGGCTGCCGCCGTCCTTCGACCGGCTGAAGATTCGAGGCGATCCGCGATGCTGCGACAAATCTCCGAGGACGTCCGCGTCAACCTCAAGGACCGGTTGCGCGAGATGCGTGACGCAATCCGCCAGAACCGGCACGACAGTGCCGGCGACGCGGGCGCGCTGCGCGAGGTCGCCAACCACCTGCCGCCTTTTCCGGGCAAGGGGATAGAGGATCTGCTCAGCCACGCCGCCAGCGCGGTCGACGATGCGTTGACGATCGCCGAATCGCTCATCCCGCACACGAGGCCGCTGCGGGTCGACGGCACGACCGTGAAGAGCCTCGACGTCTATTTCGCGGCGGACGACAGGGGCGAGCCGCCAGCCGGTGAAAGGCTGTTCCGGCGTGACATGTATTACCTGGCGAAGGCGGTTCTGGACGCGCTCGGCATCGAAGGTGCCCGCGTCCACGAGGCTAGTTTCGCGGCAGCGCATGCTTCGATGCGAAGCCGCCATGGCGACCTGCTGACGGCCATGACCCAGGGCGGAGCTGACCAGCGGCTTTCCGCGGTCGCGGCCGCCTGCTCGGCGCTGCTGGTTGAAATGGTCGGCCAGAGGCCGGTGCGCCTGGCCGGGGCCGAGCCCGACGTCTCGGCGCCTGCCGCCGGACACGCCGATCTGCGCTGCCTGGCGCCTTTGGTGCTGGCCTGCGGCCTTGCGACCCTCGACACAAGCGGCGCGCGCGAGCCTGACATACTCGATATCGCCGTGCTGGTGGCGGATGTGCGCCACGAGCGAATCGCGAGGGCTTTCGGCCGACCTGACACCGTCGATGAACTGACCGCGGTCTTTGCCCCGCTGCTTGCCCATCTGCCGTGAAGCGCCCTCCCCGGGCAACCTAGGTTGAAGCGCCGGCCATCCCCGCGATGGTCTTCTTGGCGCGCTGGATCGAGGCGGGGCTCATGCTGAGCTCGGTCAGCCCCATGCCGACGAATGCCGGGATGAGGTCGGGCCGACCGGCCGCCTCACCGCACATGCCCACCATGATACCGGCCGCGACACCCGCCTTGGCCGTCATCTCGATGGCCGACATGACGGCCGGATTGCTGACGTCGTTTAGCTTGGCCACCGTCGGGTTGAGCCGGTCGGCGGCCATGATGTACTGGGTGAGATCGTTGGTGCCGATCGAGAAGAACGAGACTTCCCGGGCAAGCGCGGGAGCGATCAGCACCGCGGCCGGCGTCTCGATCATCACGCCGAGATCGAAGGCGGCGTGCGGCACGCCCTCGGCCTTCAACTCGGCGGCGCATTCCTCGATCAGGACGCGCGTCTGTCGCACTTCGGCGACATCCGAGACCATCGGCAGCATGACCTTGACGTTACCCTGGACGGCCGCCCTCAGCAGCGCGCGCAACTGCCGCTTGAAGATGTCGGGCCTGTCGAGGCACATGCGGATGCCGCGCCAGCCGAGGAACGGGTTTTCCTCCTCCGGGAAGTCGATGCCGGCGATCGGCTTGTCGCCACCGATGTCGAGCGTGCGGACGATTACCGGATACGGCGCGAAGGCCTTGGCCAGCGCCGCGTAGGTCTCGGCCTGCATGTCCTCCGAGGGAAGGTGCATGTGCCGCATGAACAGCAGTTCGGTGCGGAACAGGCCGACACCCATGGCGCCGGCCTCGACGGCGGCCTCGATCTCCTCCAGCGAACCAAGGTTCGCGGCGACCTCGATGATTGTGCCGTCGGCGCGTTTCGGCGTTACCGCCTTGAAGGCGGTCAGGCCGGCGCGCTCCCTGGCGGCCGCCTCGACGCGGGCGGTGAAGTCGGCGCGCGTCGCGGCGTCCGGATCG
Organism: Mesorhizobium sp. 65-26; assembly: GCA_001899205.1. Classification (GTDB taxonomy): domain Bacteria; phylum Pseudomonadota; class Alphaproteobacteria; order Rhizobiales; family Rhizobiaceae; genus Mesorhizobium. The sequence continues at coordinate 11,563 of MKVL01000004.1, read as the reverse complement.
ATGACGACGCGACCGCTGTTGCCATCGAGCGCCACATCGCGTGCCGTGCGCAGCGCGTTGATCCTGTCGCCGAGGCCGAGCACGGCGGGAATGCCATGCGTACGGGCGATGATGGCGATGTGCGAGGTTGCCCCGCCATGGCCGCAGACGACGCCACCAATGCGCTTGAGCGGCGCGCGCGCCAGGTCCCAGGCGCCGATGTCGTCGGCGATGAGAATGGCGCCCTGAGGTATGGTCTCCAGGCTCACGTCGTCCTGGCCGAGAAGGGCAAGGCAGATCTGCCGGCCGACGGCCTGGACGTCGTCGGCCCTGGCGTTGAGATAGTGATCGTCGACCTTGCTGAAGTCGGCGGCGATGGTCGAAGCGGCGGTGATGGTGGCGGAGACCGCGTCGGAGGCATCGCGGATCAGGGCCTCGGCCTCGCCGGTCAGCGAATCGTCTGCGGCTATGTCGCGCAGGGCTGCGATGATGCCGCGATCCCCCGCCGACAGGCTGTCCTGCGCGAGGGCGCGATCCATCCGGGCCTGCACGGTGGCGACGGCGCCGCGGAAGCGCTCGATCTCGCCGGCGATCTCGTCCTGCTTGAGCGTGCGGCCCTGCGCCGCGATCTCGGGCGGAAAATGCGCGAAGGCCGGGCCGATGGCGACGCCTTCGCTGGCCGCGACGCCGCGCAGGCCGGCCTCCTCGGTGGCGGCTGGGGCGGCAACCCTTGGTGCCGGCGCGGCGGGAGCCTCCGGCGTATCGGCGTTTGCCGCGGGCTCCTCTTCCTCGAGGCCTGCCTTGGGGTTTTCGAGATAGCCGATCAGCGCTTCCAGGGCCTCGATGGCGTCGGCGCCATTGGCGCGCACGGTGACTTCCTGGTTTTCCTTCACCGCCAGCAGCATCAGCTTGACCGAACTCTTGGCGCTGACCGCCTTGCCGTCCTTGATGATCTCCACATCGGATTCGAAACCCTTGGCGAGCTTCACGAACCGCGTTGCGGGACGGGCGTGCAGACCTTCATGCACTCTGACGATGGTCGAGCGTTCCATGGCAAATACTCAGCTTGTGGCGCCGTCATTTCGACGGCGCGAATCCTATCAGGCGGCGATGGTGATGAGAGCACCGGGCGTCAGGGCCGCCACGAGCGCTTCCGTGTCGATCTGCGACGCGCATATCTCGCCAGGCCTTTCGGCGTCGCCCGCTCCATTGAAGGAGATGACCACATGGCCCATCTCGCGGACCTTGTTCCATGCGGTCGAGCCGACCGCCGTTATCGCTGCCGAGACCGGCCCGACGGTGATCGAAGCACCCTTGGCGGGGGCGTCGTCGCTCGGGCCTTCCTCCGTCTTGTGCAATACGGAGACTTCGGCCAGTTCGGGCGGCGAACCATCGGCGAACAGGATGAGCACGCCGCCCTCGGCGAGGTCCGCCACTTCGGGCCCGATCGATGTGACCCGTGTCTTGAGAAGAACCGACATATGGCGAACCTCGTTGTTGTTGGTGGTGTTGAGAGCGGGTTGCATCCAGGGGATCAGCATCCCGCTCCATTAGCTTGATCTCGCGGCCAGGCGATGCCGACCGGCCGCAAGACGTCCTAGAAAACGATCAGGCTGACGACCCAGGCGATAAGCACCGAAACCGGGCCCATGATCTGGCGGCTGATGAGCACCGCCGGAACGCCGATCTCGATGGTCTTCGGCTTGGCCTCGCCCAGCGCCAGGCCGACCGGGACGAAGTCGCAGCCCACCTGGGTGTTGTAGGCAAACAGCGCTGGCAGTGCCATCGCCGGCGAGATGGTACCGTTGGCTATCTGCGGGCCGATGATGGCAACGCCGATGACCTGCGCGATGACCGCTCCCGGCCCGAGGATGGGCGACAGGAAGGGCAGGCCGCAGATCGCCGAGATGATCAGTAGGCCGACGATGTTGTTGGCCAGCGGTCCCATCGGCTGGGCGAGCACGTCGCCGATGCCGGTGTAGAGGATGAGACCGATCAGCATGGTCACGAAGGCCATGAACGGCAGCACGTTACGGACCACCTGGTCAATGGTGCGACGGCCGGCATTGAAGAAGATGCCCACGACGCGACCCATGACACGGCCGACCGAACTGATGAAGCCGATGAGGCCGCCTTCGCTTGGCAATTCCTTGGCGGCCGAGGCCGACGCGTTGCTGTTGCTCGAAACCATCGCTGCTGCTCCCCCGGCAGTGGTGGCGGCTTCGGATCCGTCCGCCATTGTGATGTTCTCCGGCTTCACGCCGGAAACGTAGATGTCCTCGGTGATGAACTGGGCGAGCGGCCCAGCCTGTCCGACCGGCGTCAGGTTGACGGTCGGGATGCGCTTGCGCGGATAGACGCCGCAGCGGGCGGTGCCGCCGCAGTCGACGACGACGACCGCCATCTCGCTTTCGATCGGCGGCGCCTTGAAGCCGTCGACGGCCTCGGCGCCGGTCATCTTGGCGATCTGCGCGGCAACCGGATGGATGCCGCCGCCGGTGACCGAAACCACCTTGCTGCGCTGTTCGGTCGGCTCGATGACGAGCGGGCCGCCCCAGCCGGTCGAGCCGCGGGAGATCTTTACGGCTTTGTATGTCTTGGCCATGATGTCCTCCCGCCCTTACAGCTCGACGCCCTGGCGGCGCGCCATGATGGCGGTGATGCGCTCGGTGAGGATGCCCTTCAGCAGGATCACGACGAGGCCGACGATGGCGTACCAGATGGCCACCTTGACGTGATAGCCGCCGGGGACGACGCCGCGCTTCTCAAGATCGAGCAGCGCCACGAGCATGCCGCCCCAGACGAAATACTCGCCGGGGTTGATGTGCGGGAACAGGCCGAGCGGCGGATGCACGTAGGAAACCGCCGCGTCATAGAAGGCGGGCTTGTGCTTTTCTTCCAGGAACGAGCCGAAGGTGTAGGCCATCGGGTTGGTCAGGAAGAACACCGCCAGCAGCGGCAGGACGGTGTAGCGGGTCAGGGCGATACGGCCGGCGCCGCGCGCCAGGCCATGCACGCGCTGTTCGCCCACCAGTTCGGTGACGGCGTAGAAGGCGGTCATCAGCACCACCAGCGTCGGAATGATGCCGGTGACGAAACCGGCGAACACCTCGCCGCCCTTCTGGAAGATGCCGATGAAGTACTTGCCGACTGCGGTCAGCCAGCCGAGCTGCTCTTCCTGCTGCACGCTCTTCAGCTGTTCCTTGAGCTGATCGGCGGTGACCGGCGCGCTGTCCGCCTGCGCCAGAATGACGAGGTGGTCGGCGGCGTGCTGCACCGCCTGTTTGCCATGCAATGTGGCATCCGAGACCATCGAACCCGCGACATGCAGGTTCTGAACGGCCATGTCGGCGTGTTGCGCCAACAACGAAAATACAGACATTTCTCCTCCTTGTGCGCCCCCGCCGGTCAATCCCAGCCGGCGTGGTGTCCTCTATGCCCTTGCTACGTTCAAGCCGGACAGGCCCGGCTGCTTGCCCGGCTCCGACCGTGCGCGGTCGATCTGTTCGATCGCCCGTTTCACGGCCTCGGCCACACCGGGTTCCCCCTCCCCCATGATCGCAGGGTTGGACCGGAGTCGATCGAGGGACACGCCCTCGAATTCTTCATGCCGCTTGAACTTGGTGAATACGGAGCGACCGCTCATCACCAACATGCGACGTACGATCAGGTCGGGTGTCACCACGACCAGCGCGATGGTGCCCTTGGCCAACCGACCGCGAAAATTGCCGGCACCGACATAGCCGTCCTTGAACTGGCCGGTGACGCCTTTGAAAACATCGGAATAGTGCCGCATCTGCAGCCAGACGCCCAAGGACTGAAGCGCCCAGACGCATCCGAGCAGCAGCAGGCCCCACTGCCAAATAGCCATTCAGGTCTCTCCTCCCGATACCTCCCGCGCCCCACACCGTGAACCAGCGCGAGACGATCGCAAAGAGAGAACATTTGTTTCCTAGAATGTCAATATGTATGATATTGTGGTCAACAACGGCGTCGACCGAACGCCATTCGATTTCGGCGGCGGGCGCGGTTATGCTAGGCTCGAAACCTGACCGCCCGGAGAACAGGATACACCACGGAATGGATTTGCCGTTCAGGGACGAACTGGCCCTCATGCCCGATCTTCGGCATCGGCTGAGGCAGTTGCGCTGGTTTCGAGCCACCTTCCGCGGCAGCGCCAAGGTCGTCTCCGATACTTTCGGCGTGCGCTACGAGATCGACGAGGCCCGGTTGACGAGGGCGTTCCTCGACTGGATCGACGTGATGGAAGCGCAGAAGGGCTTCGCGGCGGTCGATCGCGCCGACTTCATCGTCTTTGCCGCCGGACTGGTGCTGAGGGAGCTTTTCCGCCAGGCGCCGGCCCGCGAAGTGTCCGGGCTGACGCAGATGATCGAGGACGGAAACAGCGCCAAGACGCTGGAAATCATCCGTTTCTGGCCCGAAGGCTTCCTCTATACCAACTATTGCGTGTCGGCCATTTCGGCGATCCACGAGCAGGAATTCGGCAGCGCGCCGAGCATCGACAAATGCGCCGACGACCTCAGGACATGGTGGTCCTATCGCGAGAATGTGACCGAGATGCCGGCCTATGCCGTGGCCTTTCTGGATCGGTTCCTCGGCGCCGAGCCCAACTGGCTGACGCCCGACCACGCGCAGTCACGACAGGCCATGCAGCGGGCGCTCGGCGCCTCGCGACCGACAGACGCCATTCGCCAGTTGTGATCAACTGGAGAGCGCCTGCAAAAGCGGGCGCCCGCGCATGCGCTATTGAACATTTGATCTTTTGCCGATAGCGATGTTCGGCCCCACAGCGCGACACGCCCTTCGAGGCAAGCATTGTCGCTGTAACACTTTGATTTTGCGCTTCATCGCCTCGGGATCGACCCATTTCCGCAGGATGAGCGTGCAACACGGACAGGGAGTAACGCGTTGGCGCGGTCACGACTCATCATTTTCGATTGCGACGGCGTTCTGGTCGACAGCGAGCCCCTGGCGGCACGCGCCTACGAGCGTGTCTACGAGAAGCACGGCATGCCCGGCGTGCATGGCGGCATCATCGCCCAATGCATCGGCATGAAGCAGGCCGACATCATCGTTCGGATCAAGGAGCTGACCGGGCATCAGTTTCCGGCCCACGCAGACAGCGACATCTGGGCGGAGACGAAGCTGTTGTTCACACAGTCGCTGACTCCGACGCCGGGCATCGCCAGCTTCCTGGAAAAGCTCGAGGGTGGCCGCTGCGTCGCATCCTCGTCTTCGGTCGAGCGCATCAACCACAGCCTTGCCGTCACCGGCCTGGCGCGATTCTTCGGCGACGCGATCTACAGTTCCTCGATGGTCAAGAACGGCAAGCCGGCCCCGGACATCTTCCTGTACGCCGCCGAGAAGATGGGCGCCCGGCCCGCGGACTGCGTCGTCATCGAGGACTCGCCGTTCGGCATCCAGGGCGCGGTCGCCGCGGGCATGACGGCGATCGGCTACACCGGCGGCGGTCATACCTATCCTGAACATGGCTCCCGCCTGACGGCCGCCGGCGCCGCCACGATCTGCGCCGACTGGCAGGAGATCGAGCGCTACCTGGCCAGCCTCGGGGTCGACGCGTAAGGCCGGCGGGCTGAGCCTACCGTTACGACGCGGGAATAAGCCAGCCAGCTCTTACCCGCAGGCGCAGGCTGTCGCCGACCTGGTGAAAGACAGGATCAGGCTGATCAAGGGGCACAATGGTGTCCGGATTCTCCAGCGGCGAGAACTCGACGCGCGCCCCGCCACCCCGATAGACGACCCTGCGCACGATGCCATCGATGCCCGGTTCTCCCGGTCCGGCAATCTCGAAATCGGCGGACCGGCAGCAGATCCTGCCATGGCGGGGCCGCTCGCCTCGCCGGCAGCGCACGACCGCCTCCTGACCGAGCACCCGCACCTTGCAATGGCCCGCCGCCTCTTCGCCTAGCACCTGGACGGGAAGCAGTGTACCCTTGGCGATGAAGGACGCCACCATTTCATTTGCCGGCTCATGATAGAGGTCGCGCGGCGACGCCAGTTGCATGAGACGGCCGCGATCCATCACCGCGATGCGGTCGGCCAACGCCATCGCCTCGCCCTGGTCGTGGGTGACGTAGACCATCGTCGTGCCCGTCCGCTTGTGGAAGGCGGCGAACTCGTTCTCCATCGAGGACCTCAGATGGACGTCCAGATTGGCGAGCGGCTCGTCGAACAGCACCAGCGACGGCGCCGCCACGAGACAGCGCGCGAGCGCCACACGCTGCCGCTGGCCGCCGGAAAGGCTTGCGGGACGGCGGTCGCCAAGACCTTCCAGGCCGACAAGCGCCAGTGCCTCGGCGATCTTGCGGCCGGCGAGCGCCCTGTCGAGGCCCGCCACCTTGAGCGAATAGCCGACATTCTCGGCAACGCTCATATGCGGCCACAGCGCATAGTTCTGGAAGACAATGCCGACGCGCCGCCTTTCCGGCGGCACGCTGCCATCCGGTCCGGACATCACGGTGCCGCCAATGCGGATCTCGCCACGGGTGAGCTTCTCGAAGCCGGCGACAAGCCGCAAAAGCGTGGTCTTGCCGCAGCCTGAAGGGCCAAGCACCGCCAGGAACTCGCCGTCCGCGACGTCGATCGAGACATCCTTCACCGCATCGGCGCCCGCGAAGCTCTTGCCGACATTGTCGAGGATCAGTCTCGCCATGGCAGGACTCCGTCAGGCAGGTAGGGAGCAAGCAGGCTGGCAAGCAGCATCAGCGCGAATGTCAGCGCCACGGTGATCATCGACATCGCCGCCGCGTAACCGGAATCGCCGCCCTGCTCGAATGAGAACATCACCACGCCGATGGTTTCCGAGCCCGACGACCACAGGAGTGCGGAGACTGTCAGTTCGCCGAGGGCCGTCATGAAGATCAGCAACCCGCCGGCGATGGCAGCGGGCGCGACCAGCGGGAAGACGATGGTGCGCATGCGTGTGAACAGCCCCGCGCCGGCCACCTGCGCGGCCTCCTCGAGCGCCCTGTCGATCTGGTGATAGCCGCTGACCGCCGGCCGCAGGGCAAGCACGAGGAAGCGCGCCATATAGGCATAGAGGATGATCCAGGGCGTGTTGTAGAGTTGCAGGCCGACCAACGGCACAGGCCGCAGGAACAGGAGCAACGCGGCTATCGCCAGCACCACGCCGGGCAAGGCATAAGGCAGCTCGACCGCAAGGCTCAGCAGCCGGATCCAGCGGCCACCTCCACCCCAGGCGACGAGGTAGCCCATCGGCACGGCCACGACGACGGCGAAAGTCGCGGCAAGGGCCGAGAGCCAGACGCTGTTCACGAAGGCGCGGCCCGCGGCTGCATGCTCGAACAGGACAAAGCGATAATTGTCGAGCGTCGCCGTGGCGGCGCTGAGCACGACGCCATAGCCCGACACCAGCGAGGTGAGCGCGAGGCCGAGCAGGGGCATTGCCAGAACCAGTACAGCGAACAACCACATGCACGCTTCGACCGGCATGCGCCAGCGGCCGAGCTCGTAGGGTTCAGCGGGAAGCGAGACCGAGGCCACGCGGTAGTCGCGGCGGCGGCTTACTGTCTCCTGCGCCAGAATGCCGGCAATGGCGATGACGCCGATCAGCACCGACAGGAAAGCCGTCTCGCCAAGCGCGGCGGGACCGCCGCCGGCAAGGCGCTGGTAGATGAGGGTCGGCAGCACGAGGTAGTTGGCGGGAATGCCAAGGAAGGCGGGGATGCCAAAATTGCCGACACAGGAAACGAAGGCAAGCGCGGCGGCGGCGACAATGGACGGCGTCATCAGCGGCAGCACGACGGTGGCAACGACCCTCGGCCAGCCGGCGCCAGTGGCCCGCGCGGCCTCGACCAGCTCACGCGGCAGCTTGCGCAGCCCGGCGCGGACGACGAGGAAGACGAGTGGTCCATACTGCACCCCGAGCAGCAGGATGATGCCTTCGGCCGAATAGAGCGGGTTCCTGGCGCCGAGCGGCGGAGCCACGCCGAGCAGCCGGAGCAAGGGGCTTGCCGGCCCGAAAAGTTGCAGCCAGGCGAGTGCCGTGACCTGCGGGGCGATCATCAGGGGCGTGACGTAGCAGAGCACGAGCAGGCCGCGCCGGCGCAGATCGGTGAGTGTGACCAGCAACGCCACCAGCGTTCCCGAAAGGACGGCAAGCATCGTGCCGCCGAGACCGACGACCAGCGTGTGCCAGGTCGCGATCCAGGTGGAACGGCTCGCCAGTCCCGCGGCAAGTGCTGCGGCGGACAGGGTGCCGCCTGGCGCCACGAGCTCCTTCACGAGGCGTAGCATCGGCAGCAGCGAAAGCAGGACAATGAGCAAGACAGCAACGGCCATCAGGGCCGCGAACTGGCCCTGCCCCTGCCTTGCCTCTGCTCTCGATGACTGCATCGCGTATCCGCGCCATCGGCGCATGCCGATGGCAACCCGTCAAGCGCTTCGCCGGCTCAGGATTGCCCGGCAAAGCCGGCGCGCCGTCAGCCGCCGAACAGTTGCGAGAACTTGGCCTTGTCGGCCTCGGTGCGCGCCACGATCGCCTTGGTGTCGAACGACATCACCTTGACCTTGACGCCTTCCGGCAGCCAGTCAGGACGGCCGACCGAAGCCCGCGCGGGCAGGTAACCCATGTCGAGCGCCAGCTTCTGTCCTTCGTCGGACAGGATGAAGTCGACGAAGGCCTTGGCACCCTGGACATTCCTGGCGGTCTTCATGATGGCGACCGGTTCGGTCACCGCAGGCACGCCTTCTGAGGGGAATACGAACTCGACAGGCGACCCCTTCTTCTTCGCATTCATGGCCATGAAGTCGACAAGGATGCCATAGGGCTTCTCGCCGCTCGCCACCGACTTCAGCACGGCGCCGTTGCCGCGCACGGAGACCGTGCTGTTGGCCTTGAGCTTCTCGAAGAAGTCCCAGCCGAGATCGGCCTGGCCGGCGAAGCCCGACAGGAGGTAGGCGGCCGCCCCGGAATAGAGCGGGCTCGGCATGACGAGGCCGTCGGCATAGGCCGGTTTGGCGAGATCGGCCCAGTGCTCCGGCTTCTGCGCGGCGGCTGTGTTGTAGACGATGCCGGTCGTGATCAGCTTGCTGCCGAAATAGGTCTTGTCGGCGTCATAGGCGTCAGCCTCGATGCCATCGAGCTTGGCCTCGGGATAAGGCATCAGCCGGTCGTCCTTCTTCAACAGCTCCATGCTGACGGCGTCGGCGATCAACAGCACGTCCGGCTGCGGGCTGCCGGCGGCGAACTCGGCCGCCATCTTGGTCAGGATGTCGCTCGTGCCGGATCGGTAGATGGTGACGTCGATACCGGGATGCGCCTTCTTGAAGGCATCCACCGTCCTGGCGGCGTCGGCCTCCGGCTGCGAGGTGTAGAGGGTCAGCGTTTCGGCACCGGCCACACCGGAAAACAGCGTTGCCGCGAGAACGATCTGGCTCGCCAGCAGCTTGGTGAATAGCGTCTTCATGAGGGCCTCTCCTGATGCATGAGCGACCGGCGCCCTGGCCGATCCGTTACCCCCTCCTGCACGGCGGACGTGACTGCCGCATGACAGTCCGCGCAAACGGCGAGCGGCAAGCCTGTCGCCGTCGAACGGCAATCGGACGGGAGCAGCCATGCTCGTCCGTGCGTGCGGGATGAACTCGCAGGAACCTTCCTTGAACAGCCTCAGCACCCGATCGTCCGGGCATCCGCTTGGCCACGGGAGCAAGACCGGCAGCCAGCGCAGCGGCCGTTGCCGCCACGACTTGCGCACACTGGCAGGAGATCGCCGTCAGTCGGCCGGGCTCGTGGTACCGGCCTAATTTAGCGGATATTTGGCGAATCCACGCTGCGCCCATTCGCCGGGCGGGATCAATGGTCCCACGCGGAAGTTGAAGGACAGAACCCTGGTCGCATCAGGGTCGACCTCGCACCGGAAGCTCAGGTCATACCAGGTTTTTCTCGTGCTGAAAGCGGACAGCGAAGGGTTAAGGACATTGCCTTTGTCCAGCGTAATGGTTGGCACCCATTTGACCGGATAGTCGGCATTTTGCAGTTCTCTGCTGAGAACATTGCCGCAAAGCGTTGCCACGCGCTCACCTCGCGACACCCTCTCCATGGAGCTTGTGGCAAACGCATCGCCGGTCGCACCCTGCGAATAGAGTTTTCGAACGCCGGGCAGGCCGGAGTAGATCGGCGACCCTGCATCCTCATTGTTGGTGGGACTTGACTTCCCTGCATTACCACTTGGTGCCTTAAAGGCACTTGCCGGTTTGAACGTCATTGTCTTGACGGGTTTAGGCTTCGCCTTTGCGACGGACGCTGAAGGCGCGGGCTTGGCGTCGGTCTCTGCCGCCGATGGCTTTGGTGCCGTGACCGCTTGCTTGTCGGCGGTTTGCGGTGCCAGCTCCTGTTTGTCCGGCTGCTGTTTGTTAGCATCCTGGGTCGCCTGCTTTTCCTCGCTTTGTGCGGGTTTTTCGTCCGGCGCGGCGGTCGCAGGCTTCTCCTCGGGCTTGCTGGGCTCTCCCTGCCGCGCAGAATTTGCGGGCGGGGTAGACTGGGGCGGCGGTGTCGCAACGGCAGGCTGCTGCGGCGCATCGGGTTTGGCACTTTGCCCGTCGAGCGATTTCTCGGGCCCGGTATCCTTCTGGCCGTACTGGAAAACGCGCTTCAGAACCTGGTCGTCCCTTGGTTTCGGTGGCTCCGGAGGCGGCTTTTCCGCTTTGGGCGGCGCAGGCGCGGGTTTCGGCTTTGGCTGCTCGGGCAGCGGCACGATCGCGACATTGACCGGCTGTTCTTGCTGATCTGGCTGTTGCTCAGGTCTCGGCTGGCCAAAGAGCAGGAGCGCTACGGCCAGGACATGCAGGATCAGCGACGCGGCCAAGGCCCAGCGCCAATTCCGAAACCATTCTCCTATCTTGCCGGTCATTGCGCCCCGATGTGGAACGAAATAACGGCGGCTTCAAGCATTGGAGTGGAGACGGCGCAAACCAGCTGCCTCACAGGTCGGTGATCGGAGGGCCCGTGCCGTATAAGCAAGCCCGACTCGGGCCCTCCGGATTGGTCTACACCAGCAGGGTCATCGGGTTTTCGACGAGGCGCTTGAAGGCGCCGATGAGCTCGGCGCCGAGCGCGCCGTCGACCGCGCGGTGATCCGTCGACAGCGTCACCGACATCACCGTCGCGATCTTGATCTCGCCATTCTTCACCACCGCCCGCTCCTCGCCCGCCCCGACCGCAAGGATCGTCGCGTGCGGCGGGTTGATGACGGCGGCGAAATCCTTGATCCCAAACATGCCGAGGTTCGATACCGCCGTCGTGCCGCCCTGGTATTCCTCGGGCTTCAGCTTGCGGCTGCGCGCCCGGCTCGCCAGGTCCTTCATCTCGTTCGAGATCACCGACAGCGTCTTTTCGTCCGCATGGCGGATGATCGGCGTGATCAGGCCGCCGGGGATCGACACCGCGACGCCGACATCGGCATGCTTGTGCCGCACCATCGCGCCCTCGGTCCACGACACATTGGCATCCGGAACCGCCTTCAGCGCCATGGCCATCGCCTTGATGATCATGTCGTTGACGGAGAGCTTGTAGGCCGGAACC
>MKVL01000003.1 GCA_001899205.1 Mesorhizobium sp. 65-26 | reverse complement strand
ATACTTCGTGATCGCCGCCGTCAGCGACGTCTTGCCGTGGTCAACGTGGCCGATCGTGCCGATGTTAACATGCGGCTTAGTACGTTCGAATTTACCTTTTGCCACCGTAGTTCTCCGTCTTCACTCATCCCGCTCGGGGGAAATTGATATTTGCTCCAGCCGACCCGGAAACGCGCAAGGAAGGCGTTTCCGGTAGCGCGGGCATTCTCACGCGTACTTTTTCTGGACTTCCTGGGCCACTGCGGTCGGAACCGGCTCGTAGTGGTCGAACTGCATCGTGTACTGGGCGCGGCCCTGCGACATCGAACGCAGATTGTCGACATACTTGAACATGTTCGCGAGCGGCACCATCGCATTGATGACGACGGCAACGCCGCGCGCTTCCTGACCCTGGATCTGGCCACGGCGACCGTTCAGGTCACCGATGACGCCGCCGACATACTCTTCCGGCGTCACGACCTCGACCTTCATGATCGGCTCGAGCAACTGCACGCCAAGCTTCGGCGCAGCTTCCTTGAAGCAGGCGCGGGACGCGATTTCGAACGCCAGCACCGAGGAGTCGACGTCGTGGAAGGCGCCGTCGATCAGGGTGGCCTTCACGCCGATCATCGGGAAGCCAGCGAACGGGCCGGAACCCATGACGCTCTGGATGCCCTTCTCGACGCCCGGGACGTATTCCTTCGGAACCGCGCCGCCGACGATCTTGGACTCGAACACGAAATCCTCGCCCTCGGCATTCGGCTCGAACACGATCTTGACGCGAGCGAACTGACCGGTACCGCCGGTCTGCTTCTTGTGCGTGTAGTCCTGCTCGTGGGTACGGGTGATCGTCTCGCGATAGGCGACCTGCGGAGCACCGATATTGGCCTCGACCTTGAACTCGCGACGCATGCGGTCGACGATGATGTCGAGGTGCAACTCGCCCATGCCGGCGATGATGGTCTGGCCGCTTTCCTCGTCGGTCTTGACGCGGAAGGACGGATCCTCGGCAGCCAGGCGATGCAGCGCGAGACCCATCTTCTCCTGGTCGTTCTTGGTCTTCGGCTCGATGGCGATCTGGATGACCGGCTCGGGGAATTCCATGCGCTCGAGGATGACCGGGTGCAGCGGATCGCAGAGCGTGTCGCCGGTGGTCGTATCCTTGAGGCCGGCCAGCGCGACGATGTCGCCGGCGTAGGCTTCCTCGATGTCCTGGCGCGAGTTCGCATGCATCTGCAGCATGCGGCCGATGCGCTCCTTCTTGCCCTTCACGGTGTTGTCGACCGAGATGCCCTTGGCGAGCTTGCCCGAGTAGATGCGCGCGAAGGTCAGCGAACCGACGAAGGGGTCGTTCATGATCTTGAACGCCAGCATCGACAGCGGCTCGTTGTCATCGGCGTGACGCTCGATCTCGGCGTCCGTCTTGGCATCCACGCCCTTGATGGCCGGCACGTCGATCGGCGACGGCAGGTATTCCACCACGGCGTCGAGCAGCGGCTGCACGCCCTTGTTCTTGAAGGCCGAGCCACAGAACATCGGAAAGAACTTGACGGCGATCGTGCCCTTGCGGATGAGCGCGCGGATCTGGTCGTTCGACGGCATGTTGCCTTCGAGATAGGCGTTCATGGCATCGTCGTCCATTTCGACGGCTGCCTCGATCATCTTCTCGCGGTACTGAGCGGCCTTCTCCTTGAGGTCGGCCGGAATCTCGACGATGTCCCAGGCGGCGCCCAGCGACTCGTCGCGCCAGACGAGCGCGTTCATCTCGACGAGATCAACGACGCCCTTGAACTCGGTCTCGGCGCCGATCGGCAGCTGCATGACGACAGCCTGAGCGCCGAGGCGCGAGCCAACCATCTCGACCGAGCGATAGAAGTCAGCGCCGATCTTGTCCATCTTGTTACAGAAGATCATGCGCGGCACGTGGTACTTGTCGGCCTGGCGCCAGACGGTTTCCGTCTGCGGCTCGACACCGGCATTGGCGTCGAGGAGCGCGATCGCGCCGTCGAGAACGCGCAGCGAGCGCTCGACCTCAATGGTGAAGTCGACGTGGCCGGGGGTGTCGATGATGTTGAAGCGGCGCATCTTGCCGTCACGACCCTTCCAGAAGGTCGTGGTCGCGGCCGACGTGATCGTGATGCCGCGTTCCTGCTCCTGCTCCATCCAGTCCATGGTGGCAGCGCCGTCGTGCACTTCGCCGATCTTGTGCGACTTGCCCGTGTAATACAGGACGCGCTCAGTCGTCGTCGTCTTGCCGGCGTCGATATGCGCCATGATACCGAAATTACGGTAGTCTTCGATTTTGTATTCGCGGGCCATGGTAGGTGCCTCTCAGTCTCGTACGCGCTTTACCAGCGGTAGTGCGCGAAGGCGCGGTTGGCTTCTGCCATCTTGTGGGTGTCTTCACGCTTCTTGACGGCCGTGCCGCGGTTGTTGGCCGCGTCCATCAGCTCGCCGGAGAGGCGGTCGACCATGGTGGTCTCGTTGCGGTTGCGGGCAGCAGCGATCAGCCAGCGGATGGCCAGAGCCTGCCGGCGCTCGGGGCGCACGTCGACCGGAACCTGGTAGGTCGCGCCACCGACGCGGCGCGAACGCACTTCCACGTGCGGCGCGACGTTGTCGAGCGCCTGGTGGAAGACGGTGACCGGCTCCTGCTTGGTCTTGGCCTGCACCTGGTCGAGCGCGCCATAGACGATGGTCTCGGCGACCGACTTCTTGCCGTCGTACATGACGGCGTTCATGAACTTGGTGACAATGAGATCGCCGAACTTCGGATCCGGGTTGATCTCACGCTTCTCTGCACTGTGACGACGGGACATAGCTCTTGTCTCTCAATCTCGTAGCCCGGCGCACTAAGGAAAGCGCCGAAGCCGGAAAAACCTTACTTCGGACGCTTGGCACCGTATTTCGAACGGCGCTGCTTGCGGTTCTTCACACCCTGCGTGTCGAGCACGCCGCGGATGATGTGATAGCGAACGCCCGGCAGATCCTTGACGCGGCCGCCACGGATCATGACGACCGAGTGCTCCTGAAGGTTGTGGCCCTCACCCGGGATGTAGCCGATCACCTCGAAGCCGTTGGTCAGACGAATCTTGGCCACCTTGCGAAGCGCCGAGTTCGGCTTCTTCGGCGTCGTGGTATAGACGCGCGTGCAGACACCCCGCTTCTGCGGGTTCTGCTGCATGGCCGGGACCTTGTTGCGCTTCACCGGCGCAATGCGCGGCTTGCGGATCAGCTGGTTGACGGTAGGCATTAAACCCTCTTGTCTCTCAATTCCGTGTCTCGTGCCCGGTCAGGGCCGCTCTAAGCGCCTTTTCCATACGCAAATTCGGGCCACAAACCGCACCCTTGCGGTCTCGCCCGAACAAATGGCAGAGGAAGCGGAAGCCGCTTCATGCGCGCCGGAAAATGTTTTTCGCTCGTAAAACGAACCCTGTTTGAGGCAAACTCCAAAGCGCGTCGCTTCGGAAAGGCAAGCCTCACATCGGTTCTGACTGGGCGGCTTCTACTCGTAACCCCGCGAAGCGTCAACCCCGCGACCGCAAATATTGCAATGATGCCGGAGCTTGGCAGCCATGCGGGAAGCGCATGTAATTTTCTTTCGCGTTTTCGCAAAAGGAAGGAAGAAAGTGACCCGGCCGTGGCTGTCGCATCGGGACTCTTCGTGCGAAAAGACCGCCGAACGCCTTGTTTAGCCCCTCGCCCGAAGGAATCAGCCTGTGAACGACAACGAGGAACGCCCCGTCACCATCATTACCGGCCGGGTCTGGCGACGCAAAGGCGACAAAGCCGAAGGCGTTCATGTGATGCTGGTGGCGCCGGACGACGATTCGGCGGTCCGGCGCGCGCTCGAATCGCTGGCGGCCGAGGGATTCGCCGAAGCCGAGCTCGACCAGATCGGCGACATGGACGGCGAGCCGGATGAGGAGCCGCACATCTCGGCCTACCAGGGCGCACTGGAAGGCGAGGTCTCGATCGTCACCTTCGACGAGCCCCTCTAAAAGCGACGATCGCTCCCGGCTTGCCGGACCCTGCCCTCGCCAATAGAAACAGTCATCACTCGGACCCGCGGAGTTCCCATGGCCAGCAACCCCATCAAGCTTGGTATCGTCGGCGTGGGAAAGATCGTGCGCGATCAGCACCTGCCGGCGCTGGCGAAAGACAGCAATTACAAACTCGTCGCGGCCGCAAGCCGGCATGGCAAGGTGGATAGCATTCCCAACTATCCCAGCATCGAAGCGATGCTCGCCGCCGAGCCCGGCCTGGAGGCAGTCTCGCTGTGCATGCCGCCGCAGTTCCGTCACGACGCCGCACGCGCCGCGCTCGAGGCGAAGAAGCACGTGTTCCTGGAGAAACCGCCAGGAGCGACCGTCAGCGAGGTCGAGGGTCTCAAGAACCTCGCAAGGGAGAACGGCGTCTCTTTGTTTGCAAGCTGGCACTCCCGCTACGCGCCCGCGGTCGAGGCGGCGCGCGCCTTCCTGGCTTCGGCCCGCATAGAGACGGCCGCCATCATCTGGAAGGAGGACGTGCGGCGCTGGCACCCGAACCAGGAGTGGATCTGGGAACCCGGCGGTTTCGGTGTGTTCGATCCAGGCATCAACGCACTGTCGATCGCCACCTACATCCTGCCGCCAATGTTCATCACCTCGGCCGTACTCGACTTCCCGGAGAACCGCGCCTCGCCGGTTGCCGCGCATGTCGTGTTCCGCACATCGGCCGGCGTGCCGGTGACGATGGAACTCGACTGGCTGCAGACCGGCCCGCAGAGCTGGGACATCGTGGCGGAGACGGACAAAGGCAGGATGGAGCTTTCGAGCGGCGGCGCCAAACTGGCCATCGACGGCCGCCCGCTCCAGGACGAGCCGGAAGCGGAGTATCCGATGCTCTACAGGCGCTTCGCCGAGATCGTCCGGGCCGGCATCTCCGATGTCGACCTCGCGCCGCTCCAGCACGTCGCCGACGCTTTCATGCTGGGCAAGCGCAACGTGGTGGAGGCATTCTTCGATTGATCCGGAGCGGGCCGGCGTTGCGGTAATCCGGCAGCGCGCGCCAACTCGTCCATCATGTCTGAACAGGCGACAGGCGTTCGAGCCTTGCTTCCGATCTTTTCAATGCTAGCGTGCAGGAAGACGGGAGGAAAACATGGAACCGGATGCAATCGCGAAGCGCTCAGGCGGAAACTTCATCATCTTCGCGGCCTGCGCGTTCGTCCTGTGGTTCTGGGCGGCGCTGATCAATTGGGTCGCGCAGTTTCTGCGCCTGTCGACACCTGATCATCTGACCAATGTCGCGACGGCTATCGCCCAGTCCTCCACGCTCGAAGCCATCGTCAGCATCTGGCTGCTGACCGCCGCGATCGCCATCGCCTTCCCAGCACTGTGGCGACCGCTGTCCACCACGACGATGCTGATGTTCGACGTCGGCTACGGCGTGCTCGGCGCCCTCAGCGGTTTCGGACTTGCGATAGGGCTTTTCGGCGGCGGCTGGCGCATCTTCATCTGGGCGATCATCTACAGCGCCCTGATCGCCGCCGGATATGCGCTGGTCCGCAAATATCTGCCCTTGGCCGAAATGCAGAACTACGGAAAGAACCGGTGGATCCTGGCCGCGGTGCTGTTCGTCGCCTCCCCGCTCATCCTTCTGTGGGGCTAGGCCGGCGCCAGCCTCCAGCCGACCGGCCACTACCCTTATCCAGCAGATTAAAAGGCAGCACGTGGACCAGCGGGAAGCTTCACGCCGGCGGCCTGGATCGACGCAGTGGTCGCCTGGGTGTTGTCCAAGGTCTCCGCTCTCTGGGACATCATGGTAGAGACCGACAAGGGCAGGATGGAACTATCGAGCGGCGGCGCCAAACCCGCCGTAGATGGACACGCCCCTTAGGACGAACCGGAGGCGGAGTACCCGATGCTCTACAGGCGTCTCGCCGAGATCGTCCGCGTCGGCATGTCCGATGTCGATCTTGCGCTGCTCCAGCACATCACCGACGCCTTCATATTGGGCAAGTGCAGCGTGGTCGAGGTGCTTTTCGACTGAGTGGACTACTTCTCAGGTGGGCGAGGGTTTTGTGTCCACTTATCCGCCTCTTCCCATATTCGCTCGAGCATTTTGCGCTGCGAAGATTCCCGATAGGAGACTGTCGCAACGCAAAGGCGTTCACTGTATCCAAGTACAAGCTCTTTCATGGGTCTCTTTTGGACTTCAGCGATAGGACGCCGATCCAAATGAGCTATCAAGCCATCGAAATAAAAACGATAGAAGGGTACCTCATAATCTGACTCGCCGTTGACCCCGGAAATGACTTTCGTTCCAGAAATGGGGGTATGATTGTGCTCGAATCCAAGCGTTGAAAGTTGGACCAGCTGGATTTGAAAATAGTCGATCGGGTCTGGATTTTCTTCGACGATCATTTTTCGCAACCTTTCCCGATCTTCGTCCGCAAGGTGCACTTCTGAGAATTCTTCGCGTGTTGAGGCTGCTGCTCTCCAAAGTAGGCTGAGAAAAAACAGACGGAGGCGCCTCCAGTGCTTACTTTCGACGAAGCGATTCCCCCACTCAGTGCCGGGGATAAGGTCAACGTCAGTAAGTGTTTTCGTTGGCCCCCAACCACTCCATACCAGCTTGGTCCTCCGTAGCTCGCGAATGGCCCAGTCATCGAGCTTCGCGAGTATTGTCTCACCTTCCTGAGTAACGAGCTCTGGATCATACCAGCTGCTGTGCCTCGTAACCGGACGCCTGCCGACACCACCCTGGATGAGCGACGATCCTAGGCCGCCTGCCCTAGTCAACGCTTTCGGGATGAGGTGAGAATCCACGAACTTCCCTGTCGATCCGGTCAGCTTGCAAACGCCGTGAATTAATTTTCCCAACTATCCAGCCCTCACATCGACTACGCTCTGGCAAGCAGTTTAGCTCAGTCCACAATCGCGATCGCAAATCCATCATAGCCCTTGGCGCCAACCGTCTGGATCGCCGTTCCGTCCAGCCGCTTATGACCGCCGATGAACGAAAACGCCTCTCGTGCGCCTTCGACATTGGTGTCGCCGCTGCTCTTTTTCACGACCGCGCCCTCGCGGATGACATTGTCACAGACGATAACCGTGCCTGGGTGTGACAGTTTCATGACCCTGATCAGATAATTCGGGCTGTTCGGCTTGTCGGCGTCGATGAAGATCAGGTCGAATGGACCGGCACTTCGCCAGCCAGCGCAGCAAGGGACCGTAGCGGGAACCGACCCGCAGGTCGATTTTGTCGGAAACCCCTGCCTGCTCGAAATTCGGACGCGCGACCTAGGCGTGGTGCGGATCGAGCTTCAGCGTCTCAATCTCGCCGCCCGCCGGTATCGTCGCCGTGGTCGCCTGGGTCCTGGCCGAGGCTTCCGCGCTCGCTGAAGAAAACGCTCAATTCATCTGAGGATACGAAGATGCCCATAAGGGTCAGGCTCAACGTCGTCCTCGCGGAACGCAACGTGAAATCGAAGGATCTGGCGGAGTATGTCGGCATCACCGAAGCCAACCTCTCCCTGCTCAAGCAGGGAAAGGTCAAGGGCATCCGCTTCGACACGCTGGAGCGCATCTGCGCCTATCTCGAATGCCAACCGGGCGATCTGCTTCGCTACGAGCAACTGCCGGAATAGCCCAAAGAAAAAGCCGCCGGGTTTCCCCGACGGCTTCGTTGCCTGAGATTTCGTGCCGCCGCGCTTACTGCGCGGCGGTAACCATGTCGGTCAACATCGGCTCGGCGACCTCGACGCCCGACGCCTTGCGGCGCTCGTCGATGATCAGCTCGTCGCGCGACGTGGCGATGCGCCGGATCTGGCTCATCGTGCCGCCGGTGCCGGCCGGGATCAGACGGCCGACGATGACGTTTTCCTTCAGGCCCTGCAGCATGTCGGTCTTGCCGGCAACCGCCGCCTCGGTAAGCACCCTCGTCGTCTCCTGGAAGGAGGCGGCCGAGATGAAGGACGGCGTCTGCAGCGAGGCCTTGGTGATGCCGAGCAGCACAGGCTGACCTTCGGCAGGCTTCTTGCCTTCCTCGATCAGGCGTTCGTTGACCTCCTCCAGTTCGATCACGTCAACATGATCGCCAGGGATGTAGGTCGAGTCGCCCTGCGTGGTTATCTCGACCTTCTGCAGCATCTGGCGAACGATCACCTCGATGTGCTTGTCGTTGATCGACACGCCCTGCAGACGGTAGACCTCCTGGATTTCATTGACGAGGTAGGACGCAAGCGCCTCCACGCCCTTGATGGCCAGGATGTCGTGCGGCGCCGGATTGCCGTCGAGGATGTAGTCGCCCTTCTCGATGACGTCGCCGTCCTGGAGATGGAACGGCTTGCCCTTCGGGATCAGGTACTCGACCGGCTCCAGCGCGGAGTCATGCGGCTCGATGATGATGCGGCGCTTGTTCTTGTAGTCGCGGCCGAAGCGGACCGTGCCATCGATCTCGGCGATGATGGCGTGATCCTTCGGACGGCGAGCCTCGAACAATTCCGCGACGCGCGGCAGACCACCGGTGATGTCCTTGGTCTTGGCGCTTTCCATCGGGATACGCGCCAGCACGTCGCCCGGACGAACATGCGCGCCCGGCTCGACCGAGAGAATGGCCTCGACCGAGAGCAGGAAGCGTGCATCGCCGCCCTTCGACAGCTTGCCGACCTTGCCCTTGGCGTCCTGAACGACGATCGCCGGCTTCAGGTCGCTGCCGCGCGGCGTCGAACGCCAATCGATGACCTCACGCTTGGTGATGCCGGTCGACTCGTCGGCCGTTTCCTGAACGGAGATGCCGTCGACCAGATCCTCGAACGCCACCCTGCCCTCGATTTCGGTGAGGATCGGGCGGGTGTAGGGATCCCACTCGGCGATACGCTGGCCACGCTTCACCTTGTCGCCATCGTCCACGAAGATGCGCGAACCGTAGGTGACGCGATGGGTCGCGCGCTCCTTGCCGCTCTCGTCGAGGATCAGCACCGCCATGTTGCGGCCCATGACCATCAGCTGGCCGTCCGAGTTGCGCACCACGTTGCGGTTGCGGATCTCGACCTTGCCCTCGTAGGAGGCTTCAAGGAACGAAGAGTCCACCACCTGCGCGGTGCCGCCCATGTGGAACGTGCGCATGGTGAGCTGGGTGCCCGGCTCGCCGATCGACTGCGCCGCGATGACGCCGACAGCCTCGCCCTGGTTGACGGGCGTGCCGCGGGCCAGATCGCGTCCGTAGCAGACCGCGCAGACGCCGACCCTGACCTCGCAGGTCAGTGCCGAGCGGATGCGGACCGACTGGACGCCGGCCTTCTCGATCTGCTCCACGTCGCGCTCGTCCATCAGCTTGCCGGCCTTGACCAGCAGATCGCCGGAGACCGGATGGTTGATGTCGTCGAGTGCGGTGCGGCCCAGAACACGCTGGCCGATCGAGGCGACAACCTGGCCGGCGTCGACGATAGGCTGCATGGTCAGGCCCTTGTCGGTGCCGCAGTCCAGCGAGTTGACAATGCAATCCTGGGCAACGTCGACCAGACGGCGGGTCAGGTAACCCGAGTTCGCCGTCTTGAGCGCGGTGTCGGCCAGACCCTTGCGGGCGCCGTGGGTCGAGTTGAAGTACTCGAGCACGGTCAGGCCTTCCTTGAAGTTCGAGATGATCGGCGTCTCGATGATTTCGCCCGAAGGCTTGGCCATCAGGCCGCGCATGCCGGCGAGCTGGCGCATCTGGGTGGGCGAACCACGCGCACCCGAATGCGACATCATGTAGATCGAGTTCATCGGCTTCTGACGGCCGTTGTCCTCGAACTCCACCGCCTTGATGCGCGCCATCATCTCGTCGGCGACCTTCTCGGAGCACTTGGCCCAGGCGTCGACGACCTTGTTGTACTTCTCGCCCTGCGTGATCAGGCCGTCATTGTACTGCTGCTCGTATTCCTTGGCCAAAGCCTCGGTGTCCGTCACCAGCTTCAGCTTGGTGTCCGGGATCAGCATGTCGTCCTTGCCGAACGAAATGCCGGCGCGGCAGGCGTGGGCGAAGCCGAGAGCCATGATGCGATCGCAGAAAATGACCGTCTCCTTCTGACCGCAGTGGCGGTAGACGGTGTCGATCATCTTGGAGATGTTCTTCTTGGTCATCTCCTGGTTGGCGGTCTCGTACGGCACGTTGACGTTCTTCGGCAGCAACTCGCCGATGATCATGCGGCCAGGCGTGGTGTCGTAGATCTTCGACACGACCTTGCCTTCGGCGTCGACCGTGCGGAAGCGGCCCTTGATCTTGGCGTGCAGCGTGACGGCCTTGGTCTCCAGAGCGTGCTGGAGCTCGCCCATGTCGGCGAACACCATGCCCTCGCCCGGCTCGTTCTGATTGACGATCGAGAGATAGTAGAGACCGAGAACCATGTCCTGCGACGGCACGATGATCGGCGCGCCGGAGGCCGGGTGCAGGATGTTGTTGGTCGACATCATCAGCACGCGGGCTTCGAGCTGCGCTTCCAGCGACAGCGGCACGTGGACCGCCATCTGGTCGCCGTCGAAGTCGGCGTTGAAGGCCGTGCAGACCAGCGGATGCAGCTGGATCGCCTTGCCTTCGATCAGGATCGGCTCGAACGCCTGGATGCCGAGGCGGTGCAGCGTCGGCGCGCGGTTCAGCAGCACGGGATGCTCGCGGATGACCTCGTCGAGGATATCCCAGACCTCCGGACGCTCCTTCTCGACCAGCTTCTTTGCCTGCTTGACGGTCGAGGAGAAGCCCTTGGCGTCGAGACGGGCGTAGATGAAGGGCTTGAACAGTTCGAGCGCCATCTTCTTCGGCAGGCCGCACTGGTGCAGCTTGAGCTCCGGACCGGTCACGATGACCGAGCGGCCGGAATAGTCAACGCGCTTGCCGAGCAGGTTCTGACGGAACCGGCCCTGCTTGCCCTTGAGCATGTCGGACAGCGACTTCAGCGGACGCTTGTTGGCACCGGTGATGACGCGGCCGCGGCGCCCGTTGTCGAACAGCGCGTCGACGGCTTCCTGCAGCATGCGCTTTTCGTTGCGCACGATGATACCGGGCGCGCGCAGCTCGATGAGGCGCTTCAGACGGTTGTTACGGTTGATCACGCGACGGTAGAGGTCGTTGAGATCGGACGTGGCGAAGCGGCCGCCGTCCAGCGGGACGAGCGGGCGCAGATCCGGCGGGATCACCGGCACGACCTTCATGATCATCCATTCCGGACGGTTGCCGGATTCCATGAAGTTCTCGACGACCTTGAGCCGCTTCAGATACTTCTTCTGCTTCAGCTCGGACGTGGTCGAGGCCAGCTCGGTGCGCAGGTCGCCGGCGATCTTCTCGAGGTCCATGCCGGCAAGCAGGTCATGGATGGCCTCGGCGCCGATCATGGCGGTGAAGCTGTCCTCGCCATACTCGTCGACGGCCATCATGTACTCCTCCTCGCTGAGAAGCTGATGCTCCTTCAGCGCGGTGAGGCCCGGCTCGGTGACGATGTAGTTCTCGAAGTACAGGACGCGCTCGATGTCCTTCAGCGTCATGTCGAGCAGCGTGCCGATGCGCGACGGCAGCGACTTCAGGAACCAGATGTGAGCGACCGGAGCGGCGAGCTCGATGTGGCCCATGCGCTCGCGGCGGACGCGCGACAGCGTGACTTCGACGCCGCACTTCTCGCAGATGACGCCCTTGTACTTCATACGCTTGTACTTGCCGCACAGGCACTCGTAGTCCTTGATCGGCCCGAAGATGCGCGCGCAGAACAGGCCGTCGCGCTCCGGCTTGAAGGTGCGGTAGTTGATGGTCTCCGGCTTCTTGATCTCGCCGAACGACCAGGACAGAATCTTCTCAGGGCTGGCGAGCGAAATCCGGATGGAATCGAACACCTGCGCAGGCGCCTGCGGGTTGAAGAGATTCATGACCTCTTGGTTCATGCCGTTCTCCTTTCGGGGTCCTCGAAAACCCCTTGCATCTAACGCGGGCCAAACGCCCGCAGTCTTGTCGGCCGTCGGCCGAAGAATACTTCCCGGTTGGGCATGGTTCGGACCGAAAGCCGGTAGAGGCCCTTCGGGATCATGCCCGGATGCGCCGCGGCGTTCCGCGGCGCATCTTTTGCATTACTCGGCCGCGTCGGGCAGACGGGTCTGTGCGTCCTCGAACTTGGTGTTCTCCAGTTCGACGTTGAGGCCCAGGGAGCGCATTTCCTTGACGAGCACGTTGAAGCTCTCCGGAATGCCAGCCTCGAACGTGTCGTCGCCGCGCACGATCGCCTCGTAGACCTTGGTGCGGCCCGCCACGTCGTCCGACTTCACCGTCAGCATTTCCTGCAGCGTGTAGGCGGCGCCGTAGGCTTCCAGCGCCCAGACCTCCATTTCGCCGAAGCGCTGACCGCCGAACTGCGCCTTGCCGCCCAGCGGCTGCTGGGTGACGAGCGAGTACGGGCCGATCGAACGCGCGTGAATCTTGTCGTCCACGAGGTGATGGAGCTTCAGCATGTAGATGTAGCCCATCGTCACCTTGCGATCGAAAGGTTCGCCGGTGCGGCCGTCATAGAGCTGCGACTGCCCGCTGGTGTGCAGGCCAGCCTGCTCCAGCATGGTGTTGATGTCGACCTCGTGCGCGCCGTCGAACACCGGTGTCGCGATGGAGACGCCGCGACGCATCTGTTCGCTGAGGCGAATGATGCTCTCGTCGTCGTATTCGCGAATCGGCTCGTTGCGGTCGTTGGCCGGCATGAAGCTCTCCAGCGTCTTGCGCAGCGGCTTGATGTCGCCGCCCGCCTTGTAGGCGTCGATCAGCTCGCCGATCTTCCTGCCCATGCCGGCGCAGGCCCAGCCCAGATGCGTCTCCAGGATCTGGCCTACGTTCATGCGGCTCGGCACGCCCAGCGGGTTGAGCACGATGTCGGCATGCGTGCCGTCCTCGAGGAAAGGCATGTCCTCGACCGGAACGATGCGCGACACGACACCCTTGTTGCCGTGACGGCCGGCCATCTTGTCGCCCGGCTGCATCTTGCGCTTCACGGCCACGAAGACCTTGACCATCTTCATGACGCCCGGAGGCATTTCGTCGCCGCGCTGCACCTTCTCGACCTTGTCCATGAAGCGCTGCTCGAGCGCCTTCTTGGAGTCGTCGTACTGGCCACGCAGAGCTTCCAGTTCGCCCTGGAGCTTTTCGTCCTCGACGGCGAACTGCCACCACTGCGAACGCGGATACTCGTCGAGCAGTTCCTTGGAAAGCTTCGAACCCTTCTTGAAGCTCTTCGGCCCTGCAATCGCATCCTTGCCGACGAGCATGTCGGAAAGGCGCGAATAGACGTTGCGGTCGAGGATCGCCTGCTCGTCGTCACGGTCCTTGGCGAGACGCTCGATCTCCTCGCGCTCGATGGCCATGGCGCGCTCGTCCTTCTCAACGCCGTGGCGGTTGAAGACGCGCACTTCGACGACCGTGCCGAAGGTGCCCGGAGGCATGCGCATGGACGTGTCGCGCACGTCGGAGGCCTTCTCGCCGAAGATGGCGCGCAGAAGCTTCTCTTCCGGCGTCATCGGGCTCTCGCCCTTCGGCGTGATCTTGCCGACCAGGATGTCGCCCGGCTGCACTTCGGCGCCGATATAGACAATGCCGGCCTCGTCGAGGTTCTTCAGCGCCTCTTCCGAAACGTTCGGAATGTCGCGCGTGATTTCCTCCGGCCCGAGCTTGGTGTCGCGGGCCATGACCTCGAACTCCTCGATGTGGATCGAGGTGAAGACGTCGTCGGCCACGATGCGCTCGGAGAGCAGGATCGAGTCCTCGTAGTTGTAGCCGTTCCACGGCATGAACGCGACCAGCACGTTGCGGCCGAGCGCCAGATCGCCGAGCTCCGTCGACGGACCGTCGGCGATGATGTCGCCCTTGTTCACGCGATCACCCATACGCACCAGCGGACGCTGGTTGATGCAGGTGTTCTGGTTGGAACGCTGGAACTTCATCAGCCGGTAGATGTCGACGCCGGACTTGCCGGGATCGAGATCTTCCGTGGCGCGGATGACGATACGCGTCGCGTCCACCTGGTCGACGATGCCGCCGCGACGGGCGCCGATGGCGGCGCCGGAGTCACGAGCGACGACCGGCTCCATGCCGGTGCCGACGAACGGCGCCTCGGCGCGCACCAGCGGCACGGCCTGACGCTGCATGTTCGAGCCCATCAGCGCGCGGTTGGCGTCGTCGTTCTCGAGGAACGGGATCAGCGCCGCGGCGACCGAGACCATCTGCTTCGGCGACACGTCCATCAGGTCGACGTTCTCGCGCGGCGCCATCATCACTTCGCCGGCGCTGCGGCAGATGACGAACTCGTCGACGAAACGACCGTCCTTGTCGAGCTCGGCGTTGGCCTGCGCGACGTGGTGCTTGGCCTCTTCCATGGCCGACAGATACACGACTTCGTTGGTCAGCTTGCCGTCGACGATCTTGCGGTACGGGCTCTCGATGAAGCCGTACTTGTTGACGCGCGCGAAAGTGGCCAGCGAGTTGATCAGACCGATGTTCGGGCCTTCCGGCGTTTCGATCGGGCAGATACGGCCATAATGCGTCGGGTGAACGTCGCGCACCTCGAAGCCGGCGCGCTCACGCGTCAAACCGCCCGGGCCAAGCGCCGACAGGCGGCGCTTGTGGGTGATTTCCGACAGCGGGTTCGTCTGGTCCATGAACTGCGACAGCTGCGAGGAACCGAAGAACTCGCGCACGGCGGCGGCCGCCGGCTTGGCGTTGATCAGATCCTGCGGCATCACCGTGTCGATCTCGATCGAGGACATGCGTTCCTTGATCGCGCGCTCCATGCGCAGCAGGCCGACGCGGTACTGGTTCTCCATGAGCTCGCCGACCGAGCGCACGCGGCGGTTGCCGAGATTGTCGATGTCGTCGATCTCGCCCTTGCCGTCACGCAGCTCGACCAGCGTCTTGACCACGGCAAGGATGTCCTCCTTGCGCAGCACGCGCACGGTGTCCTCGGCCTTGAGCTCGAGGCGCATGTTCATCTTGACGCGGCCGACAGCCGACAGGTCATAGCGCTCGCTGTCGAAGAACAGCGAGTTGAACATGGCTTCGGCGGTCTCCAGCGTCGGCGGCTCGCCCGGGCGCATCACGCGGTAGATGTCGAACAGCGCGTCCTGGCGGCTCTCGTTCTTGTCGGCATTGAGCGTGTTGCGGATGTAGGCGCCGACATTGACGTGGTCGATGTCGAGAACGTTCACTTCCTGCTCGCCGGTACCGAGGAGCACCTTCAGCGTCTTCTCGTCGATCTCGTCGCCAGCCTCGAGGAAAATCTCGCCGGTGGCGTAGTTGACGATGTCCTCGGCGAGGTAGTTGCCGAGCAGGTCCTCGTCGGTCGCCTTGATCGCCTTGAGGCCCTTCTCGGCAAGCTGACGCGCCTGGCGGGCGGTGATCTTCTTGCCCGCCTCGACGACGATCTCGCCGGTGTCGGCATCAACGAGGTCGCCAACGGCCTTGAGGCCACGGAAGCGCTCGACGTTGAAGGGAATACGCCAGTGGTCGCCGGCGCGCTGGTAGGTGATCTTGTTGTAGAAGGTCGAGAGGATCTCCTCGCCGTCCATGCCCAGCGCCATCAGCAGCGACGTCACCGGAATCTTGCGGCGACGGTCGATGCGGGCGTGCACGACGTCCTTGGAATCGAACTCGATGTCGAGCCAGGAGCCGCGATAGGGGATGACGCGCGCGGCAAACAGCAGCTTGCCCGACGAATGCGACTTGCCCTTGTCATGATCGAAGAAGACGCCCGGCGAGCGGTGCATCTGCGAGACGATGACGCGCTCGGTGCCGTTGACGATGAAGGTGCCGTTCAGCGTCATGAGCGGCATGTCGCCCATGTACACGTCCTGCTCCTTGATGTCCTTGATCGACTTCGCGCCGGTATCCTCGTCGATATCGAACACGATAAGGCGCAGCGTCACCTTCAGCGGCGCGGCATAGGTCAGGTCGCGCTGACGGCATTCGTCGACGTCGAATTTCGGTCCTTCGAACTCGTACTTCACGAACTCCAGCATCGAGGAGCCGGAAAAATCGGAGATCGGGAAGACCGACTTGAAAACGGCCTGCAGCCCTTCGTCGGGACGGCCGCCCTCGGGCTCATCCACCATCAGGAACTGGTCGTAAGATGCCTTTTGAACCTCGATGAGGTTCGGCATTTCCGCAACTTCCGGAATCTTTCCGAAGAACTTGCGTACGCGTCTGCGGCCATTGAAAGTCTGGGTCTGGGCCATCGTCGCTCCTTAGCTCGCTTCTCGGGACGAGCCTCGCCTCGGCTCGCCTTGCATTCTGGACCGCATCGGACGGCCCTTTTGTCTTTTTTGCGCCACCGCATCGAGGCGGCGGGCCAGAAACGGGAGAAAACCCGTTTCCTGAGGGCCGGTCCGCGGCCCTCAGGAAAGAGGTTTCCACATTCCTCGCGTCATCCGACCTCCCAAAGCGCGAAGAGCACGAAGGGAGTGGCGGGCAGCGCGAGACTGCCCGCCAGCAACCAAAGTTACTTCAGCTCGACCTTGGCGCCGGCTGCTTCCAGCTGGGCCTTGAACTTGTCGGCATCAGCCTTCGAGACGCCTTCCTTGACCGGCTTCGGAGCCGCCTCGACCAGGTCCTTGGCTTCCTTGAGGCCAAGACCGGTGATCGCGCGGACTTCCTTGATCACGTTGATCTTCTGTGCGCCGGCGTCAGCCAGGACGACGTCGAATTCGGTCTTCTCTTCGACCGGAGCAGCGGCAGCGGCAGCGCCACCGGCAGCGGCAACAGCCACCGGAGCGGCGGCGGAAACGCCCCACTTTTCTTCCAGGAGCTTCGACAGCTCGGCCGCCTCGAGGACGGTCAGCTTCGAAAGGTCGTCTACGATCTTTGCCAGATCAGCCATTGTAGTATTCCTTTGTAAGGTTCGAACGTGTGTTTGTGATAGCGAGGAACGGCCTCATGCCGCCTCGTCCTTCCGGGCATAAGCGCCAATGACGCGAGCGACAGAAGCCGCCGGTGCATTGACGATCTGGGCGATCCGGGTTGCCGGCGTGGCGATCATGCCAACCAGCCTGCCGCGCAGCTCGTCGAGCGACGGGAGTGTGGCGAGAGCCTTCACACCGTCGGCGTTGAGCGAGGTGGTGCCCATTGCGCCACCGAGGATGACAAGCTTGTCATTTCCCTTGGCGAAATCGGACGCGACCTTCGGCGCTGCAATCGGATCCTCCGAATAAGCAATCAGCGTCTGTCCCTTGAACAGATCGATGATCGATGCGGAGTCCGTGCCCTGAAGAGCGATTTTGGCGAGACGGTTCTTCGCGACTTTAACGGTGCCACCGGCAGCGCGCATTTTCGACCGAAGGTCGTTCATTTGCGCGACGGTGATACCGGCATAGTGGGCCACGACGACTGAACCCGCGTTTCCGAACGCTTCGTTCAGGCCCGTGACGAGTTCGCGTTTTTCCGCTCTGTCCACTGCCTATCTCCAGTTGACCCCAATCCTGTCAATGAGAACATCTCATTTACGAGGACAGGCGTCGGGTTGCCTTTTGCCGGCCGGGCCATCCAGTAACGGATCTCCCGAACGACGCTCGAGGATCCTGCCCCCTTTCGCCACATCGACGGCCAAGCCGGCGATGCGCAGACAAAAGGCAAACACGGTTCGAACCTTTCATTGGAGCCGTCGGCTCCTTTGTCGGGTCTTCACCCGTCTCATGCAGGCCCACATGAATTAAGGCCCCCTTTTTCAAGGCTGGCCGCCTGCAATCTCGGACAGGATATCCGGAAGCCTTTCGACCCCCGGTTACCGGGTCGCCGACGAAAGCCGGCGATCCGGAATTCTTCATGGGCTGGCCGCAAAGCGGCCTGCCCCAACAAGCCAGGTCAGGACGCCGCGAGCGTCGAGACGTCGAGCTTCAGGCCAGGGCCCATCGTCGAGGTGATCGACACCTTCTTGACGTAGTTGCCCTTGGCGCCGGCGGGCTTGGCGCGGTTGACCGCATCGGCGAAGGCGCGGACGTTCTCTTCCAGCGCCTTGACGTCGAACGAAACCTTGCCAACGCCGGCATGGACGATACCGGCCTTCTCGACGCGGAACTCGACCGCGCCGCCCTTGGACGCCTTGACGGCGGCGGCGACATCGACGGTCACGGTGCCGACCTTCGGGTTCGGCATCATGCCGCGCGGGCCAAGCACCTTACCCAGGCGACCGACGAGCGGCATCATGTCCGGGGTGGCGATGCAGCGATCGAAGTCGATCGTGCCCTTCTGGACGATGTCGACCAGATCCTCGGCGCCAACGATATCGGCGCCGGCAGCCTTTGCTTCCTCGGCCTTGTCGCCACGGGCGAAAACCGCGACGCGCACGGTACGGCCAGTGCCGTTCGGCAGGTTGACCACGCCACGGACCATCTGGTCGGCATGACGGGGATCGACGCCCAGGTTCATCGCGACCTCGACGGTCTCGTCGAACTTCACCGAGGAACGATCCTTCAGGAGCTGCAGCGCTTCAGCGAGCGCATAAGCCTTGTTCGGATCGATGCCCTCGCGGGACTTCACAACGCGCTTTGCAATCTTTGCCATGGTATCAGCCCACCACTTCCAGGCCCATCGAGCGGGCGGAGCCCTCGACCATGCGCATGGCCGCCTCGACGTCGTTTGCGTTCAGGTCCTTCATCTTCTGCTCGGCGATCTGGCGCACCTTGTCGCGCGAGATCGTGCCAACCTTGGTCTTGCCCGGCTCCTTCGAGCCCGACTTCAGGTTGGCGGCCTTCTTCAGGAAATAGCTCACCGGCGGCGTCTTCATGACGAAGGTGAACGACTTGTCCTGATAGTAGGTGATGACGACCGGGATCGGCGATCCCTTCTCCAGCTCCTGGGTCTGCGCGTTGAACGCCTTGCAGAACTCCATGATGTTGATGCCGCGCTGACCAAGCGCAGGGCCGATCGGGGGCGACGGCGTGGCCGAACCCGCGGAAACCTGAAGCTTGAGCTGGCCTGCAACTTTCTTAGCCATCTCTTTCCTGCCTTTGTTTCTTGCCGGCCCAGCCAACTGGGAAATCCGGCGGTTGCAGTCTGGTGGTCCGGCTTGCGCGGCCGGCTAAAGCCGCGTTCGCCTTCCACCGTTCTCGGGCAACGCGACCCGCGCGCCGCCCACCCCGGATCGCCTGACCGGCGCCCGGGATTATCCGGATCAGCCCTTTTCGACCTGTCCGAATTCCAGATCGACGGGCACGGCGCGCCCGAAGATCGAAACTTCCACCTTGAGGCGCGCGCGCTCCTCGTCGACTTCCTGAACGAAGCCGTTGAAAGAGGCGAACGGTCCATCCGACACGCGCACCGCCTCGCCGATCTCGAAGGTGACAGACGGCTTCGGCCGCTCGACGCCTTCCTGCACCTGGTTCAGGATCCGCTGCGCCTCCGCCTCGGTGATCGGCACCGGCTTGGAGTCGCCAAGGAAGCCCGTCACCTTGGGCGTGTTCTTCACCAGCGAGAAAACCGCGTCAGTCAGATTGGCCTTGAGCAGCACATAGCCCGGGAAGAACTTGCGCTCGGCGTCAACCTTGCGGCCGCGCCGCACCTCGACGACCTTCTCGGTCGGCACCACGATCTGCTCGATATCGCCAGACAGACCCTTCTGCTTGGCCTTGTTTTCGATATCCTCGGCGACCTTCTTCTCGAAGTTCGAATAGGCGTGGACGATGTACCACCGCGCAGTCATCTCAAGACGTCTCCGTAATCGCCGGACTTAGCGTCCAATGCCCAGAATCCATTCGACCGCGAGGCCCATCAGCTGGTCCGCGGCGAAGAAGAACAACATCGCGATCACAGCAAAGACCAGAACCATGACCGTCGAGATCATCGTCTCGCGCCGCGAAGGCCAAGTCACCTTGGCCGTCTCCGTGCGAACCTGCTGGAGAAAGGTGAATGGGTTGGTGGTTTTCGAAGCCATGTGCCGCCTGTGTTCAAGGTCCGTTGGCCGGACCTCCTGGATGATCCCGCTGGCCGGGACGTGCCGCCTGGGCGAAGCTACGCCGAATCAGCGCAACCATTCCGCCCATGCAAATCAGACGCGCAAAGCCGGCTTCCCAGCTCCACGCGTCGCGTGTCTGTCCTGTCTACATAAAACCGATTCTTGATCCACGCAAGTGGCAAGTGTCCGCTTTATGACCAACCGCCGCCTCGGAACCATCCAGTCGTCCCGTCCCGGCTATGGCGTGCCTTATGCCTCAATCGCACCAATATGGCAAGTGATTGCCGGTTTTCAACGGCCAATGACGTAAAATCTCGTTGTCTGGTGCGTTCCTTCCCTTGGAGCACAGGAGCATGGACTCGACCCCGCGTTCCGGACAACGCCATGGATGGCCCTGCCGCGCCCGCCTTGCCGGGCAATCTGCCATGTCTCCGATGCGGCGCACACGGGTTCCGGGCAAACTGCTTCAACAGGATTGAGATGCCTTTGCCCTGATTCATGACGGATACAGTGGAAGTATCAGCTATGGTCGGCGTGACTCAGTTTGGCAAAAAGACTTCCAACGATCGGCCATGGCATATGCGCCGCGAAATGACAGTTCGACGATTTGATTTATCAAGTGCCCGCTTCCCATCGCTACAGCATCGACCGCCGCGGCGATGAGCACCGCGCCGGGGCACCGGAATGACGGCCTGCCTTAGCGTCGCTCTTTGCGTCGACGGCGGCAATATCGACCAGGCGGCGGTGACGATCGCTTCCGTGCTGGCCCATCTCTCGCTGGGGCCACCGCTGACGTTCCACGTGTTTTATGGTGAGCGGCCCAGCCGCCGGTCCCGGCGCATGGGAGCTCTGCGGGCCGCCCCGCACCGTGTGTTCCTGCATCACGTCGAGAACCGGTTTCGCGATATCGCGCTCTTCGACCACGTCACGCCGGCAGCCTTGCTCCGGCTGGACCTTGGTGAGCTCTTGCCCGACCTGGATCGCGTTCTCTATCTCGATGCCGATATCCTCGCCCTAGCGGATATCCGGCCGTTGCTCGCGACCGATCTCGGGGGCGCGGCGGCGGGTGCCGTGCAAGATTTCGGACTGCACGCGGCCCTGGCCGAAGAGGCGATCACCGGCCAGCCCGACTTTATTCTGCATGTCCGTGACGCACTCGGCTGGGATACGGGCAACTTCACCTATGTCAACTCGGGGGTGCTGCTGCTCGACCTTGCCGCCCTGCGGCGCGAAGGGTTTGGCGAGCAGGCGGGGCGGCTCGTCATGGAAAATCCGCACCGGTTCCGCTGGCGCGATCAGGATGCGCTAAATCTACTGCTGCGTGGCCGCATCGCGCTGCTCGATCCACGCTGGAACAGCATGGTCTGGTTCCTCGAGCGGGAGCCACGCCGCCATTTTGCTGACAGGACGGCAACGGCTCTGCAACGCGGCGATCCCTGGCTGCTCCACTTCTCCGGCCCCAGCAAGCCATGGGAATGCCTTGTCGATATTCCGGACTATCGTCTCTGGTGGCGCGCCGCCATCCGCACATCTCCCGTCTGGGGGCAGAGATGGCTCAGCCTGGTGCTCTCAACAGGAGGCACAGTCGTGCGGCGGTGGATCAGGCGGGGGAGCCGGCACCGGCGGGCAAATCCGCTCCCGCCAGCACAGCTGAATAGAGGCGCGAAACCGGACCACTCCGTAGCGTCGCGCGCTCACCGAGATCGGTGAAGACCCCGATGCGATGGATGTGTGAAGCAATTTTCGTCGTTCTCGCCTAGCAAGACGATTTACAAGTGCCTGATTTTCCCTGGAAAATGGCACGGGCAGCAGGGCTCGAACCTACGACCTGCGGTTTTGGAGACCGCCGCTCTACCAACTGAGCTATGCCCGTATGCCCGCTGCTATTTCACAAAGCGGATGAGAACTCAAGTACCGTTTTGCGGCGCCGCGGTTCGACGCGACAATTGTCGCAGCGCGAGCCACAGGGCCCAGGCGCAGATGAGGATTTCGAGCCCGAATGTCCAATGGAGCATGAAGCTCACGACCCAATTGCCATAGGCCGCGGGAACCGTCACGAGCTCGAAGGCGTGACGATCGAAGGGCACGAGCCACATGATCGGCGACGCCACCGTGTCCAACAGCATGTGCAGCATGGCGCCGGCGAAAAACAACCCGATGGCTGGCAGATTCGGCCAGCCCAGCAATCTGCCGACCACAAGACTGGTAAGCCCGGTGGCCAGCCAGAAGAGCGGCCAATGGGTGATGTAGTCGTGATGGTGCGTGTGCCCGCCATCGACGAAGTGGAAGTACAGCATGTCAATGTCGGGAACGACGCTGCCGACCATTGCCGCGACCATGGCATCCTGCCCCTGGCGCCCAGGTCCGCGCGCAAGGCTTCCGAGAACGTAGCCGGACGGGAGATGGGCAATCAGCATGCGTATGTCCCCCGGATCGCGGGCAAGCCCACGATGCCGGATCTTTGTGGCCCGACTTCTACCGGATTTCGCAGAAATGCTGCAGATCGGCCGGTATCGTTTCCCGACCCGATGACATCGGCATGGCGATGCTAGAGCTTGCGGGGCGCGTTGGCCGCCGCGTCGGCGGCCGGGAATCCCCGGCAGTTGGCCGGCTTGGGAGAGACCTTGCAGACCCCTGCCCCCGTCAGCGCGTCCGCCGACTGCGGTCCCGTCGTCAAACCCACTTTGAGCAACAGATCCGGCTCTATCTGGCGTTCCACCGGGTGCTGCTCAATCGCCGCGAAGAGCCCGGGGCCGATCGCCATCTCCTCGAGATAGGCTTTGACGATCTGCCCGTGCCCCATCAGATACATGCTGAGCCGCGCTTGCGAACCGACGAGCCTTCTGGCGCCGCCGGCAAGCATGATGCCACAAGCCGAATCGCATTCGGCACCAGAATCGACGCTCAGCCCGCTATAGGCGCCGTCCTCGGCGAGACAATTCCACTCTGAAGGGTCGCAGCCGACGAAATCAGTGTGGGCGACGGCGACATCCAGTTTCCTTTCGTGGATCAGCCGCCCCGCGATCAGGGCGCCGAACAGGTCACCTCCGCGTGAGTTGATCACCACGGGCAATCGACGGTCGCCAAGCGTGGCGAGCAGTTGGCGCAGCTTCTGCGGGGTCTGCGGCGTGATCGCGCCTTCCGCCGAGATCCACTCGGGGCAATCGGGATTGCAAAGCGGATTGCTGCCGCGAACCACGACGAAGCGCATTTCCGGCGGAACGCCAGCAGGCGGGGTCGCCGCGACCGCTGGTGGCTTGACATCCGTGGCGGCAGTCGTTGGCGCCACGGACGCTGTCATTGCCGGCTTGCCTGCGGGCTCCGGCACTTTCCGGCAGTTCTGCGCCGGCTCAACGGGATTGCACAGGCTGGCGCTGGTCAGCACGGCCACGGTGCTCTTGCTGGTGACCAGGTTCATCGCCAGCATGTCGTCGAGGTCGATCCGGTGGATGTCGCTGGCCGGCGTTGCCTTCATCGTCTTCAGCACACCCGCGCCTATGCCCATCTCCTTCAGATAGGCCGACAGCCGCTTCTCCGTCGACTTGCTCATCTCATAGGTCTTGTAGCTGCCGGCGTCCTTGCGGCTGACGACCTTGGTGCCGAGGACCTTCTTCCTGCCGTTCACGATCCTGTAGGTGGTGCGGTAATAGACCTGTTCGCGCCGGTAGGTCGTGGTGATCTGGTGGACTCCCAGGAAGGCCCAGTTGCCAACCATGCGGTGGACGCCACCGGCGAACATCAACGGACAGGCGGAGTTGCACATGGCGCCACCGTCGAAAGCGGAGCCGAAATAAGGCGCGGCCTTGCCGTCATTGTCCCGGCAATCCTTCATGCCCGGCCAGCAACCGGAAAAATCGGTGACGCCGACGGCGATGTCCAACCTGGCCTTGCGGATCATGCGGCCAAGCTGCAGCGCGGCCTCGACATTGCCGCCCGGCGAATTGACGATAACCGGCAGCTGACGGCGACCGAGCGCTTTCAACGTACGCTTGAGCTGAGCTGGCGCGCCGGCTTCGATGGTGCCTTCCGCCGATATCCATTCCGGGCAATTGGGCTCGCAACCTGGCGCGTTGCTGCGCACGACGACGAAGCGCATCTCCGGTATGTCGTTCGACCAGACCTTCGGATGGGACCCTGCTTTGGGAAAGACTTCCTCGGCGCGCGCGGCGGCGGCAAGGGCAGCAATCGCCATCGCGACCACCGGCACGAGGTGAAGCAGCCGGCGCCACCACCTTGCCACACTGTCCGAACGGCGTCCCGAAACCACGTCTGGCACCCCCTGATGCACCCCATACTAGTTGCGGTGAAAGTCCTTACAACAGATTTGAAAACCTACTTCCAATATGGCTCGAAAACAAAAAAGGGCGGTCCAAGGACCGCCCTTTCCTTCTCGAGCCGGACGATGCCGGCGTCGATTATTCCTTGATGGTGACGACGATGCCGGCACCGACGGTGCGGCCGCCTTCACGGATGGCGAAGCGCAGC
>MKVL01000002.1 GCA_001899205.1 Mesorhizobium sp. 65-26 | reverse complement strand
AAGAAACAAGAAGAAGATTGACACCCGCGCGGCTAGAGACCCGACCATAAGGTCAAGGAGTGCGGTGCCGAATCGGCCGGCACCAACCGCTCGTAGGGGTTTCGACGCCCCAAGGCAGCGCGTACTGCCCCGCACGACTCATAACCGCTTGTGCGGCCGCATTCCAGATGGTTTCCGAAAACTGTCGATTGCGCAGAAGGTGCAAGGGGTTGCGCTAAAGGCGCAGACCGCCTGCACGTAGCGGCCACGGGCGCGCGGGACGCCAAGGCAGGCAGCGGCGTCAGCCGCCCGCGCTGTCGCGACCTGTCCGCACAGTCTCGACGGTGAACGATGCGGGAGGCAGCGGGCGCAAAAGCTCCGACTCCGGGCGCGTGAGGTAGATCCAATGCGCCCAATCGGACGGCCGCAACACCACGACCTGGCGGTCTTGGTAGGGGGCGACGTCGGGGCCGGGCTCGGTCGTCAGCATTGCAAAGGCAGGACACCCGTCTGCCTTGCCTTCCCGCCAGACCCCGGCGATCGCCGTGAAAGGCGCGTCGCGCAGCACGAAACGGTGCTTGCTCTCGGGGTAACGCTTCCCGGTGAATTCGAAGAAGGCAGAGACGGGTATCAGGCAACGATTGCTTTTCGCGAAACTCCGCCTCTCCGAGCGGAAGTTGAACACCGGCTTGCCTCCGGGCCGCGCCGGCGGAAAGCTGAAATTCATCGAGACGAGCCCGATATCATTTCCGGCAGCGCGCATCACCGGGCCGCGATCGTTGATCCTGACGTCGTCGGCTTGTGGCAGATCGAGCTCGGTCTGCTGCGTCGGAATGCCCAGCTCCAGCTCCTGCATCATCTTGCAGTATTCGGCCCAGCGAACATGTTGCTCGTAGTCATTACACATCCAGCGATTATGCGTCATTGGCGAAATTGCGGAGAGGGGGTGGGCGTCTCCCCTGCGGGGCCGGGCTGGCGGCTGCGCTGAAGCCCCGCGCGCGGGTCTTCCCCCATTCGGGCTGCCATCCCTGACGCAAACGATGACATTTGAAGCATAACGCACGCCTATCGCGCGCTATTACGGCCGAAGATCGGCGCCGGGATGTACGCGCCGCCGCCGACTGACTGACGCACTGGGATCTCCCTTTCGCAACGATGCGCTCAAATCTGAACGTTCGACTTGTACCATCGACCGATCAGCGCGGTGCGTCTTCGGTGACTTGCGGCCGGGAGATCTGGACCGGTGCCGCGGTCGGGAGGTGATCTGGGGCCCGGGCCCATCAGCGTCGACGACACCCCGCTCTCGAATGGGCTTTCTTGGTTCCGGCACGGCCTCCGACGATCAACCCCCAAGGGGTTCGCTACGCCAGCGTGCGACCTCTGCGGCTGTGCCTGCGAGGTGACCGCGGCCGCCCCCGAACCTGTCGGCGCCTGTCGAGCGGGGATAGTCCCCGCCGCAAGACGGGAGCCAACCATGTCGACCAACCTCACCCTCGCGCAGAACCACGCTCACGATCTCGCACGCACGCTGATGGTGCCTGTGACCTTGTTCGAAGTCGATGGCTCGCTCGGCGTGATGCCGACGGCCGATCTCGACGACGAGGATATCACGATCATTCACGATTATGACCCGTTCGAGATTATGGAGAGCTGACACCTTAGACAGTCGGCCAATCCGCCAAAGCGCCGGGCGCTCAGCCCGGCGCTTCTCCTGTCGACTGCACATAATCCTCAGCTTCAGAATGATCTCCCACCAACGAGGAGATCAAGCATGGCCACATCTCTCAGACTTCAACTCCGCCCTGACGATCCTGCCAACGTTCTCGCACCGATCGTCCAAGACTATCGCGAGCACTTCGAAGCAAGGCGCTATCAGGCCAAACGCGTTCGCCGTTATGTCGCCAGCGTCTTCCATTTCGGGGATTGGCTGCGTTCGGAAGACTGGGCGGTCCAGAATGTCGACGAAGCAGTCGTCGGCCGATTCATTTCCGATCATTTGCCCAACTGCACCTGTCCACGCCCCGTTCAGCGCAACCCGATCATCAATAGGGCCGCCCTCAATCACCTGATCCACATCCTCTACGCGAAGGGGATCATCCGCCGTCCTGTCGCCGACCCGATCACGCGTGAACTCGCGTTGTTCGACGAGAAGATGACGGAAGTCTGGGGCTTGGCCCAAGGCACGCGCGATCACCGATGCCGGATCATCAGGCGCCTGCTCAAAGCTCAATTCGGATCGGGACCAATCGATCCAACATCCATCAGCCCATCGGCGATTCGAAGCTTCGTTTTAGATGACGCTACATGGAGCAGGAGTACGATCCGCGTCATGGCGGGCGCGGTTCGATGCTATCTCCGCCATCGCAAACTACTCGGCGACAACGTCACCGATCTGATGCACGCTGTGCCTCAACCAGCGTGCTGGGGTCAAACCAAATTGCCCGAGGCACTTTCTGGGGACGAACTGGAACAGCTTTTCCGGTCGTTCGATGCGGCCTGTCCATCGCGACGGCGCGGCTATGCGATGGTCCGATGCCTTGCCGATCTCGGTCTCAGAAGCAGCGAGGTCGTCCGGCTGAGCCTAGACGACATCGACTGGCAAGCCGGCACCATCCGGATCACCGCGGGCAAAGGCCGCCGAGCTGACGTGCTGCCGCTCCCAAGGGCGACAGGTGAGGCCATCGCCGACTATCTTCTTCACGAGCGGCCGAAGACGACATGTCGCCAGATTTTCGTTCGACATGTTGCCCCTTTGGGCGAGCCGGTTGGTCGGCGCGTGGTCCAGAAAGCCGTTCATGCCGCCTATCAACGGCTGGGTTGGGACCGCACACGCGTTCACATCCTGCGACACACCCTGGCCACTCGGCTCGTCAATGCCGGGACACCAATGAAGCAGATTGCCGATGTTCTGCGTCACCGCAGCATCGTGACGTCGGCCACCTACACCCGTGTTGACAGTTCGCGCCTCACGGCGGTCGCGCTGTGCTGGCCGGGGAGCGTGGCATGAGCGCTCCGTACACCATGCTATCGCGGGCGGAAGCCTACCTCGCAGAGCGCCGTCGCCTCGGCTTCGCGTTGAAACGACCAGGCAGTCAAATATTGGCTTTCGCGTGTTTTGCGGACGCGGGCGGTCACAAGGGGCCTTTGACGTCCGCCATAGTTCTCCGATGGGCGAAGGAAGAAGCGCAGGTCGATGACCCTTACACATGGGCCAGACGGGTCGACGTTCTTCGCCCGTTCGCACGCTATCTCACCGATCTCGATCCACACACCGAGTTTCCAGCCGGCTTTCCTTTCGGTCGTTCAAAACGCCGGCTCGCACCGCATATCTATACACCAGCGGAAGTCGAGGCGTTGATCGGAGCAGCGAGCCGTCTCTCGCCACAAGGAGGATTGACGCCGGCAACCTTCACGACGCTCTTTGGTTTGCTGGCCGCTACGGGCCTGCGGATATCCGAAGCACTGAACCTACGCTGTGGCGACATTGACGGCACGCGGGCGCACCTCACAGTCCGACACTCAAAGTTCCAG
The DNA here is from genome assembly GCA_001899205.1 of Mesorhizobium sp. 65-26. Classification (GTDB taxonomy): domain Bacteria; phylum Pseudomonadota; class Alphaproteobacteria; order Rhizobiales; family Rhizobiaceae; genus Mesorhizobium. Next base: position 7,607 of record MKVL01000002.1, on the reverse strand, counting down.
CGGACTCGGCTCGTTCCCCTGCACTCGACCACGACCCAGGTGTTGCGACGCTATCTGCGCGCACGCGCCAGATATGGTTCAATGAATATCACCACGCCGCTCTTCATGTCCGAGAAGACAGGGGGCGTGCTTCGGTACAGCGAGGTGCGAGGAGTATTTCTTCGCTTTGCGGCCGAGTTGAGGATCATTCCCCGCGGCGGCCATCGCTACATACGCGTTCACGACCTCCGGCACACCTTCATCTGTCGACGCCTGATGCTGTGGCAGGAGAACGGCACGGATGTCGACAACGCCATGATGACGCTCTCCACCTATGTGGGCCATGTCAACCTGGGGGATACCTATTGGTATTTGCAGGCCGTGCCGGAGTTGATGGCTGTCGCCGGCGCACGCTTCGAGGCACAAGCAATCATGACCGGGGAGGTGGATCATGGTTGATGCGAGCCTACATTCATCGTTTCCGACGTTGTTGCAGCACTTCTTCGTCGACCATTTGCACCAACAGCGGGCCGTCAGCCCGAACACGATCGCAGCCTACCGCGACACGTTCAAATTGCTCCTGCTCTATGCGGAGAAATCCATCGGCAAGTCGCCAACCGGTCTGTCGCTCCGAGATTTGGATGCGACGTTGATCCTTGGCTTCCTCGATCATCTCGAGCGGAATCGCGGCAACAGCGTACGTAGCCGCAACGCCCGCCTGTCGGCGATCCGATCGTTCCTGAAGTACGCTGCCCATCACGACCTCTCGGCCTTGGCCACCATCGAGCACGGCCTAGCAATTCCGTCGAAGCGTCATGACAAACCGGTGCTCGGCTTTCTGACCAAGCCAGAGATGGAGGCAATCATCGCGGCGCCCGATCAGCGAAGTTGGGTTGGGCGGCGGGATCGTGCGCTGTTCACATTGCTCTACAACACCGGCGCACGAGTATCGGAGGCCATCAATCTACGGGTCGGCGACGTCATCTTGGACATATCGCCTGTGGCACATCTCCATGGGAAAGGAAGGAAGAGGCGGAGCATGCCGCTCTGGAAAACAACAGCCAGCACTCTTCGACAATGGAAGCGCCAGCTCGCCAGGGCCGAAGATTCCGACTTCCTGTTTCCAAATGGCGCGAGCGGGAAGTTGTCACGCTCGAGCGTAACACAACGCCTCGCTCTGGCGGTTAAGCATGCCATTCAACAACATCCTCGGCTCGCCGGCCAAGCGATCTCGCCGCATACGATCCGCCACACGACGGCGATGCACCTCCTTCAGGCGGGCGTCGACATCACCGTAATCGCCCTGTGGCTCGGGCATGAAAGCCCGACGACAACCCACATGTATCTGGAAGCTGACCTAGCAATGAAAGAAGTCGCGCTCAGTCGATTGCAGCCCGTGAACGCTGCACCAGCCCGCTATCGGCCGCCAGATCAGCTTATGGCATTCCTCCAAAGCCTTTGATTATGTGCAGTCGACAGGAGAAGCGCCGGGCTGAGCGCCCGGCGCTTTGGCGGATTGGCCGACTGTCTAAGGTGTCAGCTCTCCATAATCTCGAACGGGTCATAATCGTGCTTATGTCGATATCCGCATAAGCATGAGTACGATCCGTGGTCCCCGGCTCATTGAGCCGGGCGACAGATGCCGCTGGCGCTGCGCCCGATGCAAGGGAGGCTGCGCCGCTGTCGAAATCCGACCTCGCGACGGCTTGTCAACGCGCCCTTGCATCCGGCACGCTTCGCGGCGGGCGGGTAGCGTTCCGTCACGATGACGCGAGAGGAACATCAACCGATGAAAGGACCGGGTGGCGCAGAACGCGCCTGGTGAAGGCCATGGAGAAAAGAGAAATCGAAGAATTGCGAGCCAAGGTTAGCTGCGCCGCCCTGCTCCAGCAGGACGGCTGGAAAGTCGATCTGAAGGAAAGCACACGCCGCGCGGTGAAATATCGCCGCAACGCAGAGATCATCATCGTCATTCACAATGATCGCGGTTGGTTCGATCCATTGTCGACCGCGAAAGGCGACGTGTTCGATTTGGCCGAGCATCTCGGGGCGCAGGGCTTCGCCCAGGCCTGCGCCCATGTCGCTTCGCTCGTCGGCTTCGTTCCGAGCCCGCCGGCGTGGCAGCGCGAGGCCCGCCCCACAACGCTGCACCCCATCGGCGATCGCTGGATGCGCCGTGGCGTTCCGCGCCCCGGCTCGCCGGTCTGGCGCTACCTGACGGTGGAACGCAGCATTCCCGACACGGTCGTCGCGATGGTGGTCGAGCAAGGCGTCCTGCGCGAGGGTCCGCACGGCAGTATGTGGGCGGCGCACCGTCGCGGCGACGGAGTCTTGATCGGCTGGGAAGAGCGCGGACCGCAATGGCGCGGCTTCGCCACCGGCGGGGCGAAAGAGCTGTTCCGCTTCGGTCCCGCGGCCGCGTCCCGGGTCTGCGTGACGGAGGCGGCGATCGACGCCATGAGCCTCGCCGCGATCCAAGTTCTGCGACCGGATACGCTGTTTGTCAGCACCGGCGGAGGCTGGTCCCCGGCGAGCGAGGATGCCATCCGCGATCTGGCCATGCGCGCAGACAGCCGACTTGTTGCCGCCACCGACAACAATCGGCAGGGCGATGTCTATGCCGACCGCCTGCGCGTGATCGCTGTGGAGACGGGCGCGTCGTATGCGCGGTCGCGGCCGCGCGCCGGCGATTGGAACGATGACTTGAAGATCCTCGTCGGCCGATTGGCGGAGGAACCCGTAGCAGCAGCCGGATGAACCCCGCTGCCGCATGCCCGGCCGGCGCGTCAAGGGAAGCTGCGCCCGCGTGCCGCGGCCCTTGACCCGCCGGACCTTCGATGCGGTCGCCCCGAGGGTGTCTTCAACACCCGAAGGGAAGGACGACCCTCATGCCCATCTTTACGATCGAGACCACCCACCGTCTGCCTGTGTATCGCCAGCGCAGCTATGACGCGGCGAGCCTCGCTGAGGCCTGCCGCCTCGCCGTCGCGGACGACGACTGGGACAACGAGAAGCAGGATTATGAATCCGCCGGCGAGACCTATGTCACCGGCATCTGGGAAGGCCCGGACACGGCTTACAAAGGCGCGACCGCGCTGGTGCCGTCGCACTATCGCGAGACCGTGCAGCGCAAGGCCGATCACTTCGAGGTGCTGCTCGGCCTGGTGAAGGTGCTGTGCGGCGACGACCAGGCGCTCGATCGCGCTTATTGGCGCGAACGCGCCATGCCGGCCATCGCCAAGGCCGAAGCCATCCTCGCCGGCGCCCGCGATCCCGACTGATCCGCCAGCGCACATCCTTTCTTCCGCACATCCCGCCCGGCCCTGCCGGGCTTTGTCATTTTCAGGAGCCGGATATGGCCAGCTATTACGTTCCGACCGTCGTGCAGACGACGATTCCCGACACCGATATGACGCCGCTCGAGCGGCTCATCCTCTCTCATATCTTCAGCGCCGAACCCGACGGCGACGGCCTTTATTTCTTCGCCGAGGACAGTCCGGCGGAGTGCCTCGAACTCGATGTCGCGGTGCTGCGCGACGCGCATCGCGCCTCGGCCGACGCCGACAGCGTGCTCAATGCCATCGTCGCCGATCGGCTGGCCGAAGTAGAAGCCGGCGACACCCATGTCGAGCTCGATCTGAGTGTCATCTCCTGGGCGACGATCTTTCAGGATGTCGTGCGGCGTTCGCCGACACTCGATGAGGTCGCCGTCTCCTCCGCCTTCACCTGCTCGCGCATGCGTTCGGATGGCTTCGGTGGCATGGCGACACTGATCACGGTGACCGCGATTCTGTCGGGCTCGACCGATGAGATGCTCGCGGGATTCCGCGAAGTGGCGGACGCCGCGGCCGCGCCCAGCGTTCACGTCCTGCTCCGCTTCGACGAATCCGAAGTGCGAACAACGGTCGGCGAGGTCATCGCCTATGACGGCGCCACGACCATAGTCCCGTTCGCCAGCATCAGCGACGACGATATCCACGCCGCCTGCCTTGCCGTCGCGGCATCGACGGATTTTGCGGAGGAACGCGGCTCGGCCGTGTTCAAGGCGGCGCTTGCGGCGATCGCGAATGCCGCGGCGCCTCGCTGAAGAGCGGAAAGGGAATGGAAGAGCGGAAAAGAATTGAAGGCGCGATGCCGCATGCCCGGCCGTCGCGTCAAGGGTGCGCTTCGCCCGCGTGCCGCGGCCCTTGACCCGCCGGACCGGAGAGGCGGCCCGCCGGAGAGGTGATGAAGGGCTGAAGTGATGAGGGATCACGCGGATCGCTCGCGCCTCAGCCCGCCAAGCCGAAAGGAGCCGCCATGCACACCCTCCCGACACTCCGCAAGATTTTCCAGGGCGTCGCCACGCGCCATGAGATGTATCGCATGTTCAACCGCCATCGTGGCGATCCGACCTGGGCTGCCGGCGACGCCGCGCATCTCTTCGCCGGCGAGTGGTTTGAGATCGCCGAGGCCGAGCACGATCACATGCTCGACATCCTGCCGCCGCTGTTCCTGCGCGGCGATCTATTCGCGATGCGTGAGTTCATGACCGGCAGCGTCACCAGTGTCTTCTTCGCGCTCGCCATCGACGGACGGCGACGCTGGTTTCACGGCTATTGCGATCTCTCGGATCGGACTTCGCCGGAGCGGATGAAGGCAGCGATCATCGAGCGCGAGTCGCGGCCGGTTCGCGCCATGACTCGCGATGAGCGGCTCGAGCACATCTGGTCGAGCACGCATGAAGACTATCGCGGCTATGCCGGCGAGCGCTGGCCCGCGTCCATGCGTGGCCGCCGCACCGTGCTCGTCTATGCCGGGCGGTTCGGCACCATGCTGAAATTGCTCGACGAGCTCACCGACGCGGAGATTGCGGCCAAGCTGCCAGTCCAGCTCCGCCATTTGCCGGAGACGATCGCGGCCTAGCCCGTCCTCTCCCTCTCCGACTTGCGAACAGCCCGGCCACGCGCCGGGCTTCGCATTTCCGCACCCGGCGTCGCGCCGGGACCTCCCTCACTTCCGCAACGCCGTGCCGTCGTCGCAGCCCGCGCCGGCGGGCAGCTGCGCGCGCCCAACAGAAGGACATTCCCCATGGCGCATGACGATCCCTTCACCCTCGATCTGTTCGGCAACACCGCGCTCTCGTCAGGCCTCGGCCTCGGCGTCACCGCGTTCGCCGATTTCCGCAGCGATGACGACCATGACGACGATCTACCACCGTCAACGCCGGCTCTAGCGACACCGCCGGTCATATCAGCGCGGGTGCCCGCGGCCCGTCCCGGCAAGCGCGGCGACAATTTCTATCTGTCCGGCGAACGCGGCCTCGCCAAGGGTTGGAAGCAGCGCGCCCGCGACAACATCGCGGCGCTCCGCCTCGCCACGCAGATCGATGCGGAGCAACGGCCCGCGACCGTCGAGGAGCAGCGACAACTCATCCGCTTCACCGGCTTCGGGGCCTCGGAGCTCGCCAATGGCGTCTTCCCCCGGCCGGGCGAAATCGAATTCGCGAAGGGCTGGGACGAGATCGGCGCCGATCTGCAGGATGCGGTCGACGATGCGGATTACGCCTCGCTCGCACGCTGCACCCAGTATGCCCATTTCACCCCGGAGTTTATCGTCCGGGCGATCTGGGCTGCGGTGCTGCGTCTGGGCTGGCGCGGTGGCCGCGTGCTCGAGCCTGGTATCGGCACTGGCCTGTTTCTGGCGCTGATGCCCGAGGATTTACGCGAGGTCTCGCACGTCACCGGCGTCGAACTCGATCCCGTCACAGCCCGCATCGCACGGCTGCTGCAGCCGCGCGCGCGCATCGTCGCCGGCGATTTCGCGCGCACCGAGCTGCCGCCACGCTTCGACCTGGCGATCGGCAATCCGCCCTTCTCCGATCGCACCGTGCGATCGGACCGCGCGCTGCGTTCGCTCAGGCTTCGCCTCCATGATTATTTCATCGTCAAGGCGATCAACCTGCTGAAGCCGGGGGCGCTGGCCGCCTTCGTCACGTCGCACGGCACCATGGACAAGGCCGACGGGGCGGCGCGCGAGCTCATCGCGCAGCACGCCGATCTCGTCAGTGCGATCCGTCTGCCGGAAGGCAGCTTTCGCGCCGATGCCGGCACCGACGTCGTCATCGACATCCTGTTCTTCCGCCGGCGCAAGCCCGGCGAGCCGGAAGGCGATCTGTCCTGGCTCGACCTCGAGGAGGTGCGTCCGGCAACCGAGGACGAGGGCGCCATTCGCGTCAACCGCTGGTTCACGCGCCATCCCGGGCTTGTGCTCGGGATGCATGCGCTGACCGCCGGCCCGTTCGGCGAGACCTACACCTGTCTTCCCAAACCCGGCGAGGATCTCCGCCTCGCGCTGGACGAGGCGATTACCCGCCTTCCGGACGCCATCTATAACGGTGAGCCCGAGCCGATCGATTTCGACGTGGAGGAAGCAGACTACGAGGCATCCGTCCATGTGACTGCCGATCGCCATGTGCGGGAGGGCAGCTTTTTCTTCGACAAGGCCCGCGGCCTGATGCAGATCCGTGATGGCGGGCCCGCCGCCATCACGGTGCGCAAGGGCCGCAGCGCCGACGGCGTTCCGGAAAGACACGTCCGGATCATTCAGAAGCTGATCCCGATCCGCGACGCGGTTCGCGAGGTGCTGAAGTGCCAGGAGTTCGACCGGCCGTGGAAGGACGCGCAGGTCCGCTTACGCATCGCCTGGTCGAACTTCGTCCGCGCCTTCGGGCCAATCAACAGCACCGTCGTCTCGACGAGCGAAGACGCAGAAACCGGCGAAGTGCGCGAAACGCATCGCCGGCCCAACCTGCAGCCATTCCTCGACGATCCCGATTGCTGGCTCGTCGCTTCTATCGAAGACTACGATCTCGAAACCGACACGGCGAAGCCGGGCCCGATCTTCACCGAACGGGTGATCGCTCCGCCCGCGTCGCCCCTCATCACCAGCGCTGCCGATGCGCTCGCCGTCGTGCTCAACGAGCGGGGCCGTGTCGATCCCGACCATATCGCCGAACTCCTGCATCGCGATGCGGACGACGTGATCGCCGAACTCGGCAGCGCCATCTTCCGTGATCCGACCGACGGCGCGTGGCAGACGGCCGATGCCTATCTCTCCGGCGCGGTCCGATCGAAGCTCATGGCGGCTGAAGCTGCCGCCGCGCTCGACCCCGCCTATGCGCGCAACGTCACGGCGTTGCAGGGCGTGCAGCCCGCCGACCTGCGGCCATCCGACATCACCGCGCGCCTCGGCGCACCGTGGATTCCCGCCGCCGACATCGTCGCCTTCGTTCACGAGACGATGGGCGCGGAGATCAAGATCCGTCACCTGCCGGAGTTGGCGTCATGGACTGTCGAGGCCCGCCAGCTCGGCTGGATGGCCGCTGGCACGTCGGAATGGGGCACCGAGCGACGGCACGCCGGTCAACTTCTGTCGGATGCGCTCAATTCCGCGGTGCCGCAGATCTTCGACACCCTCAAGGGCGGCGATAGCGAGCGCCGTGTTCTCAACGTCGTCGACACCGAGGCGGCGAAGGAGAAGCTGCAAAAGATCAAGACCGCCTTCCAGAGCTGGATCTGGTCCGATCCTGACCGGACCGATCGCCTGGCGCGGGTCTATAACGACCGCTTCAACAACATCGTGCCCCG
>MKVL01000001.1:160718-200108 GCA_001899205.1 Mesorhizobium sp. 65-26 | reverse complement strand
GCGCTGCGTCTTCTCCATCTGGCGCTTGACGCGCGAGCGGATGCGCTTCTCCACCTGGAGCACGGAAATCTCGGCTTCCATGAAGCCCATCGCCTTCTCCAGCCGCTCCTTGACGGAGAGCGTGGCGAGCATTTCCTGCTTCTCGGGGATCTTGATGGCGAGATGCGAGGCAACCGTGTCGGCGAGCTTGGAATAGTCGTCGATCTGGCTGGCGGCGCCAACCACCTCGGGCGAGATCTTCTTGTTCAGCTTGACGTAGTTCTCGAAGTCGGTGACGACGGAACGGGCCAGCGCCTCAACCTCGACCTCCTCTTCCTCCGGCTCGGCCAGCGCAACCGCGTGGGCCTCGTGGAAGTCGGGACGATCGGTGAAGGAGACGATCTTGGCGCGCGAAGCACCCTCGACCAGCACCTTGACGGTACCATCGGGAAGCTTGAGCAGCTGCAGCACATTGGCGAGCGTGCCGATGTCGAAAATCGCACCGGGCTCGGGATCGTCATCGGCGGCATTCATCTGGGTGGCGAGCAGGATCTGCTTTTCCTGACCCATCACCTCTTCCAGCGCCTTGATCGACTTCTCACGCCCGACGAAGAGCGGAACGATCATATGTGGGAACACCACGATGTCGCGCAGTGGGAGGACTGCGAAGACACCGTCGCTGGGAGCCTTGGATACTTTGGCCATTGTCCAACCTTTCTATCGCGGCCGCCATTCAGCCAACCGCGAATCTCATATTAACGACCGGGGGTCGTTCCGCCTACCACCGTTTGTGACGGGAGTTTTACAGCACAGAATTCGGCACCTCGGCCTTCTTTCGTTAGTTGGATGCACGAGGGCCAAAGATCAAGAGCAAAGACCACGTCGGGCATCCAATCCGGTGAGAGCGTGCCGGCTGGCGACAGCAAAACGGCGCCTTGCGGCGCCGTTCCGGAAATCCGATGCGCCAGAATGGCGTCAGGCACTGACGTTGCCCTTCTTTTCCTTCTGCTCGGAATAGATGTAGAGCGGCCGGGCGCTGCCGGTCACCACTTCTTCCGAGATCACCACCTCGCGCACGCCTTCCAGGGCGGGCAGCTCGAACATGGTGTCGAGCAGGATGGCCTCCATGATGGAACGCAGGCCGCGCGCGCCGGTCTTGCGCTCGATGGCGCGCTTGGCGATCGCCGACAGCGCGTTCTCGTGGAACGTCAGGTCGACATTCTCCATCTCGAACAGGCGCTGGTACTGCTTGACGAGCGCGTTCTTCGGCTCGGTCAGGATCTGGATGAGCGCCGGCTCGTCGAGATCCTCGAGCGTCGCCAGGACCGGCAGACGGCCGACGAATTCAGGGATCAGGCCGAACTTCAGGAGGTCTTCCGGCTCCACCATGCGGAAGAGATCGCCTGTGCGGCGATCTTCCGGCGAGGCAACCGTCGCGCCGAAGCCGATCGAGGTCTTGCGACCGCGATCCGAAATGATCTTGTCCAGGCCGGCGAAAGCGCCGCCGCAGATGAACAGGATGTTGGCGGTGTCGACCTGCAGGAATTCCTGCTGCGGATGCTTGCGGCCGCCCTGCGGCGGGACGGAAGCGACCGTGCCTTCCATGATCTTCAGAAGCGCCTGCTGCACGCCCTCGCCCGACACGTCGCGCGTGATCGAGGGATTGTCCGACTTGCGCGAGATCTTGTCGATCTCGTCGATGTAGACGATGCCGCGCTGCGCGCGCTCGACATTGTAGTCGGCCGCCTGCAGAAGCTTCAGGATGATGTTCTCGACGTCCTCGCCGACATAACCGGCCTCGGTCAGCGTCGTGGCGTCGGCCATGGTGAAGGGCACGTCGATGATGCGGGCCAGCGTCTGCGCCAGCAGCGTCTTGCCGCAGCCGGTCGGGCCGATCAGCAGGATGTTCGACTTCGCCAGCTCGACGTCGTTGTTCTTGCCGGCATGCGCGAGGCGCTTGTAGTGGTTGTGGACCGCCACCGACAGCACGCGCTTGGCGTAGGGCTGGCCGATGACGTAATCGTCCAGCACCTTGAGGATTTCCTGCGGGGTCGGCACGCCCTCGCGCGACTTCACCATCGAGGTCTTGTTCTCCTCGCGGATGATGTCCATGCAGAGCTCGACGCACTCGTCGCAGATGAACACCGTCGGACCGGCGATCAGCTTGCGCACCTCGTGCTGGCTTTTGCCGCAAAACGAGCAATAGAGCGTGTTCTTTGAATCACCGCTGTTGTTGCCGACTTTGCTCATTTTCTCGTCCTTTCATCGCCGCCCGCCGATAGCCTGGCTGAGGCATGCAACTTCAATTTATCGCGGGAATCCGCCGCTGCCAGTCTCCTGGCTCCCGCAACGTATTCCGTACGAAACACAAATCAGAAAACGTGGCAATGATTCGCGCGACCCCACCGAAAGCTAAGCCGCCGAAAATCAACATAGCCTTAACGTAGGCAATTGCATCCGCCGAGGAAACAGCCAATTGTGGCCGAAATGCCGCAAGCCGCGCCAAAAGCGCGTGATCGCGGCATCCACCCCCCGACAGAGATTACGCCACCGCCCCTTCGACGGGCTCGCGGGACGAGATCACCTTGTCGATCAGGCCAAAGTCCTTGGCCTCGTCGGCGGTCATGAAGTGATCGCGATCGAGCGTGCGCTCGATCTCGTCATAGCTCTTGCCGGTGTGCTTGACGTAGACCTCGTTGAGGCGACGCTTCAGCTTGATGATGTCCTGGGCATGGCGCTCGATGTCGGACGCCTGGCCCTGGAAACCGCCGGAAGGCTGGTGGACCATGATGCGGGCGTTCGGCGTGGCAAAGCGCATGTCCTTGTGGCCGGCGCACAGTAGCAGCGAGCCCATCGAGGCGGCCTGGCCGATGCAGAGCGTCGACACCGCCGGCTTGATGAACTGCATGGTGTCGTAGATCGCCATGCCCGAGGTGACGACGCCACCCGGCGAATTGATGTAGAGGTTGATTTCCTTCTTCGGGTTCTCCGCCTCGAGGAAAAGCAGCTGCGCGCAGACCAGCGTCGCCATGCCGTCCTCGACCGGGCCGGTGATGAAAATGATGCGCTCCTTCAAAAGGCGCGAGAAAATGTCGTAGGCCCGTTCGCCGCGATTGGTCTGCTCGACCACCATCGGAACGAGGTTCATGTAGGTCTCGACGGGATTCTTCATGGACTGTCTCTTAAATCTCACGATGGGATTGCGGCGCCTGGAAGCTGGCAAGCCGGGCAGAATCGATTGCTGAACGTCATGCAGTAAATAGGATGCCGGCTCACCCTAGCGCAAGGTCGCCCCTCCTAGCCATCTGGTTAAGGCGAATCAAGCCGCCGTTGAAGCGCAAAACGTCGTCGAATTTCGAACCCGCTGCCAACATAGCGATTTCTTAACCCAGTCGCTTAACGAAACGCCGCGAAAGCACTTTCCGGCCGTGCCCACTCCCCTACAATCTGCCGTTGAACCGCAGGCGCGTTTCAACAGGGGGAGTTTCCATGGCCAGCAAATCCGCCTCGATCATCGCAGCCGGACTGATCACCTTGGGCACGGCAGCGGAAGCCGCCGCCGGCGGCCGCGCGCTCGAATGCTACGAACCGGTGCGCAAGCCCGCCGTCTACGACACGGTCTACGAGGATGTAATGGTAAGCCCGGGCGGCCAATGGGTCGACTACGCGCCGCCCATCTACGGAACGAGCGAGCGCGTGGAACAGATCGCGCCGCCTCGTGTCACCTACGAGGTCGTGCCGGCGATCACGCGCACCGTCTACGACACGGTCAAGGTGGACGATGGCGGCTATGCCTGGGAATGGCGTGTGATCCATGGCCGCAAGGTGCTGTGCAAGGTATGGCGCAAGGCCCGTTACGCGCGCGTCGCCAGAACGGTGGTCGTCGAGCCCGAGCGGCTACGCCGCGTCGTCCTTCCGGCCGAGTATGAGAGCGTGGCCCGGGAAGTGCTGGTGCGGCCCGAGCAGCGGCGCATCCGGGAAATACCACCCTCATATCGCACAGTGGCGCGCCGGGTCGTGGTCAGCGAGGGCTCGACCACCTGGCGACGCGTCCATATTGCAAGGCATTGCCCGGGCTAGGATTTCGGCCCCCCGGTGGCATTCCACCCTAGTCGACTTCCGCGCGCAGCCAGCGCTTCAAGCCGTCGATATCCCCGTCGCCGATCGCCGCGGCGACGCGCCTGCCGACCGCGGCGCCGAACTTGTAGCCATGGCCGGAGCAGGCCGACACGATCAGGCACCGGCCCTTTTCCCGCGCCAGGAATTTCTCGTCGGCCGTGAACGTGTAGGCGCAAGTCACCACTTCGGCGACCCTGTATTCGCCGACGCGGGCAATAGGCGGCGAGAACAGATCGCGGATCGCCTCCCCCTCGCCCGGCACCGGCGACCGGTTCCAGTCGGCGTCGCTGGTCGGCACTTTGTGCAGGCCCGAGCCGAACTTCATTCCGGCGCCCCCGGTCGGTGGCACGATGTAGCCGTCGGTCCTGCCGCCGACGTCGAGAATGACCGGAGCCGCCGCCCAGGCGGCCCGCAGATCCGCCGGAGGTTCGACATAGGCAAGCGCCGTGCGGTAGGTCGCCAGATCGCCGCCGAGTTCCGGAAACAGCTTCAACACCCAGGCGCCGGCGGTGACGACGATGCGGTCGGCATGCATCGTGGCGCCGCCTTCGAGCGTGACGTGGCCGTTCTCGGTGTCAATCTCCGCGACCCGGCTGTGTTCATAGACATTGGCGCCGTTGGCGCGCAGCCACCCGGCGAGCCCGGCGGCGATCTTGCGGCAATGCAGCGCGCCGCCTTCCGGCGAGAAATAGGCGTAGCGAAACGAGTTGGCCTCCAGGAACGGGTATCGCGCGACGGCAACCTCCGGCTGGAACAGCTCGAAAGGATAGCCCCCTTCCTCCAGCCCCTTGCGATAGTCCTCGGCCTCGTCCCCCGGCTCGCGCGAAATGCACAGGAAGCCGCGCGCATCGAGATGGCTTTCACCGAGGTCGGCCCATAGCGCGTCCCAGGCGAGATAAGCCTCCGTGATCAGGCGACCATAGCCGCTGCCCGAGGGATAGGCGCGGCGGATGATGCGGTGATGGTCGCCCGAGGCAGCAAGCGGATTGGGAATGGGACCCTGCTCGACGATCGTGACCTTGTGCCCGTTCTTGAGCAGCGACCAGGCGGTCGCGAGGCCGGCAATGCCCGCGCCGACGACGATCACGGTCATGGAAGCAGCGTTCTTCATGTGTTCGTGTCTCCTGCTATGGCCGGCTGGCTCAATTCATTGAGCTGGGCTGGGCAAGATACGGTCTGGCACAGGGCTGGCAAGCCGCGCTATTGGTCCAGCATGAGCGATTTGTTGCCTTCCTACCTTGCCTTCGACCCCACCAGCCGTCACCTGCGCCTCGATCCGCACGAACCGGCCTTCTTCCAGAATCCCTACGAGGCCTATGCGGCGCTGCACGGCGTATCGAACGCCTTCTTCTGGGAAGAGTTCGGCTTCTGGTGCTTTGGCGGCTTCGACGACGTCAACCGCCTGCTGCGCGACCGTCGCTTCGGACGCCAGAACCCTGCCGGCATTCCCGACAGCCGCGGCACCGGCGAGGATCGGACACATTTGCGGGCTTTCGACCGCGTCGAGGCCAATTCCATGCTGGAACTGGAGCCGCCTGTACACACGCGGCTGCGGACACTGGTCAACCGCGCCTTCGTCTCGCGCCAGGTCGAGAAGTTGCGCCCGCGCGTCGAGGTCCTGGCCAATGAGCTGATAGACCGTTTCGAGCCCGGCGGCACTGTCGACCTTCTTCCTGCCTACGCCTCGCCGCTGCCAATCACCATCATTGCCGAAATGCTGGGCGTGCCGGTGGAAATGGGACCGCAACTGCTCGACTGGTCGCACCAGATGGTGGCGATGTACATGCATGGCCGCACGCGCGAGACCGAGGATGTCGCCAACCGCGCGGCGGGCGATTTCTCGGACTTCCTGCGCGGCTACGTCACCGAGCGACGCAAGCAGCCGGGCGACGACCTGCTGTCGCTGCTGATCTCGGCGCAGGAGGACGGCCAGAAGCTGTCCGAGGACGAACTGGTTTCTTCCGCGATCCTGCTGCTCAATGCCGGCCACGAAGCGACCGTGCACCAGACCGGCAATGCCGTGCGCTCGATCCTGGCGCAGGGCGGCGATCCGCGCCGCTTCTTCGCCACGCCGGAGGCCAACGCGGCAACGGTCGAGGAATGCCTGCGCTTCGACGCGCCACTGCACATGTTCTCGCGCTATGCCTATCACGAGATCGAAATCGCGCCCGGCATCGTCGTCCAGCCCGGAGAAACGATCGGCCTGCTGCTCGGAATGGCCAACCATGATCCGCTGGCATTCGCAGACCCGCTCGGTTTCCGGCCGGCGCGCGCCGATCAGAAGAACGTCTCGTTCGGCGCCGGCATCCACTTCTGCATCGGCGCGCCGCTGGCCCGCCTCGAATTGCAGGTCTCGCTGAAGGCCCTGTTCGAACGGTTGCCTGGCCTGAGGCTTGCGGAGAAGCCGCGCTTCCGCGACACCTATCACTTTCATGGACTTGAAGGGCTCTCCGTCACCTGCTGAGCCGGCGGCGAGCCGGACTCGTGAAGTCAATACTCGATCGGCGCCCCGAGGGCGGCAGACAGGCGTATGAGATCGGCCTGGCGGCGAACGCCGGTCTTGTCGAAAATATGCAGGATCTGGGTCCGGACCGTGCTCGGCTCGACCGCCAGTGCCGCAGCTGTCTCAGCGACAGACCGGCCCGCCGCGATCTGCTCGAAGACACGCGCTTCGGCGGCGGTAAGACCGAACAGCGAGGCGATCAGATCCGTTGAAACGGCGCGCGGCTTGTCCGCCTCGGCGACGAAAATGGCAGCCACGGCGGGATTAGAGGCCGGCAGGCGGTCGGGGTGGAGCGGCAGCACGTGCAGCGCCGCGACGGTGCCATCCCTGCGATGAGCCGGAATGCCGATGCCCTTGCGGCCGATGGCAGCCTCATCGCGTCCTGCTTGCGCCACCGCGACCGACAGCGCCTGTAAGACGCCGTTCACGGCGGTCAGAACACCGTTCTGCATGCGAAGCAGGTCGCCGTCGTCGAGGATCTTTCGGGCCGCCGGATTGGCGTGCACCAGCCGCATTTCGGCCGTCGTCAACAGCACCGGCGTGGCCAGTTTCTCCAAAGTACGCTCGAAGCTGGTGCGCGCCAGCAGTTCGAGATCGAAGAGCCGGTTGATAGCCACCGCGCGCTGGAGATGCGGGATCAGCAGCCGGGCGGCCTCGAGCTCCATCTCACCGACAGGTCCCTGATCGCGATGCCGCCCCATCGCCAGCGAGCCGTAGCCGCGCTCGTCCATGGCAAGCGGCAGCGCGATGTTGTCGATAAGCCCCTGGGGCTTGGCCCATTCGAGCGCCATGCGGTTGGTGGTGACCTCGAAATCAAGCGCCGCGGGATTGATGCGGCTGAGCAGCGCCGGCTGGTCCATCGGATGGTTCTGGAGTGTTTCCAGGCCACCCCAGATCTCGACGACCTCTGGGCCGTAGTCGGCGAGCGTGCTGTCATATTCCGGTGGGATATTCGTGGTTACGCCCAGATGCGCCTTTCCCGTTGGAAAGGTGTTCAGGCCAAGGGCGGTGTTGGCAAAACCAAGCGTCACACGAATTGCCTCCAGCGCCGTGGGCCATCGGCCGGGGTCTATCGCCGCGTCATAGATCAGGCCGACCAGATGGGAGAGCTGGGCAGTGGTCAGGGGTTCCTTCATGGGTACCGTGGGCTGGCTTCGCACACCAAACCTGCGCGCGATCCGCCAATCGCCGCACAGCCCCCTAGCCCCTGCATCGGAACGTTATCAAAACAGGCCTGTTCGGGGCAAGATTTCTTCACCGTCCACCAACTGGTGGATGCCTTTGCCGTTCATTTGGCGTCCACTTCGCAAGGCAAATCAGATCGATGCGGGGGTGCATCATGTTCACGGCCTTTCCAAGTCGCGCCGTCCAGCCAGCGCCGGAAACAGGGTAAGGCGGTCGGAAGACCTGTCATCGTCTCCTCTGGGTGGGGGGAAGATGGGCCCGTCATGACTTCGGAACATCAAATCCTATCCGTCATCGAGACACTCTACGCGGCAGCCTGGGGGCGTGCGGACTCGCGGTTGGCAATGAGTAACCTCGGCTCCCTTTTCCATGCGTCCCGTGTGTGCACCTTCAACGCGCTCACCGGCCCCGGTGCCGTGGTGGCGATCAACGACGTTGCCGCATCGATCGACGATGCCGACACGACCGCCAACGACTTCGTTCGCGCCTTCACGCCGAAGCGAGAACCCCAGCATCCCTATCTGTCGTTCTTCGCCAGGAGCGGTTCGTCGATCGCGCGGCTGGAGGAGATCATCGACATCGAGGGGTTTCGGCGCGAACCACTTTGGAATGAATGGATGAAACCGCGGGACCTCGACCGCGATATGCGTTGCGTGATCGAGATCGATCCCACGCTGGAAAGCCGAAGGTCGATCTGCATCCATCGCGCGGTGGGACAGGAGACCTTCTCCAAGAGCGAAATGGACCTTCTGGGCCTGCTGTTGCCGCACCTGCGGCGGGCGGGGGCCACCGCCGGTCATCTGATGCGGGGAACGATGGATACCGCCATGAACGGGACAGTGTCCGTCGCCATGCTTGCCGTGGACAGGGATGGCAGGGTTATCCGCGTCAATGCGGCGGCCGATGCGCTGCTGTCATCCCCGGAAGCGCCGATCATGCTGCGCGACGGTTGCCTGGCGGCCCGCGCGCCCGCGCAACGGACAAGGCTCGCGGAATTCATCGCCGACGCATTCAGGCCGCCGCTCGCGCGGCAGATGGGGCGGATAGCCCTTCTGGAAGCTTCCGACGAGAGTCAGAGGCGACATCGCTTCATCGCGAACGCCAGCCCTGTTCCGGCGGGGGAGATCGGCAATGCGACCGGAGAGCTGGTGCTCATTTCTATCCGGCGCCTCGACCGGCCGAACGATGTCGACCTGGTACCTTTCCTGACGAACCTGTTCGGCCTGTCACCCGCGCATGCGCGCCTCGCGGCCTGGCTCAGTTCGGGGGCGACACTGCACGAAGCGGCGGCCGCCTGCGGCATCACCTACAGTTCGGCCCGTACCTATCTCGCCGCCGTCTATGCCAAGACCGGCACGCGCCACCAGGGTGAGCTGGTGGCGCTGGTGAAGACGATCGAGATGGCCGCGAACGGCTGAGATGGCGGCGGGGCGATCCGCCCCGCCCCACAGCGCTCAGAGCCGGATCACATATTCCTTGCGAGTCGTTTCAATCACTTCCCAGCTTCCCTTGAAGCCGGGCTTCAACACGAAACTGTCGCCGGCCCGCACGGTCCGTGCCTCGCCGCCATCCTCGGTGATGACGGAGACACCCGCCAGGATATGGCAGAACTCCCACTCGTCGTAGATGATGCGCCATTTGCCCGGCGTCGCCTCCCAGATGCCGGCATAGAGGCCGCCATCCCGCTCCTCGACATTCCAGGTGCGGAACTTCGGATCGCCCGAGATCAGGCGATCAGGCGCCGGAGCGCCCGTTTCCGGCTCCACGGTTCCGGTATCGACCGGAAGGAATTTCGCCTCGGCCACGATACTCAAACCTTGGCCAGCGCCTGTTCCAGGTCGGCGACGATGTCGTTGACATCCTCGATACCGATGGAGAGGCGCACGGTGTCCGGACCGGCGCCCGCCTTGACCTTCTGCTCGTCCGAGAGCTGGCGGTGTGTCGTCGAAGCCGGATGGATGACGAGCGACTTGGTGTCGCCGACATTGGCGAGGTGGGAAAACAGCTCCAGCGCCTCGACGAACTTGACGCCGGCGTCGTAGCCGCCCTTCAGGCCGAAGGTGAACACCGCGCCGGCGCCCTGCGGCGAATATTTCTTCTGCAGGGCGTGATTCTTGTCGCTCGGCAGGCCGGGATAGTTCACCCAGGCAACCTTGGGATGATTGGACAGCCAGGCAGCGACGGTCACCGCGTTGTCGCAATGCCTCTGCATGCGTAGCGGCAGCGTTTCCAGGCCCGTCAGGATCAGGAAGGCGTTGAAGGGCGAGATCGCCGGACCGAGGTCGCGCAGGCCGAGCACGCGCGCGGCGATGGCAAAGGCGAAATTGCCGAAGGTCTCGTGCAGGACCAGACCGCCATATTCGGGGCGCGGCTCCGACAGCATCGGGTACTTGCCCGACTTCGACCAGTCGAAAGTGCCGCCGTCGACGATGACGCCGCCGATCGAATTGCCGTGGCCGCCGATAAACTTGGTGAGCGAATGCACGACGATGTCGGCGCCGTGTTCGATCGGGCGGATCAGGTAGGGCGAGGCCAGCGTGTTGTCGACGATCAGCGGCAAGCCGTGCTTGCGCGCGATCTCGCCGATCTTCTCGATGTCGACGAAGGTACCGCCGGGATTGGCGAGGCTCTCGATGAAGATCGCCTTGGTCTTGCCGTCGATCTGGCTCTCGAAGGTCGAGAGGTCGTTGGTGTCGGCCCAGCGCACTTCCCAGCCATAGTTCTTGAAGGCATGGCCGAACTGGTTGATCGAACCGCCGTAAAGCTTGTTGGCGGCAATGAAATTGTCGCCGGGCTGCATCAGATTGTGGAACACGATGAGCTGCGCGGCATGTCCCGAGGCGACCGCCAGCGCTGCCGTGCCGCCCTCGAGCGCGGCGACGCGCTCTTCGAGCACGGCCTGCGTCGGGTTCATGATGCGGGTGTAGATGTTGCCGAACGCCTTCAGGCCGAACAGCGAGGCGGCGTGGTCCGCGTCATCGAAGACATAGGAGGTGGTCTGGTAGATCGGCGTTGCCCGGGCGCCAGTCGCCGGGTCTGGCTTGGCGCCGGCATGAACGGCGAGCGTGTTGAAACCGGGCGTGCGTGTCATCGAAAAACCTCCCATGGGAATGCTTGAAAATTTGTCGCGCATTCTTGGCGAAGCTCGCGCGCGAAAGCAAAGAAGAAATTTCCTTTCGGGCTACAGTTTTCACCCGAATGGCGGATAAAAATCAGATTTCAGGGAATGATTTTTCTCTCACTTGGCGCGAACGCCAAAACTCTGAAACCCTTGCCGCATGATGGGCTTCTTCGACGACAGCACGCCGGAATTGACCCCGGTCCAGCCGATCTCGCCGGAAAGCTTGCCATACTCGATCTTCGGGCAGCGGTTCATCACCACCTTGATGCCCGCGGCCTCCGCGCGTGCCGCGGCCTCGTCATGCCGCACGCCGAGTTGCATCCAGACCACCTTAGGCAGCGGATCGAGGCGAAGCATCTCATCCACAATGCCCGGCACCGCCGACGCGGCGCGGAAGATATCGACCATGTCCACCGGCGCCGGCACTTCGGCGAGGCTGGCATAGACCGTTCTGCCGAGGATTTCCTTGCCGGCATGGCCGGGATTGATCGGAAAGACGTCGAAACCCTTGGCCAGCAAATACTTGAGCACGAAATAGCTCGGACGCACGTCGTTGGGCGAGGCACCGACCATGGCGATGGTACGCACCGAATTCAGGATGTCGGCGATGTAGGCGTTGTCGTAGCTGTCATGGTTCATGCGGCAATCGCCTTCCTGCGGTAATGGTATCCATAGAGCTCGCGCCTGAAGCCGAGCGAAGCGTAGAGAGCACGTGCCGGCGTATTGTCGGCGACGACTTGGAGACAGGCAGCCTCGGCGCCCGCCCGCCGCGCCCAGCCGATCAAGCCGCCAACGGTCCGGCGCCCCAGACCCTGCTGCCTGAAATCGCCATCCGTTTCAACAGCCTCGAGGACCAGAAGCCCGTCGCGGATGACGCCATAGGCGATGGCGACGACCGATCCTGCCTGTTCAAGCGAAACGAACGCCCGGTCGCCGGCGATCAGGCCAGTCATCTCGCGAAAGATGCGACGCTCCACCTCGTCGTAGCCGCTCATGCGGAATCGTGCCTGGAACCAGTCCTCACTAGGCGCCGCCCGGACAGAGACTCGCGGATCCGCTTTCCCCTCCAGCCCGCCGATATCGGCAAACAGATGGATTGTCCGGCCCTCGCCGCGGTAGCCATGGCTATCGAGGACCGCCTCCATCTCGCCGGCGATTTCGGGGACCCTGAACAAGGACGGCTGGCCGTGGCCGGCATAGAACGCCTCGGCGGCGGCCAGCGCCGCCGTCGGCTCCGACCTCACGCCCGGCAAGGGATTGACGGAATTGGTGCGCCGGATCCTGCCGCCCGAGCGGCGCAGAAGCCATCCGTCGACGACCTGTTCGCTCGCCGCCGGCCAAGCCTCGCGGCAGGCCCGCTCGACCCGCCAGTTGAGTTCGCTAGCGGTCACTGTCGTGTTCTCCAAGCGCTTTCTCGATGAGGAATGGGAGGCCGCGCACACATCGCGCAGCATGCGGAAAAGACCGGTATCGCCTCCAGCCGCGTCGGTTGCTTGCGGTAGGCCAAGACGATTTCATGCCGGAAGGGAAATCGTGCCGTCCTCGGCAATCGGAAATGCGGGATTGTGCGCCACTTCCCAGACATGGCCGTCGGCATCGGCGAAATAGCCGTACCAACCGCCCCAGAAGGCACGGCCCGCCGGCTTGACGATCCTGCCGCCCGCCTTCTCGGCCATGGCGAGGACTTCATCGACCTCGGCGTCGGAACGGGTGTTGTAGGCGAGATAGACGGCCGACGGCGCCTTGCCGAAGGCGACGCCGGAATCCTGCTCGGCGTCGGCGCGCGGAAAAAGGCCTAGGATCGCGCCGCCCATCTGGAAGAAGGCGACGCCGTCGGTGATGCCGGCGTGACGGCTCAGCCCCATCGCCTCGTAGAAGCGCACAGCGCGATCGAGGTCGTCGGTGGCGATGGTGATGATCGAGATGCGCGGTTGCATCGGACTATTCGTCCGTCCATTCCGGTTTGCGCTTGCCAATGAAGGCGCCGATGCCTTCCTCGGCGTCGCGCGCCAGCATGTTTTCCACCATCACGCGCCCCGTATAGTCATAGGCGTCGGCAAGTCCCATTTCGGCCTGAGCGTAGAATGCCTCCTTGCCGGTCTTGACCGTCAAAGACGATTTGGACGCAATGGTTTGCGCATATTTGTTGACGACCTGATTCAGGTATTCGCGAGGCACGATGCGATTGACGAGGCCGAATTCCTTGGCCGTCGCCGCATCGATCGTCTCACCGGTCAGCAGCATCTCCATGGCCTGCTTGCGCGAGACGTTGCGCGACAGCGCCACCATCGGCGTCGAACAGAATAGCCCGATGTTCACTCCGGGCGTGCAGAAGCTCGCCTCGTGCGAGGCAATGGCGAGATCGCAGCTCGCGACGAGTTGCAGCCCGGCCGCGGTTGCCAGGCCGTCGACTTCGGCGATGACCGGCTTCGGGTGACGCACGATGGCTTGCATCAATGCGGCGCAGGCGGCGAAGGTCTTTTCGTAGAAGGCCCGCCCGCGATCGGCGTCGGTGCGATGCGCCGTCAGTTCCTTGAGGTCGTGGCCGGCGCAGAACACCTTGCCGGAAGCCGCGAGAATGATGACGCGGATCGATCTATCCGCCCCTGCCTTCTCCAACTCCGCGCTCAGCGCCGCCATCGTGGCCAGCGACAGGGCGTTGGCGGGCGGGCTGGCAAGCGTGAGACGCAGCACGCCTCTCTCTTGACTTGCCAGGACCGGCCCTTCGGCGGCAGTCGGCTTTATGGCAACGATTTCAGCCACGTCGAAACCTCATTCTTTACCCGCAAGGACATCGGGGCATGGAACAAAAGAACTAGCATGCTGCCGGTTGAAGAACAGCCGCGAGGCGTGTTTTCTCATTCGCAACATTTGGTCCAGGCGCCGTTGCCTGTCACCTGATATAGGAAGCCACGCATGCCCGCTCAAACCAGTCTCAAGCCGGTCATGACCGCGGCGGAGGTCAACGCGCTGCTCGCGACCGCCTATCCGCAACTCAACGATCAGTTCTCGTTCTATGAGGCGCTGGAGGTGTTTCCCGGTGGCTGCACGGTAAGGCTCAATGCCGACGAGCGGCACTTGCGGCCAGGCGGCACCGTTTCCGGCCCGTCACTTTTCACGCTGGCCGACATTGGCGGCTATGTCTGCGTGCTTTCGCACGCCGGGCCGGACGCGCTGTCGGTGACGATCAACCTCAATATCAATTTCATGCGCAAGGCCGAGGCAGGCCCAATCGATGGCCATTGCCGCATCCTGAAACTGGGAAAGAACCTGATGGTGTTCGATATCGACATCGTCGCCGGACCGGACGGACAGACCGTCGCGCAGGCCAACGGCACTTATTCCATCCCGCCCAAGCGCCAGAAATGACGTGGTAAAATAATACCTTTTTCCTAACTGATTGTTTTTGCTATATATTCCCAACCACAGAGCACATCGATCGCCTTGACGCGATAAACGGCCTCCCCTATAAGCCCTCACGAAGCAGCGGCCCTCAACGGCCGCCGCTTTGTTTTTGGCGACGGCGAAGGCGCTGTCGCCAATCGAAGCAACAAGAAACGCCTTTCCTTGGTCCTTCGTGGATCGGGAAGGTCAAACTGAGAGCAAAACCATGGCAACCTTTTCGCAGAAGCCTGCGGATGTGGTGAAGAAGTGGGTGCTGATCGACGCTGAAGGTCTCGTCGTCGGTCGTCTCGCCACCGTCATCGCCAACCATCTGCGCGGCAAGCACAAGCCCACCTTCACCCCGCATGTCGACGACGGCGACAACGTCATCGTCATCAATGCCGACAAGGTGGTGTTCACCGGCAAGAAGTACACCGACAAGGTCTACTACTGGCACACCGGTCACCCCGGCGGCATCAAGGAGCGCACCGCGCGCCAGTTGCTCGAAGGCCGCTTCCCCGAGCGCGTCGTCGAGAAGGCCGTCGAGCGCATGATCCCGCGCGGCCCGCTCGGCCGTCGCCAGATGAAGAATCTCCGCGTCTACGCAGGCGCCGAGCACCCGCACGCCGCCCAGCAGCCCGTCACGCTCGACGTGGCCAAGCTGAACTCCAAGAACAAGAGGGCCTCGTAATGGCTGAGCTTTCCTCGCTCGCAGAACTCGGGAGCGCCACTGCCGCCGCGCAGCCGGCCGCGCCCGTCCACGTCCAGAAGCTCGACAAGTCGGGCCGCGCCTACGCCACCGGCAAGCGCAAGAACGCCATCGCGCGCGTCTGGGTGAAGCCGGGTTCCGGCAAGATCATCGTCAACGACAAGGAATTCGCGGCCTATTTCGCGCGTCCGGTCCTGCAGATGATCCTCAACCAGCCGATCGTCGCGGCCAACCGCGCCGGCCAGTACGACATCGTCGCCACCGTTGTCGGCGGCGGCCTGTCGGGCCAGGCGGGCGCCGTGCGTCACGGCATCTCCAAGGCGCTGACCTACTACGAGCCGGCGCTGCGCTCCGTGCTCAAGAAGGGCGGCTTCCTGACCCGCGACAGCCGCGTGGTCGAGCGCAAGAAGTACGGCAAGGCGAAGGCCCGCCGCAGCTTCCAGTTCTCCAAGCGCTAAGGCGCGCTTCGCCGCAAGCTTTCGAAAGGCCGCCTCCGGGCGGCCTTTTTCGTTGAGCGAATGTTGTGGTTCTTCATTGAAGCAGTGATTCCCGTTTCCTCTCGACACCCTTGTTTTTGAAGCATGACAGCCTCCGCCAGGTCGGCGGCTTCGGGATCTAGCGCTATTGCCCGGCCCGGTCGACGTCCCGGACGAACAGAACGGCGCAGACCGCCGCCAAGGCGACGGCAAGCGCGGAGCCGAGGAAGGCAAGCCGCATGCCTTCGATCGTGCCCAGCGCCAGCGCCGAACCGAACAGCGCGACGCCGATGGCGCCACCCGATTGCCGCACAGTGTTGAGCACGCCGGAGGCCGTTCCCGACATCTCGGCTGGCACCGCCGACAGCAATGCCGTGGTCATGGCCGGCACGGCGAGGCCGATGCCCACTGGCAGGAACAGCAGGCGCCACAGCAGCCCGACGTAGGACGTGTCGGGCTGGATCAGCGCCAGCAGGGCAAAGCCGGTCGCGCCGATGAGCAGGCCGATCGTCATCGGCCACCTTGCGCCGTGGCTGGCGACGATGCGACCGGCGGCAATGTTGGAGACCGCAACCGCCGCCATGAAAGGCAGGAAGGCAAGCCCGGTCATCTCCGGCGAGAATTGCCGCTCCCGTTGGAAATACAGGCTGAGCATGAAGATCGTGCCGTAAAGCGTGAGGTTCACCGCCAACCCGACGAGGCTGGTCGCCGCCGGCACCTTGCCGGCGAACAGGCGAAGCGGAACCATCGGCGCCTTCACCCGGCTCTCGACCAGCAGGAAGATGCCTCCCGCGATCATCGCCAGCGACAGCCCGCCCATGACCGGCAACGACCGCCACCCCGAGGAGCCGGCCTCGATGAAGGCGCCGGTCAAGGCAAACAACGTCAGCACGACGAGCCCTTGCCCGGCCCAATCGACAGGCGTTCCGTCCGCCTTTTGCGGCGTTTCCCTCAGAAACCGGTAGGTCATCCAGATGGCAAGCATTCCGACTGGCAGGTTGATCAGGAAAATGCTCTGCCAGCCAAGCGAGGCGACCATGAAGCCGCCCAGCACTGGCCCGGCGGAAAGTGCAATCCCGCCCGAAGCGGTCCACAGACCGACCGCCCGGGCGCGCAGTGCCTTGTCACCGGCGCAAGCCCGGTTGAGAAGCGCCAGAGAGCACGGCATCAGCAAGGCGGCGCCGGCGCCCTGGACGGCGCGCGCCGCGACCAGAATCCAGGCGCTGTACGCCAGACCGCAGGCCAGCGACGCCAGGCTGAACAGCGCCATGCCGCCGACGAAGACACGCCGCGCACCGATCCTGTCACCGAGCGCTCCACCGGCCAGCAGAAGGGCTGCGAACGCCAGTGTGTAAGCGTCGACCACCCATTGCAGACCGCCTACGTCAATCGACAGCGCCGCGCCGATCCGGTTGAGCGCGACATTGACGATCGAGACATCAAGCTGAACGACGACGAAACCCAGGCTGGTCGCGACGATCATCGCGGTGTACGAGAAATCGGCCTGGCGCTTGAGGACGGTGGCTATGGGCATAGCCATGGATAACGGCTCGCCCCTGACACCGTTGCGTCAGCAAAGGCGGGCCCCTGGCAAGGCTAGCGTGCGGCAAACCGCGTCGGCCTGTCAGTTGATGCTGGCCGTATGCGCCGGCTCCGCGGACCGCCTCTCGCCGACATAGGGTACGCGATAGCCGTTCGCCGCCAGCCAGTCGATCGCCGCTCCCGGTTCGTCGGTCTGGATGATGGTGGCGCCGCGATCGGCCCAGAAGCCCCAGGCTTCGCGCGGCATGCTGGCGGCGACCGCCAGCTCGTCGCCACGACCTCCGGCCAAGAAGCCGCACGGCTTGTTGACGATGGCATAAGTGTCCGCCCACAGATGCCAGTTCCCTCGCGCCGCGACCGCGCGCATCCGCGTGCTGAACAACGGCCCGCCGGTCGCCGTCAGCGTCTCGGCTCCGGCCCGCCAGTTGATCAGCTCAATCGCGTGCGGCGAGAAGGCCCGGCCGACCTCCTCCGCGAAGGCGGCGTCACGCACGGCGTCGTCGGCGATGATCGGCATGAACTCGAACCCGCCACCGGTCGTGGCAAGCACAGCCCTTGCGGCGTCGATCCGCTGGCGGTTCCACAGGTTCTCCTTGACGATCACCTGGTCGGCCACGCCGAGGTCACGCGCAACGGTGATCATTGCTGGCAAGGCCCCGATATCGAGTTTGTTGTCGAGGTTGATCAGGATCCTGTCCCGCGTTGCCACCAGCATCTCGCGAAGTGTCGACACCGTCTCATCGGTGGCGATACCGGTACCCTCGACGACCAGGCGGCATTGCTTCAGTTCGGCCAGTGTGCGCTTGTCCACCTCGCCCTTGCAGGTGGTGGTGCGGTCGAGCCAGCTGTCGTGCATGATGACGAAAGCCCCGTCTCCGGAGCGCCTGACATCGACCTCGACGATCTCCGCCCCCATGGCAATGGAAGCTTCGACGGCGGCGATCGAATTCTCGGGATAAAGCTTCTTGCCCGCCTGAAGGCCGCCGGCACGATGGGCGGCGATCATCACATGGTCGCGCCACTGATTGGCGTGTTCGAAGCGGTCGAGGATCTGGCTGGCGCGCGTTTCACCCGCCGATGCGCCAGTGACGGGCACGAAGAGGGATGCCGCAAGCACGAGGCTCAGCCAGATCGTCCGCATGGGAATCGCTCCGTTCCGGGTCGCCCCCCGGTTAGGCGACGCCCATGACATGCGGGTGAACGAAGCCGGCTACGGACAGATCCCGGTCCGGGCAAGCCGGCGAGCGCCTGTCGTGCCACTGCAATGGAATCGTGCTGGAACCGGGCGAGCCACGCGTCGGATGAAGAAGCCGAGATGGGGGATGTTCCCTCTCCGCAAGCTGTGACTGGCATGTTGCGTGCCGGTTCTATAGTTGTTGCTCCCCGATGAAACCGAGGACACGCGATGCCGAATAGAAACATCGACCACGCCTTCACGGCCCGCTCGAAGACGGGCGCCTCGTTCGAACCGACCTATGCCGGCGCCTTGTCATTCATGCGACGCCGCTACACGAAGGATGTGAAGGGCGCGGACGCCGTGGTGTGGGGGATTCCGTTCGACGCGGCCGTCACCAACCGGCCCGGCGCGCGATTCGGACCGCAGGCGATCCGCCGTGCTTCCGCCATCCTCGACAATGATCCGCAATATCCGTTCTCGCGCGACCTGTTCGAGCAGCTCGCCGTGGTCGACTATGGTGATTGCCTGCTCGATACCGGCAATCACCAGAAGACGCCGGGGACGATCGAGCGCGAGGCGACCAAGATCCTCAAATCGGGCGCTTTCCTGCTGTCGCTCGGCGGTGACCATTTCGTCACATGGCCGCTCCTTAAAGCACACGCCGCCATCCACGGCCCGCTGGCGCTGGTGCAGTTCGACGCGCACCAGGACACCTGGCCGGATGATGGCAAGCGCATCGACCATGGCTCCTTCGTCGGCCGCGCGGTCAAGGAAGGCATCATCGATCCCGACCGCTCGATCCAGATCGGCATCCGCACGCACGCGCCCGACACGTTCGGCATCAAGATCCTGCACGGTTACGAGGTGGAGGAGATGCGAGCTTCCGACATCGCCTACGCGATCGTCGAGCGCACCGGCGGCAAGAAGACCTACGTCACCTTCGACATCGACTGCCTCGACCCGGCCTTCGCGCCCGGCACGGGCACGCCGGTCGCCGGCGGCCCGTCGTCGGCCAGGATCCTGTCGACGCTGCGCCAGCTCACGCAGGTCGATATCGTCGGCGCCGATGTCGTCGAGGTTGCGCCCGCCTACGATCATGCCGATATAACGGCCATCGCCGGCTCGATGGTGGCCATGCACTATCTCGGCCTGCTGGCGGAACGAAAGGCTAGGATCGACGAGATCAACCACAACGGTATTGCCGCAAATCACGGACACGGCATATAGCGTTGAGATATAAGAGCTTTTTTACAGGACGCGTTTGAAATGAACCCGAAAGTCTTCATCGACGGCGAACACGGCACGACCGGCCTCCAGATCCGGACGCTTCTTGCCGGGCGCAGCGACCTCGAGCTGATCTCGATCCCGGTCGAGCGCCGCAAGGATACGGCCGCGCGCGCCGAGTTCCTCAACGCCGCCGATGTCGCGATCCTGTGCCTGCCGGACGACGCCGCCAAGGAGAGCGTGTCGCTGATCGCCAACGACACAACCAGGGTCATCGACGCCTCCACCGCGCATCGCGTGGCGGCGGGATGGGAATACGGCTTCGCCGAAATGGACAAGGACCAGCCGCGCCGGATCGCCACCGCCAAGCGCGTCGCCAATCCGGGCTGCTGGCCACAGGGACCGATCGCGACCTTGCGGCCGCTGGTCGCCGCCGGCCTGTTGCCGGCGGATTTCCCGGTCACCGTCAACGGCATATCGGGTTATTCCGGCGGCGGCCGGCCGATGATCGAGGACTATGTCGGCAAGGGCGAGGACGCGCCCGAATTCCTGCCCTACGGACTGACGTTGAAGCACAAGCACGTGCCGGAGCTGAGGGCCTATGCGAAGCTGTCGCAGGACCCGATCATGCAGCCGGCGGTCGGCAATTTCGCGCAAGGCATGATCACAGTCGTGCCATTGCAGCTCGGCCACCTGCCGCGCGTGCCGAAAGGCGCGGAACTGCACGCGGCCATCGCCGACCATTTCGCCTCGATCGACGGCGGCGTGGTGGAAGTGGCGCCCTACACGCATCAGGAGCGCATGCCGGAGATCGACCCCGAGATCTACAACGGCACCAACCGCATGAAGGTCTATGTCTTCGCCAATGACGACCGCGCGCAGGCGCTGCTCGTCGCCGTCTATGACAATCTGGGCAAGGGCGCCTCGGGCGCCGCCGTCCAGAACCTGGACCTGATGCTTGGCCTCAAGCACTGACGCAAGGCCCGAACAGCCGCCCGGCCGCCTGTCTTTCTGCCGGGACAAGGCGGCGGGAGCGGCCAGGGGCGACGCGGCGGACAGATATGAACGTACCTCTCTTCCCTCGCCGCTGGAAACTTGAGGGCTCGCCCGAACTCATCGCCGAAACCTTCTCCAGCCGCATCTGGAAAGTGACGCGCGGCGGTGGATCGATAGCCATCGTCAAGGACCTGAAGCCGTTCGACGACGTCGCCGACGAATTGCGTGGCGAGCATTTCCTTGCCTGGCGACGCGGCAAGGGTGCTGTGCGGCTGCTCGGCCGCGACGGCCACCGGATGCTGCTGGAATATGCCGGCGACAGGCTTCTGTCGCGGCATCTGGTCGAGCATGGCGACGACAGCGCGACCGCCGTCGCGGCGGAAGTTCTGGCCGAACTCTCGGCGCCTTCGCGACACCCTCCCCCGGTCGATCTGCAGCCCCTCCGGGAGCGCTATGTCAGCCTGTTCCGCAAGGCGCGGACGGATCGAGAGAGCGGCAAGCAAAGCCTCTACGTGGAAGCGGCCGCCATCGCCGAACGGCTGCTGGGCGATCCGCACGAAACGAGGCCGCTGCATGGCGACCTGCACCACGACAACATCCTGCATGGGCCGCGCGGCTGGCTGGCGATCGATCCAAAGGGCGTCCTTGGCGACCCAGGCTTCGACGCCGCGAACATGTTCTATAATCCTCTCGACCGCGACGACCTTTGCAATGACCCGAGGCGGATCGCGCATATGGCTAACGTCTTCTCGGCAACGCTCAGCCAGCCGCCGCGCGCGATCCTGGATCACGCGATCGCCTATGGCTGCCTGTCGGCAGCCTGGCATCACGAGGATCGCAACGCTGTCGACGAGAACCGTGAACTCTCCGTCGCCGCTGCGATATTGGCCGTCAGGCCGGGTTTCCGAACCCTTAGGTAACCGAAGATTCACCACGATGGGCTAGCCAGAAGCTGGGCTTTGTGGGGTTGTCCGATATGATCAGCGGGATTTCTTCGACCAGTGTTTCGACGTCGAGCGGCTCCTCCGGCGCATCAAGCAACGCTACGCAGGAAGCGGCCCTCGAAAAACAGATCAAGGCCAAGCAGGACGAAGCCAAGACCGTGAAGGATCAGGTCGAGGCGGCAAAGCTGCAGCAGGAAATAGCAGCCCTCAAGGCCAAGCTGGCGGCGCTCAAGGCCGCAGATAAGACCGACCAGGGCCAGGCGATGTCTTCCGCGGCGGCCACGCGCCAAGCCGAGTTCGACGGCGACAAGGCAACGACGCAGTCGAACGAATTCTGGATTTGACCGGCCAGCCCGACCTCAGCTCAGGTCTGTAGCCTGCTCGCCAGAAGAAAGGCGGCATTGGTCGCGAAATACCCCGCGAGCAAGATCAAGAAAGCTATGACAAGGTGTCTTCGCCTCATAGGAGGTCTTGTCGGCAAGGGATAGGAGCCCTTGGTGCCGCGCCAATGGGCCGAGGCAAAGCCAAGCACGATCAGCGCGAATGCCTGATGCGTGAGCGCCAGATGCAGCGGCACTTCCATGACGAGCGTGGCCACGCCGATCGAAGCCTGCAACAGCACCAGCACGAACAACAAAGTGGCGCGGCGCGCGTGCGTTGTGCCGGGCCGGCGGCGCCAGGTGGCGACCATGTGCCAGAGCGCGGCCAGGAAGACGACATAGGCGCCGATGCGGTGCACGAACTGCACGGTCTTGGGGCTTTCGAAGAAATTGCGCCAGGCAGGCTGGAGAAGCAGCAGGTCGTCGGGCACTAGCTTGCCGTCCATCAGCGGCCAGGTGTTGTAGGTCAAGCCGGCGTGTAGGCCGGCGACCAGCCCGCCGAGATAGATCTGGATGAGCGCCAGCAACACCAGTACTCCGGCCGTGCGCTGAGTCGTGCGGTCCGCCGCCGGTTCCGAATGTGGCGCCAGGCCTCGCGCCACCACCATGGTGGCTATGAAGATCAACGCCGCCAGCGTCAGATGCGTCGCCAGCCGGTACTGGCTGACCGACACCCGGTCGACGAGGCCGGAGGCGACCATCCACCAGCCAATGGCCCCCTGCATGCCGCCCAGAAGCAGAATGCCTGACAACTTCGGCCCCAGGCCGCGTTCGATGCGGCGCGTCGCCCAGAAGAACAGCAGCGGAAGCGCGAAGACAACACCAACACCGCGCGCTAGCAGGCGGTGCGCCCATTCCCACCAGAAGATGGACTTGAAATCGTCCAGGCTCATGCCCTTGTTGATCTCGGAATATTGCGGGATCTGCTGATAGCGCAGGAACTCTTCCTGCCATTCGGCCTGGTTCAGCGGCGGGATGACGCCGTGGATCGGTTTCCATTCGGTGATCGACAGACCGGAGCCGGTAAGACGCGTGGAGCCGCCGACCACCACCAGCGCGAAGAGAACCAGCAGCACGACATAAAGCCAACCGCGCACGAGTGCGCGGTTGCGGAGGTCGCGATTGCGATCCATGACGGGTGACGCGGCGGCGATGGCGGACATGACTTGTCCCATTCCGGTTGAAAAATCGCCGGAGTGGTGGACCATCCCGGCCCCGCTGACAAGGCTGGCCGGCGCGGCACGCCGTCGCGCCGGTGCTCGCGGGTTGCGCATGCCGACGGTTCGGCCTAAGCGAGAGACCTCGGAGAGCCGGCGCCGCGGTTTGCAGGCAAGATGCCGGCACATTGCGAATTGCAGGATCGGGAACCCAGGACATGCCCATTCGCCTGAAGAAGCTGATCGGAACCGTTCTGCTGGTCGCCCTGGTCATCGTCTACGCGTTGATCGCCTCGGCGATCGCGGTGACGCGGCTGGCCGATTACGGCGGCACCGCGCATTTCTTCTTCTTCCTGCTCAGCGGCCTGCTCTGGGTGCTGCCCGCCATGGGCATCATCAAGTGGCTGATCCTCGAGCCCCGGCCGAAGAACTAGGGCCAAGGTCCCTTTTCGACTTCCGCAAACACGAATGTGATTCAGAGACGGGCCCGCCAGGGGCTATCTTGCCGGCACGCGTCGCGCGCCGGGGAGGCTTGGCATGCTCAGGGTCGTGTTTGCGGGGCTGCTTTTTCTTGTCACGCCGTTTGCCGCATCGGTCGCGGCGGCTGAAACGATCGATGTCTCCGACGCCCATGGCGGCAGCGTCGCGGCTTACGCCGAGCGCTGGAAGGAGCTCGCCGCGCGCGGTGTCGATGTCCGCATCGTCGGCAAATGCCAGTCGGCCTGCACCGTGCTGCTCGGTTACATTCCGCGCAGCCGGATATGCGTGACACCGACGGCCAGCTTCGGCTTCCACCTCGCCCATCGTACCGACATGACCGGTGTCCTATGGCACGCCTATGCCGAGGACATCAGGGGATGGATCAACGCGCATGGCGGCCTGGCGACCAAACTCAAATGGATGAGCGCGCCTGATACCTACCACTATTTCCACAAGTGCTGACGCAGCCACCAGTGCAAGCTGGCGGCCAAGCTAGGCCGCCGACCGATGCCCGAACACGCGCACTTCCGGCTGCCTGTGCCCGACAGGCGTTACCAGGGTGACGTCGGGATAACCATTCTCGATCAACTGGACAGCGGCCAGCGCGATCTCGTCACGCGGCTCGAGCATGGACAGGAAGACCTCCGTCCCCTCGCCCACCAGCCGGCTGATCCCCTGCGCATCAGACGGGCCGCACTCGACCACGACCAGATCATAGGCGGTGGTCAGCGATTGCATGATGATAGGCAACCTGTCGATCGCGCGCATGGCGCGCGCCGTATCGGCGGTGCCGACGGGAATTACGTGGCAGTCCGAATAATGGTCGGCATGGATGACGTCGCTGAACTGCGCCTCGGCGGCCAGCAGGTTGGTAATTCCGGGAAACAGGACGGCGTCCAGCATCGGCCGGGAGGCCGCGCCCGAGGCGGTGAGATCGAGAAGCAGCACGCGAAGGCCGGCATCGGAGGCCTCGCGCGCCACCAGGACAGCCGACGCGGCCGCCTCGTCGCCCTCAGGCGAGACGAAAATGGCCCTCGCCGCGCCCCTTGAAACCAGCCTCTCAGCGGCAGCCTCTATGTCGATCTCGCCAAGCGTCGCATGCGCTGCCGCACCTTCGTCCACGACCCCGTCCGTCACGATGGAAATAGGCGCCGGATCAGCCTCTGCGAAATCACCGGATATCGAAACATCGTCCGATTCGTGGTGGACGACAGGCATCGTGACCTGCTCGATGCGATCGAAGCGGGCATCGGCCGCGGCGCGCGTTGCGCCCGCGGAAAGCAGCTGGCCGAGCAGTGTACCGGCGGCCATCAACAGCAACGAGGCGACGAAGGCCGCGCCGGTGATCGGCAGTATCTTCGGGAAATACGGATCCGCAGGCGCCTGCGCCTCCACAATGATGCGGGCATCGACCGGCGCGTAGCCACCGTCGACACCGGCGGCGCTCGTACGGTAGCGAGACATGTAGGACTCGAGCACTTGCCGCCTGGCATCCGCGTCTCGCTGCAAGGCGTCGAGCTCGACCTGCTGTTCGCCGGCATGCGCGGAGGCCGTCTTCAACGTTTCGAGCTCGGCGACAAGCTGGCTTTCCCGCGCCTGCATCGTCTGCGCCTGAGTTGCCAGCCCCTTCTGCAGCTTGTCCGCTTCGCCGCGAAGCTGGGCGTCGAGATTGGCAAGCTGCGACTTCAACGCGCGGATGCGCGGGTGATTGTCGAGCAAGGTGGTGGAGAGTTCGGCCATGTCGCTCCTGATCTCAACCTGCCGCGCGAGCAGCCCTTGCGTCAGCTCGGAAGACTGCACTTCCGGGATCGAGGCGAGTGAGCCGCCGTTCCGAACTGCTTTGCGAATGGCCTCGATAGCTGCTTCGGCGCTCGCTCGACCGGCGCGCACCCGCGACAGTTCATTCGTCAGATCGGAGAGCTGTTGGGTTGCGAGAGCCGAGTTGCCTCCCGTCAGAAGGTCCGATTGCGCTCGGAAAGCCGCAACCTTCGCGTCGGCATCCTTCACTTTGTTCTGCAGGTCGACGACTTCCGGGCCGAGAAAGGCGACGGTTGCAAAATTGGGCTCCAGCTTCGCGTTACCCTGCCCTGCAAGGTAGAAGCTGGCCATGGCGTTCGGAATGTCGGCCGCGAGCCTTGCGTTCTCGGACGAAAACTCGATGGTGATGACACGGGCCTTCTCATCCCCCCGCACATCGAGCTTTTCGCGGATCTTCTTCAGCACGCGCTCTTCCTGCGGGATCTCCTCCGGGTCGCTCTTCAAGCCGGCTATGACGAGGAAGCGGCTGAGCGCCGACATCTTCAGCGCGTCATTGAACTCCGGCATGCGCGCAAGATCGAGCTTCGCGGCAACCTGCTTGAGGATGTCGGCCGAGGATATGACCTGCATCCCGGTCGCCACGCCCCGCCCGTTAACGATCGTGTCGCCTCCCTTGCGCGGAACAGACGATTCGGCCGGTCCGAGCTTGAGTTGCGCGACGGCCCTGTATTGCGGTGCCGCCAGCCAGGCCAAAGCGAATGCCATGCCCGCCACCGCCAGGGCGACGATCAAGATGCGCAGCCAGTTCCTCGAGAGACCGGCGAAGATCTGCCGAGGGTCGATGACTGCGGCCGGGGACTGAGCGGACATGGCCATACTCCGATACGGGGTCACCACGGATGGTAAACAAGTATGGTAACTCAGCCGTTAAGAAGCACTCCCCCGCCGCCAGCGTCCGGGCCGTAAACATGTCCGGCCCGACAGGAAAGCGATCCGCCTTTACCGGGCATTAACCCTAACAGGATGATAACGGCCATCGATCGTCGAGGTCCCCGCCAGCAAGTCGAAGGTATTCGTTCGGCCATGAACAGCACTGCATCCCTGCTCCGCGCGCTGCTTGCCGTATCGATGCTCGCCGGCTGCTCCAGCTACAGGCCAGCGCCGGCTGCCTTTCATGAGGTGCTCGACCAGCCCTATCGGCTCGGCGCCGGAGATCGTATCCGCATCACCGTCTTCGAACAGGAAGGCCTGACCAACACCTACAGTGTTGACCAATCCGGCTATATCTCCTTTCCGCTCGTAGGGCGGGTGCCGGCGCGCGGCCACACATCCCAGCAGTTGGAAAAGGAACTCGCCACAAGGCTTCGGCAAGGATACCTGCGCGATCCTGACGTCTCCGTCGAGATCGATCGCTACCGGCCGATCTTCGTCATGGGCGAAGTGGGCGCTGCCGGGCAATATTCCTACGTGCCTGGCCTCACCGTGCAGAAGGCGGTCGCCATTGCCGGCGGCTACACGCCTCGCGCGAACCAGGACAGCGTCGACATCACCCGCGACATCAACGGCAAGGTGATTACCGGTCGCGTGCAGACATCCGACCCGCTTCTGCCGGGCGATACCGTCTACGTTCGCGAACGCCTGTTTTAACAATGCCGCAAGCAGCCATGAATCGCGCCCTGCCTGACGAGCATATGATATCACTGAGGAATTGCAGCCGGGATGAAAGGCACGAACGCAGCGCCAGGATGGCGCCGTGCGTCCGTCCATCCGGCTCACCGTTGCGGGTTTCAAGGTCTTGCGTGGGCCCGCCCCCATTCGCCGCGATGCGGCGCCCTACCTCCAGCGGCAAACTATCGCGGATTTGACCGCCGCCGGCATCAGCCTCGATCTCGATCCAATGATCGCCTGGGTTGAAAAGATCTATTGCACCGCACGAGAGAGCCCGCTACTCAACTCCCGATAATGGTGAGCAAACCTCCACTGGATTGGATGCATCCAAAACCAGCGGTTGTCTCAAAGCTTTCTTAGCTCTCTTTCTGCTATACAGACATCGAAGCTCGCGGACAGTTCCATGAACGAGATCGACCCGGCGCGCCGCTTCTCAACGGACGCGGTGCGTAAACTCGACGGCCAGGCCGACAGCGGCAAGCCGGGCACGCTGAACAGTGTCGCCCGCCAGGTCGCCTCGCAGTACCGTCGCGATACCATGTCTCCCATCATGGCCAGCGGCGTGCTGCGCATGATCGAGTTCGCGCTGCTCTTCCTGTCCGGCCTTTGCGTCTATGTCTGGTATCTCGGCTTCTTCACCTATCTCGGCTGGCAGTACACGCTGACGATCGCTGCCGCCTCCTTCCTCGCCGTGGTCCTGCTCGACGTCACCGACTGCTATCAGGTCTCGTCGCTGATGCGGCCGATCGCCAATTTCAACCGCATATTGCTGGTCTGGGCCGGCACTTTCGCGCTGATGGCGCTGACAGCCTTCGTCATGAAGATGTCGGAGGAATACTCGCGCCTGATGTTCGGCACATGGTTCGTGGTCGGCTTCATCCTGCTGTTCGGGCTACGCCTGGCGATAGCCAACCTGATTCGCCGCTGGGCGCGCGATGGCCGCATGGAGCGCCGCGCCGTCATCGTCGGCGGCGGCAAGGCGGCGGAGGTCCTGATCCGCTCTGTCGAGAAGCAGCCCTACAACGACATCCGCATCTGCGGCATCTTCGACGATCGCAACGACAAGCGCTCGCCGCCCATCGTTGCCGGCTATCCGAAGCTCGGCACGATCTCCGAGCTGATCGAGTTCGCCCGTATCGCGCGCATCGACATGCTGATCGTGTCGTTGCCGCTTACCGCCGAGACACGCGTTCTGCAGCTTTTGAAGAAGCTGTGGGTGCTGCCCGTGGACATACGCTTGTCGGCGCACTCCAACGCGCTGCAATTTCGCCCGCGTTCCTATTCCTATATCGGCTCCGTGCCGATGCTCGACATTTTCGACAGGCCGATCAACGGCTGGGACTCGGTTGCCAAGCGGGCCTTCGACATCGTCTTTTCCTTGATCGGCATCCTGTTGTTCTCGCCGGTCATGCTGGCGACGGCGATCGCCATCAAGCTCGACAGCAAGGGGCCGGTTCTGTTCAAGCAGAAGCGGCACGGCTTCAACAACGAAGTCATCGAGGTCTACAAGTTCCGCTCGATGTACACCGACAAGGCCGATCCGACGGCCAAGCAGACCGTGACCAAGAACGACCCGCGTGTCACCCGCGTCGGTCGCTTCATCCGCAAGACCTCGATCGACGAATTGCCGCAATTCTTCAATGCGTTGCTGGGTTCGCTTTCACTGGTGGGACCGCGCCCGCACGCCATCGCCGCCCAGTCGCACAACCTGCTCTACAATGAGGTGGTCGATGGCTATTTCGCGCGCCACAAGGTCAAGCCCGGCGTCACGGGCTGGGCCCAGATCAACGGCTGGCGCGGCGAGATGGACACCAACGAAAAGATCCGGATGCGCACGGAGTACGACCTCTACTACATCGAGAACTGGTCGATGCTGTTCGACCTGCGCATCCTGCTCCTGACGCCGCTCCGGCTGCTCAACACCGAAAACGCATACTGAGCGCGATCCCGGCGGCGCGACCAGGTGAATCCAAGGGTTCGCGCTTCGCCGCTCCGAATGAAGCGCTCCGCTTTGGAGCTATTTCAGTCTCGGGAGTTCGCGGTCAGCCAAATTGCCGGTATCGACCATTGCTGTCTGCACAGTGGCCGCGGAACACGCAGTCACCTTGGGGGATGCAGATAAGGCTTTGTTTTAAAATGGTCGGAGTGGCCGGATTCGAACCGACGACCCCTTGACCCCCAGTCAAGTGCGCTACCGGGCTGCGCTACACTCCGGACCGGCCGCGATGTATAGTGATAAAGCGCTGCCGGTCAACCGAATTCGGCGTTTCCCACATCGTTCGATTTGCGACGGCCTGAAACCGCTTCGCGTTCATTGCCCGGACACCTGCGGCTGGTCCGGCAGATGGGGCACGATATGCTCCTGCTCGAAGGCGATATGCCGCCTCTGCGTCTCGAAGAACGAGCGCAGCATGAAGCCGAACGCCTCGGGATTCGGCGAAGACTCGTCGTCGGAAACCTGGCCGAGGGCCTCCACGATATCCTCGGCGAAATACTGGTCGCGCAGATGCTCCGACATGAGGCGCACGATCGAAGCTGCCAGCTTGCGCTTTCGCGACGCGTCCATCCCGTCGATCAGCCTTTCCTCTGTCGCGTGACACGCCTTGAGAAGCGGCAGCATCGTCTTCGCGACTTTGCCGCAGCGTGCCTGGTCGAGGCGGTTGGGCAAGGCGTCGGCAAATTCCTCGAGCTGATGGCACAGCGCCAGGAGGCGCCTATGCGACGTGCTGAAGGCCGCCCGCGCTCCACGCTGCCTATGCTCGGCTGACGGGGTGGAGGATGTGCGCGCGCTCATCGTGGTGCCGGCTCTCCTCGATATTGAAGGGGAACAGTGACCCGATAATCGAAGTCGCCCACTCCTACTTTGATCCAGATCAAAGAAGAGACCCCATCGAACTGCTACCGCGGGAACGCAGAGCCCGACCTCTGGTTCGGCAATGGAGTGGACTGCATGATCTCACGCCTCACTTTGAGCGAACGCCAGCTCGCGCTGGGTGTATTGCTTTTTCTTGGCATTATCGGCCTGGCAATGGCCGCGGCGGGGCGCAACGATCCCTTGGGCGGCCAGGGCTTCATCGTCTTGCTGTTCAGCGTCGGCCTCGCCTTCTACGTCATGTCGGGCTACTTCGCGCCCGAGCCGGACGAGAGCCGGCTCGCCTCCTACTATGACGACCCCACCAAGGTCGGCATCGTGCTGGCGATGTTCTGGGCCGTCATCGGCATGGCCATGGGCGTTTGGGTGGCGGCGTTGCTCGCCTGGCCGGAGCTGACCTTCGTCGACCAGGCCTGGGCAAGCTTCGGGCGCCTGCGGCCCGTGCACACTTCGGGCGTCATCTTCGGCTTCGGCGGCAATGCGTTGATCGCGACATCCTTCCACGTGCTGCAGCGCACGTCCCGCGCCCGCCTGCCGGACCAGTTCTCACCCTGGTTCGTGCTGATCGGCTACAACCTCTTCTGCATCGTCGCCGCCAGCGGCTACCTGATGGGCATCACCCAGTCGAAGGAATATGCCGAGCCGGAGTGGTACGCCGACATCTGGCTCGTGATCGTGTGGGTCGTCTATTTCCTGATCTACCTGCGCACGCTGGCGCGGCGCAAGGAGCCGCACATCTACGTGGCGAACTGGTACTACATGGCCTTCATCCTGGTCGTGGCGGTGCTGCACATCGTCAACAACCTCGCCGTCCCCGTCTCGTTCAGCCACGCCAAGAGCTATTCTCTGTTCTCTGGCGTGCAGGATGCGATGACGGAGTGGTGGTACGGGCACAATGCGGTGGCCTTCTTCCTGACCTCCGGCTTCCTCGGCATGATGTACTACTACCTGCCCAAGCGCGCCGGACGTCCGATCTTCTCCTATCGGCTGTCGATCATCTCCTTCTGGGGCATCACGTTCCTGTATATGTGGGCGGGCTCGCACCACCTGCACTACACCGCCCTGCCGCAATGGGTGCAGACACTGGGCATGACCTTCTCCGTCATGCTGCTGGTGCCGTCCTGGGCCTCGGCGGGCAATGCGCTGGCCACGCTGAACGGCGCCTGGCACAAGGTGCGCGACGACGCGACCCTGCGCTTCATGATGGTGGCGGCGGTGTTCTACGGCCTGTCGACCTTTGAGGGCTCGTTCATGGCTATCCGCCCCGTCAATTCGCTCTCGCACTACACCGACTGGACCATCGGCCATGTCCACGCCGGCGCGCTCGGCTGGGTGGCGATGATCACCTTCGGCTCGATCTACGCGCTGGTGCCCTGGCTGTGGAAGCGCGAGGCGATGTACTCGCCCAGGCTGGTCGAGGTCCACTTCTGGTTGGCGTTGGCCGGCACCATTGTCTACGTCTTCTCGATGTGGAACTCGGGCATCATCCAGGGCCTGATGTGGCGCACCTACAACGACAGCGGCACGCTGGCCTACTCCTTCGTCGACAGCCTGGAAGCGATGCATCCCTACTACATCGCGCGCACCTTCGGCGGCCTGCTGTTCCTGGCCGGCGCGGTGGTCGGCACCTTCAACGTCCTCAAGACGATCACCCTCGCTCGGCACGAGTCCGCCACCGCGGCGGAACCGGACATGCCGGCCATTCCAGCCACCAGCGCCGTTCAGGCTGGAGAGTAAGACGATGCCCGAATTCTTCCATCGCAAGGTAGAGCGCAACGCCATCGGCTTCGTGCTGGCCATCGTGGGCGTTGCGTCCATCGGCGGCTTCGTCGAGATCGCGCCGCTCTTCACCATCCATGAGACGGTGGAGGAAGCGCCCGACATGCGCCTCTACACGCCGCTCGAGCTCGCCGGCCGCAACATCTACATCCGCGAGGGCTGCTACGCCTGCCATTCGCAGATGATCCGCACATTGCGCGACGAGGTCGAGCGCTACGGCCCTTATTCGCTGGCCGTCGAATCGAAATACGACCATCCCATGCTGTGGGGATCGAAGCGTACCGGCCCGGATCTCGCCCGGGTGGGCGGCAAGTATTCCGACGTCTGGCAGGTGCGCCACCTGATGAACCCACGCGACGTGGTGCCGCAATCGATCATGCCGCGCTACGGCTGGCTGGCAAAGAACGACCTGAGGATCGACGATCTTGGCGAGCACCTGGCCGCGCAGCGCGCAGTCGGCGTGCCCTACACCCAGGCGATGATCGACAACGCGACGCAGGACGCGTACGGCCAGGCGAGCCCGGACAGCAACTACGCCAGCGGCGTCAGCGAACGCTATGGCAAGGCGACGAACGTGCGCGCCTTCGACGGCGATCCATCCCGCGTGACCGAAATGGATGCTCTGGTCGCCTATCTGCAGATTCTCGGCCACCTGACGGATGCCGCCTACAAGCAGCCGGCCGCGCAGGCCGAGGCGCAGGAGTAGCGAATGGACATCGGACACGAAACACTCGTCGCCATCTCCAAGAGCTGGGGCCTGTTCTACCTCCTCGCCTTCTCAGTCGGCGTGATGGTCTACGCCTTCTGGCCCGGCAACCGCAAAGCGTTCGAGCATGCCAGGACAAGCATCCTCGCCGAAGACGACACCCCGCTGGAACCGGAGAACTGAGATGGAGCTGGACAAGCGGGACGTCGTGACCGGTCGCCCGACGACCGGACATGAGTGGAACGGCATCGAGGAGTTGGAGACGCCGATTCCGCGCGTGGTCTTCTTCTTCCTGGGCACCGCCTTCGTGTTCTCCCTGATCTGCTGGATGCTCTACCCGACCTGGCCGCTGATATGGACCTACACCAAGGGCATGCTCGGCACGGACCAGAAGCAGGTGGTGGCGGTGCAGGTGGAGGATGCCGCCCTCTCGCGCGCGACGTGGACCAGCGAGATCGAGAAAAAGAGCTATGCCGAGATCGAGGCCGATCCGGCGCTGATGCGATCGGTGAAGGAAACCGGCCACACCCTGTTCGGTGACAATTGCGCGGCCTGCCATGGCGTCAACGCCACCGGCGGCGCGGGCTTCCCCAATCTCGCCGCCAAGGCCTGGCTCTGGGGAGACGGCAGCCCCGAGGCGCTGGAGGAGACGATCCGCGTCGGCATCAATTCGACCAATGACGACACGCGCACCTCGCAGATGCTGGCCTTCGGTCATGACGGCATGCTGCCCACCGACCAGATCGAGGCGGTGGTCGCCTATGTGCGCTCGCTCTCCAGCCTCGAGCCCGCAGGCGATGCCAAGCGCATCGAAGCGGGCAAGCAGGTCTTCGCGGCGAATTGCGTCGCGTGCCATGGCGAGGACGCCAAGGGCAAGCGTGACGTCGGCGCGCCGGACCTGACGGATGCCAACTGGCTCTATGGTAGCGACGCGCAGTCGGTCTTCACCACGGTCTATTCCGGCCGCCAGGGCCACATGCCCAACTGGGCCGCGCGTCTGTCGCCCTTGGACATCAAAATCCTGACGGTCTACGTCCACACGCTGGAAAAGAAGCCGCAATGACCAACGCGACAGGAGGAACCATGCCCGCGCGGCGAAGCCGGAGGTGGATCGCGCTCGCCCTCGTCGCGGCAACCATCGCCGTCTTCATCGGCGCCAACGCGCATCTGATCTATGTCGCGTTCGTCTCCCAGCCTGACTGCGTACCGCACCTGAAGGAGGCCGGCCGCGAGGACGGCGCGTTCCGTGCCGCCGAAGCCGCCTGTTGAAAGGATGACGAAATGAGCCATGCCGACCAATCCGATCGGGTCGTCCCGCTGGCCGAGCAGAGGCGTCGCCACCTGCCGGCCTCCGCTGCCTTCGGCTGGCTCGCCGCCGGCTGGCGCGATTTCCTTTCCAGTCCCGGACCGAGCCTCGCCTACGGGCTGGCCGTGGCCTTCGTGTCGCTTGCCATCGTCTGGGGACTGTTCGCCATGGGGCTGGACTACGTCCTCTTCCCGGCGCTGGCCGGCTTCATGGTGGTCGGACCGCTGCTGGCGATCGGTCTCTACCAGAAAAGCCGCGACCTCGAGGCGGGCAATCCGGTCAGCCTGGCCCGCATGGTGTTCGTCAGGCCGCAGTCCGGCGCGCAGGTCTGGTTCGCCGGCGCCATATTGTGCCTGCTCATGTTGCTGTGGATGCGCGCCGCGGTCATCATCTACGCCTTGTTCTTCGGCCTGAGGCCCTTTCCCGGCCTCGACCATGTGGCGCAGATGCTGTTCACGACGCCCATAGGCTGGGCCATGCTGCTGGTGGGCACCGTTGTCGGCGGCCTGTTCGCGGCCTTCTCCTTCGCCATCAGCGTCTTCGGCGTGCCGATGATGCTGAGTGAACGGGTGGACGCCTTCACCGCGATGGGCACGTCGATCTCGATGGTGTTCCGCAATCTGCCGGTCATGATCGCGTGGGGCGCGATCGTGCTGGTCCTCTTCCTGATCAGCATCGCGACGGGGCTTGTCGGGATGATCGTGGCCTTCCCGCTGGTCGGCCACGCCACCTGGCACGCCTAC
The DNA here is from genome assembly GCA_001899205.1 of Mesorhizobium sp. 65-26. Lineage (GTDB taxonomy): Bacteria > Pseudomonadota > Alphaproteobacteria > Rhizobiales > Rhizobiaceae > Mesorhizobium. The sequence goes on along the minus strand of MKVL01000001.1, from coordinate 165,900 downwards.
AAGGCCATAAGGTGAGTTGCTGCGCGCCCGGAGCGGAAGGGGCGGCCGAGCTCGACCGGCCGCCTTCGCGCGAGGAAATCGCGCTGGCCAGCCGCGACCTGGGTGGTGGGCTGCGCCAATCCGACCTGTCGGTTCCCGACATTCACTGCGCCGCCTGCATCTCGGCAGTGGAGACGGCGTTGGGCAAGCTGCCTTCGGTCGAGCAAGCCCGCGTGAACCTCTCGACACGGCGCGTCGCCGTGAAATGGCGCGGCGAAAGCGTGCCTCCCATGCTCGAAACACTGGCCGGCATCGGCTATCCGGCGCATCTCTTCGAAGCCGAGGGCGAGAAGTCCGATCCCGAACTGTCGCGGCTCCTGCGCGCCCTGGCGCTGGCCGGATTCGCCTCGATGAACATCATGATGCTGTCCGTCTCTGTCTGGTCCGGCGCGGACGCCGAAACACGGCAGGCCTTCCACTGGATTTCGGCGGCGCTCGCCCTGCCCGCCCTCGTCTATTCCGGCAGCGTCTTCTACGTTTCGGCCTGGCGGGCGCTTAGCCATGGCCGCACCAACATGGACGTGCCGATCAGCATCGGCATCGCGCTGGCCTTCGGCCTCAGCGTCTACGACACGCTGGACAATGGGGCGCATGCCTATTTCGACGCCGCGGCGACGCTGGTCTTCTTCCTGCTCATCGGCCGCACACTGGATCACGTGATGCGCCAGCGCGCGAGAGGAGCGGTGCGCTCGTTGATGCGGCTCGCGCCGCGCGGAGCGACCGTCGAGCGTGACGACGGAAGTCGCGACTACCTGCCGGTCGGCGATATCGAGCCGGGGATGACGATCGCGCTCAACGCCGGCGAGCGTGTGCCCGTGGATGGACGCATCATCGAGGGCGTGTCCAGTCTCGACTGTTCGGTGGCGACAGGCGAAAGCATGCCGGTGGCGGTGGCAGTCGGAACGATGGTCCAGGCCGGCGCGCTCAATCTCACCGGCCCTCTGAAACTCGCCGCGACCGCCCGCGCGCAGGATTCCTTCCTGGCCGAGATGACGCGGCTGATGGAGGCGGCGGAAGGCGGCCGGGCGCGCTACCGGCGCCTCGCCGATCGCGCGTCGCGGCTCTACTCGCCCGTCGTCCATTTGGCGGCGTTGCTGACCTTCCTCGGCTGGATGGTTGCGACAGGCGACTGGCACCAGGCGATCAGCATTGCCATTGCCGTGCTCATCATCACCTGTCCATGCGCGCTCGGCCTGGCAGTGCCCATCGTGCAGGTGGTCGCCGCGCGCCGGCTTTTCGACGCCGGCATCATGATGAAGGACGGTTCCGCCATCGAGCGTCTCGCCGAGGTCGACGCCGTCGCCTTCGACAAGACCGGAACACTCACCGTCGGCGCGCCGCGTGTCGATGTTTCCGCCATCGCGCCGGGCGCGCTGGAGATCGCCACGGCGCTGGCGCGGCATTCGAACCACCCCGCCTCGCGCGCGATAGCCCTCGCCGCCTCCGGGCAGCAGGCGCGAGGGCTGAACCTTGCCAGTGTCGAGGAGCGTGCCGGCCTCGGCGTCGAGGCCCGGCTCGACAACTCCGTCTACAGGCTCGGCCGCGCCGGCTGGGCGCTGGATGCGACCGATGCGGAAGACGGCACCGTGCTTTCGCGCGACGGCGTGGAGATCGCACGCTTCACTTTCACGGAGACCATACGCCCCGGCGCCGCGGAGGCAGTGAGCGCGCTCAAGGCTTCGGGCCTTTCGGTGGAGGTTCTCTCCGGGGACCGCCAGGGGGCGGTTGCCGCCGTCGCCGGCCGGTTGCGGATCGATCGTTTCGCTGCTGGCCTGATGCCCGGCGACAAGGTGGCTCATCTCGAAAGCGCGCAGGCCTCGGGGTTGCATGTGCTGATGGTCGGAGACGGGCTCAACGATGCGCCGGCGCTGAGCGTCGCCCATGTCTCGATGGCTCCTGCCACAGCCGCCGATATCGGGCGCAACGCGGCGGACTTCGTCTTCCTGCGCGAGAGCCTGGCGGCCGTTCCCTTCGCTTTCGACATTGCGCGCCGCGCGGGCGGGCTGGTGCGGCAGAACTTCGCCATCGCCGTCGTCTACAACGCGCTCGCCATGCCGGTCGCGATGGCCGGCTATGTCACGCCCCTGATCGCGGCGGTGGCAATGTCGGTCTCGTCGGTCATCGTGGTCGCCAACGCCTTGCGGCTCAGGCCGCCCGGCATGACGGCCGAGGGCAAGCGCGGAGCCGCGCCCCAAGGGCTGCGACCGATGGCGGCCAGATGAACAGCCTCGTCTTCCTCGTGCCCATTGCCCTGGTCCTCGGCGCCGTCGCGCTCGCGAGCTTCTTCTGGTCGATGAAAAGCGGCCAGTACGAGGACCTCGACGGAGCCGGCGAGCGCGTGCTCTCCGACGAGGACAGACCTATCGTCGATCGACCGGCTCGGCACGACCCCGTTCGGGGAGGTCAGGAATAGCTTTTGGCCAGGCGCGCCAGTCCCTTCCGGGAAAGCACGACCACCTTCCGGCGGCCAAGTTCGACAAGTCCCTGGCGTTCCCAGCCCGACATCAGCCGGCTGACCGTGTGAAGAGTGGTAGCCGTCATCTCGGCGAGGTCCTGCCGGGACATGGGAAAGTCGAGCGTGAAGCCCTCCCCGGCGGGTGTGCCGACGCTGTCACCGAGGTGGAGCAGCGCCATGGCGATCCGCTTCTCCGCCCGCTCCGTCGATATCTCGACCAGCTTCTGCTGGGATTCCTGCAGGCGCTGCCCGACGGATTTCAAGGCGTTGACGCTGAACATCGGATAGGCGTCGCCGAACTCCTTCCAAAGCCGCGCCGGCCATGCCAGCAGCACACAGTCGACAGCCGCGATCGCCGAAGCCGGATAGACGGCGAGATTCATGGCGGGAGCGATGCCTATGAGTTCTCCGGCGGGAAAGTAGCGCACCACGACCTGCTGCCCGTCGGGCAAGGTCTTGACCACACGCACATAGCCTTCGACGAGCAGGAAAAAGTGGTTCGCTTCCAACTCCTGCTCGAAGACGGCTCGCCCGGCCTCGACAGCGGTGAGCCTGCCACGCGAGACGATCTTCTCGACGTCCGGCGGGGCAATGCCCTCGAACGCCGGAAAGTCGAGGAGAAGCTCGGTCAATGACGGTTTCTGATGCGCGTTCATGTCTTTCGAGATGTGCGAAAGGCCTGGCGAGAGGCCGCGGCGTCCAGCGGCCGGATCGTAAAGGTCATTTCTTTGCGTCCTTGCGCTGGAACAAATAGCCGGACCTCCCGGCAGTGTATAGGCGCTGCAGGGTAATTCGACCCGGATGGAGACGACGATGAGACTGCGGACCTTTCTTTGCACTGCGATTCTGGTCATGGGCGCCGGCATGGCGAACGCGGCCGACCATCAGGTGCAGATGCTCAACAAGGGCGACAAGGGCGCGATGGTGTTTCAACCGAACTTCATCAAGGCGGCCCCCGGCGACACGATCACCTTCGTTCCGACCGACAAGTCGCACAATGCCGAAGCCATAAAGGGCATGGTTCCCGAAGGGGCGGAGCTGTTCAAGGGCAAGCTGAGCGAGCCGCTCACCGTGACGCTTACCGCCGAGGGGATCTATGGCGTCAAATGCGTGCCCCACTACGGCATGGGCATGGTCGCGCTCATCGAGGTGGGCAAGCCCGTCAATCTGGAACAGGCAAAGGCGGTCAAGCATCCTGGCAAGGCCAAGACTGTGTTCGAGGATCTCTTCGCTCAAGTGGGCGCCAACTGACGTTTCATGGCCGGTCATATGGAGACGGCGGATGGCGATTCCGCGTAAACCGCCTTTCCATGGGCCGGCCATTCTTTCCTACGGCTTCCGGCCTTTCTTCCTGCTGGGCGCGCTTTACGCGGGCCTGGCCGTCTGGTTCTGGATCGCGCTCCTGTCCGGGGGCGTGGACACGGCCAGCCGCTTTCCGGCTGTCGACTGGCATATCCACGAAATGCTGTTCGGCTACATGGCGGCGGTGCTCGCCGGCTTCCTGATGACCGCCATTCCCAACTGGACGGGCCGGCTTCCCGTCAACGGGCTGCCGCTCGCGATCCTGGTGGCGGTGTGGATGGCGGGGCGGATGGCGATGTTCCTCTCCGGCTATCTGGGCGCGGTGCCGGCCGCGCTGGTGGACTGCGCCTTCCTTGCCCTGCTCGCCGCCGTATGCGCACGAGAGATCATCGCGGGAAAGAACTGGCGCAATCTCAAGGTGCTTCTGCCGGTCGTTACCCTTCTTGCAGCCAATGTCTGGTTTCATGTCGAGGTCATCACCATAGGCTCCAGCGATGCCTCGCGCAGGATGGCCCTCTCCGCCGCGATCATGCTGATCGCCATTATCGGCGGACGCATCATTCCAAGCTTCACGCGCAACTGGCTGGTCAAACACCAGCCCAGCCCGCTCCCGGCCCCGTTCGATCGGCTGGACATCGCGACGCTGACCCTTTCGGCCGGAGCGCTGGTCGCATGGACCTTCGCGCCGGCGTATCAGCCGAGCGGCTACCTGCTCTTCGCCGCCGCCGTGATGAACATCCTGCGGCTGGCGCGATGGCAGGGCTGGCGCACGTTCCCGGATCCGCTGGTGCTCATGCTTCACCTGGCATTCCTCTGGATTCCCGTCGGATTGACGCTCGCCGCCCTGAGGGCCTTGGCGCCGACCGTCGGGGAGGCAGCGGCAGTCCATGCCTTCGGCATCGGAGCCGTCGGATCGATGACGCTGGCAGTGATGATGCGCGCGACGCTCGGCCATACCGGCCGAGACCTTAAGGCTGGCTGGCGCGGCTGCCTGGTTTTCAGCGCCGTATCGGCCGCCGCCGTCCTGCGCCTCATCCTTGCACTCGGAATTCAGGCCGAATGGCTGCTCCATCTCTCCGCCGCATGCTGGGTCGTCGCCTTTCTCGGCTTCGCGACGCTGTTCGGGTATCCCCTGCTGACACCTCGCCGGGTGTAGGACATTTGCAGCCCGGCAGGCGCACGCGGTGCCACAGAAGTCTCACTAAATCAGATAGATAGAGTGGATATCAAATCCTCCCGATTGCATCACGCGCTGTCTTCTCCCTCTTCCTTGCGCATGCGCAAAGACCGGTCCGGAGCGCCGGCCTAGGGTGATCCCGACAATCCGTCACTCCACCAATCCATGCAAATTCGCGGGAGATCTGCATATGGACGTTCCAGAAATCA
>MKVL01000001.1:0-160690 GCA_001899205.1 Mesorhizobium sp. 65-26 | reverse complement strand
CCGCTCCCAGCACCAGCTATCATGCGCCCCTCACCTTCACCCTGCGGACCGGCATCGCCTCGGGCCGCATGGTCTATATCGGCGTCGGCGGCGAGATCGACGGCAAGGTCAATCCAACCCTGATCGTCCACGAAGGCGAACTGGTGCAGGTCAACCTCATCAACGGCGAAGGCGCCGAGCATGATGTTTTCGTCGACCAGTACAACGCGCGCTCCTCGGTCGTGGTCGGGAAGAACGCGTCCTCGACCTTCTCCTTCACGGCCAGCAAGCCGGGTGAATTCGCCTATTTCTGCACCATCGCCGGACACCGCCAGGCCGGCATGGAAGGACTGGTGCGGGTCATCTCCGGACCGCGCTCGTCGCCGGAGACCGAAGGCGCCGATATCGTGCGCGATCCCGCCGATCTGCCGCCCCCGATCGGCCAGCGCCCGCCGAAGGTCGTCAAGGTCGCGCTGGAGACCATCGAACTGAAGGGCAAGCTCGATGACGGCACGACCTACACCTACTGGACCTTCAACGGGAAGGTTCCCGGTCCGCTGCTGCGGGTCCGGGTCGGCGATACGGTCGAGGTCACGCTGAAGAACCACCCCGACAGCGTGGTCGCGCATTCCATCGACTTCCATGCCGCCACCGGCCCGGGCGGCGGCGCGCATGCGACGCAGACCGATCCGGGCGGCTCGAGCACCGTGACCTTCAAGGCGCTGAAGCCTGGTGTCTACGTCTACCACTGCGCCACGCCGAGCGTCGCCAATCACATCACCAACGGCATGTACGGCATGATCATCGTCGAGCCGGAGGGTGGCCTGCCGCAGGTCGACCGCGAATTCTACGTCATGCAGGGCGAACTCTACACGGTTGAGCCATTCGGTTCGCATGGCGACATGGAGATGGACTACGACAAGCTGATTTCGGAACGTCCGGAATACTTCATCTTCAACGGCGCGGTCGGCGCGCTGACCAAGAGGCATCCGCTCTACGCCAATGTCGGCGAGACGGTGCGCATCTATTTCGGGGTCGGCGGCCCGAACTACACCTCATCCTTCCATGTCATCGGGGAGATCTTCGACACGGTCTATACGTTCGGCAGCATCACCTCGCCGCCGCTGACGAACGTTCAGACGGTGACGGTGCCACCGGGAGGATCGGCCGTCGTCGACTTCAAGCTCGACCGCGCCGGCACTTTCGTGCTGGTCGACCACGCCCTGTCGCGGGCGGAACGGGGATTGGTCGGATACCTCGTCGTGCAAGGGCCGGAGGACGACGCGATCATGCATCATGGCCCGGCGGACCAGATGCCCGCCAACTGAATGACAGACGGGCGGCGCTGCCTCGCAGACGCCGCCCGTCGCTGCCGTTTTCGGAAACGAGTTGATCTTACCTGACAAGCCGCAGAGCATGCCACTTCAGGTGATCATCCATGAAGGTCGAGATGAAGTTGTAGGAATGGTCGTAGCCTTCCTGCATGCGCAGCGTAAGGTCGATGCCCGCCTTCCTGCACGCGTCGTCGAGCAGCCAGGGGCGCAGGCCTTCCTGCAGGAAACCGTCGGCCGTGCCCTGGTCGACCAGGAAGGCATCGAAACGACGGCCGTCCTCGATCAGCAACGTGGCGTCATAGTCGCGCCAGCTCTTCTCGTCCGGCCCGAGATACTTCTCCAGCGCGGGCCGTGACCAGCCGGCCGTGCTCGGCTGCGCGATCGGCGCGAAGGCCGAACAGCTCTTGAAGCGATCCGGGTTCTTGAGCGCGATGGTCAGTGCGCCATGCCCGCCCATGGAATGGCCGAAGATGGACTGGCGCGACATGTCCACCGGAAAGTTGGCGGCAAGCAATGCCGGCAATTCCTCGGTGACATAGGAATACATGCGGTAGTTCCGGGTATAAGGCTCCTGCGTCGCGTCGACGTAGAAACCGGCGCCGCAACCGAACTGCCAATTGTCCTTCTCGTCCGGCACGTCAGCGCCGCGCGGGCTGGTGTCGGGGCAAACGATGGCGATGCCCAGTTCGGCCGCCATGCGTCGGTATTCTCCCTTGTCCATGACATTGGCATGCGTGCAGGTCAGCCCCGAAAGATACCAAAGAACCGGCACGGGCCCCTTCCCGGCCTGGGGCGGCATGAAAACGGCGAAAGTCATGTCGCAGGCGCAGACCTCGGAAGCGTGCGAGTAGACCCCCTGGATGCCGCCGTGCGATTTGGATGTGGAAAGGACTTTCATCAGTTCTGCCTCCTGCCTGGCCTTTCGATCCGGCATAGCCGGCAGCCCAGGTCCCCGCAACCTTTGCATTGGCGTTAAACGATGTTGGCGACAGCCGTTTGGCGCTCTAGCCCGGCTCCCGAGAGAAGTCTTTTGGGGGCATTCGCCCGCAGGCTTTATCCCGCGCACAAATCGCGATAGGCAGGCGCTCACGGTTCGGGAGCATGCCCCTGAGGCCGGCGAAGCCCAGGATACTCCTCCATGACGAACCCCGCCGCGCTGTCGGCAAAGCATCGCGCTGTCCTGGCCGGCGCGCGCCTGCTGTTCAGCCTTCGCCATCCGTTGCTGATGGCGCGCTTCGTGCGGAGACTGGGCTACCTCCCCAACCCTGCCGCGCCCGCCAGCTACCACGAACGCTTGTTGTGGCGAAAGATCGTCGATCGCAATCCGCTGTTCGTGACGTTGACCGACAAGCTTGCCGCCAAGGCCTATATCGGGGAAACCCGCACCACGCTGCCGCAACCCGCCACGCTGTGGAGCGGGCGCGATCCGGCCAACATCCCGCAAGACCTGCTGGCGCGGGACGTGGTGGTGAAGGTGAACCATGGCTGGACCATGAACCTGTTCCTTTCCGGCGGGCTACCCGACCACACGACGGTCGTGCGCAAGGCCGGACGATGGCTCACGAGACGCTTCGGCAGGCGCGACGGCGAATGGGCCTATCAGCCGATCAAGCCGGCTGTTTTCGTCGAGGAGCGTTTGCGTTTGCGCGGCGGCAGTATAGCCACCGACGTCAAGGTGTATGTCTGCGGCGGCCGCGTCTGCCACGCCTGGGCCGAGGATAAGCTGGCAGACCGCTCGCACCTGTTCGATCGCGACGGAACTCCCCTCTCCGGCCGCGATTCCGACTATCCACGCGAGGATCAGTCCCTGACCGTGAGCGCGTCGCTGGTGGACTGTGTCAGGGAAGCAATCGCAGCCGCACCGCTCATCGCGGGCGACCTCGATTATGTCAGGGTCGATTTCCTGGTCAGCGACAACGGCCTCTTCGTGGGAGAGGTCGCGGTCTATCCCGGCGCGGGATATGGGACCTGGACCAATCCTGCCATCGCAAAGGAGATCGAGCGTTGTTGGCGGCTCGACCAGTCGCACTATCTGCGGCGGCGGCACACGGGCCTATCGCGCTTCTATGCCGAGGCGCTTCTGGCGAAATGTGCGATCGACATTTCTGGCGCTCAATCAAGAAGATAGAGCACGAAGCCGTCAGAACGGCGTTTCAACGCCTCGGCATCTCGCTCTCAGCGAACCTGATCGAGCAGTCGCTTGCATTCGAGGAGGTCGAATAGAGCCTCCTGCAGCAGGGCCCGATTGTCACGGGAAAGCTTGTTGCTGCCCGGCTGCACAGGACCCTCCTCATCGGACTTGCCCAAGCCGAAGAAACGTCGGCTCGGCTTGACCTTGGGCTGGCCGACCAGCATCTCGTCATCCGGGCCTCGCGGTTGCGCGGCCGGCGTCAACGGCACGGTTTCGGCTTGCCGACGCTGCGAAATCGCCTCCACCGCGCCCATGTCACCATTGCCGATGGCGACCAGGAACTGGTTGCCATTCTCGCGCAGCAGCTTCTGCACGCCCTTGATCGTATAACCCTGGTCATAGAGCATGTGGCGGATGCCCTTGATCAGTTCGACATCCTGCGGTCGATAATAGCGACGGCCGCCACCGCGCTTCATCGGCTTGATCTGGTTGAACCTAGTTTCCCAGAAGCGCAGCACATGTTGCGGCAGGTCGAGATCTTCCGCGACCTCGCTGATGGTACGGAATGCGTCGGGGCTCTTGTCCATGGGCGAATCCTCACGCTGGACGGCGAAACGGCCAAAGCGCCGAATCGGCCCCTTATTTCAGCGATTTATGCCGCAATATTCAAGCCCGGCATGATGGCGGGCCTGGTTATCAACCGCTAGAGCCGGACGAGGTTATTTGCCGCCCTTGGTCTTGTTCACCTGGTGCGAGCGCAGGATGCGGCTCTTCAGAACATTCGACGATTTGAACGTCATGACCCTGCGCGGCAGGATCGGCACTTCCTCGCCAGTCTTCGGGTTGCGGCCGATGCGCTCGTTCTTGGAGCGAACGTGGAATGTCGCGAAAGACGACAGCTTCACCGTCTCGCCGCGAACGATGGCTTCGCAGATCTCGTCGAGGACGGCTTCCACGAGTTCGGCCGATTCAGTGCGCGAGAGGCCCACCTTGCGGTAGACGGCCTCGGCCAGGTCGGCTCGCGTAAGTGTCTTTCCCCCCATGCGACCGTCCCGTCAGCTCAAAACATCAATGATTTACAAACAGCGGCAGAGCCTAAGTAATTGATCCGTCAAGGTCAAGGACCGAACCCACGCGTTCGCCACTTACCAGCGAACCAGAACCGCGCCCCAGGTGAATCCTCCACCCATCGCCTCCAGCAGAACCAGATCGCCACGCTTGATCCGGCCATCGGAGACGGCGGCGGCCAGCGCCAGCGGCACGGAAGCCGCCGATGTGTTGCCATGCTGGTCGACCGTCACGACCACTTTCGGCTCGGCGATGCCGAGCTTCTTGGCCGAGGCGTCGATGATACGCTTGTTGGCCTGGTGAGGCACGAACCAATCGAGGTCATCCGCCGTGATGCCGGCTTGCGAGAACGTCGCCTCGATCACGTCCGTGATCATGCCGACCGCGTGCTTGAACACTTCGCGGCCTTCCATTCGAAGATGGCCGACCGTTCCGGTGGTCGAGGGCCCACCGTCGACGAACAGCTTGTCCTTGTGGACGCCGTCCGAACGCAGGCTGGCCGCCAGCACGCCGCGATCGGCGATGGCGCCGCTCCCTTCGCCCGCTTCCAGCACCAGCGCGCCGGCGCCGTCGCCGAACAGCACGCAGGTCGAGCGATCGTTCCAGTCGAGGATACGGGAGAACGTCTCGGAGCCGATCACCAGCACACGCCTGGCCAGGCCGCCGCGTATATAGAGATCGGCGGTCGTTACCGCGTAGACGAAGCCCGAGCAGACCGCCTGCATGTCGAAGGCGAAGCCGTGATGCATGCCGAGCCGGTTCTGGATCTCGACAGCCGTCGCGGGAAAAGTGTTGTTGGGCGTCGAGGTCGCAAGCACGATCAGGTCGATGTCGGCTGGCGTAAGGCCGGCATTGTCGAGCGCGGCGCGCGCCGCCGCCTCGCCGAGCGAGGCCGTGGTCTCGTCGTCGGCCGCGATGTGCCGCTGGCGAATGCCGGTGCGCTGAGCGATCCACTCATCCGAGGTCTCGACCATGCCTTCGAAGTCGGCATTCTTCATGATGCGGCGGGGCAGCGCGGCACCAATGCCGCGCACGACTGATCTGATCAAGGTTCTTTCCTATTCCTCTGCGTCGCTGGCGACGTCGGACTTCCGATTTGTCTGGGCATGCGGATTGCGCGCATGGAACAGATCGAGATCGGCCTCGATGCGGTCAAGCAGATTGTTTCGCACCATATCATAGGCAAGCTCGATAGCCGCCGCGAAGCCGTCCGAATCGGCACCGCCATGGCTCTTCACCACGATGCCGTTCAGTCCCAGAAAAACACCGCCATTGGCGCGGCCGACATCCATTTTCTCGCGCAGGCGGTCGAACGCGCCCTTCGCGAAGACATAGCCGATCTTGGCCATGAGCGTGCGGCTCATGGCGGCGCGCAGATAGCCGGCGATCTGCCTTGCGGTGCCTTCAGCCGTCTTGAGGGCGATGTTGCCCGCGAATCCTTCGGTGACGACCACGTCGACGGTGCCCTTGCCGATGTCATCACCCTCGACGAAGCCATGATAGTTCATCGAAGCCATGTTGGCCTCGCGCAGCATGCGCCCGGCTTCCTTGACCTCTTCCTGGCCTTTGATCTCCTCGACGCCGACATTGAGCAGGCCGACGCTCGGCCGGCTGACGCCGAACACGGAACGCGCCATGCCGGTCCCCAGGATGGCGAAATCGATCAGTTGGTGCGCATCGGCGCCGATGGTGGCGCCAACGTCGAGCACCACGCTTTCGCCGCGTGTCGTCGGCCACAGCGCCGCGATCGCCGGGCGATCGATGGTTGCCATGGTGCGCAGGCAGAATTTCGACATGGCCATCAGCGCGCCGGTGTTGCCGGCGGAAACGCAGGCGTCCGCGTGCCCGCTCTTCACGGCCTCCACCGCCTTCCACATCGACGACTTCCAGCGGCCGTGGCGCAACGCCTGGCTCGGCTTGTCGTCCATCTTGACGGCAACCTCGCAGTGGAAGAACTCGCTCACCTGAGCCAGTTTCGGGTGCTTGGCGAGTTCGGGCCGAACCGCTTCCTCGCGGCCGTAGATGACGAAACGAATGTCGGGACGACGGGTCGCGACCGTCATGAGCGCCGGAATGACCACACCTGGTCCGTGATCGCCGCCCATGGCATCGATGGAAATCCTGATCACGCGGTATTCATCTCACGTTTGCCTGAGGCGGTCGCCACACGAATTCGAGCGGCACACCCCGGGTTGTTTCATGCACGCCGTCGCCCCGAAACGGCTGCGCGCTGGCGAGCGGCTTGTACCGGGCGAATGCCAAGGTCCGGCGAAAATAGCTGTTTTGGGCTGCCATACAACCGACTTTTGCTAGATTGTCCCGGCTTTCAGGATTTTCCCAGCAAGGAACGCAGCTTTTGCTGGAAGTCGCTTTCCGCCGACTCGCCGTCGTCGCCATTAGGAAGCGAGGCGCCCTGCTTGCGCGGATAAGGATCGATCGCCAGGCCGAAAAACTGTTCGGCGAGCGCGCCGACGTCGATCGTGTCGCCGGCGAAGGTCTCAGGGCTGTCCGGACCGTCGGCGTCGATCAGGATCTCGCCGCCGCCTTCGAAACCCTCGCGCCCGAGCTTGGAATCCTCGGGCAGGAAAAGGCCCTCCACCGCCTCGTCGATATGGGCTGGAACGGGATCGAGCGTCACGACGCAGGCCTGCGTGATGTCGGCCTCGACACGGCCGCTCACCTTCACGCCGTTGCGCTTCCACGGCGTCACCAGCAGTTCGGCGCGATAAGCCTCGACCGACAGCAGACCGTGCTCGCCGGCCAGCGCCGCGCGCTGCTCCGCATCGGCCTCCACCACCACTGGAAGTCCTTTCTGCGGCAAACGCGCCACATTCGCCACGAAAGAGACGGGACTATGCGCCACCGGACGTTTCATCGGCTCCTCCCTCACCCGGCCGTGGCGACAGGGAAGGTCGCCGTACCGGAAACGATCGATTCGATCGGCTGCGCCGCAAGCCTGGCATTTGCTTCGACAGCATAACCAGCGAGTCGCGCCGCCTGCGGCCAATCCCGAGCGTCGGGACGGACGTTGCGGGCCAGCGCCGCGGCCAACGCCTCGCGATCATTCTGTTCCAACGCCTCATCATAGGCCGCGGTGCGGCCGTAGAACATCTTGGCGAGCTTCTTCATGCGCTTCGGCACGCCGACATCGCCGATTCCCAGTTCGCGCAGCGAATGCTCGACATCGAGGAAGAACTCGTCGATCAACACCTGGGCCACGTCGGCGGCCGCGCCTGTCTCTCCGCGCAGCCTGTGTTGCAGCAGGAACATGTGCAGCGAGACCATCTCGAAACGGCCGAGCGGCGTATCGGGCACACCCCAGTCGGAATAAAAAATCGTTTGCCGCGCCGCCGCCACGATTTGTGCGTAAAGGGCGTCGGTAATGGCGCGGTTGGCGTGGCGCTCACGGCCAAAAAGGCGCTGGAACATTGGGGAAAATCTCCCGGGGACCGTTTGTTGAATTGCCCTTGTTGCATCGGCGAGCAAGCTGGTTTACCGGTTTTGCCGCCCAGCGCAAGTTGCGGCCGTTTGATGGAGTTGTTGTTGCGCGCGCTGAATTTCAAGTCGAGCTTTTCATCCCGCCCCTTTGGCCGGTCTGTCGGCGCCGTTTCCCTGCTTGTGGTTGCCACGGCCCTTTCGGCCTGCAATTCCTCGAAGATGTTCGGCGACCTTCACCCGAGCGAGACGCTGACGCAGGGCTATGTCATCGATCAGCAGGCGATCGACCAGGTCCCCGTCGGATCGAGTCGGGAGCAGGTTCTTCTGGCGCTCGGAACGCCCTCGACGACAGCAACATTCGACAATGAAGTCTTCTATTACATTTCCCAGACGCGCAAACGCTACGTCGCCTTCGACAAGCCTAGGCTCGTCGATCAGCATGTGCTGGCGGTCTATTTCGGCAAGGACGGCCGCGTCACCCAGATCGCCAATTATGGCCTGAAGGACGGCAAGATTTTCGACTTCATCTCGCGCACCACGCCGACCGGCGGCAAGGACCAGAGCTTCCTCGCCCAGGTCATCAACGGCGCGAGCAAGCTGGCGCCCGGCATCCCCGGCGGCAGCAACGGCATGTAGGAACGGCCGCAAGGCCCAGAGCTCAGGCAACAGGGCCCGTCGGATTCGTCCGGCGGGCCTTTTCATTTGCGCATAGCCGCCCCGCCCAGAGGCGATTTAGGGCTCATCAGTCAGGCAACGGAGTTGGGCGCGGGGTGATTCCACCGTGGATTTGCCGCGCGGATCGAAGCAACGAAAAGGCCCGCGGGATTGCTCCCGCGGGCCTTTCTCAATACGTCCGATCCAAATGCTCAGCCGTGCGCGAGGACGGCCAGGAGCAGCAGGGCAACGATGTTGGTGATCTTGATGGCCGGGTTGACGGCCGGGCCGGCGGTGTCCTTGTAGGGATCGCCGACGGTGTCACCGGTGACCGACGCCTTGTGCGCTTCGGAACCCTTGAGGTGCTTGACGCCATCCTTGTCGGTGAAGCCATCCTCGAAAGACTTCTTGGCGTTGTCCCAGGCACCACCGCCCGACGTCATCGAGATGGCCACGAACAGGCCATTGACGATGACACCGAGCAACGACGCGCCGAGCGCCGCGAAGGCGGAGGCCTTCGAGCCCGAGATCAAGAGCACGCCGAAATAGACGACGAGCGGCGCCAGCACCGGCAGCAGCGAGGGAACGATCATTTCCCGGATCGCGGCCCTGGTCAGGATGTCGACCGCGCGGGCGTAGTTCGGCTTGGACGTTCCGGCCATGATGCCCTTGTCCTCGCGGAACTGCTTGCGCACCTCCTCGACGATCGAGCCCGCGGCGCGACCGACGGCGGTCATCGCGATGCCGCCGAACAGATACGGAATCAGGCCACCGAAGATCAGGCCCGCGACGACATAGGGATTGGAGAGGTCGAAGGAGACATCGCCCATGCCCTGGAAGTAGTGGTACTTGTCGCCATTGGCGGCAAAGAACTTCAGGTCGTTGGAATAGGCGGCGAATAGCACCAGCGCGCCGAGGCCGGCCGAGCCGATGGCGTAGCCCTTGGTCACCGCCTTGGTGGTGTTTCCGACCGCATCGAGCGCGTCGGTGGAATGACGCACTTCCTTGGGCAGGCCCGCCATTTCGGCGATGCCGCCGGCGTTGTCGGTTACCGGGCCGAAGGCGTCGAGCGCCACGATCATGCCGGCAAGGCCGAGCATCGTCGTCACGGCGATCGCCGTGCCGTAGAGGCCGCCTAGCTGATAGGTGGCGATGATGCCGCCGACGATGACGATCGCTGGCAGGGCGGTCGATTCCAGCGAGACCGCGAGGCCCTGGATGACGTTGGTGCCGTGGCCGGTCACGGAGGCCTGGGCGATCGAGTTCACCGGGCGCTTGTTGGTGCCGGTGTAGTATTCGGTGATCACCACGATCAGGCCGGTTACCAGCAGGCCGATGAGCCCGCAGATGAACAGGTTCTTGCCGGTGATGGTGATGCCGGCGACCGTGCCGACCTCGCCCCAGCCGACCGTGGCCGAGGTGGCGACGGCGAGACCGGCGATGGACAGGATGCCGGTAGCGATCAGACCTTTGTAAAGGGCGCCCATGATCGAGCCGTTGGAGCCGAGCTTGACGAAGAAGGTGCCGACGATCGACGTCAGGATGCAGGCGCCGCAGATGGCCAGCGGATAAAGCATCGCCGAACCGAGGATGGCGGTGCCGCCGAAGAAGATGGCGCTGAGAACCATGGTGGCGACGACCGTCACCGCGTAGGTCTCGAACAGGTCGGCGGCCATGCCGGCGCAGTCACCGACGTTGTCGCCGACATTGTCAGCGATGGTGGCGGGGTTGCGCGGATCGTCCTCCGGGATGCCGGCTTCGACCTTGCCGACCAGATCACCGCCGACGTCCGCGCCCTTGGTGAAGATACCGCCGCCGAGACGGGCGAAGATCGAGATCAGCGAGGCGCCGAAGCCGAGAGCGACGAGCGAGTCGATGACGACGCGGTCATTGGGCTGCAGGCCCATCGGCCCGGTCAGGATCCAGTAGTAGATCGAGACGCCAAGCAGGGCGAGGCCGGCGACCAGCATGCCCGTGATGGCGCCCGACTTGAAGGCGATGTCGAGGCCGGCGGCAAGGCTGTTGGAAGCAGCCTGCGCGGTGCGCACATTGGCGCGCACCGAAACGTGCATGCCGATGAAACCGGCCGCGCCCGAGAGCACGGCGCCGATCAGGAAGCCGATGGCGGCGGTAGCCGACAGAAGCCACCAGGCCAGGATCAGCACGACGATGCCGACGATGGCGATGGTGGTGTACTGGCGCGCCAGATAGGCCTGGGCGCCCTCGCGTATGGCAGCTGAAATTTCCTGCATGCGCGCATTGCCCTGATCGGATGCAAGAACCGACCGCGTCGCCCAGATGGCGTAAAGGACAGAAAGCAAGCCGCAGGCGATGACGGCGGTAAGTATGGTCATTGCCGGATTTTCCTCGATTGGTGGCCCAAAAGTTCCCCTCCCTGGGCCGTTGAGCAAAGATCGAATCCCGCGCGGCGGAATCCGCCTCTTCGCATCGGTGTATGCGAAACAGGGTCGCGAACGTCAAGATATTGTTCGATTTTTGCCCGCATTTCGCCCGAAAGTCCGGGGCCTGGGAATGCCACTCGACATCGGTGGCAAGCTGTATCGATTGAAATCAGGGCTGAGGCCGCGCCGCGCGGCAGGTTCGGCACGCTCGACATTGTCCGGACGGCGCAAAACCGCCGCGGACGGGCCGTGTCTCAACCGGTCTGCTGGCCCATCCTGCGCGCCGCGTAACGCTCGATCGCCGACAGCCCGTCATAGATCAGGACGGCAAGCCCGGCGACGATAAGGCCGCCTTGCAGAACGAAAGCCAGGTTGTTCGACTGCAGCCCCGCGATGATGACCTCGCCCAGCGTCTTGGCCGCGACGGTGGAGCCGATCGTCGCCGTAGCGAGACTGATCACCACCGACAGCCTGATGCCGCCGAGAATGATCGGCGCGCTGAGCGGCAATTCGACCCGCACCAGCCTCTGCCAGGCCGTCATGCCGGCGCCGCGCGCCGCTTCCATGACGTTCGCCGGAAGCGTGGTGAGCGCGGTGAGCGCGTTCTCGAAGATCGGCAGCAGGCCATAGAGGAAGAGCGCGATCAGCGTCGGCTTCTCGCCGAAGCCGACGGCCGGCACCGCGAGCGCGAGCACCGCGACCGGTGGGAAGGTCTGTCCGATATTCACCACCGCGCGCGACAACGGCAGGAACTCCGCGCCCGCCGGCCTGGTCACGAGGATGGCAAGCGCCACCGCAACCAGGGTTGCCCCCAGCGTAGCGATCAGGACGGTGCGCAGATGCAGCAATGTCAGCGACAGCAGGCTACCCTGGTTGTAGATGGCCGGCGCGCCATTCTCGGTCAACGGCTTCAGCAGCGGTTCGAACCAGCCGGGACTGATCACGAACGCGACGAGAAGCAGAAACAGAGCGAGACGGAGCAGCGCCGGAAGCCATGCCTTCATGCCGGCCTCGCCGCGCGGCTGACCAGCCCGTCCACCGTGACCCGGCCGATCACCTTACCGTCTTCGTCCTTTACCGGCAGCGCGGGACGCCCGGACCAGAGGAGTTCCGCCAGCGCGTCGCGCTGACTGGCGTCATCGGGTATGGCCTCCCCGTCCGCCGAGCCGGTCTCCACGGCTTCGCGCACGCGGCCGAGCGAGAGCAGGCGGAAAGGTTTCTCGCTCGCCCCCACCAGCGTCTCGACGAAAGCATTGGCCGGCCGCGCCAGGATCTCGGCGGGCTTGGCGTATTGCACCAGCCTGCCTGCATCCATCACGGCTATCCTGTCGCCCATGTGCACGGCTTCCTCCATGTCATGGGTGACGAGGATGATGGTGGTGCCGAAACGCTTCTGGATCGCCAGCAGGTCTTCCTGCGCCTTGGTGCGGATGATCGGGTCGAGCGCGCCGAACGGTTCGTCCATCAGCAGCACGTTGGGTTCGGCCGCAAGCGCGCGCGCCACGCCGACGCGCTGCTGCTGGCCACCGGAGAGCTCATGCGGGTAGCGCGAGCCATAAATCTCAGGATCGAGCTGGTAGAGCGTCATCAATTCGTCGACGCGGCTCTTGATGCGCGCGGCATCCCAGCCGAGCAGCGTCGGGACGGTGGCGATGTTCTGGGCGACGGTGCGGTGCGGAAACAGGCCGTGCCCCTGGATGGCGTAGCCGATGCGGCGACGCAGCTGGTAGCCGGGCAGCGAACGGTTGTCGACGCCGTCGAGCCTGATGGCGCCGGACGTCGGCTCGACCAGCCGGTTGATCATCCTGAGCAGTGTCGTCTTGCCGGAGCCGGAGGTGCCGACGATGACACAGATGCTGCGTGGCTCGATGACCATCGAAACGTCGTCGACGACCGCGACGCCGTCGTACCGCTTGGTGATGCTTTCGATCTCGATCATGCCGCTTCGGCCTCGCGCCGTGTGGAGGAACTCATTTCGACCGCCGC
The DNA here is from genome assembly GCA_001899205.1 of Mesorhizobium sp. 65-26. Classification (GTDB taxonomy): domain Bacteria; phylum Pseudomonadota; class Alphaproteobacteria; order Rhizobiales; family Rhizobiaceae; genus Mesorhizobium. The sequence continues at coordinate 147,698 of MKVL01000001.1, read as the reverse complement.
GTCGAGGATAATGGCCGCGGCAAAGGCCAGCACGACCGTCGGCACGGCGCCCAGCAGCACCAGGTCCATCGCCGTCTGGCCGATGCCCTGGAACACGAACACGCCGAAGCCGCCGCCGCCGATCAGCGCGGCGATGGTGGCAAGGCCGATGTTCTGCACCAGCACGATGCGAATACCGGTCAGGATCACCGGGAAGGCCAGCGGCAGCTCGACACCGAACAGGCGCTGTCGGTCGGTCATGCCCATGCCCCGGGCGGCATCGTTGGCGGCACGCGGCACGCCGGCAAGGCCCACTACCGTGTTGGCGACCACCGGCAGCAGCGAATAGAGGAAAAGCGCCACGAAGGCGGGCGCCGTGCCGATACCACGGATGCCGAGCGCGGCCGCGCCGGGCACGTGCACCGCCACCCAGCCAAGCGGGGCGATCAGCAGACCGAACAGGGCAATCGAAGGAATGGTCTGGATGATGTTCAGCACATTGAGGACCCCTGCCCGAAGCCTGTCGACACGATGACAGAGAATCCCAAGCGGCAACCCCACGAGCACGGCGGCGACGAGCGATCCCAGCGCCAGCGTCACATGCTTGCTCGCCTCGTTCCAGAAGCTGTCGGCGCGGTTCGTGTATTCCTTGAGGATCGACAGGCTGCTCCAGCTCCCGGACGTCAGAAGCGCCCCGACGGCAAGAACCGCGATGAACAGGACCCCGACCCGCGCCCACGGCGACAGGTTCAGCCGGCTCAGCACATCGGCCAGGAGCAATGCGAAGGCAAATACCAGCAACCAGAAACCGGAGGCCGGCGAGACCCGGGCGAAGGTGTTTCCGGCCGGCGTCAGGAAGCTGGCCGCCACGCCGATGAGCAGCGCGAGAGCCGCGAGCGCGACGATGCTTGCCAGCAGTCGCAACGCAAGCGGCGTCCTGAGCAGGGCAACGATGCCGCAAGCAATCAGGATCGCGAACAGCAGCGGACCGAGCGTCGGCGGCAACGCCTCGATGATGGAGCGCGCCTCACCCGGTACGATGCGGTTGGCGCGGAACGTCGCGAACGGCGCCGCGAACACGGCATAGGCCACCATCGCGGCAATGACGACGCCGAGCTTGTCGAAGCGAATGCTCACCGTCCCCCCAATACAATCGACCGGCGCGCCGCGAGCACGGCGCGCCGGCATGACATTACTTCAAGAAGCCGTTCTTCTTGAGGAAATCCTCGGCGACGGCCTTGGCCGGCTCACCACCGACCTGCACGCGGCCATTCAACTCCTGCAGCGTGACGAGGTCGAGCTTGGCGAAGACCGGCTTGAGCAGCGCTTCGATCTCCGGATGTTCCTTCAGGACCGCCTCGCGGATGATCGGCGCCGGCTGGTAGACCGGCTGCACGCCCTTGTCGTCCTCGAGCACGACGAGACCCGACGGCGCGATACCGCCATCGGTGCCGTAGACCATGGCCGCGTTGGCGCCGTTCGTCTGGTTCGCCGCCGCCGCGATCGTCGCAGCCGTATCGCCGCCGGAGAGGGTTATCAGTTGGTCCGGCTTGAGGGTGAAGCCGTAGGTGGTCTGGAAGGCCGGAAGCGCGGCGGCCGAATTGACGAACTCGGCGGAGGCGGCCAGCACGATCTTGCCGCCACCCGCGACATACTTGCCGAAGTCGGACAGGTTGACGAGCTTGTTGGGCTCGGTCACGTCCTTGCGCAGCGCGATCGCCCAGGTGTTGTTGGCGGGCGACGGCGACAGCCACACGATCTTGTTGGCGTCGTAGTCGAGCTTCTTGGCGGCTTCATAACCCTTGGCCGCATCCTTCCAGAGCGGGTCATCGGCCTTCTGGAAGAAGAAGGCGGCATTGCCCGTGTATTCCGGATAGATGTCGATCTCGCCCGCGGTGATCGCCTTGCGCACCACCGGCGTGGCGCCGAGCTGGATGCGATCGGTGGTCTTGATGTTGTTGGCGTTGAGGACGAGCTGGATGATGTTGCCCAGCACGCCGCCTTCCGTGTCGATCTTCGAGGACACGACCACCTGGGCGCTGGCGGAGGCTGCGGTGATGGCAAGCGCGAACGCGGCGCCGGCCAGGAGTTTGATGGAACGCATGATGGAAATCCCTTGCTTGGAACCGGAATCCGGTTGGGCGGGAATTGAGCATGGCTTCAACGCCCAGTCTGCGTACAGGGTTTCATAACAGCGGGGGCCGGCGCAATAATTTTGTTCGTACCCGGCCTCTGTCGCCCGACGCTTACCACCACCGTGCTGTCAGCTCGATGGTCACAAGACAGGGCGCGAAGCGAAATGGTTACGACGCGGTCTCGCGCGCGCGTTTGATCTTCAGGACGCCGAGCGCGGCGAAGCAAAGCATCGTCACCGGAAGGATCATCCAGTTGAGCATGTTCCAGCCCCACGCATTGTAGACGATGCCGGACAGGAGCGAGGCACAGGCGACCGAGCCGAACAGCACGAAGTCATGGAATCCCTGCACCTTGGCCTTCTCCGAAGGACGGTAGCTCATGGCAACGATGGCGGTGGCGCCGATGAAGCCGAAGTTCCAGCCGAGACCGAGCAGGATGAGCGCTGCCCAGAACTGCCACAGCGCTATGCCCGACAAGGCGACGGCGGCGCAGCCGATCAGAAGCAGCAGGCCGACCGCGACGATGCGCTCGGCGCCGAAACGGTGGATCAGTCTGCCGGTGAAGAAGCTTGGCCCGTACATGGCCATGACGTGCCAGGAGATGCCCAGCGTGGCGTCGTCCGTCGACAGGCCGCAGCCGACCATCGCGAGCGGCGCGCCGGTCATCACGAAGCTCATCAGCGTGTAGCTGCCGACCGCGCAGAACAGCGCCGCGACAAAACGGGGCGCGGTCACGATCTGCCGGAGCGGTCGCGCTTCGCCGAGGCTGGCCGGCGTTTTGGCGGATGCCCTGGCGGGAAGACGCAACAGCGACAGGATGGTCGCGCCGGCGGCGGCCAGCAGCAGGATCGACGCGAACGACCCGGCAAACATCACCGGGGCAAACAACTCACGGGTGAAGATGACGATCTGCGGCCCGAGTATGGCGGTGATGATGCCGCCGGCCAGTACGAAGGAGATGGCGCGGGCCTTGAATTCGGGCGGCGCGTTGTCAGCCGCGGCGAAGCGGAACTGCTGGACGAAGGCGCCGCCGACGCCGATCACGGCCAGGCCGAAAGCAAACAGCCAGAAGCTGCCATGGAAAAGCGCCAGCGTCGCGACCAGCCCGCCAAGAGCCGTCACGGCGGTGCCGGTCATGAAGCCGTTTCGCTGGCCGAGCCGACGGATAATGGCCGCCGCCGGCAACGCGCCCAGCGCCACGCCGAGGTTGAAACCGGTGATCGGGGCGGTTGCCAGCGATTTGTCGGGGCCTAGCAGATAGTGGCCAGCGAGCGCACCCATCGATATGGCAATCGGCGCGGCCGATCCGACGATCGCCTGCGAAGCGGCAAAGATGATCGCCGTGCGGCGCGCCTCCGCGCCCGTTCCACTCACCGCTACGGTCATGCTTCCTTGCCGCGACCCTCGCCACGCACGCGGCGGGAAACGCGATCGAGCACGGCATTCACAAGCTTCGGCTCGTCTTCTTCGTAGAAGGCCTTGGCGATATCGACATATTCCGACACGACGACGGCGACGGGCACGTCCTCGCGCTTCAGCAATTCATAGACACCGGCGCGCAGAATGGCGCGCAGCGTCGAATCCAGCCGCGACAGCGGCCAGTCGTCGGTCAGGGCCTGGCGGATGATCGGGTCGACCGTCTTCTGGTTCTCGACGACACCCGCAAGGATGGCGCGGAACCACTGCGCGTCGGCCTCGCGATAAAGCGCGCCGTCCACTTCCTTGCCGAGGCGAAACGCCTCGTATTCGGCCGTCGTCTCGAAGACGCCGCTGCCGGCAACATCCATCTGGTAGAGCGCCTGCACCGCCGCGAGACGGGCCGCGCCACGCTTGTTGGCGTGACGGACGGGCGGTTTGCCGGGCGACTCGGGTTCGCTCACGATTTAGCTCCCAGCCGTTCCCTCAGGGCGATCATGGTGAGCGCCGCGCGCGCGGCAAAGCCGCCCTTGTCGCCCTCCGAGCGCTTGGCGCGCGTCCAGGCCTGCGCGTCGTTTTCCGTAGTCAGGATACCGTTGCCGATGCAGACGGAATCCTGAACCGACAAGTCCATCAGCGCGCGGCTGGATTCGTTGGCGACGATGTCGAAATGATAGGTATCGCCGCGGATGATGGTGCCGAGCGCGACGAAGCCGTCGAAACCGGTGCGGCCGTCGGCCGCGCCGTCCAGCGCGAAAGCGATGACGGCCGGAATTTCGAGCGAGCCGGGAACGGTCACGACCTCATAGGTCGCGCCGACCTCATCGAGCGCGCTCGTGGCGCCTTCGAGCAGCGCGTCGGCGAGATCGTCGTGAAAGCGCGCCTCGACGATCAGAAGATGAGCCTTGCGCTTGGGGCGGATGAACGCCTTGCCGTGTTGAGATGTACCAGCCATTGATATCTCCGGGAGATTGCCGGGTGACTTAGGCCGAAGCGGAGTTGATCGCAAGCGGAAGATTGGCGGAAGTGCGTGGGGCTATTGGTCGGGCCACCCAGCACTTACCAGGCTAGATCCCGCGCCGGCCTTGCCGTGCCACATGCACCATGATGTCATCGAGCATGTCTTCGATCGACCCGTGATCGTGCCCCGAGCGACGCAGATCGCCCAATAGAGCAAGAACTGATCCAATTTCGACAGCTCCGTGGATACGCGCGATATGACCGATCCCAGTGATCGCGATATCGCGCACCGAGTGATCGGCATGGTGGGCGAATTTGAAGCACACGTCCTGAGCAAGGCGCCAATCGTCATGCCAGGAGATGCTCAGGATCGCTCTGATTTGTTCCGGAATGTCGTCCGAAAGCAAACTCGCGTACGTCCGGGAACGATCGAATTCCCTGACGCCTTCGTAAACGAGAGTCGCAGCCCCCTTATTCAAAGCCCCGCTTTCGCTGCGTCCGCCAGGCGGGCGGCGTAGCGGGCCATGGTGTCGATCTCGATGTTGACGCGATCGCCGGCCTGACGCTCGCCCCAGGTGGTTACGCTCAGAGAATGGTGGATCAGCAGCACGTCGAAACGCGTGCCCTCGACCCTGTTGACGGTGAGCGAGGTGCCATCGAGCGCCACCGAACCTTTCGGCGCGATGAACTTCGCCAGATCGCGCGGCGCCTCCAGCGTGAAGCGCACCGCGTCGCCCTCTTCCTTCCGTTCCACGATCTCGGCCATGCCGTCGACGTGGCCGGAGACGATATGACCGCCAAGCTCATCGCCGATCTTCAGCGCCCGTTCGAGATTGATCCGTGTGCCGGCCTTCCAGCTCGAGGCCGTGGTCAGCCTCAGTGCTTCCTCCCAGGCCTCGACCTCGAACCAGCGGGCGTTCGAGCCGCCATCCGGCAGCGCCGTCACCGTCAGGCAAACGCCGCCGCAGGAGATCGAGGCGCCTATGGCGATCGTCTTCGGGTCGTAGGCGGTATCGATGCGCAGGCCGATCCCTTCGCTCAGCGGCTTTATCGCAGCCACGGTACCGACATCGGTGACTATTCCCGTAAACATCAGATATCCCTTATCCATTCGGCATAGGTATCGTCGCCAAACCGCATCTCGCGCAGCTTGCGAAAGCCGGCTGGAATGGAGCCGGCATCGACCGGCGAGGCGATGCCTTCCGGCCCGATCGCCTCCGGCCCCTGGAAGATCACGATCCGGTCGACAAGGTCATCGGCGAGGAACGCCTTGGCGACAGCCGCACCGCCCTCGACCAGGACGCTCGCCATGCCAAGTGCCGCGAGGTCGTCCAGAAGCTCCGGCAGGGCAACGCCGCCCTCATGTGTCTCGGTGCCGATGAAGCGCACGCCGGCGCGTTCCAGTGCCGCCCGCCTGCCCGCGTCGGCCTCCTCGCAGGCGGCGATGTAAAGCGGGACCCTGTCGATCCCCGCCACCAGCTTGGAGCCTTGCGGCAGCCTGATCTGCCGATCGAGGACGATGCGCGCCGGAGAGCGCTTTTCCAGTCCCGGCAAGCGCACGGTCAGCGCCGGATCATCCTCCAGCGCGGTGCCGATGCCGACCAGTATGGCATCGGCCTCGGCCCGCATCAGATGCACTTCGCGACGCGCCACCTCGCCGGTGATCGAAACCTGACCTCCGCCCCTCACCCCGATCTTGCCGTCGCTGGAAAGGGCAAGCTTGAGAATCACTTCCGGCCGTTTCTTGAGCGATCGAATCAAGTAGCCGGCCAACTGCTCGGAGGCCTCGGCGGCAAGCACCTTCTCGACCACCTCGATGCCAGCGGCGCGCAGGATGGCGTAGCCCTTGCCCGAGACGCGGGGATCGGGATCGCTGGCGGCGCCGACGACACGCGCTATGCCGGCATTGACCAGCGCATTGGCGCAGGGCGGCGTGCGGCCATGATGCGCGCAAGGCTCCAGCGTGACATAGGCGGTTGCTCCCGGCGCCAGTTCGCCAGCTTCGGCCAGCGCCTCGGTCTCGGCATGCGGCCGCCCGCCGATAGCGGTCACGCCGGTGCCGACGATCATCGGCCCTGCGCCATCGTCACGCACGATGATTGTGCCGACCGACGGATTGGTCGATGTGCGGCCCGAATTGCGGCGGGACAGCCGCAGCGCGGCGGCCATGTAACGGCGATCGAGGGCCTCCTGCCCGCGTTCCGGGGACTCGGCCGCCATGTCAGCCGGCGTCCTCTTCGCTGTCTTCCCTCACCTCGTCTCCCTTGAGCTCGCCCAGAAGCTCGTGGAAGTCCTTGGCCTCGCGGAAATTGCGATAGACCGAAGCGAAACGGACGTATGCGACATCGTCCAGCGACTTGAGCGCCTCCATCACCAGCCGGCCGATCTCGCCGGAGGCCACTTCGCTTTCGCCGGAGCTCTCCAGCTGGCGCACGATGCCGGTCACAGCGCGATCGATGCGCTCAGGATCGACATTGCGCTTGCGGACGGCGGTCTCCATCGAGCGTAGCAGCTTGTCGCGGTCGAACGGAACCTTGCGACCGGATTTCTTGATGACGACCAGATCGCGCAATTGCACGCGCTCGAAGGTGGTAAAGCGGCCGCCGCAATCGGGACATACGCGACGCCGACGGATCGCGGCTCCGTCTTCGGCGGGACGCGAATCCTTCACCTGCGTATCTTCGGACTGGCAATAGGGGCAGCGCATGGTGAGCCTTCGGGTTTGCGATTCTCGTCGGGCCAAAGGCTTAGAGCCTTTTGCCCGAATGGCAATGCGATGGGACTGGCCCCTCGCCCCTCAGAGATAGCGAGGGCAGAGGAAGATTGCCAGCACGGCGGCCAGCCACACGCCTATGTCGCCCAGCCTACCTTTCGCCTGGATCAGGGCGCGACATCAGCGGTCGGGAAGCCGCACCAGGTGCCGAGGCTCCGATAGGCCTTGGTGAAGCCGTCCATCTCGACGTTCGTGATCGGCACATCACCAACGGTGACGAACAACGCCGTCGCGCGCCGCATGGCTTTCAGCAGCGCCAGTGTGGACTTGGCCTGGTTGTCCACCAGCCATTGGTGCTGCGGGCCGACGGCGCCCCCGTCGCGCACGGCAAGCTTGACCTTGTTCTGGCCGTCATCGAAGACGGCGTAGATCGTCTTGCTCTTCGGCACGCTCTTGCTGGCTATGCCCAGGGCGACCGCCGGATAGCCTTTCGGTGGGAGCGCGTCATCGTTCGATATGCTCAGCGTCAGCGTGCCGATGGCGCCGGCCTCGTCGGCAAAGGCCGTTGAGGCCGCACAGGTCTTGTGCACGTCCTGGCCGGTGCCGAGTTCGTCCACAGTGGCAGACCATTTGCCGAAGGTTTCCGTCTTCGGCTCAGCCAGCGCCGGGCCAGCAAAAAACGCCAGCACGGCAAGGGCTCCCAACGGCCCAAGGGCCCACAGCTTCGTCTTCATCCGGATCGCTCCTCTTTTGCGGAGGGTGCGTCAGCCGACAACGATGCGCAAGCGCTCTGCCGACGGTCGGCGCATGACGCCGGGTGAGTCCACCCGGCCGCCTTGCGCCGAAATGCGCCTTATCCCTTCAGTCGAGCGCCTTGCGGCCCTCAGCCGAGATACGGATACAGCGGGAAGCGGTCCGTCAGCGCCACAACCTTGGCCTTGACGGCAGCCTCGACGGCGGCATTGCCCTCGTCGGAATTGGCAACCTTCAGCCCGTCCAGAACCTCGGCAATCAGCTTGCCGATCTCGCGGAACTCGGCCTGGCCGAAGCCGCGCGTGGTGCCGGCCGGGGTACCGAGCCGCACACCGGAGGTGACGAAGGGCTTTTCGGGGTCGAAAGGAATGCCGTTCTTGTTGCAGGTGATGTTGGCGCGGCCCAGTGCTGCCTCGGCGCGCTTGCCGGTTGCGTTCTTCGGTCGCAGATCGACCAGCATCAGGTGGTTGTCGGTGCCGCCCGAAACGATGTCGAGGCCGGTTTCCTGCAAGCTCGAGGCGAGCGCCTTGGCATTGGCGACAATGCTTTCGGCATAGGCCTTGAAGCTCGGCTTCAGCGCCTCGCCGAACGCTACCGCCTTGGCGGCGATGACATGCATCAGCGGGCCGCCCTGCAGGCCGGGGAACACGGCCGAGTTCATCTTCTTGGCGATGTCCTCGTCGTTGCACAGGATCATGCCGCCGCGCGGACCGCGCAGCGACTTGTGCGTGGTCGTCGTCACCACATGGGCATAGGGCAGCGGCGACGGATGGACGCCGCCGGCCACGAGGCCCGCAATGTGGGCCATGTCGACCATCAGATAGGCGCCGACCGCGTCGGCGATCTCGCGGAAGCGCTTCCAATCCCACACGCGCGAATAGGCGGTGCCGCCAGCCAGGATAAGCTTCGGCTTGGTCTCATGCGCGGTCTTTTCGATCGCGTCCATGTCAAGGAGATGGTCGTCCTTGCGCACGCCATAGGAGACGACCTTGAACCACTTGCCGCTCATGTTGACCGGCGAGCCGTGGGTAAGATGGCCCCCCGAGTTCAGGTCGAGGCCCATGAAGGTGTCGCCAGGCTGCAGCAGCGCCAGGAACACGGCCTGGTTCATCTGGCTGCCGGAGTTCGGCTGGACGTTGGCGAAATTGCAGCCGAACAGCTTCTTGGCGCGCTCGATGGCCAGTTCCTCGGCCACGTCGACGAACTGGCAACCACCATAGTAGCGCTTGCCCGGATAACCCTCGGCATATTTGTTGGTCATGATCGAGCCTTGTGCCTCGAGCACGGCACGCGAGACGATGTTTTCCGACGCGATCAGCTCGATCTCATGACGCTGACGACCGAGCTCGTTGCGTATGGCGCCGAAGATCTCGGGATCGGCGTCGGCAAGCGTGGTCTCGAAGAAGGATTCGAATTTGCTGGACGCTGCCGCTGCTGTAGCCATGGCCTGATTTCCCTTGTGTCCGGAGGTCTGCGAGGGTTCGCCGCGCCATTAACACAGTTGTTTTCGCCTCGCCACGTTTGCGGCGCGAAATTTGCTGGCCGGAATGCGGCATAGAGCGGCAGGCATGCCCAAGGGATCGGACATGCCGCCCAATCCGCCCCGTCCAAGCATGTTTTTGCAACGCCTGGCGATGGCGCCGTGCCACAGGAATGCCAAGGCTATTTGCGGGCCTGCCGTCCGTTGAGAAGGGCTTCGGACAAGGTGATCTCGGAGAACAGTGCCTGCAGCGTGTGGTCGTTGATCTCGCCGCTGCGGAACATGTCGCGCAAGGCCAGACGCTCGGCCTCGATCGCGGCAAGCCGCATCTCGCGTTCCAACCTTCCGGCTTCGCGCGCCTCGGCGCGCAGGTCGTTGGCGTCGTCTGCGGCGGCGATGCGCCGCCTATAGCCCGCGATGAGATTCTCGGTCGCGGCAAGGCGGGCCGCCGCCGCCTCGTCCTCGCCGGCGTCCCCTTCCCCGGCCATGCTTTCCAGGCGCGCTATGGCCGCCCGCGCGGCGCCGACGCGGGCGCGGCGTTCCTCCAGCGCACCGGCGTCCTCGCCCGGCTCCACCAGCCCACGCGCGATACGCGGCAAAGCTACCGTGGCGACGAGCAGGGAACAGATGATGACGCCAGCGGCGAGGAAGATCACCAGGTCCCGCGCCGGAAAGGGCGAACCATCGCGCATCGCCAGCGGCAGCGAAAGGATGCCGGCGAGCGTAATGGCGCCGCGCACGCCCGCCACCGACCCGGCCAGCCTGACCCGAAAGCCGAACGTCTCGGCCGCGCGACCCTTCAGGCGCGCAATGATGGCCGTTACGATCTCGCTGGTCCAGATCCAGATGAAGCGCAGCCCGATGAGACAGGCCGTCAGCGCAACCACGATGAGGATCGGCTGGATGACCGGATAGTTACCGCGCAGCTCGGGCGGCACGGCGCGGATTATATCAGGCAGTTGCAGGCCGAGCATGACGAAGATGGCGCCGTTGAACACGAAGGTCAGCGTCGTCCAGAACGAGATCGTCTGCATGCGGGCCGAGACGTTGAGATGGCGAAAGACACCGGACAGGCTGATGCACAGGCCCGCGGTCACGGCGGCCAGGATGCCTGATCCTCCCAGTTCCTCGGCCGCCAGGTAGGCGACGAACGGCATGAGGATCATGACCAGGACCTGCGCCTCGGCCGGCACGCCGCTGACGCGGTTGAGCAGCTTCAACGCCTTGGCGCAGGCAAACAAGGCAAGCACCCCAGCCAGCACGCCGGCCAGCACCGCGTACATGAAGCTGGCCGACGCATCCGCCAGCGAAAAGGTGCCGGTCAGCGCGGCTGCCACGGCGAAACGGAACATGACGAGGCCCGACGCATCGTTGAGCAGGGACTCACCCTCCAGGATGTGCATCAGCCGAGGCGGCACCAGCGTCTTGTCGACGATCGAGGATATGGCGACGGCGTCCGTCGGCGACAGCACCGCCGCAAGCGCGAAGCCGACGGCCAGTGGTATGCTCGGCACGATCCAGTGCAAGGCATAGCCGAACGCGACGATGGTGAAGAAGACCAGGCCGAATGCCAGGTTGAGGATCGGCCGGCGCAGGGCGATGAGCTCGCGTTTCGGCGCGGCGAAGGCGTCGCCGAACAACAATGGCGGGATGAAGACCAGCAGGAAGAGCTCGGGGTCGATCTCGACATGGATGCCGCGAACGGGCCATGCCAGTGCCGCGCCGACCGCGATCTGGAGCACGGGCAGCGGCAGCCGCGCCAATCTCGCCAGCGCGCCGGAGATCGCCACGACGACCAGCACGACCAGGATGAAGAAGGCGATTTGCATATCCGGTTCCACGCTGCTTTCCGGAACGGTCGGACGGACCACGATTGACCCGGATCATCCGGCACATCCGTGGCATGACGGCTGTCCGCCAACGCGACAGGCAACGAAAAAGGCCGTCACTTGGACGGCCTTTTTCGTTTCTATATCAATAGATTACAGCGCCGAAGATATCTTCAGCTCGCTGGCACCATCGAGCCCATAGATGTCATCGCGGAACTGCACGACGCCGGGACCTGTCGACCATGCGGACAGATAGAGGAAGTGAACCGGCACCGGATTGACAACCTGAATGGGCGTGTTCTCGCCGGTCTTGATGGCTGCCTCGAAATGCTGGCGATCCCAACCGGGCGTATCGCGCAGGATCCAGGTGACGAGGTCGCGCACGTTCTGGACGCGCACACAGCCCGAGGAGTCGAAACGCATCAGCTTGCCGAACAGGCTCTGCTGCGGCGTGTCATGCATGTAGACGCCGTCCGGGCTTGGGAAATTGATCTTGACCGAAGCCATGGCGTTGTTGCTGCCGGGATCCTGGCGGAAGCGATATTTGGCGGCGTCGTCGGTCGTCCAGTCCACGGTCATCGGATCCACCTCGCTGCCATTCGGGGCGAACAGGCGAATGTGGCTGTCCTTGAGATAGTTGGGATCCTTGCGCATCAGCGGAATGATGTCCTTGCGCACGATCGAGACCGGGGCGTTCCAGTATGGATTGACGATGATCTCGTTGATCTTGGAATTGACGATCGGCGTCTGCCGGTCGATCTTGCCGACAATGGCTGTATGACGAGCGACGACACGATCGTTTTCGACCGCCTCTACCTCTGCCGCCGGAATGTCGACCAGCACATAGCGATTGCCGAGCGTACCCGCCTTCTCGCGCAGCCGCTGCACGTTGGTCTGCAACTGGCCGAGGCGCACCTGGGCCGAGATGTTCATCGCCGCGTAAGTATACTTGCCCGTGGTTCCGTCGTTCGGCAGTCCGTGGCGCGCCTGGAAGCGCTTCAGCGCGGAGTCGACGTAGGAATCGAATGCGGTGGAAAGGCCGGCGTTCTGCGAAAGATCGCCCGAAACCATGAGGCGCTTGCGCAACGGCACCACGTCGGGATCATCGACGCCGAGCTGCAGCTTCTTGCTGTCCGGCACCGATTGCCAGCCGCCCTGCCCGGCGATGCCCTGATACTGCGATACCGCCTGCTCGGTGAAGGCCAGCGTCTGCGGGCTGAAGATCGGCAGCGTCGAGGCAACCTTGCCGCCCTCGCTGACGCGGGCGTCGAACTGGTCATCCCAGTTGCCGCGGTTCGCGGATTTCAGGATATCGTCAATCACGTCCTGCGCACGGGCACTGCCCGCGACCATCGCGGCGGCGAGCGCGGAGGCTCCGGAAAGGAAAAGGCGGCGGCTGGTTCTCATCGACGGTCCAGACATTTTTGCAGCGGTTCTTGCGATCGGGCGGCTCCGCCCGCACTCTAGAGGTGGCATTCTTAACAATCAGCCAACCACACACCGGTGTCGGCCGCAGTCGAAAACGCGCAACCTCTACGCGAGTTCCGGGTCAGCACAGGGCATCCGCCGTGCCATTACCCGCATCTTCGGTTCCATCCGAATATGGCGGCAACGTGGCCTTGTCCACGGATTCAGACCGATAGAGCTGGCGAAAACAAAAAGAGCGATGCTTTTCCGCATCGGTCCCCGGCCTCCCGGAGCATCAACAAAGGGCAAACGACGTCGCCATGCGCCGACGAAAAAAGAAAATGGACCGGTGCTTTTGGCACCGGCCCTGACTGGAGATGGGACAGCCGCGCTTCTGAGACGCGAGCCGAATATGCAGTCGCTCTTACATGCGATAGGCGATGGTGTCGTTCCAGAAGCGGTCGAGCCGCTGCAGGGCGCGGTTCATCTGCTTGAACTCGTCGGTGTTGATGCCGCCGACCTGCTCGATCGAGCCGACATGACGCTCGTAGAGGCCGGCGACCACTTCGGCCACCTCGGCGCCCTTTTCGGTGAGCGAGACGCGGACCGAGCGGCGGTCGATGCGCGAGCGCTGGTGGTTGATGAAGCCGAGGTCGACCAGCTTCTTGAGATTGTACGAGACGTTCGAGCCGAGATAGTAACCGCGCGAACGCAGCTCGCCGGCGGTCAGCTCCGAATTGCCGATGTTGAACAGAAGCAGAGCCTGGATGGCATTGATGTCGGAGCGGCCGTTGCGGTCGAATTCGTCCTTGATCACGTCAAGCAGACGGCGGTGCAGGCGCTCCACCAGCTGCAGCGATTCCATGTAAAGCGAACGGATCGCCTCGCGGCGGTCGTCGGATACGTTGGCGGTCTTCGCCGCCGGACGCGAATTGATCATTGTCTTTGCCTCTCGTTTGTCGCCCGGTGATTTTTTGTTCTTCACCTTGATCGCGACACTATCGAATACTCATAAAATTCGACTTAAACGCCAAGGCTAACAAGAGCTTACCGGTAAGAGGTTTCGGAAGAGGCTTAACGGACGGTCACCCGCGCAAGAACAATTAACCTAAAGATTTAGCGAAGTCCGGACGCACCTGAATCGGCCGCGCCACGGCCACCGGGCGGATCCGTTTCAGGCGCGCGCGGGGGACGCTTCTGCAGGTAAATCAGCACCCGGAAGACGATGTAGAGGATCGCCACCGAGATGTGCGAGATGACGATCAGCAGGCGGTGCCCGAAGAGCTGGGAATAGACGACGTACATGCCGACCTCGGTGACGGCGCAGATGAACCAGATCACCGGCCCCCACGACGCCAGCATCCACAGGCCGGCCGCCGCGAAGGGAAAAAAGACCGCGAGCACCACCGACGCAATCTGCCAGTGAACCGGCATAAGATCGAACCGCCATAGCGTCCCGGGATAAATCCCGATCAACCGCACCCAGTAGAGGATGCCGAACAGAAGGCAGTAGGCCGCGATAATGCGCTGGAACCATGCGAAGAGAATTTCGACCGTAGAGGGCTTTATGATAACGCGCCTCGAGGTCACCTCGCTCATAGTGCCAGCTCCCGCGATCCGAGCGACTGGAAATAGGCGTCGATCTCGGCATCGCCGACATCGTCCAGGCTTGCCGGGCGCCAAAGCGGTTTCGAGCCCTTGTCGATGATCGCGGCGCGAATGCCTTCGTAGAAATCATGGCCGGCAAGCATGCGGTTCAGGATTCGGAACTCCATCTTCATGCACTCGTCCATCGACAGGCTCCGCCCGGCGCTGATCTGCCGCCACGCGACGCGCAGGCTGGTGGGCGAGCGGGTGAGAATGGTCGCCAGTGTCTTCTGCGCGAAGGCATCGACCGCTGCCGCCTGCCCCAGGCTGTCGATGATGTCATGCAGGGAAGGCTGGGAAAAGTGCCGGGCAACGGCGTCGAGCGCCGGCTGGTCGGTTTCGCGCTCGGCGGAGAAGGACAGGCCCCGCAACACCTCGTCCGGATTGCCAGCGGCGGCGAGGCCGTCGAGGAAGGCTGGCTGATCTTCGGACTTTATGGCGTGCGTGGCGAGCCCCGACCATAGCGCGTCGCCATAGCGGATGCGGTTTCCGGTCAATGCCAGATACATGCCGAAGCCGCCGCCGAGACCCGGCAGGAGGTAGCTGGCGCCGACATCGGGGAAGAAGCCGATGCCGACCTCGGGCATGGCGAATTGCGCGTTCTCGGTCAGCACGCGATGCGAACCGTGGAAGGAAACGCCGACGCCGCCGCCCATGACGATGCCATTGACCAGGGCGACATAAGGCTTCTTGAGGCGGGCGATGCGCGCGTTAAGCCGATACTCGTCGGCGAAGAACTCGACCGGCGGCTTGCCGGCTCGCCCGGCTTCGTAAATATGAAGAATATCACCGCCGGCGGAGAACGCCCTGCCCTCGGCCTTGACGACGACCACGTCGACCTTCTGGTCGTGCTCCCAGGCGTCGAGCGCCTTGTCCAGTGCGTTGACCATGCGATGGGTGACGGCGTTGAGCGCCTGTGGCCGGGTCAGTGTGACGATGGCGGCCCGTCCCAACCGTTCGAACCGGATTTCGTCGCCACCTCCAAAGTCCATCGTCAAAGAATCCCTCCATGCCGCCGGGATTGAAGTGCTAAAGGGTGGCGCATGGCCACGTCAATGCCGCGTGGGGCTCGGCAGCGGGTAGTCACACAGCAATGCGAGCCGGCTCGGATCGGCATCGAAGGAACTGATTTGTCGATGAACAGCGACCGCGAGAGTCACGGGGCAACCGCATGATCCTCGTTACCGGAGCGTCGGGCTATGTCGGCGGCCGGGCATTGCGCGCGCTCCTGCGGCAGGGACTTCCGGCGATCGGCATGGCAAGACACGCACCGGTCGAAGAGCCTGGTGGCTCAGCGATGAGGATCGCCGACTACGGTGATCCCGAAAGCCTGTCACAGGCCTTCCAGGGCATCTCCACGCTGCTGCTCGTCTCCAGCGACGGAGACGGGCGAGCGATGCTTCGCCACCACGCCAACGCCATCGAAGCGGCTGTCGCCGGAGGGGTGGCCTCCATCGTCTTCACCAGCATCGTGGATATCGACGTGGGCTCTCCCTTCTACTTCGCGCCGGTCTACCGCGATGCGGAACGCCGGTTGCGCGACAGCGGCATGGCCTGGACAATCCTAAGATGCGGCCTTTACTCGGATCTCATCCTGAACGACTGGATCAGGCCCGCGCTGGCGTCCGGCAGCTTGTCGCTGCCGGTTGGCGACGGCCGTGTGGCACCGGTGCCGAGAGACGATGTCGCGCAGGCCGCGGCCGCCGTCGCGGCATCGCCGGGACGGCATGCCGGCAAGATCCACGAGCTGACGGGGCCACTGCCATTATCGTTCGCGCGAATGGCTGAAATGGCCGGCAAGGCCTTCGGCCGCCGGCTGAAATTCGTACCCTGCCCAGTCGCCGATTATCTCGAGCGCTCGCTGGCGACGACGCAAGACCCCTGGCCCCATGCCTATTCCACCTTGTGCCGCTCCATTGCCGAAGGCCGCTACGAGCATGCCACAGACACATGCGAAGCCTTGACCGGCCGCCCCGCAGTCGACTTCGAGGCTTTCGTGCGACAAGCAGCCAGGACCTAGGGGGCAGGCCCGCGAACCTTTTTGCGGCATTGCTTGGCCGGTGCCGGCCCCAATGCTAGACATTGATGCAGGGCATTCGTTTCGGGGTGGTGGGCATGCTCCCGCGTCGGCTGGTCGTCATAGCCGCCTTGGTCGCCGCGGGCTTGATCGGCCAGGCCGCGCGCGCGGGCGATGTCGACGACCTCTACAGAGCCACGACCATCGTCACCGGCCAGGGCGAGGCCAATCGCAAGGTCGGGTTTCGCACTTGCCTCGACCTGGTGCTGGTCAAGGTCTCGGGAGACCAGCGACTGCCCGGCAAGCCACAGATGGCGGCGCTGCGCGACGATGCCGGCAGGTTTGTGGCGGAATATCGCTACCGGGACCGCATGGAAGGCATTCCGGTGCATGACGAGCAGGGAACCCACGACCGGCCGCACGATCTCACCTGCATCTACAAGCCCGCCGTGATCGATGGCGTGCTCGATACGCTCGGCAGCCGGCCATGGCTGGCCGCGCGGCCGCGCCTCGCGGTCTTTCTGTCGGTGAGGCAGGGCGAAAGGCATTTCGCGCTGGATGCCGAAAGCGAACGCGGCGACCTGATGCGCCAGTCATTCATCAATGCCACCGCATCCCTGGCGATGCGAACCTCGTTTCCCGCCTCATCGCTGCTGTCGACGCAAAAACTGGACGACACCTCGCTGCCGACCACCGAGATGACGGTGCTTGACCGCCTGGCGCCCCAGGCCCGCGCGGACAAGGCGCTGGCCGGCAACATGGTGTGGAGCGACAAGGAACTCGGCTGGATCGCGGACTGGCGCCTTGCGATGGACGGCGCGACCTATCGCTGGCAAGTGCGCGGCGTGAATTTCGACGAAGCCTTCCGCGTGGCGATCAGGGGCGCGTCGCAGATCCTGTCAGGCAACGGACAGCCCTGAACCTTCGCGTCCCTCCTCGATAGCACGGACAACCAGCGCTGGCACAATCGTGTCGCATTGGTCGAAGGCGGCTGGCCGTGATAAAAGCCGGCCAAAAGAGAGTTTTGGCAATGAACAGATTCACCCCCGCAAAGCCGGCCGGCGCACGCAATGTCGACGAGATCACCGGCAGCCGCCGTTTGCGCCGCATGCGCAAGGCCGACTGGTCGCGCCGCCTCGTTCAGGAAAACAGGCTGAGCGTGGATGACCTGATCTGGCCGATCTTCGTCATCGACGGCAAGAACACGCGCGAGCCGATCGCCGCCATGCCCGGCGTCTTCCGGCTGACGCTGGACCTCGCGGTCAAGGAAGCAGAACGCGCCGCAAAGCTCGGCATTCCGGCCATCGCTACCTTCCCCAATGTCGAGATGGGGCTGCGCGACCAGACCGGCTCGCACATCCTCGATCCTGAAAATGTCATCAACCGCGCCACGCGCGCCATCAAGGACGCCGTGCCGGAAATCGGCATCATCACCGACGCCGCGCTCGATCCGTTCACCAGCCACGGCCATGACGGCATTCTGCGCGACGGCATCATCGTCAATGACGAGACGGTGGAGCAGGTGGCGGCGGCCGCCGTCATCCAGGCAGCATCCGGCGCCGACATCATTGCGCCCTCCGACATGATGGACGGCCGCATCGGCGCCATCCGCGACGCCCTCGACGCCAATGGATTTTCCGACGTGGCGATCATGTCCTACGCCACCAAGTTCGCGTCGGCCTTCTACGGCCCCTATCGCGAGGCGGTGGGCACGGCCGGCCTGCTCAAGGGCGACAAGAAGACCTACTACATCGACCACGCCAACTCGGACGAGGCGGTACGCGAGGCCGAACAGGACGTTGCCGAGGGCGCCGACATGCTCATGGTCAAGCCCGGCCTGCCCTATCTCGACATCATCCGCAGGCTGAAGGACGAGTTCCAGATGCCGACCTTCGCCTATCAGGTGTCGGGCGAATATTCGATGATCAAGGCAGCCAGCGCCAATGGCTGGATCGACGGCGAGAAGGCAATGCTGGAATCGCTTCTCGCCTTCAAGCGTGCTGGCTGCGACGGCGTGCTCACCTATTTTGCCCCGCAAGTGGCAGAGATGCTGAGAGGATAGTCGGCGGAGCCGCCTCGCAACCCTCTTTCCCTTCCATCTTGATCGCAGCTACCAGGCACAGGTCGCATTGCCAGGGCGGTCACGTACCCCCTCTCCGGCCAACAAGACAGACACGTCATCGCGCCAATGGCCGAGACCAGCCGAGAACGCCGCTTGCATTTCGCAATCGGTAAGGCTATCCAGAAACCGCTTGCGATTTACAATCGGTTCAGGAGGCAGCCTTGTCCAAGCTTCGTGTCAACGCGTTCACCCTGTCGGCCGACGGCTACGGCGCCGGTCCCGACCAGAGCCTGCAGCACCCGCTCGGTGTCGGTGGCGAAAACCTGCACAAATGGCTGACCACAACGCGCACGTTCCACAAGATGGTGATCGGCAAGGAAGGCGGCGCCACCGGCATCGATGACGATCTCGCCGTCCGCAGCTTCGAGAATGTCGGCGCCTATATCCTGGGCCGCAACATGTTCGGGCCGATCCGTGGCGCGTGGCCGGACGAAAGCTGGAAAGGCTGGTGGGGCGACAACCCGCCCTATCATGTTCCCGTCTTCGTGCTGACACACCACAAGCGCGCGCCGATCACCATGGAAGGCGGCACGACGTTCCACTTCGTCACCGACGGCATCCATTCGGCGCTCGAGCAGGCGAAGGCCGT
This sequence comes from Mesorhizobium sp. 65-26, assembly GCA_001899205.1. GTDB lineage: Bacteria > Pseudomonadota > Alphaproteobacteria > Rhizobiales > Rhizobiaceae > Mesorhizobium. The sequence goes on along the minus strand of MKVL01000001.1, from coordinate 128,651 downwards.
GGCAGGTGACAAGGATGTGCGGCTCGGCGGCGGCGTGTCGACGTTCCGGCAATATCTCCAGCTGCGTCTGATCGACGAGATGCATCTGGCAATCTCACCGGTGCTGCTCGGCTCCGGCGAGAATCTCTTCGCCGGCCTCGACATGGTGAAGCTCGGCTATCGCTGCACCGAGCACATCGCGACGCCGCATGCCATGCACGTGATGATCGGGCGAGCATAAGGCGACGCAGCTCTTTCTCCCCGCTTGCGGGGAGAAAGAAGAAAAGCTCAGTATTTCTCCGGGACGTAAAGCTCGTGCGGCAGCACCTGGCGCTCGTACTCCGGATTGAAGACGCGTTCCGGCAACGAGATCTCCTCATGCGGCACCTCCTCGTAGGGCATCTGCGTGAGGAGATGGTCGATGCAGTTCAGGCGCGCGCGCTTCTTGTCGTTGCCCTCGACGATGAACCAGGGGGCTTCCTCGATGTTGGTGCGCGCGAAGGTCTCTTCCTTGGCCTTGGTGTACTGCTCCCAGCGCACCCGCGACTGCAAATCCATCGGCGACAGCTTCCACTGCTTCATCGGGTCGTGGATGCGCATGAGGAAGCGCATCTGCTGCTCCTCGTCGGTGATGGAGAACCAGTATTTCACCAGCGTTATGCCCGAGCGCACCAGCATGCGCTCGAACTCCGGCACGTCGTGGAAGAATTCCTCGACCTGGTCGGGCGAGGCAAAACCCATCACCCGCTCGACGCCGGAGCGATTGTACCAGGAGCGGTCGAGCAGCACGATCTCGCCGCCGGCGGGGAGATGCGGCACGTAACGCTGGAAATACCATTGCGACTTCTCGCGCTCGGTCGGCGCGGGCAACGCCACGACGCGGCAGATGCGCGGATTGAGGCGCTGTGTGATGCGCTTGATGACACCGCCCTTGCCGGCGGAATCGCGTCCTTCGAAGATCACCACCAGCTTCTTCTTGTGGTAGGCGACCCAGGACTGCAACTTGATCAACTCGGACTGCAGTCGCAGCAACTCGCGGAAATAGGTCAGGCGTTCGATGGAAGGCGGATGCGCGTTCTTGTAGATCTTCGCGATCTCGAGCGAGAGCGCCGGCTCCGAAAGCTCAAGCTCATAATCCTCGTCCAGCGTATCCTCGAGCTCGGCTTCCAGCCAGTCCTTGGCCCCGGAATTGATTTTGACTTCGTTCATCGTGCTGCTCCGCCTGCTGCAAGCCGACTGAGATACAGCGGCGTGGTGACGGTTTTATTGCAAGCGCAGGCCCCTTGATCAGGCCTTGAAAACAGACTCGCCTGCTCCCCTAGCTAAACTCAGCCGGCAATGTATCGCCAGACCTCGCGATCGGGCTCGATCTGGCCGCTCAGGACGAAATATTTGTAAAGGACGAGCAGCGAGATCAGCCGCTCTTCCTCCGGATCGTGAAACCTGCGGCAATAGGCGTTTGCGGCCGCGGTAATGCGCTCCGCCTCGGCAGGGTGCTTTTCGAAATAGGCGACCCTATCGGCCAGATCGGAAAAGTCCGGCGCCAGCGGCACATAGTGCACATCGGCCTCGATCCGGTCCTCCGCGAACCAGGTCTCATAGGTCGGCGCCGGCATCAGGCAGAGCGAGTTCGAACTCATGATCCATTTGAGGTTTGTCGCCACGTCATGGCCCTCGAGCGACACGATATAGCGGTACTGCTTCTGTTGCGGGATGGTGAGGAAGGGTTTGCGGAACTGCTCCGGCGCATTCGACTTGGGCGAGCCCGCATCGCAGAGCGGCGAGCCGGCAACAGCGTTCAGGAAGCGCGTACGTATGGGATTGTTGAGGCCGCCGCGCCAGACAACCATCGGGCGCTTGTCGCAGAAACGCAGGGGATCGGCTGGCATGTTGAAGTGGCGAAACTTGTCGAGCTTCATCAGCACGGCATTGCTGTTGTCCTCCACGATCGGCCTGTCCTTGACAATGGCCGGCATCTTCGGGACTCTGGCGACGTCGCCAAACTTCAGGTCGATGAGCAACCGAGCATCGAAGTAGCGGGCAAACTCCTTCAGATCGTAGTAGTACATCGTATGTGAGAACGGTATGCCGCTCACCGGCACGGCCGCGGGACTGGGCACGAAGGATTGCTCGAGCCTGTTATAGTAGTTCAGCCGTTGGCGGACGGTGTCACCGGAATTCCTGGCTCGCTCCAGCAGGCCAGCCAGCCGGCTGCGAAACAGCGCCTGCGGAGCAAGATCCCGCGCAATGTTGCGCACGTAGTAGCATACTCTTGCCGTGGTGCGTGCGAGCGTGGCCATGCGTCAGTGGTTTCAAACAATGAATGGCGGGAACAAAATGCGCGCCCGTACCTACAGCATTGCGTCGGGGAACTTGCAAGACCGCCAATAGGGATGGCCTTGCGAAAGCTCCGCATCAGGCGGCTACGACGGCAAAGCCCCTGGCGCGAAGGCCGCGCCGATCATTGTGCAGCGAGTTGACCAGGCGATCGCGACTGCCGACGATGTGAGCCGATAGCAGGCGTGTCGCCTCCTCGCCATCGCCGGCGCGCACGGCGGCCAGGATGGCGTGATGCTCCGCCCAGGCCCGACCGAGGGCCGTCTCATCCCGCACCTCCAGCCAGCGCGCGCGGGAAAGGCGGATCATGGCATCGCGCACGGCGCGAAACAGGAATTCATTTCCGGAAAGCCGCGCCAGTTCAATGTGGAAATCCATGCCGACGCGATGCCACTCCTCGCGCGGCGTGCCGGCGTCGCAGGAGTCGAGCATCGCCGCGATGACCTCGACCGCGCCGCGGTCCTCGAGCGCTGCTGTCAGCCGGACGGCGGCGACCTCGACCGCCTCGCGATAGACCGCGATCTGCTCGAGCTCGGCCAGGTTGATCGGCGACACCGTCCAGCCCCGACCGTCGCGGCAGATCAGCCCCTCGGTCTCCAGACGCAGCAACGCCGCCCGCACCGGGGTGCGCGACGCACCGAAGCGGCTTTCAATCCAGCGCTCCGTCAGGCGCTCGCCCGGGCCGATTTCCAGCCCCAGGATCATCTCCCGAAGCTGGCGTTCGACATTCTGCATCTGCGACATCGCGCATCCTTTTCCGCTGCCGCATTGACAGCGGCGTGGTTGACGTCCATGACGGATACCAGTTTGGTATCCCAAAATGGTATCCGCGACAACCCGGATATCCCCGGCAGGCAGGACATGACACAGGACGGCACGGAACAGAGCGGCTACAATATCCATTGGCGGCGCAATCTCGCCGTCTGCTTCGCCGGCTCGTTCAGCACCCTCATTGCCATGACGCTGCTGCTGCCGTTCCTGCCGCTCTACGTCGAACAGCTCGGCGCCGAAGGCCACGCGGCGATCGTGCAATGGTCCGGCATCGCCTACGGCGCGACCTTCTTCGCCGCGGCGCTGGTCGCGCCGCTTTGGGGGCGGCTGGGCGACCGCTACGGCCGCAAGCTGATGCTGGTGCGCGCCAGCTTCGGCATGGCGATCTGCATGTCGCTGACCGGCATGGTGCAATCGGTCTGGCAACTGGTGCTGTTGCGGCTGTTGATCGGCTTTGCCGGCGGCTACTCCTCGGGTTCGACCATCCTGGTCGCCATGCAGACGCCGAAGGAGCGCTCCGGCTGGGCGCTCGGCGTTTTGTCGGCTGGCATCACCGCCGGTTCGCTGGTCGGCCCCCTGCTCGGCGGCGCGCTGCCCCCGATCATCGGCATCCGCGCCACCTTCCTGCTGTCGGGCGGCGTCATCTTCCTGGCCTTCCTGGCGACAACCTTCCTGATCAAGGAAAACCCGCGGTCGACGGCGGCAAAGAGCAATCCGGCGGGAAAACCGAAAAGCGGCTGGTCTCAGATCCCCGACAAGCGGCCTGTGGTGGCCATGCTGACGACCGGCATGCTGCTCGCATTCGCCACCATGTCGATCGAGCCGATCATCACGGTCTATGTCCAGCAACTGATCGAGGACCAGAGCCGGGTGACCATGGTATCGGGCATCGTCATGTCGGCCGCGGCCCTCGGCGCCATCCTGTCAGCCTCGCATCTCGGCAAGCTGGCCGACCGCGTCGGGCACTGGAATGTGGTTATCGGAGCGCTGGCGGTCTCGGCGCTGCTGCTCATCCCGCAGGCTTTCGTCACCGAAGGCTGGCAGCTCATCGGCCTGCGGTTCCTGATGGGACTGGCACTCGGCGGCCTGCTGCCCTGCATCACGAGCGTCATCCGCCACAATGTCCCGGACGGCGTGGGCGGCAATGTGCTGGGACTGGCGATCTCGGCGCAGTATGCCGGCCAGGTGCTGGGGCCACTCTCGGGCGGTTTCGTCGGCGGACATTTCGGCATGCGCGCGGTGTTTCTCGGCACGTCCGTGCTGATGGCGCTGGGCGCGGCGTATAACTGGATTGTTCAGACGCGTCGGACACGGCATATGCTGCTGGAAGCCGGCGAACCCTGATAGCGGGCAAACCGGAGAACGAAGCATGGAGCCCTCCGAATGAGCCTCGCCGAACAATCGCCGACCGGCGGCAGCCGCTTCCTCGTGCTCATGGCCGGCCTTTGCGGCGCCGCCGGCGTGGCGTTATCGGCGGCGGCCGCGCATCGCGGCGGCGCGTTCACCGGCACGGCCGCCTCATTCCTGCTGATGCACGCGCCGGTGTTCCTCGCTGCCGGCCTGCTGGCGGTGAACCGGGTGTTGCGAACGGGTGCTGTCGTGTTGCTCGTCGGTCTGCTGCTGTTTTGCGGCGACCTGCTCGCCCGTGACTTTCTCGGCTCGCGGCTCTTTCCGATGTCGGCGCCGATCGGCGGCACCCTGCTCATCGTCGGCTGGCTGGCGATCGCCGCGTCGGCGGTTGCGCGTCAGCGGTCCTGACCTTGCATCGATAGGCCTTGCGGGGTCAGCCTCTCCGCCGTTCGCGACGGGCAAGGAATTCGCGTTCGCGCAAGGCCGGCTTCCTCAGCCGCCTCGCCTCCGGATTTTCGGTGGCGGGCGAGATGCCCCAGTAGTTGCGATAGATGTCTTCGAACAGAAAGCCAACGGGATGCATGACAGACCTCGTGATATGCTTTGAATCGATCCAATCCCAAGACGCGAAAAACGGCGCCCGCTCAGGCGCGCTTGCGCTCCACAAGCAGGCGTGGGTCGCGCGCCCAGGGGCCATGCCGGCCCCGCCTGGCCTCGGTCTTCGCCTGCGATCGGATGGCCCAGTCGCTGCGATAAATATCCTCGAACAGAAAGTTGACGGGATGCATGGCTCCCTCCTTGCTCGAATACGATCCCTGAAATTGGATCGATTCAATCCTAATCGGACCCGCACTTGCGATCAAGCAAAAATTTGAATCGATCCAAGGAAGATGCTACCTGAAAGGCCCGGAGGATATGGAATGGCGCTTTCAATCGAGGGGAAGACACGGCCGGTGAGGCTGGCCGATATCGCCAAGGCGGCCGGGGTTTCGCACGGCACCGCTTCCAACGTCTTCGCCCGCCCTGAGATCGTGCGCGAGGAAGTCCGTGAGCGCGTGCGCGCGGTCGCGGAAGCCCTCGGCTACGCAGGCCCCGACCCGAAAGGGCGTCTCCTGCGCGCCGGCAAGGTCAATGCCATCGGCGTCGCCACGACAGAGCCCCTCTCCTATTTCTTCGAGGACCCTTTCGCCCGCGCGATGATGGCCGGCATCTCCGAGGCCTGTGACGCCACCGGCGCCGGCATCGCGCTGGTCTCGGCGGGCAATGAGGAAAAGCTCGCCTGGAACATCCAGAGCGCGCTGGTCGACGGTTTCATCCTGTTCTGCATCGAAGGCGGCTTTCGCCTCGTCGAACTGACGCGCGAGCGCAGGCTGCCTTTCGTGGCGCTCGAACTGGGATTTCGCGACGAAACGGTCTCGGCCATTGGCGTCGACAACGTAGCGGGCGCGAAGCTCGCCGCGCGCCATCTGGCAGTCCTCGGTCATCGCCGCTTCGCCGTGCTGGCCCTGCAGTTCGCCGACGAGAGCACCGGCCTCGTCTCGGAGGAGCAGGTCAAGGCGGCGGTCTATACAGGCACGCGGGATCGCCTTGCCGGCTATTTCGATGAACTGTCGCGGCACGGTGTCGATACGGCCACCATCCCGGTCTTCGAGACCGCCAATGACGAGATCACCACCAGGGCCGGCCTCGAGACGATCTTCGCGACCCCGACGCCGCCGACGGCGATCCTCGCCATGTCCGATCGCATGGCGCTGGTCGCCCTGGACTGGCTGCGCGAGCGCGGCCTCGATGTCCCAGGCGACGTTTCGGTGGTCGGTTTCGACGGCGTGCCCGAAGCGGCGCTGTCGCGCCCGCCGCTCACGACGATCGCCCAGCCGATTGCCGAGATCGGCCGGCGTGCGGCAAGGACGATCCTCGATTTCGACGGGCAGGTTCGCCGCGAGACACTCGGCGTCGATCTGATCGTCAGGGCGTCTTCCGAGGCCCCGCGGGCCGGATAATTTCCAGCACCGCGACCGCCTCGTCGCCCTAACGCCCCGCGCCGGTCAACAGCGGGATCGTGCCCAGCGAAGGCTTGACCGCCTGAGCCTCCACAGGCCGGATCTTGCGCACCGGCTTTCCCTTCCCGCTCCACCCCATGATGGCAAGCCACTCAAGGTAGTAGGCGAGCGCGAACTGCATGGCGATGCCGGCGGCGATGAGAAGGCTGTCATAGGTGAAGCCACCGGGATTGATCTGCTTCATTACCTGCGCCGCCATCGCGATCACCGTGCCGGCGATGAAGACCGGCAGCGAACGCTTGCCAAGTATGGCCAGCGGATGGTCGGTCGCAGTGCGGAAGACGTTCGAGATTGCCGGGATGGCGATCACCAGGTAGCAGACGGCCAGGATATGCACGAGCCTCGGCAGCGACAGGAATGTCTTGTCGAAGCCTCCCAGCACCACCGGCAGTCCGAACCACGACACCTGTCCCCACAGCGGCGTGCGCAGCCAGATCAGCGCGCCGATGACATAAACCGCTGCTGCGCCGACCAGCCAGCGGTTGATCGGGATGGTGCCGCCTCGGCGCACATAAAGCATGCCCGCGAGGCCGATGTTGAACAGGAATTGCCAGGAAAGCGGATTGAGGAACCAGAACCCCGGCTCCGGATAATTCGGCGGGGCGACCTGGTAGAGGCCGGCGAGGAACCACAGGGCCGCGGAAACGGAGAGGCCCAACCAGATGTTTGCGCTGAGCAGGAGGAGGAACATCGGCGCGATGAGCAGTAGCACGGAATAGACCGGCAGGATGTTGTTGTAGCCGAGCTGGTGCCCGAGCAGGACGATGCCGATCAGCGTCTCCGGCGTGTTCCGCATCAGCGGTTCCATATTAATGAAATTCGCCAGCTCCGGCCGTTTGGCAAAGACCGCGGCGGCGCAGAAGATAGCCAGGACGGCCATCGTCGTGACGATGTGGGAAACATAGAGGACGCCGGCGCGACGCCACATCTTCAGCGTCGACAGCAGGCGGCCCCCAGGCTGGAACCTGGTGCCATAGGCAAGAGCAACCGATATTCCTGAGATCAGTACAAAGGCTTCAGCCGCGTCGGAAAAGCCAAAATTCCTGTAGGTCAGATATTCGTACGCAGTGCCCGGCACGTGGTCGATGTAGATCGTCAGCAGAGCAAGTGCCCGGAAGACATCGATACGGGTATCGCGCTCCGGCGAAACTGGCGTGGTCATCGATAAAAGGCCTCAAAGCTGGTTGTACATCCGGCAATGCGACCCCCGGCGCACCACTTCCTCGAATCCTCCCAAACGGAACGATACCAACCTAAACGGATTGAAATGCGCTTGGTTCGATCAACTTTATAGGAGGCACAAAATACTCCGTTTTGAAGCCGGCAAAAAAGATTTGGAATTTCAACGACATCAAGGGAAAGAAACAATGGAACGAATGGCTGCCGGGAGCGCCGCGTTGATCGAGGGCCCGATGTTCGCGCATCGCTTCCTGGCGCCCGCGGATCCGAGTGGTGACTGCCTGTTCCTGCTGCATGGATCGGGCGTCGACGAGACCACCTTGATGCCGCTGGGACAGCGCATCGACCAACGCGCCAGCCTGGTCGCGGCTCGGGGCCGGATTCCGCAGGAGGGTGGCGGCATGCGCTGGTTCACGCGCATCACGCCGACACGCTTCGAGCAAAACAGCATCCGCCACGAGGCGGACGCGTTCGCGCGCTTCGTCAAGGATGCCGCCGTTCTCCACCGCATCGACCTCTCCCGCACGACCTTTCTCGGCTATTCGAACGGCGCCAACCTGATCTCGAGCGTCATGCTCCTGCATCCCGGGCTCATTCAGCGAGCCGTCCTGCTTCGTCCCATGCCCGTGTTGGATGGCGTGCCCTCGACGGACCTGTCGGGCACGCGCGTGCTGATCATTGCCGGCGCGAGGGATGAGACCTATGGCCCTTATGCGCCTGCCTTGCTGACGCTGCTGGATAGCCATGGCGCGGAGGTGGACGCGCGCATCGTCGCCGCGGGACACGAGTTCGGTGACGCCGATGTCGCCATCACCAAGCGATGGCTGCGGGATGGCGGCCCGGCACAGGCTTGATCGTTCACCCCTGCCCCATCCGGTTCCAGGCGTCCAGGCCAGCGATCTTGTAGGCCTCGGCCAGTGTCGGATAGTTGAAAGTGTTGTTGACGAAGAAGTCGACCGTGCCGCCGAGGTTGATGACTGCCTGGCCGATATGGATCAGTTCGGTAGCCCCCTCGCCGACGATATGCGCGCCGAGCAGGCGGCGCGTTTCGATCGAAAACAGAAGCTTCAGGAAGCCGCTGCTGACGCCCATGATGTGGCCGCGCGAGGTCTCGCGGAAGCGCGCGACGCCGACCTCATAAGCGATGCCGCTTTCGCGCACCTGCTCCTCGGACTGGCCGACGGTAGAGATCTCGGGCACCGCGTAGATACCGTACGGAAACGTCTCGGGCGGCGGCGGCAGCGGCACGCCGAATGCGTGACAGGCCGCAACCCTGCCCTGCTCCATCGAGGTCGAGGCGAGGCTGGGGAAGCCGATCACATCGCCGGCGGCGTAGATGTTCGAGACGCTGGTCTGGAATGTATGGGGATCGACCTTAAGGCGCCCCCTGCCGTCGACCTCGATGCCGACCGTCTCCAGGCCAAGGCTGCCGACATTGCCCGAGCGGCCGGCGGCGTAGAGCACCATCTCGGAACGGATGGTGCGACCGTCGGCCAGCACCACCTCGGCGTAGTCCGGCCGCGAGGCGATTTCCTTGACCGCGCTGCCCAGCCGGATCGTCATGCCGCGATCGCGCATCTGATGGATGAAGTCGTCGACGATCTCGCGGTCGACGAAATCCAGTATCGTGTTTCGCGGCTCAACCAGCGTCACGGGAACATCGAGCGCCGAAAATATGGTCGCATACTCGACACCGATGACGCCGGCGCCGATCACCGTCAGGGTGCGTGGCAGGCGGTCGAGTTCCAGCATTTCGTCGCTGTCGAAGATGCGGGTCTTGTCGAAAGGAACCTCTGCCGGCCGGTGCGGCCTGGTGCCGACGGCGATGAGCGCGTTGGCGAAACCGACCTCGCTGTATTCGCCGCCCTCGGTCGTCAGGCTCGCCTTGTTGGGACCGAGGAATTTTACGGTTGCCCGCGCGCTCTTGACCGTGTTGCGCATGAACTGGTGCTGCAGCACCTCGACCTCGTGATCGAGCGTCTTGTGCAGGCGCTCGATGAGGTCGCCGATGGAGATGTCCTGCTTGACCCGGTAGCCACGGCCATAGAAACCGCGCTCACGCCAGCCCGACAGGTTGAGCACCGTCTCGCGCAACGTCTTGGACGGGATGGTACCGGTGTGGACAGACACACCGCCCAGTCGCCGTCCCCTGTCGACGACCAGCGCCGATTTGCCGAGCTTGGCCGACTGGACGGCAGCGCGGCGTCCGGAAGGGCCGCTGCCGATGACCAGCATGTCGTAGTCCTGCATGTCGCCCATCCCCGCCTGACGCCCCGACACGCTAACGCGATCCGAGCCGCAAAATTCAACCGATTAAAGCCCGCTGTCCCGGCATCGGCAAGCTCCCATCTTGAATCCGACGGACGGCTTCACCATTTCAAACGCGGCCGGTCGCAAACTATTCCGGCTTACATTACGAGGAAATGACATGAACGCGCGCGTTCTCGACGGCGACATCATCATCACCAGGCTCGACGATATCAGGGCCTATGACGGCGTGCGCACGCGGCGCATCCTGGCCTTCGTCATCGACTACATCATCGTTGGCCTGCTGACGATTCCGTTCGCTATCCTGGTCTTCTTTCTCGGATTGCTGACGCTGGGTCTCGGCTGGATGCTGTTCTCCTTCCTCCTCCCTGCCGTCGCGATCCTGTACATCTGGAACACGCTGGGCAGTCGCGATCAGGCAACCACCGGCATGAAGATGATGGGCATCCGCCTCGACCGTCTCGACGGACGGCCGATCGACGGCATGACCGCGGTCGTGCACTCGGTGCTGTTCTGGGCCGGAAATGTCATACTGACGCCGCTGGTCCTCCTTGTGACGCTGTTCTCCGACCGCAAGCGCACACTGCACGACCTGCTGCTCGGCACGGTGGTCAGCCGCACCTACCGCTAACCCTTTTCAGGGCCACCGCGCCCCAGCGGCGCAAATGTGAAGGCGCGCGACGTGGCGCGCCTCACAATCCTGTTGAATTTTTCCGCGTCCGCGCCAAAGGTATGGCGATTCGCAGGAGTGTTTCCGAGAGTCGATGACGCAGCACCCGACACAGTCGCCGCAGTTCTTCCTGACCGCGCCGTCGCCGTGCCCGTATCTCGACGGCCAGTTCGAGCGCAAGGTGTTCACGCACCTTGTCGGCGACAAGGCACCGGAGATGAACGACCTGCTGACGCAAGGCGGCTTCCGCCGTTCGCAGAACATCGCCTACCGGCCGGCATGCGAGACCTGCCGGGCCTGCGTCTCGGTGCGGATCCTCGCCCAGGAGTTCGTGGCCAGCCGCAACATGCGGCGCGTCCTGCAACACAATTCCGACCTGGTCGGCGCCATGCATGACGCTGAGCCTTCAACCGAACAGTACTCGCTGTTCCGCAGCTATCTCGACGCCCGCCATCGCCGCGGCGGCATGTCCGACATGACCGTGCTCGACTATGCCATGATGGTCGAGGACACGCATGTCGACACCAAGGTCATTGAATACAGGCGGCGCGGCCCGGACACTTTCATAACCGGCAAGGGCCAGGGCGAGCTGATCGCGGTGGCGCTGACCGACAAGATGGCCGACGGGCTGTCGATGGTCTATTCCTACTTCAATCCGGACATGGATGAGCGCTCTCTCGGCACATTCATGATCCTCGACCACATCGCCCGCGCCAAGGCGATGGGCCTGCCCCACGTCTATCTCGGCTACTGGGTCAACGGCTCGCGCAAGATGAGCTATAAGATGCGTTTCACGCCGCAGGAGCATCTCGGCCCGAAAGGCTGGGAACGCTACGATCACGAAGCGGTTTCACGCTGAGCTTTTCCAGGATCCACGCTTAAACTGTTTCAAGGCAGGAGACGCTGGTCTTTCAGCTCTCCGGCTGGTGAGTGCGCCGTAGCGTCGGTGCGTGTCGTCCGAAAGCGCGCAGCGGTTTCGAGACGGAGACATGCGCTGGATGCGGGCTGTTTACCCATCATTGCGAAAGTAACCGCATGTCTCTCCACAACGACCATCAAAAGGGCCTTCTGATAACGGCTATTGGCGGCCTGACGCTAACCGTCGACATCCCGCTGATCCGGCTTGCCGACGGCAGCGCGTGGTCAATCCTGCTGCTGCGCACCGGAACCACCTTCATCGCGACGATGATCATCTGGACGGTCTGGCGCGCGCTGAGCAGCAAGACGCCGCAGCTCATCCCGGGCTGGGCAGGGCTCGCCGCGGCCGTCTGCTACGGCATGACCTCGATCACCTTTGTCACCGCTGTCTTCCACACGTCGACGGCCGACCTCGTCTTCATACTGGCCTTCAACACTGTCTTTGCAGCACTTCTGTCCTGGCTTTTCCTGAGGGAGAGGCCGCGCGCGGCGACGCTGGCGACTATGCTGGTCATGATCGTCGGCGTGCTGGTCATCGTCGGCGGATCGATCGGCACCGGGCACCTGTTCGGCAACTTCATGGCGCTGTGCTCGGCGCTCTTCATCGCCATGGCCATCACCATCTCCCGCGCCAGTGGCAAGGACATGGGTTTCACGGCCCTCATCGGCGTGGTCTTCCCGCTCGCGCTCGCCCTATTCATGGTCTCGGGCGAAGGCCTGCATGTCAGCGTGCCCTGGTGGATCATTTTCGACGGCGCCGTGATCATGCCGATCTCGTTCTTCTGCCTGGCGGCAGGCCCGAAATACATATCGGGGCCGGAGGTGGCGATGTTCTATCTGCTGGAGACCGTGCTGGCGCCGGTATGGGTCTGGATGATCTTCGCCGAGACGCCTTCACGCAACAGCCTGATCGGCGGCGCCATCCTGATCACCGCCCTGGTCGCTCATTCGCTGTGGCAGTTGCACCATGGGCGGCGTCGCCGCGCGATGGCCGTCAGTCACCCTGCCTGAGTTTCCTTCGCGCCGCGCTCGACCACCGCTTCGATCTGTTGCGGCGGATTCGCGGTCGGGACTTCGCCCGACGCGAGCTCGTCGGCGATTTCCACCTCGCGCAACCATTCGCGCCAGATGGCGACCAGCAGCGCCATCAGCACCGGGCCGATGAAAAGGCCGAGGAAACCCATCGTCTTGACGCCGCCGATCAGTCCGAAGAAGGTCGGCAGGAACGGCAGCTTTATCGGACCGCCGACCAGCTTCGGCCGCAGCGTCTTGTCGACGATGAATAGCTCCACCGATCCCCAGATGAACAGCGCAAGCCCGGCAAACGGCGAGCCCCTGGCGACAAGGTAGATCGAGACCAGCGTGAAGGAGAGCGGCGCGCCACCCGGCACCAGGGCCATGATGCCGGTGAGCGCGCCGAGCGTCACCGGCGAAGGCACGCCGGCCAACCAGTAGGCGATGCCCAGAACCAGCCCTTCGCCGATGGCGATCACGGTCATCCCGGTCACGGTGGACGAAATGGTCGCCGGCACGACGCGCGATATGCGCTCCCACCGCGTCGGCAGGATACGCTCGCCGAGGCGGTCGATCTGGCCGGCGAAGGCCTCGCCGTCGCGATAGGCGAAGAACAGCGCGATCATCATGAACAGGAGCGTCAGCAGCAGGCCGAAGGCGCTGCCGCCGGCCGCGAGCACGGCGCGGTAGATGCTGCCGATGTTGGCGCCGCTGATCAGTTGGATCAACTCGCCAATGCCGCCGGGATGACCAAGATTGATCGTCCATTGCTCATTCAGCCAGTCGCCGACCACGGGCAACGTCGCGATCCACTGTGGCGTCGGCGCCCCGTGCCGGTTGGTCTCGATCGACCAGCCCACCCATTCGCGAACCTCGTTTATGGCGTAGGTGCCGGCGAGCGCGATCGGCACGACGAGGAAGGCAAGGATGAAGAGAATGGCCAATGTCGCGGCGATGGTGCGATTGCCGCCAACGCCGGCCAGCAGGCGCTGGTAGAGCGGCCAACTGGCAAAGGCGATGACAAGCGCCGCCAGTACCGGAAAGAGGAAACCCTGGAAGAAATAGACACCAGCAGCCACGATCAGCAGCAACAGCCAGCGCGCCGCCGACAATGGCGGAATGACCGCGCTCCTTACAGGCGACGATACGCCGAAGAGACGTTGCTGCCGCTGCGACTTCTGGATCTCACCCTTCTTCAAACGATCGTCTCTCCCAGCCCCTGAATCTTGCGCCAATACCCTTATGGCCGATGATAGTGCAGCAATCGTGACGACATTCCAAATGTTTGAATGCTCTCCCCGGCCAGGAGAGAAATCGCCAAGAGCCGCGGAGGCGGGCGTCTCGGACAACCGCCGCCTAAGGTCTTGAAACGGCGGCACCCGTTGACGATCGCGCACGCGCTGGTCGCCGCGATCTCCCTTAGCGGGAGATCAGCTTATCATTGTCCGAACTTGCCGGTGCGCGGGAAACCCTTCGGCACCATGCGGCCGGCCGAGGCGCGCGCGCCGATCCATTCGGCCAGTTCCTCGCGCGACTTGGTGAAGGTGCGGTCCGCGGAATCCTGCCATGACAGGCCGGTTTCGAGCGCGAAGGGCTTCAGGTCCAAGACCCCGCCATCCTTGTATTTCTGTAGCCGCACCCCTTTGCCGCGCGTCATTTCCGGTATCTCGGAGAGCGGGAACACCAGCATCTTGCGATTTTCGCCGACGATGGCGAGGTGGTCGCCGGAGACCGGAATACAGCGCTTGGCTTCATCCGGCGCCTTGACGTTCATCACCTGCTTGCCCTTGCGGGTGTTGGCGACGACCTCCGCTTCCGGCACGACGAACCCGTTGGCGTCGTATGATACCAGCAGGAGCCTGCGCTTTGGATCGTGGACGAAGGCGGTGACGATGTCCTGGTCGTTGTCCATGTCGACGATGATGCGGATCGGCTCGCCGTGGCCGCGCCCGCCCGGCAGCCGGTCGGCGCCGATCGTGTAGAACTTGCCGCCGGTGGTGAAGACCAGGATCTTGTCCGTGGTCTGGGCGTGGAAGGCGAGCTTCAGGCTGTCACCTTCCTTGAAGGTGAGCTGGGAATGGTCGCTGAGGTGCCCCTTCATCGCCCGCAGCCAGCCCTTTTCCGAAACCACCACCGTGACCGGCTCGCGCTCGATCATGGCATGGGCGATGTCGGTCAGGTCATGCTCCGGCGCGTCGGCAAACTGGGTACGACGCTTGCCGATCTCGGTTTCCGGGCCGAACTTGTCGCGCAGGTTCTCGACTTCCCACCTGATCGTCGACCACTGCTTGGCCTCCGAGGCGAGCAAGGCCTCGATCTGCTTCTTTTCGGTGGTGAGCCCGTCGAATTCCTTGCGGATCTCGAACTCCTCCAGCTTGCGCAGGGCGCGCAGCCGCATGTTGAGAATGGCCTCGGCCTGGGTGTCGGTGAGCGACCAGCGGGCCATCATGACCTGCTTCGGCTCATCCTCCTCGCGGATGATCTTGATCACCTCGTCGATGTTCAGATAGGCGATCAGGTAACCGGCCAGGATCTCCAGCCGCTTCTCGATCTCGCCCAGGCGATGCCTGGAACGGCGCAGCAGGACGTCGCGGCGGTGATCGAGCCACTCCCGCAGCACGCCCTTGAGGGAGAGCACGTTGGGCACCTTGCCGCGCGACAGCACGTTCATATTGAGCGGGAAGCGGCTTTCGAGCTCGGTCAGCTTGAACAGCGATTCCATAAGGATGCCGGGATCGACCGTACGGCTCTTCGGCACCAGCACGACGCGGATGTCCTCGGCGCTCTCGTCCCTGATATCCTCAAGCAACGGCAGCTTGCGCGCCATCAGCAGCTCGGCGATCTTCTCGATCAGCCGCGCCTTCTGCACACCATAGGGAATTTCGGTGACGACGATGCTCCAGGTGCCCCTGCCCTGGTCTTCCTGGCTCCATTTGGAGCGGACCCGGAAACCGCCGCGACCCGTCTCATAGGCCTCGAGGATCGAGGCGCGACTGTCGACGATGATGCCGCCGGTCGGGAAGTCCGGTCCCTGGACGAAATCCATCAGCTTCGCCACGGGCGCTTCCGGATGCTCGATCAGATGCAGCGCGGCATCGCAAAGCTCGGCGGCATTGTGCGGCGGTATCGACGTCGCCATGCCGACGGCGATGCCGGAGGAGCCGTTTGCGAGCAGGTTCGGGAAAGCGCCGGGGAGCACGACCGGCTCCTCGTCTTCCTCGTTGTAGGTGGGCCGATAGTCGACCGCGTCCTCGGTGATGCCGGCGAGCAGTTCGGTCGCCACATCCGTCATGCGCGCTTCGGTGTAACGCATGGCGGCGGCGTTATCGCCGTCGATGTTGCCGAAATTGCCCTGCCCGTCGACCAGCGGGTAGCGCATCGAGAAATCCTGCGCCAGGCGCACCAGCGCGTCGTAGATCGACTGGTCGCCGTGCGGGTGGAACTTGCCCATCACCTCGCCGACGATGCGCGCGCATTTGGCGAAGCCCTGATCGGGGTTGAGCCTGAGCAGGCGCATGGCATGCATGATGCGGCGATGGACCGGTTTCAGCCCGTCGCGCACGTCGGGCAGTGCCCGGTGCATGATGGTCGATAGCGCATAGGCGAGATAGCGCTCTTCAAGCGCTTTCTTCAGATCGACCGGTTCAATGTGGTCGCCGCCACTTTCTTCAGGCGGCAAAAGCCTCTTACCCATGGGGCTGGACTAGCCGAGCGGGTGATTCGCGGCAAGAGGCGCGGCTGTAATGTGGCGCGGGAGACAGGCTTGCGCAACAGCGCCAGCAAGGCCGGCAATCCCGCTCAACATCAACCTGTTACAAAACAGCCTTATGGCGAGGCGTATGGCGCGCGGGGCCTGTGCAGATGACAAAGTCGCCGCGACATGCAAAGACCCCCGGCTCGGATTCGTCTTTCCCGGCGAAATCCGACCATAGTGCTGCCATGCCTTTTTCCCGTCCAGTTCGTCACGGAATGGTGATGGCGAAACGAACGGAAACAACGATACTCAGGACATTGTCAGGGACATCGCGATGATCAAACGCTCGACTCTCCACAAGCTCGCCTTTTCAACCTTCCTGCTCACCCTGCCGCTGAACGCCGCGCTGGCGCAGGACACCGTGGTCGCCGATCGGTTGAAAGCGGCCTTCGCTGGACAAGGCGTAGACCTGTCCTGGACGGGTGTGACCGGCGATGCGTCCAGCATGGTGCTGCAGGGTGTTTCCATCAAGCCGGCGGGCGAGAAGGAAGCTCTGAAGATCGGCGACGTCAAGCTGGAAGGCGTGACCGAAGCCAATGGCGGCTTTGATATCGCGACCGTCTCGACCACGGCCTTCGAGCACAGCAAGGAGGGCGTCACCCTCACGCTCACGCCGTTTGTCATCCACGACATGACGGTTCCCGCCGAGAACGCTTCCGGCCCGACGGGTTCGCTGCTGATGTACAAATCGGCAGAGCTTTCCAACATGACCGTCAAGAAGGGCGATAAGACGGCATTCTCGATGGACGGCCTGAACATCCAGATCACGCCGCCGGCCGACGGCAAGGCGATGGAATTCTCGGGCACGACCAAGGCCTTCAACGCCGACCTGACGCTGGTTGACGACCCGAAGTCGAAGGAGGCCATCGACGCCCTCGGCTACCAGCAGATTTCCGGCAACTTTGCCTTGGCCGGCAGCTGGCAGCCGAGCGACGGCAAGATGGAGCTGTCGAAATACGACATCACGGTCGACAACGCCGGCACGCTCGGCCTGACGTTCAGCCTCGGGGGTTATACGACCGACTTCATCAAGTCGCTCCAGGCCATGCAGAAGAAGATGGCGGAGCAGCCCGAGGGTGCCGACAATTCCGCGCAGGGCATGGCGATGCTCGGCCTGCTGCAGCAGCTTTCCTTCAACAGCGCGTCGATCCGCTTCACGGATGCCTCTCTGACCAACAAGGTTCTGGAGTTCGCCGGCAAGCAGCAGGGCATGTCGGCGAAGGACATCGCCAACCAGGCCAAGGCGATCGTTCCCTTCGGCATGTCGCAGCTCAACAATCCCGAGCTGACCGCGCAGGTGTCGGCTGCCGTGGGCAAGTTCCTCGACGACCCGAAGAGCCTCGAAATCTCGGCCCAGCCGCCGTCCTCGGTGCCGTTCGCGCTGATCATGGCCGGCGCGATGTCCAATCCGCTCGACCTGCCCAAGACGCTGGGCGTCACAGTCAAGGCCAACGAGAACTGATCGAGCGGAAGCTCAAAACGAAAGGCCCGGCAGCGATGCCGGGCCTTTTGCTTTGCGGTCACAAAAATCGATCACGTCGCGCCATGGCAGTCCCCCGTCAGGAACGATCGCTGAACGCAATGCGCCTCAGTTCGACCTCGGCCATCCCTTCCACACCATATAGACGTTCGCGCGCTGGTAGTGCGTATCCGCCCGTGTCGCCGGCTGATGCTCGAAGCCCACACTCTCGTACATGCGAATGGCCGGAGCGAGCTTGGTATTGGTTTCCAGAAACAGTGTGTCGCGGCCCAGCCTCTCGAACACACGGACCGCATGCTCAAGCAGGAGCCGTCCGATCCCCAGCCCTCGCGCTGCCGGATCGACCGCCATCTTTGTGAGTTCGACCTCCTTTTCGCTCACCAGCAAAAGCGCGCAGGTCCCCACGACCTCCTCGCCATGCAAGGCAAAATAGATGCTGCCGCCACGTTCCAGGATGTGCTTTTCGGGCGCTGAAAGAACGGCGTGATCGCCTTCTTCCATATAGAAGTGCCGTTTCAGCCACTCGGCGTTCAGCCGATAAAAGTGGTCCCGCAGCGATGGCGTGAACGGCACAATCTCGATTACATCGGCTCCCAATCTGCGCGCCCGCTCGGTGACGGCCGTGGCCATCGTGCCATCGAGCATTCGCTCCAGCCCTCCGATGGCCGCCATCAAGTCGATCCCACCCTCCTGGCAACGGGCGTCCAGCTCGTCCCGCAGGGCGCGCCACAAAGGCTTGGCCCTGCGCAGTGCAGCCTCAGCCTTGCCCGTAAGCGCCAGTTCGCGCACCCGGCCATCTTTCTTGCCTGGCAACGATGTCAGCCAGCCATCCTTCTCCAGCCGTGACGCGAGCTGACTGATCGACGAATGCGTAAGGGTCACCGCCTTGGCCAAGTCACCGACTGATTGCGGCCCATGATCGTGAATGGTCCTGAGCACCGGAAACCATCTCGCCTCGATCTCAATCCCGTACGCCGCATAGACCTCGTCGGCCATCGCATAGAGCTGTTCGCTCACTGCCCGGAGCCTGCTTCCCAGCGCCAGAATCCCCACCTCCGCCAGATACGTCATGACCATCCCCGTTGGCATTTACGTAATACCCAACATATCTGCGCATGATAAATTTGGCAACGAGCCCCGGTTTCAGCGAGCGAGTTGGGGGCTCGCCCGCCGATAAGGTCGATTCATCGATAGGAAAGAAAGGCTTGGCCCTGAGTCCTAGCCTTCTTTCTTGGTCGCCGCGACCCGCAGCGAAAGCTCGCGCAATTGCTGCGGCGTCGCTTCCGAAGGCGCGTTCATCAGCAGGTCGTAGGCCTGCTGGTTCATCGGGAACATGGTGATCTCGCGCAGGTTCTTCGCGCCGACGAGCAGCATGACGATGCGGTCGACGCCTGCCGCCATGCCGCCATGCGGCGGCGCGCCGTACTGGAAGGCGCGGTAGAGACCGCCGAAGCGCTCTTCCACGGTGGCGCGATCCAGGCCGACCATCTCGAAGGCCTTGACCATGGTTTCCGGCAGATGGTTGCGGATGCCGCCGGAGGCGATCTCAAAACCGTTGCAGACCATGTCGTACTGGAAAGCCTTGATGCCGAGCGGCTCCTTGCCGTTCAGTGCGTCGATACCGCCCTGTGGCATCGAGAACGGGTTGTGGGCGAAATCGATCTTCTTCTCATCCTCGTTCCACTCGAAGAACGGGAAGTCGACGATCCAGCACAGTTCGAAACGGTCGCGGTCGACCAGGTTAAGCTCCTCGCCGGCGCGTGTACGCGCCGCGCCCGCGAAGGAGACGAACTTCTTCGGGTCGCCGGCAACGAAGAAGGCGGCGTCGCCATCGGCAAGGCCGAGCTGCTGGCGGACCGCCTCGGTGCGCTCCTCGCCGATGTTCTTGGCAATCGGACCGGCGCCCTCGAGCTTGTCGCCCTCCTTGCGCCAGAAGATGTAGCCCAGTCCGGGCTGGCCCTCTCCCTGCGCCCAGGAGTTCATGCGGTCGCAGAAAGCGCGGCTGCCGCCTGTCTTGGCCGGGATGGCCCAGACTTCCGCCTTCGGGTCGTTGGCCAGGATGTTGGCGAAGACCTTGAAGCCGGACTCGCGGAAATGATCCGAGACAGCCTGCATCTCGATGGGGTTGCGCAGATCCGGCTTGTCGGAGCCATAGGTGCGCATCGCATCGTCGTAAGCGATGCGGCGGAACTTCTGCGTCACCGGCTTGCCGGCGGCAAAAGTCTCGAAGACACCACGAAGCACCGGCTCCATGGTCGAGAGCACGTCATCCTGCTCGACGAAGCTCATCTCGAGGTCGAGCTGATAGAATTCGCCCGGCAGGCGATCGGCGCGCGGGTCCTCGTCACGGAAGCAGGGCGCGATCTGGAAATAGCGGTCGAAACCGGAAACCATGATCAGCTGCTTGTACTGCTGCGGCGCCTGCGGCAGCGCGTAGAAGGTGCCTGGATGGATACGTGACGGGACCAGGAAGTCGCGCGCGCCTTCTGGCGACGACGCGGTCAGGATCGGCGTCGAGAATTCGGTGAAACCCACCTCGCCCATGCGCTTGCGCATCTCGGCGATGATCCTGGTGCGCGCCACGATGTTCTTGTGCAGCGTCTCGCGGCGCAGGTCGAGGAAGCGGTACTTCAGGCGGATGTCTTCCGGGTAGTCCGGTTCGCCGAACACCGGCAGCGGCAGTTCCTTGGCCGCCGAGAGCACTTCGATCTCGCGCGCGAAAATCTCGACCTCGCCGGTCGGCAGGTTGGCGTTGACGGTCTCCGGGAGGCGCGCCTTGACCTCGCCGTCGACACGGATCACCCATTCGCCGCGCACGGTCTCGGCCACCTTGAAGGCGGGCGAATCCGGATCGGCGACGATCTGGGTCAGGCCGTAGTGGTCGCGCAGATCGATGAACAGCAGGCCGCCATGGTCGCGGACGCGATGCACCCAGCCCGACAGACGGACGCTGTTGCCGACGTCGCTTTTCCTCAACTGGGCACAAGTGTGGCTGCGGTAACGATGCATGGTCATGAGTGGTGTCCGGATAGTGGTTGGGCGGGCCTTCCGGCCCGCTCGAAATTGGCGCGAAAAGCGCATGAGAGGCCCGCTTTGTCAAGGCAAGTGGGCGGCTGTGGCCCAAGAGCCGGGTCAATTGCCGCTGGCCTTGGCGCGCTGGATGCTTCAATAAAGCTTATTGCCTGATTGATCGCGTTTTTTCATGTCTTCCATCCGCCCGCTGATTCCGCTTCTGCTTGCCGCTGGCATTCTGCTCGGCGGCAACGGGCTGCAGGGCACGCTGATTGCGCTGCGCGGCGCGGAGGAAGGCTTCTCCGCCTCGACCATCGGGCTGATGGGGACATTCTACTTCGCCGGTTTCCTGCTCGGCTGCCTCGCCGTCACGCGCATCCTGAAGGCGGTCGGCCATGTCCGGACCTTTTCGGCGCTCGCGGCGATCGCCTCGATCGGCACGCTGCTACTGGTGCTGGTCATCGATCCATGGATGTGGTGCCTGATCCGCTTTGCCGGCGGCTTCTGCTTCGCGGGGCTGTTCACGGTCATCGAGGCCTGGCTGAACTCCGGCGTAGGCAACAAGGATCGCGCCAGCGTGCTCGCCATCTATCGGATGGTCGACATCGGCTCGGTGACAAGCGCGCAGTTCCTCATCCCGCTCTTCGGCGCCGGCGGATTCGCCATCTTCGCCGTGATGTCGATGATGATCACCCTCTCCCTGGTGCCGGTTTCGCTGGCGGATCGCACCAACCCGGCGCCACCGGAGGAGGTCAAGCTCGATCTTGCGCACGTCTGGCGGATCTCGCCGCTCGGTTCCATCGGCTGCATCGCCGTCGGCATAACCAACAGCGCCTTCCGCACGCTGTCGCCGGTCTATGCCGAGCAGATCGGCATGTCCGTCGCCGACGTCGTCACCTTCGTCAGCGTCGGCATCTTCGGCGGCGCGCTCATCCAGTATCCGCTCGGCTACCTGTCCGACCGCTGGGACCGGCGCGCGGTGCTGCTGACGACGACCTGCTGCGCCATGGTCGCCGCGCTGGGCCTGGCCTTCGTCGCGCGGGGTGATCCGGGCCTCAACTTCATCATGGTCTTCGTCTTCGGCAGCTTCGCCATGCCGCTCTATTCGCTTTCTGCGGCGCACTCGAACGACCGCGCCGACAAGGGCGAATTCGTGCTGATCAACGCGGCGCTGATGCTGTTCTACTCCTTCGGCGCCATTGGCGGTCCCCTCGCCGCGTCGACCGTGATGCAATTGTTCGGACCCAGCGCGCTGTTCATGTTCAGCGCGCTCGTCTACGCGATCTTCATCCTGGTGATCCTCTACCGGATGCGGGTCCGATCAGGTGTGCCCGCCGGGAACCGCGGCCGCTTCACCGCGCTTTTGCGCACATCGACCATCTTTGCACGCCTTGCCGGAAAGAATGCCGAACTCTCGACGGAACGGCACCATGATCGGGACTCCCGGCGCTTGACGAAAACGCCACCGGCTGAAATTGAATAGGTCCGTACTCTTGCCAAAAGCGATTTGATGCACGTCATCACCACTCAGAAAGAACTCGAAACCGCAATCGCCGCTTTCGAAAAGTCGGACTTCGTAACCGTCGACACCGAGTTCATCCGCGAAACGACCTTCTGGCCGATCCTCTGCCTGATCCAGATGGCGGCTCCGGGAATCACCGCGCTCATCGACCCCCTCTCGCCCGATCTCGACCTGCGCTCCTTCTTCCGGCTGATGGCCAACGAGGCCGTCACCAAGGTCTTCCACGCGGCGCGACAGGACATCGAAATCATCGTCCATCTCGGCGATCTCGTGCCGCACCCCGTGTTCGATACGCAGGTTGCAGCGATGGTCTGCGGTTTCGGCGACAGCGTCTCCTATGACCAGCTTGTCCAGAAGGTTACCGGCGCGCGGCTCGACAAGTCGTCGCGCTTCACGGACTGGCGCCATCGCCCGCTTTCGGACAAGCAGCTCGATTACGCGCTCGCCGACGTCACCCACCTCATCGAGGTCTACCAGCACCTCAGCGCCGAGCTCAAGCGCGAGAACCGCGGCCATTGGCTGAACGAGGAGATGGAGGTTCTCACCTCGCGCGAGACCTACGATCCTCATCCGGAAGACGCCTGGAAGCGGCTCAAGATGCGGTTGCGCAAGCCGCAGGAACTGGCGGTCGTACAGGCCGTGGCGGCGTGGCGCGAACGCGAGGCGCGCGAGCGCGACGTGCCGCGCGGCCGGGTGCTGAAGGACGACGCGATCTATGAGATTGCCCAGCAGGCGCCGCGCGATGCCGCCGCGCTCGGCAAGCTGCGCACCACGCCGAAAGGTTGGGAGCGGTCGGCGACGGCAACCTCGCTGCTCGGCACGGTCAACGGCGCGCTCGCCCTGCCGCGCGACGCCATGCCGAAGCTGCCCAAGACCTTCCAGCCACCCGAGGGATCGAGCGCCGCCGCCGAATTGCTGAAAGTCCTGCTCAGGATCGTTGCGGAGAAGGAAGGCGTCGCGACCAAGGTGCTCGCCTCAAGCGACGATATCGACCGGATCGCGGCCGAGGGTGAAGCGGCCGACGTGCCGGCGCTTCAGGGTTGGCGGCGCGCTGTGTTTGGAGAGCAGGCCCTGAAGCTCGTGCGCGGCGAAATGGGAATCAAGTTCGACAAACGCAAGATCGCGCTGTTCGACCTTTGACGATTAGCCGACGGCAGCGGATGAACGGCGTCCCCAGGCGGCGTAGCCGCCTGCAGCAACCGGAACAGGCAGGAATTCAGCGCCCCCTCTGGCCCGCCAGGTAGAAGGCCGGGATGACGATCAACGGGATCGCCAGAAGCGCGAATTTGGTGACGATGAGCGCCGACGCGAAGGACAGCGAGTCCGGATTGGCCGCCTGGAAATCCGATAGAAGCCGCGCCACCATGATGTTCTCCGAATAGTCGGCGATCATGTAGGGCAGCACCAGAACGACCGCGACGAGAGCCTGCGCCTGGGCTGGCAACGCCCGAAATCCCGGCAGCCGCCGCCCCGTGGCCAGAATCAGGCTGGCCAGTGTGACCGACAGCAACGCCGGGAACAGAAGATCGAAAGTCAGGTAGTGCCAGACGAGGATGATCTCGCCGCCGCGCCGGCCGAGCGCGGTCAGCCAGGCCATGCCTTCGTCGGGGCTGAAGCCGGTGACGCGCATGTCGAGCGACGCCAGCCCGCCGCTCAGATCGCGAAAATAGAGAAACTCCAGCAACGTCATGGCGACGAATACCGTCGCTGAGGCAAAGCACAGCGCCACCGCATGGCGCGACAGCCGCAGAACCATGGTGGTCAGGTTCAGCGCGAGGCTGGAGGAGTCAGACTCCGCCGGGATAGTTCGGGCTTTCGCGGGTAATCGTGACGTCATGGGCGTGGCTTTCACGAAGTCCGGCGTTGGATATGCGCACAAAGGTGGCACGCTCGCGGAAGTCAGCAAGATCGCGCGCGCCAACATAACCCATAGCGGCTTTCAGGCCGCCCGCAAGCTGGTGAAGCACACCAGACACAGGTCCTTTGTAGGGAACCTGCCCTTCGATGCCTTCCGGAACGAGTTTCAGCGTGTCGCGAACCTCGGCCTGGAAGTAGCGATCGGCCGAGCCGCGCGCCATCGCGCCGACCGAACCCATGCCCCGGTAAGCCTTGAACGAGCGGCCCTGATGCAGGTAAACCTCGCCCGGGCTCTCGTCGGTTCCGGCCAGCAGCGAGCCGATCATCGCGGCGCTGGCGCCGGCGGCGAGCGCCTTGGCGAGATCGCCGGAATATTTGATGCCGCCGTCGGCAATCACCGAAGCGCCGGATTTGTGCGCGGTCTCCACCGCCGACATGATGGCCGAAAGCTGCGGCACGCCGACACCGGCAACGATTCGCGTCGTGCAGATCGAGCCCGGCCCGATGCCGACCTTGACGGCATCGGCGCCCGCGTCGATCAACGCCTGGGTGCCTTCGGCGGTCGCGACGTTGCCGGCCAGGATACGCACCGAATTCGAGAGCTTCTTGGCCCGCGTCACCGCGTCCAGCACGCGCTGCGAGTGGCCATGCGCGGTATCGATCACCAGCAGGTCGACGCCCGCATCGATCAGCCGTTCGGCACGCTCGAAACCGTCGTCGCCGACGCTGGTGGCCGCCGCCGCGCGCAGGCGGCCCTGCGCGTCCTTGGTGGCGTGCGGGTTGAGCTGCGACTTCTCGATGTCCTTGACCGTGATCAGGCCGACGCAGTTGCCCTTCTTGTCGACGACGACGAGCTTTTCGATGCGGTGCTGGTGCAGGAGCCGCTTGGCCTCGTCCTGGTCGACATTCTCCTTGACCGTGATGAGGTTCTCACGGGTCATCAACTCATAGACCTTCTGCGCGGGATCCGAAGCAAAGCGCACGTCGCGATTGGTGAGGATGCCGACCAGCCGGCCGACCTTGTGGCCGCCGGTGCCGCCATTCTCGACCACCGGAATGCCCGATATGCCGTTGATGCGCATCAGTGACAGGGCGTCGGCGAGCGTGGCGTCGGGGCCGATGGTGACCGGATTGACGACCATGCCGGATTCGAACTTCTTCACCTGCCGCACCTGCTCGGCCTGCTCGGCCGGCGAGAAATTACGATGAATGACGCCGATGCCGCCGGCCTGGGCCATGGCGATGGCGAGGCGGGCCTCGGTGACGGTATCCATTGCCGCCGACAGGATCGGCACGTTGAGGTCGATGTCGCCGGCGATGCGCGCGCGGATGTCGGTCTGGCCGGGCATGACCTCGGAATGACCGGGCTGAAGCAGCACGTCGTCGAAGGTCAGCGCCAGCGCGCCGGTGGACGTTTCGATGATTTTTGCCATGGCCAGCCCTTTGAATACGGAAAAAGCGCTGGACCGGAATGGACAGCGCCGACTCGTTCTTCCCTTTCAGGATTGGCGGTGGCTGGTACCACGTCCCGCCGGCAATGAAAAGCCGATCCTTGCGTCGCAGCCACAAACTATGGGGCTTTGGGAGAAAGATGCTACCAGCAGTTGCCGCTCGCACAAACGTGACAGGGATTTAATGCGACTTTTGGGCCTAGGCGTGATAACCGCGCCTCCTGCCGGCTCGCCCCCAAGCCTGGTTCCGAATCGCGAAGACCAAACAGGGCGTTTTCCTTGAACCGCATCATTCCGCTCATCCTGGCGGTCGCTCTTTTCATGGAGAACATGGATTCGACCGTGATCGCGACGTCGCTGCCGGCGATCGCCGTCGATATCCATACCAGCCCGATCGCGCTGAAGCTGGCGCTGACGGCCTATCTGGTCTCGTTGGCGATTTTCATTCCGATCAGCGGCTGGATGGCCGACCGGTTTGGCGCCAAGAACGTGTTTCGCGCGGCAATCGCCGTCTTCATCGCGGGATCTGTGGCCTGCGCCTTCTCCAATTCGTTGACGGCCTTCGTCATATCCCGCTTCCTGCAGGGCATGGGCGGCGCCATGATGACGCCGGTCGGGCGCCTGGTGCTGGTGCGGGCGACGCCCAAGAGCGACCTCGTCGCGGCAATGTCCTGGCTCACCGTGCCGGCCCTCGTCGGACCACTGGTCGGGCCGCCGATCGGCGGCTTCATCACCACCTATTTCACCTGGCACTGGATCTTCCTCATCAACGTGCCGATCGGCCTCATCGGCATCTGGCTCGCGACGCGCTTTCTGCCTGAGACGGAATCCATCGAGACCCCGCCGCTCGACGTGCCCGGCTTCCTGCTGAGCGGGCTCGCGGCATCCGGCGTCGTCTTCGGTCTCTCCGTGGTCAGCCTGCCAGCCCTGCCACCAATGGTCGGCTTCATCACGGTGGCGACCGGCATCGTCTGCGGCGTGCTCTACCTTTTGCATGCGCGGCGCGCCGCCAACCCGCTGCTGGCGCTCGATCTGTTCCGCAATCAGGTGTTCCGCTCCTCCGTTCTCGGCGGTTCGCTGTTTCGCATCGGCATCGGCGCGGTGCCCTTCCTGCTGCCGCTGATGTTTCAGATCGGCTTCGGGCTGACGCCCTTCCAGTCCGGCATGATCACCTTCGTCTCGGCGATCGGCGCCATCGGCATGAAATTCGTCACCGCCCTGATCTTCCGTCTCGTCGGCTTCCGCCGGGTCCTGATCTCGGGCTCGCTCGTCGCCGCCGGCTCGATCGCCATCTACGGCTTCTTCACGCCGCAGACCCCTTATGTGCTGATGCTCTCGATCCTGCTGGTCGGCGGCTTCATCCGGTCGATGTTCTTCACCGGCGTCAACGCTCTCTCCTACGCCGATATCGCGCCCGCCGACACCAGCAAGGCGACGCCGATCACCGCCGTGTTCCAGCAACTGTCGATCGCGCTCGGCGTGTCGCTTGCGGGCGGCATACTGGAAGTGTCGACCGCCGTGCATGGCGGGCCGCTGACGCTGAGCGATTTCCACACCGCCTTCTTCATCGTCGCGGCGGTCTCGGCGACGGCATCGCTGACATTCCTGCGGCTCGCGCCGGATGCCGGCAGCGCTGTGTCCGGCCATGGCAGGCTGGCGACGCCCAAGACGCTGGAAACCGTCAGCACGCCCGGGAAGTAGGCGTTCCGTGAAGCCTGCCCTCCGCTAAGGCTCCGGGCGTTCGAACCCTTCAGAACGTCCACCTGACGTTCTGGTCCGCCTTCGGCGGAACGGCCAGGCCCTGCCCTTCGCTATAGCTCCGGGCGTTCGAACCCTTCAGAACGTCCAGTGGACGTTCTGATCCGCCTCGGCGGAACGGGTTCTCACCCCTTGAAATCCTTGGCGAGGAGGTAGAGCTCCACGGACTCGTCGCGAGAGGCCGGCGGCTTGATGTGCTGCACCGTGCGGAAATTCTGCTTCAGCCGGGCCAGCAATTCGTTTTCCGCGCCACCCTGGAAGGTCTTGGCCAGGAAATGGCCGCCCGGTTTCAACACCTGCAACGCGAAGTCGGCCGCCACCTCGCACAAATGCATGGTGCGCAGATGGTCGGTCCGGCGATGGCCCGTGGTCGGCGCGGCCATGTCCGACAGCACGACGTCCGGCTGGCCACCAAGAGTCTCGGACAGTTTCTGCGGCGCGTCGGGGTCGAGGAAATCCAGCAACAGCACGGGAGCGCCGGGCACGGCATCCATCTCGAGATAGTCGATGCCGACGACATGCGGGTTTTCGGCCGTCGACCTGGTGCGGGCCGCGGCGACCTGGCACCAGCCGCCCGGGGCCGCGCCGAGATCGATCACCTTCATGCCCGGCTTCAGGAGATGATGCTTGTCGTCGATCTCGATCAGCTTGTAGGCCGCGCGCGACCTGTAGCCGTCGGCCTTGGAGCGCTGAACATAGGGGTCGTTCATGTGGCGTTCGAGCCAGCGGCGCGACGATTCCTTCAGCCCGCTCTTCTTCTTGATCCTGGTCTTCAGCACGCGAATGCCTGCCGAGCCCGGCTTTCCCGGCTTCTTGGTCATGGCCTGATATCTCGTTGCGGCATGATCTCTCCCGACAACCGGCTTCCACTTTTCGGGATCATGCGTGGTTTTCCTGTCGGGGCATGATCTCTCCCGAAAACCGGTCTCCACTTTTCGGGATCATGCCCTGCCCCGCCCGTTGCCGCGCCAGACGCCGTCGTCGGCCATCAGTTCGCTCAATATGCCCTCGCGCAGGCCACGATCGGCGACGCGCAGGCGCTCGGACGGCCAGACATCCCGGATCGCCTGCAGGATGGCGCAACCCGCGAGCACGAGGTCGGCACGGTCGGCGCCAATGCAAGGATTGGCCACACGCTGCTGGAAATCCCAGCCGATCAGCTTCTCGATCATGCGATCGACGCTATGGCGATCCATCCACAGCCCGTCGACGCGCCGGCGGTCGTAGCGTTCAAGATCGAGATGGACGCCGGCCAGGGTCGTGACCGTGCCCGACGTGCCCAGCAGATGGAAATTCGGGCTGGCCAGGAGATGGCTCAGCCGGTCGCGGCCATCGAAAGCGGCAAGCCGCCCGGCGACATCGTCGACCATCGCGGCGAAGGTCTCGGGCGTCACGGTGCGCCCACCGAAACGCTCCGCCAGCGAGACGACCCCCACCGGCAGCGATGTCCAGGAGACGATGTGGTTGGCCAGCCGGGCAGAGCGGCGACCCGTCAGGTCGATGAGCGCGATCTCGGACGAGCCGCCGCCAATGTCGAACAGCACGACGCCTTGCGTCTCGCGCTCCACCAGCGAGCCGCAGCCGGAAACCGCCAGGCGCGCCTCGGTGCGGCGGTCGATGATCTCCAGCTTCAGCCCGGCCTCGCGCTCGACCCGCTCCAGGAACTCGACGCCGTTTTCGGCGGAACGGCAGGCCTCCGTGGCGATCAGCCTCGCCTTCCTGATCCTGCGGTTGCGCAGCTTGTCGCCGCAGACCTTGAGCGCCTCGACCGCGCGGTCCATCGCCGCCTGCCCGAGACGGCCGGTGGCCGAAAGGCCTTCGCCCAGCCTGACGATGCGCGAGAACGCGTCCACCACCCGGAACTGGCCGTGTCGGCCGGGCACGGCGATCAGCAGGCGGCAGTTGTTGGTGCCGAGATCGAGCGCCGCAAAGACCGGCAGCTCCTGCACGAAGGGACGGCGCTGTTCCTGGTGGGATCGTTGCGGCACCGAGATGACGGCCGGGGGTGCGACATGCTCCGGCTGGGGAGCGTTGTCCGGCGGCGGGGAACCCGTTACCGGCTCCGTGCCGGGACGCGCGTCATCGCGCGCGAAAACCTTGCGCCCGCGCCTTCGCTTGCGGCGCTTCTTGCCCCTGGTCTTCTGATTTGCGGATGCTTCGCCAGCCTCGGCGCCACCCGGCCGATGCCGCGCCTGATGGCTCGGCCGCCGTCCGGCGTTCCGGTTCCGCGCGCCCGATGACGTCGCGGAATGGCTGGATTCACCCACATCCGACGCGCCGGCGCCGGTGTCGTGGTCTTCCACTGTCGTTCCTTCCGGCGCCGCGCGAACCCGAGGACGGACGCAGCAGGCACTCTGTGTGTTTCAAGTTGGCGACAGACTAGCAGCGCCGTTCCGTATCACCAAGAGCGGGTGCGGCGAATTTTGCCGGCGGCTCCGCCAACCCGTCTTGGCGGTTGAATAGCCGGCTTCAATGAGGCATTGCTGAAAGACGGGCGGGTTCCTAAATCACCCCGATCTCAGCAGAAAGGAACGGATCGCAGCGCATGGCGGCAAGGCAATGAACTGGAGGCGCTACTTCTGGCCGGTCGTCGGCATCGCGGCGGTCATCTTCTCGATCCTGCTCCTCTGGCACGAGCTGCGCGGCGTATCGCTGGACGATGTCTGGGACGGCATCACGGCGATCCCCGCCAAGGGCTGGATACTCGCCGCGCTGAGTTCGGTGCTCGCCTATGCGGCGCTTGCCGGCTACGACCACATCGCCCTGCTGCACATCGGCAAGAGGGTGTCATGGCTATTCGTCACCCTGTGCTCCTTCACCACCTATGCGCTGTCGCACAACATCGGCGGCTCGGTGTTTTCGGGCGCGGTGATTCGCTACCGCGCCTACGGCACGCGCGGCCTGAGCGGCCAGGATGTCGGCGTGCTGGTGGCGATCTGCTGGATCACCTTCATCCTCTCCACCATCCTGATGCTTGGGCTGGTGCTGGTGCTCGAACCGCAGATCCTCGATCGCTTTTCGGGCATGGAGCATCACGGCCTCTCCGAAGCGGCTGGCATCGCCATGCTGCTGCTGATTGTCGCCTATGCCTTCGGCAGTTGGCTGCACCTGCGCCCGCTCAAGATCGGCTCCTTCCAGATCCACTACCCGGCGTTGCCGATCGTTGCCCGGCAATTGCTGATCGGGCCGGTGGAGCTCATCGCGGCGGCCGCCATCATCTATTTCGCCCTGCCCGCCGCACATAACCCTGGCTATTTCGTCGTGCTCGGCGTGTTCCTGGTGTCGTTCTCGGTCGCTCAGATCTCGCACGCGCCAGGCGGCCTCGGCGTCTTCGAAGTGGTGTTCCTGGCTGGGATGTCCGACATGGACCCGGTCGCGGTGCTCGCCGCGCTGCTGGTGTTCCGCCTGTTCTACCTGATCGCGCCATTGATCATCGGGCTGGGCGTGGTGCTGTTTTTCGAGCGTTCGCAGTTCAGCCGCAGCCGTGGTTGAACGCCACGCCGACCAACGATCAGAAACCTTGCGGTTGAATGGCCAAGCAGGCTTGACTATTTTCCAGTGACGGCTACAAGGCAGCGCTCACAGCGGCTCGCCGCTCGGCCCGCGCGGTTCATGACCGCGCCTGCTGGGGAATAGGTTAACGGTAGACCCACGGACTCTGACTCCGTTAGTCCTGGTTCGAATCCAGGTTCCCCAGCCAGTTTCTTTCAAAGCATCTCCGGCTTGCGGCGAAAAGCTTTTCATTTCGACGATCTATTGGAGAGTAGCCATGCCAGCCTCAACCTATCGACGCTTTATTGTTCACATTTCCGTGTGCAGTACGGATTTCATGTAGAAGGCCGTTGTATTTTCTGCCCTTAGCATAGATTTTAGGAGTGCCTAATGAATACCTATTTCTGGGATAGGAGGCCTAGATGGGGACCCGATCGATTAAAGCTGCTGCCATTCTCTTCTCGCTTACATTTTTTTCAATGCCTGCATATGCGAAACTGCATCATCACCACGCCCAAAGAAATCAAGTACCAAGTAGAGCCGCTTTAGAAATACTTTTGCACCAAGCAGTCGCCAATATGCCAAAAGGATCGGTGATTACTTCAGGAATATGGCAGGTGGGTCAGGGGACAAATGGACAGCCAGATGCGGTTGCTCCAGTTCACAAACTAACAGACCATCCGCTCGTTACAGTTTACTGTGCGCAGAATTCTGTTAACGCTCAATATGTTGTCGACAACGCCGAAAATGTGGCCGGCGGCGTCGTTCAGCACGACATCTATGCCGGAAACGCCGAAGCGCATTATGCAGCCAGCCTGACCCTGACGAAGCGCGGCAAAAGCGTGTCCGAGGGGTATTACATCGTCTCCGGTCCGGCAAAATAAAGTCTCCTGAGGCGGCGACTCGAACTGCGCCAAGACGGACTGCGCCTTGTCGGTGCGCACGCGCCCACCGGGTACCTCCTGCGAGGTGTGCCTCACTCAGCCGCAGTGGCCGGTGGGGCACGGCGCCCTATGACTGTCGCGGGCTTGCCGGCCGCCTGGGCGACGACGCCAGAACCTCAATCCGCGGCAGTCATCCACCGGGCGAAGCTCTCGGCAACAGCCAGAACCGCCGCGTGAATCGGTCCCGCTGTAAGACTGGGCAGAACCGAAGCGTCGACGATGAAGAGATTGTCGAGCGCCTTGAACCGAAGATTCGCATCGACCGGGGCGTCCGTGTCCTTGCCCATCCTGCAGGTGCCGCAGGGGTGATGATGGGTGATGACCGACCGCGCTATGAAACTGTCGATCTCCGCCTCACCGTTCAGGGGACCGGGTAGCAGTTCGCGCTCCCTCCAATCGGCGAGTTCTTCCCGATGCCCGATCTCTCTTGCTGCTTCCAGGGCTCGACGAAACAAGTCCCTGTCGCGGCCGGTTTGTAGATAGGCGGGATCGATGATCAGGCGGTCGCCGAGTTCCGGTCCGCTGATGCGCAGGCTGCCGCGGCTCGTCGGATGCGTGATTCCGAACAGCAACGAGTAGGCCGAGCCGGCCGCCGGCGCCTGGAAGCACTCGGAGACGATCGGGGCGACGCCGCAGCCGACGACGATCTCGGGCTGGCCTCCAGCAGTGAAGCTGCCGGCGCGCATGTAGGCCATCGACTCGGAATGCTGGAGGCGCGACGGTGGAACGGGCCTGCGGGCCGCATAGAGATTGCCCGCTCCCAGCAGATGGTCCTGAACGTTGCGACCGATTTCCGGCACATCGATCAGGCAAGCGACACCAGCGGCGTCGAGTGTGTGCTCGGGGCCGATGCCGGAGCGCATCAGCAAGGCCGGCGTCTCCAGCGCGCCGGCGCATAGCACCACTTGATCCGCAAGGACCTGCGCAGGGCTACCGTCCCGCCGCACGATTTCGAGGCCGCGAACATGGTTGGCGTTAACGACAAGCCGCCGCACCCGCGTTTCTCCCAGGATCGTCAGGTTCGGACGGCTTCGAACAGCCGGCGTGAGCCATGCATCGGCCACGGTGACCCGCCGCCCGTCGCGAATGTTGAGCGAGTTCGGGGTAACGCCGATCATCTGCCCGCTATTGTGGCCTTCGAGGCGCGGCAACCCCAGGGATGCGCCGGCCTCTATGTAGGCGCGCGCGACCGGGCTTACTTCGTCGCCCGGCAGATAGACGGGCATCGGCCCGCCCCTGCCGTAAAGGCCATTGCCGCCGAGCGGGTGATCCTCAAGCGCCTGGAACGCGGGCAGCAGGCTATCCCAACTCCACCGGCTGTCGCCGGTCGCCTCGACCCACGCCTGGAAATCCGACGGATGGCCGCGCATGTAGCCCATCGCGTGCAGGCAGCTCGAGCCGCCGACCAACCGACCGCGCGCCCACCGATGCACCCTGCCCGCCGTGCCGACCTGCGGCTCCGTGTGATAGTCCCAGTCGTAGCTGCGACCCTGGAGCGCCGGCCAGGCGGCGGGGTTCCAGATGTCCGGATCTTTCGCCTCCCCGCCCGCCTCGATCAGCAGTACGCGGCGGGCCGGTTCCTCGCTCAGCCGCGCTGCAAGCAACGCGCCAGCCGAGCCGCCGCCGACGATGACGACGTCGGCATTCGGTTCGCGCTCCACCTTCACCCCGGTCATCGTCACTCCCATCGCTCTTGCCTTCGACAGCGGCACGGCAAAGCGCCAGCGCGCCGATCCACGTTCGGCGGCTACCCAATCCCAAACGTCATGGAAGCCCAGACGTCATCAAGGATTTCGGTTCCCGGACGGTAGTCCAGCTTCGAAACCTAGACCCCGCTGTCCATGGATATCTTGGCCGCCGCCTTCGCCTTCAGAAGGTGTCTTTTCGACGCCTTTCGGGCGGCCTTCTCGTCGCCGGCGGCGATCGATTCATATATCTCCCGCATCTCCGCCAGGCTGCTTTGCGCCCTGCCCTTGAGAGACATCGACCTTCCTCGAAAGAAGCTGATCCTGGCCACAAGGCCGCGATGGACCTCCTCGAGGATGGGGTTGCCGCAGTTGGCCAGGATGATCGAATAGAAGTCGGCCGCGGTCATGACCTGCGCAAGGCTGTCATTGCTGGAGGCCGCCTCTTCGAAGGCGGACAGGGATTTCTCGAGCTCCCGCAACTGTTCCGCCGGAATTCTCGACGCGCACCGTCCGGCTGCCTCGACTTCCACCAGCTCCCGCACCTCGTAGATCGCCGTCGCCTCTTCCCATGAGAGCGCCGGTATCGCTGGCCCGCGATTGGGCACGATCTCGATCAGGCGCTCGGCCTCGAGACTGCGCAATGCCTCCCTCAGCGAGGGGCGACTGACGCCCAGCTGCGTGCACAACTGGCTTTCGATGAGGCGGCTTCCCGGCTGGAACAGGCCGGACAGGATGGCGAGCCGCAGCTTGTCGACAGTCTCCTGCTGCACTGTTCGTGGCGAAATCCGCAAATTCAGATCGGGCCGCATCGGTCACGTCTCATGGGCTATGGGTCACAATCCAGCGCATCATAGGCGACGCCAAGGATATTGGACAGCAGGAACAGCCAGATTGTCAATTCTGAAGATTGCAAGAATGTCAGACAATCCTGTTGACGGACCCCGTGATTGTATGATCCTCTTGCGACAGACGAGCAGCAGGTGAGGATCCCTAGACATGGCGACAGACGTGCTTTCCGGTCGGCCGAGCTCGCGACGCATCGACACGGATCGCATCTCCCTGAATGTCCGTCAGACGGGCAACGGCCCGCTGATGCTGTTCTTCCATGGCATCACCTCCAACTCCGCGGTTTTCGCACCGCTGATGGCAAGGCTCTCGGATCGCTTCACGACGATAGCGGTCGACCAGCGCGGCCACGGCCTGAGCGACAAGCCGGAAAGCGGCTATGAGGCGAACGACTACGCGGACGACATCGCCCATCTCATACGCACGCTCGACCGGGGCCCCGCCATCCTCGTCGGGCATTCGCTCGGCGCGAGGAATTCCGTCACCGCGGCGGCGAGAAACCCGGACCTGGTGCGGTCGGTTATAGCAATCGACTTCACGCCCTATATCGAGACCGACGCACTTGACGCCCTGGAGAGCCGGGTGAATGCCGGGGACCAGGTTTTCAGGGATGTCGAAGCCGTCCAGGCATATCTCGCGGGCCGCTATCCCAACATTCCCGCCGACGCCATCAGGATCAGGGCCGAGAGCGGCTACAGGCCGGTCGAGGGCGGACTGCGCCCGCTGGCGTCGCCGACGGCGATGGCCCAGACCGCCAGGGGCCTGCGCGCGGATCTCTCACAGGCCTATCGCGACGTGACGAAGCCCGTCCTCATCGTGCGCGGCGAACAGAGCAAGCTGGTTTCGGCGGAGGCGCTGGCAAAGACCAGCCGGCTGCGGCCCGACCTGCCCGTCGTCGTCGTCCCCGGCGCCGACCATTACGTCAACGAGGTCTCTCCGGAGATCACCCTGAAAGCCATCACCAATTTCATCGACGCCTGACGGCTTCCACGCCGTCTTCTTGTACGCAGCAGCAGGATAGAAAATGGCCAATGTAAACAAAACCCCGGGCAAAGCGCGTCGTGCCGAAGTCGCCGGCGGCGGCTTTGCCGGCCTGACAGCCGCCATCGCCCTGCGGCAGAACGGCTGGGACGTCAGACTGCACGAAAAAAGCTCCGAACTGCGGGCATTCGGCGCAGGCATCTATCTCTGGCACAACGGCCTTCGCGTCCTCGAAGGGCTGGGCGCGCTGGACGAGGTTCTCCAGGGGTCGCACACGCCTCCGACCTACGAGACCTGGATGCACAACAAGTCCGTCTCCAAGGAGACGTTCAACGGCCTCCCCTGGCGCATCATGACCCGCAGCCACCTGCATGACGCGCTGGTCAACCGCGCCCGCGCGCTGGGTGTCGACATATCAGTCAATTCGGAAGCGGTCGCCGCCGACCCCGAGGGCCGCCTGACCCTCCAGACCGGCGAGGTTCTCGAAGCCGACCTGATCGTCGGCGCCGACGGTGTCGGTTCCAAGGTCAGGGATTCCATCGGTTTCAAGCAGGATCGGTGGATTTCGAAAGACGGACTCATCCGGCTGATCGTTCCGCGCAAGAAGAAGGAACTCGGCCACGGCGAGTGGGACAACACCATCGACATGTGGAACTTCTGGCCGCGCGTCCAGCGTATCCTCTACTCGCCCTGCAACGAGAACGAGCTCTATCTTGGCCTCATGGCTCCAGCCGCCGATCCACGCGGGTCGAGCGTCCCGATCGATCTCGAGGTCTGGGTCGAGATGTTCCCTTTCCTGGAGCCGTGCCTGGTCGAGGCGGCGAAGCTGAAGACCGCGCGCTACGACAAGTACGAGACGACCAAGCTGGACAGTTGGACGAGAGGCAAGGTCGCCCTCGTGGGCGATGCCGCGCATGCCATGTGTCCGGCCCTTGCCCAGGGCGCCGGCTGCGCGATGGTCAACGCCTTCAGCCTGTCGCAGGACCTGGAGGCAGGTTCTTCGGTCGAGGACGCGCTTGTCGCATGGGAGAAGCGCATCCGCCCGATCACCGATCGCTGCCAGGCCCTTTCCGGCGATTACGCCGCGAACCGCTCGCTTTCGAAGGGCAACATGTTCACGCCGGCCGCGCTGGAGGCAGCGCGATACGACCCGCTGCGCCGCGTCTTTTCGTGGCCGCAGTAAAGCCGGGCAAACCGGGCAAGAAAATCAATAGGCGCGACAAAAGTCGCGCTCTCCTCGGGAGACGGGAATGGATCATTCGGTGGAAGTTGAAAAAAACTATGATGTGCGGGGTTGGTTTTCCACCGTTCATGAGATCCGGCATGACGGCGGAAAGCCGGGCGACAGCCTCATCAAGGTCGCGGTTGGCGTCGTCATACGCAATCCTTACGCCGGCAAGTTCGTGGCCGACCTGTCGGAGCTGACGAAGCCCAGCCCGGCCATTGGCCACGCGCTCGGCGAACGCGCCGTGGCGCTGCTGGGCAACCGACCGGTCGAGAGCTACGGCAAGGGCGGCATCGCCGGCACGGCCGGCGAACAGGAACATGTCGTCGCCTGCATCACCACGGTGTTCGGCGATCCGCTTCGCCAGCAGGTGGGTGGCGGCAAGGCCTGGATATCGTCCGCCAGCAAGGTTGCGGCGGCCGGCACGGCTATCGATATTCCGCTCGCCCACAAGGACGAGCTCTACATCCGCTCGCACTATGATGCCGTCACCTTCTCGGTGCCGGATGGCCCACGCCCGGACGAGCTGCTGATCTGTGTCGCGGTCGCCTCCGGTTCGCGTGTGCACCAGCGCGTCGGCGGCAAGACGGTCGCCGACCTCGAAACCGCCGTCTAGTTCGATTGACGTTTCTGTAAGGAAGATTTTCATGCCCCTGAACATCAAGGACCTCAAGATTACCTCGTCGGATTTCCAGCCGCTTGGGAAGCTCCGCGACGAGCACGCCGGCGACAAGGGCAACGTCCTGCCGAAACTCACGGTCAGCGGCGTCCCGGCCGGCACGAAGGAGCTCGCGGTGATCTGCCACGATCCGGACGCGCCCCTGGCCAACGGCTTTACGCACTGGGTGGTGTACGGCATCGATCCGTCGACGACAGACCTTTCGGACGCGCAGGAAAAGTTCCGCGTCGGCCCCAACGGCGCCGGCCACATGCAATATTACGGCCCCCAGCCGCCCGCGGGCCATGGCGAGCATCACTACTATTTCTGGGTCTATGCGCTGGACACCAAGGTCGAGGGCACGCCCAACAGGGAAGAGTTCCTGCAGAAATACGCCGGCAACATCATCGAGCAGAACCGGATCGTCGGCATCTACCAGAACCACTGAAATTCCCGGCGCCGGCGATCGATAACAACAATAAAAATGATCGCAGGCGCCGTGTAATGGGAGAATTCGAGAGTGACCAAGAACAGTTCCGCTCGTGACACGGTTTTCGAGGAACTCGTAACCGCCACGAAAATCCTTCTGAACGAAGGCATCCTGGATACGTTCGGGCATATCAGCGCCCGCGATCCGGAAGACCCAGCAAGCTTCTTCCTGGCGCAGAAGCTTGCGCCAAGCCTGATAACGGTCAACGACATCCAGCGTTTCAACCTCGAGGGTGAGACGACGGACAATCGGCCGTCCTATCTGGAACGCTACATCCACAGCGAGATTTACAAGGCGCGCCCCGACGTCCAGTGCGTGCTCCACAGCCATTCTCCGGCTGTCCTGCCCTATTGCTTCGTCGACCAGCCGTTGCGGCCGGTGACCCATATGGGCGCTTTCATGGGCGAAAGCGTGCCGGTCTATGAAATCCGCGACAAGCGCGGCGACGAGACGGATCTCTTCGGCGGCGGCCACGATGTCTGCGCCGACATCGCCGAGAGTCTCGGCAACCAGACCGTTGTCCTCATGGCACGCCACGGCGTCGTCAACGTCGGCAATTCGGTGCGAGAGGTCGTCTTCCGCGCCTTCTATCTCGAGCAGGAAGCGGCGGCGCTTACGGCTGGCCTGCGGATCGGCAACGTCAAGTATCTGTCGCCGGGCGAGGTCAAGACGGCCGGAAAACTCGTCGGCAAGCAGATCGACCGGGGATGGGATCACTGGTCGCAGCGTCTCAGGGAGGCCGGCCTGGCCTAGCGCCGGCGAGTCTTCGAACACCCCTGGCAGGGCGCGATCCTTGCCGGGACATCCAGCCCGGATCTCGAAAACTCTCCGGGGCCAGAGCGTCAGGCGAAAGCAGTAGAACCATGCCGCACGCACAAAGCTACGATTACATCATCGTCGGGGCCGGATCGGCCGGTTGCGTGCTGGCCAATCGGCTGAGCGCCGATCCTGCATGTTCGGTGCTGTTGCTCGAGGCCGGCGGCTGGGATCGCGACCCGATGATCCACATACCACTCGGGTGGGGCAAGATCCTGACCGAGCGTCGTCACGACTGGATGTATTTCTGCGAGCCGGAGGACAATGTCGGCGGGCGCAAGGTCGAATGCGCGCGCGGCAAGGTCATCGGCGGATCGTCGTCGACCAACGCCATGGCCTATGTGCGCGGAAATCGCGGGGATTACGACCGCTGGGCCGCCAATGGGCTCAGCGACTGGTCGTATGACAGGGTGCTTCCCTATTTCCGCAAGCAGGAAAGCTGGGAAGGCGGCGAGAGCCGTTTCCGGGGCGGCTCCGGCCCGGTGAGCACGCAGTTCTGCCGCTACAAGGACACGCTGATCGAGGCGTTTGCGCAGGCCAGCGTCCAGGCAGGTTACCCGCAGACGGATGATTACAATGGCGAGCGGCAGGAAGGTTTCGGCCGTCTCCAGATGACGATCTCGAAAGGCCGGCGCAGTTCCACCGCGTCCGCCTATCTGCGGCCGGTGCTGAAGCGGCCCAACCTGACCGTCCTGACGGAGGCGATGGCGACGAACATCGTCCTGGAAGGCACGCGCGCCACCGGCGTCACGATAAGCCATCAGGGCAGCGAACGGACGGTCATCGCCCGGAGGGAAGTCCTGCTCTCGGGCGGCGTGATCAACACGCCGCAACTGCTGATGCTGTCCGGCATCGGGGCGCCGGACGAGCTCGCCGCGCATGGCATCCAGACGCGGGTCGGCCTGCCGGCGGTCGGCAAGAACCTGCAGGATCACGTCTCGGTCATCCTCATGTATCGGCGCCGCGATCCTGGCCCGTTCCTGCACAACATGCGCGCGGACCGGATTGGCCTGGACTTCGCCAAGACCTACCTCACGGGACGCGGTTTTTCGGGAGATGTGCCCGGCGGGGTCGTCGCCTTCCTGAAAAGCGGCCCGGAGCGGCCATTGCCGGACGTGCAACTGCTCTTCACTGCGGCTCCGCTCGCCGCATGGCCCTATTTCAAGCCGTTCAAGGCCCCCTTCCCGGATGGGTTCGCGACACGGATCGTGGCGACCCAACCCGAAAGCCGCGGATCGGTGAAACTAGCTTCGGCCGATCCGTCGGCGGCGCCGCTGATCCACCAGAATTTCCTCGCCTCGCCGAAGGACTGGCAATCGCTGCGCGCCGGCTTCCGGGTGGCAAGGGACCTCGCTGCGCAACCCTCCATGCAGCCCTTCATCCAGGCGGAGTTCTTTCCCGGCCCCAAGTGCCAGAGCGACGACGAGATCGACGAGCATATCCGCAAGACCTCCATCACGGTGCACCATCCGGCCGGGACCTGCCGCATGGGCGTCGACGCGGCCTCGGTGGTCGACCCGGAACTGCGCCTTCGCGGCGTCGACGGCCTGCGCGTGGTGGACGCCTCCGTCATGCCCGACCTGGTCTGCGGCAACATCAATGCGGCAGTGATCATGATCGCCGAGAAAGCCGCCGACCTCATCGCGGCATCGAAAGCAGCAACGGAAAGCAGGGCAGCGTGATGATCCAGCGTATCGCCATCATAGGTCTGGGCACGATGGGGCCGGGCATGGCCGCGAGGCTTGCCAGGGGCGGCCTGCATGTGACCGCCTACGACGTCGCGCCAGCCGCGATCGAGCGTGCTCGATCGATGCTGGGCATAGCCGAGACTGTTCTCGATTCCCTCGGCGTCGCGGCCCCGTCGGCCGGCGCCGGATCGGTCCGCTTCACCGACGATATCGGCGATGCGGTGGCGGGCGCCGACCTCGTCATCGAGAACGTGCCCGAGAACATTTCGATCAAGGCTGAAGTCTATCGCGCGATCGATGGGCTGATCCCGTCGGACACGATCGTAGCGTCCGACACCTCCGGCATCCCAATCACCAAGCTGCAGGCGCATATCTCGCATCCCGAGCGGATGGTGGGCATGCACTGGTCGAACCCGCCGCACATCATCCCGATGATCGAGGTGATCGCCGGCGAGAAGACAGCGCCGCAGACCGTGGCGACGATCCGCGACCTGATCCGCTCGATCGGCCTTCTGCCGGTGGTGGTGAAGAAGGACGTTCCGGGCTTCGTCGAGAACCGTGTTCTCTATGCACTGCTGCGCGAGGCGGTCGACCTTGTCGAGCGCGGCGTCATCGAGCCGGAAGATCT
The DNA here is from genome assembly GCA_001899205.1 of Mesorhizobium sp. 65-26. Lineage (GTDB taxonomy): Bacteria > Pseudomonadota > Alphaproteobacteria > Rhizobiales > Rhizobiaceae > Mesorhizobium. The sequence goes on along the minus strand of MKVL01000001.1, from coordinate 87,815 downwards.
CGACACATGCGTCTCCTGGGGCATCGGCTACAAGATCGCGGTGATCGGGCCGATGGCCCTGCTCGATATGGCGGGCCTGGATATCTACAAGTCCGTCTCGTCCTTCCTCAACGCCGATCTCTCCAACCGCGACGATGTCGCGCCGATGGTGCTGGAGAGGACCAACGCCTCGAAATTCGGCATCAAGTCGGGCGAAGGCATGTTCTCCTATACGCCGGAGCAGACCAAGGCGCTGCAAGCCGACCGCGCGCGCAAGCTCGTCGCGGTGCGGCGCATCCTGGAAGGGCGGGAATAGACGATGACGCGTCTTCCCCACAGTGTCGGCCGGATTGGGGAGTTCGTCGCGACGGCGGTTTGTGCCGGGCGCGCCTGCCTCGCTCGGTTGACGCCAGCGAATGGAGCGGCAAGCCATGCGCATTGAACCCATTCGAGCAGCCGGCGGCCGTCCGGCCCATATCCGCCACGACGACGACCTGATCCTGGCCAAGGGCGTTTCGGTGGTCATGGCCAAGCAACTGGTTCTGCAGAACATCGATCTGTCGATTCCGAAAGGATCGTTCGTCTCGCTCATTGGTCCATCGGGCTGTGGCAAGAGCACCTTGCTGAAGGTGCTGGCGGGGCTCGTGAACCCGACAAGCGGCAGCGTTTCGATCGCCGGGCTTTCGCCGGTCGAGGCTGCGCGCAAGCGCATGATCGGCCTCGTCTTCCAGGACGCCAACCTGCTGCCGTGGAAGAACGCCGTCGACAACGCGTCGATGCTGCTCAGCATTGCCGACAAGTCGCTCTCGCGCGCGGAGCTGCGGTCGCGGGGACAGGAAATGCTGGAGCTGGTGGGACTGGGCGACAGCGCCCACAAGCGCCCCCATGAATTGTCCGGCGGCATGCGCCAGCGCGTTGCCATCGCGCGGGCGCTCGCGCTCGATCCGGCGGTGCTGCTGATGGACGAGCCGTTCGGCGCGCTCGACGCCATCACCCGCGATTCCATGGGCCAGTCGCTGCTGGAGATCTGGCAGCGCACCGGCAAGACCATCGTGCTCGTCACCCACTCCATCGACGAGGCCATTCACCTGTCGCGGCATGTCCATGTGCTGGGCATCAAGCCGGGGCGGATCACCGAGAGCCTCGATATCGGCCTGCCCTACCCGCGCGACCTGTCGGTGACCGAGGATCCTGAATTCGTCAGGCTGGTCGTCCAGCTTCGCACGATGCTGCGCGCCAGCCATCAGCCGGGAGGCGCGTCATGAGCGACCAGCCCATCAATCTCTCGGAGTCGCGGTTCGCCTCTAACTGGGGCGCTGCGACCGGCAGTTGGCTGCCGGCGGTCATCCTTCTGCTGGCCACGATCGTGGTGTGGGAAGCCGTGGTGCGGATTTTCGCCATATCCGCCTTCATCATCCCCGCCCCCTCCGAGATCGCACAATCGCTTGTCGCGCAATGGGGGACCTTGATGCAGGCCACGCTGGTGACGGCCGGCGAAATCCTGTTCGGCTTCCTCGTCTCCGTCGTGGTCGGCGTCGTCATCGCGCTGGTCATCGTGCGCTTCGACTGGCTGGGGCGGGCGCTTTATCCGCTGGTGGTCCTGTTCCAGAACGTGCCCAAGGTGGCGCTTGCGCCGATCTTCATCCTCTGGTTCGGCTACGGGCTGGCGCCCAAGATCGGCCTGATCCTGGTCATCGCCTTCTTTCCGGTGACGCTGTCGATGCTGGCGGGCATGCAGTCGGTCGACCGCTCGCTGCTGTCGCTGATGAATTCGGTCGGCGCCAGTCAGACGCAGATCCTGTTCAGGATCCGCGTTCCGCATTCGCTGCCGAGCCTGATGGCCGGAACCAAGATCGCCGCCACGCTGAGCGTGATCGGCGCCATTGTCGGCGAATTCGCCGGTGCCTCGGACGGGTTGGGCTACGTTATCCAGTTTGCCTCGACACAGCTCGACACCGCGCTGGTCTTCGCCGCCCTGCTCCTCGTTTCGGTGCTGGGCATCGCTTTCTACTACGCGGCCGAGATTCTCGAACGCATCGTGGTGCCGTGGGCACCGAAATTCAGCCACGCCTAGGGTTTCCTGGGACAGCCAACGTCAGGAAGGATCGATCAATGCTGAGACGCTCACTCATCAAGGCAGCCGCGCTCGCGGCGTGTGTCGGGACACTCGGCCTTTCGAGCGCTGCCCTGGCGGCGGACAAGGTCAACGTTCAGCTCGACTGGGTGGTGCGCGGCAACCACGCCATGTTCTTCGTCGGCAAGGAAAAAGGCTTCTTCGCCAAGAACGACATCGACGTCGCCGAGATCCGCAAGGGTTCGGGTTCGCCCGATGCCATGCGGCTGGTCGGCAACGAAAACGCCGATTTCGGCTTCGGCGATCTCCCCACCCTCGCAGTCGCGCGCTCGCAGAATGTCCCGGTGGTGGCCCTGGCCGCCGTCAACCAGCACTCGCCGCTGGCGATCATCTCGCTGGCCAAGACGGTGAAGCTCGCCAAGCCCGCAGACCTCAAGGGCCTCACCATCGGCATTCATCCGGCAGGCTCGACCTACATCTTCTTCAAGGGCTTCCTGGCGGCCAATGGCCTGACCGAGAAGGACATGACGCTGAACAGCGTCTCGCCGCCCTATGAAAGCTACCTGCTGCTGGGCCGGGTCCAGACGGTTGTCGGCTATGTCGACGCCGAGGTTCCCGAACTGGAGGCCAAGGCGGGCGGTCCCGGCTCGCTCAGCATCATGATGGGCGCGGACCATGGCTGGAAGGCCTACGGCTCGGGCCTGTTCACCTCGGAGAAGATGATCAAGGACAAGCCGGAGGTCGTCGCCCGCTTCGTCAAGGCGTATCGGGAGGCCTTCGATTATGTCGTTGCCCATCCGGAAGAGGCGGCCGAGATCACCGCCAAGGCGGCGCCCGGCTATGCCGACAAGAAGGACGTGCTGCTGGCGCAGATCAACGCCGACATCGCATCGACCTTCACCAGCCCGGACACCAAGGAACACGGCCTTGGCTGGATGACCAAGACTCAGTGGGAAGAAACACTGAAGACGCTCACCGACCAGGGCGTGCTCAAGACGGCCCTGCCCGCTGACGGCGTCTTCACCGACAAGTTCCTGGCGAAGGAATAGGCTCTATGACGCGAGCGGACGGATCGATGCGCGCCTACCGGCACACCAGGCTTTCCTGCTCCACGTCGCAGGCGACCGCGCGCGTTCCCTTGGCCGCATCGGTGCGGTCGAGGGCGATCTGTACGCGGGTCGCGTATGCACGGCCCGAAAGGCCGCACCACAGCCGCTCGATCGGCAGGTTCTCGCGCTTGTCGTTGAGAATGGTGAAGGTGCCGGTCTTGGGATCGAACCACAGTTCGACGCGGGCGCTCTTGCCCGGCTCCACCGTGGCGATCCCGGCCGAATACCAGTGGGCGAAATCGGCGTTGCAGGAAACGCCTTCCTTGCCCGCATTCGAAATCGTCAGCGGCACCATGTCGAGCCCATCAGTGCCCTTCCGGACAATCACATGGTGCAACTCAACCGCGTTGGCGAGGGACGTGAACGCCAGAACCACCGGGAGGGCATAACGGATTTTCACTTTGCCTGAACTCCATACTTGTTTTGATCAGGCAGTCTATCTCGCTTTTGCGCAATAACAATAAGAATATTACCTGGGAATCTAAACAAAGAGGGTAACATGTTAAAGCTTCTGAAGAGCAGTGTAAGTGCAGTTATTCTGAGCAGCGTCTTGCTCGGCAGCGCCATTGCCGGCGAAGTAAAGTCGATCGCCATCCTGACACCAGAGGAAGGCACCGACTACGGCTGGAACCAGCAAGGTATCGACGCCGCCAAGGCGGCCGGCAAGGCCGCCGGCGTCGAAGTGGTCGTGGCCCAGGGCCTCGGCTATGGCGACGTTCGCCCCACCCTGCGGGAACTCGCCTCCGACGGCGCCAGCCTGCTGATCGCGCATGCCAGCGGCTACAACACCTCGGCGCCTGAAATCGCCAAGGAGCTGAAGGTTCCGGTGGCGATCGTCGATACGCCGAACGGCCTGGAGAAGGGCCTCGTCGCAGACTACACGCTGAGCGGCCACCAGGGCGCCTATCTTGCCGGTCGTCTGGCCGCCAAGATGTCGCGCTCGAAGTCCGTGGGCATCGTCGTGTCGGGCGAACCTCCGTCATGGAACTCGCAGTCGGCGGCGTTCGCCCAGGGCGTGAAGGCGGAGAACCCGGACGTCAAGATCACCTACGCGGTGATCGGCCCGGCCGCCTACAGCGATGCGGCCGGCGGCAAGCGCGTCACCGAAAGCGTGATCGCCTCTGGCGCCGACATCATCTTCGGCCAGGGCAACGGTTCCAGCTTCGGCATGCTGCAGGCGGTCGAGACGACCAAGGCCGCGGATGGCGGCAAGGTCTATTTCATCGACGTCATCGGCGACAAGTCGCCGATCGACAAGGGCTTCCTGCTGTCGTCGGTGGTGTGGAACATCGAGCCTGTCTACGCGGCGATGATCGCCGACCTGAAGGCCGATACCTTCGGCACCAAGCACTATGCGATCGGCCTCAAGGACGATTCCGTGAAGCTGCTGAAGACCGCCGCGATCCCGGACAAGGTCTGGTCCGAAATCCAGGCGGTGCGCGAGGACATCATTTCCGGCAAGATCAAGGTCGATCCGGTCTATGATGCCGCCGCCGTCAGGGCGCTGATGACGAGTGTCGCGAAGTAAGCGATCCGAAGTCGACTGCCGGAAGGGCGACCGGTTCGCCCTTCCGGCAGATACCTGTGTTCCAGTGCTGGGCTGTCATGAGCAATCTTTCTTCATCGCCCGCCGACAGGCGCGACATCGTCGCGCTTGAAGGCGTGACCAAACGATTTCCCGGCATCGTCGCCAACGACAGCGTCGACCTGTCGATCCGACCCGGCGAGGTGCACGTGCTGCTCGGCGAGAACGGCGCTGGGAAATCCACCTTGATCGGCATGCTGTCAGGCCTGCAGCAGCCGGATGAAGGACGCATACTCGTCGACGGCAAGCCGATGCCGATCACATCGCCACGCCATGCGCTGGCGCTCGGCATCGGAACGGTCTTCCAGCATATGATGCTGGTGCCAACCCTGACCGTGGCGGAGAACCTCCTTCTCGGCGGGCCCTGGTGGCAGCGGCCCAAGACCGAGGAACTCGAGGCCCGCGTCGCGGAGATAACCAGCAGCCTCGGCATCACGGTGAAGCTGCATGCCAAGGTTTCGGAACTCTCGCTCGGCGAGCAGCAGCAGGTCGAAATCCTGCGCGCCATGGTGCGCAACAGCCGCCTCCTTATCCTCGATGAATCCACGTCGATGCTGACGCCAAAAGGCATCGAGGAGCTTGGCGCGCTGATGCGCCGCCTCGTCGAACAGGGACTGGCGATCGTCTTCATCACCCACAAGCTGAAGGAGGCTGCGGCCTTCGGAGACCGTATCTCGGTGCTCAAGCTCGGCCGCAAGGTCGGTGAAATTCCGCCCGAGCGGTTTCGGGCGCTCGGCGAGCAGGAGATCATCTCGGAGATCGTGGAACTGATGTTTGGCCAGCAGAAGGGCGATCCCGAAGCGGTCGAACGCCCTGCCCGCGCGGTCCAGGCCGAAGCGGCGCCGCTGCTCAGGGTTGTCGACCTTGCCGTGGCGCCGACCGACAACGCGCCCGGCCTGTCGTCGATCTCGTTCGACATTCGCCCGGGCGAGATACTTGGCATCGCCGGCATTGACGGCAACGGTCAGAAGCAGTTGGCAGAGGCACTGGCCGGCCAACGCGCGGCAACCGGCGGTTCGGTACGGCTGGAGGACACCCCGATCGAGGCGCTGAGCGTCGGCGAACGTCGCCAGCGCGGCCTTCGCTACCTGACCGACGACCGGCTTGGCGAAGGCACTGTCGGCACGTTCCCCGTCTCCATCAACTTCTTCCTCAAGCAGGTCGGCGCGGCGCCCTTCTGGCGCGGCGGCGTCGAGCAGCGCGCCGAGATCGACAGGCGCGCGAGCGAGCTCGTGCGCGAATACGACGTGCGCACCCCAAGCCTGAAGACACCCGTCGCGCGGCTTTCGGGAGGCAACATCCAGAAGGTGCTTCTGGCGCGCGAGCTGGCCGAAGGCGCCAAGGTGGTGATCTTCAACAAGCCGACCTATGGGCTCGACCTCGCCAACACGCTGGCCTCACGCCAGCGCATCCGCGACACGGCGGCGCGCGGCCTGGCCGTACTGCTGATCTCCACCGACCTCGAGGAGTTGCTCAGCATGTGCCACCGCATCGCCGTCATCGCCAACGGATCGCTTGTCGGAACCGTCGCGAATACAGACGACGCCCGCACCAGGGTCGGTCGCCTGATGATCGGACTTGCAGCATGAGCATCGATACCGCCCCCACCGTCAGCGCCACCTCGCTCGACGCCACGAGCAGCGCCGCGACGCGCCGCGACATACTGCGCCGGCTGCTGATGACCCTTGGGCCGATCCTTGTCGCCCTCGTCATCGCCGGCTGCATCCTGCTTGCGGTCGGCGTCGACCCGCTCGCCTATTACGGCTACGTGCTGGAGAAAGGGCTGCTCTCGCCGCTCGGCATCCAGCAGACTCTGACGCGCATGGCGCCGCTGCTGTTTCTCGCGGCAGGGTTGATCGTGGCGTTCCGCGCCGGCATGTGGAACCTGGGCGGCGACGGCCAGTTCCTGCTCGGGGCGGTGACGGCCGCCGCAAGCGCGCCCGTGCTGGTGCAGATCCTGCCCGCATGGCTGGCGCTCGTCTGCTCGTTCCTGATCGCGATGGCAGTGGCCATGATCTGGTCGCTGGTGCCGGCGCTGCTGCGCGCCTACCAGGGCGTCAACGAGATCATCACCACCTTGATGATGACGTTCCTCGGCACTTCGCTCGCCAATGTGCTGGTCAAGCTGGTGTTCCGCGATCCCGGAACAACCGTACCGCAGACCCGTACCCTACCCGTGGAAGACAGGTTGCCGCGTCTCTTCGACACGACGATCACCAGCGGCCTGCTGCTCGGCCTGGCGGCGATCATCATCGTGCACCTGGTGATGACGCGTACGGCATTCGGGCTGAAACTGAGGATCGTAGGCGCCAATCCGCGCGCGGCGGTCCATGCCGGGCTGGGCGTGCCTGGCCTGACCATTGCCGTCTTCGCCATTTCGGCGGGCCTCGCCGGCCTTGCCGGCGCCGTCGACATCATCGGCGTGCAGGGCAATGTCCGCGCCGACTGGAATCCCGCCTATGGATTGGCGGTCATCCCCGCGGTGTTCCTCGCCCGCATGAACGGCTTTGCCGCGATAGGCTTCGTGTTCCTGCTTTCGGTGCTGTCGATCGGCGGCGAGAGCGCCGCGCGCAGGCTTGGCGTGCCCAATCATTTCACGCTGGTGCTGGTCTCCATCGTGCTGATCGTGCTCGCTCTCGCCGAATATGTCGACCACCGTTACAACCAGTCGAGAAAGGCCTAGAGCATGACCGGGCTCTTCAGTGAAGTCTTTCTCAGCGCGCTTCTGTTCGGCGCCGTCACCGCCGCCATCCCGCTGCTGCTTGCCGGGCTGGGCGAGCAGATGTCGGAAAAAGCCGGCGTGCTCAACATCGGCATCGAGGGCATGATGCTGGCCGGCGCCTATCTCGGTTTCGTCGGCGCCTTCTACTCCGGATCCCTGTGGCTGGGCTTCCTCACGGGCATCGCCGGCGGCGTCGCCGTGGCGGCCATCATGGCGCTGCTATGTGTGCGCATCGGCCTCAACCAGATCGTCATCGGCATCGCGCTGACGCTCGGCCTCGAAGGCCTGACGGCGCTTCTCCACCATTTCCAGTTCTCGCGCAGCTATCCCCGCCTGCCGGCAGCGGACGCGACCGTCATTCCGCTTCTGTCGGATATCCCGATCGTCGGCCCGGCCTTCTTCAAACATCACCTCATCGTCTATCTGGCGGTCGCGCTGGTCTTCGGGATGACATATCTCTACCGACGCACCCAGCTTGGCCTCAACCTGCAGGCCGCCGGCGACAAGCCGGCCGCGCTCGACGTCGCCGGCATCGACGTCATGAGGACACGCACCATCGCGGTGCTGACGACGGGCGCGATGGCGGGGCTCGGCGGCGCTTATCTCGCCAATGTCGGAGCCGGCCTGTTCATTCCATTCATCACCAACGGCGCCGGCTTTCTCGGCATCGTGCTGGCCATGCTGGCGCGCGGTCGTCCCGTCTGGGTGCTGTTCGGCGCGCTGCTGTTCGGCGTCTGCCTGTCGCTGACCACGGCCATGCAGGTGGCGGGCATCAACATTCCGACCGACGTCATCCAGATGCTGCCGTTCCTGGCGGTCATGATCATGCTCGTGCTGTTCGGCCGGCGAGCCAGCCTGCCTGCGGCACTGGGCATTCCATACGAGCGCGGCGCGCGCTGAAGAAACCGGACGCGCGGACGGGAGCCGCGCAAAGATAGGAGGCAACAATGTCGGATACCAAGGTCTACCTGCTCGACGGCGGCTCGCTCGTTCTCGACGGCTATCACGTGTTCTGGAATCGCGGCCCCGGCGGCGAAGTCCGCTTCCCGGTCTATTCGATCCTGATCGAGCATGCCGAGGGGCGGTTCCTGATCGACACCGGCTACGACTACGACCACGTCATGAAGGTGCTGCCCTTCGAGAAGCCTATCCAGGAGAAGCATCAGACCATCCCCGGCGCCCTCGCCCTGCTCGGGCTGGAGCCGAAGGACATCGACGTCGTGGTCAACTCGCATTTCCATTTCGACCATTGCGGCGGCAACAAGTATTTTCCGCATGCCAAGAAGATCTGTCACCGCACCGAGGTGCCGCAGGCCTGCAACCCGCAGCCCTTCGAACATCTCGGCTACTCGGACCTGAGCTTCTCGGCGGAAGCCGCCGAGGCGCGCGGTGCCACCGCGCAACTTCTGGAAGGCACGACGCGCGCGAATTCGACCTTCGAGGGCATCGAGGGCGATGTCGAGCTTGCCAAGGGGGTCAAGCTGATCTCGACGCCCGGCCATTCGATCGGCCACTACAGCCTGCTGGTCGAGTTTCCCAAGCGCAAGCCGATCATGTTCACGATCGACGCCGCCTATACGCAGAAGAGCCTGGAAACGCTGTGCCAGGCGGCCTTCCACATCGACCCCGTCGCCGGCGTCAACTCGATGCGCAAGGTGAAGAAGCTGGCCGAGGACCACGGCGCCGAGCTGATGTACTCGCACGACATGGACAATTTCAAAACCTACAAGACCGGCACGCAGTTCTACGGCTGACCGCCGCCAATCCGGGAGACAACACCATGCGCTATTCCGATCACGCCGATCCGGTCATCACCCTGACCGCGGGACCGGTCAACGCCTATGCCGACGTGCTGCGCGGTCTCGGCCGTACCGTGCTCTATGACTACGACCCGGCTTTCCAGCTGTTCTACGAGAAAGTGGTCGGCAAGGCGCAAAAGGCGATGCGGCTTTCCAGCCGACCCGTCATCCTGCATGGCGAGCCGGTGCTGGGCCTTGAGGCGGCGGCGGCATCGCTGATCACGTCGGACGACGTGGTGCTAAACCTCGCCTCCGGCGTCTATGGCAAGGGCTTCGGCTACTGGGCAAAGCGCTACTCGCCCAATCTCCTCGAAATCGAAGTGCCCTACAACGAGGCGATCGATCCGCAGGCCGTCGCCGATATGCTGAAGGCGCATCCCGAAATCACCATCGTCTCCGTCTGCCATCACGACACCCCGTCGGGCACGATCAATCCGATCGATGCCATCGGGGCCGTGGTCGCGGCTCATGGCGGCTACCTGATCGTCGACGCGGTTTCGTCCTTTGGCGGCATGAAGACCCATCCCGAGGACTGCAAGGCCGATATCTACGTCACCGGCCCCAACAAATGCCTCGGAGCGCCTCCCGGCCTCACCATGATGGGGGTGAGCGATCGCGCCTGGGCCAAGATGAAAGCCAACAAGGCGGCGCCTCGAGCCTCGATGCTGAGCATCGTCGATTGGGAGGACGCCTGGTCGCGCGACAAACCGTTCCCCTTCACGCCCTCGGTTGCCGAGATGAATGGCCTCGACGTGGCGCTGGATCTCTACCTCAACGAAGGGCCGGAGGCGGTCTGGGCGCGTCATGCGTTGACGGCCAAGGCGATGCGCGCCGGTGTCGTTGCCATGGGCCTGTCGATCTGGCCCGCCAGCGACGCGATCGCCTCGCCCACGACCACGTCGGTTCGCACGCCCGATGGCATCGACGAGAAGGCGCTTCGGGCGGCCGCACGCGCCCGCTACGGCGTGGTGTTCTCGTCCGGCCGTGGCGAAACGCTGGGCAAGCTGACGCGCGTCGGCCACATGGGCCCGACCGCGCAACCGATCTACGCGATCGCCGCGCTGACGGCGCTTGGCGGCGCCATGAACGCGGCCGGGCAGAAGCTTGCGGTCGGCAAGGGCATCGAAGCAGCGCTGGGCGTCATCGACGCAGACGCCTGAGCAGACATTTTTGGATCACGGATTGAGGGAGTATTTTTCATGACTGAACGGCTTGCGGGAAAGACGGCCCTGGTGACGGGCGCCGCACAGGGCATCGGCAAGGCGATCGCGACGCGGCTGGCGGCCGACGGGGCGACCGTCATCGTCAGCGACGTCAATGCCGAGGGCGCCAAGGCGGCCGCAGCGGCCATCGGCGGCAAGGCGAAGGCGATCGCCGCCGACATTTCCGATCCGGCATCGGTGAAGGCCTTGTTTGCGGAGATAAAGGCACTAACCGGCGGCGTCGACATCCTCGTCAACAACGCCAGCATCGTGCCGTTCATCGCCTGGGATGATGTCGACCTCGACCATTGGCGCAAGATCATCGACGTCAACCTGACCGGCACCTTCATCGTGACCCGCGCCGCCACCGACCAGATGCGGGCGGCGAACAAGAGCGGACGCGTGATCAGCATCGCCTCCAACACCTTCTTCGCCGGCACGCCGAACATGGCGGCGTATGTCGCGGCCAAGGGCGGCGTTATCGGCTTCACCCGTGCGCTGGCGACCGAGCTCGGCAAATACAACATCACGGCGAACGCGCTGGCGCCCGGCCTGATCGAAAGCGACGGCGTCAAGGCCAGCCCGCACAACGAAGCGTTCGGTTTCGTGGAAATGCTGCAGGCGGTGAAAGGCAAGGGACAGCCCGAGCACATTGCCGACGTCGTCTCGTTCCTCGCCTCCGACGACGCCCGCTGGATCACCGGCCAGACGCTTAACGTCGACGCGGGCATGGTCCGGTACTAGTTCCGGGGACGGCGGGATATCGAACCCGAGAGGCGGAGGCGCCCGTGCCGCGGCGCCTCAAGGCCTCGCGTTCTTCACAAAGCCGGAAATATCCAGCTCCCTACTCCGCCGCGATCGCCAGCGGGGCGCGGCGTCCGATGACCGTCGCGGCCTCGCCGACCGCCTGGGCGACGCGCCGCAGGATCGGCTCTGATGTCAGCCTTCCCTCGGCGAAATCACGGTCGGTGGCATAGATCGCCGTCGGCAACGTGAATGCCTCGAAGAAGCCGAAGAGCGGCCTCAGCGAATGCTCGGCGATCAGCGCGTGGCGTTCGCCACCGCCCGTCGCAGTCAACAGCACCGGCTTGCCGCGCAGCGCCGCGGGATCGACAAGGTCGAAGAAGTGCTTGAACAGGCCTGAATAGCTACCCTTGTAGGTCGGCGAGCCGACCACGAGTATGTCGGCCTCGACGATCACCGACAGGATCCGGTGAGCGCCATCGTCGAGATCGCTCGCCCTTCGCGCCTGCAGCAGTGACGGGCCGAGATCCTCGATGTCATAGCTCAGCGCGGCAAGGCCAGTGGCCGCCGCGATGTCGCGGGCGATGTGATCGACGAAGGCGAACGTCTTCGACGGGCGGGTTATGTTGCCGGAGAAGCCGACGACGGTCGATTGCGACATGGCGGGATCCTTCTTGTTGCGCAGATTTCAGGAGGCCGAGGCGACCGCGCCGGGCGCGACGCCGCGTCCGAACTCGACGTCCCATCCCCGCTCCGCCGGCGCCTGCTCGCCCTGGATGCCGAGCTTCGGAAACAGCAGTTCGGCGACGTTGAAGGCCTCTTCCAGATGCGGATAGGCCGAGGCGATGATGGTTTCGATGCCGATCGCCTGATATTCGCGGATGCGTGCGGCGACGTTATCGGGATTGCCAACCAGGGCGGTTCCCGCGCCGCCGCGCACGAGGCCCAAGCCGGCCCAGAGGTTCGGACCGACGACCAACTTGTCGCGACGCCCCTGATGCAGGGCCGCCATACGCTGCTGGCCAACCGACTCGGATATATTGCGGAAGCTGTGCTGGGCCTCGGCGATGACCTCGTCGGTCACATGGCTGATCAGCCTGTCGGCCGCCGCCCATGCCTCTTCCTCTGTTTCGCGCACGATAAGGTGAATGCGCAGCCCGAAGCGGATCCTTCGGCCCTGCGCGGCCGCCGCCGCGCGCACGCGGTCGAGCTTCTCTGCCAGTTGGTCGACCGGCTCGCCCCAGCTCAGATAGACGTCGACATGTCTGGCGGCCACTTCGATGCCGGCATCCGACGATCCGCCGAACCAGAGCGGCGGATAAGGCCGCTGGACAGGCGGGAACGACAGGTCCGTCCCGTGCGCGGAAAGGTAGTTGCCTTCGAAATCCGCCGGCGCGCCTGAGAGAATGCGCCTCCAGATGGTCAGGAATTCATCCGTCTGCGCATAGCGTTCGGCATGGCCGAGCTTGATGCCGTCGCCGGCAAGGTCAGCCGGGTCGGCGCCGGTCACTACATTCAGCAGGGCGCGGCCGTTGGAGATGCGATCGAGCGTGGCGGCGTGGCGTGCAAACGAAGCCGGCGTGCCGCTTCCTGGCCGCAGCGCCACCAGGAAGCGCAGCCGCTCGGTCAGCGGCGCCAAGGCGGCGGCGACGATCCAGGCGTCCTCGCAGCGCGTTCCGGTCGGCAGGAGGACACCCTTGAAGCCAAGCCGGTCGGCCGCCTGGGCGATCTCCTTGAGATAGCCGAAGGTGGCCGTGCGATGACGCAGGTCGGTGCCGAGATAGGGGCCGTCACCGTGGGTCGGCAGGTACCAGAAAAGGTCGGGAGCTTGCGTGGCAGGCATTTCGATTTCCTTCCAGATGCGGTGGGTTCAGAGCTTGCCCTTCCAGGGCACGAGCCGCCGTTCCAGCCAGCGCAGGCCGGCGGAGAAGGCGAAGGCGAGCGCGGCGATGACGATCAGCCCGACGAAGACCACATCGGTGGCGAGGAAATTCGCGGCGGACATGATCATGTAGCCCAGGCCGGAACGCGCGGCGATCAGTTCGGCCGCCACCAGCGTCGAGAGGCCGGCGCCGACGGCAATCCTCAACCCGGTCAGTATTTCGGGGAGTGCCGACGGCAGGATGATGCCCGTAAAGAGCTGCAGTCGGCTGGCCCCGAGCGACAGCGCGGCGTTGACCCGTTCAACGGGCACGGAGCGCACGCCGGCCTGGGCGGAGAAGCAGATCGGGGCAAAGGTGGAGAGCGCCAGGAGGACGATCTTGGAGCTTTCGCCGATGCCCAGCCAGATGATGAGCAGCGGCAGATAGGCGAGCGGCGGCAGCCCCCAATAGAGATCGATGGGCACGGTGAAGACGCCCCTCACCCAGCGGTTCAACCCCATCAGCAGACCGACGGGCACGCCGAGCACTATGCCGATACCGAGCGCGGCGCCGATGCGGCCAAGGCTGGCGAGCGCATGCTCCAGCAAGGTGCCTTCGGCATAGCCGTCGTTCAGCACGACGCCGAACTGGTTGAAGACGTCGGCGGGAGACGGCAGGAACAGTGGTGTGGCCCAGCCCAGGCGCGCGGCCGTGAACCAGAGGGCGAGCAGCGCGGCCAGGGTGGCGACGCTGATCGTCCTGGTTCCTATCCTCGGCCTTGCGACGCCCGGCAGCCGCGCATGGCGGTTGGGCGAAAGGGGCAACACTTCCTGGCTGTTGGCGGCTAGCGTCATTGCAGCGCTCCGGACCTTGCGGGTTGATGGATGAGCGCGCGGATCTCTTCCCGCAGCTCGATGAAACGCGGGGCGGACTGGATGGGTCCGATGTCGCCGTATTCAGCAAAATCCCGCACGAAAGCTGCGTCGAAGCGCGCGATGATGCGTCCCGGTCGAGGCGACATGACCACGATGGTCGTGCCGAGGATGAGCGCTTCCTCGATCGAATGGGTGATGAAGAGCACCTGCTTGCCGGTCTCGGCCCAAATGCCGGCAAGCAGCTGCTGCATGGTTTCTCGCGTCAGACTGTCGAGCGCGCCGAACGGCTCATCCATCAACAGTATCTTCGGGTCCGTGGCGAGCGCACGCGCGATGCCGACACGCTGGCGCATGCCGCCTGACAGTTCATAGGGTGGCTTGTCGGCAAAATCGGAAAGCCCGACGAGGGCAAGCAGCCCTCTCGCCCGCTCGTGACGCTCGGCCCTGGACACGCCCTGGAACTTGAGGCCGAGAGCAACATTGTCCAGAACGTTCGCCCAAGGCAGCAGCGTGTCCTTCTGGAACACCACACCCCGTTCGCTGCCGGGCTTGTCTATGGGCTTGCCATCGAGTGTTATCGAGCCCTCGGTGAGAGGCAGGAAACCCGCGATCGCGTTGAGCAGCGTCGACTTCCCACAGCCGGACGCGCCCACGGCCACGACGATCGAATTGGGCGCTATATCGAGATTGACCCGATCGAGCGCATGGACCGCGCTGCCGTCGGATGCCGGGAAGGTGACGCTGGCGTCCTGAATTCGAAGCATGTCGGCTTTTCTCCGCGCAAGCGTGGGCGGATCAGCCCACGCTCCTGCCATCCCTGGCGATCAGTTGGAGGCCTTGGCCGCCTCGGCGTATTGCGGATCGGAGAAATCGCCGTAGCTATCCTTCACCGCGGTGATCTTGCGCTGATCCTTGAGGAAGGCCGCCGTGTCCTTCAGGATCCTGGCCACGCCGCCCTTGTCGCCGCCGCCGAGCCACTTGTCGGAGATCTGTTCCGCCAGCGGGGGCACGACCGTCGACTTCAACTGTTCGGCGTTCTCCGCCGGCGTGCCGCCCTGAAGCTTGGCGATCAGCTTGGCGTTTTCCGAATCCGGCCCCCAGGCCTGCTTGTCGGTGGCGAAGGAGGTGAAGTAGCCGTCGACCTGGCGCACATACTGCGCGAGGAAATCAGGATGCTCCTTGGCGAAAGCGCCGGTGGCCACCAGCGCGCTGAAGGTGGGAGCTCCGCGGTCGGCCACCTGGCCGGCGGTCAGCAGCACCTTGCCATTCTTCTTCAGTTCGGCGAGCGCCGGATCCCAGACGAAGGCGCCATCGATGTCGCCGCGCTTCCAGGCCGCCACGATCTCCGGCTGCGGGATGGCGATGACCTGCGTCTCCTTCTCCGAAATACCTTCCTGCTTCAGCACCGCGAGCAGCTGGTAATGGTCGGTGGACACCGGAGCGGCGGCAAGCTTCTTGCCGCGCAGGTCGGCCGGGCTGGCGATTTCGGGGCGCACCACCAGCGCCTCTCCATCGCGGGAGACGGACGAGATGTAGAAGGCCTTGACGTCGAGCCCCTTGCTGACGGCCGCAGCGAACGGGCTCGAGCCGACGTCGCCGATCTGCACGTCGCCGGAAGCTATCGCGGCAAAAATCTCGGCGCCGGAATTGAAGCGCCGGAACTCGATGTTCCAGCCGGTCTTCTTGGCGAAGGCGCCGTCGGCGATGCCTACGAAATACGGATTGGCGCCAGTCTGATAGGCGATCACCACCTTCTTGTCCTCGGCGGCGCCAGCGAAAGAGAGCGAAGCCGCCAGGGAAAGCCCCACGAGGGCGGCAGTTAGAACTTTGCGCATGTCATTACCCCTTCCTGTTCGAAGCCGTCCGGCCTCGAAGCCCAGCGACGGCCGCTGCAAGGGATAACTCTATTAATTTTGTAGAATTAATGCAGAAAGGATATTGCGATTATCGCCAGCCGGCTGAACGATCCATCTAGCCAAAGCGGAATTGATGGGTATGGAGCTTCGTCCGGCAACCAATCACGCCTGGCCGGCTGATGCTCAGATCCGCGCCTCGTTGAACGTATCATCGATCCTGACGGAATTGGCGAGCAGGTCAGGCACCCTGGCCACCAGGCATTGGAACAGGACCTCGGCGATGCCGGCGGCCACGACCCTGTCCAGAACCTCGGCGCTGCCTGGCAACCCTCCGCCGGTAGGCAAGGATATGTTGACATCGGCCTGCTTCGCCAGGACGGAATGTGGCGCGCCGGTGATCGTCACCAGCCTGGCGCCGTTGTGCCTTGCGGTCTGCGATGCCCAGATGGTCGACTTTGTACCGCCGGAAAAGGACACCGCCAGGGCGACATCGCCCGGCTTCATCAACGAGGCCAGGGTTACCTGCGTATGGTATTCGTCGGCGAAATTGACGGGCAAGCCGAGCCTAACCAGGCGCATATAGATGGCGCTGCATGTGGCAGCCGACTCGCCGGCACCAAACAGATTTATCGCGCGGGCATCGACAAGCCAGTCGACAAGGCGGTCGAGATCCGCGCTGTCGCCCAGGCTGCGCGCCATCGCCTCGGAGCGGGCAGCAATCGCCGACATGACCCGCCTGGCGATATCGCCGGCGCGTTCGGCGCCCCCTTCCCTGCGGGTAAAACCGGCTTGGCGAGCCTCCTGCAACAGCAGCGCCTTGCGCATTTCCTTGAGGCCGGGGTAGCCGAGCTTGCGCGACAGCCGATCTATGCTCGAGCGACTGGCGCCCGAATGCTCCGACAGATCGGATGACGTCATGATGCCGAGCTCATAGGCCGGGATCGCGAGCAAATGATCGACGATGCGGCGCTCGGCGGGAAACAGGTTCACGGCTGCCGTCCGGTCCCGGAATGGCAGATCCTCATCGAAATCGATCGGTTTGTCCGCGCTCAACACCGCCTCCACTCAAGGGACAAAATGCCCCATGAAATTTTACAAAATGCCCTCTTGCGAGACATTTTGTATCATACTAGCTTTCACATCGACGGCAACATGCCGTATCCAGCCACAACAAGACCACATCGATGCATTCGGAGGAAATCATCATGAGACATTTTGCGTCAAGGGCCTTGCTCGCCTGCCTTATGGCCACAACGGCCGGAATGCTGCCGCAGGCCGCATCGGCGAAGGACCTGAAATCGGTGGGCGTCACCGTCGTCGACCTCGGCAATCCCTTCTTCGGCGCCATCGCCAAGAGCATCGAGGCTCAGGTCAAGCAGGCAGCCGGGCCGGATGCCAAGACCCTGGTCGTCTCGGGTGATTACGACCTCGGCAAGCAGTCGACCCAGTTCGACAACTTCATCCAGGCCGGCGTCGACCTGATCATCGTGTCCGCCGTCGATTCCAGGGCCATTGGCGCCGCGATCAAGCGCGCCGAGGCCGCCGGCATCCCGGTTGTCGCCATCGACAACACCGCAGATGGCGCGCAGGCTACGATCACAACGGACAATGTGACCGCAGGCAAGCAGGCGTGCGAATACATCGCCACCAAGCTGGGCGGCAAGGGCAACCTCCTCATCGTCAACGGTCCACCGGTCTCCGGCGTGATCGACCGGGTCGCGGGTTGCAAGGACGTGCTCTCCAAGAGCCCGGACATCAAGATCCTGTCCGACAACCAGAACGGCATCGGCACGCGCGAGGGCGGCCTCAATGTGACGACCGGGCTGCTGACGGCCAACGACAACGTCAACGCCATCTTCACCATTAACGACCCGTCCGCCATCGGCGCAGACCTTGCCGCCAAGCAGCTCAACCGCACCGGCATCGTGATCACCACCGTCGACGGCTCACCGGACATCGAGGCCGCGCTCAAGGGCAACACGATGATCGAAGCCTCCTCCGCGCAGTTGCCGTCGGCACTCGCGGCGGCCGCGGTGAAGGCCGGCGTTTCGCTGCTCAAGGGCGAGAAGCTCGCCGAACCCTCCATCCTCGTCGCGCCCGAACTCATCACGCGCGAGAATATCGGAAGCTACAAGGGCTGGAACAGCGCCCAATAGGCCAATCCGAAAGTCGTGCCGGCCGGCCTGTCCGGCTGGCACATCGTCCCCTCAAGAAAGCGCTCGCCCGCAAGGATAACCCATGCCAATTGCCTCCCTGGACCGTCTCCTGCAACATGCTTCCGACAACAAATACGCTGTGGGCGCCTTCGTCTCGATGAACATCGAAATCATCCAGGCGGCCATCGCCGCCGCGGAGAAGAAGAACTCGCCCGTCATCATTCGTATCCATCCGGATTCGCGGCAGATCACCCGCTTCGACACGCTGACGGGCGTCGCCCGCAAGCTGGCGGCGGAGGCATCCGTTCCGGTTGGGCTCAGCCTCGATCACGGCAACACGCTCGCGGACACGGTAGACGCCATTCGCGCCGGCTGCACCAGCGTCATGCTCGACGCCGCGGAGGAGCCGCTGGAGGAAAACATCCGCCGCGTCAAACAGGTGGTCGAGGTGGCAGAGCCGCTCGGCATCATGGTCGAGGCCGCGATCGGGCACATGGAACATGGCGCGGTGCAGACGGACGACGACCTCGCCAATGTCGAGCAGGCGGTTCGCCTTGTGCGCGAAAGCGGCGCGACGATCCTCGCGCCCGCCATCGGCAACGTCCACGGTTCGGCGCATGGCGAGGTCAAGGCGAAACCAAATCTCGCCATCGAGCGCATCCGTGAATTGCGTGAAGCCACCGGCGTGCCGATCTGCATGCACGGCGGTTCCGGCACGCCGCGCGAGCAGATGCGCGCCGCGACCGACGCCGGCGTGGCGCTCGTCATCCTGTTTTCCGACATCATCACCGCCTACAACGGGCAATTGAAGCGCGTGCTGGACGAGAACTCCATCGGCATCGCGATCATCGACGCGCTGGTGCCGGCCCAGCATGCCGCACAGGCGGTCATCGAGGAGAAAATGGACGATCTCGGCTCGGCAGGACAGGCCAGCGCCTTTGCCGCCTGGCTGAGGACATCGGCGGCCTGATGCGCGCTTCCGCCGCCCTGCTCGTCGGCATCGACATCGGCACGACCAACCTGAAGGTTGTGGCGGCGCGGCCTGGCGGCCGTGTCGAGGCCGTGGTGCGGCGGCCGATGACGATCGACCGGCCTGCCGTCGGGGCGGCGGAATTCAATCTGGGCGCGCTGGATCGCGATCTGGTCTCGTCCTTGGCCGACCTCGTCAAAGTGCTTGCCGGCCGCGGCATCGATGCTGGCGCCATAAGCGGCATCGGCATCGCCAGCATCGGCGAGAGCTTCGTCGGCCTCGACGGCCAGGACCGACGCGTGACGCCCTGCCCCACCTGGTACGATCGCCGAACCGCCAAGCGCCGCGCCGATTGGGGCCTTGGCGCCGCCGACTGGTTCGACATCACTGGAATGGTCGATGACGATATCTACACCGCCTATCGCATCGACTGGTGGCGGCGGGCCGGCGTCGACTGGTTCAGCAAGGTCACGACGTGGCTGATGGTCGCCGACTATGCGACTTTCCTGTTGTCGGGAAAAAAAGTAGCCAGCCCGTCCCTGGCGGCGCGCAGCGGCATGGCCGACCGGCGCACCGGAAAATGGTCCCACCACATTCTCGATCCGCTCGGCCTTTCCGAGGACTCGCTGGGCGTATTGAAACCATCGGCAAGCATTGCGGGAGGCCTGCTGGCGGACATCGCATCCGTCACGGGCATCGCGGCGGGCACCCCTGTCACCAATGCCGGGCATGACCATCCCTGCGCCGGCCTCGGTTGCGGGTTGGTCGACCCTGGTCGGATGATCGATTCGACCGGCACGTCGGAGGCGCTGAAGACCGTCGTCGACAGGCCGCTCGGCTTCGGCGACGTCGGCGACGGACGGTATGATTGCTATCCGCATGTGGTGCCCGGGCGCTTCCTGCTATCGGGGCACATCCCCTCTTCCGGCGGCATGATCGATTGGCTGGTGCGGACGCTGTCCGGACCCAATCCCTCCGCCGAGACGGCCGCGCTGCTATGGCACGAGGCTGCCGCCACGCCACCCGGTTCCGGCGGGGTCAGGGTCGGTCCTTTCCTCGAGGGTACGGGCGCGCCGTGGAACGATCGCGGCCGACGCGCCGACATCTCGTTTCTCAACGCGCAGTCGACGCCCGGCGCTATCCTGCGAGGCGCGCTCGAAGGGCTGGCTGGCTGGCTCGGCCTGAACCTGGAGCGGTTCGAGGCGATCACCGGAACGCGACCCGACACGCTGACGCTTACGGGCGGCGGGGCGCGCAACACCCTTGCCAACCAGATCAAGGCTGCCATGCTCGAGCGACGTTTCGCCGTGCCGGACACAGACGAGGCGGCCGGCGTCGGCGCGGCGCTTGTCGCGGGTCTGGCAACGGGAGTGTTCGCCGATGCCTCCGAGGCCGCGCGGCTTTCCGACGTCGACTGGAAAGTGATCGAGCCGGACGCGGCGCTGGCCTCGGCCTATCGTGACCTGACGCCGTCGATCGCGGACCATCTGCGCTCCGCGCAAGACGAGGTCCACAATGGTTGAGGCGGCGCCGCTTCTCGAGATGCGCGGCATCGCCAAGACATTCGGCGCCGTGAAGGCGCTGCGTGGCGTCGAACTCAAGGTTTGGCCGGGAGAAATCCACGCCCTGATGGGCGAAAATGGCGCTGGCAAGTCGACGCTGATGAAGATCCTTTCGGGCGCCCTGCAGGCCGATGCCGGCGGCGAGCTGATCTTCGACGGCGAGGCCGTCGCGATCGCGGGTCCCAAGGATGCGCGGCGGCTGGGCATCGCCGTCATCTACCAGGAGCTCTCGCTCGCGCCCAACCTGACGGTGTCGGAGAACGTCGCCCTCGGCAGGGAGGCCAGGCTTGGCGGCCTCATCGATCGTGCCGCGATGCGGCGCGAGTGCGCGGAGATCCTCAAGCGCCTCGGAGCGCCTTTCGGGCCGGATTCCAAGGTTTCAGGCCTTTCCATTGCCCAGCGCCAGCTTGTCGAGATCGCCCGCGCCCTGTCTGTTCGGGCAAAGGTGCTGGTCATGGACGAGCCGACGACCGCGTTGTCGTCACGCGAGACGGACAAGCTCTTCGAGCTCGTGCGCCAGCTTCGCGGCGAGGGTCTTGCCATCATCTATATCTCTCACCGCATGGCAGAGGTGTACGAGCTCGCCGATCGCTGCTCGGTGCTGCGCGACGGTCGCTATGTCGGCACTCTGACCCGCGACGAGCTGTCCTCCCGCACGCTGGTGCGCATGATGGTCGGTCGCGACCTGTCGGACTTCTACAAGAAGGAACATCGGGCGGATCACGGACCGGCCGAGCCGGTGCTTGCGGTGAAGAATATCGCGGACGGCTGGCGCATCGGCCCCTGCTCCCTGGAAGTCCATGCCGGCGAGGTGCTGGGGCTTTCCGGCCTCGTCGGCTCGGGCCGGACCGAGCTCGCGCGCCTGATCTACGGCGCCGACAGGCCGAGTGGCGGAGCGCTCACCGTTTCAGGACAGCCGGTAGCGATCAGCGGCCCGGCTGACGCGATTGCCGCGGGCATCGTCTATCTGACCGAGGACCGCAAGGGCCAGGGCCTGTTCCTCGACATGAGCATCGACGACAACGTCAATATCGGGGTCATGGGACGCGACGCCGGGCCTTTCGGCCTCAGACGTTTTACCCGCGCGCGCGAGCGCGTGTCCCGCGCCATCTCCGGCCTTTCGATCAAGGCAAATTCATCGCGAACGCCAGTCGGCAGCCTTTCGGGCGGCAACCAGCAGAAAGTCTTGCTGGCGAGGCTGCTCGAGACCTCGCCGAAGGTGCTGATCCTGGACGAGCCGACGCGCGGCGTCGACATCGGCGCCAAGTCCGACATCTACAGGCTCATCGACAAGCTCGCGGCCAATGGAGCGGCGGTGCTGATGATATCGAGCGAGTTGCCAGAGATGATCGGCCTCGCGGACCGGGTGCTGGTGATGCGCGATGGACATATCGCGGGCGCCCTGCGCGGCGCCGAGATAACACAGGAGGCGATCATCGAAATCGCTACCGGAAACGACGGGACGGACGCGACGGGATGAGCCAGATCGACAGACAGGTGCAAGCCGCCACTGGGCAAGGCCCGGCTTCGAACAGGGCACAGGCGACACGTGCCTTGGTGCGGGCGCTCGGCATGTTGCCCGTACTGGTGGTGTTGTGCGCCGCTTTCGCGATCGCCAGCGACCGCTTCGCATCCGTCGGCAACCTCCTGATCGTCATGCAGCAGGCATCGATCAACCTGGTGCTGGCCTGCGGCATGACTTTCGTGATCCTGACCGCCGGCATCGATCTGTCGATCGGCTCGATCCTGGCCGCGGCGGCCATGGCGGCGCTCATCGTTTCCCTCGATCCGACCTACGCGATCCTGGCCATACCGGCGGCCCTTGCCTGCGGCCTGGGCTTCGGCCTCGTCAACGGCATGCTGATCGCAGCCATACGCCTGCCACCCTTCATCGTCACACTCGGCGCGCTGACGGCCATACGAGGCGCGGCTCGGCTGATGGGCAAGGACACGACGGTCTTCAATCCCGACCTTGCCTACGCCGTCATCGGCAACGGCAGTATCGCGGGTATCCCATGGCTGGTCATCATCGCCCTCGGCGTGGTGCTCGTGTCGTGGTTCGTCCTGCGGCGCACGGTGCTCGGCGTGCATATCTACGCCATCGGCGGCAACCCGGACGCGGCGCGTCTTGCCGGTATCAAGGTCGGCCTGGTGCTGGTCTTCGTCTATGCGATGTCAGGTCTGCTCGCGGGTCTGTGGGCGGTGTCATGGCGTCGGCGCGCCTTTATGCCGCCAATGGATTGCAGCTTGGCCAGGCCTATGAGCTGGACGCCATCGCGGCGGTCATCCTTGGTGGCACCTCGTTCGTTGGCGGCATCGGCTCGATCTGGGGAACGCTGGTCGGCGCGCTGATCATCGCGGTGCTGTCGAACGGGCTGATCCTGACCGGGGTGCCCGACGTGTGGCAATACATCATCAAGGGCCTCATCATCATCGGCGCCGTGGCGCTGGATCGCTTCCGGCTGGAGGGCGGCGTGCGGACCTGAGCCGTTTCGTCACCGGCGTTGCCAACCCGCACGTGTTCGGCCCACCATGCGTCGCCGATTCCCGCCAGGCGATCGGCCGAGCAACCCTGGTGAAAGAAAGCCGGCATGGACCGTTTCGACCTCGGCGCCTACCGCCGCCCCATCTCGACGTCCTCGGCGCAAACGCAGAGCTGGTTCGATGTCGGGCTGAACTGGTGCTACGGCTTCAATCATGACGAAGGCATCAAGTGCTTCGAGAAGGCGCTGGAGACCGACCCCGATTGCGCCATGGCGCATTGGGGCATCGCCTATGCCGCCGGCCCCTTCTACAATCTGACCTGGAAGGAACACGGCAAGGAAGAGGCAATGGGTGGCCGACGAACATCCGCTGATCGCCGTCGGCAACGACAAGGCCGTCCTCACCGAGCTCGACGACGAGCCGTTCTATATCCTGACCGACCCCGATCTGATCAACAATGCGGCGCTGAAGGACCCGCAGAAGGCCGCAGCCGCGCTGGACATGATCGCCATGCTCGAACCGAGCAAGGGGGCCGTGGCGTTCGACCTGACGCTGCACGGCGCCGGGCGGAAACACGATCTCGCCAAGCTGCTGATCGAGCCCCCGTTCCTCGCGCTCACCTTGTCGATTCTGGCGGC
The DNA here is from genome assembly GCA_001899205.1 of Mesorhizobium sp. 65-26. GTDB lineage: Bacteria > Pseudomonadota > Alphaproteobacteria > Rhizobiales > Rhizobiaceae > Mesorhizobium. The sequence continues at coordinate 64,198 of MKVL01000001.1, read as the reverse complement.
GGCGGCGCTGGCCTTCCTGCATGGGCTCGGCCGGTTCGGTCCGCCGCGCGCCGAGGGCCGCGCGATCGCCTTCGGCAAGCGCGCGCTGGTCGACACGACCGCGACGCTGCTCAAGCGCGCCGGCAGGCTGGGCGAACTCGGCGGGCGCTACGCGGCGCTGATGCGGCAACGCGCCGGCACGCTGCTCGGCGCGCCGCAAGGCCTGCAGGGCGAAGCGCTCGATCGCTGGCTGGATTCCCGCGACAAAGGCGAAGCCAACAGCTTCACCGCGCGGTTCAAGGCAACGAAGGATTCCAACAGTTTGACCGGAATGCATGATGCGGCGGAAAAGCTGCACGACTGGACGGCAAGGAGGCTCGGTGAACGTCGATGATGTAAAGGCCCTGGCGAGCGAGATCAGGGAAGAAGTGGCGAAGGCGATCACCGGACAGCGCGACACGCTCGATCTGATGCTGACGGCGCTGTTCGCGGGCGGCCATATCCTTCTCGAAGGTCCGCCAGGCACCGCCAAGACCATGACGGCGCGCTGCTTCGCGCAAGCGCTGGGCGTCACCTACGGGCGCATCCAGTTCACGCCCGACCTGATGCCCGGCGATATCGTCGGCTCCAACATCTACAATTTCCAGACCGGGCAGTTCACGCTGACGCGCGGCCCGATCTTCTGCGATCTGCTGCTCGCCGACGAAATCAACCGTACGCCGCCGAAGACACAGGCCGCGCTTCTGGAAGCCATGCAGGAGCATGCCGTAACCTTCGACGGCACAACCCATTCGCTCGGGCGGAACTTCATGGTGGTGGCGACGCAGAACCCGATCGAGCACCAGGGCGTCTATCCGCTTCCCGAGGCGCAGCTGGACCGGTTCCTGTTCAAGCACCGCGTGAGCTATCCCGACGCACAGGAGGAGCGCGCCATCATCATCCATCACGGCGGCGGCTCGGCTTCGCACGACATCGAGCAATACGGCATCAAGGCGCGGACCGACCGGGCGACGCTCGAAGCCGCGCTGGCCACGGTCGGCGATGTCACGCTGGTCGACGACGTGGTCGGCTACATAGCGGCGCTTGTGCGCGGAACGCGCGAAAGCGCGGACCTCGAGGTGGGCGCGAGCCCGCGCGCGGGCGCCATGCTGGCGCGCGCGGCAAGGGCCCGCGCGGCGCTCGACGGCCGCAACTACGTCATCCCCGACGATGTCAAGGCGCTTGCCGTGCCGGCGTTGCGCCATCGCGTCATCCTTTCCCCGGCGGCGCAGATCGACGGACGGCTGGTCGAGCAGATCGTCTCCGACCTCGTCGACCAGACGGAAGCGCCGCGTTGATCTATCCCAGCGGCAGAGCTGTGTGGGCCGCGGCGGCGGGGGCGATCCCCGCCTTCCTGATCGCGCTCGTGCTGCCGCATGTCTGGTATCTCGGCCTGCTGTGGATATGCACCCTGCTCGCCTTCCTCGCGGTCGACGCGGCGGCGGGGCGTGGACGTGCCTCGCTCAGCGCAACACTGACGGCGCCGCCGCAGGTCGGTGTCGGCGGACGCTTCACCCTCCACATCGCGGCCGGCCTCGGCACACGTCCGCGCCGGCTGCAGGCCCGCGTCGGGCACGACCAACGGCTGGCGCCGGTGAACGGCACCGGCGGCGCGCTGCCGGCGCATGGCGGAACGCTCGACCTCGAATTCGATGCCATCCGGCGCGGCATCGCGAGTTTCGACCGGCTCTGGCTGCGCTGGCAGGGACCGTTCGGGCTGACCTGGAACCAGGTCGTGCTGCCGATGGACCGCAAGGTGGCGGTGCTGCCCGACGTCAGCAGCGCGCGCGACGAGGCGATCACGCTGCTGCAACGCTCGGCACTTGCCGACGGCCATGCGCAGAAGCGCGCCGGCCAGGGACGCGAGTTCGAGGCGCTGAAGGACTACCAGCCCGGCATGGGCCGGCGCATGATCGACTGGAAACGCAGCGCCCGTCACGGCAAGCTCCTGGCGCGCGAGTTCCGGATCGAGGAGAACAACAACATCGTGCTCGCCATCGATAGCGGCCGGCTGATGTGCGAGCCGGTCGACGGCGTACCGAAGGTCGACCGCGCCGTGACGGCGGCACTGCTTTCGGCCTTCATCGCGCTGAAAGGCGGCGACCTCGTCAGCCTGTTCTCGTTCGATGCCAGGCCGCGCGTCTCCAGCGGCGCCGTGCGCGGTTCCCCCAGCTTCGCCATGATCCAGAAGCGCGCGGCCGATATCGACTATTCCACGGAGGAAACGAATTTCACGCTGGCGCTGACGACCCTCGCGGCAAGGCTCGACAGGCGCTCGCTGGTCATCGTCTTCACCGATTTCGTCGACCCGATCAGCGCGGAACTGATGCTGCGCACCGTCGGCCGGCTGACCGAGCGGCATCTGGTGCTGTTCATGCTGATGAAGGATGTCGAGCTGGAGACGCTGGCCGACATGGCGCCGGCGACACCGGAGGATGTCGCCCGCGCCGTCACCGCCGGCGACCTGCTCAAGCAAAGGCAAGTGGTGATCGGGCGCCTGCGCCTGCTCGGCGCGCATGTCATCGAGGCCGACCACCAGCGTCTCGGCCCAGCCCTGGTCGAACGCTATATCCAGCTCAAGGAGGAGAACCTCTTATGACGCTGCCGGCGGGCACCAATGGCATTCGCCAGTCGCTGGCAAGCTTCCGCAAGGAACGCGAGGCCGACTGGAAGGCGTTCGAGGCTTTGCTTGCGCGCGTCGAGAAGCGCGCGCCGCGCGCGCTTTCGGAAGACGAATTGCTATCGCTTCCGCTGCTCTACCGCTCGGCGCTCTCCTCACTTTCCGTGGCCCGGGCGACATCGCTGGACAGCGCGTTGATCGCCTATCTGGAGGCGCTGTGCCTGCGCGGGTACTTCTACCTCTATGGCGCCCGGCGAAGCCTGAGAGCACGTATCGGCGACTTCTTCCTGCGCGACTGGCCGGCGGCGATCCGCGATCTGTGGCGCGAGGTGTGGGTGGCGGTCGGGTTGACCGTCGTCGGCGCCCTCGCGGGCTATTGGCTGGTCGCCTCCGACAAGCGCTGGTACGACGCCATCATAGAGCCCGGCCTTGCCGGTGGGCGCAACCCGGACTCATCGGCCGAGATGCTGCGCAGCGTGCTCTATGACGGCGGCACCACCCATTTCCTCTCGGGTTTCGCGGCCTACCTCTTTACGCACAACACACAGGTGGCCATCCTCGCCTTCGCGCTCGGCTTTGCCTTCGCGGTGCCGAGCGTGCTGCTCATCCTGATGAACGGCTGCATGCTGGGCGCGATCTTCCAGATCTATATGGCCAAGGGGCTCGGCTTTGAACTAGGCGGCTGGCTGTCGATCCATGGCACGACCGAAATGTTCGCGATCGCCATCGCCGGCGCCGCGGGCATGCGCATCGGCACGCGCATCGCCTTCCCCGGCGAACTGACCCGCATGGCCGCGGCCGCTCAGGCCGGGCGCGTGGCGGCGACGGCCATGATCGGCGTGACGGTGATGCTGCTGTTCGCCGGCCTGCTCGAGGGGATCGGCCGGCAGACGATCTCCAGCGACGCGGCCCGCTACGCCATTGGCGGGGCAATGCTCTCGTTCTGGATCTGTTATTTCTATCTGTTGCGGATGGTGCGACATGGCAACGGCTAGGAACCCTGCCCTGCTCGTGCGTCCCCTGATCACACCCGAAGGCGTGGACCTGCGGGTCAGGCTGGCGGATGCCGGTACGCGGGCGGCAGCGTTCCTGCTTGACGTGGTGATCATGGTGATCGCCACGGTGGTGATTTCGCTGGTCGCTCTCTTCGGGCTGGCCGGCCTGCGCGCGGAGAGGATCCAGCCGCTCTTCATCGTCTGGATCATCCTCATCTTCCTGCTGCGCAATGCCTATTTCATCGTCTTCGAAGCCGGCAGGCGTGCGGCGACACCGGGCAAGAGGATGCTCGGCGTCAGGGTCGCGGCGCGCAGCGGCGCGGGCCTCACCATCGACCAGGTCATCGCCCGCAACCTGATGCGGGAGATCGAGGTTTTCCTGCCGTTGTCGATCCTCGCCGCACGCGGCGGCACCGATGTCGCCGATACGCTGTCGACGATCTTCGGCCTGGTGTGGGCGCTGCTGTTCTCCCTGTTTCCGCTCTTCAATCGCGACCGGCTGCGCGTCGGCGACCTGCTTGCCGGCACCTGGGTGGTCGAGGCGCCGAAGGTGGCGCTGCTCGAGGATCTTTCACAAAGGCAGGATCCGTTCTCCAGCAAGTTCAAGTTCAGCGTGGCGCAGCTCGACGCCTATGGCATCGCCGAATTGCAGAAGCTGGAAGACGTGCTGCGTCGTGACGACTATTTCGCGCTGAAGGCCGTGGCGGAGACGATCGCCCATAAGATCGGCGCCAAGGTCGAGCCGGTCGATTCAAAGCCGTTTCTCACCGCCTATTACGGCGAGTTGCGCGCCCATCTCGAGCGCAAGCTGCTGCTCGGGAACAGGAAAGCCGATAAGCATGCGCGGTGAGCAGGCTCTTCGACGGATACGTTGGAAGCGTCGGCACTGCCCCTCATCCGCCTGCCGGCACCTTCTCCCCGTATAGTGACGGGCAGAAGGAAGATGGCCACTCCGCCGACACCTATCCTGCAACGCTGATGATTGGCGAAATCGCCGATGAAAGCGACTTTCTCCCCGTCACTATACGGGGAGAAATGCCCGGGAGGGCAATGAGGGGCAGCGTCAACCGACGACAGTTGGCGAAACGCTCTCGTAAGGCGCTCTACCCCACCCACTTCTCATAATCCGACACCAGAAGGTGCAGCGGCGCGACGTCCTCGTCGATGTTGGAGAAGCGGCCGATCGGCTCGCGGAAGACGTTGTCGGTCAGGTCGTCATTGACCGTTGAGACTTCGCCGATCAGCACGTCCTTGCCCTCGGCCCAGAAGGCATGCCAGACGCCCGGCAGCAGCGTGACGCTCTCGCCCGGATCGAGCTTCAGCAGTCCGCCGGCCGGCAGCTTGCGGATGGTGGCGTCAACCGGCACGGAGACTTCCGCCTTCGGATCGATACCGCCTTCGGCGTCGGGCATGAACAGCTCGAGCACCAGCTTGCCGCCGCCGCGGTTGATGATGTCCTCAGCCTTGATGTTGTGGCGGTGCATCGGCGAGAGCTGGTCCTTGCGCGAGATCATGATCTTCTCGGCGTAGAGCATGCCCTTGCCCTTCTGCATGTCCGCGTAGTGGCCGTTGCGAACGGTGAAAAGGAAGAGGCCGAGTTCGTCGAACTTCTCCTGGCCGTAATCGGTGATGTCCCAGCCGAGGCGCCCGTCGAATATGCCGGCGGAGGATTGGCGGCGCTGCATCATCTGCTCGGGTGACCAGTAGGCGAAGGGCGGCATGATGTAGCCGAAGGAGCGGATGAAAGCGTCGGCGTCGCGGATGATGTCGTTGATGGTGGAGCGTTTCATGGGTCCTGGTTCCTCCCGGCCGCTGCCAACTGAAAATGTCTTCCTCGCATAGCCGAACGTCGATCCCCTGTCGATGTAAACTCCTCGTTCTGGCCCCGTGACATCGACGGCTATCAGGGCGATAACCACACGCAGACTGTTTCGAAATTCGCTACAGGCTTCTGCCCAACGGCCTCACGGACACACCGATGCTCAGCATAGACGACCTCGACACGCCGGCGATCCTGATCGACGCGGCCCGCGCCGAAGCCAACATCAGCCGCGCGCAGGCGCATGCCGACAGCCACGGCCTGAAGCTGCGGCCGCACATCAAGACGCACAAACTGCCTTACTGGGCCAAGAAGCAGGTGGCGGCCGGCGCCGTCGGCATTACCTGCCAGAAGATCGGCGAGGCCGAAGTTATGGCCGACGCCGGGCTCTCCGACATCTTCCTGCCCTACAACATTCTCGGCCGCGCCAAGCTGGAACGGCTGAAAGCGCTGCATGGCCGCGTAACCCTGTCTGTGACGTCGGACAGCAGGGAAACGGTCGAAGGGCTGGCGGCAACCTTCACAGACACCGGCCATCCGCTGTCGGTGCTGGTCGAGTGTGACACCGGGATGGGTCGCTGCGGGGTGCAGACCGCGGAGGAAGCCGTGGCGCTGGCGAAGATCATCGACCAGGCCAGTGGCCTCGCCTTCGGCGGGCTGATGACCTATCCGGCGGGCGGCCGCGCGGCGGAGGCGGAGGCATGGCTGGCCGCGGCCAAACAGGCGCTGGCCGCCAGCGGACTGGCTTGCGAGCGCATCTCCAGCGGCGGCACGCCTGATATGTGGCGCTCGGGCGAGAACAGCGTCGTCACCGAATACCGCCCCGGCACCTACATCTATCTCGACCGCTACCAGGTCTCCAAGAAAGTCGGCACGCTCGATGATTGCGCGCTGACGGTGCTGGCCACCGTCGTCAGCCACCCGACCCCGGCCCGCGCCATCCTCGACAGCGGCAGCAAGGCGCTGTCATCCGACACGCTGGGGCTGCCTGATTTCGGCGAATTGCTTGGCATGCCGGGCGCCCGCGTCACCGGCCTCAGCGAGGAACACGGCACGGTCACGCTCTCGGACGGCGCGCATGTGAAGATCGGCGAGCGCGTGCGCGTGGTTCCCGACCATTGCTGCGTGGTGACCAACCTGTTCGACCAAGTGCATCTGATCGACGGCGACAAGGTGTTGGAAACGCTGCCGGTGGCGGCTCGCGGGAAGATGGGATGACTAGTTTCGCAATCCGTTGGGAGTATGGGATCGACGACACTAGAAAAGAGGAACTTCTCCAGAAGGAATGGTGTCGCGACGCTTACGTCGTCTCCAACGATCGCATCTACAGATTCGAGTTCATTTCGAAGCGTCGGCTGATGCAGGAAGCGTCAAGCTCCATCTCTAGCACGGGATACTATCACGTCGATCAGGACACGCTCGTCATCGACAATTTCTGCTACGAGGAGGTTGTGGCAACTATCGAGCAGTTAAGATCGACCGGATATTTCGATGTAACGACCCAGTAAAAACAGCGGCCAATCGGAAGCAGAATCCTACTGCCTTTCCGCCTGCCGGGCCGCAACCCGGCGCATCGCGGTCACCCGTCGCCTGAAAATCTCCGTGCGCATCGCCATCAGGTGCAGGGCGAAGAACAACACGGTGAAGCCGAGCGCCATCACGCCCAGCGGCCACAGCATCGAGGGATCGATGGTCGGGCCGCCCATCCGGAACACCGATGCCGGCTGGTGCAGCGTGTTCCACCAGTCGACCGAAAACTTGATGATCGGGATGTTGATGAAGCCGACCAGCGTGATGATGGCGGCCGCCCAGGCGGCCCGGCCGGCATCGTCAAGCGCGCGCGTCAGCGCAATGATGCCTAGATACATCAGGAAGAGCACGAAGACGGAGGTCAGCCGCGCATCCCATACCCACCAGGTGCCCCACATGGGCTTGCCCCAGATGGAGCCGGTGATGAGCGCCAACGCGGTAAAGGTCGCGCCGATCGGGGCGGCCGACTTCAGCGCGACATCGGCCAGTGGATGGCGCCAGACCAGCGTTCCGAGCGCCGAGATCGCCATGATCGTGTAGCACATCATGGCGAGCCAGGCGAAAGGCACGTGGATGTACATGATGCGCACCGTGATGCCCTGCTGGAAATCCCCGGGCGCGGTGAAGCTCATGTAAAGACCGACGGCAAGCAGGACGGCGGCGATAGCCGCCAGCCACGGAATGACCTTGCCGGCCAGACCGACGAAACGGGTCGGGTTGGCGAGATCGGTCCATCCGGTCTGGCGTGAGGTGGTGTCGCTCATGCCGACCTAAATAGACCGGCAATGTGTCCGGGGCAATCGAGGGAGTGTCGCAGGGCACGACCTTCCCCTTGTGGTGAGAGTCGCTTCGGAGCAGCGGGCCGGGGGTGGCGCCATCTCCCCACCCGGACCTTCGGTCCGACCTCCCCACAAGGGGGAGGTAAAGGGGGCACTTACGCTGCTTCGTTGACCGGACGGCTGAGGCGGCGAACCTCCTCGTCGTTCAGCAGGCCGCCGGCGCGAAGCAAGGCGGCGAAGCGGCCGTTGCGCAGCGACAGCTCTGTGAAGCCGCCCATCTCGACCACCCTGCCCTTGTCCATGAAGACGACGAGGTCGGCGTCGCGGACCGTGGTCAGGCGGTGGGCGATGATGAAGGTCGTGCGGTTGCGGCGCAGCTCGTCGATAGCTTCCTTGACGCGATCCTCGGTCTCGACGTCGAGCGCGCTGGTCGCCTCGTCGAGCACCAGGATCGGAGCATCCTTGAGCACGGCGCGGGCGATGGCGATGCGCTGGCGCTCGCCGCCGGAGAGCTGGCCACCGCGCTCGCCGACGATCGTGTCGTAGCCATCGCTCTTGGCGAGGATGAAGTCCTGCGCGGCGGCGGCCTTGGCCGCGGCGTGGACCTCGTCATAGGTCGCATCGGCGCGGCCGACACGGATATTGTCCTCGATCGAGCGATTGAGCAGGCCGGCGTCCTGGAAGACGGTGGCGATCGAATGGCGCAGCGACTTGCGGGTCACCGTGCGCGTGTCGATGCCATCGATGAGGATGCGACCGCTGGACGGAGTAAAGACACGCTGCAGCAGATTGATGAGCGTCGTCTTGCCTGCGCCGGTCGGGCCGACGATGGCGACCGTCTGGCCAGCCTGGACCTCGAACGACACGTCCTCGATGCCGTGGCCGGAGTTGGCGAACTCGAAGCTGACATTCTCGAACCGCACATGGCCGGTCACGTTGCTGAGCTCCTTCAGGCCGTCTGGTTCGGCGACGTCGGCGGCCGAATCCTCGAGGCGGTAGAAGTCCTCCAGCTTGGCGCGCGCCTCGGAGATCTGCGTGGTGAAGGCCGACATCTGGTCGAGACGGGCGATCAGCATCCCGGCAAAGCCGGTGAAGGCGACGACGTCGCCGACGCGGAGCTGGCCCTGGGTCACGAGATAGGCGCCGATCGACAATACGATCATCATCGAGATGGTCGAGGACAGGCGGTTCAGCGCATTGGCGATCGCCCACCAGTCGAGCACCGGATTCTGCGCGTCGAGCAGGTCCTTGACGTAGCGCTTCAGCGTAGCCGTCTCATGGCCGATGCGGTTGTAGCTCTGCAGCACGGCGACGTTGCTGACACTGTCGCTGACATGAGCGAACACCGTGTGGTAGTGGCGTTCGACGGCGGTCTGCCCCGACTTGGTGCGGCGCATGACGACACGGCCGATGCCGACGTAGAGCACGCCGAGGCCAAGCAGAACGCCGGACATGCGGATGTCCATGGCAATCGCGGTCGGCACCAGCAGCACCAGCGCGATGGCCGTCGACAGATGCACGCGCATGAATTCCAGCCACAGACTGAACAGGGTCTCTACGGCCCGCAGCAGCGTGTGCAGCGAATTGGAGGTGCCGCGCTGGTGGTGCCAGGCGAGCGGCATGGTGATGACGCGCTCGAAGGATTCGCACAGAACTTCCGAGCGGCGGGCATGGGCAAAGCGGTCGGCGCCGCGCGCGACCAGAACGAAGGCGATGACGTTGAAGGCACCGAGAGCGGCCCAGATGGCAAGCGTCGAGAAGACCGGGCCTTTTTCGGAGATGGCGCCGATCACTCGCCCGAGCAGGATCGGCTCGAGGATCGCGATCGCGGCCAGCGCGACGTTGGCGCCGCAGATCAGCGCGACGCGCTTCTTGTCCGCGGCCAGGTAACCGAGCGCTCTCCAGTATATTTGCAGCAGGGACACTTCAGTTACTCCGCCGTACCTTTATTGTGCACCGCATCATTTTCGGACTCGTATCGATAGATGCGTCGCAAAACAATGGCCGTGTACATCTTCGGTTCCCGATACGCGAACAAAAGATAGCGACGTTTCGAAATCTGCCGTGATCACCTAACGGTTTGAGATAAAAGGTGAAATGTCAGGCTTGCGGCAAAATCATGGCAGTTTGCCTAGGTTGCCGAAATTTTAGTCAGCCGTAATGTCGGGCTGATGACGCCATGAAAAAAGGGGCTGCGTCAAAGTATCAAGGCAAATAAAAGGCCTGAGGGCGAGCTGTTTTGCCCGCCTCCACCCCGGCGGACCCGGGATGGAGATAATTTCCGTTTGGTATCAGGCCGGTATCCTGACGGTCACCGCCGTCGTTTCGCCCGGTTTCAGCTCCAGCGATGCCGTTTTTGTCTTGGCGCCGTCGATCTCGAGCGTGACGGATTTTACCTTGCTGTCACGAAGGACACGGACGTCGACCTTCGCGCCCAGCATGTTCAGCTTCGCCGAATAGCCGTCCCAGTGGCTGGGAAGCTTCGGTTTGAACTGAATCTGGCTGCCTCGCCGCTCTATGCCGAGGATGCCTTCCACCGCCGAGCGATAGAGCCAGCCGGCGGAGCCCGTGTACCAGGTCCAGCCGCCGCGTCCGCCCTTGTCCTCGCCGGCATAGATGTCGGCGGCAACCACATAGGGTTCGACCCGGTAGTGTTCGGCCGCCGTCTCGTCGAGCGCATGGTTGACCGGATTGAGCATCGAGAAGCAGCGATAGGCGTCATCGACCCGGCCCATCTCGGCAAGCGCGATCACGAACCAGGTGGCGGCATGGGTGTACTGGCCGCCATTCTCGCGGACGCCCGGCGGGTAGCTCTTGATGTAGCCGGGGTCCTTGTCCGTCCTGGAGAAGGGCGGGGTGAACAGCTTGACGATCTTCAGCTCGTCATCGACGAGAAGCGCGGTCGCCTGATCCATCGCCGTCTTGGAGCGCGCCGGATCGCCATCGCCGGAAAGCACGCTCCATGATTGCGCGATGGAGTCGATCTTGCACTCCTGCGAGTCCCTCGAGCCAAGCGGCGTGCCATCGTCGAAACTGCCGCGGCGATACCACTCCCCGTCCCAGGCCGTGTTTTCCAGGGCCCGTTTCAGGATATCGGCGTGCTTGGTCCATGCCTGCGCCCGCTTGGCATCGCCCTCGCCCTTGGCGACGGCGGCGAAGTCCGCCAACGTCTTGAGCAGGAACCAGCCCAGCCAGACGCTCTCGCCCTTGCCGTGCTCACCGACGCGGTTCATGCCGTCGTTCCAGTCGCCGCCAAGGATCAGCGGCAGGCCTGCCGGGCTGCTGCGCTTGATGGCGAGATCGAGCGCCTTCGCGCAGTGATCGTAGAGCGAAGCCGTCTTCTTCGAGACTTCCGGCTGGAAGAACGCGTCGTGCTCGCCCTCTCCCAGGGGCTGTCCGTCGATGAACGGCAATTGCTCCTTCAGGATCGCGCGGTCGCCCGTCACCTGGAGGTAGCGGGCGGTGGCATGGGCAAGCCACACCACATCGTCCGATATCATCGTGCGAACGCCGGCGCCGCTACGCGGCAACCACCAGTGCTGCACGTCGCCTTCGGGGAATTGCCGGCGCGCGGCGTTGAGGATCTGGTCTCGCGCCAGGGCCGGATCGTGCGCCAGCAACGCCAGCGTGTCCTGCAACTGGTCGCGGAAGCCGAACGCGCCGCTCGCCTGGTAGAAGGCGGAACGCGCCCGAATGCGGCAAGCGAGGCTCTGGTAGGGCAGCCAGTGGTTGACCATTGCGTCGAGCGTCTTGTCGGGCGTCTCGACCTGGATGGTGTCGAGGAAGGCGCGCCAGTCACGCTCATTGTCGGCCAGCCGCTTGTCGAAATCCCTGCCGCGATGCTTCTGCACAAGCGCGCTCGCTTCCTCGGGCGAGTCGGCGTCGCCGAGCAGCCAGACAAGCGTCACGTCGCCGCCGGCCGGAATCTCGACGTCGCGGGCGATCGCGGCGCATGGGTCATCACCCGCCTCGATACGCCCGGACAGGCCAGCGCCGGCCAGCACGGCCTGCGGATATTCGCTGCCGCCATGCCTGCCGAGGAATTCGGACCGGTCCGACGTCACGGAGTGCACGCCGCCGTCCGCCGCCAGGAAGGCGACACGGTCGCCGAAATCCAGGCTGTAAGGATTGCGCGCCAACAGCGCGCCGGTCGCGGCGTCGCGGGACGGGACGATGGTGGCGGCCGTTCGCGAGCGGTGTCCGCCCAGCACCCATTCGGCATAGGCATAGACACGCAATCTTGCCGGCACGGGCCCGGTGTTCTGGATGCGCAGGCGCGAGATCTTCACCGGGTCGACCGGATCCACGACATGGGTCAGGTCCATCGACAACGATCCGCGCGTCGCACGGAAGGTCGAGAACCCCTGCCCGTGCCAGGTCTCGTAAGTGATCGCCGGGTCGCGCGCCACCGCGGCGGTCGGCGAAAACGCCCTGCCGCTGGCATGGTCGTAGATATAGATGCCCTCTCCCGGCCTGTTCGTCACGGGATCGTTCGACCACGGCGTGAGCTGGTAGTCGCGGCTGTTGCGGCTCCAGGTGAAACCCGCGCCCTCGGCCGAGGTATGGAACCCGAACGAAGCGTTGGAGACGACGTTGATCCATGGCTGGGGCGTCGTGCGCCGGCCCGTCAGGCGGGTCACATAATGGCGGCCGTCGCCGTCGAAGCCGCCGAAGCCGTTCCACTGGTTGAGGCCGTTGCCGTCTGCCCTGGCTTCAGCCGCGGCATGGAAGGCGGGAGGGGTCAGCTCTCGCGTCGACAGGGGCGACTGCAGCGCGTCCCTGGCCTGCAGGGCGGCAGCCTCGGCCCGCTCGATCTGATCGAAGATGGTACCGTTGCGGGTGTGCAAGGCCACCCGAGCCACCGCGAGCAGCGTCTTGTAGGTCGCTTCGTCCATCAGGTCGCGACGGACCGCGAAGATGTGCTGGCGCGGACCGAGTTCCTTGCCACGCAGGCGGCTGTTCTCGCACAGCGTCTCGACGGCGCGCTGCAGGTCCTGCACGTAGGACGAAGCCTGCTCGTTGACGACGACGAAGTCGATCATCATGCCCCGGAAGCGCATGTATTCCTGGAAGCGCAGCGCCTGGGCCACGATTTCCAGGTCGGCGACGTCGCCGATCCTGACCAGGAAGATCGGGAAGTCGCCCGATATGCTCGTTGGCCACAGGCTGGACTGCTTGCCCAGGCCCGACGCGATCGAGTCCGCCGGAAGGCGCAGGAACGCATCCGGGTAGATCAGATAGCGCGCCAGCTTCTGGACATTGGCCGCGTCGGCGAGGCTGAGGCCGAGATGGCGTGTCTGCACCTGGCTGCGCGTCCAGGCAAGCATGGCCTGACGGGCAAAACTCTCCTGGTGGTCGAGCCGCGCAATAGCCTCGTCCAGCTCGGCCCGGTTGGCGCCCACCGCCGTCCAGAAGGTCAGCGATATCTTCTTGTTCGCCGGCACGCGCACCTGCCGGCGCAAGGCCGCGACGGGATCGAGCGTGAAGCCGGCATGGCCGCCGAGCTTGGCGCCATGGTCGAAGGCCGCGGCCTCGGCGATGGTGCGCCCCCGGCCGATGAAGGCGCGACGATCCGTTTCCGCCTCCGCGTCGCGCGTCAGGCCGGATGGATCGGTGACGAAATGCACCATCGCGATGTCGGGATCGCTGGCGTCGCGCTTGCGCCGCGTGGCGAAGATGGCCCCGTTGTTCGGCGCGATCTCGGTCTCGACGAACATCTTGGAGAAGGCCGGATGCGCATTGTCGGAGGCTTCCGTACCGAGAACGAGCTCGGTGAAGGAGGTCACCTCGATGTGCCTGTCCGTCGATCCGTCATTGTAGAGCGTGACGCGGCGCCCCTCGCCATTGCCCTCGGAGACGACGATGCACTCCACTTCCGAGCGCAGCGTGCCCACGGATTTGACGAAGCTCGCCTTGTCGTCGGAGAACAGCGTCTGCACGCGCTCCTCTGGCGCCCGCTTCGGCTCGGCCGTCGCCGACCACCAATCGCCGGTAGCGGCGTCGCGCAGGAAGATATAGGAGCCGAGCCGGTCCTCGGTCGGGTCCGGCTGCCAGCGGGTGACGGCAATGTCGCCCAAGCGGCTGTAGCCCGAGCCGGTCGCCGTGACCATGACCGAGTAGCGGCCGTTGGACATGACGTTCGTAGAACGCAGCGCCTTGATCGGATCCAGGATGATGCGGGTGTCGGGGCTCTCCACCTCGGTCTCGTCCTTGGCCCGCTCGTCGGCCTCGGTCCGCACCGTGGCGGTCGGGATATCGCGCGGCGCCCTCTCCTGCAGCAGAAGCTCGGCCGATTCGATGACCGGATCGCTGTGGAAGCGATCGCGCATCCGCCCTTCGAAGATGGCGTCGGCGACGGCGGCGATCGACATGCCCGAATGGTGGGCATAGTAGTTCAGGACGACCGCGTGGGACGTCCCTTCAGGCACACGCTGCGGCGTGAAATCGACCGCGTCGTAGAAGCCGTGCCGGCCGAGCGCGCCGATCGAGCGCAACCGCGCCAGGTTCTGGACAGCCTCGCGGGGGTTGAATTGCGCGGCCAGGATCGTGGCGTAAGGCGCAATGACGGTGTTCTGGCCAAGGCCGCGCTTGAGGCCGAGACCGGGCACGCCGAAGTTGGTGTACTGGTAGGTCAGTTCGCGGTCGCGGGCGTTGTAGGCCGCTTCCGAGATACCCCACGGCACGTTCTTCTGGCGGCCATATTGAATCTGCCGCTTGATGATGAGCTTGCTGGTCTGGTTGAGGATGGAGCCCTGCGGCTCCTTCATGACCAGGGGCGGCATCAGGTACTCGAACATCGAGCCCGACCAGGACATGAGCGCGCCCTGGAAGCCGATCTCCACGATCGGCCGGCCCAGCCGGAACCAGTGCTCGGTCGGCAGGTCGCCCTTGGCGATGGCGAACAGGCTGGTCAGCCGCGCCTCGGACGCGAGCAGGTCATAGCAGGCCTCGTCGAGCTGGTGCTCCTCGACCCGGTAGCCGATCGACAGCAGCTTGCGCTCAGGCCGCATCAGGAAGGAGAAGTCCATCTCGAAGGCGAAGCGGCGCGCCCGTTCGCGCAGCGTGAGCAGCTTGGCGCGCAAGGCCTCGACCGCCTGGTCGTCGCTGTGGGCGTCGTGGACGTGCGCCTCGCAAGTGGCCTCCAGACGAGCCGCCCAATCGACGATGACGTCGCTTCGCGCCGAGGCGGCCTCGGTGTGGATGGCAGCCGCAAGCTTGCGTATCTCGCCCGCCAGCACCGCCAGGTTGATGGTGCGGATGGACGCCATCTCGGGCTGCGCCTTGATGGTGTCGACGGCGCGCCGCATGCCGTCCAGCCGGTCGGCGAGCCTTTGACGAAGCGGCCTGAGTTGGCGGCGGTCATCCGGCAGCGCCTCGAGGCTCTCGTCGAGGATGGTCACTGTATCGAGGATGCCCTCGAAATCGCCCTGCAGGTGGACGGAGGGCGCCTCCGCCCATTCAGCGCAGGCGGCGGCGACGGCCACCAGATGACCGGCAAGGTTGCCGCTGTCGACCGCCGAAATATAGAGCGGATAGAGCGGCTTCAGCGTCGTGGTGTCGTACCAGTTGTAGAGATGTCCGCGGCTGCGCGGCATGCTCTCCATGGTCGTCATCGTCGCGTCGATGCGCGTGATGGCCTCCGAAAGGCTGATCCAGCCGAAATCGCGCGCCGAAACCGTCGACAGCAGGTAGACGCCGATGTTGGTGGGCGATGTGCGCGGCGCCACCAACGGAGCCGGGCTCTCCTGGAAATTGTCCGGCGGCAAGTGGTGCTGCTCGGGGGTCACGAAGGTTTCGAAATAATGCCAGGTGCGCCGCGCAAGGGTGCGGAGCGTGTGGATGTCGGACGCCGATATACGCAGCCGGTCTTCGGTTTCGGCTGAACGGCTGATCAGCCAGGCGAAAGCCGGCGAGCCAATCCAGAACAGCGCAAAGAAGAAGGCAACGAAGGCGCCGGTCGAGTCGGCGAGCACGGGGATGGCGAGGCCCACGAAACCGATGACGACGGCGCCGTACATCATGCTGTAGTAAGAGCCGAGGTCGTTGTCGCCGCTCTTGTGGGCCTGCGAGGCCGTCCGCCACTCCAGCAGGTGCTGGCGGCTGACGAAGAGGCGATAGATCGTACGGATGATGGCGTCGCCCATCATCCAGGCGAGATGCGCCATGAGCACGATCTTGAGCGCCACCATGGCCGTGCCGAAGGCGACGTCCCGTGCCAATGCCGAAAAATGACCGCGCGGCGTCTGGTCGCCACTCTTCGGCAGGATGGCGTTGACGATGTCGAAGGTGGGCGCCATGAACAGGCTGAGGATCAGCAGCGCCTGCCACTGAGCGGCCTGCGTGAAGGGCAGCAGCGTCCAGCCGGCGATCGCCGCCATCACCCAGAAGATCGGCGTCAGCGAACGGCGCAGATTGTCGACCATCTTCCAGCGCGAAAGCGCCGGAACGCCCGAACGCGGATCGAGGATGTAGCCGAGGAGCTGCCAGTCGCCACGCGCCCAGCGGTGATGTCGCGAGGCGTCCACCGAGTAGCGCGTCGGATAGTCCTCGACGAGTTCGACGTCCGTGACCAGCGCCGAACGCGCGAACGCGCCCTCGAGCAGATCGTGGCTGAGCACGGTGTTTTCCTCGATGCGGCCCTGCAGCGCCGCCTCGAAGGCATCGACGTGATAAAGGCCCTTGCCGGTGAAGGAGCCGTCGCCGAACACGTCTTGATAGAGGTCGGAAACGGCAAAGACGTAAGGGTCGAGACCGCGATTGGCGGAGAACACGCGCTGGAAGAACGAGGCCTCGTCGCCACTGGTGAGCGAGGCGGTGATGCGCGGCTGCAGGATCGCGTAACCGTCATTGACGACGCGCTTGGTCGCGTCGAAATGCGGACGGTTCAACGGATGGCACATCTTGCCGACCAGCGAGGCAACGGCATCGCGGGTGGTGCGCGTGTCCGCATCCAGCGTCATCACGTGGACGACATGTTCCGGCAGTGGCACGTCCAGCGGCAGGAAGGTGGTATCGCTATCGCCGCGCAGCAGCAGGTTCAGCTCGTGCAGCTTGCCGCGCTTGCGCTCCCAGCCCATCCAGACGCCTTCAGCGGCGTTGAAGAGGCGGTGCCGGTGCAGGAGGTAGAAGCGCGGCGCGCCCTCCGACGGGTAGCGGGCATTGAGCCGGGCGATCTCGGCGCGCGCGAACTCCAGGATTTCCATGTCGGCCGCGTCGACCTCGGCCTGGCTGTCGGGCCAGTCGGACAGCAGGGCGAAATGGATTTCACCGGCCAGGTTCGCCAGATGATGGACCTCGATGTTGCGGATGTTCTCCTCGACATCGTCTCGCGAGCCGATCAGCGACGGTATGACGACCAGCGTGCGCGCCTCGGGCGGCACGCCGTGCCTGTAGTCGTAGCCAATAAGGCGCGTCGGCTTGAGGAACAGCAGGACGACGGTGTTGAAGAAGGCGAGCGCGCCCTCGCTGGCCGGGACGGCAAACAGCGCCAGCATCAGCACGATCGACGAGATCGACAGGCCGAGATGGGCCAGCGCGTTGCCGGCGAGCACGAGAAGGAGGGCGGTCAGGGCAAAGACAGGCAGCACGATGCCGAGCCAGCCCGTCTTGCGGAAGGTCCGCTTGACGGTCTGGCTGATGGTCGGGCGGTAGCCGATCGCCTTTTCCAGCTCCAGCCGGCGCTGGCCGACCACGAAGAAGCCGACGTCCGTGTGGGCGGCTGAAGAGGGATCGGCGCCATCCCGCGCGGCGTCATGGCCGGCGAGCTCGATGGCCTTCTCGGCGACTCTGTACTCCGAAAGATCAGAACGGCGCGCCAATTCCTCGATCGCGGTGCGGTACTGGTCGCGCGAGAAGAAGTCGAGAGCGGCGAAATCCGTGCGCTCGCGCAGCACGGTGTCGATCCGGCTGACGCCTTCGAACCAGACGGTCCAGTCGACGTCGTTGATGAGGCGCAGGCCGCGGATGATGTTACCGGTCGTCACATTGCCGCTGGAGAGCGTCTGGTGCTCGGCGATGATGATTTCCTCGGCGTCGGAGCCGGTTTTCTCCAGTTCGCCCTCGAGCCATTCGAGCGCCTTGCCGGCATTCTGCGATCCGTCGCGCAGGCGATAGAGCAACTGCGTGGCGAACGTCGTGTCCTGCGCATGGGCGCTGAAGTTGGCCAGGATCGCCTGGCGGTCCGCATTGTCGTCGGTGGCGAGGACCTTGTCCGCCACCTCGTTGGAGATCTGGCGCATCTCCCGGGTGCGATTGACCCGCACCGCCAGGCGACGGAGGTTTTCGATCAGCACGAAGCGCAGCATCGAGGGCAGCGCCCAGAGCTCGCCGATCTTCAGAGGCTCGATCGACTGGAAGCCCTGCACGATCGCCTTGAACATGCTGGCGGAGACCGAGCTGTCGGAGTGGGCGACGTAGGTCCATGCCAGCGCCAGCGCGCGCGGCACGGTGCTTCCGCCCGGCAAAGGCAGCGTCGGGAGCTGTTTGTAGAAACGGCGCGGCAGGTCGCGCTTGACCTGGAAGATGGTCTCTTCCACCAGATAGTTGTTGTCGAGCAGCCACTGCGCGGCCGGAGTGATCGTTTCGCCCTTCGCCTGCGCCGCATTGGTCGAGCGGTAAACCTCGAGGATCTTCTTGGCGTTGTCGCGAATGCGTGCCTGGAAGTCGAACGGCACCAGGCCAAACAGATCCGTCAGGTCTCCCTTGGCCAGGCTTTCGCCCAGCGTCCGCAAGCGGTCTTCCGGCAGGTAGGTGGAACGGATCGGCTCTTCGGTGATCGCCGGAAAGCCGGCGTTCGTCTTGTCGAGATGGGCAGGATTCGTCTGAATATTCATAGAAAATTCCGTAAGCGGCCACTCAGCGGCGTCACCGCCACGGCAATGGCCCTAAAACCGTTTCAAATGCAATTGGTTGCATCCCAAGCACTTGCCGAAAGTTTGTTTCCGCACCACGACAGGGCGTCATTCTTCGACAAATTTCGCGGCGACCGCCCCTTAGCCCCGACCCATCTGGATCGACGGAGAGGATTCAGGCTTTTTCGTGATGCACGCAAGGGTTCGGGCGATATTTCGCCGGCGCCGCGATCATGTTTGGCAACAGCCGTTAATGGTTGGTAGTGGTCTGTTTAAAATATGGCTGCCGGTCTCGACGGGGCGCGGCCTGTTCGGAAGGCTAAAGAGGTAAGCGGATCATGCGTGTAGCCGTAGCTTTCATGTTGCTGGTCGTTTCGACATTGGCGGGCGGCCAAGCAGCACGTTCGCAGGAGTTTGCGCCATCGCAGGATTTGGTTGTGGATGCGACACGGGCAATTGCCACCTATTTCTCCTTCCTCGACAGCGGCAACGCAGAGCGGGCATACGAAATGATGGATGATGCCGCCAAAGCGTCGATCCCGGTGATGGCATTCACAGAACAAAGCGAAAAGTTCCATGCGCAGGCCGGTGCGCTGCTGGATCGGCGACTGCTCAAATTCACCTGGCTTAAGAACCCGACGGACGCTCCTTTGCCGGGGATTTACGCAGCGGTCGATATTGCTAGCAGGTTTGAAAAAATTGACCGGCACTGCGGATATATCGTGCTCTATCAGCGACCTTCAGGGGGAGCTTTCCACGTCATGCGCGCCGAAAGCAACTTCATCGACAACGCGACAGCAAAGAAAATTGAGACCACTCGGTCGAAATTTGACCTGGACAAAGCATGGACGGAATTATCGCGCAACTGTCCCAACTTCCCATCGACGGCCAACCCTTGAGCATCGTTTTTGAGAATGCGTTGGTCGGGCGTGTGAAACGGCGCTTGTACTGACCGCTGCCTAACGGCGAGCGGCGATCCGGTCGATACGGATAAGGAACAAGGTGCATCGTCCGACGGGCGCCAGGCGCGGTTTTTCGCTGCCCCGTTCGAGCAGAAGCGCGTCGAGCGGCCCGATCTCACCGGTCTCGGCGCCGGTCACGGCCATGTTTCCATCCAGGGGCAGGACGATGGTCATGGCCGCCTGCGGATCGAGTTCGATGGCATCCGAAAGGGTGATGCGCTGGACGATGTGGCGCATGCGGTCGCGACGGCTCATGACATTGAGGTCGGTGATCGCGCCGGCGAGCAGTTCGGCGCTGGTCGCCACATCGGCCGGGAAGGAAAACGGCGAAGATAGTCTCGTCAGATGCACGGGAGCCAGCCCGGCGACATCGAGCGCGATGCCCTCCCCTTCCAGCACCGAAAGGGTCCGGTCGATGCCGGCAAAGCTGGAAAACGGTCCACTGCCCTCGACGCGGGCCATCGAGACGCGCCAGTCGAAGTCGTCGAGCCCCGCGCCATCGGGCGAGACCATGATTTCCGTGGTCGTGCCGCCGCCATTCTTCCACGGCATGACCCGGTAGTCGGCGGCACGAAGAATACGCATCGCCCTAGCCCAGAATGCCCGGCAGGTTGAGCTGGTGTTCCCTGGCGCATTCCAGGGCGATGTCATAGCCGGCATCGGCATGGCGCATGACGCCGGTCGCCGGATCGTTCCACAGCACACGCTCCAGGCGCCGCGCGGCATCGGCCGTGCCGTCGGCGACGATCACCATGCCGGCATGCTGCGAGAAGCCCATGCCGACGCCGCCGCCATGGTGCAGCGACACCCAAGTGGCGCCGGACGCGGTGTTGAGCAGGGCGTTCAGAAGCGGCCAATCGGAAACGGCGTCCGAACCGTCCTTCATCGCTTCGGTTTCGCGGTTCGGCGAGGCGACCGAGCCGGAGTCGAGATGGTCGCGGCCGATGACGACGGGCGCCTTGAGCTCGCCCCTGGCCACCATTTCGTTGAAGGCGAGGCCGAGGCGATGGCGGTCGCCGAGGCCAACCCAGCAGATGCGCGCCGGCAGGCCCTGGAAGGAAATGCGCTCGCGCGCCATGTCCAGCCAGTTGTGCAGATGGGTGTTGCCTGGGGTGAGTTCACGCACCTTGGCGTCGGTCTTGTAGATATCCTCAGGATCGCCAGACAGCGCCGCCCAGCGGAACGGACCGATGCCACGGCAGAAAAGCGGGCGGATATAGGCCGGCACGAAACCTGGGAAGGCAAAGGCGTTCTCGAAACCCTCTTCCTTGGCGACCTGGCGGATGTTGTTGCCATAGTCGAGCGTCGGCACGCCGGCGTTCCAGAAGGCCACCATGGCCTCGACATGCTCTCGCATGGACGCGCGGGCCGCCTTCTCGACCGCTTTAGGATCGCTGACGCGCTTCTCGCGCCATTCGGCCATGGTCCAGCCCTTCGGCAGGTAGCCGTTGATCGGGTCGTGCGCGGAGGTCTGGTCGGTGAGGATGTCGGGGCGGATGCCGCGCCGGAACATCTCCGGCACGATCTCGGCGGCATTGCCGAGCAGTCCGACCGACTTCGCCTCGCCGGCCTTGGTCCAGCGATCGATCATCTCCATCGCCTCGTCCAGCGTCTCGGCCTTTTCGTCGACATAGCGGGTGCGCAGGCGGAAATCGATCGAATCGGGATTGCATTCGATCGCGAGGCAGCTGGCGCCGGCCATGACCGCCGCCAGGGGCTGGGCGCCGCCCATGCCACCGAGACCGCCGGTCAGGATCCACTTGCCCTTCAGGTTGCCGTTGTAGTGCTGGCGGCCGGCCTCGACGAAGGTCTCGTAGGTGCCCTGCACGATGCCCTGGGTGCCGATATAGATCCAGGAGCCGGCCGTCATCTGGCCGTACATCATCAGACCCTTCTTATCGAGCTCGTTGAACTTCTCCCAGTTCGCCCAGTGCGGCACGAGGTTCGAATTGGCGATCAGAACGCGCGGCGCATCCTTGTGGGTGCGGAAAACGCCGACCGGCTTGCCCGACTGCACCAGCAGCGTCTCGTCCTCGCCGAGCGTCTTCAGCGTCGAGGCGATGCGATTGAAATCGTTCCAGGTGCGCGCCGCGCGGCCGATGCCGCCATAGACGACCAGCTCGTTCGGGTTCTCGGCGACGTCGGGATCGAGATTGTTCATCAGCATGCGCAGCGGCGCCTCGGTCGTCCAGTAGCGGGCGTTGAGCTTGTCGCCGCGCGGCGCGCGCACTTCACGGATGTTGTGGCGAGGATTGGTGGTCATCACTGTCCCTTTCGCTTGGGGCGGCGCGTCAGCGCCCGGCCCAGTCAATCGCGGTTTCGAGAATTGTCTTCAGGGTCGCCCGGATCGGCGCGGCGAATGTGGGGTCGTAGGGCACCGGCCAGTTCTCCGGTGATCCCTTTTCCGCGGGCTCGCGCATGTAGCCGCGATTGGAGAGCTCCATCTGCAGCGCATGGACGCCGTTTCCCGGCTGGCCGAAACTCCTGGTGATCCAGCCGCCCTTGAAACGGCCGTTGACCACCCAACTCTCGCCGGTCGCAGCGAGGATGCCGGCCACCTTTTCCTGCAATGTCGGATCGGTGCTCTTGCCGTCATTGGTGCCGAGATTGAACACGGGCAGCGTGCCCTCGAACAGGCGCGGCAATACCGAGCGGATCGAATGGCAGTCATAGAGAACGATATTCTCGTGCATGCCGCGCAGCCGGTCGATCTCGGATTGCAGGGCGGCATGATAGGGCACGAAATAGGTCTCGCGGCGCTCATCGATCTCCGACGGCGTCGGCTCATCACCCATCTGGTACAGCGGATCGCCGTCGAACGTATCGGTCGGGCACAGGCTGGTCGTCGCCTGGCCGGGATAGAGCGACACGCCCGACGGGTCGCGGTTGACGTCGATGACGGTGCGCGAAATGGCCGTGTGCACGACGGTCGCGCCGAGATCGCCGGCAAAATCATAGAGCTTGTCGATCCACCAGTCGCAGTCGCGCTGGCCGAGCCAGGTCGAGACCAGCCGCTCCTCGATACCGGCCAGATCGATGCCGGTGTGGGGGATCGATACGAGCAGCGGCGCGGTGCCCTGCCTGACGGTGAGCCAGGGAGTGGCCGACATCATGCCGCTCCCGCGATAGTGGGCAGCGCCACCGCGCCCGCCGCCTGCACCGCCGCGCCGCTGCGGACCATGGCGATCGCCTTTTCCATGTCGGGGTGGAAATGGCGGTCATTGTCGAGATGCGGCACCTCGGCGCGAACCAGTGCGCGAACGGCCTCAAGTGCGGCGCTCGAGGCAAGCGGCGCGTGGAAATCGCAGCCTTGCGCTCCCGCCAGCAGTTCGATGCCGATGACGGCCGTCGCATTCTCGATCATGCCGAGCAGACGGCGCGCGCCATGCGCGGCCATGGAGACGTGATCCTCCTGGTTGGCCGAGGTCGGGATGGAATCGACGCTCGCCGGATAGGCCTTCTGCTTGTTTTCCGAAACGAGCGCGGCCGCCGTCACCTGCGGGATCATGAAACCGGAGTTCAGGCCAGGCTTGGGCGTCAGGAAGGCCGGCATGCCGGACAGCGCCGGATCGACCAGCATGGCGATGCGCCGCTCCGACAGCGAGCCGATCTCGCAGACGGCAAGCGCGATCATGTCAGCGGCAAACGCCACCGGCTCGGCGTGGAAATTCCCGCCCGACAGCGCGGTGTCGTCCTCGGCGAAGATCAGCGGATTGTCGGTGACGCCATTGGCTTCGGTCTCCAGCGTGTCGGCCGCCTTGCGCAGCACGTCGAGCGCCGCGCCCATGACCTGCGGCTGACAGCGCAGGCAATACGGGTCCTGCACACGCTCGTCGCCGACGCGGTGCGATTCACGGATTGCGCTGCCGGCCATGAGATTGCGCAAGGCGTCCGCCGTCTCGATCTGGCCGCGATGCTTTCTAAGCAGATGTATGCGCGGATCGAAGGGCGCGTCGGAACCTTTGGCGGCGTCCGTCGACAGCGCGCCGGCGACCAGCGCCGACTGATAGAGCGTCTCGGCCTCGAACAGGCCGGCGAGCGCGAAAGCGGTCGAGAACTGCGTGCCGTTGAGCAGCGCCAGGCCCTCCTTGGCGCCGAGCGTCACCGGCTCCAACCCATGCGAGACGAAGGCGACCTTGGCCGGGACGCGGCCATGCGGCGTGAAGCATTCGCCGACGCCGATCATGACGGCGGTCATGTGCGAGAGCGGCGCCAGGTCGCCGGAAGCACCGACCGAGCCTTGCGCCGGCACCACCGGAATGACGTCGTTGACGAGCATCGCCTCGAGCAGTTCGATCGTCTCGGGGCGCACGCCGGAAGCGCCCTGCGCCAGGCTCGCGAGCTTCAGCGCCATCATCAGCCGCACGACGGCGACCGGCATCGGCTCGCCGACGCCGGCGGCGTGCGAAAGCACGATGTTGCGCTGGAGGGTTTCGAGATCGGCGGCCGGAATGCGGACACTCGCCAGTTTGCCGAAGCCGGTGTTGATGCCATAGACCGGCTCGCCCTTGGCCACGATGCGGGCCACGGCCTCGGCGCTGGCCTTGATCTTCGGCCGGCAGGCATCGTCCAGCTTCGGCACGGCGCCGCGATAGATGGCGCGCCAGTCGGCGAGCGTCGCGTTGCCGGGCTTCAGGGTCAGTTCGGTCATTGTCCTCTCCAGATACGGGCATGGAGCGGATTGAAGCCCATGCGATAAACGAGTTCGGCGGGACGCTCTATGTCCCAGATGGCGAGGTCGGCGGCCTTGCCCGCCTCCAGCGTGCCCGTGCGGTCAAGTAAACCCAGCGCACGCGCGGCCTCGCGTGTGATTCCGGCTAGGCATTCGTCGACAGTCATGCCGAACAGCGTCGCGGCCATGTTCATGGTGAGCAGCAGCGAGGTCAATGGCGAGGTGCCGGGATTGTTATCGGTGGCGACGGCCATCTTCACGCCATGCCGGCGGAACAGCTCGACCGGCGGCTTCTTCGTCTCGCGGATGAAATAGTAGGCGCCGGGCAGGATCGTGGCCACGGTGCCGGCCTTGGCCATCGCGGCCGCGCCGGCCTCGTCGGTGTATTCGAGATGGTCCGCTGAAAGCGCGCCGTAGCGCGCGGCAAGCGCGGCGCCGTGCAGGTTCGACAGTTGGTCGGCGTGGAGCTTCACCGGCAGGCCGAGCGCCTTCGCCTTGTCGAAGACGCGGGCGATCTGCTCCGGCGAAAAGGCAATGCCCTCGCAGAAACCGTCGACTGCATCGGCAAGCTTTTCCGCGGCAACAGCCGAAAGGATGGTTTCGGCGACGAGATCGATAAAGGCGTCCTTGTCACCCTTCGCCTCCGGCGGCAGCGCGTGCGCGCCGAGAAAGGTCGTGCGCACCGTGACGGGCCGTTCGCCGGCGAGACGACGGGCCGCGCGCAGCGACTTCCTCTCATTGTCCAGATCGAGACCATAGCCTGATTTGACCTCGACTGACGTGACGCCCTCGGCGATCAACGCATCGAGGCGCGGCAGCGTCTGGGCGACCAGATCGTCCTCGCTGGCGGCACGCAACGACTTGACCGAGGAGACGATGCCGCCCCCGGCGCGGGCCACTTCCTCATAGGTGGCGCCGGCGAGGCGCATCTCGAACTCGTTGGCGCGATTGCCGGCATGGACCAGATGGGTGTGGCAGTCGATCAGACCGGGCGTGATCCAGCGACCTTCGCAATCGATCGCCTCGGCGCCCTGAGCCAGCGAAGCCGGCATGTCGGCTTCGGCGCCGGCATAGGCAATGAGCCCGTCACGCACGGCGACAGCGCCCTTTTCCACGATACCCAGGCCCGCCACGCCATCGACCATGGTCGCCAGCCGCGCGTCGCGCCAGAGACGAAGGCCGCTCTTCCCGTTCTTCTCGCCCATCATCTTTTCCGTTTGAAAGGATGGCAATTATGTATATACATATTGAAACGCGACGCAAGTGCTATTGTCGCTTGCCATTCAGATTCGGAGGCGGACGTGACGGTGATCTTTGCGGAACAGGCGCTGCTGCCCGATGGCTGGCAAGACAATGTCAGGATCGCCTTCGACAATGACCGCATTACGACCATGGATGTCGGCGGCACCGCCCAACCGGGTGACGAGCGCCACGCGATCGTGCTGCCGGGCATGCCCAACCTGCACAGCCATGCGTTCCAGCGCGGCATGGCGGGACTGGCCGAGGTGCGCGGGCCATCAGCGGACAGTTTCTGGAGCTGGCGTGAGGTGATGTACCGCTTCGCGCTTACGATGACGCCCGACCAGGTCGAGGCGGTCGCCGCGCAGCTCTATGTCGAAATGCTGGAGGCCGGCTTCTCGCGCGTCGGCGAGTTCCATTACCTGCATCATGATCGCGACGGGACGCCCTACGGCAATATAGCCGAAATGGCCGAGCGCATCGCGGCCGCGGCTGCGGAGACGGGCATCGGGCTGACGCTACTGCCGGTGTTCTATGCCCACTCCTCTTTCGGCGGCGCGGCTCCCAATGAAGGACAGAGGCGATTCATCAACGATGTGAATCGCTTCCAGAGGCTGGTTGAGAAAAGCCGTGAGAGCGTTCGCGCGTTGAATCAAGCGGTGCTCGGCGTGGCGCCGCACAGCCTGCGCGCGGCGACGCCGGAAGAACTCGACGCTGTGGCGGCGCTAGCGCCGGAAGGCCCGATCCATATCCATGTCGCCGAGCAGGTGAAGGAAGTGGAAGACTGCCTGGCATGGTCCGGTGCGCGGCCGGTAGAGTTCCTGCTCGGCCACGCCAAGGTCGACCAGCGCTGGTGCCTCATCCACGCAACGCACATGACCGAGGCGGAGACGGTGGCCATGGCAAAAAGCGGTGCTATTGCAGGGCTTTGCCCCATCACCGAGGCCAATCTCGGCGACGGTACGTTCGCGGCGCCGCTCTTCATCGAGAATGGCGGGCGCTTTGGCGTCGGCTCGGACTCCAACGTGCTGATCGGCCTGCCCGACGAACTGCGGCAGTTGGAATACTCGCAACGTCTTGCGCACCGCGCCCGCAATGTGCTGGCCCGCGCCGGGGGCTCGACAAGCCGCGCCTTGTTCGACGCCGCGCTCGAAGGCGGAAGCCAGGCGCTGGGCGCGGGTTCGTCACAACTCGCAGTCGATGGCGCAGCCGATTTCGTCTCGCTCGACGCCCGCCACCATTCGCTCGCCGGCAAGACGGGCGACGCGATCCTCGACGCCTGGATCTTCGCCAATGGCAGCGCGGTCGACTGCGTATGGGTGCACGGCAGGAAACAGGTGAGCGGTGGACGACATATCCGACGCGAAGTCATTGCCGACCGCTTCCGAAAGGTTATGAAGGTGCTTTCACAGGGCTGATCCCGATGAGCACGGTCGAGGCAAGCGAAATGGAGAGCGGCGAGAGCATTTCGCTGCACCAGCGCATCCTGTCCGACATCAGCGAAAAAATCCTGTCGGGCGCCTGGGCGCCCGGCCACCGCATTCCATTCGAACACGAGCTGACGGCGCAATACAGATGTTCACGCATGACGGTGAACAAGGCGCTGTCCCAGCTTGCCAAGGCAGGGCTGATCGAGCGCCGCCGTCGCTCCGGAAGCTTCGTGCGGAGGCCCCAGTCGCAAGCGGCGGTGCTGGAACTGCACGACATCAGGATCGAGGTCGAGGCGCTTGGCCTTCCCTACCGCTATGAGCGGCTTGCGCGACTGAAACGGCGCAGCAACGCGGAGGACCGCGCGCTGCTCGGACTTGCCGCGCCCGGCCAGGTGCTGGCGCTGGAGGGCCTGCATTTCGCCGGTCAACGGCCGTTCGCGCTCGAGGGACGGCTGGTGAACCTCACGGCGGTACCCGAGGCGGCCGAGGAAGAATTCGTCGAAATCGCGCCCGGCCCCTGGTTGATCGGCCGCGTGCCGTGGAGCGAGGCCGAGCATCGAATCCGCGCCATGGCGGCTGACGAGCACATCGCCGATGCGCTCGATATAGACCCAGGCGCGCCCTGCCTGGTGGTCGAGCGCCGCACCTGGAGCGCCGACCATCCGGTGACTCACGTGCGCTTCGTCTATCCGGCCGAAAGCCACACGCTGGTGGCAAGATTCACGCCGTCGCAGGGGTAGCGCCTCTTACCCTCCCCCTTGTGGGGAGGGTCGCCGCGAAGCGGCGGGGCGGGGGTGCGGCGCAGCCCCCCACCCGGACCTTTGGTCCCACCTCCCCACAAGGGGGAGGTAGAAGACAGGCGCCTTACAGCGCCGCCGTGATGATGATCTCGACCAGATATTCCGGAGCGGCGAGCTTGGCTTCGCCGGTAGCGCGGGCGGGCGTGTGGCCCTGCGGGATCCACTTGTCCCACTCCGAATTCATCTCGGCGAAGGTGCCCATGTCGGCCAGCCAGATGATCGCCTGCAGGACCTTGGTCTTGTCGGTGCCGGCCTTGGCCAGCAATTCGTCGATGGTCGCCAGGACGTCGCGGGTCTGGGACGCGACGTTGCCGGTGGGCTCGCCGACCTGGCCGGCCAGGTAGACGGTGTTGCCGTGGATGACGATCTGGCTCATGCGCGGGCCGACATCGATGCGACGAATGCTCATTACGAGGTTCCTTCCTTCTGAGAGTCGCGCCTGTTTAGAGTCAGGGCTGATTTCGGGCAAGGCCGGGCGGAGCGAAACCGCCTAGGCCAGCCCCCCCTCCTTGCCATCGCCCCTTCGTACACGACGAGTTGACCGCGCGTGACGCAATCGAGTCGGCTGCCATGTTGACTAATGTAATAACATCACATATCGACAAGACCCCTGAATGCGGCCCGCCCGGAACGTCCGATGACCAATGCCTGCCTGACCTTCCGTGACCTGACGCTTGGCTACAACAGCCACCCCGCGATCCATCACCTCAGCGGCACCATCCGCAGGGGATCGCTGACGGCAGTCGTCGGCGCGAACGGGTCCGGCAAGTCGACCCTGATGAAGGGCATTGTCGGCGTGCTGAAGCCGATGGCCGGCGCGGTGGTCCGCGCGCCAGGCGTGCGCACCGCCTATCTGCCGCAGCAATCGGAACTCGACCGTACCTTTCCGGCGCGCGTGGTGGATCTCGTTTCGCTCGGCCTGTGGCCGAAGCGCGGGCTGCTTGGCCGCTACACCCGAGAGGATCGCGAATCCGTCAGCAAGGCGCTGATGGCGGTCGGGCTCGGCGGTTTCGAGACACGCCCGATCGACACGCTTTCCGGCGGCCAGTTGCAGCGCACGCTGTTTGCCCGCGTCCTCCTGCAGGACGCCGACCTCATCCTGCTCGACGAGCCCTTCAATGCCGTCGACGCCAAGACCGTCGGCGACCTCATCCAGCTCATCAAGCGCTGGCATGGCGAGGAGCGCACGATCATGGTGGTCGTCCACGACCTCGATCTGGTGCGCGAGAATTTTCCCGAAACCCTCCTGCTCGCGCGCCAGCCCGTCGCCTGGGGCGAGACGAGGGAAACGCTGCGGCCCGAGAACCTGCTCAGGGCACGGCGCTTCCACGAAGCCTGGGAGGAGAACGCGCCCTGGTGCGAACCCGCTGGGCACGATCACGACGAGGATCACGCGCACGATCATCACGATCATGCCCATGACCATCATCACCACGGCGCCCATAATCATGGCTCCGGGCCGAGGGCGGCGTGATGGAATTCATCTATGGCTTCTTCATCGCGCCCTTCGCCGATTTCGCCTTCATGCAGCGGGCCCTGTTCGGCTCGCTGATGCTGTCGCTCGGCGCGTGCCCGGTCGGCGTCTTCCTCATGCTGCGGCGCATGAGCCTTTCGGGAGACGCTATGGCGCATGCCATCTTGCCGGGTGCCGCCACCGGCTTCCTGCTCTACGGGCTGGAGATCCTGCCGATGACCATCGGCGGGCTGATCGCCGGCATCGTCGTGGCGCTCGGCGCGGGTGCCGTCTCACGCTTCACCATACAGCGCGAGGACGCCTCGATGGCGGCCTTTTACCTCATCTCGCTCGCGATCGGCGTGCTGATGGTGTCCATTCGGGGCTCCAGCGTGGACCTCATGCATGTGCTGTTCGGCACGGTGCTGGCGCTCAACAACGAAGCCCTCATCCTTATCGGCGGCATCGTCTTGATAACCTTGGTCGGCCTCGCCATCTTCTGGAGAGCCCTGGTCGCCGAATGCCTCGATCCGCTGTTCCTGCGCTCGGTCAGCCGCATGGGAAGCCCGGTGCATTTCATCTTCCTCGGCCTCGTCGTGCTCAACCTCGTCGGCGGCTTCCAGGCGCTCGGCACGCTGCTTTCCGTCGGGCTGATGATGCTGCCGGCCGCGGCGGCGCGCTTCTGGACGACGCGTGTCGAACCGATGTGCGTATTGTCGGTGGTGATCGGCTTCGCCTCCTGCGTGGCGGGGCTGCTCCTGTCCTACCACGCATCCCTCCCCTCGGGCCCGGCCATCATCCTGTCGGCCGGCGTCGTCTATTTCTGCTCCATCCTGTTCGGCACGCGGGGCGTCCTGCGCGCGCGCATCGTGCATCACCGCCACCGAACCGCCTGATCCATCCCCAAGCAAGGAGACCTTCCCCAATGCTGAAATCCTTTCGTGCCGCCCTGGCGATGAGCGTTATAACATTAAGCACCATCGCCACGTCATCGGCCTTCGCCGCACCGCTCAAGGTGGTGGCCAGCTTCACCGTCATTGCCGATTTCGCCAAGAACGTCGGCGGCGACCGTGTGGACATCATCACCATCGTCGGGCCGGACGGCGACGCGCATGTCTACGAACCGAGCCCGGCCGATGCCGTGGCGATGGCAAAGGCCGACATCGTTCTGGTCAACGGGCTTCATTTCGAAGGCTTCCTGCAGCGGCTGGTCGACGCCAGCGCCACCAAGGCCTCGATCGTCACGCTGACCAAGGGCGTCACGCCGATCGACTTCAAGCCGGAATTCGCCGATGCGGACGCGGCCGAAGGCGCCGGCACCGGCGGTGGCAAGACCGTCACCGACCCGCACGCCTTCCAGTCGATCGCCAATGCCAAGATCTATGTGAAGAACATCGCGGATGCCTTCTGCGCGGCCGATAAGGATGGTTGCGACAGCTACAAGGCCAATGCCGCCGCCTACACGACGAAACTCGATGCGCTCGAAGGCGAAGTGAAGACGGCCATCCAGTCGATCCCGGAAGCCAAGCGCGTCGTCATCACCTCGCATGACGCGTTCGGCTATTTCGAACATGCATACGGCCTGACGTTCCTCGCGCCGCAGGGCATTTCCACTGATTCCGAGCCCTCGGCCGCCGATGTCGCCAAGCTGGTCAGTCAGGTGAAGCAGGACAAGGCTGCGGCGATCTTCGTCGAGAACATCACCAATCCGCGGCTGATCGAGCAGATTGCGAGTGAAACCGGCATCAAGGTCGGCGGAACGCTCTTCTCGGACGCTCTGTCGCCGCCCGATGGCCCGGCATCGACCTATATCGACATGATGCACAACAACATCACGCAGATCAAAGGCGCGATCCTCGGCAGCTGAGTAGTCGTTGGGAAAGGCGGAGGTTGGACTCCGCCTTTTCTCTTCATTTGCAATGTAATGTAATAACATTTTCGATTATTCGAGAAAGCCATCATGCCGCAATCCGACCAACAGACACGCCTGCCCGTCACCGTGCTTTCGGGATTTCTCGGCGCCGGCAAGACCACACTGCTCAACCATATCTTGTCGAACCGAGAGGGCCGTCGCGTCGCCGTCATCGTCAATGACATGAGCGAGATCAACATCGACGCCGAACTGGTTCGCGATGGCACCGACCTTTCGCACACCGACGAGAAGCTGGTGGAGATGTCGAACGGCTGCATCTGCTGCACGCTGCGCGATGACCTTCTCAAAGAGGTTCGCGCCCTGGCCGAGCAACGGCGCTTCGACTATCTCCTGATCGAATCCACCGGGATATCGGAACCCCTGCCGGTCGCGGCCACCTTCGATTTCCGCGACGAGCATGGCGACAGCCTCTCCGACGTCGCCCGGCTGGACACCATGGTGACGGTGGTGGACGCGCTCAACCTGCTCAAGGACTATTCCTCGGCCGACTTCCTGCGCCAGCGCGGCGAGTCGCTCGGCGAACAGGACGACCGCGCCCTTGTCGACCTGCTGGTCGAGCAGATCGAGTTCGCCGACGTGGTGGTGTTGAACAAGGTGGGCGCGGCAAGTCCGCATCAGCTCGACATGGCGCGCCGCATCGTGCGCGCCCTCAATCCGGATGCGGAGATCGTGGAGGCCGACTACGGCAAGGTGGCGCTGGACAAGGTGCTTGCCACGGGCCTCTTCGACTTCGAGAAGGCCCAGCAGAACCCGCTCTGGTTCAAGGAACTCAACGGTTTTCGCGATCACATTCCAGAGACGGAGCAATATGGCATCCGCTCCTTCGTCTACCGGGCAAAGCGCCCGTTCGACCCGGCCCGGTTCCAGGCCTTCATCAACCGGGCATGGCCCGGCGTCGTGCGCGCCAAGGGCTTTTTCTGGCTGGCTACCCGCCCGGACCATGTCGGCGAGCTGAGCCAGGCCGGCGCCCTTGTGCGAACGGAACGCAGGGGGCGCTGGTGGGCTTCGGTGCCCCCTGCCCGATGGCCCGACCATGCCGAATGGCGCGAGAGCATGCGGCCTTACCTCGATCCCGTATGGGGTGACCGGCGCCAGGAACTGGTCTTCATCGGCTGCGAGCCGATGGACGAGGCGCTTCTCCGCGCCGATCTCGATGCCTGCCTGGTGGAAGCCTCCGACTTCCAGCCTGGCGTGTGGCGTTCCCTGCCCGACCCGTTTCCCCGCTGGGCGGCATAGTTGGATTTCGCGTCGCGAATATCTATCTGCCCGGAAGGATTTCCATCCGCGCGGATTGCCGGCCGACGCAGGGAATGGCATGACTTCGCGCGGGCCAGTCGGCACATAGGGCGCCGTGTTTCCAGCTGGACGCACAAAGGACGCTCCAACATTTTGATTGAGCATCGGAATAAACCGAAAACCGAGTACACTTTTCGGTCCGATGCGCCAGCATTCACGAGGTCAGCACCATGGAATACCGCCAGATCAGCGACGACTATTCGGTCTCCGGCCAGATCCAACCGCAGGACATCGCCGCCATCAAGGACGCCGGCTTCAAGAGCGTAATCTGCAACCGGCCGGACGATGAGCAGCCCGGCCAGCCTTCGGCAGAAAGCGTCCAGGCCGCGGCCGAAGCAGCAGGGCTTGCCTTCCGCTACATCCCGGTCATCAGCGGCCAGATCACCATGGACAATGTCGAAGACCAGGCCGCCGCGCTCGACGAACTGGAAGGACCCGTCTTCGCCTATTGTCGCTCAGGCGCGCGCTGCACCAACCTTTATGGGCTGATCCAGCAGCAGAAAGGCTGAAGACCTTCGCAAGGAGGAGCCAAACATGCTTGCCGCGTGAGCGCCAAAACGCGCGGCAAGCCGATGTGGACAACTCCGCACCGACTGGATACCACCGATCCTAGATCGGTAGCGCACCGGTTTCCTTCAGCGTCTCCAGCACGATCGCGGTCTTCACATGCTGCACGGATTCGTGCGGCAGCAACACGCCGTTGACGAACTCCGACAGAGATTTGAGATCGGGCGTCACCACCTTCAGGATGTAATCCATCTCGCCGGTCAGAGCGTGCGCCTCCTGGACCTCGGGCAGCCGCGCCACCAGTTCGCCGAAGCGGCGGGCATTGTCGCGATTGTGTGTCGCCAGCGTCACCGAGATGACATTGACCAGCGAAAAGCCCAGACGGTCGCGGTCGAGAACGGCGCGATAGCCCTTGATATAGCCGTCTTCCTCCAGCCGCTGTCGCCGGCGCGAGCATTGCGAGGGCGAGAGGTTCACGCGCTCCGACAGGTCATTGTTGGTGAGCCGCGCATCCGCCTGCAAAAGCGCCAGTATCTTGCGGTCAAATTGATCAAGGCGCGCATCATCCATGGATAATCCTCCAATCATGCACGAATTTCGCACATGAAGAGCATTTCAAGCGGTTGAATGCAAGCACCGTGCGAGAGCTTCGCGCTATCATTCCCGGAGTTGGCCAAAGTCCCGGCCGCACCAGCTTTCGGAGGATTGCCATGGGTCCCTTCCCGCACGATGCACCGCCCGCCCGGATCAGCAAGGCGAACCCCGCCGGCACCGATGGTTTCGAATTCGTCGAGTTCGCGCATCCGGAACCGGCCAAGCTCGCCGAACTCTTCACCCGCATGGGCTATGTCGCGGTCGCCAGGCACCGCTCTAAGGACATCACCGTCTGGCGGCAGGGCGACATCAACTATGTCGTCAATGCCGAGCCGGGCTCGCACGCGATGAAGTTCGTCGAGAAGCATGGGCCCTGCGCCGCCTCGATGGCCTGGCGCGTGGTGGATGCCAAGCATGCTTTCGACCATGCCGTATCGAAAGGCGCGACACCTTATGAAGGCACCGACAAGGCGCTCGACGTGCCGGCCATATCAGGCATCGGCGGCTCGCTCATCTATTTTATCGAGGCGTATGGCGAGAAGGGTTCGGCCTATGATGCCGAGTTCGACTGGCTCGGCGCGCGCGACCCCAAGCCCGAGGGCGTCGGCTTCTACTTCCTCGACCACCTCACCCACAATGTCTATCGCGGCAACATGGACAAATGGTGGGATTTCTACCGCGACCTGTTCGGCTTCAAGCAGATCCACTTCTTCGACATAGACGGCAGGATCACGGGCCTCGTCAGCCGCGCCATCACCTCGCCCTGCGGCAAGATCCGCATCCCGCTGAACGAGTCCAAGGACGAGACCAGCCAGATCGCCGAGTATCTGAAGAAGTACAATGGCGAGGGCATACAGCACATCGCAGTCGGCACTGACGCCATCTACGAGGCCACCGACAAGCTTGCCGCCAATGGGCTGAAGTTCATGCCCGGCCCGCCCGACACCTATTACGAGATGTCGCATGAACGCGTGCACGACCATGACGAGCCGATAGAGCGGATGAAGAAGCACGGCATCCTGATCGACGGCGAAGGCGTGGTCGACGGCGGCATGACCAAGATTCTGCTGCAGATTTTCTCGAAGACCGTGATCGGCCCGATCTTCTTCGAATTCATCCAGCGGAAGGGCGACGAGGGTTTTGGCGAAGGCAATTTCCGCGCGCTGTTCGAATCGATCGAGCAGGACCAGATCAAGCGCGGCGTGATCAAGCTGGACGGCAAGGCCGCCTAGCGGCAGCGAATGTCGGGCGGCTCACAGGTTGAGCCGCTCGACCTCGTCCTTCCTGAGCTTCAAATCATAGTCGAGCAGAAACTCATCCAGTTGCGGCGGCGCGACGGACGTGCCGGAAAGCATGGCGTGCACCTGCCCGCGGTGGTGGATGTCGTGCAGGAAGACATGCCCGAGGATATCGCCGATCCGCTCCGGGATGAGACCATCCTCACGCCTGTCGGTAACGACGCGGCGATCGAGATCGGCTTCGGACAGGCCGTCGCAGAACGCGACAAGCCTCCGATCGAAATCCGCCTGCGCGGCGGCGAGGTGGACTGCGTCGCCGAACGGCACGAAATCGTCATAGGCCGCGGCGCCGAGGCCGCCCTTGGTCAGGAAATCGAGGTAGAGGCGATCGACCGCCAGGACGTGGTTGAGCGTCTCCCGGATCGATGGGAAGAAGCTGGTACGAACGGCCTCGAACTCGCCAGGCTTCAGCGCGAGCACGGCGCGGTACAGCCGATCGTTGGACCAGAGGCTGTTGCGCGCCATGCGGCGCAAATGCTCGAGCAACGTCACCGTCCGGGCTCTCGCCTCACGCCTCGTATTTCTCGACCTTCTGCTCGATGGCGCCGAAGATGGAATGACCGGCCTTGTCCTTCATCTCGATGCGGACCATGTCGCCGAAACGCAGGAAAGGCGTCTTCGGCTCACCAGTCTCGATGGTCTCGATGACGCGCAGTTCGGCTATGCAGGAATAGCCGGCGCCCCCGGCCGAAACCGGCTTGCCCGGCGCGCCGTCGAGCTTGTTGGACACAGTGCCCGAACCAATGATGGTGCCGGCGGCCAGCGGCCGGGTCCTGGCGGCGTGCACGATCAGCGCCGGGAAGTCGAAAGTCATGTCGACGCCGGCATTGGCGCGGCCGAACGGCTTGCCGTTGAGGTCGACCAGCAGGGCGAGATTGACTTTGCCGCCGTCCCAGGCATCGCCCAGTTCGTCCGGCGTGACCGCGACCGGCGAGAAGGCCGAAGACGGCTTGGACTGGAAGAAGCCGAAACCCTTGGCGAGCTCCGGCCCGGTGATGGCGCGCAGCGTCACGTCGTTGACCAGCATGACCAGCCGGATTGCCTCCCTCGCCTCCTCGAGGCCCACCCCCATCGGCACGTCGTCGACGATGACGGCGACTTCGGCTTCCATGTCGATGCCGAAAGCCTCGTTCGCCATGCGGATCGGATCGCGCGGCGGAATGAACGTGTCGGAGCCGCCCTGGTACATCAGCGGGTCTGTCCAGAAACTCGCAGGCATCTCGACGCCGCGCGCCTTCCGCACCAGTTCGACATGGTTCACATAGGCCGATCCGTCCGCCCATTGATAGGCACGCGGCAGCGGCGAATGGGCGTCATGCTCGTGGAAGCGGGCTGACGGAACAGCATTGGTTTCAAGCGATTCCGCCATGGCCGCCAGATGCGGCGCGATACGGCGCCAGTCGTCGAACGCCGCCTGCAACGTCGGAACCAGGAAGGAGGCATCGGTGAACCGCGTGAGATCGCGCGAGACCACGACCAGCTTCCCGTCGCGCGTCCCGTTCTTCAAGGTGGCAAGTTTCATGCGGTTTCCTCTCCTCGCGGGCTTTGTGCCGCTCGTCCCACAACAAGGCTCCGGCAGGCGATCGTCAAGCCACCCGCTGGTGTTTTCCTGCCAACAATGCGCCGAAGCGCATGGCCGATGTCTCAGAGATCGGCCACGCGTTCTTTCAGGACCAGTCCCCTTCGGGCGTTCCATTGAAACGCTTCTTCAGGTCGGCCCAGCAGTCGATGTAGTTTTCCTGCAGCGTGTCGAGTTCCGCCGCGTAGCGCGTCAGCATCTGCGGGAACCGGGTTTCGAACATGAAGGCCATGGTATGGTCGAGCTTGACCGGCTTGAGGTCGGCACGCGAGGCCTTTTCGAAGCCTGGACTGTCCGGGCCATGCGCAAGCATGAGGTTGTGCAGGCTGATGCCGCCAGGAACAAAACCCTCCTCCTTGGCGTCGTACTGGCCGTGGATCAGGCCCATGAACTCACTCATGATGTTGCGGTGATACCAGGGCGGCCGAAAGGTATCCTCCGCCACCAGCCAGCGCGGCGGGAAGATGACGAAGTCGACATTGGCCGTGCCTTCCTCGCCGCTTGGCGCCGTCAGCACCGTGAAGATCGACGGATCCGGGTGGTCGAACAGGATGGCGCCAACCGGCGAAAACGTAGCCAGATCATATTTGTAGGGTGCGTAGTTGCCATGCCAGGCGACGACATCGAGCGGCGAATGGCCAATCTCGGTAACGTGGAAGCTGCCGCACCATTTGACGATCAGCCGGCAGGGCGTCTCCTTCTCCTCGAACCAGGCGCAGGGCGTCTTGAAGTCACGCGGGTTGGCCAGGCAGTTAGCGCCGATCGGGCCCCGGTCGGGCATGGTGAACTTGGCGCCGTAGTTCTCGCAGACATAGCCACGCGCCTCCTTGTCAGCTAGTTCGACCTTGAAGACCAGGCCGCGCGGCAGCACCGCGATCTCGCCGGGGCGAAGCTCGATCACCCCCATCTCGGTGACGAAGCGCAACGCGCCCACCTGCGGCACAACAAGCAACTCGCCGTCGGCGTTGAAGAAATGATCGTCCACCATCGAACGATTGGCGACATAGACATGCGCCGCCATGCCGCTCTGTCCAAGGACGTCGCCCGCCGTCGTGATCGTTCGCATGCCGGAAATGAAATCGGTGGGCTCGGACGGCATCGGCACTGGATTCCAGCGATACTGGCCAAGGGCAAGCTCATGATCGCCAATATTGGGCGCGGTCTTCCACAAGGGATAGCTGGCTGCCCTGAAGCGGCCGGTGTGCCTGACGCTTGGCCGGATGCGGTAGAGCCAGGAGCGCTCGTTGGTGCCGCGCGGCGCGGTGAAAGGCGAACCCGAAAGCTGCTCGGCGTAGAGGCCGTAGGCCGGCCGCTGCGGCGAGTTGCGCCCCTGCGGCAGCGAGCCGGGCAGTGTCTCGGTCTCGAAGTCGTTGCCGAAGCCCGGCATGTAGGAAAAGGCCATCGCTTCCTCCTCGCGAAGTGAGCCGAAGCGTCAACGCGCCCCGGCGAAGAGGCGCCTGTCTGCGGCTTGACCAGATTGGTTTCATTTGTAACCATCAAAAATGTAACTATCAACGCCATGGCGTCCATGGAGATCACGGATTTGGAAGCGGAAATCCTCGAACTCGAAAGCTTCCTGCCCTACCGGCTCTATCGCCTCGCGGATGCCGTCAGCCGCGAATTCTCCGGCATCTACAAGGACAGGCTGGGGCTGACGCGGCCGGAATGGCGAACCCTGGCCGGACTTGGCCAGCACGGTACGATGACGGCAAAGGCGCTCGGCGAACAGTCGGCCATGCACAAGACGAAGGTTTCGCGCGCCGTGGCCGAACTCGAGCGGCGGCGCTGGTTGACGCGCACGCCCGACGAGAAAGACCGCCGTGTCGAGCACCTCACCCTCACCAAGGCGGGCCTTGCCGCCTATCGCGAGATGGTGCCGCTGGCGAAAGCGTTCGAACGCGAGTTGCTGGACAAATTGGATGCGCGGGAAAGGACCGGGCTGGCGCGGGCGGTGGCGGCACTCGAAGCAAAGTTGGCTCAGCCTTAGCCACTACCTGTCAGGTCAGGCACGTCGCGGACGGCGCCATCCGCCTCACGGCCAGACCATCCCTTCAGCACCAGACGGAAGGCCACCCCCTGTGCCAGTCGGCGGCAAGGTTGTCGCGGCTTTGGCGCCTGGGCAGCGCGACATTGAGGATCAGATCCTCGTCCCGCCAAAACAGCCTGTACGGTTCCATGTCTTCGAGCAGATCGACAATCTCGTCCTCGGCAACGCCCAATTCCCGCGCGACATTGCCCGCGGATTTGGGCCGCGACGCAAAGGCCAGGAACACATCGCGCCTGAGGCCATCGAGTTCGACGAGTGTTTCCTCGCTCGCGTACCGGGTATCCGAAATGAGAACCGTTCCGTCGCGATCTTCGTAATCGAGCCAAACCTCGCGTTCGCGGAACTGCCGCTTCCAGTGGTTCACCTGCCGGACGAGAAGCGAGTGCGCCTGAGCCAACGCATCGGTCGGCTGCACGTAAGACCGAAAATAGTAGGCATAGTCGGTGAGATCGATCCCGCTCTCGCGCTTGTAATCCTCGGCAAACAGGATGTCGTAGCATTCATGATGCGCCATCTCGCCGGCATAGCCGAAGCGCTCCGGATTGGTATGCAATGGTGCAAATCGGGTGACAAATGCCTCCGAGCGGCTCACCGGCGGTATCAGGTGATATATTCTCGGCATCATCCTCAATATGTTTTCGTAGTCCTCGACCCTCTCTCCGGGGATGTTGAACAGCAGATTGTAGTGAATGATGATGCGGTTCAGGCACCCATTCTTGATCGTCGAGACATTGGCCGCGGACGTTACGCCTTTGTCCATCAGCCGCAGAATATGGCTGGAGAACGACTCGATCCCCGGCTGCAGTTCGACAAATCCGGCCCGCGCCAGGGCTTCCATGCGCTCGGGAGGCTGGTTGGCCTTGATCTCGCTGGAAAGCTCGAAACGCGGCGTGTGCGCGGAAAGCTCGGGCAATGCGTCAACCAGTTCGCGCGACATGATATAGTCGGAGAAGCGATACTTCACCGAGCCATAGCGCTGCTGCATCCGCCCCAGCATGCGGACCACGGAGTCGCGCGATTTCATCCGGTATTTCAGCGCCTCGGCGTCAATTCCGCAAAACACGCAGTGGTGTTTCTGCCCCCACCAGCATCCGCGCGAGGCCTCGACCGGCAGGAGCTTGGTGCGGACTTCGACCTTGGCCTGCTCCATGAGACCGGCGACATCCGAGAACCAGTCGTCGTAGAGGGGATCGGGGCTCTCCTCGAGTACCGGAAGATTTTGCGACGGGGCGGCCTTGCCGGCATTCTTTTGCGACCAGGTGACGCCCGCGATCACCGGCCGTTCACCGGGAGAGGCGACGGAGGCCCGCGCCAAGGCGGCGACGACAGGTTCACCATCGCCGCGAACGATCGCGTCGATCCACGGGAATGCCCGCAGCACGACATCGCCAGGCGGTCCTTCAAGCGCATAACCGCCAAGGGCAACCAGAATCTCGGGCCTTGCCTGCTTGATCAGCCGGGCCAGCGCCACGGAGGCGATCGTCTGATCGAACATGCATGTCAGTCCGACCATCGTCGGATTCATCGACAGTATCTTCCGCGATGAATCTTCCAGAAATGCCGGCATGATCTCATCGCGGATGCGCAGAATGGCCTCGGCCACATCAAGCGGCTCGCGATAGCGCGAATGGCGACCGCTCAGCCCCTCGCTCAACCTGAACAACTCTTCATACTGGTCGTCGCTCAAGGCCGGCTGCAGAAGCCCGGTGAACAGGAATTCGTTCAGACCCCACTCCTCGGAGAAGAAGCGGTAGGTCTCCGCAGTCATTGTCCGCAACAGGTCGAGGTAGAGATGGAAGACGCGGCCTTCGATCCCGTCCCGCGTCAACTGGCCTTTCAGAATCGACAGGCCGAGGCTTGGCTCGGACAGATCGGCCCAAGGCAAAGCCACAAGCGCCACCCTGGGGTCGCGGACATGCATCGCGACCCTCCGGACTACATCTTCAGTTCGACGGCCTGGGAATGATCGATGACGATTTCCTGTATGTCGCCAGGCTTGGCCGCGCAGGCGATGACGATCACCACGGCCACCACGATGGTCACGTCGTTGCCGGCCTCGCGCGGCATGGTGACGCCTGCCGCGCGAACAACGAGATCAAGCGCCTGCTTGGAGACCTTGACACCCAGTTCCCGGGCAGCCTCTTCCCCGCGTTCGCGCAACTGCCAGATGTAGCGACCGTCGGCGACGACCTTGTTGTAGAAATCGAGCGCTTCCATCGCCAGTTGGCGATCGACCTCCATCCCGCTGATTTCCTTGCGCCGCGAGACGATGTCGATGAATGCCTCCAGTTCCCCCGCGGTTCTGACGAACTGGTGGCGATCTCCCCATCGCCTGACCAGTTCCTCGCGCACGAACAGAGGTTGCTTGTAGCTGATCAACGGCAGGGCCGGCTTGTTCACCATGGACCACTCTCCCGATCAAGGGGGCCATCTTGCAACGGATGAAAACGCCTATCGATACTTGCCGCAGCAATCGGCCGACAAACTTTAATCAAATCAGATTGAAGTAAATTCCTCCAATCCTGAATATACCCAACATGAGAAAGGCCATCTTGCCAGTCTGCATTTGACGACTCTGCTTAAAAAAATTTGGCCGCCGACGACGCGGCGGCTGGGGAGCTGAGCAAGGAGAACAGGCCGCAATTGTGAGGGGGGCGGCGGCGCTCGAGGCCTGTTGGGGACAAGACAAAGTTGGTGCTAATCACGTTGGGCTAAGGCTGAAATCAGGAGCACGCAGATGGGTTGGCTTCCAAAGAGATTTCGCGCCGGAGGACCACCCGGCCCCCGCGGCTCCAACAGCCTCTATCGAAAATCGATCTACACCAAAGAGCTTGGCGAGCCCGTGCAGTCCTTTCCGAGCACCGGGCCGGACGACGTTGAAGTTCTTGCGTTTCCTAGGGACTTCTCGCTCATAGACCCAGCCGGCAAGGGCTTCGTTCTTCTAACGAACGGCATGAGCGATCGGCATATGGCCATACCGTCAACCGCAGGAAAGAACATCGAGCGGCGAGCCGAGTTGATGTGGTACGTTCGCGAGCCCGATCCGAACATCATTAGCAATCTCAAATGGTTGGCGGAGTATCCCTTTGTCGACAATACGTGGCTGGGCTTTGGTCACCGCATTGAAATGCCTTGGTCGCCCGTCTCAGGATCGGATTTCAGAATTTTTCTGGTTCTGCCCCCTATCATAGCGCCGGACAAGCGCATCGCAGAGGAACTCACCATCGATGGCGACGATGTCACCGTCCTGTGCGTCCATTTGATCTCCGGCAGGGAATATGAGTTCATCAAAGCGTCAGGGTTGGACGCGTTCCTCGATAGGCTCGACGAGTGCCACTATCCTATTGTCTTCAAACCTGAACGAAAGTCTTGCGTTTAGAGCGCTTTCGAGGACCCTTGTTCGGGTGACGAAATGGAGTGGCCTTACCAGTCCATCACCACCTTGCCGGAACTGCCGCTCCTCATCGCGTCGAAGCCGATCTGAAAGTCATCGATGCCGATACGGTGGGTGATGAGGCCGGAAACGTCGAGCGGGCCCTGCACCAGGGCGATCATCTTGTACCAGGTCTCGAACATCTCTCGCCCATAGATGCCCTTCAGATGCAGCATCTTGAAGATGACCTTGTTCCAGTCGATCTCGAAGCCGGTCGGCGCGATGCCGAGGATGGCGATCTTACCGCCATTGTTCATGGAGTCGATCATGTCGCGGAAGGCAGGCGCGGCGCCCGACATCTCCAGCCCGACGTCGAAGCCTTCCGTCATGCCGATCTCTGGCATCACCTCGCGCAGCTTTTCCTTGGAGGCATCGACCACGTGCTGCACGCCGAGCTTTTTCGCCAATGCCAGGCGAACCGGGTTGATATCGGTGATGACGACCTTGCGCGCGCCGACGCATTGCGCGACCAGCGCGCCCATGATGCCGATCGGCCCGGCGCCTGTGACCAGCACATCCTCACCGACGAGATCGAAGGACAATGCCGTATGCACGGCATTGCCCAGGGGGTCGAAAATGGCGGCGATCTCGTCCGGCACATCGTCGGGGATCGGCACGACGTTGTGCTGCGGGATGACCATGTATTCGCCGAAAGCGCCCGGCCGGTTGACGCCGACACCGAGCGTGTTGCGGCATAGATGTCCTCGCCCAGCGCGACAGTTGCGGCAATGGCCACAGACGATATGCCCTTCGCCCGAGACGCGCTGGCCAACCTTGTACTCAGTGACCGCCGCGCCGTAGTCGGCCACCGTACCGACGAATTCATGGCCGGTCACCATCGGCACCGGCACCGTCTTCTGCGCCCACTGGTCCCAATTGTAGATGTGGACGTCGGTGCCGCAGATCGCGGTCTTCTTGACCTTGATCAGCACATCGTTCGGGCCGATCTCCGGCACCGGCACCTCTTCCATCCAGATGCCCGGCTCGGCCTTGGCCTTCACCAGCGCCTTCATCATGTTGGACATTCTTTTGTTCCTTGAATCTCTTGATTCAGAATCGCTTTTCGGCTGCTCAGGAAATCACGCCCAGTTCCTTGCCGATCGCGCCAAACGCCTCCACCGCGCGGTCGATATCGGCGCTCGAATGCGCCGCCGACATCTGCGTGCGTATGCGCGCCTGGCCCTTCGGCACCACCGGGAAGGAGAAGCCGATGACGTAGATGCCGCGCTTCAGCATGCGTGCCGCCATCTCTTGCGCCAAAGCTGCGTCGCCCAGCATCACCGGGATGATCGGGTGATCGGCGCCGGCAAGCGTAAAGCCCAGCTTACCCATTTGTGAGCGGAAGCGCCCCGCATTGGCATATAGGCGCTGGCGCAGCGCGTCGCCATGACGGATCAGGTCGAACACCTTTATCGAGGCGCCGGCAATCGCCGGCATCAGCGTGTTGGAGAACAGATAGGGCCGCGAGCGCTGGCGCAGCCAGTCGACCACCTGGGCCTTGCCGGAGGTGTAGCCGCCGGAAGCGCCGCCCAGCGCCTTGCCGAGCGTACCGGTGATGATGTCCACCCTGCCCTCGACAC
Source organism: Mesorhizobium sp. 65-26 (assembly GCA_001899205.1). Classification (GTDB taxonomy): domain Bacteria; phylum Pseudomonadota; class Alphaproteobacteria; order Rhizobiales; family Rhizobiaceae; genus Mesorhizobium. The sequence goes on along the minus strand of MKVL01000001.1, from coordinate 20,764 downwards.
CGCAATGCTCGGCCGAGCCGCGGCCGTTCCTGCCGACGAAGCCTACCGCATGGCTGTCGTCGACCATGACCATGGCATCGTATTTCTCGGCGAGGTCGCAGACGCCCTTGAGATTGGCGATGATGCCGTCCATCGAGAAGACGCCATCGGTGGCGATCAACCGGAAGCGACAGTCCTTCGCTTCCTTCAGCCGAGCTTCGAGATCCGCCATGTCGTTGTTGGCGTAGCGGAAGCGCCTGGCCTTGGACAGCCTGACGCCGTCGATGATCGAGGCGTGGTTCAGCGCGTCCGAGATGATCGCGTCCTCCTCGCCGAGCAACGTCTCGAACAGGCCGCCATTGGCGTCGAAACAGGAGCCGTAGAGGATGGTGTCATCCATGCCGAGGAAAGACGAGATCGTCGCCTCCAGTTGCTTGTGCTCCTCCTGCGTGCCGCAGATGAAGCGCACCGAGGCCATGCCGTAGCCATAGCGGTCGAGTGCCTGCTTCGCCGCTTCCCGCAACTCCGGGCTGTCGGCGAGGCCGAGATAGTTGTTGGCGCAGAAATTCAGCACCTTCTCGCCACCGACCTCGATCTCGGCGGACTGCATGGAGGAAATCACCCGCTCCGACTTGTAGAGGCCGGCCGATTTCAGGCCCTGAAGCTCGCCGTCTATGTGGGAGAGAAACGCTGCGCTCATGGTCCGGCCCTGTTGCTGGAGCCGGATGATTTTGGTCTTGCGACCTCCAATCTGAATCCGTCTCTCGATCAAAGTCGCCCAGGACTGTCGCGCCACGCGGGCGAAAAATCCATCGTAAAAACGACGACTTCGGTGGCCTGGCAAAAGCCGGCCGAAGCAGCAGTCCGGCGCGGAAGTTCAAATGCGAGCGATCCGTGCAAGAACACGATAACCATTGCGGGCTCTTTCACCTCTCGTTCTCGTCACAAGCGTGCGAGGTTCCCAAGCTGTTAACACTTTCAAGTAATGGTGCGCGCCATCGAGAACTCCTTGCCGACAGGACCGCCTTACCAAATGCCGCAGCAGCCGGTGCAAACCGTTTCGAACAGGCTCGTGCTGCTGATCAGGGCTGGGCATTGGCTGGCCTTGACGATCGTCGCGGCCATGGTGATAGCCGCCTATGTCCTGCTGCAGCAGACGATGGCCGCCCAGCAGCAGGATGAGAGCCTGCTCGGCGTCGTCAACACACAGAAGGCGCTGTCGCAGCGCATCGTCTTCCTTGCCGGTGCCACCGGCGTGGCGTCCCGCCAGATGCAGCCGGCTTTGGTGACGGCGCTCAAGGAGGCGACCGCCGAATTCCAGAAGAACTACGACGCGCTGCTTGCCCGCATCGACGCCGATCCAGCGTCTCCGGCGCGCCTCGATTCAACCACGATCGAGAACGTGCTCTTCGGCAAGCCGTTTCATCTGGACTATTTCTCCGTCGGGCTGATCGCCAATGGCGAACGGCTGGTGTCGGCGTTCGAATCCAAGCTCGCGATGGTCGATGGCGCCGGCTACAAGGGCGGCGGCGAGCGCGTCAACCTCGACGCTTCCGTCGCCAACGCGACACTTTCGGGCTACGCCGCGCTCGGCGAGCGCATCAGCGCCCACGCCAATGCGCGCGCGCAGAAACTGTTGGACCTGCACCGGAAGCTGTTCCTGGCGACCCTTGGCGTCATCGCGCTGGTGGCGCTGTTCATCTTCCAGCCGATGTCGAACGCCATCCTTCGCAAGACGCGCGAACTGGTCGACGCCCGCAACTCGATGGCCTTCATCGCAGTGCATGACGGGCTGACAGGCCTGCACAACCGCACTTTCCTGACCGACCATTTCGATACGCTGATCAGAGGCGCGCAGCGACGGCGCGAAAGGCTGGCGGTGGTTCAGTTCGACCTCGATCGTTTCAAGCAGATCAACGACACGCTCGGTCATGCCGCCGGCGACTATGTGCTGGTGGTGACGGCGCAGCGCATGCGCGATTCCTGCCGCGCTTCGGACCTTTGCGTCCGGCTCGGCGGCGACGAGTTCGTGATGATCCTCAACGGCGCCGGCGGCACCCAGGACATCGACATGGTCGCAAGGCGCATCCTGGAGCAGGTCAACGAACCGATCGTGTTCCAGGGAAGCACCATCCTGCCCGGCGCCAGCGCCGGCATCGCCGTCTATCCGGTGGATGCCGACAATGCGCAGGACCTGCTCGTCCACGCAGATCTCGCACTCTACTCGGCCAAGAAGCTGGGAGGCGGCAGTTTCTCCTTCTTCTCCGAGGAGTTGCGAAGGGAGCTCGACAACCGCAAGCAGCTCGAACACGACATTCGCATGGCGATCGCCGCCCGTTCGTTCGACGTTTACTTCCAGCCGCAGATTTCGCTGGCCAGCGGTACGATCAGCGGCGTCGAGGCGCTGGTGCGCTGGAAGCACCCGGAGCGCGGCATGATCTCGCCCGGCGAGTTCATTCCCGTCGCCGAAAAATGCGGCTTCATGCCCGAGATCGGCCGCATCGTGATCGCAAAGGCGATCGAAGAGGCTGCGGAATGGAACCGCGCGGGCATCGACTTCGGGCGCATGGCCGTCAACGTCTCGGGCACCGAACTGCGCGAGCACGACTTCGACGCCTTCCTCTTCCGGACGCTGGAAAAGGCCGGCCTGCCGCCGCAGAAACTGTCGCTCGAAATCGTCGAATCCGTCATCCTGGACGACGAGAAGACCGGCATAGCGGCCAAACTGCGCCACATCCGCGCCGCAGGTATTCATCTGGAACTGGATGATTTCGGCACCGGCTATGCCTCGCTCAGTCATGTCAATCCGAACGAGATCGACCGGCTGAAGATCGACCGCCGCTTTGTCCAGAACATTCATGAGAACGGCGACAACACCAAGATCGTGCGCGCCATCACCGAACTCGCCCGCGGTCTCGGTATCTCGATCGTGGCCGAGGGGGCCGAGACGAAGGCAGAGCTCGATTCCCTGATGCAGATCGGCTGCGACCAGGTGCAGGGCTACTCGATTGCCTTCCCGATGCCACAGGACAAGGCGCGCGAATGGTTGCTGGAGCGGATGCCGCGAAAGCCCAGGCTGACTGTGCTCAAGGGCAGCCTCGCCTAGGCCGCGATATCTTGACAAGCGGGCCGAAGGGGCCTGTCGTGACTGCAAACGGATTTGCCGCATGGCCGCGACGCTTCGACTTGCCGCTCTTATCCTGCTTGCAGCCACCGCGGTCGCCCATGCCGGCGATCGAACCGTCTATCTGACCTTCGACGATGGTCCGCTTCCAGGCACCAGCAATATCCTCGACGTGCTGGAGGCGGAGCAGGTGCCGGCAACCCTGTTCATGGTCGGCATGCATGCCCAGGCCAGCGCATCGAACCGGACGCTGGTGCAGCGCGCCAGATCCCTGCCGCTGGTGACGATCGGCAATCACAGCTACAGCCACGCCTACAACCACTACCGGCATTTCTACGGTGACACGGAAGGCGTGGTCGCCGACATGCAGCGGGCGAACGCCGTTCTCGGATTGAAGCCCGTCGTGCATGCGCGCCTGCCCGGACGCGACGTGTTCAGATTGCCTTCGATGTCGAAGAACGACACATCGCTCGGTCTGGCGCAGGAGGGTCGCGAGGAGCCCGACTACGAATTCGTCGCTGCGTCGGGCTTCTACCTCTATGGCTGGGACCATGAGTGGGTGCATGAAGACAGCGGCAAGCCGGTGCAGAGCGTCGACCACCTCGTCAGCGAGATCGATCATCTCTTCGGCTATGGGCGTTTCGTGAAGCCCGGCAAGATGATCCTGCTGATGCACGACCAGATGTTCCAGGACGGCTTCGACGGCAAGAAGAAGCTGACCGACCTGATCGACGCGCTGAAACTGCGCAACTACCGCTTCGGAACCATCGCCGACTACGACGGCTGAGGCCGGTCAGCCCTCGACATTCGCGCGCAGCCCGGCCAGCACCTCTGCGAATTCCGCCAGCCTCGCCTCGTCGAGCCCAGCCCGCAGGCGCTTGTCGAAAGCGACAGCCGCGAGGCGCAGTTTCTCGAACATCGCTTCGCCCGCCTCGGTCAGCACCACCTGATGGACCCTGCGATTATCGGGATCGCGGCGACGCGTCAGCAGACCCTGCGTTTCCATCGCGTTGAGATGGTGCGTCAGCGTCGCGCCCTGGATGCCGATCATGCCTGCGAGCTCGCGCTGGTTGGCGAGTTCCCTTGACTTGACCGAGAGCAAGGTCACCCAGACCGGCAGCGTTCCGCCAGCCTCGACCATCGCGGCGTCAAAGGCCTGCGTCACCGCCTTCGCAGTGCGCGCGAGGTTCATGCCGACGGGCGGGCGATCAAACGGGGTCATGGCCGGACACTAGAGCATGATGCCGAAACGTGTGAAGCGGTTTTGGACGACATCCGGCTCTATCCCTTTGATTCAGGGTCTTATTCCGGTCGGTCTGAAACGACGCCTCCAGCGCTGGAGCAATCCAGGGCGTCCCCGACGCTCAGCCGAACCACGACGAAAATATCAGCTCCGCCAAATAATTGACATCTAACAATTAGATATCTAACTTTCATACAGATGAATAGTCCGGCCATTCGAGACCGGACAATCGGGCGGCAGGCGATCGAGAGGAACGCGATCATGCAATATGTCTACATCGTCATTATCGGCCTGCACGTGATGGCCGGGGTCTTCTGGGCAGGCACCACGGTCACGCTGGCGCGCGATCCCGAGATCAAGGCGGAACGCTTCATCCGGCCGCAGCTCGGTGCCTCCGTCATGGTGTTCCTGACCGGCGCGCTGCTCTGGTATTTCTTCCACGGCGCCTATTTCGGCTCGATGGAAATGACGCTGGCGCTCGGCATTCTCGCAGCCGTCGCGGCGGCAGGCGTCCTCGGCGCCGTCGTGCGCCCGGCCACCCGTCAACTCGCCGGAGCCGACGAGGTCACTGAAAGGACGCTGCGCGCCGTAATGTCCAAGGGTGAGCGCGTGGCGGCCTTCCTGCTGGTGCTGACGGTACTCTGCATGGCGACCGCCAGAATGTTCTGAAAGCTTGGCGGGAAGGCCAAGCCCCTTCCCGCTCCCTTTACCCGCGTGACCGGAAAGCCGGCGTGCGCGGCGCGCAACCACCGAAGCGGCAGATGGCTCTCCTCGCGGAGGTGGTTGCGCGCATCAGATCCTGATACCGAACCTGATCCCGTCATAGATGGCGGCGTGGATGTTGCGCGAGGCGACCGCATCGCCGATCCGGAACAGCACGAAACCGCCTTCCGGATTGCGTGACGGGAAGATCTCGCCGCCACGCACCAGCCTCTCGTAATCGACCGCGCCGCCGTTCTTCGAGAGAGGCTTCAGCGACAGATAGAGATCGTCGAGCGGGGCGGTGCCGTGCTCCACCACCACCTGGTCGACCCGCCGCTCGCTCCGCCACCCATCGGCGAAATCCGACGCCAGTTCGGCGACGAGCTGGTTGCCGTCACGTCGCACCGAACGCAGCCGCGTATTGATGGTGACCGTGACGCCCTTTTCGTGGAAGGCCCTGACATAAGGGACGTGGTTCATCCCGCCCATCTCCGGTGCGAAGAAGCGCTCGGGCGAAACCAGTTCCAGTCTGGAGCCGCTATTGGCGATGAGCTCGGCCGCGCCCATGCCCTGATGACCGCCATTGTCGTCGTAGAGAAGCACGTTGTCGGACGGCTTGACGCTGCCCGCCATGATGTCCCAGCTCGAGGTGACGAGATTATCGCCGGCCACCAGCGGCGGGTTCTGCGGCAGGCCACCGGTGGCGACGATCACCACATCCGGCGACAGCGCCAGCACGTCGTCCTTCTCGGCCCAGGTGTCGTAGCGGATTTCGACGCCCAGGCGATCGAGCTCGGCCAACCGCCAGTCGACGATGCCGATCAATTCCTTGCGGCGCGGGTTTTGCGTCGCCAGCCGCACCTGCCCGCCGGCCTGGCTGGAGGCTTCCAGTATCGTCACCTGGTGGCCGCGCTCGGCCGCGACGCGCGCCGCCTCGAGCCCGCCTGCCCCGGCGCCCACGACGACGACGCGTCTTTTCGGCCCCTCGCTTTTGGCGATGATATGCGGAATCTCGGATTCACGCCCGGTCGCCGCATTGTGGATGCATAGAGCCTCGCCGCCTTCGTAGATGCGGTCGAGGCAATAGGTGGCCCCGACGCAGGGCCTGATCTCGTGTTCGCGGCCTTCCATCACCTTCCTGATGATATGCGGGTCGGCGATATGGGCGCGCGTCATGCCGACCATATCGAGCTTGCCGGTGGCGATGGCGTGGCGCGCGGTTGCGACGTCGGAAATGCGCGCGGCGTGGAAGGTCGGGAATTTGGTGGCCGCCCTTACCTCGCCGGCGAAGTCGAGATGCGGCGAGGAACGCATTCCTGTCACGGGAATGACCTTGGTCAGCGAGGCGTCGGTTTCGATCGTGCCGCGGATGATGTTGAGGAAGTCGACCTTGCCGGAATTGGCAAGGCGCCGGGCGATCTCGATGCCCTCCTCCTTGCTGATACCCTTGTCGATATCCTCGTCGGCGACCATGCGGATGCCGACGACGAACGTCTCGCCGACGGCCTTGCGCACAGCATCCAGCACCATGTCGGTGAAGCGCAGGCGGTTGTCGAGCGAGCCGCCGTAGTCGTCGTCACGATGGTTGGTCAATGGCGACCAGAAGCCGTCCATCAGATGGCCGTAGGATTCGAACTCGATGCCGTCGAGACCGGCCGCCTGACAGCGCTGGGCAGCGGATGCATAGTCGGCGACGGTGCGCTCGATGTCCCAGTCCTCGATGGTCTTCGGGAAGGCCCGGTGCGCCGGCTCGCGCACCGGCGACGGCGAAAGCACGGGCAGCCAGTCGGCCTTGTTCCAGCCGGTGCGGCGGCCGAGATGGGTGATCTGGATCATCACCTTGCAATCATGTTCGTGGCAGGCGTCGGCAAGCTCGGCCAGCCATGGCACGATGCGGTCGTCATAGACATGGAGATTGCCGAAAGCGGCCGGGCTGTCGCGCGAGACGATCGCCGAGCCCGCCGTCATGGTCAGCGCCATGCCACCCCTGGCCTTCTCGGCGTGGTAGAGCCGGTAGCGCTCCTTCGGCATGCCGTCTTCCGAATAGGCCGGCTCATGACTGGTCGACATCACCCGGTTCTTCAGCGTCAGGTGCTTGAGCTGGTAGGGTTGGAGAAGCGGGTCGTTGCTGGTCATCTTCTTCCTGCCGTTTCAAATTATGCTAATGAGCGCGCCGCGCGCCCGATGGCCCGCCGCAATTCGATTTTGTCTGTCGCCGCCCGATCAGGAGCGACAGCGAGGAGCCGCCCATGACCGACGCCAAGAACCTCACCCAACTCGGCAAGCACGTCGAGACGCCACAGAGCCCCGAACAGGCGGTCCTGGAAACCGTGCCGTTCCAGCGCGGCGACGGGCCGCCCGCAATCGTACGCTTCACCTGCCCGGAATTCACCTCGCTGTGCCCGGTAACCGGCCAGCCGGACTTTGCCCACATCGTCATCGACTACGCGCCCGACCAGCTCCTGGTGGAGTCCAAATCGCTCAAGCTGTTCATGACCTCGTTCCGCAACCATGGCGCCTTCCATGAGGAATGCACCGTCATGATCGGCCGGCGTGTCGTGGCGGCCACCAGGCCGCTCTGGCTGCGCATAGGCGGCTACTGGTTCCCGCGCGGCGGCATCCCAATCGACGTGTTCTGGCAGACCGGCGCGCCGCCGAAGGACGCGTGGTTGCCCGACACCGGCGTCGCGCCCTATCGCGGGCGTGGCTGAGATAACCGCGCGCCTGTCAAACATGGTCGCCCACCCCGGTCTGGCAGAGGTTCGTTGAGAGGAACGGCAGAACCACGTCACGATAGCGGAGCCGATCATAGCGCAGCAGGTCAACATGACCCGCTCCTTCGAACCATGCCAACGGTGACCCGGCGGCCGCGGTTTGCAGCGCCACGACCTGATCGCGATCGATGAAGGGATCGGCACTGCCCGCCAGCAGGATCAGTGGCTTGCCGATCTTGCCGATGCGATCCACCGGCCTGACATCGTCGGCACCGAAGCCGAGACGCAGTTGAAGCTGCGCAAGAAGGACATCCGCCTGTAAGCCGCGCAGAAACCGGAAAGGCATGCGCCAGGCCGTTGTCTCCCGCAAGGTCGCGTACAATTGCTCCAGCACATAGGCATCGGCCAGCGCGCCCGGCGCAGCGAACACAAGTGATGCAGCGCCCAGCGACGAGCCCAGGGCGCCGACCTTCTGGCCGGGGAAATGCTGCCTTGCATAAGCGAGGATACGAGCGGCATCTCGACCTTCGGTATAGCCGAACCCTTGAATGGCGCCGCCACTCTCGCCATGCCCCGAGAGATCGAACAGGATGACGGAATAGCCGGCATCGAACAGCACCTTTGCCCTTTGCAACATGGCCATTCGGTTGGCGCCGCGCCCATGAAGCAGAACGATCGCGCCGCAACTGCCCTTGCGGTCAGCCACCCAGCCGACGAGTTCTGGCGCATCAACCTGATCGAGTGCGACACGTTCGACAGGCAGGTCGACCGGCGCTGTCAAAGCGTGGCGAGGCTCGCGGGCGATCAGCATCGAGCCGACACTCCATAGGCCGATGCCGCCGACCATGCACAGTCCAACCAACACCGCCCCGACGAAAATACGAAGTCTCATCGGCGATCACCGCATGGCGAACTCATCGGCCACTCATTCGCACTGGTACTGGCTGAGCGCCCATTCGCCGGTCACTGACAGCAGGTCCGATATCTTCCACGCGCCGCCGACTTTCTTCAGCTTCCATTCGAGGCGATGCGGATTTCCGGCAACAACGAAGGCCACGACCACCTTGGCCTCGTCGCCCCGGATCGCCTCGATCGTCTTCAGGCTCTTGTCGATCTCCGCCTTGTCGTAGTCGGCATTGTCGAGAGCCATGTTGGGGTCGAGGCATTCCCCCTGCCCCGACTTTCGCAGCGCGTCGCTCTTGTCGAGCACGGTCTTGGCCGGATCGACGAAATTCCCGCGCTCCGCCGGATCGATCTCCAGGCCGAGATGCTCATAGAACGGCTTGACCACGGCCGTCGGCGAACCGGGCAGAACGGATGCCGCCGGAGCGCCTTCGGCGGGAGCATTCTCCTGCGCCGGCGGGGTTTGCGGACTTGCCGGCGAAGCGTCCTGAGCAGGCGCGTCGCCGGAACCGGCGGAAGGCGCATTCGGCGGCGGCGTTCCGAACAAACCCTGCGCCGTGGCGCCGCCGCTGAATACCGCTGCGAGGAGGCAGACCGACGCCGACAGCCACAGACGGCGACGCGCCATGGCTCACTCCGAATCCTGGCCCGGCATGCATTCGAGCTGGCTGAGTGTCCAGTCGCTGGTCTTCGAGGTGATGTCGGCGACCTTCCATTTGCCATCCACCTTCTTCAATGCCCAGTGCATCTCACGTTGCCCGCCGCCATCCTCCTCGGGAAACAGGCTGAAGGTTGCCGTCACATCGGCGCTGTCACCGTCGACCTTCTCGGCGAGTTTCAACGTCTTCGACACGGTCTTCTGATCGAAATCCTGGGCATCCAGGCCCGGATCGAAGTCGATGCAGGCGACCTGATCCGGGTTCTTCTTCGTCGCCTGATCGTTGAGATCGAACAATTTGGTCACCGGCTCGGTGAAGCGATCACGATACTGCGCGTCGGCCTCGAACTTGACCTCCGGCACGTAGAAGAATTTCACCGCGTCGGAAGCCGGGCCCGCGAGCGCGGCCGCGGGCAAGGCAGTCGAGAAGGCAACAGCCAGCACTATCGATCTCATCCAGGTCACTCCGGGGTTCTGAGGCAAAGCGGCAAGATCAGTACCACGCATCTTGCATATCGGCTTTTTTGCGGCTCATGAAGTCCCGGAGCGTCCCGCCTCAGGCATCCAGCCAGACGTTCTGCAGATCCATCTCGAAGGTCTGGTGCACGCCGTAGTTCCTCACCTTCTTGTTCATGTGGCTGTAGAGCTTCTGCCAGAACGGCTGGATGATGACGCCCGAGTCCTGCAGGATCTGCTCGACGTCCTTCATCACTTCCTTGCGCTTGGCGACATCGATCAGCGACAGCGCCTGCTTGAGTTTGGCGTCGAACTCCGGGTTCGAATAAGCCGATTCATTCCAGGCCTCGCCGGTCCGGTAGCCCAACGCCAGCACCTGGACGCCGAGCGGGCGCATGTACCAGATGGTCATGGAATAGGGATACTTCGTCCAGTCGTTCCAGAAAGTCGAGCCGGGCAACACGGTCCGCTTCACCTTGATGCCCGCATCGCGCAACTGGCCGGCGATGGCGTCGCCGGTGTTCTTCTGCCAGTCGTCCTCGATGGTGATCAGCTCGTGCTCGAAATCGGCCTGACCGGCATCGGCCATCAGCTTCTTGGCGCCGGCCGCGTCCCGCGTCTTCTTCGGCAGCGGGTAATATTCGGGATGGATCGGGCTGACGTGATGGTTCTCGCCGACCGTGCCACGGCCGTTGTAGCCGAGTTCCAGCACCACATTGTTGTCGACGGCCATTTGCAGCGCATTGCGCACGCGCTGGTCGTCATAGGGCTTGTGCGTGATGTTGGTGCGCGCGACCAGCGTCGTCGCGGTGGCGACTTCGGACTTCACCAGGCCCATCTTGTCCAGGATGTCGATGAAGTCGGCGGGGGTTTCGAAATTGAGATCGATCTCGCCGGAATCGAAGGCATTGACCGAGGCATTGAAGTCGGTGCCGTAGTCGATGAACTCAATGCTGTCGAGCGGCGCCTCGCCACCCCACCACTTGCCATTCTCGCGGCGCTTGACCACAGCCTTCTGGCCAACCGCGTAGGAGACCAGCTCGAACGGTCCCGTGCCGATCGGCTTCTTGATCGGATCGGCGCCGTCGGCGTCGAAATTGCGATGCACGACGAGAGCCGGATAGTCGGTGAAGTTCGGGATCAGCGAGATGTCGGGTTCGGACAGCTTCAGCTTGACCGTGTTGTCGTCGACCTTGGTGATGGCGCCGTCCCTTGCCTTGCCGGTCTTGGCGTCGATCAGCGCGCCGACACGCGCGGCCATGGAGTTGCCCGCCACGTTCTTCTCGCACCAGCGCGCGACATTGTGGACCACGTCATCGGCGTTGAACGCATCGCCATTGTTCCAGGTGATGCCCTTGCGCACATGCAGCGTGTATTCGGTCGCGTCGTCGTTGACTTCCCAGCCCTCAAGCAGGACCGGCTCGAAAGTGAATTCGCGGGTATAGCGAACCAACGGCTCGAGCCAGCTGCGCGAGATGTTTGCAAGCTCCACCCAGTCGTAGGTGCGCGGGTCCTTCTGCGCCTTCACCGACATCGAGACGTGCAGCGTACCGCCTTTCTTCGGCTCGTCGGCCACGGCTCGCTGCGGCGCCGCGAGGCCGATCATGCCATATGCAAACGCCGTAGATGCGCCGAGGGCACTCGCCAGCGCCAGGAACTCGCGCCGGTCCATGCGGCCCGCGCGCGCCTCTCGCGCCATCTCCTCGATGGCGGCGGGAACACGATCACCATTGCTTCTGAAAAGCATCTTCCTTCCTCCCTTTTTAGCTCGGCGGGTCTTCGCCCTATCTTCAACTAACGCTGTCGGGCAGCTTCTCCTCTCGCCGCGCGATCAAATCCCTGAGACCTTCCGCAATGCCCTCGTCGAGCTTCGGCTCCTCATAGTCGGCCAGCATGTTGCGAGCCTTCTCGATGCCGCGCGTATCATGGTCCTTTGCCCCCTCGGCGCTCCACTGCTCGAACGAGTTGAAGTCCATGATGCTGGGCATGAAGAAGGCGCGCTCGAAATGCTCGAGCGTGTGCTGGGTGCCGAGGAAATGGCCTTGCGGACCGACTTCGCGGATCGCCGCCATGGCGTCCTTGAAGTCATCGAAGGGAAGACCGCCGGCATATTTATACCAGCCGACAAGCTGCTCGCAGTCGGTTGCGAACTTGGAGTAGCCGCAAGTGAGGCCCGCCTCCAGCCATCCTGCCGAGTGCCAGATATAGTTGGCGCCGGACAGGATCGCGGCATGCATGAGCATGTTTGCCTCGTAGCCGGACTGGGCGTCGTTCAGCTTCGAGCCGACATGGAAGCCCGATGTGCGCCACGGCAGCCTGTATTTCCGCGCCAGGGCGCCCATCAGGTACATCATCTGGGCTGCTTCCGGCGTGCCGCCCATGGGCGCACCGGTCTTCATGTCGACCGTCACCATGAACTGGCCGTAGAGCTGCGGCGAGCCGGGACGCAGCAGTTGCGTGAACGCGACGCCGGCGAGCGCCTCGGCGTTGACCTGCGCCACGGCGCCGACGGCTGAAGCGGCGGTAGAAGCGCCGCAAAGGGCGAAGGGCGCCAGGATCAGCGGCTGGTTGTTGCGCGCGTAGACCTTCATCGCGTCCAGCATGGTGGCATCCCAGACCAGCGGCGAGTTGCAGTTGGTCACCGACACCAGCACCGGATTGTCACGAACGAATTCCTCGCCGAAGACGACGCCCGCCATCGCCATCGTGTCTTCCGCGCGCTCCCTGGAGGTGACGATGCCCATGAACGGCTTGTCGGAATATTTGAGCGCCGAATGGATGATGTGCAGGTGGCGCTTCGGCACCGCAATCTCCATCGGCTCGCAGACGATCGAGCTCGACGAATGCAGCGCTGGCGACATGTAGGCCAGCTTGTGGAAATTGTTGAGGTCGGCGAGCGTGCCGTACCGCCTCACATTGTCGAGATCGCGCACGTAAGGCGCGCCGTACATCGGCACGAAGATCGAGTTGTCGCCGCCGACGCGGACAGAGCGTTGCGGGTTGCGCGCATTGAGCGTGAATTCCGGCGGGACCTTCGATACCAGTTCCATAAGCAGCGCGCGGTCGATGCGGACACGTGTTTCCCTGACGTCGGCCCCCGCCGCCTTCCAGATGTCGATCGCCTCGTCGTCGCGGAACTCGCAGCCGACCTCCTCGAGGATGGCGAGCGATTCCTGATGGATGAGTTCCACCGCTTCGTCGGGAACCATCTGATAGACCGGAATCTTGCGCACCAGCGTCGGGAACGACGCGATAGGAGCGCCCCTGAGGGCCTTGCGCCCGAGGCGGCCGCCGCTGCGGCGATGGGTCTGTTCGGTCACTTCGGCGGCCGGTGCATTCATGGCAATTCAATCCTCTTGTCAGTGTCAAACTAGCGAGGCGGCATATGGCTGTGACGCTGGAAAATCCTGATCTTTTGTATAAGCTGCATTTATGCGAAGCCTGCGCCACCTCCTGCCTTCCGCCGGCAGCCTGATCGTCTTCGAGGCGGCCGGCCGGCTGTCGAGCTTCACGGCGGCCGGACGCGAGCTCGGCATGACCCAGGCGGCGGTCTCCTATGCAATCCGGGGGCTCGAGGAACAGCTTGGCGCCACGCTGTTCCAGCGCCGGCACCGCCAGGTGTTGCTGACGGAGGCCGGCGAGCGCTTTCACGCCGATGTCTCGCTTGGCCTGTCCCATATCCGCAAGTCGGCCGAGGACCTGCGCCTGCAGGCCACGGGCGGGCATGTGACGGTCGCCGCCTCGACTGCCTTCGGCTCATTCTGGATGATGCCGCGCCTGCAGCAGTTCCGCGACGAACTGCCCGGCATCGACCTGCGGATCCAGACCGCCGACCGCGACCTCGACATCATCGCCGAGGGCATCCCGCTCGCCGTGCGTGGCGGCGAGCCCAGGGACTGGCCGGACTATCATTCGCTGCCGCTCGCCGATGAGGAAATCTTCCCCGTCGCCGGCCCGAGCTATCTGGCGAAATTCGGCATGCCAGGCACCGTGCGGGAACTCGCAGCGCACCGGCTGATCCATCTCGAGGAGCCTTATCGGGAGGCCGCAAGCTGGGACGAATGGTTCAGATCCGCCGGCGCCAGCCTCAGCAATGCCGAGCGCGGCCTGCGCATCAACGACTACGGGCTGGTCATCCAGGGCGTCATGGAGGGCCAGGGCATCGCGCTGGGCTGGCGCCACCTTGCCGAGCGGCTGCTGGCGTCGGGGCTGCTCGTGCCGGTGACGGATCACGTGCTCAGGACCGGCAAGGCGTTCTACGTGGTCTGGCCGAAGAACCGGGAACTCAGCGACAATGCGCGCAAAGTGAGGGATTGGCTCGTGGCGCAGGCGTAAACTCAACCACGCGTGTGGCCGAAGGAAGCACTCCTCGACAACAGAATCGCAACGTCGCTGTAAGGCTTTGTTTTCGAAACATCATCCGGCCCGCAGGACTCGCAATCCTCGATGACCGCTTTCGCTGTTGCCAACGTCGTTGACCTCTCCCCCTGACCGTTCGAATCCGCCTATAATCGTCGGATGCCCATTCGCCAGCTTTCCGAAACGATGATCAACCAGATCGCCGCGGGCGAGGTCATCGAGCGTCCGGCGAGCGTGGTCAAGGAACTGGTCGAGAACGCGCTCGACGCGGGCGCCTCGCGTGTCGAGGTCGTCACCGCCGGCGGCGGGCTCAATCTGATCCGCGTCACGGATGACGGCTCGGGCATTCCAGAACAGGAATTGGCGCTGGCCATCGCGCGCCACTGCACCTCAAAGCTCGCCGAGGACATACACGACATCCGTTCGCTGGGCTTCCGGGGCGAGGCGCTGCCGTCCATCGGCTCGGTGTCACGCCTGTCGATCCGCTCGCGCACGGCAAGCGGCGACAGCGCGGCGGAGATCGGCATCGAGGGCGGCCGCGTCTCGGCCGTCAAGCCGGCGGCCGCCAATCGCGGAACCACCGTCGAGGTGCGCGACCTGTTCTTCGCCACCCCTGCCCGACTCAAATTCATGAAGGGCGAGCGCGCCGAAAGCGCGGCCACCAGCGACGTGGTCAAACGTATCGCCATCGCCTTTCCGGCCGTGCGCTTCACGCTGGCCGGTCCCGACCGATCGACGCTGGAGTTGCCGGCGACCGAGGACAGTCCCGACGGGCGGCTGTCGCGCGTGGCACAGGTCATGGGCACCGACTTTCCCGCCAATTCCATCGCCATCGACGCGACGCGCGACGGCGTGCACCTGGCCGGACACGTCTCGATCCCGTCCTTCACCCGAGCCAACGCGCTGCAGCAATACGCCTATGTCAACGGAAGGCCGGTGCGCGACAAGCTGATCGCCAGCGCCATCCGCGGCGCCTTCGCCGACGTGCTGCCGCGCGACAGGCATGCCGTCACGGTGCTGTTCCTGACGCTCGACCCGGCCACCGTCGACGTCAACGTCCACCCGGCCAAGGCCGACGTCCGCTTCCGCGATCCGGGGCTGGTTCGCGGCCTGATCGTCGGCGCCATCCGCCAGGCGCTGGCCGGCGCCGGCATCCGGGCGGCGACAACCGGGGCTGCGGGCATGATGGCGGCGTTCCGTCCCGGCGGCGCCTCCTATGGGCATCCCGGCCCGACCGGCGACCACCGAAGCTACGAAGCGGCCTATCGCCCTTCGGCCTTTGCCGGCTTCGACCCGGCACGTTCGCCCCAGCGTCCGCTGGATATGGATTTCGAACCGAGGGCGCCGGGGTTCGGCGGCTTCGGGGAGAACGATCAGGCCGCGCTCGACACCGGCCCGCTCGCCAGTGCCGATGCGCGGGCCGGCGAAAGCGCGCCGGCGGAAGCGCTGCTCGGGCTGACGCTGGGCGCCGCGCGCGCGCAGGTGCACGAGAACTATATCGTCGCGCAGACCAGGGATTCCCTTGTCATCGTCGACCAGCATGCCGCCCATGAACGGCTCGTCTATGAGGCCCTCAAGAACGCGCTGCACTCGCGCGCGGTGCCCTCGCAGATGCTGCTGCTGCCCGAAATCGTCGACCTGCCGGAGGAAGATGCCGAGCGGCTCGCCCTGAACGCCGAAACCCTCGCCAAATTCGGCCTTGGCCTGGAACGTTTCGGCCCCGGCGCGGTCGCGGTGCGCGAGACACCGTCGATGCTGGGCGAGACCAACGTCCAGCAGCTCGTGCGCGACCTCGCCGATGAGATCGCCGACAACGACACGGTCGAGACGCTGAAGGAAAAACTCGACAAGATCGCCGCGACCATGGCCTGCCACGGCTCGGTGCGCTCGGGTCGCCTGCTCAGGGCGGAAGAGATGAACGCGCTGCTGCGCCAGATGGAAGCGACGCCCGGTTCCGGCACCTGCAATCATGGCCGGCCGACCTATATCGAACTCAAGCTCGCCGACATCGAGCGCCTGTTCGGGCGGCGGTGAGCGCTCCCCAGGGAATTGGCCAACGCGCTCAATTCTCCAGTTTGTGGTACTTCCCGGTTTTGGGCGAAAGACCATAGTCCTCCATGGAGCCGGCGCCGCCGCCGCGAAAATTGACCGAAATGACGTCCTTGCCGCCTTCCACCCATTTCTGGACGTTCATGTAGATGGGGGTCATCAGCATGCCGGCGTTGCAGTCCGGGTCATCGAAGCCGATTTCCTGAACGACCTTGCTTTTCTTCTTGTTGATGACCTGCAGCTTCGTCATGCAGATGCCGGCGTCGGATTTCGTGTAGATGCCGGCAAACCGCTCTGTTGCCGTCTCCGCCCAAAACGGGATTTGGACCACTCCATCGAGCTTCAGATCGCCGGTGTCGTCGAGGCTTGCGACCTTCTTCAAGGTGACGGGGTGTTTGTCCGCGCCTTTGTTCCAGCTTCCGGTCGCGCCGTCTTCACCGACCTCAAGTGAAAACGGGCAGCCTTTGGTGTCGACATGCGTCTTTGACCCGACGACCAGCACCCGGTCGAACTCCTTGTCGTCCGTGATCTCGCAAAGAGAAAGACTGCTGCCGTCGATCTTGCCGTACAAGGCAATCGGCCTCTGTTTCGCGTCGTAAAAATAACTTCCTTCGACCGTAATACCGCTGCCAAAGCCGTCATATCTCTGCAGGGACAGATGGACCGAGGCGGAGCCGATGGAACCCTCGTAGTTTTCGACCCGATACCAGCCGGCTGCGGCTTTTCCAGCCAGCGAAAGAACGCAGGCAATCGCCAGGATGAACCGTCTTCCCATTCAATGCCCCACCCGCCAAGGTGGGCAGCATAGCCATCATCCGGGCGGGTGTCTGCATAGGGCTTCGCAGTTCCCGTACTGAGTCCGGAAACTGCTCCAAGCTTTTGTTTCAGCGCTTCAAGTTCACCACGATGACGCCACCCAGCGCCAGCACGCCGCCGAGGATGCCGAGCAGCGACGGCACCTCGCCCAGCCAGAAGAAGCCGATCAGGGCCGACATCGGCGAAACCAGGTAGAGGAAGTTCGAGGCACGCGCGGCGGGCAGCCGCGACAGCGCCGTCGCCCAGGCGGCGTAGGCGATCATCGAAGGCACGATGCCGAGATAGATGACGGCGCCAAGGCCGGCGGTATCGGCGACGGCGGCCTGCGAGAGGGCTTCCGGCAGGAAAGGCGACAGGCACAGCGCGCCCAGCACCATGTTGGAGGCAGCGATGGTCAGCGGATGGTGGCGGGCGAAAAGCGGCTTCTGGACAATGGTGTTGACGGCAGAACACAGGGCGGAGCCCAGCACCAGCAGCGCGCCGGCGTTGAAATGAAGGCCATGCCCATCGGCAGTGGCGATGATGCCGATACCCGCGAAGGAGATGGCGGTGCCCACCCAGGCCATGCCCGAAAAGCGCTCGCCGAGCAGCGCCATCGCCATGATGGCGGTGAAGATCGGGCTGACGTTGATGATGAAGCCGGCCGCGCCGGCCGAGACGGTCAACTCGCCGAAATTGAGCATGGCCGTGTAGAGCGCGACGAAGATGGCGCCGCCGAAGGCGAACCGCCAGGCCTCGCCGAGCCTCGGCATTGCCGGGCGCTTGACGGCCAGATAGATCGCTCCCGGCACAGCGGCTATGGCGAAGCGCAGCGCCCCGAGTTCCAATGGCTGGAAGGCGGCGAGGCCCGCGCGGATCGCCGGGAAGGCGGAGGCCCAGCCGATCACCGTGAGCGCCACGGCGATCGCCGCCGTCGTGTCCATCCTTTGCGGCTGGGTCATCGTGCCGGTGTAAGCGCTCATAGCCGTGTCCTCGTCCTTCAGTGCCATGGCAGGACAAAACGCCATTGCCGGCCGATTGACAAACGACCAAATCGAGGCTCACCTGTGAGCATGGATCACAGCTCGGACCAGATGCTGCCGCTGGAGACATTGCGCGCCTTCGACGCCGCCGCGCGTACGGGAAGTTTCTCCGCCGCGGCCGAGAAGCTCAACCTGACCCACGGCGCCATCAGCCGGCAGATCGCCAAGCTGGAAAGCTGGCTGGGGTTGAAGGTGTTCGAGCGCAACGCACGCGGTGTCTCGCTGACCATCGAGGGCAACCGCCTGCATCTGCGCACCACCGAGGCATTCGCGCTCATCTCCGTCAATTCGGATCGTTGGGTGGAGCCACGCGGCACCGCCGTGGTGCGGCTCGCCTCCATCCCCTCGGTGAGCGGCCTGTGGCTGATGCCGCGCATGGCGGCGCTCGAGAACAACCCCACCCGCCTGCGCATCGTGCTCGACGTCGACAACCGCCAGGCGGACCTCGCCGACGAGGGCATCGACCTTTCGGTGCGCTGCGGACGCGGCCGCATTCCGGGGCGGGTTTCGGTTCGCCTGTTCGAGGAACACATCTTTCCCATCGCCTCACCCGGCCTTGCGACGGAAATCGGCAAGGGCGATCCGGCGCGGCTGCTGAAGTATCCGCTGATCAACGATTCCGACGCGTCTGGCTGGCGGGCATGGTTCGCCGCGCGCGACATGGACTACCGCCCTCGCCCGCACGACCGCCGTTTCGAGGACTACAATCTGGTGCTCGACGCGGCGGCGCACGGGTTGGGCATCGCCTTGGCACGGCCACCGCTGACGCAGGACCAGCTGGACGCCGGCCGCGTCGTCGCCGTCGACAACCGCGTCGTTCTCAATCCGGTTTCCTACTGGCTCGACCGTCCGACCGGGCGACCGCGCGCGGCGGCGGCCGACCTTGCGCGACGCATCGCCGCCCAGGCCGGCCTGGCGCCGGAAGCCGTCGAGGCATTCCTGGAGGCGGAACAATAGGACCGCAACATGCTGTTTCGCCGGCTTACGCGCCGCACCACGCCACGAAACCGACCAGATCGGCGCGAACTGTGTGCGCTGGCAAGCTTGACCTCCCGCGCGATTTGTGGCGTTGAGATCACCATGAACCTCGGCGCCGCTGCATGATGAACCGTTTCGAAGGCCCTGGCGGCAAAGAAGCCCGTATCCGCTATCTCGATGGCGATTTCCAGGTCACCAGTCCGGGATCGTTCGTGCGTTGCGCCGTTACAGGCGAGAGCATCGCGCTTGACGAGCTCAAATACTGGAGTGTCGCCAGGCAGGAGCCCTACGTCAGCGCGTCGGTCTCGCTCCAGCGCGAGATCGAGGCCAATCCCGACCTGCGCCGGCGCGGCTAGGCTATCCCGCTAGCTAAACTAGATGTGCCTCTTACGACCTTCTACGGTCGGACGGCATATCGCCCGTAGCGAAAAGGCCAATGTTTCTCTCTATCTCCATGAGATATTCGTTGGCATATTTGTGCTCGGTTTCGTCGGGAGACATCGACCTAACACCTTCCGCAAGCTCTTCAAGCGTACATGTGGCATCCGCCTTCTGTAGGAAGATAGGAGAGATCGATGGCTTATAGTAAAATGATTCAGGCGACTGAGTTAGAACAATACCATTCATAGTTTTGTCGTCCATCCTCAACCTAGTAAGAGTTATTAACCGTATCGCCCCATCAGATACAGTTTGAAAATGAAATAAACCAGTATTTTTACTTATATACACCTCGCCCGATTGGCTAAAATCAATTACTTTACCGAATTTCTCTGAGGTAAATTTTTGAATTTCCTTGAAGCACAGGCAATTTCTTTTATTGGACCAAAACAGCTCGTATATTGACCTTACCAAATTCCCTCTAATGCTAAAACTCCTCCTTGTAGCATAGTAATATCCTATATAATCGTCGCATTGCGTGAATGAATAACTTCCATGATCATCATCTGATACCAAAATATCAGAATTCGTCTCGACCGGCCCATTCGGTGAAATATTCAGCGCCTGACAGATCTCCGACACGGTTGAAACTCTCGTAGGCTGTCCCTTGGTGACGTTACGGATTGTGCGTTCATCATATCCAGTGCGTTGTGCGAGCATCACATAGGAGAGACCCTGCGCCTTGCGAGCCAAATCGATCCGCTGGCCGAGCCGAATGCGATCATCTGCGTTAGAACCGTCCATACGGTCGCCCCCATACCGGAAAAACTCGGCTGCCAATATTCCACTTCTTTTCCGGATTTTCCAGAAAATACCAAATGGTTAACGTCCGCGCCGGTTGCGGAAAATTACCGGCGCCCCATTACCGACATCTGCCGCTGTAGTGCCGTTCCCGGAAGAAAATTCGCCGGTTAAAACTATAACCATCCTCGGTGAGAGGAGAAAGCAACCAGGCGCCGCCAACGCCATTAAAGACAAAGTGGAGAACAGCAATGAAGAAGATCATCATCACGGCCATCGCGCTTGGCGCGGCCATCGCCCCGACCCTTGCCAATGCTGGTGTCTATATCCCGACCTGCGGTTACTACACCAACCTCGTTTGGAATGGCTTCGCCTGGGTTTATGTTCAGCAGTACATCTGCGGCTAGAAAGTACAAATCTTTAAACAGCTACAATCACCTCCGATAGCCCACAGCCAATGCGGCAATTCGGATCATAGGAAGTGGAGAACAGCAATGAAGAAGATCATCGTCACGGCCATCGCGCTTGGCGCGGCCATCGCCCCGACCCTTGCCAATGCTGGCGTCTATATCCCGACCTGCG